>QJJF01000044.1 GCA_003202005.1 Williamsia faeni | reverse complement strand
TTGAGGGCTTGGGCGACTTCGGCGAGGTCTTCCGCGGTATGGACCGATAGGTCGGTTCCTTTGGGAAAGTACTGGCGCAAAAGTCCGTTGGTGTTTTCGTTGGTGCCTCGTTCCCACGGCGAGTGCGGATTGCAGAACCACACCGTCAGGTCATGGTCGATGGCGATATCACGATGTGCGCCACGCATTTCCGATCCTTGGTCCCCAGGTGATCGAGCGTTTCAACTCGGCCGGTAGGTGGCTGATCGCCGCGGCCATCGCGTCGCGGGTTTCGACGCCGGTACGGCCATTGGGCAGGTGCAGCAAGACCACATAGCGGGTCATCCGGTCGACGAGGGTGCCGATCTGGGAGATGCCGTCTTTACCGAGGATGCAGTCGCCCTCCCAGTCGCCCGGCACGGCCCGGTCTTTGAGTTCAGGTGGCCGATTGGCGATCAACAACTCCTCGGGCACCAGATGCCGACGCCCATCGGACTGTCGATGTGGTTTCCGAATCGTCCGTCCGGTCCGTAAACACCGTTTGACCTCGGCTTTGAGCTCTCCTTTCGGGAAGACGTAGAGGCTTTGGTAGATCGTTTCAGGGCTGATACGCATGCTGTGATCATCCGGGAAATCAAGGATCAACCGGGCGCTGATCTGTTCGGGCGACCAATGCGATCGGCTCTGAAGTTTGCTACGTACGTAGTTCCCCAGCCTGGTGTTGGCGGTGAGTTTGCGTGGTTTGGGCCGAGGCAGCCGAGCTTCGGCGCGTCGTTGCGCGGCACCAGCTGCGTATCGCTTGTGGCTGATCGTGTTGCGGGCAAGTTCCCGCGAGATCGTCGACGGGCTGCGTCGAAGATCGCGGGCAATCGCCCGAATCGATACTCCCACAGCATATTTGCCAGCAATCAAATCTCGTTCATCCAACGACAGATACCGTCCACATGGACCTGATCCACACTCGTCGACAACCTCGGGTAGCACCACAGTCGGTATCACCCCACCATGTTTGTGCACCAACTTGCCGCCGTAACGCACCGAGAACCCAGCGCGTGTCGCCGCCCGCGCCGTCGACCATCCAGCGGCCTTCAAATGCCAAAACGTTCGAACCTTCATCACCGGAACCGGCGGTGTACCCATCCCTGCCACCCATCGTCAGGGTGTTGCGACGACCCCTTGACCCCAAG
>QJJF01000043.1 GCA_003202005.1 Williamsia faeni | reverse complement strand
ACTGATCAAAGACCTGGCCTCGAAGAACCCGATCGAAAGCCATTGCAACCTCCCGCGTTAGACGATGTTGCAATAACCGTATGAATCCGCCTGCCTTACCGATCGTCGACCGTGCCGAAGTTGTCATCGGTACGCGCCGCGATCGCGTAGGTGGCCGTCGATTTCGCTCAGGAGTTCTTCGGGTTCATCCTTCATTCGTTCGCCGGTGACACGCACCATGATCCAGCCCAATCGTTTCAACTTTGCATCTCTGGCCGCGTCGTGTGCCTTCTGTTCTGCCGAACCATGGGAGTCGGCGCCGTCGAACTCGATCCCGATTTTGAAGCGGCGATAGCCGAGGTCAATCCTGGCGAACTCGTAGCCGCTCTCGTCCATCACCCAGATCTGAGAGTCCGGACGGGGAAGTTCGGCATCGATGATGAGAAGCCGAAGCCAGCTTTCGGGTGGAGACTCAGATGTGGGATCGATGTGGGGCACCAACTCGCGGATCTGCCGGATGCCGCGCATATCGGGGTGTTCGACGATGTAGCGCCACAACACGCGCAGATCGAGAGCGGTGGCGTTGATGAGGTCGTCGAGATGACCCAGCGCGCGCCACCGGGGAGGTCGACGGCCGAGGTCGTAGGCCGTACGGACTGCCGTCGTCACGCGGCGACCGTCGATGATCGTGACGTCGTCGGGTGCCAAGTCCGCTCGCACCACGCGAATTCCGCCGCGGCACCGACCCTGTCCGGTTGGATGTCGACTGATTTCGATCGGGGAATCGTCGTCGTACCAGGACAATCCGTGGAGGAATGCCGCCGACAACCCCGACAGCGCTGCACTGGGCCCCGCTCGCAGCAAGGCGGCGTCGATCAAATCGAGTGGACCCAGCGTTTTGGTCGAGCTGACCAGGACTCCCCGATGCATCCGGCGGAAGTTCCTTTCCATCATCCGGCGGGTGATGCCCTCGGGGCATGGGGCATCAGGGCCCCAGAACGGTTTGTCGCCAAGTGTCATACCAAGGTGGACGTTGGTGAGCGAAGTGCGGTTCCGGCGGGTTCGTGCCTGTGGATAAGTCGCGCGGACGAGCGTCTGGCCTGTGGATAACGGCCCGCTCGGCGCGAGTTTCGGCACGGTCGGCGGTTCGTTCGGCACAGTGATACTGGATCTGCTGGTCACGGGTTGGGTCTGACTCTGTTTGGCACTGACGCTTACGGGTTGTCTTGCGAGC
>QJJF01000042.1 GCA_003202005.1 Williamsia faeni | reverse complement strand
GCCCGACCCCAATACCCCCGCGCCACCTGCCCACCCGCCACATACAACTCCCCCACCACACCCACCGGCACCGCATGCAACCGCGCATCCAACACGTACGCCCGCAGACCTTCGAAGACCGTCCCGATCGGCACGACGGGCCTCTCGAAACCGTCGAAGGATGCGACCGGATAACTCGAAGCCAGCACCGTGGTCTCGGTGGGCCCGTACACGTTTCGGAAGGCCGTCGTGCCATCACCGTGGCGGAACCACTCGTGCATTCGCGCCGGGTCCATTGATTCCCCGCCGACGATGATCAGCCGCAGAGCCGAATGCAACGCGGCTGCGGCGCGTTCGGGGTCGGCATCGAGCAGTGTGTAGAACGCGGCGGTCGTCTGGTTGAACACGGTCACGTGTTCGCGTTCCAGCAGGTCCCACAGGAGCAACGGTGATCGCACCGTCTCCCAATCGACGACGACGACCCGGCCGCCGTGCAGAAGCGGACCCCATATCTCCCAAACAGAGAAATCGAACGATGCCGAATGGCACCATGTCCACACGTCGTCGGAGGCGAACTGGCACCAGTCCGCCGCTCCGGCAAAGAGTTCCAACACATTTCGATGCGAGACCGCCACTCCCTTGGGCACGCCGGTCGATCCCGAGGTGTAGATCAGGTAGGCCAGGTCCGCCGGACGTAGCGGTGAGCGACATTCGCCGTCCTGCAGCACTGCCTCACTGGCCGGGCCCGATGTGCCATCGAGGTCGGCGTCGAGATCGATGATCGGCACGGTGGTGTCGGGCAGGATGGGAGAAGTGGCTGAATCGGTGATCACGACTCGCGGCGCCGCGTCGGCAAGCAGGTACGCAATGCGTTCCGGCGGATAGTTCGGGTCGACCGGCAGGTACGCCCCACCGGCCTCGAGCACCGACAGCAATGCCGCGATGAGACGGGGTCGCCGCTCGAGCGCGATCGCGACCACCGACTCCGGGCCGACGCCATGCGAGAGAAGCAGTCGCGTAAGCCGTTTCGACTCCTGCGCGAGTTGTCGGTAGCTCCACTTTTCGTCGCCGAACACGATGGCGACCGCGTCCGGTGTCGCTGCCGCCTGTCGCGCGAACATCTCCGGAATCGTGGTCGTGATATCCGATGCTGCGATCTGCGGTCCGGTTGGGAGCAGCTCGCGGCGCTCCGCAGCGTCGAGGACATCAATGTCACCGACCACCACCCCCGGATCAGCACACACCACCTCCAACACCCGCACAAACCTCGCCGCCAACCCCCGCACCGTCGC
>QJJF01000041.1 GCA_003202005.1 Williamsia faeni | reverse complement strand
GGCAGGCGGATTCATACGGTTATTGCAACATCGTCTAACGCGGGAGGTTGCAATGGCTTTCGATCGGGTTCTTCGAGGCCAGGTCTTTGATCAGTTGTGTTCAGGGTCCTCGTTAGCTGCCGCGGGCCGTGCTGTGGGTGTGTCGAAAACGACCGCGAAGCGGTGGTGGGTCCAGGCTGGCGGGATGGATCTGAACAAGGGCGCGGTCGGCGGCTTGGGCGACATGATCTCGGTAGGGATCGGCGGACGAGGTCATCGGCTGAGTTTGGCAGAACGCGAAACGATCATGGTGGGGGTGATCCTAAAGGTGACACCCGCCGCCACAGGGCGTGTTCTGAGCCGTGACCGGTCGGTGATTTCACGGGAATTGGCACGCAACAGCAATCTCGATGGCACCTATCATGCGTTGTTAGCGCATTGGCGGGCTGCTGGTAAGGCCAAGCGGCCCAAACGATTTAAACTGGTTGATCATCCGCAGCACACGATGATCGAAGAGGCGTTGGACTGTGGGTGGTCTCCCCGGCTCATTGCTGACGTGCTCAAGATTCTCTACCCCGATGACAAACTGATGTGGGTGAGCCACGAAACGATCTATCAGGCGTTGTACGTCCAAACCCGTGGCAGCTTGCGGGCGGATCTACACAAGACGCTCTCCACCCGGCGCGCGGCCCGCAAGCCACGAGACCGCGAGAGCAAGTTGGGTAAACCGTTTCGCGATGCGTTCACCATCGCTGATCGGCCCGAGCACGTCGAAAAGCGTAAAGTCCCAGGTCACTGGGAGGGTGATCTGATCATGGGCTCTGATTCCAGCGCTATCGGAACCCTGGTTGAACGGTCGACACGGTTCACGATCTTGCTGCATTTGCCAGCCGACCATCGTGCTGAGACCGTCGCTGAAGCCATGATCGCGGCCATGAACAAACTGCCTGAGCACCTGCTGGCATCGATCACCTGGGATCGCGGCACAGAGTTGGCCGGCTACCGCGATATCCAACTCAAACTCGATCTGCCCGTGTACTTCTGCGATCCACACTCGCCATGGCAACGCGGCACCAACGAAAACACCAATCGTCTCCTGCGGCATTGGTTCGCCAAAGGCTCGAACCTACGCGCCCACACTGCCGCCGATCTCCAGCGCGTCTCCCGACTCCTCAACGACCGACCCCGCCCAACCCTCGACTACCAAACACCAGCACAAGCACTCGCCAAACTCATCGACACCGACATCATCACAGCCGCCTAGTCACACCAGCAGCGATGCAACAACCACTTGACATTGCCGC
>QJJF01000040.1 GCA_003202005.1 Williamsia faeni | reverse complement strand
CGCCCGCGGCCGGAGCGGGTGCCGTTGTCGTTTGCGCAGCGGCGGTTGTGGTTTATCTATCGGTTTGAGGGTTTGTCTGCGACGTACAACATTTCGGTGGGGTTGCGGTTGCGGGGGCGGTTGGATGTTGCGGCGTTGGGGTTGGCGTTTGGGGATGTGGTGGGGCGGCATGAGGCGTTGCGGACGGTGTTTGACGAGGTGGATGGTGTGCCGTTCCAGCGGGTGTTGTCGGTGGGTGAGGTGTCGGTGCCGGTGCCGGTGAGTGTGGTGGAGGCGGGGGGTTTGGATGCGGCGGTGGGTGCTGCGGCTCGGTATCGGTTTGATTTGGCGGTGGAGATTCCGGTGCGGGTGTGTGTGTTGCGGGTCTCTGAGGTGGAGCATGTGTTGGTGGTGGTGGTGCATCATATTGCGGCTGATGGGGCGTCGATGGCGCCGTTGGCGCGGGATTTGGCGTCGGCGTATGCGGCGCGGGTGCGGGGGGTTGCGCCGGGGTGGGTGCCGTTGCCGGTGCAGTATGCCGATTATGCGTTGTGGCAGCGGGAGGTGTTGGGGCAGGAGTCTGATCCGGGCAGTGTGATGGCGAGCCAGTTTGGTTATTGGCGTGAGGTTTTGGCGGGTGTGCCGGAGGTGTTGGAGTTGCCGGTGGATCGGCCGCGGCCGGCGGTGCAGTCGTTTGCCGGTGGGGTGGTGGATTTTGTGGTTGAGCCGTCGTTGCGGGTGGCGGTGGGTGAGTTGGCGCGGGCGCGGGGGGCGACGGTGTCGATGGTGTTGCAGTCGGCGTTGGCGGTGTTGTTGCATCGGTTGGGTGCGGGGGTTGATATTCCGATTGGTGGTCCGGTGGCGGGTCGGACGGATGAGGCGTTGACCGATTTGGTGGGGATTTTTGTCAATACGTGGGTGTTGCGGGTGGATCTGTCGGGTGGGCCGCGGTTTGATGAGTTGTTGGGGCAGGTGCGGGAGAAGGCGTTGGCGGCGTATGAGAATCAGGATGCGCCGTTTGAGCGGTTGGTGGAGTTGTTGAATCCGGGGCGGTCCACGGCGTATCACCCGTTGTTCCAGGTGTCGTTGGCGTTGCAGAATAATCCGTTGCCGCGGTTGGAGTTTCCGGGGTTGAGTGTGTCGCCGGTGTCGGCGATGACGGGTACGTCGCGGTTTGATTTGTTTTTCACGTTGACTGAGCAGCCGGCGACGTCGGCGGGTCCGGGTCCGATTACGGCGATGGTGGAGTATTCGGCGGATTTGTTTGATGAGGCGACGGTGCGGGGGTTGGCGGCGAGGTTTGTGCGGGTGTTGGAGGTGGTGTGTGCTGATCCGGGGGTGGTGGTCGGTGACATTGATGTCCTCGA
>QJJF01000039.1 GCA_003202005.1 Williamsia faeni | reverse complement strand
GCCACCGAATCGACCGACTCCAACGCCGCCTCGATCTCCCCCAACTCGATCCGCAAACCCCGAATCTTCACCTGAAAATCACTACGCCCCACATACAACAACTCACCATCAGCCCGCCACCGCACCACATCACCCGTGCGATACATCCGCCCACCAACAGACGAAAACGGATCAGCCACAAACCCCGCCGCCGTCAAATCCGCCCGACCCGCATACCCCCGCGCCACCTGCACACCCGACAAATACAACTCACCCGCAACCCCCACACCCACCGGACGCAACCGCGAATCCAGCACCCGCACACCGGTATTCCACACCGGACGACCAATCGGAACCACACCACCACCAGAAACATCATCAAAAGTAGTAACCTGCACAGCCGCCTCCGTCGGCCCATACAAATTGTGCAAAGCCACCCCCGGCAACAACTCACCCACCCTCAGCACCACCGAACCACTCAACGCCTCGCCACCGGGAAAAATCATCCGCAACCCCGACAACCCCTCGGCGCCCACCCCAGAACGCCCCAACATCTCCACAAACACCGACAACATCGACGGCACAAAATGAACCACCGTCACACCACAATCAGCCATCACCGACACCAAATACTCCGGATCCCGATGCCCATCCGGCCGCGCCACCACCACAGAAGCACCCACCACAAACGGAAAGAACAACTCCAACAACGACACATCAAAAGTCACCGGAGTCTTCTGCAACACCACATCACCCACACCGATCCCATACCGATTCCCCATCCACGCAAACAAATTCACGATCGACCCATGCGAAACCGCCACACCCTTCGGCCGACCAGTCGACCCCGACGTGAAAATCACATACGCCGAATTCGACGCCCGCAACCGACCCAACCGCTCACCATCAGACACCGGCACACCCGACAACCCCGAAAGATCCAGCCCACCAACATCAACCACCGGAACCGAACCAACATCACCCACATCAACACCACCAGAAACCAACACACACACCGGATCAACCACACCCACCACAAACCCATTACGCTCGACCGGCTGATCAGGATCAACCGGCACATACACACCACCCGCACGCACCACCGCATGCACCGCCACCAACAACTCCACCGACCGACGGATCCCCACCACCACCGCACACTCCGGACCCACACCCTGACCGATCAACCACCGCGCCAACCGATTCACCCTCACATCAAAATCGGCAAACGACAACTCCACACCACCAGAAACCACCCGGGCCACACCCGAAAAACGCTGCGCCCCACGATCCAACACATCCGGCAACGTCAACACACCATCAACCGGCCCACCACCAAACGCCCACCGCGACCCCACCAACTCCCGCTCAACACCATCCAAAACATCAACATCACGAACCAACACCAACGAATCAGCAGCCACCGCCTCCA
>QJJF01000038.1 GCA_003202005.1 Williamsia faeni | reverse complement strand
CTGCCCAGACCTGTTGATTCCTGTGCGGCGCGTCTGCGCCGTGGGGGCCTCTCCCGCGGTTTCGATGTCGATGCCTAGTCGAATCGAATCCCAGCGGGAGAGACCACGTGAAGTCTGAGGCGAGAACTCATGGAAATACTCGGGTGCCGACGACCTGACGGGGTCGTACCGTGCGGCCGCCCAGTTGTGCTGTTGCTCGCACCACACGGTCACGAAGGCGGTCGAGGACCGCGAGGCCGGTCTGCCGCCGGCGGTGCGGCGGCCCGGTTGATCGACGAATTCAAACAGAACCTCGAGAAGTGGGTCGAGGACTCGAGAGGAAAGATCCGTGGCGACAAAGCCCACGCACGTCTGGTGAAACTCGGGTACACCGGTACCGACCGCACCACTCGCCGGGCGTTGGCGGAGGTCAAAGCCCAATGGCGCCTGGGTAATACACGGGTGCACCGGCCGTGGGTCACCGAACCTGGGTTGTGGCTGCAGTACGACTTCGGGGACGGACCGATCGTCAACGGCCGCAAGATTGTGTTGCTGGTGGCCTGGTTGGCGTGGTGCCGCTTCCGGATTGTGATCGCCCTGCATGATCGGACCGGACCGAGTGTGTTCGCCGGGCTGGACCGGGCCTTCCGGATCGTTGGCGGCGCCCCGACGTATCTGCTGACCGACAACGAGAAGACGGTCACGACCGGGCATGTGGCGGGGGTCCCGGTCCGCAACCGGCACGCGGTGACGTTCGGCCGCTACTACGGCATCTCAGTCCTCACATGCGAGCCGGCCGACCCGGCCTCCAAAGGAGGGGTGGAGAACGCCGTCAAACTCGCCAAAGCCGATATCGTGCCCACCGAGACGAACCTGCTGCCGCAATACGCGACCTTCGGTGACGTCGAAACGGCGTGTACCGAGTTCATGACACTGGTCAACAATCGGGTCCACAAGGCCACCGGGCGGGTGCCGGTCGAGATGCTCGAGATTGAACGCACGCAACTGCATGCGGTGCCCGACGTGCCCCACACCGCCGCGTTGGGAGTGACCCGCAGAGTTCCGGACAACACTCCGATGATCACCTTCGAGCATTGCCAATACTCCACCCCATCAACACTATTGGGCCAGAGTGTGTGGGTGCGCCATCACCCCGGCACGGACGAGGTCATAATCTGCGCCCTCGATGAGGGCGGCCCGATCGAAGTCGCCCGGCACCGCCGCACCACCCGAGGCACCCCAGCGATCGACGACGACCATTTCCCGGATCAGCCCGAGAAGATTCCTGGCGACTACCGGATCCGGGCCCGCAGTGCCGCCGAACACGCCTTCCTGGCGATCGGGGAAGGTGCTGCGGTGTGGGTCAAGGAAGCCGCCGCGGTCGGTACCGAACGGATCTTTCAGAAGATGACCCACGCCGTGGACCTATCGACGCTCAGCAGCCGCGC
>QJJF01000037.1 GCA_003202005.1 Williamsia faeni | reverse complement strand
GTGTACAAGAAGGCTCCTGAGGGCTTCGGCATGCAGGATCCGGTGGCTGCCATCAAGAAGAGCATCCACGTCAGCCCCTTCTGGGAAGAAGACTTCAGCAAGCTCACCGCCCTCATCGGCGCCGAGCGCGTGCTGTTCGGGTCGGACTACCCGCATCCCGAGGGCCTGGCCGAGCCGACCACGTACATCAACCACATCCAGCACCTGCCTCTCGAGGATCAGAAGCTGGTCATGGGCGGAAACATGGCGAGGTTGCTCAAGGTATGACCTGGGAGACCATCCCGCAGATGGTCCTCTCCGTCGGCGATCGCTTCGGTGATAACGAAGCGATCGTCGACGGACCGCTCCGGCTGACTTTCCGTCAACTCACACAACGGGTTCGGAAGGCAGCCGGAGCTTTTGCATCAGCGGGCATCAACAAAGGCGACCGGGTCGCCATCTGGGCACCCAACTCGGCCGAATGGGTCATCGCGGTCTTCGGGCTGCTGACCGCCGGCGCAGTGCTGGTCCCGGTCAACACCCGGTACAAGGCCGACGAGGCGCACGACATCGTCCGCCGCAGCGGCGCCAAACTGCTGCTCGTGCAGCAGGGCTTCCTCGGCACGGAATACAGCGGCCCCGATGGGGTGCCCGTCATCGACCTCAAGTCCGACTTCCTGTCCAGTGGTGAACCTTTCGAGTGTGAGATCGACGGCGACGACATCGCCGACATCATGTACACCTCCGGCACCACCGGACGCCCGAAGGGCGTCATGATGAACCACCGGCAGACGTTGCGGCTGTTCTCCGAATGGTGCGATCTCGCCGATCTCCGCGAAGGTGACCGCTACCTGATCGTCAACCCGTTCTTCCACATGTTCGGCTATAAGGCCGGCATGATCGCATCGATGATCCGCGGCGCCACCATCCTTCCGGTGCCGGTGCTCGACGTCGATGAGGTGCTCGATCTGGTTGAGCGCGAGAAGATCACGATGCTCCCCGGACCCCCGACGCTGTATCAATCGCTGCTCGCGGCGAACGACGGCAGCCGCGACCTGTCGTCGCTGCGCGCGGCGGTGACCGGCTCGGCCGACATCCCCGTCGAACTCATCCGCCGGATCAAAAAAGATCTCCCCTTCGAGACCATCATGACCGGTTACGGGTTGAGCGAAGGCGGTACGGCCACCGCATCACGGGCCGGCGACACCTTCGAACAGATCGCCACCACCGTCGGAACACCGTGCGATGGAATCGAACTGCGCATCGCCGATGACAACGAGGTGCTGATCCGCGGGTACAACGTCATGCAGGGCTACCTCGACGATCCCGTGGCCACAGCCGAAGCCATCGACTCCGACGGCTGGCTGCACACCGGCGACCTCGGAAACCTCGATGAGGGCGGACGCCTGCGGATCATCGGCCGCAAGAAGGACATGTTCATCGTCGGCGG
>QJJF01000036.1 GCA_003202005.1 Williamsia faeni | reverse complement strand
CTCCCCCACTACATGATCCGAATGTACTCAATAGCGCCAACGATCTGCAAACAACCACAACCACCAGTTCAAAACCCGTCCAGTGTCAGTTCGAGTCTGACCGGGGGCACAAAACCGCAGGTCAGAGCGTTATATGCAAGTGCATTAACGAACGCTATGCGTTGGGTACGCAGAGGGTACGCAGGAACTTTCGGAAGTGGCCGTTCCGGCCGGGGTAGGAAGCCCAGCAATGCGGTCACGACCGAACAGCGCAGCGGGCCACATAGCGAACCGACTGGATTGCAATTCCCCACCCGCACAACAGATCTGAAGAATCTTAGCCGAGCCTCCCAGCTATACCCTCCGCATACCCAAATTTGGGATCCGCAATCGAGACGGCGACTGGACGGATTTTCCCGATATGTACCCGTTGGGCCGAACGCCAAAATTCACCAGACCCCGCGCACCGCGACGATCTGCAAACATTTACAACGGCAGGTTCAAATCCGTCCAGCGTCCATTCAGGTCTGACCGGGCGCACCACATTTACGCCGGTAAGAGGCTATTTTTGTGGACATTGAAGTCGCTCAAATCTTGACGATGCCCACTCGGTACGCAGGAGGTACGCAGCAATCTCAGCGCCAGCGTGACCTGCCTAGGCAAAATATTCGTCCAGATCTTCCGACATCAGACGCCCGCAGCACTCAAGTGGCATCGTCACTGTCCGCCCCGACCAACACCGATTCTTCGGTCCCCGTCACGATTGCCATCGGGCTCGAGCAACCGGCCGCCTTTGCCCGCGTGGTGCTTTCATTCTGGGCGGAGCAGATCAACGAAGCCGACGCGGTCAGCCAGTAGATCGCGCCCGACGTATTCTCACCAACGAATAGAAGGCGATCAACCGTTGAAAGACGTCGGTCCCGGACCGATAGGTGGTCGTTGGCGAACATCGCCCATCGTGGATTCCTGTCGTGGTAGGCCGATGTGGCGGCGGGTCGACGGTCGGATCATCGGCGGCTCACAGTCCGACGGCATGCTCCAGGGCGTCAAGTTCGGTATCGAGGTGGTCGAGGATCGTGGCCAGGTCAGACACGGTGCGTCGGCAGCTGGTAAGCCCGAAGACGACCTGGTCATCGGTGCTGGTGCACGTGATGTTCAACGCCTGACCGTCGGTGGGGATCGACAGCGGGTAAAAGCCGTCGAGGCGGGCACCGTTCCAGTACTGCGGGGTCAAAGTGCCGGCGACGTTGGAGATCACCACGTTGAACGGGGGTCGCCACGGCCCGCGCCGCCCGGCCAGCATTTCCATGGCGAGCGGAGCGACGCCGAGGGCGCTCGTCGCCAGTACCTGCGTCTGGCTCATGCTGCGCAGTGTCGCTTTGCCTTCGTTCATGCTGGTGCGCACGGTTGCCAGGCGTTGACCGGCATCGGCGTGGTGGGTGCCCAGGTTGCACATCAGGAGCCCGAGCCGATTCCCGGATTC
>QJJF01000035.1 GCA_003202005.1 Williamsia faeni | reverse complement strand
GTGTGTATCGGGCGCCGTCGTCGTTGGTGGAGGAGGTTGTGGCGGGGGTGTTTGCGGAGGTGTTGGGTGTTGATCGGGTGGGTGTTGATGATGATTTCTTTGAGTTGGGTGGGAATTCGTTGTCGGCGACGCAGGTGGTTGCGCGGGTGAATGCGCGGTTGGGTTCTGGGGTGGGTATTCGGGCGATGTTTGAGTCGTCGTCGGTGGGTGGTTTTGCGGTGGCGGTGGAGTCTGCGGTGGGTGTGGCGGGTGTGGTGTTGGGTGAGGTGGTTCGTCCGGATCCGTTGCCGTTGTCGTTGGCGCAGCGGCGGATGTGGTTCTTGAATCAGTTTGATACGTCGTCGCCGGCGTACAACATTCCGTTGGCTGTGCGGCTTCGCGGTGAGTTGGATGTGGCGGCGTTGCGGTTGGCGATTGCCGATGTGCTGGGTCGGCACGAGGTGTTGCGGACGGTGTATCCGGGGTCTGTTGATGGTCCGTCGCAGGTGATTGTGCCGGCTGATCAGGTGGGTGTGGATGTGGATGTGGAGGTGGTGTCGCAGGCGGGGTTGGAGTCTCGGTTGGTGGAGTTCGTGGGTGCGGGTTTTGACGTGTCGGCTGCGGTGCCGGTGCGGGTGTTGTTGCTTGATGTTGTTTCGGGACAGGGTGTTTCGGTTGGTGAGTTTGTGTTGGCGTTGGTGGTTCATCATGTGTCGGCTGATGGTTCGTCGTTGGGTCCGTTGGCTCGGGATGTGATGGTGGCGTATTCGGCGCGGGCGCGTGGTGAGGTGCCGGGGTGGGCTCGGTTGCCGGTGCAGTATGGCGATTTTGCGGTGTGGCAGCGGGAGTTGTTGGGGTCGGAGTCTGATCCGGAGTCGTTGGTGAGTCGGCAGGTGGCGTTTTGGCGGGAGCGGTTGGCCGGGGTTGAGGGTGCGTTGGAGTTGCCGTTTGATCGGCCGCGGCCTGCGGTGCAGTCGTCGGCGGGTGCGTCGGTGAGGTTTGAGGTGTCCGAGCAGTTGGCTGCGGGTTTGCGTGAGGTGGGTGGTCGGTCTCGGTCGACGTTGTTCATGGTGGTGCATGCGGCGTGGGCGGTGTTGTTGGGCAAGCTGTCCGGGTCTCGGGACATTGTTGTGGGTACGCCGGTGGCTGGTCGTGGTGAGCGTGCGCTTGATGATTTGGTCGGGATGTTTGTCAATACGTTGGCGTTGCGTCTTGATGTGGATCCTGATGTGTCGTTTGCGGAGTTGGTGGCTTCGGCGCGCGATGGTGATGTGGCGGCGTTCGGGCATGCTGAGGTTCCGTTTGAGCAGTTGGTGGACAAGCTCAATCCGGAGCGGTCGTTGGCGTATCACCCGATTTTCCAGGTGGGTTTTTCGTTTCAGAATTTGGCGCCGGTGCGGTTTGAGTTGCCGGGGTTGGTGGTGGAGGCGCTGGATGTGGAGGTGCCTGATGCCAAGTACGAGTTGATGTTGAGTGTGGGTGATGGGGTTGGTGATTCGGCGGGGCTCAGTGGGTCGTTGTCGTATTCGACTGCGGTGTTT
>QJJF01000034.1 GCA_003202005.1 Williamsia faeni | reverse complement strand
ACAGGCATCCATCTCGAGTAGAAGCAAAGAACCCCGCTCTGCTCTCGAGTCGCGACGGGTATCTCTTGGAGCTCACTGGGTGGACTCAAGGGAGTCAAGCCTCCTGAGGCGTTTGGAGAGAGGTCGCGAGATTGGTCTCTAGGCCATGCAGGAGACGAAGGCCCTCATCTCTCGATGACGGGGGAATCTCGGGGTTGTTCTCGAGCGGCGGCCCCAGTGTGCGGTTTCTCACGAGGTACGACGGCGAGGTCAGTGAGCCTCTCGTGGGGCGCCAGGGAAGTCGGGTCTCCATGCGAGTGGCGAGGGGGAGCGCGTCATTGCTCCCGAGCCATGGTAGGGGAATCTGGCCTCGAGACGTGTTGAAGAAGGTCTCTCGAGGTCTTTCCCGGGTTGAGGCAGGAAACCCTGGGTTCCCTCGACTTGTGCAGGTGACCTCAGGGGGCTTCTCATGGTGGCTCTGAGAAGCCAGGGAAACTGGAGGTGGGAGGGGCCTCTCGGGACTCCACTGGGTTTGGTGCATTGGAAGAGGGCCTCATCTCCAGTTGAGGCAGGAACCGCAGGGTACCTCTGATTTCAGACTCCGATCGCAGGGTCCCTGCAGACTGGGGACAGGAGAGTCAGGCCTCGTCTTGGGTTGAGGCATGGAACTCCGCTTGCCTCTCGAGATGTCCCCGGGGAGAGAGGCCGCTTGTCGAGCTGTCTTTGGAACCTGGGGGTTTTTTCCGAACGATGCACGGAAAAACTGCCCCTTCGTGTTGACTTCATTCACAGGGTGGAGTTCGGAGAGGTGTCCGGGCATCGGGTTCTTATCAAGAGGGGACCGGGAAATCGGGGTCCTACGGAATGTGGAACCACCCACGAGGCCACGTCTGGAATGTCTTCGTGAGACCGGCCTCATCCTGAGGTGCGACCGGAAGGTCGGGAACCCCTTCCAGACAAAGCAGGGGAGTCGACCCTCCTGTCCAGATCAGGAGGGGAGAAAGGGCTCAGAGGAGGGGGTGCCGGAAAACCTCGGTGTTCCTCTCGAGGGAGACCGGGATTTCGGGGAACTTTGTGGGTCGCATCAAGGGTGCCAAGTGCCCTTTCGACCTCCAATTCCTAACGTGGGACTTCTCCTGAGGCGCTGTAGCGGGAAAGGGCTTCATCTTGCGATGACGGGGGAGCCACGTGGTTTTTCTCGAGTTACGGCGGGATTCTCGAGTTACGACGGGGAATTCAGGCTGCCTCTTGTGTTGGCCCAGGCAAGTCCAATCTTCCATTCGAGTTGCGAAGGAAAGCTGGGGATTGCTCTCGAGTGACTGCAGGGCCAATAGACCTCATCTAGGCTTGTGTCCAGAAGCCAATGTTCCTCTCCAGGGGCGACAGGGATCTCGGGGTTGCATTCCAGACGCACCCGGGGAGACAGGCATTCATCTCGAGTGGAAGCAAAGAACCCCGCTCTGCTCTCGAATCGCGACGGGTATCTCTTGGAGCTCACTGGGTGGACTCAAGGGAGTCAAGCCTCCTGAGGCGTTTGGAGAGAGGTCGCGAGATTGGTCTCTAGGCCATGCAGGAGACGAAGGCCCTCATCTCTCG
>QJJF01000033.1 GCA_003202005.1 Williamsia faeni | reverse complement strand
TCATCCAACTCCCGATACGACACCACCCGACCGCCACACACCACCGCCGCCGCATCCCCCGCCACCCGCACCGCATCCGCAAAAATCCCCGCCAACGTCCGACCCGGCCGAGCCACCGCACCCCGCACCGGAACCAACGACCGCCGCTCTGCAGCATCGAGGACATCAATGTCACCGACCACCACCCCCGGATCAGCACACACCACCTCCAACACCCGCACAAACCGCGCCGCCAGCCCCCGCACCGTCGCCTCGTCGAACACATCGGTGGCATACAGGCACGCGGCGCTCAACCCGGCCGGCGACCCGTCCGCGGTGTATCGCTCCACGACGCTCAGCTGTAGATCGAACTTCGAGATCCCCGGATCGAGATCCATTGCCGTCACAGTCAGCCCCGGCAGGTCCGGAACGATCGCGTCACCGCGCTGTAGCTCGAAAGCGACCTGGAACAGCGGATGGTGCGCTGTCGACCGTGTCGACACCACCGCGTCCACCAACCGCTCGAATGGGACGTCGGCATGCGCGAACGCCGCCAGATCGCGGTCCCGCACCTCCTCGAGCATCTCGACGAATCGCATTCCCGGCCTTGCGCGTGTCCGCAACACCACGGTGTTCACGAACATCCCCACCAGGTCATCCAGTACCGGCTCACCGCGCCCCGCGACCGGCGTCCCCACCACCACGTCCTCCGCGTCAGACACCCGCGCCAGCAACGCAGCCCAGGTGGCGTGCAACACCATGAACACAGTCGCCCGCTGCGCCCGGGCCAGCGCACCCGCCGCAGCGTGCACCCCCGCGTCCACGTCGAAGTCCACCCGTGCCCCCCGCAACGACCGGATCTTCGGGCGCGGGCGATCCAACGGCAACTCCAATGCCTCCGGCACACCCGCCAAAACCTCACGCCAATAACCGAACTGGTCCGCCATCACACTGTCGGGATCGGATTGCTCGCCCAGCACCTCCCGCTCCCACAACGTGTAGTCCGCATATTGCACCGGCAGCGGTTCCCATCTGGGTTCGGCGCCGGCGACCCGCGCCGCATACGCAGCCGCCAGATCCCGCGCCAGAGGCTCCATCGAGGCTCCATCCGCCACGATGTGGTGCACCACCACCAGCAGCACGTGCTCGTCGGCCGCGGCCCGGTACAACCGCGCCCGGACCGGCACCTCCACTGTCACGTCGAATCCCCGCGATACAAAGGCGAGTAGCCGCTCCCGCAACGAACTCCGGTCCACCGGCACCGGCGTCAGATCCACATCCGCCCGAGACACCGGCACCACTACCTGCAGCGGTCCCTCCGCGGAATCCGGGAACACAGTGCGCAGGGCTTCATGCCGACCCACCACGTCGCCCATTGCCGCGGCGAGCGCGGCCACATCCAACCGCCCCTGCAACCGCAGCCCCACCGGAATGTTGTATGCCGGTGAGCTGGTGTCGAACTGATCGATGAACCACAGTCGCCGCTGCGCATACGACACCGGCACGTGCGCCGGGTGCTCCCGTCGCGACAACGCCGCGCGCGTCGATTCGACACGCTTGCCACCGGGTTCGACCCACCGCGCCAAACGTTCCACGGTCGGGTGGTCGAAGACCGCCCGCACCTCCACCAACACCCCCAACGCAGCATTCACCCGCGCCACCAACCGCGTCGCCGCCAACGAATCCCCACCCAAAGCAAAGAAATCATCATCCAACCCCACCCGCTCCACACCCAACACCTGCGCAAACAACCCAGCCAACACCACCTCCACCGGAGTCGACGGCTCCCGAAA
>QJJF01000032.1 GCA_003202005.1 Williamsia faeni | reverse complement strand
ATCATCATCAACACCCACCCGATCAACACCCAACACCTCCGCAAACACCCCCGCCACAACCTCCTCCACCAACGACGACGGCGCCCGATACACACTGGTGCGAGTTGACAACATGGGTTCGGGAAGCGCTCGCCGGTCCAACTTCCCCACCGGGCTGAGCGGAATCGCGTCGATTTCGACCACTGCGGCCGGAACCATGTAAGCGGGCAACGTCTCTCCGACGAATGCCAGCAGTGCGGGGACGTCGAGGTCGTAGCCGGGTGAGGGAACGATGTACGACACCAGATCGGTTCCGCCCGTGGTCCAACGGTGACCGACAGTCACCGCGAAGTCCACGCCGACCGCAGCGCGTAGGGCGTTGTCGATCTCCCCCAACTCGATTCGCTGACCACGAATCTTCACCTGGAAATCACTGCGACCCAAGTATTCGAGCCGGCCTTCATCAGTCCAACGCACCACGTCGCCGGTGCGGTACAGCCGGGATCCGGTGCCATCGAAGGGGTTGGGTACGTATCGGGATGCGGTCAGGGCCGGGCGGTTGTAATAGCCCCGCGTGATCCCGCATCCGCCGACGTACAGTTCCCCGGCGATACCGACGGGGACAGGCCGCAGGCGCTCGTCGAGGACGTACTCCGACACCCCGACAGAAGGCCTGCCGATGGTCACGGGCTCATCCGGACGCATTGGACCTGCCATCGACAGAACTATGGTGCATTCGGTGGGACCATAACCGTTGACCACGGCTTTGTCAGCAGCCCATGCCGAAAGCAGTTGCGGTGGAAGCGCTTCCCCGACCGGCATGACCAACTGCAGGGATGGCACATCTGACGGCTCCATCATCGCCAATGCCGACGGTGTGATCACCAGATGAGTTCCCTGTTCGGCATTGATGAACCGGGCCAGCTCCGGTCCCGCGTAGACATCTGCGGGCGCCGGTGACAACGTCGCCGATACACCTGCCGCCAGAAGGATCTCGAAGGTCGCCGCGTCGAAGCTCGGCGATGACACGGCGATCACGCGTGATTCGGGGCCTGTTCCGAGTGTTTGCCGCTGGGATTCGGCCACGTTCGCGAGCCCGGAGTTCGGCACCACGACACCCTTCGGACGGCCGGTGGATCCCGAGGTGTAGATCATCAGTGCCGCGTTGGCCGGCCTCAGCGCGCCGGTCCGTTCCGCATCGGTCACCGGCCGTGAATCCAGTTCGGCCACCCGCGCGTCGAAAACCGCATCACCGATCACGGTCAATTGCAGATGACCGATCGCCTCTGGCAACTCGCCGGCGGTCGCGATACCGATGGTGGCATCGCAGTCCTCGAGCATGAAAGCTATGCGCTCAGCCGGGTAACGCGGATCGACCGGCACGTAGTAGGAGCCCGATTTCGCAACAGCCCACACCGCGAGCACGAACTCCGGGGACCGGGTGATCGCGATCGCCACCGGCGTCTCGGGACCCGCACCCTGCGAAATCAGCAATCGGGCAAGGCGGTTCGACCGCTCATCGAGTTCCCGGTAAGTCCAGCGCAGGTCGCCCTGCGTCACCGCGAGCCCGTCTGGCCGGTTGGCGGCTGCGGTCTCGAGCAGCTCGGCAAATGCGACGGGATGTGTGTCCGGTGCACCCGTTCGCGACAGCAGATCTTGGCGTTCGTGGGTGTCGAGGATATCGATATCACCAACCGACACCAACGAATCAGCAACCACCGCCTCCAACACCCGCACAAACCGACGACCGATCCGCTCCACAGACGACCGATTAAACACCGCAGTCGAATACGACAACGACCCACTGAGCCCCGCCGAATCACCAACCCCATCACCCACACTCAACATCAACTCGTACTTGGCATCAG
>QJJF01000031.1 GCA_003202005.1 Williamsia faeni | reverse complement strand
GTGTTGGATGCGCGGTTGCATGCGGTGCCGGTGGGTGTGGTGGGGGAGTTGTATGTGGCGGGTGGGCAGGTGGCGCGGGGGTATTGGGGTCGGGCGGGGTTGACGGCGTCGCGGTTTGTGGCTGATCCGTGTGGTGGTGGGGGGCGGATGTATCGGACTGGGGATGTGGTGCGGTGGCGTGGTGATGGGCAGTTGGAGTTTGTGGGGCGTAGTGATGCGCAGGTGAAGGTGCGGGGGTTCCGGATTGAGCCGGGTGAGGTGGAGGCGGCGTTGGTGGCTGATCCGGGGGTGTCGGCGGCGGTGGTGGTGGTGCGTGATGATGCGGTGTCGGTGGGTGCGGGTGTGGTGGGGGATCGGCGGTTGGTGGGGTATGTGGTGCTTGATCGTGAGGTGTCGTTGGCGGGGGAGCGGGAGCGGGCGGGGGAGCAGGAGTTGGTGGGGCAGTGGCAGCGGGTGTATGAGGATTTGTATACCGGTGAGCAGAGCTATGTTTCGGATGTGGATGCGGGTGCGGGGTTGGGGGCGGATTTCGCGGGGTGGAATAGCAGTTATACGGGGTTGCCGATTCCTGTTGGGGAGATGGAGGATTGGCAGGGGGCGACGGTGGCGCGGATTCGGGAGTTGGGGCCGCGGCGGGTGTTGGAGATCGGGGTGGGGACGGGTTTGTTGTTGTCGCGGTTGGCGCCGGAGTGTGTGGAGTATTGGGCGACGGATTTTTCGGCGGCGACGATTGAGTCGGTTCGGGTTGGGGTGGCGGGGCGGTCGTGGGCGGATCGGGTGCGGTTGCGGGTGCAGTCTGCTGATGTGGTCGATGGGTTGCCGGTGGGGTATTTCGACACGGTGGTGATCAATTCGGTGGTGCAGTATTTCCCGAATGCGGGGTATTTGCTTGATGTGTTGGAGGCGGCGGTGGGGTTGTTGGCGCCGGGTGGGGCGGTGTTTGTGGGGGATGTGCGTAATTTCGGTTTGTTGACCGAGTTTGCGACGGGGGTGCAGGTGGCGGGGGCGGATGAGGCGTTGACGGTGGGGGGTTTGCGGGAGCGGGTGCGTCGGGAGGTGCTCGGTGAGCAGGAGTTGTTGGTGGCGCCGGAGTTCTTTGTGGCGTTGCCGCGGCGGGTGCCGCAGATTGTGGCGGTCGATGTGCAGCTCAAGCGGATGCGGGCGGTCAATGAGTTGAGTCGGTTCCGTTATGAGGTGGTGTTGCGGACTGAGTCGGTGGGGGTGCGGTCGGTGGGTGATGTTCCGCAGGTGGCGTGGTCGGGGTTGTCGGGTTTGGTGGGGGTGGAGCGGTATTTGCGGGGTGAGCGTCCGGAGGCGGTGCGGGTCAGTGGGATTCCGCATGCGGGGTTGGTGGGTGAGGTGGCGTTGGCGCGGGCGGTGGCGGGGGCCAAAGATCATGTGGCGGTGGGTGAGTTGGTTGATTCCGGTGTGGTGGAGGGGGCGGTGTTGCCGGTGGAGTGTGTGGAGTTGGGGCGGGGGTTGGGGTACACGGTGGGGGTGAGTTGGTCGTCGGTGGCGGGGTTGATGGATGTGGTGTTTGTTGCTGGTGATGATGTGGTGTTGTCGGAGGTGTTTAGGCCGGTGGGGGTGGTGGGTCGGCTTGCTGATTATGTGAATGATCCTGGTGCTAATGATCGGGTTGAGCAGGTGCGGCGTGCGGTGGCGGGGCGGTTGCCGGAGTTTATGGTGCCGGCGGTGTTGGTGCGGTTGGATCGGTTGCCGGTGACGGTGAATGGGAAGGTGGATCGGCGGGCGTTGCCGGCGCCGGATTATGCGGTGGGTGCTGGGGTGTTTCGGGCGGCGTCGACTCCGGTGGAGGAGATTGTGGCGGGGTTGTTTGCGGAGGTGTTGGGTCTTCCGCAGGTGGGTTTGGATGATGATTTCTTCGAACTCGGCGGCCACTCC
>QJJF01000030.1 GCA_003202005.1 Williamsia faeni | reverse complement strand
AAACGCCCACCGCGACCCCACCAACTCCCGCTCAACACCATCCAAAACATCAACATCACGAACCAACACCAACGAATCAGCAGCCACCGCCTCCAAAACCCGCACAAACCGACGACCGATCTGCTCCACTGTCGACCGATCGAACAGCGCCGTCGCGTAGGTTAGCGCAGCACTCATCCCATCGCCGGTCCCATCGCTCAGCGTCAGCATGAGTTCGTTCTGGGCCTCGGTGACATCCACGTCCAGCGCCGAGACCGACAGATCTGGAAGTTCGAACTCCACCGCAGGTTGGTTCTGGAATGCGAAGCCCACCTGGAAGATCGGGTTATAGGCCATCGACCGCTCCGGATTGAGCGCCTCGACCAGATACTCGAACGGCACATCAGCGTGGCCGAATGCCGCCACATCGCCCTCGCGCGCCGACGCAAGCAGTTCGGTGAACGACACATCCGGATCCACCTCGAGCCGCAACGCCAGGGTGTTGACGAACATCCCGACCAGATCGTCGAGTTCGCGTTCGCCGCGACCAGCCACCGGCGTACCCACAACAATGTCGTGAGACCCGGACAGCTTGCCCAGCAACATCGCCCAGGCGGCATGGACCACCATGAACAATGTCGACCGGGACTGCCCGGCGACCTCACGCAAGGCCTGGGTCAGCTCCTCCGATACGTCAAAGCTCACCGACTCGCCCGCGAGTGACTGCACCGCAGGCCGTGGCCGGTCAAACGGCAAATCGATCGCACCCTCGACACCGGCCAACCGCTCCCGCCAGAACGCCACCTGCTGACTCAGCAGCGACTCCGGATCAGACTCCGACCCCAACAACTCCCGCTGCCACACCGCAAAATCGCCATACTGCACCGGCAATGGCGCCCACCCCGGCACCTCACCACGCGCCCGCGCCGAGTACGCCACCATCACGTCCCGCGCCAGTGGTGCGAACGACAGTCCGTCGGCAGACACATGGTGGACAACAATCGACAGGATGTGCTCGGGAGCCGAAACGGATTCGGTATCGACACTCAGCAGGAGAGCCCGCACCGGGACCGATGCCGACACGTCGAAACCCTGTGCCAGGAAATCTATGATCCGCGGTGCCGCCCCAGCTGCTGCCGACACCTCCACGGAAAGCTCGACGCCGGCATCGGCAACCGGCAAGATCACTTGGACCGGGCCATCCGGCGATGCCGGATACACCGTCCGCAGCACCTCGTGCCGACCCAGCACATCGGCAATCGCCAACCGCAACGCCGCCACATCCAACTCACCGCTGAGCCGCACAGCCAACGGAATGTTGTACGCCGGCGACGACGTATCAAACTGATTCAAGAACCACATCCGCCGCTGCGCCAACGACAACGGCAACGGATCGGGCCGGACCACCTCGCCCAGCCTCACGTCCCCGGCACCCCCCGAGGACTCGGCAGCGAACGCAAAACCGCCGACCGAGGGCGAGTCGAAGATCGTCCGGATGCTCACCTTGGTTCCCAGTTGGGCATTGACCCGAGCGACCACCTGGGTTGCCGACAACGAGTTGCCGCCGAGTGCGAAGAAGTCGTCATCGATGCCGATCTGCTCCGCGCCGAGAACTTCGGCGAACACGCCGGCGACGATCTCCTCGACAGGAGTCGAGGGCGCGCGGTATTCGCCGTGACTCTCGAACTGCACCTCGGGTAGCGACCGGCGGTCGAGCTTGCCGTTCGCCGTCACCGGCATCGAATCGAGCACAACGATTCGGGAAGGCACCATGTACGCCGGAAGCATTTGCGCGGCAACCGAATTGATCAGATCTACATCAACAACCGAACCCGCCTCGGGCACAACATAGCCGACCAGGAGTTGACCACCGGCACCCGACTGCACCACCACCACCGCAGAGGCCACCGAATCGACCGACTCCAACGCCGCCTCGATCTCCCCCAACTCGATCCGCAAACCCCGAATCTTCACCTGAAAATCACTACGCCCCACATA
>QJJF01000029.1 GCA_003202005.1 Williamsia faeni | reverse complement strand
GCCCGACCCCAATACCCCCGCGCCACACCAGCACCCGCCACATACAACTCCCCCACCACACCCACCGGCACCGGCCGCAACCGCGCATCCAACACCACCTCACGCACCCCACGCACCGGCCCACCCAACAACACCGGCAACCCCGCCACCAACGGCCCACTCACATTCGCCGCCACCGTCACCTCCGTCGGACCATACGCATTACGCATCACCCGACCCGGCGCCCACCGCTCCACCAACCCCTCCGAACACGCCTCACCACCAACAATCACATGCCCAAGCCCCTCAAGCCCGGCCGGATCCACCGTCCCCAACGCCGACGGCGTGAAAAACCCATGCGTCACACCCTCATTCACCAACAACGCCGACAACTCCACACCACCGACAACCTCCGCCGGCGCCAACACCAACGTCGCACCAGAAGCAAACGCCAACAAATACTCCAACACCGACGCATCAAAACTCGGCGACGAAAAACCCAACACCCGAGAACCCGGACCACACTCATTCCCAGACACCAACTCAACAGCCAAATCAGCCAACCCCCGATGCGTCACCACCACACCCTTGGGCACCCCCGTCGACCCCGACGTATAAATCAAATACGCCGGCTGATCCAAACCCACCCGCCCCCAACGCTCCCCATCAGACACCGCACCCACCGCAGGCAGGTCATCGAGATGGACCCAGTCCAAGGCGCCGGGCCACGACTCCCGCGCACCGCGAACCGTCACTCCGAGCGCTGCACCGGAGTCGGCCAGCATGTGCCCTATCCGCGCCTCGGGGTATCCGGGATCCACCGGTAGTACTGCCGCACCGCTGCGGGCCACCGCCCACACCGCCACCACGGATTCCACCGACCGCGACAACCCCACCGCCACAATTGTTTCCGGCCCCGCACCCCGCTCGATCAGCATGCGCGCCACATCATCGGCCCGATGGGCCAATTCGCCGTAGGTCAACTCGGTTTCACCGCAGCGCAATGCGACCGATTCGGGCGTCCCACCGGCCAACAGGTCGGCCCACCACTGCGGCGCACCCGCCGCCGGTCCGCGCGCCGGAACCAATTCTTGCCGCTCCACCGGATCCAGGACGTCGCAGTCCCCCACTGCGACATCAGGGTCCGCGGTCACGGCCGACAGCACCCGCACGAACCTCGCCGCCAACCCCTGCGCCGTCGCCTCGTCGAACACGTCGGTCGCGTAGGTGAACCAGACCGACAGCCCGGCGGGTGTCCCGTGCCGGTCGAATCGCTCGGCGACGCTGACCTGCAGGTCGAACTTCGCCACGCCGGGGTCGAACTGGACGGGTTCCACTCCCAGTCCCGGCCACTGCGGCAAGGACAGGTCGGTGTCCGCCATTTCCACCACGACTTGGAACAGCGGGGTGTGCGCCGTCGACCGGGCCGGCGCGAGTTCGTCCACCACGCGCTCGAACGGGATCTCTGCATGGGCGAAGGCGCCGAGGTCGACGTCCCGCACATCGTTCAGCACCGCCCCGAACCCCGCGTCCGCCTTCACCCGGGTCCGCAACACCACGGTGTTCACGAACATGCCCACCAGGTCGTCCAGTACCGGCTCACCGCGGCCGGCGACCGGGCTGCCCAGAACCACGTCGTCGTCGCCCGACAATCGCGTCATCAATACTGCCAAGGCAGCATGGACGGTCATGAAGGGACTGGCTCTATGGGCGCGAGCGACTGCGCGCATCCGCCCGTGCACCGCGGCGTCCACACTGGCCTGCACGCGAGCACCCCGCAACGACCGTATCGGCGGGCGTGGCCGATCAAACGGCAGGTCAATCGACTCTGGCGCGCCCGCCAAGGTCGCACGCCAGTACGCCAGTTGGCGTTCGGAGAGAGCGTCGCCATCCTGCACCGACGCGAGCCAATCATGTTGCCACAAAGTGTAATCCGCATATTGCACCGGCAGCGGTTGCCATTCCGGTTCGACGTCGGCGACCCGCGCCGCATACGCCACCGCGAGATCGCGCGCCAGGGGCTCCATCGACGCCCCATCCGCCGCGATGTGGTGCACCACCACCAGCAGCACATGCTCGGCCGTGGCAAGTTGAAACAGTCTCACCCGCAACGGAATCTGCTCGGTCACGTCGAATCCTGCCGACGCCACCGCGCTCAGCTGCGTTACCAAATCCGCCCGGTCCACCGGTGTCGGAGTGGTGTCCACATCCGCCCCGGCCACGTCGGCCGGCACCTGGCCGGGTCCGTCGGCCGAATCCGGAAACACCGTCCGAAGACTTTCGTGGCGCTGCAACACGTCACCGATCGCGGCGGCCAACGCCGCTGTGTTCACCTCACCGGAGAGCCGCAACGCGACCGGAATGTTGTATGCCCCCGATCCCGGATCGAACCTATTCAGGAACCACATTCGACGCTGCGCGAACGACAACGGCACCCAGTTCGGGCGTTTCCGTTGTACCAGTACGGGCCGCGAACCTGTACCGGAATGCTGTACCGATTCTGCGAGCCCCGCCACGGTCGGTGTATCGAACACCGCCCGCACCTCCACCAACACCCCCAACGCAGCATTCACCCGCGCCACCAACCGCGTCGCCGCCAACGAATCCCCACCCAAAGCAAAGAAATCATCATCCAACCCCACCCGCTCCACACCCAACACCTGCGCAAACAACCCAGCCAACACCACCTCCACCGGAGTCGACGGCTCCCGAAA
>QJJF01000028.1 GCA_003202005.1 Williamsia faeni | reverse complement strand
TCGGCGGTGTTCTTGTCGGTGCCGGCGTTCATCGCCGGACCGATCCTCATCTACTTCTTTGCTATTCAGTTGCAGATCTTTCCGGTTCTGGGCTGGTCGGACATCAGTGAGGGGCTTGGCCCCAATCTGCAGAGTGCGCTGCTGCCGGCGATAGCGATCGCGCTGACCGAGATCGCCTCGTTCCACCGGCTCCTGCGCACCGACCTGATCGGCACCCTGGGGGAGGACTACATCGCTGCCGCGCGCGCCAAAGGGATGTCGGGAACCTATGTCATGTTCCGGCACGCGTTCCGGCCGTCGTCGTTTTCATTGATCACCCTGGCCGGAATGAATCTCGGCCGGTTGATAGGCGGCACCGTGATCGTTGAAACCCTGTTCGGGCTACCAGGTTTGGGGCAGCTGATCGCGGCATCCATCACTACCCGCGACCTGATCATGGTCCAGGGCATCGTGGTCTTCATCGCTGTTGTCTACGTCGCCATCAACACCATCGTCGATCTGAGCTACGGACTGATCGACCCGCGTATCCGAAAGGTGACGGCAACAGCATGACCGACCTGATTTCCAACGAAACCATCATCTCGTCCACGAGCGAGCGCGAGATCGCCCCGGCACTGCAGGTGCCGGCGGTCCGAAAGCCCCGCACCATCCTGGTGTATCTGTCGGTGGGTTGGCTGGTGACGCTGATCCTGGCGGCGTTGTTCGCCAATATGTTGCCGATCGCTCCCTACGACGTTCCCGTCGGCGCGCCCCGGCTCAAGCCCGCCTGGGGATCTCTCGATTTGTTGTTGGGGACAGACAATTTCGGCCGCTCGGAGCTGTCGCGAATCGTCTACGGTGCGCGGGTATCACTGGTGGTGGGAACCATTGCCGGCGTGATCGGTTTCACCATCGGATCGCTGGTCGGTTTGGTCGGTGGGTATTTCGGCCGTCACCTCGACAACGGTATTTCACTGCTGACCGACGCCATGCTCGCCTTCCCGCCGCTGATCCTGCTGCTTGCCCTGGCCTCCATCTTCGAACCCAGTGTGACGACGATGCTCATCGGTCTCACCATGGTTGTCGTTCCGGCCTTCATTCGTCTGTCCCGCGCCAACACGATGGCCTGGTCCTCTCGCGAATTCGTTCGGGCCGCGCGGAATATGGGCGCCGGCCATCCGCGGATCCTGTTCAAGGAGATCTTGCCCAACGTCATCGCACCGCTGGCGTCGTACCTCCCGATCGTGATGGCCGCGCTGATCGTGGCCGAAGGTTCGCTGAGCTTCCTCGGTCTCGGTATCCCGCCACCCACACCGAGCTGGGGCGGCATGATCAGCGACGGTAAAGACGCCCTGGCCACCTCCCCACATCTGGTTTTCGTACCGGCGCTGGCCATCTTCTTCACCGTGTTCGCCCTCAACCAACTCGGCGACCACCTACGCACCAGGTTCGACAAATCTCTGCAGCACTGAACATGTTTCAGCACTGCGCAATTCGTCATTCACAGGATCTGAGATTCCACTGACTCGCGAGAGCGAAAGGGTAGAGGCGCCATGACTATCGGGTCGACGGACAACCATGACAATGGATCACCACTCGCGGACACACCACTTCCGGGGGCCACACCGCTCCTGGAGGTGAACAATCTGCGGGCCTATATCGGCACCGCCCGCGGCACGGTCCGGGCGGTGGACGATGTGTCCCTGTCGCTGCAGACCGGCCAGGCGCTGGGGATCGTGGGGGAGTCCGGTTCGGGCAAATCGGTGATGGCCCGGGCGATCATGGGCCTGATGCCACCGCGCTCGGCACGCTCGGGTGAAGTGACCTTCCAGGGGCGGGATCTGTTGGCCCTGAAGAAAAAAGAAAAGCTGGAGGTCTGGGGCAAACAGATCGCGATGGTCTTTCAGGATCCGGGACGTTCACTCAACCCGGTCGTCCGGGTCGAACGCCAACTCACCGAAGGCATGCGCAAACATCTCGGGATCGGTCGCTCCGAAGCCACGGGCCGGGCACTGCAACTCCTGCAAGAGGTCGGGGTCCCAGATCCACAGCGCAGACTGCGGAACTATCCCCACGAGATGTCAGGCGGCATGCGTCAGCGCGTGATGATCGCGATCGCGCTGGCCTGTGAGCCCGACCTGTTGATCGCCGATGAGCCGACCACAGCACTGGATGTGACGATCCAACGGCAAATCCTCGATCTGCTGCGCCGTGTCCAGAAGGAACGGGATATGGGGATGATGCTGATCAGTCACGACTTGGCCGTCGTGGCCGGCCGCACCGATCGCGTATCGGTCATGTACGCCGGACGCCTGGCCGAAGTCGGAGCCACCCGAACGGTATTCGACTCCCCGATGCATCGCTACACCCACGCGCTCCTCGGCGCGACCCCGACCATAGACCACACCCGCCACGCACCGTTGCGGGTGATCTCAGGATCTCTACCCGACCCGACCAGTCCGCCGCAGGGCTGCCGGTTCGCGTCTCGGTGCGAGCACGCACAGTCCGACTGCCTCACCCCGGGACCCGTCCTGGAGTCGGTGGGCGCCGACCACGAGGTGGCGTGCCTGCACCCGGTCGCGCCACACCCGGTAAAAACTCTCACTCTGTCTGGAAGGTAGATCTCATGGCCGGCAGCGGAACCGCTCATCTACGCGGCGATCAGGCACTGCTCAGTGTCGAGGACCTCGTCGTCGAATACCCCACCAGCGCAGGCACAGTGCAGGCGGTCTCCAAGATCAGCTTCGATGTGCTGCCCGGGGAAACCCTGGGCATCGTCGGCGAATCGGGGTGCGGAAAATCGACCACCGGCCGCGCGGTCCTGCGCCTGGACCGGGTCACCGCCGGACGCATCCGGTTCGGGGACGACTGGATCGAAAAGGCCGACGAGAAAGCCATGCGGGTCTTGCGACGCGACATGCAGATGATCTTCCAGGATCCGGTCAGCTCACTCAATCCGCGCCGGTCCGTCAAGGACATCGTTGTGGAAGGGATGTCTGTGGCCGGCGCACCGAAAGCCGACCGCGCCGCCACATCAGCTCAGGTTCTGGACTCCGTTGGCCTTGCACCCGAACGCTATTCGGACGTTCTCCCGCGCGCCCTGTCCGGCGGTCAGGCCCAGCGGGTGGCGATCGCCCGCGCTCTGGCACTGAGTCCGCGTCTGCTGATCTGCGATGAGCCCGTCTCGGCGCTCGATGTATCCGTGCAAGCCCAGATCCTCAACCTCATCGAAGAACTCAAGGCCGAGTTCGATCTGACCGTGGTGTTCATCGCCCACGACCTCGGCGTCGTACGCACAGTCAGCGACAAGGTCATGGTCATGTACCTGGGTAAGGTCTGCGAGTTCGGCGACTCCGTGCAGGTTTACGACAACCCCTCACACCCCTACACCCGAGCCCTGCTGGACTCGGTACCCCTGACCGACCCGGACAAGGGTTTCGCCGGCCCCGCCCTCGAGGGCGACGTGCCCTCACCGCTCTCGCCGCCCAGCGGATGCCGATTCCGCACCCGCTGCCCAAACGCGCAAGACCGTTGTGCCACAACGGAACCAGAAGTTCGCGAAGTCCGTCCCGGACAGTACGCGGCCTGCCATTTCCCACTCTTGCCGGTCAGTGACGCCACAACCTCACTGACCAAACAACTCTGAACCGCAC
>QJJF01000027.1:0-3446 GCA_003202005.1 Williamsia faeni | reverse complement strand
GGTTGGTGTGTGTTGTTTGAGAATTGCACAGTGGATGCGAGCATCTTTATTTTTGTTTTGATAATGTTTGTAAGTGTTTAAGAGCGTACGGTGGATGCCTTGGCACCAGGAGCCGATGAAGGACGTAGGAGGCTGCGATAAGCCTCGGGGAGCTGTCAACCGAGCTGTGATCCGAGGGTGTCCGAATGGGGAAACCCAGCACGAGTGATGTCGTGTTACCCGCATCTGAATATATAGGGTGTGTGGAGGGAACGTGGGGAAGTGAAACATCTCAGTACCCACAGGAAGAGAAAACAATATGTGATTCCGTGAGTAGTGGCGAGCGAAAGCGGATGAGGCTAAACCATGCAGATGTGAGACCCGGCAGGGGTTGTCTGTGTGGGGTTGTGGGATCTATTTTGTCGATTCTGCCGGATCGGCCGACAGTGAGAAATCGTTGTGTTAGTCGAAGTGGTCTGGAACGGCCTGTCGTAGAGGGTGAGAGTCCCGTAGACGAAAACATGATGACTGTTGTAGTAGACACCCAAGTAGCAGCGGGCCCGTGAAATCTGCTGTGAATCTGTCGGGACCACCCGATAAGCCTGAATACTCCCTGGTGACCGATAGCGGACTAGTACCGTGAGGGAAAGGTGAAAAGTACCCCGGGAGGGGAGTGAAATAGTACCTGAAACCGTGCGCTTACAATCCGTCAAAGCCGATGCATCCTTTAGTGGGTGGTGGGTGATGGCGTGCCTTTTGAAGAATGAGCCTGCGAGTTAGTGCTCGGTGGCGAGGTTAACCCGTGTGGGGTAGCCGTAGCGAAAGCGAGTCCGAATAGGGCGATAGAGTCGCCGGGTCTAGACCCGAAGCGGAGTGATCTACCCATGGCCAGGTTGAAGCGACGGTAAGACGTCGTGGAGGACCGAACCCACTTCAGTTGAAAATGGAGGGGATGAGTTGTGGGTAGGGGTGAAAGGCCAATCAAACTCCGTGATAGCTGGTTCTCCCCGAAATGCATTTAGGTGCAGCGTCGCATGTTTCTCGCTGGAGGTAGAGCTACTGGATGGCCGATGGGCCCTACAAGGTTACTGACGTCAGCCAAACTCCGAATGCCAGTGAGTGAGAGTGCGGCAGTGAGACTGCGGGCGATAAGGTTCGTAGTCGAGAGGGAAACAGCCCAGATCGCCGGCTAAGGCCCCTAAGCGTGTACTAAGTGGAAAAGGATGTGGGGTCGCGAAGACAACCAGGAGGTTGGCTTAGAAGCAGCCACCCTTGAAAGAGTGCGTAATAGCTCACTGGTCAAGTGATCCTGCGCCGACAATGTAGCGGGGCTCAAGTACACCGCCGAAGCCGCGGCACTCACACAAGACATTCTCTTCATCCTGCGGGGTGTTGAGCAGTGGTGTGGGTGGGTAGGGGAGCGTCCTGCATCCATGGAAGCCGCGGAGTGATCCAGTGGTGGAGGGTGTGGGAGTGAGAATGCAGGCATGAGTAGCGAAAGCGAAGTGAGAAACTTCGCCGCCGAATGACCAAGGGTTCCTGGGCCAGGCTAATCCGCCCAGGGTGAGTCGGGACCTAAGGCGAGGCCGACAGGCGTAGTCGATGGACAACGGGTTGATATTCCCGTACCCGTGTAGTCGCGCCCGTGATGAATCAACTGTACTAACTGCCCAAAAAGCTTCTTACCACCTTCGGGTGGCCTGAGGCCGGCTGCGCAGGACCTTGGTTGGTAGTAGTCAAGCGATGGGGTGACGCAGGAAGGTAGTGGGGCCAGTCAGTGGTTGTACTGGTGTAAGCCTGTAGGGCGTGTTCTAGGCAAATCCGGAACACACATAGCCTGAGAGGTGATGCGTAGCCGAATGAGGCGAATTCCATGATCCTATGCTGCCGAGAAAAGCCTCTAGCGAGTGGCGACACGGCCCGTACCCCAAACCAACACAGGTGGTCAGGTAGAGAATACTAAGGCGATCGAGAGAACTGTGGTTAAGGAACTCGGCAAAATGCCCCCGTAACTTCGGGAGAAGGGGGACCATGTCTGGTGATCCGATTTACTCGGTGAGCTGGGTGTGGTCGCAGAGACCAGAGAGAAGCGACTGTTTACTAAAAACACAGGTCCGTGCGAAGTCGTAAGACGATGTATACGGACTGACGCCTGCCCGGTGCTGGAAGGTTAAGAGGACCGGTTAATCACTTCGGTGGTGAAGCTGAGAATTTAAGCCCCAGTAAACGGCGGTGGTAACTATAACCATCCTAAGGTAGCGAAATTCCTTGTCGGGTAAGTTCCGACCTGCACGAATGGCGTAACGACTTCTCTGCTGTCTCAACCACAGACTCGGCGAAATTGCATTACGAGTAAAGATGCTCGTTACGCGCGGCAGGACGAAAAGACCCCGGGACCTTCACTATAGCTTGGTATTGTTGTTCGGTTCGGTTTGTGTAGGATAGGTGGGAGACTGTGATGCATGCACGCCAGTGTGTGTGGAGTCGTTGTTGAAATACCACTCTGATCGTATTGGACATCTAACTTCGGACCATGATCTGGTTCAGGGACAGTGCCTGGTGGGTAGTTTAACTGGGGCGGTTGCCTCCCAAAATGTAACGGAGGCGCCCAAAGGTTCCCTCAGCCTGGTTGGCAATCAGGTGTTGAGTGTAAGTGCACAAGGGAGCTTGACTGTGAGACGTACATGTCGAGCAGGGACGAAAGTCGGGACTAGTGATCCGGCACCGGCAAGTGGAAGCGGTGTCGCTCAACGGATAAAAGGTACCCCGGGGATAACAGGCTGATCTTCCCCAAGAGTCCATATCGACGGGATGGTTTGGCACCTCGATGTCGGCTCGTCGCATCCTGGGGCTGGAGTAGGTCCCAAGGGTTGGGCTGTTCGCCCATTAAAGCGGCACGCGAGCTGGGTTTAGAACGTCGTGAGACAGTTCGGTCTCTATCCGCCGCGCGCGTAAGAAACTTGAGGAAACCTGTCCCTAGTACGAGAGGACCGGGACGGACGAACCTCTGGTGTGCCAGTTGTCCTACCAAGGGCACCGCTGGTTAGCTACGTTCGGAAGGGATAACCGCTGAAAGCATCTAAGCGGGAAGCCTGTTCCAAGATGAGGTTTCTCACCACCTTTGCGTGGTTAAGGCCCCCCACAGACCATGGGGTAGATAGGCCAGAACTGGAAGCCCGGTAACGGGTGCAGGTGACTGGTACTAATCGGCCGAGGACTTACAACCAAAACGAAGACTTTTTGTCTCGCATCCACTGTGCAATATCTGAAACAACACACAAACAAACAAATGATCAGCACTAATCATCTCGTTTGATTGTGACTTATGGTTGTTTCACATTGTTACGGCGGCTATAGCGGTAGGGAAACGCCCGGTCCCATTCCGAACCCGGAAGCTAAGCCTACCAGCGCCGATGGTACTGCACCCTAATCAGTGTGGGAGAGTAGGACACCGCCGAACACAATTT
>QJJF01000026.1 GCA_003202005.1 Williamsia faeni | reverse complement strand
GCGTTCGACGAGAAGTACTTGTAGCCGTTGATGATCCAGTGATCGCCGTCGCGGACCGCGCTGGTCTTGAACTGCGTCGGGTCGGCGCCGGCCTGCGGCTCGGTCATCGAGTAGCTGGAGAAGCACTCACCGTCGAGCAGCGGCTGCAGGTACTGCTTCTTCTGCTCCGGGGTGCCGTAGTGGGCGATGATCTCGGCGTTGCCGGTGTCGGGGGCCTGGCATCCGAAGACGATGGGCGCCCAGGACGAACGGCCGAGGATCTCGTTGAGCAGTGCCAACTGGAGCTGGCCGTAGCCCTGACCGCCGAGGTCGGGGCCGAGGTGGGTGGCCCACAGGCCCTGGTCGCGGACCTGCTGCTTCAGCGGGTCGATCGCCTTGCGGCGGCCACCGTCGAGCGGTACGAACTGCATATGCGGCCACGCGAGGTCGAGTGGTTCGACTTCTTCGCGGACATACTCATCGGCCCAGTCCAGTTTTGCCTGGTACTGCGGGTCGGTCTCAAAATCCCAAGCCATTGGGCCTTCCTAACTTCCGGAACGTCATTTCTATTATTCAGAATGTTATTCTTACGATATTCGATGGTTGTCTTCGGTTATGAGATCTGGACGTCGGGAAGCGATAGCTCTAGTCCGACAAGGCGAGCGGTGGTGCCACGGCTGTAGTTCGGGCTTCGGCATGCAGGCGGGACCAGCACTGTCTCGTGTCAGGCTTCGTCCCGATCCCGGTCCGACGTCGAAGCGGTCACCGGCACCTGTGTGACCGCAGGCCATCAAACCGCTCACAGAGAGAACAACGCCCGGGGTAGTGAACCCCGCGACCAACCGAACGACATCGGCTACCTCGCCGCGCCCAGCAGCAGAAACAGGTTTTGAAATCACAATCTCGAACCGTCGCCGGGCGCGAGTGCGGCTAGCCGCACCGGGTTGAAGTACTCCTTATGGAGGATGATCGTGTCGCGCGCGAAGCGGAATACCCCGACGTAGGAGTTTCGATACTCTCCGCTGCGTCCCTTCAGCGGACAAACGCTGTGATACTCGGCGATGACCACATCCGAATCGGCGACGTCGTACCACTGGTCAACGGTGAAGGTCATGCTCTCAAACGCCGATGCCACGGTGCCGCGCAACTGATCGAGAATGGCCTGCCCGCCCATCAAGGGTGGTATCTCCTGGCTTGATGGCGAAAACGGCACGACCATGACCGCGTTCTCGGCCAAATACCGACCCGCACCTTCGAAATCCAGCGCGCCGATCCGGTCGAGGTACTCGGTCACGATATCGACCTTTTGTTGAAACGACAGCGACATTCCTACCTCTCTGGTGATCCGGCCTGCGTTCAGCGCACATTCGGCCGTGGGTACAAATATAGCTGACTAGGTACTAGTATATCGGTTAACTCGACGATGAAGCGCTCGTCAGCAAAAAGGGGGCCTCGTGACACGGATGGAAGCAAGCGCACCCGGCGACACCCGTCCGGTCCCGGCGCCTGACGAAGTCACTCGGTTTTACTGGGACGCCGCTGCCGAGCGCCGACTGGTCCTGCCGCGCTGCCTACACTGCCAAAAGTTGCACTATCCACCCGAAATCTGCTGTGTGCAACGCCCATTCGAGCAGTTCGAAGCCGTCGAGGTCACCGGCAAGGGCTTCATCTACTCCTATGCCGTGGTGGATCGCGCGCTGCACGCGGGATTTCTCGAATCCCTGCCATACGTGGTCGAAGTGGTCGAACTCGATGACCAACCGGAGCTTCGAGTCCTGGCAAACCTCGTCGACGTACCGGCTGGATCGAGGCGCTTGGAGGGTGCGGGCGTGGCGAATTCGGTGACTGGGTCGGCGATGGCAGCCGCATCGGGCCCGGTGGTGACTTCCCGCTCAACACCGCCGGCGGGCAGCTCGCCGAGGGCCGGCTGCACGGAATCGGTTTCCTCAATGAGGCGGTTCTTCAGCTGCGTGGCGAATGCGCGGCCAGGCAGGTTCCGGACGCGCGGATCGCGGTTGCGACCAGTGGTCTGTACCCACAGTGCGGCGCGATGGTATTGACTGCGGTATGACAGATAAATCCGAGACGGCCGACCACCGCCCCACCGCCCCTGGCCTGGTCGGTGGAGACGACGCCGTCTGGCGCGACATGCCACGACGGAACAAGCAGAAGTTGTCTCACCTGTTGGTGTCGGATCTGCGTCGACAGATTCTCAACGGTCAGCTCGCCGCCGATCAGCAACTGCCGCCGGAGGCTGAACTCGCCACGCGACTGCAGGTGTCCCGGGAGACGCTGCGCGAGGCGCTTCGGATCCTGCAGTCCCAACAACTCATCGAGATCAGACGCGGTCGCGGCGGCGGCGCCGTGGTACGTCGGCCCGGGCTCGAGGCCGTCGGACGCTACGTGGCGCTGTTGCTGCAGCTCCGCGACACCACGCTGGCGAACGTTGAGGAGGCGCGTTCGGTCATCGAACCCCCTGCGGCCGAACAGGTTGCGATCCGGGCCGGATACGACGACCTCGACTATCTCGTCTCGTTGCACGATGCCGAACGTGCCGCCGAAGGCGACCCGCTCGCATTCGTCACGGCGATGTCGGCGTTCGACCAGGCCGTGACCGAACTCTCCGGCAACAAGACCATCGCCATCATCGCCGGTGTATTCCGCGACATCTACGCCGGTCAGGTATATTCCTCCATCGGCAGCAATGATCCGGCATCCGCGGAGCGCATTGCCCGGCGCGTGGTCGTCAGCCACAGCGCATTTCTGGATGCCGCGCGCCGCAGGGATTCCTCCCTGGCCCAAAAGACCTGGAATGACTATCTTTTCACTACCAATCGATTGATGGTCACTCGAAACGTCAGCCGTCAGCGCATCGATGTCGCGCCGCTGTGGCGTGCGCAGGCCGGCCTGGCCGGAGCGGACTCCAAAGTGCGCCGGGGCCTCGACGTCGCCACCGAGATCCGGGCCCGCATCGCCGAGCGCCGGCTCGCCGAGGGCGACCGGTTACCGTCACTGGCCGATCTCGCAGACGAGTTCGCGATCTCCCGACCGACGTTGCGCGAAGCGCTGCGGATCCTGGAGATGGAGTTCTTGCTCGATCTGCGCACCGGCGACCGTGGCGGCGCCACCATCCACACCCCGTCCACCCGGGTCGCTGCGCAGTTGGCCGGCGTGGTGATGGAGGCCCGCGGGACGGCGTTCGCGGATTTCTACCGGGCGCTGCAGATGATCGATCCCACCATCATGGGGCTGGTCGCCTCTCGCATCGGCACCCGGCAACTCGCCGTATTGCACAGCGCCGAGGCAGATTTGGCCGCTTCCATCGAAGACACCGCACAGTTCGTCAAGACGTGGTGGCGTGCGGAGAAGACCGCCTATTCCGCAGTCAAGAACCCCGCGCTCACCGTGATCGCCGAGATCCTGCAATGGGTGCGGGTCGGCGTCGAGCCGGCCGTGATCGCAGACGCCAAAGGGCTTCCATGGGTGCACAAGACGAATGCCCAGGCACAAAGCGTCTTTTCGAAGTTCGTCGCGGCCGCCTCCGCGCACGATTCGGCTCGTGCCGCGGCGGCCTGGGATGAGTCGTTGACCGCCACAGCGGCGTGGGTCGACGAGAAGTCGGAGTTTGGTGAGCGGTTGATGCTCGACCTGATGGGTTGACGTCAGCAGTCTCAAGAATTTTGACAACGCCCGCAGACTGCGGCAGTTGGGAGGAAGCAATGAATATCGACGACCTCGTCGGTATCGAGAACCGCGGGCACCTCAACATCGACAACATCACCTGGGAGTGCGACTACCCGCACTCGGACACCACCTGGCCGGTTGCGCCGGAGACGCTGATGCCCTCGCTGCGGGGCGTCTCGGACGACGAGATCAACAGGATCACTCATCTGAATGCGATGCGGCACTTCCAGTTCGACCCATTCGCTCACATACCGCCGGAGCGGGCGACTGTGTCGGCGCTGCGTGAACAGGCTGTTGGTGGGATATCAGCGTGAAGTCGGTGAAGGACCTGCGGCCCGCCGGCGCCGGCGCCGTCGAGGCCGTCTAGGCAATGCCTTCTCGGCAATCTGTACAACATCTGAAGCGATAGGACACATCATGGAACTGGCCAACAAAGTTGTGGTGATCACTGGATCGGGCGGCGGAACCGGCGAGGCATTCGCCCGCCGCTTCGCTGCCGAAGGAGCGAAAATCGTTGTCACCGACATCGATTCGGAGGGTGTTCGGCGGGTATCGGAAGCGATCGGCAGCGTGGACTTCGCGGGCGACATCACCACGCAGGACACCGTGCGTGCCGTCGCCGAGCTCGCCCGCAGCACCTACGCGAGGTCGACATTTGGTTCAGCAACGCCGGCTATATCGGAGCGCCCTCGACCGGTGACATCTTCGACGACCCGATGTGGGACGTCAGTTGGCGGCTACATGTGATGTCACACGTGTACGCGGTACGCGAAGTGCTGCCGTCGATGCTCGAACGTGGCAGTGGCTATCTGCTGCAGACAGCGTCGGTGGTTGCGCTGGCAACCCACCCCTACAAGCCCGTGTACTCGGTGACCAAGCACGCATCCCTGTCGTTGTCCGAATGGCTGGCGATAACCTACCGTCCGCAGGGAATCAAGGTTTCGTGTTTCTGTCCGGGGCCGATGCTCACGCCCATGCTGGCCTCCGACGGCTTACCCGCCGATCACCCGATCCTGCAGAGGGCGGCGACACCCGAACAGGTCGCTGAACGACTGGTCCGCGCAATCGAGACCGAGCAGTTCCTCATCGTCGACTCCGAACTGGGTCTGGATTCGTTGGCCGCCAAGGCCGCCGACTACGACAAGTGGATCGGCTCCAACGGGATACTAAATAGTTGACTCAGTCTGGTATATTCAGTTCATCGTCGGCACCTCGCGTGCCGGCCCGATCGCGGACATAGGGAATTGCAATGTCAGACCAACAAACAGACGCGTACAGCGGCACGATCTTCAGTGGCTCCGCGGATGTACTGACGCGGCGCCCGCAGGAGGCATACGCGAAGATGCGCGCCGCCGGGCCGGCGATCCGGATGGAAGGCTCCGGCGTGGTAGTCACCACCCGGGAGGCGATGACCGAAGTGTTTCGCAACCCCGACATCTACTCGTCGCAGCTGCCGACCGGACACTTCGGCAACACGCGCCCGCTGATCCCGATCGAAATCGATCCACCAGATCAGAAGAAGTTCCGCATGATCCTTGATCCACTGTTCTCGCCGAAGAATCTGGAGCACCTCGCAGAGCCGATCGAACGCCTCGTCAACGAATTGATCGACGGCTTCATCGATGAGCCGGAAATCGATTTCGCGCAACAATTCTCGGTGCCCTTCCCATCGCGGGTATTTCTCACCATGTTCGGACTGCCGGTGGAAGACCTGCCGCAGTTCCTGCGCATGAAGGACGGGATCATCCGCCCCTTCCATGTACTCGGCACGTCGCTCAACGATCCCCGGGTACAAGAACTGCGAGAGACGACCGCCGCGTCGATCTACGACTACTTCAACGGGGTCCTCGACCAGCGCGAGGCCGAACGCAAAGATGATCTGCTCAGCAAGTTCCTCGACGCCGAAGTCAACGGTGAACGACTGACGCGCAACGAGATCCTCGACATCTGCTTCCTGATGCTGATCGCAGGTCTCGACACGGTGTCAGCGTCGCTGGACTGCTTCTTCCGCTACCTGGCCGAGCACCCGGATGCACGGGCGGCGCTCGTCGCCGACCCGGCGCTCAGCCCCCAGGTCGTCGAGGAGCTGCTGAGGTGGGAATCACCGGTGATGCTGGTGTCGCGCATCGCCACCGAGGAGACCGAACTCGCCGGGTGCCCGATCCACGTCGGGGACGCAGTGCACCCGTTCATCGGCTCTGCCAACACCGATGAATCCGAGTTCCCCGACGGAGACGCCATCGTTTGGGGCCGAAAGGCCAATCGTCACCTCGCCTTCGGTGCCGGTGTGCATCGCTGCCTGGGATCCAATCTGGCTCGGCTCGAACTGCGGATCGCGCTTCGGGTCTGGCACGCCCGCATTCCGAACTACCGAATCAAGCCGGCGACTGAACTCGAGTACACCGTCGGGGTCCGTTCGGTGGACTCGTTCCCGATGGTGCTCGGCGAATCTTTGTGACACTTCGAATTAGAACAGGACAGGTGCATGTGCGAGAAATTCATCCAGATCGTCTACTCGAACCCACTGGAGGGCAGGGACGACGAGTTCAACGAGTGGTACGACAACGTCCATATCCCTGAGCTACTGGCCATCCCGGGTATGTTGTCCGCTCAGCGATACACACTGCGCGATACCGAGATCTACCGGGCCCCAGGCGGATCCGTACCGGACCAACGGTACGCCATCATCTACGAGATGGAAGGCGAAGTCGAGGTCATCATGACGAAGATCCGGGAAGCTGTCGCCAGCGGACAGATCCATATGCACGAGAGCCTTGATATGAACAGCTGGAAGCTGGCGTTCTGGACTCCGCGCGGACAGAAGGCCGAAGCGAACTGAGTTCGATTGCCATTCAAACCCTATGTGAGACAAGGCGTTGCGCACTAGATGCGCAACGCCTTGTCTCGATTCCTGCTACTGTCCCGGCCCTGCGGGCCACTTGACCATGCAGCCGAGGTCGATCGGAGTGCTGGTTCCAGTCATGTGCTTTGAGCCGTCCGAGGCAAGGAAGAGCACCAGCTCGGCCACGTCCTCGGGTTCCAGCCAGGGCGCCGGCAGCGCGTGATACGCCTCCGACGCGGGTCGGAAGTCTTCCTTGGTGACCGCGCCTTCGAGGTCGGGCCGGAAGACCTGATAGATCCCTTGCGCGTTCATGAGGTGGGTGTTGCAGTTCGTCGGATGGACGATGTTGACGCGAATGCCGCTGGGCGCCAGATGCAGGGCCATTTCATGGGTGTAGCCGACCAACGTCTTCTTCGACCAGGCATAGCCCGCGCCGCCGGGCCCCATGATCATCCGGGGTTCCGTCGACGAAGTGGTATTGGGGATGAGCGCTGCCGTGGACCCGGTGATGATGATCGACGCACGCGGTCCAACCTGCAGGAGATGCGGGACGGCAACCGCCACGGTGTTCATGACACCGATCAGATCGATATCGACGGCGTCATGGAAATCCATCGGTTGCGGGTCGCCCATTGCCAGCGGGAGAATCCCGGCGTTGGCCACAACGGTGGTCAGCTGACCCAGTTCAGCCACACCCTCGTCCAATGCCGACACGAGTTCGTCGCGGCGGCGCACATCGGCCTTGACTGCCACGCAGCGCCGGCCTTCCTTCTCGACGAGATTCTTGGTTTCGTTGAGATCGTCCCAGTTGGACATCGGGTACGGCGTGGAGTCGATGTTCTCGCAGATATCGACGGCGATGATATCTGCGCCCTCACGAGCCTGCAGTACCGCGTGCGCTCGTCCCTGTCCCCGTCCGGCGCCGGTGATGAATGAGACTTTGCCCGCCATCCGTCCTGACATGATTCCTCCTTGTTGGTTGTGTACCTTGGTGGTATTTACAGCTTCAGAGCGTGCGGAAGAGTCCGCCGTCGGCGAGGATCTGGGCGCCGTTGATGTAGCTGGCCGCATCACTGGCCAGGAATACACAAAGACCACGAAGATCCTCGGGTTGCCCAATGCGCTTCATCGGATTCATGGATGCCGCCTGGGCCTGGGCTTCTGAACCCCACGCCTGGGACATGCCGGTGTCGAAAGCGCCCGGCATCACCAGATTGGCCCGCACCTTGGGCGCCCAGGTTCCGGCGAGAGCCAGAGTGAGCGCGTTGAGTGCGGCCTTCGCCATCGCATATGGCAGATCGGTGTGACTGGGGCGCAGTGAACCGGCGCTCGTGACATTGATGATCGATCCGCCGTCGCCCTCGGCCATCCGCGTCCCGAACAACGCGGACAACCGAAACGGACCTCGGGCGTTGACGGCGTGAACCTTGTCATAAAGCTCCGCAGTCACGGATTTCATACCGTCGTACACTGGCGATGTCCCGGCGTTGTTCACCAGGACGTCGCAGCGCCCGAAGTTGTCGTACACGGTGTCCAGCAGCAGTTCTGCGTCGTCCCAGCGGCCGACGTGGCACGCAACCGGCAAGGCGCGTCGACCGGTGGCGGCCTCGATTTCGGAGGCCGCAGTCTGGCAGGCGTCCAGCTTTCTGCTGGCGATGACGACATCGGCCCCCGCCAAGGCGAAGCCCTCCGCCACCGCACGGCCGATGCCGCGGCTGGCGCCGGTTACGACCGCGACCTTGCCGGTCAGGTCCATCAATTCCGCCGGCGCCTTCACTGAGGACCTCGGGACGAATCGATCGAGTTGATGCCGTCGATTGCCATCACAGTTTCTCCACTTCATGCCGGGCGTCTGGCCTGGGAGTCAGCCCCCGGACCATCGGCAACCTAATCCAGGTCGCGATCAGACTAGCAGTATACTGAGTCAACTATTTAAACATTGGAGTGGAAGCTGCAGCCTTGACTCGGGTTTGGGACCGGCACTGACCACCGGCTCAGCAACCCAGCAGTTCCCTCAGCCAAGCGCTCGTCGGTGGCGTGCCGATGGTCGATCCAAATCGACGCGTCGACCAGGATCATGCGTCGGGTAACCTCTGGCGAGGTGCGGATGTTGCAGCTCGATCCGTCCCACCCCGAGCTGCGAGCTGGCCGGGGGATCCGAACTAGGCAACGAGATCAATCCCGCCGTGATCGACGCCATGAATGAACGCGGCATCAACGTGTCGCGCATGGATGGTTGTGGAGGTTGGGAGACGTTCGAGCCGACAACAAGAGGTTAGGGTTCGAATCCCTTCGGGCGCACCAAATTACGGACCGGGCCCGCGCTTATGTGGTCCGAGCCGTCGCTATTTCCGCTGAACGCAACTCGAAATCAACAGTTTGCCGCCAAAGTGTTAGGTGGCTGCGACGGGCACGCGAAGGGACGGGCCGGTCGAGGTTCGAATCGACTGCTCTACGCCACTGAAGGCGGTGGAGTAGATGCTGCTAAAACCAGTTAGCGCAGCTCGATTATCTGAGCGGGTGGAGTCGATAATCGGTAACTACTGAGGTCGCAGTTCGCGCGGCACGCCGTCGGGCATCCGGGCGGTTGCACTTGCGCGGGTGTTCGGGACTTTTGTCGGTGGTGGGGTTTACGGTTTGGCGTGTGATTGGTACGTGGTAGGCGATGGGCATTGTTTTCGACGAGAGGCAAGGCGATCACGCTGTGACCTGCTGCGTCCGCTACGCCCGTTGGAGGTGGGGTGTGGTCGGACCGATTGCCGGCAGGGCAGCGTGTATCGCGGTAACGGAGACCCATGCACACGGGTGGCTATCAAGGGTTGGGAAGGTTGCGGCAGGCGCGGGGGTCGGGCTCCCGAGGTGAAGGCGAAGTGTTCGGCCCGTTGGCTTTTGGCGTAGTGGCCGGTCTGATGACGACGAGGTTTGACCGGTTGGAGCGGCGGTTGTTCGCGGATCGGACCGAGGTGGCGTTCGCCGCGAGGAAGGCCCGGGGCGTGACGCTCGGTGGGGCGCGCCGGGTGGCCGGCGCGGTGGCCTGGCGCATTGTGGGGATGCGGGATCGGGGGTTGGGTTGCGCGGTTATCGCGCAGCAGCTCGGTTCGGCCGGCGAATTGAGTCCGGCCGGCCGGACTGTCTGGCAACGGCCCTCTGTGCGCGGTGACTGCGAGTCCTTCGAGTTGGGGCAGGTGGTGGGCTGATGGCGTGGGTGAAGGCGTATGAGACGACGCAGCGCCGCGGCGGCAAGCCCGTTAAGACGTACCGGGTGATCTGGAAGGAAGTGGAGCGTGACGGCGACGGTCTGCCGATCCCTGAGGACCCGACTAGGCCTGAGGGTCGTAAGAAGACCCGCAACCGGCAGGAGTCGTTCACCACCCGGGAGGCCGCAGAGTCTCGCCGCGACGAACTCAACGCGGCCAAGCATGTCGGTGGAACCAGCGCCCTGGCGCAGCGGCGGAAGGCGGGTGATCTGCCGTTCGGGTTCTACGCACGGGCGTGGCTGGACAGTAAACGCGTGAAGGTGGCGCAGGGGCGCTTGAAGCAACGCACCCTGGACGACTATGAGAACGTCCTGCAGCGGTATTCGCTGGATCGGTTCGGCGGCACGGCAATTGCCGGCATCACACCGCGCGATTGCGACGAGTTCCTGGCGCAGTTGGTCGGTCGTGGCCTAGCGCCCAAGACGGTGACACACGTCTGGCTGGCGTTGCGGTCGGTGTGCACGTATGCGGTGCGCCATGGAGCCATCACATCGAGCCCGACCGATCAGGTGGACTTTGCGACCGGGCATTCGGTGGGCGACCACGACAAGTTCGAGCACCACCCGCTGACCGCACAACAGGTCGGCGAAGTCGCGGCGTTGGTGGGGGAGCGGTACCCGATCTACGAGCTGATGACGCTGTTCCTTGCATATTCCGGGCTAAGGAAGGCTGAGTGTGCGGGCCTGGAGGTACGTGATCTGGAGTTCACCACCGCGCCCGGTCAAGACACCCGCTGCGTGGTGCAGGTCCGCCGGACCAAAGACCGCACAGGTGGGCAGTGGATCACGAGCACGCCGAAGTCCCGGCGGTCGCGTCGGTCGGTGCCGTTGCCGCCTTGGTTGGCCGAGCGGCTACGCCAGTACTTGACCATCGATCATCCCCGCGCTCACGAACCGGAGGCACCGCTGTGGCCGAGTAGGCGCAACGGTGGGGGACACCGCACTGCGGGGCGGCGGTATGCGGTGCCGCTGGATTGGTCGCAACCGCTCGAGCTCGGGACGTTCTTCGAGACTGTGCTTGCGCCGGCGCTCGTTGAGGTGGGTCTGCCGGTGAGCAAACCTGCCACGGAGGCGGATCCTGCGGTGCGGGGGGTGCGTCTGCACGATTTTGGGCGGCATACGTTTGCGACGATGCAGCTGTCGGCGGGGTGCATTTCATGCAGGTGTCGAAGTGGCTGGGCCACGGGTCGTACACCCTGACTCTGGATACGTACGGCGAGTGGATCCCTGAGGAGGACGGCGGCGCGGGCAACAACCTTCCCCAGCCGACCCCGGTGCACGACTCAGTGCCGGCGGGGCCGTCGAATGTGATCGAGCTCTTCGGCCGGTGAAAGGTTAAGCGTCCTTTGGGGTTTCGTAGCGGCGTAGCGGCCGCGCATCAGGGCTTTTTGAGCTCGCTGTGAACGTCATTGCGCGGAGATTCACGATCAACGGGGTAAATGAACCGGGCGATGGTGTCGGCGTCGTCGGCGGACACGCGGGGTAGCACGGGGGTTGCACGGTGTCGGGGCTTCGGTAGCTGATCTAGCGATGCTGTGCCGGAGGCGGGGATTGGTGTTCTCGCCCTTCGAGATGATCTGCGGCACGTGCGAAGGTGCTGAGGGCTTCGCGTGCGGGGTTTCCGCCGGCGGTGTGTGTCCGCCGACGGATAGTGCCCTGTGGAGTGGGAGTTTGCGGCAGGAGGATGGCCGCGGCGGTGCACGCGCCGACGGATAGATGTCCGTCCACCGTGCTCCCGCAGCGCGGCCTCGGAGTCTGGAACACCTGCCGGCGTGGGCTGTGAAAGCGAGTGGGGGATGCAGTGGGGATCGTGTCCCTGGGCTTGGAGAACTTGTTGCGCGACGCGCGGTGGGTAGCATGGGGGTGGTATTTGAGCCGGTTCTGATAGCATTGGAAGCGGGGACACCGCCTCTGACCTGCGCGAATGTGGTGCCCCCGGTCAGACTCGAACTGACACTGGACGGGTTTTGAACTTGTGGTTGTGGAAGTTTGCAGATCGTTGGCGCTATTGAGGGTCTATGAATCATGCAGTGGGGGAGCGTGATTCGTGTTTGCGGCGTTGAATAGCGTTGGGTGGTCTGGGTGCTACTGCGTACCCTCTGCGTACCGGTGCAGTATCTGCCTGCGACGAGAGTGGCGGCGTGACCTGCAACTCGCCGGGCCGTTGACTGAGGGTGGTGCTGGTCCGATCGGCGTATCCACGATTCTCTGCCGTGACGCAGTTGCCAGTTCGTCGGCCGTTCGTAATGCCCAGGGACAGCCAAGTGTGGCAACAGGTGGCACCCAGCTGGGCACCTGGTCATTGGCGATCGCCTCTGCCGGTTCGTGGCGGGGTTCTTGCCGATGTGGAACAGAGTTGACACTTGGGCAGGCAGGCGGCGTCGTGGTCGTTGGTGCCCTCGACCTGAAATATGAAAATACTTGATGTGGGGGAGCACACGAGTCTCCGTTGCAGCAACAGACGCACGCGGTCGTCACGGACAAATTGCATTTCGCCACACTGCAGACTGACTTCGCCCGCGGAGTCATCGATCGACATCCGGTGCTTGCGTTCTCTCGAACCTCGGGATGCGGCTCGAAAGTGTCAGTCCGCGTCCAGTTCACAGTCAATAGCACGTCGGACACTGCCCAGCTGTAGCCAGATTAATCATTCCTACACAGTGGCCCGACGAGTTGAAACGCCAAAGCCACTGTCACCACCGAGTTTTGCCAGGACAAGCCCTATGCCGGTTCGGTGAACTCGGTATCAAGGTGGGTGTCGAGGACGGATCGGCGGCGATGCTGACCACGCATCCGAGGTGGCCCTCGTTCTTTGTTGCCCGCCCCGACCCCCAGCGATCACACAGTTCGATCGTTCTGCGGACTACGCACTCACCTGACGTGACCGCGCTGGCTTTCGATCCGCTACTCGAATGTCAGGCAATTACCCTGACGGGGGTGTGTCACGTCCTTGGTGAATGCCTCGCGCATCTCGGCCTCGGTCCACAGGACGGTGTCACGGGGATGGAGGTTTTTGGGACTCTACAAACGCTGTGGCGCGCTGATCCATGCGTCCGCCGTACATCGTCGGCGTCGAGACATGGGTGGGGATGATCGTGATGATCACTCGCTCAGCGCCCGGTTCGTCAAGATCCATTTCCTTGCCGCTCATGCGGCCGACCAACTTCTTGCTCAGGGCGCGTGCCGGGTCTTCGGTTATTTGCGCATAGCCGCGAATCTCGATGTAGCGCGTCGGCGTTACCGGATCGACCGCGCAGAAGGTGACCTGCGGATTCGCCATGAGGTTGCGGTACTTCACGCGCGATTTTAGCGTGCTCAGGCGAACATGCTCACCGTCCCAGTCGAAGCCGACCGGGTTCGTCGAGATCAGTCCGTCCCTATGACTGATCGTGCTGACCATGGCCAGCAAAGCGGTCTCCAGGATACTGAAATGGGAATCGGGGATCGGAGCCTCTGGCAACTTGGCGGATGTCATATGCACAGTGTGCTCGATGAAAAGGCCACAGTGGCGGAAACGTATCAAAGGTGTTGAGACCGGCGGGTGTTTGCTCCTTGGTTTGACTGCACCGAAAACCTACTGACATGGTCAACCGGTGTGGTGGGCCGGAGGCCGTGTATTGAACACGTAGAACGGGTGGAGACCTAGTCCAATCCACCTCTGCCTCGGAGGTGACGTGCTCACGGTAGCGGTTCTCGTACTCGACGGGCGAGCAGTAGCCGATTGACGAGTACAGACGGTCGATGTTGTACCCAGTGCACGTAGGCCACGGTCTCGCGTTCCACTTCGGCCCGACCGCTCCAGGAACGATCCCGGTCGATCAGTTCGGTCGTGTACACGCCGATTGCTGATTCCATGAGTTGATCGCGTCGTGCGTCCCGTGTTCGACATGGGCGAGGGGTGGCTCATCTCGTACGGGGACGAATGATGGACTACGCCGAATTCGAGGGCGGTTTCGCGATGTTCAAGGCGACCCCGCAGGCGATCATCATCGGGAAACCTTTGGGCCAGAACACCATCCGAGACACATGTCGGGTCACAGTGGTGGCGATCAAACGACCCGCGAGGCTTCACGCACGCCACCGCCGATACCGTCGTCGAGTCGGGCGACACGATCATCATCGTCGGCCAGGTCGGCGATACCGAACGCTTCCGCGACCTGATGTAAGGGCCGCGGACGATCGGTCCTCGTCTGTCATGGCGCGACGGTAGGGCCGCGCCTCGACAGACGCAGTGACGCAGTAGATTTGGGGTATTTCTCCTTGTGGCTGCCGGAGTACGCGGAGTCGACTAACTTCGAACTGCGGGCGCCGGGCATCTGGCGCTGCAGGAGGCCGGCGACGTTCTGACGCGACATTGGAAGTGAGAACGTGGGGGAGTGGTATCGAATGGTAACAAAGTGCTATTAGCACCTTGCATGCACGCAAGGTGCTCGAACGGCCTACGCGGATACGCAGGGGTTGACAGCTCACCAGGACCTCAACCCACCGAAGGAGTCGCCGGATGTGTCCTGGCTTCTTTGTGAATTGCTCTATTTATGAACACCGGATGAACAGACTAACAGCCGAGGGCCAACAGTTCCGGCCTCTGCTCCCCCCGCGAGGGTGCCGCACACCGCTCAATGTCACGTCGAGTTCGGCGAAACACCTGTCGCATGGGCCGTTGCTTCCTCTCGAAGTCACCCGTGCCAGCGATCGTCTACCCGACGTGGTGGTGAGTGTCGAAATAACTACTGCCCCAACGTAAGTTAATGTTCACATTCACCCCACCAAGACCACCCGGACCACAGCATCCCAGACGCAGGGTCGATTCGCGACTGAACCAACAATGCCTGCGCATCAGTACCGCAGCCACCGAAGGACGTACGGAAAATTTACCGAACTCCATGAAATAGAACGCGAGTCATTTTCGCTTCGAGGTGCGCACTTCTTGCACGTGACGTATAACTAAACGTACGTGACCGGTTCGTGATGTGGGACACGTAGCCGATCGCGAGCGGCAGGTGTATTTTGCCCTCCGACTGCTTCTCCCGAGAGTTCGGGGTTCTGAAAATGAAGGGCCGCTATTGATGTTGTTGCCGATGTCCCCGACCGATTCGATGTTCTTGCTAGGAGAGTCCCGCGAGCACCCGATGCACGTCGGGGCTCTGGCGCTGTTCACCCCGCCTGACGATGGCGACGCGGCTGATTTGTCCGCGCTGTTCGAGGACGCGCTGGCCCAGGATGTGGTGGCACCGCTGTTTCGGAAGATGGCTCGACGCTCGGTGACCTCACTCGGTCAGTGGGGCTGGGATGTCGAGACCGAGATCGACCTCGGTCATCACGTCCGCCGCGATGCCCTGCCGAGACCCGGTGGCATGGCTGAACTGATGGTCCTGGTTTCCCGTTTACACGCAAACCTCCTCGACCGCGGTCGGCCACTGTGGGAGATGCACCTGATCGAGGGATTGGACGATGGCCGGTTGGCCGTATACGTCAAAATCCATCACGCACTCGCCGACGGTACGGCGGCAATGAAACTGCTGCGTAGCGCACTGAACGAGAACCCGGACGAGCGCGGCATGCCCGCACCGTGGGAGCCGCCGGTGGCAGCGACTGCCGGGCCCCGGCCCGCCTCGAATGACGGTGCGCCCGGTACCCGTCTACTGCAACTGCCGGGCGCAGCTTCATCCACCGTCCGCAATGCAGTGGGCGAGATTGCGGGATTGGTGCCGGTGCTGACCCGGACCGTGAATCACGCCGTACATGGCCGCGGTGGTCCGGTGTCGATGACGGCGCCGCACACCCTGCTGAACGTCCCGATCAGTGGTGCGCGGGACTTCGCCGCCCGCACCTGGCCACTGGAACGGCTCCGAATGATCGCCAAACACGCCGACTCCACCATCAACGATGTGGTGCTGGCCTTGTGTTCTGGGGCGCTGCGCACCTACCTACACTCTCTGGACGCATTGCCAACCGACCCGCTGGTCGCGATGGTCCCGGTCTCGTTGCGCGGACAATCCGAACCCGAACCCGAATCCGGGAATCGGCTCGGGCTCCTGATGTGCAACCTGGGCACCCACCACGCCGATGCCGGTCAACGCCTGGCAACCGTGCGCACCAGCATGAA
>QJJF01000025.1 GCA_003202005.1 Williamsia faeni | reverse complement strand
CAGCCCAGAACCGGAAAGATCTGCAACTGAATAGCAAAGAAGTAGATGAGGATCGGTCCGGCGATGAACGCCGGCACCGACAAGAACACCGCCGACAGGGCGTTGATACCGCGGTCCAGAGCCGAACCGGGCCGGACCGCCGAAAGTACCCCCATCACGATCGCAACCACCAGGGCAATGGTCAGTCCCAGCGCAGCGAGTTCCAACGTCACCGGCAAACGCTCACCAATGGCCTCGGTGACCGACTGATTGGTCAACGGTGACGTACCAAGGTCACCGGTGACAGCGTTCTTGAGCCAGTCCAGATACTGCGACCAGACAGGTTGATCCAAGCCCAACTCGGCGTCCATCTCAGCGATGGCCTCCGGAGTGGCGTTCTCACCAAGGATGACCTCCGACGCCGACCCGGGAGCCAAGCTCAGCAGAGCCACGACCGCCATGGTCACCAACAGCACCACCGCAATGCTGCGTCCCAAACGGGTTGCAATTGTCTGAAGCATCAACAGCCAACCTTCGTCCGACGCGATGCGCTGGTCCAATACACCGAAACCATCTGTCTCACAGTCCCTTTCTCAGTCCGTGAACCTGCGCGCGGGCCGCTTGTCGGTTCGGTACAACAACCACAGGGACCGACTCGCGAACTCGTTCCGTACGAACAACTTTGAGCCAGTCGTGCTTGAAGATTGCCTGTTCATTCACCTCATGGACACCGGTTCGGTCCACTGGCACAGCGCTAGTCATCTGTCCAGCTACCTTTTGGCTTGGGGAAGCCGGCACGCGTGTGGTCCTCTGGATTCGTTCTATCACGAGAATTATTGCCGTACTCCATACTTGGGCAAATGGGCGGGCTGCCCACGGTGTCCCTTGCCGTCGGAGATGACTATCGACGGTATAACTTCTACCGAACAATACACAAGTGCTTGATATTATGGCGCAAGTACTTGATATTAGAGGCAGATTGTTCTTGGAGCCGGAGGAGTTGGAATGCGCAAACGGGATCGGCTGGCTGCGGTGACGCCTGGACCGCACCGACTCCTGATGCACCGATCTCGGTGATCTCACCGGATACGCAGGTGCTCGTCGTCTGGGTACCTGCGGCTTGGCCGGAGGATGTCGGCCGAGCAGTGAATGACGCCACGACAGTGTTCGTTGAGGTAGGTGATTCCGGCGACCCAGGCACGAATGTGGGATCCTCGTCAGCCGGCGCCAACAGGAGGTGGTCGCGGATACTTCGAGAAGTGACGACGCGCAGGCGCGCGTCATTGTCGGAGGCAGTCAATCGCCGGCAGCACTCGAGCGGGGGCTGGTACGTGCCACCAACTGCTTCACTGGCGCGGATAACAGTATGAGAATCGTCCGCGACAAGATCTTCGGCCCGGTCTTGACCGCTATCGCGGATCAGGATGAAGACCATGCTGTGCGCATCGCGAACGATTCCGACTGGGCCTCGAAGGCTCCTTGAACCAAGTTGATTTCGAACGCAGGAACTTCGCACTCTGACATCTGAGACTCGAGTTGATGCCGGCTCAACAGAAATCCTGGTTAGACCCTTCGTGGCATGTGGCGTGCTGGACCGACCTACCCGACGTACTCCGGCTCGGAAGGGCAGGACCACAATTCGGACAGTACAAACTCGCTGTGGAAGAAGTTTCCGGCGGAATGTTGCTCTATCTGTTAGCTCAATCTGAGAGGTTTGAAATGATTCGATGCCGATATTCTCCGAGGACCTTGGTCCTGGCGATCGGTTCCATTGCAATGTTGGTATTCCTTGTCGCGTGTGGCGGGGCGAGTTCTCCGATCGGTGGATCGTCCGAGGATGTGGGAGATCCGGTACTCGGCGGAACCGTTCGCGTGTTGCAAACCAGTGAGCCACGTTCGCTCGACCCCGCGTCACTTTCAAACACGTACGCGCATCAACCGACGCTGGGCAATGCTCTGTATGGCACATTGATGATCGATGACATCAATACATTTGACATCATTTACAAAATGGCGACCGACTTCTCCAGTACCGATGGCGGCACCACGTTCACTCTGTCTCTTCAGCCCGGTCTCACCTTTACTGACGGAACTCCGCTCGATGCGGCAGCCGTTAAGTTCAACTGGGACAGGCTGAAGAACAGGGACCTTGGGTCGACCTCGATTCGTCAGGCGACACAGATTGCGACTAGTGAGGTGGTCGACCCAACCAACTTGAGGGTAACCTTGGTGGGGCCGAACCCGCATTTTGCACAGGCTCTCGTTGCAAGTGCACTGAATTGGATCGCGTCCCCAACGGCCCTGAACAAGGGTCCCGCGGCATTTGATGAAGACCCAGTCGGAGCGGGACCGTTCACACTGGACAAGTGGACACGTCAGGATTCAATCGAACTAACCAAGAACGCCGGCTACTGGGACGCTCCCAAACCGTACCTTGACCATCTCACTATCAAGACGGTAGCCGACAGTAGTCAACGCATCAATGCAATTGTCACCAAGGCAGCGGATATCGCGTCGGAGAGGAACATGGCGAACGTCGTCAAGGCAGAAGGCGCAGGATTTCAGTCCGAGATCGTGCCCACCGGTGGAGGAACATTCATGGGGATGAATCAGCGAAGAGCCCCCTTCAACGACGTTCGAGCCCGAAGGGCAGTCCAACTAGCCGTGAATACTGACGATTTGAACACCATCGTCTACAACGGCGAAAATATGGTGCCGCAGAGCCTATTCGCGGAGGGGTCTCCCTTCTATACCGATATCAAGTTGCAGGAACGGAATGAGGAGGAAGCGCAGAGGTTGTTTAACGAGCTCGCAGCCGAAGGGAAACCAGTCTCCTTCACTTTCGTCACTTATCCCACCACTGAAAACAAGACCCTTGCCGAAGGTCTGCAAGCCCAACTTGCCGCATATGACAACGTCGAGGTCAAGATCGAGGCTCTTGACGCCGCTGGGGCGACCGCACGAGCCGGTCAGCGGGACTTCGATATGATCACCACCGGAGCGATTATTCAGGATCCGGACTTTCCGTTGTGGATGGCGTTCCACTCACAGTCGACGGGCAACTTTGTCGGCATGAACGATTCTGAATTGGATACTGCACTCGATACCGGTCGGATCGCAAAGTCGGACCAGGAACGCAAGTCGGCGTACGACGTCGTCCAGGAGAGGCTGGTCGAGGATGTCCCCGGCATCTGGTACTCCCGGGCAGTTCCCTCAGTCATCTACGGTCCCGATATTCACGGAGTCGAGCTCTACACCCTCGGATCACCGCTGCCTGAGGAGATCTGGAGGGGCTGACACCCAGTAGCAAGTCGATAGACACGAATCGTCCGACCAGTCGACAGAATAATCTATCCGTGCGCCAGAGTGGCACTTCGACAAACACACCGTGCGCTAACAAATGAAGAGTCTTCATTGGTCGCCCTTGGTTGTGGTTCCTAGGAGCCGCAGGCCAAAAATCCACCGCAGTGTTCGTGGTGTCGACCCGGAGCTGAAGGGCCCAGGCGATGACGGTAGCGGGTGCAAACCGATTACCGTCATCGCCTGGGAATTCCGTTGACGAGGGTGCTTCCTTTATTGGGGAGGCGTGGGTGGGTGCAACTTGGAGGTGCGTCACCGGCTTTGATGCCGGTGCAGATTGGTACCTTCGAATCGCATCAAAAGTGACGGTGGACTCCGCATCAGGGCACACCGTGCTGCCTCTGTGAGAGTGGCTCAGTTCCGAGAGGTAATAGCTTTGATCCGAACAGGTTATTCATATTCGGATGGAAGCATCGGGTATTTGGCGCCCGGAGTCTCATGCACTGGGCGGAGGTCAGTGTATTCGAGGTCGGGTTGTACAAGCTGCTACCTCAGCAATGTGCCGGGCTGCAAGATCGACGAAAACCGATGCGGTATTGACCGGCGCAATTTGTGCCTGGTGGATTCTTCGTGACAGTTTTATCCTGTCCGCGGAGATCGCGGTGGTTCGGGAGTGAATCAGATATTTGTCATCTGCCAGCGTGATGGGACCACCGTGAGCTGATTTTTGCCACGAGGATGGGACCACCTGGATTGCCAGTTATGGGACCACCGCCACCCAACCGGCAGTCCTATTCGACACCGACGAGCTGCCCCACCTGCTGCAAGTGCCCGCCTTCTATGATGTTCCGATCTTCAAGCAAGTCAAGGTGCACAAAGACTTTCACGCCTCAGTCTGCAAAGCACTGTACTCACTTCCCGAGACGTGGATCGGATCCACCCTGGACGTTAGGGCCGACAGCGAGAACGTGAAGTTCTATCATCGCGGCGCCCTGGTGAAGGTTCACCCACGCCAGCGCCCGGGTGGACGCAGCACCGACGTCAACGACTACCCCGCACACAAAACCGCCTACGCGATGCGCGACATCACCGCCCTGATCGCCACGTGCGAGCGCTACGGCCCGCACGTCGGTATCTACGCCGCCCGGCTGCTCGATGACCCGCGGCCGTGGTCACGAATGCGGGCAGCGTACGCGCTGATCGGGCTGGTGAAACGCTACAGCCCGGGCCCGGTCGACACCGCCTGCCAGACCGCGTTGTCTCTCGATGTTGTTTCCGTCCCGAAGATCGCGTCAATGCTCGAGCGGGCCACCGAGGCCAGCACTCCCGCTCTGCCTGCCGCCGCCGGCGGCGCTCCCACCCGGTTCAGTCGTGATCCCTCCGAATTTGGCTCCACTACAACAGTATTGACTTCCGTACCCACCGCCGACCCTGCTGCGAAAGGCTGATCGATCATGACGACCCCCTCCACACCTGAACCGATCGGTGCCGATCTCGTTGGGCTGCTCAAAGCCCTCAAACTCGGTGCCCTGGCCGATACCCTGCCGCAGCGTGCCGCCCTGGCCCGCCAACACAAAACTTCACACATCGGGTTCCTCGAACAACTCCTCGCCGATGAAGTCTCCCGGCGCGAATCCCGTTCGGCGGCACTACGAGCCCGCAAAGCGGGCCTGGACCCCGCGATGCGCATCGACACCTGGCAAGCCGCTGAAGACCTTGTCTACGATCGCACCCTGTTGGCCGACCTGACTTCGCTGCGTTTCGTCGACGCCGGCCACTCCGCGATCCTGCTCGGACCCGTTGGAGTCGGCAAGACGCATTTGGCAACAGCATTGGGATACATGGCAATCGGGCGTAGGTGTAGCGTCCTGTTCGGGCGCGCTGACAAACTCTTCCACCGCTTGCGAGCTGCCCGCCTCGACAACAGCGTCGAGGCAGAAGTCCGCAGACTCACCGCCGTGGACGTCTTGATTATCGATGATTTTGCGCTCCGCGCGCTCGACGCCACCGAAACCAACGACTTCTACGAACTGATCGTTGAACGCCATCAAAACAAGACTACGATCGTCACGTCCAACCGTGAACCCGCCGAGTGGCTCACCATGACCGCCGACGCGCTCTTGGCCCAATCGGCCATCGACCGACTGACCTCACGAGCTCACACCCTGGTCATCGAAGGACCCTCATATCGCCAACGGCACCGCTCCCGACTTGACCCAGCCAACACCGGCGAGCATCCTCAATAACGCGCCACGGTGGTCCCATGCTCCTGGCAAACCGGTGGTCCCATAGCGCTGGCAAATGACACAGATATTGACGCATGTAGACGGAGGAATCTCGCGTGTGATTAGCCGACTTCGAATGTCTTGATTGAGATCTGATTGCTCCGGGTTCGAGGTGAGCAAGCACTTCTCGCCCATATGTTTTCTGGGCCACGCTCGCGGGTCACGTCGATCACGGTTTGGCCATCAACGTTGTCCAGAACAGGGGTTGAACTAGCTTGCCAAACAGATCCCGATCGTCATGGGGCCCGCGGGGTTGTGTCGCGGTCCCCTAATCTCAAGGACGGCGAACAAGTTGGCGGTGGTCAAAATGACCTGGATTCGCATTGCTGAGCGACTACGGAAGGCCAGGCGTCCAGGGGTCCGGGACGACGATCTCGCCACTGTGGACTGCAGACCGACCACTCGGTACCAGGAACTGCAGCAACCAGTGGGCAGCTACCAACTATATTCGCTGATGGCTAGCCAGTAATAATATTGTCCGAGAGCGAAATTGGCGACAGAGCGTGCCGCAACATTAGGGCAACTGAAACTATGGCCAGCGCGCCTGCCGGTTTGTGGCATTCGCGCTGGCCAGAGCGGGCATTCTGCAACACACAATCGACCCTGATCAAACGATCCTTTAGCACTCAGAACGAGCTGTTGTGTGCCGCGCATTTCACTTCAACAAGGTGACGGCAGCCCTCGGGTCAAGGCTTCCAAAAACCTTGGTGCTCGTTGAACTCAGCTCCTATCCTCGCTGATGATACGAAAGTACCGTTGGGTTGGAGGCGGGTTCAGTTGCACTCCACTAGGTTTGGTCATTGTACCCGCTGAGAATGCTGCCGTGAGACTGGCTTTCGCAGCTTCGACGTCGGTATCGATCTCGTAGATCGCAATATAGGTTGTGCCGTCGAGGGACTCGAGGCGCCGCGCTGATATGAATCCTTCGACTTGAAGGATTTCTGGGATGTGGACGTCGTCATACCACGTGTGGAACTCAGAGATCTCATCAGGTGAACTCGGCTGGCTTTCGACAAATAGAACGCCGGTGGACATATCTCATCCTCTTTCTGGTTGCGGCTGGTGATGCCGTGTCAGCTCACTTGAACTGTGTGGTTGGCGCTGCCGGGTTCGGCAGACGCTCGACATAAGGTTTCGCCCGTGCGTCGAAGAATCGAGTGAGAATCGATACTATTTGATGGGCTCGTCGCCGAGTACGGTTGTTCTGAGCATTTCACGCGGTGAGCTGTGGTCGTAGGGTGCGGCACGGTGGAGGACGCCGCGGTTGTCCCAGATGACGGTGTCGCCGACCGACCATTGGTGGCGGTAGACGTGTGCGGGTTCTGTTGCGCGTGTCAAAAGGTCGTCCAGAATCGCCCGTCCCTCGGCTCGGTCCATCCCAACGACGTAGTCGGCGGATGCGCCCAGCACAAGTGAACGGCGCCCGGACCGGTGTGTCCAGATGAGTGGGTGCTCGGAGGAGGGCCAGGACCGCCAGCGGGTGAGTGTTTCGGGGTCGGGGTCAGGGGTGACGCGGCTTTGTGAGGCCTCGAGTGAATGAACGACTCGAAGGGAGGCGAAGCGTTCCTTCTCGTCGTCGCTCAACCGGTCGTAGGCGGCGTATGAGCTCGCAAACTCAGTCTCTCCACCTTTGTCTGAGACCGCCTTTGCGCTCAGAATTGTTGCCATTTGCGGGTATTCGTCCCCGGTTGGAGTGCAGCCATCTATGTGCCAGTCGAACGTCGCCTTGAGCTTGTTAGCCGATGAGTTCTTCGACTTGTCGAGGGTGACACGGTAGATGCCGGCAACGGGATGGTGCCCGGGGGAGTAGTCGACTTCTCCGAGTCGGCGACCGAAGGCGACCTGGGCCTCGGGAGCGAGATGGAGGCCGGGAATGACAAGAACTCCATTGTGCTCGAGTGCGTCCAGGATCGGACCGGCCAGGTCTTCGGACAGGAGCCGGTCGGTGTCGATGCCGGTGATTTCGGCGCCGACCGACGCCGTCAGTTTTTCGATTGTGAGCACACTCATTGTTGGACCTCTCTTCAGAGTTCAGGGCGCTGGGTAATTGTTGATCGCGTGTGGAGCCGGCGAACTATCTGGTGATGAGACTTGTTTGGGTCGTAGTGCTCAGGGAACGGGTTCGGCGATTCGGTCGAGGACGGCATCGGCGGCGTCGATTGCCTTGGGTTGGTGGAAGATCTCCACGGACATCGAGACCATGATCAGCGAGTAGATGAGGTAGAGCAGGTGCAGAGCGTCCTCGGGTAGATCGTCGAGCGGGAAGGAGTCGCAGTATTTGATGGAGTCTTCCAGGCGTGGGAAGAAGGCGTCGTAGAATTTTTCCATCTCAGCCATGGAACTCGACAGCCGTTTGTCGTAGCGTTCCTTCTCGGTGGCCAGGCACCACTCGCGTGCGAAGGTCTCGAACTCGGCGAACTCGTCGGGCAGCAATCGGTCGGTCATGGTCATGCCTCCTCGTCTTCGTGCTGGTATTGCTTCACCCAATCGGCGACGACCTTGTGGAAGTGGCGCACGAGGATCTCTTGGTCGTTGAGCGGAAAGCCGTCGATGACTCCGGTATCGAGGGCTGCCTGGGTTCCGCCGAGCATTCCGGCGTCCTGTAGCGCGAACTCTTTGAAAACCACTGACGAGACTTCATGTTCGATTCGTTCGCGGACATTGCGGGCGGGGTGGTAGGCGAGGTACCCCTCGAATCGATGGGTGTTGTGAGAGGTCGGCCAGTACCGATACAGCAGATACCAACCGCCGTAGATCAAGATTTCGAGATTCGGGAAGATCTGGAAGTTTGTGATTCCCCAGTTCTCGATGCGGCCCGGATTGAGGCCGTCTGGCAGCACTCCGATGTCTGGTGTCTGCCATGGGCCGACCAGGCCGCTGCGCGTTGCCCGCTCGATGGGATACATGTATTCCGGATCGAGGGTCCAGCGGCGGGCGCCGGCGGTGCTGACCAGGCGGTGTGGACCGTCGAGCTGAAAATGTGCGCATTCGAAGGCAGCTTGTGGATCCCGGACCTTCGGTGGTACCTGCTGGGAGTGTAGTCCGGGCACATGGTAGTACTCCTGGAAGGCGTCTTCGAAGATCTTCCAGTTGCTGTTGTTGTCGGCGACGAAGTCGTAGCGTTCGGTGAGTTTGCCGAAGGGATAGTCATCGAGTGCGGTGATCATCGGTCCGAGGAACTCGCGCAACGTCTGGCGCGGCTCGGTATCGAGGTTGATGAAGATGAAGCCGTTCCAGACATCGCAGTGGACAGTGGACAGACCATAACCGTCTTTGTCGACGTCGAAAAACTCTTCCTCTTGTTGCACGAATGTCAGGTCGCCGTCGAGGTTGTAACGCCAGCCGTGGTACTTGCAAGTGAATTGCCGGCAGGTACCTTTGGTTTCCTCCTGTGGAAAATCGTTCCACACCAGTTTGTTTCCGCGGTGGCGGCAGATGTTGTGGAACGCGTTGATGCTGCCTTCCCGGTTGCGCACCACGATGATGGAGGTCTTGGCGATTGTGATCTCTTTGGTGAAATAGCTACCGGTGCGCGGAACATCTTCCACACGGCCGACATTGAGCCAGGCACGCTTGAAGATCGCCTCTCGTTCGAGTTCGTAGAACTCTGGTGACGAGGAGTCCCGCAATGAAATCGGACCCGTTCCGAGGTCGGGGTAGTGTTCGGTCCAGCTTCCTTCAGCGGGCTTGGGCCAACGAGCCATCTCAATTCTCCTGTTCGCTGTTTATCTTCGGGCGGTCGGTTTGTCTCACACCACGGCTCCGCCGTTGACGCCGAGTACCTGCCCCGTGATATATCCGGCTTCGTCGGACGCCAGGAAAGCGGCCGCGACCGCGATATCGTCGCCGTTGCCGAGATGACCGACCGGAATCGTCTTGGCCATCACATCATTGGCGGGAAGATTTCCGGCTGCCTGGGATTCGTGCTGCATCGGAGTCTCAATGCCTGATGGAGGAATGTTGTTGACGGTGATGCCTCGTCCGCCGAACTCTCTGGCCAGGGATTTCGTCAAGGTGATCACCGCCCCTTTTGACGCTGCGTAGTGCGCCATTCCGGGAGAGCCTCGTTGCCCGCTCGAGGAGGAGATGGTGACGATACGCCCCCAGCCGGCGATCAACATGTCAGCGAGCGCTGCCTGGCAGCAGTGGAATGTTCCGTTCAGATTCACATCAATGATTCGATTCCACGAATCCGGACTGATCGACTCGAAGGCTTCGAAACCAACCAATCCGGCGCTGGTGACCAGGATTTCGACAGGACCGAGTTCCGAACGCACTTTCGCGAATGCCTCGTCGACCGCTGGCCGGTCGGTCACGTCGACACAAACGCCTAGTGCCCGAACTCCCATCGCTCGCAGTTCTTCGGCCACACGCTGAGCTGCGTCTCCGTCGATGTCGAGAACGGCGACTTGACGGCCCCGGCGGGCGAGTTCGCGGCACGTGGCTGCGCCCATTCCTGATCCACCGCCGGTGACAACTGCGACTCGTGTCATGTGGTGCTCCCTGATGTGATGGCCATAGTGGGCAATGCTCCTACTCGTAGGCGATGTGAATGGACGGGCTGATGGGAAGTGCTTGGCAGGTCAGGATCCAGCCCTCGGCCACCTCGGCAGGTGTGAGGACCTCGTTGTTCAACATCGTCACCTCACCGTCGGTAATTCGTGCGATACACGTTCCGCACGAACCTGTCTCGCACAGCGACGGCGGTCTGAGTCCAGCGGCGCGGCCCGCTTGCAGCAGCGTCGTGCCTTTGCGATAGTCGACAGAAGTAGTGCGGCGATTGATCTGTACGACCACGGTGTGCGTCCCCGATCCTTGCGCGTCCCCGCTCAGCTCACAGGGAATTTCGGCGGGTACGAAACGTTCGAGATGTAGACGATTTGTTTCGACCCGGCGCTCGAGCAAGGACTTCTCGACGACATTCATGAAAGGCCCCGGGCCGCAGATGTAGAACTCGACCTCATCAACGGAACCAGCGAATCGCACGATCCCGTCGATGTCGATCCGACCATGTTCATCGTCAAAGCGATGTTCAACGGTCAATCGGTCCGGGTAGCGGGCGACCAGGTCCTCGAGCGCCGTCGCAAATATGACCGACTCGCGATCGCGGTTGGCGAACAGCAAGCTCACCCGCCGCGCTGTTGACTCCAACGCGGTGCGCACGATCGAGAACACTGGAGTAATTCCACTGCCGCCGGCAAAAGCGACAATGTCACGCGCGGAGGAATTGAGAACAAATGTGCCCGCAGGCCCGGCAACGTCAACCAGTGATCCATCAGAGATGTTGTCATTCAACCAATTCGACACCAAACCACCGCGTTCGCGTTTGACCGTCACCTGAACGTGATCGTCCACGACGGGCGAGGAGGACATTGAATAGCACCGAACGTGTGGCTCACCTTCGATAGTGACGCGCAAGGTGAGGAATTGTCCCGCCTCATAGTGCTGGAGAACCGAGCTGTGTTCAGCCACATCGAAAATCAACGAAATAGCTTCTCCGGTCTCACGCTTGACTTCTTTGACGCGGATTGGTGTAAAGCTGCCATCTGGTCGAACCCCGAGGCGTTCGACAGTCGAAGCTGTGTGGCTGGACTGTGATTCAGTTGCTGAAGTCACCAGGAACTCCTGTCAGTCGTCCGGCGGTTGGTGCTCCAAAGCTATCAAGTACTTGAAATGATATCAAGTACTTAATAACATCCATCGGGCCACTCGAAAGTCGCGCACCTGAGTTCGATCAATGTGTGTCCACATCGGATCGCATCTGGGTTCGAGATACGACGATTGCCAGGGCGGCGAACACAATCGTCAGGGGTACTCGGATGAGCTCTTCGGTGTGGTTGTAGCCCGGCGGCGAGGTCATTGTTGGCGTGTGGAAACTCTTCGTTGGCCACCGCAAGGCAGTCGGCAACGATCACGAATTCCGGTGTAGGAGAATTGATGTTGGTGGCGCACCACTCGATCCGGCCAGGTTCGAGCTGTGGTCTCCAGGTCGAGGTTGACGTTTCTGCCGGAGCTTTGAGAGCGAATCGTTGCGCTTGACGTGGATGCTCCGGCCCCAGTTCGTGTTCTAGGGGCCGAACCTGATGTGCTCAATCTGTCGCAACCCTCGCCGATTCGACGACACATCTGTTCCGCCACGGCTCTCCACGCAGTCTTCACAGCCCGTGCACACGCCCAGGCGCAAGCCGAGAATCCACGCTCAGCGTCCACCGGCGAACCCAAAATGCCCCCAGGGCCATAAAGTCTCTAGCGCAAGGCGCGCGGAAAATGAGCCGAGTCAGCTAACACATTGTCCTGGGACATTCGAAGGAGTCGCGCGCGATACGAACAAATCTCCAGTCTAGGTCTTCGGGGCGTTCGTAGTGGTACGGGTCCCTTGGTCGACCACTTTCAACAGTAGCTTGCGGAGGGTCTGTTGCTCCCTGTCGGTGAGAACACTGAACAATTCATCTTGTGCTGCTACGGATTCGGAGTAGCAGGCTTCGGTGATTCGAGTGCCTTGTTTGGTCAGATAGGCGCGCTGGATTCGGCCGTGGTTCGGATCAGGGCGTCGTTCGATGAATCCGTGACGCTCGAGGGCGCTGAGGGCGAGCTGTGCGCCTTGAGGAGTGATCATCAGACGCCGGGACAGCTCGGCGCCTGATAGGCCGGGTTCTTCGGCGAGCTGGCGCAACAGGCCGCTCTGCGCCGTGGTGACACCATGACGACTGATGGCGTCATTGACCGTTTCGCGACCATAGTGAAACGCCAACTTCAGCAGCCAGAGGATGTCTTCGGTGTGCTCGCTCGGGTCCATGTAATCACCATGTCGTATCGGCACGCCCCCACGCAAAGCCTGCGCGCTCATGTGCTCAGCGTGGCGCTGTCGAGATGGTGTCGGGCCGCTGTCGATTGATCCGGTCTCAGGTCGGCGGCGTTGCAGATGACTGCGAAGCACAGATAGCTTCCGGCGACGAAAAGTAGCTCGAGCAGCTGAGAGGGACTGAAATGGTCGCTGAGCGTGGCCCATGCTTGGTCGTCGACAGTATGGCGTTCGACCATCTGATCGGTGGCAACCAGCACAGCGCGTTCGACCGCGTCCCACAGGTCTGCGGTCGGCCCGTCGGCGATGGATTCGAGTTGACCCTCGGTCAGTCCTGCGAGCAGGCCTAGGCGTTGGTGTTGGTTCCATCCGTACGCCGAACGCGTCAGCCAGGACACGCGTAAGACGATCAGTTCGCGCAGTCGGTCGTCGATGGTGCTCTCGGTGGCCAACACGTTGTTGAAGGCCAGCCACCCGGCACCGATTGGTACCTGGTTGGCCAACAGGCCGAGAACATTGGGCATCGGCCGGGCATCGGGGCCCGTATAGAGCTCTGGTCGCCGCAGGTGTGCCTCGAGCACAGTCCGCGTCGATTCGGTCCAGTGCTCGACCGCCACGGGCGGAAGGCGGGCCGAATCAGACATTTTTGTACACTCGACCGTCTTTCATGACGAACCGAACGTCCATGGTGGCGGCGATGTCGGTGGTCGGATCCCCTGGCACAGCGATGATGTCGGCCAGATAGCCGGCCTCGAGTCGGCCGAGATCGTCGTCTCGCTGAATCAGCTCAGCGCTGACGGTGGTCGCCGCCCTCAGCGCCTGGATCGGTGTCATTCCGCGATTGACGAGCGCACCGAGTTCCTTGGCGTTTTCGCCGTGCGGAATGGCGGGGGCGTCCGTGCCGCACGCTACCTTGACCCCCATGGCAATTGCCTTGGGCAACATCGCTTTTGCTTGAGGGAAGACCTCAGCTGCCTTTTTCCGAAGCTCTGGGGCGGCTCGCTCGACAGCCATCGCATCAGTGAGGTAGGTGGTCGACACCAGGAACGTCCCGTGGTCAACCATCATCTGCAGAGTGCTGTCGGTGGCGAGGAACCCGTGTTCAATGCAATCGATACCCGCCCTGATACAGGCAACGACGGCTGAGTCACCGACGGCGTGAGCAGCGACCCTGATTCCGGCGCGGTGTGCCTCATCGGCAATCGCCGCCAGTTCCTCGTCGGAGTATTGCTGGGAGCCCGGAGAGGTGCTGTGCGACATGACGCCACCGGAGGCCGAGACCTTGATGACCTTGGCGCCGTGTCGGATCTGATAGCGGACGCAGGCCCGTACGTCGGGCACGCCGTTGGCGATACCTTCGGCCACGCTCAGCGGCATGACACCTGGGGCGAGCCGCTGGAAGACGGTCGGATCAAGGTGTCCGCCATAGGGTGTCACCGCGTGCCCGGCAGGCACGATTCGTGGCCCTTGGTTCCAGTCCTGGTCGATGGCCCGTTGCAGTGCGACGTCGAGCAGGTAGCCGCCGGTCTTGACCATCAGACCAAGATTTCGGACGGTGGTGAATCCGGCCAGAAGTGTTGTGCGGGCGTTGACGCCCCCGCGCAGTGTTCGATACGCGGGGTCGTCCTGGACGCCGTGCATGGGCTGGGGGAGACCATCGGGTCCGCCTGGTCCACCGATGAGCAGGTTGAGTTCCATGTCCATCAGACCGGGCAGCAACGTCACATCGCCGAGTTCGATCTCGGTTGCGTCGACAGGCTCGTCGGAAGGGTTGATCGTTGCGATCCGATTTCCCTCGATCACGATTACCGCAGGTGAATGTACCGTTCCGGTGACGATGTCCACCCACCGCGCTGCTCTGAGAATTACGGTATCGGTCATGGCGTGGGCTCGGCGAGGCAGTCGAGGCGGGCTGCGCCCGAATCCGGGATTCGCGGTTGGTTCCAGCATTCCACTGGGAAGGAGACCGCGATCATTGAATAGAGAAGCCTCATCAGGTTCACGATCTCGGCCGGCAGTTCATCGATCGGGTACCGGTCGCAGAAAGCGATGGCTTCTTTGGCGCGGGGCGTGATGGCGTCGTAGAACCGTTGCATCTCGGTCATCGAGCTGGCCAGCCGCTTGTCATACCGCTCGCTTTCGGTGGGTAGGCACCAGTCCATGAAGGCGTCGAGTTCGCGGAACTCCACGGGCAGTGTCACAGTCATCGCGCTCATACTCCGGCCTTCTTGTTGGTGTAGTCCTCGACCCACTGGGCGGTCACCTTGTGCAGGTGCCGCAAGAGAATCTCCTGGTCGTTGAGCAAGAACTTGTCCACCGCACGTGATTCGATCATCGATTGTGTTGCTTCGAGGGTGTTCGCGTCTTGCAGACCGAACTCTTTGAAGGAGGCCGCTGTTGCTTCTTGCGCGATCCGCTCGCTGGGGGTTCTGGCCGGCATGAAGTGCAAGGTCCCCTCAAATATGTGCGTGTTATATGACGTTGGCCAGTAGTGATAGGTGAGATACCAGCCCTGGCTCCACAACAGGATGACAAAGTTCGGGAAGAGCTGAAAAGAGTCAAGGCCCCACGGGTCGCACTTGGCGGGGTTTACGCCTGAGGGCATCTCGCCGAGATCGGGCTTGTCCCAGGGTCCGAACAGTCCGCCCTCGCAGATGTCCTCGATGGGCTTGCGCATCGACGGATCCATCTCCCAGATCTTGATTCCGGAGGTGCTGACGAGTCGGTGTGGGCCCTCGATGCCGTAGTGCGGCGCTTCGAAACCAGCCTTCGCTGCAGCGGCGGAAAAGTTCGCCGGCGACTGGTTCGCGTGCAGGATGGGTGCGTGGTAGAACTCCTGGAACGCGTCCATGTACAGCTTCCAGTTCGCCTTGACTTCGGAGCGGTAATAGAAGCGCGACGTCATCTGCTCGAATGGGTAGCCGGTCAGATTCGTGATCATCGGACCAAGGAAATCAGTCAGCGACTGGGCGGGTTCTTCGGCGAAGTTGACGAAGATGAAGCCCTCCCACACCTCGCAATGCACGGGGACCAGGCCGTAGTCGCTTGTGCTCAGGCCGAAGAAGGCATCCTCGTTGGGAACGAACACCAACGTTCCGTCGAGGCCGTATCGCCATCCACAGGCCCTCTGCTTGCAGACGAACTCCTGGCAGGTACCGCTTGTGTCGTCGAGTGGAAACTCGTTCCACACAAGCTTGTTCCCGTGATGGCGACAGGCGTTGTGGAACGCACGGACCTGTCCGTCCAGGTCGCGAACAACTACGATCGATGCATCGGCGGCTGCAAGATCTTTGGTGATGTAGCCACCTAGCCCCTGAAGTTGTTCTGTACGACCGACATTGAGCCACGCTTTTTTGAAGACTGCTTGCTTTTCGAGTTCGTAGAATTCCGGCGAGATCGAATCCTCATAGGACACCGGTTCGGTGCCCAGCTCGGGGTAGTGCTCTGTCCAGCTACCTTCTGCGGGCTTGGGCCAACGAGCCATCGTGCACTCCTCTGGTTCAGGGTCGGGCGAGTATCGGAGTGGCTCACGGTGGTTGGCCTACTCCATGTGCGCTCATACGCATCATCGGTTCGTCAATCGACGGTATATCCACGCCGCCGGTAAAGGCAAGTACTTGATATTTGGCGTCAAGTGCTTGATATTAGATGGATGGCAGTGAGTAGAGGCGGAATGCTGACCCATGGACGCGTGTTTGTCGGCGGCCAGTGGATCGCACCCAGCACGGACCAAAGGATTGAGGTGATCTCGCCGCACACCGAATTGCCGGTCGCCGTGGTCGCGGCCGCGGGTGCCCCCGAGATCGAACGCGCGGTCAGCGCAGCCCGGTCGGTCTTTGACCAGGGCACATGGCGCCTTTCGGATCCGTCTGAGCGGATCGCCGCCATCGGGCGCCTTGCCAAGCTTTATGGCGAGAGGCGCCCCGAGATGGCTGCCCTGATTTCCGCCGAGATGGGAGCGCCGATCACCTTCGCCGAGCGAGCACACGTCGCGCTGCCATGGACGATGATGAAAGCACTCGGTGATGTTGCTACGAAGTACCAGTGGCGCGAGGTACGTGAGGGCTACTACGGCCATGAGGTCATCGTTCGAAAGGAGCCCATTGGCGTTGTCGCGCTGATCGTTCCGTGGAACATGCCGCAGTTCCTGATTGTTGCCAAGCTGATCCCGGCGCTGCTCGCCGGATGTAGTGTCATTCTCAAACCAGCTCCCGAAACACCCCTTGATGCACTCCTATTGGCTGAACTGATCGACGAGGCCGGCATTCCTGCCGGTGTCGTCAGTGTCTTGCCAGGTGGCAGGTCGGTAGGGGAGCAGCTGGTCTCTCACCCTGGGATCGACAAGGTGTCGTTCACCGGGTCGACGGCTGCCGGGCGGCAGGTCGCGGCGGCATGCGCAGCTCAGCTGACCCGCGTGAGTCTGGAGCTTGGTGGCAAATCGGCTGCTATCGTCCTGGACGACGCCGACCCGAACACGGTCGCAGCCGGCATTCGCAGCGCCAGTCTGAGCAACAGCGGACAGATCTGCAACGCGCTCACCCGCATCCTGGTGCCCGCAAGTCGCGCCGCCGAGTTCATTGATGCCTTGGCCGTGGAGATGGAATCAATGTGTGTGGGTGACCCGGCAGATCCCACCACAGACGTCGGCCCGCTAGTCACCCAACGTCAGCAGCAGATCGTTCGCGACTACATCGAGCACGGGCGCAAAGCCGGGGCCCGCCTGGTAGTGGGCGGATCAGAACCCCCGCCAGGGCACCAGCGGGGTTGGTACATCCGGCCAACCCTGTTCAGCGATGCCGACAACGGGATGCGGATCTCCCGCGAGGAAATCTTCGGTCCTGTACTGACCGTCATCAGTTACAGCGATCAGGACGAGGCAGTGCGTATCGCGAACGACTCCGACTACGGACTGGCCGGGTCGGTATGGACATCCGACCTAGAGCGCGGACACGCCGTGGCGCTCGGAGTCCGTACCGGTACATTCGGTGTCAACCAGGGCTACACGATGGACCCCGTGGCGCCGTTCGGCGGTGTCAAAGCCAGCGGCTACGGGAGGGAACTCGGGGCGGAAGGTCTCGAAGGTTTCCTGAATACCAAATCGATCTCTGTCGGATTGACTCGCAGCAGTACGACCTGACGTGAGCGAAACGGCAATCAGCAGGCCGACCGAATGCTCTAAGGAAAAACCCGGCGCACAATGCGCCAACAGAAATTGAAGGATTACAAATGTCAACAAACGAGTTGCCGTATCCGTTGTTCGACGCGGACAACCACCTGTACGAGACCCAGGAGGCGCTGACCAAGTTCCTTCCGGAGAAGTACAAGAATGCGATCCAGTACGTCCAGGTCAATGGCCGCACGAAGATCGCCATCCGCGGCCAGATCAGCGATTACATCCCCAACCCGACGTTTGACGTCGTCGCACGTCCGGGTGCCATGGAGGATTACTTCAAGAACGGCAACCCCGAAGGTAAGAGCAAGCGCGAGATCTTCGGCAAGCCGATCAAGGCGCCGGCCGCTTTCCGTGAGCCTGCTGCGCGTCTCAAGCTCATGGATGAGCTGCAGATCGACCGCACCCTGATGTTCCCGACGCTGGCCAGCCTCATCGAGGAGCGCATGCGTGACAACCCGGAACTGATTCACGCTGTGGTCCACTCGCTCAACCAGTGGCTGTACGAGACCTGGGGTTTCAACTACGAGGATCGAATCTTCACCGTCCCGGTGATCAGTTTGCCGATCGTCGAAGAGGCCATCAAGGAACTCGAGTGGTGTGTCGAGCGTGGCGCCAAGGCCATCCTGGTCCGTCCCGCTCCGGTCCCCGGCTTCAAGGGACCTCGCTCGTTTGCCCTTCCCGAGTTCGATCCGTTCTGGAAGCGCGTCGTCGAGCTGGACGTGCTGGTCACCCAGCATTCGTCGGACAGTGGTTACGCCCGGTACAACCAGGATTGGGAGGGCTCTAGCGATGAGATGCTGCCCTTCGAGACCAATACGTTCCGTATGGTCAGTCAATGGCGTCCGATTCAGGACACGGTTGTGTCGTGGGTGTGCCACGGTGCCCTGTTCCGTTTCCCGGAGCTGCGCATCGCCGTGATCGAGAACGGTGCCAGCTGGTTGCCGCACGTGCTGCAGATGTTGGGCGATGTGTACAAGAAGGCTCCTGAGGGCTTCGGCATGCAGGATCCGGTGGCTGCCATCAAGAAGAGCATCCACGTGAGCCCCTTCTGGGAAGAAGACTT
>QJJF01000024.1 GCA_003202005.1 Williamsia faeni | reverse complement strand
GCGTTCGACGAGAAGTACTTGTAGCCGTTGATGATCCAGTGATCGCCGTCGCGGACCGCGCTGGTCTTGAACTGCGTCGGGTCGGCGCCGGCCTGGGGCTCGGTCATCGAGTAGCTGGAGAAGCACTCGCCGGTGAGCAGCGGCTGCAGGTACTGCTCCTTCTGTTCCGGGGTGCCGTAGTGGGCGATGATCTCGGCGTTGCCGGTGTCGGGGGCCTGGCAGCCGAAGACGATGGGTGCCCAGGACGAACGGCCCAGGATCTCGTTGAGCAGTGCCAGCTGAAGCTGGCCGTAGCCCTGACCGCCGAGGTCGGGGCCGAGGTGGGTTGCCCACAGGCCCTGGTCGCGGACCTGCTGTTTCAGCGGGTCGATCGCCTTGCGGCGCCCGCCGTCGAGCGGTACGAACTGCTGGTGCGGCCACGCGAGGTCGAGTGGTTCGACTTCTTCGCGGACAAACTTATCGGCCCAGTCCAGTTTTGCCTGGTACTCCGGGTCGGTCTCAAAATCCCATGCCATGGAGGCCTCCTCGCTTCATATGCAAGAATAGCATTCTGGCGATACGGAACACAATTCTTATTAGTGTGAAGATCGTTCCGAACATGGAGTGCAACGAAAAGGCGGTAGTAAGTTCATGAAGGCTGAAGACCTGTTTCACGTGGGAATCGTCACGCACGATCTGGAGGCGACCCAGACGCAGTTGTCGTCGCTCCTCGGGTACGAGTGGGGGCCGGAGATCGGTGCTCCCCTCGAGGTCACGCTGCCGTCCGGCCTCGTGACGGTCGAAGTTCGATGCGCGTTCTCTATCACCACCCCGCGCCTCGAGGTTGTCCGCAGTGTGCCGGGCACATTCTGGGAACCGGCCGAGGGATCCGGAGTCCACCATGTCGGCTACTGGTCGGATGACGTCGACGCCGATGCAGCTGAGCTTGTCAGCCAGGGTTACGTCACCGAGGCGACCCGCAGCGGTCCGGATGGATCGTTGTTCTTCGCATTCCTGCGTAGCGATACCGGTTATCGAATGGAACTGGTGACCAGGGCGGCCGAGCCGCACATGCAGCAGTGCTGGGCGCACCACTGATGGGCACCGTAGGCATCGTCACCGGAGCCGGTCGCGGTATGGGCCTCGAGGTCGCCAAGCGGATGACCGGACTGGTGGACACTCTGGTGCTGGTCGACCTCGACGAGACAACAGTAAAAGCGGCGGCCGACGAATTGAGCGGCGGCGGCGCGATTGTCGAGCCCTTCGTTCTCGACATCACCGACGTGGACGGGCTGGAGCGGTTGGTGGCCCACATCCGCGAGTTGGGAACGCTGCGCGCGGTGGCCCACGTCGCCGGGATCTCGCCGACCATGGCTGACTGGCGCCGGATCTTCACCGTCGATCTGATCGGAACCGCCAAGCTCGCCGAGGTGTTGCGGCCACTCGCGACTGCCGGGACGGCGTGGGTCACGTTCGCCTCGATGGCACCGTCGATCGGCGGGCTCGATGTCGATGCCGCCTCTGGCGCAGTCCTCGATGATCCGCTGCACGAACAGTTCCATGACCGGATCCACGAGAGTTTCGGTCCGATGGTCGAACACCCCGGTGTGGCCTATTCTCTGGCGAAGCTCGGGGTCAAGCGATTTGCCCAGCAGGAAGCAGTGCGGCTCGGGCCTCTTGGAGGACGTATCTGTTCGATCTCGCCCGGTCTCATCGACACACCCCAGGGCCGACAGGAAGCAGAAGGCAACCCGCGGATGGCGGCTTGGGCGGAGCAGACCCCGCTCGGGCGGTTCGGGCGGGCCGAAGAGGTCGCCGCTGTTGCCGCGTTCGTGTTGACCGACGACGCGAGTTTCCTGAGTGGTATCGACATCTTGGTCGACGGCGGAGTGCTTGCCGCGGTGCGGGGACCCGGCTCCAGCTGAGCGTGACAAGCGAAACTGATTGAAAGGCAACAACATATGGCAAAGGGCATCTATGTCGTCGAAACGCGACCGGCGTCACCGGAGGTCGATGCCGAGTTCAACCGCTGGTACAACGACGTCCACCTGCCCGAGATGGTCGCGATCGACGGCATAGTGTCCGTCCGGCGATTTGCTCCGGTGGCCGACAGCGGACCGTATGTTGCGGTCTACGAGCTCGAAGGCGATGACCTGCAGCAGATTCTCAAGGGGATGATTGCCGCAGCACGGTCGGGTGCGCTGACCTTGTCGGACCTGCAGCAGATGGATCCGCCGCCTACGATGCGGTTACTCGAGCTCACCACTGAGTACCCCGCCGCAGAAGGGCATTAACCTCGATGTGTGGACAAGCGAATGAGTGAGGATGCGACCGGCGATCTGGCGAGCCGGATCGCCGAGCGCACCCTGGCCAAGCGGGGCGCGAACTATGCCGCAGAGGTACGCCGGTTGCTCGACGCCGCACTGGTTGTGATCCAGGAGCGGGGTACCGCATCGCGTCCGCGGGTGTCCGACATCGTGTCCGCCGCGGGGCTGTCGAATGAGGCATTCTATCGTCACTTTTCGTCGAAGGACGCGCTGGTGGCGGCCTTGCTGGAGGATGGCACCGAGCGATTGCGCACGTATGTCGGTCATCAGATGAGCAAGGAGCCCAGCCCGGAGGCCAAGGTGCGGCGCTGGGTCGAAGGTGTGCTCGCACAGGCCGTCGGGCGCACCGCGGATTCCACCCGCGCGGTGTCCTGGAATGCCGGTGGACTCGGCGAGGAAAGCATGCAGGGCCCGTTGTCGGCCAACGGGCCCATGGCGTCCCTGCTGTGGGAACCGTTTACCGAACTCGGCAGCGCCGACCCGGAATTCGATGCACAACTTGCAGCTCACGCCACGCTCGGCATGCTCGCCGACTACCTCTGGCGACGAGTTGAACCGTCGCCGGAAGATATCGACCACATCTACGAGTTCTGTCTGCGGACGGTTAGCCCGCGGGCATAGGTCGCAGGCTGCGCAGCAACACTTCCACCCCGACCAGCCAGAAGGATTATCAGACGTGCAGAAACTTGATCACTGGATCGGCGGCGCCTCTTCTGCGCCGTCAGCCGGTGAATACCTCGATGTCATCGATCCGGCAAGCGGCAACGAGGTTCGCCGGATTGCCAGTGGGAACGCCGCAGACATCTCGGCGGCGGTCGCCGCTGCCGAAGCCGCTGCCGAGGCCTGGCGGCAGGTGCCGGGGCTGGCCCGCGCCCGGTTGTTCTCCGATCTCGCGCGCGCGATGCGGGAGAACGCACAGGAACTGGCCGGGCTGGAGATCAGCGAGACCGGCAAGCCGGAGTCGGTGGCACTGGGCGAAGTCGAGGGTTCGGCAACCTACTTCGACTTCTATGGTGGCCTGATCGGGATGCCGATCGGCGAGACTCTCGACGTGGCACCGGATCAGCATGTCTACACGCGCCGTGAGCCGTTTGGTGTTGTCGGGGTGATCACGCCGTGGAATGTGCCGATCAACCAGGCAGCCAGGGCCTGTGCACCCGCGCTGGCTGCCGGCAACGTGGTGGTGGTCAAGCCTTCTGAATACACATCGTCGACCACGGTTCGTCTGGCGCAGTTGGCCTCCGAAGTCGGTTTTGCGCCAGGGGTGTTCAACGTCGTGCTCGGTGGAGGTGCGGGCGCTGGTGCTGCCCTGGTGCAGCATCCGTCGGTGGCGAAGGTTGCGTTCACGGGATCGGTGCCCACCGGCCGGGCGATCGGCAAGATCGCCGCGGAACGGATCATCCCTCTCACGCTGGAATTGGGTGGGAAGTCGGCGAACATCATCTTCGCCGACGCCGATCTTGATGCAGCAGTGGCGGGTTCGCTGCAGGCATTTACCGCCAACGCCGGCCAGGTCTGTTCGGCCGGCACCCGACTACTCGTGCATCGGTCGGTCCATGACGAGGTGGTGAAGCGGCTGGTCGATCGTGCCGCGAACGTGCGCGTGGGCCGCGACATCGGCCCGCTGATCACCCGGGACCAGTTCTCGCGGGTGCAGGAGTATTTCGCGGTCGCCGAATCAGACGGTGCGGTGGCTGCTGCCGGTGGCACGGTGTCTGCGGTCGCCCGCGAGACCGGTGGGTTCTACATCGATCCGACGATCTACACCGGCGTCGACAACACGGCACGGATCGCCCGCGAAGAGATCTTCGGACCCGTCGTCGTGGTGATCCCGTTCGACGACGACACCGAAGCTGTTGCGCTGGCCAATGATTCCGACTACGGACTCGTGGCGGGTGTGTGGACGAAAGACGTCTCCCGCGCTCTGACGGTCAGCGACCGTCTGCGGGTAGGGCAGGTCTTCGTGAACACCTGGTCGACCGCATCGGTGCAGACCCCGTTCGGCGGCTGGAAAAATAGTGGCTACGGACGCGAAAAGGGTGTCGAGGCACTACATCACTATAGTCAGGTCAAGTGCGTCACGATCAAACTCTGACCCCGATCCGCCGAGCGTGCCCATCCAACCGCCGACCGTGCCGAACGCACCCAACAACCGCCGCCGAGCGTGCCGAAATCGCCGCCGACCGTGCCGAAAGTGTTGGTGCGCACGCATTTTCGGCACGCTCGACGGCAACGAGGGCACGCTCGACGGTGATTTCGGCACGCTCGGCGGAGGTGCGGGTGGGGTGGGGGCGCTGGGTCAGCGCAGGTAGGTTCCGCCGTCGACGTTGACGACCTGGCCGATCCACGAAAGGGGCGTCGAGGCATTACATCACTACAGTCAGGTCAAGTGCGTCACGATCAAACTCTGACCCCATTCCGCCGAGGGTGCCCATCCAACCGCCGACCGTGCCGAAACCGCCGCCGACCGCCGCCGAGCGTGCCCATCCAACCACCGACCGTGCCAAAATCGCCGCCGAGCGTTCCGAAGGTGTTGGGGCGCACGCATTTTCGGCACGCTCGACGGCAACGAGGGCACGCTCGACGGTGATTTCGGCACGCTCGGCGGAGGTGCGGGTGGGGGTTGGGTGGGTGCGCTTGGTCAGCGCAAGTAGGTTCCACCGTCGACGTTGACGACCTGGCCGTTGATCCAGGAACCGTCGTCGGACATCAGATACGCAACCATGCTCGATATATCCCGGGCTTCTCCGAGACGCGTGCTGCGGGTCTCGCGGAGCTTGTCCTCCAACATTTTTGGAGGGGCGCCCTGTTTGATCTCGTCGGTGAGGATGAGGCCAGGAGTGATGGCGTTGGCGCGAATGCCGTCTTTGCCCCAACCCGAGGCGATGTGGCGGGCCAGGGCATTGATGCCGGCCTTTGTGGCTGAGTAAGCGGGACGCTGGGGCTGACCGGCGAACGAGGCGACCGATGATGTGAAGACGATGGAGCCGCCGCCGCGCTTCAGCAGTTCGGGGATGCTGTGCCGGCTGACCAGCATGTGACCACGGAGGTTGACGGCGATGGTGCGATCCCAGATCTCGAGGTCGATGTCGACGACGTTGGTGTCTTTGGAGACCGCTCCCATGTCACCGGCGTTGATGTGGACGGCGTCGAGTCCACCGAAAGTTGCGACCGCGACCGCGATCAATTCCTTCACGGAATCGTCGTCGGAGATGTCGAACTGGGCGGCCACCGCGGTCCCGCCGGCCGCATTGATTTCGGCGGCGGTCTTCTCGGCACCCTCGGCATTGAGGTCACCGACGACAACTTTGGCGCCCTCTTGTGCCAACCTGCGCGCCGAGTCCGCCCCGAGACCGGTGGCGGCCCCGGCGACGATTACAACTTTGTCCTGCAGTCCCTGCATCAGCTGGCTCCTCGAGTGAACAATGCGGCGATTTAAGAATCACGCTCTACGTAACCAGAATGCTATTCTTGCCGAATGAACGCAACCCACGAATCCGGTGCTGGACTGGCTCAGCTTTTCTCACTGGAAGGCAAAGTTGCCCTGGTGACAGGTGGCAGTCGTGGTCTCGGCCGTGAGATGGTCTTGGCCTTTGCGAGGGCCGGTGCCGACGTCGTCATTGCCAGCCGCAAGCTGCCGGCCTGCGAGGAAGTGGCGCGAGAGGTGGAGGCGCTGGGCCGCAAGGCGCTGCCGGTTAGTGCTCACGTGGGCAAGTGGGAGGACGTGGACGCGCTGGTCGAGACGGCGTATGCGCACTTCGGAAAGATTGACATCCTGGTGAACAACGCGGGGTTGTCGCCGGTGGCGCCGTCCTCGGAAGAGACGAGCGAAGAGCTGTTCGACAAGGTGGTCGCGGTCAACTTCAAGGGGCCGTTCCGGCTCGGGTCACTGGTCGGTCGGCGCATGGCCGACGGTGACGGCGGATCGATCATCAACATCTCGTCGTCGGGTGCCATCTTTCCGGCGCCGAACTTCGGGCCCTATGCCGGGGCAAAGGCTGCGCTCAATACGTTGGCGGGTGTCTTCGGTCGCGAGTACGGGCCCAACGTGCGGGTCAATACGATCTCGGCAGGTCCGTTCCTGACGGATATCGCCAAATCGTGGGGCGACGACGCCCGGACCGGGTTGCGCAGTGCGGCAGGACGCCCCGGCGAGACGTCTGAGATCGCGACCACCGCGCTCTACCTGGCGAGCTCCGCATCGAGCTTCACAACATCGTCCTTCATTCGGGTCGACGGCGGGTTGTACTGACTTTTCTGGCTCGCTCGCGATTCCTTCGTTCAGCATATTCGCAGGTCAAGAAGCTTTGAGGCGCATTCCTTATTAACCTTGAAAGGATAAAGTTTCAAAGTGCTCCGCACCGATACCTCTCGGGGTTAAGCTCCCCGCAGCGGGGGGCACGACGGAAGAGGACCTGAGTTGAAAGTGCAACGCTTAGTGATAGCCGTGTCGGCTGCCGCGCTGCTTGTTGTCGCCGGATGTAGTAGTGACCGCGGCAGTGGAGACGGTGATGAGGGCGGCGGGGGCGGTGGGGGAACAGGGTCATCGGACACCGCGTCGAGCAGCTTCGGTTCGCTCACCGATGTCTGTCAGGAGGGTTCGGCCACTGGTGCTCCCACTCAGGGTGTCACCGACACCGAGATCAAGGTCGGTGTGTTCTCCGACGTGGGATTCACCAAACAACCCGAGTTCGTGGACGCAGCAAAGGTATTCACATCCTGGTGCAACGAGCTCGGCGGCATCAACGGCCGCACCCTGGTGGCCACCACCCGTGACGCGAAGCTGATGGAAACCCGCCAGCAGATGATCGCCGCCTGCCGCGAGGACTTCGCGCTTGTCGGCGGTGGCAGTGCGCTCGACGGACTAGGTGTCAAGGAGCGGCTCACCTGTGGGCTTCCGAGCTTCCCGGCACAGGTCGTACAGCCAACGGTGACCGGTTCTGATCTGCAGGTCTCCGCGTCACCCAGCCAGACAGCCGGTTACGACCCCTATTACCAGTTCCGGACCTGGCTGATGAAGGATGCCTACCCGGATTCGGCCAACGCCATCGGCATCATCAACGGTGACTCACCGCTGACCAAGAGCATTGGTGCGCAGGCCATCGAATCCACCGAGGCCGCCGGCGGAACCTTCGTCTACAACGACCTGTACCCCGCGATGGGCGTCTCGGACTGGACACCGTACGCACAAGCCATCAAGAGCAAGGGTGTGAAGGGCCTCATCTTCGAAGGCGACTTCAAGCAACTCGCCAAGCTCGAGAGTGTGCTCACCAGCATCGATTACAAGCTCGACTGGATCGACACCAACAACAACGCCTATGGCGACCAGTTCATCGAGCTGGCATCCGATTCGGTCGGCTATCAGAACAACTACCTCGACATGGGTGGCGTTGCGCCGCTGAACAGCGATGAGCCGGCCGTCACCGAGCTCAAGGCTCTGTACAAGAAGTACGCCCCGGATGCCCAGATCACCCTGCCGGCCATCCGTGCGATGTCCGCCTGGTTGCTCTTCGCCAAGGCAGCTGCAAGCTGTGGCGATGACCTGACCCGCACCTGTGTCTATAATGCGGCTAAGGCCGAAACTGCTTGGACCGGAGGCGGTTTGACTGCGCCGCAGAACCTGGCGCAGACGACACCGCCGTCGCCCTGCTTCAACGTTCAGCAGGCCAAACCTGAAGGGTGGGAGGCCGCGGACTTCGGGCCCGATAACGGTCTCTACCGTTGCGACATCCCCGCGTACAAGTACACGCAAGACTTTGGCGCGCCGATGACGCTGGCTGATGTCGGCATGACGATGGCCGACATCAAGTAGTCCGTCGACATTACGTAGTCCGGCGAACTCGGGCTGATCACGATGTGATCAGCCCGAGTTTGTCTGGTTCATAACTGGATTGGGTATGTAGTTGGCCCAGCCGTGGTCGGGTCAGTTGAACAATCCCGATGACGCGAGGGGCACCGGTCGGGGTTGCCTCGCTGCGATTCCCGGGCTCCGCATATCAGCAGCTCAAGCGCCGGAAGGTCTCATTCCTCATTAACCTCGACAGGATATAGGTTTTCAAACTGCACCGCAGCGGTAACTCTCGGGGCTAAGCTCCCCGCTAACGGGGGGACGATGGAGGAGGACCTGAGTTGAAAGTGCAACGCTTAGTGATAGCCGTATCGGCTGCCGCGCTGCTTGTTGTTGCCGGATGTAGTAGTGACCGCGGCAGCGGTGACGGCGGCGACGGGGGTGGGGGTAGCGGAACTGCGTCGTCGGACACCGCGTCGAGCAGTTTCGGTTCGCTGACCGATGTCTGTCAGGAGGGTTCGGCCACCGGAGCTCCCACGCAGGGTGTCACCGGCACCGACATCAAGGTCGGCGTGTTCACCGACGTGGGATTCACCAAGCAACCCGAGTTCGTGGACGCAGCAAAGGTATTCACATCCTGGTGCAACGAGCTCGGCGGCATCAACGGCCGCACCCTGGTGGCCAATACCCGTGATGCCAAGCTGATGGAAACCCGCCAGCAGATGATCGCCGCCTGCCGCGAGGACTTCGCGCTTGTCGCCGGCGGTAATGCGCTCGACGGACTGGGTGTCAAGGAGCGACTTTCCTGTGGGCTTCCGAGTTTTCCTGCACAGATCGTGCAGCCAACGGTGGTCGGTTCTGATCTGCAGGTCCCAGCTGCACCGACCCGGACGGCCGGGTACGATCCCTACTTCCAGTTCCGGACCTGGCTATTAAAGGATGCCTACCCGGATTCGGCCAATGCCCTCGGCATCATCAACGGGGACTCTCCGCTGACCAAAAGCATTGGCGCGCAGGCCGTCGAATCCACCGAGGCCGCCGGCGGAACCTTCGTCTACAACGACCTGTACCCCGCGGCTGGGGTCTCGGATTGGACTCCGTACGCACAGGCCATCAAGAGCAAGGGCGTGAAGGGCCTCGAGTGGGCAGGCGACTTCAAGCAGCTCGCCAAGCTCGAGAGTGTGCTCACCAGCATCGGTTACAAGCTCGACTGGATCGACACGAACAGCAGCGCCTATGGCCAGCAGTTCATAGACCTGGCAAAGGATTCCGTCGGCTTCCAGACCAACTTGCTCGACATGGGTGGCGTCGCGCCGGTGAACAGCGACGGGCCAGCCATCACACAGCTCAAAGAGCTTTACAAGAAGTACGCCCCGGATGCCGAGATCACCATGCCGGCCATCCGCGCGATGTCCTCCTGGCTACTTTTTGCCAAGGCAGCGGCAAGCTGTGGCGATGACCTGACCCGCACCTGTGTCTACAACGCCTCCAAGGCCGAAACTGCTTGGACCGGAGGCGGTTTGACTGCGCCGCAGAACCTGGCGCAGCCGGTACCGCCGTCGCCGTGCTTCAACGTTCAGCAGGCGACACCGAAAGGGTGGGAGGCCGCGAACTTCAAGCCCGACAACGGTCCCTACCGCTGCGACATCCCCGCGTACAAGTACACGGCTGACTACGGCACACCGATGACTCTTGCTGATGTCGGCAAGACAATGGCTGACATCAAGTAGTCCGGCGAACTCGGGCTGATCACGATGTGATCAGCCCGAGGTTCGTCTGGTTCACAATCGAATAGCCAAAACAACTCGGACCGAACACAGTGGGATCGGTCCGAGTTCTTGTGGTTCATAACGGAAGTGGGCGTTATCGGCCCACCTGCGTGATCAGTCGGCGTTCACGTGGTTCATCACCGAATGGGGTGCGTAGTTCGCCCAACCGTGGTCGGGCCAGTTGAACCATCCCGATGAGGCGAGAGTGCCGCCGTCGGGGTGCAATGTGGTTCCGGTGATGTATTCCGACAGGCCGGAGGCGAGAAAGACCACGGAGTTGGAGACATCGGTGACGTGACCGACCCGGCCCATCGGAATGGCGATCCGGGCGCCGGTCGGGGTTGCCATCGCCGGCGTTTCGCCACTGCGGGCGAGCTTTTCGAGGCTGGGTGTCGGCACGAAGTCGGGGGCGATGTTGTTGACCCTGATCCGATCCGGGGCGACCTCCACCGACAGTGTGCGAGCGAACTGTTCCACCGCGGCCTTCGCGGCGGAATAAACCGCGAAGCCCGGTGCCGCGCGATGCGCCTCGATGGTGGTGATGTTGATGATGCTGCCACCGCGTCCGCCCGCCTGCATCCGCGGAACTGCCAGGGAACACGCCTGAAAGACGTGGAGAAGGTTGGTGCGCAAGAGCGCATCCCAGCCCTTCGGTTTGCTCTCGACGAACGGGGTGCGGAAAGTTCCACCCACGATGTTCACCAAGGTGTCCAATCGTCCCCACTGGTTGTCCACAGCTGTGAACAAAGCAGCCAAAGTATCGGGGTCCCGGGCATCTCCGTGGTGCACGATCGACTCGAAGCCACCGTCGGACAGGCTCTTTCGCAGTGCCTCGACGGCGGTGGGGTCGATGTCGATGACGGCGATCCGAACCCCGTTGGTGGCGAGGTCGGCCGCGATACTCTCACCGAGACCGCCGGCACCGCCCGTGATCACAGCAACGGTGCCCTCGAGGCGGGCGCGTTCTTCGAACCAGGTCATGACAGGTAGGTCGAACCGAAGGCGTCGAGGAACTCAGTGGTATCGCTGTATGACGACCCGCTGGGGTGCGAGACAACAATCCAGGTGACACCGGCCTTTTCGAGCTCGGCGAAGTTCTCGCGGTGTCGGTCGGCATCGACCGCCGGCGTCGGCAGTCCGTCGGCCTGATACGAGTAGAGAACGTCGATCGGTTCGGTGCGTCCGGCGGCCGCGGCGGTTTCGCGCATCTCCGAGATCTTGTCGCCCAGTTCTGAACTCGAACCCAGCTCCGGAGTGCGCGCAGTGGAGCTGAGTTGCGCACCGCCGGACATCGGCATCCAGCCCTGCGCGCGTTCGGCGACCCGGCGACGACTCAGCTTGGAGTTTCCGCCGACCCAGATCGGGATCGGATCCTGCACGGGGCGGGGCAACGACCTCACGTCGCGGGCATCGAAATGCAAACCCTTGTAGCTGAATGCCTCACCGCTCCAGTGCAACGGGAGAACATCGAGAGCCTCGTCGAACAGCGCGTTGCGTTCGTTGATGTCGACGCCGAGCGCAAAGAACTCGCTCTTCTGGTAGCCGGTGCCCAGGCCCAGGATCAAGCGACCACCCGACAAGGTGTCGAGCGTTGACGCCGACTTGGCCAGCGACAACGGGTTACGGTACGGCGCGACCGCCAGATAGGTGAGGACCTTGATCCGGCTGGTGGCAGCGGCGACAAAACTCAGCGCCACAAAAGGATCCACCGTTTGATGTCCACCGGTATTCAGCCACTTGGCGCCGGGGATCGGATGCTCACTCAGCGACAAACCGTCGAATCCGGCCTTTTCCACCGCAACCGCGACATCGGTCAACGGTCCGGCCGCGAAGAGGTTGGCCTCGGGGCCGTTGGGCTCTGGATAATGGAAGATGAATCGCATCGTAACCTCGGTCTACTCGTTGGTGGACTAGCTCGGATTGCCGGTCAGAGGATGAGGCTGTCGCGCCCATCCCAGTACTGTTCGCGGAGCCGCCGCTTGTACAGTTTGCCGTTCGGGTCACGCGGCAGTTCGGCGACGAAGTCGACGCTGCGTGGACACTTGTAGGTCGCGAGCTCGCCTCGGCAAAAAGCGATGAGGTCGGCCGCCAGCTGATCCGAGCCGGCTTCCGGATCCACCAACTGCACAACGGCTTTGACGGATTCTCCCATCTCCTCATCGGGTACCCCGATGACGGCCACATCGGCGATCGCCGGATGAGAGGCGAGTGTGTTCTCGGTTTCCTGCGGATAGATGTTCACTCCGCCGGAGATGATCATGTGGGCTTTGCGATCGGTGAGGTACAGATATCCCTCGCTGTCGAGATACCCCATGTCGCCGATCGTTCGCCAGCCGTGGGCGTTCGCCACGGACGCGGTCTTCTCCGGATCGTTGTGATATTCGAATGGACGGCCGCCTTCGAAATACACGACACCGGATTCACCCGCCGGCAATTCGTTGCCGTTCTCGTCGACGATGTGGCAGGTCTGCAACGGTCGGCCGACCGAACCCGGATGAGCCAGCCATTCGGTGGCGGTGATCGCGGTGGCCCCGACATCTTCGGTGCCCGAGTAGTACTCGCTGATGATCGGACCCCACCAGTCGAGCATTTGCCGCTTCACGGCAACCGGACACGGTGCGGCCGAATGCATGACGCTGCGCAGGCTCGACAGGTTGTACCGCTCACGCTCGGCGGCCGGTAGCCGGAGCATTCGGACGAACATGGTGGGTACGAACTGCGCGTCTGTGACGCCGTACTGCTCGATCAGTTCGAGGCATCGACGAGGATCGAAGCTTTCCATCACCACGACGGTGGCTCCGGCCCGATGCCAGGACATCGAAAAGATCAGTGGTGAGCCGTGATAGAGCGGTGCCGGTGACAGATAGACGACATTGCCGCTGGAGCTGCGGTCAAGCATGCCCTTGGCGATGAGCACCGGAGCCGACGTGGGATCTCCGAAGGGCGTTCCCGGCAGCGGTTTCCGAACGCCTTTGGGGCGCCCGGTGGTGCCGGAGGAATACAGCATCTCGCGGCCCTCGCACTCATTCTCGAGTGGAGATCCCGCGGTGGTGGCCAAGACGTCGTCGTACGATTCGAAGCCGTCGATCTCGCCGGCACCGGCAAACTTCGCGCGTAGCCGGGACAGGTCGAGATCGGCGACAACATCGGCGACCGACTCACTCGCGACGAGTGCCAGCGCACCGCAGTCATCGAGGACGTACTGCACCTCGTCGGTACGCAGATGGCGGTTGATGGCCGTGTAGTAGAGTCCCGAACGCTGTGCTGCCCAGGTGATCTCGAGAAATGAGCTGGTGTTCTCCATCAGGATCGCGATGTGATCACCCGGCTGCAGCCCTCGCTCACGCAGGGCGCGCGCAAACCGGATCGACCGGTCCTCGAGTTGGGCGTAGGTGACAACCTCGCCACTGATGCCCATCACGATGGCCGGCGCCTGTGGCGTCAGTCTCGCGTGGTGACATGGTGTCATCTCCATGGGGTTGTCCTTGCTCGTGTCGGATCAGGGTTTGACTGATCCGAGTTGGTCACCGATCACTTCGTCGATCACTCCGAGTTGCCCGCCGAGTTCGAGGGCGACCGCGCGGACAACGCTCACGTCCTTACTGACGAATTCGCCGACGGCCTCGCTGAACGCGGCAACCGATCCGCGTGCCGAAACCCCGGCCAGCGCACGGCTGTTGGAGCTGGCGTGGGGGAGAGCGCTGAGCAGCGTGGATTCGTCGACGCCGAGTTCGGCACCGAGGCGAACGCCTTCGCGCAGCAATCCGATCTGCGCCGCAAACAATGCATTGTTGACCAGTTTGACCCGCTGACCGGTGCCGATGGCCCCGACGTGGAGGATCGGTTCGGCGTAACTCTGCAAGGCCGGGCGGATGCGGTCGATGGTCTCGGTGTCGCCGCCGACGAAGAGGGTGAGGTCGCCGGCCGCGATGTTGTGCGGACCGCCACTGACCGGGGCATCGACCACCTGGACACCAAAAGCTCTGGCGCGCTCGGAAATCAGCTCTGCGGTGACCGGGCTACCGGTGGTGTGCAACACCAATGCAGCACCCGGACGCATCGACGCGATCAGCGGACCCTGGAGGCAGGTGTCGCGTACCTGATCGTCGGTGAACACGCAGACGGTCACGATATCGGCGTCAAAGGCGATCTCACTGATGTCGGTGACCGCCTCGGCGCCGGCTTCGGTGACGTCGCCACGCGACTGGTCGTTACGGACGAGGGCACGCACCTGATGGCCGCCGCCGACGAGGCGGCGAACCATGGGGAGTCCCATCCGGCCGGTGCCGACAAATCCGACGCGCATCATGAGTCCTGTCGTGGGTAGTTCATCTGGGCGAGGGTGGCGTCGGCTGCATCCAGAACAGAACCGACCGTGGCGCCGGCGGCGTCGGCAAGGCTTGCGCTCAATGTGACGTCCTTGCGGAGCAATTCGCCGGCATGCCCGGCGATCTGGTCCAGAGATCCCGCGGTGGCGGTGATCCGGCCCAGGGCAAAGCTGTTCCCCGATCCGCGGGCCAGAACCTCGGCCAACCGCACGGGGTCGACGCCGAGCTTTTCGCCGAGTGCCATGGTGCTGGACGCGGTGGACAGGTTGGCGGTGAACAGCAGATTGTTGAGCAGCTTGGTGACTTCACCGGCACCGATGCCACCAAGGTGCACAACGGGATTCCCGTACGTTTCGAAGACCGGCCGCACGCGGGCGACAACGTCGTTGTTGCCGCCGACCATGACCAGCAGCGTTCCGGCCGCAGCGCCCATCCCGCCGCCGCTGACCGGTGCGTCAACCAGTGAGATGCCCTGCGCGGCAGCCTTCTCGGCCAATTCGCGGCAGGTGTCCGGATGGACGGTCGAGTGCACTGCAATGACGCCACCAGCGCTCATGCCACGCAGGATGCCCTGCTCGCCATCGATGACTTCTCGGACGTCTGCGTCGTTGACGACGCATACACAGGCAAGGTCGCTGGCCGCACCGAGTTCGGCGGGAGAACCGGCAATCTTCGCCGCGGTGTCACTGTACGGTTCGAGCGACTCCGGGCGCCGGGCCCACAGGGTCGTCTCGTATCCGGCTTCGACGATCCGGCGGGCCATCGCGCCGCCTTGGCTGCCGAGACCGATGAATCCGACTCGCATCGTTACTCCTTCTGCTTGAAAGTGCTCAGTATCGGGGACGTTTTGCGTCATCGACGCACTCTTCGACAAACGACAAGATATTCAAGTGGTAGGCCATCGCGGTGTAGCCGAGGCTCAGGTTATGGCCACCGTCGAACTGCTGTTCCACCTCGACCCGCGGCGACATGCTGAACAGCGCCCCGATGTCGTGGAGCGCGTCGGGGTCGTTGCGCCAGACGTTTTCGAACTCACCGGCGGTGAAGTGCACCGGAATCCGGATCTGCGCGGCGAGGTCGGGGAAATTCATTCGCGGCCAGTCCCGGACCACCTCGTACTCGTACTTCGGGCCGGACGCGGAAATCGGTCCTCCGCCAGACAGTTCCGGTGGGTAGAGCCGCGCGGGATTCCACAGCAGCTCGCGAACACCGGCGCCATCAGGCTTGATCCCGCCTTTGTCCCGGGGTACCAGGACCGATGCGGCCTTGGCCTGATGTTCGGTTCCGGTTCCCGAGAGCTCGATGCCCAGGAGGTCACGGCCCCGGACGTCGGCGGCCATCCGCACACCCAACTCGCATCCCACGGAGTGGGCCAAGATGAAGATGCCCGCACCCCGCGATCGTGAACCGAGGTGGGCTTCAACTGCGGCATAAGCCCAGTCGACGCGCTGCTCCGCGGTGGTGAACCGGTCGACGAAGTCAAACGACGCTTCGTATCCCGGACGGTCCAGGGCCAGAACGGTATAACCGTTCGCGGCCCCGGTTCGCAGAAGCGAGTGCCGTGGGAATCCGGGGCAGTCGTAGTAAGCCGCCTTGGATGCCCCACCGTGCAGTGCCACGATCACACCGCGAGGATTCGGTACTGCGAGAAGCAAACTCGACGACGGGGTCCCATCGACGTCGACTATCTGAGCGACCGGTACGTCAACCGTGTCCGTCTCTACGACCGTCACGGGGCCGACCTCAGCAACATCACGCCGCCGGGGGTGAGCCCGCCGCTGCTGACGACGGCGGTGGCGGCACCGGGCACCTGGCGTTCGCCGCCCTCACCACGCAACTGGGTGATCGCCTCGTGGACCAGTCCCATGCCGTGGGTTCGGCCGTGCGACAACTGACCACCGTGGGTGTTGAGTGCGACCTCGCCGCCGATGGAAATGTTCTTACCGCCGTCGAGGAAGTCCTTGGCCTCGCCGATCTCACAGAAGCCGAGCGCTTCGATCCACGACAGACAGTTGAAGGTGAAACCGTCATAGAGCTCGGCGACATCGATATCGCTCGGGCGCAACGAGGTTCGTGTCCACATATGGGCAGCGGGACCGAGAACCTGCGGTTCATGGGTCAACGTGCTCTGGTCCCACTCGATGCGTTCCATGATTTGCGTGCCGACGGCTTCGACGTAAATCGGTGGTTTGGCCAGGTCTTTGGCGGCGTCTTTGGCCGAGACGATGACGGCGACCGATCCGTCGCAGGGCACATCGCAGTCGAAGAGACCGAAAGGTGTGGTGATGGTGCGGGCCGACAGGTAGTCGTCCATCGTCATCGGATCGCGGTAGATGGCAGTGGGATTGAGCGCGGCATTCTTTCGCTGGTTCAGGGCGATCCAGCCGAGTGTCTCCCGGGTCGTCCCGTACCGGTGAAAATGTCGCTGCGCATTCTGCGCCAACGTGTGCGCCGCGGAGATGCCGCCGAACGGCATCATCCAGCTGTTGGTGCGACCGCCGCCACCGGGCGGAGAGACCTTGCCCTGCTTCATCAGTTCGTTGTGCGTGGATTCCCACAGGGTGCGGAAGCAGAGCACGTGGGTGGCCATGCCGCTGGCAACCGCCATCATCGCGGCGATCACGGAACCACCGGGACCGAAGGTCTCCATGCCGCCGTTGTACCAGCTGGGCCGAATGCCCAGGGCCGCTTCGACTCCCATGACGCCAGTACCTTCGCCGAAACCTCCGACGTTGCCGGGGCCCGGATAGCTGGAGATGCCGTCGATGTCGTCGATCGTCAGGCCGGCGTCGGCGATCGCACGCTCGCAGGCGGTGATTGTCAGCGACATCGGCGAAACCATCAGGCGCCGACCGATTTCGGACATGCCGATACCGGTCAAGGCGACTTTGTCCTCGAACTTCTCCGAGGTGGCCCTCGATCGCACATGCAGGCCGATATCTTGTGGCTCGATCTCGTCGTGTGGCGCTGCGGCGGGCTGCTCGCCCTGGTCGGCGGCGGGGCGGAACAGTGGGTACCAGACGTCTTCTTGGTTCTCGAAAACGACCTCCATCCGCATCCCGAGCTCGAGCTCGGCAGGGTCGCATTCAACAGCGTTGGTGGTCAACCGGATTCGCGAATCCTCTTCGAGTGCAACCTGGGCCACCACGTACGGGGCCGGCATGCCGGGCAGACTGAATCGCTCGTTGAGTGTGAACCCGATAAGGGTGGCGTAGCCGGATACATCCCGGGGTGCAAGTTCACGACCGCGGCAGTAGCGGCAGACCGGCTGTGGTGGATGGATCAGCGAGGAGCAGCTCTGACACTCCTGAATACGTAACACGCCATCGGAACCCGACGTCCAGAAGAACTCGGTCTCGCTGGTGAGTAACGGCAGAGGACGTTTCGTCTTGTCGGCCACGGTGCCTCCTAGTTGGTACTACGACAGCGACCGCCACGCCTGCATCAGCGTGGCGGTCACTGCCAGATCAGTTGTTCTGTGCCGACTATCCGGCTTATTCGGCGTTGGCGGCGTTCCGCTTGGCGATGACGAGTGGCTCGGCGAGCCGCTCATCATTGACAAGTTTCTGCAGCTTCACGAGGGTCTCCTCGAGACTCGCGTGCGTCCGCGGTCCCGGGGTGAAGGTCGCCGGGAGATGACGCATGCCCTGGATGACGCCGATCGATTCGTAGTGCACAGCCTCGTCGGGGTCGCACTTGTAGTCCGGCATCCGATCGAGGACGGCGAGCAGCATGCGCTTGAAGACGGTGCGGGCCACGTTCGAGCCGATGCAGCGGTGTACTCCGAGACCAAAGCTGTAATGGCGGTTGGCATGTCGGTCCAGCACGATCTCGTTGGGGTCCTCGAACACCTCGGGATCGCGATTGGCCATCGCCCAGGACAGCCACAGGCGGTCGCCCTCTTTGAACTGGATGCCTTCGATCTCGACATCCTCGGTGATGGTCCGTCCGTCACCGGGGGCAGGCGTGTAGTAGCGGAGGAACTCCTCGGTGGCGCCATCGAGCAATTCATCTCGATCATCACTGAGGTGCTGGCGGGACTCGGGATTGTGCGCCAGCCATTCGAGCGAGTGGGCGGTCAGCGCGGTGGTGGTGTCGAAGCCGCCACCGATGAGCAGACCCAGATTGCCGAAGATCTCCATGTCGGGCAGCGGCTCCCCGTCGATCCTGGCCTCGATCAATTCGTTGATCAGGCCCGGCCGCGGGTTTTCGCGGATCTCGATCAAGTTCTTGAAGAGGTCCGCGCCCATCTCCTTGTGCAACTGGTTGACCCGTTCGATGTCCGGCGAATCGAGGGGGGTGTACACCGCAGCGTGCACCGCCTCGTTGTAGACCGTCCAGCGCTCGATCGGAATTCCGAGCATTCCCAAGGTCAGAACTGCCGGAACGATATTGGCGAGGTCGTCGACGAAATCGATTCGGCCGGACTCGATCTTCTCGTCGAGGCAGGCGTGGACCACGTCATCGATGAAGGGAATCCACCGCTTCACGGCGGCCGGTGACAGGTACGGGTTGAGGATGGCCCGGTAGGCCTTGTGCTCGGGATCGTCCATCTCGAGTACACCGCCGCGAAGGCCGTTGGCCCGATCGGGCGTCGGGATCGAGATGCCCTTGTATCCGGTTCCCTCGCCGGTCACGTCGTGATCGTTGGACACGTGGGGGCACCGGGCCAGCTCGAAAACTTCCTTGTTTCCGGCCGCAACCCAGTGACCGTCGTAGGTGTCACTCCAGGCAACGGGGCACTCGGACTGCATCTTCTGCGTGACTTCTTCGAACTCGTCCCGATAGTGCGCAGCGTGTCGTTCGAATTTGAATCTAGGTGACTTGCGAGCGTCGTGGGTGACGTCGTCAACGGTCATGGGCGCCGTCCTTTCTCAGGTATGCGGGGCTACCGAATAGCCGGGGGCTGCTATTCGGTGATGGAGATTGCTCGTTCCGGGCACGAGGCGAACGCTTCGCGAACGCTCTTCTCATGCTCGGCCGGCACATCTTCGGTGATGGCCTGCGAATGACCGTCAATGTCATCCAATTCGAACGATTCGGGCGCGATCATCGCACAAAGCGTGTGGCCCTGGCACTTGTCTGCGTCGACGTGCACCTTCACTGTGAATCTCCTCGGGTAGTTGAAAAGCGGGCTGGGATAGGGGGTCCGGCGATCAGAAGTGGACGCCGTACCACTTCAGGTAGCCGCCGCCGTCGACCCGCTGCTGCGTGCCGGTGACGTAGCGGGATTCGTCAGACGCGAGGAACAGCACCATGTTGCTGATATCGACGGGCTCGATGAACGGGATCTTCATCGCCTGCTGTACCCCGAACACGGGCTCGGCGTCTTCGCGCGTCGGATGCTCCAGGTCGGGGCGGAATGAACGGTACATCGGTTCGCTCTGGAGCATGGGGGTATTGCAGTTCGTCGGGTGAATCACGTTGGCGCGGATGCCCTCCGGGGCGATGTGCAGCGCGAGATTGTGGATGAAGTCGGTCAGGGCGCGCTTGGAGTAGACGTACGCCGTGCCACCGGGATCCTTGCCGGGCTCATCAACCTTGCTGGTGTCCATCAGCGCCGCGGTGGAACCGGTGGCGATGATCGAAGCACCTTCTTTGAGGTAGGGCAGAGCCAGGGTCACCGCGTTGATGGTTCCCACGAGGTTCGTGTTGATGACGTCGGTGAACGACTGCCACCGGGGCTCGCCCTTCATGCCGGCGATACCTGCCTGTGCCACAACGATGTCAAGCCGGCCGAGCTCGGCGACACCGGTCTCGATTGCAGCCTTGACCTGAGCCGCGTCGCGGACGTCGGCCTGCACGGTCACGATGCGACGATCGTGCTTCTCGACCAGTCTGGCTGTTTCTGCGAGGTCTTCCGGGGTTGCCATCGGGTAACCGATGGTCTCGAAATCCGTGCAGTAGTCGATGGCGATGATGTCAGCGCCCTCTTCGGCCAGACGCACAGCGTGGCTGCGGCCCTGTCCTCGTGCTGCTCCCGTGATGAACGCGACTTTGCCCTCTACACGACCCATGATGAATGCCTTTCAATCTTCAGGTGCTGGAAACGATCAACAACGGCAGCTGGCGCCGATGCTTTGCTTAAGTGTTGCGGCCGCCGTTGACGCCCAAGATCTGTCCGGTGATGTAGCTGGAGTCCTCGGAGATCAGGAAGGCGCACGCGTTGGCGATGTCTTCGGGCCGCCCGACACGGCGCACCGGAGTGCGGAGGATGTGGTCTTCGACGGTGCCGCCAAGACGCTTCTGGCCCTCGGCGCTGCGCAGGAGCGGGGTGTCGACGAAGCCCGGCGGTACCGCATTCACGGTGATGCCGACCTGGCCGAGTTCGAGCGCGAGCGACTTGGTGAGCCCGTTGACCGCTGACTTGGCCGAGACATACGCGGCCATGTACGGCTGGCCCGAATGCGCGCTGGACGACGAGATGTTGACGATCCGGCCCCACTTGGCTTTCAGCATGTCCGGCAACGCGGCCTGGATGCAGTGGTAGGTGCCGTGGAGGTTGACATCGATGATCCTCTTCCACTCATCGAAGTCGAGGTCGACGAAGCGGCCGAAGCTGTCGATGCCGGCGGCGTTGACCAAGATGGTGACGGGACCGAGGGTGTCGCGAACCTCCGCCAGCGCAGCGTCGATCTGCTCACGGCTGGTGATGTCGACGGTGTAGGAGTTCTTCTCATCGCTGGGTGTGCGATCGAACGAGGCGACGTTGTAGCCGTCGGCGACAAGTCGCTCGACGACAGCGCGACCGATGCCGGAACTACCGCCGGTGACAACTGCTGTTTTCACGCCCATGCCTCGCTGCCGGCCATCGTGGTCCGGTGCATCTCGCGCTCGGAGCTGGGGTCGTACGGCAGTGCGCGATGCAGCATTCCGGTGTTGTCCCAGATCACCACGTCGCCGACCTGCCATTCATGGGTGTAGGAGAAGCGTTCCTGCGTGGTGTACGCGAGCAGTTCGTCGAGCAGCTCGCGGCTCTCCTCCGGGCGCATGCCGACGATGTGATCGGCGGTGGCGCCGATGACCAGCGACCTGCGGCCGTCCTTGCGGTCCCAGACCAGCGAGGTCTCGTGGGTGGGAAGCTTCCGCCAACCGGCGAGCATCTCGGCGGGCGGATCCGGATGGACCAGTCGCTGGGCGGCTTCGAAGCTGTGGACCACGCGCAGACCTTCGTAACGCTTGCGCTCGTTGTCCGACAGGCTCTCGTACGCCGCGTAAGTGCTGGCGAACTCGGTGCCGCCGCCAACCATCGCCGCGTGCTTGCACGTCAGCATCGTGGCCTTGGCGGGGATGTCGTTGGTGGTGTCGTCGATGTGCCAGAAGAGCGTGCCCTTGAGGTACTCGGCAGAGCGGGACTTCTCGGGGTTCAGTGAGACCACAAAAACCTCTTGGCCGCCCGGGGCCAGGACCGTGCCGAGCTTGCGGCTGAACGCAACCTGCTGCTCGTCGGTCAGATTCAGGCCACGGATGAGGAGAACACCCCGCCATTTGAGTGCTTCGAGGCACTGTGCGGCCACCACATCGTCGAGCAGGTCTTCGACGCCATGGACCTGAACTCCCAGTGCGGGGCTGAGGGCTGTTGTCTCAATCACAAGAATCTCCCTTTCTATTTGCGAGAACGATACTCTCGAAATGTAGCAGTCTGCAAGAGTCTGATGCGTTTGCTCTGCGCCTTTTGCCCGTTTCGCTGCCCGGGGTCTGCCCGTAGCCGGGTAGGCGCGCGCCGGAAATGTTGCTACAGTCCGTTTAAGGCGAATGTGGCGTTGGTCATATTTGAGAATGAAGTTTTCACAGATTTTGAGGAGGCGCAATGCCAGCCCAGGAAGCAGTGGTAGCCGGTGGAGGAACCGACGTGAAGGGTGGAGGTGTCCGTAAGCGTCTGCTGATCGGCGGCAAGTTGGTGGCACTCGACAAGGAGTTCGCATCGCTCAACCCGGCCACCGAAGAGGTCTACGGCTATGCCCCTGACGCCGGTGTGAACGAGGCCAAGGCGGCGATCACCGCTGCACGTCAGGCATTCGACCACACCGACTGGTCCACCAACACCGAGCTCCGACTCAAGTGCCTCGACCAGTTCCATCAGGCAATGCTCGACCACTCCGAAGAGCTGCGCGAACTGACCATGGCGGAGGTCGGGGCCCCGCGGATTCTCACGCACGGCAATCAACTCGACGTTCCGATCGGGATCATCAAGTTCTACGCGGATCTGCTGCGTGAGTACCCCTTGACCGAGGACCTCGGCGAGATCGAGATCAATGGCCAGAAGCATCGCCGCTGGGTGGAGAAGGAAGCCGCCGGTGTGGTCTCGGCCATTGCCGCATACAACTATCCGACGCAGCTCGCTCTCGCCAAGCTCGTTCCCGCCCTGGCCGCCGGGTGCACGGTGATCCTCAAGGGCGCTCCGGACACTCCACTGCTGACCCTCGCCCTCGGTGAACTGATCGCCGAGCACACCGACATCCCCGCCGGCGTCGTCAACGTCCTGTCCTCGACGGAGGTCGCGGTCGGAGAGGTGATGACCACACATCCAGATGTCGACGTTGTGACCTTCACCGGATCCACCCCGGTTGGCCGCCTGATCATGGCCGCCGCGGCCGACAGCCTCAAGCGCGTGTTCCTCGAACTCGGCGGCAAATCGGCACTCATCGTGCTCGACGACGCAGACCTGCAGACAGCCGCCCAGTTCGCGGCGTTCAGCATCTGCTCGCATGCCGGCCAGGGCTGCGCGCTGACCAGCCGACTGCTCGTCCCGCGTGAGAAGCACGACGAGATCGTCGCGATGGTCGCAGCGATGATGAAGCGGGTCACGTTCGGTGATCCGACGAACCCGAAGACCTACATGGGGCCTTTGATCAGCGCGAAGCAGCGCGACAAGGTCGATGGAATGGTGCAGCGGGCCGTGACCGCCGGCGCAACGCTGGCATTCGGCGGCGAGTCGGTGAGCCCCGGCTACTTCTACAAGCCGACTCTGCTGGCGAACGTGGATCCGTCCAGCGAGATCGCCCAGGATGAGGTCTTCGGGCCGGTCCTGGCAGTGATCCCGTTCGACGACGACGAGCACGCCGTCCAGATCGCGAACGATTCGCAGTTCGGTCTCTCCGGCGGTGTCCTCAGTGCCGATGAAGACCGCGCACTCGCGATCGGTCGTCGGATCCGTACCGGAACGTTCAGCATCAACGGCGGCAACTACTTCAGCGCCGACGTGCCATTCGGTGGGTACAAGCAGTCGGGCCTCGGCCGTGAGATGGGTGCACCCGGACTCGAAGAATTCCTCGAGATCAAGTCCTTCGCAGCTCCGGTGGCCGCATCGTGAAACCACTCGAAGGGATCCGCGTCCTCGAGGTCGCGATGTACGGCTTCGTCCCGTCGGCCGGTGCCGTGCTCTCCGATTGGGGTGCCGAGGTCATCAAGATCGAACATGCCGTGACCGGTGATCCGCAGCGCGGATTGCGCCAGACCGGCACGATGGTTGTCGTGGGCGACCCCAACCCGAATGTCGAGCACGCCAACCGCGGCAAGCGGAGCCTCGGCCTGGACATGTCCGTCCCGGAAGGCAAGGAAGTCCTGATCGAACTGATCAAGAAGGCCGATGTCTTCCTGACCAGCTTCCTGCCCGATCACCGCGTCAAATTCGGGATCGACGTCGACGACGTCCGGGCGATCAACCCGAACATCATCTACGCCCGCGGCAGTGCCCTGGGGCCCCGCGGCGAAGAGTCGAATCGCGGCGGGTACGACATGACCGCATTCTGGTGCCGCGCCGGTACGGCCGCAACGGTCACGCCGCCCGGAACCAAGGGCATGATCGCGCCTCCGGGACCGGCGTACGGTGACACGATCTCGGGTACCAACCTGGCCGGTGGCATCGCCGCAGCGCTGCTCAAGCGGGAACGTTCCGGCGAGCCCTCGGTGGTCGACGTTTCTCTGCTCGGTAGCGGAATGTGGTCGATGGGCCATGGCATCGCGTTGTCCGCGCATCTGAAAGAGCCGATGGTTGCACCGGTTCCGGGTGTGCATGGTTCGCCGGTGAACCCGCTGACCGGTGTCTACGAGACGGCCGACGGCCGGTACATCTCGTTCATCATGATGCAGCCGTCGAAGTTCTGGGCGGATGTCTGCCGGCATATCGAGCGTCCGGAACTCATCGACGATCCGCGATTCGCCACCGGCAAAGACATCTCTGCCAATACCGAAGCCGCGGTGGCGATCCTGCGAGAGGCGATCAAGGGCCGCACGCTCGAAGAGTGGACCCCACGCCTCAGCACACTCGCGGGCCCCTGGGCGCCGGTGCAGGACTCGTACCAGGTCAGTGCGGACCCCCAGGTCCGGGCCAACGACTACTACGTCCAGGCCGGCGAGATCGAATTGGTGTCCACCCCGGTCCAATTCGATGTGACTGCGACGACGACCTCTGCTGCTCCGGAGTTCGCCGCCAACACAGACGAGATCCTCTTGGAAATCGGGCTGGACTGGGAGCGCATCATCGAACTGAAAACCGCCGGCGCGGTCACCTAGGTAATACGGGAGATTCAATGCCTTACATCGCCTCTATCGGTACGTATCTGCCACCGTGGGGTACTCCGGATCATCGCATCGCCGGTGACGACGAGGATGCCATCACGATGGCGGTGGAGGCAGGGCGGGCAGCGCTCAGCAAGGGGGGCACGGTCGACTCGGTTGTACTCGTCACCCGTGACCTTCCATTGCTCGAAAGCAGCAATGCTGCAGTGCTTCTCGCCGGGCTTGATCTCGACCCCGAGCTAGAGGTGACCGAGCGTCTCGGTGGCGCGCCGGCAACGCTTGATGCGTTGAGTTCGGCGCGCCAGCGGACGCTGGTCATAGGTGTGGACCTCGATCCGGCCGGAGCGGCTGCCGCTCTGACCTCCGATTGTGGTCTGCACGTGCGCACGTCGGCCCGGGTGGCGCGCAGCCTTCCGGTCCGCACGCGCAATTCATCCACAGGAGTTGTGCACGATTACGGCGACCCGCGGTTGTTGCACGACCGTGGTCTGGTGGCCTCGCTGGCCGCGGCCTGGCTGGATCATCCGACAGCTGTTGCCGGCGTGGATCAGAAACACGCAAATGAACTGAGCCAGGGGTTCTCCGCACCGCTGCCTACTGTGGGCGCCAGTTCAGGTCTGTTCGCCCTTGCGGCGATGGCCGAATCGGAGACCACCGGTCCGCTGGCCGCCGTCGAACAGGCGAGCCTGTCCGGGATCACGGTTGCCGCCGGGTCGGTCGCGCTGCACCGCCGCGAGCCCGCGGCCCGGCCCAAGCTGGAGACGACGTACATCCCGGGCAACGAGATCCCGATCTCGCTCGCGGCATACGAGCGGGCGTTCGAGGCGAAGGTGCGTTGGGAGGCAGGCAAATACGCCGATTCCGAGAACCTCGACTTCCCGCCGCGCTACCAGGTCTCCGATGACTCTGCGCTGCAGACCGAATACGAGCTCGTACCGCTACCGCGGACCGGGACCGTGTACACCGGTGTCACCGTGCATGTTCCGGTGCCGGGTTTGAAAACCCCCTATTCTTTGGTGATCGTCGAACTCGAAGATGTGAACGTTCGAGCGCTGGTCAAGGTGACCGGTGCAGATCCCGGGTCGGTGGGTATCGGCGATCGTGGGCGTCTGGCGCTCCGCCGGGTGGCCATGCGTTCGGGAGTTCCCGACTACGGCTACGCATTCGAGCCCGAACCTGTTGCGGAAGGAGCAGTGGTATGAGGAAGGTTGCAGTTGTCGGTGCGGGTATGACTCCGTTCGCCGAACACTTCGCTCACGGAATCAAGGACCTGCTCCCGATGGCCTACGCGGAAGCGGCGGCCAGCGTGGACAAGGGCATCAACAAGAACGATCTGCAGGCCGCCTGGTTCGGTGCCATGGGTACGACCGACGGGTTCCCGTCCGGAATCCTCGCCGACTCCCTTGGCCTGCCGGACATTCCGGTCACGCGCATCGAGAACTCGTGTGCCACCGGCAACGATGCCGTCCGTAATGCCTTGTACGGCATCGCCTCCGGCGCGTTTGACGTCGCGCTCGTGATGGGCGCCGACAAGCTCCGCGAGACTGCGTCGAAAGACATGCTGTGGGAGTGGGAAGCGACCTCTCGGGATATGGCGTGGGACTACCCGCTGGGACTGGTTGCGCCCGCCGGATTCGCGCTGCACGTAAGCCGTTATCTCCACGAGTCGCCGGCCACCCGCGAACACATGGCGATGGTCGCGGTGAAGAACCATCGCCAGGGAGTCAACAACCCCAAGGCGCGTTTGCGGTTCGAGATCACGATGGAGCAGGCACTCGAGGCCCCGACGGTGGTCACACCGTTTGGTCTCTATGACTGTGCCCCGCAGAGTGATGGCGCGGCCGCTCTTATCCTGGCCGCCGAAGACGTCGTCGACCGCTATACCGACCGGCCCGTGTGGGTCCGGGGTGTGGGCCTGGGCCTGGATTCGGTGATGCACCAGCACAAGACAGACATGACCACATTCCCGGCCACCGTTCGTGCGGCCAAGCAGGCGTTCACGATGGCCGGATTGACTCCCGCCGACGTCGACGTCGCCGAGGTGCACGACTTCTTCACCGGTGTCGAGATCATCAGCTACGAAGACCTGGGCTTTGCCGACCGCTTCGAGGGCTACAAGCTTCTCGAAGCCGGCGACACCTCCGTGGGCGGTTCGTTGCCGGTGAATCCCAGCGGCGGTCTGAAGTCGAAGGGTCACCCGCCGGGCGCCACCGGTGTCGCACAGTGTGTCGAGTTGTTCGACCAGTTGCGCGGCAACGCCATCAACCAGGTCGACGGCGCGAAGGTCGGCCTGGCACACAATCTCGGTGGTCCCACCGCCGTTGCGGCCGTGACGATCCTCGAAGGGCCCGACTCAGCCCGCTAACCCCCCGCCGACCGTGCCCAAATCACCGTCGACCGTGCCGAACCGTTCGTTGACCGTGCCGAAACTACAAGGACAGCAGCAGTTTTGGCACGCTCGACGGCAACGAAGGCACGCTGGGCGGTTTCTACGGCACGCTCGACGGTGGACCATCCATCGACCGTGCCCAAACCGCCGTCGACCGTGCCGATCCGTTCGTTGACCGTGCCGAAACCGCAAGGGCATTAGCAGTTTTGGCACGCTCGACGGTATCTAAGGCACGCTCGGCGGCAACTACGGCACGCTCGACGGTGGGTGGTGGAAGGTTGCCCGGTGGGCCAACAGCTGTGGTCCCGCTAGCCATCTGCCGACCGGGTGTCCCTTCATGGATCCGTCTCAGCGCAGCAGGTCCTTCACAACCTTTCCGGTTGCGTTGGTGGGCAATTCGGTGAGGAACTCGATCGACCGGGGCACCTTGAAGCCGGCCATGCGCTGGCGGCTCCAGGTGATCAGATCTGCCTCGGACACAGCCTCGTTCGCCACCACGAAGGCTTTGCAGACCTCGCCGAGACGTTCGTCGGGGACCCCGATGACCGCAACCTGTGCAACCGCGGGGTGCTCGAGCAGGAATCCTTCGATCTCGGCGGGGTAGGCGTTGAACCCGCCGACGATGAACATGTCCTTCTTGCGGCCGATGATCCGCAGGCGTCCGCCCTCATCGAGGTTTCCGAGGTCGCCGGTGTGCAGCCAGCCGTC
>QJJF01000023.1 GCA_003202005.1 Williamsia faeni | reverse complement strand
GCGGTGTGGGTCAAGGAAGCCGCCGCGGTCGGTACCGAACGGATCTTTCAGAAGATGACCCACGCCGTGGACCTATCGACGCTCAGCAGCCGCGCCGATGTGGATTGGGCATTGGGTCACGCGGCGGTGCACGGCCGCTTCGCGACCGGGGACCTCGACTCGATCCTGGCCAGCAAAGGCATGGACCTGACCCGCCACGGCGCGTCGGAAGACACCTCCCTGGCCCAAGGCACCAGTGGATGGAATCTGTTCGGCACCAACACTATCGAAGCCACCAACAATCCTGACGCCCAAGAGGAGATCGCATGACCGCGCCGACCTTGCCGGCTGATGTGGAGCAGTTGATGCGCCAACTGCGGCTGCCACACGCACGTGCAGTGGCCGGCGAGGTGTTGGCGACCGCCCGCGCCCAACGCTGGGATCCAGCCGAGGTCGTCAAAGCGTTGTTGACTGAAGAAGCTGCCGGACGGGCCCGATCCATGCTCACCACCCGCCGCAAAGCCGCCCGGTTCCCGACCGGCAAAACCTTCGACGTGTGGGACGAAAACGCTTCGTCGATCCCGCTACCCACCCAGCACGCGCTACGCACGCTCGAGTGGGTAGGTCGGCGGGAGAATCTGGTGGTCTGCGGACCCGCCGGGACGGGGAAGACGTTCTTCCTCGAAGCACTGGGACACAACGTCATTGAAGCTGGCATGCCGGTAGCGTGGTTCACCCTCGAGCAACTCGGTGTGCTCGTCCGCGCGCACCGCGCCGATGATTCGTTGGGCAAAGCCGTCGCCAAAATCGTCCGCGCCGAGCTCGTGGTCATCGATGACGTAGGGCTGCTCCCGGTGGGTGCCGATGCCGCCGAAGGGCTGTACCGCATCGTCGAAGCCGCCTACGAACGCCGATCGGTCGCGATCTCCTCGAACCTACATCCGAGCGGCTTTGACGAGTTGATGCCCAAAACGTTGGCCACCGCGACCGTGGACCGCCTGCTGCACCACGCCCACCTATGCCAGACCAGCGGAGATTCAGTCCGCCTGGCCCAAGCGCTGCACGGTCAGGGGGTCAAACCCTTGAACTGACCACCCGGAACTTACCGGTGGCGGACACCGCCGCATGGGCAGATTCATGCCCACCACCGGGCAGTTCTTATTGGCCACCTACGGGCAGTTTTCATGTCCGCACACGGGCAGTTTCAGATGTCCATTGACATTGAGTGCAGGCACGTCTGCAGAGTTTCAGGAAGGACTTCTTATGCCCGGGTTGCCAAACTCGCTGAAGAATGTTTCAGGGATTTGTCACCCGACAACACCAAGTACGCGACTGGCGTCGGGGCCTGCGGATCGGTCGACTCGAAAGCCTCACTTGCGCCAGTCATAACCGCGACACGTTTGAGTCAAAGCGACGACGGGGTAGTGCATGTCATCGAGATACCGCCCACGTGCTGCGTGAAACGACATCACTGCGGGCTAATCAGTTGCTTGATCTCCACCGCGAGAACTTCTGATCGGTAGTCCGACCTTGCATTGCCGCGGGGCTCGACTTCTCAGACGCGGACTAGGCCGTCGTCGTCGAAAACCCGACCTACGATCGCAGCGGCCCGCTCCTCGATCTCGTCAGAATCGCAAACGGAATGTTTGCACGACGGCGCTCTGACGCCGCCCACGTTGACCGGTCCAAGGTCTAGACCGATTGCCATTCGGGGCCGTCGAACACGAAACCCTCGCACCGTCCACCAAGACGCAAGAGCAGTCGAAGGTGAGGGTGAGTCTCGGCGGGGTTTGCATGCACAACGGTCAACTCGTACGGGCCACCATCCATTACGGAATGGACGTAGTCCAGAAGCGGGCTCGGCACGAACCCAAGCGACAGTGCACCGTCCGCAACTTCGACCGCCCGAGGATCCTTTGGGTTGGCGGGATCGGGCCGCAATGCAAGCCGCTGACCCGCCTTCAACCCGCTGATATGAGCGCTGGCCTCGTCGGTGCAATAACGCACCGCGTGAGCGAGAAAGTGTGCAGTAGTTGCACCGGAGCTGTGGTCGTAGCTCGGCAACGAGACAAGTTCTATTGGATCGCCCTCGCGGTACCCGCCCGAGGCCGTCAGGATTTCCCAGGCGTCAGCATCGGACTGCAGACTCAGCGCTGCGAGGTACTGAGGCCGGTCTGGTCGCTTCGCGCTCATCACGCGGTCTGCGAATGACGGGAAGAGCCTGGACGAGCGATAGTGCCGGCGGACGTCGCGGAAGCCGACGATCGGCACGAAAGCAAGATCGTCCGCCAGCCGGCTTAGGTAGGTGAATTCGTAGATCGGGTTGTCGTCATCGTCGACAACCTTGTCGAGGTAGCCGATTGCACTGTAGGCCCGATCTGCGGGACTCCGGCGGGTGACAATCAACCGAGACGCCCTCATGTCCACGTCGGCGAAAGCGGATCCAGACATCAGATCACTTGAGAGCATCACAGAGTCGCTTTCGGTTGGTGGCTATCGCGGTCTGCAGAAATCTACGGGTGGGGTCTGACAAGTCGGGTACTGCAACAACAACATCGTTGCATACTTCCAGGTCAACGCCGGCGATTCGATCTACCCAGTGTTGTCGCGCCCGTCCACTGGCTCTCGACAAACCATCACTGGCGATATCCACCAGGCCCTGCTTCCGCCCACCGTCGAAGCGCTTCGTGTTTCCCTTTGCACACCAATTCGGGATGGTTTCAGAACGGCTCCGCTCCGCCCGGTCTTCCTCCCGCTGACCGCTCGCCAACGCCGAACCGTGATCGAAGCTCGGCCCCAGACATACGTCCCCGGTCAATGAGTTCTGCAACACCCCCCAATTGTGTGCGTGCCGGTCAGTGTTGGCGACCCACGCATCGAGTACGAGATAGCCGACGAAGACGTCGAACGCATCCCAACTGGAGTAAGCAGTGTTCACCGGCCCGCGGAGGCCCTCTAGAACACGCTGCACTGCAACGATCGTGTGACCCTCACATGTCTGGGCATCGAACTCGTCGTCGCACTCTGCAAGCAGCGCCGCGCCCGGCGTCCAAGTCCACGCTCGACCCTCGACGCCTGGGCGCATGTCATGGCTCATTGAGCCGACGGATTGTCGGCCATCCTGCCACCGGACCACCGTCGCCAATTCGGTATCCGCCGCCGGGATCTCGGCCAACTTCGCGAGTTCGTAGGTGATCTTTTCGGCCCAGTCCTCTCCGCCTACGAGTAGGTCTGGTTCGTCACCGCGAGCCCGTCGCGTTGCCGATAGCGTCAGGGTCTTTTCCGTGCGGGGTTTGAACAGCCAATGCCCGGCGTGCGGCGACGACTCGGGAGCGAGGAACCACCGCTTCGCCTCGTCCCCGCCAGGTTCGCTCTCGCCCCGAGTCCATTCGGCGAGGTCGACGATCTCGAAAGGCACCACCACGCAGAAACTCTAAGCGACCGAGGCCACTAGCTGCCGATGGCTCACCGGTTCGCATGGACGCGATCGGACCACCGTTCGGCGCCGTCGCGGCAGAAATGTCCGACTGGCCGCCGATCAGGCGCGTCCCATAGTCGAGGCAATCGACCTGGCAACCGCCGCGGGATCGTCGTGCTCCCAGAACCGAAGGACGGTCCAGCCGGCCTCCTCAAGCCGCCGATCGGTGTCCCGATCACGCGCGATGTTCGCGTCGAGCTTCTCGCGCCACCACTCGGCGTTGGCCTTCGGGCTGGTCGCGTGGAGCGGGCAACTGTGCCAGAAACACCCATCGATGAACACGGCCAGCTTGTCCCGCGCGAAGACGATGTCCGCGCGTCGTCGCAACGCCCGTTCCGGCTGCACGTCGACTCGGTACCGGAATCCTTGCGCGTGGAGCAGCTGGCGCACCGCGACCTCGGGAGCGGTGTCTCTTCGGCGGGTGGCGCGCATTCGGGTCGAGACCGCCGGACTCGATGGCTGCGGCCGTCGTGGCATGGTTCGAAACTACCCGCGCCGACGAATCGAAACCCGTGGTCCGCGACCTGTCGACCGCGTGGCAACACCGATACGTCCGACCCCTCCCGTACGGTCTTCCACAAGACATAGGTGGAGGTTAAGTGGACGCGGTAGGACTATTCGCTGGCATCGGCGGGTTGGAGATCGGCCTCAATCAAGCGGGATTCAATACCACACTTATGTGTGAGATCGACCCCTCGGCGCGGCAGGTGCTGAACACTCAGTTCGATGACGTCGACACGGTCGACGATGTGCGGCAGTTGCGCTCGCTGCCGAAGGGCACCGGGTTGGTCGCGGCGGGTTTTCCCTGCCAGGATCTCTCGCAAGCGGGTAGGACCGCCGGCATCACAGGCTCTCGATCAGGTCTCGTCGGCGAAGTGTTCCGCCTCATCAAACGCAAGCAAGGCCCGCGGTGGCTACTGCTCGAAAACGTACCGTTCATGCTCCAACTCGACCGCGGCGCTGCGATGCACCACCTGACGCAGTCACTGACTGAGCTCGGCTATCGCTGGGCCTACCGCGTCGTCGACGCTCGGGCCTTCGGACTCCCGCAACGCCGTCACCGCGTAGTCATGCTGGCCTCGCGCGACGACGATCCGCGCTCGGTTCTGTTCAGCGGCAACGCACAGCCACCAACCGAATTGCGCAATGGGGATGACCCCTGCGGCTTCTACTGGACCGAAGGCAGGACCGGGCTCGGGTGGGCCGTCAACGGCGTACCCACGATCAAGTCAGGTTCGACGGTCGGCATCGCGAGCCCTCCTGCTGTCTGGCTCCCCGGCCGCGGCATCGTCACGCTCGGTATCAAAGGCGCCGAGAAGCTGCAGGGCTTCCCGGTCGGTTGGACACTGCCGGCCGTCGACGCCGGGGCACGCCCAGGTAGCCGTTGGCGCCTCGTCGGCAACGCGGTGAGCACCCGGATGTCCAAGTGGGTCGGTGAACAACTGATCGAGGCCCACGATCCCTACGACGGTGGATCCGATCTCGAAGTCGCCGGCCGTTGGCCGATGGCGGCGTGGGGCGACAACACCGGCTCGTTCGTCGCCAGTGGCGTGACATCGCTCTGGCCGGAAGCGGAGCCGCTCGATCCGATCGAAAAGTTCCTCGAAGATGCCGCTCCGCTGTCCGCGCGAGCGACCGCGGGTTTCCTGAAGCGGGCACGAGCGGGATCGCTGCGATTTGCGCCGAACTTCCTTGCCGAGGTCGAGGACCACCTCGACGCCATGACGACGACGGGTATGACAGCGTGACCCACGGGCCAGCAATCATCGCGCGCACGCTCTCCCGGCCAAACAACGTTCCGAGCAAGAGCAAAGGCGGTTCGGACTGGCAGTATCATCCGCGTAGCGACCATCATTCAAAGACTGCTTGTTGGGCAGTACTTTTCGATCTCCTGTCATCGTCTTCGCTCATGCAGCGCCATGCGGCGAGCGGCAAGGTGGCGTTCGGAATCAACAGAGAACTAAACGACTGGTCAACCAACCGGAAGAAGGATCTGGACCTCGTTGTCGCGCGGACGGGCAACGATGCGGGGATCACGGCTACGGATCTGGTCGAGCTCGCGGACAAGTACAAAATCATCTTGACCGCCAAAGAGCGCGCTGACCTTATCGCGCTGCCCACGAGTCCGCGCGGCGACGCCGGGGCCACGGTACTTGTCGCGCTGGAAGCCAAAGCATGTATGACAGAGCACAGCAAGGCCCGGTCTCGTCTCTACGACGAACTGACCTCGAGCTATCAAACGATCCACGGTGACAACAGCAACGCCTTGGCCGTCGGCCTCGTAATGGTCAATCATTCGGACACCTTCATCAGCCCGCTACGTCAGCACCCCGGTGTGCCAACCATCGTCAATGCCCACCAGCAGCCAAAGGCGACGATACGAGCAGTCGAAAAACTGGAAGAGATTCACCGACGGTCGGGGCCGCACAGCGGCCAACTCGGGTTCGATGCGCTCGGAATTCTCGTCATCGACTCGAAGAATGACGGTAGTAAGGTCGAACTCGTCACCGATTCCCCGGCCCCGCTAGCCAACAGTCCTTTCCACTACGACAACATGATTCGCAGAGCCGCACAGTTGTATGACGCGAGCTTTGGCAATGTTTGAGCCAGTAGGCACGCATAGTCCTACCACCACGATGCCTCCCACCGTCGGACGGTGACGGGTTGGAATGCCGTTGCGACATTGGGACGACCGCCGGGCAGGAGACTCCCCGGTCGGCGGCGGGCGGGTAACGGGGCTTTCGCGGCTGAGGTTCTACAGGTCTCTGAGGCGCACGTCGTCGCGGCCGGTGGATCGGGTATCCGGCAGCAGTCCAGCCTCGACGGTGCACGGGACACACACTCAAGTGCGAGGTGACCTTGGCGGTCGGGCATGGGCTGAAACGGTACGTTTGCCACGAGGTTCCTCCCGTGTGTTTCGCGAATTCGTTCGGTTATCGCTCGAATGTCGGCGCAACTTCATTGCGGTGTTGTGGAATTGGCTGTTCGACATCCGAGTAGCGGACGACCAGGCTCGCATCGGCGGGATCGGGGAAGTCCGAGGTGGGACCGTTGAAGATTCCGTACTGCCGGCGACGTTCGCGCTCGCTCCAGATTTCTTCGTGCGCCATCTTGCGATCAGGGTCGAGTGCGTCGTCGTACCGGGGTTCGGGTGGCGCTCCGGTCGTCTCGACGGAAATGATCTGCCGCTGGATGTTCTTGGCGGCGTTCGTAAATGCGTCACCAAGTCCGCGAGCGTATTGAGAAAGCACACTGGGGGTCGGGAGATCGGGGTCCGCCTGTTCCTCGATGGACTCGACTTCAGAGGGCGCTACTTGGCCTTGCCGTGCGAGGTCTATTGCGAGCAGTTCCAGTGAAGCGACAGTGGGGTGCGATGAACGAATTGCGGCCACCTCCGCGCGCAGCTCCATGATCTCGTCGCGGGCCTGACGTTCCTCCGCAGTGGCGGTGAGACGAGCTCTGGCTGCGGACCGAGCAAGGAGCTGGTCGACCTCAGCGCCGCCTGCAGGTTCGAGCTGGATGGGCTCTTTCGCGATGGCCTCTGTATCGACGGCCCAACCGTCGCTGGCCAGATCGCTGACCGGAGTACTCGAGCGGACGGTCCAGGTGCGTTCGTCGGTGCGCTCGGCAACGTCGAGGCGGACGAAAGTTGCAGTGATGGCGTAACCGTCTCGGGTGGTTCGGACGGTTGCGTTAACGACTGCGCATCGGTCGGGGAGCTCGTAGTAGTTGCCGAGAGCGAACGGAGACTGTGACATAGGTTTCTCCCGTCCTACCGGCCACGGTCGTGCTGGCGACCGCGTCGTCGACTGAACTTGTTCTTGCGTCCTGTCGGTGAACGTCTGGGGCCACCGCTGGACACCGCGGCCTCCGGCGGAGCTGCCTGGTCGAGGTCAGCCGAAAGTCGCGCACTGGTGGCCTCGTCGTCGACGCCCAAACCCTTCAGGTGATCCCGGAGGTCGGAGCGACGTTCCGCCGAATCGTAAACCTCTTGGGCGACAACATGATCAGCGCCGGAATCCTGATCGACTCTGGCCTCCGCCGCGTCGCGGTTCTCCCCATCGACTGCGACCCCTTGTGCCGCTCTATCCTCTGCGTCTGACTGGCGCAGAAGCGCGACGGCCACGGCCTCGTCCCTGTTGGACAAGTCGGTCTCCGTGCCGGCGTCCCTCTGCTGCTCCGCTCTGCGGATCAGTTCTTGAATGTCGCTGCGCGCGGCATGTACCTCGGCGGGAGAGATTCCGTACCGTTGCTGGATCTGCTCGTCCATGTGCTGACGGGCTGCGGCAGCAACCGACGAGAGTTCTTGCCACTCAGACACTGCCCGGTAGGCCGTGGCGATTTTGATGGGCTCCGCGTCTTGCCACCATTCGCGTCGGTAGATCCGTGTGAACGACGCTTCCGCGCTCTTTTGTTGCGCAACCATGCGGGCGTTGAGTTCTCGACGTTCCTGCTCACTTTCCGCAGCGACGTTGCGGTTGCGTTGTTCGCGCAGACGGGCCTGACGCTCGGCGATTTGGCTTGCTGCGGCCAGGCCGATGCGCATGGAGGTGGTGAAGTGCTGCAGTGCTTCGTCTACTTCTGAGGTTGTCATGCGTGAGTTCTGCCTTCCATTGTTTGGTTCTGAGGGATTTGTGGGCCGATGTGTCTTCCTGGCGGGTCGACGTAGCCGCTCTCGTACTGGTCAGTGGTGGTGCTGGAACGCGACGGAAAGTCGCTGCGGTCGAGATACTGTTGCGCTGTCACGGCATCTCCGGATGTCCGGTAGCGAATACGTTGCAGCTGTTGGTGATTGGGCCGATTGCTGAGATGATGTTCGCTCACGTATTCGTGCACTGTCTCGTTTGCCTCGGCGATGGCGCGCTGGTATTGGTCGCGGTCGATCTCGATGTCTCGGCGCATCTCCGCTGGAATCCGTGCTTCGGCTGAAACCTCGCTCAAGCCGGCTTCGAGTGCAGCGGCGAGCTTTCTCGGGTCGTTGTCCCCAAGTTCGGCCCACTCGCTACTGCCGAGCGGGGGAGTGGCGCCACCAGTCTCTGCTGCGGCTGTCAGTGCAGGTCTCATCCACGTCTTCACTGCTTCGAGATCAGGTGGATGGTATTCCGGGATGGGTACGCCTGCGACTACTCGGTATCCATCGTGGGCGGGTTCCTGCGGCGCGACTGGGGCCGGGTTCGTTGCAAGCTCTTTGATTCTCTCGGGACGGAATCCCGACCAGTGTTCGGTGCCGGCGACAAGGACGGGGGCTTGCAAATAGCCCAGGCTCATGACGTAGTCGCGTGCGTCTGAATCCGTGGTGATGTCGACAGTCTCGTAGTCGATCTGGGCCTTCGCGAGTGCTCTGAACGTGGCCTTGCACTGTACGCAACCGGGTTTGGTGTAGACGGTGATCTTCATTGTCTGGCACCTTTACCCGACGCCTACGGTCTGGGGCAGGGCCACGAACATCCCGGCCGGTTCGGCGGTCACTGGCAGCGGCTCGATGTGTCCGGGTTGTCCTGGTTTCTTGTGGCCATCGCGGACCGAGCAGGCTTTGAATGGGCCATCCGGATCGAAGAGCTTGTCCATGTGGTGGTCGGCGTGATCGCGCCACCACACGCTCATTCCGGTCGATGGATTGAGCCGTAGGTGTTCCCAGGCGCGCCACAATGATTCGAGTCTGGAGTTTGCCTCGGCATGTCGCCACCACTCCGGGCACCACCGTCTGCTCATGCCTTCAGTGACTTCCCGTCGGTAGGTCGGAGCAAGCTTGTCGGTTACGAACTCCGAGAGCGATTCGAAGACCAATTGCGGTGGCTGTGTGGATTGCGAAGTTGCCGCGTTGTCCGGGGCCTGTTGATCTTGCTCAGGAGCTGCCACTGTCAGGGCCAGTTGCTCGATCACCAAATCGTCGGCCAGAGTGGTCATTTGGTCCTGGATGGTTTTGGTGATCTCTGATTGAAAGGCTCGCTCGACTGCCGCGTCGACATGCGCGCGGATCCTTTTGCGCACTGCCTCACGTACGAGTTCGCCGGCTTCGGCGCCGACATCGATTTCGATTCCATCCATGGTGTTCTCCCTTGCGTCGGTGGATGTTGAGGGTTGCTACCGCAGGCCAGGTAGGTAGCGGCGTTCTTGCTTCGGCTTGGTCTTGGCGACCTCGACAGCGCCGTGCGCAGCGGTGCCTGACGAGGCCGGGAGGGGGAGAGATAGTTTCGACGCTGCAGATGCTGACGCGCTGATCTCGATCGAGCCTTTGACATCGGGCGCGTATGGTTTCGTCATCCACGGTTCGGTGCGCACGATGGTGGCGCGGTTTCCAGACGAGGACACCAAGGCTCTACCCCGCGGCCACTCGGTGAGATTTGCGGTGGTGAGAATGCGTCTGGAACTGGTCTGCCGACTGACCGAGCCGCCGCCGCGGCCCGACGAGACCGATGATGTCGTGTATTCGTGATCGCCGACAAGCTCGGATAGTTCCCGCAGAAACTCGGTCTCGGAAACGCCACCGCCGTAGGTTTTGATGTTGGCTGCCGACCACAGTTTCTTCATGCCGCCGGCTCCCCAGCACTCCACACCTTGAGACCACGATTGCAGGATCGTCGCGAGGACGATTCCTCTCGATCCATAGTGTGAGTAGAGGTTTGGCAACTGGGGCCACCGGACGATGTTGGCTGCCTCGTCCAGTGCCGCGACCAACGGAGTCGGCAGTCTCCCGCCGGGGCACCGTATGGCTTGGCGTTCGGCTTCCTCGATCACGGCAACGGTCAGGGCCGCCACCAGCGGTCCACCGGTGCCTGCACCCTCCTTGGACAGCAGATGGAGAGTGTGATGGTCGCCAACGAGTTCGGCGACATCGAGGTGGTGACGACGTCGGCGTCCATCGTCGGTCACCCATTCGTGGAACGCGCGAAGACGCAGACATCCGGCCATCTTCTTTGCGGTGCCGAACACGCCGGCGCGCTGCCTGTCCGGTGCCGCAATCTGGGAGGCAAGGCCGTCTGCCATCAGCTCGTAGCCGGCGCGACGCAGTGTGACCACGGCATCCTCGGAGGGGCGAGTGATCCAGTCGTACACGTCGGTCACCGGACGTCCCTCGAGTGCGGCGGCCAGAAGGAGTTGTGCCAGCACATCTTTACCCTCTGGATCGAAGAAGGCATCCGTTTTGGCGTCGGGAGCTGCCGAGCCGGCTGCGAACAATTCTGCGAGGTTGATGGCCGTCACGTCATCGGTGACATAGGAAAGTGGGTTCCACCACCAGCTCGCAGGTTCACTGACCAGCTCTTGGGGGTCGAAGACCCAAACCGGTTTGGTTCTGGCCTTGACGTGGCGGGTGGCGTCCACGAGGTCACGTTTGTTGCTGGTGGCGATCACGGCACCGGGGGCTTCGAGGATCGCTGGGATGACCAGGCACGTCGATTTGCCTGTGCGCGGGCCCCAGATGTGGATCTGGGTGTCCTCCCAGGACGAGTACAAGCGTTGGTTGCCGTGCAGCGCGACGCCGAGGGGCAGGCCGGGGCCGGCGCTGGCATCGACGCCCATTCGATTGGCAGCTCGGTTCGCTTCGCGTGCGGTCAGGGAAGCGATGTGTTTGCCGCGCCCCAGCAGGCGGGCTGCTCCGTCAACGCGAGTGCGTTTCGCGTGGTGTCGCAGCACAAGTCGGACGGCGACAGCTCCAGCTACCCCGACGAACAACGACAGAAGGACGAGGGCGACGGTGGCACCGGAACTCCAGTGGAGTCGCCCTTGGGCGAGATTGAGCATGGTGGTCGGTGGAAACAACGAGACATCCTGATCAGTTCCCCACATCAGCGCCGTCGTGACCAGGCTCGCGATTGCGAAGCCGAGAGCAAGGACGCCGAGGACTAGGGCGTGGCCAACGTTGCTGTTCGGTTGTCTGGACCGTCCTGGATGAGTCATGGTCGTCGGTTCCTTTCGAGCGGCGCTAGATTCGAATGCTGGTGACGACCCACATGCCAGGTGATCGGCTGGTTGCAATTGCCCACGCGGTCAGTACCTTTGGTGGTTGCGACCCGCCGTTGACGACGGTTGGACGTTGTGTGACCTTTACGACCCTCGCCACTGACGTTGGGGTATCGGGTGGGTGTTCGTCGCTGACTATCTGCGCTGTCGCGACGACCGACACGCCTTGTGCAGCCCATTGGCCCCATTCGATGCTCCGTGTAAGGGGCGCACCGGGACCGTCCGCATCGATGAGCGGCGGCCCTAGCAGTGGTCGGGCCCGATCGAAAGCCGCTGTCGTGTCAGGCTCCTGCGCCGGAAACCACGTGAACAAGCGGGTGAGAGCTGTGGTGATGACAGTTTCGGCGTTGCTGGTCGGGTTCGGCGTCGATGCTGAGTTCGGTATGGGCAGTGGTCGGTCCGGGTCGGATCCGCAGCTGGCCAGCAGCATCGCAATTGCGATTGCAGCGGCGAGGTGGAGGGTTCGTGGTCGGTTCATGCGACCCTCTTCACTCGAGATCCACTTTGGAAGTTGCTGTACTTGACGTTCTCTCCGGCTTGCGGGGCGTGAATCATCTGGCCCGGAGCGACGACGACACCAACATGTTCGGGTCCGTTGCCGCCGAACTCGGAGAACACGAGGTCGCCGGCTTGTGCTTTGTCCAGTGGGATCTCGGTGCCGAGGTTCCATTGGTCGTAGGTCGTGCGAGGCAGCGACGTCCGATTGCCCGTTCCTTGGAACACCGCGGCACTGGTCAGCCCGCTGCAGTCCAGTCCACCGTTGGTGGGGCCGTGGATGTCGCCACCACCCCACACATACGGCGTACCGAGATATTGCTTGGCGGCTTCGGTGATCTGCTTGCCGTGCGGCGATGTGGCGCTGTAGGTGAACCGGCCGGATGCGTTCCGGTCGGTGTATTTCGGCATGTCGGCGATGATCGACCGCACGTACGGGATTGTCTCCGTGATTGCGCGCGGGTAACTCGGTAGCGAGTCGCGACCAGGGGGTGGATTGCGGACCAGTGAGCCTTCGCCGGCGTTGTATCCGGCGAGGGTCAACTCGGTCGGATCACCGCGGTAGCTGCCATCTTTGAGACCGTCGTCGACCTGTTCTCGGATGTAGCAGAGGTAGTGCCCTTCGGCCATGACTGCGTCGCCGATGGAGTTGACGTCGACGATGCCGTTGCCGTCGTAGTCCTTGCCCCATCGCGCCCAGGTGCCGGGAATGAATTGTGCCGGTCCGGCGGCCGCATCTGGGGAGACAGGTGCGTTGGCGCCGTAGCGAAACTTGTTCTCGTGGTAGAGCTGGCTCGCGATCATCGGGGCGCTGACGCCGGGGCACAGCGAACCTGCTCTGCGGATCCATGGTTCGAACTCGGGTGGGACCGAGCCAGCTTTGAGGGATCCGCCTGCGGTACCGAAGGTATCGGTCGGGCACGATGCGGGTTGGTCGTTGCCGCCGTGACTGGCCGCTTTATCGCCAATTGATGTGGCGGCTCCTTGTAGCCAGGGCATCGGATCGATGGGATGGCCGCTGCCTTCTGGTAGGCGCCCGCCGGGCCAGACTTCGAAATGCAGGTGCGGCCCACTGGATTGGCCGTTGCTTCCGACGTCGCCGATGCGTTGCCCTGCTTTGACTTTGTCCCCGGTCCGCACACGCACGCCGTTGTCGTACATGTGGCCGTAGACAGTTGAGACCTTCTGGCCGTTGTCGAGTGAATCGATGACGACCCAGTTGCCGAACCCCTGAGCGGGACCTGCGTCGGCGACCTGTCCATCGAGGGCGGCCACAATCGGATGGCCCTGAGGCGCTGCGAAGTCGGTACCGCGATGTGACTCGCCGTTGCGATCGCCGAAGGGACTGGACACGGTGTATCCCGGCGTGACAGGAATGGTGCGTTTGCTGGGTGCGGCGGCAGCGGCTAGTTGAGGCGCGGGGGAGACAGGCGGCGGGGGTAGAGCCAGCGGCGCTGCAGGTGCACTCGCGGGTCCAGATCCAGCGGCGTCGAATGTACCGGCGGGGGCGGGCCTTTTGCCGCCAAGGTTCTTGGCTTCCGAACACGAAGGCCATGCTCCCCAGCCCTGGCCCGCAAGGACGGCATTCGCGATCTCCATTTGCTGCGCTGGGCTCGCCAGGTCGGCGCGCTGCGCAAAGCGGGTGCCGCCGTGTCCTTCCCAGGTTTGCTGGGTGAACTCCAGGCCCCCGAAGAATCCGTTTCCGGTGTTGGTCGCCCAATTGCCGCCGGCCTCGCACTGGGCCAGCGCATTCCAGTCGTCTGCCGAGACGACAGTCGGGTCTGTCGATCGCCCAGATGGTGCAGGCGCGATCCCGGCGGCGTTCACTACCGCCCCCTCGGAGGTCGAGGTGTCACAGTTGGCCTCCGGATCTGAGGCAGTGATGACGGCAAGCATCAGCGTGACACCGGTGACCAGCGCCAGTAGCGCGATCGCGAGTTTGCTTGTGGTACCGCCCATCGCATGTGCCGCTCCCTATCCGGCTGCGCGATCGAGTCCGTCGAAGCGCTTGTTGGTGTTATGGATCCCGGACGCGATCTCAGTGGAGGTGAGTTTGGTGACGAACGCTGCACCTGGACGACGCCCGATCTTGAGGAGAAACATCCCGCGGCCCGGTGGTGGTTTCTCGAGGTTGCGTTGCACGTCCATGGTGGGAGGTGAACTCCAGCCGGAGACTCGGGCTCGTTCCTTCGCGGTGAATGCGATCACCGTCTCCAACGCATCGATGTCAGCTGGCGTCAGCCCGCCACAGATCACGGCGCCCGCTCGTTCGATGAATCCCATCGCACGTTGACGTTCCTGCTCACTTTTCAACGTGCGCAGGTCCTTTGGAGTGTGGGTGATCATCATCAGTGACAGGCCCAGGGTGCGGTTGATCCGGGTGAGCGCGTCGACCCGCTCGACCATGCCCGGACCGGCACTGAGGACCTGCCACAGTTCATCGAGGACGGCCTGGAACTGTCGTTGTGGTCGCAATCCGAGGTCGGAGAGCGTGTGGGCAGCTTCGATGGCACCGAATCCGTCGTTCCAGCACGCGAGGAGCACGGCCGCGCGCAGTCGCGAGTCGCCTCGGGCCAGTGCGGAGACGTCAACACAGACCGCGGGAGCGTCGAGGTCTAGTGGGGTGGAGGTCTGCGCCGAGAACACGCGCCCGACCGGGGTGTCGATCAACGCACGCAGTGACATTCGTAGTGGTCGAGTGACTTCCAGGTATTGCTCGTGGGTTTCAGATTCACAGGTCGCGAACAGGTCGGGATGCCCGTCGGCCAGGAACTCCCGTAGATCGGTCAACAACGGCGGAGTGCCCGGCCCGAACCGAACGTCACTGGTGATCAACTCCAGCGCGCGGCTCAGGACCGCTTCTTCGGTGTCCGAGACGGGTCGGTCTTTGCGGACCATGGCAATCAGAGCGCCGGTCATCTCCACCTGGCGGGATAGAACCTCGGCCTGTACCCGCTTGAACTCCTCCTCGAATCCGTGCGCTTCGAGGATCGGCAGGATCGATCCCAGCGCGCCGACTGCGAGCGGGTTGATCGTTCCTTCGCCGGGGCCAACTTTGACGACTTGACCTGCCATCTTGTGGATTTGATCGACGTATTCGCCTTTGAGGTCGCCGAGGATCATGGGTGTCACGCCGCTGGCGATTGCCCCGGTGACCATCTTGCGGCACAGTGTGGATTTCCCGAGTCCGGGCAATCCCAGGATGAAGACACTCGGATTCGAGACTAGGTTCGCTCGGTGGAACCAGTTGAGCGGGTCGAAGCACAGGGCTTGGCCGGTATCGAGGTTCTCGCCGAGGTAGGTCCCGATTGTGGGAGTGCCGGCACTGACCAGCCACGGCCAGATGCCGCACACCTGATTGCTTGTCCCTCGGTATTCGGCAGGCTTGTCGACCAGCGTCCAGCGGCCGCCTCCGCGCCCAGGAAGCCCACGGAAGCCGAAGGTGCGAACAGCTTTCCGTGCAGGGCTACGATCGCGCTTCGTTCGCTGTTCGACGGTGCTCCTGGCGACGCTGGTTCTCCGGTTGGCGAATCGGGCAAACAGATGCCGCTCTGCGACGCCGGCCGTATCGTCGGTCGATACGGTGATCGGGCCTTCGTCAGGGTTCGGTAGCTGATGCAGCTTCATCACTTGTCCCCGCTCATGGTGAAGGACTGAGGGATTGAGTAGTGGTCGGGGAGAACCAAACCGATGCCGAGGCCGGCCGCAAACGCTGGTGCTTGATAGCCGTAGGCGGGTCGGGTCTTGATGCGCGCGTTGGAGGTAAGCGATTTGAGGACCGATCGCTGGCGAGGTAGTTCCTCGGGCGCTAGCGCGGTGATGGTGATGATGCTGCCGAATCGGACCAAGCCGTGGCCTTCTGCTTCGTCATCGCGGGCTTTGGCTGCCGCTCGCGACCGCAAGACTGTGGCGGCGGAGGGAACTGCCTTGGTTCCGTTGTTGACTGCGGTGACGGCGTTGTTGTAGTCGCGCTCGGTGATGGTTGCCGCATCGCCGGGGGAGTGCGGGCGATAGAGCATGGCGAGCCGCTTGCGGGGGAGTTCGTGGTGGCCCGAGAGCAAGCGCCGAAGAATCGTCTCAGTCGTTGCATTGCCACGCGGTGGTTCTTCCATCGCGAGGACGGCCGACACTCCGCTGTCGTGGGTGTAGGTATCCCAGGCCTCCTGCGCTGTGCTTGGGCCGCAGTCGTCCCAGGTGAGCGAGACCGCTGAATCATCTCCGGACAGAATCTCTTCCAGAGTGTCCGCACAGTCCGGGTCGTAGGACCGGCGTACAAATCCGGCGATCTCGGCCGGTGGCATGGGTGACGCCCCGACCCCACACATCGACAACCCTTCGTACATCTCCGGCAGGCGCCCGCCGAGTTCGACGGCCATTTCAGACGGGTCGCGCTTGCGTTCGGGTGTCGTGGCCCGAAGTGTGACCGCCAACCGCGCGTGCAGTTGCCACAGGCCAGTCGATTGTTCGGCCCCTTCTCGCATGATTTGTTTGGCCAGCGTCGGAGCACCGCGGTGAGTCAGACGGGCCTGCTCGCTGCGCAGCCGCTGTCCGGTTTCGGGTATGGTCTCGACCACTGCTGCGACCAGATCAACGTCAGCGTCCTCGCCGAGGATCGAGATGTACTGGCCCCAGTTGGCCACGAATGTGTCGATGTCGTTGGGGTCGATCGCGTCGTCGCCTTGTGGTGAGCACGCGAAGACGACGGTGTACTGCGCGGTGCGAGGCATGTGAATGATGCCGTAGCGGTTGCCGAGGGCATCGAGCGCCTCGTACATGTCCGTGTGGGCAAGAATTCCCGGTAGCCGGTGTCGTCCACCCGGCACCTTCGAGAACGGCCCAGAGCGATACTGATGTGCGCCAGTCAATTTGCGCTGCGTCCACTTCATGCGGATGTAAACCCTTTCGTATCCGGTGCGACCGCCGAAGGGCGCGATAAGCGGCAGGAGCAGGATCGTCCCGATCACGGCACAGATCACGCCGGCAAGGATGTTGATGAACAGCAGGAACATCGACGCCATCAGCACACCGATCATGACCATGCTTGCGCCCCAGGTCATTCCAAAGAATCCGGCGGATCGGGGCCGGATCCAGTTGCCGTAGCGCGGCCGGGAGATCGCAGTAGTTGTGGTCATTTGCGTGAGCCTCCCACCGACCCGGATGGGCCGTCCCCGCCGCCGGACGACGAATTGTCTGTGGACGAACCCTGTTCGGCAGCCCGGTCGATTGCCTTCGCTCCCGCAGCAACCGAGCCGGCCGCAACGGTCGCTGCCGCCGCAGCTGGATGGGCACCTGCTGCTCCCTTGCCGGCAACTGCCGGCACCGAGCCCCCTGGTCCGCCGCTGGTCGAAGCAGGGGAAGACCCTGTGCCACCTTTGGTTGATTTGCCGCCACCGGTGTTGTCGCTGCGGGTATTCGTTGCTCCCGTCGGCGGGCCTGACGTCACGTTGGTGGCGCCGGAAGATCCCCCGGCACCGCCTTTTCCGCTACTGGTCATGGAACCTTTGAGCGACCCGATCGCGGCTCCGCCTGCTACAGCGCCCCCGATGGCCCCGACTGTCGAAGGTCCGTTTCCTACCGATGACACTGCTGGCGCGATGAGGCGCATCAGGGCAGGCAAGGTCAGGAAACTCATCATGAGCAGGAACATCCCCGCCAGTTGGCTCATGGGGTCCGAGTCGTCCGCGCCTGCCCAGATCGCAACTGCCATGCACATGCCCGCAACCGGTTTGAACAGGAGGAACGCGATGGTCCAGGCGATGAGTTTGTCGTATGTCTGTTTCCCGGTGCTACCGCCTGATGCTGAGGCCGCGACGGGAAGTGCTGCACACACGAGGATCAAGAATGCCGTTCGGACAACGAACATGGCTGCTTGTAGCAGTCCGGTCAGGCAGATCGCGGCCGCGATGAAGAACATGATGCCCGGCCCGAACGCGGCAGCCATGAGCAGCTTTGTGATGGCTTTCTCGATACCGCCGTCGCCGGCGGCTTTGTTGACTATCCAAATTGCCCACGTATCACCACCTTTGGATGCCAGTACGATCACGGTGGGGAGTGTGGCAACGGTGAAGATGACGCGGATGAGCGACTTGTTCGCCTCTCGGACCTCTTCGCCGGCAGCGTGTGCACGTGCCATTCCTACTTTGGTGATCACGACGAGGAAGGACAAAGCGGCGAGGAACACCTGAGTCTGCACCGTGTATTCGTTGATTTTCGTGATCAGTCCCTGGTTGGGGCCACCACCCTCGCCGTACAGGTCGGGGAGCGGGATCTTCATCCACCAGGTGAGAACGACTTTGACGATCTCAGCGGCGCCCGCGAGCATGTCTTCTACGACTTTTCCGAACGCCGAGTCGTAGAGCTTCTCCGCAGCGGCTCCGGCGCCTTCGGTGCCGGCAGTGCAGGCCAAATCTTTGATACCGCTGGTGATGTCACCTACTCCCGGGATCAGGTCGATCGGCGCGCTGGTGACGGCTTGGCACGCCTTGTTGAGGTTGCTGTCATCGTCGGCGTGCGCGGTGCCGGCTGGTAGCAGAAGGCTGATTACTGCCACCAGTAGCGCGATGGTCGCTGCTTTAACGCCCGCGCGCGCACTTGGCATATGGCGAGCGAGACGATCGGTCGGCGCCGAGTCGGTGGTGGTCACCATTGGGTCCACCCCTCGATTGATGCGGTACGTTCCGCCAGCATCTGCGGGCTGAATCCCCTGAGCTTCCAGCTGTGGATCACGTTGTCCCACACCAGTTCGGCGCGCGTGATGGCCCACTGGGTGTTCGGGACAGCGCTACGATCACGAACCGCGTACTCAACGACTGCGAACTCGGAGTCATAAGTGGTCAGCCGGAAGGCATCTGGCGCACTCACTGTGATCCCGACTTCGGTCAAGGGACGATCTGGGCGTCGAGAAAGCTGGTCGTCGAACTGTGTCTGTTCGGCCGGGGTCAGGGCGAGGTACCTACGTGCGATTTGTTGTTGCACAACCTTCGGGCCAAGTTGCCGGAAAATGAGCTGCCATCCAGCCAGCGCCGATCCCTCCGGCCGATGACTGAATCCTGTCGCTACATCACCATCCCACCTGGTCGGTCCATCGCTGGTGGAGAACGGAAGTGCAAAACCGTAGACCGACTGCCACATCAATCCCTGTGGAGTCGCCGGTGGCAGCATCTCTGCTCGGACTGGAACTGCGATCTGATTGAGAAGTTGACCGTTGGCATCCCTGGGGACGAACACCTTTCGCCCCCACATATCGGCGAGCGGAGCATCGAATCCGCCTTCGGTGCTGGTCGGTGGCAACGATATCGGGACGGAGTCGCTGGGACGCATCGGAATCAGGGTGTCGTCACTGTCGTGCTCGCTGGAACTCAAGACGACCAATACAGTCGCGCCAACCACCGCCACGAGCAACAGTGCCGATAGAGCAAAGGTCATCGGCGACGAATAAAACCACTGAACGACGCCACGGCGTGCATCGCTGTCGGATCGATGACGGCTGTCACCGGCGCCCGTGCTCATGATGGACTTCCAAACTTGATGAACCCGTCGAGTGACGACAGTGGGGCAGGTGGATCGCCCAGGCCGTCGACAGGCAGCAGCAACATCCAATCGTCGGGTTTGTCTTCGAAACCCCGAACCCACCACAGGGTCAACTGCTTGCTGAAGAGCTGCCCGTTCTGTCGCACTGCGACATGTACTTTCGCTTCGCTGTCGGTGTAGCTATCCCAGCGATAGCCGACGTAGGCGGGGACCTGGGCCGCATCAGGTGCAGCGGTAATACTGACCGCCGCCCTGGCCGCGGCGAACCGATCTCGCCCCGCTCCGGGCGCAATGAGGGTATTCACGACAGTTGGCCAGGTTTGATCAGGTGCCAGTGACAGGCGTGCTTCGGCCTGCAGCCCGGCGATTAGTGCGCCCTGTGGGGTGTGGGAGTACCCGTGCGGCGCTGTGTCGTAGGCGATCGCCGGGCCGTCGTCATGGGAGAACGGCAGCATCACCGCTTGGTAAGTCCGCCAGGAGACGGTGGGCACTGTGTCGAGGTTTGGCGTTACCGGCGTACTTGATTGAGGTCCGGGACCACCGCTCTTCTCGCAGCCCACCAGTGCGGCCAATAGCAGGGCGACCACCACGAGGCTGAATCCCGACACCGGCCGGATTGGCCACCTGATTGCGTTGCTGTGATGCATCTTTCGCTCACCTGTTGTAGAAGATCAGATAGAGAAAGGTTGGAAGCCCGGACAGTAGGCAGCAGCACAGACAGATGCGAAAGAGCCACCGCGTGCTGTCGCCGAGTGGCTCGCTACGCCGGTGTTCCCAAGCCAGCAGACCCACCGCGGCCATCGCGGAGGTCGCGAAAACTGCGAGGACGCACCAGATTCCCCAGCGCAGGAACTTGGCGAACATCTCCATTGTCTCGGGGGGCATCTCGTCGGCCTACGTCAATGCCAATGTGTTGACGATCGTGACCACGACGCCAATCAGGACCGAGGACACCAATACCTTCACGAGATGTGGCTGGGCCTCACCTCCGCCGCCCTGCCTCTTCTCCCAGCCGAGGGAGACCGCCGCGTACAAGCCGGCACAGCCAGCCGTCGCCACGACGCCCCAGAAGAACCAGTTCATCAACGTCTGAAACTTGCCGGACCCAGGGGGCGCTTCCGGGTTAGCCGGCCCGATGTTGCCGCCACCGGGATCGGCAGCCAAGACGGTATCGCCGGCGTGATGGGCGATCTGATGCGAGTTCGTCGACAGCACGTCCTGGGCGGTGAGATAGGTATGGACAATCATGACGAGCGTTCCCTTCGGGCTAGTTCGCGAGCTACAGAGGCGATTTCGTCACCACAGCGCATGTATTCACTCGGTGGCTGCGCCTGAGCGTCGGGTGTCTTCCGCCGGGCACGGCCGACCAGGGCGACGTCACCTGGTCGCCAGTTCGGCAGTTCGCTGCGGGGTGTTTCACGCCAATCGGGAACCCAGGGCAACGTCCAGTGCTGATCAACCGCCTGCACCACGACATCTCGGTACCTGCGGAGATCAGCAGGTACCTTGCCGGGCGCATCCGGGATCGTGACCAACCCGGCGATGACCAAGCCTCCCGGCACTCCACCTGCCGCCGCCTGGATCACCGCGTTATGTGCCGCACGTAAACCCGACAGATGCGTCCGTGCGACAAGGACAACGACAGGGCTCTGACCGGGCATGCCACTGGGCCACATCCGCCGCGCATCGCCCGACGGGGTCAGCACCGTCGTCAACGTCGACACACCTGCACCGCCGTGGACACCGAGCCACCACCACAGTGGCGACGCCGGTCCCGCTCCCGGAATAGTCGGGATATGGCTCTGCCACACCGCAATCCGGTTCTCGTGCGAAGGTAGCTGTGCCCCCGGTCGCGGAATGCTCAGTCGTTCCTCGTCCTGAAAGATTGCCGGTCCCGATGGATGCAGCTCGATGGAATTCTGCCGGGCGGCCGTCATCGTTCGGCCCTGCCGTACCGTCGCTGGGCTGCTGCAGGGAAGTCGTCGGCGATGGTGGCCGCCAAAGACCGAAAGGCCTTGATCGTGGCGGGCGTCAACCGGTCGAGCAGAACTTCTTGGCCCTCGGCCAGGTGCGGATCGAATGGCACCGTCAGCACTGCACGGCACCGCCGGGAGAAATGATCCTCGAGTTCACGAACATCCACACTCGACTTTCCCGGCCGGTTGGTGCAGATCACGGTTACCGCCCGCGCGACCAGGTCCGCGTGCCCGTTCTGCTCAAGCCATTCGAGGGTGGCCTCCGCTGATTGCGCCCCGTCGAGCGCCGGCGGTGTCACCAGCACAAGAGCGTCGGCTTCGTCGAGCACACCGGTCATCGAGCTGTGCCGAATTCCCGTGCCGCAATCGGTCAGGATGAGTTGGTAATACTCCTCGAGAATTCGAGCTGTGCGTCGATAGTGTTCTTCTGAAAATGCTTCGGCAATCCTCGGATCGCGTGGTGACGCCAAGATCTCAAACCGTGAGGGTGCCTGGTTGGTATAGATGCGGACATCTGCGGCGCGTGTGATGTTCTGATCTGCAAGCAGGTCGCGGACGGTATACGAGTGCTCGGATCGGACCCGACTGCTGAGCGTACCGAGGTCAGGATTTGCGTCAATCCCGATGACGCGGTCCGGGCGTACGGCCGCGAAAACCGATCCGAGACCGGCCGTTGTGGTCGTCTTGCCCGACCCGCCCTTCAGAGACAACACGGCAAGCTTGTAGTCGCCCCGGATGCTCTGGCGGATACGGTCGTTGGTGATGCGCCATTCAATGTCTGCGGGTGCTTCACCGGGATTGATGGCTCCCAACGTCGCGCGATGAACTGCCCTGCGCCACCCAGACTCGGGTGTCGGTCGGACACGCACTCGCAAAAGGTCGGTGCTCAACGTCCCGGTCAAGGGCTGCGACTGCGGTGTTTGGAGAGACGAAGGCACATACTGCTCGGTGCCCAATGGGGGAGCGCCGGAGGTGGCTGACGGACGGTGATGGTCTTCGTCGACGGGCGTCAACGGACGCACGGGTCTGGGTGCCACGACCGCTTCATCATTCCTCGGTTGAGGAATGACTTCACCGGCAGTGGCGTCGGATTCTTGATCGACCACATTGCTGGGGATGTGCGCAGAACCCCACCAGTCGTCATGCTGTTCGGTCATCGCACCGTCTCCGTTTCTGTCGCAGTTGAGGTTTGGGTGGGCGTCGTCGTCGAAGAACCCGAAGCAGATACCTCGTGCGGTGTGGAGGTCGTGGTCGACGCCGGCGGCGAAGGCGAAAACTCTGGGGACGGTGTCGGGGTCGGCGTAGTGGCCGGGGCATACGTCGGTTCGATCAGTCCCGGCAGCCCCGGCGTGGTCGGTACTTGATCGTCCGAGCGCTCGGAGGTCTCGTCGGTCTCGGTCTTCTTGGCAAGTAGGTCCTGAAGGACGGCGTTGAACCATTGCGCTACGAATGCCGTGGACGGTGCCCCGTCCGGGGTGGCTACGTTTGAGGAGTAGATCCCGTGCAGGCGCACGGTGTCCCAGTACCGAAGATCGGTGGCCATCTTGACCAGACCGGCGTTGTCAGTGACGCCGGCCTTGACTTCGTTGAAGATGGATTGCTGCACGCCGTTCAGGATTCGGTCCGGAGGATATGTGTCCGCGACTGCACCAACGAGCTGGCTACCGAAAAGCGCAAGTGCGGCAGCGGGGTTGGCCAGACCTACGCTTGCGAGCGACACGACGTTCGCAGGTGTGATCACCTTCTTGGCCACCGTGACTGCGGCGCCGAACCCGATAGTTCCCAAGCGCACCAGTGCCGAGAACGGATCGGCAGGGGCAGTGGGATCAGAGCCTTCGGCGGCGTAGGTCAGCAGGGACTTTTCGGCGTTGACCGGTTCTCCGGCCAGGAACTTGTCCACTCCACCGTCGTTGATGAAGTTCGACGATGAGCGAATCACCGTCCCGCCAATTGCCACCGCTGCGTCTGCCAGGATCGTCTGTGGGTCTTCGGCGTCGAGATGCATCTGACCCGCGATGTTGGTGACGAGTCGTGCGATCGGTGCATTCTCCGGTGTCGAGCACGCCATATCGCCTGTGGCACAGGGGGAGTACACCCGACCGTCGAGTTCACCAAATGTCTTGCCGTCTGACGGTGCGATGCCGCCACCTTCAGCAGGTGGTGTCGCAGTGACGCTTAGCTGAGCAACATTCGTACCGCTGGTGCCCGGAGCTGGGTCAGGGGTTGTTTGATCGGTTGGGCCACCTGGGAAGTTCGGCGATCCTGCCGCTCGGCCGGGATCTGAAAATAGCGCTACTCCGGCAATTCGGTCGGCCGGAACGGGTCCTGATCCGGCGCCTATCGCCTGGGCAACCAGCCGCGCGATCTGCGCGCCCTGGCTGTATCCGGTGAGCGCAAAATCGGTGTCCGGGCAACGGTTGGCGAACTCCTCCAACATCTTTGACGCGTTCGCCTCGCCAGTCTTCACCGACTGCTCGTATGTCGCGTCCTCGCCGGGGGTTGCGCCCCCGAAAGATGCTGGATAGGGCACGTATTGGCGTGAGTAGGTTCCCGGTACGGCACCGGACCCTGCGCCGATCGTTACACGGGAGAGCAACCCTGTATCCAGATTCGGATCGATGTCGGATGACGACTCAGTCGTGCCCGAGACGGCGAGCACGTGGAGAAGAGGGCATTTGTCGGACTGGAGGGGCTCGGCATCGACCGGGGTGATTCCGATCGACAGGATTGCCAGGACCACTGTGGTGGCGAGCGTTGCGTTCGTCGTTCGCCGTCGACTTCTCTGGACTGCCTGAACCGGGACCTGTGGGACTTCAGCGGTGCGCGGTCGCCAGGACTGCACCAGCGATCTGGACTCGTCCTTGCGGACAAACGAGGAATTTCGCATTCCGTACCCCGAGACTCGGATAGTTGGGACCGTTCTGTCATTGAACAGTCAAACAAGCAACGTAGAGCCAACATAAGGCAGTCATAAGACATTTACAAGCGTCACACACCACGAAAGTTTTGTCGGTTGTGTGTCTTGTGTGGGTCGTATGAGGTCTCGATCTGCTAAAAATCGGGAAGAGCGCAGCGTTCACTACGCAGACTGGGATACGGTTTTGCTATGTCCGGTGTGCCTGAAAACCTTCTGCGACTCGCGAGCGCAGTGCACGATCGTCGGCGGGAACTCGCGTTGACGAGGACAGAAGTGCACGAAAAGGGTGGGCCCGCCGATACGACGATGGCGCGCATCGAGAACCCCGTCCCGGAGACAACCACCCCGCGCCCAACGACATTGAGAAGGTTGGACCTGGGTTTGTCCTGGCCGGAGGGGCACGCTGCGAAGATTCTGCACGGTTCGACGCAGCAGGTCGACGCTCCCGGAACTCAGGACCTCACCAATGCACTTTCGTTCACAACGATGGAAATACCGGTATCGATCATTCAAGACATCGTCCAGGCCGCTTCCAAGGTGGTCGTCGCGCTACCGGGCGACGACTCGGACGACCTGAAGGCCTGCGTTCAGCGGTTGACCGCGATATATGCCACAGAGGTCCTCGAGCGGGTGGGAGGCCCTGGTACAGCCAGGATTCCACTCATCGACCTGACCTTCCGCGACCTGCTCGACACACCTCTGGCAGCGCCCGGAGACCCCATGCGTACAGAGCAACTCTACCGCCGTTGGCTCGCCGGGATGTTGCCGGTCGATGAAAAAGATCTTTCTGATGCTTTTACGACACGCTGGAAGGCGCGCAGAAGATCGATTAGGCTCCGAGAGGAAACCAGCTGAGGGGGTTCAGTTGACCGATCCATTGCCATTGGAAGTACGCATCGACAGACTGCTGCAACTTGCGAAGTGCGTAAAGCAACCGGCCACTTCTCAAGAAGTATCCGAAGGTGTCACAGCGACACTTGGTCGGCCCGTCCCGCCCGACGCCGTCGATCAATGGTTTGCGGGCGAGGTGGTCCCGACCGAAGCCGAGCGCCAAGCGATCGCAGAGGTGTGCGGTTTCGGTGGAGATTCGTCCGCCTATATCGCGAGTGATGACCCGAACAAGTATGTGCCGATTCACCAGCAGATCGGAAACCTGCTCGAACTCGCGCACAACACCACGGGATTGGTCGCACTGCGTGCCTCGGCAAAGCCAATGACCGATCACGCGCGTCAAGCCCTTGCTGACCTCGCCAGACGTGCTCATGACGAGCAGAAGTGATCCGCAGCAAGTAGCAGCCGCGGCGTTGGGTCAGGTCTCATTCCGTCGGCCATGGACAATCGAAGCTGCGATCGCCGCACTGTCCCTCGATCGCCAACGTCCGATCACCGTGCACCTGCTGCCCGACAACCTCGCCGAGACCTGCTCCGGCTTATGGATTCCGCAGTCGAACAGCGATCAGATTTACATTCGTCAGGGCCTGACCGCACTGCACCGCGAAGTCGCCATCGCACACGAACTGGGGCACATACTGCTGCAGCACGGACTGCGTGACCATGAGCGTGTCGATTACCTCGCCTCGCTGTTTCCGCTGGTACCTCCAGAGATGGTTGGCAACGTGTTCGCGCTGCCCTGCACGATGGCCAGGTCGAACTACGAGCATCCGTTTGAGATGCAGGCCGAGTGGTTCGCTCGGCTCCTGGTAGCCAAGGCCGACCTGTACCGCGACGTGATCATTCCAGACAGAGCAACAGCAGCCGAGCGCCGAATGCTGCAGAAGGCAGCCGCAACCTTCGGCTGGCCGTGATCATGGCAGCGGTACTCACTGTCGGCATTTGTGGCTTGCTGATAGCTGTTGCCTTGCTGCGCCTGTCGCGCCCGCCGAGCGATGCGACGCCTACCTTCTGGGCCTACACCCAGGTCTGTTTGCTGATTGGTGTTGGCAAGCTGGCCCGAACGCCGCACTTCACCGACGACCTCATCAACCCGGTCATCGCGAGGGCTACCGGATTGTCGAACGCGACGACCCTGGTGGGCATGACACTCGCGGCATGCGCGGCAGTGCCGGCAGTAGCGTTGATGTGGGCGGTTACCGGGCGTGAGGTGCGTTACCGCCCGTGGGTATGCGCGCAGATCGCCATCGCCACCGCTATGACCCTCACCTACATCAGCTCACCGATCGCCGACATTCCGAGCTCGTACATCACCGCCGATATTCCTTTCACACCAATGGTTTACGCGTATTGGGTGGTGTTCTTGGGTGCGATTGGCGTTGCTGGGGCCCTGAACGCCGTCCTCGCCGTGCGTGCGTATCGGGTCGTGCGACGAGGTCCCTTTGCGCTGACATTGCTCGGGTGGGCGTGTACCGCGGCGCTTGTCTGCATTTACACAGTGAACAAGACCATCGATCTTGCGCTCACCGATGTGAACGTCGAAGGGGGTTGGTACTCAGCGCACGTCAAATCCGTGTCGCTGGTTATCGCGCTGTCAATCGTGCTGAGCGCTTCAGCGACCGTGCTGATCTACCCAGTTGTTCGGCTACCTCATCGATGGGGTCGCTTCCAAGTCCTCCGGCGATCTGCCGGCGCCTGGAGTGAAGCGCGAACGCAGTTCCCAGCCTTCGTTCTACCTGGCTCGGCCGACGTACCGACGAACCAATGGCAATGCTGGAAGGCAGCAAAAGACCCAGTTTCCGCGTACAACCTGCAGGTCGAGATCGCGGACTCTGCGAATGCTGCGGCGAGTCAGACGCGATCCCACCGAATCATCTCTTGACCCCTCTGATCAACCAGGCGATCTCCCGGCCCGGGCCTTCTTCGATGTCATAGGGGATTGTTCGTCCCAGGCGTTCCGCGGCGGAGCTGAATGTTTCCGCTTCGGTATCCCATCCATACCCATCCAGCCACTGCACGGGGTCTGCGACCGTCGACTTGAATCCGTAACCCGCATTCTCCGCGGCGCTTGCCATCTCACGGCTCTGGGCTTCGATGAGTGCGCCGGCACCGAAGTGCACCACGAGTAGCTCACTGCCTGCGGCACTGTGATCGGTCACAGTCTGAATCAATTGGGCCACAGTCTCATCGGAGAAGTAGAACAAGACGCCTTCGATGATCCAGGCGGTCGGAACCTGTGGGTCGAAGCCGGCAGTGGTCAGCTCCCTGAGCCATTCACCCTCGAGGTCACCACCTCGCGGGCGCCAGTCAACATCGATGTAGACGTCGTGCTCAGCGAGAATCTGCTTCTTGTAGCTGATGACCGAGAGCTGGTCGATCTCGAATACGATACAGTCCGTCGGCAGGTCGAGTCGTGCAGCGCGAGTGTCGAGGCCGGAGCCAAGGATGACGACCTGGTGCACACCGTTTGCGGTCGCCTTGAGGAGTGCGTTGTCGAGGAAGTGTGTTCGCACGACATTGGACTCGAATAGTCTTTGCCCAGTGACCTGTTCGAGGTTGAGCGATCGAAGGTTCAACCCGGAATGTTCCACCAGCAGTGCTGCGTACTGGTCGCTGAACAGGCTTCCTTCGCAGTCGGACTCGAGCGCTCGCATCTTCGCAGTCAACACTGCGGTGGCGGAGATGTTGCCGACCTCGAACTGACTCATGTTGACCCCCGTCGATTGTCTGTGCCCGGCAATATACCGGCGGCTGGCCGTGGACTGCCAATTTCCTGTGTCGTGGCCTCGCTTGGCTATGGAGCGACTGGCGTGGCGCGAAGGTTCCGACGGATCCGTGGCCACTTCGCGGACACACAAACGATGCACTTACTTGCGATGGAGTCGACAATCGCGGGCCTCGGGCACCGAGTCGACGTGAATGTTATGGCTAGGCAGCGCCCCCGCCACGCTTAGTTGACTCCTCCTGGGCGGCGAGCCATCGTTCGATCTCACTGCGGCGGTACAACACTCGAGATCCGGCTCGGAAGGAGGCTGGACCTTCATTGACATGCCGCCAGTACCGGAGCGTCGCGGCCGGCAAGAACGGCCACTGGTCGCTGACTTGTTTCGTCGTTAGAAATTCGTCTGGCATCTCCGCGCTCCCGGGTCAATGAGGATGGATTCTATTGTGTCATCATGAATCATTTCCGAATCACTTTGAGGTTCTCAGTTGAAGTTGATGCTGTCAAGCATTATCGTTTCAGATATGAATCAGTCCGACGTAGGTGCCACAGGGCAGAGTTTCGCGGAGGCGGTACTTGGTGGCCGTCAGAGGCTTGGGCTGAGTCAGCGGGCGCTAGCGCAGCAGTTGGCTGATCTCGGAGTGACGATCGACCAGGCGTCAATCGCGCGAATGGAGAGTGGACGGCGAGAGCCGAGGCTGTCGGAAGCTGTTGCGATAGCAGAGTTCCTGCAGTTTGACATTCTGCAGATCGACTACGGGCATCCGAATGTCAGCTACTACGGCGCAATGCAGACTGCGACCCATAACTACTTTGACGCTCGTCTGGCTGTCGCTAAGTACTTGCGTTCAGCTAAAGATGTTGCAACCCAGTACAAGCTTTGGGAACTGCGGGATCTCGGTAGCGACGACGACGGTGAGTTCCTCGAGCTCACGAGTTCGTTGCAGGGCAACGAAAAGTCGCATGGTGCCCAACCGACCGACTGGGGAGATCTGGATTGGAATTGGTGCCGCCCCTACCTCGCGAACCTGATCAGCGGGCTCAATCCAGATTTAGCGAACTCGGGCGCCGCGGGCGATTTCAACAAACCCAGAGCGGTTGACGATGATCGAGATCGATCGACGGAATAGGTCCCGGGTCGCGACGACGTCGCACACGGCAACATGGTCGATCTGCTGGCACGCTTCGCTCCATTGACTGTCGAGGTGAATCGTCCCGTGTACTGCCTGGCGTCTGCGGCGGGTCGTGCGGGGGCGTCGTCGTTTGATGACTGATACGAGAATTGGTTGCCGGCCACAGCTTCGCACAGCGCGGGACTTTATCCCGCGACTTCATCGTTTGTGCATGCCGAATCAGCCGAGGAGCGTGCTATTGCGACCGATTCGCAGAAATCGCTCCGACGCAGCGACCGTCAATCGCGCATTGACAGATAACGAGCTCGACAAGGCAAGATCGGCACTCGAACTGCCGGTCTCGGAATCCCAAGATCCCGTTTGGAAAACGGGCGTGAATTCCTTGACCTTCTTCTTCCGGTCGGTCCCGCTTACAGGTCGCACCAAACCGGTACGGTCGATCCGCTTCGCCGATCAATTCACTCTCCAGGCGGCACAGTTCGACACGCTGCACCGGCTGATCTGATCACGTGGACACGCGCTAGCTAATCGCCCGCGCCGCCAAGTATTGCCTGCATGCTTTTCATATTCATAGCCTCATTATAGTCATTTTGCTTCGCTTATGTCAATTGTGTAGCCAAATTTTTGGCCCTGAGGCGGGTTTGGGACATCGTACTCAACGGATACAATTCCTGCTGGTCGTTGGTTGATCTTAGGAATTGATGAGTGCCGGTATTTAGACAGCCTTGCGCTGCTGGCGTTGCACTCCTTATCGAAATGCAGGCGCGATTTTAAAGATGAGACTGGCCTTCGGAATATCCAATATACGGGCTCAGCCTGTCCGTCAAGTAGATGATTGTAATACTTCGGCCAGCGCCACTCGATCTTGAATCGAAGGATTTGATCTGGGCTGACGGGGGAATTGAAGTGGAGAAAGGCTATTTGCGCTCCAGTCTCTACCCACTTGTTAGTTACAATTATACGAGGGCCGAGTTTCCGCTCACCATCTTCTCCAATCTCGAACTCATAGGCCCGCACGGTGGGTGCCAGGCTGTTTGTTTTCGACTTCTGATCGTGGGTCGACTTATTGCACTTGTTCCACATTGCAGAAAGTTCGGAATTTCCATTCTTGACCGTGATCCAACGTTCCATCACGGTATCGCCCTGCTTTGCAACAGCAACGTCTTCATCCCATTCGATAATTTCGAACAAATCTGCGTTGTCTTGCTGCCCTGTCGTTATCTGTTCAGTGTAGTTGTTTAGGACACGGCTTCGCTCGATGCTGCGCTGACCGCGCTTGTATCGATCCGCCAGGAGTGCGATAATTATGAGAAATTGCACCACTATTAATACAATCGGACCGATGTAGCGCAATGCTGTTGTATTCCAGAGCAAACCGAGCGCTACCAGGGTGCCCGAGAATCCTAACGTTGTCGTAAGGATCCACTTTATGCCGTGTTCAGCAGAATAGTTGTAGATGGCGTCTGTAACGACGTCGAAGAAGGAACTGCTCTTACTGCGCCATGTCACTGTGCGCCCTCCTCAGGTTTCGGCAAGTCTATGGCAGTCGTGCATTGAACATTGTCATTTGCTTGAAGTACACAACGCGAGCTGAAGGCCTCAGCTGGTTCCCTGCCTGGCAGTTCCGCCGAGTCGCGACTGTCGGCGCCGTCGCAGTCTAACCATAGGCGGTCAACTCGGATCCCGTCATGACTGATTGCGCGTCCGCGTCGTGATGTGCTGATTCTGTCAAGGTCGCGGCCCTGCTTCACTTCGCCACTCCGTCCTGATAGATGTCCGACCAGTCATCACCCTGTCCGGAGCATCTCATCAAACCACCTGGTGGAACATTCATGTCGGCTCCGGTCCACAGTGAGAACCACGAAAGCCGAGCTGGCGCTGGTAGTCGTCCAGATGCTCCCAGTCGCTGACTGGATCGGTAGCGTCGACCTAGCGAGGGCGCTCTAACCGAGGTGCGGCACCTGCAGGAAAGGCTCTCGAGGGCTGCAGTTGGCACGAGGCTCTAGCGCGGATGTCTCACGCTTAGGCATGTACCCGGCTCGGTCTGTTGGCCGGCGAGACTTACTGTACCGGCCAAGGGCTTGGTACGTCAGGCCGGCTATCTTCGATACCTCGACCTGGCCGAGGAATGGGAGTCTGACCCGATTTGGCAGCAGGCTCCAGATGTCGTGGAGTACAGCCTCTTTGCGATGTGAGTTTGTGTTCCGTAGGGCCGATTTGAACTTTGCTGATCCGGCCAGGGCACCGGATCAGCGAGGTTTTGGGAACAACCAACAAGGGATAAAGGGGCACTGGGTTTCTGGCTGCGTTCGGAAGCCGGTTGCTGATCGCAACGGCGGGGGCACTCGCCGGGGTTATCGCCCTACGCGGTTGAGGTTGCTGGCTGTGTGTCAAATCCGTGCTTGACTTTTCGCGTGTTGGCAATGGTGTCGGCGAATCCCTGACGGTGAGTTCGAGGCGGAAGTTGAGGGCGTTCATTGAACTGCCCAGACCTGTTGATTCCTGTGCGGCGCGTCTGCGCCGTGGGGGCCTCTCCCGCGGTTTCGATGTCGATGCCTAGTCGAATCGAATCCCAGC
>QJJF01000022.1 GCA_003202005.1 Williamsia faeni | reverse complement strand
CTCGAACTGACACTGGACGGGTTTTGAACTGGTGGTTGTGGTTGTTTGCAGATCGTTGGCGCTATTGAGTACATTCGGATCATGTAGTGGGGGAGAGCTTTTCGTGTTTGAGGGTGTTGGACAGCGTTGGGCGGTTTCGAGGCTACTGCGTACCCTCTGCGTACCGGGCGTTAGGCGGTGGTCCTGGGGCGAGGGGTTGGCGTGGGGGCTTTTTGCCATGGCCAGCGGCCGGAGATCTCCAGTTCGAGGGAAAAGCTCAGGAAGGTTCGGATCAGCACGATTCCGGCGAGTATGGCAACGCCTCCCATCGTCGGTCTGGTTGCTACGGTGCGAATAATGTCCGCGGCCACGAGAAGCTCCAAGCCGAGCAGGATCGACCGTCCCAACCATTGTCGGAACACGCTGTAAACGTTGGGCTCGTGACGGCGAAATCGGACAGCCGCCACCCCCAAGGCGACCAAGGCGCCCATGACGATCGCGGCGACGCCAACGCAGTCAATGGCTTGCCCTGTGCGCGCGATGAACTCATCGAAGGTCATTGTTCAGTAAACCGTCCACACCCAGATGACCAGAGTATGAAAGCAAGGAGATCGGTGACTCACGGCCTCCAGTAGTTGTTTGCGGCGGCAATGGTTTGGAACTCCAGAGCGACGACCTGTCCGGCGGCGATCAAGCTGTCTGGTGATGTCGAATAGACCGGGCGGCCGCCGATGAGAACGTCCAGGTCGGGCTGGATGTTGTGGATTGTGTGCCGGGCGATGGCGAAGGCCAACGCCCGGCCCGCGGCAGGGGAGTCCGTGATGAGGGTTTCGCCCGGGATCATGGTCAACTCGGAGTCGGGTACTCGGTTCATTTTCTTCTCCTGGGTATCGGCTAAAGCGTCTCGTAGGGACTACAGAAACCTAGGACGTGTCGTAGTGTTCGAGCTAGAGCCAGATGACTGAACCTGGGTGTGAGTCGACCTGTTTGTGATCGCGGTAGATGTTGTGAGTCAGCAAGATTCGGACACTGTGAAGGCGGTGGCTGAGGAGTGCGGGTTGAAATACCGGGCCGAAAGGGTTGTATGTGAACGGTCGCCAGCCTGCGCCGGCCATTGTCGGTCGGGAGTCTGAACTCGGCGTGCTCGAAAGTGTGTCCGCGGACGAAAACGGCTCTGCGGTTCTACTAGTCGGATCCCCGGGAATTGGTAAGTCGGCGTTGTTACGGGTGATGGCGGATCGGGCGCGCGCGAGCGGGCGGCGCGTACTGCAGGCGACCGGCTCGCAGTCGGAAACGGCGATGCCATTTGCTGCGCTGCACCAGTTGCTGCGCCCCGTCGGCGATCGCTTGGAGATGTTGTGGCCCAAGCAGCGTGAGGCGTTGCGCACCGCGTTCGGCCAGATTGATGGGCCACCCCCAGATGTTTACCTCGTCGCGCTTGCGGTGCTGGAACTCTTGACTGGGCTGGCGGCGACCGACTCTCTGCTGGTCGTTGTCGATGATGCTCACTGGATCGATTCGGTGTCGTCGCAGGTGCTGGCCTTTGTCGGCCGGCGGGTTGCTGCCGATCCGATCGCGATGGTCGCTGCGATGCGTGAGGGTTACCAGTCTCCTCTTACAGCTGCAGACCTTGCGATCGTTCGAGTAGACCCACTGGGCGAAGACGCGGCCGTTGACATGCTGCGCGCAGAACATCCATTGCTGGACGAGGAAACCCGGCAACGGGTATTGGCCGCGGCAGAAGGCAATCCCCTTGCTCTGGTGGAATTGCCGAGGACATATGGAATCAACCAGGCGGTCGAGACTGAAAGCGCACCGCCTTTGACGGAGCGACTTGAACAGAGCTTCGCCGCTCGGCTCACCGAGTTGCGCCCGCTGACCCGTCTGGCTTTGATCGCCGCTGCCACGGACGACACCGCTGACCTATCTGTGATTCTCCAGGCCGCTGCTTTCCAGTCAGCGGCAACCACGGTGTCCGTGGAGGTCCTATCAGGGGCGCTGGATGCCAAACTGATTGAGATACGCGACCGGCGAGTGATATTTCGGCACCCGCTGATGCGTTCAGCGATCTACCAAAGTGCAACGCTGTCCGAGCGCACCCATGCTCACGCCGCGATGGCCCACTTGTTCGTCGAGGTCCCCGAGCGCCGAGCCTGGCATTTGGCCGCCGCAGCTGTGGGACCCGACGAGCACGTTGCGTATGCACTTGAACTGGTGGCTACCGCAGCTGAGCAACGTGGGGCCCGCGAAGCGAGCGTCGAGGCATGGGAACGGGCCGCAGCGCTGAGCCCGGATAAGTCCTCGCGGGGTAGCAGGCTCCTGCGTGCCGCCGAAATCCTGCTTGCACTAGGCGATGTCGGGCGGGCCGCTGAGTTGGCCCGGATCGCGGAGCCCATCGTCGAAGGCTTCACCCAGCACATCCGAGTAGCTCTTGTGCGAGATGCGGTGGTCCCGGCGACACCGGGTGACGGGGCGCGTGTGGACGCACTCGCAGACCTGGCGCTCACGGCCATCGAGAGCGGTCACACCGACTTGGCGATCCAGGTCTTGTTGGCGGCGGCGGCACACGCCTGGTCCGGAGACCCTGGACGTGCAGCGCGCGATCACATCATCGCAGCAACTGAACAGCTGAACGTCGACACCGATGATCCTCGCCGCCTGTCAATCATCGGGTACACCGACCCGAGCACGTACGGACCGATGATCATCGAACGGGTCAAACGGATGGGACTGGAAGAACTCGCCGATCCATTCGCCGCGGAGCTGGCAGTGTCGGTGTTCATCGTCGGAAGCGACACCGCGATTGCCTCGCTGCAACGCAAAGTTGTTGACGATGTGCGCCTGCGTGGACAGCTCGCGAGCTTACCCAGGGTGCTGCTGATGCAGTCGTGGACTGCAATCGCGATGGCGAACTGGGCTATTGCCGTGCCTGCACTCGACGAGGCGCGGCGTCTTGCAGAGGAAACGCGGCAGCCACTGTGGGAAGCGTCTGCGCTGCTGGGTCAAGGGCTGATCGACGCACTTCACGGTGATGCCGATAGTGCTTATCGCCTGGCTCAGCAGGCCGAACGCATCGTGCTTCCCTTGCGTTCGAACCCGGTGCTGTGCGGACTGCAGTTGATGCGTGGGATCGGGGCGATCGGACGAGGTCACTACGACGAGGCCTTCTCCCATTTGGTGCGGTTGTTTGATCCTGCGGACCCGGCTTTCCATCAGGTGCAAAGCGTGTGGGCGTTTGGCGACATGGTCGAAGCTGGGTTGCGTAGCGGACACATCCGCGAAGTCACCGAGATCGCCGACCGCATTTATCGGCAAACAGACACATCCCTGGCGTCGCCGTGGAGCCAGGCCGCACTGCATTACGCGCGCCCTCTGCTGGCCGATGACACCCACGCCGACACTGCGTTTCAGGAGGCGCTGGCGTCGAGTCTGTCGAACTGGCCGTGGTATCGCGCACGGCTTCTGCTCGAGTACGGTTCCTGGCTTCGGCGTCAGTACCGGATCGCTGACGCGCGCACTCCACTTCGGTCTGCACGCGACAGCTTCGACGCACTCGCTATGGCGTCATGGGCCCAACGCGCCCGGCACGAATTGCGCGCGACCGGTGAGGCCGTCGGCAAGCAGCCAGTCGTGGCCACCACAGTGTTGTCCCCGCAAGAACTTCAGATCGCGCAGCTCGCCGCCGACGGACTGAGCAATCGAGAGATCGCCCAACGGTTGTACTTGTCCCATCGCACTGTCGGATCGCATCTGTACCGGCTGTTTCCGAAGTTGGGAGTCTCCTCTCGTGGCCAACTGCGATCGGCGCTCGAGCGAGCGCGATGACTGGCGTGATCAGCGAAGGCGTTTAGCTTCCAGCGTCGGCGAGTGCAACCAGGTTCGCCACTGCGTGGGGTTGGGATACCAGGACCGCGTGTGAACCAGGGACCGAGGTGATGTGCGCAGATGCACGTTGGGCCATCGCGAGCTCCGATGAGCGTGGGATCACTCGGTCGTCATAAGGGACTAGTGCCCAGCTCGGCGTGGTTTTCCACAGAGGTACGCCTGTGGGCTCGAGGTTGGCGCTCAGCGCTTGCGACTTCTGATGGGCATACATGGTCTCGGCGGTGGCATCGGAGACATCCTGGGCGAACACGCTGTGGAAGGACTCGCGAGAGATGTATCCGTCCACGTTCTTGCCGAACGGTGCGGTGGGATCGTCGACCGTTTTCACTTGCAACACCGGCGGGAGAAGTTGCGATCCGGGGTACTGGATCGGATTGAGTGCGAGCATTGCGGGCTCGCCCTGGTCCGGAATGAACGCGGCGACGTACACCAGGGCTGCGACGTTGGTGGCGTGCACATTGGTGACCACCACGCCGCCATAGGAGTGGCCCACCAGAATCACCGGGCCCGGGATCGACGACACCACACGATCGACCTCGTCGGCGTCGTGAGCCGGCCCCCGCAGCGCGATGTCAGGGACCACGACGCGGTAACCACGAGAACGTAGATCCGATGCCACCCCATCCCAGCTCGTCGCGTCCGCAAAGGCGCCATGGACGAGGACCACGGTTGGTCGTTCGGTTGCCGACGCGGCGCCGGCACCGGCACCTATCGACAGCGCAGAGATGGTCACCAGGGCCGCAGCCGCGATCGAACGAAAGCGAGTCATTCTCATAGCGAATCCTTCGTGTGGGAATTGGTGATGGGGCGGACGAGGTGATGCGGTCCGGTGTACTCAGAGTTCTTGCGCGTCGAGCCAGGACAGACAGGATTCAGCGATCTCACGCCAGCCGCTGTCGATGGTCAGCGAGTGGCCCCGATCAGCGAACTCGACGAGGTCGGTCACAGCGGTGGAGTGTTTGTATTGCTTGAGAGTCGACTTGGTGATCGCTTCGGGGACAGTGCGATCGCGGCCTCCCATGATCAAAAGCAACGGCCCGCGGGCGTTGTTCTCGGTGTTCACCTTTGCCGGCGAATGGAGCGAGAAGTTCGCAGCCGCTGCCTCGAACAGCGGCCGCCCAGGAGCGGGGATCGTCCACTGCTCGTACAAAAGATCGGACTGTTCCCGGCTCACCGCGTTACCAAAGGCGTAGTGAAATTCATCGGCGGTCAGCGAAACTGCGCGGTGTTTGTTCGCCGGATTCTTGAACACCGGCAACGTAGCATGCAGTGACGAGAGGGGCAGTGGCAAAACACCTTTGATCTGAGCGGCATCGATTGCGATCCCCCCTATACCGTGGTTTTCCCCGAGCAGCTTTTCTACGAGCATGCCACCGAACGAGTGGCCAATCAGCACCGCCGGTGCCTCCAGGTCGTCGATGAACTGTGCGTAGTGCTCGAACACCTCCTGAATACCGACATCGGCGACGGACTCCGGGTGATCGCGTGTCTCCTGAACTGTGGGCGCGTCACCAGGCCATCCCGGGGTGTAGGAGACGTAACCTCGAGCAGCGTACAAATCGGCCCACTGTTGCCACGACGTTGAGTGCAGCCACAAACCGTGAATGAAGACGACGTGAGATTTGTTTTCGACCATGGGAACTCCCGATCTGGATGGTGGCCTCGGCGGACCGGCGTCCTTCGATGGTGAACCGCCCGCGGGCACCCCGCTTCGGTCGGATGACTCAATGCTGAGTTCACCTCAGTCGGACACGTGGCCAACCTCGGGACCAACGTGATAGTGGCTGCTGATGGCCACACGGTTGAAGCCGTTGATAGCGATGGTCACCCACACAATCGCGGCGATCTGTCTGTCGTCGAGATGCCTGCGCGCAGAGTCATATAGAGAATCGTCCAGAATTTGAGCGGAGATGAAAGTTATCGCCTCGGCGATGGACAGGGCGGCTTGTTCGACGGTGCTGAAGTACTGGCTCTCTCGCCACGCAGGTAAGACCGCGAGACGATCCGAACCCATACCGCCTGCCACCGCTTCCCGCGTGTGCATACGTAGACAGAACGCGCAGCCATTGAGCTGCGAGGCCCGGATCTTCACCAGGTCAATGAGCGCTGACTCCAAGCCCGAGTCCTTGGCCTCGGATTCAGCAGCCGCCGCGAGTGTGCCCAACGCGGCGTAACTCGCAGGTGCATTCTTCGCCATATCAATCCGTGCTCTGGACATATCTGAACCTCCCAGCTGTCTGCCGCAACACAATTAGCCCGCGCGGTAAGAGTGAACAATTCTGACGGATAACGGTTTTCGTACCAGTTGGTACTGGCGAAGCGGAGCAACGCTCAAAGCATCTTGGCACCAAGAAACAATGACATGGACGGGCCAAACCCCGCTTGGGTCATCTGACTGTACGGTTCAGAGAGCGCAGGACTGGGACACCCAGATCGCTTAAATGCAATTCCGGGGGACGCCCACGAAATAACTCAGGGGAACATACATTCGATACTGTGTTGTTGCGGGCCGGTGGGGCAGAGATGTCGGAGCACCGGCCCGCCCGTACCTCGACTCCCGCTTCCCATCTGCTGGTTCTCTGCGGGGAAGTGAGTTCAGGGGGCAGCATGGGGGAGGTGAGTGATATCTCGGTGATTGGGTGTACAGGTTCGCTGGTTGTGGCGACCCGCGGTGGCGATGGCGCGGGAGAGGTGATGGTGTCGGTGCGGGGATCGAAGGAACTCTTTCTCGCTTGGTCGCAGGAACCGTTGGCCAGGGGCACCGAGGTGTTGGTGATTGACACCAAGGGACCTCGGACGGTGGAGGTTGAGCCGTGGCCAGCGATGAGGCTGTGGTGACAAGGGTTGTGTTCAGAAAACAAAGCATGGCGATGAGCGAGGGGTTGTAGACATGTTTGGTTACAGAGTGCCCGCACCGGATGAGGCGATGCTGATCTCCGGCGGCAGGAGCAAGGGTGACGCCCCTTTTCGGGTGGTGACCGGCCATGGCGCCTTCGTCGCTCCGTTCTTTCGCAAGGTTCGGTTTCTGACGCTAGCGATGTGCGAGGCCGAGGTGGCTGAAACGTGTGTGACCCAGCAGGGGCTGAGCCTCAACGTACGGGCCGTCATCGCATTCAAGGTGGGCAACGACACCGAGAGCATTGTCAGTGCGGGACAACGGTTCTTGTCCGACCAGGATCAGATGTCAGTGCTCACCGGCCGGATCTTTGCCGGCCACCTCCGTTCGATTATCGGATCGATGACGGTGGAGCAGATCATCAAGGAGCGCCAGAAGTTGGCAACTGAGGTGCTCGACGGATCGAAGCAGGAAATGGTCAAGATCGGGTTGACTGTCGACGCCCTGCAGATTCAGTCCATCGACGACGGCGCACTCGGCTACATCATCGCGATGTCCGCTCCGCACAACGCCGCGATCCAAAAGCAGGCGCAGATCGCCCAGGCCAGAGCTGACCAGGAGTCTGCGGAGGCGGAGCAGGAATCGCGACGCAATCAGGCGCAGTTCGCTCGTCAGACCGCGATCGTGCAAGCCCAGTACAAAGCTGAGGTCGACAAGGCGCAGGCCGAGGCTGCCCAGGCGGGACCGTTAGCGCAGGCACAGGCGCAGCGGGAAGTGCTTGCGATGCAAACCGAACTCGCGCAGCGAGCGGCGGAACTTCGAGAGCAGGAACTGGTCTCAGAAGTGGTCAAACCGGCCGAAGCGGAGGCTGAGCGGGTGCGGATACTCGCCCTGGCCGAAGCCGAGAAGATGAAGATCCAGGCCGAAGCGGCAGCATCGCACAACCGGGTAGCACTCGACCGGTTATTGATTGATCAACTCCCCGAGATAGTCAAACAGGCAGCCCTGGGATTGTCGGGGGCTAATGTCACCGTCCTCAACGGCGCCGACGGTCTCAGTGAAATAGCCAGCGGTCTGGTTGGGCAGGGCTTGACAATCTATGACGCCCTCCGCAGCGGACTCGGTCAGCACGACCCGACAGAAAACACGTCAGAGACAGATCCCCAGCCCGAACTCGACGCACAATAAGGCTTCTCAGCGTGTGTCTGTAACCTCGCCAGACGTGCATACATATATGTATGCAACATTGCGTGCAGGCCAGCCACCGGTTCCGTGGTCGCTACCTGAGTGCCTTGCGTGCTTCGGGCCAGAAGGCGAAGCCCGTGACTGCGAGGCCTCCGACCCCGATGACAGTGATGGCGACATCCACGCTCTTGCGACCTTGTTGCGACCAGTAGACGTCTTCGAGGTCGAGAAGTAGTGCGAGTTCATCGACGATGAGTGCAGCGCCCACGCCGTAGCTCAGCGCGGTGATCGGGTGCCGCCGATGCTTCTCGGCGCCGCGTATCGCGATGGCCCCAACTCCACCGAGCATTGCTATCCCGATGTTGTAATGATGGAAATGCTTGCCGCCGACGCTCATCCCACCACTGCTCGGGCCGTGGCCTGCCCGGATCCAGTGAGTCAACGCTCGCACGGTTGCAAAGGTGGCGGTGAACGATGCCCAGGACAGCACTGCGGATTGCTGTCCTGGGTCCAAGCTTTTCTGCCAGGCTCGGCCTACCCTGCCGGCGCGCTGTTTCGGCGTAGACCGAGGCGCATTGGCAGCGTCGCCTTCCTGGCGAGTAGATGCCATCTCACCTGCTACATTCTGATCTCCACGGTCGTCCATGATTCGACCATGCCAGAAAATCCGGTTGATCGTTTTTTCTCGCTCCGCGCAACGGATCCGGCAATGAATCACCGGCGAATCCTCGTGTCCTCAAGCGCTAGCTGACGTAGGCTGCGCCAAAGGAAGTTGGTTTTCAACGAACTGCGCGCAAGGGGAGTCACGTGGAATCAGTATGGTTTCCGTTCTTCGCTGCTGTAAGCGCCGCTGCCGTCACAGCCGTCTCAGTCTTGTTCATCACGTTCCAGCTGCGCCTCAGCAACGATTCCGAGTGGGCGGGACCGCGCAAGCGCTCAACAATGATCTCGGGGCTGACGGAATTGTGGGTACCTCTTGCCCTGACACTGATGGCCTTGATGCCGTACTGGATCTCGTGGCAGATAGGTTCGATCGTTGCGCCAACGATGGGACTTCTCGTCATCGGGTATGTTTGGAAAGTTCACTTTGCGCAAAACCGGCTCGGCTTCACCATCCCTTACTCCACTCCCGCAGGCAGATTCGACCAGCATCAGCTTTGGTTTAGTTGGGTGTCCGTCTTCGTTTACACCTTTATGATCGCCATGGGAATCGTTGGTATCGCTGCTGGAGCAGTCTGGCCGCTTTACGTTGTCGCAGCCTTGTGTATTTGGCTACTCATCTCTGGTGTCTGGGAGGCATGGCACCACTTCAAGCAGTAGGTGCACCCGCCAGTGTTTGCCGGCATCGGCGTAACTGCGCGCATACTCACGGCTGGACAAACGGCGACCCTCGAGGCCGACCAACACCAGGTGGTCGGCTTTCATTGTGGCCCGCCACGCGAGCATCTACATGGCGCACCTTCGGCGGCGGCAGCAACCAACACTCACGGTACGGTCTGTCGCTGGTAACGAAAGAGTTTGTGGCACAATCATTTACGGCGATAAGAGATACCCTGAACGAGAATTGTCTCGGCAGGGTTTGGATAGGCGCCACGCCTCATCGGCTCATCGACGAGCCACGGCCTCTCATGAGTGCTGTCGTGGGTATGGATGTCCTCAAAGCGGTCTCGTACGGTCGCTTCCAAGCCGGTCTGGCACGATAACGTTTGTGACAACGACCGCCATGTCTGCCAAACAACTCCGGAAGATCGCACAGAAGCTCCTCGAGCGCTGCTGCGTGACTGACGACTATGAGCGCCGGAACTCCCTGGGCGCCTTCGGCGGGATCTAGTCGATCTCATCGACACCCACAAACATGCCTACAGCGTGAGCGATGCTGAACTCGCCCGCCGGATCGGCGTCTCACGGCAGAACCTGAACCTTTGGCGTACCCATGGCGTCCGCGGGTTGCCGGCCCGAACACCCACGCTGGCATCGCCACCGTCATCGGCCGGCCCTACAGCTCAGTCCTCAAGGCAGCTCTGAGGGATGCGGGCTACCTCGACACTCGACGACGATGCTCACGGTATTGGACGTCGCCGACGTAAGACATGTCGGTCGAAACACAACAGGTAGTGGACTACGCACGTCAACAGCACCTGTGGCGCGATACCCTCTTGTCCACTCGGGGTTTGAAGGCGCAGCAGGAGGACAGTGAAATGACGAATGCCACGCCCGATCATCTCAATTTTGGTGACGGTGCGACTTCTACTCCGGTAAATACCGTTGTGATCGAGGGCTTCGAGGCGGCCACGCAGGTGTCGGCAGCGCTCGTCCCACCGGGGCCATTTCATGTCTTACGCGCATTCTTCCGGGTCACAATGGAGGACCTACCCGAAGACGAGTGGCCCCCCGGTTGGAAAGGTCCCAAGGGGCGCCCGCCCAACCCGCTCCCTCAAGTCCCGATCGCTGGCCCAGAGGAGTTCGCGGACGGTGCCGTGCAGGCACCGGTAGACCCGACCACGACTGTGACTTACGTGGTCAATGCGGACGGTGACACGCTGCCACCTTGCGTTCCGGTATCGAGCACCTTGGTTGTTTCTAACGCTGGTGGCGCCGTTCTGTGCGAGGTCCCGATTACATTCACGCCGGGGCCGGCTATTGAGTTCGATGCCGAGGAGCTGACGGTGGCGCAGGGCCGCACAACAGCGCTCGGTTTTACGATCAGATCGCGAGCGGGCGAGGATCGGACCTTTAGCTTGTTGGCAGCTCTTGACACATTCCCGCAGTCGATTAGCACCACTCTCGACGTCACGGTTCCTGCGATGTCGGCCGTCCATTCGTACTTTCCGATCACGCCGCGACCCGATACTCGGCCGAATGCGTACTCCTTAGATTTCTATCTAACTCATCCAATCCAGGCGCTTCTGGAACCCAAGCTGACTGTAACCGTTACGAAGGCTCCTGCAGCTCTGGGTCCGGGCGACGTTTTGAGGGTCGATCAGAATTTGAAGTCGCCGAACGGCCAGTACGAATTGCTGCTCCAGGAGGATAGCAACATCGTTCTCTATCAGCTGTTCGCCTCAAACAAGAAAGCGACCTGGGCCTCGAACACTGGCGGCAGCGGCGGCAACCTACTTGTGATGCAATCCGACGGCAATCTGGTGCTTTACAAGGCCTCGTTAGGGCCCATTTGGCAAGGAGAACAGGTATGGGCGACAGATACCGCCGGTGCGGTCGACGACGCTGGTGGCACGGCTGAACTCCGAGACGACGGTCATCTCGTCGTCCACACCGGTAATGTTGCGCATTGGGCGACAGGACAATTCGAAGTCAGATACAACGGCAATGGCTACGATGGCGGCGTCGTGCCCCCGCCGAAGATGCACGGCGTCGGCCCTCACGTCGGCGCGGATGGAATGGTCGCCTGGTGGCCCGACCCAACCTCGAACCCGCCGACCATGACGAAGACAGGCGCCGTCTTCGCGTACTGGAACACCAAGCCCGACGGCAGCGGGGACTTCTACGGGTGGCCCGAGCCAGCGACGTTGTTTCTGCCCGCTGAGGACATCGTCCTCTACGCCCAGTGGTACGTGACGACGGGCCTGAGAAACGGCGGAAACACCCAGCACTACGCATTCGCATACGACAGCTGCCTGCAGATAGGAAACCTCGAACCCGCACGCACCAACGGTCTAATCGAGGTCGCCGACCGCATCGATGGGAACGTCAACGGTACTGACAACAGCGACTACGGCGTAATGGCGAATTGGTTCCCTGGCGTCACCGCTACCCGCCCGAACGGGCTTCCACCTGATGCACGAATTCCTATTTTCGTGACGCACTTCGGCGGTGGAGCCCGTAACACTGGAAAGATTTATCTCAAACCTGGACTTAGTAGCAACATTGATTCGTCGCGATTCTTCTTGGTGGCCGAGATTACGGAAAGCTTTATGGAGGGCCAAAACAAGGGCTGGGGCTTCGAAAGGCACCCCAACGCAAGCTGGACGAACGAGGAAAGCTGCGGAGAGGGGCTGTCGCTATTTCTGACGGAACAAATGGCGCAGCTAAGAGGAGCCCCGGGGCAATTCACGGCTCATGCTTCTGAACACTGGTTGAATTCCGCGCTGCCCGCAAGCGACCCTAACTGCCAACGCTTCTACAGAAATGAGGACGGGTCGCAGGATCTGCCTGACTTCGGCAGCCGCCTAGACTATGTAAATTTGAATCTGTTTGTCATAGGCAACGGCCCCGGCACCGGCTGCTCCATGCTGTTCCTGTACTACCTGCATACCCAACTCGGGCACTCCATCGACCACATCATTGCCGCGGCCCCGGGCTTCAAAAGCGACGGCGTGACACTGAACGCCACCGGCACATTAAGAGGCGTGTACCAGAACCTCACCGGAGACCAAGCCGATCCATTCCCCAAATTCAAGGCACTCCTCGGCCATTACTTCCCCGAGGCCTCGCCGGCAACCATTAGCGGACCAAACCCAAACAACCCCTTTCCGCTATCCCCGCCTCCGTGAAGAATCCACGCCTCGCGCAGCCACAGCCACCACAGAGGGCAGGCGCCGCCGAGATGTGCGGCACACCCACAAGACCGTCAAACGAGTCGTGGAGAAGTTCGAAGCCGGCGATGCCGCGCCGTCGCGCGGTCCGCGACGCCAAAACTCGATGTGCTTCGACCCGGTCGGCGTGGTTCCCATTGATGGGGTTTGTGAAAATCACTGGCGCACAGCGGTACCTGTGGCGCGCGATCGACCAACGTGGCAAGGTGCTCGAGGTATTGGGGCGGTCACGCCGAAACGCCAATGCCGCCTGAAAGTTCTTCCGCAAACTGCTCGAGGGATTTGCGCTATGTGCCGCGGGGGGACTGGCGAACAGCAGGCTCTCCGGCTACGGGCCCGCCCACCGCGTGGTGATGCCCTCGGTGGAACACCGGAAATCGAAGTCGCCGAACAATCGGGGCGAGAATGTCAAACCAACCGACCCGGCAACGTGAGTGGGCGATGAAACGCTTCAAATCGATCGGGCGCGCGCAGAGGTTTCGTGTCGGCATTGTGCGGCATCTGGCCGCATTTCTGGTGCCATCGACACCTGCTGTCGGCGGCGGGGTACCGGCTGGTGATGGCCGGCCGCTTCGGGGTCTGGAACGAGATCACCGCGACGACCGCGCTTCAAGGTGACTGGGACAGGTTTTTCCGTCAGAACCGACGCGCCAAACGTGAACGATAGACCCGAATCGCCAAGCCCACCAATAACTTGATAATGCCAACCGAGATGAGTTCAACGGCCGAGTCAGGGCGGGGGTCCCGCGCCGCGGACTACCGCCGACCTCGCCGACGTGGCTAGGTATACCGGGACTGTTGCGAGGCGGGTCAGAAACGAATACACGTGGTCGATGCTGGCGAACACCGCGTTCCGGTCGCCGCATTCGCAAATAAGGTCCGCGCTTCTGGGTTCGATGTCCGGTTGGGCGCGCGCCGAGCTGTCTGGGAATGTTCGAAATCCATTGTGTTGAGTCTTTCGCCCAAGTGGCTCCAGACCAATTTCGGCGATCCTGCGGACCTCGCCGTCCAGATTGCCGAACCCATGTCCCGCCCGCCAAGCACCAAGTGTTCTCGACGAGCACGCCGCTGCGATTCAGATCGCGGTCGATCAGATGGGTTCGTCCCGGCAGCCCCTCTTGTCGTGTCACATGTAGTCAGCTGGAAGGCTTTTCCCAGCTTCCTGCCAGGATCGCGGTGGTAAGTTGAAACCTGTCGATGTCACCACGTCATTGGGGCGTGTGAGATCGACTGACCAATCACCGATGGACGCCAACACCACCCGGCCCCAGTGTTAGGGACCGCTCCGAGGAATCGCACCGAACATGACTGAAACACCCGAATCCAATGCAGCGACATCAGAGACAATTGTGCCGGCACCCCGGCACGACGATAGGGATCAGCGGCCCAATCGGCTTTACCAGGTTCTTGCATGGGTCGGCATCGCCGCGGGCGTCGTGTTCATCGTCGCGCTCATCTTCTTCTCCGGGTTCGTCGCCGGTCATGCCTCCGGTGGCCACCACGGTGGGCATCACGGTTACGAGAGCAACCAGATGGGCCCGCGTGGGTCAATGATGCGGCACGGCGGAGTGGGACCTGGCGGGACGATGGGGTCGGGTCAGCCGTCTGCGACAACGACGCCCACGTCTACGTCTACGCCGCAGTCGTAGGACGGGATCGGAGCCGGCCGCTACCAGCGCACCGAAGGCCGCAGCACCCAACCGCAACGGTTACCGACTCAAGACCGTGTCGACAACCTCCGGGGGCAGATTCCAAGGATCGATGCGAATCTGTTGTGTTTTAGTCGGTAGCGCAACCCTTGCCTGAGTTGGTGCGGTGTGTGGTCGTGCAGTTCTTTTCTGGGCCGATGGTTGAGCTCGGTGGCGACGCGATCAAGGTGCGCCTGGCTCCATTGGCCGAGATCGGTTCCTTTTGGAAAGTACTGCCGCAGGAGCTTATTGGTGTATTCGTTCGTCCCTCGTTGCCAGGGAGAGTGGGGGTCGGCGAAGTAGATGCTGAGCCCGGTCGCGGCCTCGATCCTGCCGTGCTGGAACATCTCATTGTCTTGGTCCCAGGTCAGAGTGCGCGTCAATTGTGTTGGTAGAGCGGTGAATTCGTCAATGAGTGCGTCGGCGACGGTCTGCGCCGAGTGGTTGCCGGACAGGTGTACGAGTCTGGTCAGTCTTGTCTTTCGTTCCACCAAGGTGGCGATGGCTGTTCGGGGGACCAGCAGGAAGAGAGTTTGCCTGCGATGGCATTTCGCAATCTGAACTCGGTCTCGATTACCCGTTCTTTCGGGCGGCGCCGGCGCAGGAATGCTTGGTTGTGGGCATACCAGGATTGGTAGGTGCCGTCGAACTTCTTATTGCGTGAAATCTCCCGGTAGACGCTCTGGTAGCTCTTCCCGATCCGGGCAGCTATCGCCTTGACGGGCTCACCGCAGCTGAGTCCGTCGGCGATCTCGATCCTGTCGTTCTGGCTAAAGTACCGCGAACTGATGGGCTTCGATTCGGCAATTTTCACACCCCCAGCATCGATAAACCATAGCGATCCGCAGCTCAGCGACACGCTGACCCGGCGCTCTGCCTCGGCGCCGGGCCACCCTGCCGGATCAGTTCGTAGTAGGTGCGCTTGATCTCAAGCGAGACACGGTTGTGTCCTCCACGTGGCATGGGCAATCTCCTGGTCCACGATTCGCAACGTTCGCTAGAGACTGCCTCCGATCCAGGGGCCGGTTGACCCACTCGGTCATCTCGGCGACGACTTTGTCGGTGATCTTGGAAATCGTGTCCTTCGACACCGACGCACCAAAGATATCCTGAAAGTGCGCTGCGTCTTCTCCGGTCGTCAATCCCTTTGCTGTTAAGGATAATACGATCTCATCGATACCCGTCAGACGTCGCTGGCGCTTCTTGACGATCTGCGGATCGAACGAGGAGTTCGTATCCCGCGGTACTTCGATCTCGACCGGCCCGATCTCGGTCAGCACCGTTTTCGATCGCATACCGTTTCGGGAGTTGCCGCTGCCGCGGCCGACCGGGTCGTGCTTGTCATACCCGAGGTGCTCGGTCATCTCCGCATCCAACGCGGTTTCGAGCACGTTCTTCGTCAACTGGTTGAGCAGCCCGTTCGGGCCGATCAAATCCACGCCCTGCTCCTTGGCCTGCGCCAGGAGCTGCTCAGCCAACTGTTTTTGATCCACCTCGTTTGTCATGGGCTCGAGTGTTTCGGACATCTCTGATCCTTTCCGCCAAGCAATGCTCGGCGTGTCAAACCAAGATCAGATCCACCGTTGTTCTGACAGTCCCGTCGCGCATGGATGGTTGTGGACTGTAGGAGATGGAGGAGGCGAGAACAAGAGGTTAGGGGTTCGAATCCCCTCGGGCGCAATGAGATACGGCCTGGAACTGCACGTATGCGTGGTTCGGGCCGTAACTATTTCCGCTGAACGCGGCGCAAATTCAAGAATGCCGCCAAAGTTTGAGTGCGACGGGCACGCAATAGGGCAGGTCGCGAATCGACTGCTCTACGCCACTGAAGGCGGTGAAGTAGCTGCTGCTAAAACCATTAGCGCAGCTCGATTATCTGAGCGGGTGGAGTCGATAATCGGTAACTACTGAGGTCGCAGTTCGCGCGGCACGCCGTCGGGCATCCGGGCGGTTGCACTGGCGCGGGTGTTCGGGACATGTGTCGGTGGTGGGTTTACGGTTTGGCGTGTGATTGGTACGAGGTAGGCGATTGGCAATGTGCTCGACGAGAAGCAAGGCGATCACGCTGCGTCCGCTACGCCGGTAGGAGGTGGGGTGTGGTCGGACCGATTTTCGGCAGGGCAGTGCAGCGTGTATCGCGGTAACGGAGACTCATGCACACGGGTGGCTATCAAGGGTTGGGAAGGTTGCGGCAGGCACGGGGGTCGGGCTCGCCAGGTGAAGGCGAAGTGTTCGGCCCGTTGGCTTTTGGCGTAGTGGACGGTCTGATGACGACGAGGTTTGCCCGGTTGGAGCGTCGGTTGTTCGCGGTTCGGCCGAGGTGGCGTTCGCCGCGACGAGGGCCGAGGCCGTGAGGTTCGGTGGGCCGCGCCGGGTCACCTGCGTGGTGGCACGGCGCTTGGTGGGGATGCGGGTCCGGGGGTGGCGTTGCGGGGTTATCACCCAGCGGCTCGGTTCGGCGGGCGACGTCTGCCCCGCTGGACGGATTGCCTGGCAATTGTCCACTGTGCGCGGTGACTGCGAGTCCATCGGGCTGGGGAAGGTGGTGGCCTGATGGCGTGGGTGAAGGTCTATGAGACCAAGCAGCGCCGCAACGGCAAGCCCGTGAAGACCTACCGGGTGATCTGGAAGGAAGTCGAGCGCGACGCCGATGGTTTGCCGATCCCTGAGGACCCGGCGAAGCCTGAGGGGCGTAAGAAGTCTCGTAACCGGCAGGAGTCGTTCGCCACTCGGGAGGCCGCGGAGTCTCGCCGCGACGAATTGAACGTGGCCAAGCATGTCGGTGGTACCAGCGCTCTGGCCAAGCAGCGCAAGGCGGGCGATCTGCCGTTCGGTTTTTACGGGCGGGCGTGGCTGGACAGTAAGCGGGTGAAGGTGGCACAGGGGCGTTTGAAGCAACGCACCCTCGATGACTATGAGAACGTTCTGCAGCGGTATTCGCTGGATCGGTTCGGCGGCACGGCAATTGCCGGCATCACACCGCACGATTGCGAAGAGTTTCTGGCACAGTTGGTCGGTCGTGGCCTCGCGCCCAAGACGGTGACACACGCCTGGCTAACGTTCCGGGCGGTGTGCAAATATGCGGTGCGCCATGGAGCCATCGCATCGAGCCCGACCGACCAGGTGGACTTCGCCACCGGGCATTCGGTGGGCGACCACGACAAGTTCGAGCACCACCCGCTGACAGCACAGCAAGTCGGCGAAGTCGCTGCGTTGGTGGGGGAGCGATACCCGGTGTACGAGCTGATGACGCTGTTCCTTGCATATTCCGGTGTGCGCAAGGCGGAGTGTGCGGGCTTGGAGGTCCGTGATCTGGAGTTCACCACTGCGCCCGGTCAGGACACCCGATGCGTGGTGGCGGTCCGCCGGACCAAAGACCGGACCGGTGGTCGGTGGGTCACGAGCACGCCGAAGTCCCGGCGGTCGCGTCGGTCGGTGCCGTTGCCGGCGTGGTTGGCCGAGCGGCTACGCCAGTACCTGGCTGCCGATCATCCCCGCGCTCACGAAGCGGAGGCACCACTGTGGCCAAATAGGCGCAACGGTGGGGGACACCGCACTGCGGGGCAGCGGTATGCGGTGCCGTTGGATTGGTCGCAACCGCTCGAGCTCGGCACCTTCTTCGAGACGGTGCTCGCGCCCGCGCTGGTGCAGGTGGGTTTGCCGGTGAGCGCGCCGGCCACCGCGACGGAACCTGCGGTGCGGGGGGTGCGTCTGCATGATTTTGGGCGGCATACGTTTGCGACGATGCAGCTGTCGGCGGGTGTGCATTTCATGCAGGTCTCTCAGTGGCTGGGGCATGGGTCGTACACCCTGACCCTGGATACGTACGGCGAGTGGATCCCCGAGGAGGACGGCGGTGCGGGCAACAACCTTCCCCAGCCGATGCCGGTGCACGACTCAGTGCCGGGGTCGTCGAATGTGATCGAGCTCTTCGGTCGGTGAAAGGTTAAGCGTCCTTTGTGGTTTCGTCGGGGCATAGCAGCGTCGCGGCCGCGCATCAGGGCCTTTTCGAGCTCGCTGTGAACGGCATTGCGCGGAGATTCACGATCAACGGGTGAGTGAACCGGGCGATGGTGTCGGCGTCGTCGGCGGATGTGGGGTAGCACGGGGGTAGCACGGTAGCTGAGCTTCGGTATCTACCCTAGCGACCCTGTACGGCAGGCGAGGATTGATGTTCTCGCCTCGCGAGATGACCTGCGGCACGTGCGAAGGTGCTGAGCGTCTTCGCGCGTGTGGATTTCCGCCAGCGGTGCGTGTCCACGACGGATAGTGCCCCGTGAAGTGGGAGTTTGCGGCAGAGGATGGCCGCACCGGTGCACGCCGACGGACAGACTTCCGTCCACCGGTTCCCGCAGCGCCGCCTTCACCTCTTCGAACACCGTCCGGCGTCGGGTGTGACAGCGAGCGGGGGATGCACTGGGGATCGTGTCACTGGGCTCTGACACGCCGCCGCACGACGCGCCGTGGGTAGCATGGGGGTGGTATTTGAGCCGGTTCAGATAGCATTGGAAGCAGGGATACCACGCTGACCAGCGCGAATGTGGTGCCCCCGGTCAGACTCGAACTGACACTGGACGGGTTTTGAACTTGTGGTTGTGGATGTTTGCAGATCGTTGGCGTTGTTGAGGGCTGTTGGATTGTGTAGTGGGGGAGCACCTTTCGTGTTTGCGGGGTTGGACAATGTTGGCCGGTTTCGGTGCTACTGCGTACCCTCTGCGTACCGGGCTCCGAGTCTTCGGATGAACGAGGGCTCTGATGAAATGATACAGCTGTTGACCTTCGTCCCAGGGAGATCGGCGCCGGGGTCGTCCACGACGGTGTCGAGGCCTTCGTCCAATCGAGCGAGCTGTTGCGAGGTTCTGGCCGAGTCCTCGGGCTTCCATCGATCGGCGTGGACACCTCCTCTTCGATATCGGCGGGCACTCGCTTGTTGCGACGAAGGTCCGTCCCCGGTTCAGCGCCCGCGTGGGCCGACGCGACCTGCCGCAGCGCAGAAACCTGGACTGCGAGCCTGGACGACGCACATGGTTCCACCAGAACGCGCCGGGCTGCCTGCTGCACTAAATCCAATCAGCGCAGATCAAGCACGAGTTACCAGGAGAAACGGTACAAATGGCGGCGAAGTCACTGAAAGTGCTGGCGAACAGCTTGGAAGAACCGGTCATGACGATGGCGTCCGAGCTGCCGTCCCTAGTGCCGCGCTCAACGGACTGGACCGCACTCGGCAGACACCGTCCCTCTCGTGCGACCGCGACTGGGACTAGATCGCAGATCACACCTCGACCGTCGCCGATGCCGTCGACGACACCATGGACCGATCAGACCACGCGCCCGAAGGGCAGTGGCTGATCTGCGCCTACGCCGCGGGCGGAGTTGATTGAACAGAAGCTCTAGCTAGCTAGGGTCTATCCAATCTAGGTAACCGCGCCAGCTGTTTTCAGTGCGATGACGCGATCCCACTCGAAGCCCAGTTCGCTGAGGATCTCGTCGGTGTGTGCGGCGAACTCGGGGCCGGGGCCGAGTTCGGGGGCAGTGACATCAAACTGCACAGGGTTGGCTGCCAGCGTGAGTGTGCCTGCTGTCCGTAGATACTCATTGGAAAGGACCTGCGGGTCGGTGGACACCTGCAGCGAATCCTGCACTGGTGCCCAGGGACCCGCCAACGTGGCGAAACGCTCAGTCCATTCCGCGAGTGTGCGGCCGGCCAGAACCTCACGAAGAATGGCTACTGCCGCGTCGGTATTGGCCGCAATCAGTTCGGCACTGGCAAAGCGGGGATCGTCGGCGAGATCTGGACGGTCGATATGGAGGCAAACGTTGGCCCAGAATTTCGCAGGCTGCAGCATGACGAAGGTAAGATAGCGTCCGTCAGCGGTTGAATACAGTCCGGACAGCGGATTTGTCAGTGCGCCATGTCCCCCCGGAACGGGGGCAATCATGGCTTCGTTGAGGTGTGCCGACAATGCTATGCCATGTCCCATCGCCCACACGCCGCTGCTCAACAGGGACACATCGACGACTGACGTCTCACCCGTACGTTCCCGTTTGAGCAGCGCCGCGGCCACCCCACCAGCGAGGTTTGCGCCCGAGATCGTGTCGCCGAACGCGGGCCCCGGTGGAGTAATCATTCCGTCGACCCCAGGGGGTGTAAGGGTCGCGGCGATACCGGCTCTGGCCCAGAACGCAGTCATGTCGTATCCGCCCTTGTCGGCCTCGAGGCCACGTGGACCGAGTGCACTGCCACGTGCGTAGACGATGTTCGGATTGATTGCACGCACATCGTCGACCTCGATGCCGAACTTGGTCCGGGCCTGGGGTAGGAGGCTGATGAGGAGGACGTCGGAGCTGCGGATCAGCTCGTGGAGGACCTCTTTGCCTTCCGGCCGTCCGAAGTCGAGGCCGATACTGCGCTTACCGCGATTGGCATGCTCGACGTTGGGATTGGGGTCGCCCTCGACTTTCATGGTGCCGATCTGTCGGAGGCCACGCTGTGGATCGCCGGTGACGGCATGTTCGACCTTGATGACGTCGGCACCCCAGTCGGCGAGCACTGCACCAGCTGACGGGACGAAGCCGTACATGGCCACCTCCACTACACGAAAACCCTCTAGTGGCTTCACTTGACCACCGCTGCAAACGCTTTGATCTGTAGGAACTCTTCGAGTCCGGAGACACCCATCTCCCGGCCGATGCCGGACTGTTTGTAGCCGCCGAATGGAACGTCAGGCGACGAGTAGTTGCCGCCGTTGACGCTGAAGGTGCCGGCTCGGATTCGACGGCCGATCGCGACCGCCCGGCTGTGGTCGGCGCTTAATACACCACCGGAGAGTCCATATCGTGAATTGTTGGCAATTTGCACGGCGTGGTCGTCGTCATCGAACGGGATGACCGCGAGCACGGGACCGAATGCCTCTTCTTGCGCGAGCTCGCTGTCCGGGTCGACGTTGGTGAGTAGCGTTGGTGCATAGAAGAAACCGGGATCGATGCGACTACCACCGGTCACCAATGTCGTGCCGTCGGCAATCGCGCGCTGGACCAAGGCGTCGACTTTTTCCCGTTGGCGTTCGCTGATGAGTGGACCCATGAACGTCGCCGGATCGGTCGGATCACCGGACGGCACCTGCTCGAGCATTCCGGCTACGAGGCCAACAATCTCATCGTGGTGTGCCCGAGGAACCAGCAATCGTGTGGTGAGCGCACAACCCTGTCCGGCGTTGGAGCAGATCGTGAACGCCGCGAATTGTGCAACCGTGGCGAAGTCTGCGTCGTCGAGGACGATCAGCGCGGACTTGCCACCTAGCTCGAGAAAGACCTTTTTGAGAGTTGCACTGGCCGCAGCCATGATGTGGGCGCCGACGGATGTGGAGCCGGTGAAGGTGACAACGTCGACATCGGGGTGCGTAGTCATCATCTGACCCACCTCGATGGACGTCGAGGACAACACGTTCACGACACCTGCTGGAATGTCGGTGTGGTTGGCGATCAGCTCGCCCAGGGCCAGCGTGATGAGCGGGGTATCGGGGGCTCCCTTGAGGATCACCGTGCATCCGGCGGCAAGCGCTGGGATCAGCTTTGCCAACGCCAGCTGGTTCGGGTAGTTGTAGGCAATGATTGCCGAGACGACTCCGGTGGCTTCCTTCTCGATCCAGCGGCTGTGCTTCTGCCCTTTGATGTCGACCTCGCCGAGGTCCTCGATCAGCGGATATGTGCGCAGCAGGTCCGCGTAGTAGCGGACGATCCCCACCGGTGTGTCGAGCTGACTGCCGAGCGTACTGAGGTGAGAAGCACCAACCTCGGCGATGGTCAGAGCGCGAAACTCTTCGATGTTCGCACGCAACGCTTGGTCCAGCTGGTCGAGGCACCTGGCGCGGAAGTCCACGTCGGTTGCCCAAGTGGTGGTATCGAACGCCTTTCGGGCTGCGGCGATGGCTTGTTCGGTCTCGGCCACACCCGCATCCGGCGCGTAGCCGAGAGCTGCACCGCTGGCGGGATTGATCGAGGCAAACCTCTGGGCGGCCACGATGAGCGTTCCGTCGATGAGTAGACGCCGATCAACGTCGAACACGGTGGTGGTTTGACTGTGCACCAACCCGTCGGTAGGGGGCGACTGTCGTTCAGCGGGGGTCGTCACGGTGTTCTGAGTAGTCATCGGTCTCCTGCGCGAGTGTCGTTGGGTGTGAGCGTCGTATGCGAATGGTGTTGCAAGAGCAAGCGTTCTGGATTCGGTAGGGACAGGAACCATGAAAGTGGAACACCGTCGGAGTGGGCTGTCGCGGTAGTCAATGCGATTGCAGAGGTTGCAGTCGAGTTGCTGCGGCGACTTCGTCGAGGAGGGGAAGGATAGTGCTCTCGTCGGCTGTGGGTATGTCGATGAGTACGCGTTGTACGCCCATTTCTCCGAGCTTTTCGACAACGTCGCCGATACCGGGCCGCATCTTCTGGAGCACCGTAACCTGCAGATCTGCACGGTCTCGGCCGGCGTCCCCCCACGCTGCGTGCAGTTGAGGGAGCTGGTCTGCGAGGGTCTCGACCGTGTCGTTGCCCATCGGAATCCAGCCGTCGCCCCATTCGGCGATACGCCGAAAATTGATCCGACTGGCCCGGGCCCCCAGCAGTATCGGCGGGTGCGGACCCTGCGCGGGTTTGGGCCACACCCTGCTTGGTGACAAACGAACATGTTCACCGTCGAAGGATGCTTCGTCCTCGGTCCAGAGCTGCCTCATCAGAGCGATCTTCTCGGTGACCACAGAGTACTTCGACGGGGCGTCGAATCCGTGGTCCTCGAATTCTTCGTTGTTCCAGCCAAACCCGACACCCATCACAAACCGACCGCCGGACATCGAATCCAGGGTGGCAATCGCCTTGGCATACGAGATCGGGTCATGACCGCCGGGCAGCGCCACGCAAGTACCGATGACCAGACCCGTATGTGCGGCCACATATGCAAGGCCAACAAGCGGATCCCACAAACGGAAGTAACGCTCTGGGACCTCTCCGCCTCCGGGAAAAGGTGTCAGGCCGGCGCTGGGTATGTGTGAGTGTTCGGGCAAGAACAGGGAATCGAAGCCGCGCTGCTCGGCAGCCTGGGCTAGGTCGACAAGGGGCATCGACCGGTCGGTGCCGCCATAGTGCAATCCGACCGCTGCTACTGAGGTACCACCGCCACTGTGTTGAGATCTGGATGTACTGCGGTCGCGGTGGGCACGGGTAGAGCTGGTCATATCGCTGCCTTCCTGATGAAATAATCAGTGCTACTGAAGGATTCGCCTCGTCGAGGGGATACTTCTCAGGAGGGAGAGGAGGTCACCTCCACACTTGCGCGGATGGCGTCCATCCGTGTCTCAATGTTCCCTAGGTAGTGCGGGTGCGTGATGATGTACGGAAGGTTATGTGCAATGCCTCGAGCCACCTGGTCACCCGCCGTTGCCGGATCCATGCCGTGCGCTCGAGTTCCCCGCCCGTGGTCGATATCTTTGCCCTGGATATTTTCGCGGACATGGCCACCGAGTGTTGCCGTGTTCTGGTCGAGGTTTGAGGTCACCAGACCCGGGCACAGCACAGATACTCCGACGTTATGTGGCTCCATCTCGGAGCGCATCCCCTCCGAGAGGGCGACGACTGCGCTTTTTGCTGCACTGTAGGCGCTGCGTCCCCCTGTCCCCGAGATCAAGCCCATCACCGAAGCGGTGTTGACGATATGCGCGCCCCCTCGTGCCCGCATCTCGGAGCCAAAGCATGCGACACCGTTGAAAACTCCGATCAGGTCGATGGCGATGAGCATGTCGAACGTCGCCGGGTCCATGTCGACAACATCGCAACCGTTGAACCCGATTCCGGCGTTGTTGACGAGAATGTCCACTGAGCCAAAGGCGGTTTCAGCCCTGGCCTTGGCCACCTTCCAAGCTTCGCGGTCACGGACGTCGAGCGCAACTCCAAGGTATCCAGAACCTCGGGAACCGATGACTGCATCCAACGATTCTTCGTTGATATCGGCGATGGTGACGGATATACCGTGTCTGGCCAGGGCATCGGCGATACCGAGACCGATACCGCTGGCACCACCGGTGACGAATGCGTGCCGCGCTGCGGACAAATCCATGTTTGAACTCCAATCATGATCTCCATTGATGCCATGAAGCGCACTGTGCATCAAAGCGGAGGTATATCTAGTGAAGATGACCGCGGTTGCGCTCACCAAGACTCTCTACTTGCGCATTGGTACGCTTTGGCGAATGTGTTCGCGGGACCGTTGTCTGATCCATCTTTGGCCGTGGTCAGCGCCGGTCGTCCGCGCGACGTTGACGGACACATGCCTATCCTTGATCGCGTCTGCGGGAGCGACCTGGTTGTGTCCAGAGGGTGTGCGTATTGGTGTAGAACGCCCACTAATTTGTCATCCAGATTTCCTCGGGCAAGGGCGAACCGAGAGTGTATGTCCTTACACCGTGCACATTTTCGGTGTGCATCACTGAAGGCGCGGCCTTGATGTACCACGATCCTGGCACCAATGTCGCGAGTCGTTCCTGAACGACTTTGTACGCGGACTTCCGTTCCTCGATTCCGTCGGCAAAGCGACCGGCGTCTAGGGCGTCGTTGAGCTTCTGGTCATTGAGGCCGGAGAAATTCCCGGAAGAATCGCCGTGGAACGCTGTCCACAATGCGTAGTCCGGATCCTGGATGATTGAGGACGAGACGATCATGTCGAAATCACGTTGTGCGGCCCGAGCTGTGACAGCACCGTAGTCGCCGACCTCGACCTCAACCTTGACGTTGTCGAACTCGCTCAACTGTGCCTGCACTGATTCGCCGGCGGCCTTCGTTTCGGGTGTGGGGTAAGCCAGGAACGAGAAGGAGACCGGCTTACCTTCTGCGGCTAGTTCATCGAACAACTGCTGGGCCATGTCTTTGTTCAACTGATTGAGCGGGATATCAGAATGAAAGGGGGATTCTTCTGGGAACAATGTATCGGGCACTTCACCTTTGCCGAAATAGACCGTCGAGTTGATGATCTCCGGATCGATGGCGAGTGCTACTGCCCGCCGAGCTCTCTCGTCTTGGAACGGGGCGCGAGCCGAGTTCATCATGAGGATCTGACCCCCGCCGGTCGGCGACTTCGGTCGGAATCCCGGCAGCGGTGGCCTTGTCCAAAGTGGACCAACTCGTTTCGACGGTGAGGTCGGTGCCGCCTGTCGATATCGAGTTGAAACGCTGTTCGGTGTCGACAACGGTGCGAATGTCGATCTTGTCGAGGTAGGGCCTTGGTGCATCCCAGTATTGGGGGTTCTTCTCCAGCTCGATCAGATTCTGACGGCTCCATCTGGTCAGGCTGAATGGTCCGGCACCGACGGGGTTCTCGTCGAACTCCGCTGTCCCTTTCGCCAAAGCAGTAGGCGAGGCGATCCAGTTCATCGAGGTGGTCACGATGCCCTGTACGAAGTGCGGGTTGCGAGCTGCCAAGGTGACCTTCAACGTCGTGGCGTCCACTACCTCAGAGCTGTTGACCTGCGCTGCTTGTCGGATTGCGGTGGAGCCCAAACCGGGGTCGCGTAGTCGATCCCAGTTGAACTTGACGGCCGCGGCGTCGAGTGGAGTGCCGTCGGTGAAGGTGAGTCCAGGGCGCAAGGTAAGCGCAAAAGTGGTGCCGCCGTCTGCAGTTGAGAAGTCCGTCGCCATCTTGTATTCGATTTCGAGCGTTTCGGGATTGTTGATGAGGAGCGTTCCATAGAGTGCGTTGCCGAGTATGGGTTGATGCGCCCAGGTGTTCGACAGGGATGCCGGGTCCATGCTGCGGGGCTCGCCCATCTGAATGGTGCGCAGCGTTCCGCCTGTCACTGGATCGCCGGCGTCGGCCGATGACCCTGAGGCGGAGTTCTCGGCCCCGGTGCCGGCGCAGGAGCCAAGGAGCAGCGTGGCGGCGCAGGCCGCTGCCGCCACCGTCATTAGGTATCTGGATCGGAACATCTTCGACCTCTCTGGAATGATCTGGAAGTTTCGGGAACCCCCGGCGGAGAGGTTCTCTGTCAGCCGTGTGCTCCGCGCCGGATGCCCGGTGAAAACGACCTCATGGTGACAATTGCTGCCGCAGTACGTCAGGTGCTTGACGCGTGGAAGATGCGTCGGTTTGCGTCCGAGGCGATGTCGAGGGGAACCTCGGTGAATTTGGTGTGGAACGACTCCCAGCTTTCGTGTCCACGGCGCGGGGATACCGGTTCAGTTCTGTGATCTCTAGTATGAGAACACAATTCTCGCCAGAAAAGAACAGTAGATGGGAAATTCTTCTGAACGTCGTTCACTGGCGAAGGGTATGTGCTCGTTCGAATTATCTGAAGTCTGCGTTAAGGGGCTGAGAAGTTCGAAAGTGGCACCGAATACCGTTGCGCTTGAGTAGGGTACGCAGTTCACTGAGCCGGGACATGTAGCGTGTGAATGGGGTTCTCAGTATCGGAAAGGGGCTTTCCAAAGTCCGTCCAAGTGGGGCATGATTGATCACTGTGAACACTTTAGAAAATCTCCACGACCTGACCGGAAAAGTTGCGATCGTCACGGGTGGATCTCGTGGCATCGGTAGAGCGATTGCCCAAATCCTTGCCGAAGCGGGGGCCGACATCGTCATCGCATCCCGGAAGCTCGACTCGTGCGAGCGCGCCGCCGACGAGGTGATGGCATCGACTGGGCGCAAAGTACTTCCGGTCGCGTGTCACGTCGGACATTGGGACGACTGTGAGCGTCTGGTCGACCGGACGCTGGAACACTTCGGGCGACTCGATGTGCTGGTGAACAACGCCGGTATGTCACCGCCGTATGAGAGTCTCGACGACGTCACCGAGGATCTGTACGACAAGACTGTGGGGGTTAATCTGAAGGGACCCTTCAGGTTAGCCGTGCGTTCCGGAACGTATATGGCCGAGAACGGCGGCGGTTCCATCATCAATATCGGTACTGCCGGATCCCTCGTCGCCAGCGTCCGAGAGTTACCCTATGCTTGTGCCAAGGCCGGTCTCAACGCTCTGACAGTCGGATTGGCCGACGCATTTGCGCCGGCAGTGCGAGTCAACGCCATTCTGCCCGGTCCATTTCTGACGGATATTTCCAAGTCCTGGGCGCCGGCTGAGGGTGAAGATGCGCCGTTCGTGCCACTTCGCCGCATGGGTCGTCCGGAAGAAGTCGGACCACTGGCGCTCCATCTCGCCAGTGCCGCATCCAGTTTCACCACCGGCGCGATCATTCGTGTCGACGGTGGAGTCACCCGAAAAGTCTAACGAAGAAGGAAGCAATGACCGAGAACCAGTTGTTGCAAGGCAAAGTGGCCATCGTCACCGGAGCCGGGGGAGGGATCGGCAGTACGTATTCGAAGGGGCTCGCCGAGGCGGGTGCAGCCGTGGTCCTGGCTGATGTGAACCTCGATGCCGCCACTGCCGCCGCCGCAGCTCAAGGAAATGGTCAAGCACGCCATTCCATTCCCCTTCGGGGAGCCGGAGGAGCTGAATCCAGGTTTGCTGTACCTCGTCTCGGCAGGCAGTGACTGGGTGACTGGTCACACTCTCAACATTGATGGTGGCTGGGTTGTACGAGTCTGAATGACCCTATTTATCAATACTTCTAACAGTTAGGAATCGCAATGAAGCACTACCTGGTGGTCGAATCGTATCCTTCTCATCCTGATCGGTTGGACGAGTTCAACAAGTGGTACGACGAGGTTCACATACCTGAGGTCGTTGCGCTCGAGGGATTTATCGGTGGCACTCGACTCACGTCGGCGGACGGAGACGGAGGTCCGTCGGTGACGCTCTACGAACTCGAAGGTGATCCCCACAAGGCAAAGGAAAATGTTCATATTGCGGCGGCGGCGAAGCAATTGAACATGTCGGATTCGCTGAGTTACGGACCGATCCCGACAATGCGGATCATGGCGGTGAAGTCGGAATACACCAAGCCGCGTTGATCGGATAGGGGTAGAAAACATTCGAGGCCGTCATCTCCGGATGACGGCCTCGAATAGTATGTGTATGTCAGCTCGGTAGATTCGCTGGAATCCAATTCGGATTACGCTTTTCCATGAAGGCCCGCATCCCCTCGCGCGGTTCCGGCGAAGTTTCGAGCGCACCGAACATTGTCTCGTAGTCGAAGAGCCCGTATCGCTCGTTGAGCATTCGCTTGACCTGAGCCCGGGCGATGGGCGCCGACTGCAATATCTCACGCGCTGCCTGGAGCGCAGCCGACCTCAGGTTTTCGTGCGGCACCACCCTGGAGATCACCCCGAGCCGAAGTGCCTCGGCAGCATCGAACTTGCGTGCGGACAATATCAAATCGCGTGCTGCTGCGAGTCCGATATGTGCGGGCAAGGCGGCCGCGAAGGTTGCGTCCGGGATTCCGCGCAGCAGTTCGGGCACCCGGAACGTGGCCCGGTCGCTGGCGACTGCGATGTCGGACATCATCGCAACCAGTAGTCCGCCGGCTTGGCAGATTCCGTTGACGGCGGAAATGACTGGTGCGCGGCTGTCTCGGATTGTCAGGAATGGCACGATGTCGATGCCCGAAAGGCCCTCCGGCAGATTGTCACCAGGCTCGGTGCGTCCGCCCAGATCGCCGCCGGGTGCAAATACGTCGTCGACTCCGGTGATGATCAGCGCGGCCAGATCTGGATCGGAGTTGACGAGGCGGACCGCTCGTTTCAATCCGTAATACATCGCCGGGGTGAATGCGTTTCGAGCGGAAGGGCGATCGATGGTGCACCATCCGATCGAGCCCTCGCGCTCGAACCGTAAACCGTTGGCGCCCAGGTCGTATCCCATAGCAACAGCACACTCCATTCATTGTTTGAGAACGATGATCTCGCAAAAGCGTAGCCCGGCAACACCGTTCCCGAACTTCCGAAATTGTTGTTGTGATGGTGAACCGGTGTCAGGCTGTCAGGTCGATGAGTACTTTTCCGATGGCCTGACCATCTGCCACCATCCGGAGGGCGTCTGCGGTCTTGTCGAGTGGGAACTCTGCACCGATGTGCGGGACCGCACGACCGGAAACGAGTAGTTCGGTGAGCTCGGCCTCATTCCGGCGAAATTCTTCCGGCGGGATGTCCTTGAACTGGAAACCGTTGACCTGCACACCCTTCACCAAGACCAGGTTGAGTGGAATCTTCGGAATGACACCGGACGCGTACCCGATCGTGACGAAACGGCCGCCCGGGCGTAGTGCCCGCAGTGCCGGCTCGGACAGGTCGCCGCCCACCGGATCAGCAACGATATCGGCGCCTTGGGGGAGTGCAGCCTTCAGTGCGGTGCGCAGATCGTCTGTGCGATGGTTGACGAGGTGACTCGCGCCGTACGAGGCTGCCACGTCGAGCTTCTGGGTGCTCGACGCAACTGCGGTGACTGTTGCGCCGAGCGCAACGCCGAGTTGCACGGCCGCAATGCCCACGCCGCCACCGGCGCCGAGCACGATCAATTCGTCTCCCGACTTGAGACGCGCCACCGACCGGAGCGTGTGGTACGCCGTCCGATGGGCCACACCAAACGCCGCAGCGGTGCGTGTCTCCACACCTTCCGGGATCCGGCGGAGGGTGAGCTTGTCGGAGGCGATGATGATTTCCTCGGCGAAGGCACCGACGAACCCGGTGCCGGTGACACGGTCACCCACGGCGACGGCAGCGACGCCGTCGGAGACCTCTACCACCACCCCGGCGAACTCACTGCCGGGAGTGAATGGCGTCGGCACGCTGACCTGATACGTGTTGGCTATCAGCAGCACATCCGAGAAGTTGACGGCTGCGGACTCGATGCGGATCCGGATCTGCCCCGCCTCCAGTGGGGGCGAGAGGCGCGCTTCGATCGTGATGACTTCGGGGGTCCCATAGTCCGAGCAGACTGCTGCACGCATGTGAAAATCACTTTCCCTGCCAGAGTGGGGCATGGCTCGATGCATGCCCCGACGTTCGGAATTGTCTGTTGCCGGAACTGCTACTACGTGGCAGCCAGTTCGTAGCGGCGGCGGTATTCCTCTTTGGACGTCTCGCGGATGTCGACATCGGTGGCGCGAGCACGCAGTGCGCCCACCGTGGCCTCTTCGCGCGCAATATGTTTGAACGGATCCCAGCCGAAGAACTTCGCGGCATTCAGATGGGTGATCTTGTTGATCTCGTCGTCCGAGCATTCCGAATCGTCGAGCTCGGCTTTCAGGATCTCCGGTGAACGGGGCCACGTAGAGTCCGAGTGCGGGTAGTCGCATTCCCAGGCGATGGTCTCGATGCCCAACTTGTTGCGGTTGCTGAGGCCACTGGGCTCGGTGATGTAACAGGCGAGGAAATTGTCTCGCCACACGTCGGTGGGTGTTTTGCCCTTGGGTAGGAACGTGAATCCAGTCCACGACTGATTGACGATATTGCGCTCGAGCCGGTCGAGCCACGGTGCGACCCACCCGATGCCGCCCTCGCTCATCGCGATCTTGAGTTCCGGGAACTTCTGGAAGGCTCCGCTGAGCATGATGTCGGTTGCGGCGATCGTGGAGATCAATGGTGTCAACACCATCATGCTGTCGAGGTTGGCCCCGTCTGGCCGTTGGATCAGGCTGAACCCGCCGCCGATATGCAGGCTCAGGACGATGCCATGCTCCACGCAGGTCGCGAAGATCGGGTCCCAGTAGCCGGAGGCGAAGTCGGGGTAGCCCGACCCGTACGGCGTCTCCGGGATACTGATCGACCGGCAACCCATTGCAGCCAGTCGATGAACCTCTTTGACCGACTCGTCGACATCGAAGAAGGGGAGGATACCCAGCGGGATGAAGCGGCCAGGATGGGCGTCGGGGACCTCACCCACAACCCAGTCGTTGAACGCCCTACATGCCGCCAGGGACAGCTTCTTGTCCGGCAGGCTCGCCAGGTGGGTGCCCGCAAAGCCCGGGAAGGTCGCGAAAAGGGTGGAGGCGAGGATGCCGTTGGCATCCATGTCTCGCACGCGCAGGTCCATGTCGTAGACAGCCGGCCGCATCTCGGCGTAGCCGGTAGGGTCCATGCTCCATTCACCCTTCGGCCACGAGATGACTGCGTTGAGCCCGGAGCTGCCGACCACTTCGCCCTGGAACTGCCAGGCCTGAACCCGCGGGTTTCTCGGATTGACCGTCAATTTGGGTGCTTTGTCCATGAGGCTCTTGGGGAAGTGCTTTTCAAAGATGTCGGCAGGTTCGACCACGTGGTCGTCGATGCTGACCATCACCATGTCGTCAATGTTCATTGGAAATCCTTTCTTGGCTGCGCGAAGTGTCGGCGATGACACGCGCGAAAATGGTCGCTCGGATGCGACATTCGAACTCGAAATCGACCCGAAAACTTGTGTAGGTGAGGCGAAACACGCTGACTCGTCGAGCGCTATTTCTGTGCCGTGATCGGTGCGGCGAGTTCCTGCTCGTCGACAATCTGTTGTATTTTCGCCAGCGTCTCGTCGAGTCCGGCGCCGATTCGCGGGCCAGGGGTGAAGGTTGCCGGGAGCTGACGCATGCCCTGGATCGTGCCGATGGAGTCGTAGTGCACGGCACCTTCTGGGTCGCAGTGATAGTCCGGCATCCGATCGAGCACTGCCACGAGCATGCGCTTGAACACGGTTCGCGCCAGGTTCGAGCCGATGCAGCGGTGGACACCGAGCCCGAAACTCAAATGCCGGTTGGCCGTGCGTTCGAGATCGACCTTGTTGGGTTCGTCGAAGACCGAAGGATCCCGGTTGGCCATCGCCCACGAGAGGAAGAGCCGCTCACCTTCCCTGAACTCGATGCCGTTGATTTCGCCGTCGGCGGAGAACGTGCGGCCGTCACCAGGTGTCGGACAGAAGAAACGCAGAAACTCTTCTGTCGCCGAGTCCAGCATGGTGTCCCGGTCCCGGCTGAGAATCTCGCGTTGGTCGGGGTTCTGTGACAACCATTCGAGCGAATGCGACGTCAGTGCCGTGGTCGTGTCGAACCCTCCTCCGATGAGGAGGCTGATGACACCGAGAAGCTCGAAATCGTCCGGCTTCTCCCCGTTGATGGTGGCTCGGGCAATCGCGTCGACGAGCCCGGGCCGCGGGTTCTCCCGGATTTCATGGAGATTGAGCAGGAGGTCTTCGCCCATGGCTTGGTGCAGCGCACTGATCCGCTGAATGTCGGGCGAATCCGGCGGGGTGTACATGGCAGCATGCACAGGTTCGCAGTAGGCGGTCCACTTGACAACCGGTATGCCCAGCATGGCCAGCGTGATGACTGCCGGAACGATATTGGCCAGATCATCGATGAAGTCGATGCTGCCCGACTCGATCCTCTCATCGAGGCTGGCTCGGATCACCTCGTCGATGATCGGAACCCACTTCTTGATGGCCGCAGGAGACAAGTAGGGATTGAGGACCGCGCGGAACTCGCGATGTTCGGGATCATCCATTTCCAGGATGCCGCCACGGACGCGCCCGGCCGACCTCACCGCAGTCGGGATCATGATCCCCTTGTATCCCCGACGGATTCCCTTGATGTCGTTGTCATTTGACAATCCGGCCGACCGGGCGAGTGTGAAGACCTCTTCGGCACCTGCCGCCACCCAATGCCCGCCGTGCGTGTCAGACCAGGCCATCGGGCACGTCGACTGCATCTCCTCGGTGATGTCTGCAAAGTTGTCGCGGTAGTCCGCTGCATGCCGGTCGAACTGGAATACGGGTGACCTGTGATCGGTTGGTGCTGCAACGTTGTCGGTGCTCATCGCGTTGTCCTCTCTGGTGACTTGTCTGCGGTGGCGCTCACGGACCGGACGTTGCTCGCATCGGTGGTGATTGCCTGCTCCGGGCAGGAGCGGACAGCTTCTCGCACCCTCTCCTCGAGATCGGCAGGAACATCACCGACGATTGCCGTGGCGTGGCCATCGATATCGCTCAGCTCGAACACATCTGGCGCAGCCATCGCGCACAAAGTGTGCCCTTGGCATAGTTCTGGATCGACCTTTACCTTCACAGTTTCCTCAATTCGTAGCTGAATCACGGTGCTATTTCGGGCCCGTTGCGATTCGGTTCGGTATTACTGGACAGCACTGGTGGGGGACTCCACCGGGTGCGTAGCGCTCGGCGGGTTTCAGGTTGGTTGCGCTGCGCACCGACGTTGCTGAAGCGTCGACGTTCTCGATAAGCCCGTGCCGGATTCTTGGTCGATTCTCACCCAGATATTTGGGCAGCTATAGGATGCACGGCTTCCATGGCGCAAATCACTGATCTGGACAAAACCATACCCGCCGGCAGGGTTGAGTGAGACGTTTCTGGAGAAATTGATTGAGAACCCCAATCGTGAAAGATTCACTAACGCAAGAGAGTTCGTGCACCGGCGATGAATTCGCGGTATCGGTTGTTCGATGAGCATGGCTGATCTGGACCCGTTGCCTGTTGTCGAATTGGTCTTGTTCTCGGTGAGGTCATTTCTCCTGAGGTTCGTATCGGGGCTGCCGCGTGTTCGAAGTGTGCGACCCATGGTGGTTCATCGCAACGGAGTCAGTCACATCAGGGTGCTACCGTCCCTGCCAGTTCGGTTCGCGCTTCTCGATGAACGCCAGGGCACCTTCTTTGGCATCACTGCTGCGGAAGACGATCTCCTGCTGCTGGGTGAGTCGCTTTTCGGCGGCCGCGGCGTCGGTGATGGAGAGTCGGACGAGTTCTTTGCAGGCGGCCAGGCCCAGGGGGGCGTTGGCCGCAACACGTTCGGCGTAGCCGATTGCGGTGTTGAGCACATCCTCTGGTGCCGCAACGGCATTGATCAAACCGATTTCGTAAGCCCGCTCGGCAGTGAAGTAGTCGCCGGTGAGAGTCATCTCCAAGGCGATACCCAGTGGGATTCGGGTTCCGAGGGCGGTCCCGCCGCCGGCCGGGAACAACCCGCGTTTGATCTCGGGCAACCCGAACTTGGCGGCGGACGACGCGACGATGATGTCGCAACCGAGGAGGAGTTCGAGGCCACCGCCGATGGCGATGCCGTTGACGGCACCGATCACCGGTACGGAGAGGTTGCCGGCGGCGAGGCGGGTGAAGCCTTCGGACGTGAAGTCGCCACCGTCGGCGAAGTCGCGTAGGTCCATGCCTGCGCAGAACGCGCGGTCGCCGGTGCCGGTCAGGACGACAGCACGGATTTCCGGGTCGGCTTCGGCTTCGAGTGCGGCGCTACCGATACCGCGAAGTAGACTGCCGGTCATTGCATTTCGGGCTTCGGGGCGGTTCAGGCGCAGGACCAGGACGGCCCCGCGCCGCTCTGTGATGAGTTCGTCGGTCGCGGTCGCGGTCCCGGTGCTGGTGGTCATGATCTGTAGTCGCTGACTTCTGCGAACTCGGCGGCCGAACGCATCAGTTTTTCGATGACCGGACCGTAGGCCTGCAGTTTGATGTCATCACCGGCGCGCTGGAAGCCCTGTTCGAGAATGATCGCGAGCTTCCATTTGGCGAGAACCAGGTAGTAGTCCAGGTCGTCGACCTGACGGCCCGAGACCTTGGAGTAGTAATTGATGATCTCGTCGCGCGAGGGCATTCCGGATAGGTCGACATAGCTGGCGGTGGCGGCCTCGGGTCCGTTGGTGTCCTCGGGCCAGCCCTGGACCATCCAGGCCAAGTCCAGCTTCGGATCGCCGACGGTGCCCATTTCCCAGTCCACGATTGCGGCGAGTTGGGCCGGTGCGCCTTCTTTGAACATCACGTTGGCGAACTGGTAGTCGCCGTGCATGAGGCCGGGAATGTAGTCGAGCGGTTTGTGGGCGTTGAGCCAGGCGGTGGCCTCGGTCATGCCCTCGAGTTCACGGGTCTTGATCCGGTCGAAGAACCGTGTCCACCGGGACACCTGGCGTTCGTGGAAACCGTCGGGCCGGCCCAGATCGCCGAGACCCTGGGCTTTCCAGTCGACCTTCGACAGCAACGCGATGCCCTCGGCCAGCTGATACGCCAACCCTTTTCGCAGTTCGAGGTCCGAGGTGAACGGTTCTTTCCACTTCTTGTTGTCCATCGGCGACCAGCCGTCGACGTATCCCATGAGGTAGAAGGCCCGGCCGAGAACTGTAGTGTCCGAGCAGGCCGCGATGGCCTTGGTGTGGGGCACATCGGTGCCGTCGAGGGCCTCGATGATGCGCCATTCGCGCATGATGCCGTCGTCACGGTTGGCTGGTGCGGCTGCCGGCGGCATCCGGATCACCGAAACATGTTCCCCGCGGGTGAGCTTGTAGATTTCGTTCTGCGTGCCGCCGGAGAGGAACTTGGCCTCCAGCGGTTCGCCCTTTCCTGGCAGGTTCTGCTCGTCCATCCAGGCTGCGAGTTTTGCGGTGTCGATCATAGG
>QJJF01000021.1 GCA_003202005.1 Williamsia faeni | reverse complement strand
TGGGTCGACATATCGCTCGCAAGACAACCCGTAAGCGTCAGTGCCAAACAGAGTCAGACCCAACCCGTGACCAGCAGATCCAGTATCACTGTGCCCAACTGACCGTCGAGCGTGCTCTTATGTCAATTGAGTGGGCCGACAATGGTATTCATGCGCCGATATCGGCACACTCGACGGTGATTTGGGCCCGCTCGACGGTAACGAGGGCCCGCTGGGCGGTAACGAGGGCCCGCTGGGCGGTAACGAGGGCCCGCTGGGCGGTAACGAGGGCCCGCTGGGCGGCAACGAGGGCACGCTCGACGGCGGTGGAGTCAGTCCTTCTTGAGTGACGGCGGGGTCGGGTCCTGCGATGGGCGCCGGGCCACCCGGACGCCGCCCCAGAATGCCAAGCCGGTGACGGTGATCGTCGGTGCGCCCGGAACTCCGGGGCCAACGGTGTCGGCTTCGCTGCCGAACCCGCCCATGAACCCGATGCCGTTGACCTGGACGGTGGCGTTCTCGGGCACCACGATTTCTATCCCGCCCATGATGGCGGTCGCGCGGATGGTCAGCGAGGACGACGTGAAGATGGCATTTCGAAGGTCGATCTCGACTCCGCCCATGAGGGCAAGAGCGTAGAGATGCTCGCCGACCGCGGACCGGCCTTTGAGCTCGGAGCCACTCATGACGGCAATCCGATTGAGGATCACGTTCACGTCTGGGTCGACGTCAGAGGCCGGTGAAGCGGGCGTGGCCGGCGCCGACTGCGGCTTCGACGTAGGGGTCGGCAGATCGTCGGTGAGGGCGTCGAGTTCGCCGAAGGTCCTCGCCGCCATCGCCTTTTCGGCGCGTTCGTCGTATTCGGTCTGGCTCAGGTGTCCCTGGGTCATCGCCAGCGACAGGATGTCGATCGCCAGTCGGCGATCGAGGTCGCCGGCACGCACTTTGCTGAGATTGGCCTCGGGGGTGGATTCGGAGTCGCCGGTAGGGGTCTGATCGCTCACCCGACTCACGGTAGTGGGCTGCGACCCACTCAAGCCAGCAATAGGGCGATCAAGGCGATGCCCGGAACTGCGAGAATTGTCGTCACCAATGCGGAATCGCGGGCCAGAACAACACCTCGTTGATAGCGGGTGGCGTAGACGAGCACGCTCTGGGCGGTCGGCAACGCGGCGATGACAACAAGGGCGAACAGTTCGTGTCCCTCGGCACCAAAGGCAAACCGCGCCATGACGTAGACGATGACCGGCTGCACGACCATCTTGAGCACGGTGGCCAGGGCGACATCGCGGCGTGGACTTTCGCCCTTCCGCAACACCGCGACACCGGTCAGGGAAAGTCCAAAAACCAGGAGCGCACCGGGTACAGACGCATTGCCCAGCATGTCGAACGGTTCCATCAGGGCCTGCGGGGGAGTGATGCCGCTGACGGCGATGGCCAGTCCGGCCGCGCCACCGAGAACGATCGGATTGGTGAGCGGTGCGATGATGGTGTCGCGCAAAGAAATCCGGCGCTTGTTGCCGTCCTCATCGAGGCGATCGAGTGCCGTGAGGTCCAGCGTTGTCAACGCCAGCGGCGAGTACACCATGATCTGAAACAGCAACAGCGGTGCCACAAATGACGCGTCGTCGAGCACGAAGATGGCGATCGGGATACCGAGGTTCGCGGAGTTGACGTACGACGACGAGAGCGCCCCGATGGTCGCCTCCGGAACCGCGCGCCGCAGCAACAGTCGCGCGATGGTGAAGTACAGGGCACCGACGATGAGTGCGCTACCGCCCGCGACAACCAGCGTGGTCGAGAACACGTCGGCGATATCGGCTTTGGCCAAGGATGAGAACAACAGGGCGGGTGTGCAGACGAAAAACACCAGTCGCGACAGCACCATCGTTGCGCCGGGTCCGAGCAAGTCGGTGCGTCCGAGGACGAATCCGACGGCGATCACGATGAAGATGACCGTGAACCCCTGGATGACGCCTGACACCAGAGAAGTCTAGATACCCCGATGATGTGCCGTTTTGGTGGGGTCCACCTGGGCTTTTCGTCGCAACAAGGCCACATCATCGGGTTCGGGGGCGCCGTCGAGCAGGGCCCGGAGCGCTGATCGATGCGCCCCGTAGGCGCGTTTGCCGGCCGCGGTGATCCGGAAGGTGGTACTGCCACCGCGGCCGTGGCCTGCCTTGGATGCTGTGAGGTATCCAGCCGACTCGAGCGCTGACATCTGCTTCGACAGGTCCGAATCCTGCAGGTTCAGATGCTCTTTCAAGAACTTGAACGACGCCGTGGTGCTGTTGGCGAGAATTGCCATGGCGGCAAGACGTTTCGGAGCATGGATCAGCGGATCCAGACCATCGATCATGCGAGCCGTTCCCGTACCGCTGCAGCCGCGCGGGCGTAGCGGCGTTCGTAGATCATCAGCCCGCCCGTGACTGCGACAAAGGTGACTGCGGCGGCCACTGCGATACCGACCATCCACCACGCGAGTGCGATGAGGCCGGCGACGATCGGCAACGACACGAAGTAGCGATTCCACTCCACCCGGATCTCCGCGGGCGGAGTTCCCTGGCCCGGCATGGGCAATGCGCCGTGCCGCCTGCTCATCCACCTGATGAACACGACCTCCGCAACAATCAGGGTGGCCAGGATCCCGAAGAAGACGGCCTTCTGTTCGTGCAACCAGGCGAAGTTGCCGACCATTGCCGCCGCCCATCCGCCGACAGCGGGGTAGTACCACCACGGCGTGGGTGGATAGTCGACATACGGAGCGGCCTCGGCCTGATCGGCGATTCGGAGGAGCTCCCGCGTCTCATCGCTTTCCATGATGGAAAGCTTATGGACCACTTTCCACTTCTGCAAGTAAAGGGTCTGCGAAGGCATCCGCTGTACGGCGATCGGCGCAGTTCACCGACCGGTACGACGCTGACTTCAGACGCCACTTTGGATTGGGAGGGGGTAACCGGTACCCTCTAGAGGTTGTCGATGTCACGTCCCGTTCGCAACGGGTACGCGTCACCGCAGGACGAGTGCAGAAGTTCGAGAGCCGGTACGGCACACGGACACGCACAAACCCCGATACGTAAACGAAGAATGAAGGGCTGAATCATGGCTGTACCGAAGCGCCGGATGTCGCGGTCGAATACTCGTAGCCGCCGCTCGCAGTGGAAGGCCGAAAACCCGGCACTGCAGGAGATCAAGGTTGGTGGCGTCGCTCATCGCGTGCCCCGTCGCCTGGTCAAGGCAGTGAAGCTGGGTCTCGTCGATCTCGATCGTCGCTGACTAGCCCGTAAGGCGCAACACTGAGGCTGGCCGTCGCAGGACGGTCAGTCTTTTGTTGTGTCCGGAGAACGATCGGTGGAGGTGATCAGCGGTGCTGCAGGATGTGTTGACCTACGCGGGTATCGCGGTGTTCGCCTGTTCGGGCGCGCTGGTCGGTATTCGCAAAGACTTCGACCTCTTCGGGATCCTGTCGATGGGTGCGGCCACCGGTGTCGGTGGTGGCGTGATCTGCGACCTCCTTCTCGACATCACGCCGCCCTCCTCGGTGCAGAATTGGCCGAATCTGACCATCGCCTTGATCTCCGGACTGCTCACCTTCTTCTTTCACCCGGCGTTCAAGAAGTTGTTCCCGGCGATCATGGTCCTCGACGCTATCGGTATGGGCGTGTTCGCGGTGTCCGGGGCGTTGCTCGCCCTCGAGCACGACGCGAGCGCGATGGCGGCGGTCCTTATCGGAATCACCATGGCGGTCGGGGGTGGTGTCCTGCGCGACGTCCTTGCCCGCGAGGTCCCGATGCTGTTGCGCCCGACCGACCTGTACGCGGTGCCGGCGATGTGCGGTGCGATCGCGGTGGTGATCGTCGACGGTCTCGGCTGGCCGCAGTGGACCGGATTGGTCAGCGGTGCGGCCGCAGCGACCTTGTTGCGGATTGCGAGCCTGCAGTTCAAGTGGCACCTGCCGATGGCCCCGCAACGTCGATCCTGACTCGATTAACTCCGGGCGCGCCGGTCGATTACTCAGCGCTCTCTCAGCAGGTCACGTAAGACTGTTGTCATGCGCATTCTTGTTGTGGACGACGATCGCGCCGTTCGCGAATCTCTGCGCCGGTCCCTGACGTTCAACGGGTACACGGTGATCACTGCTGGAGACGGTGTCGAAGCTCTGGAAAAAATCACCAGCGAGCGGCCCGACGCGGTGGTGCTCGACGTCATGATGCCGCGGCTGGACGGCCTGGAAGTTTGCCGTCGGCTCCGCAGCACCGGTGATGATCTGCCGATCCTGGTCCTCACCGCACGCGACTCGGTGTCCGAGCGCGTGGCCGGTCTCGACGCCGGCGCCGATGACTATCTACCCAAGCCGTTTGCTCTTGAAGAACTTCTCGCGAGGATGCGGGCGTTGATGCGCCGCGCCGCAACCGAACCCCTGCCGGACTCCGAGGCGATGACCTTCGAGGACCTCACGATGGATCCGGTTACTCGGGACGTCACTCGCGGCGAACGGTCGATCAGCCTGACGCGCACAGAGTTTGCGCTTCTGGAGATGCTGATGGCCAACCCGCGGCGCGTCCTGACCCGCAGCCGCATCCTGGAAGAGGTGTGGGGCTACGACTTTCCCACCTCGGGTAACGCCCTCGAGGTCTATGTGGGCTACCTGCGTCGGAAGACCGAGGCCGAGGGCGAGATTCGACTCATCCACACCGTGCGGGGCGTTGGTTACGTCCTGCGGGAGACCCCGCCGTAGATCGTGAGCTGTGCACCGTGAGTTTCTATCACCGGCATTCGACTCAGATGGAGTCGATCACGCCGCAACGTCCGACCAACCTGGTCCCCGACAACGAACTGCCCCGGCAGATGCGCAAGCCGATGCCGCTGACCCGCACCATCTCACTGCGCTGGCGCATCACCATCCTGGCCGCCACCGTGGTCGGTATCGCCGTGGCTGTCATGGCTGCCGCCGCTTTTGCAGTGGTGTACCGGGCCATGTACGCCGATGTCGACTCTCAGCTGACCAACCGGGCCAACGGGATGACAGAGTTGGCCCGCGTCGGTGTGCTCGACGATTCACCCGAGTCGCTGGTGGCCGGCACCGTCTATTCCACGGACATGTCGGTGGCGTTGGTGATGCCCGGCGGACGGGGTTTCCAGATCGGGAGTGTGCCGTACGGCGACCCCGAACAAGGGGTGGTCGACGGCAAAGCCGAGTCGTCGCTGCGGACCGCGCACAACCAGCGGGTGCTGGCGCGCAAGCTGGTCGACGGCAACACCCTGATCATCTCGCAGAGTCTCGGTGACACCGACGAGGTGCTCGGGCGGCTGGCCTGGGTGCTGGGGGTCATCGGCGGCTGCGGCATCATCCTGGCGGCGGTGGCTGGAACTACCGTTGCCAGAGCGGGTTTACGGCCGGTGGCGCGTTTGACCAGAGCCGCCGAACGGGTGGCGAGGACCGATGACCTGACGCCGATCCCGGTGGTCGGCAATGACGAGTTGGCAAGGCTCACCGAGAGTTTCAACCTGATGCTGCGGGCGCTGGCCGAATCACGAGACCGGCAGTCCCGACTGGTCGCCGACGCCGGCCACGAATTGCGGACACCGTTGACGTCGCTGCGGACCAACCTCGAGCTGATGATCGCGTCGTCCGAGCCGGGGGCCCGCGCGGTTCCGGCATCGGACATGGCGGAGCTGCGCGCCGATCTGATGGCGCAGATCGAGGAGCTCTCCACGTTGGTGGGCGATCTCGTCGACCTGGCGCGGGAAGACGCCCCAGAAGTGGTCCACGAGGAGATCGACCTGTCCGAGGTCATCGACCGCTCACTGGAACGGGTCCGCCGTCGCCGCACCGATGTGGATTTCTCCGTCCAGGTCAGTCCCTGGTTTGTGTTCGGTGAGAGCGCCGGACTATCGCGTGCGGTCCTCAACGTTCTCGACAACGCGGCCAAGTGGAGCCCACCCGGACGCCCGGTGGTGGTGAAGCTGACACAGGTCGAGCCCCGGCGGGCCGAGCTGACCGTCGCCGATGCCGGTCCGGGTATCCCTCCGGAAGACCGGGAGCTGATCTTCGAACGCTTCTACCGGTCGACCGCGGCCCGGTCGATGCCCGGCTCAGGACTCGGACTCGCGATCGTTCGTCAGGTGGTCGTTCGACACGGTGGAACGGTGGTCGCCGGTCAGTCCGACGCGGGCGGCGCTCTGCTGACGATCAGCCTGCCCGGATTACCGACCGCCGCCGAAATCGCGCCGCGCGTCGTTCAGCAGTAGTACCCGCGTCGCAGAACCCGCACCGGTGTCCGTCGCTGCCGTCATTCGAGCGATTGATCTGCGCCCGTCATGTCGGAAACCAGTGTGACAATTGATGGGCAACCTACAGCGCTGTCTCAGCCACATCTCAGGCCGACGTAGCAGGGTATGTAGCAGTGCCGGGTTGGTCGGCATCGGAGCGCATCGGTGCGCCTGGCAGAAAGCAAGCGGAGAACATGGTCGGCAACAACGAGAACGAACGCGGAACCAACACCCCTGAGGGTGAAGGATTCTCGAATCAACGGGACTTCGGTGGTCCCACCGGACCGGCGGGACGGGCGCCGGGTGGTGACAATCCGTACAACCCGACCACGTCGTTCGATCCCCGGTCGGCGCAGCAGCCCACATCGGGTGAGCCGACCGCCAACCTCGGGCCCGCCGCATACGGCCGGCCGACCGGTCAGGGCAGCAATCCGTATGGTGCGCAGCCGGATTCGTACTCGCAGCCCGCGCCGTATGGGCAGCAGGCGCCGTATGCCGGGTATGGAGCAACCACTACGGGAAGCAACCCGACAAGCCAATTCGCTGCTCCTGGCGCGTCTTTCGCGACCGGCCCGCAGTCGTACCCCGCGACGGGATCGGTGCCCGCATCGAAACCTGCCGGACGATCGGGTGGATTCAAGGCCGGCCTCGCCGCCGCCGCAGTGGCGGTGGCCCTCGTCGCCGGTGGTGTGGGCGGTGTTGTGGGCGCGAATATTTCGGACAACGCGTCCGGTACATCCAGCAGCAGTGACGTTCTCGGCGGCGACCGCGACACCTCGCAACCGGTGTCGGCTCCCGCAGGTTCCACTCAGGCGGTCGCACAGAAGGTGCTCCCGTCGGTGGTGACCATCCAGGTCATCGGTAGCCAGGCATCGGGCTCGGGTTCCGGCGTGGTGCTCACCGAAGACGGCACGATCATGACCAACAACCACGTGGTCGCCGGCGCCGGCTCCAATCCCCAGGTGATCGTGGTTTTCAGTGACGGCAGCACCGCCGACGCGAAGATCGTCGGGGCCGACCCGATCTCTGACATCGCAGTGATCAAGGTCGACAAGACCGGACTCACCCCGATTCAGATCGGCACCTCTGACAATCTGGCTGTCGGCCAGGAAGTGATCGCGATCGGCGCCCCGCTGGGACTCGATGGCACGGTGACCACAGGCATCATCAGTGCGCTCAACCGCCCGGTGTCGACGCAGGGCCAAGAGAGCGGGCAGGCGTCGGTGATGGACGCGATCCAGACCGACGCGGCCATCAACCCCGGTAACTCGGGTGGTGCACTGGTAAACGCGAACGGTGCCCTGATCGGTATCAACTCGGCCATCGCCAGCCTTTCGGAGGGCGAGACCGGCGGCAGCATCGGCCTCGGGTTCGCGATTCCGGTGAATCAGGCGATTCGAATCGCGAATGAACTCGAGCAGACAGGCAAGGCCACCCAGGCGGGCCTGGGTGTGTCCGTCCGTTCGGGTGCACCCGCTGCTGACGAACCGGGTGCGCTGATCAGCGAGGTCCAGCCGGGTGGCGCGGCGGCCGATGCCGGTATCCCCAACGGGGCACTGGTCACCAAGGTCAACGATCGGGTGATCGCCTCGGGCGATGCGCTGATCGCGGCAGTTCGGTCGCACGCACCTGGCGACAAGGTCAAGGTCACCTATGAGGTGAACGGACAGAGCAAGACAGTCGAGGTCACCCTTGACACCCTGAATACCGGAGGCCGATAGCAACGTGAAAATCCCAGACCCGGCAATCAATGATCTGAAACTGACGGACACTGCAGTAGTGGGACGGCTGCAAGCAGTGTCGGTCATTCCGACCGATAGAGTTCACCTCGGAGATAGGGACATCTCCGAGCTGGGAATCGGTGAGGCCGATGTGGTTGCGGCAGATGCCGCCGCCGCACGACTTGCCGCCCAGGCGGGCGAGATCGAGGCGGAAGGAATTCGGATGAGGTCGTTGAACTTGGCCGACGAGGATCTGGGACGAGCGCTGGTTGTCATCGTCGACGATCGAGCCGCGCACGGCGAGGATCAAACTCTGATCGGGCCGCTGGTGAGTGAGCTGCTCGAGGAGGCGGGTTTTCACGTCGACGCGGTAGTCGCTGTCGAATCCGACGAGGTCGAGATCCGTACCGCGCTCAACACCGCCGTGATCGGTGGTGTCGACCTGGTCATTTCTGTTGGCGCCGTGGGTGTCGGGGGACGAGATGTTGCGCCGGAGGCGACTGCAGATCTCCTCGACCGCAAACTGCCGGGTATCGAAGAGGCCTTGCGCAGTTCGGGCTTGGCGGCCGGCGCAATGGATGCGGGTCTGTCGCGTGGTCTGGCCGGAATCTCGGGTCAGACGATTGTTGTGAACCTCGCCAATTCGCGGGCCGCGGTACGCGATGGAATGGCCACCATCACCCCGATGGCAAAACATCTCATCGCATCGATCACCAACTTCTGAACCAGGTTGTCATGGTGGAGAAATCGGTAGGCAAGCGAAAGTTATCGCGCGCGGAATTGGACCGGATCTTCGGTGATGACCTGCCCGAGACCACCCGAGATGAGCGATCGTTACATCAACGTGACGAAGGTCACACAAGCGTTGATATGCAGTCAGACGAATGGTTTCTCGCCAATCGACCGCCACATCACGAGTGAATTGCGTTTCCGTCACAGCCAGGTCCAGCATGTTTCCCTACTGTTAACTGAATATCATTCAAGATGACGAAGATCCGCTGCACTGCAGCGGATCTTCGCTTTGTGACACGGCTGCTGCTAACTGTTGCTTGCGTTCGACCAGCACACTAACGTTCGGCTCGATACGTCCAGTACCAGTGCGGGGGCTGGAAGTGTCCCGCGAGCTGCCCCCGAGGGTGTTCGTGGAAGGACTGAAACGTGCGAGCGGATTTAACTTCTGGGAAATATCGGGCTTGCCGCCCGTCAAACTCTCCAGCGGATGATTCCGACCAACCGTCAGGTCACTTCAGGCTCACGATTTGGTTGAGTTTGGATTACACAGCAATCCTGTGAGAGGGAACGAATGAGCAAGTTCAGCATGCGCCGCATTGTCGGGGCTGGAGCCATTACCGCGGTTGCCGCCATCGGCCTGGCAAGCATGGGAGCCGGAAACGCTGCCGCAGGGCCGCTGGCTTCGGGCAGCAAGGTGACCACGGGCATCGACGGCAAGGTCGTCAAGATTGAGCGCACCGGTGAGGCTACATACCCGGTCCCGTCGCTCGCCAACAACGGAGCCGGCCGCGCAGCCGAGGTCAACGGCAAGGTCAAGGTCTACTCGGGTGGCACATCCGGCACGCTGACCACCGGTTACATCGTCGGTTGCCAGATCGACATCACGGGACTCTCGGGTGGCCTGAGCGGCAGCCTTGACATCCTGGGTGGGACGGGTGGACTGTCCGGATCCCTGACGTTTCCGCTGAAGCCCGGTCAAGCCGTCTTCGTGTCGCTGGGCAGCAAGGACTTCGCCGGCAACGATGCGTCGATCCAGTACCAGAGCGTGGGCATCGACGTGCAGCAGTGTGGCGGTTACGCCCAGGCGCGTGCGTACTCGACGGTGGTCACCACGGGCGACTACGTCATCAAGTCGACCCTCTACGGCCAGCCGTTCAGCCTGAACTGATCGTCGGCAGATCTTCCCGCCCAAGTCTTGAGACACTTTTATCTGCCGCAAGCAGATTGATATTTCCATAAGGGGAATCATGAAGAACACAACCTCGCGCCGTATCGCGGTGGCCGCCGGTCTCACCGGTGTGTCCGCTGTGGCGCTCGCCGCCCTGGGAACCGGTGCTGCTGCTGCCGGAGCACTCCCCGGTGGCCAGACCACCCAGACCCTCGACGATGGCACCAAGGTGACTGTCAGCCTGTTCGATGAGAGCGTTGACATCACCCCGTCGATGGCCGCCATTCCGACCAGCCGCAACGTGTGGCTCGACGGCAAGATCGCCGTCAACGTCGCCGGTGGCGCCCAGGGCGGCAAGATCGAGTCCGGTTACGTCGTCGGCTGCCAGCTCAACTTCGGTGCTACAGCAGGCGCGACCGGTGGCGCGAAAATAAATCCAAGTGCTACCGATCCTGCGACTGCGGTAACGCCGAGTGCGGGTGCCACAGGCGGCTTCACGTTGTCTCCCGGTCAGGCAAAGACTGTCGCGTTCTTCAGCGACGACAAGGGCAAGAACGCCGGCTTCGAGTTCAAGGGTGCAACCGGTGGTCTGGCCTACAACCAGGAAACCTTCGCAGTCGACGGCTGCGCCGGATTCGCCCAGGCCAGGGCCTATGTCAAGGTGACCGTCAAGACCAAGGCGTCCACAGGCATCGTGACCCTGTGGGGCGCGCCGTTCAGCATCGGCTGATAGCACTCCGCAGTAACTGAACAACAACAAAAGCCGGGACGCCGCAAGGTGTCCCGGCTTTTGCTGTTTCAGCCATGCGATCTGGCGACGCAGCCAGTCGGTTGCCCCGCCAACTCGCCAATCTCCTGCGACCCTCGTTCCGAGCATCGACGACGTCGGCCAGCTCAGGCCAGCTGGTCAGCCGGCGATACGAAAAGGCTCCACGATCAGCACGGCATCTTGAACATCTTTCGACGTCGACGGTGCCCCGAGGGTTTTCGTTGGAAACTGAACATTTTGGAACGCACTTTAACATCTGGGAAACATCGGGATTGTCGCCCGTTAACGAACCCGTTGCAGGATTCTGACCAGCCATCAGGTCACTTCAGGCTCACGATTTGGTTGAGTTTGGATCACACAGCAATCCTGTGAGAGGGAACGAATGAGCAAGTTCAGCATGTTCGGTCTACGCCGCGTTGTCGGCGCTGGAGCCATTACCGCGGTTGCCGCCATCGCTCTGGCCAGCATGGGAGCCGGTAACGCTGCCGCAGGGCCGCTGGCTTCGGGCAGCAAGGTCACTGAAGGCATCGATGGCACCGTGGTCAAGATCGAGCGCACCGGCGAGAGCGCGTACCCGGTTCCGTCGCTGGCCAACAATGGCGCCGGTCGCGCCGCTGAGGTCAACGGCAAGGTCAAGGTCTACTCGGGCGGTTCGGCGGGCACGCTGACCACCGGCTACATCGTCGGTTGCCAGATCGACATCACCGGCTTCTCGGGCGGCCTGGGCGGCAGCCTGGACATCCTCTCGGGTACGGCAGGTCTGTCCGGATCCATCTCGGTCCCGTTGAGCCCTGGTGAAGCTGTGTTCGTGTCACTCGGCAGCAAGGACTTCGACGGGAACGACGCGTCGATCCAGTATCAGAGCCAAGGCATCGACGTGCAGCAGTGCGGCGGCTACGCCCAGGCACGTGCCTACTCGACCGTGGTCACCACCGGTGACTTCGTTGTGAAGTCGACTCTTTACGGCCAGCCCTTCAGCCTGAACTGATCGTCCGCAGATCATCCCGCCCAAGTCTTGAAACACTTTTATCTGCCGCAAGCAGATTGATATTTCCGTAAGGGGAATCATGAAGAACACAACCTCGCGCCGTCTCGCGGCGGCCGCCGGTATCGCCGGTGTGTCCGCTGTGGCGCTCGCCGCCATGGGAACCGGTGCTGCTGCCGCCGGCGCACTCCCAGGTGGCAAGACCGTCCAGACCCTCGACGATGGCACCACGGTGACCGTCAGCCTGTTCGGGGAGAGCGTTGACATCAACCCAGCCATGTCGGCCATACCGACCAGCCGCAACGTCTGGCTCGACGGGAAGATCGCCGTCAACATCTCCGGCGGTGCCGAAGGCGGCAGCATCGAGGCCGGCTACATCGTCGGTTGCCAGCTCGACTTCGGCGCCAGCGCCGGTGCCGGCGGTGGCGCGACAGCAACCCCGGACTTCTCCACTGGTGAAGTCTCAGTGACGCCGGCTGCCGAGGCCTCGGGAGGGTTCGAGCTGTCTCCCGGTGAGGCAACGTCCGTCGCTTTCTTCAGTGATGCCGACGGCAACAACTCCGGCTTCGATTTCGAGGGCGCAACCGGTGGTCTGGCCTACAGCCAGGAAACCTTCGCTGTTCACGGCTGCGCCGGCTTCGCTGAAGCCAAGGCTTACGTGAAGGTGACCGTCGAGACCGAGTCGACCACCGGCATCGTCACGCTCTACGGCAAGCCGTTCAGCATCGGCTGATAGCACGCCTTCGCAAGAATCGAACAACAACGAAAGCCGGGACGCCGCAAGGTGTCCCGGCTTTTGCTGTTCCAGCCATACGATCGGGCGAAGCGACGTGAATTGCCGCTCTTGCACTCTCGAATGCGGTGCCGAATTACCAACGGGGACGGATAATTTCGGGGGACCAACACAAACATCGCCCGCACAGTGGGACTGTGCGGGCGATGTTGGTTTTGGTCGGCGCTCAGACTACTGACTGTGGCGTCCGGGGCCGTCTTCGGAGCGTTCCGGTGGCGGTCGGTAGCCCGGAGGAGGTCCGGTCAGTGGGTCGGGTCGGTAACCGGGTCCCGCAGGGCCGTAGTCGGGTGGCCCGTACTGGGGCGGTCCCGGACGCTGCGGGGGCTGGTTCGGGTTGTAGCCGGGAGGAGGACCTGCCGGCTGCTGGTGGGAGCCTGGCAGGGGGCCGCTCAGCGGATCATTCTGTCGTGGCGGTGGGCCCGCGGGTGGCTGATAGCCGGGCGGGGGACCCTGCGCGTACGACGGCGGGGGACCGGACTGCTCGGGCTGGGCGGAGAACTTCTGGGTGCCTGCCGCGGACACGCCGAGGCCGGCGACTCCGACTCCAGCGGACGTCGGTTCCTCGCTCGCTCGCTCGATGAAGGCTTCGTCCTTGTCGGAGTGCTCGCTCTTGGCAGCGGCGATCTTCGCCTTTTCCTCGACCGGATCCTTGCCCTGCAGAATGTCGCGGATCTCGGTGAGCAATTCGGATTCGGACAAGGCGATTGCATCGTCACCGTCTCTTGCGGCGTACGCCTTGAGCTTTTCGTAGGGCATCACGATGACGAAGTAGACGATCGAAGCGATGATCAGAAAATTGATGATCGCGGTGATCAATCCACCGATATTCACGAATGTTTCGGGATTGCCATCCTTGATGGTGAATCCGAGGCCCTCTGCCGCATCGGTGCCTCCGAGTGAATTGATCAGAGGTTCAATGATGTTCGAAGAGAATGCAGTCACAATCGCGGTGAATGCTGCACCGACGACGACGGCAACGGCCAGGTCGACGACATTTCCTCGCATGAGGAAGTCTTTGAAACCCTTTAACATGTTGTGGTCCATCCCATCTGGGAAATCGCGCGTATGCTTTGGGACATTTTTCGATCTTAACCATCTATCGACTTCGATGGTGGATGGAACATGCGCATTCAGTGAAAGACCACGGTGATCGGCGCGGCGAGTGTCGCGCCCGCGACACGGTGCGCATCGTGCTCGGGCATGGCCAAGATCACCGGTCGGGCGTCTCGGCCAGACCGGGTGCTGCTGGGCGCATAAACCAGCGCTACCACCGCGTTCTTCGCCAAAACCGATGGTGAGGAAGATGCTTCGTCGCTGTCCGCTTCATTGATACTGAGGACGTCCACGACATCGCCTTCGCGGAGCAGATCCACCACCGATGAATCGGACAGGGTGACCGGGACCAGGCGCGCATCGTCGCGGCCCAAGAGTGCGGCGGGCAGGCGGCTCGACAAGATTCGGGTGTCGGTGAACATCTCACCCGGATGGACCGGTCCGGTGACCGTTTGTTCGACCAGTTGTGCGGGGTCGGTGATCGCGCCCGTCGGAATCGCGGCCGCATCTACGGTGCGAAAGTCGAGATCGTCGGAGGTCAGACGGACTCCGGGTGCCAGTTCGCGGGCGGCGACAACAACCGACTGCAGTTCGTCATCTCGGTGAGCGGTCAGGGCGGCGACCACGGCAACGGCGAGAAGAGCCACCGCGCATCCCCGCCGGACCAGTAGGGACCGGGTCCAGCCGGGGCGAAGCGCATGTCTCAAGCGGTCGAGAGCGGTAGGGCTGAGTGGATTGCGGTCGGGCATGGCCGAACGCTAAGTCAATAGGGCGACGGGATCCGCTGACCGGCCGCTTGCGCGGCCGGGATTGTGGGCAGGCCTTGTAACTGTGGACAAACGTCCGTCAGGAAGCTGCTGCGGCCGGGGTGCTCGAGGTCGAGGAACTACTCGACGAGCTGCTGCTCGAGTCGCTCGACGATGACGTCGAGGTCGATTCCTTCTTGGTCGAGGAGTCGCTGCTGGAGCTCGGTTCGCTGCTGGTCGATGTCGACCGGCTGTCGTTGCGATAGAAGCCGCTGCCCTTGAAGACGATCCCAACACTGTTGAACAGTTTCCGCAGCTTACCGGCACATTGCGGGCACTCCGTCAGCGAGTTTTCGCTGAACGACTGCACGATGTCGAAGCGGTTGTCGCACTGTGTACAGGCATACGAATAAGTGGGCACCGAGGACCTCCGAAGTGTTTAGCCGAGAACGTTGTGGATTCTACAGCGAAGTTGGCACTCTACGTTAACGAGTGCCAAGGTCAGGTTGTTCCCAGGCGGTGGAAACCCCCCGACGGTGTCAGGCTCCAGCCCATCGGCACGTCCAGGGCGTCCCCGGGAATCTCGTCGAGGACCTCATGGTCATAGACAACGGCAACCAGGCGTTTTGTATCGATCGACTGGAGCGAACGGTCGTAATAGCCCGCACCGCGACCGAGCCGGTTTCCACTTCGATCGACGGCGAGTGCGGGGACCAAGATCAGATCGGCGGAATTGATCACACTGCCCGGTTGGGGTGCTCCGGCGGGTTCGAGCAGGCCGAAGCGGCCGGTGGTGAGTGACTCGGGACCGTCGTAACCCGCCCAGCTCAGTGGGGACGGATCCCCCGGGCCGACGATCGGCAGCAGCACCCGATGCCGCTGATCACGCAGGGCTTCGAGCATCGCGACCGAACCGGGCTCGGTACCGATCGGGACGTGGGCGGCAATCGTGGCGTCTGGCCCGATCTCCGGTTGGCCGGCGACTCCCAGGCGGGTAATCCACGTCACAAGATTGGCGTTCGCGGCGGCTCTGACCTGCGGAGACATGCCCTCGCGCAGGCCTTGCAGGTGCTGTCGCAAGGTGTACTTCTTATTTTTGATGGGTACAAGCCTCTCGTGGGAAGCGGTCTGCCGATAGGTTTATCTGTGGATGCCGTAGTGGAGCAACGTAGGGTGGAAAATGATTGAAGCGCAGATGAAGCCGACCGACGAGGTCGAATACGAGTCGGTACCCGGAACACCCCCTATTCCGAGGACCGCAATTGTTCCCGCTGCCGGTTTGGGAACACGTTTTCTCCCCGCGACCAAAACAGTCCCGAAAGAGCTCCTCCCCGTTGTTGATACACCGGGTATCGAGTTGGTGGCAGAAGAAGCAAAGGCCGCCGGAGCCGAACGATTGCTGATTATCACCTCGCCCGGCAAAGACGGGGTCGTGGCCCACTTCGTCGAGGACCTCGTTCTCGAACACACGCTGGAGTCGCGCGGCAAAGACACCATGCTTGCAAAGGTCCGCAACGCGCCGTCGTTGCTGGAGGTCGCATCGGTGGTTCAGGACAAGCCACTCGGACTGGGTCACGCTGTCGGCTGTGTCGAGGCAATGCTCGACGACGATGAGGACGCGGTGGCCGTGCTGCTGCCCGACGACCTCGTCATGCCCTCCGGTGTGCTCGAAGTGATGGCCCGGACCCGCGCGAAGCGTGGCGGCACCGTTCTGTGTGCGATCGAAGTCCCCACCGACAAGATCAGCGCCTACGGCGTGTTCGACGTCGAGGAACTCCCCGACGCCACGAACCCGAACGTCATGAAGCTCAAAGGCATGGTCGAGAAGCCGAAGGCCGAAGACGCGCCGTCGAACTACGCGGCGGCCGGCCGGTACATTCTCGACCGCGCGATCTTTGATGCGCTCCGTCGCATCAAGCCGGGTGCGGGTGGCGAACTGCAGCTCACCGACGCGATCGCACTCCTGATCGAAGAGGGTCATCCGGTCCACGTGGTGGTGCATCGCGGAACCCGTCACGACCTCGGTAACCCGGGCGGCTACCTGAAGGCGTCGGTGGATCTTGCCCTCGACCGCGATGACTATGGTCCCGAACTCCGGGAGTGGCTGATTCAGCGTCTCGGCTTCTGAGACTTTTCGCCAGAACGTGCCCGACCTACCGGGTCGTGAACCGACGTGGCCGTGGAAACCCGCTAACGTCAAGCCTGACGTGTGTGCAGACTCCCGTGCCATTCCGGGCTTCGTGGTCTGATCGCGGGGGAGAGGAGATGATCGGTGCGTTCGGTGGAGGATCAGCTGAGTCGGGTGACCGCTGCAGCGGTGGCGCCTCGGCCGGTACGCGTGGCGATCTCCGAATCCCAAGGTTTGCTGTGTGCCGAGGACGTGACGGCCGACCGGCCGCTTCCCGGTTTTGATCAGTCGGCCATCGACGGCTACGCGGTGCGCAGTGTCGACGTCGCCGATGCGGGCAGTATCGCCGGCGACGATTCCGAGTCACCGGGGGATCACGTGATCGTGGTCCTTCCGGTGGTCGGTGAACTCAAGGCCGGTTCGCGGACTCCGACCCGGCTGCAACCCCGCCAGGCGGTCCGCGTGGAAACCGGCGCCCCGTTGCCGACGCTGGCAGACGCCGTGGTTCCGCGCCGCTGGACCGATGGAGGTCTGCCGAAGGTGCGCGTCGGTCATGCGGTGCGCAGCGGACAGTACGTCCGCCATGAGGGCGCCGATGTGCAGCCCGGTGATGTCGCGGTGCGCGCGGGGACGATCATCGGTCCGGCCCAGGTGGGTTTGCTCGCTGCCGTCGGATGCGAGCGGGTTCTGGTCCATCCGCGACCGCGGTTGTCGGTGATCTCGGTCGGCGGGGAGCTGGTCGACATCGATCGCACTGCCGGCGGCGGGCAGGTCTATGACGTCAACAGCTATGCGATCGCGGCTGCCGCACGTGATGCCGGCGCCGACGTGAACCGCGTCGGTATCGCCGACAAAGAACCGACCCAGCTGCGCGAAATCGTTGAAGGACAACTCATTCGGTCCGAGATCGTGGTGATCACCGGTCCCGTCGGCGGGGCTGCGTCCGAAACGATCAAGGAAGCGCTCGCCGAACTCGGTGACCTCGAGATCACCCGGATCGCGATGTACCCTGCGTCCGTACAAGGTTTCGGACAGCTCGGCCGTGATGAGGTGCCGACATTCTTGTTGCCGTCGAATCCGGTCAGCGCCCTTGTTGCCTTCGAGGTGATGGTGCGCCCGCTCATCCGGATCGCGATGGGCAAACGCCAGCCGATGCGCCGAGTGGTGCGCGCGCGGACCGTCGGTGCGATCACGTCGGTCGAAGGTCGTCGGGGATATCTCCGCGGACAGTTGATGCGCGACGAGCAGACCGGCGAGTATCTCGCACAAGTGATTTCAGCCCCTGACGGTGGCTCACATCTGCTGGCCGGCCTGGCTGAGGCCAACTGTCTGGTGATCATCGAACCCGAGGACGTGGAGTTGCGGCCCGGCGACGAGGTTGATGTGGCGTTCCTGGCGCAGCGCGGGTAAGACTGCAACTGTGCGTGCCTGGAGCAGAGGGGATACGTCTCGGCGGGGGTGGCCCGCGAAGTTGGGTCCGATCGGTGTCGAGGGTGGCACCCTCACGGTTCGGGCTGTTCGGTTGCGTGATGCGCGCGCGTGGAGTCGACTGCGGATCGAGAACCAGAACTCGCTGATGCCATGGGAACCGACCGGTTCGGGTTTGTGGTCGGCCCGGCACAATCCCGCGGCCTGGCCCGGATTGCACTCTGTGCTCCGCGCCGAGGCCAAGGCCGGGAACATGCTGCCGATGGTCATCGAACTCGACGGCGAATACTGCGGACAACTCACCGTCGGCAACATCCAGCGGGGTGCGCTGCGCAATGCGTGGATCGGCTACTGGGTCGATTCTGCGGTCACCGGTCGCGGAGTGGCCACCGGCGCACTGGCTCTCGGTGTCGACCACTGCTTCTCGACGGTGGGCCTCCATCGGCTCGAAGCGACAGTCCAGCCCGAGAACGCGGCGTCGTTGTCAGTGCTCCACAAGGTGGGGTTCCGCGACGAAGGGCTGCTCAAGTGGTACATGGATGTCAACGGAGCATGGCGTGACCACCTGCTCCTGGCATTGACAGTCGAAGAAAATTCCGGCACCGCCGTCGAAAGGCTTGTGCGAGCAGGCCGCGCAACGTTCTGAGATTTGACCCCTCCTCGGCGCGTCTACGCAGGTTGCGTGCGCGTACGCAATAGCCTGGCTTGGAGCGCTTGTTACGGGAGTGACGAACGCGCACTCGGCTGATTGGTCGAGCGAGGTTGCCGAAGGAAAGGAGCTGCCCATGCCGAATTCGCTGTTGTGGGTGTGTCTGGTGGCGATCTGGCTTTTTGTTTTGGTGCCGATGGTCGTGAAGTCGCGACCGACTGTGCGCAAGACAAGTGACGCAGCGCTGTCGACGCGTGTACTCCACCGTGGCGGTCGGAACATTGCAAAGACCAAACGACGCATGGCCTCTGGCCGGCACCCGCACGACGCCGAGTGGGAACCGCCGGTCCGTGAGTACCGCAAGGTTGTTGCGACCGGTGGAACCGCAACGGCGGTCAAGGAAGCCGACGTTGATGTTGATGAGGTCGACGACGTTGATGTCGTGGACGCCGAGACGACGGATGCACCAGAGGCCGACAAGACTCCCGTGATGAAAAAGGTTGCAGTCGAAGCAGACTCCGCAACAGATGACATCGACGACTCCGACGAGAGCGAGGTCGAGGGTGACAGCGACACCGACATCGAGGCCGAGGCGGACGACAAGGCAGACGTTGAGGTTGTCGACGACGCTGACGATCTCGAAGACGCCGAATCAGACGATGACGACGCCGTCGCCGAGAGCGAAGACGAACTCGACGAAGAGTCCGACGATGCTGAACTCGAAGATGCTGAGTACGACGACGACCTCGAAGACGACGACTACGAGGATGACGCCGAATACGACGACCTCGAAGCCGATGCTGACGAAGACGACGCCGACGAGGAAGTGGCCGAAGACAATTCGGCTCGCCGTATCCGTCGCGGCGGCTTCGACCCCGAGGCCGAACGCGAACGCAGCGACAAGCGCTATCGGTTCCGTCAGCGTGTGATGGCCCTGCTAGGTGTGCTCGCGCTGCTCAGCGTTGGAGCGGGTGTCCTGCTCGGTACGGTCGGGTGGATCGCGACTGCGGTATTGGTCGTCGGACTGCTCGGCTACATGTTCTTCCTGCGCCGCGCAGTACGCAACGAGCAGCGGATCTTCCAGCAGCGGATGCGTCGTCTCGCCCGTGCACGCCGTGAGGAAGAAGAGCGTCGCGCACATCCGGAAGTCGACCCCCGCGCGGACATCCCGGCCCGCCTGCGCCGCCCAGGAGCGATCGTTCTGGAGATCGACGACGAAGACCCGATCTTCGATCATCTGCCCAGCTACGAGCACGCTGCACGCATCGACGACATCGATCGCGAACATTCCTACCGACGGGTTGTGGGCCAATAACCGGCCAGTGTTAACCTGTTCAAGTTGCTCGCGAGGGCAACGAAGGGGCTATAGCGCAGTTGGTAGCGCGTCTCGTTCGCATCGAGAAGGTCAGGGGTTCGATTCCCCTTAGCTCCACAGAGAAATAGCAGGTCAGAGGCCCTTTCCGACTTAGTCGGAAGGGGCTGTTTCCTGTTTTGTCCGCAGTTTGTCCGCAGGATTTTCACGCGAGCGTTGGATTGCGACGTCTAGGGCACCTGCCACAGCGTCGAGATCTGAGTCGAACAGGTCGCTGTAGACGTCCAGAGTCATGGACGCTTTCGCGTGCCCGAGCATGCGTTGGACGCCGAGGACGTTGGCGCCGGCGGACACCGCCAGGCTTGCTGCAGTGTGACGAAGATCGTGCGGCGTGATCGTCGGGAATGACGAATCATCCTTCTGGCACGCGGTGACGGCGGCGGCGAAGTATCGAGGGCGATAGTTCGAGACGCGTAGAAGTCCGCCGCGGCTGTTGGTGAACACGAGGTCGTCTCGGCCCTTGTGGGCCATGAGCGCCTCCAGATCGTCGATGAGGGCGGCGGGGAAGGGCACTGAGCGGCGTTCGTGATCCTTCGGGTTGCCCCACACCAAGCCGTTGGCCTCGGTCACCGCGCGGTTGATGTCGACTCGTCGACGGGGCATATCGAAGTCGCGTGGGCGTAGTGCGGCCATCTCGCCCCATCTGAGTCCGGTGTAGGAGAGAAACAGGACCACGATGGGCATCCACTCGATGGCGTCGGCGAGTTGCTGCACCTGTACATGGCTGAGGTAGCTGCGGTCCGAATGTTTGCGACGGGGGAGTTTGACACCTTCACAGGGGTTGCTCGGCAGGCGACGTGCTTCGACTGCCGAGGCCAGGACCATGCGGAGTACGCCGTAGGCGTTCTCGATCGTTGTAGGGCCAATCTCTTGCTTGTGCATTGACGCGACCCAGGCGCGAACGCTCTCGGTGTCGAGGTCTGACAGGTATCTGCGGCCCCAGCGGGGTTCGACGTGCACTGCCCACGCGGATGCTCGCGTGCCTGCTGTCTTCACACTTGTATGTGCCTGGGATGACCACCAACGCTCGTACTGTGCCGCGACAGTAATGCTTCCCGCACGGGGAGCTACATGGCGACCTGCCTGGATCGCCGCGACGATCTCTGCGAGTGCAGCCTGGGCGTCGACCTTCCGGTCAAAGTTTCCGGCGGATCTCTCAACGCCATTTGCATCGACATACCTTGCGCGCCAGCGCTTTCCCTGGCCATAGAGCGTCGAGGGAGTCTTGTCGTTCTTGAGCCAGCGATCCTCGACACCTGCCCGTCGGTTGCGCCGCGCGCCGATTCGGTTCGTCGTCACGTAATCCACGATAAGGGAGGCGGTGCAATGCTAGGTAGCGATCGATCTGCGTATCTGGTCACCCTGGTTGATGGGGACAATCTGATCAGTCGGAGGTCCAGAGCTATGTACGTGGAGGCCATACTTTGAAGACGCATCGTGGATTCTCTAGATCTGCTGTGCTGGTTACGAATTCGCGAATCAGTCAACTGCCCGGTGACCCCCGGGTGTCAGCGAGGATCTGGCCGGGGTCATCCAGTGTTGGATGCGGTTCTGAATGGTATTCAGCAATAGTCCTACCTGGCCAGTGTGAACCTATTGTTCCATGCATCGCCTATGCCACTCTGGCCCGTGGTTTGGTTCCCGTAAGACCTCGAATTGCACTGGGCGGGTTTGAATTTTGAGTGTTTGCTAATCACTGGAGTTGTGTTGTCATTGTGTCGTCGTGTGAAGAACTGGGCTCCGGCGTCGACCGAAGTCGGTCAAGCATATGGCGATGGAGGTTCACCGATTTGTTTACCCGATGAGCACCGGAGCCCGCTCATCGCGGGGCGCAGACAAACCGCACCTTGCAAATAGCTGATGCGTGAATCCAGAGCACCTTCAGCTGGCATGCCAAACGGGCAAAGTGCTGGCGGCGCAGGCCCGACGGGACTGCGAGGCCTGAAATCGCGGCCCTTCAGTCTCAAGTTGTCAGCGGTCACGGAATTCCCCAGGTTGATGGGGTTGTCCGTCACGTAATTCCGGCCGTCACGTAATTCCGCCCTGGGGTGTGTCTGCCGGGGTTCGGGTGCGGCTACAGGTTCGCTTCGTCCAGGGTCTCCAACCCGGCCCTGGAAGGGGCCGTGGTGGCGAGGAGAACGTGGACGATGACCGATTTGATGGAGTTGTTCCGGCATTGGCATGGCGGCCGGTCCCAAGTGCAGATCGCGGCGGCGTTGGGGATCGGCCGCAAGACGATCCGCAAATATTTAGCGCCGGCGATCGCCGCGGGGATCACTCCCGGTGCTGAGCGGTTCGACGAGTCGGTGTGGCGGGAGTTGATTACTGGCTGGTTTCTCGAGGTTGCTGATCCGGCGGTGCGGGCGGTGACCCGTCCGGCGATCGCGGTGCATCACGACTGGATCAAAGAGCAGCTGGGCGAGTCGGTGACGGTGGCGACCATCGCGCAACGGTTGCGTGATGATCACGGCGTCGGTGTATCGGAGTCGTCGGTACGTCGTTATGTGACAACAGCATTCGCCGAACAGTTCGCGGAAGGCAAGGCACGGTGCCGCGTGGTGCGGTCCCGCCCGGCGATGAGGCGCAGGTCGATTACGGCAAACTGGGCATGTGGCATGACCCGGTCACCGATCGGCGGGTCGCGGTCTGGGCGTTCGCGATGATCCTGGCGTGCTCGCGGATGTTGTTCGTCCAGCCGGTGCTGCGGATGGACCAATCATCTTGGTGCGCTTCCCATGTCGCGGCGTTCGAGTACTTCGGTGGCGCCCCGGCCCGGATCGTGTGCGACAATCTCAAAACCGGGGTCGATCGTCCTGATCTGTACGATCCGCAGATCAACCGGGCTATGCCGAGTTCGCTGCGTTTTACGATGTCCTGATCGACCCGGCGCGGGCCCGCAAACCCAAAGACAAGCCACGGGTCGAACGCCCCATGCCCTACATCCGGGACTCATTTTGGAGGGGCCGCACCTTCACCTCGCTACCGCAGATGCAGGCCGCGGCGGTGCTGTGGTGCACCGAGGTCTACGGCCAGCATGCACACCGCGGTATCGACGGGATGGCACCGGCCGATCTGTTCACTCAGATCGAACAGGCAGCGTTGAAACCGTTGCCGCCGAGACCGTTTGAACATGTGGTCTATCACGTCGGCAAAATTGCGCCGGACTGTCATGTCAAGGCCGGCAAAGCGTTGTATTCGGTGCCGTGGCGGCTGATCGGGCAACGCGTCACGATCCGAACCGCCGGCGACATCGTCCAGATCTTCGACGGCGATGAGGTCGCAGCCACCCATGTCCTGCATCTATCGGGGCGGTCGACGAACTTCGAGCACTACCCACCACACAAGGTCGCCTACACGTTGCAGACCGTGTCCTGGTGCCGCCACCAAGCCGACGAGATCGGACCCGCAGCGGTAGCCGTCGTCACCGAGCTCTCTGAAGTCAACGCGCTGCACCGGCTGCGAGCGATCCAAGGCGTTGTGGGTCTGCGCAAACGGTATCCCGATGACCGGGTCAACGCTGCGTGCCATCGGGCTCTACAGGTCGGTGATGTGCAGTACCGCACCATCAAAGGGATCTTGGCTGCCGGCACTGAAAATGAGGGCGCACCCGCCCCCGCTGTTGCTGTTGTCCCGGCTCTACTGCGCGGCCCGGAGGCTTTCGATACCGCATCAGGACAATGACCGCTGGCCCTGATTGTTGTTGACCCACACCCTAGTTCGCCAAACTGTTCACCAAAGGACGATTGCTATGACCATTCATGATCCCAGCCTGCGGGCTGCATTGAAGACCCTGAAACTGGGCGGGATGCTCGACACCCTCGACGCCCGCCTGGCCCAAACCCGCGACGGCCAACTGGGCCATTTGGAGTTTCTGCAGGTGCTCTGCGAAGACGAAATCTCCCGCCGCGAGCACGCCGCCCTGGCCCGGCGCGTGCGGCGAGCCCGATTCGAACAACAGGCCACCTTCGAAGACTTCGACTTCACCGCGAACCCGAAACTTTCCCCCGCGATACTCCGCGACCTCGTCGCACTCCGCTGGCTCGACGCTGGTGAATCGGTGATCCTCTACGGACCGGTCGGAGTCGGCAAAACCCATGTGGCACAAGCACTCGGCCACCACGTCGCACGACGAGGCGCAGACGTGCGGTTCGTCAAATGCGCCCGCATGCTCGCCGATCTCGCTGGTGGGCACGCCGACCGGACCATCGGCCAACGCATGCGCGAATACACCCGACCCGCCGTGCTCATCAACGACGACTTCGCGATGCGTGAGCACACCACCACCGGCTCCGACGATCTCTACGACCTGGTTTCTGATCGGGCGATCGCCGGCAAGCCACTGATCCTGACCAGCAACCGCGCACCCAAAGACTGGTACCCCCTGTTTCCCAACCCGGTGGTCGCAGAATCGCTGCTCGATCGGTTGATCAACACCAGCCACCAGATCCTGATGGACGGCCCGTCCTACCGACCCCGCAAACGACCCGGACGGCCCGCCAAGAAGACCGCCTGACCCAATCCACCCGCTCAGCTACGCTGAGCCCAGCACGCTCGAACATGGGGAATCACGTGACGGAAACCCCTGAGGAATTACGTGACCGTCGACATCAAGTAAAGGAGCTTGAGGATTTTAGTGTCGAAACATGATCGGGCGTATTTATGGATCTTCGATACCGCATCCGGCTTACATCCACCCAGTCTCCTGCGGCGAGTTTGGGTTCGCGTTCACGCATCCGGCGTCAATCATTCGGTGCACCGCGCGGCCCGGTTGGCTCACACGATGTCGCGTGATTCCTCGAAGGTGACCAATCCGGCCTCCTCATATGTGTCCACAAGCTGCTCACTATGTACCCGGTGGGTAGTCAGGGCAGTGGCTCGTCCAGCGTGTGCCCGGCCTTTGCATACCTCCCCTCCCAGTAGACAACGCGTGTTGTCTTTGAGGTCGGTCGGGTCTCCGTACTTCCGGTCGTCCTGACTGAGGAGCTTCCCGGTGGTCGTGAGGTACCTACCCCTACTGACCCGCAGGATCTCGTTGGGGTACAACAATGTCGCCTTCGGGCAGGTCGAGTGGTTATGGAGGTGGCATCACCACCTCGCTGTACTACACCGCGAGGATCGTCGAGTGACCGACGGGGGCTGTTTTCTCAGGTCGGACCCACGGGGTTACCCCGTGCCCCGATTAACCCGGGGGTATGCGCCCCGAGCCATCGGGTACGGGTTTCCAAACTTGGAGGTCCACAACCTGCGACAACACTGTATTTAGGCCTTTTAGCACTGGATATGAATTTGGGCTGATGCAATCCTGCGGAGCACACCGCAGAAAGCTCAGGGGCTTCCTTAGGTGGCGTGAGTCTTGCCCGTTCGGCAGTAGAGCATTCTGCGGGCAGGAAATTCTTTAAATCGATGGCGAAGAAGCGCGGGATGCGTGCTACTGTTGCGGTGCGGAAACGCAGAAGGCCGGCCCCGAGGATTCTCGAGACCGGCCCTCTAACAACCAAACCGCCCGCTGGGGCGTGCTGATCAGTTCTTGGCAGTTCTGAGAGTACACCCCGGCGGGCCCCAATCCCTATTGAAAGGGGCCTGTTGTGAGCAATCCCAATCCCATCCTGGAAAACGTCGACCTGTCGGCAGGGCACTACGTGAAGGGCATCGAGTTGTCGTCCTCGGTGTTCATTGCCAAGACCACGTTCAACCAGATCAAGCAGATCACCAGGAACCCTGCGCACCTCCAGGCGACCGCGAAGAAGGGTCTGTTCGACTCCGACGAGCTTGAGGCCGAGCGCGAGATTCACGATCTCATCCAGCGTGCTCTGAGCGGTAATAAGGCGAAGAATGTCGCGCCCTACAGCACTTACATCGAGTCTGTGGTCGAGGGTGGTGTTGGCGTGCTGCCGCCGATGCACCTGTGGTGCCAGGATCCGCTGGACGTGGTGCAGCAAGGGATCAACACCTACGCGCTGATCCCCAACGGCGAACACCTGCTCGCCATCGACGGTGAGACGCAGCTGACGGCTCACTACTTCTTGGACGAGCATGCGACCACGCCTGAGATCCGGAAGTCGCACCGTGATTTCCCGATCTCGTGCATGGTCCACCACGGGTTGGCGGTGAGTACGGCGCGCCAGTACTTCCACGACCTCAACGTGCTGGCCGTCCGTCCGAACACCAGCCTCGGCCTGTCGATGGACACCAAGGATCCGGTAATGAAGGTCGTCGGCGACATCGAGGCGATTCCCTCGCTCCAGGGACGCGTAGAGAAGCAGGCACGTCAGCTCAAGAAGAACAGCCCGAAGATCGTGACGCTGCAGTCGCTGCGTCAGATGGTCGTCAACGTGGCCAAGGGCATCAGCGGTGTCCAGTATGGTGCGCGGCCGGCGCCGATCGAAGAGGAGACCCTGCCGGTGCTCAAGGACGTCTGCACCGGCTGGATCGCTGCCTACCTGAACGCCTTCAACCTCGAGATCGCGGACCGGGAGAACTTCCTCGCCGGCTCCGGGCCTGTTCTTGCCGCGGTTGGGGCGATGGGAGAGAAGATCCTGCAGTCAGAACCGCAGGAGCGCCTGCAGGTGCAGGCGGTGTTGCTCGACTCCCTGCGGGAGGTCAACTGGCGCAAGGGTGAGCACTGGGTGGGCATCGCGGGCAACTTCACCCCGTCGGGGGTCTTCTCGGTCAAGGGCACCAAGGAAGTGTCGTACGCGGTGTTCAACGCGCTGACGGACTCGGACAACAGCAGCTACAAGCGGGTTCGGACTGGCCAGGCGGCGCAGGGGCAGCACGCGCTGAACTGACAGAACCAGCCCCACAGGGCGGGCACGACGGGTCATCGATCCGTCGTGCCCGTTGTCATTTCTTAGGTGTAAACGTGGATAACCGAGTATTCCTCGGGCACCATCTCGTCATGGTGGTGCGATCAGGGTGTCGTGAACTTCTGCGAGTCGACAGCTGAATTGACCAAGTTCCAGTTCGTTGCCGAGATCGAACACAGCAGTCAATGATGTGAATCCGGGGGCTGATCTGGGCTGGCAATGCCAGAACGACCACGCCGAAAGGCTGGGCAGAGGTGCCTGTCGTGGCACCATCACCTTCATGACCGGATCCACAGGCCCGCTATGGCATCGATCAGGTCTGTGCCGAAGTCGTCCCAGCGCGTGGCTTCGGCGGTGTTCTCGGAGGCGAGCTGGAGCTCACGTTCGGCGCACATGTGGGTCATCAGAACTGTGTCCGGTGCGAGTGTGCACCCCAGCGGCGATTGTGGGTCCGGGTGTGCTGAGTGCGACTCGTAGGTGGATGGTGTTCTCCGGGCCTTCTCGATCGTTGACTGTGTGCAACTCGGCGGGATCCGTAGCACGGTAGCCATAGAGGTTGACCACCTCGAGTCTGGTGTAGCTGAGAGAGTCCGCAAATCCGATGCAGCGCCGAATGGTTGGATCGTCCTGGTCTTCATCTGCGGTCGACGGATTGAGCATGATGAAGGTGCAGGTTCAGGCTTCGTTCATACGATTGGCGGGCGTTGGAGGCAGGTCGCGTCGGAGCCAGTATCGGTATCGACCGTCGTCAGAAATGCGTGCGGACATCGACCTGGTCCCTTCTGTGTTTAGGTCGCGCCTTCGACGGGATTGAGGGCACCGCTGATAGACCACTGGTCGTCGGTCTCGAACTCTGCGCTGCATCGATGGACGGAGTACTGGTCGACGCGGGCGTGCCCGTGGTCAGCTCCTGGTTGGGTGCAGTACGGAATGGTGTGTGGCTCACGGAGTATGTCTCGCACCCGGCGTCCAATCGCACAGCAACCCGCGATGATTGCATCCGTCGATGACCGGTATGGCCCCATTTCGCCGATGCATTCGTGGATGGTGTCACCGTTGGCGACGACTGTCGCAGACACTTCGACGTAGTAGTTCCGGTCGGTGTCGGTGCCGGCGGAGCTATTGCAACGCTTGTGGTTTGGATTCATCGCGTTGCTCCCTTCTAGGTCCTTCGTGCAGATGGTCGCCAACCATTCGCGCTGGCCCTGTCTGAGCGGTAGCCGACAAACCGCTCTGATCGCACCAGATCCGCAGCGAATTGGGATGGATCCCGAGGTGTCGGGAAGCGGCGATGATGGCTGTCCAGCGGGAGATGTTCCCATTTCTCAACAGGCAGCGGACGCTGTCGACAGCTGCGGCTCGGAAGTCTTCGCTGACTGATCGGTTCTCGGAACTCATTGGCCTACCCGCTTTTTCAATTCCGCGATATCGCATGTCGGCTCGACGCCGATCGTCACGTCAGCGTTGAGGCCGGCTTCGGAGGAATCGACGCGTTCAGGCCGGTGGTTCCGGGATCGTCCGGCGGCTTGCGGACTGCATCTCGGGCAGAAGGCCGCCGCTTCCGTCCCGTCGGGCTGTTGAACCGTGATCGTGCGTGACCGATCGTCTTCGCATTCCCCACACCAGGGTAGAAGCGGCTGACCACTGGTGCGCCGATTGCCCGGTGGCCCAGGAAGATCCGCAAGACGCGCGGCAAGCACCCGCACGGGATAGCGCACACCGTTCGGGTTCCGCGCCAAGTGCTCGACCAATGCTCGGATGCTCCAACCATTGGCCAGCGCGGCGAACACAGCCGGCGATAGCCGTTGGCGGTCAGCCCGTCCCACCGTCCACGGTGCGGGCAGTGCGTCGAAGACCCGGTCGGCGTCGTCGAGGGGTCGCGGTTCGGATGGGGGTTCTGGTGAGGGGTTCAAGGGGTCCTGCTCTGGGTCTCTCGGGGGGTGTCGTTCTGAGACGCCCCCGGTCTGCCTGCGGGATGGGGCCCGTCCCAGATCGGGACGGGGGAGTGTCAATTCGGGACCGGGGTCGGAATCGACCTGTGGAGCGTCGGGATGGTTGAGGAAATAGCGGCTGGACCGCTGGGCTCCGGACTGGTGGAACTGGGCGCGGCGGGTGACGTATCCGTCGGCTTCGAGGGTGTTGAGCGCACGAAGGACAGTGCTTCTCCCGGCGCCTGATTCGGCCATCAGGGTTCGGACCGAGGGGTAGCAGGAGTAGTGTTCGTCGGCTTTGTTCGCCAACAGGATCAGGATCAGTTTGAGGACTGGGGAACCCACGTGGGCGTCGGTGGCCCAGTCGACGGCTTTCCAGCTCATGGCGGTCGATCACACGCGAGTGGATTCAAGCCACTCGAGCACATCGATGCGGGTCCACCTGCGATGGCGGTCGCTGAGGCGAAGATGATGTGGCCCAGGGGCGTTGATGCCGCGTTCGCGTTTGGCTGCCCAGTCGTGAAGTGTCGACACTGGGACACCGGTGAGATCGCGGACCTCGTTGGCGGTGAGCATGTCTCGGTCGCTACTGGTATTCCGCATGACTGTTTCCTTCAGTGGTGATGAGGTCGCCGGTCGGCAGGTCGGGAAGCGGACGCGTCCCGAGTTCGGTGTCGGTCGAGATGGCTGCTTTCGCGAGCATGTGGCCGACGGTCTTGTGGTGCACGCCGGGGTGAAGACCGATGCGCCGGTTGGACCAACCGGCATCTTTCAGCGTCACGGCGAGGGGCGGGGCGCCATTGTCGGGTGGCGCGGTGGCTGTTTCGATCTCCACGAGTGCGGGTGAGATCTCCGGGCCGCTGTCTGGTGTGTCGCCGGTCTCCGGTTCGCCGGTGCGTAGCGCCATCGCTTCTGGTGCAGAGGTCGGTGTGCCGACCAGGAGCGCGAGCCCATGTGTTGCGGCGAGAAGACTCACTGGCGCGACGGTGGCGACTGCGGCGCCGATCAGGGGCACCAGTGTTCGGACGGTGGATACCGCTGCGTGCAGGGCGTTTCCGGCGATGGACACCGTTGCGGCGATCGTCAGCACTGCCCAGAAGAATCGGCGGACGGACTGTGCGCCAGTGCGTGGTGCGAGCGCCACGATGCTGATCGTGGCTTGGAGGATGGCGCCGTCGACGATCACTGGCCAGATCCACGCGAGCTCTTCTGGTTGGCCGGCTTGTACTGCGAGATCTTCGAGTGCAGCAAACGAGAGGACGAATGCACCGGTCGCGATCGCGACGGTGGTGCCGATGGCGCAGTAGGTCGCCACGCGGAGTGGTTGGGTAGCACGATTCGTGTTCACGCGCTTCGGTTCTGGCGACCGGGGCGCCGCTCGGTGCCATCGTGGTAGAGGGTGGCGACGTAGTCCTGCGCCAGGCGGAGCGAATCCGACAGAGCCTCGGCGTGATGGGCGACAACGCTGAAGGCCGTCGCGGCCGCTTCGGCGCGTTCGACGGCGCATGCGTGGTTCAGTGCGTCCTCGACGTCGCGATAGTGGGTATCGCGGAGTGTGGGATCTGCGGTTAGCCGGCCGGCCCACTCTGCGAGTCGTTTGTGGAGCTTTGAGTGGAGCCGGGCTTCCTGCGAGAGCGCCTCCAGCAAGGGGAGTGGGCTGGCTGTGGATGGTCGAAACGTGCCGGAGGAATCGTCGCGAGCAGTCTGTGCGAAGTGCTGATCTAGTTCGTCGGCATCCTTGCTGGCTATCGGAAGGCTCCATTCGCCTGGCGTCGTACCGTCGGCGGATCGTTGGATTCTCATATGTGTGGGTCCCCGTCCTGCAACTTTGGTTGCGGTGCTGGCGTCCATCGGTTGGTGACTCGGGTGTTGGCGAGTCGGCGGTCGGGCCGGGTTGGGCTATTTGGACTGTTCGTCGGCCTCGTACGAATCATCTGTCTAGATGAGCGCACAGAAAAGGACGAGAATGAGGACATAGATAGGACATATAGGAACAATGATTCGTGACACGCGTCCGCTAAGCGCCTAGCATTGAGGTATGACAACGCCAGGCAACGCGCGCCTCCGCGCCGCACGTCAGAGTCTTGGTCTGCGGTCGCAGGCTGCTCTTGCCGAGGCCGTGACGAATGCGGCTCGCGAGGTCGGTCTCCGTATCGCGGTAACCGCACGCACTGTTCGTCGCTGGGAGTCGTCCACCCCGCCGTGGCCGCATCCCGACCATGCTGCAGCGCTGGAAGCGGTATTTCAGCGTCCGATCACAGAACTCGGATTCACTCCACCGTGGTCAGGTGACTCCGATGCCGGCTATTCGCCGCCACGCCAGTCAGATTCGAGTGCGGGCGCGTATCCGAGGATTGGTCAGTCAGGTCCGCTGTTGCCGGCCTCGGTGGCCGCCGACTACATGGCTGTGACCGTTGCTCATCGGCGGATGTATTGGTCGTTGCCCGCGGTTCGTATTCATCGGGCAGTAGCCGAGCACGCACTCCTGGGGGCCGATTTGGTTGAGCAGGTCGCGGATTCGGCGAAAACTCTTCTCGCGGCGGCGGTCTCCGAGTCAAGCTTGCTCGCCGGCCGTCTCGAGTTTTTCGATCTCCAGAAGCCTGAGCTTGCACAGCGTAGTTTCGTGCTCGCACTGCAGGCCGCACACGAAGCCCACGATTCGCTGTTAGGAGCTGCCGCGCTGGCGCATATGTCCTTCGCGCCGGCGTTCTCGGGCTCCACCACGCGTGCCGAAGAGGCTCGGGACCGTATCCGTGCGGCTCGTGCCTTCGCGCGCCGAGGCGACGCGACTCCGCTGATCATCGCCTGGCTCGACGCGGTTGAAGCCGAGGTGGAGACCAGGTTCGGGGACACCCGCCATGCCCTCGGACTCATTCATCACGCTGAGCAGCAATTTGCCGAGGCCGATGATCGCCCTTCGCCGGTGTGGTTCGACTGGTTTTCGGAGGCTCGTCTCGCCGGGTTCAAGGGGAACACGCTGATGGTCGCCGGCCAGGGGCGAGACGCCCGCGAAACCCTCGAGGGTGTCCTGCAGGACCTGCCCAATGAAGCGGTCAAGCAGCGCTCGATCATCTTGGCCGACCTTGCCGCTGCCGCGGTCATCGAGAAGTCACCAGAGAAGGCATGCGAGTACCTGTCGTCAGCGTTGGATCAGCTTGGCCAGAACTGGTACGCGACAGCGATGGAACGGGTCAAAGCGGTTCGACAATCGTTGCGTGAGTGGGAATCACTGCCCGCCGTCCGCAAACTCGATGAGCGCCTGTACGACTGGCACACCACCGTCAACTCGCTTGTGGGTTAGCTCAATTCACCGTTCTCGGCGGCGACGATGCCGGGCAGCTCGTTGAGGCTGTCGATCCGCCAATCCGAGAGTTCGGCGACTTCGGGTTTGTCTCTGAGGATCCAACCCCAGGGACCGCGCTGGATGTAGGCGGTCTTGAGGCCGGCCTTCTTGGCGGGTGTGATGTCGTTGTCGATGCGGTCGCCGACGTAGAGGATCTGGTTGGCCGGAACCGGTGTCTCTTCGATGAGTCGCTTGAAGAAAGCCACGTCCGGCTTCTGGACGCCCCAATCATCGGATGTGGCAATGAAATCAGTAGGAAGGTCGAGCCCTCGCAGCAGTCCACCTGCCCGAACGGTTTGGTTGCCGGCGATGCCGACCCAGACGCCGTTTTCGCGGAGTTTGGTTAGCGCGGGACGCACGTCGGTGTAGAGATCGTCCTCACCGAACCACTCCGGCTTGCCTGCGTCGGCACGTTCTTGACGGGCGGTCGTGAGGTCGAAGCCTGGTTGGAACACCTGGAAGGTTTCGCGGTAGTCCTTGCCTGACGCGATGGTCGCACCGAACACGGACACGAAGGTATGGCGGGGGACACCCAGCCAGTCTGCCCACGTGCCGTACTCACGCGTCTCGTCGACCAGACATTCACCAACGTCGAATACAACTGCTCCGATCACGGTCAAAGGATACCTACGTGGCCGACGGGCATCGGTGGGAGGCGAGTGCGTACGATTCCAGACCACATGTTGGTGTCTTCGGCGGCGAGGGCGATCGCCACCGCCATCGACGTGTCGTCGGTCCATTCGCCCGGCGCCCAATCGAATGAACCCCCACCGATCATGTCGATCGCCGTCTCCGGGGTTGGATGGGTGGACTCGTATCCTGCGCCCAACACGTCGCCAACGGTCAGGTCGAGCAGCGCGCCCTTGGCGCGGTCGGTCCGAACGTCGTTCAGCGTCACGGTCTCCCGATGGATCAGGTCCGATGACTGACTGCGACTGCGGAGAGCGATTTGCTACGCCGAGGGTTTCGGAGCGACCAGGTCGCTCTCGTGCGGCAGATAGTGATCGTGCTGGATTTCGGTCTCGCCGCTCCATCGGTAGGCGACCAATGTCCCGCCCTTCACGGCACTGAAATCCACACATGCTGTGTGCTTGGTCCAGTCGAGGAGGTGCTCCGGCGAGCCTTGGCGCCAATAGTGACCGTAGAAGACTGGTGCGCCTCCGCCGTAGACGAACGATCGCTCGGACTCGTCGATGGGGATGGCGGGGAGTTCGGGGTACGGTTCGCCAGCCTCGGTCGTGTAGTTTCCGCTCAGCTCGGCGAGGTCGCGGAGCGTGGTCGCGTCCTCGTTCCACCAGCGGATCCTCGCCTTGTCCCGGGTGTTGCGGTCCTTGTCCATGTACGGCGGCTGGCCATGGTCGGTCAGGCTGATCTCGGGACCCTTGAGCAGGATCTCGATGGCGTCGTAGAGGGGATTGCCCTTCGTCGCCGCGCGAGCGAATTGCTCGGTCGAGTTGAACCGATTGGTTCCAAGCTCCTGTTTCACCAATGTCATCGAGGGTTCGTGCCAGCACGCGTGCACGATCCGCACACCACCGAGATCGAGCCAGAGCGGGAGCGTCTTGAACCACTCCAGGTAATGCGCTCGCTCGACGCCGGTCACCTGATCGAGGAAGTCGCGGTGCTGCCCATATTTCTTTGGGTTGTGCGCCCGAAGGAATGTCCCGCTCCCGTCGGGCCACTCGGTGGCGTAGGCGATCGCATTGAATTCGTGGTTGCCCATGACTATGTGCGCGCTGCCGCTGTCGACCATGCGTTTCACGATCTGGAGGACCCGGATCTGTTCTGGCCCCCGGTCGATGAGATCACCGACGAACACGGCCTGACGCTTGGGGTGCCAGTAAGCGCCCGTCCAGTTATTGATCCGGTAGCCGAGCTCACCGAGCAATCCATCGAGCTTCGTCGCGCAGCCGTGAATGTCGCCGATGATGTCGTAGCCCGTCACTGTTGCAGGGTAGTTCGGACGCGCATCTCGCGCGGACCAAATGGCGGTCTCCGGGCGTCGCCGCGGTGTCCGCCGATGATCGCGGGTCACTCGCAGCGCGCGGTCTGCGATCTATCCGGCTGGTCGGGGCGACTTCGTGCGGGACGGTCCTGCGTACCCGGCCGCCGCTAGGGTGGCACCTCCCCTGCGGTCCGGTGGGGGCCACCTGCGGTGTCCTCTGAATCGATCCGGCGCACTGTGACCGGCCTTCGGCCGGTTGTTAAGTTCTTTTCCCTTCTGGCCTTCCGATTCTGACCGGCGTCGTCCGCCGCACAAGACCCGACTCCGCTGCGCTCCGGCCCTCCGGGCTCGGAAACTTTTTCAACGCGCACTCGGCTTCGCCTCCCAGAAAAACTTTCCGCTCGAATCTTGTGCTCTGTCCTCCTGGCCGGCCCAAATCTCCCTCGCCAGAAGGGCAAAGAAATTGGCGGACAGCGGGTCTGCCGCACCGAGACCGGGAGGGTCATGATGAGCACAGGCAAAGCAAACGAGTTGTCAAAAGAACAACGTCGGATCGCGGGGAGTCGTCCCGATCACACGCCGACTCGTCTTCCACTGCGGACGAACGGCGTCGTAACGAATGTCAACATCACCGCATGCGGCGAGCAGCGCAGCCGGATCAAGGTGGTGGCGGCCGGGACCCGGGTGGCCATGCTGCAGGTGGAGTTCCCTGGTGTGACGATGCAATTCACCAGTTGCGAACAGGTGCAGCTCGTTCTCGGACTGTTTGCGATCGCCCGACAGGCTCGTATGGGCATGAGTAAGCTGCACCGGTTGCCCGGAGTCATGACAGAGTCCAACGTCGAGGTCCAGACCACCATGATGTGGACGCGGGTGCCGATGGGGGCCGCAGCACGCGACCAGTTCACACATCCCGTCACGCACAAGGTCTCGCCCTACGTGCGTCTGACGATCGCGCCGCTGACGTTCGCACTGATGGATACGACAGCCATCGAGACCATGGTTGCGGCGATGAAGAAGGCACACAAGTTGGCAATTGCCACCTTCGACGATGGCGAAGAGTTCGCCCGCAATTCAGCAGCGCCCAGCTGGCGGCCGCGAGCGCAGCACAGTTACCGAATCACCGGAACCGGCTGGCTGACACGCGGACCCACCGCCGAGAAGAAGCGCGACTAGTCCAACCATCCCCAGGCCCGGAGTTATCCACAGGAACGGGTCTGGGGAGTGGCGGATGCCGCGCGGCCTGGGGGCCGCGCGGCATCCTTGTCGTTGCGAACCACTCGCCACCCGACAGGAGAACCGTCATGATCTGCTGGAGCATCACCGCCCACGTCGTCACTCACCCCGATGAAGGCATCTTCGATGCCGGAGCCAACCCCACATACAGCGAAGCCCATCGTTCCGCCGGCGAGGCCGCGCTCGCTGCACTCGCGGACCTCGCCCTCGAACACCCCAGTTCCAGCCCGTTCGTGACGATCAGCATCGACGACATACCGGTACTGCTCGCAGCAGCCGGCATAGATGCCCGAGGCGAGGTTGAAATTGCTCCGCTCATCGACGCCGTTGTTGAAGTCCGCGAGACGGGTATTGCACCACCCTTGGTGCCGACGGCGTGGTGACCAACGCATGCTTGTTCCCGCTGGTGAGTCCGCCGGTAAGGCAATTGTCGACTCAGTGTTGCAACGGCCCAAGTTGGCGATGAGGAACCTACGCGGTCATTTGATCGGACGGTCTGGAGTCCGCTGTACCGGATGCCGTTGCGGCCGTGGTGCCAGCCTCCGTGGCTGCCTTGCTGTTGTCGGGACCTTCACCACGATTCTTGGAAGGCGCTCGACGCACCTTCGCTCTCTTGCTCGATCCGACCGGATCGACCCGCCAGTCTTTGAGTTCAGCGTCGGAGAAGCCGGCTTTTTTGGCCTGGGCGAGCGCTTCGCCAAGTTGGCGGCGGCGATTTGAGTCGCGCGTCAAGAACGCCTCGCGTTCTTCGATGATTTCGTTGTGAATTTTCTTCAAGTTGTGGACGGCGGCGATCTTGCGTTCTGCCTCGCCGCGTATTCGTGCTTCGATGTCAGATGCGGGAGCGGTGATATCCATAGCTCAACGGTAGCGAATAAGTCGGACCAGAACGAGTCGATCCGTGGCGTGTTGTCATGTTCCAGCACAACAGATTTAGCGTTGTGAACGCCAGGGCCGCAGATCGTCCAGTCCGTCCGATCAGTCCACTGAGAATTGACTTAAGCTGCCGTGCAGTATGTTTCGAATCGAAGGATGGCGAGAGGGGACGCGGGCGTTTGGTTCTTGGTTCTACCCGTCGTGGCGCGTGGAAACTGAGTTCGCTTCGCTCACACTGTGCTTGACCTAATCCGCTCCGGGCGGAGCAAGCTATAGACTTAGGTTCCCTAAGTCGAGATCCCGAGCGCTTCGCTCCGAAATCTGTCGCACCGCGGTGCTAGTCTCCAGTTACTGGAGTCGCTGCGCTGGGCCGAAGGGAGGAGCGATGACAGAGGAAGCTCAATCTCCACCGAAGCTGCCATCACGCAGACGTTTTCGGCGAAAGAATGTGGCCGGCGGTCGTTCGATCCCGCACAAGGTGATGGTGTCGCCAGGGGAGGAGTCCATGCTGGCGGCGCGAGCATCTGCAGCGCGGGTGACGATTCCCCGCTTGCTCGTCGAGTCGGCACTGGCACCTCGAGGTGAGACATCCACGCAGCGTGCGGATCTCGCGGCGGCGATGTTTGCGTCGTATCGAATGCTTGCTTCATTGGCGAACAACATCAATCAGATCGCGAAGGCTACGAACACCACCTGCGAGGTCCAACCGGACACTGATGCAGCCCTGGCAGCGGTACGGCGTGCCGCTTTTCGTTTGGAACGGATATTGGACGGGTTCGAAGTCCGATGATGCCCAACGTGACGCGGGGCGCGAAGATGACCGGACTGATGAAGTACTTGGTCGGGCAGGGTAAAGCCAACGAGCACACTGACCCGCATTTGGTGGCGGGTGACCCCGCAATCATGGCTTGGCACGACGACGCGACGTTGTCGATGGACGCTGCGCGCGACGTGGCACGCCAGGTTGACCAACCACGGCGAGTCTTCGGCACGAAGGTCATGGTTCCGAAGCGGGCAATGGGTGATGACGGCAGTTGGAGTACTGACGGACTGCGGGACGGAAACGTCTGGCACTGTTCGTTGGCGCTGAAAGCCGATGAAGGTCAGATCACCGACGACAAATGGTCAGACATCGCAAACGATTTCATGCGTGAGATGGGTTTCACGGAAGCCGGTTTGTCGCCGGCGCGGTGGGTGGCAGTACGGCATGGGTTGAGTGCCAACGGCAATGACCACATTCACATCGCCGCGACATGTGTGCGCGAAGACGGCACCAAGGTTGCGCTCTGGGATGACTGGAAGAAGAGCCAACGTGTCGCGCACGCACTCGAGGTGAAGTACGGCCTGGCCGTAACCGAAGGTCGTGCATCCGGCATTGCGACGCGGGGGTACTCCCGTGCCGAACGCCACAAGGCCGCAGGCAAAGGCGGCGAGCCAGCACGCTTGACTCTCGCGCGCAACGTTCGTGCGTGTGTTTCCGCAGCTGTCGATGAGGCAGACTTCGTTCGCCGCGTACGCTCCGAGGGAATGTTGATCCGACCTCGATTTGCCGCAGGTACCGAAGACGTCGTCACCGGATACTCAGCTGCGCTCGCACCCCGAACTGCACAGGGAAAGCGCGATTTCGCTGCGCGACCGGTCTGGTTCGGAGGCGGTCAACTATCGAAAGATTTGTCGCTGCCGCGCGTGCGGTCGGAGTGGCCCGATAGCCCGGCACACTCGCTCGCAGCAGTAGCTGAGTGGCGGCGCGCGAAGCGCGAAAGGCCGGCGATGCGTAATCCAGTGAGCCGGACGGTTTCGCCAGCGTTGCTGGCGCAGGCAGAACACGATCTGGGGCGGTGGACGTCCTATCTCAAATCAATTCCGATCGAGGACCGCGCAGGGTGGGCCCGTGGAGCCGGCCAGACAGCGGGGGTCTTCGCAGCATGGTCGGCGCGCACAGAGACGGTCCCTGGTCCACTCGCTCACGCGGCAGACGCGTTGGCCCGCGGCGCTGGTATCAACACGTACCGCATCATGCCGAAACGCGTAGGCAGGGTGAAGGTTGGTGGGGCAGCACTACTTCTGATGACCGCAAGCCGTCAAACCTCACCAGTTGTCGCGTACAAAACGTTGATGCGTCAGCTACTGGCGGCAGTGTCGGCAATCGCTGACGCATCGGCAACTGCCGATGATGCGCAGCGGGCAATGTCGCTAGCTCAGGTGTGTCGAGAGCAGGTCGCAACTGCGGAGTCTATTCCCGAGAATTCTCCTGGCAATGCGCCGGGGGATCGTGCACCAGACTTCCCAGTTGCGCCGGACGTCGGACCGTCAGACGGTGTGCGGCTAGCAGGATCAGCTCTTCCTCACGCGCTGGAACCCGCAAGACGAGCGTGTGTAGCACAAGGTACCTCAATGGAAGAATCGCGCCTCCCTAGTTGAGTTGTCGGCGGACATGAAAAACTGCCCGTAGGCGGACATGAAAGTGCCCACTGACGGCCATTAAGAACTGCCCACTGGTGGACACGAAATGCCCGTTGGCGGCCATGAATCTGCCCAGACCTGTTGATTCCTGTGCGGCGCGTCTGCGCCGTGGGGGCCTCTCCCGCGGTTTCGATGTCGATGCCTAGTCGAATCGAATCCCAGC
>QJJF01000020.1 GCA_003202005.1 Williamsia faeni | reverse complement strand
CGAAGTCCGTCCCGGACAGTACGCGGCCTGCCATTTCCCACTCTTGCCGGTCAGTGACGCCACAACCTCACTGACCAAACAACTCTGAACCGCACACGCGGGCAAACGCTGCACAACCCACTCTCGGGTAGGACTGTGCTGCCCGACTCTCGGGTAGCAATGGCGACCAACTCTAGAAACACCCCGGACAAAGCAGACGCTATTGTACCGGGACCGTCAGATGCCATGGTCGGATCCACCTTTAATCTGACTGTCCCCGCTGGGCCTGAGTAAAGATTCGGTCGGGTGGTCTGCCCTAAACCGTTCGGTCCCTGGCCATCGCTGATAGACGGCCTCACTGGAGTTTCCCTCCCAGCGACTACGGTGGCGTCCCCGCAGGGGCGTTCGAATCGACGTGATCAGCGGACGCACGCATCGTCGAAGACTTTGTGGTCAGCGTCGGCTAGGTCATGTCGGTCCCCTCTGGCCGCTCCATTGGCTCGTATGCGGGCAGGAACCGACCAGAAGGTGCGCGATATTGCCCCCACCCCACAGCGCGGAGCTGTCGAGAAGGTTTGCAGTCAGAGTGAGGGTCGCAAGATCGGTGTTCGCCCTGCTTGGCCGCGGGCCATCTGCGCTAATTGGATTTAGCGCAGCAGACAGCCTGGGGCGTCCTGGTGGAACCATGTGCGTCGTCCAGGCTCGCAGTCCAGGTTTCTGCGATGCGGCAGGTCGCGTCGGCCCACGCGTGCGCTGAGCCGGGCGGCGGGCCTTCGTCGCAACAAGCAGTGCGCGCCGATGTCGAAGATGAGGTGGACGACCCCGGCGCCGGTCTCTCTGGGACGAAGGTCAACAGCTGTATTATTTGCTGAGAGCCCTCGTTCATCCGAAGACTCGGAGCCCGGTACGCAGAGGGTACGCAGTAGCCTCGAAACTGGCCAACAATGTCCAACGCCCCAAACACGAAAAGTGCTCCCCCACTACACAATCCAACAACCCTCAACAACGCCAACGATCTGCAAACATCCACAACCACAAGTTCAAAACCCGTCCAGTGTCAGTTCGAGTCTGACCGGGGGCACCACATTCGCGCTGGTCAGACGTGGTAACCCTGCTTCCAATGCTACCAGAACCGGCCCAAATACCACCCCCATGCTACCCACCGCGCGTCGCGCGGCAGCGTTCTGCAAGCCCAGTGACACGATCCCTATTGCATCCCCTACTCGCTTTCACAGCCCACGCCGAACGGTGTTCCAGGGTCCGAGGCGGCGCTGCGGGGGCAGGGTGAACGGAATTCTCTCCGTCGGCGCGGCCAGTGCTCAGCCGCAAACTCCCACTCCACAGGTACTATCCGTCGCGGACACGCACCGCCGGCGCAAACCCCGCACGCGAAGGCGCTCAGCACCTTCGCACGTGCCGCAGATCATCTCGAGGGCGAGACATCAAATCCCCGCCTCTGGCACAGGGTCGCTAGATCAGATACCGAAGCTCGGAAAACCGCGCCACCCCGTGCTACCCCCGTGCTACCCAACGTGTGCGCCGCCGACGACGACACCATCGCCCAGTTCACTCACCCGTTGATCGTGAATCTCCGTGCAATGCCGTTCGCAGCGAGCTCGAAAAGGCTCGGGTGCGGTACGCCGCGACGAAACCTCAGGGGGCGCTTAACTTTTCACCGGCCGAATAGCTCGATCACATTCGATCGCCCCGGCGCTGGTTCGTGCACCGAGGTCGGCTCGGGAAGGGTGTTGCCCGCGCCGCCGTCCTCCTCCGGGATCCACTCACCGTACGTATCCAGAGTCAGGGTGTACGACCCATGCCCCAGCCACTTCGACACCTGCATGAAGTGCACACCCGCCGACAGCTGCATCGTCGCAAACGTATGCCGCCCGAAATCGTGCAGACGCACCCCCCGCACCGCGGGTTCCGTCTCGGTCGCCGGCCGACTTACCGGCAAACCCACCTCAACCAGCGCCGGCGCAAGCACCGTCTCGAAGAACGTCCCGAGCTCGAGCGGTTGCGACCAATCCAACGGCACCGCATACCGCCGCCCCGCTTCGCGGTGTCCCCCACCGTTGCTCCTACTGGGCCACAACGGTGCATCCGCTTCATCAGCGCGGGGATGATCGGCCGCGACGTACTGGTGTAGCCGCTCGGCCAACCACGGCGGCAACGGCACCGACCGACGCGACCGCCGGGACTTGGGCGTGCTCGTGATCCACTGCCCACCGGTGCGGTCTTTGGTCCGGCGGACCGCCACCACGCATCGGGTGTCTTGACCGGGCGCGGTGGTGAACTCCAGATCACGTACCTCCAGGCCCGCACACTCAGCCTTGCGCAAACCGGAATAGGCAAGGAACAGCGTCATCACCTCATAGATCGGGTACCGCTCCCCCACCAACGCAGCGACTTCACCCACTTGCTGTGCGGTCAGCGGGTGGTGCTCGAACTTGTCGTGGTCGCCCATCGAATGCCCGGTCGCAAAGTCCACCTGATCGGTCGGGCTTGATGCGAGGGCTCCATGGCGCACCGCATATTTGAACACCGACCGCAACGCGAGCCAGGCGTGCGTCACCGTCTTGGGCGCTAGGCCACGACCGACCAACTGCGCCAGGAACTCGTCGCAATCGTGCGCCGTGATGCCGGCAATTGCCGTGCCGCCGAACCGATCCAGCGAATACCGCTGCAGGACGTTCTCATAGTCGTCCAGGGTGCGTTGCTTCAATCGGCCCTGTGCCACCTTCACGCGTTTACTGTCCAGCCACGCCCGACCGTAGAAACCGAACGGCACATCACCCGCCTTGCGCTGCTGCGCCAAAGCGCTGGTACCACCGACATGCTTAGCGACGTTCAACTCGTCGCGGCGAGACTCCGCGGCCTCACGGGTGGTGAACGACTCCTGCCGGTTGCGGGTCTTCTTACGGCCCTGCGGCTTGTCCGGGTCTTCCGGGATCGGCAGCCCGTCGCCGTCGCGCTCCACTTCCTTCCAGATCACCCGGTACGTCTTCACAGGCTTGCCGCCGCGGCGCTGCTTGGTCTCATACGCCTTCACCCATGCCATCAGGTCACCACCTTCCCCAGCCCGATGGACTCGCAGTCACGGCGCACAGTGGACCGTTGACGGGCAGTCCGTCCAGCCGGGCTCACGTCGCCGGCCGAAATGAGCTGCGCGATGGCCCCGCAACACACCCCCTGGACCCGCATCCCCACAATGCGCAGTGCCACCACGCGAGTGACCCGGCACGGCCCACCGAACCTCACGGCCTCGGCCCTCGTCGCGGCGAACGCCACCTCGGTCCGAACCGCGAACAACCGCCGCTCCAACCGGTCAAACCTCGTCGTCATCAGACAGTCCACTAAGCCAAAAGCCAAGTGGCCGAACACTTCGCCTTCACCTGGGAAGCCCGACCCCCGTGCCTGCCGCAACCTTCCCAACCCTTGATAGCCACCCGTGTGCATGAGTCCCCGTTACCGCGATACACGCTGCACTGCCCTGCCGAAATCGGTCCGACCACACCCCACCTCCTACGGGCGCAGCGGACCCAGCAGGTCACAGCGTGATCGCCTTGCTTCTCGTCGAGCACATTGCCCATCGCCTACCACGTACCAATCACACGCCAAACCGTAAACCCCACCACCGACACATGTCCCGAACACCCGCGCCATTGCAACCGCCCGGATGCCCGACGGCGTGCCGCGCGAACTACGACCTCAGTAGTTACCGATTATCGGCTCCACCCGCTCAGACAATCGAGCTGCGCTAACTGGTTTTAGCAGCATCTACTCCACCGGCTTCAATGGCGTAGATCGGTCGATTCGCGACCTGCCCGTCCTATTCGCGTGCCCGTCGCGAACTTTTGATCACAATCGGGCCGCCGAAATACCACATCGCCGTTGGAATGAAGTTCGCCACGATCCACAGCCACTTAACACTTTGGCGACAAATTGATGAGTTCGAGTTGCGTTCAGCGGAATAGTTACGATCCGGACCACACGTATGTGCGGGTCCGGGCCGTAACATTGTGCGCCCGAAGGGATTCGAACCCCTAACCTCTGATCTCGCCTCCTGCATCTCCTGCCGTCCATAATCATCCATGCGCGTCGCGTTGACCTGCGGTTATGTTGATCAGGTGTCCAATATCAACCAAAGCCGTCGACAGGTGTCCAACGTCAAGTGTTGGGTAAACGTTGAATATATTGACCTGCGGTTACAGGGTCAGGTGTCCAGAATCGACCAGAATCGTCGCCCTGTGTCCACCATCAATGTGTTGAGTAAGCGTTGGATTGAGTTGCGTCGATCTAGACAGGGTGCTCGCGTGGACCCGCACGGTGATCGTCGACGGTCGCCATCCTCTAAGCCTCGATCCACCGACCGATTTGGCCGCCGCCGATGTGTTGGGCCGGAGGCGGTGACTGTCGCCGTAGGGCGTGCGGGGGCCGCTGGTGTGCCCAGCTTTTTCACGGTTGCTGTTCAACGGGCCTGAGGTGGCGGGGCGGTCAGTGTCAGGGGAGCTTGGGTGGGCTGAATCCGATGATGTTGCTCCACAGCCGAAGCCATGCATCTGCCCACGGCCAGTGGTGTGGGAGCCGCAGTGTTGGTGTGCGCTGTGGGCGGACGAAGCGGGCGGGGACGTTGACGATTTTGCGTCGGAGGGTCGCGCCGCGGGCTTTGGTGTGAGGTCCGCCGGCGATGACTGCGGTTGCGCGCAGGAGGTTGTGGGCGATCGCCGCGCACAGCGCCCACGCCGAGTTCGCCCCGAACGATCCGGACGGCAAATGTGCCAGTGGTCCGTCGATCAGGTCGGAGAACACCGTCTCGACGATGGCATGGCCGCGGTGGGTGAGATCGGCGGTCGCGGTCGGAAGGTTCGTGTTGGTGAAGAACGGGTGATACCGCCACACGGGAAAGAGTGCGTCGGGGAACTTTGCGTCCTTGACTCGCCTGACGATCAACCGCGCAGTCACCGGGTATTTGGTGGAAGAGAAAGCGGTGAAGGATGTTTCGGCGACTTCGGCATCGGAGATCCAGGCTCCGGTATCGGGGTCACGCACCGCACCGGGGTATTTCACCGGTATCCACGCCGAGTCGGCGATGGAGTCGATCGCTTTGTGCACGAGTGAGTTCTTGATCAAGACGACCGAGAATTCTGCACCGGCGTTGGTGCAGGCACGGACCACACCGCTGTTGCCGTACGCGGAGTCGCCGCGGACCATGATCGTGCCGGTGGCGCCGGCCATGCGGGCAGTGACGATCGCCTGGGCGACCATGGGTGGTGCGCCTTTACCAGATCCGGCTTTACCTGCGCGCAGCCGCATTCCGGCGATCACGGGAGCCGAACCGGCGGTGCTGATGATCGTCGCAAGCGGTGACAGGCCCTTGCGGAGAATCTGCTTTCCCGCGATCTTCGTGTGGCCGTATTAGGCGCCCTGTTTGGCGTGGCCGTACACCGGGCGCAGCAGTGAGTCGATGTCAACGAACGCGCGGTCGGAAATTCCGGGAAGGATGTCGGTGCGGTCGGCGAGTGCGACGAGGTGCTCGCGCAGGACCGATTCGAGTTGGCGGTTGTGTCCGAAGGTGAACTCGCGCAGCAATGTTCCCACGGTCGAGGGCGCGTAGACCGATGCGAAGAGGTGGCTCATACCACCTGATCGCAGCAGGTCGACGTCGTCAATACAGTCGGCTCCGGCGCACATCGCTGCAATCACAGTGGTCAGTTTCGGTGCGAGGTTCGCCGCCCCGGAGGCGACGTTCGGCGTCGTGATCAACACCTTGTCGGCGAGAAGATCGGTCAGCTGTGTCTGCCGGGCCAGAGTCATGATCGGGAGCAAGCCGGCGCAGGACACGAGCGTGTCGTCGTCGAACGCTGCGGAATCGCTGCGGAACGTGTGGGAGGATCGCACTGAAAGTGTCCTTGTTCGGGCTGTTCGATTTGTTGTGTGAGAACTCAAATCTTTCCAGCTCAGAGGGCACTTTCTTCATTTCGACACACGCCTACCCGCGGATTTCATCGGTGGATCGAGGCTAAGCCACGACATCGGTCGCACTGACCTGACACCGCCACCGACCGACGACTCACCGTGCGGCAGCCTCGGATCGGCTGCCGTAATTGCCGATCGGCTCCAACCGCTCAGCAGTATTTGGCCCCGAAGCGATGGGCCGGGTTGCCATTAGGACGTCGGGCGTGAGAGTGGGGGGTTGCGCCCACTGGGCGATCGATGATCGCGCCGGCGATTCCAACCGGACACAAAACGCGTGTTACGCTTCTCGCGTAACGCGTGTTACGCATCGTCGGGATAGGAGTGCAGATGACCGCCGAACCGGCTCAAGCCGTTGTCGACCGGATTTCCGCCGCCGTCTGGGCTGTGGCCGCGGACTGCGGGCTGGAGAACGTGTCCATGCGGGCAATTGCCGCCCGCGCTGACTGCACAACTGGCCTGATTACTCACCATTTCGGTTCGCGCGCAGAGGTTCTGATTCACGCCTGCAGGACGATGTACAGTCGGGTCGCCGCACGGGCCGATGCGATAGAGGCCGGCCGCGAGCCGAGCATCGACATGCTGGTGGATGTGCTCGCTGTCGTGTTGCCACTTGATCACGACCGCATAGACGAGGTTCGCGTATGGGCAGGCTTCGCCGCGACTGCCCTGGCTGAGCCGCAACTGCAAGAGATCCACGTCGACCACCACCGCCGGTGGGTCTCACGCATCACCCGCCTCGTCGACGACCTGAGCCCAACCGGGAGCGTGGTTGATGGTGGTGATATCGCGAAGTCGCTGTCCGCCAACGTCAATGGTCTAGCTTTGACGGCCATTCTGGACTCCGAAACCTACCCCGCCCACACCCAACTACGTCTCCTCACGCGCTGTGCCACCGTGATGCTCGGCTCGTTGACCACCACGGCCTGACCCACACCCCCGTACCCAGCCAGGGCCCCTGACAGCTTTGCTCCCCCAATTCAGAAGATGAGTCCACGATGATCGACCCGCACTTCGTTCTGCTCGGCGCACTGCTGAGCCTGGTCGGCAGCTCGTTCTACGTCCGTGCAGTGCTGATGGGTTCAGCGAGCCCCAACAAGGTCACGTGGTTTCTCTGGGCCGCAATGCCGATCATCGCTTTCCTGGCACAGCTCGACCAGGGAGTCGGACTTGCTTCGATCCTGACTCTGTCCGTCGGCCTCGGCCCAGCGTTCGTCCTGGCATCCTCGTTCGTCAATCGGGCGAGCTACTGGCAAATCACCACACTCGACCTGGCGTGCGGCGCGATCTCGGTGGCCGCAATCACGGTGTGGCTGCTGCTGGACAACCCCACGATGGCTGTCGTCATGGTCGTGGCCGCAGACTCGGTCGCCGCGTTACCGACGGTGGTGAAGAGCTGGCAATCTCCACGCTCTGAACGGTCGGACTACTACATTCTTGCCGTGCTCAACGGAGTCATCGCGATCCTGACCCTCGACTCGTGGCGCGTCATCGACTGGCTGTTCCCCGCCTACGTGATCGTCGTCGCCACGACCATCGCGGCCATCGTCGAGACCAGGCGCAGAATGACCTCACCCACGAGGGTGCACGGGAGCCCCAAAGTGCAGTGTTCAGGTCCGATTCAGAGCTAACATCATTTGTTAGACATGATGTTTCGTTCGGATAGGCGGTGACTCAATGCCACTGACGACGTACGGCCGGCGCTTGGCGCGACGATCGCGATCTCGTGCCTACCGGCGATCGACTCTACCAGCCTTCCTATCCGATGCGATGGGGACTAACAGATGCCATGGTCGGATCCGCCGTTAATCTGACAGTCCCGCCTTTTACCGAGTGGGCCTGCTGGGCTATTCAGCGTAGGCGGCGGTTTGGTGGTCAGAGAGCAGTGCCGGATTGTTGTCGTGGATGAGGCTGCCTGTGTCGATGGCGACGCCCGAGTCACGGCGCCGAGGTGCCCTTGCTTGGGCAGCGAGTGGGCCTGATCGCACCCGCGGGCGATCACAGCGGTGATGGTTCAGCGTGGATTCGCGGGGCGAGGAGTAAAGCAGTAGTGATTGGTCGCAGCCGCTGTCGTTTGGTCCCCACCCCCAAGCCCTGGGTGCCCTCCGTCGCCGAGCGGGGGTCGACCAGAAGGTAATCCACGCCGACACAGTGGGAACGCTCCCGTAGCGCGTCGGTGCCCGAGGAGACAATTTAGCCCCACATGGGCCAGAGCAAGACGCCGCGAAGCCAGATTCTGATTGGCAACACTTTCTGATCTGATCATCGGCGCCGCGCACAACGATGTGCCTCGGACCGTCGTCCGAGGCACATCCTTGTGTCGATAGTGGGAGGTGAGTTGCACGTTCCCGCGTGGGATCACTCGCCGCCGCCGACCGCGATGGCCTGATTCGGCGTCTTGTGGACCGCTCAGCCCAGCGCGTCGTAGAACGCTGTTTCGAACTCCATGTATTTCGTGAACGACGTCGGATCGCCGAAGGGAAGGATCTGCGTTGCCCAGAACCCACCAAACCCGTTTTCTCTGTCGATCCAGTAGAAGAGATTGGCCAGCCCTGCCCAGCCCTGACCTCCGGCCGGCCGGCCGGTCGGCGCCTTCTCATTGTTGATCATGAAGGGCAGCGACCACGACTTCGATTGTCCGGGAAAGAATTCGGCGTCGTTCGACAGCGACGGAATCACACCTGGAAGCATGGTGACCGGTAGGTCACCGAGATGATTTTTCACCGCCATCTCGACCGTCTCTGGACGCAACACCTGCCCATGTTCTCCCAGGCCATCGTTGAGCCACATGCGGATGAACTTCATGTAGTCGCGGACGGTTCCGTAGAGTCCGTGCCCACCGAAGTCGACCTCTGGCGGTGACGGCAGCTCGAACTCCATCGCTGTCAGCTCACCCGTGGCCTCGCGCGCATGCATGGTCGCCAGGCGCGGACGGAAATCGTCTCGCAGAACAAAACTGGTGTTATGCATGCCGAGTGGGGCAAAGACTTTCGTCTCGAACACGTCCCCGAGGCGAGCGCCTTCGATGTGCTCGACTACTTGCCCTGCCCAGTCGATATTCGTGCCGTACTGCCATTTGCTACCCGGGTCGAAGAGCAGCGGGGTGCGCAGCGCCTCTGCCGTAGCGGTGATGACGCTGGGCTGCCCGAAGTCTTCGGCGAGCCTCTTGTAGTGCTCGTCGAAGAAATCGTAGCCGAATCCCGCTGTGTGAGTCAGTAATTGGCGTGTCGTTGGGTGGGACTTCGGGGCACGTAACTGTGGTTCGCCGTTGCTGTCGAAACCTTCGATGACCTGAACATCGTTCAGGTCCGGCACATACTCTTTTGCGGGAGCGTCGAGGTCGAGTTCTCCGGCCTCGACCAGTTGCAGCGCAGCTGTCGCGGTGATGGCCTTGGTCGTCGAGAAGATCGCGAAGACGTCGTCGAGGCCGACCGCGTCATCGCCGTCGATGCGCCGTCGGCCGGCGGACCCCTCGTACACGTTGACATCGCGGTTGGTGACCATGGCGACCACTCCGGCCACTGGAGCCGGATCCGTGGTGGCAGCACCTAGGATTCTGTCGGCGTTCACACCGAATGCCCGCGAATCAAATTTCGGCGGTCTTTGTGTCTGTGTCATGTCATTTACCTTTTCCCGGGAGTGCGGCGGTTGTAGTCGTTCACCGCAGCACGAATCCTTCGTAGCCATTGGCGGCCGCTTTGAGCGTTGCATCGCGGTAGGCACCCACGCCCCCGATGTAGGACAACAGGCGTCGGGGCTTGCCGGGCACGTTTGATCCCATGTACCACGAGTTTGTTTTGGATACGAGGGTGGCGTTCGCGATCTCATCGTGATGGTTGACCCAGGCATCCTGGCCGGCGATCGTTGGCTCGATGATACCGAGGCCATTGCTGTTCATATGCTGGATGCAAGCGGCGATCCACTCGGTCTGCTGCTGCAAGCACGTGGTCATGTTGCACAGGGCTGCCGACGGCGCCAACGGGACAGCCGTGGTGAGCATGTTCGGGTATCCCTCCACCATGAGTCCCATGGTGGTCCGGATGTCGCGGCTCCAATCCTCGGTCAACGACCGTCCACCTCGGCCGCGGATGTCGATCCGGGTCAAAGCGCCTGTGCCGGCGTCGAATCCGGTGGCCATGACAATGACGTCAAGCTCGTACAGCGTCCCGTCCTCCAGGAGGATTCCTTCGGGGACGATGCGTGCGATGGGGTTGTTGCGTACCGACACGGCGTGCACATTCTCGCGGTGGTAAACCTCGAGATAGTTCGTTTCCAACGGAACACGGTGCGTTCCGAATCCGTAGTCGGTCGGTACGAGCAGTTCGAACAGCTCGGGGTCGTCCAGGCGTGCCCTCATTTTCTCTCGCACGAACTCAGATACCTCGTCGCTGACCTGCTGATCGGAGAAGAGCTCTCCGAACGATGCGAGCCACAACCGCAAGGACCCCTCGTTGTAAATCCGTTCGAGGCGTTCAGTGCGTTGCTCAGCGGTCAACGCGCTCCACTCTTCTTCGAAGTCATATTCGAAACCAGTGAATGTATGAGGAAGTGTGTCCCGCAGCTCGCTGAAGCGCGCCTTGTACGCTTCGACGTCTTGCTCGCTGTAGGTCGGGTTCGACATAGGTATCGCGTACTGCGGTGTGCGAATGAAGACCGTCAGGTCTCCCACCTCGCCGGCGATGGTTTGGATGACCTGGATGCCGGTGGCACCGTTGCCAATGACCCCGACGCGTTTGCCCGCCAGTTCCGCACCCTCTTTGGGCCACCGAGCTGTATGGAAAATTTCTCCACTGAACTCACTCTGCCCCGGAAACAGATCTGCCATCGGAGCAGAAAGCATGCCGCAGCAGGTAATCAGGAACTGGGTGTCGATAACTTCACCGTCTCCGGTAGTGACGGTCCAGCGGTCTGTGTTCTCATCGAAGTGGGCGCTCACGATGGTCGTGTTGAACTGGATGTCGCGTCGCAGGTCGAGGGTGTCGGCGACATAGTGCAGCCAACGCTCGATTTCGGGCTGTGCTGGGAACCGTTCGCTCCAGCTCCAGCCGCGGTACAGGTCCTCGTCGAACAAGTACTGGTAGATGTACGCCTCGGAGTCAAAGCGCGCGCCCGGGTACCTGTTCCAGTACCAGGTTCCCCCCACGTCGGAAGCGGTGTCGTAGGCGCGCACCGCAAGGCCTTGTTCGCGCAGCATGTGCAGCTGATACAGCCCAGCGACCCCGGCACCGATGATCAGCGCATCCAACTTATTAGCAGCCATAATTAATCCTCCTGAGATGTGACTGGCATCACTCGTAGGACTATCTTTGAGCTGTCCCACGCAGGCCGCGTGTGCCAATTTGGGACAGAAGGAACTGGCCTTGCGAGGGGCAGCGATGCGCCAGGGCAGGCCATACTGGATGTAGCGTGCGTCACAGCCCGACGGGCGGCAGTTGCCCCGGACTCGAGGGCGCCGCGGGAAGGTTTCACAGTGACGAACTTGCGGGGTGATCCTCTACGTGTTGCCGCCGCTCGAGCAGATTTCCTCGAGTTCGGCGCGGCCGCCTCCGTCGGGGTCGCACCTGTCGTGGCGGCCTCGTGGGCACGGTCTCAATCTGCGGGGGTCGATGCCGACGTCTATCGGGTGACCCATTACGAGGATGTCGACTTCGATTCGCGGCTTGCCCGGTGCGCGCGTCCCGTGCTGGAGCGACTCGCGCAGGATATGGCCGAGGTGCCGGTGACGATCGCGTTGACTGACGCGAAGGCACGTCTGATTGCTCGCAAAGATTGCTCGAGTGCGGTTGGGCGAGTGCTTGATCGAGTCAATTTCCAGCCCGGGTGCAGCTTCGACGAAGGTGGGGTCGGCACCAATGGCGTCGGTACCGTTTTCGAGGTCGGAGCCCCGGTCAGTGTGGTCGGAGCGGAGCATTTCAACCAGGCGCTTATCCCGTTTGCGTGCTCGGGAGCGCCGATCATCGATCCCTTTACCCGTCGGGTCGCGGGTGTGCTGGACGTCAGCACACTCGCGGAAAGTTGGAGTCCCCTATTTCAACCGCTTCTGTCCTCCGCGGCCGCGGAGATTGCCCACAACCTCACCCAGGATCGGAGCCGCAGCAAGCGCGCTCTGTTTGAGGCCTACCTGCTCGCCGACGCACGCAATCAGCCGGTGATCGCCGTCGGTGATGGCACTATCGTCAACTCGCGCGCGGGAGCCTTGCTGAACCCCGCCGAGCAGGCATCTGTCCGCGACTACGCCCAGTTCCAGCTACAACGGGGGCGCCGGGGTGCCCATCATTTGGAGTTGGAAGACGGCCGGACTATCCAGCTTCGGTGGACACCCATCGTGCACGATTCTGATGTCCTGGGACTTGTCATCGTTGTCAACGAGAGAATCGCCGCCACTCAGCAGCCGGCGTTACCATCGTCGTCATTGGCTTCTCCTGGCGTGATGCCAGACATGCGAACCAATGCAGCACGTACGCTGCACAACGAATTGGTACAGACGTTCAGCCAGAACCAGGACGTGCTCGTCGTCGGCGAATCAGGAAGTGGCAAACGTACATCGCTGACCACGGCATTTCGGGTTGTCGCACCTACAGCACGCATCGTGGTGGTCGACGTTGATCACTTCGACTATCCAACCGTGCTCGAATCGATTCGAAACCTGAGTGAATCTAGTCTTGTGATGTTCTGCCACATTGACACTCTCACCCTCTCGAGTTACCCACAAATCACGGCACTCCTTGCGGCTGCGAAGCTCACCGGCGCGTCGGTGGCTGCCACCACCGGCGACGGCGACGGGCCGGATGCCAAAGCCGAATACGAAAAGCTGTTAATCCACTTCGATCAGTCGGTCTCAGTCCCGCCGATACGCTTCAGAAGCGAAGACATCGAAGCGATTGCCACCTCCATTCTCGGAACAATTGCGCCCGGTCGTCCGATCCGATTAAGCCCTGAGGCCCTTCGTATCATGCAGACCTTCCAGTGGCCGAGAAACATCACTCAGATGCGCGAAGCCCTCACAGCGGCCGCGCACCGCAGACCGGCCGGCGAAATCCAAGCCGAAGACCTACCAGGCTATTGCCGCACCAGCAAAACCCAGGCACTGACGAACCTGCAAATCACCGAACGCGATGCGATCGTTAGGGCATTGGAACACTCGGCCGGTAACCGAGTTCAGGCTGCGGCAGCTCTGGGAATTTCACGGAGCTCGCTGTACCGAAAAATTCGTTCGTACGCGATTATCGGCGTCTGAACACAACGCGGTGGCACGACGTCGGACCGCTTCTATTCGGTCACACACCGACCGACTCGCGCTGTTCCCGCACACTCGCAAGTGGCGCCGGCGTCCTACGCAACGCTGGGGGTGCCCAGGCACTGGGCAACCGTCAGCCTTAGGTGACGTAGGTGCGTATCGACTAAAGTCGTTGTCCAGCAACCTATTTTGCTACCAGTGACGAAAAGGGCATCTCGAATCGCCCCCCCAGGATATCGGGTCTCGAGCACACATGTAGGCCTGAAGCACCCTTACCCTCAGGCCTGTCGGGCGCTGACAGGCACAGTCTCGTTCAGGAATTTGAGTTGGTCGGCGACCACTCGGGGAAAAATGGGATCGACGTAGGGATCGAAGTGACCGCATTCATAGCGCCGCAGCGTCGACTCCGGGATGGCCTGGGCGGCTTTCGCTGCCGCCGCAGCCGGCGCGATGTTGGCTAACGTTGCCACCTGGATCAGGACCGGACAGGTGATCCTCCGGGCAGTTCGCGCGGGGAGAGTAGAGCCCGATCTTCACCAGGATCCGCGCGGCCACGGTCTCTGGGTAATCCCCACGCTTACGCTTGATTCGGCGATCAGTCGCTCGAACGAGGCGGTCGCCGAAGGAAAGATCCGACGAGGTCGGTCAGACCCACCGGCGCGAGCCGCAGCACTTGCCGCAGACCCGTGGCGCGCACCGCCGCCGGGCCACTGACGTGGGGAACCTGAGCGATGACCGCCGCCAACCGCTCACCACGGCCGGCCAACGTCAACACATGACCTCCGGCAAACGATGTGCCCCAGCGATGACACGGTCGGCATCGGCGAACTGCAGAGAACGGGCGAACCTGATGGCGGCACGCCAGTCGTCGAGTTGCGAACGAACATCGAGCAATTGGCGCGGCTCACCCTCGCTGTCACCGAAGTAGCGGTAGTCAAACACGACCACGGTATAAGCCGCGGCCACGAAACACTCGGCGTAGGCCGGTAACCGGATCCCCCGCGTCGCAGCGAAGCCATGAGCCATCACGACCACCGGCACCGGGCCCACAGGTGAGCTCGGCCGATACACCGTCGCAGCGCACCTGACCCCGCCGCTGGAGAAGAACTCCTCTGCCTAGGTGTACTCGCTATCGCTCGGCACGGCGCGCCGGCGTCACCGCGAACACCGTCTACTGGTACTTCCCCGACAAAGACCACCTGCTGGTGGCCGTCCTAGAAGAACTGCTGGGCGAGGCAATGGCGCGGTACGAACCGATGGCGCAACGTCCGCTGGCGGACAGAATCATGTTCGCAGTCGAAGAGTTGTCAGCGATGCGCAACCTCGTCGACACCGTCCATTCGCGACGCACTACCTCACCAGTGATCGATCAATGGCACACCGGTTTTCACGCAACGGCCGACGCACTCACCCGCGCCGACTGCCGCCCGACGATGCGCAGCCCGCGAGCCACATCATCACGTTCGTGGTCGAAGGTCTACTCACACATCCCGACGACGAAACCGAACAACAGGAAATCATCGACTTACTCGTCGAACGCATCACCCAACGGTGACCCGCTGGTCCAACCCACAACCCGCACACCGGAGGCGGCCACTCCGCATGGGGGCTGACGCAATTACCGATTATCGGCTCGAGGTGGTGATCATATCCGCTTGGTTGACAGTCACTGCGAAACCGCCAGGTACCTTCGCGAGGACATCATCAGCAAGAGGCAGGTCACGGCCGCCAAGGTCACGATGGTACAGAGAACGGTTACGGCAGATACGTGAATTGCCAACGCGGCTATCGCTACCGGGACCAGGAAGCCCGAATATGCCAAGGCGTAGAACGCCCCGTTGAGGGCCGCGAGCTCACCAGGACCGGCAATCCGTTGGACTTCGAGCAATCCTGACGTTTGTCCGATACCGATTCCCACGCCGAGTACCAGGCTCGCAATCAGTGCCATGGCGATCGACTGCAAGGCGAGACTCAAAGTCACGACACCGAGACCGGCACCAATCACCGAAACGGCAACGATCAGACCGCGTGCCGAGTTGCGAGAGTGGATCGAACGGGCGAACGGTTGCACCAGCGATGAGGTTCCGAGAGTGATGATCGAAGCCGTGGTGGCAAAGATCAGGCCGAAAGAGCCTGCATCCACCTGAGTGGGAAGATACCCGTAGCCGATGGACGCGGACGCGAACAGCCAAGGAGCCGCGATGACGACGACACGGATGAACCGTTTGTGGCCAACACCTGGAATGCGCAATTGCCTCCACAGAGAAGTTCGCACACCGCCGGCTTGGTCGGTCTCGGGGACCCGGGTGACGATCCAGAGAAATGGAAGCGTCGCGAGAATGTGAATGACGAAGGGCAAGACCTCCGGACTTGGGCCCCACTGGGCGAAACTGCCCGCAACGAGCGCCCCTGTAGCTGAACCGAATCCGAAGACCACCGATGACCTCCGGGCCCCAGATCCGCTTGTCGCGTGAGGATCCGAGGGGGCTGACGATAGCTCGATCAGCCAGCTGACGCCCACCGCCATCGCAACACCGACGCCTACCCCTGAGAATAATCGGCCCGCGGCCAACAATATGACACCGAATGTGCCGCAGGCCAACAACGCGCTCCCGAGCAACGTTGATGCCACCCCGACAAGCATCCACACCTTACGTCCGTGCCTGTCAGACATGGAACCTGTTACGAGCAGTGCAGGTATCAGGCCAAAGACGTAGGTGGCAAGCAAGGCGTTAACCACCACCGATGAGTAGTGCGCACGCTCCTCGTACATCAGTAGCAGGGGGCTGAATTGGTTTCCGCCCCAGCAACACACGAATATCGCGCCCCACACCCCTAGCCACGGGCGCCGAAACTCGCTTGGTTGAGACCGCTTCGGGCCTGTCGCCTTCAGTGCGCTCATCACAGAGCACCGTTGTGTGACAGGACATGTTGTCGAAGTACAGCCGCATACTCAGTAGAATCTTCTTGAGTGAGCGCACTGAGAAGTTGTTTGTGCTCCGCCAAGGCGGGGATCAGCTGAGCCGGCCGCACCCTCATGAGCTGATGACGCAGTCGCTGCTGCCGATCGTGCAGGAGATACGTGAAATGCACGGCAATACGATTTCCCGATGCCTCGACGACCCCCGTGTGAAAAAGATCGTCGGCAACCAGATATTGATCCACATCTTGGGTCATGACAGCTTCTTCTTGTCGTGCGATCAGCTCCTTCAGCTGCGGCAGCAGATCCGTTGTCAGCCCATCTCGTATGACACGCGCAGCAGCAGCCGACTCGATGGCTTCTCGCATCTGGAGTACGTCTTCGGCTTCGCTGGGAGCTATTGGACGCACGATTGCCCCTTTGCGAGATTGCATGTTCAGCAAGTTCTCAGCTGCCAGACGCAAGAACGCCTCGTGCGCTGGAGTACGGCTGATATCCAGCTGCTGACAGACGAGACCCTCGCTGATGAGCGTGCCTGAGGCGAAGTCCCCCTTGATGATCGCGGCCTTGACGTAGTCATACGCACGGGTGGCTGCCGGAAGCACCTGCGCGGAACCGTTGACGGGCGAACGGGTACGAGACTGGCGAAGAGCGTCGCTGGCATCCATGGGTCCACTCTAATTCATGCATGCATAGAAGTCGATACTATGCATGCATAGTGCCGAGAACAGGATCATTGGGTCCACAGCGCCCGATCGCGAAGCGTCGTTGCGCGCCAAATTCCTTATGGCTCATTACTTTTCAGAACATATTCACGACTGGGCACGGTGATTACGCATCGCTGACAGATCGCTTTCACCCGCCACTCTGCGATCGCTCGATCCGCGCCACGTTTGCGGCTTGAGGAATAGAAGGTCGATGGATCGACACCGCGGCAACGAGCTTCTCGCTGCCGATCCCAGTGCAAAACCAACGGTGCGGGCAACGTGGGCTTCTGCCTCCGATATCTTGACAGCATTGCGTCAACCGACATTCCGCAGCTGTTCCTTTCTGTAACGCGGTGTCTGGTTCGAAACTGCTACGCTTGCTCGAGCTCGACCAGGAGGTCGCCGCCTTCGACGCTGGTGACTGATTCGATGGCAACGCGTTTGACGGTCCCGCCCGCTGGTGCGGTGATGGCGGCTTCCATCTTCATGGCTTCGATGGACCCGATCGCGGCGCCGGCGGCGAGTGTCTCGCCGGGTTCGACAACGATCGTGACGACGCCACCGAAGGGTGCGGCTATATGCCTGGGGTTCCCCGGTGCCGCTTTTTCGGCGACGGCTTCGACGGCATCCAAGGAACGGTCCCGCACCAGCACCGGACGCAGTTGTCCGTTGAGAATGCACATGACCGTCCGCATGCCTCGTTTGTCGGGTTCGCTGATCGCTTCCAATCCGATGAGCAGTTCGACGCCGGGTTCGAGTTCGACGCGGTGTTCGTCGCCGTAGCGCAAACCGTAGAAGAACTGGTTCGCCGAGAGCCGGGAGGTGTCGCCGTAGGCCTTCTGGTGCTCCTCGTATTCCTTGGTGGGGCCGGGGAACAGCAGGCGGTTCAACAGCGCGCGACGGGTTGCCGTATCACCGGCGTCGAGCTCCTTCTCCTCCACGTCGGTCAGTGCGACAACCGGTTTGGGCTCAGCCCGGCCCTCCAGCGCGCGGCTGCGGAGCGGTTCGGGCCAGCCACCGGCCGGATCCCCCAGCTCCCCGCGCAGGAACCCGATCACCGAATCAGGAATGTCGTAGGCGGTGGGATCCTCGGCGAACTCTGTGGCCGAGATGCCCTTACCCACGAGCGTCAATGCCAAGTCCCCGACAACCTTCGAGGACGGGGTGACCTTGATCAGCCGGCCCAGCATCCGGTCGGCGTCAGCGTAGGCGCCTTCGACATCCTCGAACCGATCCCCCAAACCCAACCCGATGGCTTGCTGGCGCAGGTTCGACAACTGACCACCGGGAATCTCGTGGGTGTACACCCGACCAGTCGGGGCGGGGAGCCCGGATTCGAAGGGCGCGTACACCTTCCGCAACGCCTCCCAATACGGCTCCAGATCACACACCGCAGCCAAATCCAGACCAGTGTCGTACTCGGTATGTGCCGCCGCGGCCACGATCGCTGAAAGCGCCGGCTGGCTGGTGGTCCCGGCCATCGCCGCCGACGCACCATCCACGGCATCGGCGCCGGCCTGCCACGCCGCGAGGTACGTGGCCAACTGCCCGCCCGGCGTGTCATGGGTGTGCACGTGCACCGGCAGATCAAAACGACTACGCAAAGCCGAGACCAGGGTCGCCGCGGCCTGCGGGCGCAACAGTCCGGCCATGTCTTTGATCGCCAGGATGTGCGCGCCCGCCTCGACGATCTGCTCGGCCAGGCGCAGGTAGTAGTCCAGGGTGTACAGATCTTCGCCAGGGTTCGACAGATCCCCCGTGTAGGACAGGGCGACTTCGGCGATCGTGGTGCCGGTCTCGCGGACCGCATCGATCGCCGGCCGCATCTGATCGACGTTGTTCAGGGCGTCGAAGATCCGGAAAATATCAATACCCGTTGCGGCCGCCTCCTTGACGAATGCGGTGGTCACCGATTCGGGATACGGGGTGTACCCGACGGTGTTACGGCCGCGCAGCAGCATCTGCAGGTTGATGTTCGGCATCGCTTCACGCAACTCCGCGAGCCGTTCCCACGGATCTTCCTTCAAAAACCGCAGCGCCACATCATAAGTCGCCCCGCCCCAACACTCCACCGACAACAGCTGCGGCGTCAACGCCGCCACATACGGCGCCACCGCTACCAAACCACTGGTCCGCACCCGGGTCGCCAGCAACGACTGATGGGCGTCACGGAAGGTGGTGTCGGTGACACCCAAGGCTTTTGATGCCCGCAGGTCGGCCGCGAACCCAGCGGGACCGAGTTTCAGGAGCCGTTGCCGCGACCCGTCCGGCGGCGAGGTCACGTCGATATCAGGGAGCTTGTCGCGCGGATACACCGTCGCCGGGCGTTCCCCGTGTGGCTTGTTCACGGTGACGTCGGCCAAATAGTTCAGGATCCTGGTGCCGCGGTCGGCCGACACCCTAGAGGTCAACAACTGCGGGCGCCCTTCGATGAACGACGTCGTGACATGCCCGGCCCGGAAGTCCGGATCGTCCAACACTGCTTGCAGGAACGGAATATTGGTCGCCACACCACGGATCCGGAACTCGGCCACCGCCCGCCGCGCCCGCGACACCGCCGTCTCGAAGTCCCGGCCCCGGCACGTCAACTTCACCAACATCGAATCAAAATGCGCCGACACTTCAGCACCGAGGGTCGCGCCGCCATCGAGCCTGACGCCGGCCCCGCCGGGAGTGCGGTAGGCGGTGATCCGCCCGGTATCAGGACGGAACCCGTTCGTCGGATCCTCCGTCGTGATCCGGCATTGCAGTGCCGCGCCCCGGATCTGCATGGTGTCTTGGGACAGACCGAGATCAGACAGGCTCTCGCCGGCGGCGATGCGCATCTGCGACTGCACCAGATCCACGTCGGTGATCTCCTCGGTGACCGTGTGCTCGACCTGGATGCGTGGGTTCATCTCGATGAAGACGTGATTGCCATTGCGGTCGACCAGAAACTCGACCGTCCCGGCGCAGGTGTAACCGATCTTCTTCGCGAACGCGACCGCATCAGCGCAGATCTTCTCCCGCAACCCCGGCGGCAAATTCGGGGCCGGCGCCAGCTCGATGACCTTCTGATGACGGCGCTGCACCGAACAATCCCGCTCGAACAAATGCATCACATTGCCTTGGCTGTCGGCCAGGATCTGCACCTCGATATGACGCGGCTCGATGACCGCCTGCTCCAAGAACACCGACGGATCCCCGAACGCCGAATCGGCCTCCCGCGCTGCGGCTTCGATCGCCTCACGCAACTCCGCCGGTTCGGCGACCCGCCGCATCCCCCGACCCCCGCCACCGGCGACAGCCTTGACGAACACCGGGAACGTCATCGACTCCGACGATGCCATCAATGCATCGACATCCGCCGACGCCTCCGACGACGCCAACACCGGCAACCCCGCCGCTTTCGCCGCCGCGATCGCCCGCGACTTGTTGCCCGTCAGCTCCAAAATCTCCGCCGACGGCCCGACAAAGGTGATTCCCGCCTCGGCGCAAGCTGCGGCCAGGTCGGGGTTCTCCGACAAGAAGCCGTAGCCCGGATAGATCGCGTCCGCACCCGCCCGCTGAGCCGCGGCGATGATCTCCGGCACCGACAAATACGTCCGCACCGGATGACCCGGCTCCCCGATCTGATACGCCTCATCAGCCTTCAACCGATGAACAGAATTACGGTCCTCATACGGATACACCGCCACCGTGCCTGCACCCAGCTCATACGCCGCACGAAACGCCCGGATCGCGATCTCACCACGATTGGCCACCAACACCTTACGAAACATCTACCCACTCTTCAATCGTTTGATAACTTCGGGACACGGCCACGGCTCGAGACTGTGTAAATGTAGGTTGCGCTATCAAAACCTCTGCAAGACAACAATTTTCGAGACAGGACCCGGCACTATCTCCGAAGTGGTGGAGTCTTGTCCTGTCGCCCCAGCGGACGAAGCGGTTGATCACCGGCGATCGCGCCCCGTGCCCGTGACTGATTCATAGCAATAATCCGAACGCCAATGTGCAGCAACAACCTTGTGTCGCCATCATCCAAATCCAGCCCGGTCACCTCACGTATACGATCCAGCCGATAGTAGAGCGATGTGCGATGCATATGCAGTGCCGCAGCAGTTCTGGGAGCTGAACCGGCGTGGTCGAGAAAGCTGGTGAGCGTTTCGACCATCCAGCCGACGTCGTCCGCTTCCAAGAGCCGTCGAACGGGGCGAGGCAGCAGGGCCGGAGAGAAGGCACGAGGCGGTAGCTGTGCGAGAAGTGAGTATGCCCCCAGCTCATCCCACGATGCGACCTTGTCGGTAGACGATGTCGCCGTTGCCGCGTCGACCGCTATTGTCGCTTGCTCGTAGGCGCACCATGCTTCTTCAGGCGAAGTAACGGACCCGCTGATACCTGCCACACACAACGCTCCGTGACCGAGAACCTGCTCGACCGCGTCGACGAGTAGTTCTGCCCGCTTGCGAACTTCGCCGATCGCCGACGAGCGACCGCACGACTCGACGAGACATGCCCGCGAGTGATCAATGGTAATTCCAAACCGGTGTGGACCGGCTGACTCGGCTACCTCGTTGAGGGCCGTCCGAAGCGCCTCTCGTGCAGTCAGAGAACTGTCTGACGATTGGTCCATGACACGAAGAACCGTGACAAAGACTGAGCCGGCGCCTGCCAGCCAATCAACGCCATCGAGATTACGCAAACCCGTCTTTCGGACAAGTTCATCACTACTCAACAGGTCCTCGACCGCTCGCTCCTGTGACGCCCGACGATCAGCGGCTTCGAGGTACGTTGCATAAAGATGTCCACCGATCTCAGCTGCGACTCGGTTTATTTCAGACTTTTCAGCGTCCGTCAGTGTCTCCTCGACGTCAATGACCAGAAGGAGGCCCAGCATTTTTCCCCGGTACCGGATCGGAACACACCAGCGAGTGCCCATTCCCAGTTCGGTGTTGGCTGGAATGACACCCGCACCTGCCCACCGCGACGGATTCTGACTCAGGATGTGTTGAGTGGCTTCCAGTCCGACGGTCCGCTGAAGTACTGCCCGAATTCGCTGTTGATCCTCGTCCCCGTAGTGCCTACTGGCGCAGATCAACCGTATCTCGGGATCGTCAACCACCACTGCGCGACTCAGACCCTCCGCCAATTCGTCGACAAGGCTCTGAATCAAGCTGACGGACATGAGATCTTCTTTCTTCGGCCTTACTTGACGCCCTGTATGGGTGCGATAGCGCCGAGTGTCATCGGTGCCGAATAATGGCGGCACGTGAGCCCTAGAGGTCCAGGACGAGCCGGTCACACTTGGCCCGCGAGCAGCAAACCATCATCACCTCGTTGGAGGCTTTCTCCTCGTCTGTCAGATATGAGTCACGGTGGTCGGGCTCGCCCTCGAAGACCACGGTCTCGCAGGTACCGCACGTACCCTCTCGGCATGAAGTGGGCACGTGAATTCCTGCAGCTTCAAGCACGTCGACGATTGACTCCTCGGCGCCGACCGTCAGGACGTCCCCACTCTGATCGAGTTCAATCTCGAAGACTTCGTTAGGACCGTCGAGGGCACCGGCCTTCGGTCGGAAGCGTTCGAGGTGGAGGGCGCCCACAGGCCAGTGGGCGCACCGTTCTTCGACAGCGTCAAGCAGGACACCAGGTCCGCAGCAGTACACCGCAACGCCGTCACGCGGCTCACCCAGCAGAGCCTCGAGATCGATGATGCCGTTCCGGTCCTGGGGCCACAGGGTCACCTTGTCGGCATATACGGCCAGGTCTTTGGTGAATGCCATCGAGTCTGCGCTGCGTCCGCCATACACCAGCCTCCATGGCACACCGGCCTTCTCACAGCTGGCGATCATGGGCAGTATCGGCGTAATTCCAATTCCGCCGGCTATGAAGAGGTACTCCGGCTGATCCCCCAGCGGAAAATTGTTGCGCGGACCACGTACCCGAAGGCGATCTCCAACCGCTATCCGGTCATGCACCCAGATCGACCCGCCTCGGCCATCCGCTTCGCGCAGAACCGCTACCTGCCATGTGCCCTGGTCTTCGGGATCGCCGCATAGTGAGTACTGACGTTCCAGATCGGACGACAGAATCAGGTCGATGTGAGCGCCTGGAAGCCAGCGCGGCAAAGTCGCACCGTCCCCGGCTGACAACTTCAGCGACCGAATGCCATCTGCCTCATCGACGATCCCCACGACCGTCACTTCCAATTCGACCACCGCCGTGCCGCTGTCACGGGTAGTCGACCCAGTCATGGACGTCGTCATTGCTGTACCTGGCTTTCTAGTATCGCCTTGATCGGCTGACACGACCGTCTGCTTGGCCGGACTTCTCAGGATCGGACTCGCTGTAATCGGAGTCACACCGTGGATCCAGTAACCAGGATACACAAGAGCTGGCGGTCCGACAATACTCAACCGAGGTGGGAGCCACCGTTGATGTCGAGCGTTGCACCTGTCATGTAGGAAGCCGCCGACGACCAGAGAAAGGCAACACCATTTGCGATGTCATCGGGAGTGGCGAGACGTTTCAGAAGCGTTCCTTCCGTCAGGCGAGCCACGATTGCCGGGTCGTCACCCACCATCCCTGTCGACGTCGCTCCGGGCGCAACGCAGTTCACTCGGATACCGCGGCCGGCGAGCTCTCGGGCGGTACCTCGAGTAAGACCGATCACTCCCGCCTTGGATGCCCCGTAGATCGATCCCCCCACATATCCACCCCCGGTGTATGCGGCGGCCGAGGCAGCCAGAACGATCGATGCATCGTTAGCCAGATGTGGCAACACAGCCTTGATCGTGTTGATCGATCCCATGAGGTTGATCATCAGACACCGTTGAGCGTCGGATGGATCCACTTGGTCGATAGGCGCCGGCAAGGTGATGCCCGCAGACACGAATACGTTGGCGATAGGTCCGCGTTCGGCCAGAGCGGCGAAACCAGCGGACAGGGCCTCGAGATCAAGCACGTCGGCTTGTACGTACTCGACGTCAGGGAACGGTGACAGGGAAGCCGGCCGTTGTGCGTGTAAATCCATGACCGACACGGATTTCGAATGCTCAACCGCTTTCGAAACCACAGTGAGTCCGATGCCACTCCCACCGCCGATCACAACAGACGGCCGGGCCAAACTTTCATCAGAGCTGATATTCATCGTTGTCGCTTTCTGTTAGAACTGAAAATTGTGGTGAACACGAGCGTTTGAGACCGCTACGCGGTTGTCGACGACGTCAGTGCCTGCCGTAGACGTCGCGCACGCGTGAGTCGTCGTGCCGCCCCAGGCCGAGGTCGGCCGCCTTCCTAAAGACCTCGGTCGCCGCCATGAGCAGTGGAGCCTCGAATCCACTTCCTTGCGCTGCGCCGCTGACCAGCGCCGAGTCTTTGACGAATATGTCCAGTGCGGTTCCCATGGCGATACTGCGGTCTGCAAGCATCCGTGGACCGCGATCTGCGAGCATCCAGGACGATCCCGCGCCCCCGACGACTGCACGGTGAACGGTCTCCGGATCGAGTTCGAGATGTTCAGCAAATGCAAGAGCCTCCGCCGCTACGACGAGATGGACGCTGCAGAGCAATTGATTGACCAACTTGAAGCTCTGTCCTTTTCCAGGGTCGTTGCCGCAGAACACCGTCGAACCCATGGCCTCGAGAAGATCGCGGCTGCGATCAAGTGCTTCCGAGCGGCCCGCAGTGAAGATCGTGAGGTCGCCGGACTCCGCACTGGAGATGCCTCCGGTGACTGGTGCATCGACGACGTCGACCCCCTTCTCGGCAGCCACTGCAGCGACCTGGGCAACCACCTCAGGGCCAACAGTGGACATGACGACACATAGCGATCCCTTTGGCATGGTGTCGAGAAGGCCAGATCCACAAAGACATTCGTACAGCTGTTCGGCGGTTGCCACCATCACAACAATCGCCCACGGTCCATGAACCCCTTCGATCCCAGCAACCGCCGCGAACCCCAATCTGCGCGCCGCTGCGCGCTGGTCCTCGGATGGATCCACCGCCGTCACGCGAATCCCGGCGCTGGCGATCCGTGCAGCCATGGGCAGCCCGATGGCGCCGATCCCGACGAACACGATCTCTTGTAACGGCGGTACTTCCGCGTTCATTGAAACGTCCTCCTGGGGGCTGGCCGTGCGGTCCGAGATCGCTGGCCAACTCTGCAAGATATGAGAAGCCCACGCGCCTTCGAAGCATTCCTGCAGCACGCGCCAATCACCACCGCCCTGCGAAGGGCTCGTCGGTATCGCATTCCTCGTTTTGTCGAAAATGACTGGTTGTCCCAACCCTGGGTTCCGCGGTTGGCCGCACTTCGAGGGCAAGAAATCCTGCGAACGGTGCCCCGACCAGCGCATTCCTCTTCAGAGAGGAACGCCGGATCTCAGCCCACGACAAGCGGCGGTCGTTTCACTCGGGTCGACGGGCCGATAATCGATGGATCCTTGCCCCTCGACCCAGGAGGAATACGAATGCCTGATCGACCCGCAATAATCGGCTGGTCCCACAGCAAGTTCGGAAAATCGGAACTTCCTGAGGTGGAAGACCTGATCGCGGAGGTCGCCATCAAGGCGCTCGACGACGCCGAGTTGTCCCCAAGCGACGTCGACGCAATCTACGTAGGTGTTTTCAACAACGGATTCTCCAGGCAAAGTTTCGAAGCGGCACTCGTCGGAGTCGGCCACCCCGAACTCGCCCGGATACCGGCTACTCGCGTTGAAAATGCCTGTGCCACTGGCAGCGCCGCGCTGTTCTCCGCACTCGACCACGTCCAGGCCGGACGAGGCAAAGTGGCACTGGTGATCGGCGCCGAAAAGATGACCGGACCCGGAGTCGACGTGGGCGACATCTTGCTCGGTGCCGCCCACCGGAAAACCGAGGGAGCCGCCGGCAGCTTCCCGGACATTTTTGGGCAGTTGGCGCAAGGCTACGGCGAACGCTTCGGCAATCAGCGGGAGGCACTAGCCCGCATCGCAGCAAAGAACCACCTCAACGGCGTGCGGAATCCGTTCGCTCACATGCGCAAGGACCTCGGATACGAGTTCTGCGCGACTGAATCCGATCGCAACCCCAGAGTGGCAGGGCCGCTCCTGCGGACCGACTGCTCGCTCGTCTCGGACGGAGCCGCGGCGTTGGTCATTGCCAATCCTGATGTTGCTCGCCGGGCCCGCCGTTCCGTGTCGTTCCGCGGCCGTAAACAAGCCAATGAACCGTTGCCGCTGGCAGGTCGACGTGATCGCCTCTTCTTCGATGGAGCGCAGGCTGCGTTCCTTGGTGCCCTCGAGGAAGCGCACCTCACGCTCGGGGATCTCGACTTGATCGAGACGCACGATTGCTTCACTCAGGCTGAACTGATGCAGTACGAGGCCTTCGGACTTGCTGAACAGGGCAAGGGCGCAATCGTTCTCGAGGAAGGGACAACCCAGCGCGACGGAGCGCTCCCGGTCAACGTATCCGGCGGCCTGAAGGCCAAGGGTCACCCCGTTGGGGCTACCGGCGTCTCTCAACATGTGGTCACTGCAATGCAATTGACCGGCGAGGCGGGCGAGATGCAGCTGAGCAAGGCAGACCGCGCAGTCGTGTTCAACATGGGCGGCGCCGCTGTCGCCAACTACGCCTCAGTGTTGGAGCGCACCCGATGACACAACGAGTACAACGCGCGGTCAACCTCGCGAATCTACTGACCAAAACCGCTCGCCGCCTTCCAGATGAGGCGGCAATCATCAGCGGGGACGTGACGGTCACGTGGCGCGAGCTGGACAATGCTGTCAGCACTCTGGCGCATGCACTACGCGACCGAGGAGTCAAGACCGGCGACTGCGTCTTGATTCACGGCACGAATCACATCGAGTACATCCAAGCGATGCTGGCTACTTGGCGTGCCGGAGCAGTCATGGCCCCGACCAATGTACGGCTCACACCTTCGGACATTCTGGTGATTGCACAGACCTGCCGTCCGACGGTGATTTTGTGCGACCGCGACTTCACAGAACACGCGGCAGCCGTGACCGATGAGCTGGACGTGCCGGGCGGCATTCTGTGGCTGGGTGGCAGCACCGAGGATCCGTCTTCCGTCGCGGGCCTGCAGTACCAGGGTGAGTTCAAAGATGCGGCGGTCAAGGTCGGCGACCATGCCTGGTATTTCTTCACTTCCGGTACCAGCGGCGCACCCAAATGCGCTGTGTTGACGCATGATCAGATGGGATTCGTGGTCACCAATCACCTCTGTGACCTGATGCCAGGCACTACTGACCGAGACCGTTCGCTCGTCGTTGCCCCGCTGTCCCACGGGGCAGGAATTCATCTGCTGCCACAGATCGCCGCAGGTGCAGCAACGGTACTGCCCCAAGCGGGACGACTCGACGGCGCGGAAGTGTGGGAACTGGTCGAACGCGAACGAGTCACCAACATGTTCACCGTTCCGACAATCCTGAAGGTGATTGCCGAACACCCCGACGCAGTCACTCGAGACCACTCGTCACTGCGGTTCGTCATCTACGCAGGTGCACCGATGGGAGCTGCCGACCAGCAGCACGCACGCGAGGTACTGGGCGAAGTCCTGACGCAGTATTACGGATTGGGTGAGGTCACAGGCAACATCACGGTTCTGCCGCCCGCGCTGCACGACCATCCGACACCGTCGAGCACAGACATCCGGACCTGTGGTTTCCCGCGTACCGGGATGCAAGTCAGCATCCAGGATGATGACGGCAACGAAGTCGAAGCCGGGCACACGGGCGAGATCTGCGTAGCCGGACCAGCAGTGTTCACAGGCTATCTGCGGAACGAAGCCGCCAATGACGCTGCGTTTCGCGATGGCTGGTTCCGGACCGGTGATCTCGGTCTGCTCGACGAGTACGGCTTCCTGTATGTGACGGGGCGCGCCTCTGATATGTACATCTCGGGCGGATCGAATATCTACCCTCGCGACATCGAGGAGAAGTTGCTCCAGCACCCCTCGGTGTCCGAAGTGGCGGTATTCGGAATGCCGGACGCCAAGTGGGGTGAGATCGGTGTCGCGATTTGCGTTGCCGCAGCGGGCGCTGAATGCGATGCCGAAGAGCTAAAAGAATGGCTTGAGCCCAAAGTCGCACGGTACAAGATGCCGCGACACGTACTCATCTGGACCGAACTGCCCAAGTCGGGTTACGGAAAAGTCGTGAAAAGAACGCTCCGCGAACAGCTCGAGGCTTCGGCATGGCCACCGGTACCTACGCCTTCGGCGCTTCAGTCATGACGGTCGAAGCAACGCAGCAGTCCACCGATCGACTCCTACACTCGCTGGAGCAAGCCTTCGGCTCTGACGTGATCATCACCGACCCGGACATCACAGTCGGGTACGAGCGCGACGAGTCTCGGTTCACCCACAGCCACCGGCCATCGGCTGTTGTCGCACCACAGACACGAGACCAAGTAGTGGCGTGTATGGAACTGGCACACGAGTTTGGCGTCACAGTCGTTCCTCGCGGCGCCGGAAGCGGACTCAGCGGCGCGGCAAACGGCCGCGGCGACTCGGTGACGCTGAGTCTGCACCGAATGAACCGCATTACCGCGATCGATCCGGGAAATCGCACCGTCGTCGTTGAGCCCGGCGTTGTCACCGCTGATCTCCGTGCCGCTGTCGCCGAAGCCGGTCTGTATTACCCTCCCGATCCCGGAAGTGTCGATTTTTGCACCATTGGTGGGAACATCGCGACCAACGCCGGCGGGATGTGCTGCGTGAAATACGGCGTCACCGCCGACTTCGTGTTGGGGCTCGAAATCGTACTTGCCGACGGACGAGTTTTGCGAACCGGACGCCGCACGGTCAAAGGCGTCGCCGGGTATGACCTCACCCGGCTGTTTGTCGGGTCCGAAGGGACTCTCGGCGTCGTCACCGAGGCGACCCTTCGGCTTGTCCCGCGACCCTGTCCGGCTCAGACACTCGTGGCGTCCTTTCCATCGCTCGAGTCCGCGGGTGTGGCCGTCAGCGGCATCGTCGAACGGGGATTCACGCCGTCCATGCTGGAAATACTCGACCGAACAACGATCCGTGCGGTCGACGACCTCACCAAGATGGGTCTTGGAACAGACGTCGAAGCGTTGATCCTTGCGCAGAGTGACGACCCTGATGCGACCGATGTCCTCGCCGGGATCGAGAAGATTTGCGTCGCGGCCGGTGCTACCGATGTCGTCGCCAGCGACGATCCGGCCGAAGGTTCGATGCTGCTGGAAGCTCGGCGGATGGCATTGCCCGCCCTGGAGCGCCTTGGTGACTGGTTGCTGGACGATGTGTGTGTTCCTCGGACACAGATTGCCGATCTCATCTCATCGATTCAGGAAATCGCCGACCGCACCAAACTGACGATCGGCGTCTTCGGTCACGCGGGCGATGGGAACTTGCACCCTACGATCATCTACGACGAAAAAGACACTGAGAGCAAACAATCCGCTCTGAACGCGTTCGACGAAATCACCAGCCGTGCGTTGGAGCTCGGGGGCACGGTCACAGGTGAACACGGCGTGGGTCACCTGAAAAAGCGATGGTTGGCAGAAGAACAGGGGCCCGTGGGCATGGACGTCCACAGAGCCGTGAGACAGGCGCTGGATCCGAACGGGACCCTCAGCCCCTCTGTGCTTTTCGAATCTGAGGAGCAGTAACGCGGCGATTGGAAATCTACTGAGTGCCGCCTCCGGCGACAACTGAATGAGCGTCGCCGGAGTCAGGCAACACTGTAGCGAGTTCCGCGGCGGCGTTGTCTAGGTGTTCGCGTATCCGAAGCTCAGCGAGGTCTGGGTCGCCGGCCCGCAGCGCCGCGGCAATCCTCTCGTGCTCGTCCCATGCCCGGGTGAAAACGCCCTCCATGTGGAGTAATTGCACCATCGCTCGCTCAACCGTCGACCACACCGGAACAATCGCCTGACGAAAGAACGAGTTTTCCGTCGCATCCAGTATCGCCATGTGAAAGTCCCTGTCGGCCTCCAGCATCGCGGCAGCACCGTAGGTGGGTACCCTGGGTTTGTGGGTGGCCACGATTTGTTCGATGCGTGCCAGACCCCATGGCGGCTGCCGTTCGGCCACATGACGCACTGCTCGTGACTCGAGGGCGACGCGCACCTCGTACACATCCCGCAGGTCCTTCGCAGTCAGCAATCGAACCGTGACGCCGCCGCCCGGCACGATCTCGAGCAAGCCCTCGGTAGCCAACTCTGCCGTCGCGGTACGCACCGGCATCCGACTCACACCAAGCTGCTTGGCGAGTTGCACCTGATTGAGGCGGGAACCACCAGGAATCTCGCCAAGGATGATCGCCAATCGAATACGATCCCGCACTCCTCGTACCAGCGCAGTGGTGTCGCGCGGAGGCATCTGACCCAGCACCGAACCAACTACCTCTGAGCCCGCCCCCGGTCCGATAAGACTGTCAGTCATCGATCCTCCAGATCCTGTTACTCCAGCGTTGGCGCCTAGGCAAATCGCTGCCAGCGACCCCTACCTTGGTTCATCCGGAGTATAACCCCGTTCCCAGGATCGTGGATCCACGATCCTGGGAACGTTGCGTAGCCGCCTCCGCGGCCAGCTGCAAGTTCACCCCCATCGCCCGGGTGCTGAGTACACCGCGAGAAGTCGACACCCGACTCGAGAGCTAAGCCTGCAAACCTGGTAGCCCCGGGTCAGACATCCGCTGCCAAACCCCTCTCGATGTCAGCGTCTTTGGTCTCCGAGATGAAATAGGCGCACACAAGCGAGAAGAACGCCAGGCCCGCCAGCATCACGCCGACCCAGAAGCTCGACCCGTCAGCAACAATTTTTGCGGCAACCAGTGGCGGTATCGCGCCACCGATGATCCCGCCGAGGTTGTAGCTCAGCCCAGCGCCCGTGTACCTGAACTTGGCTGCGAACAGTTCAGGCAGGAAAGCACCGATGGGTCCGTTTGCAGTCCCGTACAGCGTCAATGTTCCGGTGACCGCCACAAAGAAGGCAATCGGCGATCCAGTGTCAAGCATCGGGAACAGCAGTAACGTCCACGGAATCGCGACGATGAACACGCCGATGATGATTTTTCTGCGACCGAGCTTGTCTGAAGCGATTGCGGAGATCGCTGTGGCGAGGCCGAACACAACCGCGGCGAGCATCCCCATCGCCAAGATCTTCGTCCGACTGAAGCCGAGTTCACCGGTCCCGTAGCTCGTGAGGAACGCGGTACCCATGTAGAAGAGGGAAAACAGCGTAGCCATTGCCCCTGAGGCGAGCAGAATCTCACGCCGCTGCACACGCAAAACCTCCGCAATCGGAAGCTTCTGAGGTGCCCGTTCGATCGATTGCTTCTCTTGGGCCTCCGTGAAGACCGGTGTCTCCTCGATCGCCAAGCGAATCCAAAGGCCGACGGATACGAGCAGGAACGACGCGAGGAAGGGAATCCGCCACCCGTACGTCATGAATGCGTCGCTTGTCGCGCCCACGGTCACCGATGCGATGACGAACGTTCCGCTGGCGAGGAAAAAAGCAAATGCAGAGCCCAGCTGGGGGTACATTGCCATCTTGCCGCGTTTGCCCTCCGGCGCATATTCGGCAGTCAGCAACGTTGCTCCGGCCCACTCCCCACCTACAGCGAAACCTTGCAGAAATCGCATGGCAACTAACAAGATTGGCGCGACGATCCCAATCCCGTCTTCGAAGAATCCGAACACACCCACTTCGTAGCCGGGCATGAACCCGATTCCGACCGTGGCAAACCCCATGATCAGCAGCGTCCATACCAACGTCCGCTTTCTGCCGATCCGATCTCCGTAGTGGCCAAACACTACGGAACCCACCGGCCTCGCGAAGAAGGCCACCGCGAAGGTGGCGAATGAGGCGATCGTGCCAACGGCAGGGTCGGCGCCCGGGAAGAATACCGTGGGAAACACCAGTGCTGAGGCAGTCCCGTAGATGAAGAAGTCGTAGTACTCGATGGTTGTTCCGATCGAACTGGCCGCGGCGACGCGTTTGAGCGACCTACGCTCGGGCGGATCGTTGCCGGCGGCGGTCATTGTCGGACGATGATCCGGTTTTTGCAGGTCATGCGACCGTTCGTAAAGATCTGACATGTTGGTCAACTCCTCAGAGGTAATAACTTCTGGCTTGTTTCTCGAACCGACGAACTGGGTTGCGGTCACACCTTGTCGAAAAACATCGAATGTGTGTATCCTGGCCTCTGGATCCACAACGTGATGAGGCTAACAGTGAGAAGCAGATCACGTCAATGGACCGGGGTTCGAAGTCCGGCTCGCCATAGATCTGGACTCCGGGACCAACGACACGGTGACAGAAACTCACCCAACCCGCCGCGGGCGATCGGTTCGCAGAGGGAAACACCACCTCCCCCGATGCGGGAGACCAGAAAGGTTCAGCATGGTTACAACTTCAGTGGCCGAGCCCGTCGACAGTGCGGCGCAGGATATCAGTCCGGCAGTAGTCGATTGCGATGTGCACGCGGTATTGCCGTCGTCGGCTTCGCTGCTGCCCTACCTCGACGAGTATTGGGCCGATCAACTGGTTGCCGCGTTGACCCCTTCTTACGAGCCGAACTATCACCCTCGAAACTCCGCGATCGCTCAGCGACCGGGAGTGGTACTCGATATTGACGGTAGGGCCGCGACGTCGGCCGACGCGTTGATCAACGACGTTTTCGCAGACGGCTTTACCGATTTCGCCGTCGTGAACTGCCTTTACGCAGTCCAGCAGATCCACCAACCCCGCCGCGAAGTGGCACACGCCCGAGCGCTGAACACCTGGATTGCGCGGGAATGGCTCGATCGCGATCCCCGGCTTCGCGCATCGATCGTCGTGCCGATGGGATCACCACGCGCAGCGGCCGAGGAGATCGAGTTCTGGTCGCAGGACAAGCGATTCGTCCAGGCACTCGTCCTCGGGCAGACCGAACTACTGTTGGGCCGCGAGATCAATTGGCCGATCTGGGAAGCGGCAGAGAAGGCCGGCATTCCGGTCGCAATTCACATCGGCGGCGTCTTCCGACAGGCTCCGACGTCAGTCGGCTGGCCAACAACGCACCTCGAGTGGTACGTAGGTCAACAGTCGAACTTCGAGGCCCAAGTCGCCTCCATCGTCTCGGAAGGCGTCCTCCAGAAGTTTCCGGCCACGAAGGTCGTGCTCACCGAAGCCGGCTTCAACTGGCTACCGCCGTTCATGTGGAAGTTCGACAAACTGTGGAAGAGCTACCGCCCTGACGTTCCGTGGATCGACCGCCTCCCCTCGGAGCTGATCCGCGAACACTTCCGACTCACTACCGCGCCGTCAGACGGTGCCGAACGCCCAGGCGGCCTCGATAGTGCTGTCAACCGCTTGGGGTCAGACCAGATGTTGGTCTACTCAAGCGATTACCCGCACCAGCACACCTCCGCGCCGCGCGATATCGAACACGGAACCGCTAACTCGGCGCTGCTTGAGCGGATCTACCGCCTCAACGCCCAGGACCTCTACAACCTTGCCGTGCCGGCAAGCTCCGGAAAGGTGAACCAGTCATGACCATCATCGAATCTCCCCCCACGCTAGGTACTCTCGGTGCGCCCAAAGTCGGCAGGGGTGTCATCGATGTCGATATCCATCCCCTTCCTAAAGTCGGTTTGATTGACTCCTACCTTCCTGCCAAATGGAGCGCGCACATCAAGGAATACGGAGTCCGCACCACAAACGGTCTGCAATCCATCGGTGAGTACCCGCAGATGTATGGGGCCGCGATGCGGGCAGATGCGTGGCCGGACTCTGGCTACCCTGGGTCTGATCTCACACTGATCCAGAAGCAGCTCCTCGATCTGCATGATGTCGAGCTCGGTGTGCTGCAGTGCCTTTCCCCCGGTGGCCAGACCCTCAATCCGGCTTCTCAGGCACTGAATCCTGAGCTCGGTGCGGTGCTGTGCAGTGCCATTAATGATTGGCAACTCGAACACCTTGTCTACCCGGAGCCCCGGCTCAGAGCTGCAATGCCAGTCACTCTCGATAGTCCGGAGCTTGCCGTCAAAGAGATCGAGCGTGTCGGCTCTGATCCCGGCGTCATCGCCATTCTCGGGCTGAGCAAGACTCTGGAACCGCTCGGCAGCCGCCGCTACTGGCCGGTCTTTGAGGCAGCCATCGAGGCCGGCCTCCCCTTCCAATTCCACTTGTCGACGGGCGGTGGCAACCCCAACACCGGAACGGGGTGGACGTCTTACCATCCGGAGTACCACGTCGGGCACGTGCAGAGCTTTCAGTCGCAGCTCCTGAGCCTCATCCTGTCCGGAACATTCGATCGGTTCCCGCAACTTCGGGTCATGTTTGTGGAAGGGAACGTAGCTCACTTCGCCCCGCTCCTAGCGCGATTGGACTACCACTGGTCTAATCTGCGCAGTGAGATCCCCGACCTCCAGCGCAAGCCGTCCGAATACATTCGTGACCACGTGTGGGTTTCAACTCAGCCCATTGACGAGCCGACCGACCCCACTCACTTGACCGAGATGGTCGAGGAGTTCTGTTCGGACAACGTCCTCTACGCCTCCGACTACCCGCACTTCGACTTCGACTCACCCGACACCGCCTTTCCGCGGAGTTTCTCGACTGAGCTCAAGAACAAGATCTTGCGGGAAAACGGCAAGCGATTCTTCCAACTCCCCATGGATGCAGTGCAATGAGCAAATTTATCGTGGCCGACGCCACCGAAATCAAGCCCGGACAACGAAAAATCGTCGTGCTCGAGGGCCGCTCCATCGGGGTCTTCAACGTCGACGGTAACTACTACGCCCTGCTGGATCAATGCCCTCACGCGGGCGCCGCTTTGTGCTCACACGGCACCATATTCGGGGTCTCGTCGGCCACAGGACCGGACCAAGCTATCGAATACGAGCGCGGTCGATCAATCCGATGCCCCTGGCATCAATGGGAATTCGACATCCAGACCGGCGTCTCGTGGTACGACCCCCGAAACGCCAAAGTACGCAAGTACGCTGTCGAAGTGGTGCCGGGCTCCCCCGAGGATGTCACGGATGTTGACGGTGGCCTGCAGCAGGGACCGCACGTCATGGAGGGATATGCGGTGACGATCGAGGGCGACGTCGTTGTGGTCGATACGAGCCGAAGACGCGCAGGAACCCAGCGAAACAGCGCGCGCACCTCCGCAAGCGCGACACACGGCCAAGATCACTGAGCCGACCACGGACTGCCTACAGCCGTAGTTATGTAGCTTCGGCGTGTTTGTGCTGGTAGGCGCGGTTGCCGCGGTATGATCTCGAGTTTGTGAAGACATCCAAATCAGCTGCGGCAACCGCAGCATTGAGGGGTAGACCATGAGCGGTGGCATGCGGGCCTAGATGGTCTGTCGGAATCGTTCGCGGCGCGGTTGGCGCGGGTCGAAGCACGACGAAACGCAGGAGCTCTGGTGCTCGGTTTGCTGGCCGGTATAGGTTCCAAGAACTGCTGGACGATCGCCTAACTATCGGGTCATGGCACGCCTGATCGTTTGCAGCACTTGTTGTCCCGCGCCGATGGGACGCTGACCTGGTCCGCGATGACCTTCACAACTATGTCATCGACCACCTCGCCGACCCCGAAGCGGTGCTCGTCGTTGATGAGGCCGGCGACCTGAAGAAAGGAACCAACACCGTTGGCGTACAACGCCAGTACACCGGATCCGCCGCACGTACCGAGAACTGCCAGGTCGCGGTCTACCTGACCTACGCCGCCGCCGGTGGGCACACCCTGATCGACCGAGCCCTGTACCTACCGCAGCACACCTGGGCCACCGACCCGGCCCGCCGAGCGAAGGCCGGGGTGCCCGACACGGTAGAGTTGGCCACCAGACCAGCCCTGGCCACCTCACTGATCGAGGCGGCCCTCGACGCCGATGTACCCGCCTCCGGGGTTGCCGGCGATGGAGTATACGGCGCAGACCCAAACCTCCGACAAGCATTGCACGACAGACAGATCGGCTACGTACTGGCCGTCGGATGCAACCGGCAAGTCCCCACAGAAGCACGAAAAGTGAGGGTCGATGCGCTCACTGCGGCTCTACCCCCACGAGCTTGGCACAAAATGTCTGCCAGTCCGGGCAGCAAAGGACACCGCTGGTTTTTCTCTGCGCTGATCGCGACCACCGAACGCCCCGACATCGGCGGCTGCCACGTGCTGGTGCGGCGCACCGACAACACTCACGAGCTCGCCTTCCACCGCTGCTACAGCCCCACGCCAGTTCCGCCGCACCTGTACGTGCGGGTCGCAGGCGGTGGTGGACGGTCGAGGAATCGTTCCAGACCAGCAAAGGCCTGACCGGTCTGGATCAGCATCAAGTGCGGACTCCGGTTTCCTAGCACCGCTGGATCACCCTGGTCATGGCCGCGCACGCCGTCCTGGCCATGCACACCGCCACCGAACGCCTGGCCAAACCCAGAACCTGGACTGATCCGGTTGTCGGTCAACGAGTTCCGCCAACTCTTACGATTCTCGTACTCACACCACTGCACGCCATCGCCGACCCCTTGGCTGGTCACTCCGGCGACGAAAACACCAATTTCGAGCCCAACAACACCACTATCAACGCAGTTCAGAACAACAATGAGCCCTATCTACGGCTGTAGTACTAAGCCTGGATCCGTGGACTGACCCGGGGATTCTTATCGGTATTGCAATAGAGAAAGTGCCTTTCTTGAACTGTCCGATTGTTGCCTCAACAACATCAATCATCCCAGTTCAGAGGGCACTTTCGTAAAATCGACACCCCGTCAACTCCACGTCAAATCTACCGATCCAGGCTAAGGCTCCGTGAGTTTCAACAACGTCCCAATGGTGCCTTACACCGGACGGCGGTTTTTCAGCGCACACATCGCCGGCCCGCACTCATGAACTGAATGACTGACGAAACTATGAACCCGTGGGCGGCACCTCTGAGGCCGCCCACGGTTAGAAGCTTGCGGCAGTCCAAACAGCAGAGCGCCCGGCGTTCGAGTCCACGCAGATCACCAACCGAAACTTCAATCTGGTGGCCCCGCCTCGTACGAAGCCCTGATCGGATGCCTGCGCACGAATTTCGCAGTGGACCCGCACGCTGTGACCGGAACGACGATGGTGATGCGTTTCGCGGTGCAACATCAGTCGACGATCGTCGACAGGATTCAGACTTAACCGGACGGGTCGCAGCCGTGACTGGGGCCGGAAGTGATCTCTAGGCGCCTCCGCCGAAGCTTTGGGGCGTTGATACTTGATCGTTCTCATTGACGTGACCGACCCAGCAGACTGCGTTGTTCCCGCGGCCGCCGTGTTCAATAAATACGGCCGCCTCGACGTTCAGGTCAACAATGCCGGAGTTACCCACTCCGCCCCTGCCACCCGCGAACAGCCCGAAGAGTTTCGGGCAGTTGTCGCGGTCGACGGTGAGATAAAGAGGTTTCCCCCGGGCAATGCAGACAAACTGAGCCTTCCTTCCGAAGCCTCACCCGGGACGGTGATGTCCGGAATCTGTCGTCTGTTGCGCTTGGAGGCGAGTGCGAAGCGCGCTACATTAGTCTATGTGTCAGGCAAGCGTGGCAGGTCATTAGGGGAGAAGTCGAATGGATGACGGTGCAGCGCTGGCTTTCGAGGCGCTCGCGGATCCGATTCGCCGCGAAATACTTTCTATCCTTGCCGATGTCGACGAGTGCAGCGCTGGTGCGCTTGCCGACCAGATAACGACAGTGGGGCGCACCGCAGTGTCAAACCACTTGCGCTTGCTGCGGGTGGCGGGCCTCGTTGCCGAGCGGAAACAGGGTAGATTCCGGTTCTACTCAGTAGACTCCTCCGGATCTGCTGCGCAAGTTCTGACCCTCCTGCAGGACGTGTTCCAGGCGTCGCTGTCGCCGATGCGGACTGCAGTCGAAAGCAAGACGATGCCGAGGGCCGCGGAGGCAGGATGAGTCCCAGTTGGCGGGGTTAGCGTCGGGTGGATCCGTAGCGGTAACTGCCGAAGACTTCATTGATGCACCACCGGTGGAGGTTTTCGCCCGGTTCGGGGCCGACTCCGACGCTGGCTGGCTTTTTGGTGCTTCGTGCGATCGGCTGGCGGCCGGGGCATTTATTTCGATGCGTATACCGCTCGGAGGTGCCGGCCCCGTCGACATCTTCGGGCGTGTGAGTGGAGTGCGTCCGCCCGAGGCGATAGACATCTCGCACGATCAACCCTGGCGAGGGCGTGTGCGAATTCGGTTTGCTCCGGTTAGTGCAGGTACGCGGGTGCGTGTACATGCGGAAGTGGATACCGGGGGCATCGAGTGGTTGATGCGCCGGCAAGGACTACCCGTACCGCGCAGCGAGGCGCGCGGGCCGAGGGTTGGCCTGATCACCAGCAAATCGGGCTCGGGAAGCCTCTTTGCTGCGGCGAGTCAAAACCTGGCAGCGCTGGCGGTCGAAGAGATTAACGCGGACGGCGGAGTCGACGGTTATCCGGTCGAACTTCTCGTCGCAGACGATGAGACTGATCCTGCTACCGGGGTCCGCGAAGCACACCGATTGATTCGAGCCGGGTGCCGAACCATCTTCGTCATGACGACCTCGGCGACTTACGACGCAGTCTCGACGGCGCTGTGGGCCAGTCCGACGTTGATTGTGCAACCGCAGATGAGCGAGGGTGGGCCGGCACATCCACTGCGACTCGAGTTCGGCGAACGGCCAAGGGAACAAGTCCTTGCCGCAGCCCGGCCCCTGATGAAGCTCGCTGACGGTAATCGATGGTTTTTGGCCGGCAACAGCTACAGCTGGCCGCGAAGGGTGAACTCTGTTGCCCACTCCTTATTGCCCGACCTTGGGGGCTGCATCGTTGGCGAGAGCTACGCATCCCTCGGCACCGAGGATTTCTCCGAACTTATCGACAAGATCCAATCATCGAAGGCTGACATAGTGCTCAATACGTTCGTCGGAGCAGACGCGGCAGCCTTCGAACGTCGATGCTACGCAATGGGTCTACGGAACCGTGCGCTGAGCCTTGGGCCCGCAATGGACGAGTCCACACTTGCTCGGATCGGGACCGAAGCGTCGGTTGGTATATACGGCGTATCCGCCTACTACCAGGGATTGCAGACAGTGGGCAACGACCGGCTGATCGCACGCTATCGGAACGTATTTGGTCGGTGGGCGCCACCTTTGTCAACGTTGTCCGAGGCGGTTTTTGAGGGTCTGACGGTGTGGGGTTCGGCGGCCCGAAGTGCGGGCGGCAGTGAACCACAGCGCATTGCAGAGCAGATCCGGTCGAGTACGTATGACCTACCGCGAGGTCGCGTCGCTTTGTCGGACCACGGGTCCGTCGGCCGGCATCTGTACCTCGCCGAAGCCCACGGTGGAACCTTCGACGCACTGTTACCACTGGATGTTACGAGTTAAATTTTGAGTCAATGCGTCATGAATCGTTGACATGTCGCGGGTATCTCCTTAGCGTTCTCTTCAGATCCGTATCTGAGGAGTGCTGATGTCCATACCTTCCCCTGACTCGACCCGCCTGGCTGACCTCGACGCCCATTACAACTACGGGCTGTCGGCCGCCGAGATCGACGAGTACGTTCTGGCAGTCACCGCTACGCTGGCCTCGTCCGAACGGGTTGAGGAGCTGTACAACGAGACAGCGCCAACCGCGCCCGGGCGGGCCTGGTCGGAGCCGTCCGACAACCCTTTAGGCGCGTGGTACGTCACAACCGAAATCGAAGGTGCGGCGAACGGACCTCTAGTCGGCAAAACCGTTGCGATCAAGGACAACATTTCGGTCGCCGGTGTTCCCATGATGAACGGTTCGCGCACCGTGGAGGGCCACATACCACGACGCGACGCGACGGTTGTCACCCGATTGCTTGCGGCGGGAGCGACGATCACGGGCAAAGCGGTATGCGAGGACCTCTGTTTCTCTGGCAGCAGCATGACCTCGCAACCGAGGCGGGTGCTCAACCCATGGGACCACTCGCGAAATGCTGGTGGTTCTTCCTCCGGGAGTGCAGCGCTGGTGGCCTCCGGTGCGGTGGATCTTGCTGTGGGAGGTGACCAGGGTGGATCCGTACGCATTCCCAGTTCGTTCTGTGGGTGTGTTGGTCACAAGCCGACATACGGACTGGTCCCGTACACCGGCGCCTTTCCCATCGAACAGACCATTGACCATCTGGGTCCCATGACCAGGACCGTGCACGATGCAGCATCGATGCTCACCGCCATCGCAGGGGTCGATGGACTCGACCCGCGTCAGCCCGACACCACACCCTTCATTGATTATGTGGGTGACCTGAACGAATCGACAGCCGGCCTCAAGATCGGCATCGTCGGCGAAGGATTCGGCGCGCTCAATACCGAAACCGGAATCGACGAAGCTGTTTTGGCCGCGGTCGACGTACTGCGCGGGGAGGGCATGACAGCGGACAACGTGTCGATTCCATGGCATTCAGACGCCCTCGCGGTGTGGAACGTCATCGGAACCGAGGGCGCCGCTTTCCAGATGCTGGATGGCAACGGGTACGGCATGAACTCGCAAGGGGAATACGACCCGGAACTGATCGCCCACTACGCCGCCAACCGCATCACCCACGGGGCGAAACTGTCCAAATCGGTCAAGCTCGTCGGCTTGTCGGGGCGGTACACCTTCGAACTCGGCGGCGGCAAGTATTACGCCATGGCACGCAATCTAGCTCTCGAACTGCGCAAAGCCTACGACCAGGCGTTGGCGGAATACGACGTGCTGGTGATGCCGACTGTGCCGTACACGGCGCGCAAATTTCTTCCCGAAGGCGCTCCTCTGGCGGACTTCCTGAATGTCGCGTTAGGCATGGTCGGCAATTGCGCACCTTTCGACGTCAGCGGACACCCCGCGTGTTCGGTCCCGACGGAACTTGTTGACGGCCGGCCCGCCGGACTCATGATTATCGGTAAACGGTTTGACGACTCCACGGTTCTGCGTGTCGCTAACACATACGAGCAGGCCCGCGGCGGATTCCCCACTTTCAAACCTGCACAGACAGTAGGAGAAATGGCATGAACGGCGTTTTTGACTTGGCCGGGACAGACGGAATGGGTCCAGTACAGAGTGACAAAGGATCCGAACCGGTATTTCGTGCCGAATGGGAGAAGGCGGCATTTTCAATGTTTGCCCAGGGTGCCCGCGCAGGCCTGTTCAACATCGACGAATTCCGCCATTGCATCGAGAAAATGGATCCAGCCGAGTATCTATTGTCAAACTACTACGAACACTGGACCCATGTGCTCGAGCACATGTGCCAGGAGCACGATTTGTTCGATGCCTCGGAATTAGAAGAGCGCATCCAATTTTACACTGCCAATCCGGACGCGCCCCTCCCAAAACGTGCGGATCCCGACATCCTTGAGTTTGTGAACGGTGCAATTACGAGCGGCTTTTCTGCCGCCCGCTCCACCTCAAAGGTACGAGCCTTCAAGGTCGGTGACGGCGTCACGGTGGCGTCCGACAGTCCGACCGGCCACACGCGCAGAGCGGGTTACATCAGGGGAAGAACAGGTGTGGTGACCGCTGCACCAGGTGCTTACGTCTACCCGGACACCTCTGGCAACGGACTGGGCGACTGCCCGGAACACGTGTACACCGTCAAGTTCACGGCTACCGAGCTATGGGGCGAGAAAACAGCCGACCCTGCTTCGTCAGTGTGTTTCGACGTTTGGGAGCCGTACATTACTCACGCCGCCAACAACATCACAGCAGGAGTTTGACATGGACGAACAAAGAACTGACACCAAGCTGCGCAGTCATGAAGAAATTGCGGCCCGAGTAAAGGCGCTCGAGTCGCTGATGATCGAAAAAGGTGTCATGACAACGGAGGCCGTAGATAGGATGGCGGATGCCTACGAGAACGAGGTCGGTCCGCAACTGGGTGCCAAAGTCGTCGCAAAGGCTTGGACCGACCCGGAATTCAAAGTGAAGCTTCTGGCAGATGCAACGGCGGCTTGCGCAGAACTTGGAGTCGGAGGCCTGCAGGGTGAGCATATGGTAGTCGTGGAGGATACCGACGATGTGCACAACGCCATTGTCTGTACCTTATGTTCATGCTATCCGTGGGCTGTACTCGGACTGCCGCCCAACTGGTACAAAGCGCCTGCTTACCGTGCGCGCATCACGCGCGAGCCACGAAAGGTGCTGGCCGAAGATTTCAACTATTCCATTGCGGACACTATCGAAATTCGTATCTGGGATTCAAGCTCGGAATTACGTTATTGGGTACTGCCGCAACGTCCGACCGGGACCGAGGGCATGAGCGAAGACGACCTTGCAACTCTCGTTACACGGGATTCGATGATCGGCGTCGGGCCCGTGATGGAGGCTGCAAAATGACCGTCCGGCCGGACTCAATCGAGCTCGATGACACACGTCGCCGGATCGAGAAGTTGGTATGCGACCTCCCCAATAGTGACGCGGCGTCGCGTGCATTCGACGAGCCGTGGGAGTTGCGCGCATTCGCTCTGGCTGTCGCCGCTTATCATGAAGGCCACTATGAGTGGAGCGAATTTCAATTGTCATTGACCGAATCGATTCGGCGATGGGAGCGCGGTGACCGCACGGAGCGGTGGAGCTACTACCAACACTGGCTCAATGCGCTGGAAACCGTACTCTCGGCGAATGGCGCCTTATCGGATTCGATAGTTTTGGACGAACGTACCAGGGAGGTTCTTGCGACGCCTCGCAACGCCAACCATCACGAGGCTCACCGCGAACCCGTGGCTATTTCACCGGCATCTCGATAGTCGATCCGCCTCTTGCGGGCCCACACACGCGTGCCTGGGGAGCACAAACACGCCCCAATAAGGTGCACGTGCGCAACCCAGTTGATGGATGCGGCGGCGCGCCGCTCGAGTTCGATACGAGAGATCAACGACGTGACGATTATTGCGGAATCATCGAAGCCATTGGTCGGCCCGTGGTCGAGGGCCGAACACCGCCGCCTTGCGGGAATTCTCGGTTCAATATTGTTTTTGCATATATTGGGAGTCGTTCTTTACCTTGGCTTCTCGGGTAGTCCTGCCACGGGTGGCGGTATCGCCGGTTCCGGTCTGCTGGCATACATGCTCGGCATGCGGCACGCCTTCGATGCTGACCATATTGCCGCAATCGACGACACTACAAGGATTATGCTGCTCCGTGGCCGTCGCCCTGTGGGGGTGGGTTTCTTTTTCGCGATGGGTCACTCGACGGTGGTACTGATTCTCGCACTACTTGTCGCTCTAGGTGGCGCGGTCGTGAAAGCGATGGATCTGACGCGCGTGCAGCAGGTCGGCGGGTACATAGCGATGGTCATAGCTGTAATTTTCCTCGTGCTCGTGTCGACTATGAACAGCGTCGTGCTGCGGGAACTTGTGATGCTGTCGAAGAAGCAACGTGCAGGCCATGATATTTCGGACGAACTCGAGCACAACCTGTCCCATCGTGGGTTCATGGCGCGCATGCTCGGCGGGCGATTGCGGGGACTCATTCGCAGTTCGTGGCACATGTATCCGGTGGGACTATTGATGGGGTTGGGTTTGGAAACAGCATCGGAGGTGTCACTTCTGGCGCTAACTGCCGCAGCCTCCACGACGGGTCATTTGTCCTGGGGGGCGATACTCAGTCTGCCAATTCTTTTCGCCGCCGGGATGAGCACGTTCGATACTGCGGACTCACTCGTCATGACCCGCGCCTATTCATGGTCGAATGGCAGTCCCGTACGTCGGCTCCGCTTCAATACCTTGACAACCGGCGCCACTGTGGCCATCGGGTTCTTTGTCGCTGGCATCTACATTTGTGGTCTGCTTTATCAGGTGCGCGGATTCGGCTGGCTCGCTCCTGTTGGCGCGATGTCGGACAACTTCGAGATCCTTGGTTACGCAATAGCGGGGACCTTCGTAGTAATTTGGGGCAGTGCCCTAGTGGTCGCACGCCGGTCCGACGCTTCCGACAGCACGCTGGTGTAACCGGCAGCTGCGAAGACACGGGGCGCCTTCAAGGGCGGATTGACTGGCGCAGTCGGCCAATCAGTGACCTCTGATGCGAGTTGCGTCGATTTGCTGGAGCGGACTACGTATGACGTGGACAGTTGGTGCTTAGCTTAGGGTGAGCGAGTGCGTGGTCCGAACCCAACCACCCGGACTTACGTCTGCAACGTAGGTCTTTTAGACCGCCGCCCCACCCAGAGTGAGGCGCTCGACCCCGGCATCTCTGTTACGGGTTGTTCACCGACCACCAGACAATCGGTCCCGTTAGTGAGCGATACTCTCGAACCGTTTCCGCGTGGAGCGCTCGCTGGCACCTCGATGGAGACTTGCCAATTGCACGCCTTCGCATTGATGGTGTGGTCGTTTTCAACCACGGGGGCCGCAATGTCGATGAGCGCGCTCGAGCCTCGACACTCCCGAGGTCGTCGAAGCCGCTGACAGCCACATAGAGGTCTACCTCGATGGTGGCGTCCGCCGCGGCACGATGCGTTCCAGGCACTCTCGCTCGGAGCCAGGGCTGTGCTCGTCGGGCGGCCGTACATGTTCGGGCTGGGCGCCTATGGTGAGGCCGGAGTTGAAAGCGTCATCGACATTCTCCGGGTCGAGCTCTACAGCACCATGGCGCTTGCCGGATGCAGGACCATCGACGATATCGACTCCACCGTGACCATCCGAGAAACGCCACTGCGAGAAGTCCGCGACATGAAAACGTTCTCGCCAATCACCTGAGACCGCTGGGGGTCCGAGCTTCGGCCGGCGCCCGGCGTGGGAGCACCGCCAGTCTGGGCGTGACCGTACTCGTTCCTCCACCGGGCCAAACACGCCCGGCGAACCGCAACCAAGCCGACACGCAGGTCGCACCCACATTCTGTGGCAATGATGCTAATAATATCTGCAGGTGAGGCGGCGGTCTCCTGCGCTGATTGGATTTAGCGCAGCAGGCAGCCCGGCGCGTTCTGGTGGAACCATGTGCGTCGTCCAAGCTCGCAGTCCAGGTTTCTGCGATGCGGCAGGTCGGGTCAGCCCACGCGGGCGCTGAGCTGGGCAACGGCCTTCGTCGCAGCAAGCGAGTGCGCGCCGATGTCGAAGACGAGGTGTCCACGCCGATCGACGGAAGGTCGAGGACCTCGGCCAGAACCTCGCAACAGCTCGCTCGATTGGACGACGGCCTCGACACCGTCATGGACGACCCCGGCGCCGGTCTCACTGGGACGAAGGTCAACAGCTGTATCTTTTCATGAGAGCCCTCGTTCATCCGAAGACTCGGAGCCCGGTACGCAGAGGGTACGCAGTAGCACCGAAACCGCCCAACACTATCCAACGCCCCAAACACGAAAGGTGCTCCCCCACTACATGATCCGAATGTACTCAATAGCGCCAACGATCTGCAAACAACCACAACCACCAGTTCAAAACCCGTCCAGTGTCAGTTCGAG
>QJJF01000019.1 GCA_003202005.1 Williamsia faeni | reverse complement strand
GCCCGACCCCAATACCCCCGCGCCACACCAGCACCCGCCACATACAACTCCCCCACCACACCCACCGGCACCGGCCGCAACCGCGCATCCAACACGTACGACCGCAGACCCGGGATCGTCCGGCCGATGGGACTGGCCGCTACGCTCCCAGCGGTATCCCGGGTCATCCGCAACGCTGTTGCGTGAACACAGATCTCGGTGATGCCGTACATGTTCACCAGGACGGGCGAACTGTCGTCGTGGCGCTGCCACCAGTTCTTCAGGCGTCCCGGGTCCAGCGACTCTCCGCCGAAGATGACGTAGCGCAAGGACAATGGAGCCGCATCGGAGTCCGCAGTCGATTCGGCCTCCGCGAGTTGGTAGAACGCCATCGGTGTCTGGCTGAGCACGGTAACGCGATGGCGCCGCAACACTTCCAGGAACTGCACCGGTTCACGTGCGGTGAAGTGATCGACCACGACAACGCTGCCACCGGAGAGCAGGGCACCCCACACTTCCCACACCGAGAAATCGAATGCCGGAGAGTGGAACATCGTCCACACGTCCGACTCGTCGAAGCCGAACGTGCCCACTGTGTTGGCCAACAGATGCACGACGCTGCGGTGCGAGACGAGAACGCCCTTCGGCACCCCCGTCGACCCGGAGGTGTAGATCAGATACGCGGCGTCGTCGGGTCGTAGTGGTGCGACCCGCTCCTCGTCGCTCACAGGTTCCGGCGACAGCGCGGCGATCGCCGCCGCGGTCTCCGGATCATCAAGCAGGAGCACCGGATAGGGGCCGAGGTCGTGCGTATCGGCGAACTGCGAGGTCGTGAGGACACATACCGGATCTGCATCGGCGAGAACGGTCCGGATGCGGTCCGTGGGATGCGTGACGTCGATCGGCAGATATCCACCGCCGGCGGTGAGGACAGCGGAGAGCGTGACGACGAGTTCGGTGGAACGTGGCAACACGACCGTGAAGAGTGCTCCCGGTTGTGGACCCAGCGAGATGAGATGTCGGGCGAGACAATTCGACCGCGCGGCAAGCTGACCATAGGTCAGGGTGGTATCGGCGTCGTGCACGGCCGGGGCCGTCGGGGTCCGTGCGGCCCGGTCGGCGAGGATGCTTGCGATCGTTGCCGCACCGGTGTCGATGCCCGGTTCGTTCCAGCTTTCGAGCATCCGACGCTCGCCCGAGTCGACGAGCTGCACGTCGCCCACCGTGATGTCGGGGTCGGTGGCCACCACCCCCAGGGTCCGCGCGAAGCGATCCGCGAAACCCTGCGCCGTCGCCTTATCGAAGACATCCGCGGCGTAGGTCAATCCCACCACCATCCCGGCCGGCTGCCCTTGCGCATCGAACCGTTCGGTCACACTGGCCAGCAGATCGTATCGGGCGTGGCCCGGATCACCGTCGAGTAATGCGCGCTGCCCTGGATCCACTTCCTCGAGGGCGACCTGGAACACCGGTGTATGCGCGGTGGACCGCACCGGAACCACGTCGGCGACCACCCGCTCGAACGGCACCTCCGCATGCTCGAACGCCCCCAGATCCGCCTCCCGCACGCGATCCAGCAACTCGCCGAACGACATCCCCGACTCCACCAGCGTCCGCAACGCCACCACGTCGACTGCCGTCGCACCGCCCGGCACCGGCGCGCCGATGACGATGTCGTCCTGTCCGGACAACCGCGCGAGCAGCACTGCGAACGCGGCATGCAGTGTCATGAACGGACTCGCCCTGTGTGCCTCCCCGACACCGACCAGACGTTGATGTAGCTCCGAATCCACCTCGAAATCCACTCGCCCACCGCGCCTCGACCGCACCACCGGCCGCGGTCGGTCCAAGGGCAACCCCATCACTTCCGGGGCCCCCGCCAACGCCGCGCGCCAGTACTCCAGCTGCCCTGCGGCCCGCCGTAGCTCGGCACCGGCGCGTGCGGTCTCCGGGTGCACTGCGGTTAGGACCGTGTCTGCGTCTGCCTGCAGCAGTTCCTCGAGCAGAGTCGAGAAACGCTCGTGGTGGGCGCGGAGTTGCGCCTCGTCGTAGCGGTCGGGGTTTGCCCGGAAGTCGACGAATACGCGGGCGGGTGTGCCTACCGGATACACGTTGACCGACAGGTCCCGCTCCGGGCCATAGGTGAGAATGCGGACCTGACAGCTCGTCGACCCCAGCTGTAGCGAGTGGAAGTAGAGCAGCACATTGACCACCGGCCCGCCGAAACGCTGGGTCCCGAATGCCCCGACCTGCTGCCGAATGTCGGCGATCCCGGAACGCTGATGTGGCAGGACGTCTTTCACCGCGAGCCGTACCCGCCGAACCAGCCGGCCGACGGTGTCATCCGGCTCGACCCGGAGCCGAAGCGGTACGACCTCGACTGTCATCCCGCCGGCGTGCCGCTCCTCGGGACTGGTGCGCGCCGACATCGGCACGTTGAGCACAACCTCGTCGCGGCCCGTCATCCGCGACAGGTAACAGGCGACAGCGGCCATGACGGTGGCCGCCGAGACCGCAGGTCGCTCCGCGCCCAACAGCGCAGCGGTCGCGTGCTCCGACAGCGGCGCGATCGCACGTCGGTTCACCGGGGCGGCGGGTGCGTCGGTGGTGGCCAACGTGCTGACCCCACGCACATCACCTAACTGCGCCGACCAGTACGCCCGGTCCTCGTCGAACGATGTCGAATCCCGATAGCGCCGGTCGATCTCGAACACCTCTCGCAAACGGGTTGCCACGGGCGGTTCGAGGTCGCGGTCCTGCAAGCCCGCAGTGTAGAGCTCGGCAATACGATCGAAGATCGTCACCGTGCCGAATCCGTCCAAAACGATGTGGTGGACCCGGAAGTACCACAGGTAATGCCGGTCTCCGGTCCGGAGCACGACCGAACGGGTCAGCCGATCGTTCAGCACGTCGAGTGGCCGGGTGTAGTCGCGCTCCATCCACTCGTATGCGGTGGTCACAGGGTCCCGATGAGCACGCATGTCGATGAGATCCACCGACTGGTCGAGTGTGTGATCGACGAGCTGGTACGGCCGGCCTCCGACGTCGATGAGCCGGACGCCGAACGTCTCGAACTCGTGGCCGGCCGTGGCGTATGCCTGACTCAGCAACGCGACATCGAGCTCGCCACGTACCTCGACGCACTGCGCGACGGACAGCGAGATGTCCGGATCCAGCTGGTATGCCAGCCAGATCCCGTATTGCGCTGCAGACAACGGAAACGCCTCCGCCGGCAAGGGGTCCGCGAATACGGCCCGATGTCCCAGATCCGGAGGATCTGCGGGGGTCATCGTCTCGCGCCGATCACCCCGCTTCGCGCGGACGTGGATTTCAGCTCGATCCAGATGGACCGCGAAATGTCAGACAGAAATAAGGAATAGCGCCGGCGCGACTGCATCAGCGTACCTCCGAGAACCACGGGAGAGGATCCAGCGGCGTCCGCCTGAACCGCCAAGAATTGATCATTCGATATAACCACGCCGGAGTTATTCATGTGTCCGGATCGCGAAACACCGGCAGTGCCGGAGGTCGTTTTCGAGCAGTCTCCCAGGACTTATCAGGGTTGCCTAACAACACTTTCCGCAACTCGTCGCACGCTTGGTTCAGCAGCCGATGCACACCATCGTCGAATCACTCCGCAGTTCTTTATGTCGGCGAAACATCCAATTCGCCGAATACTCCTCATTTCGCATTCAAACGGCATTTCCCTTCCGTTCGCGCCATATCGGTTTCGACGCGCTCCGCGTTACTTGCTGCGACACCTCTGATGTGAAATAACACCCGGTGGTCCGAAAGCAGAGCCTGATCGACGGCCATCGGCCGGGTCACAGCGTGTAAGCCCGCGTCCCCGGCAGCGGCGCGAGTTGTTGCTTCGCGCGGGCCGCATCGTGATACTGATCACATGCAATTCGGGTCTGTTACATGAGCGGTGCAGTCGTCAGTCCGTCGCCGATCGACGACCACGCGTCCCACCGGGTCTTCGCAGCGACGACGGATACGTGGGACCATCGGCGGACGACCGTAGGGGTCTCGTTGATCTGCGCCTGGGCAGCCCGCCGCGGCTGCGCCACATCGACCTTGTTGCGCGGCACGGGGATCACCGCCGAAGCACTCGCCGACCCCGAGCACTTGATCGAAGCGCAGCAGGAAATAGCCCTTATCCGGAACTTTCTCCGGGCGTTCGACAACCGGCCGGGATTGGGCGTCGAGGTCGGCCGGGACTACCACCTGACGGCCTACGGGTATTACGGCTATCTGCTCATGACCTGCTCGGTAGTGTCCGAGATGCTCCGCCTGGGGCTTCGGTATTCCCCGCTCACCTTCGCGTTCTCGACGATCCACGGTGAGTTTCGCCCCGGTGACCGGTGGGCGCTCACCTTGCGCACCGACAACGTTCCCGACGACATCGCCTGCTTTGTGGTCGAACGCGACATCAGTGCGAGCCTGCAGATGCAGCGCGAACTGTTCGCGAACTCCTCCACGGAACCCCTGCAAGAGGTCCATTTCGAGCGTGACGTCCCACCGGTGGACGCGATCGCCAGGTATCGGAAGGTTTTCGGGGTGCCGGTTCTCTTCGGTCAGCAGCGCACCGAACTGGTCTTCGACGAGGACTACCTGAACTGGCGACTGCCGATGGCCAACGAACACACCGAAGCAGTGATCGTGGAACACTGCGAGCGCCTCCGCGCCGAGCGGATCCGACCCGGTGGTGTCGCCGGTAGCGTGCGCGCCCATCTGATGACGCTGCCCACCCTCGATCGCACTCTCGACGAGTGCGCGGCCGACCTGAACTATTCGAGTCGAACGCTGCGACGGTGCCTGACCCGAGAGGGAACCTCTTACCGGGAGATTCACGATGACGTGCGCCGCAGCCTCGCTCACGATCTGCTGCGGGACACCTCGCTCCCGCGAACCCAGATCGCGCAGCGATTGGGTTACCGCGACTGGTCCAGCTTCACCCGCGCGATGCGACGCTGGGGAGATCCACAGCGGTCGAGTTGACCAAGGGCCGGCCGCACACGGAGTCCCGCACGCCGGCAGTCGGATGACTGCCGGCGCCCTCGTCGGTGTCGGTCGAGGTCAGGCAGTCATCTCGAAGCCGTGATAGTCGGCGACAGCGACGCCGTCACAGATCTGCTTGTACACGTCGACGCCGGCCACGAATGGCAAGAAGACCCGCCGCTTGCCGGGCACATTGGCGCCCATGTACCACGACGCCGCCTGCGGGAAGAGGGTCAGATCTGCGGTGTCGTTGGTGATGTCCACCCAGGTGGTCTCGGCCTGTACCTCGGGCTCGATGCGGCGCTGACCCCGCTCGCGCATGACCACCAGCAAGTCGCTGATCCAGTCGACGTGCTGCTCGATGGAGGTCAGCATGTTCGACAGCACCGACGGGCTCTGCGGTCCGGTGATGGTGAACAGGTTGGGAAAACCCGCCGACATCAATCCCAGATACGTTCGGGGCCCTTCGGACCATTTGTCCCGCAACGTCAAGTCACCGTGCCGGATGTCGATGGCCTGCAACGCGCCGGTCATCGCGTCGAAGCCGGTGGCGAAGATGAGGACATCGAACTCGTGCGCGGTGTCTCCGGCGATGATGCCTTGGGGGGTAACACCTTTCAGCGGTTCCTCTCGCAAGTCGACCAAGGAGACATTGTCCCGGTTGTACACCTCGAAGTAGCCGGTGTCGACGCACATACGCTTGGTCGCGATGGGATATGTCGTGGGAATCAACTTCTCGGCGAGAGCCGGGTCGTTCACTTTGTGGCGGATCTGGTCTGCGACGAAGTCGGCGGCCGCTTTGTTGACCGAAGGATCCAGCACCAGGTCGAGAAACGACTGCTGATAGCACAATCCGCCATCAGCCCAGCGACGTGAGAGCTCGTCGACCACCTCATCGGGGTTGTACTCGTCGAAGAACTTGGCTTCGGGATCGGCGCAGTGCGCCCCACCGCGCGTCACCCGGCTCTCGGCGCGGAACTCGGGGTATCGCGACTTGACCTCGGCCAGTTCCTCGTCGATCTCATGATTGAAGGCCGGGATCGCGAAAACCGGGGTGCGCTGGAAGACGGTGAGGTGTGCGACGTCCGGCGCGATGGCGGTGATGGTCTGCAAACCCGATGATCCGGTTCCGACAACCGCGACACGTTTATCCGTCAGGTCGACGCCTTCCTCCGGCCAGTCCCACGTCCAGTACGTATCGCCGCCGAAATCGTCGACGCCCTCGATTTCGGGTTGGACCGGAACAGATAGGCATCCGGTCGCCGCGATGACAAATCGTGCGGTGCGGCTCGCCCCGTCGTCGGTTCTGACCGTCCAGTGGCACGCGACGTCGTCGAAATCGAGTGTGGTGACTCGCGTTTGGAATTCGATGTCTTTGCGAAGGTCGTATTTGTCGCTGACATGCCGGATGTAGGCGAGTAGCTCGGGTTGCGCTGCGTACCGTTCGCTCCAGTTCCATTCCTGCTCGAGTTCGGGATCGAAAGAGTAGGAGTACTCGATCGATTCGATGTCACAGCGGGCGCCCGGGTACCGGTTCCAGTACCAGGTGCCGCCGACCTCGGGCCCGGCTTCGAGGATTACGGCGTCGAAGCCGAGTTCACGGAGCTTGTACAGCTGGTACAGCCCGGAGAATCCCGCACCGATGATGACGGCGTCGTGGTCGGCCATGTTCATGCACCCTTTCCATTGTCGGCGAGGAACTTTCGGATGTGCTCGGAGATGAGGTCGGCGCCTGCGGTGTAGCCGGGAAAGATGTTGGCCATCTGGAAGTAGGCGTGCATCTGCCCGGACGCTTCCTCGAGCGCCACCGGCACGCCGGCCGCCTTCAATGCCTCGGCATACGCGACGCCCTCGTCGTGGAGGGGATCGAACTCCGCGACGTACACAAGTGCCGGCGGCAGCCCGGTGAGGCTGTCGGCTCGTATCGGCGAGGCATCGGGGTTTGTGCGCTTTTCCGGTTCGGCGAGATAGTGGTCCCAGAACCACGCCATCGTGTCCCGACTGAGCAGCAATTGGTTTTCAGGGGCCAGATAAGACGCGCGGTCGAGGTCGCAGTCCGTGACCGGATACACCAGAAACTGGAATCCGATGGCGGGGCCTCCGCCGTCGCGAGCCCACCGGGTCAGCACTGCGGCGATGTTGCCGCCGGCACTGTCGCCGCCGACGATCAGCGGAGCATCGGCGAATGCGAGATCGCCGGCGTTCTCGGCAGCCCAACACAAGCCGAGCCAGCTGTCCTCGAGTGCGGTCGGAAATGGATGTTCGGGCGCCTTGCGGTAGTTGACCAGCACCACGGTCGACTGGGTGCGATTCGCCAGGTCGCGCGCCACGTGGTCGTACTGCAGGTCGATGTCCCCGACCACCCAGCCGCCGCCATGGAAGTAGACGATGACCGAGCGCGGTTCGCCCTCCGGGATGAGAGCGCGCACCCGGATCGTCTCGCCGTCCGGCGTATCGAGGCGCAGGTTTCGCACCTCTTTGACCTCGGGGCCACGTCCACTCATCCCGGCGAAGACCATGCCGGACATCCGCGCGATGGCGGGCGTGCCCTCATGCACCGGTGGCGTGCGCGACGCCGCCATCTCCGCGAGGAACCCTTGACTGACTGCATCCAATGGCATTGATATCGCCTCTCCGACCGCTGTGACAGATCCCGCTGGTCAGACACTGCACGGAGCGTCCGACTGTGACGCAGGTCATGGTCACTCCACAACCTATGAGCGATTCTCACCGATCCCTATGGCAGTCGCGGCCAACTTCACGACAGTTGCGGCCATACGCATCGGCTCGCAGCACTCGCGATCCCCGGAGATACGGCATCCGGTGGGAAGGCGCAGTCTATTTGTGTTCGGCCTTCGTTTACACATCACGCGCCGAGGTCTTCGGCGCGATGAACGACGGTGGCGGTGGTGGACCCCAGTTGAACAAACCTTTGGCCCCGGTCGGATTTGTTCTCGCCGGACACATCGCAGGCGTCATCGCCGCCCACGACGCGGCCCTCCGACTCCTACCGCGACGTCACCAACGGACCGGTCAACTCGGCCTCATGCTCACGATGGTCGGCTACATCTTCACCGGGCTATACTGCTCTTCGGGGATGATGTCGATCGCCTTGTGCCGCAACTGAACTGCGCAGCTACGTGGCGCGTAGTGCGTCGACGATCGCCGCAACGCGACGGTCCCGAGTCTCATCACGTTTCGCATCGGCAACGGACCGCGCGTGTTCTTTCCGCCGCGACGGCGCCAATGCGTCGAATGACGCCCGCACGGCCGGGTCGGCATCCAGGGCGGCGGACAACGCGGGCGGCAGGTCGACCTCCCGAGGTTCGGCGTCCAGCTCGATGATCACCTCGACGGTGTCCCCCGCTTCGACACCCAGCTCGGCGCGGACGCTTTTGTTGAGTCCGATCAAGTTTTCCCCGCCCATCCGGGCCAGCCGCCCCCGCACGGTCGTTCCACCGATGGTGAACCGGACCGGAGCGGTCTTGGTGCCCCCCAAGCCGGCGACTTGCTCGTCGGTCAAAACGATCGCGGCCGCAGGACCTCGCGGTTCCAGTTCGACAGTCAGGCGAAGAGTGTGTTCAGACATGGCCAGACTGTACCGAGATGCGCGGACTCCCGGAATCGATTAGGTGGGACGACGACGTCTGCACCTCAGCCGGACAGCGCATCGTCGTCCACCTCTGAATTGCCCTCGGAATCGCGGGAATTCAGACCGTTACCGAATGTCCCTCGCTCCGTTCTTTGTCCCAGATTCCGGCGGGCGCGCACGGCAAGCCCACATCCTTCAGGGTCAGAATGCCCGCCGGTGCGGCGGCGACGTTGAGCGCAGCGCTGACCGCCGGCATGGCGGTCATCGTGTCCCATTCGTGGTTGCCCCAGTGCTCGGGTGGGATGAAGCGGATGCGGGTCTGGATTTCGGGTTCACCCTTGACCACGACGTGGTAGTGGTCGTCGTCAAACACCCAGTCCCCGTTGAGCTTCTTCGTCAGATACCAGGCGACGTTGGACTGGACGACGGTCTTTCCGTTCACCTTGCCATTCCACCCGGCGCGGATCGCGGCGATGGTGTCCTTCTTCATCAACAGCCAGCCCAGATCGACGTCCTCCGAGGCAGTCTGGTGTTCGATGAAGAACTCCATGTCATCGAGGTCGTAGTGCAGCGCGACTGCCATGCGTCCGACGGAATCGCGGAACGTACTCAGCCACATTTTCGCCATCTCGAGCACCTCGGGGGACGCTTCGGGCAGCGAAAAGCCCAGCGCCTGCCAGGTTTCGGCCGACTCGTAGACCGAGCAGTCCGCCGACTCGAAGACCGACACCTGCTGCACGTCACGGCAGATGGCGGTCATCGCCGTCACCATGGTGTTGATCCAGCCCGGATTGATTCCGGTGATGTAGAGCGAACTGTCGCCACGCTCGCACGCGGCGGCGAGCTGCTTTTCCGTCTCGCCCGCGATGCCACCGACGTTGAGGAACAAGTTGGTGCTGATCACATCGAGTCCGCTCTCGAGCAGACGGACTGTGTGGTCGAGGTCGGCCATGAACGGGTTGTAGAAGACGGTGTCGGCACCCAAGGCGATGAGCGCGTCGATGTCGGTGGTGGCCAGGACGCCGGTGTCGGGCCGTCCGCACAGGGGTCCGGCGTCGGTGCCGGCCTTGTCCTCGGAGTAGGCGTAGACACCGACCAGTTCGAGCCGCGGATCGTCGAGAATGCCTCGCAGACTGAGCTTCCCGACCTTGCCGGTGGTCCATTGGATGACGCGCAACTTGTCCATGAGTTCCTTCGGTTTGACGCCTGTCGGCTGATCGGGTCGCACGGTGAGGTGCATACAATTCGGGTCAAGAGTGTTGGCCCGGCATGGCCGAGCGACCCAATACTAGACATTCTTTCTCGTAAATTATCCGGTTTTGACGCAAGTAGGGCGAACTCATCGTCGATGCAGGCGACGACCGTAAGCTGCCCACATGAATGAAGCGCCGCGGCCCGGCCGACCCCGGAGTCAGGCGACCCACGACGCGATCCTCAATGCCGTCCGCGACATCTTGCTGTCCGGCGGCTACTCGGAAGTCGCCATGGATCGCGTCGCCAATCTCGCCGGTGTCGGGAAGCAGAGCCTGTATCGCCGCTGGCCATCGAAGGCGCCCCTGGTCGCCGAGGCGGTCATGGATGCCTACGGGCAGCATCGCCAGTTCGCGTTGCCGGACACCGGCGACATCGAAGCCGATCTGCGCACCTGGCTCCACGGGCAGGCGGAATACCTCGGCTCGCCGCGCAACGTGGCCCTCAGTCGTGCACTCGCGGTCGCCTCGGCCGACAACTCCCTCGATGGCGACGCCCTGTACAGCCAGCTCGCCAAACCGCATCATGACGCCCTGCTGCTCCGACTCAATGGGGCGGTGCACGCCGGAGATATTCGGGCCGGTGTCGACCTGGAGGCGGTCGCAGACGCGCTGATCGGCGCGACGTTGTACCGCATCCTCACCCACGTCAGAACAGTCGAGGAAACCACCAGACACTTCGATGGCCTCGTCGACGCCCTGATCGTGGGGTTACGGGTTCTCGACAGGGATGAACTTGTCCCGTAGACGCCTTCTCTGGAGCTTGCCGGTCTCGGTCCGCGGGAACTCGTCGACGAACTCGATCTGCTTCGGCACTTTGAAGGATGCCAGATTCTTTGCGCAATGTTCTCGAATGTCCTGCGCCAGAATGTCACTCGGCTCCACACCGCTGACCAGCTGAACAACACCGAGGGTGCGTTGTCCCCATTCCGGGTCCGGCACGCCGATCACGGCGGCATCGTTGACCGAAGGGTGCGACTGTAGTTCGTGCTCGATCTCCGCCGGATAGATGTTCACGCCACCGGAGATGATCACGTCCGTCCGGCGGTCCAGTAGAAACAGGTATCCGTCTTCGTCGAAGTAGCCGTAGTCGCCAACCGTGCCCAGGTCGCCCTTCCGACTGGCTTCGGTCTTCTCTGCGTTGTTGTGGTACTCGAACCGGCCGCCCATCGCGAGGTTGTTGAAGTAGATCGTCCCGGGCTCTCCGGCCGGCTGTTCCTCGCCATCGTCGCCGATGATCTTGACGGCGACGTCATCCCCGGGACGACCGACGGTGCCGGGCTTGGCAATCCATTCCTGCGGACTGACCGAACACACCCATCCTTCGGACGCCGCGAGGTACTCCCAGACGATGGGGCCGAACCAGTCCAGCATCTTATTCTTGACCGGCACCGGACACGGCGCGCCGGCGTGCACCACGGCCTGCAGACTCGACACGTCGTATGTCGACCGCACTTCGTCCGGCAGCTTGAGCAACCGGTGGAAGTGGGTCGGAACCAGGTGCACGCTTGTCACGCCGTGTGTCTCGATGGCAGCGAGAACCGCTTCCGGCTCGAACTTCGACTGGATCACGATCGTGTGTCCGGCGTGCAGGAATGCGACAGCGTGCGCGCTCGGTGCGGAATGGTAGATCGGGGAACAGACGAGGTGCACGCCGGTCCGGGGCAGACCGTATCGCTTGGCGAGCGTTCCGTACACCAACTCGAGAATGATCTCTGGTTCGATGTCGGGCAAGTTGGCCGGGCGAACGCCCTTTGGCCTGCCGGTGGTGCCGGAGGTGTACCCCATGTGCGCACCGAACCGGCGTCCCTCGGGCGGTGCACTCGATTCATCCGCGCCCAGATCCTCGAAAGGAGTCCACCCTTCGACGGGTTCGCCCACGACATAACGCAATTCGGGTAGTGAATCACCCGGAAGGATCCGGGCTTGTTCAGCGGCTGCGACGATGGCTTTGGCCCCGGAGTCTTCGATGATGTAGATCATTTCGTTCGGGGTGAGATGCCAGTTGACCTGCACCATGAACATGCCCAATTGCCCGGTCGCCAACATCAATTCGAGATATTCATGTCCGTTGTGAACCACCGCCGCGACGCGATCACCGGCCTCGAGTCCCAGTGCGAGGAGTGCGCGTGAGCGCCGGTTCACCCGGCCATGCAACTCACCGGCAGTGATCAGGGTGCCATCAGGGTCGATGATCGCGACCCTTTCCGGGTCTGCTGCGGCGAGAGCGTAGAAGCCGAACGGCAACTCTTCGGCGGTGGCCGACTGTTGTGTCGAGACCTGGTCGCTTACAGACATGCTTACTCCCTGGGTATTGCTATCTGCGGGTGGCGGTCTCGATCGTTTGACATCAATTCTCGACAGCCTTTCTGTTGTTGCAACAGTAAACCACCAAACTGCTTCCCGAAGGCTCATCCTTGGATACCGTGGCGGAATGCAGGACGTCTGTTCGCTTCTCACTGTCGCCGCAATCTGTCCACCGCTGTCTGCAACAACAAGCAAACATCCATCTTCAGAAACCGTGGTCCCATGAACAATCCAATTGACAACTCTGTGGTCGAACACCCGAGCGAGCTGACCACCGAATGGCTGACTGCCGCACTGGGTCGCGGAACGGTCGTCGCGTTCGAGTACAAGCCTGTCGGCACCGGCCAGGTAAGCGATTGCTACCGGCTGACTTTGGACTACGCGCCCGGTGACACCGGTCCGGGCTCAGTGGTACTCAAAGTTGCTGCCGCCGATCCCACATCGCGACAGACCGCCGCCATGATGGGGCTCTACGAGAGCGAAGTTCGCTTCTACAACGAGATCGTTCCCCAACTCACCGGGACATCGATCGCACCTTGCTATTACGCCGCCATCGACGCCGAAACCGGGGTGTTCGATCTGATCATCGGGGACGCCGCGCCGGCAGTGCCCGGTGATGAGATCCGCGGGGCCGGCCTCGATCAGGCAACGATCGCAGTCCGAGAACTCGGGCGATTGCATTCGACGGTCGCGGGAGTCCCAGACCTTGTCGAAGTTGACTGGCTTGATCGCGGGTCGATGATCACACAGGAGCTCTTTCAGCAGCTATATGCCATTTTCGCGGAACGGTACAGCACCGTCATCACCGCGGAGCAGAAAGTCGTGTGCGACGCAATTGCCGCGAACTTCGATGAGTACATAGAAATGGCCAATGCAGACCAAAGTGGCTTGGTGCACGGAGACTACCGACTGGACAACATGCTGTTCGGTGAGGTCGACTCCGACAACGCCTTGACTATTGTCGATTGGCAGGGCGCGATGCGAGGTCCGGGTATTTCCGACCTCTCGTACTTCATTGGCGGCGCACTGCATACACCAGACCGCCGCACACACTACGACCATCTCCTGCAGACCTATCACGAGGCCTTGGGCCCGGACTCACAGGTCACCCTGGAAGATGTTCGGCAGCAGGTCCGAGTCCAGAGTTTCAAGGGAGTCATCATGTCGATCGCCGCATCGATCAGTGTCGTGCAGACCGAGCGCGGCGATCACCTGTTCATGACCACGCTGGCGCGTCACTGCGATCACGTTCTCGACACCGACGCGCTCGAAGCTCTTCCGGGAGCCAAAGCATTCGGATAGCCGAGGGACGAGAAAGGGCCCCTTACGTCACAGACGTAGGGGGCCCTTTCCGCGAGCCGAAGTCCACTACTTGACGGAGTACCGGATCGGCAGATGCTTGAGCCCGCCCACGAACGTTGTCTTCATGAACTCCGGTTCGCCCGCGAGCTCGATGGACTCCAGCCGCGGGATGAGTTCGGAGAAGAATGCGCTGACCTCCATACGGGCCAGCGCAGCGCCTAGACAGAAATGCACCCCGTACCCGAATGCCAAGTGTTTGTTGGGGTCTCGGGCGACATCGAAGGTGAACGGGTCGTCGAAGATGTCTTCGTCCCGATTGCCGGACGCGTACGACAGCAGCAATGCCTCGCCGGCGGCGATCGGCACACCGCCGACCTCGGTGTCCTCCTGCGCGGTACGCATGAAGCACTTCACCGGCGTCACCCACCGGATCATCTCCTCCGTGGCCAGGGTCATCAGCTCGGGCTCGTCGCGCAGCCGCTGCAACTGGTCCGGGTTTTCGATCAAGGCGAGCAGGCCACCGGCAATGGTGGCGCTCGTGGTGTCGTGACCGGCCGTCGCGACGATCAGGTAGTAGGAGACCGTATCGATGTCGGACAACGGCTCACCGTCGATCGTGGCATTCGCGATCGCGGAGGCGAAGTCGTCGGTCGGGTTCTCCCGGCGGGACGCGGTCAACGCGGTGAAGTAGGTGAACATCTCCATCATCGCGGCCATCTGCTCTTCCGGACCGGCACCACGCTTGAACTCTTCGTCCTCGCTGCCGAACATTTCCTGAGTGCACCGCAGCATCATCGGGAAGTCCTCGTCCGGAACTCCGAGCATCGACATGATGACGTAGAGCGGGAAGTTGACCGCGACCTCCTGCATGAAGTCGCACTCCCCACCCAGCTCCGCCAACTTGTCGACGTAGTTCTTGGCCAACTCCTGCACGCGAATCTTCATCGCGCGCATTGCCTTCGGCCGAAACCAGTCGACACCGATGGCGCGAACGACCTTGTGCTGCGGATCGTCCATGTGGATGAGGGTGCTCACGCCGGATGCAGCTGACAGCTCGTCGGCTTCCGCGGTGACAAGCACCGGCCTCGGCGAGTTGGTGAACAGATTGTGCTGACGTTCGATCGTCATGATGTCTTCATGTTTGGTGACCGCCCAGAAGGGCCGGTAATTCGGTGCCTCGACCCACGAGATGGGCGCGTTGGCACGCAGGTGTGTGAAGGCCGCATGGAGGGACACCTCCTCGGTATAGGCGTTGGCGTCGGCGAAGACCCGGGAAACGTCGTCAATGATCTTGGTCGACATCTGAACTCCTTCTGGCGGCTGTCGTTGTTACTGTAAGTTATACTGGATGGTGCCCAAAGTTTCTGGCGAACCGTCTTGATCTCAGCCTCACCTGTCGTTGATGTCCCGCAAAGGAGCACCATGCCCCAGAAACACACCTGCGAGCCGGTCGATCTGACCTTTTTCGATTCCGCTCCGTACCGCTTTCGCAACAGCATCGACATCGGGGTCACACCGGAGCAGCTGTTCGAAGTCCTCAAAGACCCTGACGCATGGCACGAATGGCTCAGTTCCATCACCAAGGTGAACTGGACGAGTCCGGAGCCATTCGGTATCGGAACCACGCGTACGGTCGAGATGGGCAAGTCCATGGCCTGCGATGAGAAGTTCCTGGCGTGGGAAGACAACCGGCGCATGACTTTCCGATTCGATTCCGCGTCGACCAAGAGTTTCAACGCGTTCGCCGAGGACTATGCGATCGAGACGACGACCGATGGTTGCCGAATGACATGGACCGTCGCCATCAATCCGGCCGGTGGTACACGCATCGCGCTCGCGGTGGCCAAACCGTTCCTTATGGACCTGATCCTGCGTCGCTACTTGAAAGAACTTCGAAAGTTTTCGGAATCGCGCTCCGCTGTTGCCGAGTAGGCAGTAAAAGCAACATTATCTCGGCTGTCCGGCCCGTCCGCGGGCCGGACAGCCAGTACGGAGATCAACCTTCCGTCGACGACTCCTCGTCGGCCAGCCAATACGGCAACCGCCCCTCCGCGCGGGCGGTCATCGCCTCGACAAAATCTCCGTCCGAACCGGCCAGCACCTGGGTCCGGTTCTCCAGTGCGATCGCCGACTCCACGTTCGGAGCGTTCTCATTGGTACGCAACACCTGCTTGGTGAGTTCAAGCGCAAACGGACTGTGCCCGACCATGGTTTCCGCCATCTCGCACGCGCGGTCGATCAGACTTTCAGGGTCGACGACCTCCGTCACAAAGCCGATCCGCAGCGCCTCATCGGCACCGAATTTTCGTGCTGTATACAACAATTCGGCAGCTCGAGTGTTACCGACCGCCCGCGGCAGCGTGTAGCTGATACCGACGTCTCCACCGGAGATTCCGAGACTGAGAAACGGGGCTCCGAAGGTCGCCGCCCGGGACGCGATCCGCAGGTCGCACGCTGCCGCCAGCGAGAGACCACCGCCGAAAGCTGGACCGTTGACCGCGGCGATGACCGGCTGGCGCAGGTGAATCATCTTGGGTACCAACGATGATATGAACTCCTGCGTTCTATACCCCGCACCCATTCCACGCCGATGATGCGCGGTCGGCGCCACGGGCGGCTCGGACAGATCGAGCCCGGAGCAGAAGCCGCGGCCGGCGCCGGTGAGGATCACCACCCGGCAATGCGGATCGACGGCCAACTCGTCGAGGGTGCTGTGCAGGGCAGTCACGAGCCGCATGCTCAGTGCGTTCAGCCGGCCCGGATTGTTCAGGGTCACCACAGCGTATCGCTTCGTCGGGCGCTCCACGATCACCATTGGCGGCGACTCCCCGGCACTCGCGGCCTCGCTCACGCCACACCGAACCGTGACGCCTCGAACCAGCCCCGCACCGGTTCGTCCCAGCCGGAGACATTGCCTTGCACCAGGGTTCGCCAGTACAGCCAGTGCTCCGGTGGTTCTGCGGCGTGTGCGATATCGAAGTTGATGCTGTCGGTGACCGGGATCAACGTTGCCGTCAGCAACGTGCCGTCTCGCTTCTTGAAAGAGAGATCCGCGGACTTGATCGAGCGGGTCTCGTCCGCAAACTCGATGTGTGCGTCCACGACTTGGAGGAAATCCAAGTTGTCGGAACCCTCTCGGACGTATCCCATTGCCCGCCCGGGCCACTGGTCGCCGACGAAGTAGAGCTGGCGGTCTTCGCCCTGCAGATCACCCATCGCGAAGTTCTTGGTCCACTCCCGGGGGCCCCACGATTTGTCACGATGGGCGCCGGCACGGATCTGATGGACCTCGCCGCCGACGGTCACCGTGCCCGATGCGGTGAGTGACTGCTCGAATCGTCCGGTGCCATACTTCGTGAGATCTTCATCGGACCCGATGCCGGTGCCATGCATGGGCGCGGCGCTCACGTAGTCGAGTTCGACCGACATCGGAACGCGCGCACCGGCCTTGGGACCTGAACGAACCAGTGCGACACCCGAGAATGTGAAGCTGCCGGTATCGAATGGATCACGCGAATGGCTGGCGAACCGCAAGCCCCACTTGTCGTAGGACACATCCGCCGACAGGTCGAAGTCGGAATAGTTCAGCCGCGACTCCTCGAACGTGTACCACGCACCATCGATGGCCACGAAAAACCAGAGCATCGCGCGATTCTGGTTTGGCGTGATACCGACACGGAAGGTACCTGCCGGTCCATCGTCGAGGTCGACGAACGACAAGAACCAGGATTCACTCCACGACCACTCCCCTGGATCGGCCGGATGGACGTTCTCGTCAGCAGCCACAAAGCCTGCCGGAATCACCTGAGCCATAAGAGGATCACCTTTCTTGCCGAAGCCCTACGCCACATCATTCCGCGATCGACCGAAAGCGACGAATGCGCATGTGATGTAAGTTACAGTATGCGGTACAGTACCGCTGGCGGTCAGCCGATCCCACCGCGGAGCCCGCACGAAAGGATCCACCGATGACCAGTGATGCCGAGGCAACAACGGCGCAGGACGAACTCGACGTCGATGGTCTCCTCGAGCGGCTGGCCGGCGAATTGGGCAAGACGATCACGTCGCCCCAGGTGACGAGGCTGGCGGCAGGGCACTCCGGTGGCGCGTGGCTGATCGATCTCGATATCGACGGAGCGCCTACGAAGCTCGTGCTCAAGGCACCCATTCCGGCCGGAGTCGTATACAACGCAAATGCTTCCCGCGAGGCCGGGATCGTCGAAGCCGCCCGTGAACTCGGCGCTCCGCTGCCTCGGGTTGTCGCGGTGGCGTCGGGCCCCGAGGCCGTCGGACGTCCCTGCTTCGTACTCGAGCACATCGACGGCCGCACCGTCATCGACTCGACGCCTGCCGGGTACCACGGAGAGGGCTGGTACCGCGACCACACCGTCGAGGATCAGCGAGCGATCTGGAACAGCTTCATCGACGCCCTGGCAGACCTACACAACGTCGACGGCCGCAAGATCAAAGAGGCTGGGCACCAGATCACCAGTGGCAGCACCGAATACATCGAGTACTGGCGCAGTTCCCTACTCGATGTCACCCCGGCAGACACCGTGCCGCGCCAACTCGCCGCGTTGAGGTGGTTGCAGGACAACGTGCCCGAGGGCGGGGACGACAATCCGTCCGTCTGCATGGGAGATGCCCGACTGGCCAACGCGATCGTGGATGGAACCACCGTGCAGGCGCTCATCGACTTCGAAGTCGCCTACCTCGGAAACCCCGCCAGTGATGTCGGATACGCCCTGTTCCTCGATACACAACATCGCAAATGGACCGACCACCCGTTGCCCGGGATCCCCGCACCTCACGAGACCTGGAACCGGTGGAGTGAACGCACCGGATTCCCGGTCGTCGACACAGCATATTGGACCGCGTTCGGAGCGATGGTCCTGTGCATCACCGCTACACGTGCCATGGTGCAATGGGGACTCGCCGGCCCCGCGCCGGAAGAGACGAATCCGCTGGTGTCGGATTGGGAACAGCTGATCGCCGAGGCCGCCCACTGACGAGGTCCGGTGGCAGGACCGGGCACGATGCGGCACAAAACCTTCGGTCGAACCACGACTTCAGGTGTGATCGCCCAAAAGAGTTGTGCGTACATGTCTCAGGTGAACCCGCATGGCTTCGCGAGCGGCGTCGGGGTCTCGGTCTTCGATCGCAGCCACGATCGCCTTGTGTTCGTCGCAATAGCACTGGCGCCGTTCCGGGCTGAAGCTCCGGCGCTTGAGTCCACCCCAGATCGGCTGATTGCGACTATCGATCAGCAGCTGACTGAGGTTGATCAGGACCACATTGTGGGTGGCGAGCGCAAAACTGTGATGCAGCAAGGTATCCCAGCGTTCGAAATCCTCTGACACCCGGGCAGCGTCGCCACCGCGCAAGCAGCGGTGCATCTCGTCGATATCCTGCTGGGTTGCCGCCGACACCGTCACCGGCAAGATCTCGGGCTCCAGAACCAGGCGCGCCGTCATGATCTCTGCGGGGCTCGCGAATCCGGCACCGGCAGCAGGCTCAGGCACCGCTGGTGGGGCCAGAAATGTTCCGCGGCCGACGTACCGGACGACAACCCCGGTCGCGGCGAGTTCATCGAGCGCAGTGCGGATGACGGCACGACTGACTCCCGCGGCCGCGGCGAGTTCACGTTCGGTGGGCAGTTTGTCACCAGGACCGAAACCGCCGTCGCTGATCACCCTCTCGATATGGCGCCGCGCAACTGCCACAGGACCCACCGCAAGCGTCATGACCGACCAACCCCTTCCGCAACCAATTCGAACCAATACTAGCCTGCATCCACCCAGTTGTCCCCAACACAACGGCTGACGTCGAGTGTTGACGATCACAGCATCTCGACCTATTCTAACCAATACATACCAAGTACATCATTTGGTTCACATTGGTCAGCACCAGGAGGTCGTAGTGCGTTTTGCACGGATTCACAGTTCGGACGGTGCACGGCTCTGTGCCGTCGATGAGCACGGAGCAGCTCGAGCCGTTCGGTTCAGCGATACCGGAGAACCGGTGCGAGATCTGCAGTCGCTGATCGCCGGAGGCCCGGCCGCCACCGACCGACTCACGATCGCCGACACCGCCGAACCGGGCAAACTCCTGGCACCCATCGTCCCGCACCGCAATGTATTCTGCGTGGGCCGCAACTACTCCGAGCACGCCGCGGAGTTCGCCAAGAGCGGTTTCGATGCCACGGGTTCGGCCGACGGTCAACATGTCCCCGAGTACCCGGTGGTGTTCACCAAGCCGGCCGCCACCGTCATTGCCTCCGGCGATGCGATCGATCCACATACTGGCATCACCTCAGCGCTGGACTATGAAGGTGAGATCGGCGTGATCATCGGCAAACGCGCCTCCAAGGTCAGCAAAGCCGACGCCCTCGACTACGTGTGGGGGTACACGCTGATCAACGACATGACCGCACGCGATCTGCAGCGCGACCACAAGCAGTGGTTCATCGGCAAGTCGCTCGACACGTTCTGCCCGCTCGGTCCGTGGGCGGTCAGCGCCGACGAGATCGATATCACCGACCTTTGGCTGCAGACCCACGTCAACGGCGAGCTGCGCCAGAACACGAGCACTGCGCAACTCATTTTCGATGTGCCGACGATTATTGAAACGCTCTCGGCGGGAATCACACTCGAGCCCGGCGACGTGATCGCCACCGGCACCCCCGTCGGCGTCGGCATCGGATTCGACCCACCCAAGTATCTTCAGATCGGCGACGAGGTCACCATCTCCGCCACCGGGCTCGGCGTGCTCACCAACACCATCGGCGAACCCGCCGACCGCGACCACCTCGTCCAAGCCGGCTCGCATCGACTGTTCACCGAGCAGACCGGCGATGGTCCGGTCGCGGTCCTCATCCACGGCCTCGGTGGCGCCACCACCGTGTATGAGCCGCAGGTAGCCGCACTGTCCGAAACCCATCGGGTGCTGCGCTATGACCTGTCCGGTCACGGCCGCTCCCCCGTCGCCGGGCCGAATAGCATCGACGACTGGGTCGACGAACTCTTGGCACTACTCGATACCAAAGGCATCGATCAGGCCGCGCTCGTCGCCCACTCCATGGGCACACTGGTGGCCACCACCTTCGCGGCCAATCACCCCGACCGCGTCAGCAAACTCGCGCTCCTGGGGCCGGTCCGGCAGCAGCCCGAACAGGCCAAGACTGCCACCCGCGCCCGCGCTCGCACAGTCCGCGAAGGTGGCATGTCCGCGGTCGCCGACACCATCATCGCAGCCGCCCTCTCCGAAAAGAGCAAGACCACACGACCATTGAGTGTGGCATCGGTTCGCGAACTGTTGCTGGGCCAGAACCCGGACGGCTACGCCAGTGCCTGCGAAGCACTCGCTGCCGCAGTCGAACCAGACTTCGCGTCGATCAACGCTCCGGTCCTGCTGATCACCGGCGACGAGGACAAAGTGAGCCCGGTCGCCACCAACGACGACCTGCTCTCGATCTACCCGCACGCCCAACTCCAAGTCCTCGAAGGCGTCGGACACTGGCACAGCCTCGAAGACCCCGACACCGTGTCCCGCCTGCTCACCGAGTTCCTGACCAAGCCCTGATCACTGCCCTATCTCTGCTCGAAAGGAGTGACGACAATGTCGTCCGAACAGCCCATCCTCTTCACAAACGTCCGCATCTTTGATTCCTCAGGTTCCGACCCCTTTGAAGGTGAGGTCCTGGTCACCGGCAACACCATCACCGACGTCCGCCCGAAGACCGGCGATCTGCCCCGAGATGGTGTCCGTGTCATCGACGGTCAGGGCAAGTTCCTGATGTCCGGTCTGTGCGACGCCCACACCCACTTTTCGTGGGTCAACTCCGCCGACCTGCCCGGTCTCGGCACGATGGGCGTCGAAGAGCACACCCTGCTGTGCGCACGCTCGGCCCAGACCTACATCGACAACGGCTACACCATGTGCGTCGGCGCCGCCGCCGCCAAAGCTCGGCTCGACGTCGTGATCCGCAACGCCATCAACGACGGCCAGATCCCCGGCCCACGCTATCTCGCCAACTGCCAGGAGATCGCCGTCACCGGCGGCGCCCTGGTCCATGGCATCACCGCCTTCGCCGACGGACCCGAAGAAATGCGAAAGCAAGTGCGCCGCAACGTCGAAATGGGTGCTGACCTGGTCAAGCTCAGCATGTCCGGCGAAGAGATCACCGGCAACCAGCACGCCCAGGACAACTACTTCTCCGACGAAGAGACCCTGGCCGCCACCACCGAAGCCCACCGCCGAGGCCTGCGGGTCTGCTCACACGCACGCTCGGGTGAATCGGTGAAGATGTCGGTGCGCAACGGCGTCGACATTATCTACCACGCATCATTTGTCGACGACGAAGGCCTCGACATGCTCGAGGCCAAGAAAGACGAGATCTTTGTAGCCCCGGGCCTGAACTGGCTCGTTGCCACTCTCAACGACGCCGCCGACTTCGGATACCCGCCCGAGGCGGCCGAAGCGGCAGGCTACAAACACGAACTCGAATGCGCCATCGCAGGTTTGAAGAAGATGAAGGAACGTGGCATCCGGATCCTTCCGGGTGGCGACTACGGATTCGCCTGGACACCCCACGGCACCTACGCCCGCGATCTGCAGCACTTCGTCGAACTCCTGGGATACACACCGAAGGAAGCCCTGCTCGCTGCCACCGCGCTGGGCGGACAGATCATGCGGATGCCCGGCCAACTCGGTCAGGTAAAAGCCGGCTTCCTCGCCGACATGATCCTCATCGACGGGGATCCGCTCGAGGACATCACCGTCCTGCAAGACCGCTCCCGGATCGTCGGGATCATGAAAGACGGTGCATTCCACAAGGATCCGGGCGACGGCACCGAAGCGCGGCCCCGCGAGCTGAGCGAAACCCACCGCGGCACACCCATACCCGCCTGAGGTTTCCTTCGATCGCCGGACCGACATGGCTCCCTAGCTGCGGCGGTGGCGCTGTTACAACCGGTTACCACCGGTGGCGTCGATAGTTTGTCCGGTGATCCACTGCGACTGCGCGGATGCGAGGAATGTGACGATCGCGGCGACGTCCTCGGGTACCGCGATGGTGCCGAACGCTGTCTGCGACCCGGCTCGTTGTTTGGCCTCTTCGTTCCCGTGCAGCCACACCTGGTTGAGGTCGGTGTCGATGACGCTGGGCGCGACTGCGTTGACGGTTATTCCGCGGGAACCTACTTGCGCGGCAAGAGTTCTGGTGAACACCTCGATCGCGCCCTTGGTCATGGCGTAGCCGATGATGTCGGGCCGGGCGTAGCGTGCTGAGCCGGATGAAATATTGATGATGCGGCCATTGTCGCGTACACGCGGTAGTCCCATTTTCGTGACGAAGAACGGAGCTTTGAGGTTGACGGTGAGATGTTGATCGAGTTGCTGAGGTTCGACGTCCTCAATTCGGCCACGAAGGTTGATGCCTGCATTGTTCACGATGACATCCACCTGTGGTGGAAAATTCAGCGAATGCAGCGCCGCGTCGATGCGATCCCAAAGTAGGTGTACTTCGTCGTCACTGCTGAGATCGGCTTGTATAACCGTGGCCTGTCCGCCCGCTTGCTCGATCTGGGCGACCACCGTGTTGGCGTCGCTCTGGCTGCGCCCATAGTGCACAAGAACATACGCACCGGCCTGAGCCAACGCCGACGCGATCGCGGCGCCGATCCCTCGACTCGCCCCGGTGACGAGGGCGACCTTCCCGTCCAGAGTATTCATGGCCGAGAGTTGTTGTGGTCCTTGATCATGAGGGCTCGACGGCCTTCAGATCGAGAGCGCTGTGTTGATATCGTCGGGTGGCAGCCTTCGCGTTGGTGACCGGCAGCGCGGTGGTGATGCCGAAACCGGCGATCCACTCGAGAATCGGCCGGTAGTAGGTCGATTCGACCGTGTACGCGCCATTCGCGGCCAGCGCTGCGTAGGCCGCGATCCACGTCCGCACTTCGTGCGACGAGTGTCCCGCTTGCTGGACGAACCAATCGTTGGTCCACGAATCGATCGGCGTGAGATCACCCGATGCCAACACCTCGAGCAGATGGTTGTCCCACTTGGGGTTGAGAGGTTGCATGGTGGAGACTCCGGCCGCGAAGTCTCGTCCGGCATCGATGACCCGCTGTTCTCGTGCTGACCGTTGTTCGGCGGTGGGGTTCCGTCCGTCGATCAATCGGGCCTGCACCTCGGGTGAGGCGCCGAAGAACTGTGGGACTGGCGGATCATGAGACAACCCACCAGATCCCACCAGCAGCACTCGCCGGTCCATGCCGGCCACTGCCTTGCCCACGGCGTCGCCGAGGAGCCGGATCCGCGAGACCGGTGTCATCGGTTCACCGACCGAGTTCACGAAGACCGGCACAGTCGGGATCGCGGTGATCGAGCCGGTCAACAACTCCAGAGCCTGGGCAAATCCGTGATCGACATGCATCCGCTCGGAGACCGCGATGTCGACGCCCGAAGCCAGCACGGCTCTGGCGATATCCCAGGCGGCGTCCCTGTCGACATCCAGCGGACCGGCCTGCGTGCCGTAGTCACCGACCGAGGTGGCCGCTGACCCGATGCAAAACGGCGGGAGCATGTCGTAGAACACGCCGTTGTAGTGATCGGGCGCGAATATCACCACCAACTCGGGGTCGAAGTCGCGGATGAACGAGCGGGCATGCTCGAACGCCGCGTCGACCTCGGCGACGACCAACGGCTCGGGGTCGTTGGTCCCCATCAGCGGGGAATGCGACATGGCGCACAGAGCGACCGGCATCAGAACCTCCTTGTTCGGCGGTGCAGTGCTCAGCTGCGGTCGAGAAGGAAATCGAGGTGCAGCTTGTTGAAAGTGTCGGCGTCCTCGTACTGGGGCCAGTGGCCGCAGTTCTCCATGACCTCGAGTCGCGAATTCGGGATGTGCGAGGCGATCCGGCGCGCCTCGTCGACCGGGCCCGACGGGTCTTTGGTGGTCCAGAGCACCATGGCCGGCGCCTTGATTCTTTCCAGGACCTCGTCGGTGATCATGTTGCGGGCCCGTGTTTCTGGATCCTGCAGAGCCATGTTGGATTCGCAGGCCGCGAGCCAGCCCGGCTGGGCGAAGATGGCCTGGCGGGTTTTGATCAAGTCGTCGGTGACCATCGCCGGGTCGGCCATGAGCCACTCCAGTCGAGCTTTGACCCGGTCCCAGCTGGGGTCTTTCGCAGCCTCCATCGACAACGTGTAGAGCCGTTCCATCACCTTCGGGTTGGCCATGGTGCCGCCCATGGTGTTCAGGACGATCCGCTCGACACTCTCGGGATGGTCACTGGCGAATTGCGCTGTGACCCAACCACCGAGTGACTCCCCACTGAAGTAGGCCGTCTGGACATCGATCGCGGCCATGAACTGCTGCAAGTGGTCGATGTAATGCTTGATCTCGAGGGGATGGTCGGGTTTCGAACTGTAGCCGTGCCCGATGAAATCGATTGCCCAGACCGAGAAATGTTCGGCATGGACCGCAAGATTGCGGACGTAGGCCTCAGCGTGCCCGGTGATGCCGTGCAGCAGTATCAATGTGGGTTTGCTGGAGTCCCCGGCATGCAGGTAACGGGTCCGGTAGGGGCCGGCCTGGATGAATCCCTGACTGAACTCAACTTGGGCCAAGTCGGACCAAACGCTAGTGAACGGTTGCGTGCTCAAGTTCCACTCCTTGCTCTTCGAATATGGTTGCGGTATCGGCAGACCCACGCTTGGGGGTCTCGTCGAGATCGACACCGAGGACTGATGACAGCGCGGCCTGCAGCTGGTTCAGCGCTTCGTGCTCATCCCAGACCGCTGCGGTCTGGCGCCACGCGACATACCCGTCGGGCCGCACCAGCACTGCGCCGGCTTCGTGGGTTTCGCGAACCTTTTGCCAGGCGCAGTAGGGGTCTTCGACACCTTTGGTGCCGACAACGATCGCCGACAAGAACGGCAGATCCAATGCCGCCACGGCCTTTTCCCAAGCTCTGCCGCCCAGACCGGTGAGAAGCGAGAATTGGCCCTTACCGGTGACGTCGAGGGTGGACACGCGAATGCCCCGCTCGTCGACGAGCCAGGCGTGCGGAAGTTTGGCGCCGGGCCGGGTGGTGGCCTGCAGGTACAACTGGGGGTCGCGGGCAAACTCTTCGGTGCCGGCCGCAGGGTCCGGAACGACGGCGTCGGAACTGTACCGCTGGTTGAGCTCGACGCCTTGGGCGTTGAACTCGAAGTTCTTGAGTTCTACTGCCTTCGCGAGCGCTTCGCGCACGGCAACGCCCGCGGGACCGGGGTCGCGGAGTTTGGCCAGACCGGCCGCAACCGGATCGGCTTCGCCTTCGGTGCGGAAGCAGGCGTTGAGCGGTCCGTAGTCGACCCGGGATTGATTGGCGCGGGCCACGATCTGCTCACCAACGGGTTGACGTTCGGACGAATAGGACTCGAGTAGTGCCGGGTCGGCGAATCCCTTGACGACGTAAGCGAGTTTCCAGGCCAAGTTGAACGAGTCCTGGATGGAGGTGTTCGATCCCAGTCCGCTGCTCGGTGGATGTCGGTGTACCGCATCGCCGGCGCAGAATGCGCGACCCACCGAATAAGTGGCGGCGCAGGCCTGATTGACCTGCCAGGTCGAGGTCGACTGGATCTCGATGTCGAGGTCGGGATCGCCGACCAGCGCACGGACTTTCGCGGTTACCATTTCCGTGTCGAAGCTGGGCTCGCCATCGGCCATGTTGTAACCCCATCCGGCGATCCAGGTATCCCAGGGGCGGATTGCCCGCAGCAGACCCATGCCGATCTCGCCGAAGTTGGCACTCGGAGTCATGATCCAGTGCAAGATGCTGGGCCGGTGCCCGACGTAGCGACTCAAGTCCGCCTTGAAAAGAACGTAAGCGGTTGCCGCGCGGGCCATTTCGCCCTCGATCTTGAGGCCGATCTCGTCGGCGACGGTGGACCGAGCTCCATCGGCGCCGATGAGATACTGGGCGCGGATCGTGTATTCGCGTCCGGTGAGGCGTTCGCGCAGGGTCGCGGTCAGCCCGCTCTCGTCCTGCACATGGGAGAGGTACTCGGTGTTGAAGGAAAAGGTCGCGCCGCGTTCGGCCGCGTTCTTGAACAACACCGGCTCCATGTAGAGCTGCGGGATGTCCAGCAGTCCACAGGGGCTGCCGACGGTGTAATCGCCGACCCGGTCATCGCCGGTCCCCCAGGTGCGGACCCGGGCGACCTCGTCACCGGCGAGGCTGGTCGCGAACAAGGTGTCGCCCATCAACTCCCACGGGGTGGCGTACTTCGCCGCCTCGTCCTCAACACCCAAGTCGCGCAAGACTTCCACAGTGCGCTGGTTGGTGATGTGAGCGCGAGGCGTGTTCGCGAGCCAGTTCCATTTGCTCACCATGTGCACCCGCACCCCATAGGTGGCCAGCGCGAGTGCCGCGGCAGACCCGGCGGGGCCGGTGCCGACGACGAGCACGTCAGTATCAAAATCAGGCATCGTATTCGTTCCGTTCCGGCTAATGCATCTAGCATGCTAGACGTCTAGTATTGAAACTACGCGGCCCAGTGCTATGACGCAAGTCTCACACCAGTCCGATTGGTGGTCAGGGCACACTGACGAAGTTGGTGAATCCGCCGTGCCGCGCCGGGAGGGCGCCGAGTGCTTCGTTGATCTCTTCGAGGGGAAAGGTGTGGTGCTCCAGCACGCTCAGATCCAGGACACCACGAGCGGCCATGTCGGCCATCTCTTGCGCTTCTCTGGTCGAGAACCACAGGCTGCCCAGTACTGAGATCTGCGAGCACATCATTGAAAACATATCCAGCGCCGGCTTTTCCATCATTCCACCGATATCGACGGCCACGCCCCCGCGACCCAGGGCAGCGATTGCGTCGAGCATCGACTCGGCGGGTGCGCCGGGGCCGACCGCGTCGATGACGATGTCGACTCCCCGGCCGTCGTTCTCGATGCGTGCCCACTCGCTCACGTTGCCGGCGCCGACCGCGTGCACACTAATTCGTTCGGGCGCGATGCTGCGAACATCCTCGAGAAGTGCGGCGTCACGACCGGTCCCCAGGATGCGGGGCACGCCCATGGCGAGGGCATTCATGCACGCTCCTAGCCCGAGTGTGCCGGAAATTCCGTTGACGAGGACTGTCGTGTCCGGTCCTGCGGCAGCCTTGCGGAGTGCGGAGAACGAGGTGCCCAGGTAGCCGAATCTGGCGGCCTCCTCGAAACTGACGGAGTCGGCGATTTTGACCAGATTCCGCCCCGGCGCTGTCAGATACTCGCCGAGACCGCCATAGGGGTAGGCATCGAAACACTGCTGCCCGTTGGGCCCGAAGGCGAAGTACCCCATGAAGGTGTAGCTGTCGCAGTTCTGATCCTTGCCGGCATGGCAGGCACGACAGGCACCACACGACAGTCCGGGGTTGACGTAGACCCGGTCCCCCACCTGCACGCTGCCGACCTCGTCCCCGACCGCAGACACCACACCGGCCGAGTCCAGTCCGAACACCGCGGGCAGCTCCGGCAGGGGCAAGTACGGAAACCACTCGGCATAGGTGGCGAGCACGTTGTTGAGGTTGGGCACAACGTTGCACGCCTTGACCTGCACCACCACATCGGTCGGGCGTGGCTGCGGTATCGGCAACCTCTCCAACTTCATGGGCTGGTTGATCTCATGCAGCCGGGCCACCAGCATCGACTGGGTCATCTATCGGGCTCCTTGATTCTCTGGACGACAGGTTGGGTACGAGTGCATCGCTACGAGACGCCACCCGCGCCGACCGAAAGGGCTTGCGTCACTTCGTCGACCGAGGTGATATCAGCGAGCAGGCTCAGCGATTGGATGCTGGACGAATGAGTCTCGGGCGTGGCCGCCGAGCACGCGTCGTCCACGACGACGGTTCGGTAGCCCAGATCGCTGGCCACGCGTGCGGTACCTTCGACCGAAAAGTTGGTGGCGACTCCGGCGAAGACCACTGTGGTGACGCCGCGGCTGCGCAGCGCCTGGTCCAGTGCGCTGCCTTCGAACCCGCCGACCCGCTGGTGGGTGATAACCACGTCGTCGGGGTGCGGGGAAAGCGGCTCGATGATATCCGTCAGTGGCTTGCCCTCCTGGAGACAACCGGATTGCTCCACAATGCCGAGAATCGGCGAGTTCACCTGGAGGTCGGACAGGTCGGGTTTGAAGGCCACTCTCGTGTAGAAGACGTGCGCGCCGGCCCGTCGTACCCCGTCGGCGAGTTGACCGATGCGTGCGACGACGTCACGTTCGACGACCTGGTTATAGAAGAAATCGGAGAAGGCGCCGTCGGGGCCGACGACATCGCCCTGACAATGCACGACGATGAGCGCGGTGGTGCGGGGATCGAGTTCCATTGTGAAGCTCCTTGATTCAGTGACGATTGCTCAGGCGTGAGCGAGGATCGAATGGCCGATCTTGTCGATGTCACGGCGGGCGGTGAAGGGATTCGACAGGAAGACCTGGGTGATGTCGACACCGGATTCGCGCATCAGAGCCGTCTTTTCGCGCAGTTCGGCCGGCGATCCGTACAGGCACCAGTAGTCGACCAGTTCTTTGGTGATGATCGGCCGGTGCCTGGGGTCGAGGCCGCGCAGGTACTTTGCCCAGGTGTCGAGATAGTGCGGTTGGTCTGCGGCAGTGGGATCGCCCAGGTATTGCTGGGCGGCGGTGATCGACGCATCGACAATCTGGTCGCCGAGGATGTCGCGGTGCTGGTCCATCAGGCCGGCGTTGGTGATGCACGAGCTGATCGGTCCGGAGCCAAATCCGTTGGTGACGCCGTCTTCCCAGGTTTCACCGTTCTCGAGCTGGTAGAACCACGACAGCGACACCAGCTTGACCGAACCCGGCGCACGGCCGACGTCGGCAACCGCCTTGTCCAGGCGACTGCGGATCAGTTTGATCATGTCCGTGTTCGGTCCGAGGCAGTAGACAATGGCATCGGCATACTTCACCGCCTCGGCCAAACCGCGGGGTCCACCGGCCGCGACCCAGATCGGAATGTTGTCCGTGACGTTGTAATAACCGCTTTCCTTGTCGAGAAACTCCACCTCGGTGGTCTGCCCGCGCCAGGTATGAGTCGTCCGGCGGCCGGCCATCAGTTCCTTCGAGACCTCGATGGCGTGCATCAGTTCGGAGATCTTCGCCGGGCTATTGCCCATCGAACGCAGCGCATTGTTCGCAGTGCCGATGCCGAGATAGGTGCGACCGGGCGCCAAGGCGTTGAGGGTGGCCATCGAATTCGCAGTCACCGGAGCGATCCGCGTGAGCGGGTTGGTGACCATCGTGCCGAGCTTGATGGTGCTGGTCTCGCGAGCCGCCAGGGCCAGGAACTGGTACGGATCACTGAAGAGCAGAGGACCTTCTCCTACGCCGAAGTGGCTGACGCCGAGGTCTTCTGCCTGCTTGACCATGGAAACCTGGTCAATTTTCGCGCACGTACCGATACTGAACTCCATGAGCTGATTTCTCCTTGCTGAACCGTCGCCCGCGCGACGTATCGATCGAGATCGGAAACGCCAGGCCATCTCCACCCCGCACCGGCCGAACTCTCGACCAGTTTGAACTGGAATGCTAGCGTTCCAGTCAACGGTAACTTACAGTGATGCAGACCACAAGTACTAGAATGCAAGTAGTTGCAGTGGAATCGTGCAGAGAGGAATCGAATGATCGGTACGACACCGACCAGCACGTCAAGATCGTCAACTCATCTACCGCAATTCGGCGAACAATTCGATAGCGTTACGCCATGACCACGCCCGATCCCGCTGTGGACGCGGCAGCGGCGCTGGCCAGCGTCCGCCTCACCGGTGCTCGGCTGTCCTCCGCGCTGTACGACACCCTGAAGAGCCGCCTTCTCGAAGGGCGCTACCACTCTGGGGAGAAGATCGTTGTCGAGACGGTCCGCCAGGAATTCGGTGTCAGCAAACAACCCGTCATGGATGCATTGCGGCGCCTGTCGAGCGACAAACTGATCGACATAGTTCCCCAGGTCGGCATTCAGGTGGTGTCGTACAGCAAGCAGGAAGTCCAGGACTTCTTCACACTCTTCGGCGGATTTGAAGGAACCATCGCCGGCGTCGCAGCTCTTCGTCGCACCGATGCCCAGCTACGAGACCTCGACGCCGTGTCTGCGCACGTCGACGGTCTCATCACTGCAACCGATCCCGTCGTCCGTGCTCACGGCTACCGACTCGAGAACCGAGAGTTCCACGCAGTCATACACCGCATGGCCCACTCCCGAATCATGGCTGAGACATCCCAGCGCATGTGGGACCTGTCAGATTTCCTGATCAATACCGCCGGTGTCGCGAATCCGCTTTCCAACGCTCTCGCCGACCGCCAACACGACCACCGCGCCATCACCGACGCAATCCGCGACGGTGATCAACAACGCGCTCGTGAAGAAATGGAAAGACACATCGTCGGAACCATCCGCGTCATTCGTGAAGAGACGGGCGATCGAGATCTGGCCGGATAGCCACAAAACGCGAATAGCGCTCCGGCACTGCAGTATCCATTCGTTCGTTGACTTCGGAAGCGATGAGGCGAACAGCACCCGTTCGAACCACCACGAACCCATCAGGTGCGATCGCCCAAAAGGGTTGTGCGAACGTGCCTTTGGCGAAACTGCACGATCCTGTCGAGGAAGATGGTGTCGGCCTCAGAGTCGGCCGAGGAGTTCGGCTTTCTTCGTGGTGAACTCCTCGTCGGAGAGGATGCCGCGCTGGTGCAGCCCGGCGAGGGACTCGATCGCGGCGACAATCGCGTTGGGGTCACCGGACTGGCCGGATGTGGGCGACTGATCCTGCGGCGTGAAAGTCGGTGCCGACTCGTACCCGTTCTGCGCATCAGGAGCGTAGGACGGTGCCGTGTTCGACATCTCAGGCGCAGGTGCGGCGACGGGAGTGTCGGCTACCTGTTGCGGCCCGAGTTCTTGCAGGCTCGACACGTCGAAGGTCCCGAACTGGCTCGTGAAGCTCACCGTGCCATACGCGCCGCCCTGTTGCTGTTGGACGCCACCGATGTTGTGCTCGCCGGTGTCGAAAATCCTTGTGACGCCATTTGCTTGGATCGCCAGCCGCCGAGTGTTCGGAAAGATGGCGTACCGGGCGTCGTTCTGTCCCCCGGACGAGCTCGGCATGCCGAGGTCGGAGGGCCACCAGTTGTTTGAGGTGAACCCTCCTGAAGAATCCACCGTCGTGCGAGGAAAGACTGTGGTGGTTGCGAGAAGTTGCGACAGTTCGCCGCACAGTCCGTTCACCCGCGACTTGAGTCCATTGTCGAACATGTTGCCGACCATCGTCATGCCGCCCCGCATCCACTGTCCGGACCCACCGAGTTCGGGAATGGAGAACTGGGCCATCGTGCCGCCACCGTTGTTGACGGCGAACAGCATGGCGAGCACTGCGTCCTGGGAGAGGGAATAACGCTGCGCGATGTCAGCGATGGCGCTTTCGGCTTCAGGGGTGAGGTTTGCCCTCATAATCGTGAATCTTTCGTCGTCTGGATACGTCGTGAGCCTACACAAAACAACCGTAAATCGACGCTCGCAGAAATCGCCCGGCCTGTGCCTACCGTAAGGCCTCCGGCCGAGGTGCGTCTCGTTGGCCTGCGGACCCAAATAAGCCGGTCTGCAACAAATACACACCTTGACCGGCGTCAACCCCTTTCCGCCGTGGGCATGTGCGCGAGCACTTGGAGTTCATGTCAGATCCACCGACTGGGCGCGAGTCGACGATTCTCGCGAGGTGACACTTCGTGCTGGTCAAATGTGGCAGGCACATGTTAGATAGGGTCGACGGCGTTCGCAACTCCGACGGGCACTATTGTTCCGACCCGTGGAACGACGCCGTTTTCTGACATTTCTTGCCGCCACTGCTGTTGGTGCAACCGGCACGGTCGGCTGCAGCATCAGCGACGCGTCGACCATTGACGAAGCGAGTCCGGACGATCCGGTGACGCCGTCGGCAGCGTCACCCCCGCGGCGGCCACCGCCAGCAACGCCGCTACTACTGCCACCGCCACCGACGACTGCGCGAATAGCGCTACCCGGCGGCGGTGCTTTGACAAAGATCCCGGGGACCGGTGACCTACTGGCGTTGACCCTCGACGACGGAGTCAACAGCGAGGTCGTGCGGCTCTATACCCAGTTCGCGAAGGACACCGGCATCCGGCTTACGTACTTCGTCAACGGGGTGTACGACTCCTGGACCGAAAACACCGCAATCCTACGACCCTTGGTCGACTCCGGCCAGATCCAACTCGGCAACCACACCTGGTCGCACCCCGACCTCACCACAGTGTCGAAGAGTCGCATCGCCGACGAACTCACCCAGAACGACAAATTTCTGCGCCAGACCTACGGTGTAGACGCGAGACCGTACTTTCGGCCGCCCTACGGAAAACACAACGACACCGTCGACAGCGTCGCCGCCGACCTGGGTCACACCGTTCCGACTCTGTGGTTCGGCTCGTTGTCGGACTCCACGCAAATCACCGAGGACTACATCGTCCAAATGGCCAACCAGTACTTCAACCCGCAGGCAATAGTCATCGGCCACCTCAACTACGTGCCGGTCACCCATGTCTACCCGAAACTCGTCGACATCATCCGCGACCGCAAACTTCGGACCGTCAACCTCAACGATGTGTTCGTAAACCCTGAAAATCCGGCGAAGCGGCCGGGATCCGACGCCGATTCCGTCGATGAAGTGATCAAGCTTCAGATCACTCGATAGCTGAGTCGCTGTGATCGCCCGGCCGGATTGCGGCTGGCACACAAGGCAATCCCACGTCGCCGGGACCTCGCTGGTCGACATTGCCCCGGTGGTGCTCAACCTGGTCTGGTACTGGCGAAACGACGAACAACGTGAGCGAAGCGCACATTCTTCGTACGATGTGAGCGCGAGTGCGATCGACCAACCATTGCGACACCGAGGGAGTTCGCGCATGGATTCCGGCATCACCCCGACAGCCCGCGTAGCCGAAAGGTCCCCCGACCAACGGGATACGTGGTTCACCCGCTCGACCACCGATGTCGAAACCGCGTTCGGTGTCGACCCCGCCACCGGGCTGACGGCGACCTCGGCCGCGGATCGACTCGGCAAACACGGACCCAATCTGCTCACTGAGGCCGCAAAAGATCCGGGCTGGAAGAAGATAGCGCGCCAGCTCACCGACCAGATGACGATCGTGTTGATGATTGCCGCGGCGGTCAGCGCCCTCGTGTCCCACGAGTGGGAGACACCGGTTGTGATCTTGGCGGTGATCATCTTCAACACCGTGCTGAACTACGTGCAGGAAGCGCGCGCCGAGAACAGTCTCCAGGCATTGCGCGACATGGCGGTCGCGAATTCGCGGGTGCGCCGCGATGGCCGACTCCAGGAGGTTGCCCGCTCGGAACTCGTGCCCGGTGACGTGGTGCTGCTCGAGGCCGGTGACTCGGTCCCCGCCGACGGCAGGATCGTCGAGGCGGCGAACGTCCAGGTGGCCGAATCGGCATTGACCGGTGAGTCGCAGCCGGTGGAAAAGTTCGTCGACACACTCGATGACGCGAGCCTCCCCCTGGCAGACCGCACGAACATGCTCTACATGAACACCGCGCTGACCCGGGGACGAGCCGCGATCGTGGTCACCGGCACCGGCATGGACACCGAGATCGGTGCCATCGCAACGCTGCTCGGCGAGGCGGGCGGCGACAAGACCCCGCTGCAACGTCGCATCGATCGGCTGGCGCAGACGTTGACCATCATCGCCCTGGTCGTCGTGACCCTGGTCTTCGCGATGGGGCTGATCAACGGCGATTCATGGACCGACCTGCTCCTCACCGCGGTGTCGCTTGCGGTTGCCACCATTCCCGAGGGTCTGCCGGCGGTAGTGGCATTCACGCTGGCCATGGGTGCGTCGCGGCTGGCGCAACGCGGCGCGATCGTCAAACAGCTGTCCGCGGTGGAAACCCTGGGCAGCACCGCCGACATCGCCACCGACAAGACGGGGACCCTGACTCTCAACCAGATGACGGTGCGTCGACTGCACATCGTCGGGCGCGGCTTCCGGGTCAGCGGCGAGGGCTACGCAACCACCGGGGAGATCCTCATCGGCGACGGACTCCCGTTGCCCGACTTGACCGATGCGCTCACCGCGATGGCGTTGTGCAACGACTCCTCCATCCACGAGGGCACGCTGGTCGGAGATCCCACTGAGGGTGCGCTGGTGGTTCTTGCGGAAAAGGGTGGCGTCGACGTCGACGGCACGCGCGAGGCGCTCCCCCGGGTCGCGGAGGTACCGTTCGACTCCGACTACAAGTTCATGGCGACCTTCCATCGCGATATCGATGAGAGCGCGGGCCCCACCTACCGCTGCTGTGTGAAGGGTGCGCCGGATGTTCTGCTGGAGCGAGCCGGGTCGGTGCTCGCCGAACACGGGGTACGGCCACTCGAGGCCGCAGATCACGAACGGATTCAAGCTCGTATCGACGAGCTGGCGGCCGAGGGCCTGCGGACATTGATGATCGCCGGGCGCGAGATCGGCAACACCGTACCGGACGACTCCGCCGCGTTGTTCGACCTGGTCGACCACCTCACCCTCTACGCGTTGGTCGGCATCGTCGACCCACCACGCCCGGAGGCCGCTGCGGCAATCGAGATCGCGCACGCCGCGGGCATCAAGGTGCATATGCTCACCGGCGACCATCTGACCACCGCGACCGCGATTGCGCGCAACCTGGGTATCACCGGCGACGCCGCCTCCGGTTCCGCGCTGGATGCCCTCGACGAGGACGAGCTCGCGGCACGGGCCCGCGACTTCGGTGTGCTGGCCCGGGTCGCGCCGGAACACAAAATCCGAATGGTCAAGGCGTTGCAGGCCAACGGCAGTGTGGTGGCCATGACGGGCGACGGTGTCAACGACGCGCCCGCGCTGAAGCAGGCCGACATCGGAATTGCCATGGGCATCACCGGAACTGACGTCTCCAAAGGCGCGGCCAACATCATTCTGACCGATGACAACTTCAGCACAATCGTCGCCGCCGTTCGCGAGGGCCGCGGGATCTACGCAAACATCATCAAGTTCGTGAAGTTCCAGCTCACCACCGCGTGGGGCTTCGTTCTCGTCTTCCTCAGCGCCGGGGTCTTCGACCTCGCCGGTGGTGCGCCGTTCACCGCGCTGCAAATCCTGTGGGTGAACATCATCATGGACGGCCCGCCGGCCCTGGCGCTTGGCGTCGACCCGACCGAGTCGTCCGTGATGACCGAGAAGCCTCGCCCACCGGGCGAGCAGTTGCTGACCCGCAACCGGATCCGCCGTATTCTCACCTTCGGCATCGTGATGGCCACCGGCACCATCGCCGTTCTCGCGTTCGCTGACGATATGTTCCCCGACAGCGCCGACGACCCGCTCTTTGTCACCACCCTCGCGTTCACGACATTCGTGTCCTATCAGGTCTTCAACCTGCTCAACGTCCGATCCGACACGCGCTCGGTGTTCTCACCGCAGTCGTTCACCAACAAGGCCATCTGGGTTTCGCTCGGTGCGGTGATCATGCTGCAGATCGCCGTCGTGCACGTCGCTTTCCTGCAGGACCTGTTCGATACCACCGCGCTGACCGCCGACCAATGGCTGGTCGCCGTGGCAATCGGGTCGTCCGTGTTGTGGATCGAAGAGATCGTCAAGGCGGTCATCCGCTTCCGCCAGCGCCGCCGTGCCCGGCAAGGAACACTTCAGCCAACCGCCGCGCGATGACCGACTGCCGCGACGAACACGCCATCTGCGCACTGCTCCACCGGTACGCAGAACTGGTCGACTCAGGTGACTTCGCCTCCATGGCAGCGCTTTTCACCGATGCCGACATCTTGATCGGAGAGACCGTGGTCGGCCACGGCGCAGCCCATGTCGAACAGATGTTTCGCACGATGGTGATCCTTCATGCGGACGGCACCCCCAGAACTCGGCACCTGATCACCAACCCGATCATCGAATTCGACGGCCCCGACCGGGCGCGGGTGCGGTCGTGTTACACCGTGCTGCAACCGCGCGAGGGACGGATCGACATCATCGCGTCGGGCCGACACCACGACACCGTCGTCCGGGCCGGCAACGGCTGGACATTTGCCTCACGTGACTACTCACTGCTGGACTTCACCGGCGATACCTCAGACCACCTGCGATCCGGCCCATCGACCGTGCCCTCCTGACCGTCGACCGTGCCCTCGCAACCGTCGAGCGTGCCCTACCGACCGTCGACCGTGCCGTTGTGGCGCAGCCAGTGAACAAGGGCACGGTCGACGGCAACAAGAGCACGGTCGGCGGCCCGTTCGGCCCGCTCGGTGGCCCGTTCGGCCCGCTCGACGGCGGAGTCGGCTTGGATTTCTGACCGCCGAGCAGTACCAACGAGCGCGCGGTTAGCTCGGTCCTTCGACCAGTTCTAAGGTGTTGCCGTCGGGATCGGCGAAGATGGCAAGCCGTTTTCCGGGACCGATGTCGATTGGACCCATCTGCAGCCGCCCACCCGCGGCCACACCCCGTTCGACGAGCTCGTCGAGTCCGTCTGCAACGTAGAACGAGAGGTATCGCAACCCGGTTGCAGCGAGGAACGACCCGGACGGTTCGGCCACTGCCGGTGGCTGCTTGGGCACCATCACCTTGAGCACCGTGCCGCCCGCCCGGAGTCGGTGCACGGTTCCCGAACCTGCTTCGGTGACTTCGAGCTTATCCATCTCAAAAACGGTGGTATAGAAGTTCACCACGGCGTCGTCGGCGCTGACGAGCCCGACCTCGATCCGGTCCAACATCAGGTGGCTCCAATCTTTGGCTCGCGCGGCCCGATTGAGCGACGCAAGAGCAACATTTTCACAGTCGACAATGATATTCTGGCAATTCAGAACATCATTCTTGCACGCGCAGTGCCGGCCAGTAGAGCGGTTCAGCTGGGCTCATCGAAAGTGAGAACGCAATGGAGCGACTGGGAATTGAACTGCTCAGCGTCTTCGGGTTACCACCCATCGAACACGTTGAACTGGCGGCGGATCTCGGCTGCCGCCATATCTCGTCGGGTTTGACGTCGTTCCCGTACGACCCACCCTTTTATCCACCGTTTTCACTGCGCGACGACCCCGCGCTGCGTCGGGAGATGGTTGCGGCCATGCGCGATCGAGGGGTGAGCATCGCCCTCGGTGAGGGGATGTCGGTTCGTGGCGGTATGGAGATCCGGGACAAATCCGCCGACCTGGCGATCATGGAAGAACTCGGGGTCACCCGCGTCAACACAGTCTCGCTCGATCCAGATCTGGGCCGCAGTATCGACCAATTCGGGATCCTGGCCGAGATGGCAGCCGAGCGCGGGATCGAGACCACGGTCGAGATCAGTCCGGGGACAACCATCGGCGATCTGGACACAGCCTTGTATGTGGTCAAAGCTGTTGGCAGATCGGACTTCCGGATTCTCGTTGACACCATGCACCTCGTTCGGTCCGGGTCCGGCGCCGAGGACCTCGCGTCCGTCGATCCGAATGTCATCGGATATATCCAGGTCAGTGACGCGCCGCTGGTCCCGGTCATCGACGACTACATGGCAGAGTCCATGTTCGAGCGGATGATTCCGGGAACCGGCGAATTGCCGCTCCGCGACATCCTCGCTGTACTGCCTCGCGATCTCGTCATCGGCCTTGAGGTGCCCGTTCGTTCGGCGATGCAGGCCGGTGTACCACTGTCGACCCAGCTCGGTAACGCCGTACAAGCAACCCGCGATCTGCTCGCGCAGATCGATAACGTCAACTGATGGAGAGCACCCACATGACCCGTATCGGCACCTCCGATCTCGATGTCTACCCACTACTTTTGGGCGGCAACACCTTTGGCTGGACCAGCGACCCCGCGACGTCGTTCACGGTGCTCGACGGCTACGTCTCCGCGGGCGGAAATTTCGTCGACACCTCGGACAGCTACACCATGCCGGACAAGACCGACGGAGATTCGGAAACCATTCTCGGACAATGGTTCGGGAAACGTGAACGCCGCGACGACATTGTCCTGGCGACCAAGGTCGGACTGCGCGCGGACACCTTCGGTCTGGCCCCAGACAACGTGGTCCGGGCCGCGGAAGCCTCCCTGACGCGACTGAACACCGACTACATCGACATCTACTACGCGCACTACGACGACGCGAAAACACCGCTGGTCGAGACAGTCGCCGCATTTGATGCCCTGGTCCAGTCCGGGAAGGTCCGACACGTCGGTATCTCGAACTACTCTGCCGATCGGATCGCCGAGTGGCTGACCGTATGCGACGACAACGGATTTGCGAAACCTATTGCACTGCAGCCTAATTACAGTTTGGTGGCACGACAGAACTTCGAGACGGGGATTCGGCCCCTCGCCGAGAAGTTCGACCTCGCCGTCTTCCCGTATTGGGTATTGGCCAGTGGATTTCTCACCGGCAAGTACCGAACCGAAGCAGACCTCGAGGGCGCCGAGCGCGGGCCATTCGCCGGCCGGTTCTTCAGCGCCGAGGGACTCGCGGTGGTCGCCGAACTCGACACCATCGCACAAGAACATCAGGTGGCGATCGCGACCGTTGCTCTCGCGTGGACGAGGCAACAACCCACGATCGTCGCACCCCTGGCCAGCGCCAGGATCCCGGAACAACTCGGTGCACTTCTCGCCTCTGTCGATCTGGAATTGTCTGCATCCGAACTAGATCGGCTCGACAGCATCTCGTCGTACGACAAGAAGTAGACCCCCTCGAACCGATCTGCACGCCAACACAACCCGTTGAGCGTGCCCTAGTAGCCGCCGACCGTGCCGAAACAACCGTTGACTGTGCCCTTGTGGCGCAATTATTTTGAACAAGAACACAGCCGATGGCAACAAGGGCACGCTCGACGGCAACTACGGCACGCTCAACGGCTACGAGGGCACGCTCGACGGCGACTACGGCACGCTCGACGGTAGGTGCGGGGCTTATCGGAGCGGGTCAACACGATTGGTAGAGCTTGTATTTCACGCAACCCAACCGAGCGAGGAGTTGAACGATGAAGTTCCGTACCGTCGTCGAGCCACCCGAGCCCATGAGAGGCCTTGAGGTACCTCCCGACGTCGTCGAGTCGCTGTCGGGCGGGAAGCGACCCCGGGTGACTGTCACTATCAACGGCCACACCTGGAGCACCCGGATTGCGATCATGCGGGGCCGTCACCTGATCGGCCTCAGCAACGCGAACCGGATCGCCTCCGGATCCACGATCGGCGACGACGTCGAGGTGACGGTGGAGTTGGACAACGAACCCATCACGGTCGTCGAGCCCGAGGACCTCGTCGCCGCCCTGGTCGCCGACCCGCCCGTACGTGCCGCCTACGACCGGCTGACCCCGAGCCAGAAGAAGCAGCACGTACGCATGATCGAGAACGCAAAGAAGCCGGAGACGCGGGTACGGCGCATCGAGGCGCTCGTCGCCGAATTACGAACGCGAACCTAGAATTCGGTGATCCCCGCGTCAGGGGCGATCTCGTGCGCGGTGATGTACTTGGACTCGTCGCTGGCGAGGAACAGCACGGTCTCGGCAACATCTTCGGGCTGCGTGTAATCCACGGGCAGCATATTGGTGAACATTTGTGCGGGCCGGGGGTTTCCGGCTACCGCGCGCTCGATCCGTGCGTGGACGTCCCCGGTGCCCATCGGGGTTGCGACGCCGGTGGGATGGAGACTGTTCACCCGAATATGGTCTTTCGCGAGTTCGACGGCGAAGGCCTTGGCCATGCCACGCACGGCGAACTTGCTGGTTGTGTACGAGACCATGTACGGCTGCACTTTGATGCCGGCAGCAGAGCTGACGAGGATGATCGATCCGCCACCCGCCTCGACGAGGTACTTGGCCCCTGCCATCACCGTGTTCCAGGTACCGGCGACATTGATCGACATCGTGTCATCGAAGACCTCCGACGTGATCTCGTCCCACGGTGCGATCGGCGAAATCGCCGCGTTGGCAATGATGATGTCGAGACGGCCGAGTTCGGCAACGCCGGTGTCGACTGCGGCCTGCAGTTTCGCGCGGTCCCGGATGTCGACCTGCGCGGTGACGATCCGGCGTCCGTGCTTCTCCACCAGACGTGCGGTTTCGGCGAGGTCCTCGGGTGTCGCGGAGTCGTAGGTCACGCTGGGAAGGGTCGAGCAGATGTCGATCGCGATGATGTCTGCACCCTCCTGGGCCAGCCGAACAGCATGCGCCCGACCTTGGCCTCGAGCAGCACCTGTTATCACTGCAACCTTGCCGGCAACCCGGCCCGTTCCATCACTCATATCCGGCCTCGCTGTCGGAGAAAATTGACCTTTGCTTCAATCAATTGAAGTATTCCAAACCCTAGCCCAAGAGACATCCGAAGGGAATGGATCAGTGCCCGTGCTCGCGTCGGCCCGATGGGTGTGCCTACCTTGGACGACCGGATCGGCGTTCGCCGGATTCGGGTAGCGAAGGAAGCGCGACGTGGCGTCATGATCGAACCTACGGTTTCACCGACAACATCTGATGCATCCGGCACAGTCATCGGGCCACGACACGTGCTCACCGCAAGACACGTCGTCAATTGGAAGCGCGATGACGCAGCGCTGCCCGCTATGGCACCGCCCCCAGCTGCGGATATAGCGCTGCCGGAGCACTCGCCAGATACGACTTGACGGCGACCGTACGTTCATCGGCAAGGACCTCGAGGTCACCCCGTTCCAGGCCGTCGAGTCCGGACCGGACGACTTCAGCCGGATCGTTCTTCGGCATGTCGATACCGGCAGCCATATCCGTGTCGGTCACCGACAGATGAAGACCCGTGACCAGGGTCCCCTGTGCGGCCAGTTCTAGCCGAATGCCATTTGTCAGGCTCCACGCCGCCGCTTTGGACGCGGCGTAACCATTCGCTCCATCCGCCGAGATCCACGAGACCACCGACAAGACGTTCAGGATGGCGCCTCCGCCATTGGCTGCCAGAATCGGGGCGAATGCCCGGCACATCGCAAGTGTGCCAAAGTAGTTCGTCTCCATCTCCCGGCGGATTTCATCCAGATCGCCGGTGATGAAATTCTGATTCGCCGAAAAGCCGGCGTTGTTGATCAGCAGCGAGACGTCTCCGGCGCGCGCTGCCGCGGCGACTACGTCGGCGGGCTCGGTGATATCGAGCGGGACCACTTCCGCACCTTCGACTGAGATGCCGGCGACGTCACGCGCCGCCGCGTACACCTTCGTGACCCCACGTGCCAGCAACTGCTCGACGAAGTGGCGCCCCATGCCGCGATTGGATCCGGTCACCAATGCCACTGAGTTCTTGATCTTCAACGATCCTCCATTTGTGATGTGCTCCATGGTGTTATGTGGCCCCATCCGGACGGCGGCGACCAGTGAACAGAGCCGAAAGGCCCATCACGGCTGACCTGGTTTGAGTGCGACGAACAAGCCCTCGGCCTCGGCACAGAGCACGTCTGCGTGACGAAGCTCGGCGCGCAGTACTCGCTTGCGGCCTTCCTCGCTGACAAACCACGCATGGACGTCGAGCTCGATACCGACAGGCGTGATAGAACGAAAATCTGTGTGCAAGTAAGCCGTACGAGCTCGAGTGCGGCCGGCAGTCACCGACAGCCGGCCCAGCACCTCATCGAAGAAGAGCGGAATCGCACCGCCGTGCACCGCTCCGTTCCCGCCCAGGAAGTATCGCCCAAACGTCACCGTGCCTCGCACGGTGTTCCGGTCTGCTTCGGTGACCACAAACACCGGCGACATCGTTTGCCCGCGACCAGGTAGGTCAGGACGGCGCCCGAAGAACTGGTTGCGCTCCGAGACCGCAGTGGGGGCCAGTCGCTCGTCCCAGCCCGCGAGGTCCGCGGTCAGCGCCGCGACTGTCGCGGAGTCCGGTCGGGCTGCAGTCACCGTGTTCAGGAATCGACGCAGACGAGCAACCATTTCCCCGTACCCGTCGTCGTTCGCGCCACCCGGCTCGACCGGTACGGTCCACCATTCGACCTGGGCCAGCGGTGCAGGTTCAGCGATATCGAGTCCGAGGGCCGGATCTTCACTACGCGGAGTTCGGTCGGCAGTCTGAGTCATACCGACGATGGTTCGGTATGGATCGCATGCCGAACGCCGCAATCTCGGTGCACAACGACCTCTCATAGGCAACTAAGTCATCTTATTTTACTTTGACTCTGCCACAGTGGTCATCGCGGTTACAAGAGAGGTCGTTGAGCAGCCATCACGTCAGCACCCGGACGGGAACATTGTTGTAGCCCGCGACATTCTGCATCGTGACGCGAGTACACCGATCCAGATCGACCTCGAACCGCGGCATGAAATCAAGGAGCCGATTGAGTGCGATGGAACTTTCGAGCCGGGCAAGTGCCGCTCCGAGGCAACTGTGTATGCCGTAGCCGAATGCAAGACTCGGCACCTGGGATCGATCGCGGTCGATGTCGAGTACGTGGGCGTCGCGGAATGCCTCGGGATCACGGTTTGCCGATCCGAGCAAGAGAAAGACCGGTTTACCTGCCGGGATGGTCACGCCGTGAAGCCTCACATCCTTCATCGAGTATCGGACGTTGTACTGATTGGGCGATTCGTAACGCAGCAGTTCCTCGACCGCATCCGGGATCTTGCTCCGATCCTGCTGCAGCTTTTCCCACTGATCCGGGAACCGCGCGAAGGCAACACCGGCGCCACCGATCAATTTTGCAACCGTCTCGGCACCCGCACCGCCGAGCAACGCCGCGAACATCGCGATCTCCATGTTGCTCAACGTCGGTGGCTGATCGTCGTCACGCTCGATCTCGGCCTGGACCAGGCGGCTGATCATGTCGTCTTGCGGATCTGCGCGCCGCGCCTTGGCGAGTGCGTAGTAGTACCGCGAGATTTCCACGACCGCGTTGAACCCGACTTCTGACATCTCGATCTGCCCGACCTCGCGATGCAGCAATTCATCGGTCCAGAGCCGGACCTGGGTGCGTTCAGCTTCCGGCACGCCGAGCATCCGCGAGATGATTTCTATCGGGAACAGGGCCGAAAAGTCTTGTACGAGATCGAATCCGGCCGGATCGACAGCGCTCAGGAAGCGGTCGATCTGATCACTGGCCATCGGCCGCAACTCTGCAATGGCGCGGGGGGTGAACACCTTCGAGACGATCCCCCGGACGTGGCGATGCTCAGGGGGATCCATCACGATGATGGACCTGTGCGGCGGCACCTCGCCGCGTCGAACCGTGGCGAGGTCGATCCCCCGCGCTGACGAGTAGGTGGAGAAGTCGCGATAGGCCGCCGCCACGTCCGTGTACCGGCTCAGTGCATAGAAGTCATACTTCTCGCTGTAGTAGACCGGCGCCTCCTCGCGCATCCGCGCGTACAGGTCATACGCGCCGTCAAAGAACTCCTGCGAGAACGGATCAAACTCCAACTCCGCGATGGTCATACACACTCTCCTGCGCTGGCGGTCCACGAATCGCGCACGGTGCCCTCACGGTCACAACCGCTTGGGCAACAGCACCACGGCGAATCTACTGTAAGAGTTACTGTATATCATTCCGGCCGAGTTTCGCCCGGCGTTTGGAGTGTCGGAATCGAGTCGAAATTTCGACCCGGGAAGGAGTGCGCACCCATCAGCGGCAGTGCGCTTGATTTCGTTGATCGCTCGCCCCAGGTGCCAGACGCAGATGGCGCCGACTCATCGCCGGCAAAGATCGGCCACGCTTTCGCCGCAGGTCCGAATCGTGAGGCGTTGCCCGATCAGTTGTCGCCGCGCCGGGAAGAAACTTGCCGGTCTTGCCGTAGCAGTTCGCGGCATCCTTGCCGACGTTGTGGACGACTGTTTCAAAGAGTTGATTCGCAACCGGTTTCAGTCTGTCTCGTACGACTGTGGCCGCCGAATTGAGGTCGTCGAAATAATTCTGGCGTTGCGGCGGGGAGCGGCGGCATCTGACACTGCGGCCGGCTCCGACGAGACCATCGCAGGTGCCTTCGACCTCCCCGACCGCATGAGTGGCGCCCGCCGCCGTGCCGAAACAGTTGGCCGGCGGAATGAGCAAAACGCTCCGCACATTCACTGGCGAGCTGAAGCGCCTTCGAATGTGTGGAGCGTTTGCGTCAATGGTGTCTAAACGTCGATGAAGAAGTCGTAGTCCAGTGGATCCTGGCCGCCGTAGATCGACAGGTCGGTGACGCCGGCATCGGTGAGCACTGCCGAGTCGATGAGACATTGCCCGGTCTCCGACGTCGGCCGAGACAGCACCAATGCGGCAGCGTCCGCCATGATCTGTGGATCGCGCGCGTGAATCGTCCCCTCTTCACCACCGAGCAGATTCTGCACCGCAGCAGTCGCAATGGTGGTTTCAGGCCACAGGCAGTTGCTGGCGATCCCCTGCTCGGCGAATTCGGCGGCAAAACCCAGGGCCAGCAGCGTCATCCCGTACTTCGCGAGCATGTAACCGGGAAACTTACCGAGCCACTCCGGTGCCATGTTCAACGGCGGAGAGAGTGTCAAAACCTGTGCTGCAGGCGACTTCTCGAGATGCGGCAAGCACGCCTGGGTCAGCGCGAACGTTCCGCGCACATTGACACCCTGCATCAGGTCAAACCGCTTGAGCGGCAGATCAGCCGTTTTCGACTGGTTGAGAACGCTCGCATTGTTGACGCAGATGTCCACGCCACCGAACGTCTCTACTGCAGTGTCGACTGCCCGCGCGATGTCGTCGGCATTCCGCAGGTCCCCGATGACACCGACGGCCTTTCCACCGACACTCTCGATCTCAGCGACCGCCGTGTGGATGGTTCCGGGCAGCCGGGGGTCAGGGGTGTCCGTCTTCGCCAGCAAGACGATGTTGGCGCCGCGTTCGGCCAGAGCCCGTGCTATCGCCAACCCGATACCGCGGCTTCCGCCCGACATCACGACGGTACGGTTCGCGAAGCTGGTGGAACCCAGCGATTCAAGACTGCTATTCGGCATTCGTGCGACCTTTCGAGACTCTAATTTCCTTGCGCGCCATTGTCTTCGACAGAGCACACCAACCTATCGGTCGGTCATCGGTTTTCAGGGTAACTCACCGGAATTCAGGCTTGGCCGCGACCAGCCAACTCGGGAATGCGTCGTTCACCTGGACTTCCAACGCAGCAATGATCCAGCGCCAGAAGTTGTACCCGCACAATGCGAGTGAACTGGTCTGTTACGTTATTTCGATCGCAGCTTCCGCTCGATCCAGATCGCAGGTTAGGACCAAAACAGTGGCACCCACGGAATCCACGACCGACTTCGCCGAGTCGTCCGTCGAACGGATGCTCGACATCTTCGATGTCGCGGAGGCCGGTCCTGACCGGTTCACCGGCACCAGTGACGGCGGGGCGCGTCAGGTGGCCGACGGTACCCAGTTGCTCGCCCAGGCGATCGTGGCAACCGCCAAGCGTTTTCCCGGCAAGTCGATCAGGTCGGCGCGGGCGGTCTTCACCCGCGCCGTCGATGCGACGATTCCGGTCGAGTTCGAGGTGGACGTGATCCATGAGGGCCGATCGATGGCCAGCGCCAACGTGGCGGTATGTCAGGGAGGTCGGCGCTGCGCGATGGTGTCGGTGCTCGCCGATGTGCCGACCGAAGACCTGATCCGGCACTCCGCTCCGCTCCCTGACGTGGCCTCGCCCGCCGAGTCCAACGTGCGTGACATGCCGATGATCGGACGCGAAGTCCGGCTCGTCGACGTCGTCGATGTCAACAGCCCCGACGAGGTGGGGCCGCCCGAGTTGTACGCGTGGCTGAAGTACGACCAGATCCCGGACCGCGACGATCTGGCGAAGGCACTGCTGTCGCATTTCACCGGTCACCTGTCGGTGGCCACGACGATGCGGGCTCACGCCGGGATCGGTGCGAGCCAGGCCCATCAGACCGTATCCACTGGAGTCATGACTGTGACCATCGGCTTTCACGAGCCGGTGGCATGGGACGGGTGGATTCTCTATTCGCATGAGAGCACGCAGGTCGGTGCCGGTATGACTTACGTGCGCGGCCAGATCCACACTGAGGCCGGCGAGTTGTTGGCCTCGTTCACCCAGGAAGCGATCATCCGGCCGATCCGATCTGCCGACTCGAGCATTCCATCGGCGAAGCGATTGTGAACCACGCATAGACATGTGCCGGTTTTGCCCCTGATCGGCAATGCTGCCCCGACATTCCCTCGCTAGGAGCCACCCGAATGACATCGCAGAACACCAGTGCCTTCGCGGACAGACCTGACTATCGGGTGGACATCTACCCCCGCCGAAATGTGGTGACGGCATCAGTCGACGGGCGACTACTCGCGCAGACGTCCCGCTCGCTCCTCGTCGATGAGCAGGACCACGGGCTGGTCTTCTACTTCCCGCGCACCGACATCCGCGTCGAGTTGACCGCTGACCCCGATACGCAGAGTCGCTGTCCGTTCAAAGGCGAAGCCACACATTGGCGTTTCGACGGAGATGGCGACTCCGCGATCTGCTGGAGCTACGAGACCCCTTTCGACGAGGTGGCCCGACTCCGCGGATACGTTGCGTTCTACCAGGATTCGGTCGATGTACGACTGGGACAAGCACATCCGGCCGTTTCGTGGCGCCCGCCGACGGAGTCCGTCAAGTAGGTCCGATCAACGCTCGGCCGGGCGGTGGGCAGTGACCACTACGGTCACCGCCGAGCCACCGCCGAGCGTGCCCCAATCACCGTCTTGGGGTCAAGGGGTCGTCGCAACACCCTGACGATGGGTGGCAGGGATGGGTACACCGCCGGTTCCGGTGATGAAGGTTCGAACGTTTTGGCAT
>QJJF01000018.1 GCA_003202005.1 Williamsia faeni | reverse complement strand
AACACCAACGGCCTTTTGCGCCAGTACTTTCCCAAAGGAACCGACCTATCGGTCCATACCGCGGAAGACCTCGCCGAAGTCGCCCAAGCCCTCAACGACCGCCCTCGAAAAGAACTCAAATTCCGCACACCGAACGAAGCCCTGGCCGCGCTGCTAGATTCAGCGTGACAAACGGTGTTGCGACGATCACCGGAATTCACCCGCCGACCGTGCCCAAATCGCCGCCGACCGTGCCCAAATCGCCGTTGACCGTGCCGAAAATGTCGGGCGATCTAGTTGTCGGAGGGCGCTGATAGAAATATTCCATGGGTTCGGGGGTGGCAGATCTGATCGACCGTATCGAGGGCATGGCTCTTGATGCGGAGGAGATTGTTGCTGTCAGTGAAGTGTTGTCGCGCAGGCTTGTTGATGTTTCGCTGGCGACGTTGTCGGACAAAGAGACCGTGGAACTCGCTCAAGTTGTGGAGATGCAGTCCCGCCGTGATGAAGCCGTGAAGGTCCGGATCGCGGTGGAGTTGCGGGAGCGGTCGGTCGCGGCGAAGCAGGGTCTCAAGCACAACAAGTTCTTGCGTCACCAGCTACGGATCTCGGCGACCCAGGCCAGTGCCCGGTCGAAACGCGCTGAACGCGTGGGCCAATGGCATACCCCCTCAGGTGAGGTGACCGAACCCGTCTATCCGCACACCGCGCAGGCGTTGCGGGATGGTGCGATCGGGATCGCCCATTACAACGTCATCGATGATGTGTTGCGGGCGTTGCCGGGCTCGATTCGTAGTGATCTGGCTTTGTGGTCGGAGGGTGAGCGGTTGATGGCCGAGGCCGCTCGGACGATGGATCCGGATGAGTTGAAGAGGGTGGGTCTGCATCTGCATGCGTATCTGAATCCGGATGGTGAGTTCGATGATGTCGATCGGGCGCAAAAACGCGACCTGAAAGTGTCCAAACAGGGTGCTGACCATATGGCCGGCATCACCGGCACTCTCGACCCGGCCACCAAAGCGTTGTGGGACATCGTCGCCGCGAAGTGGGCCGCGCAGGGCATGAACAACCCGAACGATCCGGACTCACCCACAGGCAGCGCAGACAAGGCGGATGCTGAGACGCTCGAGGCCGCAGCCAAACGTGATACCCGTACGCCCGGGCAGCGCAATCATGATGCGTTCAAACGGTTGATGGAGATGGTGGTCGGGCAAGGCATCCTCGGTCAGCATCGTGGTCTGCCCGCGCAGGTGATCGTCACGATGACGTTGGAGCAACTCGAGGCCGAAGCGGGCTTGGCGACCACCGCCTCCGGTGGAGTGGTGCCGGTCCGCGATGCCCTGCGCCTGGCCGGGGTGAGCCGTAAGTTCCTGGCCCTGCTCGACGACAAACACCGCCCCCTGTTCCTAGGGCGTGAAAGCCGCCTTGCCACCGCATATCAACGCCTGGCGCTGATCGCCGCCGAGCGGGGATGTTCCCGCCCTGGCTGTGATGCGCCCGCGACGGAAACCGCGGTCCATCACATGGTCGAGTACTCCAAAGGTGGTCGCACCGACATCACCGTCCTGACCCTGGTCTGCGGTCCCGATCACGGCCACATCCATGACGGGGACACCGGCTGGATTACTGAGATCATCAACGATGGCACCGGTCCGCCGGGTTGGCAGGGCCGGGTCGGGTGGCGCCAGCGGGGAACCCTGGATCCGCCGCGGCCCAACAACACTCATTTCCCGGATGAGTACTTCACTAATCCGGAGATGTGGGACCCGGACAGCGACGCCGACGCTGAATGGTTCAAGCAGCGCGCCCGTGAGGCATTCGAGCGGAAGGCCGCCGAGGCACCGGTGTACAAGGTCGACTTCGGTTGGAAACGAGCCACCTACCGCGCAGCCTGACACCCACCCCCGATGATGTGTTCATTTGGCGAGTAAAAGCCCAGGTCGGCACCGCAGCAACAACACATCATCGGGCTGGGGAGGTGAGGTTCAATGCTGCCCGTAGCTGACTGAATTGCAGCACCGCGGGCTCGCCCGTCATCTTCTGATAGCGCTCGATCACCTCCCCGACGAAATCGTCGACGGTGGATGTGGGGAGTCGGCCCGTCCAATCCGTGGCGCCTACCGAAAACCATTGCGCGAACGCTTCGGTCGAGTCGAATTGCCAACGCAGATCCTGCACGCGGAGATCCGCGACGGTGAAGCCGGCGGCCGCGGCGAACTCGCTGAACTGCGTTGGTTCGACATGGAAGTACGGCGCCGCGAAGTCGTCGAAGTGCCGGCGCCACGCGGAGCTGGCTGCCACCTCCATGGCCACGTCTTCGACACTGGGACGGTCTGTTGCGCACACGATCTGGATGACGGCCCGGCCCCCGTCGTCCAGACTGCGGGCAATGCCTTGCAATGCAGTGGTCTGGTCGTGGATCCAGTGCAGTGCGTTGAACGACACCGCGACGTCGAAGTCCCGATTGAACGGCAACGCCAGTGCGTCGTCGACATGGAACTGGACGCGGAGCAGATCGGCCGGCACTCGGGTCAGCGCCTTCTCGATCATGCGCCGGGAGGCGTCGACACCCACGACCGAACCCGCCGGCAATCGCTCGGCGAGTTTCATCGTGATGAACCCGTCGCCGCAGCCGACGTCGAGGAGTCGTTCATCGCCGGCGAGTTCGAGATCGCCGATCGAGACCTCGGCCACCATGCGCTGAAGGGCACTGACGTCGGCGTACCGATCCCCATCCCAATCGACCACAACAGCTCCCTCTCCAAGCGGCCACATGTGTGGTTCAAGTGTGCCGTCGGTGCCGATCACCTGGTGTGAAACGCGTCATTTCGACGCTGGTCGGCCGATCTCTCGGGGTTGGCGGCGTGTGGCACAGTTTTTCCATGCCACTCATTCAGATCTCCCAGACACCCGGACTCAGCGATCGCGTCAAGCGTGAAACCATCGCCGCGGTCACCGAGGCGTACGCGCGTGCGACCGGTAAGAACCCCGATTCTGTCTGGGTCACGATCACCGAGGTTCCGCGGTCTCACTGGGGTGTAGGTGGGGAGCCGCTCGGTCAATAGAGCGCGGCTGGGACAATCAGAAGCGATGGCAAACAAGACCACCGCCCCCGGCACTGCGGGCGGCTTCACAGACACCACAACGCTGGCCCAGTTCCTGGAGCTGGCAGCCGACCATCGGGTTGTGCCGGTGACCCGAAAGGTCCTGGCCGATTCGGAGACACCACTGGGTGCATACCGAAAACTCAGCGGCGACCGACCCGGGACATTCCTGCTCGAGTCGGCGGAGAACGGCCGGTCGTGGTCGCGATGGTCGTTCATCGGTGCCGGCTCTCCCGCCGCGCTGACCTCGGTCGACGGTGAAGCGCAGTGGTGGGGGACCCGGCCTGCAGGAGCGCCGACGGGCGGCGATCCGCTGGTTGCCCTCGCCGAGTCCCTGCGGATCCTGGCCACCGACCGGTTCCCGGACCTGCCGCCGCTGACCGGCGGATTTGTGGGCTTCCTGGCGTACGACGCCGTCCGGCGCCTCGAACGCCTGCCCGACACCACGGTCAACGACCTCCAGTTGCCGGAGATGCTGATGCTGCTCGCGACCGACATCGCGGCGGTCGACCATCACGAGGGCACCATCACGCTGATCGCCAACGCGGTGAACTGGGATGGCAGCGCCGATCGGGCCGAAGAGGCCTATGCCGACGCGGTGGCCCGCCTCGACACGATGACGGCAGCGCTGGCCGCGCCCGCTCCGTCGACCGTCTCGACGTATCACCCCGCCGAGCCGGAGTTCGTGGCCCAGCGCACTCGCGAGGAGTACGGGACGATCGTCACCAGCCTGGTCTCGGAGATCGAGGCCGGCGAGGCGTTCCAGGTCGTGCCGTCGATGCGTTTCGAAATGCAGACCGCTGCCGATCCCATCGATGTCTACCGCGTGCTGCGCACCACCAACCCGAGCCCCTACATGTATCTGCTGCGGGTGCCCGGCAATGGTGGACCGGACTTCACGATCGTCGGATCAAGTCCCGAAGCTCTTGTCACCGTGAAGGATTCGGTGGCAACCACACATCCGATCGCGGGCACCCGCTGGCGTGGGGCCACCGAGTCCGACGACCTGCTCCTCGAAAAAGACCTCCTCGCCGACGAGAAAGAGAACTCCGAGCACCTCATGCTCGTCGACCTCGGACGCAACGATCTCGGTCGGGTGTGCGAGCCGGGCACGGTAAAGGTGTCCGACTATCGGCACATCGAGCGCTACAGCCACGTCATGCACCTGGTGTCCACGGTGTCGGGGGAGCTGCAGGCCGGCAAGACCGCCCTCGACGCGGTCAACGCCTGTTTCCCGGCGGGCACCCTGACCGGTGCGCCCAAGGTGCGGGCGATGGAACTGATCGACGAACACGAGAAGACCAGGCGCGGCCTGTACGGCGGCATCGTCGGCTACCTCGACTTCGCGGGCGACGCCGACACCGCCATCGCCATCCGCACCGCGATCCTCAAAGAGGGCCGTGCGTACGTGCAGGCCGGTGGTGGCGTGGTCGCCGACAGCGAGGCCGACTACGAGTACAACGAGGCGAGCAACAAAGCGCGGGCAGTTCTCAAGGCGATCGCGGCGGCCGAAACGATGACACCGATCGCAGGCGACTCCGGTGAGTGAGACCGCGCCACACGACGTCAAGCCCGCGAGCAGTCGTGGTCGCCGGCTGGGGATGATCGCCGTCCTCCTCGGATTCGGCGCACTGGCTTTCTGGGCAGCCTCCCGGATGACGTGGGCCGAGCTGGTCGCCGCGGACGGCATGACGCCGCCGCGCACGTTCACCGTCAAGGGTGCGGACTGGGCGCCGGCGCTGACCCCGCTGGCGATCGTGCTGCTGGCCGGGATCGCTGCGGCCGCGTCGTTGCGTGGCTGGGCGCTGCGCATCACCGCGTTTGTCGTCGCAGCAGTGGCGATCATCGGGATCTTGCCCGCACTGACCCTCTTCACCGGCCATGACGATGTCAGCTACGCGGCGAAGGCGATCGGGCTGGCCGGCCGCTACGAAGCGCTACAGGTCGACACCAAGATCCTGCCGGGCCTGCTCGTGATCGCCGGAGCGGTGGCCGCGGTGCTCGGTGCCGTGGTGATGCTGCAGACCGCGTCCCGCGATGCGCCGATGTCGTCGAAGTACAAGTCGCCTGCCGCGCGCCGCGCCGAGCTCGAAAAAGAGGTCTTCGCCAAGCGCGACGCCGAGCGCCGGGCGGCTGACGGAAGCGGTCACGAAGCGGCCGCCGTGGCCGGCCCGGACAGAGGGTCGGATACCGGCTCGACAGGAGTGGACGGCAACGAACGCTTGCTCTGGGATGCCCTCGACACCGGTGACGATCCGACGATCGATCCGACGGATCGCGAAAGGTGACAGGTTTCACTTTGTTTGGCATACCCGGAATCCGGCATGCAGTGGGTCGGCGCTACCCTTTCCTTACTGAAAACACGAGCTGCTGTGGTCTCGCGCAACTGGCTACATCCTCGTCAGTGGCGTGAGAAAGGGGTTGACCATGAGCAAGCAAACCGTCCTTGATTCGATTCTGGCCGGGGTAAAGGCCGATGTGGCAGCACGCGAAGCTGTGATCGACTTCGCTGCCATCAAGGCCGCCTCCGCGGCAGCACCGGACCCGATCGACGCAACCGCGGCGCTGCGTGAGCCGGGGATCGGCGTCATCGCAGAGGTGAAGCGCGCCAGCCCGTCGAAAGGCGACCTGGCCGACATCATCGATCCGGCCGCGCTGGCGAAGGCCTACGAGGCCGGTGGCGCGCGGATCATCAGCGTGCTGACCGAGGAGCGCCGGTTTCGCGGATCGCTCGCCGATCTGGATGCTGTCCGTGCCGCCGTGAAGATCCCGGTCCTGCGCAAAGACTTCATCGTGGGCCCGTATCAGATCCATGAGGCCCGTGCCCACGGCGCGGACGTCATCCTGCTGATCGTCGCCGCGCTCGAGCAGAACGTGCTCACCTCACTGCTCGACCGCACCGAGTCCCTGGGGATGACCGCGCTCGTCGAGGTCCATACCGAGGAAGAAGCGGATCGAGCGCTGCAGGCCGGAGCATCGGTGGTCGGCATCAACGCCCGCAACCTCAAGACCCTCGAAGTCGACCGCGACAGCTTTGCCCGGATCGCCCCCGGATTGCCTTCCAAGGTGATCCGGATCGCCGAATCCGGTGTTCGCGGAACCGCCGATCTGCTGGCTTACGCCGGCGCCGGCGCCGACGCGGTCCTGGTCGGAGAGGGCTTGGTCACCGCTGGTGACCCTCGTGCAGCCGTCTCGGAACTGGTCACCGCCGGTACCCACCCGTCCTGCCCCAAACCAGTCCGTTAGGCCTCTGCCTCCACCATGACCTCGTCGTCTGCCGCATCAGCTTCTTCCTTTTCCGAACTCCCGCCGGCCAGCGCCGGTCTGGTCAACAGAACGTCGGTCGAACCCGATCGCGGTGGACACTTCGGTGTCTACGGTGGCCGGCACGTACCCGAAGCGCTGATGGCCGTGATCGATGAGGTCACGGTGAACTGGGAGAAGGTACGTACCGACGACGAGTTCCTGCACGAACTCGATCGCCTGCAACGTGACTACAGTGGGCGCCCGTCGCCGCTGTACGAGGCCAAGCGACTGTCCGAGCATGCCGGTGGCGCGAGGGTCTTCCTGAAGCGAGAAGACCTGAACCACACCGGATCTCACAAGATCAACAATGTGCTCGGTCAGGCGTTGCTTGCCAAGAAGATGGGCAAGAACCGGATCATCGCCGAGACCGGAGCCGGTCAGCACGGTGTGGCCACCGCCACCGCGTGCGCCATGTTCGGCCTCGAATGCATCGTCTACATGGGTCGCGTCGACACCGAACGCCAGGCGCTCAACGTCGCGCGGATGCGTCTGCTCGGTGCCTCGGTGGTCTCCGTCGACACCGGTTCGGCGACTCTGAAGGACGCGATCAACGAGGCGATGCGTGACTGGGTCACCAACGCGCACAACACGTATTACTGCTTCGGTACCGCTGCCGGACCGCACCCGTTCCCGGTGATGGTCCGCGATCTGCAACGGGTTGTCGGGCTCGAGGCCCGTGAGCAGATCCTCCGCTCGGCCGGACGGCTTCCCGACGCCGTTGTCGCCTGCGTCGGTGGCGGATCGAACGCGATCGGCATTTTCCATCCGTTCATCGACGACAAAGACGTGCGTCTGGTCGGCTACGAAGCCGCCGGCGACGGCGTCGAGACCGGACGTCACGCCGCCACCTTCACCGGTGGAACCCCCGGCGCGTTCCAGGGTGCCTACTCGTACCTGTTGCAGGACGAAGACGGCCAGACCATCGAATCCCACTCGATCTCAGCCGGACTCGACTATCCCGGTGTCGGGCCCGAGCACGCCTACCTCAAGGACATCGGCCGCGCCGAGTACCGTCCGATCACCGACAGCGAAGCCATGGATGCGCTCGCGTTGCTCAGCCGGAAAGAGGGCATCATCCCGGCCATTGAGTCCGCGCACGCTGTTGCCGGTGCACTCAAGCTGGGCGTCGAGTTGGGGGAGGGCGCGATCATCGTCGTCAACCTCTCCGGGCGTGGCGACAAAGACGTTGACACCGCTGCCAAATGGTTCGGACTTCTAGACGAGGATGCAGACAATGCCTGAGGCCGACTCTCGGCTCGGACCACTGTTCAACCGCTGCCGCGCCGAAGGGCGCAGCGCACTGATCGGTTACCTGCCGGTCGGATACCCGGACCTGGCCGGTTCGCTGACATCGATGCGGTCGATGGTCGAATCCGGTTGCGACATCATCGAAGTCGGCGTCCCGTACTCCGATCCGGTCATGGACGGTCCGACCATTCAGAACGCGGCCGAACAGGCCTTGCGAGGTGGTATCCGGGTCCGGGACGTCTTCACCGCAGTCGAGGCCATCGCCGATGCCGGCGGCAGTGCCGTGGTCATGACGTATTGGAATCCCGTGCTGCAGTACGGGATCGATCGATTCGCCCGCGATCTGGCCGGTGCCGGCGGATTGGGCCTGATCACGCCGAACCTGATTCCCGACGAGGCCGATGACTGGATGGCGGCCTCCACGGAGCACGAACTCGACCGGATCTTCCTGGTCGCTCCGTCGTCGACCGAAGAGCGCCTGGCGATGACCCTCGAGGCGAGCAGCGGATTCATCTATGCGGCTTCCACGATGGGCGTCACCGGTGCCCGCGACAACGTGTCGTCGATGGCTCCGGAGCTGTGTGCCCGGATCCGGGCGCATTCGGACATCCCGATCGGTGTCGGACTCGGCGTCCGCAACAAGGTTCAGGCCGCGGAGATCGCCGAATACGCGGACGGGGTCATCGTCGGTTCGGCGTTGGTCTCGGCCGTCGCAGAGGGTGATGCCGCACTGCGCGAACTGACTGCGGAACTGGCCGAGGGAGTGCGGGCGGGCTCCGGGGTCCGTTCGTGAACCGCGAACCGCTGGCATTCATCCCCAGCCCGCCGCAAGGTGTCTGGGATCTGGGACCCTTCCCGATCCGCGCGTACGCGCTCTGCATCATCGTCGGCATCATCGTCGCGATCTACTGGGGCAACAAGCGCTGGATCGCACGCGGGGGTCGCGATGGTGAAGTCCTCGACGTGGCGATCTGGGCGGTGCCCTTTGGCCTCATCGGTGGCCGGATCTACCACGTCGCCACCGACTGGCAGACCTACTTCGGTGACGGACCCAAAGATCCGATCGATGCCATCAAGATCTGGGACGGTGGCCTGGGTATCTGGGGTGCGGTCGCCTTCGGCGCGCTCGGTGCCTGGATCGGCGCCCGACGGGCCGGGATCAGGCTGCCGCCCTTCGGTGATGCGATCGCCGCACCGATCCTGCTGGCGCAGGCCATCGGCCGCGTCGGCAATTACTTCAATCAGGAACTCTACGGCCAGACGACCGACCTGCCGTGGGGCCTGAAGATCTATGAACGTGTTGATTCTTCGGGGTACACCAGCCCGGGCCTGATCGACGGCAAATCCAACGGCGTGGTCGATGCGATCGTCCAACCGACGTTCCTCTACGAGATGTTGTGGAACATCCTGATCGTGATCGCGCTGGTCGTCATCGACCGGCGGTTCCGGATCGGGCACGGCCGACTGTTCGCGCTGTACGTCGCCGGATACTGCCTCGGACGGTTCGTCATCGAGACAATGCGCACCGATGCGGCGTCGCTGATCTGGGGTGTGCGGATCAACCTGTTCACCGCTGCGCTGGTGTTCGCCTGCGCCGCGATCTATGTGGTGATCGCTCCCAAGGGGCGTGAGTCCCCGTCGGAGATCTATCACCCCGGTGCCGGGCGGGATGCAGAGCACGAGCCCAGTGAACATCCGGTAGACGGCTACGTCGAAGACGACGTCGCCGAAGATGGGAAGCCGGCATCTGCCGCGGACGATTCGGACACGGGCGAGGACTCACTCTCGGCCGAAGCGCAGCGGAACGCCAAGCCGGACACCGAAAGCGAGACCGGCGAGCGTCACGTGTGACCACAATTTGATTCAGCCGACCTTCGGCTCAACTGCTAGCATTAGCAGTCGCACCAACTCTGAATTCTCAGGTGCGTGTTCACACCACGGGCCAGCGACGTCCTGAGGATTGTCTGTTGGTTCCCTCGGATGTCCGGGGGCCAGGCGTGGAGGTCGGATTTGCTGTTCTCTCAGGTCCCCAAGGCTCAGGGTCTATACGACCCGGACGCAGAAGTCGACTCGTGCGGTGTCGCCATGGTCGCCGATATTCACGGCCGTCGAACGCACGAGATCGTCGCAGATGGTCTGCTGGCGCTGGAAAACCTCGACCATCGTGGCGCGGCCGGAGCCGAGACCAACAGCGGTGACGGGGCCGGGATCCTGATGCAGGTTCCACATGGATTTCTGCGCGAGGTCGTCGATTTCGTCCTACCCCCCGCGGACCCGGTCGCCGGGAACACCTTCGCCGTCGGAAACTGTTTCCTGCCTGCCGAGCCGCGGGCTCGCACTCTCGCGGTGGCACGCATCGAGACGATTGCCGAAGAAGAGAACATCACCATCCTGGGCTGGCGTGAACTGCCGGTCGAGGTCGACGCCGCCGACATCGGCGACACCGCCCGGGCCTGTATGCCATACATGAGTCAGCTCTTTGTCGCCGCGCCATTGCGGGCCGACGGCACGGCGCCGGCAGGTCTCGATCTCGATCGCCTGGTCTACCCGCTGCGCAAGCGTGCCGAGCGGGTGACACCGGAGACCGAAGCCGAGGGCAGCGGACTCTATTTCGCGTCGTTGTCGAGCCGGACCATCGTCTACAAGGGCATGCTGACGACCAAGCAGCTGCCCGCGTTCTATCCGGACCTGCGGGACGAGCGCGCACACAGCGCGATCGCCATCGTGCACTCCCGGTTCTCGACCAACACGTTCCCGTCCTGGCCGCTGGCCCACCCGTTCCGCTTTGTCGCCCACAACGGTGAGATCAACACCGTACGCGGCAACCGCAATCGGATGCGCGCCCGCGAGGCCATGGTGGCCACGGATCTGATCCCAGGGGACCTCTCGCGTGTGTTCCCCATCTGCAGCCCCGACGCATCGGACTCGGCCTCGCTCGACGAGGTGCTCGAACTGCTCCATCTGGGTGGCCGTAGCGTTCCGCACTGCGTGATGATGATGGTCCCGGAGGCCTGGGAGAACGTCCCCGACATGGATCCCCGGCGTCGGGCATTCCTCCAGTTCCACGCCTCGCTGATGGAGGCCTGGGACGGTCCGGCGTGTGTCACCTTCACCGACGGCACCTTGGTGGGGGCCGTCCTCGACCGCAACGGGCTGCGGCCCGGACGCTGGTGGCAGACCGCCGGCGGCAAGGTCGTCCTCGCGTCAGAGGCCGGCGTGCTCGACATCCCGACCGAGGAGATCATCGCCAAGGGGCGGCTCGAGCCCGGCAAGATGTTCCTGATCGACACCGCGGCGGGCCGCCGCATCCCGGACTGCGAGGTCAAGGGGCAGCTGATCGACGAGAAGCCGTACGAGGAATGGCTGCATGCCGGTCTGCTGGAATTGGCGCGACTGCCCGAGCGTCCCCGGTTTCTTCCCAGCCACGAATCGGTTGTCCGTCGCCAGGTGACCTTCGGCTACACCGAAGAAGAGCTCCGGATCCTGATCACTCCGATGGCTGCGTCAGGGTACGAGGCGCTCGGGTCGATGGGCACCGATACGCCGATTGCAGTGCTCTCGCAGCGGTCTCGGCTCCTCTACGACTACTTCGTGGAACTGTTTGCGCAGGTGACCAATCCACCGCTCGACGCGATCCGCGAGGAGATCGTCACGTCGATGGCGCGCGTGATGGGACCGGAGCAGAACGTACTCGATCCGTCGGCGGCCTCCTGTCGGCAGATCCTGTTGCCGTGGCCGGTCCTCAACAACGAGGAACTCGCCAAGATCGTGCACATCAACGACGAGGGCAATCACCGTGGCCTGTCGGCGAAAGTGCTGCGTGCGCACTACCCGGTGGCCGAGGGTGGCCCCGGGCTCGAACGTGGGCTGGCGGATCTGCGGGCCCGCGCCAGTGAGGCCATCGCCGCGGGCTTCTCCACGCTGGTGATCAGTGACCGCGAGACCACGCGTGACAATGCGCCGATCCCGTCGCTGCTGGCGACCTCCGCGGTCCACCACCACCTGGTCCGGACCAAGGAGCGGACCCGGGTGGCCCTGGTCGTCGAGACCGGTGACGCCCGCGAGGTCCACCACGTGGCATTGCTCATCGGCTTCGGTGCCGCCGCGGTCAATCCCTATCTGGCGTTCGAGACGATCGAAGACCTTGTCGCAGAAGGTGAACTGACCGGTGTCAACGCGTCGAAGGCAGTGCGCAACTATCTGCAGGGCCTGGGCAAGGGTGTGCTCAAGGTGATGAGCAAAATGGGGATCTCCACGGTCGGGTCCTACACCGCCGCACAGTGTTTCGAGGCCGTAGGCCTGGCCCCGGATCTGGTGCAGGAGTACTTCACCCGCACCAAGACCAGGATCGGTGGCATCGGCCTCGACGAGATCGCCGAGGAGGTCCGGATCCGCCACCACCGGGCATACCCGGAGAACCCGACTGAGCAGGTGTATCGCCGGCTCGAGGTCGGCGGCGAATACCAGTACCGGCGCGAAGGTGAACTCCACCTCTTCAGCCCGGAAACGGTGTTCCTGCTTCAGCATGCGGCCAAGTCCGGCAGGACCGAGGTCTACCGCAAATACACCGACGAGGTGAACCGGCTCTCGAGGGAAGGCGGCACGCTCCGCGGGCTGTTCGAATTCGCCTCTGACCGTGAGCCGGTCCCGCTCGACGAGGTGGAACCGATCGAAGAGATCATGAAGCGGTTCAACACCGGTGCGATGAGCTACGGCTCGATCTCGGCCGAAGCGCACGAGACGATCGCGATCGCCATGAACACCATCGGTGGGCGCTCGAATTCCGGTGAGGGCGGCGAGGACACCGATCGTCTGTACGACCCGATGCGCCGCAGCGCGGTCAAGCAGGTCGCCTCGGGACGGTTCGGTGTCACGAGCGACTACCTGATCAATGCCACCGACATCCAGATCAAGATGGCACAGGGCGCGAAACCCGGTGAGGGCGGCCAGCTCCCGGCGTACAAGGTGTATCCATGGATCGCGAAGACCCGGCATTCCACGCCGGGCGTCGCGCTGATCTCGCCGCCGCCACATCACGACATCTATTCGATCGAGGATCTGGCCCAGCTGATCCACGACCTGAAGAACGCCAATTCGCAGGCGCGCATCCACGTCAAGCTGGTCAGCGCGATGGGGGTCGGCACGGTGGCCACCGGTGTCTCGAAGGCCCACGCCGACGTGGTGCTCATCTCGGGTCACGACGGTGGTACCGGTGCATCACCGCTGACGTCGCTCAAACACGCCGGAACCCCGTGGGAGATCGGACTGGCCGACGCCCAGCAAACCCTGATGCTCAACGGGTTGCGTGACCGCATCACCGTGCAGTGCGACGGTGCGTTGCGGACCGGTCGAGACGTCATGGTCGCTGCGCTGCTCGGTGCCGAAGAGTACGGATTCTCCACTGCGCCACTGATTGTCGCGGGTTGCATCATGATGCGGGTCTGTCACCTCGACACCTGCCCGGTGGGAGTGGCCACCCAGAACCCGAAACTGCGGGCGCGGTTCACCGGTCAGGCGGAGCACATCATCAACTTCTTCAAGTTCGTGGCCGAAGACGTCCGCGAACACCTGGCGATGCTCGGATTCCGCACCCTCGACGAGGCGGTCGGTCATGCCGAGGCGCTGCACACGGCACCCGGTGTGGCGCACTGGAAGTCGAAGGGACTCGACCTCTCACCGATCTTCAGCACACCGGAGACCACATCGCCGAAGCGCCGAATGCGGGGTCAGGACCACGCGCTGGACAAGGCACTCGATCAGACCCTCATCCAGCTGGCGGAAGGTGCACTCGAGGATGCACATCCGGTAACCCTGGAACTACCGGTCCGCAACGTCAACCGCACCGTCGGCACACTGCTCGGGTCGGAGGTGACCCGGCGATACGGCGCGACCGGTCTGGCCGAGGACACCATCACGGTGTCCCTGACGGGTTCGGCCGGCCAGTCGCTCGGTGCGTTCCTGCCGCCGGGTGTGACGCTCGCGTTGACCGGAGACGCCAACGACTACGTCGGAAAGGGTTTGTGCGGCGGCAAGATCATCGTCCGGCCCGATCCGGATGCACTGTTCATCGCCGAGGATCAGGTGATCGCGGGCAACACCATCTTGTACGGCGCCACCAGTGGTGAGGTCTATCTGCGTGGTCGCGTCGGTGAGCGGTTCTCGGTGCGCAATTCCGGTGCCCTCGCGGTGGTCGAAGGCGTGGGTGACCATGCCTGCGAGTACATGACCGGCGGGCGTGTGGTGATCATCGGGCCGACCGGGCGCAATCTCGCAGCCGGAATGTCCGGCGGTATCGCCTATGTCTACCAACTGGATTCGTCCAAGGTGAACACGGCGATGGTCGACCTGCTGAGCCCCGATCCCGACGACCTGCTGTTCTTGCACGAACGCATCACCAAGCATGTGGAGCTCACCGGCTCGGCAGTGGGAGCTTCGATGCTCGCCGACTGGCCTCGTCGCAGCCGTAAGTTCACCAAGGTGATGCCCACCGACTACCAACGTGTCCTCGATGCGGCCCAGATGGCGGAAGCCGAAGGCCGAGACGTGGATTCGGCGATCATGGAGGCAGCTCGTGGCTGATCCGCGCGGATTTCTGGATGTTGGCAAGGCCGAGGCGGCAGCGCGCCCGGCGGACGAGCGGGTCAAGGATTGGCTGGACGTATACGCCGACACTGATCCGCTGAAAGAGGACCGCAACGTCTCTGAGCAGGCCCGCCGCTGCATGGACTGTGGGATCCCGTTCTGCCACTCGGGAACTGCCGGCTGCCCGTTGGGCAACCTGATCCCGGAGTGGAACGATCTGGTGAGGCGGGGTCGGTGGGATGTGGCGAGTGATCGGTTGCACGCCACCAACAACTTCCCGGAATTCACCGGGAAGATCTGTCCGGCACCCTGCGAATCAGCCTGCGTGCTGTCCATCTCGCAGGCGACCACCGGCGGCAGCGTCACCATCAAGCGCATCGAGAAGACCATCGCGGAGGACGCCTGGCGCGAAGGTTATGTCCGGCCACAGACGTCGAAGACCACGTCCGGGAAATCGGTCGCCGTGGTCGGATCGGGACCGGCCGGATTGGCTGCGGCACAGCAGCTCACACGGGCCGGACATGCGGTGACGGTCTACGAACGCGACGATCGTCTGGGGGGTCTGCTGCGTTACGGCATCCCCGAATACAAGCTGCAGAAGGCCGACATCGATCGGCGGTTGGCCCAGATGCGCGACGAGGGTACCGAATTCGTCACCAGCTGCAACGTCGGCGTCGATCTGACGGTCCCGCAGCTGCGGGAGCGCTTCGACGCTGTTGTGCTGGCCGTGGGCGCTCTGAAGGCGCGTGACAACCCGGTGCCCGGACGGGACCTCGGCGGAGTACACCTGGCCATGGAACATCTGGTGCCCGCCAACAAGGAATGTGAGGGCGACGGTCCCTCCCAGATCTCCGCTCACGGCAAACATGTGGTGATCATCGGCGGCGGTGACACCGGTGCGGACTGCCTCGGGACGGCGCACCGGCAGGGCGCGGCGTCGGTGACCCAACTCGACTACAACCCGGAGCTACCCGAAGAGCGCGACGACGATCGGTCGCCGTGGCCGACGTGGCCGTTGATCCTGCGTAGTTCGTCGGCCCACGTCGAAGGCGGAGAGCGTAAGTATCAGGTGGCGGTGCAACGGTTCATCGGTGATGACAAGGGCAATGTCGCTGCGATGGTTCTCGCAGAGGTCACTGTCGAGCGTGATCAGGACGGTCGCCGCACGATCGTCCCGATCGGTGACGAGTTCGAATTGCCCTGTGAAATGGCGCTTTTTGCGATCGGTTTCGACGGTGTCGAGGACATGACCCTCCTGACGGATCTGGAACTCGCGACCAATCGTCGTGGCGCACTGGGCTGCGGCAGTGACTGGCAGACCGACGCGCCCGGGGTCTTTGTGTGCGGCGACGCACATCGGGGTGCCTCGCTGGTCGTGTGGGCGATCGCCGAAGGTCGCGCGGCAGCACGTGGGGTCGACGAGTTCCTGATGGGTGCGTCCGACCTGCCGTCACCGGTACATCCCGCGGCACTGCCCCTGTCGGTCCGCTGACGTCGTCAACGTCGCTGGTCGGACCGATTTGCGGACCTCGCGGTGGTCTGTCCGGAATCGGGCGTACGCCCGGGAATGCAGGTGTGGTGCAGAAAACAACTCATGACGTTCTGATGGCTCACGTAGAGGGGGCCGACTGTGCGGACTAGGGTCGTAGGAGTGAATCGACGTACCAAAATCGTATGCACCCTCGGACCTGCAACCGCCACCGATGAACGTGTTCAGGAGTTGGTCGAAAGCGGCATGGATGTCGCGCGATTGAACTTCAGTCACGGCAAGCATGAAGACCACCGGGAGATGTACGACCGGGTGCGTAAGGCATCGGATGCCACCGGGCGCGCAGTCGGCATCCTCGCGGACCTCCAGGGCCCCAAGATCCGGCTCGGTACGTTTGCCGACGGACCGGTGCACTGGTCGGCGGGCAAAGAAGTGCGGATCACCGTCGAGGACTGCGAAGGAAGCGTCGATCGCGTCTCGACGACCTACAAGCAACTGGCCGAGGATGCGCAGCCCGGTGATCGGCTACTGGTCGACGACGGCAAGGTCGGCCTGACCGTTGTCGATGTCGAGGGCAATGACGTCATCTGCACGGTCACCGAGGGCGGCCCGGTCAGCAACAACAAGGGTGTCTCCCTGCCCGGGATGAACGTCTCGGTTCCGGCGATGTCCGACAAGGACGAAGCCGACCTGGAGTTCGCACTGGCACTCGGCGTCGACCTCATCGCGCTGTCGTTCGTGCGGTCACCGGCCGACATCGAACTCGTGCACGCGATCATGGACCGGGTCGGACGACGGGTCCCGGTCATCGCAAAGCTGGAGAAGCCCGAGGCCATCGACAACCTCGAAGCAGTCGTGCTGGCGTTCGACGCGGTGATGGTGGCCCGCGGCGACCTCGGTGTCGAACTTCCCCTCGAAGAGGTGCCGCTGGTGCAGAAGCGGGCCATCCAGATGGCACGTGAGAACGCCAAACCGGTGATCGTCGCCACCCAGATGCTCGAGTCGATGATCGAGAACTCGCGGCCGACCCGCGCCGAGGCCTCCGATGTCGCCAACGCCGTGCTCGACGGCGCCGACGCCGTGATGCTGTCGGGGGAAACCTCGGTGGGCTCGTACGTCATGGAGACAGTCCAGACGATGGCGCGCATCGTGCAGGCTGTCGAGAACAGCCCGCGAACGGTTCCGCCGCTGTCGCATGTGCCGCGTACCAAGCGCGGCATCATCTCGTACGCCGCCCGCGACATCGGAGAGCGACTCGACGCCAAGGCGCTGGTGGCCTTCACGCAGTCCGGTGACACGGTTCGCCGGTTGGCCCGCCTGCACACGAAGCTGCCGGTACTGGCGTTCACGCCGATGCCCGAGATCCGCAGTCAACTGGCGATGAGTTGGGGCACAGAGACTTTCATCGTTCCCAAATGCGACTCGACCGACGCGATGATCCGCCAGGTGGACAAGGCGCTGCTCGAGATCGGTCGGCTCAAAGTAGGGGACCAGGTCGTCATCGTGGCGGGTTCCCCTCCCAACACCGCCGGGGCCACCAACATGATCCACGTCCACCGGATCGGCGAAGACGACCACTGAGCCCGGTGGCGCCCGGGGGCATCCTCTACAGTTTGTGCCTGTGAGTGATGCCCCGGGTACCCCGTCGGATCTGTCCAAACTTCTCTCTCTTTTCGATCTGGAGGAGCCCGAGCCGGATCTGTACATCGGTGTGCACCCGACGCAAGTGGGGGCCCGGACCTTTGGCGGTCAGCTCCTGAGCCAGGGTGTGGTGGCGGCCGGCAGAAGTGTGCCGCGGCCGACACCGGTCCACGCGATCCACGCGCACTTCATCCGCGGTGGCGATGTGACAAAACCGCTCGAGTATCACGTGACCCGCCTGCGCGACGGCAAGCCGTTCGCCAACCGTCTGGTGACGGTCATGCAGGAGGGCGACGAGATCTTCTCGATGCTTGTCGCGTTCCAGGACAACAAAGCCGGACTCGAACATTCGGTGCAGATCCCCGAGGTGCCGTACCCCGAGGATCTACCGCCGCTCGGAGAGCACTTCAAGGGCTACGAAGACCGGGTTGCGACGTTTGTGAACGCGATGCATCCCATCGACATCCGTTTTGCCAACGATCCCACCTGGAAGGCCCGCGAAACCGGCGAGCGCCTCGAACACAACCGGGTGTGGATGCGGACCGACGGTCAGATGCCCGACGATCCGCTGCTCCATGTCGCGGCGATGTGTTACGCCTCCGACACCACGCTGCTGGATTCGATCATCACCACGCACGGATTGTCGTGGGGGATCGACCGATTGTTCGCCGCCACCGTGAACCACTCGATGTGGTTCCACCGTGAATTCCGCTTCGACGACTGGCTGTTGTACGCAAGTGAGTCGCCCGTCGCGGCCGGCTCCCGCGGGCTCGGCACCGGCCGCTTCTTCACCCGCGAAGGTGTGCTGGCCACCACGGTGGTCCAGGAAGCGCTCATCAAGTACTTCCCGCCCCGCAAAGCTTGATCGACACTGCAACGCCTGATCGACATCGCAGGCGTTGATCGGGCTGTATGAGGCAGACTTGTCCCATGCAGCCCCTGCAATCAACGTCCCAGTATTGGCTGACGCCGGGCCATGACCTGGAGCCGCGCAGCTGGCAGCGGCGTAGCCGCAGACCGGTCATCGTCATCAGCGCGATCGCGGGTGTGATCTTTGTGATCCTCGGGATCGGTGCGATCGCGATCGGTTCACAGACCAGGGATTTCACCGCCGAAGGCGCCGTGGTGCTCACCGCCGGTCAGTACCAGGTATCGGCCAATGACATATGTGGTGGCACAGGCGAATTCGAGGAGATCAGGGTCGGCACCCGGGTGCGGATCCTCGATGTCGACCTGACCGTTCTCGAGCAGTCGACGCTGGCCACGCCGAGGTTGTCGGCCGACGAATGCCGGCTCGAGTTCTCGGTTCCCGGCATTCCCGAAGACCGCGACCGCTACGTCGTCGAGATCGGTTCCTTGTTCCGGTACGAGACGACCCAGAGCGTCCTCGAACACGGCATCGACATCGCGCCGTGAGACCGGCCCCCGATCAGACCTGACGGTCTTTGAATACCGGGGTCTCGCGCTTCATGCCTGCCTTGCGCGCGATCGCGTGGTTCACACCGCGCAGTAGACGCAGCTGCAGGACCTGCTCGACGGGGAACGAGAAGCGCGGTGACCGAGACCAGGTCTTCTCGAACAACCGCTTCGTCGACGCGACCGAGTCGGGCGAGCGGGCCGCGATCTTCTCGATGAGATCCATGGCCGCCGCATGCGGGTCGTCGGCCACTCCGGTGACCAGTCCGATCTCCTTGGCCTCGGCCGCGGAGAGCATCTCCCCGGTCATGGTGAGGCGTTTGGCGATGTCGATGCCGGTGAGCTGCGACAGGGACGCCGACGCGGACATGTCGGGAATCAGACCCCACTTGGCTTCGAGAACCGAGAAGTCGGCGTCCGGTGCCGCGAAACGGAAGTCGGCACCCAGTGCGATCTGCAGTCCGCCGCCGTAGCAGTGGCCGTGCACCACGGCGATGACCGGCACGGGCACGCGTCGCCACTGCCAGGCTGGATTCTGAAAACCATTGTCTCCCAACAGCAGATTGGGGATGAATGTCCGGTAGATGCTCTTCTCCTTGCCGGCGAGGCTGGCGAAGTCGAGGCCGGCACTGAACGATTTGCCGGCGCCGCTGATGATCACCGCGCGCAGGGTCTTGTCCCGGCCGGCGAGTTTGGCCGCATTGGTGAGTCCGGCGAGCAGGGGCAGTGTGAGGCCGTTGTGCTTGTCGGGCCGGTTCAGCTGGACGTGTGCGATCGGACCGAACGAGGTCTGCTCTACCCGATAGGTGACCGAACCGTCCGCGGCGGGGCTCACGGCAGGGTCGGTTGCGATGGTCAACGGTGCCGGTCCGGACGTGGCGTCTGGAGTGGACATGGCGTTCTCCTTCAGGTGTCGATTCGGGTCTGCGGTGCGCGGACACGGTGGTCAGTGCCCTGATAAGCGGCGGCGCAGAGCCCACGGCCACCTATGTTACCCACGAGTAATGTCGTGCTGCCATGTGATGGTCGAAACCCGAACCCGAACCAGATGTCGGATAGCGATTGGTTAACCCCAAACCGGCACCGCGGGTGGGGTGCCGAGGTTAACTTATCGGGACAGGGCATGTCCGATATCGCGTCGCCGTGTGCGGTGCAGGCCAGCGGTCCGGTCGGACCGGTAGGAGTTCAGATGAGTGAGAACACCCCAGACACCGTCTTCCATCACCCGTCGGGGGTCGCTGTCCACACCACTGTCGAGGCATTTCAGCTGACCGCAAAGATGCATCCCGAACAGGTGGCACTACGCACGCCGGGCGGTATTCAAGAGATCACCTGGCGCGAGTACGCACAGCGGGTTGAAGCGATAGCCCTGGGTCTGGTCACGTTGGGCGTGCGGCGCGGCGACACCGTGGGGCTGATGCTGAGGAACCGGCCGGAGTTCCACCTCGTCGATACCGCGATCGCCCACCTGGGTGCGGTTCCGTTCTCGGTGTACAACACCAGCGCCCCGGAGCAGCTCGAGTACCTGTTCACCGACGCCGCCACCCGCATCGTGGTCACCGAACAGGCGTTCATCCCGGTGGTGAAGCGGTCCGGCGTCGATCTGGCACACATCATCGTTGTCGACGGCCCGGCGGAGGGTGCCATCGAACTGCGAGATGTCGAAGCGCAACCCGATGATGAGTTCGACTTCCAGGCAGCTTGGCGCGCAATCGAATCCGATGATCTGGTCACACTGATCTACACGTCGGGTACCACTGGTCCGCCGAAGGGTGTGGAGATCACCCATCGGAACGTCATCGCAGCAGCCGAATCGGTGTCCGCTGAACTCGATGCCGGGTTCGACGATCGGATCATCTCGTATCTGCCGGCGGCCCATATCGCCGACCGCGTGTCGTCGCATGGCGCCAATCAGTTGCGTGGCATACAGATCACTTCAGTTGCGGATCCAAGGGAGTTCGCGGCTGCCTTGCCGGATGTCCGGCCGACCATCTTCTTCGGGGTGCCGCGGGTGTGGCAGAAGATCAAGGCCGGGATCGAGGTGAAGCTCGCCGAAGAGACCAGCCCGGTCAAATTGAAGCTGGCGGGGTGGGCGTTGGACGTTGCCGCGCGCGGGGCCAAGGCCGATCTGGCCGGTCGGCCGCGGGGCAAGGCATTGGACGTGCAGTATCAGGTCGCCGACAGGCTGGTGCTGTCCAAGGTGCGGGCCGCCCTCGGCCTGGACCAGGTCGAGTTGGCGATGTCCGGGGCTGCGTCGATACCTGTCGAAGTCATCGAATTCTTTGTCGGACTGGGTATTCCGATCATCGAGGTCTGGGGTTTGAGCGAAACCACCGGTGCGGCGACCAAAACGTCGGCCGACGACCTCCGGGTGGGAACGGTGGGCAAGGCCGTCGGTGGAGTGGAACTCAAGATCGCCGAGGACGGCGAAGTGCTGGTGCGGGCGCCGATCGTGATGCGAGGCTATCGCAACAAGCCGGAGAAGACCGCCGAGGCGATTGATGCCGACGGCTGGTTCGCGACCGGCGACGTCGGCACCATCGACGCCGAAGGCAACCTCACGATCGTCGATCGTAAAAAAGAGCTGATCATCAACGAGTCGGGCAAGAACATGGCGCCCAGCAATATCGAGAACGCGGTGAAGGCGTTCTCGTCGCTGGTGAGCCAGGTGGTGGCGATCGGCGACAACAAGCCGTATGTCAGCGCGCTCGTGGCGCTCGATCCAGACGTCTGTGCCCTGAGAGCGAAGGCATTCGGTGTGCCCGCTGCGCAGATCGCGGATCTGGTCGGACGTGAGGAAATCGTCAAGGAGGTCGCCGAGGCGGTCCGGGTCGGCAACGCCAAACTATCCCGGGTGGAGCAGATCAAACGGTTTGTCATCGTTCCGGCCGCCTGGGATCCCGGCGGCGATGAACTCACTCCGACAATGAAGTTGCGGCGCAAGCCGATTGCGGCCAAGTACGCCGACACGATCGGCGACCTGTACGCCGAGTCGCCGGGGCCCGCGGTCATCAACCTCGGCTGAACATCGAGCGCGCATCGGCCCGCCCGGCGCATTCGAAAGACGATCGGGAGATGATGGGCGGGTGATCCAAGCAGTGGTGTTTGACATGGACGGCGTGCTGATCGATTCCGAGCCGATCTGGGAGCAGGTCCGGCGGGACGTTGTCGCCGAGTACGGCGGCAGGTGGCTTCCCGAAGCGCAGACGGCGTTGATGGGTATGAGCACCCCGGAGTGGGCCGCCTACCTCAGTGCAGATCTCGGGGTCGGCAGGCCGCCGGCGGAGGTGGCGCAGATTGTCATCGACCACATGGTGGCGCGCTATGAGGAGCATCTGCCGGTGCTGCCCGGCGCCGATGAGGCGGTCCGCACGTGCGCGGACCGGTGGCGGCTGGGGTTGGCGAGTTCGTCACCGCGCCGACTGATCGACGCGGTCCTGCACAGTGCGGGATGGACCGAGCTGTTCGAGGTCACGGTCTCCACAGAAGACCTCGACAGGGGTAAACCCGCACCGGACGTCTATCTGCATGCGGTCGCCGCACTCGGCGCCGAACCCACCGCCTGTGCCGCCATCGAGGACTCGTCGAACGGTATGCGTTCGGCGACTGCCGCCGGGCTTGTGCTCATCGCCGCCCCACGTCCGGAATACCCGCCGGCCCCTGACGCGATCGGGCCGGCCGCGCTGGTGATCGGCGGTGTCGGCGAACTCGATGTCGACGTGGTGGCAGCGCTTGCCTGAGCCGGTGTCCCAGACGTCTGGTATCCAGGATGTCTAGCGCGGCGTGATGGGCGGCAACGTCGACCACGGGAAATTGATCCACTTGTCGGTCAGACGCCAGGTGTAGTCGGCGCGGATGACTGACGTGGGCTTCTCGTACACCACTGCGGTGCGCACCTCGGAGGCGTGATCGCGACAGAAGCTGTGGACCAGCTCGAGTGTCCGCCCGCTGTCGGCGACATCATCGACGACGAGCACGCTCAGTCCGTCGAGTTCGGTGGCGTCGAGGATCGGGGGCAGGATCACCGGATCGTCCAGGGTGGTCCCCATACCGGTGTAGAACTCGACGTTCATGGTGAACAGTGCCTTGCAATCGAGGTTGTAGGCCAGTGCTCCGGCCGGCAGCAAACCGCCGCGTGCGATCCCGAGGACAACCTCGGGAGCAAACCCGGAGTCGGCAATCGACTGGGCGAGTTCACGGCTCGCCTGCCCGAACAGGTCCCACGTCAACACTTCTCGATCCGTCATCGAGCCATCGTTTCATATCCAACGATGTGCAATTCAGTGTCGCGCGGGTTCTGTTGCATACCAGTATTTTTCAGAGCTCGGTGAAACTCCCCGGCGTCTTGCCGAGCCCGGGTTATTTTGCCGCCGTGAACCGAGAATTGACGTCGAACAGTGTGCCGTGGGCGACGAGTTCGGTTGTCAGGACCAGCGCGGTCGCGCATACGGCGAGTAGGGATATCAGGACGAACAATTGCATGATCGCGGCATCGGTCGGCGAGGCCCCGCCGAGCACCATGCCGACAAACGCGCCCGGAATCGTCACGAGGCCGACGGTTCGGGTCTGGTCGATGGCCGGCACGAGCGCGGTGGACGCCGCTGCACGGCAAATCTCCATCCGGGCATCATATTTCGAGAACCCCAGAGACAGGGCCGCTTCGACTTCACCGTGTCGAACCTTCAGTTCGTCGGCCGCCCGGCGACCGGTCAACGACGTCGTGTTCATCGCGCCGCCGATCATGATGCCCGCGCTGGGGATCACCGCCAGCCCGGACGCGGGGAGTACCCCCACGAGTACCAGCCCGGCGACAATGACGATCGTCATCGCCGCGACGGGGACCAGGGTCCGCCCTAACTCGCGAAGTGTGGGCCGGTGCCCGGTGACCCGGCCGGCGGCGGTCCACGACGCGATGACCGCCATCACGAGTACAAATCCGGCGGACGCCCACAGATTACCTACGAGCAGCCCAAGAACGAGTGCCAGTGAACCCAGCTGAATGGTCGCGCGAACAGATGCCCGGGCAATTGCCCATTCCATTCGGGTTCGTCCCACGTAGGCAACCAGGGCGGCGATGATTGCCAGCAAGACCACCGCAACTGCGAGTGCCGGTCCGATGTGAATGACCGTATCCGACATCGAGACCTCCCACTCTTGCGACGATGAGCCTGCGCCGAGCCATAGTGCGTTGTGTCCGACGGTAGCCGTTGAGGTTTCCGAATTGTTCGCCCTGCGTAGGATTGTTGAGTCCAACGCGCTGGGTCGTATGACTCTTGGCATTGCGGCCTCGACCACAGACACTGGTAGGGACCGGTTACGAAACCCAGCTGCGAGTCCTCTGTTGGGCTCGTTTGAAAGGTGTTGCCATGTCGCATGTTCAGCGGATCATCGTCGGTGTTGACGGGTCGGAGCATTCCCTCACGGCGGTGCGCTGGGCCGCCCACGACGCGGCACTTCGGGCAGTGCCCTTGGCCATCGTCACGGCGGTGAAGGATCGTTTGCCCAGCCTGGCTGACGCGATCAATCTGCGGTCGGATCGTTCCAAAGTTGTCCGGCGCCATGCCGAACTCACATTGGAAGCGGCCGCCGAGGTTGCCCGGGAGGCCGCTGCTTCGCGACATCTCGAGATCAGCACCCTGATCGAGTTGGGTTCGGCCGACGAGATCATGCCGAAACTGGGGGAGCAGTCGGCGATGCTGGTACTCGGTTCACGTGGGCTGGGGGAGTTCAGAGGGGGCCTCATCGGATCGGTCAGTAACAGCATTGTCACCCACGCCCGGTGCCCGATCACCGTGGTGAAGGCGGACGACCGCTCTGCAGCGGCATCGGCGTTGCCCGTGGTGGTCGGTCTCGACGGCACCAAACACAGCGAACCGGCGCTGGCCCACGCGCTGACCGAGGCGTCGATCCGGGGCGTCGACCTGGTCGCGGTTCACGCACTGATCGACCTGGATCCCGGGCACTCTGCATCGGGAGGACTTGCCGATCCGAAACTTCCATCCGACACCGATGACGACATGGCGCTCGCGGAGAGCCTGGCCGGGTGGCAAGAACAATTTCCGGATGTTCACATCCGTCGCGAAACGGTCCGGGATCGTCCGGTACGGCAACTGGTGCGCGAAGCTGATCAGGCGCAGTTGATCGTGATGGGAAGCCGGGGCGGGGGTGGGTTGCCGACGATGCTGTTCGGCTCCACGAGCCAGGCCGTGCTGCACACCGTGCAGACTCCGGTGACGATCGTGCCCACCTCTCGGTGAAACGGCGGCGGTGGCGCCGCTGTCAATCTGGTTTGGGGCGCAGGACTGCCGCGCCGGCGAAATGACCTGCTTTGAGGTCACGTAGCGCCGTGTGTGCTTCGGTGAGCGGATATTCGGTCGTTTCGATGTGGAGTCGGTGCTGATCGGCGAACCGCAGGAACTCGCGGGCGTCGGACCGGGTGTTGGCCTCGACACTGTGGATCTGTTTCTCGTGGAAGAGATGCCGCTGATAGTCGAGCGGTGGCGTATCGCTCATGTGAATGCCTGCCAGGGAAAGTGTTCCGCCACGATCGAGTGCCTCCAGCGCCGTGGGCACGATGTCGCCGACGGGTGCGAACACGATGGCCGCGTCCAATGCTTCTGGCGGGGAGTCGTAGGTGTCCTGGGCTGAGGAAGCGCCGAGTTCGAGCGCAAGGTCCCGCGCTTTCTCGTCGCGCGTCATCACATGCAGGGTCGCGCCCCGGTGGAGGGCAACCTGGGCCACCAGATGGGCGCTACCACCAAATCCGTACAGACCCAGACGGCCACCCGAGGGGAGCTCTGCTCGTTTCAGCGCGCGATAACCGATGATTCCGGCGCACAACAGCGGGGCCAGCTCGGTGGGGGTGTAGCCGGTGGGCAATGCCAGCGCGTAGTCGGCCGGTGCCACGACGAAATCGGCGTATCCGCCGTCGTGGTCCCATCCGGTGTACAGCGAACTCAGGCAAAGGTTTTCCGATCCCCGGCGGCAGTAGACGCAGGTCCCACATGTCTGACGCAGCCACGGGACGCCGACCAGTTCACCGACCTGAAAGTCTGTTGTGGTGCCGGTGGCGATCTCGACCACGCGGCCGACGATCTCGTGACCGGGGACAACTCCCGGCCTGTGCACCGGGAGATCCCCTTCGGTGACATGAAGATCGGTCCGGCACACCCCGCACGCCTCGACCGCGAGCAGGAGTTCACCGGTGCCAGGGGTCGGTTGCGGCTCGACCACCAACTCGATCGGTGAGTCCTCAACCGGACCGGGACTCTTCACCCGCCATGCACGCATCTGTTCCACCTTCGGTCTCGAGCGTCTCTCGCCCAGGTTCCAGTGTGTCTGCGATCGTACGCGTGGCAACATGATCGAGGACGGCCTCGATACCGCCCAGGTGGAAGGCGCGGCGTTGATGAACTGCTCCGTTGCCGGAGGTGAACACCTTCTCTATGGTGTCTGTGACCATCGTGTGGTCGCCGAGGAGATCAAGGGCATCCGACACGTGACGCACCAGGTGATCGACTGCCGTCCGCGTATCGACCATGCTGCCGCTCAACGGATCTGGGCACATCCCGGTGATCCCGTCCCGGGCAGCGCGCCATTTGGCGAGTCGCAGCCAGCTGGTATCGACTGGCGGCGGCGGGTCGTCGTTCCGCTGTAGTGCGGCGAGTTCGGTCATCACCAGTGCTCGCACAAGTGTTGCGCACAAAACAGTTTCGTCCGTGGTGGCCGGGACATCGGAGACCCTGAACTCCACGGTCTGGAACTTCCCGGAATACCGGATATCCCAATAGATCATGCCCTCGTCGAGCGCTGCTCCGACGGCGATCATTCTGGCGATCGCGGTGTCGTAGTCGTTCTCGGATTCGAAATGTGGCGGACAGTCCGCGGTGGGCCATCTCGACCACAACACCATTCGCCAACTGTCGTATCCGGTGTCGATGGCGTTGTGCAGCGCGGAGTTCGCGGTCAGTGCCAACAGCACCGGTAGCCAGCGTCGGGACCGGCTGATCACGGCTATGCCCCGACCTCGATCTGGCACCGCCACGTGGACGTGACATCCGGATACTCCCTGCTCGCTCGCGAGTAGGCCGAAGGTGTCGGCGAGGAGTTGGTACCGGTCGGTTCCGGAGACCGGCCGGATGTCACCGGGCATCGGTGGAAGCCCACAGGCGAGCAAACGTCCACCCATCTCCCGGGCCGCGGATTCCGCAGTCCGTCGACTGCTCAGGATGTGGTGGCGCAACTCGGAGGACGTGTTCAGAACCGGTGTCGCTGTTTCGATCTGGCAAGGTGTTATCTCCAGCTGGAGTTCCAGCCCGAGCGATTTCGCCACATGGCGAACCGCCGTGCTCTCCATCAACGGTGCTCCCGTGATGGGATCGACGAGTAGTAACTCCTCCTCGACCCCAAACGTCGGTATGTCCATCTTGCAGCTCATCGGATCTCCTGACTCTGTCGAGTCGGTCGGGTCCGAGGAGCTTGGGGCCTGACCGTGGCTCCTGGTTGTGGCGCAACAGGGGAGTACCCAAAAATCCCGCCATCTACCTGGCGCGCCGAATAGGTGTTGCCGTGCGACCGCCTGCGCTCTATGCACTCTTCTGGCCGGATTCTTCTTCCTCAGCTCAGATGGCGGGGCTGCGGGTGGGACTTGTGATTCCAGTCGGACCCGGTCGGTTGCTGATTGCCCGTCGCCGATGACATCGTGTGCTCACCGGAGGGTACCTGCTCATCGGAGGGTACCAACGACACGATGATCGACTTCGATGTCGGACAATTGCTCTTCAGAGCGGTCGAGTCCAGTGGAACAAGGGGATTGGTCTCCGGATAGTAGGCGGCCGCGCAACCGCGTGGGGTCGCGTATTCGACAATGCGAAACGCTCGTGCACACCGGTCCTGGTCGTCATCGTCCCAGCGGGTGACGATGTCAACGATGTCGCCGTTGCGGTGGCCAAGGGCAGATATGTCTTCGCGGTGCATGAAGATCACGCGCCGGCCGCCCTCGATGCCGCGGTAGCGGTCGCTGAAACCGTAGATGGTCGTGTTGAATTGGTCGTGGCTGCGTAAGGTCTGCAGGATCAGATGGTTGGGCGGTACCTGTAGCGCGTCGATCGGTGACACCGCGAATTCTCCACGGCCGGAGTCGGTCTCGAAGGTGCGGGAGTCGCGCGGCGGATGCGGGAGGATGAACCCGCCGGGTTTGCGAACATTGACCTCGTATCCCTCGCAGCCGGGAACCACACGAGCGATGTGTTTCCGGATGTTGCGATAGTCATCACGCATCGCGGCCCAGTCGATACCGTGTCGACTGCCGAGTGTGGCCTCGGCGATACCGGTGATGATCGCAACCTCGGATTTGAGGTGCGGGCTCGCCGGCGGTAATGGACCCCGGGAGGCATGAACCGAACAGGTGGAATCCTCGACCGAGATGTATTGAGGCCCAGTGGTTTGGACATCCTTCTCCGTTCGGCCCAAGGTCGGCAGGATCAGGGCGGTGTCTCCGCAGACGAGATGGGAGCGGTTGATCTTCGTTGAAATCTGTACAGTCATCCGGGCATTGCGAAGGGCTTGGAACGTGACATCGCTGTCGGGTGTCGCTTGTGCGAAGTTCCCGCCGAGACCGAGGAAGAAATGGGCTTTGCCGTCGCGCATCGCCCGGATGGAATCGACGGTGTCCAGACCGTGCTCGCGTGGGGGATCGAATCCGAACTCTTGCTGCAGCGAGTCCAGAAAATGTTGTGGCGGACGTTCCCAGATGCCCATTGTGCGGTCACCCTGGACGTTGGAATGTCCCCGGATCGGGAACAGTCCGGCACCCGGTTTTCCGATATTTCCTTGCGCGAAGGCAAGATTGGTGACTTCTTTGATGGTGGCCACGGCATTGCGGTGTTGGGTCAAGCCCATTGCCCAGCAGAACACGGTGGCTTTCGAATTACGAAGAAGCGTGGCGGCGTCGGCGATCTGTTTCCGCGACAGGCCCGTGGTGCCGGTGACGACATCCCAGTCCACGGCCCGAACGTGGTCCCGCCAAGCGTCGAAACCCGTGGTGTGGGCGTTGATGAAGTCGTGATCGAGAGCGTCTGATTCGACGAGCAGTGAGCCCAGGGCCTGGAAGAGGGCGAGGTCGCCGTTGAGGGCGATCGGAAGGAACAGATCGGTCAGGTCGGTGCCGGGACCGACCACGCCGCGCGGGGTCTGCGGATTCTTGAAGTTGACCAACCCTGCTTCGCGTAAAGGGTTGATGGACAAGATCTTGGCACCGTTCTTCTTGGCCTTTTCAAGCGCGGTGAGCATCCGGGGATGGTTGGTCCCAGGATTCTGTCCGGCGATGACGATCAGTTCTGCGTCGTAGACGTCATCGAGGGTGACGCTGGCCTTACCGATCCCGATGGATTCCTGCAGGGCGATCGACGTCGACTCGTGACACATGTTCGAGCAGTCGGGCAGATTGTTGGTACCAAGAGCGCGGGCGAACAGCTGGTAGACGAACGCTGCTTCGTTGGAGGCCCGGCCCGATGTGTAAAAGATCGCCTCGTCGGGAGAGTTCAGACGGTTCAACTCATCGGCGATGAGCCCGAACGCCTCGTCCCATTCGATCGCTTCGTAGTGGGTGCCGGAGGGGCGTTTGATCATGGGATCCGTGATCCGCCCTTGTTGCCCGAGCCAGTGCTCGGTGCGGCCGTCGAGGTCGTCGATGCTGTGTTCGGCAAAGAAGGTGGGGGTTGCGCGCGTGGTGGTGGCCTCCTCGGCGACGGCTTTCGCGCCGTTCTCGCAAAACTCTGCGGTATGCCGGTGTCCGGGATCAGGATCGGGCCAGGCGCAGCTCATGCAGTCGAAGCCCTCGGCCTGGTTCAGTTTGAGCAGCGTCTTCGCGGTTCGCGTCGGACCCATGTGACCGAGGGCACGTTTCATCGACACGGCCACTGCAGTGGCACCGGCAGCATGTGTTTTCGGCTTCTCTATGTGCAGATTCTCCAGGTCACGTTCGTTGTTGTCCGCGTTGTTGTCAGGCATGAAACCCTTCCGATCCGCTCGCTCAGTGCTGCGCTCGTCGGGTACCCCGCACAGCTCGTCTTCATGCGTGCAGCCGACCGGGGAGAGGACCGCCGGGTCTCAGTTGGCGATCATCTTTTGGGCATGCGCAAGGATCGCTTCGAATGTGAAGTCGAAGGTCGTCTCCTCGACATCGTCGATGCGCCGGCCCTTGACCGAGAGTTCCTGGAATAGCGGAGCAGTCAATGCGCTGTTCGTGTCACTGCGTGGCCCACCGCCGCCGTCGCCCGAGAACACCCCCTGATGTCCGATCATCGCTGCGCCGCACACGTGTGCCAGCAGGGACAGATACACCTCGAGTGCATCCGGTGGGGTGAATCCGGCTTTGACCATCTCGGTGATGACCGAATTGAGTTTGTTGGCGGTAGCACGGATCGACATCGGACTCAGTTGTCCTGTTCTGGCACGCAGGAGGATCAACTCGACCAGCACCGGCTGATCCTGGAATGTCTTGTGCATCTTCCGGAAGTGCTTGCGCAGGGCGTCCTGCCAGTTTTCTGATGTGACCGACGGAGTCGCGGCGTGGTACTCCTCGCTCGCCTGTTCGGTCATCGCGTCGAGCAGCTCTTCCTTCTTGCGGAAGTACCAATACATGCTCGCGACACCGACGTCGAGATGCTTGGCGAGCGAAGCCATGCTGAGCTGACTCAGCGACGTCTTGTTGGCGACCTCGAATGCCCCGGCAATGATTTCCTCGGCAGAGATCGACCCTCGTGGCCGGCGGTTCCCTGCCGCCTGTCTCGAGTTCGAGGTCGCCATGTTCTCCTCATTCGCGCGCTGGTCGCCGAACTGTCAGATCTTCCTGGAAGCGAAGGGGTCCATCCCGATGCCCGCCCGATGTGGCCGGGGCGAGTGCGCCGACGACACCTCGCGACGCCCAAACGGTACACCTTTGCGGGTCGTCGAACAGCGCGCCGGATTGGTGTGGTGATCGGAGTGCGTCCGGTTTCACCGATTCGCGATTTCCCGGTTCTGTAACGCGTTACAGTTCTGCCGAGACCTCGTATGGTCGCCCCTATCATTGGCCGTTCGATATCTCTCCGGCTGCGGATTGCCCTGGTCAGCCGCGTTCCACACTTTGAAGGGACTCAATTGAAAACAACACATTCAGTGCGCCGCGGCGTTCGTGATGTTGCCGTGATCGGCGCCGCCTCGCTCATGGTGCTGGGGGTGGTATCGGGATGTGCCGACTCGTCATCGGACTCGGCCGACTCGGCTGCCGCCAGCATTTCATTGCCCTCGAATGTGCCCCAGGGCGATCCCATCAAACTCGGCTTCATCGCGCCGGAGGGCGGGGCCGCAAACCTTCCCATGGTTCGTGAGGGTGGTGAGGCCGCGGTCGAGTACCTGAACAACAACGGCGGCGGTATCGGCGGACACAAGATCGATCTCGTGGTCTGCAAGCAGCAAGAGGATCCGGCGTCGGCGACAAACTGTGCAAACCAGATGGTCGAGCAGAAGGTCGTCGCAGCGGTCACGCCATTGGGTGCGCAGGGCGCGGTGATGGTGCCGATCATCACCGGCGCAGATATCCCGTATGTCGGGCAGGCCCCGGTCTCCCAGGTGGAGATGGTCACGCCCGGCTCATTCATGCTCTCCGGCGGGATCATCGCTGTGCTGACCGGGCAGGCAACGGTTGCCGCTCAAGAAGGCGTCAAGAAGTTCACCGTTTTCATCGGGGACAGCGGCGACGCCGCGGCGTCGGTGAAGCTGCTCGGGGATCCACTGTTCAGCCGGGCGGGAATTGCGCTGAACGTCGTCACCGTTCCGACCGGAACGGCAGATCCCACTCCGCAGATCACCGCCGGGCTGGCGGACAAACCCGATGCCGTCACGATTCTCGGCGACACATCGCAGTGCATCTCGTCGCTCAAAGCGATGCAGACCGCGGCGCCGACCGTGAAGAAGTACCTGATTTCCACCTGCCTGGACCAAAAAGTGATCGAAAGCGTTGGCCTGGAAGCGGTCGCCGGTTCCAAGGCCTTCACCTCCGTCAATCTGAGCGCCGATGATCCATCGGTGCAGCTCTACAAGGACGTCATGGCGAAGTACGCACCGGACACCGATCCCGCCGGTATCGCTTACACCGGCTACCAGGTCGTCATGTCGATGGCCGAGGTCGGCAAGTCGCTCACCGGCCCAGTCACCTCCGAGCAGTTCACGGCAGCGTTGGAGGCGGCAAAGGATGTTCCGTTCCCAGCGGCACCGGGGTTGACCTTCACGTGTGATGGCAAGGCGTTCCCGCCGCTTCGTGCGCTGTGCAGCAAGGCAATTCTCGCCAGCGACGTCACCGCTGACGGATCACTCGAAAACTCTGTCGCAGTCAACAACGGCTAGATCTATCGGAGCGGGGGCCGCACGTCGCTGCGGCCCCCGGTCGAGGACACCTGATGACACAGCATTTCTCATTTCTCCTTCTGGGGTTGGGCAACGGGGCCGTGTTCGCCGCGCTCGGGCTCGCCCTCGTGATGACCTTCAAGAGCTCCGGAGTGGTGAACTTCGCGACCGGCGCGGTTGCCCTCTATGCGGCGTATACATATGCGTTCTTGCGACACGGCGAACTCCTCAACCCGATCCCGGGACTACCGGCGAGAATCGACCTCGGTAGCGAGTGGAGCGTGCTTCCGGCGATGGCGTTGTCGGTTGTCATCTCGGCGATTTTGGGTGTCATCCTCTACCTCTTGGTGTTCCGGCAGATGCGCTCGGCACCGGCACTTGCGAAAGCGGTCGCGTCCATCGGCCTGATGTTGGTGATCCAGGCCGTGATAGCGCTGCGCGTCGGCGTCGACACGCCGACCGTTGGTCCCATCTTCGAGCACGACACACTGTCGATCGGTGACATCGTGGTCCCGACCGATCGACTGTGGCTTGCCGCCGTGGTTGTCGGGCTGGCCGTGTGTTGCGGGCTTGTCTTGCGTTACACCCGCTTTGGTCTCCAGACCGAAGCAGCAGCCGAGTCCGAAAAAGGTGCGTTGGTCACAGGCCTGTCGCCGGACCGGATCGCAGTGAGCAACTGGGCTCTGTCGTCTGCCACCGCTGCCATCGGCGGCATCGTCATCGCGCCGATCATCCCGCTCAATCCGGTCGCATATTCGATGTTCATCGTGCCGGCGCTGGCGGCGGCACTGGTGGGCAACTTTTCGAGTGTTGCGGTGACGGTGGGCGCCGGACTGGTGATCGGGATGGTGCAGTCCGAGGCAACGAATTTGCAGTCGACGGTCGACTGGTTCCCGGAGGCGGGCGTGGCCGAAGCCGTTCCGTTGCTGCTCATTCTGGTGTTTCTCCTGGTTCGGGGGCAGCCACTTCCGGGACGAGGCGCGGTGACCCGCCAGGACCTCGGACGGTCGCCCCGGCCACACCGGCTGCTGCTGGGTACGGCTGTTGGTCTGGGCGTCGGGTTGGTCGCGCTCTTCATGACGTCGGGGAGCATGCGACTGGCTGTGGTCTGCTCGATGATCTACGGAATCATCGCGCTCTCGCAGGTGGTGATCACCGGATATGCCGGTCAGGTTTCACTGGCGCAGCTCACCCTGGCCGGCGTCGGTGCATACAGCCTGACCAGGTTCACCAGTGATCTGGGAATTCCGTTTCCCATCGCTCCGATCCTGGCGGCCTTGGTGGCGATGGCCATCGGGGTCGTGGTCGGATTGCCGGCACTCCGCGTTCGGGGACTACCGCTGATGGTGGCGACTCTCGCGTTGGCGGTGTTCCTGGAGGCGTTCTGGTTCCGCAATCCCACCCTCAACGGCGGTATGCAGGGTGCTCCCATCGAGCCACCCGAATTCTTCGGCATCGATGTCGGCATCGGAGCCGGGGAGGGTTACCCGAGACTGGCGTTCGGAATCGTGTGTCTTGCCTTCCTGATACTCGTTGCATTCGGAGTTGCGACCCTGCGGCGCAGCGGTTTCGGTGCATCGATGCTCGCGGTCCGGGCGAACGAGCGATCAGCGGCAGCGGCAGGTATCAACGTCGGAGCGACCAAGCTCGCGGCGTTCGCGCTCGCATCCTTTGTGGCGGGCCTGGGCGGGGCACTGCTGGGCTATCAGCAAACCCTGGCCACCGCGGGCAGCTTCGGGGTGTTCGCCGGCATCGCTCTGTTCGCGGTCACCTTCGTGGCAGGAGTGACGTCCGTGTCCGGGGGATTGCTCGCCGGAGTCCTTGCACCCGGTGGCCTGATGTTCTTCCTCAGTGACCGCTACCTGGACTTCGGCCAGTACTACATGTTGTCGAGTGGCATTCTGCTGGTGGTCGTCGTGGTCACCAGCCCCGACGGACTTGCCGGATACCTCCACCGGATCCGGATCCCCGGATTGCGCGGTGGTGCGGTGCGGCCGAGCGCAAGTGAAATGTCAGTCGCCGCCGAGGAGACTGCTCTCGCCCCCGAAGGTCGCACCGGCGACGATGTGGTCCTGTCGGTCCGGAATGTCAGCGTTCGGTACGGTCCCGTCCGCGCAGTCGACGACGTGAGTTTCGATCTTCATTCCGGAGAGATCGTCGGGTTGATCGGCCCCAACGGTGCAGGTAAGACGACGCTCATCGACGCCATCGGCGGTTTCGCCGTCGCCGATGGCCGAGTGACACTGAACGGCAACGAGATCGAGAAGCTGCCACCTCACCGTCGGAGCCGTTTCGGATTGGGTCGCACCTTCCAGGATCTGGAGCTCTACGACGAGCTGTCGGTTGCGGAGAACGTGACGGTCGGCGCGGTCCGCACTGGCGGCGAAACGTCCGAGACGGTTGATGCAGTGTTGCGCTTGCTGCAGATCGAACATCTGGCTCATGTTGCTGCAGCTGACCTTTCACAGGGCCAGCGGCAGCTGGTATCGGTGGCCCGAGTGCTTGCCGGCCGCCCGATCGTCGCCATGCTGGACGAGCCCGGGGCCGGACTCGACACCACCGAGAGCCGGTGGCTCGGTGAGCGACTGCAAGCGGCTCGCGCGATGGGGTCGACAATGCTGCTTGTCGATCACGACATGGAACTGGTGCTCAGCATCTGTGATCGCGTCATCGTGCTCGACCTCGGTGGTGTGATCGCCACGGGTACTCCCGACGAAATCAGAACGGACGATGCGGTGATCCGCGCCTACCTTGGTTCCCCCACCGGACACGGCAATGACCTGACAGAGACCTCGGGTTCTGTCGCTACCGACGAGGTTTCAACATGAGTGTTCTGTCCTGTGAAAACCTGGATGCCGGCCATACTCGGAGGAGTCCATGCGTGCGCGGCCTCGATCTGTCTTTGTCCGAAGGCGAGATCGTTGCGCTTCTCGGACCGAACGGCGCGGGCAAGACGACCTTGCTGATGACGCTGGCCGGATTGCTTCCCAGGCTTGGCGGCTCGGTGTTGTTGGCGGGTGAGCAACTCGGGTCAGGGAATACTCGCGCGGCAGTACGCCGGGGTCTGGTCCTGGTTCCCGACGATCGCGCACTGTTCAAGAAGTTGTCCGTCGCGCAGAATCTCCGTCTGGCCATCAGAGGGCGTGGACCCACGGCGCGCTCGTCCATCGACGAAGTGCTGCAGTACTTTCCCGCGCTGGAAGCTCGATTGAATCTCGCCGCGGGTCAGCTCTCCGGCGGGGAGCAGCAGATGCTCGCCATCGGCCGGGCGCTTGTGCAGCGACCCAAGGTGCTCCTCATCGATGAGCTGAGTATGGGGTTGGCGCCGGTCGTGGTCGAGTCGATCCTCGGTGTCTTGCGCAATGTCGCGTCCTCCGAGGGAACTGCCGTGATGCTGGTGGAACAGCATGTGCGCCTGGCACTCGGGATCGCTGATCGAGCTGTTGTCCTGGTGCATGGTCACGTGAGCCTGGAGGACGATGCGACGGTGCTTTCGAATGATGTGGGCAGGATCGAACGGGCCTATCTCGGGCAATCCGGCGGCGACAGTCGTCCGCAAGCGGTGTAGGAGGCGTCGAATGCCGGAAGATGTTGCAGTAGAAGCAGAGACGGTCATCGCGACATATCGCGAGATCGAACACGAGCTGACGGCCGTGGAGGCTCCGTTCGAAACTGTGGAGATCGCGGGTTCGGGAGGAGCCATCCGCAGCTACCGGCATGTGCCGGAGAACTTCTATGACGTCGCGGAGGCCATCGAAGAGCAGTTTGCCGACAATGTGCTGACGGTGAGTCCGCAGACATGGACGTACGGCGAAGTATTTGCGCGTGCCCGGCGTCTGGCTGCCGCGTTTGTGGACCGATACGGCATCGGACCCGGTGATCGGGTGGGCATCATGATGGCCAACCAGCCGTACTACCTGGTGTCGCTGCTCGCGATCACGCGGATCGGCGCGGTGGCGGTGCTGTACAACAGCCGCTCGAGCCGCGCTGAGATCGGCTCGGCCACAAGCGATGTGCGCAGTTCGGTAATCATTGCCGACCCCAAACGCATCGCGCTCATCGATCAGTCGGACTGTGAATCAGTCTTGATCTCGACCGAATCGATCGAGGGCATGGAGGTCGCGACGCTCGCTGATCTGATCGACGGCGCCGACAAGGACAGCGAACGTTGTGTCGTGTCGCCGGAATCGGTCTGCATGATCTTGTTCACCTCTGGCACGTCGGGTCGGGCAAAGGGTGTTCTGCTGACTCATCGCAATCTCGGAAATGTTGTGCTCAACATGCGATACGTACTCGAGTGCAACCTCAGATTCGCGGCGAGACAGTACGGCATTTCGGTCGATGAGATACGCGCGCTGATGCCTCCGGTGTCGTCGTTGCTGATCTTCCCGCTGTTCCATGTCTCGGGCTTTGCGGCGCTGATGGTCACGATGCAATCGGGTGGGCTGGTCGCGACGATGGAGGGCTGGGACCCGGAACGTGCCGCGGGTCTGGTGGAGGAGCACAAGCTCACGTTGATGGCGGGCCCACCGATGGTGGTAGACGAGTTGCTCATGCAGCCATCTGCTCAAGAGCGCCTCGGTTCGCTCATGAATGTGGTTCCGGGTGGGCAGGTCACACCGTCCAACGTCAAGAGCAAGATCGCTGCGACATTGCCGAATGCGCAACGGAGTTCGGGGTGGGGGATGACCGAGACCGGCGGAAGTGTGTGTACGGCGAACGGTGCTCTGCTGGGCATCTTTCCGGACACGCTGGGGCCGCTGAGTCCGACGATGGACGCCCGTGTCATGGACGCCGACGGACACGAAGTGCCATCCGGAAGCGTCGGCGAGCTCGAAATCCGCGGAGGACTGGTCATGGCGGGCTACGCGGGGCCCGATGGTTCGGTTGTCGAGACTCCTGACAACTGGTTCCGCACAGGCGATTTGGGATTCATCGACGAGTTCGGCCTTGTCTACGTCGTTGATCGCGCGAAAGACATCGTCATCTCGGCGGGCGAGAACATCTCATGCGTCGAGATCGAAAATGTTCTCATCGCCAGTGACTGGTTCGTGGAGGTGGCCGCATTCGGTGTGCCGGACGACCGACTGGGTGAACGGTTGGTCGCGGCGGTCACCCTGCGTGACGGGCAGTCTGTCACCGGCGACGACATCCGCGGTCTCGCGCGCGAATCGCTTCCGGAATACAAGATTCCCACTGAGATCATCTTCGACGCCGGGCCGTTGCCGCGGAACGCAACCGGAAAACTCGTCAAACGCGTACTGCGTGCGACGTACCTTGAACGGCACCACAGCAACGCGGGAATCGGCTAGACAAGTCCTGCCCCCTTCACCGGCCCGGGCTACGAACTCGAGACCGACCGGTCCGAACCGTCGCGCGAGAGGGTTCGTCCCAGCGCCAGGGATGCAGTTCGCACGGCGGGTCCCAAGAGTTCGGGTTTGAACCGTTCTTTCGGCACGGATACGGACAGTGAGGCGACCGGTTCATCTCGCATCAGCACGGTGGCCGCGAGACAGCAGGTACCTTTCGATGATTCTTCACGTTCGATGGCGACACCCCGGACGCGGATCTGGGCGAGTTCTCGTTCCAATATTTTCGGATCGGTGATCGAGTTCTCGGTGTAGCGACGGAGTGGGCGCGTCAGTACGTCCGTCTGGAAGTCCGGGGATTCGAATGCCAGGAGCGCTTTGCCCACCGCCGTGCAGGTGAGCGGGAGTCGGCCACCGACTTGTGACGGCAAGTGCTGTGCGGTGTGCCCGTGGATCTTCTCGATGTAGACCACGTCGTACTGATCGCGGACGGCGAGGTGGACCGTCTGTTCGGTGACGGCGTAAAGATCCTGCATGAATGGCATCGCGGCTACACGTAGACGACGTTTTACCGATACCCGCTCGCCCAATTCGAACAGCGTCATCCCGAGTTCGAACTTGGCTCCGGTCCGCTGAATCCACCCGAGTTCGCTCAACTCGACCAGCAGTCGGTGCGCGGTTGACCGTGGAATGCCGGTCCGCGTGCACACATCGGCCAGGCTGAGTGCGGTCCCGCCGGGGAACGAGTCGAGCAATAGGGCCGACTTTTCGAGCTGCGACATGTTTCCATCCCGTCTCATGGGACGAATCCTAGTCTGGGGTTCGAAAGGGCCATACCTTCGTCCTCATGACAACGAAAGAACACGTGATCGGCGATGCGGCCGAGCGACTTGCCGCCGCTGCTCGTACGGGAACACCGTGCGAGCCGGTGCGGGACCTGATCGGTCGGGACAACATCGATGCGGCCTACCGCGTGCAGAAGCTGAACATCGACGGGCTGGTTGCGTCGGGGCGTCGCATCGTCGGGCGCAAGACAGGCTTGACGTCGCCGGCGGTGCAGAAACAGCTCGGTGTCGACCAGCCCGACTTCGGTGTGTTGCTCGACGACATGGACTGCACCGGTGATGCAGAGGTGGACTCCACACGTCTGCTGCAGCCGAAAATCGAGGCCGAGATCGCGTTCGTGCTTTCCCGCGACATCACGGCGCCGATCACCGAAGCCGATGCGCCGCAGTACGTGTCCGATGTCTACGCCTCGTTCGAGATCGTCGACAGTCGTATTGCCAACTGGGACATCAGCCTGGCCGACACGGTTGCGGACAATGCGTCGTCCGGACTCTACGTGCTGGGGGATCGACGTGACCGAGGCGATGTTCCCGACCTCACCGGCGTCGAGATGACCATGACCGAAAACGGTGTGCAGGTGTCGCAGGGCAAGGGCTCGGATTGCCTGGGCAGTCCCTGGAATGCCTTCGTGTGGCTGGCCAACATCACACTCGAATACGGATCGGTCCTCCATGCGGGAGAGGTTGTCCTGACCGGCGCCCTGGGACCGATGGTGCCGGTGACCCCCGGCTTCACCTATGTCACAACAATTTCAGGCATCGGCTCCGCGACAGCAGTTTTCAGTGCCTGACCACTCAGTAGCCAATCAATCCAGTCGAAAGCAGAACGTATGAGCACCATCAAGGCCGCGATCATAGGATCGGGCAATATCGGAACCGACCTCGTCATCAAACTCAAGCGAGTGGCCAAGAACGTGGAGATCGCCGTTCTGGTCGGTATCGACCCGAACTCCGACGGGCTCGCTCGCGCCAAGCGGATGGGAATCAGCACCGTGGACACCGGAGTCCAGGGTCTGATCGATCACCCGGACTTCGCCGACATCGAGATCATCTTCGACTCGACGTCCGCGAAAGCGCATGTTGCCAACGAAGAAGCGTTGCGGCCGTACGGAAAACGCCTCATCGACCTCACCCCGGCCGCAATCGGGCCCTACGTGGTGCCTGCCGTCAACCTCGAAGAGCACCTGCATGCACCGGACGTGAACATGGTGACGTGCGGTGGGCAGGCGACAATCCCGATCGTGTCGGCGATTTCGTCCGTGACCACGGTCCACTACGCCGAGATCGTGGCGTCGATTGCTTCGAAGTCTGCCGGTCCCGGAACGCGGGCGAACATCGACGAGTTCACCGAAACGACGTCCGAGGCCATCAAGGCGGTAGGCGGCGCTGCATACGGCAAGGCGATCATCGTGCTGAATCCGGCTGATCCGCCACTGATCATGCGCGACACCGTGCTTACGCTGGTGACCAACCCGGATCAGGAGGCGATCCGTCAGTCGGTTCTCGACATGGTGGCCAAGGTGTCGGCGTACGTGCCGGGCTACCGCCTCAAGCAGGACGTTCAGTTCACCCAGCTCGACGATGCCGAGTCGGTGGCGACGCTCACCGGCGGTGTCGATGTCGGGCCGGGCCTGTGGAAGGTGGCGGTCTTCCTCGAAGTCGAGGGTGCTGCCCACTACCTGCCGGCCTACGCGGGAAACCTGGACATCATGACCTCGGCCGCGCTGCAGGTGGCAGAGCGGATCGCCGAAACGAAACTCACCGACTCAACTGTGGAGATGGCCCGATGACAACGAACAACCGAGCTTCCGCGATCGACGGCGCGCCCCTGTATATCCAGGACGTCACGCTGCGCGACGGCATGCACGCCACCCGGCACCGGATCACACCGGAAAACGTCGCCCGGATCGCCGGTGCCCTTGACCGGGCCGGTGTCGACGCGATCGAGGTCACCCACGGAGATGGCCTCGCCGGACACAGCCTCACCTACGGACCCGGCAGCAACACCGACTGGGAATGGATCGAGGCCGCCGCCTCTGTGGTGCATCGCGCGAAACTCACCTCATTGCTGCTTCCCGGGGTCGGCACCGTCAAAGAACTCGAACGCGCTTTCAAGATGGGTGTTACCTCGGTTCGAGTGGCAACCCACTGCACCGAGGCAGACGTTTCGGCCCAGCACATCGCCAAGGCGCGTGAGCTCGGGATGGATGTGTCCGGCTTCCTGATGATGTCGCATCTGGCCGAGCCGACCGCGCTCGCGGAGCAGGCAAAGTTGATGGAATCCTATGGTGCACATTGTGTTTACGTCACCGATTCGGGTGGTCGGTTGACGATGGACGGTGTCCGGCAGCGGGTACGCGCCTATCGGGACATTCTCGATGCCGATACCCAGATCGGTATCCACGCACACCAGAATCTGTCACTGTCGGTGGCCAATTCGGTGGTGGCGGTGGAAGAAGGTGTCACCCGCGTCGACGCCTCGCTCGCCGGACATGGTGCGGGCGCGGGCAACTGCCCGATCGAACCGTTCATCGCTGTCGCCGATATCGAGGGCTGGAAGCACGGCTGTGACCTCTTCGGTCTCCAGGATGCGGCCGACGACATCGTCCGGCCCCTGCAGGATCGTCCCGTCCAGGTCGATCGCGAGACACTGACCCTCGGCTTCGCGGGTGTCTACTCGAGTTTCCTCCGGCACGCCGAAACCGCGGCCAAGCAGTACGGACTCGACACCCGGTCCATCTTGCTGGCGGTCGGGGAGCGTGGACTTGTTGGCGGACAGGAAGATCTGATCACCGACATCGCACTGGATCTGGCGGCCGGCAAGAAGTAGGTCGAGGCGGTCATGGGCTCGGCCCAAGAAACCGCGCAGAACACCTCGGATGCAACAGGTTCCGCGATCTCGTCCGCCTCCGACGCTGTCCAGTCGGCTCCCGGCACGGTCAAAGCGCAGACCCAGGGCAATCCGCTGGCGGCCGGCGTCATCGCCTTCGGAGCCGGTCTTCTGGTCTCGTCGCTCATCCCGGCCAGCGATCGAGAAGCCCAGGTGGCTGCGACGCTGCAGGAGAAAGCACAGCCACTCACCGACGAACTCACGGACGTGGCCAAGCAAACCGCGCAGAACTTGCAAGGGCCTGCGCAGGAAGCGGTGGCCGCGGTCAAGGAGACCGCCGCCGATGCCGCGGAGACCGTCAAACAAGAGGGCACATCTGCAGCGCAAGATGTCCAGCGTCAGGCGAGAGACGCAAAGGATACCGTTGCCGACCAGTGAGAATGGGAACGAAAGGGCTGTGAGCCCCGAATAGATCGGCTCGGGCGACGGGGCGCCTGAGCCGACCACTCGCGTTGGGTGTCGCACACACCAATTCAGGTTTGTCATCGGTGTTGCCGGGGTAACAGTACTTCGATTTCACATTTCCGTCGGAAGGGCATCATGAGTACTCCCGGATACGATGCAGCCACCCCCGCCGCCGGCTCTTCGGCGCCCGTCGCCAAGAAGAAGCGACCCATCACGACTGTGATCGGCCTGTTGGTGGCGGTGGTACTGGTCATTGCGCTATTCGCCTTCGTTGTCCAGAACACTGAAACAGCGCATATCGAGTTCTTGGGCCTGAACTTCGAAATGGCCCAGGGTGTGGCCTTACTGCTGGCGGCAGTCATCGGATTTCTCATCGCCGTCCTCTGCAGCGGTTTGCTCCGAGTCCGCCGGAAAGTACGTAATCGCCATCAGTGAGGGATTCGTCGATCAATGCGTGCGCGCACAGCGGTGGAAACAGCCCTATTCGGGAACGGTGAAACATGAGTACAACAGGCTATGGCGAGAACCCAGAAGGGAATCCGGCCGAGGCATTGCCGCAGCAGGATAACCGTGTCGGTGGAGCCGCCACCATTGAACAGCTTCGACCGCCGGCCCGTGCACTGAAGGCGCTCGAAGATCTTTCGGTCGTCGATGCGCCCGCTGCCAAGCTGGCGGAGACGCTTCAACGTGTGTTGCCGACTGCGGCGTCGGCGTTCTTGCGTGGACACTGGCTGGGCCATCCGTTGCATCCGATTCTCGTGACAGTTCCGATCGGGGCCTGGATTGCGGTGCCGCTCCTTGATGTCACCGGCCAACCCGCCGCTGCGCGACAGCTACTCGCGTTTGGTGTTGCAGCGTCGCTGCCCGCATCGGCGACCGGTCTGGTGGAGTTCACCACTCTCGACGTCGCCCAGCGACGCGTTGCCCTTCTTCACATGGCGGCGAACACCCTCGCCCTCAGTTGCTTTGGTCGTTCCTGGTGGCAGCGACGGCGTGGCGGCCACCTGCGCGGGGTCGGATGGACTGTGGCGGGACTGACCGTCGCGGGAGTATCCGGCGCGCTCGGCGGTCATTTGTCCTACTCACAGGGAGCCGGGGTAGGTCGGGAACGGTGAGGCCTCCGTCGAGGCAGCGACAAAGTTCAACCTGTGGGTCTCACTCATGTGGGGGATGTTTGGAACTGTTGAGGTGTGGGCACTCTAGATCACGCTTCTCCTGCGGTTAAGGATTTTCCCGCCGCAGGTGGGGCAATTTGTGCGAGTTCTCGATGCCTCCAGATGCGTGGGCTCTGCCGAGCTCGGTCGTTGGGACAGTTCTGGAGGAAAACTATGATCGCTCCGAGTCGTAGCCGGTCCGGATACGGAGCAATGGAATTGCTCAGCGTGACGAGGGAGCCGGCCCACACCGGCGCGGTCGTCTGGAAACTGCAGTGCGATCAATGTGAGCGCACATTCACCGTCGCAGCCGTCAAGCTGCGCCTGGATGCCGAACACGTTGCGGCGGCCCATGGTTGGTCGATTTCTGCTCCACTCACGCTGTGCCCGGCCTGCGCGTCGATTCGCCGCAAGTAGTGGCGTCTGTGCGCAACCGATTCGGTGAATAACCCTCCGGCCATTCGCCGGCGACCTGCGTCAGTGATCATTTGCGCGCAAACCAAGTTGTCCCGCGCGGCGAAGTACGTTTCCTGAATGCGGATGCCCGCATTCTTTCTTTGGGTACAAAGTCACCTATCGCGCGGAGATCACCAAAAATGATGACGCGGCAGGTCTCGACTGAAATACTTTCGAAACCAACTTGGCATTTGGTCTAGGCCTTGGGCGCCGAGGTGATCTGGGTGTCAGTCGGACTGACGGCGATATGGTAGGGAGGTTTGTGCTTTGGAAGATGACTATGACGTGGTGATCTGGCCCGACCCCAGTCCATTGAGGGACTGGTGGTCAGCGGTCATGGCCGCAACTGCATGAGCGGCCACCACCCGGGTGACCATGTTCCGTTTTCCGTACCTGTGGTTTCGCAGAGGTAGTCTTGGGCGTTACCAAAGCGTCAAGTGCCGCAGAAGGTTTGGAAGGTATCGCTGAACACCTTCGGAGCGGGTGTGGCGTAGTCGGACCATTCGTCGCGGCGATCGAAAGGATGTGTGACGACCTCGAGGAGCTTCTCGAACGGAGCGAGCTCGCCGTCGGTCGCGGCGCGCAAAGCGGCGTCGAGTTGATGATTGCGCGGGATGTACAGCGGATTGACGCCGTCCATCGTGTTTGCTGTCTCGGTTGCCTCGCGCCCATGCGTCGTCAGGGCGCCGCGCCAGCGTTCCAGCCAGGGACTCATCTGCTCGCGGGGTACTAGGCCGTCGAGAGGCGTGGGGTTTCCGCGTAGTTCGTCTGCGAGAGCACGGAAGGTGCCTGTCCAGTCGGCACCGTGTGCCTCCATCAGTGTCAGCAGGTCGTCTACCAGCGGTCGGTCGATGGGCTTGTCGGCCAAGCCGAGCTTTGCTGCCATGCCGGTGGCGTAGTGGCCGTGGTAGCGCTCGTCGAAGGTATTGAGGACTGCCGTCACCGCGGTGATTGCGTCGTCCGGTGTGGAATCGATGAGGGCCAGCAGTGTTTCGGCGAACCGAGCCAGATTCCATTTCAGGACAGCGGGCTGGTTTCCAAACGCATAGCGTCCGCCGCGGTCGATCGAACTGAACACCGCGGCCGGGTCGAACGCGTCGAGGAACGCGCACGGACCGTAATCGATGGTTTCACCCGAAATGGTTGTGTTGTCGGTGTTCATCACCCCGTGCACAAATCCGGTGAGCATCCATCGCGCCACCAGAGATGCCTGTGCCTCGACCACCGCCTCGAAGAACCTCAGGTAGCGATTCTCCGGCAATCCGGTCAGCTCCGGGTGATGACGGGCGATCGCGTAGTCGGCGAGGGTTTGCACGACCTCACCCTGTCGGACAGCGTATTCAAAGGTGCCCACCCGCAGGTGACTGGCTGCGACCCGGGCGAGGACGGCACCGGGCTCGGCGCCGGTACGGCGAACGTCCCGGCCGGTCGCCACCACCGACAGCGCGCGTGTCGTCGGTATGCCGAGCGCATACATCGCTTCGCTGACCAGGTATTCGCGCAGCATCGGGCCGACAACCGCGAACCCGTCACCACCACGCGAGAACGGTGTGGGCCCAGAGCCCTTCAGATGCAGATCCACGCGTTGGCCATCACTGTTTTCCAACTCGCCGAGCAGCAATGCCCGACCATCCCCGAGGAGCGGTGCATAGCCACCGAATTGATGGCCCGCGTATGCCATTGCCACGGGCTGGACCCCGGCCGGCGCCGTCGATCCGGACAGAACGCCGACCCCGTCCACGCTCCGGAGCGCTTCGACGTCCAACTGCAGCGACGCGGCGAGCGGCTCGTTCAGGATGAGCAACGTGGGGTCGGGCGCCTCGGCGCCCTGCCACGGCACCGTGAGGGTGCCCAGCTCGTCGGCGAACGTGCTCTCGAGACCGGCCCATACGTTGGTCGTGCCCACTTGCGAATCCGGGATTGCAGCCATCACACGAGGGTAGCGACAGGACAGCCGGCCGGGTCACTCACGACCAAGCCGGCTGTCTGTGCTTGTTAAACCTCTGAGGTCAATTGACGGTGAGTTTTCCGACGTTCGTGGGGCAGTAGATCGGGACTGCGATGTTGATCAGGGTGCGGGCCTGGGCAGCTTCGAGGCCGGTGGTCTCGGCGATCTTGACCCGGGTGGCATCGAGGCTGGTGCCGGACGTCAGCTCGTCGCAGGCGGTACGGGCCGCGTCGATCTCTTCATCGTCGCTGCCGAAATCGGCGTCCTGAGCCTTGAGTGCTTCGGTGTAGGCGGTGTCCTGTGCGCTGCCCACTGCCTCCGAAGCACCGGCCGCGATGCTGCTGACTGCGGTCGAAGCGTTGTCCTGGATCTCGCTCGCCGCACTGGACGCGAGTTGTTCGGCACTGCTCAGGACCGGGTTTGTCGTGCTCGAATCGTCGGTGTCGTCGCTACCGCATGCCGTCGTCAACAGCAGGCAACCGACAAATGCAATAAGCGCCACGATGATTTTCATGGTGTCCTCGTTTTCGGTTGGTGGATGTACACGATGCAGGTATGTCAATGATTACCGTCCTACAGCATCTAACCCGCTAGGCGCTCCGTACATCACCTGATCTGGATGAACTGAGCATCAACAATTCGCCGCGCACGAACCCGTTGTGGACACTGACCTCGACAGAAGTCTGGACATGTGTCCGGTCACGTGGGTAGCGTGTCGGCCATGGGACGAGTGGATGGAAAAGTCGCAATTATCAGTGGTGGCGCACAGGGAATGGGTGCGTCACATGCCCGGCTTCTTGTGGCTGAGGGTGCCAAGGTCGTCATTGGCGACATCTTGGACGACAAGGGCAAAGCGCTGGCGGACGAACTGGGGGAGGCTGCGCGTTACGTCCATCTGGACGTGTCGCAGTTCGATCAGTGGCAGGGCGCAGTAGAGACCGCAGTCGGCGAGTTCGGGAAGCTGAATGTCCTGGTCAACAACGCCGGCATCGCCAACGGCAGCTCTATTCAGCAGTTCAAGCACGACAAGTGGCAGAAGATCATCGACGTCAACTTGACCGGAACCTTCTTCGGTATTCAGGCCTCGACGGAGCCGATGATCGCCGCCGGTGGTGGATCGATGATCAACGTGTCGTCGATCGAGGGCCTTCGCGGAGCGCCGTGGGCACACGGATACGTGGCCACGAAATGGGCAGTGCGTGGACTGGCGAAGTCTGTGGCTCTGGAGTTGGCGCCGCACAACATCCGGGTCAACTCGCTGCATCCGGGACTCATCCGCACGCCGATGACCGAGAAGTTCCCGGACGACGTGGTAACGATTCCTCTTGGCCGCCCCGGTAACTCTGAAGAGATTTCGACGTTTGTCCTGTTCCTGGCCAGCGACGAGTCGTCGTATGCGACCGGCACCGAGTTCGTCGTCGATGGCGGCCTCGTCACGGACGTCCCGCACAAATCCATGTAGTTTCGCGGGCGTCCGAACTCGTTATCGCGCAACACTTTTGAGGAGACACTATGGCGATTCGCGTCGCCCTGATAGGTACCGGCAACGTCGGGCGTCTGGCGCTGACACAACTCATCACCAGCCCCGATTACGAGCTGACGGCCGTGGGTGTTTCGACGGAGTCGAAGATCGGCAAGGACGCCGGCGAGTTGGCGGGCCTCGATGTCACCACCGGGATCACGGCCGTGGGTGACATCGACGCGGTGCTGGCGAGCAAGCCGGACTGTGTTGTGTACTGCGCGATGGGTGATACCCGCACGGGTCCGGCCACGAAGGACTGCCAGAAGATCCTCGAGGCCGGAATCGACGTGGTGGGTTCGGCGCCGGTGATACTGCAGTATCCGTGGAAGCTGTTGCCGGACAAGTACATCGACCGTGTGGAAGCGTCGGCTCAGCAGGGGCGGGCCAGCATCTTCATCACCGGGGTCGACCCCGGTTTCGCCAACGACCTGATCCCGTTTGCCCTGGCCGGTACCTGCCAGCGCATCGAGCAGGTCCGTGTCATGGAGATCGCGGACTACGCCACCTACGATGGCGCGACCGTGATGTTCGACGTCATGGGTTTCGGCCGGCCGCTCGATGAGCTGCCGATCCTGTTTCAGCCCGGCGTGCTGGGACTGACCTGGGGTACGACGATCCGGCAGCTCGCGGCGGGTCTGGGCATCGAGGTCGATGAGATCACCGAGTCTTTCGAGCTGGAGCCGGCGCCCGAGGCGTTCGACGTCGCCGTCGGACGGATTGAGAAGGGGACCGTTGCCGCCATGCGCTTCGAGATCCACGGCAAGGTCGACGGCCACTCCGCGATCGTTGTCGAGCACGTCACCCGGTTGCGCGATGACCTTCGTCCCGATTGGGCGCGCCCTGCCCAGGCGGGTGGTTCGTACCGCGTCGAGATCACCGGTGAACCCAGCTACACCGTCGACATCTGCCCGACCAGCGAAAAGGGCGACCACAACCATGCCGCGATCGTCGCGGCGGCGAGACGCATCGTCAACGCCATCCCGGTGGTCTTGGATGCGGCGCCCGGAATCCGGACCACGCTCGATCTGCCCCTGGTGACCGGCCGCGGACTGTACGCAGGCTCGGTCGCCTGACGTCAGTCTGAGTCGCGACAGCGCGAAGACCCTGAACCGTAACGGTCAGGGTCTTCGCTGCGTGAGTTCGGAGTGGGTTCGGTCAGGCGACAACAGTGTCGACGTACCCGTCGTAGTTGGTGTCGTATTCCTCGACATCGGCCCAGCCGTCGTAGTCGGTGTCGGTCAGGACGGTGTCGGTCCAGCCGTCGTAGTTGGTGTCGTATTCCTCGACATCGGCCCAGCCGTCACCGTTGGTGTCAGTGAGGACGGTGTCGGTGTAACCGTCGTAGTTGGTGTCGTAGATTTCAACGCTCATGTGGGGATCCTTTGGTATGTGGTCTTGGGGGCTGCATTGTCGGTGCTCGTAGATAGGAGCGAGCGCGACAACGGAATGTTCCACAGAAACCCGGACCAAAAAATTCCCGTGCGACTTCAACAACTTTCACCAAGGTCATGCCCGGTGGGCAGTCTCACCCAGGTACCGACTGGACAGGGCCACGATTCCTGACGCCGCACGACGATACGTTGCAAGTCGTATCCGACGATCACCTCGCCACCAAAACCGACGCGGCAACGGCTGATCCGACATCCGTCGACCGTGCCGAAAGTGCCGTCGACCGTGCCGAAATCACAAGAGCAGTGGTAGTTTTGGCACGCTCGATGGCAACTACGGCACGCTCGATGGCAACTACGGCACGCTCGACGGGTGAATTCCGGTGATCGTCGCAACACCGTTTGTCACGCTGAATCTAGCAGCGCGGCCAGGGCTTCGTTCGGTGTGCGGAACTTGAGTTCTTTTCGAGGGCGGTCATTGAGGGCTTGGGCGACTTCGGCGAGGTCTTCCGCGGTATGGACCGATAGGTCGGTTCCTTTGGGAAAGTACTGGCGCAAAAGTCCGTTGGTGTT
>QJJF01000017.1 GCA_003202005.1 Williamsia faeni | reverse complement strand
GCGGTCCACCACACCGACTGGGAGGTGATCATGGGCTCCGATGGGCATCCGTGGCTGATCCCGCCGGCTGACATCGACCCGCAGCGAAGACCACTTCCGGCCTACAACCGGCGAACACTCACCCTCGCCGCCTGACTCACCTCGAATTTTCTACCCATCGCACCCGATTCACTGTCGGGACCGCGCGCGCATCCTTGAAAACTGCATAGTGTGAATCGACCCTGGTGCTGCTGCTGCCCGGACAGGGTTCCGCCGATGAACATTGACGGACCGCGGTGGCAGCACCACGGCGCCGAACCGAAGGGAAACTGTTGTGTCTGTCTCCGACGGTCTGCCGGATCTCTTCGGCTAAGCGCCGCCTCTCACAGATGAACCGTCGATGCGAAGGCGTTCCACAAAGATACGGAGCGCCTTCGTTTTTCCGGAGCCTGTGGTGGGGGCGAACATGACGCTGCCCGAATCGATGATCGCGGTGTCGCCGGCGCCGAGTGTGATGCCATCGAGCGTGCCGGACCCAGAGACGACAAACAATGCGGTCATCAGGTTCGCTTGCGCGTCGATCGGCAACACCTCACCGGGTTCGAGCGCGTGCGGACGAACCTGACCGGTGCCCGCACTGCGGGCCACCATGAGATTTGACGGCCCGGGTCGGATGGGGCGCAGTGCAATAGGGACTGTCTTCGCCGGCGAACTCGACAGGCTCGGATTGCTCGCAGCGGATGCGTCGTGGACCGATCTCGAGGTCGACACCTGTTGTTCCTACGACGGTGAAGATGCGATCGACGTCCTCGATGCGCGAAAACGTCGACAACGTCGGCAGATCGGCCACGCTCAGCCGCCACGTCGGTCGATCGCCGACGCTGGTCGGTGCCGAGCGTATCTCGCGAGTGGTGCCGAGGCCGTTCGCCCATCGGCGGGGAGTCAGTTCCGCTGCGCGGACAACAGACGAGACTGCGGGAGGCACAGAGATTGTTTCCTTCGTTGGTCGAGTCCTAGACCGCGGCGTAGTCGGCCATGACGTCGGCGAGGGCTTCGGCGCCGCGGTGACAGTCGACGGATTCGGCGAACTCGTGCGGGGAATGTGAGACTCCGGTGGGGTTGCGCACGAACAACATCGCGGTCGGCACCTTCGCGGACAAGACCCCGGCATCGTGCCCGGCCGCGGTCGGTAGCACCGGGATGTCGCCGAGGTGGCCGAGGGCGGCCTGCAGTCGCCGGCGGGTGTCGTCGGGGAACTCCACGATCGGTGAGATCGACTCGGCGACGATGTCCAGGTCGATGCCGTCACGTTCGGCATGGGTGCGGGCCTCGGCCGAGATCGCCTCCACCAGTGCCGTCAGGGTCTGTTCGTCGGCGGCGCGGGCATCGAGCCAGGCCTGCACCTCGGATGGAATCGCGTTGGCGCCGTTGGGGAGTACGCGCACTTTGCCGAAAGTGGCGACTGCGTCGTGGACGGCGGCAGCTCCGCGGGCGGTGTGGACCGACGACGCGAAAGCGAGCATCGGATCACGCCGGTCGACGAGACGGGTCGCGCCGGCGTGGTTGGCCTCTCCGGTGAAATTGAACAGCCACCGGCCGTGAGGCCAGATCGACGAGGCCACCGCGATCGGCTGATCGACCAGGTCGAGTCCGCGTCCCTGCTCGACGTGCAGCTCGACGTAGACACCGACACGGTCGACCAGAGTGGGATCGGCACCCAGGTGCGACGGGTTGCGCCCCGACGACGTGAGCGCCTCGGCGAGGGAAATGCCGTCGGCATCACGGAGTTTCAGTGCCCGCTCCGGTGTCAGCGCACCTGTACTGAGCTGGGAACCCACGCAGGCGACACCGAAGCGCGCGCCCTCCTCGTCCGAGAATGCGGTGATGGCGATCGGGCGCGTGGGGATGATCCCGCGTTCCCGAACGATGTCGATGGCGGCAAAGGCCGACACGACACCGAGGGGTCCGTCGTAGGCGCCGCCGTCGGGCACCGAATCGAGGTGGGAGCCGGTGACAAACGCGTCGCGGGGATCGCCTACCCATCCGTCGGGCAGCCACCAAGCCCAGAGGTTTCCGTTGCGGTCCTCTTCCACCGACATGCCCCGCGCGGACGCTTCGCCGGTGAACCACTCGCGCAATGTCATGTCGGCGTCGTTCCAGGCGAATCGCCGGTAGCCGCCACTGGCGGCCGCGCGGCCGACATCGAGGATCGACGCCCACATGGAGTCGAAGGTTTTCATCTCAGATGCCTCATCATTCGGAGTAGTTGTCGGGGTAGGCGGTGATAGCGAGAAATCGAATAGGCAACCGGGTCAGCTCTTTTGGGCCGTGGATGCCCTCGCCGTCGAGGAGGAGTGAATCGCCGGCGCGCAGGGTGTAGTCGGAACTGTCATGGCTGTAGACCATTTCGCCTTCGAGCATGTACAGCAGTTCGGTCCCCGGATGCTGGAAGCGCGGACTGATCGTGGTGTCCGACAGCAGCGTCACCACCACGGACTCGAGTCGTCGATGCTGACCGCGCAGCGCGCCGAGTAGTTCGTAGTGATGCCCGGCCCGGGTGCCACGCCCGACGATCTCCGCACCCGTTCCCGCTCTGGTGAACACCGATTCGCGTTGTGTCTTCTCGCCGCGGAACAGGGAGGTCACCGGAACATCGAGTGCGGTGGCCAATTTGGAAATGGTGCCGAGACTACAGGATGCCTGCGCGTTCTCGATCTTCGACAGCATCGACTTGGAAATGCCGGTGCGACTGGCCATCTCGCTGACCGAGAGCCCGGCCGTGATCCGAAGCCGCCGGGTTTGTGATCCGATGACCGCCTCCAGTGAATCGGGATCGAATTCACCGTGATCGACCTCTCGCGCGGTGGTGTCCTCGACCACCGAGCGCGCCGGTGAGACCGGGGTGACCAAAGTCAGTACCTACCCGGGATCCAGTTGGTGCCGGCCAGCGGGACCCGTGCCATCGCCGACGCCTCGACGGTCAGAGCGACCAGATCCTCCGGTTCGAGGTTGCGCAGATGCGACTTGCCGCAGGCCCGCGCCAGAGTCTGGGCCTCCATCGTCAGGACCCGCAGGTAGTTGGCCAGGCGCCGCCCACCCTCGACCGGGTCGAGGTTCTTGGACAGCTCGGGATCCTGGGTGGTGATACCCGCGGGATCTCGTCCGGCCTGGAAGTCGTCGTAGAATCCGGCCTCGGATCCGAGTGCGCGGTACTGGTCCGCATAGCGAGGGCTGTTGTCGCCCAGTGCGATCAGCGCGGCGGTTCCGATGGCCACGGCGTCGGCACCCAGGGCCATGGCCTTTGCGACGTCGGCGCCGCTGCGGATTCCACCGGAGACGATGAGCTGCACCTTGCGGTGTACGTCCATCTCCTGCAATGCCTGTACCGCTTGGGGGATGGCGGCGAGGGTCGGGATGCCGACATGTTCGATGAACACGTCCTGGGTGGCCGCGGTGCCGCCCTGCATGCCGTCGACGACCACCACATCCGCGCCGGCCTTGACGGCCAGTTTGACATCGTAGTAGGTGCGGGTGGCACCGACCTTGATGTAGATCGGCTTCTCCCAGTTGGTGATCTCCCGGAGCTCGATGATCTTGATCGCGAGGTCGTCCGGGCCGGTCCAGTCGGGATGGCGGCAGGCGCTGCGCTGATCGACACCCATCGGCAGGGTGCGCATCCCGGCGACCCGTTCGGTGATCTTCTGGCCGAGCAGCATGCCGCCACCGCCGGGCTTGGCTCCCTGACCGAGGACGATCTCGATGGCGTCGGCCTTGCGCAGGTCGTCGGGGTTCATGCCGTATCGCGACGGGAGATACTGGTAGACAAGATTCTTCGACTGGCCGCGTTCTTCCGGTGTCATGCCGCCGTCGCCGGTGGTGGTCGAGGTCCCGACCTCACTGGCGCCACGGCCGAGGGCCTCCTTGGCCTGGCCGGACAGGGCCCCGAAACTCATCCCGGCAATCGTGATCGGAATGTCGAGGTGCAGGGGGAACTTGGCGTGGGTGTCGCCGAGAACCACGTCGGTGTCGCACTTCTCGCGGTAGCCCTCGAGCGGGTACCGCGACATCGAAGCACCCAGGAAGAGCAGGTCGTCGAAGTGCGGGAGCTTGCGCTTGGCGCCCCAGCCGCGGATGTCGTAGATCCCGGTGTCGGCAGCGCGCTGGATCTCGGCGATCACGCCGCGGTCGAAGGTGGCCGATTCCCGCAGGGTCGGGTTGTGGGTCATGGTCATCGCTCCTAGTACGCCGCAGCGTTGTCGACGTGGAAGTTGTAGAGGCGGCGGGCCGAACCGTAGCGGGTGAAATCGGCGGGGGCGGCATCGATTCCGGCAGCGTCGAGCAGTTCGGCGAGTTCGGCGAGATGCTCGTCGCGCATGTCCTTCTTGATGCAGTCGGCACCGAGCGAGGCGACGGTGCCGCGGACGTAGATCCGGGCCTCGTAGAGCGAATCACCCAGCGCTTCACCCGCATCACCGCAGACCACCAGACGCCCGGCCTGGCCCATGAATGCGCTCATGTGGCCGATGTTGCCGCCGACCACGATGTCGACGCCCTTCATCGAAATGCCGCAGCGGGCTGCCGCATTGCCGTCGATGACCAGGAGACCGCCATGGGCCGTGGCGCCGGCCGACTGGGATGCGTCACCGTGGACGCGCACCGTGCCCGACATCATGTTCTCCGCCACGCCGACCCCGGCGTTGCCGGTGATCGTCACCGACGCCTGCTGATTCATCCCGGCGGCGTAGTAGCCGACGTGGCCGTCGATGGTCACGTCGATGTCGCGGTCGAGGCCGCAGGCGAGTGCGTGTGCACCCAGGGGTGAGGTCACTGTCGCACTGACGGGACCGTCGGGCGACTGCAATGAGGAGTTGACCTCACGGACCGCGACCTCCCGCAGGTCGTACACCACGCCTGCGGTGATCTCCGGCGGGGCGGGGGCGGTCTCGGTGGGGGTCATTGCCGGTGCCATACGTACACCTCTTCTGGTTCGGGCTCGAAGATTCGGGCGTTGTCGACGCCTGGCAGGTGTGCCAGTGCGCGGTATTCGGAGGCCATTGCAACCCAGCGGTCGGTCTCGGCCACCACGGCGGGTTTGCACGAGATCGCGTCGCGGACAACGGCAAACGAATCGCTGTTCGACACCAGCAGGGTGTAGAAACCGTCGAACGTCTCGTTGAGCATCAACAGGGCCTTCTCGAGATCGACACCCTCGGCCAGCTGTTTGGCCACGAATCGGGCGCCGACCTCGGTGTCGTTCTCGCTGTCGAAGACGACGCCGTGACGTTCGAGGTCGTGCTTGATCGACATGTGGTTGGAGAACGAGCCGTTGTGGACCAGGCACTGGTCCGGCCCCACGGAGAAGGGATGTGAGCCGGTGGCGGTGACCGCTGATTCGGTGGCCATCCGGGTGTGGGCCACGCCCTGCCACCCCGAGGCGTTCGGCAGACCGAATCGGTGGGCCAGCTCCGTCGGATTACCCATGCCCTTGAGCACGGTCACGTCGTTGCCGAACCCGATGATGCGGGCGCCCGGGGCGACGGCGCGGATGGCTGCGACGAGGGTCTCGGATGCAACTGGGCCGTGCAAGACGGTGGTCGGGTCGAGGTCGATCCCGGTGATGGCCTGGCCCACATCTTTGGTGAGTTCGGCGGCCAGTTCTGCGGCCGGGATGGGGGATTCGAGCAGCGAGACGGTCGCGTGCCCGGCCGGTGACCACGTGGGGTCACCGTAGATCGACATGCCGGCGGAATCCGGTCCGCGGTCACACATCTGATCGAGCATCCCGGTGAGAAGTTCACCGAGCCTGGGATAGAGCTCGGGGTCACGCAGGTGGAGTCCTACGATTCCGCACATGGGTCTGGTTCCTGTCTTGTCGGGCGGTCAGAAGGCGGTGAGGTACTGGTTGATCTCCCAGTCGGACACCGTGTTGTGCCACGCGAAGAACTCCTCGCGTTTGCGATTGGTGAAGTAGCTGCTGACGCCGGGGCCGGCGATGTCGAGGGCGCCGGTCAGCACCGGGTCGGCGTCGAGGCAGTCCATGGCGTGCACCAGTGTCATCGGCAGCATGTCGCTGGGCGATTCGCCGTTCCCCGGAGTGCCGGGGTCGAGCGACCTGCTCACGCCGTCGAGTCCGGCAGCGATGGCGCCGGCCGCGGCGAGGTATGGGTTGGCGCTGCCGTCACCACCACGCAATTCGACTCGATTGCCGTCGGGAACCCGCAGGTAGTGGGTGCGATCGTTACCGCCGTAAGTGGCATAGCGTGGCGACCAGGTGGCCCCGCTGCTGGTGGTGGTGGCGCCGGTGCGCTTGTAGGAGTTGACCGTTGGGGCAATGACACCCTGCAATGCGCAGGCGTGCTCGAGAATGCCGGCGATGAAACCGTAGGCGGTGTCCGACAGCCCGAGCCCTTTGGGATCGGCGGAGTCGGGGAATGCCGGACCTTCCGCAGTCCACAGAGACATGTGCAGATGCATACCGGAGCCGGTGCGATCGGTGAACGGCTTGGGCATGAATGTTGCCTGCATACCCCGCCTTTCAGCGATCACCGACAGCAGATACCGGGCGGTGATCACGCGGTCGGCGGTGACCATGGCGTTGTCATAGTCGAAGTTCTGCTCGAACTGCCCATTCGCGTCTTCGTGGTCGTTGGCGTAGTTGCCCCAACCGAGTGCGTTCATCGCCGACGAGATCTCGGTGAGGTGGTCGTACATGCGGGTGACATCGCGGGCGTCGTAACACGGCTGGAGTTTGGTGTCGGAGGTGTCCGCGGTGATCAGCTTCCCGTTGTCATCTTTGTTGACCAGGAAGTACTCGATCTCGGCGCCGACCTTCACCTCGAAGCCCAGTTCGGCGGCCTTGCGCAAGGTTTCCCGCAGGATGATGCGAGGCGCGTACGGCCAGGGTTTGCCCTCGACATGCGGATCGCAATGGACCAGCGCCAGGCCCGGCTGGACAAAGGGGATCGGTGTGAACGACGACGCGTCGGGCACGGCGACCAGATCCGGGTCCTTCGGCTCCTGGCCCATCATCCCGGCGGCGTAGCCGGCAAAACCGACGCCGTCCTCTTCGAGCTGGCGTACTGCCTGCGCGGGAACGAGTTTGGCGCACGGTTTGCCGGACAGGGTGACGAACAGGGCGAGGATGAACGTGGTGCCGGTGGATTGGACCAGCTCGGTCAGAGTCGGTTCGGTGGGGTGTGCCGGGGTGGGGGTGAAGGCTTCGGCGGTGTCGACGGCCATGGGGATCTCCTGGAGAGTTGGGGGACGATCGGGAGTGGGCAGGGTCAGCGCATCTCACCGGCGCCGATGTACGGATTGAGACTGACGAGCGGGTCGTTCTCGGCAAAACGGCTGTAGCGGAAATCATTCGGGTCGACACCGGGCAAGGTGGTGGTTCCGGTGGTCAGCAGGTCGGCGACCAGTGCCCCGACCGCGGGTGAGATCTTGAACCCGTGGCCCGAGAATCCGGTGGCCAGGAAGAGTCCGTCGACGGGGGAGGGGCCGATGATCGGGTTGTAGTCGGGTGTGACGTCGTAGGCGCCCACATAGGAACTCGTGATCCGTGGGTCCGGCATGTCGGGAAGACGGCTGTCGAGCTTCATGATCGTCTTCTCGATGGTGCTGTCGTCGGCGCGGTTCACGAAATTGTCGGGGTCGATGTACTGCGGAGCCTGATGATCGGAGTTCCCGACCAGCAGTTCACCGTTCGGTTCCCGGCAGATGTACTGCAGTCCGGCGAGGTCGGACAGCACCGGGACGTCCGGGGTCGGAACTCCCTGATCGACCAGGACAAGTTGTGCGCGTTGGGCTTTCACATCCACATCGACGCCCACGGTGGCGACCAGCTCAGGGGTCCACGGTCCGGCCGCGACGATGACGTGCTCGGCATGGATCTCGTCGCCGCCGGCCAGGGTGACGCCGTAGACGGCTCCAGTGGGATTCTGCAGGAGTCCGGTGGCCCGGGTTGATTGGCGCACCTTGACGCCGAGTTTGCGGGCACTGGCACCGAACGCCATGCCGGTCATGTACGCCTCGCCGCGCCCGCCGAGTGGTTCGTAGGCGAAAACGGCGAAGTCGTCGAGGTGCAGGCCGGGCCAGAGCCCGGCCATGGTGTCGTGCCCGATGAAGTCGACGTCGATACCCAGCCCCTGCATCATCGCGACATTCGCCTTCAGCGGAACGAGGTTGTCCTCGCCGACACCGACGACGTATCCGGACTGCCGAAATGCCATGTCGTCGCCGAAGAGTTCGGTTGCGCGGGTGAAGATGTCGACGCTGTACCAGGACATCGCCGCCAGCGACGGGGTGCCGTAGTGGCACCGCACCACACCGCTCGACTTGCCGGTCATCCCGGAGCACAGGGTGTCGCGTTCGAGGACGAGGACGTCGGACTCGCCGCGATCGGCGAGGGACCAGGCGATGGCCAGTCCTTCTAGTCCGCCGCCCACGATCACGTACTTCGCAGTTTCTGTCACTGTCGACTTTCTGATCGCTGATGTTCTGTGGGTGAGTCTCGCTTGGTGTTTCTCACTGTGACTCGGTGTTGTATGTCAGGAAACACTCTGAATGTGACGAACATGTTTCCTGCTGGTCAATCGGAGGTGACGAATGGTGTGGTGCAGCTATCTGGCATGTGCCCGTCTGCACTTGATAGGGCACTTCTGGGGAACATTTAACACCGTCGCAATCGTCTCTATGGTTTCCTGTCAATATCCGAAGTTTCCCAACAGTTCCAACTTCGGCCGCCATCGATCAGGAGAAACAACATGACCACCACAGATTCCAGCAAAGTTGTGGCCCCGTTCCGGGTGACCTCTCAGTTCTGGGAAACCCTGCCGCAGATGCCGACTGATCAGTACCCGGGAACCGAGGGCTTCATCGACGACGTCTTTGCCAATCCGGAAGGGTCGGAGATGTCGGCCGGCTACTTCGAACTCAAGAACACCGATGCTCCGCTGGACTACTACTACGCGTACGACGAGATGAAGGTGGTGCTCGGCGGGCAGTTCAGGCTCGAGAATCTCGAGACCGGGCAGGTCGAGCACGCCGGACCGAAGGATGCGATCTTCTTCCCGAAGGGATCGCGGATCAGATTCACCACCCCCGACCGGGCACTGGCCTTCTTTGTCGGCCACCGTTCGTTCGCGCCGTAGCGATGGCGGTGTCGATGGCCTCGACCAGCGTGCCGCGCTGGCCGCACCGCACCCTCGCCGACGTCGAATTCGATGCGCATGCAACACGTCATCTGATCTTCGCTGCCGGACCGGATGCGATGACTCACATCATGGCTCGAACATCCGTGCTCCCCGAGGTCGCCACCGTCGTGGAGGTGCCGGAATCGTCGAATGTGCAGGACGTGGTCGCGGGAGCACTTGCCGGGGCCACGGTGGGCCCGCGGTTTGTGGTGGTCGGTACCGGCGCATCGGTGATGCGGATCAGGGCGCTCATCATCGAGGCCGGCGCGATCGATGCCGAGGTCACCGTTGTCCATCTCGGCAGCGAGGATGGATTTGCCGCCATGGAACGTGACGTCTTCTGCTCCCATTGCCACACCGTCACGCCGGCGACATCGCGGATCGACGAAATGGTGGTCTGTGCGGGCTGCGATATCGAGTTGGTTGTCTACCACCACTTCTCGCGTCGGCATGCGGCCTACCTGGGTTACCGGCCGGACTCCGAAGAACTCACCGAAAGGGAGAGAATCGAATGACGGTCATGACGACCCCGCGCCCGGATATCGGTGTGGGCGACCTCCTCGTCGAGGTCACGAGAATGCGCATGCTGTGTGATGGCATCTGCGAGTTCACCTTTGCCGGTGCGGATGGCGGTGCACTTCCGACGTTTTCACCGGGCGCCCATATCGGCGTGCAGTGGCAACCCGGCCGGTGCAATTCCTACTCGCTGACCGGACCGGCAGTCGATCCCGCCGAATATACGATCTGCGTGCGCCGCGATGATTCCGGCGGTGGGGGATCGGTGTGGCTGCACGGACTCGGTGTGGGTGACCAGGTCGTCATCTCATTGCCGCGCAGTGCATTTGTTCCGATATCCACGGCGCGTCACCATCTGCTGATCGCCGGTGGCATCGGCGTCACACCGATCCTGTCGCATGTTCGCGCGGCGGTGCACTGGAACCGCTCGTTCGAGGTGATCTACACCCATCGGCCCGGATTCGGGGCCCTGGCGCGGGAGATGCGGGACCTGTGCGGTGATCGCCTGACGGTTGTCGAAGCCGCCCTGGACTTCTGGGATCACCTCGGGCCGCGGCTGTGCGATTCACCACTGGGTACCCACATCTATACCTGCGGCCCCGGCCCGTTGATCGAGGGTGTTGCTGCCGCCGCACTGGCCAACGGGTGGCCGCCGGATCGGGTGCATTCCGAGCAATTCGCTGCCGATGTTGCCGCCGGCGGTGAACCATTTGCTGCGCGCCTGGGCCGCACCGGCGTCCTGGTGCCGGTTGGTTCCGAGGTGTCGCTGCTCGCAGCGTTGCTGGAACGTGGTGTGGCCGTGCCCAACATGTGCCGCCAAGGAGTATGCGGTGAATGTCGGGTCGCTGTGCGCGGCGGCCCGATCGACCACCGGGACTCGTATCTGACCGACGACGAGCGCGCCAAAGGCGACACGATGATGCCGTGTGTCTCCCGTGCGCTCGGTGACCACCTGGAGCTGGATCTCTGATGACCATCGCCGAGACGTTCACGAGCCGTGACGTCGAGAACTACCCGTTCCCGTTTCCTCGGGATCAATACCGATACAGCGCCAACGTCGAACCTGCGGGGGAGCGGCGAATCGTCATCGACGGACACTATCGCTGCGAACTCGACGAGCGGGCCCGCATTCTCGCGTCGGATCCCTCGCGCGCGCAGTGCCTGCCCCATATGGAGCCCGCGGCCTGGGACGCGATGCTGACCGTCATGCACGAACTCGCGGAGAGCTACCCCGATCATATGATGCTCGATCGGCTCGGAGGTGAAGCGCCGTCATATCGTTGGCGCAACACACTTCTCGGCATCGACGACACATTCGTCTTCGGTGACCCCGGCAGTCTTTCGTCGCCGCCGCTGACCTACATCTTCGGGCAGGTGCAGGAAGACGTGGTGTTGCTCGACCAGCGCGAAGATCAGATGTGGGGCGATGCGGGGGTTGTGACGTTTGCCGCCGACTGGTCGTTCGGCTTCGACGTCGGCATGAGTTTCCTGCAGATCCACGGCCCGGTGCCGCGGCTGCACTCGGAGAAGATCGCCACGCGCGCACACGAGTTCATCAAGCGACTGCAGCCGTCGCAGAGCTACCGGCGGACGAACTGGACGCTCACCGTGGATGGCAAACTCGACACATCTACCGAGTCCTACCCTGAATGGGGCAGGGATCGAAGAACTTTGGCGGACGGACCCACCGAAGACGTGGGGGAGCGGCTGTTTCTGCGGACCGAGGTTCAGCATCTCATCCGTCTGCCCCACAGTAACGCTGTGATGTTTCTGATCCGGACCTATCTACTGCCGTTTGCGGCGATCGCGACGGTTCCGGAGTGGGCCGATCGCCTGTATCGCGTGCTCGAAGATCTGCCGCTGGACATGGCCGACTACAAGGGTGTGTCCCGGACCCGCGGCGCGGGGATGCGGTGGCTCAATGTGTACGGAGGTGTTGTCCCCTGACCGGCGCGATCAATAGACGCTGTGTCGCAACAGTTTTCAAGACGACCTGACAATTCGGCGTCGTTACACGACCGCAACAACGAACCGCCTGGATGCAACACAACAGTGGTGCACTAACAACAGTCGGTCCACTACCGGTAGACATCGTTCCCTCCGACGCCCGGGCGTCGAGGATGACTCATTGAGGTGAAAACATATGGAAGAAGCGATAGCCGCTGCCGATACCGCCTGGATGCTGGCGGCATTTGCCGCCGTCACCCTGATGGTTGCCGGCCTGGCAATGTTCTACGGCGGCATGGTCAGCGCCAAGAACACACTGAACATGGCGATGATGACCTTCGGCGCATTCGCCGTGGTCGGCATCCTGTGGGTGCTGTTCGGCTACTCGGCGGTCCTGGGCAATTCGCTCGGTGGCGCCGGGATCCTGGGCGATCCGTTCGAGGCCATGGGCCTGCAGTCGCTACTGGCGGAGCCGGCCGAGCCCGGACTGCCACCGTCGCTCGTCGCCGGTTTCCAGCTGCTGTTCGCGGGTATCACCGTTGCCCTGATCTCCGGCGCGGTGGCCGACCGGATGAAGTTCGGTGCGTGGATGGTGTTTGCCGGAATCTGGGCCGTACTGGTGTATTTCCCGGTGGCTCACTGGGTTTTCGCCTTTGATTCCGAGGATGGTTCGGTCGTCGGCGGTTGGATCGCCAATGATCTGATGGCGGTCGACTTCGCCGGTGGTACCGCGGTGCACGTCAATGCCGGTGTTGCGGCTCTGGCGCTGGTTCTGGTTCTCGGCAAACGCCGGATCTTCCCGGTGGCTCCGCGTCCCCACAGCCTGCCACTCACCATGCTCGGTGCCGGCATGCTCTTCTTCGGCTGGTTCGGCTTCAACGGCGGATCGGCACTGGCCGCCGGTAACAGCGCCGCGGTTGTTGTCCTGAACACCGTGGCCGCGGGCTGTGCCGGTATCTGTGGCTGGCTCGTCGTCGAGAAGATGCGTGAAGGACACGCGACGTCGTTGGGCGCCAGCTCGGGACTCATCGCCGCACTGGTCGGCATCACCCCGGCCTGTGGCGCCGTGTCCCCGATGGGTGCATTGTTCGTCGGTGCGGCCTCCGGTGCGGTCTGCTGCCTCGCGGTGTCGATCAAGTACCGACTCGGCTACGACGATTCGCTCGATGTTGTCGGAATCCACATGGTGGGCGGCATTCTCGGCACGATCCTGATCGGTCTCATCGCCGATCCGGCTGCACCCAACGGCGTCGCAGGCCTGTTCTACGGCGGCGGGCTGGACCTGCTGTGGCGCCAGACGGTCGCGGTGGTCGTGGTGGTTGTCTACTGCTTCGCGGTCACCTGGCTGATCGCCAAGGCGTTGGACAAGACCATGGGTCTGCGTGTCCATGAGGATTCCGAAGACGAAGGTCTGGACGTTTCGGTGCACGGTGAGTCGGCCTACGTGATGGACCATGCGCCGATGGGCGGTGCTCCGGCGAAGGAAGCCGATGCGGTGGTGGCCGCCGAGGCCATGACCGGGGCGGCCGCAGAGGTGGCGGCGACCCCGTCGGCCACCTGACGATCGCTTGATCAAACCCCCTTCCGGAATCCACCGGGAGGGGGTTTGTTTGTGAGGGGACACGCGCAGAGGTTTCACTTCAGGAAACACTGATGGCTAGGATGGGTCCTTATGGCAAGTCGAACCGCTCATGTTGTCCGGGATACCGGCGATCCGGCTCCGGTGGAACGAGAGGTCGCTGCTGATGCGCCCACCGGAAACGACCTGGAGGCGGCAATCGCGTCTCAGGTGAGAATCCTCCGGAAGGCCACCGGCCTGTCGGTGGGGGATATGGCCGACCGGGTCGGTATTTCGAAGGCCATGCTATCGAAGATCGAGAATGCTCAAACATCCTGTAGTTTATCGACTTTGGCGCGCCTGGCGGCTGGTCTGGATGTCCCGGTGACCTCACTGTTCCGCGGTGCCGACACCAAGCGCGAGGCAGTGTTCGTCGAGTCGGGTCACGGCGCGGTCATCGTCGGACGTGGGACCCGGGTCGGTCACCACTACGAGTTGCTCGGTGCATTGCGGGGGCAACACAAACGCCTCGAACCGGTGCTGGTGACCCTGACCGACGCGAGCGAGGTGTTTCCCCGCTTTCAACATGCGGGGACAGAACTGCTCTATATGCTCGAAGGCGTCATGGTCTACGGACACGGAGATGCGGAGTACACGCTGCGGCCAGGGGATGCGCTGTTGTTGGACGGTGAAGGAATACACGGACCAAATGATCTGGTGCGGTTGCCGATTCGGTTCCTGGCCGTGACCGCATACCCCGACAACCACGAAGACTGACTGTGGACGTGTCACAGACCGGACGTTCAGTTGTGGCGAAGGCGAAAGCAACAGCGGAAGCCTGGATGGTCCAACTGCACCGCATGCCCGGTGGGCCACTGCTTCTGCGCCTGTTTGCCGACCTTGCCCGCAGTGAGATCGCGGATCGATCGATGACGCTTGCGGGCCAGGCCTTCACCTCGATTCTCCCGGTGATGATCGTGCTGTCGACGATCCGCAGCAACGGATATATCGACGACACCCTCTCCGGGTACGGGCTGTCGCCCGAAGACCTGGCGTTGACGTCCGGTGACCCCAGTGAGTCCGCGGTGACCTTCGGTGTCATCGGTGGGTTGATGACGGTGATCAGCGCGACGTCGTTTTCGCGTGCGCTTGATCGAATGTATGCGCGCGTGTGGGACACCCCGAAGCTGACGTTCAGAAAGGGGTGGCGATGGATTGTGGTGGTCCTGGCGATCTCGCTCGGGGTGACTGTCCAAGGTCTCATCACGCGCCTCGGCGACATCGGGACCTTTGATGTGCTCGGTCTGGGCCTCGAAGTCGCTGCCGATCTGGCGTTTTGGACGGTGCTCTGGTATTTCGTCTGCCGGATGCTCACGCAGAAGCGCGTGAACATCCGGTGCAGCCTCCTGACCGGCATCATCTCGGCGGTCGGCCTGACGGCGCTGTCCATCGGTACGCGGGTTGCGCTGGAGCCGGTCCTGGCCAGTGCAACCGGTCAATTCGGCATCCTCGGCGTCGTCTTCACCCTCATCAGTTGGCTTTTCGTCTTCTCGGCAGTCCTGGTCGCGTCGACCGTCATCGTGTACGCGCTGGCGGAGGATACGGGCCGGATCGGGCATTTCTTGAGGACACCGGAGATCTCAGAAGTGCAGATGGATGATCAGCAAGCCGCCTGAACGAGCATCGGCCCAGCTCACCGCGTCCAGCAAACTCACAGGTTGCGAGCAGGGCCCCACCATCTCGGGTGGGTAGAACTGGTTCAGAACGGTTTGTCTGGAACGGTTGTGCAAGGGAGAAGCGATGAGTAAGCGCCGAATGTTCGGGCGGGGACGGGACACTGAGGTCCACGAGCACGATCTTGGCCTGGCACACGACATGCAGAAAATGATGTCGAGGCGAGGTGCGCTGGCACTGTTCGGTGCCGCCGGGGCGGCAACGCTGGTGGCCTGCGGAACGTCGTCGTCGGACTCGGCAACATCCACCGCTGCATCGTCGTCAGGGAGCGCCACTTCGACCACCGGCACGGCGACCGCGATCGGCGAATGTGTCGAGGCCGCGCCGCAGGAGACCGCCGGGCCGTATCCGGGTGACGGATCCAACGGGCCCAACGTGCTGATCGAGTCCGGCGTCGTGCGCGAGGACATCACCACCAGCTTCGGCACCATGTCGGGTACGGCCGAGGGCGTGCCGGTCACGATCACCCTGGCCCTGCAGGATCTGACGAAGGACTGCAACCCGGGCGAAGGCATGGCCGTCTACATCTGGCACTGCGATCGCGACGGCGAGTACTCGCTCTACGGATCCAAGGTCGCCGACCAGAACTACCTGCGCGGTGTGCAGGTGGCCGGAGCGGACGGCACGGTGTCGTTCACATCGATCTACCCCGCGTGCTATTCGGGTCGCTGGCCGCACATTCATTTCGAGGTCTATGACTCCCTCGAAGTGGCGGTCGCCGGCAGCGATGCCCGATTGACCTCGCAGATCGCGCTTCCGGAAGACGTGAGCAGCGCGGTCTACGCCACCGCCGGCTACGAGAAGAGCATCACCAATCTTGCTGCGGTCAGTCTCGACAAGGACAACGTCTTCAGTGACGGTTGGGATGCCGAGCTGGCCACCGCGGACGGCAGCGCCGACACCGGATACAAGATCTCTATCACCGTCGGTGTCGCCGAGAAGTCGGAGAACGCCCCGGCGGCGCCTCCCGGCGGTGGCGGAGGCCCGGGCGGACCCGGTGGACCAGGTGCAACACCTCCGGATGGCATGCCGCCCGGCGGGATGCCGCAGATGCCCGCCGCGGGCAGCACCGAGGCAACGGGCACCTAGGGCTGATGAATTGCGGCCAACGACTTGGTGACCTCGGTCGCCACGACCGCGTGACCGGCCATCGTGAGGTGAATGTGGTCCGCGCTCAACCAATTTCGTCGTAGCCTGGCCGGGTGGTCCCATAGTTCGGTGAGGATCGCGTCGTGATCTGCGGCCACTCGGCGCACGATATCGGCGAAGGCCTTGAAGGCGGGGCGGAACGGGCGCAGGTGACCGGTGAAGGCGTCGGCCAGTGAACATCGACAGCTGGGCCCCATCCGCGGCCACGGCGGCGTGCCGGAACAAATCGTTGCCGCCGCAGGAAACATGCACCACGCAGTCGACGCCGACCGCCGCGATTGGTTCGCGCTGCTGGAGCTAGAAATTCGCCGCGCCCCGGTCCAGGGCCATCTCGCCGGGCGCGACGCCCACGCCCTGGCCTTTCAGCTGGACGCCATTGTGGCCGCTGCCAACACCGGAGCCCGGATGGGTGATGGGGCCGCGATACCAACCGCGCGATCGATCGTCGACAGTCTCCTGGCTTAACCCCTGGACCAGCGCCAAACCCAATACCGTTGCCTATTCGGTAAGCACTGCGGTATTATCGCCGCCGGCGCATTGGAGGAGGGTCTGGCAGGTGGGGTTTCTGTGATTGGTCGCTACGTATTTTCGAAAAAGTGATCTTGACCTCAATTGATCAGGCATGCTATTCAAGTGCTCAGCACTGCAAGGCGAGTGCTCAGCAAGTGGCGGGGACGGACACAGCCCAGGGTCCGGATACATCGCGAACGTGAATGGCACCGGCCAGTCATGCACTACGAGGGAGGGCGTATCAGTGAGTGACTTCGATTCGATCGACTTTTTTACGGACCAGTCGATAATTCGTGACCCGAATCCGTACCTGGACCACATGCGGTCCAAGTGCCCGGTTCTGGTCGAACCCCATCACGGAGTGGTGGCGGTGACCGGCCATGACGAGGCGCTCGCCGTATACCGTGACACCGAGAATTTCTCGTCCTGCAACGCGGTCGGTGGACCATTCCCCGATCTGCCGTTCACCCCTGAGGGCGACGACATCAGCGATCTCATCGCAAAGCACCGCCCCGAGATGATCATGCATGAGCACATGGTCACGATGGACAATCCGGAGCACAAGCTGTCCCGGGGTCTGCTGAACCGCCTGTTCACGCCGCGTCGCGTCAAGGAAAACGAAGAGTTCATGTGGCGGCTGGCCGACACGCAACTCGACGAGTTCGTCAAGTCCGGTAGCACCGAGATCTTGAAGGACTACGCAAAACCGTTCGCGCTGTTGGTCATTGCCGATCTTCTCGGTGTGCCCGAAGAGGACCACGACGAGTTCCGCATCCGGCTGGGGTCGCCGCGTCCAGGTGCTGTGGTCGGAGCGCTCGACAAGGATGTACTCGACCAGAATCCGCTCGAATGGCTCGACTCGAAGTTCAGCCAGTACATCGAGGATCGAAGGAAAGAGCCCCGCGGCGACGTGCTGACCGCGCTGGCCGAGGCCAAGTATCCGGACGGTTCGACCCCCGAGGTCATCGACGTGGTGCGCTCGGCGACATTCGTGTTCGCGGCCGGCCAGGAGACCACGGTCAAGCTCCTCAGCGCCGGACTCAAGTTCCTCGCGGAAGATCCGGAGTTGCAACAGCGCATTCGCGATGACCGTGAGCTCATCGGAAACTTCATCGAAGAAGTCCTCCGGATGGAGGGCCCGGTCAAGTCGACGTTCCGGCTGGCCAAGAAGACCACCACGGTCGGCGACCTGGAAGTCAAAGCCGGCACGACCGTGATGCTCTGTGTCGGTGCGATCAACCGTGACCCGTCACGATTCGAGGACCCGCACCACCTGGACCTCGAACGCCACAACGTCAAGGAGCAGATGGCCTTCGGCCGTGGCATCCACTCCTGCCCAGGTGGTCCGTTGGCCAAGGTCGAGGGTCAGGTGTCGTTCAACCGATTCCTCGATCGGATGGGCGATATCCGGATCAACGAGGAGAAGCACGGTCCGGCGGATGCTCGTGTCTTCAACTACGAACCGACCTACATCCTGCGTGGTCTGACCGAGTTGTACCTCGACTTCACCCCGATCGACTGAGCGCGCCGATGACCGAACTGACGAACGACGGCACTGTGAGCCGCGTGGCCGTCATCACCGGCGGGGCCTCGGGTATCGGCCTGTCGGTGGCGACGCACCTGGCGGCGGCCGGACATCGCATCGCGATCTTCGACCAGAACGGCGACGAAGCGCACAAGGCAGCCGAGGATCTGCGGGCCGGCGGGTCCGAGGCGATGTCGGCGGAGGTCGACGTCACCGACCGGGCCGCGATCGACACCGCACTCGGACAGGTGCGGGAGGCATTCGGTCCTGTTCAGATCCTGGTGACCAGTGCCGGCATCGAAGCGCAACTGCCCTTCACCGACATCACGGCGCAGGGGTGGGAACGGATGATCGCGGTGAACCTCACCGGAACGTTCAACGCGGCCCAGGCGGTCATACCGGATATGACCGCAGCCGGCTGGGGGCGGATCGTCACGATCTCGTCGTCCAGCGCCCAGGGTGGCGCACCACAACGGGCGCACTATGTTGCGTCGAAGGGCGGCGTGATCGCCCTGACCAAAGCACTGGCGTACGAGTATTCACCGGAGGGGATCACGGTGAACACCATTCCGCCGTCGATCATCGACACCCCGATGGCGCAGCAGGGAGTCCAGAACGGATACATCCCGGCGATCAGCGATCTTGCCGCGATGACCCCGGTACGCCGGGCAGGCCTGCCTGACGATGTCGGGGCGGCAGCCGCGTTCCTGTGCAGCGAACAGGCCGGGTTCATCACCGGACAGATCATCGGAGTCAACGGAGGCTGGTACATCTGACCGGATGATCGGGTTGGGGGAATCCGGTCGATCAGTGCAGTTCGTGATCGGCAACAGTCATACTCAAAACTTGTCGCCTCATGATCGCAATCGGTGAAAGCCATTCCGCCGGTTGCGATCATGAGGGATCAAGGGGGAAGCAAGAAATGAAGTGTGAACGCTCGTCAATTGTTGTGAACCATCGTGTGCACACAACGCTCGCCCAGAGTTGTTGATGGCCATCATCGATCAGCCGTCAGTGACCGGTTCAGGCGAAACGGTGCCTCGCGGTCGGGGTACCGAACCGGAGGATCGGGTGCAGGCGCGGTCCGCCGTCGGTGAGATCACCGGATGGATGCGCGGCTATGTCCGCCGGCATCCGGTCGCCTCACTCGATACCGTCGGTGGCCAATGTGTGTTGGGACTGCGGACGATCCAGTACCTGTTCATGGACATCGTGCGATTGCGGTTTCCCTTTGTCGAGTTCATCCGCCAGTCGGCGTTCATGGCTTCGGCGTCCGCGATGCCGACCGTATTCGTGGCCGTTCCCATCGGGATGACCCTGTCCATTCAATTCGCGCTGCTGGCAGGACAAGTCGGTGCAACGTCCATGGCCGGCGCCGCAAGTGGTCTTGCGGTCATCCGTCAGGGCGCCCCGATGGTAGCCGCGCTGTTGATGGCCTCGGCCGCCGGTTCGGCGATTTGTGCGGATCTGGGGTCCCGCAAGATTCGCGATGAGATCGACGCGATGGAGGTGATGGGGCTCTCGGTGATCCAGCGACTGGTGGTGCCCCGTCTGGCGGCCGCGATCCTCGTCGGTGTCAGCCTCACCGGAGTCGTCTGCTTCGTCGGCTTCTTCTCGGGCTATCTGTTCAACACGTTCGTGCAGGGCGGAACTCCCGGCACGTTCGTCTCCACGTTCGCTTCCTTCGCCACGGTCGGCGACTTCTATCTGACGATGCTCAAAGCGGTGATTTTCGGTGCGATAGTCGCAATCGTGGCCTGCCACAAGGGTTTGAACACCAGGGGCGGCCCGGCGGGTGTCGCGAACTCGGTCAACGCGACCGTCGTCGCCTCGATCATCTTGCTCATGGTGGTCAACGTCGCCCTCACACAGCTGTACGTCCTGCTGTTTCCGCGGACGGGGTTCTAAGTGGCCTCGAAGTACTACCCGACCGGAGCGCGCACCTTCGCCAAGGTCGTCAATGTGCAGGGCGTCCTGGTCATGCGGCTGGGCCACATGGTCGCCTTCCTGGTCCGCGCGCTGGTGTCGATCCCGTTGACGCTGCGCCACTATCGCAAGGAGTTCCTCCGGATTCTGTCCGACGTGACCTGGGGTAACGGATCGATCGTTGTCGGCGGTGGCACCGCCGGGGTGATCATCGTGCTCGGTGCGGCGGCCGGTGCCCTGGTGGCGATCGAGGGCTATCAGGCACTGCACCTGCTCGGCCTGGAACCGGCCACGGGAATGGTCGCATCCACCGCGGTCACCCGGGAATTGGCGCCGATCATGGCCTCGCTGGCCTTCGCCGCACAGGCAGGATGCCGGTTCACCGCGCAACTCGGTGCGATGCGGATCTCCGAGGAGATCGACGCGATGGAGGCTCTGGCGATCCGGCCGATCCCGTACCTGGTGACCACCCGCTTGCTGGCGTCGATGGTTGCCATCGTCCCGCTCTACCTCGCCTGCCTGACACTGAATTACGTGACGGTGCAACTGATCGTCGGCTTCTCGAGCGGTATGCCGGCCGGAACGTACGAGCACTATTTCCGGCTGGTTCTCGGTGGCCCTGATGTCTTCTACTCCCTGCTCAAAGCCATCATCTTTGTGATCGTCACCTCGACCATCCAGTGCTACTACGGCTTCTACGCGGCCGGCGGGCCGCAAGGTGTGGGTACAGCGGCCGGCCGGGCGATGCGCGCGAGTATCTCGGTGATGATCGTCCTGAATCTGTTGCTGACGATGGCCTTTTGGGGAGTCGGCACCGGCGCAAGGCTCGGTGGTTAGCGATGGCAGTCGTGTTCGACGCGGACCCGAGGGGCCACTCCAACCTGAGGCTGTATCTGATCGGTCTCGGAACCCTGATCGTGGTCGCGCTGCTCCTGGTGGCGTTGATGGCCAAGGTGAACGGCAAGTTCGACGATGTCATGAAGGCCACTGCCGTACTCGCCGATGTCGGTGATGGTCTGCCCAACAACTCCGACGTGAAGTATCGAGGGCTGCTGGTCGGCTCCGTCACCGGGCTCGAACCGGGTGAGGCCGGCGGAATGAACCACGTCGACCTCGCACTCGATCCCGCGTACGCGCACAACATTCCACGAACGGTGACGGCAAGGGTGGTGCCCAGCAACGTCTTTGCCGTCTCGTCCATCCAGCTGATCGACAACGGTGCGGCAGCGCCACTGAGTGAAGGGGCGATCATCAACCAGGATGCGAGTGCCTCGACCATCCAGTTGCAGACCGCGATGACCAAGCTCCGCGAGATCATCGCCGCGTCGGCCCGTGTGGGCACCGATGAGACCGTGGGAATCCTGGCCGCGGTAGCGGAGGCCACCGATCGCCATGGTGCCGAGATCTCTGATGCCGGAGCCGCACTCGATCGGATCACCAGGGAATTCGATGCGATCGTCGGGCCCGGTGGCGGGCCGTCGACACTGAGCTCGCTGAGCGGCGCGGTCCAGGGGCTGAACGAGTCGGCGCCCGAGTTGCTCGATGTGATGCACAGTGCGGTGGTGCCGATGAAGACACTCGCAGAGAAGAACCGGGGCATCAACGATTTGCTGGCCGGGGCTTCGACCACTTTGACGACGGTGAACACCGCGCTGGTGAACAACACCGACACGATCATCGGGATCACGACGGATCTGTCGCCGGTGCTCGGCGTCCTCGCAGACGGTGGATCGTCGTTCACCCAGATCACCACCAGTCTGGCGAACATCTCCGACAAGTGGTTCGAGGAATTCTGGCCGGTCGGAGCGAAGAACGGCGCCGGAAAGTTCCTGTTCCAGTTCACTCCCCACCGAATGTTCACCCGGGCCGACTGCCCGCGGTACGGCGAGTTGGAAGGTGCGAGCTGCCAAACGGCACCGGCCGGGGATGGTATTTCGGTGATCCCGTCCCGCAACGGCGCGCAGAACTTCATGTCCGCACCGATGGGTGGCAACGTCGGTTCGGTGGGCAGCGCGCAGGAACAGGATGTGCTCGGCAAGATCATCGGTGAAGAACCGAGTGCCGCGTCCACCCTGTTGCTCGGACCGATCGCCCGTGGAACCACGGTCGACGTCGCGGCGGCGGACGGGGGGCCGCAATCATGAGTTATCGCAAGCCGCTCATCGGGCTGATCATCTTCCTGGTCATCTCCATCGCGTTGACCTGGACGGTTTTCAACACCCTGCGCCGCAGCGTCGACGGGCCGTCGACCGCGTATACCGCAGTGTTCAGCGATGTTTCAGGCCTCGGTATCGGTGACGACGTCCGGATGGCCGGTGTCCGCGTGGGGCGGGTTGATTCGATCAAGCTCGACGGGCTGGTCGCCAAGGTCGGCTTCCGGGTGGAATCCGACCAGCAGATCTATGGAAACACCAAGGCCTCCATCACCTACGAGAACATCATCGGCCAGCGTTACCTCGGACTCTCTCTGGGCGATCAGGGTGACCCGGTGGTCATGAAGGGCGGCGAGATCCCCCTCGAACGGACCGAACCGTCGTTCAACATCTCGGTGCTGCTCAACGGATTCGAGCCGCTGTTCAGCGTGTTGGACCCCAACCAGATCGACAACATCACCACGTCGATCATCCGGGCGCTGCAGGGCGACAACGGTTCGATCACCACACTGGTCGCGCAGACATCCGAACTCGCCGAATCATTTGCCGGACCGGACCAGATACTCGGAGACATCATCGGCAATCTCGACGGCATCGTTCGCACGTTTGCCGAACAACGCGGCGCTGTGGACACGGTGATCACCCAATCGCAGGCGATGTTCAGACAGTTGGCGGATCGGCGCGAAGAACTCGTGACCTCGATTGATTCGATATCGACGGTGGTCGGCCGGGTTGCCACCCTGGCCGATGAGGCCGCACCTGAGCTGAATCAATTCCTCACGCGGCAACCAGGTTTCGCCAAGCACTACATGGATAACCTGGACGCCTTCGCCTACTTGGGATTCAACGTCCCGATCCTGCTGAAGGGGCTGGCCCGTGTGACCCAGGCGGGGGCCTACATCGACACCTACCTGTGCACGCTGAACGTCACATACATTCCGGCCCTGAGCAATGTGATCCCGTCCATCGTCGATGCTGCCACCCCCGGCGGCAAGACCAAGTTCTCCCCGGCGTGCCAGTGAGGACATCATGCTGAAACGAATGGCGTCGAACGCGGGTCGAGTGATCCGTCAGCCGGTGGAAAAGCACAATCAAGCGGTCCTCGGTGTGATCACCTTGGGCATCATCGTGGTTTTGCTCCTCGCTTTGCTGCAGATTGCAGGAGCCGGTATCGGCAAGGTCAAGTACGACGCCGACTTCGCGCAGGCGGCCGGCGTCAGCCCCGGTGATTCGATCACGGTGGCCGGGGTGTCGGTCGGTACGGTTGCGCAGACGCGATTGGCGGGCGACCACGTCGTGGTTACCCTCGAGGTCGACGACGACGTCAAACTCGGTGCCGACACCACTGCCTCGATTCAGCTGACCACGTTGCTCGGGTCGCGGTATGTCGAACTCAAACCGGCCGGCGCGGGCAGTCTTCCCGATGGTCGGATCAACCTGGCGCACACCGCTGTTCCGTACGATCTGCAACAGCTGATCACGAGTGCGACCACCACGTTCGAGCAGGTCGACTTCAAGAACATCGGTGAGTCGATGTCCACGCTTTCGGATCAACTGGAAGGCACGCCGGAACTGATTCCGCAGGTCCTCACCAATGTCGAGAGTCTGGCATCGATCATGGCCGATCGGCGGAGCCAGATCGGTTCACTGCTGACCAGCACCAAGCAACTCACCGATGTGATCCGCAAACAACAGGGCAACCTTGGTTCCTTGATTTCACAGGGGCGAGAGGTGCTGCAGGCAATCAACTCTCGGCGCGCGATGATCAATCAGTTGTTCGGTGCGACCACCGAGCTGGTCGATCAGCTGCAGACGATCGTGGTGGACGACCGGCCCGCGGTCGACGAGCTGATCGCAAATCTGAACGGGATGTTGCAGACGCTGTCATCCAACGATGATCTGCTGCGCAACGCCATGCAGATCCTGCCGGTTCCGATCCGCAACTTCGCCAACGTCACCGGCAATGCGAACGAAGCCGACTTCACCTCTATCGCCGGACCGTTCGTCGACTCCTGGATGTGCGCGGTCAGCGGTCGCGCCAACCAGGTGAATCTTCCCGAATACCTCAAGGACTGCAAATGAGGACGCGTAGCGCAGTGGTCAAGGTCGTGGTGATCGTGATGCTGGTTGCCGTGGTGTGCTTCGGCAGTGTGCGGGCCGTCACCGCTTCTGAGGAATCGATGCGGGTGACGGCAATGTTCGACAACGCCGTGGGCCTGTACGAGGGCAATTCGGTGTCGATATTGGGCATGCCGGTGGGCAAGGTCGAGACGATCACTCCGAAGGGCACCCAGGTTGAGGTGGAGATGCAGATCGACGGTGACGTCGAGATCCCGGCGGACGTGAATGTGGTCACCGTGTCGACGTCGGTCCTCACCGATCGGCACATCGAACTTTCTCCGCCTTATACCGGCGGGCCGAAGTTGAAGAACAATGATCAGGTCGGGTTGGATCGCACCAAAACTCCGGTCGAGTTCGACCGGTTGCTCAAGATGGCCGACGACCTCTCGGTTGAACTCCAGGGCGACGGGAAGGGTGCCGGTCCGGTCGCGCAACTCTTGGATGTCGGGTCGGCGATCACCAATGGCAACGGTGAGAATATTCGTTCCGCACTGACGCAGCTCGCCGACGCACTTCGGATGGGGCCCGACGGTGGAGCCGAAACCAAGAATGCGATCACCACCATCGTCGACAACCTCTCGGTGCTGACGGGGGCCGCTGCCGCGAATGACGGACAGATCCGTGAATTTGGTTCTGCGATAAGCCAATTGAGTGACATCCTCGCCGACCAGGACCTTGGTGCCGGCGACACCGGAGCTCAGATCAACCAGATTCTGTCGCAAGCCGAGGACCTGCTGCGAGACAATCAGGGCAATCTGAAAACAACTGTCACAAATGGCAATACGGTTCTGAAGTCGCTGTCGGATTATCAACGGGAGATCGGCGAGTTCCTGGACATCACACCGATGCTGCTGGACAACGTCTACAACATCATCGATCACGACAACAAGGTCGCCAGAGTGCATGCGCAGATCGAGAAGGTGTTCTTCGACGGCCAGCTGCTGAAGGAAGTATGTAACGTGTTGGGACTGCGTCAACTGGGTTGTGCCACTGGAACATTGTCTGATTTCGGCCCCGACTTCGGGGTTACCGCAATGCTCGAGGGCATGGCAGGACTGTCGCAATGATGCGCCGGGGCAAGGCTGCGTGGGGTGGAGCGCTCGTCGCGCTTGCCGTGTTCACCAGCGCCTGCTCGATGGACCTCGAGTCGGTGCCGCTGCCGGCGCACAGTGTCGGCGGCGACACCTACACCGTCTACGCCACTTTCGAGAACGCTCTCAACCTCCCGAATCAGGCGAAAGTGAAACTTGCGGGCGCCGATGTCGGTGAGGTCGAAGGTATGCGGGTCGACAACTATACGGCCGTTGTGACGCTGAGGATCAGCGAGAAGGTGACGCTGCCGACCGGTACCCGTGCGGAATTGCGTTCGGCGACACCGCTCGGCGACATCTTCGTCGCGGTTCAACCTCCGGCGGATGCGGCCCCCGATGCCCCGGTCCTGCACAGTGGCGACACCATCGAGATCGCGCAGACCTCGGCGGCAGCGACCATCGAGGAGGTGCTGACGACGTCGGCCCTGCTGGTCAACGGTGGCGTGATCCGCAACCTGACCAAGGTCATCAACGGCCTCGGAACGGCGGTCGGTGACAAGGGCGATCGACTCGGCGCACTGATCGACCAATCCACCAGCCTGATCGGCAAACTCTCGTCCCGATCAACCGAGATCCGGGACACCCTGAACCAGACCAATCGACTGGTGTCGACGTTGTCGGCCGGTGAGAGCACCATCACCGACGCGATCGCGGCGGCGGGACCGGCATTGACCGTGCTCAACGCCAACACCGGTCAGATTGTCGGACTCGTCAAACAGCTCGCCGACGCAACAGGTCAACTCGCCAAATTCCCGTCGATCGCCGGCACGGGTGATCGGGGGATGGTCGAGGACCTCAACACTCTCGCCGCCGAACTCAATGACGCGGCGACAAATCCCAAGGCGGACCTCGCCAAGGTGAACGCGTTGCTGGCACCGGTCATCAAGATCACCAACGGCACCGCGGCCCATCCGTATGCGGATCTCCAGGACCTCTCGATCGGCGCAATCGCCGACCCGGCACATCTTGCCGATCCGGGCAGCAAGATTCCCGACGCCACCGACGCAAGCAACGCTGTCGGGACCCTCACCCATACCCTCGAGCGGCTGAAGAGTCATCTGACGACGGGACCGACCCGATGACCCAGCAACTGGAGTACGCCACCGGACCACTGGAGACACCGGCCAAACTGGTAGTCACCGGTACCCGAAAGTTGGTCGATCATCGCCTGTGGTTGTCGGTGGGCGCACTGTTCGCCGTGTTGATACTCGGCATCGCCTACCTGGTGTTCGGTGTTTTTCGGGTCGACCCGACAGCGACGAAGATGACCGTGCGCGTGAACCTTTCACTGTCCGGCGGGTTGTTGCCGAAACAGGATGTAACCTTGCGGGGCGTTCCCGTCGGCAAGGTCCAAGCGGTGGAACTGTCGGATGACGGGGTTGTGGCCGTTGCCAAGATCGACGGGAATGTTCGGATCCCGAGTGTTGGCGAGGTCCGGGTTGCCGGGCTGTCACCGGCCGGCGAGCAGTACCTCGATTTCCGGCCCACCACCGACAAAGGCCCGTATCTGACCGACGGGTCGGTGGTGAAGGCCGACCAGACATCGACACCGGTCCCGATGGCGGATCTGCTGGGTGACCTCGATGGCATGCTGGCCCAGATCGAACCGGACAAGGTCGAGTCGATCATCAAAGAACTCGGCGTCAGTCCCGAAGGACCCGAGAAGCTGGAATCGATCATCACCGGCGGGACCTTCCTCATCTCGACGCTCGATTCGGTGCTCCCGCAGACAGTCAGTTTGCTCAACAACAGCCAGGTTGTGCTGGGCACGCTCAAGGAGATGAGCCCAGGCCTGCAGGACACCTCGCAGAACCTCGCGGGATCGCTGAACGGGATCGCGTCGATGGACAAGGGTTTCCGTACGTTCATCGACCAGACACCGGCGACACTGCAGGCCGCGGACTCGATCATCGCAGACAACTCTCCGACGATGGTCCAGCTCCTGGGGAACCTGACAACGGTTGCCCGACTTACCTATCTGAGAGTTCCCGCGCTACAAGAGTTCTTCTTCCCGAAGGATCGAACTGGCTCCACCCTCGATTCGATCGCATCCGTTATGCGTGACGGGGGTATCTGGGCGTCTGTGAATATCTATCCTCGGAAGAGTTGCCAGTACGATCTCCCGCGTCGCCCGCACTGGCAAGTCGATTTCCCCGAGCCGTATCTCTACGGCACGTATTGCACGGAGGGCGATCCGTCGATGCAGATCCGCGGCGCCGCCAGTGCTCCGCGGCCGGCCGGTGACGATACAGCCGGTCCGCCGGCGGGTGCCGATCCACTTGCGACGGCGTCGCCGACTCCCGTTGGGCCCGAGTCGATTCCACTGCCGTATGCCGGCCCGATCCTGCCCTCAGCCCCGTGACCACATCCCAGCCCCGAGGTGTGGCAACGTCAGCGGAGAAAATCCAGAGGAGAAGAAGACGATGAGCAAGCTCAGCGAAACGGTCACCTCCACTCCCGAAGAGAAGTGGGGTCTGATGGCCGATGCGGAATCCACCGCCACGACCTCGGCCACCAAGGCGGAGAAGCCAGAGGTAGAGACGCCAAAGGTAGAGAAAGCAACTGCCGAGGAGCCAAAGGCCGAGACGACCAAGGAAGCGAAGGCCAAGGCGGAGAAGGTTTCGCTGGAGAAAGAGCCCCCGGCGGAACAGCCCGAAGAAAAGGCCGCCGCCGCTACCGAGGTCGCCGAAACCGAAAAGCGTCCTTTGTGGCGGCGCGTCTTGACGATTCGCCGAATCGCGGTGGGCGCACTGGTGATCGTTGCCATCGCCGCAATCGTTGTCGCAGCGATCTTCGGTGTGCAGTTGAAAGAAGAACGCGACATCGACGCCGCTGCCGACGAAGCCCGTGCCGCTGCCGAGCAGTATGCGGTGACATTGACCAGCGTCAGCTCGGACAACCTCGATGAGAATTTCGCCGCGGTCCTCGACGGAGCCACCGGCGAGTTCAAGGACATGTACTCGCAGTCCAGTGGACAGCTGCGTGATCTGCTTGTGCAGAACAAGGCCAACGCGCAGGGCAAGGTCATCGACTCGGGTATCAAATCGGCGACCACGTCCAAGGTCGAGGTCATGCTCTTCGTTGACCAGACTGTCACCAACACTGCCACACCCGATGCACGAATCGACCGCAGTCGCGTCTTGATGACGATGGAGAAGATCGACGGACGCTGGCTCGCCTCCAAGGTCGACTTGCCCTGAGTTGACAACGGGTCACTGACCACTGGCCAGTGGATTGCGGACATCAGAACGGCGGCGGATCCTTCCTTTCCTGTTCTTCGCGGGTCCGGATATTGGTCGTCAAGGCAGTCCGAGTACGTTTCAGCAAATGATGAAACCTGCAGAGCGTCTTCATCTCTGACGGATGGGTGCAACCACCCGCGCGAACCGTCGAGCGTGCCGATCCAACCGTCGACCGTGCCGAAATCACCGCCGACCGTGCCGAAACTACTGGTGCGCAATTATTTTCGGCACGCTCAACGGCAACAACGGCACGCTCGGCGGTGGTGCGTGACGGTGCCGTCACCTGATCGGCCCCACCCGCATCGACGACCCGGCCTCACTTCAGGTACCGGACGAAGAACCGGTTCGCCTCGTCACTCGCGAACTGAGGGACGCCGGTGTGGCCGCCCATATTGGCGTGCAGTGTCTTCTCTTTGGAGCCGAAGGCGTCGAACAGGTCCAGCGCGCGCGGCCGGTCGTTGCCCTCGTCGTCCCACTGCAGCAGCACATGCAGCGGAATGGTCACTCGCCGGGCCTCTTCGAGAATCGTGCGGGGCACGAAACTCCCCGCGAACAGAACGGCTGCCGAAATGCGAGGCTCGACCACCGCCAGCCGGACGCCGATGGAGGTTACCCCGCCCGAGAACCCGACCGGGCCGCCGATCTCGGGCAGCGCAAGGAGTGCGTCCAGGGCGGCCCGCCATTCCGGGACTGCCTTGTCGACCAGCGGCAGGATGAGCCGGTCGACGATCTCGTCGTCGACCGGTCCGCCGGCCTCCAGCGCTCGGCGAAGGTCGGCGCGGGCCTGCTCGGCCGCTGCTGAACCGGGCCGCTCACCGCTCCAGGGGAGCTCGATGGTGGCCGCGGCGAACCCCTCTGCAACGGAGTCTTGGGCCCGGGCCTGCAGTCGCGGGTACATCTTGCGCAACCCGAGGGGAGGATGGCCGAGCAGGACCAGTGGTACCGGTGCGGATGCTGATCCGGGCGTCCACAGGATGCCGGGGATCTCGCCGAGGGTGAATTCGCGTTCGAGGACGCCGTCATCGAGGCGCTGCTGCGTGGTGAATTGCATGGTCGTGCCTTTCGGGATTGCTGTGAGTGGCGCTCCCGGACGACCTATCGCCCGACCATGGCCCCGGAGTGGAGCACCCATGTCGATACTGCGTTCACGGGTATCACCTCCACGTCTCGTACGGCCTTCAAGAAAAGTAGCAGCGGCCGCTGTAGTCCGCCAACAGATTTTCTTCGCCTAGCTCCACAGCGTCACATGTACTTTCGGCCGAAACCGGGTGACCCCCACGCCGGAACCGCGGATCATCGCCTGCGTGCACCGGGGTGTGGTGATGAACCTCAACAACTCGGAGACCGCGGGTTGGCGGGCCGCAGGAGGCAGCGTCGACGCGCACCATTGGCTTGCAATCTGCAGTCCGGGTGCCTTGATCTGGACAAGGCGTCCCGCGGCGAGATCGGCGGCGACCGCAAAGCCGATGCTCAGAGTCACCCCGGCGGAACGGTGGACCTCCTCGAGTGCGGCGGCATCACTCTGAAATATCCGCTGCGAAGATTCTGCGATTCCGATGTCTCGCAACATCTTTGCCTCCGCGCCGGTGGAGCTTCCGGCGCTGGGCCCGAGCAGCCACTGCTGTTCCTGCAGCAGTGCCGGTGTGGGCAAGCCCGATGCGAGTGGATTGTTCGGCGCCGCGACCGTGATGAGTTGGTAGTTGAGGAATGGTCGCACCGCGATGATGCCGCTCGGCGATGCGGCCTGTGGGCCCAGCGCGATGTCGACGGCGCGGGATTCGACGAGGTTCTTGAACTCACTGGTCGGATGCACGCTCAACTCGACCGAGAGATCGTTGGCACGGGCGGCGAACAGCTCGATGAGGCCCGGGGCCGCGTGCTCGGCGAATGAACTCGACGCCGCGATGTTGAGCAGACGACGACCGCGTGCGGCCTCTCCGACCTCGATCACGGTCTGTTGTTGCAGACCGAGGATCTCGGTGGCCCGACTGGCCAGGCGAAGCCCACCGGGCGTGAACGCCAACCCGCTTGCGGTCGGAGTGAACAGTGGGTCGTTGAACTCTTTACGGAGTTGCGCGACGTGAGTGGACACCCCGGCGTCGGACATGTTCAGCTCTTGCGCCGCGCCATGCACAGAACCGTGCCGCACCACGGCGGAATAGGCTCGAAGCTGAGCGGGTGTCACGTTCCGAGCCTACGTTGGAGGTCAGGCCCGAAACGTCGATTCGCGAAGGGCCAAACACAAAGGGCCGCGGCACAACGGGACGCGGATCACATGGAGGAATTTGAGAATGCAGGACGTGCTTGCCGATCTGATGCGCATCTGGCGTTCCGGAGGAACGGCCGGAGTCGGCACGGTCGTACGGACGTTTCGGTCCGCGCCGAGGCCCGCCGGGGCGCTGATGGTGGTCGCGCCTGACGGCACGGTCAGCGGTTCGGTCTCGGGCGGATGTGTGGAGGGCGCGGTCTACGATCTGGCCGGCGAGGCCGCACAAAGTGGTCAGCCGATGTTGGAGCGCTACGGGGTCTCGGACGACGACGCGTTCGCGGTGGGCCTGACATGCGGCGGGATTCTGGATGTCTTCGTCGAGGCGATCTCGCAGGAGACTTTTCCCGAGCTCGGCGAGATCGCCGAGGACATCGCCAATCATCAACCCGTCGCGATCGCGACGGTCATCGAACACCCGGATTCCGAGTGGGTGGGACGACGGCTCGTGGTCCGGCCGGCGACGGTCGCCGGGCAACTGGGCTCGGACCGCATGGACGACGCCGTGGTCGACGATGCGCGCGGGCTTCTCGCGGCCGGGCGCACTGAGGTCCTGCACTACGGTCCCGACGGACAGCGGCGCGGTGAAGGGATGACGGTATTCGTGTCCAGTCATGCCCCGCGCCCGCGAATGCTGGTGTTCGGGGCCATCGATTTCGCCGCCGCGGTCGCCCAGCAGGGATCGTTTCTCGGCTACCGCGTGACGGTCTGCGATGCGCGTCCGGTCTTCGCCACGTCGGCGCGGTTTCCCACCGCCGACGAGGTGGTTGTCGAATGGCCGCATCGTTACCTGGCCGCGCAGGTGGAGGCGGGTGCGCTCGACGGCCGCACGATCATCTGCGTCCTGACCCACGACCCGAAGTTCGACGTCCCGTTGCTCGAGGTCGCACTGACGATGCCCGAGGTGGGTTATGTCGGTGCGATGGGGTCGCGGCGCACACATGACGACCGGGTCGAGCGGCTGCGAGCCGTGGGGTTGACCGACGCCCAGATCTCACGCCTGGCGAGTCCGATCGGGCTCGATCTCGGTGCTCGGACCCCGGAGGAAACCGCGGTGTCGATCGCGGCCGAGATCATCGCGCGCCGGTGGGGCGGCGGCGGCCGGCCACTGAGCGAAACCGGCGGCCGAATCCACCATGAGCAGGAATCTCTTGTTGTCGAGAGCCCGGCGCCGGCAGCGAATTAAGTGATCCCTTAATTCGGTCTTGACCCTGGTGCCAGGTGGGGTCACTGTGATCACCTCCACCAGTGTGAGGTAGGTCACATGCAAGTTCCAGGACCCTTTGAGTACGAACGCGCAACGGGCGTCGCAGACGCCATCGGACTGCTCGACCGGCTCGGGGAGGAGGCGCGTGTGGTCGCCGGCGGGCACAGCCTGCTCCCGATGATGAAACTGCGCCTGGCCAATCCCGAGTATCTGATCGACATCAACGATCTCGCCGCGGAGCTGGGCTACGTCATCTGCGACCCGACGCTGGTCCGCATCGGGGCGATGGTCCGCCATCGCCAGGCTCTCGAATCGGACGATCTGGCAGCGGTCTGCCCGATCTTCCGGGACGCCGAACGGGTGATCGCAGACCCGGTGGTCCGGAACCGGGGCACCGTCGGCGGCTCGCTCTGCCAGGCCGACCCGGCCGAAGACCTGACCACGGTGTGCTCCGTGCTCGGGGCGACATGTCAGGTGCGGGGACCCGGCGGTGATCGGGAGATCTCGATGGACGACTTCTTGGTGGGTCCCTATGAGACCGCGATGGCGCCCAATGAGCTGCTGATCGAGGTCAGGATCCCCATCCGGCTCGGAACATCGAGTGCCTATGCGAAAGTCGAACGGCGAGTGGGTGATTGGGCTGTCACCGCCGCGGGGTCGTGTGTCACCCTCGAGGGTGGGGTGATCGCGGCGGCCCGGGTCGGACTGACCGCGGTCAATCCGGATGAGACGGGTCTTGCTGAGGTTGCTGCCGGGCTCATCGGCAACTCACCGAGCGAAGAGCTGTATGCCGAGGCCGGCCGGCTCGCGTCGGCGGCATGTTCGCCGTTGACCGACAGTCGTGGAACCGCCGCCTACAAAAGGCATCTCGCCTCCGAGCTGACCATTCGCACACTCCGCAAGTCCGTCGAACGCGTGATGGCCGCGCCGACCCCGGAAGGGAACTGATCATGCAGGTGAATCTGACTGTTAATGGTGAGGCCGTCGAGGCCGACGTCGAGCCGCGCCTGCTGCTGGTCCACTTCCTTCGGGATCACTTGCGGCTCACCGGAACGCATTGGGGGTGCGACACCAGCAACTGTGGCACCTGCGTGGTGGAGGTCGACGGGGAACCGGTGAAATCGTGCACGATGCTGGCGGTCATGGCCGACGGCCGCTCGGTGCGCACGGTCGAAGGCCTCGAGGTCGACGGCAAGCTCGATCCTGTGCAAGAAGGTTTCATGCAGTGCCACGGCCTGCAATGCGGGTTCTGCACACCGGGGATGATGATCACCGCCCGAGCGCTGCTCGACCGGAATCCGGACCCCGACGAGGACACCATCCGGGAAGCGATCTCGGGCCAGATCTGCCGCTGCACCGGCTACACCACGATCGTGCGATCGATTCGATGGGCGGCCGAGCACGGGGCTGATGCGGCAACTGAACCCATCGGGAGTTCGTCATGACCACGGTGCACACACGACCGGAGGACACGGTCGACAACGACCACAAGCCCTGCGGGCACGGCAAGATGCTGCGCAAAGAAGACCCCCGGTTCATCCGGGGTCGCGGCAACTATGTCGACGACGTCACCCTGCCCGGAATGCTGCATCTGGCGATTCTGCGGTCGCCGGTGGCGCACGGACGCATTGTCAGCATCGACACCACTGCCGCGCAGGCTCATCCGAAGGTCAAAGCGGTGGTCACCGGTGCCGATCTGGCCGAGAAGGGTCTGGCCTGGATGCCGACCCTGTCGAATGACGTGCAGGCGGTTCTGGCCACCGACAAGGTCAGGTTCCAGGGACAGGAAGTGGCATTTGTTGTCGCCGAGGACCGGTATTCGGCGCGCGATGCTCTGGAACTGATCGACGTCGACTACGAGATCCTCGACCCTGTTGTCGACGCGCGTCGGGCGCTCGCCGACGATGCCCCCGTCATCCGCACCGACCTGGAAGGCAAGACCGACAATCACTGCTTCGACTGGGAGACAGGCGATGCCGCCGCGACCGAGGCGGTGTTCGCGCGCGCCGAGGTGGTGGTGAAGCAGGAGATGGTCTATCCGCGAGTGCATCCCGCGCCGATGGAGACCTGCGGGGCGGTTGCCGATCTGGATCCGGTGTCGGGCAAGTTGACGCTGTGGTCGACGAGCCAGGCACCGCACGCACACCGAACGCTCTACGCGTTGGTGGCCGGGCTGCCCGAACACAAAATCCGGGTCATCTCGCCGGATATCGGTGGCGGATTCGGCAACAAGGTCCCGATCTACCCGGGCTACGTCTGCGCGATCGTGGCGTCGCTGGTGCTGGGCAAGCCGGTGAAGTGGATGGAGGACCGCAGCGAAAACCTCACCAGCACAGGCTTTGCCCGCGACTACATCATGGTGGGTGAGATCGCCGCGACCCGCGAGGGAAAGATCCTCGCGATCCGGTCGAACGTGCTGGCCGACCACGGTGCCTTCAATGGCACGGCTGCTCCGGTGAAGTATCCGGCCGGATTCTTCGGGGTGTTCACCGGTAGCTACGACATCGAGGCCGCCTACGCAAAGATGACGGCGGTGTACACCAACAAGGCGCCCGGTGGGGTCGCCTACGCCTGCTCGTTCCGGATCACCGAGGCCGTGTACTTCGTCGAACGTCTTGTCGACTGCCTCGCCTATGAACTGAAGGTTGATCCCGCGCAGCTGCGGCTGCAGAATCTCCTTCGCCCCGAACAGTTTCCGTACAAGAGCAAAACCGGCTGGCTGTACGACTCGGGTGACTACGAGAAGACGATGCGGTTGGCGATGGAGATGATCGGTTACGACGAGCTGCGGAAGGAACAGAAGGAAAAGCGAGCCCGCGGAGAGCTGATGGGTATCGGGATGTCGTTCTTCACCGAAGCGGTCGGGGCCGGTCCGCGCAAGGACATGGACATTCTCGGTCTGGGTATGGCCGACGGCTGCGAGCTGCGGGTCCATCCCACGGGCAAAGCCGTTGTGCGACTGTCGGTACAGAGCCAGGGGCAGGGGCACGAGACGACGTTCGCCCAGATCGTCGCCGAAGAGCTGGGTATCCCACCAGACGACATCGATGTGGTGCACGGCGATACCGACCAGACCCCGTTCGGTCTCGGAACCTACGGCAGCCGGTCCACTCCGGTGTCCGGTGCGGCTGCGGCCCTGGTGGCTCGCAAGGTCCGCGACAAGGCGAAGATCATCGCGTCCGGAATGCTCGAGGCGTCGGTGGCCGACCTGGAGTGGGAGAAGGGGTCGTTCCACGTCAAAGGTGATCCGTCCGCGTCGGTGACGATCTCCCAGATCGCGATGCGGGCCCACGGCGCGGGTGACCTACCGGAGGGGATCGAGGGCGGTCTCGATGCCCAGATCTGTTACAACCCGGAGAATCTCACCTATCCCTACGGTGCGTACTTCTGTGTTGTCGACATCGATCCCGGTACCGCGCAGGTGAAGGTGCGCCGGTTCCTGGCCGTGGACGATTGCGGCACCCGGATCAATCCGATGATCATCGAAGGTCAGGTCCACGGTGGTATCGCCGACGGCATCGGGATGGCGCTGATGGAGATCATCGAATTCGACGAGAACGGCAATTGCCTCGGTGGCTCGCTGATGGACTACCTGATCCCGACGTCCTTGGAGGTCCCACATCTGGAGACCGGTTTCACGGTGACACCGTCACCGCATCATCCCATCGGCGCGAAGGGGATCGGTGAGTCCGCCACGGTCGGATCGCCGCCGGCAGTGGTCAATGCGGTCGTCGATGCGTTGGCGCCGTATGGAGTTCGGCATGCCGACATGCCCCTGACGCCGTCCCGCGTGTGGGAGGCCATGCAGGGCCGGGCGACCCCGCCGATCTGAATGGAGAAGACCATGACCACACCGATCACGGTGGGCGAACGCGTCAAACAGTTGATGTCCCGGCGTACTCCGTTTGTGCACGCCACCGTGGTGCGGGCCCAGCAGCCGACCTCGGCGCATGCCGGTGACGAGGCAATCCTGTTGTCCGATGGCACAATCGAAGGATTTGTCGGAGGACAATGTGCGCAGAATTCGGTGCGCCGGGCCGCACTCGGGGCGCTGCAAGGTGGTGAGAGCGTCTTGTTGCGGGTGCTGCCCGATGGTGATCTGCATTTCCCGGAGGCGGCGGGGGCCTCGGTGGTGGTGAATCCCTGCCTGTCCGGTGGTGCCCTCGAGATCTTCCTCGAACCGCAGATCCCGAGTCCGCTGGTGCGGATCTGTGGGTCGGCTCCGATCGCCCAGGCGCTGTCGCAGATGTGCGAACTGGTCGGTTTCGACGTCGAACAGGGTGACTCCGACGACGCGCTGACCGATACCACCGCGGTGGTGATCGCGAGTCATGGTGGCGCCGAGGCAGCGATGATCCGCTCGGCCCTGAACGCGGGCGTGGGCTATATCGGGTTGGTGGCCAGCCGGGTTCGCGGGGCATCGGTGCTTTCGGAGGTCGCGCCCACCACGGCCGAGCGACTCCGGATCCATACGCCGGTCGGCCTCGACATCGGTGCGAAGACCTCGGCGGAGATCGCCGTGTCGATCGTCGCCGAACTCATCGCGGCCATCCGCGGGGGAGGCGTCGTCGCCGTGCCCCGGCCCACCGCCCTCGCACGTGAGGCGGTGGATCCGGTCTGCGGCATGACCGTGGCCATCGGACCGGACACCGTGCACGCCGTGCGGGACGATGTCGATCACTGGTTCTGCTGCACCGGTTGTCGAGATGCGTATCTTTCGGCGATCGGATCCCCATGACAGTCGGTCATCGATCGGCGGTGGTACTCGCCGCCGGTGACTCCCGCAGACTCGGCGTGCCGAAACAGCTTCTGCCGTACCGGGAGACAACGCTTCTCGGGGCAACGCTCGGCATGGTCCGCAGTTGTGGGTTCGATCAGATCGTCATGACACTCGGCAGGGATGCCGAGGCGGTGCGCGACCAAGTCGATCTCGCCGGTCTCGATGCGATCGAGGTCGAGGACAGTGGTTCCGGCTGTGGATCGTCGCTGCGATCGGCGGTCGCCGCGGTGGACCGGCGTGCGGGTGGCCTGGTTCTTTTTCTCGGTGATCAACCCGGGATCGCGACCTCAACGGTCCGGCGCCTGTTGACGCAGGCGGAAGACGGTGAAGGTACATCAGCGCAGATCGTGGTGACCCGATATCGAGGACATGCCGGGCATCCATTCTGGCTGGACCGCAGCGTGTTTCCGGCCGTTATCCGGTTGCGGGGCGACAAGGGTCTGTGGAAACTCATCGCCTCCGGGCGTTTCGGTACCGCGACGCTGGAGGTCGACACTGCGGTCCCACCGGATGTCGACACCTGGGACGACTACCTCGATCTGTTGTCTGCAGCACCGACATGATCGAGGCATTCACCGATGTCGCCGATGTGGTCCGCCGGTTCGATGAACACGACCACCTGCTGGACGTCGGCAGCGCGACAGCGTTCTATCTGGCCACGACGCTGGGCAGGCCGTTGCTGCTCGAAGGTGAACCGGGAGTCGGCAAGACAACCGCAGCAAAGACTTTGGCAGCGGTACTCGGGGCGCCGCTGGTGCGATTGCAGTGCTATGAAGGACTGACCGCCAACGAGGCCCTGTACGACTGGAATTATCAGCGGCAGTTGCTGAGTATCAGGCTCGCCGAATCGCGCGGGACCGACATCTCCGAAGCAGACCTGTTCACCGACGACTTCTTGATCGACCGTCCGATCCTGCACTGTGTCAGGTACCGCGGCGAGATACCTCCGGTGTTGCTGATCGACGAAATAGACCGTGCCGACGACGAGTTCGAAGCCCTGCTGTTGGAGTTCCTCGGCGAGGCGGCCGTCACGGTTCCCGAGCTGGGCACGTTTGTCGCCCAGACGCCGCCCATCGTGGTGCTGACCTCCAACCGCAGCCGCGACCTCCACGATGCCCTTCGTCGCCGCTGCCTGTACCACTGGATCGACTTTCCCGAGCCGGCTCGCGCGGTTGCAATCGTTCGACGGACCGTACCCGGTGCCACTGCGGCATTGATCGATCAGGCAACCCGCTTCGTGTCGCAGGCGCGCGGACTCGACCTCGACAAGCCGCCCGGGATCTCGGAGACGATCGACTGGCTGGCGGCGCTGGTTGCCCTGGGAGTCGCCGATCTGGTCGCCGACGAGGCGTCGGCGGGTCTCAGTGCGCTGGCCAAGACCCCTGATGACCGGATCGTCGTCCACCAGGCGTTCACGGAGTTCGCCGGCGGTCTGAGCACCGCGTGAGAAGGAGAGACCGGACGTGAGCGTTGCGGCGGGGAGAGCCGCCGCGGTGCTGCGCGGCGTGGATCTCGCTGCGTTTGCCGTTGCGCTGGACGCCCACCTGCGGCGCGGCGGGGTCGGGGTGTCGGCCAGTGGACCGACCAAGTTCGTGGAGGCCATGCGTCAACTGGCGCCCCGCACGAGATCCGAGCTCTACTGGGCTGCCCGTCTGACCCTCGTCGACCGGGCCGAGGACCTGGCGTCGTTCGACGCGGTCTTCGATGCGGTGTTCACCGATTCGGTGCTGGGGCTCGATCCGCCGGGCAGAGCGGACTCGGTACCAGGTGCGGGGCCATCGATTCCGGATCCGGATGGGGCCCGCCCGGGACCGCCGGACAGCGGGACCGGCGGTCTGCCCTGGGCCACGAGACGGACGGCCGTCGGTGCGGTGGAGCCGACTTCGGACGGGGCGTCACTACCGGACCTGTTGCCGAGCCGGCTGGTGGCGAGGGCCGATGAGCCGTTCGAATCCTTTGACACCGACGACTTGCGGACGCTGGGTGCGTGGCTCGAACATGCGGTGGCACGCTGGCCCCGCCGGACATCCCGGCGCCACGAGTACGGCCGTCGCGGACCGGTCGTCGACTTCCGGGCGACGATGAACCGTTCGCGCCGAACCGGCTTCGAGGCCGCGGTCCTGATCCGCCGCCGGCCGCGCCGGCGCCGGCGCCGGGTGGTCTTCATCTGTGATGTCAGCGGGTCCATGCAGCCGTACACAACGACATACCTGCATCTGATGCGGGCTGCGGTCGACCGGCGCTCGATGATCCGGCCGGAGGTGTTCGCATTTTCGACGTCGTTGACGAAACTGACGGCGATCCTCGCGGGGCGGTCGCCGGAAGCGGCGGTGGCGAAGGTGAATGACAAGGTCGCCGACCGGTTCGGGGGAACCCGCGTCGGCCACAGCCTGGCCGAACTCGTCGGGTCGCCGGCGGGGCATTCGCTCAGGGGCTCGCTGGTGGTGATCGCCTCGGACGGATGGGACAGCGACGAGCCGGAGGTTGTCGAGCGTGCGATGGCGAGGATCTCCCGCCGCGCCTGGCGGGTGGTCTGGATCAATCCCCGGGCCGGAGAGCCGGGCTACGAGCCCGCGGCCGGTTCGATGGCCGCGGCGCTGCCTTACTGCGATGCCTTTGTGCCGGGACGGACGCTCGCGGACCTTCACGAGCTGTTGCTGCTGCTGGAAGGACTGTCGTGATGTGTGTCCGGTCACATTTGATTCGCGTTGTCCCAGGTCGGGTCGTATTGCGCGATTTAGTGCAATCACCGGGGAATGAAATCGGACCGGGGTCCGGTTACACCTGATGTAGCCCCGACCAACCACTTTTCAAGGAGCATCACATGACTGCCACCATCACCACCACCGATCTGGAAACCGGCACCTGGACCATCGACGCGACGCACTCGGCCGTTGCCTTCTCGGTTCGCCACCTGATGGTGAGCAAGGTTCGTGGAAACTTCGAAACCTTCTCGGGAGCCATCACGGTCGACGAGAACGGCGTCCCGTCGGTCACCGCAGAGATCGATGTCGCCTCCATCAATACCGGCAACGAAGGCCGTGACGGCCACATCCGCTCGGCAGACTTTTTCGAGGTCGAGAAGTACCCGACCGCGACGTTCACCTCGACCTCGGTCAAGGCTGACGGCGATGACTACCTGGTCGACGGTGACTTCAGCCTCCACGGCGTGACCCGCCCGATCACCCTCAAGCTCGAGTTCAACGGTGTCAACCCCGGCATGGGCAACGGCCCGGTCGCCGGTTTCGAGGCTTCGGTTGTCATCAACCGCAAGGACTTCGGCATCAGCCTCGACATGCCCCTGGAGACCGGCGGCAGCGTTGTCGGCGACAAGATCACCATCACCCTCGAGATCGAGGCCGGCAAGTCTGCCTGATCGGTTGACCCCTCGACCCTGATCAGGTTCACGCGGCGGTCGCACAACCCGGAAGATCCCGGATGTGCGACCGCCGCTTTGCGTTCGGTCGCGGTCGACCCCGCCGCGCAGTGAGCCGGGGCCGGGCCGGGAAATCGTATAGTGGCCCATAACTTCGATCGAGATCTGGGCGCACCCAGTGGTCCGGTGATCTGCGGTGAGAGTAGGTGGACTTTGACGGCGCATCCGGCCGGCCGACGTTCCCGGCTCGCCGACGCCTTGCGGCGGATTCGCAGTATCGACAGCTGGCTGAATCACTACGTCGATGTGCCCGATCCGAGTGTGGATGGTCCGGTCAGCCGTCGGCAGGTCGCCAACCGCTTGGTAATCCTGGCGGGGATCGGGATCACGGTCAGGAATCTTGTCGCAACAGTCGAAACCGTGATCATGATCCAATTGGTGATGACCGGTGGTGAGCTGAGCATCACGGGCATGATCGACGGGGCCGACATTCCGGTCATGATCTGCTCGGCGGGCATCGGAGTGCTGGTCGGATCGATGGTCGCCACCGCCGTGATGTATCCGCAGCTCACCTGGTTTGTGAAAACCGTGCCGGCATCCCCGGATCGGCGCAGATCGATTCAGATGATGCCGTTGCAGCAGGCCGGTTGTGTGCTGCTCACGTGGGGTATCGGTGCGTTGATCTACATTCCGTTCGGGCTCGATGGCACCGCTGTCGAGTTTGTCGTTTTCGGGTCGGCGCTCCTGATGGCTGCCGTATCGGCCGCCTGCCTCACCTATCTCCTTGTCGAACGGGTGTCGCGGCCACTGGTGGCGATCGCCTTGCGCGACGGTGTCCTCGGCCGGTCCATCCTGGGCGTCCGCGAACGTCTGATCGCGGTTTGGACCGTCTTTTGCGCCGTCCCGTTGGCCGGCATCATCGCCATCAACGTCGGCCGGCTCTCGGACTGGCTACCCGCGAGCCATTACGTCATCGACGTACCGACGGTGGTGCTCGCCTCCTTTGCTCTGATCGGTGGCGTCCGTGGGACCGTGTTGGTGTCCCGGTCGATCACCGATCCGCTCGGTGAGATCCGCAATGGGATGGAGCGGGTGAGAGCGGGTCAGTCGCACCCGATACTCGAGGTCTACGACTCCTCCGAACTGGGAATCGTGCAACAGGGTTTCAACGACATGGTGTCCGGGCTGGCGGAGCGTGAGCAGATCAGAGAGCTGTTCCAACGGCACGTCGGTGACGGAGTCGCGAAGCTGGCGCTGGAACAGGGCGCGGGCTTCCACGGCGAGAACACGTTTGTCGGAGTGATCTTCGTCGATGTCCAGGGGTCGACGAAGCTCGCGGAACAGGAAGCGCCCGAAACGGTCGCGACCCTGCTCAACAGCTTCTTCGCGATCGTCGCCGAGGTCGTGGACCGGCACAACGGTTTCATCAACAAGTTCGAGGGTGACGCCGCCCTGGCCATCTTCGGTGCGCCGACTGCGGTGCCCGACCCGGCGGGTTCCGCGCTGGCCGCGGCCCGTGAGCTGTATGCCGAACTCGAAGTGCTTCGACCACTCCATTTTTCGATCGGGGTGTCGGCCGGGACGGTGTTCGCCGGCAACATCGGGGCGGTCATGCGGTACGAGTACACGGTGATCGGGGATACGGTGAACGAGGCGGCGCGGTTGTCCGAGGCGGCGAAATCGGTTCGTGCACACGTCTTGGCGAGTGGTTCGGCGATCGATGCCTCGGACGACGAGCACGGCCACTGGGACTCGATCGGGACGCTGGTGTTGCGGGGGCGGGCGGTGCCGACGAAGCTTTACACGATTCCCCTGGATCGCGAGCAGGGGAGCCGTAGCCTGAAGTCGTTGATCGGCACCGCATTCAAGGTGCCGACAACCATGTCCGGTGTTGTCGGGGACGGAACCCGGTCGCTGTTCGGAATGCGTGACCGGAGATAGCAACACATCGATGCTCGAACGACGAGGGGTTAGGTAGAGACGATGACATGGACCACGGCGGATATCGGAGATCAGAGCGGTCGCACGTTCCTGATCACCGGAGCCAACAGCGGACTCGGTGAACAAACCGCACTGGCACTGGGTTCCGCCGGCGCGAACGTGATCCTGGCCTGCCGAACAGTTGCAAAAGCGGAGCCCGTCGCGGCCCGGATCGGCTCCAATGCCAGCATCACCGAGCTCGACCTCGCCGACCTGAGCTCCGTTCGCGCCTGCGCCGAGCGGACCGGTCCCATCGATGTCCTGATCAACAACGCGGGTGTCATGGCAATCCCGCAGGGGCGCACGGTCGACGGCTTCGAAAAACAGATCGGCACCAACCACTTCGGGCACTTTGCACTCACCGGTCTGCTCCTTCCCAAGATCGCCGACCGGGTGGTCACGGTGTCATCGACGATGCACAAGATCGGCAAGATCGACCTCGAGGACCCGAATTATCGGCAACGCTCGTACTCCCGATGGCCCGCATATGGTCAGTCGAAACTGGCCAATCTGCAGTTCTCCTACGAACTCGCGCGACGGTTGGGTGCGGCCGGGTCGACCGTGAAATCGATGGCGGCCCATCCCGGATACGCGGCCACCGAACTGCAGTCACACACAGAATCGGTGTGGGATCGCCTGATGGGTCTGGGGAACCTCATGGCCCAATCGGCTGCCGACGGCGCGCTGCCCAGCCTGTACGCCGCGACCTCGGATCATGCCCGATCCGGCGGCTTCTACGGTCCGACCAAACTCGGTGGGATGCGCGGGGCACCGGGACCGGCCACGGGCAACAAACGATCACGCGACGAACTGGTCGCCGCCGGGCTCTGGGAACTCTCCGAATCGCTGACCGGCGTGACGTACTCCGTCGATCCGAAGCTCTAGCGCTGATGGGGTGGACGCTCGACGACATACCTGATCAGACCGGCCGAACGTTTGTTGTCACCGGCGCCAACGGCGGGTTGGGTGAATGCATCACCAGCGCGCTCGCCGGCAGAGGTGCAACTGTGGTCATGGCCTGCCGCGACATCTCAAAGGCCGGTCGCCTCGCCACCCGGATAGACGGCGATCTCGAGGTCGCTCACCTTGATCTCGGAGATCTGTCTTCCGTGCGGGCCTTTGCCGATCAGGTCGGTCCGTGCGATGTTCTGATCAACAACGCCGGGGTGATGAACACTCCGTTCCGGCTGACGGTGGACGGGTTCGAAACCCAGTTCGGCGTGAATCATCTCGGCCATTTCGCTCTCACCGGGCTGCTGCTGGACAAGGTGGCAGACCGCGTGGTCACGGTCGCGAGCCTCGCGCACCGGCAGACGCCGACGCTGCACATCGACGACCTCAACTATGAGAATCGGCGATACGTCCGCGCCGTCGCCTACGGCCAGTCGAAGCTCGCCAATCTGATGTTCGCCCGCGAACTGCAGCGGCGGTTGCAGGCGGCCGGGTCGAAGAAGCGTTCGTATGCGGTGCACCCCGGCGTCTCGTCGACCGAACTGTTCTCTCACACAGAGACTTTCATTGACAAGCTGGCCAGACCGGCGACGAGATTGGTTGGGCATCATCCACGCAAGGCTGCGCAGTCGACGATCTTCGCCGCGACAGAAGCTGATGCCGACCCGCGGGTTTACTGGGGTCCAACCCGGTTGCTGGGGATGCGCGGGCCGGTGGGGGAATCGCCATCGACCGGGCTGTCCAAAGACGTCGAGCTTGCGGCGCAGCTGTGGACGGCATCAGAGAAGCTCACCGGGGTGACCTATCCGGTCTGAGGTCACCACACCCCCGGAGGACGGAACTGAACACTGACCCGGGGGCCGACGCCGGTGGTTTTCGGGACGGCGTGCTGCCACGTGCGCTGGCAGCTGCCGCCCATCACCAGCAGGTCGCCGTGGCCGAGCGTGAATCGCAGTGAGGGGCCGCCGGTGACCGGGCGCAACATGAGCGGTCGCGGAGATCCCAGAGAGAGGATCGCAACCATCGTGTCTTCGGACTTGCCCCGGCCGATGGTGTCCCCGTGCCAGGCGACACTGTCATTGCCGTTGCGGTACAGGCACAACCCAGCCGATGCGAATCCCTCCGGCAGCTCGGCGCGGTAGTTGTCGGTCAAGGCGTCGCGGCAGGTGCGAAGCAGTGGATGTGGAGTATCGGCGGCGTCGAGGTACTGGCTGACCAGGCGCGGCACCTCGAGATAGCGGTCGTACATCTGCCGCTTCTCGGCGCGCCATGGCACGTCGGCGCGCAGTCGGTCGAAGAGCTCGTCGGCACCGGTGACCCAACCCGGTCGCAGGTCGACCCAGGCACCATCGGTGAGCTCCCGGCGGACCACTCGACCCGCCAGCGGATTCAACGCGGCGGGGATGGCTGCGTCGCTGAAGTCCTCGAACAGCGACACCTGACGACCCGGAGTCATGGTCCTGACCATACCGCGATTAGAACACATGTGCGAACTTGGTCAGGCCAACGCGCGCAGCCGCCGGGCGGCTTCTTCGATGACGTTGTCGCGCTTGGCGAACGCGAACCGGACCAGATGGCTCCATTGGTCGTGGTGATCGACGAACGCGCCCACCGGGACCGCGGCGACCCCGATCCGGCCGGGCAGCTCGCGGCAGAAGGCCGCCCCGTCGTGATAGCCGAGCGGACGGGGGTCGGCGACGACGAAGTAAGTGCCCTCGCTGCGATGCACGTCGAATCCGACATCGGTCAGTGCACCGGTGATGAGATCACGGCTGCGCTCGAGTCGGGCCGCGGAGCCGCGAACCCAATCCATCTCGGTGTCGAGGGCCAAGGCGATGGCCGGCTGGAACGGTCCGCTGCCGACGTAGCTCATGAACTGCTTGGCGGCGCGGGCGGCGGCAACCAGTTCGGCCGGCCCGCTGATCCAGCCGACCTTCCATCCGGTGCAGTTGAACGTCTTCCCGGCCGACGAGACACGCAGCGTCCGCTCCTTCATGCCCGGCAGGGTTGCCAGCGGAGTGTGCGTGCGGTTGTCGAACAGCAGGTGCTCGTAGACCTCGTCGGTCAGCGCCACCACGTCGTTGCTGATGCAGGCGGCCGCGATGGCGTTCAGATCATCGTTGGAAAGGACTGTGCCGGTGGGATTGTGCGGCGAGTTGATGATGACCAGGGACGTTTGGGGGGTGATCGCGCGGTTCAACGCGTCGCGGTCGAGGGTGAAACCGTCGCCGTCCGGAACGAGCGGGACGGTGACCCGGTTGGCGCCGGCCATCGCGGTGGCGGCGGCGTAGCAGTCGTAATACGGCTCGATCATCACCACGTCGGTGCCCGGCTCGACCAGGCCGACAACCGCACCGGCGATCGCTTCGGTGGCACCGACGGTGATCAGGACCTCGGTGTCCGGGTCGTACTGCAGCCCGTAGTGGTCGAGTTGATGCCGCGCAACGGCCGCCCGCAGTTCCGGGATCCCGGGGCCGGGCGGGTACTGGTTGTGTCCGGTGGCGATCGCATCCTGCGCGGCCATGAGCATCGACAGCGGGCCATCGGTGTCCGGGAAGCCCTGCCCGAGATTGATGGCATCGTGCTGGACTGCCAACTGGGACATCTCAGCGAAGATGGTCGACGAGAACGGTTGTAGCCGTTTGACGATCCGCATGTCTGCTGCCCTCCTGGCATATCCGGGTGCCTACAGCCGTCAACGCTACAGCGGTCACCCGATCCGACGCGTTCATCTCTGTGCCGCAATGGTCGGCGGGCTAGGCTCAGAATCTCATCGTCGTCGGTCGCCGGGAGGCAACGCGTGTCAGATCAAGGTCCCTATCCCGGCGCACCGGGACCCTACGGTCCCGGTGGCAACAACCCCTATGGGCAGCCGTATCCCGGACAGTCATATCCGCCCCCGGTGCCCTACGGCGCGGTCCCGCAGTACGGCGGGAGTCCATACGGCAACTACCAGCAACCTCCACCCCGCAATAAGCGCACGTTGTGGGTGGTCCTCGCGGTGGTTACCGCAGTTCTCGTCGCCGGCGTCGCTGCGGTGGTGGCGTTTGCGTTTTTCCTCGGCGACGACATCGACGACGTCGAGGCCGCCGACTGCATCACCTTGTCCGGGGCCAACTCGGACGCGGACTTCGACATCGTCGATTGCGGCACGACGTCGCCGCTGAACTTCATCGTTGCCGAGACACTCGACTCGAGTTCGGATTCCTGTGGGGGAGAGCAGTATTCCGAGCTCACCCAGACCGGTGCGAACGAAACGAAGCTCTGCCTCGTCCCGAACTTTCAGGAAGGCAAGTGCTATGAGGTCCCGATCGCCTCACTGACCGGCATGAAAGAGGTCCCCTGCGTGGCCGCGAGCAGCCAGATCAACACGGTCCTCAAGGTGCTCGTGAGGGTGGAGTCGACAACCGTTCCCGACTGCCCCAGCGCCGTGACCTTCGACCGGCCGTCGCCGCTCGGGTTCTGCTTCGGCAGTCCTACCGACTGATCAGCCGATCGCGGGGCCGAGCAGATCGTCGGCATCGGTGATCCGATAGGCGTAGCCCTGTTCGGCCAGGAACCGCTGCCGATGGGCGGCGTAATCGGCATCGACGGTGTCGCGGGACACCACCGAGTAGAAGTGTGCCTGTCCGCCATCGGCTTTCGGGCGCAGGAGCCGGCCCAGGCGCTGGGCCTCTTCTTGCCGCGAGCCGAAGGTACCCGAGACCTGGACCGCAACAGACGCCTCGGGGAGATCGATCGAGAAGTTGGCGACCTTCGACACCACCAGGATCTGGATCTCGCCGGTGCGGAACTGCTGGAACAGCACCTCGCGTTCCCGGTTCTTGGTGGACCCCTTGATCACCGGGGCGTCTAAGGCGGCACCGAGCTCATCGAGCTGGTCGAGGTAGGCGCCGATGATCAGGGTCTGAGAATCCTTGTGCTGCTCCAGGATCGACTTCACGACATTGATCTTGGTGTGCGCCGTGGAGCACAGTTTGTACTTCTCTTCGGGCTCGGCGACGGCGTATTCGAGGCGTTCGTTGTCGGTGAGGGTCACGCGCACCTCGATGCACTCGGCCGGTGCGATCCAGCCCTGGGCCTCGATGTCTTTCCACGGAGCGTCATACCGCTTGGGACCGATGAGGCTGAACACGTCACCCTCCCGGCCGTCCTCGCGCACCAGGGTCGCGGTCAGGCCGAGCCGGCGCCGCGACTGCAGATCGGCTGTCATCCGGAACACCGGAGCGGGCAGCAGGTGGACCTCGTCGTAGATGATCAGGCCCCAGTCCCGGGAATCGAAGAGATCGAGATTGCGGTACTCGCCCTTCGATTTGCGGGTCATCACCTGATAGGTCGCGATGGTGACCGGGCGGATCTCTTTGCGCTCGCCGGAGTACTCGCCGATCTCTTCCTCGGTGAGGGACGTCCGCGCGATCAGCTCGCGCTTCCACTGCCGTCCGGCGACGGTGTTGGTGACCAGGATCAGGGTGGTGGCCTGGGCGGTTGCCATCGCGGCCGCTCCGACCATCGTCTTGCCTGCGCCACACGGCAGGACCACGACACCCGAACCGCCGGCCCAGAACGACTCGGCGGCCAGCTGCTGGTAGTCGCGCAGCTCCCAGCCGTTCTGGTCGAGCGCGATGGCGTGGGCTTCACCGTCGACATAACCGGCCAGGTCCTCCGCGGGCCAGCCGACCTTCAGCAGGACCTGCTTGAGCCGGCCGCGTTCGGACGCGTGCACGATGACGGTGTCGTCGTCCACCCTGGCACCGAGCATCGGCGCGATTTTCTTGTTGCGCATGATCTCGATGAGGACGGCCCGGTCGGTGCTCACCAGCGTCAGGCCGTGCACGGGGCTCTTCACCAGCTGCAGCCGGCCGAAGCGGCCCATGGTGTCCACCACGTCCATCAGCAGCGGCTGGGGCACGGCGTAGCGCGAGAAGGTGACCAGCGCATCAACCACCTGTTCGGCGTCGTGTCCGGCCGCCCGGGCGTTCCACAGCGCCAGCGGTGTCACCCGGTACGTGTGCACGTGTTCGGGTGCACGCTCGAGCTCGGCGAACGGCGCGATGGCCGCTCGGGCCTCGGCAGCGAGGGGGTGGTCAACCTCGAGGAGAAGGGTTTTGTCGGATTGCACGATCAGGGGTCCGTCGGTCACAAGGGTTCATTGTCCTCAGAACCAGGCCCCCACGCCACGTCGGGCATATTTTGATCGGCAACGGTCCGAAAGTCAGTGGTGTGGTCCGTGCCGGCCGAGGGTCTCGACGGGGTCGCGCCGGGCCGGGTCTTGTCCTCCCACGCCTCGCCGCGGCCGTAGGGCGTCATGTCGAGCAGCCCAGAGAGCTGTTGATCCGCTCGTTGCCACGGCCCGTCGTGTAGTAGGTGAGGAACGTTCGATCACCGTCGCGCAGGAAGCTGGTGATGTGGCCATCCGGTCGCCGATCGGCGCTTCGGTATCGCGCACCGAAAACCAGGGTTCGGTGTACCCCATGAACTCGACGTAGGAGGCGACCTCGCCCCACCGTCCGGTGGTCAGACGGCATACGACACGTTTCGTGCGTTCAGGTAGACGGCGTCCTTCACATGCCAGGCCGTGGTGGTGCAGCCCTCGCACTGCCCCTGATGCGGTGCGCCGTCGTACCACATGTGCTTGTAGACCACGAGCTCGTCGCGGCCACCGAACAGATCCAGGAACGGAACCGGGCCGTCTGGTCCGACGACCTCGACCGCGCCGTCGAACTCGACCATCGGCAGTCGCCGTCGTGCCGCCGCGATGGCGTCACCGGAGTGCGTGTGGGCCTTCTCCCGGATCAGGAGTTCGTCACGGGCGCTCTGCCAGGTGGCCAGGTCGACGATGGGAGGACGGCCGGGCAGCGCAGTGTTCGGATCGCTCGGAGTGGTCGTCATGGTGACTCCTCGGTGTCGGGAGGTGGGAGCGTCGTAGACGTCCTACGGGTCGCCAGTACTGACCCGAGACCCGGCCGGAACTCATCGCAGCAGATTGATTGGTTCGCGAAAAAGCATTGCGAACACCTGTTCGATTCTGTAGACTGGAAACAGTTGCCCGAAGAGATACGACGAGTCGCGTTAAACACTTCCCCCAGAAAACCGGTCAACTTTCCTGCTGTTTCTGCCTGGAGGTGTTCTGTGATGCGGCTTCTCGATGTCGTCGATTCTCTGGTTGATCTGGTCATTCCTGATGATCCCGGCGATCTGCTCGCCATGACAAAAGACTTGATCACTCTGCGCAACGCCGGCGAGTATCAGCTCGCGGTGTGTGCGGCGGTGATCGATCAGTCAGGTATGGCACGCAAGGCCGGATCGACAACGGCAAAGCTGTTGCAGGCCAATGGCGCCCCGCCAGGTGCGGCGTATCGGTGGATCCGTGTCGGGTCCGGTTTGGCAGGTTTGGATCGCACTGCCGGGTACTCGCGGGACGGTTTCCTGTCCTCCGAACATGTCGATGCGATCGTCAAAGGCGTCGCACATATCGTCGACCGATCCGACGAGGTGGTGACCGACGAGCAGCGGGTGGAGTTCGAGCAAAAACTGTTGAGCCACGCCATTTCAGGTGCTCCGCCGTCCGAGATCGGAGCAGTGGCGCGAGGCCTGGGCAATCAGATTGCCAACGACACCGGCGGTCCGCCGCCGGCCGAAGACCGGTCGTTGAACAGTCTGGACTATGTCGTCAACCCTGAAGGACGATGTGTCGGCAAGTTCGATGTTGATGCGGTGATCGGGGAAAAGTTGTTCTCCGCGTTGGATTTCTGGTCCAGAGCCCTTCCCGAACCCGACGGCAGCGACGATCCACGCACACCGACCCAGCGCCGCGCCGATGCGCTGCACCAATTGCTGGATTGCGGCGGCGGTGGGCAGGACTTGGTGTCGGCGCCGCGGACCGAGGTGATGGTCACCGTCCCGGCCGATCATCCCGAGGCGGCATCTCTGCGGTGGATGGGCCCGATTACCGAAGCGACCGCCTTGGCCTTGGCGTGTGATTCGTCGATCACCAAGATCACCCTCGACGGCCAAGAAGTCCCGATTGATCTGAGTCCCCCCAA
>QJJF01000016.1 GCA_003202005.1 Williamsia faeni | reverse complement strand
TCAAGCTTACCCGACTCACATCCGGCCCGCAACTCGCCGCCTTCGCGGTCCGTCACCACCCGCGCTGAAACACCCCACTCGAAAGCGGATCTGATTCAAAACTTGGGCGGTCAACGTTGTTCCTTCAAGGAAAGAATCCCTGTCGGTGTTACCGGCCCCGGACTCTTGCTCTCCGGTGCCTCACTCGCTGACTCGACAAAAGTTACGGGAACACCACACCCACCGTCAAATCGCCTGGTCTGCGCGGGTTTTCATTCACATCACTGCAGGCCAGCGGTATCTGGTGCCTCCGTAGCCACGGCACCTCCTTCCTGTGACCGTGGCCACTGGACCGGGCGAAGCAATAGTCACCCTGGAATGCACTGCTCCACCTTCATCCCGGTTCCGACGGTCCGGCACGGGCGGTAGCGCGTGACGTCCGGAGTCCCAAGGCGCCGATTTCCCCTGCGACCTGGGCGGTGACCACAACGTCACCGCCCAGGACCCGGCACTCTTTCACCGATGCGGACATCCGGGTTGCGATGTCTCGGGCTGCCCCACATGGATCGGATTCACCCATCACCAGGCGCTGCGCTGCGGCCAGCGCAGCGAGGTCAGCCGCCGACTGGGTCTGGTGACGAGCCGAAATAGCCGCTCCCACATAGATAATCAGTAGAACCACAGCAATCAGGCCGGAGATGACCATGGCCCCGACAACGGTCGCCGATCCACGGTCGTCGCGGAGTAAGTTCATTGATCCGCACCGACGGGCTCTAGTGCCGCCACTGCCGTGGCACTCACGTCGAGCATCGTCAACAACGGCACCGACACCCGCACCCGGGCCTCCACCACCGTCCCTTCGGCGCGCAGGGTCACCGTGGCACCTCGCGGAGCCACTTGCCTGCCCACATCCCGGGCCCTGACCGAATCTCCTTGCGCTGCAATGCGTGCAACCTCGCGCGCGGCATCGATGCAGCGGATATGTGCGGCCACCGCAACCACCCCGACCACGGAGATCACCACCACCGCGACGATCGAGGCAATCGCAAACGCCGCCTCGATCGTCACCATCCCCCGGTCATCGGCCGGCAATCCCCGCCGTCGCATGGATCAGCCGACCGTGGTTTGGAGCGCCTTGTTGATGATCCCCGTCAGCGCAGTCACGATGTTATCGCCGGTCACCACTGTGTAGAGGATCGCCCCAAAAGCTGCCGCCGCGATGGTTCCGATCGCATATTCGGCCGTACTCATGCCGCTGTCATCGGTCATCAGCAGTGCAGTCCGTACCTTGACCTCGCGAATCATTCTGTTGATCATTTCGTTTCCTCCCCTATCCGTGCCGCGGATTCTCCGCGGCAGGTCTCACATCAGCCCGCCACCGAAGACCGGCCCGGCCAGCCCGATGACCACCGGCACTATCCCCAAACACACAAACGCAGGGAGGAAGCACAAACCCAGTGGTCCACTGATCGCCACCCCAGCGCGCTCGGCTGCCGCGGCGGCCCGGTCCTGCGCCTCACCTCTTCGGCTCTCCGCCAATTCGGCGAGCCCACGTACCGGCGACGACCCGGCCCTCGCTGACCGCCGGGCCATCGAAGCCAGCGCCTGCGCGGAAGGATCTGCGGAATCGGGAACTGCCCAGGCCTGAGCCGGGTCGGCACCCAGCGACAACAGGTCGGCAGCCTGCGCGAGGGTGCGGGCGAGTGCCGGTGGTGCCGATTCCGAGACCACCCGTGCGGCCATGCCGACTGGCAGGCCCGCGCGCAGGCAGACCGCAAACAGGTCGTAGCCGGCTGCCGCGGCGAACGGATCGTCGGCCCGGGGCTTCACGCCGAGCCAGCGCGGATCACGATTCCGTTCACGCCGGACCGGCGGGCCAAGAACCCGATACGTGATCCACTCGGGTTTGGGCCACAGAAGAATGGCCGCCGCGCCCGTCAGAGCTGCCACCATCCAGCCCGTCATGACCCGAGAACCTTTCCGACGATTCGCCTCGACCACAACAAGCCAGCACACACCAGCGCGACACCGACAACCAGGAGAATGCCTCCGAGTCCTCCCCCGAGCAGGACAGTCAGCGGCGATGCTCCGATCGCCTGCCCGAGCCCGATACCCAAAACCGGGAGCAGAGCCAGCACCATCGCGGTAGCTTTGGCGCCGGCCAGTGCCGCCCGTGTCCGCTCACGGAATCGGCTGCGCGCGAGCAGGTCTGATCGAACCGATGTCAGCAGTTCAGCGATGGGCAACCCGTATTGTTCGGCGGTCCGCCAGGCCACGGCCATCCGGGACCAGGCCTGTGGATCACGAACGTCCGCCTTCTCGATCCCGCCTGCGACATCTCCCCCCAGTGTGGACCGCCCGGCCATCATCGACAGCGTCTCGGCCACCGCCGATCGCCGCGGTCCTCCGGCATCCTCGGCCGCTTGCCGGCACGCGTGTGCGGGATGAGCACCCACGCGCAATTCGGCAATCATCACCTCGAGCGCTGCCAGGAGCGCGGCCAGTTCGTCTGCCACATCCCGTTCCCGACGTCTTCCGCGATACAGCAGATAGGCCATCCCCGAGGCCATGGATGCGGCGATGCCGGCGGACATCCCGACGATCACCAGCACTGCAACCGGAAGCCCGACCACCGCAGCTGCAACAAGGTCATCGGCCGACCGCGGCGGTCGATCTCCGACCGAAACGTTCAAGGCAAGGCTCCTGGTCTGTGCGCGGGTCCGGGGCCAGAGCAGAACCATCAATGCCACCGCCGCGAGGATCGCGCTCACCGGACGAGCCTGCCGGCAAGGAGTGCGGCCAGGTCCGCGGCGGCAGGGGTGAACCCGCCGCGGCGACGCCAGACCGCATCAACGTTCACCAGACCGTCGGCACCGCGCCGCAGAATCCCGATCTCGCCGACACCCCGATCGCCGTTCGAATCGCGGAACACCCCGATCACCACCGAGATTGCGGCCGCGAGCTGGCTGTGCAGTGCGGGACGGTCCATGCCGCCGAGTGCGGCGAGGGCTTCCATCCGGGCCGGTACCTCGGCGGTCGAGTTTGCGTGCAATGTGCCGGCACCACCGTCGTGACCGGTGTTCATCGCGGTCAGCAGATCCACGACCTCGGCACCGCGTACCTCACCGACCACGATCCGGTCCGGTCTCATTCGGAGCGCTTGGCGCACCAGCGCCCGGACCGGGACCTCGCCTGCCCCTTCAACATTGGGGGTGCGGGCCACCAGTCGCACGACATGGGGATGCTGCGGTGCGAGCTCCACGGCATCTTCGACGCAGAGGATGCGTTCGGACGGATCGACCCGCCCGAGCAACGCTGACAAAAGAGTGGTCTTTCCGGCACCGGTCCCACCGACGACCAGAAAGGCGAGACGGGCATCGATGATCGTTTCCAGAAGTGTCGCCGCCTCGGGGACGATGGCACCGGACGACACCAGTGCGCCGAGATTCTGCGTTGCCGGCCGCAGGACCCGCAGCGACAGACACGTCCCGTCGACGGCGATCGGCGGGATGACCGCGTGCAGTCGGACGCTGTACCCCCGCCGACCGAGCCCGGACAGCTGGCCATCAACCCAGGGCTGGGCATCATCGAGTCGCTTGCCGGCGGCCAGTGCCAACCGCATGGCCAGTCGCCGGACCGCGTCATCATCCTCGAACTCGATGTCCGACAACCGAAGTCCGCGTCCCTGGTCGACCCAGACCGCCCGCGGGCCGACCACCAGGATGTCGTTGACGCCCGGCCCGGCCAGCAGATCCTCGAGGCGGCCGGCGCCGACGAGTTCGGTCTGCAGAAATCGGAGCGCGTCGAGTAGATCAGTGTCGCCGAGTACCCCACCGGCTTCGGCACGCACGACGGCGGCCATCACCTCGGGTGTCGGATCCTGTGCGGTTGCCGCCAGTCGCTCGCGTACCCGCGTCAGCAGTTGGTTGCGGTTGGACGCCGTCGACGCAGTCGGATCATTCATCGCCCCGACCCCCGCAGTACCTCCGCGCGATCCAGAACCGCGACCGCGCAACGACGGAGCGGTGACCGCCGCGCCAATAAGAGTCCGCCCGACTCGAGGTCGCGGGCGAGCCGGGAATCGGGCCGCGTGGCCGTGAGTAGTGGCAATCCGAGAACCTGCGCCACCTGGCCGGCGCGAAGCCCACCCGGCGACGGTCCACGGACCACCACTTCCACCCGACCGGCACGAGCACTCAGACGCGACGCCATCTCGCGTCCGGCGGCGCATGCCCGGACAGTGGCACCGCAGACCAGCACGACGAGGTCTGCCGCCTCGACCACAGCCGAGACCACGTCATCACCGCGACGGGGCACATCGACGATCACCACGTCGCCATTGCCTCGCGCGGCATCGATCGCGGCGAGTGCCGCTTCGGGCCGGACCGGAGCGGGTGCGCCGCGGCGACCGGCCAGGACGGCCAGGCCTCCCCGCGCATGCGGCAAGGCGGTGTGAAGGGATTCGGCAACAACTTGCCCACCCTCCAATGTCAGTTCCTGCCAACGCAATCCGGGATGATCCTCGACACCGAGCAGCAGGTCCTGGCCGCCACCGAGCTCGTCGAGGTCGAGTAGCAAGCCGCCGTGGCCGCGCTCGCAGGCGACCAACCCTATGCCCGCGGCGAGTGTGGACGCGCCGGCGCCGCCGTGTCCGGCGATCACCGCGATGGCGATCCCTTCGGGGCCAGTGGGTCGGCGGATCCTCGACAAGGCCTGGACCACCGCATGTTCGTCGTCCGGCAGTACAAATCCGTGACCGGCGCCGAGCGCCAGCGCGCTTCGCCACATGTTCGGTCCATCCCCGGTGACACCGACAACCATCAGCCCGTTGCGGCGGGGCAAACCGGCCGCGAGCGTCTCATCGACGGTGGAGGCGTCGACGAGTACGGCAGTCGCCTCTGCCCACTCCCGGCGGCAGTGATCGGGACGTGCACGCATCATCTGATAGCCGGATGCTGCCGCGACCCGCTCGACATCATCGGATAGGTCCGGTGACACCATCGCGAGCACCCGGGGAGTTTCGGTCATGCCTCACTGTGGCGGCCGGTGTACCCGGGTATCGCCCGAAATCACCGGGTTCAGCAATGGTTGTTAGTCGGCACCGGGACTGTGGACAACTGCCCTGGCAGTGCACGAAACCCCTGGTAGACGAATGTCGCGAGAGTGTGGCTCAAATGCCGAAACACCCAGAAATGGGGACGACCCCGGCCAGGGGGGGAGGAGGCCAGGGTCGTCGCGTTCAGCCCCGGGGGGTCGGGCTGAAAGCCCCGGATCTAGTCCGGGTAAACACGACTATACACAAAATTCCACGATTGATTGCAACTTCAACCATTGGCCTTACCTGGTGTCTCCAAGCGAACCCAGACGTCGATCGGTGTACTCCAAACAACTGAATCTTCCCTCGCCCCCGCCCTGGACGTACCCTCGACGGGTGACAGCATTCCGGCCGGCCGACGATGGATCACAACCCTCGACCGGCGCACCGATCGCAGCTTTCTTCGACCTCGACAAGACGATCATCGCCAAGTCCAGTTCACTCGCTTTTTCGCGCCCGTTCTTCGACCAGGGCCTGATCAACCGGCGTTCGGTCCTCAAGTCGTCGTACGCACAGTTCATGTTCCTGCTCTCGGCGGCCGACCACGACCAGGTCGAGCGGATGCGCAAGCACGTCACCGAGATGTGCACCGGATGGGACGTCGAACAGGTCTCCTCGATCGTCCGCGAGACGCTGCAGGACATCGTCCACCCTCTGGTTTTCGCGGAGGCCGCCGACCTCATCGCGGGGCACAAGGCACGTGGTCACGACGTGGTGATCGTGTCGGCGTCGGGCGCCGAGATCGTCGAACCCATCGGCGAGATGCTGGGCGCCGACTATTCGATGGCCAGCAGGATGAAGGTCGCCGACGGCAAATACGCCGGGGTGATGGACTTCTACTGTTACGGCGAGGAGAAGGTGGTGGCGATGAATGACATCGCCCGATCGGTCGGCTACGACCTATCCCAATGCTTCGCATATTCCGATTCGATAACCGACCTGCCGATGCTCAGTGCCGTCGGTCATCCGACCGTCATCAATCCCGATCGCAACCTGCGGCGCGAGGCCGGCGAGCGCGGTTGGCCGATGTTGTCGTTCACCAAGCCCGTCTCGCTCCGCGATCGCCTCCCGTCGACCCCGTCGCCAACGGTAACCGCCTCTGCCGCAGTCGGTTTGAGTGCCGTGGTGGCCGGCGCACTCACCTATACGATCCTGCATCGCAAGCGCCACTGAGCGCGGAACACCTCGGTGCACGGACGCGAAAGTTGGCGGCACACTACACGAAATATGTTCAGTCGCAACGGACGAAACTATTCTGAATTCGAGGCCGGAGAACCCTTGATGTGACCGTGGTCACGGTGTAGAAAGTAGTTACGGAAAGCGCGGAACGCCAAGTTCGGACCGGAAGAGAAGGAACGGACTCCTGACCGCGCACTCCCAGCACGGATGTCGAGCACCCACGCGCAGCACGCCGCGGGAGGCAACAGGTAGTGGACCTGCGAGATTCGCGCCGAGTTCAGGTGAGTTCCTTTGGGTGGGAGCGCATGTGGACACAGCGCCGAACAACTTCGCCTAGGTCATCCCACACAACCACCAAAGCACGCTTGGTAACTCGGATCCGTGCTAGCGGGCGGCGATCTGGCCCCACGTTCTCAAAGAACGTCGGGCCTGAGAGCCGCCCGCAGTGCGTTGTCCGGACCCCTATTTGCGCGGGCGCGCGGCTTCTGCGATCGACATCGCTTCTGCGGCACCAGCTTCCAGCGCTTCACAGCTGAGCATCAGCCACCGGCGGATCGCCTCGGGATCACCGGCACCGAACCCGTTCGACAAGTCGCGGTATTCGGAAACCCGCTTGAACCACGTCACCTCGGGGACTCCGAGATTGTGCGGATCGAGTCCGGTGCTCGCACAGATCAGCCGCGACGCCGCCCGGGCCACCACCCCGTTGGCGTGTCGGAAAGGTTCGAGCGACAGCAACTCGGCATGCACGACGGCCGCCAGGACCGGCGCCGGCGCTTTGGTGGCACCGGTGATCAATTGGGCAAGAAGGTCCAGTCGCTGCCCGAGTTCGGCGTCGGCGCGCGGACGGCCCAGGAGCTGCTGGTCATCGGTGATGTCCGCGGCCGCCAGCACGTGAAGGCGCGCCAGCGTCTGCAAAGGCGCACGTGTCCAGACACCGACCATCTGCGGCAACGAATCGCCGTCGAGCGCCTGTGCCACCCGCATCGCACCCGCCAGTACCGGATCGTCGAAGTCGCCATCGCGGACGAGTTCAACGCTGCCGCCATCGATTGCGGCCGATGACCGTCCGGCCCGCCACGACGCCTCGGTGGCTGTCTTATCCCATCCACGCAGGTTGGCGGGGTGCCGGTGTGCGGCGGCCAGCGCATCGCGCGCACGGTCGGCGGCCGCGGCGACACCCGGCATCTCGAACAGGGGAGCCAGCGGATCGGTCACGACAGGTCAGCGTACGCGGCAACTACTATCCGGCCGGAATCAGTACATCTCCCCCGGTCGTCAGAGCAGCTGAGTCAGCACAGCTCAGTCAGAGCAGCGTGGTCAGGGCAGCTCAAGGGCGTGGCCCGCGCCACGCGCCTTCACCACTGCCTCGTGCCGGTTGTGGGCACCGAGGCGGACCATCGCGGCACGCAGGTACGTCTTCACCGTGTCCACCGTCAGCCCCAACCGGTCGGCCACCACCCGATTACCGAAACCCATCGCCACCAGCGACAACACCTCCAGCTGACGAGGGGTCAGCGGGATCGACGGCTCGGCCCCGCGCTGCTTGCCCCCGGCAATCTGGTCCACGAGCTCCAGGATCCGGCGACGAGAATCATCGTCGGACGACACCGTGGCGATGTCACGCAGCTCGTTCATCCAATCGAGCGCCGACGCCTCCGCCTGTTCGGCCTGGGTGCGGGCGGTCATGGCGGCAACCCGGCGGTCCACCTCGTCGCGCGTCCGCAGCTCAGTCGCCACCCGGCCGGCTTCGACGGTCAACGCCTGCACCACGTCGTCGCCCAGCGGGCCCTGACCACGCCATCCGGCATACAGCAGACCGCGCACCGACCCGTCCACCACAATCGGTGCGGCCGCCAGGTCGGTGATCCCCTCGCCGAGGATCTGGTCGTCGAAATCGTGCGTGATCTCGTCAGCCGAGCCGTAGTCGCGCACCAGGATCGCGCGTTTGTTCAGCCAGATGAGTCCGCCGAGACCTCGCTGAGGGGTCACGCGGATGGTGCGCAGGGCCGGGGTCATGTGCCCGACCGACGCCGTCACCGCGATCGCGTCCTGATCACGCAGCCCCGCAAAGACCACCGGCGTACCGGTCACCTTGCGAAAGCGCGCGCTGGTAGCCCGCACCAGCTCGTGATCGCTGGGGCGGAGGACCGTGTTGTCAACGCTCATGCAATATCCACTTTCGGGGCTATGTCAGTTGATGATGCCGGAGACATGATGTGGTGCACAACACAGTGGTAGCCGATCACGCCCGCATCACCGGTGAGGTCGGCGCGCGGACCACCCAGAGCGAAAGGGAAATAATGAGCGAAGGCACTGCACAAGCGGTATATCCCCCATCGGCCGAGTTCGTCTCGCAAGCAAATGCGGGACCCGAACTCGAGCAGGCCGCCGAGGCCGACCGCCTCGCATTCTGGGCCGAGCAGGCACGCCGTCTGCACTGGGACACCGACTTCACCGATGTCCTCGACTGGTCCGACGCCCCGTTTGCGAAATGGTTTGTCGGCGGGAAACTCAACGTCGCCTACAACTGCGTGGACCGTCATGTGGAAGCCGGCAACGGCAGCCGCGTCGCGATCCATTGGGTCGGCGAACCGGGCGACTCCCGCGACGTCACCTACGACCAGCTGCTGGCCGAGGTCTCCCAGGCCGCCAACTACTTCACCGAGATCGGCCTGGTGTCGGGCGACCGGGTGGCCATCTACATGCCGATGGTTCCCGAAGCGATCATCACGATGCTGGCCTGCGCCCGCCTCGGACTGACGCACTCGGTGGTCTTTGCCGGATTCTCCGCCGGTGCCCTGCGTTCACGCGTCGACGATGCCGAAGCGAAATTGGTGGTCACCACAGACGGCCAGTACCGGCGCGGCAAGCCCGCACCACTGAAGGCCGCCGTCGACGAGGCCCTCGGCAGCGGTGATGACGCCGCGAAGTCCGTCGAGCACGTGCTGGTCGTCAACCGCACGGACTCCGACATCAACTGGACCGACGGCCGCGACCTCTGGTGGCACGAAACCGTCGCCAAGTCCGACACCACGCACACCCCGCAGGCACACGACGCCGAGCATCCGCTGTTCCTGCTGTACACCTCCGGAACCACCGGCAAGCCCAAGGGCATCGTGCACACCACCGGCGGGTACCTGACCCAGGTCGGCTACACCTTCCACAACGTCTTCGACCACAAGCCCGGGGAGGACGTGTTCTGGTGTGGCGCCGACATCGGCTGGGTCACCGGACACAGCTACCTGGTCTACGGCCCGTTGTCGAACGGTGCGACGGAAGTCATCTACGAGGGAACTCCCAATTCCCCCAACGAACATCGCCACTTCGAGATCATCGAGCAATACAAGGTCAGCACCTACTACATCGCCCCGACCCTGATCCGGACCTTCATGAAGTGGGGCCGCGAGATCCCCGACGCCCACGACCTGAGCTCGCTGCGCCTGCTGGGCAGCGTCGGTGAACCGATCAACCCCGAGGCGTGGCGCTGGTACCATGAGGTCATCGGCGGTGAGCGCTGCCCGATCGTCGACACCTGGTGGCAGACCGAGACCGGCGCCATCATGATCTCGCCGCTGCCCGGTATCACCGAGACCAAGCCGGGCTCGGCGATGGCGCCGCTACCCGGTATCAGCGCGAATATCGTTGATGAGCAAGGCAAGTCGGTGGGGGCCGGGGAACAGGGCTTCCTGGTCCTCGACAAACCGTGGCCATCGATGCTCCGCGGAATCTGGCGCGACGACGAACGTTTCCGGGAGACCTACTGGTCGCGGTTCGCCGACCAGGGCTGGTATTTCGCCGGAGACGGCGCCCGCTACGACGACGATCACGCGCTCTGGGTTCTCGGCCGCATCGACGATGTCATGAACATCTCGGGGCACCGAATCTCCACTGCGGAAGTCGAATCCGCACTTGTCGGCCATCACAGCATCGCCGAGGCCGCCGTCATCGGTGCCGCCGATCCGACGACCGGCCAGGGCATCGTCGCCTTTGTAATCCTTCGCCAGGGCCAGGAAGACACCGGGGATCAGCTCATCACCGAGCTCAAAGCCCAAGTCTCCAAGGACATCTCCCCCATCGCAAAGCCGCGGGAGATCCACGTGGTTCCGGAACTTCCGAAGACGCGGTCCGGCAAGATCATGCGCCGGCTGCTCAAGGACGTGGCCGAGGGACGTGAACTCGGCGACACCTCGACTCTGGTCGACCCGACGGTCTTCGACAACATCCGTCGGGGCAACAAGGTCTGAGAGTTCCTCAGCTGCTCAGGCCCGGGCGACGGCGTGTGTTGTCGTCCGGGCCCGCCGCAGCGAATCAGCCAGGTCGCGACGGCGCCGGGCCCGCCGGATTCTGTGCATCTGTGCCACCTCCTGCGCCTCACGCCTCGCGAGCGCAGCGCGAACTTCGCGCCCCCGGAAGTCCAGCCCGTCGCCGCCTTTGGGCATCCACGTCGAGATCACCACAACACCCACGCACACCAGGATCCAGAACATCGCCGCTCTCCTCGGGGGTTCTTTCGGCGCCTGCTGGAACGCCGATGGGGTAGCAAGAACGCTATTGACGACAAAGCCGCAGGTCACCCACCTCCGGGAGGATCTTCTTCCCCTACCACCGCGGGTGCGGAGCGTCCTCCCCCGGAAACCAAATCGGTTGTCATCGGTTCGCATTTTCAAGCTATGACCCCCGCCCGCGTAGGGCATCAGTAGCGGACTACTCAATTCCTGCAGGTGCAGTACCTGGACCGGGGCGACGTGGGGTTCGGCGCGGCCGGCGACCGCCGCAGGTGCGCAGGATCCTCCCCAGGACGGAGGTTTTCACCGACGCCAACCGATAAAATCGGCCAATGCGGTGGTTGACTTCACGCTATGCACGCGCCTTCGCGCTGATGGGGTACCAGTACCCCTGGTACTACATGGTCATCGCCGACGGCGCGATCCTGCTCACCGCGGCCCTTGCGACAGTGCAACGAGTGCTCGAGCACCCATCGGGTTGGGAGTGGATCATCCTGGCCATGGCGTTCGGTTTCGCCGCGGCTCCACACATCGCGTGCCTCTTCGTCACGAAGCGAGCCCTGTTCACCCCGGCGCTCGTCATTGCCACCGTGATCTCGGTGATCCTCTTTTGGCAGCTCCCGACATACGCCGACGCCGCGACCCTATTGCTTGTTCTCGGCATCACCACCGATGCTGCGGTCAGCACCTGGAAGCAAACCACCTTCAACATGGTCATGACCGTCGGCGTGCTCGTCTACGGAATCGCGATCGGAGCGGTGGAACAGGGATGGCTGATCGCTGCGATGCTGTGTTTCGGTGTGGCGGTCGGACATCTGCTGCAAATGCAGTTGGCATTGCTGGTGCGGGAGCGTCAGGCCCGGGTGGCCCGGCTCCAACTCGACCGTGTCACCCTCGCCACCGAGGTGCACGACGTGATCGCACACTCCCTCAGCATCGTGCTCCTGAACGTGACCGGTGCCCGGCGAGCGTTACAGGAGGACAACGACACCGCGGACGCCGTCGCGGCATTGCTCGACGCAGAGCAGCAGGGCCGCGCGGCCATGGCCGACATCCGCCAGACCATCGAGTTGCTGCGCGCTGACGCCGAACCAGCCAGTCCGACACCGGGATTGAACGATCTCCACGAACTCGTCTCGTCATTCCAGCGCGCCGGACAGGACGTCCGGTTCCGCTACGACAACCCCGGTGGATCACCGACGAGCGCCACCGAACTCGCGACGTTCCGCATCGTTCAGGAATCGCTGACCAACGCGTCGAAGCACGCCCCTGGCGCGGCGGTCGACGTCGAGGTGGGTCCCGATTCGGCGGGAAGCCTGCAGATCAGCGTGCGCAACAAGGTCGCTCCCGATACCCGCCGCCGGCCCGGCGGCTCCGGTCTGAGCGGAATGCGTTCGCGGACAGAGCATCTGGGTGGGCGATTTCATGCTGCACCCAACCAGGACATCTGGGAGGTCAACGCCGTGCTGCCGTTCTCGACCGGCACCGACCTGGCACGCGACGGTGCCCGGTGACCGGTGACGCGGCGCGGATACGCGTCCTCCTGGTGGACGATCAGGACCTCATCCGATCCGGCCTGCGACGGATCCTGCGCCGCAAGGACGGATTCGAAGTGATCGGCGAGTGCTCCGACGGTGACGAGGTCGTCGAGGCAGTGGCCGACCTCCGGCCCGATGTGGTCGTGATGGACCTGCGGATGAAGCGGGTCAGCGGTATGACCGCGACCCGGCGACTGGCCGCAACCGTCGGTCCACCACCGGTGCTGGTCCTCACCACGTTTCGGGACGAGGAGTTGTTGTCGGATGCACTGCGCGCCGGTGCGGCCGGATTCGTGTTGAAGGATTCGCCCGCCGAGGAGTTGATCCGGGCGGTACGCATCGTCGCCGAGGGCGAAGCCGTACTCGACCCGGCGATCACCGCACGGGTGCTCGACACCTACCGGGCCGCACCGGGACCGGCCACCGGCAACCCCTCACTGGACCGCCTGACATCACGCGAAGCAGCGGTCCTCGGCCTCATCGGCCGCGGACTGTCGAATGACGAGATCGCCGCCGAACTGGTGATCTCCGTGGTCACCGTCAAAAGCCACGTCGGCAACATCTTCCACAAACTCGGTGTCCGCGACCGCGCCGCAGCCGTGGTCTACGCGTTCGACCACGGCGTGGTCAGCCCACGCGCCCGCTGATCAAGACTCGGCTTCAGAACTTCGAGAAGTGCTTGACCGTGTCGGTCTCGATGGTGGCGAACGTCTTTGCGGAGACCGGATTCGCAAATTTCGAGGTCTTGGCCATCACCCCCGCGAGTTCGATGGCGAACGACCAGGTGAATCGGCAGCCGATCGGTGCGGGTTCGACCTCGGTGAGTTCCCCGAACGCCTTGAGACCCGGCACGTTGGCTTGCTCGACATAAAAGGCATTGCGGTATCTACCAGCGTCGGGATCCTCATCCCAGCAGAAGAATTTCTCCGACAATTTCACATATCCGGGTGCCAATTCGGCCGCCCGCGTGGTTCCGACCCCATAGGGCGCCGGGGACGTGAAGGTGATCGATTTGATGATCCGGCACCAGTCGAGGGTGTTCTGCCGGGTCAGCTCGGACCACGCCGTTGCGGGGCTGACCGGCAGGTTGACCGAGAAACGATGGGTGACGGGCGCGATGTCGAAGAAGTCGAGAGCAAACGGTTCGAGCGGGTACGCGGGCATGTTCGCCTTTCGTAGGGCATTCATTCCCGGCGAGTGGTGAGTCGGTCACATGATTCGACCACTCGCGCGAGAACGGTCCGATGAGCCTGAGATCAATCCTGGCATGGCAACATAAGGGTTCTACAAACCCCGGCGAGAAGAAAGATCAAGCGTCCGGGTGGGCTCGGGCGCTTGTCCGAAGATGGAGGAGTAGCAGTGACGCTGGACGACCGCACCTCGGGAGATGTACCGCCGAACGTCTCGTCGATCCCGTTGTCCGACCCCAAGGCGCGCCCCGGCGGTGATCCGAGTATCGGCACGCTGGTGAGAGATGCCACGGCTCACCTGTCGACGCTGTTCCGCGCCGAAGTCGCGCTGGCGAAGGCCGAACTGACGACTGAGGCCAAGAAGGCAGCCGTCGGCGCGGGCCTGATCCTCGTGGCGCTCACAGTCGCGCTCTACGCCAGCCTGTTCTTCTTCTGGTTCCTCGGCGAACTGCTCTCCGAGTGGCTGCCGCGGTGGGCCGCGTTCGGCATCGTCTTCCTGATCCTGCTCGTCGCCGCGATCATCACCGGGCTCATCGGCTACAGGGTGTTCAAGCGGATGACCGGACCCACGAAGACCATCGATTCCGTCCATCACCTCTCTGATGTGCTGCCTGGCGGACACGACGACGCACAGGTCCGGCCCGGCGCCGACCTGCGCAAGTCGAGCCAGCCCTACAAAGGCTGACGTTTGCCCGCCCCTGATCCGTCGTCCGTTCGGTTCACGGGCTGGCACCACGTCGATGTCCGGGCCAACGGCGTCCGGTTACACGCGGTCGAGGTCGAGCCACCGCGCCCCGACCGGCCACTGGTTCTCTTCATGCACGGCTTCGGCGAGTTCTGGTGGAGTTGGCGACACCAACTGAAGGCGTTCACCGAGGCGGGCTACCGGGCGGTGGCCGTGGACCTGCGCGGCTACGGCGACAGCGACAAACCTCCCCGCGGCTACGACGGCTGGACCCTCGCCGGTGACACCGACGGCCTGATCCGGGCGCTCGGCCACACCGAGGCCACCCTGGTGGGCCATGCCGACGGTGGCCTGGTCTGCTGGGCGACGGCCACCCTGCATCCCCGGTCGGTCCGGTCCATGGCGGTGATCTCCTCCCCACATCCCCAGGCTCTCAAGACGGCCGCGCTGCGCGAATCGAACCAGCGCAAGACGTTCCTCAAAGGCTTCCTCAAGGCCCAGATCCCCCGGACCGCCGAGCGGGCCCTCACCGAGGACGACGGCGTGATGGCCGAAATGCTCCTTCGCGCGCACTCCGGTCCGGCATGGCTGGACACCGATGACTTCTCCGACACCGCCCGCCGGAACCGCTCTGCGATTCAGATTCCGGGCGTCGCCCATTGCAGCCTCGAATACCAGCGGTGGGCTTTCCGGTCCCAGTTCCGTCCCGACGGCAGCAAATTTCTCGAACTCATGGACAAGCGCCTGCACATCCCGGCGCTCGCGATCCGGGGTGAAGTCGACAACTACATCCAGCGATCGACCCTCGAGGCGAGCGCCCGATGGTCGTCGAAGCTGGAACTGACCGAGATCCCCGACGCGGGGCACTATTCACATCAGGAACAACCCGACGACGTCAATCACCGGCTGATCAAGTTCGCCGCGAACTGACCCGTGCTGCGTACGACCCTTCAGGACGCGTGGACGCAGGACTGGGTGTCGACCGCGGCGCCGAGGCGTTCCGATTCCGCCAAGCCGGGTTTGACCTGATCCGCGGTCAGCACAAAACCGGTCTCGGCCGTCGGGTCCTCGGCGGCTCCGAACACCACACCGAGCACCTCGCCATCCGCATTGATCAGCGGTCCGCCCGAATTGCCCTGCCGGATCGAACCGCGCACGGTGTACACCTCGCGAGTGACCGACGTGGTCGGATAGATACCCGGACCGCGCAGCTGGACGACCTCACGGACCCGCTCGGCGCTGGCATTGAACGGTCCACCTTCGGGATATCCGAGTGCGATGGCATCCGTTCCGGTCTCGGCCAACTCGTCCGCGAACCGCATCGCCGGCGCCTTCAGTCCGGGGACATCGAGAACCGCGATGTCGGTGAGTGGATCGAAGTAGACAACCGTCGCGTCGAAGGTGTCATCGGACGCCGTCACCTGGAGCGTGTTGGTACCCGCAACTACGTGTGCGTTGGTCATCACCCGCTCGGGCGAGACCACGAAACCACTGCCTTCGAGCGCCTGCCCGCAGATCTCCGCGATGCCCTCGACCTTGACGACACTGCCGCGGACCTGTTCGACGATGGGCTGGTCGAGCAACGCCGGATCGGGCGGATCAACACTGGTGATCGGTGTCCGGCCGTACCGTCCGATGGCCTCTTTGAGCCCCGAACTGTCGAACATGTCCCAGAACTCGCGCGGCGCCCGCTGCAACCACGGCGGCGCGATATCGTTGATCTCCTCGATGACCTTGGAGTCCCCGACCGCAGCCGCGATCTCCGGTTGCGCCGACGTGCTGATCGGGGTGGCCAGAATCCAGGCGGCCAGCAGGACCGCAACCGCCTGCAGCAGCGACCCGATGACCGAATCGATTCGTCGCAGCGACAGCGTCCTGATGCCGCTGCGGGCGGCCCGTCCCAGAACCATCCCCGAGATCTCGCCGACGATCACCAGCGCGACCAGCAGCAGGACACCCGCTATCAGGCGCCAGCGCTGGTCTTCGATGTTGCGGATCAGGTGCGGCGCCAGCAGCACCCCGGCCGCCGCGCCCAGCAGGACACCGATGAACGCCATCGCCGACGACATCGCACCCTGGCGGTATCCCGAGGCGGCGGCCAGCAAGGCAACGCCGATGACGATCACATCGACCCAGGCGGATCCGCTCATCACTGACCCACCTTGGCGAGCTCCTCTTCGAGGTCACGGACGTCTGATTTGTCCCACGGGATCTCCCAGCCGGCCGCCTCGATGATCGCGGCCAGCAGGCCACCGGTGAAACCCCAGACGAGCATGCCGTCGACGCAGAACGCCGGAGCCTGATAGGCCCGGGTCCCGGCGATCATCCGCTCGACCTGAATCCTGTTGTGCGGATCGATCAAATCGCGCAGCGGCACCCGAACCACCCTGGAGGTCTCGCCGGTATCGACCACACCGACCTCGGAGAGTTCGGTCCAGTAGGCGATCACCGGCGACACCTCGAAGCCCGATGGTGGAACCGGGAACTTGTCGAGTAAGGCCAATTGGCTGACGCCTGAAGGATCGAGTCCGGTCTCTTCTTCGGCCTCGCGCATCGCAGTGCCCAACGGGAAGTCGTCGCCGGGATCGCGGGTACCACCGGGAAAGGCGATTTGGCCGCCGTGATTACGCAGGCTGCTGGCGCGCTGGGTCAGGAGCACCGTGGCATCGGCGGGGACACCGCCGTGATGGGTGGGGTCACCGTTCCAGTCGCCGCTGATCAGGACCAGCACCGCGGCGGGACGGGTGGCGGGCATCACCGAACGCAGCAGTCGTGCGGTCATGCCGCCGCGATCTTCGACCGACTGCGTGACGCCGGCAAGGTTTGCGGTCAGCGCACGCATCCACGGTGGGACCGATCCGGTCGGCACCAGAACCCGGGTCACGTGGCTGCGCCCAGGTATTTGTCGACGGCCGCGGAGACCTCGTCGACGGAATCGAAGACGGTGGGCAGCACCGCGGCGACCGTCCCGTCCGCCCGCACCAGAACAGTGGCCGGATAAACCCGCGGAATCCCCAGGGCAGCAGCAATTTTCGCATCCGGATCGACCACGGTCGGTAGGTTGACACCGATTTCGGCGAGCAGGTTGAGGGAGAGGAAGACGTTCTCCGACCCTTCTTTGCCCTGGACGGTCAGTACCCGGATCCGGTCTCCGGCCTGCTCGGCGTAGTCGGCGATCACCGGGAGTTCGGCCCGGCAGGGACCACACCAGTGCGCCCACACGTTCACCAGCATCGGTGTACCCGCGGTCGCGGCTCCGAGGTCGACGGTCGATCCGTCTGCCAGGCACGGCACCAACACACCTTTGAGTGCCGAGTTCTCCGGTGCCGGACCGGGCTCGGCCGGGCAGGGTTGCAACCCGGCCTTCTCCCGGGCCTTGATCATGTCGTCATCGGACACACTTGCCTGCAGACCGGGTAGCCTGCTCGTACTGTTCGTCGACGCCCCGGTGGGCGCAGGCGCGGGATCCGGTGACGACCGCGGCCAGATGGCAACGATCAGTGCCATCACGACGATCAGGGCAGCCAGCGTCCATCGCGCAGACGTCGACAAAGCAAACCGCGACCGCTCAGTTGTCCGGGCCTCGCCCGGATCGGGTGAATCAGACATCGACTACAGACCTGCCAGTGCAAGTAGGTGGTCGGTCTCGGGTCCCTTCACCAAAACTGCGGCCTCGGCCTTGTCCGTGGGTCCCAGACCATACGAGGGACAGTCGGACGCAAGCACGCACACTCCGCAGGCGGGTTTGCGTGAGTGGCAGACGCGGCGGCCGTGGAAGATCACGCGATGCGACAGGTCGGTCCAGTTCTTGCGTTCGATGAGCTCACCGACGGCGTGCTCGATCTTGACCGGATCGGTCTCGTCGGTCCACTTCCAGCGCGCCGCGAGCCGGCCGAAGTGGGTGTCGACCGTGATCCCGGGCACACCGAAGGCATTGCCGAGGACGACGTTGGCGGTTTTACGGCCGAATCCGGGCAGTGACACCAGGTCACGCAGATTCGACGGAACCTCCCCGTCGAAGCGCTCGACCAATGCCTGACCGAGTCCGATGATCGAGTTGGCCTTGTTCCGGTAGAAACCCGTCGATCGGATCATCTCTTCGAGTTCGGTGCGATCGGCACCGGCGTAGTCCTCGGCAGTGCGGTAGCGACTGAACAGGGCCGGGGTTGTCAGGTTCACACGTACGTCGGTGCACTGCGCCGACAGGATGGTGGCCACCGACAACTCCAGCGGCGTGGTGAAGTCGAGTTCGCAGTAGACGTGCGGAAATGCGGTCTGCAGGGTGCGATCCATCCGACGCGCGCGTCGCACCAGACCTGTGCGGGTCTCGGTGCCGCGCTGCGCCGCGGTCTTGGCGCGTTTGACCCCTGCCTTCGAACTCACCAATTCAGAGTACGGTGCGTCCCGACATGCCCTGGTTTCACGGTCGGGCTCCGTCACCGTCGACGGGTCGATTTCCGCCTCCGACCAGCTCTCCGCAGCCGGTCGCGCGGTGATTGTGTCTGTTCTGAGACCTTCGGTGTGTTAACTACACCCCATGCACGGACTCGCTGTACTTCTGTTCCCGGCTGCTCTCATGCTCTTCGCTCTGGCGATGGAGCGACTCGAGAGCCGGCTCGAACGTCTCAACGTTCGCGGTGAACACGTCGAGGAGTTCCTGGAGTCGGCGCAGCCCGAACAACTGGACACCCTGGCCACGCACGGTTTTCCCGCCGCACTCGACGAATTTCGCGATCGGCGGTCGCCCGCGAACTCAGAAACCGGCGATTCGATCCGTGTCACCCAGTAAACCGGCTCGAGTCGCGACAGGCCGTCGGCGTTAGTTGGGGTAACAACCAGCATTTCGCGTCCATACCCGTAGACTGCTTGACGGGTGACGAACACAACAACACCAACCGTGTGCGCACTCTCAGGTTTCAACGTGGTCTGGCTGGACCCTCAGGAAGGGGCTTAAGTGGAGGAAGTACTCGCGCGGGCGGGCATTTTTCAAGGGGTCGAACCGACCGCCGTCGCGGCACTGACCAATCAGCTTCAGCCGGTTGATTTCCCACGCGGCCACATCATCTTCAACGAGGGCGAGCCCGGAGATCGGCTCTACATCGTCTTGTCCGGCAAGGTGAAGCTCGGCCGTAAGTCGGTGGATGGCCGCGAAAACCTGCTCACGATCATGGGCCCGTCGGACATGTTCGGTGAGCTCTCGATCTTCGACCCCGGACCCCGGACGTCGTCGGCAACGACCGTCACCGAAGTCCGCGCGGTGTCGATGGACCGTGAAGCCCTGCGCTCATGGATCGCCGACCGCCCCGAGATCGCCGAGCAGCTCCTGCGGGTGCTGGCCCGTCGCCTGCGCCGCACGAACAACAACCTCGCCGACCTGATCTTCACCGACGTTCCCGGACGCGTGGCCAAGCAGCTGCTGCAGCTGGCCCAGCGGTTCGGTACCCAGGAGGCCGGCGCGCTGCGCGTCACCCACGATCTCACCCAGGAAGAGATCGCCCAGCTGGTGGGCGCCTCCCGCGAAACCGTGAACAAGGCACTGGCCGACTTCGCGCAGCGTGGCTGGCTCCGTCTCGAGGGCAAGAGCGTCCTGATCGCCGACTCCGAGCGCCTGGCCCGCCGCGCTCGCTGACGCACACAACGACACAAAGCCGCTCCATCCGCGTTCTGCGGGTGGAGCGGCTTTTTTGATGCGTCGGCGCGGCTACTTGTCGGCCAGGTAGGCCAGCTGGGTTTTGACGGACATCTTCGCCGCCGGCCAGAGCTTCTTGTCGACGTCGGCATACACTTTTTTGACGATCTTGCCAGGTTTGGCGTCTTTCGCACTCACCCCGAGGTCGGCGAGGGCCGCCCGTACCTGATCGATGCGCTGTTCGCGATGGGCTTTGTAGTAGCGGGCGACCGGAATCAGCTCGGCGTGGTCGGGACCGTGACCGGGCAACATCGCACAATCGTCGCCCTCGACGATGAGCCGGTTGAGTGAGTTCATGTAGTCGCGCAACGATCCGTCCTTCGGATCGAGAACCGTCGTACCACCACCCAGGATGGTGTCACCGGTCAGCATCGCGCGCCGACCGTCGAACTCGGCGAGAAAACTGACCGAGTCCCCCGTATGCCCCGGGGTGTACAGCACGGTGATCTTCAGGCCGGCGGCCTCGATGACCTCCCGGTCCGCGAGGATCGAGGCCCCGCGGGTGTACTCGGCGCTGCGGGCACGGACCGGTGCACCGGTCTGCTTCCGGAAATCCTTGATGGCACCGGTGTGGTCGTAGTGCCGGTGGGTGATCAGACCCAACACCACGTTGCCCTGCGCAGCAACGGCTTTCACATGCTTTTTCTTGCCTTTGGGCCCGGGGTCGACGACCACACAATCCGGATGTCCGGGGGCGCGCAAGATCCAGGTGTTGGTGCCGTCCAGGGTCATCATCCCGGGATTGGCACATAACAGCACCGACGCGAAGTCGGTCACCGGGCGAACCTCACGATATGCAGGATGCTGCAATTCACTCATGCGACCCAGGCTAACGTCCGCGGCATGACGCAGCTCACCCGCGATCGCGATAGAGCGTGACGCGGTAGGTGTAGTGCTCGGGCAGGAAGTGGCTGACCGACAATTCGCTGATCACCCCGTTGCTGTCGGTGTACAGCCGGTCGATCCGGAGCACCGGCCGGCCCGGTTCGCAGTTCAGATGGACGACGTCGAGGTCATCGGCCTGGTCGACGGTGATCGATTGCGCCGCCTCGGCGATCGGCGTCGACAGATGCCGTTCGAGGAGCCCGATCACCGTGTACGTGCTGACCGCGCCCTGCGCCATCTCCGGCGCATCGATGATCAGCCGCGCGACGTCTTCCGGCAGGTGGACGGTGGTCAGCACAAACGGGATCCCGTCGTGGATCCGCCGGAAGACCACTGTGTACACGACGTCGCTGTCGAGGCGCAGACGACCGGCGGCCTCGACGTCGACGCGACGTCGCAACTGCTGCACAACTTCCATCGTGGTGTCGTGCGAGAGGTTCATGAGGTCCTCGATCGACCCCTGCTGGCGCAAGTAGCGACCACCGGATTCGTTGACGAACGTCCCCCGGCCCGGCACCCGATACACAGTGCCGGCCGCCACCAGATCCACGAACGCGCGGCGGACGGTCTGGCGGCTGACCTCGTAGCGCTCCGACAACTCGGACTCGGTGGGCAGGCGGGCGCCGTTGTCGTAGCGTCCGGCAGCGATGTCCTGGCGCAGTTGCCTGGCCAGCAGCGCATAGGCCGGTTCGGACTCGTTCCGCTTCCCCGCCATGGTCCCCAAATCCTTCTACAGGCCGCCGCGGGATACCAGTTGTCCGGCAATGACATTGCGCTGGATCTCGTTGGTGCCCTCACCGACGATCATCAGCGGCGCATCCCGGAAGTAGCGTTCGACATCGTATTCGGTGGAGTAACCGTAGCCACCGTGGATCCGGACCGCGTTGAGGGCGATCTCCATCGCGACCTCGGAGGCGAACAGCTTGGCCATCCCGGCTTCCATGTCGCAACGCTCGCCCGAGTCGAACTTCTCCGCGGCATAGCGGGTGAGCTGCCGGGCAGCGGTCAGCTTGGTAGCCATGTCGGCCAGGTAGTTTCCGATCGACTGGTGCTTCCAGATCGGCTTACCGAAACTCTCCCGCTGCTGCGCATAGGCCAGGGCGTCTTCGAGTGCCGCGGTTGCCACGCCGAGTGCACGCGAGGCGACCTGAATACGTCCGGTCTCCAGGCCTTTCATCATCTGTGGAAAGCCCTTACCCGGTGTGCCACCCAGGATCGCCGACTGCGAGATGCGGTAGTTGTCGAAGGAGAGCTCGCAGGATTCCACACCCTTGTAGCCCAGCTTGGGCAGATCTCGCGAGATCGTCAGGCCCGGACCATGCTCGACCAGCACGATCGAGATACCGGCGTGACGCGGGGTGGCTGCCGGGTCGGTCTTGCAGAGCAGTGCGATCAGACCGGATCGCCGAGCATTGCTGATCCAGGTCTTGGCACCGTTGATGACCAGGTCATCACCATCGGTTTTCGCCGTGGTGGTCAGCGCCTGCAGATCAGAGCCGCCGCCCGGTTCGGTCAGTGCCATGGTCGCGCGCATCTCGCCGGTTGCCATCACGGGAAGGTACTTCTGCTTCTGCTCGTCGGTCCCGAACATCGTGATGAGTTTGGCGACAACAGTGTGGCCACCCATCGCACCGGCCAGGCTCATCCAGCCGCGGGACAGTTCCTCGGTGACCGCGACGTAGCAGGGCATCGAGACCGGCGAGCCGCCGAACTCGTCATCGATCGCCAGACCGTAGATCCCGATCTGCTTCATCTGGTCGATCCACTTGTCGGGGTACTCGTTGGCCTTCTCGACCTCCCGCACTGAGGGCTTCACCTCGCGGTCGACAAAGTCACGCACCGTCTTCACCAGCATCGATTCTTCGTCGTTCAAGTTGTAGCTCATGACATCCTCCACGGCAGCAAAACTTTGTACGGCCATATTCGCCGCTCGGTGGGCCGGCTGTCAACCTACAGGTGGTGAGACCTGAGACCGCGTGCGCCAACACCTTGACATCAGCAAACATCGGCGACCATGATTTGGCCGTACATACGAGCTCGACCGACCTCGAAGGGATGCGATGAGTCGCCGACGATCTGTACTCGTGGCGCCGGGATCCGACCGGCGCAAGTTGACCAAGGCTTTGCAGGCCGGAGCCGACGAGGTCGTCCTCGACCTCGAAGACGCCGTCATACCCGCCAACAAGGACGATGCCCGGGCCCTGGTGGTCGAGGCCATCAACTCGATCGCACCTGCCCCCGGAACCACCATCGCGGTTCGCATCAACAGCATCGATTCACCGTGGGCCGCTGCCGATCTGGCAGCGCTGGCGCAAACCGGATCAGGTCTGTCGAGTGTGGTGGTACCCAAGGTCAACCGCCCCGCAGACCTCGAGATCGCCGCCGCCGGGCTCGCCGGGCACGGCGCGACACTCCAGGCCCTGATCGAAACCCCTAGCGGCCTCACCGCTCTCGACGACATCTGTGGTGCCGTCGACGAATTGGACGGCCTGATCATCGGTTACGCCGACCTCGGGGCCGAACTCGGCCGCGAGCCGGGTCTACCACCGCAGCGGTGGGCGGCGATTCAGGACCGGGTGCTGATCGCCGCCCGGACCGCAGGTATCGCCGCGATCGACGGACCACATCTCGGAACCGCCGACGACGACGAGTTCCGGTTCGCGACGCGATGGGTGCGCGAGCTCGGATTCGATGGCAAATGGGTGATTCATCCACGTCAAATCGATTTTGTGACAGCCGAATTCACGCCGTCGACTGAGGCTGTCGATCGCGCCCGGCGCATCTTGGCCGCACTCGAGGAAGCCGCTTCACAAGGCGCGGGAGCCGCTCAACTCGACGGGCAGATGCTCGACGAGGCAGTTGCCGTGTCCGCACGGCGCACGCTGGCCAAAGTAGAGGAGAAAGCAGATGTCTGACCCGGTATCCGTCGGCGGACCGTACTTCGACGAACTCGAGGTGGGTCAGGTCTTCGACACCGCCCCGTCGATGACCCTGACCGAAGGTGCCGCCGCGGTGCATCAGTCGATCCTCGGGGACCGCATGCGCCTGTCCCTGGACGCACACCTGTCCCAGGCCGTGACCGGTCGTCCGACCGCCCTGGCCCATCCCGGTCTTGTCTGCGACGTCGCGATCGGCCAGTCGACGCTGGCCACCCACCACGTGAAGGCCAACCTCTTCTACCGCGGACTTCGATTTCATCGCTTCCCCCATATCGGCGACACCCTGTACACCCGCACCGAAGTTGTTGGATTGCGGGCGAATTCGGTCAAACCGGGACGCCGGCCCACTGGCCTTGCAGCTCTGCGCATGGAGACCACCGACTCCGAGGGAAACAAGATCCTCGACTTCTACCGGTGCGCGATGATCCCGCTGTCCGAGTCGCCGGCGCAGAACCGCCCGCCGGCGGCCGACGATCTCTCCGCGATCGGACCTGCCGACGAACCGGCATTCGAGGTCCCGGCCGACTGGAATCTGGCCGCACTACCCACGTCGCAGCACATTCCGGCCGCCGGCACCGTCTTCGAATCCAGTGCCGATGTGGTGTCGAGCGCCCCCGAGTTGGCCCGGCTCACCCTCAATATCGCTGCGACCCACCATGATGCGCGGATCAGTGGCGAGCGACTGGTCTACGGCGGTCACACAATCGGCATCGCGCTGTCACAGGCCAACCGGGCGTTGCCGAATCTGGTGACGGTTCTGGGTTGGCAGTCCTGCGACCATGTCGGTCCGGTGCACGAGGGCGACACGATCACCAGTCGCCTGGAGGTGGAATCTGCCGAATCCCTCACTGTCGGTGGAACCCTGCTGAAGCTGCGGTCTCTCGCCGATGTTGTTGCGGTGGACGGAACCACGACTCCGGTCCTCGACTGGAAGTTCACCGCCCTGACGACGTAGCGCCTGCCAGACACGAGCAACAAAGGCACACTCGACGGACGGATGGGCACGCTCGGCGGTCCGATGGGCACGCTCGACGGACGGATGGGCACGCTCGGCGGACCGATGGGCACGCTCGACGGACCGTTCGGCACGCTCGACCGGGACCACCGTCGAGCGTGCCGAACCGACCGTCGAGCGTGCCAAAATCGCCGCCGAGTGTGCCGAAATCGGCTACCGCACAAGCAATCAACGCTCCAGAATCGGGGCGATCACGTCGCGTCCGAAGGTCTTGATGGTCGCCGGGTCGGCGAGGTCGTGGAGGCGGACGATGCACAACTCCACGCCGCGTGCGATCTCGGCCCGGAACATCTCGACCAGCTCGTCGGGTGTGCCGACCAGTGCCTTACCCCAGCCGGATTCGGGCAGTCGGCGGACGGTCCGCTCGATCACCTTGGCGCGCAGCGACTCATCGGTGACAACGCCCACCGCGTACTGCACCGACAGGCGGGCACTTCCGCTCAGTGGGCGCAGTTCGTCGAGCTGATCACGCGCGCCTCCCACGCAGTTCCACCAGTCTGCATACTCGGCAACCAATGGCATCGTCAGCTGTTTGCCGGCTCCACCGATGTGGATCGGAATGGCGGCTTGCACGGGCGTCGGCCTGCCGTAGGCACCCGACAACTGAAAGTGCTTGCCCTGGTAGTCGAACGGTTCGCCGGAGAACATCAGCCGAAGGATCTCGACGGTCTCACCCAGTTGCTGCGCACGTTCTTTCCGCGACCCGTGTTCGATGCCGAACATCTCGAGCTCGGCCTCGATCGAACCCCAGCCCAGACCCAGATCAAGCCGGCCTCCCGAGATCCGATCGACGGTGGCCGCCATCTTGGCCAGTACCGCCGGATGGCGAAGTGGGTTGCACACCACCAGATGTCCGAGCCGGATGTCGGACGTGGTCGCGGCGATCGCCGACAGGAGAGTCCAGCTCTCCAGCGCGTCCATGGTCGGTACGCCGGGCGCGAACAGGTGATCCATCAGCCAGAACGAATCGAACCCGGCCCGCTCGGCACCTTGCGCGGCGGCGATCACGGCGCCTGCTTCCATTCCCAGCTGGGGGACGAAGATTCCGAACTGCGGCACATCTGTCATCGAACACTCCTCATCGGTCCATCAACTGTCCGCCGATCACGGTGGCGGCCACAAGTTCTCCGTCCAGCTCCCGCAGAACCACCTCGGGTGGTTCAGAGAGCAGACACAGGTCGGCTGCTGATCCGGTCGTCAGCTCCCGCGATCTTCCCGGAGCCCCTGGCCCACCCAGGAACAGCGTTACCGCAGCGGCATCGGAAACTTGTTCCGAGACGGAGATCTCCGATCCGCTCGCTGTCCGGCGATCGCGCGCTGCACGTATTGCCGCCCAGGGGTCGAGATCACCGAAGGGGGCATCGGTGCTACCGGCAACGGGCACACCAGCGCACTGCAAACTCCGCAGCCGCCAGAGTTCTTCGTGTTCGGAGGCCGGAACATCCTGGAGGTACTCGTCGCCGCGTTCGGCCACGAAGTTCGGTTGTGTCACCACGGTGATGCCGAGTTCGACGAGGTCTGAAATCATCGACTGCGGGACCACTGCCGCGTGTTCGATACGGTCGCCGGTGTGCACGCCGACGGTCCGCAGGGCGGTGGTCGCGACCACCAACTGCACCACGGTGACGCAGTGCAGGGCCACCGCGGTACCGCGGTGATGCACTGCGGCAATCCATTCCGTCAACGCGTCGAGATCGAGGGTGTCGTCGTCGAGAATGCGTTTGACGGGCCCGAACACGAGATGCGGATGGTCGCGGCCCGAATCAGCGGACATCACCAGGACCCGCTGTCGGATCTGCCCACCACCGACGGCATCGTCCAGCGAATCCAGATCAGCAGCAGCCAGATTCGGGGTGGCCTCGGTGACACCGGTGACGCCGTATTTACTCAGACGAGCACTGAGTGGACCGAAGTCGGTGGCATGTCCGGTGGTTGCCGCTGCCACCTGAGCATCCTGCCGAAAGAGCTGCCCGGTGGGATGGTCGGGCTGCCCGAGAACCGCCAGACCGGCCGAGTTCACTAACCACATCGCACCGCTGCGATGCTGAATTCGTAAGGGCACGTGAGCAACCACCGCATCGAGGGCATACCGGTTCAGCTCACCGGCGACACTGTTGTGGTAGCCGACCGCGCGGATCCAGCCGTCCGGCTGTGGCGTCGCTGCAGCCAGTGCGGCCCGGAATCCCTCCGGCGTGTGGACTTGCGGGGGTCCGACCCTGATCGACGCGGCGGCCGCGACCGTGGCCCGCAGATGGATGTGGTGATCCCACAGGCCCGGGATCAGGGTTCCGCCCCTGGCATCGATGACCGTTTCTCCCGGTACCGCAACCAGATCCGCTCCCACGTCCGCGATCCGCTCACCCACTGTTCGCAATGCGACAGGTTGCCCGGTGAGCCGCCGCGCGTTGATGATCAGCATGCGCTCCGCCGACTCTCGATCAGCTCGGCCACCCACTGCGCATCGACCGGGTAGCCGGAGGGCTCTGCGATCGGAGGCATCCGGGCGGCGACCGCCACATGGTCACTTCTGGATGGAACGGTTTGCACTGCAGCATATTTCGCGGCCACCCCCGACATCACCACGTCGATGAGTTCCCCGCCACCCCGACCCAGTGAATCGACCACCGCGCGAGCGGCCTCGAGACCGGACAGGGGATCGGCGACGGCGTCGCCGCAGAACACCGGACCACCACTGCCCTGACCGACAAGACCACCGGCGACTGCCGCGTCGTCTCCGAACGCCACGCGGTTGCGCATGTCATGGGCGGTGCCGTAGCCGGTGATCCGAACCCAGACCCTCCCCCGCCCGGGTGCCCTCGTCGTCGCATCGAGCCCGGCTGACTCCAGCGCACGCGGCCGGGATGCCTCGATCACCACGTCCGCGACATCTAGCAGATCCGCCAGTTCGGTGTTGTGACCGGTGATCTCGGCCGGGAACAGCAGTTTTGCGCCGTTCATCCAGCGGAAGAAATCCTGGTTCCCCGCGCGGGCGCCATCGGGACGGCCCGGACTCTCCACCTTGATCACAGTCGCCCCGAGGGTTCCGAGAAGCTGCCCGCACAACGGGCCGGCCCACATCGCGGAGAGGTCGACCACCAACAGATTGTTGTCGACTGAACGCGGCCGCGACCTCTCCCAGCACGGCGTGATCTCCACCGGTGGCGCGGTCACCGACCCCAGGACCGCGGCCGGGATCTCGAGCATCTGCGCACGTTCGACGAGTTCGTCGGCCACCCAGGTCCGGGCCGCGACCTCCAGCGTCGACCAGGGGTCATCGATGATGTCGTCGGTACTCAGCAACGCACCCAGTGAGACGATGTCCGTGGCGCGCGCGAGGGAAAATGCGGCCCAGGTGTCGCTGCACCGGATCAGCCGGGTCGCCCCGCCCGCCGATATCCGACCCTGGCGACTGGTCCCCATCAGCGACGACCTGCCCGCCAGGAGGTCGTCGACCCGGACATCGAAGGGCTCGGCGACCTCGTCGGCCATCGCCAGGATGCCCGCCCGGCTGAAGTCGGGTGGACCGTCGGGATCGCCGGTCAGATGGGCCATCCCGCTGCGGGCCCATCGCTCCGCCGGATCGATCACCGATACTCCTTGTGTGATGGCCTGCTTCTTGGGTGGACCTGTCTGCAAGCCTATTACCCAGCTCACACGACCTACCATGGGCGGTATGGGTCGATTCCATCGTCACGACGACACAACACACACCCATGCCGACGGCACCACGCACAGCCATGGTGACCACAGCGGCTACGACACCAGGTCGCAGCGGGTCGAGATCCTCGAGGCCATCTTCACCGAGAACGACGTCCGGGCCGACCTCAACCGCGGCGCATTCGACGCCGCCGGGGTGCCTGCAGTCAATCTGATGAGTTCGCCGGGATCCGGGAAGACCTCAATCCTGTCGGCGACACTCGACGCACTGAGACCGACCCTTCGGATCGGCGTCATCGAAGGCGACATCGCGACGGACCTGGACGCCGCGCGCCTCGAGGACAAGGGCGCGCAGGTCTCACTCATCAACACCGCCAACGGATTCGGCGGCGAATGTCACCTGGACGCGCCGATGGTCAACCGCGCACTCCAGGGTCTCGATCTGGGCACACTCGACCTGGTGTTCATCGAGAATGTCGGAAACCTGGTGTGCCCGGCCGAGTTCGATGTCGGCGAGCACGCCCGCGTGATGGTCTATTCGGTGACCGAGGGCGAAGACAAGCCACTGAAGTACCCGCTGATGTTCAGCCGGGTACATGTGGTGCTGCTCAACAAGATCGACCTGTTGCCGCATCTGGACGTCGAGCTGCAGCAGTTTCTGGACACGATCGCCGAAACGAATCCGCGCGCCCACGTGATTCCCGTGAGCGCGCGGACCGGTGAAGGCTTGGAGCAGTGGTACAGCTGGGTCGATACCGCGGTGGTCAGACCTCGACGATGAGTTCGACCTCAACCGGCGCACCGAGCGGCAGTTCGGCAACACCCACCGCTGACCGGGCATGAGCTCCGGCTTCACCGAAGATCTCACCGAGCAGATTCGAGGCACCGTTGATGACGGCCGGCTGTCCGGTGAACCCGGGTGCCGATGCCACGAACCCGACCACCTTGACGATCCGCTTGATCGAGTCGATGCCCACCAGCGCGTCGATCGCGGCCAGCGCGTTCAGTGCGCAGATCCGCGCGGCGGCAGCAGCAGCGTCAGGCCGGACCACACCTTCGGCACCCTCGGACACCTTGCCGTGCTCGGTCAGCTCGCCACCGTGTATCGGCAGCTGGCCTGATGTGTAGACCAGATTGCCGGTCTGCACGGCCGGTACGTATGCGGCCAGAGGTGCTACCACCTTGGGGAGCACGATGTTCAGTTCAGTCAGTCGCTCCGACCAGGTCATGTGCAGATCAGCCTTTCGCGCGCTTGAGGTAGGCGACGTGCTGTTCGCCGGTGGGACCGGGGAGGACGCTGACCAGCTCCCAGCCGTCGGCACCCCACTGGTCGAGGATTTGTTTGGTGGCGTGGGTCAGAAGCGGAACGGTTGCGTATTCCCAGGCAGTTGGCTCACTCATGTGCCCAGCCTATCGGCTGCATATCCGCATGCCAGGGGCGACCGCGATCAGTCGTCCGGGTGGACGTCGGAAAAGCCTCGAATAGCGGACAGGAAGTCCGCTGGGACATGTCGATCAGTACCCCTGGTGGATATGGTGAGCCAGTGACGTCAGAACAACCGCAGGGTTATCACTGGCCTGAAGCGGCCAGGAAGGCACGGCTTCATTTCGTGTCAGGTAAGGGTGGGACCGGTAAGACGACCATCGCGGCTGCGCTCGCGTTGGCTCTTGCGGCCGAGGGTAAGAAAGTGCTTCTCGTGGAATGCGAGGGGCGGCAGGGCATCGCGCAGATATTCGATGTTCCACCGCTTGCACCGACCGAGACCAAAGTGGCCACAGCGGAGGGCGGCGGCCAGGTGTCGGCGCTCGCCATCGACATCGAACATGCACTACTCGAATATCTCGACATGTTCTACAACCTCGGATTCGCCGGCCGCGCCATGCGCCGGATCGGGGCGATCGATTTTGTCACCACCGTCGCGCCGGGGCTTCGCGACGTTTTGGTGACGGGAAAGATCAAGGAATGTGTCGTCCGGACGGACAAGAAGGGGAACCGGGTCTACGACGCGGTGGTCGTCGATTCACCGCCGACCGGCCGTATCGGCAACTTCCTCGATGTCACCAAGGCGATGGCGGATCTGACCAAAACCGGTCCGTTGCGCAATCAGAGTGACGGGGTGGTGAAGCTGCTGCACTCGAGTGACACCGTGGTGCATCTGGTGACCCTGCTCGAGGCGATGCCGATTCAGGAGACCATCGAGGCGGTCAACGAACTCGAGGGCAAAGACCTGACGATCGGCTCACTGATCATCAACAAGGTGTCGCCGGAGCATCTGCCGGCCGACACGATTGCGGACATCGCCGACGGTGTCATCGATGCCGCGGCGCTACGGGCCCAGCTCGACGCCGCGGGTCTGGCCATCACCGAAGCCGACTTCGAGGGCCTGCTGACCGAGACCATCGAGCACGCCAGCCGCGTGCAGGCCCAACTCGAGGCCGGCACCGAGCTGGAGTCGTTACACAAGGACAAGTTGCAGCTGCCGACATTCGATGACGGCATCGACCTCGGCGGTCTCTATGACCTGTCCGAGATCCTGCAGAAAGCTGGTGCCTGATGCCTATCGACCTGAAGATGGGTTCGATCCTGTCGGATCCGGCCACCAAAGTGGTCATCTGCTGCGGTGCGGGCGGAGTCGGTAAGACCACCACCGCAGCCGCGATGGCTGTCTGGGCTGCCGAACGGGGCCGCAAAGTGGTCGTCCTGACCATCGACCCGGCCAAGCGCCTGGCGCAGTCGCTGGGGATGAACGAGCTGACCAACAGCCCGCAGCCGGTGAAGATCGACGGCGACGGAACGCTCGACGCGATGATGCTCGATATGCGGCGGACCTTCGACGAGATGGTCACGCAGTACTCACCGCCCGACAAGGCCGCGGCGATCATGAACAACTCCTTCTACCAGACCGTCGCGAGCTCGTTCTCCGGAACACAGGAGTACATGGCGATGGAGAAGTTGGGGCAGCTTCTGTCGCAGGATGATTGGGATCTCGTGGTGGTCGACACCCCGCCCTCTCGCAACGCCCTGGACTTCCTCGACGCACCCCAGCGACTCGGCTCATTCCTCGAAGGCCGCCTGATGAAGGTGCTCGTCGGCGGTGGACGTGGTGTGGGCCGCGTGGTCACCGGCGCCGTGAGCCTGGCGATGAAGGGCGTCTCGACGATCGTCGGCGGCGAAACGCTGCGCGACGTGTCGGTATTCGTGCAGTCACTCGACACGATGTTCGGTAGCTTCCGGGAACGTGCCAACAAGACGTACACGTTGCTCAAGCAACCGGGCACCAAGTTCGCGGTGGTCGCCTCGCCTGAACCGGACGCATTGCGCGAAGCGGCGTTTTTCGTCGACCGTTTATCCGGAGAGAAGATGCCGCTGGCCGGACTGATCCTCAACCGGACCCATCCGAATCTCACCGGCATCAGCGGATCGACCGCCGAGGCCACCGCCGGGCAGATCGACGATCCGCTGACGAAGGCGATTCTGACGATTCACGCCGAGCGGGCAACTACCGGCAAACGGGAACTGCATCTGCTGCACAGCTTTACGACGTCGCATCCGACGGTCCCGATCGTGGGCGTTCCGTCGTTGCCCTTCGAGGTCGCGGATATGACGGCGTTGCGCGCTGTGGCCGAGCAGATCACCAGCAAGGGCTGAACACATGAAGAAGGCGGCCACCTGGCCGCCTCTTCATGTTCGGTTTGTCGGATCTAGCCGACGCCCACAACCTGACGCCTGCGCTGAGTTTCGAAGAAGGTGCTCCACGAGGTGACCTCGGGATGTTGCCGCAAGAGTGCTCGACGCTGACGCTCGGTCATCCCGCCCCACACACCGAACTCGACGTGGTTGTCGAGTGCATCTGCACCGCATTCGAGCTGCACCGGGCAGTGTCGACAGATGGTTGCTGCCTTGCGCTGTGCAGCGCCGCGGACAAACAGTTGGTCGGGATCGACCTCGCGGCAACGTGCCCTGGCCACCCAGGCCAGTCGTGTGATGAGTGTGATCAAACCCGGCAACGAGTCGCACGACATCATGGCGATGGCGTCGAGCCGCGTCTACGGGCTCGATCAGAACCTGAACCAGACCGTCCAGCCGCAACCGTTCTCGATGGTCGGAGACGGTGCCGGATCGATCTTCAAGATCTTCACAGTCGCCGCAGCCATGGAAAACGGACTCGGCGCCGGATCGTCGCTGGCGGTCCCGCCGACCTTCCAGGCGCAGGGCATGGGTAGCAGCGATGGCGCCAACGGTTGCCCACCAGCGACCTACTGCGTCAAGAACGACGGCAAGTACCCGGCGCGGATGTCGGTGACCGATGCGCTCGCACAGTCACCCAACACCGCGTTCGTGAAACTGCTCAAGGATGTCGGTGTGGCACCGGCAGTCGATATGGCGGTGCGGTTGGGAATGCGGTCGTACGCCAGCCCCGGCAGCTCCGGTGATGGTGAGCAGAGCCTCGCGGACTACTTCAAGCAGAGCAACCTCGGGTCGTTCACTCTTGGACCGACCGCGGTCAACGCCCTGGAGTTGTCGAACGTCGGCGCCACGCTCGCGTCGCACGGCGTCTGGTGCCCGCCGAATCCGATTGCCTCGATCACCCAGCCCAAGCGGGACCGTTACGGCAACGAGGTCATAGACGCCAATGGCGCCCCCGCCGTCCAGGAAGTCGCCTTCGATCGGCCGCAGTGCGAAAAGGTCGTGGAGCCGGGACTTGCGGATACCCTCGCCAACGCGATGAGCGCCGACGATCGTGGCGCGGGCACCGCCGCGGGCGCAGCCGGTTCCGTCGGCTGGAGCCTACCGCTGGCCAGCAAGACGGGTACCACCGAAGCTCACCGTTCGTCGGGCTTCATCGGGTTCACCAACAATTTTGCCGCAGCGGCCTACACCTACAACGACTCGCCGACGCCGTCCGAACTCTGCTCGGGCCCACTTCGCCAGTGCAGCTCCGGAACCCTGTACGGCGGTAGCGAGCCGGCGCGGACCTGGTTCAACGCGATGCTTCCGATCGCCAACAACTTCGGGCCGACCGCGCTGCCGCCCAATGATCCGGCCTACGTCGCCGGAGTCGGCGGCACCGCGGTGCCGAGTGTGGCCGGGATGACCGCGAGTGCGGCGACCAGCCGGCTCGAGGCCGCCGGATTCCGGGTCGCCCAGGCCGAGACCGAAAGCGCTCAGGCCGTGGGCACTGTCGTCTCGACGAGCCCGGAGGGCAGCGCGATCGCGGGCAGCACCATCACCATCTACGTCAGTACCGGACGGGTGCAGCAACAGCCGACGGCTCGCGCACCCGCTCCGCCCACAACGATCACCGTCCCGGGGATCGGCCCGATCGAGATACCGGCCGGGTAATAGGGGACCAACCCCTCGACTACTGAAGTCGCGTGCGGACCGCGGCCGACAGGCGCTTGCCGTCGGCCCGACCGGCGGCAAGTGCGGTGACCTGCCCCATGATCTGGCCCATCTGCTTCATCGTCGGCTCGGCACCGGTCTGTTCGGCGACTGCCGCATAGGCCTGGTCGACCACGGCGGCGAGTTCGGCGTCATCGAGCTGGCTCGGCAGGTAGCGAGCAATGATCTCGCCTTCGGCGCGCTCTTTGGCGGCCAATTCCTCGCGGTCATTCTCGGCGAAGATCGACGCCGCCTCAGCCCGCTTCTTGCTTTCGCGGGCGAGTATTTTGAGGACGTCGTCGTCGGTCAACTCACGCGCCGCCTTGCCGGAGACCTCTTCGGCACCGATCGCGGCGAGGACCATCCGCAGCGTTCCGGTGACAAGCGTTTCCTTGGCTTTCATGGCAGTGGTCAGATCGGCGCGGATCTGCTCCTTGATGGTCGACATGACGTCAAAGCTACGCCGACGGGGTGTCCGGTTCCCAACCCTTTCTCCGCGCGCAGAGGGCAAGAAACCCGCAGCACCGAGCACGACGCGTATCCTGGGGCAATGATTCAGGGACTACATGGCGCTGCTCGGCGCGCGAATCAGGTTTCACGACCGACACTGCAGCAGCTCGCTCTCGGCACTGTCGCCGCCGGCGCTGCCGGCCTCGCCTACGCAACTCTGGTGGAGCGCAATGCTTTTGCGCTACGCCATCAGACGCTGCCCGTTCTCGAGCCCGGCGCCACACCGCTGCGGGTTCTGCACATCAGCGATCTGCACATGATGCCCGGCCAGCGCCTCAAGCAGGCCTGGGTTCAGGAACTCGCCGGCCTGGCACCCGACCTGGTGATCAACACCGGCGACAACCTGGCTCACCCGGCGGCGGTGCCCGCGGTGGTCCAGGCTCTCGGGGGGCTGCTGTCGGTGCCGGGATTGTTCGTTTTCGGCTCCAACGACTACTTCGGGCCGACGGCCAAGAACCCGCTCAAGTACTTCAAGAAGAACCACAAGCGGTCCCATGGTGAGCCCCTGCCCTGGCAGGATCTGCGAGCTGCGTTCACCGAGCGCGGCTGGCTCGACGCCACCCACTCGGTCCGCGAACTCGAGGTCGCCGGGGTCAGGGTGGCCGCCGCCGGCGTCGACGATCCACATATCGGACGCGACCGCTACGAGACCATCGAGGGACGGCCCAACCCACTCGCACACCTACGACTCGGGCTGACCCACTCCCCCGAACCCCGCGTCCTCGACCGGTTCGCCGACGACGGCTATGACCTCGTGATGGCCGGCCACACCCACGGCGGCCAGCTCTGCCTGCCGTTCTACGGTGCGCTGGTGACCAACTGCCATCTCGACCGATCGAGGGTCAAGGGACCGTCCGCCTGGGGTGCCTCGATGCGCCTGCATGTGAGCGCCGGATTGGGTACCTCCCCGTACGCTCCCGCCCGCTTCTGCTGCCGTCCCGAGGCATCGCTGCTGACGCTCACCCCGGTCTCTGACGACGACTCCGATTTCGACCACGAAGGGTCACTCCCACCGATCAGCGCCGAGGCCAATTGATGCCTCTGACCAGGCGATTTAATGCCTCGGGCGGACTGCGGTAAGCTATCGCAGGCTGATTGATCACGGGGTGTGGCGCAGCTTGGTAGCGTGCTTCGTTCGGGACGAAGAGGTCGTGGGTTCGAATCCCGCCACCCCGACAGAAAGACCGATTTCGATCGGTCTTGCAAGATGTGTTGGTTGAGACACAAGCAGTGAGGCCCCGGTCCGCAGAAATGCGAACCGGGGTTTCCTCGTTTCGTAGGGCTTCCTGGTTCCTGCGGGCTTCCGGCGTTTAATGCCCGAGAATTTTCACGCCGATCGGCGCGATCAACTTCGTCCTCCGAGGATTGCTCGGGACCGGCGCCACCTCGACACTACGGCTGGATTCGCAGGCCAAAGCACTCGACGAATGGCTGCGCGCGCGCAGCATCAAAGTTCCACATCCGCTCGTCAAACGGTAGGGATCACCGACGACCGTCCCTACTCGGAACGTCCTGCGTCCAGGTAGCCGTGAGGTCCGGTCATTCACACCATGACACGGCGGTGAGTTGATGCATTTGCGCGGGCCTCACAAATCCCTATTTGATCGGGAGGTCGATCAAGTGCCTAGCCAGGTCCAGTAGCTCACGGCGAAGTATGTCGTCGTCGAGGTCAGCGACCAGCGGATGCATAACAGCACTACCAATGGCCCCACGCAACATCGCAGCGCGCAGTAGGGCCTTCGGACCCGTTTCGTCACCGATCAGCGCACTGTGAAGACGTTCCAGGAACTCCTGGAAGGGGGCGTGCTCGCCGAGGAATCGAATGACGACCGGATCGAACTGCAGGATGCCGACCATGCGGCGGTTCTCGACGGCCAGTTCAATGACCCGGGCGAGTAGCAGTTCGCGTGCCCGCGCGCGGTTTCCGTCGGCCTCCGCGGATTCCAGTGCCTCCTCAAGCCCGGCCAGCTGCATCTCGGTGACGGCGATGACGATGTCGTCCTTGGTCTTGAATCGGTAGTAGACAGCGGCTTTCGCCACGCCGACGGCGTCCGCGATCATCTGCAATGACGTCCCGCTGACACCGTGCTCGGCGAACAGGTCGAGCGCAGCGGCCAGGATGCGGATCTCCGCGCTATTGCGCGGTGTGGACCGCAGCCGGTTGGCCACAGGTTCTACGGAAGTCACTCTGCAATGCTAGCGGACAGCCATTGACATTTTAAGCCGAACGGCTAAGGTCACTTTTAAGCCGATCGGCTAACAGATGCGAAGGAGTCCATGGATGCCTGACGACGGTGTGATTGCAACCGAAAAGCGCTATCGGGTTGCGCAATGGGGCACAGGCCACAGCGGGATGCCTGCCCTACGAGCCCTGATTGAGCACCCGACATTCGAGCTGGTCGGCGCACGGGTGTACTCCGATGCGAAAGCGGGGCGGGACGCCGGGGAATTGTGCGGAACCGGACCTACTGCGGTCATAGCCACCACAAACATCGACGACATCATCGCGGCCAAGCCGGACTGTGTTGTGTATATGCCCGCGGGGCCCGACTTCGACGACATCTGCCGGTTGCTGGAGGCAGGAATCAACATCTCAACCTTGCTGGAGCACTTCCACGACCCCCAGACCCTGGATCCGCAGGTGCGGCAGCGGATCGAGGAGGCCTGTCAGCGCGGTCGCGCGTCAATCTACAGCTCGGGGCCGAGCCCCGGTTTTGTGACCGAATCGCTTCCGATGGTGCTGACCTCGATCGAGCGGCGACTGGACTGCTACCGGATCGAGGAGTACGCCGACATGTCGGACCGCAACTCGCCGGAGATGTTCAAGCTCTTGGGTTTCGGAGCAGAACTGGCCGCCGTCGACGTCAACAGCGTAGGCCGAGCCGCCGGCGTGGCGTACGGGGCGTCACTTCGTCGGCTCGCAGACGCCTTGTCGTTGGAGTTCGACGATGTCGAGGTGAAGAGCGAGGTGGCGACGGCAACCAAATCGGTCGAGACGCCGGTCGGCACGATCGAGGCCGGAACCTTGGCCGCATGGCGGATCGAGATCACTGGAATTCGCGCCGGTCAACCGCTCATGCAGTTCATCCCAACCTGGTACCTGACAACGGATCTCAAGCCAGCTTGGGAAATCCCCTTCGCCGGACAGGGGTGGCGGATCCGCGTCGCCGGGGACCTACCGCTGGACGTCTCCATCCGCTTCGCGTGGCCGACGCCCGAAGACGGGACCCGCGCCGGATACGGCAACGCCAACCGCCCGATCAACGCCGTGCCCAACGTGTGCGAGGCGCCACCGGGGATCCTGTCCACCTTTTCATTGCCTCAAATTGTCTCGCAACTTCAATAGTTCCAAGGAGATACAACGATATGCTTGTAAGCGACCCTGCGGTGACCCTCGAAGTAGAGGCCCACGGATTTCCCGAAGAGTCCCGCGACACAGCTCAATTGGACTGGGCGCTCGTTGCCAGCGTCATCGGCGACGACGGTAAGCACTATTGGTTCAACATCGGCGCCATGTCTTTGCGTGAGGCATGGGGCAATGTCGACTTCTGGGCGATGTCGGTGCGATCCGAGAAAGGACAGGTCGTTTCGCCGCCGGGGTCGGTATATAAGGTGGCCGACTTCCCGCCGGCTACATCGACAGACTGGCATTACCACCCGCGCGGAGCCCTCACTTCCAAGATCGCCGACGACCACGTGTGGGTGAACATGGGCGACTTCAATATCGAATGCCGGCCCGGCGACAAAACGTGGCACTACACCGTCTCCGACGAGGCCTCCGGAATTTCTGGGGAATGGGTCCACACCGGCACCGGATTCCCAACCTGGTACGGCAAGGAAACGGCGCAGACCTACACTCCGCACTGCATTGCCTACGGCTACTTCTGGCCGGGAACCGTCGAAGGCACGCTCTCGCTCGAGGACCGGACAATCACATTCAAGGGCGCAGCCGTGCGTGAACGCTACTACGCCGTGGACACCTGCCCGGCCGAGGTCGGTGGCTGGCATGACTGGCTGTGGTTCCACTTCGACGAGATGTCCGGCGCGCTCGACGAGATGAAGATCAGCCAGCACAAGGACATGTCGCTCTATCTCACCGAGGAGCAGCAATACATTCCGGAAGCCGACTTCGAAATTACCCACCACGACTGGGCATACTTCGAATCCAGCGGCGTCTTCATCCCCACCCGCTACACAATGACCGCGCAGACTGAGGCCGGCGTCTTGGAGATCGGCGCGACTGCCGTCAGCGCCTTCCCCGCCAGCGGCATCCGCGACGTCCCGGACTCCCCAACGATCCTGTTGGACTGGGAAGAAATCGTCGGCACGTTCACCTACAAGGACGGCCGCAAGAAAACACTCACAAATGGATTCGGCGGAACCCTGATCCGGCAATGGCGACCCTATCCGAGCAGCCAACTCGCCGGCCTTGACGTCAAGGGAGCTCCGCCGCCACGAATCTAGGCTCCTGCCAACTCTTCCGAGGAGAGCGACGCATCATCGACTCAAGCGGTGTCCACATCTCGACACACGATGTGGACATCGCCGAGCGCCTTGGATGGACGATACCAACGAGATCGTTGACCCCATAGGGGTTGACAGACAGACCGAATCGTAACTGCGCATCGCTCCTGTCACCCTCGGCGACAACAGGAACTCCGGCATGTCCGGCCACTTCAACTTCGGGTGATGCCGTGTCATGTTTGCACATAACCGAACTCGCGTTGCCCGTGCACCGACTGGTTGAGGTTGGACCGACAGATCACGATCAACAAGCGCCGAACGGCTCCCGCTGTGCCAATCCAACGCCACTGGCCCGCGCTTACCGATTGCCGCGCAGGAAGACAACTCGGCGAGGTACTTGCGAACGGATTTACAATGCTGCGAAGTTCGAGATCGACTGGACGGGTACAGGTTTGACAGCTCCACAGAATCTCGCGCAACCGGCAAGGGATCGGGAATTGCCGTGGGTGGCGGCGCATCTCGACCACAGAGACTCGGGAGTTTCGACACTACCAATTCTGGGTATCGCAATTCAGTCCGCATCCTTCTGTGGACGGAGAAGCAGTCTCGAACTGCCCAACCAGCATCATGAGAGGTACACGATGGCTTCCCAAGAACCACCAGCAGTCCGAACTGAAGAAGCCGACAGCGAGGTACGCACGTCGGCAACACCTGGAGCTGAAACCTTGGGCTCACCGGACGCACAGTCTGACGTAGCTGACGGCACCGCGAGCACTGACGATGCTGTGTTGGCCCCCGCCACTCCGGGAGCAGAAACCCTGGGTGTCGAGGAAGAGACCGACGACTGACAAAACCACATAGATCCGCGCCCGTGGTGGCCGCCACGATCCGCGACGGCAAAGACGGGGGCCTGTGGCGCCCGTCTTTGCTGTGCGCCCGAGTAACAGTGTCGGCACTCGACACATGAGAATGTCAGGGCAACCTCCGCGCCGCGGCGTCGGTAGGCCGACGGGGGTGACCGCTGTAGTCCGCAAATGCCCTGGCAAACGAACTGACGTTCTCGAAGCCGACAACTCGGGACGTCTCTTGAACCGACTGCTCGGGTGACGCCAGGAGTGCCATGGCCCGCAGCATGCGTGCGTGTAAGAGATACGTACGCCACGACGAGCCAGTTTCTTGATGAAAGAGGCGTCGGAGCGTGCGCTCGGAGACACAGACCGCTTGACTGACCTCCTCGAAGGAGCCGTTCGAGACGAAGAGGTCGTGGGTTCGAATCCCGACACCCCGACAGAAAGACCGATTTCGATCGGTCTTGCAAGATGTGTTGGTTGAGACACAAGCAGTGAGACCCCGGTCCGCAGAAATGCGAACCGGGGTTTCCTCGTTTCCGGGGTTGCCTCGATAAGCGGCCGACGAGGTGACTCTTGGGGAATTGACAGACGAGCGGACGGGCGCGAATATCCCTCTATGCGTTCAGATCCCCGTGTCACCGTCATCACCGGCACCGGGGGGATGGGACTCGCCATTGCCCGGCGCCTGGGCCCCGGTTCCACGATCGTCATCGCCGATCACGATTCGAATCGTCTCGACCCGGTGGCCGAGTCGCTGCGCCAAGTCGGCCATGTCGTCGTACCGCACGCCGTCGACATATCGGATGCAGAATCGGTACGCACGCTGGCGAAGACCGCCGCAGATCTCGGGCAGGTGACCGCCGTCGTTCACACCGCCGGACTCTCGCCGTCGCAGGCCGACATCGAGACAATCCTGAAAGTCAACCTACTCGGCGCGGCGCTGGTCAGCGATGCCTTCGGCGAGGTCATCGCGCCGGGCGGTGCCGGTGTGTTCATCGCTTCGATGGCCGGCCACCGTATCCCGGTGGCGCCGGAGCTGGAGACGCTGCTGCGATCGACACCGACCGAGGACCTTCTCGCCATCCCGGCACTCGCGGACATACCCGCGACGGTTGTCGCCTACGGCGTCTCGAAGCGAGGCAACCAACTGCGCGTCCGGGACGCATCCATTACCTGGGGTCGGCGCGGCGCGCGGGTCAACTCCATCAGCCCCGGTGTCATCATCACCCCGATGGCACTTCTCGAGCTGGAGAGCAAAGGGGGCGACAGCATGCGTGAGCGCATGGAGCTCAGCGGCACCGGACGGTTCGGCACGCCCGAAGACATTGCCGCAGCCGTGGCGTTCCTGGTCGGGCCGGAGTCGGGGTTCATCACGGGCACCGACCTCGCGGTCGACGGCGGGGTCTTCGCGACGCTGTGAGCAGTTGAGACACAAGCAGTGAGATCCCGGTTCGCAGAAATGCGGACCGGGATTTCCTCGTTTCGTAGGTCACCGCGCGCTCCGGTCACAGACCTGGGCTGCTTTGACGGCATGACGACGGTGTCTGCCCCCAGTAGTCGGTGAATGCCCTGGCGAACGAACTGGCGTTTTGGAAACCCACTACGCGAGCCGTTTCCTGGACTGATTGATCCGGAGAAGCCAGCAGCGCCATCGCTTTCAACATGCGCGCCCGCAGGAGATAGGTACGCCACGACGATCCGACCTCCTCGTGGAACATGCGGCGCAGGGTGCGCTCCGACACCGACACCGCCCGGGCGACATCCGAGATCCCGACCGACTGCAGGTTTTCCTTGGTGAACGCCATGGCGTCCGCGATCACCGAATTATCCGAGGTGGGCAGACTGAGTGTTGCACCACCGCTTGCGATCGCCTCGAGCAGCAGGTTGCCGAGGGTGGCGAAGAAGCTATCGGCTTCGGAGTCGCTCCTCAGCCGGTTGATCGGCCAACGCTGCGCATAAACGATCATCTCCCGGATCAATGGCGAGACGCTGAGTATCGCCGCACTCCGACCCTCATACGGCACGAGTTCCGGATCGAACATCACCGCGATCGACTGCACATTCGAGTTCATCGTGGCCTGGTGTCGCAGCCCGGCCGGGATCCACACGGCCCGTTGGGGAGGAAGAAGGTAGTGCGCAGACGCGGTCTCGACCTCCACCACGCCACCGACCGCGTACTCCATCTGATGCTCGTCGTGATGGTGCCATCCGGTCACCAGCCGTTCCCCCTCGTAGAGGTGGCTGCCGGCGCTCACCACGGCGCTACGGCGTAGGCGCTTGACATTGGCCGCTTCTGCACGAGGCATGGCCGAATGTGTGGAGTCGGTCATGGTTATGAAGGGTACACATAGTGAGAGCCCACGTGACCTACCGCACTTCGAGGAGTTTTTAATGAATGTCGAAGACCTGATCCTGGTCAGCATCGACGACCACGTTGTCGAGCCGCCCGACATGTTCCTGAATCATGTCCCGGCCAAATACGTCGATGAGGCGCCCCGGGTGATCGTGACCGACAAGGGCGTCGATCAGTGGGTCTATCAGGGCAAACCCACCGGTGTCAGCGGGCTCAACGCCGTCGTTTCGTGGCCGGCCGAGGAGTGGGGTCGCGATCCCGCGCGGTTCGCCGAGATGCGCCCCGGGGTGTACGACGTGCACGAGCGCGTCCGCGACATGAGCCGCAACGGCATCCTCGCTTCGATGTGCTTCCCCACCTTCACCGGCTTTTCCGCGCGCCACCTCAATCAGCATCAGGCCGAAGTGACGATCGTGATGGTCCGGGCATACAACGACTGGCACATCGACGAGTGGTGCGCCGCGTACCCCGACCGGTTCCTGCCGCTGGCTCTTTTGCCCACCTGGAGTCCGGAGGCCATGGTCGCCGAGATCAAGCGCGTGGCGGCCAAAGGCTGCCATGCCGTCACCATGCCCGAGATCCCGCACCTCGAAGGTCTCCCCAGCTATCACGACATCGACTACTGGGGCCCGGTGTTCCAGACGCTCTCGGACGAGAACGTGGTCATGTGCCTCCACATCGGATCGGGATTCGGGGCGATCTCGATGGCACCCGACGCTCCGGTCGACAACTTGATCGTCCTGGCCACCCAGATCTCCGCCATCGCCGCCCAAGACCTGCTCTGGGGTCCGGCGATGCGTTCGTTCCCCGACCTCAAGTTCGCGTTCTCCGAGGGCGGTATCGGCTGGATTCCGTTCTACCTCGACCGCTGCGACCGGCACTACACCAATCAGCGTTGGCTGCAGCGCGATTTTGGCGGCAAGCTGCCGAGTGAAGTATTCAAGGAGCATTCCCTCGCGTGTTACGTCACCGATCCGACCGCCCTGAAGTTGCGGCACGAGATCGGCATCGACATCATCGCTTGGGAATGCGACTTCCCGCATTCGGACTGCTTCTTCCCCGATGCCGCCGAGAGCGTGTACGGCGAGCTGACCGCTGTGGGCGCCAGCGACAGCGACATCAACAAGATCACCTTCGAGAACTCGTGCCGCCACTTCGGGTGGGATCCGTTCGCGAAGACCAAGCGAGAGGACGCGACCGTCGGCGCATTGCGGGCCACCGCAACCGACGTCGATGTCTCAATTCGTCCGCGCGCCGAGTGGGCCAAGCTCTACGCGCAGAAACATCTGGTGACCGGGCAGGCCTGATCGCCGCCCGAATACTCGCCGGTTCACCACCGGCGCCAGATCGCACCGGTCGGTGGCTGCTACTGCAGCCACCGACCGGCTTCGATTCACCTGATGCAGGTTGAGCCACGCGAACAAACCAGTTCGTTTGCGAGCGGTACACTTCCTGAATGCGGCGATCAGCGGAAGATGCGAGGGCTCGTGTCCTGGAAGCAGCGCGGGCAGAGTTTGCGCAGTACGGAATCAATGGCGCCCGTATCGACCGCATCGCGAAAAGTGCAGGAGCGAGCAAGGAACGCCTTTACGCGTACTTCGGCAGCAAAGAAGTCCTGTTCGATGAGGCCATTCGGGAAGGTGTCCGGGAAGGCACGTCGTCGATCCCGATCGACAACGATGACCTCGTCGCCTACGCGGGCCGGCTGTACGAGCACTTTCTCGAACACCCCGATCAGGTCCGCATGCTGGCCTGGATGCAGCTCGAAGAACAGTGCGCAACAGCACATGTCGACGCCGTGGTCCTGCTCGAACAGGAAAAGGGTGAGGCCGTCCGGCGCGCGCAGGCCGCCGGCACAGTAGATACGCGATGGAATCCGCGTGAGTTACTCCAGCTGATCCATTCAGTGGCGACCTTCTGGGCGGCAACACTGCCCGTGCGAGGTAGGACCGCCGGTGACCGCAGGGCCGATGTCGAGGAAGCAGTCCGCCGCATCATCGGTCCCGCGGCCTGAATCACTCGCGTACCCCGGACCTCAGCGCTTGTTCTTGCTGAAATCCCAACTGACGATCTTCTCCGGGACAACCTTCAGCCACGCGTGCCGGCCGTCGTAACCAAACCGACCGCCCGCGTACTTGTTGCCGAACGCCGTTTCGGGAGCCACCAGTTCGTCATTGGGCTCGCCTGTCCGCGGCACCTCGCCAACCCACTCGGCACGCCCTCTGATCTCGACGCCGGCCAGGTCCGTGAAACCCTCGCCGGCGTCGATCAGTACCGATACCCGAGCATCGCGGGACACATCGGTCCCGCGCTGACTCTTCACAATCGAGTTGAGCCACAACACATCTCCGTCCCAGACGAACCAGAGCGCCGACAGATGCGGCGCACCGTCCACACCGGTGGTGGCAACTCGGCAGGTACGTTGTGCGGCCAAGAACTCGTCGCGCTCCGCAGGTGTCATAGCGATGCGAAGACCGCGTTTCTGTGGGCGCAACTCGGCACTCTGAACGTTCTGGTCGACGGTAGATTCGTCTGCTGATTCGGGCATGGCGACCACGCTAGCAGATAGCGAACAAACCAGTTTGTTTGATGCCGGGGTCGGTCCGGGGTCAGATCAGTTCCGCTGGGCGGCAGCTGCCAGCACCGATTGCCGCCTGACCTGGTACGCCCGGATCACCGCGGCGTTGTCGCTCAGAGTTGTGTCCGAACACGTCATCAACCACATGTCGGCGAGTACCACGCGGTGTAGCGCCACGGCCAACGTCAGGACACCGTCGTCGAGACTGCGGTTCAGGTCGGGCAACCACCGGCCCGGATCCGTCGTCAGCGATCCGTCCAGGCGGGTGGCGGTGTGCAGGCACCACTCGACAAGATCCTGGAATCGGCAGCGCGCCAATCGGGGTAGGACCGTTTCGATGTGGTCGACTTCCAGACTCTCGTCCCGCGCCAAGTCATCGAGGAGGTCATTGGCGATGGGATCTCCACAGGAGTACAGCCATGCCGCGCACCAGTAGACGCCGTCCGTACATTGGGCGTCCTGCCAGCGCCGAAGAGTGGCGAGCAACGTCGTCGTTTCAGCTCCTGATTGCTGCACTGCGCCCATCCACTCTCTGTGACAATTTGCCCCCACGTTCAATAACAAGTTGAGGTTCATCATGCCGACTGGCCGCCATCCTCGCCCACCTTCCACTAGAGCAGTTTTGATCCTAGTCACAAAGTGAAGACGATCGCCGCACAACAACTCATACCCGGGTACGAATCTTCATAAACATATATGAAATCGGCTGTTCGGAGTAAAACTCCCACGAGGGAATTAATTTCAGCAAACCGGCTGTACCGGGCGCGCAAGGTTCGACGGACACTCCGCTGACCTGCGGTGTAATACGAACAGGTGAAGCGCGTTGCTTTGCAGAACCAGCAACGGACACCGAGTCCTTAAATTAAAAGCGAGCACTCGCAAAGTTTCATCCGTGTTTCCCAATGGAAACAACGAACAATTGTCGACAAATGCCCACCTGCCCTTTTGGGCAGGTAAAGGAATTAACAACCAGGAATTGCAACCAACAAATAACTCGGTCGGTAATGAAACCTATCCGACGAAGCGATATCCCATACCGGCCTCGGTCAGGAGATGGCGTGGACGGGTTGGGTCAGGTTCGAGCTTGCGCCTCAGGCTCGCCAGATACACGCGCAGATAGTTCGACTGAGCGCCGTACGTCGGTCCCCACACGTGGTTGAGGATGTCGCGCTGGCTGACGAGTTTTCCTTCGTGCCGCACGAGCATCTCGAGAACGCCCCACTCGGTGGGAGTCAGATGCACCGGTTCACCGTCGCGGATCACCTGCTTGGCCCCGAGGTCCACGGTGAAGGCATCGGTCTGAACCACCGGAAGTGCCTCGTCGGTGCTCGCGCTCCCGCGTCGCACCGCAGCTCGCAGCCTGGCCAAGAACTCTTCCATCCCGAATGGTTTCGTCACGTAATCGTCGGCACCGGCGTCGAGTGCCTGCACTTTGTCCGACGAATCGACTCGGGCCGAGAGCACGATCACCGGAACATTGGTCCACCCACGCAGTCCGGCCAGCACAGTGAATCCGTCGATGTCAGGTAGCCCGAGGTCGAGAACGATGACATGCGGGTTCGTCTTGCCCGCCGCCGTCAGCGCACCCGCCCCGCTCGACGCCGTCGTCACATCGAAGCCCCGCGCGTTGAGGTTGATCCGCAACGCGCGCAGGATCTGGGGCTCGTCATCGACTACGAGGACCCGAATTTTTTCAGGCATCGGGTTCCCCCGTCGGCGGGCCGAGCGGCAGATCGAATGCCATCGTCAGGCCACCACCGGGAGACTCCGACGGAGTGATGACCCCGTTCATCGCCCGCACGAATCCTTGCGCCACCGACAGCCCCAGACCGACGCCGTCCACGGTGTTTTCGTCACCCAGGCGCTGGAACGCGGTGAACATCTTCGGCCGCACCTCGACCGGTACACCGGGACCATGATCGACAACCGCGATGGAACACCGCGGAGGATCGTCGGAGGTCAGCCTCGCCCGCACCTGCACGGGCATCGAGTCGCCGCTGTGCCGAAGCGCGTTGTCGATGAGATTGGCGAGCACCCGCTCGAGGAGCCCGGCATCGGCATAGAGGAGGACCGGATCGATGTCGAGCTCGACGCGTTCCGCGGCGACCGGATCAAATCGCGCGATGCCCACCGTCGCGCGACTGACGACCTCATTCAGGTAGACCATCTGCAGGTCCGGGCGCACCACCCCGGCGGCCAGCCGTGACGAATCGAGAAGGTTACCCACCAGCGCGGTCAGATGGTCGGTGGATTCTTCGATGGTCGCCAGCAACTCCGCGGTGTCCTGCGGCGAGAACACGACATCGGTTCCCCGCAGGCTCGACACCGATGCCTTCACCGCGGCCAGCGGCGTCCGCAGGTCGTGACTGACCGCAGACAGCAGCGCCCGCCTCAACTGATCGGTTTCCGCCAGTGCCCGCGCTTCGGCAGCTTGCGCGGCCAACTTTCGTCGTTGGACAACACCCGCGGCCTGGTTTGCCACGGCGACCAGCACCCGGCGATCGCGGCCACCGAGTTTGGGTCCGCGCAACAGCATCGCGAAGTCACCTCCGGGCACCTCGCAGACCGTGTCCGCATGTTCGGCATCCGCAGGCGGATCGTCCCCGACCGAACCCTCGACGACGTTCGGCTCGCGGTGCGCGATCCGAACCACCGAGACCGCGCTCTGGTCATATGTCGTCTGCACGATCCGCAACAACCCTTCGATATCTTCACCGCTGAGAACTGCCCCTGCGAAGATCGCCAGCAGCTCCGCGTCCCGGGCGGCCCGCTGTGCCTGCACGCGTCGTACGGTCGCCGAATCCACCAGCACTGCAACGGCTATCGCGATCACCAGCATCACGATGATGGTGATCGCATTGTCGGTCTCATTGATGGTGAAGGTGTACCGCGGCGACGTGAAGAGAAAATTCAGGAGCAGCCCCGAAACGATCGCCGACAACGCCGCCGGCCCGATCCCGCCGAGCATCGACACCGCGAGGACAACCACAAAGAGCAGTGCCGACTGACTGGCGATGCCCAGCCACGGGTCGAGCGCCATCAGAATGCCTGCCGCCACCACGGGGACGACCACTGCACACACCCAGCTCAGGGGGCGATGAAACCGAGTGTTCCTGATGTCGAGGACGTTCCGCGCCTTGGTCTCCTCGTGGGTGACCATGTGGACATCGATCTTGCCGGACCGCTGCACGACGGCGGAGCCGACACCTTCGTCCAGAATCCGCTGCCATCGGGACCGCCTCGAGGTGCCCAGGACCAGCTGCGTGGCGTTGACCCCACGAGCGAACTCGAGCAGTGTGGCAGGGACGTCGTCGCCGACGATGGAGTGCATCTGGGCTCCGAACCCCTTGGCCAGTTCGGTGAGCTTTGCCAGGTCCACCATCGCCGGATCGGTCAACCCGTCATCGCGAACAATATGAACCACAACGAGTTCGGCACTCGATCGTGATGCGATGCGGCTCGCCCGTCGCAGGAGGGTCGCCGATTCCGGGCCTCCGGTGATCGCGACCACCACTCGTTCACGGGCCTCCCAGGTGTCCGTGATCTCGTGGGCGGCGCGGTAGTCGGCGAGGTTGTCGTCGACCTGATCGGCCAGCCACAGCAAAGCCAGTTCACGGAGCGCGGTGAGGTTTCCCTGTCGGAAGTAGTTGGCGAGGGCACCTCCCACGCGGTCTCCCGGATAGACCTTGCCCGCCGAAAGTCGTTGGCGCAGAGCCTGCGGCGCGATGTCCACCAGTTCGATCTCGTCGGCAGAGCGCACCACATCGTCCGGCACCGTTTCACGCTGAACGATTCCGGTGATTTCCTGAACAACGTCGTTGAGGCTTTCCAGATGCTGGATGTTGATCGTGGACATCACATCGATACCCGCGTCGCGGAGTTCATCGATGTCCTGCCACCGCTTCGGATTTCGTGACCCCGCCGCATTGGTGTGGGCCAGTTCGTCCACCAGGACCACCTGCGGCCGGCGCGTCAGGACGGCATCGAGATCCATCTCGTCCAACAGGGTTCCGCGGTAGTCGACCCTGGCCCGGTCGATGACCTCGAGACCGTCGATCATGGCGGCCGTGATCGATCGGCCGTGGGATTCGACCACACCGACCACAACGTCAACCCCATCGGCCAGCATCGTGTGCGCCTGGGCCAACATCTCGTAGGTCTTGCCCACGCCGGGTGCGCAACCGAGGAATACCTCGAGTCGTCCCCTGCCCTCTGCACCGGCGGTCACTGCAGCGATCTTAGTCGCAGCCCGGAGCCGTCAGCCCCAGGCCGATGTTGACACCCAGCGCATTCACGGTCGGCTGTCCCAAGAGCCGGGCTGCCCCGGGCACCTGGAGTTACCACACCTTGCCGAATCCATACCGACATCGAGTTCATGATGAGATGACCGCCGAGTGATCGAACAGGCAAGCAGCGCAATGAGTCTCACCCGATCTGAAGCTCTGCGGCCAACGAGGAACTCCCGCCTCTACGAACCTTTCAGGAAACACCAGGGCTGCACAGAGATATCGCGCCACAACGGCGGCGAGGATCAGCAGCACCGCATTGATCACTCCGTCGGCGGTCATTTGCGAGATCTCGCTGCGACGGCACGCAACACCAACGCGCATATGCACGCGGCGCAAACAAGCACATCGGACCCGTCGTTGATGGCCTTCATACGCGGGTTCGCGCGATCTATACGAGATCTTTGCGCCTGCGACCTCGACACGATCGGCAGAGCAAATACACGTTGTGTATTCGAATACTCGTCAATACCGGACATTCACTTCAGCAACTCCGGCGTACCAAAAGCGGCAATCTACTGATCTAATGTGAGCATGCGAAATAAACAATCGGCTGCCGAGAAGGATGCTCCTGCAGCATCTGACGCATTCAGCGTCGGAACTGCGGTCCAGGTCACCGCAGACGACAACACTCGTGAGGGCACCATCGTCGAGGACTTCGGCGTACTTCCCGAGGCCACCGTCGACCTCGGTGACGGCCTCCAGGTCAGCCCGAAGCGCTTTGCCGTTCTGCTGAACGACGGCAGCCTGGTGTTCGTCAACGACGACAGCCTCAAGGCAGTCGCCTGAACCGCTGCACCGTCACCGACGGTGCTGCAGGGCCTCCAGCAGCTCGGGACCGGGTTCACCCTCGAGTTGGCGTAGGTAGTCCTCGACCACCTTGATCATCTCGGCATGCCCTTCCCGGACGCCGAGAGTGTCTTCCATGACCACAACGCGCGAGATGCTGGTCATCAATACAATCGCCGCCACGGCCGGCATCTGATCGAGATCGACTCCGTATCGCCGGAGGACGTCTTCGATACCGGCGCTCGCCTCGACGCGGAACTGTTCGGAGATCCGCACGATCTCGGCACGAAGTTCTTTGCGATGGTTCGACAGCGCGATGAACTCCATCGTGAAAATCGCACCCGCCGGATCTGTGCTGAAAGCCCACAGCGCCCACAACGGCTGCTCTGATTTGAGCGCCAAGGCCTGCACCTCGAGGCCCTGCTCGGCCCGGCGCCGGAACAACTCCAGGAACAATTCGTCCATGGTGCGGAAGTAGTAGTGGACGAGCTGAGGTTTGAGACCGGCTTCGTCGGCCACCCGCCGCGAACTCACCGCGGCATAGCCGTTCTCCAACATCACACGCTCGGCGGCAGCGAGCAGCACCGCACGATTCTTGGCGTCCGGTGCGCCGAGTCTGCGGGGCGTGGACATCGAGTTCGACCTCCGCATCGATGGATGACAGCCGCTCTGGCTCACGACATGTTAGCGCGCCGATATCCACAATGATGGCGGATGCTGTGCAAATGCCTAGCAGCGGGTCTTCCGGAAAGCCGAAACGGCCACCCAGGGTGTCCCGGGCGGCCGTTTCGAGCCGGTCTTCAGATGATGGATCAGCGCTTTCGGTTCATCACCCGATCAGCTGCCGCCCAGTGCTCGTCGGCAACCCACAGACGTGCGAATGCGGCGACCGCCTCATCGGGGGTCGCGCCGCCGATCACGCGCTTGATGTCGCCGGACGAATTGTTGGCCAGCGACCTGGCCACGGCCTTCCAGCCCTCTTCGAACGAGGCCCGGGGCAGCACCTTGTCGACAAGTCCGAGCCGCTCGGCCTCGGCAGCACCGACAAGCGCGCCACCGCCGGCGAGCAGCAGCGCCCGGCTCTTACCGACCAGCGCAGCGAGCCGCTCGGCTCCACCCCACGCCGGCATGATTGCCAGTGTGACCTGGTTGAAGCCGATTTTGATGTCGTCGGCAGCGACGCGGATGTCAGCAGCAACGGCCACCTCGGCTCCGCCGCCGAGTGCGTGCCCGTTCATCGCCGCGACGACCGGCGCCGGGAATGCGGCGATCTGGTCACAGATCCCCCGCATCCGACGGGCCATCGCCTCGGCCTCTTCGATGGTCCGCAGCGCGCTGAGTTGTTTCAGATCTCCGCCGGAGACAAACGCCTTGTCGCCGGCACCCTTGATGACCAGCGCCTGAGCACCTTTGGCCTCGTCCAGCGCGGTCTCGAGCTGATCCATGGTTTCGGGCGCAATTGCGTTCCGGGCCTCGTGGCGATTGATCGTGATGACCGCCAGGCCTTCGTCGAGTTCAAGTTCAACCATGGGAGATTCTCCATCAATGAGATTGGCATTCTTCAGTTGTGAGAATATCATCACCATAGTTGACCGGGGACACCCTCGATCGGGCGTCATCCCGGTCGTCGCCGCGGACCCCGGGTTCAGAGCCAGAGCTGTATTGGAGTTGTCGACATGCGAACCATCCCCGCTGACCTGGTGGCCAGATATGAGCAACAGGGCTGGTGGACCGACGAGACCATCGGCGAACTGCTGGCGGCGGGACTGACCGCCGCACCCGATGTCGAATTCCGCATCCATTCATCGATCCGCCCCTGGTCAGGCACCTTCTCCGACGTCGAACTCGTTGCCAGGCGACTTGCTGCCGGCCTCCGGGACCGCGGCGTGGGCCCAGGCGACATCGTCGCTTTTCAGCTGCCCAACTGGATGGAGGCCGCCGCAACGTTCTGGGCGTCGTCATTCCTCGGCGCCACGGTCGTGCCGATCGTCCACTTCTATGGACGCAAAGAAGTGGGCTACATCCTCGGCGCGATCAAGCCGAAGGTGTTCATCGCCACGGAGAAGTTCGGTCGCCTCGAGTACTCCCCCGAGCTCAGTGCCGACGTGCCGATCGTGGGTGTGGTCGGCCGCAACTTCGACGATCTCCTCGCCGACGAACCGATGTCCGGGATCATCGAGACCGATGCCGCGCTACCGGCACTGATCGCGTTCACCTCGGGAACCACCAGCTCGCCCAAGGGTGTGATCCACAGTCATCGCACCCTCGGTTTCGAGACCCGGCAGCTCGGCGCGTGGTACCCGCCCGACCGCGGGAGCCAGCTCACCGCCGCCCCGGTCGGGCACTTCATCGGGATGGTCAACGCCTTCCTCATCCCGGTCCTCGACGGCAGTCCCATCAACCTCACCGACGTGTGGGACCCGGCGCAGTCCATGCATCTGATGAAGACGGAGGGCCTGACCGTCGGCGGCGGTGCCACCTACTTCGTCACGAGCCTGATCGACCACCCCGACTTCACCGACGAGTACCTGCCCTTCATGAAGTACGCCGGCTTGGGTGGGTCGTCAGTTCCCGCGGCGGTCACCACGCGACTCGAAGATCTCGGCATCACGGTGTTCCGCTCGTATGGGAGCACCGAGCATCCCTCGATCGTCGGCTCGATGTACAACGCCCCCATCGACAAGCGTCTGTTCACCGACGGAAATGTCTTGCCGGGCGTCGAGGTCCGGCTCGGTGAGGACGGCGAGATCTTCAGTCGCGGACCCGACCTCTGCATCGGCTACACCGACCCGGAACTGACCGAACGCAGCTTCGATTCCGAGGGCTGGTATCGCACGGGCGACGTCGGCGTGATCGATGACGACGGTTATCTCACCATCACAGATCGCAAGGCGGACTTCATCATTCGCGGTGGCGAGAACATCAGCGCACTCGAGGTCGAGGAGGTCCTGATGGGCATGCCCGCAGTCGCCGAAGCGGTGGTGGTCGCCGCCCCCGATGCCCGCCTCGGCGAGCATGCCGCCGGGGTCCTTCGTCTCCATTCCGGCCATTCCATGCCCACGATGGACGAAGTCAGGGCACACTGCGATCGGATCGGCCTGGCCAAGCAGAAGTGGCCCGAGGAATTGCATCAGGTCGACGAGTTCCCGCGGACTGCGAGCGGGAAAGTACAGAAGTTTCAGGTTCGCAAGGATATTGCGACATCCGTGTAAAGAGAATATGGTTCTCACTAAAGGAAATGGAGGATCTCATGCCCGAAGCATTGCCGTATCCGTTGTTCGACGCGGACAACCACCTGTACGAGACCCAGGAGGCGCTGACCAAGTTCCTTCCGGAGAAGTACAAGAATGCGATCCAGTACGTCCAGGTCAATGGCCGCACAAAGATCGCCATCCGGGGTCAGATCAGCGAATACATCCCGAACCCGACGTTTGACGTCGTCGCTCGCCCGGGTGCCATGGAGGATTACTTCAAGAACGGCAACCCCGAAGGCAAGAGCAAGCGCGAGATCTTCGGCAAGCCGATCAAGGCACCTGCCGCCTTCCGCGAGCCTGCTGCGCGTCTCAAGCTCATGGATGAGCTGCAGATCGACCGCACCCTGATGTTCCCCACGCTCGCGAGCCTCATCGAGGAGCGCATGAGTGACAACCCGGAACTAATCCACGCCGTGGTCCACTCGCTCAACCAGTGGCTGTACGAGACCTGGGGCTTCAACTACGAGGATCGCATCTTCACCGTCCCGGTGATCAGCTTGCCGATCGTCGAAGAGGCCATCAAGGAACTCGAGTGGTGTGTCGAGCGTGGCGCCAAGGCCATCCTGGTCCGCCCCGCTCCGGTCCCCGGATACAAGGGCCCGCGGTCGTTTGCCCTGCCCGAGTTCGACCCGTTCTGGAAGCGCGTTGTCGAGCTCGACGTGCTGGTCACCCAGCATTCGTCCGACAGCGGTTACGCGCGGTACAACCAGGACTGGGAAGGCACCAGCGACGAGATGCTCCCGTTCGTGACCAACGCGTTCCGCATGGTCAGCGAATGGCGTCCGATCCAGGACACGGTTGCTTCGTGGGTTTGCCACGGCGCCCTGTTCCGTTTCCCGGAGCTGCGCATCGCCGTCATCGAGAACGGTGCCAGCTGGTTGCCGCACGTGCTGCAGACACTGGCCGACGTGTACAAGAAGGCTCCTGAGGGCTTCGGCATGCAGGATCCGGTGGCTGCCATCAAGAAGAGCATCCACGTCAGCCCCTTCTGGGAAGAAGACTT
>QJJF01000015.1 GCA_003202005.1 Williamsia faeni | reverse complement strand
CCGTCGAGCGATGCTCCTATAACGCGCAAGGGGTGGTTTGGGTGGTGATGAGTCGGTAGGTTTCGCGGGCGATGTAGCGCTTGAGGCTGCGGATGATGTCGCGTCGGGTTTTGCCTTCGGCGGTGCGTCGGGCGGCGTAGGTGCGGGTGCGTTCGTCGCAACGTAGTCGGTTGATGGCGATGATGTAGAGGCTGCGGTTGGCTTGGCGGTCGCCGCCGCGGTTGAGGCGGTGCCGGTTGGTTTTCCCTGAGGATGCCGGGATGGGTGCGGTCCCGGTCAGGTGGGCGAATGCGGCTTCGCTTTTGATGCGGTCGGTGTTGGCGCCGAAGGTGATCAATAGTTGAGTGGCGCTGTCTTCGCCGATGCCGGGTTGTTCCAGGAGTGTTGGGGCGAGTTGGTGGATCAGGGTGCGGCGGTCGCGGCGCAGGGCAGCGATTTGGGTGGTGAGTGCGGTGATGCGGTGGGTGGTGGCCCGCAGCACGGTTTTCGCTGCTCGTAGTACCGGGTCGCTGGTGGCATCGGGTCGGAGGTGGGTGCAGCGCCGGAATAGGGCGGTGTCGGTGAGGTTGGCGAGGTCGCTACGCAGTGGTTCGGGGGTGATGACCAGGCTGGCTTTGAGTTCGGTGATGGCGGTGGCCCGGGCGGTGACGGTTTGCCGAATAGCCATGTGCAGCAACCTGAGTGCTTCGACATCGGTGTTGCGGTCTTTGGCCACGGCGGTGGCGCGACCGGATGCGACGGCGCGGGCGGCAGCGTAGGCGTCGAGGGGATCGGTTTTGCCGTGAGCGCGGCGGGCTTTGCGGTCGGGTCGGTCGACGTCGATGACCCGGTGGCCGGCGGTGTGCAGGACGCGGGTCAGGCTGGTGCCGTAGGTGCCGGTTCCTTCGACTCCGAACGTGCTGACGGTGCCGTGGCTGGCCGTCCAGGCCAGGAGTTGTTGATAACCCGAGGGGGTGGCGGCGAACTCGGCATCGGCCAGTTCGCGGCCTGCAGGGTCGACGATGGCGGCGTGGTGGGTGTGTTTGTGGGTGTCGATTCCAACAAAAATTGTTGGCTCTGTGGTGACATCGGATCGTGTCTGCGGCATCGTGGTCATTGGCGTCCTTTCACACGGGAAATGCCATGTGGCAGGGTCGGGCGATGCTTGGTGGACACCACAGTGATGGGTCACTTTGGAGTAGGAATCAGGCTCCTATCAAGTCACATCGAGTCCGTCCGGCTCTGTCCCACAGCGCGGTTACTGACCACGAGCTGGGTCGACATATCGCTCGCAAGACAACCCGTAAGCGTCAGTGCCAAACAGAGTCAGACCCAACCCGTGACCAGCAGATCCAGTATCACTGATGCCGAACGGACCGCCGACCGTGCCAAACCGACCAACCATCGACCGGGCCGAACGAACCGTCGACCGGGCCGAACGAACCGTCGACCGTGCCGAACGAACCGTCGACCGTGCCGATATCGCTGTTGCGCAGTAGTTTTCGGCACGCTCGGAGGGAATTTGGGCATGCTCGGCGGGGATGTTGGCACGCTCGACGGGGGGTCGGCGGTGATATGAGCACGCTCGACGGTGATATGGGCACGCTCGGCGGAGGCGGGCGTGGGGTCAGGTGTGTAGGACTGCCGCGAACTGATCCATCGCCCAATCGATTTCGTCTGTGGTGATGACAATCGGGGGAGCAAACCGCAACGTCGAACCATGGGTGTCCTTGGCCAGGACACCGCGTTCCGCGAGCTTCTTACAGAGGTCTTTGCCGGTGCCCAATGTCGGATCGACGTCTACACCCGCCCATAGGCCCAGCCCGCGGACCGCGGTGACGCCGCCGCCGATCAATTCGTGAAGTCGACCGTGGAGATGGGTCCCCAGTGTTGCTGCGCGATCTTGCCAATACCCGGTACCGAGCATGTGCACCACAGTCGAACCGACCGCAGCAGCAAGGGGGTTGCCGCCGAACGTCGAACCGTGCTCGCCCGGCCTGAGTACTCCGAGTACGTTGCTGTCGCCGACTACGGCCGACACCGGCAGGACGCCCCCGCCCAGAGCTTTGCCGAGCGTGTACAGGTCGGGCACCACGTCCCAGTGGTCGCAGGCGAATGTGGTCCCGGTACGGCCGAGTCCGGATTGGATCTCATCGCAGATCATCAACACGTTTGTGGTGGTGCAGAGTTCACGAACCGCGGCGAGGTAACCATCGGGCGGGACGATGATGCCGGCCTCACCCTGGATCGGTTCGATCAGAACCGCAACGGTGGTGTCGTCGATGGCGGCAGTCATCGCCTCGGCGTCACCGAACGGAACAATCCGGAAGCCCGGGGTGAACGGTCCGAATCCGGTGCGTGCGACCGGATCGTCGGAGAAGCTCACGATGGTGGTGGTGCGTCCGTGGAAGTTGCCTGCCGCCACCACGATCGACGCCTGACCCGCCGGGACACCCTTCACCTCGGTGCCCCACTTGCGGGCCACCTTGATGGCCGATTCCACCGCTTCGGCGCCGGTGTTCATCGGCAGCACCATCTCTTTGCCGCAGAGTGCGGCCAGATCGCGGCAGAAGGGACCCAGGCGATCGGAATGAAAGGCTCTGCTGGTCAACGTGAGACGGCCGAGTTGGTCGGTGACCGCGGCGATGATCTCACGATTGCGATGCCCGAAATTGATCGCCGAGTACCCGGCCAGGCAATCGAGGTATCTGCGTCCCTCGACGTCGGTGATCCAGGCGCCTTCGGCGGTGGCCGCGACCACCGGCAACGGCGAATAGTTGTGTGCCGCAAAGTCGTCGACCATACCGATGTGCTCGGATGACGAGATGATCGGATCGACGGAATGGGTGATGTCGACGGTCATGATGTGACACCGGCCTTTCGTAGTTCCAGCGTGCAACATTTGACGCCGCCACCGCCCTTGAGCAATTCGGAGAGGTCCACCCCGATCGGATTGAAGCCGGCGGCGGTGAGTAGGGCTGCCAAATGTGGTGCGGCGTCGGTCATCACGACGTTGACGCCGTCGGAGACCAGATTCAGCCCGAGTACGGCGGCATCGGCATCGTTCGCCCGGACAGCGGTGGGGTAGAGGTCGGCGAGAACGCGCTGGGCGTCCGCCGAGAACGCGTCCGGAAAATAGGTGATGGTGTCGTCGTCGAGTACGCCGAGCGCGGTGTCGAGATGGTAGTACCGAGGGTCCACCAGTTCGAGGCTGACAACCGGAAGGCCGGTGAGTTGCGCAACCTGGCGGTGGGTCTGTTGATCGGTACGAAAACCGGTGCCGGCCAGGATGCGGTCGCCGACCACGAGGAAGTCGCCTTCGCCCTCGTTGATTCCGGAGACCGTCCGCACCGGTCCGAGTCCGGCGCTGTTCATCCAGGCGGCATATGCCGCGCCCTCGGGTTGACGCTGCGGATGTCGGAACGCTGCGGCTATCGCGACGCCGCCGACGACCAGTCCGCCGTTGGCGGCATAGACCATGTCGGGCAGACCCGGGACCGGCGGCACTTCTGAAACGGAATGTCCCAGTTGGACATACGTCTCGCGAAGGACGTTCCACTGGCGGAGGGCGAGCGCGGTGTCGACCTCGACGGTCGGGTCCATCCATGGATTGATCCGGTAGGTGACCTCAAAGTGGGTCGGTGGGGTCATCGCATAGTTGCGTGGTGAGAAGGTTCGGTCTCGGCCGACGGCAGGGGCGAACTGGGTGATGGTCACTCATCGATCGTAAGAACCCCATGAAATGCAAGCAATCTCCGTGCCTTGCGTCTAGACAGGCTGTCTGTTGCTAAATCTGGCACAATAGATAGATCTGTTGCGTGAGGTGAAAGGGAGGACTCCCGGTGGCTGAGCTGGACGAGATCGATGAGGCGATTCTGGGCTGCTTGACTCGTGATGCGCGGCAGACATACGCGCAGATCGGGGAGCAGGTGCGACTGTCGGCTCCGGCTGTCAAGCGTCGCGTCGACCGGCTCGTGTCGTCCGGTGTGATCCGCGGATTCACCGTGGTCACCGATCCGGCAGCGTTGCAATGGACCACGGAGGCCTACGTTCAGGTGTTCTGCCGGGGCACCATAGCCCCGGACATCCTCGCCCGATCGTGGGAACACATCTCTGAAGTGGTCAGTGCTGCCACCGTCACCGGCCCGGCCGATGCGATCCTGCGGGTGGTGGCGCGCGACGTCCAGCACCTGGAAGTGGCGCTCGAACGTATCCGGGCGGCAGAGACCGTCGACCACTCCGAGAGCATCATCGTGCTGTCCCGCGTGATCGACCGCGGTCATCCATAGGAGGGTGCGCATTTTGGGCATCCGGCGAACACCGTGCTAGGTTGGCCGACGTGAACATTTGTGCTGGTGCCTATTGGCGCTTTATCGAGGCTCCGGGTGGAGCCGCCGATATCGCGCTGTACTGACGCGCGCCAACACCCGGAGCCCCGAGCAGTGACCATCGTGGTCGCTGCTTTTTTCTTTGTCAGGGCACCGGTTACATGAGTGCGGGTGCTCGCCGAATCAGAAAGGCACGCATCATGAGTAGCGAATCCACCACCACGCAGGCCGAGCAGGCGACGCTGGTCGGACCCAAAACATCCGACCGCCGCATCCGGGCTTTCCGCGAGATCCCTTCACCCGACGCGGTTCGGGCAGAACTGCCGTTGACCGATCGCCGCGCCGCGGTTGTACAGCAAGATCGCGACGAGATCGCCGACATCCTCGCCGGCCGCGACGACCGACTCCTGGTCATCGTCGGGCCCTGCTCGGTCCACGACACCGTCGCCGCCCTGGATTACGCCCGTCGTCTGGCTCCGCTCGCCGTCGAACATGCGGACCGGCTCAAGATCGTGATGCGCGTGTACTTCGAAAAGCCTCGCACCACCGTCGGCTGGAAAGGCCTGATCAACGACCCGGGCATGGATGGTTCGTTCGACGTCGAGCGTGGTCTGCGCACTGCCCGCGCGCTGCTGCTCGACATCATCGACCTCGGTCTGCCGGTCGGTTGTGAGTTCCTCGAACCGACGAGCCCGCAGTACATCGCGGATGCTGTTGCCTGGGGCGCCATCGGTGCCCGCACCACCGAGTCGCAGGTGCACCGTCAGCTGGCATCGGGTCTGTCGATGCCCATCGGATTCAAGAACGGTACCGACGGCAACATCCAGGTCGCGGTCGATGGCGTGAAAGCCGCTGCCGCCGAGCATGTTTTCTTCGGCGTCGACGACTTCGGCCGGGGTTCGATCGTGGAGACCGTGGGCAATGAGGACTGCCACGTCATCCTGCGGGGTGGCACCACGGGACCGAACCACGACGTCGACTCCATCAACCGCACGATCGCTGCGCTGGCCAAGGCGGGCCTGCCCGAACTGGTGATGGTCGACTGCTCGCACGCCAACTCGGGTAAGGACCACATCCAGCAGGCCGTGGTCGCCACCGATATCGCGGCGATGATCGCCGGCGGGCAACAGGGCATCAGCGGTGTGATGTTGGAGAGCTTCCTGGTTGCCGGTGCGCAGTCGCCGGATGCCGAGGTTCTGACCTACGGCCAGTCCGTCACCGACAAGTGCATGGACTGGGACGCGACCCTGACGGTCGTGCAGACCCTGTCGGCGGCAAAGGATTCGGTGACGGTTTCGGCCTGACCTGTACTGATTCTGGTGCAGCACCTCAGCTGAACAGCACCAGCCACACCGCGACGTAGTGCACCAGTGCCGCTATCACCGTGCAGGCGTGAAAGAACTCGTGGTGGCCGAAGGTGTTCGGCCAGGGGTTGGGCCATTGGGTTGCGTACAGGATGCCGCCGACGGTGTAGAACAGTCCACCCACGGCCAGGAGTACAACCACGGCCACACCCACCGATTCGATGAGTGTCGGAACCACCGCGATGATCGTCCAGCCCAGGATGATGTAGAGCGGTACCCCGAGCCATCGCGGTGACGACGGCCAGACCATTTTGAGGGTCACCCCGGCCAATGCTCCGACCCACACGATGACCAGCACCGCCACCTGCGCGGGTGGTTCCAGGCCGATCACACAGAACGGTGTGTAGCTACCGGCGATGAAGATGAAGATCATCGAATGGTCGGCCCGCTTCATCCACATCTTCGCGGTGTCCGTGGTCCAGTTCACCCGGTGATACGTGGCGCTGACGCCGAACACCCCGCAGACCGTCAGCGCATAGATACCGCAGGCCAGGGCCGCCACCGGACCGACCAGCGCCCACGCGACGGCAACGAGCACGATGCCGGCGCCGATGGCGGCGAAGCCGGCGTACAGGTGGATCCACCCCCGCATGCGCGGCTTGAGTTCAGCGAGTCGTGCGAGTTCGGAAGAGACCACAACCTACGGTAGCGTAGGTTCGCATCGGCGGTCCGTGAGGCCGCGTAAGGTGTACCGAGTGAAGTTGATTCCCGACGCGATGCGTGGACCGATGTATCGGGTCTACGAACGTCGGCTCACCCAGTACCTCGATCCGGAACGGGTGCCCCGGCACATCGCGATCATCTGTGACGGAAATCGTCGGTGGGCCCGCGAGGCCGGGTTCGACAACGTCAATCATGGGCATCGGGTGGGCGCGCAGAAGATCGCCGAAGTCCTCACCTGGTGCAGCGCTCTCGACATCTCGACGGTCACCATCTACCTGCTCTCCACCGAGAACCTGAGCCGCGACACCGAGGAACTCGGCGCGCTGATGCAGATCGTTCCCGACATCGTGGAGGAGATCTCTGCGCCCGGGCAGCCATGGCGGGTGAAAGTTGTTGGTGCCCTTGATCAACTCCCGGTCGAGGTGTCCAGCCGGCTGAAGGCCGCGGAGCAGCAGACGGCAGGCCGCGTGGGTCCGACCGTGAACGTGGCGGTGGGTTACGGAGGACGCCAGGAGATCGTGGACTCGGTGCGGACCCTGCTCGCCGACCGGATCGCTGCCGGCGATTCACCCGACGATCTCGTCGACGCGGTCACCGTCGAGGCCATCGACCAGAATCTCTACACCCGAGGCCAGCCCGACCCCGACCTGGTCATCAGAACCTCTGGCGAACAACGCCTTTCAGGTTTCCTGCTCTGGCAAAGCGCCTACTCGGAAATCTGGTTCACCGATGCCTACTGGCCGGCGTTCCGCCGCGTCGACTTCCTGCGCGCACTGCGTGACTACGGCGCACGAAGCCGTCGTTTCGGTAAGTGAACTGCGTCTGCTCGATCAGATCTTGCGCAGGCGCACCCGGTTGATCGCGTGATTGGCGTCTTTGCGTAGCACCAGCGTCGCCCGTGGACGGGTCGGCAGGATGTTCTCCACCAGATTCGGCCGGTTGATGCCGTTCCAGATGTCGCGGGCTGCCAGGAAGGCCTGGTCGTCGTTCAGCGACGAGTAGTGGTGGAAGTGAGAGTTCGGGTCGGCGAAGGCCGTGGTCCGCATCGCCAGGAACCGGTTGATGTACCAGTCCTCGATGTCCTCGATGCGGGCGTCGACGTAGATCGAGAAGTCGAAGAGGTCGGACACCATCAGCCGGGCCCCGGTCTGGAGCACGTTCAGTCCCTCGACGATGAGGATGTCGGGTTGTTTCACATGGTGTTTGGTGCCGCGGACGATGTCGTAGGAGACATGTGAATACACCGGTGCCGACACGTCACGAGCACCCGACTTCACCTCGGTCACGAACCGCAGCAGCGCGCGCCGGTCGTACGACTCGGGGAAACCCTTGCGGTGCATGATCCCGCGACGTTCCAGCTCGGCGGTGGTGTAGAGGAATCCGTCGGTGGTGATCAGGTCGACGGTCGGGTGGGACTCCCACCGGGCCAGCAGAGCCTGCAGGACGCGGGCCGTGGTCGACTTGCCCACCGCGACACTGCCGGCCACACCGATGATGAACGGCACCTGCCGCTCAGGTTTCCGTTCGCCGAGGAAGGTGGCCGTCGCCGCGAACAACCGCTGCCGAGCAGCCACCTGCAGATGAATCAGACGGGACAGCGGCAGATAGACGTCTGCGACTTCGGTGAGGTCGATCTGCTCGCCGAGACCACGCAATTCGCGCAGTTCACTCTCGGTCAGCACCATCGGCATCGATTGGCGAAGATCTCGCCACTGACGTCGGTCGAGTTCGATATACGGACTCGGCTCGGTTATCCGTGCCATGTCAACTTTCGATCCGTGGGCCCCGTGGCATGGGGTTCATCCTTGCGAATGGATCGCAGAGCAACAACTCCGGGGTCCCTTCGGTAGCGTTTGACCCCATGCACAACGAAGCGATCACAGCGCGGTATCTGCGGCTTGGATTGGCATTTGATCGGCTCGAAGAAGGTTTCGTCGACGCGTTCACCGGTGATCCGGCACTCCGTCGAGAGGTCGAGAACGCCCCGGCGCCCGATCCGAGAGACCTTGCCCATCAAGCGGCTTCGCTGCGCGACGAACTCCCCGGCGCCGGACTGGGAGACGTCCGCACCGAGTTCGTCGATTCAGCGCTGCGGGCGCTGGAATGTTCGGCGCGGAAGTTCGCCGGCGACGACATCGGATTCGTCGAAGAAGTTCACAACTACTTCGACGTCGACATCACGATGGGCGACCCCGACACCTACCGCAGCGCCCACGCGGAGCTGGACGAGTTGCTGCCCGGCACCGGCGACCTCGCCGAGCGTTATGCCGTGCACAAACGTGCCGAGGAGATCCCGCAGGACAAGGTCGCCGAGGCGGTGTCGGCGTTCAGCGGCGCACTGCGAGAACGGGTGCGGGGCACCTACGCGTTGCCCGAAATGGAGATCGTCGACTTCGAGGTCGTCGGCGACAAGCCGTGGTCGGGGTTCAACTACTACCTGGGCGATTACCGGTCCAAGGTGGCCATCAACGGCGACCTGACCCAGCACATGTCGTCGCTGCCGCACCTCATCGCGCACGAGGCGTACCCGGGCCACCACACGGAGCACTGCCGCAAAGAGCAGTTGCTGGTCGGGACGGGTCAGGTCGAGCAGTCGATCTTCCTGGTGAACACCCCGCAATGCCTGATGGCCGAGGGGCTCGCCGATCATGCGCTGAGCGCTGCGATCGGGCCGGAGTGGGGCAGTTGGGCGCAGGAGATCTACGCCGACCTCGGACTGCGGTTCGACGGCGAGCGTGCCGTCGCCATCGGAAGGGCCGTCGGTGGACTCCTCGGGGTGCGCCAGGATGCGGCGCTGTTGCTGCACGATCGCGGCGCTGACCAGGACACCGTTGCGACATACCTGCAGACCTGGCTCCTGGCCACCGACGAACGCGCCCGGCAGATGCTGCGTTTCCTGTCGTCACCGCTGTGGCGCGCGTACATCAGTACGTACGTCGAGGGCTACCGCCTGCTGCAGAGGTGGCTGGACATGCCGGCCGCGCCGGGGCTCGGTGCCGTGTCGCCGGCAGATCGGCTCATCCGCTTCGGGCGGTTGCTCGACGAACCCCTGACACCCGGACGACTGCGGGCGGAGCTCGGGGCCGGGATATAGGGCATTTATCGGTTACGTGCCCGGTCTCTTACACTGAACCTGCCGATTCGTCCGCGCAGCAGCGTCTGAAGGAGACCAATGACCGACGTCAACACCGCATCCCTGGCTGAGCTGGACCCGGATGTGGCGGCCGCGATGAACGGAGAACTGAACCGTCAGCGAGACACCCTGGAAATGATCGCGTCGGAGAACTTCGTTCCCCGTGCGGTGCTGCAGGCCCAGGGCAGCGTGCTGACCAACAAGTACGCCGAGGGTTATCCCGGACGCCGCTACTACGGTGGCTGCGAATACGTCGACGTCGTCGAGGACATCGCCCGGAATCGCGCAAAAGAGCTGTTCGGTGCTGAATTCGCCAACGTGCAGCCGCATTCCGGCGCGCAGGCGAACGCTGCGGTCCTGGCTGCGCTGATGGAGCCCGGCGAGACATTGCTCGGCCTCGATCTGGCCCATGGTGGTCACCTCACGCACGGCATGCGTCTGAACTTCTCCGGCAAGCTCTACGAGAACGCCTTCTACGGCGTGAGCAAAGAAGACTTCCGGATCGACATGGACGAGGTGCGCAAGATCGCCCTCGACACCAAGCCGAAGGTGATCGTCGCCGGCTGGTCCGCTTATCCGCGGACCCTGGACTTCGCGGCCTTCCGGTCCATCGCCGACGAGGTCGGTGCGCACCTGTGGGTTGATATGGCCCACTTCGCCGGGCTCGTCGCCGCCGGCCTGCATCCGTCACCGGTCCCGTACGCCGATGTCGTGTCGTCGACCGTCCACAAGACACTCGGTGGACCTCGCTCGGGCATCATCCTGGCCAAGAAGGAGTGGGCCAAGAAGCTCAACTCCGCAGTTTTCCCCGGTCAGCAGGGCGGCCCGCTGATGCACGTCATCGCCGCCAAGGCCGTGGCCCTCAAGATCGCCGGCACCGAAGAGTTCAAAGAGCGCCAAGAGCGCACGCTGGTCGGCGCCCACCTGCTGGCCGAGCGCCTCACCGGTGACGACGTTTCCAAGGCCGGTGTCTCGGTCCTGACCGGTGGCACCGATGTGCACCTGGTGCTCGTCGATCTCCGTAACAGCGCGCTCGACGGCCAGCAGGCCGAAGATCTGCTCCATCAGGTCGGCATCACCGTCAACCGCAATGCCGTGCCGTTCGACCCACGCCCGCCGATGGTCACCTCCGGTCTCCGGATCGGTACGCCCGCGCTCGCCACCCGCGGCTTCGGTGAAGAGCAGTTCCGGGAGGTCGCCGACATCATCGGGACCGCACTGGCTGCCGGCCAGAGCGCGGACATCTCCGCGCTGCGCGCCCGCGTCTCGCAGCTCGCTCTCGACTTCCCGCTCTACGAGGGACTCGAGGACTGGGGTCTGCTCAGCACCCAGCGCTGAGTCCGTCCGAGCACGACTTGACAAACCCACCTCGACCGATCAAAAACACCCCGTTCCCAGGTGTGTTTTTGGCCACACGAGGTGGGTTTGTTTTCCGGGCGGGTGGTTTCGCATATCGGGGGCCGACATCTAGGCTGTCTGGGTGAATGATCTGACCCAGGACGAATTGCTCTACGCCTTGGAAAAGGCGATCCCGGAAATCATGGAAGAGCACAATGCCGCGGCCGTGGCATGGAACCCGCACGACTGGGTGCCGTGGGCCGAAGGCAAGAACTTTGCATTCCTCGGCGGCGAGGACTTCGATCCGACCGCGCCGACCGCACTGCCCGACGACGTCGTGAAGGCGGTCCTGGCACTGCTGCTCACCAAGGACAACATGCCGTCGTACCACCGTCTGATGGCGCAGAAGGCGTCCATCTTCGGTGCGTGGCAGCGGGTGATCGGCACGTGGACCGCGGAGGACAACCGTCACGCGATCGCGCTGCGCGATTACCTCGTGGTGTCGCGGTTGATGGACCCCGAAGCCGCCGAAACCCTGCGCCTGCACCACATGACCAAGGGCAAGCTGCAGACGCCCGCGTCGGTGACCGATTATCAGATCCTCGACGTATTGGCCCTGCTCGCGGTGCATGAGCTGCAGTGCGTGTCGTTTGGCGAGAAGCTCCTCGAGGCGTCCGACAGTGAGGTGCTGAAGGGCATCGTCGAGAAGGTCGTGCACGACGACCGCGTTCAGGCCAAGACGTTTGCCAATTTCCTGAACGCCGGTGTCGATGCCAACGTGGCCGAGCTGATCAAGTCGGTGGACCGCGCGCTGACCGAGCTCGAACCGATCGGTGCGGACATCGACGACTTCGGTGATCTCGACACCATCGCCCCGTTCAACGCAGATGCCGCGAAGTTCGTCGCGACGACTCTGGTGGCGGACCTCAAGCTGCAATCGCTCGACGGGCTCGACGAGGCCGGTGAGGCGGCACGTCAGCGCGTCCTGGCCGCTGCCTGCCTGTAGAAAAACCACTGTTCTGGTTCTCGGCGGACCCCGCCCCACTCGCAGTCATCGACCGCGATGGAGCGGGGTTTGTGCTTTCTCGGGTGGGTTCGAAGGTTGCACCGGGCCGCCGACATCGTCCGTCGAGCACGCTCGACAGTTAACCGATTGTTCACGGACACGGGCCGGTTCCAACGCGACGACACGCGGTGTTGCGCGTACTTTGACGTTTGACGGGCCGCGGGGAAGCGGTTCGTCCTGGGAGGTTCGATCGTTGACTTGCTTACGTGAGTACGAGGGGACCGGCCCCGGTCCTCGTTCAGCTGCACCTTGCTGCTGAAACCAGAACCGGACCGGCCGCAACAAATGTCTGAGCGGTGCCGCTCAGACACCGAGGAGCCCTTCGTGACCGCACGCGACGCTCGTACGTACGTCATCGACACTTCCGTGCTGTTGTCTGACCCATGGGCGGCAACACGTTTCGCTGAGAACCACGTGATTCTTCCGCTGGTTGTCATCAGTGAACTGGAAGGTAAACGCCACCACCACGAACTGGGCTGGTTCGCACGCGAAGCATTACGGATGCTGGACGACCTGCGACTGGAGTTCGGGCGCCTCGATCAGCCGATCCCCATCGGCACTGCGGGCGGCACCCTCCAGGTCGAGCTCAATCACACCGACGCGGCGGTCCTGCCGGCCGGTTTCCGTACCGACACCAACGATTCCCGAATCCTGGCCTGCGCCTTGAATCTTCGGGCCGAAGGCAAAGATGTGGTGTTGGTGTCCAAGGACACACCACTGCGCGTCAAAGCCGGTGCTGTGGGTCTGGCCGCGGACGAATATCACGCCCAGGACGTGGTGGCCTCGGGATGGACCGGAATGACCGAGATCGACGTCGACTCCGCAGTGATCGACACGCTGTTCGCCGACGGTGTCGTCGACCTCGACACCGCCCGGGACCTGCCCTGCCACACCGGGATTCGACTCCTGGGTAACAACTCCAGTGCCCTGGGCCGCGTGAACCCGCAGAAGCAGGTGCAGCTGGTCCGCGGCGATCGCGAGACCTTCGGATTGCGTGGACGTAGCGCCGAACAGCGGGTGGCGCTCGATCTCCTTCTCGACGACAGTGTGGGAATCGTCTCCATGGGCGGCAAGGCGGGTACCGGAAAATCGGCACTGGCATTGTGTGCCGGTCTCGAGGCGGTACTCGAACGGCGCACGCAGCGCAAAGTTGTTGTGTTCCGGCCGCTTTACGCCGTCGGCGGCCAGAATCTCGGCTATCTGCCCGGTAGCGAGTCAGAGAAGATGGGGCCGTGGGCCCAAGCGGTGTTCGACACCCTCGAAGGCCTGGCATCCACCGAGGTGATCGAAGAGGTTCTCAGCCGCGGGATGCTGGAAGTGCTTCCGTTGACCCATATTCGAGGCCGTTCACTGCATGATTCGTTTGTGATCGTCGATGAGGCACAGTCTTTGGAGCGCAATGTGCTGCTGACCGTGCTGTCGCGCCTTGGTACCGGGTCGCGGGTGGTGCTCACCCACGACGTCGCACAGCGCGACAACCTGCGCGTCGGCCGGCACGACGGTGTCGCTGCGGTGATCGAAAAGCTCAAGGGCCACCCACTTTTCGCACATGTCACGTTGACTCGCAGCGAGCGGTCACCGATCGCGGCACTCGTCACCGAGATGCTGGAAGAATTCGCGCCGACAGCGTAGCGAGCGCACGGTTCGCCTTGGCGTCCACCTGTTTTCGTTCCATTCACCGACAATTGTCGGTGGCGGGTGCGAAAACAGGTGGTGCGTCGGGGTGATACCGATCGGTGGCTTACACCGGCGGCTCAGTCGGTGGACGTGTCGCGATGGTGGGTAGCCCCAGCAGAGTCGGCGCGTGTTGCGCATCGTGCGAGTCGGCGTGGGGAGTGGTCGGCGGCGGCGTCATCGGAGGCAGGTCGAGCGCGACGGCGAGGTCGCGGGCGAATTCGCTGCAGGTGGGGTAGCGATCGGCGGGTTCGGTGGCCAGGGCGCGGTTGATCACCGGGGCGACCGCAGGCGCGAGTTCACGACCGGATCCCGGGGGTGCTCCGGTGAGAAGAGCGACGGCGGTGGCGCCGAGCGCATAGACGTCGGCGCGTGCATCCACCGGCAGGCCGCGGAGCTGTTCGGGCGCGGCGTAGGCAACGGTGCCGACCGCAAATCCGGTCAGCGTCAGATCGCTCGTCTCTGCGATCGGGCGCGCAATTCCGAAGTCGGTCAGCATGACTCGGTGCGGAGTCGATTCGGTCAGCATGATGTTGCCGGGTTTGACGTCCCGATGCAGGAGCCCCTGGCTGTGGGCATGGTCGAGCGCCGACGCGACCTCGGTGACCATCTGGAGGCACAGGCTCGGACGTACACCTTTGGGGTAGACGGCCAGGAGTTCTGCGCCATCGGTGCCGGGGACGAAGTCCATGCTGATCCAGAGCTGGCCCATGAATTCGCCACGGTCATGGACTGCGACGATGTTCGGATGCCAGAGCTTGGCCGACAGATCGGCCTCGCGCACGAACCTGAGGCGGTAGTCCTCGTCGGATGTCGCACTTGAACCGGGCAGTGACGTGGGCAGGATCTTCAGGGCGTCCGAGCGCGGCAACCGCGGGTGCTTGGCCAGGTATACCTCACCCATGCCGCCGGCTCCGAGAAGGCGTTCGATTGTGTAGCCGGCAAACATGGTGCCCGCGGAGAGTGGCATCAAGACCCCCAGATTTCTGTGTTGCGCCGGCACCGCGAGCGAAGTGGTTCCAATGCTCGGCAGTGACCAGATTAATGCAGTGCCGTAATCGGCCCGATACGTGCTTTCGCTGAGCACTTGGCATAATCACGTGGTGCTGAAGTTGTCCAAGAGGTTCATGGGACCAGTGGTGTCACTGGCCGCCGCCCTGTTTGTTGTCACTGCGATGATCGTTCCTGCTTCGGCCCAAGCTGATGAGGTCTTGACGCCATCGTCGTTCCCGTTGTCGACGCAGATGATCAAGGTGACGTCCGAATCAATCCACAGCACTGTGGCAACGCTGACCGCATGGGAGCGGAATGAATCGGGCAAGTGGATTCAGGTGGTCGACGCCACCGATGCCGATCTCGGTGCCGAAGGTATCGGCATCCCACGCGACAACGTCTGGCGGACCCCGATGGGTGTGTTCGCCCTTGACCAGGCATTCGGCAATCAACCCGATCCCGGTACAGAGATGCCGTATTTCCAAGCGGACGAACAGGATTGGTGGGACGCGCTGCCCGGGTCACCGACGTACAACACCCACGTCCGGCAGGTCGAGAACCCCGGCGGCGACAGCGAGAACATCCTCGCCACCGGCGACATCTACGACTACGTCGTCAACATCGCCCACAACCCGCAGCAGGTCGACGGGTACGCATCGGGCATCTTCCTGCACGTCACCAACGGTGAACCCACCTGGGGCTGCGTTGCGATCGATCGTGACGTGCTGATCGAGATCGTCCGGTGGCTGGACCCGGCTCGTCAACCGATCATCAGCATCGGCCTGAAGTAGGCCCACCCCCGGCGTACCCGAAAATGGTGGCTTCTGGTGAGTAAACCTGCAGGTCAAGGTCACCAAAAGCCACCAAAATCGGGGTCGGTCAGCGTTCGCGATCCAGGTTGGCCATCTTGAGGACGTCGAGACGCTTGTCGAGTTCGGCCTCGGAGAGTTTGTCACCGATGAGACCGCGGTCGATGACGGTCTGACGGATCGTCTGCTTGTTCTTGAGGGCTGCCTTGGCCACGGCGGCGGCCTCCTCGTAGCCGATTGCGCTGTTCAGCGGGGTCACGATGGACGGCGACGACTCGGCGAGTTCCTTGAGGTGCTCTTCGTTGGCCACCAGGCCGGCGATGCAGCGGTCGGCGAACAACCGCGACACGTTGGCCAGCAGCTTCAACGACTCGAGGACGTTGCGGGCCATCATCGGGATGTAGACGTTGAGTTCGAACGCGCCGTTGCCACCACCCCATGTGACGGCGGCGTCGTTGCCGATGACCTGTGCGGCGACCTGGGTGACTGCCTCGGGCAGAACCGGGTTGACCTTGCCGGGCATGATCGAGCTGCCGGGCTGCAGGTCGGGGAGCTGGATCTCGCCGAGCCCGGTGAGCGGGCCCGACCCCATCCAGCGGACGTCGTTGGCGATCTTGGTCAATGAGACCGCGACAGTCTTCAAGGCACCCGACAGTTCAACGAGGCCGTCACGTGCGGCCTGAGCCTCGAAGTTGTCTTTGGCCAGGGCCAGCTCGGCCACACCGGTGAGCTTGATCAGCTCGGCGACAACCTTGGTGCCGAACCCGGCCGGTGCGTTGAGGCCCGTGCCGACAGCGGTTCCGCCGATGGGCAGCTCGCCGAGGCGGGGCAAGGTGGCGGTGACGCGTTCCACTCCGGCCTCGATCTGGCGGGCGTATCCACCGAACTCCTGGCCAAGTGTCACGGGCACCGCGTCCATCAGATGGGTGCGGCCGGATTTGACGACGGTGCGCCACTCGGTGGCCTTCTGCGCCAACGACTTCTGCAGGTGCTCGAGCGCGGGGATGAGGTCGGTGACGGCAGCCTCGGTGGCGGCGACATGCGTCGCGGTGGGGAAGGTGTCATTCGACGACTGCGACATGTTGACGTGGTCGTTCGGGTGGATCTCGACACCGGCCGCCTTGGCGATGGATGCGATGACCTCGTTGGCGTTCATGTTCGAGCTGGTGCCCGACCCGGTCTGGAACACGTCGATGGGGAACTGATCGTCGTGTTGACCGTCGGCGATCTCTTTCGCAGCGGCCACGATTGCGTCGGCCTTCTCGGCGTCGAGGAGACCGAGGTCTTTGTTGACCTGCGCGCACGCAGCCTTGAGCAGGCCCATCGCACGGATCTGGGTTCGTTCGAGGGGACGGTGGCTGATCGGGAAGTTCTCCACGGCGCGCTGGGTCTGCGCCCGCCAGAGAGCGTCGACCGGCACCCGAACTTCGCCCATGGTGTCGTGCTCGATGCGATAGGCCTGCTCACTCAATGTTCAGCGCTCCTTGGATCGGATCCTCACGCCACCCAGCGGAACGGTGACCGCGCCACCGGGATCGGTGAAGAAGTCGTTGCCCTTGTCGTCGACGACGATGAAGGCCGGAAAGTTCTCTACGTCGATCTTCCACACGGCTTCCATGCCGAGTTCAGGGTATTCGATGATCTCCTGGCTCTTGATGCAGTCGAGCGCCAGACGTGCGGCCGGACCACCGATCGAACCGAGGTAGAAGCCGCCGTGGGTGTCACATGCGCTGGTGACCTGCTTGGAACGATTTCCCTTGGCCAACATGACCATTGATCCACCGGCGGCCTGGAACTGTTCGACGTAGCTGTCCATGCGGCCGGCCGTGGTCGGGCCGAACGAACCCGACGCCATGCCCTCGGGCGTTTTGGCCGGACCGGCGTAATAGACGGGATGATTACGCAGGTAGTCGGGCATCGGATCGCCGGCGTCCAGGCGCTCCTTGATCTTGGCGTGCGCGATGTCGCGGGCGACCACCAGCGGTCCGGTCAGCGACAGTCGGGTCTTCACCGGGAACTGCGAGAGCTGCTCGAGAATCTCCGACATCGGCCGATTGAGATCGACCTCGACCACCTCACCGCTCGAGATGTCTTCGGCCACACCGGCGGCCGGCATGTACTTCGCCGGATCGGTCTCGAGCTGCTCGAGGAACACCCCGTCGGCGGTGATCTTGCCCAGCGCCTGCCGGTCCGCAGAGCACGAGACCGCGATCGCCACCGGACAGGACGCGCCGTGCCGGGGGAGGCGGACCACACGCACGTCGTGGCAGAAGTACTTGCCGCCGAACTGGGCGCCGATCCCGAAGGACTGGGTCAGTTTGAAGACCTCTTCCTCCAGTTCGAGGTCACGGAACCCGTGCGCCGACATCGAACCCGATGTCGGAAGGTTGTCGAGGTAGTGGGCCGACGCGTACTTCGCCGTCTTGAGCGCGAATTCGCCCGAGGTACCGCCGATGACAACGGCCAGGTGATACGGCGGGCAGGCCGCGGTGCCCAGCGAGCGGATCTTCTCGTCGAGGAACTTGAGCATCCCCGCGGGGTTCAGGATGGCCTTGGTCTCCTGGAACAGGAACGACTTGTTCGCGCTGCCGCCACCCTTGGCCATGAACAGGAACTTGTACTCGGGTCCTTTGGGGCCCTGCTCGGTCGCATAGATCTCGATCTGGGCCGGGAGGTTGGAGCCGGTGTTCTTTTCCTCGTACGTGGTCAGCGGCGCCAGCTGCGAATAGCGCAGATTGAGCTGGGTGTAGGCGTCGTACACCCCGAGGGAGATGGACTGGGCGTCGTCCGCGCCGGTCAGCACGCCTTCGCTCTTCTTGCCCATCACGATGGCGGTGCCGGTGTCCTGGCACATCGGCAGTACGCCACCGGCGGAGATGTTGACGTTCTTGAGCAGGTCCAGTGCGACGAAGCGATCGTTGCCAGAGGCCTCCGGGTCGTCGATGATCTTGCGTAGCTGCGCAAGATGAGCCGGGCGCAGGTAGTGGCTGATGTCATGCATCGCCTCGGCGGTCAGCTTCCGGATGGCTTCCGGATCGACCTTGAGGAAGGTCTGACCGTCGACGTCGAACGTCGACACCCCCTCCGTGGTGATGAGTCGGTAGGGGGTGTCGTCGCCATCGATCGGGAGCAGATCGGAGTAGAGAAACTCTGGGGCGGAGGCTGGTTTACTCACGCCCAGCATCGTATCGCTGTGGCGTGGCGGTACTCGTCAGAGGTTGTCAAGCACGAAATGGCGCAGCCACAACGTCTCGCTCCGTGATCCTCGCAGTGTCAGAATTTCACTTCTTGGAAAGGCTCGTGGAGATCTCGCTGACCTTCTGACGGGTGTGGCGACCTTCGATGGTGCGGATGGTGCCCGACCTCGATCGCATGACCAGCGAGCGGGTGGTGGCACCGTTGGCGCGGTAGCTCACACCACGCAGCATGTCGCCGTTGGTGACGCCGGTGGCGCAGAAGAACATGTTTTCGCCGCTGACGAGATCTTCGGTCTTGAGGACGCGGTCGAGGTCGTGTCCGGCATCGAGGGCCTTCTGGCGCTCGGCGGCATTGCGGGGCCACAGCTTGCCCTGGATCTCGCCGCCCATGCACTTCATGGCAACCGCGGTGATGATGCCTTCGGGAGTGCCACCGATGCCCATGAGCATGTCGACGGAGCTCTCGTCCTGTGCCGCGGCGATCGCACCGGCGACGTCGCCGTCGGAGATCAGCCGCACCTTGGCGCCGGCGGCCCGGATCTCGGCGATCAGACCCTCGTGGCGTTCCCGGTCGAGGACGACCACGGTCAGGTCGGCGACCTCGATGCCCTTCGCCTTGGCGACGGCCAGGACGTTGTATTCGACGGATTCGTTGATGTCGATGACGCCGGCGGCTTCCGGGCCGACAGCGATCTTCTCCATGTAGAACACGGCCGACGGGTCGTACATGGTGCCGCGCTCGGACACCGCGATGACGGCGATCGAGTTGGGGCGGCCTTCGGCCATCAGGGTGGTGCCGTCGATGGGATCGACAGCGACGTCGACCTCGGGGCCTTCGCCGTTGCCGACCTCTTCGCCGTTGTAGAGCATCGGTGCTTCGTCTTTTTCACCTTCGCCGATGACGACGACACCGCGCATGGACACGGTGGACAGAAGCTGACGCATCGCGTCAACCGCGGCTCCGTCGCCACCGTTCTTGTCGCCCTTGCCGACCCAACGTCCGGCCGCGAGTGCGGCGGCCTCTGTCACGCGTACGAGTTCCATCGCCAAGTTACGGTCCGGAGCCTCGAAGTTGGTGTTAGCGGCTGACATTGTGATGGCCTCCTGAATCGCGGCGATTGTGTTGAAGGCCATCCTTTCATGCCCGTTACTGCAGGTGGTGCACCGGTGCCTGCCCGTAGACACTGACGTTCATCCCGGCCTCGCGCGCCTTGAGTTGCAGCGCGAGGTATCGCGAATAGTGGCGCGACTGGTGAAGGTTGCCGCCGTGGAACCAGAGGTTCTGCTGGGCGGTGGGCTTCCACATGTTGCGCAACTCGCCTTCCCAGGGACCCGGGTCCTTGGTGGTACCCGACCCCAGGCCCCAGCACTTGCCCACCTTGTCGGCGACGTCCTGGGAGATGAGCTTGGCGGCCCAGCCGTTCATCGAACCGAACCCGGTGGCCATCACGATGAGGTCGGCCTCGAGTTCGGTGCCGTCGGACAGCACCACCGATCGCGGCTTGATCTCGGTGATGTGGGCGGGTGCCTTCAACTTCACCTTGCCGTCGGCGATGAGTTCGGACGCGCCGACGTCGATGTAGTAACCCGAGCCGCGGCGCAGGTACTTGAGGAACAGGCCGGATCCGTCGTCGCCGAAGTCGAGCATGAATCCGGCGGCCTCGAGGCGGTCGTAGAACTCCTTGTCCTGCTCACGGATGGTGTCGAAGGCGGGGATCTGGAAGTCGGCGAGCAGACCATAGGGGATCGACCCGAAGATCAGATCGGCCGTCTCATGATCGATGCCACTGGCCAGTGCCTCTTCGGAATACAGCGGGCCGAGCACTTCGCGCATCAACGACTCGGACCGCACGATGTGTGTGGTCGAACGCTGGATCATCGTGACGTCGGCGCCGTTCTCCCACAGATCCGCGCAGATGTCGTGTGCAGAGTTGTTGGCGCCCAAGACCACAGCCTTCTTGCCCGTGTATTCGGCGCCACCGGAATGCTGCGAGGAGTGAACCAGATCGCCCTCGAAGGTGTCGGCGCCGGGGATCTCGGGCATGTTCGCGATGCCGGACATACCGGTGGCCATCACCAGCTGAGTCGGTGTGAGCGTCAAGGGTTTTCCCTCCCGCTCGACCTCGACGGTCCACTGTCCGGTGGCCTCGTCGAACGAGGCACTCTGGCACAGCGTGTTCGACCAGTAGTCGAGTTCCATGATCTTGACGTAGCTCTCGAGCCAGTCACCCATCTTGTCCTTTGGGGTGAACACCGGCCAGTCGTCGGGGAACGGAAGGTACGGCATGTGGTCGTACCAGACCGGATCATGCAGGGACAGTGAGTAATAGCGGCTACGCCATTGGTCACCAGGCTTGGGGTGCTTGTCGATGACCAGGGCGGCCACCCCCAGCCGGCGCAGGCGTGCGGCCAGCCCGATGCCACCTTGTCCGCCGCCGACGATCAGAACGTAGGGCTGCGTCGTGACACCGAGTGTTTCCTGCGCCTCCGCGCGGCGATCGAGCCAGTTCTTGCGGCCCGGTACAACACCGTGCTCGGCGCCCTTGATACGACGGTTGCCCTTGTTCTCGGGGAACTCCAGCAGCTCCTGCGCCGACGTGAGGAATGTCCAGCACTTGCCGTCCCGCAGTCGCATCAGGCCTTTGCCGCGCAGAACCGGTGTCGTGAACGTGTACCAGGCCTCCGTAACGCCGTCACCTGCGTCCGTGGCCTCGCCGGTCAACTCGAAATTTCCGGGCGCCGAATGCGGCAGGGTCGCGGTCAGCATCGCCGCCAGATCGTCCTTGCCTTCGGCAGTCGTCAGATTCCAGCTCAGTGCGACCAGATCGCGCCAGTAGCAGTCGTCGACAAAAAGGTCGGTCACGGCGCTGACGTCGCCGCTCGTCCGGGCATCGTTGATCGCCCGCTCCAGGTCGGTGAGAAATGCCTGCGCCGTCACTGTGGGTGAGACCGTGGTGGTCATGTGCAACTCCTTAGCGTGAGGTGGATCACATATGACGCTACGAGTGATCGGCCCCGGGAAGAAGGGTTGCAGGAGGTTGCAGACGTCAGGAGAAGGTTGCGGCCACGGTCAGGCGGTACGGCCGCGGGACCAGCAGCGGTCCGAGCGCGCGGCGGATGCGGGAGACCTCGGCCCGGACGGTCACCGTGTGGTCGCCGGAACCGTAGAGCGACGTCGACAACTCCCGAGCACTCAAACCAGCCGGGTTCTGGGCCAGGATCCGGAGCAGGTCCAGCTGTCGCCGGGTCAGCGGATGTGTTGTCTGCTCGGCGTCGTCGAATGTGACCTGTGCGCCGGGTGGTTCGGAGGTCAGGGTCAAGGTCGTGACGGTGCGCCGCGACCGATTCAGCTGCCAGAGGTCACCCACGGGCGTGGCGTCGAAGTGGCCGAGGCTGGGTATCCAGACGGTGGATGAGCCGAGACCGCCGGGGATGTAGAGGCGATCGCTGACCGAGATGCCCCGGGCCGCGATGACCCAGCCGCCTCGGTCGACGATGAGTGCGTCAGGGCCGGCCGAACCGAGCAATCCGGCGGCGGCGTTGCTGCGGGTCCGCAGATTGTCGCGATGCAGCAGCTCGAGCTCGGCGTTGACCGCGTCGAGTGTTGAACAGACGAGCGACAGCGTGTGTGGGTGGGCGGTGCGGAGTCCGCCGGACAACGTGATCGCACCCAGCACCGAATCGTCGCGGGGATCGATGATCGGCGCACCCGTGCACACCCAACTGTGGTGGCTCGGGTGAGCGTGTTCGGAACCGAAGATCTGGATCGGGGCGCGGTCGGCCATCGCGGTTCCCAGGGCGTTGGTGCCCACCGACTTCTCGGTCCACAACGCGCCTTCGACGAATCCGAGACTCTCCGAACGGCGTCGCACGTTGGATGGGCCGGCCACCCACAGGACGACCCCGTCGCGGTCGCAGAGCACCAGCTCGGTGGCCGTGTCGGTACAACTGGCGAGCAGGCGTTCCCTCAGTGAGGCCGATGCGTGGACGAGAAACGGATCTGCGCCGCGCCGGTGGGCTATCTCATCCGACGGCCGGTGGTCGGGACCGCGGTATTCACCGGGCTGCCGCTGCCACGACCGGGCGACTTCCTCGCGCACCCCGACCGGAACCGCGCCGGTCGTGGACCACTGTGAGAACAGGGAATCCAGGCGGCGCAGGTGAGCACGCGGATCCTGGTCGATACGCAGCGCGCTCGACGGGCGGGTCAGCGGTTGGGGCACACAGTTCTCCGGCTCGTAGGTTCGCCGATGAGTCTACGTGAGCCGGATCACAGTGTGCGGGTCAGTCGTTGGCGCCGACCGCGGGTTGCAGCGGTTTGCCGTCCGCGGACACCGACGTGTCGATGGGGATCTCGCGGATCGCGATGCCCTCCATGTCGACGTTGGGCAGGATCTTGTCGAGCCATGCCGGGATCCACCAGGCCCGGTCGCCCATGATCGTGATGACCGCGGGCACGATCACCATCCGCACGATGAACGCGTCGAAGAACACGGCTGCGGCCAATGCGAAGCCCATCATCTTCGAGCTGGTATCCGGGGCGAGCATGAACGACGCGAAGACCGAGATCATGATGATCGCCGCAGAGGCGACCACCCGGGCACCGTGTTTGTACCCGATGATCACGGCCTGCTTGGCGGGCAGCCCGTGCACGTATTCCTCACGCATCCGGGTCACCAGGAACACCTGGTAGTCCATCGCCAGACCAAAGACCACACCGATCATGAAGATCGGCAGGAACGAGATGATCGGTTGCGTGTGCGTGATCAGGCCGAAGTGACCCAACTGGAAGATCGCCACCGTGGCACCGAACGTGGCACACACCGAGAACAGGAAGCCGATGGTGGCGGTGAGCGGGACGAGGACCGACCGGAACACGATCATCAAGATGATGAACGCGAGTCCGACGACCAGGATCAGGTACGGGATCATCGCCGAACTCAGCTTCGCCGAGATGTCGGACATGATCGCCGTCTGGCCACCGACGTTGAGCGTGACACCCTCGGCCTCTGTGGTCGCCGAATAGTCGCGGATCTCTTCCATCAGGTCGTGCGTCTGCGGGCCGCTCGGCGACTGCTGCGGTGTCACGAAGATCAACGCCGAGGTCGCTCCGACCTGGCCGGTCGCGGGGTCCGCGGTCTGGTTGGGTCCGTTGCCGATCCAGGTCATCTGATCCGGGTTGGCGACATTGGGCAGGGTCTTGATGTGCGCGATCGTCTGTTCCGCAACCGGGGCCACATCGCCCTCGTCAGGGTTGTCGAGCACTACCAGCAGCGGGCCGTTGATGCCCTCACCGAATCCACGCTGCAGCAGTTCGGTGGCCGGAACCTCGGCGTCGGTGGTCGACGAGAGGCCGAGTTCGAGCTTGCTCATCGGCAACGCCACCACGATCAGGAAGAGCAATGAGACCGCCGCGACGGGCCACGGGTACTTGGTGATGAACTTGGCGAAGCGGAGGCCGTTGGTCTCCTCCGACTCCGGTTCGTCGCCGTGCCGGACCTTCGGAATCCGCGGCGAGAACGCGAACCGGCCGAAGGCGCCCAGCAGGCCGGGAATCAGTGTGATGGCACCGAGTACCGCGATCAGGACCGCGAGCGCTGCCGCCAGACCCATCTGTGAGATGAACGGGATGCCGACGACGGAGAGCGCGGCAACCGCGATCATCACGGTGAGGCCGGCGAACACGACTGCCGAACCGGCGGTACCCACGGCCCGGCCGACGGCGGCCTCTCGGGTACCACCCAGATTCAGCTCACTGCGGTACCTGGAGACGATGAACAGGGCGTAGTCGATCGACACCGCGATGCCGAGCATCGTGATGATGCCGGTTGCGCTCTCGTTGATGCTGAAGACGCCCGCGCCGAGCGTGACCAGCATGATCGTGATCACCACGCCGAGGATGCCGGTGATGATCGGGATGAATGCGGCGACGATGGCACCGAACGCCACGATCATCACGATGAAGGCGATGACAAAGCCGAGCATCTCGGCGGCGCCACCCTGTTCGAAGACCTGCATCAGCGAACCGGTGCCCTCGACCTGGAGGCCACCGACCCGGAACTCGGCGAGGATGTCTTCGAACTGCTTCGTGTCGTCCGCAGTCAGATCCTCGATGTTGGTGGTCTGCTTGACCTGGATCAGGCCGACGGTCCCGTTGTCACCGATCACCGAAGCTGCCAGAGCCGGATCGGCGGCGGCCACGTCCAGCGGGTTGGCGATGGAATCCGGCGCACTGAGATCCGGCAATGTCTTGAGCTCTGCGACAAGCGCGTCGATGGTCTGTCTGTGTGCCTCGAGGCCGTCGTCAGCGGCGACGAGAACGCTGGTCGACGCCTGGGTCTGCTCTTCGTTGATGGCGGTGAAGTTCTCCTTCATCAACGACATCGCCTTGTCCGAGTCTGTACCCGGCAGCTCAAAGTCCTTGGAGAACTTCGGGTTCAGCGTGTTGACCAGGGTGACCACCAATACGGCGGCGATCAGCCAGGCGGCCAGCACGGTCCATTTGTGCCTGAAGGAGAATCGCCCGAGCCGATACAAGAACATTGCCATGAGCAGAGCTTATAGTCTTGTGCCGACATCGCTCTCACCAGGAAGCGATTTTGTGCTGTGGACAACTTCCGTTATCCGGCAAGGTCTTCCGTTACTTGGTGGGCAGAACTTGCGCATCCGGGCTCAGGCCCGGCAGCGGTGAAACGGCGAGAACCGCCTCGGCGAGTGACGTGAAATCGGGTTCCCCGGCCTTGTTCGTCATCAGTCCGATCCGGACGTCACCCAGATCGGTGACCCACACCGAACGTCCGCCCTCGGGCTTGCTGTAGACCACCCATTTGGAACCGCCGACATCGCGGGTACCGGCGCCGAGCAGCTGCTCATCACCCGCCAGATAGCCGACCAGCGCGTCTTCGGCGGCGCCGGTCTGGCTCAGCTGGAGGTATACCCCGTTGGCGGTGATGTAGCCGGCGTTGGAGACCGTGGTGTCCTCGAGCGCAACCGTGGTGCCGCTGTTGGGCTTCCAATCTGTGGGCGTCTGCGGGAGCCGGATCGGGAAGGCCGAGTTGCGGGCTTCGGCCTTCAGTCCGCTGTCCACGTCATAGGCGGGGACCTTGTCGTCGCCGGCCCCGCCGGTCAGTCCGACCGAGCAGTTACCGGATACCGCTGCCACGAACATGCACAGCAACAACAAAGGGATCAAAGACCAGATCATGTCTTTGTTGTTGGTCAGAATCCGGGGTTTTGCAGCCACTACCCGAGTATTGCAGGGAGCTCGCGATGGTCATAAACGGGCGATGATCACCGACGAAGATCGGTACGCCGGAAGCCGGCGTCAGTCCTCATCCTCGACGTCCTCGTCCTCGAAATCACCGTCGTCCTCGACCCCGAGGACCGACTCGATGCGCTTTCGGGCACCTTCGAGATGTTCCTCACACCGGCGGGACAGAGCCTCGCCACGCTCCCAGAGTTCCAGCGACGCGTCCAGGTCGAGCCCGCCCTGTTCGAGGGTGCGGACCACCACGATCAGCTCGTCGCGCGCCTGTTCGTAGCCCAGTTCGCCGATCGACGGCTCGTTGCTGTCGGCGTCGTTCTTTGCTGCCACTGTCTTCCTTCTGTTCCGGGCCCGGGGCCGGTGCTGTCGTGCTCATGTGTCCGCGCCCCGGTTGATTGGCCTTGTTGTACGCGCGTCCGTCAGCGCCGCTGTGGCTTTTCCACACCCATCACCGCGGCCCGGGTCGCGCCGTCGGCGACGCGAATCCTGAGCTGGGTTCCGATCGGCATGTCGTCGATCGATGTCACCACATGGGGATCTTCGCCGGAACTACTGGCGGCCCCGGGTACGCGTTGCACCACGGCGTAGCCGCGGGCCAGTGTCTGTGCCGGGCCGAGGGTGGAGAGCCGGGCCCGCAGATGTTCGATCCGCTGCTCCTCGTGGGAAACGAGTCGGGCGACATCGCGGCGGATGTCGCGGGCGGCGCGCTCGATCTCGTCGATTCGGTCGTCGACGATGCGATACGGCTGGGCCAGCACCGGCCGACCGCGCAGGGAATCGAGTCCCCGAACCTGGGTGGTCACCCAATTACGCAGTGCTCCGGCACTTCTCGCGCGAAGATCTCGGACTTTGGCGAGCTCGACGGCGACGTCGGGGACCACGCGCTTGGCGGCATCGGTCGGAGTTGCTGCCCGCAGGTCGGCCACCAGGTCGAGTACGGGGGAGTCGGGCTCGTGTCCGATCGCGCTGACCACCGCGGTGGTGACCTGGGCGACGGCCCGGCACAGCGCCTCGTCGGAGAATGGCAACAGATCTTCGACGCTGCCGCCGCCACGCGCCAGGATGATGACGTCGACGTCGGGGTCCGCATCGAGTTCGGCCAGGTGCCGCAGGATCGCCGGGACCGCCGTCGGACCCTGGACCGGGGCATTGCGGATTTCGAAACGCACTGCCGGCCAGCGTTTTTGCGCGACCGACACGATATCGCGTTCGGCGGCGCTGGCGCGGCCGGTGATGAGTCCGATGGTGCCGGGCAGAAACGGCAGCGGACGTTTGCGGCCGGCGTCGAACAATCCCTCGGCGGCCAGGAGCCGGCGCAGTCGTTCGATCCGGGCCAGGAGCTCACCGATGCCGATCGGCCGGATCTCGGTGACCAACAACGACACCGTCGCGCGACCGGTGTAGAAGCTGGGTCTGCCCAGAACCACCACGCGAGCGCCCTCGGTGAGGGGGACCGGTCCCCGGTTCAGCAGCTCCGGTTTGCAGGTGATCTGGATCGAGACGTCTGCGGCGGGATCTCGCAGCGTCAGGAATGCGACCCGGGTGCCGGGACGGCGGTTGATCTGGGTCACCTGACCCTCGACCCAGACCTGTCCCAGTTTGTGCAGCCAGTCGGCGATCTTGGTGTTGATCGTCCGTACCGGCCACGCCGATTCGGGCGTGTTGCTCACTCGGGGAGGCTACTTGCTCGCCGCGGTCACACGGTTGTCGAGCATGGTGACAAACGGTGCCCGCGCTCGTGTGGCCTTCTCGTAAGCGGCGAGTTCTTTGAGTTCGGCGAGGCCGATGGTGCGGAGCTTGGCCCGCAGCTGAGCCAGCGTCAGCGTCTCGTAATCGAGTGCTTCGACGATCTCGGGAGCATCACCGTTCGTGCTCGGCGGCGCTGCCTCCTCCTCGGAGTCGAGGTCGGGTGTCGAACTGTAGAGCGCGAACCGGCCCGAGCCCGACGGCGGCGACGTGGACTCGTCGTCGGATTCGGCGGCGGTTGATGTGTCGGAGCCGGCAACTGTGGCCGGAGTCACCGGACGCGGTGCCGGCGGCGCGATGTAGTCGTCTTCGTCTTCGTCGAAGGTGGCCCACTCCGGCTCTTCTTCCGCCTGCCCGAGCCATGACTCGAAGACCTCGTCGCCCTTGATGGCCATTTCGGCGATGCCCTGCTGAAAGCGCATCACAGCCTGCAAGGTCTGGCTCACTGCGGTCATCGGAAGGGTGATCGCTGTGGTCGGCAATTTGCGTGTCTCTTCGAGCACAGTGACAACAACCCCGGCGGCGACCCTTGCGGCATAAGGTGGTCGGATCATGTCCATACTCTGCCTCATGGCGCAGGCGGTGGCCACCAGTAGGGCCGGATAGCCCGTACGCTGATTGTCATGAGTTCGGCCGAAACCACCCCTTCAGGCAAGAAAATCCTGCTCGCTGAGCCGCGCGGCTACTGCGCGGGCGTCGATCGCGCCGTCGAGACGGTCGAGAAAGCACTGGAGAAGCACGGCGCGCCCGTGTACGTGCGTAAGGAGATCGTCCACAACCGGCACGTCGTCGAGACGCTGATGAATCGCGGTGCGATCTTCGTGGACGAAACCGACGAGGTTCCCGAGGGGGCACTCGTGGTGTTCTCCGCCCATGGTGTCTCGCCGGCCGTCCACGACTCCGCCGCCGACCGCAACCTGCGCACCATCGATGCCACCTGCCCACTGGTCACCAAGGTGCACCAGGAGGCCAAGCGGTTCGCCCGCGACGACTACGACATCCTGCTGATCGGTCACGAGGGCCACGAAGAGGTCGAGGGCACCGCCGGTGAGGCTCCCGACCACGTGCAGCTCGTCGACGGACCCGACAGCGTCGATCGGGTCACCGTCCGCGACGAATCCAAGGTGATCTGGCTGTCGCAGACCACATTGTCGGTCGACGAGACCATGCAGACGGTATCCCGTCTGCGGGAGAAGTTTCCGCTGCTCAACGACCCGCCGAGCGATGACATCTGCTACGCCACCCAGAATCGGCAGGTGGCCGTCAAGGCCATGGCGCCGCAGTGTGAGCTGGTGATCGTGGTCGGTTCACAGAACTCGTCCAACTCGGTTCGCCTCGTCGAGGTGGCATTGCAGGCCGGCGCGAATGCGTCGTACCTGGTCGATTACGCCCGTGACATCGACCTCGCGTGGCTCGAGGGTGTGCAGACGGTCGGCATCACCTCCGGTGCATCGGTGCCGGAAGTGCTGGTCCGCGGTGTCATGGACCTGCTGCAAGAACACGGCTTCGACGGCGTCGAGTCGGTGACCACCGCGCAGGAGACGTTGACGTTTGCTTTGCCGCGCGAGCTGCGTCCGGCCCGCACGAAGTAAAATCGGGGTGCCCGGCGCGCTCGATTCGGAAGAAGCGGGAGCCCTCATCCGCCTCCGGCCACAACGGGTCCGCGGCTGGTGATGGGTTCCGGCGGCGGGTTCAGTACTCGTCCGGTTCCAGTGTGCGCAAGCGCCGCGCCGGCATCGAGACCGCCCATCCGGCGACAAGGATCACCACGCACACCCCGATTCCGATGAGTGCTGCCGTGCGAGGCCCGGTGTCGGCCGGAGGTTCGTGGAGTGGAGCCGAGATCGATTGTGGGACAGTCCAATCGGTCTGCACATTCGAAAGGTCGTAGGTCAGCGCCGCGACCGGATCGATCACCCCGTGACCGATGGTGTTGTCGCGGCCGGTCCCCGGGGCGTGTGCGGTCCGGGTGATCCGTTCGATCACTTCGGCGGCGTTCAATTCGGGGTATTTCGCCCGGACGAGGGCCACCACGCCGGCAACGTACGGGGCGGCAAAACTGGTGCCGTCGATGCTGGTGAGTCCCTGGTCTCCAACATGGGCGTTGACGAGTTTGTTCGATCCACCGACGCTGTCCAGGCTCAGGATGCCGGTGCCGGGTGCCGCGACGCCCACCCACGGTCCCGACAAACTGAACCCGGCGGGCGACCCGGATTCTGAATCGACCGCCGCCACACTCAGGACATACGGCGCGTACCAGGCCGGGCTGGCGACGGTGGTGACGGTGTCCCATCCGTCGAGTTGGGGATTTGCGGGGTTCGGCGGTGGATTCTGCGTCGAGCAGGCCGAACCCTGTGTGAGATTGCCTGCCGCTGCGACCACGACCACGTTGCGGTCGAACGCGTACTTCACAGCTGCGCCCAGTTGTTTGTCGTGAAGGTCGGTGCCGGCCGAACCGCAGGCCACCTCGGAGATGTTGATGACCGTGGCGCCCAGATCAACCGCCCGCACAATCGCATTGGCCAACGTCTGCACGGTTCCGAAGCCGGATCCGATCGTCGGGTCAGGTGTTGTGTTCTGTCGCCGATCCTTGGCCTCGAAGGCTCCACTCGACTGCCGGATCGCAATGATCGAGGCCTCGGGCGCCACCCCGGCGAACGCATCGGTCGAAGAGGGCTGCGCGGCAATGATTCCGGCGACCAGGGTGCCGTGCCCGTCGCAGTCGTCGGTGCCGTCGGTGCGCGCGACGTAGTCGCCTCCGGACTGGACGCGGGGCAGACGTGGATGGCGGGTGACACCGGTGTCGATGACCGCCACCTTCTGGCCGGCGCCCCGGCTGAATCGCCAGGCATCGGGCAAGCGCATCATGGTCTGCGCGGCCGACGGCACGGTGATGTCGGTGCCGGGTGCCAGAACGGGCTTGGCGCACAACATCTTCTGCTCGGTGGCTTCCGGTGGTGCCACCGGGGCATTGCGCACCAGCGCGCCTGGTTCGATGACCGGTGGGGTGATCGCGCCGGCGGTCGGTGCCGGAAGTGCTGCCAGCAGTGCAACCACACCGGCCAGTGCGGCAAGCCGAACGATACGTTTGCGACGCGTCGGTTGGTGCGGGTTCCGGATGTGGACCGGAGCCGTCACAGGTCGCGCACCGCGGCAAAGAGGTCCATGATCCAGAACATCAGCGGCACGATCATGGCGATCAGCACGTATTCGGTGATCTCGACGATGCGGCGCATCACCGGAGAGAACGACGACCGGGGCGCCACGACACCACAGAGCAGCGCCAGTACCGCGACCGCAGCGAGTGCCGACATCGCAACCGCCGCATGATCGCCGGGACCGAGAACCACCAGGCCCGCGGTCACACCGAATCCGATGGCTCCGGCACCGATGAGGGTCGATGCCTGCGCGAGGTCGGCATAGGAACGTCCGCGTAGACACAGCAGCGCGGCGATGATCAATGCGTATACCGTGCAACGCCAACTGAATTCGTCGACGGGATAGGCCACCATCGTCATCCCGGCCACCGCGGCCGCGGAGGTGCCGGCAAGGAGGCCGGTGAGATACCGCGCGGCTGTCCTCGCCCGGAGTTCGAGCGCGGCGGCCGAGGGCAGGGCCATGGCACCGATCGCCCCGATGCCTTCAATCGCGGGGCGAGGTGCCGAGTCGGCCGGATCGATCGCGGCACCCGCGGTCGGAACCGGGGGCAACGGCAGTCGGGCCAGCAGGATCGTGATGCGCGGCGCCATCGAGATCGCCACGATGGCGGCCGCGCACAGACCGGCACCGAGGCTGACCGCACCCGGTGAAAAGAGGAGTTGCGCAAGCGATGTGAAGGTTCCGAATACCGCAGCGGTGCCGACGGCGGAATGGATCAGCGGGCCGGCGGTGGAGATGCGGTAGGAGAGTGCTGCCAGCATGGTGACGACCGCAAATCCGAGTGTCAGGTGGGCGGCGCCATATGCGCCGGGTGGCACCATCATTCCGGTGGCCATCGCGGGGGCCATCGCGCACAGCGAAGTGATCGCCGCGGTACCCGGATCGTCGTAGTAGCGACCTACGATCGCGCCGGCGACCACAAAGGCGCCGGCGGCCAGAGCGGCGATGAGTATGGGCCACAGCAGATCACGGGCGCCGCGTTCGTGGAGCAACGACAGCGACAACAGTGTCGAGGCACCGACTGCCACCACGTACCCCATCAGGCGGGCGGCGGCGGCATTCCAGCTGGAGAATTGGGCCTCGCCGAGGCGGGCGACCGCGTCGATGACGTCGTCGAACAGCACTGCACTTTCGCGCGCCGGTACGGCTCGCAGGATCAGCAGGTCGCCGTCGCGGACTCCCGCCTCGCTCAGGCTCCGGTTGGGTGGGATCGGGTCGTGGCCGACCCGCGACAGCGTCCAGTGATCGCGGATAGGACCGGGCCTGGCCTCGTTCTCGTCGTCGGTGACAGGGGCCCGGGTGCTGATCAGGGCCACCAGGTCAGGGATCAGCGCAGCCACGGCGACGGCGGCGGGCAGACCGACGTCGAACTGCGTTGTCCCACCGATCACGGACACCCGCGCGAGCGACGGTTCGCGGCCGGCAGCAGCGTCCAGCTCCGCCAAAAGGTCAGCAGCGGTCATGATTCCCCCCAAGAGATCCCCACCAAGTACCGATGACCATAGCGAACCGTTCCGACATCTGACGCCTGCCACCGGCCTCGATGTGGATGAATTGGGCCCTTCGCGGTGCCGCCGGCAATTCGATGAGGAATGATGTGCGCTCAGGGGAGCAGGTTGAGGTTCGGGGGTGGGGTTTTGAAATCCATGATGTCGCGATGACCGCGGGTACAACCGAGGGTTTTGTCCGTCGGGCTCGCGTGCCGGCGCCGCGGGCGCCTGGTGGCGAGGTGAATCTGCAGGTGCCACCGGATGTGCCGCGGGTGGTTCCGGGCAATCTCCTGATGAAGATGATGCCCGTGGTGATGGTGTTCGCCGTCGTCGGCATGATCGCGATGATGTTCGTGACCGGCGGTCGAAACATGTTGTCGAATCCGCTGACCATGATGTTCCCGATGATGATGCTGATGTCGATGTTCGGCATGTATGCCGGTGGCGGCAACCGCGGAGGCAAGCGCGCAGCCGAACTCAATGAAGAGCGCAAGGACTATTTCCGGTACCTGTGCCAGGTCCGCGACGAGGTTCACGAGACCGGCGCGGCCCAACGCGACGCCCTCGAATGGAGTCATCCCGAGCCCGCCGCCCTGCTCGGGGTTGTCGGCGGCAGGCGGATGTGGGAACGCCGCCGCGGCGACAACGATTTCGGTCATGTCCGCGTCGGGGTCGGATCGCAGCGCCTCGCGACCCGGCTGATGCCGCCGGAGACCGGGCCCCTCGAAGACATCGAACCGGTGTCGGCGGTGGCGCTCCGCCGCTTTGTGCGCACACATTCAGTGGTGCACGGACTGCCCACCGCCGTGTCCCTGAGAGGATTCCCGGCGATCAACATCGAGGGCGCCAGGCAGGAGACCCGCCAGCTCGCCCGGTCGATGATGTTGGAGTTGTGTGCCTTTCACGGGCCCGATCAAATGATGATCGCGGTGGTGACGGCCGATCCAGCCGCCGAATCGTGGGACTGGTGCAAGTGGCTGCCGCACGTTCAGCATCCCTACGAGCGCGACGGCGTCGGATCGGTCCGGATGATCTACCGGTCGCTGGCAGATCTCGAGGACGACCTCGCCGCCGATCTCCTCGAGCGGGGCCGTTTCTCGCGTTCGGCGCCGCCGGCAGCCGGCCGCGCCCACCTCGTGGTGGTCATCGATGACGGTCACGTGACCGGTGACGAACGGATCGTCGGGGACGCCGGCATGGAGGCCGTCTCGGTCCTCGACCTGTCCGCGCCGCCGGACGGTCTCGCTGTCCGACGCGGACTGCAATTGGTGATCCGGGACGGAAAGGTCGGCGCGCGAAGCGCGTTCGGTGTCGAAGAGTTCGCCGACATGGATGCGCTGAGCGTCCCGGAGGCCGAGGCCTTCGCCCGCGCGATGGCCCGCTATCGCCTCGCCACCGCCGCCCAGCTCGTCAGCCTGGAACAGGAGGTGTCGCCGACCGATCCGGGTCTGATGAACCTCCTCGGCATCCCCGATGCGACCCACCTGGACCTTCGAAGTGTGTGGGCACCGCGGACCGCGCGCAGCAGGCTGCGGGTGCCGATCGGCTACTCGGTCAACGGAACGCCGGTCGAGATCGACATCAAAGAGGCGGCCGAGGGTGGCATGGGCCCGCACGGTCTGTGTATCGGGGCCACCGGGTCGGGGAAATCGGAATTCCTGCGCACGCTGGTGCTGTCGATGGTCGCCTCCCATTCACCCGAGGCACTCAACCTCGTCCTGGTCGACTTCAAAGGTGGCGCAACATTTTTGGGTCTTGATGCGGCCCCGCATGTTGCTGCGGTGATCACCAACCTCGAAGAGGAATTGTCGATGGTCGACCGGATGCGCGATGCGCTCTCCGGTGAGATGAATCGGCGTCAGGAGGTCCTGCGGGCCGCCGGAAATTTCGCAAACGTCGGTGATTACGAACGGGCGCGGGCCGCCGGTGCGGCGCTGGAACCGATGCCGGCACTGTTCATCGTGGTGGACGAGTTCTCCGAACTCCTCGCGCAGAAGCCGGACTTCGCCGATCTGTTCGTTGCGATCGGCCGACTCGGCCGTTCGCTGCACATACATCTCCTGCTGGCGTCGCAGCGCCTCGAAGAGGGCAAGATGCGTGGTCTCGACAGTCATCTGTCGTATCGGATCGGTCTGAAGACCTTCTCGGCCAACGAATCCCGGTCGGTGCTGGGCGTACCTGACGCGTACCACCTGCCGAATGTGCCGGGGTCGGGCTACCTGAAATGTGATTCGGCCGAACCGATCCGCTTCAACACCTGCTATGTGTCCGGTCCCTACACGGCGCCGCAGGCAGCGATCGATGCGGTGTATTCTACGGCTGCCGGTGGCGCCGGCCGACTCAAGATGTTCACCGCCGGCCGGGTTCCGCTCGATCCGGTCGTGGCGCCCGAACCTGCCCTGCCAGAAGAGGTTCCCGAAGCCGTGACGGCAGCGGTCACCCGTACGTTGCTCGAGACGGTTGTCGGCCAGATCGAGGGGCAGGGCCTCGCCGCGCACGAGGTGTGGTTGCCGCCGCTGGACCAGTCGCCGACGATCGACATGCTGGCCCCGCACTGGCAGACCCCGCAGACCGGCCAACTCGAGTTCCCGCTGGGCATCGTCGACCGTCCCTACGACCAGCGCCGCGACGTGCTGACCATCGACGTCTCGGGCTCGCGTGGCAATGTGGCGATTGTCGGTGGCCCGCAGTCGGGCAAATCGAATGCGGTGCGCGCCCTGATCCTTGCGGCTGCGGCCACGCACAGTCCGCAGCAGGTGCAGTTCTACTGCCTCGACTTCGGCGGCGGTTCGCTCGCCGGTATCGCGGGGTTGCCGCACGTGGGCTCGGTCGCCGGACGCGCGGACATGGATGCGGTGCGCCGGACGGTCGCCGAGGTGGCGACCCTGGTTCGGCGACGCGAGCTGCGGTTCGCAGCACTCGGGATCGAATCCATGCGCGACTTCCGGAACCGCCGGCGCGCCGGTGATCAGACGCTGTCCGAGGACGTGTTCGGCGATGTGTTCCTGGTGGTCGACGGTTACGCGGTGATCCGCGGCGAGTTCGATTTCCTGGAAGAACAGATCAACAGCATTGTGGCGCAGGGATTGTCCTACGGAGTCCACGTGATCGTGACGGCCGCGAGGTGGGCCGAGGTCCGTCCGGCGATCAAGGACCTGATCGGCAGCCGGCTCGAATTACGCCTGGGCGACCCGCTCGATTCGGAGATGGGCCGCAAGGTCGCCGGGCTCGTCCCCGAGGGCAGACCGGGCCGCGGCCTGACGCCGCAGCAACTGCATATGCTGATCGCGTTGCCGCGCACCGACTCCGAGACCGGAATCGAGTCGCTTGGCGAGGCACTGGCCGACACGGTTTCGAAGCTGTGTGCCGTCTACCCCGGCGGTGGGGCGATGGCGGTCCGTAAGCTTGCATCCCACCTCGACCGCGAGGACGTGTTGAACAGCGTGCGGGAACGAGGGATCACGCTGGGCCCGAAGCAGGTTGCCATCGGTGTCGGTGAAGCCGAATTGGAGCCGGTGATCCTCGATTTCGGGACGCAACCGCACTTCATGGCCTTCGCCGACGTCGAGCACGGGAAGACGACGCTGCTGCGCAACATCGTCGCCGGCCTCGTCGAAAACGGCACCGCCGACGAGACGAAGATCGTCCTTGTCGACTATCGGCGAACCATGCTGGGTGTCATCGAATCGGATCACCTTGCCGGATACGCGAGTTCGGCGCAGACCCTGGCGCCGATGGTGACCGAGCTGGTGGCGTTCTTCACCGCCCGCATACCCGGCGAGAACGTGACCCAACAACAGTTGCGCGAAGCCGGCTGGTGGTCGGGCCCGGACGTCTACATCGTTGTCGACGACTACGACATGGTGGCAACCGGTGGCGGCAACCCATTGACGCCACTGGTGGACCTGCTGTCACAGGCCCGCGACATCGGTCTGCACCTGATCGTCACCAGACGCTCGGGTGGTGCGGGGCGGGCACTGTTCGACACGATCATCGGGCGCCTCAAAGACCTCTCGACCGATGGCCTGCTGATGAGCGGTGACCGGGACGAGGGCTACCTGCTGGGTCGGGTCCGTCTGCAGAAGCTGGTGCCCGGCCGCGGTGAACTCGTCTCGCGATCGCGACCGCAGGAAATGATCCAAGTCGCCTACCTGTCGCCGCTGTGAACGGAAACAGTGTGAATACGACGGTGCTGAACGGCAGCGCCGGGAGTCCGGATCCCGGTATCCGTGCCGTGGTGGCCGACATCGCCTACGACGAACTTGCGGTCGGTACGGGCAGCGCGCTTCCGATCGCTCCGTTGGTCTCGGGTATCAACTCCGCAGGGCTGACGATCGACGGTCGGCGGATGCACACCACCGAGGCGTGGTCGCGGTTGTTCGCCTCGGCGATCGACGGGCGCGGTGCGGTGACTCTGACCTACCCGACCACCTGGGGCCGCCGGCGAACCGAGATCTTGCGTGGCGCGGCGTCGGCGCACTGTGGCGAGCTCGAACTCGTTCCACGAGCGGTGGCGGTGGCGCGTTCTCATCTCGAGTCGGCGGCACAGTGCGCGGTGATCATCGAGGTCCACGGGCGGATCGACGTCCATGAACTCCGCTCGTCGGCGCACGGCTGGCGGATCGCCTCGACACGGGTACTCACCGAGCCGGACGCCCTGCCCGACCTCCTGCGCAGTGTCGTGGACAACAGTGTCGAGGCGATCCTGGTGGACGGTCGCGATCGGGCGGCGGTCGAAGCGGCGTGCCGGAGCGCACAGGAGTCGACCATCGTCGGCCGGGTCCTCGTGGTCGACCGGACCCTGTTGCGCCGATTCGGCGGCGCCGAACTACCGCCCCCACGGGTCGATGACGCACTGCCTCCGGCCACCACGCGGAGCCGGGGCCGGGTCGTCGCGGCAGCAGCGACGGCGCTGGTGGTGATCGCGGCCGCGGTTGCCGTGGGTGTCATGGCGATGCGGGACGCGACCTCACCGGCGCCGGCAGCGGCGGTGGATCGTTCCGTCGACCTCGGACGCGCGAGCCTCACGGTTCCCGGTGGCTGGCGCCAGAGCAGTGAACCACCGACCGAAGGTGTGGTGTCGAGGACAACGTTTGCGGCCCCGGACGACGACAGCCGTCTGATCGTCCTGCAGAACACCGTCCGGGACACCTCCACGCTGGCGTCGGTCGCGGTGAGTCTGCGCAACCGCATCGACCAGCGCGGCGACGGGGTGGTCCAGGAATTCTCCCCGAGTACTCAATTCGCGGGTCGCGAGGTGATCAGCTATCGCGAGGTCCCGGTCTCCGGCGGGCCGATCCGCTGGTACCTGACTGTGGAGCGGGGCCTGCAGGTCAGCATCGGTTGCCAGAGCGGATCTGCCGGCGAATCCGTCGACGCTCAGTGCCGCGCTGCCGTCGGATCGGTGCGGGTCACCGAGCGCTGACTCTTGCTCGCCGCGATCGCTGGTCGTAGGCGTTTTGACCATGGCGACGGCCGACCGGTACTGTTGTTCGTTGGTGCGCGGCCATTCGGGATTCCGGACGAGTCGAGGCCTGGGTCCCCACTGGTCGCCAGGAGAACCTCTGCCGCGTATCGGGACCAGCCCCGTAACACCAGACAGAGGACTATCTGTGCCTACGTACACCCCGAAGGCGAGTGACATCACGCATGCGTGGCTTGTCATCGACGCCACCGATGTGGTGCTCGGCCGCCTCGCCGTGCAGAGCGCCAACCTGCTCCGCGGCAAGCACAAGCCGACCTACGCCCCTCACATGGATGGTGGCGACTTCGTCGTCATCATCAACGCCGAGAAGGTTGCCGTCAGCGGAAACAAGCGCGACGACAAGCTGCTCTACCGCCACTCCGGTCACCCGGGCGGCCTGAAGTCCCGCACTGTCGGTGAGACCCTGGCCACCCACCCAGAGCGCCTCGTCGAGAAGGCGATCATCGGGATGCTCCCGAAGACCAAGCTCGGTAACGCCATGGCGTCCAAGCTCAAGGTCTACGCCGGACCCAACCATCCCCACGCGGCCCAGCAGCCCGTGCCCTTCGAGATCACCCAGGTTGCCCAGTGACGGCGCCGGAGGAGCAAAACGTGTCCGATCAGACCGAAACCGAAGTTGTGGCTGCTGAAGTCGTCGAGGCCGAGGTCGGCGCCGACGACTACACCGTGGATGACGCTGTTGCCGAAGAGGCTGCCGTCACCCGCGCGCCGATCGAGTTCGATCAGCCGATTCAGACCGTCGGTCGTCGTAAGGAAGCCGTTGTGCGCGTGCGCTTGTCGCCCGGCACCGGCGAGTTCAAGCTCAACGGACGCACCCTGGAGGAGTACTTCCCCAACAAGGTGCACCAGCAGCTGATCAAGGCTCCGTTTGTGACCGTGGAGCGCAGCGATTCGTTCGACGTCTTCGCCAACCTGCATGGTGGCGGCCCGTCGGGACAGGCCGGCGCACTGCGTCTGGCCATTGCCCGCGCGCTGATCGAGGTCACCCCGGATGATCGCCCGGCCCTCAAGAAGGCCGGCTTCCTCACCCGTGACCCGCGTGCCGTGGAGCGCAAGAAGTACGGCCTGAAGAAGGCCCGTAAGGCTTCGCAGTACAGCAAGCGCTGATCACTTCATCGCGAGAACTACAAAGCTCGTCTTGACCGCAGGCAGGCGTTCCGATCTCTGGACGCCTGCCTGTGTGCATGGAACTGAGGAAGGTTTATGGGGCACCTGTTCGGCACAGATGGTGTTCGGGGACTGGCGAACGCCGACCTGACACCGGAACTGGCACTATCACTGGCACAGGCCGGAGCGCGAGTACTCGCGTCGGCACGCGGGTCCGGGCGACCGGTCGCGGTCGTCGGCCGTGACACCAGGGCATCGGGGGAGATGCTCGAGGCAGCCGTGTGCGCCGGACTGACCGCAGCAGGTGTCGATGCCCTGCGCGTCGGCGTGGTGCCCACACCGGCCGTCGCCTACCTCACCGACCACTACGACGCCGCGTTCGGTGTCATGATCTCGGCCTCGCACAATCCGATGCCCGACAACGGGATCAAGTTCTTCGGCCCCGGGGGCCACAAGCTGGCCGACGCAGCCGAAGACGCCATCGAATCAGCGCTCGACGCTGCAGTGCAGCGTCCGACCGGTGAAGACGTCGGCCGCGTTCGTGATGCCGACGACGCACTCGATGTCTATCTCCGCCACTTGGCCGGGATCGTCCATACGAACCTCAATCCCGTGACCGTGGTGGTCGACTGCGCCCACGGCGCCGCCTATCTGGCCGCACCGCGCGCCTACCGCACAGCCGGTGCCACGGTGATCGCGATCAGTGCCGATCCCGATGGCAACAACATCAACGATGGTTGTGGGTCAACACATTTGGATCAGGTTCAGGCCGCGGTCCGGGAATACGGTGCCGATCTCGGACTGGCCCACGACGGCGATGCCGACCGCTGCCTGGCAGTGGATGCAACCGGTGAGATCGTCGACGGCGATGCCATCATGGCGGTGCTCGCCACCTCCATGAAGGACGCCGGCACCCTCTCCGACAACACCCTCGTGGCCACTGTCATGAGCAACCTCGGACTGCACCTGGCGATGACCGAGGCCGGAATCACGGTCCGCACCACCGGTGTCGGTGATCGCTATGTACTCGAAGAACTCCGGGCCGGTGGCTACGCCCTCGGCGGTGAACAGTCCGGTCACGTCGTAATCCCGTCCTACGGCACCACCGGCGACGGCATCCTGACCGGTCTCGCGCTGATGGACCGCATGGCTTCCACCGGCAAATCATTGGCCGAGCTGGCGTCGATCATGCACGCGCTCCCGCAGGTGCTGATCAACGTCCGGGTCGCCGACAAGAATGTCGTTGCACAAGCAGAGTCGGTCAAACAGGCTGTTGCCCTCGCCGAAGGCGAACTCGGTGCCACCGGGCGCGTGCTCCTCCGTCCGTCCGGAACCGAGCAGTTGGTCCGGGTGATGGTCGAGGCCGCCACCGCGGAGCAGGCACAGTCGGTCGCAGAGCGGATTGCGGCGGTCGTCGAGGCTGCCTGACAGCCGACCTTTCACCGGCGAGCGGCCCGCTTTCTGCGATGTGCGGTATATCACAATTCCTCTGGGTGACTCGGTTGATTCGAACGACGTGTAAACACTTCGGTAATTATTCTTGTGCACGCATATATTGGTCTGTTCAACGAAAGTCTGCAGGCCTATTCATGCGCCGGGCCGGGGGTTTTCGGAATTGGTGTCCCCGATGTCGGGGGCATCAACAGCGTTGCGTTTTGTCCGTTTTGTGACTGTTGATAAGAATGTTGATATTCCGGACGTGCAATCGTGTCAACGGTTGTTTATCCCTCGATAGACCTCTGGCCTGCATTGATACCGTCTCCATTCATTGCGCAAGGAATTTCTCGATGAATTGCTGATTACCGTCATTCGGATGGCTTGGTCGGCTATTGATCGCGTTCTCGTCGTGACAGATATGTCTGGCTGTGAAACAGTATGGTCGGATATCGGTTGAGACCCAGGCCGTTTCCGAATTATGTATGTCGCTGTGGGCGAATGCATTCCGCCCACAACTACGAAGGGTAATTCACTATGACCTCGACATTTGAGTTCGCGTGGCTGGACATCTTCCAGTTCCTCATCGACAACGCCGGAGTGTTGTTTGGCGCCTAGGCCAGCGTAGGTCCTGCACTTCGCTTGTTTGATGTCCGCGTCCCGAGAACTCGGGACGCGGACATCGCCGTTTCCCGGGCTGAGTGTGGTTGCAGACCGAGGTCGTGATCCGTGGAACCGGACTCGGGCCCGGTGCGTCCAACCTGGCGGGAGGTCAGCATGGGGAATCAGACCTGGATCGATCCGCCGGAGATACGTCGTGTCGGCGGTGTCTTCGGGGACACCGCGCATCTGGCCGATGTTGCGTGCACGGGTTTGGGCGAGTGCGATATGGCTGCGCACCTCGGGAGTCGGTACGCGCACCACGAGCTCGCCTACTCCGCCGGATTGCTGGCGATCGCACAGAGTGTGAGAAAGCTGGCGCAATCGGCGCGGCAGTTCGGTGACGGTCTGGTCGATGCCGCCGACACCTTGGACGGACAGGACCGGGCGAATGGCCGGTCGATAGTCGAAGCGAAAGCCGGTCGTGGGTAAGGGGCCAGGCGCCGGTGCTGATCTGCAGTTCGAACTGGCCACAGCACGTGAGGTTGCCAAATCCGGACTCGAGTTCTTTGCGCACGTCGCCCCGTTGGCTTCGCGCCTCGGGATCACAGATTTTCCCGAGTTCTCGGTCTTTGAAGGCCGTTTCTGCCAGACGGATGACCTCAGCACGGCGCAATTGCGCGCCGACGGCGCGGTGATGCAACAACTGCATGCCACGCTGGCCTCGCAGGTCGACGTACAGAAGCAGCAGCACGGTGCACTGGCCTGTTCGTGGCCGGATGGCTCCGGAATCGTTGCACAACAACAACTCCAATCGATTCTGCCGCGGGCGGAGGCTGATCTGGCCGCGATCTCGGGGATCGGCACCGGGATGCTGGTCGCGGCAGACTGCATCGACGTCGCACGCTTCACCCAGTACACCTGCATCGCCGGGATCGACCCGAACAATCTGCTCGGCGTACCGATCACGTTGTGGCTGAGGATGACGATGGCCTGCATTGCACACCACACCGAACTCCGGGGAGCGATCGCGGCGACCGTGGAGCTGTTCGGGACTGCGGTGAGCGCCTGCGACGAGGCCATCGAAGCGATCCTCTCGGGTCTGTGCACGGCCATGGCCGAGGTCGACACCTCCGACTATCCAGCGACTGGATCCGGGCCGGTCGGTCAACTCACCGGTGCGGCCGATGCGCCGTCGGATCAAGAGTGTGCGTCCGAGGATCAGGAATCTGGCGGGGACCAACCGGTACGTGGCGGGACACCGGCGGGCGGTGGGACCCCAGCGGGCAGCGCCGGGACTTTCTCGGGTGGGCTGTCGGGGGAGTCAGCGTCCGAACTCCTGGGTCCGCTGCTCGTCGTTGTCGGCACCATCGCGGCCGCAGCAGTCACCGGATTGGCCGAAGCGATCACCACCGTGGTCGCGCAGGGCGGCCTGTCGGTCGGCGGGATGATCGACACGGCGCCGGTGGGAGATTCGGCAGGACCCGCCGCGGGCGACGGATCAGCGGATGCGACTGCCTCGATCACGCTGGGGAACAAGGTCATCGAAATCGCAGCGGGTGCGGATGGCGCGTCGGTGAATCTCACGGTGACCGGGGCCGGTGGCGATGCCGAAACGCACGTGCTCGAAGTACGGCCGGACGGGTCGATCGGTGCGCCGGAGGTGGGTACCGGAGAGGTCGTGGCAACCGGGCAGAACGGTCCCGAACCCACACTCGAAACGCAAGGTGTCCAGGTTGCTGTCGAACCTGATGCGGAGGCGGCGCTCGATGGTCGCGTCGTACCGCCGACAGCGAGCGAAACACCGTGTCCGCCCGTCGAACCGGGAGCGGTGGCACCGGGTCCGGAGGTGTCGCCTCAGAGCCCGGCCCCGCCCGTGCCGGGGTTCACACACCGGACCCCTGGAGTGAGTGACAACTCCCCGAACCGGGACACGGCCGTGTCGCCACAATCGTCTGCGCCCGACGACGCGGGCCCGCCACCGGAGGATGGGCAGCTGGCATTGGCAGGTGAGCAATGAGCGTCGTCGATCTGTTCGATGAGATCGTGTCCGCGGCACGACGTAAAACCGCCTCTGCCACAAAGACTTACGACCAACAGATGGCCGTACTCGGTGAACGCGTGCGTGTTCGGGCAGAAGACGACCGGCATCGCCGGGGTGTCACCAGGGAATCAGTCGCCCGAGGCGGTGCGATCCTGTTGCCGGCCGACGACATCGACCTCAGTCCGCACAGTCCGATGTCCGGTCCGGCTCCGATATCCGATACGGCCGGCGGCGCTACCGACGAGACCCGCACCGCCGCAGACGCAACGACGTCCAATGACGACCCAGTGGACACCGCGGGTGCGGACTCGTCCTACGAGAGCGGTTGGCTGTCCGACCGCTGAGGGTTGGCCGGCGGCGACTACTTGCGGAGCAACCTGGTGAGCGGGTCGATGACGTCCTCGGTGCCCGGCGGCAACGATTCGGGATCGACGGTGTGCAGCTTGCCAAGTACACCTTCGGGCTCGCTGAACGCGGAGTAGGTCTTTTCGCCGGTCAGCTGATGCAACAGGAATCCGGTGAGGACGCCGCGGGTGGCGCGCTGGGTGGCCTTGCTGTTTCCACCGGCGCCGAGGGTTCCACGAATGCTGAATCCTTCGGCCAAGCCACGATTGTCGGCCTTGGGCACCATGCGCAAGACCGGATTGGCCTCGGCCGGCAGTGCGCGGCGCAACGCCAGCGAGTTCGAGGTCATCGACTCGAGTTCGCCCGGTGCGGTCAGGATCATCGTCGGGATCCGGATCGCCTCGGCAGCCGGCAGGACCGCTTTGCTGGTCGGCGCGGGATACAGCGCGGCCAGAGCCTTCGCACGATCACTCCGGGAGGCGGCGAGCGTGGCCGCCCCCGCACCGAAACCGTGTCCGACCAGTCCGAGGCGATGCTTGTTCACCGTGATGCGGCCGGTGCCGAGCCGGACCTGACTGATCACGGCCAGCGCTGTCTCGAGGTCGGCGGCGAGTCCCTCGTCCGAACCCAGCATGCCCTTCTCGGTGGACGGCGCGGCCGCGACGATGCCCCACGACGCCAGATGCGCGAGGGTCTTGTAGTACTGCTTGGCTCCGGTCATCCACCCGTGTCCGAATGCGATGCCGGCGAGGTCTTTGCCTTCGGCGGGTGTGTAGATGGTTCCGGGGAGCCCGACAATCGCCATGTCACCGCGCAGAACCTTATGCGGTCCCGTTCTGGACAGCTGCGAAAGAAGCTTCTTGGGATTGGCCACGGTCTGACTCTAGGTGATCACCCCGACCAACGGCAGTAGGCCGTTGTCCGGCCACTTCGAGTCTTCCCGAAGGTGTCCGCATCAGAAATCCGGTGGCGGGCAGCATCGGGAGATCGGCGATTCACTCCTGCCGTACGTGGCAAGTACCCTGTAGCACTATGTGTGGAATCGTCGGATACGTGGGCAAACGCGATGCCCTCGAGGTTGTTGTCGAGGCGCTGCGGCGGATGGAATACCGCGGGTACGACTCGGCCGGGGTCGCGATTTTGGACGGCGCGGGCAACGCTGCAGTCGAGAAGAAGGCCGGTCGCCTGGAGAATCTCGACAAGGAACTCGCCGTGATCGGCCGCGAGTCGTTTGCCGGCACCACCGGCATCGGGCACACCCGATGGGCAACCCACGGTCGGCCCACCGACCGCAATGCGCATCCGCACACCAGCATCGACGGCAAGATCGCTGTGGTCCACAACGGGATCATCGAGAACTTCGCCGCGCTGCGTGGCGAGGTGGAGCAGGCCGGTATCGAGTTCTCGTCGGATACCGACACCGAGACCGCTGTGCACCTGATCCACCTGCAATATGCCTCCGGCCCCACCGCGGGCGACTTCGTGGCCAGTGCGTATGCCGTCCTCGCGAGGCTCGACGGGGCGTTCACGCTCGTGTTCACGCACGCCGATCACCCCGACACGATCGTGGCCGCGCGCCGGTCGACTCCGTTGGTTGTCGGTGTGGGTGACGGCGAGATGTTCGTGGGCTCGGATGTGGCCGCATTCATCGAGCACACTCGCGACGCAGTCGAGCTCGGACAGGACCAGGTCGTGGTCATCACGGCCGACAATTACCTGATCACCGATTTCGAAGGAAACGCCGCACCGGGCAAGCCGTTCCATATCGACTGGGACCTCGCTGCCGCGGAAAAGGGCGGCTACGACTACTTCATGTTGAAGGAGATCGCCGAGCAGCCGCAGGCGCTTGCCGACACCCTTCTCGGCCACTTCGAGAACGGGCGGATCGTCCTCGACGAGCAGCGCCTGACCGACGACGACCTGCGCGACATCGACAAGGTCTTTGTGGTCGCCTGCGGTACCGCCTACCACGCCGGATTGCTGTCGAAGTACGCGATCGAGCACTGGACCCGCCTCCCGGTCGAGGTCGAACTGGCCAGCGAGTTCCGGTACCGGGATCCGGTGCTCGATCGTTCGACCCTGGTGGTGGCCATCTCGCAGTCGGGGGAGACGGCCGACACCCTGGAAGCGGTCCGGCATGCCAAGGACCAGAAGGCCAAGGTGCTGGCGATCTGTAACACCAATGGTGCGCAGATCCCGCGGGAATCCGATGCAGTGCTCTACACCCACGCCGGACCCGAGATCGGCGTTGCTTCCACCAAATGCTTCCTGGCGCAGATCACCGCGACCTACCTGGTCGGCCTGGCTCTGGCGCAGGCCCGCGGTACCAAATATCCCGACGAGGTGGCCAGAGAGTTCGCTGCCCTCGAAGCCATGCCGGCACTGGTCAGCAAGGTGCTGGAGACCATGGAACCGGTTCGCGCACTTGGCCGCGACCTCGCGGGCTGCGACACCGTGCTGTTCCTGGGCCGCCACGTCGGCTACCCGGTGGCGCTCGAGGGCGCACTCAAGCTCAAGGAGCTGGCGTACATCCATGCCGAAGGGTTTGCCGCCGGTGAACTCAAGCACGGCCCGATCGCGCTGATCGAAGATGACCTGCCCGTCATCATCGTGATGCCGTCGCTGACCGGACGTGCTGTGCTGCACTCCAAGATGATCAGCAACATCCGCGAGATCCAGGCACGTGGCGCAACCACCATCGTCATCGCCGAAGATGGTGACGAGTCGGTGGTCGATGTCGCCGACCACCTGATCCGGATCCCGCAGACACCGACACTGTTGCAGCCGCTGGTTTCGACTGTGCCGCTTCAGGTATTCGCCGCCGCGGTCGCACAGGCGCGGGGCTACGACGTGGACAAGCCACGCAACCTGGCCAAATCTGTCACCGTCGAGTAGGTCGAGGTTCGCAGGCGATGATCAACTACTTCAGCGCCGAACGGATCCGGGTGGCCGAGGAGGCCACCGGCGATCTGTTGGCCAATGGTGTGTTGATGCGCCGGGCCGCCCACGCGGTCGCCGGAGTGGTTGTCGCCGAACTGAAATCCCGCTGTGGCGGATGCTACGGCCGATCAGTCGGCGTTGTCGCCGGCTCGGGCGACAACGGCGGTGACGCGCTGTACGCGGCGGCCGAACTCCGTCGTCGCGGGGTGCGGGTGCAAGCGGTCCTCCTCGGGGGGGAGCGCACGCATACCGCCGGCCTGGCCGCGTATCGCAAGTCCGGTGGTGTGATCGTCGAAAAGCTTTCCAACACAGTTGATCTGATCATCGACGGTATCGTTGGTCTCAGCGGAACCGGTCCCTTGCGACCTGCGGCGGCAGACGTTCTCGCCGCCTGCGAGGCGCCGATCATCTCGGTGGACCTGCCCTCCGGCGTCGACGCCGACACCGGGTACGTCAATACTCCAGCGGTCAAGGCCGCGGTCACGGTGACGTTCGGCGCAGCGCGGATCGCGCACGTGATGGCAGCCCCGCAGTGTGGCCGGATTGTGGTGGCGGACATCGGTATAGATGCCGGCGAGCCGTCGATCAGTCAGCTCACCGACGACGACGTGGCGGCGCTCTGGCCGATTCCCGGGCCGGCCGACGACAAATACAGCCAGGGTGTGGTCGGGATCATCGCCGGCTCGGCCCGGTACCCGGGCGCCGGGGTGCTGTGTACCGGGGCCGCGGTGTCGGCGACGTCGGGCATGGTCAGGTACGCGGGCGGAGCCGGCCCACATGTGTTGGCGCAGTTCCCCGAAACCGTGGTCGCCGACGAACCCGAGGACGCCGGGACCGTGCAGGCGTGGGTGGTGGGCCCCGGTGCCGGCACCGACGAGGCCGGTCTGCGGCGGCTGGCGTACGTGTTGTCGACCGATCTGCCCGTCCTGATCGATGCCGACGGACTCACACTCGTCGCGGCCCACCGCGATCTGGTCACGGGCCGCGATGCACCGACACTGCTGACCCCACATGCGGGCGAGTTCGCCCGCCTGACCGGATCGGCGCCGGGTCCCGATCGGATCGCCGCCGTTCGCGAGCTGGCTGCCGAACTACAGGCGACGGTTCTTCTCAAAGGCCGGGCCACGGTGATTGCGGACGCCGACGGATTCACCCTGGTCAACGATGCCCGGTCGTCCTGGGCGGCGACAGCGGGCGCCGGGGACATCCTTTCCGGTGTCGCGGGAAGCCTGCTCGCGGCCGGGATCGACACACCGCTCGCCGCGGCGGCCGCGGCGCGGGTGCACGCCCTGGCGGCACGCACCGCGTCGGGTGACGCGGCACCGATCGGGGCATCAGCCCTGCTCAAGGCCCTCTCACCGACCTTGCGTGCACTGTTGGGCGGCCGCAGGTGAAAGAATGGGACGTGATGAACACTCCGGCACTCGAAGCACGGATCGACCTTTCAGCGGTGTCGCACAACATCGGCGTCCTGCGCGCGCACACCAGCGCCGAGATCGTCGCCGTGGTGAAGGCCGATGGTTACGGCCACGGCGCGGTCGAGGTCGGGCGCGCTGCCCTGGCCGCGGGTGCCGCCCAGCTGGGTGTGACAACGATCGGCGAGGCGCTCGAACTGCGCCGCGCCGGCATCACCGCGCCGGTGCTCGCCTGGTTGCACGGCGGCAATGCCGACTTCGGCTCGGCCATCGAGGCCGATGTCCAACTGGGCGTCTCTTCCTCCCGGGAGCTCGATGCGGTGGTGGCCGCGGCGCGTGCCGCCGGACGCACCGCGTCGGTGACGGTGAAGGTCGACACGGGTCTGGCCCGCAATGGCGTGCACATCACCGAATGGGACGACACCAGGGATGCGCTGGCAAAAGCCGTTGCCGAGCAGGTGATCACCATGCACGGTGTGATGAGTCATCTCGTGCGTGCTGACGAACCCGATCATCCGCTCAACGATCTGCAGGCCGAGCGGCTCGACGAGGCGGCTGACGACCTGGCCCGGGTGGGGGCTCCGGTTGCCGTGCGGCACATAGCGAATTCGGCGGCCACGCTGACGCGTCCAGATCTGGCCCGCGATCTCGTGCGTCCCGGAATCGCCGTCTACGGACGCTCACCGATACCCGAGCTGGGCGACTTCGGGTTGGTCCCGGCGATGACACTGTCGGCCGAGGTGCTGTCGGTCAAGAAGATTCCAGCAGGACAAGGTGTTTCATACAGCCACAGCTGGGTTGCCCCGAACGACACCACCGTTGCGCTGCTCCCGGCCGGGTACGCAGACGGTGTGCCGAGGCTGTTGTCGAACCGGCTGAGCGTTCAGATCAACGGACATCGGTATCGCAACGTGGGTCGTATCTGTATGGACCAGATGGTGGTCGACCTCGGCCAGAACCCCGCGGGGGTGAGCGCGGGGGACCGAGCTGTGCTGTTCGGTACCGGCGCCGGCGACGGCCCGACCGCGCTGGAATGGGCAGAATCCATCGGCACCATCGACTACGAGATCGTCTCGGGGATCCGTGGCCGCGCAGTCCGCACCTACGTCTCCGGTCCGATCAGCGGTGAGGTGGTCTGATGGAGCGATCGGGACGGCTTGAGATCCTGGCCGGGACAGCGGGTGTCGCGACGCTGGGCGCAGTGGCCATCGGTGCCGCGGCCCGCTCTCTGACGCGAAGGAAACCCACCACTCCCGACCCGAACTCCATCGAGGATTTCGGCCTGATCTACAGCGATCACGCCAGCATTGTGGTTGCCGATGACGGTGTGCCGCTTGCTGTTCGGGAAGTCGGTCCGGCCGATGCGCCGTTGACGGTGGTGTTCGTTCACGGATTCTGTCTCCGGATGTCGACCTGGCATTTCCAGCGGCGCGACCTCGAAAAGCGTTGGGGCGGTGACGTTCGGATGATCTTCTTCGATCATCGCGGGCACGGGGAGTCCGGACAGGCCTCGCCCGGGTCGTGCACCATCACCCAGATGGCCGCAGACCTCGAAGCGGTCCTGCGCACGGTGGTTCCCACCGGTCCTGTTGTCCTGATGGGTCATTCGATGGGCGGGATGGCGGTCATGGCACTGGCGAGCCGTCGACCGGAACTGTTCGGATCCAGGGTGCTCGGTGTCGGGCTGGTCGCGTCGGCGGCGCACGGCATCGCGGAAGTGGGGCTGGGACGCGGCCTGCAGAATCCGCTGGTCGACGCATTCCGGACGTCCGTCCGGCGCGCGCCGCGTGCGGTGGAAGCCGGCCGCGGGTTGACCAGGATGCTGATGGCGCCGGTGTTGACGGCCGGAAGTTTCGGTTCGACGTTTCATTCGCCGGCGGTGAGTGAGTTCGTGGAGTCGGTCATCCAGCGGACCCGGATCGACACCGTCGTCAATTTCCTGCGCGCACTCGAGGAACACGATGAAACCTCCGGACTCGCAGTCCTTTCCGGGATTCCCACTCTTGTTGCCTGCGGCTATGAGGACAAGGTGACGCCGTTGCCGAACTCGGTCGAGCTCCACAACCGGTTGGGTCCAGGATGCGAGCTGGTCGGGATCGCCGATTGCGGGCACATGGTGATGCTGGAGAACCCGGACGTCATCACCGACGCCATCGAGACGCTGGTCGAGCGGGTCTGGCAGTCATGAACCCGGTTTTGCCACACCAGTGCACCCTGCCGGACGTCGCCGACACGGAGGCGTTCGGCCGCGAACTCGCGGCAGACCTCGCCGCCGGTGACGTGGTGATCCTCGACGGACCGCTCGGAGCCGGTAAAACCGCGCTGGCCCGCGGTATCGGTGCCGGACTCGGGGTTATCGGGCGGGTGTCGTCGCCGACGTTCATCATCGCCCGTCAGCACCGGGCAGGTGCCGATGGTCGGCCGGGCATGATCCACGTCGATGCCTACCGCCTCGGCGGCCTCGACGAGCTCGACGCACTCGACCTCGACACCGACCTCGACGATTCGGTGGTGGTGGTCGAATGGGGTGAGGGTGTGGCCGAACGGTTGAGCCGCCGGCATCTGCTGGTCCGGCTGTCCCGCGACGTCGACACCGACGAACGCACCGCAACCTACGGCTGGATCACCGACTGACCCACGCTCCCGCCCCCCGATGGTGTGGTGTTTTGGCGAACAAAAGCCCAGGTGAGTTGCGCCAAAACCGCACATCATCGGGAGGCGGGTAGGCTGGCTCATCGTGCTTGTGCTCGCCATCGATACCGCCACTCCCGAGGTTGTGACCGGGATCGTTGAAGTGACCGCAGAAATAGGTGAGGCGCCCACGGTCCGCGCGCAGCGCAGCGAGGTGACAACGCGTGGTCACGCCGAGATCCTCACCACCAGAATCCTGGAATGCCTCGACGAGGCCGGGCTGGCGCGATCCGATCTCGATGCCGTGGTTGTCGGTCAGGGCCCCGGACCCTTCACCGGATTGCGCGTGGGCCTGGCCACCGGCGCCGCGTTCGGTGACGCGCTGGGTTTGCCGGTCCACGGGGTGTGTTCACTCGACGCCATCGCTGCGCAGGCCACCGATGTCGCCTCGCTGCTGGTGGTGACCGATGCCCGTCGTCGCGAGGTCTACTGGGCGCGCTATTCCCAGGGCGTCCGGACCCACGGGCCCGACGTGGTGGCGCCGGCCGAACTAGGTGCCGGCCTGGTCGGTGAGTCGATCGACGCAAGCGCGGGCTCACCGAGTCACACAAGCCTTTTCGAATACCCGGTGCTCACCCCGACCGCACCGACCGCGGTGGGGCTCGTGTCGGTGGCATTGCCCGACCTGTTGTCGGGTGTTGCTCCGAAACCGTTGATCCCGTTGTATCTCCGCCGTCCCGACGCCGTGGAACTCAAGGACCGGAAGAAATGATCGGTCCGCTCGTCGCCCGGGATTCGGCTCGATGCGCCAGGATCGAAGCGCTGCTGTTCGCGGGGGATTCGCCGTGGCCCGCCGAGGCATTCCGTTCGGAAATCCTTGCGCCACATAATCATTACTTCGCAGTGCGAGACGGCGAGACATTGATCGGCTATGCCGGGATCTCCGTGCTCGGGCTCGACGGTGACCTGGAGTGCGAGATCCACACCATCGCCGTCGACCCGGAATTCCAGGGCCGTGGGCACGGTCGGGCATTGCTCGCGACATTGCTCGAGATCGCGGACAGCCGAAAGGCGCCGGTGTTCCTCGAAGTCCGGACCGACAACGAGACCGCCATCAATCTGTATCGCCGCAACGGATTCGACGAGATCGGCGTTCGCCGTGGTTACTATCAGCCCAGTGGCGCCGATGCGTACACCATGCGACGCCCGGCGATCGGTGACACGACACAGTCGGGAGATTCGCAATGATCGTCATGGGTATCGAGAGTTCGTGCGATGAGACCGGGGTCGGCATCGTCCGGTGGAACCCCGATCAGACCACCACGCTGCTCGCCGACGAGGTTGCATCCAGTGTCGAAGAGCATGCCCGCTATGGCGGTGTGGTCCCGGAAGTGGCATCGCGTGCACATCTGGAAGCGATTGTGCCGACCATGCGGCGGGCGCTGGACGCAGCCGACATCAAGGTGCCGGACGCCATTGCGGTGACCATCGGGCCCGGCCTCGCCGGCGCGTTGCTGGTCGGGGTGGCGGCGGCGAAGGGCTATGCCGCGGCGTGGGATGTTCCGCTCTATGCGGTCAACCACCTCGGTGGTCACGTGGCGGTCGACACCCTCGAGAACGGGCCCATGCCACCCTGTGTCGCATTGCTGGTCTCGGGCGGACACACCCATCTGCTCCACGTCACCGATCTGGGGGCTCCCATCACCGAACTCGGCACCACGGTCGACGATGCGGCGGGGGAGGCCTTCGACAAGGTCGCCCGGCTTCTCGGCCTGGGATTTCCGGGTGGTCCGGCGCTGGATGCGGCTGCCGCACATGGTGATCCGCAGGCGATCAAGTTCCCACGTGGTATGACCGGGCCGCGCGATGCCCGCCACGACTTCTCGTTCAGCGGGCTCAAGACCGCAGTCGCACGGTACGTGGAGAAGTGTCGTCGTGACGGTGCCGAGCCGTCGGTCCCCGACATCGCCGCGTCCTTCCAGGAAGCCGTTGCCGATGTGTTGACGATGAAGGCGATCCGGGCCTGCGGCGACGTCGGTGTCGACACCCTGGTGCTCGGCGGTGGGGCGACGGCCAACTCTCGGATCCGGTCGATGGCCCAGGAGCGGTGTGAGGCCGCGGGCATCACGCTGCGGATCCCGAAGCCACGCCTGTGTACCGACAACGGCGTCATGATCGCCACCCTCGGCGCGCATGTCATCGCCGGCGGAGCAGCGCCGTCTGCGTTGACAGTTGCGACCGATCCGGGCCTGTCGGTGCAGGTCAGCACCTACTGAACCACCAACGGTCAGTCCATAGCGGAGACATTTGTGCCACCGGATCCGTGACAACAACGCCGATTGGGCGCATTCTCGTGTAGTCGGCGGGAGGCCACGATGAGCGAGCACGAAGATATCGGTCCGTTGCGCAATCAGGTCCATGCGGTGTGGAACTCGGTGGCCGCAGGATGGGCCGCGCAGGTCGATGACATCGAGGAACGCGGATCGGGTGTTGCCGGGCTCATGCTCGACGGGCTCGCCCTGTCCCCCGGAGATCGAGTCCTCGAACTCGCCTGCGGAACCGGTGCCGCGGGTATCGCGGCAGCGCGGCAGGTAGGTCCGGACGGGATGGTCACGATGTCTGATGTGGCACCCGACATGGTTGAGGTCGCGGTCAACCGGACAAGGCAATTGGGTGTCACCAATGTCGCGACCGCAGTGCTCGACATCGAACAGATCGAGATGCCCGATGGCACTTTTGATGCGGTGCTCTGCCGGGAGGGGCTGATGTTCGCGGTCGACCCCGGACGCGCTCTCACCGAGATTCATCGTGTGCTGAAACCCGGTGGCCGGATGGCTGTCTCGGTCTGGGCGGCGCGAGACAGGAACCCCTGGCTCGGCCTGATGTTGGATGCCGTTGCCACCGAGTTGGGTATCGAGGTACCACCACCGGGTGTCCCCGGACCGTTTTCACTCGCCGACAAGTCCGCGCTGACCGGATTGGTCGACGGGGCAGGATTTCTGGACGTGACGCTCACTGACGTCGATAATCCCTATGTCGCAGAAGATTTCGAGCAATGGTGGGGCCATATCACGGCAATATCGGGACCGGTTGTCGCGATCGTGAAAAATTTGGCGCCCGAGGTCAGGGAGTCGCTGCGCGGCAGGCTACGAGATTCCGTCGTCGAGTATCAGAACGCCGATGGGATCGAACTACCCGGTGTTGAACTACTTGTGGTCGCTCGGCGGCGCTGATCGGGAGGCGCCGCTATCGAGACTTGGCAGGCGTATCCAGTTCTGCTGCACCGCACAGTGATCCGGAACCGTCCTCGCCGGCCTCGGCGCGGAGGATGGCGCGTTGTACCGGTTTCGCGGCCTCGTATCGCGTGCGGCCGGAACCGGTCAGTTCGGTGAATACCGACCGGCGGTCGTTGGTGCACATCGTCCGCTCGACAAGTCCGTCCTTCTCCAGGCCGGACACCAGTCGGGACAACGCGCTCTGGCTCAAATGGACCTGGCGGGACAGTTCACTCATCCGCAACTTGCAGTTGTCGGCGCTGGCGAGGAGTTCGAGGACTTCGAACTCGCTGCTCGAGATCTGTTGACTGGCTTGTAGTTCGCGGTCGAGGTCGCACTGCAGTCTGTGATAGCGCACCGACAGCGCCTGCCAGGCCTGGGCCAGCTCGTCGTCGCTTCGGTGCGGGTGGGACATGGTCGCAGTCTATCACATGCAATGACATTAAATGTATACGCAGTTTATGTAGACAGATAAGATGCAAGTGCATATAGTTTCTCCCATGTCTGTTGACCTGAACCGAAAGACTGCGCAACCGCGGCTCACCGATTTCGGAGCGCCGCCCGACCAAGTGACCTCTGCCGGTGGGTGGAGCCGAAAGACCTGGCTACTTCTGGTTGTCCTCGCGGGAGCACTGTTCCTCGACGGACTCGACGTCTCGATGGTGGGGGTTGCCCTGCCGTCCATGGGGTCCGACCTCGGCATGGACCAATCGCAACTGCAATGGATCGTCAGTGCCTACGTGCTGGGATACGGCGGTCTGCTCCTGCTCGGCGGCCGCGCGAGCGACCTGCTCGGCAGACGGAAGGTGTTCCTGACCGCCCTCGCGGTGTTCGGTGTGGCCTCGGTGATCAGCGCGGCCACCGAGATCAACAGTTTGATCATCGCCCTGAGGTTCGTCAAAGGTGTGGCCGCTGCGTTCACGGTTCCGGCCGGGCTGTCGATCATCACCACCACATTTACCGAGGGCCCCGCCCGTAACAAGGCGTTGTCCATCTACACCGTCTGCGGTGCCAGCGGATTTTCGCTCGGCCTGGTGTTCGGTGGATTGCTCACCGAATTGTCCTGGCGTGCAACGTTGATCTTCCCGGGTCCGGTGGCGCTGCTGCTCCTGGTTGTCGGTGCCAGGGTGATCCCGAAGTCGGCGCCGACGAACTTCAGTTGGTCGCAATTCGACGCGCTCGGTGCGATCACGTCCACCGCGGCGCTGCTCACCCTGGTGTACGCCGTGGTCCAGGCTCCCGAAGTGGGATGGCTGGCGCCGGCGACGATCATTTTGTTCGTGGTTGCTGCGCTCCTGGCCGCCGGATTCGTGGGTATCGAGATACGCCATCGGCACCCGTTGGTGCGGCTCGGGATTCTGCGTTCGATCGCGCTTGTCCACGCCAACTTCTCGGCCGCCGCGATGTTCGGCGGGTACGTCGCGTTCCAGTTCGTGGTCACGCTCTACCTCCAGGATTCACTGGGTTGGTCGCCGATGCAGATGGCGCTGGGCTTCCTGCCGGCCGGGATCCTGGTCGTGGCCAGTGCGTTGTTCATGGATCGGGTGCTCGACCGCGTCGACACCAAACTCCTGATCTCGGGTGGGTTCGTGGCCTTCCTGATCGGCTACCTGTGGTTCCTGCAGGTAGAGCCCGGGATGAACTATGTGGTCTTCCTGCTACCCACGGTGCTTTTCCTCGGGGCGGGTTTTGCGGTCACCTTTCCCTCGGTGAACTCGCAGGCCACGGCAGGTGTCGCCGATGAGGAGCAGGGCCTGGCATCCGGCCTGGTGAACACCAGCACCCAGATCGGCGGTGCTCTGATGATGGCGGTGACCACGGCGATGCTGCGCAGTTCCGAACCCGGTGCGCCGGGGGAACTCATCGGCGGGATGGTCCCGGCGATCACGGTGATCGCCATCCTGACAGTGGTCGCCCTGGTGACCTCGGTCGGCGTGATCCTCGCCGGTCGACGGCGGACGTTGGCGGTCGCAGCTTGAGACACTTGCACCCTCGGGCCTTGAGTGCTGGCACTCGCATGTATAGAGTGCTAGTCGGCACCCAGTTCGGTTCCGGCACCCGCGACGACGGGACCGATCCAGGCGCCGTATACGTGCAATACACCTACGGGTCCGCTTCGGACCCGAACTACCCCGAAAGTGGAGGGCTCACATCGTGGCGAGCGTGAACATCAAGCCGCTTGAGGACAAGATCCTCGTCCAGGCCATCGAGGCCGAAACGACGACCGCGTCCGGCCTGGTCATCCCGGAAACGGCGAAAGAAAAGCCGCAGGAAGGCACCGTTGTCGCCGTTGGCGAAGGACGCGTGAACGAGCAGGGCAACCGGATCCCGGTCGACGTCAAAGAAGGCGACACCGTCATCTACAGCAAGTACGGCGGCACCGAGATCAAGTACTCCGGCCAGGAGTACCTGATCCTGTCCGCGCGTGACGTGCTGGCAGTCGTCTCCAAGTAATTCACCGGGTCTCGAGCAATCGAACCTGAATTGGATCACCGCCCCGGCGTCCCCCTGCGGGGTTGCCGGGGCGGTTTCGTTATACGTTCACTTACTTTCTAGGAGCCACAACACCTATGGCCAAGCAGATCGAATACAACGACGAGGCCCGGCGCTCGCTTGAACGCGGCGTCAATCACCTGGCCGACGCGGTCAAGGTGACCTTGGGACCCCGCGGTCGGCATGTGGTGCTGGCCAAGGCATTCGGCGGACCCACCGTTACCAACGACGGAGTCACCATCGCCCGTGAGATCGACCTCGAGGACCCGTTCGAGAACCTCGGTGCGCAGCTCGTCAAGTCCGTTGCCACCAAGACCAACGACGTTGCCGGTGACGGCACCACCACCGCGACCGTGCTGGCGCAGGCGATCGTCAAGGCAGGCCTGCGCAACGTTGCCGCCGGCGCCAACCCGATCGCACTCGGAACGGGTATCGGCAAAGCCGCCGATGCGTTGTCCGACGCCCTGATCGCCGCCGCGACCCCCGTCGAGGGAGCCAAGGCCATCGCACAGGTCGCCACCGTCTCCTCGCGTGACGAAGAGGTCGGCGAGATGGTCGGACGCGCAATGGATCGTGTCGGTGTCGACGGTGTCGTCACCGTCGAGGAGAGCTCGGGTCTGATCACGGACCTGGAAGTCACCGAAGGTGTGCAGTTCGACAAGGGATACCTGTCGCCGTACTTCGTCAACGACATCGACAGCCAGGAAGCCGTCCTCGAAGACGCGCTGGTCCTCATCTATCGCGACAAGATCAGCTCACTGCCCGATTTCCTTCCGTTGCTGGAAAAGATCGTCGAGACCGGCAAGTCGGTCCTGATCCTCGCCGAGGACGTCGAGGGTGAACCGCTCTCGACGCTGGTCGTGAACTCGATCCGCAAGACGATCCGCGCGGTGGCCGTGAAGGCCCCGTACTTCGGTGATCGCCGCAAGGCATTCCTCGAGGATCTGGCCGTGGTCACCGACGGAACCGTCATCACCTCGGACATCGGCATCACTCTCGCCGATGCCGGAGTCGATCTGCTGGGCAGTGCCCGCCGGATCGTGGTCACCAAGGATTCGACCACCATCGTCGACGGTGCCGGCACCACCGAGGCCATCGCCAACCGGGCCGATCAGCTTCGTCGTGAGATCGAGGCCAGTGATTCGGACTGGGACAAGGAGAAGCTCGCCGAGCGGCTGGCCAAGCTCGCCGGTGGCATCGCGGTCATCCGGGTCGGTGCGGCCACCGAAACCGCACTCAAGGAGCGTAAGCACCGGGTCGAGGATGCGGTTCACGCGGCCAAGGCCGCTGTCGAAGAGGGCATCGTTCCCGGTGGTGGATCCGCCATCGTGCAGGCCGCTGCGGCTGTGCTCGACGATCTCGCCGACAGCCTCGAAGGTGATGAGGCTCTCGGCGTCCGTGTGGTCCAGAAGGCTGCTCAGGCACCGCTGTTCTGGATTGCGAGCAACGCCGGTGCCGATGGCGCCGTGGTGGTCTCCAAGGTTGCCGAGCTGCCCCGTGGACACGGATTCAATGCCGGCACCCTGACCTACGGTGATCTGCTCGCCGATGGCGTCGTGGATCCGGTGAAGGTGACCCGTTCGGCCATCGTCAACGCTGCTTCTGTGGCGCGGATGGTGCTGACCACCGAGAGCACGATCACCGAGAAGCCCGCCAACGCACCTGCCGGCGGCGGACACGGTCATCACGGACACGCTCACTGATTCGTGAACGCAGGGGCATTGGAGCCCCGATCGACAACGGTGCCCCGGCTGGAATCAGCCGGGGCACCGTTGTTTTGTCTGGTTCTGATTTGATATTCCACTGAAACCACACTGAAAAGAATTGTATTCAGACTGATTTCAATTAGCCGACATCACGATGTTGTCTGCTGTTCACTTGTGGGTGCCGTCGCGGCTCTCAGCTCGCGATGCGGCGTCCGACGCCGCGCTTCATCAAGATCCCACGCTCGGACTCGGAGAGTCCGCCCCAGATCCCATAGGGCTCTGCCACGGCCAGTGCGTGTTCACGGCAGTGCGCTACGACCGGGCACTGGTGGCAGAGTTCCTTTGCACGACGCTCACGTTGGGCCCTGGCCCGTCCGCGTTCGCCGTCCGGGTGGAAGAACATCGACGAGTCGATTCCGCGGCACAGGCCCTTCATCTGCCAATCCCAGACGTCGGCGTTGGGTCCTGGGAGGTGGTTTGGTTGAGGCATATGCTTGCTCCTCTTTGACGTGCCTTTGCGGCTTAATTGTGAGCTTTATGAAACCGATTCGACGTTTTTCCTCGTCGTCCTGCACACCGTATGCAAACGGGTGAAATGGAGTCAATAGCCCGATATTTGGGGGCTGCCGAATGGATAAGTTAGATCTGTGTTAACCATTCGTTTAACGGAGTCACCATGACTGGTGTGGGGAATTTGTGATGTCAGAGGTTGGGCTGAATGCAATCAGTGCAGTTCACGGGCAGTGAATGCGATCAACGCGTACGTCAGTATCGCGGATCTGGCGCGTTACGAAGGCACGCAGAAACTGTTGCCGATTAACCTCGAGGAAACAATGCGGCCATCTGTCGTTGACATCGAGTCGACGTTTGGGCCGGCGCCGGTAAGTTAAATCTGCGCTAATTCGAACTTCCCGAGCCAGGAGAGCGATGCAGATCACACTACCCGCCATTGCGTTCGGCGGCAGCGCGAGCGCGAACGCCGTACCGCCGGCCCACGACCCGTGGACGAGGTGGTTGCGGGCGGTTTCGCTCGGTGGGCAGGGCTTTTATGCTGTTGCGGCGACCGAGTTGCGTCGGATGGAGGACAGCAACTGTGGTCCGGTGCTCAGGTCGCTGGCAGCGAGTACGCGCGCGGCTCACCTGCGGCAGGGCGGGCGGCACCATCGCGCTGCGGTCCATGACGGTGCCGCCCTATATATCGTGGGCCAGAGGGATCTGGGCGACCCTGAAGTGGCGGCAGCCCGGTGCGACGCACTGACCGGACTGGCCGCAGACAACCTCGGCAGAGGCATGTTCGGGGCCGCGGACATCCTTCTCTGCCGGGTGGAGCAGATCCTCGGTGATCGCGACACGGTTCCCGCCGGCGACGAGGTGGCCTGGATCTGGGGACAGCGGCTGGATCTGCGATGGCGCTGGGTGCGGGCCGAGCTCGCCATGTATACGTCAGACCCGGCCGCGGCCGTCGAACATGCAGCCGCTGCACAGGTGATTGCAGTCGCCGGTCCGTCGCTACGTCATCGGATCAAGACCGAATTGATCGGCGCGGCTGCTGCAGCGGCGTCCGGTGACGTCCAGGAGGCCGGGGAACGGGCTGTACGCGTTGCCGACGCGGCGGCGGCGGCCCGTCAGCTTCCGCTGCAGTGGGCGGCGGCCAAACTGCTCGATGGGGTAGGAGTGCGGAGGGTCGGAGCGGGAGACAACTGGGCGGCTCGGGCGGAGCGACTGGGTTGTGTACTCGCCGAGCGGGGTGGGGCGATGCGTTAGCGTCAACTGCGCGATGGGGGGCTGGCTAAGCTTGCAAACGACGACCGGGGGCGAACCCCCGGGGTGACTCGCTGGGGGATGGTCCCCGCGTGGACCCAGGACATTTGGCGAAAAGTAACGCGGAGACATCAACGAGCGATGATTTTTACAGGTGACGAGTTGGACCGGGCGGTCGCTGCGGCAACGCAGGGCGATCGGTCAGCTCTCTCCGATGTTTTAGAGAGTGTCCGCCCGATGGTTGTGCGCTATTGCAGAGCCCGGGTGGGAGGTGGTGAGCGGCATTCGCTCTCCGCTGACGACGTCGCCCAGGAGGTCTGCATGGCCGTCATGACCGCACTGCCCCGGTATCAGGACCAGGGCAGGCCGTTCATGGCATTTGTGTACGGTATCGCCGCGCACAAGGTCGCGGATGCTCACCGGGCAGCAGGCCGGAACAAGTCAGAACCGGTCGAGGAGTTGCCTGAGCAGTTGGCCACGGGTGGTGGCCCTGAACAACGGGCCATCGACTCCGACGCGGGTCGGCGGATGAACGCACTGCTCACCAAACTCCCGGAGAAGCAACGAGAAGTCCTGATACTGCGAGTGGTGGTGGGACTGTCTGCAGAAGAGACAGCCGCTGCCATCGGCAGTACCGCGGGCGCGGTGCGGGTGGCCCAGCACCGGGCGCTCGCGAAATTGAAGAAAGAGTTGTTGAAAGGCGGTGAGGGTAGTGTCCAGAAAGCGTGATCGCAGGGTCGGCGGTGTCGACAAGGGATTCGGAGCCATGCCCTCGCCGGATGCCGCGGTGGACAAAGACTCGGTCGACGAAGACCTGACCCCGGTCGATCTCGGTGCTGTTCGCGCCGATGACGAGTACATCGAGGCACTGCTCTCGCGGCCGATCGTTCCGACCCGGAGCCGGGTCGACTACGAACTCGCCGGGCTCCTCTCGAACTGGCGCAATGACGTGCTGTCCGAGCCGGTCGGTCCGCACCCGACACTTGATGAGATCGAGGCCGGTATCGCCGCCGCCGCGCGGCGCCGCGACAACCAGCGACGTTCACTTCGTCTCGCCCGCTATGCCGGCGGCGTCGCGGCCGCAGTCGCTCTCGTCTTCGGTGGCGTGAGTGTTGTTGCCCATAACGCGGCGCCCGGTGACGCGCTGTGGGGCGTCAAAGAGGTGATGTTCGGCGCGGACGCGTCGTCCACCATGGCGATGTCGGACGTCCAGACCAAGATCGAGCTTGCCGCACAGGCATTCGTGGCCGGCGACAAGGAAGCTGCGTTGAAGCACCTGGACGCCGCCGAATCGCTGCTCGGTGATGTGCAATCCGTCGGTGACCGAGCGCCCTTGCAGCGGAAGATCAACAAGTTGCGCGGACTGCTGGAGGACCCGTCCACATTGCAGTCGTCCTCGCCATCGACCAGTTCCATTCCGGTCAAGGTGCCGCCGATCGTCGGGACGAGCACGCCTCCAAAAACGGTGACGATTCCGCCGCAAACGGTGACGATCACACCCACCGAGACAGTCGTCGTCGAACCTGTGCCGTCGTCATCGGAACCGCCTTCGACGAGCGTCAGTGAGCCGCCGGTATCTGACTCGTCGACCAGTGAGACGCCCAGCAGCAGCGTTCCGGTGGTTCCCCCGGGCTGACGCCGGTCATGGTTGGAGACACAAAACGGTGGTGATCGGATCCGATCACCACCGTTCTTCAGAACCACGCTTCAGTTGTGGATTCAGTCGTCTTCGCGGATGTGCATCATCGCGTCGGCGTATCCCCGGCAGTAATCCCACGTGACGTATGCCTCGGGCGACGGGTCGACGGCCGGCTCATGGGGGCGCACAGTTCCCTCGACCAGCAGCTGCAGCAGATTCGCGCGGAGCATGTCCCAGTCGTGGTAGTGGTCGAGCTGGCAGTCGTCGCAGATCACCACGAGACCGCGGACGCCGCGGCGATGGAGCAGTGCCTCGTAAACGGCGAGATCGGCGAGATCTTCTTCGATCGCCATCCGTTCGGCCGCATCCAATGGCTCTCCGGGAGGGGCTGCATCGAGAGCTGCCGAAGGGTCCCCTCGGGGATCGTCGGCAAAGGGGTCCGGAGGCAGTCCCGGTGGCAAATGGTCTCGCACCCTGACCACGGTAGTCAGCCGCACCCCACAAGCGCCACTCCGCGCGCCAGTAGGCGAAAAGTTTCCGTTACCCGGATGACAGTGCGAAGTCGGTGTCGAGGTGTGATGCGCAGCTCCGCTGCCGTGTCAAGGGTTGTGGTTTCGAGCAGATAGGATAGTGCCATTCAAACGACTGTGCCCTCCCGCGAGATGGCCTGACCGGAATGAGCGCCCGGAATGAACAATCAGATAGCCGGCCCAGCCCATGTTTGGACCGGCGGTGACGATCCGAACAAGGTGGCCATGCTCGGCCTCACCTTCGACGACGTACTGCTGCTTCCAGCCGCCTCTGATGTCATTCCGAGCGACGTGGACACCTCCTCGAAGCTGACGAGGGAGATCACCCTGCGGGTGCCGCTGGTCAGCTCGGCGATGGACACCGTGACCGAGTCGCGGATGGCGATCGCCATGGCACGCGCGGGCGGCATGGGCGTGCTCCACCGGAATCTGTCGATCGAGGCCCAGGCGGGGCAAGTCGAGACCGTGAAGCGGTCCGAGGCCGGCATGGTGACCAATCCGGTCACCTGCAGTCCGACCGCCACACTCGCCGAAGTCGACGCGATGTGCGCGCGGTACCGGATCTCCGGTTTGCCGGTCACCGACGACGCCGGTGAACTCGTCGGCATCATCACCAATCGCGACATGCGTTTCGAGGTGGATCAGGACCGCCCGGTCGCCGAGGTCATGACCAAGGCTCCGCTGATCACCGCGCAAGAGGGTGTCTCCGCAGAGGCTGCACTGGGACTGCTGCGCCGGCACAAGATCGAGAAGCTGCCCATCGTCGACGGACACGGACGGCTGACTGGTCTCATCACCGTCAAAGACTTCGTCAAGACCGAGCAGCATCCCCTTGCCACCAAAGATGCCGACGGCCGACTGCTCGTCGGTGCGGCGGTGGGTACCGGTGGTGATCAGTGGACCCGCGCGATGGCCTTGGCCGACGCCGGTGTCGACGTGATCATCGTCGACACCGCCCACGCGCACAATCGCCTGGTCCTGGAGATGGTCAGCAAGCTCAAGGCCGAGGTCGGGTCCAAGGTTCAGGTGGTCGGCGGAAACGTGGCCACCCGGGCGGCGGCCGCCGCTCTCGTCGATGCAGGTGCGGACGCGGTCAAGGTCGGTGTCGGACCAGGCTCGATCTGCACCACTCGCGTTGTCGCCGGGGTCGGGGCACCGCAGATCACCGCAGTCATGGAAGCAGTCGCGGTCTGTGCGCCCGCCGGAGTCCCGGTGATCGCCGACGGCGGTCTGCAGTTCTCGGGTGACATCGCCAAGGCGTTGGCCGCGGGCGCATCCACCGCGATGCTCGGTTCGCTGCTGGCCGGGACCGCGGAGTCTCCCGGCGAGTTGATCCTCGTGGGCGGCAAACAGTTCAAGAGCTACCGCGGGATGGGTTCGCTCGGTGCGATGCAGGGACGCGGTCAGGCGAAGTCGTACTCGAAGGACCGCTACTTCCAGGACGACGTGTTGTCGGAAGAGAAGCTGGTTCCCGAGGGCATCGAGGGCCGGGTTCCGTTCCGCGGACCGTTGTCGCAGGTCATCCACCAGCTCGGTGGCGGACTCCGGGCAGCGATGGGCTACACCGGCTCGAGTTCGATCTCCGAATTGCAGAAAGCGCAGTTCGTCCAGATCACGGCGGCCGGACTCAAAGAAAGCCATCCGCACGACATCACCATGACCGTCGAGGCACCCAACTACACTTCCCGGTGAACACCTGGTCGGTGTGAACCGGCCGTCAGGGGAGACGCCAAATCAGCTGGCTGCATCGCGACTTGTGTGATGCGCAGCGGCAACGCGAAAGGCACCACACGTGCGCGATCTTGTGGATATCGGCATGGGCAGGACTGCCCGGCGGACATTCGAACTCAGCGACATCAACATCGTTCCGTCCCGCCGGACGCGTTCGTCGAAAGAGGTGTCGACCACGTGGCAGCTCGACGCATACCGTTTCGACACGCCGATTCTGAGCCATCCGACCGATGCGCTGATGTCGCCGCAGTCGGCCATCGAGCTCGGACGCCTCGGCGGACTCGGCGTCCTCAACGGTGAAGGCCTGTGGGCGCGTCATCGCGATGTCGAAGACAAGATCGCCCAGGTGGTCGAGATCGCCGAGAACGACATCGATCCGTCGGCCGCGGTGCGCAAGTTGCAAGAACTCCATGCCGCCCCGATCGATCGCGATCTGCTGGGTCTGGCAGTCAAGACGATCCGCGATGCCGGTGTGACCACCGCGGTGCGCGTCAGTCCGCAGAACGCGGCCGAGCTGACCCCGGTACTGGTGGCCGCGGGCGTCGAGCTGCTGGTGATCCACGGCACGATCATCTCCGCCGAGCATGTCTCTCAAGAGGATTCGGCACCGCTCAACCTCAAGACCTTCATCGCCGAGCTCGACGTGCCGGTGATCGCCGGCGGTGTCCACGATCACCGCACCGCCCTGCATCTGATGCGTACCGGCGCTGCTGCGGTCATCGTCGGATACGGATCGACGATGGGATCGACCACCACCGGTGAGGTGCTGGGTATCGGGGTGCCGATGGCCACCGCGATCGCGGATGCCGCTGCCGCCCGGCGCGAATACCTCGACGAGACCGGCGGGCGGTACGTCCACGTCATCGCCGACGGTGACATCCACACCTCCGGTGAGCTGGCCAAGGCGATCGCCTGTGGCGCGGATGCCGCAGTTCTGGGCAGTCCGCTGGCAGCCTCTGCCGAGGCGCCCGGTCGCGGCTACTACTGGCCGGCCGCCGCGGCGCATCCGTCGATGCCGCGGGGTGCGCTCTTGCCGGTGTCCTCGGATGAGGGCCGTCCGTCCCTCGAGACCGTTCTGCACGGACCTACTGACGATCCGTTCGGGCATCTGAATATCGTTGGCGCACTCCGTCGTTCCATGGCCAAGGCCGGCTACTCGAATCTCAAGGAGTTCCAGAAGGTCGGGCTCTCGGCCTGCGACTGAGTTCCTTTGTCGGCCTGATTCCGAGTCCCCGCCGGACGCCTATGTGACAAGGTACGATGTCAAGGTGTCTGTATCACGCGGTAACGGTTACTCGCAGCCCGCGCAGCCTGAGACCCAGTCGGACCACGATTTCGATGTGCTGATCATCGGATCGGGGTTCGGCGGGAGCGTCAGTGCCTTGCGGCTGGTCGAGAAGGGCTACAAGGTCGGTGTCGTCGAGGCCGGACGTCGTTTCTCCGACGACCAGTTCGCCAAGACGAGCTGGCGCCTCCACAAGTGGCTATGGGCTCCCAAGCTGGGGATGTTCGGGATCCAGCGGATCCACCTGCTCAAAGACGTGATGATCCTGGCCGGTGCCGGGGTGGGTGGCGGTTCACTGAACTACGCCAACACCCTCTACAAGCCGCCGACGCCGTTTTTCCAGGATCCGCAATGGGCGCACATCACCGACTGGGAGAGTGAACTCTCGCCCTACTACGACCAGGCCCGCCGCATGCTCGGTGTGGTGACCACGCCGATCGAGACCCATGCTGATCGGGTGATGCGCAAGGTCGCCGACGACATGGGTGTGGGGGATACGTTCGGTCCCACGCCCGTTGGGGTTTTCTTCGGTGAAAAGTCCGGTGGCACAGGACTTCCCGGTGAAGATGTGGCAGATCCGTATTTCGGGGGCGTCGGTCCCGACCGCACCGTGTGCATCGAGTGCGGCGCGTGCATGACCGGCTGCCGGGTGGGTGCGAAGAACACGCTGCTCAAAAACTATCTGGGTCTGGCCGAATCCCGCGGGGCGAAGATCATCGACCGCACCACGGTGACCGGCCTCGAGCAGCGTGCCGATGGTGGCTGGACGGTCCAGACCAATCGGTCGGCCGCCTGGGGCCGGGTGGGTGCACGCCGCCGGACTCTGACCGCGAGCCAGGTCATCGTCGCCGCGGGCACGTTCAACACGCAGAAGATCATGCACCTGAACAAGAACAGCGGTGCGCTGCCCGACGTGTCTGATGCGCTGGGACTGCTGACCCGAACGAACTCCGAGTCGATACTCGGTGCGATGCGGCGCAAATATGATCCGGCACAGGATTTCTCCGAGGGCATCGCGATCACCTCGTCGTTCCATCCGGCGCCCGATACCCATATCGAGCCGGTGCGTTATGGCAAGGGCTCCAACGCGATTGCGTTGCTACAGACCTTGTTGACCGACGGTGAACCGGGGCGTTCCCGTCGGCTCAAACTCGTGGACAAGGTGCGTGCGGAAGGGTTGGGAAGTCTGATCCAGCTGTTCCGGCTGCGGCACTGGAGTCAACGGACGGTGATTCTCCTGGTGATGCAGAACCGGAACAACTCGCTGACGACCTTCGTGCAGAAGTTCGGACCGTGGCGCTTTGTGAACAGCAAACAGGGCCACGGCGAACCGAACCCGACGTGGATCCCGGCCGGCAACGAGGCAACGGAGCGGGCGGCGGCGCAATTCGACGGCCTTGCCGGCGGAACCTGGGGCGATGTGTTCAACATGCCCCTCACCGCCCACTATCTGGGTGGATGTGTCATCTCGGACAGCCCCGAGACCGGTGTGGTCGATCCCTACCACCGCGTGTGGAACTACCCGACCCTGCACATCACCGACGGTGCGGCGATCTCGGCGAACCTGGGTGTGAACCCGTCGTTGTCGATCTGCGCGCAGGCAGAGCGCGCTGTTGCGTTGTGGCCCAACAAGGGCGAAGCGGACAACCGGCCGGAACAGGGACAGCCCTACGTCCGGATTGCGCCCACGCGGCCCAATGCTCCCGTGGTTCCCGACGGCGCACCCGGTGCCCTGCGGCTTCCCTTGACCGTGGTGAACAAGCCACTGCAGGCCGGTGCCTGATGTCGATCTTCTCCCCAGAGGCAGATCACCCGGCCGACGCGTTTAGACTGGTCCGGTGGTAGACAGCGTAGACACAGGTGTGCAAGCAGCAGCTCCGCGACCGGTACTGGTGGTCGATTTCGGCGCCCAGTACGCGCAGCTGATCGCTCGGCGGGTCCGCGAGGCCCGGATCTATTCGGAGGTCGTCGCCCATACCGCGACACTGGATGAGATCAAGGCGAAAGATCCTGTTGCGCTGATACTTTCCGGCGGTCCCGCATCGGTGTATGCCGAGGATGCGCCGGGGATCGACGGTGGTCTGTTCGACCTCGGGATTCCGGTGCTGGGGATCTGCTACGGGTATCAGGCGATGGCGAACGCGCTCGGGGGTGTGGTTGCCAACACCGGTGGCCGAGAGTTCGGCCGCACGACGATGACCACGACCGGCGGTGTGCTGCACGGGGGAACCCCTGACCAGCAGCCGGTCTGGATGAGTCACAACGACGCCGTGCAGGAGCCGCCGCCCGGATTCGTGGTCACCGCGTCGACACCGGGGGCCCCGGTTGCGGCCTTCGAATGTGTGGAGCGCCAGATGGCCGGCGTCCAGTACCACCCCGAGGTCATGCACACTCCGCACGGCCAGCACGTGCTCACCCGGTTCCTGTATGAGGTTGCCGGGCTCGCACCCACCTGGACCGCGTCGAACATCGCCGATGCTCTCGTCGAGCAGGTCCGCAAGCAGATCGGCGACGGTCTGGCCATTTGTGGACTGTCCGGTGGCGTCGACTCGGCAGTGGCCGCGGCATTGGTCCAGCGGGCTGTCGGTGATCGCCTGACCTGTGTGTTCGTCGACCATGGTCTGCTGCGCGCCGGTGAGCGCGAACAGGTCCAGCACGATTTCGTCGCCGCGACCGGCGCCCGCCTGGTCACCGTCGACGCCGAAGAGACCTTCCTGCGTGAACTCGCCGATGTCAGCGATCCCGAGACCAAGCGCAAGATCATCGGCCGCGAGTTCATCCGGTCGTTCGAGGGTGCGATCAGCGATGTCCTCGGTGATCGGGCCGCCGACGGCGACAAGGTCGAGTTCCTGGTGCAGGGCACCCTCTACCCGGATGTCGTCGAATCCGGTGGCGGTAGCGGTACGGCAAACATCAAGAGCCACCACAACGTCGGTGGACTTCCGGAAGATCTCGAGTTCAGTCTCGTCGAACCGCTACGTCTGCTGTTCAAGGACGAGGTCCGGGCGGTTGGTCGTGAGCTCGGTCTGCCCGAGGAAATTGTTGCGCGCCAACCCTTCCCGGGTCCGGGGCTGGCCATTCGCATCGTCGGTTCGGTCAATGCGGAGCGCCTTGAGCTGCTGCGAAAGGCCGATCTCATCGCTCGCGAGGAATTGACCGCGGCCGGACTCGACAACCAGATCTGGCAATGCCCGGTCGTGTTGCTCGCCGACGTCCGGAGTGTGGGTGTCCAGGGCGACGGCCGTACCTACGGTCATCCGATCGTGCTGCGCCCGGTGTCGAGCGAAGACGCGATGACCGCCGACTGGACACGTATCCCGTATGAGGTCCTCGAACTCATCTCTACGCGCATCACCAATGAGGTACCCGAGGTCAACCGGGTGGTTCTCGACGTGACGAGCAAGCCGCCGGGCACCATCGAGTGGGAATGATCGCCGGCGGCTGAGCCTACTCTGCGGGCTCGGCGGGCTCTGCGGTTTCCTGGTCCTGGTTGCTGTGTGCTCGACCGTTCGTGTCGTGTCGTCCTCCGCTGAAGATCAGCACGAGTCCGACCAGGACGGCCACGACCAGCGCGCTCCACAGCGCCGTGGCCGAATTGGTGATGTCCGGGCCTCCGAGGAGCCCCCACACCGCGACCAGAAGTGCGCCGAGGCCGCTCAGTGCCAGGGTCGGGGAGAAGTTATTCACGGGTGACCTCCACATTTCCCAGTGATGCACTCAGGTCGACGACCAAGACGGGACCTTTGGTTCCGTCGTCACCGCCGTCGAGGCCATCGGGGCAGTTGACCTCTCCGACCGCGACGTCGCAATCGGCCCGGATGTTCATGCCGGCCGGAGCGATCACCTTGAACTCACCGACACCGACTTCCGCAGTGACCGTTGCGTTTTCGGTGAGGTCGATATTTGTCAGGTCGAGGGTGCCGTTGCCCATGGCAAGGGAGTAGCTGTCCTTCAGGTCAGCAGTCGTCAGCGGCTTCCAGTTGCGGTCACCCACCCCACCGGAGGGGAAGCCGATACCGCTGATCAACGATGCGACAACGACGAATCCGGCAACCGGTATGGCAATCGGGATCAGTCCCAGACCGCGCCGGGTGAACGCGCCGATCAACAGTCCAACGGCCAGCACCAGCAATCCCACCGAGGCGATCTCGGCCGGACTGAGCCAGTCCACGAAACTGGAAAGACCAGCGGCCACGGCCGTCGCGATGATCGCGAGGCCGAGCACGATCGGAGTGAATCGCGACGAGGGTTTTTTCTCCTCCGGAGGTGCGGGTTCGGGGAGATCCCAGGCAAAAGGCGCAACTCCCAACGGGTCCCACGAGGGCGGCGACGGTGGCGAGAGGGGATCGGATGCGGCCGCATCGGCGCCCGCCCCCGCGGCGGGGCCGTCCGCTCCGGCCGGCGTTTCGTCTTTGAGCCACGACCGCGGGGTCCACCGCTGGAACTGGTCGGTCGCCTGACCCGGGCTACCGGAGTCATTGGCCCACCACGAACCGGTGGTAGCGGCCTGCGGACCGACGGCCTGTGCACTGCCGGACTGCTGCCCGAGAGTGTCTGCGCTGGTTCCTGGTTCAGGTACCGGAGTCCGTTGATACAGCAGCCACCAGCCGAGCAACATCAGTGCCGTACCGGCCAGGCCACCTCCGCTCCAGGCCATGTTGGGCTGCAGCACGAGGACAAGGATCACCAGCACGACAATGGCCGCGATCGTCGGTGGATGCGATGTCGAATGCCGGAAGCCATGCCAGCGGCGGTGATGATGCCGGGCGCCCGGCTGCGAGGTCGTCGAACCTTCGGGCAATACGATCCATGCGGCTATGTAGAGCACCAGGCCGGATCCACCGAACAGCGCCGCGACGATGAACGCGACCTTGACCAGGTTCGGATCCACCTTGTATCGGGCACCGATGCCGGCGCAGACACCACCGACCGTCGACCCGGTGGTCGCCCGGGCCGGCCGGGTCTGCCACATCTTCTGCACTTGCTTCTGCAAGTCGTCGGTACCTGTACCGGTGCTGCTGGTTGTCATGACTCCGCCTCGATACATCGGTGCTGTGCTGTCGATTCAATTCTGTTGTCCTCAATTCTGCGGAGCAGCGGGCCCGAGCACCATCGGGATTCACCCTGATTTGCACCCTGTCTTCGGATCTGGGGAATGTCCCCGATGTGCCGACCGGCCCGGGCGTGCCACTATCGGGTGATGTCCACTGCCGCTCGTGTCCACCGACGTGATGGAGGTCGCGTCATCGGCGGGGTCGCCGGCGGTGTGGCCGATCATCTCGGCGTCGACGCCTTTCGGGTGCGTGTTGTGTTCGTGGTGCTCAGTGCACTGGCCGGTGCCGGGATATGCGCGTACGGCCTGCTCTGGTTCATGTGCCCACCCGGTACCGACACCGTGCCGCCCAGCAAGTCCGAACGTAGGCAAGGGATCGGACTCGCCATCGTCGGTCTGGTCGCGGTGGTCTTGGTCGGATTTGTCGCCTCCGGCACCCCGGCGCAGTTCCTCATCCCGCTGGTGGTGGTCGCCATCGGAGCGTCGCTGGTGTGGCGGGAACTCGACTCGAGCTGGCGGCCACGATCAGCATCGGCCCGCGCGCTCACCTGGACGCGGATCACCGGTGGCGCAACGCTGGTGGTGATCGGACTGGTGGTGGTCGTGCTGGCGAGCAACAACAAGATCGGCGGCTTGAGCACCGTCATGCTGGCGGTCGCGGCCACGTTCACCGGCGTGATGCTGCTGACGATTCCGCTGTGGTTGCGGATGGCCCGCATGCTCGGAATGGAACGGGCCGCCCGGATCCGGAACATCGAGCGCGAGGAAATCGCAGCGCACCTGCATGATTCGGTGTTGCAGACGCTGGCGCTGATCCAGAAGCGTTCCGGACATGCCGACGAGGTTCAGCGGCTGGCCCGCAGTCAGGAACGAGAACTTCGCAGCTACCTGTTCGGAGAGGTTGACCGACACAGTGATTCGCTGACCGCCGCCATCAAATCCGTTGCGGCCGAGGTGGAGGACCACTACGGGGTGGAGGTCGAGGTGGTGACGGTCGGCGATGTCACCGCCGACGATCCGGAATGGACCACCGACGCCCGGCGCTGGGCCGCACTGATCGCGGCCACCCGGGAGGCTGTGGTGAACGCGGCCAAGCACTCTGGCGAACGCTCGGTCGATGTGTACGTCGAGGTCGATGGCGGGCAGATCGTGGTGTATGTCCGTGACCGCGGAGTCGGCTTCGATCCCGACGAGGTACCCGAAGATCGTCGCGGTGTGTCGGGTTCGATCAAGGGCCGGGTGATCCGGCACGGCGGTAGCGTTCACATCAAGTCGGTGCCGGGCAAAGGCGTCGATGTTCGGATGGCCATGCCGCGCGGTGGGCACGGTGGCGAGCCGGCGCTCGACAACGGTGTCGAGTCGCCGGTGGACATCGGCGACGAGACGCAGGTGGACGGAGAGCAGGAACGATGACCGGAAGAAGCGGACCGTACCGCGTGTTCTTGGTTGACGATCACGGGGTCTTCCGCTCCGGTGTCCGTGCCGAACTCGCGTCCGAGGCCGATGTTCAGGTTGTCGGTGAGGCGGGATCTGTGGCGGATGCGATCGCCGGGATCATGCAGTCGTCGCCGGATGTGGTGTTACTCGACGTCCATATGCCGGCCGGTGGCGGGATCGCGGTACTCCGGGGGATCGCCGACGCCGCGCCGAGCAATCCGCCGGTGTTCTTGGCGCTCAGCGTTTCTGACGCCGCCGAGGACGTGATCGCCACCATCCGGGCGGGTGCCCGCGGCTACGTCACCAAGACGATCGACGGCGCCGAGCTGGCCGAGTCGGTGCGACGGGTGGCCGACGGTGATGCGGTGTTCAGCCCACGTCTTGCCGGGTTTGTGCTCGATTCGTTCACCGGCCGCTCGCCGGTGCCCGAGCCGCATCTCGATCCAGAGCTCGATTCGCTGACCCCGCGTGAGATGGAGGTCCTGCGGTTGCTGGCGCGCGGGTTCACCTATCGCGAGATCGCCGAGGATCTGGTCATCTCGATCAAGACCGTGGAAACGCATGCCTCGAATGTGTTGCGCAAGACCCAGCAGTCGAACCGCAATGCGCTCACGCGCTGGGCCGTGAACCGGCACATTCACTGACTCTCGACAACAAGCCGCTCCGCCCGCCGCCACCAGTTTCACCAGGTGGATATGGCTGAGGTGTCAGCGGATCAGGGCGATGATGGTGATCGCGATGGCGGCCAGCAGCACAAACACCAGGAACACCGCGGCGGCCAGGCCGAGGTGACGCTCTGGGGATTGATTTCGGGGTTGCTGAGCAGCCCAGGACGCCGGGTAGGACGGTCCGGAGACTCCGGTGACCTGCCAAGGATCGGGGCCGGTCGGTCGCGGTGTGTGGGACGGGTTCGGCCACGACGGGGTGCCCGCCTGCGGAGTGGGGCCGGGCATACCTGTGGCAGCGGGGAGGCCGGACTCGGTGGCGGTCGGTATCCGCCGGGTGGTGGTGCGATGCGGGGTCCCGACGGACCTGCGATCGATTGGTGTGGTCAGGATCAACGCGGTGTTGCTGTTGTCACCGGCCGCCACCTGGGCGAGACGGTCGCGGACCTGGGCCATGGTGGGGCGCCGGGCCGGGCTGGGTTCGAGCATCGCCAGGAGCGCACCTTCGAGGGGTCCGGACCGTTTGGGCGGGACGATCTCACCGCGGGCGACCCTGTGCAACACGACAAGTGAGTTCTCGTCGACGCCGAAGGGCGGCTGACCTTCGACTGCGGTGTAGAGGGTGGACCCCAGGGAATAGACGTCGGAGGCCTCGCTGGGATCCTCTCCGCGGGCCACTTCGGGCGCGAAGTATGCCGGGGTCCCGGTGATCACCCCGGTCTGTGTCAGCGCGGCGTCGTCTTTGGATCGGGAGATCCCGAAGTCGGTGAGTTTGACCAGTCCGGCGTTGCGCCCCTCGGCGATCAGGATGTTGCCGGGCTTGATGTCGCGGTGCAGGATGCCCGCGGTGTGTGCTTCGACCATGGCATCGGCGATCTGCGCGCCGATCTGTGCCACCTGATCGACGGGCAGGGTGCCGGACTGGTGCAAGATCTCGGCCACGCTGCGCGAGGGCAGGTATTCCATGACGAGCCAGGGTTCGCCGGAGTCGAGTGCGACGTCGTGCATGGCGATGGCGTTGCGGTGGCTGAGCCGGGCGGCGATCCGGCCTTCTCGCATCGCGCGCTGCCGCATCTCGGCCGCTGAATCCTCGGTCATCCCGGCGACGGAGAGCACCTGCTTGACGGCCACCTCGCGGTCGAGGAGGGTGTCGTGCGCCAGCCACACCGCGCCCATGCCGCCGTCACCGATCTTCGAACGCAGGCGGTATCGCCCGGCGACGAGGTAGTCGGGGCCGGGAACGCGGTACGAAGGGGCGCTCACGGGTTTGACCTTAGTGGACGCTGGGGCGCGTGTTGGTGGTGTGCCGCCCGCCCCGGCATTTCGGGGCCGACGCGCCGTGAGTGTTTGACGCTTGTCGGAGGGCTGACCTACGCTCAGATCATCGAAAACATGTTCGAGTTTTTATTCGAGTTCTGATGGTGGCCCACCTTCCCTGTGCCACTTCTTCGCCTCGGCGGAGAGTGATGTGGAGGTGTGATGCAAGCTATCGAGACGGCGCCGGAAGCGGTACCGAGTAGGGCGCAGAAGCTGGAGATGTTGCGGCAGACCCTTGCTGCTGCCACCACTCGGGCACGGCCGGAATCCATTGTGCCGCAGCGTCAGATGTCCGCTGTTCGGAACGTTGATGAAAAGTATTCGGAGCGGGATCGGCTGCCGGTGCCGCCGGCGTTCGAGCGGGTGTTGCCGCCTTCGGGGCTGGCTCGGGGCACGGTGTTGGCGCTGGAAGGAGCGCGATCGCTGTTGTTGTCGTTGATTGCCCAGGTGAGCGCCGACGGAGGTCATGTGGCCGTGATCGGGCAGCCGCAGTTGGGGCTGTTGGCGGCGGTGGAGATGGGTGCGGATCTGTCCAGGATCGCGGTGATCCCCGATCCGGGGCCGGATCCGGTGGAGATCGCGGCCGTCTTGCTCGACGGGCTTGATCTGGTGGTGGTCGGGCTCGGTGGGCTCAGTGTGCCGCCTTCCCGCAGTCGGGTGGTGATGGCCCGCGCCCGCAGCAAGGGTGCGGTCCTGGTGGTCACCGACGGAGAGTGGTCGGGTGCGCATGTGAAGGTGCAGTCCCGGGTGTGCGATTACCGGCATCAACCGTCGGGGTCAGGGCAGTCCCCGCGCCGACGGGGGCACGGACGGCTCGGCGGGGTGTCTCTGATGGTGCGTTCGCGGGGCCGGGGGTTTGCCGGGGCCACCACCCGACTGGATGTGGTTCATCGCGACAACCGGGTTCAGCTGGTGGATTCTCCGGCCGATATCGCACCGGTCTCGGATATCTCCGAAAATCATCCGAATAGTGTTGGTGGACAAAATATTTCAGAATCCGAGATGCTCAAGGTGGCGCTGTAGATGAGTGGACGGGTGTTCGGTGTCTGGTGCCCCGATTGGCCGGCGGTGGCCGCGGCGGCGGAGGTCGACATCTCACCGGACCGGCCGGTGGCGGTGCTGCAGTCGGGGCGGATCGTCGCGTGCTCGGCCGCGGCGCGCGCCGCCGGGGTGCGCCGGGAGATGAGGAAGCGCGATGCGCAGGCACGATGTCCGCAGTTGGTGATCGCCGATGCGGACATCGGCCGCGATGCACGCTTGTTCGAACCGGTGGTGGCGGCTGTCGCCGAGATGATCCCCGTGGTCGAGGTGCTGCGGCCGGGGTTGCTGGTGTTGCCGGCCCGTGGAGTGGCCCGGTACTTCGGGAGTGAGGAGATCGCGGCCGAGAAGCTGACGGATGTGGTGTCTGCCTGTGGTGTCGAGTCGCAGGTCGGGGTGGCCGACGAACTGTTCACCGCGATCATCGCCGCCCGCCGTGGGCTGGTGATACCCCCCGGGCAGGGTGCCGGGTTCCTGGCGCCGCTGCGTATCTCGGAGTTGGCGGTGGAGCCGAGTATGTGCGCCGATGATCGGGTTGCCCTTGTCGATCTGTTGTGGCGGATGGGTTTACGGACCATCGGTGACTTTGCGGCGTTGTCGGCGACCGACGTGGCAACCCGGTTTGCGGCCGATGCGATCTACGCCCACCGCACGGCGCGGGCCCTACCGCAGCGTTCCGCCTCCGGGCAGGCGCCACCAAAGAATCTGGTGGTGGAGCATCAGTGCGACCCGCCGATCGACCGGGTGGATGCGGCCGCCTTTGTCGGACGTCGGCTGTCGGCTCAGCTCCACGATCTGTTGGCGGCGGCGTCGGTGGCCTGTACCAGGCTGACCGTGCAGGCGGTCACCGAAAGCGGTCGTGAGTATTCACGTACCTGGCGGTGTGCCCAGCCGTTGACACCGGATGCCACGGCCGACCGGATCCGCTGGCAGGTGGAGGGGTGGCTCTCCGGCCGAAGTGCCGCCGAGCGCCCGGATGGCCCGGTGGTGCTGCTCCGTCTGGATCCGGTGGAGGTGATCGGTTCGGGTGCAATGCAATTGGGATTCACCGGTGGTGGACTGACCTGTGGTGACGGTGAGGTGGCCGAGCGGGTGCGCCGGGCCCTGGTCCGGGTACAGGGCCTGCTCGGTGGTGAGAGGGTCAAGGTTCCGGTGCGCAGTGGTGGTCGGGGGCCTGCTCAGCAGATCACACTGGTGCCGTTGGGTGATGAGCTGGCGGCGGCGTCGGATCCGTCGGCACCCTGGCCGGGCAGATTGCCCGGTCCCTCTCCGGCGATCCTGCCGATGGCCCCGGTGCGGGTACTCGACGTCGAAGATCAACCCGTCGAGGTCACTGCCCGAGGCAGTTTCAGCGCCGAGCCGACCAGTCTGTGCTGGGGCAAGCGGACTTGGTCACTGAGTTGGTGGGCCGGGCCGTGGGCTGTCGACGAACACTGGTGGTCCGCCGCCGACGGTGGTGGCCATGTTGGTTCGTATGCGAGAGCTCAAGTGCTGCTGGAAGATTCGCGAGCTCTGCTGCTTCTCTACCAGCAAGGAAAGTGGGTGGTGGAAGGGGTCTACGAATGAGCCGAAGTGGTGGGTTCTGGCGAGCATTTCCGCAGGTCGCGCTCCAGAACCCACCACAACCGGGTCAGGCGGGGATCTTTGCCACTGACTGCTGGAGCATCGGCACAACTTGGTCGACGGCGATCGCGATGGATTGCGGGGTTCCCGCGGCCAACGCGACGTTGACCTCACTCTTCTCGTCGAGCATGATGGCCCGGCCGTCCTTGACGACACTGAGTGAATTGATCAGATTGTCCGAGGTCAGGTCGCTCATCGGTTTGGAGATCGTGGTGAAGATGGCCACCTGCGCGTTCAGCGCCGCCACCTGCTCTGCCGACACAGCCGCAAAGTACCCGCTGGGCTGCAATGCCAGCAATGGGGGATAGGCCACAAAACCCATCTCGGCGAACACGTCGAACCGGGCATCGCCGGCCACATATGCGCCGTAGGCGTCAGCGAACTTCGCCGCGTAGACAAAGGTCTTGTCCTTGAAATCGGGGTTCGCAGTCGCGGCCGCTTCGATCTTCGCCGAGGTATCGGCCACCGCCTGGTCGGCTTCAGCTGTTTTGCCGATCGCCTCGCCGATGATCTTGGTCTGGGTGCGCCAGTCGACGGCGAAGTCAGGGGTTCCCGGTGGCGCGGTCGCAACCGGTGCGATCTCGGCCAGCCGATCGAAAACCCTCTCGTCCGATGCCGCACGGACATTGAGGATCAGGTCGGGCTCGAGCAGTTCGATCTGCTCGTAGTTGTAGGTGGTGCCGGTGTTCTTGATGACGGTGGGTGAGTAGTCGCCGAACAGATCGGTCGCCCAGGACCCGACGCCCTTGTTCGACTCTCCCAGACCCTGCCAGTCATAGATGGCAATCGGCTTGACGCCCAGGGACAACGAGATCTCACCGTCTGACCAGCCCAAAGCGACAACTTTGAGTTCGTCGCCCGACTTCCGGACAACGGTGTCGGGACCGCTCGCGACCGAACCGACGACCTCGCCGTCGGATGAGGACGAATCATCCGATGATGAACACGCAGCCATCGCCGTGGTCAGCGCCATCGCAACGGTGAGCGCACCTAGAACACGCCGCACAGATCTCATATTTCGCTTGCCCTTCCATCAGGCCGGTAGGTCCCGGCGTCAGCCCAGATCATCGAGTTCGGCCCTCAAATTGGCCGTGTCGCCTTGCACTTCAGCCGTCAGTACGGCTCCGTTCGCCAATGGGATGACCATCGGGGTCTGGGTTTCGGGATCATTGATCACCCGGGACCGGACCCCGAAGACGGATTCGACGATCTCCTCGGTGACAACTTCGGCCGGCGGACCTTCGGCGACGACCACCCCGCTGCGCATGGCGATCAGGTGGGTCGCGTACCGCGCTGCCTGGTTGAGGTCGTGCAGGACCGCCACGAGGGTGGACCCCTCTTTGTTCAGTCGAGCGCACAGTTCGAGGATCTCGAGTTGATGCGCCAGATCGAGATACGTGGTGGGCTCGTCGAGCAGCAGGATGGGTGTTTCCTGGGCGAGCGCCATGGCAATCCACACCCGTTGCCGCTGACCACCGGACAGCGCGGCGACCGGGCGGGTGGACAGATCCATCAACCGGGTGGCCGCGAGGGCCCGGCGAACTGCGTTCTCGTCGGCATCCGTCCACTGCTTGAACATCTTCTGGTACGGAAAGCGGCCTCGTGAGACCAGGTCGACGACGTTGATACCTTCCGGAGCCAACGATTGCTGGGGCAGCAGTCCGACCTCGCGGGCGAACTCTTTGCCGTTGAACCCGTGAACGTCCTTGCCGTCGAGCAGCACGGTGCCACCACTGGGTTTGAGTAGCCGCGACAGTGCGCGCAACAGTGTGGATTTCCCACACGCATTGGGGCCGACGATCACGGTGAACGATCCGTCCGGAATGGTGATGTCGAGATCGGGGATGATGATGTTCTTGTCGTAACCGATGTCGAGTGACTCGCCGGTGAGGCGGCCGGTATAGGTCGGTGATTCGGTCACGAGCCTGCCTTTCGGGACTGGACGATGAGTAGACCGAGCAGATACACACCACCGAGTGCGGTCGTCACCACACCGACCGGGAGCTGGACCGGAGCCAGCAGGGTGCGGGCGATCGCATCACTGATCACCAGCAGGGTGGCCCCCACCGCGGCGCCGGTCACCAGCGGAATACCGGGGCTGCGCGTGATCCGCATGGCAACCTGCGGCGCGATGAGCGCAATGAAGGCGATCGGTCCGGCAACCGCGGTGACCACAGCTATCAGACCCACACCGATGATCATCAGATACACCTGGACGCGTTCGGTGTGAACTCCCTTGCTCTGGGCCGAATCCTGGCCGAGTTCGAACATCCGCATGTTCGGTGTGAAGTAGGTCAGGGCGGGGATGAGAATCACCAGAACGAGTACCACGGGGATGACGTCTTTGAGCCGCAGTTGTTCGAAGATGCCCTGGCCCCATGCCGCGGCAGCCGCGGCATTCTCGACGCGGGCACGTACCAGCAGGTATCCGTTGAAGGCCGTGAGCATCGCGCTGACGCCGATACCGATGACAATCAACCGATATCCCTGCACCCCACCGCGGAATGCCAGCAGATATATGACGACGCCGGTGAGCAACCCGCCGATCAGCGAACCGAAGGTCGCCCCGTTGTAGCCCAGACCGAACACCAGCATTGCGATCAGAGCGCCGGCGTTCGCCCCGGCTGTGAAGCCGATGATGTCGGGGCTACCGAGGGGGTTCCGGGTCACTGTCTGGAAGATCGCACCGCTCAGAGCCAATGCGGCGCCACCGAACACGGCGACCAGTACTCGCGGCAACCGACCCTCGACGATTCGGGTGACGGAAGGTGATTCGTTTCCGGCGAGTGCCCCGAATACCCGATCCAAGGGTATGTCCGAGCCTTCGGCGGATCCGAGGGTCAGCGACCACAGGGCTACGCACACGGTGATGACTGCGAGGATCGCGGTGATCACCACTGTTCGCAGATCGATCTTGATGCTGATCTTGCCGGAGAACGGCCGCAGGAATTTGGTCCTTTTTGGCCAGATCGCGGGTTCTGGGCGTGCTGTCGTGGTGCTCATAGCTCGTTGAACTTGCTGTGGCGGGCGAGGTAGATCAGGACCGGTGCACCGATGAACGCCACGACCATCCCGACCGGTACCTCGGTCGGGGCGATGACCCGGCCGATGACGTCCGCGCCGAGGAAGAGTACTGGCGCGAAGAGCATGCTGGCCGGGATGATCCACTTCTGGTCGGGACCGACCACCGTGCGAACGGCGTGGGGAACCATCAGTCCCAGAAAGGTGATCGGACCGACCGCAGCGGTACCGGCGCCGCACAACAGCGTCATGGACACGAAGCCGGCTCCCCGCACGGAGGTCACCGGAACTCCGAGTGCCCGTGCCCGGTCATCACCGAGGGCGATGGCATTGAGGTAGGCGGTCAGCAGGAGCGCGATCACCAGTCCGACCAGGATGTACGGCCAGATCGTGTCGAGAATCGAGTCGGTCTGATCCTTCTGTAGTGAGCCGACCTGCCAGTTGCGGATGTTGTCAAAGGCCTTGGGGTCGACCATGGTGATGCCGAAGGCGACGCCTTGGAATACGCAACTCACCGCGACACCGGTCAGGACGAGTTTGGCCGGGCTGGCCCCACCGCGTCCTCGGGAACCGACGAAGTAGACCAGGATCGAGGCCGCGAAGGCGCCGAGCATGGCGAACAAGACGTTGCCCGAGATGGACGTGGCGCCGAACACCGCGAAACCCACGACCATCACGAAGTAGGCACCCGCGTTGACACCGAGGATGCCGGGGTCGGCCAGCGGATTTCTGGTCAGCGCCTGGATGAGCGCTCCGGCGACACCGAGCGCGGCGCCCACGATGACGCCGAGCAGTGTTCGGGGGATTCGATTCGAAAGAATGATCTCGGCATTGGTGCTGCCGTCCCTGCCGTGCAGGATCGCCTGCCACACATCTGAAACCGGAATGTCGCCGCTACCGATGAACACGCTCAGGAACATCACCACGACGAGTAACCCGGCCATGACCACGAGTGCGAGAACGCGCTTGCCGTTCTGGATCAACCCCTCGTGGGGCTTTGTGGTGGTCGGAGGTGCCAACGTCTGAACCATGTCGGCGACCTCGACTTTCACGCGTGTTCACGATGCTCGACTCCGGGAAGGGCCCCCGGCGTTTGGGTAGCCTAACATTCATAAAAGTAGAAAGTCGCGAGACGAAGCGAGTCGCAGAAGCGGGTGTGACTGCTAGCTGTTGTCGGGTCGTGCGACGATTCCCAGGAACAACGGCAGGCCGGTTGCGGTGTCCACGATCTGAAACACGAACGGCCGGTCGGCGATGAAGGTGTCAACCGGTTCGGGCGGGAGCGCGGTCACGCCGATGTCGACTTGCGTGGCAGAGGCGGCGACCGTGCCTTTCTCGCCGACTGTGATCGAACTGTTCTGGGCGACAGCAGTTACCACCAACTGATCGCTGATCGCGGTGAGATCGGCGGCATCGGTGAACAGGTCGTGGACGCCACGGCCTTCGAGGGTGGTCTTGAGATCAACCTGACCGGTGATGTCCCAGCGGGGCAGACTCACCTCGACCGACGACTCGGGACCGGCCCGCAGCGCACTGTTCGCATCGGCCAGTGCCGTTCCGTTCAGCAAGGCGTCAGGGCCAGATCCGTTGTCGGGCAGCAGGATCTGCATCGCCAGGCTCTGCGAGTACGGAAGTTGTACCGCGGTCCAGCCGGCGCCACGCCGCAGCGGTACATCCAAGGTCTTGTGCATGGTGTCGACCTCCGCCACCGAGCCGTCGCCGGTGGTGAATTCTGCGGGGGAGGTGGACTCGGGCAAAAAAGGCTGCTGCCAGGCAGCGGCGAGGAAGACGGTGGAGAGCACACTGATCACGGTGTCGGTGCTGTACTCGGTCGGCGTCTGCGAGATCTCTCCGCCGGTGTTCACCGAAATCCATTTGTTGAGAGCTGATTCGGTCTCGGGCACCGAGAAGTCGACCGGGTAGATGCCGGTACCGAAGCTGCGTGCGAGTACCTCGAGGTAGTTGTCGCCGACCGTGAGGGAGTCGTCGATGAAGATCCCTGATGCCTGGTGAAAGACCGGCGGCGACGGTGGGTTCTTCGGGTCCACACCACCGGGATCGCCCGAGACCTGATCGAGTTGACCGATCAGCGCTGCCACGGCGTCGGTATCGGCGACGCCCAGGACGGAATCGAGTTCGGCCGCGGTGTTGCCGCCGGCGCCGGCCCGCAGCATCTGCAGCGTGAGCATCGCTCCCCAGGGGGACACCACCTGATTGGCGGCGGGCTTCGCACTGCGGATCATGTCGATCCCCAGGTCGCTGGTGTATCTGACCAGTGCGGTGGCCGCATCGCGGACCTCATCGATGCCGATCTCCTCGAACTCGACGTCGGAGGCGGTGGCCAATTCCACTGTCAGGTCTGCTGGTTCGTCCGATGCGCACGCGGACATGCCCAGCATCAGGACGGCCAGGGCCGCGGCTCCGAGGTTCTTCATGTGTTGGCTCCGCGGGCGGTGACGGGCCAGTGCGTGAGGACGTCATCGGCACCGACCACAACGAGGGCATCGGCGAGATTGACTGCCGTGCACACATGATTGGGGGCGATCCGGACCCGTTCACCGGCCACCGGATGGCGCGATGCGTTCGAGAAGTCGATGGTCGCATGATGTTCGGAGAGTGCGGTGATGCGCGCCTCGGGTTCGTCGGGAAGCCGGCCACCACCGCTGATCCAGGCCGGCTGGTCCGCGCCGAGTACCTTGCTCCCGACGTCGACAACGGCTTTTGCCCCGTTGCTGTGCACCACGGTGCCGATTGCCGTCAATGCCACATCGGCCATGGTAGCGACCCCGAGTTCGACCTGCCCCGCGTCGTTGAACACATAGACACCCGGCCGGATCTCGGTGAGGACGGTGGAGTCGGTGTTGCCGGCCGACGGTGTGGAGCCGCCGCTGCAGATCACCGGGGTGATCTGGTGGCTGCGCAGGGATTCGGCGGCGACGGCGAGGGCGTGCGATTCCTGTCCGGCGGCGTCGGATGGGCCGCCCGGGCGATAGCTGTGCCCGGGAAAGGTGAAGACGCCGAGCACCTCCAGTCCGGCGGCGCCCGCCGCGGCTCCCAGATCGCCCGCCAGTTCCGGGGCGACGCCGGTGCGGTGGTGCCCCGAATCGACCTCGACCAGGACCGGGGCCCCGGGAAGAAGGGAGGCGAGTTGCTCGGCACCGGCCACCGAATCGATCGCGAGCAGGACATGCGTCCGCGCCATCACCGCACGCAATCGCGCCGCCTTGTTCTCGGTCATCCACAGGGGATAGGCGATGAACAGATCTGAGAATCCGCCGGCGGCAAAGGCTTCCGCTTCCGCGATGGTGGCCACGGTCAGTCCCGTTGCGCCGCCATCCAGTTGGCGTTGCCCCAGGATGAGGGACTTGTGTGTCTTGGCGTGTGGACGCAACCGGAGTCCGGACGTGGCGGCGAAGGCGGACATGCGAGCGATGTTCGCGTCGAGAACCTGTTCGTCGACAGCCAGGAATGGGGTGTCGAGCGCCGAGGTGGCAGCCAGGATCCGCCGGCCACGACCGGGTTGCCCGGTGTTGGGTTCCGTCATGTGAGGCAACAATGCCAGAGTCGGTGCGGTGGCATGGATGCCGACGAGGGCAACAGGTCGCTTGTCATTCGAAACTGTGTTCGATACCATGCACTATGGGCTGGAACAATGGCCCTCCGACCTGGTCGGAGATGGAGCGCGTACTGTCCGGTCGACCGTCAAACGGTGGCCGGTCCGGTGAGACCTTTGCCGGTGACGGCAGTGACAGTCCGGCATGGTCGCGCAAGCGCGAACCGTATGAGGCCGGGCCTCTTCGCAGAGGTGTTTCCGACACCCGATACGCCGAATTGCATGCCCATTCCTCGTACAGTTTTCTTGACGGTGCCAGCAGTCCCGAGGAGATGGCCGAAGAGGCCTACCGGCTGGGTCTCGAGGCGCTGGCGATCACCGATCACAACGGCTTCTACGGGGTGGTGCGGTTTGCCGAGGCTGCTCTGGAATGGGAACTGCCCACCATCTTCGGATCCGAATTGTCGCTGGAACACGACTCATCCCGGACCGGGGTCGCCGACCCGGCCGGCTCTCATCTGCTTGTCCTGGCGCGAGGGCAGGAAGGGTACCGGCGATTGTCGAGACAGCTGGCCGACGGCCACATGGCGGCCGGGGAGAAGGGGCTGTTGCGTTTTGACATCGACACGTTGGCACAAGCGGCGCAAGGACATTGGCTGATCCTGACCGGTTGCCGCAAAGGCGATGTGCGTCGAGCGCTGGACACGGGTGGTCCGTCGGCGGCCGAGAAGGCGCTGCGTGATCTGCTGGACAAGTTCGGCCACGGCAATGTGGTGATGGAGTTGACCGCTCAAGGCGTTGCCGAAGACGACGAGCGGAATGCGATGCTGGCGCAGATCGCCCACCGCAATCGGGTTCAGACGGTGGCGACGACGGGTGCGCATTTTTCGGCGCCACATCGCCGACGTCTGGCGATGGCGATGGCCGCGGTGCGGGCGCGGCGCAGTCTCGATGAGATGGACGGCTGGCTCGGTCCACTCGGCGGCGCGCATCTGCGTAGCGGGGATGAGATGGCCCGGTTGCTCGCAGCGCATCCCGAATCCATCGACAACGCCGTCATGCTGGCCAAGGATCTGGCATTCGGTCTGCATCTGATCGCACCGCAATTGCCGCCCTTCGACGTGCCGCAGGGCCATACCGAGAGTTCGTGGCTCCGTGAGCTCACGGCCCGGGGGGCCGTGGAGCGGTATGGCACACCGAAGAGTCATCCCAAGGCGTATCAGCAGATCGAACATGAACTGAATGTGATTGACTCACTGGGATTTCCGGGTTATTTCCTGGTGGTACACGACATCGTCTCGTTCTGTCGTGCCAATGACATCCTGTGCCAGGGGCGGGGAAGTGCCGCCAACTCCGCAGTGTGTTACGCGCTCGGGATCACCGCCGTGGACGCGGTGGGCAACGGGTTGCTGTTCGAGCGGTTTCTGTCCCCGGCCCGGGACGGCCCACCGGACATCGATGTCGACATCGAATCGGATCGGCGCGAGGAGGCCATCCAGTACGTCTACCGGCGCTACGGCCGGCAGAACGCGGCGCAGGTCGCCAACGTGATCACCTATCGCGGTAAGTCGTCGGTGCGCGACATGGCCCGCGCCCTCGGATATTCGGTGGGTCAGCAGGATGCCTGGAGCAAACAGGTGCATCGGTATGGCGCCGCGCAATCCACCGAGACCGACATCCCCGACGACGTGCTCGATCTGGCCGGGCAGATCAATGGCATGCCGCGGCACCTCGGTATCCATTCCGGTGGCATGGTCATCTGTGACCGGCCGATCGCCGATGTGTGTCCCACCGAATGGGCGCGGATGCCGGGTCGCAGTGTGCTGCAGTGGGACAAAGATGATTGCGCCGCAATCGGTTTGGTGAAGTTCGATCTGCTGGGTCTGGGTATGCTCTCGGCCATCCACTACGCCATCGACTTCCTGGCCGAGCACAGGGACATCCACGTCGACCTGGCAAAGATCGACCTCACCGAACAGGCGGTGTACGACATGCTCTGTCGCGCCGACACCGTCGGTGTGTTCCAGGTGGAGTCGCGGGCGCAGATGGCAACACTGCCCCGGCTCAAACCCCGCAAGTTCTACGACCTGGTGGTGGAGGTCGCGTTGATCCGGCCGGGGCCGATCCAGGGTGGCTCGGTGCATCCCTACATTCGTCGTCGTAACAAGCTGGAAGCGCCGACCTGCGAACATCCGTCGATGGAGGCGGCACTCGAACGGACGCTCGGGGTTCCGCTGTTCCAGGAGCAACTCATGCAACTGGCGACCGATGTCGCCGGTTTCAGTGCCGCAGAGGCAGACCAGTTGCGTCGGGCGATGGGATCCAAGCGGTCACCGGAGAAGATGGACCGACTGCGCGGCCGGTTCTATCAGGGCATGAAAGACCTGCACGGCATCACCGGGGAGATGGCCGATCGTATCTTCGAGAAGATGGCTGCCTTTGCCAATTTCGGTTTCCCCGAGAGTCATTCGCAGAGTTTTGCCTCCCTGGTCTTTTATTCGTCGTGGCTCAAGCTGCATCACCCGGCCGCCTTCTGTGCTGCGCTGCTCAAAGCCCAGCCGATGGGTTTCTACTCGCCGCAGTCACTGGTTGCCGATGCCCGCAGGCATGGGGTCGCGGTACACAAGCCGGATATCAATGTTTCGCAGCCCTATGCGGATCTGGAGAACAAAGGACTCGATGTCCGGCTCGGGCTGGGGGCGGTACGCAACATCGGCATCGACCTGGCAGAGCAGATCGTGGCCCAGCGGGAGGCCGGAGGACCGTTCAAAGGAGCTGCGGATCTGTCCCGTCGCTGTGAGGTGAGCACCAGGCAGTTGGAGTCGCTGGCCACGGCAGGGGCGCTGGAGTGTTTTGGAACCAGTCGCCGTCAGGCGCTGTGGGATGCCGGCGCGGCTGCCCAGGAGAAGTCGGATCGGCTGGCTCTGCACGAGGTCAACGGATCACCCGCGCTGCCGGGTATGAGCGATGTGGAGATGGCCGCCTCGGATGTGTGGGCCACCGGCGTCAGCCCGGGTAGCTATCCGACCGAGTTCATCCGGCCTCAGCTGAAAGAGCTGGGGGTGGTCGCGGCGGTTGACCTGTTGTCGGTGCCCGACGGTTCCCGGGTACTGGTCGGGGGAGCGGTGACCCACCGGCAACGCCCGGCCACTGCATCCGGCGTCACCTTCGTGAACCTCGAAGACGAAACCGGCATGGTCAACGTGGTCTGCTCGGTGGGTCTGTGGGCCAAATACCGCAAACTCGCACAATCGTCGCCGGCGTTGCTGATCCGTGGCCGGGTCCAGAACGCCGAAGGTGCGGTCACCGTGGTGGCAGAACGTATGCAGCGCATGGACCTACGGGTTGCCACCCGATCCCGCGATTGGGCCTGACCCACCGCCGCCACCGTGCCCACCCACCCGCCGTCGAGCGTGCCGAACCAGCCGCCGAGTGGGCCGAACCAGCCGCCGACCGTGCCGATAGAACCGCCGAGCGATGCTCCTATAACGCGCAAGGGGTGGTTTGGGTGGTGATGAGTCGGTAGGTTTCGCGGGCGATGTAGCGCTTGAGGCTGCGGATGATGTCGCGTCGGGTTTTGCCTTCGGCGGTGCGTCGGGCGGCGTAGGTGCGGGTGCGTTCGTCGCAACGTAGTCGGTTGATGGCGATGATGTAGAGGCTGCGGTTGGCTTGGCGGTCGCCGCCGCGGTTGAGGCGGTGCCGGTTGGTTTTCCCTGAGGATGCCGGGATGGGTGCGGTCCCGGTCAGGTGGGCGAATGCGGCTTCGCTTTTGATGCGGTCGGTGTTGGCGCCGAAGGTGATCAATAGTTGAGTGGCGCTGTCTTCGCCGATGCCGGGTTGTTCCAGGAGTGTTGGGGCGAGTTGGTGGATCAGGGTGCGGCGGTCGCGGCGCAGGGCAGCGATTTGGGTGGTGAGTGCGGTGATGCGGTGGGTGGTGGCCCGCAGCACGGTTTTCGCTGCTCGTAGTACCGGGTCGCTGGTGGCATCGGGTCGGAGGTGGGTGCAGCGCCGGAATAGGGCGGTGTCGGTGAGGTTGGCGAGGTCGCTACGCAGTGGTTCGGGGGTGATGACCAGGCTGGCTTTGAGTTCGGTGATGGCGGTGGCCCGGGCGGTGACGGTTTGCCGAATAGCCATGTGCAGCAACCTGAGTGCTTCGACATCGGTGTTGCGGTCTTTGGCCACGGCGGTGGCGCGACCGGATGCGACGGCGCGGGCGGCAGCGTAGGCGTCGAGGGGATCGGTTTTGCCGTGAGCGCGGCGGGCTTTGCGGTCGGGTCGGTCGACGTCGATGACCCGGTGGCCGGCGGTGTGCAGGACGCGGGTCAGGCTGGTGCCGTAGGTGCCGGTTCCTTCGACTCCGAACGTGCTGACGGTGCCGTGGCTGGCCGTCCAGGCCAGGAGTTGTTGATAACCCGAGGGGGTGGCGGCGAACTCGGCATCGGCCAGTTCGCGGCCTGCAGGGTCGACGATGGCGGCGTGGTGGGTGTGTTTGTGGGTGTCGATTCCAACAAAAATTGTTGGCTCTGTGGTGACATCGGATCGTGTCTGCGGCATCGTGGTCATTGGCGTCCTTTCACACGGGAAATGCCATGTGGCAGGGTCGGGCGATGCTTGGTGGACACCACAGTGATGGGTCACTTTGGAGTAGGAATCAGGCTCCTATCAAGTCACATCGAGTCCGTCCGGCTCTGTCCCACAGCGCGGTTACTGACCACGAGCTGGGTCGACATATCGCTCGCAAGACAACCCGTAAGCGTCAGTGCCAAACAGAGTCAGACCCAACCCGTGACCAGCAGATCCAGTATCACTGTGCC
>QJJF01000014.1 GCA_003202005.1 Williamsia faeni | reverse complement strand
GACGGCTGGCTGCACACCGGCGACCTCGGAAACCTCGATGAGGGCGGACGCCTGCGGATCATCGGCCGCAAGAAGGACATGTTCATCGTCGGCGGCTTCAACGCCTACCCCGCCGAAATCGAGGGATTCCTGCTCGAGCACCCCGCGATTGCACAGGTCGCGGTCGTCGGGATCCCCGACGAACGCCTCGGCGAGGTCTGCAAAGCCTTCGTGGTGACGAACGAGGCTGTGTCCGAGGCAGAGCTGATCACCTGGAGCCGCCAGCGCATGGCTGGCTTCAAGGTGCCCCGGTCGATCGAGTTCCTCACCGAATTGCCCACCAACGCAACCGGAAAGGTTGTGAAGGACCTGCTCCGCTGAGCGGACAGCGGAGATGACCGCTGTCAGGCCAATGCCGAATGTGGGCCAATTGCGGTGGTGTCCGCAATAGGCTGGAGATGCACTCGGTATCCGCGCTCCAGTCGATCGAGGCAGCCCATAGCCGAGAACGATATCGGCAACCGTGCCTACTCGACGGGACTCGATCCAACACTTACTCAACACTTTGATGTTGGACACCTGTCGACGGTCTTGGTTAATACTGGACACCTGACCCTGTAACCGCAGGTCAACGTGCTCAACGTTTACTCAACACTTGACGTTGGACACCTATCGACGGCGTTGGTTGATATTGGACACCTGATCCCCGTAACCGCAGGTCAACGTGTCGCGCATGGATGGTGGTGGACGGCAGGGGATGCAGGAGGCGAGATCAAGAGGTTAGGGATTCAAATCCCTTCGGGCGCGCAACGATACGGCCTGGACCCGCACATGTGTGTGGTCCGGGCCGTAACTATTCCGCTGAACGCAACCCGAACTCAGCACCGCCAGAGTGCTGAGTGGCACGCGAATAGGACGGGCAGGTCGCGAATCGTTCTACGCCACTGAAAGCGGTGGAGTAGCTGCTGCTAAAACCACTTAGCGCAGGGCGCGGGCGTGTCACCAGCGCCGACACCTTGCTGTCGGTAGCCTGCGATAAGAACGTGCAGGCGAGGGGCGGGAGGACAGGACGTGGCGGTAGCCGCCGACCCGATCAGCGCTGCACTCGACTGTGCGGCCGGTCCCTGTCCTGGGTGGGTGAGCGCGGTGTTCGCGCAGATGTATCCCGATGATGCCCTCGCCCTGCCGACCCAGTCTGCGGTGACGGTGCTGGCCTGTGATGACGACTGGGAGTGGATCGCTCATCACGCTGCCGCGGTTGCCGGTGCTGTCGATGGTGTGTGCACCGCGGTCTCGGGTGCTGGTGCGGGCGAGTGGGTCGTGGCCAGCGGCGTAGTCGAGGGCCATGCGTACGTGGTGTGCACAGCCGCGAACTCTGCCAGTGTCGTTGCCGGAGTGGGGAATGTGGTGCTGGTGCTGCGTCCGGTCACCACCGGGCTACCCGCCGATAGCTTCACCCTGATGTCGCGATGACCGATGTACTCCTAGCGCCGATATCGGTGCCCTCGGTGGCGATCTCGCAGGATCTGCTGGCGCGGGTGGAGACCTCGCTGCTCGATACCCGGGCTCCGTCGACGCGCCGCAACTACACCCGCGCCTGGGCAGCGTTCGAGGCGTACTGCCGGCGCGGCGGCCACCAGGTGTTGCCCGCGAATCCCCATGTGGTGGCCGACTACTTCCTGTCGCTGGAGAACACCGTCAAACCCGATGGCAGCGCGGCGTATTCGATGTCGGCGATCGAAGGCGCGGCGGCGGCCATCAAGTTCGTCCACAAAGCCCACAGCCCCCACGATCAGACATCAGCGGGCGATGATCAGGCGCCCTTGTGGCTGAGCCCGGTGGTGTCCGGGACGTTGTCGGCAATCCGCCGCCGCGGCGCGGCGTCCGGGCGCAGGCCCCGCCGCCCCGAAGATCCCGTCGACCTGGTCGACCTGCGGGAGGCGGTGACGGTCGCGCGGGCGACGGCGACGGGGTGGCGGACCAAACTGCGTGAGCGCCGCGACACCGCCGCCCTGGTGCTGGGCTGGGCCGGCGCGATGCGCCGCTCAGAGATCGTGGCTCTCACGGTGGGCGATGTCCGCCGCACCCGCGACGGCTGGATCATTACTGTCCGCAAGTCCAAGACCGATCAGGACGGCGCCGGGTTCAAAAAAGCTCTACCGGTCGGCGAGCACCTCGAAACCTGCGGGCCGTGTGCGTATCTGCGGTGGCTGCACTGCCACCTCGCCTACGACCGGATCGGGCGAGCCGGCCTGATCCGGCTGCTCGCCGCCGACCGCCCCCACGAGCAGCACATCTGCGGCGGAGCCCTGCCGGAAGTGTCGGCGGAATCGGATCTGTTTCGCAGCATCACCAGCGCCAGCGACCTCACCGAGGCCGCCCCTGGTGGTCAACTGATCCACACCATCGTCCGCCGGCGTCTGGCCGCGGCCCGCCCCGATCTGGACATCACCCGGTACGGCGCCCACAGTCTGCGGGCGGGGTTTGTCACCGAAGCCTTCCGCACCGGACACGAACCGACGACCATCATGAAACAGACCGGCCACAAATCCGTCGAATCGCTCCTGAACTATGCCCGCGACAACAACATTCACCACCAGAACGCCGCCACCACCATCGGCATGTGAGGCGCCCATGACCACCCCTGCTGCGCCCGCAGCACCCACCGATGACAGGCTGGTTTATCGTCTACCGGCCTCGCACCGGAGGGACTGGCGGCTCTTTACCGACTGGTGCACCGCGTTCGACACCGCGCCGCTACCGGCATCCCCGGTCACGATCGCCCGGTTCCTCGACTTCGAACCGGGCCGCACGCGCGGGACCCTGCGCCGACGGGTCTCGGCCATCAATGCCGCCCACCGGATCGCCGGGCACACCCCACCAGGCACGCGCACCGCCGTCCGCGGGTTGCTGTCGGCGCGCGATCGCCACACCGAGACCGCCCGCCAGGTGATCGCACGATTACCGGTCAGTGGTTGGCCGGCAGGGCTTTTCGGTCGCCGCGACGCGCTGGTCCTGACCCTGGTCTGCGGTCTCGGGATACCTCTCGGACGGGTGGGACAGTTGCGGTGCGGGGACATCACCGTCGACGTCGCCGGCAGCGTCCTGCATATCGGCGGCGGACACGACATCACCGCGCAGCTCGAGGCAGACAATCCGTACGGCGCGTATGCGGTGTTCTCGCGGTGGGCCACCGTCCGCGACCTCACTTTGCGCCGCCCCTCGCCGATGGCATGGGCACCGGCCCTGCACACCGCACCGACCCGAGCCGAGGTGCCGGAGGTGTCCTGGCACGAGCACTACGACCCCGACGCCGCGCTGCTGCCGACGTTCGACCGCTGGGGCAACCCCACCGCACCGATCGGCCACACCACCACCGGGCTCTCAGCGCGCGCGGCCACCGCGATCCTGCACACCCACCTGCGCGCGCCCGGGCGGCCCATCACCGCGCGCACCGCATGGACGTCCGGGGTGCTCGAACGCCGTGCCCGGCCCCTCGAGCCTGACCCCACCCCCGTTGCCGTGCCTGAGTTGGGCGACACCTACGACGACGGGGTCGATGCACGCCGCCGCGCCGCCGCCGAACTCGACGACCTGGACGAGGTGTTCGACGCACTCGATCACCAGATGACCGCACTGCTGGCCCGGACCGAGCAGCTCCTCGACGACACGGACTGAAACCGCCTGCCACGCAGCCGCACTCAGGCCCCGCAGCCCTGCCAGGCGCTGTGCGGACAGCCTGCCTGTTACCCAGGCGCTCGATGACTGCGGGCGGATCCGGGACATGCACAGGGTGATGGGCCTGGCTATCAGACGGCTCACGCACTCGGCGTGAACATCGCTGAGCTATCAAAGATCGTCGAGATGCCTCTGCGTCCGCGCCTACGCGGTGGTGCTCAGCGCGATATCCCAGTTCGGCGTGCACTGGCACCCGGGGCGTATGTTCGGGCGAACGGTCCACGACAGTAGTCATCCGGCGCCGCAGCGCGTATTCACTGACAAAGGGTTCATCACAATGGCACGCAAGATCATCGAGCACATCACTGACGACTTCGACGGATCCGAGCTGGACCCGTCGGAAGTGATCGTGGAAACGTTCACCGTCAACGGCGTGGACTACTCGCTCGATCTCGGTGCCAAGTCCGCAGAAAAGTTCGACAACGATATGCAGAAGTGGATCGACAAGGCCACCAAGATCGGTGGCCGGCAGAAGCGGTCCACGAATAAGCAGGCCCCCGCCCCCGCCCCCGCGCCTGCTGCGGCCGCGGTGGGCAGTGACAAGGCGCAACTGTCCGCCATCCGCGAGTGGGCACGCGCGAACGGCCACGAGGTCTCCGACCGCGGCCGCATCCCGCGCGCGATCGTCGCCGAGTTCGACGCCGCGCACTGACGGCCCACAGTAGAACCCTAACGCTCTGCCAATGACCCAGCTAGGCGCAGGAAAGCGCCCTAGCGGGGGCGGCATGCACGGTTACCGTCGCTGCGCCGCTTCGGGTGGTGGCCAAAACCGTTCACTGATGCTGCATTTGGTGTTCGCGCTGACGAGCGTGACATCCACGATCGCGACCCACATCCCGCTGGCGGCGCGCAACCACGCCACCAGAAATCCGGGCTGATCCGGTCCGAATCGGACACCGTAGGCGCGGGTTTCCAGCGAGACTCCGATGGGCGGTCGCCGGGTGTGAAAGGCCCACCCGAGCACCGGGGAGAGGTCCACGGTCACTAGCTGGGCCGGTCCCGCAGATCCGGAGTGTAGGCCGGTGGCCCCAGGAATCGACTCCTTCGACCAAGGGCGTACGAGCGGATCGTCGTCGGGGACCGTTTCAATGGCGCTCAGGTGTGCCAGGAACACTTCTATCGGTTCGACGACCGCGTATTCGTCGTTGAGGACCGTCCAGGATTCATCGCCGGCGCCGACCGGCAAGACCCGCTGAACCAACATGGCACGCTCCCGGATGTGCGGGTTTCGACGATGCCCGTTGCGCGGGACCGTAAACGATGCCACCGACACACCTGCAAGCGTCACGAAAGCAGCAGCACCGCATCGCGGTCTCAGGCCTTGAGTATCACCGCCGGACAGCGCAGACTCATCACGGTAAGCGGCTCGGGTTCGCGCCTGATCTTTGCACCACCCGGGGAGGACACATGACCAAGACTGCAATGGTCGGCACGATGTCGTGTGTGCCGGGCAAGTCGGCCGAGTTCGAGGCAGCGCTCAGTGCGATGGTCGAGGCTGCAGCCTTCGAACCAGGTGTCGACATCTACTCCTATCATCGCGGAGTCGATGGAACCTATTGGTTCTTCGCCCTCATGGAGGACGAAGACGCGATGCAGGTCCACGGCCAAACCACCGCGATGCAATCGGCGATGACAGCAATCGGACCGTTGATGGCTGGACCGCCACAGATGAACCCCGTGACACCGATCGCCGCTATCGGGTTCACCGTCTGATCCGACAGCGCAACGCCCATTTTTGTTTCGACAATTCCTCATCGCACGAATTTCATTGCGCGCGAGTCGGAACTCCGGCCTACACCCACGGCCGAACTCTCGGCAGCTTCAGATGATCAACCGGCCGCCGCCCGAAAGACTTGACGCGCCTTTGCGAGACCATGATTGCAACTGCTGCACATAGCAACTGATGAACGTCGTAGACAATCCAGGAAATCCCGGACACTGCCCCGTCTGAGCTACATGAATGCCGCTGTTCCACGTGACGCATGTGGAACAGCGGCTGCGTTACGCGAGGGCCAAGAACAGCTTCTCGAGTTCTGCCTCGGTCATCGGTGCCTGGTTGGGGTCGGCACCGTTGATGCATTGGCGCATTCCGGAGGCAACTATCTTGAAGCCGGCGCGATCGAGCGCCCGGGAGACCGCGGCGAGTTGGGTGACCACGTCTTTGCAGTCGCGGCCAGCCTCGATCATGGCAATCACCCCGGACAGTTGGCCCTGCGCCCGCCGTAGCCGGTTCAGTACCGCGGTCATTGCTTCTTCGTCACCAGTCATCTGGACAAGCCTCTCGTGTGTCGCCGTCCCCGGACCAAAGTACCCCCTAGGGGTACGTGGCAGGCGGCGGGCGTTTATTGACCGATCATACCCCAGGGGGTATTGTCACGCTCAGGAGATATACCCCAGGGGGTATTTGTTGCTTCGTTGAAGGAGTTGTTGCGCGATGGCCGGCAGTGCATCTACTGAAAGTCAGCTGAGCTCGCCGACACTGTCACCGGGCGCACTGGGGCGGTGGGGGGCGCTGATGGCGGGGAACTCACGGGTGGTGTTCGGGGTGTGGCTGTTGGTGCTGATCGGGTTGGGTGCGGCGGCGCCTTCGGTGTTTTCGTCGTTGGCCGGTGCGGGTTGGCAGGCCAACGGTTCGGAATCGGTTCAGGTGCGCGAGTTGGCGCAGCAGCATTTCGGCGGCAATTCGTCGGCCGCGGTGCAGGTGGTTGTGCACTCTGACCGCGACTCCGTCCAGAGCCCGCGGGTGCAGGAGGTGATTGCGCAGGCCACGGCGATCTTTCAAGCAGATTCCCGGTTCGCCGCGGTGGTGGCTCCGCAGCCGGGTATGACCATCAGTCCCGATCAGCACACGGGCACCATGATCGCCGGTGCGAATGCGAACACTGACGACATGGTCCGTGCGGTCGACGACATCAAGGGTGATCTCACTGATCTGTCGGGGGACGGTATCGAGGTGTATCCCACCGGTGCGTCTGCGTTGTGGAGCGATTTCAACAAGGCTAACCATGAGGCGATGATCACCGCGGAACTGTTTTCGTGGCCTGTCACGTTGGCCATCATGGTGTTGGCGTTCGGCTCGCTGGTGGCGGCGGGTTTGCCGCTGCTGTTGACCATCGCCGGCCTGGTCGCCTCGGCCGGTGGGCTGGTTCTTCTGAACCAGGTGACACCGATCTCGGTGTGGGCCATGAACTTTGCGATGATGTTCGCCCTGGCCCTGGGAATTGACTATGCGCTGTTTATCGTCTCCCGGTTCCGCGATGCGATGGGGCGCAATGACAGCAAAGCGGCGGCGGTGGCCGAAACCATGGGCACGGCGGGCAAAGCTGTTGTCCTGTCCGGTATCACCGTGCTGGTGAGTTTGTCGGCGGTGTTATTGGTGCCGGCGCCGGCGGTGCGGACGATGGCTGTCGGGATCATGTTGGCGGTGACGTTCGTTCTCGTTGCCACGGTGACTCTGTTGCCCGCGACGCTCGGTGCGCTCGGATCAAAGGTGAATGCGGCATCGTTGCCCTATGCCAAGCGTCAGCAGCATCGTTCACCGTTGTTCGCACGCTGGGGAACGATGTTGAACAACCATCCGTGGCCCTTTGCCCTGGGTTCGTTGGCTGTGCTGATCGTCCTTGCGTTTCCGGTGATCGGTCTGAAAGTTGCGATGCCGTCGATTGCGGTGGTGCCGCAGGATGCTCCGGTGCGGCAAGGCTATGAACTGGTCCAGCAGCAGATGGGCCAGGGTGCTCCTGGCATGCTGCAGATCATCGCGCCCTCGGCACAAGCGCAGCAGGTGGCAGCGGCCGCGGCGAACACGCCGGGGATCGAGATGGTCACCCCTGCGCAGTCGGCCGCTGACGGTGCGGACTACGTGATGCTGCAGGCGCTGCCCTCGGTGGACCCGTCCGATGCGCATATGGCCACGATTGTGTCCGATCTACGCGGTGCCCTGCCGCCGGATGCTGTGGTGGGCGGCGCCGCAGCAGAGAATCTCGACCTGCAGCAGGCGCTCAACGACTATCTGCCTTTGATCATCACCATCATCTTGGTCCTGGGGTTCGTGCTGCTGCTGGTCGCGTTGCAGGCCCCGCTGATCGCGGTGATCGGGACCGTGGTGAGCCTGCTGTCGACGGCTGCGGCGTTCGGTGTTGCCAAGCTGATCTTCCAGGATGGTCATCTGTCCGGGCTGCTCGGCTTCACTCCGCAGGGCTTTCTCGACGGCTGGGGACCGGTGTTCTTTTTCGCCATGATCTTCGCCATCGCCATGGACTACACCGTCTTCCTGCTCGCCACCGCTAAAGAACACTATGAGCGCACCGGCGATCCGGTGACCGCGCAAATCGACGGGATGGCGCATTCAGGGCGCATCATCTTCGCCGCTGCCGTGGTGATGGTGGCGGTGTTCTTCACCTTCGCTCTTGCAGATCCGTTGCCGCCCAAAGAAATGGGCATCATCCTCGGTGTTGCGGTCCTGCTCGACGCCATCTTGATCCGGCTGATGCTGCTACCGGCACTGCTGCGGCTCACCGGACGGTCAGCCTGGTGGTCGCCGACCTGGCTCCAGCGAATCCTGCCCTCGATCACCTTCTCCCACTGAGCACACCCCACTGTCACACCCCAACCGGCATGAACTGAAAAGGACTCCAATCGATGAACACTGACACAACTAGCCGCGCCTGGGCGGTGGAGCGAGCGGTTCCGCTACTGGCCGGGACCATGGTGCTGGTGAGCCTGGCGCTGGCGACCGTTTTCTCGGGTTGGTGGCTGCTCCTCACAGTCGTCGTGGCCCTGAACCTGGTGTTCTACAGCGTCGCGGGGTGGTGTCCTGCCAGTATTCTCATGCATCGCCTGGGCCTGCCCCACCAGCGTCAACTTTCCTGAACACCGCTTGATCTTGATCTCCTAGTGAAAGGAAGACCGTTATGTCGCTGTCGATCTCAACCGTTGTCAACCTCCCCTTCGAGGACACCGTCGCCCGGACCCGGGCGGTTTTGGCCGACCAAGGATTCGGTGTGCTCACCGAAATCAACGTCACCCAGACGCTGAAAACCAAACTTGACGAGGACATGGAGAACTATCTGATCCTGGGTGCCTGCAACCCTCAGTTGGCCCACCGGGCACTGGGAGTCCAACGCCAAATCGGGCTGCTGCTGCCCTGCAACGTGGTCGTCCGCTCCGATCCCACCGACCCGGCTTCGACCATTGTCGAAGCTATGAACCCGGACCTCATGGTGGAGGTCTCCGGCGAAGCCGGCCTTGGCCCGATCGCGCAAGAGGCCACCGAGAAACTCACTGCCGCCATCGCCGCGCTCAACGCCTGACCCAACCACTGATCCACGTCGAGCGCCGTAAGCGCATACTGCAAAGGAGCACCCCTTGACCACAATTGAGTTCTACTTCGACCCCGCCTGCCCGTTCGCCTGGGCTACCTCGCGCTGGTTGGTGGACACCACGCAGCGGCGCACCATCGATATCGGCTGGCGGCAAATGAGTCTCGCCGTCCTCAACGAACGAGCCGATATCACCGAGAAGCAGCAACACCACATGGATGTCTCCCTGAAACTGGGCCGTGTCCTTGCCGCCGCGCACAACGAAGGCGGCGACGCCGTCATCGGGGCGCTGTATACCGCGCTGGGACAACGGATCCATAACAACGGTGAACCCGTCACCCCCGACACGGTCGCGGCAGCATTGACCGACAGCGGCCTGGACCCCCAACTCGCCGATCAAATGACCAGCACCTTGTATGACGGCGCGGTCCGGGTCGCACACCAACAAAGCCAAGACAAACTCGGCGACACCGGCGGCAGCCCCATCACCTGCATCGACGGGCAATGCTTCTTCGGGCCAGTCCTCACCGCCATCCCCGGCCGCAGCGATGGCGACCAACTCTTCGACGCCATCGCGACACTGGCACGCACACCGTCGTTCGCGCAGCTACAGCGACCACACAACGGACCCCCGGACTTCTCTAACAACTGACAAATTCCACCCCGGAACGATCCCTGTAACCATCCGCGACAACGACTATCGGACAGGCAAACTCGGATGTTCCTGACGCCGAGAGCGATGCATGTCAGCTCCGGTCCAAAAGTGCGCTGCTTTGTCCGGTCGAAGAGTGAGCAGGTTACGGGTTTGAGTTTGCCTCACGGTCAGCGTCGACGGAAGGCAGTGACTCGATTGCGGTGTGTTTGATGCGGTAGCTGGTGCTTTTGAGGGCGATGACGTCAGCGTGGGGGACGATCCGGTTCGATCATGGCCGAGGCGATGGTGGCCTCGCCGAAGACCTCTCCCCAGCGCGAGAACGGCAGGTTGGAGGTCAAGATGATCGACGACTTCTCGTATCGGCTCGAGACGAGTTGGAAGAACAGGCTGGCCGCTTCAGCGTAGAAGGGGATGGTGCGGGCATTTATGGCGAGCGATCTCGTCCACCGTTGTCGGTAAACACGTCGGGGATGCCGTCCCCGTCCTCGTCCACCGATTCCTCCTCGGCGATCAGCCGGTAGGCGCGGTTGCGGATCCGGAGCAGGATCGAGGCGAGGACTGCGGCGATCAGGGATCCTGCCAGGACGCCGATCTTGACGTGGTCGTTGCGCAGGCTCGTATCCCCGAAGGCCAGTTCCCCGATCAGGAGTGAGACCGTGAATCCGATGCCCGCGAGCATTGCGACTCCGAAGATGTCGATCCACCGCAGCCCGGAATCCAGACTCGCCCTGGTGAAGCGGGACATCAGGAAGGTGGTGCCGAAGATGCCGACCGTCTTGCCGATGACCAGTCCGGCGACGATGCCGAGGGCGATGGGCTCGGACAGGGCGTCGGTCAGCCCGTCCCGGCCGCCGAGGGTGACCCCGGCGGTGAAGAAGGCGAACACTGGGACCGCGAACCCGGCGGAGAGGGGCCTGATGCGTCGTTCGAAGTGCTCGGCCAGCCCGGGCCCCGCCTCCGGGTCGCCGGCTGCCGTGCTGCCGATCACGGGGACGGCGAAGCCGAGGGCGACACCGGCGATGGTGGCGTGGACACCGGAGGCGTGCACCAGCGTCCAGGTGAGGGCCGCGAGGGGAACCAGCAGCCACCATGACCGGACTCGGTGCTGCACCGCGAAGGCGAAGGCGGCGAACGGAATCATGGACGCCAGCAGCGGGATGGGCGACAACCGGTCGGTGTAGAAGACGGCGATGATGGCGATGGCGAGCAGATCGTCGACCACGGCCAGGGTCAGCAGGAACGTGCGCAGCGTCGAGGGCAGGTGGGTGCTGATCACCGCGAGGACGGCGAGGGCGAACGCGATGTCGGTGGCGGTGGGAATCGCCCACCCCTGCAGGGCGCCGCCGCCGGTCCGCAGGTTCACCGCGACGAACAGCACGGCGGGCAGGGCCATGCCGCCGACGGCGGCGACGATCGGCAGTGCCGCCCGGCGGGGGTCGCGTAGGTCGCCGGCGACGAATTCGCGTTTGAGTTCGAGTCCGACGACGAAGAAGAAGATCGCCAGCAGCCCGTCCGCCGCCCACGTTCCCAGCGACAGATCCAGGTGCAGCGCGGCGGGGCCGATCGTGAAATCCCGCAGGGTGGTGTAGATGTCGGACCAGCGCGAGTTCGCCCACACCATGGCGACGACGGTCGCGGCGAGCAGCAGTGCGCCGCCGACGGTCTCCTTCCGGAGGATCTGCGCGATACGGGAGGTCTCGGCCCACGATCCACGCTGGAACAGGGGTGTCCGGGTGGATCGTCGGGTGGTCATACGGTGTCCATCTGTATGGGTGGTGGGGATGAGATCAGCTCGGCGATGGCCTCGGGGGCCTCGCGAAAAGCGAGGTGGCTCAATCCCTGCTCACACGGCCCGAGCGAGGTGTCGATCCGTTCGAGGAAATGGCGCCGATGCCACCCCGGCAGCCGGTCACGGTACGTGCGGCGGACGGGAACACTGTCGTAGGAGTCGCGGTAGATCCCGTGGGTGGCGACCGGAATACGTTTCATGGCCGTCAGCTGGCCGTCGCTCGCGGAAACCCGGTCGAGTGTCGGCGGCTGAGAGGCTTACAGGATAGCTCGATGCGCATGGTGCGGTCCCTCGTCCGGGTCGGGATGTAGCGAAACAATTGCCGACCAGACTTCCCGGCGCACCACCTTCACCCTATCGTGGTCTTCCCGAAATCTGCGCCGGGCTGGAAACCACCACATCTAGCTCGCCAGCCTGTCTTGGTTGTCGAAATGACCTCGTTTCTCGACACACCCGACGGTAGGACGGTATGACGTATTCGCAGATCAACGTGGTCGTAAACCCGTGTCGGAATCACCGTCGAATAACCCAACTCCAAGGTGTGGTCGATACATGCTGCTCGGTTACGCCCGCGTCTCCACCGCAGATCAGAACCCGAACCCATCAGATCGCCCCGCTACGGCGCGCAGGTCGAACCGGAGACATCCATGTCGATCACGCCTGCGGCGCCGAGGCTTCGCGGCTCCACCTCGATCTTGTGTTGAAGTTGTTGCGCGGCGACGCCCGCTGGTGATCATGCGGTTGGATCGCCTTGGCTGTTCGGTGCATCTGATGACCCGCGGCTCGCAGCTGCGCGAATGCAGGGTGGGTTACGAGTGCTCGAGCAAGGCATCGACACTGCCACCGGGCTGTATCAAGATCCCCACGCTCCTGGCGACAATGTCGCTCGAAACCCATTGCCGCAGTTGTCAACCCGGAGACCCAGCCGTCGACATCGCCTGCACCGGCGGTACCGGTGACCTGCTCAGTCCGTGCGATGGCTCACCGCCGGCGGGCGGCGAACGAACCCGAAACTGCTCTCCCCAACTACGCCTGAACGGGCGCTATTTGCACTTCGGGTCACGGTCGGGAGTACTGGCCTCTGAGACCATCCGCACCGACAACACACGTCCGACATACAAACTCGACTTCTCAACGCCGATATTGATGCAGACTCGGTCTAACGCGAACAGGCGGTTCTGCGTCACGGACACCACCGTCCACACAACGTGCCAAGACGCCCCCAACAGTGCGGTCGACTACGTCGAAGACAGCTTCTCACGAGCTCAGGGGAACATGCATTCCCTTGGGTTCACCGCGTCGTTGTGGTTTCTGAGCTGGATGTTTGCGTCGTGGACGGTGTCTTTTGCGAGGAGATCCTGGCGCGGCGTTGGCCGTAGACGAGGGCGAGTTGGTGGCGCAGTGCGTCGATACCGACCATCTTGGTGGGTTCGGAGTCGACCTCGTCGATGGGCAGCGTTCGAAGGTTCGCCGGCAGCGTGGCGAGCACGGCTTGTTCGCGGTGGTGGATCGCCGTTTCGAGCGGGACTCGCTGTTCACCACCGCCGCCGCGGCGGAATACCTACCGCCCGCACGCCGCCACCGCGGTCGGCGAGATTGTCGATCGGCCGCTGTCAGCCCCTTGTCAACGCGCTCGCCGCGAACCACCACGGCCCGATCATGTGCATGGGCAAAGGCGGGGTCGGCAAGACCACCGTCGCCGCCGCCATCGCTGTCGCCTTGGCCCGCCGCGGTCACCATGTGCTTTTGACCACCACCGACCCCGCCGCACACCTTGCCGACACCCTTGACGGCAGCATTGACGGCCTCGAGGTCTCCCGCATCGATCCGGCCGAGGCCACCGCGGTGTCCGCGACCGGGTGCTGACTACCAAGGGCGCACGGCTAGATGATCAGGACCGCGCGACATTGATCGAGGATCTGAAATCCCCGTGTACCGAGGAAGTCGCTGTCCTCAGGCCTTCTCTCGGATCATCCACGAATCGCGCCGCACGTTCATCGTCGTCGATACCGCCCCGACCGGGCACACCTTGCTGCTGCTCGACGGCACCGGTTCCTACCATCGCGAGATAGCCAGGCAGATGGGCGAGAACACAAACTTCACCACGCCGCTGATGCGGCTGCAGAACCCGCAGGAAACCAAGGTCATTCTGGTTTCCCTCGCCGAAACCACCCCCGGGCTTGAAGCCGCGAGCCTGCAAGCTGACCTCGAACGTGTCGGTTATTCGCCTGTGGGCGTGGGTTGTCAACGGCTCCCTCGCCGCCGCGCACCCGACATCGGCACTCCTGCAGTGCCGTGCCGCCGCCGAGCACGCCGAACTGGCCGCCATCACCGATCACGCCGAGCGGTATGCCGTGGTCCCCGTGCTCGCCGAGGAACCGGTGGGAGTGGAGGCTCTGACCGCTCTCACTGGTTCGGCCGTCTCCGCAGTGTGAGAACAATGGCGGTCACACCGTTCGGTTCGCCTCAAATGACCGACGGCGCCTCAGCCGTGCTGCTGAGCACCGACGAAGGGGCCGCGCAACAGAAGTTGCCGGTGCTGGCGCATCTGTTCGACGTGTCCTGACCTGGACCGAAGCCACCGGCCAGAGAATGTGCGACTCCGGCTGAGCTACAGGGTCGGGGGGCATGTAGCTCAACCGGAGTTATCTGGTTTCATCGCGGTGTCGATCTGGGGCGTTACACCAGGGGGATATCAAACTGGCCATTCACAGTGCTCGTGAGCGAGAACGGAGCGATATGACCCAGTCCAGTCAGAGCGTCCTGATCAACGGGTTGGGGTGCTCTTCGTCATCTTGAACTCCTTCGGACTAGGCCTTCGGCTTCAGATCGGCAAACTGCTGGCGCAGGCCTTAAGCCATTGGAAGATCGCCGCGTTGGCGTTGGTGATCAACTTCGTCATCATCCCGCTGCTGTTCATCGGCTATCTGCTGACGGTGCTTTGTCCATTCCTGGAGAGATCAAGGTCGGGTTCTGTGTCGCGGCCCTGCCCATCCCCTGGACTGCCGCTTCGGAACGTTGTTGCGTACCCACTGCGTACCGGGCCTGGCACTACCTGGTTGACGGCGGTCATTGAAACTGCCCTGATCTTCTAACTGAACCCGGTCGGAGATTTCGGGCAGAATCAGCCAAGGAGAAAGGCCGCCAGTTTCGCCGCGGCTACGCATGTGTGTGCTCTTCTGCGATGGGATCCATCTTTCGACTTCGTTGCGACGGTTGAGGATCCGGGCGCCGGCGCGGGGCCGGGGTCTTGATTGGCGTGGGCGCCGGTACCTTGTGATCGCCGCGGTCAGGACCGGGCCACTGTTGACGTGCGACTTCGATGACCTGGATTGGGATGGGAGTCGTCGGTATCTGAGCAGGTTGTTATCGGGACTGTCTTGGAGGAGTCGCCAATGTCTGGTCGGAGCGATGATGGTGCCGGACGAGCCGGCAGAGTAGATGGGCGTTCGATAGCGCGGGTGCGTCGCAATCGGCGTGCCGGTGTGCAGGACCTGTGGCGCGCGCGATTCACGAAGAGAAGAACCTTGCGGTATGGCCGTGGGATGCGTTGGCGTGCTGTGTATGTCGACACAACGGGAACCCAACACACCAGAGCCTTCCGGACGAAGGCTGACGCGCAGGGCTGGTTGGACACCATCACCGCGGCGGTGGTTACGGGCACGTGGGTCGATCCCGCAAAGAGCACCGAAGCGTTCGGGGCCGTCGCGCAACGGTGGATGGCGAGCAAGATTGGACTGAAACCGACATCGCAGGCAGGTTACCGAAGTTTGCTGGACACACTGGTCCTGCCGTACTGGGGGCAGGTGCGCCTTGTCGACATCGACTTCACGGGCGTGCAGAGCTGGGTGAGCAGCCTGAGCCAGGTGGGTGGCGGATCGCGGTTCTGTGATCGGGGACTTTCTGCGTCCCGGGTGATCCAGGCGCACCACATCGTCTCTGCGGTACTGAGGTTCGCGGTCAAATGTGGTCTGTTGGTGAGGAATCCCGCAGTGGAGGTCGAGCTTCCGCGCAAGGTGGAATCCGAGCCCGTATTCCTCACCCACACACAGCTCCTTCGGTTGGCTGACGAGTGCCGGCGGTACACGTCGCTCGTGCTGGTCCTCGGTTACTGCGGCTTGAGGATCGGTGAGGCGATTGCTCTGCGCGTCGGTGATGTGGACCTGGACAGGGCGAGGATCCGGGTGCGCAGATCGGCGACGTACGTGCAGGGGCTGGGCTACGTCGAGGGCACGCCCAAAAATCATGCGGCGCGTACCGTTCCGGTGCCGCGGGTAGCTCTTGGGCCACTGGGTGCCGCGATTGGCGATCGCGCGGCGGATGCGTTGGTGTGGCCGCCGACCGCTGCTACGGGCTGGTTGACGAGCGGCGCGCTGCGGTGGGTTTTCGACGCTGCGGTGAAGCGATGTGCCCAGTCCTGTGCGGGGTTTCCCAGAGTGACGCCGCACCAGCTGCGTCATACGTGTGCGACGCTCGCGATCAGCGCCGGCGCCAACGTCAAGGTCCTGCAGACCCTGTTGGGCCACAAGAGCGCGACGATGACACTCGATCGTTACGGGCATCTGATGCCCGATGATCTGGACCAGGTTGCGACGGTGATGGACGCGGCAGCGGAAAATTGCTGCATACCCTCTGCATACCCGGTACAAAACCCGTTCAGTTAGATGGCCTGAAAATAGGCTAGAAATAGCCTCTGACCTGCGGAAATGGGTGCCCCCGGTCAGACTCGAACTGACACTATACGGGTTTTGAATCCGTTGCCTCTGCCAATTGGGCTACGGGGGCTCGTCGCAGAAGTCACTTTAGAGGACAGGCCTCACGCCAACCAAACCGGTACTGTTGCTTCACATCGAGGCGGGGAAAGCAGTGCGGGTTGCTGCTGGTTCTTGCCTGGTGACCGGGCAATTTCAATGTGGAGGTGGACTGATGGCGACAACGGACGCGATTGCAGCCAAGAGTGGGGAGTCGGTTACCTCGACGTGCCGGGTTCTGGTTGCCGAGGACGACTCGCTGATCCGGATGGATCTGATCGAGATGTTGCGGGAGGAGGGCTACGACGTCGTAGGGGAGGCCCCGAATGGTCAGGTCGCTGTCGATCTCACCGAAGAGCTCCGACCCGACCTGGTCATCATGGACGTCAAGATGCCGATCCGCGATGGCATCGACGCCGCGGCCGAGATTGCTCGCAAGCGGTTGGCGGCCGTGGTGATGCTGACGGCGTTCAGCCAGCGTGAGTTCGTTGAGAAGGCGCGTGATGCCGGAGCGATGGCGTACCTGGTGAAGCCGTTCACCAAAGCGGATCTGGTGCCGGCGATCGAGGTCGCGGTCAGTCGCTACAACGAACTTCATGTTCTTGAACGAGATGTCGCCGACCTGACCGAGCGGCTCGAGATCCGCAAGTTGGTGGAGCGGGCCAAAGGCATCCTGATGCAGTCCCACGCCTTCACCGAGCCCGAAGCGTTCAAGTGGATTCAGCGCGCGGCCATGGATCGCCGAACGACGATGAAGGCCGTCGCCGAAGTGGTGATCGAAACCCTCGGTCCCAAGCCGAGCTGATTTCGGGCAGAACGCCTTTCGCGTGGATCAACCCGACGTTGAATGACCGAGGTCTCGAAAAGATCACGGCATGAGATCCAAGCGGCTCTAGTTTCACGAACGTTACTCGTGGGCAACACGTTGGCGCTAGCTTTACCGAAGCAAGCGTCGGTCGTATGCGTCGTCGATGGCGCGCCACGTTTTGCGGATTCACCGCGAGGAGAATATTGATGGCTCACAGATATCTCTTGAGGGGAACGGTTGCCCTGGCAGTTACCGCCCTGGCATTGGCCGGATGTAGCAGTGACGATAATTCGGATGAGGCATCGTCGTCGAGTGGATCGTCGACCACAGCGGCAGATTGTGGTGACAATGTCCCCCAGGCACAGCCTGGTCCGGTGAGCACGGCCCCCTTGAAGATCGGCACGCTGCTTCCGGCGACGGGCTCCCTGGCATTCCTCGGACCGCCTATGTTTGCCGGCACCAAGCTTGCAGTTGAGGACGTCAACGCCGCCGGTGGCGTGCTCGACAAGCCGGTCGAAGAGGTCGACGGCGACTCGGGCGACACCACCACTGACACCGCCAACTCCACTGTCGACCGCGAACTCGCGGCCGGCACCCAGGTGATCGTCGGTGCGGCCTCGTCCTCGGTCTCGCTGAAGGTGATCGACAAGATCGCCAGCGCGGGTGCGGTCCAGTTCTCGCCCGCGAACACCTCCGATGAGTTCACCTGCTACGCCGACCAGGGCATGTATTTCCGTACCGCTCCTGCCGACACACTTCAGGCGCAGGCCCTCGCACAGGTCATCGCCGAGGGTGGCGCCCAGCGCGTCTCCATCCTGGCGCTGAACGACCCGTACGGCACCGGCCTGGCCGACAACACCGTCGCCGACCTCGAAGCTGCCGGCATCCCGTCCGACCAGATCCAGAAGATCATCTACGACCCGAACGCCCAGTCGTTCAACGCTGAGGTCGACCAGGTGAAGAACTTCAATCCGGACGGAATCGCGGTCATCGGCTTCGAAGAGAGCGCCAAGATCCTCACTCGCATGAATGAGGTGGGAATTGGACCGAAGGACAAGCTCGTCTTCGGTGTCGACGGCAACATGGGTAACGCACTGGGTGAGGCGGTGGGTCCGGGAATCCTCCAGGGAATGAAGGGCACTACACCGCTGACCAAGGTGGGACCGGATTTCGAAGCTCGGCTCAAGGCCGTCGATCCCGGCCTGATCGACTTCAACTACGCCGGTGAAAGCTATGACGCCGTGGTGATCTCGGCACTTGCCGCAGAGGTGGTGAAGTCGACCAACGGTAAGTCGATCGCCTCGGCGATCAACGACGTGACCAAGGACGGCACCAAGTGCACCTCGTACGAACAATGCCTGGCACTGGTCAAGGCCGGTACCGACATCGACTATGACGGTGTCACAGGCGAATTGAACTTCGTTGCCGCCGGTGAACCGTCGATCGGTTCGTACGGTGTTCTCGAGTTCGACGCCGACAACAAGCTGATCACCCCGACTGCGGATTACAAGGTGGTCTCCGACAACTGATCGCAGATAGCGACAGTTACACAACCCAATAGGAAAGGGGCCCAGGTCGAAAGACCTGGGCCCCTTTCTCTGTTGCTGGTTTCGCCTGTACTGCTACTTCTTCTCGGAGCTGCCCGCCAGAGTTCCGAGGTACAACTCGATGATCTTGGGATCGCTGGCGAGATTGATGCCGGTATCGGTGTAGGCGTTGCGGCCCTGGTCGAGCACATAGCCACGATCGCAGATCTGCAGGCAACGACGGGCATTTTGCTCGACGAGTACGACCGAGACCCCGGTCGCATTGATCTTCTTGATCCGGATGAAGACCTCGTCCTGGAACATCGGTGACAGACCGGCCGATGGCTCGTCGAGCAGCAGCACGGAGGGTTCCATCATCAGGGCACGGCCCATGGCCACCATCTGGCGTTCACCCCCGGACAACGCACCGGCTTTCACCTTGCGCCGCTCGGACAACAGCGGGAACAACTCCGAGACGAACTCGAATCGCTCGTTGAACTTCTTGGGGCGTAGGTAGATTCCCATCTCGAGGTTCTCTTCGATGGTAAGCGCGGCGAACACATTCAGGGTCTGTGGCACGTAACCGACACCTTTGGTGACGAGCACGTGGGCCTTGGCCGACGTGATGTCGTCGCCACGCAGGGTCACCGCGCCGACCCGAACCGGGATGAGTCCGAAGAGTGACTTGAGGAGGGTCGATTTGCCCGCGCCGTTGGGCCCGATGATGCCGACGATCTCCCCGTCGTCGAGGTAGAAGTTGCAGCCTTCGAGGATGTTGATGCCGGGCAGATAGCCTGCGGTGATGTCGTCGGCTCGGAGCAAAGCATTGACTGCTTGCTTCTGGTGGACCTCAGGGGTCGCAGCCAACTCAGCCTGGGTCAACTCGCGATCTGGCTGTGCTCCACCGGATTTCGACAAACTGGGCCCGCTCATACCTCGTCCTCTCGGTCCGGGTTCTTGGGTCGTTCTGTGTCACCGGGCTTCTCGTCGGATCCGGGAACGATCGGTTCAGAGAGATCGCCACCGGCCTGCAGGGTTTCTTCGATCGCGGCCTCGACCTGTTCGGCCAGCAGCGCGGTTTCGCCGACAGGGTTGCCCTCGTCGTCGAACTCGAGAGCCTGATCGTGATGGCCACCGAGATAGGCGTCGACCACCGCAGCGTTGTCGCCGAGTCGGTCGGGGAGTGATTCGGCGATGACCTTTCCCTGCGCCATCACCACAACCCAATCGCTGATGTCGCGGATGACGTCCATGTCGTGTTCGACGAAGACCACACTCATGCCTTCGTCGCGGAGCGACTTGATGTGTTCGAGCAGGCTCTGGGTGAGCGCCGGATTGACGCCGGCCATCGGCTCGTCGAGCATGATCGCTTCCGGATTGGTCATCAGCGCGCGGGCCATTTCCAGCAGTTTGCGCTGACCGCCGGAGAGCGAGCCGGCATAGTCGTCGGCCTTTGTGTCCAATTTGAACCGCTTGAGCAGTTCGTATGCGCGCTCGGTGGTTTCGGCTTCTTGTTTGCGCCACATCCACGGCAACAGCGCGGCCAACATGTGCTCGCCCGTTTGATGTCGGGCACCGAGCCGGACGTTGTCGAGCACCGATAACTTTGACAGGGCCTTGGTCAACTGGAAGGTTCGAACCATGCCGTTCCGGGCAACCCGGTGTGGCACAACCCTTCCCATCTGGTGGCCGTTGAGCGCCCAGGTGCCCGTATCGGGCTTGTCGAAACCGGTGATCAGATTGAAGAATGTGGTCTTGCCGGCTCCGTTTGGGCCGATCAGACCGGTGATGCACCCACGCTGGATCTCCAGATGCTCGACATCCACGGCCTTGAGGCCACCGAAGGTGCGGGTGATCCCGTCGACCGAGATGATCGGATCGGGTTTTGCCGAGCCCGGCTCAGGTGACACCGACGCGAAGATCGCGGCACGTTCCGCCGCAGAGAACGTCTTGAGTTCGGCCAGCGTGGCCGGGACGGCCTCTTTGGTCAGGGTGGTCGACTCGCCGGTGGGCACACCGTCGGAGGGGTCGGGTTTCAGATGACGTCCATCAGGCATCGAGCTGCACCTCCCGCTTGTTACCCAGGATTCCTTGCGGTCTGAATACCATCATCAGCGCAATCGCCAATCCCAACAAGACGTAGCGGATGGCACCGACCTGCTGCTGGGACAGATCGAACCAGGCGTCGGGACCGGTGGTGACCTGCCGGAGCAGGACATCGGGTATCGCGAGCAGGAACCAGAACAGCATCGCGCCGACCACCGGACCGAAAACCGTTGCGGCACCACCGAGAATCAGGGCTCCGTATGCAAAGAACGTCTGTGCGGTCGAATAGAAGTCGGGGTTGACCGATTGCGTCTGTATCGCGTTGTATACGCCGGCCATTCCGCCGATGCAACCGCCGAGGATGAGTGCCTGCATCTTGTAGAGGTAGGCGTTCTTGCCGAGTGAGCGTGCGGCGTCCTCGTCCTCACGGACCGCCTTGAGCACACGACCCCACGGACTGCGAACGAGTAGCCACACCAGCAGGCAGAGCAGCAGCACGATCGACCAGCCGACCACCATCGCCCACAGATCGGTGCCCTGGAACTTCACGCCGAAGTACGAGTACTGCTTGCCATTTTCGAACGGGTTGTATTCGAAGAACCCACCGGCGTAGCCGAAGATGCCGTTGGTGGAGTGGGTGAAGTCATCGGCCGCGGTCGAGCGGAAGACCAATCGCAGGATCTCCGATGCGGCGATGGTGACGATGGCCAGATAGTCCGCCCGAAGGCGCAGGGTGGGGAAGCCGAGGACCAACGCCAGGATACCCGCGGCGATGATGCCCACGAGAGCGCCGATCCACAGTGGCTGGTCGTAGTTGTCGGCCATGATGCCGACGCCGTACGCGCCGAGCAGCGCAAAGCCGATCTGGCCGAAGTTGAGCAGTCCGGCATAACCGAAGTGCAGGTTGAGGCCGATGGCCAGGAGCGCGTAGAAGATGGCCGACGGGCCGACCAGTTGGGCAATCGAGATCTGAAGTGCCGAAATGATATCCATGTGTCAGCCGATCCTCGCTTTGGACCCGAGAATGCCCTGGGGTCTGATGGTGAGAATGACGATGAGGACCAGAAGGCCTCCGATGTATTTGAGGTCGGGATCGATCCAGTACGTCGACACCTGGACCAGCAGGCCGACGATCACACAGCCGAGCAGTGCGCCGTAGGCCGTACCGAGCCCGCCGAGAGTGATGCCGGCAAACATCAGCAGCAACAGTTTGAATCCCATCTCCCATTGGACACGTCCACCGAGTTCGGACATCGCGAGGAGTACGCCGCCGAGTGTGGCGAGCCCACCGGCCAACGTCCACACGAACAGGATCACGCGGTCGACGTTGATGCCCGAGGAAGCCGCCAGGTCCTTGTTGTCGGCGACCGCTCGCATCGCCTTGCCGATACGCGTCTTCTGCAGCATCAGCGCCACCAGGAGCAGCACGACGAGGCTGATGATGATGCACCACAGGTTGACCGGCGTGATGGCGAAGGCGCCTGATCCGATCTGCTTTTGCACCTGGTAGTCGTCGAACGGTTCGGCGCGATCGGAGAAAAAGATCAGGATGAGGTAGCGCATGATCAGCGCGAGACCGATCGAGATGACCAGCATCGCGATCAAGCCCGATCGTCGCTTTCGTAGCGGTCTCCAGATGGCCAACTCGTTGAGCATGCCGATCCCGATTCCGGCGATGATCGCCAGGATCGTGGCAGGTATGAGCTGGATGCCCAACTTCACATTGAAGAACCAGGCCACGACCGCACCAAGGGTGACCAGTTCACCGTGCGCGAAGTTGGTCAGGCCGGTGGTGCCGAAGATCAGGCTCAGACCCACACCACAGATGGCGATGATCAGGCCGAACCGCAGACCGTCGATCGTGAGCCGGGTGAGTTCCTCGGCCGGGGAGACCTCGGTGCTCTTTCTCTTCTCGCCGAACAGGAAGATGACGGGGCGTGGCGATCCCGGCGTGACCGTGACCTCGACGGTGTCCCGCTGGACCTCGACCCCGCTCGGGACCGTGGATGCCACGATGCTGACGGAGTAGTTGCCGGGCGGCACGAACACTTCCCAGGCCCCGGTCGCTGCGGAGACGGTCGACTCGACGACCGCGCCGGCCGGATCCTTCGCGTCGATCTGGACGCCGGCAACGGGTTCAGAACCGTTCCGCAGTGTTCCGAACACTCGGACGGTGTCGTCGGCGGGAGCATCTGGTGCCGCGGCGGCCAGGCCGGAGCCCATCAGACCGGCGAACATGAGTGAGATCAGCAGGCCGAGTAACGCCGCCGCACCCCGTCTGGCTCCAAAGACCCGTATCCGTTGAGCAGGATGGGGCATCACGCGTGCGTCCTCCCGAATATGGTCGGCGCCCGGCAGTCTGCCGAGCGGCGGAAAGTCATCTTTGCGGACTCTATAACCAGTGGCAGCACTCGGCAGGCTTTCTAAGTTTCCTCGCCGTAACCGTTGCGTAACTGAGTTCCCGACCTCGAAAAACAGTGCAAAATCACGAGTTTCTGCCCCGTATGGCAGGGCGTGTCGGCCCCGCTCCATACACTTGGACCCGTGAGTCCTGCCCAGATCAGTCAGCCCGGCCGTGCAACGGCGAAGTCCGCAACCGAATCGGGTGATCGCCCGACCCTGATGTTGCTCGACGGTCACTCGCTGGCGTTCCGCGCGTTCTTCGCGTTGCCGGCGGAGAACTTCAAAACAGCGTCAGGACAGACCACCAACGCGGTGTACGGGTTCACCTCGATGCTCATCAACCTGCTGCGTGACGAGGCGCCCTCGCACATCGCCGCCGCCTTCGACGTGTCGCGGCAGACGTTCCGCGCCGAGGTATTCCCCGAATACAAGGCCCAGCGCAGTTCTGCCCCAGATGAGTTCCGTGGTCAAGTCGACCTGACCAAAGATGTCTTGGGCGCCATGGGGATTCCGGTTTACGCCCAGGAGGGTTACGAGGCCGACGACATCATCGCGACCCTGACCACCCGGGCCGAGGCACAGGGCTATCGCGTACTGGTGGTCACCGGAGACCGGGACTCGCTCCAGCTCGTCAGCGACAACGTGACCGTTCTCTACCCGAAGAAGGGCGTCTCCGAGCTGACGCGTTTCACGCCGGAAGAGGTCGAGACGAAGTACGGACTCACACCCGCTCAGTACCCGGACTTCGCGGCACTGCGCGGTGATCCGTCCGACAACCTGCCCGGCATCCCCGGTGTGGGGGAGAAGACGGCCACCAAGTGGATCCGTGAATACGGTTCACTCTCCGGGTTGGTCGACAACGCAGACAAGGTCAAAGGCAAAGTCGGTGAATCGTTTCGGGCGCACCTGGCCAGTGTCCAGATGAACCGGCAGCTCACCGAACTGGTGCGCGACATGGACCTGCCCATCGGTCCCGACGACCTGGTGCTGGCACCGTGGGATCGCGACAAGATCCATCAGCTCTTCGACGACCTCGAGTTCCGCGTCCTGCGTGACCGGCTCTTCAGCACGTTGACGTCGACCGAACCCGAAGCTGAATCCGGCTTCGACCTGCGCGGCAGCATGCTGGGTGCCGGTGAGGTCGCAGCCTGGCTGACCGCCCATGCGGCTCCGGGTGGTGCGCGAAGTGGCGTGACCGTGGTCGGTCCTCATCGGGTGGACGGGTCGGACGTCACCGGTGTGGCGATCGCCGCGGCCGATGGCGAATCGGCGTACTTCGATCCCGCGGAAATCGGCCCCGACGACGAGACCGCGGTTGTCGCGTGGCTGGCAGATGTGAACGTGCCCAAGGCAATTCACGAGGCCAAGTGGGCATTTCATGCTCTGCGTGGACGTGGATGGCGCCTCGGCGGTGTCACCAGCGACACCTCGTTGGCCGCATATCTGGTGCGACCGGGGCAGCGGTCGTTCAACCTCGACGACCTCGCGCTGCGCTACCTCAAGCGCGAACTCGTGGCCGACGCCGTGGCCGACAACGGCCAGATGTCGCTGCTCGATGAAGATTCCGGCGCCCAGGCCGCCGCCGACCAGGCGATGTTGCAGGCGCAGGCGGTGGGCGAGCTGGCCGATCGGTTCGACGAAGAGCTGGCCGAGATCGACTCGGCGTCGCTGCTGACCGACATGGAGCTGCCGCTGCTGTTCGTCCTCGCCGAGTTGGAGGCGGCCGGCATCGGTATCGACACCGCGCACCTGGCAGAGCTGGAGTCGGGCTTTGCCGCGCGGGTACGGCAGTCCGCCGACCTGGCGTACGAGGTGATCGGTGAACAGATCAACCTCGGGTCACCGAAGCAGCTGCAGGTCGTGTTGTTCGACAAGCTGGAGATGCCGAAGACCAAGAAGACCAAAACCGGCTACACCACCGACGCCGACGCGCTGGCCGGCCTGTTCGAGAAGACCGGTCACCCGTTCCTCGAGCACCTGCTGGCCCACCGCGATGCCACCCGGCTCAAGGTCACCGTCGACGGACTGCTCAAGACGGTCTCGGACGACGGTCGCATCCACACGACGTTCAATCAGACCGTCGCCGCGACCGGCCGATTGTCGTCGACCGATCCGAATTTGCAGAACATCCCGGTGCGGACCGACGCCGGTCGCCAGATCCGTCAGGGCTTTGTCGTGGCCGATGGCTACGAGAGCCTGATGACCGCTGACTACAGCCAGATCGAGATGCGGATCATGGCGCATCTGTCCGGTGACGCGGGGCTGATCGAGGCGTTCAACACGGGCGAAGACCTGCACAGCTTTGTCGGGTCACGGGCGTTCGGTGTACCGATCGAAGAGGTCACCCCGGACATGCGGCGGCGGGTCAAGGCGATGAGTTACGGCTTGGCGTACGGACTGAGCGCGTTCGGTCTGTCGCAGCAGCTCAAGATCAGTACCGGCGAGGCCAAAGACCAGATGGAGGCCTACTTCACCCGATTTGGTGGCGTGCGGGATTACCTGCGCGAGACCGTTGAGGAGGCCCGTCGCAACGAGTACACGTCGACCCTGTTCGGTCGCCGGCGCTACCTGCCCGACCTCAACAGCGACAACCGGCAACGCCGCGATGTCGCCGAACGGGCCGCGCTCAACGCGCCGATCCAGGGCACCGCCGCCGACATCATCAAGGTGGCGATGATCGACGTGCAGAAGGCACTCGCGGAGCAGAACCTGAGCTCCCGGATGCTCCTGCAGGTTCACGACGAATTGGTCTTCGAAGTCGCGGCCGGTGAGCAGGTCCAACTCGAAGAATTGGTCCGGACGAAGATGGGTGGCGCGATCGAATTGTCCGTGCCGCTGGATGTGTCGATCGGTTACGGCCGTTCCTGGGATGAGGCCGCGCACTAGAAGGGAAACTTTCTCCGCGGTCGTGTCGATCTGGTCGATGCTTGTTCGACGTATGGGTGAGGGCAAGACGACGACACCTCGAACCACAAACCGAATGAGGAGAAGACAATGCGGTACATGCTGATCATGCGGGCCACTCCAGAGGCCGAAGAAGCAAGCAAGGACATCCCTTTCGACGAGATCATCGCCTTGATGGGTGCCTACAACGAATCCCTGATCAAGGCCGGGGTGTTGCTGTCGGCCGAGGGGTTGACCGGACCCGAGGACGGGTTCGTGGTCGACTTCGACGCCGAACCTCCGGTGGTGACCGACGGGCCCTACGCCGAGGCCAAGGAGCTGTTCTCCGGTTTCTGGATTCTGGAGACGTCCACGAAGGAAGAGGCGGTGCAATGGGCAACGCGTTGCCCCCTTGGTGCCGGCGTGAAGTTGGAGGTTCGGCGCGTCGCAGAGATCGCGGAGTTCGATCCGGACAACGAGTGGATCCAGAAACAGCAACAGTGGCGTGAGAAGAACGAGCAGCGCGCTCACTGACCTTGTCGAGTCCTTTGTCTGAGGTCACCCGCCGCACCGTCGATGCGGTGTGGCGGATCGAGGCCGCGAAGATCATCGCCACCCTCACCCGGATGGTCGGCGACGTGGGTCTGGCCGAAGATTTGGCACAAGAAGCGCTGGTGGAGGCGCTGTCGACGTGGCCGGAGTCAGGCGTCCCGCGTAACCCGGGCGCCTGGCTCACGACCGTGGCGAAACGACGCGCCGTGGACGGTTGGCGGCGGCAGGAGCGGCTGGATGCGAAATATGCCGCGATCGCCCGCGACCTGGACACCCGGCCCGACGCCGAACTCGGCTGGGACCCGGACGACATCGACGACGACGTACTGCGGCTGGTGTTCGTCTCGGCGCACCCGGTGCTCGCCCGGGAAGGTCAGATCGCTCTCACGCTGCGCGTGGTCGCCGGCCTGACCGCCGACGAGATCGCGCAGGCTTTCCTGACGTCGGCCTCAACGATCCAGCAGCGCATCGTGCGGGCGAAGAAGACACTGAAGGCCGCGAATGTGCCGTTCGAGGTACCGCCTCGCGAGGACTATCCCCGGCGGCTTTCGGCGGTGCTGAGCGTCATCTATCTCGTGTTCAACGAGGGTTATTCGGCGTCGTCCGGCGATCGCTGGATCCGCTCCGAACTGTGCACAGAGGCACTACGTCTCGGACGCGTCTTGGCGGAGCTGGTCCCCACCGAACCAGAGGTGCACTCCCTGGTGGCACTGATGGAGTTCCAGGCATCACGTTTCCGTGCACGGATCGCCGCCGACGGGACTCCGATTCTGCTGTCGGATCAGGACCGCAGCAAGTGGGATCGGGCCCAGATCGGCCGTGGCACAGCCGCACTCGCGCGTGCTGATGACTGCGGGCGCGGGCGCGGGCCCTACGGGCTGCAAGCCGCCCTGGCCCAGTGTCATGCCACCGCGGTGACGGCCCAGGACACCGATTGGCAACGCATCGTGGTGCTGTACGAGGCGCTGGGTCGGCTGGCGCCGTCGCCGGTGGTCGACCTCAACCGGGCGGTGGCGGTGTCGATGGCATCGGGACCCGGCCCGGCGCTCGAGATCGTCGACGAACTCGTGGACGGCGGGGCCCTGGCGCGATCGCATCTGCTGCCGGCGGTCCGAGGTGAACTTCTGGCACGTCTGGAGCGGTACCCCGAGGCACGGGCGGAGTTGCGGAAGGCAGCCGACATGGCCGGAAACCGAAGGGAGAGCGAAGTTCTGCGAGCCAAGGCGGACGGGATGTCCGACACGTTCGGTCAAAACCGTTGACTGAATGGGTCCGGCCAGTACTGTGGTCGGTATCACATAGGTCCTGGAGGGAACGCCATGGCATCAGCCGAAATGAACGAACTCCATCGCAGCATCGGGACGCTGCGGCATCACATCGTGACCCTGAAGCTGCAGTATGGCGACGTTGACGCCGTCCGCAGGATGACCAATGATCTGGATCGGCTCGAGATCGACCTCCATGACTTCGAACAGTCCCCACCGCCCGTGCTTCGGGCACCGGTGGGCAAGGATGACGTGGTCTACGTGCCGGACAGCAAATCAGACGAGTCGGCTTGGTTGGGTGCGCAAGACGAAGGGCTGGGCTTCCACTCGCGTGAGCGAACGAAGTGAGCGCCCCCGCGTCTGAGCGGGAATCAGCCGGGGTTTTCTCACCCGGACGGGCGCGCATCCTGGTGCGAACCCTTCGAGTTGATCGATGGTGGCTGTCGCCACTGCTGACGGTCCTTGGGCTGTCGACGTTCATCATCTATGCGACGGTGCGTTCGTTTATCCGCAGCGCCTATTGGGTCGCGGACTACCACTACCTCTCGCCGTTCTATTCGCCGTGTCTGAGCGAGTCGTGTGTGCCGGGAGCAAGCCATTTCGGGACACCATTCCCGGAACTCCCCATGTGGATTCCACTGGGGTTCGTGGTCCTGCCGTTCCTGCTCGGGTTCCGGGTGACCTGTTACTACTATCGCAAGGCCTACTACCGTTCGATCTGGTTCTCACCGCCGGCCTGTGCCGTGGCCGAGCCGCACACTCGCTACACCGGGGAGACCCGTCTCCCGCTGATCATCCAGAACGCGCATCGGTACTTTTTCTATGCGGCAGTGATTGTTTCGCTGATCAACTCGTACGATGCACTCGCCGCATTCCACGGCAAGGATGGCGGTTTCGGCTTCGGACTGGGCAACATCATCCTGCTGGTCAACGTGATTCTGCTGTGGACCTACACGGTGTCCTGCCATTCGTGTCGTCACGTCACCGGCGGTCGCCTCAAGCACTTCTCGGCACATCCGATCCGGTATTGGATCTGGACTCAGGTGTCGAAGCTCAACACCCGGCACATGCAGTTCGCCTGGATCACGCTCGGCACGCTAATGCTCACCGATTGCTACATCATGCTGGTGGCCAGCGACACCATCTCCGACCTGCGATTCGTGAATTGACCCGCTGCCCTGTGCGCAACACCTGTTGCGCAATCGCTTTCACGCTTAGGAGCCATTGCTAGATGACGGAAACCGAACGCCACAAATACGACGTCATAGTCATCGGTGCCGGGGGCGCCGGTCTGCGGGCGGTCATCGAGGCCCGCGAGAAGGGCTACTCCGTCGCCGTGGTTTGTAAGTCATTGTTCGGTAAGGCGCACACCGTGATGGCCGAGGGCGGGTGTGCCGCGTCGATGGGGAACGCAAACTCGAAAGACAATTGGCAAACCCATTTCAAAGACACGATGCGCGGCGGCAAGTTCCTGAACAACTGGCGGATGGCGGAATTGCACGCCCGGGAAGCGCCGGATCGGGTCTGGGAGCTGGAAACCTATGGCGCGCTGTTCGATCGGACCGAGGACGGCCGAATCGCCCAGCGCAACTTCGGCGGCCACACCTATCCGAGGCTGGCGCACGTCGGCGACCGGACGGGTCTGGAACTGATCCGGACCATGCAGCAGAAGATCGTCTCGCTGCAGCAGGAGGACTACGCGGCCACCGGTGACTACGAGGCGCGCATCAAGGTTTTTGCCGAATGCACCATCACCGAACTGCTCAAAGATGGCGATGCCATCGCGGGCGCGTTCGGGTACTGGCGTGAATCCGGTCGATTTGTGCTGTTCGAAGCCCCGGCGGTGGTGGTCGCCACCGGAGGTATCGGTAAATCGTTCAAGGTGACGTCGAACTCGTGGGAGTACACCGGTGACGGACACGCACTCGCGTTGCGGGCCGGTGCCACCCTGATCAACATGGAGTTCATCCAGTTCCATCCGACCGGCATGGTCTGGCCACCGAGCGTCAAGGGCATCCTCGTGACGGAAGGTGTTCGCGGTGACGGAGGTGTCCTGAAGAACACCGACGGCAAACGGTTCATGTTCGACTACATTCCGCCGGTGTTCAAGGGCCAGTACGCCGAATCCGAGGAAGAAGCCGACAAGTGGCTGGCCGACAACGACAGTGCCCGCCGCACACCGGACCTGCTGCCGCGTGACGAGGTCGCCCGGGCCATCAACGAAGAGGTGAAGGCGGGCCGCGGCACCGAACACGGTGGTGTGTACCTCGACATCGCCTCCCGCATGCCGGCCGACGAGATCATCCGCCGGCTGCCGTCGATGCATCACCAGTTCAAAGAGCTCGCCGATGTGGACATCACGGCCGAACCCATGGAGGTGGGTCCTACCTGTCACTACGTGATGGGCGGGATCGAGGTGGATCCGGACACGGGCGCGGCCCGGGTGCCGGGCCTGTTTGCGGCCGGTGAATGTTCGGGCGGCATGCATGGCTCAAATCGGTTGGGCGGCAACTCTTTATCCGATCTGTTGGTTTTCGGTCGACGGGCCGGGCTCGGTGCGGCGTCGTACATCGAATCTCTGAAGACCAGGCCGACCGTCTCCCCGGCCGACGTCGACCGGGCGGCGGCGTTCGCGCTGGCGCCGTTCGATCCGCCGACCGAGGGTAAGGCCGAGAACCCGTACACATTGCACACCGACCTGCAGCAGTCCATGAACGACCTCGTGGGCATCATCCGGAAAGAGGCGGAGGTGGCCGAGGCGATCGAAGTCCTCGCCGACATCCGCTCGCGTCTGCCCGGCATGCAGGTGGAGGGACACCGGCAGTTCAACCCGGGCTGGCATCTGGCCGTCGATCTGCGAAACATGTTGCTGGTCTGCGAATGCGTCGCCAAGGCCGCACTGCTGCGCACCGAGAGTCGTGGTGGTCACACCCGCGACGATCATCCTGCGATGGATCCGAATTGGCGCAACACACTGCTGGTCTGTACGGCCGACCTCAGCAGTGATTCGTCGGTCCCGGAGGTGACGGTGGTCAAGGAGGAACAGACCCCCATGCGCCCGGAGCTGCTGGAACTCTTCGATTTCACCGAGATCGAGAAGTACTACACCGCCGGTGAGATCGCCGGTCACCCCGACGCCGGGGGCAACAGGGAGAACTGACATGGGCTATGACGCGAAGTTCCGGGTGTGGCGTGGTGACGCCGACGACGGTGAATTGAAGGACTACACCGTGCTGGCCAACGACGGTGAGGTGGTGCTCGACATCATCCACCGGTTGCAGGCCACCCAGACGCCGGACCTGGCGGTCCGCTGGAACTGCAAGGCCGGCAAGTGCGGGTCGTGCTCGGCGGAGGTCAACGGTCGCCCCAAACTCCTGTGTATGTGCAGGATGTCGACGTTCACCGAGGACGAGGTCATCACCGTCACGCCGATGCGGACCTTCCCGGTGATCCGCGATCTGGTCACCGATGTCTCGTTCAACTATCACAAGGCCCGCGAGATCCAGTCCTTCACACCGCCCGAAGGTCTGAAGCCGGGGGAGTACCGGATGAAGCAGGTCGATGTGCAGCGATCGCAGGAGTTCCGCAAGTGCATCGAATGTTTCCTCTGCCAAGACACCTGCCATGTGGTTCGGGACCATGAAGAGAACAAAGTGAACTTTGCCGGTCCGCGTTATCTCATGCGTGTCGCCGAACTCGACATGCATCCCCTCGACGTCGCCGAACGACGTGATTCGGCGCAGTCCGAACACGGCCTGGGACTGTGCAACATCACCAAGTGCTGCACGGATGTGTGTCCCGAACACATCAAGATCACCGATAATGCCTTGATCCCGATGAAGGAGCGAGTGGTCGACCGTCAGTACGATCCGCTGGTGTGGTTGGGGAACAAGCTCTTTCGCAGGTAGCCGGCCGCACCCCGGTTGTCACCTATCCCGCGCAGGCGACGTCGGGATGTGACGACTGGTAGGCCTTCAGTTCTTTGGCAAGATCATTTTCGACCAGTTTGTGAATCTCCTGTGTCTCTTTGTCGGTGATGTCCCGCATGGGTTCGGTGGATTTCGCGAGTTCGAAATACCAGGCTTTGACGGCGATCCGCGTGCGCAGCTCGAGTTCGGCGGTGCGAGCTTCTGCGTCGACACAGAACCGTTTGTGGTCGGCGTCGCTGTCGTGGGGTTCTTCAGCTTCCTCGCCGGTGTTGATCTCCACCGGTGGGAAATCGAGGTCGTTGGCGCGGTCGGTGGCGTCGCCGAGGTCTTTCATCGAATTCTCGAGGTCGCTGAGAGCATCATCGAATTCCTGAGGCACCTCGGCGCTGGATTGTTGGGGTGCAGTTGTTCCGGAAGTTGCGTTGCCGCCCTCGTCACTGCACGCCGCCGAGAATGCCACAGCCAGGACAAGGGCGGCTGTTGTCAACCGTGTTCGGATGATCAATTCTTGTACTCGGTTTCTGGGTAGTGGTAAAGGTATTCGTTCAATTCCCGGACGAATAATTCCTCGACCTGCTTGTGCAGCGATCGGGTTTCTACTTCTGTGATTTCTCGCATGGGCTGGCTGCTGCCGGCAAGGTCGAAATACCAGTTGTCTACAGCCGCAACCTTCCGCCGGGCGAACTCGGCGTCGCGGGCCTGCTTGTCGGTACAGAACAGGTGGTGGTCGTCGGGTCGATTCGAACTCTCGGTCCGGCCGGTTGTGATCTCAACCGGAGCAAACTCGCGCTTCCGCGCCCGGATGGTCGAGGTGGCCAGGTTGTCCATCGAGCCCTGCAACTTCCTCAACGCATTCCCGAAATCATCGTGCGAAAGCATCGTCACCACCCCAGCCTTTCCAGGACCTTTACGGTCTGCGGTATCGCGAGTTCGCACAAGTCCGGGTTGGCCGGCGTCGTTCCAATCACTTTGTCCAACGCGACGCCGAGGACGTAACCGTCGGGAGCCCCGGGCGAAACAACAATTCCTCGGCAGCTGTAGACGGCGTCCGGGAATGTTTGATAGCCGGTGCTGTTGCCGACCTGGTACTGCTCTTCTGAGATCGTGATGAGGGCATCCACGCTGACCGGTTCGAAGACCGATAGTTCCAGCCATCCCCAGCCGTTCTCGACTGGCCATCTGCATCCCGGCAGCCCCAGATCGGTTGTAGGGGTTGGTTTATCGGTGACTTCGCCGTCGGTGAGTGGGGCCATGTCTTCTGGGGTGAGCGTGTCGCAGATTTCTTGCGGCGATAAGAATTGGCGAGCGTCTTCGGACAACGGCATGATTGGTTTCGTGAGACCGGGCACGATCTCTTCGCCGGACACGGCGGACATGCCCGCATTGTCGCCTTCGTTGGTGGTAGTGCACGCGGATGCGAACACAACGAGCGCAATGAACACAAAGGTGTTCGGCATTGTCCTCACTGGGCATCCTCCCACGGCTGATTATCGGTTCCGACGCTGAACGGTGTCTTTGGCTGGTTCAACAACGCCTGAATATCCGCTGCTGTCAACAGGTCTTCGACGTCTTGCGCCTTTTGTTCGGCGTTTGCCTCGGCCGCGTTGTACTCATTCACCAGGGCGTTGATCGGTTGTAACTTCTCATCGATCTTCCGTTGCGCGGCTGCATCCATCTGACCGCTCGTCGATCCGATCGGGTCTTCGCAGAACTCGATGAAGGCCTTGAGCGCGTCGATTGTGGAGGTGATGGCTTCGATCATCTGATGGATCTCTTTGCCGACTTCTGTGAGCAGGGCGCTCACCTCGCCTACCGCAGCGGCCGTCCCTGCGTAGGGAATGACTTTGGCGGCGACTTTGAGAACGCCCTGCCAGCTATCGACTTTGATCAGTCGGGATAGGCCCTCCTTGATCAGCTCGATGGTTGCCCGCGCTGCGTCTTCGAGTCCTTGGGCCGCGATCTGCAGGCCCGTGTCGATCAGCCTTCCTGCCGCAGCATTCCATTCGAGGCCGTTGGCCATGTTGGTGCTGTAGGTCGTGTACGCAATTGCGGCCGCACCATCCCAGTAGCTGTCGATTTCCTTGCTGGACCAAATCAAGTCGTCGCCCGAAGTTCCAAGCGCAGTGCCGGCCTTGCCGTACGTGTTGCCGATGCGCTTGAGCTCCAACCAGTTTCCGGCGAGCGGATTCAATGCCGCAGTGAGCGGGCTCCAGCGAACAAGTCGTTCAATGGCTGAATCGGCGTCAGCCAGCCATCCGGCGGTATCTTCGATCAGGGCGTTCCAGTCGACGTTCTCGCTGGGTGGCGGGATGACATCCACCGGCGTGGGAGTCCGGAAAGCGACTGCTCCCGGAACGTCGTCGACTACGTCCCATCGAATGAATCGATCGTTGTTCTCCGGTGTTCCGGATATCGACGACGGTGAGAATGGTGGTGCAAACGGAGCCTTGTCGATGATCTGTTGTTTGGTGTGTTCGAAACCCAGTGCGGAGGTGCGTTCCGTAGTGGTGTAGTTCCACGCAGTCTGTTTGAGGCTGACACTGGTTCCGGACAACGATGGCGGAAGGGTTTCAAGGCGTGTCGACGTTGCTGCGTGCAGCGTGTCGATGGGCTCACGAAGTGCGTCCATCAGGCCCTTGAACTCACCGGTGGCCGCGGTGTGCTGCTTGACCAGGTTGACGGCTTGCGTCACGCCGTCGTTGACCGCCAGTACATAGTTACCGAGGCCGCTGATCTCGGTCGGCGATGCCTTGAACTGTTCCCCCATGAATGCCCCCCGGCATTGTCGTCGCCCCCGGGCGATCGCTGTCGAATTGTTGTTCGTGCCATGTGACGTGCCGACAGGAATTTTGGTTCCATCCGCGAAATGTGGATGACGACCGCCTGTGTGGATAAACGTGCTCCGGGTTGTTCGCAGTCCGGGCCAACTCGGTCAGCAACACGTAGGGTTGGACCGAAGAAGAACGCCGAGCTGACAACCCGAGGTGCGCATGCCCCTGGAAAATCAACCGGACTCATCGCGACCGCCATATGACCCGGCCGAGGCTGAACACACAGCCGATGGACATCTGGTCGAGGCACAGTCCGACGACTTCGATCACGCAAAGCCAGTACGTGTGGACCACGAGTGGTTCAAGAAGGCAGTGTTCTACGAGGTTCTCGTTCGCGCCTTCAACGACTCGAACAACGACGGAGTCGGTGATCTGCGGGGCCTGACCGACAAGCTCGACTATCTGGCGTGGCTGGGTGTCGACTGCCTGTGGTTACCACCGTTCTACGATTCGCCGTTGCGGGACGGGGGCTATGACATTCGGGACTTCCGGACGGTCCTGCCCGAGTTCGGCACGGTTGAAGACTTTGTCGAGTTGCTGGACCAGGCCCACCGTCGGGGTATTCGCATCATCACCGACCTGGTGATGAACCACACGTCCGACAGCCACCTGTGGTTCCAGGAGTCGCGCTCGGATCCTCAAGGGCCGTACGGCGACTACTACGTCTGGGCCGACGATGATTCGGGTTATCCCGATGCCCGCATCATCTTCGTCGATACCGAGGTGTCCAACTGGACGTGGGATCCGGTTCGCAAGCAATACTATTGGCACCGATTCTTCTCTCACCAGCCCGACCTCAACTATGACAATCCTGAGGTCGCCGAGGCGATGATCGACGTGTTGCGGTTCTGGCTCGACCTGGGGATCGACGGATTTCGGCTCGACGCGGTGCCTTATCTGTACGAGCGGGACGAGACCAACTGCGAAAATCTCAGCGAGACCCACCAGTTTCTCAAACGATGCCGCAAGGTGGTCGACGACGAGTACCAGGGGCGTGTCCTACTGGCCGAGGCGAATCAGTGGCCCGCCGACGTTGTCGAGTACTTCGGTGAGCCGGACATCGGCGACGAATGCCACATGGCGTTCCACTTCCCGCTGATGCCAAGGATTTTCATGGCGGTCCGACGCCAGAACCGGTTCCCGATCTCGGAGATCCTCGACCAGACGCCGCCGATTCCGAAGTCGGCGCAATGGGCGATTTTCCTGCGCAACCACGATGAGTTGACGTTGGAGATGGTCACCGACGAAGAGCGGGACTACATGTACGCCGAGTACGCCAAAGACCCACGGATGAAGGCGAACATCGGGATCCGGCGCAGACTCGCGCCGTTGCTCGACAACGATCGGAATCAACTGGAGTTGTTCACCGCACTACTGCTGAGCCTGCCGGGATCCCCGATGCTCTACTACGGGGACGAGATCGGAATGGGCGACAACATCTGGCTCGGTGACCGTGACGCAGTGCGTACGCCGATGCAGTGGACACCCGACCGCAACGCCGGTTTCTCCCGGACCGATCCAGCACGGATGTACCTGCCGGTGATCATGGATCCGACCTACGGATTCCAGGCACTCAACGTCGAGGCGCAGATGTACTCGACCAACACGCTGCTCCATTGGACCCGGCGGATGATCGAGGTGCGCAAGCAACATCCGGCCTTCGGGCTGGGGACGTTCACCGAGCTCGGCAACAGCAACCCGTCGGTGCTCACGTACCTCCGGGAGTTGGCGCCGTCGGCCGAAGAACGCCGGTCCAGCGATGTCATCCTCTGTGTCAACAATTTGTCACGCTTCCCGCAGGCCGTGATCATGGACCTGTCGATGTTCGACGGCCGGATCCCGGTGGAACTGACGGGGTCCATTCCGTTTCCCAAGATCGAGTCCGATTCCTACGTTGTGACGTTGCCCGGGCACGGGTTCTATTGGTTTGCCTTGCAACCTGATCCAGCTGATGCCGGAATTGCCCACGTGTATCCACTCAGCAGCGAAGCAGAGGCGGCGGTGCAACCATGACCGTGAACTTGCCAGATGACCAGGACCTGGCCGACGGATTGAAGGCGTGGCTCCCACATCAGCGGTGGTTCTCGGCGAAGGATCGCGCCATATTGGCGGTCCGGGTGATTCTGCGGGTTCCGCTGGCCTCCGACGAAGGCTATGCGGCCGAACATGTCCTGGTTTCTGTCGACTTCATCACCGGTCCCGCCCTGCGGTACCAGATCCCGGTCGGGTATCGAACGCATCTGTCGGAGCCACTGCTGTCCTGGGCGTTGACCGATGATTTGCCGGACAAGGCATCTGCGTACGACGGATTGCACGATCCGGATCTGACGGGCCGCCTCCTCACCGCTTTGGCCAATGGTGAGCGCATCGGGCCATTGCGATTCGAGACGCTGCCCGGCGGTGTCCTCGACTCGGAGTCGCCGGGTAGGGTCATGAACGCAGAGCAGTCCAACACCTCGGTGGTATTCGGCGAATCGTTGCTGTTCAAGGTGTTCCGCCAACTCGAGGTCGGGATCAATCCCGACGTGGAACTGCATCGAGCCCTCAGCGAAGCCGGGTGTGAGCATGTGGCGGAGCTTCGCGGCTGGATCGAGGCAGACATAGACGGTGAGCCGACCACGCTGGCGATGGCACAGCAGTTTGTCGAGAACGCCGCCGATGGGTGGAGCATGGCGCTGATCAGCGTGCGTGATCTGTTCACCGAGGCCGACCTGCATGCCGCCGAGTTGGGAAGTGACTTCTCCGGTGATGCGGAGCGCCTCGGCGCGGCGCTGGCCCATGTACATGCGGATCTTGCGCGGAGCCTCGGCGTGACCGAACGCAACGGTGAGAGTTCGATGATCAACGACATGCGAGCTCGATTGCATGCTGCGGCACAAGCGATTCCGCAATTGGAAGACCTGCGTGAGCCGGTGCTGGCGGTCTTCGATCAGGCCGCTGAAGTGGGTGCCACGCGCGTCCAACGGATCCACGGTGATCTCCATCTCGGCCAGGTTCTGCGAACGCCGTTGACCTGGTTGTTGATCGACTTCGAAGGAGAGCCACTCAAGTCGGTGGCCGAGCGACGTCTGCCCGACAGTCCCTTGAGAGACGTCGCCGGCATGCTCCGCTCGTTCGACTACGCCGGCCACCATCTGTTGAGCCAGGGATCGCCAGGGGCGACCGGGCAGCGCGAATTTCGGGCCCTGGAATGGGTGGACCGGAACTCGTCGGCCTTCTGCGACGGGTACACAGCCGTTACCGGTGAGGATCCGCGTGACAAGTCCGCGCTGCTCCGGGCCTACGAACTCGACAAGGCCGTCTATGAAGCGGTGTACGAGGCACGTCACCGACCGAGCTGGTTGCCGTTGCCGTTGCATGCAATCGAGCGGCTTGTTGCCGGTTGACGCCCGTCAGACGAGCTGGAACTCTTCGCGGGTGTCGCCGTTCCAGCGACGCAGTCCGGCGACTTGTGCGGTGAACATCTCGGGTCCCTCGCTGAGCGCCCTCATCAGATGTCCGAGATGACCTTCGACCAGTCGACGGGCGAGGGTGATGTGTGGGGTCCAGCTGCCGGGTGAGACGTGGGCGAGTGGCCGTCCGCCGATATGTGGGCAGGTCGCGTCGAACACCTGGGCATGGATGTCCAATAGGTGATCAGATGGGACAACCAGACGGGCTGCAGTCCCGCGGCGACCCCAAAATAGCAGCAGCGCCCCGATATTGACGGTCATCCCGGCAACACCACGGATGGCGCTGAGCTCCATGTCGGCGGTGGCGTCGATTGAGTCTGCCGCGATCAGGGTGACATGAGGTCGATTGGACGTCGACCGGATGCTGCCCTGACTCGGCAACCCGGCATCGGCCAGCTTTCGCCACTGCTCACCGATGATTGTGTTCGTGACCTCATCGAAAATGAGCTCGATCGAATGTGCCATCTGGCCACCCTAAATCTTGGCTTGCCCAAAAATCTTTCAGATGTGCAACTTTGGCCCGCTCGGCGGTAACGAGGGCACGTTCGGCGGTAACTACGGCCCGTTCGGCGGTAACGAGGGCACGTTCGGCGGTAACTACGGCCCGCTCGGCGGTGTTGAGGGCCCGCTCGACGGGGTGTTCCACTGCGTGTGGTCGTGTGCGGTGATGGCCGGGACCTCGCCTATGTATTTCTCGATCTCGACCCGAACGAGTTGTCCGGTGCTGGCCTGGGAAAGCCTGGAGGTGCCGACATCGGGAGTCAGCACGTTGGGATTCCCGTGTATGCAGGCGGCGATGTCGGGTGAGCTGTAGTCGAACCAGGCGCCGGTCGACAACTGGGCGATGTTGGGTGCGAGGTTGTCGTCGATGACGGCGCCGGCCAACAACTGTCCGGTCCCGCTACGGACCAGCACCAGATCGCCGTCGGCGATGGATCGAGATGCCGCATCGTCGGGATGGAGCCGAATCGGCTCTCGGCCTTGAACTTTCGATGCAGCACTGAATGCGCCGTGGTCGAGTTGGCTGTGAAGCCGTGTCTTCGGATTGTTGGCGATCAGGCACAGCGGGTACTCGCCTGAACCAAGCGCGTCGGCTTCCGGCGGTGCGAGCCAGGCCGGGTGCGGTGGGCACTCGTCGTAGCCGAAGCCGTCGATGGTTTCGGAGAAGATCTCGATGCGACCGCTTGGCGTCTGCAGTGGGTGGGCGATGGGATTGCTGCGAAACTCCTGATACAGGTCGGATGTGGTGACGCGGCCCGAAAGATCCAGGCGACCCTTTGACCAGAATTCGGCGAAGTTCTCGTTCGGCGTGTGCTCGGCGGGAGTGGCCGTGCGCCAGTCCTCATAGATCTTCTCGAGCCAGCCCCACTCGTCGAGGTTCTCGGTGAACTCATCGTGGATACCGAGCCGTTTGCTCAACTGCGCGAGGATGTCGTAGTCGCTCCGCGCCTCGCCGACGGGTTCGGTGACCTGACGCATCGCAACCATCGTTGGGTCGTATCGCCCGCAGCCGATGTCGTTGCGCTCGACGGTGGTGGTCACCGGGAACACTATGTCGGCGTGACGTGCGGTCGCGGTCCAGAACGGCTCGTGGACGATGACTGTCTCGGGTCGCGTGAACGCGCGCCGTAGCCGGACCAGATCTTGGTGGTGATGGAACGGATTGCCGCCGGCCCAATAAACCAGCCGGGTGTCGGGATAGACCGCGGTGCGACCGTTGAACTCGTAGTTCTCGCCGGGGTGGAGCAGCATGTCGGCAATACGTGCCACCGGGATGAACTCGCGCACCGGGTTGGCGCCCTGAAAGAAGGTGGGCAGCGTGTAGGGCAGTTTGGCCGCGCCCATACCGCCGGTAGAACCGTATCCATGTCCGAAACCACCTCCGGGAAGACCGATCTGGCCGAGGAATGAGGCCAGAGCGATGGAGGCCCACAACGGTTGCTCGCCGTAGGTGGCTCGTTGCAACGACCACGACGTTGTCACCATTGTGCGTTGGGCCGCCATCCGCCGTGCCAGCCTGGTGATCGTGGCCGGATCCACTCCGCAGATCGGGGCCGCCCACCGCGGATCCTTCACCACACCGTCGGGTTCGCCGCGCAGGTACTCGGCGAACCGTGCGAAGCCCACGCAATAGCGGTCGAGAAAGTCTCTGTTGCAAAGATTCTCGTCAAGCAATACCCAGCACAGCGCCAACATCAGTGCGGTGTCGGTGGCCGGGGTGATGGCGATCCACTCGTCGTTTGGTGCCAGCGCAAGGTCGTCGGCGAGCGGCCCGACCAGAACAAACTGAGCGCCGTTGTCCCGCGCGGCCTCGATGGCACCGCGAACGATGTGTTTGCTGACACCGCCACCATTGACCTGGGAATTCTTGGCAGGCATGCCACCGAAACACACGAACAGTTCGGTGTGTTCGCTCATCACTTCCCACGTCGTGGGCGAATAGAGCGGCGCCACATCGCCGACCACATGCGGAAGCAGAACCTCCGACGCGCCATGGCTGTAGGTGTGCCGCGACCGGGTGTAACCGCCGAGACAATTGAGGAAGCGATGTAACTGACTCTGCGCGTGGTGGAATCGGCCGGCGCTGGCCCAACCGTACGAACCGCCGAAGATCGCGGAGTTCCCAAATGTGCTGCGGGTGCGTTCCAACTCGCGAGCCGCCAGGTCGAGTGCATGATCCCAGGTCACCTCGACGAACTCGTCGTCACCGCGCGTGCTGTCGGCGCCGGGACCGTCGGTCAGCCACCGGCGGCGAACATACGGGTGCAGGATCCGGGCTCCGGTGTCGAGCGACGCCGGGATGTTCTCGAGCAGTGGCGAGGGATCGGGGTCGGCGGAGTCCGGTGTGACGTGCAACCCATCGCCGTCGACGGAAGCGGTGAAGACGCCCCAGTGCGAGCTGTTGACCAATCCTTCGGCAGGCATGCTCCTCAGTCTCCCAGCTACCGAGTCTGGAAGCATCTGTGCCATGACGCAGCGCTGCCGGATCGGACTCATCAACGGCGACGGGATCGGGCCCGAAGTGGTGCCGGCTGCCGCCCGAATCGTGGACGTCGCGCTGACCCGAACCGGCCGTTCCGTCGAGTGGATACCTCTGGACATCGGACGGGCGGCCATCGAATCCGTCGGCGAGGCCATCCCCGAACAAACCCTGTCCGCACTGGATGACCTCGACATGTGGATCCTCGGACCCCATGACTCCGCGGGCTATCCGCCCGAGCATCGCACCGGCCTGACACCGGGGGCGGTGATCCGGAAACGCTTCGACCTCTACGCCAACATTCGCCCTGCGGTGGCTTACCCCGGGGTACCTGCGTTGAGTCCGCAGATGGATTTGATCATCGTGCGCGAAAACAGTGAGGGTCTGTACGCCGACCGGAACATGGCGCGGGGGACAGGTGAGTTCATGCCGACGCCGGACGTCGCCCTCGCGGTCGGTGTGATCACGCGCGCCGCCACCGAACGAATTGCGTTGTCCGCGTTCGAGCTTGCGATGACACGACGCAGGCAGGTGACGATAGTTCACAAGGCCAACGTGCTGATGATGACCACGGGACTGTTCCGCGATGTCTGCCGGGAGATCGGTCAGCGCTATCCGCAGGTGCAGATCACCGAACAACATGTAGACGCCATGGCCGCGCATCTCGTGCGGCGCGGGCACGAGTTCGACGTGGTGGTCACCGAAAACCTCTTCGGCGACATCCTGTCCGACCTCGCCGCCGAGCTTGCGGGTTCACTGGGCTCGGCAGCGTCGGTGAACAGCTCTGCCGACAAGGTGATGGCTCAGGCCGCCCATGGGGCGGCGCCCGATATCGCCGGGCAAAACATCGCAAATCCGGTGGGCATCATCGGGTCGGCGGCGATGATGCTGGATTGGCGGGCCAACCGCACCGGTGACCACGATCTCGCCGTCGCCGCCACCCGCATTCGCGACGCCGTCGGATCGACCCTGTCGAAGGGCATCGCAACTCGCGACCTCGACGGTCAGGCCACCACCACCGAGTTCGCCGATGCGGTCGTCGCCGCGCTGTAGTCGCGGCAGGCGTCACGTGTCCGGGTCGGGTTTCCGGCTGCAGAAGATGGCCGTGCCCGGAAAGTGCTGGCCGCGAAGTGGACTCCACTGACCCCATTCCCTCTCGAACCCCTCAGGCCACTCCGGTTCGATGAGGTCCTCGAGGATCAGCCCGGCCCCGCGGATCTCGCGAATCCGGTCACCGACGGTGCGGTGGTGTTCGACGTAGGACACTGTCCCGTCGGCTTTGGTCTCCACATAGGGGGTGCGGTCGAAGTAGGAGAGCATCACCGTCAGACCAGCGGGACCGGGATCATCCGGGAACATCCACCGCATCGGATGGTTCACCGAAAAGACCCACTTCCCACCGGGCTTCAACACCCGCGCGACCTCGGTCATCACCGCGGCCGAATCCGCGACGAACGGCACCGCGCCGAACGCCGAGCAGACCAGATCGAAGACACCGTCGCCGAAAGGGAGCTGTTCGGCGCCGGCCTGCACCAGCGGTGCCTGTGGTCCACCGCCGGCCATTGCCGTCTGACCCCGACGCAGCATCTGTCGCGACAGGTCCAGGCCCACCGCGTGGGCACCCTGCCCGGTGAGCCATCGACTGCACGGCGCCGACCCACAGCCGATCTCCAGAACGGCCTTTCCGGTAACGTCGCCGAGTAGGTGAACGTCCTCTTCGCGGAGTCCCTCGGGGCACCAGACGAAGTCGCCGGACTCACTCCCGGCTCCGAGGAACTCCCCGTGAGTCTGGTGGTAATCCTCGGCATCGGCGTCCCACCAGCGACGATTCGCCGCGGCGCTCGTTTTCGAGTCCACGCTGCCACGCATCAGCGGGTGCGAATCGCCGGTATTTGCCCAGGCCACCGGGCCTGGCGTATCCTCAACCACGCGCGTGCCTGTGCTCGTGTGGTTCTACATGCCGATCACTTCGCAGTGATTCGTGTCGTTCCAGCAATATCTGCAACATCTGTCCCTACAACCCAACCTGTCCGGAGCCATCTAACATATGTCGTCCACGACCATTACCTCGCCGCAAGTAGCCATTAACGATATTGGCTCGGCTGAGGATTTTCTTGCCGCTATCGATGCAACTATCAAGTACTTCAATGATGGCGACATCGTCGAGGGCACCATCGTCAAAGTTGACCGTGACGAAGTGCTGCTCGACATCGGTTACAAGACCGAGGGAGTGATCCCGTCCCGCGAATTGTCCATCAAGCACGACGTCGACCCCAGCGAGGTTGTCAGCGTCGGTGACGCGGTGGAAGCACTCGTCCTCACCAAGGAGGACAAAGAGGGTCGGTTGATCCTGTCCAAGAAGCGCGCACAGTACGAGCGGGCGTGGGGCACCATCGAAGAGCTCAAGGAAAAGGACGAGGCCGTCAAGGGCACCGTCATCGAGGTCGTCAAGGGCGGCCTGATCCTGGACATCGGACTGCGCGGATTCCTCCCCGCATCGCTGGTGGAGATGCGTCGCGTGCGCGATCTGCAGCCGTACATCGGCAAGGAGATCGAAGCCAAGATCATCGAGCTCGACAAGAACCGCAACAACGTGGTCCTCTCGCGCCGTGCATGGCTCGAGCAGACCCAGTCCGAGGTGCGCAGCGAGTTCCTGCACCAGTTGCAGAAGGGCCAGGTCCGCAAGGGCGTCGTGTCCTCCATCGTCAACTTCGGCGCATTCGTCGATCTCGGCGGAGTCGACGGACTGGTTCACGTTTCCGAGCTGTCTTGGAAGCACATCGATCACCCGTCCGAGGTTGTCGCAGTTGGCGACGAGGTCACCGTCGAGGTTCTCGACGTCGATCTGGACCGCGAGCGCGTGTCGCTGTCGCTCAAGGCAACGCAGGAAGATCCGTGGCGCCAGTTCGCTCGCACCCACGCCATCGGCCAGATCGTGCCCGGCAAGGTCACCAAGCTGGTTCCGTTCGGTGCATTCGTGCGGGTCGAAGAGGGAATCGAAGGCCTCGTCCACATCTCGGAGCTGGCCGAGCGCCACGTCGAGGTGCCGGATCAGGTTGTCGCCGTTGGTGACGACGCGATGGTCAAGGTCATCGACATCGACCTCGAGCGTCGCCGGATCTCGCTGAGCCTCAAGCAGGCCAACGAGGACTACACCGAAGAGTTCGACCCCTCGAAGTACGGCATGGCCGACAGCTACGACGAGCAGGGCAACTACATCTTCCCCGAGGGCTTCGATCCCGAGACCAACGAATGGCTCGATGGCTTCGACAAGCAGCGGGAAGCGTGGGAGTCGCGCTACGCCGAGGCAGAGCGTCGCCACAAGATGCACACCACTCAGATGGAGAAGTTCGCCGCTGCCGCCGAGGCCGCTGCCAACGCACCGTCCGAGTACTCGTCGGATTCGGCTGACAAGGGTGGTGACGATGTCGCAACCGCGTCCTCGTCGTCGTCTTCTTCGTCGTCCGCTCCGAAGAGCGGTGGCTCGCTGGCCAGCGACGAGCAGCTTGCTGCTCTGCGCGAAAAGCTTTCGGGCAACGCCTGATAGAGCGCTAATTCAAACCGCCCCCGGCCTTCTGGCCGGGGGCGGTTTGTCTTTGTCCGGGTCATCCGCCGCCCGTGTCCTCCGCGGCGTCGTCGATGTCCTCGCCCGTGTCGTTGGCGGCCCCGGCGTACAGGAACGGAATCAGCGACTTGGCGAGCACGGCGGCCGGCGGGAATCCATCTGCGGTGGGCGCGAGGTTCCCCCAGACCACCAGTGTCACGTCGTTGACGGGGTCGTAGCCCATGAACGAGTTGTAGCCGGGCATCTCACCGATGTGCCCGAGAAGCGGTCCCATCGAAGCGATGCCGTAGCCGTAACCGGAGCTTCCGGGGTCGTCGGGGTCCGAAGGTTTGATGCTGTCCATGCGCAGCTGCTGGGTTTTCGCGTCGAGGAGACGGCCCTTGCCCAGGGCCTCCACCCAGGTGGCCAAGTCGTTGGCCGTCGAAATGCCTTGGCCCGCCGACCAGGTCCACGACGGGTTGTCGTTGGTGGTGATCCTCGGCTGGACCGTGCCGGCTTCGATGGCCGCAAGCCTCTCCGGTGGAAGGGATTCCTTGCCTTCACCCAAGGTCTCGACGTTCCCGCTGTACGAGTACCCGTTCACATAGGTGGACGGAAGGGATGTGTCGGTGTTGGCGGGGAACGATGAGCCGGTCATGCCGAGCTCGGAGAAGAACCGGTCCTGAAAAATCTTGGCGATGGGTTTGCCGTCGAGTTGCTCGGCGATGAGACCGAGCAGGACGGTGTTCGTGTTGGAGTAGTGGTATTCGGTGCCGGGAGCCGAATACGGCGGATGTGCGAAGGCCAGCGCCAGCAGCTCTTCGGGCGTCCATACCTTCTGGGTGTCCTCATCGAGTGCGGTGTTCAGTTCGATCGTCTCGGTGTAGTTGTAGAGCCCGCTACGCATGTCGAGCAGCTGCCCGATGGTGATGTTCTCTCCGCCCGGAACATCTGGCCGATATTTGCTGACCGGATCGTCCACGGAGATCTTGCCCTCCTGGACCATCTGCATGATCGCGGTACCGGTCCAGGTTTTGGTGTTCGAACCGACGCGGACCTTCGTGTCGGGAGTCGGCTTCTCGGTGGAGTCGAGCCCAAGGGTGCCCCACCCGTTTGTGTAGTCGCCCTGCGGTGTCCGGATCAACACCATCATGCCTATCTCGTGGAACCCGGTGGCGATGTCGTCGACGACCTTGTCCATGGCGGCGGCGTCGAGTGGCAGCAACGCGCTGTTCGATGGCGAACTACTCGGCGCCGATGTGTCCGAATCCGAGGAGCAGGCGGTTCCGACCAACGCGGTTGTGAGCATCACCGCAACCGCCGCGGTGGGTACGGTCCGGCGGGTCCGGCGCCGTGTTGCCTTGCCGTTCAATGGTTTTGATAAGAACATGTGCCCACCAAGGATGAGATGCCAACGCACTCGGGTTTCAGCACGCGCCGATCCAATCGTGTGGACGCTCCGTGCGGGTAAGGCGACGGTACCGTGCGATTGCGGACCGTAGGGCGGAGTTGCAGCAGGATCGGGGCGAACGGACGAGCGGTGACGGCACCGACCGAAACGCGTTGACTGCGGCGAAGACCGAGCTGACCGGCGTCACGGACTGATCATCTGCAACACTGAGTCGGTGATTCGAGTAGGCCTGACCGGCGGTATCGGCGCCGGAAAATCCACGGTGGCACGCACTCTGACCGAGCGCGGTGCGTATCTCATCGACGCGGACGTCATCGCCCGGGAAGTTGTCGCACCGGGCAGTGATGGTCTTGCCCAGCTGGTCGAGACGTTCGGCGCAGACATTCTGCTGCCCGACGGTGCGCTCGACCGGGCGGCATTGGCGGCCAAGGCCTTCGTCGATGACGAGCAACGCAAGAAGCTCAACGGCATCACGCACCCGTTGGTCGGTGCTCGCGCCGCTGAATTGCTCGACGCGGCGCCCGCGGACGCGATCGTGCTCCAGGACATTCCGCTGTTGGTGGAGAACCACACCGCGCCGTTCTTCCATCTGGTGGTCATCGTGCACGCCGACGAAGACGTCCGGCTGGCTCGTCTGACCGGCCAGCGCGGTATGCCGGAAGATGATGCCCGGGCTCGGATCCGGTCGCAGGCCAGTGTCGAGGATCGCCGTGCCGTCGCGGATGTGTGGCTCGACAACAGCGGCACCCCTGATGATCTCGCGGCGAAGGCGGCGGCACTGTGGGACGAGCGGCTCGTGCCGTACGAGCGCGGGGTCCGCACTCGGACCTGTGCGCCGCAGCCGAGCACCGAGGTGGCCTACCGGGAGCAATGGCCGGTCGATGCGACCCGGCTCACAAATCGGTTGCGCGTGCTCGGTGGCGACAAGATCGCCGACATCAAGCACGTGGGGCGTACGTCCGAGGTCGGGGCTGCGGCGCCCGATGTCATCGAACTCGACGTCGCCCTGGCCGCCGGGGCATCGGCGGCAGACCTGATCGATCCGCTGTCGGACGGCGGATTCCCGGAGCGCAGTCCGGGCGTGCACGCCAACGCCGATCCCGGCCGCGCCGTGACGCTCAACCTGGTGTGACGCTCAACCCGGCGTGACGCTCAACTCGGCGTGTCAGATCTGCCGGGTTCAGGCGGCCGGCCTATTGCCACACGAGTGCGGCACCCTGCGCGGCCAGCCAGGCCTCGACGTCGTTCCCGTGCTCCGCTGCACCGGTCATCGTGCGAGTGGCGATGTGGACCGCCGCCTCGGCGTGCTCACGGGGGAGTAGGCCGGCGGCATGGGCGTCGAACAGTTCGTCGACGTCTTCGAGTTCGAGGTGGCCCGGGCGATCGATCAGGTCGAGGTACCAGTCCTCCGAATGCCAGCAACCGTCTGCGTCGGGGCCGGTGAACGCCCCGACATCGAGGTAGAGGCGCTGGTTGCGCTCGTGTCCGGGGCGGAAGTGGAAAATGTTCGCCCGGAGCCCGAAGTCGGGGAGTAGCCAGGATTGCAGCCGGCTGAACTGCCGATGATCGGCGGGCCGGTCCATGTACAGCCCGAAGTCGGTGATCCGGTAGACCTCGACCGCACGGATGAACCCCTTGGGATCGGTATTCGTGCGCCCCGGGACATCGAAGATCTCGTGTTTGGGCGGGTGCGGCGAAGCCATCGCGACAACCTAACCCAGCCGGGTGTCCGCTGTCGGCGTACGCGCCGTGTCAGAGGTCGCGATTACTCTGGCGTCATGGCCTTCGCAGCAGAACATCCGATCGTTGCGCACTCGGAATTCCGCCCGGTCGGGGAGATCGAACGTACCGAGGCGACATTTGAGGTCGTCAGTGATCACGAGCCGGCCGGCGATCAGCCGACGGCGATCAAACAGCTCCAGAAGCGGCTGGCCGACGGTGAGAAAGACATCGTCCTGCTCGGCGCCACCGGCACCGGTAAATCGGCGACCACCGCCTGGCTGATCGAGAAGGTCCAACGGCCGACGCTGGTGATGGCGCCGAACAAGACACTTGCCGCCCAGCTTGCCAACGAGCTCCGGGACATGTTGCCCAACAATGCCGTTGAGTACTTCGTGTCGTACTACGACTACTACCAGCCCGAGGCGTACATCGCGCAGACGGACACCTACATCGAGAAGGACTCGTCGATCAACGACGACGTGGAGCGGTTGCGCCACTCGGCGACGTTCAGCCTGTTGTCCCGTCGCGACGTGGTGGTGGTGGCGTCCGTGTCGTGCATCTACGGCCTCGGAACACCGCAGTCCTACCTCGACCGTTCGGTAGAGCTCGAGGTCGGGCTGGAGGTCGACCGTGATGCGCTGCTGCGATTGCTCGTCGATGTCCAGTACAGCCGCAACGACGTCAGCTTCACCCGCGGCAGTTTCCGGGTGCGCGGCGACACGGTCGAGATCATCCCCTCCTACGAGGAGCTGGCGATCCGGATCGAGTTCTTCGGTGATGAGATCGAAGCGCTGTACTACCTGCATCCGCTGACCGGTGATGTCGTCCGGCAGGTCGAGGGATTGCGGATCTTCCCGGCCACGCACTATGTCGCCGGACCCGAGCGCATGGAGCGGGCGATCGCCTCGATCGAGACCGAGCTCGAGGAACGCCTCGCCGACCTGGAGGGCAAGGGCAAACTGCTCGAGGCCCAGCGGTTGCGGATGCGGACCAACTACGACCTCGAGATGATGCGGCAAGTCGGCTTCTGCTCGGGCATCGAGAACTATTCACGCCACATCGACGGCCGTGGCCCGGGTACCGCACCGGCAACCCTGATCGACTACTTCCCGGAAGACTTCCTGCTGGTGATCGACGAGTCACACGTCACGGTGCCGCAGATCGGCGCCATGTACGAGGGCGACATGTCGCGCAAGCGCAATCTGGTCGACTTCGGTTTCCGGTTGCCGTCGGCGGTCGACAACCGGCCGTTGACCTGGAGTGAGTTCACCGATCGCATCGGCCAGACGGTATACCTGTCGGCGACACCGGGACCGTATGAGCTCGGACAATCGAACGGTGAGTTCGTCGAGCAGGTGATCCGGCCGACCGGCCTCGTCGACCCGCAAGTGGTCGTCAAACCGACCAAGGGACAGATCGACGATCTGATCCACGAGATCCGGGAACGCAGTGAAAAGGACGAGCGGGTTCTGGTCACCACGCTGACCAAGAAGATGTCGGAAGACCTCACTGATTACCTGCTGGAGATGGGAATTCGGGTGCGCTACCTGCACTCCGAGGTCGACACCTTGCGTCGCGTCGAACTCCTGCGTCAGCTCCGGCTCGGTGACTACGACGTACTGGTCGGAATCAACCTTCTCCGTGAGGGTTTGGACCTACCCGAGGTCTCCCTGGTCGCCATCCTCGACGCCGACAAGGAAGGGTTCCTGCGGAGTACCACCAGCTTGATCCAGACCATCGGGCGTGCAGCCCGAAATGTCTCGGGCGAGGTGCACATGTACGCCGACAAGATCACCGACTCGATGCGCAACGCCATCGAGGAGACAGACCGTCGCCGCGAGAAGCAAGTCGCCTACAACAAGAAGATGGGCGTCGATCCGAGGCCGTTGCGGAAGAAGATCGCCGACATCCTCGACCAGGTCTACGAAGAAGCCGAAGACGCTGTTGCCGTTGGTGGTTCCGGCCGCAATGCGAGTCGTGGTCGTCGGGCTCAAGGCGAGCCAGGGCGGGCATCGACGTCCTCCGGTGTACTCGATGGCCGGGACGTGTCCGCGATGCCCCGTGCGGAACTCGCCGACCTCATCGGCGCGCTGACCGATCAGATGATGAATGCTGCCCGCGATCTGCAGTTCGAACTCGCGGGTCGCCTGCGCGATGAAATTGCTGATCTGAAGAAAGAGTTGCGCGGCATGGACGCCGCCGGGATCTCGTAGACCCAGTTACATGTGACGCGAGTGACAGTAATCATCGCCGCAGGTCAGCGCAGTCGGTGGTGCGCGCTTCCGTGGATACCCGATTGCTGGACGCCGGTAGCGATATACCCTCTCGGAAGGTAACGCCGCCGGGCGTTTCCATATGCAGGCACGTTTATTGGAGGAATGAATGAGCGCATACCAGACCGTCGTAGTGGGAACCGATGGATCTGAATCGTCGATGAAGGCCGTGGAGCGCGCGGGGGCGATCAGTGGGGGCTCGGCACAGTTGATCATTGCGTGTGCATACTTCCCGACCGACGACAGGGCGGTTTCGGCGGCATCCGATGTGCTCAAAGATGAGGGCTACCAGGTTCACGGGTCCGCGCCGACCGAGGAAATCCTCCGAACCGCAAAGGAACGGGCCACGGCGGCCGGTGGTGTCAACATCTCCACCCGTCCCGTCGTCGGCGCTCCGGTGGATGCACTGCTGAACCTCGTTGCGGACTCCAACGCCGACCTGCTCGTGGTCGGTAACAAGGGTCTCAACTCGATCGCCGGCCGGTTGCTCGGTTCCGTCCCTGCGGACGTCGCCCGCAAGTCGCGGTCCGACGTCCTGATCGTTCACACCGTCTGAGCGGCCCGCTGTAGGGGCTGGGGCAACTCGGCGCTGTGCACAACTGCCAGCTGCTGAGTTGCCCGGGTGAGTGCGACATACAGATCGCCCCATCCGCGTGCTGACTGCTGCACGATCATCGACGGTTCGATGACGATCGTGCGGTCGAACTCCAGGCCCTTGCATTGCGCCACGGTGAGAACGGACAGTTCCACCCCACCGCCATCGAGATTCTCGGTGGCACAGCGGATTTCGTCGATCAACTCGTCGGGGGCGATGATCGCAGCGATCCCGTCGAGTGGTTCGGTCGCGAGTCTGGCCGCAACCGAACCGACCTTGTCGGCCGATGTCTGCTCGAAGACCGGTGGCCGTCCACTCGATCGGATCGAGGTGGGCGCGGACATCTCGCTGTCTATCTGCTCGAGGATCGGGGCCGCGACCGCCATGATCTCGCTGGGTGTGCGGTAGTTGACCGTGAGGTCGAACTTGCGCCACCGCTGCGCCACGTACGGGGTGAGCACCTCGCCCCATGAGTTCGTCCCCGCCGGATCGCCCGTCTGCGCGGTGTCCCCGATGACGGTCATCCAGCGGTTCGGGATGCGGCGCATGATCATTCGCCATGCCATCGCCGACAGCTCCTGGGCTTCGTCGACGATCACATGGCCGAATGTCCAGGTGCGGTCGTTGTATGCGCGTTCGGCCGTGGTCAGAGCCACCCGGTTGGTCTGGCGTGCCGCAAGTTGTTCGGCATCGATCAGGTCGTATGCCATCAGGATTTCCGGGTCCAGTTCATCCTCGAGGTCCTGGGGTGCCGATCCGGTCAGGATGTCGAGCGCATCCTGTGCGTCCGACAGCTTTTGACGCCACTGGGCGCGTTCTCGCTCTTCATCGCCGTCGTTGTCGATGCCGATGATCTCGGCCAGTTCGTCGAGGAGCGGTGCATCGGCGGGGCTGAAACCACCACGCGAGGTACGGAGAAGTGCGTCCCGGTCGGCTTGTGGCCAGCCGGGCGTTGCGGACTTGATCCGCTGCGGTGACGTGAGCAGATCTGCCAGCACCACCTGCGGGGACAGCTGCGGCCAGAAATGCGCCAGAGCGGCAGTGATATCCGGGTCTTCACGCATCTCGTCGCGGATGTCTGCGATGTCGGTGCCGCTCAGCAGCTGTGAACCGTCGATCAGGCTCGAACCGATCCGTTCGGCATGTTGCTGCGCCAGCGCGTCGAACGCCGAGCGCATGAATACCGAGCGGGCGTGGTTGTGCGGTCGCCGCGACGACCTCGCCCGGCCGCGGGCACGTTGGATCACCTTGCTGGTGATGGCGACCTCATATCCCTCGAACTTCAGGATGATCGGCGATGAGGGCAGCTCTTGGCGGTCCCGGACAGCCTGTTTCAGGACATCGACGATGGCCAGGTCGCCCTTGCGGGTCGACGCCACCGGATTGTCGGTGACGGTGGCCTGGACGCCCGGGTAGAGGTCGCCGATGGTCGACAGGAGGACGCCGCTCTCGCCGAGGGACGGCAGCACCTGCCCGATGTACTTCAAGAACGTGGTGTTGGGGCCGATGATGAGAACGCCACTGCGCGCGAGGGTTTCGCGATAGGTGTACAGCAGGTAGGCGGCGCGGTGGAGTGCCACCGCGGTCTTGCCGGTGCCCGGACCACCCTGGACCACCAGCACGCCGCGGTGCGGCGACCGGATGATGACGTCCTGCTCACGCTGGATGGTCTCGACGATGTCGTTCATGTGCCCGGTACGGGCGGCGTTGAGAGCTGTGATCAGTGCCGTTTCGTTGACCACGTCGCCGTGGCCGGTGTCGTCGGCGTCGGCGATCTCGGTGACGTCGAGACGTTCGTCGTTGATCGCGGTGATGGTGCGGTTGCGGGTGCGGACGTGACTGCGCGTCTGCACGTCTTCCGGTGATGCGGGCGTCGCGAGGTAGAACGGGCGACTGAGCGGTGCGCGCCAATCGAGCAGGAGGGTGCTGTCCTGATCGTCGTCGTCGAGGATGCCGATGCGCCCGATCCGGCGGACCTCACCGCTGTCGAGGTCGAGGCGGCCGAAGTAGAGATTGTGTTCGGCGGCATCGAACTTGGTCAGGTCGTCGTTGTACAGACGCTCATAGGATTCGCGTTCGGAACGGGCCTGAGGGGTGCCACCGGTATCGCGCAGCGCAGACGCCAGCCGGGTCTGCGTGTTGCGGCGCATCCGGTCGAGCCGACCGTATACGCGATCCAGATGGTGTTGTTCGGCCTCGAACACAGTCCTCCTCGGTGTACTGAAGCAGCGTGTCGAACTGGAGGTCCGACTGCGTCGTGCGCGCACAAAAATGGCACCAAAGAATAACGCGGTGGGCCGGATAAAGCTTCCCGGCCCACCGCGTCACAGAGGGGATGCGGCCTGCTACCAGGCCGATGCGACCTTGTTCAGGCGTCGAGATCCGAGGCCACGAGCCCGGCGACCTTGTCGAGCGTTCCCTGGTCCTCACTGGTGACGGTGACCTCGGTGCCCACCGTCGCGCCAAGCGTCATGATCAGCAGGGCCGAGCCGGCGTCCACCGGCTCACCCCCGGCCACGGCGAGGGTCACCGGGATCCCGGCGGCGGACACGGCTTCGGCGATGGTGGCTGCGGGGCGGGCGTGCAGGCCGATGGACGATCCGACCGCAACGGTGGTACTGGGCATGATTTTCTCCTTGTTTGTTTCGAGCTGTGGGGTGTGTCGAGCTGGGGTGAAGCTGTGATCAGGGTGTTGCTGTGTTCTGGGTGTTCAGGCCGCGGTGAGGACTTTGGCCTCGGTGTCGGCCACCTTGCGGGGGCGGATGAACTGCTTGGCGGTGACAACGCACGCCGCCGAGATGATGGTTCCTGCCGCGAGTGCGACGAAGAACCACAGGAGCCCGCCGATCGCGAACGAGACGAAGATGCCGCCGTGGGGCGCGCTCAGGGTCACGTCGGTCGCCATGATCAGAGCGCCGGTCACGGCACCGCCGGCCATCATCGAAGGAATCACGCGGAATGGGTCGGCCGCCGCGAACGGGATCGCTCCTTCGGAGATGAACGAGGCGCCCAGCAGCCAGGCCGCCTTGCCGTTCTCACGTTCGGCCGGGGTGAAGAGTCCGGGACGGACGGTCGAGGCCAGGGCCATCGCCAGCGGCGGCACCATGCCGGCCGCCATGACCGCAGCCATGATCTGCAGCGAAGCGTGATCGGTGACCGACAGTCCGGCCACAGCGAACGCGTAGGCAGCCTTGTTGACCGGACCGCCGAGGTCGAAGCACATCATCAGACCGAGAATGACGCCGAGCACCACCGCAGACGAGCCCGACAATCCGTTCAGCCAGTCCGTCAGTCCGTCGGTGAGCGCGGCCAGTGGCTTCCCGAGCACGATGAACATCAGCAGGCCGACCACCAGTGAGGCGAACAACGGGATGATCACCACCGGCATCAGGCCACGTGCCCACTGCGGAACACCGATCCGGCCGATGTAGAGGGCGGCAAACCCGGCGATCAGACCACCGATGAGTCCACCGATGAATCCGGCTCCGACGAATACCGCGACGGCGCCCGCGGTGAATCCTGGCGCCAGGCCCGGCCGGTCGGCGATGGCAAAGGCGATGTAACCGGCCAGTGCCGGTACGAGGAACGAGAAGGCGAGCGAGCCGAGCTGGAACAGGACCGCGCCGAGGTAGGTCATCAGTCCACCGTCGGGCAGCGACGTCAATGAGTTGTCGAGCGTGATTTTCGACGCGGTGTCGGCGATCTCATAGCCCGCGAACAGGAATCCGAGCGCGATGAGCAGGCCACCGGCGGCGACGAACGGGATCATGTAGCTCACGCCGGTCAGCAGGATCTGGCGCAGCCGGGTACCCCAGCCGACGTCGCCGCCGCCGGTCTGTTCGGTGTCGGACACCGCGGAACCGGCGACCCTGGCGGCGTTCGGATCGAGTCCGGCCCGCAGCGCTTCGGTGATCATCGCGTCGGGTTCGTTGATGGCGCGCTTGACGCCCGAGGCGACCACCGGCTTGCCGGCAAATCGTTCTTTGCCCTTCACCCCGACATCGGTTGCGAAGATCACGGCACTCGCGGCGGCGATGGTGTCAGGGGACAGGGGGGTGCTGCCCGACGAGCCCTGGGTCTCGACATGCACTTTCACTCCGGCGCGTTCGCCGGCCGCCACCAGTGAATCGGCGGCCATGTAGGTGTGCGCGATGCCGGTGGGGCAGGCGGTGATCGCGACGATGGTCTGCTCGGCACCGGACGGACCGGTGTCGCCGACAGGTTCGGAGGGGGACTTCGCGGTGGTGACCTTCTCGACGGCCGGTGCCTTGGCCGGCGTGACCGCGGGTGCGGTCGCGGGTGCCGGATGAAGGACATCCTCGACGAGTCCGACCACGTCGTCTGCGCCGGGGGCGTTGCGCAGAGCCGACACGAACTCCGGCTTCACCAGTGCGCGGGCCAGTGAGGAGAGCAGTTTCATGTGCTCGGCTCCGGCGCCGGCGGGGGCGGCGATCAGGAAGACGAGGTCGGCGGGGCCGTCGGGGGCGCCGAAGTCGACCTTCGGGTCGAGCCTGGCGAACCCCAGGGAGGCCGCGACGATGGACTCGTCCCGGCAATGCGGGATCGCGATCCCGCCGGGAAGCCCGGTGGCGGACTGCGATTCGCGGGCCAGGGCCGCGTCGCGCAGGCTGTTGACGTCGGTGGTGCGTCCGGCGGCGGCGAGCTGATGGGCCAGCGCCTCGATCACAGCCTCTTTGGTGGTGCCGAGCCCGGTATCGAGCGCGATCAATTCCGGGGTGATGATCGCCGGAACCGGGCCGGTGTGGATCGTCGGGTTGGACATTGCGGATTCCTTATTTCGTGATTCGAGATCAGGGTTTCGAGGATCTGGTGTGGCCATCAGGAGCTACCGAGGACCGAGGTCAGCGCGGTGACTGTCACGGCGCCCGGGTTGGTGTGATGGGGACTGGGCAGTGCCGTGCCGGGTAAGGCGGCGGCGGCACTCCCGTACGCGACCGCCATGGCTAGGCGGTCAGCTGGTCCGGCGTTCTCCAGATCAGCGAGTAGATATCCGGCCAGCGACGAATCGCCGGCGCCAACCGTGCTTCGCGGCGCGATCGGAGGTGTTGTGGCGTGCCACGCGCCGGTCGTCGTGACCAGCACTGCGCCCGCGGCGCCGAGGGTGGCCAGCACGGTCTGCGGGCCACCGCGTTCGATCAGCGAGCGGGCTGCCCGAGCGGTGGGGTAGGGATCGCCCTGTTCGGCGGCACGCTCGAGTTCGAGGCCGTCAGTACCGGCGAGCTGACCCAGCTCTTCGGCATTCGGCTTGATGAGATCAGGTGCAGCAGTGGAAAATTCGGCTGCCAGTGCCCGAAGCGGACCGTCGGAGGTGTCGACGGCGATCTTGGCGGGTCCGGTCCGAAGCGCCGCAACGAGTTCGGCGTACCAGCGGTCCGGGACACCGGGAGGCAGCGAACCCGACAGCACAATCCAGGTGGCAGACGCCGCGAGATCGCGGAGGGATGCCGACAGGGCTTCGAGTTGTTCGGGTAGCAGCGCGGCGCCCGGCTCATTGATCTTGGTGGTGGTTCCGTCCGGCTCGGTCACCGTGAGGTTCACCCGCGCTGCACCGGGATGCGCGATCGCGTGGTGGATGATTCCGGACTCGGTCAGTGCCTGGAGCAGCGGTTCGCCCGGGTTACCGGGGAGCACTGCGACTGCACTCTTTCCGGCCGAGGTGATCACGCGGGCGACGTTGACACCTTTGCCCCCGGGATGTGAGGTCGCGGTGGTGGCGCGGTGCACAGCGCCGCGACGTAGCGGTCCGTCCAGTGTCACGGTGCGGTCGATGCTGGGATTGGCGGTCAGGGTGATGATCATGCCGTCACCACGTCGATGCCGGCGTCGATGAACTCGGCGCGGGCGGTGTCCGAGAGATCGGTGTCGGTGATCAGCACATCGACCCGGTCGATGGGGGCGAAGCTGATCAGATCCTCGCGTCCGACCTTGGATGAGTCCGTGACGACCACGACCTGGTGTGCAGACTCGACCATGGCCCGCTTGATCGCGGCTTCGTCGCTGTCCGGTGTGGACAAACCGTGGCGCATGCTGATGCCGTTGGTTCCGACAACCGCCACATCGACGCGCATGGTGGACAGTGTCCGGAGCGCATCGTCGCCGACGACGGCCTGCGTGATGCCGCGGACCCGTCCGCCGAGTAGATGCAGCCGCAGTCCACCGAGGCCGCTCACTCGCGTCGCAACCGGAAGTGAGTTGGTGATGACGACCAGATCCTGGTCGGTGGGCAGGTGTGCGGCGAGTCGCGCGGTGGTGGTTCCGGCATCGATCAACACGCTGCCGCCGGCCGGTGGCAGGTGATCGATGGCGGCTTTCCCGATGCGTTCCTTTTCTTCTGCGTGGCTGTGTTCGCGCTCGGTGGTGCCCACCTCGATGGCGGTCAGGGCCGAGGCCGGGACCGCGCCGCCATGGACCCGCCGGATCAGGCCGAGCCGCTCCACGGCGGCCAGGTCGCGGCGGACGGTCTCGGTGGTCACGGCGTACAGCTCGGCGAGGTCTGCAACCGACATCCGCCCCTTCTGTGCGATGACCGATGCCATCGCCTGCTGCCGTTCCTCTGGATACATCCTGTCCTCCGATGCGGCCCGCCTCGATGTGGCAAGCGTTGGTTTCTTGTGTTGCTTTATGTTGTTTTATGCCCGAACGTATTGCTTTGTCAAGCATTTTAGGTAATCTGGATCACATCAACCCCGTGGTTGTGTTTGCACGCACCACATGTTCGGATCGACTTCAGGAGGTCGGATGACGATGTCAGCGCAGGTAAAGAGCTCGCGACAGGTTCTGCGGGGTACCCCGGTGGTACCGGGAGTGGTCCTGGGACCCGCAGTTGTGCCCGGACCGCGCGTGGAACCGGCGATCGATACGGAACTCGTGCCCCCGGCGGATCGTGACGCACAGCTGCAGGCATTCGGCCGGGCGACCACCGCTGTTGCGAAACGACTCCAGGACCGCGCTGCGGTGTCGAGTGGATCGGCTTCGGAGGTGCTCGCGGCCAACGCGGCGATGGCAACCGATCGCGGATGGCTGGGCGCGGCGGAGAAGCTGATCGCCACCGGCAGTTCGGCCGCGGCGGCCGCGGTCGCCGCGACTGCGCAGTTCGCCGACCTGTTCGCCAAACTGGGTGGGCTGATGGCCGAGCGGGTGACCGATCTCAACGACATCCGCGATCGGGTGCTCGCCGAGTTGTCGGGCCTGCCCGAGCCGGGTGTCCCGGTGCCGGATGTGCCCTCGGTACTCCTGGCCGACGACCTCGCGCCGGCCGACACGGCGGGGCTGGACCCGTCCCTGATCATCGGGCTCGCGACCTCTCTCGGCGGGCCGACCAGCCACACCGCGATCATCGCCCGGCAACTCGGTATCCCTTGCGTGGTCGCGGTGATCGGGCTCGAGTCCGTGGTGGCCGGCACCCAGGTGCTGATCGACGGGGGTACCGGTGAACTGACCGTGTCGCCCGACGTAGAGGTCGCGGCGAAGGCGGTGGCCGCCCATCAATTGGTCGCCGCGCGCACCGCGGCGTGGTCAGGACCGGGCGCGACCTCCGATGGTCATCGCGTCGATGTGCTCGCGAACGTGCAAGACGGCGCCGGGGCCCGGGTCGCGGCGGGAACCGCGGCCGGGGGCGTGGGCCTGTTCCGCACCGAACTGTGTTTCCTGGATCGGGAGAAGGAGCCGACGGTCGACGAACAGGCGGCGATCTACCGTGAGGTGATCGAGGCCTTCCCCGAGTCCAAAGTGGTCCTGCGGACGCTCGACGCCGGGTCTGACAAACCGCTGCGTTTTGCCAACCATCCCGATGAGGCCAACCCGGCGCTGGGTGTGCGCGGCATCCGAATTGCCGCACGGGACAACGGAATCCTGGATCGTCAGCTCGACGGGGTGGCGGCTGCCGCCGAAGGCCTGCGGGCCCCCTGGGTGATGGCACCGATGATCTCCACCGCCGCAGAGGCGAAGTGGTTTGCCGACAAGGTCCGCGAACGCGGCCTGGTGCCGGGCGTGATGATCGAGGTGCCCGCGGCGGCCCTGCTGGCCGAACGAATCCTCGAGCACGTCGAGTTCTTGTCGATCGGAACCAACGACCTCGCGCAGTACACGATGGCCGCGGATCGGATGTCGGCAGATCTGGCCGAGCTGACCGACCCATGGCAGCCGGCCGTGCTGTCGCTTGTTGCCCGGACCGCGGCGGCGGGAGCGGCCGCCGGCAAACCGGTGGGTGTCTGTGGTGAGGCCGCGGCGGATCCGCTGCTGGCCTGCGTACTGGTCGGACTCGGAGTCACGTCACTGTCGGCGGCCGCCTCCGCGGTGGCCGGAGTCGGCGCAAAACTCGGCAGCGTCACCCTCGACGAGTGTCGTCGGGCCGCTGCCGCGGTGTCGCAGACCTCGGATCCGGCAAGTGCGCGGGAAGCCGCCCGAGCGGTTCTCGGCTGAGACCCGCGCACCTGCCGAACCGGATCAGCGGGCCTTTGCTGCGGCTTTCTGAGCCTTCTTGGCCTGCCTGCGCGCCCGCGCGGAGAGTTTGGCCCCCTCTTCGGCGGCGCGCTCTGCCACTTCGAGGCTGTACTCCCGGACCGACTCGGCCAGCTCGGGAGCCTTCTCTCGCACTGTTTCCAGGGCGTGCTCGGCATGCTCGTAGGTCGAATCCCAGGCCTTGGCGGCAGAATCGGCGAGTGCGGAACGGTGGTACGCGGTCGCATCGATCACCTGCGACTGCTTCTTACCGGCTTTCTTGCCCAACGCGGCCTGCTGTTTAACTGCTGCTTTACCCAATACGGCCTGTTGTTGCACGGCTACCTTGCCCAGAGCGGCCTGTCGTTCTGCTGCGGCCTTGGTCAGCGCTGCGCCCTGCTCGGCTGCGACACCCGCCAACACTGCGCCCTTGGCGGCAGCGACGTCCGCGAGTTCCGAAGCGCGTTCAGAGGCCACCTCGGCGACCTTGCTGCCGCGATCGGCCGCGACTTCGGCAAGTTTGCTGCCGCGATCGGCCGCGACTTCGGCGAGCTTGCTGCCGCGATCGGCCGCGACTTCGGCGAACTCACCGGTGAGTTCGGCGACGGCCTCCGCGAAGTGTGACGCCTTGTCTGCGAGTACCTCGGCGGTCGCCGATCCGTCCGAACCCGATGGCAGCGCGGTGGCCAGCTTGTCGCTCGCCCGCGCTGCGGCCCGGCGTCCGCGCCACGCGAGTGACGGTTTGCCTTCGGTGTCGACGGTGGCGAGCAGAAGGCCGCCGAGGAGGCCCACGTTCTGGATGAAGTGGGCCTGCTGTTCAGCCCGCTCGTGCGGGTCGGTTTCGTTCCAGAAATCGTGTCCGGCGAGTGTCGTCGGAACCACAACACTGGTCAGCGTCAACGCGGCCAGTCGCGGGAACTTGCCCGTGGCGAGAGCCAGGCCACCGGCGATGTGAATGGCGCCATTGAGACGGACCACCGCCTGCGCGTCGGCGGGGATGAGATCTGCGGCCGTGGGCGGTAGTGCGACCTTGGCCTTGTCGACGAAAGGTTGCGCGGCTTCTGCCAACGGCTCCGGACGTCGGATCACCTCGATCCCGGTGGCGATGAACGCGGCTGCGAGCATGGGACGGGCAATTCGGCGAATCAGCATTTAAGGGCCTCCTCAAGACACTGTTTTGTTCGAATCTGCTTGTCGAACTTCTCAGCAGAACATTGTTGACGGATGGGGGTCCACCCGACCGTATAGACGGGCTATGACTGGGGTACCCCGCAGCGCACGCTTTCTACCAGCCCCGTTCGCGCCACTCGTCGAGATGCGGGCGTTCGGCGCCCAGGCTGGTGTCGAGTCCGTGTCCGGGGTACACCACCGTGCTGTCGTCGAAACGGTCGAACAGTTTTGTGGTGACGTCGGCGATGAGCGATGTGAAGTCCTCGGGCGTCTGCGACTTGCCGACGCCGCCGGGGAACAGGCAGTCACCGGTGAACAGATGCGTGACGTCGTCGTCGAAGAACAATGCGATGGAACCGTCGGTGTGACCCTTCACGTGGATGGTGCCCAACTTGAGGTTGCCGACTTCGATGATGTCGCCCTCGTCGACGAGGCGATCGGTCGCCACCTGGATCGGCGGCGCGTCGATCCGGCCCGCGGCGGTGGGCAGGCCGGTGGCCTTGACCACTTCGTCGAGTGCGATCCAGTGGTCGGGATGCCAGTGGGTGGTGAAAATCGATTCGATGTGGCCGTGCGCCTTGATCAGTTCGATCAGGACATCGGCGTCGTTCGCGGCGTCGATGAGCAGCGCTTTGCCGGTTTCACGACAGGTGATGACGTAGACGTTGTTGTCCATCGGGCCGACGGACAGTTTGAGGATCGTTGCATTCGGTGTGGTTTTGCGTTGTGGCACATCCGAATTGCGGAAGTCGCCGGTGTAGTTGTCGGAAATCGGGGCCGCTGCACTCATGGGATCAACCCTAACCGTCCGGCTGAGGGTTTGTGGCTCACCTGCCCTGGAACATGCGCCGATAGTGGGTGGGGGAGGTGCCCAGATGGGTGCGGAGCTGGTGACGCAGATTTGAGCCGGTGACCAGACCGGACAGATGTGCGACCTCGTCCACCGGCAGGTCCCGGGTTTCCAGTAGTTCGCGCGCGAGATGCAGCCGCTGCTTTCGTACCCAGACGGCCGGGGTGTCGCCGGTCTCCTCGCTGAATCGGCGGTTGAACGTCCGCACACTCATATGCGCGCGTTCGGCCAACTGGGCAACGGTCAGCGGTTCGGTGAGATTGTGGCGGGCCCAATCTCGAACGCTCGCGGTGGAACTGCTGTCGATCTCGGGTACCGCGGCGTCGATGAACTGCGCTTGTCCGCCGTCGCGCCATGGCGGGACCACGCAATACTTGGCAACCCGATTGGCGACCCGCGTGCCGTGGTCGCGCCGGATGATGTGCAGGCAGAGGTCGATGCCGGCGGCCAGGCCCGCCGACGTCAGGACATCGCCGTCGTCGACGAACAGGACGCCTTCATCCAGGTCGACGGCCGGATACATCCGTCGGAAGTCGTCGGCCTTGTCCCAGTGGGTCGTTGCCGGACGACCGTCGAGAATTCCGGCGGCGGCCAGCGCAAATGCGCCGGTGCAGATCGACACCATGCGCGTTCCGGGTCGGACCTGCTCCAACACCGCTCGAAGGTTGTCCGGGTAGACGCCCTCGTAGCGCACTTCGGGCATTCGGGTACCCGGGATGAGCACGGTGTCCGCCTCGGCCAGTGCCGCAGGTCCGTGGCCGGGGGTCAGCATGAAGTCGGACAGGGTGCCGACGGGACCGGTGGTGAGAGCGGCGAACCGGATGTCGTAGAGCGCACGCCCATCGTCGTCGGTGGCCTGCGAGAACACCATCGACGGGATCGTCGCATCGAAGCCGATGACAGGTGCGAGGAGCAGTACCACCACCCGATGAGGCGTGAACCCGACTTCAGTCATGGCAGTAATTCTACACATGATGGCATTTATGCCAATGGCGCCTTTGGTGCCCCCTCGGACAGACTGACTCTTGTGACGACCGTCAGGATCCCCTCGGCCCGCACCCCCGGCCGCCTTCATTGGGCCTGGGTGGTGGCTGCTGTCGCCTTCATCGCGCTCCTGGCCGCCGCAGGATTCCGCTCTGTTCCGAGCGTGATGATGGAACCGCTGAACTCCGAGTTCGGCTGGTCCCACGCGACCGTCGGGCTCGCGATGTCGATCAACATGACGCTGTTCGGGTTGACCGCACCTTTTGCCGCGGCATTGATGGATCGCTACGGCATCCGGCCGATCCTCGCCGGTGCGCTCACCCTGATCGCCACCGGTACCGCGCTGAGCGTGTTCATGACCGAGAGCTGGCAGCTCATGCTGCTGTGGGGCGTGCTGGTCGGTATCGGGACCGGGTCGATCTCCATGGGTTTCGTGGCGACCGTCGCCACCCGCTGGTTCGTCGAGAAGCGGGGGCTGGTGACCGGTGTCCTGACCGCCGCCAGCGCCACCGGCCAGCTGATCTTCCTGCCGTTGATCGCGGAGGTGACCACGCGTGCCGGCTGGCGGTGGGCGTCGATCATCGTGGCCGCATCCGCGCTGGCCGTGGTCCCGCTTGTCCTCATCTTCATGCGAAACTACCCGTCCGACAAGGGTATTGGCCCCTACGGTGCCCCGCTGCAGGAGGCGCCTCCGATTCCCGCGGGCGGCAGCTTTCGAAGCGCGCTGGACGGACTGGTGATCGGTGCCCGCACCCGGGTGTTCTGGTTGCTCGCGGGCAGTTTCGCGATCTGTGGGATGACCACCAATGGGCTCATCGGCACCCACTTCATCCCCGCCGCCCATGACCACGGCATGCCCACCACGGTCGCCGCGAGCTTGCTCGCGACCATCGGAATCTTCGATGTCGCGGGGACGGTCTTCTCCGGCTGGCTCACCGACCGGGTGGATCCGCGCGTGCTGCTCGTCGTCTACTACGTCGGCCGCGGTGTCTCGCTCCTGACTCTTCCCGTATTGCTGTCGCCGCACGCCGAACCGAGCACTTGGGTGTTCATCATCTTCTACGGCCTCGACTGGGTCGCGACCGTGCCACCGACCATCGCTTTGTGCCGCAGCTACTTCGGTGCGAAGACACCGGTGGTCTTCGGCTGGGTATTCGCGTCCCATCAACTCGGTGCTGCTGTCGCGGCCTTCGGCGCCGGATATCTGCGAGACGAACACGGCAGCTATGACATGGCGTTCTACATCGCCTCGGGGCTGTGCGTGATCGCCGCGGTGTTGTGTGTGAGCATCCGCCGGCCGGCTTCCGCCCGACCCGTCGAACCGGTGCCCGTGGCGCATACTTGAGCCCACTGTTCGGCGTCGGTCAGGAGTCGTTGGTTGTGACGGTGCGGGTGTGAAGACGATCGACCGCAATGAGCTGGTGCTGGCGGCGGGATTGACCGCAGTCGCAGGATTCGTGGACGCGGTGGCATTCGTCCATCTCGGGGGCTATTTCATCTCGTTCATGAGCGGCAACACCACGAAGATGTCGTCATCATTTGTCGACGGCTTGATGGCGACCGCCCTGCGATGTCTTTCGATCATCGGGTTGTTCGTGGTCGGGGTCATGGTGGGTTCGATCATTCGCCGTCTCACGATGGGAGAGCGCGGCCGAATGGAGGTGTTGTATTCGGTGACAACATTTCTCGGTGTGTCCGCGATGATTGCCGTCACGTGGTCCGGATTTGTGTCACTGATGGTGGGCGCGGTGGCGATGGGCACTCTCAACTCGGTCTTCGAGAAATCGGGGGAGGTCTCGGTCGGTCTGACGTACATGACCGGGACTCTGGTGAAGGCGGCTCAGCGGTTGGTGGATGCCGCGTTCGGTGGTCCGAGGTGGTTGTGGGCCCGGTACTTTCTGTTGTGGGCGGCGATGGCGGTCGGGGCGCTCGGCGGGGCCGGCGCCTACCGCGAACTCGGTATGTCGGCAATGTGGCTGCCGTTTGCGGCAGTTGCCTTGCTCACAGTCTGGGCAATGCGGATCACCGCAGGTCAGAAGGTTTGACGGCTCTGGCTGAATGGTGTGATCTGCGCGGACAATTTGCTGTCGCCGGTATCTTGTCAGTGGGTGCCTCTAACATTGCCGGGTACGCCTCTGGCACACATCTAACGGCCGATCAGTGATGGTTGGCACACGCCCTATTTGAACTCGAAAAGGACCACAGTGGTTGATCGACTCATCGTGCGCGGAGCCCGCGAACACAACCTTCGCGGCGTCGACGTGGATCTCCCGCGCGACAGTTTGATCGTCTTCACCGGGCTCTCCGGCTCGGGAAAGTCGAGTCTGGCATTCGACACGATCTTCGCCGAGGGGCAACGCCGCTACGTCGAATCGCTCTCCGCGTACGCCCGGCAGTTCCTGGGTCAGATGGACAAGCCCGATGTCGACTTCATCGAAGGCTTGTCGCCCGCGGTCTCGATCGATCAGAAGTCGACCAACCGCAATCCGCGGTCGACGGTCGGCACCATCACCGAGGTCTACGACTATCTCCGCCTGCTGTACGCACGCGCAGGCAAGGCGCATTGCCCCGAGTGTGGTTCCGCCATCGAAAAGCAGACTCCGCAGCAGATCGTCGATCAGGTGCTGGCGATGGACGAGGGCATCCGGTTCCAGGTGCTGGCACCGGTCGTCCGGACCCGCAAGGGTGAATTCGTCGACCTGTTCGGCACACTCCAGACGCAGGGATTCTCGCGCGCCCGAATCGACGGTGTGGTCCATCCGCTGGCCGATCCTCCGAAGCTCAAGAAGCAGGAAAAGCACGACATCGAGGTGGTCGTCGACCGGCTGGCCGTGAAGGCCTCGGCCAAGCAGCGTCTCACCGACTCGGTGGAGACCGCACTCGGGCTGACCGATGGCGTGATCGTGCTCGACTTCGTCGACCTGGAAGAAGGCGATCCCGATCGGGAGCGCCGGTTCTCCGAGCGGATGGCATGCCCGAACGGCCACCCCATCGCGATCGACGATCTCGAGCCGCGCTCGTTCTCGTTCAACTCGCCCTATGGAGCCTGCTCCGACTGTGACGGCCTCGGCGTCCGCAAGGAGGTCGACGAAGAACTGGTCGTCCCGGATTCCGATTTGACGCTCGCAGAGGGCGCCATCGCGCCGTGGGCGGGTGGCCACAATGCCGACTACTTCTTGCGGTTGATGTCCGGACTCGGTGATGCCATGGGGTTCGACACCGAGACCCCGTGGAAGAAGCTTCCGCTCAAGGCCCGCAAGGCGATCCTCACCGGCAGCGAACACCAGGTTCACGTGAAGTTCCGCAACCGGTACGGCCGCACGCGCTCGTATTACACCGAGTTCGAAGGCGTGATGTCCTTCCTGCATCGCCGGATGGAACAAACCGAATCCGAACAGATGAAGGACCGGTACGACGGATACATGCGGGACATCCCGTGTCCCACCTGCAAGGGCGCGCGATTGCGTCCCGAGATCCTCGCCGTCACCCTCGACCACCAGCGGTACGGCAAGAAGTCGATCGCCGAGGTGTGTGCGCTGTCGGTGGCCGAATGCGCCGACTACCTCTCCGACCTCAAGCTCGGGAAGCGTGAGCAGGCCATCGCCGGCCAGGTCCTCAAAGAGGTGCAGTCCCGCATCCGCTTCCTGCTCGACGTGGGTCTGGAATACTTGTCGCTGTCCCGGGCGGCGGGGTCGTTGTCCGGCGGTGAGGCTCAGCGCATTCGTCTGGCCACCCAGATCGGTTCCGGCCTGGCCGGTGTCCTCTATGTCCTCGACGAACCGTCGATCGGACTGCATCAGCGCGACAACCGCCGACTGATCGACACCCTGACCCGGCTGCGCGACCTGGGCAACACCCTGATCGTCGTCGAGCACGATGAAGACACGATCAGGTCGGCCGACTGGATCGTCGACATCGGCCCGCACGCCGGTGAACACGGTGGTCGAGTCGTGCACAGCGGCAGCTACCAGGAACTGCTGAAAAACGAGGAATCCATCACCGGCGCGTATCTGTCGGGGCGTTCCAGGCTGGAGGTCCCGCTGATCCGGCGGCCGATCGACCGCAAGCGGCTGCTGACCGTGGTCGGGGCGCGTGAGCACAACCTCAAAGAGATCGATGTCGTGTTCCCGCTGGGTGTTCTCACCGCGGTGACCGGGGTCTCAGGGTCGGGCAAGTCGACGCTGGTCAACGACATCCTGGCAACGGTGATGGCGAACAAGCTCAACGGCGCACGGCAGGTCCCGGGGCGTCACACCCGCATCAACGGGATGGACAACCTGGACAAGCTGGTCCGGGTCGACCAGTCTCCGATCGGCCGTACCCCGCGATCCAACCCGGCCACCTACACCGGGGTGTTCGACAAGATCCGCACCCTGTTCGCCGCGACCACCGAGGCCAAGGTGCGCGGTTACCAGCCGGGACGGTTCTCGTTCAACGTCAAGGGTGGTCGCTGCGAGGCCTGCTCGGGCGAAGGCACGATCAAGATCGAGATGAACTTCCTGCCCGACGTGTACGTTCCGTGCGAGGTGTGCCACGGTGCCCGGTACAACCGGGAAACCCTCGAGGTCCATTACAAGGGCAAGACCATCTCCGAGGTCCTCGACATGCCGATCGAGGTGGCGGCCGACTTCTTCGAGCCGATCACGTCGATCCATCGGTACCTGAAGACCCTCAACGAGGTCGGGCTGGGCTATGTCCGGCTCGGGCAGCCCGCGACAACGCTGTCCGGTGGTGAGGCACAGCGTGTGAAGCTGGCGGCCGAACTGCAGAAACGGTCGACCGGGCGCACGGCCTACATCCTCGACGAACCCACCACGGGTTTGCACTTCGAGGACATCCGCAAGCTGATCACGGTCATCAACGGCCTGGTCGACAAGGGCAACTCGGTCATCGTGATCGAGCACAACCTCGACGTCATCAAGACCGCCGACTGGGTCATCGACATGGGTCCGGAGGGTGGTTCGGGTGGTGGCACCGTCGTCGTCGAGGGGACTCCCGAAGATGTCGCCGCCGTTCCGCTCAGTCACACCGGCAAGTTCCTCGCCGAGATCCTGAAGCCGACCAGCGACGCCGCGCCGGCGCCCGCACGGAAAGCGGCCCCACGGAAGGCTGCCGCCAAGCAAACTGGACGTAAGAAGGCGGTCACCGCAGGCTGAGTGTGGCCACCGGACCAGATGGGCCGACACCGGCCGACGACAACACCGAGGAGTTCCGATGGTCGACATGAAGCCGCGTAGCCGCACCGTCACCGATGGGATCAGTGCGGCTCCGAGTCGGGGCATGCTGCGTGCTGTCGGGATGGGTGACGAGGACTGGGGCAAACCCCAGATCGGCATCGGCAGTTCCTGGAACGAGATCACCCCGTGCAATCTCTCGCTCGACCGGCTGGCGCAGGCCAGCAAGGAGGGTGTGCACGCCGGTGGCGGCTATCCGTTGGAGTTCGGCACCATCTCGGTGTCGGACGGCATCTCGATGGGCCACGAGGGCATGCATTTCTCGCTGGTGTCGCGGGAGGTGATCGCCGACTCGGTGGAGACAGTGATGCAGGCCGAACGCCTCGACGGCTCGGTCCTGCTGGCCGGTTGTGACAAGTCGCTGCCCGGCATGTTGATGGCCGCCGCCCGCCTCGATCTCGCCTCGGTGTTCCTCTACGCGGGCACCATTGCGCCGGGCTGGGTCAAACTCGCCGATGGCAGCGAACGTGACGTCACCCTGATCGATGCGTTCGAGGCCGTCGGAGCATGTCATGCGGGCAAGATGTCCGAGGAAGACCTGGGTCGTATCGAGCGGGCGATCTGTCCGGGCGAGGGCGCCTGTGGCGGGATGTACACCGCCAACACGATGGCGTCGATCGCCGAGGCGCTGGGGATGAGCCTGCCGGGCTCGGCAGCACCACCGGCCGCCGACCGCCGGCGGGACGCGTTCGCGCATCGGTCTGGGGAGGCCGTCGTCAACCTGTTGCGGCTCGGCATCACCACCCGCGACATCATCACCAAACCCGCACTCGAGAACGCGATCACCGTGACCATGGCTCTCGGCGGTTCGACCAACGCGGTACTGCATCTGCTGGCCATCGCCAGCGAGGCCGAGGTGGATCTACACCTCGACGACTTCAACCGCATCGGCGACCGCACACCGCACCTCGGCGACCTCAAGCCGTTCGGCCGGTATGTGATGAACGACTTCGACCGACACGGCGGCATCCCGGTGATCATGAAGGCGCTCCTCGACGCCGACCTGCTCAACGGCGATGCTCTCACCGTCACCGGCAAGACCCTCTCCGAGAACCTCGACGAGATGGAGATCGGCCCGCTGGACGGGAAAGTCATTCGGGCACTGGACAATCCGATCCACAAGACCGGCGGTATCACCATCCTGCACGGCTCGCTCGCGCCGGAAGGTGCGGTGGTGAAGTCGGCCGGATTCGACGCCGACACGTTCGAGGGTCCGGCCCGGGTCTTCGAACGCGAGCAGGGCGCGTTGGCCGCCTTGGCCGACGGTGTGATCACGGCGGGCGACGTGGTGGTGATCCGCTATGAGGGTCCCAAGGGCGGACCAGGGATGCGGGAGATGCTGGCCATCACCGGTGCCATCAAGGGCGCCGGTCTGGGTAAGGATGTGTTGTTGCTCACCGATGGACGATTCTCCGGTGGCACCACCGGACTCTGCATCGGGCACATCGCACCGGAGGCCTCCGACGGGGGACCGGTCGCATTCATCCGTGACGGTGATCGCATCCGAGTCGACATCGCCGGCCGCACGCTCGACCTCCTCGTCGACGACGAGGAGATCGAGCTACGTAAACAGGACTGGAAGCCGCTCGACCACAAGTATCAGCGGGGTGTGCTCTCTAAATACGCGAAGCTGGTGCGGTCGGCCTCGGTGGGCGCCGTCACCCACTGACACTGACCTGGCCCGAAGATGTGCCCTTTTGGCGAACAAAAGCCCAGGTGAGCGCCGCCAAAAGGCCACATCATCGGGTTTAGTCGGCGACGGGGCCGGTCTGTTTTTCGCCGGGCCCCTGGCCGGGATCGTCGGGATGGGCGCTGGCCTCACGGAACGCGAGCTGCAGGCTCTTGAGTCCATCGCGCAATGCGGAGGCATGGATGCCCAGGTCGGCGACCGAGGACTGGATGAGACCGGCGAGGGCGGTGATCAGTTTGCGGGCTTCGTCGAGGTCGAGGTGCGGGCTCGTCGACGGATCCTGCTCGGACAGGCCGAGTTTTTCGGCCGCAGCACTCATCAGCATGACCGCAGCTCGGGTGATCACTTCGATGGCCGGGATTTCGGCCAGGTCGCGCACCTCGGGCTCGGAATTCAGGTTTTCCGTCATGGCTGTTAGACTTCCACCTACGACCGCCCTGGCTGACGCCGGGGTTGCAAGTGGAGTTCACACTCCCACCGCTCGACGGCGATGTCTTCGAAAGAAGCATCGCACGGTTGAACGGTCCGGTTTTGTCGTCGGAGAGTCCGCATTTGCGGAATATCTCCGGTGGCCTCTGCGTTGGAGGCTGTGATCGCTGGGATGCGATAGGTGACATGAACCGGTCGGTGTGGGCCCCGTCGATGATGATCATCATCGATCCGGGGCCTTTTCGCTGAGGATCTGTTTCACCAGTTGCCACCGCGGTCCAACCTGAGAAAAAACGTCTGCCACGAGGAACCACCTGCGTACGCGGACACAAATGAGGAGGCCCCATCAGCACTGAGACTCGTATCAATGAGCGCATCCGAGTACCCGAGGTCCGTCTTGTCGGCCCCAACTCGGAGCAGGTAGGCATCGTCCGTGTGGAGGATGCCCTGCGCTTGGCTATCGAGGCCGATCTCGATCTGGTCGAGGTTGCCCCGAATGCGCGTCCGCCGGTCTGCAAGATCATGGACTACGGCAAGTTCAAATACGAGGCGGCACAGAAGCAGCGCGAATCGCGTCGCAACCAGCAGATGACCGTCATCAAGGAGCAGAAGCTCCGCCCCAAGATCGACGACCACGATTACGAGACCAAAAAGGGTCACGTCATCCGCTTCCTCGAAGCCGGGTCGAAGGTCAAGGTGACGATCATGTTCCGTGGACGCGAGCAGTCGCGACCCGAACTTGGTTACCGACTACTGCAGCGTTTGGGCTCCGACGTAGGCGAGTACGGGTTTGTAGAGACCTCCGCCAAGCAGGATGGCCGCAACATGACGATGGTCCTGGCACCGCACAAGGGCGCCAAGACCAAAGCTCAAGCACAAGCGCAAGCACAAGCACCAAAAGCGCAAGCGCAACCCCAGCAGAGCGCACCCACCAAGCCTGCGGCAGATCCAGGACCGGCTCCGGCCGCCAATCCTGAGAGCTGACCTCTCCAACAGGCGTTACGAAGAGAAAGGCATCACCATGCCCAAGACCAAAACCCACAAGGGCACCGCCAAGCGTTTCAAGGTGACCGGTAGCGGCAAGATCGTCCGCCAGCGCGCGGGCCGTCGCCACCTGATGGAGCACAAGCCCACCAAGCAGACCCGTCGTCTCGATGGCACCGTCGTCGTTTCCGAGAACGATGCTCCCCGCATCAAGCGCCTGCTGAAGATCTAACGCTCCCCACCAGACCACTCGCTGCCGGTTCCCGGCCGCCACATACTAAGAGGTAAATCAACAATGGCACGCGTAAAAAGGGCGGTAAACGCCCAGAAGAAGCGTCGTTCAACCCTGGAAGCTTCCAAGGGCTACCGCGGACAGCGTTCGCGTCTGTACCGCAAGGCAAAAGAGCAGCAGCTGCACTCGCTGGTCTACGCCTACCGCGACCGTCGCGCCCGCAAGGGTGAGTTCCGCAAGCTGTGGATCTCGCGCATAAACGCTGCGGCGCGGGCCAATGACATCACCTACAACCGCTTCATCCAGGGTCTGAAGATCGCTGGTGTCGAGGTCGACCGCAAGATCCTCGCCGAGATCGCCGTCAGCGATCCCGAGGCATTCACCGGTCTGGTGGCGGTTGCCAAGAAGGCTCTGCCGGCTGACGTCAACGCCCCCGCAGCCTGATCGGCACTGACATAAACATCCCCGCGCCGGACGTTCTCACCGAACGTTCGGCGCGGGTTGTTTCATATGCAAAGCTGCACCGTTCCGCGTCGCGGCGTAAGGCCGGGACTTTCCTGGCCGAGGGTTTCAATGCCGTCGACGCTGCAGTCGCAACGCGTCGCGCACAGGTTCTCCTGGCGACCGACGAGGCTCTCGACCGGTACGCCGATCTGGTGCAGAGTGCCGCGGCCGGTGGCGTCGAAGTCCTGCGCATCTCGGCCGGGGCCGCCGACAAGCTGGCGGAGACGATCACCAGCACCGGTTTGTTCGTGGTCTGCGATCTGGTCGATGTCCCCATGGCCGAGGTGCTGAGCAGTGCACCGCGCCTACTCGCGGTACCGGTGGAGATGACTGATCCGGGGAATGCCGGCACGCTCATCCGGACCGCCGATGCGATGGGCGCCGACGGAGTCATCCTCGCTGGGGACAGTGTGGATCCGCATAACGGCAAGTGTGTGCGTTCCACCGCCGGCAGCGTGTTTCATGTCCGCATCGCCCGGGAGCGGAGTATCTCCGAGGTCCTCGCCGCGCTACGCGATGCCGGTGTTGCCATCTGTGCCACCGCGGGAGATGCCGAGTTGAGCCTGCCCGATGCCGGTGATGTGCTCGCCGGTCCGACCGCATGGTTGTTCGGAAACGAGGCGCATGGACTGCCGGACGAGATTCTGGCGCAGGCCGACCACCGGATCTCCATTCCGATCCACGGTCGTGCCGAGAGCCTGAACCTGGCCGCCGCGGCTGCGATCTGCCTCTATGCCAGCGCCGATGCCACCCGAGCGGTCGACTACCCTCTCAGTTGAGCCAAGCCAGTTCCATCAGCCGTACTTCGTTCAGATAGTCACTCGTACAGAGTTCCAGAAGTCAGATATCCAAGGGAGTCATCACAGCCGTGGCCGACGTCGACAGCCAGACATTGGCGACCGCAGTGGACGCTGCTGTCGCAGCATTTTCCGACGCGGTTGATCTGCCCGCCTTGGCCACGGCCAAGACCGAGCATTTGGGCGACAAGTCGCCGATCGCATTGGCCCGCCGCGAACTCGGTGCGCTGCCGAAGGAGCAGAAGGCCGAGGCCGGCAAGCTGGTCAACGTTGCTCGTGGCCAGGCCCAGAAGGCCTACGACGAGCGTCTTGCCGTCCTGACCGCCGAGCGCGATGCCGCGGTGCTGGTCGCCGAGACCATCGACGTCACCCTTCCGACCGCTCGCCGGACACTGGGCGCCCGCCACCCGATCACGGTGATCGGCGATCAGGTCGCCGATGTGTTCGTCGGAATGGGCTGGGAGATCGCCGAGGGTCCCGAGGTCGAGACCGAGCATTTCAACTTCGACGCGCTGAACTTCCTGCCGGATCACCCGGCCCGGTCGATGCAGGACACCTTCTACATCGCACCGCCGGAGTCGCGGCAGGTGCTACGGACCCACACGTCACCGGTTCAGGTCCGCGCCATGTTGTCGCGGGAACTGCCGATCTATGTCGCGTGCCCGGGCCGGACATTCCGCACCGACGAACTCGACTCCACCCACACCCCGGTCTTCCACCAGGTCGAAGGCCTGGCCGTGGACAAGGGGCTGACGATGGCGCACCTGCGGGGCACCCTCGATCACTTCGCCAAGGCGCTGTTCGGCCCGGAGACGGTCACCCGTATGCGCCCGAGCTACTTCCCGTTCACCGAGCCGTCCGCCGAGGTCGACGTCTGGTTCGCCGGCAAGAAGGGCGGCGCGGGCTGGGTCGAGTGGGGCGGCTGCGGCATGGTACATCCGAATGTGCTGCGCGCCAGCGGGATCGACCCCGAGGTCTACTCGGGATTCGCATTCGGCATGGGGCTCGAACGCACCCTGCAGTTCCGCAACGACCTGCCCGACATGCGCGACATGGTCGAGGGTGACATCCGCTTCACGGTGCCCTTCGGTCCCGGCGCCTGAGTACGCAGAACCAACGAAAGAGCTGAGTTTCCAGTGCAATTAGCGCAGTCGTGGCTGACAGAGATCCTGCAACAGGGCACTCCCGGGTGGAGCAAGTCGCCCGCCGAGGTCGACGAGGCCTTTGTTCGCGTCGGATTCGAGATCGAAGACATCACCCCGTTGCCGGAGATCACCGGACCGCTGGTGGTCGGCCGGGTCACCAAGATCGAAGAGCTCACCGAGTTCAAGAAGCCCATTCGCTTCTGCCAGGTCGATGTCGGTGAGGACAAGGACCGCGACATCGTGTGCGGCGCACGGAACTTCGCCGAAGGCGACCTGATCGTGGCGGCGCTGCCCGGCAGCGTCCTGCCCGGTGATTTCGCGATCGCCACCCGCACGACCTACGGCAAGACCAGCGACGGCATGATCTGCTCGGTCACCGAGCTGGGTGTCGGCAACGATCACAGCGGCATCCTGGTGCTGCCGCCGGAGATCGCGGCCCCCGGCACCGATGCGCGTGAGGTACTCGGTCTCGACGACACGATCATCGACGTCAACGTCACCCCGGACCGTGGCTATGCGTTCTCGGTGCGTGGGCTGTCGCGCGAACTCGCGTGCAGCTTCGACCTGCCGTTCGCAGATCCGGCGACGGCGCCCACCCTGCGGACCAGTGCAGGTTCGGGCCCGGCAGTGCATCTCGACCCGGAGTCGGGTGCCACTCGGTACTGCGCGCTGGTGGTTCGCGGTATAGACCCGTCGGCTCCGAGCCCGTGGTGGATGGTCAAGCGGCTGATGATGTCCGGTGTGCGTCCGATCTCGGCGGCCGTCGACATCACGAACTACGTCATGCTCGAACTGGGCCAGCCCCTGCACGCCTTCGACGCCGCCAAGGTCTCCGGTGACATCCGGGTCCGCCGAGCGACCGCGGGGGAGAAGCTGACCACGCTCGACGACGTCGTGCGCGACCTCGATCCGGAAGATGTGGTCATCACCGACGATTCCGGTCCGATCGCTCTGGCGGGTGTGATGGGCGGTGCTGCCACCGAGATCAACATCGGAAGCACCGATGTCCTGTTGGAATCGGCGACGTTCAACCCGGTCTCGGTGTTCCGGACCGCCAAGCGTCACCGTCTCACCAGCGAGGCCAGCAAGCGCTTCGAGCGTGTTGTCGACCCGAAGGTCACCGACATCGCGCTCCTGCGCGCCGCATCGCTGTTGGCCGAGATCTGCGGCGGCACAGTCGAGTCCACGTACACCGATGCCGGCGCGGTGGCGCCTACGGCGACCGTGCTGATGGCCGAGCGGGCACCGTCGAAAACCGCCGGCATCGACTATCCGGTCGGCACTGCGCAGCAACGCCTGGTGCAGGTGGGCTGTGCGGTGGAGGCAGCGGGCGACATGCTCACCGTCACCCCGCCGAGCTGGCGACCCGATCTTCGGCTGAGCGCCGACCTCGTCGAGGAGGTATTGCGCCTCGAGGGTTACGAGAACATTCCGACCAAGCTGCCGACGGCTCCCGGTGGGCGTGGTCTGACACCGCGACAGCTCCGTCGCCGCAGTGTCGGACGCAGCCTTGCCCTGTCGGGTTACGCCGAGGTCTTGCCGTACCCGTTCATGCCGGCCGGCGTCTTCGACCTGTGGGATCTGCCCGCCGACGACCCGCGCCGGGCCACGGTCACCGTGCTCAACCCGCTCGAAGCCGATCGGCCCGAGCTGAACACCACCCTGCTGCCGGGACTGCTCGAGATGGTCGGCCGCAATCTTGCTCGCGGACAACGGGATCTGTCGATGTACACCATCGGTCAGGTGGTTCTGGGTGGGCAGCACGTTCGTCCGATCGACGCGCTGCCGGTGGACCGGCGACCGAGCGCGGAGCAGATCGCCGAACTGGTCGAATCGCTTCCGGCGCAGCCATTGCACGTTGCTGCTGTGCTGACGGGCTTGCGTGAACCCGCCGGTCCGTGGGGCAAGGGACGCGTTGCCGACACCACCGACGTGTTCGACGCCGTGGCGATCATCGGTCAGGCCGCAGGTGTCGAACTGACACTGCGGTCGGCCGTACAGGTGCCGTGGCACCCCGGTCGTTGTGGTGAGATCCTTGCCGGTGACATCGTGGTCGGGTGGGCCGGCGAACTGCATCCGGCGTTGCTGGAGAAGTTGCACCTACCGGCGCGTTCGCTGGCGCTGGAGATCGATCTCGACGCGATCCCGGTGAACAATGCCCTTGTGTCGCCGCGTATCTCGCCGTATCCGCCGGTCCTGCAGGACCTCGCGGTGGTCGTCGATTCCGACGTGGCCGCCGAAGACGTCCGCGCCGCACTCGAGGCCGGGGCCGGCGAACTGCTCGAGAGCATCGCCGTGTTCGACGTCTTCACCGGCGAGCAGGTGGGCGAGGGCAAGAAGTCCCTCACCTTCTCGCTCCGCTTCCGGGCGACCGACCGCACCCTCACCGAGGACGAGGCAACAGCCGCCCGGGACGCCGCACTGGCAGCGGCGACGTCGGCGGTGGGCGCGCAGATGCGAAGCTGAACCGCGCGCCCGGGCGACGTTAGAGCGTCACCAAACCGCGCGGCAATGGCAGGGGCAGACTGGTGTAGGTCGCGATCCCCGGTTCGGCGGCGACGACCTGCGGGATCGCGTTGAGGGTCGGCATCGCCGTCGCGACCATTCCCAGCACCATGAAATCGTTCAGGGTTGTGCCCTTGAAGTCCTTCGGCGGCAAGACGTCGATGGCGGTGCGGATACTCGGACGGCCGTCGATCTCGACGAGGTACGTGGGGCCGTCGATCGACCATTCCGGTTTGAGGGATTGTCCCTTGCGCCAGCGGAAGCGGAGTTCGACGATGCTTCGTCCGGCGACCTTTCCGTGCCAGCTCGCGGCGATCCCGGCAACACAGCCGGCGGAAATGCTCCACGAACCGAGGTCGATGTCCTGTGTCGTCTCGGCGTACTCGGCCTCGCAGACCACCTCGTCGAACTCGACGCCGAGAGCGTCCCCGAACAGGCGGACCGCGTCTTCGAAGATCGCGGTGCCCGACCGGGTCATTTCGAACAGATCGGGGTCGTCGATCGGGCGGCCGAAGCCGACCGGAATCTCGGTCGTGGGTGAGTCGTAGCCGCTGATATCGGCGGTCTCGGTGACTGTGATCTTGTCGATCTGATCGCATCCGCTGGTCGACGCGATCGCGATGAAGTCGGCGAATCCGGGGTTGATGCCCGAACCGAAGACCGTAGCGCTGCCCTTTTCGCATGCCGCGATGATTCGGGCGCGACCCTCGCCGAGCGAGTGCCCGGTGATGAACGACGCGGTCGTGACGATGTTCACGCCGGCCTCGAGGATCCGGACCATCTCATCGACGTTCACCCACATCGGGTTGTAGATGACAACGTCCGGCTTGAGCGACAGCAATTCGTCGATGTCATTTGTCGCGGTCACTCCGGCAGGCGGGAGCCCGCACAGGGTTCCGACGTCCTGGCCGATCTTGTCCGCCGCAAAGGCGTAGCAACCGATGAGTTCGAAGTCAGGATGCCGCAAGACCGCTTCGACCGATTGCTTGCCGACGTTGCCAGTTGTCCACTGCACCACGCGATATGTCATCGGAGTTTCTCCCACTGTCCTGGTCGTCGCCGACCCGGATCGGGTCCCGACGAAATCTCGAAAATTTCCGCAGACCCGGTGGGCCTGTTTACGGTAGACCTTACGGTACTTGCATCGGTAGGTGTCTGGGCGATTTTGGCCAAATTGCCGAATCGGACACAGTCGTCTTCGCGGCGAGTCCCACCGAACTGATACTCCGATGCGAATTCGTCTCAGCGACAAGGGCGGTCGACGCCCGGGGTCGGGTTCAGGGTGTGGTGCGACGCAGGGTCGCCGCGCCCAGGCACAATGCCACCACGGAGAACGCGACGACGACACCGAGATCACGCCACATCTGGCCGGTGGGATTTGCGTGCAATGCCACCTGCTGCAACGCATCGACCGCGTAGGTGACCGGCAGGATGCCGCTGATCCAGTTCAGCCAGTCGGCCATCTGATCGCGGGGCACGAACAGTCCGCACAGCAGGAGCTGGGGGATGACCACCACCGGGATGAATTGCACCGCTTGGAATTCCGTGCGGGCGAATGCCGAGAAGAACAGTCCCAGCGCAACTCCGAGTATTGCCACGAGCACCGCGATCACCACCACCCAGATGGCGGCTCCGGCGATGTCGAGGTCGAGGATCCAGAAGGCCACCGCGCTCGCGAGTGTGGCCTGCGCCGCGGCGGCGATCGAGAAGGCGGCACCATATCCGGCGAGGAGATCGAGTTTGCCCAGCGGAGTGGTCAGCAGCCGCTCGAGGGTGCCCGACGTTCGTTCTCGGACCATGGCGATCGACGTCGTGATGAACATCAGCACAAACGGCAGGATCCCGAGCATGATGATGCCGATCTCATCGAAGCGGGAGGTTCCCGGTATCCGGCCGGGCGAATCGTCGAACATGAAGTACAGCAACACCATCAGGATGCACGGGACCACGAGGATCATCGCGACCGTGCGGTGATCGCCCAGCAGTTGCCGGAGGATGCGATGTGTGGTGGCGGTGAACTGACGCAGGTGCATCACGGGGATCCCTGCGTGATCAACTGCAGGAACGCGGTCTCCAGGTTGGTCTGTCCGGTGCGTTCTCGTAGCTGGTCCGGCGTCAGTTCGGCGAGAATCCGGCCCTCCCGCATCAGGATCAGGTTGTCGCAGCGGTCGGCTTCGTCCATCACATGACTCGACACCAGCAAGGTTGCACCGGCTCTGGCGAGTGCATGGAATCGATCCCACAGGTCTGCCCGCAAGACCGGATCGAGGCCGACGGTGGGCTCGTCGAGGATGAGGAGTGTCGGCGAACCGACCAGCGCACAGGCGATCGACACCCGACTGAGCTGGCCGCCGGACAGGTCCATGGTCTTGCGCGCCCGAAGGTCGGTCAGGCCCACCGCATCGAGCGCGCCGTCCACCCCGGTCCGGTTGTTGTAGAGGTCGGCGAAGTACGCCACGTTCTGTTCGACGGTCAGGTCGGTGTACACCGACGGCGCCTGCGTCACGTACCCGACCAGATATCGCAACGCGGCGCTCCCGGCCGGCCGGTCGAGGACCGTCACGGATCCGGATTCGATCTGCTGGGTGCCGACGATGGCCCGCATCAGGGTGGTCTTCCCGCAGCCCGACGGACCGAGGAGTCCGGTGATGGACCCCACGGGTACCGTGAGGTTCAGGTCATGCAGGACAGGATTTCCGCCTCGCTTGACCGCAAGCGACTGCACATTGATCGCCGCGGACGTGGTCACCGTTCAGTCATACCGCGCTGCATACGAGCCCGCGGGCGAAGCGTGGTCAACCCGCTTATGAATTAACTTGCGGTGGGGTGCATAATGAATCACATGAGTGTGTCAGTGGCAGTTGCCGGCGCCAGCGGGTACGCGGGTGGAGAAATTCTCCGTCTGTTGCTCGGTCATCCCAAGTATGCATCCGGAGAGTTGCAGATCGGTGCTTTGACGGCCGGGTCGAATGCCGGGTCGTCGTTGGGGGAGCACCATCCACATCTGCTGCCTCTGGCGGACCGTGAGTTGTCGGAGACGACCACCGAGATCCTGTCCGGGCACGACGTCGTCTTCCTCGGTCTCCCGCACGGAACCTCCGGGCCCGTCGCCGACGCGCTGCCGCCGGCGACCCTGGTGATCGACTGCGGTGCGGATTTCCGGCTGCAGGACTCGAGCGAGTGGGAGCGTTACTACGGCGGTACTTATGCCGGTAGCTGGCCCTATGGGCTGCCCGAACTGCCCGGCAACCGCGAGGTTCTCGCCGGGGCCACCCGGATCGCGGTCCCCGGCTGCTATCCCACGGTGAGCACGCTTGCACTGTTGCCGGCCGTCGCCGCAGGCATCATCGCCCCGCAGGTCACCATCGTTGCGGTCAGCGGCGCCTCGGGCGCCGGACGGTCCCCGAAGGTCGATCTGCTCGCCTCCGAGGTCATCGGTTCGGCGCGGGCATACGGGGTCGGTGGGGTCCACCGGCACACGCCGGAGATCATCCAGAACCTGTCGGCGGTGGCGAACACGCCGGTCAGCGTCTCGTTCACGCCGGTCCTGGCGCCGATGGCGCGAGGCATCCTGGCCACCTGCACTGCTCCGACGTCGGTGACCACCGCGCAGGCGCGGGCGGTATACGAAAAGGCATACGCCGACGAACCGTTTGTCACCGTGCTGCCCGAGGGACGGCAGCCGACCACCGGGTCGGTGATCGGTTCGAACGCGGTTCAACTCAGTGTTGCGGTCGATGAGCGGTCCGGCACCCTGATCGCGGTCGGCGCGATCGACAACCTCACCAAAGGCACTGGTGGCGGTGCCGTGCAATCGATGAATCTGGCCCTGGGATGGGGCGAAACCGAAGGACTGAGCACCGTGGGAGTGGCACCGTGAACCAGGACAGCGTGAACCAGGGCAGTGACAATGTGGCCGGCCACTGGCGCGAGGTCGACGGTGGACACCGCATGACCAACATTCAGGGTGTCACTGCGCCGCTGGGCTTCCGGGCGGCAGGCATCAAGGCCGGGATCAAGGCGAGTGGCAAAGAAGACCTGGCGCTGGTGTTCAACGAAGGCCCCGACTACGCGGCAGCCGGCGTGTTCACCTCCAACAAGGTCAAGGCCGCCCCGGTCTTGTGGAGTCAGCGGGTCCTGAGCACCGGCCGCCTTCGTGCGGTCGTCCTCAACTCCGGAGGCGCCAATGCCTGTACGGGTCCGGGCGGATTCCAGGACACCCATGCCACCGCCGAGGCGACCGCCGCGGCGATCAGCCACTGGGGCACCGAGACCGGTGCCATCGAAGTCGCCGTCTGCTCGACCGGTTTGATCGGTGACCGGCTTCCGATGGACAAGGTGCTCGCCGGTGTCACGGCGATCGTCCACGAGATGGGCGGCGGTCTGTCCGGCGGCACCAACGCGGCATACGCGATCATGACCACCGACACCGTCCCCAAACAGGCGGCGTTTCACCACAGCGAAGGCTGGAACGTCGGCGGGATGGCCAAGGGTGCGGGCATGATGGCACCGTCGCTGGCAACGATGCTCAGTGTGATCACCACCGACGCCGCGGTCTCGGCCGCGCAGCTGGACGAAGCACTCCGGGCGGCCACCGCGCTGACCTTCGACCGGCTCGACGTCGACGGTTCCTGCTCCACCAACGACACTGTGCTGCTGCTCAGTTCGGGTGCCAGTGAGAAGACGCCGGATCAGGCCGCCCTCAACGAGGCCGTCCGGTTGGTCTGCGACGACCTGGCGAAGCAGATGCAGGCCGATGCCGAAGGCGTCACCAAACGGGTTGTGGTGACCGTGACCGGTGCCGCCAGTGATAGCGATGCCCTGGCCGCCGCTCGCACGATCGCCCGCGACAGCCTGGTCAAGACGGCGCTGTTCGGTTCGGATCCCAACTGGGGCCGGGTCCTGGCTGCGGTCGGTATGGCTCCGGTGGAACTCGATCCGGATCGAATCTCCGTGCGGTTCAACAACTATCCGGTGTGCGAAAACGGAATGGGTGTCGTCGGGGCACGTGACGCCGACCTGTCCGGCATCGACATCGACCTCACCGTCGATCTCGGTATCGGTTCGGGAACCGCATTCATCCGGACCACCGATCTCTCCCACGCCTACGTCGAAGAGAATTCGGCCTACTCGTCATGACGGAGACGAAGCGGAGCGGAGCTCGACCCTTGACGGAGACGAAGCGGAGCGAATCTGAACTCAGCGCGCTCGACAAGGCGCACGTGCTCGGTGAGGCGCTGCCCTGGCTGAAGCGGTTTGCCGGCAAGGTGATCGTCGTCAAGTACGGCGGCAACGCGATGATCGATGACGATCTGAAGGCGGCGTTCGCCGAGGACATGGTCTTCTTGCGCACCTGCGGGATTCACCCGGTCGTCGTGCATGGCGGTGGCCCGCAGATCTCGGCGATGCTCAAGCGTCTCGGGATGAGCGGTGAGTTCAAAGGCGGCTTCCGCGTGACCACGCCGGAGGTGATGGACGTCGCGAGGATGGTTCTGTTCGGTCAGGTCGGACGCGAACTCGTCGGCCTCATCAACGCGCACGGTCCGTACGCGGTGGGGATCTCGGGCGAAGATGCCCACCTGTTCACCGCAACCCGTCGCTCGGTGATGGTCGATGGCGAGGCAACGGACATCGGTCTCGTGGGTGACGTGACCACCGTGAATCCGGGTGCAGTCACCGATCTCATTGCAGCGGGCCGTATTCCGGTCGTCTCGACGATTGCTCCCGATGCGGATGGCGTCGTCCACAACATCAACGCGGACACCGCGGCCGCCGCGCTCGCCCAAGCTCTCGGCGCCGAGAAGCTGGTGGTGCTGACGGATGTCGAAGGCCTGTACACCAATTGGCCGGATCGTGGATCGCTGGTGTCGGAGATCGGGACCACCGCGTTGGCCGAACTGCTGCCGAGTCTGGATGCCGGGATGGTGCCGAAGATGGAGGCCTGCCTGCGGGCGGTTGCCGGCGGTGTGCCCCGGGCCCACGTGATCGATGGCCGCACCCCGCATTCGACGCTGCTCGAACTGTTCACCACCGAAGGCAACGGAACCATGGTTGTGCCCGACAGCGACGACCAGATTGTCGATGTATACGGCGAGAAACCACCTATCGAGGACGAATCATGACCAACCCGACCGACCCGACCCTCGCTCTGCAAGAGCGGTGGACGTCGTCGTTGATGAACAACTACGGCACCCCGAAGGTGGCTCTGCGCTCGGGCAAGGGTGCGGTTGTGACCGGTGTCGATGGTCGTGAGTACCTCGACCTCCTCGGTGGTATCGCGGTGAACATCCTCGGCCAAGGGAATCAGGCGATCATCGACGCGGTGAGCGCGCAGCTCTCGACACTCGGGCACACGTCGAATCTCTATCTCACCGAGCCGGTCATCAAGCTGGCCGAGTCGCTGTTGTCGCGGTGGGGTGTGGGGGGCAAGGCGTTCTTCTGCAACTCGGGCGCCGAGGCCAACGAGGCCGCGTTCAAGATCGCGCGTCTGACCGGCCGGCCCGAGATCATCGCTGCCGAGAAGGCTTTTCACGGCCGGACCATGGGCGCGCTTGCGATGACGGGTCAGCCGGCCAAGCGGGCCCCGTTCGAGCCGATGCCGGCCGGTGTGCGCCACGTGCCGTACGGCGACCTCGATGCGATGAAGGCTGCGATCGGCCCGCAGACCGCGGCGGTCATCCTCGAACCGATCATGGGTGAGAGCGGAGTGATCGTCCCGCCGGTGGACTACCTGGCCGCTGTGCGGGCCCTGACCACCGAGCATGGTGCCCTCCTGATCCTGGACGAGGTCCAGACCGGAATCGCCCGGACCGGAACGTTTTATGCGCACCAGGCGACCGGGATCACCCCGGATGTGATGACCCTGGCCAAGGGCCTCGGTGGCGGTCTGCCGATCGGTGCGGTGCTGGCCACCGGCCGAGCGGCCGATCTGCTCGAACCCGGACAACACGGCACCACCTTCGGTGGTAATCCGGTGTGCGCCGCGGCGGCACTGGCCGTACTCGAACAGGTCGATACCCTCGATCTGACCAATCATGCTGCGCGGGTTGGCAAACACATCACGTCGTCGATCGAAGAACTCGGTCATCCGCTGATTGCCCACTCACGTGGTTCGGGTCTGTTGATCGGCATCGTGCTGACCGAGCCCATCGCGCCGGCCGTCGAGGCGGTGGCCCGCGACCATGGCTACCTCATCAACGCCCCGGGTCCCGACGTGTTGCGGCTGGCCCCGCCCCTGATCCTCACCGAGGAGCAGGCAACCGGATTCGTGAACGCCCTCCCGGAGATGCTCGACGCCGCGAAAGGATCCACGTCATGACGCGCCACTTCCTGCGGGACGATGACCTGTCGCCGGCGGAGCAGACGCACGTGCTCGAACTCGCCGCCGAGGTGAAGCGGAATCCCTTCGCCCACAAGCCACTTGCCGGTCCCAAAGGTGTCGGGGTGATCTTCGACAAGAACTCCACCCGCACCCGGTTCTCGTTCGAGGTCGGTATCGCGCAACTCGGTGGTCACGCCGTTGTCGTCGACGGCAAGGCCACTCAGCTCGGCCGTGAAGAGACCCTTGCCGACACCGGCCGGGTGTTGTCGCGGTACGTCGAGGCCGTGGTCTGGCGGACCTATGGCCAGGACCGGCTCGAAGAGATGGCATCGGCGGCGACGATCCCGGTTGTCAACGCGCTCTCCGACGACTTCCACCCCTGTCAGGTCCTCGCCGACCTGCAGACGATCGCGGAGCAGAAGGGCAAACTCGCCGGTCTGACGCTGACGTACCTCGGCGACGGTGCCAACAACATGGCGCATTCGCTGATGCTCGGTGGCGTGACCGCCGGCATGCACATCCGGGTCAGTGCACCCGAAGGATTCACCCCCGATGACAGGTTTGTCGGGTATGCCGCCGAACGCGCCGAGCTCACCGGTGGCAGCGTGACGGTCATCGGGGATCCCCAGGAGGCCGTCGCCGGCGCCGACGTGCTGGTCACCGACACCTGGACCTCGATGGGCCAGGAGGATGACGGCAAGGACCGGGTCGCACCGTTCCGGCCCTACCAGATCAACGCAGAACTGGTCGAGCTTGCGGACCCCGACGCCATCGTCATGCACTGCCTACCGGCTCACCGCGGCGAGGAGATCACCGACGAGGTCCTCGACGGCCCGCGCAGTGTGGTCTTCGACGAAGCAGAGAACCGGTTGCACGCACAGAAAGCGGTGCTCATATGGCTTCTGGAACAGCAGTGACCACCCGGGCCGGACGTCATGCCCGGATCGTGTCGCTGCTGGCCGGTGCCCAGGTGCACAGCCAGACCGAACTGCAATCCCTCCTGGCGGACGAAGGGATCGAGGCGACCCAGGCGACGTTGTCTCGTGACCTCGACGAACTCGGTGCGGTGAAGTTGCGCGCGGCCGACGGCGGATCGGGCATCTACGTCGTACCCGAGGACGGATCCCCGGTCCGCGGGGTCAGCGGCGGCACCGACCGGCTGTCCCGACTACTCGGCGAACTGCTGGTCTCGGTCGACTCCAGCGGCGGGATGGCAGTGCTGCGGACCCCGCCGGGTGCGGCCCATTATCTGGCGAGCGCACTGGATCGGGCGACCCTCCCGGACGTGGTCGGAACCATCGCCGGAGACGACACATTGTTTGTGCTCGCCCGCGAACCCATGACCGGAGCCGACCTGGCCGAAATGCTGGAGGCGTTGGCATGAGATTCTGACCATGCGGCCGTGTACCACCACGCACAATTTTGTTGACACCCAAGACTTCAACAGTCATCACGAACGAAGCACGACGAAAAACAAGGAGTGACCCCCTCATGGCGGAGCGCGTAATCCTCGCGTACTCGGGCGGCCTGGACACCTCGGTGGCCATCAGCTGGATCGGTAAGGAGACCGGTAAGGAGGTCGTGGCGGTTGCCATCGACCTCGGTCAGGGCGGCGAGGACATGGAGGTGGTTCGTCAGCGAGCCATCGATTGTGGCGCTGTCGAGTCCGTGGTGGTCGATGCCCGCGACGAGTTCGCAGAGGAATACTGCCTGCCGACCATCACCAGCAACGCGCTGTACATGGACCGGTACCCCCTGGTGTCCGCGATCTCGCGCCCACTGATCGTCAAGCACCTGGTGACCGCGGCTCGCGCCCACGGCGGCACTGTTGTCGCCCACGGCTGCACCGGCAAGGGCAACGACCAGGTCCGCTTCGAGGTCGGATTCGCCACGCTGGCACCGGAACTCGACGTCATCGCCCCGGTCCGTGACTACGCCTGGACCCGCGAGAAGGCCATCGCCTTCGCCGAGGAGAACGCGATCCCGATCAACGTCTCCAAGAAGTCGCCGTTCTCTATCGACCAGAACGTCTGGGGTCGGGCTGTGGAGACCGGATTCCTCGAGGATCTGTGGAACGCTCCCACCAAGGACGTGTACTCGTACACCGAGGACCCGACCATCAACTGGATGGCCCCCGACGAGGTCATCATCAGCTTTGAGAAGGGCCGCCCGGTCGCCATCGACGGCCGCCCGGTCAGCGTGCTCGAAGCGATCGTCGAACTCAACCGTCGGGCCGGCGCGCACGGTGTCGGCCGCCTCGACGTCGTCGAGGATCGTCTCGTGGGCATCAAGAGCCGCGAGATCTACGAAGCACCCGGCGCCATGGTCCTGATCCGGGCTCACGAGGAACTCGAACACGTCACCCTCGAACGCGAACTCGGTCGCTACAAGCGCCACACCGACCAGAAGTGGGCCGAGCTGGTTTATGACGGCCTGTGGTTCTCACCGCTCAAGCGGTCGCTCGAAGCGTTTGTCGATCACACCCAGGAGCATGTCTCCGGTGACATCCGGCTGAACCTGCACGGCGGCCACATCGCTGTCACCGGCCGGCGCAGCGAGGAATCGCTGTACGACTTCAACCTCGCCACCTACGACGAGGGCGACACCTTCGACCAGTCGGCGGCCAAGGGCTTCGTGCACTTGCACGGCCTTTCGTCGAAGATCGCTGCCAAGCGGGACCTCGGCTGACGATGAGCGGAAACGGAGCCGGAGCGCGACCAGACGGTCAAGCCTCAGGTACCAACGAGGGTTCGCTGTGGGGTGGCCGGTTCGCTTCCGGTCCGGCCGACGCCATGGCGGCCCTGAGCAAGTCGACCCATTTCGACTGGGTGCTGGCTCCGTACGACATCCGGGCGTCGCAGGCGCACGCCCGGATCCTGCACAAGGCGGGTTTGCTGTCCGACGACGACGTGGCCACCATGCAGGACGGTCTGTCCCGGCTCGCCGCCGATGTCCGTTCGGGTGCCTTCGGTCCGGCCGAGACCGATGAGGATGTCCACGGAGCACTCGAGCGTGGCCTGATCGAACGGGTCGGTCCCGAGGTCGGTGGCCGGCTGCGGGCCGGCCGTTCCCGCAACGATCAGGTCGCAACCCTGTTCCGGATGTGGTTGCGGGATGCGATCCGTCAGGTCTCGAGCGGTGTCCTGGACGTCGTCGATGCGCTGATCGCCCAGGCGAAGGCGCATCCCGATGCGGTGATGCCGGGCAAGACACACCTGCAGGCGGCGCAGCCGGTTCTGCTGGCACATCACCTGCTGGCACACGCACATCCATTGCTGCGAGATGTCGAGCGCCTCAAGGATTTCGACAAGCGCGCCGCGGTGTCGCCGTACGGTTCGGGTGCTCTGGCGGGATCGTCGCTCGGCCTCGATCCGGCCGCGATCGCCGAGGATCTCGGATTCGACAGCGCAGCAGAGAACTCCATCGATGCCACGTCCTCACGTGACTTCGCTGCCGAGGCCGCCTTTGTCTTCGCGCTCATCGGTGTTGACCTCTCGCGGATGGCCGAAGAGGTGATCCTCTGGAGCACACCGGAATTCGGCTACATCACCCTCGCTGACGAATGGTCGACGGGTAGTTCGATCATGCCGCAGAAGAAGAACCCGGACGTCTCGGAGCTCACGCGTGGAAAGTCCGGACGGATGATCGGCAACCTCACCGGATTGCTGGCCACACTCAAGGCACAACCGCTCGCCTACAACCGCGACCTGCAGGAGGACAAGGAACCGGTTTTCGATTCGGTTGCCCAATTGCAGTTGTTGTTGCCGGCGATCGCGGGCCTGGTCGGAACTCTGACATTCCACGAAGAGCGGATGGCTGAGCTCGCTCCGGCCGGATTCACCCTGGCGACCGATATCGCGGAGTGGCTCGTCCGGGCCGGTGTGCCGTTCCGGGTCGCGCACGAAGTGGCCGGCGCGTGCGTGCGGGCCGCCGAAGGCCGCGGTGTCGGACTTGCCGATCTGACCGACGAAGAGTTCGCCGCGATCAATGTGGCGTTGACACCGGATGTCCGCGAAGTGCTCACGGTGGCAGGCTCGATCGCGTCCCGCGATGCGCTCGGTGGGACGGCCGGCGTGCGCGTGGCGGAACAGCTGGAGCGACTCGCGGTGAAGGCTGCGGGGCACCGGAACTTCTGACTTCGGGGATACTGGTCACCGGTAGCCATCGCCGCAGCCAGCGGCGTTGGTGACGGGTAGCATGTGACGCCAGTCACCAATTCTTCGATGTTGTTGTGAGGGGGGTTTGTGCGAGGCGTTCCCAACGTCAAGGAATCCTTTGATCGTGTTGTGGCCACGGCACAGAACGGGCTCGAGGTCATCCGGTACGGCAGTCTCGAAACCGGGACCCGGCCTGCGCCGTTCCGGGTAGAGGAGACGGTCCCGATGTACCGGCTGCGCCGGTACTTCCCGGACGATGTGGCACAGGGTCCGCCGGTCGTGCTCGTCCCGCCGATGATGGTGGCGGCAAACGTCTATGACGTCACCACCGAGAACGGTGCGGTGAGCATCTTGCACCGCGCCGGCCTCGACCCCTGGGTTGTCGACTTCGGATCACCGGACAAGATCGACGGCGGAATGAGCCGCACGCTGGCCGACCACATCGTGGCGATCGACGAGATCATCGACCGGGTCCGTGCGGTGACCGGGAAAGACGTGCATCTCGCCGGGTACTCCCAGGGCGGGATGTTCTGCTATCAGGCTGCTGCGTACCGCCGGTCCAAAGGCATCGCGAGCATCGTCACCTATGGCAGTCCGGTGGATGTGCTCGGAGCGCTGCCGTTGGGCCTGCCGGCCGCGTTGGTGACGCCCGGCGCACAGTTCTTCGCCGACAATGTGTTCAACCGCATCGCGATCCCCGGATGGTTGGCGCGTACCGGCTTTCAGCTTCTCGACCCGGTGAAGGCGGCCCGCAGCCGCATCGATTTCCTGCGCCAGCTCCACGACCGGGAAGCGTTGTTGCCGCGCGAGGATTCCCGCCGTTTCATCGAAGTCGACGGCTGGGTGGCCTGGTCGGGTCCCGCGGTGGCAGATCTGCTGCGACAGTTCGTGGTCCACAACCGTCTGGTCGGCGGCGGTTTCGTGATCAACGACCAGGTGGTCACACTCGCCGAGATCACCTGCCCGGTACTGGCCTTCGTGGGCGAGGCCGACGACATCGGTCAACCGGTGGCGGTTCGGGGCATACTGCGTGCCTCGCCAATGGCGCGGGTTTATGAATCATCCTTGCCGGTAGGGCATTTCGGTTTGGTGGTCGGCACGACCGCCGGCACGCGGACATGGCCGACAACCGCCGAGTGGATACGCTGGAACGACGGATCGGGCGAGGAGCCCGAAGCAATCGAGAAGATGCGTGACGACGGCGATCAGAGCCACGGAACCGGCGTCAGTTTCTCGTCCCGGGTTGCGCATGGTCTCGGATCGGCCGCCGGGATGGGTGCCGATACCGGCCGCGACATCGTCGGCGCGGCCAAATCGGTCGGCCGGACCGCGGATGCGGTGCGGCGGGAGTCGTTGCGCGTCTTACCACGATTGGTGCGGCTCGGTCAGATCCATTCCCGCACAACCATTTCGCTCGGCAAGTTGATGAACGAGAACGCTCGCCGGAACGGCAGGCAGGAATTGTTCCTGTTCGAGGACCGCGTCTTGAGTCATCGGCAGGTCAACGACCGCATCGACAACGTGGTGCGCGGGCTCATCTCCTGCGGGGTCCGGCCGGGTGAACACGTCGGCGTCCGGATGCTGACCCGTCCGAGCGCACTGGTCGCGATTGCCGCGTTGTCCCGACTCGGTGCGGTCGCGGTGATGTTGTCGGCTGGGTCCGATCTGAAACCGTCTCTGCGGCTTGGGGTTTGCTCGCTGGTGCTGACCGACCCGGCCAACCTCGAGGAGTTGGCTGCGATCGCCGACCGGGTCCTGGTCCTCGGTGGCGGTGATGAGCGGACACTCGCGCAGGCCGACGGTGAACGCGTCATCGACATGGAACAGATCGATCCGGAGTCGGTGGAGATCCCCTCCTGGTATCGGCCTGATCCCGGGCGCGCAGGCGATCTCGCGTTTGTGCTGTTCAGCAAGAACGGCAGCAACCTCGAGAAGTGGCCGGTCACAAACCATCGATGGGCGTTGTCGGCGTTTGGCGCCGCATCCGCCGCCGCACTCAGTGGTAACGACACCGTGTACTGCCTGACCCCGCTGCATCATGCGTCCGGCCTGTTGACGTCCCTGGGTGGCACGGTCGTGGGCGGCGCCCGGATCGCGTTGTCCGCCGGGCTCGATGCCGACACGTTTGCCGCCGAGATCCCGCGGTACGGGATCACCGTGGTGTCTTACACCTGGTCGATGTTGCAAGACATCATCGGGTCGGACGATTTCTCGATCACCGACCACAACGCGATCCGGCTGTTCATGGGGTCGGGTATGTCTGCTGGACTGTGGGAAGACCTGAACGAGAAGTTCCCGCGGGCCCGCGTACTCGAGTTCTTCGCGACCGGTGACGGATCGGCCATCCTGGCAAATGTCACCGGCACAAAGGTCGGCTCGTCGGGCCGGCCGGTGCCGGGCGTGAATGCCGTCGCGGTCGCCGCATTCGATCTGGCCGAGGGCCGCCTGATCACCGACGATGACGGTTTCGTGCGTGAGGCCCGGGTCGACGAAGTCGGGGTCATGCTGTCAAAAGCGCAGCAGCAGTATGAAGTCGGTGCGACCGTCCTTCGTGACGTGTTCGCGGTGGACGATCGGTGGCAGCTGTCTGAACATATGTTCTCCCGGGACGCGGACGGTGACTTCTGGTTCATGGGCCATTCCAGCGCGGTGGTTGATTCGGCGGATGGATACATCTATCCGCAACCGATCGTCGACGGGTTGTCCCGGCTCGTCCAGGTAAAACATGCAGTGGTCTACAAGGTGGGAGAACCAGGGAATCAGATTGCGGTCGCCGCGGTGTCGAAGCAGGAGGGGACCGGTTCGCCGACCGGATCCGCACTCCGGCTTGCACTTGCCGGTCTGACACCCGCGCAGCGACCACACATCATCCGAATCCTCGACCACATCGACGTGTCCTCGTCATACCGCCCGCTGAGTGCGGGGCTCGAGGCCGCCGGGATCCCGGCCGCGGGTGCGTCGGTCTGGTATCGCGATGAGGGTGGCCGATACCGCAGACTCACCAAGGCGATTGCACAGGAATTCGGTTGGGAACCGGGTGGTTCCGTGATCCGCCGGCAGTGAGGCCGGGCTGACGGTGATCGTCGGGTGCTGGGTATGGCGGGCCGGGTACCGTTGACCCCGTGCCACACGAAGCCGGATTGAGCCCATTGCTGCTGACCTTGCTGGCCTGCCCGCAAGATCACGGTCCATTGCTGGTCATCGGCAATGAGGAGATGTACAACCCTCGCCTGCGCCGGGTCTATCGCATCGATGACGGAATACCCGCACTACTGATCGACGATGCACGTGACGTCGACGACAGCGAACACGAGCAACTGATGTCGCGAGTGACCGCAACTACCGGCCCCGTCGCCGACTGATCGTTGCCCACGCCGGTCCTGTTCGATGCACTCCGGTTGGCCGGCGCCACCCCGGTGCAGGCCGCTCGCCGATTGCTCGGGTCCTACCTCGAAGTAGACGGTCCGGGTGGGACGGTACGAATGCGCCTCGTCGAAGTCGAAGCCTATGGCGGTCCACCCGACAGTCCATTCCCGGATCCGGCGTCCCATGGTTACCGGGGCCGGACCGATCGCAATGAGGTGATGTTCGGCGATGCCGGTCATCTCTACGTCTATCGCTCGTACGGCATCCACTGGTGCGGCAACATCTCGTATGGTCCGGTCGGGCAGTGCGGTGGTGTGCTGATGCGTGCCGGGGAGATCGTCGGCGGTGAACAACTGGCACGAGAACGCCGGAGCACTGCCCGCACCGACACGCAATTGGCTTGTGGCCCAGGCAATGTGGGTTCAGCAATGGCGATCGGGCGAAACTTCAACGGGGCGGCGGTCTGTACTGCGGACTCACCCGTGAGATTGCTCCGTGGGCCGCGTATTCCGGCATCCGCTGTCGGGCACGGGCCCCGGGTCGGAGTGAGCACCGCGCAGGATCGCCCGTGGCGACTGTGGGATGAACGCAGCCCTGCGGTCTCGAAGTACCGGCGCGCCGCACCCCTCCGGCTGTCAGTGCCGGTCGTTGATGGGGGAGGATCGACTACGTGACCGCAGCAAATTTCGCACCGGCAGACATCCTGGAAGACCTGACTTGGCGAGGGCTCATCGCCCAGAGCACGGACCTCGACGAGTTGGGGAAAGTGCTGTCCGAGCTGACGACGCTCTATGCCGGATTTGATCCGACCGCACCGAGCCTGCACGCCGGGCACTTGGTGCCGCTGCTGACTCTGAAGCGATTCCAACGTGCAGGTCATCGCCCGATCGTGCTCGCGGGCGGCGCCACCGGAATGATCGGTGACCCCCGCGATGTCGGGGAGCGGACCATGCAATCGGCCGAGACCGTCGCCGACTCCGCCCGCCGGATCAAGGGGCAACTCGAGCGTTTTGTGGACTTCGATGAGTCGCCCAACGGTGCCGTCGTTGTCAACAACCTGGACTGGACAGGCAAGCTCACCGCCGTCGACTTCCTGCGCGACCTCGGTAAACACTTCTCGGTGAACGTCATGCTCGCGCGCGAAACGGTTCGTCGCCGTCTCGAGTCCGATGGCATGAGCTACACCGAGTTCAGCTACATGTTGTTGCAGGCCAACGACTACCTGCAGTTGCACCGCGAGTACGGCTGCGCACTCCAGGTCGGTGGTTCGGATCAGTGGGGCAACATCATCGCCGGCGTCGACTTGACCCGACGGGTGGACGGTCACGCGGTGCACGCGATGACGGTTCCGCTGGTCACCTCGTCGGACGGCAAGAAATTCGGTAAGTCGACCGGCGGCGGAAGTCTGTGGCTCGACCCGGAGATGACCACGCCGTACGCCTGGTACCAGTACTTCCTGAACACCGCAGATGCCGATGTCATCCGCTACCTGAAGTGGTTCACGTTCCTGGGCCGCGAGGAAATCGCAGAGCTCGAGCAGGTCACCGCCGATTCACCTCACCTGCGGGCCGCCCAGCGTCGGTTGGCCGCGGAGATGACCACGCTGGTGCACGGGCAGTCGAACACCGATGCGGTGGAAACCGCCAGCCAGGCGTTGTTCGGTCGGGCCGAACTCGACAGTCTCGATGAGGGCACGCTGTCTGCCGCGCTGTCGGAGACCACCGTCGCCGAGTTCGACGCCGGATCGACGCCGACGATCGTCGAGCTGCTTGTTGCCACCGGACTGTCGGACAGCAACAAGGCTGCGCGACGCACCATCAACGAAGGCGGCGCCTACGTGAACAACAACAAGATCACCACCGATGACTGGACGCCGGCCGCCGACGACCTACTCCACGGTGCGTGGCTCGTGGTGCGTCGAGGCAAGAAGAATCTCGCGGGCGCAAAGGTTGGTTGAGCCTTTCGAGTTCAGTCGAGTTGTTACGGCGTAAATCGCTGTGACCAGCCGATTTGACGCGATGCCGACAACCGCGTAACTTTTGTCGAGTCAGCGAGTGAGGCGCCGGAGAGCAAGAGTCCGGAGCGGCCCTAACACCGACGAGAGAGTCTTTTCTCGAAGGAACAACGTTGACCGCCCAAGTGAGAAATTGCATCCGCTTTCGAGCGGGGTTTTCGAGCGCGGGTGGCCCGAAAAGTCGAGAAACTCGGCGCGACTAGCTGGTTACCAGCGTGTTGCATGAAGGTTTCGAAGCTGGTAGGTTGGGAGACCTGCGCCAGAGAGAGTCCGGCCGCAGAACTTCTAGGTTACAGAATATAACTACTCCATCCAAGATGGCACTCGTAAACGGTGTCGAAGTTGGTTGTGGGTGTGTTCTTTGAGAACTCGATAGTGTGTCGATGGATTGTTAGTGCCAATTTAGGTGCTGTGTCTGTCACGGTGA
>QJJF01000013.1 GCA_003202005.1 Williamsia faeni | reverse complement strand
ACTGATCAAAGACCTGGCCTCGAAGAACCCGATCGAAAGCCATTGCAACCTCCCGCGTTAGACGATGTTGCAATAACCGTATGAATCCGCCTGCCGAAGGTGCGGCAACAAGGGCACGCTCGACGGCAATAAAGGCACGCTCAACGGGGACCACCGCCGGGACCGCCGCTGAGCGTGCCGAACGGACCGTCGAACGTGCCGTAAATGTCACGCTCGTCAGGCAGGGACTCGGTCCTCCACCGGCGGACTGACGATCGCCGGCGCGGGGGTGCGTCGCGCAGTCAACCCGGCAAAGCAGCCGATGATCACGATGGCGCCACCGACAATTTCCCAAGGACTAGGTGTTTCGCCGAGGAACATCCAGGCGGCAGTGATGCCGACCACGGGCACCAGCAGGGAAAACGGTGCTACCCGGGATGCGGGGTATCGGGACATCAGATACGTCCACAGCCCCGAGCCGGCCGCGGTTCCGAGGACGATCACATATGCCAGACCGGCGAGTGCGACAAGGCCGGTGTGTGAACCCACGGTGGCGATCGCGTCGAATCCTGCTGCCGGTCCCTCGACCGCCAGGCTGAGCACGTACAGCGGAATCGGCGGGATCACGCACATCCACAGCGTCATGTGCAGGGCGTTGTCCGGGCGTGCCAGACGCGAACCGATGTTGCCGAACGCCCAGCCGAGTCCGGCGACGAGGGTCAGCAGCACCGGCAGCAGAGCAGCACTGGCGCCGTGGGTGGCCCGATCGGCGCCGATGACGACCATGCCGGCGATCGCAACACTGATGCCGATCACTTGACGCCGGTTCATCTTCTCGCCGAGCAGCAGCACGCAGAGCAGCACGGTGAACGGCGCCGACGACTGCAGGACCAACGACGCGAGCCCGGTGGGCATACCCTGGTCCATCGCGAGGAACAGAAACGCGAATTGGACTGTGCCGAAACCGATTCCGTAGAGAAGCAGCCATCGCAACGGGACGTTCGGACGTGGGACGAACAAGATCACCGGCACGGCCATCACGGCAAAGCGCAGGGCGGCGAAGAACAGCGGTGGGAAGTGTTCGAGCCCGGCGTGGATCGCCAGAAAGTTCAGTCCCCACAGCAGCACCACGGTCAGGCCCAGCATGCGGTCGCGAGTAGTCACTCGTTTATGTTCACGGCAACAACAGTTCAGTTCAATCTAATTATTATGGATCGATAATGTAGAAGAACTTCACCTTTGTCTCAGGCGATCCGCACCGCCCGCAGCACGGTGTCGTTGATGTGAGCCGCGCCACCAGATGACGGGTCGATCCGGCGCGGCTGCGTCCGGTCGACGAGGATCTTCCAGTTGTGGTCGAGGAACGCCGCGAACTCGTGCGAGGTGTAGTAGTCGAGCGGGTTGAAGTCCGGATCTCCGGAATGCGATTGCGCGTGCTTCCTGATGTGATCCTCGGTCATATCGTGACTGACCACGAACAGGGTGCCGCCTGGAGCGACGGCTCCGACGAACGCTCGGGCGGCGACGTCGCCGGGGGTGCGAACCAGCGGGAAGTAGTGCATCGACACCAGATCGAAGGTTGATGGCTCCGGCGGATTCTGAACCGGATCAGCATGCGTCCAGCTGATCGACGGGTGATCGTTCAACTCCTTCGCCCGGGCGAGCGCGGCGGACGAGATGTCGACAGCGGTCACCTTCCAACCGCGATCGGCCAGCCAGCGGGCATCGGCACCTTCGCCGCACCCGACATCAAGTGCCGTACCCGGAGTGAGGTTGGTGAGCTCGCCTTCGAGTGCATGGTTCGGGTTGTTGCTCCAGACGCGGTCAGTGTTTGTGTACCGGGCGTCCCAATCTGCTTCATTCATGGTCACCAGTGTTCCTGGATGTCTCGCATCTTGGCAATATTCCTTGCTGGTTCGGCAACGTGACTCCTAATGTGTGGGACCCAGCAGTGCAAAGCACGCCCGCAATGCGGTGTCTTCGATGTCGGCGACGGGGCGACCGTTCTCGACCGCGTTTGCGGTCAGCTCGTGGAGGCCACCGAGCAGCATGATGGCCATTTCTGTGGTCACCGGGTCGATACCCGCGGCCCGCATCTGGGGCGTGTCTGTGAGGGTGACGAGGGTGTGGACGAAGTCGTTGATGGCTTGCTGCTGGACAGGGCGCGCGCCTTCGCCGAGTGCGGGCAGTTCGCGGATCCAGCACAGCGTCATCGCCGGGTGCGAATCCATCGACCGGACGTAGGCGCCGATGGCCTGACGGATCTGATCGGCCCAATCGGCATCGGGATCCACCGCGGCCACAATGGCCTCGATGCTCTGGTCGTTGGTGACGTGCAGCAGTTCGACGAAGCAACTCTCTTTCGATGCGAACTCTTGGTAGAAGGTGCGCCGCGAGGTCTTTGCGTGCCGCACGATGTCGGCGACCGTCGTTGCGCGGTATCCGCGTTCGACGATGGACTCGCCGAGCGCTTCGAGAAGCCGGAGTCGGAAGTCGCTGTTGCCTGGCGGGCGCGTCGGGGCCGGGGTCGGGGCGGGGTTCGGCACACCGCCACGATACGGCGCCGCAACCCCTTGTGATGCGTGGTACGTCAGCGTACCGTCGGGATTGATCGAGTGACCCAGAACACTGGCGGGGAGTGGTTCGGCATGAGTGCAGTTAGACATCAGGCAACCGTCGAACACGATCGCGCCGAAGTGTCCGATCTCCCACCCCGCGTTCCGTTGCCACGTGCGCTGCAGGGTTTGCCGTTCATGATCGCCAGAAAGCAGACAATGGCCATGGCGGCCAAGCGTTTTGGTTCGGTGTTCACCCTCAACATTCCGGTCTTCGGGACGTCTGTGGTGGTTGCCGATCCGCAATTGGCCAAGCAGGTGTTCACGACACCCTCGGACGTCCTGTGCAACATCCAGCCGAATCTCAGCCGGGTACTGGGCGAAGGCTCGATGTTCTCTCTGGAAGGCGACGAGCATCGCGACCGGCGCAAACTACTGACACCTCCATTGCACGGCAAGGCAATCAAGGTCTACGAGCAGATCGTGGCCGAGGAATTCGCGAGGGAAGCCGCAACCTGGCCGGTGGGGAAGAAGTTCGCGACGGTCGAACCGATGATGCGGGTCACGCTGAATGTGATCCTGCGGACCGTCTTCGGCGCGCAGGGAGAGTACTTCGACTCCCTCCGCCGGGTGATTCCACCGATGGTCGAAACCGGGTCTCGGTGTGCGACGATTCCCGACTCCGTGCAGAAAGGGCCGATCGGGCCCTGGGCCCGGCACCGTCGACTACGGACCGAGTACGACGCGATCATCGAGGACATGGTTGCCACGGCCCGACGGGACCCGAACCTCGAAAATCGCACGGACATCATGGCATTGATGTTGCAGAGTTCGTACGACGACGGCTCGGCGATGACAACCAAGGAGGTTGCCGACGAACTGGCGACCCTGCTCGCCGCCGGACACGAGACCACCGCCAACACGCTGGCCTGGGCGTTTGAACGACTCAGTCGGCACCCGGAGTTGTTGGCGCGCTTGACCGCCGAGGTGGACGAGGGCGGCTCCGAACTCCGCCAGGCGACCATCCTGGAAGTGCAGCGCAGCCGTCCCGTGATCGACTTCGCCGGCCGGCATGTGCTGTCGTCGATGTACGAACTGGGGCCGTGGCGAATTCCGAAGGGCAGCACCATTCTAGTCGCCATCTCACTGATGCACGACGACAGCGACCAGTTCCGGGATCCGGAGATCTTCGATCCGGGGCGGTTTGTCGGCAACCGACCGTCGGCGGCGTGGCTGCCGTTCGGGGGCGGCACGAGGCGCTGCATCGGTGCGGCGTTCGCGAACATGGAGATGGACGTGGTGCTGCGCGAGTGCCTGCGGGAGTTCGAGATTGTCGGCACCGATGCCCGCCCAGAACGCTGGCACGGACGGGGCGTCGCGTATTCACCACGGCGCGGTGGGCGAATGGTGATCCATCGCCGTTAGTGTGACGGGTATGGACTTGCAGCGTTTACGGATACTGCGAGAGTTTGCCGACCGCGGCACGATCGGTGCCGTCGCGCAGGCGTTGAACATGACACCGTCGGCGGTGTCGCAGCAGCTCAAGGTCCTCGGCAAAGAGGCGGGCATTGCGTTGCTCGAGCAGGACGGGCGGCGAGTGCGACTGACCGATGCCGGTCGGGCGCTGGTGCTGCGGGCAGATGAGGTTGTCTCCGCAGTCGATCGTGCGGCCGAGGAGATGGCGTCCTACCGCGACGATGCGGTCGGTTCCGTGCGGATCGCGATGTTCCCCTCGGGTGCCGCGGTGCTCCTGCCAGGACTCATGGAGCGGATGAGCGAGGCCGGGATCGCACTGATCGCACGTGACGAAGACGTGCGCTATCAGGAGGCCCCGGCGTTGTTGTCCGACTCCGACGTGGTCCTGACCCACCGTGACGAGCGGGCACCGCAGGTCGTCTCGGCCCGGGTGGCCGCGACTTTTGTGATGCGCGAACCCATCGATCTGGTGGTCGGTGTCAATCATCGCCATGCCGGGCGCACCGACGTCACCCTCGGTGAACTCGCCGACGAGGACTGGATCAGTGTGCGCGACGGGTTCCCGATCGACGACGTCCTGCTGTCGCTGGCTGCCGTCACCGGTGTGCAGCCCCGGGTGACGCACCGTATCAACGACTTTCGGACCATCGAGGCGCTGGTGGCACGCGGCCACGGGATAGCGTTGATACCCCGCTATTCCGTCTGCGACCCCAACGTGGTCCGTCTCGTGCTCACCGGAGTGCGGGCGGCCCGGGTGTACGAGGCGCTGAGTCGTCCGGGGGCGCAGGATCGCGGCGCCGTCCGTCAGCTGGTGAGCGCACTGGTTGCCGAGGCAGGCGCCATCGAAAGCTGATCTCTCCCAGGGGGATTCACCGCAGGATCTGAACGGTCTCCGCTGGAATCGGCTGGGGTGCACCGGAATCGTCGATCAACACGTAGACGGTGTCAACCGCGCAACACAGCGTGTCCGCGACTTTCACCTGGAAATTCACTGTCAAGCTGGTCGTCCCGATCCGAGTGCACGATGCGTACACATCGACGGTGTCGCCGTGGCGCACCGGGGCATCCCAGGTCAGAGTGGAACTCTTCAGCCGCACCTGCTCGGCAAAAGAGTCGAGTCCGCGGGATGCGCAGAATGCGCCCATGGCCTCATCGCAGAAAGTCAGGTAGTGCGCGTTGAAGACGATGCCTTGCTGGTCGGCCTCGGCAAAACGTACCGGGGCCGACCAGGTCGGTTGTGTCACTTCGAGGATCGATCCGCCACTAGGGTGCCCAGGTCCGAGGTGCCTGTTCGCCGGCCTCGGGAGCGTCGCCCTCGCTGGCGGCGCGCGCTGCACGGTTCACGGCGGAGACCACGGCCCGCAGTGACGCAGTGGTGATCGACGGCGCGATCCCGCAGCCCCACACGGTCTCACCGTTGATCTCGACCTCTACATATGCAGCGGCGTTCGAATCGTCACCCGAGGTGAGTGCGTGCTCCGAGTAGTCCAGGACCTGGATCGGGTAACCGACGGTCGACAGGGCATCGACGAACGCGGCCAGCGGCCCGTTGCCGGTACCGGAGATCTCCTTCTCCTTGCCGTCGATCTTGACCGTTGCGGTGATCTGGTCTTCCCCACCGTCGATCTCGGCCGCGTCGACGCGTTGCTTCATGCGCTCGAGCGGACGGATCGGCTGCAGGTATTCCTCGGCGAAGACGTCCCACATCTCCTTGGGCGACACTTCGCCACCCTCGCCGTCGGTGATTTTCTGGATCTCACGGCTGAACTCGATTTGCAGGCGCCGGGGCAGCTGCAGCCCGTGGTCGGCCTTCATGATGTAGGTGACGCCGCCCTTGCCCGACTGGCTGTTCACGCGGATGACGGCCTCGTAGCTGCGGCCCACGTCCTTCGGGTCGATGGGCAGGTACGGAACCGCCCAAAGGATGTCGTCGACGTCGGAATCTGCTGCGTCCGCGTCGATCTTCATCTGATCCAGGCCCTTGTTGATGGCGTCCTGATGGCTTCCGGAGAAAGCCGTGTAGACCAGGTCGCCGCCGTACGGATGCCGTTCGTGCACGCCCAGCTGGTTGCAGTACTCAACTGTCCGGCGGATCTCGTCGATGTCGGAGAAGTTGATCTGCGGGTCGATGCCGCGGCTGAAGAGGTTCATGCCCAGGGTCACCAGGCAGACATTGCCGGTGCGCTCGCCGTTGCCGAACAGGCAACCCTCGATCCGGTCGGCGCCGGCCTGGAAGCCGAGTTCCGCTGCGGCGACGCCGGTTCCGCGATCGTTGTGCGGGTGCAGACTCAGGATGACCGAATCGCGGCGGGCCAGGTTGCGGTGCATCCACTCGATCGAGTCGGCGTACACATTGGGTGTCGCCATCTCGACGGTGGCCGGCAGGTTGAGGATGATCGGCTTCTGCGGTGTGGGATCGATGACCTCGGTGACCGCGTCGCAGACCTCTTTGGCAAACGAGAGCTCGGTGCCGGTGTACGACTCCGGTGAGTACTCGTACCGCCAGTTGGTGTCCGGGTACTTCAGCTCTTCGGCGCGGGCCTTGCGGGCCGCGTCGGTGGCGATCTTCTTGATCGCCTCCTTGTCGGCCCGGAAGACCACTCGGCGCTGCAGGACAGACGTCGAATTGTAAAAGTGCACAATCACATTCGCGGCACCGCGGCAGGAATCGAAGGTGCGCTCGATGAGCTCGGGACGGCTCTGCGTCAGCACCTGGATCGTGACGTCGGCAGGGATGGCGCCGTCTTCGATGATCTCGCGGACGAAGTCGTAGTCGGTCTGGCTGGCCGAGGGGAAGCCGACCTCGATCTCCTTGTAACCCATCCGCACCAGCAGGTCGAACATGCGGCGCTTGCGGGCCGGGCTCATCGGGTCGATCAGCGCCTGGTTGCCGTCGCGGAGATCGACGGCGCACCACATCGGTGCACGGTCGATGACCTTGTCGGGCCAGGTGCGGTCGGGGAGCGAAATGGTCTCGACCTCGTCGGCGAACGAACGATATCGGTGCGCGGGCATCGCTGAATTGCGCTGGGGGTTCCAAGCGGGCTGATCAGCGGGAATGGGTCCGGCCGGTTCTACGATTCGGCTGGCATTGGAAGTGAAAGCATCTGCGGCAGGCATTGGTCAATCTCCGGGTTGGTGGGGCAAGACCGGCGCGTCACAAAACCCGCGACGGGAAGCCGGTCTGGATCAGACCCCGCCGCGGCAGAGGAGAAGGAGCACGCGCTGCATGTTTTCGACTCTACTCCCGTCGTTCGCGAACTCCAAAGTGGGTCTCGTCAGGGCTCTGACGTGTATGAACTGCCCCACGAGTCGCTGAAGGCGACCTGGTGCAGCGGCAACCGGGTGCGCTCGCGGCTGTCACGTTCTGCGATCTCGGGCCGCAGCGAGGTCGGGTCGGAGAGCCTGCCGATGGCCACCACGAGAAGTGGTCGACGGCCGGGCGGTATCGCAAATCTCTCGATCATCGCCTCGGCCCGGAACCCGCCCATCGGATGAGCATTCCAGCCGTCGACCTGTGCTTGCGTGATCATCTGCGAGGCCGCGAGACCGACGTCCAAGGTTGCGTAGTCCTGCATCTTCGGTTCGTCCGGAACGTCGGCGGTGCACAACAGGATCAGCGCGGCCGCGGCCGGCGCCCAGGATTGGTTGCCGCGCTTGAGGCCGTCGACAAGCCCGTCGAAGGTGTCGTCGCCACGCACCCCGACCACAAAACGGACCGGCTGGTTGCCGCCGCCGGTGGGCGCCCATCGACCGGCCTCGAGAATGTCGCCGAGGTGTTCGGCGGAGATCGTGGCGGTCGCGTCGTAGCCGCGGGCGCTCCACCGTCCGGCCAGGATCGGGTGTACGGGCACGGTGAAACTCCTTTGGGGGCAATGCCTTGTGGTGGAGCCCTTTTGGCTTACTGGGCCGGTTGCTTGACCGACGTCCGGGTGCGCAGCAAGACCGCGACGATGACGGCCATCGCAGCCAAGAGTGCCACGTTGACGGTGGCCGTGACGTGCAGGCCGTCGACAAACGCGTCGCGCGCGCTATCGGCCAATGTGCTCTGCGCGGCCGGGTCGAGGTCCTGAGCGTGATGGAGCGTCTCCGACAACGTTTCCTGGGCCCCGGACCCTTCGGTGTTCTTGCGGAACACCATCGTTGCCACCGAACCGAGGATGGCGAGGCCGAACGCGGTCCCCAACTCGAAACTGGTCTCGGAGATGCCCACGGCCGCACCGCTACGTTCGACCGGCACCGACGACACCGCCACGTCGGACACCAGCGAGAAGATCATGCCGTAACCGATTCCGGCGATCGCCGAACTGACCAGGTACACCCCGACACCCTCGTCGACGCCGAGGAAGATCATCCCTGCGTTTCCGGCGGCGGCGAACACCATGCCCAGGACAAACGCCCAGCGCACCGAGACGTATGCCGCGATCCGGGAGGCGCTCATCGAGAAGGCGGCAACGGCGATGGCCATCGGCAGGCCGAGGAGGGCGGCTGTCATCACGTCTCGTCCGAGGACGGACTGCAGGTAGATGCCGGTGAGGTAGCTCAATGCGCCGAGCGTCATCATGCCCGTCAGTGCGCTGCCGATCGCTGCCGAGAAACGCGCGTTGCCAAACAGTTTCAGCTCCAGCAGCGGGAACGGGGTGCGGCGTTCGTGGCGGATGAACAGCCACATGGCGACGATTCCGATCGCCGCAAAGGCCAGCGTGGTGTTGTCGAGGCCTTCTGCCGCACCATGTTTGATCGCGTACACCAGTGGCAGGATGCCGAGCATCGACAGCGCGATACCGAGCACGTCGAACGGATCGGTGATGCCGGAACGATATTCGGGGACCAGACGCGGTGCGAGAACCAGCAGGACCAGTAGGACCGGAACGTTGATGAGGAACACCGAACCCCACCAGAAGTGGTGCAGCAGCACGCCGCCGATGACCGGTCCCAGTGCTGAACCGCCGGCGAAGGCAGCCGTCCAGACGCCGATCGCCTTGGCTCGGGTCACAGTGTCGGGGAACATGTTGCCGATCAGCGACAGACTCGACGGGAGCAGGGTCGCGCCGCCGATACCCATGATGGCGCGGGCGGCGATCAATGCCGAGGCGTCCGGTGCAAAGGCTGCGAGGACGGACGCGACGCCGAACAGCGTCGCGCCGATCAAGAGAAGCCGGCGCCGGCCGAAACGATCGCCGAGGTTGCCCATCGTGATGAGCAGGCCCGCGATCAGGAAGCCGTAGATGTCGACGATCCAGAGTTGCTCGGCCGCTGATGGGGCCAATTCGGCACTCAGGGTCGGGATGGCGAGGTACAGGACCGAGAAGTCCATCGAGACCAGGAACACCGGGAGGGTGAGGACGGCCAGTCCGAGCCATGCCCGGCGGCCAGAGCGATGTTCTTTCGCCCCGGATCCGCTGTTGGCCGGACGGTCGATGATGCTCACTGCACTACTCCTGGTCGATGCTGTTGGGTACAACGTACGCATATGGGTACGTTGTACGCAAAGCGTTTATTCCGGCGCTCTGGTCGACCACGGACAACGAATGAGCAAAGGAGGTCTGCCCGATGACTGATGCCGCACCCGAACGGGGCTCCGAGGGGAACAAGCTGACCCGTGCCGCAGTGGTCAACACCGCCATCGAACTCGCCGATGTCGATGGCTTCGGCGCGGTCACGATGCGCAAGATCGCCGACCGGCTCGGCGTCGGGACGATGTCCCTCTACCGGCACGTCTCCGACAAAGATGCCCTGCTCATGGCCATGTCGGATGAGATCGGCGTGCGGTTTCCGTATCCGCCGGCCGGTGATGCGACGTGGCGGGAGCGAGCCAGGATCGCAGCCGAAGTCGACTGGACGCTGTACCAGCGACACCCCTGGGTGCTGCTTGCCTTCGCTTCCCCGCGCAGCAGCATGGGGCCTCAGAGTCTGAACTGCCTCGACTGGCTGACCGAGGGCTTCATGGAGTTGAAGGTCACCACCGCCGATGCGACCGAAATGGCGTTGTCGCTCTGGAATCACATCGCCGGCACCGTGCTGGGAGTGGTCGCGGAGCGGCTGTTGCATGACCGCGCCGACGACGACAGCGAAGGCCAGAGCGGATTGACACGGCTGCTCGCCGGCAACCCCGACGGTGTGCCCCCGCCGCACCTGGCCGAACTCGTGGGGACCGGCAATCCGCAGTTGAACGATCCGAGGTACCTACTCGATCAAGGCGTCGAAGCACTCTGCGACGGCTTCGAGGCAAGGGCACGCCGCCTCCGCTGATCCCCTCGACCGTGCCCTCGTTACCGCCGAGCGGGCCGAAGCCACCGCCGACCGTGCCTTTAAAGCCGCCGAGTGTGCCGACGATGTCGTCGCGCTCGCGGTCGCCAACAACTTGGGCATGTTCGACGGCCCGTTCGGCCCGCTGGGCGGCAACGAGGGCACGCTCGGCGGTGGGCGGGGCGGGGTCACATGGCGTGTGGATACACGGTGAGCATGTGTGCGCCGAACCAGGAACTGAATGTGACCATGATGATGACGACGATCACCTGGGTCGATGTCCGCCGTTTGGCGAGTCCGATGGCCACCGGTACGAGCAGGACGAATGCGGGTAGGAGAAGTCGCGGGCGGCTCATCATCAGTCCGCTGGATGCCACGATCGAGACCACCACCAGTGCGCCGTACACCGACACCGGCCAGGGCACCCGTTCGATGAAGCTGTAGATCGCCAACGCGATCGTGATGACGATGATCCAGGCGGTGAACACCGGGGCCACCTCGGGTGAGTTCACCAGTGCGAAGTTGACGAAGTCGAAGGCGGCTTTGCCGTAGTCGATCTCGGTGTTCCAACCCTCGGTCTGGATCCGGAACCATCCCAGCGGTTCGCCGGTCTTGTGCCATACGACCGCCAGATATGCCAGATACCCGAGTGGGCTGATCACGATGGCGACCCAGGCGCGCCACCCGTCGCGATGACGCAGAGCGGCCGCCAGGATGACGACAGCGATCAGCACAACAGCTGTCGGACGACTGAGCCCGGCAATCATCGTGCAAGTTCCGGCCAGGAGCCAACGTTGCTGGAGGACGCCGACCAGCGCCCACGCGGCCAGCGCGCAGAACAGGGCCTCGGTGTAGGCCATCGACAGCACGATGCCCATCGGGGCCGCGGCGAAGAACACCGAGAGCAGCAGCCCTGCCCGCGCCGGATCGGCTTTCGAGAGGCGGGTCCCGCCGGAGTCGCCGAGCTCCTCGGTGAACCAGTTGGTGATGCGGGCCGGAATCCAGCGAGGGGGCCTCGGCCGACTCTGCATCTGCTCACAACAGATGGCACCGATCCGCGCCACACCGACGGCGGCAAGCGCGCCGAGGACCACGTTGACGGTGAGTGCGGCACCGAGCGGGCTGAAGCCGGGGATCTTGTCGACTGCACCGGCCAAGAGCGGATACCCGGGGAAGAACGCGTACGGGGTGTCGGAGTTTCGCAATCCCTGTGCGTCGGTCTGGGTGAGGGGAACGCCACCGTAACCGTGCTCTGCGATGGCCAACATCCATTTGCCGTCCCAGGCGGACAAGACAGACCCGAGTCCGCGGCCGTCGCGGAGGTGATCGAACCGCTGCAAAGTCAGCAGTCCGATCAGGCGGATAACCAGGAACGCCGTGATCGGTTCGATCCAGCTGCGGTGCTTGTACAACCGGTCGCTGACGGTTTCAAGTGTCGATCGGCTGAGCACCTCACGGATCCTAGTGCCGGGAGAGCCAATACATCGGCAATGCGGCCCCGTCCGATGCGTCGGCGCACAAGAAGATGCAGGTCGCTATCCTTGCACGAGGCGGTCGACGGTTCGTGCCGTTCCCCGCTGCCCGAATTTAGGCAGCTTGATGCAAGCGAGAGAAAGGAAACTGCGTGGCTCTGGTCGTGCAGAAGTACGGTGGCTCGTCAGTGGGCGACGCCGAACGGATCCGCCGGGTGGCGGAGCGCATCGTCGCGACGCGCAAAGCGGGCAATGATGTCGTCGTTGTCGTCTCTGCGATGGGTGACACCACCGATGAGCTCCTCGATCTGGCGGAGCAGGTGTGCCCGTCACCGCCGCCGCGGGAAATGGACATGCTGCTCACCTCAGGTGAGCGAATCTCAAACGCCCTGGTGGCGATGGCGATCAGCTCTCTGGGCGCCGAGGCGCAGTCGTTCACCGGGTCTCAGGCCGGTGTGATCACCACCAGCAGCCACGGCAACGCGAAGATCATCGACGTCACGCCCGGGCGTGTCCGCTCGGCACTCGACGAGGGCAAGATCGTGCTCGTCGCCGGTTTCCAGGGTGTCTCGCAAGATACGAAGGACATCACCACACTCGGTCGCGGTGGGTCTGACACCACGGCGGTTGCCCTGGCCGCCGCGCTCAATGCCGACGTCTGCGAGATCTACACCGACGTCGACGGCATTTACACCGCTGACCCCCGGATCGTTCCGAACGCCAAACACCTCGACACCGTCTCCTTCGAGGAGATGCTCGAAATGGCTGCCTGTGGCGCGAAGGTGCTGATGCTGCGTTGCGTCGAATACGCCCGCCGCTACAACGTTCCCGTTCATGTGCGCTCGTCGTACTCAAACAAACCCGGCACCATGGTGTCCGGATCGATGGAGGACATTCCCGTGGAAGAAGCCATCCTCACCGGCGTTGCCCACGACCGCAGCGAAGCCAAGGTGACCGTTGTCGGCCTCGATGACAAGCCCGGCTTCGCCGCGAAGGTGTTCCGTGCGGTCGCCGATGCCGAGATCAACATCGACATGGTGCTGCAGAACGTCTCCAAGGTCGAGACCGGCAAGACCGACATCACCTTCACGTGCCCGAAAGAGGTCGGTCCGCTCGCGGTCGAAAAGCTGACGGCCCTCAAGGACGAAATCGGTTTCAGCTCCATCCTTTACGATGACCTCATCGGCAAGGTGTCGCTCGTCGGTGCCGGGATGAAGTCTCATCCGGGTGTCACGGCAACGTTCTGTGAGGCGCTGTCGAAGGCCGGCATCAACATCGAACTGATCTCCACCTCGGAGATCCGGATCTCGGTGCTGTGCCGCGACACCGAACTCGACGAGGCCGTCCGCGTGCTGCACGCGGCATTCGATCTCGGTGGCGAAGAAGAGGCCACCGTCTACGCCGGAACGGGGCGATAGCCGTGGGTGTACGTGTAGGAGTTGTCGGCGCGACCGGTCAGGTCGGAGCCGTCATGCGAAAACTGTTGGAAGAGCGCAACTTCCCGGCCGACGAGATCCGGTTCTTTGCATCCCCGCGGTCGGCGGGCAAGAAGCTGCCGTGGCGCGGCGGCGAGATCGTGGTGGAGGATGCCGCGACGGCCGATCCCTCCGGTCTCGACATCGCGCTGTTCTCGGCCGGTGCCACCATGTCCCGCGAGCAGGCGCCCCGGTTTGCCGCGGCCGGTGTCACGGTGATCGACAACTCGTCGGCGTGGCGCAAGGATCCCGATGTGCCGCTGGTCGTTTCGGAGGTCAACGGTGAGGAGGCGAAGAATCCCAAGAAGGGCATCATCGCCAACCCGAACTGCACCACGATGGCCGCGATGCCGGTTCTCAAGCCGTTGCACGATGCTGCCGGATTGCGGCGCCTGATCATCTCGTCGTACCAGGCGGTGTCCGGTAGTGGCCTGGCCGGCGTCGAAGAATTGGTATCGCAGTTGCGGGCCGGTATCGACGATGCCGAGCAGCTGGTCCACGACGGATCCGCGGTGTCGTTGCCTGCTCCGGTGAAATACGTTGCGCCCATTGCCTTCAATGTGCTCCCGTTGGCCGGTTCGCTCGTCGATGACGGCTCGGGTGAGACGGACGAGGATCAGAAGCTGCGCAACGAATCGCGCAAGATCCTCGGACTTCCCGAGTTGCTGGTCAGCGGAACCTGCGTGCGGGTGCCCGTGTTCACCGGCCACTCCCTGTCGATCAACGCAGAGTTCGAGCGACCGTTGTCCGTCGAGGAAGCCACCAAGCTTCTCGAAGGTGCTCCGGGCGTCACGGTTACCGAGGTCCCGACCCCGCTCGAGGCCGCCGGCAAGGACAACTCACTGGTCGGTCGCATCAGGCAGGATCCGGGCGCTCCGGAGGGCCGGGGCCTGGCTCTGTTCGTCTCCGGTGACAACCTCCGTAAAGGCGCGGCGCTCAACACCATTCAGATTGCTGAGCTGCTGGTCTAGTCGGGTGATGGTGCCCCTGAAAACTGTTGAATAGATGGGCGGCGAGGGTAAATCTCCCTCGCCGCCTTCCTTTTTGACAGGTTTCAGGGCCGTGGGAGCCTGCGGTGGCGATCGGGTCTGGTGATCGCCCGGATGTCGGCGAGCACCCCGTCCCAGCCGTAGAGCACGTCGTCGTAGGTGATCCGCATCGTCAGCCACCCGTCGACCAGCGCTCGCCGGTCGCGACGGCGATCATTCCGGTAGTTCTCCAGGCTGGTGTGATGGCTGATGCTGTCGCACTCGAGAAGTAGCCGTCCCACCCCGAGGTCGACCCGCCCCACGCCCGGGATCGGTGGCTGGACAACGACGGCGAATCCAAGCGCCCGTAGTCGGACGCGGGTGATTGATTCGGTGCCCGACTGTGAGGCCGGGTCGCATTTTTCCAGTAGCGCGGCCACCCGCCGAGCCGATGGGCCCATGTCCGAGGCCATCTGTGCCACGGTCAACTTCTCCGTGTTCAGCGCCGAATCGCAGGTGGCGATCCAGTGTTCGGGGCTCAGACACCGAGCTGCGTAGAGCAGCGCCGTGGGAACCGGATCGACCGCAGTCAATGCCGGAGGTGGGCTACCGAACCCGTTGCATTTTCGACGGGTCGTCGCCTCGCCGTGCCGGGTCGATCGGGTGTGCACGTGGCTGGAACCGGGGGCTACCCACAGGCCATGTTTGCGCAGTGCAGTAACACAGCCGAGCACGCCCCCGGCCCGGACCGCTGCAACCACCTCGGGATCAGCTGTTGGCGTCGCATACCAACCGTGCCGTAGTCCGACGAGCGACCCGGTCTGGGTTTCGCGGCGGATCTGCCATGCGTTCATACCGTGCCGGTGCAGTTCTTTCGTCGAATAGACACCAGAATCCATGATGATCAGACGGATGACAGGCGGCTCCGGCTTCGGTCGCCCCGAAAACTGTCACGTATCAGGCCTCCGAGGGAAAATACCCCTCGGAGGCCTGGTATTCGACAGTTTTCAGGGGCATCAACCTGGTTCGTGTTTGTATGTGCAGGTGACGCGCGCTGGCGGTTCGACGGTGGTGTTTTTTGCGGTGCTTCTGTTGTTGGTGATGGCAGCACCCGCCGCGCAGGCCGATGTGGGTGCGCTCGATGTCGGTCCGGCCGGAACTTCACTCATCCACGGGGATCCCGCATCCACCGATTCCACACCCAATGCCGGACCTGGAACCGATGGAACTCTGGTTGCCTCGTCGCTGCCGGGTGGAGTCTGCGCAGCGACCTTCATCGGGAGCGACGGCCTGCCGGTTGCACTGTGTACCGGCTACGTCGGGGTGGATCCCGACATCTGGTCGAGCTCCGCTTCGCTTCGTCTCCCCGGGTTTGCCGTCCCGACTGTGAAACTGTTCGATCCGGCCACGGCCCAGCCGATCGCGTCGATACAACTCACCAAAGGTGGGCTGCTGGGCGGGGTGTACGGCTACCTCGACAACCAGGATCGGGTGGTGATGGCCGACGGGTCAGGCTCGATCCTCAAGATCGCTCACCGCAAGAACCCGGACGGACAGTGGCAGTTGTTCATCGCTGAGCGTCTGGACGTCGGTGATCAAATCCCCGCCGATGACGCGATCACCGGTCTCGCGCCGGACTTCGATGGGCGCATCTGGTTCGCGACCACGGGCGGTGTCATCGGTACCGTCGAGGCCGGTGGTGGACAGGTCGGATCCATGCAATTGCCGGCCGGCGAGAAGCTCACCAACGGTCTCACCATCCGCCCGGGCGGTGCCTCCATCCTGACCAGCCGGGCGCTATACGAAATGCGTGCCGATGAGCAGGGCGTGCCGCTGATCGTCTGGCGGGCCACGTACGAGACCGCAAGTGTTCGTCGGCCAGGTCAGCTCGCGCCCGGATCGGGCACCACGCCAACGTATTTCGGGCCGAACGGCGACGAATGGGTCGCGATCGTCGACGACGCGCCCCGGCCCCAGCTCTTGGTCTATCGCTCTGACAACGGTTCGCCGGTCTGCAGCACCGATGCGTTCGGAACGTCGGGGCAGGGCACCGAGAATTCGCCGATGGCATGGGGAAACTCGATAGTCATACCCAGCACGTACGGATTCGAATATCCACCGCTCGCCACCTCTGGTCCGAGCGATCCGCCGTCGGCTCCGTTCATCGGGGGAATGACCCGAATCGATGTGTCCGAGAACGGATGTGAGCGAGTGTGGGAGAGCAATGACCGGATTGCCACCCTGCCCAAGCTTTCTCGCGCGGACGGTCTGATCTACGCGCTGACCTACGGTCCGCAGGCACCCGGTGGGGGAGTGCAGCAGATCGGTCCGGTCTACTACACGGCCGTCGACTTCCAGACCGGACAACGAAAGGCGTTCGCTCAGGTGGGCGTGGCGCCCGTCGACGAACCACTGCAGCTCACCGGAACTATCAGCTCTGAGGGCGCGCTGTGGCAGGCGACGGTCGGGCGGATGCTGAAGATCGGTTGACGCTCCGGCCAGCATGTTTCCCGTGAAACTGAACCGGTTTCGGTTTCTGATCGCAGGCTGCGGGGGCGTGTGAGCCTGCGGATGCAACAATCGACAATGTGACGCAGGACCCAGGGGACCAACCGAACGAACCGAAGCGCGACCGCCCGAATCTCGAGAAATCAGAGACCGGGCCGGACGACTCGGTGATCGTGCCGCCCGATCTGGAAGGTATGCCGTCGCTGGCAGAACTCGATGCGGCCGACATGGCCACCATCGCACAGGGCCGGACCTCCAAGGACAAGGACCACGCCAACTTCGACGAGGACGTTCCACCACCCGCGTCGCTGTACCACGCCTTGCTGTTGTGGCTGGGTGCTGCGGGTGCGGCGGCGATCGGGGTGATCTACGGATTCCTGAATCTGGGTGCGATCACTGATCTACTGACCGAGCGACTTCAGGAGGGGGTCCGGGACGACCCCGCCAATGCCGCACCGGCCGATCGGATCGATTCGATCGCCGGGTTCTTCCCGCCGGCCATGCTGATCACCACGCTTCTCCTGCTGGCCGTCCAATACCCGCTGCTGGTTGCCATCGGCCGTCGGCGCAGTCGCGGAGCCCGCAACATCTACGTGACGATGGCGCTGGTGATGCTCCTGTGCATCCCGATGGGCTTAGATCTGCTCTTCGACTACTCCGCCGTGCCCGCGGCGATCCGGATCGTCGGCTGGCTGCAGTTCGCGTTGTTGTTGCTCTCTGCGTTGTGCACGTTGCGCCGCGGGGTGAATCAGTGGCTGCCGCCGTCGAACCGGATGAAGCCGACGCAGATCTTCCGGCCGGGTAGTCGCTACTCCTGATCGGTGTCGGGCTCGGAGACTGCGGCGGCGGCCTCGACGATGATCTCGCGCATGGCCCGCTCTGCGCCGGCCGGATCCCGGAGCCGGATGGCCCGGGCGACCTGATCGTGCAGGTCGATCGCCGCGGGGTTGGGCCGCGTGGGCATCATGCCGTGATGGGTACGTCCGGCGAGGACCTCTCCGACCACGTCGCTCAGCGCCCGGAACATCTCGTTGCCGCTCGCCTCGAGCAGCGTCTTATGAAAGATCTTGTCCGCGAGCAGGTATTGATCGAGGTCGCCGGAACGTCCGTGCATCACCATGTCCGACACTGCGGCCGCGAGGATGCGGCACTGATGTTCGTCGGCGCGGTCGGCGGCGAGCGCGGCTGCGACCGGCTCGAAACCCCGGCGCAACTCTGAGAGCGTCAGCAGGAAATCCGTGCGCTCACCTGCGTCGAGACGCCAGCGGATCAGCCGTGGGTCGAAGACGTTCCACAGCTCTTTGGGTTGAACGGTGATCCCCACCCGGCGGCGTGAGGCCACCATGCCCATGGATTCCAGGACCCGGATGGCCTCGCGGGCGACGGTCCGCGACACCCCGTAGTGAACGCCGACGGCGTCGAGTGTCAGCACGTCGCCGGCAGGATGATCGCCGGACACGATCCGGGTCCCGAGATCGGTCAGCACACTGCCGTGCAATTCGCCCACTGAAGTGTCAGATGCCACGCATTTATCTTCCCATTCACTTGCCCGTGTATCAAAGAACTGGTTTTATCTCGTTTGGTCTTGCAAAAGTATGACTATTGAAGCAGTATATGTGACGGTCAACACAATGCGGCGATGGAGAAGGTATGAACACAGCTCTGGTTGTGATGGGGGTATCGGGTTCGGGTAAGTCGGCGGTCGGGGCGGCCCTTGCACAGCGACTGCGCGTTCCGTTCGCGGACGCCGACGACTTCCACCCTCCGGCCAACATCGCAAAGATGTCCGGCGGACACGCACTCGACGACGACGACCGATATCCCTGGCTCGAGACGATCGGTCAGTGGCTCACCGCGCACAGCGACGGTGGGGTGATGAGTTGTTCGGCGCTCAAGCACAAATACCGCGACCAGCTCCGTGCGCACTGCCCGACGGTGCGGTTTGTGTACCTCTCCGGATCTCCCGAGGTGATCGGACGCCGTCAGGCGAGCCGTCCCGGGCATTTCATGCCGCCGGCGCTGTTGGCGTCCCAGTTCGAGACCCTCGAGCCTCTCGGTCCCGACGAGCAGGGTTACGAGATCAACATCGACCAATCCATCGACAAGATCGTCGAGACCTACATCGTCGCCGCCGGCGTCGATCCGAGCATCACTGAGGAGAACTGATGTACGCAGCATCTGGAGCTGTGCTGGCAGCCGATGTGGAGTTGCCTGAACCCGTCGCGCCCGGCTGGCAGCTGATCCTTGCCGCCCTCTTGGGCATCGCGGTGATCGTCGTCCTCATCACCGTGGCGAAGGTGCACCCCTTCCTCGCACTGGTCGGCGGTGGTCTCACGGTCGGAATCGTTGCCGGTGAGGCGATCCCGGATGTGCTCAAGTCCTTCACCGGTGGATTCGGAACCACTGCCGCCGGCGTGGGTATCCTGATCGCGCTCGGCGCGATGTTCGCCAAGCTACTCGCCGATTCCGGTGGCGCGGACGAGATCGTGGACACGATCGTCGGACACGCCTCGCCGCGGATGTTGCCGTGGGCGATGGCGCTGGTCGGCGCCATCATCGGTCTGCCGATGTTCTTCGAGATCGGCCTCGTGCTGCTGATGCCGGTCATCTACCTGGTCGCGCGGCGGTCCGGACTGTCGCTGATCACCGTGGGTATCCCGGCGTTGGCCGGTCTGTCGGCGATGCACGGGTTCGTCCCACCACACCCGGGCCCGCTGGTCGCCATCGATGCTCTCGGCGCCGACCTGGGCACCACGCTCGCTCTGGGTGTTGTTGTTGCGGTCCCGACGATCGTCGTCGCCGGACCGCTCTTCGGGAAACTGGCCGGCCGCTGGGTCGTGCCGCCGATTCCCCACACCTTCGACGCCGATCCTGCGGACGGTGTGACCACCAAACGGCCGTCCTTCGCGATCACGATCTTCAGCGTTCTTCTCCCGGTTGTCCTGATGCTGGGCAAGGCAATTGCCGAGATCTTCATCGAGGACGATGACTCGATCGTGCGGCAGATCCTCGATGTGCTGGGCACGCCGATCATCGCCTTGCTGATCGCTGTCGTTGTTGCGATGTTCACCCTCGGCCGCGGCTCCGGCATGGACCGCGACACCATTTCCAAGGCCACGGGCGCAGCGCTTCCGGCCATCGCCGGCATCCTGCTGATCGTCGCGGCCGGTGGCGGATTCAAACAGGTCCTGGTCGACACCGGTATCGGTACGCTGCTTGCCGATTGGGCAACGGACGCCAACATCTCGGTCATCCTGATGGGCTGGACCCTGGCCGCTCTGATCAGACTGGCGACCGGTTCGGCGACCATCGCGACCATCACGGCATCGTCGTTGATGCTCGGACTCGTCGACGGACTCAGCAGTGGGGAACTGTCACTGGTGGTCTTGGCGATCGGCGCGGGTTCGGTGTTCTTCTCGCACGTCAACGACGCCGGCTTCTGGCTGGTCAAGGAATACTTCGGGATGTCCGTCGGCGAGACCTTCAAGACGTGGTCGATCATGGAAACCATTCTCTCGGTGGTCGGTTTGATCGTGGTCCTGCTGCTGGGGTTGGTCGTCTAGACCCACGTAAGCGAACGCCAACTCCATTGACCGTGCCCATCCCACCGCCGAGCGTGCCGAAATCGCCATTGATCGTGCCGATATCACGCTTGATCCCGTTGCCGTTCAATATCTTTGGCACGGTCGGCGGTTGGATGGGCACGCTCGACGGTAACGAGGGCACGGTCGGCGGTTGGATGGGCACGGTCGGCGGTTGGATGGGCACGCTCGACGGTTGGATGGGCACGCTCGACGGTAACGAGGGCACGGTCGACGGGTCAGGGAGTGGCGGCGGTTGCGTTCGGGTCGAAGGCGCCGGGGATCTCGTAGATGTTGCCGTCGAAGCCGGCGCGGAACAATCGTCCTGCCGAGAATCCGGCGTTGCCGCGGCCGTAGGACACCACACTGGATGCCGGTAGCCCCGATGCCAGGGCGCAGAACTGGTTGGGTCCGTCGACCCGCAGGATCTCGCCACTGATGTCGGTGGGGACGATCGGCCGGTCCTTGGAGTCCAGTGTCAGACCGTCGGCGGCCGCGATCACATCGGTACCGCCGAAGGTGACCAAAGACTGTGGTGCGCCGGGATTGTTGACCGGAATCCGGCTGACACCCGGATTGACGAATGTGCGGGAGATGTAAAGGTAGCCGTCGTTGTTGCCGAGTACCGCACCGTTGGCACTCGGTAGTTGGGCCCAATCAGGTTGCACCGCACCGTTGGGGAACACCCGCCCGACCAGCGCACCGAAATCGTTGGTGGCGTAGATGGTTCCGTTGCCCGCCACCGCCATGCCGTTGGCAGCGCTCAAGCCGGTGACGAATGGGGTCAGACGTCCGGTTGACGGCTGATATTTCGCGATCGAGGCAGCTCTGACTGCATCGCCGACGAAGACCCGGGCATCGGCTCCGTAGCCGACGAGGAGGGTGCCGTCCGGGGTCCAGGCCAGGGCTCCGGCGCCCCCGCTGGGGACGGTCGCTACCGGGACCGCACCGGCACCGGGCCGGTCGATGCGGAACAGACGTCCGCTGATCAGATCGGTTGTATAGAGGCGGCCACCGGCATCGACGGTGAGGCCTTGGAGCGCGCTCCCGGGGACGCCGGCAACCAGGACCGGGGCTTGCCCGGCACCCTGGCATATCGCGGCGGCGCCGGCGCCCGGAGCGGTGAACGTGGTGATCGCTGCGGTGACCAGCGCGGCCGCAGCGGCAATCCGGACAAATCGATTAGATAAAAACTTGGGCATGCCGAACCTCCCGGTGATGGGTTCAAGCCTAGGTGACCGCCGTCACAATTGCACCCGTGCTCACGACTGCCTGACGGACCTTCCTGGGCTTTTGCACCACTAAACTGGAACTATTCCAGATTAGAGTGTACGGTCGTTAGCATGGACGAGACGCATTCTGGCAACCCGCGGCAGCAGCTGCGTGATGCCGGCCTGCGGGTGACAGCGCCGCGACTTGCGGTGCTCGATCTGCTCGACGGATACCCACACTCCACGGCTGACTTTGTGGCGGCGCGGGTCCGTGAGCAACTCGGTGGCGTATCGACGCAGACCGTGTACGACGTGTTGCGAGTGTGCGCCGAGCGCGGTTTGCTGCGTCGCATCGAGCCGGCCGGGTCTGCGGTCCGGTACGAGCGCCGGACCGGCGACAACCATCACCATCTGGTCTGCCGGAGTTGTGGCGAGGTCCATGACATCGACTGCGTGGTGGGGGTGGCACCCTGCTTGCAGCCGGATGCAGATCACGGCTTCATGATCGACGAAGCCGAAGTGACATTCTGGGGTCTGTGCCCGCAGTGCCGAGCGGAAACTGGTCCGAGTTAGAAATCTCGAAGTCCCTAGTCGTCCAACTGCATTCGATACCACAGATGCGTATCACATTGAAATAAAGCATCTTTCGATGGACGTACGAAGAAGGGTTGATGGAGATGGGAATAGATGCCACGACGGACATGTTGAACAGGCCAGAGCGCTGAACCCCTGGGCTCGAATCCCCAAGTGCCGCACCACGGGGGATAGCCGGGTTCAGCGCGGACCGAATGTAAATTTCTAGAACCAGGAGGTAGTGGAATGAACAACCCGATCACCAGCACATTGAACAATGACCAGCAGGCTGTTGCAGGTAAGGCGCTGCAGGAGACCGTTGTCGACATGATCGACCTGTCGCTCATCGCAAAGCAGGCCCACTGGAACGTCGTAGGTCAGCAGTTCCGGTCGGTTCACCTCGAACTGGACGAACTGGTGACAGCGGCCCGCGACTTCACCGATGCCGCGGCCGAGCGGGCCACCGCCATCGGCGTCAGCCCGGACGGCCGGGCCGAAACCGTCGCAAAGACTGCGGGTACCAAGGGGTTCGGTGAAGGATGGACCAAGGACGTCGACGTGGTCACCGCGATCGTCGCCAACATCAAGACGGTTGTCGACGGACTCCGGTCCCGCATCGAAGCGACCGAGAAGGCCGATCCGGTCACCCAGGATCTGCTGATCGGATTTGCCGCCCGGTTGGAGCAGCTGCACTGGATGTGGCAGGCGCAGGTCGCCTGACCGAAGCCCCAGGTGGCGCGCAGCCCGCGCCGCCTGACGCAAAGCCCCCCACGGCCAACACCCCTCGGCCGTGGGGGGCTTTTGCGTGGGAATCGGCAAGTGAATTGTGCGGGCAGTACATTCTTGGGATGGCTGCCCGTCCATTGCATCTGCGCCCGAGTGCGTTGATCCCGATCTTCGTCGGTGGCCTGCTGGGTACCGGAGCCCGGTACCTGTTGGAGAAGGCTTATCCCTTCGAACCGCCGGGATGGCCCTGGACCACGTTTCTCATCAACTTGGCCGGGGCCTTTGTGCTGGGCGTGATCTTGGAAGCACTGGTTCGCATGGGGGACGACTCCGGATGGCGTCAGCGAGCTCGCTTGTTCGCAGGGACCGGCTTCTGTGGCACCTTCACCACCTACAGCGCTTTTGCGCTGGAATCGTCATTGCTCTTCCGGCACGGCAATCTTGCTGCGGGCGTGGGATATATGGTGGCGACGGTGGTCGCCGGCGGCCTGCTGGCCTGGGCCGGGATCTCGATCGCAGCAGCCGTCCACACCGGAGGGGGACGGCGCCGGTGATCGTCTGGGTGGCATTGGCCGGCGCGATCGGTGCGATCGTCCGGTTTGTTGTCGACTCGGAGTTCAAGCGCCGGGTCTCCGTGAAATTCCCCTGGGGCACCGGCTTCATCAACGTGACCGGTTCTCTGGTCATCGGGGTGGTGGCCGGGACGGTGATGTACCACTCCGGCGCCATTGAGCTGCAGGCCATCATCGGTACTGGATTCTGCGGTGGCTACACCACATTCAGCACCGCCAGTGTCGAGACCGTCGAACTGATGCGGCAGGAGCGACGGGGCACCGCAATGGCCTATGCCGCCGGTTCTTTGGTCATCTCGGTGGTCGCCTGCGCGGCCGGTCTAGCGTTGGCCTACCTTTTCTGACCCGCTCCACCGAATCGTGGGCTCAGTAAGTTTGCTGCTGCTGCGCCAACTGCGTCTGGATCTTCTGGTTGAGTCGCGAAAGGCCGACCGACGACAGGCCAGGGATCTGACTTTCCAGACTGCGCACCAGGTTGACGTCGTTGATGACCTTCTCGCTGGACTGGATCAAGACCGTGCCCGACCCGGTGAAGTCGAATTGCTGCTCTTCGCCACTGGCCGCACCCATCATCGCCGCGCCGGCAGCCATGAACCCGGTGATCCAGGTCTGGTCGTAGTGATGGCTCGGTGAGGGGCAGTCCGCCCATCCGACAAGGGCTTCGGGATCGACGCGCAGTGGTGGCTCGGCGAACATGACCGGCCCGTTCGACGACGCGAGGAACTTGCCGGTACCGATGAGTGTCAGGTATCCGGGGACGATCGACTGGTTGAGCTGCAGTCCGGGCTCGAAGGCCAGCAGGTTGGCGGCTCGCACCGTGAGGTTGCCGTCGTCAAGGTCGTAGGAGTTGATGTCGTAGCCACGGTCGCCGATGATCAGCGTGCCCTGGCCCTGGGCGATGATGTAATCGCCCATGTAGAGCGGTGCGCTGATGGTGCCGGCGAGGCTCTGCATCATCGCGGTCTGCATGCCCTGGATAAGCGCCTGGAACTGCATCTGCCCGTAGTAGGCGATCATCGCGCCCTTGGACATGATCCAGGGTTTGGTCATCTGCATGTAGTACGCGTAGGTGTTGCCGGGTATGTTGTCGTCGCCCTGCAGCATCGACGGATTGAGTATGTCGCTCATGGCTTTTCCCCTACAGCTTTTGCTCGGACGCTTGCACGAACACGATCCCCTGACCCTGGCACTCCATCTGCATCGCCTCGCCGGCTCCCTTTCCGACGGCGTCGCGCCAGCCTACTTTCGACTTCAGCTGGGTCTGGACATTTCCGAACGTGCCGACAAATGCCTGGGGATCGACGAACACCGGGTACTGGCCGCCGACCTGGATCTCCAGCACCTCACCGTGGGCGAGCAACACCACGGAGCCCATCCCTTGCAGTTGCGTCGTGAACATCCCGTCGCCCGTCAACGCGCCGGTCGCCGCTCCCCGGAGGGCGCCCATGAACCCGCCGCCGCGTCCGCCACCACCTCCACTGCTGTGAGCGGTCATGGAGATGATGGAGGCCTGGATCCCGGCGGTGTAACCGAGTGTCCGGGATGCGTCCGCGGTGACGGTACCGCCCTGGGGCATGTCGATGATATGTACCGCGAGTCCCGCGAATCCGTAGTGGACCTGGCCGTGGCCCTCCGCGAGCATGGTGGCTTCGTGTTCGCCGCGCATCATCCGGCCGGCCATGCCGGCGATGGCACCCATGCCGCTCATACCGGGCATTCCGCCGGCGCCCGGAATCTGGTGCGGGGTGAAGTGCACCTGGCCGGTATAGAAGAGCATGGCGCCTTTTCGGGCGACCACACCACCGGCTTGGCCGACATCGACCTTGACGACCTTCGAATTGATCTTCTCAAAAACCATGTCGCTCACCGTTCTGCCGGCTGGATGGACACAACACCCTGGCCCTGCCACCGCAGTGAAAAGGCCTCACCACCGTCCTGGCCGATCATCGACCGCCAGCTGACATCGGTCACAAACGATTGCTGTAGTTGACCTTTGGCGGAGACGAATGCATCCGGATCGACCACCAGGGGAAGGTTCGGATTCACTTCGAGGTGAATCAGTGGACCTCCGGCCGACAGCAGCGCCACCTGTCCGCTACCGGTCACGGTGGTGGTGAAAAGTCCCTGGCCGCTGGACATCCCACCAACTCCGGCAAATTGGACATTGGTTTGCAGATTGCCCGCCAATGCCAGCAGCTGTCGTGACTCGACCTGGATGGTCTCGTTGTTGAGTTGCAGGACCGTCGTGTACTGGGCATCTTGCGCCAGGTGCACGATGCCGTTGCCGGTGCACTCCATCAGCTTCAGCGATTCGCCGGTCGCTTTCTGTTTGAGTCCGGCGAGAACGCCTGCTCCGCCGCCGAATCCGGCCGATTTGAACTCGACCTGCCCCTGGTACGAGACCATGGATCCGCTGACTGCCTTGATTGAGGTGTTGTTGAGTCGTGCTTCGACAACACGCTTGGTCAATCCGATCAACTCGGCCATCTGACCTGTTCCCCTATGAGTTCGATCCTGCACATGGTGGCTTATCGTATGCGCCGCGGGCCCGCGGCGAACAGTGAAATAGACAGTTCAAATGATCATGGTGGTTCGGCCGCGAGCCCGGTGCTCTGGCGTGGTAGCGGCATTTCTGTAACGTGTGTCAGGTGAATGACACATCGTGGGCGGCAGTTGGTGTTGGGATCTTTGTACTTGCGGTGGTCCTCGGGGTGGGCCTGTACGTCTGGTACCGGCAGGCCGAGTCGGTACGCCTCGAGAAGGATGTCGACCTGGCGGTCAAACTACGGTCGGTGGCCGGCGATGATCCGGTCCGGGCGGCCGCCGTCGACGAGTTCGAGACGGCCATCTACGAGCGTCTGTTCTATGTGTCGACGGTGGGTCCGCGGGCCAGGGGAGCGGCCTGGGCGCTGCTGGGAACCGTGCTCTCGGCGTTTGCCACGTTGTGGGTGACCGGCGACAGCAACGTCGAGCGTGCCGTTCACTACGGATTTGCCGCTGTTGCAGTTGGTTTCGCGCTGACGTTTGTGGTCTTCCTGGCGTTGACGGTATATGCGGCGACCACGATGCCCAGGATTTCGTTCGCCGATTCCTATGAATCGGAAACCTCTGGCGACTGAGGATCAGAACCCGGGATATCCGCCGGGTCCGGTGGTTGCCGTAGACGGCGGATAGATCTTTTTGCGGCCCAGGATGATTCCCGTGATGCTCGTCCCGACGACGATCAGCAGCGTCACGGCTGCCAGGATGGCGCCTGGCCCGGTCGAGAAATCGTTCAGTCCTTCGAACAGAACCGAATCCTCGTCGTCGTCGAAGATGACGCACGTGCTGGGTACGAGTAGAAACGCCAGCGCCAGGATGAGGTGCAGGACGGCCAGGACGAGGATCGCGATCGAGTTGCCGAAACGGCCTATGTTGCAGACGATCAGCAGAGCCAGGACGAAGACCGGTAACACGAAGAACGGGATGAACGTCGCTGCGAATGGCGTGCCGGTGGTCCCGGGGTCCATGCTGATCTGCGAACCATTCTGGAAGACTTGACCCCAGCCGTTGACTGAAATCGTCGGTGCCTCGGTATATCTCGGTTCGAAGGAAGCCCAGGTCAGCCAGCCGTACGCGATGAACAGCAACGCGCCCACCATCGCGACTGCCCCGAGGATGCGGGTTGCTCCGACCGCGGCGGGTTGTAGATGTACCGCCGGCGAATGATCACTCACCGAGAACTCCGGCACCGGATAGTGGTGCGGATACGGCGGCACAGCGTATCGCTGGTCAGAGTATTGCTCTGCCGGGGACTGGGTTTGGAGCGGATCCCCGTACTGCGGCGGCGTATACGGCACGAACTGATCGGAGGGCGGTGACGGATACGCCGGATAGGGATTGATCGGCGGCGCGTAGGCGTGTGTCGCTTCGGTGTGGTCCGGTTGCTTGGTCAGATCCGGGCGGTAGCCGCCTTGATCGCCTGAGTTACTGGTCATCGTCTCCGCTGCTTCCGGGTCGGGGTCGGACCCATCGTAGGGGAAGGGGCGTGTCAGCCGACGCAGCCGAAGCGTGATCTGAACGCGGTGGGTGTGATGCCGACGGCTGTCGAGAAGTGATGACGCAGCAGCGTTGCCGAACCGAATCCCACCCGTCGCGCGATCTCTTCGATGCCCTGACTGCTTGATTCCAGCAAGCCCTGTGCGGCCAGCACTCGTTGTTCGGTGAGCCATCGAAGCGGGCTGGTGCCCACTTCGTCGCGGAATCTGCGAGCAAAGGTTCGCGGCGACATATTTGCCTTGGCGGCCATGTCGGAGATGGCGATGTCGGCGTCGAGGTTGCTCAGCATCCAGCCGAGGACCTGTCCGAATCCATCGTTGTCGCATTCGGGCACAGGCTCTTTCACGAATTGGCGCTGTCCGCCCTCGCGATGCGGGGGTACCACCATCCGCCGTGCGATCTTGTTCGCGACCGTCGGCCCGAGTTCGGTGCGCACCAGATGCAGGCTCGCATCGATACCGGCCGCGGTGCCGGCGCTGGTGATGATGTTGTCTTCTTGGACGTAGAGGACGTCGGTGTTCACGTCGACTTCGGGAAAGAGTCCCCTCATCGCCGCACCGTACTTCCAGTGGGTGGTGGCGGATCTGCCGTTGAGAAGTCCGGCGGCGGCCACCACGAATGCGCCGGTGCACACGGACAAGATGTACGCGCCCCGTTTGTCGGCCGCACGGAGGACATCGAGCACCGCTTCGGGATAGTCGGCACTGACCCGCCCGGCCGGAATCGCCACGAGATCGGCATCGGCGCAGGCTTCGAGTCCGTACTGGGGGACGATCTGGGCTCCGGTGGTGAAGTTCAGGGGCTTGCCCGGTTCGATCCCGCACACCCGCAGATCGATTTTGGGTACGCCTTCGTCGGTGCGGTCGACACCGAAGACCTCACACACAACGCCGTATTCGAACGCTGCGACAGGTTCCTGCAGGATGACCGCGACTGACTTCAACACATACCAAGTATGGCAGAAAATTTGCGGGGATGGTCAAATCTGCCACTGTTGGCACGATCTTTTCGGGCGCATAGTTTCGGACATGGATATCGAAGCAATCATCATCTCGGCGCTACTCGCCGTGGCGCTGGTCGCGGCCTTCGCCGTGATCTACCAGAACGCAATGAAAACCGCCCACCTGCCGCGTGCTCCGTTCGGCGCCGACGTGGAGGTCGGGCTCGAGGAGCAGCAGAGGTGGGCGGAATCAGACGTTGTTACCTCGAAGCGATCAGATGACCTGGAAGTACGTGACTCCGCGCAGGGGTAGGTCGTCGAGAATCGGTTTGATGTTGGTGCCGGTCTCGGGACCGATGCAGCCGAAGAAGTAGTACGCATTGACCATGCCGACCAAGCGGTCCCCGACAACTACGGGGCTGCCGGAATCACCTTCGACAACACAGATCTGGCTGAAGTGGGCAAATCCGTCCGAGAACCAGGTCACGCCGCAGGTGTTGCCGGTGGTGCGGCCTTCCTTGCAGCCGATCTCGGGGAATTGTGGCGCTTGTGTTCGGATCCCCCGGATTGTCACCCCGCCGATCCGCTCGACGGGATTGACCAGGGCTGCGTCGAATCGGATGAGCGCATAGTCCAGGACGTCGTTCGAGAACACGATCACGCCGAGTTGCCCTGCGGCCTTGGACGATTCGGACAGGACCGGTGTACCGGCTTTTCCGCAATGACCGGCAGTCAGACCGACCAGGGCGTTGTTCTGATCGTGGCCGATGGTGGTCAGGGTGCACGCGTTGTATCCGCCCCCGCCCGTCGGGAACAGGATTCCGGACCCGCCGCCGAGGGTGACCTTCGCCGGTGCTGCCGTGGCGGTCGATACCCCAAGGGTGGTGAGTGCGAGCAGAGCGAACAGGGCTGCGATGACCGTGCCGAGCTTTTTGAACATCAATTCCTCACGTGAACCCATGACGATGACACGAGAACCTGAGATCAGGGCCTCGTGTCATCGCCTTTGGAGCAGAGGGTAGCGCAGATCGTGGATACGTCGATGTCGCTCGGCGTATCTACCTGCGACCGGCCTTGATCATTTCGGCGGGCTTGCCACGCACTGTGCGAGGTAGAGCTGCTCGCCCAGCTTTTCCATCAATTCGAGTTGCGTGTCGAGATAGTCGAGATGCTGTTCCTCGTCGGCCAGGATCCCCTCGAGCAGGATGGCCGTGGTCGTGTCCTGTTTCTCGCGGCACATCGCGATGCCCGGCTTCAGTCGGTTGATGACGTCCACCTCGATGCTCCGATCGCTGACGAACTGCTCGCGCAACGTCTGTCCGACCTTCAGCGAGAACAGTCGCTGATAGTTCGGCAGGCCGTCGAGCAGAAGGATCCGGTTGGTGATCGCTTCGGCGTGATTCATCTCGTCGAAGGATTCCGCGCGGGTCGTTGCAGCTATTTCCGTGAAGCCCCAGTTCTCCTGCATCTTGGAATGCAGAAAATACTGGTTGATTGCCGTCAGTTCACTGGTCAACTGCTCGTTGAGCAGCTTGAGAACCTCGGGATCTCCTTGCATGGTTTCTCCTCACGTCAAAAGAAGCGCGTGATTTCATCACCGGGAGGGCTGGTCCTGGTGGGGCTGTATGAACCCGCGCGCTGCATTCAATTTACCCGGTAGCATGGCGATTCGACCGACAATGATGGACCTTTGACAGCAAGGACGGATCTGATGACCGAGCATTCGCGAATCCTGGCCTCGGATTTCTCCGTTTCCAACGAAGCCGGAATCATGGAACGCCTTGCGGAGAACAATGATTCGCTGGCCCGACTGGGCGCGCATCACCTCGTCGTCTATCGGGCATTGCATGACGACAAACGTGTTTTTGCCACGCTGGGCCTTCGGGATCGCGGGTCGATCGACAAGCTTTTGCGTAGTCCGACGGTGATGGAGTGGTACGACGCCGCCGGCGTTGATGAAATTCCGCCGATGTTCGCCGGTGATGTCGTCGAGAAGATCGAGCTCGAATCGGCGGTGTCAGAGGATTCCGGGATCATCGTCGCTGCGATTGCGCCGGTGGAAGACGTGGACGCGCTGCTGGAGAAGGTGCGTCGGAGTCTGCGCCGCTTCATTGCCGCCGGTGTGCGCAGGGTCTGGATATACCGGGCGTTCGATGACGGCCACGAGGTGATGATCCTGCAAGAACTCGACACCGAAGAGCATGCCATTGCATGGGTCGAGCATCCTGACGCCGCCGCCGAATGGATGTTGGGTGCCGGCGTCGGCGTCTACCCCCCGCTGTTCGTTGGGAAATTGGCGCGGGTCATGGAACTTCAGCTCACCGGATAGCCGCAGGTATCCACGATGTATGTATGTCTTTGTCACGGAGTTACGAGTCACGTTGTCGAACAGGCCGTGGCCGATGGTGCACGCACGTCCAAAGAAGTCGCGAACGCATGTGGTGCCGGCAGTGACTGTGGTCGCTGCCGTGGCACCGTCCGCGCGATCATCGAGACGCACTTCGCAGGAGCGCCGGCCACCCACCGATAGTGTGGGGTTTTGGCGGCTTCCACCTGGGGAAATGCTCGCCAAAACCGCACATCATCGGGTGTGGGGGGCTACTTGTTAAAGGTCCATTTCGCGATCTCGGTCTGATCGGCACCGGGCCCGAGGTCCTTGTCGGCGTCGGCCCAGACCTCGACAGCTCGTTCACCGAGCGGCGCGGGAACACCGATCGCGGATGCGAGGCCGGTCGCGATCCGCATGTCCTTCAGCATCAGTTCGAGCCGGAAGCCCGAGTTGTAGGTCTCCGGAATGACGAACTTGGGGAACTTCACCTCGGTGGCGGCATTCTGGCCGCTCGATGCGTTGAGCATCGACACCATCAGTTCTTGATCGAGCCCGAAACGTCGTCCGATGGCCACGCCTTCGGAGGTGACCAGGAGCCCGACCGCTGCCATCAGGTTGTTGATCGATTTGAGGGCATGGCCGGCGCCGGTGTCACCGACCCGGGTCATCACACCCATCGGTGCCATCAGGTCGGCGATCGCGGCGACGGATTCTTCACTGCCGCCGGCCATGATCGTCAGTTTTCCGGCCTGTGCACCGGCAACGCCACCGGACACCGGCGCGTCGACCAGGATCGCTCCGGTCTTCTCGACCGCCTTGGCGAGTTCGACCGTCGACAGTGGTTCCGACGAGCTCATGTCGACGACGGTGGTGCCGGGTGTCAGGGCGGCGAGCACGTTGTCGTCACCGAGAACAGCTTCGACAACACGTGAACTGGGCAGCATCAGGATGACGTACCGGGAACCGGCGACGGCTTCGGCCGCGGACTCTGCGGACTTACCGCCGGCTGTGACGAGAGCCGCACGCGCGATGTCGGCCGGATCGAATCCGACGACGTCGTAGCCGGCGTCGAGGAGCCTGATCGACATCTGTGCGCCCATGTTGCCCAGACCGACAAACGCGACGCGGTCCTTCTGCTGTGTGCTCATGCGATGTGCTCCGCAACGATTTCGTTCGCCACCCGGAAGGATTCGAGCGCGGCGGGTACGCCGACATAGATCGCGGTCTGCAACAGGACCTCCTGGATTTCTTCGGGGGTGACCCCGTTGTTGAGGGCGCCACGGACGTGGGCGGCGAGTTCGGTGGGCTTGCCGAGTGCGGTGAGCATCGCCAGATTGATCATCGAGCGCTCGCGGCGGCCGAGTCCGTCGCGGGTCCATACCGCGCCCCAGCAGTACTCGGTCACCAGCTCCTGCATCGGGCGGGTGAAGTCCGTGGTGGCCGCGACAGCACGCTCGACATACTCGGCTCCGACCACCTCCTGACGGACCTTCATGCCGGCGTCGTATGTCTCGCGGCGGGTGGCTTCAGTGGTCATCTGGTCCCGGTCCTCTCTCCGATTGGCCCGTTGCCACTGCGTTGAGCAGTAGTTCAAGGGTCATTCACGCCAAATGGTATTGGCATTCTCATTTTTTGCAAGTACGGTATTCACATCATGAACGAGAACGTGGAAACCTCCTCTGGCATCCCTCTTGAGTCGGTGTATGGACCGAGTCCTGACGGGTCGACCCCACCCGCCCCAGGCGAGTTCCCCTTCACCCGCGGAAATTTCCCGTCGGGATATCGGGGGCGGCTCTGGACCTTCCGTCAGTACTCCGGATTCGGAACTGCCGAAGAGTCGAACCAGCGCTACAAGTATCTGCTGGGACAGGGTGGCACCGGCCTTTCGGTCGCCCTCGACCTGCCGACACAGTGTGGCTATGACTCCGACGATCCGGAGTTCACCGACGAAGTCGGTCGCGTGGGCTGTGCTGTCGACACCCTCGCTGACGCCGAGATCTTGTTCGATGAGATCCCGTTGGACAAGATCAGCACCAGCTTCACCATCAACGGCACCGCCGCCATCCTCTTGGCACTGTATGTCGCTGCTGCGGAGAAGAAGGGTGTGCCCCGCGAAAAGCTCACCGGCACAATTCAGAACGACGTACTCAAAGAGTATGCCTCGCGTGGAACCTGGATCTGGCCGCCGGAGCCGTCGCTGCGACTGATCGCCGACACCATCGAGTTCTGTGCCGCCGAGGTCCCGCGTTTCAATGCGATCTCGGTCGCCGGTGCCCACTTCCGTGACGCGGGTGCAAATGCCGTGCAGGAGATGGCATTCACGCTGGCCGACGGAGTCACCTACTGCGACACGGTTGTCGAGCGCGGACGGATGACCATCGACCAGTTCGCCCCGCAGATCTCGTTCTTCTTCTACACCCACGGTGACTTCTTCGAGGAGATCGCCAAGTACCGGGCCGGCCGCCGCCGTTGGGCGACGATCGTGCGCGAACGGTATGGCGCCAAGACCGAGAAGGCCGCGATGTTCCGCTTCGGCTGTGTTGCCGGCGGCGCCTCGCTGTACGCACCGCAGGCCCAGAACAACCTGGTCCGGGTGGCTTACGAGGCAATGGCCTCGGTCCTCGGCGGTGTGCAGTCGATGTTCACCGCTGCCTGGGACGAGCCGTTTGCGCTCCCCAGTGAGGAATCGGCGACGATGGCGCTGCGTACCCAGCAGATCCTCGCTCTCGAGACCGGTGTCACCAAGGTTGCGGACCCGCTCGGTGGTTCGTACTTTGTCGAGGCGCTCACCGACGCCACCGAGAAGAAGATCATCGAGATCATGAGCGACCTCGAGAATCACGGTGGCATGGTCGCCTCGATCGAGGACGGCTACCTGCAGGGTCTCATCGCCGACGAGGCGTACAAGATCCACCAGGACATCGAGCGGGGCGATCGTCCCGTGGTCGGTGTGAACCGCTTCGCCTCCGATGAGGCCGCACCGGACATCGCGACCTACGAACTCGACGCCGAAGGACGGGACCTGCAGCTCAAGCGTTTGGCGAAGGTCAAGGCCGAGCGTGATGACGAGGCCGTGAAGAACACGCTGGCGAAACTGTCGCGAGCCGCGGAAGGGACAGAAAACCTCATGCAACCCCTGATCGATTGTGCAAACGCGTATTGCACCGTCGGAGAAATGACCACCGCACTCAAAGACGTGTGGGGCGAGTTCACGCAGCCGGTGGTCTTCTGATGACCGCTCGTATTCTCGTCGCGAAGCCAGGCCTCGACGGCCACGACAAAGGCGCCAAGATCGTTGCCCGTACCCTGCGTGACGCAGGATTCGAGGTCATCTACACCGGTATCCGGCAGCGGATCGAGGACATCGTCTCGATCGCACTGCAGGAAGACTGCACCGTGGTGGGTCTGAGCATTCTGTCGGGTGCGCACGTCGGTCTCACCAAGCGGGTTGTCGATGCGCTTCGTGCGGCAGATGCCGGTGACATCAAAGTGATTGTCGGCGGAACGATTCCGCAGTCCGACGTACAGAAACTGCTCGACATCGGCGCCTCGGCGGTGTTCCCCACCGGTACGCCGCTCGAGAAGCTCGTCACCGATATGCGGGAACTGACCGGTACCGCGGCACCGGCATAGGGCCTTTCGAACACAAAGCTATGACCAACCCCGCCACGTGAATGAAGAAACCATGTGGCAGAACTAATTTCGTCAACTTGGAGGTATCGTGCGCGTCGGGGTAATGATCGGACCGGAGCGCGGTGACGCGACCAAAAAGGTCGAACGGATGATGGCCGACATCGTCTGGGCGGAAGAAGCCGGATTGGATTCGGCCTGGGTGCCGCAGATCCCCACGGACTTCGACGCGCTGATCACAGTTGCGTTGATGGGTACCAAGACCTCTCGCATCGAGATCGGTACCGCCGTGGTGCCGCTGCAGGCGCAGCATCCCATTGCCCTTGCCCGCCAGGCACTGTCGGCGCATGCGGCAACCGGCGGCCGGCTGGCGCTGGGTGTGGGACCGTCGCACCACTGGATCATCGAGGACATGCTCGGCCTGCCGTATGAGAAGCCGGCCAAGCTGACCCGCGACTACCTCGAAGTGCTCAACGCCGCTCAGCAGGCGCCGGGCGAGGTGAACGTCGTGAACTCGACCTACAACGTTCACAACCCACTCGACCTCGGACCGGTCGCCCCGATGCCGATCCTGGTCGCGGCACTCGGACCGGTCATGCTCGACATCGCCGGCCAGCACACCGACGGCACCATCCTGTGGATGGCCGACGAGCGCGCCATTGGCGATCACGTGGTTCCCAAGATCACCGCTGCCGCGGAGAAGGCCGGACGCGGTGCCCCTCGCATCGTCGCCGGAATCCCCGTCTGCCTGTGTGCGCCTTCGCAGGTCGAGGTGGCCAAGGAACGGGCAAACCGCATCCTGGCTGAAGCCGAGGTCTCGCCGAACTATCAGCGGCTGCTCGATCAGGGCAACGCGAAGGATGTCGGCGACCTGTGCGCGGTCGGTGACGAAGAGGCGATCATGAAGCGCTTCAAGCAGTTCGAAGACGCCGGTGTGACGGACCTGTCGATGCGTCTGCTCCCGATCGGTGACACCCGTGACGAGTTGATCGCATCCAAGTACCGCACCCGGGAAGTGATCGCCGGACTCGTGGCGGACATGCGATGAATGCCGGACCCCTCGCCGGGATCCGGATCCTCGAGGTCGGACACATTCTGGCCGGCCCGTACGCGACCATGATGCTCGCGGATCTCGGCGCCGAGGTGACCAAGATCGAACCGGCCACCGGTGATCTGTCGCGGCAGGTGAGCGACGCCTATTTCGCGAGCCTCAATCGAGGCAAGCGGAGTATCTGTCTGGACCTCACCACCGAGTCGGGCCAGGCGCGCCTCGGAGAACTGGCCTCCGAAGCACACGCTTTGATCGTGAATCTGAAGCCGTCGGCGATCCGAAAGTTCGGGCTGACTTACGAAGCGCTGCAGAAGTGGAACGACAAGATCGTCTGCGTCGCACTGACCGGATACGGACTCGACCAGGGCGATGATCCGGCGTTCGACTACGTCATCCAGGCGGTGACCGGTGTCGCATCGCTGACGGGTGATCCCGACGGTCCGCCGACCTTGCCCGGATACTCCGCCGCCGACAACTCGACGGGGCTGACCGCCGCGTTGGGTCTGCTGGCGCAGATCATCTCCGGCAAGGGTGGCCAGGTGGACGTCTCGCTGCGCGACGTGATGCTCTCCCAGCTGAACTACCGGGCGTCGGCATACCTGAACGAGGGTACCGAGCCACGCCGGATGCCCAATGGTGCGCATTCGTACTACGTTCCGGCGCAGCTCTTTCCGACAGCGGACGGATATCTGGCCCTGTTCGTGACCCACGACGGCTTCTGGCGCACCTTCTCCGCGGAGGCGGGCATCGAGGGGTTCGCGACCATGGCCGAACGGGCCGCGAATCGCGACGAGGTTCTCGCGGTCGTGTCGGCGGCGCTGGCCACCGACACCGCCAAGTCATGGGAGGCCCGGCTTCGTCCTCTCCAGGTCCCGGCCGCGGCCATCCGGACATTGCCGGAAGCGCTGGCCGAGAATCCCGGAATGGTCGTCAAGGCAGGGACTTTCAGCCTGGTCGGCAGCCCGATCCGGATCAGTGGCTACGAACCCGAATACGGTGCACCGCCCGCACTGGGCGAGCACGGCGCACTGCCTTCCTGAATCGCCCCAACAGTCATAACCACACGCTCCAGTCACCTCCAGGTGCTGCAACACCTGGAAATGACTGGAGCGTGTGGTTTTTGGGGCGGATCAGGTGGCGCGCTCGAAGATCGCGGTCAAGCCCTGGCCTCCGCCGATGCACATCGTTTCCAGGCAGTAGCGGGCCTGACGCCGATCGAGTTCGTGCAACATGGTGGCGAGGATCCGGACACCGGTGGCACCCACGGGATGACCGAGGGAGATGCCGGAACCGTTGACGTTGGTCCGTTCGAAATCGGCCGGCCCGAACTTCCATTCGCGGGTGACGGCCAGCGCTTGGGCGGCAAACGCTTCGTTGAGTTCGATGAGATCGATCTCGCCGAGGGTCAGTCCGGCCCGGTCCAGCGCCTTCGCGGTCGACGGAACCGGTCCGATACCCATCTCGGCGGGGTGGACGCCGGCGGTCGCCCAGGACACCAGGCGGGCCAGTGGGCGCACACCGAGCGTTTCCGCGTTCGCGCGGGTGGTCACCAGAGTCGCTGCTGCTCCGTCATTTTGGCCGCTGGCGTTGCCTGCGGTGACCGTCGACTCCGGGTCCTGGGCCACCAGGATCGGACGCAGACGTGAGAGGGATTCCACGGACGTCTCGGGTCGCGGATGCTCATCGCGGTCGACGACGCGCGTGGTGCCTTTGCGGCCCGGAACGGTGACCGGCACGATCTCGGAATCGAACAGGCCTGAGTTGATGGCTGCCATCGCACGTCGATGCGACGTCGCCGCCAGCTGGTCTTGTTCTTCACGCCCGATGTTGTATGTGCGACGGAGATTCTCGGCGGTTTCCAGCATGCCGCCGGGAACCGGATAGTTCTTTCCTCCGGCGGTCACGCGGCCCCGTGCGAGCCGATCGTGCAGTGCCGCAGGAGCGCCGCGAGCGCCCCACCGCATGGATTCGGTGTAGTACTCCGATCGGCTCATCGATTCGACGCCACCCGCGATCACGAGATCGGCCACTCCGGTCTGTACCCGCATCGCGGCGTCGAGCACTGCCTGCAGGCCCGAACCGCAGCGCCTGTCGAGTTGCAGTCCGGGCACCGTCACCGGAAGTCCGGCATCGAGTGCGGCAACCCGCCCGATGGCGGGTGCCTCCCCGTTCGGATAGCACTGACCGAAGATCACGTCGTCGACGGACGCAGGATCGATGCCCGTTCGGCTGATCAGTTCTGAGATCACCAGTGCGGCAAGGTCGGTGGCGGGCACGTCGACGAAATCACCCCCGTAGCGTCCGACCGGTGTTCGCAGGGGCGAACAGATGACAACGTCGGTGGCGGACGGGGCGGTCACGGAATCAGTCATGGCGGAAGTCTCTTTCCCGGTCGGACCATTGCTGCGCGTAATCGCGCAGCACCACGGCCCGGATCTTGGTGCCGTTGCCACCGATAGTGGTGGGCATGGCCTTGATGATGTGGATGGCGGAGGGAACCTTGAATGCGGCAAGTGTTTGTGCGCACCACGTGCGGAGCTCCGCGGATCCGACGGTCGCGGCATCGTCGGAGTCGGTCTCGGCGGGCACAACGAAGCCGATGGCCTGGGTGTATCCGGCGGCATCGGTGATGCCGACGACCTTGGCGGTGTGCACGTCCGGATGCTGTGCGAGCCGGTGTTCGATTTCGGCGGGGTCGACGAGGAAGCCGCGCAGGCGCAGCGCATCTCCCATCCGGCACACGTAGGTGTAACCACCATCGCCGGTGGCGACGCCGAGGTCTCCGCTGCGGAACCAGCCATCACGGGTGAAGGCGTTTGCCGACGCGTCCGGATTCCCGAGATACGCGTCGACGACGTTGGGGCCTCGGAACTGTATCTCACCCTGCTCACCGTCGGGCACAACAGATTCGGTGACCGGGTCTGCGATCCGGACGGACATAGCGGAGTCGACCGGTCGACCGCCGCCATTCCAGCGGACGTCCTCGGGATCGGTCTCGCGCCAGAGCAGTGCGAGGGCAAACACTTCCGAGGAGCCGAAGACACCGGTGGTCTTGGTGCCGAACTCGTCACGCAGCCAGCCGGCTATCTGACCGGAGCGGCCCAAGAAGTCGGCGATACCGATCCATCGCAATGCCGACAGGTGGTGGCCCTCGCCGGAATGCCAAGTGTCGTAGAGGCGGCCGAAGAGATCATCTCCGCCGGCACAATGCGTGACCTGTAGTTGTGTCATCCGTCGCAGGGTGTCGTCGGCGTTGAAGACCGGTTCCATCAGCAGTGCCCCACCACCGGCCAGCACGGCCATCGCGAGGCTGTAGCCGAAGACCCCGGACACCGGCAGCACGCACAATGCCACGTCACCCGCGACCACGCCCATGATGGCCGCGTCAGCCCGCGCATGCCGGACCACACCACTTTCGCTGTGCGCAGCGAGCTTTGGCGTTCCAGTGGACCCCGACGTGGTGAATGCGACCGCCAGCCGCATGTTGTCGACAGACTCGCCGGACGGGGTCAGAGCAGTTGTATCCGGGGTGTCGGGTACCCGTACACCGGTGATCTCCGAGCTGCCGCTGAACCAATAGCCACTGCCGAGGTCCAGATCTGCGTGGTGCGCGGCGTTTCCATCGGGGCCGGCGACCACTGCCACCACCGGAGGCGGCACCGACGGTGTGGCGGTGACAGCGGTGGACAGTGTGCCGAAGAGGTCGAGGCCGTGAAAGTTCAGGGCGACGGCGACCACCGCCGGTCGGGCGCTGGTGAGAATGTGCGCGACCTCGGCCGTGTTGTACCGGGTATTGACACCGATCACGTGGGCGCCGATCGATGCCGCCGCGAACTGCCACACCAAGGCGTCGGACCAATTCGGTAGCAGCACAGCCACACACTGACCTGGCCGCAACCCGACCTCGGTCAGTTCGTGGCTCAGGCACTCGACCCTGGTGCCGAACTCTGCCCGGCTGCACGACACCGGTGCCCCGTCGACGACGTCATACGTCAGGGTCGCATCGGGGTCGAGCTCGATCAGCTCTGCCAGCAGGTGCTGTAGCGACGCGGCATGCGTGGTGATCATCGTGTCACCGCCGCGTGCTCCTGTACCGGCCGGCGAAGGTCGGCGAGCCACCGGGCGGCAACGCCGGCAAAATCGTCGATCTCCTCCATGGGGTAGTGGCCGACCGCTTCGAGTCTGCTGAAGCGGGCCCGGCCGGGGGTGGACGCGTTGATCTGATCAGCGGCCTCGCCGACCGCATCGGCATCGATCCAGGGATCGTCGGTTCCGGCGACCAGATGAATCGGGCAGGTGAGATCGGTCAGGCGGTCGCGGACATCGTGCCCGCCCCAGCCGAGGAGGTCGGAGGAGGAGATCTCGGGATCTTCCCGCTTGTGCATCAGTCCGGCGAGATGCGCCGCGGCCGGGTCCATGGCGCGTCCCACCGAGGCAAGTGTTCCGAGGTACGTACGTTCTGCGCGGGACGGCCCGGCGACGTCCTCGAGTTCGCGGCGAAGACCGGAGAGGCCGACCCGGCCCGGGCCTGCTTCGGCCGCCATGGCGATCGCACCCGAGAGCGGGCGATCGGGACGGGTGGCCATCTCCAGGGTCAGTTTGCCTCCGATGGAACACCCTAGTACGTAAGGTTTCTCGATATCGAGGATGTCCAGGAGTTTCCCTAGCCAATCTCCGTAGGCGACCAGATCGGTCACCGGTCCAGGCATCGCGGGTTCGGATCGTCCGTGCCCTGGAAGGTCGGGTACCACGACCCGGTAGCCGCGCGCGGTGAGACCGCCGCACACTCGTCGCCATTGCACGCCACTCTGACCGGCGGTGTGCAGGCAGAGCAGCGTCGGGAGCTTGTCCCCGGGTAATGTTCCTTCGGGCGTATGTATTTCGACGAATCCGAGTGCGCTGTCGATGTCGAGGTAACGGGCTTCGATCATGATCGCGCCTCCCGGGCGATGTGGCGTACGTGACCCATCAGGATGTTGAGTGGCTTCGTCAGCCGGAGGTACTCGTATCCGTCACCGGTGGAGGAGAATTCGCCGGAGATGGCACGCCGCATGAAGTTGTCGTCGGTGTCGAAGGCGAGTTCGGTCCACAGACGCGGTGATGCCACGAATGTGAACGTGGCGCCGTGGGGCACCCGCCGGGTCACGTCGATGATGCGTCCGCGGTAGATGCGTATATGGAGTTCGCGCTCGCCGCAACGCAATCCGATGGTTCCGTCCCAGGTGGACAACGACGATGTGAAAGCGCTGTCGGAGCCGAGTCTGCGGGCGAGCATCTGACCCCAGTCGACGGTGCAGAAGTCGACTGCCTCCGATACCGGGGCGATGTCCGCGGTGGTCGGCTTCCACACCTGGGTGCCTTGCTCGCGAACCCGCCCGGAGCCGTCGACCAGATGCACGGACCGTTCGATACCGTTGGCGGTGATGGCCGTGATGAGGACGTCGGCGTGCACCGTGTCCGATGTCGTGACCAGATGACTTGTGGCCCAGTTCATTGTGGTCAACGCGCAGGTCGGTGGCGGCGGCGACAACAGTTCGGCCACGACACGACCGGTGCTCGACAGACCGGCGGGAAGGGTGACTCCGCCCTGCGCCAAGATCTCCCCGACCACACGGGCCTCGGAGACGAGCTGATCGCCCACAGCGAGGATGCCGGGGCTCGAGGCGGCGGTCATCACGACTCCACCCGGCCGAGGATTTCATCGGAGATGATGCGCATCTGAATCTCGCTGGTGCCCTCGAAGATCTTGGTGAGCCGAGCATCTCGCCAGTGCCGCTCGACCTGAAAGTCGGTGGTGTACCCGGCGCCACCGTGAATCTGGACGGCCTCGCTGGTAACTCTTTCCGCCATTTCGGCGGCGACGAGTTTGCACATCGACGCCTCCAGCGAGCAGCGCCGGCCGGTGTCGATATCGGTGGCGACCGAGTACATCAATTGCCGTGCGGCCTCGATGTCGGCGGCCATCTTGGCGATTTTGAACCGCAGGTACTGGAAGTCGCCGATCGGGTGCCCGAACTGGCGGCGGGTGTGAACGTAGGCGATGGAATCCTCGAGTGCGGCGCGGGCCAGTCCGATCGCCCGCGCGGCGGTGTGGGCCCGGCCCACCTCGAGTCCGGACACCGCGAGGTAGAAGCCCTTGTTCTCTTCTCCGAGCATGCGGTCGTGCGGAATCCGGAAGTTGTCGAAGGCGACTTCCCAGGTGTTCCAGCCGAAGTACCCGATCTTGCGAATCTTGGTGCCGGATATGCCCTCTGGAAAACTGTTTCGTTCCTTGTCGATCAGGAATGTGCTGATACCGCGATGGGGTTTGTCCGGGTCCTTGTGCGGATTTGTCCGGGCGAACAGGACCATGTAGTCGGCTTCGTAGGCGTAGGTGCACCACATCTTGGTGCCGTTGACGACCCAGTCGTCGCCGTCGCGGGTGGCGCGGCAGGAGATGTTCGCGACGTCGGAGCCGGCCTCTGCCTCGGAGAGCGCGTACGACCCGAGGTATTCGCCTCGTGCGACGCGGGGGAGTAGATCTGCTTCCTGTTCCGCGGTGAAACCGCCCCCCATCCCGTTGCCGCGGGCGAGCAGGCCGGACACGCTCATCCAGGCGCGGGACAGTTCTTCGGCGACCAGGCAGTACTCGAAGACTCCCAGGCCGAGACCCCCGAACTCCTCCGGGATCATGATCCCGAAGAATCCGATCTCGGACATCGACTTCTTGAGCTCGTCGGGGATGGCGCCCTGGACCGGATCGAGTTCGTTCGCGACCGGAAGTACTTCCTTCATGGCGAACTCGCGGGCCAGATCGCGAATGGCCAGACGTTCCTCGGTCAGGTACCGGGGCGAATCAGTGCGGGGCTGCGAGGGTCGATGAGTCATGAACGCTCCTCATTCGAGGGGACGGCTGTGTCCGTTTTCAGGGTACAGATGTGATCCAGATAATTAACGTGCGTTCACCAAGTAGAGCATGGACCGCCCGAAGCGTCAATCCTTCGACGGGCGTGTGCGCTGTGATCAGGCCTGCCGATAGCCCATCAAGTTGAGTGCGTAGCCGGCATAGGTGTCGGCGACCTGCTGTGCCGACAGTGAGCCCGACTCGCGGAACCATAGAGCGATGCCCGCAGACATCGTCAAGACGGCGGTGACCGCCTGGTGTACGTGCTCGACCTCGAAGTCTCCACTGGCCAACCCGCGTTCGGCAATGGTGATGAACAGCTGTTCCTGGGCGTCGCGTGATCCCACCACCCGCTTGCGATCGAGGTCTTCGAGATAGCGCAGTTCGGTGTTGGCCACCAGGCAGGCCCGTTGGTTCCGGGCGGTGTACAGCGAGTGCGCGGCCACTGCGGCGGTCCACTGTTGTGCGGGCGCGGGCCCGGCTTTTTTCAACGCGTTGCGAGTTGCGGTGAACTGCTCGTCGCTTGCCGAGCGCAGGATCTCCACGAGGAGTTCGTCCTTGTTCTGGAAATGGTTGTAGACGTTTGCGGCGCTGCAGCCTGCATGTTTGGCGATGTTCCGGAGTGTGGCCGCGTGGAATCCTGCTGTGTAGAACTCGTCGAGTGCAGTGTCCAGGATTCGTTGCCGGGCGTCGCTCGCTGGCCGCATGTTCATGGATGCAGATTAGGTTGTACCGCCTGAACAGGCAAGATGTGCGGTCTTGACGCCCTCGCCTGGGAACGCTATGGTCCACATCACATGAACAAGCGTTAACCAAGTTTGGTGTAGCTGTTCGTCTGAACTTCGACCCTGTGGAGGTACTCCATTGATGACCACATTGGAAGAACGAATCCAGCGCCTCGAGGACATCGAGGCAATCCGGCAACTCGATGCCCGATACTGCCGCCATCTCGACAACGGTGACTGGGACTCGCTGATGGACCTGTTCACCGACGACGGTGTCTTCGACGGACTATCCCGTGTCGAGGGCAAAACGGCGATGCGGACATTCTTCGCCGGTCTCGAGGCAGGTGGTCTTACCTCGTTCTGGCATTTCATCACCAATCTCGAGATCGACATAGACGGAGACTGCGCCACCATCCGGTCGTTCCTGTGGCAGCCCTGCGTGAGCGGCGGCAGTGCATCCATCGCGGCGGGCCGCTACACCGATCAGGCCGTCCGCCTCGACGGCCGGTGGCGGTATCTACGGAAGCAGGTGCGGTTCCACTTCTTCGGACCGCTTGAAAGCGGTTGGGACGAGAACCTCTTCGCCCTCGATTCGGCTCGCCGAGCGGCGGTGCACCCATGAGCGCCGTATTCGAGACCGAACAGGCGTCGTGGCGCGCGATGGCGGAATTGCCCGAGGTCGTCGAACTGAGGCGCAGGCGGCGGCTCGTCACGAACGTCTTCTGTTCGCTGACGGCCGGGTTGTTCACGTTCTTTCTCGTTGCCTTCATCGGCTACCCGCAACAACTGGGAGAACACTCGTTCCTGAGCATCCCGCTGTCGTTCTGGGTGGTCTTCTCCCAGTTTGCCGGCACGTGGGTGCTGGTCTATTTCTACTTCCGCCTCTCGCGAACATATCTCCAACCGGCTGCCGATGACGCGATTCGCGTTGTCACCAACGGCCGGGTGGGTATCGACAACAAGGAGCGCACTGCATGACCGGCGACACCGACTACCTCGCGATCGCGGTATGCGCGGCTGTGATCTCATTGACCCTGTGGGTCACTTTCGCCGTGTCCCGGCGTTCACAGAGTGCTGACGGATTCTTTGCGGCCGGCCGCTCGATCACCGGCTGGCAGAACGGGTTTGCCATCGCGGGTGAGTTCATATCGGCGGGCAGCTTCCTCGGAACCACCGGCCTGATCTTCTACAAAGGGATCGACGGCACCGTGATCCTCTTTGCATCCGTGATCTCATTTCTGCCAATCCTGTTCCTGCTCGCCGAAAGAATGCGGAATCTCGGCAAGTACACACTCGCAGATGTGCTGGTTTTCCGGACTGGTGCGCGGCGGGTGCGGGTGGCCGTGGCGCTCAGCACCATCACCACGGGGGCGTTCGTGCTGCTGGCGCAGTTAGTGGCGGCAGGAGTTCTCCTCGAAACGGTGTCCGGGATCCCGTTCTGGGTGTCGGTGATCGTGGCCGGCAGCTTGATGGGCGTCTACGTGTTCGTTGGTGGAATGCTCGCGACCACCTGGGTCCAGGTCATCAAGTCATCGATCCTGGCCGTGTTGGCGATGATCGTCGCACTGGGTGTTCTGACGAAGTTCGGGTACAGCCTGCCCGGAATACTCGGAGCCGCGGCCACCGGCGCACCTGCGGGCGAAGCTGTTCTGGCCCCGGGTCTGTCGTTCGGTGATTCGTCTCTCAACCTCGTCTCATACGCACTGACCTTCGCGCTGGGCACAGCCGGTATGGCCCACATCCTCATTCGGTTCTTCACCGTGCCGGAGGCGGCCACCGCCCGCCGATCACTCGGCTGGACGATCGCGCTGTGCAGCATGTTTTATCTCATCGTCATCTTGATGGGATTCGGCGCCATGGCAGTCCTCGGCGAGAACGGTGCCGACATCGTCGGTCCCGGTGGCAACCTGACAGCACCGGCGCTGGTCACTGAATTGGGTGGTGGAGCCGGAACTTTCGGCGGATCAATGGCATTGGCCTTGGTTGCCGCGGTTGCTTTCGCCAGCATCGTCGCGGTTGTGGCAGGTGTGGTCATCTCGGCTGCGGGTACGTTCGCGCGAGATATCTGGCCCACCTTGCGCCGCGCGGACTCCGTGGAAGAAGTGGACGAAGATCCGGCCGCCACAGAGCGGGCCGACGCCGCACAGGCCCGCGTCGCCCGATTCGGAGCGATCGCCTTCAGCGTGCTCGCCATCTGCCTGACCTTGATGATCGGCGACGAAACGAATATCACCTATTTCATGGGGATGGCGTTCATGGTGGCCGGCAGTGCGCATCTGCCGGCCCTGGTGCTGAGTATGAACTGGAAGCGCTTCAACGCGGTCGGGGCAGTGTCCGGTGTTCTCACCGGCCTGATCTCGACGGTTGTCAGCCTGATGTTCACTTCGGCTCTGTGGATGGGCGACGGACCGGCACCGCTGGAGATCCAGTTACCGATCATCTTCACACTTCCGCTGGGCGTGGCCGCGTGTGTATTCGGCTCCCTGATCGGTGAAAAGCGCCACGGCCGAGGCTATGACGCGGATGAGAAGTTCGCCGAGATGATGGTTCGCGCGGAAACCGGAATCGGTGCTGAAGGAGTTTCTGTCCCGGTTCACTGACTGCGGAAAAGTTCGGTGAACACCGACTGCCCGACCACCTCGGTGGCGGGCAGTCGGCGTCGGTGTCAGGTCGTGTTGTGGGCTGCGCGGCAATTCAGTCCGTCGGATCGGCCGGTGGCTCGGGCGTCTCATCGAAAGATGCTGTGTTCCTCTGGTAGAGGGCACCGACATCACCGTCCAGCATTGCGACGAAATTGTCAGGGAAGCGGGGCGTTTCGATTACGTTGGTCACGATCAGTCCTTCATGGGTCGGATTCGAACTACGTTGCGTATCCACGAGGCGATTTCGTGAACCACGCGGTCGGGGGCCTCTGGCAGCAGGGCGTGGCGGGCATTCGGGACCACCGACACACTGACCACATCCCCGAACCGGTCGCGTAGTTCTTCTGCCGTGTCCCGCGGACGGAAGGGATCCAGCTCTGCTTGCAGGTCGAGAATCGGCTGGCGCGCGATATCCCACCATTGATCCTTGGGAGTGGCTGCGGCAGCGGCCAACTGACTCTTCGATACGTCCGGGTACCAACCGTCGAGCCATCCGGTGGGGTCGTTCCCAGGGGCGAAGAACGCGGTGTTCAACAGCGCACATCGCTCGTCGTCCGGAAGCGACGAGTCAGCACATTTCACTGCGATCTCGGTCAGTGCGACGGGATAGTCTCGGGCTCCGCCGGCGGCGACCACCACGCCCCGCACCAGATCTGGGCTGTCGGCGGCCAGTGTGCGGGCGACGTAGTGACCAAACGCGTGGCCGACCACAATGGCTTCGGGGGCGTCGAGGAAGTCGATGACCGCCCGGACATCGTCCGCCAGATCATGCAGGGTTATCTCCTCGGTGCGGCCGGTGCTACGGCCGATCCCGCGTGGTTGCGGCCGGGCCACCGAAAACCCTTCACCTGCAAGGCCTTCGGCGACCCCGTCATAGTCGTACGATTCGCGTCCGAGGGAGGGTAGCAGGACCACGAGGGGACCAGTGCCCTCGAGAACCACTTCGATGCCGGAATCATCGGTCGGCACGACGAGGGTCGTTCTCGGATCGGTGTGGTCGGTCATGAGATCTCCTGTGAAGGGACACTGCAGGCGCCCCTTGTTCAGGAGCGCCCGCAGGAGTTCGGGCCTAGGCGTCGAGTGGGTCGAGCGTGAAGTCGTACCGAACCACATTCCGGCCGCAGTCGTCCGTGTGTGGATTCAGCAGGAGCTCCGGTTTCGTAGCACTCGCCACATCGCTGTCCAACCATTCTCCTCCCGCGAAATAGAGCTGCGTGATGATCGGGTGCTGGTTCTCGGCGGAGACCCGCAGATGTAGATGTGCGGGCCGCCAGGGATGCCAACCGGCAGCTTCGATGAATTGCCCGGTGGGACCATCGGTCGGGATCTGGTATGGCGCAGGCGCAATCGTGGTGAGCTCGTACCGGCCCTCGCGGTCTGTGACGATCGTCCCGCGGAGGTTCCAGTCGGGAATATGCGGTGCGAATCCGGAGTAGTAGCCCTCGGCATCCGCGTGCCACAGTTCGATCGTCGATCCGGCGAGGGGCTCACCCTCCAGGTCGGTCACCTGACCGCGCATGATGAACGGCGTCTGCTTGCGGTCCTCCGGGCGCATCGGGAGCGTGGCAGGAGAAGACAATTCGGGAGCGCCGGGGAGATAGTAGGGGCCTTCGATACTGCCTTTGGTTCCCTTGAACTTGCGTGAGTTCACGTCTTCGATCTCGTGTTCGACGAAGACGTCGAGCAATAGTGGCCATTCGCCACCCTCGCCGACCTCGATGAGCCACTGCTTGAGGACGCGATACTCGTCGTACGTCACCCCGAACTTCTGGATCAGCGCACTGAATCCGGCGAGTGCTTCAGAAGCCATGGCAGACAGGCGTTCCGGTGAGGTGTCCGCGGTGAAGCGTTCACCCTTGAAATTGTCGGTGGCAGCACTGCCCGAGCCGATGGCGGTGGGACTGTCGATGATGGTCATGGTGAGTATCCGTTTCTGTGGTTGTCAGTGCTTGCCGAAGTACGAGACGTCGCTGTTGCCGATCAGGTCGGGGACGGTCCAGCCGTCCAGGTCGTACTCGTTGAGGCATTGCTCCGCGAGACCCTTCATCGAGCTGACCGTGCCGCGGGCTTCGGCGAACACGAGGAGCTCGGCCTTCACGCCTTCGTGGTTGCCTGCGTAATTGCGCTCGTAGAGTTCGTGGCGGCCGCCGAACTCGGAACCTATCGAATCCCACAGCGCCTTCATGACTTTGACGCGGTCGACGGCCTGCATGCCCTCCGAGCCGCGGACATACTTGTCGAGGTACGGGCGCACATCGGGACTCTTGAAGTCAGCCGCCGACGACGGCAGGTAGATCAGCCCCGATGCGACGTCCTGCTCGATGATCTCCTTGACGCGTGGGTAGCCCTGCTGCATGAACATGCGATAGGTCAGGCCGTACTCGAGCTTGGGGATCACGGTGTCACCGACCCACGGCTCGGGATCGCGAACCATCGATTCGGTCAACGACCAGAACAGGTTTCGCCAGCCGATGACCTCACCGACTCGTGTCTGCACCCCGCGGAATCCACCGGCACCGGTGGCGTCGAGGGCCTTCATCAACAGCCCGGCGATGAAGTCCAGCTTGACCGCCAGGCGGGTGCAACCCTGCAGGGTGAAGCGAGGCAGGAAACCGGACTGTGGGAAGAAGGCGTTGATCTTCTCGACGTCGCCGTACATGAAGACGTTCTCCCACGGGACGAGCACCTTGTCGAAGACGAAGATGGTGTCGTTCTCGTCCATGCGCGATGACAGCGGGTAGTCGAACGGGCTGCCCATCACCGCCGCCTGCTGTGTGTACGACGTGCGGCAGATCAGCTTCACACCTGGCGCATCCATCGGAACGGTGCAGATCAGTGCGAATTGCTTCTTCTTGATCGGCAGACCGTAGTGGGCGACGAAGTTGTAGTTGGTGATCGCCGATCCGGTCGCGACGACTTTCGCCCCGCTGACGATGAGGCCGGCGTCGGTTTCCTTTTCCACCTTCATGAACACGTCGCCGACCTCATCCGGCGGGAGATGGCGATCCACCGGCGGGTTGATGATGGCGTGGTTCCAGTAGAGGACCTTCTCCTGCGACTCCTTGTACCAGCGCTCGGCATTGGCCTGGAACGGCGAGTACAGCTCCGAGTTGGCGTGCAGCGTTCCGAGGAATGACGCCTTGTAGTCGGGGCTCCGGCCCATCCAGCCGTAGGTCATGCGGGCCCAGGTGGCAATCGCATCGCGGTCCTTGATGAGATCTTCGGACGTCTTGGATGCGCGGAAGAACGGCATGGTCACGCCACCGTTTCCGGTGTCGGTCGGTGTGGTGAGCGCGTCGACGTGTTCGCCTGTGTGCATCCCGTCGTACAGCCGTGCGGTCATCCGGATTGGATTGCGGAAGGCGGGGTGGGTGGTGACGTCCTTGACGCGCTCACCGTGCAGCCAGATCTCGCGATCGTCACGTAGCGACTCGATGTATTCGTCGCCGGTCATCGGCTTGGACGCGAAGTTCGCCTTCGTGTTTGCGTCGCAGTTCTCCGCGACGTTGAACTTGCTGCGGTCCATATCGGGGCTGGCGGGACGGTCTTCGATGGTGGTCATGGTGCTTCCTTCGTCGGTTGGTTGAAGAGCGGGATGATTGTCAGGCGCCGGCGGTGACGAGAGGCCTGTGCAGAGGTGTGAATTGGGCCGTTGCGTCGAACCATCCACTGTGCGGATCGTCGAGACTTCCGTTGTAGGCGGATGTCCCCGAGGTATCGCCGAGGTCATGAAATGTGCTGCGGTAGAAGAGCAATGGCTCCTTGGACGTGTTGACGTCGGCGCCGATGATTTCGCCGATGTAGATGACGTGGTCGCCGCCGTCGTAGGACGCCCAGGGAGAGCAGACCAGGGTGGCGGCGTTACCGGCGAGCACTGGTACGGAGCTCGCCGAGTTCCACTCCGGCTCCGGGTTCTGGGGTTTTCCGGCGAAGTGCATGGCGGTGTCGAGCTGGTCCGATGCCAGGATGTTCACCGCGAACGGTGCATCGTTGAGGTATCCGCACGCCTTGGATTTCCTGGTCAGCGTCACCTGGCACAGTCGCGGTTCGAGGGAAATCGCGGTGAAAGCGGTGACCGTGGCGCCATGCGGGGTGCCGTCGACGTTGGTGCATGTGATCACCGTGACGCCACTTGCGAACTGGCCGAAGATGTTTCGGATCATTCGTTGGTCCATGATGTGAGCTCCTGTTGGTCGGATGACTCGGTCGGTCCGGTGATTTTCGAACCGACTTGCTTGCGCTGTGGACACAACGTATGACGGCGGTCACAGTCCGTCGATCCGCTGAGCGAAGCCGCAATCCGGATTCCGCAACGTTGCTGCGTGGGTCCCCGCGGGGTGGGCATGGTGACACCGATCACAGTTACGCTGAAGGCAGTGGACCATGACAAACCTCGGTTGGGGGAGGAGTGAGAGCAGGAACAATGCCGGAACGAGTTGAACGCTCTGGCCTCACCGACTGGGATGAGGTCCACGAGGTGGTTGCCGATGCGTACTTCCCTCATGAACTCCGGCCGATATCACGCGATGATGCAACCCGATATCGGCTGAAGTCGTCGCCGGTCGGGCCCGCGGTCCTGGCCCGGATCGGGTTCGGTGCCGCGGTCTCCATCGAGTCCGATCACCCCGGAGCGTGGGGCATCAACATACCCCTGACCGGGCATCTCGAGTCGACGACCGAGGGGCACCACATCATCTCGACGCCCGGCCAGGCGACGGTCTGTCCACCCGACACCAGGACGGTGATCACGGATTGGAGCCGATCCTGCGAGATCATCGGATTCAAGATCGACCGCGACTACCTGCAGCGAGAAGTCGATCGCATCTGCGGCCGTCCCGGTCGGCACCTACCCCATCAGCTGGATTTGCGGTCCGGCGCCGGCGCCGAATGGATGACCTTGCTCAATTCGGTCGGTGACCAGGCCTTCGGGGAAAGTGTGCTGTTGCGCAATGAGCACATGGCGCAGCAGGTATGCGGAATGCTCACCACTGCGCTGGTCCTGGCAGCGATACCCGCTGACGAGAACGATCCGGTCGGTACCCGTCCACGCATCGTCAAGCGGGTCATCGACGCGATCCACGCCGATCCCGGGCGCCCCTGGACCGCCGGTGAACTGGCGGAGATCGGAGGAGTCAGCGCTCGGCGATTGCAGCAGGGTTTCCGCGAATACGTGGGCCTGACGCCGATGGAGTATCTGCTCGATGTGCGTTTGGAGTGCGTTCACAACGATCTGCTCCACGGTGTCGCCGGCACCAACATCACCTACATCGCAAACAGCTGGGGCATCATGCACAGCGGCCGGTTCGCGGCTGCGTACCGCCGTAAATACGGCGTGCCGCCGTCGGACACCCGCCGTCTCGCGGAGGCGTGACAGACTCGGAATCCGCCCGGCTGGCCGATGAGAAATGGCCCCGCTTCCGCGGGGCCATTGCTTTGTGTCCGGGCCGAAAGCGATGCTGTCGGCCCAGTCAGATTCGGGATGAGGAGGGGACTAGTTCTCGTAACGCACCTTGATCGATGAGGTGTCCGGGACCGCCTGGCAGGTCAGCACCATTCCTTCAGCAACCTCGTCGTCGTCGAGTGCGTTGTTGGCGCGCATGGTGGCGCTGCCCTCGAGAACCTCGCCGATGCAGGTTGCGCAGTTGCCCGATTCGCAGGAGAACGGCGGCGAGAGGCCGGCACGGCGTGCGCTTTCGAGGATCGTTTCGCCGGCCTTCCGGTCGATCTCGACTTTCTTGCGTCCGAGCTGGATGTACACGGTGCCCAGTTCGATGGGGGCATCGACGATCTCGACCACGTGCTCGGCCTCGGGGACGTGATGGGCCGTGCCGAACTCTTCGGCGATGATCCGGCCGGGGCCGGGTACCGCGGACGTGATGACATCCATGAAGGGGTCGGGTCCGCAGAGGTAGCTGTCGGCATCGACGTCGTCACCGATGAAATCGAGAACCTTCTGGACATCGAGGAATCCGTCTGTGACATCGAAGCTGCGCACCACGGAGAGGCGATCTGGGTACTGGGCGGCCAACTCGTCGATGGCGGCGTGGAAGATCGCGGACGCCGGATCCCGGTCTGCGCACAGGAGGCGGACCTGTCGATCGGTGGACTTGAGTGCGCTCTTGGTCAGCGACAGGATGGGCGTGATGCCGCTGCCACCGGCAAAACCGAGTAGCGGAGCGGACGTTTCGCTCAGGCAGAACAGGCCGGCGGCCCGGGTGATCTCGACCTCGTCACCCTCGCTGATGTTGTCGTGCATCCAGTTCGAGACCTTGCCACCGGGGATGCGCTTGACGGTGGTCATCAGCTCGGAGTCGGTTTCGGGGGCACTCGACATCGAGTACGAGCGATACAGCTCTTCGCCGTCGACATGCACCCTGAAAGTGATGAACTGACCGGCGCGGTAGGTGATTGGTGCTTCGAGCGGCGCAAGCACATATGTACGGGCGTCAGCGGTCTCCTTGACGATCCTCGTCACGGTTGCGCGCTGGAAATGTGGGGGCCTCGCCATGAGCCACCTCCTTCGTGTCCTTTGCAGCTTACCGATAATGATACGTAGATTCTACTAGATGAGAATAGTATTCTCGCCAGTGAGCTAGGATCCTCTCAAGTTGACTCACAAAGAAGGTGGATCGGCCGGTACCCGCCGATCGACGCCTGGTTAGGAAACAGACATGGACGGGCCCGCCGCCCTTGCATTCGAGGAGCGCAGCTACACGTTGCCGCAACTCGATGCGATGACGTTTGGGCTCGCCGCCGTGCTCGCGGACCGCGGCGTGGGGCCGGGGGAGCGCGTGGCGCTCATGTCGTCGAATCGCCCGGAGTTCGTGGTCGCGGTGCGCGCGATCTGGCGGCTCGGAGCTGCGGTGGTGCTGATCAGCCCCGCCTACAAGCATGCCGAGGTCGAGCACGCGCTGGCTGTCACCGGCGCTTCGCATGCGGTTGGAGACAATCCGGTCCTCGCCGACCTGATGCCGATGTACAGCCTCGACGATCAGATCGAGCCCGGCATCGGCGAGGTCAGCTGGCCGGACAAGGACCCGGACGCCGACGCGTTGCTGGTGTTCAGCTCGGGGACCACCGGGATGCCCAAGGCCGTCCGCCACACCCATCGATCCTTCGGCGCCGCTGTCCGGCATTGGCGCGAAGCGCTGGAGCTGACCGCGGCCGACCGCCTGCAGATCCTCACCCCGCCCTCACACATTCTGGGGATCCTCAACGTCATCACCGCGCTCGACACCGGCGCCTGGGTACGGCTCCACCGCCGCTTCGACCTGCAGCTGATGTTGAGTCATATCGAATCGGACCGGATCACGATCGAGATGGCCGTGGCTCCCATCGCGTTGGCCCTGGCCTCCGATCCGGATCTCGAGAAGTACGATCTGTCGTCGCTGCGCTACATCATGTGGGGCGCCACACCGGTGACACCGAGCATCGCCGAGAGGGTGACCAGCCGGACCGGCGTGCCATGGGTGCCGGCCTACGGTGCGAGTGAATTGCCGGTCATCGCCTGCAATCCGATCCACGGTGCCCGCCTGGACAGCGTGGGACGCGCGGCCGCCGGGGTGACCCTCCGCGTGGTGTCCACCGAGGGCGGAGACGTTCTGGGGCCCGGTCAGGCCGGCGAGATCTGGGCCCGATCGGAATCGGTGATGGCCGGATACCTTCCGGCCGAGGCGAACTCCGACGCTTTGATCGACGGCTGGTACCGAACGGGCGACATCGGCACCATCGACGGCGACGGCTGGGTACGTCTCACCGACCGTTCCAAAGAGATGATCAAGGTCAAGGGCTTTCAGGTTGCACCTGCCGAGATCGAGGCGGTGCTCCACGGGCATCCGGCGGTCAGGGATTGTGCGGTGTTCGGAGTTTCTGACGCGGCTACCGGTGAGGCGATCATCGCCGCGGTGACCGTCACCGAACCTGTCGACACCGATGAACTCTCCGAGCTGGCCATCGAACTCACCGAGCTGATCGGTGATCGGTTGGCGAAGTACAAGCGACCCAGCGAGGTCATTTTTGTTTCTGATATTCCGCGCCTGCCATCCGGCAAGGTGCTGCGCAGAGTGCTGAAGGAGCGCTATGGACGTTCGTCTGACAAGTGAGCAGCGGCAATTGCGCGATGCTGCTTCGAAATTGGCCGATGATCTGGGACCGTCCGCGGTCTCCGATCTCGACGACGAGAGCCGCATTGCCCGGCTGGAGAAAGTGGTCGAAAGCACCGGCTGGCGTGACCTGCGCTCCGATGGTGCGTCGGCGGTGGAGGTTGCCATCGTCGCCGAGGAGTTCGGCCGCGGTCTGGTCGATGTCCCATTCCTCGGCCCCGTTCTCGCCGATGACGCCCTGCGCCATCTCGTAGAGGGACCGCATCGCTACACCGCGGTTGTCGGCGGAGAGGCGATCGACGCCCGCGGGTTCGAGCGCGGTCTGGTGCTCGACGAGAACAAGGTCAGCACAGTCGATCTCGGGCCGACCCGCGATGGCGCCGACCTGACCCGGCTCCGTGCCGATGTCGTCGGAGAGACCACCGCGGCCGGTGATCTGACAACCGAGCAGGCCGAGCGCAATCTCGCCCTGGCACTGGTTGCCACCACTGCAGACCTGGTCGGTGTCTCCCGCGGTGCCCATGCGACCGCAGTCGAATACGCCAAACTGCGCGAACAGTACGGCGCGACAATCGGTTCGTATCAGGCGGTTGCGCATCTTCTCGCCGAAGGTCTGGCATTGATCGAGGGTTCGATCAGTGTGTTGCGGCACGCCGCCTGGGCCGTCGACGAGCTACCGACCGACGAGGCACTGCAGGCCGCCCGCATCGCGAAGCTCTACTGCGCACGCACCGCGCGGACGGTGTGCGAGACCTCGATTCAGGTCCACGGCGGTATCGGCAATACGTGGGAGTGCGTGGTGCACGTCTACCTGCGCCGAGCGCTGACATCCACCGAATTGTTCCCAGTGAGCCTGGAGGAGATCCAAATTGGACTTTCGTGACACCACCGAAGAAGCCGCGTTCCGGGAGCGGATGCGCGCATGGCTCTCCGAGCGCAAGGGTATGTTCGCCACCTCGGGTGACGAATACTTTTCGCGGATGGGCGAATGGCACCGGGCTCTGTACGAGGCCGGGTTCTTCGGCCTGACCTGGCCGGAAGAGTATGGCGGACAGGGCTTGCCGGCCGTCTACGACGTGATCCTCGACGAGGAGCTGGCGCGGGCCGCCTTCCCGCCGCGGCCGAGCCTGGGCTACCTGGTCGTCGGACTGGGCCACCACGGCAGCGAAGACATCCGTAAACGCTTTGTGCCCGGCATGATCAACGGCACCGAGCGCTGGTGCCAGGGCTTCTCCGAGCCCGGTGCGGGATCCGACCTCGCGTCGCTGACAACCACAGCCACCCTCGACGGTGACGAGTACGTCCTGAATGGCCACAAGATCTGGACCAGCTATTCGGACAACGCCGACTGGTGCTTGCTGCTGGCCCGGACCGACAAGAATGTGGCTCGGCACAAGGGCATTTCGGGTTTCATCGTGCCGATGAACCAGCCCGGGATCGAGCAGCGACCGCTGAAGATGATCAGCGGTGTGACCACCGAATTCGGTCAGGTTCTCTTCGACGGGGCGCGTGTACCCGCCGCGAACATGGTCGGCGCGCCCGGCGATGGCTGGAAACTGGCGATGACGGTTGTCGGGCATGAGCGCGAGCCCTCGACGCTCGGCTTCGCTGCCCGCTACAGCAAGCTGGTCAATCAGATCGCCAAGAAGTCGGAGGGCAAGCCTTCCGCCGATCTGGCATGGGCCGCAATCGAAACCGAGATGTTGAGGCTGCATGTGCGGCGACGACTGTCGGAACAGCTCGACGGCGTCCAGCACAGCTCGGACGGGTCGCTCGACAAGCTGTTGATGACCTGGGTCGAACAGGCCGTGGGACATGCCGCGCTCGACGTGGTTGGTACCAAGGATCCCGAACTGCTCAGTGCCTACCTCTACAGCCGGGCCCAGAGCGTCATGGGCGGTACGTCACAGATTCAGAAGAACATCATCGGATCGCGAATTCTAGGACTGGGAGTTTGACCATGTACGACATGCCCGACGAGATCGACGTCCAGGCCGACGGATCTCTGCGCATCATCACGCTGAACCGTCCGGATGCACTCAATGCGGTCAATCATGATCTGCACGTGGGTCTGGCGCGGCTGTGGCCGCAGCTGAGCGCCGACCGCGGTGCTCGCGCCGCGGTGCTGACCGGAGCCGGCAAGGCATTCTCTGCCGGAGGCGATTTCGCGTATCTCGCAGAGTTGGCCAAGGACGACGAACTGCGCGCGCAGACCATCGCCGACGGCCGTGAGATCGTGCTCGGAATGGCGCGGTGCCGGGTTCCCGTGGTCTCGGCCGTCAACGGTCCCGCAGTGGGATTGGGCTGCAGCCTCGTCTCGCTCAGCGACATCGTCTACATCGGCGAGAAGGCCTATCTGGCCGATCCGCACGTACAGGTGGGATTGGTTGCGGCAGACGGTGGACCGGTCACATGGCCGCTGCACACCAGCCTGTTGCTGGCCAAGGAATACGCGATCACCGGGGCGCGGATCACCGCGGAGCGCGCCCGCGAGATGGGATTGGCGAACCATGTCGTCGCCGATCCGCTCGCCGAGGCTCTGGCCTGTGCGAAGCGGATCTCCGAGCAACCGCAGCAGGCGGTCGAAGCCACCAAGCGACTGCTGAACCTGCACCTCGAGCGGGCCGTGCTGGCGACACTCGACTTCGCGATGAGCGCCGAGCATCAGTCGTTCACCACCGATGACTTCCAGTCGAATATCGCACGGCTGACTGCCAAGAAGTAGCGGGTCGCGGCCGTCCCAAACAGACGAGCCACCTATACGAAGACGAGCCACAAATATGTGGCTCGTCTTTGTATTTGTGGCTCGGTTGCGGAGGGGGATCAGGTGAGTTTCGAGACATACTTCTCGGCGAAGGCCTCCAACGGTGCCCGGTACTGTTCGGCCTGGGCCCGGAGATCGGCGTGGTCGCCGGAGTGGGTACGTTCCCAATTGGCCCAGGGGTTCACCATGATTGCGCCGATGCCCAGATCCTCGGCCTGTTTGTAGACGTCGAGTGATGGCTCCTCGCGCAACCCGATGATGATCTCGAAGGGTTCGTTCTCGCGACCGTACTCACGACGCAGACCGTTGATGCGGTCGATCCACGGCTTGGCATCCTCGAGTGTGTAGGCGGTGCCGACCCAGCCGTCGCAGTGCCGTGCGGCGCGACGCAGGGCCGGACCGGACTCACCACCGCACAGGATGGGGACGGGCTCCGGGGGATGGGGCTCGATCATCATTTCCGGGATGTCGTAGTACTCACCTTTCCACGAAACCCAACCGCCCTTCCACAGCACGCGCAGCGCTTCGATCATCTCGTTCAGGCGCGGCCCTCGATTGTCGAAATCCTGTCCGAGAAGGTCGAATTCCTCACGATTCCAGCCGGCGGAAAGGCCGATCGAGACGCGTCCGCCGGCGATCGCGGCCGCGGTCCCGACAACTTTGGCCACATCGATGATCGGACGTGCGGGTGCGATGTAGACGTTGTTCCCGAAGTGCAGGTTGGTGGTCACCGCAGCCATCGCGCCGGTGAGGACCCAGGGGTCGGGCCATTCTGTTTCGGGGTGCCAGAACGGTTTGCCGTCCGGCGTGGCCGGATAGGGGGTCTTCGGATTCCGTGGATAGACCAGATGGTCGGAGACCAGCATGCCGTGATACCCGGCGTCGTCCATCATTTTTGCCACCGAAGGCATTTCGATTGTGTTCATGAATGCGGTGCCGCACCAGAATTTCATTCTTCCAGGATAAGTGGGCAGCATTCCTGATGTGGCGCAATCAGATTCTCAATCATGGTGAATCCGATAGTCTTCTTCCATGACTGATGATTTGGGAGCCGGTGGGCTGAAGTTCAAGCGAGAAGGACCGATCGGATGGTGCACGATCGACCGCCCGGCGGCGCGCAACGCATTCACGCCTGCGATGTATTACGGATTGAAAAGAGCTGTGCGTCTGGTGAATTCGGACCCAGATCTGGCGGCGCTCATCATCACGGGCACCGGAGATGTGTTCGCGCCGGGAGGCGATCTCGGGGGCCGGGCCGAACCAGGTGACAACCTTCCGGACGGAATCGGCCATGATGTGCTGCCGTTCCTGACGATTCGTGACAGTCGCGCACCGGTCATCTCGGCGGTCAACGGCATCTGCCAGGCCGGTGGACTCCTGGTGGCCATGATGTCCGACATCGCCGTGGCCAGTGATCGCGCGACATTCCGGGTACCCGAGTTGTTGCGCGGAATTCCCGATGCGACTTATGCCGCAGCACTTCCCGCGCACGTCGGATTGGCGGCGGCCCGCGACCTGATCTTGTCCGCCCGCAAGTTCGACGCGGCGGAAGCCTTGCGTCTCGGGGTGATCTCGAGGGTGGTACCGCACGAGGAACTGCGGTCGGCCGCGCTGACCGCGGCGCGCGAGATTCTCCAGACCGCACCCGAGGCGCGGGCTCAGGTCAAACGGATGCTCAACGAGCGCTATGGCCTCATCGACTACCAGACGATGTTCGGCGCGCTCGAGACCTCGCCGGAGCCGCGAGAAGGTATGCGCGCCTTCATGGAGAAGCGCGACCCGAGCTGGATCCCGTCTAACATTCCCGAATAGCAGCACAATTCGCTCCGGTTACCGCCATTCGCTCCTGTCGCAACAGGAGCGAATGGCGGTAGGTGGCGCGATTTTATTTGTCAGCTCGGGGAATCAGGATTTCCGAGCGCTGGATGGTTCCGGTGATACCGGACGCATCCTGCTGCGCGAGCAACAGTGCTGCCTTGCCCATGGTCTCCGGAGGTTCGATGGCCTCCGGTGGGATCTTTTGTCCGCCACCGGCCGATGCCCACCCTTCGGTGAGCACCACCCGGGACGGGCTCAGGCAGTTGACCGCGATGTTGTCCACCTTGAGGTCTGATGCGAGTCCCTTATAGAGCCGCTCGACCGCAGCCTTCGACACCCAGTACGCATTCGATCCGCGATCGATCATGTCGACACCGGTGGTGGTGACGGCGATCATCGATCCGCCGCCCCGCGCCCGCAGGTGCGGGATGACTGCCTGGGTCATCAGGAAGACACCGGTCAGGTTGACGTCGAGGCAGAGTTGCCACCGCTTGAGTGGCGTCTTCTCGATCGGTCCCATCCAGAGCACGCCGGCGTTGGCGATCAGGATGTCGATGCCGCCGAACTCCGAAACTGTCTGATCGACCGCCGCGGTGATGGACTCCTGTGACGTGACGTCACAGGGCACCGGGATCGCCCGGCCACCGGATGCGTTGATCTGATCAGCCACCGAATGAATCGTGCCCGGCACTTTTCCTTCGGCCTCGGAACGTGCCGCAACGGCCACGGAGGCGCCCGCATCCGCAAGCGCCGCCGCGATGGAAGCACCGATACCCCGGCTTGCGCCGGCGACGAATGCAACCTTGCCGTCAAGCGGCTTGCCGGCCGTCACTTCGGCGGGAACCGCAGTGCGCCGTCCAGGCGGATGACATCACCGTTGAGATAGTCGTTCTCGACGATGGCGGCCACCAGGGCGGCGTATTCGGTGGAACGGCCCATGCGCTTCGGGTGCGGAACCTGCGGGCCCCAGTAGGCCTCGAGCTGATCGGCGGCCTTGCCGTACGCGGGGGTGTTGATCGTGCCGGGGGCGATGCCCATGACCCGGATACCCAGCGGCGACAGGTCGCGAGCGGCGACGAGTGTCATGCCGACCACGCCCCCCTTGGCGGCGGCGTAGGGGAGCTGGCCGATCTGGCCCTCGTAGGCTGCGATCGACGCGGTGTTGATGATGACGCCGCGGGTGCCCTCATCGAGCGGCTCCTGCCGTGCGAGTGCAGCAGCGGCCAGGCGGGTCACGTTGAAGGTCCAGATCAGGTACGAGCTGATGGTCTTTGTGAAGGCCTCCAGCTCCATGGGGCTTCCGTCCTTGCCGACCAGTCGGCCGCCGCCGGCGGGGCCGCCGTGGCAATCCACGGACACGCGGAACGGGCCGAGGGATTCGGCTTCGGCGATGGCCGCGTTGACCGAGGCCTCGTCGCTGGCGTCGGTGCGAACGTAGCGGACACCCAGCTCGCTTTCGAGTGCTTTGCCTTTGTCGTCGGCCACGTCGGCCACAACGACCTTGGCGCCTGCGGCATGCAGGCGACGGACGGTTGCCTCACCGAGTCCACCGGTGCCTCCGACGACGATGGCGGAACTGCCACTGATTTCCATGGGGTTTCCCTTCTTGCAATTGACGATCTCAATCTGAGAGAATCATGTTCTCATGAATATCACGATGATCTTGGAAATGGCAGCGTCGGCGGACGATCGAGCCGTCGTGACGGCCAACGGCCGGTCGAGTACGGCCGGGCAGATACTGGACCTCGCACGCCGGGCTGCGACAGGATTCACCGACTACCCGGCAATCCTGTACTCCGGCATCAACCACTTGGCCTATCCCGTGGCACTGTTCGGCGCCGCGATGGCCGGGGTTCCGTTTGTGCCGCTCAACTACCGTCTCGGTGACGCGCAGTTGACCGCGCTCAAGGACCGGCATCCCGGTGCATTGGTGCTCGATCAGAAGGAACTCGATTCCTGGATCGACTCCCTCTCCGACAGCGTCCCGATGGACGATGCCGCCCGCCCGCCCGCCCATTACGACGGCGATGCCGTCGCGGTGATCATCTACACCAGCGGCACCACCGCCGCACCCAAGGCCGCGATCCTGCGCCACCGCCACCTGCTGGCGTATGTCCTCAACACCATCGAGTTCTCGTCGGCCTCTCCGGAAGACGCAACCGTCGTCGCCGTCCCGCCGTACCACATCGCGGGTCTGACCAACCTGATGTCGAATCTCTACAGCGGCCGTCGGGTGGTCTATCTCGACGCCTTCGAACCGCGGGCATGGATCGAGACGGTGCGTCGCGAGAAGGTCACGCACGCCATGGTCGTTCCCACGATGCTGGCCCGCATCGTCGACGCCACCACGGAAGAGGATGCGGGACAACCGTTCCTGAAGAGCCTGGCCTATGGCGGCGCGCGTACGCCCCGGCCGGTTCTGGAGCGCGCGCTCGCGTTGTTCCCTGATACCAACTTCGTCAACGCTTACGGTCTGACCGAGACGGCGTCGTCGATCGCCGTTCTCGGACCGGAAGATCACCGGACCGCTTTCGCGTCGTCCGATCCCGCTGTCCGCGATCGGCTCGGTTCGGTCGGGCAGCCGTTGCCGGGTATCGAGATCGCGATCCGTGGAGAAGACGGAACGGCGACACCCCAGGGTGAGACCGGACTGGTATTCGTTCGCGGCGAACAGATCTCGGGTGAATACGGCGGCAAGAGTGTGCTCGACGACGAGGGCTGGTTCGCCACCCGCGACCTCGGTCACCTCGACGCCGGCGGATTCCTGTTCATCGAGGGACGGTCGGACGACACGATCATCCGCGGTGGCGAGAACATCGCCCCCGCCGAGATCGAAGATGTCCTGCACGACCACCCCGGCATCATCGAGGCCGCTGTCATCGGCGTCCCCGATCCCGAATGGGGACAACGTCTTGTCGCCGTTGTCGTGGGTGCCGGTGATCCGGACGAGATCAAGCAGTTCGTCCGAGATCGGCTCCGCTCGTCAAAGACCCCGGACGTGATCGTGTTCCAGAACGAACTCCCACGTACCGAGACCGGAAAGCTATTGCGCCGCAACCTTGTGGCAGAACTGGAGAACAACAATGCCTGAAGCCGTAATCGTATCGGCGTTGCGCACCCCGATCGGCTCCGCCATGAAGGGGACCCTGCGCGATACCGACGCCTACGTTCTGGCCGACCACGTGGTCAAGGCGGCGGTCAGCACTCTGGATGCGGATCTGGTCGACGACATCTACCTCGCCGAGGGCCTCTATGGCGGCGGTGTCATCGCCCGTCACGCGGCGATCACCGCCGGCCTGACCGGGGTACCCGGGCTTGCCGTCAACCGGCATTGCGCGGCCAGCCTGTCAGCCGTGACAACCGCTGCGGGAAGTATCCGTTCGGGTATGGACCAGCTGATCCTGGCCGGCGGCGTGAACTCCTCCTCGACCTCACCGAAGGCGCGCTTCCGCGTCGGCGAGGACTGGATCGATCCGTGGATGTCCCCGACCCACCCGGACCGTCCGGATGCACCGAACCGCGACATGTCGATCACCGTGGGCTGGAACGCGGCGCAGAAGGCCGGCGTCACCCGTGAAGAGATGGACGCCTGGGCATACCGCTCGCACATGAAGGCGATCGCCGCGATCGACGAGGGCCGGTTCGACGACGAGGTCGTGCCGATCGATACGGTCCATGGACTGTTCGAGGTCGACGAGCATCCGCGTCGTACCACAACTCTGGAAAAGCTTGCCTCGCTGAAGGTTCTGCATCCCGAGATCGAGGGATTCTCGATCACCGCGGGCAACTCGAGCGGTGCGAACGACGCGGCCGCGATCCTGACCGTCGCCAGCAGCGATCTCGGACTGCCGGCCCTGGCCACGGTTCGTTCGTGGGCGTCGGTGGGCATCGATCCGGCGTTCACCGGTCTGGCCCCGGTCGAGGCCATCCCGAAAGCGCTTGCGCGAGTGGGTCTGAAGGTCGATGACGTCGACCTGTTCGAGATCAACGAGGCATTTGCGGCGCAGTGTGTCGCCAACATCAAGTTGCTCGACATCAACCCGGACATCGTCAACACCAGCGGTAGCGGTTGCTCACTGGGCCATCCGGTTGCGGCCAGCGGTGCGCGCATGCTGACCACGCTCGTCCACGAACTGCGTCGCCGCGGTGGCGGTATCGGCGTGGCGGCCATGTGCGCCGGTGGCGGCATGGGATCCGCGGTTGTCGTCGAGGTCCACGCGTGAGTTTGCCGACTCACAATCCCTGCCTCGCATGACAATCGATGAACTGATCACCGCGGCGCGGGCCGGATCGGAGCGGGCAACGGGTAAGTTGCTCACTCTGGTCGAGGGCCCGCGCCGCGATGAGGTGCTGGCGGTCACCGGGTCCGGAAGGCCACGTGTTGTCGGCCTGACGGGCCCGCCCGGCGCCGGAAAATCAACCACGGTCGCGGCCCTGGTCACCGCTTATCGGAAGCGCGGCCTGAAGGTCGCGGTGCTCGCGGTCGATCCGTCGTCGCCCTATTCCGGTGGTGCATTGCTCGGTGACCGGATCCGGATGGCCGCACACATCAACGACACCGGTGTGCTGATCCGCTCCATGGCCACCCGTGGCCATCTGGGTGGACTGTCGGCGGCCGTACCCGCTGCGATCCGGCTCCTGGGTGCCATTTCCTACGATCTGATCGTCCTCGAGACGGTCGGTGTCGGACAATCCGAGGTCGAGGTGGCGGCGATCGCCGATCCGACCGTGGTGGTTCTGAACCCCGGTGCCGGAGATGCGATTCAGGCCGCGAAGGCCGGCCTTCTCGAAGTGGCCGACATCCTGGTGGTGAACAAGGCCGACCGCGACGGCGCTGATCAGACCGTCCGGGACCTGAGAGCAGAGGCGCACGTCCCGATCCTCAAACTCGTTGCCGTCCGCGGCGAGGGGATCGATGAGCTGGTCGATGTCATCGACGCACATCACCGGGACGACAACGCCGATCGGCAGTCAGCGCGGGCCCGGGTCCAGATCCTGTCGCTCGCCCAGACCCTTCTGCAGATGCATCCCGATCTCGTGCCGTTGGCAGAGGCGGTCGCCTCGGGTGAGATCGACCCCTACGGTGCGGCGGAAATGCTGATCGCCGCACCGGCAGAGGTCAGCCCAATTTCGCGATGATCTGCGGCAGCTCGGTGCTGGGGCGAATCCCCGGCGCTGCATCGCACACGTAAGGCACCAGATTCACGGCCCGGTTTGCTGTGTAACCGGGTGTGGTGGCGGCCATCTCGTCGAGGGTGATCGGCATCTTGAGGGCAACCTCGAGTGGCGCATCACCCTCGACGGTCACTCGCCAGCCCGTGTCGAGTAGATCCCAGTCGGCGTCGAAGTCGGGGGTGCAGTACCACGTGGCCCGAAACTGGATCACCGCCTTGCCATCTCGCATTCCGGTGGCGCTTATCCGTTGAGCTGCAACAGTTCCGGCCTTCAACACTCCCGCGGCGATGGTCGTCTCATGACGCGTGACGCCGATTTCCCCGGCCGCCTCGATGGAGTCGAGTGGCAGTCCGAGTGCGTCGGCCACCAGAGCCAGTGACGGACCGAAGCTGCTCCGCGCGTGCTCGAGTCGAAGATCGCTGAACTCTGTGGGTTCCTGACCGAAGCCCATGATCTGGAAGAGGAGATCAGGCGAATCACGTTGGGACAGATCGGCGTACTCATCGATCGTGATCTTGTCCAGGCGCCGCTGAATCGACGCCAGCACCAGGGGAACGGCTTCGGTGATGAATCCCGGACTGCTGCCGGTGCTGTGAATCGAGCTGCTCCCGGTGCGGCACGCCTCTTCCACCGCGGTACGTAGCCCGGCTTCCATCCCCGCCGGGTGATGGAACTCGCCGCGGGTGGTGACGACGTTGATGCCCGCGGCGAGAAGCCGGCACACCTCGTCGACGTCGAGCGCGGCCGGCATGTACACCACACAATCCGGTTCGAGCGCGATCACATCGTCGATGCTGTTGGTCGCCGCAACACCGATCGGATCGAGGCCGCAGAGCTCACCGGCATCGGTGCCGGCCTTCTGTTCGCTGTGGACGTAGACGCCGACCAGCGACATCGTCGGGTGCTCGATGAGCCCCCGTAGTGATTTCGTGCCGATGTTGCCGGTTGCCCACTGGACCACCCGCGTCGACGCAGCATTGACCGCCATATGTGCCCTCAGATCTGTTGTGAATCTTTCATTGGACCAGGTGGTCAGGACTTGATGCGGACCATCGCTTCTTGTGCAAACGAGGCGACCAGCTGTCCGTCCTCGGTGAGGATGTCGCCGCGGCCGAAGGTTCGGGAGTGCGCGACAAGCGGACTGTGCTGGCGGAGCAGCAACCACTCGTCGGTGCGGAAGGGGCGGTGGAACCAGATGGTGTGCGAGGTGACCGCGGAGATGAATGCGGTGCCGTTACCTGTCTGGCTGTAGCCCTCCAGCGGCAACAGAGCGGTGCCGATGATGGTCAGATCGGTGGCATACGCCGCCAGTGCGGGTGCGAGCGCCTGATCCACGGTGGGTGTGCGCATCCAGAATTCGAACTCCGGAGCCGAGACGCCGGTGGAGTTGAGGTCACCTGCGGTCCGGATCTCCCACGGGATGAGGTTGAAGTCAACGGCGTGGTCAGCCGAGAGCAGAGGCGACGGAGTGGGGATTTCCTGGAGCTCAGGACCATCCTCGGAGACGTGCATCGAGACCGCCGCCGATGCGATCACGCCCTTCGATTGGTGTGCGGTGATCAGCAGGCTGGCGAATGTACGTCCCTCTTGCTGGCGCACCACGTCGTAGGTGACGGGCTCGTCGGCATGCCCCTCTTTGCTGAAGACGGAGTGGATCGATTTGATCGTCTTTCCGGGGGACGTCGCGAGCGCGGCCGAGATGAACTGGCCGAGGAGCTGACCGCCGAACAGGCGGTGATATTCGAGGTTCTGGTTCTGCCCTTCGTAGACCGCGGCGATCGTTCCCGGGCCCTGCTGGGGCGCATCGGAACTGTTGTCGGGGGTCAGCGGGCGTAGTTCGAGACAGCTGAGAAGGTCATTCCACATATCGGCCATCTACCGATTGTAAGCAGAATTCTTCAACTAGAGAACAGCATTCTCATTCTTAGGAAGCGGCGAAACCGTTGGCGCAGAACTGCCAGACTTCTTCGGCGGTGATCGGTTGTTGCGTGATGTCGTCGGAAGTGCTCGACTGCGCGATGAACATGACAGTCTGCATTGTCATCGCGGCGGTTCGTTTTGCATTCACATCCGGCCGCAACTGGCCCGCCTCCTGGGCGAGTTCCATCAACTCGGTGAACAAGGCGAGCTGAGGTGCGTGCGCGATCTTCACTTCTGCGGGATGCGTCAGCAGTAACTGGGGTGCGAAGTCGTTGAACAGCGGCCGCTTGGCACCGGGATCGGGTCGGCAGAGCTCAAACAGCAGCTCAACGGCGACGCGCAAGCGCTCCATGGGGTCGGTGGGGCCGGCCGCGGCCGCCCGGATCTGGTCGGCGGACCGGCCCAGGGCGTCCTCGAACAGCGCGAGCAGGAGTTCGTGTTTGCCGTCGAACTGTAGGTAGAAGCTACGCAGCGACTGGCGTGACCGGTCGACAACTTCCTGGACGGTGAATTCCGTCGTGCCCTTCTCGGTGATGATCGCCTGTGCGGCATCGAGAAACTTCTGCACGCGCTGTTCGGCGCGCAGTTTGGCTGTTTTGATGGAGCGTTCGACCGCGCGCTGTTTCCAGGCCGGCTCTTCGCTGGGACTGGTCACGATCGGATCGCTCCTGGGCCTCTGTCGGACGTCAATCCGCGGCGAAGTTGGGAGAACATGGCTGGCACTCTACCGGACATCGGGCCCGGAAAAGCCGGTTAGGACGCATGTCACCAACACTTTCGAGATTCATACTACCGTATGCGAGAATGATATTCTCATGAAGTTGTGGAAACACGACGGGGAAGGAGGCATGTCGGCATGCTGTTGGAGTTCGACTCGGACCAACGCCTTTGGCGCGACACCATCCGCGACGTGGTCGCGAAGGAGTGTTCGCCCGCATTCATTCGGAGCGTCGTCGACGGCGGGGTCGACCCGGGGCCGCTGTGGAAGCTGTACAACCAACTCGGGTGGACTGAACTGACCGACCGGGCCGACGCAGTCGAGCTCGCGATCGTGCTCGAGGAACTCGGCCGGTCGACCGACCCCACGCCCTACCTCGCCACCATGACGCAGTTCGCGCCACTCGCACCCGGATTTGATCTCGGCGGCGGCGGAACCGCGGTGTTCAGCGGTGTCAACGCCCGCCGCGACGGGGCGGGCTGGGTGCTCGACGGTACCGCCAAGCACATCCTGGACGGCGATCGCGCCGACCGGATCGCGGTCGTCACGCCCGCCGGCACGTTTGTGGTCCGTGGTGATCAGGTGTCGGCGACCCGCACCGATGTCTTCGATCCCGCACTGCACATCGCCGAGGTGTCCTTCTCCGGCGTTCGGGCCGGTGCCGGAGATCGCACCGACGTCGACGTGTCCCTGGCCATGCCGGTGGCGCTGACCGGGCTCGCGCTCACGACTGTGGGTGCCTGCCAGCGGATTCTGGACATGGTGCTCGAGCACGTGAAGTCCCGGCAGCAGTTCGGTGCCCCGATCGGCTCGTTCCAGGCGGTCAAACACAAGGCCGCGGACATGCACGTCGCCATCGAACGCGCTCGCGCCCTTTCCTACTACGCAGCACTGACGATCGCGGCCGGCGATGACCGGACCTGCGGCGTCGCGGCGTCCATGGCCAAGGCATCGGCCGGCGAATGCCAATCCCTGGTATTCCGGCATGGCCTGCAGCTGTTCGGTGCGATGGGCTTCACGTGGGAGAACGATCTGCAGTTCGCTCTCAAACGGGCGAAGTCCGGAGAACTGTTACTGGGCGGCGCCGCGCAGCACCGTGCCCGCATCTTCGAGGAGCGACATGCAGTTGACATTTGATCCCGAACTGGAGGCCTTCCGGCAGGAGTTCATCGCATTCCTCGATGAACATGTGCCGGCGGAGGCCGACACCGTCGAGCGGTCCCATTCGAGTGCCGACATGCCCGAATGGGCGCGTCGGTGGCAGCGGGTGCAGTTCGATCATGGATGGCTCCTGCCGGGAAACCCGCCGGAATTCGGTGGCCGGAACGCAACGATCCTGCAGCAGTACGTACATCTGCGGGAGCTGTCGCGTCGGCGGATCTACCACAGCTTCAATCCCCAGGGTCTTGGCATCATCGCGGCATCGATCCTGTCGTTCGGTACCGATGAACAGAAAAACCATTGGGCGGCAAGGATTCTGCGGGCAGAGATCACCGCTGCGCTCGGAATGAGTGAACCGGGCGCCGGTTCTGACCTCGCTTCGCTGCGTACCCGCGCCGTCCGCGACGGAGACCACTTCGTCGTCAACGGTCAGAAGATCTGGACGTCCGGTGCCCACCACGCCGACGTGCTCCTGACCTTCGTCCGAACCGATCCCGATGTGCCCAAGCACAAGGGGATCAGTGTTCTGTTGATCCCGACCGATCTCCCGGGCGTCACCCGACGTCCGTTCGCCTCGGTCTGCCGGGCGGACGACACCGACTTCAACGAGGTCTTCTTCGACGACGTACGGGTGCCGGCCGAGAATCTGGTGGGCCCGCTCAACGGCGGCTGGGGTGTTGCCTCCGGATCGCTGGGCCATGAGCGCAACCTGCTGTGGATGGGATTTGCCGATCGGTTGCAGGATCTCATCGGTGACTTCGTTCCGAACACCCCACTCGATCGCGATCGATATGCCACTCTGCTCATGGACGCCAAGGCGCTGAGCCTGCTCGGTTCGGCGGCCCTGGCCCGTACTGCTCGTGGTGAAGAGGACGTAGCAGCATTGTCGGTGCTGAAAGTACTTGGTTCCGAGGCGGTTCAGACCGCTTCGGAAGTTGCGCTGAATGCGGCCGGGGTCGACGGTCTGATCCATCCCGCCGTCAGCGCACCGCACATGCCGTTGAACAACGATGATTTCAGTGGCAGCTGGTTCGACCGCTACGCACGGAGCTTTGCCGGAACCATCGCCGGTGGCACCTCTGAAGTGCAACGCAACATCATCGCCGAGCGCGTGCTCGGGCTACCGAGGGGATAGGCGAGTGACGTACATCGACTACGAGGTTGCGGACAAGATCGCAACCATCACGCTCAATCGTCCGGAGCGGGCAAACGCCCAGAATGGCGCTCTGCTCGACGAATTGGATGCGGCATGGATGCGGGCGGCCGCCGACCCCGAGGTCGTTGTCATCGTCCTGCGTGCCGAGGGTAAGCACTTCTCGTCCGGTCACGACCTCAAGAGCGGGGAACCGGTCCCGGACAAGATCACCCTGGAGCTGATCTATCAGAACGAGAGCCGCCGCTACCTGGAGTACTCACTGCGGTGGCGCAACATCCCCAAGCCGTCGATCGCGGCGGTTCAAGGTCGGTGTATCTCCGGTGGTCTCCTGCTCTGCTGGCCGTGCGACCTGATCGTCGCCGCGGACGATGCGCAGTTCTCGGACCCGGTGGTGCTGATGGGGATCGGCGGTGTCGAATACCACGGTCACACATGGGAACTCGGCCCGCGCAAGGCCAAGGAGATCCTGTTCACCGGCCGCCCGGTCACCGCCGTGGAGGCCGAACAGGTGGGCATGGTGAACAAGGTGGTGCCGCGTGACGAGCTCGACGACGAGACGATGAAGCTCGCGCGTCACATCGCCTCGATGCCCCCGTTCGGCTTGCGCCAGGCCAAGCGGGCCGTCAACCAGACGCTGGACGTGCAGGGCTTCTATGCAGCGATCCAGTCGGTGTTCGACATCCACCAGACCGGGCACGGAAATGCGTTGAGTGTCAGCGGTTATCCGGTTCTGGCCCGGCTCGACGAGATGAAGGCCAAGATCACTTAAGAACGTTACGGGCATTTCGGATCGAGCGGCGACAGCCCTTCGAGAATACTGTTCTGCGGTTTTCGCCGAATCGCTGTATATAGCGCCGAGAATGTCGTACGATCAACGCGAGAATGCAATTATCAGTCTCAGTCGTCGTCGCGGATCAACGGGTGCGGATGCGAAATCGCAAGTGCCCATTGATTTGCCGGAGACTTCAGCATTGAACGAGTGGTCGGATCCTCTGTCCACGAGAAAGGACACACCCATGCGTAATTCGATCGTCCGTAGGGCCCTCACCGCAGGCGCCTGCGCTGCTGTCATGGTCGGACTCCTGGCCGGCTGTAGCGATGACAGCGACGACAGCTCGTCGTCGTCGGCCGCCCCCGCATCTTCGGCTGCTGCCACCTCGAGCGAAGCTGCTGCCGCCACCGCGGACGCCGCCACCACTCAGGCGATCACCACCGCCTACGAGACGTTCTTCAACGGAACAGCTCCGATGGAAGAGCGGACCAAGTACGTCGAGAACGCGGCCGTGTTCGGACCGGTTCTGCAGGGTATGAGCGCGAACCCACAGGCCGCCGGCACCACCGCCACTGTCCATGAGATCACTCTCGACACCCCCGAACATGCCAATGTAACTTGGGATCTGAACATCAATGGCAATCCCGCACTGCCCGGCCAGTCCGGCGAGGCCGTGCTGGTCGATGGCACCTGGGTTGTTGCAGGCGTGACCTTCTGCACCATCCTGGCTGTCCAGGGCTCGGGACAAGCAATCCCGGGTTGCTGAACCAGATCTGACTGAACTGACAAAAGGGCCGGTACTTCTCGCGAAGTACCGGCCCTCTTGTATGCCGTCACGTGACAGTCGGTGGGTGGCAACCAACAAATCAGGGCCGATTCCTCAACTCGAGGAATCGGCCCTGACGTGCACTATGTGGCTGTTGCTCAACTCATTACGGTGATCACAGATCGACCAGGCGTGGCGCGAAACCCTGCTTGCGAATGATGGCGCCGGCCTCACGCGTCAGTTCGCGGGCACTCCCGAAAAGGCCGTCCAGAACATGCGCTCGTTTGATGTGGCGCTGTAGGTCATGTTCTTCGGTGAATCCGATACCGCCGAGGATCTGCTGGCAATGCTTGGCGGCTGTCAGAGCAGCCTGTCCGGCAGCCGCTTTCGCCAAGATCGAGCCCAGTTCATCGTCAGCAACCTGCAAGGTCGCCTCTGCGCCCTCGATCGCCACGTAGGTCTCGGCGAGCTTGTGGCGGATCGCCTGGAAGCCGGCAACCGGCTTTCCGAACTGGGTGCGACTGAGTGCGTGTTCGCGTGCCAGGGACAGCATTGTCCGGCTGGTACCGACGAGCCACCATCCGATTGCCCGTTGGGCTGCGGCGAGTGTGGCGGTGGGCAGCGGAGTCCCACTGCAGGATCCGACGACCTCCAGTGGCAACTCGAAATCGAGTGTTGCCCCGGTGGCAATGCTCTTGCGGTGCCAGACAACCCAGGATCCGCCTGCGAAGGGCAGCGGGATGTATGCGCCGATGACGTCGTTGATCACCGATGCGTGCGCGCCGGTCTCACCGAGGAGCCGGAACACCATCGGAACAGCGATCTCCGGGATCTCGGCGAGCATCTCGGTCCAGCCGAGTTCGACGAGCGCGGCATCGAGCTCAGGGCCGGAGGACCCCGTCATCGCCTTACGGAATGTCTCTGTGAGCAAAAGGAGTTCGTCGTTGTCCATCTTCACTCCTTCCCGAGATCGAGTAGTCGCCGCGCGATGATGTTGCGCTGGATCTCCGCGGTGCCGCCGTAGATGGTCGCGGCCCGCGAGTAGAGGTATTCGATCCGCCATTCGGACTCCGAGAGCTCGATGGCTCCCGGCAGCAGATCACGCGCGGTGTTGAACAGTTGCTGTTCGGCCGTGGCCAGCAGCACCTTGTCCACCGACGTCTCGGGTCCGAGCGCAGCTCCGTCGGCCAAGCGCTGCTGCGTCATCCGCGAACGGCAGCGAATGGTGTGCAGTGCCAGGTAGGCCGCGCCGAGGTCGGCGTCGTCGGCCACCGTGGTGGTGGGTGCGGATTGGACGAGCAACCGGTCCAGCCGGGTGAACAGGTAGGCGATGCGATGCCAGAAACACGTCGAACGCTCGTGGGGGAGCAGATCCATCGCGACACCCCAGCCGTCGCCGGGCTTGCCGAGCATGCGGTCGGCCGGGACGACGACGTTGTCGAAGTACACCTCGGCGAACTCGTCGACCCCGTGCATCGTACGGAGCGGCCGAACGGTGATACCGGGGGTGTCCATATCGACAAAGAATGCGGTGATCCCGTTGTGGCCGGGGCCAGTTCGGGTCAGGAGCACGCAGCGGGAGGCGTACTGGGCCAAGCTGGTCCAGACCTTCTGACCGGAGATCACCCAGTTGTCGCCCTGCTGCACGGCTTTGGTCGTGAGTGAGGCGAGGTCGCTGCCCGAACCGGGTTCGGAGAATCCCTGGCACCACTGCTCACGGCCGCTGAGCATCAGCGGGACCATCTCTGCGGCCAATTCCGGTGTCGCATAAGACATCATCGTCGGAACGAGGACTTCGATCATCGAATACAGGCCTGGCTCTGCGAGATCGCGGATCGCGACTTCTTCGCCGAGCACAGCACGCAGTTCTGCGGGACCACCGAGGCCGCCGACCTCGGCAGGCCATCCGTATCGCATCCACCCGGCATCGAAAAGGGCCCGACGCACGCGATTCAACTGCTCGACCTGACCATCCAGAGAATGGTCGGGCCCAGGAGTCAGATCATTGGCGTCGAGCCACTCACGAACGGCCGAGCGGAACTCCGGGACGTTCATGCCCCCGGACGTTCGAACGCGTGCGGAATGCCCGAATCATGCTCGCCACTGCGGCGGATGAAGGTCATCTTGCGGGTCCGGATGCGCCAGCCGGCTTCCGTGCGGACATAGGTGTCGTTGTAGTAACCGATGCGCATGTCGTGGGTTGCGTCATGGACGAAGCACAGTGGCTGCGTGCCGGTTCCGGTGTCACCGTCGATCTCGAACAGCGGTTGGCCGGTCATGAACAGGCCCTTGGGTGCGGCTGCGACGAGATCCGGGAATTGGTCGAGCGGGAATGCGTCGCCGAAGGCGCTATAGGTGCCGTCGGGAGTGAACACTCCGACAACGCCTTCCACGTCGTTCTGGGTCATCTTCACCGCGTAGCGAGCCAGCAATTGCTGAAGCTCCAGCAGGTCATCATTTGTTGACATAAATCTTGCCGCCTTTCATCACGAACCGCACATCCTGTGTGACGGTGATGTCTTCGGTGGGATCTCCGGGCACGCCGACGATGTCTGCGAGCAGACCTTCGGCGAGCCGGCCGCGGTCGGTGACGTTGATCAGGTCGGCGGCTACGATGGTGGCTGCACGCAATACCGCGATGGGACTCATGCCGCGGTCGACCAGGGCAACCAGTTCGTCAGCGTTCTTGCCGTGCGGGATCGCGGGTGCATCCGTACCGACGGCGATCTTCACGCCCGCTTCATAGGCCTTCTTCACCGAGATGCGGGCCTGCGGGAACATGATGGCCGCTTTGTCTTTCAGTTCATCGGGGGCATGCGAGATGTCCATGCCGTCGATCAACCGGGTCGTGGGGACGAGGAACGTCCCGTTGTCGACCATCATCTGGATCGCTTCGTCGTCGACGAGGAATCCGTGCTCGATGCAGTCGATTCCGGCCTTGATGGCGTTCTTGACTGCTTCGGCGCCATGGGTGTGCGAGGCGACCCGCAGTCCACGGCGGTGCGCCTCGTCGACGATCGCGCAGAGTTCATCGAACGAATAGTGCTGGGCGCCTGCGGTTCCGGTGTGGGACATGACTCCGCCGGAGACACAGACCTTGATGAGCTGGGCGCCGTGCTTGATCTGGTATCGAACGGCCTTGACGACCTCATCGACACCGTTGGCGATGCCCTCTTCGATGGTCAGCTCGAGGACGCCGGGCATGAAGGCCGCAAACATCGTGGGATCGAGGTGTCCACCGGTAGGGGTGATCGCGTGGCCGGCCGGAACGATCCGGGGCCCGTCGACCCAGCCGGCGTCAATTGCCCGGCCGAGTGCGACGTCGAGAAGATAACCACCGGTCTTGACGAACAGACCGAGGTTGCGGACGGTCGTGAAACCGGCCCGCAGCGTACGGCGGGAGTTACCCACCGCACGCAACATTCGTAGCGGCGGATCATCCTGAACCATTGAGGTGACGGGCTTTTCGCCGCGACCTCCCATGAGCAGGTTGACCTCCATGTCCATGAAACCTGGGACGAGGATGAGGTCACCGAGATCGGTGATTTCGCCTTCTGGAGTTCCTCCTATACCAACAATCCGTTCACCGTCGATCCGGATCACTCCGGGTCGAACGATTTCACCGGAATCGATGTCGAGTAGGCCCGCCGCTACGAGTGTTTGCATATCAGAACACCGGCTGCTTCACGGTCTCGACCCAGGCTGCACCGCTGTCGAGCACGCGGGGCTGCTTCCAGACCTCGATCGGGAAGGACACCATGACGACCGACTGCATCAGGTACATCAGTGCCCGCTCGGGTTCCGGCAGGTCGTACAGGTCGAACTTGTCGAGATGGTCCAGCGCGGCGTCCATCTTGTCCATGCCGGCGTCGTAGAACACCTGCATGTCGTCCATGCTCGTCTCGAGGCGCTTCGCGTAACGTTCCTGCTCGGTGGCCAGGATCCAGTCCGAGAACTTCTCGAGGTCGGCGAAATCAGCTGGTAGCTGCGGCATTTTTGTGCTCCCTTACTTCATCTTTGACCACTTTGTGGAGGTGGCGGAGGAGGATTTCCTGATCGCAGAGCGGGAACTCGCTGACCGTCTTGGTGGCGAGCATCGTCTGCGTTGCTTCGAGGGTGTTGGCGTCCTGGAACGCGTACTCCTTGAACGTGACTGCGGCGAGTTCCTGTGCAAGCCGTTCGCGGCAGGTCTTGGCCGGGACGAAGTACAGGTTGGCCTCGAAGACGTGCTGGTTCACCGCGGTGGGCCAGTAGTGGTACGTGAGGTACCAGCCCGGCGCCCAGAACAGCAGCGACATGTTCGGGAAGAACTCGAACTCGTCGACGCCCCAGGGCTTTGCACCGGCGGGGTTGATGCCGGCCGGCAACGGGTCGAGACCTTCGATGTCGGGGCGATCCCAGGGACCGAAGAGGCCACTGCGGAGCTTCCGCTCGATGGGCTTGACCATGCTCTCGTCCTTGGGCGGCGACATGCCTCCCCAGCTGGAGATCATCGAGTGCGGGGTGTCGAGGTCGTAGTGCAGGGCCTCGAAGCCGAAGTGGAGAAGCTTTTCGGCTTCTTCCTTGGTGGCCTGCTTCTGGTGCAGCACCGGTGCGTGGTAGAACTCGGCGAAAGCGTCGATGAACAGCTTCCAGTTGCTGTTGATCGTCGACTTGTAGCTGTAGACCTCGGTCATCTCACCGAACGGGTAGCCTTCGACACCCTTGGCGAAGCGGCCCAGGTAGTCGGTCAGTGGCCCGGCGTTGTCATCCATGTTGACCCAGATGAAGCCTTCCCAGACCTCACAGCGCACGGAGACAAGTCCGTACTGGTTCTTGTCCAGGTCGAAGAACTCGCCTTCCTGCTGCACGTACGTCAGGTCGCCTTCGAGGCTGTAGCGCCAGGCGTGGTACTTGCAGGTGAACTGGCGGCAGGTACCCGAGGTCTCTTCGTTCGGGAAGTCGTTCCAGACCAGCTTGTTACCGCGGTGGCGGCACACGTTGTGGAATGCGCGAACCTCGAGGTTGGAGTCGCGAACGATGATCAGTGAGGTGCCGAGTGCGGCGATCTCACGGGTGAAGAAGTTTCCCTTCTTGGGGATGGTCTCCACTCGTCCGATGTTGACCCACTTCTTTCTGAAGATGGCGTCGATCTCGGCCTGGTAGAACTCGGGATCGGTGGAGTCGGAGTAATCGACCGGCTCGGTACCGAGCTCCGGCCAATGCTCCGTCCAGCTGCCTGCAGCTGGTTTCTTGAAGTGGGCCATTGATTTACCTTTCCTGTTCAAGCTGGACGTCAAAAGTGTTGATAGCTGTAGCGAGCATTCGATAGGAACCGACTGTGAAGACGAGGTCCATTCGCTGCTTTTCGTCGAGGTGGTCGGAGAGTTCCGCCCAGGTCTCGTCGGAAATCCGGGATTGCTGATCTAGCTCATCGACTGAGCGCAGGGCGACGCTGTCGAAGTCATTGAGACCCTTGCCTGCCAGAGCCGCGGAGATCTCGTCTTCGGTCAACCCCGCCTCTTTGCCGAGTTCGGCGTGGTGGTTTGCCTCGTACTCGCAGTTCGTCAGTGTGGCGATCCGGAGAATCATGAGTTCGCGAAGTCGCGCCGGCAGGGTTGAGTTGAACAAGATGTAGACGTTGAAACCGAGGTACGCCTGTGTCAGAGCTGGATGACGTACCAGGGTAGCGAGGAAGGTCCCGGCATGCTCCGGGTTCCTGCGCCACCTCGGCAGCATGCCTTTCAGGGCGGTGTTGACGGTCTCGTCCCATTGGTCTGCGGGCAGCGGGGGCAGACGCATCCACCACCTCCTCTCGTTCGGTATGAGAATCACGTTCTCACTTTCGAACACCTAGATTTCCATGAACTTCGCGGTTAGTCAATCCTGCCGGGAAAATCGCCGGTCCTGGCCCCTCCTGTCGCCTGCGGTGCGTAGATCCGTTCACGACTTGAGTCCCTGACTTGGCGACGTGGCAAGGCTTTCGGCGGTTGAGGCGCTCACCTGGCTAAACGGTGGAGCAGCCGACACCGGATGTACAAATGCTGTCCGGTTTGCCGATGGTCACAGATTCAGTAAGGTGTGACCTGCATCCTACAAAATCTTGATTCTTCAAATGGGAGAAGCTAGTTTCCTACTAGCGGAAGCGCCACAGCCCACGGCGTGCCATCGATCCGCCGAGGGCAGGTCCACAACCGTCGCAGGTCTCCCCCCGCAGACGGACGGACGTAGTTGAGAGGAACAGGGAGTGAAACCACCGCGCATACTGATCGCCTTGATGGCGGTCACGTTGCTAGTTGCCGGCTGTAGCGGCCGCGACAGCAGTGAAACCGGAAGTGAAGAAGGCGAGGGGGGTGGCACCACCGCTGCGGCAAGTTCGTCGAGCGATTTCGGTGACCTGACCGACGTCTGCCAGAAGGGATCGCCGAGCGGCACCCCGGCGCAGGGCGTCACGGAATCCGAGATCCAGGTCGGAACATTCTCCGACGTGGGCTTCACGAAGAACTCGGAGTTCGTCGATGCCGCGAAGGTGTTCACCTCGTGGTGTAACGACCTCGGTGGTATCAACGGACGCAAGCTCGTTGCGAACACCCGTGACAGCAAGCTCATGGAGGTACGCCAGCAGATGATCGCGGCGTGCCGCGAAGACTTCGCCTTGGTGGGCGGAGGGGCCGCCCTCGACGGCCTCGGAGTCAAAGAACGCCTGAGCTGCACGCTCCCGAGCTTCCCCGCGCAGATCGCCCAGGCCCAGTCGGCCGGTGCAGAACTCGAGATCTCGGCAGACCCGACCTTGACAGTTGGTTACGACCCCTACTACGGCTTCCGGAGCTGGCTCCTCAACGAGGCCTACCCCGATTCCAAGGGTGCGGTCGGCATCATCAACGGCGATTCGCCCGTCACCAAGTTGCTCGGCGAACAGGCTGTCGAATCGACCACCGCGGCCGGTGGCACGTTTGTCTACAACGACCTGTACCCGGCAATGGGTGTCTCGGACTGGACGCCCTACGCGCAGTCGATGAAGAGCAAGGGCGTCAAGGGCCTCATCTATTACGGCGACTTCAAGCAGCTCGCCAAGCTCGAGAGTGTGCTCACCAGCATCGATTACAAGCTCGACTGGATCGACACCAACAACAACGCTTACGGCGACCAGTTCATCGAGTTGGCCGGAAGCTCGGCGGGCGAACAGAACAATTACCTCGACCTCGGTGGCAACGCGCCCATCAACAGCGATGTTCCGGCGATGAAGCAACTCAACGAGTTGTGGGCGAAGTACTCGCCGGACACCGAAATGACACTGCCGGCGATCCGCGCATTCTCGTCCTGGCTATTGTTCGCGAAGTCGGCCTCAACATGTGGCGATGACCTCACCCGGACCTGCCTCGTAGAGAAGGCAAAGAGCGAAGTTGCTTGGACTGCAGGCGGATTGCACGCTCCGAACAACATGCTGGCACCCGTTCCGCCGAGCGGCTGTTTCAACGTCGAGAAGACGACAACCGATGGTTGGGAATCTGTCGACATCGGTGCACCCGCAGGACAGTTCTACAAGTGTGAACAGCCGTACAAATACACGAAGGATTACGGAACCCCGTTGACCCTGGCCGATGTCGGCAAGAGCAAGAGTGATGTGAAGTAATGGATCAATTCATCACGTTCGGAATCGTCGGCCTGACGACCGCTGCGATCTACGCAGTGATCGGAAGCGGCCTGGTTCTGACGTACACAACCACCGGAGTCTTCAACTTCGCGCACGGCGCGGCAGGCATGTTCGCCGCGTTCACGTACTGGCAGATCTCCATCGGATGGGGCGTGCCCGTGTGGCTCACCCTCGTCATAATTCTCGGTGTCCTGGCACCGGGGTTTGCGTTGCTTGTCGAATTGGCGATGCGTCCGGTCCAACGACTCGGTGAGGCCGAGAAGATGGTGATGACGATCGCTCTGTTGAGCGCTCTGATCGCCGTGGCCCGGTGGATCTGGGATCCGAACGACGCCAAGTCGATTCCCCGGTTCTTTGCCGATGTGTCTCCGATTCACATCGGATCCGCCACCATCACCTGGCACCAGGCGGTGACGATGGCCGTTGCGATTGCAGTGGCAATCGGCCTGCGGCTGTTGATGTTCAACACCCGTATCGGTACCGAGATGCGAGCGACCGTCGATGATCGGGGTCTGGTCGGCCTCACCGGAGCCAATCCGGTGCGGGCCAACCGCGTGGCCTGGATCCTGGGAACCGAGCTCGCCGCGATCGGCGGCATCTTGATCGCCTCGATGGTGGCTCTCGATGCCATGCAGCTGTCGCTGCTCATCATCAGTGCCTACGCCGCAGCCATTTTCGGCCGGCTCAAGAGCCTGCCGATGACCTTTGTCGGTGCGATCGTGGTCGGTTGTATGGAGGCATACCTGGCGGGTTACCTGCCACAGAACGCATACCTCCCGGGTCTGCGCCTGGCAGCGCCCGCGATCCTGTTGCTGGGGGCACTGCTTCTGTTCCCGCACGGCAAGCTGCGTGGCCGCGACCGGCGTCTCACCAGGGTTCCGCTGCCCACTGTTCGAGGCACCGTGATCTTCGGTGTGCTGATCGTGGTGTTCGCAGTGGTGCTGACCACCGTTCTGGGCGAAGGCGACCTGATCAGCTTCGGGTTGATCTTCCCGATGAGTATCATCGCGCTCTCGTTTGTCCCCCTGGCGGGCTTTGCCGGTCAGATCTCGTTGTGTCAGTTGACGATGGCGGGTATCGGTGCGGCTGCTTGTGCCTACTTCGGTGGCAACGGGCAGTGGTGGGCACTGATCGCAACGGTGGCGGTGGCGGCGATCGCCGGTGCACTCGTCGCGGTTCCCGCGCTACGGCTCTCGGGTGTCTATCTCGCACTGGGAACGGCCGCGTTCGCGGTCATCATGGATCGCTGGATCTTCACGCTTCCGGAGTTCAACGTCTTCGGTGCAGACATCTCGATCTTCGACCAGGGTTCGATCGAGTTGGTGGGGCCGAACCTGTTCGGCTTCCACTTCGACACCACGGCCAGGATCACGATCCTGTCAGCGGTGTTCCTCGCCCTGGCGACTCTCCTGGTGGCACTGGTTCGCCGAAGTCGCTTCGGACGCCGGCTCATCGCCCAGCGTGACAGCGAGGCGGCCTACGCCACGCTCGGTGGCAATCTTCTGATGGCCAAGGTCGCGGTCTTCGCCCTCGGTGCCGGCATCGCCGGACTCGGTGGAGCCCTGTACGGAATGCAACTGCAGTCGGTCACCGCCGATCAGTTCAACTTTGTTGCCGGCCTGCCGCTGTTCCTGATCGCGGTCATTGCCGGACTCGGCTCGGTCGGTGCGGGCTTCTTCACCGGATTCATGTTGGCCGGTCCGTTTGTCGCCGTGGTCATGATCTGGCCGGACTCCGCAGATCTGGTCCAGGTGATACCAGGCCTGCTCGGCATCGCCTTCGCCGGCGGAATCCTGAGTACCGGCGCGATCCCGGAGATGCGCAAGGAATGGGATCCGGTTTTCGCCGATCGCATCGGTGTGTCGGCGTTCCTCAGCTGGTTCGTGTTGCTCTGGGCCCTGCGCCTGGCAGATGTGATCGACGGCTGGATGTTTTTCTTCGGCATCGTCGCCGGAATGGTGGCACTGCGGGTCTGGGTGGCGGTGCGACCGAAGTCCACAGACGATCCGAACGACATCGATTCGCAGAACTCGGACACAGATGGCCTGAATGGGTCGATTGTGGAGACAGACATCCCGGTCGAATGGTGGGGGCTCAAACGCCCTTGGCGCGCCGAGGACGAGGAGGTGTTGGACCATGCCGTTGCAACTCGAGGTTAGTGGCGTGACGGTGGCCTTTGGTGGCCACCGGGCGCTCGAGGACGTCGCGCTGAGCGCCGAGGCCGGCAAGATCACCGGCCTGATCGGACCCAACGGGGCCGGAAAGAGCACGCTGTTCGACGTCGTCACCGGATTGCGCAAGCCGGTGTCGGGCACAGTGGTGATGGACGGCCATGACGTCACGAAAGAAGGACCCTCGAAGCGGGCCCGGCGTGGCCTGGCGCGGACATTCCAGCGACTGGAACTGTTCGGCCGCTTGAGCGTTCGCGACAACCTGCTGGTCGCCGCGGAACTCGGTCCACACCGTCGAAACGCCGCGCAGGTGGTGGACGAGATCATCGATCGACTCGACCTCGGTGATATCGCCGATGAGAGTTCGGATGAATTGCCCACTGGCATAGGACGTTTGGTGGAGGTGGCGCGAGCCCTCGCCGTCAAACCGAGCCTGTTGCTGCTCGACGAACCGGCGGCCGGCCAGGATCCCGAGGAGACGGAGCGCTTTGCGCTCCTCCTGCGCTCCATCGCCGACCGCGGTGCGGCGATCCTGCTGGTCGAGCACGACATGGAACTGGTCATGGAAGTTTGTGACCAGGTGTTCGTGCTCGATCTCGGCAAGATCATCGCATCCGGCCCGCCTGACGTGATCCGCAAAGACGAGAAGGTTCTGGCGGCGTATCTGGGGACGGAAGCATGACTCCTTTGTTGGAACTGAAGAACGTCCGTGCGGCGTATGACGCCATCACGGTGCTCCACGGAATCGATCTGAGTGTCTCCGCCGGGCAGGTTGTCGCGCTGCTCGGTCCGAATGGCGCCGGCAAGACCACAACGCTGAACGTGGCTGCCGGTAACCACCCGGTCAAGTCGGGACAACTCTGGCTCGGCGGACGAGATGCCACCGGAATGGCACTGGGCGACGTCGCTCGTGCGGGCGTCTGCCTGATCCCTGAAGGCCGCGGCGTCTTCCCGAACCTGACGGTTCGCGAGAACCTGCAGATGATGACGTTCACCGGTCGTTCGCGCGAAGAGATCGAAGAGATCGCATTCAGTCGATTCCCGATTCTCGGAAAGCGTGCGTCGCAGACCGCCGGCACGATGTCCGGTGGTGAGCAGCAGATGCTGGCCCTGAGCCGGGGTCTGGCAACCGATCCCGCGGTACTGCTGCTCGACGAATTGTCGATGGGGCTCGCGCCTCTGATCGTCGCCGAGCTCTACGAGCAGGTGGCAGAGATCGCCCGGCAGGGCGTCGCGGTCCTGATCGTCGAGCAGTTTGCGGCGGCCGTGCTCGACTACGCCGACTACGCCGCGGTACTCGTCCGCGGCCGGGTCGGGCACCACGGTCAACCCGACGCAGAATTCAAGAAAGAACTCGCAACCCTCTACCTAGGAAGTTCATCATGACCTCACCCGAATCCCGCGCCGATCGCTTCACCCGTGAGCTGTCCGAGCTGAAGATCTCCGATCCTTCGGCCGGTCGGTCGCAGCTCTGGCTGCGCGGCGGTCTCGCACTGATGGTCATCGGCCCCGTGCTGGCGATTGTCGCGTACTTCATGTCGCACGGCACCTCGAGTGCGCTCGAACAGCGCGATGCGGTTATCATCGCCCTCATCGGCATCTCACTGGCCGTCGTCGGATCTGCTGTGTTCTTGCGCTACTCGCTCACAGACTTCCTGCGATTCTGGTTGGCACGGCAGGCATTTGACCTGAACAACCTCACCAGCCAACTGTCTCCCACCGAAAAAATTCTCGTCTCTAAGGATGTTCACGATGACTCAGCAAAGCACGCCGTTGCGCCCCGGTGACCAGCTGGCAAGTACCAGTTGTGCCACGCGCGTAGTAGTGGTGAAGGCTCCGGCCGGCGATTCCGTGGTACTCACCTGTGGTGGTGCCCCGATGGTCCCGGCTGCCACCGCGGAGAAGATCGCCGGCGACGGTGGTGCTCCGGCAACCCTTCTCGGGAAGCGCTATGTTGATGCCGCCGACTCGATCGAACTGCTCTGCACGTCGGCAGGCACCGGAACGCTGAGTATCGATGGCGCGGAGCTGAGCATCAAGGCCCCCAAGCCACTGCCCGCGTCTGACTGATCGGGCCAGAGGTACTTGAAATGTCGTTCGTAGCGGGAGGCCGCAATCCGGCCTCCCGCAACGGACGACTTCTTCTGCGTTCGCCTGCGGACGTGGTGACTCGACATGGAATCGGAAGGTATGCGTTGTGTCCACCGGAATGAACTTCGACTTGACCGAGGATCAGGAATTGATCCGCAAGTCCGTAGCCGAGCTGGCTGGTCGATTTGATGACCAGTATTGGATGGAAAAGGATCTCGCGCACGAGTTTCCGAAAGAATTCTATAAAGCGATCGCCGACGGTGGCTGGCTGGGCATGACCATGCCGGAGGAGTACGGCGGTCACGGACTCGGCATCACCGAGGCCACGCTCCTGCTCGAGGCCGTCTCGCGTTCCGGTGGTGCGATGAATGCCGCGAGCTCGATTCACCTCTCGATCTTCGGTATGCATCCGGTGGTCGTGCACGGGTCCGAAGAGTTGAAGGCCCGTACGCTGCCCCGCATCGTCAACGGTGACCTGCACGTCTGCTTCGGTGTCACCGAACCCGGTGCCGGACTGGACACTTCGCGAATCAGCACCTTCGCCAAGCGTGACGGCGACAGCTACGTGGTCAACGGTCGCAAGGTGTGGATCTCGAAGGCCATGGAGTCGGAGAAGATCCTCCTGCTGACCCGCACCACGAAGTACGAAGACGTCGAGAAGAAGACCGACGGCATGACGTTGTTCCTCACCGATCTCGATCGCAGCAAGGTGACGATCCGGCCGATCCCGAAGATGGGCCGAAATGCGGTGACCTCCAACGAGTTGTTCATCGACGATCTCCGGATCCCGATCGAGGATCGGGTCGGCGAAGAGGGTGAGGGCTTCAAGTACCTGCTCGACGGCCTGAATCCGGAGCGCATGCTGATCGCCTCGGAGGCACTCGGTATCGGCCGCGTGGCACTGGACAAGGCCGTGAAATACGGTAACGAGCGGGTCGTCTTCAACCGGCCGATCGGTATGAATCAGGGTATTCAGTTCCCGCTGGCCGATGCGCTCGCTCACCTGGATGCCGCAGAACTGGTGTTGCGCAAGGCAACGTGGCTCTACGACAACGGCAAGCCCTGTGGTCGTGAAGCCAACACCGCAAAGTATCTTTGTGCTGAAGCAGGATTCAATGCGGCCGACCGGGCTTTGCAGACGCACGGTGGCATGGGCTACTCCGAGGAGTATCACGTCTCGCGCTATTTCCGCGAGGCCCGACTGATGAAGATCGCGCCGATCAGCCAGGAAATGATTCTGAACTTCCTGGGTTCACATACTTTGGGATTGCCGAGGAGCTACTGATGAGTGTCAAGAGTGGAATGTTCGACCTGACCGGACGGTCGGCCCTGGTCACCGGCGCCGCAGGTGGCATCGGGTCTGCTGTGGCAGAGGCGTTTGCGGCTGCCGGTGCCGCAGTCCTGGTCACCGACATCAACGGTGAGGCGGCCAACCTGGTTGCCAAGCGCATCGTCGAGTCCGGTGGCAAGGCAGAAGGTTTCGAGCTCGACGTCAGTGATCGGGAGGCGGCCGACGCGGCTGCTTCGCGCGCCGCGGCACTGGCCGACGGGGTCCTGCACATCGTCGTCAACAATGCGGGCGTCACCGCCCCGGCGATGTTCAAGGACACCACCGGAGAGTCGTTCCAGCGCATGCTCGACATCCACCTCAAGGGTGCGTTCAACTGCTCGCAGGCCGCCTTGCAGTACCTCCCCACGGACGGCACCGGACGCATCATCAACGTGACGTCGTCGGCTGGTATCACCGGCACGTTGGGACAGGTCAACTACTCGGCAGCCAAGGCCGGAATCATCGGCCTGACAAAGTCGCTCGCCCGAGAACTGGCTCGCAAGCAGATCCTCGTCAACGCGCTGGCCCCGCTGGCCGCGACACCCATGACCAAGACGATCCGCACCGACGAGAAGTTCGCCGAGACGATGCTCAACCGAATCCCGTTGCGGCGCTGGGCAGAACCCGAAGAGATCGCCGGAGCGTTCCTGTTCCTCGCGTCAGATGCCTCCTCGTTTGTCACCGGCCAGGTGTTGCCGGTCGATGGCGGCATGGTGATGTGATGACAGACGCCGACCTTTCGGACAACAACACGCAGGCAGGCCCGCTGGCGGGAGTCACGGTCGTGACTCTCGAGCAGGCCATCTCGGCTCCCATGTGCACCCGGACCCTCGCTGATTTCGGGGCCCGGGTCATCAAGGTCGAGAATCCGAAAGGCGGCGACTTCGCCCGGCACTACGACGATGTGGTGAAAGGGCAGGCCGCGCACTTCGTGTGGGCCAACCGGGGCAAGGAGTCCGTGACACTCGATCTGAAGTCACCGGCCGGGATCGACCTTCTGCACCGGCTTCTCGACGAGGCCGATGCGCTGGTGTCGAACCTGGCACCGGGGGCAACTGCCCGGCTCGGCCTGTCGGGGGACGAGCTTGCACAGCGGCACCCGAACCTGATCGCCGTGGAAATCGACGGCTACGGCACCGGTGGACCGTTGTCGCACAAGCGGGCGTATGACCTGCTCATACAAGCCGAGGCCGGCGTCTGCGCCGTGACCGGATTCCCGGGTCAGCCGGCCAAACCCGGTCCGCCGGTGGCAGATGTCTCTTCGGGGCTCTACGCGGCATTGTCGATCATCTCGCTGCTGTACTCGCGGGATCGACGTATCGCACAGGGCAAGGGGTCAGCCGAGGTCAAGGTGAGCCTGTTCGACACCGCGGCCGAGGTGATGGGCTATCAGCTGAACTACACCCGCCATTCGGGTGTCGATCAGCAGCCGTTGGGCATGAGTTCGCCGGCGGTGGCGCCGTACGGTTCGTACCCCACCGCGGACGGCCAAACAGTGGTCCTTGGTACCACCAATGACAGTGAATGGCAGCGTCTGGCCCGGGAAATCATCAAGCGCGATGACCTGGCCGACGATGCCCGCTTCGCGAACAACAGTGGCCGGGTGGCCAACCGGGATGTACTCCAGGAGGCCGTCGGCGCCTGGTGCGCGGAACACGATCTCGCCGAGATCCAGCGCATTGCGGACGATGCGGGCATCGGTAACGCGCGATACAACCTGCCCAGTGAGGTGATCGCACACCCGCAGCTATCCGAGCGTGACCGATGGCGTGACATCGATACACCGAACGGACCGATCCCGGCATTGCTTCCGCCGCCGATCATCTCGGACTTCGATCCACCGATGGGCCCGGTACCGGGGCTCGGCGAGCACACCGAGAAGATCCTGGCCGAAGTCGGCATCGACGAAAGCGAACTCGCCGACCTGCGGGTACAGGGTGCGGTTGGTCCGGCGTATGAACGCTGAGCCGATCCTGCTGTGCGCTGATCGCGAGGGAGTTCGTACTCTCACGCTGAATCGACCGCACCGCAAGAATGCGATCAGTCGGGAACTGTGGATCGCCCTGCGTGATGCGCTCATCGCCGCGGGCGACGATCGCAGCGTGCGGGCGCTGGTCCTCGCCGGTTCCGGCGGCGCATTCTGCTCCGGTGCCGACATCGCCACCCCGGACCCCACTCATCCGACGTACAAGTTGCGGAACCTGACCGCGGTTGCCGAACTGCTGCACAACCTTCCGATACCGACCATTGCAAAAGTGGATGGTGTCGCCGTGGGCGCAGGCTGGAATCTGGCGCTCGGTTGCGATTTCGTGGTCGCCACACCCGGATCCTCGTTTTCGCAGATATTTGTCAAGCGCGGTCTGTCGATGGATCTCGGTGGATCCTGGCTCCTTCCGAGACTTGTTGGCCTGCAACAGGCCAAACGGCTGACGATGCTCGCCGAGACGATCGATGCCGACCAGGCGCACAAACTCAATCTCGTCACCTGGGTTGTTGCCGCCGATGAGATCGACGGATTCGTCGATGAGCTCACCGGCCGCCTTGCGTCCGGACCGCCGATTGCGTTGGCGCAGACCAAGGCATTGCTCAACGAGGGAGCCGATCGCACGCTGCACGACGCCCTTGCCAACGAGGCCCGGGCACAGGCGGCCAATTTTGCGACCGGCGATGCTCAGGAGGCGTTTGCTGCCTTCACTGGGCGGCGTACCCCCGAATTCACCGGCCGATGGGCTGTGCCCAGGCCAACATCAGAGAACACCGAAGTGGAGAAGTAGATGCGCGAAGTTGTAATCGTCGAGGCTGTTCGTACGCCAGTCGGAAAGCGGAACGGCGGATTGGCAGGTGTCCACCCTGTTGACCTGTCGGCGCATGTACTGAACGCGCTGGTCGAGCGCAGCGGTGTCAACCCCGAGATCATCGATGATGTTGTGTGGGGCTGTGTTTCGCAGGTCGGCGACCAGTCCAGCAACGTCGGTCGGTACTCGGTGCTCGCCGCGGGGTGGCCCGAATCCATCCCCGGTGTCACGATCAACCGTGCCTGCGGATCGAGCCAGCAGGCACTGGACTTCGCAGTGCAGGCCGTCATGTCGGGTCAGCAGGATGTGGTTGTCGCCGGTGGCGTCGAGGTGATGAGTCGGGTGCCACTGGGCGCGGCTCGGTCCACCGGTGCACCGTACGGGCCCAAAGCGCTTGGCCGCTATGAAGGTTTCGCCTTCAACCAGGGAATCTCGGCCGAGAAGATCGCGCAGAAGTGGGGCTACGACCGGACTGCGGTCGACGAGTTCTCCGTGCTGTCGCACGAGCGGGCCGCCATTGCACAGGACGCCGGTGCATTCGAATCCCAGATCGTCGCCGTCGAGACCGAAGACGGCGTGGTCACCGCCGATGAAGGTATCCGCCGGGGGAGCACGGTCGAAAAGCTCGCAAACCTCAAGCCCGCTTTCGCCGAAGACGGTGTGATCCACGCCGGCAACTCCTCGCAGATCTCCGATGGCGCAGCCGCCCTGCTGGTGATGACCCCGGAACGGGCAAAAGAGCTCGGGCTCAAGCCGTTGGTGCGCTACACCGCGGGTGCTGTGGTCGGCGACGACCCGGTCCTCATGCTCACCGGTCCGATCCCGGCAACTGCCAAGGTGCTCGCCAAGGCCGGCGTGAAGCTGTCCGAGGTCGGGGTGTTCGAGGTGAACGAGGCCTTCGCGCCGGTCCCGATGGCCTGGCTAGCGGAGACAGGTGCCGATCCGGCCCTGCTCAACCCGTTGGGTGGCGCGATCGCTCTGGGCCATCCGCTCGGAGGCTCGGGCGCGGTGCTGATGACCCGCATGATCAACCACATGCGCGACAACGGAATTCGGTACGGACTGCAGACCATGTGCGAGGGCGGCGGCACTGCCAACGCCACGCTGGTCGAACTGGTTTCCTGAGAGAGGTATTGAACATGAGGCGCGAAGTATTCACCGAAGACCATGAGGAATTCCGGGCCCTGGCCCGCGATTTCATCAGCAAGCGCATCGTTCCGGATTATGCGGCCTGGGAGAAGGTCGGGCAGATGCCGCGCGAGATCTTCGCCGAGCTCGGTTCGCTGGGCATGCTGGGGATCGCCATCCCCGAAGAGTTCGGCGGCGCCGGCCTGCGCGACTACCGCTACAACGTCATCCTCCAGGAGGAGGCGGCACGCGCTCTGGTTACCCTGAGCACCGTCCGGACGCAGCTCGACGTCATCCTGCCGTACTTCCTCGAGTACGCCAACGAAGAGCAGCGCGGCCGTTGGTTCCCCGGCCTCGCCAAGGGCACCTTGCTGTCGGCAATCGCGATGACCGAACCCGGCACCGGTTCTGACCTCGCCGGCGTCAGCACCAACGCCGTCCTCGAGGGCGACGAATACGTGCTGAACGGCGCCAAGACATTCATCACCGGCGGATTGCTCGCCGACCTGGTGATCGTGCTCGCCCGGACGTCCACCGACCCCGACAACCGTCGCGGCGGGCTGTCGCTGCTGGTGGTCGAGAACGGGATGCCCGGTTTCGAGCGCGGCCGTGTGCTCGACAAGATGGGTTGCAAAGTCCAGGACACCGTCGAATTGTCGTTCGACAACGTCCGGGTACCGGTGTCGAACCTGCTCGGTGAGGAAGGCAAGGCATTCGGATACCTCGGCCGGAACCTCGCCCAGGAACGCATCACGGTCGCGGTCGGCTCGATCGCCCAGGCGCGGGCGGCCATTGCCACCACCGTCGACTACGTGAAAGAACGCAAAGCGTTCGGTACGCCCGTCGCGTCGTTCCAGAACACGAAGTTCGAACTCGCGGCCATGTCGGCCGAGGTCGAAGCCGGACAGGCGATGGTCGACCGGGCCGTGCTGGATCTGGTGGACGACGAGCTGTCGGGTCCGGACGCCGCGCGGGTGAAACTCTTCTGCACCGAGGTCCAGGCGCGGGTCGTCGACCGGTGCCTGCAGCTGTTCGGCGGCTACGGCTACATGGCCGAGTACCCGATCGCGAGGCTCTACGTCGACGCCCGTGTGGCTCGCATTTACGCAGGTACCAGCGAAGTCATGAAGGTGATCATCGCCAAATCACTCGGCTTGTGACCTGAGCCCCACCTGAATTTCGGGGAGACACTTGTCACAGCGGAGAATCCAACCTACTATCGGTTCAGTTGGTTGATCGGTTGAAGGAGATCAGTGGCAAGCGAACGGCCGTACGAAGCTCTCCTCGTCAAAGGCGAGGAGCGCAAGCGACAGATTCTCGACGTCGCTCAACGGTTGCTCACCCGTAACGGCTGGCGCAATACGACTCTGTCGCAGATCGCTTCCGAAGCCGGTGTCACCTCCGCCGGTCTGCTCCACCATTTCGAGTCCAAAGCACAGCTTTTGCATGCGGTACTCGAAATGCGAGATGCGGACGACGACCAACATGCGGATCGCCAGGGCGATCTGTTGGAAGGGATCGTGAAGGTCGCCGAGCGATTCGAACGATCACCGGAACTTGTCGGTACGTTCGCGGTTCTCCAGATGGAGAACCTCGAACCCGATGCGCCGCTGCATGATCGCCTGCTGGCCAGGTATCACGCATCAATTGACACCGTTGCCGCTGGTATCCGGCGCGGGCAGGTCGATGGCAGATACCGTTCGGACTTCGATGCGGATTTGAAGGCCGTCGAAATAGTCGCCTTTCTCAACGGGATGGAAACATCATGGCTGCTGGATCAATCAATTCCTCTCACGGACGTGTTCAGGGAGTACGCAAGGTCGCTGGCGAAGGACTTCGCACCGATGACGAACTCATGAGGTACCGCTTGGTGGTTGTCGCCCCCACGGCGAACGAAGTCATCAAATACGCCGGCGGCCTGGTGTTCGACCGCGGCATGGCCGGCTGGGACGTCACGGTGCTCGTGCAGGACGATCCGACCGCTCGAGCCCTGCAGATTCTCGGTGCGCAAACAGTCGACTTCGAGTCGGGATTCGAGTGGCGTGGATTCGGTTTCCACCCGCAGGCGGTGGTTACCGCAGGATCGCTGTACGAGCGCGACGATCGGGTGCGCGAGGGAGTGCAGCGGATCCTGGGGGAAGGTGAAACCGAGGTGACCCTCTGGGGCGACAGCCTGCCGGATGAGCTCGACAGCCGGATCGGAATGGTGCGGCACCGCCTCAGCGTGGCTGCCCGGGCCTTCAAGGCGCAGGCACTTGCAGCAGCTTCGTTGCCCACCGACTCCGCTGGTCTCGCCGAGGTGTTCCGTTGCAGCAGGTCGAAGTCGTGGGACGGTCTCTCAGACCTCGTTCCGGCCTGACATCCGCATCGAACTTCATCTGTTCCCCAGCGCAATAGTGTTGGGGCACAGTTGTTTCCGTTGGTCTAGGGCTGATCAGGTGAGGTGAAGAGCCGGCGGCGCCGAGGTGCGCACCGTGTTGCCCGTGAAGTACTCGACGGGGGCGACGTCTGCGACAGTGGCCGACGTTGCAGCGAGGGCGTGCGATTTGAATGCGCGAGCAGCTCTGCTGAGCTGATGTTCGACGGGTACGACGTCGTTGTCGTTGACTGAGTGCCGCTGCGGACCCCACAGCATGGTGTTGGTGTCACCGTGGTCGAACGAGTGCCGAACAGCATCGTGTAGCCGGTCGTCGCGGGCGCACAGGTCACCTGCGAGCACCACCTTGTGCGGCCACGGGCTGCGGCGCCGCGATGCGAGTGCGGGCATGAGGTCCATCGCGAGGGCCGTATTCAGGTCGAACACCCGGGTGCCGAGTATCTGCAGTGGACGTGGATCGGCCTCGGGTGGAACCAGGACGGTGACACACCAGCCGGCCATGATGTGGTCGAACAGCAGGCCGCCGGCGTGTTTGACGAGGTCAGTGGTGTCGGTACCGAGGACCACGAGCCGGTACGGCAGATCTCGAGTCCGAGCTTGCAGGCGTTCCTGATTCACCAACCGCGCCGCGTCGACCAGCTGATCAGTGGTGGCGAAGTCCGGGACCACCATCATTGTTGCCCGGCCAGGTTCCGACGACGGTGTGGGCCATTTGGCTGCTCCGCTCACAAAGAACATTGTGACCGGGGAGTGCATTTATGGTCGCGGATTCGCAGATTCGATGGCAGTTGTACATGTGGTGGCTATCTGTTCAATCGTGTCGGACACGAGCCTGGTTGCCGGCGAGTCGCGGTCTGAGCGCTCACCGGCGGTGCAGTGAGCAGTCAGTCATCTTGTGCGACAACTGATTTGATAACACTATGTACAGCTGCCGCGAGACGCGCGGTGTGATCGGTCCGAATTTGGTGAAGGACGACATCGGGGTTGAGAGTGCTCAGCAGTACTTGCGCCATGATCGCGGCATCGACTTCTGGCCTGGCCTCGCTCAGTAACTGTGCGATGTGACGATGCCAGAACGCGTTGATCTCGTCCGCCTGTGTATTTGTGGTCGCGTTGTCGTACGCGATCATCAGCTCGACGTTGTCCACGATCAGCTCGAACATGGCATCAAAGAAGGCCAGGAGTCTGGTGGCGGCCGGGGCGCCCGGACCCAATGGGGGCGGTCCGTCGATCACGGCCTGGCGAAGTATCTCCGCGCGTTCGACCACCAGCGCTCTCATCAGCCCCGCGCGACTACCGAAGCGGTGAAAGATCGTGCCTTTGCCGACACCCGCGGCAGCTGCGATCTGATCGATGGAGATGTTGCCGGCACCGTGTTGTGAAAGTAAAAGGTCCGTCGTATCGAGAATGGCGCGTCGATTGCGAGCCGCATCGCTTCGTTCTCGCTTCACACCCTGCTGACTCATGTATGCACCCTAAGTGGTTGACAAGTTGACCGCTGGTCCATATTCTACAAGTAGTCTTAAGTGGACCGCCGGTCACCTTAAGAGGTAGCCCCTTGGAGAACGCAAGGCCCACTCTTCACAGCCGAGCAAGTTCTTTCATGTTGCGCACAGATCCGTCGTATCAGTTGTCGGGAAGGACACCGAGCATGGCACATTTTCCGAAACCACCAGAAGGAAGTTGGACCGAGCATTTCGGTCTCGACACCGGTCCGATGTCGTACGACGACTCGATCAGCCCGGAGTACTTCGAGGTCGAACGCGAGGCCGTCTTCGGGCATTCGTGGCTCAATGTCGGGCGGGTCGAACAGGCTCCGGCGGTCGGCGCGTTCTTCATCAAGCCGATCGATGCGGTCCGCTCATCGGTGGTGATCGCCGCAGATCACAGCGGAGAAATGCGCGCCTGGAGCTACGCACTCCACGGCCGGCCCGCGTTTCTGCAGCACGATACTTTTGACTTCGAGAACCTCGAATCTGGTTTGACCCCACTGCAAGTAGATGTCTGGGAAGGGTTTGTCTTCGTCAACTTCGACCAGGACAACACCAAGCCGCTGGCCGATTTCCTCGGCAAGTTCGCAGCCGGTATGACGGGGTATCCCTTCGACAAGCTGACGCACGTCTACAAGTTCCAGTCGCATGTGCGCAGCAACTGGAAGCTCTACATCGACGCGTTTGCCGAGTTCTATCACGCGCCGGTGCTGCATGCGAAACAGTATGTGTCCGACGAGTCGGTCAAGCTGATGAGCTATGGATTCGAAGCGCTGCACTATGACATCGACGGTCCTCACGGCATGGTGTCTTCGTGGGGCGGCATGGCACCGCCCAAGGATCCGATGATGGTCAAGCCGACCGAACGTGTTCTGCGGAGCGGAAACTTCGGGCCATGGGACAAGCCGGACATTTCCGAGCTCGCGACGCTCCCCTCAGGACTCAATCCGACCAAGCACCGCTCTTGGGGACTGGATTCGTATGTCTTCTTCCCGAACTTCATGATCGTCGTGTGGGAACCGGGCTGGTACCTGACGTATCACTACTGGCCCACTGCCTACAACGAACACATCTTCGAGGGAACGCTGTACATGGCGCCACCCAAGACGCCCTCTGACCGGATGCGACAGGAAATGGCTGCGGTCACGTTCAAGGAGTTCGGCCTCCAGGACTGCAACACCCTTGAAGCCACCCAGACCATGCTCGAGACGAGAACTGTTAGCGAGTTCCCGCTCTGCGATCAGGAAGTGCTGCTCCGGCACTTGCATACCTCGGCGCGCCGCTTTGTCGAGGATGTCCGAAGTCGCTCGGAGGAAACGTCATTCTCAGCGGCCAATCAGTAATGATCACAGGAGAGACGAACGTGTCCAACGTACTTCCCGCTGCCTTCGCCGATCTCGAACCGTTTGCCGACTGGGCGCTGCAATCAGAAGGTGAACGCTACGCAAAACGACTCTCGAGCACGATGGTCGAGTTGCAGGCATTCTACGATGTTGCCTTCCCGCGCCTTGGTGACGCCGCTGTCTACCTTGACAATTTTCCACTCGATGACCTTCCCGACGATGCGTATAAGCTTCTGCTGCTGACGTATTCGTTGATCAATGTGTCGTTTCCCATCGAGGCGTGGCATCAGCCCCGCGTCCCCGACACCGGTGCCTCAAGCATGGACGCCGTCATCGAACCCGTTCCCTGACAACCAGATACGCATACTGTGCCGAAAGGTCTTTCGCACCATGGGTTTATCCGATCGACATCTCCATTCCGGGATGCAGACCACGGCACTGACGCCGGCATTGGGAGTCGAGGTTTCTGGGGTCGACGATTTGACGGACGACCTGGTGGCCGCCCGTTGCCTGGAGGCACTCAAATGGCGTGGCGTCTTGCTGATCCGTGGACTCGATCTCGACGACGAGCAGCAGATCGCATTCAGCGGCAAACTCGGCGAGGTACTCGCTCCGGTTGGGAAGAAGATCTTCACCGTCTCCCTTGATCCAGCCAAGAATTCGATGGCCGAGTATCTCAAGGGAACGTTCAACTGGCACATCGACGACACCACCAACGATGTGCCGGCGAAAGCGACCATGCTCACCGCCCGCCACGTTGCGATGGTCGGTGGCGGGACAGAGTTCGCGAGCACGTACGTCGCGTACGAGAGCCTGCCTGAGCATGACCGCAAACGCTATGACGGATTACGGGTCGTGCATAGTTTCGAGGCTTCACAACGACTCGTTTACCCGGATCCCAGCGACAAGCAGATCGCTGCCTGGCGTTCCCAGCCCACTCACGAAACGTCTTTGGTCTGGAATCGCGCGGACGGGCGCCGGTCCCTGGCGATCGGGGCCACGGCAGATCACATCGTCGGCATGCGACCGCAGGAAAGCCGCGAACTCCTTGACGAACTTCTCGCCTGGTCGACCCGGGAGCAGTTCGTTTATACCCACAACTGGAAGGTTGGTGATGTTGTGATCTGGGACAACACCGGAATGCTGCACCGAGCCCTGCCCTACGACCCGACATCGGAACGAACGATGAAACGGACGACCATTGCAGGGAGCGAACCATGGGCGTGAAAACTGCGGTTGTCACCGGCGGTGGCTCCGGCATCGGTCAGGCGATCGCGCAGCGTCTGACCGCCGAAGGCTACAACGTCGCCACCCTCGATCGGACTCCCAGCGAGGAGAAGAATGCATACACGGTCGACGTCACCAGTCGCGAGCAGATCGACACCGTACTGGGCGCGATCCGCGAAGACCTCGGCCCCATCACCATTCTCGTGAACTCCGCCGGCATCGTCGGTAACGCACGGTTCGTGGACATCGACTTCGATGCGTGGCAGAAGGTCATAGACGTCAATCTGCACGGCACCTACCACTGCATCCAAGCCGTGTTACCGGACATGCTGAAGGCCAAGTGGGGCCGGATCGTCAACATCTCGTCGTCAAGTGCGCATGCAGGCCAGCCCTACATGGCCCATTATGTGGCCGCCAAGTCCGCGATCAACGGACTGACCAAGTCGCTGGCTCTCGAACTCGGTCAAGTCGGTATCACGGTCAATGCGGTCCCGCCCGGTTTCGTGGACACGCCATTGCTACGCCGCGACGAGGAACTCAATCGTCTCGGTGGGACCATCGAAGACCACATCCTGCGGACACCGGTACGCCGCGTCGGCAAACCCGAGGACATCGCCGCCGCCTGCGCGTTCCTGATCTCCGACGATGCGAGCTACATCACCGGGCAGATCCTGGGAGTCAACGGCGGCCGAAACACATAGTGCGGCAAGACGATCACCGGACGGAGCAATATGGAAGCTCGAAGGCTGGAAGTTGTTGACGCAGGCATCGCCACCCACACCGAAATCATTCGTGCCCGTGGCAACGACCGTAAGAATTGCCGTCGGTACCGGATCGCAGTAGTCGGAACGAGCGTGGCCGAAATTGTGCAACATGCCGGGGGGTTTCTCTTCGATTACGGAATCGCGGGTTGGGATGTCACCGTGATTGCTCCGGCAAACGCGGGATGTCGGGCACTTCAGATCCTCGGGGCCCGCGTGCTCGATCTGGACTCGAAACGCACGTTGAGTACGTACAGATCGTCGCTGCCAGGCGACGATCTGACGGTTGATGCTGTCATGGGGCAGGCGGATCTATTTCGTGCACGACAAGAACTCCCGGAAGTGTTGTCGAGGCGGTTCGACTGCGCGGCCGCAGACTTCTTGCTGTGGGGTGACCTGAAAACCATCGACCGTCCACGACTTCGCGAGTACCGAATGAGTATCGCGGCAAAGGCATTCAAGAACAGAGCGTTGGAAGCAGTCGGCACCATTTCGCTCGACGGCAGCCGGCACACCGAAGTCTTCGCTACGTAACCCGTGCGGTACAGAAGTGCGTCAGCCGAGGTCCTGCCTTTCGGAAGTCCCGGCTGACGCTCCTCGGTGGGTTGCAAAAGGTCACGCGAAGGTGACGACAACCTTGTCGGCGGCACCGGGGGTCGATGCGGTCGTGAGGGCCTGTTGGACGTCGGTGAAGTCGAACTGATCACTCACGATCACGGCGAACTTCTCCCAATGATCGGCGATTTCCTCGGCGACCTGAAATATCTCCGTGGGATAACCCATGGCGGTGACGATGTTGATCTCGGTGCCCAGCAGGAACCCGAAGTCGACCTCGACCGGCTTCTTGTGAACCGCGACGATGCCGATGGTCGCGCGATGCTTGGCCGACTGGATGGCGGTTTCGAGCACCGCGGGAACACCGGCGGCGTCGAGATAGATATCGGTCCCCACCCGCGGCTTACCTGTTGCGGTTGCACCGGGGCCGTGTAGTTCGAGCAGGCGCGCCGCCACGTCTTCGGTAGCGGAGTTGATCACGGCATCGGCTCCGACGGCGAGTGCCTTCTCGAGCCGTGACGGCAGAATATCCGCCACGACAACATGTTTGGCACCGCTCAGTTTGAATCCGATGACCGCGCCGAGACCGATCGGTCCGGCACCGAACACGACGACGGTGTCGCCGGCCTTGACGCCGGTGCGGTTGACCGCATGCCGGGCCACAGCCATCGGCTCGTTGAGCGCAGCGACGTGGAACGGCACCTCGGGGGGAAGGATCGCGAGATTGACCCCGGCCTGGGCACGTTCGACGAGTACATATTCTGACAGTGCGCCGACCGGACCGCCGCCACCCATCATGCTGGTCCCGTCGGCCATGGGATTGATCACGACGTGATCGCCGACGGCAATGCCCTCGACCTTGGCACCGACCTCGACAACCTCACCGGCCGGTTCATGACCGAGGGGAGTTTTGCCCTGCAGCGGCGGAATGCCCCCGATGGAGATGTAGAAGCCATCGGAACCGCAGATGCCGCACGCTCGCATCTTGATCAGAACGTCGTCGGGCCCCGGTGTCGGAGTGGGTATCTCAATAATCTCTGTCGAGCCCACCCCGGACACGATCACTGATTTCATTTCTTGACCTCGATCAGGATCTTGCCGATGGCTTTGCCGTCGGCGACGAGCCGCAGTGCCGCGGCAGTCTCGTCGAGCGAGAAGCTCGCACCGACGTGGGGCAGAACCCGGCCATCTTTCAGCAGGCCGGCAAGCTCTTCCTCGTTGCGCCGGAACTCGTCCGCAGCGAGGTCCTGGAACTGGAATCCGAGGACGTGAATGCCCTTGACGAGAATGAGATTGAGCGGAATCCGGGGAATGGTGCCGGATGCATAACCGATGGTGACGAAGCGTCCACCCCGGCCGAGGGCACGGAGTGCGGCCTCGGAGAGGTCGCCTCCGACCGGGTCGATCACCGCGTCTGCACCGTCGGGCAACAGCTCGCGCAGGGTCTTGCGCAAGTCGCTCTCCCGGTAGTTGACGAGGTTTGTGGCCCCGTAACTCTTTGCCACATCCAGCTTTTCGGACGACGAGGCGACGGCGGTGACGGTGACGCCCAGCGCGGCACAGAGCTGTACCGCGGCCAGGCCGACACCGCCGCCGGCGCCGAGCACGATCACATGATCACCGGCTTCGACCCGGGCGACTGAACGCAGGGAGTGATACGCGGTCCGGTACGCGACGCCGAAGGCGGCGGCCACCGATTCGCCGACCCCGTCCGGGATCCGGCTCAGGCTCTTGGCCTTCGCGACGACTTCCTCGGCGAACGCGCCGACGATGCCGGTACCGGTGACGCGGTCACCGACCGCGACACCGACCACGTCCGGGGCGACTTCGGTCACCACGCCGGCGAACTCGCTGCCGGGTGTGAACGGTACCGGGATCTTGATCTGGTACTCGTTCGCGATCACCAGCACGTCCGGGAAGTTGGCTGCTGCCGCGACCACACCGACCCGCGCCTGGCCGGGGCCGAGCTCAGTAGACGGAACATCCTCTACCCGAACAACTTCCGGTAGCCCATGGGTCGGGCAGACAACGGCTCGCATCGTCCCTACCGGCCCTGCCAGTTCGGTGTCCGCTTCTCGATGAACGCCATCGCGCCTTCTTTGGCATCGCTGCTGCTGAAGACTGTCTTCTGCCATTCACCGGTCTTCTTGTCGGCAAGAGCGCTGTCCGACACCGAGAGCCGAACGAGTTCCTTGATCGCGGCCAGGCTCAGGGGCGCGTTGGCGGCGACCCGTTCGGCATAACCGATCGCGGTTTCCAGCACGTCTTCCGGAGCGGCAACAGCGTTGACCAGTCCGAGCTCGTACGCCCGGTCAGCGGTGATGAAGTCTCCGGTCAGCGTCATCTCCAGGGCGACGCTGAGCGGGATCCGGGTTCCGATGGTCGTACCGCCACCACCGGGGAACAGACCGCGCTTGACCTCGGGCAGTCCGAACTTCGCTGCCGACGACGACACGATGATGTCGCAGCCGAGGAGCAGTTCGAGACCGCCGCCGATGGCGGTGCCGTTGACAGCGCCGATCACCGGAATGGCCAGTTCACCCTTGGTCAGCTTTCCGTAACCCTCGGACGAAAAGTCGCCGCCCTCGGCGAAAGCCTTCAGATCCATGCCCGCACAGAACGCGCGGTCACCGGTTCCGGTGAGCACGATGGCGCGGATCTCGGGGTTGGCCTCGGCTTCCAGAGCCGCCGTTCCGATCCCGCGAAGCAAGCTGCCGGTGAGCGCATTTCGCGCGTCGGGGCGATTGAGCCGAAGGATCTGGACAGCGCCCCGCCGCTCGATGACGAGTTCTTCGGTACCGGTCATGACTTGTAGTCGCTCGACGCGGCGAAGTCGGCTGCTCCACGCATCAACTGCGGGACGATCGAACCGAAGGACTGCAGCTTGTGGTCGTCGCCGGCACGCTGGAAGCCCTGTTCGAGGACGATGGCGAGCTTCCACTTGGCCAGGACCAGGTAGTAGTCGAGGTCGTCGACCTGACGGCCCGACACCTTCGCGTAGTGATCGACCATCTCCTGCTTGGACGGCATACCGGTCAGGTCGACGTAGCTGGAGGTGGCGGCCTCGGGTGCGTTGGTGTCTTCGGGCCAGCCCTGAATCATCCACGCCAGGTCCAGCTTCGGGTCACCGACGGTGCCCATTTCCCAGTCGACGATGGCGGCGAGCTGGGCCGGTGCGCCTTCCTTGTACATCACGTTGGCGAACTGGTAGTCACCGTGCATGAGGCCGGGGATGAAGTCGAGCGGCTTGTGGGCGTTGAGCCAGGCGGTGGCCTCGTCCATGCCGTCGAGTTCGCGACCCTTGATCCGGTCGAAGAACCTCGTCCACCGGGACACCTGGCGCTCGTGGAAGCCGTCCGGGCGACCGAGGTCTTGCAGACCCTTGGCCTGCCAGTCGACCTTCGACAGCAGCCCGATGCCCTCGGCCAGCTGGAACGCCAGACCTCGACGCAGTTCGGGGTCGCTGGTGAACGGTTCTTTCCAATTCTTGTTGTCCATCGGCGACCAGCCGTCGACAAATCCCATGAGGTAGAAGGCCCGGCCGAGAATTGAAGTGTCGGCGCAGGCCGCGATGGCCTTGGTGTGCGGCACATCGGTGCCGTCGAGGGCCTCGATGATTCGCCATTCGCGCATGATGCCGTCGTCACGATTGGCTGGTGCGGCTGCCGGTGGGAGCCGGATCACGCTGACATGCTCACCGCGGGTGAGCTTGTAGATTTCGTTCTGCGTACCGCCGGAGAGGAACTTGGCCTCCAGCGGTTCGCCCTTTCCTGGCAGGTTCTGCTCGTCCATCCAGGCTGCGAGTTTTGCGGTGTCGATCATAGG
>QJJF01000012.1 GCA_003202005.1 Williamsia faeni | reverse complement strand
GCGGTCCACCACACCGACTGGGAGGTGATCATGGGCTCCGATGGGCATCCGTGGCTGATCCCGCCGGCTGACATCGACCCGCAGCGAAGACCACTACCGGCCTACAACCGACGAACGTTGACACTCGCTGCCTGAACTGCCGCCGCCTGATCTCGATCTTGTGAGCCACGAACTTCCCAAGACGCACCCGGTTGTGCACCGGGACCGCGCACGTACGTTGACAACTCCATAGTGTGAGGCGAAAGGTGCTGTCGTCCAGATGGTCTGGGCGGCCGCACCGCCGCCGGACAATTCGGTCGCGGCCGTCAGTCGACCATCTCGACGGTGGTGATGCGGTGTAGTGAGAACCGGTGCTCGTCGTCGGTGCCGGGCTCGACTGCAATCACCTGGCCGGCACCGATCAGCCGGGGGACCACGACGTGACGACTCGCAAAACCTTCCGCATTGACGTATCCCAATCGCACTGTGCTCTTCGAGCTCAGGGCCTTTTGCAACAGGGCAGTGGCCGGCAGTCCGCCGCCCGTCACCGACGAACCCCCCTTACCGGGGCGGACCAGCGTCGCGGAGTTCGCCGCATCCTGCGAACGCATATGGGTCAGCACCGCGCCGAGCCGATCCCGGCTGGGCAGCGACAGCGACGTTTTGCGCGCGCTGTGACGTTCGCGCGGAGTGGGAAGCCGGGCGCCCCGGAATCGCAGATCGACCAGTTCACCCTCGGCGTCCTCACCGGCCGGGGCGAACCCGGCGGCACGGAGACGCTCGAGCACGTCGATCAATGGCTCCGAGGTCACCGCGACGGTGGGAGCCAGCGCCCGCAGCGAGAGTGCTTCGGCCACCGGGGAACTGAGGACCGCCGCCAATGTGGTCGGGTCCTCACATCGGATGAAGCTGCTGGCCACGCCGACGCGGAGTTGTCCGTGTTTGCGTGCGACATCGTCGATCAGGTAGGAGATCGATTGTGGCACCGGTGTTTTCGAATGAGATGTGAAGAACGTGAGCAACTCGGTGCCGGTCCGGCCGGCGTCGAGAGCGCGCCGGACGGTCGCCTCGGACACCCGGTACACCGATGCGGCGCCACCGGATTCGAGGTCGGCGACCAGGCTGAGGTCGGCGGTCAGCTCAGGGGTCAGGGGGCCCGGAGCGGTGATCGTCTGATCGGCCTGGGCCAGGAAGAAATCGATGGGTGCCGGAATGGACCGCGCCATCGCGCCCAGTGTCTGCGTCTCGATGTCCTCGGCGCTACCCGCGGCGACGATCTCGCGGCCCGCGGACGTCAGGGCGCCATGGGCGACCAGGCCCAATGCCTGTGCTTCGGAAAGTGTTTCGGCAATTGTTGCCTTCGGCAGGCGGCGGATCCAGCGGGGATGGCGCCACGCGATCTGCCTGCCGAGTGACGTGGGTGTGACGGCGGCGCCGGGCTTGGCCTCGGCCAGGGCCTGCAGAACCAGCAGTCGTTCGGCGCGTGCGGCACCCTCCGGAATCGCGCCGACAAGCGCGCCGACGATCGTGCCGTCGGGGGTCCGGTCGCCGATCTGCCACGGGCGGCGGTGCAGATCGATCCACGCCGACGCGATGGAGTACCACCGCCGTTCGGGGCTCTGATGGATCCAGCTGTCGGTGGATGTTGTTGGCGCCCAGGACGGTTCCAGACCGTCGGAGACGTCGGGCACGGGGAAACCGGAGTCGATCAGACGCAGGCCCGAGAGGACCTCGAGTACCAGGCCCATCCGTTTCTCGTCGACGGCCACGACCTTGGTCAGGCGGCGGATCTCACGGACACCCATTCCGCCGGCCCGCAGGACGGTGGCCGGCTGGGCGCCGAGGGCCTCGAGTACATCGGTGCTGTGCCGCAAGAACTCCAGGGCTTCACCGGCTGCCGCCGCATCCACCTCGCCGAGTCCGATCTTGCGCCCGCCACCGCCGGTCAATTCCGGTGGCCGCAGACTCCGGGGTTCGGCGGGGTCCTCGTCGCGCAGCAATTGTCCGATCACCACGGGCAGTTCGACGGTCTGTTCGTCGACCACCACCAGCATGTCCTGGTGGACCAGCTGGGGGACCGGCCGATCCGAGTCCGGTCCGAGTGCGGCGTCGCGGGTCCGGCCCAGGCCGGGCCCGGAGGTCAGGGTCGTCAGCAGTTCGCGTTCGCGCTCGCCGAGTCCGTCGATTTTCGCCCGGATCGAGGCGAGGTCGAGCAGGTTGACGGGTGCGGTGGCCAGCGGTGAGCGCCAGGGCCATGCGGCCGGCATGTGCGGTCCGGTCTGCAGGGCTTCTTGTGGACCCCAGATGAGGGCCAACGCCACCAGGGAGTCGATCCGGGCGCCGATCGCATCCGGCGCCGCACGTTCGGACAGGGCCTCGATGATGGCCGCGGCAGCAACGGGTCCACCGCCGGACGCCCGTCCTAGTGCGTCCAGGGTTTCGAGGACCGCCACCGCGAGCACGTCCAGATCCTCGCCACATCGATTGATCGAGGCCGCCGACAACGCCCTCTGCGCGAGAACGGTGACACCTGGCGGAGGCGGACTCGCCAGGTCCGGCCGGGCCTGCAGGAGATCAAGCAGGAGTTCGTCGCTGCGCGCGGCGAGGTCGTCGGCCAGGCTGATTGGCTGGTCGGGGCTCATCCAGTAGATGATATGCGCGGCGGTCATGGCACAATTACCGCCGTGGCTGAAAAAGAGAAGTATGTGGACAACGGTTGGCCTGTAGTTCCTGACGGCGAGTACGCCGTCAGTGAGTTCGCGTCCAATCGCTCCGGATCGCTGTCGCCCTTCGGTGACACCCTTTTCCCGCTGGATCCGGCAGATCTTCCGTACCTTCATCCCCGCACCACCGTCAATCGCTGATCGGTGGTTGATCCCTCGGCATCGCAGCGCCTGACTCATCTCGATGAGTCCGGAGCAGCAAAGATGGTCGACGTCGGAGGTAAGGTCGCGACCACCCGAAAAGCTGTGGCAACCGGCACATTCGTGACAACTGCCGAAGTGATCGGGTTGCTGTCGTCGGGTGGATTGCCCAAAGGTGACGCCCTCGCGACGGCTCGCATCGCCGGGATCATGGCCGCCAAGAAGACCCCCGAGCTGATTCCGCTCTGCCATCAGGTGGCGCTCAGTTCTGTCGGCGTCGATTTCGAACTCGGTGAGAGCACCATCGAGGTGTGGGCCACGGCCGTCACCACCGATCGCACCGGCGTCGAGATGGAAGCGCTGACAGCTGTCGCGGTGACCGGACTCACCCTCCACGACATGGTCAAAGGGGTCGACCCGCGTGCGCAGATGACCGACATCGGACTTCACGAGAAGACCGGTGGCAAAAAAGGTCATTGGAAGCGCGACGATGACTGAGCCCGGTTCACCGGGGAACAGGACCGCAGCGGTGGTCGTCGCCTCGACCCGGGCTGCCACCGGCGTGTATCCGGACCGGTGCGGCCCGATCATCACCGGCTGGCTGACCGAGCGTGGCTACGAGGTCGGTGCCCCGCAGGTCGTGCCCGACGGCGACGCGGTGGGCGAAGCGCTGCGTGGCTCGGTTGCCGCCGGTATCGCGCTGGTCATCACCACCGGTGGAACCGGCCTGACACCCACCGACCACACCCCTGAACAAACGGCCGCGGTGATCGATCGCGCGATACCCGGTCTGGCCGATGCGATTCGGCGCAGCGGACTCCCGAAGGTACCCACCGCGGTCCTCTCGCGTGGCATCGTCGGTACTGCCGGACGCACACTGATCGTCAACCTCCCCGGCTCGAGTGGAGGCGTGCGAGACGGGCTCGAGGTACTCGACCCGGTTCTCGCCCATGCGATCGATCAGATCAACGGAGGTGATCACTGATGGCAGCCGTGGTGGCCCTGGCCGCCGTGACAGAGGAACCGCTGTCGACCGCTGTGCACGAACAACTTGCCATCGATGCCGCCGACGGTACGGCGGGCGCGATCGTGAGTTTTGTTGGTGCCGTGCGTAATCACGATGGTGGACGAGACGTGACTGCGCTGAATTACAGTGCGCATCCCACCGCCGCCGATGTGGTGGCAAAGGTGGTCGCCGAGGTGGCAGCAGCGGCCGAGGGCGTTCGTGCCGTCGCCGTGTCGCATCGCGTCGGCAACCTCGCGATCGGCGACGCCGCACTCGTGGTCGCCGTTGCGGCAGACCACCGGCAGGCGGCGTTTGCCACGTGTGCGCTACTCGTCGACGAAGTCAAGGCCCAGCTACCGGTCTGGAAGCACCAGATCTTCGCTGACGGTTCCGACGAATGGGTGGGTTCGGCCTAGATCGCGCGACATCGGCGCGGCGGTGATGTGATCGCCGCCGCGCCGATCGCGTTGTTCGGAGTTGTTACTTGGCCGCTGCTTCGACGATCAGCGGCGTCATCTGACCAACGGCCCATTCGAGGCTGGGTGCTGACGGGAATGCCAGCGCGGCCGGAACGGATTCCGTCTTCGGGATCTCCACGACGGCACCACGTTTGACGGCCGACAAGTTGTTCCACAGCTGCTGATCGGTCAGGTAGCTCATCTGTTCGGCGGTGTCGGGGAACGCGATCAGCACGTCGGCATCGAGCTTGTCGAGGTTTTCGTAGCTCACCTTCGTCCGGCCATTGGTGCAGGGGACGCTCTGCGCGTACTCGGACAACACCATGCCGAATTCCTTCATCACGCGGCCGAGGTTGTCGTCGGCCGAGCACAGGATGTAGACCTCGGACGCCGACGGCGAGATGAGGACGTTGAACTTCTCGCCCTTGAGCTGGGGATTCGCGGCTGCGGCGTCGGTCAGTGTCGATTCGGCAGAGGCGATGACCTCTTCACCCTTGGACTCGAGGCCGAGCGCCTTGGCGACCTTGCGTGTCGAGTCCTGCCAGGAGTCACCGTTGGGCGCTGTCGTGTACGACACGACCGGGGCGACGTCCTTGAGTGCGGCATTCGTCTGATCGACCAGTCCGTAGAACGCGGTGCCCACCATCACGTCGGGCTCGAGGGCCAGGATCGCCTCGAGTGTCGACGACTGGGCGGTGCTCAGGTCCAACTTCGGTGTCCCGGCCGGGTATTTGCCCTCGGCCCAGGGGAACAGACCGGTCTTGTTGGTGGTCGCGTCGGTCTGCGCGCTGGTGGGAATGGCGATCGGGGTCACGCCGAGCGAGAGGACGATGTCGGCGTCCGTCGGGCTCAGTGCCAGGACGCGCTCCGGCTTGGACTCGATGGTGACGTCGCCGAACGCGCCGGTCAGGGTTACCGGGAACCCGCCTGATGTGGACTCCGAGGCGGCCGCGGTTTTCGTTGCATTGCGGGCATCATTTGTCTGACTGGCATCGCTGTCAGACCCGCAGGCCGCAAGTAGCGGAAAGAGCACAGTGCCCGCGGCGATCGCGCCGATCACGCGGCCTCGCCACTGCCTGTTGTTCGACCGTCGCTCCGACGTCATTCTTGTCTTCCTGTCGCTCAAGATGTTTCACGAGATAGTAAGTGAAGCCTCACCTTATCACCGGGGAATTTGGCGGCGAATAGGTCCGCAGCGAAGACAGCAGCGCTGCTCCGCCCAAGGCGATCACGAGCAGGATTGCGCTGTAGACGATGACCGCACTCGAAGCCGCCATGAAGCTGCCGACAACGCCGGCCAGCAATGCTCCGACCGCCAGTCCCGCGACTTCCTGTGCTGCCCACAGGCTGTTGACGCGGCCCAGTAGTGGGGCCGGGGTATTGGTCTGGATCAGGTTGTAGCGCAGCACTTCCTGGATGGTCGTCGCCGCTCCGAATGCGATCAGCAGCGGCACCGCCAGCACGACGGTGATGGTGAAGCCGACCGCGCCCTGGATGACAAATCCGAGAGTCAGCGCCGTGAGCAGGACGGCACCCGGCTTGCGCAGGTACGACAACCAGCCGCTGGTGAACGAGGCGATGACGGCTCCTACCGCACCCGCCGCATAGAGCATGCCGGTGGTCCGCGAATCCCCGGCGAATCGTTCGTCGACGAATGCCGGGATCAGCGCGATCAGTCCGCCGCCGAGCATGGCGATCACACCGACGGCGATCACGCCGCCGACGAGGCGGTCGCGACGAAGGAACTGCAGGCCGGTTTCGCCGACGGGGGCGGCGTCGCCGTCGGCGGTCTCCTTCGGCTCATGTGTCGGCGCCGGAAGGGACGGGAGTCCGGACAGGATGAGGATCGTGATCACCGTTCCGATGGTGGTGATCCAGTAGTTCCACGACACGGACCAGGTGGCGATGATCAGTCCGGCCAGAAGTGGGGACAGGACCGCGCCCGTCCGGACGGTCAATGCGTTGAGGGCGCCGACGCCGATCATCTGGTCGGACGGGATGAGACTCGGGATGACCGACAGCAGCGCGGCGACGCTGATCGATCCGAATGCGCCGTTGACCACGGCCAACACGACGATTGCGGCGACCGACGGCGACGGAAGTATCGCGTTGATCCCTAGCCCGGCGAACGTCAGTCCGGCCATCGTCCGGGAGAACAGGATCAGGTTTCGGCGGTCGTATCGGTCGGCCAGCACACCGCCGGCGAGCATGCCGCCGATCGTGGCAACGCCTTCCAGCGCGGCAACGAGGCCGACGAGGAATGTCGATCCGCTGAGGTTGTAGGTCTGGATCGGAACCGAGACCGTGAGCATTCCGATCCCGAGGAGTGAGATCGTCCGCGCGATGAAGATCCGTCGAAACTGCGCGCTGTCGCGAAGTGGCCGAAGGTCGAGAAAGACCCGGCGTTCGTTGGTCGTTCGTTCTGCTGTCACAGATCAGTACCTCTCGGGTGGACGCACCGACATTGCTCGGCCGGTGAGCCCCGTGGAAATCGAAAAATCATGTTTGCCTACCCTAAGGCGAAGAGATCGTATCGCAGTGTCGTGTGCCATAGCCCAATCGAAGGGACCGAAGACTCCATGGGTACGGAAGGACTTGTCCCGCCGCAGCTGTTGTCGTTGCCGGTGGTCCTGCGTTGTCTGGACGTCGTCAGGGTTGTCGATGTGACACCGCATATGCGGCGGGTGACCCTGGGCGGTGAGCAGCTCGGCGCCTTCCGGTCCGGTGGTCACGACGTCACACCATTTGCGACCCACAACCCGGATGACTACGTGAAGATCTTCTTCGCCGATCCCGAGACGAATGTGCTGACCCTGCCCGAGCAGGACGACGGTCACCTTGACTGGCCGCGGCGGCCGGCCCCGACCTCGAGGTCCTACACGATCCGCCGCTATGACGAGGTCGCCGGAGAATTGGACGTCGACTTCGTAGTGCACGGCGGTGGTGTGGCGGGTGAGTGGGCCCGGACCGCGAAGGCCGGCGACACCATTCATCTGGCCGGACCGCGCACCTCGACCGTGCCGCCGAAGGGTGCTCCCTGGTGGATCCTCGCCGGTGACGAAACGGCACTGCCCGCGATTGCGCACTACCTCGACGCTCCTCCGTCCGGAATTCCGGTGCACGCCTTTGCCGTCGTGCCGGATGCCTCTGATGAACAGGTCGACATCGAAGGCATCACCTGGTTGCGGCGGCGCGACGATGTCAGCGACGGGCAGCAGCTGGCCGCGGCGATCTCGGCCCTGTCGCTTCCCGACGGGGATGGCTGGATGTGGATCGCCGGCGAGGCCGGGACAGTGCGAGAACTCCGGTCAGTGGCCAAGTCGCTGGGGGTGGGCAAGACCATGCTCGACGCCAGTGGGTACTGGCGCCGGCCGGTCACCGGTGGCGTTCTCAAGCGCGTCCGGACGTTGCGAGCGCAGGCAACCGAAACCCTGGCCGGCCGACTGTAAGCAGTCCGAACCACCTCCCGATTGACCGGACCAGGAATGGACAGGCTAACCTAATGTCCGAGTCGTCGTATCGGGAAAGTGAAGAGCATCGTGCAGTTCCGGCAGCAGGTTCTGCGCACATCCAGTGCTGCGGAGAACGTCCTTCTGGCGCAGGCACTCGCGCCGGGGAATCCGACTTTTGTGGTTGGTCAGTTCCTGCGGATGAGCGGCCCGCTCGAGGTCGACCGGCTGGTTCGTGCCATTGATTCCACCCTCGCCGTCCTCGACGTGGCCACGGCCAGATTCACGATCGATGCCGGTGGTGGGTCGATGGTCCTGGGCCATGAGGCGCCGGCCGCGCAGGTTGTGGATCTCAGTGCTCACCGGTCGCCGGAAACGGCGTCGCAGGATTGGGCCCGGAAACGACAGTCCGTTGCCATCGACCCGGCATCGGAACCGTGCGTACGGGCGACCGTGCTCCTGCTGGGTTCGCAGACCCATCTGCTGCACCTGGCCGCACATCACGTGGCGCTCGACGCCTTCGGCATCGCGCTGCTGATGCGCAAGGTCTCCGCGGTCTACGAGGGCGCCGAGCCCACCGCTATGTCTCTCGATGACGTGGTCGACGACGACCTCCGATATCGATCAAGCGAGCAATTCGGCACCGATCGCGAGTTCTGGGCGAACGAGCTCGACGGATCCGCAGCGGCGGCCTCGCCGGCTCATCCGGACGCCGGACCGGCGGCCATCGCCGCATCGGTGCGTACCGAGCGGATCATGCTGGCGCCGCAGACAGTTGCAGCGATGAGCAACCCGGCGGTCGCGGGCAGCACCTGGATCGAGGCGCTGGCGGCCGGCGTCGCCGGATTCGTCGCCCGCGTGACCGACCGCGATGAACTGGTCCTCGGGTTCCCGATGATGGCCCGCATGGGTTCACCTGCCACCCGCGTTCCCACGACGTCGGTGAACGTTGTCCCACTGCGTATCCGGACTGCACTCACCAGCAGTGCGCGCGACGTCATCGAGTCCTTTCAGCAGACGCGTACGCGCATCGCTGCACACTCCAGATATCGCGGAGAAGACATTGCACGGACCGTGCGGTCCGCCGGATCGTCGCCGATCGTCGGGCCGTCGATCAACATCAAGCCGTTCGGCGACCGGGTGCGATTTGCCGGCCTGGATGCATCGGTCGAATCCCTGGCCCGGGGGCCGGTGACCGACCTGAGCGTCACCGCGCAGCGCATCGAAGCCACCGGTGCGGTGGAGCTGTGCATCGACGCCGACGCGCAGCGGTACACCGGCGTCGAACTCGCCGCGATCGGCGCGCGTCTCGTCGAGTTCATCAACCGATTCTCGGCGATCGGATCAGATACCCGTCTCGGCCAGATCCCGGTCGTCACGGCAGCCGAGGGCGCGGACCTCCAGGTCGAGGGACCACGCGTCGACCTCGATTCGAATATCTGTGTGTTGCAGTTGATTCGGGATGCGGCGGCGCGAACGCCGGATGCCGTCGCGATCACCTCGGACGAACGCGTGATGCGATACGGCGAACTGATCGACGAGGCCGATCGGCTGGCAGATCGCCTGCGACGACGCGGAGTCGGCGCCGGTGACAGGGTGGCCCTGCTGCTGCCGCGCACCCCGGCACTGGTTGTCGCCCTGCTGGCGACGCTGGCCGCGGGCGCGGCCTATGTCCCGCTCGATCCGCGATTCCCGGCCGACCGGCTCGAATACATGCTCGGGCACAGTGATCCGCGCAGCATCCTCACCACGACCGACTGCGCTGCGGTCCTGTCCGGGCATCAGCTCGAGCGCACGATGGTCCTCGACGCACCGGATGGGGACGCTGACTCGAACGTGACCGGGTCGCCACGGCGATCCGGCGTCGTCACCCGGACGCCGGATTCCACTGCCTACGTGATCTATACATCGGGTTCGACCGGGTTGCCCAAGGGGGTCGCCATCAGCGACCGGGCGATGGCAAATCTGGTCCGGGACATGAGTACTCGTTTCGATTTCGGTCCGCAGACCGTCATGCTGGCGGTGACGACGATCTCCTTCGACATCGCTGTGCTCGAGCTGTTCTCGCCCCTGATCTCCGGGGGATCGGTCGTCTTGGCCGGCAACAGCGAGATCCAGGATCCCCACGCATTGGCACGCTGGATCGATTCCGCCGGTGTCAACGTGATGCAGGCGACGCCGGCGCTGTGGGCAGGTCTGCTCACCGTCGGACCGGCGCTCGATCTGCGTGGTGTCGTTGTCCTCGTCGGCGGCGAACCGCTTCCCGAATCCGTCGCCGAAGCGCTCGGAGCTGCAGCGTGCAGCGTCTGGAACATGTACGGCCCCACGGAGACGACCGTGTGGTCGACGATGGCGAAGGTGACCTCGGGCGCCGACATCACCATCGGCAGGCCGATCGCCAACACCGGCGCATACGTACTCGATCGCGGCCTGCATCCGGTTCCGGTGGGCGCGATCGGCGAGCTCTACCTGGCCGGTGACGGTGTTGCCACCGGATACTTCGGCCAGGCCGATCTGACCGCATCCCGATTTGTCGCCGACCCGCATCAGCAGGGCCGCCGGATGTACCGCACCGGTGATCTCGCCCGGTGGCGGACGGATGGCCGGCTCGATTGCCTGGGACGCACCGACGATCAGGTCAAGGTTCGCGGCTTCCGGGTCGAGTTGGGTGACATCGAAACCGCGGTGGCCAAGGTCGCGGGCGTGGATCGATGTGTGGCGCGGGTGGTTCCGACTGCCACCGGTGACCGGCTGGTCGCCTACATCCGGCGAAGTGCCGGCGCACAGGTGGACAAGGCGCGGATCCGTGAGGACCTGCGCCTGACACTGCCCGAGTACATGATTCCGGCAGCGGTCCTCGCGGTGGATGCGTTTCCGCAGACGCCCAACGGGAAACTTGACCGAAAAGCGTTGCCCGCGCCGGATTTCTCGACGATGGTCACCTCATCGAGGGAACCCGCAAACGAGGTCGAGGCCACGCTGTGTGCCGTGTTCGCACAGGTGCTCGGCCTGGCTCAGGTGGGTGTCGAAGACGACTTCTTCGGCCTCGGCGGTGACAGCATCGCCGCGGTACGGGTGGTCGGGGCCGCGGCACGTGAAGGATTGACCGTGACGGCCGCGCACGTGTTCGACTCGAGAACCGTTGCGGTACTCGCTGATTGTGCTGCGCCGTCGGCTGCTTCAGAACCTGCCGACCTACCACCGGCGGTGCATACGCGGGAACGGGTGCTGCCCGAAACCGCCGTGTTGACCGGGCTCTCACAAGAAGAGCTCGATGAGTTCGAAGGCGAAGGTAACCTACTGTGACGTCGCGGCCCGCTGGATCGTCCACGCTCGAAAATGTCGTTCCGCTGACCCCGTTGCAGGAATCACTGGTATACCAATCCACCAATGCTGTTGGTACCGACGTGTACTCGATCGTCCTTTCGGTTCCCCTGCGCGGCGTGATCGATGCGCAGCGGCTGCGGTCCGCGATGGTCGCCGTCGTAGACGCGCACCCGAGTTTGCGTACCGGATTCGCCCGCCGCAAGACAGGCGAGCCGGTCGGCCTGGTCCGGTCGTCGAACGAATTCAGTTGGCAGGAACTCGACGACACCGGACTACCGGAGTCCGAGCAGGTGGCACATCTTGCGGACGTGATCGCCGCGGAACGCGTCCACCGCTTCGACCTCACCGCGCCACCGCTGGTCCGCGCAACGCTGGTGCGTGCCGCCCCGGAGCAGTCGGTCCTGGTGCTGACCGTGCATCATCTGATCGCAGACGGGTGGTCGCTGTATCTGGTGCTCACCGATCTGCTGCGGGCCTACGGCGGCGATCTCACCGATCGGGACGACGCCGCGCGCGCGTACTGGAGCTTTCTCACCTGGCTTGCCGCCGACCAGAAGTCGGGTGGGCAACGCCTTGAACAGTTCTGGATGCCGGAGTTCGCCGGTCTCGCGGGTGGAACACTGCTCGCCCGCAGTGGATCACAGCGCGGAAGGTCGGAGCTTCCGGTCGAGTTCGAGGTCTCGGTTGCGCCCGAGGTCGCTGCCCGGTTGCGCGGCGCCCTCGGCGCCGCAGGTCTGACGCTCAACACCGCACTGTCGCTCGTGTGGGCAACAGTGCTCGGCAAACACCTCGGACGCACGGATGTGGTGTTCGGGGCCACCGTATCTGGCCGCCCGCCGGAGATCGACGGCATCGACTCGGCCATCGGCACCTTTGTCGACACCGTCCCCGTGCGGGTGCGGTTGTCCCCGTCGGCAAGTCTGCTCGACAACGCGATCACGTTGCAGCGAAAGCAGATTCAGCTGATGCCTGCGATGCACGTCGGGTTGGGGGCCGTGCAGGGTGCGGTCGGGGTGGGAGAGCTCTTCGACACCATGCTGGTGGTCGAGAACTTCTTGATCGACTCCGCAGACATCCACGAGGCGCAGCGCAGTGCGGGCGTCGAGATGGGCGATCCGGTCATCGCGGATGCCACCGAATTCCCGCTGTCCCTCACCGTGGTCCCGTCCCCGTCGGGGATCCGGATCCTGGTGAAGTTTCAGCCGGGCCGGGTCGCCGAACCGGTGGTCCGGTCGTTGGTCGGCCGGATGCGTACGGGACTGGACAGTTTCGCTGCCGGCCCGGAGCGTGCACTCGCCTCGATCGACCTCACCCCATCGACCGAGCAGGCACCGGCGAAAGCGCTGTCGGTGATCACCGATCCCGGGCCGATCGTGTCGGTGCCGGCGCAGATCCGAAAGCGGGCGGCGACGATCGGAGACGAGATCGCACTCGTCGCCGGTACCGCCTCGCTGACCTACGCGGAACTGCTTGCCCGCGTTGATGATGTCGCACACGAATTCGCTGCACGGGGGATCGGTTGCGAGAGTGTTGTCGCGATCGCGCTGCCTCGAGGGAGCGACGCCGTGGTGTCGATGCTGGCAGCACTCGACGTGGGGGCCGCATATCTGCCCATCGACCTGGCGTATCCGGACGAGCGAATCTCCTACATGGTCACCGATGCCGCACCGGCGCTGGTGGTCACCGACGATCCGGGGGTGGCGGCTCTCGCCGACTGCCCGGTTGTCGATCCGGCCACCATCGAGGCCGGAATCGGACGCGCGAATGTGGCCGCCGAGGTGTTCATCCCGGCATCGATCGCTTATGTCATCTACACATCGGGATCCACCGGCACACCCAAGGCGGTGCTGGGGACCGCGGGCGCGCTCGCCAACCGAATCGCCTGGGCCGCGTGGGCCTGGTCGTTGCCGACCGCAGACGTCCGACTTGCCAAGAGCTCGTTCAGTTTCATCGACGGATCCACCGAGCTGCTGGGTGCACTGGCCGCCGGTGCGAAGGTTGTCATCGCCGATTCCGGCAAGGCCGCAGATCCGCAGGAGCTGGGCCGGCTGATCGATGGTCATGCGATCAGCCAGCTCACCGCGATCCCCGGTCTGGCCACCACGCTGGCAGACACCACGGCGGTGCCGTCGGTACGCCGGTGGATCCTGAGCGGCGAACCGCTGACCGCCGACGCGGTGAATCGGATCAGCCGCGCCACCCCTGGGGCGGAGCTGATCAACTCCTACGGTTCGTCCGAGGTTGCCGGCGACGTGACCACCACCATGGTGGCGCCCGGCGATCGGGTGCTCGTCGGTTCCGCCGTGCCCGGCACCGGGATCTGTGTGCTCGACCTGTTCCTGCAGCCGGCCGCACCCGGTGCGGTCGGCGATGTGTACGTACGGGGTGCGCAGTTGGCGCGCGGATATCGGGGCAAGCCCGGCGCCACCGCGCTCGCATTTGTCGCCGACCCGAATGGGCACGGCACCAGGCTTTATCGCACCGGTGATCTGGGCCGTGTCGATGACGAAGGCCGGCTGGAATTGCTGGGCCGAAGCGACTGCCAGGTGACCATCCGTGGACACCGCGTCGAATTGGCCGAGGTCGAGACGGCCCTGGCGGCACTCCCGGAGGTCACCTCGGGCGCGGTGGCGGTACGTACTGACGCACATGGCGACAACCTGCTGGTCGGATACGTTGTGCCCGAACATGGTGGCGTGACCGGGCAGACACTGCGCCAGGCGATGTCGCGGCGACTGCCGCGTCACCTGATCCCCACCGCGTGGACTCTGGTCGAGAACCTTCCGGTCCTGCCGAACGGCAAGCTCGATCGTGCGAATCTTCCGGAACCCGTGGTGTCGAGCGTGGGCAGCGGGCGCGGCGAACCTCGCACACCCGCCGAGGCGCAGCTGTGCACACTCTTCGCCGAGGCCCTGGGAGTCTCGCTGATCGGGCCGGACGACAACTTCTTCGATCACGGTGGGCACTCGTTGTCGGCCACCCGTTTGGTCACCCGCGTGCGTGCGGTGCTCGGATCATCTCCGACCGTCGCCGACATCTTCGAACACCCGACACCTGCCGAGCTCGCCGAACTCATCGAGACCGACTCCGGTACGGCCACCGAACCGCTTGTGGCGCAGGATCGGCCGGTGCGATTGCCGCTGTCGTTTGCGCAGCAACGACTTCGGTTCCTGCATCGGATCGAAGAGTCCCGGTCCGCCTACACCCTTCGGTTCGCACTGCGGTTGGACGGGCATCTCGACCGCGCGGCGCTGCGGCGCGCGCTGTCCGCCGTGGTGGATCGCCACGAGGCACTGCGGACCATCTTCCCGGAAGACCCGGACACCGGACATTCCATGCAGGTGATCCTGCCGATCGGAACCGAGGTCGGGTGGAACGAGAGTTCGGGCTGCGACGCCACTCTGGCCACCACCCTGCAGTCGCTCGGTGAGCAGACCTTCGACCTCACGACCGAACTCCCGATCCGCGGCGAGCTGGTCGAGATCGGCCCGCGGCGCAGCGTTCTCGTGGTGCTGGTCCATCACATCGCCGCCGACGAGTGGTCGGCGGGGGCATTGATGAGCGACCTGGCCCGGGCCTATCAGGGCGAAACGCTACCGAGCCTGCCGGTCCAGTACGCCGACTACGCGCTCTGGGAACGACGTGTCCTCGGCGAGCCGGATCAGCCGACCGACCTCACCCGACGCCAGCTCGACTACTGGCGGCGTCAGCTCGCGGGCATACCCCTCGAATTGCCGTTGCCCTACGACCACCCGCGTCCGGCGCACGCGTCCTACCGCGGAGCGACCGTCGAGTTCAGTGTGAGCGCAGCAGAACTCGCATCGCTGCGGCAGGTGGCGCTCGCCACCGGATCGTCGATGTTCATGGTGGTGCACGCGGCGACCGTGATCGCGCTGTCGGCCTCCGGTGCCGGCACCGACATCGTTGTCGGGACACCGGTGGCCGGCCGCACCGACAACGCACTCGACGAACTGGTGGGATTCTTCGTCAACACCCTCGTGTTGCGCACCGACCTCGGTGGTGACCCGACGCTGGGTGACGTGCTCGCGGCCGTGCGGACCACCGATCTCGAAGCCTATGTGCACCAGGATGTTCCGTTCGAGCGGATCGTCGAAGCGCTGGATCCGGAACGCTCGCTGGCTCGTCAACCGCTGTTCCAGACCCTGGTTCAGTACCGGAACGCGATTGTCGCGCCGAACTTCCGCGGCGCGGTGAGTGAACCTGTCTTCGCCGGATCCCGGACTGCCAAGTTCGACCTCACCTGTGAGTTCCGGGAATCCGCCGAGGAACTCGGCCTGACCGGGACGTTCGAGTACGCCACGGAACTCTACGACCGGCCGACCGTGTCGGCGATGGTCGAACGGGTCCGGGCCGTCCTGCAGGCCATGTCCACTGATCTGACCACCCGCTTGTCCTCGTTGCGGCTGATCACAGCCGACGAAGAGCAGGTGGTGTTGTCCGGTGCGCTGCCCGCGGCGCGGGTGGCAACATCACTGACAGACGTGTTCGCCGAATCGGTACGTACCCATCCGACATCGATCGCGGTTCAGGATGCGACCGCGTCGTTGACGTACACCGAACTCGACCAGCGGTCGCGATCGCTGGCAGCAACTCTGATCGCAGCGGGAACAGGCCGCGGGTCCTTCGTCGCGCTGATGGTCCCGCGGACAACCGATCTGGTGGTCGCGGTGCTCGCCACCCTGCGTACCGGTGCGGCATATGTCCCGATCGATCCGGAGTACCCGGCCGATCGCATCCGGATGATCGTCTCCGATTGCACCCCGACCGTGGTCGTGGTCGCCGGTGGTGTTGTACCGCCCGCCGGCCTGCCGCCGACTGCAACCGTGGTGACTCTCGAGACAGCCTGTCAGACAGTCGATCCGACTGCTCCGGAGTTGCCGGTGGTGCTGACCGAACATGATCCGGCCTACGTGATCTACACATCGGGGAGTACGGGCAGACCCAAGGGTGTTGTGGTCTCCCACGGCAACGTGTGTGCCCTCCTCGACGCCACGGCCAACCGGTTCGAGTTCGGCGCGGACGATGTGTGGACGCTCTTCCATTCGTACGCGTTCGACTTCTCGGTGTGGGAACTGTGGGGACCCCTTGCCTACGGGGGCCGGATCCAGGTTCTCGGCCGCGACGAGGTCCGGTCGCCCGCCGCACTGCTCGAGACCATCAAGCGGGCCGGTGTCACCGTCCTGAATCAGACCCCGACTGCTTTCCGCCAGTTCGACGCGGCCGACGCCGAAACGCCCGGCATGGTCGAATCATTGCGGTACATCATCTTTGGTGGCGAGGCCCTGGAACTCCCGGCACTGGCCGGATGGTTCGCGCGGCACCGCTCGCCCCTCGGTGATCGACCGGCAGGTCCGGCCCTGATCAACATGTACGGCATCACCGAGACGACGGTGCACGCGAGCTGGCTCCACATCGACGAGAAAGACACCCGGGTGCCGTCGAGTCTGATCGGCGCGCCGCTGGCCGGGTTCCGGGCGCGGGTACTGGACCACCTGCTCCGCCCCGTGGGTATCGGTGTCAGTGGTGAGCTGTACCTCACGGGCCCACAGGTCTCCGCCGGATATCTCCGGCGAGCCGGTCTGAGCAGCGCACGTTTTGTCGCCGATCCCTGGGGCGAGGCCGGTGAGCGGATGTACCGCACCGGTGATGTGGTCCGGCGGACTCGCCGAGGAGTACTCGACTATGTCGGTCGCGCCGACGAGCAGGTCAAGATCCGTGGATTCCGTATCGAACTCGGCGAGATCGGCGCCGCGATCCGCGACATCGAGGGCGTTCGTGATGCTGTTGTGCTCGACCGTGAGGGACCGTCGGGTGCAACCATTCTGGTCGGCTATGTGGTCGCCGCGGACCTCGTTCTCCGCGAGGACATACTCGCCGCACTGAGCAGTCGGCTTCCCGACTACATGGTGCCGTCGTCGCTGGTGTTCCTGCGTGACTTCCCGATGACACCGCACGGCAAACTCGATCGCACGGCACTACCCGAGCCGGACTTCGGCACCAGTGTGGGTGCGAGAGAGCCGGAGACGGACAACGAGCGGATCCTGTGCGAGGTGTTCGCCGAGGCGCTTGGGCTCGAACAGGTTTCGGTCGACGATGACTTCTTCGCGTTCGGCGGTGACAGCATCGTGTCGATCCAGTTGGTCAACCGGGCGCAGCGCCGTGGCCTGACCTTGGCGACGCGGGACATCTTCACCCACCGGACCGTGGCAGCGCTCGCGGCGGTGGCGACGAGAGGGGATCAGGACCAGGCGGAAGCTGATGCATCCGTGGGTCCGGTTGCTCTGCTGCCCATCATGTCTCGTCTTCGAGAGCTCGGTGGGACGAGCACCCATATAAATCAATCCATGGTGGTGCAGGTCCCTGGAACGGTTGACGCCGAAGCCATCGCGACGATTGTGTCGGCTCTGGTCGATCACCACGATGGTCTGCGACTGCAGCTCACCGATATCGCCGGCATCCTCTGGTCGCTCGAGATCAGGCCACGAGATGTGGTGTCCGGGACAGACGTTCTCGAGGTTGTCACGGTGCCCGACGACGCAGACCTCGCCGCCGAGGTGGCGCGTGCATCGGCAGCTGCCCGCGATCGCCTTGATCCCGAGGCCGGACGGATGCTGGCAGCGGTCTATCTCGACCGCGGAAACGCCCCGGGCCGACTGATTCTGGTGATCCATCACCTTGCCGTCGACGGGGTGTCGCGGCGGATCATCCTAGAGGATCTGGAACAGGCCTGGAGCGATCTGCAGTCCGGTCGGCCGATCGATCTGCTCCCGCCGCGGACCACACTGACCCAGTTCGCCGATCGGGTGTCGGCCGCGGCGCTCGATTCGGGCCGGCAACGTGAACTATCCCACTGGCAGAGCGTGCTGGCGCCTGGTGGAGAGCTGGTTGCGGGCCCGGTGGCCGGAACGGTGGGAGAGCAGCGCCTGGTGGAGGTAGAACTCGATACTTCAACGAGCGGTGCGATTCTCACCTCGGTACCGGCGGAATCCGGGTTCGAGGTGACCGCGGTCTTGCTCGGATCGGTCCGATCGGTCCTCGGCGATGCTTCGAGGGACGTGGTCGTCGATGTCGAGCGGCATGGCCGCGAGGATCCCGATTCGGGGCCGGCCGTGGAGCTGACCCGGACCCTCGGCTGGTTCACCGCGATGGCGCCGGTTCGGTTGCCTGCCTTCACCTCTGTCGACGATGCCGTTGCGCAGACGGCGGCCGCCCTGGCCGAGGTGCCGGGGTCCGGCCTCGGATATGGAATGCTCCGCTACCTCGATCCTCAGACCAGTGCGATTCTGTCTCAAACAGGCTGCGCCCAAGTACTTTTCAACTACCTCGGCCGGATACCGGTCGGCAAGGGCGGCGACTGGCTGCCGTCGCAGGAGTCGGCATCGCTGAACACCCCACCGGATCCGGATCTGGGTGTCCCGTACGCGCTGGAGATCGAACTCGTCTGCCTCGATGGACCCGATGGCCCGGTCCTGCGTGCCAGGTTCGCGTACCTCCCGGGTCTCCTCTCCGAGGAGGCCGTGATGAGCCTGGCCGAGGAATGGCTGTCGGTCAGTAGGCAATTGGCGGGTTCCGCCCTGAATGTGGTGGAGGCAGTACGGTGACCGACGTCAAAGAGTCGTACGACGAGGTAGATGACCCATCGACCGAGTCGGGTGCCGTATTTCCGGCCACGGCCGCGCAGCGTGACATCTTCCTCGGTTCGCAGACCTCACCCGACGCGACGCTGTACAACACCGGACTCTACGGGGCGGTCACGTCCGGCCGACTGGACATCGATCGACTCGTCACCGCCATCGGCAGTGTGATCGCCAAGGCGCCGACGTTGCACGTCCGATTCACGATGGCGCCCGATGGTGAACTCCTGCAGGTGGTCAAACCGCCGGCATCGAGTGACCCCAAGGTGATCGACTTTCGCACGGAGGTGGATCCGCGCGGCGCCGCGATGGTGTGGATGCGGGCCGAACTCGATCGTCCCCGGGACGTCACCGGCGACCTTTTGTTCGAAACCGCGATCCTGCGGTTGGCCGATGACGAGACGTTCTGGTTCATGTACGCCCATCACATCGTCTGCGATGGCGTCGGTCTCATGCAGCTCGGTCTGTCGGTGCGCCGCGCCTTCCCGGCGCCGGCCGACTTCGACCCGGGCGTTCGCTGGTCGGTGGAGGGCTACGTCCGGGCCGATGAGGACTACCGGCAATCGGTGCAGTTCGACCGCGACCGCGAATACTGGGTCGAGCAGATGGCCGACCTGCCGCCGGCGCCGCGACTCCTGAATCGTTTTGTCCCACCCGCCCAGGGCACCGAACACGGCGCGGTGGTCCTCGACACCGAGCGCACCCGGGTCTTGCAGGACCTCGGCAAAGAGCACGGTGTGCCGCTGGCTCAGGTTCTGATCGCGGCCGTCGCGGCCTTCACCTACCGCAAGACCGGACTGTCCGACATCGTCTTCGCACTGCCGATGACGGCGCGGGGTGTGAGCGAATTGCGATCGATTCCGGCGATGGTGTCGAGTGTTCTGCCTTTGCGGGTGGCTGTCGACGGTCGCGACACCCTGGTCGACATTGCTGCACGGGTGGCCGATCGGATCGCGGACATGTTGAAGCACGGCCGTTTCCGAGGTGAGGACCTCGGTCGGGAACTGCGTGGTCGCGACCCCGGCTACCGCATGTTCGGTGCCGGAATCAACGTCCTGACCGCCTCGTCGAACGCCACCGTGGGTGGATTGCCCGCACAGTTCATTCCGCTGGCATCCGGACCTGTGGGGGACGTCGAGTTCCTGGCGGTGATCCAGAGGGGTCTGGAACCGATCCGCATCGCACTGCGCGGCGTTGCCGAGGCCAAAGAGGACGTGGTCGAGGTCGCGGCCGAGCTCGAAGCGTTCTTCGACGAACTGTTCGTCGACCCGACGGCCCGGTTGCAGGTATTGGGGTCGACCTCGGCGGCCGTATCGAACGGCGCCGCACAGGCTTTGCCGTTACTTCCGGCACTGCACCGGACGCGAGCGCAGCCGGAAACGGTTGCCGCATTGCGGACCCGGATGGTCGACCTGCCCGCCGGATCCACCACCGAACTCGTCCGCGAAGCAGCGCGCGCGCTGGTGGGCGCCCACCCGATCCTGCGTACCCGGCTGTCCGAGCCGGCTGCCGGATTGTGGTCCCTGGAACCGGTTGAACCCGAACTCTCCGATACACCGGACGAGATAGATGTCCGCGCGGGCCGGATCTTGGCTGCGCACTGGCACTCTGATCGGGCCGCCGCGCAATTGACGGTTGCCGCGCTGTTCGTCGACGAGGAGTCCCTCTCGGTACTGGCGGTAGAACTGACCCAAGCCGTCCTCGACGCGCTGGCCGGACGAGCGATCCGGATCGATCCACCGGCGACGCATATCGGCACTGTGGCACAGGAACTCTCGGCCCGATCACGGTCACCTCAACTGCTCGCCGAGTTGCCCCACTGGATGCGAATCCTGGCCGCCGGTGGACGTCTGGCACCTGGTACCAACGAACTGCCGACCGGCGACCCGGTGGCACCTGCCGGGTACATCTCCGAATTCCCTGTTGCCGCACCAGACGAGCTGGCACCGGAAGAACTCACCGCAGTGTTGTCGGCTGCAGCCGCGGCGGCGGTCACGCGCTGGGATGCCGCCCGCGGCATCGACCGGACCGAGATCGTCTTCGAGATCGGTCAGGACACCCACGACAAGACCCCGTTCGGTCTGAATCTGTCCGGAACCGTCGGCCCGCTGCGGTCGGTTGCACCGATCCGGATGCCGCTGGGAACCGACGCCGAGCAGGATCCGGCTCATCTCATCGAGATCGCACGGGAGTTCTGGGCCGATGCGGCGGATGTGCGCTACGAGGTTCTGCGCCACCTGCAACCGCAGGCGGGCGCCGCGCTGGCAGCGCTGCCGCCGGTGGACCTCCGCGTCGAACGGCTCGACGCCGACGAACCGATGCCGCCCGCGACCGCGATCAGGCTGACACTGCGACGCAGCGATGCGGGCTGGACCGGGCGCGTGGAGGGCAGATCTTTTGCGGCAAGTGATCTCGAGTTCGATCAGCTCTCCGCGATCTGGGTGCAGACCTTGACCGCACTGTTACCGTCGGCCGCGGCGCGGACATCCCGGTACCTGATCCGGGTCACCCCGGAGCAGGATGCCGCCCTCATATCGCTGGCCGGAGAGCACATCTCCGACGTGTGGCCGCTCTCGCCGCTGCAGGAAGGGTTGTTCTATCAGGCCCAGGTCGATCCCGACAACGACATCTATACGGCACAGTTCTGGCTTGATGTCGATCATCGCCTCGACGCGGACCGTCTGCGGGTCGCCGCCACCGAACTGATGAAGCGAAACCCCGCCATCCGTGCGGGATTCACGGTCGACGGCTTCGATGCGCCGGTCCAGTTTGTGGTCGACGGCCTCGAACCCACACTCACCGAGGTCGACCTGTCCGGATACCCGGCGGCGGACCGACACGCGATGCTCGAGGCCGAACTTGAACGTGATCGCCAAACACCGTTCCGGCTCGATGCACCGCCGCTGTGGCGGATGACCCTCATCCACCTCGACTCGGGCCATGACCGCCTGGTGATCAACCGGCAGTTCATGTTGTGGGACGGCTGGTCGGGCGGACCCTTCGTGTCACAACTGCTGGCGCTCTATGCCACCGCGGATTTCGGTTCGGTGGATGCCCCGCAGGTCACCTTCGGCGACTACCTGGCCTGGCTGGGAACGCAGGATCAGCAGATCGCGCAGGATGCGTGGGCACAGATCCTCTCCGGTGTCGAAGAACCGTCACTGCTCGCACCGCGCGCCTCTGGGATGGCAACCGCCCCGCCGGCCCGGATCGAACGCACACTCGGCACGGATTTGTCGACAGACCTTCGTGTTGCCTCCCGCAATGCGGGTGTCACACTCAACGCGGCACTCAATTCGGGCCTGGCGCTGGTGCTCTCGCGTCATCTCGGTCGCGCCGACGTGATCTTCGGATCCACCGTGTCGGGGCGCCCGACCGAGGTTCCGGGACTCGATTCGGTGATCGGGCTGTTCCTCAACACGATTCCGGTCCGGGTGGGCCTGCGGCCGGGGGAGACCCTGACCGAACTCGCGCGGCGCGTGCAGACCGATCGAGTCGATTCGATGGCCTACGACCACCTCGGTCTGGCCGGAATCCAGCGCGCCGCCGGTGTCTCCACGCTGTTCGATGTCCTGTACGTACTGCAGAACTTCCGTACCGAGGCCGAAGAGGCGGAGCAGTCGCAGCGCCACGGTCTGCTCGGCGAGGGTAGCCTCGACCACACGCATTACCCGGTCACCATCGTGGTGACGCCGAGCGACGAGATCCGCTTCCGGATCGAGTACCGAACCGACCTGATCAGCGACGGCCTCGCCGCGACACTGGCCGATGAGTTCCGGGCGGCCTTGGTGACATTCGTCGAGGCTCCGGAGACCGTTGCTGCCGCCGCGCTGCCGGTCGCACTCCCGGCGGCGCCGGCCCAGTCGCTCTACGACGTGCCCGACGTGACGATCTCCGAGATGCTGGCCGAGCGTGCCGCCCTGATTCCGGCAGACACCGCACTGGTGTTCGGCGACGAGCAGGTCACGTACTCCGAGCTCGACGCGCGAATCAACCGGCTGGCCCGACTGCTGATCTCCGAGGGCGGGGGGCCGGAGTCGATAGTTGCCATCGCACTGCCCCGCAGTATCGAGACGGTGGTCGCGCTGTTCGCCGTACTCCGTTGTGGCGCAGCATATCTGCCGCTGGAACTCGACCATCCCGATCATCGGCTCGAGACCATACTCGACCAGGGTGAGCCGATGGCGGTCCTGACCGTCGCGGGCACCGCGCCCAGGCTCGGCACCGGTCGGAATCTGCTGGTACTCGACGACGCAGAGACCCGTCGGCAGATCGCTGAACTGCCCGAATCATCATTGACAGCCGCCGAACTCGGAATCTTTGCCCCCGGAACCCCTGGCCGGCTCGGGCATCCGGCATACGTCATCTTCACCTCGGGTTCGACGGGTCTCCCGAAGGGTGTGCTGACCCCGTATCTCGGGCTGACCAACATGCAGCTCAACCACCGGAGTGCGATCTTCGATCCGACCGTCCGCGCTGTTGCCGCGTCCGGCCGGTCTGATCGACTTCGAATCGCCCACACGGTGTCGTTTGCCTTCGACATGTCGTGGGAAGAGCTGCTGTGGCTTGTCGAAGGCCACGAGGTCCACGTCTGCGACGAGGAGCTCAGGCGTGATGCGGCCGGGCTCGTAGACTATTGCCGGCAGCACCTCATCGACGTTGTCAACGTGACCCCGACCTATGCCCACCATCTCTTCGAGGCCGGGCTCCTCGCGGGTCCGGAGGACGTCTCGTCGCCGTATCCCGGGCATCGCCCGCCCCTGGTCCTGCTCGGTGGTGAAGCGGTACCCGAGAACATCTGGCAGCAACTCCGCGACACCCCGGATGTGCTGGGTTACAACCTGTACGGGCCCACCGAGTACACGATCAACACCCTTGGCGCGGGCACCGACGAGAGTGACAAACCCACCGTCGGGCATCCGATCAGCCGCACCGAGGGCCACCTCCTCGATCCGTGGCTCCGACCTGTACCCGAAGGTGTGGTCGGTGAGTTGTATGTCACCGGAGCCGGTCTCGCGCGTGGCTACCTGAACCGGGCTTCGCTGACCGCGGAACGTTTCATCGCCGATCCGTTTGCGGAGGTCGGGCAGCGGATGTACCGCACCGGTGACCTGATGCGGTGGCGGACCGACGGGAACCTGGAGTTTCTCGGGCGCACCGACGATCAGGTGAAGGTCCGTGGCTATCGCGTGGAGGTAGGCGAGATCGAGGCCGTCCTCGACGCCCATCCCGACATCGTTCGGGCCGCGGTGATCGCGGTCCCGGATCCGTCGCTTCCCGGCACCAAACGTCTTGTCGCCTACGTGGTTCCCGCTGCCGGATTCGATGGGGACCTGGCTGCGCTGCGTGGGTACCTCGGCGGCCTGTTGCCCGATTACATGGTCCCGTCGCTGTTCTCGACGGTGGACAGTTTGCCGATGACAGTCAACGGCAAGCTGGACATCGCAGCGCTGCCCACACCGGAACTGGCCATCGGCGGCGTGCGACGGGCACCGCGCACCGACACCGAACGCGGCCTGTGTGAGGCATTCGCGTCGATCCTCGACATCGACGAGGTCGGCATCGACGACGACTTCTTTGCACTCGGCGGACATTCGATGTCCGCGATGCAGCTGGTCGGCAGGGTAGAGGTCGATGGCCGCAAGTTGGCCATCCGCGATCTGTTCGAGGCTCGGACCCCGGCTGCCCTGGCGGCCCGTCTGGAGGGCGGTGGGACGCAGACCGAACCCGAGACGTCGTCGCTGCTCGCCATCGCGAACACGCCTCGGCCCGAACTGGTTCCGCTGTCTCCGGCCCAGGAACGCCTGTGGCTCCTGCACGGCCTTGACGGCGACGACCTGTCGTACCACTACGCCCACGTGGCACGTATCGACGGAGCTGTCGACGAAAATGCGCTGCGCGCAGCACTTCTGGATGTCCTGGAACGTCATGAGACCCTGCGCACGGTGGTCCGTACCGTCGCCGGACAACCCACTCAGCATGTCCAGGGGGCGGCCGACGCTCTGGCCTTCGACGTTCTCGGCATGCACGGCCGCGATGACACCGTCATCCGCAGCAGTGTCGCCGAGTATCTGACCCGACGCTTCGACCTGGAACGGGGCCCGGTACTGCGGACCTGCCTCGTCCGCGTAGGCGATACCGGCGAGCACTCGGTGATCGCGTTGGCGCTGCACCACATGGTCACCGACGAGTGGTCGGACCGGCCGCTGCTGACCGACCTGACCATCGCCTACCTGTCGCGGTTGTCCGGGGCAGCACCCGAATTCACGGACCTGCCGGTCCACTACGCGGACTACACCCTCTGGCAGCTCCAGCGACTCGGTTCGGTGTCGGATCCCGACTCTCGGGCGGCCCGCCAACTGGACTACTGGAAGCAGACCCTGGCCGGTCTGCCCGATGAGATCGAGCTACCCCGTGACCGTCGGCGGCCGGCGCTTCCGACCGGGGCCGGTGACATGGTCACCGTCGAGATCGGACCGCAGGTCCGCGACGCACTGCTGGCGGTGGGACGCGAGGTCAACGCCAGCATGTTCATGGTCACCCAGGCTGCGGTGGCCGCGCTGCTGAGTCGCCTCGGCGCCGGGACCGACCTGGCATTCGGTTCGCCGATCTCCGGCCGAGCCGACCCGGCGCTGGCCGACCTGGTGGGCTTCTTCGTCTCGACACAGGTGTTGCGAATGGACGCCTCGGGCAACCCGACGTTCACCGATCTGCTGGAGCGGACACGTGAGGTCGACCTGGCCGCTTTCGAGAACCAGGATCTGCCCTTCCAGCAGATCGTGGAGGCACTCAATCCGCCACGTGTCGCCGGCCGCAACCCGCTCTTCCAGGTGATGATCAGCTACCTGCAGATCGGCGCCGCCAATCCGGATTTCCTCGGAATGCCAGCCGAATTCGAGAATCTGCAGGCGCAGCACGCGAAGTTCGATCTCGCGTTCACGTTTGTCGACACCGACGCGTCGATGACCATCGGCGTGGAGTACTCGACCGAACAGTTCGATCGCTGCACCGCAGAGGGTTTCGGACGCCGGCTTGTCGGTGTCCTCGAACAGGTTGCCGCGCGTCCGGGCGCGCGGATCGGCGACCTGAGGGTGATCGATTCCGCAGATACCGAGGTCCTGACCGAACTCCGCGGTGCAACGGCGCCGGTGCCGATGGCTGCGACGTTGGCCGATCTTCTTCTAGCGCGTGAGCCGCAGTCGCAGCCCGCACTGCTGACAGCTGGTGACCGGTCGATGTCGCACGGCGACTTCCGCGCCGCCGTCGCGCGTCTGGCCCGACACCTCATCGCGGACGGAGTCGGCCCGGAGTCGGTTGTTGCCGTGGCGATTCCGCGCTCGGAAGAGCTGCTGACAGCCATTCACGCCGTGGTCATGGCCGGCGCTGCCTACCTGCCCCTCGATGTGGACTATCCGGCCGATCGGCTGCGGTACATGGTCGCTGCCGCCGCGCCGGTCGCCGCGATCACCGTCACCGATTGGGTCGGCAATATCCCCGGCGGCCTGCCCGCCATCGTGCTCGACGATGCGGAGGTTCGGGAACGGCTCGTCGCACTGCCGGATGATCCGATCGACGACGCCGAGCGCACCGGCCGGTTGCTGCCGGATCACCCCGCGTACGTCCTGTTCACCTCGGGATCAACCGGTCGGCCGAAGGGCGTTGTCGTCTCGCACCGGGCGATCGTCAACCGACTGGTCTGGATGCAGAGTGTCTACGACGTCGGCGCCGGTGATCGAGTGCTGCACAAGACGCCGATCAGCTTCGATGTCTCGGTGTGGGAACTCTTCTGGCCGTTGGCATATGGTGCGACCCTGGTGATCGCGGAACCGGACGGCCATCGCGATCCGGCGTACCTCGCTGCACTGATCGACCAGCAGCGGATCCGGTATGTGCACTTCGTCCCGTCGATGCTAGAGGTCTTCCTGGCGTCCCCGGCCCTGTCGGAGCTACCGAACCTCGCCGAGCGTGGACTCGAGGCGATCATCGCCAGTGGGGAAGCGCTGCGGGCGGATGTCGCAGAGACACTTCGCAAGCGATTGCCGGGCGTGCGACTCGACAACCTCTACGGACCCACCGAGGCGGCAGTGGACGTCACGGCCGCAATCGGCGTGGGTGACGGAACTTTCGAGGACCCCGAGGCGGTCAGTACTGCACTCTCATTGGGTGGTCCGGTTTGGGGCACCGACCTGTTTGTCCTCGATGAGTTCCTTCAGCAGGTGCCCGAGGGTGTGATCGGTGAACTCTTCCTCGGCGGCACCCAGTTGGCCCGCGGCTACCACGCAGACCCACGACGCACGGCCGAACGCTTTGTGGCACACCCGTTCTCCGCCGGGCAGCGTCTCTACCGCACCGGTGATCTGGTGTGTGTGCGCCGTGATGGTGACGGCCGGATCGGTCTCGACTATCGGGGCCGGTCCGACCAGCAGGTCAAACTGCGCGGACTGCGTATCGAACTCGGTGAGATCGAGACGGCGATCCTCGAATCCGGTGGCTTGACTGCTGCGGCGGTCGCGGTGCACGCGGATGATCTGGTCGGCTACTACGTGGTCGATCCGTCGGCGGCGGGTCATCCGGGAGCCGAGACGATTCGCGGTGCCATCGGCTCCCGGCTGCCGGTCTACATGATTCCCGCGCAGCTGATCGAACTCGACGAACTGCCCCTGAGCCCGAGCGGAAAACTCGACCGGCGGGCATTGCCGGTCCCGGCGACTGCGGTGCGCACCTCACGAGCTCCCGACGGTGAGCTCGAGACGATGCTCGGCGAGGTCTTCGCCGAGGTTCTCGGATGGGATCCCGCGCAGGGTCCGGTGGGTGCAGAAGATGACTTCTTCGCCCTCGGTGGGCACTCGCTGCTCGCGATCCGGGTGTCCAATACGCTCGGTGAAAGACTGGGTGTCTCGGTGGGGATGCGAGATCTCTTCGAAAATCCCACGATTGCTCGGTTGGCCGTTCACTTGGAGAACAGCCGGGCAACGCTGCCGCGCCCGCAACTCGTGCCCCGTGAGCGTCCCGCGCTGGTGCCGCTGTCGTCCGGTCAGGCCCAGATGTGGACGATGTACGCCGTCGGCGGTGCTGATCCCACCTACAACGTGCCGGTGTTCTGGAGCCACCCCGATCCGGTCGATGAGCTGGTGCTGGCGCAGGCACTTGCCGATGTTGTTGCCAGGCATGAGGTTCTGCGGACCGTCTACCCTGAGGTCGACGGAGAGCCGGTGCAGCTCATCAAGCCGGCCGGATCGGTCACGGTTCCTCTCGTCTCGATCGAGGTCGGTGAGGCGGACGTCGTCGCGGCCGTTGTGTCGGCGGTGTCGTACGCGTTTGAGCTCGATCGCGAGATGCCGATCCGGGCAACGGTTCTCAAAACCGGTGGCGGAACAGATGTCGTCTTGCTATTGCTGCACCACATCGCCACGGACGAATGGTCGGCGGCGCCGTTGCAGCGTGACCTGACCGAGGCCTACCGGGCCCGATTGGCCGGTGCCCGGCCGGACTGGACCCCGCTTCCGGTGCAATACGCCGATTTCGTGCTGTGGCAACGTGATCTGCTCGGCGATCCGATGGACACCACCTCCCGCGGAGCTCGTGCGCTGGACTATTGGCGGTCGCAGTTGGCCGGGGTGCCGGAAGAGCTTGCGTTGCCCCATGACCACCCGCGACCGGACCGGATGAGCAATCGCGGCGGTACCGTCTTCCGGCGGATCGATGCCGAGATCACCGGGCCCCTCCGGGAACTCGGCGCGCAGACCGGCGCCAGCATGTTCATGGTCATGCAGGCTGCGGTCGCGACGATGTTGCACCGCATGGGTGCCGGCACCGATATCGCGATCGGATCGCCGATTTCCGGACGCAGCGACTCGCTGCTCGACGACATGGTCGGCTACTTCCTCAATACCGTCGTCCTGCGGACGGATCTGTCCGGGCAGCCGACGTTCACGGAGTTGGTGGGCAGAGTGCGGGCAACCGATCTCGCCGCCTTCGACCACCGTGACGTGCCGTTTGAACAGGTTGTCGATGCGGTGGCGCCGAACCGTTCGCCGGCGATCCACCCGCTGTTCCAGGTGATGATCGTCTACGTGACCGGAGCATTGGCGGACACATCTTCGCTGGGCGCCGTTGCACCGGAACAGTTTTCCGGCAACGGGACCGCGAAGTTCGAGCTGTCGTTCGACTTCACCGAAGATCAGGCAACCGGGGTGGTCGGCTGCGCGTTGCAGTACAGCAGCGACCTCTTCGAGCGGTCCACGGTCGAGGCGCTCGCAGAGCGCCTGATCGCGGTGTTGCGCACGGTGGCCGGGCGCACGGATGTTCCGCTGCGCGAGATCGACGTGCTCTCGGCGCCGGAGTCGGACAATGTGTCGGCATGGTCCGCCGGTGAGCCGGTGGACATGCCGCCCGGCACCATCGACGATCTACTGGTCAGTGCTGCACGGCATCACGCCGACGCCGAGGCGGTTGTCTTCGGGGACCAGTCGTTGACCTACGCGCAGTTCGATGCGCACACCAACGCGCTGACCCGCCTGCTCCGGCTCCGGGGCGTGCGTCCCGGCGACCGGGTTGCGGTGGCATTGCCGCGCAGTCTGGAACTGCCGGCGGTCCTGACCGCGATCATGAGGGCAGGCGCCGCGTACGTGCCGATCGATTCGGACTACCCGCTGGACCGGATCGAGTACATCCGTGAAAACAGCTCGGTGGCACTGACAATCGCCGACTCGACGACAGTGTCGGCGCTCGGCGATCCCGCCGATGTGGTGTTGCTCGATGATGCCGTTCTGCGCGGCGAACTCGCAGATCTGTCGACGGAGCCGGTCACCGACGGCGAACGGGGCCGGGCGATCCTGCCCGGCGACGCCGCCTACACGATCTACACCTCGGGCTCGACCGGCCGGCCGAAAGGCGTGGTGATTGATCATCGAGGTCTGGTCAACTTCTTGGTCTGGAAGCAGCAGACCACCGGAATCGATGCGACGGACCGGATTCTGCAGAAGACGCCGTTTTCGTTCGATGCGTCGGTGTGGGAGTTCTTCGTCCCGTTGATGATCGGTGGAACCGTCGTGATGGCGCAGCCGGGTGGACATCGTGATCCGGAGTATCTCCTCGACACCATCGGACGCGCGCGGCTGACCACGGTCGAATTCGTGCCATCGATGCTCAATGCGTTGCTGCAGTACAACTTCCCGGCGGAAGCCACCGCATCGGTGCGGCGGGTGTTCTGTGGCGGTGAGGCGCTGTCGGCGGCGACCGCGACCGAGGCCATGTCCCGATTCGATGCCGACCTGTACAACCTGTACGGGCCCACCGAGACCACGGTGGGTATCACCGGCGAGCTCGTGACCGAAGAGGTCGTCGCCGGTGGCCAGGGGTCGGGTGCGGGACTGTCGATCGGGCGCCCGGCGTTCAACTCGACGGCACGAGTGCTCGACGACTCCCTGCAGCCGGTGGCTGTGGGAGTCATCGGCGAACTGTACCTCGGTGGTCCGCAGGTGGCGCTCGGCTACCACGGACAGCCAGGTCTGACCGCCACTCGCTTCGTCGCCGACCCCTTCGGCGGGATCGGTGAACGGCTATACCGCACCGGCGATCTCGTCCGCTGGACCGACAGCGGTTCGATCCAGTACCTGGGCCGGATCGATGATCAGGTGAAGATTCGCGGATTCCGGGTCGAAACCGAAGAGATCAGGTTCGTGCTGGAATCCCATCCGTCCGTGCGCTCGGCCGCCGTTGTCGTGCGGCGACGGGGCTCACTCGGCGAGCCGTACCTGGCGGCGTACGTCACCCGGGCCGGCGCCGGATCCGATACAGACGACGATGATCGCCTCATCGCCCGGTTGCGCGAATTCTTGGCCCAGCGGCTTCCGGACTACATGGTTCCCAGCGCATATGCCGAACTCGATGAATTGCCGGTCACCGTCAACGGCAAGTTCGACGCCGCCGGCCTACCGGAACCGGTGGCGTTCTCGGCCATCGATCATCGCGAACCCGAGACCCCCACCGAGATCCTGGTTGCCGAGGCACTCCGCGGAGTCCTGGAGATCCCGCACGATGAGGCCATCTCAGCGAACGACGACTTCTTCGGTCTGGGTGGCCAGTCATTGTCGGCGACAAGGCTTGTCGGTGCCCTGCGCAGCAGGACCGAGCGGCCGGTGGCCTTGCGGGTCATCTTCGACGGGCGGACCGTCGCGGGGATCGCTGCGGCGATCGATGCCGGGGAGCCGGGCGGGCCGATCCATCCGATCGCGGTGGAACTCGCACCTTCGACCAATGGGCGTTATGTCTTCGGCGTGCACGCCATCTCGGGAGTCGGCACCGTCTATTCGAGCCTGCTACCGCACCTGCCGACCGGCTATGGCCTGATCGCACTGCAGGATCCGGCCCACGGCGGATCGACACAGGATTTCACCAGCCTGGATGATCTGGTCGCGACCTACACCGATGTGGTCCGCACCTATCAAGCCGAGGGACCCTATGAGCTGGTGGGATTCTCATACGGTGGCCACATCGCCTTCGGAATCGCCCGGGAGTTGGAAGGCGCCGGCGAGGCGGTCAGCAGGCTGACCATCCTCGACACACCACCCGTCACCGTCGACGGGGTGATCACCTCACCGGATCCCGATGAGCGTGAGCGCGAGGTGATCCGGGTCTTCGCCCACTACGCAGCGCTGCCGGGCGCCGACGTCGATGCGGTGCTGGAGCTACCGCCGGCCCGGGCTCGAACCGAGATCGTACGTCGCAGTGGGGAGTCGGGTGGTCTGCTGGCGGACGTGAGTCCGGACCAGGCCACTGCGTTCCTGGAGTCGATTGCCCGGTGCCTGCGCTTGATGAAGCAGTCGCCGACCCGTGGTGCGGTGTCGGTACCGATCGACCTGGTGATGGGCTATCTGCACTTCGGGTCCGAGGACGCGACCGGCGAACTCTGGCAGGCACATTGCCGAGGCGAGATTCGTATCGAGCGGGTCCCCGCCGGGCACGATGACCTGCTGTCCCCCGAATTCGTGGGGCAGTGGTACCGGTGAGCTCTACCTGCGTTCACATCGAGAGAAGAGGATCCGTATGTCTGTTCCGGGCGTGAGTGGCAAAACCGTGGTGATCACCGGCGCCACCGGCGGTATCGGAATCGCGACGGCGTTGGCGTTCACGGAGGCCGGGGCCAATGTGGTGCGCACCGACATCGGTCCGGAACCGTCAGGCGCCGGAAGTGCTTATGTGCAAGCCGATGTCGTCGATGCCGATGCTGTTGCCGAGGTCTTCGAACACGCGCGACGTCTCCACGGACAGGTGGACGCGGTGGTCCATACGGCCGGCGTGCTGACCACGGGTCCGGTATCGGAATTGACTGATTCCGAATGGAATCGGGTGCTCACCGTCAATGCCACCGGGACGATGGTCGTGACACGCGCCGCATCCCGTGTGTTGCGGGGTCCGGCGTCGATCACCGTTGTCTCGTCCAATGCCGGAGCGACCCCACGCGCCGGGATGGCCGCATATGCGGCGTCCAAAGCTGCTGCGACGGCGTTTGTGCGATCACTCGGTCTGGAGCTCGCGCCGCGCGGAATCCGCTGCAACGTCATCTCTCCGGGGTCGACCGATACTGCGATGCTCCGCGGGATGTGGAACGACACGGATGGCTCGGCTGCCACGATCGCCGGTTCGCCCGAGAACTTTCGGTTGGGGATACCGCTGGGCCGAATTGCGGACGCAAGCGAGATCGCCGGGTGTGCGGTGTTCCTGGCGTCGGCCGCCGCGCAGCACATCACACTGCATGACCTGCGGGTCGACGGTGGCGCCACGCTCGATCAGTAGGTCGAACCGGGCCCAATTGTTGCAAATAAGTTAGTTGTGGCTAAGCTAACTACTCGGGCCAGTATTTGATTACCGGGGTAGAAAATGGAGGGTCACACGTGGCGATTCCGGCGATTGATCCGTATGAGCTGCCGAATTTTTCGGCGATTCCGGACAACAACGCGCCATGGATACTGGCGCCGGAGCGGGCGGCACTGCTCATCCACGACATGCAGAACTACTTCATCGACGCCTACCGGTCCGATGAGGAGCCGATGTCCACCGTCATGCCGAATATCGCCCTGATCAGACAATGGTGTGCGCGACTGCAGATCCCGGTGATCTTCACCATGCAGCCCGGTGATCAGCATCCGTCCCGCCGTGGTCTGCTGCGCGACCTCTGGGGGCCCGGTCTGACCGTTGGGCGCGACACCGAGGTGGTGTCGGAGTTGGCACCGCTCGATTCCGATATCCAGGTCACGAAGTGGCGCTACTCGGCGTTCCAGCGCACCGACCTGCGTGAGCTGCTGTCGCACCATGGCCGCGATCAGCTGTTGGTCACCGGTGTCTATGCGCACATGGGTTGCATGCTGTCGGCGGCGGAGGCGTTCATGACCGACATCCAACCGTTCTTCGTCGCGGATGCCACCGCGGACTTCACCCGCGACGAGCACGAGATGGCCCTGTCGTATGTGGCCAAACGCTGTGCCGTGGTCACCACCACCGATGACGTGATCGGGGTCCTCAGACATGCTGCGGCAGCCTGACTTCGGCGCGAGACAGTCCGTGCCACTCGAATTGGACGGTGTCGTTCCGTATCCCGCCGACGCGGCGCAGGAGTACCGCGAGCGTGGGTACTGGATCGGTGAAACCCACTGGGACGTCCTCGAAGCCTCCGCGACCCGGAACGCGGACACCGTGGCCGTGTGTGATGAGCGGCGATCACTCACATACCGCGAGTTGCGTGACAACGCGCTGTCACAGGCAGCGGTGTTGTCCGCGATGGGCATCCGGCGAGGCGATCGCGTCGTCGTCCATTTTCCCAACGTCGTCGAGTTCGTCGAAACCACCTTTGCGTTGTTCGCGCTCGGGACAGTGCCGATCTTCGCGCTGCCCGCCCACCGCGCCAGTGAGATCCGGTATTTCATCGAGTTTGCCGAGGCCGCAGCATATGTGACCGTCGACAAGGCAGCCGGATTCGACTACGGACGTCTGGCCGGCGAACTGGAAAACGAGTTCGACGGCTTGCGCACGGTGGTGCTACCGCTCGGTGACGCCGTTGCCGCAGCCGAACACCGCGAGTCCTACCGTTGTGAGGCCCTGCCCTCCGACGTGGCATTCCTGCAACTGTCCGGCGGAACCACCGGCCGTCCCAAGCTGATTCCACGTACCCACGACGACTACCTGTACTCGGTCCGCGAGAGCAACCGGATCTGTGGCGTCACCTCCGACACCGTGCTGCTGGTGGTTCTTCCGGTGTCGCACAACTTCACGATGAGTTCACCGGGAATCCTCGGGGCGCTGCACGTCGGTGCCACCGTGGTGCTGGCTCCGAATCCGAGCCCGGACACAGCTTTTGAGCTGATCGAGCGGCATCGGGTCACGATGGTCTCCGTGGTTCCTCCGGTCGCACTTGCCTGGATGAACTCGTCGCTGCTGCAATCGCGTGACCTGTCGAGTCTGCGGACGATCCAGGTGGGCGGGGCCAAGTTCAGTCAGAGCGCTGCCGAACGCATCGAGGCCGACCTCGGTGCCCGACTGCAGCAGGTGTTCGGTATGGCCGAGGGCCTGGTCAACTACACCCGCCTCGACGACGACGCCACCACGGTGACCACCACTCAGGGGCGTCCGATTTCGGAGGCCGATGAGGTCCGCATCGTCGATGACAACGACCGCGATCTACCGGCAGGTCAGGCCGGACACCTGCTGACACGTGGGCCCTACACGATCCGTGGCTACTACCGGGCAACCGAACACAATGCGAAATCGTTTACCGCCGACGGCTTCTACCGCACCGGTGACATCGTGACCCGAGACGAGCGCGGCTACCTCACCGTGGTGGGACGGGCCAAAGACCAGATCAACCGCGGCGGGGAGAAGATCGCACCCGAAGAGGTCGAGAATCACCTGCTCGCGCACGATTGGGTGCACGACGTGTCGGTGGTCGGTATCCCCGACGAGTATCTCGGCGAGCGGAGCAAGGCATACGTGGTGTTGCGGACCGAATACGCTGCCACGCCGCCGAGTTCGCTCGAGATCAGGCGTTTTCTGCGTGAACGGGAACTGGCCGCGTACAAGATCCCCGATGTCGTCGAGTTCGTCACGGAGTTCCCACGCACCTCGGTGGGCAAGATCTCGAAGAACGAACAACGCACTCCACAGCCGGAACCTGCGCGATGAACGCGATGACGGAAACGAACAAGGGGGAGTGACGTGAGCGGTTCCATCGTGTTGTCCAGGGAGAACATCGTCGCGGACATCGCCGAACTACTCGGTGTGGCACCGAAAGAGCTGACCGACGATACGAATCTGCTTGATGCCGGCCTGGATTCGATCCGCCTGATGTCGCTGGTCGAGAAGTGGCGGACTGCCGGCTCGCCGGGTGCGGATTTTGTGAATCTGGCATCCGAGCCCGTGGTCGGGGTGTGGCTCGACGCGGTCGCGGTCGAAGCCGGGCCCGTCCAGGAAGGAATGACAATGGCGATCGACGATGGTTCGGTTGTGGACGTGGTTGACGTGGTGGGCGTGGGTTTCGGTCCATCGAACCTCGCATTGGCGATCGCGATCGAAGAACACAATCGGTCGGTGGATCCAGAGCATCAGATCGCGGCTCGCTTCGTGGAGAAGCAGTCCCGTTTCGGCTGGCACCGGGGAATGTTGTTGCCCGGCACGACGATGCAGATCTCATTCCTCAAAGACCTGGTCACGCAACGCAACGCATGCAGCGAGTACTCGTTCCTCAACTATCTGTCGCAGCGGGACAGGTTGTCCCACTTCATCAATCACCAGAGCTTCTTCCCGGCCCGGGTGGAGTTCCACGACTACCTGGAATGGGCGGCCGACAAGGTCGACGCCGACGTCGATTTTGGTGCAGAGGCCCGCGGCGTGGCGTGGGACGGCGAGTTCTTCGAGGTACAGGTCGCGGGCCGGCCCTCCATCCGGGGACGCAATCTTGTTGTCGCTGCCGGATTCACCGCCAATCTGCCCAACGGTGTCGAGTCGAGTACCCGCGTGTTCCACAACCATCAACTGCTCGACCATCTGCGCGCGCTGCCCGAGCAAAGGCACCACAGGTTTGTGGTCGTCGGTGCCGGACAGAGTGCCGCCGAGGTCACGGCACACCTGCACGACGCTTATCCGCGGTCCGAGATCCATGCGGTCTTCGGAAAGTACGGCTACACACCGGCCGACGACAGCCCGTACGCCAACCGCATCTTTGATGCGGAAGCGGTGGCGGACTTCCACCGGTCCGGGGCGGACCTTCGCCAGCAACTTCTCGACTACCACCGGGGCACCAACTACTCGGCGGTCGACCTCCCCTTGATCGAGGAACTGTACCGGCGGGAGTACCAGGAGCGGGTCAGCGGTAATCGCCGGCTGTTCGTCCGCGGTGCGTCCGAGGTCAGCAAGATCCTCGACACGGACTCGGGGGTCTCGGTACGGATCAGTCATCGACCGAGCCAGGAGACCGACGACATCGATTGCGACGCAATCATCTTCGCCACCGGATTCCGCCCGACGCATCTCACCGACCTCCTCGGCCCACTGGGTCAGGAATGTGAAACCGATGATCAGGGTCGGCCGCTGGTCTCGCGGGACTACCGCGTACTGACGAGCGATCGGGTCGGTGGCGCGATCTACCTTCAGGGCAACACCGAGCACACCCACGGCCTCACATCCACGTTGCTGTCGAATCTGGCGATTCGCTCCGGTGAACTCGTCGAGTCGCTCGTGACGTCTCGGTGAGACGCTGTGCGCCCACGCTGACTAAACCGGTCGGCGGGGGAGCCCAGGAATTGGAAAAGGACCCCACACGGACGTTGCGTCGCGTGTGGGGTCCTTCGTCTGCTGGCTCCCGATCGAGGATCAGGAAGCGGGGAGGTAGCCCTTGTACTCGTTGAACAGCGAGAGCTGATCAGCGGTCAGGTCACCCTGTGCGTTCGCCTGATCGAGCAGATCGTGCAGCGCGGGATCGTGGATCGAGGCCTTGATCTGAGCGACGACGTCGTCGGTTTGCGCGGCCAGGTTCGGGAGCTCGGGCACGGCCGGGATCTCCAGGCTCGGAGCTGCGGTCGGAGCCGGGGCTTCGCGCTGGGTGGCGCCGCTCAGGCCGGTTCCACAGCTGGGCCATGCGCCCTTGCCCTGCGAGGCGAGGACACGCTCGGCGACAGTGATCTGCTGCGCTTTGGTGGCCTGGTCTGCGCTCGAGGCGAACTCGCCGCCGCCGTTGGCGGTCCAAGTGCTCGGGGAGAACTGCAGGCCGCCCTGGTAGCCGTTGCCGGTGTTGATGGCCCAGTTGCCACCCGACTCGCACTGTGCGACCTGGTCCCACTCTGCGTCGGTGGCTGCTCCGGCGTTGCCGCCGCCTGCAAAGGCGAGGCCGGCGCCGCCGCCGATGACGGCAGAGGTGAGAGCGATTTTGGCGAAGGTGCGACCAGCGGTGGTCGACTGACGATGACGTCCGGACATAAGGTTACTTCCTCTCTCCACGCGCCTACGAAGTCAGCTGTCGGGTTCGAGCGAGAGGTTGCTCGGTTCCGCTGTGCGGAACTACACCCCAAGGATTTCGTTGGTCGCAGGCGTTGACCGCCTTCGACCGCGGGAATCCGGTGATCTCCAGGAGATGTTTGGGTCCCCCGCCCTCGTCCCTGAAATACGTTTGGAGTTTCTCGGAACGCGGGACGAGGTTGGGCGCGGCGATCCGAGAATATTCAGTTGCAATCTGGCCGAATCAGTTCGACCGAGTGAGACGCTACGTGTTAATTCGCGTTGCGCACACACTTCCGCGAGGCCCCCGATTGGGTGTCCGGAGTGACTTTTGGCCCCGATTTGGCGTTTCTGCTGCTCATCGCTATGAGTGTCGACCTGTGTCCGTTCCGTGATCGAACCGTTATGTGAGTAACATCACAGCATCGTTCGGTGGGATGACAGGTGCCAGTGGGTCAGATGTCCAGCATTGCGGTCGGGTGACCGGCGGATCAACCGCCGGCAAACGGCGGCAGAACATCGACGGTGTCGCCGCCGGAGAGTGTGCGTGACCGATCGCGGACCGCGATCGACTCATGCAGATATGAGCATCGTTGCAACACTTCAGCCAATCGCGGATTCGATTGACTCAATTCAATTTCCAAATCGGCCAGCGTCGCTTTGTCAGTGAGGTGGATCACCATCTGCTCGACACCGGCGGCCGCTTGCGCCGCGGCGAAAAATCGGACGCAGATCTCCATGCTCAGCCCCCGATCGCCGACATGGGCCGCGAGGGCTGGAGGAACCCGGGTTCATTGACCCCGTGACCGGGCAGCTTACTCCAGGTCGCCTGTCGCCACCGCAATGCGATGTCCTGATCTGAATTTACGGTTGACCGTAGCAAAGTTCGGATATCGGTCTCTGACGCGGCGAACAGGCAGTTGCGAAGCTGCCCGTCGGCGGTCAAGCGGGTGCGGTCGCAGTCGCCGCAGAACGGCCGCGTCACCGAGGCGATGATGCCGACGCGGGCCGGTTTGCCGTCTGGTGTGCGGTAGCCGTCCACGATCCACCGCTGCGCAGGCGCGGCCCCTCGGGGTGCGGTATCGGGTCGCAGGTCGAAGTCGGCCCGCAGCGTTTCGAGGATCTGATCGGCGGTGATCATCGTGGTCCGCGACCAGTGATGTTCGGCGTCGAGCGGCATCTGCTCGATGATCCGGAGCTCGTAGCCTTCGTCCAGACAGAACTTCAGGAGGCCGGTGGCATCGGACAGGCCGGTCTCGGGATCGAGGACGGCGTTCACCTTGACGGGCGACAGACCGGCCGCGCGAGCCGCGGCCAGGCCGGCCAGCACATCGGGCAGGCGATCACGCCGGGTGATGGCGGCGAAGCGGGCCGCGTCGACGGTGTCGAGGGAGATGTTGACCCGATCGAGTCCGGCCTCGGCAAGAGCCTCGGCGCTGCGGGCCAGGCCGAGGCCGTTGGTGGTCAGCGCGATCTCGGGACGGGGATCCAAAGCTGCGACGGCACTGATGATCTCGGTCAGGTCCTTGCGCAGCAACGGTTCGCCGCCGGTGAATCGCACCGCCCGGACACCGAGCTCACGGACCGCGATCCCGACGAGCCGGATGATCTCGCCGGCGCTGAGAACGTCGGCCTTGTCGAGCCAGTCGAGGCCCTCGGCGGGCATGCAGTAGGTGCACCGGAGGTTGCACCGGTCGGTCACCGACACGCGAAGATCGCGCACCGCCCGTCCGAAGGTGTCGATCATCGGCCCGGATGTGGGCATGACGGCATCGGTCATTGTCTCCGGGCGCCCCTTGGGGCCGGTCGGCATACCGAGTGCGATGGCTGTCACAGACTCCAGCCTACGTTTCATTGCCCACTGCCGGTCACCCGAGTCGGTCGCGGGTGAGGTTGCCGAGCGTAACGGTCAGGGGCGGCGCTGTAGTGCGCGGAAGGTGCTGGCGTGGAACACCAGCGGCTCGTGATCGGTGTCGGCGCGCAATGCCAGCACCTTGAGGAGCACCAGGCTGTGGTCGCCGGCGGGGATCTCGTTGTAGATCTCGCAGGCGAGTTGCGCGACCGCGCCACCGATGAAAAGTGCACCGTCGTCGGTGGTTTCGAGGTCGAGTCCGTCGAATCGCCTCTCGGCCGGACCGGCCAGCTGTTTGCATTCGGGTTCCTGGTCGTGTGCGAACACGGACACTCCGAGCACGGGCGCCGAATGCAGCTTGGGCCATGTGCTCGACTCGTTCTGCACACACAGCGAGACCAGCGGCGGATCGAGTGACACGGTGGCAAATGAACTCGCCGCGATGCCGATCGGGTCGCCACCGTTCTGATGGCATACGGCGACCACGCCGGTGGGAAAACAGCTGTAGGCACGCCGCAGGGCCGAACCATCGCTGGTGGGGGTCAGGGTTCCGTCAATATGAAGACTCATCTCGAGCGTCACTCTAGTTGGGCGGTGTCGTCATCGCCGGATCGATCGGCCTCCCGTTTGGCCCGGCGGCCTGATCGCAGGGCAAAAATCAGCCCGCACAAAAATCCCAGAGGCGCACACATGGTGAGCAGATAGACGAAGAGGGGAGCGGTTTCCCCGGTGACCGGCTCGGCGAGGAACAACACGATCAGCGCGATGAGCCCGACCGCAAACAATCCCACCGCGACCCGTAGTAGCAGGGTGCCTTCGCCTTTGCGCATGTGATCAACGGTAGTGCAGTGCCGTTCGGCGTGAAAAAGCCCCGGTGTCAGCGCCGTGGGCGAGGCGCTAGACTGGCGAACGCGTCTGCTGGACCGAACTGTCACAGCGGGCGCTTTCGTTTTGGTCGATGCGAACAGATGGGTGAGCACAGTGCCTACCGGCAAGGTGAAGTGGTACGACGCGGAGAAGGGCTTCGGCTTTCTCTCGCAAGATGATGGCGAAGACGTCTATGTACGTTCGTCAGCGCTCCCCGCTGGAACCGAGGCGCTCAAGCCCGGCCAGAAGGTCGAGTTCGGCATGGCCGCGGGTCGCCGCGGCCCACAGGCACTCACGGTGAAAGTCCTCGACCCGGCGCCCAGCGTTGCCAAGAACACCAGGGAAGCCCGTAAAGAGCAGCCCCGGCGGCATACCACCGACGAACTCCACGGCATGGTCGCAGATCTGATCACCCTGCTCGAGGGCAAGGTCCAGCCGGATCTGCGCAAGGGGCGCTACCCCGATCGCAAGACCTCACAACGTATTTCAGAGGTTGTCCGGGCCGTGGCCCGCGAACTCGAATCCTGAGGTGACCCGGCCGGGTAGGTCTGACCTACCCGGTTGCGGGAACCTCGACGCCGTCCGGACGGGTGTCCACGCTCCACAACCCCCGCTGGATGAATCCCTCACCCTGAACCTCGATCTGCGATGGTTGCTGGACCTCGAACCCGGCCAGTATCCGGTCCTTGGTCGACGGCAAGGTGATGGTGCGTTTGGATCCACTGGAGTACGACGTCGCAGATCCTTCCAGACCGTTTTTGGTCAGATAGATCGCAATCAGGTTCCACGGGCCGACGGAGAGGTCTTCCGAGACGGAGACCATGGCGCTGTCCCCGACGGCCACCGGGACACGTGACGATGGATCGTCGAGCGAACCTTCGCAGCCGGCCAGGTCGATGGTGCAGTACTTGAGCGGGTCGACGCGCACGAGTTCGCTGCCGCTGGCCACCTGAAGGTACGGGACATCGCTGCTCTCGTGATCGACGGTCAACGCCGCGACAGTGCCACCGACGATGGCGACAAAGAGGACGGCCACGATCGCCGTGATGATGGCGAACTTCTTTTCGCCGGTCGACAAACTCATTCTCCGCGTGCACCCTTTTTCCGTGTGTTCTTGTTCCACGACTCCCGCACGGTGGGATCGACGTGGATTGCGCCGGTCGGCATTGTCATGTCAGGTCGCTTGCCGCCGAATCCGGGGACCAGGGTCGATCCCCGATTGGTGACAAACGTCTGAGCGAAGCCGAGGGTCAGGATGACGGTGATGACCCCGAATCCGATGGCCAGATTGGTCGGCATCAAAACGCCGAGTGCCGCGCCGAAAACCCAGCCCATCTGCAGGACGGTTTCGGAGCGGCCGAATGCCGACGCGCGGGACTCGTCGGGCAGATCGTCCTGGATGGACGAGTCGAGACACACCTTGCCGATCGCGCTGGTTCCGGAGGCGACCAGTGCGGTGATCGTGACCACGAGGAGGTTTCCGAAGATCGCGGCGAACAGTGAGCATGCGGCGCACGCGCCGGTGACGATGACAACGACGCGCTGGGGGTTCTTGAGTTCGAGTCGGGTCCCGGCGGCATTGCCGGCGAAGTTGCCGACACCGGCGGCCACGCCGACGGCGCCGAGCATTGCGACCTGCTCCCAGCCGCTGCCACCGCCTTGCTGGGATTTCGCGTAGAAGGCGATGAACAGGGTCAGGAATCCGGTCAGGATCCTGATGGTCCCGTTGCCCCACAATCCCACCAGGACGTTGCGGCCCAACGGTTGTCGCATGCTCGCTGTCAGGGCCTTGACCGTTGACTGCTTGGTGTCCTCGGTCGGTGGTGTCCGGGCGCGGGCCGGTTCGCCGTGATAGGTCAGCGTCGTGGGCACCTCACCCTCGGTGACCTCGACCCATGACGGGATCCGGATACACAGGACCGCCCCGACGACGGTGATGATCGTCATCCACACCATCGCGCCCGGGACGTGCATCGGCAGATATTTGCCGAGCAGGATCTCGAAGACGAAGGCGACACCACCGCCGACGATGGTGCCGCCGACCAGGCCGAAGGTGGTCAACCGGGAATTCACTCGTGGCAGGTCGATGGATGGTGGCAGCACCCGAGGGGTCACCGCGGATTTCAGAACGCCAAAGGATTTGGACAACACCAACATTCCGAGGGCGCAGGGGTACAACACCCACGGGTCATAGGTCAGTTGGCTCGACGAGGCATCCCACCCGGAGTTGGCGATGACGAGCAGCGCCAGAATCGTCCGTCCGATGAACGTGCCGGCCATCGCGATTCGGCGACCGCGCTGCAACCTGTCGAGCAGTGGTCCGATCAGCGGCGCGATGATGGCAAACGGGGCGATGGTCAACGCGAGGTACAGGCCGACCTTGCCCTTGGATTCGGCACTGGCCGCGGCGAAGAACAGAGTGTTGGCCAAGGCGATCATCATCGCGGCGTCGGTCGCGAAGTTGGCGACCGTCGGATATGTCAGCGCGGTCAGTCCGGATCGATCGGCGCCGTCCGCGGTGGCGGCCCGATGAATCTTCCCGAGACCCTTCGCGGTCAGCTCGCGCCCGCGAAGCGCGGCAACACGTGTGACGGTGAGTTTGCGCGGCATGGCGCGGGCGTTGTCGTCCCGGTGGTAGTCGGTCTCATCGAGTGGCGGCAGATGCCGGTTCTGCGATGTCTGGGGCCGGGTGTCCTGCCGGCCGGGCGCACCGGGCGGCGGGTAGGCCCCGGGCGGGGGACCGCTGCGCGGCGGCTGGTTCTGGGGTGGTGGCTTCTGCATCCCGGGTCCGCGCGGCGGGGGAGTCGGCTGCGACGTGCGACCGGGCCCAACGTCCACCGGATAATTGGCAGATCCGGGGTGCACACCGGGTGGCTGTCGCGGTTGCTGCCGGGGATCGTGGCCCGGGGAACCATCATTGCCCCGCGCAACGCCGCCCCGGTCCGAGGGGGTCGCACGAGGATCGTGTGGTTGATTTCCTCGGTTCACTTCCCCGATTGTTCCCTATGTCGTGACCACCGACCAACCCTCGGGCCCCGGGCGAGTTGCGATACGGCACACTAGAGGAGTGAACGCGGTTACTGAAAAGCCAGAAACAGCGACCGATGCTGCGCAGCCCGACCAACAGCGGGTTTCGTCGCTCCTGGCGTCGGCCGTGGATCAGGCGCGCGATGCCATCGACGCCGACGATCGGGAGATCGGGGATCACCTCGATGCGGTGACGGAGGCCGACTACACGCTGACCCACTATTTCGCGGCCAACGTGCCCGGATATCGCGGGTGGCAGTGGTGTGTGGTGTTGGCCGGATGCCCCGACAGCGATGACGTCACGATCAATGAGGTGGCGTTGCTGCCCGGGTCGTCTGCACTGACGGCACCGGTCTGGGTGCCGTGGGATCAGCGGGTCCGTCCCGGTGATCTCCATCCCGGCGATCTGCTGGCAGCGCCCGCCGATGACCCGCGGCTGGTGCCCGGATACGTCGACAACGGTGATTTTGATCTGGTCGACGAAGAAGCCGCTGTTGCCGAGGAGATCGGGCTGGGCCGCAAGCGTTTGCTGAGCCGGGATGGCCGTCTCGACGCCGCGCAGCGGTGGGTCGACGGCGACCACGGACCGGCCGCCGACATGGCCCGCAGTGCTCGGCACAATTGCCTCACGTGCGCCTTCTATCTACCGGTGGTGGGTTCGTTGCGCGCGGCTTTTGGTGTCTGCGCCAACGAGTTCTCTGCTGATGGCCATGTCGTTCACGCCGAGTACGGCTGCGGCGCACATTCGGATGTGAAGGCCCCCGAAGGTGCCGGAAGCCCGGCATTCGACGCCTACGACGACGGCGCGGTCGAAATCCACGCGAACTCCTGAGCGCGCGTGATGGCGCCCGCCGGTCGGATCGCGCCGGATCCGTTTGGTGTTGACCGGTTGCGGGACGCGATCCTGCAGTCCTGGCTGGCGTCACCCACCCGATTGCACGAGGACACCGCCGCCGAATCCGATCTTGTCGGGGTCGGTTATCGCGATCGGCTGTTGACCGAGCTCGTCGCGAACGCCGCGGATGCGGCTACCGAAGCCGGTGCCGCAGGCCGGGTGGCGGTGTGGATCGATGACGGAGCCCTTCACGTCGCGAACACCGGTGCACCCCTCGACCGGTCCGGGGTGCAGGCACTGACCGCACTGCGGTCGTCGAGCAAGTCCGGTGAAGGTCTGGTCGGCCGATTCGGTGTCGGATTCAGCGCGGTGGCCGCGCTCACCGACCACGTCCAGATCCGTTCCCGTACCGGGTCCATCGAGTTCTCTGCGCAGCGCACGCGGGCGCAACTCGCCGGCACGGACCTGGCGGGCGATCCGGTGCCGACACTCCGACTGGCGTGGTTGATCGATGCGCAGCCTGCGTCCGGCTTCGACACCGAGGTGGTGCTCAAGCTCGACAGTGCGGCCGATGCCGAGACCATGCTCACCGAGTTCTGCACCGAAAGTGTCGAGCTGCTGCTGGAATTGCCTGCCATCGAGACGATTTCGGTGGGTTCGACGACCTTCACGCGAACCCGCGACGGTGATGTCGTCACCATCGGAGCGCAACAGTGGCGCGAATACGTGGCTAAACATGCCCGATGGTTGCTCCCGCTGCGGGGCGAGCATGTCACCGCGGTGGCGACGGGGGTGCTGCGGGCGCCCACGCGGACCGACGTCGAACTCACGGTGCCGGCGATCTGCATCGGTGATGTGCGGCTGACGGCGGATCGTCGTGGCCTGCATCCCGATGCCGAGATAGACACGCTTGCAACCGGTTACGCGGAGTTTGCGGCGGCGCTGTCACCCTCGGATCGGCTCGTGCTCATCCCGTCACCGGGTTTCGCGGCCGGCCACGACGACGACCGTCTGCGGACCGCTCTCATCGAGGAGCTGAGTGTGGGGCGATGGCTGCCCGGCGCCGACGGGGACGATCTGATTCCCTCGCGATCCGAGGTGCTGGTCGATCTGACCCCGGGCCTGGCGGCGTTGATCGGGGAGATCATCACCACGCTGGTGCATCCGGATCTGTCCGAGCGGTCGGCACTGAGCCGGTTGCGCTCGGTAGGGGTCACCGAGATCGGGCTCGCGGAGATCGCTGCCCGGCTCACCGGCCTGGAGCGTGAACCACGTTGGTGGGGAAAGCTTTACGCCGAGTTGTCGATGCTGGCTCAGGGACAGGTCGACGAACTGGGTGCGTTGCCGGTGCCGCTGGTCGACGGCCGGACGATGCCCGGAGCTCGCGGCACGGTGCTGCCGCCGTACACCTCCGATGCAATTGATGCCGGCAGTGAAGACGACGATGCCACCGGTCCGGTGGCACCATCGTGGCTGCCGACCGTTCATCCGGACGCGGTGCACGACCTTCTCGAGCGTCTCGGCGCCCGGCGGATCTCGGTTGGGGAGATGCTGGCCGATCCGGCGCTGCAGGCCGAGGTCGAATCCGATCCGGAGAGTGAACAACTCGCCCGCAGCGTTCTGGGTCTGCTTCGTGGCGCACCGGATTCACCGGTTCCGGGTTGGCTGGGCTCACTGGCACTGCCGACGATCGATGGCGGCGATCTTCGTCCGGCGGACGAACTCCTGCTGCCGGACAGTCCGTTGGCTGCTGTGCTGGTTGATGATTCGCCGTTCGGTGTAGTCAGTCCGGAATGGGTGCAGCGGTACGGGGCGGCGTCCCTGCGGGCACTCGGTGTCGGTTGGGATTTCACGTTGACCAGAGAAGAGTATCCAACCGGTCCCGAGCATGATCTACCCGATGAATCGCAGTGGTGGGACACGCTCGTCGACGTGCCCCAGACCTTGATCGCCGTCCGCGATCTCGATCTCGTCGATCCGGACAAATGGCCGCAGGCGCTGAGCCTGCTGGCCGAATCTCCCGACGTGGCCGTGTTGCTCGCCGAACGGCGCGGCTATACGGCCTGGTGGCTCCGGCACTACGCCGTGATCGACGGGGTGCGGCTGGGCGGTTGGCGGGCCCCGAGCGACACCGCCGCGTCGGGTCTGCTCGATCCACTGGATCACCCGCACGCAGACAACGTGACCGGCGCCCTCGGCAGTACCGAGGTGGAGGATACCGAGCAAGCGCGGATGATGTTGTCGCACTTGGCAGATGCGCGCCGCAGCATCACGCCGTCGGTGGCGGCGTCAGCGCATACGGAATTGGCCCGCGCACTGCGCGACGGCCGGGTCCACCTCGACGACCTCGAACCCCCCGAAGGATTTCGCACGTTGGCCGGCACAGTGGCCACGGAAGCGGTAGTGCTGGATGCGCCGTGGATGGTGGCGGCCCTGGATCCGGCCCAGACCGTGTCGGTGATGCCCGGTGAGTTCGCGCTGGCCACCAATCTCGCTGATCTGCTTGATATCCCGACCGCCACCGAGGAGTTCGTCGGTGGACCGGTCGATGTCGGACTGGAATCGACGTGGGATGCCCAGCCCTGGGCCCTGCGATCGGCTCTGTCTCAGAATCGGGAGCTGCCCGTCGGCCCCATTCGGGTGCACTCCCAGCTCGTCGTGGAATTGCGGCGCGGGGGCAGCAGCGTCGAGCATCGGGTGCCCTGGTGGCGTGATGAGGGTGGGTTGACACATGTTGATCCAGAGTCCGGTGTCATCGGAGGCTGAGCTGTTGCAGAGCAGCGACCAGGCAACGTCGTTCGGTCCGGATCAGTACGTCCTGGACTGGATGGTCGACCACCGCACGGACACCTGGACCACGGTGATGAAGGCGATCACCACGTTGGGTAACACCACGACGTTGTTCGTCGTCGCCACCGTTGTCACCGTCGCGTTCGCGATCGGTCGCAAGTGGCGTTTGGCGCTGTTCGTCGGCCTCGGCTCGGCGGCGGGTTCGCTCTTGATGGTTTTCCTCAAGGAACTGTTCGGCCGCGAACGACCCCCGATGCCGGAGCGGATGATCGATCTGTCCAGCCACTCGTTCCCGTCCGGTCACGCCATGTGTTCGACCATTGTGTACGGATTGGTTGCGGTAGCCCTCTATCAGGCGAGCTCCTGGGTGCGGTCGCATGTGTGGGTTCTGCTGTTCGCGCCGCTGCTCGCGCTGAGCATCGGTATCAGCCGGGTGTATCTCGGAGCGCACTGGATGACCGATGTCGTCGCCGGGTGGATCCTGGGTGCCCTCTTCGTGGCGGGCGCGACGTGGATGACGTTCAGGCCAGACCCTGCTGAGCCGCCGGACTCCCTCGCCGCACAGCAAGCTTCTGCAGATACACCACAAAACACCCGAACAGACCCACCCCAAGACCCACCAGACAAATCGTGAGTGTGTTGTCGGTGCCGAGGTCCCAGATCGCGACGACGACGGCGGCGATCAGCCAGGCCGTCATCCCGGCGATGATCACCGGACCGGGTGCGGTCCACCGGGCGGGCAGTTCGGGTATTTCTGGGGCCATGACGTCAGGCTAATCCGATTTTGATCACACGCGAAGTCTCATCGCCCGTCGTGGCGGGCGAAATAAGAGTTTTGCAACCAGAGTCGCTGGTAGTTCGGTTGTGAGGTGAACAAATGAATGTCGGCAGTTCATCGTTCAAATACGGTCATGCTCACTTATCCTCAGAGCCGTGGACCAGAATGACGAGAAGTTGCCCAGTGACCTGGCGATCGCCGTTGTGCGACTGACCAGGCATCTGCGTGGGCGCCGGGCGACGTCCGTGGTGTCGCTCACACAGCTGTCGGCCCTGTCCACCCTCAAACGAGAGGGGTCGATGACCCCCGGCGCCATCGCTGCCCGCGAACGCGTGCAGCCGCCGTCGATGACGCGTGTGATCGCTTCGCTGGCAGACCTGGGGATGGTCAGGCGGGAGCCTCACCCCACCGATGGCCGGCAGGTGATCGTGACCCTGACACCCGCCGGCGACGCGCTGGTGGTCGACGAGGCGAACGCCCGCGAGGAGTGGCTGCGGGCCCAGCTCAAGCGACTCGACGACACCCAGCTGGACACGCTGCGTGGCGCGGTGGGCATCATCGAGTCGATCGTGACCGAGAGCGACTGAGCGCTGCGGTGACCCGCGATCTCTAGAAGAACGTGCCGGCCACCGGTTTACGGTCGGTGCTGAAGGCCTGATCGATTGCGTGCAGGGTGGGACCGTCGACGGTCCACAATCGTTGCGCCGCAGCGAAGTCCACGGCGCGGTACGCCCCGAGGTAGAGGCTGCTCAGTACCGAGATGTCCATCCGGACGGTGGGCTCGGCATCGGTGACGGTCACCGTCGCCCGGCTCCCGTTGATCGCCACGTTCCAGCGCCCGCCGGATTCGCGGTATGTATCGCTGACCTCGAGAACGAATTCGGTGTCGTGTCCGTACTCGCGTAGTGAAAGGGCCTGTGCCACATCGAGTATGCGCAGCCACATGCTGTCGCGGATGCCCGTGACCGTCGGTGCCCGAAGGTCGGTGAGCTTGAGAGGGAGTGGATCGTCCACCGGGGTCGTGGCAGTGATCGCGGGTATCAGATCGAGTCCCGACAGTACCCGCCAGAGATCGGTGTGCGCCTCATCCGTGACGGTGAAGATCTCGGAAACCTCTGCAATGGTGGAGGTTTCGGATTCGTGATGGATCCGGTAGCTGGCGTAACCGTCCGGATGCAGCAGATAGTGCAGACTGCTGCGCCCGTTTCGGAGGATGGGGCGGTCGGCGAAGATCATGTTCCACCACACCGATGTCCGGGCGATCGCGCCGGGACGGGTCGAGACCCATCGGTCGTGGATCGCGGGCACCGATTCGCGGATCTGGTCGGCGTCACCGAAACGGACGGTGGAGTCGGTGGGTGCCGGTGACCGCAGTGATGCCTTCCGCAGATCGAGGCGCACGCGGTGCTCGAAAGCTGCCGGGCCGTAACCGAATCGCTCGTAGATGGTGCCTTCTGAGGCCGTCAGGATCGAGAAGACCGACTGCTCGCGTTCCCACTGCTCGAAGAGTTCTGTGATCATCAGCCGAAGGATTCCGCGCCGCCGGTGCGTCGAGGCGACCGACACCCAGGACAGTCCGGGCAGGTCCACCTTGTGACCGCCCGGGATAGACATCTTCATCCGGAAGAACATCGCCACGCCGACCAGCACGGGACGCTGTGGATCGGAGGTGTCGTGGACCACGACGACGTCGGCGTCGGCCACCTTCGAACGGATGTCGGCCAGTGCCTCGTCGTCGAGTGGTTCGACAAAAGCGAACGCCCTCGCATCGGCGATAGCGATGTCGGGCCAGTCGGATTCGATCGCGCGACGTAGTGTCAGGTTGCCGTTGCTCACCCATCCAACTTGTCACATCGGGGGTCGGGCAAACTATCCGGATGGCCGGATCGCATTCTCACCCAGACGGCATCACGTCCGAACTCGAAGTCACCGTGATCGATATCGATGATCCGGCAGACCCCCGTGTTGACGACTTTCGTGACCTCAACTCCGCCGATCGACGTCCTGACCTGCCGGTTTTGCCGGGCGGAACACCAGGCAAAAGTTTGGTCGTCGCTGAGGGCGTGCTCGTTGCGCAACGCATGGTCACTTCGAGGTTTTCGCCGCATGCATTCCTGGGAGTGGACAAACGACTCCGGGAGCTCGCACCGACCCTGTCCGACGAATCTGTTGCCGGTGTGCCGTTCTATCGGGCCAGTGCCGCGGTCATGGCGGAGGTGGTCGGATTCCATCTGAATCGGGGTGTCCTCGCCGTCGCTCGTCGTCCGGAGCCGATCGCACTGACGGATGTGCTCGCCGGTGCCCGGACGGTGGCGGTCCTCGAGGGTGTCAACGATCACGAGAACATCGGAAGCATCTTCCGGAACGCGGCAGGACTGGGGATCGACGCCGTGATCTTTGGCGGTGCCTGCGCCGATCCGCTCTATCGGCGATCGGTCCGGGTATCGATGGGACATGTCCTCCTGGTGCCCTTCGCCCACGTCGAAAGCTGGCCATCGGACTTGGAAGTGCTCCGCGACAACAACTTCCGGATCATCTCGCTCACCCCCGACGAAGCCGCAGTCCCGTTGTCAGAAGCGGTGGACGCCGAGCGCGTGGCGTTCATGGTCGGGGCCGAGGGCCCAGGGCTCTCGGAGACGGCGATGCTCGCCGGTGATGTGCGGGCCCGCATCCCGATGGCCCGGGGGACAGACTCACTGAACGTGGCGACGGCTGCGGCACTGGCCTTCTACGAACGGGCGCGCTGACCGCGTCCGACTTTTCAGGACTTGGGACCGAACCCGAACCAGCGGGCAACCCGGCCCGGGGTATGCGGCTGGTGCTCACCCGACTCGCTGTGGTCGTCGCCATCGCTCGCGTCGGGGCCGGTCGACAGTCCGAGCTCCACATCGGCCTCGGTCGGCTGATAGCCCGCGGGGCGTATCGCAAAACCCGTGACAACAATGTGTTCCGGATCGGAGTCCTCCGGGCCGAGCGGTGTGGTGAATCGGAAGCCGAGCCATTCGCGGATGGCCTGTTCGGCGAACTCCTGGGGGTGGAACGGCAACGCCTGCGGATCCGGTTTGGCGCCATCGGCATACACCAGTGGGTGCTCGCCGGCCCAGAATGGACCCTCGAATATGAAAGGCAGGCCGGTGTTTTCGTGGATCGTGACCGGGTCGGCCGAGAATGAGCGACGCAGTGTCCCGTTCTCCCAGCGGGCGAACGCTCCCAGCGACGATTCCGGTTCGGTGTGCAGCACGACCACCGCATCCGACGGAACCGCGGAAATCCACGACTCGGGTAGGGCGGACGGCGTGGTGGTCGAGAGGACCGGGCTGGTGACGACCACGAGAGAGCCGTAGACGCCGATGAAGAGTTGGTCGTCTGCCGGGGTTGCTGCAGCCGCAAGACTTCTCTCACCGATGGGTACTGCAACCAGACCTGGGCACAACGCGCCGGCAAGGCTTGCCGCTGCGGCGGGATCGTGCTGCAGGCCCTGCCGGATAGCGGCTACCGGATCGTTCGAGTTGACGAACCAGAGCATCGAAGCCTTCGCTGCCAACTCAGGGTCCTTTCGTGGTGCCGACCAGTCTCACGTACCGAACAATTAAACCCGGCTCACGGGTTGCCGCTGCTTCGGACCCCGAGAAGTACATCCTCCCAGGCCGGCACGGAAGGCTTGCGGTTCCCGCGAGCACGTTTGCGGTTCCCGTCCGGCTTATCTTGGATCTCAGGGTTTTTGGCGCCTGCATTCGCGGCGGGGGACTCTGGGACGCCGGATGTTTCTGCGGTCGAGGCGGTTTCGTGCCCGTCGCCGGAAGCAGGTTCATCGGTGTTCGCCGCGGGCGGGTTGTCGGCAGGCTGCGGCCGGGATTCGGCGGCCACCGGACGCGGCGACCGACGTGCCTTCTGTTCGCCGGTCAGCGAATCGGCGTCGACGGTGACCTCGCCGGAGCCGTCGGACTTCACCGTCAGCCGGGCCGGACGCGAAATCGGTGACACCCGTGCCGCCTTGGGCGGGGTGTAGTCGAAGGCGAGTTCGGGATGGTCCGAATCGGAGCTGTCCACAGTCGGCGCGACCACGGACACGCTGCGCAACGGCCGGCTCAGATCTGGATCGATCAACTCGTCGGCGACCTCGTCGATCGCCTCGACCGTGCCTGAATTGGAACCCGGCAGATAGCGCCAGTGAGCGCGGTTGACCGAGCGTCCGACATGCCAGCTCACCTGGACGATCCAGCGGTTGTCCTCGGCCTTCCAGGCATCCCATTCGGTCTCGTCGGGATTGTGCCCGCGTGCTCCCAGCGCAGCGGCAACCACCTCACCCAGCGTGGACAGCGCCGGACCGTCGTAGCGCAGCGGGTGTGCCGCAGCGGCGAGTTCGGCGGCCCGCGAACGCTCGAGCAGGACCGGATGGGCAAAACGCTCGACTCGGTTGGCCGGTACCCCGGCGGCCGCGGCCACCTGGGCGACCGTGGCGCCCGCGCGGATCCTGGCCTGGATCTCGCGGGGCCGCAGGGTGCTTTCCATCTCGATCTCGATCTGACCCATCCGGGACAGATCGCCACGGGCTGCCGCGCGCAGGGTGTCGTCAGCAGGGATACGGAACTTCTCGCCCGACTCGGTGTCCTGACAGATCACCTTCTTGCCGTCCGGCTCGAGGCCGATGACTCGAAGCTCTCGCATCTGCTTCTCCTTCACGACTCGGAGCTGGCCGGGGAATCTGTCGCGGTGTGCATTGGCGTCAGAGTAATCCAGTCGGGCCGGAATCGAGGGTGTGACACGCGTAAAAAAGCCAGCTCAGCAGGGGTGGACTGAGCGAGCGAAACCGCTACAGGGCGCCGACGACGTAATCGATGCACTCGGTCAGGCGGCTGATGTCGTCGGGTTCGACGGCCGGGAACATGCCGACCCGGAGCTGATTCCGGCCGAGCTTACGGTAGGGCTCGGTGTCGACCACTCCGTTGGCGCGCAACACCTTAGCGACTGCAGCGGCGTCCACGTCGTCGTTGAAATCGATGGTTCCGACGACCTGGCTGCGGTGTGCGGTGTCGGCCACGAACGGGGTGGCGAACTCGCTGGCGTCGGCCCAGTTGTACAGCCGTGAGCTGCTGTCGGCGGTGCGGGCGGTGCACCAGTCCAGGCCGCCGTTGGCGTTCATCCACTCGATCTGATTGGCCAGCAGCAGCAGCGATGCGACGGCCGGGGTGTTGTAGGTCTGGTTCTTGCTGCTGTTGTCGACGGCGGTCGGCAGCGACAGGAACTCGGGGCACCAGCGATCGGACGCGCCGATGGTGGCGATCCGCTCGAGGGCGGCCGGGCTCATCAGGGCGATCCACAGTCCACCGTCAGAGGCGAAGGACTTCTGCGGTGCGAAGTAGTACACGTCGGCGTCTGCGACGTTGACGGGGAGACCGCCGGCGCCGGAGGTGGCGTCGATGGCGATGAGGGCGTCACCGGCGAGCTCAGGGCGGCTCACGGGCAGTGCCACACCGGTCGAGGTCTCGTTGTGGGCCCAGCCGACGAGGTCGACGCCGTCGAACTTGTCCGAGCTGATGGTGCTGACGCTCGGTGCGGTGCCGGGCTCGGTCGAGATGACCACCGGATCGTCGAGGAACGGTGCGTTCTTGGCGACGGTGGCGAACTTGCTGGAGAACTCGCCGTAGGTCAGGTTGAGCGAACGCTTGGAGATCAGTCCGAACGCCGCTGCGTCCCAGAAAGCGGTGGTACCACCGTTGGAGAGAACGACCTCGTAGCCGTCGGGGAGCGAGAACAGGTCTGCCAGCCCGCTGCGGATCGCGCCGACAACGTTCTTGACCGGGGCCTGGCGATGGCTGGTGCCGAAGACAGAGGCGCCGGTGTCGACCAGCGACTGCAGTTGCTCGGGGCGAACTTTGGACGGGCCACAACCAAATCGGCCGTCGCTGGGCAAGAGGTTGGCCGGAATGGAGATCGATTCGCTCATGGCCATCAGTCTAGAGACCGCCCCCGCCCCCCAATAATGTGGCCTTTTGGCGAACAAAACCCCAGGTGAGGGTCGCCAAAAGGCCACATTTTCGGTTTTCACTCGGGGGCGATGGCGTCCCAGCCGTCGACGTCCTCGGGACGCCGTGGTGCGGCACCGACGTAGAGCGCGGCCGGACGGACCAGCTTGCCCAGACGCTTCTGCTCCATGATGTGCGCGCACCACCCGGCGGTCCGGCCGCAGGTGAACATCGCCGGCATCATGTGGGTCGGGACCTCGGCGAAGTCGAGGATCACCGCGGCCCAGAACTCGACGTTGGTCTCGATCGCGCGGTCGGGGCGGCGTTCGCGAAGTTCGGTGAGCGCGGCCTGTTCGAGTGCGGCGGCGATCTCATATTTGGGTGCATCGAGCTCTTTGGCGGTGCGGCGCAGGACGCGGGCCCGGGGGTCTTCTGCCCGGTACACGCGGTGACCGAATCCCATGAGCTTTTCTTTGCGGTCGAGGATGCCCTTGACCAGGCCGCGGGCATCTCCGGTGCGTTCGACCTCTTCGATCATCGGCAGCACCCGGGCGGGTGCGCCGCCGTGCAGGGGTCCCGACATCGCGCCGATGGCGCCGGACAGGGAGGCCGCGACGTCGGCGCCGGTGGAGGCGATGACGCGAGCGGTGAACGTGGAGGCATTCATGCCGTGTTCGGCGGCGCTGACCCAGTAGGCATCGATCGCGCGGATGTGCGCCGGATCGGGTTCGCCCTGCCAGCGCGTCATGAAACGGGCTGTGACGGTGTCACATTCGTCGATGACCTTCTGCGGCACAGCCGGCTGGTGGATACCGCGGGCCGACTGCGCGACATACGACAACGCCATCACCGAGGCGCGGGCGAGGTTGTCGCGTGCGGTCCGGTCGTCGATGTCGAGGAGGGGCTGATAACCCCAGATCGGCGCGAGCATCGCGAGGCCGGCCTGCACGTCCACGCGGACGTCACCGGTGTGGATGGGCAACGGGAACGGTTCGGCCGGCGGCAGCCCGTCGCCGAACCGGCCGTCGACGAGCAGTGCCCAGACGTCGGAGAAGGTGACGTTGTTCTCGACGAGGTCTTCGATGTCGACGCCGCGGTACCGGAGGTTCCCGCCGTTCTTGTCGGGTTCGGCGATCTCGGTCGTGAACGCGGTGACACCCTCGAGGCCTTCGACAAAACCTTCGGGAATTTCGACGTTGACTGCCATCGCTCGAGCTCCTTGCCATTGCCCTGTGTTCATACTCACTAGGACTGTAGTGCCCGAGGCGTTCTCGGTGGGTCCGGGAGTAGCGTTATCGGCCGTGGAACGCGAACCGATCGACTTGGCCAACATGCGGATGGCCTATGCAGCGTCCGGAGGTGTCGCGCGCGGGGATCAGGCGGCCGGTGCCGACGGCGTCAAGGACAATCTCGATCCGATCTGGCTCGCGGGTGATCCCCCGTGGCTGGAACTGTTCGGCAAGTGGCTGCACGAGGCCGTCGACGCGAGGATCCCGGAACCCAATGCCATGGTGCTGGGGACGGTTGACGACGCCGGCCACCCGTCGACCCGCACAGTTCTCTGCAAAGGTGTGGACGCCGATGGGGTTTCCTTCTTCACCAGCTATGAATCCGACAAGGGCCGGCACCTCGACCTGGTGCCGTATGCGGCCGTGACGTTTCCCTGGATCGCTATGGAGCGGCAGGTCCACTTTCGTGGATCGGTGATGAAGGTGCCGGCCGAGCAGACCGCCGACTACTGGACCAAGCGCCCGCGCGGTTCGCAGCTCAGCGCCTTCGCCTCCGAGCAGTCCGCGCCGATCGAGTCACGGAAAGCGCTGGAGGACAAGGCTGCCGCGGTCGAGACCCGATTCGGCGCCGAGCAACCGGTCCCGGTGCCGCCGCATTGGGGTGGCTACGTGATCGCGCCGGTCGAGGTCGAGTTCTGGCAGGGCCGCGCGAATCGGTTGCACAATCGGGTTCGATGCACCTTGGTCGACGGCCGGTGGATCGTGACGAGGTTGCAGCCGTAAATGCTGGACCTTCTCTCGGGTCGCAGCGCGTGACCCGCCGATTCCTCGCCGACACCACCCCGCTCAAGCACCCGCACTTTCGCCGCCTGTGGTGGGCGAACATCGTCACGGTCATCGGTGCGCAGCTCACGGTGGTCGCCGTCCCGGCCCAGATCTATCAACTCACCGGCAGTTCCGCGTATGTCGGGCTGACGGGTGTTTTCGGCCTGGTGCCGCTGGTGATCTTCGGGTTGTGGGGTGGCGCCCTGGCCGACGCCATCGACCGTCGAATCCTGTTGATCATCACCACGTGTGGGCTGATCGGGACCAGTGCGATGTTCTATGTCCAGTCGGCGATGGGCCTCGGCAACGTCTGGATCATCCTGGCGCTCTTCGCATTGCAGCAGGCGTTCTTTGCCATCAATCAGCCGACCCGGACCGCGATCCTGCCGAAGCTGATGCCGAATAAAGACCTGCCGGCGGCTGCTTCGCTGAACATGACGGTCATGCAGGCGGGTGCGATCGCCGGACCGCTGGTCGGCGGTGCGATGATTCCGCTGCTCGGATATTCGTTGCTGTATCTGATCGACACGATCTTCCTCTTCGCGACGCTCTGGGCGGTCGTCAGACTTCCGTCCCTGCATCCGGGAGGTGCCGACCGGAAACCACAGCGTGCCGGCCTGCGCTCGGTCATCGAGGGGTTTGTGTTCCTGCGAGGCCAACCGGTGCTGATGGCGTCGTTCCTGGTCGATCTGATCGCGATGGTCTTCGGAATGCCCCGGGCGCTGTTCCCGCAGATGGCCCACGAGAGTTTCGGCGGACCCGAAGGCGGCGGATTCGCGTTTGCGTTGCTGTTCTCCGCAATTGCGCTCGGTGCGCTCGCCGGCGGCATCTTCTCCGGCTGGGTGTCCCGGATCCACCGGCAGGGGCTGGCGGTCATCATCTGCGTGATCATCTGGGGTGTGGCCATCATCGGCGTCGGAATCTGCGTCGCGTTCGCCAACAACACCGCACTTCCGATGTTGCCGATCACGGTGGGACTGCTGATGATCGGTGGTGCGGCCGACATGGCGTCATCGGCATTTCGGCAGTCGATTCTGTTGTCCGCGGCGAGCGACGAGATGCGTGGCCGACTGCAGGGCGTGTTCATCGTCGTGGTGGCAGGTGGTCCCCGGATCGCGGATGTGTTGCACGGCGCCGTGGCGGCGTCAGTGGGAACTGCGGTGGCCACCGCCGGCGGTGGCGTCCTCGTGGTTGTCGGGACGGTGATTGCCGCCCTGGCGATTCCGTCGTTCGTTCGCTACCGCATAACCCGGTAGACACGAACCACTATCGGGCGCGGGCGGAGTCTTTGAGGAGTCCGGCGGTGTAGCCGACGACCTGGGGGTCGGACATGGCCTTCCACCGCGGTGCCAGCAGCTTCATGTATCGCTCGACGTACAGCAGTTGCTTGCCGACGAGTACCAGTTCGCGGGGCAGTCGGGCATCGTAGGTCTTGGCGAGATTGGCGAGCTGCCGGCCCAGATCGGCGTATGACATGTCGCCGAGATCGGTGCCGCCGATGGGGGCTGCGACCCGGCGCAGATCCTTTGCGGTCTCCCGGACCGAGCCGGGCTTGCCGAAAGTTCCCAGCGCAGCGAGGGCTTGGCCGGCGGCCTCGTAGTTGCTGCGCATCAGGTTGCCGAGGAGTTCACGCACGATCAGCCGGGATTTGTCGTCGAACCGTCCGACAATGCCCCAGTCCAACAGGACAATTCGACCATCCGAATCCACCAGGACGTTTCCGGCGTGCAGATCGCCGTGGAAAATGCCGTCGGTGAACGCGGATTCGAGCAGGGAGAGCAGCAGGGTCTTCACGATCTTGGTGCCGTCGTGACCGGCCCTCCGGATCTCCTGCGCGTTGTCGATGCGGATGGCATCGACGAACTCGAGGGTGATGACCCGTTCGGTGGTGTAGTCCCAGAAGACTTTTGGCACCCGGACCTGATCTGCGAACCGAGACCCGGAGATCGCAGCGGTCCATTCTTCCATCGCCGCCGCTTCGGCCCGAAAGTCGAGTTCGGAGTTGAGGTTTGCCGTGAAGTCCTCGATCACGGCCTTGGCGCTGAGCATGCGGCCGTACGGCGAGAACTCCACCACGGCGGCGGTGCGCTGCAGGATCTGCAGATCTGCCGCCAATCTCGCCTTGATCCCGGGCCGCTGAATCTTCACCACCACGTGCTCCCCGGACACCAGCACCGCATCGTGCACCTGGGAGATGGACGCCGACGCTATCGGTTCGGGATCGAATTCGGCGAACACCTCATCCGGATCCCGGCCGAGCTGGTCGGTGAGCAGTCTGCGGACCTGGTCGGGATCGGCCGGGGGAACCCGGTCGAGCAATGTGCGGAACTCATCGGACAGCACCCGCGGGAAGACCCCCGGGCTCGACGCGATCAGCTGCCCGAGCTTTACGTAGGTGGGCCCCAGTGCGGCAAAAGTGTTTCTGGTTTCGCCCGCGCCGGTCACGGCGAGATCGTCGGATCCGAAGGCTCGAGCGGCAAACCGGGCCCCACCGCAGACCGCCTGCCAGGCGGTTGCGCCGATTCGCGCTGCTTCACTGCTCAATGGCACTTTTTGCAGCGTGAGAGGGGCGGTCGGTGTGGTCGCTGTCATGTGTCCTCCGCAGGTGGGGAGGATGCGGTGCTTGCCGTGCCCTCCCCAGACTTCAGGTGGTCAGGATGCTTCCGTGCACATGGTAGGGCAATTCGGCTTCAGCGGTTGTCGGCGGCGGGTTCGGACGCTGGGGTGACCACTGCGGTGGTCGGTGCGCGTTCTCCGGTTTCGTTGGACTGCCAGGGGAGTTCTGCCCGGCGGGCGGCCGTCACGGGGCAATAGTGCATCGCGTCACCACGTACTGACTCCGGCGGCAGGTTGCGCCTCGGGGTCTGGATCAGTGGGGCCTGCGTCGGAACCCGGCCAGACAACCGATCCCACGCATCGCGACAACGCGGGTGCCGGCGGTAGCGCTCCGGCAGTGCCTGCATGAAGGCGTTGACGGCTTTTCCGAAGAGCCGGAACCGCCGCTCATCTTTCCTGGACCAGGTGAAGCCCATCATCTCGCGTACCGCCGGGTGATAGAGGCCAACCGTCAGCCAGGTGAAGAACCTCTCCGTCGGCCGGATCATCACCTTCCAGATCGGCTGCGGCATGGCCGACATCCACGGTGGCGGCGGAAGTTGGGAGATGTCGAGGACGGTGCGCACCGCGGGATGGTCCTCGAGGACGTTGCGGCACATGTGATCCCAGTAATCGAGGAACTCCTCGTACGTATCGGGGCAGGGGCGAGTGCTCACGCCGTACATCGAGTACCAGTCGCGTGATTCCTCGAACAGCTGTCGCTTCTCGGCCTCGGTGATCGGCGGCCCGAAGACCTCCGCGCAACGGATGTTGCCGTACCAGAACGTGGCATGCGCCCAGTAGAAGACATCGGGATCGAGCGCGTGATATCGGCTGCCGTCAGGCATGGTGCCCTTGATCTCGCGGTGGTAATCGCGGACCTCGTGACCGGTGTCGGTGGTGCCGTCGAAGACCACCCCGATGATCGGATACAGCGACCGGTTCAGGCGCTGCCACCGTTCTCCGAAGAAGTCCGAATGCTCCCAGACCGCGGCACCGAGCTTGGGATGCATGTTCTGCATCGACCCCGACCACAGACCGATGAGCATGCCGTGCCACCCGCCGAAGAATTTCCAGGTCACCGAGTCCGGACCCAGGGGTTGGGGTTCTCGTACCTCGGTCAAGGTCACGCCTTTCGTCGACGGTTGTGCCGGAACTACCTGCATCTGAGACGAAACTCTAGATCCGTCTCAGGAGGCGTGTCAACGTGCGCGGTTGTTTGCGGGCGGCCTATTCGACCTCGTCGACCGGGCGCAGCAATCTCACGATGAGCTCGACGATGCGTTCGATCGGGCGTTGACGCACCAGCGCGGCGGGTGCGGCGATCCGCGTCCAGATGGCGCCGATCAGCATGTCGAAGACGTCGTCGGGGTCGACGGCGGGGTCGACGCTTCCCGGTGCTGCCGCGATCAGGATGTCCCGGAACTGGGGGCGCACCGAGATGCGCAGGTACTCCCCGGCCACTGCGCCGGCGGGATCCGCGTGTTGGTGATGGGCCAGTAGGCCGGGCGCGGCGGCGCGGGCTGCAGGTGCGCTGAAGACCGCGACGTAGCCCCGGATGAACCGGCGCAGGTCGCGCCGGAGATCACCCGTCGGCTGAACGTCCAGTGGGCTCACCTCCGGGAACGCGGCCTGTTCGATCAGCTCGATCCGGGACGGCCAGCGGCGGTAGATGGCGGAGGCGTGCACCCCGGACCGGCCGGCGACGGCCTGGATCGTTGTTGCCTCGAAACCTGATTCGGCGAGCAGTTCGCGGGCCGCGGCCAGGGCTCGTTCACTGATGCCGGTGTCGCGTGGACGGCCCGCGGCGCGGGGAGACTCTGCCATGCAGTGATCATATACAGGAGACCCAATTCTGTAATTTATAGGAGAAGGTATTCCGTAATTGAGTTGATCCGGCTACAGTTCGGTCAAGACATTCACGGAATCTTCCAGGAGGACAAGTCGATGCGCGCTGCTGTACTGCGAGGGGGGACCGTGGAGGTCCGGGATATCGACGACCCGATTCCCGGACCCGGTCAGCTCCTCGTTCGGTCGTTGGCGTGCGGTATCTGTGCATCGGACCTGCATTTCATGGATCATCCGGAGGCCGGAGTCGATGACGACAGCGGAATGTCCACGTACGACCAGGATGTCGACATCGTGATGGGCCACGAGTATTGCGCCGAGGTCGTCGACTACGGTCCCGCAACCGAGCGCCGCATCCCGATCGGCACCCGGGTGAGTTCGCTGCCCGTGCTCAGCACCGCCGGGGGCCGCAAGATCATCGGCCAGAACCCGGAGTCCCCGGGCGGTTTCGGTGAATACCTGCTGCTCGACGAATCCATCACCCGGGTTGTCCACTCCGAACTCCCGAGTGAGATGGTGTGCGTCGCCGATGCGATCTCGGTCGGATGGTCGGCCGCATCGCGCGCCCAGGTCACCACGAAAGAGGTGCCGCTGGTCATCGGGTGTGGCGCGATCGCGCTGTCGGCGATTGCAAATCTCAAACGACTCGGAGTGGGCCCGATCATCGCGGTCGACTTCGTGGCCTCGCGGCGAGAAACCGCCCTGGCCATGGGTGCCGATATCGTCGTCGATCCCGCCGACATCTCGCCGTTCCAGGCCTGGCGAGATGTGGCGTACGGTTCGCCGGAATCGATGAAAGAGATGATGGCGATTGCCGGCCTGCCAGGCTGTGTGGTGTTCGAATGTGTCGGTGTCCCAGGAGTTCTCGACTCGATCATCAAAGGGTGCGAGCGCGGTACCAGGATCTATTCGATGGGTGGTCCGCCGGAGGGCGATCATCTGCACACGCTCACCGCCAAACGTAAAGGGATCAACATCCAATTCGGTGGCGGCCCGACCATGGAGCACTGGGACGAGGCCTTTGCGGCGGTCTGTTCCGGCAGCCTCGACGTCACCCCGATGCTCGGTCAGACCGTGGGGCTCGATGACGTATCCGTAGCCCTCGATGCCGCCCGGGATGCCAACGGTCCCGCGCGCATCATAGTCGTGCCATGACGGTATTCGGTTTCACCCCAAAGAGTTTCGCAGAGGAGTACAGCAATGAGTGAGATCGATGACCTGCGCGCGGTCGTGGAAGCCCTTGCCGCCCGGGTGCATGCGCTCGAAGACCAGGTGGAGATCACGCAACTCGTCGCCCAGTACGGTCCGGCGGTCGACAGTGGTTCGGGTGACGCCGCGGCCGCACTGTGGACCGAGGACGGCAGTTTCGATGCGGTGCCTCACCTGGAGATGCGTGGCCGCGGCGACATCGCTGCGATGGTCCACGGCCCGGGACATCAGAGCCTGATCAAGAACGGTTGCGGCCACGTGCTGACGGTGCCTCACATCGAGGTCGACGGCGACGAGGCCACCGGCCGCAGCTATGCGTTGAACATTCGCTGGGATCCTGCCGCCGACCGGTTCTGGGTCGCCCGGGTGTCCGCCAACACCTGGCGGTGGAAACGGACCGACGAAGGCTGGCGGGTGGCGGAGCGGATCAATGCCAACCTCGACGGAACCGGCGAACATCGCGAGATGCTCGCGCCGTCGCCACGAAAGGGATCGAATTCATGACTACAGATTTGACCGGTACGTACGGACCGTGGGGTGTCGTTGCCGGTGGCTCCGACGGCGTCGGTGCCGCCTTTGCTCACGCGATGGCCGCCCGCGGGATGAATGTTGTTCTGGTGGCGCGCCGCGTGCCCGTCCTGGAGGCGTTCGCGGATGAGGTTCGCAGCCGGCACAACGTCGAAGTGCGCACGGTTGCACTGGATCTGAGTACGTCGACCGCCCTATCGGAACTGGTGACCGCCACGTCCGATCTCGACATCGGTCTGTTCGTCTACAACGCCGGTGGCGATGACCGCAGTGCCGACTTCCTCGACAAGGACCTCGATACGCATCTGTCACTGGTGCACCGCAATTGCACCAACGTTCTCGAAGCCGCGTACCGATTCGGCGGTCCGATGGTGGAGCGTGGACGAGGGGCGATGGTCCTGCTGACCTCGGGCGCCGCCTGGGCCGGTGGTGCGCACCTCGCCGCGTACGGGGCAACCAAGGCGTTCGACCTCATCCTCGCAGAAGGGTTGTGGGCCGAATGGAGCGGCAGTGGCGTTGATGTTCTCGGACTTGTTCTCTCGGCCACGGATACCCCGTCCATGCATCGCGTGCTGGGCCCGGCCGGTTCCACACGGCCGCTGGCCGACCCCGCTGACGTCGCGAATGAGGCGCTTGATCATCTCGGGGACGGGCCGACCTGGATATTCGGTGCCGAAAACCCGACGGGGGGATCACCGTTGGGTGCCTTGAGCCGGCGCGATGCCGTGGTGATGATGAGTGGTGGCAAGGTGTCGGCGCCGCGATAGCCCGACCGGCTAGTCCGCCACGAATCGAACTTCTCTGCCGGGGATCAATTGTGCTGCTGCATAGACTGATTCAGCCACCAGAACACCGACCACCGGATAGCCGCCGGTGGTCGGATGGTCCGCCAGGAAGATGACCGGTTGCCCGCTCGGCGGAACCTGGATCGATCCGAGCGCCAACGGTTCTGACCGCAATTCGCCGACGTCGCTGCGGTGGCGCAATCCCTGATTTCCGTCGAGGCGGACGCCCACGCGGTCCGATGCGGGGTTGACCGTCCAGATGCCGGTGTACAACGTGGCCGGGTCCTCGAGGTGGCCGATCCGCGGGCCCGCCGAGGCGTACAGGGGGACCGGTCGGTGGGGGTCGAGCACGTCCCACGGCGCTTCCGTCGCAGACGGCCAGGGCCCGATGAGATCTCCGACTGCCAGTTCATCGCCGGCGCGCAGCGGGGCCGGACCGAGTCCGGACAGGATGTCGGTCGACCGCGACCCCAACACCGGCGGTGCGTCGATGCCGCCGCGCACCGCCACGTACGTCCGCAGGCCACTTCGGGGTGGTGGCACGAACAATTCGGCGCCCGCCGGCAGGATCGTGGTGTTGTGGTGTCCACGGTCGACACCGTCGATCCGGGCATCGGCGGGCGCGCCGGTCACCGCGATCAGCACCTGGCGCCAGGCGCGAAGTCGCAGTCCACCCAGCGTCACCTCCAGGGCCGCGGCGTGTTCGGTGTTGCCCACCAAGCGATTTGCCAGTTTGAGTGCACGACGGTCGGCAGCGCCGGACAGTGGGACGCCGAGGTCGGCGTAACCCGGGCGACCCAGATCCTGGACTGTGGTCAGCGGTCCCGGAGCGACCACCAGCAGGTCGGTCATGCGTCGGTCCGCACGTCGGTGAACCGGACCACCGCGCCCGGGGTGAGCAACGCCGGATGTTCGGAGTCGGTGTTCCACAGGGCGATGTCGGTGCTGCCGAGAAGCCACCACCCGCCGGGACTCTCCCGCGGGTACACGGCGCTGTATCCGGCCGCCACGGCGACCGATCCGGCCGGGACCGAAGGACGCGACTGCTCACGCCGCCCAAGCGCCGTCAGAGTCGTTGCGGCCGAATTCTGTTGGGGCACCAGATAACCGAATCCGGGGGCAAATCCCATGAACTGGACCCGCCACAGCGTGTGGGTGTGTGCCCCGATGACCTCGGCGACGGACATAGCACACCGCTGCGCAACCTCATCGAGGTCGATACCTGTGTAGTGCACCGGAATCGCAATGGGTTCGAGGACCTCTGAAGAGTCGATGGCACCCTCGGTGAAGTCGACATGGCGCAAGGCGCGCCGGATCGACAATTCATCCAGGCCACCGCCGGGTTCGGCCTGCACCAGCACCGTCTCCGCTGCTGGAACCACATCGAGGATACCGGGCAGCGACCCCGCAGCCATCGCCGCTTTGAGAACCGAATGTGCCTTCAGGGTGGCGATAGAAGGGTGTGGATCACCGCTGAAGTCGAGGAGCAACGCATCGCGTCCGGCAGGTAGTTCGCGCATCTTGCGATCATGATAGTTCCGCGAGTAGATCGGAGAAGACGATTCGGCCGGCAGCCTCGATGAGGGCGAGGTGGGAGAACGCCTGTGGAAAGTTGCCCAGGTGCCTGCCGGTGCTGGTGTCGTATTCCTCGGCGAACAGGCCGAGCGGTGAGGCAATGCTGATCAGACGATCCATCAGGTCCCGGGCACGCTGCGTCTCGCCGACGACGGCAAGCGCTGATACGAGCCAGAACGAGCAGATCAGGAAGCTGCCTTCCTTCCCGGACAACCCGTCGTCGGTCTCTCCGGTGCGGTAGCGCAACACGAAGCCGTCTTCGGTGAGGTCGTTCGCGATCGCCTCGACGGAAGCACGCAGCCGCTCGTCGTCGGCCGGCAGGAAACCGAAGACCGCCGCGAGCAGGGTGGAGGCGTCGAGTGCCTCGGTGTCGTAGTGCTGGCGGAGCACACCGTCGCGGACACCCTTCTCGAGGATGTCCGCGTGGATCTCTTCGGCGGTCGCGCGCCAGGTGGCCTCCGCGGCGCGATCGCCGCGAATCTCGGCTATTTTCGCGGCCCGGTCCAGGGCGACCCAGCACATGAGTTTCGAGGACACATAGTGCTGTGGTGCACCGCGCGCCTCCCAGATGCCCTGGTCGGGTTCGCGCCACACGTCGGTGGCGCACTTCGCCTGGGTCTGGACGATGGGCCACAGCCGACGGGGGAGTCGCTTGCTCCGTACCGAATGCAGCAGGATCGAGTCGAGCACGGCACCGAACACATCGTTCTGGCGTTGGTCGAAGGCGCCGTTACCGATTCGGACCGGGTACGCACCCGCGTAGCCGGACAAATCTTCGCGGATCGATTCGGTGAGGTCGCGGCGGCCGTCGATGCCGTACATGATTTGCAGCGCGCCATCCGAGTTCGGTTCAAGGTCGGCGACGAACTGCATGAACTCGTTGGCCTCCCAGTCGAGGTTCAGGTAGTGCAGCGCCTGCAGGGTGAACGTCGAGTCGCGCATCCAGGTGTAGCGGTAGTCCCAGTTACGTTCCCCGCCAGGCGTTTCCGGCAATGAGGTGGTGAGCGCGGCCACGGTGGCGCCGGTGGGTAGGTACGTCAGGCCCTTGATGGTGAGGGCGGACCGCTGGATCGCGGCGCGCCATGGATGATCGGGGAAGCGTGCGCGGGAAAACCAGGATCGCCAGAATTCGGTGGTCGCATCGAGACGCTCGAGTGCCTCATCCATGGTCTCGGGCCCGTCGAGGCCGTCGGCCCACGAGAGCGCACAGAACAGCGATTCATCCTTCGAGAGGTTGTGCCGCGCGCGGACGCGGCCGCCCTCGATGCCGAGGGCCATGTCGGTCCGGAGCCGGATCGTCTGGCCTGCGCCGGTCGCGTCCGCGGTCTGACGACTCCTGTCGACCAGTGTCCATTCGGCTTCCGTACGTCCGTAGTCGAACACCGGCTCGCACACCAACTCGATCTCAACGGTGCCCGACAAGCATTTAACTGTACGGACCAGCAGGTGATCAGCGTCCTCGTCGGTGGGCGGTCGCGTGTGCGGCGTGGTGGTGTCCTCCCCGCGGGTCGGCCCCATTGTCAGGGCGGTGCGGATCTCCACCCAACCGGTGGCCGTATTCCACACGGTGACAATGGTATTCGTCCCGGGAATATAGTGGCGGGCGGCCGGCACATTGATGCCGAACGGACCGAGCCGGAAGACGCCGGCCTCGCGGTCGAGCAGGGAACCGAACACGCTGGGCGAGTCGAACGCCGGTACACACAGCCAGTCGATCGCCCCATCGGCGGCGATCAACGCACCGGTATGGCAGTTCGACAGGAATGCGTAGTCGGCGATCGGGGGGAACGCCGACGGCGCTGCCGCGCTCTGCGGCTCGCGGGCGGCTGCGGTGTCGTCTGGCCCGGTGGGACTCATGACGGCACCCACGGTTCTTGCCCGCTGTCCTGAGTGGACTGATGTTTTTCCGCCGGCAACCAGGGTTCGTACCAGCGGTCCTGGCCGGGCAACAGTTGATTCGGTGGGCCCCACGACCCTTTCTCGTAGGTCTGCACGGGTGGTGGCCCGTCGAGCAGCGGTTGCATCACCCGCCACGCTTCCTCGACGCCATCCTGGCGGGTGAAGCGTGCGCTGTCGCCGACCATCGCGGCATGCAGCAGCACCTCATAGGGTGTTGCGCCCTCACCGCCCTCGTCTGCGAATTCCATGTCCATCGTGATCGGTTCGGGTTCTGTACCCTCGCCGCGTTGCGCCTCGGCCTTGATCCGGATGCCGGTCGTCGGATCGAGTTTGATCACCAGATGTGCCGGGTCGGGTTGATGCGCGGCGTCAAAGAACCACACCGGTGGCGGGCGCCGGAAAACCAACCGGATCTCGGTCTGTGTCACCGGGAGACACTTACCCGTGCGTAGGTAGAACGGCACACCGGACCAGCGCCAGTTGTCCACTTCCAGCCGAAGCGCCATAAATGTCTCGGTGGTGGAATCCGGTGCCACCCCGTCCACGTCGCGGTAACCCTCGTACTGCCCGCGGATGTAGTTCGCGGGATCCGCTGCGGGGATGGCCCGGTACACGTTGACCATCGAGTCCTTGAGTGCCGCGGCATGCGACGCCGATGGTGCTTCCATGGCGGCGGCGGCGACGAGCTGCATCATGTGGTTGACCACCACATCGCGCAATGCCCCGACGGGGTCGTAGAAGTGGCCGCGGTCCGCGACGTCGAAGCTCTCGGCCATGGTGATCTGTACTTCGGACACGAAATGGCGATTCCAGATGGGCTCGAAAATCGCATTGGCGAAGCGCAAATACAGCGTTTCGGAGAATCCCTTTTTGCCGAGGAAATGGTCGATCCGGTACAGCTGCGACTCATCGATGTACTGGTGGATCTCCGCGGCGAGTGCACGTGCCGATTCGGTGTCGTGGCCGAAAGGCTTCTCCACCACCACTCTTGCGGACTTCGTGAGGCCCGCCTCGGAAAGGCCCTTGATCACGGTCGCGAACAGGAACGGCGGGATCTCGAGGTAGAACACCGGATTGCGGGCCGCGCTCAAATGTCGCGCGAGGTCAGCGAAGGTCTCGGGCTTGCCGAAATCGCCACTGACATAGTCGAACCGCGCCGCGAGGCGGTTGAAGACGGCCTCGTCCACGGGCTCGCCGCCCGCGGTCTCGATCGAGGTGCGAGCGCGCTCGATGAGATCGTCAACCGTCCAGTCATTCACTGCGACACCGACGATCGGGCAGTCGATCAGACCGCGGCGCTCCAGTCGGTACAACGACAGGAAGGTCATCACCTTCGCGAGGTCGCCGGTGATCCCGAAAATAACCAGCACATCGGCCTTCGACTGGTCGGCCCCTGCGGTGGTGGAACTGAAAACAGCATTCGCTGTCATCGGCACGTCTCCTTCGGAGGTAGGTGGCCGCCAGACCCGCTCATGTTACGCCCGACCGGTCGGGGGTGGCAGTCCATCCGTGTGAATTGCTGGTGAACGTGAATTTCTGGTGAAGGGTAGGCCATTACTTGCTTGAAGCATCGAAATACACCTGAGCACAGGATGTTTGGCCATGGCATCATCCAGCTCTGGCGCATCGAAAGTGCCGCGCCCGAACCGTGGCTGGCTGGTATTCTACGCGTATTGCACTGGGGTCCGGTCAGCTTTGTCGAATGATGATCGGTCGCGTTTTCGTTGCCCGTGTCATGGATTTCAAGGGTTTTGCAACGCCGAGGAGAGCGCGATGCCGACCACTGATCATTACGACGTCATCATTATCGGAACCGGGGCCGGTGGCGGGACGCTGGCGCACACCCTGGCCGCGGCCGGGAAACGGATCTTGCTGCTCGAGCGGGGCGATTTCCTGCCGCGCGAGACCGAGAACTGGGATCCTCAACCGGTTTTCGTCGACGGTCGCTACATCTCGCCCGAGACGTGGTTCGACGCGGACGGGACACCGTTCCAGCCGCAGGTGCATTACTTCGTCGGTGGGGCGACCAAGCTGTACGGCGCGGCGTTGTACCGGCTGCGCCCGCAGGACTTCGGGGAGATCACCCACGTCGACGGCATCTCCCCGGCCTGGCCACTGAGCTACGACGACTTCGAACCCTGGTACAGCAAGGCCGAGTGGCTCTATCAGGTCCACGGCAGCCACGGTGCGGATCCCACCGGGGGACCCTGGTCCAAGCAGTACCCCTGGCCCGCGGTGTCGCACGAACCCCGCATCCAGGAGATCTCCGATACCCTCGCCGCCGCCGGCTACAACCCGTTCCCGGCCCCATGCGGAATCCTGCTCGACGAAGCCGACCGGGCCCGCAGCTCGTGCATCCGGTGCACGTGGTGCGATGGTTACCCGTGCCTCGTGCACGCGAAGTCCGACGCCGAGACCATCGCGGTGCGGCCCCTGCTGACGGCGCCGAACGTGACGTTGCTCGTACAGGCCGAGGTGGTCAAGCTCGACACCGACCCGACCGGGCGCACCGTCAGCTCCGTCGTCGTGTCCCGCCGCGGGGCGATCGAACGCTACGAAGCCGACATCGTCGTGGTGTCGGCCGGCGCGGCGAACAGCGCCAAACTCTTGTTGCAATCAGCAAACGAGCACCATCCGAACGGGCTCGCCAACGGCTCGGATCAGGTGGGGCGCAACTACATGTTCCACAACTCCAAGGCGGTCGTGGCGCTGGCGAAGGAACCCAATGACACCGTGTTCCAGAAGACGTTGGGCATCAACGACTTCTACTTCGACAGCGGCGACCACGGCTTCCCGTTCCCGTTGGGAAACATCCAGATGGTCGGCAAGTCCAACGGCTGGGCGATGAAGGGTGAAGAACCCAAACTCACTCTCCTCGCGCCACATTGGAGCCTCGACGACATCGCCCGCCACGCCGTCGACTTCTGGCTGACCACCGAAGACCTCCCCGACCCCGACAACCGCGTGACCATCGACGGACAGGGGAGTGTCCACCTGCGATACACCTCGAACAACGACACCGAAGCCACCCGGCTCTACCACGAGCTGAAGAAGCTCCTCAACCACGTCGGGATGGCCCAGCACCACGTGCTCGACAAGAACTTCTACATGCAGATGAACATTCCCCTCGCCGGGTGCGCGCACCAGGCCGGCACCTGTCGGTTCGGCGACGACCCGGCCACGTCCGTGCTCGACGTGAACTGCAAGGCCCACGAACTCGACAACCTCTACGTCGTCGACACGAGCTTCTTTCCCAGTATCGGGGCCGTGAACCCCGCACTCACCGCGATGGCCAACGCCATCCGCGTCGGCGAGCACCTGATCGAGCGCCTCGGATGAACCGCGCGCACCCGCTGGTTTCATGAGCACCGCACAGGTTCTGTTGTCGCTGCCGGAGGTGAATCCGGTGCCGTGGGCGCGCTCGCAGATGGCGTTCACGCTGGCGTTCCACATCATCCTGGTCCCGTTGGGGGTGTCGTGGGCGTTCATGACGCTGATCGCCAACTACCGGGCGGTGAAACACGACGACGCCGACGCGTTGCTGCTCGCACAACGCTGGTCGAAGTACATGGCGGTCACCTTCGCCGTCGGCGCGGTCACCGGCACCGTGCTGAGCTTCGAATTCGGTTTGCTCTGGCCACGTTTCATGGGGAAGTGGGGTGAGGCGTTCGGGGTGCCGTTCGCCTTCGAAGGGCTGTTCTTCTTCACCGAAGCGATCTTCGTGGCCATCTACATCTTCGGGTGGCGCCGTCTGAAACCGTGGACCCACTTCCTCACCGGCATTCCGATCGTGCTGGCCGGCATCCTCGGCAGCGCCTCCGTCGTCGCCGCGAACGCGTGGATGAACGCACCGTCGGGATTCACCCTCGACTCGTCCGGCGCCGTCGTCGAGGTCGACCCGCTCGGTGTCATCTTCAACAAGTCGATGCCGTTGCAGTCGGCACACATGATCCTCGCCGCGTACGTCGTCGGCGGCTTCCTGGTCGCATCCGTGTACGCGGCCGGCATGCTGCGCGGGCGGCGCGACCGCTACCACCGCACCGGATTCCTGATCGCGTTCACCGTCGCGTGCATCGCGATCGTCCCGCAGATGGCCGTGGGGGATTCGCTCGCCCGGTGGGTGTACAACAATCAGCCCGCGAAGTTCGCCGCCATCGAACTCGTCCCCACCACCAGCAGCGACGTGCCAGAGACCCTGCTGGGCCACCTGAACTCCGACGGCACCGTGGAAGGCGGGATACCGATACCGGGACTCGCGTCGTGGCTGTCGGACCCGTCCACCGGCAAAGCCACCGTCGTGCAGGGCCTGGACAGTTTCCCGGAAGTCGATCGCGTGACGGTCTCACAGGCGAACGTCGTGCACCTGTCCTGGGACATCATGGTCGGACTTGGCACGCTGCTCTTCCTGATCGCCGTCTGGTACGCCGCCTCCTGGGTGTTTCGGCGTGACATGCCGCACAGCAAATGGTTTCTGCGAGTCGCGGCCTGCTGCGGTGTGCTGTCCGTGGTCACCATGGAAGCCGGGTGGATCGTCACCGAGGTCGGACGTCAGCCCTGGATCGTCTACAACTACATGAAGGTCGAAGACGCGGCGACCGGCAACACCGGCGTCTGGATCACCTTCATCGGGGTGTTCGTGCTCTACCTCGGCCTGGGCGTGACGACGATCCTGGTGCTGCGCGGAATGAGCCGCCGATTCCGCAACAGCGAGTCCCGCGACGGACCCGCCGGTTTCGCGGAGGACGACGTCCCCTACGGGCCCAACCCCGAGGACCTCGTGCCGTCGAAGGGGACGATCGAATGAACGATGCGGTGGCGGTTGTCCTCTTCGCAGCGATCACGGCGTACGCCCTGTTCGCGGGCGCGGACTTCGGTGCCGGTTTCTGGGATCTGGTCGCCGGCGGGACGATCCGCGGCGAGCGGCCGCGGGCCACGATCGACCGGGCGATCGGACCGGTGTGGGAGGCCAATCATGTGTGGCTGATCTTCGTTTTCGTGGTGCTGTGGACCGCATTTCCGACCGTGTACGCGTCGATCACCCTGACCCTGTTCGTACCGCTGACCCTCGCCGCGCTCGGCATCGTGGCGCGCGGGTCGGGCTTCGCCTTCCGTAAGGCCGTGCTGCGCACGCGGGACCAGCGCCGGTTCGGCGCCGCGTTCGCCTTGTCCTCGGTGCTCGTGCCCTTCTGCTTCGGGGCAATCGTCGGGGCGATCGCCGGCGAACAGGTACCCCCCGGCGGCAAGGCCGGGGATCCCGTCGAGAGTTGGATCAACCCGGTTTCGATACTCGGCGGTGTGCTCGCCGTCGTCGTCTTCGCCTGGCTGGCGGCCGTGCGTCTCACCTGCGACGCCCATCGCCTCGGCGACGAGGAGATGACGACATACTTCCGCCGCCGTGCACTCGGGTCGGCGGTGGTGGCCGGAATCGTCGCCGCGGCAGGCATTCCGGTTCTCGCCGACTCCGCGGACCACCTGTTCGACGGACTCACCTCTCGCGCACTGCCGCTCGTGATCGTGTCCGTGGTCGCCGGTGCGGCATCACTGGTACTCGTCTACCTCCGCGACGACCGGTTCGGGCGCGCGATCTCCGCCGTCACGCTCGTCGCCATGATGCTCGCCTGGGGCGTAGCGCAATGGCCCTATCTCTTGCCGGAGACCACCACCGTGGACGAGGCGGCCGCGCCCAGCGGGACACTGACGGCGTTGCTGGTCGCCACAGTGGCATTGGTGGTGATCGTCGTCCCGGCGTTGATCTTGCTGTTCGTCCTCGATCAGAAGAATCTGCTGCCCGAAGAAGGTGCCGAAGAACAGCGATCGAACGTCTGAGGCGGCATTTCCGGGTTCTATTGGTTGATCTCGGCCAAAGTTGTTGTCACGGTTGATGTTTCTGGTCGAGTTCATCGGTATGCTGCGCCACCGACGTGGTGTGCGGCGCAAAAGAATCGACGACATGACCAATGGCCACGGCGTTGGTGGCACACTGCAGTCGTGGCGGGATACAGCATTGAATCCGAGGGATACAGCGCGGAGATCGCGCAGGCGGGCGCAGGATTGCGTGCGGTCCGGTGGGGTGATCAGCTCCTGACCGAGACGTGGGAGATCGAACCCGGCGTCAAACCGCCGCTGTCGGCCGGCCTGGTTTTGTCGCCGTGGCCCAACCGAACCGGTGACGGGACCTACACCTTCGACGGGGTGACCTATCACCTGCCGATCACCGAAGCCGGCCGCAACAACGCAATGCACGGTTTTGTGCGCATGGTCGACTGGAACATCCTCGATCAGACCGGTTCGTCGGTGACGCTGGGTGTGGCGGTGGGTCAGCATCCGGGATGGCCCTTCGAACTTCAGCTGACCGCGGACTACACGGTCGGCGCCGACGGTTTGACCGTCACCCATACCGCCACCAACAACGGGGACCAGACCGCGCCATATGCGTTGGGGCAGCACACATTTGTTCGCGTCGGGGACAATCCGGCAGATGATTGTTCGCTGCAACTCGCGGCGCAGAAGTATCAGCCGCTCGACCCGGCGCGGCAACTCCCGGCCGGTGATCCGGTCGAAATCGCCGGTACCGACTACGACTTCCGGACCCCGCAACCGCTGGCCGGTCGCTGGCTGGACACCCCGTTCACCGGCATGGTCGACGACAACGGCATCATCGCCCATCGGCTGGTCGGGCCGAAGGGCACGACCGAGCTGTGGACGGACCTCAATTTCGGCTGGGTACAGGCGTTCACCGCCGATCCCGGACACGACCAGGCATACCCCGGACGGGGTCGTGCCGTGGCGATCGAACCGATGACCGCACCGCCCAATGCGCTCGCGTCGGGAACCGATCTGATCGTGTTGCAACCGGGGCAGGTCTGGACCGGGCGCTGGGGTTTGAAGTACCTGGATCGACCATGAGATCGGAGAGTGGGTCACGCAATGAGAGAAATCGTTGTCTGCGGCGAGGGTCTCGTCGATCTCGTTCCTTCAGGTGACGGTCCGCTCGCCGCGCTGACGCCGGCGCTCGGTGGTGGCCCGTACAACGTGGCCATCACTCTCGGGCGCCTGGGATCGGCTGTTTCGCTGTGTTCGCGATTGTCGACCGACAGTTATGGAGAGGCCCTGACCGGGGCATTGCGTGGTGCCGGGGTGAATCTCTCGCTCCTGCAGCGTGGCCCGGAACCGACAACGCTGGCTCTCACCAGCATCGGCACCGACGGATCGGCGCAGTATTCGTTCTATCTCCACGGCACCGCGGACCGGCTGGTGGAAGACCCCGGTCCGCTACCGGGAACCGTCGGCGCACTGGCTTTCGGAACTCTGTCGATGGTGCTGGAGCCGGGTGCGAGTACCTACGAAAAACTGCTGCGTCGCAGCCATGCGGAGGGACGTCTGACGCTGCTCGATCCCAATATCCGGAGCGATGTCATCGACGATCCGGACGGTTATCGCCGACGTTTTGCCGGTTGGCTGCCCGACGTCGACATCGTGAAGGTCTCCGACGACGATGCGGCCTGGCTGGCCCAGGGCCCGGAGGGGACCGGACCGGCAGAATGGCTCAAGGCCGGGGTTGGCGCGGTCCTGATCACCCGCGGCGGCGACGGTCTGACTGCGATGACAGCCGACTTCACCATGGATGTCGAGGCCCCGGACGTGTCCGTCGTCGACACCATCGGAGCCGGTGACACGATCTGCGGGGCGGTGCTGCACTGGTTGGGAGTGCACCGGATGCTCGACCCGGGGCATATGCGTAGCATGAGCCGTAATGACTGGTCAGGGGCACTGGGGTTTGCCGCAAAAGCGGCCGCGGTGACCGTTTCGAGGCCGGGTGCGGACCCTCCATGGGCGAGCGAGCTGTATAGCGACTAAGTTATTAACGGGTTGCACGGCCGGTTCCACCGGTTCGACGACTCTGGATTGAAAGCATCAGTACCGGTTCACAAGACCGGTCAGCCCGTCGAAAAGGGGAAGACCCAGTGTCCGCCGAAACAGTGTCCGCCAATGGAGCCGCAGCGGAGGCAAACGCCACGTTCAGCTATCCCGGCGGAGAGATCAAGCTTCCTATCGTCAAGGCCACCGAAGGCAGTGATGGAGTCGGGTTGGGCAAATTCCTTGCCGACACCGGACTGACCACCTTCGACGGCGGATTCGTCAACACCGCGTCGACGAAATCCGCGATCACCTACATCGATGGCGATGCCGGAATCCTGCGTTACCGCGGATATCCGATCGAGCAACTGGCAAAGGGTTCGAGCTTCCTCGAGGTCAGCTACCTGCTGATCAACGGTGAGCTCCCGTCGCCGACAGAGCTCGACGACTTCACCAACAAGATCAGCCGGCACACCCTGCTGCACGAAGACCTCAAGCGCTTCTTCGACGGCTTCCCGCGCAACGCGCACCCGATGCCCGTCCTGTCGAGCGCCGTGAACGCGCTGAGCGCGTACTACCAGGATTCGCTCGATCCGAAGGACCCCGAGCAGGTCGAGCTTTCGACGATCCGTCTGCTGGCCAAGCTGCCGACCATCGCGGCGTACGCCTACAAGAAGTCGACCGGTCAGCCGTTCCTGTACCCGGACAACTCGCTGAACCTGGTCGAGAACTTCCTTCGGATGACCTTCGGGTTCCCGGCCGAGCCCTACGTGGTCAACCCGGACATCGTCAAAGCCCTCGACATGCTCTTCATCCTGCATGCCGATCACGAGCAGAACTGCTCGACCTCGACCGTTCGCCTCGTCGGATCGTCGCAGGCCAACCTGTTCACCTCGATCTCCGGTGGCATCAACGCGCTGTGGGGCCCGCTCCACGGTGGCGCCAACCAGGCGGTTCTCGAGATGCTCGACGAGATCAAGGAATCCGGTGGCGACACCCAGGCCTTCATGAACAAGGTCAAGAACAAAGAAGACGGCGTCAAGCTCATGGGCTTCGGGCACCGCGTCTACAAGAACTACGATCCGCGCGCCGCGATCGTCAAGGAGACCGCGGATCAGATCCTCGAACTCCTCGGCGTCAACGACGACCTGCTGGACATCGCGAAGGGTCTCGAAGAGGTCGCCTTGTCGGACGATTACTTCATCTCCCGCAAGCTGTACCCGAACGTGGACTTCTACACGGGCCTCATCTACCGTGCAATGGGCTTCCCGACGCGGATGTTCACCGTGCTGTTCGCCCTGGGCCGTCTGCCCGGATGGATCGCGCACTGGCGTGAGATGAACGCCGACCCGACCGGAAAGATCGGCCGCCCGCGGCAGATCTACACCGGATACACCGAACGTGACTACCTGAATATGGATCAGCGCTGAGACATGAGTAAACCTGAAATTGATTTGCCGGAAGGCCCCGCTCCCACCGAACTGGTGAGCACCGACGTGACGATCGGAGACGGCCCCGAGGCTGTCGCCGGTGGCGTTGTCGATGTGCACTACGTGGGCGTCGAGTTCGAGACCGGTGAAGAGTTCGACTCGTCCTGGAACCGCGGTCAGTCCGCGAACTTCCCGCTCGACCGGTTGATCCCGGGCTGGCAAGAGGGGATTCCGGGCATGAAGGTCGGCGGACGCCGTCAGCTGGTCGTCCCGCCGCTGCTGGCCTACGGCCCCGAGGGTGCCGGCCACCGGTTGTCGGGCAAGACCCTGATCTTCGTGATCGACCTCCTGGGTGTCAGCTAACCGTCATCCTGCGTTCTCCTGAAAACCCTGCACGGTTCACGTGCAGGGTTTTCTCTTGTATGCAGTAGATGCAGCGCCTGCATCTACTGGGAACTCCTGCGCGATTTCCCGTCAGCGAGGATAGGTTGACAGCGTGATCGCACAGCCGTTCGTTTATGAGATCAATACGTGGCCGTGGTTGGAGAACCTCGGCACCGACCTGGCCGGTGTTCCCGACGACGTGTGGGATTCGATCGCCGATCTGGGATTCGATGCGGTGTGGCTGATGGGGGTGTGGCGGCGCAGTCCCGCCGGCATCGCCCTCGCCTTGTCGGAGGCCGAGCACGTACAGAACTTCCAGGACGTTCTTCCGGACTTCACCGACGACGACGTCGCCGGATCCGCCTACTGCATCAGGGATTACCGGGTGGACGACCGGATCGGCGGCCCCGCGGGTCTGGCCACCGCCCGGAAGGCCCTGGCACAGCGAGGTTTGTCACTCATACTCGATTTCGTGCCGAACCACGTCGCACCCGACCATCCCTGGATCGGCAGCCATCCCGAATACTTCATCACCGGCAACTCCGATGACCTGCGTGATGACCCGGAGTCGTTCGTCGAAATCGGTGGAACGGTCTTTGCCAATGGCCGGGATCCGTATTTCCCGGCGTGGCGGGATGTGGTGCAGCTCAACACCTTTTCCCCCGCACTCCGGGCTCAGATCGGGCAGACCCTGCTGTCGGTCGCCGAGCAATGTGACGGTGTCCGCTGCGACATGGCGATGCTGCCACTGGATGACGTTGTGACCCACACGTGGGGTAAGCGTGCAGGCAGTCCACCGGCCGACGGATACTGGCCGACTGTGATCGCCACTGTGCGGCAGGTTCATCCCGATTTCGTCTTCATCGCCGAGGCCTATTGGGATCTCGAATCACGGCTCCAGGAGCAGGGATTCGACTACTGCTACGACAAGCGACTCTACGATGCGTTCGCCGGGCACGAAGGTGCCGGCGCCGTCCGTGAGCGGCTGAGTGCCGATACCGGCTACCAGCGCGGACTGATCAGGTTCCTGGAGAACCACGACGAACCGCGCGCGGCATCAACGTTCGGAGTCGACGAACACAAAGCGGTGGCAGTGGCAACACTCACCCAGCTCGGGGCGAAACTGGTCTACGACGGGCAACTCTCCGGTGCGCTCCGGCGGCTGCCGGTGCACCTAGGTCGAGGCCCGGTGGAAGAGGTCGACAAGGACTTGGCCGAGTTCTATCTCAGTGTGCTGAGGTCGCTGCGAGATCCGGTGTGGCGTACCGGTGACTTGTCGCCGTGCACCGTCACCGGGTGGGAGGGCAACAACACCAGTGGCGATCTGCTGGCGTGGACCCGCAGCGGTGGGAGCCGATGGCTGGTGGTGGTCAACATCAGCGACATACCGGCGTCCGGCACGGTGGCGACCGGCTGGGATGATCTGCGCGGCGGCCAGTTCCGGCTGATCGACAACACGCGGGACATCGAATACCTGCGTAGCGGTGATGATCTGACCGATGGAATGTACGTTGAGCTCGATCCGTGGCTATGGCATCTCTTCCGGATCGAAAAGGCCGAGGCAGCAACCGAGGAGCGTGCGTGATGGAGAATCGTCAGCCACCCAGTGGCACCCGCGAGCACGACCGGCTTGCGGAGGCCACCGGCCGTCTCGAAGACGGTCTGCACGATGCCAACCCGTGGTACCAGTGGGGTCCATATCTGGCGGAGAGAGCGTGGGGCACAGTCCGGGAGGACTACAGCGACAGTGGCGATGCCTGGTCGCACTTCCCGCACGACCATGCCCGGTCGCGTGCGTACCGATGGAATGAAGATGGCATGGCCGGCATCTCGGACATCGGCCACGAATTCTGTCTGGCATTGGCGTTGTGGAATGGCGCCGACCCGATCCTCAAGGAGCGGATGTTCGGCCTCACCGGACCGCAGGGCAACCACGGTGAAGATGTCAAGGACTACTGGTGGTACCTGCAGGGGCTGCCGAGTCATGCACTGCTGCAATGGCGTTACCACTATCCGCAGGCCGAGTTCCCGTATCAGGATCTGATCGACGAGAATGCCCGTCGCGGTAAGGAAGACTTCGAATACGAGTTGCTCGACACCGGGGTCTTCGACGACAAGCGATTCTGGATCGTCGATGTCACCTACGCCAAGGCGAGCCCGACCGATCTGCTGATGCGGATCGACATCACCAACAACGGGCCCGACGAGGCGACCATCGACGTCCTGCCCACGGGGTGGTTCCGAAACACCTGGCGCGCAGACGATAACGGTGACCTGCCGGATCTGGCGCTGCGAGATGGTGAGGTGGTGCTCGAGCATCACCGGCTCGGCGGTTATCGGTTGCAGGCAGCGGTCACCGGCGAGGGTACCGAACCGCAGGCGGTGTTCTGCGATAACGAAACCAATATTCCGAAAATCTTTGGTGGTGAGCCCATCACGGCCTATCCCAAAGACGGCATCAACGATCACGTTGTCTCCGGTGCCGACACGGTGAATCCGGACCAGCGGGGCACCAAGATGTCTTGGCGGTATCAGTTGTCGGTTCCGGCCGGTGAGACCGTTCAGCTCCGGCTGCGTCTGGCTGATGCCGAATCGGCACTCCGCGAACCTGATTGGGCCGGTATGTACTTTGACGAGACGCTGGCCGATCGGCAGCGAGACGCCGACGAGTTCTACGCGGCGTTGGCTCCGGCCGATACCGACCCCGAACGGATGCGCATCCTCACTCAGGCCAGTGCCGGTCTGATCTGGAGTAAGCAGATGTACTCCTACGATGTGAGCCGTTGGCTCGACGGAGATCCCGCGCAGCCGTCACCGCCGCCCGGTCATCGGGCCGGCCGCAACACCGGTTGGCGCCACGTCGACGCCAACGACATCCTCGCCATGCCCGACCCCTGGGAATACCCGTGGTTTGCAGCCTGGGACTTGGCATTTCACGCGGTTCCGTGGGCGCATCTCGATCCCGCCTTTGCGAAGTATCAGCTCGTCATATTGCTACGCGAGTGGTTCCAGCACCCCAATGGTGCTCTGCCTGCTTACGAATGGAGCTTCGACGACGTCAACCCGCCGGTTCATGCCCTGGCCGCGCTCCGGGTCTTCATCATCGACGGTGCCAAGGACGTTCAGTTCCTCGAACGTGTCTTCCAGAAGTTGTTGCTCAACTTCACCTGGTGGCTCAACCGGCAGGATCCGGACGGCAACAACATCTTCGGGGGTGGATTCCTCGGCCTCGACAACATCAGCCCGGTTGACCGATCTCATCTGCCCCCCGGCAGCAAGCTGGAACAATCCGACGGCACAGGCTGGATGGCGTACTACTCGAGTGCGATGCTGGGGATCGCCCAGCATCTCGCCGACTTCGATCCGGTCTACGAGGACATGGTCACCAAGTTCCTCGAACAGTTCGCATTGATCGGCGAGGCACTCGAACGGTCAGGTCTGTACGACCAGGAGGACGGCTTCTTCTACGACCGGTACACCGATGCCTCCGGCCACGGTTCGGCCATCAAGGTGAAGTCGTTGGTCGGGGTGATTCCGGCGCTCGCCGCGGCGACGGTGTCGATCGACGACGCCAGCCGGGCCCAGCGTCTCCGCAAACGCTTCCGGCGACGTTTCCGCGATGTGGAGGACCAGAACCGTCGGTCCTGGCGGATTCGGGCGGATGAGACGGGGCAGACCACGGTTCTGCTCTCGGTGCTCAACGTCGAACAGCTACGCAAACTCCTGGGCACGGTCTTCGACGAGGATGCACTGCTGTCGCCGTATGGTCTGCGGTCGCTGTCGAAGGAGTACACCGTGCCCTACGAACTGCCGAATGAGGCGGGCGCGATCATCGACTACGAACCCGCTGAATCGCGGACCGATATGTACGGCGGCAACTCGAACTGGCGTGGACCCATCTGGTTCCCGGTCAACTATCTGGCGATCCGCGCGCTGGTGCAGTACGGGAAGTTTTTCGGCGAAGAAACCAAGATCCCGTTTCCGACCGGCAGCGACACCGAACTCACCTACTTCGAGATCGCCCAGGAGATGGCGGAACGTCTCATCGCCATCTGGCTACCCGACGCAGAGGGCCGCCGGCCGGTCTACGGCGGGACGGAGGTCTTCCAGACCGATCCGGCGTGGAAAGACAACCTGCAGTTCAACGAACACTTCCACGGCGACAACGGTGCCGGTCTGGGCGCCACCCACCAGACAGGCTGGACAGCCTTGGTGATCGATCTGCTGCTGAGCCCCCCGAACGACCATCCCCACTGACCCCACCACCGCCGACCGTGCCGAACGGACCGCCGATCGTGCCGAAACCACCCGCCACCGCCGTTGACCGTGCCGAACGGACCGCCGAGCGTGCCAACGATGCACGATCGATAGCCCCATCCGGCGGGGTCTTCGCTTCGGAGTGGGCACGATGGAGTGATGAACGAACAACCGATTGTGCTGTGGCTGCGTCGTGACCTGCGATTGAGTGACCTACCGCCTCTGTTGGCCGCCGAGGGGCGACGGGTGCTGGCATGCTTTGTGCTCGACCCGACCCTCGAGGCGTCGTCGGGTGATCGCCGGTTGTCGTTTCTCTACGATTCGTTGCGAGACCTCCGCGACCAACTCGATGGGTCGTTGCTGGTGGTCCGGGGCAACGCGGAGAGGGTGATCCCGGAGATTGCTCGGGCGATCGAGGCGGATGCGGTGCACATGAGCGCCGACTTCGCGCCGTACGGGGTCCGGCGCGACAACCGGGTCCGAAAAGCATTGGGCGATATACCGTTGCGTGCGGAAGGGTCACCGTATGCAGTGGCTCCGGGTCGGGTGCTGAAGGACGACGGTGAACCATATCGGGTGTTCACCCCGTATTTCCGGCGATGGCGTGAGCACGGTTGGCGGGCACCGGCTGATACCGGTGTCGGTAGTGCGACCTGGATCGACCCCGACGACGTGTCCGGCGTCCCGGCGATCGCGATCCCGAAAGCCAAGGCCACGTTGGACTTTCCTGCCGGTGAACACGCTGCATACGAGCGGTTTGCGGAGTTCATGGCCGATGACGTCCGGGACTACAACACCAACCGCGACCGCCCCGACCTGGCATCGACCAGTCGGATGTCGGCATACCTCAAGTTCGGCAACATCCATCCCCGCGCGCTGCTGGCAGAGCTCGACAAGCACGACGGCGAAGGCCGCTCCGCGTACATCCGGGAGTTGGCTTTCCGCGACTTCTACGCCGACATCCTGCACCAGCGCCCCGACAGCAGCTGGTGGAATCTGAACAAGAAGTTCGATGCGATGGAACATGATTCGGGCGCCGACGCCGACGCTGATTTCGCCGCGTGGCGCGACGGTAGAACCGGTTACCCGATCGTCGATGCCGGAATGCGGCAGCTCCGCGACAGCGGGTTCATGCACAACCGGGTGCGGATGATCGTCGGATCGTTTTTGGTGAAGGACCTCCACTTGCCGTGGCAACGCGGCGCCGCCTGGTTCCTCGACCAGCTCGTCGACGGCGACATGGCAAGCAATCAGCACGGCTGGCAGTGGGTCGCCGGTACCGGTACCGACGCCGCGCCCTACTTTCGGGTATTCAATCCGACGACGCAGGGCAAGAAGTTCGATCCGTCCGGCGACTACGTGCGGCGCTGGGTGCCGGAACTCGCAGGCATCAGCGGAGCTGCGGTGCATGAACCCGGTGCACTGCGTCCCGACAACTATCCCGAGCCGATCGTCGACCACAAACAGCAACGTCAAGTGGCACTCGACCGCTACCAGAACCTCACCTGAGCGCCGCCGACCGTGCCCATCCAACCGCCGACCGTGCCCATCGAACCGCCGACCGTGCCGAAACTGCATGCCCCCGTACAACTTCGGCACGTTCAACGGCGACGAAGGCACGCTCGACGGCGATAAGGGCACGCTCGACGGGGATGGTGGTGGCCGCGCCTACCGCCCTACCGCGCTTTCCACTCCGGCGGACGTCGCGCGAAGAACGCATCGACGCCTTCGCGCATGTCTTCGGAGGCAATGATGATGTCCTTGGCGCGTTCGGTGGCCTGCCATCCCGCGACATCGGCGTTCTCGTTCTGTTCGGCCAGCGCCGCGAGGGTCGCCCGGACCGCCACCGGCCCGGACTGGTTGATGTCGTCGGCCATGACCATCGCATCGGCCAGTGCCTGTCCGGGTTCGCTCACCACGTTGACCAGGCCGAAGTCGAATGCGCGTTGAGCTGTCAGTCCGGTCCCGGTGATCAGCAACTGCCTGGCGATGTTCGGTGGCAGCGCCCGGGTGACCCTGAACAGCGCGCCCGACGTCGCGACCAATCCACGGCGGCTTTCCGGGAGTGCCATCCTCGCCGTGGTCGCTGCGACGATCAGGTCGCAGGCGAGCGCGATCTCCAGCCCACCGCCCATACACGGACCTTCGACCGCGGCGATGAGCGGTTTGATCCGCTTGCGCCTGATCACACCGTATTCGCCACCGCGGTCGGTGTAGGCGCCGACGCCCTCGCGCAGATCGGTGCCCGCGCAAAAGACCTTGGGGGTGCCAGTGATGATCCCGGTCCACAGTTCGTCATCGTCGTCGAGACGGTCGAGTGCGGCGCTGATACCCACCGCCATCTCGACATTGATCGCATTGCGTTTCTCTTCTCGCTCAAGATGAACGATCAGGGTTCGGCCACGGACTTCTTCGCGAATCGGCATGGACTGAACGTATCAATCAGACAACCGTCGACCGTGCCGAAACCACCAGGATGCAGGCAGTAAGGGCACGGTCGACGGCTGTATGAGCACGCTCGGCGGGGCGATGGGCACGCTCGACGGTGGGAGATCGTGTCAGATGGGCTTTTTCAGATCGGGGTTCTCGGCGTAGACCTCTTCGATGAGTGACATGTCGAAGATCTGGTCGGCGGTGATGTCGTAGCCGGCTTTGGCCAGCGCCTCGATGTTGAGGTCGATGAGTGCGTCGGTCATCGTCAGCAGCCCGTTGGCCTTGGTGTCGTCGGAGATCACCAGCAGGTTCTGTGCCTGGGCTTCCTTGGTCTGCTCGTCGACTTCGAGCCCGAGGTCCTTGCCATACTTGTTCACCGCGAGATCGGCTGACTTGGCCGGGTCGGCGACGGCGTCGTACCAGCCTGCGATATCGGCCTTGAGGAATGCCTTGAGCTTGTCGCGCTCGTTGTCGATCGTTTCCTGGCGCACCACAAGCGTTTCGGCGACCAGCGGCAGATTGAAGTCGGCGAACAGGAAGTTGGTGTTCGGGAATCCGCCCGCTGCCAGAGTGATCGGCTCGTTCGTCACGTAGGACACCCAGCCGTCGACTTCGCCGGTGGTCAGCGGTGTCGGGTCGTACTGGACGGTGATCTTCTGGACGTCGGAGTCGGTCATCCCGTTGGCGGTGAGGAGTGCCTTGAAGACGTTCTCGTTCGACGCCTGCACGCCGATCTTCTTGCCCTTCATCTCCTGTGGCGACAGGATCGGTTTGCCTTCGCTGGACACGATGCAGAACGGGTTTTTCTGGAAGGTCGCAGCGATGCTCTTGAGGGCAGCGCCCTGCAGGATGACCGGTGCGGTCAACTGCGGAGCGGTCATACCGATCCACACCTTGTTGGCCGTCAGGCCGGTTTCGACGCCGGTACCCGGACCGCCACCGGTGATGAGTTCCGGTGTGCCGAGTCCACCGGCCTCGTAGTAGCCGTTCTCGATCGCGAAGTACTCACCGGCGAACTCGATGTTCTTCTGCCACGACAACTGCACCTTCGGATTGGTGGTGCTGCTTCCGCTCGAGTCACTGCCGCCGGAGCTACAGGCGGCCAGCACGCTGGCACTACCCACAGCGCCGCCGGCGATGAGGGAATACCGAAGAAATGATCGGCGGTCGAACGTGTACCCCATGTGTTGACTCCTTGGTTGTGAATGCTCGCCGCTGACGTTAGGCCGATACGGTTTCCGCCGTATTTCGTGGGCGAATTAGATTGTTACAAAAGAGATTTGCCTGATCGAGGGTCAGGTCGGCTTGGTTCCCATCTGTGCGAGGACGAGCTTCTCGGCAACACCGACGAAGGCGTACAACACAATCGACGCGACTGTGATGACCAGGACCGATGCCCATAGTTCGTTGTAGGCCGCCGCCGGAAGCGCCTGCTGCAATGTGGCGCCCAGCCCCTCGTTGGTACCGAGCCACTCGGCGACGGTGGCGCCGATCATCGCTCCCGGCACCGAGACCTTCGCCGCGGCAAACAAAGCCGGCACCGCCGAAGGCAGCGAGGCCATCCGCATCGCGGTCAGCCGGGTGCCGCCGTAGGCGACGATCACATCGTTGATCTGGCGCGGAGCGTTGGCCAATCCGGTCATGATCATCACCAGGGCGGGGAAGAACACCACGATGCCACCCATCACCGCGACCACTGCCACACCACGGCCGACCACCAGCGTGATCAATGGAGTCATCGCCACCAACGGCACCGACCGCAACAGCATCGCGATGGGCATGAAAGTCTGGGCCAGCGGTCGGAACATCACGAACAGGGCCGCCGCGATGATGGCCGCACTCATGCCGCACACGAAGCCGATCCCCGCGTCTTTCAACGTGATCCACAGGTTGGCCATGATCTCGCCGCGATCTTCTGCGGACGTGGGCTCGGTGAACAGATAGTGGAAGACATCAACGGGGGTCTTGCCGATGATGGGCCCGATGTCGGGGAAGGCCAGAAGGAACAGCCACCAGATCACGAGGATCAAGATGAACGAGATCACCAGCGATCCGATGAACTTCGCGATCTCCCAGGCGATCGCCTTGGCGTTGCCCGAACCCGCCCGGGCGGCAGCGTCGGCGGGAACCGGTGCCGACGGGGGAGCCGTTGTGGTGGCGGTCATTTGCTGCCTGCCATTCCGGTGCTGTAGCGGGTGACGTACACCGAGATGACGGCGACGATGGCGTAGCCGATACCGGCCACCGCTCCGGTGATCAGGGCGATCGCCCAGACCGCCGGAATGTCGCCGGCCTGCTGGGAGATGATCAGCGCTGGTCCGGCACCTTGTTCGGGCATGGCCAGGAACTCGCCGAGGACCGCGCCGAGAACGGCCGCAGGAGCAGCGATCTTCAATGCGGCGAAGGTGGCCGGCAATGCCGACACGACCCGTACCCGGACGAGCTGCGAGATCGTGCCGCCGCCATAGACTTTGACGAGGTCGAGGCTGGCCTGAGGTGGTGATCGTAACCCGGACAGGGTGCCGATCATGGTCGTGAAGAACACTGAGATGGCCGCCAGGAACACGATCATCGTCTGCACCTCGGCAAATGCGACCTGGATGATCGGTGCCACCGCGATGATCGGTGTGCAGTAGCTGATGATCGCCAATTGCGTTGCGACACCCTCGATCAGCGGGATGACGATGACAAGCAGGGCCAGCCCGATCGCCAGCAAGTTGCCCCAGAAGAAGCCCCTCAGCGACATTTCGATGGTCGGACCGAAGTTGTGGGCGTAGTACTCCCACCCCTTTTCGTGGATCGTCTCGATCACGGCCCACGGTGTCGGGATGGTGCCTTTGAACCATTCGAAGTGCCCGGCCATCGACCACAGGATCAGAACGGCAAGGATTCCCATGACCCCTGCACCCCAGCGCTTTCCGGCGAGCCGTGCCCGGTCGGCGAAGCGTTCCCCCGTGGAACGTTTCTCCACGGATTCCTTCTCGGCGGTCAGGGTGCTCACGCCACCCCTGCCGATCCCTTGCTGCCGAACAGAAGACCGCTGAGGTGATCGTGCAGGGCGTGGAATTCGTGTGTCCGCATCATGTCGGGCACGCGTGGACGTGGCAGGTCGATCGTGACGGTTTCCAGGATCGTCCCCGGACGCGGGCTCATCACGGCAACCACATCGGAGAGAAAGACGGCCTCGCCGATGCCGTGGGTGACCATCAGTGTGGTTGCGGGCTTTTCGGTCCAGATCCGGAGAAGTTCGATGTTCAGTCGTTGCCGGGTCATGTCGTCGAGGGCGCCGAACGGTTCGTCGAGGAGCAGGGCGGTCGGCTTAACGACCAGGGCGCGCGCAATCGACACGCGCTGACGCATACCGCCGGACAACGTGGCCGGTTTTGCCTTCTCGAAACCCTTGAGTCCGACGAGTTCGATCAGGTCGGTGATGGCATCCTTGTCGACGGGGATACCCGCGACCTGAAGCGGCAGTTTGATGTTTGCTTCCACGCTGCGCCACGGCAGCAGCGCGGAGTCCTGGAACGCGATACCGAGTTCGTGCTGGGACTGCAGCTCTCTGGGCGAGCGTCCATTCATCAATGCGGTGCCGGCGGTGGACTCCTCGAGCCCGGCGAGGATCCGGAGCACCGTCGACTTGCCGCAACCGGACGGGCCCAGCAAAGAGAGAAATGCGCCCTCGGAGGTTTGCAGGTCGACATCATGGAGGGCAGTCACCGATGATCCGCCGCGCAGGCCGCTGGTCTTGAACTCCTTGGTCAGGCCCGAGATGTTGATCCCGGTGCCCAGGGGGCGGCTTTTCTTGGCTGCGACGGATCGTTCCGCGTCCGTCTGTGTTGCTCCCGTGGAGTCAGCAGGGCTCATGATCGGGACGTTAGGCCGCTGGGGTTTCTTCCGGATTACACCGGCGTTACCGCGCTCTCTCAGTGGGCGTATGGCATCACTGCAAACTCTCGACCATCGACCAGTAGCGCGTCTCGCGCTCAGTGAACTCGTTCGACGTGATCGCACCGAAGGCCGCGGCCTCCTGCGCGAACCGGTCCGGAGCGTCCGGGAGCGCATCGGGACCCTCGAGCCGGAAGCAACTCGGGGCCAGTGGGCCGAAGAGCAGCGCCCGTCGCAGGTCGGGCCAGTTGTCCGGTCGCGGTTCGACACCGGCTGCCCGCGCGAAAGTCACTGCGGCCAGGTTCATGCGACTTTTCTGGGGCAGACCGCGCCGCGCCCGGTAGGCCGCGATCGCCTGCCGCTGCTCGGCATCGTCGATCGGCGGAATGACTCCGCCCCACGTGTACGCCAGCCATCGCGCCTGCAGTTCCAGCGGCACGAAGAACCCGCCGGACTGGTCCCACATACCCATGAAGGCCAAGTTCGGGAGCTCGGGGTGAAAGGTGTACCGGTCCGCATCCAGATGCACGGCGTCGATGTTCAGGGTGGTGCGGATGTCCTCGTCGAGAAACGGGATGTCCAGATCGAAGCCGGTGCCGAATACCAGGCCGTCGAATTCCTCGCTTTCTCCATCGCTGAACGCCACGACCCCACCGCTGATCGATTCGATCCACGGGCGCACGGTGATTCGGCCCTCGGCCACCAGCGGCAGGAACTGCTGGTTGAGGGTGACCCCGGCCGCGAAGAGCGACGGATTCGGCACCGGGGCACCGTACTGCTCCGGGCTGCCACCGGCCTCGACCACGATTTCCTTCAATTGCCGATCGATCTCAGGAGGCGCGAGCGTCTCGTTGGCGAGGGCGCCATAGCGCGTGAAGATCCGGTGGTCCGAGGGAACCCCGGCGGCGAACTTCGGCAGGACGTACCGCTGGCGCCGTTGGGTGAGCACGACCCGGTCGGCGCCCAGCTGGGTGAGTTCGGCGGCTATCTCGAGCGCACTGATTGCGCAGCCGGCCACCAGGACTCGGAGGCCGCGGAAGGGGGCCGAACCCGGGTAGTCATAGGACGAGATGACCCCCGCCGGGCCGTCGAACGTGTCGAGCCCCGGCACGTCCGGGATCGCCGGCTTCTGGAAACGGCCGCTGGCCACCACCACCCGGTTGAACCGCTCGGTGGTACCGCTGTGGCTCACCAGCCATCCGTCACCGTCGCGGCTGAGGAGGTCGACCCGCGTGCCGAACCGGGTCCGCGTGATGAGATCGAACATCTCCGCGTACCGCTGCAGGTAGGTGCGGATCTCCGTGAATGGCAGAAACGCCCGGTCGGTGACGTGCTCGAGATCGCTGAAAGCCGTCAGGACACGACTGGTGTTGGTGTACATGGTCGGCCAGATGCCACTTTGTGCGCCGAGGCCGGTCCATTGCCCGCCGACCATCGGGCCCTGTTCGAAGATCGTCGGATCGAAGCCTTGCGCGAGCAGCCACCGCGCCGCGACCAGCCCACCTGGCCCGGCGCCGATCACCGCAACGCTTCCCTTCATCGGCGAAGTGTGACACGACGGGCCCTGAGATCGTCGCGATCTGGGGTAGCAGATGGCAATATGCCGGCGGTAGATGCTCTCGGGGACGATCTCAGGGGGTGGGCCACCGATGGTCCGCCGTGCGTCCGATAGGTATGAAGTTTGGTGTTTTCAGCTTGGCTGAACTGCGGCAATTGGGACTCGACGACTGGGATGTTCGCAAGCAGGTCCGAGACGGATCGCTGATTCGGCTGCGTCCCGGCTGGTATGCGACTCCGATCGCGGATGCCGCTGTGGTGGAAGCAGTCCGAAGGGGAGGAGCACTCGGTTGTGTGTCGGCGCTGCGCCGGCACGGACTCTGGGTACCCCCTGGCTACGACGGTGTCCATGCGCGATTCAGCAAATATGGCAAAAAGCCGCGTGGGCGTAGTTGTCAGGGATCAGGCCGCCCGCTCCCTGTGGTCACAGCGCTCGATACGGTGCCGATCGCCCTGGATTGCGCGGTGAAATGCATGAAAGCCGAGGATTGGATTGTTGTCTGTGACTCGGCAATGAACACGGCAAACCTGACGGTCTCCGATCTCCAGAGCGCGATGGGGACTGTGCCGTACCGGATACGTGAGCTGATGGCGAGGTGTGATCCGAGTTCCCAATCCGGGACGGAGTCGTTTGCCCGGCTGAGGTTGCGGGCGGCGGGGTTCACTGTCCATGTGCAACCGCAGATTCCGGACGTCGGCCATGTCGATCTACGGGTCGGGCGCCTGCTGATCGAGTGCGATAGCAAAGAGCACCACACGAGTCTGGCCAACTACCAAAATGATCGGCACCGGGACCGCAAGGCGCTCCTGGGCAGATGGCTGACCATGCGGATCACCTATGACGACGTACTCTATGGCTGGGACGACGTGCTCGCCGACGTGCGCGCGATCACCCGGGCCGGGCGCCATCGCATCCGGCCCTGAGATCGTCCCGATCTGGGATAGCAGATGGCAATATGCCAGCGGCCTATGTTCTCGGGGGCGATCTCAGGGCAGGTTGCTAGTGCTGGACCAGCTTGCTCTCACCTGCACGTACCGGGAAGTCGAATCGGTTCTCCGCCGGCGGCAGCGGGCACAGGAAGTGATCGGTGAAGGTGCAGGGCGGCAGGAATGCCCGGTTGAAGTCGATGGTCACGATGTCGCCGACGTCGCCGACCTCCACATTCAGGAACCGGAACCGCTGTGTCTCGTTGCCATTGGTGCTGTCGGCGAACACGATCTGGGCGCTACCGTCAGGTGCGGCGATCGCCGTCACTGTCCGCTCACTGCCGTCGACCGTGATCCGAAGTTGCACGGTGTTCTTCGCGGCGACAAATCCGTCCACATGCTCGAACGGGAGGTCGTTGCCGACGGACTCGACGACGCCGGTGATCACCCAGGCGGGATCGGGTTCAAAAGCATCGATCCCGGCCAGGCCGGCGCGGGTCGGAGCCTGGGGATCGAACACCCGGATCGCGATCTGTCCGTCGCGGCCGAGGGTGGTCAGCCGAAGCCGGTCGATCACGTAGGTCTCACCCGGTGCCAGTGTGATCTCGGTACCGTCTGAATTCGCGTTGACGGCCTTGCCATCTCGCGTGGTCCATGTCCCGGGCACCGAATCGATCTCGAGGGGCTCCTCGCCCAGCCAGTGAGTGCCGGTCACCGACGCAAGCCCATGGGTGCTGGTCGCGGCGGTGATGCGTTCGACGTGCCAGGCCTGCCAGCTGTCGGTCCACGAATCGGTGGCGGTGGTCGTTGAGGTTGTCATGATGCGCTCTCTTGTTCGGTGGATAGGGGATCCTCGGAATTGGTCTGGGGACTCCAACCAATGTGTGGTGCAACGGTTTGTGCGACGTCTTCGAGCAATCGAATGTTCTGGCTCAGGGTGAACGACGGCGGCAGGAACAACACCAGTTCGTCACTGGCCGTCACCGAGGCATCGGCTGCGAGCATGTCGACCACCTGTGACGGCGTTCCGCGGAGTGCGGGAACCACTGTCATACCCGTCGGCAGTGCGGTGGGGGCCAGGGCGCCGTCCGGCCGGGCCGCGGCGGGACCCTGCGTCTGTCGCTGGATGTCGTAGTCACGATAGAGGGTGGCCAGTTCGGAGTTGGTGGCGGGGAGCACCGACCGGCTCACCCCGACTCGCGGTTTGCTGCCGGTGTAGGTGCGTCGATATTCGGCGATCGCCTCGGCGTGATAGTCGCCGACGGTTCCGGGGACTGCGTCCTGAATGATGGTTCCGAGCAACATGTTCAGGCCCTGGCCACCGGTTCGGGCGGACGACTCGATGGATCCGGCGCCGTACCAGATGCGGTCGATGAGGGTCTCACTCTGCGGACTGATCCGCAGTTCGGTGCCGACGGGTGCGCCCTGATCTGCTCGGTCCACGACGCCGAGTACCTCACCGGTGATCGCGGACAGAAAGCGGGCCAGGCGTTGCCGCGATTCGGTTCGTCCGTTGGCGGGGTCCCTGGCGAACAGCGCGTCGAAATTGCCCTGTCCGGTGCCGATCGCGAGTTCCAGGCGCCGCCCGGTCAGCAGGTCCGCGGTGGCGGCGGCCTCGGCGAGAAGCAACGGATCTTCGTAGCGCATCGCGATGATCGCGGTTCCGAGCCTGATCCGCGAGGTGTGCTGACCCACCGCGGTGAGGAACGTGAGGGGATTGGCCAGGTAGTTGTCGAAGTGACGCTGGTACACCCAGCCCGAGTCGTAGCCGAGTTGTTCGGCGACCCGGAACAATTCGATGCCGTCGCGCAGCCCGCGTTCGGCGTTGCCGGGGCCGGACGGGAAGGCCACCCGGGAATTGAAGCCGAGCTTGATCCGAGTGGGTGCCGATGTGGCAGCCGCCGTGCGCCTTTCGGCTGCGCTCTGCACTGTCATGGCGAAGTCCTTTCGAGATGTGAGGAGACGGGATCGGCATGAACTGCCCACACCCGGTAGAGCGACGCATAGGCACCGCCCGCTGCGAGAAGTACTTCGTGCGAACCGGATTCGACGATCTTCCCGGCCTCGAACACCAGGATCCGATCGGCAGCCCGGGCGGTGACCATCCGGTGTGCGATCGAGATGGTGGTCCGGCCACGGGTGAGGGTGGCCAGCGCATGCTGCACCCGGACATCGGTCGCCGGATCGAGTCCGCTGGTCGCCTCGTCCAGAATCAGCAGATCGGGGTCCACGAGCGCAGTTCGGGCCAGCGCCACGAGTTGCCGTTCCCCGGCCGACAGCAGGTCTCCGCGCAGTCCCACCTGCGTGCTCAGCCCATCGGGCAGCGCGGCGAGCCAGTCCCGCAGTCCCAGGGAATCGATCACCTCGTTGACCTCGGCCGGGCCGGCGCCGGGGACACCGATGGCGATGTTGTCTCCGACGGTGGTGTCGAACAGGAACGGATGCTGCGGCACAATCGCAAGTCGGCCATGCAGTTCGGTGTCGGCGATCTGCTGCAGAGGCACCCCGGACAGCGCCACCTGACCACTCGACATCGTGATCGTGCGACTGATCATCTTCGCGAATGTGCTTTTCCCCGAACCGGTCTCGCCCACCACGGCGACATGTTCGCCGGCCCCGATGTGCACCGACAAGCCGTCGAACACCACCGGGCCGGACCCGTAGCGCACGACGGCATCGGTGACGTCGACCTCGATGGGTCCGGGGTTCGGCGCGGTGGAATCGCCGGCGTCGATCGTCACCGACTCGGTCAGCACGATCTCCATCGCCCGCCGCCACCCGGCCGCCGCGTTCTGCGCCTCACCGAGCATCGTGATGAGCAACTGCAGCGGGCGGACGAAGAACGTCACCAGGAACACCATCGCCACCAGTTCTCCGGTGTTCAGTTCACCCGGAACAACGCTGGTGGACAACCACACTCCGCCGACGATCACCACGACCGTCACCGACGCGATCGCGACCTCCCCGAGCGAGGTGTTCAGGTGTAGCGGGACGAGGACCTTCTTCTGAGACCGGTGAACTTCGGAGATGGCGCCGTCGATCCGGGTCTGCACCCGCGCCGACGAACTGGTCGATCGAATCACCGCGGCGCCGTGCACGGTCTCGGCAATGGCGGACTGCAGCAGGGAGATCCGGTCGCGAACCACATCGAAACGACGGACAATGACGTTGTGCAACAACCGCATGACACCGACCACGAGGGCGGTGACCGCGAACACGGCCAGCGACAGCTGCCACGAATACACCAGCATGATCGCGGCGGCGATGAGCATCTGCGCGATGTTGGTCAGCAGTACCACGCCACCGGTCTGGGCGAACGTGGACACCGTGTCGACATCGCTGGTCAACCGCGACATCAGGTCAGCGCTGCGGCTCGTGGCGACGGTCGCCTGGTCCATTGAATGAATACGTGCCAAACCCTTGGCCCGCAACGATTCACAGGCCAGCTCGACGCGCCGGTACAGCCGGACATTCATCAGCATCGAGGCCAGTGCAGCGACCACGAGCGCGGCACCGCCCACTGCCACAGCATTGGTCACCACGGACGAGTGCGGATGATCCGGATCGCTCAACCCATGGTCGATTGCATACTGCACCGTCAGCGGTGCCACGATGCGCCCGGCGCCGGCCATCACCGCCGCGATCGTGGTGACAAGTAGCCCCGACACCAGCACCGGGGTGAGTCGGATCCCGGTGCGTACCAGCGAGAGCGGTGAGGCCGCACTGAGATCAGCAAGCGCCGGCATGGCTCTCCTCGGCATCGGAGTGCAGGTCAGCTGACCCGGCGGAATAGGCGGTGACGATGCGGCGGTAGTCGTCCTGCCGGGCCGCGACGTCGTCGTGCGGGCCGCTGTCCACGATCGTGCCGTCGCGGACGAAGAGCACGCGATCGGCGAGAGCGAGCGAATCCGACCGCGCCGCGACCACCAGGATCGTCGGTCCGTCCGGTGCGGCTGCCAGGGCGGCGATGCTGGTGAGAACCTCGGCCTCGACCACCGGGTCGAGCGCGGAGGTGGCGTCGTCGAGGACCAGGAGTTGAGGCCGCCGGATCAGGGCGCGGGCCAGAGCGATGCGTTGGCGCTGACCACCGGACAATCCGGCACCCATTTCGCCCACCGCATGATCGAGACCATCAGCACGGCCGCGGACGAACTCGTCGATCCGGGCCTGCCGCAACGCCTCCCACACCTCGTCGTCGCTGTGGTCGTTCCACATGGTGACGTTCTCGCGCACCGAGCCGGTGAACAGAAACGCGGTCTGCGGCACCAGCGCAGTGCCGTCGGGGATAGCGTTCTCGGCGAAGTCCGCCACCGGGATGTCGTTGTGCGTGACGGATCCGGAGTGGGAGTCGGTGAGCCGGACCACGAGCTCGCAGATGCTGGTCTTGCCCGACCCCGTCGCGCCGACCACGGCCACGACCTCGCCGGGAAACAGGTCGAAGCTGACGTCGCGCAGCACGTGGGTGCCGCCGCGGATCAGACCGGCGCCGCGGACCGATACCGCCGTCGCCCCGACTCCGGGGAGAACCTGGTCACCGTGGGCCGGTTCCTCGCCACTGGCCAGCACTGCGCTCACCCGTTCGCCGCCGGCCGCCGACATCGGCAGCATCCCGAGGAACCGGCTGATCACACTGAGCGGAATGGTGATTGTGAGCAGCAGATACACCACTTCGACGAGGGTGCCCACGGTCAGGGACCCGTCGACCACTCGCCCGGCACCGACCACCAACACTGCCAAAATAGCCCCGGTGGGCAGCAATTCGAGGAGCGGATCGAAGACGCCGCTGACGTTGCCGACCTTGATGTTCGCCTCCCGCAGGGCGGCGATGCGCGGTGCGAATCGATCGCGTTCGGTGTCGGCGAGAGCGAGTGTGCGCACCACCTCGGCGCCTTCGACGCTCTCGTAGGCGACCCGTGCGACATCGGCGCGGGCACGTTGCGCGGTCCGGGTGCGTGGGGTCAGCATCCGCTGGTAGAGCATGTTGATCCCGAACACGGCAATGACCAACACCACCGCGATCAGACCGAGCCAGACGTCGTAACCGAAGAGCCGGACCATGGCGAGCGCCAGCATGGCCACCATGCCGACGGCGAAGAAGAAGTTCGCCATCGGAGACCAGTGCGCCTCGACATCGGAGACGGCGTTGGACAGCAGTTGCCCGGGGGAGTGGCCGCGGTGCCAGTCCAGCGAAAATCGTTGGTACTTCCGGGTCACCGCTCGTCGGGTCCGTTGCTGGGACGCATACTGCACACGTCCGGTGGCCACACCGCGGATCACGATGGTGATCCAGCGGATGGTCGAGATACCGAGTACGGCCGCGATCGTGATCCACATCGCGGAGACGATCAGCCTGCCCGCTTCCAGCGACGGGATGATGAATTGATCTGTCGCATAACCGACTGCGATCGCACCCGCGACCATGGTCGCGCCATTGATCACCCCGGCAACCGTCGCGATGGTCGCCGGTACCGGATGTGCGACAGCGCCCGACACCATGGCGCGCAGTCCCTGCATCACGGTGCCGTGCCGATCGGTGCGGACCAGGTCGTCGTCGGTGTGCTGCGGAAGTCCTGATGCGCGCATCACTGGACGCTCCCACCGGATCTGGCCAGCAGCATTTCGGGTCCGCAGTCGGCGAGGTTCCCGACACCCGCGAGGGCGAGCAGTGAGGCCACCTGGTCGCGAAGTTCGGTCAGCAGTGTGGTGACGGCATTTGCTCCTCCAGCGGCCAACGCCCGGACGATCGGACGACCGAGGAACACCGCATCGGCGCCCAGACACAGCGCCCGGACCACGTCATCCGCGCCGCAGATCCCGGAATCGACGTAGACCGGCACTCGACCGTTGACCGCCGCGGCCACCGAGGAGAGCACCTCGGAAGGTGTTGCGGCACCGGGGAACTGGCGGCCACCGTGGTTCGACACCACGATCGCTCCGGCCCCTGCGTCGAGCGCGACGCGGGCATCGTCGGGGTGCATGATGCCTTTGACGATCACCGGCAGTTCGGAATGGCCGGTCAGCCAGGTGATGTCGGCAGCGCTGAACGATGACGCGGGCAGTGTGCCCGGTGGGTACGCCTGCCAGTGCGGCACAACGGCTCCGGCTTGGCCGGCAAGCCGGAAGGGCTGCTCGAACGGCACGGGAATCTGGTCGATGGTCAGGATCAGTCCGATCGCGCCGAGACCGGTCACCTCAGTGATGAACGGCAGCGCGACATCTCGTTCCTGCGGCAGGTACAGCTGTTGCAAGTAGGGGCCGCTGTGAGGCGCCACCTGCGCGGGCGATCGGGTGGATCCGTGGCTCAGCGCGAGTATCGAACCGACCGCCCGGACCCCACGCGCGGTCTCGACTTCACCGTGCGGGTGCCACAGGCCATGCGCGGCCGATGCTGCGGCGTGCACCGGCAAGTCGATTCGGTGACCGAATATGTCCATCGATAGGTCGACGGAACTGACACCGGCGAGTGGGCGCGGATAGATCGCATAACGCCGCCACTGCTGTTGATTGTCCGCGGGCACCGTTCCCGCGCCACCTTCGAGGTATTCGCGTGCAGAACCCGTATCGACCGCGTTCACCGGGCGATCGGTGCGACGACGCGCCCGGCTGCGCGCTTACCCGGAATCGCATCGAGGAGCCGCTGGGTGTACGGGTCGGACGGATTCTGAAAGACCTTTGCCACCGAACCGGATTCGACGATCTTTCCCTTCTCGAAGACCGACACCGTGTGTGCAATCTGCGCGACCACGGCCAGGTCATGGGAGATGAACAGGTAAGTCAGGCCCAGGCGCTCCTGGAGTTCGGTCAGCAACTCGAGGATCTGTTCCTGGACTGAGACGTCCAGCGCGGACACGGGTTCGTCGAGCAGGATGACCTCGGGTTCGAGGACCAGCGAGCGGGCGATCGCCACGCGCTGGCGCTGTCCACCCGACAGTTCGACCGGCAGTCGGTCGAGATGATTCTGCGGCAGACCGACCTGATCCAGTAGTTCCGCTGCCCGCTGCAGGCGGCTGGTTCGGTCACCGATCCGGAAGGACACCAGTGGCTCGATGATGCTGTCGCGCACCGTGAATCGTGGGTCGAGCGATGCGAAAGGATCCTGGTGGACCAGTTGGAACCGGCGGCGCAGCGGTCGGAGTTCGCGCCAGGAGAGGTCGGTGATGTCGGTGCCCTCGAACAGCACTCGGCCCGTCGTCGGTTTCTCGAGTCCCATCGCCACTCGCAGGGTGGTGGTCTTTCCCGAACCGGATTCGCCGACGAGTGCGTGGGTGCGACCCGGCGCGACCCGCACCGAGATGTCGTCGAGTGCGGTGAATGTTTCGGTGCGGCTGATCTGGAACTTCTTGACGACGGAGGTGAGTTCGATGATCGGATTGCTCACCTCGACCTGCTCGTCGGCGACCACGAAGCGCGGTTTGATGATGCCGCCCTGCGCCAACGCGGGTGCGGCGCAGATCAGCCGGCGGGTGTAGCTGTCGGCGGGATCCACCAGAATCCTTGCAGGCGAGCCCTGTTCGACGATTCGCCCGTGCTGCATCACAACCACGCGGTCGGCGCGGTCGGCGGCGACAGCGAGGTCATGGGTGATGATCAGCAGTGCGATCCCGGTGTCCCGGACGAGTGATTCGAGGTGATCGAGGATGCGGGCCTGCACGGTGACGTCCAGGGCGCTGGTCGGTTCGTCGGCGATGATCAGATCGGGTTTGCCGGCCAGGGCGATGGCAATCAGCACTCGTTGGCGTTGCCCACCGGACAGCTCGTGCGGGTAGCGCTTGGCGAGCAGTTGCGGGTCCTCGAGTCCGGCCTTTGTAAGTGCGTCGGCGACCTCGTCGCCGATCTGCGGGCCTTTCACGCCACGAAGTTTCACCGCTTCGGCGACCTGCACCCCGATCCGTTGGGTGGGGTTGAGGCCGACCATCGGGTCCTGCGGAATGAGTCCGACCACCGAACCCCGCAGGCTCCGTACGACTTTCTCCTTGGCTCCGGCGATCTCGGTGTCGGCGATCTTGATCGATCCCGACGTGAGGCGTCCGTTCGCCGGGAGCAGGCCGATGATCGCGTTGGCGGTCGTGGTCTTGCCCGATCCTGATTCGCCGACCACCGCGACCACTTCGCCGGGATGGACCTGCAGGTCCAGGTCGTGGACCGCGGGCACGATCTTCCGGTTGCGCTGATAGCCGATGTTCAGCCCGCTGATGTCGACCAGCGGGGCCACCGGCGAAGAGTTCTGCGCCTGGGCCGGTGCGGCTTTCGAGAGGTTGGTGGTCATCGTTCGAGTTCCTGAAAGGTTTTGGCGATGTGGTTGAGCGAGAGAACGGTGGCCGCGATGAACAGACCGGGCATCAACGACACCCACGGTGCGGTGACCAGGAAATTACGTCCGCTCGACACGAGCGTTCCCCATTCGGCTTTGGGCGGTGCGGCGCCGAAGCCGAGGAAGCTCAGCGCGGCGATGGAGATGATCGCGACACCGAAGTCGAGCACGGCCAGCACGGCCACCGGGCCCCAGGAGTTGGGAAGGATGTGGCGGATCAGAACGCGAGACCAGGAGGCTCCGCCGGCCCGGGCGGCCTCGATGTACGGCAGGGTCTTCACGCGCAGCACCTCGGAACGGGTGGTCCGCGCGAAGCCGGGCACGATCCCGATACCCACCGCGATCGCGACGGGAACGGTGCCGAATCCGAGGGCGGTGACGATGGCCAGCGCCAGCAACAGACCCGGAATCGCCAGCAGTACATCGACGAATCGCATGATGACCGAGTCCGTGATGCCGGCGAAGAACCCGGACACCACGCCCAGGGTCAACCCGGCGACGATCGCGATGGACAGTGCGATGAGGGCGGCCTGAATGGTCAGCGTGGATCCGTAGAGGGTTCGGGTCCACAGGTCGCGGCCCATCTCGTCGGTCCCGAAGAGGTGCGTGGAACTCGGCGCCTCCAGCCGGTCCGCCGGCGCCGTCTTGTACGGGTCGTACGACGAGAACCACGACGGGAAGAATGCCGACACACCGACGAAGACGATGAATGCCAGGGTGATCATGAACAGCGGTCGCCGCACCGCTTTGGCGACGGTGTTCCGCAGCGGACCCCAACGACCACCGGGCGCGGTGGGACTCGGCGGTGTCAGAGAATGGTCTTCGCGCCCGACCGGTCGCTCCACTGGGAGGTCGATGCCCAGCGCCCCGACACTCGAGCTACTGAAGTCGATACGATCCTTCAACTTCTCGGTCATGTCAGCTCACCTTTGTCTTGGTCGTATGGGCGATCCGGGGATCGAGCAGCGGATAGAGCAGATCGACGATCAGGTTGACGAGCACAAATGCCGCAGCGGCCAAGACGACAATGGCCAGCACCACCGGAATGTCCTGTGCCAGGACCGCTTCCTGGGCGAGCTTGCCGATCCCGTTGCGGTTGTAGACGGTTTCGGTGACGATGGCGCTGGTGACGGTCACGCCGACCAGCAGACCGAGGATGGTCAACGCCGGAAGTGCAGCATTGCGGAACGCGTGTTTGAGCTGGACCGCACTCCGCGACAACCCTTTTGCGCGCGCAGTGACGATGTACTGCTCACTGAGGGTTTCGTTGAAGCTGCGGGTCAATACCTGTGCCAGTGCTGCGGTGGTGGGGATCGCCATCGTGATGACCGGCAGCACCAGATATTTGGGCCCACCGGTACCCATCGACGGTAGCCAGCCGAGATTGAATGCGAAGACCTGGATGAGTATCAGCGCGATGAGGAACGAGGGGACCGCAACTCCGAAGGCCGGCAGCCGATCCAGGAACATCCGGACCGGCTTGTTCTGAACAAACGCGGCCAGGTAGGCGAGGGTGGTGCCCGCGATGATTGCGAGCAGCCCGGCGAGCACGCTCAGAATCAGGGTGCCGCCGATCCGGTCCGCGATCAGGTCCGAGACAGGCGCCTGCTTGGAGATCGACAAACCGAAGTCGCCGTGCACCGCACCGCCCAAGAGCGTGAAGTACTGATCGAGCATCGACTTGTCGAGGCCGTACTTGGACTTGACCGCAATCAATTCGGCCGGTGACATCGAATCCGGGTCGAGTCCGGCGGCCCCCAACTGAATCCCGACCGCATCGCTCGGAAGCAGGTAGAGGATCACGAACGTCAGGGTGAATGCCGCCCACAACACCACAACCGCCTGAGCGATCCGGCCTGCTATGTACCTCGGCATGGCTGTGGCTCCTTTCTGTGCCGGTTGGCCCCGGCGCTGCGCCGGGGCCAACCGAACGTGGGTTGTTACGGCTGGATCCAGGTGTCGTTGAGCGACATGAAGCTCTCGGACGTGAACCGGAAACCATTGACCTTGTTGCTGAGTCCGGCAAGCTGCTGCCGTTCGAACAGCGGGAACGTCACACCCTGGTCGATCAGCAGGGCCTGCAGATCGTCGTAGGCCTGCTTGGTCTGGGCCGCGTCGGTGGTCTGCGTGGCCTGGACGAACAGTTGCTGGATCTGCGCTGCAACTTCAGGAGTGGTGGCGTTGTGCGCCAGTGCTTTCTGATTTGCGAGTGCCTCTACCAGGATGAACTGCAGCGCACCGGGATCGGCGCGGGTGAAGTACGTACCGACCAGGTCGTAGTCACCGCTCTTGTAGATGCCGACAGCTTCCGCCTGCGTGACCACCTTCAGGTCGAGGTCGATGCCGACCTGACGCCACTGATCTTGCAGGAGCTCGTTCCCGGCGGCGAACTGGCCGACGACCGGCAAGGTCAGCGTCAGCTGCTTGCCGTCCTTGGTGCGGTATTGGCTACCGGGGGCCAGGGTCCAGCCGGCGGCGTCGAGCGCTTGACCGGCAGCGTCGGGATCGAAGCCCAGCTTGTCGGCCTGCGACGCGAAATACGGTGTGGTGTTGTTGAAGGCGCCTTCGACAACCGGGTAGTCGGGTCCGAAGACCGTGGCCGCGTTCGTCGCGAGGTCGGTGGCCTGGTACAGCGCCTGGCGAACCTTCGGGTCGGACAACGGTTTACCGGCCGTGACGTTCGGGAACAGTGTGTTCGACACACCGGGCAGCGACCGGGCCTCGATGTATCCGCCCGAACTCTTGATCAGCTGCTGGTCTTCGACCGTGAGCGGGTTGCGTGGCCACGCGATGTCGACGGCGCCGCTGACCAGGTTGCCGGTGCGGACACTGTCTTCGGCGACGTACGTGTACTTGACGGCGTCGAGGTAGGCCTCGCCGGTGTTCTTGGAAAGACTTGAGCCCCAGTTGTATCCGGTTCGGCGACTCAGTGAGAGGCTCTGGCCGGGGGTGTAGTTGTCGAGGATGAACAGGCCGGAGCCGGCGAAATTGCCGAGGCAGCGTTCTTCCGGCGTTTTCTGGAACGACGCGGGGGACACCAGGGCCAGGTTCGTGGTCGAAGTCGCCTGCAGGAACGACGAGTTCGGCTGGGTGAAGTGGAACGTCACCGTCTGCGGATCGACCACGGTGGTCGATTCGAGACCCAGAATGTAGCTCGCACCGAAAGCAGTGCCGCTGCTCGACTTGGCCAGGGCGACAAACGCGTCGAAGTTGGTCTTGACGGCCGCCGCGTCGAGAGGTGCGCCGTCGGAGAACGTCACCCCGTCACGGAGAGTGAAGGTGTAGTCGAGTCCGTCAGAGCTGATGTCCCACTTGGTGGCGAGCCACGGCACGATCTCGCCGGTGTCCGGGTTCTGGTCGGTCAGCGAATCGGCGATGTTGCGGATCACCGAACGGTGTTCGATCCAGTACGTCTGGAACGGGTCAACACAACTGAAGGTCGGGTTGTCGGGGAAGTATGCAATGTCGAGCGTCCCGCCGCGAACCGGATCTTGGCCTTCGCCGGAGGGCCCGGAGTCGGCGTCCGAGCTGCCCGAGCTACAAGCGGTGGCGACCAGGGCTGACATCAGCGCAAGTGCGCCGGCAACCTTCCATCGGCCGGATCTCGGGCGTGTGTGTTGACGCATTTCGTGTTTTTCCTTCAGGGTTTTCGAATTGTTGGGTAGGGGCTGGAGTCAGGTGCGCAGAACTGCGCGCCCGGCCGCCAGCAGGGCGGTGTCTTCCTGGGGTGGATGCACGCGCACACAGAGCACGTCGCGTAGGTGTCGTTCGAGCGGGTTGTGGCGGGTGAGTGCGGCATTGCCGAGCGCCGCGACGGCGGTCTGGACCGCGGCGATCACCGAGCGGGCAATCTGGACCTTCACCAGCGAGAGTCCCGCTGCTACAGAGGGATCGTCCGCTTCTACGCGCAGCAACGTCCCGTAGAGAAGTGTCTCGGCCTGCACGATCTGGGCTTCGATCTCACCGGCCACGGTCTGGATGCGTTCGGTCTCGGCAATCGGGCGACCCAGCGCGGTCGGCACGCGCTCCCGGGCGTAGGTGGCGAATGCCGAACGGGCCGCCCGCGCAACTCCGACGTACAGCGCGGGGTGGCCGAAACCCGTGGGACCGGTGGCCGACGCGGGATCGCGGTAGACGCCGTCGGTCTTCGGGATCTCCTGGAAGTTCTCGGCCCGCACCTCGACATCGGAATAGCTGACGTCATGAGTGTTGGATGCCCGCAGACCCAGATGATCCCAGGTTTCGTGCCAGGTGATCCCCTTCGCCTCGGCGGGCACGATCACGTGCCCGACCCGGGGCTCGGCTTCGTCGGTAACGGCCCACACCAGGTGGTACGCCAGCGCGGTGCCGCCGGTGGCGAAGGTCTTGCGTCCGTTGAGGACCCACCCGGAATCGGTGCGGCTCAAAGTGGTTTTCGGAAGACCGCCGCGGGCGGGGGCACCCAGTTCGGGCTCGGCCCGGATCACGTTGACCGGAGCGGGTCCCTGCGCCGAGCGATGCAGCAGGTCGGCGTAGATGTCGGCGGGCCAGGAGTTGGTGGCCGCCTGCATCTGGTGCAGGGCCAGGTTGTTGGCGGCGATGAGGGCCACCGACGGATCACCTTCGCCCAGGGCGACAAGGATTTTCACGATCTCGAACGGGCCCAATTCGGGTCCGCCGAAACGGGCGGCGACGGACGCGGTGAGGTAGCCGCCGCGGTGGGCGGCTTCCAGTCCGGCGACGGGGATGTCGCCGCTGCGATCGTATTGTTCTGCGGTGGCCGCGACTTCAGCTGTCAGTGCCTTCAGCCCGGCCGGTGACACGTCGGGCACCGTCAGCGTGATCGGGCTGACCGAAACGGTGGTCATGCCTGCGCCGCCGTCGCGAATGCGCCGAGGTGGTCGGCCTGCAGCGAGCCACGACGTCCGGTCGCTTCCCGGTGCGCGAGTTCCTGCCGGACGAGCGGGACCACGTAACGGCCGTAGTCGATGGCGTCGTTGAGGGTGTCGTAGCCGCGGATCGAGACCAGGTCGGCGCCAAGGTCGATGTAGTCGAGGATGGCTGCGGCCACGGTCTCCGCGCTGCCGACCAACGCGGTGGATGCGCCGGCGCCATTGACCGCTGCTGCCGTCCGGGTCCACAGGGCCCGGTCGTAGATGTCCTTGCGGTTGGCGAAGTCAAGCGCGCGTTGCGATCCCACGTTCTGCGGTGTCTGCGCCCCGAAGGCCTTGTACACCGGGTTCGAGGCAAAGTTGGCCTCGATGCGCTCGACGTAGTCGTAGGCCTTGGCCCAGGCGAGCTCGTCGGTGCGATCGATGATGGGACGGAACGTGACCCAGATCCGCGGCTTGTCGGTACGCCCCGACTCGGCGGCGATCTGGTGGACCCGCTCGATCTGACTCTTGATGTCCGCCAATGGTTCTCCCCAGAAGCTGAAGATATCACCCTTGCGGCCACCGATTTCGAATGCGGCATCGCTCTGGCCGCCGATGGAGATCGGGATGTTCGCGCCATAGGGGGCGAATCCGGGACCGAAGTTGTCGAATTTGTAGTGGGTCCCACTGTGGGAGAACGGTTTTGTCTCGGACCACGACTTCTTCAGGATGTCCACGAACTCGTCGGTGCGGGTGTAGCGCTCCTCCTTGGTGAGGTAGTCACCCTGGCGGGCCTGCTCGGCGTCGTTGCCACCGGAGATCAGGTGGACTACGGCACGGCCTTCGGTCAGCTGATCCAGTGTGGCCAGCTGCTGGGCGGCAACGGTCGGGAAGACGGTGTTGGGACGCAGGGCCACAATCGGTTTGATGGTGTCGCTGAGCTGTCCGACCGCGGAGGCGAGGACAAACGAGTCCGCGGTGTTGGAGCCGTAGGGCAGCAGGGTGAGGTCGAAGCCGCCGTCCTCCAGGGCCCGCACGTAGCGGCGGAAGAACGGGAGGTCGATTCCGCGGGCGGGAACCGGGTTCAGCTCGGTCGACGGATTGAGGTGCGTGAGGCTGATGAACTCGACCTTCGACGCCGCGGTGGCCGGCAATGACTGGGGTTCGGCGCTCATGGTGGTCCTTCCTGGACTGACTGTGGGGGAGCAGGCCGGTGAAAATCCGTGCCTGGTTCGTGAAGGGATGCTAGGGGCGTTGGGTCGGTCGAACCAGGGTTCTGATCACCGTTTTCGATTGGTATTGCCGATGACAACCGATCGGTGCTCCCGATGGCATCTCCGCAGGTCATTGCACCCGCCGATGCAATCAGAAGGCACTACAAAACGTGTTTAGGCCAGAGTTTGGATCGCCGAGAATCAAAGTGCCCGCGGATTGGGCAGATGTATAGGACGCCGGGTATGACAGAGGTACACAGACCGATAACTCTCTAGAAACAGGTGAGCTGAGATGGCAGACCCTCTGGATTTGGTCCACCTGCGCACGCTGGTGGCCATTGCCGAGACCGGTGGCTTTCGCCGTGCTGCCGACTCGCTGCACCTGAGTCAGCCCACCGTCAGTCAGCATGTGCGCCTACTCGAGAAGCGGCTCAAACAGTCGTTGGTGGTCAAAGACGGTCGTGGCTCCCGGTTCACCGGCGCGGGGGAGCGACTGGTACTCGAGGCCCGCAAGCTGCTCACCGCACAAGACGAAGTGCTACAACGTTTTTCGGTGTCGGTACCGGACAAGCTCACCATCGGCTCCACCGAACACGCCGGAGACGGGCTACTCCCGGATCTGCTCGGTGCTCTGCGCGGTGCGTATCCGGAAGTGTGGGTCCAGTTCCGTATCGATCGCTCGACCTCCCTTGCCGAATCGGTGAGCAAAGGTGCCCTCGATCTGGCAGTTGTCCTGGGTGGCAACCCCGATCCGGTGGGCGCCGAGGTCGGCTCCCTCAACCTGAAGTGGGTCGCTGCGTCGGGCTGGGATCTGTCGGAGATCGACGGTCCGATTTCGCTCGTGGCCTTCGAAGAACCGTGTGGATTGCGGCTCCGTGCCATCGCCCAGCTCGATGAACTGGGGCATGCGGTGACGGTCAGTGCCGAGTCGGGCAACCTCGACGGGGTACTCGCCGGGACCAGGGCTGGATTGGGCATCGCGCTGCTGCCGTTCTCCGGGGCCGTTCCAGAGGGATTGCGGGAGATCACGGACCTACCGGCGATGGGCACGATCGATGTGCGCTTGGTGGCTCGTCGAGGACTGGACACCGAGGTGGAAGATGCGGCCGTGAGTGCGGTGTCCGCACACTTCGCGGGCCGTCGACGCTTGCAGGGTGTTGCCTGATGGCGCGCGACGAGGTGTTGATCTCGGCGGCAGACCTGGCCGATCTGATCGCCGGGCCAGACCCGGTAACCGTGCTCGATGTCCGTTGGCGACTGGATCAACCAGACGGCAGCGCCGACCACGAAACCGGTCACATACCCGGTGCGGTGTACGTCGACCTCGATTCCGAGCTGTCTGATCATTCGGTGACCGGTCGTGGTCGTCATCCGCTTCCAAGTGGCGACGCACTGCAGGCCTCGGCTCGGCGCTGGGGTGTGCGCGCCGGCGTGCCCGTCGTGGTCTACGACGACTGGAATCGCGCCGGTTCGGCACGAGCCTGGTGGGTACTCGGTGCCGCCGGTATCGCCGATGTCCGGATCCTGGACGGCGGACTGACCGCCTGGGTTGCCGCGGGCAACGAACTCGACAAGGGCACCGAGAACCCTGTTGCCGGAGACGTCGTGGTCACCCATCCGGACCTCTATACCGGTGCGCTCCCGACACTGACGGCCGAGCAGGTCTCCGACTTTGCCGGAGTGCTGGTGGATGCCCGCGCTCCCGAGCGCTACCGCGGTGAGGTCGAACCGGTGGACGCCGTGGCCGGACACATTCCGGGAGCCGGCAACGCGCCGAGCACCGCAACCCTCGACGAGAACGGCCTGTTCCGCGACGCCGCCGACTTGCGTGAGTTCTTCGCGGGCGCCGGCGCAGACGGCAGCGGTCCTGTTGGTGTCTACTGTGGTTCGGGAGTCACCGCCGCTGTCGACTTGGTCGCATTGAAGATCGCCGACGTTGATGCGTCGCTGTTCCCGGGTTCGTGGTCTCAATGGAGTTCAGACTCAACCAACCCGGTCGCCACCGGATAGTCACCGACGGGCCGCAACCCGCCGAGCGTGCCGATCCGACCGCCGAGCGTGCCTTAATTGCTTGTGCAGGTTGTACTTTCGGCACGGTCAACGATAACAAGGGCACGGTCGGCGGATGGGTGCCGCCGAGCGTGCCGATCCGACCGCCGAGCGTGCCTTAATTGCTTGTGCAGGTTGCACTTTCGGCACGGTCAACGGCAACAAGGGCACGGTCGGCGGATGGCTAGATCGTTTTGCCGGGGTTGAACAACCCACTCGGATCGAGTGCCCGGCGAACGGTCCGCTGCACGTCGCCGGCGTCGGGACCGAGTTCGCGTTCCAGCCAACCTCGTTTGAGTACCCCGACCCCGTGTTCGCCGGTGATCGTTCCGCCCAATTCAAGTGCGGTACCGAAGATTTCATCGGCGGCCGCCACAGCGCGGTCGTAGGCCCCGGGATCATGCTCGGGCACGACGATGATCGGATGCAGGTTGCCGTCGCCGGCATGGCCGAAGGTGTAGATCGCCGTGTTGTGGCCCTCCGCGATCTCGGTCACTGCCCGGATGGCCTCGGCGATCCGCGACCTCGGGACGGCGATGTCTTCGATGAGCACCCGGCCGTGACGTTCGAGCGCGGGCAACGCTGCGCGGCGCACCGCCAGCAACTGATCGGCGGCCTGCGGATCGTCACCGACCATGACGCGAGAAGTGAACTGTCGGAACGCGGATTCGAGAATCTCCGCTTCCGCATGCGCGCCGAACCCATCGGTCTGCGCGACCACAAACGCGCCCGCGGACTCTGCTCTGATTCCGAGATGGTCCTGCGCCTGCCGCAAGGACGCCTCGTCGAGCAGTTCCATCAGCGAAGGCCGCACCCGGGCCGCCAGTGCGGCCGTGGTGGCTGCCGCGGCTTGATCGACATCGTCGAAATACGCCGCGACGGTGACCGTGTTCACCGGGATGGGCTGCAACCGGACCGTCGCGCCGACAATGACGCCCAGGGTGCCTTCGGAACCGGTGAACAGACTGGTGAGATCGAGTCCCGCAACACCTTTGGCGGTCCGGCGGCCGGTATGGATCAGCCGGCCGTCGGCGAGCACGATGCTCAGGCCCAGAATGGAATCACCGGTGACTCCGTATTTGACGCACCGCAGTCCGCCCGCATTGGTTGCGATGTTTCCGCCGATGGTGGAGATGGCGGCGCTCGCCGGGTCCGGTGCGTACCGCAACCCGAACTCCGCGACAGAGGCATCGAGGGATGCGGTGATCACTCCGGGCTCGACGACCGCGAGCTCGTCATCAGTTGAGATCTCGAGAATTCGGTTGAGGCCGCTGACATCGAGCACCAGCGAACCGGTCCCGGCGCTCGCTCCGCCGGCCAATCCGGTGCCGGCGCCGCGGACCACGACAGACAGTCCGGCGGCCGCGGCATAGCGCACCGCACTGCGGACGTCGTCGATTGATGTGGCCTTGACCAGGACCGCCGGCGCGCCATCCGGAACGAACCCGGACCGGTCGATGCGGTACGCGGCGGGAATCTGGTCGCCGATCAGTACCTGGCCGGTCAGCGAATGATCCGAAAGCGTAGAAGAAGACACACTTCATCATGTCCGGCAGGCGGTGATAAGCCCAGCTGCGGGTGATCGCAATCTCTGATCGGTACGGTGATTCAACCAGGATGATTCAAACCCGTTTGCCGCCTGTCGGTTTGATGGGCCGCAACGTAGCGTCGAGGGATCTGCTGGGCGAGAAGGACGTGGGACGATGCCAAGATATGTGATTGTCGGAGCCGGCGCTGTCGGGGCAAGCTTCGCTGCCGCGCTGAGTGAGCGCACCGAAGTGCTTGTGATCGCGCGGGGAGCCGCGCTCGATCATCTGCGGGATCATCCGCTGAAGTTCCATGCCTCGATCGGCAGCCGCGACGTCCACCTCCCCGTCGCCGCCATCGGCGAGGTTTCGCTGCGGACCGACGACGTTCTGGTCCTGGCGGTCAAGACGCAGCACGTCGGTGACGTCGCGACCGCGCTGGCGTGGTTGCCGGTGCATTCCGACTCGGGAGAGGTTGTCGGTTCGGCCGGCGAACTGCTGCCGATCGTGACCACACAGAACGGCCTTGACGCCGAACGGGTCCTCGCTCGCTGGTTTACCCACATCGTCGCCTCGACCGTCCTGATCTCGGCTCGGTACACCACCCTCGGTGAGGTCCGGGTCGGCGGTCGGCCATATCTGGGCAGCCTGTTGCTCGGTGAGCCGTACCGCTCGACGGAGGCCGGGGCAACGGCCGCGACCACTTTCGCCGCAGACCTGCGGGCGTCGAACTTTGTGGTGTCCGAGGTCGAGGACATCACCGCGATCAAGGCGACGAAGATCCTGCACAGCGTGAAGAACGGGCTCGAAGTGCTTGCCGGTGATCCCGACACCCGCGAGAAGGTCGGCGAAGCCATTAAGAACGAGACGCGAGCGGTTCTCGCGGCAGCCGGTATCACGCCGGCCGAGTCAGGTGCGCTGTTCATCGCTCCCGACCAGACACACCTCGATGCCGAGCTCGGTGTCGTCGCCGGACAACAGTCCACCTGGCAGAGCTTTGCGCGAGGCGCCAGTTCGCACGAGGTGGATCACCTCAACGGTGAAATCGTTCTGCTCGCCCGGCTCCACGGTGTGGAAGCGCCGCTGAACCGGCGGCTTCAGGTTTTGCTCGGCGCAGCGAGTGCCCGCGGCGGCGGTATCGAACTCGACGGTCTGGATTCCCTGGTCGAACTCACGGTGGCCGGGGTCAGCCCCTGAATGCCTCGGACCACTTGACGCGCGCCCCGGTGCGCAAGATGTTGCGCTGGTAGATCCGCGCCGCAAACCAGGTGGCCACCCCGCAGGCCACGATCATCAAGACCACTGTTCCGACGATCTGGAATATCGATGCGTCACCGGTGGCTATCCGGATCGGCATGATGGATGCCGAGAACGGGGGGATCCAGGCCAGGGTCCGCATGATCGTGCTGTCGAGTGCGTTGATGCCGAAGATCGCCGCGTAGACGACAGCCATCGCAAGGATGGTCAGCGGTGCCGAACTCGAACCCAGCTCTTCTTGTCGTGAAACCACCGCGCCGGTGGCGGCATACAGCGTGGCGAAGAACAGGAACCCGAGCACAAACCACACGAGCACGGCGACAAACATCGATCCTGCCGCTGACGGTACGTCGAGCAAGCCCGTTGCCAACGCTGCGACCAGTGCGGCCCCGCCGAGGACGATGACCTGCGCAAAGGCCATCGCTCCGATGCCGATGATCTTGCCCCACAACAGGTGTAGGGGTTTGATCGTGGCCAGCAGAATCTCGACAACACGTGATGTCTTCTCTTCCACCACACCACCTGCGACCATTCCGCCGCCTTGCAGCACGGCGAACATCAGCAGTGACATGCCCGTCAAGGCGACCGCGATACGTTGTCCCTCATCAGGTTTGGCGGGTTCGGTCTCGATGACAGTGAGGGTCGAGTCGGCAGCGATCATGGAGAGATCGACGTTCTGCTCTGCCAGCGTCTTACTCAGTCCGTCCTGGCTGACGGCGGCCCGCAACACGCCCTCGAGAGTGCCGTCGAGGTCGTCTTTGGTGACCGCTTCGTAGCTGTTCCCGGAGCCGGGAACCAGCGCGACCTTGACGTCGCCGTCCTCGGTCTGTCGCCGGGCGTCGTCGGCATCGTTGATCGCGACGATCTCGATCTTCTCACCCGAGGCATCGCCGACAGCCACGATGGTCTGCGACAGCTGTGAGTCATCACCGACCAGGCCGACCTTTGTGGGCTTGCTGTCGCCGGTGAACATCGAGAGAACGATGATGCCGGCCACGATGACCACCAGCAGCACCACGTTGGTGACAACAAACGATTTGGTTGCGGCCCGCGTGGTGATCTCTCGCCCGGCGACAAGCCGGATCGCACGGCCCGCGCCGAGTTGGTGGTCGGGTGATGTCGTCGAATCATCCTCGGCATGAATCTTATTGGTGATCATGCGCGCACCACCTCTCGGAACAGCTCGGTCAGGTTCGGCCTGGAGACCGCGAAGTGTGTCACCGGACCGGTGCTCAATGCAGCGGCCAGAACGATCTGCTCATCGCCCTCGAGGGCCATGGTGACGGTGGTTGTGGTGCCATTGTGATTGCTGCTCTGCACTCCCGGGATCCGGTCGGCCCATCCGTGAGGTGCCTGCGGCGCAACAACATCGAGGCGGACGTCGCCGGTCGAACGCAGTTCATCGACGGTGCCAAGGGCGCGCATCGTACCCCGGCTGATGATACCCACCCGGTTGCAGAGTCGTTGAACGAGTTCGAGCTGGTGGCTCGAGAATATGACCGGAACACCTTGCGCTGCTTTTTCTTCCAGCACCTCGCTCATCACGTCGACCGCGACGGGGTCGAGTCCGGAGAAGGGCTCGTCGAGGACAAGGACGTCCGGGTTGTGGACAAGCGCGGCTGCCAACTGCACCCGCTGCTGGTTGCCCAGGCTCAGATTGTTCACGTCGTCATCGATGCGCTCGGCGACACCGAGTCGTCGCACCCAATATTCGACCTGGTCGTCGGCGTCGCGGCGGGGCAAGCCGTGTAGCTGGGCGAAATATGAAAGTTGTTTGCCCACTTTCATCTTCGGGTAGAGGCCGCGTTCTTCGGGCATGTATCCGATGCGGCGTCGCGTATGGAGATCGATGGGGGAATCGCCCAGCATCACACGGCCCGAGTCCGCGGAGAGTACGCCGAGGATGATCCGCATCGTGGTCGACTTTCCGGCACCGTTTGAACCGACGAAGCCGAAGATCTCGCCGGGGGCAACGGTGAAGCTCATGTCATCCAAGGCAATGAGGGATCCGTACCGTTTGGTCAGTCCGTCGACGATCAGAGGATTGGTCATGCGTCGTGTCCTCCTGTCTCGGTGGCACTCTCGGCCAGGTCTGAGGTGCCTGAATGCGGATATGGTTCGTAATCTTCTGGATCGGGGTCTTGCAACCACCAGGCGGCAAGTCCCAACGGAATGCAGGACACGCCCGCCACAAGCACGATCAGCAGAAGTGCACTTCCGTAGATCACCTCACCGCTGACGCTCGAGTCGCCTCCCTGAGAGACGGCCATCAGCAGGATGTATGGGATGAACATCAACACCCACAAGGCCGTGTAGGCGATCGAGCGGGCGGCGTTGCGTCCGGCCAACTGGAATTCGTCGAGTGACGAGGCCGGCGCGTCATTCACATTGAGTGTGATCGCCCGGAGAATCCAGATGATCGGCAACATCACGCCAATGGTCAGCGCGGCGAACGCAATGATCGCCTCGTTCGCGAAGAAGGTCCCGATGGCCGCGGCCAGAACGAGCAGCATCGTGATCGTCAATGCGACAACAAGTCTCCTGGCGGTCCGACGATTCCGGAGTCGCGGGAACCGATTCGCCCAGCGACGCAGAAACCTGTCGTGCTGCGCGGCTCGCATGGTCTCGTAGCGTTGCCACCATCGGTGTCCCGCAGGACCTCTGGTGACGGGGTCTGGACTATTCATCGCTGACCTCCGGTGCTGTTGCGGTAGAGCTGCGTTGACATGGCACTGAACTCCTGCCGACTGAAGACGGCTTCCACCGGCAGTGCGAACACTTCGCAGATCCGGAAGGCGAGGTCGAGGCTGGGGAAGTTGTCGCCACGTTCCAGTGATCCGATGGACTGAACGTTGACCCCCACCAGTTCGGCGAGCTGCGCGCGGGACATCCGCCGCTCGGCACGCAATACGCCGATGCGGTTGTGGATCGGCAGATGTCCTGCTTTCTTCACGGGACTCACCGTGGCCAGTGTTGTGAAAACACAACAAAATGTCAACGCGAGCCGACGACTTGTTGCCCGATGCGGTCGGTGGCTATCGTCCACATCGGGCTGTGAGCAGTGCGGACAGCGTTCAGGAGTTCTCCGCGATCACCATGTCCAGTACGCCCGCTCCCAGTGGTACATCAACGCACTCCCCGATGCTTCCTGACTGTGGGTCGAGCGCGGCCATCACAAGTCTGATCGCGACGTCGTCGTAGGGCATCCGGAAGTGGCCGGTCAGGTCTCCTGGGCAGATCTCCTGAAGAACGAGGTTGGTGGCCGCGGGATCTCGAAGGGCCACATTGGACGGCGGCTGGATCACTTCATCCACCAGCGATGCGATCGTGACGTATTTGACGCCGGGCACGGTGTCGGACGGGTTGTTGAGGTCGTCGAGGAACGCAGACCCCTGGGCCTGCTGCCACAATGCGGTGGACACCAACTCTTTCGGAAGAATCGTGACTGCCTCATCCATCGCACCGGGGACCTGACCTGCCACTGTTACCAGTCCGTACAGCGAGCTCCCATAGCTGGGTGAAGCCAGGCCGACCCAGTGCCCGACGACTTGCGCCCCACCGAGTTTGTTGATGAAGTAGCGGCCGACAGTGGCGCCCTGCGAGTATCCGACGATGTCGACGTGTTCCGAGTGCGTCGCGGTGCGTACCTGTTTGACGAATTCGGCGACCTGGGCGGCACTGTTCCGGATGTCTTCGGTGCCGTAGTTGGCCTCACCGTCGCGTCCACCGTAGTTCAGTGCGAAGACGCAGTAACCGGCCGCGGAGAGCCGGGGACCGAGGGCTGCGAAATCGGAGTACGCGGTCGAATCGGTGCCGTGCAGTAACACCACCGGCCGGGGTCGGGTCGGTGATGGCAAACAACTGAAGTCGTTGACACCAGGGGGGACCGCACCAGGATTCTGGCGAACGTATCGCGAGGCGTCCGGGTGGCTGCCCTGCGCCGGGGCAGTCAAATCGGGGACCTGTGACTTCGACGAGGTCGGGGCGACATCCGGTTCGGGGCCGGCAGCGGCAGGCGACCAAATCCCGACGGCCAACGCTGTGCTCATCGCCACTGCCGCAGCGATGAACTTCGTTCGAAACGCTCGCATGCGTCACCACCCGACATCGTTGTCGACCCGGCCCGACCACCACATTCATTGCAGCACGCCGTTCGCATTTTCGGAGCGCATTGGCGATCCGGATCAGCCCTGCGTGAGGTACTTCTGCACCACGCGAGCGGCCTCGCGGCCGGCGCGATTGGCGCCGATCGTGGATGCTGACGGGCCATAGCCGAGCAACTGCAGTTGAGGTAGCGCCTCGACCACGGTGGCGAGACGTCCGGTCATCACGATCCCGCCGCCGGGCGCCCGCAATCGCAGTGGTGCCAGATGGTCGAGAGCGCTGCGAAATCCGGTGCACCAGAAGATGATGTCGACGTCGAGGTGGTGCGGCGCCACACCGTCGACGGCGCAGTCCCAGCAGACGCCGTCGGGTGTGATGCGGGTGAACATCCGTCGCCAGTCCAGGATTCCGTCCGCGCGTGCAGCCCGGAAAGAGTCGTTGTCGGGCAGGCCGGTCACCGATACCACCGAACCCGGCGGTAACCCGGCTCGAACCCGCTCTTCAACCCGCGCCACCGCTGCTCGTCCGCGCTCGGGGTCGAATGGCTCGTCGTTGAACGTCGGTTCGGTCCGACTGCACCAGAATGTCTGGACTCCCTCGGCCTTTCGGGCGATCTCGATCAGGAGCTGAACTGCGGATATACCGGCGCCCACCACCAGCACCCGCTTACCTGCAAACTCGGCGGGCATCTTGTAGTCGTGGGTGTGCAGCTGGGTCCCGGTGAAGGTTTCGATGCCGGGGACGTAGGGGACGAAGGGCCGGTCCCAGGTGCCGGTGGCGTTGATGATGGTGCGCGCCGAGATCTCGTCGCCGCCGGCCGTGGTGACCTGGAACCCTTCGCCTCGGCGCGACACGGATCGGACGTCGACCGGCCGGTGAACATCGAGACCGAACTTCTGCTCGTACTGCCGGAAGTAGTCCGGCACCGCGGTGGCCGCCGGCCATTGATCGCATTCGGTGCCCAGGGCCTCTGCCAAACCCAGGCCCGGTAGATCGTGGACATTGTTGGCACCGGCCAAAGTCAGTGTGGGCCATCGGAATTGCCATGCACCGCCGGGGCCGGGGGAGTGGTCGACCATCAACGTCTGCGACCGCAGACCGAACTTGTCGAGGTAGTACCCGGCGGACAATCCCGCCTGTCCGCCGCCGATGACCAACACGTCGGTCTCGGTGGGATCGCCGGAGGGGTAAGCGTTCACACGTCGAACAGTAGCGGTACGCTGACCGAATGATTGGGACCAGCCGCGACGGCGCAGTGCTGACCATTGAACTGCGGCGTGAGCGGCAGCGGAATGCGTTGAACCACGAAATGGTTGACGCATTGTCCGCGGCGTTGACCGATGCCGCCGATTCCGGTGCCCGGGCCGTGATCCTGACCGGGGCGGGCAGCGTTTTCTGTGCCGGAGCCGACCTCTCGGGCCCGGTCTACGAGCAGTCGTTTCTCGACAAGTTGCTGGCGATGCTGCGGTTGATCGAGGACATTCCGGTGCCGGTGGTCGCGGCCATCAACGGACCCGCGCTCGGAGCAGGTCTGCAATTGGCGCTCGCCGCCGATCTGCGTGTGATGTCATCGTCGTCATTCTGTGCCATCCCGGCGGCGAAAATCGGTGTGACGGTGGATGAGTGGACGATCAAACGTCTGGTGTCACTGGCCGGAGCCGGGGATGCGGCGGGGATCCTGCTCGGCTGCGAATCGATGAGCGCCGAACGGGCACAGGTGGTCGGGTTCGCCAATCGCATCGGCGATCTCGGCGAGGCGCAGCGCTGGGCAGCGATGATCGCAAACCTTGCTCCGCTGACATTGCAGCACTACAAGCTGGTCCTCGGCAACGACGGCGCTCGCGACGAGGCCCCCGCCGAGCACGTGGCCGCGATGGTGCGGGCATGGCAGAGCAACGACATGGCCGAAGGGCGTACGGCTCGCGCAGAGAAACGTCCGCCGACCTTTACCGGCAACTGAAAAGCATTCTCCACCAGGCAGTTCCACAACTCCCAGCCACACCCACACGTTGCAACACCTGGCTATGGCCGGAAGTGGTGGATCGGTGGGCACACGCGGCCGCGACGCCCTGCACTGATGCCGTCGGAATAACAGCGGCCGGCTGTGCGTAGACAGTAGAGCGTGCCCCAATCGACGACGAAGGGATTCACATGTCAAAGATCGCCATCATCGGAGGTCACGGCAAGATCGCCCTCAAGCTGGCAAAGCTCCTGACCGGTGAGGGCCACCAGGTCAGCGCGTTGATCCGTAACCCCGACCACGCCGACGACATCCGGGCGACGGGTGCTCAGCCGGTGATCGCCGACATCGAGAACCTGTCCACCGACGAGATCGGGGAGGCGATCAGGGGACATGATGCCGTGGTGTTCGCCGCCGGCGCGGGTGGCGGGAACCCGCAGCGCACGTATGCCGTTGACCGGGATGCCGCGATCCGCAGTATCGACGCCGCGCTGAAGGTCGATGTGCCGCGCTATGTCATCATCTCGTACTTCGGTGCCGGACCGGGCCACGGTGTGCCGGAAGATAATTCGTTCTTCGCCTACGCCGAGTCCAAGGCGCAGGCCGACGAGTATCTCCGCAAGACCACGTTGCTGTGGACGATCGTCGGCCCGAGCACACTCACCGATGAGCCCGGCACCGGGCGTATTGCGACCAAGGAACGTGGCGCCGAGCGTGCCGACATCACCCGCGACGACGTCGCCGCCGTGCTGGCCGCAGTCCTCGATACGCCGTCGAGTGTCGGGACCACAGTCGAGTTCGTCAATGGCGAGACTCCCATCGCCGACGCCGTCAAGGGCGTCTGACCGGCGACTACTGCATGTCGTCGATGCTTTTTCCGACGTCTGCCAAGGTCGGCGGCGTCGGGTAGTCGCCGGTGTACTTGTACACCGGGGTATCGCAGCGGTACGGGCCCTGGTCAGCCCCGAAATCGGGAGCAATCCAGCCGTCGGGCTCGGCCTCGGCGACGTTGAAGCACGGTGTGGGGGGCACCGGTACGGCGAGATTGCGGGCCGTATGCAGGCCACCTCCGGTCCATTCGGTCTCCTTTTTGGCCGCGTTGTAAATGCAGGTCCGTGTCAGGTCGTCACCACAGCTGGCCGCGGATTTGGCGAACAGTAACCATGCCGACATTGCGCGGATTGCCGGCAACGTCAGATTCGCGTCCGGTGCGTACTTCTTGTACAGCGCAAGCATGTCCTTCATCGCAGGCTCGTCACTGTTGAGAGGCAGGTTGCCGCCGAGATCGAGGTAGTTGTTCTGGGCCTCGATGGATGTCCCGGCCAGGTCGATGAACTCCGGACCATAGGCGTTGTTGTTCGTATCGATCCATTCGAGCTTGTAATCCATTCCGGTCAAGACGGTTTCGAGCTTGGCGAGCTGACGGAAGTCGCCGTACCACATCAGGCCTTTCACGCCTTTGCTCTTGATCGCCTGTGCGTAGGGTGTCCAGTCGGAGACACCCATCGCCGGATAGATGTCGTTGTAGATGATGTCGGCGCCGGCCGCCTCCATCGCTTCGACGGCCTGTGCGCCCAAGACCTTGGTCACCGGGGAGTCGCCATTGACAAATCCGACAGCATTCTTGGAGTCGGGATACATGTCGTTGATCAGCCAACTGCGGAAGCCGTAATACGGGTCGTATCCCTGCGTGAGGCTGGGGTCGGCGCTGATTTCGAGATCGGCGCCGGCCGAGTTGATCTGCGCGACCTGCGCCGGGAAGCTCGGCAGCAGGCAACCCAGTCGTTCCTTGACGCCAAGGCCGTCCAGTCCGCTACCGCCACCGACAAGGACAAAGTCCTCGCGGCACGCGTTGACCATCTGCTGGCGGGCTTCCATGAACTTCGCGTCGCGTGTGTTGGCCACGATTTTTCGGCCGTTGATGCCGCCCTGTTCGTTGCACCAGGACGTGAAGACCTTCGCGGCGTCGACGAACTCGGGGTTCTGGGTGAAGCCCACATCTGTGAACACACCGACCTTGATTTCGGTATCGGTGACACCCTGCGTGGGTGAGCCTGCGGCTGAGCCGGATTGGCATACGTCGTCCAGGTCACCGAACGAGCTCGACGCGGAATCTGAGGACGAGGTTCCGCTTCCGCCGCCACCGTCTCCGGAGCCGCTGTCCCCGCCGCGGTCACTACACCCGGCCACCAGCAGCACGGCCGCGATCGCGACGACAAGCATGCGATGAATTCTCAACAGATTCTTCCTCCTCCGACGGACACCGGGTGCGGATTGGGACACCGGGTGTCAGGGTTTGGCCAGGTCACGGTGACCCGTACTGAAGAGCCGCTTTTCTCGGTCGCCGATCGTCGGTACTCCCGTACTCGGGATGGACGTCGCTGACTACAGAAAGGTGGACCCAAGGGGTTCATCCTTGTGCGGAAGTGGGGCTCTTGCAGATGTGCGGAGCATATATGGGACAACCGTCGGCAGGTGAACGTTTTCGGTAATCGATCCCATTCTTGTTGGGACACTGCGTAATCGGCGAGAAGATACCGGAATTCTCCACACTTGCGGGGGGCCGCCGGCACGGTCCGCCGGATCGATTTGTGGCCTGTTTGAAAAAACTCTGCGATTTTGCTCACATCATCTACTTATGCGTGTAAGTTGAGCTCGCAGGTAGGTGAATGAGGGTGCGATACCCGCGCTCTACTTGGTTGTAGGAGTGTCTTCGAGGCGTGAGAGGAGTGGTTGATACCTCTGGCGAGCGTTGCTGGACGCCAGGTGAAATCGGCTGGGCTGCAACACTAGTGGTGCAGCGAACTGGTTCATTCGCACGTGTGTGACCATTCGATTTGGCCCGCAGCCCGGTCGCTTCGAATATGCATGTCCTGCTCCTCGGGGCAGGCGGCACCTTCGGGGGGTGCTGGACAGGTGGGGTCCGTTGTTGTCTGATCCTGAGCTCTGTGGACCCCGGATATCTGGGAATGTTCTGCAGAAATACCAAATCAGTTGGTAGGCAATGTCATCAAGCATTGGGCGACATGGGTGCCGACTTTGGATCTCTTGCACAGTGAGGTGAACGGATGCAATTGCCAACGGTGTCGATGGGGCGGGGAAGTGGTTGGCATGAATGGACTTTCGGTGAGGGTTCGACGTTCTGATGGCCGGGTGGTACATCAGAAGTGGCATCCGGCCCGGGGGTTGGCGCGGCCCTGACCTGTCCGGTCCATTCGAATCCGTCGGTGGATTGTTCATGATGTCGGTCGATGCGGTGAAGTTTTTGTTCCGCAGACCTTTTCAGGGCAAGGAGATGCTCGAGCAGTCATGGTTCGTCGCTCGCGTTTCGCTGGTACCGACGATTTTGGTCGCCATCCCGTTCACGGTGTTGGTCAGCTTCACCCTCAATATCCTTCTCCGTGAACTCGGTGCCGCCGATCTGAGTGGGGCCGGCGCGGCATTCGGAGCCATCACGCAGGTAGGCCCGATGGTGACCGTCTTGATCGTGGCGGGTTCCGGGGCGACAGCCATGTGTGCGGATCTGGGATCGCGGACCATTCGCGAAGAGATCGACGCCATGGAGGTCCTCGGGATCAATCCGGTACAGCGTCTGGTCACTCCGCGAATGGTGGCCTCCGGACTGGTGGCTCTACTCCTCAACAGTCTGGTGTGCATCATCGGAGTGGTCGGCGGGTATGTCTTCTCCGTATTCGTCCAGAACGTCAACCCAGGTGCTTTCGCGTCGGGCATAACGTTGCTCACCGGAATCAATGAGGTGGTCATCTCTGCGATCAAGGCCCTTCTGTTCGGCCTCATCGCAGGGTTGGTGGCGTGTTACCGGGGGCTCACGGTGTCCGGTGGCGCGAAGTCGGTGGGCAATGCGGTCAACGAGACGGTCGTGTACGCATTCATGGCGCTGTTCGTGGTCAACGTGGTGGTCACCGCGGTCGGCGTGCAATTGACTGCCGGATGAGGGAGACGTCATGACACCGAGCACGATGTACGGCCGGACGGTCCAAGAACTGAACCGGCCGGTGAAGACGCTCGGCGCAATCGGCGATCACACGATCTTCTACGCGAAAGCGCTGGTCGGATCTCCTCGCGCGGCATGGCAGTACAAGCGGGAAACGCTGCGGTTGATCGCCGAGACCAGCATGGGAACCGGCAACCTCGCGGTCATCGGTGGGACCGTCGTGATTGTCGGATTCCTGACGCTTGCCACCGGCAGCACACTGGCGGTGCAGGGGTACAGCTCTCTCGGAGACATCGGTATCGAGGCACTGACCGGTTTCCTGTCGGCGTTCATCAATGTCCGGATCGCGGCCCCGGTCGTGGTCGGAATCGGGCTCGCCGCCACCTTCGGTGCCGGTGCCACAGCACAATTGGGTGCGATGCGGATCAACGAGGAGATCGACGCCCTCGAATCCCTCGGCATCGACCCGATGAAGTACGTCGTCGGAACCCGCATCATTGCCGGCATGATCGTGCTTGCACCGCTGTACGCCATCGCATTGACGGCGTCCTTCGTCGCCTGCTGGTTCACGACCGTGGTGATCCTCGGCCAGTCGTCAGGGCTCTATCAGCACTACTTCTCGACCTTTCTGAATCCGATCGACCTACTGTGGTCGTTCTTGCAGGCATTCCTGATGGCCTTGATGATCTTGCTGATCCACACCTACTTCGGCTTCTTCGCCCGTGGAGGTCCGGCCGGCGTCGGCGTCGCGGTCGGCAATGCTGTGCGGATGTCGCTGATCGCCGTCGTCACGGTCACACTGCTGGTCTCTCTGGCGGTCTACGGCGCCAACGGCAACTTCAACCTGTCGGGTTAGGCGAAACCAGATGTCGTCGAACGTGTTTCGCCCGCTGATCGGGGTGGGATCGATATTGCTGGTGATCGCCGTACTGGTGGTTGCCGTGACCCTGTTCCGGGGTGGCTTCACCGACACGGTCCGGGTCACGGTCCAGTCGCCACGTGCCGGCCTGGTGATGTATCCGGACGCCAAGGTGCAGATGCGGGGTGTCACGGTGGGTCATGTCGATTCGATCGAGTCGATGCCCGATGGTCAGGCGTCGATCGAACTCGCGATGAATCCGTCTGCACTGCAGGATATCCCGGAGAACGTGGCGGTCGAGATCGCATCATCAACAGTGTTCGGGGCAAAGTTTGTCGAGTTGCTGCCGCCGCAGACACCGTCGCCGGAACGGATGCACGCGGGGCAGGTGCTCGATTCCAGGAGTGTCACAGTTGAACTCAACACCGTGTTCGAACAGCTGACCTCGGTGCTGGCCCAGATCGAGCCCGACAAGCTGAACGAGACCCTGGGTGCGATCTCCACAGCGCTGAGCGGGCGTGGCGATCAGGTCGGCCAGATGCTGGTCGACTTCGACACGTTCCTGGCGGCCGTCGAACCCGGGCTTCCGGCGCTGCGACACGACCTCGAGATGGCACCGCAGGTCCTCGACACATACGCCGACGCTGCTCCGGCGCTGGTGACCACCGTCGACAATGCCACCGGATTGAGTCAGTCGATCGTCGACGAGCAACAGAACCTGGATGCGTTCTTGACCAGCGTGATCGGGCTGGCGGACGTGGGTGACCGGGTACTTCGGGCCAACGGGCCTCTGCTCGATTCGACGTTGGCAGTCCTCGTCCCGACCTTGGCCCTGACCAATGAATACAACGAGGCGCTCACCTGTTCGCTAGATGGCATGGCCTATCTCGCCGATTCACAACCCGTCGATGTACCGGGTCTCGGACTCTCTGCGAACTTCTTGTTCGGTACCGAGCCGTACACCTACCCGAACAACCTGCCCAAAGTCGCGGCGTCGGGTGGACCGCAGTGTCAGGTGCTGCCGGTGGGGTACCAGGAGAAGCCACCCTTTGTGGTCGCCGATATCGGGGCGAATCCCTTTGTGGGTGACCGGCGCGGACTCGAGGTCAACGTGGACAGCCTGCAGCGGGCACTGTTCGGACCGATCATGGACGGCAGGGCTCGATGACCGTACTCCGGAGCCCGCAGGCGGTGAAGTTCGGGATCTTTGCGATTGTCATGATCGTCATGTCGGCCTTTCTGGTGGTGGTGTTCGGCGACTTCCGCAGCGGTTCCACCAACAGCTATTCGGCACGGTTCGAAGAGGTCTCGGAGCTCGGGCCAGGTGACACCGTCCGGGTTGCCGGTGTGCGGGTGGGGACGGTCGAAGAGGTATCTCTGCAAGATGACCACCACGTGATGGTCACCTTCAACGCCGACCGGAATGTTCATCTGACCGCCGGCACCGATGCCACGGTCAAGTACCTCAACCTCGTCGGAGACCGCTACCTCGACCTCACCGACGGCGCGGGATCCACCCGGATCCTGGCCCCGGGGGCGCAGATTCCGGAAGAACAGACCGCGCCCGCACTGGACCTCGATGTTCTGCTCGGTGGACTCAAACCGGTGATCGACGGTCTGCGTCCGCAGGAGGTCAACGGTCTGACGTCGTCGTTGCTGCAGATCATGCAGGGCCAGGAGGCCACGGTGGGATCGCTGTTCTCGAAGACCTCCTCGTTTGTCTCGACACTTGCCGACGACGGTGTGGTGATCGAGGACCTGATCGACAACCTGAACACGGTGATGGCCACGTTGGCGAGCAGCGGGCCCGAGTTCTCTGCCACCGTCTCCAGGCTCGACCGACTGGTGGCGGAGCTTGCGCAACAGCGCGATCCGATCGGTTCCGCCATCACGGCACTCGATTCCGGTACCGCCGCGGTGGCCGACCTGCTCACGCAGGCGCGCCCACCGCTGGCCGAGTCGGTGGATGAACTCGCCCGCTTGGCTCCGCTGATCGATGACGACAAGGCTCGTCTCGACACTGCGCTGCAGAAGGCTCCCGAGAACTTCCGAAAGCTCGTGCGGACAGGTACTTACGGCAATTTCATCCAGTACTTCATCTGCGCGATCACGGTTCGCGTAACCGATTCGACAGGCGCGGTTGTGGTGCTGCCGTGGATCGAACAGACAACCGGGAGGTGCTCGCCCTGACATGCTGAAGTATCGCGGTGGTCGCCTCGCCAGACATGGTTTCATCGGGGTCGTCCTGATATTGCTCCTGGTGGCTGTGGGCCTGCAGGGGCAGAAGTACATCACCTGGTTCACCTCTCTGCCGTATTCGGCCTTGTTCGAAGAGGCAGGTGGGCTTCGGTCAGGAGCCGACGTGATCTTGTCGGGCGTGAAAGTCGGTACGGTGTCCAAGGTTTCGCTGGACGAGGGCGATGTCCGGGTGGAATTCTGGGTCGACGACGGTGTCCGCCTCGGCACCGAAACCGCCGCGCAGATCAAGACCGGATCACTGCTGGGCCGGCGGATGCTCACCCTGGACAGTGCCGGCAGCGGAGTCCTGCATCCTTCAGATGTCATCCCGCGCTCACGGACATCGTCGCCGTATTCACTCAACGATGCGTTGGGAGACCTGACCACCAATGTCACGTCGATTGACACCGATGCCCTGAACCAGTCGCTCGACACGTTGTCGTCGACCATCGATCAGGTTGCGCCCCAACTGGGTCCGACATTCGATGGCTTGAGCGAGCTGTCGCGCTCGATCAACAGCCGGAACGAATCGCTGCGTGACCTGCTGAGCAGCAGCAGTGAGGTCACATCGATACTGTCCGAGCGCAGTGACGAATTGAACGCGCTCATCCTCAACGCCAATTCGTTGCTGGAAGTTCTGGCGGACCGGCGCCAGGAGATCGTGGATCTGCTGGCGAACACCTCCGCGGTTTCCCAGCAGTTGTCGGGTCTTGTCGCCGACAACGAGGCGCAATTGGCCCCCACCCTGGACCGATTGAATTCCGTTGCAGCGCTACTCGAGAAGAACCGCGACAACATCGGGCAGGCCCTGCCGGGCCTGGCGAAAGTGGCGCTCACCCAAGGTGAGGCAGTGTCCAGCGGACCCTTCTACAACGCTTTCGTCGCCAATCTCATCGACGGACACATGATCCAGCCGTTCATCAACAAAGCATTCGGCATCGAACCGGGTGTACCGTTCCCGATCCCAGGGGGACAAATCCCGGTCGGGGCATCGACGGGACCGGGCCGATGACACGTACCCGGATCGCCGCAGCCGTCATGGCAGTGGTGCTGTTGTCAACGCTCCTCGCGGGATCGGTGTTCGCCTATCAGAAGATGTTCGGCCCCAGAGCGATCAGTGCTGTGTTCACCACCGCAACCGGTATCTACAAGGGCGACGAGGTGCAGGTCGCCGGGGTGAAGGTCGGCTCCGTCGCCGGGATCCACCCGCAGGGGACATCGGTGCGCCTCGACATGAAAGTCGACCGAGGGGTGAAGATCCCGGCGGACGCGCAGGCGATCATCGTGGCCCAGAATCTGGTCGCCGACAGAGTTGTCGCGCTGACCCCGGCCTACCGAACCGAAGGTCCGGTCATGCCCGACGGCGGTGTCATCCCACTCGAACGGACCGGGGTGCCGATCGAGTGGGATGAGATCAAGACGCAATTGACCCGGTTGGCAACAGATCTGGGACCGAGCGGCGAACTCTCGGAGAGCACGCTCGGCCGCTTCATCGACAGCACAGCCGATGCGATGGACGGTAACGGCGACAAACTCAGGGCGACCGTCAATGAGCTGTCCGGTGTCGGACGGATCCTTGCCGATGGCAGCGGCGACATCGTCGACATCATCAACAACCTGCAAACCTTCGTCACCACGCTCAGCAGCAGTGATGAACAGATCGTCCAGTTCGAGGGCAGGCTCGCGACGTTGACGAGTGTGCTCGACGAGAGTCGATCCGATCTCGATGCGGCGCTGACCGATCTGTCCGTCGCGGTGGTGGAGGTCCAGCGATTCGTGGCATCGAACAGCACCAAGGCAACGGAACAGGTGCAGCGACTGGTGAATGTGACCCAGAACCTGGTTGACCACCGGGCCGACATCGAACAGTTGCTGCATGTCTTCCCGACCAGCATGGCCAACTTCTACAACATCTACAACCCTGACACCGGCACGGAGGCAGGAGTTTTCACGTTGAACAACTTCTCGAATCCGATCCAGTTCATCTGCTCCGGCGTCGCGGCTGTCGAGAACCTGACGTCGGAGGAAGGCGCCAAGAAGTGTCGAGAGTATCTGGGACCTGTACTGCCACTGCTGGCGTTCAACTACCTGCCGTTCCCGGTCAATCCGGTTCTCGGTCCGACAGCTGATCCCGACAACATCATCTACACCGAACCCGACCTCGTCCCGGCGAAGGCGACGCCCGAGAAGCCGGCGGCAGCGACGAATCCCCTTGATTCGCTGCTCCTGCCCATCGAACGGCAGCCGTCGTGAGCCGGGGACACATCGATGCGCGCCTGCTCACACTCGTCGCCTGCGTCGTGTTGACGGTGGCCGGCTGTAGCTGGCAAGGCGTCAATTCATTGCCGTTGCCCGGTGCCGCCGGGCGTGGTCCGGACTCCCAGCTCTTCCACGTCCAGATGGCCGATGTCAGTACGTTGGTATCGAATTCGCCGGTCATGATCGACGACGTGGTCGTCGGGAGTATCGGCGACATGACCGTCGCCGGATGGCACGCGAATGTGGAGGTGTGGGTCGAGAAAGGTGTGGTGGTTCCGGGGAACGTGCAAGCGCACATCGGTCAGACGAGCCTGCTGGGCTCCAACCATCTGGAACTGAATCCACCGCTGGGTGTACCGCCGACCGGCAGCCTCGTCTCCGGTGCCACGATCCCGCTCGACGACACGGCCACGTACCCGACCACCGAACAAACCCTGGCATCGGTGTCCACGATCATCAACGGCGGTGGTCTCGGGCAGATCGACACCATCATCTCGTCCCTCAATACGGCTTTCGGCGGCCGGGAGGATGCGATTCGGGACCTGATCACCCGGCTCGACACATTTGTCGGTGCTCTGGATCAACAGCGTGAGAACATCGTGGCGACCATCAACAACGCCAACCGCCTGGCCGAAACGTTTGCCACGCAACGGGACATCCTCACCGAAGCCCTGCAGAAGATCCCGCCGGCGTTGGACGTGCTGGTGGCGCAGCGGCCGCAGATCAGTACCGCGCTCGAGAAGCTCCGGGTGTTCAGCGACACCACCAGCGGCGTCGTCACCGCAGTGCAGGACGATCTGGTGACCGACCTGGAGAATCTGGCACCCACCCTGCGATCACTGGCTGACGTCGGCCCACAACTGGACAAGGCCATCGCCTACGCAACGGTGTATCCATATGGTCAGAAGACCATCGACCGCGCTGTCCGGGGCGACTACATCAATCTCCATGCCACAGTCGACCTCACCGTCGAGCGGATGCAGCGCGAACTTCTCTTGGGTACCCCGCTGGGAGATCCGAACGCGGTGGTCCAGGCTGCGGTGGGAGATCCGGGATATGGCCGCTACGTCCGTGATCCACTGAGTGCGCCGATCTCCGGGGGTGAAGGATGATCATTTCCGGGTTCGTTCGATTCCAGCTTGTCGCCTTTGCGCTCATGTCCGTGATTGCGATGGTCGTGATGCTGTTCTCGTACATGCAGATTCAGACCCAGCTCGGGATCGGCCGGATGACGGTGACCCTGGATCTCCCCGCCGCCGGCGGACTGTACCGATTCGGCAACGTCACCTATCGAGGCGCGGAGGTGGGCCGGGTCGTCTCGGTTGGTCTCACCGACAACGGCGTTCGCGCCTCGCTGTCGATCGACAGCAGCGCAAAGATCCCCGCGGATCTGCAGGCGCAGGTGCGCAGTATGTCGGCTGTCGGTGAACAGTACGTGGACCTGCGGCCCACGACGGATTCGGGCCCGTATCTGCACGACGGCTCGGTGATCACCGCGGAGCGGACCGAGATTCCGCAACCGGTCGGCCCGATGCTCGACGAACTCAGTGACCTCGTCGGCAGTATTCCGAAGGACAAACTCGGCGATCTGATGGACGAGTTGTATCGGGGGCTCGGTGGGCAGCGGTATGAGCTGCAATCCCTGATCGACTCGTCATCGAAGTTGGCCGGCGAGTTCAGCGACCTGGGCGAGACGACTCGGACCCTGATCGAGGACGCCGAGCCGTTGCTCTCCTCGCAGGTACGGTCGGCAGACGCGATCGAGATCTGGAGTCGTTCGCTGGCGGGAGTCACCAACCAACTGCGGATCAATGATCCGCAGATCCGCGCGATTCTCGCGTCGGGACCGGGCTTTTCGAACGAGGTGACAAACCTGCTCGGGTCCGTCGAGTTCACGTTGCCGATCCTGCTGGCGAATCTCACGTCCGTGGGCCAGCTCGCGGTCACCTACAACGCGGCCCTCGAGCAGCTGCTGGTGCTACTGCCGCCGTCCATCTCGATGATTCAGGCGGTGCAACCCAAGAACAATGCCGCCGGACTCGGTTTGGGCGACTTCCGGATCAGTGGTGTCTCGGATCCACCGGCGTGCACGGTGGGGTTCCTGCCGCCGGATCAGTGGCGTCCACCGTCGGACACCACGACTATCGACACACCGGAAGGTCTGTACTGCAAGTTGCCGCAGGATTCCGACATCGCGGTCCGGGGTGCGCGCAACATTCCATGCCTCGGTGTTCCGGGTAAACGGGCGGCAACCGCCGAATTGTGCAACAGCGACGACGAATTCGTGCCGGTATCACCCACGCAACCTCTACTCGGCAACTATCCGCCGGACCCGAATCTGGAGCAGCAGGGCATCACACCGGGGGTGGCCACCGCGCGATACTCGCCGACCACAGGCACCTACGTCGGGCCGGATGGCGGGCTGTACCAGCAGACCGACGTCGCGGACTCGCAGAAACAGACAACGTGGCAGGGCATGTTGCCGCAGAGCTGAAACCTAGACCGGATCGAAGGCCGAAATCTTCCAGGTACCGTCCACCTTGGACAGTGTGACGCGGACGCTGCTGGCTGTCAGTGCGGGATCGGGTTTGTCTGTGCTGGTGGTTGTCTGGTTGATGAACACCAGGACCGTCGCCGAATCCTTGTCGATGTCAGACACTGCCGATCGGACGACCTCGGCCCGGGTGTCCACCGAATTCTGCTGGGCGGCCGGTGCCACGACCTTTTCGGTGAACTCGTTGTAATACGTCAGGAATTCACCGGTGAGGTTGGTCTTGGCCGCGGCAAGATCTTCGGTCAGTGTGTCCGGAGAGTACGACAACAGCGCGACGGTGCCGGAATTCGCTGCCGCGATCGCCGATTCCTTTGCGCCGGAATCGGTGTGCTTGTCCGGTGCGTACAAGAAGAAGTAGGTGGCCGCTGCCGTGATGAGAGAAGCGGCGACCAGCAGTGCAAGTGCCACGGTGCCGAGTCTGGCTCGACGGGTCGGCCGCTGGATGTCCGACTGTTCGACGACTGCGTCAGGTTCTTCGTGGTCTTTGGTGAGAGTAACCGCTGCGCTGGATTCGCTCATGGCACGAACTCCACTTTCGACATCTTCAGATCTCCATCAACTCTGTTCACGGTGACACTCAGCCGCCATGACCGCGGTTCCTCTTTGGCGCCGGCGGCATTGGTGACCTCGGAGGTGGCCGCCACCAGTACAACTGCGGAATCGTCGGTCATCGACTCGACCGCGGAAGCGTTGACCTGACCCTTTGTGGTGACCTGGGACTGCTCGACAACACTGGTGAAATCGTCGGCCCGACTTTGAAATTCGGTGAGGAAGGCGCCGGTTGAGTTGTCGAGTACCCGCTGCACGTCAGCCGCCGCCTGATTGAAGTCGAGTGAGGTCAGGGTGACAACGCCCTGCCGCGCGGCGGCATCGAACTCGGCCTCGAGGTCCTGCGACTTGGTGACCTCGCGGTGTTGCCAGGCCAGATAGCCGCTCAGGCCCAGTGCCGCGACGATCACGACCGCCGCGAGCGCGGTTGCGATCGCACGTTTGCCGGGCCGCCGTAGCCGTGTCCACCGTCGATGTGACGCAGGTCCTTTGTCGGTGTCCTCGTCGAGGGCAACATCTTCCGTGTCGAGATCTTCTGCGCCGAGATCTTCTGCGCCGAGATCCTCGGTGTCGACCTCCTCTGGCGCGGCAACGGTGGCAGCAGTGTCAGGCACCGCTTCGTCTGCAACCTCGCTATCAGTCGATGATTCCTCGGATCGGCGTCGCAATTGGGCGGCGCGGGCGCGGGCGCGAGCCGCTACCGCACTGGCTTCGGCAGCTTCGGCGAGCGCTTCGGCTTCCAGTACTGCCAGATCGGTGGTGTCGATTTTGGTCATCGTGCCCTCCAGGCGCCCCCCGGCGCATCAGTCGCAGGCCGTGCCGGTCGCAAGAGATTCATTGGCCCTCATTCCTTCCAGGGTGATTGTCGCAACCTGCTCGGCGACTTCATGATCGATGTACGCGGGCCTCATCTCACTTGGCGGACAGCTGAATTGGTACTTGTGGACTGGGTCAGGCGGCCGGTAGTCGGGCGTTGCTGTGGAACACCTCGGCAGCGGCGGCGGTGTCGGACGGTATGGCGGCCGCGGTCAGCGCGTGAGACTTGAAGGCCGCTGCGGCTGAGCTCAGCTGATGAACCACAGAGTCGGACCCGGCGTCGGAATCGAGTGGCCACGAATCACCCCAGAAGGACACCTCGACGTTGCCGCTTTCGATCGCCTTCACCACCCCGCCCTGAACCCGGTCATCGCTCTTGAAGAGGTCGGCGGCAATGGCGAGTGCCTGAGGATGGCGGCCGAGACCACCGGTGGCAAGCGCCTTTTCGAGATCGGCGACATCCGCACCGAGAATTTTCACGGGGCGGGTGTCACAGTTGTCGGTGAGTATCACCGTCACATCCCAGCCGGCCATCACCTGGTCGTAGACGAACCCACCCGCGTGCTGGACAACGTCGGAGACGCTTCGGGCCACCACATTGAGCTGATATCTCATCGAACGGACTCCTCATTGCCGGATGCGGTCTGGAGAATGGGTAGAACGGTGTCGACGGCTCGGGAAAGCTGTTCTCGAACATCGGAATCCGGGGTGGCCGCCCAATACTGGAAGCCGCATGTCAGGGCGCCGATGAGGGCGGTGGCGCGTGTCTCCCACACGATCGGTTCGGCATTCTCGATGCTGACCCCGGCCGAGGTGCGGAGGATGTCGGCCAACGGCGGAATCATCCGCTGTGTCGTCATGTGCAGGAATCGTGACATCTCACGCTCAGTTGATGCCAGGTGCAGTAGGGCCCGGTTCTGTTCGTTTGCATCGACGGTTGCACCGCACGCGGCATCGAGGATCGCCTCGCGTAGTGGCATCCGGTCGAGATTGGCCGCGAAGTAGGCCAGGAGGTCCTCGGAGCCCAGCGCGACGGTCTCGGCGAACAGTTGGCCTTTGCTTCCGTAGTGCCGGTACAGGCTGCGTGGTGATACACCGGCGAGGGCTGCGATCGCGCCCATGGTGGTTGCCTCGTATCCGTGGGTACGGAACGCCTCCAGCGCCGCACCAACGATGGCGCGCCGGGTCTGTTCGGCGCGTTCCTCGGTGGATCGTGGCTGGTACCTGGGCAGTTCCGCACTGCTATGAGTGGCGGAGGTCACATGGCATAGTGTGCCATTGGCAGAGTGTGACACACAAGGGGCAAATCGTGGCGGGCGGCGGTTACGGCGCCGCAGGGCCCGGTCCGGCGCCGTCACCGGCCCGGACGTCTGACATCTCGGTGATCGCGTGTGCGGGGCAGTCCATGAGTGCACGCATGACCTGATCACGGTCTTCCGGTGGGACCTCACCGTTGCCGATCAGCGACGCGTAGTCCCAGTCGTCGAGCGAAAAGTATTCGGGCGCATGCTTTGCGCAGGTGCCGAATCCGTCACAGATCGTGCGGTCGAGTCGAATCCTCATAGCCGGGCTCCAATCTCGACCGCAAATGGTCTGAGCGTGCGGTAGGGCGCCTCGTCGCACGTGGTGCATCGACCGGACCGGTGGTCGGCGACGGCGTCCGGGAATCGGGACAGCACCGTAGCGGCGACATTGGTGGCCGCATCCAGCGTTGCGCACGCGCCGCGGCCGCGCAGGACCACCGACCACCGCTCGAGGCGGGCGAGGTCATCGGCGCCGGCGATGCCGTCGCGCAGGGCGTCGAGGACGGCCGCCATGGCCGCGGTGCCGTTGAAGCACGATCCGCACTGACCGGCGTTTTCTCGATCGAAGTAGCGCATCACCGATGCGGCGACCGCCACGGGGCACTGATCGGTGAGCAACGAGATGGCGCCGCAACCGAGGCCGCCGCCGAGTGACCGGATGCTGTCGTGGTCGAGGGTGCCGGTGAGGACGTCGCGGCTGAGCAGTCCGCCGAAGTATCCGCCCATGAGTACGCCTCGTACGTCGTCGGATGCGACACCGTGCACGGCAAGCAGGTCCGCGAACGGCAATCCGTGCGGGATCTCGTACAGGACAGGCGGTTTGCCCGCGCCGGTGACAGTGGCCAGGAATGTGCCGGGCGACGACGTGGTTCCGCGAGACCGGAATGACGCGGCACCGTTGCGGGCGATGTGCGGAATGTGTGCCAGCGTCTCGACATTGCTGACCAGCGTCGGCATCCCGGCCACACCCTGCTCGAATGGGCGCGGTGGTTTGTCGCTGGGCTTGGCCGGACCACCGTTGATCGCGCGGATTGCAGCGGTCTCTTCGCCGCTCACATATCCGGCTTCGACCACGAGCACCGACAGTTCGAGGTCGCCGAGAATCTCCGCGGCGTCGAGCAATGCTGCTTCGATGGCCGCAGCGGCGTCGGCGTCGGAGACGTAGACATGGCCCCGACGGGCACCGACAACGGCGGCTGCCAACCGGAGACCGTCGAGGACCAGGTGAGGGCGGTGCCGCATCAGCCAACGGTCCTTCACCGAAGCGGGTTCTCCCTCTTCACCATTGGCGACGATGACGGCTTCTCCCGCGCGCAGTCCGTGTTCTCGGACCGACCGCAACTTGATCCCCAGCGGGAATCCGGCACCTCCGCGACCACGCAGTCCTGACTCGTCCACCTCACCGAGTAGCCGGTCCGGATTCTCGAGGGGCTGATAGCCGCCGCTGCGGCGGTAGTCGGCAAGATCTTCGACCCGACGATCCGAGAGCAGCAATCGCGGGGCGATCCCGGGTAGGGAGGCGACGGCGATCGGTATCGGCCGGTCGGTGGCAACTGTGGTGGGGGCAGTACTCATGTCCCTCGATTCTCTTGGCCGCGTACGGCTATCCGCCGCCCACCGCCGTGTCGCACGGCTAGGCTCACCCCCATGAGAACGGCGGTGTTACGGATCAACGTTGACCCCGAAGGTGTGTTCACGCGGCAGCAGTTATCGGACGGCATGGCGCAGCTCCGCTCCGAAGCGGTGCATCTGGGCGCCGAACTGATCGACGTGGACCTCGCATCGGCACCGGCGGGCCGCCGGGAGATCGAACTCCTGATGACCGGCGACAACCCCGACGTTCTGCATCACCAAGGGCTTGATCTGTGCGAGAAGGTCTTTGGGGTGGTTCCGCGTGCCGGTGTCGTGACCTTCATCAGCCGGGGAACCGACGACGACGCACACGGTGTTCTTGCCGGATTCGGCCTGACCGCAGACATCGATCGGACGGCCGGCCCGGACGGCTGGGACGTGGTGGTTGTCCACATCGCCGAGGCTGATCTCGACCGGGTCCCGGAGAGCCGTATTCACACCGCACTCGAGGCCTCCCTCAACTGCGAGGTCCACATCCGCGCGGTGTGAGCGCGCCGTGTCGTGCCGGCTCATGAGTCCGCCAAGAACTTCAGGATGTCGGGAGCTGCCTGGACCCACGTGTCGAACATGTTGAAGCCGCCCGACTTACCCGATGCCCGGTCTTCCATCGCGCGTTCCCACGCGTCCTCCGGCCACGGCGGATCGATCAGGGTGCTGCCTCGGATCAGACAACTGACCTCCAACGATGTGCGCTTGGGGTGATCGAGGTCGTTCTCCCCGCCCCGGATGATGAGCGCGGGAACGGTGATGCGGTCGAACAATTCGTCGTCGACCCCGGGGATCGTCTGGCCCGGTTTCGGAACGTATGTGCCGAGCCACCGCAGGGACAGTTTCACGAACTCGTCGGGGTCGAGATCCAGCAGTCGCTGCTCGTTGGCCGGGTTCTCGTCGATACGCTCGCGCCATTCTCGCATCTGTACGAGTCCCTCGACACCGAGTCCGCGCACCGCCTGCAAGCTTGGCAATACGTAGTAGGCGCCCAGGTTGAACGTGCCGTAGATGCCGCCGACGATGTTCCACAACACCAGCTTGCTCACGAGGTCCGGGTAGAGGATCGACAGCAGCATCGAATCACGGGCGCCGCCCGACCCGCCGGCGATGACGCACGGACCGCGGCTTAGTCCCTTCAACAACGCCGCGAGTGTCTCGGCCCGCATATGGGATTCGGAGGGGCCGTAGAACTGGACGTCGGAGGCCCCGCAGTTGGGGCGGTCCCACAGCAGGACGGAGTAGCCGCCGTCGACCAGGGCCTGTGCCAGCGGTCGCAGACCCGGGATGTCCTTTCCGAACCTCCCTCCGGGCGTCAGGACGATGAGTTCGTCTGACGTGCCGAGGATTTCGTAGACCACATTGCCGCCGTGGATCTCCATGCTGCTGTTCTGTGGACCGGCCACTGTTTCTCCTGCGCTCATGCGGTGACGAGGACGTCGTCGCCGACCACCCGCACGGGGTAGGTGCGGATACTCCACTCTGGCTTCACTGCGGTTGTCCCGGTGGACAATTCAAAACCCCACTGATGCCAGGGGCAGTAGATGAACTCCATGTCCCGGACCATCACCGCATCACCGGGCACGCTGTCGTCGACGATGGTTTTCCCGCGGGCCCGCCCTGAACACAGCGGCCCACCCTCGTGGGGGCAATAGTTTGCGATCGCATAGAAGGTGCCGCCCACGTTGTAGACACCGACACCGTGGCGTCCGATGGGGACGACCTTCGATGAGCCCGGCGGGATCTCGGTCACCGTGGCAACCACGTGTTCGCGTCCCTGGGCCAGCCGCGGCGGTTTCGTTTCGTCCGGGGTTGTCTCGTCCGGCATCTCAGAGCACCCGAACCTGATTCTTGAGGGCCGGAACGAATTCGGGCAGGTGATAGGTCTCGATGCCGTTCCGGAACATCACCGCGTCGCGGGCATGCCGGGGGAGATGCTTGACGAGCCAGCGCGGGTCGTCGAACGTCCAGTGTGGATAGTCCGAGGAGAACAGCAGGATCTTGTCGGCCTCCATCCATTCGAACGCGCGGGTCAGTTCGGTCTTGTCCTCGGGGTAGTCCAGCGGCTGGGTCGTGAACTTGATGTGTTCCTTCACGTACTCCGACGGCTTGCGCTTGATCGACACAAAGGACTTGCGGGCCTCGTAGATGGCGTCCATCCGCCACATCAACGGCAGGATCCAGGTGAACGCGTGCTCGACGAACACCACCCGCAGCGCCGGGAACCGGTCGAAGACACCGTCGAAGATCAGGCTCATGATCTGGTTCGCTGCCAGGAGCGAGTAGGTGACCATGAAATCGTGGTTGTAGCTCGGGAATCCGACCGGTGGCATCGGCATCGTCTCGTAGGCGCCGCGGCCCAGATGGCAACTGACCGGCAGATCATGCTTGACTGCGGTCGCCCACAACGGGTCGTTGGCCGGGTTGCCCCAGGACGGTCGCGGCTCGGCCTTGATGAGGATCTGGGCCATGTATTCGTGCCCTGCCCACTTCTCGATCTCCGGGACAACACTGGCGGGATCGTCGATGGCGACACCGATCGAACCGCGCCAGCGCTGATGCCAGTTGTTGTGGGGGTCGAGCCAGTGGTTGGCCAACCAGGTGTTGACGCCGGTGGCGAGGGCCGCAGTGGCTTCGGGGAGCCGCGCCGCCTTGACGGTCGGTTCGAGGATTGCGATGTCCGAGCCGGCGTCGATGATCAGCTGGTGGAAGGCCAGGTCCGGATCGCTGCCCGGGAACTCGCCGTCGGCCGGGAACGAGTCGACCCGCATCGCGAATGAGTGCGCGTAGTCGGGCGCGTCGTAGATGATCGTGTCCCCGACTTTGTGACTGAGGAAGTACTGGCTCCGGTAGGGCTCGGGTATGTAGTCGACCAGCTCGCGGCGGCGTGGGACCGGGTGGACGTCGGAGTCGACAACCCGGACCGGGATCATCTCGGTATCGGGTGTGCGTTCGTGAACTTCGGTGGTGGTCATGGCTTTCCCTTCAGGCCAACTCGCGGGTGGCCAGCCCGGCCCCGACGTCGATGCCGTAGATCGAGGCGGCATTTCGCCAGCAGAGCTTGTCGCGTTGTTCGGGACTCAACGAGTCGGGCAGCGCGTCCACAGTGTTGCAATGCCAATGGGGATAGCTCGAGCCGAACATCACCATGTCGTCCTTACCGGTGAACCCGAACCACTCTCCGGCGAAGTCGGTGTTGCCGGGACCGTCGATGCTGCTCTGCACGAAGTAGACGTGGTTGGGCAGGTAGTCGCTGGGCATCCGGGGTGCCCACGGTGTCTGCTCGAGATGCGGGCGACCGAAGGTGTCCATCCGCCAGATGAACGGGGTGAGCAGGTCGGCGCCGCCATCGGCCCAGACGAACTTCAGTCCGGGGATCCGTTCGAAGACACCCTCGGCGATCATGTTCATCAGGTGATAGATGTAGTTCAGATCCATGAAACCCAGGTACTGCTCGTATGTCCGGGCGTGGCCTGAGGGAGTGGGCGGGAAGGCGATGCTCTCGCCGGTTTCGATGTGAACCGCCACCGGGAGGTTCGCGTCCGCGGCGGCTTCCCAGATCGGCCAGAACTGTGGCTTCCCGTACAGTTCGCGTGACTGGAGCGGGATGCCGATCTGGACCACACGCGGATGGTCCTTCCAGCGGTCGATCTCCCGCAGGGCACCGGTGACGTCCTCGGGGTTGATTCGGATGGTTCCGCGGAATCGGTCACCGAACTCGGCGGATTCCAGCCAGCGCGACACCATCATCTCGTTGTGTGCGGCCAGCACCGCACTGGTCAGATGGCGATCGGGGAGAATGCCGCGGGTCATCGGATGCAAGATGGCCACGTCGACGCCGCGGTCGACGAACAGCTGCTGCGCGACCAGCGCCGGATCTGAGCCCGGGTAGCCGCGATCGGGTCCACGGGTGCCCGGCGCGTACTCACCACCGGGCGCGCCGTACCAATCCATCTCGGCGTCCGGTATGCCGCGGCTCTTGAAGGGTTCTCGCAGGAAGCTGCGCATGTCCTTGTTGGAGGTGAAGAAGATGTGCACGCTGGTGTCGATGACGGGCGTGGTGGTGCCGTCGGGATGTGTCCTCATCGGCTGGTCTCCGCGCGTCGAAGGGTGACCGGGGTTGCGAGTTCTTGTTCGGCGCAAAGTCTTTGGAGCTTCTTGAGGGTCTCGTCGAGACCCGGGCCCAACTTGGGGCCCGGCGTGAAGGTGGCAGGCAGGTGGCGCATGCCCTGGATGACACCGATGGTGTCGTAGTGGACGGCGGCGTCGGGATCGCAGCGGTAGTCGGGCATCCGGTCGAGTACCGCAAGCAGCATCGCCTTGAACACCGTACGTGCGACATTTGATCCGACGCAACGGTGGATTCCGAGTCCGAAGCTGTAGTGCCGGTTGGCGCCGCGGTCGAGTTGTATGTTGTTCGGCTCAGGGAAGACTTCCGGGTCACGATTTGCCATCGCCCATGAAATCCACAGCCGCTCACCCTCTTTGAGGTCGGTCCCGGCGTACGTGCAGTCAGCTGAGATGGTTCTGCCATCACCGGGCGCCGGGGTGAAGTACCGCAGGAACTCCTCGGTCGCAGAGTTCAGCAAATCATCCCGCTCCTCACTGAGACGGGTGCGTTCGTCGGGGTTCTCCGAGAGCCATTCGAGGGCGTGTGCGGTGAGTGCCGTGGTGGTGTCGAACCCGCCGCCGATGATGAGGCCCAGCATGCCGAACACTTCCATGTCCGGGGCGGGTTCCCCGTCGATCCGCATGTCGATCAGCGCCTGAATCAAACCCGGGCGGGGATTCTCGCGTATCTCGGCCACGTTGACCGCCAGGTCCAGGCCCATCTCCTGATACATCTCGAACACCCGTGCGGCATCGGGTGAGTCCACGGGTGTGTACACCGAGGCGTGCACCGGTTCGCAATAGATCGACCACTTCTCGAGTGGCACCCCGAGCATGGCCAGCGTGAGGACCGCCGGTACCACATTGGCCAGGTCATCCACGAAATCGATTGTCCCGCTTTCGATTTTCTCATCGATGGCGGCGTCGACAACCTCGCGGATGAAGGGTTCCCACCGCTTCACCGCGGCGGGTGACAGGTAGGGATTGAGGACCTGCCGGTACTGGTGGTGCTCGGGTTCATCCATTTCGAGGATGCCACCCCGGACCGCCATCTCATGCTGCGGTGTGGGAATGCTGATTCCCCGGTACCCCTTACGAACGCCTTCGATGTCGTTGTCGTTCGACACGTAAGGGGAGCGAGCCAGTTCGAAGACCTCATTGTTGCCGGCGGCCACCCAGTGACCGTCGTAGGTCTCCGTCCAGGCAAGGGGACACTTCTGATGCATCTCCTCGGTGATCGACTCGAACTCGTGTCGGTACTGCGGTGTGTGACGATCGAAATGGATACCATCGCGCGATCGGTGGTCTTCGGTGGATTGTTCGGCGGTCACGGGTGAGGTGTCCTTTCTTCCGTCACTGTGTCGAAAGTGCGTTGGGGGCCGTCTCTTACGAGCCCCGGCGGGTACCTTCGACAACTTTTCAAATGGGCCTCGAGCCGGAGCGCCCCAGTATTAGGAATGCTATTTCATTCCCGAAGAAGGATCCTGTGGTTTGCGAGAATGCTACTCTTCGGTCGATTCTGCAACAAGGGTTTGAGTCATCAGCGACCGGCTCGTCAGGGTGGGTGAGTCCGCCGGAGACCCCTGATTCTAGCCGATATCGGGGCATCCGTACTGAAGTTCCATCGCCCTGCTTTCGTCGATTTCTGGTGCGCTGTGGGTCTGGAACCAAGGACGTGGGGAGAGAAAATGCCTGATACCCGGCTCGGCGAGCAGGCCACGGCTGTCATTCGGGTTCGCGAGGAATATGAATCCTCAGCGTTGGAAAATATTCGATCGAATTTCTGGAAATGCGGGTTTCTCCGGCATGAATCGAACTGCACAAGATTTCGGGTCGATTTATTTGTCGAGGACTCCGAGTGGGAAAGTGCACATGGCGTTTGATTCGCGGACGGCAATTATTTTCGCTGCAGAAAACGTATTGATTCTCCGACAATATCGGCGCACGATTGCCGCCGATGAATTGAAAGGAAATGCTCGTGTCTGACATCAATAGTGGTCATCCGGTCGGTGAACGTGTCTCCGGTGAGGAAACAGTGTCGTTTGACCGCGAGGTCGATGTACTCGTTCTGGGCACCGGGGCAGCCGGGATGACGGCTGCGCTGTCGGCGGTGCATGCCGGCGCGGATGTGGCGATCTACGACAAGGCGGCAACCGTCGGCGGGACCAGCGCTGTCTCGGGAGGAATCGCCTGGATCCCCGCACATCATCGCAGCCCTGACGGCGAACTGACCATCGACGATGCGCTGAGTTACCTGCGGGCGCAGTCGCTGGACTCGATGGACGACGACCTCGTCGAGGAATTCGTCCGAACCGGTGAGGCGGTGGTCGACTTCGTGGAGGCGCACAGTGCGCTCCGGTTCGAGATCGCCGACGGATTTCCGGACTACAAACCGGAGTTGCCCGGCGGTCGACCTTCGGGCGGACGATCCATGAGCCCGATCCCGTTTGATCTCAATCGGTTGGGGGAGTGGCGGAATCGGATCACCACCTTCCCTGCGGACTGGAGCAACGTTGGATTCGACGCCGAGACCAGGGCCAGACTCAATGCGGCGGTGGATCTTTCAGATGACTCCGATGTCTGCGTAGCAGGTGCTGCGCTGATTGGTGGCCTCCTCCGGGGATTGCTGGATGCCGGTGTCGTCCCCGAGACCGGCGCGCAGGCACGTCGCCTCATCACCGAGTCCGGGCGTGTGGTTGGTGTTCATCTGGTCAAGGGAGACAAGGAGTTTGCGGTCAGGGCCCGCAGCGGGGTCATCTTGGCGACCGGCGGATTCGAATGGGATCCGGCGTTGGTCAAGACCTACCTGCGCGGCCCGATGCACGGTCCGGTGTCGCCGCCGAACGGTACCGGCGACGGACTGCGGATGGCGATGGCACTCGGTGCCGATCTCGGCAACATGAGCGAAGCCTGGTGGGTGCCGATCGTACGGATCCCGGGCGACACGATCGATGGTAGGCCGCGCAGCCGAAGCGTCCGGCTCGAGCGGACGCGTCCACGCAGCATCATGGTCAACCGGGCCGGTAAACGATTTGTCAACGAGGCCTCAGAATACAATTCGATGGCCGGGGCATTCCACTATTTGGACCCCAAAGGTGGCTATGTCAACGATCCGGGCTGGATCGTTTTTGATGCGTTGCATTTCAAACGTTTCGGGTTTCTGGGAGTCGATCCGAAGGATTCAATTCCGGGATGGTTTTCGGAATCACAAGATTTACGTGAACTCGCCACCAAGGTGGGAATCGATCCTGACGGCCTGGAAGAAACCGTCGCGGAGTGGAATCGTAATGTCGCCGCGGAGGTGGATCCGGAGTTCGGCCGCGGCTCGAGTGCCTATGACGGATGGTGGGGCGACGAAAATTCGCCAACCGTGGCCGGACGCACACTCGGTCCGCTGGACACCGGCCCCTTCTACGCCGTCCCGGTGACGGTGGGTGCCATGGGCACCAAGGGTGGGCCGCGAACAGATCGTGATGCGCGGGTCCTGCACGTCGATGGGGCAGTGATCGAGGGACTCTTTGCGGTCGGCAACGCCATGGCCGGTGTCACGGGACGCGCGTACGGTGGCGCGGGCGGCACGATCGGCCCCGGCATGGTCTGGGGTCTTCGTGCAGGTCACAGGGCGGCAACAGGGAGATCGCTGTAGTCCAGTGGTGTCCGTTGTGCCCGGTTTGGGTGGAGTTCCACCCGGCGTGGTGGCGGCGGTGTTGATAATCTCGCACAGAGAGGCACCCTGCCTGCGACATCGCGCTCTGCGGGCCGCGGTGGCGATCGAATGAGAGAGGCCGGAGGTGGCAGTGGGCGTCAAGGGACCGGCGAGGCCGACAAAAGCCGATGTCGCCCGACTGGCCAAGGTCTCACCGGCGACTGTCAGCTACGTCCTCAACAACGTCGCAGGTCAGAAGATCTCCGCCCAGACCCAGGCTGCGGTGCGCAGTGCCGCCGAGACGCTCGGCTACCGGCCCAACCTGGCGGCCCGCAACCTGGCGGTGGGTGGCAGTGGAGTGGTGCTCTACGTGTTGCCCCGCATGGCACTGAGTGAGTTGCCGATCGAGGTCGGCAGCCGCCTGACAAACGCGCTGGCCAAGCATGGCGTGGTCGTCTCGTTGCAGTTCGAGACCAAAGATCCGGCGAGCATGACAGGCGCGATCGCCAATTTGAATCCGATAGCCGTGACCAGCATCTTTCCGCTCTCCGCCGAACCGCGCGCCGTCGTCGAGGCCGCCGGTATCCGGCACATCGACGTGGTCAACACTCACCTCGACGGATTCGACTCTCTGAACCTCGCGGTCGGGGAACTGGTGGTGGACCACCTGGTGTCCAAGGGGCACACCAACGTCGCGTTCGCCGGTATCGACGTGCCCAAGCAGCTGGCGTTGAACGGCTTTCGGCGGGCCGGCATCCGGGCGGCAGCCCTCGAGCGGGGCCTTCCCGAAATCCCCGCCGGGTCGTTTGAGCCCAGCGGAGCCAACGCGGCCACGATCGTCACCGAGTGGGCTCGGCAGGGTGTGACCGCCGTGTATGCCGCGAGCGACGACGCCGCATTTGTGGTGCTCCACGGGCTGCGTGAGGCGGGTCTACGGTGCCCGGAGGATCTCGCTGTCATCGGCGGTGAGGCCAGCCCACTGGGACCCGTCAGCAATCCTCCGCTGACCTCGGTGAAGATCCATGCCGGCGCGATTGTCGACGCCGCGGTGGCCGCGATGATGCGCGAGCTCGGATATCAGCCGGACGAGGATCCCAGCAGTGCGAACGTCTTTGAGCTGATTCAGCGCCAATCGACCTGATCGTCGCTGGTCAGCGCACTCCACAAACGGTTCAGGAACTATCTCTCAGAATTTCGTGACGCGAGTCACTTACGCGTGTAAGCTCGCATTCAGTCCAAACCAGTTCTGCAAATAGTTGATGTCCCGGCGCAGTGAATGCTCGTAATTCGGGAAAGCTGCTCCCCGGAACGATCGTGTGACGAAATTGGCCACTTTTCGGATCTCCGAGTGGTTTGCGAAGCGTGCCGATATTGCGTCGACGGCACAGAGGGAGGGGTAATCCGGTGACGGTGAGTGCGAATAGCGATGTGCATTTCGATCCTTATGACGTGGAATTGAATGCCGACCCGTATCCGATGTTTCGTCGGCTCCGGGAAGAAGTGCCGCTCTACTACAACAGCGAACACGACTTCTACCTGCTCAGTCGCTACGCCGATGTCCACGGCGCGCTGACAGACCCCACGACCTTCAGTTCTGCGCGTGGTGCGATTCTCGAGCTGATCAGGGCGAACATCGACATCCCGCCCGGTGTGCTGATCTTCGAGGATCCGCCGGTCCACACCGTTCACCGAAAGCTCCTGGCTCGAATGTTTACGCCCCGCAAGGTGTTTGAGCTGGAGCCGAAGATTCGCGAGTTCTGCGCTCGCAGTCTTGATCCATTGATCGGTGCCGGAGAGTTCGACTTCGTCGCCGATCTCGGCGCGCAGATGCCGATGCGGGTGATCGGGATGCTGATCGGAATCCCGGAGTCAGATCAGGTGGCCATCCGGGAACACGCCAATGCCCAGATGCGTACCGAGGCAGGCAAACCGATGAAGGCCGCCGAGGAAGGGATCGACACCGGTGAGATCTTCGCCGACTACATCGACTGGCGCGCCAAACATCCTTCCGACGACATCGTGACCGAATTGCTCAACGTCGAGTTCGAAGATGAGACCGGGACGACCCGCAAACTCACCCGCGCAGAGTTGCTCACCTATGTCAATGTGGTTGCCGGAGCGGGCAACGAGACGACCACCCGGCTGATCGGATGGGCCGGCAAGGTTCTTGCCGAGCATCCGGATCAGCGGCGCCAGCTCGTCGAGGATAATTCCTTGATACCCAGGGCGATTGAAGAGCTGCTGCGGTTCGAGCCGCCAGGACCGCATGCGTCGAGGTATGTGACCCGCGACGTCGAATACTACGGCCAGACCGTACCGGCGGGCAGCGTGATGATGTTGCTGCTGGCCTCCGCCTGCCGCGACGATCGCCAGTTCCCGCCGAACGGTGATGTTTTCGACATCAATCGCGAAGCCCACCCCCACCTTGCCTTCGGTATCGGCACACATTTCTGCCTCGGCTCTTCGCTGGCCCGTCTGGAAGGACGGATTGCGCTCGAAGAGATTCTTAAGCGATTCCCGGAATGGGACGTAGACCTCACCCGCGCGACCTTGTCCCCGACCTCGACGGTCCGGGGTTGGGACGCGATGCCCGCCATCATCCGCTGACGACCGGGAGATACCCAGTGCCAGAACATGAGAGCGTCTGGGGCGACCTGCAGGGTGTTGCCTTCGAACAGGGATACTTGACGATTGGTGGTATTCGGACCCGCTACCTGCATACCGGTGACCACAGCAAGCCGGTCCTGGTTCTGCTCCACGGATCCGGCGGTCACGCCGAAGCCTATGTGCGCAATCTGGAGGCACACTCCGAGCACTTCTCGACCTGGTCGATCGACATGCTGGGCCACGGCTACACCGACAAACCCGGTCACCCGCTCGAGATCCCGCACTATGTGGACCATTTCCTGGGATTCCTCGACGCCATCGATGCCCCTCAGGCCAGCCTGAGTGGCGAGTCCCTCGGCGGTTGGGTGGCTGCGCGCGTTGCCGCCGACCACCCGGATCGGATCAACCGGTTGGTGCTGAACACCGCCGGCGGATCGCAGGCCGACCCGGTCGTGATGAAACGGATCATCGATTTGTCGATGGCCGCCGTGCAGGATCCGACGTGGGAGACCGTGCAGGCCCGCATCAAGTGGCTGATGGCAGACAAGTCGAAAGGCTACGACGACATCGTCGCAAGCCGGCAGCGGATCTACCGCCAGCCGGGCTTTGTCGATGCGATGAGCGACATCATGGCCCTGCAGGATCCGGAGATCAGAGCCCGGAACCTGCTGGGGCCCAGCGAATACGGACGTATCACGGCACCGACGATGGTGCTGTGGACCAGCGACGATCCGACCGCGAACGTCGACGAAGGCCGCCGCATCGCATCGATGATCCCGGGCTCACGCTTCGAGGTGATGACCGGTTGCGGACATTGGCCGCAATACGAGGATGCCAAGACGTTCAACGCGCTCCACCTCGAGTTCCTGTTGGGAGGCTGACGCGTGTCATCGGCTATCGACGGTGGAGCAATCGAAGGGGACCAGGTCGGTCACGCCCCGCAGACAACCCAGGTTGATGTGGTGATCGTCGGTGCCGGCCCGGTGGGGCTCACCCTCGCCAACATCCTCGGCCTCCAGAATGTTCGGACCCTGGTGGTCGACGAGCGGGAGACGCTGATCGACTACCCGCGTGGGGTGGGTCTGGACGACGAATCCCTACGTACCTTCCAGGCGATCGGTCTTGTGCAGCAGGTACTCCCGCACACCAGCCCGAACCAGATCCTGCGCTTTGTCGATGCCAAGCGCCGGTTGCTGGCCGAAATCGCCCCGACCGACACCTCATTCGGATGGCCCAAACGCAATGCGTTCGTGCAGCCGTTGGTCGACGCGGAACTACTGGCCGGCCTCGATCGCTTCGATCATGTTCAGGTGGCCTGGAACTCGCCGATGGCGGACGTCGACGACACCGATGACGGTGTGGTCGTCGAACTCTCGGGTACCGACGGCCCGAGGACCGTGACCGCGAGCTACGTCGTCGGCTGTGATGGCGGGCGCAGCGCAACACGTCACCTGATGGGGGTGTCGTTCGAGGGGACAACATCACCGACCCGGTGGCTGGTCGTCGATCTGGCGACCGATCCGCTCGGCCACCCGAACATCGAGGTCGCCGCCGATCCGGCGCGACCCAACGTGTCGGTGTCGATCGCGCACGGCATTCGCCGATTCGAGTTCATGATCCATGCCGATGAGAGTGACGAAGAGGCGCAGCGGCCGGAGTTCCTCGCGAAACTCCTTGCGCCACTGGTGCCGTACCCGGACCGGCTCGACGTGATCCGGCGCCGGGTGTACACCCATCACTCGCGGATCGCGGGTGCGTTCCGGAAGGGCCGGATACTGCTGGCCGGTGACGCCGCGCATCTGATGCCGGTGTGGCAGGGCCAGGGATACAACAGTGGGATCCGCGATGCGGCCAACCTGGGATGGAAGCTGGCCGCGGTGGTGACCGATCGCGCCGACGATGCGCTTCTGGACACCTACGACACCGAACGCCGCAGCCATGCCCGGGCGATGATCGACCTGTCCACCATGGTCGGCCGGGTCATCTCACCGACCAATCGCCGGGTCGCCGCGGCCCGCGACCTGCTGATCCGTGGCGCGTCGGTGCTTCCCGCACTCAAGAACTACGTGCTGACGATGCGATTCAAGCCGATGCCTCGTTATGAGCACGGTGCGGTCGTCCACGCCGAACCCCGCCCGCCACGATCAGCGGTGGGGACCCTGTTCATCCAACCGCGCGTCGACACCCGAGAACGTCACGGGGCTCTGCTCGATGATGTTCTCGGCACCTGGTTTTCGGTGCTGTGCTGGAACAACCATCCGCGGACGGTTCTGGGGGACGAGCAGTTCGCACTGTGGAAGGCCCAGGGCGCCACATTCATCACCGCCCGGCCGACGTGCCAACTCGAATGGACCGGTCACGACGATCCCGACGTGATCGTGATCGGCGACACCGGCGGTCAGGTCAAGCGCTGGTTCGACGCGCAGACCGACTCGGTTCTGTTCCTGCGGCCGGATCGATGCATCGCCGCGGCGTGTGTGGCGCAACGGGCACCGGAGACCAGCGCCGCACTACTCGACGTCCTCGGATCGGGGCGCGACGGATCAACGAAAGGGGTTACCGATGCCGCTGGCTCTCTGCTGCGTGTCGCACAGCCCCCTGCTTGAGCTCCCGGGCACCCCACCGGACCTCGTCGACGAGGTCGGGTCCGCGTTGGAAGAGGCCGCGGACTTCGTCCGGGACTGGGATCCCGAACTGGTGGTGATCTTTTCGCCCGACCACTACAACGGATTCTTCTACCGGGTGATGCCACCCTTCTGCATCGGTAACGCCGCCCGCGGCGTCGGGGACTACGGGACGTCGGCTGATCCGCTCGATGTTCCACGCGACCTTGCCGACGCGTGTGCGCGGGCGGTCCTCGAATCCGGTGTCGATGTTGCGGTCTCCGAATCGATGGACGTCGACCACGGCACCATCCAGCCCTTGCAGCGTTTGCTCGGTGACTCCCGGGCCCGGCCGGTGATCCCGATCTTCGTCAATTCTGTTGCGGCGCCGCTGGGCCCACTGCACCGGGTGCGGGCTCTGGGGATTGCGGTGGGGAACTACCTGGCCGGGTTGGACCAACGGGTCCTCATCATCGGATCGGGCGGACTGTCCCATGATCCTCCGGTTCCCACACTCGCCACCGCAACCGGCGGCGTCCGGGATCGAATGATCCACGGCGGCAGCCAGACACCGGAGCAACGTTCGGCCCGGCAGATTGCGGTGATCGAGGCGGCCCGGGACTTTGCCGCCGGTCGCGGGCCGCTGCGGCCGTTGAACCCTGACTGGGATCGGGAGTTCCTGGCGATCGTTGACTCGGGCCGCCTCGACGAGTTCGACGGATGGTCGAATGCGCGGATCACCACCGACGCGGGCAGTTCGGCGCACGAGGTCCGCACGTGGGTGGCCGCCTTTGCGGCGATGGCGACTCAGGGCCCGTACGAGACAACGGTGCGCTACTACCGTGCCGCGCCGGAATTGATTGCGGGGTTTGCGATCCGATCGGCGCAGCAGGCGATCCAGGCCCGCCCATGACACATCAACCGACGACCGGAGGGGAGGACACCGTTGTGGCTTCTGAAGTAGGCGCGGCCAGGTCCGGGAATGCCTACGACATGACAGTCGACGTCCTGGTGATCGGGTCCGGCGGAGGTGGGATGACCGCCGCACTGGCGGCCGCCGACGCCGGACTGGAAACCCTTGTGGTGGAGAAGGGTAAGCAGTTCGGCGGGTCCACCGCGCTTTCGGGCGGTGGCATCTGGGTTCCGGGTGCGCCAGCCCAACGCCGCGCGGGGTACTCGCCGGATCCGTCCGGCGTCGAAGACTACCTGCGGGCGATCACCGGTGGTCTGGTCAGTGATGAACGGATCGCGCAATACGTCAAGTCCGCTCCCGAGATGATGGACTTCCTGGAGAAGTCGAGCTCCTGGCTCGAGTTCGTCTGGAAGCCGGGCTATGCGGACTACTACCCGGAGTTGCCGGGTGGTTCCGAGCGCGGGAGCACCATCAACGTCCCGCCCATCGACCTTCGTGTCCTCGGCGCCGAGGAACAGAACCTGTTGACACCCTTGGCTCTTGCCCCGAAGGGGGTGTGGCTGGGGCCGAAGGACCTGCGGGCGTTCTACCGGATCCGGCAGTCATGGGAGGGCAAGGTCGTTCTCTTCAAACTGCTGTGGCGGATGTTCCGGGCCCACGTGTTCGGCGACCGGATCGCGGCGATCGGGCAATCGCTGGTGGCGCGACTGCGGCTGGCCATGAAGGAACACGACATCCCGCTCTGGCTGGAGTCGCCGATGACCGAGCTGATCGAAGGCCCTGATCGAACGGTGCTCGGTGCGGTGGTCGAGCATGAAGGCGCCGCGGTGCGGATCGGAGCCCGCCGCGCCGTGATTCTCGCAACCGGCGGATTCGATCACGACATGGATTGGCGCCGGGAACATCAACCCGTCCTGAAGGACGATTGGAGCTTCGGAAATCCGCTGGCCACCGGTGACGGTATCCGGGCGGCGGAAAAGGTCGGAGCCTGCACCGAACTCCTCGATGAGGCCTGGTGGTTTCCGGCCATTCAATGGCCCGACGGCCGGATGCAGTTCATGCTCAACGAACGCATGATGCCGTCGCAGTTCGTGGTCAACGGATCCGGCCGCCGGTTCTGCAACGAAGCGGCGCCGTACATGGACTTCAGCCACGCGATGATCGCCGGCGAGAAGACGGGTGTCACCCACATTCCCTGCTGGCTGATCACCGACTCGCGGTCGTGGGGGAAGTACGTCGTGGCGGGACACCTGCCACTACCGAAGATTCCGTTCGCGCCGGTTCCCACCGGGCGCAAGATGCCGAAGGAGTGGTTGCAGTCAGGAGTTGTCCAAGAAGGTTCCACCTTGGCAGAACTCGCCACCAAGATCGATGTACCGGTCGACGAACTCACCAGGACCGCAGAGCGTTTCAACGAACTCGCGCAGTGGGGTCACGACGACGACTTCAACCGTGGTGACAGCAGTTACGACAACTACTACGGCGACCCGACATTGCCCAACCCCAACCTGTACCCGTTGGTCAAACCGCCCTACTACGCCTTCCGGATGGTCCTCGGCGACCTTGGAACCTCGGGAGGACTCCGCACCGACGAGTACGCCCGCGTGCTCCGTGACGACAACTCGGTTGTCGGTGGCCTGTACGCCGTAGGCAACACATCCGGGGCGGTGATGGGCCGGAGTTATGCCGGGGCCGGGGCCACCATCGGACCGGCGATGACATTCGGATATGTCGCCGCACGTCACATCGCGAGCAACCCGGGTACGGCCGAAGACGCTACACCGCAAGATGATTCCGCTTCTCCTTCACAACCGCTTCATTCCCATCGGAGGTAACCATGAAGATTTCCCTGTTCTATGAGTTCGCGCTGCCACGTCCCTGGACGCAGGACGACGAATACAAGATGTTCCAGGAAGGTCTGGCCGAGGTGGAGGCCGCCGACAAGGCGGGTTTCTCGACGGTGTGGCTCACCGAGCACCACTTTCTCGAAGAGTATTGCCATTCCACGGCACCAGAGATGTTCCTTGCCGCTGCGAGCCAGCGCACCAAGGACATTCGACTCGGCTTCGGTGTGATGCACCTGCCGCCGGGGATCAATCACCCCGCCCGTGTCGCCGAGCGCGTATCGACGCTCGATCTCATCTCCGGCAGCCGGGTGGAATTCGGAACCGGTGAATCGTCGTCCGTCGCCGAACTCGCCGGGTTCAACATCGATCCGGCGGACAAGCGTGGACAGTGGGAGGAAGCCCTCGAGGTGACCATCCGCTGCATGACCGAGGAACCGTTCACCGGGTTCAAGGGTGAGCACATCGAGATGCCGGCCCGCAACGTGATCCCGAAGCCGTTCCAGAAGGCACATCCGCCGGTGTGGGTGGCCTGTACCCGCCCGTCGTCGGTGCAGATGGCAGCGCAAAAGGCCATCGGTGCACTGAGTTTCGCATACACCGGTCCCGGACCGCTCGGCGATCGTGTTGCCTCGTATTACAAGGAATTCGAAGAGCGTGGCGTCCCGTCGACCCCGGTGATCAACCCGAACATCCTCGCGATCGGCGGGGACCTGTCGATGATGGTCGCACCGACCGAGAAGCAGGCACTCGATCGGCTCGGACTCGGTGGCGGCTTCTTCTCCTTCGGGATCATGCACTATTACATGACCGGACAGCACGTTCCCGGTCGCACGGGTGTGTGGGAGCGTTACCTCGAAGAGGTGGCCAATGACGACACTCTCGCCTACGGCCCGGGACGCGGAGCCATCGGCTCACCCGAGATGGTCCGCGAGTTCCTGCGTGGCTACGAGGAGAGCGGGGTCGACGAGATCATCCTGCTGCTCAATCCGCGCTGTCACGAGGCGACGATGGAATCGATTGAACTCATGGGCAAAGAGGTGCTGCCGGAGTTCATCGAGCGGGACGAAAAGGCCGTCAAATTGAAAGCTGAGCGGCTCGCTCCGATCATCGAAAAGGTCGAGGCGCGTCGCCCGGAATCGCGGGCGCCGGAGTTTGACCCGAACTACTCGTTCGGTGGACTGCCGACCGGTCGTGGTGGAAGCTTCACCGCGAGTGAGATTCCCGAGGCCATGGCCGAGATCAACGAAGGCCGGGTCCAGGCGGCGCAGGCTGCGAGAGAAGCGGCTGCGAAGTGACCGTCACGGCGCAGGTATTCGGGTCATGGGTCACCTAGATCGGCTGTTGCGCTACGACGGCCGCCGCGTAGTGGTCACCGGGTGTTCGTCAGGCATCGGTGAACAGGTCGCGCGTCAGTGCGCCGAGCTCGGGGCCGAGGTGGTCGGACTCGACGTGTCTGCGCCGGATTCTTCTGGACCGGATTCTCCGATCAGCGAGTTCTACCAGGTGGACCTCGCTGATCGGGACTCGATCGACCGCACCGTCGCCGCACTCGGCGGTGGTGCGGTCGATGCCCTGTTCAATGTTGCCGGGGTGTCGTCCGGTATCGGGAATTCGCTGCTCGTGGTGACGATCAACTTTCTTGGTATGCGCTATCTGACCGAGTCGTTGATCGGCCGGATGCCAAGTGGGTCGTCGATCACGTGTGTGTCCTCGATGGCTGCATCCGGGTATCGCGACAACCGGGACACGGTTGCCGAACTACTCGCCACCAGATCGATGGCAGACGGCGTGCAATGGTGTCGCGACCACCCGCAGGCGCACGCGAACGGCGGCTACACATTGTCCAAAGAGGCGATCATCCACTATTGCATCCAGAACTCTGAACATCTTGGCGCGCAGGGTATCCGAATCAATTGCACGGCCCCGGGTGTGACCGAGACGCCGATACTCGATCAGCTGCGCACGGCATACGGCCCGGAGTATCTTGACGACATACCCAAACCGTTGGGGCGCGTGTCGAGCCCGCAGGAACAAGCCGCGGTTCTGGTCTTTCTGGGCAGCAATGCCGCCAGTTACGTGTCCGGCCAAGTGGTTTGGGTCGACGGCGGAATCGTGAACAACAACGAGATGCGTGAACTTGTCACAACCATCCAGGTCACCGACCATCAAGCACATACAGATGACGCAAGGGAATTGACATGAGCGACCACAGTGGAGTCAGTACCGTCGAACCGACCACCATGTCCACGATGAAAGATTTTCGCCGGGTGGCCGACGAAGTCCGGAATTGGGGTAGGTGGGGTAGCGCCGACGAACTCGGCACCCTCAACTTCATCACCGCCGACAAGGTGGCCGAAGGGGCGTCCCTGGCCAAGCAGGGCAAGGTGTTTCCGCTCGGTGTGGACTTCGGATCGTCCGGACCTCAGGGTGCTTTCAAGTTCCGTCAGAACCCCGTCCACGTGATGACTGTGGACGGCGGAGACGCTGAAGCCCTGGTCAAGTACTGCACGGACTGGGATATCAATTCGGTGGGCCAGGAACTGAGTGGCTTCTTTGCCGGCGAGGACAACCCGTTCCGGTTCAACGACGACATGATCATCATGCCACTGCAGGCCGCGACACAGTGGGATGCGTTGTCGCACGTGTACTACGAGGACAAGCTGTACAACAACTTTCCCGCCGAATCGGTCACCAGCCTGGGCGCCAAGCACTGCGGAATCGACAAGGTGGACGGCAAGGGGATCACGTCTCGAGGGGTCCTGCTCGACGTCGTCCGCCATCGTGGAGCTGACCTGTACCTCGAACACGGTCAGCCGATCACGCCGGCAGAGCTCGATGACGTGGCCAAGGCGCAGGGCGTCACCATCAGACGCGGGGATGTCGTCCTCGTCCGAACGGGCTGGTGGGCGCGATTCCTCACCACCGGAGCCGGATCCGAACCTGGAGCCGGTCTCGACTGGACCTGCGCATCGTGGTTGCACGATCACGAGGTCGCAGCAGTTGCCTCGGACAATCTGATGGTCGAGGATCCGGTCTCGGCGGTGGAGGGCACGTTCCTTCCGATGCATATGCTCTGTCTGCGGGACATGGGTTTGATGCTCGGTGAGTACTGGGATCTGAACGCACTGGCCGCCGATTGCGCGGCGGACGGCATCTACGAGTTCCAATTGATCGCACCACCTTTGCGCGTGACCGGTGCGGTGGGATCTCCGGTCAATCCAATCGCGATCAAGTAGCCCATCATGACTCAGAGCTCAGCGGTGACGGCGACCGGACCAACAGCGTTGCGAGGTGACCGACCCCTGGTGGTCGGGCTCGGCGGCACTCTGCGGACGAACTCGTCCACCGAGCGGGTGCTGCGGTACTGCCTGGAATCGATAGAACGGCAGGGTGGCCGCACCGAGATCTACAGCGGCACCGACCTCGACATGCCCATGTACTCACCGCACGAATTGGATCGGACACCGCAGGCGCGCAAGCTCGTCGACTCCCTGCGCGGCGCCGACGCGGTCATCGTGTCGTCTCCGGGTTACCACGGTGGGGTCTCGGGGCTGATCAAGAACGCGATCGACTACATCGAGGATCTGCGCGACGAACCCCGGACGTACCTCGACAACACACCTTGGGGGTGTATCTCGTGCGCCTACGGATGGCAGGCGGCAGTGGGCACGCTCGGGCAGCTCAGGTCCATCGGCCACGCGCTGCGGGCCTGGCCGACACCACTGGGTGTGGCCATCAATTCGGCTGATCAGATCTGGGATGACTCAGGTGAATTGACCGACGAGGCAGTTCGGGGCCAGCTGGACATGCTGGCCGGGCAGGTGTTGACGTTTGCGAGTGCCGGTAGGCAGTCGTGACGATCTCAGCCGGTCTTCCTTCGCCCAAACCTGTTTCACGCAAACAGGTGGTGGTCGACGGACTTGACACCAGCTACCTCGAAGGCGGCGAAGGCAAGACTGTGGTGCTGCTGCACGGCGGAGAGTTCGGCGCCGGTGCGGAATTGGGTTTCGAACGCATCCTCGAAGCTCTCGCCGCGAGGTATCACGTCCTGGCCCCCGACATACTGGGCTTCGGTCACTCGGCGAAGGTAGTCGACTTCAACGACGGGCGCGGGTTGCGCATCCGCCACGTCGCCGCCTGGTGCCGGGTGCTCGGCATCGACTCCGCCCACTTTGTCGGAAACTCGATGGGTGCGGTCATGCTGTTGGCGGACCAGACCTCCGACCATCCGTTATTGCCGGTGCGGAGCCTGGTGGCCATCTGCGGTGGTGGAGAGATCCAGCAGAACGAGCACATGCAGGCGCTGTACGACTACGACGCCACGATGCCTGCCATGCGCCGGATTGTCGAAGCACTGTTCCACGACCCCTCCTATCCCGCGGACGGGGACTTTGTCCGGCGCCGCTACGAATCGTCCACAGCGCCAGGCGCCTGGGAAGCGGTGGCGGCGGCCAGGTTCCGGCGACCGGATGCACCGGCCCAGCCGGCCGGTGCCGGCACGGGTCGGCTCGTGGGTGATCGGCCGTACGAACGCATCGCTGTACCGACACTTGTCGTCGAAGGTGAGTGCGACAAACTCCTGCCGTCGGGGTGGGCCAAGCAACTGGCCGACCGCGTGCGGGACGGGACGGCAGCGGTTATTCCGCAGGCCGGCCACTGCCCACAGATCGAACAACCGGGCGCTGTGAGCCGGCTCCTTCTCGAATTCTTCGAGAACCAGTGCGCGCGTGCGCGCGTGACCGAACAGCGGAAGTGATGGCGATGGGCGAACTGTCAGGCAAGGTTGCAGTGGTCACGGGCGGGGCCGCCGGTATCGGGGCCGCGACGGTCGAGCGGTTCCTGGCCGAAGGGGCCCGCGTGGTGATCGCCGACACAGATCGGGCCGGAGGCGAATCCCTGGCAAATGCCTTCGGCGACCAGGCGATTTTCCAATCGACCGATGTGTCCGATCCCCTACAGGTCGAGCAGCTCGTCACCGTAGCGGTGGATACGTTTGGCGCACTGGACATCATGGTCAACAACGCCGGCGTCCCCGGCGTCATGCACAAGGACTTCCTGCGGGACGACCTGGCCGACTTCCACCACGTGATGGGGGTCAACCTCTTGGGCGTGATGCTCGGCACGAGGAACGCGGCACGCTACATGGCGGCCAACAACGGTGGGTCGATCATCAACGTGTCCTCGGTGGGTGGGGTCTTGGCCGGCGGAGGTGTGATGACTTATCGCGCGTCCAAGGCCGGCGCCATCCACTTCACGAAATCGGCGGCGATCGAACTGGCCGAGTACGACATCCGCGTCAATTGCATTGCACCGGGCAACATTCCCACCTCATTGCTTGCCACCTCGGCGGCGAAGATGGAGCCGGAGGCGGGCGAGCGTTTCACCAAGCGCGTGCGCGAGGCCATGAAGGCCGACCGGCCCCTCAAGCGTGACGGCGTACCCGGTGATGTGGCCGAGGTGGCCCTGTACTTCGCAAGCGATCGCTCCGGTTACGTGACGGGAACGGTCCTACCCGTCGATGGTGGCACCGTCGCGGGCAAGCCGCTGAAGAAGCGGGCCCCCTCGGATAAATCGGCTGCCGCTGCCCACAGCAATGGAGAAAGAAGGCCCGTATGAAAGTGACTGTCGAACAATCCAAGTGCATCGCTGCCGGGCAGTGTGTCTTCGAGGCGGCAGAGGTATTCGATCAGCGTGAGGACGACGGGATCGTCGAGCTGCTCAATGATCACCCACCCGCCGAACTGCATGCTCATGTCAGGGAAGCCGCGTCGGTATGTCCCGCGATGGCCATCCACGTGGAGGAATGAGCGCAACCCCGCGTGCCTGCATACCGCACTCGATCTTCCGCCAACTCTCAAGGAGTGACCCATGACCGACTCGCTGCCCAGCACCACAATTCAAGAAAAGTCAGACGTTCCGGCGTATCCGATGGAGCGGTCGGCGCAGTGTCCGTTCGCCCCTCCACCGGAGGTCCGGGCGCTCACGGATACCGAGCCGCTGAGCCGAGTGAGGATCTGGGACGGCAGTACCCCGTGGCTGGTTACGGGGTACCCGGAACTCAAGGCGCTTATGGGTGATCCGCGGGTCAGTGTCGACGATCGGCGTCCGGGCTTCCCTCACTGGAACGAGGGTATGTTGTCGACGGTTGATATCAGGCCACGGTCGGTGTTCACGTCCGATGGTGAGGAACACACGAAGTTTCGCCGAATGTTGACCCGCCCCTTCACCTTCAAACGGGTGGACGCGATGCGCCCGGCGATCCAGCGCATCACCGACGAACACATCGACGCGATTCTGGCGGGCCCGCAGCCGGCGGACCTCGTCGAGGGTCTGGCGCTGCCGGTCCCTTCCCTGGTGATCACCGAAATGCTGGGTGTTCCCTACGAGGACCATGAGTTCTTCCAGGCGCACGCCACCACGAGTGTGAGTCGATTCGCGTCGGCCGAGGAGGCGGCACAAGGTCGGACCGGCTTGGCCAGGTACCTGATCAAACTGGTCAAGAAGAAGCTCGAGGAACCGGCCGAGGACATCGTGACGGAGTTGGCCGAGCGCGTCCGGGCCGGAGAACTCAGCATGCGGGAGGCCGCCCAGCTGGGCACCGGACTGCTGATTGCCGGCCACGAGACCAGCGCCAACATGATCTCCCTGGGCACGCTGGCACTACTGCAGAATCCGGATCAGCTTGCGCTGCTGCGTGACTCCGATGACCCGAAGGTGCTCGCCAACGCCGTGGAAGAGCTGATGCGCTATCTGAGCATCATTCAGAACGGTCAGCGTCGAATTGCGGTGGAGGACATCGAGATCGGTGGGAAGACCATCAAGGCCGGGGAAGGCATCATCATCGACCTCGCCCCGGCGAACTGGGATGCCCGGGAGTTCCCCGAGCCCGAGAAGCTGGATATTCTCCGGCCCGCCCGCCAACAGGTCGGCTTCGGTTTCGGCGTCCACCAGTGCGTGGGCCAGCAATTGGCCCGGGTGGAGTTGCAGATCGTCTTCCAGACGTTGCTTCGGCGAATCCCGACCTTGAAGCTGGCGATTCCGTTCGAAGAGGTTGAGTTCAAACACGATCGACTGGCGTACGGGATCTATCAGTTGCCGGTCACCTGGTAGCGCACCCCGACCCCCGCTCCCGCACACGAGCCACCTATACGAAGAAGAGCCACCTGTATGTGCTCGTCTTCGCAATTCCGGCTCGTGTGCGGGAGGGGAATTATCGGTCGGGCGACGTGCCGATGATGCCGTCGGCCTGCAACGCATCGATCTCGTCATCGGTGAGCCCGAGCTCCCGCAGGATCTGTTGGTTGTGTTCTCCCAGCAGCGGCGCGGGTGCCCGGTGGAAGTGATCGATGGTGTCGGTGAACCGAATTGGTGTGGTGCTGTGCGCCGCGGGGCCGTTCACCGGATGGTCCACCTGTTCGTAGAATCGCCGCGAGGTGAGCTGCGGGATCTCCGTGGTCCGGTGAGGTTGCATGACCTTGGCCGCGGGTACCCCGGCGTCGCAGAGTAATTCGACGGCCGAGTCGCTGGTCATCGTCAGGAAGAATGCGGCGAGTTCGGTGTCGATGAGGTCGTGGTGGAGGCGACGGCCGGCGGCATCGTCGAGCGCGGGATCCAACGCCCACTCGGGTCCGCCGAGCGCCTTGTGCAGTCCGGCCCACTGAGAGTCGGTTGCCACGGCCACCGCGATCCAGCAGTCGTTTCGCCCGAACTCATCGACGTCTGCTGACAGATACAGGTTTTGCGGTGCGGCAGTGGGTCCCCGGTTTCCGTCGCGCTGCAAGGTGTTTCCATACGCCGAGTATTCGGTGACCTGCTCGGCGGCGATGCCCAGCGCCGCGTCAACCATGGCCACCTCCACCGCGACACCTTCTCCGGTCCGGGTGCGGTGCTCCAGCGCCAGCAGCAGCGCGTTGAGCGCATGGACCCCCGCATTCGGATCGCCCAGCGAATACGGCTCGAGTGGATTTTGATCGGGATACCCGGTCAGCCAGGTCAATCCGGACGCATCCTCGATGACATACGCAAATGCCGGATTCTCCCGCCACGGTCCGTCGAGTCCGAAGCCAGGCATCCGCACCATGATGGCGTCGGGGCGCAGGGCATGGACACCGGCAAAGTCGATTCCGATCTGATCGAGCACCCGCGGCGTGTAGTTCTCGACGATGATGTCTGCGGTCCCCACGAGTTGACGGAGCAGTTGCTGCCCGCGGTCGGTCTGGAAGTCGAGGGTCAGGCTCTTCTTGTTGGTGTTCAGGCCCGAGAAGATCGGGGAGCGTTCCCACCACAGATCCTCTGTGACAGGCACACCCGCGATGAGCCGGGTCCCGTCGGGCCGGCGAGTCGACTCCAGATGGATCACCTCGGCACCGAGCATCGCCAGAAAATGTGTGCACGACGGACCGGCCCAGTAGGCGGTCATGTCGAGCACCCGCAATCCTGCGAAGGGAAGCTTGCCGCCGGTGGTGGGTTTCTCGACTCGGGGACGAATGCGGGCCGGCCCTGTCCGGTAGTGGTCGGTGTGTTCGCCGAGCCGGGGCGACGATTCCGGTGGGCGAAGCACGGCCGGCTGCATCCGGAAAGGTGACGCCGGCTGGTCGAATCCGTCCCGCGGATTCTTGGTGAAGCTCCCGCGTTCGCAGAAGTGGTCCTGCTCGGTGGCGTTCGCGCCGTGGATGACCGGGGCATTGGGGATACGCAGGGCGCCGGCGAAGTCGCGGATTCCGGCGACATCCTGTTCGGAGAGCCACGCGTAGATGTCCGGTGCGTGCTGATTCGCCCGTTCGGTGATGGAGAGCGTCGACTCCTCGTCGATCCACTCCGGGTGACCGACCATGACGCATAGGTCGAACCACTGCTGCATGGTGCCGCAACCCAGCGCCACCAGACCGTCCGCGGCCGCGGCGACTCCGGGAACACTTGCGGCACGGGTGGTCCGGAACGGGCGCTTCAGGGCGTCGAAGAAGCTGACGGAATAGTAGGTCAGACAGAGGATCTCGGTTTCCAGCATCGACACGTCGATGAGATCCCCGATCCCGCTGCCGCTGGTTCCTATTTTGGACGTGAGCGTGCCGGCGCTGGCGTACGCGCCGGTGAGCCATTCACCCACCTGGCCACCTACGTGGACGGGCGCCCGATCGGGTGATCCGCGTCCGAGCCCGACGATGCCACCCGACCATGCCTGCAGCGTGAACTCGGTGGCGGGCCGATCGCTCCACGGCCCGGTGAGCCCGAACGGCGTGATCGCGGTGACGGTCAGATGCGGATACCTGCGATGGATCTCGTCGGCGGTCAACGACGGCCGCTCGGTGATGCGCGAATCTCGTGACCACACCACCGCATCCGCGTCGGTCAGTAGCTTCTCCAGGAGTTGGAGATCATCGGGGTTGTCCGGATCGACCGTCACGCTGTGTTTCGAGGAGGCCAGGTAGCTGAACAGCGCGCCATCGGTATCGGCTGCGATGTGCGCACCCGACGCCGACCACCGGCGCAGCGGATCACCCTCGGGTGGTTCGACTTTGATGATGCGGGCCCCGCCATCGGCGAGCAACTTGGTGCAGTACGCCCCGGCGATACCCGTCGACAGATCAACAACGACATACCCGTCGAGCGGGTGTCCGGCATTCGCGGTCGGCATCGGGACTATTTCTTCTTCTTGCGACCGGACTTGCTCAGCCTGAACTCCGGTGGATACTGGTCGTCGTTGCCCTTCACGGTGTTGTTGAGGCCGCGCCCGAATGTGTCCTCGTCCTCGAGCATCACCTCGTTGCCGTCGGCCGCGATGTTGCTGCCCATCGACTCGAAGAACGCCGACATCAGGCTGCCCATGTACTCACCCTGCTGCTGCTTCATGATTTCGAAGAACGTCTTCTGCATGAAAACGGTGTCGGTGGGGCGGGTTCGGGCGCAGGAGGTCGCATACTTCTCGACCTCCGCCTCGAGGTCCGCGCGGGTCACAACACTGTTGATGAAGCCGCAGGCGTCCATCTCGGCGGCGGTGAAGGCACGTCCGGTGAAGACCATCTCCTGAAACTTCCGCATTCCCATGGCCTGAGCCCACGTCCACATCCGGGGACCCCAGCCGTGATAGCGGAATGACGGATGCCCGAAGAGGGTGTCGTCGGCCGAGATCACCAGGTCGGCATCCGCGGCCTGATAGAAATGCCAGCCGTAGCAATAGCCTTTGGTCTCGACGATGCTGATCTTCTTGAACTCCTGCAGACTTCGGCACCCGGCCTGCGGATTGGCGTACCACGAGCTGACGGACGCACCGAACCGAAACGACCCCCGGGGTGGCGCCGTGACGTCGTCTTCCTCGAGCTTGAACTCGCGGAGCCGGGCCTCGGGAGACTCGGCGTTCTGATTGGCCATGAACTCGGGAAGATCTGCACCGGAACCGAAGTCGTCACCGACACCGCGCACCACCAGCACCTTGACGTCGTCGTCGATGCTGCAGCGGTGGATCAGATCGCCGTAGCGTAGGCGGGCAGCCGCGGTCGGGGCGTTGAGCTGGTCGGGCCGGTTGAAGGTGATCGTCGCGATCTTGGTCTTTCGGTCCTTCTCGAACAGAATGATCTCTTCGGGTTTGGGAAGTGAATCCGTCATGCTGTGCTGACTCCCTCGATCTTCGGCTCGACTGTGTTCGGCTCGACCGTGTCCCCGGCCATCTACCCGGTCCACCAGGGAGCGCCGGTGAGAACTTCGGGCCCGTGATCGGTGATCAGGACGGCATCGCGACCGAAGACCGCGCCGATACCTTGCGTCCAGACGTAGCTCGTGACGGCCAGGACCATGCCCGGCTCGAGCATTTCCGATGCATTGGTGTCGGGCAGGTGCGGTGACACGACGGGTGGGTCGAAGCCCAGGCCCAATCCATGCGCGACAGGTGTGGCGGGCAGCGGCTCGCCGGCCGCCTCATATGCAGACAGGAGAGCACCCGCCGGGGCTCCGGGACGACAAGCGGCAAATAGGCCTTCACGCAGGGCTTCTGAGCGGCGATACAGGGCCCGGGTGTCGTCGGTGACGTCACCGACCGGCCAGGTGCGTCCGACCTCACCGGTATAGCCCCTGTCCAGGACCCCGGCGGCAAAGGCGACGAGGTCGCCGGCGGCGACGTCACCGCTTCCGGTCGCGCGACGCCCGTGGTGGTCCCGTGAGGTGACCCAGGCGCCGTCCTGGGTCGCCGGGGTGCTGACACCGCCGGCGGCCATCGCCTCCAGGAGGACACCTGTCAGTCGCTGATCACTGACCCCCGGTCGGAGTTCGGCCACCGCCGCCGCCAAACCGACCTCGGCGATTTCCAATGCCTCTCGGATGGAAGTGATCTCGTCAGCCGTCTTGATCCGCCGTGCGGTCCGCAGTGCCACCTCCGCATCGATCAGCTCGGCGTTGGGGAACGCATGGGGCAGGAGTTCGGCAAAACCCGGTGAGAGAGCGTCGATTCCGACTCTGCGGGCCGTTGAAGCGCCGTCGATCTCCTTGAGCACCGCGATGATGTTCATCGGGTTCCAGGCGATTCCGTAGAGGTGATCGTGCGGGATGTCGTCGGGAATGCCCTCATCCCAGGTACTGAGCAGATGGATCTCACCGGTCTCCCGGGACAGGACACAGTTCGGTGCGAAGGGCCGGGTACCGGCTACCCACAGTTGCGTTGCGCCGGTGACGTATCGGACATTGGCCTGTCGACCCAGGACGAGTATGTCGAGGTCATGCGCCTCCATCTGGGCCAGTACGCGCTCTCGCCGTCCGGTGCGAAGAGCGCGATCATCGGCCAGGATTTCAGTCGCCATAAGGGGTGTAGGGGTAGTCGGTGAGTGGCGCGAAGCCCTCTTCGGTGATGACCACGATCTCCTCGCTGCGGTAGCCGCCGGTGCCGTCTTCCCAGACAACCGGCTCGAGTACAAGCACCATCCCGGGTTTGAGGATGAAGTTCTTGTCGTAGGTGGGACCCAGATCGGTTCCGATCATGGGCATTTCGGCTGCGGATGTACCGATGCTGTGCCCGAGGTAAAAGTGCGGAAGCCAGGGTTTGGTTCCACCGTTCGCCGCGATGGCGGCATTGGCGAGATCTTCGAGCGTGACGCCGGGCCGGAGTGTCTCGAACACCGCGGTGATCAGGTCCTTCCACTGCCTGAACTGGGCCTGCTGGCGCACTGTCGGATCTTGCCCGACGATCCAGGTGCGTCCGAAATCAGAGCAGTAGCCCGAGTACGTGATGCTGACGTCGACCCAGAGGACGTCGCCCTTTGCGAGTTCACGCTCGGTGGTCAGCAGCGGGAGTGCGAGATCGCCGTGGGTGGTCCACACCCCGGTGTCTTTGCTCGACGGCATCACCTGCCAGATGGCGTCGAGCATGTTGGCTGTCGCGCCCCGCTCGAAGGCTCGCCGGACAAAACCCGCGGACAGGTCGATCTGCCGCATCCCGGGTGAGAGTGCGGCCTGCACCTCGGCCATTGCCTCTTCCGTGATGCGACAGGCATTTCTGATGCACGACAACTCATCGACCGTCTTGATGAGTTTGGCCGCACCGATGATGAGTGCGGCGTCGCGCGGTGGACCAGACGGGAACAGACGCTTTGCCGCTCGCAGCATCGCCCCGGTGCTCTCGTCGACGGCGTACGTCGCGTCAGCGGGTACCAGATCTTCCAGGATGCGGGCGAAGGTCTCGACACCCTCGTCGAACTCGAGGTAGACAGGCGGGAGCACATGATCGTCGGGTAAGACCGAATCTGCCGGTGCACCATCGCGGATGGGTAAGAACAGGTAGGGCCATTCGTCGTCCGGCAGGATGACCGCGACCGGCCGTTCGACGTGTGACAACCCGGCGTCACCCAACGGCCAGCTCACGCCGGTGGCGTAGGCGACCGCGTTGTTGCCGAGAAGGATCAGCGCGTCGACCCCGCGCTCGGTCATCTCCGCCCGGATCCGGGCACCGGTCTCGCGACGCATCCGGGCCAGGTCGGGTTTGTCTGGGACCCTCAAAGTCGTTTTGTTGCTGGTCAAGACAGATGATGTCAAGGTTTGCTGTCGCTCTCTTTTTAGATGCCCAGGAACTTCGACACGTTGGTACTGACGGCCTTGACCGCGTCCTCAGGTCCGAGCGCTTCCACCACGGCGGCGATCGACTTCTCGGAGTATCCGAAGCTGCTCTCGTTGTGCGGGTAGTCGGACGACCACATGACGTGGTCGATTCCGATCTGCTCGATCATCTGCAGGCCCAGCGGGTCGACGATGAACGAGGCACTCATGTGGTTGTCCCAGTAGTGCCGGACATCGTGTTCGACAGGACGATTCAGCATATGACGGAACGACGCCAGTAGGTGTTCGGCGTCCTGGATGGCAGACGGTACCCAGTTGATGCCGCCTTCGAACCAGCCGATCTTGAGGCCGGGATGGCGATCGATGATGCCGCTGAAGATGTACTTGCCGAACATCTCCCGGAACGGCGCGACGTTGTGCATCATGCCGACCGCGACGCTATTGACCTCGCAGGGAGCCGAGAGCGGTGCTTCGCCGATGTGGTGTGCCAACGGGACGCCGGACTCCTCGATGGCATCCCATACCGGGATCATCGACGTGCTGCCGTAGTCGATGGGAGTGCCCTCGAGATCCTTGCCTGCCGACAGCGGCATCAGGAACGTCTTGAGACCCAACGACTTCAGCTCGTCCAGCGTGCGACGGGTACCCGCGGCATCCCACCAGTTGATCAGCCCGACACCGTAGAACCGGCCGCCGGAGCGCTCCTGGAGGTCGGCGATGTATTCGTTGTAGATCCGGAACGCGCGTTCCCGGACATCACGGTCGGGGTAATACAGAAGTGCCAGAAGGGCATTCGGGAAGGCAAGTTCTTTGGAGACGCCGTCCGCGGCCAGTTCGTCGAGCCGGGCTTCAATATTGGCGCTGCCGGAGCCGACCAATGGGTCGTACTGCATCAGGACGTGACTGAAGTCGCCGGGGAGAAATGATTTTCCCTTGCGTCCCAACTGGAAAGCGCCCTCCTCGTACCACACTCGGGGCGCCTTCTCGCGGAGTTCCTCAGGGAACCGTTCGAAGAAGATGTCGTCTGCGAGTGAGATGTGATTGTCCGCGGAGAACACCTGGGTGCCGGTGGGGAGCCCGAGGTCGCCGACGGCGTGTCCGCGACGGTCCTTCGGGGGAGCTAGTCCTTCCGGTGGATACAACGATGCGCTGGTGGTGTGAAGCGACATTACTTCTCCATCTGTTCGACTGGTTGGCTGAGTTCACGTGACGCCGGTGGCGGTGGCGGTGTCGGGTGCAGCAGGCTCGCGCTGGCGCGGCCGGGAAGTGGGCAACCTCGTGAGCGACTCCGGGTGCGTGACGATTCCGTCGCCGGCTGTTGCGACGGAATTCGAAACGGTCCGCACCCCGAGCGGAGTGCTCGGGCTACATAAAGAATGCGTTTTCCGTATTCCGGGCTCGAAGAAAACGGCAATCCTTTGTAGCGGAAGTCACATTATCACGCACATTCGGTGTTAGCCAGAGCGTATTTCGGGCTGTGCGGAGGGCCTTCGGGCGTCGATGTGACGACGGATGGGCGCATCTGGCGAAAGGTCCCACGCGAGTTACTTATGCGTGTAAGTTGGTGGGTGAGTGAGTTGGGTGTCGTGATGGCTGCACGTCGAGAAACCAGCCCGGCGAGCTCGGGAAACGGAGTCCGGTGGCGACCGGTGTTTCGGCTTTAAGCCCAGGTAGAGCCAGGGAAGTGCTCTGCAGGCGGCGGGGGGTCGGACCGCAGTTGCGTCGGTCTCGAACGGGTTGGATACCGGCGGAAGCGGCGGTTCGGCTCGGAGGAAACGCGTGAGCGCCAGATCTGGCGTCCACGCGTCACGTCGCATCGATCGAGGGTGGAGCTGACCGGGACGATAATCAAAACAATTGCGGACGATTCTCGAGAGTTATCCGACTACCAACTGATGTGCGGGCACATCGGTCTTATTGATTGTTTTCTATTTCCGCGTGGAATAATTTATTGAATTGACCACAAAGCAGGGCGTATCTCCGGAGCTATTGCTCAGCCGGCAGTGTGGCCGTCAGCGACGCCCAGTCGTAGTCGCCGTGATCGCTGCCGAGGCCGGTGGCCACCACTCCGGCAACCGCGCAGCCCAGCTGCGCCGATCGCAACAGACCGAACTCTGCCAACTGGCCGGCGATGAAGCCGGCCGAGAACGCGTCCCCGCAACCGCTGGTGTCGACGACCTCGACTGCGGTCGCTGCGGCATTGTCGGCGGCGGCCGCCGTGACGACCCACGCCCCCTCGGCGCCCGCCGTGACCGCCACGCATCCGACACCACGGTCGATGAGGGTGCGGCATCCGTCGAGCAGATCGGTGGCCCCGGTGAACCCGAGGACCTGCTCGTCGTTGGGCAGCAGGTAGTCCAGGTGCGGGAGTACCGGATCGATCCAGGCCAGGACCCCGGGGTCGCCCGGTGCGAGGATGTCGGCCGAGATCGTGACCCCGGCAGCGTGTATCGCTTCCAGAACCTTCACCAGCTCAGGCGGATTCAGTAGTTCCGGTGCGCCGATGTGCACGTGATCGGCGCTGGTGAGCAGATCGAGTGGAACGTCGTGCAACGGGTAGGTGAGGTTGGCGCCGGGCATGTGCAGCGCCGGCCGGTCACCATTGCTCCGAATGGGCAGCACACTCATCGACGTTGGTTGATCATCCACGCGCACAAGGTATTCGGTGACAACGCCGTGCCGCTGCAGGAGCGTGGTCAGCAGATCGCCGGAGTCGTCGCGTCCGATCGCGCCGACAGTCGACACCGCCGCGCCCAGCTTCGCCAGCGTGATCGCTGTGCCGCCGGCAGGACCCGCCGGGACCAGCCTGATATGCGGAACCAGCACCGCACCTTGGCCTTCCGGGATGTTGTCGACCGGATGCACCACAACATCGAGGACGTGCGCTCCGAACGTCACGATCTGCATCGTCATCTCCTGCTGATCGGCGAGTAGCCACGCTGCGCGGCAGCGATCGCGACCGCGACGAGTTGTTCCTGATCCAGGACGGCACCTGCTCCGACCGCTGCGGTCCGCAGGTAGATCTCCGCCAGCCATTCGACGAGTTCGATTCGTTCGCAAGCTGTTTCGATCGAGTCGCCGTACGCCACCGATCCATGGTTGCGCATCAGCGCGGCGGTTTTCTCGACGAGGGCCTTCGCCACCGCGTCCGTCAGCTCCTGGGTACCGAAGATCTCATGCGGTGCCACCCTCACAGCGCCACCGATCAGCGCCGCGGTGTAATGCACCGCCGGCAATTCATCGACGAGGTTCGAGACGGCGATCGACGCGACCGGGTGGGCATGAGCCACGGCGTTCGCGCTCGTCGACCGGTAGATCGCCAGGTGCAGGAGCAGTTCGGACGTCGGCGTGTACCGCATGTCTTCCACGACCGCTCCGTCGAGGTCGGTGACCACGAGCTGATCCGAGGTCAGATGTTCGAGGTCGGCACCGCTGGGTGTCACCAGAACTCGGTCCTCGACGCGGATCGACAGGTTGCCCCCGGTGCCGATCACCAGGCGACGGCGGGCCAGGCGATGCGCGGCGTTCACCAGCGCAGCGCGCTGATCGTCGAAGTCCATGGAGACGAGGCTATCGGTGTGAGATCACGGCCACCGGAGAAACTCAGGTTCGACAAAGCAATGGGCCCCGGCATCAGGCTGATGCCGGGGCCCATTGTCACCGCACGTGGGTCCGTGCGGGGGCTTCGATCGATCTCGTCGATGTCAGTGCGCGACCGCAAGCTCTCCGAGCTTGGACCGGGAGAATCGGCCGGCCGGAGCGAACTTTGCCAGGATGGAATCGGCGTCCTCGCCGGCGACCGCGGTGATGAGTGCCTTCGCGTCGTCGACCGAGTTGATCGACAGGACGGGCGACGGGTCGGACAACAGTCCGAAGAGTGCGGCACCGAACTTCGGATTCGTGGCCGCGGCCGGGAACAGGACCGCTGCGAAATCGGCGAATACCGGATCGCGCAGGAAGATTCGGGTTGCCAGGTTGGCTGCGTCGACCCGGCTGGTCAAGAACTTGTTGTAGGTCTCGGTGATCCAGGCGTCGTCGAACTCGCCCTCGTGGTCCTTGGCCGCGGCGACCAGCTGCGCAGCCTGGATGAAGCCACTCTGTGCTCCCTGACCGGTGATGGGATCGTAGGCCACCGCGGTGTCGCCGAGGGCGGCGATGCGATGTCCACTTGCGGTGTGACCCAGCGCGTTACGCACGGTCGGCGTGACGGCACCCTGCAGCCACGAATGTGGATCCTCTGCGATGACACGGGTGCGCAGCACTTCTGGCAGGTCCCAGTCGAAGTATTCGCGGTGCAGGTCGATGACAACCTTGTGTGCCGAGTGGGCATCGGTGACCGACTGGAAGCGCCGCTCCCATTCACTGCCGGGCTGTGCCCAGCCGAGGAATGACCATGACGGTCCGGCGTCCTTGTGCAGGTACGGGCCCCACCAGCCCTCACCCTGATCAGCGAAGTTGAAGGCCTGGTGCTTGCCGCCGGCCGGACTGCGGTGCGCGAATACGTCGGGTCCGTGGTCGAGGCCCTCGACTGTCAGCAGGAGGAGGCTGCGCTGGGGGCTCTTGTACGGAGAACGGGCCTCGTCCACCGAGAACAGTTTGGAGAGCCCGGCTTTGCCGGTGGCGACCAACGTCAGGTCGAACTGGCCGGCGATCGTGTCGAGGCGGTCCGGATCGACCTCTTCGACGATGAACGTGCCACCCTTTTCCTGGAACTGGGTGATGCGCTCGTCCACCTTGAGACGCGTATCGACACCGATGGCCTCGAACCCGGGGAAGTCGGCATCGAAATCGAGAAGTTCGGTGTAGTCGTGGCCGCTGCCGGTGATGGTGCGCGCGCTGATGCCGGTGACCTGCGGTGCGCGGCCCGCGAAGGTGTCGACACCCAATGCGGCTTCGGATTCCTGCGAGAGGCCGAAGGTCACCGCGGTGCCGGTGGCCGACACATCGCGGAACAGGCTCGCCTGATTGCGGTCGCTGTAGACGGTGACGTCGAATCCGGCATTCAGGAAGCCGACGGCGGCAGAGATGCCGGTTTGACCGGCCCCGATGATGGCGACGGATCGGTTGGTACTGCTCATGTGGAAGTCTCCAATGCTTGTACGAAACGTGCGGGTCGGGCACTCGAACTCATGCCGGTGAGCATTCGCGTGATCGGCGGCCGGCGGAAGGCTTCGACGCAGGCGGAGAATAAGTGTCGTTGGCGCGATGCCCAGAATTTCTGATGTGAAGGATTAACGTTGATGGCGTGAACGATGTAACGGGTAGACCGGAGCGGATCGCGGCCGTCGAGTTACTGGCAAAGCTGGTGGACGAGGGCAGTTGGCAGCCCTGGGATATCGAGTTGACCACCTTGCCCGACGACCCGAAGTACGCCGCCGACATCACGCGAGCACGCGAGAAGACCGGCCTGGACGAATCGGTTCTCTGCGGTGAAGCCACGGTGTCCGGTGAGCGCATCGCGGTGGTGGTGAGCGAGTTCGGGTTCTTGGGTGGCTCGATCGGCCGTGAGGCCGGGCGGCGGGTGGTCGGGGCCGTCCGGCGGGCCACCGCCGAAAGACTTGCCGTACTGGCACTTCCAGCGTCGGGTGGTACTCGGATGCAGGAGGGGACCCCGGCATTTCTGCAAATGGTGAACATCACCGCTGCCGTCGTGGACCACAAGGCGGCGCGTCTGCCGTACCTGGTGTATCTGCGGCACCCGACCACCGGTGGGGTGTTCGCGTCGTGGGGTTCGCTCGGTCATGTGACGCTGGCCGAGCCCGGTGCGCTGGTCGGATTCCTCGGCCCACGCGTCTACGAGGGCCTTTACGGCGAGGAGTTTCCGGCGGGTGTCCAGGTGTCGGAGAACCTGCGGGCGCACGGGTGGATCGATCTTGTTGTCGGGGTGGATGATCTGGGCGCCACGGTGTCCCGGATCGTGGGTCTACTGGACGGTCGGGAGCACGATGGCGATTCGCAGTCCGTGTTGCAAGATGGCGCGCCGGTGTCGGCGGCCGCTGCATGGGATGTGGTGACGGCATCTCGCGCCGCCGATCGACCCGGGGTGAGCGACCTGCTGAAGCGCTCGACGGTGGAGTCAATCGAGTTGGCCGGGGGTGGTGAGGGCGACTCTCGCAGCGGAATCATTCTGGCATTGGCCAGTTTTGGTGGCGAGACTGCCGTTGTGGTGGGTCAGGACCGGAATCGGCAGGTGCCTGGTGCACTGATCGGTCCGGCAGATCTCCGCCTGGCGCGTCGAGGGATGAGGTTGGCGCAGGGATTGGGCCTTCCGCTGGCGACGGTGATCGATACGCCGGGCGCAGATCTGTCGGCGGATGCCGAGGAGGGTGGTCTGGCCAACGAGATCGCCCACTGCATCGCTGAATTGACCGAGTTGACCGTGCCGACGATTTCGGTGTTGTTGGGGCAGGGTGCCGGGGGTGCGGCATTGGCGTTGTTCCCTGCTGATCGGGTGATCGCGATGGAGAACTCGTGGCTGTCACCGTTGCCGCCCGAAGGTGCGAGTCTGATCGTGTATCGCGACACCGACCACGCTGCGGATTTGGCTGCGCAGCAAGGTATTCGAGCGACGGACCTGCATGCCTCGGGCATCGTCGATGTGGTGCTGAGTGAATCGCATCCTGACGATCGGGACTTTTTGCCGGACCTTGGAGTCCGCCTCTCCGGAGAACTGACTGCCCTGAACGCACTTGACATCGACGAACGCCGTCGACGCCGCGCCGATCGCCGTCGCCGGATTGGTGACGTGACCATCTGACCGTGAATCGGAGGTAGATAAAGTCTTCGGTAATTCAATAGTCAGACTTGCTCCCCATCACCCCTGCCGGTGCGATATCCCTCTTCGACCTCAAGTTCACACAGTTCGTCACACTCCGAATGATCCCGGTGCTATACACGATCTCGCTCGTCGTGGTCTCGATCCTTGGCGTGGTCTACTTTTTCGGCGCGCTCATCGCCGGATTTGCAGCGTTCGGTGAAGAGGATGGCGGACCTGTCGGAGTTCTGTTGATCCTGACCGCGCTGGTCGTGGTACCGCTGTTCTGGCTGATCTACGTGGTCTTCGCCCGCGTGATTTTCGAGTTCTTTCTGTCGATCGTCAGGATCGCCGACAACACCGACCCGCGGCATCGGCGGTTCTGAACCACCGGATGCGTCTGAGACGTTCCGGGGATCGGACCAAACTGTCTGTGCAGGTCAGGTGCCATAGCGCGGCGGTTCGTCTACCGTTGAAGGATGGTCGACATACAACGCACGTTCACGGTCGAAGCGCCGGTTGACAAGGTTCGCGCCTATCTACGCGACTTTGCCAATGCGGAGCAGTGGGACCCTGGAACGAAGAAATGCACACAAGTGGGATCCGGGCCGGTTGTGCTCGGCACCGAGTGGGACAACACCTCGAAGATCGCGGGGATCAAGACCCATCTGAGATACAAACTCACCCGTGACGACACCGATCGCGTCACCCTGGAGGGCGTCAACAAGACGGCAATCAGTGTCGACGACATATCGATCCACCCGCAGGGGCCGGCGAAGACGTCGGTGTCGTATCACGCTCATGTCGAATTCAAAGGTGTCGCAAAGCTGTCCGACCCGGTTTTCACCCTGGTCTTCAAACGCCTCGCCGATGAGACGCAGAAACAGATGACCGAAACGCTCAGCGCGCTCTAGTCGCGCAAGCGTCGCACCGACTCCGGTGGAACTCCCCTTCTACGTTGGCTACGAAAGTTCGGGTGTGCGCGGCGGGACCGGCCTCGGGCCGGCAGCCGCCTCGAACGCCGACGCCATCGACAGTAGTTGATTGTCGGCGTACGCCTTACCTGCGAAAGTCAGCCCGATCGGCATCTTGGTGTCGGCCATCAGACCCATCGGGACGGTGACGGTCGGGATGCCGAAATGCCGGATCGCAAGATTGCCGTTGGAGAAGCGCACCCCGTTGGCCCAGGCGATGTCGGCGGAGTCGGGATTGACGTCGGAGTCGGCGGGACCGACATCCGATTGGGTCGGGAACACCACGGCATCAATGCCATTGGAATGCATCCAGTCCTCGAAGTCCAGCTTTCGGGTGGCCTCCAGGCCCTGCAATGAGTGCTGCAGGTCGGGGAGATCTTCCAACGCGGGCACACCCAGTTGGGCCCGTTCGACGGTGATCGAGAAGTCTTCGTCTTCGACCTCGTATCGGTCGGGGAGTGCGTCGACGGGCTGGGGGAAGATCTGCGGTCCGTCGGCATCGGCCAAGGCCGACAGGTTCGGATCACCATTGGCGTCGAGGAAGTCGTGCCACCCCCACATCATCAGAATCTCCATCTCCCAGGCGTAGTAGTCGGGCGGCACCAATCCGCGGGTGACCATGCTCTTGGCTCCGGGCCGGTCTTCTTCGTGGTTCTCGACAACAGGGAAGTCGGTCTCGACCACTGTTGCGCCCAGCGATTCGAGCACAGCGCGAGCGCAGCTCCACCGGTCGATGATCGACTGCCGGGTATGCACCGGATCGCGACCCGCGTCGTCGGCGTTGATGTACATCCGCGGCACCGCAAGCCGTTTGCCCTGCACCGCGGCGGCGACTGCCAGTGCGGGGTAGCTCGGTGGCCGGATTGCCGAGGCCCTGGGGATGGTGGCCACCTGCTGCATCCGCCAGAAGTCGCCTCGCGCCTCGCAGTCGTCGTCGACGATGACATCAAGAATCTCCAGCATGTCGGCGACCGTGCGGGTATGCGGGACAACAACATCCATCGTCGGGTATAGCGGCCAGCAGCCGCGCATCGAGATGACACCGCGGGACGGGGTGTACGCGACCAGGCCATTGTGCGACGCCGGGGCGCGCCCCGACGACCAGGTCTCTTCGCCGAGACCAAACGCGGCGAAGCTGGCCGCTGTGGCGGTGCCCGATCCATTCGACGAACCCGAACCGAAAGACGACGTGAGAAAGTCCGCGTTGTAAGGGCTTTCGGCACGACCGTACAGTCCGCGCTGCATACCGCCGGCCGCCATCGGTGGCATCGTGGTCAACCCCAGGCAAATGGCGCCACCGGCACGCAACTGGGCGATGACAAACGCGTCGTCGCCGGCGATCAGATCTTTGAACGCCGGCGACCCGGCCGCGACGGTCAGCCCACGCACTTTGTAACTGTCTTTCGCGGTGTACGGGATGCCGTCCAGTGGCCCGAGGAGCTCGCCACGCTGACGCCGTCGATCTGCGGCCCGTGCCTCGTCGAGCGCGTCCGGGTTCATCACCGGCACCGCGTTCAATTGGATGCCGTGGTGGTCGTAGTGATCGATCCGGTCGAGATATCGCCCCACCAGCTCGACGCAGGTCGTCTCGCCTGTCTCGAGTGCCAGACGCAGATCCTCGATGGACGTCTCGACCACTGCGAGCGACCCGCCGGTGCTGATCGATTCAGGGCTCATTGGTTCAGAATGCCATCAGGATTGGGTCTCCACCTCGGTCTTGACCGCTTCAAATCGAGCTTCGACGTCGGCGTAGATCGTGATCCGATCAGGCTCGAGTTCGATGACCTGACGTTCCTCGACGTCGCCGTTGTATCCACTGGGCGCAGCCATGACGCGCGCCGCAACGGGCATGGGGGATTCGTCGTATCCATGGCGGCCCGTTGTCAGGCCGAGCATGCCCGGGTCGGCGATCGCCACCGCAGTGAACTCGCTGTAACCGAGCCCTTGCGTGTAGCCCTGCGCTTTGGCGAGTGCGTTCCGGACGGCCAGGTCGCGAACCTGTGCGGTCCGCTTGGCCGTGGCCTTGGGGGTGAGCCACCAATTGATCCGGCCGACCTCGACCTCATCCATCTCCGACACCTCATCGATGAATGTGCCCAGTGCGCTGAAGTCTTTGAAGATCGCTTTGACCGATGCCGTCGATCGATACACCCACGGACGCTTCTTTGCCTCGCTGTGGTACGGCCGGTACCGGTCGTGACGTAGCTGATCAAGGGACCATCGCTGCAGTGGCGAATCGGGTTGCTCGCTGAGCGAGGTCAACAGGTCTGTGACGGTGTTGACCGCCGCCGTCACCGGTTCAGACGCCTTTTCCCGAGTGCTGCCATCAGAGTGCACCGACAGGTGCACGGTGCACCGGTTCGGCTTGAACCGCCGCTGCGCGCGGCCGGTGACGGTGATTGTGACGGGGTGAGGATTCATCACTTCAGTCTGCCCAAGAGGTCTGACAATTCGAGGCGTTTGCGGTCCGAGCGGGCGTGGACTGGCGATATGACAAAGTGGTCGGGTGATGCTCTTTCCGTCGTTGAACCAGGCTTCCCTCACCAACCGGGCGGACGAACCCGCAGTCGTCACATTCGGCGACACCGTCCTGTCGCGCAGCGACCTCATCGGGGCTGCCACCTCCGTCGCCGAGCGGATTCGCGGCGCCAGGTGCATCGCGGTCCTGGCGCAGCCCACAGCGCAGACCGTGGTTGCTGTGGTCGGCGCGCTGATCGCGGGTGTGGCCGTGGTGCCGGTTCCCCCGGATTCCGGTGCGACCGAACGGCAGCACATGCTGACCGACTCCGGCGCGCAGGCCTGGCTCGGTGCAGCCCCCGAGGACACCGGCGGTCTGCAGGTTCTTCCGGTCCGGATGTTCGCGCGCTCGTGGCACAGTCATCCCGAACCGCATCCGGATTCGACGGCGTTTGTGTTGTACACATCCGGCACCACCGGACTGCCCAAGGGCGTTCCGATGACCCGTCGCGCCATCGCAGCAGGTCTCGACGCACTCGCGGACGCCTGGGGGTGGACATTCAATGATGTTCTGGTGCATGGTCTTCCGCTGTTCCACGTCCACGGACTGATCCTGGGCATCCTCGGTCCGTTGAGGGTTGGTGGCGCAGTCGTGCACACGGTGACTCCGACGGCCGAGAACTACGCGGCCGCGGCGGGATCCATGTACTTCGGTGTCCCGACGGTGTGGACGCGCATTGCCGCCGACGAGCCGTCCGCCCGTGCGCTGGCGTCGGCCCGATTGTTGGTGTCCGGCAGTGCGCCGCTGCCGGTCCCGGTGTTCGAGAAGATCAAGGAATTGACCGGTCACGAGATCGTCGAGCGCTATGGGATGACCGAAACCCTCATCACCATCAGCACCCGGTTCGATGGTGACCGACGTCCGGGCTGGGTTGGCCTACCGATTGCCGGCGTCGAATCCCGGCTGCGCGATGACCAGGGCAACGACGTTCCGCACGACGGAGAAACCATCGGCGACCTCCAGATTCGTGGCCCGATGGTGGCGAAGGGGTACTTGAACAGGCCCGATGCGACGGCAGAGTCGTGGCTCGAGGACGGCTGGTTCGCGACCGGCGACGTTGCAGTCATCGATCCGGACGGGATGCACCGAATCGTCGGGCGCGCGTCCATCGACCTCATCAAGTCGGGTGGCTACCGCATCGGTGCCGGCGAGATCGAGACCGTCTTGCTCGGACATCCGAGCGTGCGGGAGGTCGCGGTGATCGGTGTGCCCGACGACGATCTGGGACAGCGCATCGTCGCCGTGGTGGTCGGAGATGACGTCGACGAGGCGCAGCTCATCGATCTGGTCGCGACTGAGCTCTCGAACCACAAGCGGCCCAGGGAAATTCGCGTAGTTGATGAACTACCCCGTAACGCCATGGGTAAGGTGCAGAAGAAGCTGCTGCTCTAGGCGGCGTCAGAGGAGGTTCGGGAACATGCATGCATTCCGTGCGGCGGTCGAAGAGCGCCGGATCGATGACATCGCAGACATGCTCGACGAACGCGTCGTCTTTCACAGTCCGGTTGCCTTCACCGCTTACAAAGGGCGAGACGTCGTCCACACGATCCTGCGCGCAGCCTTCGACACATTCGAGGACTTTTCCTATGTCCGAGAACTGAATTCACCGCTCGACGGCTACACCGCCCTGGTATTCAAAGCCAAGGTCGACGGCCTCGACATCGAGGGCTGCGACTTCATCCACGAAACACCGGACCACCTCGTCGACGAATTCACCGTCATGCTGCGCCCGATGAAAGCAACACAGGCGTTCTCCGAGAAGATGGGCGCCAAACTCCCGAGCCGATAGTCGGGCCTTGTCAACAGCAAGTTGGACATTCCACAAGGGCTGCGCAATTGCGGCCGGAGAGTCCTCGACGGTCAGTCAGCGTCAATAACCTCAACCTCGTTCATCGAGGATTTGGGGGAATCTGATGGCAACAGTGGTCAAGGTGGATCGTGATGCGCTGGTCACGCTGGCGATAGATCTGTTGGCGGCAGCGCGCGGTATTCGGGCGATCGATGTCCACAGCGCGTTCTCGGATTTGCTGCGGGGTATGCCGGGGTCTGATGTTGCTGCGGCCTGCGCCACCGCGGAACAGCAGATCGAGTCCGCGTTCGAGTCGGTGGCCACCCGCGTTGATGCGCTGGCGCAGAAGAACGCGCTCGCCGGATCGACCTATGGAATCACTGACGAGCAGTACGCGGATTCCATCACCGGCTTGCTGAGCCTGTGAGCGATGAGCAAACCGACTGTGCCGCAAGTACGCACGTGGTTGACCCACGCCCAATCACTATCCGACACCGCTGTCGAGATCGATTCCGCAGTTGACGCATTCGATGCGCGGATGAATGACATCTCACGGGTCGTGTCCAGCACGATGCAGGGCTGGCACGGGGATGCCGCCGATGCGTCGCAGGCCCGCGCTGATTCGGAAACCCAAGCGAGCAGTCGCCTGGCGATCACCATCCTCGACATCGCCGACGACATCAACCGGCTCGGACCCGACATCGTCCACTCCTGCCGAGTCGCTCGTGACCGGGCCAACTCCATCATGTGGCTCGGATACCTGGTAGCCGACGACGGCAGCGTCACAGCACCGACCGACGTCCGGCCCGGCTATCCCACCGACATCCCGGCCGACCTGCCGATCCACGACGCACAGGCGCTGGCGGACAGTACGGCCGCCGGACATCAGACGTGGTTGATGGAGGCCCTGGACGTAGTAGGTCAAGCTGATTCAACTCTGGCTGTTCAGATCGCCAAAACCCTCGGCGAGCTGGCACTCAATTCGGAACGGGCAACCACGCCGGTCCCGCTGCGGGGAGGCGTCCAGGAACTTGTTGACGGCAGACGCCAACTGCCCAGCGATCCGTATCTGCTCAAGACACTCTGGGACGGCCTGACCTCAGCCGAGAAGGCTGCGATATGGAACAGCAATCGCGACATCGGGAACATGGACGGGATACCGATTGCCGACCGTGATCACTTCAACCGCCGATACCTCGTTGAGCTCGAGACCAACGCCCGCGAAGTGATCGCGAATGATGATGCGGGGCAAGAGGTTCGAGCCCGGGCGGCACGTGACCTTGCTGCGCTGGGTGCTATGCAGAGAACGCTCGCAGACGAGGAGGGTGGGAAAAAGCGCTATCTGATGCAGCTCGATACCAACGGCCACGGCGCGATCGCCGTGAACAATCCGGACACTGCTGCCAACGTCGTGACGTATGTGCCGGGTACCGGGTCCAATCTCAGCAAAATGGGTGGGGGAGTCGACCGTGCGGATCGGATGGTCCGGGCCGCCAGTCCACACGGAACGACAGATACCGCGGCGATCGCCTGGTTCGGGTACGACGCCCCGCAAGACATCGGCGCGGCCGGCTCCGGTGCGCCGGCAGCACGCGGGGCTCAACCGCTCGTTGATCTGCAGGACGGACTGCGCGCGACCCATGAAGGCGCCACCGCGTCACACAACACCATCGTCAGCCACAGCTACGGGACGGTTGTCGCTGCGGAGGCGGCCAGTGGTGACCGGGAACTGAACGTCGACGACCTGGTGTTTGTCGCCAGTCCTGGCCTCGGCGGTCCCGACGACGTGAACGACCTGAACCTGACGGGCCCCGACGATCGGCCCAACTCTGAACGCGTGTGGGCCACCGTCGCGAGCAATGACTGGATCAACACCGTGGAGGTCGTGCTGGGGACTGATCCTCATGACAGCGGTTTCGGAGCTCGGGTCTTCGCCTCCGACAACGGGCCGGGGATCAGCACCGCGGCACACAGCAAATACTGGGATGACGGGTCGGAATCACTGAGGAACATCGCCCGGATCGTCACCGGGAGGTACCCGGAGGTGAACTGAACAAGCGATGAATTCCCGAATATGCCCTTGACCTGGCGATTTGACGTGGCGCAGTGTGTTCCCGTAACTTTTGTCGAGTCAGCGAGTGAGGCACTGGAGAGCAAGTCGCCGGGGCCGGTAACACCGACAGGGATTCTTTCCTTGAAGGAACAACGTTGACCGCCCAAGTTATGGATCAGATCCGCTTTCGAGTGGGGTGTTTCAGCGCGGGTGGTGACGGACCGCGAAGGCGGCGAGTTGCGGGCCGGATGTGAGTCGGGTAAGCTTGAAAAGTTGCCTCGGAAACGAGACAGCTTGCGGTAAGACAACAAAGTATCCCTTCCAGGATGGCCTCACAATGTGGGTGTCGAAGTTGGTTGTGGGTGTGTTCTTTGAGAACTCGATAGTGTGTCGATGGATTGTTAGTGCCAATTTAGGTGCTGTGTCTGTCACGGTGA
>QJJF01000011.1 GCA_003202005.1 Williamsia faeni | reverse complement strand
CGGTGGAGGAGATTGTGGCGGGGTTGTTTGCGGAGGTGTTGGGTCTTCCGCAGGTGGGTTTGGATGATGATTTCTTCGAACTCGGCGGCCACTCCCTCAGCGCAACAAAACTATTGAGTCGCATCCGGGCTGAGATCGGGATCGACCTGCCCGTCCGCGTGATGTTCGAAACGCCGACGGTGGGCGGCCTCGTGTCCGAACTGATGAAGGACGATCGCGCCCCGGCACCCACTCCGTCCACCGAGGCACAGGCCATCGAGCTCACCGCGATGGCCGCCGAAGCATTCGCCGGCGTGCTGCCGATTCGAGACGTCGGCTCGAAACCACCGGTGTGGTGCATGCACCCCGGTGGCGGGCTCAGCTGGTGCTACCGCGGTCTGGCGAAACATCTGAAAGACCGCCCCATCTACGGCATTCAGGCGCGCGGCTTCGACGGCGTGACTCCGCTGGCAGAATCGATCGACGCGATGGTCGCCGAGTACATCGATGACATCCTGGCGATCCAGCCAGACGGACCGTTCTATGTTCTCGGATGGTCTTTCGGCGGTGTGGTCGCCCACGCGGTCGCGGCCGAGTTGGAGCGGCGCGGCCATGAAGTCGCATTCCTCGGCCTGCTCGACAGCGCGCCGATGGGCGACGAAGCCCGGAAGGCGATGGATCAAGCGCCATCGGACGAGTACGTGCGCAAAGCGATCCGGGAATGGATCCGGCAACGCTATGGCGATGTGATCGACACTGCGGAGTACGAGTCGTTCCTCGCCAGTGCGTTCCGCATCTTCAAGAACGACGTGTCGATCATGACCGAACACACGATGCCGGTTTATCACGGTGACGCGTTGCTGCTGCGGGCGACGATCAGTCCGGTCCAGAAATCGTCGACTGAAGCACTCCCCGAAACATGGAGCGAATACATCCACGGTCGAATCGCGACGCGCGACATCGACATTGCACACATGGATCTCGACCTGCCCAAGCCCGCGGCCGAGGTCGGCAAGATCTTGCACGAGTACCTCAACACACTGGAATAACAAGGTCCACAGACGTTCCCGTGATCCGCGGCTGTCAATGCAGGTGTTCTTCGACAGCCTCGAGAACGGCCGTCGCACCGTCCTCGGTCTGCAAGCGCTCAGAAACAATCATTGCGCGTTCCCGGTAACGCGGATCCGAGACGGCCGCCGTGACCGCGTTCGCGAGTCGACCGACGGTGAGATCTTTGCGCCGGATCACTGCGGGAGCCACCCCGAGCGACTGCAGACGATTGGCCCAGAACGGTTGGTCCCCGATCGCCGGTAACGGCACGGCGGGAACGCCCGCGCGCAAACCCGACGCCGCCGTGCCGGCGCCGGCGTGGTGCACCGCGGCACTCATCTGCGGAAACAGCCAGTCATGCGGGACATCACCGACGGTGATCATGTCCGGACCGTCGCCGGTCAGCCGCGCCCAGCCGGAATCGATGACACCGCGCATGCCTCCCTGCCGCAACGCCGAGCACGCGATTCGGCTGTAGCGCTCGCCGGCCTCGGTTGCAGTGCTGCCCAGGCCCACGAACACCGGTGGCGGGCCGGCGGCGAGAAAGTCCACCAACTCCGCGGGGGGTGTCCAGTCCGGAACCGTTGGCGGCCACCAGTAGCCGGCCACCTCGAGCCCGGCCCGCCAATCCGACGGTCGCGTGACCACCGCGGGGCTGAACCCGTGCAGTACGTACCACTCATCGAGACGCTTGCGGATCTGCTCGCGCAGCGACACGGGAGCCATTCCGAATGCCGCCCGCACCTCATTGATCAACCCCAGAAACGGCTGCTCGCCGACAGCGAGCAGCCTGCCCATCGCGCGGTTCGCGTCCCGCCCGAAGGACCGGGTCCCGGCCATCGGCGGGGGAAAGTCACCGGTCGGGGCAAGCGGTTGCAGAAACACTCCGATGGCGGGAACGTCGAAACCTTCGGCGATGTGGAAGCCGAACAACGAGACCGGAGCCGGGACGAGCAGTAGATCGGCATCGAACGCCACATCGATGACAGCGAAAGCCACCGCTCGCATGTCACCGACCATGTCCTGCACCAGTTTTCGCGACGGCCGGGCGCGTCCGCCCTCGAGCAGGCGCTGTGCCACCGGGGATTGGCGCGTCTCGGATTCGATATCGCGCGGAAGAGGCCGGTACTCGAGCCCGGCTCCGGTGACGAGGTCTTCGAACGCCCGCGTCGCGGCGACCACAACCCGGTAGCCGTTGTCCTGTAACCGAATACCCAAGCCGACATAGGGAATCACGTCGCCGAGCGGTCCGAACGCGGGGATCACGATTGTGTGCATGAGATGGTTCGCCGGTCTGGGCGGGGTCCTCAGCGGGTGCGCTGGTAGCGAAGGTAGATGACTTTTGAGCCGACAGTTCGTGACTCGATCAGTCGCAGGTCGAGGGAGTTCGCGAGCGGTGTGAAGTACGGCGTCCCGGCCCCGAGGATGATCGGGTTGACGAACAGGCGGTATTCGTCGATCAGGTCTTCGGAGATGGCGGCCGCGGCGAGTCCCGCGCCGCCGATGGACACCTCGCCTTCACCCGGCTGGTCACGGAGCCGTCTGACCTCGGTGGCGATGTCGCCGGTGGCCAGCCGCGCATTGCCTTCCACCGATTTCAGCGTCCGGGAGAACACCACTTTCGGGATCGGCCGCCAGATCCGGGCGAACTCGAGTTCTGCCTCGTCGGACATGGTCTGCTCGGCCGTCTCCCACACCAGCATCGCCTGGTAAAGGCTCCGGCCGCACAAGTGCACGGCGATGTGGCGGGTCTGCTCTATGTGGAAGCGAAACAGTTCTGCGTCAGGCGCGGTCCAGCTGATGTCAGAATCCGGTCCCGCGATGAAACCGTCGAGCGACACGCTCATCGAGTAGGTCACCGGCAGCATCGGGTCCTCCTCAGCCGCTGGACGATGCTCCGAACAGTATAGGCGCCATCACCGAAATCATTATGGCAGTCAACAGAACTCCTCGAGATGTCATCGCAACGACGGCTAGCTCGCCGCTTGCGTCCGGATCTGTTCGAGAGCGTCATTGAAACCATCGGGTGTGACGATGTTGTCGGAGAGTGTCAGTGACGCCGTGACTCTGATTGGCAGGTTCCTTTTTCCGGAACTACGGCTTGACGAGCGCCTTGAGAGACTCGCGTGAGTCCATGGCCTTGTAGCCGTCGGCGGTGTTGTCGAGGCCGACGGTGAGGTCGAAGACCTTGCCCGGGTTGATGCGGCCCTCGAGGACCTCCGGGATGGCCTGTTCGATGTACGCGCGCACGGGTGCGGGTCCGCCGTTGAGGGTCACGTTCTTGCCGAAAAGCGATCCGAAACCGACTGGCGCAGCCTCGTACTGGGGTACACCGACACGGGAGATGACGCCTCCGGGGCGGACGATTCCGTAGGACTGCTCGTAGGCGGGCATGTGGCCGACGGCTTCGAGCACCACGTGTGAACCGAGCCCGCGGGTCAGGTCCATGACCTTCGCGATTCCTTCTTCGCCACGTTCAGCGACCACGTCGGTGGCACCGAATTCGCGGCCGAGGTCGGTGCGGGCGGTGTGGCGGCCCATCAGGATGATCTGCTCGGCGCCCATCTGTTTGGCCGCGAGCACGGCCGAAAGACCCACGGCGCCATCGCCGATCACGGTGACGGTCTTACCGGGGGAGACGTTGCCCATGTGGGCGGCGTGGTAGCCGGTGAGGTAGACGTCGGACAGGGTCAGCAGCGAGGGCAGGAGCTCGGAGGTCTCGTCCACCGGTACGGCGAGCAAGCTCCCGTTGGCCTGTTGCACGCGGACGGCTTCGGCCTGCGCACCGCCGACACCGGGTTGTCCGTACCAGCCGCCGTTGACACAAGCGGTCTGGAAGCCTTCCTGGCAGAACACGCAGGTGTTGTCCTGGAACGCGAAGGTGGCGATGACGAAGTCACCCTTCTTCACTGCAGATACGTCCGACCCGATGTCCTCCACGACTCCGAGGAATTCGTGTCCCATGGGTGCCGGCGTGTCAGAAGCGGCCATCGAATTGTAGGGATGCAGGTCGGAACCGCAGACACAGGCGCGGACCACTCGGACGATGGCATCTGTCGGCAGCTGGATCGTCGGGTCGGGCGCATGCTCCACCCGGACGTCGCCTGCGCCGTACATGAATGTTGCTCGCATCAAAAACTCCACTGTTGGTGTTGGGGTCGATAGGGGCGACGTCGGTGCACATCGCCGATGGTTACCAGAGTCGTCGTTGCGCTGGGCGACTGGCAGCACCTGTTGATACAGGTATTGGCAGTACCTCCTTCACAGTGCACGTATGCAGCCTCAGTGTGGGCGGGCTCACTCACCGGGAGGAAAGTCGGTCGACGCGGCGAGCTCGGTTTGCGCTTCGTAGTTGCCGATGCGCGTGCGCAGCGTGTCGAGTGTGCTTGCGAGGGCTTGCGATCCGAGCATGATCCGTAGCGGTGCGGGTTCGATATCGACGCTCTCGATTATGCGGGATGCCATCCGGGCGGGGTCTCCGGCTGCGAGTCCGTTGGCAGGGTCCAGCATCGCAAGGAAGCCGTGAGCAGGGTTGTTGTCGTAGGCCGTCATAAGATTGGCAACTTGCGCACCCCGGTAACGGAATTCGGTTCGCGCCCCGCCTGGTTCGACGATCGTGACTCCGATCCCGAATGGTGCCACCTCTTGTGCGACCGACTCGACGAAGCCTTCGATGCCGAACTTGGTGGCGTGGTACATGGAGTTGCCAGGAAAGGCGACTTGTCCTCCGTACGAGGAGATCTGGATGATCCGACCGCCCTGCTGCTCACGCAGGTGCGGCAGAGCCGAGCGGATGAACTGAATCGATCCGGTCAGGTTGGTCGCGATCAGGTGGTCGATTTGGGCATCGGTGAGTTCTTCGGCGGCGCCGAAGAGACCGTAGCCGGCATTGCTGACGATGACGTCGACCCAGCCGAGGGTAGAAAAGGTGCGATCGACGACCTCGCGAACTGCCGGGGTGTCGGTGACGTCGAGGAGTTCGGTGATGAACGTATCGGGGTACTGAGCAACGAGGTCGTCGACCTTGCCGGCGTTGCGGACGGTACCGACAACGCGGTCACCCGCGAGAAGTAGTTGTTCGGTCAGTTCGCGGCCGAAGCCGCTGCTGACGCCGGTGATGAGCCAAGTGCGCTGGGCCATGTGAAATCTTCTTCCGTGTTGTCGGGGCTTACGCCGCGGTCACCTCGTCGACCATGCGCAGGCCGTTGAGAGTGCGTGGATATCCGACGAATGGGAGTAGTTGGGTGAGGACGTCGATCAGGACCGTTCGGTCGTTGCCGACATTGAGGTTGGCGGCGACATGCCCTTTGACCTGCGGTTCACAGCCACCGAGTGCGACGAGCATTGCGAAGGTGAGTAACTCGCGGACGGGCACATCGATACCGGTGCGCGTGTAGTGGTCGCCGAAACAGTTCGTGGACAGCAGTCGCTGGATGTGTGCCTCGTCTTCGGGTGCGTTCGCGTACATGTTCTCGACACCGGCGGCGCCGACGATCTCCTTCTGTACAGCCAAGCCCTTGTTCATTCGGTTGTCCGGGGTCGTTGTGGATTGACCCGGTAGCGGCAGGTCGATACCGCGCTCGGTCAGCACGTCGTTGGTGGCGTGAATGAAGTCGAACACCTTGGCCATGCCGACATACGGCACTGCCTGGTACACAACTTCTTTCACCTGAACCGGTGTGACTCCGACGTTCAGTGCCGCTCCCAGCATGACGCGGTACTCGCGTAGCGCCTGGCCCGCGATCATCGAGGCCAGCTGAACCATCAGGCGGGTCTTGGTCTCGAGGTTGCTGTCGCGGAGCACCTCGTCGAAGGCGAAGTTGTCGAAGTACTCGATCAACTCGGGATCGGTCTGCTTCAGCGTTGATGTGTGATCCGGAAACAGCTCGTCGTGATTCCGTTGCGCCTGTGCACTCACACCCATCGTCATCTCTCTTCGCCATGGCCACGCCTCGTGCAGGTGTTGGCTGTAACTAGAACGTAGGTGGCCTGTCCGTCGCGCGGGAGGGTCTGCCATTACCCCGTTCGGCAGGGACTCCCACGTGCGCGTCAGGTGGGATTGAATCGATGAAGGGAAGGACCTTGTCGCGACATGCATGCTCGACGAGGTCATCACGTTTGATCGAAGGGAATCGACACATGTCCACATGGCTCATCACCGGGTGCTCGACCGGACTCGGGCGGGCACTCGCCGGCGCGGTGCTCGCCGCCGGTCACAACGCTGTTGTCACTGCCAGGGACGTCTCGAAGGTGCGAGAGTTCGAAGACGAGTATCCCCGGACGGCGCTGGCGCTTGCGCTTGACGTCACCGATCCGAAGGGGGTTGTCGAGGCAGTCGCGAAGTCCGAGGAACGATTCGGTGCAGTGGATGTCCTTGTCAACAATGCGGGGTACGGATACCGCGCCGCCGTCGAGGAAGGCAGCGACGATGACATTCGTCAGCTGTTCGACACGAACTTCTTCGGTGCTGTCGCGATGATCAAGGCTGTACTGCCCGGCATGCGAGCGCGCCGGGCGGGTGCAATCGTCAATGTCTCGTCCATGGGTGCACAGGGTCGCCCGGCGGGGTCGGGGTTCTACTCGGCCAGCAAGGCAGCGCTCGAGGGTTTGACCGGGTCATTGCAGAAAGAGCTCGCCCCGCTGGGTATCTCCGCGATGATCGTCGAGCCGGGTGCGTTCCGCACCGATTTCGCCGGCCGCTCGCTGACCCAATCAGCCGAGGCCATCGCGGATTACGCCGAGACGGCCGGTAAGCGACGGATCGAGAACGACACGGTGCACGGGACGCAGCAGGGAGACCCGGCCCGGGCAGCCGTTGCCATCATCACCGCGGTCGAATCGCCCGAGCCGCCCTCGCTGCTGTTGCTGGGCACCGATGCCCTCGATGTGTTTGTCCGAGTGGCAGATTCACAACGCAGAGAACTCGAGAAGTGGCGTGAACTCAGTGCCGGTACCGATTACCAGACGTAACCGATCGCGTAGGGATTTGGCGGGACCTCCGCGCGATTCGGGTCTACACAAGAGGAGAATTGAAAATGACCAAATGGACCGAAGATGAATTGGAAAAGATCGGCCGAGCAGGAGAACTGCGGGTTGCTGGTCGGCGGCAAGACGGAAGCCTGCGCAAACTTGTGATCATCTGGGCTGTCCGGGTAGGCGACTCCATCTACGTGCGATCGGTGAACGGACCGGATGCAGCATGGTTCCGCGGGACGCAAGTGCGTGGAGAAGGGCTGATCGAGTCCGGCGGAGTGTCCAAGGATGTGGCGTTCATCCGCGACGCCGAAGTCGATGACCGAATCGATGAAGCATATCGGCAGAAGTACGGATCCGGTTCAGCAGTTCGGGCAATCACGAGCGCTACCGCCAAGAGCACCACGCTCCGTGTTGAACCCGCCTGACCTTGACTGCCGAGATCCCTCGGGTTGGGGCGCCGGCTCGGATGGTCGGCGCAATTGCTCTGGACGCTCTGTGCTGGTGGCGAATTCAGAAACCATTCTCGCCTTGCGACCGCGGGAGAACACCTGAAGCCGAACTCACCCCCTGGTGACTCCATTTATACTGTATACATTACAGTAAGAGTGTCGGCGACTGTTGATCCGCGGAAGAGGTGTGTACAGCGATGGCTGGGCAACGTGCATTGGTGATGGGTGCAAGCGGGTTCGTGGGTTCGACGGTGACGAGGCTTCTCGTGGAGCGGGGTGAGGAGGTCAGCGTGCTCGTCCGCGAGTCGAGCAATACCCGTGCTTTCGACGATCTCCCAGTCACGCGCCACAGCGGTGGCATCGAAGACCCTGAGTCCATTAGGCAGGCAATGGTCGACTGTGACGTCGTGTACTACTGCATCGTCGACACTCGTGCGTGGCTGAGTGATCCCACCCCATTGTTCGAAACCAATGTCGAAGGTTTGCGTCGTGTGCTCGACGTGGCGGTGGATGCGGACCTGCAGAGATTCGTGTTCTGTAGCACGATCGGTGCCATCGCCATCGGTGGCCCGGGCGAGAAAGTCAACGAGGACAAGGCATTCAACTGGGCGGGTAAGGGTGGGCCCTATATCGAGTCGCGACGCCAGGCCGAGGACCTCGTGTTGGAGTACGCCCGTAATCAGGGTCTGCCTGCCGTCGCGCTGAATATTTCAAACACATACGGACCGGGGGACTGGGCGCCGACACCGCATGGCGGACTCGTCGCCGCCGCGGCGCTCCGCAAGTTGCCCTTCTATCTCAACAATGTCCACTCAGAGGTCGTTGGCATCGAAGACGCCGCCGAGGCGATGATCCTGGCCTCGACAAAAGGTCGCATCGGTGAGCGGTACATAATCTCGGAGAGTTTCATGTCGGCAAAAGAGATCTATGCGTTGGCGGCTGCCGAGGCGGGGGTTCCGGCCCCGAAGTACGGAATCCCGCCCATTGCGCTGACGGTGACCGGCTTTCTGGCGACGACGATCGGAAAGCTGCTCCGCCGGGATTATCCCTTCAATATGGTCGGTGTTCGTCTGATGCGCCATGTTTCGCCACTCGATCACAGTAAGGCGACCCGCGAACTGGGATGGGTCCCTCGACCGACCGCCGATTCGATCCGGGCGGCGGCACGTTTCGCCCTCGATCGCCGGCGGCAGAGTTCCGAACGTAAAGCGTTGGAACACTGAGACTTACAGAAATCTAGACTGACGGACTGGACTCAGGTATGGAGGACGGCTGCAGGCTTGCTGACTCCGTCTCGCCAGGTGCGTGTGAACAACACGACACATGCAACGACGAGGAGGCCGAAGATGATGGCCAGAATCAGTGAGATAGAAGAGTCGTCCTCCATTTCGTAGAGTTCCCGGAATCGGTAGAAGAGAAAGGTGGTGGATACTCCGGCCCACCCGACGATGAGCCCGATCCGAAGATCGTGCACGCGAATCGTGGACGCGGCGAGCGGTACAAGCAGCGCTGCCCCGGCGATCCACAACCCACCAAGAGGCTGACTGATTCGGCTTTCGTCATGCCACTCATCGGGCATGGAGAAGTGATGCCACAGCAGCACGATGCAAGCGATACCGCCGACAAGAAGTGCAACCTGAATGTGCCGATCGGCGAGGGTGAGTCGTGATCGAGGCGATGACACGTGTGTGGATAGCAATGCGAAACCCGCCACCGCCGCCGCGAGGATCCAGCTCGAAACCCCGATGACCCAAATCCACACGCCGACACCCCAGCTGCTCCAGGCAGATGTGGATTCTTCTTCGTTGGTCCACTGCGTGAAAAGGAGCCAGGGACCGACCGCAGCGCCGCTCAGGATCACTCCGAGGCCGGCCTGACGAGCGTGCCCAGAAAATGCCGTCAGAACTCCGGCAAATCCAGCAATGAACGCGAGTGACAGAGCTGGGATCACAAGGACCCGAAGGTCTTCGCTGTTGAAGATCGTGTCACCCGAACCGTCGTTCCCAAAGGGCACGAATGGGTTCACAGCCATCAGTCCCGCCGCAAGAATCGCCAAGCCTGCGGCGACGAGGCAGAGCAAGAGCTTCGGTGCAACGGGCTTGTTCTCAGCCAGTTCCTCATCAGACAACTCGGCGGGCGGCGCCACCACGCGCTCGTTCCGCGGCTTTGGCCCCGGAGGTTCACCCGCCGGCCGACTCGGCCGGGACTCCCACACTGGCCCAGACGTCGGCCACGACCACCGATCCGGCCGTGGTTCTGGCGCCGGCCGCGACCATTGATCCGACCGATGTTCCGGCACCCGCCGCGAGCGCTGGTCCGACTGCCGATTCAGTGCTGGAAACGACGGCTGCAGCGGGCCGGAATTCGACGGAGGGTTGGGCACGATGTTCGGCAACGGATCCGACTGTGCACTGGGCGCCTGATCGGTCAGACGAAACAACCGAGTCGACCCACCCCGGATGTACAGCACCGGCGTCACCCACTCCAGGGTGTTGGGCAATCCCAGGATGGCCTTTCGGCCACTGAGGACGGCGCGGTCGACGTCCCGACCGGCGGCGACCGCCGCGTAGAAGCCACGTGCGAACTCGATGGCAGCCGCATCGCTGACGGTGAATTGCATTGCGGCGACGGCACTGATCCCGCCGCGGGCGAGGGCAGCAGCGGTGCCGGCGAACAGGTCATCGGACGCGGCCCGTCCCGATGAGCACGAGTTCAATACGACCAGACGCGGAGTCGGTTCGGCCTCGTCGAGCAACTCGGTCAACCGTGACGCGTCGACCATGTCGGCGCGACCATCCTCGCCCACCAGCGCTATGCAGCCCTCGGTCTTCACCGGGTCGTAGTCGCCGTGACCGATGAAGTGCAGCACATGCCACGTTCCATTGAGCAGATAGCGATGCACGTTGCTCCACGTTGCCTGGGGAACGCAGACCAATTCGATCCGGCGCTCCTCGATCTGTTCCCGCAGAGCTGCTCTGAGCTGGTCGATCTCGGCCTCGGTGTTCAGCGCTCCAAGATTTCTGGGAGACGCGACGATGCACAGGATGCGCAGCGGGGGCGTGACGTCAAGGGGGAGTGGGTCGTAGTCCGGCGCCGGGATGTGCCGAACGAGTGGCCTCTGGCGGCACAGGTACGTCTCATCGTCGGGGTCGAACAACATTTCCCATGGGACGGCGGCAAGCTCGGGTGCCGTCAGGCTGAGCACCAGCCGAAGTCGCTTGCGATGGTGTTGCGCGGCACCCAGGCTCGCTCGATACCCATTGTTCACGGGACCGTTGAACACCGCACGGAACAAGCCTGAGCCGACCTCGTGCAGAGACCGCTCGCTGACGGGTATCGCGCGTCGCGCCGAGACGGATGCGGCGAGGATGGCGTTTTCGAGTTCGTCTCGCCTATTCACGATGTCGCCGACATCGATGTCGAACTTCGCGGACGGGAGTCCGCCCGATGGTGCCCTGAGCACCCTGGCCAGATAGCCGTCGGGATGACCTGTGTGTGGATATGGACTGATCTCGAGATGAAAGTCGATCTCCTCGGTGGACATTGCCCTACTCCTGCAGTGCTTCGTAGATTCGCCGCGCCACCACGGGATCACTCAGGTATCCGCTGATGCCATGGTGATTCGGCGTTTGGTTGTCGACGTCGGTCTTGTTCTCGATGGCCGGGGTCGGCGGGTTGATGACGAAATGCGCGGCGTCGAGAGGGTGCAAAGCCACGGCGTCGTGGGGATCCATGGCATTGAACCAACTCCCGACGCACGGTGGGGTGCGGTTGCCGCCGACATCACCGATGCCTGGTGCCCGGTCCCGGATCGCGTTGACTGCCAACGGGCTACCCACGGTGATCAACTCCGGGACCTTCCAGTTTCGGTTGGTGCCTTCGCGCATCAGGAGCGTGTAGGCGACGACGGTGCCCAGGGAGTGCGCGACGACGACACTGTCGGTTCCCGGGGTGAAGGCGCCGATCACGCCGTCGTCGATGCGTCGGCGGATGGTGCGGTTGGTGAGGTACTGGAAGACGTCGTAGGTGGCCAGCGCGATGGTCACGGCGCTCATCTTCCCGTTCTGGTCGAGCTTCTGTAGGAGTGCGCGCATCCACGGCCAGTTGAGCGGGCCGCGTTCGGTGACGGCGATTCCGGTTTGTGCGCTGATCTCCGTGTCCGGAATGTGCTGTTGCTGTTGAAGATCGGTGAGCACGTCGAACAGGAATCGCTTGGTTTCACTGTTGAGGTTCGGTTCACCACGCAGAATGACGTCTGGGACGTCGCCGTCGGTGAAGCCTTTCGCCAGGCGGTCGAGGGTATCGCCGTAAAAAGGGAACCGGACCTGGTCAGTGGTGATCGCAGGCAGTGACGGATCGCTCTTGCCGAGACCCTCGTTGAGGCTGTTGATCCACTCCTGCTTGAGTTCGGCAGAGTCCTTGCCCTGCTGCGATCGACCGTGGATGAAGATGATCTCTCGGGACATGTGGTTCTCCTTTGCCTGGTCGGATCAAGCGGGTTGGAACAACAGATCGGTTGCGTCGTTGCCGAAGACGGTCCACAGCGACGGCAAGAGGTGGCTTCGCAGTTGTCCGGTCCGCGACCACAACATCGGGCCGGCATCGGTGAGGAGATCCCAACCTTGCGTGAGCAGTGGGAAAGGTGTCACGAAGTGGTCGCCGACAGCTGAACCAGGGGACTCTGTACCCATCAGAATCAAATCGAGGAACTCGATGCCGCTGCGCTGCTCGGTCAGTCGTATTCGTAGATCCGCCAACCGATCCAGATCTTGGCGGGAGTGGAACGCGTAGGCCTGATATAGCGCGAGCGTCAGGTCGTCGGGCCTGCCGCGGGCCAACAATGCGGCCAGCCTGACGCCCTCCAGCACATCCTGGTGGCGCCGACGCTGCGCGGACGCCGTGACGATCGCCTTGATGCGCCGAATATATTGCTCTCGAACAGGATTGGTTGACTCGGGTTCAAAGAACACCGCGCTGATATGCCGCCCCACGACGTGGATCTCCGTAACGTGACCCTCGACCACGGGAAGCATTGTTGCCGTGCCATTGTCGAGTTCGAGGGCCACCATGTGCGTGCCCGACCCGGCAAAGTCGACCACATGGCCGTCGGTGACCACCGACCCGCCGGGCGACGTCGCCCGGCGAATCGACGTCCCCCGCACACTGACGCCGCGCCGCATACCATCCGAGGGTGGCAGCGCAGCGTCGGTCGCCAGCGGTTCGAGCAGCGATCGGACCGAGCTCACGAATCGACCGGCACCCTCGGACTCTGCACGCCCGAGCTCGTTGTCGAACGTCTCAGACTGACCGACAGCGGCCTGATAGAGGTCCGCGGTGATCTTCGACAGTGATCGTCGTGCAACCGTGCTTTCCAGGCTGGTGCCGGAGATACTGCGTACCAGAGGACCGTCGTCGCCACGATCCACGCAGGCCAGCCACCGCTTGTTCGCGCCGACCTGAACATCGAACGTCGGCGACTGATCCAGGTCGAGATTGAGCTCCGCGAGGCGCGCGCTGACTGCTGTCTCGAGGTAGACGCAGAGCGGATTGGTGTAGATGTACCAGCGAGGGTCGTTATCGCCTGCGCGCACCATCACATCCCGCTCGAGTCCCTGCGCGTCGTACAGTCGACCGTTGAGCGCCTCGTGGAGCACCGAGGTGTAGATCCCTTCGGCGGCAACGGTGTTGATCTCGATCGCGGCCTCGCCCTGCGCGCTGGCGTAGAAGACGTCGACACGCGGTCGCGAGCCGGTGCAGAGACTGTTGGGAAACGCGGAGACCGGGGTGAGTGACTGGGTGTCGAGGTCCTGCGCGGGCGTTCGGCACGCATCCGAGATGATCACGACGTGGGGCGTCTTGCCCCGTTTGGCTGCCTGGATGCTCTTGCCGACGCTGATGGCCGCGTTGCCACGGGTCGGTGCGTCCGACAGCATCCAGGTTTCGATCATGTCGACGAGCAGTCCGTGGCCTGCGAAGTAGAGGATCAGTTGGTCGACGCCGGCCGCGACGAGTCCCTCGACCGCGGTCAACACCCCGTCCGAGGTGACTTTGGTGACCGCGTCGGTGAGCAAACGAACGTTCGCCGGATCTATTCCGCCACGATCGGGATCGACTGCCCAGTCGTGCATCTGCTGCGCGCCCGATGCGGCGGCGCGTAGCACCGGCATGCCGGCGCCCGTCCGATCCACGCCGATGAACACTGCTCCTCGATGCATCGAAAGCCTTCTGTCAAAAGGTGTCGACCCTCCTATGCGGGGACTGCCTCAATCGTCTGACCTTCGGTTGGTGCACGCACGAGTAGTGCACTACCTGTTTCCGGCTCCGCGTCGTCGCGTCCTCCACGCCCAACGAATTGCGTAGCGCACTACTCGTTACTGCGGTCTCCGATCCGATCACCATCGACATCAGGCGCACCGCTCACGGGCGTCGCGGAAACAAAATACGAGAGGAAACGATCATGGCCAAGAAATACAAGGTTGTCTCGGGTGACACATTGTCGGATTTGGCAAGTCGGATCTATGGCGATGCCGACCTGTTCGAGGTGATTGCGATCGCGAACGACCTGCCCGATCCGGATTTCATCAGGACCGGTCAGATTTTGCTGATCCCGGGGCTCACCAAGAAGTACAAAGTGGTCGCGGGAGACACGCTGTCGGAATTGGCCGAGCGGTTCTACGGGGACGGCTCGCTGTTCACGCTGATCGCAGCGGCCAATAAACTCCCCGATCCGGACTTCATCAAGGTCGGCCAGATACTTCGAATTCCCGACCTCTGAACCGGCGCATTACCCATCACCTGCGAGAACCGCCCCAGCCGAGTAACCGGTGGTCCACCAGCAACGGAGCGAAACGCGGCTAGGGTCGGTCGGTACTAGCCGGGCGCCTGGTCGTGCTCGCTGCTTGGGGTGAGGTAATGCAGCTGTTGGTCATGCACGTCAGGAAGAAAGTCCTTCCCGTACGCGGATGGGTCGAGCCGCGGGTCGCTGAGGACTTCGGCGTCGCGTAGGGCATGCATGTACGCGCGATCCTGGGAGATCCGTGCGGTTACCTGACCAGACCCACCAACGGAGCCGTGGCCGGGAATGACCACATCGACGTCGCCCGCGGCGCCCTCGAGCAGTCGCAGCGCGGCGAGGTAGTCCTCGATCGGATCAGCGGTGCCCATGACGTTGAGCATCGGAATCAGGACATCAGAAAGCATGTCGCCGGCGACGAGAACCCCACGTTCTTCGATGACGAGCGCTGCGTGACCGGGTGCATGCGCATTGTGTTCGATGATCCGGACTCGAGGACCGTCCCAAGGGATCACTGTGGCCCCGGCCGGCAGAGCGGTGATGTGGCCCAGCAAGTCGAGGGGTACTTGCTCGACGATGTCAGGTGGAATCAGGGTCCTGACGAAGTCCTGAAACTGCGGATCCGCCAGCCGGGTTTGGATAGCACCCGCACAGCGGGCTGTACCGAAACGGGGCGCCGAACCGAGTCGGGGATGCCAGAGCAGGTGATCCCAGTGCGGGTGAGTTGAGAAGCCTGCTACAACGTCCTGGCCCAACTCCTGAAGGTCATTCGCGAGGCAGACCATTTCGTGGTCCTGTATCCCGGGATCGATGAGCAATACACCGGCCTGGCCTTGTACGACAACAGCATTGCTCTGCATGAACTCGCTTTGGTGGACCAGTACACCCTCCGCAACCTGCGTCAGCATGTCGGCCTCCTTCGCTAACGGTTTGCAGCCGTTGGTCGAGACCCGTGATACCCGGCGACAATAAAAGCTAAGCAGAATAGGCTAGACAACGCCGTCGCTTCACGAGAGTCATTGCGAACCAATGGCATCCGCGATGCGGCAACTGTGGTGACCGACGCGGGTGGGCTGTGGTCGACTGGTCATTCGTCGGCGGACGACCGTTGCGCGTTGGTGTATCCGGGCATGGGTGCTGTTGGGTTGACGGCCCGGGCGTCGCGGAATGCGGCGAGGTTGGATGAGGACGCGCCCATCACGGCGTCGACATTTCCGCGGCTGTAGGTGACAGCTTGTTCTCGCTTCACACCGAGGCGGGCACCGACTTCGACGGCGTCCTGGTCGGCGCCCATGTAGAGGAACTGCCAGTCGTAGTCCTTGGTCTGCTGCTCGACCAGCGACTTGATCGCGGGGTGTGTCCACTCCTCGCTGGCATTCTCCATGCCATCGGTCATGATCGCGACCACGACGTTGCCCGGACGATCGGCCTCGGGCAACGCGGCCAACTTCTGGCCGGTGTCGGTGATCAACCGGCCCATGGCATCCAGCAGTGCGGTGCGCCCTCGCGGTGCCAGGTCCAGGGCTGGGACCTCGGCGACCGGTAGGCCGGAATAGACGACCTCGTAGTCGTTGTCGAACTGCGCCAGCGTCACCGCGCACTCGCCGGTTGCCTTGCCCTGCTCGGCGATGAACGCCGCGAAACCACCTTCGGTGTCGGACTTGATCGACTGCATCGACCCGGACCGGTCCAGCAGGAACACGACCCAGGTCAGGTTCGGATTGGTCATGCGAATCTCCTTGTCTCCCAGTTGTTACGGTCTCAGGTGCTGCGACGTGGTTTGAACCGCAGCGGCGTGGGTTTGTCGGCCGGGTCGACCGCGGCGCCCGCCTCGCGGTCGTACTGCGCGCGGCGCACATCGGCGGCGGTGACCCGACCGTTGGGGCGGGCGTAGTCGGCCAGCATGCTGGTGCGGGCCAGCCGTGGTCCGACGGCGTTCTCCGACAAGCCCGCCGCCGACGCCGCCGACCGGATGCTCACATCGCTCTCGACAACCGCGCGCGCCATCTGCTCATCGAGCATGGCGCTGGCAATGTCGAGAACAGACCGCAGGTGCCGAAGCGCATCGATGGGCGGTGCGTTCTCGGCGCCGTCCAACGCGTCGCGAATCTGGTTGTACCGATCGTCGGACATGAGCCCCAGCGTACCGCAGAAAGTGCGCTACCGCAGAAAGTGCGGACACTTGGATGTATTTGAGCGTACCCGTCCTGGCGGAACTGCTCCTCAACTGACGGTGCAGGCGCACAATTGAGGTATCAGTCTGAAACCTGGGAGCTGCGATGAGCGAGCAACGGTACGACTATTTCGGCGAGATCTTTCAGCGGTACTTCAGATCCGCCATCGATGTCTATCCACGAGCGGGTGGAACTCTCGTACACCAGTTACTCACACTGAGTGACGACGTCCCCGACAGATTGGCGGAGTCCCGGCACGCCGCAGCGGCATGGGGCAAAGGCGAGATCCCGAACGCCAGGATCACCTCGGAATTCTTCGTGATAACGCAGCACGGACTGATATACGCCGCCGGGTTGAACGAGTCGCGCCATGCGCTGTATTACCTGGCCACGCCGCCCGCATTGTTCGATCCGCTCATCGATCAAGTCGACGTCGCGGAACCGCGTGAGGGCGGGGTGGTCGTGGTGGACAGTCGCGACGGCCGCGAGCTCGCAACCGCGCATCCGATGGACGCCGCGTTGCGCCGGATACTCGATGAGCACATGGCCCTGCGGGTAGATCTGCCCACGTAGCTGAGCCACCACACTCCTTCGTGAGGAGAAAATCGTGGCCTACTACCGTCGACTCGGCGCAATCCCACCCAAGCGACATACCCAGCATCGAAATGCCGATGGGCAGCTTTATTACGAAGAGCTGATGGGGGAGGAGGGCTTCTCGTCCGATTCGTCGCTGCTCTATCACCGGTACATTCCGTCGGCCATTGTCGACGCGACGATCTGGGACTTGCCAGACCTGACGACGACGCCGAATCATCCCCTCAAGCCACGCCACCTGAAACTGCACAATCTTTTCCCTGATGATTTGGCTGCCGACGCCGATGTCGTCACGGGACGGCGATTGATCCTCGGCAATGCCGATATCCGTATCTCGTACGTTGTGGCGGCGAAAGAGTCTCCGCTGTACCGGAACTCGATCGGTGACGAAATTGTGTACATCGAATCCGGCTCGGCCACAGTCGAGACCGTGTTCGGTTCGCTGAATGCCACCGAGGGTGATCACGTCCTCATCCCGCGATCGACCACCCACCGCTGGTCACCCCAGGGTTCGGTGCGGGCCTACGTGATGGAGGCCAACAGCCACATCGCGCCGCCGAAACGGTACCTGTCGAAATACGGTCAGTTGCTGGAACATGCGCCTTATTGCGAGCGAGACCTACATGGCCCGACCGAAACGATCGTGCGCGAGCAGGCCGATGTGGAAGTCCTGGTCAAGCACCGCGGGTCCACCGCGATCGTGGGCACGCGTTTTGTCTACGCGAACCATCCGTTCGATGTGATCGGCTGGGACGGATGTCTCTATCCGTTCACCTTCAACATCTCGGACTTCGAACCGATCACCGGGCGGGTCCACCAGCCGCCGCCTGCCCATCAGGCATTCGAGGGCGACAACTTCGTCATCTGCAACTTCGTTCCCCGCAAGGTGGACTATCACCCGCTGTCGATTCCGGTGCCCTACTACCACTCGAACGTCGACTCGGACGAGATCATGTTCTATGTGGGCGGCGACTACGAAGCGCGCAAGGGGTCCGGAATAGGTCAGGGATCGGTCTCGATCCACCCGGGTGGGCATTCCCATGGACCGCAGCCGGGCGCGTACGAGCGCAGCATCGGCGTCGAATTCTTCGACGAACTCGCGGTCATGGTCGACACCTTCCGGCCGCTCGAACTCGGCGAAGGTGCGGCGGCGTGCGAAGACACCAACTATGCGTGGTCTTGGGCGGGACATGGGCCGAGCGCGACATGACCGGACTCGACGTTCCGTCAGACTCCCAGTTCGGCGTCAACAACCTGCCCTATGGCATCTTTTCCACCCGAGGCACTGACAAGCGCGTCGGTGTACGGATCGGCGACGAGGTTGTCGATCTGTCGGTCGCACTCGGCGATACCGTATTTGCGAATCCGTCGCTGAATCCCTTTATGGCACAGGGCCGTGAACGGTGGGTCGACGTGCGTGCACAGATCGCCGCGCTGGCTACAGAGGGCGATGTCCCGGCCGAAGCACTGCACGAGGTCGGTGCTGTGACCCTGTATTTGCCATTCGAGGTGGCCGACTATGTCGACTTCTACGCATCCGAGTATCACGCCGTCAATATGGGCCGGCTGTTCCGCCCGGACTCCGAACCGCTGATGCCGAACTGGAAACACCTGCCGGTTGGTTACCACGGCCGCGCCGGCACAGTGGTGGTCTCCGGCACCGACATCGTCAGGCCCGCCGGCCAACGCAAGACTCCATCGCAGAGCGCGCCGGACTTCGGTCCCAGCCGACGTCTGGACATCGAGGCCGAAATGGGTTTCGTTGTTGGAGTTCCGTCCGAACGCGGAGCCCCGATCACCCCGGATCAGTTCGCGGAACACGTCTTTGGTGCTGTCATCGTCAATGACTGGTCGGCCCGTGACATCCAGGCCTGGGAGTACGTGCCGCTCGGTCCGTTTCTCGGAAAGAGCTTTGCGACGTCGATCTCACCGTGGGTGGTGCCCCTGTTGGCACTGGAGGAAGCCAGGATCAGCACCCCGATCCAGGATCCTGAACCGTTGCCCTATCTTCGCGAAGGGCGCTCGTGGGCACTCGACATCGATCTTGCGGTCGAATGGAATGGGCACGAGGTGTCGCGACCTCCGTACGGTGCGATGTACTGGTCGCCGGCGCAGATGCTGGCACACACCACGGTCAACGGTGCGTCATCACGCACCGGCGACCTGTTCGCCTCCGGAACGATCTCCGGCCCAGCCAAAGAACAGCGTGGCGCATTCATCGAATTGACCTGGGGAGGAACTGAACCCGTCGCGGTCGGCGATGAGATGCGAACCTTTCTTGAAGACGGAGACGAGGTCGTCATATCGGCAAGCGCGCCGGGTCCGGGCGGGACGCGGATCGGATTCGGTGATGTTCGCGGACGGATTGTCGGTAGTTGACATCCATGCCGTCGCCGGTGATGGTGGCCTGCGCGTCAGAGGTTGCCGCGGGCGTTCTGTTCCCGCTCGATCGCCTCGAAGAGCGCTTTGAAGTTGCCCTTTCCGAATCCCAGCGAACCGTGCCGCTCGATGAGTTCGAAGAAGAGGGTCGGGCGGTCGACCACAGGCTTGGTGAAGATCTGCAGTAGGTAGCCGTCTTCATCACGGTCGACCAGGATGCCCCGCTTCTGCAGTTCCTCGATGGGAGCTCTGACCTCGCCGATCCGCGCGCGTAGTTCCAAATCCTCGTAGTACGAATCCGGAATGGCCAGGAACTCGATACCCTCATCGACCAGGACGTCGACGGCCGCGAGGATGTCATTGGTCGCGAGCGCGAGATGCTGCACCCCGGGTCCCTGGTAGTACTCCAGGTATTCGTCGATCTGGGACTTCTTCTTGGCGATGGCCGGTTCGTTGAGGGGGAACTTCACTCGGTGATTGCCATTGGTCACCACCTTGCTCATCAGCGCTGAATAGTCGGTGGCGATGTCTTCACCGACGAACTCTGCCATGTTGGTGAACCCCATGACGCGGTTGTAGAAGTGCACCCACTGGTCCATCATTCCCAGTTCGACGTTCCCGACGACGTGGTCGAGCGCCTGGAAGATTCTCCTGGGTGCACCAGTTCGCTGCAGGTACGACGAAGTCCGCTCCACGTAGCCGGGCAGATAAGGCCCGCGATACCGCGACCGGTCGACCAGTGTGTGGCGGGTGTCGCCGTAGATGGCGATCGACGCCATTCGGACGGTCCCGTTCTCGTCAGACAGGTCGTGCGGTTCGCTGAGAACAGTCGCCCCCTGAGCGCGGGCGTGCTTGATGCATTTGTCGACGTCGGGAACCGACAACGCGATGTCGACAATTCCGTCGCCGTGCTTGCGCTGGTGCTCGATCAGCTTGCTCGCAGGATCCACCGCACCCTTGATGACGAATCGTACTGCGCCACTTTCGAGTACGAAGGCGTGGTGATCACGGTTGCCGGTCGAGGGTCCGGAGTAGGCAACCAGGTCCATTCCAAACGCCGATTGAAAGAAATGTGAAGTCTGCGTGGCGTTTCCAACGATCCAGACCAGCGCGTCCCAGCCGCTGACCGGGAAGGGGTCGAGGTGTCCGTCGTACTCGACGAGGCCGACAAGCTGCCGGAGTTGCTCGAGGTCGAGGTCCGCCAAGTGTTCTTCGTTGGTGAGGGCGTAGTCGATACTCATCGCAGGGCCTTTCTCGGCACTCTTTTGGTGGTAGCCGTACAAACAGATAACCTTCCGGCCAGTATTCGTGCAATCGAGCTATTCGGTGCTGATCAAATTGGTAACAATCGGCCGGATCGAGGTGGTCTACGCTATACAATCTGTATATATCTCGATGGTTATTGAAGGGCGATGATGGTTCCCGAAGCAACGGTCCTCGACGAGCTGGATTTCGCATTGCTCAGCGCAATGCACGAGTCTCCGCGGGCCGGCGCGCTGGAGCTGTCGCGGCAGCTCAGCGTCGCACGAGCAACCGTGCAGGCACATCTTCGCAGGCTCGAAGAGTCGGGTGTGATCGCGGGATACGAACCCACGATTGGCCTTGCTGCAGCGGGATTTGGAGTTCAAGCTTTTGTGACACTAGAGATCGCGCAGGGTGATCTGGACAGTGTGACCAACGAACTTGCTTCGATACCAGGCGTTTTGGAGGCGTACGCCACAACGGGATCAGGGGACGTGCTGTGTCGTATCGCTGCAGCATCTCATGATGGTCTTCAGTCCACCTTGATTGAACTCAACCGATCCACTGTCGTGACCCGATCGACAAGCGTGATCGCACTGTCGGTGATCATCCCGCTGCGCACCATGCCTCTGTTGAAGACGCTCGATCCAACCCGAGATACGAAAGCTCCTGCCTTTCGGAAGTCTCGAAAGGGCGACATAGGTACCGGCAATCGGTGACCAACGTCCCCCGACACCACGCGTACGCACCAGTAGCGTCAGACTTGTCAATATCCGGAGCCATGTCGTGGCGTCGGTGAACCGGTCGTCGCGGTCCTCGAGATTCGAGGTGAGCGCTCACGCACCGACCGGCTGTTCGGGAAAGGTACACAATGACCAACATCCTGATCGCCTACGGGACCACCGAAGGGCAAACCGCAAAGATTGCCGAGTACATCGCGGACGTGGTGCGTAGCCACGGCTTCGAGGCAGAAGCGGTAAACATCAAGGACACCCACGACGTGGCGCCCGACACTTACGACGGCGTCATCGTGGGGGCCTCCATCCACCTGGGCAAACACGAGAAACACGTGGTCAAGTTCGTGGAGCAGCACCGCGACGCCCTCGAGCGGTTACCCTCGGCGTTCTTCTCGGTGAGCCTCGCCGCGCATGGCGATTCAGAGGAGGCCCAGGGATACGTCGAGCAGCTCGAGAAGGACACCAGGTGGGTTCCGCCCCGCGTCGCCCTGTTCGGCGGTGCGCTCCTCTACACCCACTACGGGTTCGTGAAGCGCCACATCATGAAGAGGATCGCCCACGACAAGCCGGGCGGCCTGGGCACCGATACGTCACGCGACTATGTCTACACCGAGTGGGATGGCGTGCGGCGGTTCGTCGAAGACTTCTTGACCGACCTGGCGTCCGCGCGTGCGGCGGGGAGCGCCGAACCGAACTAAATTGACGATATTTCTTGAACAGCAGAATTTTTCGCGATCGAGAGACGTTCGGAGGCAAGTTGCCGAATGTGCGCGCAACACCTCCGTCGAGCGTGCCGATCCGACCGCCGAGCGTGCCCATATTACCGCCGAGCGTGCCGAAAATACCTATTCACCAACAGCTTTGGCTCGATCGACGGTGATTGAGGCACGCTCGAGGGTGACCTAGAAGTCGGCGCGACACCGCCGGCGTGCCGGGATTCGGTTGGTGGTGCCGTCGACAGCTGTGGGATCCTGCCAGAACCTCACAGCCGATGCATTTCACGAGACATCGCCGCATGCTCGATGAATGAGTAGTGGCTGGGGTAATGCATTGGCCGGTCGGTCTTTTCGGCGCCCACGAACCGGGCCCGCACAGCGGCCAGAAGGCGGTGGCGCCACACCGCGGGTCCTGCCAACTCCGCCGCTGAATTGGTGAGAACCTGGTGTTCGGAATTAAACACGCCATGATTCGCTGCTATTTCGGTCATTTCGACCACTCCCTGAGATTCGATCTTCAGGTGCCCGATCGCGCCGGACCCCTCATGACCGCAAAACTACGAGTGAACGTGCGAGACATCACGAGTAGTTGAATACCCGATTTCCTGGCGACCCTGCCGCGTAGTACGCGTATTCCGGAACACGCCTACTTGCGAAAGACGATGAACAGGGCGGTCCTCGATGTCTCGGTGATTACCAACATGGTTCGTGTTCATGGAACATGCAGTGGGGGAGTACTATTCGTATGCGTTCCAGTGAGTCACTTGGACCATCACGCTACTGCGTTCCACGAAGTCGTCATCGCGAACGAACCTGTACTGGCTGGGGACATGACGATGACCTCCGATTGTGAGATATATGTCGAAGTAGTGGCAAAATAGGAACAAACCCTTTTCGACATCTGTCAATAGCCGATCTGGGGTGCCCGGGTACATGGCCGAGTGGCGCAGGTATCAACATCGCTAAGGCGTCAGCGATCTACCGGATCATCCAGTGCCAGTACTTCATTGAGCACGGCCCGCAGCGCCGGGCTCGGGTCATGGCGTCGCCAGGCGACGCGGAGGTCGACGTCGAGACTGTGCTCTTCCAGTGGAACGAACACGATGTGTGGATCGGTGACGTTCTCTGCCACCGACGCCACAGTGAGATGGCAACCGACTTCGGCGCTGACCAGTGCAAGTGCAGTCTGCGTGTCAGGGGCGATCTGTACGACCTCGGCGACGAAGTCGTTCTCGCTCGCCAGCCGTCTGAGGCGATCAGGCAGAACTGCACCCTCGTGTGGCGGAAGGGAAACAAAGCCATCGCCCGCCAACAGGGCGATCGACAGGTGCCGGGCGCCGGCAAGAGCGTGGGTGTCCGGCAGAGCCACCACGAGCGAATCGGCCATCACCACTTGCGTCTGGACGTCGGCGGGAATGACGTCCCAGCGACCGAGCGCAAGGTCGGTATCGCCCTGAACCAGTTTTTTCATCGCCGGCTGAGCGAAGTTCTGGCTGGACAATTCGAGTTTGATTCCCGGACTCTGAGATCGGACGACGCGGGCCAGTCGGGCCACCAGTCGGTGAGTCGATACTCCCGCGAACGCGATTCGTACGGTCCCGACCTCCCCGTCGTCTGCCGATTGAACTGCACCCTCGGCCCGACGTAGAGCTTCGAGGACCTCCTGCGCAGGACCGATGAGCGCGTGTCCGCTGGCGGTGAGGCGTACGGAGCGGGTGTTGCGGTCGAACAGTCGCGTCCCCAACTCGCGTTCGAGATTCTTGATGGTTCGGCTCAGCGGCGGTTGGGCAATGTGCAACCGTTCGGCCGCGCGTCCGAAGTGGAGTTCTTCGGCGACGGCGAGAAATGATCGAAGCTGATCGATATCCATGTTCTGACTCCAACCCGCGACAATTCCCAAATTAGTATCACAGAACCCCTGATTAAGTACTGGGCTGATAGTAGTTTGGGCGACGGTGGCTGCCGAAGAGGTCGAATCGTTGGTCGCGATCGGTGTGGACCACCTGGCCCCGTTGACAGGTGTCAGACGACTCCGGGACGATTGTTGATGGAGTCGATCACGTCTTGCATCGCGTCGAGTTCGTCGGGTGTCATGCCGAAAGCGGCCATTCGGCCGATGGGTATCGAGGCCATCATCTGGGCCATGTCGATGCCGATCGACGCACCGTCGCTTTCTGCATTCATTCCGCCAGGAGCGTTCGTGGCCAGGTGCAAGAGCAGGGGCTGGCCGGCTGGATTGGCCATCAACTCACCGAAGGTTGTGTCCATCGTGATCGGGATGTCGCGCTTGTCGCCCGACAACGTGAGCGTCGTGGTCGCGCGGATGTCGCGGCTCGACGCTCCTGCGCTGACGTCGTAGTCCCCGTCTTCGACCAGCCATTCGTGGGTGCGGACATCCCAGTACGCGAGCGCACGGCGTTCGATCTGCACCGAGACACTCTCGCCGGCACCGGGTTCCAGGTCCACAGTTGCAAACTCTTTGAGTTCGCGAACCGGGCGGATGAGGGCCGAGTCGTTCTTTGACGTATAGAACTGAACGACTTCGCGACCGGCGCGTTCTCCGGTGTTGGTGATGGTGACATTCGCCGTGACGGTGGTATCGGTGATGTCGACGGTGAGATCTGAGTAGGTGAAGGTCGTGTACGACAGGCCGTGGCCGAACGGGTATGTGACATCGGTGGCGCGCGCGTCGTACCACCGATAGCCGACGAATTGTCCTTCGCCATAAAGGGTGTGGGAGTTCTCGCCGGGGAAGTTGAGGTACGCCGGCACGTCTTGCAGACGGATCGGCACCGTTTCGGTCAATCTGCCCGATGGGTTGACTTTGCCGAACAACACGTCGACGATAGCGCCGCCGCCGGATTGGCCGAGCAAGGCGCCGTCGAGGATGGCGGTGGCCAGCCGGGCGACGGGGGCGAGCCGTAGGACACCGCCATGGGAGAGCACGACGACTGTATTGGGTTGTTGCTGAACGATGTCGGTGAGAAGATCGAGCTGTTCGCTCGGCAGTTCGATGTGTTTGCGATCGAAGCCTTCGGATTCCTGTGTGGCGGCGAGGCCCAGAAACACGACTGCCACGTCTGCCTCGGTGGAAGCTTTGACGGCTGCCGGGTGCAGGGTGGCGTCCTCGGTGCCGTCGGTGGTGAATCCGCGGGCAAATGACACTGTTCCCGCAGCTGCCAGGGCCCGGATCTCCTCCAGGGGAGAATCCACTTGGGTCGGGTTGACATGCGAGCTGCCGCCACCCTGGTAGCGGGGAGTCTCGGCGAAATCGCCGACCACTGCGATGTTTTGGCCGCCGGCCAGCGGGAGCAGCTCTCGATCGTTCTTGAGAAGTACAACGCAGCGGCCGGCGACCTCGCGAGCCAGTACGTGGTGGGCGCTCAAGTCGGGGTTGGTGATGGGAGCGTCCCGGCCACGCAGTACCTTCGCGCCGAGTTCAGCGATGGCGGTGGCGGCCCGGTCGACAGCCGCCGACTCGAGGTTGCCGGCCTCTACTGCGTTTGCCGCGGCTGCATCGGGAACGTCACTGCCGCCGGGCATCTGGAGGTCGAGGCCGGCCGCGACTGCGGCTACCCGATCCCGAACGGCACCCCAATCGCTGACCACGGCACCGTCAAATCCCCAGTCCTCGCGAAGGACGGACGTGAGCAACCAGTGGTTTTCAGCGGCGTAGACACCGTTGATGCGGTTGTACGAGCACATCACAGTCCACGGCGCAGAGGTGCGGACGATATGTTCGAAGGCTCTGAGATAGATTTCGTGCAATGTCCGTTCGTCCACATCCGAACTGGCCCGCATGCGATCGTGTTCGGCGTTGTTGACGGCGAAGTGTTTGAGTGATGCACCTACGCCGGTGCCTTGGAGACCATCGACCCAGGCACTGCCCAATATGCCTGTGAGAATGGGGTCTTCGGAGTAGTACTCGAAGTTCCGGCCGCAGCGTGGGTCGCGTTTGATATTGATTCCGGGTCCGAGGAGGATGTCGACTCCAAGGCTCCGGGCCTCGAGTCCGAGAGCCTCGCCGACTCGGTGCACCAGGTCCCGGTCCCAACTCTGTCCGAGCCCTACCGCCGGCGGAAAGCAGGTCGCGGGCTCGCTCCCGGCGAGGCCGAGGTGGTCTGTCGCTCCGGCTTGTCTGCGGACACCATGTGGACCATCGGTGAGCACCATCGATGGCACAGTCCCGATCGCCTTGGTGGTCCAGAAGTCGGCTCCACTACCCAGGGCGGATTTCTGCCGGAGTGAGAGATCGGGGATCGATGGTGTGTTCATGTACTGCACCTCCGGGTTGACTGGCGGTGGCTCTCACCGCAAACGGACAAAGTCATTTACGGCGAATCGAGAAGTAAGCCTGCCTGAGCGACGAACCAAGTGCGCCACTGTTGCCCATCCCAGTTGCGATCGCGTACGAGCATCAACCAGACCCGACGTGAGGCGAGTGTCCACAGGGCGTCGACTGTGTGGCCGTCGGGTTCTCGTCCAAGTATCAACGATGCTGCCCATCGCACCTCATCCCAGCGTGTGTTCTCGCGAACGACCAATCGCGCTGCGGCCTCTGTGTCGGTGACGGCGGCCTGATCGAGCACGTTTTGTATCTCCGCCGAACGCTCGTGGGCTCCGCAAAGCCATTGCGCACCAGCTGCGAGTCGAGACGCTCGGTCTCCCACCGCCATGTGTCGATACTCCGGCATGTCGCGGACCGGAACCAGCTGGCCATCCGACAAAGCCAGGTCGATACATGCATCGAGCAGTTCCAGCTTCGACTCGAACTGCTGATACACGGTCTGCCGCGTGACACCCGCGGCGTGTGCGACTCCAGCCATCGTCGTTGCCACCCAACCGATCGAGACAAACATTTCGTGCGCAGCACGAAGGACTGAGCGCCTGTTGTCGCGAGCGCGTTCCGTCCGCAGTTCCGACGAATAGGTCCGGGCCATTCGAACAGCGTATACCCATTTGAAATTACTCTGTGTAACTTGAATTGATCCATCGACGAAAGAGAGCTGATGTTCACTTCCGAAAGCAGTCGTACAGTCTCGACATCATTGGGAGACTTGCACATTCGCGTTGTGGGAGAGGGGCCGCCCGCTGTCGCGTGGCACAGCATGTTCGTCGACGCGAGCAGCTGGGACCGCGTGGTGCCGGCCCTTTCTGCGCATCGACGCCTCTTTCTGATCGACGCCCCCTCAGCGGGGTTGAGTGATCCGCTGAAGAAGGCCACCGATATTTCAGGATGCACTCGTGCGGCTATCGAGGTCCTCGAGGCGCTCGATGCAGAACTCGACGGTCCCGTGGATTGGATCGGGAACGCCTGGGGTGGGCACGTCGGTATGGAACTCGCCGCCACTCGCCCCGAATATGTCCGCAGTCTTGTCGCAATCAGTGCACCGACACATCCGATCGATCGGGGACAGCGCTTGAAAGTTGCTGCGCTCAAGCCGCTTTACCGCGCTTTCGGGCCACGGGGTCTGCCTGCCAGGGCAATCGAGGAGACCCTGTTCACCGATGCCACCCGGAGCAACGATCCCGGTGCGCTCGAACTGCTCCGGACCTCGATGCGTCGATCCGGCAAGGCGGCAATGGTTCGCGCCATCGAGACCGCCATCCTCAACCGCACGGATCTGAGCTGGGCGACCGCGCGGATCGACTGCCCGGTGCTGTTTGTGACGACGGATGATCGTGGCGAATGGACACCGGAGGAGGCTCGCGCGGTGGCGACGACGATGACAAATGCGCGGGAAGTGACCATCCACGGTTCGCGGGTCATTCCGGCGATCGAACAACCGGACGCCCTGGCCCGCGTGGTGGCATCCTTCTGGGCGGCGCGGATCAACAACTCCCGCGCAGTGAGCGAGTAGACCAAGCCGTCGTCATTTTCCTGGATGTTTCGAACAATTGGTATTGCAACTGAATACACGGTGTCGGACGAATTAAGCTCTCGGATCGCCGCGTGTAACCGCCACCGGCAGTTTGGCATGAGTCAGTCCAACCACACCAAGATGAACACGGACCCACGATTTCGTTAAGAAGTATCAATTTTCCTGCGGTGCTGTAAACGGACTGCGACAATTCGTCCGTCACGAATACTTCCTATTTGCGGGAGCGGTGCGCAGTATGAGAGTCGTCGTAGCTTTGGGCGGGAACGCGCTTCTACGTCGTGGACAGCTGATGTCGACCGAAAATCAACGGAAGAACATCCAGCTGGCGTGCGACCATCTCGCGCCGATCGCCCAACAGCACGAGCTCATAATTTCGCACGGAAACGGCCCACAGATCGGCCTGCTGGCGCTGGAAGAAGCGGCGTACGAGCCGGTGCCTGAGGCGCCGCTCGATGTCTTGGGGGCGGAAACGCAGGGCATGATCGGTTATCTCATCGAACAGGAGCTCGGCAATCGGCTTCCCTTCGAGAAACCGCTGGCGTCGCTGCTGACCATGATCGAGATCGATCCCGATGATCCGGCATTCGCTGATCCGAGCAAGCCGATCGGTCCGCTTTACGACAAGTCCACGGCTGACAAGCTGGCGGCAGAACGGGGCTGGACATTCAAGCTTGACGGCGATCACCTGCGCCGCGTCGTGCCATCGCCGGTCCCGCAACGCATCTTTGAGCGCCAGCCCATCCAGTGGCTGCTCGAGAAGGGCTGCGTGGTGATCTGCGCCGGAGGCGGCGGGATCCCCACCGCTTATCAAGCGGGCAGGCAGCTGATTGGTGTCGAGGCGGTGATCGACAAAGACAGTGCCAGCGCCTTGCTGGCACGCGACATCGAGGCCGACATCCTGATCATGGCCACCGACGCACCTGCGGTTTACGTGGGTTTCGGCACTGCTGCGCAACGGGCCGTCGCGGAGGCCGATCCCGATTTGCTACTCACCAAGTACCGATCGGAGTTCGCGGCGGGGTCCATGCTGCCCAAGGTCATTGCCGCGAGCGACTTTGCGAAGACGACGGGCAATCCCGCCATGATCGGTGCGCTGGCTGACATCGACGCCATGCTCGCCGGCAGCGCAGGCACCCGCATCTCAACCGCCCGCGCCGGCGTCACATTCACCGACGGCCAATTGACTGAACCGTCCATCTAGTCAACGCAACATAAGGAGATCGCAATGCCGTTGGGAGTGTTTTCCGAGGTTGGCAAGCTGCGCAGAGTCATGGTCCACCGGCCCGGCCTTGAGCACACCCGTCTGACTCCGTCGAATGCCGAGGAGTTGTTGTTTGACGACGTCTTGTGGGTCAGCAGGGCAAAAGCCGAGCACGACATGTTCTGTGAAGCCATGCGGGAGCGTGGCGTCGAGGTTTTCCTGGCGGAGCGACTGTTGGCCGAGGCACTGGTCAAGCCCGAGGCGACGGACTGGGTCAGCACTCATGTTCTGAGCGAGCGCCAGGTGGGTATCGCCGCATCGCTGCGAGCCCGTGAATGGCTGGAGACCGCGGACGCGGCGTTGGTGACCGAGTTTCTGATCGGCGGAATAACAAGAGCTGATGTCACCAAAGACGTTGGCCTCGAGTGGAAGTCGTCCGATCCGACGAGCATGCTCGTGCCGCCGCTGCCCAACTTCTTGTTCCAGCGCGACCCGTCGTGCTGGATCTTCGGCGGGGTCACCATCAACCCGATGACCAAGCCGGCCCGCATGCCGGAAACGATGATCATGGAGGCGATCTACCGCTTCCATCCGATGTTCGCCGCCGAGAACTTCCCGATCTGGCTGGGTGGGTCCGACGAGAACTGGGGACGCTGCCACGTGGAGGGCGGTGACGTGCAGCCGATCGGCAACGGCACCGTGATGATCGGCATGGGCGAGCGGACGACGCCCCAGGCGGTGGTCTGGATCGCCCGGTCGCTGTTTCGGGCAGGTGCAGCAAAGCAGGTGCTCGCGGTGCATTTGCCGAAATCACGCAGCTACATGCACCTCGATACCGTGATCACGATGTGTGACCGAGACCTCGTCACACTGTTCCCCCAGGTTGTGAATGGGGCGCGCACCTGGGCGATCCGCCCGGGTGAGTCGGCCGAAGACCTTGTGACCGAGGAGCAGAACGGGTCGTTGCCCGAACTGATGGCCAAGGCGCTCGGGGTGGACAAGATGCGCATCATCGAAACCGGCGGGGACACATTCGGGGCCGAGCGAGAGCAATGGGACGACGGCAACAACGTCGTCGCGCTGGAACCCGGGGTGGTGATTGCGTACGAGCGAAACACCGGGACGAACACCGCACTGCGGAAAGCCGGAATCGAAGTGATCACGATCGAAGGATTCGAACTCGGCCGTGGCCGCGGCGGATCTCACTGCATGACCTGTCCCATTGAGCGCGACTCGGCCTTCTAAAATCAGGAGATCCAATGTCATTCAACTTGCGAAATCGCAGTTTTCTCAAAGAGATCGACTTCGAACCGGCTGAGTTGCGGTATCTGCTGAAGCTGTCGGAGGCGCTGAAGATCGCGAAGTACATCGGCACGGAGGGCAAGCGGCTACAGGGAAAGGAGATCGCGCTCATCTTCGCGAAGACCTCCACCCGCACCCGGTCGGCGTTCGAGGTGGCCGCTTACGACGAGGGCGCGCAGGTGACCTACCTGGATCCGTCCGGATCGCAGATGGGCCACAAGGAGTCCATCGCCGACACTGCGAGGGTTCTGGGCCGGATGTACGACGCGATCGAATACCGGGGCAGCAAGCAGTCGGAAGTCGAGGAACTCGCCGAGTACGCGGGCGTGCCCGTGTACAACGGCCTGACCGACGAATGGCACCCGACGCAGATGCTCGCCGACTTCCTGACCATGTACGAATCGAGCAACAAGCCCTACGACGCGATTTCCTACGCGTTTGTGGGCGACTGCCGGTTCAACATGGCACGGTCACTGCTGATCATGGGTGCGCTCATGGGCAGTGATGTCCGGCTGGGCGGCCCGAAGGACCTGCAACCACCCAAGGACGTCGTTGACCTCGCTCACGAGGTGGCGAAGAAGACGGGTGCGCAGATCACCATCACCGACGACGTATCCGAAGCGGTCCGCGGGGTGGACTTCATCCATACCGACGTGTGGGTATCGATGGGCGAGCCAAAAGATGTGTGGACCGACCGGGTCAAGCTGCTTGCTCCCTACCAGGTGAACGCCGAGCTGACGGGCTCCACCGGCAACCCGAGAGTCAAGTTCATGCACTGCCTGCCGGCATTCCACGCCCCGAACACCACCGTCGGGAAGGAAATGATGGAGCACACCGGCATGAGCTCCGGCCTCGAGGTCACCGACGAGGTCTTCGAGTCGGCAGCCAGCATCGTCTTCGACCAGGCCGAGAACCGCCTCCACACCATCAAGGCAGTCCTCGTCGCAACGCTCGGCATATAAGGAGGATGAGCCATGGCTGACGTGCCATCCGATCCGAGCGGAGACGTTCTCGCGCCTCGGCCCGAAGAGTCCGCGGCTGGATCCGACAAGGGCAGTTTCGGCCCACCGACGGCGATCGCGCTCATCATGGGCAGCATCATCGGCGTCGGAATTTTCAATCTGCCGACGTCGCTGTCCGGCTACGGACCGATCACCTTGGTTTCGATGGGGCTCACCACGGTGGGTGCCATTGCGCTGGCCCTGCTGTTCGCTTCGCTGTCGCGCCGCGTCCCGGCGGATGGCGGCCCGTACGCGTACTCACGGGTCGCATTCGGCAACCCGGTCGGCTTCTTCAACGCATGGTCCTACTGGATCACCGCATGGGCCGGCAACGCAGGTATCGCCGTCGGCTGGGTGCTGTACGTCGAGGAGTTCATCAACACGGACCACAGGAAGTGGTTCACGGTCCTGCTGGTGCTGATCGGCCTCTGGATCCCCGCGCTCATCAACCTGTCCGGCGTCAAGAACATGGGATCGGTCCAGCTCTTGACCACCATCCTGAAGTTCGCGGGACTCGCCTTCATGGCCATCGTCGGCTTGTTCTTCATCAAGAGCGCCAACTACACGCCCTGGAACGTCAGCACCGAAAGCGCGATCGGAGCCATCGGCGGCGGCATGGCGATCGCACTGTTCAGCTACTTGGGCGTCGAGGTCGCATCGGTCGCGGCCGGCAAGGTCCGCGATCCTGACCGAAACGTTCCACGGTCCACCGTGCTCGGTACCCTCGCCTGCGCCGTCGTCTACATGCTGTCTCTGACGGCCGTCTTCGGCATCCTGCCGAACTCCGTGCTACAGGAGTCCACCGCACCGTTTTCGGATGCGGTCAACGAGATGTTCGGTGGCTCCTGGGCCGGATACGTCATGTCGATCATCGTCATCGTCTCGGGCTTCGGAGCGCTGAACGGCTGGACCATGATCTGCGCCGAGATGCCGCTCGCAGCTGCCAAAGACGGCCTTTTCCCAGTGCGGTTCAAACAACTGACCAAGCATGGGGTGCCGGCATTCGGCATCATCTCATCCACCGTTCTGGCATCGATTGCCGTCGGGGTCAACTACCTGGGCTCTGGCGGAGCCACCGTGTTCACCACGCTCGTGTTGATGACCGGCATCACCTCCGCCATTCCGTATGGGTTTTCGGCGCTGGCCCAGTTGAAGTGGCGTCTCGCCGACCGGCGCGCCATGCAGGGCGCACGATTCGCGCGTGACATGGTCGTCGCCGTCGTCTCGTTGGTGTTCTCAATTCTGTTCATCTGGTACTCACGCAACACCGGACAGAGCACCTTTGTGTATTGGGCTCCGTTCCTTTTGGCGGGGGGCGCCCTATTGCTCGGCATTCCCGTCTACGCTGCCCAAAAGGACAAGATGACCGGCGAACCCGACCCGGTGCCGCCGTACCGCTGAAGGTAACGCCGCCTCCCAATCGCTTCCGTCGGTGTGAACGTGAGGAGTTCATTGATGACGGCAGCACGGTCGGCCTTCAGCCTGCCTTTGGTCAGTTCGATCGCAGAGAACGTTGAACTCGCCCAACTCGGGGAAGAGCTTGGCTACGAAGATGTTTGGATCGCCGATACAGCCACGATCGATGTGTTCGTCCTGGCGGCCATGGTTGGGTCGGCCACCGCGGCTCTGCGGATCGGGACCGCAGTCATACCGGTGTTCACCCGGCCACCCGCACTTCTAGCCGCGGCGGCGGCCTCGGTCAGTCAGGTCACAGGACCGGATCGATTCATCCTGGGGCTCGGATCGTCGTCACCGGCGATTGTCGACGACTGGTGCGGAATACCCTTCGAACGCCCGGTCACCCGTGTCCGCGAAACCATCGAAGCGCTCCGATCAATGTTCTCCGAGCCCAAGACCACATTCTCCGGGGATACCCTTCGTGTGAAGAACTTTCGTCTGAACGTGCCGTCCGCCGGTGAGATCCCACTGTGGATTGGTGCGCAGCGGCCGGTGATGGCGGGTACAGCCGGCGAATTTGCGGATGGTGTGGCGTGCAATTTCATCCCGGCCTCTTCGGTCCAGATGTTCAAGCAGACGGTTGCAGATGGTGCCGCGCGGGCGGGGAAGACCGATCCGCTCCCCTTGGTCGTGCGATTGCAGACGATCGTGACCGACGATCGGGCGTCTGCGTTCGACACATTGCGAGCGTCGATCGGGCCTTACCTGGCCACCCCGACGTACAACTCTTTTCTCGCCTCGTGCGGATATGAAGCCGAAGCCGCGAAGATCAAGGCGGGCTGGGAGAATCGCGACCGTGCAGATTTGGCTGCCGGTGTCACCGATGAACTGCTTACCGACCTCGCCATCGTCGGTGACGAAGCCGAGTGCCGGGAACGACTTACGGCTTTCACCGATGCCGGCGTCGACATCCCGATGATCCATCCTGTGGTCCGAAGCAAAGACGAGGCTGCCGTGATGCTCGAGGCACTGGCTCCGCGCTAGCGGCTTTGCAGTGATCGGCTTCCGGATGACCGAACGCCCGGACTTTGCTCACTTGAGTCACTTCGACACCTGTACAACATGATTGGACCAGCAAAATGACGTCCCTACCGGTCGCCGAGCTACACCTCCATCTCGAGGGAACCCTCGAGCCCGAGACCATCTTCAGTCTCGCCGAACGAAACAAGATCACTCTGCCGTACGCCGACGTGGATGAACTCAGGAGTCGGTTCGACTTCGCGGATCTGCAGTCATTTCTCGATTTGTACTACGCCAACATGTCGACGTTGCGGACCGCGGCCGATTTCGCCGACATGACCAATGCCTATCTGGCGCGAGCAGCGCTCGCCGGTGTACGACACGCGGAGGTGTTCCTCGACCCGCAAGCCCACCTGGTTAGGGGAGTCGCACTTGAAGAGGTGATGGAGGGAGTCAGCTCGGCGCTCAGTACCTCCCTCGAAAGTCATGGTGTCAGCACCGGTCTGATCGTTTCGATGCTGCGCGACCACAGTGCCGCGTCGGCGATGACTGTCCTCGATGACGTGCTTGCGCTCGGAACTCCGATGCTCGGGATCGGACTCGACTCTGCAGAGGTCGGATACCCGCCATCGAAGTTTGTAGACGTGTATGCGAAGGCGCGCGCCGAAGGTTTGCACCTCGTCGCGCACGCAGGTGAAGAGGGCCCGCCGGAATACATCTGGGAGGCTTTGGATCTGCTCGGTGTCGAACGCATCGACCATGGAATAAGGTGCCTCGAGGATGAGGCGCTCGTCAAACGGCTCGTGGAGGACCGTGTTCCGTTGACCGTATGTCCGCTGTCGAATGTCAGCCTGAAATCGGTTGATCAGCTCTCTGACCACCCGCTGCGGACAATGCTCCGCAAGGGCCTCAATGTGTCCGTAAACTCTGACGATCCCGCTTATTTCGGCGGATACGTCGACGACAACCTGAATGGGGTCCGCGACGCGCTCGACCTCAATGCTGACGATCTTGCGACGTTGGCGAGAAACTCGGTCACCGGATCATTCGCGAATGATGCCCGCAAATCTGAACTCCTGGCGGAGATATCGGCCGCGGTGCAGACACTCTGAGAGCAAATGAGAACATCAATAGCCTTCTGCGCGACTACTTCCCAATTTATCGACAAGGTCGACGATTCACGTTAGATTGCAACAACTTTCAGCCGATCCTGCCGGGGAGCACATCACCCCGGGATGGTCGCGCCGCTGTCGAGGCGCTGCAGGTCCGGTCCGAGAGAACTACCTCAGCGGTACTCCCGGGCAGGACGGGACCACCGAGATCGGTTGGCCCATCACCGCCTAACGGGTACTGACTCGCCGGAACAAGTGAATCCGTCCACGCTTGAAGAGTTCGGGCTGCCAGGGGCGACCGGGCCTAGATCAGGTCGGCGAGGCTGCCGAAGTCCAGGCATACTGAGCCGCTGCAGCCGGGGTGGTCGGGGAGGGTGTAGACGATGACTACCCGTCCTTCGCCGGTGCCTGTGGCGCCTTGTTGGGTGCCGAGGGAGGTGCCGCCGCCCCCGCCCCCGCCCGCTGTGAGGAAGGCGTTGCCGCCGCCTCCGCCGCCGTTGACGCCGCCACCACCGCCTCCGCCACCACCACCGGCGTTCCCGCTCGCTCGTGCGTCGCCGCCCTCGGCGCCAGTGCTGCCCGCGGCCACGCCGGCAACGCCTCCTGGGCCAAAACTGCCGCCGGTGCCCCCATCGCCACCATTTGCGTCGCCGGCACCGCCGGTCCCGCCGTTGACAGAGAAACTGCCACCCACCGCCCCGCCCCCGCCGCCCCCGCCGGATGCGACTGCGAGGGGCTGTGTTCCGCATGTCACGTCGGTGCGGCCACCTCCGCCGCCACCGCCTCCGCCGCGCAGGCTGTCGTTGTAACTGTCGCCGTTGCCTCCGGCCCCGCCGCCGTTGTAGCCGCCCGCACCGCCCCGCCCGACGAAGACGTCGGGGGCGGAGCCGTCCGCTCCTCGCCCGCCGACACGCACAATTAGTGTCCCGCAGCCGTCCGCCGGCGTGTTCTCCACGCGTACCACCTGGCCGGCCCCTCCGGTGCCGCCCGTGCTCCCGAGGAACGGTGCGCTCGTCCCGCCTGCGGCTCCGGTGGCGGTGATCGAACTGAGCGTGTGTATGTCGGCGGGGATGGTGAGCGTCTGCTCCGCGCCGACAAACTCGTAGGTGCAGGTGACGACGCGCCCGGCATCAAAGTCCCTTTCCGGGGTACGGATGAGCTGGACTCTATACTCTTAGATCCTTTGTGCAGGTAACGAATTGCGATCCAAGCAGCTCAACATCCGGCCCGCAGCGCTGCCAGGTATACCCACCCCGGCGGCTCCGGCGAGCACGACCCCACGTGTCATCGGTCACGCCAATCCCGGTCTGGACGGATTCCGGGTAGCCGTATCCGCTTTGTGTAGGTCAGCCCTCGCTGTTCGTAGAAGACATTCAGGTAGGTGCCCGGGCGTGGCCACCGGTTCGCCTTTGCTCAACGTGCGTGGCTCAGGCGGTCAGCAATTCATCGAGATCGTGCACCACCACGTCCGCCCCGGCCACTCGCATCGCCGCCGCCTGATTTCCCCCTACGTGGTCGATCCCGACCACAAGCCCGAACCCGCCGGCACGCCCGGCCTGCACCCCCGACAACGCGTCCTCGAACACCGCGGTCTCAGATGGGGTCGCACCGAACGCCGCCGCACCGGCGAGAAACGAATCCGGAGCGGGCTTGCCCCGCATGCCGGTCCGGGAGATCTCGATGCCGTCGATCCGGTACTGCACGAACCGGCTCAGACCAGTCGCGTCCAGCACCGCCTTGCTGTTGATCGACGAGGTCACCACTCCGATCCGCAATCCGCGGCGCTGCACCGCAGCCAAGTACCGGATCGAACCCGGATACGCCGCCACCGCGCCGCCCGCGAGCGCGGCCAGGAACGTCGCATTCTTGGCGGCGCCGATCATCTGCACCGTTTCCGCGGACGCGTCGATGCGCCGCGACCGCAGGAACGTGCGTACCCCATCGGTGCTCACTCGGCCATGGATGTGATCGAGATAGTCCTGCTCGTCGAACGGTAGGTACTCCTTGCCGGCTTGCGCGCGCAGGAAAGTGTCAAACGTACGCTTCCAGGCTTCGCGGTGCACCACGGTGGTACTCGCCAGCACGCCGTCCAGGTCGAACAACACGACCGTGATCGAATCGGGTAGGCCCAGCACGGAATTCAGAGTACCCGAGCAGCACATCTGCTCAGACCTGCAGAGCACTCGCCCAACTCGGCTGTGGCCGGATGACGACGTCGTGGCCGTCTTCGGGCTCGACAAGGGGGTCGGTCGAGGTGCCCAGGGTGCGGGCGATGGAAGAACTAGGCTGTCGACCATGAGCCACCATCACCACGGCGCCCACGGGAACCACCGGCACGCCGGCGACAGCCACGAGCCGAACTACGCTCTGTCCCAAATTCTCGACCTCGACGCCGAGATTCTCGACGGGCCGATGAGCGCCGTACGCGTCGACATCGCCGCGTTGGCCGACGAGCCGGTACGCAGCATCCTCGATCTCGGAGCAGGTACGGGGACAGGCACATTCGGGCTCCTGCAGCACTTCGTGGCCTCGCACGCAGTGGCTGTCGACGGGTCCACCGACATGCTCGAGCACTTGCAGCGCCGTGCCGAGCACCTCGGTCTCGCCGACCGGGTCACCACTCTGCACGCGGACCTCGACGAGGGCGTGCCTGAGCTCGACCCGGTCGACCTCGCGTGGGCGTCGGGCTCGCTGCACCACCTGGCTGATCCCGACCGCAGTCTCGGTCAGGTGGCGGCCGCGATCCGACCAGGTGGTCTGCTGGCGATCGTCGAGCTCAACGGACATCCCCGGTTCCTGACCGACGGCGCACCGGGCGCCGCTGCGGAGGCCAAGGCCCACGCCTTGCTCGCCGTCGACCGCACCGTGGACATGCCCGCAATGGGCAGCGACTGGGGAGCGCGTCTGGCCCGGGCAGGCCTGGTCGTCGAGTTGGACCGTCCGATCGTGGTCGACCTTCCGCCACCGCTGCCGGACGTGGTCGGCACGTACGCCTTTGCCATCCTGACGCGCATCCGTGGCGCAGTCGCCGAGCGACTCGGCGCCGCCGACCTCGACCATCTAGATCAGCTTCTCGACGGCGGACCGAGCGACGTCCGTTACCGGAGCGACCTGTACGTCAGGACGGAACGACAGCTGCTGATCGCGCGCAGGCCGGCATCGGGATGACGGACACCTCGGCACTGCTGCTTACCTTCTGCGTAGCCGGCGTGGCAGGCGTCTCGTAGGTCGGGCTGTCCAGCGTTGATAGTCGGCGAGATTGCAGTAGCGCTACTGCGTGCGTCCCTGCCGACGCGGACGATGCTTCGTATCGCGGAACTCGACCGACGCGGCGACCATCGTTTCCCATGACAATCGTTGGGGGGAATGAAAAGATGTCGTGGACGCGCTCGCGGGCAGGATCGGTACGAGTTGGGAGTGACGGTGGACGTTCGCAGGATTGTGGTCGGTTCGGCGCTGGCCGTTGGAGTTGGTGTGGCGGGGATGATCGGAGCGGGCGCAGTCAGCGCGGCGCCGGGTATCTCCTACGACGGCGGCCCCGGTGACCCGGTAGGAATCGGCGACAACTCGGCCACCGGTGCGCAGGCCGATGCGTCCAACGACAACCGGGCGTTGGCGATCAGCGTGTTCCGACCTGCCGCGGCTACGGCGGTTGGTCAGAACAGGACTGGGAACACGGTGATCGCACTCGATGGCACGGCAGGGTTCCTAAAAGACTACATAGACCCGTATACCGGCGACCACGACAATCTGGTGGTGGCAAGCAACGGTAACGCTGCGATTCACGGTGAGTGGAACAACGTCTACGTCTCAGGCAGCACGGTTTCGAACCTGCCCGTTGCCACTTACCCGGATGGCTCCCAGGCGTTCGCGTACGGCAGGGGGTTGCCTGGCCTTCCCAATATCGTGGTAGCGGTCTGCGGACAGCGGCTCGCGGGAAGCGAAATCGTCTTTGACGTTTCCGGAAGCGTTTTTTGCCAGCCGTAGGACCCCTGACTGCCTGGCGCCGCAAACAACAGACCCGGATGTAGCAAACCACGCGTGGCTCACCCTGCTGGATCGAAGGCTCTTTCATTCCACGTGGGATCGGTCAATGATATTGGGCGCCTGTCGATTACCGATGGAGTGGTGGATATTCGCGATCGCAGGCGGTAGTTGCGGCACTTCGGGTCGGTTTGAGAGCGCAGACCCGGCGAACACTCCGGTTGAGGCGATTGAATTGGCCGAACGGCCACGCCCACCTGGCCGGCGCGAAGTGGCCGTTGATTGGATCAAGGTACTGCGACGGCGTCATTGAGGTAGTCGACTACTCGTGCGCCCACAGCTGACGTGATCGTAGATTTCAATCACGGTCGCGGCGGTGTCTCGGCCGACCACCGACGCGAGGAGCGGAGTGCGGATGGCCACCAACTACACCGTCGTCCCCGGTGACACACTCTGGGACATAGCCATCCGATTCTATGGACGCGGCGAGCTGTTCCCGGTCATCGCCGACGCCAATCATCTGCCCAACCCCGACCTCATATTTCCGGGGCAACAACTACTCATTCCCGACCTCGCGCCGCCGCCGACCCCACCGGTGCCACCACCGCCGGACCCGCCGACCGAACCCAAGCCGCCGGAGCTCCCTGCGGAACCGATAGACTTTCGGCTGCTGCGTACCGACGACCTGGTCGATCTCGATTGCACCGCCGTGGGGTTTGTGATCGAGACACCCGCGGGCACCGGTGTGCCCGAGCCGCCGCGGCCGCCCACGGAGGTCCGGTACACCGTTGTCCCCGGTGACACACTCTGGGACATCGCCGCACGGTTTTACGGTGACCCTCGCCGGTACCCAGAGATAGTCGCAGCCAATGCGATACCCAACCCCGACTTGATCTTTCCCGGTCAGGTCTTTCTCATCCCAGGGATCGCCGGGCCACCCGGACCGGCGCCGGAAGTCCCAGTGGTCGACCCGACGCGCCATCTCCGGGCGGTCGCCGACGACGCCCACATCGTCGTGCGGTTCGGGCCACAGAACATCTATGAAGAGCGATTCCCGGGTCCGCCGGCTGGTCAGCCCTCAAAGATCTTCGCTGCGCGGGAGTCCCGGGTGGTGTTCGGTGTGCCGGTGGGAACGCGGATCGAGTTCTCGACGGCCGGTGTGCTGCGGGCATTGCCGCTGTTCGCACTCAACGTGTCACCGTCGGCGAGTGCACGGCCCGAAGACGGCGCGCCGCCCGTGGAGCTGCCGGATCGTCCGGCACCGCTGACCGAACGGGAAACCGCGATCGAGGCACCCTTCCGGTTGATCGTGTCACCGAGCCCTCGCGGTGCGTTCCACCACCCGGCCGAACCCTATGCCGCGCTCGATGATTCAGCGCGGATCGAACTGTGGACCACTCGGCTCGCGGTGCGTCGAGAAGTGGACGGTGTGCTGACCGAGATCGATCAGAAGGATCAGGTCCAGCGGATTGTCCGGGCACTACACACGCGCAACGATGATCCCGGGCAACCGCCGATTTTCGAGGGATCGTTGAAGCCCGAGTACCGCGCTGACATTGTCGCGCTCACCTCGCACCGCACCGATGAGCAGGGCGCTGCGGTTGAACCCGAGCCGCTGGCGGTTCGTAAGCTGGTGCTGAGCGCGGTCGGCGCCTGGATCGACTGGTCGGCGAAGTGGGATCCGACTCCGGCGAACAGGATTCTCGCCTACCGGCACCTGGCACCGATGGGACGCGATGCCTATGTGCGCGTGGATATTCCAGGATTGCTTTACCCTTTCGGGCACGCCGCGACGCTCGTCGACATCACCGAACGGCAGATCAAACCCGGACCCAACCCGGTGGCCACCCTGATCAAGAGGCAGTTCATCGTGGTGCGTGAGCCGACTCGCGCGTATCGGGGAGCTGGGAGTACGAAGCCCTTTGCGATGCCGTTCACCGAGATGTCGGTGCGCCCGCTGGTCACGCCGGATATCAAACCGGTCGCGGGGGCGGCACCGTTTGTTGCGGAGGTCGAGGGGTTCGGCAACTTCCGCTGGCGTATGTCTGCGATTGATCATGCAAAGCAAATCATCGAAATGGAGACGCCGCTGGTGTTCGTGCCGCTCCTGCACGTCGACACCGACGCGAAGTTCACCGCGGTGATGACGGCGGCCGCCGCGGCCTGGACACCGACGGTGCGATCAGAGCTCGCGATTCTCGACAAGCACATCGCGATGGCGCCGCAGACCACGGCCGGCGACACAACATTTCGAACTGAATCACTCGGATTCGAGGCAGATGCCGATGCGGCGGCCCGGATCGTGGCTCCCCGGCTGGCGACGGCGGACCTGGTCGTCCCGGCGCTCAGCGCACTCAACGGCGGCGCCGCGCCGGTATCGGTGACGTATGACGATGACTACGCGGCAAAGGGTTTTGCGGCCGGCGGCCCCGCGGAGGTGTTCTTGACCCTGGTGACCCCGACCCGCCTCGACTTCGGCGGGGGAAGCGACAAGGGCGGCGGATTTGTCCAGCCGAACGTGGGGATTGCGGCACTCTCGCGGACGCTGGGAGCGATCGGCGACAAGAACGTCGCGGCCGGAAGCCCGCTGGCAAACGGCAAGTTCGATCCGGCAGCGTTTCTGGGTGGGGCCGGGGCCAAGCTGTTCGGGTTGTTCTCCCTCCTTGACATCGTGCAGGGGGCGGGCCTCGACAGGGCCCCCGAATTGGTCTCCGAAGCGCTTGATCTCGTGAGTGGTCTGCGGTCGGAGGTCAGTCGGCTCTCCACCGCTACCGATTCGCTGACAGCTGATCTGGCAGTCGCCATCGACAAGGACGCATCGGCGACGGGCAAAGCCCAGTTGCAGGTGCTGGCCGACACCACTGCTGCACTGAAGACCCAACTACCGGGCGCCGCAGAGGAACTCGCGGCGGCATTCGAAGCGTTGCTGGCCGGCAAGGTGGCAGACGCCATCGGCGCAGCAGATCGTCTGAAAGGCCGGGTGAGCACGGCGGGCGTGCTGATTGCCAGCCCGCACCTGCCCGCAGCGTCCCGGGCGATGCTCGAAAAGCCCTACAACGCCGTCCAGCACATCATCGATGTCGCCTCGAACCCCGACGTCGTGATGTTGGTGAAAGCGCTGACGGCGACAACCACCGGTGTCCTGCGATTCGACTGGACACCGCCACTTGGGCCGTGGCCAAAGAACTCGTCCGGCAACCAACGGGTGTTCATCCCGTCCCCGAACGGGTTGACGATCAGCGTCGAGGTACGCACCGGGGATGCACCCGGATCGGGCATCGACGTCAGTGCCCAGCTCACCGATTTCGAACTCGCCTTGCTGCCGGGTGCAGAGTTGATGGCGATGCGGTTCACGCGCATGGGATTTCGGGTGGCGAGCGGTCGTAAACCCGAGATCGATGTGGTGTTCGGTGGACTCGAGTTCCGCGGACCGCTCGAGTTCATCGAGAAGCTTCGGCAGGTCATCCCCTTCGATGGATTCTCCGACCCGCCCTTTGTGGATATCTCACCCGGCGGGGTCAAGGCCGGATTCGAACTGGCGTTGCCGTCTATACCGCTCGGCGTCTTCAACCTGGAAAACATTGCGTTGCTCGCTGACTGCCACGTCCCATTCATCGGCGATGCGGTGACGGTGGGTTTCGGATTCTGTCGCAAGGAAGCACCTTTCCGGCTCACGGTGATGGCCATCGGAGGCGGCGGCTGGGTCGGTATCCGGCTGAGTCCGGCCGGCCTGGTCCTCCTGGAAATGGGTTTGGAAGCCGGCGCTGCCCTGAGCCTGGATTTCGGAGTCGCCTCCGGGTCGGTGTCGGTGATGATCGGCATCTATCTGCGACTCGAAGGTGAGCGGGGCCAACTGACCGGCTATTTCCGGATCCGCGGTGAAGTGGACGTACTGGGTCTGGCCTCGGCATCGTTGACGCTGGAGCTGTCACTCACATACGACACCTTCACGGGCAAACTCGTCGGACGGGCAAGTCTCGTACTCGAAGTCGAGGTTTTGTTCTTCTCGGCATCGGTCGAAGTGACCGTGGAACGGCGCCTCGCCGGCTCTCGCGGCGACCCGAGCCTGCGGGACATCATGCCACCCGAACGTGGCGGTAACAACATGTGGGACAACTACTTCGACGCATTTGCGATTGGGGCCTGAGCCATGGCGACCACCAGACTGATGACAACCGTCCTTCCGCATTCGGTGTCAGCGGACGCGGCGTACCACCTTTCGCTGTTCTTCACCCACCGACTCGTCCCGGATGCTGTCGCGGGGGGTGCCGAGGCGGCGGGCACGCTGGCCGACTTCCCGGCAATCGTCGATTGGCCGGGCTCGCTCAGTGGCGCGAATGTCGCGCTGCGCATCAACAATTCACCGAATCCGGTGGCGTGCACCTTGCAGACCGCGGCCATCAACCCGGCGGCGTGGGCCGCGGCGTTTCCGTCCACCACTTTGGTCACCGGGTTTCCGCGCAGCACACTCGCGTCCAGTGCGCCTTGGCGATCGTTTCCGGCGTCGGCGATGCCCGATCACGGACTCGACGCGCACTACTCGTCGGTATTTTCGTCACCCGTCACCCCGCCCGCGGTCGGTGAAAGCCGGCTGGCCACCGCAGTCCTGGAATATCTCGGCACGATCGACGGCGCGGGACCTCTGGTTGACGAGTTCGTCAAACACCGCCGCAACCCGGACGGTCATCGCCGGAATATCGAGCGGGCCGGTCGAGAGCGCGCCGAGGCGACGCGGGACGGCTGCGACTGCAGTGACGGTGAACCCCTGTTCCCGCAGCAGGATTCACTGCTGGGAAAGCTACTTGACCGGCCGGCGGGTCGGCCGCCGATGTTCGAGACCTTCGATCGGGCAGTGACCGCACACCTGGATGGTCTGCTGCATCCGGCCGCCCCCGATGGGCCGGCCGGGCCGAATGTCGCCCGTCGCGCCGACAGCCCGGTTCAGAAGATGCTCCTGGACAGTCACGCCGCCGCCGAATACTACCGTCGCCCAGAGCAACCGGCGCCGCAGCCACTGGCGCCCGGGGAGAAACGACCCCGACCGGACAAGCAACAGGTCGAGTTCCATGCGCTGGCTGCGGCAGCCGGAAACACCCCGGCCCTGGCACGCAGCCTCGGATTCGTGGTGGATGTCAACCTGGAGGACCCGTCGTTGCTGGCAGGTGCCACCAGCATCTCCTGCGAGGTAACGATCCCCGGGGTGCAGACCCTGCTGTCGCCGCTGACCGAATGCACCACCATCGGTGAGGCCTTCATGGCCACCACCGGCGCCGACACCCGTTGGGAGTCGGGATTCTTGACGGTCGGTCTGCCGGAATACCGGGTCTTGGACCTCGACCCCGACGCGGCCGGACTCAAACTCGAACAACACCTTCGTGGCGTCGCCCGCGCTCAGGTCGCCGAGTTCAATGGTGACGGCGGCAACTTCGCACCGGCGACACTGCGATCCAACGGCTTTGCAATCGCCAACACCCGCAGGGTGACAAATGTGCGGGGGACTGTGGGCGCCGCCGAGGCCCGTCGGACAGACGTCCTGGCCACCGACCTCGGTGCGCCGCCGCAGCGCTTCGGATTCGGCGAACTCGTGCGCGGACTCCAGGTGCAGGTGTGGGACGACCACACCCGCCGATGGCACAGCCTGCACGAACGACGTGTGACCGTCGACGTGAACGGGACCGTTGTGCTCAGCGCCGTCCCGGACACCGGCATGCTCCAGGGGGCGGCGCCGAGTCGTGTCCCTGGCGCCGCGGCCAATCCCTATTACCTGCACGAGGTTGTCGCCGGCTGGGATGGTTGGAGTCTGTCGGCGGCCCGACCCGGGCTGAACATCGTCCACGACAGCGGCCAGGGTGCCGATCCCGGCAGTGAGGTCATCACCGACGGGGTCGAGGACCGCCCGGGCACCTTCAGGGTGCAGAGTTCAGCGACTCCCGGGACATTGCCCGCATTGCGGTACGGCCGTCGCTACGCGTTCCGGATTCTTGGCGTGGATCTGGCCGGCAACGTAGTCGCGCATTCCACCGAGACCGCGGATCCTGCAGTCATCGATGCAGCGACGGTCGCAGCGGCCGACGCGCATCTGACGAAGTTGCGGCAGGAGACCGAAAACCGTGACAGCACCGGGCTATTGATGGCGCAGAAGCCGGCGACCGCACCGGGGCAATCGCCTCGCGGCCTCGTCGGGCGTGTCCATGACGCGATGGCACGGATCGAACGAACAGCGGCCACCCTCAAGGTCAGACCGCACCTGGGTACGCCGGCCGCCGGCTTCGCGGCACTGTTCGCACTTTCGGGCAGCCCCAACACGGTCACCACACCGCGACCGTTCCTGCGCTGGGACCCCATCGCTGAACCGACCGTGGTGCCGCGCCGCCGATTCACCTTCGCCGAATCGCTGAACCGCCTGGTGATCCGGACCGATAGTGGCGGGTCGAGTACCACGGAGCGTCACCTGCTGCCGCCGAAGACCAGCCAGATCGAAGCCGAACACAACGGCCTCTTCGACCACCTGATGACCTCGGGGGATCCAGCAGCACGACGGCGCGCCTACGCCACCGCATTGCGCGAGCGCGGCAACCTTTTTCACACCACGGTCCAAGATCTCGACGATCCGCAGCGCACCAATCCGGTGCCATGGCCGGTGACCCTGGAATCGGCGCCGACGGTGAATCCAGACGCGGCGGTCACCCTCGACGAGTTGCAGCATCGCGGTGTCCGGAACAATCAGGACGACCCATTCCCACCCGAAGTCCAGCCCGCAGCAGGACAATACGTCGTCCACGACACCAACGAATTGATCGTCCCTTACCTGCCCGATCCGATGGCTCGCGGCATCGCGCTGATCTTCTACGAGGCAGGCACCGACCACCATCTCGCAGACCGGCGCATCCTCCAATCGGTGACATTGCGCTACCCGGGACAGTGGCCCACGATCACGGGACTACGGTTCGTGCTCCACACCGCGGACCAACTGACGGCGGAGCAGAACGGAAACGAAGTCCGGGTGGGTCTACCCCCGGGGGAACAGGTCGGTGTTGCCGTTTCGTCCATCGTCGATTCCGACGATCTGGAGAAGTTGGGCCTGTGGCGATTTCACGCGGTGCACGATCCGGCTGTATCCGAAGCCGATCGTGTAATCCTGACCGCAGCTGCGACAGACGGGTGGTTGTGGTGGCTGACCCCGAGCACGGATCTGCGGCTGGTGAACGCCACCCCACGGCCCGCGGTGCCCCCGGCGATCACCGCGCTGACCACAACACCCAGGACGCCGTGGAACGTTGGTGCCGAGATCATCGGCACGGTGAACATCCACGGCGCCAGCACCGACAATGTCGAGCTGCGGGCCACATGGTCCGAGATTGTCGACGATCCAGCGCTCCCGGCCCCGGGAGTGGTGACCGGATCCGAAGTGGTCACCAAATTTCAGGTGGGACAACAGGAAACGGTGTCGATATTATCCATCTCCACTGCCGCCGGCTCTCGTCCGGTGGGGGTACCGGAACGACCGGCGGTACACGCGTTGCCCGACGGCAAGTTTCGGGTGGTCAACTATCACCTGCAGGGATCGTCGCGGTACCGCGAGTTCTTCGAGCCCACCCAGCTGCCACCCGTCGACGATGCTCAGTCGGCGGGTAACGTTGTCCAGCTCCGCCATCTGAGCTCAGTTGTGCCACCCAAACCTGTTGTGTACGAAATTCTCCCGGTGTTCTTCTGGGAAGAACACCGCGAGCCGGCGCACCCCTTTGCTGTCCGGCGTATTCGTCGCAGCGGTCTGCGGATCTGGTTGGAGCGGCCATGGCTGGCGAGCGGTGAAGGGGAGGTGCTTGCGGTCATGATCGGGCCCCGCGACACACCCGAGACGCAGCGCGACATCGTCAGTTTGTGGGGTCGGGATCCATCCGCCGAGGGACCCGGTCCGGCCACTGCCACCGAACTCCCGTTGTTGCCCGCCTGGGAAGAGCGCGCCCTCGATCTGAAGGTGGACCTGCAGGGTGCTGCCGGGCGCCCGTATGGCCGGGTCGCCGCGAACAGCACGATCAGCGGGTACCTGTTCACCCCGGAATACGACGAGGGTCGCCGACGCTGGTTCGTCGATGTGCGATTCGACGCAGAGGACCAAGCCTGGCCTTTCGTCCGGCTCAATGTTGCGCGCTACCAACCGAATGCGATTGACGGGTGTCACTTCTCGGCTGATACCAACACCGATTTCGTGCAGCTCCTGCCGGAACGGATCTGCACCCTGAGCCGACCCGAGGACGGCGCGGTCCGGGTGACCGTCAGCGGGACATTCGCGGTGACGGACATACCGGGAGCGGAGGCGGCCGCGGCGGGCCTGGATGCGACCGCCGCACACCTCGCAAAACTTCAGCACAGCAGGAAGTTCCGAGCCAGCCTGCAGACCCGTCCCGATCGCGCCACCTCCGACCTGGATTGGGTCACCGTTACGAGCGTCGATTGTGGGGTCGAAGGTGCCGATCCGGTGTCGTTCGCAGGAACGTGGAGTGGGGAGTTGCCGCTGGACCCGGCAATTCGGTTGGCCACGCCGGGCGAAGGCGCGAAGATCCGAGTCCTGGTGGAGGAACGGGAACTGTTGCCGACCGATCCCGATCCCGGGCAGGTGACACCGCAGAGTGTCTCCCGCATCGTGTACGCCGACAGTCTGCATCTTTGAACCGGAAGTAGAACCAAACACTGTGGGGGATAAGCATGGTCGGTTCCTCGGTCTCGACCTCGACGGCCCGTCACCTACCGCAACCAATTGAAAGGAAACTACATCATGGGACTCCAGAGCATGCTGCTCACCTCGCCTTCCCCCGATCCGCAGTTGGAAAGCTGCCTGGTGTCGGATCCAGCACATATCGGAGAGGGGATTCACGACGTCGGCGAGCACGTGCGGCGGATTCAGATTGCCCTCAACGAACTCGACGAAGCCGACCTCGACGTCGACGGTGTCTACGGAGGTGACACGGGCGACGCGGTGGAAGACTACAAGAACAAGCGCGGCATTCTGGGTCCCGGCCAGGTGACCGCCGACCGCATTGTCGGCAAACGCACCATCAAAAGCCTGGACGACGAGGTCCTCGAATTCGAGAACCTGACTCCGCCGGGTGTCGGGCTGGTCTCGCCCACCGAAGCGGGTGACCCGCACAATCATTCGCTGTGTCCTACTCCACCGCGGGTCTCCGCGCCGGGTGCGGACAATCGCGCCCAGCATCGGGGCACGCCGATCAATCCGATCGGTAACGCCATGCGGATCAACATCTTCGGTGAAGGCGAAACCGACTATCTCGGCTTCGCCGACTTCGCCACCGAAGCGCAGCACGCCAACGGGCGACCGTTGACCTCGACCTTGACCAGCGGCTGCGCCAGCGATATCTGCATGCGCAGTGCGCCCATCAACGCGGTCACGCTCGACGAGATTCGGCGGCTGGCTCAGTCGGCCCTGGTCGGTGGATGTCGCTTCACATACGCGTCGAACCAGGAGAAGTTCGCGACCCCGCGCGCCGACATCCTCAGCCTCGGCACCGTCATCCAGCAACACCGCATTGCCGATCCGAGCAATCCAGGTAATCCCCAATTCGACATGGAAGTCTGGGTTGTCGACATGTTCTGATGAATGATTCCGACCTGGCATGGACGTTCCGGTGGAAGCAGATGCTTTGCGGGCCGGTGGGGCGAAATTGGCGAGTTTCGGCATGCGACAGCGGCCGGGGGTTTCGACCGGTGCCGCAACCGGTGCCGCTCTCAACGTTCAGGGAATATCGCCGTCGAGTCTCGAGCGAGCAATCTCCGCTGCGCTTTGGCCCAATGCCAACCACAGGGCGGTGATGTCGTCAATCAGTTGTTCACGACTGACAGCGAGGTCTCCGTTCACCCACGACAGAATGGCTTGAGCCGTACCGCCGATGACAAAAGCCGGACCGGTCGCGGCCAGAGAATCATGCTCGAGTTCGACATCGTGAATCTTCCTGGCGTGCTCGGTGAGCACGGTGGTCAAACCTGCGATGACGGCGCCGCGATGACCCTCCTTGTCCACCGAAGTCGGGACGCCACCGAGCAATACCAATGCTTTTCGACGGTCAGTGCCCAGGACGTCGACTATCGCTTCCACCGCGGCCTGTGCCTGCTGCTCGAGCGTTGCTCCGAGTGTCGAGACGTAGGCGGTGATTGCAGCACCGCCTACCTCTGCCGCTACCTCGTCGATGGTCTCGTCGGCCACCTGATCGAGATCGTCGAAACTCTCGTAGAAGTACCTCTTGTTCAGGCCTGCTTCGGAGCACAGGCTCGCGACGGTCGTCGACCGCCAGCGATTCTTGGCCATGGCTGTCAGTGCCACGTCCAGCAGGCTTGCCCGTCGCTTTGCCACGCGAGCGGACATGGTCGCCCCTGCGTAGCTGCGCTCACTGGCATTCGTCACGAGGCCAGTCTTCCATCCGAGCGGATCCATTTCCTTTACGGGCACAGACTGGTACGGTTTCGTGCCAGAAGGAACTGGCACGAAACCGTACCAATTGGGGGGATGTATGACCACTGGAGCACAGAAGATCAATGAAGTGTCTACGGGTCAGAAGGACATTTCGGCGGTTCAGGCCATGGTCGCGGAACTACGCGAGCTGGCGCAGGAGCATCCCACGGTCGCGCGTGGGGCCGCGTGGCAGTACATAAAAGAACTGGGCGGCAGCGACGATCGGCGAGCTTTGGAAGAGATGTTCGCCGAAGGAACCGCGCCGGAAGGTCCGGACGGCAAAATGGAGGGTCTCATCGTCGGCAAACTGTTCGGTATACCCGAAGCGCACCTGGCCAATCCGTTGATGCGTGTCGATCCGACGTGGCGCGGCAAGACATTCGACCTCGAGGCCGGGACCGGATTCAACCGGTTGGCAATGATCGCGCGTCTCGCGATGCCGATGGTGGCGTTCGGATATCGCGGTCTGCGGCGCGCGGGAAATGAGATGGAGGGCTTCGACTTTCGACATTCGATCGACAGGGGAGCGATCGAGCCGAGGGTGATGGTTCGGGCGCTCGACTATGGCGTGCCCGAGTACAAAAATCCCAGTGTCCGTACTTTTCCCATCAAAAGGACGCGCGACGAAATCGTGGAGGTCGTACCCGGCGTCTACCTGGGCCGGGCTTTGTTGACCATGCCGGACGGGGAAGTTCGCCTCATCGCGCACTTCGCGTTGCGCGAACCGATCGGGAGTCCACTGTGATCGAGCTGGCCGGTGCCCGGGTCTGTGTCACCGGTGGCGCACGCGGAATCGGTCGGGCCACCGCTGCCGCACTTGCAGCCCAGGGTGCACTCGTGACCATCGGTGACCTGGATCTTGCTGCCGCTCAGGCAACTGCCGACGAACTCGGGGTCCGCGCCCATCATCTCGACGTCACGGACGAGACGAGCTTCAGAGACTATCTGCATGCCGGCGGGGACGGTGCTGACGTCGACATGCTGGTCAACAATGCCGGCATCCAGCTGATGGGGCGTTTCGTCGACAACGACCTCGCCGCCCTGCATCGGGAACTGGCGGTCAATCTCGGTGCGGTGGTCACAGGTACACACCTGGCCTTACCTTCGATGATCGCACGCGGTCGCGGACATATCGTCAACGTGTCGTCGATGGCCGGCAAGGTCTCGACCCCCGGCATGGCCACCTACTGCGCATCGAAGTTCGGTGTGGTCGCGCTCTCGCGCGCAATCCGTGCCGAGCTCGTGGGCACGGGGGTTTCCATCACCACCGTGATGCCGGCCGCCACCCGCACCGACCTCACCTCCGGGGTCACTCTCCGATTCCAGCCGACTTTGGATCCCGCCGACGTCGCCGCAGCCATCGTCGCGAGTGCGGCGCACACTCGCGACGAGGTAACCGTGCCGCGCTGGTTGGCGCCGATGGGGGTTGTGGAACAAGGGGTTCCGGAGAGATTGCTACTCGGCGCAAAACGTCTGGTCGGTGGGCGCGAACCCGGTGCCTTCGATCCCGACCAGCGGCGGGCCTATCTTGAAAGGACGCAGACGCCGTGACACCGTCACTTGTGCCGTCGCGGGTGACGATCACCGGCGTGTGCCAACGTGCCGCTGCTCGCGTTGCCTCCCTGTATCCGTCGCCGGTGCAGCCGCTGGCCGTACCGGCGTCCGGTAGTGACCTGAAGCCGGTCATGGGCAGTTACGGGCTCCCCGTGCTGGGCCACGTTCTGGAGAGCGTCGCTCAACCATTGGACTTCGGTCGTGAACGCTATCGCCGGCACGGTCCGGTCTCCTGGACGGGTGCGCTCGGATTCAGGGTGGTCACGGTGACGGGTCCGGACGCTCTGCAGGAAGTGTGGCTCGACAAGAAGAAAGTGTTCTCCAGCGAAATTGGGTGGAAGCCGATCATCGGTCCGTTCTTTCACCGCGGGCTGATGCTTCTGGACTTCGACGAGCACCTCTTCCACCGGCGAATCATGCAGCAGGCGTTCACCCGACCGCGACTCGACGGGTATCTCGCGCTGACGCGTCCGCTGGTTTCGGAGACGCTGTCAACGTGGACCCCGGGTGACAAGGTTCTGCTGTACGACCGCACGAAAGCGCTGCTGTTGACGATGGCAAGTCAGGTGTTCATCGGTGAATCACCCGAGGGTGAGACAGCTCGACAGTTGTCTCACGCCTTCGACGATGCTGTTCTCGGAGCGCAGGCCGTGATCCGACATCCCGGCGTTCCTGGACGATGGTCACGCGGCCTCCGTGGCCGGCGCTTCCTGGAAGGCTACTTCCGCGCCGCCATACCCCGGCGACGCGAGGGCGCCGGCGAGGACCTGTTCACCGTGCTATGCCAATCGCAGACTGACGAGGGCAGCACGTTCACCGACGAGGACATCGTCAACCACATGATCTTCCTGCTGATGGCGGCCCACGACACCAGCACCATCGCGTTGTCGATGCTGATGTACCACCTCGGCAAGGATCCAGAATTGCAACAACGCCTTCGAGCGGAAGTGCGGGCTCTCCCGGACGCGGCGTCGATCGACGATCTGAACTCTGCACAGCTCCTCGATAACGCCTTCAAGGAGTCGTTGCGGATGTACGCGCCGGCCGGCACCCTGTTCCGCCAGAGCACCGCGGATACGAGCATTCAAGGTCACTTCATCCCCGCAGGGACCGAGATAGCGCTGAACGTGCACACTTCGATGCGTCTCGACAGCTGGTGGAACCAACCAGATATGTTCGACCCCACTCGCTTTGACGACCCGGAAACACTCGCGCAGATGCATCGCTACGCGTGGTCGCCGTTCGGTGCGGGTGCACACAAGTGCATCGGCATGCACTTCGCCGGGCTGACAGTCAAAGCCATTCTGCATCGGATACTGATCGACTTCGAATGGACGGTGCCATCGTCGTATGCCCCGGTGATGGCTTGGGGGACCGGTCCGACACCGGCCGACGGGTTGCCGGTGCGGCTTCGCAGAATTGCTTGAGACCGCCACCTGCCATACCAACGACCGTTACCGCGCTCTGGGAACTGGGTTGTGCACGGCGGTGATTGAACCCTTCTGGCCATGGGAGACCTAGGTCAAGCACCCTTCGCCTCGGAAGTGAACTGCTTACCGCCGCGGTTCTCGTTCTCGCGGTGCTGACCTTGGCCGGTGCTGCGCTGACACCCATGAGGTCATTGACGTTCCCCGTGGCCAGGGTCAGTCTGAGGAGATGGCGGTGCTAGAGGCCGACTACCTGGTCGTCGGTGCGGGTGCGATGGGGATGGGCTTTGTCGACGCCCTCATCGACTGCGCCGACGTCTCCGTGGTCATGGTCGATCGGCGGCACGGAGTCGGCGGTCACTGGCTCGATGCTTATCCGTTCGTCCGGCTCCACCAGGCCTCTGCTCTCTACGGTGTGGCCTCGACGCCGTTGGGAGGTGGACGGATCCAGGAGCGAGGGCCCGAGGCTGGTCTGCACGAACGGGCAACCGCGCCGGAGATCTGCGCGTACTACGACCGCATCCTGCGTGACCGCCTCCTCGCTTCGGGCAAGGTGTCGTTCCATTCGAACTGCGACTACCTCGGCGGAGGCCGGTTTGTGTCACTGATCTCCGGGCGTCAGCACGAGGTGCGGGTACGTCGCAGCGTGGTCGATGCCCGCTATCTCACCCCGGACATCCCCTCCTTGACGCCGCCGCCGTTCGAGGTGGCCGACGGCGCGCACGTCATACCCGTCAATGATCTGGTCGGACTCGGTTGTGCCGCATCGCAGTACGTGATCGTCGGTGCGGGCAAGACCGCGACCGACGCCTGCGTGTGGTTGATCGACAACGGGGTCGACCCCGACGCGATCTGCTGGGTGCGGCCGCGCGATCCGTGGATGTTGAACCGTGCCGTCATCCAGCCCGAACCGGTGACGTTCATCGGTGCCGCGGCCGACACCATGCAGGCCGCATCCGAGTCTGTCTCGGCCGATGAGATGTTCTGCCGCCTCGAGGACGCCGGCGTCATGCTGCGGATCGATGGTTCGGTGACGCCCACGATGGCAAGGACTCCGACGATCGCGCAGTGGGAGCTCGACCGGTTGCGGATGATCGAGAATGTCGTACGCCGGGGGCACCTGCGCGCAGTCGCGCCCGGGCGCCTCACGTTCGACAAGGGAGAGGCTGATGATGCGGTGGCCGTCGACCCCGACGCGGTGATCGTGCACTGTGCTGCGCGGGGACTACGCACTCAGCCGCAGGTGCCGATCTGGGGGAACCGGACGATCACGCTGCAACCGGTACGTGCCGGCTTCCCGTTGTTCGGCGCGGCGCTATCGGGCCATGTCGAGGCGACCGTGGCTGTCGGAGCGGACGCCGACGCGGCAAATGCTGCGAAGAACGCGATCTGCCCGTCGTCGACCTATCCCAACGGTCTTGCCGAGTGGGCGCGGATGCAGGTCACCGGTGGCCGCGCCGCTGCCGCATTCAGCGCGAACCCTGACATCAAGGCGTGGGCTGATCAGGTCGCGCTGAACCCGTCGCGTACGCCACCGGACCTGATGGAGTCCGATGAACTCGTCGCTGCGGTCGAGCGATTGAGGAAGTACGCGGCGCTGGGAATGAGCCGGCTGACCGAGTTCGCCGGGATGCCCGCGTAACGATTGTGGACGTTTGCAGATCGTTGGCGCTACTGCGTTAGAACCGCCCTGTTTCGTGATGCATGGCACTGGGAATGCATGGTCCGCAGCCGCGCGAGTGCGTCGGGTGCGTAGCGGTGATCGCCGCCGTCGATGGCATCCAGGTATTTGGCGGACGTGGATGTTCCGGGGTGAAGGGCCTCGTGAAGCAGTGTCCCATAGGCGGATTCGCCGAACGCGGTCGATGAGCCGGCGACGTTGCTGGTGGATGTGATCGGACTCAATCCATTGACGAGCAGGATTGTTCCGTGGCCCACGACTGTGAATGTCACAGGCCGACGGTTTGTCCGCCGTCGATGACGAGGGCGTGGCCGGTGGTGAATGCGCCCAGGTCTGAGCTGAGCCATTGAACGGCCGAGGCAATCTCTTCGGGTCGGCCCATGCGGCCGACTGGTTCCTGGGCGATGACGCGCTCGCGGCCTTCGGGGGTGCCTCCGGAGAATCGGCCCATCATGGGGGTTTCGATGATGCCTGGACAGATGGCATTGATGCGAATGCCGGTTGCGGCGTAGTCGAGGGCGGCCGATTTCGTCATACCGATTACGCCGTGTTTGACTGCGGTATAGGCGCTTTGGCCGCGGATGCCGATGACCCCGGCACCCGAGGACGTGTTGACGATCGAACCGCCTCCCGCCTTGAGGAGTAGCGGTATTTGATGCTTCATGCACAGGTAGACGCTCTTGAGGTTGACGGCGACGAGGCGGTCCCAGTCGTTCTCGCTGATGTCGGCCAGAGGTGCGACGGGTTGTTCGATACCGGCGTTGTTGAATGCGATGTCGAGGTGACCGAAAGTGTCGATGGTCGCGTTCAGCGCGGCCACAATGTCGTCGTTGTGGGTCACATCGCAGGCCAGGCCCAGGGCGCGGCCTCCCTGTTGTCCGATGAGATCGGCGGTGGCTGCGGCGGTTTCGTTGTCGAGATCGGTGGCTACGACGGTGGCTCCCGCGGCGGCGAATGCCAACGCCGTAGCGCGCCCTATTCCACTGCCGGCGCCTGTGATGAAGGCGACCTTGTCGATGAATTCAGTATCAGGCATGTGTAGGTCCTATCTAGTGGGTCAGACAGTCAGCAGAACTTTGGTGGCGCGGCGTTCGTCCATGGCTTTGTAGCCTTCGGCGGCTTCTTCGAGGGGAAGGGTGAGGTCGAAGACTTTTCCGGGGTCGATGGTGCGGTTCCAGATCAGATCGATGAGCTCGGGCAGGAAGCGTCGTACCGGTGCCGGCCCGCCGTGCAGGTGTATGCCGGAGAAGAACAGTTCGAGGCCGGGCAGGTCGACGTCGTGGGAGACCCCGACGTACCCGACGTGCCCTCCGGGGCGGGTGGAGCGGATGGCCTGCATCATCGATTCCTGGGTGCCGACGGCTTCGATGACCGAGTGGGCGCCGAGGCCGCCGGTGAGCTCCTTGATTTTCGCGACGCCGTCGTCTCCGCGTTCTTCGACGATGTCGGTGGCGCCGAACTCGAGGGCCAGTTTTTGACGGTCGGGGTGGCGACTGACAGCGATGATCCGTTCGGCTCCAAGTTGTTTGGCGGCGAGCACGCCGAGTAGTCCGACTGCGCCGTCGCCGACGACGACGACGGTTTTTCCGGGGCCGGCCTCGGCGGCGACGGCGGCGAACCAGCCGGTTCCCAGTACGTCGGAGGCGGCGAGCAGGGATGGGATGAGGACGGGGTCGGGCTGGCCGGGAGTGGCGACGAGCGTGCCGTCGGCCAGGGGGATGCGGGCATATTCAGCTTGGGTGCCGATCTCGCCCATGATGTGGGCGTGCACGCAGCGGGATTGATATCCGGTCTGGCAGATCTCGCAGGTGTTGTCCGAGGCGAAGAACGACCCGACCACGAAATCACCGACCGCGACGTTCTTCACAGCATCCCCGATCGCGGTGACGGTGCCGACGTATTCGTGTCCCATGGGGATGTGATCGGCGGGGTCGTCGCCGCGGTAGGGCCACAGGTCCGATCCGCACACGCAGGTGGCGGCGATCTTGATGATGGCATCGGTGGGTTCGACGATGACCGGGTCGGGGCGATCGACAACCTGCACGTCACCGGGCTTGTTGAGCATGACTCCACGCATGTACGTCTCCTTTGTTGTTGGTCTGTACCCAGGCAACCAACAAATCCGGGGGCGGGGGAGTCCCTGCGGGGAGGTGTACTGACAGGGCACCCCTCGATGGGCGATCCGGACCTACGCTGAGGGTCATGGATAATCGCGCTGAAGTACGTGAGTTCTTGATGTCACGGAGGGCGAAGGTGACCCCCGAGGCGGCCGGACTGCCGGTCGGGTTGAACCGGCGTGTTGCCGGTCTGCGTCGGAGCGAGGTCGCAAGCCTGGCCGGTGTCAGTGTGGAGTACTACGCCCGGCTCGAGCGGGGCACGATCGCCGGTGCGTCGGCAGGGGTGCTCGATGCAATCGCACGTGCTCTTCAGCTCGATGAAACCGAACGCTCGCACCTGCTTGATCTGGCCCGCGCCGCCGACGGCATCCCCACCTCGGGGCGTCCGCGCCGGCGCACTTCCAAACCATCACCGGCCCGGGTGAGTTTGCAGTGGGCGCTGGACTCGATCACCGATGCCGTCGCCTTCGTCCGTAACCAGCACCAGGATCTGCTGGCCACCAACGAGCTGGGTAATGCGTTCTACTCACCGGTCATCGGCGACGGCGGCCGTGTCCCCAACCTCGCCCGGTTCCAGTTCTTGGACCCGGCCTCCCGTGATTTTTACCCCGACTGGGACCTGTTCGCGGAGATGTGTGTCTCGATCATGCGGGCCGAGGCCGGCCGCGATCCGTACGACAAGGGACTGCAGGATCTGGTTGGCGAATTGTCTACGCGCAGCGACGTTTTCCGGACCCTGTGGGGTGCGCATAATGTGCGGACCCACGGGTCGGGGACCAAACGGTTCAACCATCCTATTGTCGGGGAGGTGAGTCTGGCGTATGAGGAACTCGTCATAACCGCAGACCCCGGCTCGATCATGATGGTCTATACCGCAGAACCCGGTTCGCCGAGCGCTGAGCGATTGAGACTGCTCGGTTCCTGGGCGGCCGAACACACCGCCGCGCAGCCCTGACCTTCCCCGAACACCCAACGATCACAACGTCTACATCGATGCCGCCGCCGCCGCACCTGCACCGTTGCGGATGTCGGCGAACTTGGTGCACTTCATGCCCGGCGCCCGCACCGACTGGCACCGCCACCCGTTGAGCCAAACCGTCTTCGTGACAGAGGGGTCGACGATCTGCCTTTCAAGGGTGCGGCCGATCATCCCGCGTGAGGTGTGATGGGCCGCTGACCTGATTGCGCATTGTCTGGTCGGCCGAGGTAGGTCGATTCGAGCACGACGTCTTTGATGATCTTTTGGTATTCGGCGTGTGACGGATGTTCTCGGGTATGCCAGTCGAGGCCCTCTTGGCTGCGCATGAATGCTCGATACTTTGGCGCGCCTGGGTATTTGACGTTGTCTGCCACGACAACCGAGCCTGGGTGCAGCCATTCGTGGTCCAGGATCCGGTGGAGATCGGGAAGATACTCGTCTTTCTCGTGGTCGATGAAGACGAAGTCGAGGGTTCCTGGGGCAAACTTGTGTTTGTCGCCCAGTGTGCTGAGGGTCCTACCGTCATCGCCCAAGGTTCCGACAATCACCACGATGCGCTCGCCGATGCCCGCGTGATCCCAGATCCGTCGGGCAACGACGGCGTTCGCCGGATTGAATTCGATCGAGTACAAAACGGCATCGGTGGGCATGACACGCGCAATGCGCAGTGCGCTGTAGCCGCAGTAGGTGCCGAGTTCCAGCAGCCGGTGCGGTTGCGCTGCTGCGACGGCGCGGTCGAGAAGCTTGCCTTTCTCGTCACCGATGTTGATCAGATAGCTCTTGGTGTAGCAGAACTCGTCGATCGTCCGGATGACGTCGTCGATGTCGTTTCTGCGCGCATGCGCGCACACATAGTCGGCCAAGGCTTGTTCGCGGCCGTCACCGACCTGCCAGGTGGCGCCCATGTGCCGAAGACCGAACAGGAACCGCACATACGACCATCGCAGAAACATCACCGGCCTACCGGTGCACTCGTTGGCGCCGATAGCCAGACCGAGTGCCGCGATGGCTGCCAGCACAACCCGCGGGAGACGGCGCCCAAAGAGTCTTGGCCGACGTATGGCCAGCAGAACCGATGAAGCGACCGACACCGTGACCGCCAGGATCGCAGCGAAATGTTTGCTCACATGCCTCTCCCTTACCCTGCCGCCAACGTCATGCGAAACCCTCTACGTGGCGTGTGACTTCACTGTCGCCTGTCGATACGTTGTCGCCGATTCAATTCGGCCTCCAGGATCGGTCCGATGACCGCGAGGGCCACGGGGTTCGCCATCTGGGCGTGCGTGACGTCGACGGAGTGTTCGGTGATCTGTCCGGAAACGTACGGTCGCCACATGTCGCTGGAGAGTTCGCCGGTAACTCCTTCGCGTGCCGAGAAGTACAGCAAGTCCCCGTCGTAGGATTCCGGCCGGTAACGCGCCGACATGCCAACGCAGTCGACATATCCCTGGTGAAGGCGTTCGAGCTGCTGTCGGGTCAACCCGCGGCCCGGTCCGGTGGTGTGGGCGAGCACATCGACAGCGTCGTCGATGGCCAGCGGCCGGCTGTCTGGAGTGTCTGTCTCATTGCCCTGTAGGTGGGTGACCAGATCGCGCATGGTCGGCGATAACGGTTGGGGTGCACCGTCGGCGAATGCCACGCTGTCGAGCATGATGAGCAAATCCACGTCATGCCCACGCGCGCGTAGCCCAATGGCAAGCGCGTGCGCGAGTTGCCCGCCCAGCGACCAGCCCAACAGGTGGTACGGCCCCTGTGGTTGCACACGGGTGAGTTCGTCCAGATACACCTGCGCCAACTCCTCGACGGTCCGGCACCGGCGCCCTCCTGCAGCGATGGCTGGGGACTGCAGCCCGTAGATCGGCCGGTCGGTGACGTATTGCAGCAGGCCGGTGTAACACCACGACAGCGGCACGGCGGAATGAAGACAGATCAACGGCGTCCCTGAACCGTTGCCACGCAACGGAAGAATCGGCTCCAGCGCCGATACACCTGCCGTCACATCACCGTTCGCACCGACCGCAGCTGCAGATTCGATGGCGGCTGCCAATGTGTGCACCGTCGGCGTGAATAACCACGACATCGCCACCGCAGTGCCGCTCTGCTCCGACAACCGTTGACACAGGTCCACTCCCAGCAACGAGTTGCCGCCGAGTTCGAAGAAATTGTCGTCCAGGCCGATGCACGACTGTCCGGTCACGTCGGCGATCGCGTCTGCCACCATGTGCTCGATCTGTGTTTGCGGCGGGCGAAATGCGGGACGGGCCAGCACCTGTGGATCGGGCAGTGCGGATCGGTCGGCCTTACCGCTGCTGGGGTTGATCGGTATCGCGGTCAGCGGAATCAACGCTGCCGGAATCATGGCAGGCGGCAACACCGTCCGTAACCGCGCCAATACGGCGGTGCGGTCGAAGCCGTCGCCATCTGCGGCGACGACATAGCCGATCAATCTGTCGCCGAGTGCTTCGGACGTCCATATCCGTACCACGGCCTGATCGACTGCCGCGTCCGCGGTCAGAGCGCGCTCGACTTCGGACGGTTCGATGCGCTGCCCGCGTAGCGAGATCTGGACATCGCTTCGTCCGAGGTACTCCAGCGTGCCATCCGGCTGCTCGCGTACTACATCACCGGTGCGATACATTCGGGTTCCCTTGGGCCCGTGCGGGTTTGCCACGTAACAATGTGCCGTGGTCGCCGGCCGTCCCAGATACCCTCGCGCCAACGCGTCACCGGCGAGATAGAGTTCGCCGCGGGCCCCGGGTGGTGCCAGGCCGAGCCTGGCATCCAGCACGAGAATCTGCACGCCGGGGAGTGCCCCGCCGATCGTCATGGCCGCGTTGGGGTCGAGCGCACCGCTGTGGGTCACGATCACAGTGGCTTCGGTCGGGCCGTAGGAGTTGAACATGGGCACTCGGGTGGCCCACCGGCCGGCGAGGGCCGGTGGGCATTTGTCGCCGCCGACGGTGACGCTCTGCAGCGACGTCAGTCGATGCGGGTCGAGTGTCGCCAAAATGGTCGGCGTGACGTTCAAATGGGTGATCGCTTCATGCTCGATCACCTGGGAAAGTTGTTCGCCGGCCACGATGTCCGGTGCCAACACGACCAGCTTCGCGCCGGATGCGAATGCGGAGAGGTATTCGAGCATCGACGCGTCACAGTAGGGTGAATGTGCCAGCAGCACGACCGATTCCGGGCAAATCTGACCACGGGCGAGCAGTTCGTCGCTCAGTGCCGGCAGGCCCTCGTGAGTGCTGAGCACACCCTTCGGCTCCCCGGTGGATCCGGAGGTGTAGATCAGATAAGCGGGGTGAGCGGCACGCAGTGGCTGTGTCCGCTCTGCATCGGTCACCGCCGCGAACGGGTGTGATGCGGCGGCGCAGGCGAACTCGTCGCTGTCGCACAGCAACCAATTCACCGCCGTGGCGTCCAGCAGCGTGCACCATCGGGTGAGGGTGATGCCCAGCATCGACCCTGAATCTGCAATCAGCTTCGCCACCCGCGCCGGCGGATCGGTGGGATTCACCGGGAAGAACACCGCGCCCGCCCGGGCCACCGCCCACAACGCCATAACCGATTCCACCGACCGGGACAACGCCACCGCAACAACAACTTCCGGCCCTGCCCCACGTGCGATCAGCTCACGTGCCCACTGCGCGGTCACCTCGTCGAGTTCGCGATACGACACCGCCCGGTCCGGCCCGCTCAGCGCAATCCGTTCACCGGCACCGATCCCGGCCGCCAGCAACTCCGGCAGCAACCGCGACCGGCGCCGGGCCTGCGGGGCTGCGATGCTCTGTGTGCCGGCGATGAGTGCGAACACCTTCTCCTCGGCCGAAGCCAGCAGGAATCGGGACAACCAGTCCATGAACTGCTTTCGATACCGATCCAGCTCATCTGCGGTGTACAGGTCGGGGTTCGCATGAAAATCGATGCTGAGGGGTCCGGTACCGACTCGGTAGCAGCTGACCGACATATCCTCCACCGGCCCGGCCGAGAGCAGGTGCGCCCGCCCGCGGGCGACACCGAAGCCGATGCTGTCAGGAAGGGTGAGGACGTTGATCAGCGGACCGTAGCCACTGCGACCGGCCAGACCAACACCGTGGTCGCGGAGCAGGTCTTCGTGGCGATACAGTTGGTGGCGCAACGCCCCGATGATGTTTAGGCGCACCTGTTGCACCAGGTCAGCGACCGTACTCTCGGCTACGTCGCGCACTCGTAACGGCACCACGTTCGAGACCATTCCTGCCGATCGCCGCAATGCCCCGGTGGTGCGGGCCGCGACCGGCAGTGACACTGTGACATCGCGGTCACCGGTCATGTGCGCCAGGAATCCGGCCACTGCCGCGACCAACACCTCCGCAATGCCAGTGCCGTAGCGGCCGGCCACGGCGTCGAGCCGCGCCGTTGCCGCTACATCGACCGTTGCGTGCGCGGTGTGCGGCCGCGCTGACGGTGCAGCGTACCGATCGGTCAGCTTTGTGATGTGATTCAGGCCGACGAGTTGCTCAGCCCAGTACTCGCGGTCGGCGTCGAATCGCGGCGAGGACCGATACCGCTGCTCGGCCGCCACAATCTCGGTCAGGAGCATCGCCCGGCACGATGGATCGGCCCTGCCTTCGTTTGCGGCGGAATACAATTCGGCCGTTCGCTGCGATAGCTGCGCGGCGCCGAAGCCGTCGACCGCGATATGGTGGCTGCGCGCGTACCAGTGGTATCGGTCGGGACCGAGGGTGAACATCACCGTCCTGGTGACATCGGGACCCGATAAGTCGATGGCGGCTTCAAGGTCATGGTTCATCCACACACGAGCGGCGTGCTCTGGATCGGGGTGATCGCTCACATCGACGCAGTCGAACCCCGTCGGCAGGTCATCGTCGACGTATTGGCACGGCTGGCCGCCGACCACTGCAAATCGCACGTGTGGCGACTGTAATTCGTGACCGGCCCGTCGCCAGCAATCCTGTAGCAGTGCGAGATCGACGGGTCCGTGCAGATCGGCATACTGAGAAATGGAAAACGGCACGCTCGGGTGAAGTTCTTGCGCCATCCACAGTTCGGACTGCGCGACCGACAATTCGAATGTGCCCGCCCTCGCTACTGTGCTGCCATTTCGGCGCATATTGCCAGGTAGATCCAGCACCCCAAAATCCTTAACGCTCGCCCGCGAGGGTGTCAGCGACGGCAACCATGCCGAAGTGACCTGTCACCAGTCGACACTTGTCGCGAGGAAACGTTTTACGTCATCCGTCATCTGGCTGACCGAATCGGCGACAAACAGCACTGGCTGACAAATACTGTCGTCGATGTCGCTGGCAATGACATCCTCGACCCGGAAGTCTCTCAACTCCGCGTCCACGAACGATTCCATCTCCGCAACCGAGGACAAGATGGCGGCACCACACGCTCGCGGGTGACCCCTCTCGATGACCAGGCCGACCTCCATGGTGAACCAGAACAGCCGTGAGATCGCTGTCCGCACCTCGTCAGAGGCGGCATGTACGGCGGCTCGTCCGAACCAGCGATACAACTGCGCGAATTCCGGATCGGCAAGCATCACCCCATGGCCGACCAGTTCATGAATGACATCGGGGTCCGGCGAAAACAATTGCTCCGTGACCGGGCGCAGATCCGGGGTTGAGGTGAGGATGCCCTCGGCAAGTGGGGCGTAGAACAGCGGGCCTGGTACTGCTCCCATCGCCGGTGCAAGCTCGAAGCCGGTCAGGGACCGAAGCGTGCGCGAGACCTCACGCAGTTGCGGGACCCGGCCGGTGGGCAGCTCCACGCGTTGTGCGGCCAATTGATATCGCACGCAACTGAAGTGCTCATGCATGCCGCGAAGCGTCGCGAACACACGCGACCACAAAGCGTCCTCTTCGCTGCTGTAGCCAAAATCGGGCAACGGTTGCCCCGGACGGAACGCGCGGGCAACCCGCTCACGCTCGGCCCGGACATCGAGACATACTGTCATCACATTCGGTCTTTCTGGTCGCTGGAATTCCCTGCCAGTTCTCAGCTACCCCCTGTCAGACTTCACTCGAACCGTGTCTGCGGTGGCTTTCCCCGTCTTCTGACCAACCTCGGCCAGGCAACCACCAGTACAACTGCATTTCACGCGATCGACGACAATCAACGGTACCCCCGCCGCCCGCCATCCGAACAGATCAACTCGCAACACACCCGAACTCACCCTCGAGCGAGCGATACCCGGCGGGTCGTCCGGCTAAACCAGCGATGCCGGCCGGAATGTGTGAAATGGACACGTCGAAGTGACCTACATTCCCGACACATTGTGTGGTCGCAGCTCATGCGCCGATCGCGGCAGCCAGCGTGGGCCAGGATCTGTGCAGCTCGTCTTGCCAATACGGCCACGAGTGTGTGCCGGTCGCAGGCATGCTCACAGTCACCGGAATGCCGAGGGCATGCAGGCGGTCCACCAATGGCCGCGTGCACTGATTGACAACCGCTTCCAACGTTCCGCCGACAACACCTCGATCGACCAGCGCGCCTACATTGCCGCCGATTCCCGGCGCATTCAGGGTTTCGTGCGGGCCGGGAAGGCCGGTGCCGACCGAAACATACACGTGGGTGCCACGCAGTCGATCCGCGTGCAGCGTCGGATCGTGGTCGGCCCACGCGGGATCCCCTGGTGGACCCCACATGTTGGCTGCATTGGCGCCGAAGGTCGCCAACTCCGAATACACAGTTCCCTGCACCAGCGGGTCGCTCATGCGTGTGCAGCCGCTGTAGGAACCGACCGCCTGATACAGGCCGCGGGCATGGCCCGCCAGGTCCAAGGCCGAGGTCGCCGACATCGATAATCCGGCAACCGCATTCAGACCTGTCATGGAGAACCTGGCGTTGAGCAATGGCGGCAGCTCGCGGGTCAGGAACGTCGCCCACTTGTTGGAGCCCAAGACCAGATCGTCGTGTTCCCAATCGGTGTAGTAGCTGGCGCGGCCTGCCATCGGGATCACCACGTTGACGTTCTTGTCGGCGAAAAACGAGGCCACGTCTGTCCGCCCGGTCCACGCGCCCCCGCTCTCGCCGCCATCGACGGCGTTGAGAAGATACAGCGCGGGTGCAGACGCGTTCGGGTGCGACACCCACAGCGGTATCCGCCGATTCATCGCCGCCGAATAAACAGTGACGGCGAACTGGCGTCCACCCAGTGGCGCCACGGACACCACAGCGGATCCATCCGAAGCAGCAGGTCCCCCGGGGTTAGGGGCCGCGAATGCAACCGTGGAAGACGCGGCCAACGCGCAGACCACCGTCCACGTGCAGACGGCCATCCACAGCAGTCCCCGCCGGCGCGCCGTCATCGGACTGTTTCGCTGACAGCCGTCGCTCGCCCGAGCGTTGCGTCCATCCATTCCGGGATCCTAACCGCTGCGGGAATGGCCTAGCACGAACTTGATGATGCTGGTGTTATTTAGTGATTCTGGTGTTACGAGGGTTCGTTGGGCGGGCCGATCCATCGGAGTCCACCGCCGTCGACGCCAGATCGCCCCTGGGCGGTTGACCAGGATCGAATTCGAAACCATCATGACCCGCAGCGGACGGCCGGGTAGGGTGACCGACATTGTTACCTGACGGGTGCCGCAGCCCGATGACCGATGAGGAACGCAAAAATGCCCAGGTTCACGCGGGGTGCAATAACGGGCGCGTTGGCCGTCGCGGTGGCGGTGACATCGCTGCTCGCACCAGCACCGGCGGTGGGAGCGCCGAACGACGACAAGGTGCGGATCGCGACGGACGGTTTCGTCTACGGCTACGCCCCGGTCGCGCTCGCCCGCACCCGCGCGCTGACACTGTGCGCAACCGGGGTCAACACCATGCTGAACCTTCCGGTGACGGCGAACCCGCTGTTCCGGGCGGTCGTCGCGCCCAACACCGAGACGCTCTACACGAATTCCTTTCTCGATCTACGCAAGGGTCCTGTCACGGTGTCCTACCCGCCGACCGGCGGCCGGTACATGGTGTTTCAGTTCCTCGACATGTACTCGAATGTGATCGGCAACGCCGGAACCCGCGTCGACGGGCCGGCTGGGCACAGCGTGACGATCGTCCCGCCCGGATACCACGGGCCGGTGCGTGGGCAACGGCAAATCCGGTCCGGTACCTGGGATGTGTGGATGCTCGGCCGAACCCTGGTGTCCGGCACGACAATTCCCGACGCCCGGACCCTGCAAAGCAGCTACCGGATGTCGGTGGACAACGAGAACGTGGGACCTACCCCGCCGCCGCTGCGCCAGCAGGGCTGTACCGTATCGAGTCCGCAGAACCTGGTGTCGGCGCAAGCCGGATTCTTCGATGAGCTTGCCGACGTCATCACCGCCGACCCGCCACCGCCGGCGGACGCGGCGATCGTCGCCTCGCTGTCGTCGATCGGTGTCCGGCCGGGGGCCACGCCGAGCGCCGGCCCGGACGCGGCGGCACTGTCGGCCGGGGTGGCCAACGGGAACGCCGTTGTGGACAATTCGGAGGGCATGCTACCCGCGAGAGGCCCGTGGCGAACGACCGACGTGGCCGGTCACTGGGGCACCGACTACTTGTTGCGCGCATTTCTGACCAAGGTCGGTCTCGGCATCAACGAACTCGCGGAGTCCCGGTACTACCGTGCGACGGTGGATTCGGCGGGGGCGACGCTGACAGGTGCCCGTTCCTACGTGATCCACGTTCCGGCGTCGGTACCGGTGGACAAGTCGAAGTCGGGCTGGTGGTCGGTAACTGTCTACGACATGGACGGGTTCCCGATCGTCAACCCGGCATTCAAATACTCCGTGGGCACCGACCTCGATGGCCCGCTCGTGCGGAACCCGGACGGCTCGGCCGACGTCACGATCTCAGTGGGTCCGCGCGGACCCGTTGCCAACTGGATTCCGGCACCGGCGGGGCCTTTCCAGCTCATCTTCCGGCAATACATTCCGACCAACACGGCTTGGGCACCGCCGCCGATCATCCCCGTCTGACATGTTCTCGGTGCGCCCACACCGTCGTGGTAGGACGCCGGGTGATCTTCCTCGTGACCGGCGAACCGTCGACCCCGTAGGCGCAACCCAGGTCTCAACCAGCTTGCCAAAGTCTCAGTGCTGATTCATCAATTTGACTGCCGAGGCGGTTAGTGGGTCGTAAGGTCACACCTAGCCCGCGAGGAGTGGGTGCTGAGATCTAGCCAGACCTGTCAAGCCACGGTGCAGGTGTCCGACATACCGCGTATCGACGGATGCGCGGATCGGCCCCGGGGGATTGTCCACGTGCGCGTTCCAGTGAGTATGACCTTGTTCAGTACTGTGTGGTGCCGCGGTGGCTGAGCGCGGAGCCAAGCCTGCCGTGCCCACGTTGCGGCGCCGGGCGCTGCGCGCCATCAGTCACCTGTTCAGCCCGCTGCAGCCGGATGATTATCTGGAGATGATCAACCCACTGTGGACCACGCGCGAGTTGCGCGGCCGCATCGAAGAGGTCCGTCCAGAAGGGTCCGACGCTGCCACTGTGTGGATTCGGCCGGGGTACGAGTGGCCGGGGCACATGCCCGGACAGTATGTCCGGCTCGGAGTGGTCATCGACGGTGTGTTCCATTGGCGGGCATATTCTTTGACGTCCGACCCTGAGCCGAGGGACGGGCTGATCGCGGTCACTCCCAAGCTCGTTGAGAACGGGGTGGTCTCGCCCTATCTTGTGCGGAAGATCCGTCCGGGGGAGGTCATCCGGCTCGGCGAGATCGAGGGTGTCTTCACGCTGCCCGACCCGTGTCCGGACAAGTTGCTTTTCATCAGCGCCGGGAGCGGCATCACGCCGATTATGAGCATGCTCCGCAGTCTCGACCACAACAATGCCATGGACGACGTGGTGGTGATCCACTCGGCGCGGACCGAAGATCAGGTGATGTTCTACCAGGACCTGCAGGAGATGGACCGGCGGCAGGACGGCCTGCACTTGACCATTCGGCTGACCGGTGACGACGGGCGCATCAAGCCCGAAGATCTGGACGAGCTCTGCCCGGATTGGCGCGAACGAGAGGCCCTGTGTTCGGGCCCTGGGGAGTTGCTCGATGCCCTCGTTGAGCATTGGGAGAGCAATGACGTCTCGGACCGTATTCACTTCGAACGGTTCCAGCCCATCATCGGTGGTGGCGCCGGCGACGGGGAAGGCGGCGCGGTGAAGTTTCTTCGCAGCAAGACAGCGACCAAATGCGAACCTGGACAGACCATTTTGGCTGCAGGAGAAGATGCCGGCCTCGAACTCAAGTACGGGTGCCGGATCGGTATCTGCCATACATGTGTCGGAACCCTCAAGTCGGGGCAATTGCGAGATCTACGCACCGGTGAAGTCAGCGAGCCGGCTGGAGCCTCGGTGCGGATCTGTGTGAACAGTGCCGAAGGCGATATCGAAATAGATCTGTAGACGAAGGGAGAGTCATGACGATCGACGAAGCCGAAGGCAAGACTCGTCAGAACAGGCACAACGACGTGGAAAGCCCGCTCGCGCATCTTTCCGACAAGACAATCGATCAGCTCGGCAAAGAGTTCGATGCCATCCACGATGAGGTGTACGGCGATCTCGGCGACGCCGACCGCCGGTACATCAAGTCAGTGATCGCCACTCAGCGCAATCTCGCCGTGGCGGGCCGGGTATTGCTGTTGGGGTCGAGGTCGAAGGTGTCCTGGGTTGCGGGTACCGCGTGCCTGGGTATGGCGAAGATTCTCGAGAACATGGAGATCGGCCACAACGTCATGCACGGGCAGTGGGATTGGATGAACGATCCTGACATCCACTCCTCGGTGTGGGACTGGGATACCGCCTCCACCGCGGAGGCGTGGAAGCACTCACACAACTACATTCACCACACGTTCACGAACATCCGGGGCAAGGACAAGGACCTCGGCTACGAGATCATGCGGATCGATCCGCATCAGCCGTGGAACCCTGTCTACCTGGCGCAACCGTTCTACAACGTCCTGCTCACCGCCTTCTTCGAATGGGGGGTTGCGCTGCATGATCTCGACCTCGATGCCCTTCGCAAAGGAGAGAAATCGGCGGCGGACCTCTGGCACGACCTCAAGGGGATCGGTGTCAAGATGCGGCGGCAGGTGATCAAGGACTATATCGGCTGGCCGGTGATCAGCGCCGGTGCCTTCGCGCTGACGCAGCTCGCGTCCGGGGGCAACATCAAACAGCCCAAGAGCTCGCGTCTGGCGCGCCGGTTGCGACGTGCGCCTGGTGCGGGCACACGTGCGAATACCGCAGCCGGTCTTATGGATCGAGTCCTGCCGGGGGTGGAGCAAACATTCCTGGCCACATTCGCGGCGAACTTCACCGCCAACATCATCCGGAACGTGTGGGCCCACGCGATCATCTTCTGCGGCCACTTCCCAGACCAGACCTACACGTTCAGCAAGGCCGAAACCGAGAACGAGACCCGCGGCGGCTGGTATGTCCGGCAGTTGTTGGGTTCGGCCAACATCGAGGGCAGTCCGCTGTTCCACGTGATCTCCGGCAACCTCGGCTACCAGGTCGAGCACCACCTGTACCCGGATATGCCCAGTACCCGGTACTCGCAGGTCGCGCCCAAGGTGAAGGACATTTGCGAGCGGTACGAATTACCGTACAACTCAGGGCCTTTCGGTCAGCAGTGGGGACAAGTGCACCGCACGATCTTCCGGCTGGCGTTGCCGGGTGGACGTCCGCGACCCAAGCCAGATCCCTATCACCGGGCCCCGCACAGCGCGGCGGGTCCCGAACGACCCAGCGAGGCCGCGCGATTTCGGCAGCGAGTCCCGGCCGGCCACCCCGACGCCGGACCTGAACACGAGGCCGGTGGGGTCGATGTGGAACCGCCGCCTCGGGACTGAACGCCGGTGAGTCCTATTGCGTGGTGTGCGTGTAGAGACAGCACTATTCTTCTGGCGCCGAGCAATTGACTCCGTTGGTTCACGCCCCCCGGATAACACACGGCGGCATCAAGGTCGGCCAGCAGCGGGTCGGTGGGCCCGGGTTCCCGGCCGAAACGCTCAACGCAGTCGCTCGGCACGGCCGCGAGTGCGGCCATCTCCGATGCCTGAGGATGCGCCGGGACATCGCGAGGGTGACGGCGCCAGACCGGGTCGACCTCTCGTGGGTACAAGAGGTACTGACTTACGCCTGATCTGCTCCGATTCCGCGAATCTCAGCCGAAGAGCCAGGCGTTGGGTTCGCAGACGACCGGCACCGGAACCCCACCGGCGGTCTCTGCGCCGACAGCGCGCGCGGTGATGGACACCGCCCGTGGGGAATAGCTCAGCGCGAGGTGATCAGAGGTGTCGGCTTCGCAGCCGTCCTGAACGGTGACGTTGTCGACGGTCGCACCCGGTCCCGCCGTGAGGAAGGTCGACGCATATGGGGTGGTGATCTCGTCGTATCGCGTACCGATCACCGTGTATTTCACGCCTGGGACGGTGTCACCGCCTCGATTGAGCGTCTTCAGAAACTCGGAGTCGTAGACCTGCTGGATACCGGAGACCCCCACCCCGAGCGCAACCGGCCCGAGCACGTCGATCCCGAGGTTGTTGATGGTCCGGCCCAGCGCGCCGATCCCCAGCAGGCTGGTCCCGTGGTTGGTGGCGCCGAGTGTGACGAGATTGTCGACCTTGTCGGCGCCGCCGTTGAACGTGAGGTACTGCCGCGCCATCAGGCCGCCTTGTGAATGACCGACGATGTTGACTTTTGCCGAACCGGTCGACGCCAGAACGCGATCGACGAATGAGGCGAGTTGGCCTGCCGACTGACCGATGTCGCCGGTGCCGTTGGCACCGGGGATGACGTTCCCGAGTCCACCGCCGTTCGGGAGCGGCAATTTTCCGTAGTTCAACGCGTACACACAGAGTCCCGCAGCCTTCAGCGACGGTGACATCAATGCCCAGTTGTTGTACGCGTTTTCCCACGTGCCATGGACGAGAACAACCGGCTCCTGGCCTTCCTTGGGGATGCAACTCCAGTCGTTGGCACCGGGCGGTGCCACGTCAGGATTCAACAGTCCGTAGGCGAAGGCAGGCAAGAATGAGCTGCTGCTCGGGCCATTGCCGACAGGTGCTGTCCACGTGCTGTTTCCGTTGAGGATGACATCGCTCGCCGGTTGTTTGAGACCGGACTCGATGACCGCGGCAAGGTCCTCGGTGCTTGCCGCCGACGCGGTACCGGCACCGCAGATTCCGATGGTGGCCGCTGCCATGAGGGCAGCTGTGGTCATTCCGAACTTGGTCATCCGCGCGCGTGTGGCGACTTTCATGTTCGATCCTTCCCGCTTTCCCGTCATCTGTGCTGTGGGTCACGTATGAGGCTAGAAGACAGCCTCGAGTGTTTGGCCGGAAACACGGATCATCAGGACTTATAGCAACTCGTGCCCGAGGCCGCATGCGAGGCCCCACTAGTCATGTCCAGGGCCAAGATTCGTCAAACAGAATGAATGAGACAACGGAATACACATGACAGAGATAGCCGAAGTCCCCGGCGTCGGACGAACCACTCTGCACCGCCACCGAACCGGGCAGTCTTCCTGCTGGATCCCAGCCACCTACTGGCTTCAACTGAGGAGGCGCGCCGTTCGCGGCCGTAGCAGGTCTGCCTGCCATAGACAGTTTCTCGACCTGGTGGGACGCGCCGCCAGCCGGTTATCCTGCCTGACGGTGGACGTCGGGGTGCATACTGTTGCCGTTCGAATCCGATGTCCGTCTGGGGACCGGCGTCGGTGCGGCGTTGTCGGCGCCTGTCTCGATGACCCGCTGTGCGATCTGGGAAAGTTTGACGTTGGAATCCTGGGACAGCTTCCGCAAGAGGCCGAACGCGTGATCGGCGTCGACACTGAATCGTTCCATGATCATGCCTTTGGCCTGCCCGATGACGTCCCGTCCCTGCACAGCTTGGTGGAGTTGCTCATTTTCGCGGCCGGCAGTAAAGGCCACCGCCGCGTGCGCGGTGAACAGTTCACCCACCTCCCTCGACTGATCGGTAAACACGCCCGCAGAGGAGCTGTACATGTTCACCGACCCGGACTTGTTTTCACCGGCATCGAAGGGCACACACATCATCGCTCGCACCCCTACCTCGGCCGCCGCCTGAATGAAGCGGGGCCATCGTTTCTCACGCGATACATCATTGATCACCACGGTGCCGCCGTGGACTGAGGCATGCAGGCTCGGGCCCTCACCGAGGTCCGATTGCAGGCTGTCGCAGGTCTCGGCAAGGTCATCGGCCGCGCCTGTCAACTCGATCGTCCCATTGGTCACCACGACGACGCTGACATACTCTGCGGCCGGCACCAGACGTGTCGCCGCCTTCGATATCGCCGCCGCGAGCAGGACCGTGTCATGACGTGCGGTAGAGAGCTCACCCGCAACCGCAGCAAGATCTTCGGAAAGATTCGAAACGTACTCGCTCATGGCCATCCTCCATGTCGAACCCAACCAATTTTCAGTCACAGATATTAAACATCCGCACCCACCCAGTGCAAGCACCTGTTCTGCCAGACTTTTTAGACCGGGACCCAGCGCTGACCAGCACTAATGGACGCCACCCGCGAGGCGGTCGAATTCGAGATATTGCGTAAGGGGCCACGCGCTCTATGGGGGAGCCGAGGGGATAGGTCCGCGGTCATGGCGCGTGCAGTAGATCTGCCAGGGCTGCGGCGAAGTGGTGAGCGGTGGACTGAGTGAGGCTGGCGGTGGTGATGCGGAGGGCGTGGGGTGGGGGAGAATCACCGGCGGTATAGATGCGTCCGGGTTGGGTTGCCCAACCTGCGCGGGCGAGTTCGGTATGCAGGCGGTCGGCGTCCATCTGGGCGGGTAGGTCGATCCACATGTTGAGGCCGTCTGGCATCCCGAACGGAGTGATGTTGTGCTGCAGTAATTCTGTGGTGAGGCCGCTGAGTCGGCGTTGGTATGTTTGGCGGGCGGAAGCGACGAGGGCTATGGAGTCGGGATCGGTGAGAAGGTAGGCAGCTGCGCCTTGCAGTAGGTGGCTGACCCAGGTCTTCCCGGCGCGCAGTCGAGCTTTCAGGGCGTCGGCGGTGGCAGGATCGGTGTAGGTGAGAGCGACCCGTAGGTCAGGTCCGAGGAACTTGGCGACCGATCGGATCAGTGCCCAGCGGTGCGTCGTGGCTGCAGTGACCCGGTGATAGGCGGCGGTGGCGACCATCGACAGGTGGTCGTCCTCGATAACGAGGACTTCGGGATAACCCTGTAGCAGGTCTGAGAGTTGCTGTGCTCGTTCGGTATTGAGGCTTGCCCCGGTGGGGTTGTGGGCGCGAGGGGTGATGATGACAGCGCGTGCTCCCTCACGAAGCGCTCGATCCAGGCCGTCAGGAGTCATTCCGTGTTCGTCGACTGCAACTGCGGCGGTGCGGTAACCGTTGAGGCGGATGGTGCCGATGCTGGCCAAAAAGCACGGCGATTCGAGTGCGACCAGGTCGCCGCGGATCAGATATGCGGCCAGCAGGCGTTCAACTGCATCGACCGCCCCGTGGGTGATGACAAGCTCGCCGGCGGGTACGTCGGCGAAAAGTTGGTGCGCCGCGACTCGTAGGCTCGGATGCACCGCTGGGGCGCCGTATAACGCCGGGTCGGTGCGTGATGCGCTCACCGCTGCGTAGAGGTCAGGAAGCAACGCGGGGTCGGGGTTGCCGCTGGCCAAATCCATCGCCCCGGGGGCGGGGTCCAGTTCAGTATCTGGCGGGGGAAGTGTGGTGATCACCGTGCCGGCGCGGCTACGGGTCACCGCCAGACCCATGGAGACCAGCTGGCGGTAGGCGGTGGCCACAGTGTTGCGGTTCAGGCCGAGATCGTCGGCGAGTGAACGGATGGGCGGCAGGGAATCGCCGGGTTGGATGTGTCCCACCGCGACAAGGTCGCGTACACATTCGGCGATCGCCGCTGCCGTGGAACCGCTGATCTGGCCCTGCACATCAACCGCCTTTCTATTGTCCTAGGACAAATGTTAGCCTGGTTGCGCGGCCTGCGTGGCACCCGACCGCCCACCGTCGACGACTGGAGACTCGAGCCATGTACATTCCTCGCAAGTTCGAGTTGACCGATGAGCAGATCGCAACAGCGCTGCGCAGCTCCGGGATGGCGCATCTGATTACTCCCAGTGCTGACGGGCTCCAGATCACGCCGATGCCCATGATGTTCGACCCCGACCGCAACACCTTGGTCGCCCATATGGCACGGGCGAATCCCCACTGGCATGCGGCGGACGCAGCGAGTGACTCGGTGGCAATCTTCGCCGGGCTGGATGGGTACATCTCGCCGTCGCTGTATGCCACCAAAGCCGAGGGCGGCAAAGTGGTGCCGACGTGGAATTACGAGACCATCAATGTGTACGGTTCGCTGCAAGTGCACGACGACCCGGACTGGCTCCTCGAGCACGTGAGTGCGCTCAGCGATCACCACGAACACGCCCGCGATATGCCGTGGGCCGTTGCTGACGCACCGGAACACTTCATCGTCGGGCAGCTCAAAGCCATCGTGGGCATCGAGCTTGTGATCACCCGGTGGGAAGGCAAAGCGAAGATGTCCCAGAACCAGCCCGAACGCAACCAGATCAGCGTCATCGGCGGTCTATCGAACTCTGCCAACGCTTCTGAGCGCGCGTTGGCTGGTGCGGTGATCACCTACACCGGACCGCCCGCGGTCTGAGCAGCCGTCTCGCCAGGCGCGCGCCGACCCGCATGCGCCCGCGAATCGACTGACCCCGGGATGATGCGTACCTGGGCTACCACAACACAATACGAACGAACGAGGTTCTCGGTCGCAATGGTGCGTCCAGACCGTACTTCGGCGCACACAAAAGGCGATCGCAAGCAAGTGGTGGCCAGTGACTGACCTATCAAGACGAAGAGGACGCCCGCTGCGAAGCACGTAGTTATCAGCGAAATCTATTGGTAGCCATTGACTTGTCTTGTGATCGTGGTTAGCCGAGGACGAACGCCAGCATGAATCCTGCGGCGGTGCTCAGTCCTACCCACCAGCCACCTTCTCGGTAGGCCTCTGGCATCAATGAATCAGCGAGAACGGCGATCGTCGCGCCGCCGGCGAATGCTTGCACTGTGCTGATGCCTGTTTGAGAAATAGCGTCGGACAGGGCGTAACCGGCGACGGTGACTGCGACGAGGATCACGGCTGTGGTGACCCACAATGTCAGCGCCCGTATCTGATTGAATCCGTGGGATTGGCGCATGAGTGCGGCGCCACTGACTGCTTCGGGGACGTTGCCCACGGCGATCGCGACAACGAGGACCAGGCCACCGCCGGTCGTCAAGGACACTCCCAGTGCGGTGTTCTCGGGGATGCCGTCAAGTACGGTGCCCAGCATCAGTGCCCACCCGATCGCGGCAGGTCCCAGTCGATTTTCGATCAGATGGTTGGAGAGGACATAGACGCCGGCGCCGGCAAACAAGGCGATGCCGGCGATCACGGCGCCGGCTTGTTGGAAGGCCGGTTCGAATAGTTCCGACGAGGCTGCTGCGATCATGGTGCCGGCACCGAAAGCCATGAGAGCGGCCAGAACTGCCTTCGGTAGATGCCAGCGAAGGCCGATTGCTGCGCCCACCGCGAGTGGTAATGCGGTAGCGATTCCGTAGAGAAATGCTGTCAGCATGGAGTGGTCTTTCTGTTATCGCGAGGCGAGTGTTGTGGTCGAAGGCGACACGTCCATTAGGACATCTCATGGCTATGAATCGGTGGTTTTCCGGACCCAGTCCGTCGAATACCTCCCGTGTGCGCACCAGCTCTTTGGTCGCGCGTGGCCGTATTTCCTCGGAACCGACGTAAGAATCCTCGGTGGCCAGCAGTGATAGGCCGGGACGAGCCCGAGCGTGCTGCATCAAGCGTCCAGCTTCAACCGCTGCTGCCTGCAGACCTTGCTGGGCTCAACAAGACAGCGACGATGCGACAAATCGGTTTGGGCATCTCATACGGCGATGTCGTAACACGCGCGTCAGCCGTCCCGATGTCAGTGAGCACGTTCCTCGAAAAAGGTCGCCGAGCGGTCCTGGCCGGGCCGGCCCGGCATCAAGGAGGACACGCGCAGTGCGTCGTTTCTTTGCATGGACCAATTGGTTCATGTTAGATCAAGCTATATCCGATTGACTAGTTCGAAGAGGGTCAGTGCCAGCACACATCGCTACAGCTAGTCCCGTTGCCCACGCCGCGCTCCTGGGCCTCGGGGTCTATCGACCACGTCGAGTCGTACCCAACTCGGAATTGGTCGACAGTATCGACTCCACTGACGAATGGATCAGGTCGCGTTCTGGCATCGAGTCTCGCCGTTGGGCGCAGGCCGACGAGACGATCATCTCGATGAGCGTTGCCGCTGCCTCGGATGCGCTTGCAGCGTCAGGCCTGGTGGCCGATCAGATCGACGCGGTTGTACTCGCGACGTCATCGCAGATGGTGTTGGGCCCATCTGCCGGAGCAGTAGTCGCGACGGAACTCGGCATGAGTGACACCGCGGCTTTCGACATCTCTGCAGGATGCGCGGGATTCTGTTACGCCCTGGGCAACGCTGCGGGCCTCGTTCGGGCAGGACAGGCGCGCCATGTGCTGGTGATCGGGGTGGAGAGGTTGTCCGATCTTCTCGATCCCACCGACAGGTCCTGTGCGTTCATTTTTGCCGACGGGGCCGGCGCTGTCGTGGTTGGTCCTTCTGATTCGGAGGGTATCGGTCCGACAGCATGGGGTTCGGATGGAAGCCAGACCGATGCCATCAAGCAGGACAAAGATTTTCAGCAGTACTTCTCTGAGGTCGATGCTGCCGCGGCCGGTGGCCCAAAAGCGGAGCGCCCGTATATCCGTATGAAGGGTCAGGCTGTATTCCGTTGGACGGCGACCTTTTTGGAGAAGGCTGGGCGGGATGTCTTGGAGAAGGCCGGCATCACGGTCGATGATCTGGACGCTTTTGTACCGCACCAGGCCAACAGCCGCATCACTGACGCGCTGATCCGGGTGCTTCGGGTGCCTGAAACCGTCGCGGTCGCTCGGGACATTGTCGAAGCAGGCAACACCAGCGCAGCATCAATTCCGATGGCGATGGAACAGATCATCCGGTCTGGTCAAGCCCAGCCCGGCGACACCGCGCTGATACTGGGTTTCGGCGCCGGACTGGCTTATGCCGGCCAGGTCGTAGCATTGCCGCAGCTCCGCAGCAACGAGCAGCCGATTCGGTAGGTATGAGGCACCCCCTCGAATAGTGGAGGGCGGTTAAGCGGCCAGAAGCCGGCCGCGGGGATAAGCCGAGCGAACCTATCTTTCCTCACCACTTCGAGCGCATCCAGAATTGTCTAGTCGCGCCGAGTGATGGCAGCGGCGGCCTCGCTGAGGTGCCGCCCGATGTGCACTATGCGTTGGGAGGGCAGCGTGGTGAAGGGATGGACGCAGATATTGAACCTGACGCGGCCGCGGTCGTCGAAGACCGGTGCCGTTATCGCTCCCACATACTCCTGTTGCGGCTGAGTCTGCGCCGACCTCGAGGTCGGCGCGGTGCCACTGAGTTCCATCAGGATCTCGTTGAGATTTTGGCGCATCGAGGACGACGCTGCGTCGGCGTGCAGTCTGGTCATCACCGGTATGGCCGAGACCGTTTCCGGACTGAGCCGTTCCACGCTGTAACCGTCGACGCGGATCTGTTCGAGTTTCTCGCCTTGGCGCTCTGCGAATCCTGCGATGTCCACCCCGCTGCGTTCGACCCAGGCGTGACGTTGCGCGTCTGATTCCCAAGCCGCATATGCGGGCCCGAAGGGGGCCGCGAAAGGCAGGCGGTCGCCCACGGCCACGCTCCACTGCCTATCGCCTCCGGGGATGAATGCCGAGATGACCAGAGAATCTGCGACACGTTCCGATACCGATGCGGCGTAGCCGAACTCACGCCCGGCCGCCGCGGCCGCCGCGTGCGCGGCGTGGACCACCGAACGCGTTTGATCGAACTGCGCCGCGATCCGGCCCAATTCATTGCCGATGAAGAACGCCTTGTCTGCCGGGTCGCGGGTGACCCATCCCGATTCGCAGAGTTCGGCGAGGATCGCATGCGCCGTCGCCTTGTTGAGGCCCAGAGCGTGCACGACGTCGCTCAGTCGGGTGGGCACGGGATGGCGTTCGGCGAGAAGTCCGATGACGTTCACCACGCGCCGCGTCGGCGGAGACGGACTGGACACGAGTTGCTCCCTTCCCTGCGGGTCGGACGGTTGACTGCGGTCACAACCGTCCCTATATTCTGATTATTCAACCATGAAGTTTGAATATTCGAACACTCGGAGGCGTGTCCTGCGCCGATGCCTCGAAGGGGTCCACATGCAGACAGCGAACCACGATCAATCGGTTTCGAATGCCGTTGATCTACAGCACTTTCACGACATCGAGGCGATCAAGCAGCTCAAAGCCCGCTACTGCCGCCATCTCGATGCCAAGGACTGGCAATCCTGGCGCGGCATCTTCACCGATGACTTCGTCAGCGACACCTCCGAGTCCGGAGGTCGCGTCATCTCCGGTGCCGACGCCTTCGTGGCGTACCTGCGCACGCAACTGGGCAAACCAACTCAGCCCACCGTGCATCATGTACACGCACCGGAGATCGAGCTCACCGGACCCACCACCGCCCGCGGGATCTGGGGCCTGCAAGACGTCGTGCGCCTGGCGCCGGGACTGAACTTGCTCGGCTATGGCCACTACCACGAGACATACGAGAAGATCGACGGTCGCTGGTACATCAAGACGTCGAAACTCACGCGGCTTCGTGAGGACATCTTCAACCCGTTGATCTCGTTCCGGGTTCCCCAGTGGCTACGCAACGCAGGTGCAGCCGTGGCACGAAAGCAGCAGAAATGATCGACCCGATCTTGGTCACCGGGGCGTTCGGTCAGGTAGGCAGACGCTGCACCGAGATTCTGCTGTCGCGGGGACACGCTGTCATCGCCCTGGACCTGCGCACCGACGCCACCGTGGCTGTTGCCGAGTCGATGATTGATGCCGGGCACCCGGGCACCCTGCGAGTCCTGCACGCCGACCTTCTCGACGCCGCGGCGATCGAGAGCATTGTCGCCGAGCACCGCCCCACCGCGATCATTCACTTGGCAGCGGTATTCTCCCCACTCTCGTACCGCAATCCGGCCCTGGCCAGAAAGGTCAACGTCGAGGGCACCGCGAACCTGGTCCGCGCAGCTCGAGCGCTATCGGACCCACCGCTGGTGGCGTTCGCCTCGAGCGCCGCGGTCTATGGGTCGCGCAACCCGCACCGGTACCCCGAACTGATCACGCCGCAGACCCCGGTGAACCCGATCGACCAGTATGGCGAGGACAAGGTGCTCGGGGAAAATGTCATCGCCGATAGTGGATTGCCCTACGCCGTACTGAGATTGGGCGGCGTGCTGTCTCCGGATGGTGCGAGCAACGTCAACGGCGACTACCTGTTGCTGATGCGCGCCAGCCCCGGCGACAACCGATTGCACTGTGTCGACGCGCGCGACGTCGGTATGGCGTTCGCCAACACCGTCGACCGACGCGAGGCCATCAATGGCAAGGTCCTGCTCATCGCCGGCAACGACAGCTATAGGCACACGCACCGCGACGTCGAAGACGACATGATGGAGGCAATGGGCATCGGCCGGCTCGGCCCGTCCGCAAGCCTGCCCGGCGATCCCGAGGACGATCGTGGTTGGAGCTTCACCGGCTGGTTCGACACCACAGAATCGCAGTCCTTGCTCGATTATCAACGGCACGACTGGTCCCAGACCGTTGCTTGGGTGGCCGAATCACAGAGCCCGGCCACACGTCGCGCCCTGCGGTTGCTGGGCCCGGTTCTGCGTGTTGTCCTCAGGTCGGTCCTCAGCGTGCAACGGCGCCGGGAACAGCGCGGGCGTTACGCCGACCCGTGGACTCTCATCGCCAACAAATACGGCTCCGACATACTCGCCACCAACAACACCACCGAGCCTCGATGACGACGGGCATCGCGCAGCGCTTCACGCCGATCACAACCAGCTGAGAAGTCCGCACGGCGCATCCGCAAGTCATCGATCGCGGCGGTGGCGTCGCCGTTGGCCCTCCGTTGGCCCCGAAGGCATGGGGGACCTTCAGTCCGTGCGGCGGGCGGCCCGTGCCTGGTAGCCCACGAATGTTGTGAGCGAGGCCTGGCCCCACCAACCCCGTCACCTGAGGACGTCACGTAATACGGTTAGTGCCATATTGCCGGAACGGCACGGAAACGAGCTAGAAACAAGGCAGTCCTAGTGTGACTGCACATGTCGCAGCATATCGAAAACCGATCGGTGGAAGCCGATCTCGACACGATGACCGCCACCAAGGAAACCTTGGAGGACTACACGCTTCGGTTTGCTCCACGCAGCTACCGCAAGTGGTCCACGGGCGTCGTCGGGATCTCTGCCCTCGGCGGTATCGCCTACCTGGCCGATTTCGCCATTGGTGCCAACATCGGCATGTCCTACGGAACGACCAATGCGCTGTGGGGCATTCTCATTTTCGCCGTGGTCATCTTCGTCACTGGATTTCCGTTGGCGTATTACGCCGCTCGCTACAACATCGACCTGGATCTCATCACCCGCGGCAGCGGCTTCGGCTACTACGGGTCGGTCGTCACCAATGTCATCTTCGCGACTTTCACTTTCATCTTCTTCGCGCTCGAAGGCTCGATCATGGCGCAAGGACTCGAACTCGGGCTGAATATCCCGTTGCCGTTGGGCTATGCGGCCTCGACGTTGATCATCTTCCCTCTGGTGATCTACGGCATGAAGGTGCTGTCCAAGCTGCAGGTGTGGACGACGCCACTGTGGCTGTTCCTCATGGTGTTTCCGTTCGCATACTTGGTGATCAGCCATCCGGAGTCGGTTGGCAACTTCTTCGCCTACCAGGGTGAAGAAGGTAACGGCGCAGCAGATTTCGGGTCCATGCTGCTCGCCGCTGGCGTGTGTCTGTCGCTGATCGCGCAGATCGCCGAGCAGATCGACTACCTGCGCTTCATGCCGCCGCGCACCCCGGAGAACAAGCGCAGGTGGTGGACGTGGATGGTCCTCGCCGGGCCGGGATGGGTGATCTTCGGCGCAATCAAGCAGGTCGTCGGGATGTTTCTGGCGGTGTACCTGATCGCCAACGTCGTCGACGGTGCCGCGATTGCCAACCAGCCGGTGCATCAGTTTTTGGAGATCTACGAGAACTTCATGCCCGGCTGGCTCGCCATGACTCTCGCCGTCATCCTGGTGGTGATCAGCCAAATCAAGATCAATGTCACCAATGCCTACTCCGGCTCGCTGGCGTGGACCAACTCATTTACCCGGGTGACCAAACACTATCCGGGCCGACTGGTATTCCTCGTCGTCAACCTGGCGATCGCGCTGATTCTGATGGAAGCCAACATGTTCGACTTCCTCAACACCATCTTGGGGTTCTACGCCAACTGCGGTATGGCTTGGGTGGTCGTGGTGGCCTCCGACATCGCGATCAACAAGTACCTGTTGAAGATCTCGCCGAAGGAACCTGAGTTCCGTCGCGGCATGTTGTATGCGATCAACCCGGTCGGCTTCGTATCCATGCTGGTTGCAGCGGGCATCTCGATTCTTGCGTTCTTCGGAGTGCTTGGCTCGGCGATCAAGCCCTACTCACCGCTCGTCGCGATCGGACTTGCGGTGGTGTTGCCACCGATTCTGGCGATCGCAACCAAGGGGAAGTACTACCTGCGCCGTGACCACGACGGCATCGATCTGCCGATGTACGACGAACACGGCAACCCCTCCGACGAGCACTTGCGCTGCCACGTCTGCCATCACGAGTACGAGCGACCCGACATGGCGGCCTGCGACACACACGACGCGCATGTGTGCTCGCTGTGCCTGAGCACGGACAAGATCGCCGACCACGTGTTGCCTGCGCACACCTGATGTACGAAAGTTGGTGCGTACCCTCTGCGTACCCAACGCATAGCATTCCTTAATGCACTTGCATAAACCGCTCTGAGCTGCGGTTTTTGTCGGTCCCCCCGGTCAGACTCGAACTGACACCTGAGGTTTGAACTCGTGGTTGTGGATGTCTGTTGATCGTTGGCGATTCTGAGTCTTGATGAATCATTCAGTGGGGGAGCACATTTCGCGTTCGCGGCGTTGGACGGCGTTGGGCGGTTCCGGCACTACTGCGTACCCTCTGAGTATCGGGAATGGATGGCTTTGCTGCCGGTATTTGGTGGTAGATGGTGCTCCAGATTGTTTCGTGTTCGATGGCGTTGATTTGTCCGGCGGCGAGTTGGTTGTCGGCGTCGATGAGGGTTTGGGTTTGGCGCGTGATTTCTGCGTTTTCGAGCATGGTGTCGAGGTCTACGAGGCCGTCGCTAACGACGAGGACGTCTTGAGTCCGAACACCTCGGCGGGCTTCACCCGCCCGGATGAACGTGGCAATGCCGGCGAGGACGACCAGTATCGTGCAGATGATGATGGCGAGGACGGGTGCTATCTGGTTGCTGAGGATCAACTCAACGGTGAGCCACAATGCCGAGCCCCACAGTGGCCAGCCTCGCCAGAGTCGTAGGCAGCGGCGCTCTGTAGCGCTGATGCCAGGAGGGAAGACGACGAGTCGGCGGCGGATCGTGCCGTGGCGGGAGCACCAGGTGTTTGTGGATCCCCAGCTTCGGTCGCCATCGAGAAGCCGAATCCGACGCGGTCCTACCCAACTGGTGGCTGCCGGTGGTGCGAGGTCGATGTTCATAGCTCCGGTGTACGTCGCCGATCGCTCGAGCGGCCGGATCTATACGGGTTTTGAACGCCGGCGAACCATTTCTTGACGGTTTCCTGATGTGCACTGCGGATGCGTTGCGCGCATGGAAGTTCGGGCGGATGTGGAGCGGCCGTAAAGATTTCGTATAGATGCAGCTTGCGGGCGTATAGGTGTCGTTAACGCCGGGGTCTGAGGCTGCCAGTGGGCGGCATGCTGTGAACACCAGCCGGGTTCGACGGAGAAGCCCGGGGTGTTATCAGGAGTGGGCGTGGCAGATTTCTGGTTCGTGCTGGCGATATTGGGCGGATTTGCGCTCTGCGCTGCTGTCCTACGCGCTGTCGGTGCAAGGACCCGCCAGTGACCGCCGACGGCGCCATCAATGTGGTGCTGCTGGTCATTGCGGTCGTCGTTGTGCTGTACCTGTTCGCAGCCTTGATCTTTCCCGAAAGGTTCTAACGCGTGAATACCTCTGTGGCCGCCGTCTTGCAGGTGGGGGTGGTGGTCTTCATTCTCGCTGCGGCGTACGTACCGCTGGGCGACTACATGGCACGAGTGTTCTCCGCTGCCCGTGACTGGGCACCGGAGCGTCTGCTCTACAAACTTGTTCGAGTCGATCCGAAACGCGAACAGACCTGGACTGGCTATGCGATGGCAGTCATCGCATTCTCCTTCGTGAGTGTCCTGTTCTTGTATCTGCTGCAACGGCTTCAGGGTGTACTGCCGTGGAATGATGGTCGCGCGGCGGTCAGTCCTTCGATGGCGTTCAACACCGCGATCTCCTTTGTGTCCAACACGAACTGGCAATCGTTCTCACCCGAGGTGGTGATGAGCAACCTGACCCAGATGCTGGGACTGGCAGTACAGAACTTCATGTCCGCAGCAGTCGGTCTCGCGGTGGCAATCGCCTTGATCCGGGGAATCATCGCGAAAAAGGGTGATGGTCAACTCGGAAACTTCTGGGTCGACCTGACCCGCGCGACTGTGCGGATCCTGTTGCCGCTGAGCATTATCATCGCGGTGTTCCTGCTCACGCAGGGCGCGATCCAGTCGTTCAAGAGTGGCTTCGACTTCGTTGGTCTGGACGGGTCGCACGGTTCGAGCGTGGTCGGCCCCTTCGCCTCACAGGAGGCGATCAAGGAGCTGGGCACCAACGGTGGCGGAACGTTGTCGGCGAACGCCGCGCACCCGTTCTCCAACCCCACCCCACTGAGCAACGTCGTGGAAGTCATTGCACTGCTGATCATCCCGGTGTGTTTGACCCGTACCTACGGCACCCTCGTCGGAGACCGACGCCAGGGTCTGACGATCCTCGGCGTCATGACAGTGATTTGGTCGGGAATGCTGGCGGTCGTCTGGGCTTTCGAGTCTCACACCAACGGCGTTGCGGCCCAGGCGGCCGGCGCGATGATGGAAGGCAAAGAGCAACGCTTCGGCATTGCTGGATCGGCACTGTTCGCGGTCTCGACCACCGGAACCTCCACCGGCGCAGTCAACTCAGCCCACGACAGTTACTCCGCCGGCGGTGGCGGCGCGCTGATCTGGAATATTCTGCTCGGCGAGATAGCGCCGGGCGGCGTCGGAACCGGCCTGTACGGCATGCTGGTCCTGGCGATCGTCGCGGTCTTCGTCGGAGGCCTGCTCGTCGGACGCACACCGCAGTTCCTCGGCAAGAAGATCGGGCAACAGGAAATCACCATGGCAGCGTTGTCGATCCTGGTGATGCCGGCACTGGTGCTGATCGGCACGGCGATCACCGTGACCTTGTCCTCGACCACAGGGTTTCAAGGCAACAGTGGCGATCCCGGCACCCCGGAATCGATCCATGGATTCTCAGAAGTGTTGTACGCGTTCGCATCTGCCTCCAACAACAACGGCAGCGCCTTCGGCGGATTGACCGTCACCAGCGACTGGTTCCAGACATCTCTGGGATTCGCGATGATGCTGGGCCGGTTCCTGCCCATCATCTTTGTACTGGCCCTTGCCGGGTTGCTGGCGACCCAGAAGACCAGAGCGACGACCACGGCGACCCTTCCGACCCACGGGCTGCTCTACGGCGGCCTGTTGACCGGCACCGCACTGCTGGTCGCTGGACTGACCTTCTTCCCCGCGATGGCGCTGGGACCGATAGCAGAGGCACTCTCATGACCACAGAGGTTGCGCACGAGGCTCCTTCGACCGACACCGGATCCGACGATCTCGCCGGCAGCGGGGCATTCGACCCACGTCAGCTCATCACTTCGGTGCCGCAGGCTTTGCGAAAACTCACTCCCCGCGACCAGGCCCGGAACCCGGTGATGTTCGTCGTCTATCTCGGCGCGATCATTACCAGTGTTCTTGCGCTGTGGCAGCCGTCGTGGTTTTCGTTCGCGGTGGTGTTCTGGTTGTGGTTCACGGTGTTGTTCGCGAATCTCGCCGAGGCGGTGGCCGAAGGGCGTGGCCGGGCGCAGGCGGCGAGCTTGCGAAAGGTCAAGCAGGACACCATGGCACGTCGTCTGGACGATGATGGCTCGATCACCGAGATCTCGGGTGGGAGTCTGGTGATCGGCGACCGGATCGTGGTTGAGGCCGGTGAGGTGATCGCCGGCGACGGTGATGTGGTCGAGGGGATCGCCACTGTTGACGAATCGGCCATCACCGGTGAATCTGCCCCGGTGGTCCGCGAGTCCGGGGGTGATCGTAGTGCGGTGACAGGCGGCACGGTCGTGCTGTCGGACAGGATCATCGTGCAGATCACCACCTCTCCCGGTGAGTCGTTCGTCGATCGGATGATCGCTCTGGTGGAGGGGGCCTCGCGGAAGAAGACGCCCAACGAGATCGCCCTGGATATCTTGCTGGCGAGTTTGACGATCATCTTCTTGCTTGCGGTGGTGGCGGTCGGGCCGATGCAGCAGTATGCCGGTCAGAGCCCGGATGCGGTGAAACTCATTGCGTTGCTGATCTGTTTGATCCCGACCACCATCGGGGCGTTGCTGTCGTCGATCGGTATCGCGGGTATGGACCGGCTGGTGCAACGCAACGTGTTGGCGATGTCGGGGCGTGCGGTGGAAGCGGCCGGAGACATCGACACCTTGTTGATGGACAAGACCGGCACCATCACTTTCGGTAATCGCCGCGCGACCGCGCTGGCGCCAGCGCCAGGGGTGGCTGTCTCGGAGTTGGCGCGGGCGGCGTGTCAGTCGAGTCTGGCCGATGACACCCCGGAGGGCCGTAGCATCATCGTCCTGTGCCGTGAACAGTACGGCCAGGACCCTCAGGCGCTCGAGGGTGCGGACCGGGCGAATCGGGAAATCGTGCCGTTCACCGCGCAGACCCGTATGTCGGGGATGGACATCACCACTGCCGACGGACCGCAGAGCATCCGCAAGGGTGCGGCGGATGCGTTGCTGCGCTGGGTGGCCGATAGCGGCGGACACGCGGCGGTCGAGGTGTCCGACGAGGTCGATCGCATCGCCTCCGGTGGAGGCACTCCGCTGGTCGTGGGTGTTCGGACCAATGGTGGCCCGGCGCAGGTACTGGGCACCATCGCGCTGTCCGATGTGGTCAAACCCGGCATGGCCAAACGTTTTGCGCAGCTACGCGAGATGGGCATCCGGACGGTCATGGTGACCGGCGACAACCCACGCACCGCAGCGGCGATCGCCGCAGAGGCCGGGGTCGACGACTTCGTCGCCGAAGCCACCCCGGAAGACAAACTCGCGCTGATCCGTAAAGAGCAGGCCGGTGGCCGCCTGGTCGCGATGACCGGCGACGGCACCAACGATGCACCTGCACTGGCTCAGGCCGATGTTGGTCTGGCGATGAACACGGGAACGTCGGCGGCCAAAGAAGCCGGCAACATGGTGGATCTGGATTCGGATCCGACAAAATTGATCGACGTGGTGGGCATCGGCAAACAGTTGCTGATCACCCGAGGCGCGCTGACGACGTTCTCGCTGGCCAACGACCTCGCCAAGTATTTCGCGATCTTGCCGGCACTGTTCGCCGGGGTCTACCCACAGCTCGACAAGCTCAACATCATGGGTCTGCATTCGGCGCAGTCGGCCATTGTCTCGGCGGTCATCTTCAACGCATTGATCATCGTGGCACTGATCCCACTGTCGTTGCGGGGTGTGCGATATCGGCCCAGTTCGGCGTCGAAACTGTTGGGCCGCAACCTGCTCATCTACGGACTGGGAGGCGTGATCACCCCGTTCATCGGGATCTGGCTGATCGACCTCGTGGTGCGTTTTCTCCCGGGAATGGGGTAGCTCGACATGAACACTGTGACTGCATGGATCAGGCAATGCGTGGTGGCCCTGTCGATTCTGCTGGCGATGACAGCGATTGTGGGGGTGGCGTATCCAGCGGTTGTCTGGGGTGTGTCGCGCATCGGTTCGACCTCCGCCGAGGGCTCCCAGGTCACCGACAGCAACGGCTGCGTGGTGGGCTCGAGCCTCATCGGGATCGATCCGCAGGTGCCTGCGGGTGAGCCCGACAAGTATCTGCATGCCCGGGTGCTGGGATCGGCCGACGATCCGATGGCCCCGGGTGACCCGGCCGCGTCGGCAGCGAGCAACCAGGGTCCGAACAGTGAGAAACTCGCCGGCTGGATCGAGGCCCGCCGGGAGATCATCGCGAGCCGGGAAGGTGTTGCACCGGGACAGGTTCCGGTCGATGCGGTCACCGGATCGGGGTCGGGTCTGGACCCGGATATCAGTGAGGCCTACGCCGCACTGCAGGTGCCCCGGATCGCTCGGGAGAACCAGATCAGCCAGGAGCGGGTGCGCGAGACCATCGCCGCCCACACCGACGGCCGCCAGCTCGGGTTCCTCGGTCAGCCGACGGTGAATGTTCTCCAGGTCAACCTCGGTTTGGGCCTGACCGCGCCGAGTTGTGGATAACGTTCACATCATGCCGAACACTGAAAGCCGGGGCACGCTCGAGGTGTACCTCGGGTGTGCCCCGGGTGTAGGCAAGACCTACGAAATGCTTGCCCAAGCACATACTTTGGTTACCGAGGGAACCGATGTGGTTGTCGCGGTGGTCGAATCACACGGACGCTCAGCCATCGCGGCGTTGACCGAGGGCCTCGAGACGGTGCCGCGCCGCTCGATCGACTACCGCGGCACCAGGCTCGAGGAGATGGACCTCGACGCTGTCCTGGCTCGCAAACCCCGAGTGGCACTGGTCGACGAACTCGCCCACACCAACGCGCCGGGATCGCGCAACACCAAGCGCTGGCAGGACATCGAGGAACTGCGTGATGCGGGCATCGACGTCCTGTCGACGATCAACATTCAGCATCTCGAGAGTCTCAATGACGTCGTGCAACAGATCACCGGTGTCGTGCAACGTGAGACCGTCCCCGACGATGTGGTCCGCGCCGCCGATGAGATAGAACTGGTCGACATCGCCCCGCAAGCGCTGCGGCAACGGCTCTCGGCAGGCAAGGTGTACCCCGGTGATCGAGTCGGGGGCGCCCTGGCCAACTATTTCCGGCAAGGCAACCTGACGGCGCTGCGAGAACTCGCGCTGCTGTGGCTGGCCGATCAGGTCGACGACAATCTTGCCGACTACCGAGCCGCTCACGCCATCACCGCCACCTGGGAGGCCCGCGAACGGGTGGTAGTCGCGATCACCGGCGGTCCCGAATCTGCGACCCTGTTGCGCCGCGCGAGCCGGATCGCGTCACGATCGAGCGCGGACATGATTGTGGTGCACATCGTTCGCGGTGATGGCCTGGCAGACCCGTCAACGGTGGACATCAGCAAACTCACCGAACTCGCCAAGGGCTTCGGCGCCCAGGTGCACACCATAGTCGGTGACAACGTGCCCACCGCACTTCTGGAGTTCGCCCGCGGCGTGAACGCCACCCAGCTGGTCTTGGGTACCTCCCGCCGGTCGCGGTGGCAACGACTCTTCGACGAAGGTGTCGGGACCACCGTCGTTCGGGAATCGGGCAAAATCGACGTGCATATGGTCACCCACGAGGAGACCAAGGCGCGAAATCCGCTGGACATCAGACACACCCGATTCCACCGCCCGCTCAGCTGGGTGTTCGCGGTGCTCGTGCCGTGCGTCGCGGCGGCATTCCTCGCGGTGCTCGACCAGTGGCTCGGGATCGCCAGCGAATCCGCACTGTTCTTTGTCGTTGTGCTCGCGGTATCGATGCTCGGTGGCATCGGTCCGGCAGCATTGTCAGCCATCGTGTCCGGACTGCTCCTGAACTACTTCTTCACCGCCCCGCGCTACACGTTCACCATCAACGAACCTGACAGCCTCATCACCATCATCGTGATGCTGATGATCGCAATAGCGGTTGCTGCACTGGTCGATTCGGCCACCGTGCGGCGGGCACAGGCCCACCGCGCCACCCGCGACGCAGAGCTGATGGCCACCTTCGCCGGCGCGGTGTTGAGCGGGGAAGGTCTGGACGGTCTGCTGGCGCGTGTCAGCGAGACCTACGACCAGCAGGCCGTGTCCATCGTCCGGGTCGGCCATCGCGAACCCAACATTATCGAAGGGTCGGTCGGGGAGAATCCGCCCGCCAGCGCCGGCGACGCCGACACCGTGGTCCCCGTACCCGGTGGTGAGTTCGAGATGCTGCTGCGCGGCATCAAACTCGGGGGCCGGGACCGACGGCCGCTCACTGCGGTCGCCATCCAGGCGGCAGGGGTTGTACAACGGCGGCAACTCGCCGCCGAGGCCGCCGAAGCCCGGGCGTTGGCTGAAACTGACCAACTGCGCAGGGCATTGCTCTCGGCGGTGAGTCACGACCTGCGCACCCCGCTCGCTGCGGTCAAAGCTTCGGTATCGAGCCTGCGGAGCACCGACGTAGCTTTTTCACCTGAGGACACCGCCGAATTGCTGGCCACCATCGAGGAATCCACTGATCACCTCACGGCGCTGGTAGGCAACCTGCTGGACTCCTCGCGCCTGGCCGCCGGTGCGGTCCGGCCGGATCTGCAAATGGTTTACCTGACCGAGATCGTCGACCGGGCCAGCGTCGGGATGTCGCGGCTCGACCCGGCCGGCGCGAACCGCCTCGAGGTTGACGTCGAACACCTACTTGTTCATGCCGACCCAGGTTTGCTCGAACGGGTGCTGGCGAACCTCATCGACAACGCCCTCCGCCACAGCGGCGCCTCCTCACCGATACTGGTTACCGCTCGCCTGACCGCCGACGATCCACCGCGCGCGGTCATCACCATCGCAGACCACGGCACTGGGATACCCGCTGAAGACCGGGCAAAGGTCTTCACCGCTTTCCAACGACTCGGCGACCAGAACGTGGGTATCGGTGTGGGATTGGGGCTTTCGGTGGCACAAGGGTTTGTGCACGCCATGGATGGGACCATCACGCCCCACGAAACCGCCGGTGGGGGACTGACCATGGTCGTCGATCTCCCCACGACGCCCAAGTCAGAGAGCCCATCATCATGACAGACAAGGTTCGGGTACTGGTCGTCGATGACGAACCACAGATACTGCGCACCCTGCGCATCAACCTCAAAGCCCGCGGCTTCGATGTCACCACCGCATCCACCGGGGCCGGCGCGCTCACCGCCGCCGGCAAAACAAACCCTCAGGTCATCGTGCTCGACCTGGGTCTGCCCGACATCGACGGATTCACCGTCCTCGCGGGCCTGCGCGGCTGGACCAACGTCCCGGTCATCGTGCTGTCCGCGCGCATCGACGCCTCCGACAAGATTGCGGCTCTCGACGCCGGCGCCGATGACTACGTCACCAAACCCTTTGGTATGGAGGAGTTCCTGGCCAGGTTGCGGGCGGCGGTACGTCGAGGCAGTGCTGCGGTCCACACCGAGCAACCAGTGATCAAAACCAGCGCGTTCACCGTGGATCTGCGGTCCAAGAAAGTCACTCGAGGTGGGGCGAACGTTCACCTGACTCCCACCGAATGGGGCATCCTCGAGTTGCTGGTGCGCAATGAAGGCAACCTCGTGGTGCACTCGGAGATTCTCAACCACGTGTGGGGTGCTTCGTACATGACCCAAACCAATTATCTCCGTGTGTATATCGCCAGCCTGCGCCGAAAACTCGAAACCGATCCCACCCATCCACGTCACCTGCTCACCGAATCAGGGATGGGGTACAGGTTCGTCAAGTGAGGCGTTGACCTGCTGCGTCCGCTACGCCCGCAGAAGGTGGAGTGTGGTCGGACGGACAGACTCCCGTCAGTGCAGTGCAGCGCATCGCAATAACGGAGACCCATGCACACGGGCGGCTATCAACGGTGGGACGGTCTGCGGCACGCACGGGGGGCGGGCTCCCGGGTGACGGCGAAGCGCTGGGCCAGTTGGCTTTTGGCACGCATCTCCACGATGCGCCGTGCCACCGCGCTGGTGATCCGGCGCGGCCTGCCGAACTTGCCAATCCACCTGGGTCACCAACAGACCATCCGCAAGGGCCTGTTCGCCTTTTTCGTTCGGGTATCGGGAGCCTGGGGCCAATAGTGCAGTGAGGCAGTAGGTCCCACCGAAAAACTTTCTGAAAAGTACTTGGCACTCTCGTGGGTGGAGTGCTAAAAATGTGGGGCACAGTGATTTTGTCGCCCGCCAGGGTGGCGGGCGTTGAGCATGTAGGAGGTGGGTGCTGTGCTTCGTTTTGATCCTTTCGGTGACGTCGATATGTTGACCCGCGGGTTGCTGCAGTCGGCAGGATCGACTCGAACTCCTCGGTTCATGCCGATGGACTTGTGCAAACTCGACGGTCACTATCTGTTGACCGCTGACCTTCCGGGTGTGGATCCGGGGTCGGTCGATGTCAACGTCGACAACGGGGTGCTGACCCTGTCCGCGCAGCGCACCCCCCGCTCCGAGGATGGTGTGCAGTGGTTGACCAACGAACGGTTCTTCGGCAGTTACCGACGACAACTCACCCTCGGTGAGGGCATCGACCCCGCCGCCATCTCCGCGCACTACGACAATGGTGTGTTGTCGGTGACAATCCCGATCGCAGAGAAGGCCAAGCCTCGCCGTATCGAGATCGAACACTCCGACACTTCACGCTCCATCGAACCCGCCACCGACTGACCCATCAGCATTCGCTGGCCAAACCCGCGAGGCGGTCGAATGTGAGGGAAGCGTGGCCCCGGGGGTGATTGATGGTGCGTGACCGACCTATAGGAGGTACGCCTATCGACAGAGTCAAGGACTGGGTGGCCTGGCCGGCCGAGCCCCTTGGCAGGGACTGGCCTGCCGGCATGAACACCATCACCAATCTGGTCGGCGACACGGCGACCAACATCCCAACCCTGGTGGTGCCGCCCAGATCATCTGGGCGGCACCACCACTCATCGTCTGGTGACAACGGCGTGTCATGTGACTTGTGTTTGGTGGCTTGGAAAGGGAGAGGAGCGCGAGGAGAGGAGTGACCCTCCGATGGGTAATGTCAAAGCTGTTCCCAGCGTGTGGTTTACCGATGAACAGGCGCGTTGGCGACCCACCCACACGACCGGAGTTGACGATGTGACCCGATGGGCATTTGATGACGCCGGCCGTATCTGGCTGACCGCAGTCTCCAGCCATTCCTCCGCCCAGCCTGGTGCCGACCCATCCGAGCGCCGGGTCTATCCGGCACTGCTGTTGGAGAACGCGGTACGAACGGTCCACGATGCTCTGGGCACAGATCCGTTCCCCTGGGATGTCATCGATGTGGTGTCCAACCCTGGTCCGCCCGAGGACTACCTGCCGGTCCTGGGCCGCGGGCGCATGGTCATCAACGGGCGTCTGTATCTGGGCACCACCGTGCAAGTGGACAGCAGCATCTTCGTGGCAACAGTGATCGACGCTATGTGGATAGGGGCGTTGCAGCCGCGGAGCCGCCACCACCCGAAGTTAAGTCTCCAGCCTTCCGCGGCCGATCCCCTGATCAGGACCATCTGAACAGAGGATCCGAACCACATCACGCCAGTCCTGGGAGTGAAGTTGTCGTTGCTGCTCGTCTGGATCTTGCAGCGCCCCGGTTCGAGCATTACATGCGGCTGATGTGGGGGCCGACGTGTGCATCGCCACACCAAGGTGATTGCCGGACAAGGTCTTTCGCGCAGTCTGATGACGGTCAGCGACGCGGACGGTATGGCGGATCGGTGCGTTGGGGGTCAGCTGAGGAGTCCGGTGTCTTCGGCGGCGATCAAGGCCGAGTTTCCTGTCGACCATAGTTCTGTGATTGCGGTGCGCGTCGCCGCGCTTCGGGTGGGGTCTTGTAATGCCAGGCCGTTGTTGAAGGTGATGACGTTGTAGCCGACATCGGCCGCCCGCAGCATCGGCCCAGTGGCGCGCCCGGCACCGACCACGCGGTCGAGCCCTTCGCCGAACGCGTAGAAACGAAATGTCGGCCCAAGATCGACGCCAAAGGCGTTGTCGGTGGAGGTGATGATGGACTCTGCGTGTGCGGCAATGGTATCGACGATGAGGAAGAAGTCCCGGGCCTGGGCGAGGGTGGTGTGGGCGTCAGCGGTGGCGTAGGCAAGGTCGACGGTGATGTGCGAGTTGTATCCGGCGAGGGCAACCCGCTCGCCGGGCACGTGACAGTCGGCGGCGAGATCGAAGTAGTACCGCCATTGCGGCGGCGCGGGTGCCCCGGTGAATTCGGCGTGCAGGGCGTCGAGGAACCGATCGAGCAGCCGGAGGCTGATGATTGGCGCCCACTGCGGGTCACTGAACACTTCCGGACGGTTTTGCAGGGGCATCACCGCGTCGCGTTCGACCGCGGCAAGACCCAGGGCGAACAGTCCCCGCCGGTCTCGGTGGCTGGTGAGGACGTTGGTGATGGCCCATAGATCCGCGACGTGGTCGCGCAGCTGCACCAGGGGTGCGGCCGACGGGTCGTTGCGGCGGTCCGACAACGAGGCGATCCGGTCATGATCTGTGGGCGAGAGGGGGCTGCTACCGCACGTGGACAGGGGGGCTGCGGCACTGGGTGGCGTCCCGCTGATGCCGGCGAGACCGGTGAACGCGAGGAGCACGACTACAGCGATACGCACGGGTGACATGTACAGGTGATCGTCCGGCTGCAGGGGGGCGAACAGGTGACTGATGGCGCGCAGCGCCCGGCGCCGCAACGTGGGCACGGCGGACTTGGCTCCGCGCTCAGCCACCGCGGCACCACACAGTACTAAACAAGGTCGTACTCACCGGAACGCTCACGTGGACAATCCCCCGGGGCCGATCCGCGCATCTGTTGATACGCGGTATGTCGGACACCTGCACCGTGGCTTGACAGGTCTGGCTAGCTCTCAGCACCCACTCCTCGCAGGTTAGGTGTGACCTTACGACACCGACTTGATTTGTTCGAGGCGGGCATGGGTACTGCAATTCATTCTGCTGATGTGGACAAGGCGAATCTTGCTAACAGTCTTATCCGGTGTGGGATCCGACCCAGGGGAACAAACATTCGATGGTTGGGTCTGTGCCAACTGTGCGCCTGCGGGTGTTTCTCACGCATCCAGCGAATCGGCCGTACGTTGGTGTGTGCGCACGTGTTCCAGCTAGCACTCGATCTCCTGCGCACCAACTGACGTGCGTGCGGCGACATTTCGCGGGTGCTCGTCTCCGCCGATCGCTTCGAGGAGTTCACATTGGTCGACGTCGTTTCGCCGTCGAGGTGGCGCACACTTGGCCAAGGTGTCTGGTGCTATCTGCGCAGTGCCCCGTGGACATTTTCGTGGTTGCTGCTGTTGTTGATCACCACCACCATCCAGCACTCGGTGTCACGAGCGACTTTGGAGAGTCTGCTTGCGGCGCGGTCCACAAACTTGCATCACCTTGCGACGGATCCACTGCACGTCCTCGTCAGCAGTTTGTTCTGGATCGACGGTTATGTCTGGTTGCCATATCTGCTGATGTTCTGTGTCTTCCATGCCCCTGCCGAGCGGTGGTTGGGTGCGTGGCGGTGGGCGGTGGTCGGGCTCACCGCGCACGTCGTCGCCACCTACATCAGCGAAGGTTTGTTATGGATCGCGATCCGCCAGGGACTGGCCGATTCGTCACTGGTCGACGCGCGCGACATCGGGGTCAGCTACTTTCTGGCAGCTATCGTCGGAGTATTGACGTACCACATAGCATTTCCCTGGCGCTGGGTGTATTTGTTCCTGATCCTGGCCTGGTTCGGTGTCCCGGTGATGATCGACCCCGGGTTGACCGGCATCGGGCACCTCTCCTCGATGATCATCGGTCTGGCGTTCTATCCGCTGGCCCGCGGAAGAGACCGTCCTGAGTGGAACCCCGCCGCGTTGTATCTTCGGGTGCGCGGTGCCGTCTCCAAACGGGCCTCGAATGACATTGCATAACACAGTGTTCAGGAAGCACTCTCCGATACGCCGTTAACCGACGGGATTCGCCCTCGACCACCTCGCAGGACGCGCTGGTTAGTCGCGGGGCGGAGGTTTCTGGGGTTGGCGAGGTTCCCCACCGCGCATTCAGCGATTGCACAGGATCGACAGTTACGGTGAAAAAGGTGTCCATCACCTCGCCCTCGCGCTCGCCCAGGTTGCCCCTGGCGGCAGCACGGTCCGGGACCGTAGCCAAGCTGGAACCGGTAAAGGTCGATCGCGGCAAACTGGCAAGGCGATTGAAGCGAAGCAACACAATCGCCACGTGGTCCGGCCGGACCTTGGCGCTGGCCGCCGTGGTCTCATTGGTGAGCATCCCACTGCGGCATTGGTCCGGGACCGATGTCATCACAGACCTCATGGCAGTGGTCAATGTACCTGCGGATCCGAGCATCTTTGTGGTGTGCCTGATGCTGGCGCTGGCCGGCGCCATCCGTCGTCGATTGCGGCTGGCGCATACGGCCCTGCTGCTGGTCATGGTCGGCGTGCTGATCGAGGACATCGTGGCTGTGGTCAGCCTCGCAGTGGCCAATGCTGATGCGGGCGGAGGCTATTGGGCATGGCGGTCGTCCGCAGTGGTCGCAGCGCTGGTCCTGGTGGTCGGACTGTTGGTGTTCTTGGTGGTGGCGCGAGCGCGTCCGGCGTTCACCGGGCAGCTCGCTCCGGGGTCGGTTCGCACGGCGCTGCTCGTGTTGGTCAGCGGGTTGTCCTTGTCACTGCTGGTCACCGTGGCCCTCACCGCGGCGTTTCCGCGGACCTTGAGCGGGTGGCCACAGATTGCGACGTGGGCGGCGCGCTCGACATTCGGTGAGCGAAGCACCGTCAATGATCCGGTGTTACAGGGGCATCTTGGCCATCACAGTGTCTATGCGCTGGCCGGCTGGATGTCTGCTCTGTCGCTGTTGGTGGCGTTGCTGGTGCTGTGGCGATCGAACCGCATCAACGTTTTCCAGAACGCCGATGATGAACTGACGATCCGACAACTGTTGGCGACGTATGGCGAAGGTGATTCGCTGGGTTATTTCGCCACTCGCCGCGACAAGTCTGTGATTTTCGCTCCGGACGGCAAAGCCGCTGTGACGTTCCGGACTGTTGGCAGTGTCAGCGTTGCCAGCGCCGACCCGATCGGCGATCGCCAGTCGTGGTCGGCGGCCGCGCACACCTGGCTCGAGCGGTGTAAGAGACATGGCCTTCATGCTGCGGTTCTGGCGGCGAGCGAGGACGGTGCCCGGGTTTACCGATCGGCCGGCCTCAAAACACTTGCGATCGGTGACGAAGCCATCATCGACGTAGATGAATTCTCCTTGCGAGGCAAGGCGATGAAACCGGTTCGGCAAGCGGTCAACCGCGTAACTGCAGCTGGATACACCACCCGAATTCGTCGTCACGCCGAGCTGTCCGCGGCCGAACTGGGTGAGATCGCGGACCTGGCGGAGAAGTGGCGAGGCGAGGATACCGAGCGTGGGTTCTCGATGGCACTCAACAGAGTCGGAGATCGCGCCGATGGGCGTTGTTTGCTGATCACCGCGCACGACACCGAAGGCGTCATTCGGGCATTCCTGTCTTTTGTGCCGTGGGGGAGTAACGGCGTGTCGCTGGACCTCATGCGACGGGACAGGGCCTCCGAAAACGGGATCAACGAATACCTCGTTGCCACCCTGATCGCTTCTGCCCGAGAACACCGAATCCGGCGCGTATCACTGAACTTCGCGGTCTTCCGGTCGGTGTTCTCCGATGCCGAGAGAGTCGGTGCCGGCCCGGTCACCAGGGCGACCGACTCCTTTCTCGGGTTTGCGTCCAAGTTCTATCAACTGAAGTCGTTGTACCGGTCGAATCAGAAATATCGGCCCCAGTGGGTACCGCGGACCCTCTGCTACCACCCGTCGTTGACGGTGGTTCGGGCGGCTGTCGCCACCGGTGTCGCCGAAGGGTTTCTCCCGCACATCGGACCGGCGTTCCTCGTCGGGCCGAAGGCACCAGGGACGCAGCTGCCGCGGACCAGGGAGTTCGCGTCGGCCGTCGAGGCTCTCGAACTGAAATCGTTGCTTGAAAAGCAATGTCCGCCAACGTATCTCAATGAGCAACAGAGGATCAGGCAGTGCACGCGCGAGTTGTTGCTCGCCAGGGGACACGCGCCCTACCCGGTTCACGTTCAGCGCAGCCACACCCTCGCCGAAATTCGGGATCAGTACGGTCAATTGGGCCCGGACATACAGACCACAACGACTGCGTCAGTGACCGGCAGGATCAGGGCGATCCGTGATTTCGGAGGTCTCGCCTTCGTCACCCTCGAGGAAGACGGTGACCGACTCCAGATCTTGGCGGAGGCACTGTCCCGCGACAGGTCCGCCCACAACATGTTCCGCCGCGATATCGACCTGGGCGATCTGATCGCTGTCACCGGTACCGTGGGCACATCCCGCACCGGTGAACTGTCCATCCGGCTGCAGCACTGGCAGATGGTCGGCAAATGCCTGAGTCCCATCCCTGCCCTCGATGCCGAACTCGCCGACCACGTTCGCGTGCGCAATCGAACACTGGATCTTCTTTACAACCGCGCGTCGATAGCCGTACTCGAACAACGAGCTCGGGGCGTGCGCGCACTGCGCGAGACGCTGCATGCCCGCGATTTCGTCGAGGTCGAGACGCCAATGTTGCAAACTGTCCACGGCGGGGCCGCGGCACGGCCTTTCACCACCCATATCAACGCCTACGACCAGGAACTGTCGTTGCGAATTGCACCGGAGTTGTACCTCAAACGGCTGTGCGTCGCGGGTATGGGTCGTATCTACGAGCTGAACCGGAACTTTCGGAATGAGGGCGCAGATTCCACGCACAATCCGGAGTTCACCTCGCTGGAGGTCTATCAAGCCTATTCCGACTACAACACCATGAAAGACCTCGCCCGGTCACTGATCTGCGCCATGGCCACCGCAATCCACGGGAGACCGATCGCGCAACGCCTCAACGCGTCCGGCGAGGCCCAGACGGTTGATCTCGATCGGCCTTGGCCTGTCATCACCGTTCACGACGCGGTCTCGGCAGCCTGCAGCGCGACGGTCACGACGAACACCTCGGTTGTTGATCTCGCGGCAATATGCGCCGCTCACGATGTGCACACAACAACGGAGATGTCCGCCGGGCACATGGTGATGGCACTCTACGAAACGCTGGTCGAAAAGCAGACCGAGTTCCCAACGTTCTACATGAATTTTCCCGTGGAGGTCTCACCGCTTGCCCGGCGACATCGAGAAGACCCCCGCGTGGCCGAGCATTGGGACCTGGCCGGGTTCGGGATGGAGTTGGGAACCGCATACTCCGAGCAAACAGATCCCGTCATCCAACGCGAACGGTTGACCCGCCAATCTCTTTCCGCCGCAGGCGGTGACCCTGACGCAATGCAACTCGACGAGGACTTCCTCGCCGCGCTCAGTTATGCGATGCCACCGACCGGTGGTCTTGGACTCGGGATCGACCGGCTCGTCATGATGCTCACCGGTGGATCCATTCGGTCAACATTGACATTCCCGTTCGTCCGGCCACGCCAGCGATGATCAGCTGCTCAGGTCGTAAGTCCAAACGGTTCATATCAGGGGGATCGCAAGGTGAACATCGCCGGAATGTCGTTACTGCATGGCATGCTGGTACCAGCAATCGAAGTCGTGACGGGCACGGTCATGGTGGCCGCGGTGAGGTGGCGCCAACCCGGACGGAGCATGAGGTGGCTACTGTTCGGCCTGGTAGCCGGCACGGGAACCGCCGTCGTCGTCTACTGGATGCTGGCCCGCCAGGGCCTTCTGCCTGGCGACGCACCACGATCACTCTGGGTGTGGATCACCCTGACAGTTCTCGCAGTCGTCTTGTTGGTGACCGGATGGACCCGTTTTGGGTGGGGCAGGCGCACCGGTGCGGTGCTGGCGACATTACTCGCGGTGCTGTGCATCGGACTGTCCGTCAACCAGTGGTCTGGGTTCTATCCGTCCACCGGCCGGGCTTGGCAAGGGTTGACCGGACAACCACTGTCCAACGAGGCCTCCCTTCGCTCATTGGTCGAGCTCCGCAATATTCCCGAGCCGAATGGCAAGATCATTCCCATCCGAGTTCAAAACAGCACGAGCCGCTTTCACCATCGAACCGAGTACGTGTACCTGCCTCCGGCATGGTTCGCCGGACCTACTCCACCTCAACTGCCCGCCCTGATTCTCATCGGTGGCGTGATCACCACCCCTGAGGACTGGGTACGCAGCGGGGGAGCGGTAGCCGCTGTGCAGGACTTCGCCGCCACTCATCACGGTCAGGCGCCCATACTGGTGTTCGTCGATCCCACCGGAGGGCTGAGCAACGACACCGAGTGTGTCGACGGCCCCCACGGCAACGTGGACACCCATATCACCAAAGAAGTACGCCCCTACGTGATCTCCGCTTTCGGCGCTGCCCCTGATCCGGCGCGATGGGCGGTGGCCGGTTGGTCGATGGGTGGGACGTGCGCGGTCGATCTCACGGTCGAACATTCTGACCTATTCCACACTTTTGTCGATATATCGGGCGACCAAGGGCCCAACATCGGCGACAGAAACCAGACCGTCGCAGATCTATATGGCGGTCACGCCGACCAATGGGCGCGTTTCGATCCAGCCACGGCCATGGCCGGTCACGGCCGCTACGACAATGTCGCCGGCTGGTTTCAAGCAGAAGGTCACCGCACCGTCGGCCACCGCCTGACCTCACCGCAAATCCGTGCCGCGACGGCCTTGAACACTGTGGCACAGGCCAACAACATCGCGACCGTGTTCCTACAACAACCTGGACGACACACCTGGCCGTTCGCCGCCAACGCTTTTCGTCAATCCCTTCCGTGGCTGAACAGTCGACTGTGCAACTAAATCGCCCACGATACGCGCCACCATGAGACTTCGTGTCACTCCACACCCGCCTAGTGTCCGAGTCGCTGTTGCGAGTTCGCTGAAGTCCGTTCGTCGCAACGATTGTCGTTGCGTCCATGGATCTCGGAATACCTTGCACTGCAACATCACCCTGTACTTGGCCGAGATCGGCCGGGGTGTGAACATACGGGCGTCAGCCGCGCCCATCTCCGTCGGCGGACAGTCGGTAGCCGACCCCTCGGACGGTCTGTAATGCTTTGCAGCCGAACGGTGTATCAATTCGCTTCCGGAGGTAGCCGGCATATACCTCGACCACGTTCTCGTCACCGCGGTAATTGACATCCCACGCTGACCGGAGGATTTCGGCTTTGCTCACCACGTTGCCTTTGTTGCGGATCAGGAACTCGAGCATCGCGAACTCTCTAGGAGTTAGTGCTAGTTCGGTGTCACCGCGTTTGACGATGTGGGCAGCCGGATCCAGAGATAGGGTGCCGGCGGTCAGGACTGCGGGCCTCTCGGGTCTTCCGCGGCGGATCAGTGCTCGCAGTCGAGCGGTGAGCACTGCGACGGAGAAGGGTTTGACGAGGTAATCGTCAGCGCCCAGATCGAATGCGTCGACTTGGTCGTAGTCGCCGTCCTTGGCGGTCAGCATCAACACCGGAGTCCAGATTTCCTTGCGGCGCAGCTGCCTCACTACCTCGTAGCCGCTGAGCTTGGGCATCATGATGTCGCAAATCACCGCATCGTAGGCATCGTTGCTGGCCATGAACAATCCGTCTTCGCCGTTGTTCGCGATGTCAACCATCCATCCTTCGGAGACCAGGGTTCGCCGTAGCGTCTCGGCACCGTTACGGTCGTCTTCTACGACTAAAACTCGCATGATGACATTCTCCGTCGATTCAGGTCTGGATGGTTGTAGTTGTCGGCTACTTCTGGACAATCAGTCTGTTTCGATGGGCAGCACAATAGTCACCGTGGCGCCCCCGCCGGGGGTATCGGAGACATTGAGGGAGCCGTGGTGTGCCCGGACGATCTCGGCAACGATCGGCAACCCGAGGCCTGATCCACCGCTGGAGCGTTCACGGTCGGTGTCGAGTCGGACGAATCGGTCGAAGACACGGGCTTTGTCGGGGTCTGCGATTCCTGGGCCGTCGTCAATGATCGAGATATGGCCTACTGCCGCGTCGGTGTCGACCGACATGTCGAACGTCACGGTGGATCGGGTGTGGCGGACCGCGTTGTCGGCCAGGTTACGTACTGCACGCGTCAGCATTTCGATGTCGCCGCGAACGCGGATGGGTGTGATGTTCGCCCGGACTTGGTGTTCGGTGAGCGCTTCGCTGCGTTCTGCTTCTCTGTTGACGATCTCATCGAGATCCACGTCTACGAATCGCAGTGGTACACCTCGCTCGTCGGCGCGGGCGAGAAGGAGTAGGTCCGCGACCATGGCTTGGAGGCGTTGTGCTTCCGGCAGGAGGATTTCTTCGACGGTCGTCGGGTCGATCGGGTCTCGGGTTGTGCGTGAGAGGTCGAGGAGTCCGACCAACGTCATCAGTGGGCTACGCAGTTCATGAGAGGCATCGCCGACGAAGCGCAGCTGACGGAGGCGAGCGTCTTCGAGTCCGCCGAGCATCTCATTCATGGTCGTTGCCAACGTGGAGATTTCGTCGTTCGTGTTCGGGACCGGTACTCGTTTGCTGAGGTCACCGTGAGTGATCTCGGCAACCTCGGCGCGGATGTGTTCAACAGGGCGTAGGGCTCTGCCGACAAAGTAGTAGGTGACGAAGATCAGCATCAGCAGGATCAGCGGGAACAACACGCAGAGCAGGGAGGCGACTGTCACCACGACATCGATCATCGGCCCTTCTGCAGTGCCGACGACGACAGTTGCGTCGCCGCTTGCGGTTGTGATTCCGAGAGCTGTGGCGCGGTATTCGGTGGGGCATCCGGGGAAGCATGCGCCGTCGAATGTGCGTTGGGTGCCGGGTTCGATGGGAGGCGTCAGCGCAGTGGTGTGGGTGCTGGGGTTGGAGACCAGGACGCGGCCTTGTGTATCGATCACCTGTATGACGTCTAGGTTCTCGGACAGCACCAGCGACGAATCATCAAGCTGAGCAACGCCTTCGGCGGCGATCGCGGTAGCTACTTCGTGGGCCCGTGCCGAGGTGGCCGCGTCGGCCGAGTTCAACAGCGATTGATAGAGGACGTAGAGCATGATCGCCGCTGCCAGTGCCAGGGCGAGCGCCAGCAAGGAGGTGGCGAGGATGGTGAGGCGCCCACGCACGCTGGTCGCCACGGCTCGGGTACGGACGTAGCTTCGTCGCATTCGCACCCGCATGATCAGAGGGTATGCGGACTGCCCCCCACAATGGGCACCGTACTCAGGATTTACTCAGTCATCCGCAGGGTCCTCACAGGACCTGGCGGGGACACTGCAGATGTGGTTGCGATACTGCTCCGATCAGCAAAATCGGATTGAATACACCGCTCACAGGCGAGCGGCGGGCCCGGCGAGCGTGAGCATGCCGGTGGCGGCTGTGAAGCGTTTGCCAATTCTTGTGGATCAACTGAGCCGCTACGGGTCACGGCACCCACACAGATGGTGCCGGTTTTATCCGACCTCGCTCAGCGTTTACTCAGCAGATCGCAGTGTCCTCACAGGACCGGGCGACCACGATGTTCGTCATGCCACATATAAACAAGTCGCCGGCGGTCGGCCTCGTGATCGTCGGCCTCGTCGTGGCGGTCGGCGTCGCAACAGTCCTGCACCATAATCCTTTTGGGGCGGTGGATGCATCGGTTCTCGAGTGGATGGTCTCTCATCGATCGTCCGGCGGAATCACGGTGATCGCGGGGGTCACTGGTCTGTTCGGGCCTGTGTGGGTTGTCGCGTGGACAGCGATCGCTGCTGTCGCGTTCATTCTGTTCGACCGCAATGCCGTCCGCGCCATAACAGTCGTTGCGTCCGTTGCGGTCGCAGGGGCGTTGGGCGCCATCCTCAAACTCGTGTTCGATCGGACCCGGCCACCTTTCGTCGATCAGGCGGCGACTTTCGAGGCGTCCCAGTCATTTCCGTCGGGGCATGTCACCGGCACGACCGCCTTGGTCCTCGGTCTGGCGCTCGCGGTGACGGTGGGCATGACGCGGAGATCGCGGATTGCGGCGATCGTCATCGCAATGGTTGTCGCGGCGTTTGCCGCGCTGACGAGGTTGTACCTGGGACTGCATTGGTTCTCCGACATTCTCGCCGGTATCGCGGTCGGCGCCGCGGCCGCGATCGCGGTGCCCTCGGTGGTTGTGGCGGTGTTGGTCGCACTCGGGCCCCACCTACCGCAGCGAACGCGGCCCTACCTCTATCCACCTACCAGCCTCTACCCGCCCACCAACCCGTCTCCGCCCACCAGTTTTGGGCATCCAGAGCAACCTCAGGAAGGAAGACATAGTGCACCCGTCGCATCGTGACAACCAGCCCAGCGGATCGCCGGTATCTGCCGAATCGACCCGATCACCGTTACCTTCAAGAATCTCGTGGAGCAAGGTTCCCGAGGTCACGATCTTCTTTTGGATCATCAAGATCCTGGCGACCACAGTGGGGGAGACCGCGGCGGACTACCTCAACGAGACGATGGGGTGGGGACTCACCAATACGACCGTCGTCACGGTGATATTGCTGATCCTCAGCCTGGTCGCGCAGTTTGCGGTGCGCCGCTACATCCCTGTCGTGTACTGGTGGGCCGTCGTCGTGATCAGCGTGACCGGAACGCTCATCACCGACAACCTCACGGACAACTGGGGTGTCCCGCTCGCGGTGACGACAGCGGTGTTCGTCGTCGCTCTCATCGCGACTTTTTCCGTTTGGTACCTCGTCGAGCGGACGCTGTCGATTCATTCGATCCGAACCCCGCGGCGTGAGGCCTTCTACTGGCTCGCGATCTTGGTGACCTTTGCCCTCGGGACCGCCGCCGGTGACCTGATCGCCGAGAAGATGGCGGTGGGCTACGGCACGTCGCTGTTGATCTTTGCGGCGGTCATCGCCTTGATCACGCTGGCGCACTATGTGTTCCACCTCAACGCCATCGTCGCGTTCTGGGCGGCCTACATCGTGACCCGTCCGCTGGGTGCCTCGCTGGGTGACCTTTTGACCCAACCGACCGACGAAGGAGGTCTCGGACTCGGGACAACCGCAGTCAATGTCACGTTCTTTGTGGTGATCATTGCACTGGTCGGATACCTGACCGTCAGCAAGGTCGATCGGATCGAACAGAAGCGGGGCGAGGCCGATCCGGAATATGTGGTGCGGACATGACCGGCGACCGAGTGCCGATGACGACTGCGCCACCACGGATCGAACGGTGGTTAGCTGTGGTTGCCGTGGCCTACGCCGCGATTGCGATGTGGGCGTCCACCTTCTTCTACGTCACAGCGATCAGCCATGATTCGACCGGATCGATGACACATCGCTTCGCTATGGCCCCGGGCTGGACCTGGCAGGTGTCGGTGACCGCGGCGGCGGTGGTCGCTGCGTTCGTCGGTGTCATGCTCGAAAGTGCGATGACCAAAACCGGGCTATGACGAGGACTGGGCGAAACCATGACCCAGGTACGGGCGGCACCGCCAATGCTGCCGCCACCGAGATCTCCGCGGCGGCGACGGCGGTATCGGCGACTCTTTCAAGTCATTGCCAGCGGATTCGTCATCTTCACGATGGTCGCGTCGTTTTCGTACGTTCGTGCGCTCACGGCGCCCGGGTACGCGACCTTCGCAGACAAGACCTCCGCGTGGCTGCGTGATCACCACGCCGGACCCGTCGTCAACCGGATCGAGAACTGGTACTACACGCGCAAAGCTCCCTCAACCAAAGCCCCGAGCGCACACCAGTTCTCGATCGGTGGCACAGGTCCCACGGTCGCACTGAGCCTGCCGCAACTTCCCATCCCGATCGGCGCGTCTACCCATCCCGCGTGGCGGCCGGGCAGGACTGACACCGCCGGAAATCCGGTGGACTACACCAGCACCTTCGAACCCGATCTGTCCCACCCCAGCGTGATCGCGGGAATTGCGGTCATCTCGGCCGGCGCGGCCATCGCACATCTGGTGGGCGGGACGAGCCAACCCGGACCGACCACGAGCCCAGCCGCTCGGGTGCCCACGTCAGATGTCCCCGATCTGATCGCCATCTTCAACTCGGGTTTTCGCCTCAAAGACATCACCGGCGGGTTCTACGAGAACGGACACGAATACAAGGCGCTCCAACCCGGACAGGCCAGCGTCGTCATCGACGACCACGGACGACTGACGGTAGGGCAATGGGGTCGCGATGCCGTGATGAGTCCGCACGTCGCAGCGGTCCGACAGAACCTGGGCTTGATCGTCGACAACGGCGCACCGTTGCCCAAGGCCGGTTTCGTTGGGGCCGGGTGGGGTGGGAGCCATCTGCAGTATCAGTACACCTGGCGCTCGGGCCTCGGAATCGACCAGGCCGGGAACATCATCTACGTTGCCGGTGACCAGCTCAACCTCGCGACCCTCGCCGATGCGCTGGCTCAGGCGGGCGCGGTGCGCGGTATGGAACTCGACATGCACACTGGCATGTCCCTGTTCACCAGCTGGACCAGGAGCAGCGCGGGTTCGTTCGGACCGGTGAAGCTGCTGCCGACGATGAACAGTCCGGACAGCCGGTACCTCATGCCCGATCGCCGCGACTTCTTCTATCTGACCCTTGCCGGTACCCAGGGGATCTCAACCAGCAGACGCTGACACCGCGGCGATTCATTCGTCAGCGCGACAGACGCCCGAAAGTGCATCCTTCCAAGAAGATTCACCAATGGGAATCCAATTCGCGCCTTGTCGTGTGAGAACGCTTGGTCGAGCTGAGAATTGTTGTCGGCGAGGTTGACTCGGTGGGTGTCCCAAGAGTGGTCCATCAGGTGCGACCGGGCTCAGCGTTTGCTCAGCGACAGGAGGCTATTGTCTGCGGACGTGAACGTAAATGCCCTTGCCGCAGCTGGTTCGACCACAAATCTGGCCCTGCTGCCAGGATTCCTCGACCCCATCACCCTGCTCGGTTACTTCGGGACATGGGCGCTGGCCGGCCTGCTCGCCGTCGTTCTGATCGAATCCGGCATCCTGTTTCCGGTTCTCCCCGGGGATTCGCTGCTGTTCGTGGCCGGAATGGTTGTCGCCGCAGGTGGTAAGGACGGCGTCGACTCCTTCGCCACGCTCTGGCAACTACTGATCTTCGTCCCGCTCTTTGCGATCATCGGCGGCCAGATCGGCTACTGGATCGGTCGATACGCGGGAACCGCGATGTTCAAGCCCGATGCCCGCTTCCTCAAACAACGCTATGTCGACGAGGCCCATGAGTTCTTCGACAAGCACGGTCCGGTGACCGTGTTCGTGGCGCGATTCGTCCCTGTCATCCGCACTCTGGCTCCACTGGTTGCCGGGGCCGCACGGATGAACTACCGGGTGTTCTTCGTCTACAACGTGATCGGCGCAATCGTCTGGGGCTGCGGGGTCACGCTGCTCGGGTACTGGCTGGGCCAATTCGCGTTCGTGCAGAAACTCATCGAGCCGATCTTCGTCGTGATCGTCTTCATCTCGGTCCTCCCAATCGCCTGGGAGGCCTACAAGAGATGGCGCAACAAGGAACAGGTCCAGATGGCCGAACCCGATGTCGCCGTCATCCCTCCAGCAGGGGCGGACAACCGGCAAGGGTAGCCCGCAGCAGGCTAGCGCAGATTTGGCTGTTGGGGTGAGGTTTCCGAGACAGCTCACCGTCACGGCGGCGAGTGAACGCCGTCTGCATACATCAGGGGCGTGCTCAATTTGCTTGTGCACCGGAGGCAGCCGTTCACAATGCACCGGAGGCGGTTGTTGTGTCCCATAAACATTCACTGAGGTAGCATTGGAATTTGCGCGCGTTTCGATTTTGCGTGATTGATCGTGCGCCTGGAATCTGGGCTGCGGCTTTGTTTTTCACGGCGCTTGCCGGAAAAGTCTGCAATCACGGGGAGGGACGACGTGGCGCACTGGACTGTCAAGGTCGCGTCTGCGTTTCACGCAGTCGGGCGTGGTTTTGGCCGGGGGAAGGTCAAGTCGACGCCGTTCGGCGAAACGAACGGAAGCGCGCCGTTCAACGCCTCGGGTGTTGTGCAAGTCGGTCCGGGCCGGTTCATATTCGTCGACAACCACGACCCATCGGCACTGTTCGAACTTGCACTCGACGCCAACGGCGCAGAAGTGGAACGGATTTCGCGTCGCCCGCTGGCCGGCTTGAGTGAGGGTCAGTTGGGTGATCCCGAGGGACTGGCCCGCATTGACTGCGACGGCGCGATCTGTATCGTCGTCGCGTCCTCGCTCTGTGTGGTGGACGCCAAGGGGTCGGGGCGACAACGTTTCAGTGACGGGTTGGTGCGTGTTCGCTACACACCCCATGGCGACCTTAAGGCTGAAGCGATGGTCGGATTCCGCGACTGGTTACTGTTCCACGTGCCATTTCTCCAGCCGGCCCGTCGGCTGGAGCCCGACGACGGTGGGCTGAACATCGAGGGCCTTGGCTGGGACCCGAGTACGCCGGCGCTTCTGTTCGGTCTGCGGGGACCGGCGGACCGCGGAAGTATCACGGTGATTCGGATCCCGATCGACGCAGGCGTTGCCGCGTGGAACACCGGGTCGCTTGGGATGCCGTCGATCGTGCGTGTCCGCACACCGGGATCAACAGGGAAACAGGGCGTCCGCGACATCTCATACGACGAACAGACCGGCGACTTCCTGATTATGCTCGGGCGGTCGACCAGCGACGGCAAGGAACCTTTTCAGCTCGGCATGTGGAAGGGCGACGACGACCTACAGCTCCTCGATATCGATTTCCATCGCTCGATGAAGCCCGAAGGCGTCGTGGCATTCTCGAGCGGCGGCGGGAGGAAACTTCTGATCGTCGACGACGGGGGTGGCTACGCGATGGTCGATTACCCCTCGATCGATCAGTAGAAGTAGAGGTTGGAGCCAGGAAGTTCCTGGTGGACCCGTGCCCTGCCGCCCGGAGTGAGGTCGACCCCATATTTCGCCATCTCGTTGGTCCGTGCGCTGACGAGGTTGAAATAGCCGGTATAGGCGAACCGGCCCGGCGGATTGGCGGGATCAGTGACCGGGACAGGCACGGGGGCAATCGTGAACTCTTCAGCATGTTCGCCATCACTGGGCGCGCACGTGGAGAGATACTTGTGCCCCTGCGGCGTGACCTGAGTGGCGCTGGCATGCAGAACGCGGTTGTAGGCCTGACTGGTCAGTGACTTTCCGGTCCCGAGGTCGTCGAGGACCCACAGGTCGGTCTTGTCATTGTCGTCATTCAGCGGTCGGTGGTAGACCTCGAAGTTCACCGGAGTGGGGATGCCTGGCGGAATGGACTCGGTATTGCTGGCATGGAGACCCTCACCGGTGTCGTGTTTGAGAATGTAAACGGGGTTCGATGGGCCGGGCAGACCTGTAGCGATATATCCGGCCGATTCGGCCAGCCGCAATTGCTGCCGCACGGAATCGATCTCGGCTACAGCATTGGGCACGCCGAAACCTACGACCAGTGCCTGCATCTGATCGATCAGGGGTTTGAGGACCGTCTGCTGGTGCTCGCGGCTGAACAGGGTGTCCCGATACGCGCGAATCTGGTCGAACAATTGCGTGCGGCGCGCGTCGTCGTTGCGTACCAGCTGCGCGATCACCCCATCACGGCCAAGCTTGAAGGGCTTGTCCGGCTGCAGTGTCTGGTCGATGCCCCACGGGATCATCTTGAACTTGATGTTGCCCGCGCCCGGCACAGCGACGGTGGTCAGGTCGTTGTAGATGTAGGTGTTGTTGGTGTTGTCGGCATAGCCGTCCCAATGCTTGAGGAGGAACTCCATCGCGTAAACCTTGAGGAATTGGCCCATATCGAGCACGTCATCCGCACCCGCGAGTCCGTTCGCTTTGATGTGATCAACCGCGAGTTTCAGGTCGGCTCCGTCGTCGAACTTGGAGAGGGATTCCACCCCGATGAAATTCAGCCTCTCCTCGAGGAAATCGTCGTGATGCTCGAGCTCGTACAAATTGCCCTTCAAATTGCCGTTGAAGTTGCGCTCGATGTAGCGCTTCATGATCGGCTCGGCATTAACGTAAACGCCGGGGCTGTTGACGCCACCCACTCCTTGGCCGATCAACGTTCCATTGACGAACACCCGGGCATAGTTGCATCGCGAATTGGGCAGCCCGGCCATGTCCAGCATCCGGTAGCCCAGGGTCTGCTTGATGTAGGACTTGTCCTGAATGGAGTTGTTGAGCGTCACGTAGCGCGACCCGATCAAGGCCTCGATCGCTGTGGCATCGCCGAACTTGCCGAAGTCGATATGGAGGCACGGCTTGTCGTTGTCTATGGAGCCGCAGAATGATTTCTTCTTGATGCCCACGTCGGTGAACGTGGTCGTGGCGGGGAACTTCGTTCCGGATATCTCAACCGACGCCGCCTTGTGCCAGGTGTACCTGCTGCCACCGGTCCATTCGAAGTTGCACCTGCCGCCGGCCGGCTCCTCGTTTCGCGCCGCGTCCCACTCTGCCGGCGGCATGGTGATCTTGACCGTGATCACATTGTCGAGCGCATAGAAGGCATCAAGTGCCTGTTGCTGCAGACTGCTCATCGCCGGACCTCCGTTGTTGCCATGATCATTGTTACCGATATTGTGGGCCGGGACAGCGGGATTCGCGCGAGTATTCCGGTACCCGACCTCGCGCGAACCGTGTAGGTGAGGGCTGCCGCGTCACCACATCCGGATTCAAGTGAAGGACAACCTGTGGCGGCCAATCCGCTGGGACAGGCCGAACCTCAGGCATCCGCCGGCCAGGGTGAGACCGTTCAAGGGTTTGCGAGTGCTGCGAGATCGGCGCGCAGCGCGTCGATGTCGAATCCGTTGACGTCCTTGCCATTGAGAAGCTTCTCCTCCGAGAAATAGGCAAGGGACTCGTCGTTGAACTGCTGGTATCCCGCTGCGGTGAGCGGGATTCCGCAACCCCAAGTTACGATCGTCGCGGTGCCACCCTTTTTGGCCACGGAGGTGATGTAGTGCCCCCCTTCGATCGTCGGATGCGCGACACTGTCCCATGGCCGATGCTCATTGAAGGCATCCATCCACTGCGCCGGAAACTCCACGCCGATGCCTACACCGTCGAAAAGGTAAGTCGCATACCATAAGTCGTTCAGGTTTCCGGGCCTGAGCGCAACATAGGCGCCGATCTTATGCCGGTGTCCGTTGGCATCGATGAAACCCGTGCGCCGCCGGTAGCGAGCGGCCTTCTCCATATCTGTCCCTTGATCGGTGGGATTGTGCCCGGGTGCACCGGCATTCGGATCGAATCCGGTGACCTGTGAGTAGTTGTGTAGGGTCGCATCCGCGTCGATGGCAACGGTGGTCTGCGCCTCGGCGTTCCACAGCATGATCTCGTGTCCTGCACCTGCCCAGACGCAGTCGCCCCAACTGTCGTTCCCGAGCATCCCCCATGAGGAGACGAGTCCTTCGTGGCCGAATTCGGCTGGAGGTTTCGGAAGAACGGACGTGTCGAGATACGTCGACAGTCGAAGCTTGGCTGCGCCCGGGCGCGCAGGAAGCTTACCGAGTTTGGGCGCGTGCGCCGTACGCGCCGAATGCATTTTGGTGCCCATGATGGACTCGCTTTCGTGAGGGCTGAGGATCCTGACGACGTCATCGTCCGTCGCTCTCCGTCTTTGCGCGTGAGTAGTGAACTACCCGAATTTTGCTGCCGCCAACTCGCGCAACTGGTCCCGGTCGGTGTCGGTTGGGTGAGACTGTTGGTTACGTCATGCGATGCATGAGATTGGATCCGCGATACCCCTAGGTGTTCGTAGGTGGATGTTGGGTAGCATGTCCTAAAATCGCACTGCAACACACGTCATAGGAGGCCCGGCGATATGAGCTCGACGTCGATCGCATTATTGGGCGCCATCGCTGGTTCCACCATTGTTCTCGGGCTACCTCTCGGGCGACTGACCGCCCCTGCCCCGCGACTGCGGGCGCTCCTCAATGCGCTGGCGATAGGGATCCTGCTCTTCCTGCTCTGGGACATTCTCTCCCACGCGTGGGAACCCATTGATTTAGCGCTGAGCGGCCACGACTACAGCTCGGCTGCCGGAAACGGTCTGGTCTTCATCGGGTTCTTCGCCGCCGGCCTGCTCGGTCTGGTCTACTTCGACCGGTACATGCGCACCCGCAGCCGTCCAGATCGACCGACGGGTCCCGGAGCGGCCACGGTCAGCGAGTTCACCGACACCTCTGCCACACGCCAGCTCAACATGCTCGCCCTGTTGATCGCGGTCGGTATCGGGTTGCACAACTTCGCCGAAGGGCTCGCGATCGGCACCTCTGCAGCGTCGGGAGAAATTCAACTCGCAGTCCTGTTGATCATCGGTTTCGCTCTACACAACGCGACCGAGGGATTCGGAATTGTGGCCCCACTGGCGGCCGCCGACACCCGCCCGTCGTGGACGCGGTTGCTGCTTCTTGGTCTCATCGGGGGAGGCCCGACCTTTGTGGGCACGATCGTCGGTGAGCAATTCACCAACGACACGGTCTCGATCGGGTTCCTTACGCTGGCCGCCGGGTCGATCCTTTACGTGATCATCGAACTGCTGGCCGTAGCCCGGAGCAGCGGCATGAAAGAAATCGTCTCGTGGGGAATTCTGCTGGGACTGACCCTTGGCTTCGTCACCGACGCCATTGTCAGCGCCGCCGGCGCGTAACTGTCACGGAGGCAGAAGTCTGGATCCTCGGCCGTCGGCCGTCGGATGACAGATGTGAGCGCAGCGATCGCGCAGTTTGGGCGCAGCGCGCTCTGGTGCAATTGGGTGTTCAAGCCAATGGATCAAGCTCTGGGAGCAGTCGATCACGGTGTCGTTCACTGGGCTTGGTTTCCAGCGGAGGAGCTCGCGGGACTTGCGGTTGTACGTCTTGGCGCTGGCGTCTGACACCCGACGCGACTGTGCGCATATCGTCTGTGAATCGGTGCGATCGGTACAAGTAGCTGGGGCTGGTGTACTGCGGGCTCAGGGTCGGTGAGGCGATTGCTCTGCGCTGCGATCGGCCGGTTGTGCCAGGGCACGCCTACGGAAAGCAGACTCGGGATCGAGTAGCAATGATAGCGGCGGCGCACTCGGCAGGCCGGTCCAAGCTCAGGTGGTGGAAGCTGTCGGCGATACGGACGACCTTCACCTCGCCGGCGACGTGTGCTCGGACAAAGTCGGCTTCGTTGTCCGTCACAAGTGCGCTGCAGGCGCCGTATACGTAGCGCAGCGGGATCCGTACAGTCGCGGCAGCGGCCAGCAGCTCGGGACCGTAGAACGCCGGCATCACGCATTGGTCGTACTTCCAGGTCCACATCCCCTCGACTTCCCGCACCCCGTTGACGGCGAGAGTATGCATCACCTCGGGCGCCGGGTGGGGCTGAGGTGGTACCAACCGGAACCGGGCCATCGCTTCCTCGCGGCTGTGGTAGCGACGATCCTGCCTGGCCCGCTGCCTGCGCCCCGCTGCCACCGCGGCCCGGTAGCTCGGCGGAGGGCGCAACGGAGTGTCGATCAAGACCAACCCGGCGAACGCGTCTGGATGCGCGTCCGCTGTCATCAGGGTGAGTCTGCCGCCCAGACTGTGGCCGACCACGACCGGGCGAGAGGAGCCGGTTGCCGCCATCACGGCGAGTATTTCCTCGCCCCACACCTCGGCGCCGTACTCCGAACGGTGGCCGCTGTCACCGTGCCCGCTCAGATCGAAAGAGATCACACGTAGTCCAGCGGCAACCAACTGCGGGAGGAGTAGGTACCACCACCATCGATGTGCGCCGCTGCCATGCACCAGCAGGACGTCGCGATCGCCGCGCCCGACCACGGAGAACCTGACGGGAACGCCGCGCACGACGACCTCGCCCACACTCTCCGCGTCCAGCGCCTCGTGCGGATCGGCTGACATACCGTCGGACCTCCAAGTGTTCTACTGGTATTCGCGGTACCGGGCAACCCGGCGGGGTTCGGTGCTCAGCTGCCGATCGCGACCTGGTCGTCCACCTCAAGCCCTAGTTCCGCGAGCTCGCGTTCGGCCCAGAACAGGCGTCCCGTGTACTCCATCGGGTCGGCGCATGAGGAGAAGTACACCAACATACGAGCGGGCACCACCATCGGCACGGCCCGGCTGGAATCAAGGCCGGCATCCTTTACTCGGGCCTGGACAATCTCGCTGGACACGAAGCCGGGATGCATACCGATGATGGCAATGTTCTTCTGCGCGAGCTCGGGAGCAAGGGTGTTGCCGAGCCGGTCGAGTGCCCGCTTGCTCGCGTAGTAGCCGGGAACTGCCAGGCTGAACTCACCCCAGCTCGCAAGCTTCGGCGGCTCTTCCGCCACGCGGAAGACCTCGCCGCTGCCGGTGCTGAGATTGATGATGCGCCCACCGCCCCGGCTCTCCATAATCGGAACCACCAGTTGGATCAGGGTGAACGGCGCGTGGGTGTTCACGTCGAATTGGTACAGCCAATCTTCGCGGGTCAGGTCGAGGAACCCCTTGGACCAGTAGTCGCCTGCAGTGGCAGCGGCGTTGTTGATGAGCACGTCGACGCCACCGAATCGCTCGACCGCCGAGTCGACAAGGTTTTTGAGGTCCGACTCGCTGGCCAGGTCAGTCTGCACCGCGATCGCTTGCGAGCCCATGTCTTCGATCTGCTTCAGCGTCTCGCCGAGCGTGCCGGGTAGCCAGTTGTCCGGCTCGACTGTCCGTGCGGCAAGGACCAAGTTCGCGCCGCGACGGGCGAATCCGAGGGCGGTCTGCCGGCCGACCCCTCGACTGGCTCCTGTGATGATCACGACCTTGTCGGTCAGGTCCAGTTCCTCATGTCTTTCCATGGTGCGCCTCCAATTGTCATTTGATCACCGTTCAAATAAAGCTAACACGCATTTGATCACCGTTCAAATGGCGACGGTCGGAAGCGACCGCGCGCTGGGTATGCTTCGGGCATGCAACCCAGTCGGACGCCCCGCCGACGGGCGACTCTGGTCAACACCCGGTCGCAGGAGACGCGGCGGGCCCTGACCCGCGCGGCTCTCCGGTTGTGGAGTGAAGGCGACTTCGATGCGGCCTATGAGGCGAGCACAGTGGCCGACATCGCCCAGGCCGCCGGGGTCAGCAAGGGAAGCTTCTATTTTCACTTCGCCAACAAGGAAGCCATCCTCCTCGAGATGGGTTCGGCGACGATCCGGGCGATGATCGACCAGATCGACGCGGGGACCGCCGGGGATGTCCCGCTGCACACCCTGAGCGAACAAGTGATGACCTCTATGGCGCGACGCACGGTTCGCGCGCCCAGGGTGGCTGCGGTGCGGTCGAGCACGCTCGGCTTCCCGACACGGGCACTGGTGGGGACCCCGGAGAACCCACGACTGAACGTCGCCTTTGAATCGCTTCTGCGTTACGGCATCAAGCGCGGTGAACTCAGCGCTCAGATCGATGCGGAAGAGGGCGCAGCGATGCTGACTGCGGTGACGATGGAAGCCATCGCGCGCTGGGGGTCGGGGGATCGCCCGGCGTCTTGGCTGCGCCAGACGTTGCTCGACCGAGTGGCGGTCATCCTGCATGGCATCGGCCACCTGAGCGACGGTTAGCGTAGCGGCTCCGTCTCGACCGATGCCGCGTCGCGGCGTGCCAGAGACCGATTGCGCAACGACGCTACCGCTAGTGTTTTCGAAATTCCTTCAAGGCGTTATTGATTGGGGCCATCTGTTACGGGGTCGTACTCGCTGCGACCATGTGAACCGCCGCCTCGACGAAGGGTCCGATAGCGCGCGACGGGTATCCGTACGCGCTCAAACCCTTTGACGCATGGCACACAAACCGGCACGCCGGTCGGTGTACCTGACCGATATCAGCTTTTCGTTCACTGGCGCCGACACGGACCTCAACTTGTTACTCCTCGATCAGTCGGGCAAAGTCGGCGGCGACGATGATCTGGTTTTTTTACAACCAACCGGTCGCGCCTGGAAATGCGTCCAGCTGCAGCCGAAGGCGAGCGACGGCCGAAGCATCACGCACAAGGTTGTGCTGTACCTTGCTGGGGTACTTACTGCTTTGGTTGGTAGAGACACTCGCCCAGCCTGTTTCAGGCAGAGTCCTGCTCTGGCGGCGTATCTGCCGGGCGGGTGTCGTCGGCGAGCGCCAGGGGGAGTTGGCCGCGCGCGGTGATGCCGAGTTTACGGTAGGCGGCGGATAGATGGGCCGCGATGGTGCGCGGTGAGAGGAAGAGTTGTTCGGCGATGGAGCGATTGCTCAAGCCGTTGGCGGCGAGTGCTGCGATACGCAGTTCTTGGCGAGTGAGCACGTGGGTCCGCGAAAGCGGTTCGTTGGCAAGTCGTTCACCGGTGGCGCGCAGTGCGTCTCTGCATCTTTCGGACCATGCCGGCGCGGGTAGGTCGTCGAAGACTTTGAGGGCGCGGGTGAGATGTTGTCGGGACTGGTCGACCCGTCGCAGTCGGCGGAGTCTTATTCCGAGCAGCAATTCGGCCCTGGCTTGAAAGTAGGGTATCGACGGCGGACCGTCGACCAGCTGGATTTGGATCTTCGCCAGGTCGGATTCGTCGGCCAGCGCGATATCGGCGAACCGTAGTACCGAGTCGATAAGAGGCGCGTGCCAGCTCCGGTTGAGTTCACGAACGTGGGCGACGCGCGTAAGGGCGTGGTCTCGATCGCCGATTGTGAGTGCGGCCTCGATGATGTCGGGTAGCACGGCGACTCCGAAGATCGTGCCGTACACGGGGTCTGACGGGTCGGCAAAAGGGCGCAGGAGATCGTGCGCTTGGCGCGGGTGACCGGTAACCAGTGCTGTGGCAGCGTCGGACCCGATCAACGAGGCGCGGATATTGCGGGCGTGGAGCATGTCCGCTGCGGCCGGTGATTGACCGGTGATGGCACCGATGTCGGGGCGTGACCCGTCGATGGCGTCGAACCACGCCAATCCGATGCGAGCTCCGACAGCGAGCACATTATTGCCCAGGTCCGTTGCAAGCCTGAGACATTCATCGGCGAGTTCCCGCCCGACGTCGAAGTGCCCGCGCAGGTAGCTGGTCCAGGAAGCGCCCATTAACGCATGCGGAAGAAGGGCTACGTCGCCGGCTGCTCGCAGGGCGGCGACCGCGCGAGATGCGTAGGACCAAGAAAGGTCGTGCTCCCCGCTGACGTTGAGGGCGTGGCCCAGCAACCACAGAGAGTACGAGTCCTGAATCGACTGCGCGTCGATGGTGGACACGGTCGCAAGGACATGGTCCGCGCGGGTGGCGGGGTCGGTGACGGCGTCCAGGAACAGAGCGCGTGGATCCTCGGCTGGTAGATCGAAGTTGCTCAGGGCCTGCTGAATGCGTTCAGGGTCGCCGGTGTCGGTGGAATGGTCCCACATTATCGACGCCAAATGTACGAGCGATGCGATCGCATCGTCGGTCGCGGCGGCAGTACGCATCGTGTCGATCGCGGCCAGCGCTGGACCGAAGTCGCCGCGGGAGAGCGCAGAGTCGTCGGGTGCCAATATTTCTCGGAGCCATTGTGCGCGACCGTGCACGGCTGGGACATCTGTGTCTATCAGGGTATGGGTGATGAGCCGGGCGGCGATGTCGCAGGCGCCCGAGGCGAAGGCGGCTTCTGCTGCGTCGAGGCGCCGCGAGGCACGCTCGATCGGGTCATCGGTCAGTTCGGCGGCTCTCTCGAAGGCGCGGGCGGCCAGTTGATGGTCACCGGTGTGCGCACTTGCCCGCGCGAGCTCGGTGAGTTCGACGCACAATGCCGCGTCCATGTCACCGGCGAGCTTGACGCGCCACCACAACGTTTGAGACGGCTGGTTGCCGTGCGCACGGACCAGCGCCTGCAGGACTGCCGACCGTTCGGAGGGCCGGCTGGCGCTGGTCACTGCTGCGCGAACCAATGGATGGCGAAACCGCAGACCTTCGGGTGACCACACTGCCAATCCTGCGGTCGTGACGGTGTCGATCCAAGCAGGATCGAGATGTTTGCCGACGATGTCGGCAACGATTCGCGAAGATTGTTCGGGTGAAGGACTGTCTCCCAACGCCATCGCCAGAACAGCCAACCGTATGGGCGCGGCGAGGTCGGCGAAGCGACCAGCAAACGTCGCCTCCAGTCGCCGGGTGACCGGTGCGACGTCGAATGCGCCCGCACTGAGCTCGGGCGGGTCGAGTTCGAGCAGTGCCAGGGGGTTGCCCGCGGCCCGCTCCAGCACGGCCCGCACCGCCCTGCCTGCGGGAATGTCCGCTCGAGTGCCGATCAATTCAGTTGACTCGGCCTCACTGAGTGGCTCGAGGTACATCTGGCTGATGCCCAGCGCGGGGAGGGTATCGGCAGATCCTCTGGTCGTCATGATGATGACAACGGGGTCGTCGCAGATGCGTCGAGCAGCCATCTCCAGCGCCCAGCGAGACGCCGAATCAAACCAGTGCACGTCCTCGGCGATCACAAGCAGCGGCTGCTCAGCGGCGGCATCGGTCAACAAGGTCAGGGTCGCCAGACCCGCCATCAGCGGGGACGGCGCAGCGACTACGTCGGCGAGCCCGAACGCCACTTCGACAGCGTTGCGTTGCGGCGTGGGAAGTGTTTCGAACAGCGCATGGAGAGGATGAAGCAGTAGGTGCAACGCGGCGTAGGGAACGCCGGCCTCGGCCGGAGACGCCGAGACGCGCAGAACGCGCAGTCCACGCTCTCGCGCGTGCAGCGAACACTGTTCCACCAGAGCGGTTTTACCAACACCCGGGTCGCCTTCGATGACGATCGCCGCGCCGCGCTCGTGCACGTTCGTGCACAGAGCGCTCAGCAGAGCTACTTCGGGGTCGCGTCCGACGAACGTTGCATTAGGGCGCACAGCCCGCCATCATGCCACCGATACGACTCGAACGCTGGGGTAGCGAACGACCGCGAATCTAGGTACCAATACCCGCGAATCTAGGCACACCTGACCGATGTGGAGGGCCTGCGGTGCTCCTTACGCTGCTCAGGACGGCAGGTTCGCTCCCGCGCATCGGTCCCCAACAATTATTCGAGGTGGTTCCCCATGGCTCCGACAATCGTGCTCGTGCATGGCGCATTCGCAGACTCCGCGAGTTGGGCTCCGGTCACGCGCCGACTGCTCGACAAAAGCCATACAGTGCGTGTGCCGCCGGTCTACAACAGAAGCCTCGCCGACGACGCGGCATCGATCCGGCGATTCACCGAACAGATCGATGGACCGGTTCTGCTGGTCGGCCATTCCTATGGCGGTGCTGTCATCACCGTCGCCGGAGTCGCGGCCAACGTCGTCGGATTGGTCTACATCGCGGGTTACGCCCTGGAAGAAGGGGAGAGTCTAGGTCAGCTTCAAGGCGGATTCCCCGACTCCGATTTGGCTGCCAACCTGGTCTACACCCCCTATCCGCAGGCCGACGGTACCGACGGAACCGATGTTTCTGTCGATATTGCTGCTTTCCCGTCGGTCTTCGCTGACGGCGTCGATCCCGACACCGCACAGGTGTTGGCGGTATCGCAACGACCGCTCTCGGCCGCTGCGTTCGGCGAAGGCGCCGCGGTCGCGGCGTGGAAGTCCAAGCCAGGGTGGGGAATCGTCTCCTCGGCCGATCGCACCATCAACCCCGAAGTCGAACGATTCGGTTACAACAGGGCCGGCCTCAAACGGATCGTAGAAGTCGACGGCGCTCCCCACCTGATCATGCATCAAAACCCCGACGCGGTAGTCGCCCTCATCGAAGAAGCACTGACAGAAATCAATTGAGACCACCGCCCACTCGCGGCGTCATTCGTCACATCGGCCAGGAGAACTATCATGCCCGCCAACCCGCATAACATTTCACTTGAAACCGCGGCACTCGAGTTTGCCGAGGCAACAGCCAATCCACCGTATCTGTACGAAATGAGTCCCGACGAAGGACGCACCACCGTCGACGGCGTACAAGACTCGCCCATCGACAAACCCGACGTCGACGACAAGTGGATCACCGTCGACGGCGGCCCGACCGGCACGGTCAAAGTCCGCATCGTCAAACCCAAGAACGCACCAGACTCCCTTCCGGTGATCGTGTACACCCACGGCGCCGGTTGGGTGTTCGGAGACGCACACACCCACGACCGGCTCGTGCGAGACCTGGCAACGGGAACCGGTGCAGCGGTGGTATTTCCAGAATATGATCGCTCACCCGACGTCCACTATCCCGTCGCCAACGAACAGTCCTACGCCGTGGCGCAATGGGTCGGCACATCGGGCGCCGACGAGGGCCTGGACACCACCAACATCGCCATTGCCGGCGATTCGGTCGGCGGGAACATGGCCATCGCGTTGACGTTGATGGCCAAAGACCGCGGCGATGTGAGCTTCCGAGGGCAGGTGTTGTTCTATCCAGTCACCGACGCCGCGTTCGACACCCCTTCATATCTGCGATTCGCCGAGGGCTACTGGCTGACCCGAACCGGGATGAAGTGGTTCTGGGACCAATACACCACCAGCACAACAGACCGAGCGCAGATCACCGCCTCGCCACTACGCGCAAAGCCCGAGCAACTCGAAGGCCTTCCACCGGCATTGATCATCAACGCACAAGCCGACGTCCTGCACGACGACGGCGCCGGCTACGCCGACCTGTTGAGATCGGCCGGGGTGCCGGTGACCCACGTCACGTACTCGGCAACGATCCACGACTTCGTGATGGTCAACTCCCTGCACGACACCCGTGCCGCGACCGCGGCCGTCGCCCAGGCCGTCGACTTCCTTCGCGGTCTACAAACACCTTGATCAGATCAACAGGAAAGTGATGACAATGAACACCACGGTCGTACTCGTTCACGGGGCATTCGCCGAATCCGCAAGCTGGAACGGAGTGATCGCCGCCCTGGGCGATATCGGAATCCAGACCATCGCCACCCCCAACCCTCTACGAAGTGTCACCACCGACGCCGACAACGTCCGCCGGGCGGTCCAAGCGATCGACGGGCCGGTGATCTTGGTCGGGCACTCCTATGGCGGCGTTGTCATCACCGAGGCAGCTACGGGAGCAGGCAACGTCAAAGGTCTGGTCTACGTGTCCGCGTTCGCCCCCGACCACGGTGAAACCGCGCTGGCACTGACCGATCAATTCCCCGGCAGTACCCTCGGATCAACTGTGCGGCCATACGATCTCGGCGACGGCACCAATGATTTGATCGTCGATCGCAGTCTCTACCCCCACCAGTTCGCCGCCGACGTACCACTCGACCAGGCGGCAATCGCCGCCGCCACGCAGCGGCCGATCCGTGACTACGCGCTCGCTGAACCACTTCCCACCACCACGCCCGGCTGGAAGACCCTGCCGTCGTGGTTCGTGTTCGGTGACGCAGACAAAAACATACCTGCCGAAGCGATGCAATACATGGCAGATCGGGCGGGATCACAATCGACTCGGGTCATCCCGGACGCATCGCACTCGTCGATGGTGTCGAACCCGGGCGTGGTCGCAGAGCTCATCGTCGAGGCCGTGAAATACGTGAGCTAACAACCTGACGTCGACGACTGAGAATGCCACCATGACTGCACATCCCGCTCGCGGTCCCGGTGGTACCGAAGCTGAACCGTCCTGGGTCTGGTGGGGAACCAGGACGATTCAGTGGCTTGTGCGGTGTCAATTTGCACATGCATGACCCCGTTGGTCGATACGGCGTGATTTTGGCCGGGGGCAGAAGCGGAGTTTCCGGGCGAGGAGCAGGCTGTCCCCGAAACCGCTTCGGCGGCGGAGCCACCCCAGCGCGTCGCCAGCCCCATCCCAATGCCAAGAGCAACACAACGAACTTGGCCCAGCGACTGATGCACCTCGTGCTCATTGACTACCCTTGCAGGAAAGCTTTGGCCCGGCCCGCGAGTTGCGTGGCGGCAACAGAGGTTTGTCGCCAGCGGCCTGTTGTTGAGGAACTTTGCGCCACACAAGATTTGAAGCGGCGCTAAGAGTTCGTATGAGCCGCGGCGCCTGGATGGCCGTGCTACAGGTGTCGGTGGTCAACTGGCGGCGCCGATACAGCGGTATGGATATCGACGCGGCCATAGAGCCTACGGAGTGCCTGGAGCAGAACAACACAGTCGAGTTCGGCCTGGTCGAGGTCGAACTGGCATAGGACCCGCTGTGGGCGGTGGCCACTGGAATATTCTGGGCGCAGCTGTCTAACGCCGCGTGGTATGTGCCGTCGCTGACTGGGAGTGGTAGTGGGGTCGTCCGTGGCTTAGCTGTTTGCTGCGTGGATTGTCGACTGTCGTCGGCTGGGTGAGTGGCCCGAAAGATCGGTTGTTACTTGTTATCTCATCGTTGGGTGAGGAGTTGCCGATGTCTGGTCGGAGCGGGGGTGGTGCCGGTCGAGTTGGCAGGGTCGGTGGGCGTTTGGTGTCACGGGTGAGTGGCAATCCAAGCGGTTAGGCCGGCGCGATAGGCCGGGAGTGCGTGGCGCCAGATCAGGTCGATGGGTCCGCCACTGTCGACGGCGATCTGGGCGCCGACATGGGTGTACGGAGCCAGCGGTACGTGCGGCACGATGTCGAGGAAGTTGACCACTCGGTAGCAGCTTTCTATGGCGGTGTTGAACGAGGTGACGAAGTCATTCAGTCCGACGCGTGGTCCGGCGAAGGTGACAAGTCTGGGTTCGGGTGTGTTCGGTGGCATGTTCGAGAAGATGTCCGGCGCCGCGAGTACTGCCAGCGCCGCGCCGAGGCTGTGCCCGGTGAGCAGGATTTGATCGCAGTCTTTGCAGGCGGCTGCGAGGTTCGCCGAGATGCTGTTGCGCACGAGGTGGTAGGTCGCCTGAAAGCCCTCGTGCACCTTTCCGAATCCGGGGATCGGTGTGTATTCCTGGGGTTCGGCATCAACGTTTCGCACCCAGTCCTCGAGGTGCTGGGTTCCGCGAAAGGAGACGAACGCTGTGCGGGTGCCGGCGTTCTGTCCCATCAGCCCGAAAACAAGGTTGTCCCGCGTCATCGCCCTCACTGCGGGATGTGAGTCGGTCATCGCGGTGAGAGCGGTGCGAGCGGTGTTGTCGGGCTCGATGAGGGCGGTCTGCACGAATCCGGGCGGAAGTGCGAGAGGACGGCCGTTCGACGCGTCGTATGCGGCCTGGGCCAGGGGGAGCGCCACGTCCCTGGCGAACAACGCGTCGAATGCCATGGCTCGCAGCTTAGTCTTGGGGTCGACGGTGCCAGGTGGAAATGGCTTTCGACCCGACAGCCCACGCTGGCCGGCGAGCTGCAATTCCTCTGTTTGGGTGAGGTGCCAACGGTGAACTTGCTTCAATCGAAGCATGTGCAGGTGGATGGCTTACTCCGGAGCTCCGATACTCGCGGAGGAACTGCTGTTCAAGCCGAAACATTCTCTGATCGATCAAAGCCTGCATTCCCGTCTCGGGGCGACAACGACGAACGGTGACGGTTTCGGGATCGGCTGGTACGGAGAAGGCACCGAACCGGCCATGTTCAAGAGCATCGAACCCGCCTGGAACGACCGCAATCTGCGCGAGATTGCCGGTCAAATACGCACGCCGCTGTTCTTTGCACACATACGTGCTTCGACCGGGACTCCGGTGCAGCGCAGCAATTGCCATCCGTTCCGCCACGGGCGGTGGTTGTGGATGCACAACGGGGCACTGCGGGGTTTTCATGAAACCCGGCGCGACCTGGTGACAGCCATTGACCCGGCGCTGTTCTCTGACCTCGAAGGCTCGACCGACTCGGAGACGCTGTTCTTTCTCGCGATGACGTTCGGTCTGACCGAGGAGCCTTTCGAAGCTGTTGCCCGTGCGGTCGGTTTCGTCGAGGACGTCGGCCACGCACATGGGATCGACGACCCTGTCCAGATGACCGTCGCGACGTCGGATGGCGAATCCACGTGGATATTCCGCTACTCGAGCGAGCGGCACTCGCGCTCTTTGTTCTACTCGACGGAGATAACCAGGCTACAGGCCCTGCACCCGGAGGTAGAGGTGCTACGCAGGTTGGGCTCGGAGACCCGGCTCGTTGTCTCCGAACCGTTGCGCGACCTTCCGGGGGCGTGGAACGAGGTGCCGGAATCCTCGGCGGGGGTTGTCAGACCTGGCGCAGACGAACTTCGGCCATTTCACCCAATCGCACCCACCTGAGGCAGTGTTGCCCGTGAGGTCTGCCAGTCGCTGCGCGCACTCGAGGAGGCGGTGCACACGGCTGAGGCCTCCGGCAACTGATGATGAAGGCCCGAGAAGCCGGGCTACGCAAACAGATTGCGGGTTTCGATCCCTGCGTTCGGCAACCGTGGACGGTTTTGTGTGGCGGTTCTGGGGACCGGACAACCTCCTCGAGGCCCACGTGGCCCGACTATCGGGGACCTGCCAAATCGTATAGTGGGGGAGCGCATTTCGTGTTTGCAGCATTGGACAGTGTTGCTCGGTTTCGGGGCCACTACGTACCCTCTGCGTACCCGGCTGCGCTGACCCGATAAAGGGGATGACAGTCCAATACGGTTAACATCGATGCCGGTGCTCTGGCGGCCTCAGCTGACGCAAGGCGTAGTCGTCGCGGTCGAACTGGGCTTTCCGCAGCTCGCAGTGCGCGACAAATAGTTTCCGGGGCCGGTATCCCTACGTCTGAACATATTGACGCTGAACGGGGTTCAGCTGTCTCGCGCTCCTAGTCCGGTGCCCAGCTCATTCAATCGCCTTGGAATGCTGTCGGGAGCCAACGGTGCAGTGGATGAACCCGCACCCGCGTGTAGTCCGCTGATGAACTCGTCCAGCACTGAGGCTGGGTCGCGGGGCTCCCATCCGAGCTCATGACGTGCTCGGGTGCCGTCGAGTAGTGGCAAATGATGACCGTATCGAACAGCCCGGGCGTGGCGGGAATCAGTCGGCACCGCCAGGCAAGTTGCAATGCTGATTCGACGAGCCCGGGCGATACGTTTACCGGTGTCGCACGCGCATCGCAGTAGTCGGCGAGGAAGGCGGAGTCAACTGCAATGTCGGACCCCAGGTTGAAGGCCGCGGACAGGACGAACGGCGGCGGATGCATATGCGGCTGCCACGTCCTCGGTATGGACCACCTGCACACTCAGACCCGGAATGGACGGGACCCTCGGCAATCGCTTGGGGTAGACGAGCCGACCCGGTACGAAGGGGCCTCCGAACAGTCTGCGTTGTCCGGTCGCAGAGCGCTTCTTGAAGATGAACGCCGGCCGCATCCGCACTACGCGGATCTCCGGATGCACGACCTCGAACGAATCCAATCATCTTTCTACGTAGGCCTTTTCGCGCGGATAAGCAGCAGCGCCCGGGTTACTCGAACGCGCCAGGGAAACTGTCGCGCAACGCTTTTAGCTGACGGCGGAGATCACCAAGCTCGTTCCGTTTGGTTGCGGACTCGGCACCATGGCCCATCTCTAACGAGAGTTTGTCGATCCAACGCTGGAGTTCTGTTGCAAAATAGCGCGCCTGATCAGCGTCCGCTCCCTGCCCGTCTGAGAATGTCATGGTTCGCGTAGCTTACGACTCTCGGTACCTAAACGGAAAATGACTGCACGCTGAATGACACACAACCGAAGAGTGAACAGCAAGTGAACAGGGTGCCGGACTTGTCGGCTTCGGTCGTAGCCTGGACTCATGACTGCCTATGCCGACAAGCGCCTGCACGAAGAGCGGCAGATCATGAATCTGATCGCGGAGAAGCTGATCAAGCAACACCCCGGACTTTCTGCTGACGCCGTCGTCCAGGTCGTCGAGGACGCGTACCACCGTTTCGACGAGCAACCGATCCGCGACTTCGTGCCCCTGCTGGTCGAACGGCGGGCCCACGAGCAACTCGGCGACCGGGCCACGGCAACGCCTGAATCGTTCGACGATCTTCACTAGCTGTTCTTCTATGGAACGCTGCAACAGCGCAGCGCCCAGATCGCCCTCCTGGACGCGTCCTCACCGGCAGGCCTGATGCAATCGTCAGCTACGCCCTGTCCGGGGTGAAGATCAACGACCCAGTCATTGCTCGGAGCCGCATCGCCCTCGGCCTCGAGTTTGTCGACCCAATGCTCGAGTTCCGCCGCAAAATAGCGCGCCTGTTCGGCGTCCGCTCCCTGCCTGAGTGACGGTGCCATGGTCGCTCTAAGCGTAAGACTCCTGACACCGACACGGCGATGAGTGAACGACACGCAAATGTGCGGAGAACAGAGTGTGGCCGACGTGGAGCCTCGTTGTTTTCGGTCATAAAATAGAACCCATGACTACTTTTGCCGACAAGCGCCAGCAAGACGAGCGGCAGAACATCAATCTCATTGCCGAAAAACTGACCAAGCAACACGCGAGTCTGTCGGCTGACACCGTCGCCCAGGTCGTCGAGGATGCGTATCACCGTTTCGACGACCAACCGATCCGTGACTTCGTGCCCCTGCTCGTCGAACGGCGGGCGCACGAAAAACTCGGCGACCGAGCGAACACAACACCGGAATCACTCGCCGCCCTCAGTTAGCCAGCCACAGCCGGCGCCGGATCACAGCGCGTATCACCTCAGTATCACGTGGGGTGAAGTGATCGAGCGCTCGCCGCTCGTCCATGAGGGCATCGATCTCCGCGAAGAATGTCCGATCGGTCATGCCGAAACGAGAAAGAATCTCGTGCGACGGACCGCCGCCCAATCGAAACCAGCGTGCCTCGAACTCAAGCATCTCGTGCTTCAACGCATCGGTTTCGCTCATTGTTGGCTCCTTCGCCCTCACCCGTCCTACGCCTTTGTACCGCCAGTGGGTGAACACTGAGCAATCTCAAGATGATCAATAAGTCGCCGCCCGAAACACTAACGCTTCGTGGCGAGGCCATGATTGCGACTGAGATCACGGTCTGTTCGCCAGTCACGCTAATGGTGCCTTCGCAGCCGGCCGCGAACGCGAACAACTCCGTGGGGAATACAGAGCCGCGACGTCATCGGGCAGGCCATGGGCATGCTAACGGAGCGTTACGGCATCGCCGCCGACCAAGCATGCGACCTGCTACGGACCCTGTCCCAGGACTCCAATGTCACACTCGCCCAGAGCGCCCAGCAGATCGTTGCGGCGGACGCCGAGGGCACCGCACCGGCACCCGAAGGTTAAACCTGATTCAAAGAGAGCCATAGCCGGGGCAGCCCAAGGGGGCCGTCGTCTCACAAGGCCACCCAGAAACTTCCGCGGTGGCTGGATGTGCCCGGCGCCGTGATGCCCTGCTGCTCGGGTTTACCGGAGGTCGGTCTTGGTTACCTTGGGGTATCTGCTGATCTGTCAACGGATCTGCGCCATGGCCCAGGAGGTTTAGATGCTCGATGCGACTGACTTCGACGTTCGCGGCGAGGCTGAGGGGACTCTCGCCTCGCCTTCGTCGTCGGCCTCGGCCGCGGTCGTGCGTACTAATGCACCGGAACCCGCTGTCGAGGCGTTGCTGTGGGGGCAGTGGGGCGGAGTCGGGGTCATTGCGGTGCTGCTGGTCACCGTGGTCATCGGGCTGACGCTCACGGTGGGCGCTGTCCCTTTCTGACACCGGTCCGTCATGTTTTGCGGGCGACCAATCACTGTGCAGCACATGTTTTAGCGCCCATCCCCACCCACCGCAACACCCAATCCAGAGAATTGTTGGAATGAAAGGTGCTGCGTCACAACACCACCGACCGAACTCGAATTCCACTGATGAGACCACTCACAGCGCAGACAGACGGTTTACGGTTCGCATGCGATGGGTAGCTGACGCCAGGGACCCACTTGGTACCGATCTCTGCAGCCGGAGGTTTTGAGCATCCCGAAAGGACAGGACAGACCATGACGGTATTCACAATCCAGTGCAAAACGGGGCAACCCTGGCGGGAACGTGCCGACGGCCAATGCCACAGCGCGGCGTAGCACCGAGACCAAGATGTCGACCAAGACGAGCGATTGATTCGTGTACGCGCTCGCGGTGCTCGCGGTAACAATTAACGCACTCGTTGTCGGGGGTGAGGACGGCAGTCCGGATCCCTTCGGTGCCGCTGAGGCGTTGCGTTACATCACCTGGCTGTCGATCGGATACATGATTGCTCGTGGATTGGCGAAGTCGGGCAGCCCGGAGCGCTACGACCACTCCAAAAGACGCCAAGGACGCCCAGCCGGGATAGCTGTCAGTGCCCCACCTCCACCGCTGCCGGCGGGGCACTGTTTCAGCTGCCCTGACAGTTCTTGACTTGGGGCGACGGGTTGACTTACCCCTTTGATTCGAAATTTATTGTCTAGCTACATATTACGATGGCGTCCGGGCGGAGCGTTGGTGTCGGGCAATAGAGATCCAGGCACCAGTTGCGGGGAACCCGGCACCCGGAGGTGTCACAAAGATCATGCGTACGCGGATGAAGTTTCACGAGCAACTCGACGACCTGACCCATCGGCTTGCACTGATATGCCACCTGGCCGGAGAGGCCGTGGAGACTGCCACCGACGCCCTTGTCCAGGCCGACCTTGTGCTGGCCGAGCGGGTATTCGACCTCACTGAGGAGATCGAACAGTTTCACCGTCCATGCGAGGAGCATGCGATGACGCTGCTGGCGTTGCAGACGCCCGTCGCCCGCGACCTGCGGCAAGTCGTCACCGGTGTGCATCTGGTGTCGGATCTGAGCCGGATGGGCGGGCTTGCCAAGCATGTGGCCGAGAGCGTGCGCCGCCGGCACCCGGACCCCGTCACCTCCGGGGAGGCGAAAGAACTACTGACCCGGATGGGGCTGGTAGCGACCGAGTTGTGCAGCCTCGCCGAACAGGTCCTCCGCACGCATGATCCTGAGCTGGCCGCGGAGCTCGGCAGGCGCGACGACGAGCTCGATGACCTGCACCGACGACTGCTCACCGTGATCGAGGACCCGGCGTGGACGGGCACCATCGAGGCCGCCGTCGATGCAACCTTGCTCGGCCGCTTCTACGAACGCTTCGGCGACCACACCGTCGCGGTAGGACGCCGGGTGATCTTCCTCGTGACCGGCGAACCGTCAACCCCGTAGGCGCAGTCAGGTCTCAAATGTGCTTTCATCCGAACCGTCAGGTGCGAGCGGTCATCCTGCCAGATGCAGATCGGGGTTTGCCTTGTTGCCGTTCGCATGATGCGTGCGGCCGCCTGGCGACGCACGCAGCTGTCTCAGGACTCCAACGTCGTCGTCGCCGAGATCTCCCGCGCACTGGCCGCCAGCAAACCCGACACCACCTAACGGATCACCGAACCAATCGCGGCGGCACCGGCAGGTCCGGCGGATCGAGCACGCCGGCGCTACCGGGATCTCGAGGATGGCTGCGCTGGCCCGCGGTGGCCCGATACAACTCGAGTACCCCCAGCGGCCGACCAGCATGTGCAATCGGGAATACAAACACCGCGTGCACCCCCACGCCGATCGCGGCGTCGGCAAAACCCGGCCAGCGGGCGAACGTCTCGGAATGGCGTAGATCGGACACCATATGCACCCGTGCCTCGGAGTAGGCATCGAGGCACGGTCCCTCACCGAGCGTGAACTGCAATTCGTCGATCCGCTGGGCCACCGGATTGGTCGTGTACACCAGATCCCGCATTCGCGACCGCGACGTCAATAGCGCCGCCGCGGCGCGATCGACACCAGTCATCCGCATCGCCGTCTCACACTGCCGCCCCACCCCGGTGAACACCGCCCGGCCACCGGCGCGGGCGCCAAACATGGAACGATCCTGCTGGGGTATTCGCGGGTGTACGCAATTCGCGGTCCTACCCGCGCATATTGCTCGTGGGCGTTCGTTCGCGCTCGCGGGTGTCGCGCACGAGTTGTAACACTCTCGTGACAGCGAGAAACTGGCACAAAGAGCGCGTGCGCGAGCACCGAACTCCACACGGTCCATCAGCGCGAACCCGTAGGATCCGCCGTGTGCTCACTTTGCTGGCCCGCGTGGTCATCGCCGCCCCAAAACGAGTGCTTCTGGTTGTCGGGCTGTTGACCATCATCGCCGGGGTGTGCGGCGCGACCGTGACCGAACATCTTGGCGCTGCCGGTTTCCAGGACCCGAGCTCCGAATCGGCGCGCGGGACAAAGGTGCTCACCGACACGTTCGGCCAGGGCGACATGGATCTGACGTTCGTGGTGCGACGCACCGGTGGTGGCAGTGTGCTGGAGCCGGCAGCCGCGGCGGCCGGACGCGCCCTCGTCGCTGACCTGCGAGCCGCCCCGCACGTCGGCGGCATCGAATCCCCCTGGGACGGTTCTCCCGCCGGCCAGGCTCTGCTCAGCGCCGACCGCGCGACCGCCGTGGTGATCGTCCAGATGACCGGCGGCGAGGACGATGCGCCCAAGCACGGCAAGGAGGTCGCCGACGGAGTCACCGGCGAGCGTGACGGTCTCATCGTGCTGGCCGGTGGCGCGGCGATGATCTCCGCGGAGATCAACGTGCAGTCCGAGAAGGACTTGCTCATCGCCGAAGCCATCGCACTGCCGCTGTCCCTGGTGGTGCTCATCTGGGTGTTCGGCGGGGTGTTCGCTGCGCTGCTACCGCTCGTTGTCGGCGGTTTGGCCATCGTCGGGACCCTCGGAATGCTGCGCGGGATAACTCTTTTCGCCGACGTCTCGATCTTCGCACTCGATCTCACCACCGCCATGGGCTTGGCACTCGCGATCGACTACACGTTGCTGCTCGTCAGCCGGTACCGCGAGGAGTATCAACTGGTCGGTGATCGCGATGAGGCCCTGCGGCGGGCGGTGGCGAGAGCCGGCCGCACCATTCTGTTCTCGGCCTGCACCGTGTTCCTCGCGGTCGGCGCACTCGCGGTCTTCCCGATGTACTTCCTGCGATCGATGGCCTACGCGGGCTGCGGCGTGATAGCGCTCGCCGGCCTCTTCGCCGTGATCGTCGCCCCGGCGGTGATCAAGCTCCTCGGCGACCGGATCGAATCGTTCAACATCCGTACCAAGTTCCGCCGCGGGCCCAAGGATCAGAACGTCCGAGTGAGCATGCTCTACAGGACCGCCGCCTTCGTCATGGGTCACGCGATACCGTGCGCGCTGGCGGTGGTCTCGCTGTTGCTGATTCTCGGGGCCCCGTTCCTCAGTGCGCTTTTCGGGTTGCCGGACGATCGGGTGCTGCCCGCGAGTGCTCAGTCACGTCAGGTGGGCGACATCGTGCGCGCCGAGTTCCCGAACAATGCCGCCGTGGCCACCTCGATCGTGATCCCCGATGGGCGCAGCCTGACCGACAACGACATTGCCGCCTACGCCGCTGCGTTGTCCGAGGTGCCCGGTGCCGTCGCGGTGTCTGCCCCGAAAGGCTCCTACGTCCAGGGCCGTGCCGTCGGCCCGCCGCTGCTGCCGACCGCGGTGAAAGACGGTAGCGTATGGCTTTCCGTGGCGATCGAGCACCCATCGTCGGACGAGTTGTCGCGGGACGAGCTCGACCGGCTGCGCGCCGTCCCGGTGCCGCACGGCGCCGAAGCACTGTTCACCGGTGCCAACCAGCTCAACCAGGACTCGGTAGATGAGATCGTCCGGCTGCTGCCCACGGTTCTCCTGCTCATCGCGATCACGACGTTCGTGTTGATCTTCCTGCTCACCGGAAGCCTGCTGCTCCCCGTGAAAGCGTTGGTACTCACCACCTTGTCCCTGACGGCGACGCTCGGCGCGCTGGTGTGGGTGTTCCAAGAGGGGCACCTGGGCGGCCTCGGCACCACACCCACCGGCACGCTGGTCGCCGATGTGCTGGTGTTCCTGTTCGTGACCGCGTTCGGGTTGTCCATGGACTACGAGGTGTTCCTGCTGTCCCGGATCCGTGAACACTGGCTCGCGTCGCCCCGCCGGAAAGAGGACAACGACGAGGCCGTGGCACTCGGGATCGCCGGCGCCGGGCGGGTCATCACGGCGGCCGCGATTCTGATGGTGATCGTCTTCGCGGCGCTGGCCGGCGGTCAGGTCGCGTTCATGCGAATGATCGGTGTCGGTCTCGCACTCGCCGTCGTGGTCGACGCGACCCTGGTCCGAATGGTGTTGCTACCGGCCGTCATGAAGCTCGCCGGGACCTGGAATTGGTGGGCGCCCGCACCCCTGGCGAAGCTGCACGCCAAAGTGGGGATCAGCGAGTCAGGTTGATCTCGCCGGCCAGCTCGTGATCGAGCAGGAAGGTGCCGGACTCGCGCAGGTTCGGCGGGTGGAACGAATACGCCGAGATACACGAGGACAGGTAGGCGATCTCAGGATCGGTCGCGAAGGCGACGCCGCCCACCTTCGCCACCATGCGGGCCACGGCCGTCTGCAGTTGGTCGCGCAGACCGAGACGGATCCACAGCAGGTCGGCGAACAGGTCGTCGCTGCGATCACCGTTGTCATAACGCGTCGCGATCATCCGCAGCGCGCGCCACACTCCTTCGACCGGCGAGAACAGTTCGACGAAGTCTGCCGGGGTGAAGTCGTCGCGGTCGGCGAGTTTGAGCGCGAGTCGGGTGGCGGCGCCGACATAGCCTGCCGTGATGATAAGTCCGAACAGGACGTACCCGGATTTCTCGTTGCGGCCGTCGGCATCCTCGACGTCGCTGACCATCATCAGATCGTTCGGTACGAAGACGTCCTCGAAGACCACCGCGTGGGTTTGCGCGGCGGACAGCGGCGAGCTGGTCCACAGCGGGCTGACACTCATACCGGGGCTGCCGTTGAAGATCACCGTGATGGCCCGTTGTTTGGTGTCATCGAGCAGCACGCTGGCCATCACACAGTCCATGCTGTCGGCGAGGCTGCATGGTTTCTTCTGCCCGGTCAGGGTGTAACCACCGTCGGCAGGGCTGGCCTGCATAGTGGGACGAAAGACGCTGCCGGCGATCTTGCCCTCCGAGAATCCCGAGGCGAAGACGGTACGGTTCTCGATCAGCGATTTGATCAGGCCGATGGTCTCCTCATCGGCGGAGTTCGCGAAGTCAGCCAGGCCCGCCACAGACAGGTAATGCATGGTGGTCGCCGCGGCGAGCGAGGGGCTGAGGTAGCCGACTCCACGTTGCAGCTCAAGGGTTTCCACACAGGTCGCGCCGATTCCGCCGAGGCCTTTCGGGGCGGTCAGCCGGGGCCCGTCGTGCTGTTTCCAGAGTGCGACGACGTTCGTCTCCGGATCTTCGGCGACCATCAGGCCGAGCTTATCCAGTTTGTCAGCGAGTTCGGGGAGGTGACGGCGGACAGCCGCCACGTGCGACAGCCGTGCCTCAAGTCCAGTGCGGTCCATATAAAAGTCCTTCCTCGATCAGGTGCGATTTATGTAACGGCGCAGCGCTTCTGCGGAGCTGGCCGAGGGCTTCCACTCGGTCGTCTCGCGCAATAACCGGGAGTCGAGCAGTGGGTCGCCGGGTGTCACCCAGTGCCCGGAGAAGCGGGACAGGCGCAACCGGAACGCCAGATCGGCGCCCGGTTTCAGCAGGCGTAGCGGTCCGGAGATCAAGCGCGCCTGGGTCATCGAGGCGATCTCTTTGACGCTGGTCTGGTCGGTGGGGGCGATGTTGTAGATCCCGGTCAGGCCCTCCGTGAGAATGGTGGCGTAGGCCTGCACCAGATCTGAGTCCCAGAGGAACTGGTAGTAGGAGTGTGCCGGGTCGGGGTAGATCACGGTTTTGGCCAGGAACGCCTGCAGGCCCGAATTGTCGAAGTGCTCGCCGACGACGTAGCAGGGCCGTGCCACCGCTAACTCCGTACACCCCGGGGTGCGATGCGCCCAGTACCAGTTGGCCAGGTGCTCTACAAGCGCCTTGTGATAGAAGTAGTAGTGGTCGGAGTTCTGATCGCCGGCCGGATAGCTGTTCTCCGTCAACTGTTTTCCTGTGCCGCATGCCGCCACGCCGAGCGCGTTGGCGCTGGAGGTGAGGATCAGCCGACCCATGCCCACCCGGTTCGCTTCCTCGAGAAGTGTCCGCGTCGCGACGACATTGACCTGATAGGCATGACGCTTGTTTCTGGGTTCCTCCACGCAGTACGCCAGATGGATCAGCGCGTCGTAACCAGCGACGGCGTCGAGAACGACATGGTTGCTCAAGTCGAGGAACGCTTCGCGAAGCTTGGGGTGCACCAGCCCGGTCGGTCGGCGACCGAGGACGGTGACCTCTTTGATGTCGTCGTTCTCGATGGCCCACTTCAGCATGGACCGTCCGAAATCTCCGGTTCCGCCGGTGATTGCGAGACGGAACCCGCCGCTCATGCATCCGCCTGGGCCCAGGACAGTTCCTTCGCGAGCAGTTCGGCCGAATTGAGGACATCGTCCTCGCTGAGTTCAGAGGTCATGCAGACACGAAGGATCGGCTTGCCGATCGGGACCGCCGGATAGATCGCCGGTGTGACGAATACCCCCGCATCCCGAAGTTGATTCCAGCTCAAGGCGGTTCGCATCTCATCGAACAGCCGGATGGGAATGATCGGTGACCAGTCGGGGCTGTGTTCGTCCGACTGGAGCAGGGCGACGTCCAAGGGTGCGAGCGCTTCCCGCATGAGCCGCGAGTTGCGCTCCAATCGGCTGCGGCGGTCACTGCCCTCGTCGCTGCGGATGATCTTGACTGCGGCGGACGCCGCCGCCATCGCGCCGGGTGTCGCCGATGTGCTGAACCAGAACGACCTCGCGCTCAGCCGGATCTCGTCGATGAAATCCCTTGATGCGGCAACGAATCCGCCTAGGCCGCCGATCGCCTTCGACAAAGAACCCATCAGGATGTCGACATCCTTGGCGACCCCGTTCCGCTGCGTCAAACCGCCACCGGTGGGGCCGAACACTCCGATGCCGTGCGCCTCGTCGACCATCAGGAGTGCGCCGGCGTTCTTACAGATCTCGATGATCCGTTCCAGCGGAGCGGTCGAGCCCTCCATCGAATAGAGCGAGTCGACGACTACCAGAACCCGGCGGTACTGAGTGCCGGCATGGCTGCGCAGAACTGCGGCCAACCCCTCGGCGTCGTTGTGCTCGAACTTGGCTTCGACCGCTTGGCTCAGCCGGACCCCGTCGCGGATCGACGCATGGGCCAACGAGTCCACCACCGCGAGGCAATCGTCGCTGAGCAGAGCCTGGATGGTGCCGACATTCGTCTGGTAGCCGGTGGTGAAGACCAGCGCCTGCTCGTGGCCCAACCATGCCGCAATCTGCAGTTCGAGCGCCACATGCAGGCTGTAGGTCCCGTTGAGCAGGCGGCTGCCGGTGGTGCCCGAACCGAATTCCTTCGTCGCCTCGACCGACGCGGCGACGACGTCCGGATGCGTCGACAAGCCGATGTAGGAATTGGAGCCAAGCAACACGCACTTCCGCCCGTGAACCTCGACAAACGGTGTATCGACGGCATCGATTTGTTGGAAGAACGGGAGTTGACCGACGGAGTCGAAGTGGCGCAGCAGCTCTATCCGCTGCCGCACATCCTGGGCGATTTCTCCAGTCAGCGCGAATTCCTGCAGGTCGTCATCCATAGTTTCCCTTCAATAGTCAGCGGCGGAAGCTGTGGAACGTCCACAGAACTCTGGCCGCAGAAAGTGATTCGGATTCAGCCGCGCCGCGGATTGGTCACGGACCCTCCCCGCGGTTGATGCGCACCTTGATGTACCCCGGGTCGCATGGAGTCGGTTTGCTTGACTCTTGGTCACGACGCCGTCGAAGGAGCCGTGTCCGTGCCGAAGCATTACCCCGAGGAATTCCGCCGCAAACGCGGTGTGGTCGATCTCGTCGAAACACGCCTCGACCGGTACTCCGTCCATCGGTGCAGTGCAGAGTTCGGGAGTGACGACCCATGGGTCAGTCAGCGGCGCCCTAGAAACAGTCTGACGAGTCCGGACGGACTGTTCGAGCAGTTCACCAAACGGTCCCGGAGACCTCATTGAACGAGGAGATGATCGAGCACATATGTTGGGGTCACGCCGTATTTTGTTGCGCCCGAGGGGATTCGAACCCTAACCTCGTGTTCTCGCTGCCTGCATCCCTGCCGTCCACAACCATCCACGCGCGACATGTTGACCTGCGGTTATGCGGTTCAAGTGTCCAGCAGCTTCCCAGGGTTATGCCGCACCAGCTTCGTAATACGTGTGTGCGACGCTCGCGATCAGCGCGGGCGCCAACTCAAAGGTCCTGCAGACCCTGCCGGGTCACAAGACAGCGACGATGACCCTCGACCGTTACGGCCATCTATGCCGGATGATCTGGACGCCTGGTTGTCACCTGTTGGCACTGACCAAATTGTTTGCAGCCCACGTCATGTGTGTGACAACCGAATCGCGGGCAGCGTCGCTGTCACCGGATTCGATGGCATCAATGATGACGGAGTGTCGGTCGGTGTCCATGTTGCCGACGGCGCGGTCGGTGCCGCCGTACATGATGGACATTCGGATTGATCCCTCGAGAGAAGTCCACGAGTGCAGCAGGGTTCGATTGCCAGTGAGCTCGCACATCAATCGGTGAAAATCGAGGTCTGCCTCAATTCGATCGTCCAGGTTTTCTGTGCCGGCGAGTGCCATCCGGTCGAGTGTCTCCCGCAGTCGTTTGATGACCGGGCTCCGTTCTTCGAGCGCGGCGAGTTCGGCTGCGGCGAGCGCTTCTAGTGCAGCGCGAACCGCGAAGATCTCCGTGATTTCCCCTGGGTCGAGGCTTCTGACGGCGAGGCGACCGCGTGCGCCGGCAACAACAAGTCCTTCCTGCTGCAGTTGCCGCAGCGCCTCGCGCAACGTACCGCGGCTGATTCCTAGGCGTTCGGACAGCTCTGTCTCGATGAGCGCGCTTCGAGGCCTGAGTTCACCCCGGGTAATGGCCGTTCGCAGGGCTGCGACTGCTTGCTCGCGCAGGTTGGTTTTTTGCAGTCCGAGAAGAGCGCCGGGTTGGCCCATGACGGAGCCTCCATTCATTCGGTACTTCGGTGACGTGCCACTGCAGACAGTCGACCGCTGTCTGTTGACAGTCATCCTACCGGCACCCTTCTGCGCACTGTGGTTCACTGATCCAGCTGTTTCTACAGCTCGGCCAGGATGCGTGACTCGATGCTTGACGTGGACAACCCGTACCGGTCGTGCAAGGTCGGGAGGGCGCCGGCGTCGAGGAACTTGTCGGGCAGGGAGATGGAGCCGATTCGTTTGCCGAGGCCCCGTTCCACCACTGCCGATGCAACGGTCTCGAAAAGTCCACCGATCTTGGTGTGGTTCTCGAGTGTGAAAGCCAGCCGGTCGGTGTCGAGTTCGGCGAGGACGGTGACTGCATCGAACGGTTTGATGGTGGGGGTGTGTACCACGGCGACGTCGACGTTGTGCTTCTCCAGGTTGGTCGCTGCCTGCAGCGCCCGCATCGTCATCAGTCCGCTCGAGACCAACACGACATCGTTACCCGGACGGAGGACTTTCGCTTTGCCGAGTTCGAAGGTGTAGTCGTATTCGTCCAGGACGGTGGCGACCTTTCCGCGGAGGAGTCGTAGGTACGTCGGGCCGTCGGAGGCGGCCATCTGTGGAACCGCCTGCTCGATGTCGACCGAATCGCACGGGTCGATGATCGTCAGGTTCGGCATCCCACGGAAGATCGCGATGTCCTCGGTGGCCTGATGGCTGGGGCCGTAGCCGGTGGTGAGTCCGGGCAGTCCGCCGATGATGTTGACGTTCAGGTTGGGTTCGGCGATGTCCAGGCACAGGAAGTCGTAGGCGCGCCGGGCGGCGAACACCGAATATGTCGACGCGAACGGGATGAGCCCGGTCTCGGCCATCCCGGCCGATGCTCCGAGGAGGAGCTGTTCGGCCATGCCCATCTGGAAGAACCGTTCCGGAAAGGCTTGGGCGAAGATGTGCATGTCGGTGTATTTGGCGAGATCGGCGCTCAGGCCGACGATCTTGTCGTTGCCCTCGGCGGCTTTGACCAGCGCGTGCCCGAAAGGTGCTGTCGCGGTGCGTTGTCCGGGATCGACGAACGACGCGATCATCGCCGAGGTCTTGAGTTTGGGTGCTGTCGTGGCGGTCATGCCTGAACCTCATCTTCTTGCAAATATGTAGGGTCGGTGAAGCGACTGGTGAGCTGGTCGCGGCAGATGCTCCACTCGTGCTCGTCGATGCGCATGAAGTGCGCCTTCTCTCGTGTTTCCAGCAGTGGTACGCCGTAGCCGATCTTGGTGTCGCAGATGATGATCGCGGGCCTACCGGTGGGGGTCGCCGCGGCGCAGGCGTTGTCGAAGGCGGCCAGCAGAGCGGCGGGATCGTTTCCGTTGACGCGTTGCACTAACCATCCGGCGGCGGCCCATTTCTCGTGGACGGGCTCGATTCCGAGGATGCCTTCGGTGGGTCCGTCTGCCTGCAGGGCGTTCATGTCGACCATGGCGATCAGATTGCCCAGGCGATGGTGGTGGGCGCCCATGGCTGCTTCCCACGTCGATCCTTCGTCGAGTTCGCCGTCGGAGAGGAAGTTGAACACCGTGGACTGAGAGCCTTGCAAGCGCAGTCCGAGGGCCATGCCCACCGCGACGGTCAGCCCGTGGCCCAGTGAGCCCCCTGAGATCTCCATACCCGGTGTGTACGTTGCCATCCCGGACATGGGAAGCCGGGAGTCGTCGGACCCGTAGGTCTCGAGTTCTTCGACCGGGACGATCCCGGCTTCGGCGAGTGCGGCGTACAGGCCGATGGCGTAATGGCCGGTGGAGAGCAGGAATCGGTCGCGTCCCTCCCAGTGCGGATCGTCGGCCCGGTAGTTGAGTCGGTCGGCGTAGACGGCGGCGAAGATGTCCGCAGCCCCGAGCGCTTGTCCGACGTAACCCTGTCCTTGGGCTTCGCCCATGTCGATGACGTGGTGGCGCATGTTGTAGGCGAACCGGGCTGCGCGCTCGATGCGCTCTGCGGTTGTTGCCGACTCGGTGGTGGTCGTTGTCATGCCAGTTCCTTTTCGCGCTGGGGAGCGGTGAGTTCAGTAGGGGTGGTGCGTTCTGCCTCCTTGGCGAGGCGACGCTCGGTGGGTCCCCATGTTTCTTTGGTGACGACCGCAGAGAAGAGTCCGATCAGGGCGTACGCGATGAATAGCAGCGCCGGGCCCAGCCATCCCATCCAGACGAACAGCAACGTGGTGATGAACGGTGTGAAGCCGGAGACCATGGCTGAGATCTGGTAGGCGAGTGAGGCTCCCGATGCGCGGCGGGCGGCGGTGAACAGCTCGGGGAACCAGGGTCCTTGAGATCCTGCCAGTGCGTTTTGGCACACGGCGTAGGACAAGACGATGGTTGCGATGACAAACAGCGAGAGTCCGGTATTGACCAGTAAGAACATCGGGATCCCGAACAGGGCGGCGAAGCCGCAGACCATCAGATAGAGCGGCCTTCGCCCGATTTTGTCGGTGAGTGCCGCCCAGCCCGCGGTGGCGAAGATTCCGATCCCGGAGGCGATGCACAGGGCGGTGATGGTTTCCGTGGTCGATGCCAGCTTCTCGGTGTGCAGGTAGGAGATCATGTAGGTCACCGACACCGCGTATCCGGCGGTCTCTGCGACACGAAGTCCGATGCCGCGGAGGATGTTCCGCCAGTCCTGCTTGATCGCCTCTTTGATGGGGGAGTCGGTGATGTCGCCGGCCTCTTTGACGTCTTCGAAGACTGGAGATTCGGGGACCTTGGATCGGATGATGAGTCCGACGATGACCAGGAAGATGCTGGCCAGGAACGGCACTCGCCAGGCCCAGTCGCCTCCGAGGTGGACGCTACCGAGAAAGACCAGGTTTGCCAGCAATAGGCCGACAGGGAAGCCGGCTTGCACGATGCCGGTGTACCGCCCCTTCTTTCGCCATGGTGCGTGTTCGTAGCTCATCAGAATTGCACCGCCCCATTCGGCGCCGAACGCCAATCCCTGCACGATGCGAACGAGCACGAGCAAAATCGGTGCGATCACGCCTGCCTGCGCATAGGTCGGCAGGAGGCCGATGGCGAAGGTGGCCAGACCCATGATGATCAAGGAAGCCACGAGCACCGGTTTGCGGCCCACCTTGTCGCCCATGTGGCCGCCGATGACACCGCCGATCGGTCGCGCTGCGAACCCGACGCCAAGGGTGGCGAAGGCGGCGAGCGTGCCGGCCACCGAGCTTTGGCCCGGGAAGAATGCTGTGCCGAAGTACAGTGCTGCGGCCGTGCCGAAGCCGATGAAATCGTAGGTTTCGATGACTGCGCCGACCGACGAGCCGACGGCGACGCGTTTGGCGTCTTTCGTGCCGTGGACCGGTCCGCGCATCTCGAGAGCATTGATGCCCATTGGAACCCTCCTGAAGAGGTAGTAGTTACAAACTCGTCCAGTGACCGTCGACTGTCAACAACAACGAGTGTGACCCACTGCACTGTCACTGTCAACAGTCAACCGGCGACGGTTGACTGATAACCGTTATTTGTCCTACTGTGGGCCGCATCACTTAACGACGAAACGGAGAAGCCATGACGGCTAGCAGGCTGGGGTGCTCGAGCATCTCGTTTCGTCATCTCGATCTGCCGGACGCACTGGCGGCGATGGCGAAACTGGGATTCACCGAAATCGACCTGGGCTCATTGCCTGGGGTGTGTGACCACGTCCCGCTGGACCTCGACAGGGCGGGCATCGCTCGGGTGGTGGGCGCGGTTCGCGATTCAGGTCTGACCGTGCGGTCGATCAACGTCGACGTCGGTGACCTGAACGATCCGAGGATGCGGATGCACGATTCCGAGCATCTGTTCCGGCTGCTCGAGTTGGCCGCCGTGCTCGAGGCGAAAGCCATCGTCCTGCCCAACGGGGCGCTCGAGCACACCCCGATGACAGATCTCGACGATGACCTCCTACGGGTGGCTGACAATCTCGAATTCGTACTCGACCGGGGGCGCTTGCTCGGTGTCGATCTGTGGGTCGAATCCCTGCATGTCTGGCGGCTGTGCTGCAACCACACGCGCGCGGCGGCGTTGACGGAGAGGTTGCATCCGGACATCGGGATCGTGATGGACTTCAGTCACATCGTCGCCTCTGGTGGCGATCCGGTGGACTTCGTACAGGACACCGCGGGACGAATTGCTCACGTGCACATCCGCGATGCCCTGCGGGGACACGTCCAACTCGACACCGACCCGATCAGCGACCGTCCGGGCAACATCAACCTGAGTGTTGGTCGCGGGGATGTCGACTTCGCATCCGGTCTGCGCGCGCTCGACGCTGCCGGATACGGCGGTCACTTCACTCTCGAACTCGAAACCCGAGACGTCACCGACGACGAACGCCCGGCCGCGACCGCTGCCGCTGCGCAGAACATCGGCGAACTCCTCACGTTCGCCGCTTGAGATTTCAACTCACACAGGAGAAAAGATGAACACCAAGACACGTACTGCAGTTGTCACCGGCGCCACCTCGGAGAAAGGGATCGGCCGCGCGACCGCGGAGCGGTACGCCGAAGATGGTTGGGCAGTGGTGATTCTCGACCTCGACGGCGAGGCATCGGCCAAGGTCGCCGCGGAGATCGGGGGCACCTACAATGTCCCGGCTTTCGGCCATGCCGTAGACGTGTCCGATGAAGCCTCCGTGCAGGCCGCGTACCTGGCGACCAAACGTGAAGTCGACGCCGGCGACCTTCCTCCGGTCGGCGCGGTGGCGAACATCGCGGGGATCACCTCCCCGGTGCCGTTCCTCGAGACCACACTCGCGCTGTGGAACAAGGTGTTCGCGGTCAACGCGACCGGCACATACCTGGTGACCAAGGCATTTCTGCCGGACATGATCGCCCTCGGATGGGGACGGATCGTGACCATGTCGTCCGTCTCGGCCCAGCGCGGCGGTGGTGTGTTCGGCAAAGTGCCGTACTCGTCGGCCAAGGCAGCGGTCCTCGGCTTCACGAAGGCATTGGCCCGGGAACTCGAGGACACAGGCGTCACGATCAATGCTGTCACCCCCGGAGCGGTCGACACCAATATCCGGGTCGGTAGCACCGAGGAACAGGAAAAGGCGATCGCCTCCGGGATCCCTTTGGGCCGCACCGCAACCACGCGTGAGATCGCATCGGTGATCACCTTCTTGTCCTCCGATGACGCCGCTTATCTGACCGGCACCACCATCGACATCAATGGCGGAAGCCACATGCACTGATCCCTTCCGGCCACCCGCGGTGGCCGGTAGCTGTTTCCCGCCGCGGTGTGCCGCCCCGGTGTCACTCGACGATGAATGGATGTTGTTGTGCCGAAGTTCGCCAAGGTGTTGGTCGCCAATCGGGGTGAGATCGCGATCCGCGCGTTTCGCGCGTCGTATGAACTCGGAATCTCCACCGTTGCGATGTTCCCGTTCGAAGACCGCAATTCGGTGCACCGCACCAAGGCGGACGAGGCCTATCAGATCGGTGAGGTCGGGCATCCCGTACGTGCCTATCTGTCGGTGAACGAGATCGTCGACGTTGCGGTACAGGCGGGTGTCGATGCGATCTATCCCGGCTACGGGTTCCTCTCGGAGAACCCGGATCTCGCCGCGGCGTGCGCGAGCGCGGGCATCACGTTTGTCGGACCGTCGGCCGAGGTGCTGGAACTGACGGGCAACAAGGCCCGGGCCATCGCCGCGGCGAGACGGGCCGGGTTGCCGGTGCTGGCGTCGTCGGAGCCGTCGACCGACGTCTCCGAGCTGGTGTCGGCGTCGGAATCGATGACATTCCCGCTGTTCGTCAAGGCAGTGGCCGGCGGGGGTGGCCGAGGGATGCGGCGGGTTGCTGAGCCTGCGCAGCTGCGCGAGTCGATCGAAGCCGCGGCGCGGGAAGCGCAGTCGGCATTCGGGGATTCGACGGTCTTCCTCGAGCAGGCGGTCATCGATCCGCGCCACATCGAGGTACAGATCCTCGCCGACGGTCACGGGAACGTGGTGCACCTGTTCGAACGGGACTGTTCGCTGCAACGGCGCCACCAGAAGGTCATCGAGATGGCGCCGGCACCCAACCTGCCAGAGTCGTTGCGGCAGAAGATATGTGCCGACGCTGTCGCATTCGCCAAGGAGATCGGCTACGAATGCGCCGGCACCGTCGAGTTCCTCCTCGACGGTCGAGGCAACCACGTGTTCATCGAGATGAACCCGCGAATCCAGGTCGAGCACACGGTGACCGAGGAGGTCACCGACGTCGACCTGGTTCAGGCTCAGCTGCGGATCGCGGCCGGGGAGACCTTGGCCGACCTGGGCCTGGACCAGGAGACGATCGTGCTGCGGGGTGCAGCCCTGCAATGCCGCATCACCACCGAGGATCCGGCCAACGGATTTCGGCCGGATACCGGACGCATCACCGCTTATCGCAGTCCTGGGGGAGCCGGCGTCCGACTCGATGGTGGAACCACCACGGGCGCGGCGGTCGAGGCCCACTTCGATTCCATGCTGGTCAAATTGACTTGTCGAGGAAGAGATTTCGAGACGGCGGTAACCCGTGCGCGCCGCGCGGTCGCGGAGTTCCGTATCCGGGGCGTGGCGACCAACATCCCGTTTCTGCAGGCGGTGCTCGATGATGCCGACTTCATCGCCGGCCGGGTCACCACCTCGTTCATCGAGGAGCGCCCCGCGCTGCTCACCGCGCGTACGTCCGGTGATCGGGGCACGAAGATCCTCAGCTACCTCGCCGATGTCACGGTCAACAAACCGCACGGCGAGCGACCCTCCCCGGTCTATCCGCAAGACAAACTGCCGCCCCTCGACGTCTCCGAGCCGGTTGCAGATGGCTCGCGGCAACGGCTGCTGGCGCTCGGGCCGGTCGGGTTCGCGCAAGCGTTACGCGCCCAGAAAGCACTGGCGGTCACCGACACCACCTTCCGCGATGCCCACCAGTCGCTGCTGGCCACTCGGGTGCGAACGTCCGGGTTGGTGATGGTGGCGCCACACGTGGCACGTACGACGCCGCAACTGCTGTCGATCGAATGCTGGGGCGGCGCCACTTACGACGTCGCGCTGCGGTTCCTGCACGAGGATCCCTGGGAACGGCTTGCACTGCTGCGTGAGGCGGTCCCTAACATCGCACTTCAGATGTTGCTGCGCGGACGTAACACCGTCGGCTACACCCCCTACCCGGATACGGTGACGCGGGCCTTCGTCGCGGAGGCCACCGCCACCGGGATCGACATCTTCCGGATCTTCGACGCACTGAACAACGTCGATCAGATGCGCCCGGCGATCGACGCCGTCCTCGATACCGGAACGGCGGTTGCCGAAGTGGCACTGTCGTATACGGGTGACCTGTCCGATCCCGGCGAGCAGTTGTACACCCTTGACTACTACCTGGGACTCGCCGAACAAATCGTCGACGCCGGCGCGCACGTGCTGGCGATCAAAGACATGGCCGGGCTGCTGCGGGCCCCAGCAGCGCGGACGCTGGTGTCGGCGTTGCGGTCCAATTTCGATCTACCCGTGCACGTCCACACCCACGACACCCCGGGCGGGCAGTTGGCGACCTATCTGGCGGCATGGGAGGCCGGGGCAGACGCGGTCGACGGCGCGTCGGCGGCCATGGCCGGGACCACCTCGCAACCGGCATTGTCGGCCATCGTCGCGGCCGCAGCCCACACCGAACGGGACACCGGACTCGATCTGCAGGCCGTGTGCGATCTCGAACCGTACTGGGAGGCACTGCGAAAGGTCTACGCCCCGTTTGAATCTGGTCTACAAGCACCTACCGGACGGGTGTACACCCATGAAATCCCCGGCGGACAGCTTTCGAATCTGCGTCAGCAGGCAGTTGCGCTTGGGCTAAGCGACAGGTTCGAGACGGTCGAAATGAACTACGCCGACGCTGACCGCGCTCTGGGTCGCCTGGTCAAGGTGACACCGAGCTCGAAAGTCGTGGGCGACCTTGCCTTGGCTCTGGTGGGCGCGGGTGCCTCGGCACAGCAGTTTGTCGCGAAGCCTGACAAGATTGACATCCCGGAGTCCGTGATCGGCTTCCTCCGAGGAGAATTGGGCACCCCGCCGGGAGGATGGCCCGAGCCCCTGCGGACGAGAGCGTTGGAAGGCCGGGCAGCGGCGAAGACCGAGACGCGCCTGAGTGCCGACGACGAACAGGGGCTCGCCTCGACGTCGCAGCAGCGTCGAAACACGTTGAACAGACTGCTCTTCCCAGGGCCGACAGCGGATTTCGAGGCGCATCGAACCCAGTTCGGGGACACCTCGCGGCTGTCGGCCAACCAGTTCTTCTACGGTCTGCGTCAGGGTGAGGAACACCGGGTGCGACTCGAGAAGGGGGTTGAATTACTGATCGGCCTCGAGGCGATCTCCGACGCCGACAAGCGCGGTATGCGCACGGTGATGTGCGTCCTCAACGGGCAGCTACGTCCGGTGTCGGTCCGTGACCGCTCGATCGTCGACGACACCCCATCAGCAGAAAAGGCCGACCCGAACAATCCCGCGCATCTGCCCGCTCCGTTCGCCGGTGTCATCACCCTGTCGGTCGCCGTCGGCGATCAGGTTGCGGCGGGCGATGTTGTCGCGACCATCGAGGCGATGAAGATGGAGGCGGCGATCACCGCGTCGTCGACTGGTGTCGTTGGCCGCGTCGCGGTCGGCGAAGTGCAGCAAGTCGAGGGCGGTGACCTGTTGCTGGTCATCGACGGCGGCCACAGCGGTCGGCGAACAGTCGTCTGATGATGCCGGAAGGCGGGATGATCGTTCCCGGCACCATTCAACCCGATCTCGAACATCTCGTTGACGAGATGCCTGCACTGGACCTGTCAGATGTTCCGGCGATGCGGCTAGCTCTCGACGGGCGGGCGCCCCGCCGGGTCGAGGATGCGTCGGGCACGGGGCCATCGCTCGTCGAGATCGAGGGACCGGCCGGAAGCCCACGGGTGCCGCTGCGGATCACCTGTCCCGATGCCGCGCGCTCACGGACGCGTGCGGCGATCATCGAAATCCACGGTGGCGGCTTTGTTCTCGGTTCGGCAGCCGACAACGACGCCGCCAACCGCGAGTTGGCCAACGCCACCGACGCCGTCGTGGTGTCGGTGGACTACCGGTTGGCACCCGAGCATCCTCATCCGGCTGCGGTCGACGACTGCTATGCGGCGTTGTTGTGGGTTGCGGGCCGTCATCTCGAACTCGGAATCGACCCGGCCCGCATCGGCATACTCGGTGCCAGCGCGGGTGCGTACCTTGCGGCTACGACCGCACTTCGGGCGCGTGATCAGGGCGGACCGGCTCTCGCCTGCCAGGCGTTGCTGGAACCTGTCCTCGACAACCGTTGCGACACAACCTCGATGCAGCAGGGAACCGACACCGTGTTCTGGACCAGAGCGCTGGCGGAACGAAGCTGGGAACTCTTCCTGGCCGGCAATCGCCTCGACTCGCGTACCATTCCCGCGCGCCATCCCAACCTCACCGGCCTGCCACCGACCTACCTCACCGTGAATGAACTCGACCCCCTCCGCGACCAAGGACTTCGTTACGCCGAGCGGCTGAGGACTGCGGCAGTGCCTGTCGATCTACGGCAGTGGCACGGCACCTTTCACGGTTTCACCATGCTTGACACCGCCATCGGTCACACCGCAATCGAGGCCCTGCACGCCGCGATGTCGGTGGCGCTCGCCGCACAATCGACGGGACAAACGGCCTGACGCGGGCCGATCGTCGCGCTTCGGCCGCGTACCCGGATGAGGAAGGTCGTCCTCTCGACCTTCGGAGTGAGCGGGAAACTGGCGAGCCCTCGTAGGCGGTGGGCTGTCTCGATTGCTCCGACAAGACGACACTCGACTTCTACGGATACCTATGCCCGATGGTGCGGGACGAATCCACCCACTCGGCGATCAGCGCTGTGATCTGTTGTCACGTGAATACGGCAAAAACGTTCTGATTGCTGCGTCCGCACGCAGATAGAGGGGGTGGCGAGGGCTTCCGTCTTGGTTGGTGCCAAGGCAATAGAGATTGTCGGCGCCAGGCATCGCCAGTATCTTCGCGACTCTGTCCGGTGGTGCGAGTGTGCCCCAGGCGGCGATTGTGGGTCCGGGTGTGCTGAGCGCGACTCGTAGGTGGAGGGTGTTCTCCGGGCCTTCTGGATCGTCGACTGTGTGCAACTCGGCGGGGTCGGTGGCGCGGTAGCCATAGAGGTTGACCACCTCGAGTCTGGTGCATCTGAGGGAGGCCGCGAATCCGCTGCAGCGCCGAATGGTTGGATCGTCGTCGTCGGCATCTGCGGTCGACGGGTTGAGCATGATGAAGGTGCAGGTGACGGCGTCTTTCTTACGATTGGCGAACGTGGGAGGTAGGTCGCGTCGGAGCCGGTATCGGTACAGGCCGTCGTCAGAAATTATTGCGGACATCAACCTGGTCCCTTCTTTTCAGTCGGTCTATCGACTGTATGGAGGGCACCGCTGATTGACCACCGGTCGTCACTCCCGAACTCTGCACTGCAAGGGATGACGGAGTACCGGTCGACGCGGGCGTGCCCGTGGTCGGCGTTGCACGCGCTTCGCGTCTGGCACGCACGGTCATGTTGCCTGGAGGGAAAGTATCTGAGGTGCGGAGTTGATGACTTCGACAATCTGGATTCGGATTGAGTTGTCGGTATCTGAGCAGCTTCCTGCGGGATCTGGCGTTGGCGGGGTGAGTGGTCCGAAAAGTCAATCGCTACTTGTGATCTCAGATGGCGGGAGGAGTCGCCACCGTCTGGTTGGAACGATGGCGGTGCCGGACGAGCCGGGAGAGTCGGTCAGTGTTCGGTAGTGCGGGTGCGTCGTAATCGGCGTGCCGATGTGCAAGACCTGTGGCGCGCGCGGTTCACGAAGAGACGAACGTGGCGGTATGGCCGTGGGATGCGTTGGCGTGCTGTGTATGTCGACACGATGGGAACTCAACACACCCGAGCCTTCCGGACGAAGGCCGATGCGCAGGGCTGACTGGACAGCATCATCGCGGCGGTGGTGGCGGGCACGCGGGTCGATCCCGCAAAGAGCACCGAAGAGTTCGGGCCGTCGCGGATCGTTGGATGGCGAGCAAGATTGGACTGAACTGACGTCGCAGGCGGGTTATCGTGAAAATGGACTAGGAATAGCCTCTGAACTGCGGAAATGGGTGCCTCCGGTCAGACTCGAACTGACACTGGACGGTTTTGAACTTGTGGTTGTGGATGTTTGCAGATCGTTGGCGTTGTTGACGATGGTTGGATTCTGCAGTGGGGGAGAGTTTTTCGTGTTTGCGCTGTTGGAAAGAGTTGGCCGGTTTCGGTGCTACTGCGTACCCGCGCTCGTCGATCTTCGGACGAACCAGGTCGTCCGCACACTTCCCGCAGTCCGGACCCATTGTCTAAGCACCGGTGAGATAGCAGGACGTTCGATGGCCCACCGCGAGTTCGACTACGCCCCGAGCGGGCAATCTGGCTACTTGGACAAGGTGTCGATCATGTCGTCGCTCGGTCTCAGCACGGCGTCGAGCACGGCGTCCACGAGTTCCTCGTCGAGCGCCGATTCGGTGATGACCGTGCGGTAATAGATCGGGCCGACGAGTTGATCGATTGCCGTGTTGATCGGCACCTTGACCATCGCCATGTGCGGCTGGAGGCGGGTTTCGAGCTCGTGCCGACGCGATTCGCTGACACGTTCCCGCAGGGCCGCGGCGAGGGACTCGTCCGATGCAGCCTCTGACACCAGCGCGCCGATGATCTGTCGCGCTCGTGGCTCGGAGAGGACCCGGCTAACCTCAAGCAGGTAGGCGCGCAGGTCGCCGCGGAGGTCTCCTGTGTCGGGTAGCAGATGTGCAGCGAACACCTCGGCAACGGCATCGCTCACCGCGTCCACACGCGATCCCCAATACTGCTTGAGCGTCGCGGTGCTGATGCCTGATTGCGACGCGATCCCGTTGTAGCTGAGGCTCGACATACCCGCCTCGGCGAGCAGTCCGAGCGTCGCATAGGCGATTCCGAGGCGCAGCTCGGGATCGTCGGGGAGCTTTTGCGCAACACCCCCGATGAGGCGCTCGATGTCGGTGTCCTCGGACCGCGCCGGAAGGTAGCGAAACGCGATGAACGCTCCGAGCAGGGCAACTATCGCGCCGACGATCACGGTGCGGTCGAGGGCATGGATGAACGCCGAGTTGGCTGCCGCCGTGAGCAGGTTCGCCACGTCTGCGGGCAACTGAGCCGAGGCGAATGACGCCGCACCGACCGAATTCTTCACGGCGTCGGCCAATTCCGGCGACGCGGCCTGTACGGTCGCGAAACGGGGATCACCGGAGATCGTCGACGCATATACCGCGGCGGTGATGCTGCCGAGGATCGCCACGCCCAGGGCGCCGCCGATCTCGCGTGTTGTGTCGTTCATTGCCGAGCCGATGCCGGCCTTCTCCGGTGGCACCGAACCCATGATCGACTCCGTCGCCGGTGCCATCGCCAAGCCCATGCCGACACCGATCAGGATCAGCACGACCGCAACCAACGGATAGCCACTCGTTTCGGACACGAACGAGAACACCGCCAGCGCCGCCGCCACCAGGACAAGACCGAAGGTCACGACGATCTTGGTGCCGAACCGGGGCACCAACTTGGCGCTCGCCGGCGCCGCGATCATCAACGACGCGGCGAGCGGCAACAAGCCGATACCGGACTCGAGTGCCGAGTAGCCGAGCACGAACTGCATGTACTGGCTGACGAAGAACAGCGCCCCGAACATGGCGAAGAACACGAATGTGACCGCGATCGACGCGGCCGTGAAACGTGGATTGGCGAAGAAGCCGAGTTCGAGCATCGGATGGTCGGTACGGCGTTCCCAGAACACGAACGACACCAACGACACGACCGCGACGACGAACGCGCCGATCACCAACGGATCGGTCCAGCCCTTGCTCGGGCCCTCGATAACGCCGAACAGCAGCGTGATCAAGCCGACGACCGACAACACTGCGCCGACGATGTCCAGGCGCGCTGCGTGCGCATCCTTCGACTCCGGCACGAACACGATCGCACCGACGATCGCCACGGTCACGACGGGGACGTTGATCAGAAAGATTGATCCCCACCAGAAATGCTCCAGCAGGTAACCGCCGGCCAACGGGCCGATCACCACCCCGAAGCCAGATACGCCCGCCCACACCGCGATCGCCCGTGCCCGCTCGCGCTCATTGGTGAACACATTGGCGATGATCGACAAGGTGGCCGGCATGATGAACGCCGCTCCGAAACCTTGGACGCCCCGAAACAGGATCAGTGCATTCGCCGAATCAACCTGCGAGCACGCCAACGACCCGGCCCCGAAGATGACCAAGCCGAGTATGAAGAAGCGGCGGCGACCCAGGCGATCACCGGTGTTGCCGGCGATCAACAGAAAAGCCGCGAACACGATCGTGTACGCGTCGACGATCCATTGCAACTGGCTGGAGGTGGCGTCGAGTTCATCAACCAGGGTCGGCAACGCGATGTTGACGATCGATCCGTCGATGCCGACGACCATCAACGCGAAAACCAGGACTCCCAGCACCGCCCAGCGACGAGAATCAAGCCGGGCCCCACCTGCCGGTGACTCGATATCGAGGTCATTCGCTGGTGTTGCCATAAGACGCTCCCTGTCCATTCCACAACTGCGGGGTCACGGTCCGACTCAGTCTTCCACGACGGGCGCAATCACGTTGAACAAGGCGATCTCTCACCACGCGGTTTCGGCGATCCCGTGACCGGCTCGGATCTGACCAAACCTGGATCCGCGGACTGACCGGGCGATTTTCGGGTGTCGCAAAAAACGAAAGTGCCCTCTGAACTGGGATGATTGAAGTTGTTGAGGCAACAATCGTACAGTCCAAGAAAAGGTACTTTCAGTGCACGTATCCCATAGGTACGCGGCGGATTCTGCAGTATTCGACGACGACAACCGCGTGTCGCATGCCGGAGTGATTCCGGTTCTGACCCTGGCGCAGCAGAGCGGCCTGCATCAGTTGCTGGCCGTGAAAGTCTGGATCAGGTCATCGGTAGTGGCGTCGGCCGGAGTGATGTAGATCTGCTGCCCGGCGCCGCCGAGCGGACGTTCATCGATATCGACACTTTGCTTCCCCCGGTGTACCTTGCCCGCCAAACAAGACGCCCCCACCGGGCACACCAAAATCGCCGGGAAACAGATCCTGCGGAAAGGTCTGTCGCCACTGGCTACCACCATCAGCACCGACCAGGCCGCGCCGGTGATCGCCGGAATCCGGTTGCGGGCCGGTAAGACTGGGTCCGGTACGGGCGCCGGCCGGATGGTCGCCCCTCTCCTCGAGTCACTCCTCGCACATCCTCACAGCCCGCTCACGGGTCTCCTGATCGAACTTCCTCAGTGCAGTCATGTCCGTATTCTTCTGATGCGCTACGCATGTGGGACCGATACATGGCGCTCGAGCTCGCCGGCAGGTGTGTTCGATGGACGAGTGAACGGAAGGCGCTGTGCGCGAAACAAAACGCCGCCTATGCGCGCCGCCGTCGACGGCTCGCGCACGACCCGTCTGTCGCAGAACCACCGGCAATTCAGTAGGCCCGATCCGGTTCTAGGTTCGACACGCCGAGCTGAGCTTCGCGGGAAGGAGACAGACGGTACGCTCGCTCTAATTTCAGATTCCCGAGGGGGAAACATGGCGGCGAGTGCGAAGGTGCGAAATGCAACAAGAAGGGTGATCGAGCAGTCCGACGCGGTCCTTGACCAGACCGAAGCTTCGCAGCGGGCAGCGATCGTGGCTATCAGGAAGTTCATCGACCGCCTCGACGATGCAGTGCCTGCCATCGTGGATGACCGAGAGTTGCGAAAGCTGGTCGTGCACGCCGTCGCGGACTACTACGAGGACCTGTCAATGACGACGACCGGTTTCGTCGTAGGGTTGGTGCGCCGCACGACCGCCACATTGAGCGAGCGCACGGCCCCAGACCAAACCAAGACCTCCGCGTCGAGGCCACACAACGACTACTGACCGTCAACGGCCACAACCCAAACAATGATCTGCCGTCCCCCCCCCCCCCGGGTAGTGGAGTGTCTTCTCGTAGTGTTCTAGCAGCGGGGGTCGACGTCGGATGACCCCGAAGGGCTTCCGCCCACAACGCGAAAACCCCAGTAAAACAACCCCACTACCGAGGTCGGATGATCATCCACGCCCGCAACATATCTCACGCCAAGATCACAGGCACATCAGTGCATCCAGGCTAAACGGGGCATTCTCGAACTCTGCCACCGCTGTGAGCGTCGACGCCAGTGACGTGTACCGCAGCATACCTGCGTGTCGGGTTCAATAATGCAGGGCTGCAGTATGTCCCGCCGTCTCGATCCTGGCTCCCCAATCTGGGTGGACGGAGGCGAAAGTTGTCAGTCTCGGCTCAGATGCTGCAGATTCGTTGTGCTGGTTGTGAATTACGATCAACTGGGCGCGCCATGGTACCTGCGGGGTTACTCGGTGGTGCTGCAGTCGAAGGCCTTCTATCCTCGTCTGTCGCTTCCCTAAGATGCTGCGTACCCAACGCGTACCGAGCATTCATGCACTTGTATATGCCGCTGTGAACTGCGGTTTGGTATCGGCGGTCAGACTGTAACTGGCACTGGACAGGTTTGAACCTGTGGTCGTAGAGATGTCGACAGAACGGCCTGGCCCGCCGCTTGGGTAGCCGGGGGGGGTATTTGAACCGTTCCGATAGCCTTGAAGCAGGAAACTGACGATGACCTGCGTGAATGTGGTGCCCCCGGTCAGGCTCGAATGACACTATACGGGTTTTGAACTTGTGGTTGTGGAAGTTTGCAGATCGTTGGCATGGTTGAGAGTTGTTGGATCGTGTAGTGGGGGAGCACCTTTCGTGTTTGGGGCGTTGGACATTGTTGCCGGTTTCGAGGCTACTGCGTACCCTCTGCGTACCGGCCAGGCTGCCTGCTGCGCTAAATCCAATTAGCGCAGGGCGCGGGCGTGTCACCAGCGCCGACACTTTGCTGTCGGTAGGTTGCGGTAAGAACGCGCAGACCCGTGACCAACAGGTTTGCTGGTCTCGGGGAAGTGCCCACGAAAGTCGACGATTTGGATCAGGTCGACGACGTCAGATGTTGCGAACAGGGACCGATCTACGGCATCGACTGCGTTGGCGTGCAGGGCTGCGTGTCGTCGTCATCGCTGCAAGCGGCCCGCGACGAGCGTCAATACCACCAAGGATGGACACCAGAACTCGGGTTGATTGGTTCGATTGCATGGCAGACCTTTTCGACTCTGTTGTTAGCGATCATCGGGGTTGCGAGGATTTCACTTGCCGCCCGCACGCAAGGTGACGGCGAGTCGTGGACACAGGCGGACGGCGTCGCGGGCTCGTCTCATCGACTCGCGGCGGATGATCGGTTCGGTTGACCCATCTTTCGGTAGGGGATATCCCCATTCATCGCGACCGAGTTCCCGGGGCAGCAGTTCGGTGCAGACGCCTCGCCCGTCGCACCGGGTCCAATCGATGTGTAGGCGTATCGACCCGTTGTCGTTGTGGCTCATGGAACTCTCCTCCGGCCGTCGGGGTGGCTCGTTTCGCAGCGGCCACGCAGGTGGAGGTCGACATCGCGGGCGAAGGTGGTCATCGCTGAGCGGACGAGCCGGGCAGTGCCGTCGGGGTGGTGACAGGCGCCGCGTCCGTCGACGAGTGCGGCATACCGACGCAGGTCGGCCACCACGTCACCGCTCCAATGCCCCCGGGCCAGGGTCGTCATCGATTCGGCGAGTCGGGGGAGTCCGTTGAGGCAGGGGCCGCATTGGCCTGTACTTTCGCGCGCCAGGTACGCGACGATGTCGGCGGTGGCGGCGAGTCCGCACGAACCGACGGCGAGGGTGTGGACAACCCCTGCACCGGGGCTCGCACCCAGCGAATGCAGCGAACTCCTCGACAGGGTGTGACCACGCAATTGCTCTGTGCCGTGCCAGGTTCCGTGGTATCCGCCGATCAGCACTGCGCGGAGTCGGTCGGGGTGGCCGGTGGTCGTGGTCTTGAGGAGTGAATCCAACGGAATTCCGACCGGAACCTCGAGTACACCTGGGGCACTGCAGGCGCCGGTCAGGCTGATGAGCATGGTGCCGGGTTCGTCGGGAGTGCCGAGTGTGCGGAACCAGGCAGCTCCGTAGCGGGCGATCGTCGCAATGTGCGCGAGAGTTTCGACGTTCTGAACAAGGGTCGGGCGGCCGTGCAATCCCGATTCCGATGTGCTGACCGCGGAGTCGCTCGGAATCGCTGCTTTGCCGGCGATCGCGGCGATGACCGCCGACTTCTCACCGGCGACAAATCGCCGTGGTGCTTCGATGACCTTGATGTCCGTCGAATCCCAGCCGGCGACCCGGCGGTCAGCGATGAGTTGGCGCATCATCGCTGTCATGTGGGCCGGTACGTACAGGAAGGATTCTCGAGCGCGGATAGAGGCAGCGACCACAGCCATTCCGTCGAGCACCAGGTGTGGTGAGGACTGAAGCAGGACGGCGTCTTTGCTGCTCAGTGGTTCACCCTCGGATCCGTTGGCGATGAGTACGGGCCGTCTGCCACCGGCGACCGCGGCCATTTTGCGCGCGGCGGGAAACCCGGCGCCGCCGCGACCGCGCAGGCCTGCTGCCGCCACGACCCCGATGAGGTCAGGTCCCGAGTGGGGGCACGGACCGAATCTGGCGGCGTGGCGGGCCAGGTCGTGGCCTGCCCCGGATAGCACCCGACTCGGGTACGAGACCGTCGGATGTAATGGCGTTGTTGTTGTCATGTGGGCACTTTCATTCTGGTGCTGTGGTGTTCGAGGAAGTCGTGACGGAGTCGGAACACGCCCGCTGCGCCGACCACTGCGATGCACCCCGCGGCGATCGTGAGGAACCACAGGTGTCCGGTGTCGGTGCCGTTGCCCAGGCCGTGCGCCAAGGCGATCGGCCACAGTGCGTAGGCCAACCAATGCACTGTCCGGAAGACTTTGTGCCCCAGACGGTGTCGGAGGAGGCTGGTGATCACGATCAGGATGATCAAGTCGAGTGCGAGGGTGCCCAACCCCAACCAGAACGGACGGTAGTTCCCGAAGAATGGCACCACATAGTCGACGAGGTTCAGCTGCGCGTAGGGATCAAAGAACAGTGCTCCCACATGGATTGCAATCAAGAGTGTTCCGAGCAGGGATGTATTGCGGTGTAGTTCGACGACGCCGAACCGCGGCAGTGTCAGCAGTGGGCGACCGGAGCGGACGACGATGCCCGACGCGAGCGACAGGGTGAGGATGATGAGTGCCGAGATACCGGTGCCGCGGCCCAGTGCCCACAATGCCTGATCCATCACCGGTCCCTCGATTCGTCGGGCCAGGTGACGGTGTGGGTGACGAGGCCGTTGCGATCGACGAATCGGGCCGGTAGTCCAGCCTCCGAGACCCACCGATGTGCATCACGACCGCGTACCATGCATGCGGTGCTGACCGTGTTGGCGACGAGGCAACTCGATGCCGCGACTGTTACTGTGCGCCAACATGTTTCGGCACTCCTCCCGAGCGCCGGGTCGATGATGTGATCGACGCTCTCTCCAGCGTGGTGCCAACGTCGCCGCAGCGTGCTCGAGGTGGCGATCCCGCTGTCTGAGCGCATTTCGACGACCGTTGCCGGCTGGTCATCGCCGTCCTGCACACGAATCTGCCAGCTACCGGCAGGTGGGGGACCGGTGATCGAGATGTCGCCCCCGAGGTTGATCAACACGCCGCACCCGAGCGATTCGGTGACGATGGCGGCGCACCTGTCGGCAGCAAGGGCTTTCGCGGTTGCACCCAGGTCGAGGACCACACCATCGGGCACGGTCAACACCCGATTCTTCAGCGTCACCATCTCCCACGAGGCGCGTTGAGCAAAGTGTGGTACCGCGCGGCGACCGGCGTGATCACTGGGTGTTTGTGCGCCCAACATCGCGAAATCACGGTCATAGCCGAGGTCGATCATCACCGATCCGACGGTGGGATCGACCATGCCAGCGGTTTTTCGTGCGGCATCGAGGGCGGCATCGAGGAAGTCTGCGAGTAGCGCGCTCACCGTCAGGGGCCGTCCGTGTGATCGCATCAGTGCGGCGATCTCGGAGTCTTCGCGAAAACGGCTGCACGCGAGATCTATCGCCGCCAACTCGCCGCGCACGAGGGCCTCGGCCTGTTCGAGCGCTGCTCGTTCGGTGACGATCAGGTGTGCGTCGGTTCCCCACACCGTCCACGCGGACTGCGCGAGATCGCTGGCCGCGGTGTCGACGTTCATGAGCCCCGCGATGTTGTGTGTCCGCCGCCGGTTCCCGACGACACGTTCGGCGTTGATCCGAACAGAGTCGACGAAGAATCGGAGGTCGAACCATTCGATTCGCCGGCCGTGGTGGTGGTGGACCGGGTCGATGTGGAGTTGCTGCTGCCTGCCGTATGGGTGTCGAGGTAGGCCAGCGTTGATGTTCCGATGACCGTTGCAGCGCTGACTGCCACGATCGTCGCGGTGGCGGCTCGGGTGCGTCGGAAACCGGACTCGGGGGTATCCATGCTGGCCTCCTCGGCATTGGTAAGTCCACGATCGGACCTGATAACCACGATCCGGATCTTCGCTGTGAGCTCGCTGAGGCAGGCCTGTGTGGATGGGTAGGGATCAGCGCAGACGTGCCAAGATCAGCACCGAGCAGCCCGCGCCGGTGATCGCCGGAATCCGGTTGTGGGCCGGTAAGCCGGGTCCGGTAGAGGTGCCGGCCGGATGGTCGCCCATACTCCTCGCAAATCCTCACAGCCCGGCTCACGGGTCTCCTGGTCGAACTTCATCAGTGCAGTCATGTCCGTATTCTTCTGATGAGATCACCGGTGTCCACCAGACCTCCGGACGGTTCATATCCTGGGCGGCGACCGTGTGTTGGGGCATTCTTCCGGAGTGTGTGGCACCGTCCAGCGGTGGGCAGATCGTCAGATAGTACCCAAATAGTTCATCATCACGATTCTCCACCGTTGCGGCTATTAGCGTTGTGGCACAACATATTTTGTCTCCAGTGACGACACCGCCACATCCGGCGGCCGATAGATCATCACCATCTTCGCTCCATCGCTGAATTTGAACGCAATCTCATCCGTGAACGAAGCACAGATCGGACTTACAACAACTCCTGTCCGAGGCCGCACCGGAGGTAGCCCACCAGTCATGACCGACCGCCAGCGTCCGGTTCTGCCGTACCGAACAAGCGAACTTGACGACGTTGGACCACGGAACGTCCCAGAGAAGTAAAACGCGCTGGATAGGCTCTCACTGAGATTTCTCACCTCCCAGGCGCCACATCGTTGAGCATCGTCGGTATTGCGCAATCGGAGATGAGTACTTGCATATCGACGCCCATGGATTCCGGAGCGTATAGATAAGGGGTGAGAAAAGGTGCTGGTGCGAGCGTGTCGCTCAATGGCTCGGTGGCTTCATCGGTCTCGCTCCTCGTGCAACGAACACGAACACGGACCGGCCGCGGGTCAATCAGGACCTATGTGCTGGCACTTGTCGCCGCGATAGGCCTGGCGGTGGCAGTCAATCAGTGCAGCGGCAAGCCGATTCTGTTTCTGCGGTGGTCGTTTCTGCGCGCCGTATTCGGAGTGCGGCACATGGGTGCGACATGGCAGGTCGGCGATGGTCGTGAGCAAGCCCTCGCTGAGTACGTATGCACGAACGCCCGGCGCAATGATGTAGGTGACGTTATCCGTGTGATCGACGACTTCTGTTACCACAAGAGTTTCTTGATCAACGTCGGCGACGAGAAGGGTCAGATCCTCGACCGCGCAGTGACAACTGCAAATCCACACAGGCTTCTCGAACTCGGTACATACTGCGGCTACAGCGCACTGCGGATCGCGCGAACCATGCCCAGCGATGCCACCTTGTACTCGATCGAGTTCAGTTCCGCCAACGCTGTTGTGGCCAGACGGATATGGGATCACGCCGGGATTGGTGACCGCATCGTGGGGATAGTTGGAACACTCGGTGACGATGGCGCGACTCTCAGCAAGCTGCGCGACGAATTCGGGTTCGCCTGTAGCGCACTAGATTTCGTCTTCCTCGATCATGACAAAGCCGAATACCTACGCGACCTGCAACGGATTGTTGACCAGGGTTGGCTGCATCAGGGGTCGATTGTGGTCGCGGACAATGTGAAACGTCCAGGCGCGCCCGAATATCGGGCATTCATGCGCAGCCAAGAAGGGTTGACCTGGCACACCCAAGAACACCAGACACACCTCGAGTATCAAAAGATTGTGAAGGACGTGGTATTCGAATCGACATACATTGACCGCAACGAATCGACGACCCGGTAAACCCATCTTCCGGAGGCGTGGGGTACGGCAACACTGCTGGTACTCGATGGGGACTAGTTGACGTGATCTACGTCAATCGGGGTGGTGAAACTCAACGGGATCGTCGCTGACACGAGTTCCCGCAAGAAGGCGTTGCGTCTCGCGGAGTATGTGATCCCAGCGTACGATCGGAGCGTGTCTGAACCGAGTTCTCGCGACGTATATTTCGTCCGATCACGAAAATGTCGGCCCTTGTTCAGTCGGCAGGGATGGCTGCGGTCGCTCTTGACGATAATGACGCTAGCCAGTGCGTTGATCGCTTCAACCGCAGTCACCGCAGCCGAAGCGGACCCGTTGTCCGGTGGGTCCGCAATAGTAGCGGTGCGACCGTTGGGTGGCCGTGCGTTCGACGTGACCGTCTATTCAGCGGCGATGAATCGCCAGATACCGCTATGGGTGTCGCATCCTGGGGGTTCGGCACCGGCCCTGTATCTTCTCAACGCCGTTGATGGTGGTGAGGGAGGCGGTGCGTGGACTGCGCGGACCGACGTGGCGTCGTTCTTCGCGAACAAGAACGTCAACGTGGTGATCCCGATGACCGGCCGCGCTAGTTACTACACGGACTGGGAACATGACGATCCCGTTCTCGGTCGCAACAAATGGGCGACCTTTCTGACCCGCGAGCTTCCGCCGTTGCTCAACTCCAGATTTGGCATGACTGGCCGCAATGCGGTTGCGGGAGTGTCAATGTCGGCAACTTCGTCATTGGACCTGGCGATTCATGCACCCGGGCTCTACCAGGCGGTGGGTTCCTACAGTGGATGTGCTCGCGCAAGCGACGCGCTGGGGCAAGCGTATGTGTACTCACAGCTGGCGGCGTTCGGCGCCAATGCTGCAAACATGTGGGGCCCGCCGGGGGATCCCGCGTGGGCAGATCACGATCCGACCGTGCAGGCCACCCGCTTACGTGGCACAAGGGTGTATATCTCGTCGGGTACTGGACTCGCCGGCCCGCACGATACGTTGACGTCGCCCGGAATCGGCGGAAACGTCGGTGCGCTCGTGGACCGGGCCACCGTCGGCGGCGCAATGGAAGCCGTCGTCAATCAATGCACCAGCACGCTGGTTGGCCGGCTGCATGCCTTAAACATCCCGGTCACGGTGAACGTTGCCGGAGCCGGTACGCATTCGTGGCCGTATTGGCAAGACGCCCTGCATGATTCCTGGCCGACCCTGGGTGCCGCGATCGGCGCGTAGCACTGTCGGGCCGCTGAGTGACGAGGAACTCCTTGTGGTCCCAGTGCCCCGTTTTGGACGGGGATGCCGTCATATGGTGGTCGGTTGGCCTGTTTCGCCGGATTGCGTCAGACCGGCGGAGTGGGTCGGTGAATCCGGCGCCGGCGTTCACGGCGCCGGTGGTCTCGCTGTGAGGATCGAGAATCTGAGTCCCAACCCCGCGACTCGTATGCGGCGGCCGAGCCGAACCCATTTGAAGGCAGCACTTTGTACGATTTGTGTGTTTTGTGCGATTTCTATTTTGCGGCAGTTCTGCTCGTGATTGGCTTAGTGGGCAATGCGGTCGTTTGGTTATAGATTTCGCCAGTGACGGCACCGAGTGAAAGCGTTCTGGACGTCACTGGGTCAGTTGACACGTAGCGGTCGTCCCGGAATCTCTGTATAAACTCGGTATGGTGCGAGATAGCCGCCAGCAAGGAATACGTCTTTGCAATTAGAATGGATGGTCTGCACGCGCCGGTGGCGTTGTTCGTTGATGTACTCCGCCCGCTGTCGCGCAGGTACGTCTGGTGCCTAGCAGTCCGAGGAACCGAAGGGATGACGAACTGTGAGCGATCTTCGGGGCAGCGTAGACGAACACTCAGCTATCGGGTACGAATTCGATTGTGATCGAGCGATTCCCGACGTATTTTATAGTGCCGAGCAGGACGAGCTATGGTCGCAGGTCTTCGGTGCGCTGACCGAGATGCACGAAGAATTTGCCTGTGAGCAATATAGTCTGGCCGCTCGCCGTGTTGCGCTGGCGACCGACCGGGTACCCCAATTGGGTGAAGTCTCGCGGCGGCTGACCTCGACTACCGGGTTCACGCTGGCACCAGTGACAGGCTTGGTGCCGAGCAGACCCTATTATGCGCCGTTCGCGGACAACATCTTGCAGGTCACGCAGAACCTGCGTCCGGTATCGGCACAGTACTATTCGCCGAAACCCGACGTGATCCATGACCTGGTCGGCCATGCTGTGACGCTTGCCGATGCTGATTTCGCGTCGATCTACCGCTGGTTTGGGCGGGCCGCTCAATGTGCTGACTCCATAGCGGCGATGGAAGTGCTGTCCAGACTGTTCTGGTTCAGCATGGAGACCGGCGTGGTCATGGAGAATGGCACGCCGCGGGCGTGTGGCGCGGCCATACTGTCTTCGGTGGCCGAAATGCAATCGTTCCGGCACGCCGAACTACGTGGTTTCTGCGTCGAGGACATGATCGCCCAGAGCATCGACGACAGCGATTGTCAGCCTGTTCTTTTCGTCGCGGAATCGGTCACCCACTTGCTGGAGGAAGTCAAGAGTTTCCTCGGGTCAGTCATTTGCTGACTGATAACGCGGTGGACAAGACGACAACGCCCTTCGAATTGTCGCTCGCTCAATCGGAGTTGTGGCTCGCCCAGCTGATACATCCAACGGTGCCGATCTGCGTCGCACACTACACAGACCTGCATGGTCCACTCGATCGCGAACTACTGCAACGCTGCGGCCGACGGGCCGGGCGGGAAATGCAATCGCCGCACGTGCGCTTTGCAATGATCGAAGGCCGGCCTCATCAATATCTCGACGAGGGCGAAGCCCGGTTCGAATACGTCGACCTGACCGAAAGCGACTGCCCCGACGACGCAGCCAGGCTATGGATGGCCAACGATAGCCAAGTCGACGTCGACTTGCTCGGCGATAACGTGAGCACGACGGTGCTGTTCAAGCTCGGCCCGGAACTGCACCGTCTATACGGCCGTAGCCACCACATCGCGATCGACGGCTATGGTGCCGCGCAGGTGCTGGATCGGGTGGCCGAGCTCTATTCGGCCGCGGTAGCTGGGCAGGAGGCCTCGACGTGCCGCGCGATGACGTTGGCCGAAATCGTGGGCGCCGAGCGTGATTACCGGTCCTCGGCGAGATTCGACGCCGACCGTGAGTTCTGGCGTGCGCAGCTGGCCGACATGGATCACGCGACCCGACTCATTGATCGCTACGCCACCGCGACGGCGCGACCGCATGTTGTGTCCGCGAAGCTGGAGCCAATTCCAATGGCGCGACTGAACGCGGTCGCGGCCCAGCACGGCGCCGGCGTAGCCGAGCTGATGGTTGCCGCGGTGATCGCGTTCTTGGCCCGAATGACCGGTGACGACGACGTCACGGTGTCGCTGCCGGTGGCCGGCCGCACGACCGCGGCACTGCGACGGTCCGCGGGCATGGTCTCGAATGTTGTGCCGCTGCGCGTGCGTGGCATGGCTGGTCACACAATCAGCACACTTGTGCAGGACGTTCGTCTCGCCATGATCGGTGCGCTGCGCCACCAACTGTATCGGCACGAGGATCTGCGGCGAGATCACGGGCTCGGCCTCACCGGGCGAAGTGGTTACGGCCCCGTGGTCAATGTCCTCACCTTTTCCGAGACGATTGCTTTGGGTCCGGTCCGCGGCAAGCCTCACTTGTTGTCAGTTGGTCCCGTCGAGGATTTGGCGATCAACTGTTACCGATTCGGCAATGCCCCGCTCACTATTGACTTTCACGCCAACCCAGAGCTCTACAGCACCGATGACCTTGATCGGTATCACCGGCACTTCACGCAATTTCTTGACCAATTCCTCTGCGCACCAGCGGATGAGTCGGTATTGGCAATCCTGGGCGATCGCCGGGTGATTCCGCTCGCACAGCGGCAGACGCCCCGGTTGTTGCCGGAATTACTCTCCACCGGTATGGGTCCCGGGGAGCGGCCGGCGCTGACCGGTGAGAGCAGGTCCCTGACCTATGGCGAACTCGACTGCGTGTCCTCGCGGTGGGCGCAGGAGTTGATCTCGGTAGGCGCCGGGCCCGAAATTGTTGTTGCGGTTGCTTTGACCAGATCGATCGAGTCTGTGGTGGCGCTCTGGGCGGTTGCCAAGGTGGGTGCGGTATTCTTTCCCGTGGATCCAAGCGGTCCGCCGGCCCGGGTAGCCAAACTGATCACCGATTCACGTGCGGCGCTGGGGATCACGTCGACAAGTTGGCGTCCCCAGCTGCCCGATGCACCGATCCGTTGGGTGATGCTCGACGGCGAAAGACTCGCCCCCGCAGCGTCGTCACCGGTCACCGGTGCCGAGCGGATCCGGCCGGTCCGTGCCGACAATCCGGCATATCTGATCTACACGTCGGGCTCCAGTGGCGAGCCCAAAGGCGTGCTGACCACCCATCAGGGGCTGGCGGCGTTGGCAGATGATCTCGTCACCCGCTACCGCGCTGGCGAAGACTCCGTTGTGCTGCAAAGCCATTCGCCGTATTGCGATGCGTCGATGCTTGAGTACTTCACCGCGTTCGCTGCCGGGGCCGAGCTAATCGTCCCGCCGCCGGACGTTGTTGCAGGCGAAGCCCTCGCGCAACTGATCAAGCGTCACTCGGTCACGCATCTGCTGGTCACCCCAGCAATCTTGGCGACGCTGGATCCCCGGGCGCTGCCATCGTTGCGGACCGTCGCCGTTGGCGGCGAAAAATGTCCGCCTGCCTTGGCGGCGCGCTGGGCCGGCCGGGTGGCGATGTTCAACTCATACGGGCCCACAGAATCGACTGTGGTGGTCACCCAAACCGATGTTCTGGACCCAGTGCCGGACATTACGATCGGTCGGGCGCTGCCCGGCGTGCAGAGCATGGTGCTTGACAGGCGGCTGCGACCCACGCCGCATGGCGCCAGTGGTGAGCTCTATCTCGGTGGTGACGAGCTGGCGCGCGGGTATCTCGGGCAAGCTGGCACAACCTCGGGATACTTTGTGGCAAACCCGTACGGCTCCAATGGTTCTCGGATGTACCGCACCGGTGATGTGGTGCGTGAGCGACCAGATGCGACGTTGGAGTTCATCGGGCGGGCTGATGTGCAGATATCGCTGCGCGGGCAACGCATCGAACCGGGCGAGGTAGAGCGAGCGTTGACGGCCGATGAGACCGTCGACCACGCGGCAGTCCGGATATGGCATAGCGCGCAGCTCGGCGACCGCCTGATCGGCTACGTCGTGCCGGCAGCTACCTCCGAATTCGACCGTAATGCGGTGCTCGCACGCCTTCGGGCGGTGTTGCCGTCAGCGATGGTTCCGGCGACGCTGGTGCCGATCACGGCAATACCGGTAAACGAAAGCAGCGGCAAGGTGGATCGCGAGGCGCTCCCGGATCCGCAACTGCTGCCGCGCCCAGCATTTCGTCCGCCCGGATCCCCCGTCGAGCATGCCGTGGTGAACGCCATCGCTGCAGTGACCGGACAATCGCAGATTGGATTGGACGACAACTTCTTTGAGCTCGGCGGGAACTCCTTGCTGGGCGTCGAGCTGTGCAATCGGTTGTCGGCCGACACCGGCGCAGCGGTGGCGGTCTCGTGGCTGTTCACGCCGACGGTTCAGACTCTAGCGGGCCGGATAGAGACAGCACTCACGGCCAACAGTGCCAATAGTCCTGTTACAGAGGATGACTCGGCCCTGCGGACAGTGCTTCCGTTGCGTGAAAGCGGCGCGAATGCTCCGTTGATCTGTCTGCACTCAGCAGTTCCATTGTCGTGGTGTTATGCCGGACTGGTTCACTACGTCACCGACCGGCCGATATACGGGCTGCAGTCTCCGACCATCGCCGCAGAGCCACGACGGTTTCACACGATCGAAGAATTGGCAGAGATCTATCTCCACGAACTGACCCGAGTGCAGCCCACCGGCCCCTACAACCTGTTGGGTTGGTCGCTCGGCGGTCAACTCGCCCATGCGCTCGCAGTCCGGCTACGCGCCCGGGGCGACGAGGTCGGCTTGCTCGTCATGCTCGACAGCGTGGCCTTTGCTGAAGGCACTACACAGCCGGAACTGCCAACCCTGCGTGATCTCGTCACCCATCTACAAGGCAACGAGGCCGAAGAGGCGGATACGAGCCCGCTCAACCTTGACGAAGCCGTCGAACTGCTTGAACATTCCACGGGACCGGGCCGCGGCCTGACGGGCGAGCAGCTCGAACGATTGCATCAGGGATACCTCGACTGCGTTCAGATGTCGGCGCACTATCGACCCGCCCAGTACGACGGAGACTTGCACTACTTCTCCGCGACGCGGGGTATCACTGGCGAACTCACCGGACAACAATGGCGCCCCTACGTCTCTGGGCGAATCACCGAGCACCCCATCGACGCCGTTCACGCTCAGATGACCAACCCCAACATCCTGGCCCTGATCGGACCCATCGTGGACACTGAACTGAAAAGGCTGCAACAGTCGGAATGTCGGGGATGAGGCGAGAGGGGGACCGGGCCTACGTGGTCGCTGCCTTTGCCGTGCTCCGACGACCTGGACCGACTACCGAGATACTCGTACCAAGAAGTCGGCCGCAATCGACCTGTCCCGCGCGGACCTGGTCGGAGTGAACTTGTCCGGCGGACCTGTCTTTCCGCCCAAGCCAATCGTGTAGATGCGACCGTCACGTGCCGCTAGCAAACGGGCCCGAGTTCGCAGTGGGGGAGCACTTTTCGTGCTAGTTGCGTTGGGCTGTTGGGTGCTACTGCGTACTCTCTGCGTACCGCGGGTTGGGTTTCATCATCCTTCTGTGTCATCGGTCAACGCTCCGATCCGGACTTCATGAGGGTTGGCCAGGTACTGCTCGTCCCCGGCCACTCTGAACCAGGTAGATGCCACCAGCTCACAACGGACCGGAAGTCGGTTTGCAGCACCAGCCCCCAATTACTTGACGTCGCTCATGCTTTTGCCGACGTCGGCCAGGGTCAGCGGTGTACCGAAGACGGTTGTGTATTTCAGCGGCGGGATGTTGCAGCGGTATAGGCCGTTGTCCGGATGGAAATCGGCAGCTTCCCATCCTTGTGGGGTGGCCTTTTGAACATTGAAGCACGGAGATGGTGGCGCCGGTTGAGCCAGGTTCTGCGGCGCCGTCAATCCGCCACCAGTCCAGGAAGTTTCGGATTTGGCGGTGTTGTAGAGGCAGGTGCGGGTCAGGTTGTCGCCACAGCTTGCGGCGGATTTCGCGAACAACAACCAGGACGACATTGCGCGAATCGATGGGCCCGTCAGCGTGGCATCGGGGGCGTATTTCGCGTAGAGGGCCTTCATGGTTGTGATCGCGGGTTCATCGCTGTTCAGTGGCGCCACACCGCCCAGATCGAGGTAGTTGTTCTGGAATTCCGTAGAGTTTCCCGCCAGCTCGATGAACTGCTCGCCGTAGGCGTTGCTGTTCGTGTCGATCCAGTCGAGTTTGTAGTCCATCTCGGTGAGCGCGGCCTCGAGCTTGGCCAACTGCTTGAAATCACCGTTGTACACAAGGCCTTTGACTCCTTTGCTTTTGATGGCCTGTGCGTATGGTGTCCAATCCGAGACACCCATCGCGGGATAGAGATCGTTGTAGACGATGGTGCCGCCGGCGGCCTCGATCGACTCGAGGGACTGCGCGCCGATGACCTTGGTGACCGGCGAGTCACCATTGATCATTCCGACTGCGGCGGCGGATTCGGGGTAGGCGTCCTTGAGGAGCCACGTCCGGAACTGGTAGTAGGAGTCGTAACCCGGGGTCTGGGTGGGTGCCGCACTGATCTCGAGTTCTGATCCGACCGAGGTCAACTGCGCGACCTGGGCTGGGAAGCTGGGCAGCCCGCAGCCCAGTCGTTCCTTGACACCGAGTCCGTCCAGGGCGCTGCCGCCGCCGACGAGGGCGAAGTCCTGACGGCACGCGGCAATCATCTGTTGACGGGTTTCCATCAGTTTTGAATCGCGGGTGTTCGCGATCAGCTTGCGGCCGTTGATACCGCCGAGTTCGTTGCACCACGAGGTGAAGACCTTGGCCGCGTCGACGAACTCCGGTTGCTTGGTGAAGCCGACGTCGGTGAACACTCCGACGTTGATGTCGCTGCCGGTAACGCCTTGTGTGGGTGAGCTTTGTGCGTCCCCCTTCTGGCAGACGTTGGTCAATGAGCCGAAGTCGGCCGAAATCACGGAGTCCGCTGCGGTGGTTGCACCACCGCCCTCGTCGTCAGCGCTGCCGCTTCGACTGCTGCAACCGGCAACACACAGCATTGCGGCGACCAGGGTGATAACCATCCACGGCAGTTTCACTGTTCTTCTCCTTCAGCGTCTTTGGTGCTCGTAACGGTGACTGTTGCCGCTGCCGTTGGGTATCCGTCGGCGTCGACTCTGAGTTTCACGATCCCGTCGGTTCCGGTGGGCCGGAGGATGGCAAGGGCTCGGCCCTCGTAGGTGGTGCACGCTGTCTCGAGGAATGTTTCCTCGGTCGAAGGTCGCGCCGACCCGAAACCCTGCAGTGTTGCCGGACCCTCGATGTTGACCGTGACGGTGTGGTCTGTGGCCGGATCGACAGTGTTGTCCTCGTCGACGAATGCTATGTCCACGAAGAGAAGGTCTTGTGGGTCTGCGCTGATCTGCTCTCGATCGGGCTGGACGTGCAGGCGCTTGGTATCGCCGGCGGTGACGAGTCTGCAGCGACCGGTCTCGATGCCGGCCTTATAGGCGACGGCCTCCAGAGTTCCTGGTTCGTAGGTCAATTCGGCCGATGCGACGAATGATTTGGTCTGTCCGACCGCAACTTTCGCGACCGTTGCGCCGTTGAGGACGAACTCGATGTCGTCGGCGTCGGTATACACCTCGGCGGTGATCGGCGAACCAACCGGAATGTCCCACGTCCAGCTGGCCACAGAGTCGGTCCAGGACCACCGCTGTGGCTCGAAGGGATGATCGTGGTGTTCTGGTCGTTGCACGGCGAGGTACGGGGTCTGACGAAGTCCGAATACGACCTCGCGGTAGTAGGAGATGGGTCGCCGTCGGCCGATGATGTCGAGGTCGCCGGTGTGTGCGGTCAACCATGGAAACCCTGCAGTGAACGATGGGGCCTCGCCCGGATATGTGGGGCGACCGATTCCGGCCTCGCCGAGGTAATCCCAACCGGTCCAGGTGAAGTCGCCGATTACGTGCGCGTGCTCGTTGACGAGCTTCCAATAACGGTCGATCAGGGTGGGGAAGGACTCGGCCCCGACCACGATGCGGTTGGGGAACGCCTCCTTGTCGAGGAGATATCGGGCGTCACCATAGTTCAGGCCGACCACGTCGAGCACTGATGCGGATTCGGCCAGTCGCACACCGATTTCGGGCATGGCCATCAATTGGTCCATCGGATCGGCTGTTTGTCCGAGTGCTGCGTTGAATCCGCCGTCTGCTGCGTCGCCGGACTGGCCCTGGGCAAGTGCCATGAGGGTCGGAAGGTCGTCGATCACCGCCATCATCCCGTTCAGGGCGTTGGTCACCAGACGGGTGGGATCTTGCGAGCGGAGGTGCTCGGCAAGGCGCCGTCCCCACCGGGCGCCGTGCGCTGTTCCGACTTCGATGACTTCGTTGCCGATTGAGTAGAATATGACGCTCGGGTGGTTGAAGTCCTTGGCAACGAGCGCATCGATGTCGCGTTCCCACCACTGCGGGAACCGGCGTGAGTAGTCGTCGTCTGTCTTGGACACCGCCCACATGTCGAATGTCTCGTCCATCACCAGCATTCCGAGACGGTCGCAGGCCTCGAGCATCGCGGTACTCATCGGGTTGTGGGCCGAGCGGATCGCGTTGAATCCGGCTGCCTTGAGCAGTTCGACCCGCCGCTCGTCGGCCCGGGCGATGGTGGCTGCACCCAGCAACCCGTTGTCGTGATGAACGCAGGCACCGCGCAAGTTCGTCGCGTGTCCGTTGATGCGCAGGCCTCGGGCCGGATCCACTGTGACACTGCGGATTCCGAACGTCGTTGTTGCCTCGTCGCGTAGTCCGTCAACGCCATTGACTCGGACAGTGGCGGTGTACAGGTTGGGGGTATCGACGTTCCACAGCGCCGGTCGGTGGATGTAGGCCCGCTGGCGGATGGTGATCCGCTCACCTGCGAGCGCGGTTGCTTGAGCCTGGTCGGAAGCGACGATGACGCCATCGCTGTCCCGCACTTCGACGACCAGGTCGACGGTACGGGTGGCGATGTCCTCGTTGATGATCTCGGTGGTGATGGTTGCGACGGCCATCTGTTCGTCGATATCGGGGGTGCTCACCCGCAGTCCGGTCGGAGTGATGTGGACCAGATCGCCGACCAGTAGATAGACCGGGCGGATGATTCCTCCACCGGTGTACCACCGGGAATCCTTGTACGCCTGTGCTTCAACGCGGACGGTGTTGGACTTCCCGTAGTTCAGATAAGGGTCGGCGGAGATGTGAAAGGTGGAGTAGCCGCCGGCCCATTGACCGGCGAACGCGCCGTTGATGTAGACCATCGCGTCGCGGTACACACCTTCGAACTCGAGGCTCACGCGTTTGCCGGCCCAGTGCGCAGGCACATCGAAGGTTTTCTCGTATCGCCAAGCGCCGGATCGGAAGAAGCCCGTATGTGCGCCGTTGGGACTGTCTGCTGATCGGCCCTCGGTCAGCACGGCGTCATGCGGCAACGTCACGGCGATGGGTTCGATTCCCCCGCCGGTGCTGCTGAGCTGTTCGAACATGGACAGGCGTGGAGAAAACTGCCAATCCTCGTTGAAGGGCGCTCGGATCACGATTCTCCTTGATCGTTGGACGCCGGCCGTGTGGCATGCCGACAGTGCACCATCACAGCGGCGCGACACTGGTCGAAAGCCGTCATCCGCACGCTATGTTAGCGCTAACATATGACGATCGTTGTGGCGAGTCAACCCCTTAGGATGTGGCTATGAACGATCGCAAGTCCCGTCGTCGGCGTGAGCCCAGCATGGCGAACGTCGCCGATGTGGCGGGAGTTTCGCATCAAACGGTTTCACGGGTGCTCAATGGTTCTGCGTTGGTGCGCGCGGACACCCGTGATCGAGTGCTCGCGGCCATCAGCGACCTGGGCTACCGCCGCAACACCGCTGCGCGTGAACTCGCTACGAACCGTTCGGGGCGACTCGGGGTCATCGCCGCGCATCTGGGCCTTTACGGTCCGTCGATGATCGCCAATGCGGTGCAGGAAGCCGGATATGACGCCGGCTACCACGTCTCTCTCGTCGGGCTCCCGGAGATCACGCATGACACACTGCGCGGAGCCGCGGACCGACTTCTGGACCAGTCGTCGGAGGGGATCATCGTTGCGGTCGCGCACCGTGAGGGCCTGGCGTTGGCAGAGTCGCTGAAGCCGGGGATTCCGGTGGTCGTGGTCGAAGGCGTTGTGGCAGGTGGCCCGTGGACGGCGGGTGTCGACCAGCAGCTCGGCGCCCGACTCGCTACTCGGCACCTGCTGGAATTGGGCCACGAGTCGGTTGCCTTCGTCGGTGGGCCGCAGGAGTGGATCGAATCGGTTGCGCGTCGGGCCGGCTGGCAGGCCGAACACGTGGCAGCCGGCAAGCGGGTGGGCCCCGAACTGGTTGGAAACTGGAGTGCGGCAAGCGGTTACGAAGCGGGGAAGGCCCTCTCGAGGTCTGGTGCCACAGCGGTTTTCGTGGCCAACGACCACATGGCGTTGGGGGTATTGTGTGCTCTGCGGGAAGCGGGTCTACGGGTGCCCGAGGACATCAGCGTTGTCGGTTTCGACGACCTTCCCGAGGCCGCCTATTTCTCGCCGCCGTTGACCACGGTCCACCAGGACTTTGCCGAACTGGGACGGCGGGCGATCGATGTCATCGTCCGGGCGCTGGACGGGGAATCGCGGCCGAGTAGTGAGTTGGTCAACCCGGCCCTTGTTGTGCGTGCGTCGACTCGATCGCCGGTGAAGTAGCGACACCAGCCCGGCGGATCGCTGGCATCGTGCCATTGACAGCCACGGCTCGGCGCGTAATGTTAGCGCTAACATTCCGGAGGAAGGGTTGCGTTGCACTCCACGAGCGAACTACATCCTGACGCGGTCGTGATCGGTGTGGACTTCGGCACGCTGTCGGGACGGGCGGCTGTGGTCAGGGTCAGTGATGGGGCTGAACTGGGTTGCGGGACATACGAGTACCCGCACGGGGTCCTTGATCGAATGCTGCCCGATGGCAGCACACCACTCGGTCACGACTGGGCTCTGCAGGTTCCCGCCGATTACATCGGGGTGCTGAAGACTGCGGTGCCGGAAGCCTTGCGTGCCAGTGGAATCGAACCTACCAGGGTCGTCGGACTGGCCACTGACTTCACCGCCTGCACGATGGTGCCGACCACCGCGGAGGGAACTCCGCTCTGTGAGCTGCCAGAGTTCGCCTCCAATCCGCACGCCTACGTGAAGCTGTGGCGACACCACGCGGCCCAGCCACAAGCAACCAGGATCAACGAACTCGCCCGGGCACGGGGAGAGGAATGGCTCGGCCGATACGGAGGTCAGATCTCGTCGGAGTGGGAGTTCGCCAAGGCGCTGCAGATGCTGGAGGAAGCCCCGGACGTCTACGCGGCGATGGATCGGTGGGTGGAAGCCGCGGACTGGATCGTCTGGCAGCTGACCGGCAACTACCTGCGCAATGCGTGTACTGCGGGATACAAAGGGAACTTCCAGGACGGCGCATACCCTTGCGAGAGTTTTCTCGCCGCCTTGAATCCAGGGTTTGCATGTTTTGTCGCCGACAAACTGGACCAGCAGATCGCGCCCCTGGGCGCCCGGGCGGGCGGGCTCAGTGTCCAGGCCGCAGCATGGACAGGGTTGCCGCCAGGTATTTCCGTGGCGGTCGGCAACGTCGATGCCCACGTCACTGCTCCGGCAGCGCAGGCGGTGGAACCCGGGCAGATGGTCGCGATCATGGGAACCTCGACATGTCACGTCATGAACTCCACGCGGCGCCGAAACGTGCCCGGGATGTGTGGAGTCGTCGATGGCGGAATCGTCCCAGACCTGTTCGGATACGAGGCAGGCCAGAGCGGGGTGGGTGATATTTTTGCCTGGTTTCTCCGGACGAGTGTGCCGGCGTCTTACAGCGACGCAGCACGAGTCCGCGGCCAATCACTCCACGAGTACCTCACCGAGTTGTCGGCTGGTCAGACAATCGGCGGGCACGGGCTTGTCGCGCTCGACTGGCATAGCGGGAACCGTTCCGTGCTCGGTGATCACGATCTGTCCGGTCTGGTTGTGGGACAGACGTTGTCGACTGCTCCGGAGGACACCTATCGAGCTCTGCTCGAGGCGACCGCATTCGGAACACGTCGAATCATCGAGGCGTTCAACGATTCCGATGTACCGGTCACCGAGCTTGTGATCGCGGGCGGATTGTTGAAGAACCGGCTCCTCATGCAGATCTACGCCGACGTCACCAACCTTCCCCTGAGCGTGATCGACTCGCAGCAGGGCCCAGCGCTGGGGTCGGCGATCCATGCGGCCGTCGCTGCCGGTGCGTATCCCGATGTGCGGCGAGCGGCACGAGCAATGGGTCGGGTGCGACGAGATGCTTTTCGGCCTATCGCCGCCAACGTTGTCGCCTACAACGAGCTGTATGCCGACTATCTGCTGTTGCATGACTACTTCGGCCTCGACGGCGCCGACCTGATGCACAGGCTGAAAGCGCGCCGGCGCAAAGCCATTCAGGATGTTCGGGCGTGACCGCCGGCGACGGCGTTCGAGACACGCTGGCAAGGCTGCGAGCCGATGTGGCCGACTTGCATCGGATGCTCACTCGATACGAATTGGTCACCTGGACCGCCGGAAACATATCTGCGCGCGTTCCCGGTCGCGATCTGATGGTCATCAAGCCATCCGGTGTCTCATACGACGACCTCACCGAGGAGCGGATGGTTGTCACCGACCTCCATGGACGGCTCGTAGATGGAGACCAGGCTCCATCGTCGGACACCGACGCGCACGCCTATGTGTACCGGCACATGCCCGAGGTCGGGGGAGTGGTCCACACCCACTCCACCTACGCCACCGCATGGGCCGCTCGAGGAGAACCGATCCCATGCGTGCTCACCATGATGGCCGACGAGTTCGGTGGTGAGATCCCGATCGGGCCCTTCGCACTCATCGGCGATGAGTCGATCGGGCGCGGCATTGTCGAGGCCCTGCACGGCAGTCGGTCGCCGGCAGTGCTGATGCAAAATCATGGCCCATTCACCACCGGAAAGACTGCCCGCGACGCAGTCAAGGCCGCGGTGATGCTCGAGGACGTCGCCCGCACCGTGCACATCGCCCGCCAACTGGGCGAACCTATCGAGATCCCCTCCGGACAAGTGACCAGCTTGTTCCACCGTTACCAGAACAGCTACGGACAAAGGACCGATCGATGACCGTTGACTCCACACAGCAGATCTGGTTTCTGACCGGCAGCCAAGGGCTCTATGGCGACGAGGTGCTTCGTCAGGTGTCCGAGCAGTCTGCACAGGTGGTGAGCACACTCAACAGTTCCGGGCACATTCCGTTTCGCATCGTTGGCAAGGAAGTCCTCACCGACGCCACATCCATCCGGAAGCTGTTGGTATCGGCCGGCGCCGACGACAGCTGCATCGGTGTCATCGCCTGGATGCACACTTTCAGCCCAGCCAAGATGTGGATCTCCGGCCTCGACCAATTGCGTAAACCCCTTCTGCACCTGCATACCCAGGCAAATCGCGAACTTCCCTGGTCTGACATCGACATGGATTTCATGAATCTCAACCAGGCAGCGCACGGGGATCGCGAATTCGGTTATGTCCAGACCAGACTCGGCGTAGCCCGGAAGACCGTGGCCGGACATGCTGGTGATCCCGACGTCGCCGGTCGAATCGGCGTGTGGGCTCGCGCGGCAGCCGGTGCCGCCGCCATGCGATCGATGAGGGTTGCCCGGTTCGGTGACAACATGCGCGATGTCGCCGACACCGAAGGTGACAAGATCGACGCCGAACTCCGCTTCGGCGTCTCCGTCAACACCTTTGGGGTCAACAGTCTGGTCGAAGTCGTCGACGATGTGGCGGACACCGAGATCGATGTACTTGTCACCGAGTACGAAGAGCGGTATTCGGTCGCGACGGAGCTCCGGCGAGGGGAATGCCGCCATGAGTCGCTACGCTACGGCGCCCGCATCGAGCTCGGTTTGCGACGATTCCTGCAAGACGGCGAATTCACGGCGTTCACAACAAACTTCGAAGACCTTGGTGGTCTGCGCCAGTTGCCGGGCTTGGCCGTTCAACGACTGATGAATGACGGCTACGGATTCGGCGGGGAAGGCGACTGGAAAACAGCAGTCATACTCCGCACACTGAAGGTCATGGCCGACGGACTGCCAGGCGGCACCTCCTTTATGGAGGACTACACCTATCACCTGGTCCCCGGCGAAGAAAAGATCCTCGGCGCGCACATGCTCGAAGTGTGTCCATCGATCGCAGAACGTCAACCCTCACTCGAGATTCACCCGTTGGGTATAGGAAACCGCGAGGATCCCGTCCGGCTGGTCTTCGATGCCGCACCCGGCCGCGCTTTGGTCCTTGGTCTGGTTGATATCGGTGAACGTTTCCGCTTCATCGCCAACGAGGTCGAGGTCGTATCCCCAGACCACCCACTGCCGAATCTTCCTGTTGCCCGGGCAGTCTGGTGCCCGGAGCCGAACCTGAGGACGTCAACCGAGGTATGGCTGACCGCCGGTGGACCCCACCACACAGTCTTGACCAGTGCATTGACCTCAGAACACATGTGGGATCTGGCGCAAATCACCGGCACCGAACTGATAGTCATCGACGCCGACACCAAGTTTCGGGACATTACCAACGAACTCCGCTGGAACCAAGCCTATTACCGTCTCGCACAAGGGTTCTAGAGCACGTTCACACCGGCCGCCCGGGGCATCGGCGAGGCGGTTTTGCCATTGTCATGCCGGCACTTACGTCACACGGACGCCTTTTTTACATTCAGCGGTGGAGCCAACGTCAGGTTCGCCAGGGCCGCCGGGGGGACCGACAGCGACGATGACATTCGATTGTTGCGTCTGATGTCGGATGATCTTGACGGAAAATTTGCCATGGCAGTCAGCTGTAGTTGAGATTGCTGCGTACCTACTGCGTACCGAGCGGGTATCGCCAAGGTTGGGCGAGTTCAGTGTCACGAACAATGACCTCTCACCTGTGTAAACGTGGTGCCCCCGGTCGGACTTGAACGGACACTGTACGGGTTTGAACCTGCCGTCGTGATGTTTGCAGGTCGTTGCCGTGCACCGGGTCTGGTGAAAATTCGGTGCTCCGCGAAGTTGGCCTGCAAACGCTGGGGGCAGTCGTGGTGCGATTCGGCATTCTTGAAACCAACGGCTAACCCAATGTCGGGCACGAGGGAATAGGAGCACTGTTTGACGGCGCCGCGGAGAGGTCGCCAAGTGGCCGGGCCGTCTACCAAGTGCTCCTCGGATCAGGTCTGGACCACTGGGGTCGATGCCTTGACGATTTCGCGAAGATTGACGGGAAATGGATGTTCACTCGGCTCCGTGAGATCACCGACGCCGCAGTCCGTGGTGGGTGGGTCGCAGCACTCTGGCAGAAGACGACATCCGTGTGGTTGATCCGCGTTAGCTACGCGCAAGAAAGTTGGGTTCCAGCGATGTATACATCGCTGACTTCCTAACCCTGCTCCGTCTCAGGATCGGGGCAGAGCAGCGAGAGCTCGCATCTGACCGAATCGATCGCCGTTTTAGTCTCTGGAGCGTCAGGGTCAAAACCCTCGCTCCGCAAGGCGTCTCGCTCGATATCGAACATCGAGGCGTCCCCTTTCCCGCTCGATTCCATACGTCGAGTGTGCCAGGGCTGGACAGCCGCAGGGTGTAGTCGGGCGGGCCGGTGCTTCCGACTTGTCCGGCCTCACTCGTCCTGATTTCCATGGTCCGGCGGGCCCGTTCCGACCTGCCCGCTGCACGATCGGTGCTCAACGGATTGAGAGGGTTACCCCGCGCCAGCGACAGCGGGGATCGTCGGCAGCGGTGGCAACCCTGCGAGGGCCGCGGCGTTGTTGATACCGTCGCCGACTGCGTTGACGAGATCGGTGGCCACCGTCGCCGGGTCGAACGTCGGGAACCGCGCCGGGGTCGGCTCCCACGGCGGGATGCTGCGGTCATAGCCCTGATCCACGATCACCTTGACAGACGGCTCGACCACGTCGATCTGCGACTCAGGCACCCCCAGAGTGCGCGCCGGACCGAACAACGGCAGGTCCTGGGACTCGAAGAAGTAGTAGCTGGTGTCGCTGTGGGTGCCTTGGTAGGCGGGTGATGTCGTCGGGTCGGGAGGCAGACTCACGTCGAACGAGTACATGTGCACGTAGACGGTGCCCAGGATCGCGTTCACATCGGCGACGAGGTTGAGCGGATACAACGGGAAATCGGAGAACCCGTCATATTGCCGGTTGATCTCGACCGTGTCGAACTGGGTATCGGTCGCTGCAGGGCCGCTGAACGAATAATCGAGGATGGGGATGTAGATGCCTGCGAACCTTGACAGCAGGCCGCCGTTGGGCAGCTTGGCGTCACCGCTCAACACGAAGTCGATATCGGGGGCCTCGGTTCCCGCCGGATACCGCTCGGCCAGCCGTTCCTTCGACACGTTTGCGACGATGGCGCCCTGAGACAAGCCGTAGATCAACAGATGATCGCTGCCGTTTTTGGCTATCGCTGCGTCCAGATCGTCCGCCCCGACCTGCACTGTTTGATTGGCGGTGAGGTCGAGGAGCCCCGAGAGTTTCCACCACGGCTCGTCGGGCCACGCTGGGCCACCAAAACCGGTCAGGCTCGGAGGCCCGAGCGCGAGCCCGACGAGTCGAAGGAGTCCTGTGAAGGGCCAAAACTCCTCGGGTGTGGTCACCGCGACGGGCTTTAGGTTCTCGTTCGGATGAGTCGGCCCGAGGTACTGGTTCATCACAACGTCGATGTAGGCGGCGTCCGGTGTCGGGATGGCGGTCCCACCCACGATTAAAGCGGTTCTGTAAGCCGGCGATACGTCCGATGACGCCGACGCTGTTGACACCGGCAGAACCAAGGACATCGCCACCAGCACTGCGACACTGATCGACGCGCTCATCCAGGTGCCGGTCCGACGAAGATTCTTGACTCGCGGCGCAAATAAACTCAAACCGGACATTTGTCGGCCCCACTTATTGCAACTACGGTGCGGAGAATTGGTTCTCGCTGTTCCTGCATCAACCGCCCCAGATGGGACCACATCAGTGGATTTTATCGCGGGATTGTAGTCGCCACACCGAAAATGTTTAGACCCGTGTCAGCAAGTCTTCGGGCTGCGATCGCGCTGCATCGCAGGTCCAAGCAACAGCCCGTGGCAACGTCCACATCAGGCGAAGGGTATGCATTGACCGACATAGGCTCCAAGATATGCACGGCAATAAGTGAAGCGGTCTACGTCGTGATGAAGCCGACGCCATCGGTGCGCAGGCTCGTGACCGTCCCTGCGAGCCAGAACCCGTGTGGATCAATTGTGGATCAGACTGGGTACGAGATCAGCAGGGGCGCAGAATCTTTCAGAACCCTGTTCCAGCATCCGGCCGGGCAGCGAGGTAACCCGCCTCGAAACCAGCCAATTCCACCCTCGGGCCCCAAAGTCAGTCAGAAGTGGACGAAATATCTTGTTGCATAACAAAACAAAGTAAATGACATACCGAAATGGATTCGACCGCGACGCCAAGGGGAATACCATAGACCGCGTGGGGAATGCCCATGAGTTCAGTTGTTTTGTCGCTGACAACGTAGCGGACAGGAGAAGGTAGGGAAGGACTGGTCATCATGACCGCCGAACAGCCCGGCGACCGGCCATCGACGAAGCGCATTCACTTTGACCGCCACACCCCTGAGTACCGACACCAGTTCGAGTCGATTACACAGGAGATGCACCAACAATGTCCGCTGGCCTGGACTGACACTCATGGCGGGCACTGGGTGGCCGCCGGTAACGACGAAGTCTTCGAGTTGGCGCGTTCTGCGCACGTCTCCAGCGACCGCGATCCCGATGGCATTCGAAAGGGCTACAAGGGGATCACCATCCCCAGCATGGACAGTGAAAGCATGCCCCGGGCCGGCATCCTCGAGATGGACGACCCCGAACACCATCAGCACCGTCAGATCCTCAATCCTTACCTGTCTCCCGCCGCAGTGAAACGGTGGGAACCATTTATCCAGGAGGTGGTCGGCGCCAGCATCGATGAGCGGATCGAGAGCGGCACCATCGATTTTGTCGACGACCTCGCAAATATTGTTCCCGCGGTCCTCACCCTGGCGATGCTGGGTATTCCGCTCGAGCGATGGTCGGTGTACTGCGAACCCGTACACGCAAATATCTACACACCACCGGACTCACCCGACGCGGCTCGCGTGCACCAGAAGAGTGAGGACATGTACGTGGACCTGATGTCCACCGTCGAGGCGATTGGTCAGCACCGGCGTCCGGGCCTGATCCGAGCACTGATCGACCAGCGGATCGACGGCGAATCCGCTTCTCAAGCAGAGATCATCGGCATGCTGGGGCTACTCATCGGCGGCGGGTTCGACACCACCACCGCGCTCACTGCGCATGCTCTGGAATGGCTGTCGGAGAACCCCGAGGAACGCACCCGGTTGAGCGACGAACGAGATGATCTCCTCGATCCGGCGACCGAAGAGTTCCTGCGCTACTTCACCCCGGCACCTGGTGACGGGCGGACCATCTCAGCGGACTGCAGTGTTTCCGGTACCGACCTCAAAGAGGGTGAACGACTGTGGCTTTCATGGGCCATGGCGAACCGCGATCCCGAGGTTTTTCCTGACCCCAACACCCTCCGGATCGATCGCAGTGCGAATCGGCACTACAGTTTCGGGCTCGGTACCCACCGCTGCATCGGGTCCAATGTTGCACGCACAGTGTTCAAAACGATGCTGTTGGGCGTGCTGGACCGGATGCCCGACTACCAGTGCGACCCGGATACCACTGTGCACTACGAGACCATCGGGATAATCCAGGGAATGCGGCACCTACCAGCAACGTTCACGCCGGGCCCCAAGCTCGGTCCGGGTCTGGACGCAACCCTGGCTAACCTCCAACGGATCTGCGACGAGCAGCAACTCGCCGCCGTACCCGCAAGGAGGTGATCACAGCAAATTGTTCGTCGAATGCCCTGTGGCTCTGCACACATTCAACCGATATTCACACCACCCGCGGCGCAGTGGCACCGAGACGATGGACGCTTGGCGATCGTGGTGACTGGACGCGGCGGCCCGATGAGGTGACGTATTGGAGTGGAGGGTTTTGCGTCGAGATCAGCTTCTGATGGCGCGACGTCCGATCAGCGCGGTATGAAAGCACGTTCCCAAACATCAAGGTGCGCATCACACGCGGGACAGTTCACAACGCGCCCCTGCGTGTGGGTTTGCGTCGGCTCCGAGCTTCGGCGCGGGCGAGAACGATGCGCGCCCTGCCACAGTCGCCAATACGCCCTTACAGCCTGGTCCGAGTGAAAGAAATGGTGCCATGAAGTTCGTATTCCCGATGCCGCACATGATGGAGCTCAAAGCGCTGACCCAGCCATGGGAGTTCAGCGTGACCGGTGCCGATCAGGCGGTCATGGCCCAGCGTGCCGAAGAGCTCGGCTACGACATGCTTGCCGTACCTGAACATTTCGTCGTCCCGCACGCGCATATAGAATTGTCGGGGCCGCACTACTTTCATTCGATTGTTGCGCAGGCCTACCTGGCCGGCGCGACGCGAAGCATTCCGGTGAACTCCTGTGTCACACTGCTGCCGCTGCAGCATCCCGTCATTATGGCGAAAGCCTTGGCGACCGCGGATTGGATGAGCGCCGGTCGGATCATGTGCACATTCGGCGTCGGCTGGGACGAGGAAGAGTTCACGATCCTCGGGGTTCCCTTTCACGAGCGCGGGCGCATGGCCGACGAATACCTTGCCGCGATCATCGAATTGTGGACAAGCGAAGCGCCGAGTTTCCACGGCAAATACGTCTCGTTCGACAATGTGGCGTTCGCGCCGAAGCCGGTACAAAAGCCCCATCCACCGATCTGGATCGGTGGCGACGCCGACGCTCAACTCAAGCGTGCGGCCCGGTTTGCCTCGGGTTGGATGCCGTTTCTCACCCAACCCGAAGAGTTTCCGGCGAAGATCGACATCATCAAGTCCCAGCCGACTTACAACGGCGGCACGTTCGAAGTCTGTTACGGCTTGGGCACCTCCCTGGTCGGAGAAGGCCATGTGCTGATCGATGACCCCACTCAGAGGCCCGGCATGACTGCGCCCGAGATCATCGACCGGCTCGGAAGATTCGCCGAGTTGGGCGTCACGATGTCGTCGGTGCCCATTCCGCCGGTGGACGATGTGAACGCCTACCTTGACTACGCCCAGTGGGTCATCGAGGAAATCAAACCGAAAGTGCCCTAGCCTGGATGCACCGATTTGGTCCTGGTGGATGCGGGCTGAGGACGCGAAACGCCTTGCCGCGGTGATAGAGGTGATAGAGGAGGATTTCTTGAGGACCTCATGCGGCCATAACCCAGGGCGTCTGGCAGATGCAACGTCCTTATACCCGTCCCTTTCGGGTGCGCGGACCGAGTCACGAATCCTCGGTGGGGTGTCAGACCTGGCGAAGTCTAACACCGGCCATGTCGCCTGATCGCACCCTTGTGGGTTGTTGATTCAGCCTACGTGTGGACTCTGTCCGGGTTCGTGTATGTGGCGTTTCTCGTTGATGTGTTTTCGGCGCATTCTGGGGCGGCGGGTCACTGATCTGGGCTGGTCGGTGAATTCCATTGACGCTTAACATGATCGGGGTGTATCTGCGCGGTGTCATCACGTCGGGTCGTGACCGTGCGGTGCTTGCCGCGGATCGCTCCGGAGATTCCGCAGATCCCATCAATCGGCCACCTTGTCGCGGCCCATCGAGTGGCCGCAGCGCCACATCGCGTGCCACATCTTGCGCACCCGTGGACACCACGTTGGCGGATATACTCGCGGTAGACGGCGTGCGCGTCGTACGCATCGGCCAACATCGGGCCCGCCTTCTTGCGGGCGTAGTAAGTGGACGGGGCGATTTGCATTCCGTGCTCGGTGAGCACACCGCAGACCCCGAACCGGTCTTTGTGAGCGTCGATGTAGTCGACGATCACCGCAGTCGGCGGTCGACCTCCTCCGCTTCGAAAAACGCTGACGCAGTCTTCAGAATCTCATCGGCCCTACGTAATTCGGCGTTCTCCTTACGCAGCGCAGCGAGTTCGGCATCCTGATCGGCCACTGTTTTCGAGTCATGCGCCGCGGCCACTGGCATGTCCTTCTCGATCCAGTTACGCAAGGTCGCCGGCTTGATATCCAGCAACGCACCGACATGCTTACGCGCAGAGAGCTCGGACCCGCCATACTCCGCGAGCCGGTCCTCATACATCCTCACAGCCCGCTCACGGGTCTCCTGAACGAACTTCCTCGGTGCAGCCAATTCGTATTCTCCGGGTGAGATCACGGTCTCCACCAGACCCGGGACGCTTCAAAGAGCTTTTGCCATGCCGTACCGAGGTGCGAAGATGATCAGCATGACTGTGGTTTTGGTGCACGGCAATCCGGAGACCGAGGCGATCTGGGGCCCGCTCGTCGAAGCTCTCGAGCGCGACGATGTGGTGCGGCTGTCCCCGCCAGGATTCGGTGCGCCTCTACCTGACGGCTTCCCGGCGACTTGCCTCGCCTACCGCGACTGGCTCGAAGACGAGCTGGCCGGCATCGACGGACCGGTCGATCTCGTCGGTCACGACTGGGGCGGCGGACACGTCGTGAATGTGATGATGCATCGACCCGAGCTGGTACGCAGCTGGGCAAGTGACGCCGTCGGAATATACGACCCCGACTACCACTGGCATGACCTGGCCCAGGTGTGGCAGACCCCCGGCGAAGGCGAGCAATTGGTCGAAACAATGCTCGGCGGCACCGTCGAAGATCGCGTCGCCCGGTGGGCCCCGTACCTATCGACGGACATCGCAACACCGATTGCTCAGGCCCAGGGTCCGCAGATGGGTCAGGCGATCCTGTCGCTGTACCGCTCGGCCCATCAACCAGCAATGGTTGAAGCTGGACGCGGGCTGGAGAACGCTCGGGCTCGTCCCGGCTTATCACTACTGGCGACCGAGGATCCCTACGGCGGCTCCGAGGAAATACGGCGGCGCGCGGCCGAAAGAGCTGGTGCGCACACGGAAGTACTCGACGGACTGGGCCACTGGTGGATGGTGCAAGACCCCGCTCGCGGCGCAGCCGCACTCACCAACTTCTGGGAAACCCTCGACTAGGACTACCGCCTAGATGGCGTTCATTGGCAGGTCGGCTATGGCGTGCAGTGGTTGCAGGACCCGGCTGGCGACGAGTTGGCGATGATGCAACCGATATCTGCCAACTGAACCGCCCTCGATATCTAGGGTTCCTCGTCGAGCTCATTGTGGCCTCCCGCCGCGGCTAGCACATTCCTTCTTGCCTCGCAGCAGCGATCATCCCCAAAGGGATGGCCACTGCGCCCCGCCCATCGTCGGCATCAACGCCGAAATCAACTCCCACTGAGCGGCATTCAGTCATCGAAACCTTAACCCGTCGTCTGATCGTCGAATCGACCAGCTGATTCCACCGTCCGGCCCCAAGGTCAATCAAATGGACAAAAACCTTTGTTGCATAACCAAACAAAGAATTAGATCTACGTGAAATCGTTCAACCCGAGCTTGACAGGCGAATATGATACACCCGTGGGCAGTGCCCATGAGTTCAGTTGTTTTGTCGCTGAACACTTAGTGGACAGAGGGCAAGGAAGGACTGGTCATCATGACTGCCGAACAGCCCGGCGACCGGCCGTCGACAAAGCGAATTCACTTTGACCGCCATGGCCCCGAGTATCGACATCAGTTCGAGTCGATTACCCAGGAGATGCACCGAGAATGTCCTTTGGCGTGGACTGATACTGATGGTGGGCATTGGGTGGCCGCCGGTAACCGCGAAGTGTTCGAGTTGGCGCGTTCTGGGCAGGTCTCCAGTGACCGCGATCCTGAGGGCCTTCGAAAGGGCTACAAGGGGGTCACCATCCCCAGCATGGAAAGTGAAAGCCACCCTCGATCGGGCATCCTCGAGATGGACGACCCCGAACACCACCAGTACCGCCAGATCCTCAATCCTTACCTGTCCCCGGCCGCAGTGAAACGGTGGGAACCGTTTATCCAGGAGGTGGTCGATGCGAGTATCGATGAGCGGATCGAGAGCGGCACCATCGATTTTGTCGACGACCTCGCCAATATTGCTCCCGCAGTCCTGACCCTGGCGATTCTGGGGATTCGGCTCGAGCGTTGGTCGGTCTACAGCGAACCCATGCATGCCGCGGTGTACACACCGATGAACTCACCCGACGCGGCTCGCTTACATCAGAAGATTGAGGCTATGTACGTCGATCTGTTGTCCACTGTCGACGCGATTCGTCAGCACCGACGTCCTGGCCTGATCGGGGCGCTGATCGACCTGCGGATCGATGACGAACCGGCCTCCCAAGGAGAGATCCTGGGCATGCTGGGGCTACTCATCGCTGGCGGCTTTGACACCACGACCGCGCTGACCGCACATGCTCTGGAATGGCTGTCGGACAACCCGGACGAACGCGCCAGGTTGAGCGAAGAGCGAGATGATCTCCTCGATCCGGCTACAGAAGAGTTCCTGCGCTACTTCACCCCCGCAGCCGGTGATGGGCGGACCATTTCAGCAGACTGCACATTTTCCGGGACCGACCTCAAAGAAGGTGAGCGACTGTGGCTTTCGTTTGCCATGGCCAACCGCGATCCCGAGGTCTTCCCCGAACCCAACACCATCCACATCGATCGCAGTGCGAATCGGCACTTTAGCTTTGGACTGGGAACCCACCGCTGCATCGGGTCGAACGTCGCACGCACGGTGTTCAAGACAATGCTGTTGGGCGTGCTGGACCGGATGCCCGACTACCGGTGCGACCCGGCTGCTGCCGTGCACTACGACACCATCGGGATAATCCAGGGAATGCGGCACCTACCAGCAACTTTCACTCCGGGCCCCAAGCTCGGACCGGGTCTGGACGCGACCCTGGTCAAGCTTCAACGGATGTGCGACGATCAGCAACTCGCCGCCATACCCGCACGGTGAGTTCCACCGCTATTGACCGTCGAACGCCGGCGGGCCTTGCGCATTGGTCGGCATATCTGGTTCTCGGAATAGCAAACCCGTTTGTGGCCAGCAGCTTTCGCTGCTCGGGCCAGCGCGGCACTGCTGGCGACGACTCGGCGGTCGTCTCGGTCCGGCTGACTGGGCAAGGTCGAGTACGGAAAGTCGTATACCTGCCCCGACCCGGAGCGCGCGTGCGCTATTCGTCTGCCGACCTGCGACGAAGCGGATACGATTGGCAAACCCGAACATCGAGGGGTGCGCGATGAGTACCTTCAGGACAGGCGTCGTCGACCCTACCGTCAACCCTCGCCTCACGCCGAACCTAATGATGCGGAATACACAGGCTGTCGCGAAGAGTGCGGGAGCAGATTCGATTTGGGTCCAAGACCACTTGATGTCGCTTATTCCCAGGTCGGTGTGGTCGCCCAAATACGTAGGCGCAGCGAAACTGGTACCCAGAGTGGACGCGTATTACGAGCCATGGACCGCCCTCGGATATTTCGCCGCTCGGAATCGACTCAGCCGACTGCGACTGGGCTCAGCCGTCACCGATACCGCACGACGCAATCCAGCCGTGACCGCACAAGCAGCAGCGACACTGCATCTGTTGAGTCGTGGTCGAGCCATCCTTGGTATCGGCACCGGCGAACGCGAAGGAAACGAACCATATGGCGTGGACTGGACGCGGCCAGTCGCCCGGTTCGAGGAGGCGTTGGCGACCATTCGAGCCCTGTGGGAATCGAAAGGCCAGCCTGTCAACCGTGATTCGGAGTTCTTCCCGCTGCGGAACGCGATGTTCGACCTCCCGCAGCATCGCGGTACTTGGCCAGAAATGTGGATAGCTGCTCACGGTCCGCGCATGTTGCGGGCAACGGGCAAATATGCAGATGCATGGTTCCCGGTTGCGACGATGCAGGCCACCGAATACGCGACGATGCTCGAGTCGGTCCGCGCTGCCGCGTCCGACGCCGGCCGCGACCCGGCGAAGATTATTCCGGCCGGCGTGTTCTTTGCTTTGGCCGGAACAACACGAGCGGACGTCGATGAGTTGGTGGGCAGCGTCCTCGTTCGCGCATTTGCCCTGAACTTCCCGGCCAAGGAATGGGTACGTCACGGCGCGGTTCACCCGATGGGTGATTCGTTCACGGGGTTCCAGGACATCTTGCCGCAGACCCTCGATGAGGCAACGGTCCTCGACTACGTCGAACGGGTTCCTGAGTCACTCGTTCGCGAGCACTATCTGACGGGAACGCCGGCGGAGATCGTCGACCAAGTTGCCCTGTGGCGTGACAACGGACTCCGATACGCAGTCGTCTGCGATCTCGGCGCCTTCCACCCGCGACTGCGCAAGGGGCTCGGGACAGCTCTTCCATTTATTCGGGCGCTAAGAGGCATGCGCAAACTCTGAAGAGGCTGTTGCCTCATTGTGCAGCGGCGTCGTTCGCCTCGCGAACTGACGCCCGAGGTCTTCTATGTCTGTTTCGGCCACCAAATCGCACTCCGGTGAATTCAGAAATCAGTCCACAATCGCTCCGGTTCTCGATTCGCCTGCAGCGCAATCTCACTAGGCACTTGGTGAATCCATGGTGCGCCGGGCGTCTGGGTGGAGGTCGTGCAGTTCCCATCGTGCGGGGTTGATGTGTCTGGATCGGTGAGACCGTCACCGACTTGAAAGTGCCTGGTGCACTGCATAATTCAGACATTGCGAGGCCAGTCGGTGCGATCGAACTCTTTAGGTGGGTACCAAAGGTGCGCATGCCGCACTATTCGATGCGCGGGCCAGTTCAACTCCTCACAGGGAATGGACACCTACGGTTTGCGAGAACATCGGCCAACTGTAAAGGCTTGTTCGCTCTGCGACCGCCTGAACCCGACATAAGGGCGGCTTATCGGAGACGGGTCGTCTGTTGTCGGGAGACCGGCACTGATGGCGGAGCGTGGTCTACCGCGTGGTGTCGGACCAAGGCCGCGCCGGGGGAGGAACAGAGACGGCGAGTATCGACCGCGGCACAGCACCTTCGCGTGGTTTGGTGAGCGCGCTTCGTGGCCGCCCATAGGTGATCCTGGGCGCCCATACAATCGTCTATCCGGATGAATATGGGCGTGTCGATGGTCCAGTGGCACAGGGACTTTAGTCCTATGGGTCGTCGATGTCATAGACGCATGTGAGCGCACGTGATGCTATGAGATCGAGAGCCGAAAATTGGTGATCCAGAGAGTGGAGGATGACCATGAACGAGTACGCAGAGAACCTTCCTGAAGACCTCGCTAGGGTGGCTCGGGCATTGGTCACCGCACACTCTGACGGTGCCCTGCTGGTGGCGATTTCGAAAGCTGCCAGACAGATCGTGCCTGCCGCCGAGTATGTCAGCGTCGTTGCCTCCGACTGCTTCTCCCGAGAGTTCGGGGTTCTGAAAACGAAGGGCCGTTATTGATGTTGTTGCCGATGTCCCCGACCGATTCGATGTTCTTGTTAGGAGAGTCCCGCGAGCACCCGATGCACGTCGGGGCTTTGGCGCTGTTCACCCCGCCTGACGATGGCGACGCGGCTGATTTGTCCGCCTTGTTCGAGGCCGCGCTGGCCCGGGATGTGGTGGCGCCGCTGTTTCGGAAGATGGCTCGACGCTCGGTGACCACACTCGGTCAGTGGGGCTGGGATGTCGAGACCGAGATCGACCTCGGTCATCACGTCCGCCGCGATGCCCTGCCGAGACCCGGCGGCATGGCTGAACTGATGGTCCTGGTTTCCCGTTTACACGCAAACCTCCTCGACCGCGGTCGGCCACTGTGGGAGATGCACCTGATCGAAGGATTGGACGATGGCCGGTTGGCGGTATACGTCAAGATCCATCACGCACTCGCCGACGGTACGGCGGCAATGAAACTGTTGCGTAGCGCGCTGAACGAGAACCCGGACGAGCGCGGCATGCCCGCACCGTGGGAGCCGCCGGTGGCGGCGACTGCCGGGCCTCGGCCTGCCTCGAATGACGGTGCGCCCGGTACCCGTCTACTGCAGCTGCCGGGCGCAGCTTCGTCCACCGTCCGCCATGCGGTGGGCGAGGTTGCGGGGTTGGTGCCGGCGCTGACCCGGACGGTGAATCACGCCGTACATGGCCGCGGTGGTCCGGTGTCGTTGAGGGCGCCGCACACCCTGCTGAACGTCCCGATCAGTGGTGCGCGGGACTTTGCCGCCCGCACCTGGCCACTGGAACGGCTCCGAATGATCGCCAAACACGCCGACTCCACCATCAACGATGTGGTGCTGGCCTTGTGTTCGGGGGCGCTGCGCACTTACTTACACTCTCTGGACGCATTGCCAACCGACCCGCTGGTCGCGATGGTCCCGGTTTCGTTGCGCGGACAATCCGAGTCCGAATCTGAATCCGGGAATCGGCTCGGGCTCCTGATGTGCAACCTGGGCACCCACCACGCCGATGCCGGTCAACGCCTGGCAACCGTGCGCACCAGCATGAA
>QJJF01000010.1 GCA_003202005.1 Williamsia faeni | reverse complement strand
ACCAGCACAAGCACTCGCCAAACTCATCGACACCGACATCATCACAGCCGCCTAGTCACACCAGCAGCGATGCAACAACCACTTGACATTGCCGCCCACTCGGCGGCGGGTTCGGCACGGTCAACGGTCGGTAGGGCACGGTCAACGGTCGGTAAGGCACGGTCGACGGTTCGTTCGGCACGCTCGACGGCGGGGCCGGTGGGCGGTGGGCCGGTGGGCGGTGGGCAGTGGGCGGTCAGAAGTTGCGGTAGTCGCGGGTCGGCATTCGGGGTGCGCGGCGGGCGGGCATCGGCATGTACAGTTCGATCAGTCTGATCACCCGATAGCGGTGTCCGGCATAGGGTTTCAGTAGTTCTAACATTCCCGCATCGTCGACCCGTTCACCGATGAGGGTGCCGCCCACCATCGAGGGAATGTGGTAGTCCCCCACCGGAACGGCATCGGCGTCTCCCACTGCACGTGCCCGAACCTCGGCTGCCGTCCACGGACCGATCCCGCGTAGGAGATGCAGCCGATCGGCCTTGCGTTCCACGTCGTAGCCGGCCGCGGAGACGATTGTCCGCCGCCGCGCGGGTTCGGTTCCGGCGGCATGCCACTCCCATTGCGGGATCTCACGCCATACCTGTTGCGGTGGAGGGACTCTCATACTCGATGCACCCGGTGCCGGCTCGCCGTATTTGGTCACGAGGTACCGCCAGGACCGCCAGGCCTCGGCACCGGTGACCTTCTGCTCGAGTACGGCGGCCGCCAGCGCCTCCCAGACCCGATCTGTGCGACCGATACGAAGTCCACGACCTTGCCGGGCAAGTTTGGCGATGACGTCGTGATGGGCCACGAACTCGTCGGGATTGTCCTCACTGCCGAGCATTTTCGGCATCTGTTCGAGCAACCACGGCCCGCCCGGACCCCACGCCCGACCCAGAACGTCACCGTCTGACCGCGAAACAGCAAGCGTCCCAGCACCATCCGGGGTGTACACGGCACGCCAGATCGACCCATTCGGCGCAAATCTGGTGGCCGGATCACCGCTGCCACGACGATGCAGACTCAGCGTTGCCCGGACATCCAGCGGACCCGGCGGTGTCCAGAGCCGGGAAATGAATGAAGGGCCCGGCGAATTGTCGCCGGGCCCTTCATCAGTCATCGAAACCTAGAGGTTGATCATGTGACCGATGGCGCCATGGAAGGTCTCCTGCATCGCCTCGGACAAGGTCGGATGGGTATGGACGTTACGGGCCAGTTCGTTGGCTGTCAGGTCCCACTTCTGAGCGAGGGTGAGCTCAGGCAACATCTCGGAAACGTTGTCGCCCACCAAGTGTCCACCGATCAGTTCATCGTGCTTCTTGTCGGTGATGAGCTTGACGAAACCGGCAGGCTCGCCGAGCCCCTGGGCCTTACCGTTGGCGGTGAACGGGAAGGTGGTGACCTTCACGTCGTAGCCCTCATCCTTGGCCTGGTCTTCGGTGAGTCCGAAGGACGCGACCTGCGGCTGGCAGAACGTCGCCCGCGGCATCATCCGGTAGTCACCGAGCGGCATCGTCTCGACTCCGGCGATGGTCTCCGCGGCCACCACACCCTGCGCCTCGGCCACGTGGGCGAGTTGCAGTTTCATGGTGACGTCACCGATGGCGTAGATGCCCTCGACGTTGGTGCGCATGTAGTCGTCGATCGCGATGGCGCCGCGGTCGGTGAGTTCGACGCCGGTCTTATCCAGACCGAAGCCGTCGACCCGGGGAGCGAATCCGACCGACATCAGCACCTTGTCGACGGTGAGTTCGCCGTCCTGGTCCTTCGCGTCCTTGTACTTGACGACGACCTTCGAGCCCTGGTCGTCGACCGACTGCACCTTGGTGGAGGTAAGGAGTTTGATGCCCAGCTTCTTGTATTGCTTGGCCAGCTCCTTCGACGAGTCTTTGTCCTCATTGGGCAGGACACGATCGAGGAACTCGACGATCGTGACGTCGACGCCGTAGTTCGCGAGCACGTACCCGAACTCCATGCCGATCGCGCCCGCGCCAACGATGACAATCGAGCCGGGCAGGTCGCGGGTCATGATCTGGGTCTCGTAGTCGACGACGTTCTCCGACAATTCGACGCCCGGGAGCGACTTCACCGTGGAGCCGGTGTCGATGATGACGTTGTCGAACGTGATCTCCCGGTCGCCGACGGTGATGGTCTTGGCGTCCTTGAAGACGCCATACCCGTCGATCTCGGTGATCTTGTTCTTGCGCATCAGGAAGTGCACACCCTTGACGATCTGGTCCGACACCTTGCGGCTGCGGTCGAACGCGGCGCCGAAGTCGAAGCTCACGTCCCCGGAGATGCCGAAGGTCTTGGCCTGATGGTTGAAGATGTGCGCCAGCTCAGCGTTGCGCAGCAACGCCTTGGACGGGATGCAGCCCACGTTCAGGCAGACACCGCCCCAGTACTTCTCTTCGATTACTGCGGTTTTAGCTCCGAGTTGCGCCGACCGGATCGCGGCGACGTAACCTCCCGGACCTCCGCCAAGGACAACTGTGTCAAAGTGTTCAGCCACGCGCTCCACCCTACGTCTCCGCACTTCGGCACGCTGACGGATACCCCCTAGCCGTCGCGTGGCATCGACGAACGCCGCCAGACGGCCGTTGGGCGATCACCCCGCCGGGATCGACAGCCACCGGTCCGGCGGCGACATCAGAGCCGCATAACCGCCGCCACGCTCGGCGAACTCCCGGGCATCCGGGTCCGCCGGCAAGGCGTCGAGCCCGTCGCCGAGCTCGCCACCGCGAAGAAGGCCTGTCTCCTGGGCTTCCATGTCCTATCCCCTGTGTTCGGCCCCGACCGCACTCAGTAATGACGACCGCCCTTCCCCGGACGAGCGTCGACATCTATTCGTTACCCAGGTCTGAGCGGATTGAACCACCCCGGCATCAAAACTAGAACATGTTCTTGTTTGATGTCGAATTGGCGGATACCCTCAGCGAGGTGCAGCCCACACCGTTTGCCCCCGCGTCCCTCGGTCCGCTCAAACTCCGCAACAGACTCATCAAGTGCGCCACGTTCGAGGGAGCGACACCGGATGCCCTGGTGACGCCAGAACTCATCGAGTTCCATCGAGAGGTCGCGGCCGGCGGTGTCGCGATGAACACCGTCGCCTATTGCGCGATCTCACCGGAAGGCCGTACCGACCGGCATCAGATCTGGATGCGCCCGGAAGCCGTCCCCGGCCTCATCGACCTGACCGATGCCATTCACGCCGAGGGAGCCCTCGCCGCAGCTCAGCTCGGACACGCCGGACCGGTCGCGAACTCCATCTCCAATCAGGCCAAAGCCCATGCGCCGTCCCGTATTCCAGCCCCCATGGGTATGGCGTTGTGCAAGAAGCTCACCACCGAGGACATCTCCGACACGCTGTTGAAATATCGGCGGGCCGCCCGGCTCGCGGTCGACAGCGGCTTCGACGGACTCGAAATCCACTTCGGCCACAACTACCTGGCCAGCTGTTTCTTGAGCCCACTACTGAACCGCCGTCGCGACGAATACGGCGGATCGCTGGTCAACCGAGCCCGTTTCTGCCGCGAGATCAGCGAAGCCGTCCGCGACGAGGTCGGCGACGACGTGGCGATCTGGGCCAAACTCAGCATGTACGACGGGTTCCCGGGTTCCTTCGGTGTCGACGAAGCCTGCGAGGTCGGCCGGATGTTCGAAGCCGACGGGTACCTCGATGCCATCGAGCCGACCGCAGGAAGTTCCCTGCTCAACCCGATGTACCTGTTCCACGGCGACGTTCCGCGCAAAGAGTTCTCCAATGCCTTCCACGGCGTGATGCGCTGGGGCATCAAAGCGATTGCACCGGTCTTCATGAAGAAGTACGACTACGAGCCCGCCTACCTGCTGCCCTTGTCGCGGCAACTGCGGGAAGCCGTATCGATGCCGCTGATCCTGCTGGGAGGCATCACCGATCGCGCGTCGATGGATCTCGCGCTCGCCGAGGGATTCGATTTTGTCGCGATGGGGCGAGCGCTGCTGCGTGAACCCGATCTTCCCCTGCGCATCGAGGCCGACCCGACCACGGTCTCCAAGTGCGTGCACTGCAACCTGTGCATGCCGACCATCTACTCACATACCCGCTGCCCGATCCGGACGGGCGAGGTCAGCGAAGCCGAAGCAGTCAGCCGAGTTCGCCGAGCCGGCGTTCCAGGTAGACGCGCTGCGCGGGATCTGTGGTCAGCGAAATTGCCTTGACCAGGGCATCGCTGGCCTCGGCCGGTCTCCCGGCCTGCCGGAGCAGGTGCGCCCGAGTGCTCCAGGCGGGCTGGAAATGACGGGTCCGGTCGGCGACCTCATCGAGTAGCTCCAGGCCGGCCGCGGCGCCGTCGACTTCCGCGGTCACCGCAGCGAGCGCAACCGCGCTGCCGAGTGTGGGCGCCACCGCGTTCAGGGTTTGGTGCAGGTCACGCAGGACCGACCACTCGGTCGTTCCGCTATCCCGGCGCGCGATGTGCACCGACTCGATCGCGGCCTCGAGCTGGAAACGCCCGAGCACTCCGCAGCTGTGTGCTTGCCGAAGATGCTCCCGACCACGGTCGATGAGACCACCATCCCAGCGGGTCACATCCTGTTCGGCCAGCGGGACGAGTCCACCGTCCGAGTTGTGACGGGCCGGCTGCCGGGCATTCGACAGGCAGATGAGCGCCGCCAATCCGTGCGCCTCGGCCACGATCTCCGGATGACCCACCGGCGCCAGGTCGGCCAGCGTCTCGGCCAGATACAGCGCCTCGCTCTGCAGGCAGTACCGCCGCTGCGTGCCACTGCTGTGCCAGTCGATGGCAAAGGTGCCGTAGACAGCTTCGGCGACTGCGGGCATCCGGTCGACCAGGACAGTCGCATCCGGGATCCGGAACGGTATGCGCGCCTGCTTGATTCGACGTTTGGCGCGAACCAGACGCGCGGCCAGCGTCGGCGTGGGTATCGCGAGGGCCCGGCCGATCTGCTCGACGGTGAAACCGAGCACCGTGTTCAGCATCAGCGGAGTGTGCACAGCGGGGTTGATGGCCGGGTGCGCACACACCAGCATCAGCGCAAGGCGATGGTCCTCGATGGCATCGGGGTCGACGACGTCGAGATGTACTCCGGAGTGTCGATCAGGCTCCAGCACAACAGAACTGCGGAAGGCCGACGACTTCCACCGGTCCCGTTGCCGATTGCGGGCGACCACCAGGATCCAGCCGTCCGGATTGGCGGGCACGCCATCGCGCGGCCAGAGCATCAGCGCCCGCTCGAACGCGTCGGCGAGCGCATCCTCGGCCGCGGGGACATCGCCATCGGCGGCCGCCAGCAGCGCCAGCAATCGGCCGTAGGACGTGCGCGCGGACATCGCCGCCGCCGCGTCCACCTCCGACGCGGACTCGAGACCAGGCACGCGCCTACACCCAGTGACCGTCCACCAGTGAGATCCCGACCGGCCGCACCTCGATCACGGCATACTGCGTCGCCGGACATTTCTCGGCCCAGGCAAGCGCCGCGTCGAGGTCGGGCACGTCGATCACAAAGACCCCCGCCAAAGCCTCTTTCGTGTCGGCGAACGGGCCGTCCTGGATCTGCAGGCTGCCATCGCGCCGGGTCACCGTTGTCGTGGCCGCCACCGGCTGCAGGATTTCCCCGGCAACCAGGACGCCGGCCGCAGCCAGTGCCGTCCCGTAGACCCCGAACGCTTCCTGCATCTCGGCGATGACCTCGGCAGGGATCTCACCCTCACCGGGCTCGGTGTTGTTCAGAAGTAGTGCGTATCGCATCGTCAGCTCCTCTCATCTGGAGTCATTGTGGGCCGATTTTCCGGTCCATCACAGTGATGACGATCGACTGACCCGCAATTCGACGTGTCTTCCGGTGGAATCACGTAGTACCTGGTCCCGGATTCGAGTAGCGGACTACGCGTGCACCCGGCCACGGTGTGCGGGATTCTCGAATGACGATCTCCATACACAGACCACAGGGACCGGCGATGACGATCATCCCAACACCGTCCGATGGACTCGCACACTCACATCCGGACGCGTTCGACTCCGAACATCAATTGCAGGCCGACGCGGCCGCTCGAAGACTCGCCGGACGAATCGGCAACCGCAGCGGCAACGAGGACGCGCTGGCGCGAGGCGACCTGGCAGGCGTGGATTCTCCGGCACGAATCACGAACCGTCTGGCACGGATCGCGCACTACTACGATTCCGGCTTGGCAACCACGCCCGAACCCACCATCGCCAAGGGCATCGATCGAGCGGCAACGGCCCTCGCCGTGCAAGGCGCTGACCTCGAACGGATCATCAACGCCGCCGACTTCCTCGCCGTCCGGTATCTCGACGACGGTGTGAGCGCATCGCGTTCGATCGGCCGGGTCAACATCGACGTCAGTTCCGGGCAGGCACATGGCTTCGGTACCGGATTCCTCGTCGCACCGTCACTGCTGTTGACCAACCATCACGTGTTGCCCGACGCCGAGACGGCCCGGAGAAGTCAGATCGAATTCAACTATCAGGACGGGCCCGGCGGTGCCCCACTGTCCGACACGAAGTTCAGCTTCGCCCCAGACCGATTCTTCCTGGCCGACCGTCAGCGTGACTTCGCCCTGGTCGCCGTCGACGCTCCGCTGTCCGAACTCGCACCGTTCGGATACAACCGGCTCACCGCCGCGCAGGGCACCGTGATCATCGGCGAATACGTCACAATCGTTCAGCACCCAGGCGGTCGTAAGAAGCAGATCGTGTTGCGGGAGAACAAACTCATCGACATCCCCGAGGGCTTCGTCCATTACGCGGCCGATACCGAACCCGGGTCATCCGGGTCGCCGGTGTTCAACGATCAGTGGGAAGTTGTTGCGCTGCACCACGCCAGCGTGCCCGTCGCCGAAGAGGTCCAGGCCGGCGGCTATCTGAACGAGGGAATCCGGATCAGCAGCATCCTCGCCCACCTCCGATCCCAGCCATTGACCGCCGATCAATTGGAGCTGGCCGCTGTCTTGCTCGGCGATCCGCCACCCACGACACCGGCAGTAGCACCCCAGCCAGACCACAGTGAGGCAACCTCGGCCGGCACGATCCGGACCGTGACGGTGCCGGTGGAAATCACGGTGCGCCTCACCGACACCCTCACCGCCACTGCCCAGGTCATGCCGGCTGAAACGAGCACCAGCGGGTCGGCAAGTACCGAGGCAATCTCCATCGACCCCGACTACACGACCCGCGGTGGCTACGACCCGAACTTCCTCACCCGTCCGGTACCGCTGCCCACTCCGACCGCCGCGGTCAAACCGATGACGTCGCAAGAACTTCGGTACCACCACTTCAGCGTGGTGATGAATCGACCCCGCCGGATGGCTCTGTTCACCGCCGTCAACATCGACGGCAGCGCGGCCGATGACCCACCCCGAGAGTCCGACCGATGGATCCGCGATCCGCGGATCGGCGCCGACGAACAAACCGACGAAGCCCTCTATCGCGACAATCCACTCGATCGTGGACATCTGGTGCGCCGGCTCGATCCGGCGTGGGGTCCCCGAGCGAAAGCGGCCAACGACGACACCTTCCATTTCACCAATTGCACACCGCAGCATCATGATTTCAACGCCGGAGCGACCCTGTGGGTGGGGCTCGAGGACTACCTGTTGGGCAGTGCCCAGAACAACGCGATCAAGGTCAATGTCCTCACCGGACCGGTGTTCGCCGACGACGACCCGCCATACCGTGGGTTCAAATTGCCCAAGCAGTTCTGGAAAGTGGCAACAATGGTCAAGGTCGACGGCACACTGTCGGCCACCGGCTACCTCCTGAGCCAACAGGCCCTGCTGGACGAATTCAGCACCGCCCCAGAAGCCTTTTCCTTCGGGGCATACCGCACCTACCAAGTTCAGGTCCGCAGAATCGCCGCCGCGACCGGCCTCGACCTCAGCGCCTACATCGGTGCGGATCCACTGGAACACATCGAAAGCTCATCTACCGCACGTGAACTCATTCGTACCGAAGATCTCATCCTCTGATCGGAGAACATCATGACCACCATCGAACCCCCGACCCGGCGCCTCTGTGGGGCCATGCCCGAACACCGCCGCCTGCTGACCGAGTCGGCCGACTATCGACAGGCGCGGGCCGATCTCGAAACCGCAACCATCGAACTCGAAGCCCTCGAGGCCATCAGCACCGAGGTCGTCCATATCCCGGTGGTCGTGCATGTGGTTGCGCGCACCGACGCCGAGAACATCTCGGATGCTCAGATACACAGCCAGATCGAGGTTCTCAACCGCGATTACCGGGCCACGAATGACGACCTCGACCGGGTGCCGGATGTCTTCAAGGACCGCATCGGTGACGCCCTGGTCGAGTTCTCCCTCGCGACGGTTGACCCCGACGGTGCACCGACCAGCGGAATCACCCGAACATCGACCACCAGGACATCGTTCAACTCCGACAACAAGATCAAGTTCACCTCGCGCGGCGGCATCGACGCCTGGCCCGCCGACAAGTACCTGAACGTCTGGGTCGGACTGCTCGGTGGCGGCCTGCTCGGATACGCCCAGTTCCCCGGCGGACCGGCGGAGACGGACGGCGTGGTGATCACCCACACCGCATTCGGTACGACGGGCACGGCCCACGAGCCCTTCCACCTCGGCCGCACCGCCACCCATGAGATCGGGCACTACCTCAACCTGTTCCACATCTGGGGCGACGACGGCAGCGGTTGCGGCGGCACCGACGAGGTCTCCGACACCCCGAATCAGGGTTCGGAAAACACCGGGAAACCGACATTTCCTCACGTCAGCTGCAACAACGCCCCCAACGGCGACCTGTTCATGGACTACATGGATTACACCGACGACGATTCGATGATGATGTTCACCGCCGGACAGGTGAGCCGGATGCGCGCCTGCCTCGATACCGCGCGGGCAACACTGGTGGCCACCGGAAGTACCCAGGTCGGCGCGGGATCGCCCACCTCGTGACCGCCATGGCCGACCAACGTTGGTGGCATTCGTTCGAAGAGGACCACGACGACGTGGCCGTCTACCGGCCCGACGGTTTCGACTTCCCGCCCGCCAGGGGCCGCCGGGGCATCGAGATCGATCCGGACGGATCCGTCGTCGAACTGGGTCTCGGCGCCGACGACGTCCCCGGACGGCGGCTGCTCGAATCGACAGGATCTCCGACGTTGGAGATCGTCCACCGGGGCGACGAACGCATCGAAGTCCGTCTGCGATGACCGCAGCGACACCGAAAGGATCGGCAATGCCTACCGACGACCTCATCGAGAACCACGAACAGACCTGCCGGCGATCGGCGGCGTTGCGGACCGCCCCCACGATCGAACATCCGCCGGTGGTCAGGTCCACACCGGACGCAGAGATCGCCGCGTTGCTCTCATCGCTGTCGCGCACCCGCTACAGCCGGTTCCTGTCGGCCATCACCACCCCGCGCACCCGGCATTCACTGAGTCCGGAGTTCCGGTCGATCATGGATTTCGCGGCCACCGAACTCGAAGATGCCGGTTACACGGTTACCCGGGCACCAGTGAGTGTGGGCGCCGGGACCAGCGCGAACCTCATTGCGCATCTCCCTGGACGTGGTACCGATACCAGAAATCCGGTGTTGGCCACCGCGCACCTGGATTCGGTGAATGAGGCCGGACGATCACTTCCGGCGCCGGGTGCCGACGACAACGCCTCGGGCAGCGCCGGGGTCCTCGAACTCGGTGCGGTCCTCGCCGGGCGGAAGTGGGAGAACGACGTGGTCCTCATCTTGTTCGGTGGCGAAGAGCAGGGACTTCTGGGGAGCATCGAGTACGTCGAGGCGCTCACGCCCGAGCAGCGAACCCAGATCTCGGCCGTCATCAACATGGACATGATCGGCCGGCGGAACACGGCCATATCCGGCGTCATGATCGAGGGAGGCCAGAACTCGCAGCCGTTGATGAATGAACTGGTCGCGGCTGCCGGCACCTACACCCAGCTATCGGTGACCACCTCGCTCAACCCGTTCGCCAGCGACCACGTGCCGTTCATCGACGCCGGCCTGCCCGCCGTCCTCACCATCGAGGCCGATGACCGGGCCAACACGGACGTGCACACCGACCGCGACACCCTCGCCACCGTGGATCCCTCCCTGGCCATGGAGATCCTGAGGATGAACCTCGCGGTCCTCGCCACCCACCTCGGAGTCGTGCGCGACGGACCGCTGGTGAACAACGAAGTGGTCGGTGCGGCAGACTGGTCGGCGTGAGTGATTCCGACCCCTACCTCTGGCTCGAAGACGTGACCGGCGAAGACGCCCTGACCTGGGTACGCGAGCACAACCAGCCCACGATTGATCGCCTGACCACCGGCACCCGGTTTTCGGAACTGCAATCGGCCGCCCTCGAGGTGTTCGATACCGACGACCGCATCGCGTACGTGCGCCGGCGCGGCGAGCACCTCTACAACTACTGGCGAGATGCAACCAATCCGCGCGGGTTGTGGCGACGCACCACGCTGGAGCAGTACCGCACGGACTCCCCCGAATGGGACGTGCTGATCGACCTGGATGCGGTCGCCGCCGCCGAGGACGAGAACTGGGTATGGAAGAGTGCGCTGGTTCTGCGTCCGGCACATGATCGGGCCCTGATCCTGCTGTCGCGCGGCGGTGCCGACGCCTCGATCGTGCGCGAGTTCGACCTCGTCTCCCGGACGTGGATCGATGCGGCCGACGGCGGATTCGCGTTGCCGGAGAACAAGTCCGACATCGACTGGATCGATCGGGACACCGTCTACGTCGGCACCGACTTCGGCACCCATTCCGACGGCAAATCCGCGCTCACCAACTCCGGATACCCCCGCGTCGTCAAACGGTGGACCCGCGGCACACCGCTCGAATCCGCGGTCACCGTGTTCGCCGGATCTGTTGAAGATGTTGCGGTACAGGCGATGTACGACGACACCCCCGGCTTCGAGCGGCACTTCGTCGTCCGGTCGACGGACTTCTTCAACCAGGAGTTCTACCTCCTCGGGGACTCCGGCACCCCGACGCTCATCGACGTCCCCACCGATGCGCACACCAGCGTTCACCGTCAGTGGTTGCTGGTGTTCACCCGCTCGCCCTGGGAACTGAATGAGAACCAGACGTACCCGACCGGAACCCTGCTGGTCTTCGACCACGACGCGTACCTGACCGGGAACCGCGATGCGGAGGTCCTGTTCACTCCCGACGACCACACCAGCCTCCAGAACTTCTCGTTCACCTCCGACCACCTGGTTCTGGTGACCTTGCGTGACGTCCAGACCGAAGTACGGCTGCTGTCGTTGTCCGATTGGTCTGTCTCCGAACTGGCCGGGCTCCCGGACCTGGCCACCATCTCCGTTCTCGACACCGATCCCGACCACAGCGACGAGCTGTTCCTGTCGGCCAGCAGTTTCACCACCCCACCGAGTCTGCTGCACGGGACGAGCACCGGCGGTGTGGCTCCGATCAAGCAGTCGCCGGCTCTATTCGACACGAACAATGTGACTGCCTCCCAGTTCTTTTCGACCTCGGACGACGGCACCCAGATCCCTTACTTTGTGGTCAAGCGCGACGACGTGGACTCGGGCCCGACACTGCTGTACGGCTACGGCGGATTCGAGAACTCGATGACACCGAGCTACGGCGCCGTCTCCGGCCGCAGCTGGGTGGAACGCGGCGGCATCTACGTCATCGCCAACATTAGGGGTGGCGGCGAATACGGCCCGACGTGGCACACCCAGGCCCAACTCGCCGGCCGCCACCTCGTCTACGAGGACTTTGCCAGTGTCGCAAAGGATTTGATCGCCCGCGGCCTGACCACCAGCGAACAGCTGGCAGCCCAGGGTGGCTCCAACGGCGGTCTGTTGATGGGCGTCATGCTCACCAGCTACCCGGAACTGTTCGGCGCCCTGGTCTGCCAGGTGCCGCTGCTGGACATGAAGCGCTATCACCTGCTGCTCGCCGGCGCCTCCTGGGTAGCCGAGTACGGGGACCCCGACGATCCGCAGCAGTGGGAGTTCATCTCCAAATATTCTCCCTACCAGCTGCTCCGCAAAGACGCCGATTATCCCAAGCTCCTGATGACCACATCGACGCGCGACGATCGCGTTCATCCCGGTCACGCACGCAAATTCGTCGCCCGGATGGAAGAACTGGGTCATGCGGTGAGCTACTACGAGAACATCGAGGGTGGCCACGGCGGCGCCGCCGACAACAAGCAGGCAGCCTTCAAGTCAGCGTTGGCCTACGAATTCCTGTGGGAGAGCATCGGCCCCCACTGACCGTGCCGATCCAACCGTCGACCGTGCCGAAAGTGCATACGCGCCAACCGTCGAGCGTGCCGATCCAACCGCCGAGCGTGCCGATATCGCCGTTCACCGTGCCGAAAATACATATGCGCCAATGCTTTTGGCACGCTCGACGGCGATTTGGGCACGCTCGGCGGTGATTTGGGCACGCTCGACGGCGACTTGGGCACGCTCGGCGGGTTTGTCGGCCCGCTCGGCGGAGTGGGATCAGCGGCGGTGCAGCAGGACCACTCCGTTGCGGCTACCGACCTCCCGGTACTGACCATCGGATTCGGTCTCATCCAAAGCTTTTCGGACGCCCTCCGGACTCGTCGGGAACATGTTGTAGGTGTTCTTGTCGACGATGATCCACTCCGGCACCGACCGGTCGCGGCTCTGACGCGGAAACAGTGTCACGTCGTAGTCGGAAACGAGTTGCGGTGCAATGTTGTTGGTCGCGGCCACCGAATCACCCGCCGGGATCTGACGGACGAGCACGTCCACCGATTGCGCGGCGGTGGCCGGGCTGTAGAAGTCGCTCTGACCCAACCGGTGGAGCGGTCCACCCGCGGCCAGAATCAGCGCGACCACCGCAGCCCCCGCCGCGAACCCGGTGATCACCCGACGCGACCGGCCCTGCCGATCCATCGACATCAACGCATCGATCATCGCGACGAACATGATCGGCATCAAGATGGCGTCGTAGTGGTAGTCGTCGGACCAGTACAGGTAGTTGGTGCTCCAGAACCGCCAGACGATGGTCGGGACCGCGATCAGTGCGATTGGTGATCGCACTCCCAGGAACAACGTGATCACCAGCAGCATGAACGCCGTCGAGGCCCGGGCATCGCCCGACGCGACTCCAAGGATGAAGTCCTTGACTCCGTCTATCGGAGACTCCGGAAACTTCGTGCCGTACGAATAGTCACCGCTACCGAGTGCCGGGATGACCACCTTCGTGGCAAAAGCGGTCCAGCCCAGACCCCACACTGCGGTGGCGGCCGCCCAGCGGTAGGCCGGTTTACCGCATCGCCACGCCACCACCGCTGCCAGCACCACGACGGTTAAACCGAGGTCTTCTTTGCAGAAGACCAGCGGCAACGCGTACAGCAGAGCCGCGCGCCACCGCCCCTCGACGAGAGCGACCAGACTGAATGCCAGCAGTGGCACGGCCAGCGCGATTTCGTGGAAGTCGAAGGCCAGTGCGTGAGAGATACCCCAGGACATCCCATAGGCGACGGCGATCAATACACCGACGACGACGCCCCATTGCTTGGTCGCCAACCGCACGATGGGTATCGCCGCCAACGCAAACAGCAGCGCCTGAACCACCAGCAGTGTCATCGGCGACGGGAAGATCCGGTAGATCGGCCCGATCAGCGCAATCCACGGCTGAAAATGGTCGCCCATCAGGTTGACGTCGGTGCCTTCGAGAGGCACGATCGGCGCCTCGAAACGACTGTATGCCCTGACAGCCTGCGTGAATATGCCCAGGTCCCACCCGGAGAATCCGAGCCGCTCGAAGCGCCTGACCACATAGACGATGTACACGCCCGCCAGCACGGCAAACGTGCAGAACGAGACCACCCACGGCGCGCTCCAGCGCCGGGGATCGGTCAGTTGTTTGCGCCTTGTCCGGAGGTGCGGCCGTTCGTCGAGCCCATCTCCGGTTACGTCACTGGTGTCCGCGACGGTCGATGAAGCCATTTTGACACCGTAGCGCGGCTCGGGGCGAGATGCCGATGGCATCGAACTCAGTCGGGCAGCATCGGCACCTGCATTCCCTCGGGGCGGCCGAGGAGAACAGCCCTGGTCACGGCCTTCGATCCGAACCGATCGCGCAGACTGTCGACCGTGATGTCCAGCCTCTCCTGATGGTGCTCTTCGAAGGGCAACGCCAGCTGGACGACATCGCGGCCGGACAGGTTGGTGAACGAGACACCCAGCAGTGTGCAGCCCTTGGTCTCGATCATCGGCATGGCGGCGTCAAGGATCTTCCGCGACGCAGTCATCAGGACGTCGGTGCGATCGGTCGACTCGTAGAGGGTGTGCGATCGGGTGGCGCGGGTGAAGTCGTCGAACCGCAGGCGCAGGATCACGGTGCGGGTCATCCGATCGGCAGTGCGGAGCCGTTTGCCGAGCCGATCGATGATCGCGACCAGCGTCGCCTCGAGTTCTCCGGGCGTTTTCGCGCGGCGACCCATGGCTCGCTGTGAGCCGATCGACCGGCGGCGGCGCCCGACCTCCACCCGCCGCGGATCTCGGGCCATCGACAGCGCATATAGATGGCGGCCGGCTCCGGAACCAACCACCGAACCCAGCAACGGTTCGCCGACCGATGCCAGGTCTCCGACGGTTCGCAATCCTGCGCTGTGGAGTTTCGCCGCGGTCACGGCGCCCACACCCCACAACCGTTCGACCGGAAGCGGATGCAAGAAATCGAGCTCGGAGCCGACCGCGACCTCGAGCAATCCATCGGGTTTGGCCACGGCACTGGCCACCTTGGCCAGGAACTTGGTGCTCGCGATCCCGACCGTGATCGGCAGGCCCACCTCGGTGGCCACCCGGGCCCGCAGGCGCGCACCGATCTCCATCGGCGAACCACTGATCCGGCGCAGACCACCGACGTCGAGAAAGGCCTCGTCGATCGAGATCCCCTCGACGATCGGTGTGGTGTCGCGAAAGATCTCGAATACGGCCTTACTCGCCTCGCTGTAGGCCTCGAACCGCGCCGGCATCACCACTGCCCGCGGGCACATCGCCAGTGCTTCACGGCCGTTCATCGGTGTCCGGATACCGAAAGCCTTGGCCTCATAGCTGGCCGCGAGCACGACCCCGCCACCGACGATCACCGGCCGACCACGCAACTCCGGGTGGTCGCGCTGCTCTACCGAGGCATAGAACGAGTCGAGATCAGCATGCAGAATGCTGGCTTGTTCACGCTGCTCGATCCGGGGCACGAACATATGTTCGCATGGGCCTCCGACACAGCTCCTCGGGTACGGTGACCGACTAGCGCCGGCGTTCGAGCATCGCCGTGACCAGTACGCCGGCAACGGCCAGAGCAACGCCCGCGAAGGCAGCGATCAGTCCGATCTTCTGCATGCTGTGCACCACCTCGTCGATGATGAGTTCGGCGACCTCACGCGCCGATCCGTCCGCGCCGGAGACCTCGTCGAGTGCACGGCGCTGAGCAAAGTCGCCCATCAGCCACGTCAGCACCCCACCGAAGATCACACCGAATCCGACTGCGGCAAGGACCAATCCGCGTCGCCGCGCCACCGCCAGCCCACCGATCGCCGCGACCACGGCGATCACCAGCGAACCGTAGGCGATGTATCCGATCTGATCACCGAGATCGTGATAGCGCCCGGCTTCCAGACCGGCCGCGGCGGAATCGGTCAGCGGCACCTCGATCGGCCCCGAGATCTCGATACCCCCGAAGATCCGATCGTCGATGATGCGGTTGACCATCGGCGTCAGATCCAGCGACATCACCTGACCCTTGTCTTCAGGTGAGGCCTCTTCGAAGAGCCAGTCGTGTTGCTGGTTCATCGCCTCGGTGAAGTCGGCCTCGAAGTTGTCGCCGCGGGTGTAGGCCCCCGCGAGAGGTCGGATCAGCGCCTCCGGGATCAACGGGGCTGCAGCGGAAACCTCCGCGGTGATCTCGTCGGCGATATGTTCCTGAACCTTCGGGTTGTCCGCGAGCGGGGAAACCATGTCGCTGAAGCCATCACGGTCGACCAGATTCGAGTTGACCCAGAATGCGGGTATCGCGATGGCCACGCCGACTATCGCGACAAGACAGAACACAGCAGTAAGGAAGGAACGCACCGACTCAGGCTACCGATCCGTAGGCGTGAAACCCCGCAACGTCCTATTCATCGAGGATGTCGCTACCCCGACCGACGATCAGCGGATCGGGTCGTCCGACGATCTCATCGTCGCGGTCGTCGTAGTCGTAGAGGTTCAAGACGTACCGCATGGCGCTGAGTCGAGCGCGCTTCTTGTCGTTGCTCTTCACCACCGTCCACGGCGCATGGTCGGTGTCGGTCCCGGCGAACATCTCTTCCTTGGCCGCGGTGTATTTGTCCCATTTGTCCAGGGAGGCAAGGTCCATCGGCGACAACTTCCATTGTCGGACCGGGTCGACCTGCCTGATCGCAAACCGGGTGCGCTGCTCCAGCGGTGACACCGAGAACCAGAACTTGATCAGTTTGATCCCGTCATCGATCAGCATCTCCTCGAACAGCGGAGCCTGCCGCAGGAACTGGGCGTGCTGTTCGTCGGTGCAAAATCCCATCACCCGTTCGACGCCGGTCCGGTTGTACCAGGAACGGTCGAACATGACGATCTCACCGGCGGCGGGCAAGTGCTGCACGTAGCGCTGGAAATACCATTCGGTCGATTCCCTCTCGCTGGGCTTCTCCAGGGCAACCACCCGTGCGCCACGGGGATTGAGGTGCTCCATGAATCGCTTGATCGTGCCACCCTTACCCGCGGCGTCACGCCCCTCGAAAACCAGCACATGGCGCTGGTTGGTCGCCTTGATCCATCGCTGGAGCTTGAGCAGTTCGATCTGCAGCAACCGCTTTTCCAGCTCGTATTGGTCGCGGCCCATACGCTCGTCGTAGGGATAGTCCTCACGCCAGGTGTCGATGACGTTGCGCCCCGGCAGGGTCAGCAATCGAGGGTCGTCGTCATCGCGGTCGTCGACCAGGAATTGCGTGGTGTCGGCGAGGTCGACGATTTTTTGCAGTGCCTCACGTCCGGCAACAACGCTGAAGTCGGGACCGATATCGGGATGATCGGGTCCAAAGTCCGAAAGACGCAGTATCTCGTTCACCGATTCAATCTAGTCTGAACGACCGATTGTCACGTGTCCTCTTTGTAAATCCGAGACCAACGTCCCATGACATCGGCCCGCCCATACACGAAGAGCGGCACCGTAAGCGGCACCGCTCTTCGTCGGGGTGTGCGGGAGGAAGCGTCCCGCATCATGGTTTGTTATCTGGGAGTCGAAAGCCAAATGCCTCCGGCACCGATACAGCCCTGGCCTGTGTTGGTGTCGACTGCGGCGGCGAAGCTGCCTGTGCACTGTGCCCCATAGGGTCCCGAGTAGGCGGTACCGCCCCATCCCGCGATCGCGATCGACGTACCACCGTCCCGCGCCTGAGCCACGGAAATCCCGCCGGGACCGGTGGTCACGGCGTATCCGCTACCGCCTGAGATCGCTCCAGAAAGGGCTGCGGCGCCGGGTTGCAGGTTCAGGGCGTTCGCGTTTCCGCCGGTGTTCGACGACGCAACAGCTGTGCCACCACCGCTTTGGTCCACGGCCCGGGCCGTGCTGCCAGGGCCGGCATTGGCGCCGCAGCCGCCGTTGCCGTCCAAGTGGATTACGTTGTGCCCGTTGGACACCTCGCAGACGAGCGGATCCGCCGCCGCGGTACCGAGCCCGGCAAAACCGACCATTGCCACCGCCCCTGCCCCGACGATCCCGGCCAGCGCCAGCCTCCGTCGAAGGCGCGAGCGGACACCAAAACTACGTGCAGTGAACAACTTTCGTCCCATCAAGAAATAAAGCGGAGTCACAAGGCCCCCCGATTCCCAGCCCTGGAAGTACCGGTCGTCTCACCGTGCCGGTCACTTGGGACAGACCCTACTCCCCCGCCGCGGGTCCACGCCTGCATTCGATGGCAACGCTTCGGTCACAAACCAACGACAACTTCGCCGGATCCGAACCTGACAGATATTGCGGGCGCATCGGTGTAATTTTTCCTCCATGCCTGTGAACGCAAAGACCGAATTCGACATCGACGCACCCCCGGCCGTGATCATGGAGATCCTGCTCGACGTGGAGTCCCTGCCCGACTGGTCGGGACCACACAAGAAGGCCGAGATCACCGAAGAGTACGAGGACGGCTCACCGAAGACCGTGAAGCTCCAACTCCAGGCCATCGGTATGACAGACCATCAGGTGCTGACCTACTCGTGGACAGAGAACACCTGCACCTGGGATCTCATCGAAGCCGACCAGCTGTCCCACCAGCACGGCCAGTACACGGTGACGCCCAAGGGCAAGGGCTCACATATCGAGTTCGAACTCGAGGTGGAACTGAAGATCAAACTCCCCGGCCTCCTGGTCAAGCAGGCTCAGAAAACCGCACTGAACACTGCCCAGAAGGGTCTCAAGGAGGAGGCCAAACGCCGGCTCGCGTGATCGGACCCGGCTACTTGGCCATCCAGAGCCGGCGGCGCACGACTCCGCGCATCCGTTCGACTGCACTCGGTGAGAGCTGTTCCGGCGGACTCTCCCGCAGAAGGTCGTTCAACGACGCAAAGTAGTCGCGATCCGACATTCCGAAACGCTCATGAATCTGTTCAGAGGGCCCACCGCCGAGGTGGTACCACTGGACTTCGAAATCCAACATTTCCCGCGCATTCGGTGCCAAGACCCACTCACTCCCTTCGACATGTGACTGGAGTCACGATCAGTGACTGTAGTCACAGGGTAGCGCGCCGCGCCAACAGGCACCGCCATAGGAATCACAGGAATCGGAAGGACGTACTCCGAACAGCCCACAGACGCGAATTACGCGTGTCTCTGGGCCAATTGGGCAATTCGGTTGTCGCGGTCGGCGGCGTGGTGCGCCAGCATCGCCAGGCGTGCCCCGTCCCGATCACGTTCGCGCACCGCCGCGAGAATGTCCCGATGCTCGGCGATCGGGCGCTCGAACGCGCCGTCGGAATGTGAGGGCTTCCACGGTGCGCCCAGTTTGATCTGGGCATCGAGCCGATCGAGCAGATCGGTCATGGTTCGGTTGTGTGCCGCCTCGCGCAGGGCGGTGTGCCACTGCCGCAGCGCGAGGCGGACATCGACCGGCTCTTCGTGCTGGGTCGACCGGTCCAGTGCGTCCTGCAATCGGAGCAGATCGACGTCGGTGCGACGGTCAGCAGCCGCCGACGCCACCGCGGCGTCGAGGGCAGCCTGCGCCTCGAAGAGCTCGAGCAGTTCGTCGTCGCCACGCTGGGTGATCATGAATCCGCGACGGACCGGTTCGATCAGTCCGTCCTGCGCCAGCAGGGCCAGCGCCTCCCGCACCGGGGTGCGGGAGACCGCGAAGTCCTCACTGAGCACCCCCGGGATCAGCGGGCTGTCCACCGGGTAGACGCCGGCCAGCAGATTCTCCCGGAGTTTGCGATAGATCCCGTTCGCGTGGCTGTCCATCAGAGCTCGCCGAAGCGCGGGATCAAATGTTCGGCGACCTGGCGTGCTTCCTCGGCCAGCGGCCAGCCGGCCAGGATCAGCGAGCTGATGCCGACGGCGTCCTTCAAACGACGAACCGTGCCGGTGATCGAGTCGGGATCGCCGACGAAGTACAGGGCCGACGAGCGGGACCCGAAGATGTCCAGGGGCGACCACGCGGTGATCCCGGCGTAGAGCCCCTCATCGACCTGCAGTTCCGAAGGCTCGGGAAAACGGTTGGCCCGCAATGCATCGACCCATCCCTGCCGCTGCGCATCAGGCGCGGTGTAGGTCAGCAAGCTGTGCTCACCGTTGGTGCGCTTCTTCACCGCGACATCGAGGGTGTCGCGAACCGCATCGACGCCCGCGCCGGTGAACACCGTGTAGAACTTCTCGAGCGCCTCATCAGCGCTGGGCCGCACGATCACGCCGCCGAGTGCGCCGATGGAATCGAACTCGCGGCCGGCGGCCGTCACCGCGCTCTGCGCGGCCTCGATCCTCGGCGCAAGTTCCGGCGCGGGACGCAGCATCGTCAGGTAGTTGTGGATACTCGCTCCGGCGTGCGTCAATCCGGCAGGTGAATCCCCGGTGCCCCACAGATCCAGCACATCCTGGGTCGGGTCGATGCGAACCGGCGAATTGTGGAAGTTGCTGTCGGTGCCGGCGCGGTAGTGCTCGAGTACCTCGGCCCAATATTCGGTGCTGCGGGTGTACCGGTCATCGTGATCGGCTTTCACACCGTACGGGCCCACCCGGTCGTCGGTGCCGTTGATCACGTTGATGTCGAGCCGGCCGCCGCTGAATCGGTCGAAGGTCAGAGCCTTCTCGGCGAAGGCCTTCGGCGGAACCACACCCGAGTAGGTCGCGACAAGGAATCGCATCCGACTGGTCACCGCCGCGGCGAACGAGGCCGAGGTGAACGGATCGTTGGGCCAGGTGGCCACCAGCGCGCCGTAGAAACCACCGTCGTCGATGGCCTGGGCGAGTTCCTTGTAGTGCTCGAAGTCCGGCGGGTACAACCGTCCCGGCGTCCACGGATAGTCACCGTTTGCAGTGGTTAGATACCAGAGCGTACGAAAGCGGGCTTTAACACCGGAGTCGGTCGTGGCCATAACTGCACAGATCCCTTCAATGCGCGACGCCCCGATTCTCGCGCCAGGGCCCCTGATCGTCACGCGTTCAAATCATCTGGATTTAAATGCGTGCACAAATATGTCCATAAATGTAGCTGTATACACATGCCGCAACCAGGACCGGGAACCGTGAACCCCGACCAGGAGATCCCTGCGCTGTTCACGTCGGCGCGCCGGCTGGCCGAGCACCGCCGCGATCAGAACCTGGTGATCCTCGATGCCTGCGTCACCCGGGACATCCACCCCGACGACACCAGCACCTATACGACCGGCCTGCCGGCCTACCGCGAGGGCCACCTGCCCGGCGCCATTCATGCCGATCTCGTCGACGATTTCTCCGACCCCACAGCGGAGATGCGTTTCACCCGTCCCACGCGTGAACAACTCGCCGACGCTCTGGCACGCCACGGCGTCGGCGCCGACTCGACGGTGGTCGTCTACGACCATCAGAACGGGATCTGGGCCGCGCGGCTCGCCTGGGTGTTGCGCAGCTACGGCTTTGCCGACGCCTCCGTACTCAACGGCGGACTCGACGCCTGGCGCGGCATCGGCGGCGAGATCGAGTCCGGGGACATCACCCCGGCACCGACCGCTCCACCGGCACTGTCGGCCCAATCCGGCTATTTCGTCGACGCCGACGACGTCCGCGACCTCGGCTCGGATTCCGTGCTCGTCAATGTACTTCGGCCAGAGGTCTTTTCCGGCGAAGAAGTTCCCTACGGACGGGCCGGACACATCCCGGGCAGCGTGAACCTGCCCTTCGCCGAACTGATCGACCCCGACGGATCGGAGATCGATTTCGATCGGGCGCGACGCACAGCCGAGTCGATACCCCCCGGTCCGGTCGTGACCTACTGTGGCAGCGGCATCACCGCCTCGGGATACGCACTGGCACTGCGGGCATCGGGCCGCGACGACGTCCGCGTCTATGACGGATCGATGTCCGAATGGGCAGCCGACCCCGGCAATCCCCTCATCACATCCTGATCATCGCACCCGAATCCGACCCGAAACGAAGGACAGAAAATGACCACCCTCGAACCGACCCGCGCCCCCGACGTTGATGCAGTCATCGATGCATTGCTCGAATTGCGCTCGCGGACACCGCTGGTGCACGCCTTGACCAACTATGTGGCCGCCGGCTTCACCGCGAACGTCCTGCTCGCCGCCGGCGCCAGCCCGGCCATGGTCGACAACGTGGAGGAGGCCGGAATCTTCGCCGGTGTCGCCGATGCAGTGCTCATCAACCTCGGTACGCCTCAATCGGCACTGCACGACTCCTACGTCGCCGCCGCGACCTCGGCGCGCGAATCCGGCACCCCCTGGGTTCTCGATCCCATTGGCGCCGGCGGCCTGCCCTGGCGCGGCGAGCTCGCCCGGGAGCTGCTCGCCCAGCACCCGACAGTGATCCGCGGCAACGCATCCGAGGTCATCGGCTTGCACGGTCTCGACGGTGGGGGCCGTGGTGTGGACAGCTCGGCCGACCCGGCCGCCGCGGTCGAATCGGCCCGCGCGTTGCTCGCGTCGGCAGATGCCGTCTCCGCCTCGGGACCCGTCGATCATGTTGTCGCGGCCACCGGCTCCGGCCACAACCTGCTCAAGGTGGGCGGTGGCCATACGCTTCTGACCAAGGTCACCGGCACCGGATGCTCATTGGGCGCACTGGTCGCCGCCTACGCGGCGGTGACACCCAATGGCCTGACGGCTGCGGTGTCGGCGCACACCCATGTGGCGGTAGCAGCAGACATCGCCGCCGAAAAGACCTCGGCCCCAGGTTCCTTCGCCGTCGCCTACCTCGACGCGCTCCACGATCTGGGTCCCGACGACATCCGCGCGCGGGCCCAGATCACCTGGACCTCGCTGTCCTGAGTCCACTTGGGGCACTACCGCCCCCGGTCAGCCGATCGGCCGGTCGCTGGGTACGGACACCCAACTCGGGTTGGCCGGATCGATGAGCACGTGTTCCGGCTTCAAGCCGCTGTCGTTGCTCACCGGTCCGAAACTCACTGCCCGTGGGGCATTCAGCGCATAGATGCTCACCCGCAGTCGGTGCCCGGGTTCCAGCAATGCGTCCGTACCCAGAGCTCCGATGTCGAGGTTCCCGATGGCGCCGGGAGTGACGGTGTCCCGGGTGGTCGCGTCGAGCGCGTAGTAGGGATCGGTGAGATCCCCGTTGGGCGCATACCCCGATTTGGACTCCACCAACTGATTTCGAATGGATACCGTCATCGACCCGGTGGTCAGCACTGTCGAGGTACCGTCGGGCGACACGTCACTGACGACGGCCGCATAGAAGCCGTCGGTGGCATCGACCTGAGTTCTGACGTGCACGTTGATCGGACCGTTGATCGACGTGTTCTGTGACACCGGTGGAGAGGTGAAGGTCAGGGCTCCCCGTTCAGCAGTCCGGTTGTCGGCCGTACAGAAGTCGAACGGACTCAGGAAACCGATCTGGTCGCGATTGGTATCCGCGGAGCACAAGGTCGTAACACCCGGGCTCACAGTCCATTTCGCAGCGCTTCCCGGTGCCGCGGCGGCCAGCGTTCCGTCCTCGACGGACGTCGGTGATGTGCCGCTGGCCGTCGGCGTCAGGTAGAGCCGCCGGTGTTCTTGCCCAGCCCGCGGCAGAGTGTCCGACTGGATCCAGCCACCACCCTGCTGGTGGCTGGTCACGTTGCCATACTGATCGATTCCGTTGTCGATGCCCTTGATCCACCTGTCGAACCAGGCCCGCTGCAAGACCCCCATCGATGGTGGTTCACCGGGTCGGCCGAGCATGTCCCACCCATTGGTGACGTGCTGGCCGGTACTCATCACGAGCTTCTTCTTGGCGGGCGGCAGCGACGACAGCTGTTCGAGCGCACGCCATTCGAAGTTGGTGAACAGATCCTGCCAACCACCGACGACAAAGGTGGGGACCTCGACCTTCGCGGTGTCGGTGGTCAGCGCATCGCGGTAGACAGAGTTGAGCTGGACCAGTTCTTTCGCTCGGCCGTCGAGGGACTCCACGTTCGGTGCGGTGAGCCCCTGGAGGAATTCCTTGGCGAAGATTGCCGGGTTCTCGAATCGATCACGAAGCCACACCGGATCGAACTCACCTCGCAGCAGACTCGGCACATCAGGAATCACCTTGGTCGCGTTCACCGCAAACAGCCACAGCGCAAGAAATCCGGCACCGTATCCCGACCCCGGCGCGACGACGTCGGCGACGATGTCGCTCATCGGCGCTGCCGGGAAGATCGCCTTGAGCCCCTTGGGCTTTGCGGCTGCGGCCTGGAGCTGATTGACCGCGGAGTACGAATACCCCGACATCCCGAGGTCGCCGTTCGAGTAGGGCTGGGTCCGGGCCCACTCGAGAACTTCGAGTGTGTCCTGCTGCTCACGTGGACCGAATACATCCCAGACACCCTGCGAGGTTCCGGTGCCGCGCACATCGACGACGATCTGCGTGTATCCGCTGCGGACCAACTGCGGGTCCACCGCGAACGAACTGACCAGACCGCCGTTCGCCACCTTCAGCAACCGTTCGGTCCCCGATATCGGGGAGCCGGACAGGTCGATCCCCGCCAGAAAGTCGGTGAGGAGTTTGGACAGCCCCGGGATGTTCATCGCCACGCCGGCGATCATGCCGATCAGCTTGTTGTACGGCGTCAGATTGACGATCACCGGATTCTTGTCGGCGGTGGCCCGCCCCGAAGCATCGGCAGGACGATAGATGTCGCCGCGCAGCACGGTGCCATCAGACATCCGGATCGGCACGCTGGGCGTCACGGCGACACCGGCATACTTCTGGTCACCCAACGAATGAACCTCGGTCCACTGAGGTGGATTGATCGACATCGGTGCGGCGCCGGCGAGCGGGACATTCATCAGGCCCACCTGCAGCACAGCGAGCAATGCGACGGCGACAACAACATGCCGTCCCCTGAACATCGACATTCCCCCGGCCCCCGCCTTCTATGCAGCTGGTTCGCCCGATCGGCGAACACCCTCCCCCTTCGTGGGACCGATCACCATTGGCCCACAAAGTGATGTACCGCATAACTTTCTACCAGCGGGTAGCTTTGTCAACCTTCACCCGCTCACCCGACCTGCCCGTACACCCGTTCCGCGTGAAGCCGGATCACCAGCCGCTTGTCGTCGACCATGGCCTGTGCGTACTCATCCCAGTCGGGATGTTCACCCGAGATGTCGCGGTAGAGGTCGATGAGTTCCGAGACCGTGTCGTCGTCGCGGGTCTGTTCGGCGACCGGGCTCAGTTCCACGCGCCCCTCCCCGACCGCGTACGACCAGCCGTCCTCGCTGACGACGTGAAAACTTGCCCGCGGATCCCGGCGCAGGTTGACAACCTTGGCCCGGTCATCGGTCACCGAGATCCTAATGACCCGCGACCGCGGATCGAATGCGTAAGCCACCGTGGACAATTGCGGCACCCCATTGCGTTTGATCGTGGCGAGGGTGCCTCGGCTGTGTTCGCTGAAGAACTCGAGGAGTGCTGATTGGTCTGCCATACATCGACTATTCCCGCACGAGCCTCATCCCCGCAAGTAGTCGTCGTCCGTGACGTGTTCGAGCCACGTGGTGGTGGCCGCCGGGTCGTCGGCATTGTCGAGCATCGCCAGATGCTCCATGAATGAATCCGGCGATGCACCGTGCCAATGTTCTTCGCCCGGTGGGCAATACACCGTTTGTCCGGGATGGACTTCGACTTTCACCTCGCCGCGAGACTGGATCCAGGCGACGCCCTGGGTGACGTGCAGGGTCTGGCCCCGGGCATGCGAGTGCCATGCGGTGCGCGCGCCGGGAGCGAATCGCACCTTCGCGACGAGCATTCGCTGACCGGCCTCGCGGGGGCGTGCGATGAGGTCGAGCCAGACGTCGCCGGTGAATTGTTCAGGCGGATTCTTGGTGGTCGGGGTGGGTGGATCGATGTTCATGGGCTCTCACGCTTCCGGGATTGTCAGGCCGAAACGTTCGCGCGTGATCGCTTCGGGTTCGGGGCCACCGCGTATGCCGGTGTCCAGGGCGTCGATGGCGGCAAGATCGTCGTCGGAGAGGTCGAAGTCGAAGACGGCGAAGTTCTCGGCGATCCGGGACGGTGTCACCGATTTCGGGATGACCTGGCGTCCTTGCTGTAGATGCCACCGCAGCATCACCTGCGCAGCGGTCTTGCCATGCATTTGTGCAATCGCGACGATGGTTGCATCCTCGAGGGTGGAGCCATGTTTGCCGTCACGATAGAAGGTGATGCCACCGATCGGTGACCATGCCTGCGACACGATCCCGTGCTCGGCGTCCGCATCGAGCACGGCGGTCTGACGGAAGTAGGGATGTACCTCGATCTGGTTGACCGCCGGCACAACCGATGTCGCGTCCAGCAGACCCGTGAGGTGCTCGGGCATGAAGTTGCTGACACCGATGGCACGAACCTTCCCGTCCGCCAACAACTTTTCCAGCGCCTTATACGCACCGATCGTGAGGTCGAACTCACCCGGCAACGGCTGGTGCAGGATCAGCAGGTCGATCTGTTCGACACCGAGCTTGCCTGCCGCCTTGTCGAACGCGTGCTGCGTCTGGTCATAGCCGAAATCGGTGATCCAGATCTTGGTTTCGATGAAGATGTCCGACCGGTCGAGGTCCGACCGGCTGATCGCCTCACCGACGCCACGCTCATTGAGGTACGCCGCAGCGGTGTCGATGTGGCGGTAGCCCGTTTCGAGCGCAGCGGTGACCGCGATCGTCGTCTCGTCGGGCGGGGTCTGGAAAACACCAAAACCGATCGCGGGCATGGTGATTCCGTTGTTGAGGACAATATTTTCGGGAGCCATGGAAACCACCCTAGCGGTCCGCCGGGCGCCCAGACAGGGACTGTGAGTACCTGTCATCGCCGGCATCCTTCGGGGTGCGCCGGGCACCATGAAGGAGCTCCCGGCCCGCCGGGGAGTCATAGTTGTTCCAGGTAACGGCAGTACCTCCCACATCGGTGCCGCGATGCCTACCGTGGAAGCATGAGTACCACCGACCTTCGCACCGAGATCAAGGACTTCCTCAGCTCTCGACGTGCCCGGATAACCCCAGAACAGACCGGGCTGCCCGCCTACGGCGGCAACCGTCGGGTCAAAGGACTGCGGCGGGAAGAGGTGGCGCTACTCGCCGGGGTGTCCGTCGACTACTACGTGCGGATGGAGCGCGGGAACCTCGCCGGTGCCTCCGACAGTGTCTTGGACGCCCTGGCCGGAGCACTCCAGCTCGACGAGGCAGAACGTGACCATCTGTTCGCGCTTGCCCGTCAGTCGCAGTCCAGTTCGTCGGCCCGACGGCAACGGACCGCGCCGACCACCGTCCGCCCGGCGATTCAGCAGGTCCTCGACGCGATCTCCGATGCACCCGCCTGGGTTCGAAACGGCCGCCACGACATCATCGCCATGAACCAGCTCGCCCGCGCGCTCTACGCCCCGGTGTTGGCCGACCCCCGACGTCCGGCCAACACCACCCGGTTCATCTACCTGCAGCCCAGCGCTGCCGAAGAGTTCTTTGTCGACTACGACCAGATCGCGAAGGATGCCGCGGCAATGCTCCGGCTCGAGGCCGGCCGCAATCCGCACGACAAGGCACTCATCGCCCTCATCGGTGAAATGTCCACGCAGAGTGAGCTGTTCCGTAAACGCTGGGCATCGCAAGACGTCCGTTTCCATCGCAGCGGCCGAAAACGTCTGCGCCACCCCGCGGTCGGCCAACTCGACCTCGACTTCGAAGGTATGGAACTGCCCTCTGAGCCCGGCCTGCATCTGAACATCTACACCGCGGCGGCCGGCACACCCACCGCCGATGCCCTCAAACTGCTCGCCTCGTGGGCGGCGAGCCAGGAACAGCTCGACACCGAACACGTCTCGGTGCGCGAATCGCGTTGACGGTTCGACTGTTTCGGAACCGGCTACTCCGGAGCTCCCAGATTGAGCACGTCCGGATGAACACCAACCCGGACACCGTCATCGAGGGTGGCGATGTCGGCGAGGTCGGCGTCGTTCAGTTCGAAGTCGAAGACGTTGATGTTCTGGGCGATCCGGTCCGGATTGACCGACTTCGGGATGACGATGAGCCCGTTCTGCAGGTGCCAGCGGATCAGGACCTGAGCAGGCGATTTACCGTACTGCTCCCCGACGCGCGTGATGATCGGGTCAGTGAGCAAAGTGTTCGGCTTGGAGTTCGGACCCCAGCCGGAGTTGCTGGTTCCGCCGAGCGGACTCCACGATTCGACGGCGATCCCGTGCTTCGAAGCAGCGGCCCGGACCGCCTGCTGCGGTAGGTGCGGGTGGAGTTCGACCTGATTGACGGCAGGTATACCGCCTCGGGCGACCAGCAGTTCGAGGTGACGCGGCTCGAAGTTGCAGACACCAATTGCCTTGGCACGACCCGATTCTGCGATGGCTTCTAGCGCATCCCAGGTGCGCAGGATCCGGTCGTCATCTTGCAGGGGCCAGTGGATGAGATACAGGTCGACGTAGTCCAGATCCAGGCGCGACAGGCTCTTGTCGAAGGCACTCAGGGCCGGTTCGTATCCCTGGTCGGCGTTCCACAGCTTCGTCGTGACAAAGAGTTCGCCGCGAGGCACATCGACATTCGCGATGGCCCGACCAACACCTTCTTCGTTGCCGTAGGCCGCTGCGGTGTCGATGTGCCGGTAGCCGGCCTCGTCGATTGCGGACCGCACCGCCTTTTCGGTCTCATCGTTGGTGGCCTGCCAAACACCCAGTCCCAGTTGAGGAATGGTGGTGCCAGAGTTCAATGTGATGCCGGGTACTTGTTCGGTCATGACACCACCCTATCGATCTCCCTCGGTCAGCCGGCCAATTCGCCAACCGTCAGTCCGCCCCAGATCCCATATTTCTCGCCGTAGCGCTCGGCGTGGCTGCGGCATTCGCGCGCGACCGGGCAGTGTCCGCAAATCGACTTCGCCGCGGCTTCGCGTCGACGACGTTCCTTGGCGAACTCACGGCCTGCCGGAGGGAAGAAGATGTTCGAGTCGACGTCCTCGGTTCGGCACCGGCCGTGCACCCGCCAATCCCAGCCGGTTTCACCTCCGACATAGCCGCCGCCGTTGAATCCGGTCATGCCGAAACAGCAAACGGTATGCGCACCACCGACAGATCTTTGCCCCACACTGCGATACCGGCCTGCGCGCCGGGCAGTTCTGTGGTGCGCACCGGCTGGTACCCCTCGTGCCGGCACAACGCATGCACGTCGGACTGATCCGGGCCGGTCGTCATCAGGACCCGGCGATGTCCGTGGTTGGCGGCCTCGGCCTCGAGTCGGGCCAGGATCCGGCTCCCCAGACCCTGCCGACGCTGCGCGGAGGTGGTCCAGATCCGGGTGATCTCGGCGGTGTCGTCATCGGCGCGCCGATACTCTCCACCGGCCACCGGGGTTCCGTCGGCAACTGCGACGAGAAGGGCGTCACCCGGTCGAACCCGCAGCTTCGCGAACCAGCCGCACGACGTTCCGCCGTAGCGCCGACTGTTCTCTATCGCCACCTGGGACAACGCGGTCCGGGCGAGCCGATCATCGTGCCCGACACGCACGATCTCGATGTTCGTGCGACATGCCTCGATCATCGGCAGTGCCGGCGGCGCCTCCGGATGGACCGCAGCCGCAGCCATCAACATCTGGTCGACCGACAACAACTTTCTGACAAACGACATGGCCGCTCCCTCCGCGATGATGCATCCATTCAGCCGCGAAATCGCTCGACAGGCGATGGTTAGAACCACGCTGATCCGATGACATCGGGTCCGAGACCACCTTCAGGCAATCTTGTTGTTGGCGCAGACATGAATCCTGCTTGCCGCCGATACCGAAATGAAGGAGTACCGATGTCGACAACTGCGAGCGTGCATCTTGCAGTCGCGCTGGAAGGAGCCGGCTGGCACCCGGCCGCCTGGCGTGAACCCGATGCCAGACCAGCCGAACTGCTCACAGCGGCGTACTGGGCAGATCTGGTCACCGAAGCCGAGCGCGGTGGACTCGACTTCGTCACCATCGAAGACTCGTTCGGCCTGCGACCCGCCACGCTGCAAGGGCTCGACGCCAGGACCGACCGGGTCAGTGGTCGTCTCGACTCCGTGCTGATCGCATCCCGGATCGCACCGTTGACCTCGAACATCGGCATCATTCCCACTGCTGTCGTGACGCACACCGAGCCTTTCCATCTCGCCAAGGCGATCGCCACGCTCGACTACGTGAGCACTGGCCGGGCCGGAGTCCGGTTGCAGGTTTCCGCCCAGGAACACGAAGCAAAACTCTTCGGCAGGCGCACCTTCCCCGACCTGTCCGCCGACCTCACCGGCCCCGCGGCGCAGTCGCTGATCGCCGATCTCTTCGAGGAGGCCGGCGATTACGCCGAGGTCCTGCGCCGACTGTGGGATTCGTGGGAGGACGACGCCGAGATCCGGGACGCCGCAACAGGTCGTTTCGTCGATCGCGACAAGCTCCACTACATCGACTTCGAGGGCCGCTTCTTCTCCGTCCGCGGTCCGTCGATCACCCCGCGACCACCTCAGGGACAACCAGTGATCGCCGCCCTGGGTCATCAGCAGATCCCGTACGAGCTGATCGGCCAGTCGGCGGATATCGGGTTCGTGACGCCACACACCACCGCCCGGGCCACCGAGACCATCGCCACGATCCGGACGGCCCAGGAGTCGGCGGGACGTGTCGCGGAAACCGTCCACATCTTCGCCGATCTGGTTGTGTTCCTGGATGATTCGACCCAGGCCGCCGCCGGCCGCAAGGCTCGTCTGGACGAGCTCGCCGGGTCCGAGTACCAGAGCGATGCCCTGATCTTCACCGGCACAGCGGCCGAGCTGGCCGATCACCTCGAAGAACTGGCAGAGGCCGGGATCACCGGGTTCCGGCTCCGCCCCGGCGCGATCCCTCACGACCTGACTGCGATCACCACCGCGTTGGTACCCGAACTCCAGCGCCGCGGACGGTTCCGCGACGGCTATACCTCGTCCACACTGCGCGGAAATCTGGGACTCGACCTCCCGGCCAACCGCTACGCACCAACCAACAATCACTCAACAGGGGATCTGATCAGCCGATGACCAAGCAGGTACACCTCGCAGCACATTTCCCGGGGGTCAACAACACCACGGTGTGGAGCGATCCGGCCGCCGGCAGCCACATCGACTTCAGCTCGTTCACCCACTTCGCAAAGACTGCGGAACGCGCCAAGTTCGACTTCCTCTTTCTGGCCGAGGGGCTGCGCCTGCGCGAGCAGAACGGGCTCATCTACGACCTCGATGTGGTCGGACGTCCGGACACGTTCACGATCTTGGCGGCCCTGGCTGCGGTCACCGACAAACTCGGGCTCACCGGCACCATCAACTCGACGTTCAACGAGCCCTATGAGGTCGCCCGGCAGTTCGCCAGTCTCGACCACCTCACCGCCGGACGCGCCGCGTGGAATGTGGTGACCTCGTGGGACGAATTCACCGGGCAGAACTTCCGCCGCGGCGGTTACCTGCCGCAGGAGCAGAGATACCAACGCGCACAACAGTTCCTGGAGGTCACGACCGAACTCTGGGACTCGTGGAACGACGATGACATCGTCGCCGACCGCGAGTCGGGGACGTTCCTGCGACGTCCCGACGCCGGAACCTTCAGCCACACCGACAACCAGTTCGACATCGCCGGTCAGTTCAACGTGCCTCGCGGCCCGCAGGGACGGCCGGTCATCTTCCAGGCCGGCGATTCCGAGGAAGGTCGCGAATTCGCGGCCGCCAAGGCCGATGCCATCTTCTCGCGCCACTCCACGCTCGACGAGGGGCAGGTGTTCTACAAGGACGTCAAGGGACGGCTCGCGACCTACGGCCGCCGCCCGGAAGAGCTGCTGATCCTGCCCGCCGCCACGTTTGTCCTCGGTGACACCGATGCCGAGGCCCAGGAGCGGGCACACGAAGTCCGCCTCCAGCAGGTCAGCGGGCAGACGGCGATCAAGTTCCTCGAACAGCTGTGGAACCGCGACCTGTCCGACCACGATCCCGATGGTCCGTTGCCGACCGTCGATCCGCTGGTCGGCGAGAACACGATCGCTAAGGGTCGCGCCAGTGTGCGCATGCATCGGGATCCGCTGGACGTGGCAGCGCAGTGGCGAGCACTGGCGGAGGCGAAGAACCTGACCACTCGCGAATTGATCATCGAGGTGACCGGACGTCAGTCCTTCATCGGAACACCGGCGACCGTCGCCACCCAGATCAATGACCTCGTGCAGGCCGACGCCAGCGACGGATTCATCCTGGCCCCCCACATCACCCCGGGTGGGCTCGACGAATTCACCGATACCGTCATCCCGCTGCTGCAGGAGCGTGGGGTCTACCGGACCGAATACGAGGGCGACACCCTGCGCGACCACCTCGGCCTGTCAGCGCCTGCCTAAACCCGATCATGTGCCCTTTTGGCGGCCCCGACCTGGGGTTTTACTCGCCAGAAGGGCACATCATCGGCTCAGCTCTCTCGCTCGATGAGTCGATGTGGCCACGCCTCGTCCGGGATGTCCCGTAGTCGGCACGGGACATCCTGGGCGGTGAACCAGCCGCGATAGTGGATCAGCTCACCGATCACGGGATTGCGCACTGACGCGTCGACGCGGAACCGGTTGCGCTCGGAGTCCCAGCCCTCGGCGTATAACATCCGGGCCGCCAGCAATCCACGCATTCCGACCTTGGGGCCCGCCGTCAGCAGTCGCATGGGTCCGCTTTGGAAAATCAGCGAGCCGCGGTCGACGCTCGCTTCCAACGGCCAGAGCAGTTCGGGACCGTCACCGAAGTAGTCGACGAGCCCCTCGCGACCATCCACGAGCAGCGAGTTCAAACCCTGTGGTCCGCTGGTGTAGTTGAGCGATCGCATCACCGCAAGCGATTCGCGGCCCAGTTCATCTTGATAACAATAATTATGCATCGTGAACGGGACGAGGCGACTGGACTTGGTCGGCATGGCGTTCCGTTTACCGAAATGTCGCAGCGCGGTCGAGACAACCGGCGAACTGTAAATCGATTCCATGATCCCGCTCGTCTCTTGCGCCAACTGCGACTGCGAGTCAATTCCGTAGCGCCACTGCAAGTTCGGGTGCAGTTTCTCGAATTCCGGACCCAAAACATTCTGGATGACCGAGCTCACTGCTACCCCCCGTTCCGGCTATCAGGCATGAGCCCTGAATGTACTACGGACGGTCAGCCTAAAATGTTGGGTCGGGAGCACGTAATAAGTACTGAAACACAATGGAGGAGCATCACGTGAGCGCTCAGGTCGAAGAGTTGGAGTTCGCCGCCGAGGCGCGGCAGCTGCTGGATCTCATGATCCACTCGATCTACTCGAACAAAGATTCCTTCCTGCGAGAGCTGGTGTCCAACGCATCGGACGCCCTCGACAAGCTGCGGATGGAGTCGTACAGGGACAAGGATCTCGACGCCGACACCTCGGATCTTCACATCGAGATCGCCGCCGACTCCGAAGCTCGCACCTTCTCGATCTCCGACAACGGCATCGGCATGACCCGCGATGAGGTGATCGACCTGATCGGCACGCTGGCGAAGTCGGGGACCGCGGAGGTCCGGAAGAAGCTGAAGGAGGCCAAGGACTCGGCGGCGTCGGAAGAGCTGATCGGCCAGTTCGGCATCGGCTTCTACTCGACGTTCATGGTGGCCGACAAGGTCACGCTGCTCACCCGCAAGGCGGGCAAGACCCACGCCACCCGCTGGGAGTCCGAGGGAGCCGGCAAGTACACGATCGAGGAGGTCGAGGGCGCGCCGCAGGGTACGACGGTGACGTTGCACCTGAAGCCCGTCGACTCCGAGGACGATCTGCACGACTACACGTCGGTGCCGAAGATCCGGGAACTGGTCAAGAAGTACTCCGACTTCATCTCGTGGCCCATCCGCATGGAGGTGACCAAGCCGGCACCCCCGAAGCCCGCCGACGAGGACACCGAGGAAGGCGACGACGCACCCACCGAGGTGACCGCAACCGAGACCCTGAACTCGCAGAAGGCGCTGTGGACCCGGCCTCGCTCGGAGGTCACCGACGAGGAGTATGCCGAGTTCTACCGGCACGTCAGCCACGCCTGGGACGATCCACTCGAGACCATCGTGATGAAGGCCGAGGGCACGTTCGAGTACCAGGCCCTGCTGTTCATCCCGTCGACGGCGCCGTTCGATCTGTTCATGCGCGAGCACAAGGCCGGCGTGCAGTTGTACGTCAAGCGGGTGTTCATCATGGACGACTGCGAAGAACTCATGCCCGAATATCTTCGGTTCGTGAAGGGTCTCGTCGACGCAGCGGATCTGTCGCTGAACGTCTCCCGCGAGATCCTGCAGCAGGACCGGCAGATCAAGGCGATCCGGCGTCGGCTCACCAAGAAGGTCCTCAGCACGATCAAGGATCTGCGCACCAATGACCGCGAGAAGTACGACACCCTGTGGTCGCAGTATGGCCGGGTCCTCAAGGAAGGCCTGCTCCAGGACGTCGACAACCAGGACGCCCTGCTGGCGATCATCTCGCTCAGTTCGACCCACTCTGCCGACACCGCAACATCATTGACCGAATACGTCGAGCGGATGAAAGACACGCAGACCCAGATCTTCTACGCCACCGGCGATTCGCGGGAGCAGCTCGAGAAGTCCCCGCACCTCGAGGCGTTCAAGGCCAAGGGCATCGAGGTACTGCTGCTCACCGACCCGATCGACGAGATGTGGATCGGATCGATCACCGACTTCGAAGGCAAGCCGCTGCAATCGGTGGCCAAGGGTGAGGTCGATCTGAGCGGCGAAGCCGACAAGGAAGAGGACGACAAGAAGGAGGAGGAGTTCAGCGACCTTCTCACCTGGATGACCGGCGTGCTCGTCGACGACGTCAGCGCGGTGCGGTTGTCGAGCCGGCTGACCGATTCGGCGGCGTGCATTGTCGGTGAGGCACAGAGCCTTTCACCGGCACTCGAGCGGATGTACCGGGATTCGGGTATCCCGATGCCCGACAGCAAGCGGATCCTGGAACTCAACCCGGATCACGCGCTGACCGCCGGACTGCAGAAGGCATTTGCCGATCGCGGCGATGACACCGCACTGCGCCAGTCGGCCGAATTGCTCTACGGTGCAGCGTTGTTGGCAGAAGGTGGCACACCCAAGCAACCTGCCGCCTTCAGCAAAACCCTCGCCGACCTTCTGACGAGGACCGTCGCCGAGGGATAGCCACCCGACGCCACCCCCCGCCGCCGCCGCCGAGCGTGCCCTTATCACCGTCGAGCGTGCCCTTGTGACCGTCGAGCGTGCCGAAACTGCCTGTTACCTAACAGTTTTGGCACGCTCGACGGTTCGATGGGCACGCTCGACGGTTCGATGGGCACGCTCGGCGGCGGGCGGTTGGCACGGTCGGCGGTTCGATGGGCACGGTCGGCGGGGTCAGTGGCGGCGGGTGGAGTGGTCGGCGACGCGGGAGGCCGAGAGATCCGCGACGATGCCTTCGGCGCTGCGGCTTCCGGCCCGGCAGACCCGGGCGGTGAACGAGTCGTTCAACGGATTCGACGACCGGTTCCGCCAGCGGTGCGCGGCCGCCAGCGCCGCCTCACGCCCGGAGGTCATGGTCTCGAACGGGTCGAGTCCCAGCCGATCATCGGGGGTCGTCCCGTACCCGCCGATCAGCCGGGTCACCTCGGTCTGTTCGCCTTCCGTCAGCGATGTCTTCCGGGAACGAAGCATGCCCAGCAGGCGTAGCTCCTCGAATCCGTGCACGTCGCCCAGCATCCGGGTGGCGGCCGCGCGAATCGGGGCAACCCGTTGGGTCGGATACTGCCGCAAGATCCGCGACAACTCATTCAGTGCCGAATGGACTTTGAGTTGATCGGCTCGCTGGCCGAACTGGACGTCGATCACCGACTGCAGTTCGGTCAGCCCACTGCGCTCCAACAACTGTTTCGACAATTCGATCGAGTCGGTGGAGCCACTCTGCAGCAGCGCCAACGCGATCCGGACCCCGAACAGACCGAAGCGTTCGATCAGCCGGACCCGGACCTCACTGTCGAGCGGCAGCACACTGTCGGGACGGCAGAAGCGGTCGGCCGACAGCATGGCCAGTTGCAGATCGTCAGGAGCGACATCACACAGCGCTTTCAATGCCTTGAACTCACTCTGACGCAGTGTTCGCGCGGTCAGGGCCAGCAGTCCGGCCACCGGCACCACCGCCTGGCACAGGCCCGACGACGCCAGTTCTGCCGAGTAGCGAGCGGCAATCTCTTTCGCAGAGAACATCGCATCGATGCGGCCGACACCGATTTCGTCTGCCCGCGACACCACGCCGATCACTCCCAATGGTCCGGACCGACCACCCACCTGGCGGTTCAATTCGGACAGCATGTTCACGTCGGCGGCGGTCGACATCCGCATCAGATACAGCACGGCATCGGCCCCCGGAACGCCGTCCTGTGGGGTGAGCAGACGCAAGGTCCGTTGGGACACTTCAGAATTCAGTGACGCCGTACCGGGAGTGTCGATGATCGTCTGACGGCTGAGCTCGGTGGACGGCCAGTTCACCACCAGGCGGTCGATGCCGGCCGGGTCAAGTGATTCGACATCGAAGTGGAGCTGTCCATCGCGGCGGTCGACCGGCACCGGCGCACTCAGACCATTCATGTGCCAGGCCCGGACTGCCGGGGTCGCTCCGTGATGGAACCAGGTGACGATACGCGTGCACTCGGTTGCGTCCGTGGGTGCGAGCTCTTCTCCCACCAGTGCGTTCAGCAGGGTTGATTTGCCGGCCTTGAGCGTGCCCGCAAGCGCAATCCGCAGCGGCTCTTCGAGGCGGGCCGCACACCGATCGATCTCGTGCGCGGCACCGGTACCACCAAATGCGGGATCATTTCGGTACACGTGCCCGGCTTCCGCGAGCATCGCACGAACTCGATCGAAGGCGTTCATGACGCTGCCCCGGACCAGGTGTGCACGTCACTGAGGAACTTCAGTTGCTGCTCTATCATTTTCGCTCTCGACTCCCTCTCCGACACTTCTTTGTTGGCAGCCCTTTCGGTCGACTGGATCGACTCGGTGAGCGATCGTGTTGTCTGCTCGGCGATTTCACGGAAGTGGTCACGCAGCACACGCTGAATCAGTCGCAGGCGTTCCCGGGATTCGCGCCCGACCTCGAACAGAACGTCATCGACAAACCGGCGTACGGCCATTTTTGCCTCAGCGCGCCTGCGGGTCAATCGGGCATCGCGGTCGTCGGTGAATGTCTTGCGGCCCAGCATCACTCCGGCGAGCACTGAGAATGGGTTCACCATGGTCATGCCCACCAGGGTCGAGATCATCCCGAACATCATCATTCCGCCGTACGATCCCCGCATCCCGATCATGACTTTGTTCACCGTCCCCGACGGCGACTGTTCCAGATCGACCAGGCTGTCGACCGGCGCGATCTCGGAACCGACCGACGCGAGCGCCAGGTGCGGAATCATCACGTCACCGACTGCTGCGAACGATTCTGCGACGGCTTCGGCCAGCTGGACCGATCGCTGGTGGGTCCAGACGAAGTTGTCACCGACGGCCGCGCTGACCTCGTCCTGCAGTCGCGCACCCAGGTCCTCCCAGATCCTCGCCGGATCGCATCGGTCGATCTCCTGCTCGAACTCTTTGGTCAAGTTCCGAAATCTGTTGCGCAGGTCGAAATCCGAGTCCGCGGAAAGATCGGCGATCCCGTCGCCGAGCACCTGCTGCCACAGCGCTGTTCGGCCCGCGAGTTCCTTCGCCTCGGATTTTGCCCGCTCCAGTTCGGCAACGATTCCCTGACGAAGTTCCGGGTCGCGCAGAATACTCAGCTCCGACCGCATCGCCAGCATCAGATGTCCGGCGGCCGAGCCGATTTCACTCATCACCATCTCTTGCATCTGATTCTTGTCAGCCGCCAGCACCTTGTCACCGAGGAACTCGAGCAGCTTCGGGAAGCCCGATTCCTCATTCAGTTCCTTGTCATTCAGCCGGACTGCATGGGAGCGTAGCGCCGACGAGGTGGGCAGCGGTTCCAGCGAACTTCCGATGTTCTGCAGATGGCCGACATCGGCTGCGACGACGTCGCGCCATCGCGGGTAGAGATCCGTTTTCGTCGCCACCATAAGGGCGGTGGGACACAACTCGGTTGCCTGACGGATGAATGCCATTTCCGGCGCGGTGTACTCCTGGCTGACGTCCGACGCGACGATGACTGCACTCGCGGCCGGCAACAATCCCAGCGTGGCCGCGGCATGTGGCGAGCCGACGCCGCCGCTACCGGGTGTGTCGATGATGACCAGTCCCCGTTTGAGCAACGGGCTGGGCACTTCGATTTCCAGACGAATCACCCTCGCACCACCGGCCGCCGGCGCCCGGCTCAAATCCTTGCGGATGTCGTCCATCGGTACCTCGATCCGCCGGGCCTCGTTCCCGTCATCGACGACCAGTCGCGCTGCCGGCTCAGTCCCGTAGCCGATCATCGTGACCGTCGACGTGGTCTCGTCGTCACCTACGCGGCAGACCGGAATGTTCAAGAGCGCGTTGATGAGGTTGCTCTTGCCCTGCTTGAGTTGTCCCAGCACCACCACACGAGCCCGCGGATCCTGCACTCGGTCACGCGCGGCGTCGAGGCGGGCACCGATATCGCGGCGATCTGCCTCCGCCACCAATTCCCGCAGCCGATCGATGATCTTTGTCACCTTGGCGGTGTTGTCATCCACAGCAGGTCTCCTCGTCACTCGATTCGAACATGTTGTGGTGGCCCTGCTTTCAGCAGGGCCACCACACTGGCCGGCCGGCAATCGTCAGTCAAAGATATCGCCGAGGGCGTCGCCGACATCACCGATCGCGCCACCGATACCGTCGACCGCGCCACCGAGGGGACTGAGCGCCGAGCCCGCGGCACCCGCGACATCGTCGAAGATGCCACCCGGATCGAGCTCCAGTCCGTGCGACTGACTCGTGGTGTTGTACGAATCGTCCGTGTTGTACGAATCGTCGGTGTTGAACGAATGGTTGGTGGAGTTGTCATCGTGCGAGTCGTACGAGCGCTCGTCGTTGAATGAATCACTGATGTTGTGGCTGTCATGGGTCTCCGTGTACCGGTTGCTGTTGTCCACGTCGATACCTCCACGATCGTTGCCCAGGTCGACACCGTCGATATGGACGTCGCCACCCCCGCCACCCCATTCTCCGCCGCCCCCGCCCGAGACATCGAGCGAATTGTGGCTGTCGTTGTAGCTGTTGTCCTCGATGTGGGTGTTCTGGGTGTTCCCACTGTTGTTGCCGTGCACCGAGTTGTCCACGTGGGTGCTGTGATCGTCCGAGCTGTTCCCGACAACGTTGCCGTCGCCGGCCACACCACCGGTGGTTGCGATCGGCCCATTGGCGTCGCCCCCAACCGCAACTGCGCCGGTTCCGTTCGCGGTTGTCGAATCGATGTCTGTCACCTGGTCGCCGCCGGTCCATTGGCCGTAGTTCGTCATGATCTTTCTCCCTTGATGTGTCGTTTTGTTTTGGTTTCTCGGGTTCGTAACCCGATGACAACTACGTTATTGACAGATCGCGCCTGCCAAAACGGGGAAGACCCCCGCACCTCTGGGGGATCGATATGGGGATTAGGACGCCTAATTCACGCCGGCTAGGGGGTGGACCGAACCCCACGAAGGACGGGCACACAAAAGGGCGGGCACGATTCATGTTTCGAATCGTGCCCGCCCTTGTGTGTGCTGTCAGAAGTCGTCGTCTCCCTGATCTGCGACGGGAGCCTCGGCCACCGCCATGGCCGGCTCTGCCGCATATGACTGCCCCATATCCATCTCGGCCACCATCGGCTCCACGTGCTCGGTCGGGACGATATCGCTGGTGGCGATACCCAGGGCATCGTGATCGGTTGCCATCGGGTCGAACGGAGGCGGCGCGCCCTCGCTGCCCGGGTGCAGGGGGTCTACGACAGCATCCGGCGACGTCGTGTCGCCCGGATCCGGCATCGGGATCTCCCCGCCCGGCCCACCGATCGGGCCGACGACGCCATGCTCGAAAAGACTCGGGTCCGCATGGACAGAGTTGTCGGCATAAACAACGTCATCGCCAGGTACAAACGGTATGCCGCCGTGTGCATCGAACGGGTCCACCGGGATCGGAACCGGAGGGGGCGGAGGCGCCATAGGTGCCGGAGCACCGGTGGATGTCACATCCATCTTGTTGTGACTGTCGTTTCGACTGTTGTCGGAAACCTTTGTGCTCGAGGCATTTCCGCTGTTGTTGCCGTGAATCGAATCGTCCCTGTGGGTGCTGTGATCGTCCTTGGAGTTTCCGACCTCGTTGCCGGTGCCGGCTACTCCCCCGGTGGTGGCTATCGGCCCATGGGCGTCACCGCCGACGGCCACGGCCCCCTCACCATTGGCGTTGGTTTGCTTCACGTCGACGTTGATGTCGCCACTGCCGTTGTTGACGATTTCGTTGTGGATCGACTGGTCGTAATAATTGTTGACGACCTGCTGGATCATCTGCGAGGGACTCCCATGCGACGGGACCGAGGGTGACCAGGAGCCGCCACCTGGAGGTGTAACAGATTGGGCGACAATAGGTATCACGGCGCTCACTTCGTGCGGCGTCACCTTGTCCAATCCGGCGTCCGCCATGCACTTGCCGGGGTTCTTGTCGAACTCCGCCGCCTTCGCTTCGTCCCCGAACAAGTCCATCACGAACTCGAACAAGGCCATCGGTGTCTGTGTCATCGGACTCTCCTGGATAGTTGGTGTCGCCCTCCCCTCTGGAGTAGCTGAAACCAACGTTAGAGAAATTGACCTCTGCGGATAACGGGGGCGAACCCCCTCATTTGGATCCCCGATATGGGGTGCGTTATCCGGGTTGGGGTGCCCATTGGGGGAATCAACTGGAGAGCCCAGCCCGAGATCTCAGATGTCGAAGTCGTCGACCGATCCCCAGTCGTGACCCGTGTCGAATCCTTCATTGCCGGGCGCGGTGTGGGAATCCAGCGGTGCAGACGAGGGATCGTCGATCGGCACCACGGTCGGATCCAGCGACGGTGTCACATCTCCGAGGGGATCGATGCTCTGAGCGAACGAGTCGTCGTCGACAACTTCGGGTGAAGGCAGTGGCGCATCGGGGACCGAGTCGAAGAACCCGTCACCGTTCCCGTTCCCATGTTCGAATCCGGGCGATGTTTGCAACGAATCGAGGTCATCGAGGCCAGCAGCGTCAGAATGTATCGCTTCGGGGGCCAGACCCGGGGCATCGAATGCGTCAAACGACTGCACGACATCACCGCCACTCCAGATACCTCGATCCGGATTCTGCATACCCGAACCGTCCTGGCCTCTCTCGGACACCATCGGAATAAGGGCTTCGATGTCGCCGGCGGTCACACCGTGCAGGTCGGCGTCGGCAATGGCCTGGTCCGGGTTCAATCGGTATTCGGAGGCCGCCACCGGATCGTGGACCAGTCCCATCACAAAATCCAACAAAGTGGTCTCGGGCATGATCATCCTCTCCGTGCCATCTCGCACGCCACACTCTTCCCGGCCGCGCCAGCCGGGCAACTTCAAACTATGTATGTCCGAGGATATCGACGCGCGCGCCATATGGACTACTGGCTCAACCCGCACTCTGACCAAGGGCATTAGGGACTACCCCCGATGGGGACACCCACCCCTATCGGGGATATCTCCCAAAGCATTTTTCTCCCGGCCGAATGCTCTATCCCCGGATGGGGCCGCCTGCGATGATAGATGAACGACCGAAAGGAAAGGCCATGCATCCCACCGCGATTGGAGTGGCGATCGGCTCGCAGCGTCTCACTGCCACAACGATTCCCACAGATTTTGCCCCACCGGTCATCCGAACCCCGGTCCTGACACTCTCGCCTGATCGTCCCATCGAATGCGGGACCGCGTCAGAGAATCCCCGTGTCCGCGGTGACGGGGTGACAGTGTCCGGCTTTGTCGAGCGTGTCGGTGATCCGGTGCCGATCACGTCCCCGGACGGCAACACCCATCGCCCCGAGATGCTCACCGCAGCAGCCGTCAAGAGTGTCATCCGCGGTCTGCTCGGGCAATCTCATCAACCTCCGCCGATCGTCATCGCATATCCGTCCTACTGGCCGATAAATGCGATCTCCGATCTCCACGGCGCGTTGCCCGCCGCCGGATTGCCCGCCTCGGTGCAACTCCACTCGGGCATGGCTGCCGCACTCGCCCAAATCCGCAATCACCCCGACTTTCCGTCCGGTGGGATCGTCGCACTGGTGGATGCCGGTGCATCCGGGACATCGGTGGCACTCGCAGATGCCGGCAAGGCCCAGTTGATCGGAGAAGTCCTCCGCGTCGACGAACCCGCCGGGGTCGACTTCGATCACGCGCTGATGCGTCACGTTCTCGGACTGGTTGTCGAGGACCCACACCAGTTGTCCAACCCTGATCCGAATCTGTTGGGCGCGTTGTCGAAACTGCGTGCCCAGTGCGTGGCGGCCAAAGAGCAACTCTCGTCGGAGACCGCCGCCACCATCGCGGTCGATCTGCCGATGTTCGGCGGTGACGTCCGGATCACCCGGGCCGAATTCGAGGACATCGCGGCCGAGCCGCTCGGTCGAACGGTTGATGCCCTGCGGGAACTACTCGACCGGGAAGCGGTCGCAGCCGATAAGCTCGGCGGCGTGTTCGCGTTCGGCGGAAGCGCCGCAATACCTCTACTGACACAACGTCTTTCCGGAGACCTACACCTCCCGGTGAGCATCGACATCAACCCCCATCTCACGATTGCCGCGGGTGCGGCGCGGATCGCCGCCGCATCCGTGCCCAGGCCGGCCACCGACTCGGGGCCCACCCGGGTACCGCGGGCCGTGGCGTTCCCGGTTCCACGGCAGGCAAACAGTGGGCCCCATACGACGCCACAACCGGCTAACGGAACCCGCCAGTCCCCGCCGACGGAATCATTTCCGGCAGGCACCCGGCCTCCCGCCACCCAATCGGCCGGCGCCAGACCCGATCCGGCCAACACGGACCCCAACCTGGTCCCGATCAAGAACGACAACAAGACCCCACCGCCGGCGCAGCCGCGGCCCGCTTTGACATTCAACGACCACCACGCGGAAACCGCCGAAGACTCGGACCGCCGTCACGGGCGACGGCTGTTGCTCATCGGCGTGGCGGCCGCCTGCGTGCTCGCGGCCGCTGCCGGGACCGCATATGCACTGACCAACAACGATTCCGGAACGCCCGAGGCACCTGCGCCGTCGGTGTCGGTGTCGATCACGACAACACCGGAGACAACCGCGGAAACAACGCAAGAGGAAGTCGTGGTTCCCGAAGAGACGTTCGTTCCCGAAGAGACCCTGGAACCGCAGGTGACAACATCAGATACAACACCCAGCGAATCCGAGTCCTCGACTCCCGAGGTTTCCACGCCCGAGGGCACCCCCGCCGAACCCCTCCCGACCTAGCTCGATGTCGTTGACGTCGAACACCGGACGCCCACCCGATCCATCGATCGGGCGGCTGCCGCGGCAGCTTCGCGGCTTCCTCGCCGCGACGAAGGCCAACCCGGAGCAGCACCGGTGCCAGGCTCTCCTGGGAGACGCGGGCACCGGTAAAACCGCTGCAGTGCAATCTGTTCGGCTCGCTCTCGATGAATTGGGCATGCGGGTCGCGACCCATGTCGATGCCGGCCTGAAGGACTACGACGCGGTTGTCATCGATGACGGGCATCTGTTGCCGGACGAGAAACTGGACACGGTAGCGACCACCGCCGCCGCGGGAAACCACACCGTCGTGTTCGCCTGCGAACCCCGCCACCGAAAGCTCGCACTGACCCGGACGTTGGCGACACTGCAACGCGATGCCGCACCGGTTCATCTGGAACCCCTGACCCGGGAAGAGATATCAGCCCGGTTGACCGATACGACCGGATCGACCGCACCGTCCACGCTGATCGATCACATCCAGGCATTGACCGGCGGAAACCGGGGATTCGTCGACGCGGCGGTCGCAGCTATCCACGGCAGCGCCGGCGGCAGCCCCAAGACGGTGGCAAAAGCAGTCGAACGGGCCATGCGAGAGCGCTTGTACGCACTCGATGAATCCGAGGTCGCCACCGTCCTGCTGTGCAGCCTGCGCATCGCCATCGGTACGGCCGAGCTCATCTCGGTGCTGGGAGCATCACCTTCCGAGGCCGAGCAGCTGATCGATTCCGCACGGTGTACCGGACTGATCGATGGCCCGGCCGAATGGAGCGAGCGGGTGTATTCGGCCGCGGTCGGTGTCATCGGGCATCAACGGCGGTATGAGATCGAGAGTTCGCTGCTTGCAAACAGACTGGAGCAGGGGCCGCTGTCCGGACCTCTGGCGCTGCAGTTGGCGTCTCATGGGATCGCCGACCCGCAACTGGTTCCCACATTGCTCGATGCGGCCGCGGGGGCCAAGCCGACACAGGCAACGGCGTTCTATGATGCCGCGGCCCGGATCAGCGGCGAGACCGTCCGGACGCGGCTGCTCGCCGCCGAATCCCGGGCCTGCGCAGGCGATCTCACCGGTGCGACGCGTACCGTGGATTCCCTGTGGGACAACCTGTCGGACGCCACCCGTCCACTCGCGGTCAGAATTGTCGCGTCCGCCTCGGCAATTCGCGGAAATGCAAGGCGCGCCTCCGAATTGTATTGCTGGCTGGCGCATACCTCCGGTGTCGACGACGTGATGGCGGCGGCGGTGCACGTGTCGATCGGCAACACCGCGGCGGGTCGCAAGGCGCTCGAAGATTCAGGGGCTCCGGCACAGAACCCACCACACACCCGCGCCGCCGTTGATCGACTCGTCCTCGAGGGATTGGTGGAGTCCATCGACGCGCCGGCGTCGAATGCCCTCAACACGTTGATGCGGGCCTCCGCGCTGGAACGGGGAACGGCCGCGACGACCACTCCGGACAGGTCCGCCGCGATGGCTGCCACCTTGGCCATCCACCTGGGTAAGTTGCCGAAGGCGCGTGCGGTTCTGGCACAGCATTCGGTTGACGACATCCCGCCGCTGCATCGGGTCCGGCATCAGCTCCTGCTCGCGTGGGTGACCCTGTTCGAGGGTGACGTGGCCGCGGCGACAGCGCAGCTGGACCGGCTGGGACAGTCCACGATGCATCTTCGCGATCAGCTCAGTCGAGGCGGACTCCGGGTGGCCCTGGCCCGGCGGTCCGGCGATTTCGGCGAATTGCGCAGCGCCTGGGAAGCCGTGCAAGAACCTCTGAGCGAGTACTCGGTGGATCTGTGCGGCCTCTTGCCGATCGGTGAAATATGGGTGGCCGCCGCACGTCTACAGGTTCTCGACGAGTTGGCTCCGACCCTCGAGCAGTTGCAGGAGCTGTTGTCGAACCTCGGCAATCCACCATCGTGGTCGGCATCGATGCACTGGTACGGCGTGCATGCCGCAATCGCGGGCGACTCTCCGTCCGAACTGGTTCCGCATGCGCAAGCGCTTGCCGAGGCCGCCCGGACCAGTCCCTATGCGGCCACGCTGGCACGTGCCGGACGGGTCTGGATCCACATGCTCGGCGGGAACATCGATCCGGCCGATGTCGAGACGGCCGCCCGCGGGCTCGCCGACGTCGGTCACAGCTGGGACGGGTCGCGCCTGGCCAGCCAGGCAGCCCTCTACTCGTCGGACTCCCGGGTGGCCTCGACGATGCTGCAGCTGGCCCGATCCCTGCGGACGCACCAGAACCCCGTCACCGAGACCAGCGATGCGCCGGTACCGCAATCTCCGGCGGCACAGCTGAGCGAGCGTGAACGTGAGGTCGTGTCATTGCTGTTGCTCGGCATCACCTACAAGGACATCGGCGACCGGCTGTTCATCTCCGCCAAGACCGTCGAGCATCACGTCGCCCGCATTCGACGCCGGATCGGCGCGAACAGTCGCGCGGAGATGTTGTCGGTGTTGCGCGCGATGCAGGCTGATTCAGAATCCTGATGAGCTCACGAGAGAAGCCGGCCGGCGTCGTCGCGATCCTCGGACGCCGAGGCCTGGATCTGAAACTGAATTTCGTCGGTCATCCTGGATCTCATCAGACCGACCTGAAGTACCAGCGACACGTCTCCGTGGATGTGGGCACCGTCGACAACCAGCTCGAGCAGTCCCCCGCGCTCCGCCGAGATCGCGTCACAGAACCCATCGGTGACCACGGCCGGGACGACGTCCGCAGACAGCTCGTCGAACTCGCGCACGACCTGCCCGACCACATCGGTGACCGGGAAGACCGACTTGACCTCGGCCACCACCGTGACAGCGATGCCCGCGACAAGGGTGATGGACGATCCCGGAGTCAACGGTTCAACGACGCCGTCCTGGACCAGCCGGGCACGTCCGAGGCTCACCCCGGAGAACAGCTCGTCAACAGTCCTCGGTCCGGATTCGCAGACCCAGGTCGCGATCGCACTCGCCTTAGCCATAGATGCCCCATCGATTGTCAGCGGTTCGCATCTTCAAAATTACGACCACCCACCACGGTCGGGCACGAGTAGCGGACTACTCGATTTCTGAGGCGGCAATACCCGGTATCTCGATGATGGTGGCTTCTGGTGGACCCCACCTGGGGTTATGTTCACCAAAATCCACCGAATTCGCAGAAGTGCGAGAATGAAACACGTGGACACCCGTGCGAAGAACAATGTGAAGGTCGTCGGCCGTGAGGACGGCCCGACGATCATGCTGGCCCATGGTTTCGGATGCGATCAAAGTATGTGGCGTCGGGTGACCGAGCGGTTGGTGTCGGACCACCAGGTGGTTCTGTTCGATCATGTCGGTGCCGGTGCCTCGGACCCCGCCGCGTGGGATGCCGAGCGCTATTCGACCCTCGATGCATATGCGCAGGACGTCCTGGACATCGTGGCGGAACTGGATCTGCATGACGTGGTGTTCGTTGGCCACTCCGTCGCGGCGATGATCGGTGTGCTCGCCGTCGCCGAGGATCCCAGCCGGTTCGCCGAACTGGTGTTGCTGACCCCGTCGCCGCGTTACCTCGACGATGAGTCCGATGGTTACAAGGGCGGATTCACGCGCGCCGACATCGATGAACTCGTCGAATCCCTGGAGAGCAACTATCTCGGGTGGTCGGCGGCGATGGCGCCGAACATCGTGGGCAACCCCGACCGACCAGAACTCGGCGGCGAGTTGACCGACGCCTTCTGCCGGACGGACCCAGCGAGAGCGCTCGCGTTCGCCCGCGCCACGTTCTTGTCCGACAACCGGTCCGACCTTGCGCGCGTCACGGTGCCCACCCTCGTGATCGAGTGCGCACGAGACTCCCTGGCCCCGCGCCATGTCGGCGCCTACGTACATGGACAGATCGCCGGCAGCGAACTCGTCACGCTCGACGCCGGTGGTCACTGCCCCCAGCTCAGCCACCCCGAGCCAACCACCGATGCCATCGTTGCCTTCGTCGACCGACTTCGATGAGCAAGTCGCACAGCGACATCTCATCGCAGAACGTACTCGACGAAAGTCTGGAAGACCTGTACGAGAATGCACCGTGCGGCTATTTCTCGACATGGCCGGACGGGCGCATCGCGAAGATCAACACCACCCTTACGACGTGGCTGGGGTATGACCGAGAGTCCCTGCTGGGCAGACCTGTCACCGATCTGCTCACCGCCGGTGGCCGGATTCACTACGAAACCCATTTCGCGCCACTGGTACAGCTCGAGGGCGTACTGAGCGGAATCACCGTCGATCTCGTCGCGGCAGACGGTCGCCGGCTACCGGTTTTCGTCACCGCGAACGTGAAGGCCGGTGCGGACGGAACCGCCGCGCTCATCCGCATCACGGTTCAGGATGCACGTGACCGGCGCGAGTACGAGAAACAATTGCTCGAGGCACGTCGTCACGCCGAACAGGAACGTGCGCGAGTGGAGGTGCTCGCCACGACCCTGCAGCGCTCACTTCTCCCGCCCTCGCTCCTGCCTCCGGAAGGCATGGACGCAGCGGCCTACTATCACGCGGCATCAATTTATGACGTCGGCGGCGATTTCTACGACATGTTCGCCCTGTCGGATCGCAAGTCCGGTTTCTTCCTCGGTGACGTGTGTGGAAAAGGAGCCAGTGCAGCAGCGGTGACCTCGCTGACCCGCTACACGCTGCGCGCCGCCGCCGTGTACGACGACGATCCGATTGCTGTTCTGCACAACCTGCACACCGTGCTGCATGAGAATCACCACGAGGACGACCCGCGATTCTGCACAGTGATATTCGGTGTACTCACCCGCCGCGACAACGGATTCGATGTCGAACTCGCGAGCGGAGGACATCCGCCGGCCCTGTTGCTCACCGCCGCCGGCGAGGCTCAATATCTGAGTACCGAGGGCGGGCAACTTGTCGGTATCCTCCCCGATCCCAAGTTCGTCTCGACACATGTTCACCTGGCACCCGGTGACACGCTCTTGCTCTACACCGACGGACTGACCGAGGCGAGGATCGGACCGGGTCCGGAGAGGTACGACGACAACGGCGCACTGCTCGAGTTCGCGGCGGCGCACGCGCCGACCTCCGCCGAGCAGATCGTCAAGGATTTGAACGCGTTGCTCGACAGTTTCGGCGCCGGACTGGAAGACGACACCGCCCTCATGGCGCTGGGTGTGCCGCTCAGATAGTCACAGAGCGCGAAGGGCCGCCAGGAGAAGGTCCACGTCGGCAGAACTCGAGCCGAGGCCCAAACTTGCCCGCACAGCACCTGATCCGTGGCCCAGTCGGTCCAGGAGCGGGTGCGCGCAGAATCGTCCGTCGCGCACACCGATGCCGTATTCCGCCGACAGATGGGCCGCGACCTCGGCGGCCTGATGACCGTCGACAACAAAGCTGACCACGCCGACGGCATCGGTGCTGTCGGCGAAGATCTTCAGCGTGTGCACGCCGGGGATCTCGGACAGTCCATCGCGCAATTGCTCTGTGAGCGTTGCCTCATGGGAAACCACAGCATCCCCGAGGGACTCGATTTCGACGCACGCGGCGGCAAGCGCTGCCGCTCCCAGGACGTTGGGCGAGCCGCCTTCATGGCGGGCCGGCGCGGGCGCCCACTTCACGTCGTCAGCGGTCACGTTGAGCACCGCACCGCCACCGGCCAGGTACGGATCTGCCGCATCCAGCCAATCCCGAAGTCCGACAAGTACTCCGGACCCGAACGGTGCGTAGGTCTTGTGCCCTGAGAATGCGAGGTAGTCGATTCCGGTGGCGGTGATGTCGACCCGGCGGTGCGGAACCAATTGCGCACCGTCGACTGCGATCCGGGCACCGTGGCGGTGCGCGATCTCCGCCAGCTCACCGATCGGCAAGATCTCACCGGTGACATTGGACGCTCCGGTGACCGCGAGCAGGACTGCGCGAGTGTCTTTGAGCGCGGTCTCCACCCGACTGATCGTCGCGGCCAACGTATTCGCGCCACGGACGACGTGAACATCATTCCACGGCAACAGGTTTGAGTGGTGCTCCAGGTCGAGCACCACCACCTTTCCCGGCACACAACGAGCCAGCAGGTTCAGGGAGTCGGTGGTGTTCCGCGTGAAGATCAGACAGTGCTCGTTGCCGGCACCAACAAAGTCCGCAACCTGCTCTCGGGCGGTTTCGTAGGCCTTTGTGGTCACCTGGGATGCGTATCCGGCACCCCGGTGGACGCTCGAATAGGTCGGCAGCAGCTGCGAGATCCGCTCGACGACGCTGCACAATGCCGGCGCACTCGCCGCGTAGTCGAAGTTGACGTATCGAGTGGTCGAGCCGTCCCTCAGCGGTGCCTGTGTGTCCGAACCCTCAATCGCAGCAAGGGCTTTGACGGAATGATCAAGTGTTGTAGTGCTCATATCTCACACCTCTTCGGTGTCAGGGATACCGCACGCACCGAGGAACGAACCTGCCGATACGGCAGTTCGACAACTCGGACGTGTGGGGTCCGCGCTTGCCTGCTCGGGATCGAACAGGCCAGGTCCTCACCCGGAGCACCCCGCCGCGAAGGAGGGTTGCTGACCAGCAAGCCGGGGCTATGCGCTGGCACTCATGACCGACGCTGACGCTAACAGACTTTCCCGGCTCAAGTCCAGATACGAATGAATTAACTTCCCGGTGATCGAAACCCCACTCAGTCATCGGCTTTAAGCCGACCCGTGAGTATCGTTCTGTCAACAGTTGAAGTTCAGAGCCCGAGCATGCCCTCTCCCCGGCCGCTCGTATTTGTCGGTCGGCCACTCGTCGACGTTTCGAACTCCAAGCGGCGGCTTCCTCGAAGCGCCGCATGAACACAAGAGAGCAGGCCGATCCGCATGAGCGCGACACGTGTCGACACCGTGGTGGTCGGTGGCGGTGCGATGGGTTCGGCCGCAGCCTGGCAACTCGCGCGACGTGGTGTGGAGACCGTTCTGCTGGAACGCTTTTCACCGGGCCACACAAACGGGGCATCGCACGGCGCTTCGCGGATCTTCCGTACGTCGTACGCGGACCGCACCTACGTCGAGTTGGCCCGCGAGGCCGAAAGGCTCTGGACGGAACTCGAGCACGAGTCGGGGTCTGACCTGCTCACGGTCACCGGCGGCGTCGACCAGGGCTCGACCACTCACCTCGCCGGCATCGCCGGCACCCTCGCCGAACTGGGGCTCCCCCATCAGTGGCTCGATGCCGCCGAGGCCGCGCAGCGTTGGCCCGGAATCACCTTCGCCGGCCGCGCGTTGTACTACCCCAACAGCGGTCGACTCCATGCCGACGATGCCGTGCACGCACTGCAGCGCAGCGCGGCTGCTGGTGGAGCAGAAGTCCGACACGAAACGCGGGTGATATCCATCGACGTCAGGGACGAGAATTCGGTCATCGTCCGCACCGACGACCACGAGTATGTGGCTCGCCGGGTGGTCGTGGCCGCCGGCGCCTGGGCATCAAAGTTGCTGACAGGCCTCGCGCCACTGCCTCCGATCACCGTCACCCAGGAACAGCCCGCACACTTTGTACCGCGCGATCCGGACGCCAGTTGGCCCAGCTTCGGAATTCTGCACGATCCGGACGGACCCGATGCACCCGAGTTCGGTGGTGTGTACGGATTGTCCTCAGGCGCCGAAGGTGTCAAGGTCGGCTTCCACGGCACCGGTCCCGTCGTCGACCCCGATCACCGCGATTTCACGGCCGAACCACGCCAACTCGCGGCCCTGCAGGACTACGTCCGGCGCTGGGTACCGGGCGTGGACGCCGACGCACTGACCCCGATCAGCTGCACATACGCCACCACACCCGACTCCAACTTTGTCATCGACCGCACCGGTCCGGTTGTTGTCGCGGCCGGATTCTCCGGGCACGGCTTCAAGTTCGTCCCGGCCATCGGCCGCCTCCTCGCCGACCTCACCGTCGACAAGGACGCGCCCACACTGTTTTCGTTCCGTTCCCACTCCGCAGAGAAGGTTGTTTGAACATGTCGAACTACGCCAGTCCAGTCGATACCGAAACCTACGGCGAGTACACGATCACTCGCGCGCCGGACGACACCCGCCCCGTGTACCGATTCACGGGTCGCATCAGCGATGACGGTTCCACGCCCTATCCGGCCGAATCCGGGCGCTATCACGTCTATTCCGGGTGGTTCTGCCCCTGGGCGCAGCGCGTCACGCTCGTAATCGAATTGGCGGGCCTGTCCGATCTGGTGAGTGTCAGCTACGTCGCCGGTGGTCGCGACGCCCGCGGCTGGGGCTTCCGCGAAAGTACCGGCCCCGACCCGGTCAACGGCTTCACGCTGCTGCGCGATGCCTACAACGCGACCGAACCCGGCTTCGACGGCCACGTTTCGGTTCCGACCCTGTGGGACCGCACCACCAAGCAGGTGGTGAGCAACACGTTCGACACGCTCGACGCCGATCTCGCGACGCAGTTCCGAGGTCAGGTCACCAGCGAGTTCGACCTCTACCCGGAGAACCTGCGTCCGCAGATCGACGAGCTGGAGGCGTGGCTGCGTGCCACCGTCAACAGCACCGCCAACGTCGCCACCGGAACCGATCCGGCCGCCGAAGAAGCGGCAACCACGGTGTTCGGGGCGTACTCCGAACTCGACAACCGATTGGCCGAGCGCCGATTTCTGCTGGGCGACAACGTGACCCTCGCCGATGTCCGGCTCTGGGTGACCCTGGTCCGCCACGACGCCGCCGCCGCCAGGACCGGGACCCGGCGCCTCTCGGACTTCCCGAACCTGTGGCGCTACGCCCGAGACCTGTACTCCTTGGACGCATTCCGCGTCACCACCGATTTCACATCCTTCGGTGCATCAGACGCCGTGGTCGACGACTGGAAGTCGCCGATCACGTCGTCCGCATCAGCCCACTAGGAGTCCTGATGGCTGCGCCCATTCCATTGTCGGTCCTCGACCTTCTGCCTCGTTCGGCGGGTTCGGACAACACCACAGCGCTACGCAACACCATCGACCTGGTCCAGCGCGCCGAACAATTCGGATATGCCCGCTACTGGTTCGCCGAGCACCACCTGAATCCCGGGGTCATCGGTTCGTCGCCCGCCGTGGAGATCGCATTGATCGCCGGCTCCACGTCGACCATTCGATTGGGTTCGGCTGGTGTGCAATTCGGACACCGGACGCCGCTCGCAACGGTTGAGGAGTTCGGCCTGATCAATGCCCTGTACCCGGGCCGCCTCGACCTCGGTATCGGACGGTCCTTCTCCCGGCCCGAACCCGCGTCGGCTGTCGAGTCAGGATCGGTGACTGAAGCGGCTGCGAAGAATTACCTCGCAGCACGCGGCGGCGGCGCCCACACCGAGGACTCCTACACGTCCAACGGGCTGTTGATCCCCAAGCAGTACGACACTGCCGGCATTGTGACGAGTCAGGCGATCACCCACCTGCTCGACCTGCTCCAGCAACCCGGCGCATATGCGCCCGGCTACGACAAGCAGATCTCCGAGGTGCTCGCGCTCCTCGACGGAACCTATGTCAGTTCGCAAGGGCTGCCCGCCCACGCCGCACCGGGCGAGGATTCCGACGTGCAGGTCTGGATCCTGGGCGCCTCCGGCGGTTCGAGCGCCGCGGTGGCCGGGGCCAAGGGACTTCGTTTCGTCGCCAGCTATCACCACAGCCCGAGTACCGTCATCGACGCGGTAGAGGCCTACCGCGCCGCATTCCAACCGTCCGAGGATGTCCCGGAACCGTACGTGGCAGTGTCGGTGGACGCGGTGGCCGCCGAAACCGATGATGAGGCAATCGAATTGGCCAGCGGCTACGCACCCTGGGTCCGAAGTATCCGCCGCGGCGAGGGCGCCATCCCGTTCCCGTCTCCGGCAGAAGCTGCTGCCTTCGAATGGACGGACGACGACCGCGAGCTGGTGCGCGACCGGGTTCTGACGCAGTTTGTCGGATCTCCGGCCACCGTCGCCGACAAACTCGAAGTGCTCCGCGACGCCACCGGCGCCGCCGAGATCTCGATCACCACCATCACCCACGACCACGAGGCACGGGTGCGCTCATACGAACTCATCTCGAAAGAATGGAACGGCAGATGACAGCGCAGATCACACCCGATACCGGTGTCCTCGACAATGCCATGTGGGAGAGCATGATCGGCGCTCACCTGCATCTGAGTGAGGGCACCACCCGGGCGCGCCGTTACCTGCCGACGATCTCGCCATTTGTGGGCGTCGGCGACCTGAGCGATCAACAGACCTGGGCCGACCTCGTCGAATTGATCGGTCCCGGAGAGCAGGTCGCATTGCCGGTGGAGGTGTCCAACCTGCCCGACGGCTGGCAGGATGTGACGAGCGGCCCGGGCGTTCAGATGGTTGCCACCGAAACACTGAAGCCACGGCCCGAACCCGAGGCGATAGTGCTTGGCGCGGAAGACGTTCCCGAGATGCTCGAGCTGATCGACCGCACCAAACCCGGCCCCTTCGCTCCCGAAACCTACCGACTGGGAACCTATCTCGGCATCCGCCGCGAGGGCCGGCTCATCGCGATGGCCGGTGAGCGTCTCCATCCACCGGGGTGGACCGAGATCAGCGCGGTGTGTACCGACGCAGAATACCGCGGCGAGGGCCTGGCAACCCGACTGGTTCTGGCTGTCGCCCACGGGATCTACGCCCGCGGCGAGACTCCGTTCCTACACGCCGCCGCGACCAACACCAACGCGATCGAACTCTACAAACACCTAGGCTTCCGGCTGCGAACCAACATCACCTTCACGGTCGTTCAATCCCCCGGCCTCTGATCCCGGTACCGCGCACACCCCGTCGACACAGACGGCGCCTTCAGAGTCGCCGACGAGTTCGAACGGGGTGTGCGAGGTTTCAGACATTGGTGGACTCTTCCGCCCGGACCTTGTCGAGCACTCCGGTGAACGTCTCTGCGGACTGTGCGCCGGAGACTCCGTACTTACCGTTGATAACGAAGAACGGGACACCCGAAATGCCATACGCACGAGCCTGATTGATGTCGGCATCCACCGCGTCGGCGTACTCACCGGAGTCCAGAACCTTCAGCACCGCGTCCCGGTCGAGTCCTACATCAGCGGCGAGGTCGGCGAGGTCTTCGCTGCGGCCCACGTGGCGGCCCTGCTCGAAGTACGCCTGGAACAACCGCTCCGCATACTCGAGTTGCTTGCCCTGCGCCTTGGCGTAGTGCAAGACCTGATGTGCCTTGAGCGTCTTGGTGTGCAGAACCGCGTCGTAGTCGAAATCGAGGCCGACCTCGGCGGCGATCCCGGAGACGTTCTCCAGCATCTGCTGCACCTGCGCGGCATCGATCCCCTTGCGCTTCACCAGGAAATCCACCGACGACCCGGCGAAGTCCTCCGGCGTATCCGGGGACAATTCGTAGCTGTGATAGGTCACCTCGACGTCGTCGCGGCCTTCGAACTCAGCCAGACCGGCCTCGAACTTACGTTTACCGATGTAGCACCAGGGGCAGGCGATGTCAGACCAGATGTCGACTTTGATGGGTGTGGGCACTCGAGATTCAACAACAGACCCGGCCGGCTCATTCCAGCCACCCCCGCAAACCCACCTGTTCCAGTCAAAACCACATGTTGCAACGTGCAACGTGTGGTTTTGACTGAACAGTGTGGTTTTGCGACGGACAGCACTGAGCCCGGCCACCTGATGGTGACCGGGCTCAGTGAAAGGAAGTAGAGCTGGAAAGCGTGGACTAGAAGCCCATGCCGCCCATCTCGTCGCCGCCCGGCATGGCCGGTGCAGCATTCTTCTCGGGCTTGTCAGCGACGACGGCCTCGGTGGTGAGGAACAGAGCCGCGATCGAGGCTGCGTTCTGCAGCGCCGAGCGGGTGACCTTCACCGGGTCCGCGATGCCGCGGGCCAGCAGGTCCTCGTACACGCCGGTGGCGGCGTTGAGGCCGGTTCCCAGCGGGCTGTTGCGGACCTTGTCGGCGACAACACCGGGCTCGAGGCCGGCGTTGATGGCGATCTGCTTGGCCGGAGCCTCCAGAGCGACGCGGACGATGTTGGCGCCAGTGGCCTCATCGCCTTCCAGGGTCAGCGAGTCGATTGCGGACTCGGACTGCAGCAGGGCCACGCCACCGCCGGCGACGATGCCCTCTTCGACAGCAGCCTTGGCGTTACGCACGGCATCTTCGATGCGGTGCTTGCGCTCCTTGAGCTCGACCTCGGTCGCAGCGCCGGCCTTGATGACAGCAACGCCACCGGCCAGCTTGGCCAGACGTTCCTGCAGCTTCTCGCGATCGTAATCGGAGTCGCTGTTCTCGATCTCGGCACGGATCTGAGCCACGCGTCCGGCGATGGCTTCGGAATCTCCGGCGCCCTCGACGATGGTGGTCTCGTCCTTGGTGACAACAACCTTGCGAGCGGTGCCCAGCAGCTCGACGCCGGCGCCCTCGAGGGACAGTCCGACCTCTTCGCTGATGACCTCGCCACCGGAAAGGATGGCGATGTCGGCCAGCATGGCCTTGCGACGGTCACCGAAGCCCGGAGCCTTGACGGCGACGGACTTGAAGGTGCCACGGATCTTGTTGACAACCAGGGTCGACAGGGCTTCGCCCTCGACGTCCTCGGCGATGATCAACAGCGGCTTGCCGGCCTGGATGACCTTCTCCAGCAGCGGCAGCAGGTCCTTGACGGTCGACACCTTGCCGGAGACCAGCAGGATGTACGGATCTTCGAGGACGGCTTCCTGGCGGTCTGCGTCGGTGACGAAGTAGCCGGAGATGTAGCCCTTGTCGAAGCGCATGCCCTCGGTGAGCTCGAGCTGCAGGCCGAAGGTGTTCGACTCCTCGACGGTGATGACGCCTTCTTTGCCGACCTTGTCCATGGCCTCGGCGATGAGCTCACCGATGGCAGGGTCGCCCGCGGAGATACCGGCGGTAGCAGCGATCTGCTCCTTGGTATCGATCTCCTTGGCGGACTTCAGCAGCGACTCGGTGACGGCTTCGACAGCCTTCTCGATGCCGCGCTTCAGGCCGAGCGGGTTCGCGCCGGCAGCGACGTTGCGCAGGCCTTCGCGGACGAGGGCCTGAGCCAGGACGGTGGCGGTGGTGGTGCCGTCGCCAGCGACGTCGTCGGTCTTCTTGGCGACCTCTTTGACCAGCTCAGCGCCGATCTTCTCGTAGGGATCCTCGAGCTCGATCTCCTTGGCGATGGAAACGCCGTCGTTCGTGATGGTGGGGGCGCCCCACTTCTTTTCGAGCACGACGTTGCGACCCTTGGGTCCCAACGTCACCTTTACGGTGTCGGCGAGGGCGTTGAGGCCCCGCTCGAGGCCGCGACGAGCCTCTTCGTCAAATGCGATGATCTTGGCCATTACGAAGTGATCCTCCGATAGGGGGTGACACTGGAAGTTCATAGTCGGGTTCGGTGCCCGCGACGGACGACCGGTCGTGTCATTAGGACCGGTCTCACCGTTCCGACCTAGCACTCACGGTTGGTGAGTGCCAGGTTTCGTTTTAGCACTCACACGGGTCGAGTGCAAGGTCGATCGGTGAGAAAACCTCCTGAACTCGGGCAACACCGATTCACGGCGCTTATGGTTTAGGCCTCATCCCTGACCAAAGGACCGCGATGTTCGGTAAGACCTGGGTATCCGGCACCGCGACCATCGTGGCCGTCAACATCGTCCGGGTGAGCAGCGACGGACAGACACCCACCCGCGAATTCGCGGCCGACATCGTCGTCCCGGGCATCGACCCGTTCCGCGCCAAACTCACCGAACCGCGATGGACGACCGATTTCTGGCCGCCGTCCGCCCGTGAGATCCGGGGCGTTCTCCGGGAGGCGAAGTCTGGTGCTGTCCGATTCGACATGAAAGATCCGCGGAACAGCTACAAACACCACGGGGACGCCGCCGCCGATGCGTTCCGGGCAACACTCGAGCAGCCACCGAACCCGCCGGCCAGCTGAGATCTCCAACTCTTTCGCAGACGTCAGGAATTGTCGGCGCCTGCCGGGGGTTGGGTACAGGAATGGCACCACTGAAGATCGGTCCGCTCGCCGCGTTCACGGTGATCGCGTCCACCACGGTCGCGATGATGTTCTCCGCGGCAGCGCCATCTCCCCTGTATCCCGTCTATCAGGAACTCTGGGGCTTCTCGGCTTTCACCTTGACCGTCATCTTCGCCGTGTACGTGATCGCACTGCTGGGCGGCCTCCTCACCGTCGGGTCGCTCTCGGACCACATCGGCCGACGTCCGGTGCTGTTGGGCGGCCTGGCACTGATGACTGCATCGATGGTGATGTTCGCGGTCGCCGACGGAGTCCCCACCCTGATCGCGGCGCGCATCCTGCAGGGCCTGGCCGCCGGAGCACTGACCGGCACGCTGAGCGCGACAATGGTCGATCTGCAACCCAACCCCCGGCTCGGGTCCGTCATCAGTTCTGGCGCACCCCTGGGCGGGCTCGCCTTCGGCGCAGTCACCGCCGGCATCCTCATCGAATACGCGCCGCGACCGCGAGAACTGATCTTCCTGGTCCTGATCGTCGCGTTTGTCGTCTCCGCGGTACTTGTCGCCTTCATTCCGGAGACCTCGGCACGTACCGGCTTCACCTCGCGCCGGCACTTCTGGCAGGTGCTGCGCCCGAGTGCCGGCCTGCCGCCGTCGGTCCGCGGCGTGTTCCTCATGTCGACCTTCGGGGTCCTGGCGACCTGGTCGCTCGGCGGACTGACCCTCTCGTTGGGGTCGTCGATCGTGCCGACGATCTTCGGCATCGAGAACCACATGGCCACCGGACTCATCCTCGGGACGTTCTTCACTTTCGGTGCGGTCGGATGCGTGACGACGTCACGGTGGTCGGCCGACCGCAAGCTCGGGATCGGACTCGCGACGCTCGGAACCGGCCTGATCATCAACCTGATCGGGACGATGTCGGCGACTCTGCCGATCTATCTCACCGGATCGGTGATCGCCGGCTTCGGGTTCGGGTCGACGTTTGTCGGCGTGATGGCCACACTGATCGCCGCGACCGAACCGGCACAGCGCGGCCAGGTTTTCTCGACCCTGTACGTGGTGAGTTACCTCGGATTCAGCATTCCGGCGGTGATCGGCGGAATCGCGGTCGGCCACTACGGCTTGCGACCCACCGCCATCGGGTACAGCATCTACGTCCTGGTGCTCGTGGTCGCGGCCGGGACCGCGGCCATCCTGCGCGTCCGGGCGGCTCGGCAGGCTGCGCCCGTGGATGCACCGATTGCAGTCCCTCTCGTCACGGTGGCGGCTGACATGACGGACACCAGTAGATGACCCGCTCGAGGTCTGTGGTTCCGCCGAGTTCCGCTGATGTGATGGCGGTCCCGCATCGCCGGCACGGTCGCTTCGCCCGGCCGTAGACCCAGGTGCGTTCACCGGCGCGGTCCACATTGGTGACCCTGATCGAGCGGTTTCGGTTGAACTCCAACACCTTCTTGGCCAGGTCGACCCACTCTTCGGGGTCGCCCGCGTCGGCCACCGGCACCGCCGGGTGAGTCCGGCGCAGAAAGCACATCTCACAACGGAAGACGTTGCCGATTCCGGCCATCACCCGCTGATCGAGCAGAGCGAGGCCGATCGGCCGGGCCGGATCCGACGACAGATTCGCGACCGCGACATCGGCGTCCCAGTCGCTTCCGAGTAGATCGGGACCGAGGTGGCCCAGTGCCGCGTCTTCGTCGGCGCGCCGGAGGATTTCGAGCGTTCCGAGTTCAAAGCCAACCGCCTGCACTCGTCCTGCTTCCAGGATGATCCGGGCCTTGAATGCCGGACGCCGCCATCGGTCGCCCTTGGTGTAGATCTCCCACCTGCCCTCCATCTTCAGATGAGAGTGCACCGTGTACTCGCCCACGCGGATCAATAGATGTTTCCCGCGAGCGACAACCTCATCCACGGTGAGGCCGGACAGATCCGATGTTGCGTACCGCGGAACCCGAACATCGCAGTGGGTCAGCGTCTTTCCGGCCAATGCACGATGCAGACGCGCTGCGGCCTGGAACACGGTGTCGCCTTCGGGCATGCCTCCTTGTTACCCGACTCAAACAGGGATACCCGACTCAGGTGTGCGATCGGCTGCGGAAATACGCCTCGATGGCATCGGCGGCGGCAGCGATGTGCTGCCGGAGCAACGCCACCGCGTCGTCCACCGCACCGGTGGCGGCCAGCTCGACCAGCTGTCGATGCTCGGTCTGGGCCAGTTGATCTGACCCCAACTCGGCCAGATGGAAACGTAGATAGCGGTCCTCGTCGTCGAGTTCCTGCCCGATCAGCTTCAGCAACTTGGCATTTGGATGGCGCTTGTAGAGCGCGAGATGGAAGTCGGAATTCAGCCGGCCGAGGTCCACCAGGTCGGGGTCGTCTTCCATCGCTTCCAGGATGCGGCGCGCCTCGTCGATGTCGGCAGGTCGGAGATTCTGAATCGAGCCCGCAAGCGCTTCCGGTTCCAGCAGCAGCCGGATCCGATAGGTGTTGACGACGTCTTCCGAGTCGACCCCGACCACCACCGCACCTTTGTGGGGCACATGATCGACCAGACCGCGGGCCTGCAACGACAGGAGCGCTTCGCGGACGGGCATCCGGCTGACGCCGAACACCTCGGCCAGCTCGGCCTGGCGAAGCGCTGTCCCACTGGCCAGCGAGCCGTCGAGGATCGCCTCCGCCAGGGTCGTTTCGATGACCGTGCGGGCGTGCTGCACCGCGGTGGGACGAAGCCCCAGGGCGTCGAGGACCTGTGTGGAACGTGTCGGCGGCATACTTCATCCTATGATTGGATCCAAGATCCAATCTACTTTACGATGAACTCTACTGTCCCGACTCGCGGAGGTTCGTGTGTCGCTCACCCAGCCGATCACCGCCGGCGTCGTCGCGTCGCTGGTGGGATTCACCAGTTCCTTTGCGGTGGTCCTGACCGGCCTGAGAGCCGTCGGCGCATCGCCCGAGCAAGCCGCCTCGGGCCTGTTCGCCCTATGCCTGGCCATCGCCGTCGGAGTCGGGTTCCTGGCAACCCGTTACCGGATGCCGATCACCTTGGCGTGGTCGACGCCGGGCGCGGCACTGCTGGCCGGCACGGCGACACCGGATGGCGGCTTCCCAGCCGCGGTCGGAGCTTTCGTACTCGTCGGGGTGATGGTCGTCGCGACCGGGTTGTGGCCACGCCTCGGCTCGCTGGTGCAGGCGATTCCCACACCCATCGCCCAGGCGATGCTCGCCGGAATCGTGTTACCCCTGTGCCTCGAACCCGTGCGTGCGGTTGCCGACGAACCCCTGGCCATCGCCCCGGTCATAGTCGTCTGGTTGATCTTGATCCGGTACGCCAAGCGCTGGGCGGTGCCCGCCGCTTTCGGAACCGCAGCCGTTGTCATCGCGGTGGTGCTGTTGACGTCGGACAAGGGTGTCACCGCGGATTCGCTGGTACCCCGGATGGATCTTGTTGTTCCGCAATGGACGTGGCAGGCCTGTGTCGGGATCGCACTGCCGCTGTACATCGTCACGATGGCCTCTCAGAACCTGCCCGGCACGGCGGTGATGGCCAGCTTCGGCTACCGGATCCCTTGGCGCCCTTCGATGCTCGTGACCGGTGCCCTCACCTCATTGGTGGCGCCGGCCGGTGGCCACGCGGTGAACCTCGCCGCGATCAGTGCCGCGCTGACGGCCGCGCCCGCCGCCGAACCCAACCCCCGTCGACGATGGATCGCCGCTGCCGCTGTGAGCCCGGTCTACCTTGTCATCGGCATCAGCTCAGCAGCCGTTGCCGCACTGGTGACAATTGCGCCGACCGGACTGGTGGAAACGGTGGCCGGCCTGGCGTTGCTCGACACCCTCGCCGGCGCTCTGGCCGCCTCCCTACATGACGAAAAGAGCAGAACAGCCGCAATTTTGACCTTTGTCGTCGCCGCGGCGGGCATCTCGGTCGCGGGCATCGGATCCGCCTTCTGGGCACTCATCGCCGGCCTCGGTGTCTACGCGGTGTTGAAGAGTTCGCCGGACTCCACCACCCCACCGGCAAGCACCAGCGACCGCGAGATACCGAGCCGGGCCAAGAATCCGTCGTCGTGACTGACCACCAGCATCCCGCCCCGATACGCCGAGAGGGCCTCCACCAACTGGTTGACGCTGTCGATGTCGAGGTTGTTGGTCGGCTCGTCGAGAACAAGTAGTTGAACCGGCGGTGTGGCCAGGAGCAGTCGCGCCAGCGCCACCCGGAATCGTTCACCACCGGACAGTTCACCCACCAGCCGATCCACCGCGTCCCCGCGCAACAAGAACTGAGCCAGTCTGGCGCGCACGACATTCGGCTCGGCGTCGGGTACCGCGGATCGCACGTTGTCGAGGACACTCGCGGCGTCGTCGAGGTCATCGAGACGCTGTGCGAGGTAACCGATGTGGTCGGTGTGGGCCACTGCGTACGGACCCTCCTCGGGTGGATCGGGATTCCACAGCGTTCGTAGGAGCGTCGTTTTTCCGGAACCGTTGGCGCCGGTGAGTGCGATCCGTTCCGGTCCGGCGACCACGATCGTCGAATCGCCACTGTGTATTTCCGCCAACCGGCGCCCAGCCGGGACGTCCGGATCGGGCAACTCGATCCGAATGTGCTTGTCGTCGCGGATCAGTTCGGCGGCACTCTCGATCGCTCGCCGCGCGTCATTGATCTTGTTGTTCCCTTCGGAACGCAACCGACCGGCAGTCTCCTGAGCACTGCGCTTACGCGCGCCGAGCAGGATTTTCGGCAGGCCGGTGTTGTTCTTCCCGTACCGACTGCGCCGCGCCACCTTCGTTTCGGTGTCGATCCGTTGTCGCTGTTGAACCTTCAGATCTTGTTGTGCCGACCGCAGATCTTGGTGCGCAGACTCCTGCTGAAGCCGCACCTGTTCTCGGTACTCGCTGAGCGGTCCTCCGAACAGAGTGATCTCGTTGTCGCGCAATTCGGCTGTGGTGTCCATCAATTCGAGGAGCGCGGTGTCATGGGACACGACCAGCAGGGTCCCGGGCCAGTTCCGGATCAGGGAGTAGAGCCGCGTCCGCGCGGCCCGATCGAGGTTGTTGGTCGGTTCGTCGAGCAACGTGATCGGCGCATCCCTCAGGCGTAACCCGGCGATCGCGGTCAGCATCACTTCGCCACCCGACAAGGTGTCGACATCACGGTCCAGACCAAGACTCCCGATACCGGCCTCGGCAAGGACGTGGTGCGCCCGTGCTTCCACATCCCAGTTGTCGCCGAGCGTTTCGTAGTCCGCCGGATCGGTGGACCCGGCCTCGATCGCCGACAACGCATCCAGCCGAGCACGGATACCGAGAAGGTCGGTCACCGTGGCATCGGTCTGCAAGGTGAGATCTTGTGGCAGGTACGCGGTCTCACCACCGACCGTGACCGAACCCGACGTCGGAACAACCTCGCCCGCAACGACTTTCAGCAGGGTCGACTTGCCTGATCCGTTGGCACCGACGACACCGATGTGGCCGACGCCAAAAGACACCGTCAGGTTGGACAGCGCGGAGGTACCGTCGGGCCAATCAAGGCAGACATCACGGAGAGATATTGCGGATTCAGAATGCGGAGGCATGGGGCTCCCAGGAGGATGGTGACGGAGTGCGCCAACAACTCATCCCACCGCAGCACGCGGCGAATCGAACGGTGTCAGCGCGCTAGGACGCGGGGCCGTCGATGATCTTCACTGAAAACCTGACTGTCGGGAACAGAACGTCGTCCAGTGTGCAGGACGGGCTCCCGATCTGGCAAGTGCTTTCCGTGGAGCAGAATGATGTGATCGAGCGTGCCCACCTCACCACCGAGCGTGCCGATAACGCCGCCGACCGTGCCCACATCACCGCCGAACGTGCCTAACCTGTTCGTGTGCAATCACTTTCGGCACGCTGAACGGTGATTTCAGCCCGCTCGACGGTTCGATGGGCACGCTCGGCGGTGGTGTGGGCACGCTCGACGGTTCGATGGGCACGCTCGACGGTGATGTGGGCACGCTCGGCGGTTCGATGGGCACGCTCGACGGCGGGGGTCGGGGGTCAGAGGAGGGAGCGGTAGAAGTCCAGGTGGCGCTCGGCGGCATGCTCCCAGGTCAGTCCACCTGCCAGTTCCCGGCCGGCCGATTGCCTCACCCGGTCGATGTCCATCGCTGCTGTCAGTTGCGATGCCAGATCAGCGACGGTCCGGGCGTAACGAACCGTCTCTCCGAAGACCTCCCGCAATACCGGTAGATCGCGGGCCACCACCGGCGTGCCGGCGGCCAGGGCTTCCATCGCAGCCAAGCCGAAACCCTCTTTGGTCGACGGGAACGCAAACACCGCGGCGGCGGCCACCAGTGCCGGCAAGGTGTCGTCGGGCACCGGACCCAGGACAATCGGTACGACGCCGAGTTCTTTCGCCCGGCCGTCGAATTCGGCTCGATAGCCTCGGTAGTCGAACAGCGTTTCACCGCCGGCGAAGACGAGCCGCAGGTCCGGATCGTCGCGCCGCATCAAGGCATAGGCATCGAGCAGGTCGATGCTCCCCTTCCGGGGTTCGATCCCACCCACCGCCAGCACATACTTTCCGAGATGGGCGCGCCATTGGTGGCGCGCAGCAACGGATTCCAGATCATCCCCGGCAGCATCCGCAAATCGCAACGCCTGAACACCGTTGGGTATCACGGTCGGCTCAAACCCCCACCCCTGCCGGACCTCCTGTGCCACCGCAGAGGACACGCAGATCCGGGCGTACGGTTCGACGATCGCCTTCTCGTGACAGGCGGCCAGCACCGGTGTGGTGAATTGATCGAGGTGATGGATGGTCCGGATGCACCGACCCACCGCATTGGCACTGATGCAGTCCTGCGCATGAACGATATCCGCTGCAGCTGAATCGAACTCATCGCCCAGGACTGCGATCGACCGGACGATCCGGTCGGTGACCGTGTCGCCTTCGAGGTCGTCGAATCGGGCCAGTCGCACCGTCACGGCCGGATCCACCGGGCGGAAGAAGCCCGGGTCGCCGCCCCGCGCCAGCGACCAGACCGTGACGTCTGCACCGGCCTGGGCCAATGCCTCGGCGAGATTGAGCGTGTGGACCACCCCGCCTCGCGGTTTGGTGGAGTAGGTCAGCAATGAAACTCTCAAGGATTGTCCTGCCAGTATGCGTCGATGCGCCGCTCTTCCAGGTGATGCAGCACGGTCCGGGCGCGGTTGATCTCGGCATCGATGTCTATGTCGCACATCGCCATTCCACCTTTGGCCCATGTCTTCGCGAGCACCTCGCCGCCGGGACCGACCACCTTGGCCTGCCCGAGGAACCGCAACTTACCCATCACGCCGGTCTGGTTCGACGACACCAGCACCACCTGATTTTCCGCTGCCCGGGCCGCGTCGTACAGGTCGAACAGCCGGGACTGGCGGTCGTTGGGTAGCCGCGAGGCACGATCGGTGACGCTCGCCGGCCACGCCGACAGAGCACAGATGATCCTTGCGCCGTCGAGCGCCAACGTGCGGGCTGATTCCGGAAACGTCTTGTCGTAGTCGATCAGCATTCCGATCCGGCCCACCGGGGTGTCGAAGGCGGCGAAGGTGTCACCCGCTGCGTAAGCCAACGATTCACCGGCCGGCTGATGGACTTTGCGGTGCAGGCCCAAGATGCCATCACCGGACAGACAGACCGCGGTGTTGTACCGCTTGCCCTCCGAGGCCTCGGTGAATCCCACACACACCGTCATCGGTCCCGCGGCCTCCGCGATCCTCGTCAGTTCCGGACCATCGGTGTCCACTGTGGGCGGCAGGTGATCGATGTCCGGTGATCGCAGGTCACCGATGTAGCCACCGATCGACGCGTCTGGCAACACCAACAGGTCGATGCCGTCGCGCGCGGCCGCCTCGATGATCCCGACGATCTTGCTCACCGCCCGCTCGACATCCCTGCCGAAGTGGCCTGCCAGTGCGGCAACTCGAATAGGTGCCATAGCCGATGAGCCTAGTGACTCGCTCTGGCCGGTGCGCTCGGAACACGCCCTGCGGTCACCTGGTCCGCCAGATACTCGGCATCACGTGCGATGGCCGCAAATCGCCCCGACCCCCAGGTGTGCTGCCATGGCAGACCGAGGAAATACACACCCGGCGTCGACGTCACCCCACGGTTGTGGGTCGGCATGCCCTCTCCGTCGAAGACCCCCACCTTGAGGAACCGGTAGTCGGTCCGGAAGCCGATCGACCAGACAATCGCCGATATGTCGGTGGTCGCCAGATCCAGTTCGGTCACTTCGGTTTCGGGCGTCCACACCGGGACGTATCGCGGTTCGGTCGGCGCATCGATGCCGGTGCGCTCGATGTAGGCGTCGATGTCGTTCTTGATCGCGTCGCTGACGGCGTCGGCGCCGGCGAGGTTCTTGGCCAGGTTGGGCGCGAAGGTCATCGTCGTTCCCACCAGCCCGGTGGATCTGCCGTGCAGCTGCATACCGTCGCGGGCGAACGCGCGTAGATCGATGTCACGTCCACCATCGCGGCCCGTCACATAGTGATTGGTCTTCTCACGTTTGGACAGTCCACCCGGATGCTGGTCGATCGAGACGTCGTAGACACCCATCTCGTGCAGCCAGGCGACACAGTCACGACCCCGGTAGAAGCGGGCCACCCGCGGGGCACTTCCCGTGGCCAAGTGCACTTTCCGTCCGGCCAGGTGCAGGTCCTCGGCGATCTGCGCGCCCGACTGACCGGAACCGACGACCAGCACAGCGCCGGCAGGGAGCTGATCGGCGCCGCGGTACTGCGACGAATGTACTTGCAGGATCCGGTCAGGCAGTTTCTCGGCGAACCGCGGGACCACCGGCGTGTGATAGCCACCGACCGCGACCACCACCTGCTGCGCGTGTAGTCGCCCGGCCGTGGTGATGACGTCGAATCCACCGGCGGCGCGCCGGCTGACCGATGTCACCGAAACATGTTCGCGTACTGGGGCATCGAACGTTCGCGCATAGTCCCGGACCCAGGCGTAGACCTGGTCCCGGGTCATGAAGCCGTTCGGATCGTCACCGGAGTATTCGTATCCCGGCAGCTTGCACTGCCAGTTGGGGGTGACGAGAGTGAAGTTGTCCCAGCGGCCGTCGCGCCATTCATGAGCGATGGTGTCGCGTTCGAGCACCACGTGGGCAACACCTCGCTGGGTGAGATGCCAACTGACCGAGAGTCCGGCCTGTCCGGCACCGATGACCACCACCGGCACCTCCTCGACCGCCGGAGTTCCTGCTGGTGAATCGTTCATGACTGCTGTCCTGCCTGTGTGGGCGTGATCAATTCGGCACCGGTCATCGCCAGCACCCGGACCTGCCCGTCGGGCATCTTTCTCGCTGCCGCCTCGATGTCCTCGATCTGCGCTGCCGCGGACGTGCAGGCGAAACCGAACTTCGCGCGGACGCGTTCGCTGGCGATGGTCAGGGCCTCGGTGCTGCGGGATACGAACTCCCCCAACGGGTAGTCGACGTCCGGTTCCAGGAAATCGTGCATCACCAGGGATGGTGAATAGCATTGCTGCTGTGAGCCATCCGGCCAGCGGACGGTGAAGTTCATCTCAGGCATAGGTCAGTTCCTCGACTCGATTGGGCTCGGTGACACTGCCGTAGAGCTCGGGGCGTCGATCCCGCAGGTTGTACATACCGCCGCCGCGGGTTGCTCGCATCGCTTCCTTGACGTCGAGTGTTGCCGTCGCGAGGCCCTCCTCGGTGCCGGTGTCGGCGAGTACCTCACCACCGGGACCAACGATCTTCGCGCTGCACACGAATCGAAGGGAACCAAAGGTTCCGGCCTGATTCGATGCGACCCAGATCAACTGGTTCTCCAGCGCGCGGGCCCGGTCGTAGATGTCGAACCGCTGCTTCCAGCGGTCGTCGTCCATGTTGGGTGTGGTGTTGGTCCGCGACGTCGGCCAGGCCGAAATCGACGCGATGATTTCTGCTCCGCCGAGCGACAACGCCCGGGCAGCCTCCGGGAATGCCTTGTCGTAGCAGATCTGCATTCCCATCCGACCGACCGGCGTCTCGAAGGTCCGATACTCCGAACCGGCTGAATAGCAAAGGTTTTCACCCAGTGGTTGATGGACCTTGCGATACGATCCGAGGATCCCGTCGCCGCACAGGGTGACGGCGGCGTTGTAGCGGATGTCGCCATCGGCCTCACAGAAGCCCAACGTCACTGTCATGTCGCCGGCCATCGCAATGACCCGGGCCAGTTCCGGGCCACCCAGCTCAAGTGCCGGTGGCAGACTTTCGAGCCTGCGCTGACGTGCCTCCGGACTCTCGTCGCCCCCACCCAGACTGGGTAGATAGCCGCCCAACGCCGCCTCTGGGAGAACAAGCAGGTCACTGCCCCGCTCATTCGCCTGTTCGATGAGCGCACCGATCGTCCGGTACGCCTGTTCCATGTCGCGGCCGAACTGAGCCGACGCGACAGAAATTGTTGTGCTCATGCTTTTCCCAATCCTGTGACGGTGCCCTGCACCGCTTGTGTGATCGTGCCGTCGGGCCAACGCAGGCTGACGCCACGGCCTTCGATGAGTTGTCCGCAGACCGCACCGGTTGCCGGTCCCGCATCGGGGACCTCCCGGCCCGGCGCGTCTGCCGTGATCATGGCGAATCCCGGAAAGGCGGTGACCCACTCGCCCATCGCAACTCCGGAAGGCCTTGGAATACTGTCGATATCGAGGAGCGCACCGGTTCCGCAGGCCTCGGCCAGCATTCCGGTGGTGCCGACAAGCCCGGCCATGCTGACGTCCTTCGCAGCGGCCGGTGCTGCCCGCTGCACATACGATCCCATCCGCGCCAGGTCCTCGGAACTGCGCGTCGTTGTGGAATCCCATTGCTGACCGGCATATCCAGGCCGCCAATTGCCCCCGAGATCGGCGGTGAGCCGCAGGTCGTGCCCGACGCGTCCACCCCCGGCAGGTATCGGCCTGGACGTGCGGCCGAGCGCGGTGACCGACAACGACGCCGGGACACCTGCCTGCGTGTGACCGCCGAGGACCGGAACACCCCAGGCTGCAGCGGCTCTGGCCATCCCACGAATGATTCTCGTCAGTTGCGATCGGGTGGGTGCCCCCACCGCGTCGAGTAGACCGACCGGGGTGGCGCCCATCGCGGACAGGTCGTTGAGATTGACCAGTACCGCACACCACCCGGCCCATTCGGGGTCACGTTCGACCATCGATGGGATGATCGCGTCGCAGGCTGCGATCAGATCGCTGCCTGGGACAGGGGTGCCGTCGTCACCACGGAATCCGCTGGGCCCCAATCCCATCGATTGTTCCGCCAGCGGCGCCAGCACTTCGGCCAGCATCGCCTTGGTGGCTGTGACGAGACGTTCGATCTTGTTGATCGGCCAGCGCATCGCGGCGTGGGATACGCCCGCCACGTCGACGTCGCCGGTGTGCTGCCACCCCAGCGAGGTGAACATCGACCGGTACCGCTGCTGTACGGCGGCATCAAACCGCAGGACACCGGAACTCTCTGCGTGTGCGCTCGCCGCCCGCACCAGCGCCGGACCGACCCCTCGGGCCTGTTCGGTCGGTGCCACCACCAACCGGCTTCCGGTCCACCATCCGATGTCGTCGGCGGTGGCCGGCGCGAGCCGCACCCCACCGAGCACGGTGCCGTCGGATGCCGTCGCACAGAGCACCACGGTGCGGGGATCATCGTCGAGTTCGTCGTGGTCGGATCCGGCAAACAGCTCTTGCCGTACGACGAACGCCTCGTGGCGAAGCGCCCGATACTGCGCGAGTTCGCCTGTGCCCCCGACAGGTTGGATAAGGAACGGGGCATGCGTTGTGGCCAAGCGCGGGCCGGTCAGGATCGCCAGATCTCTGCTGCCTGCGTACATGATCAACCTCCCACGTTCTGCAGAACACTGCATGCGCCGCACGCGGCACATCCGGCCTTCTGATCGGCGCCGAGCATGCCCGCGGCTGTCAATTCTTTGGCGACCCGCCGGGTGATGTCCTCGACGACGTCACTGCGAGGGGCGCCGACATGATCGACATCGACGGCCAGCGATCCCTCATGCGGACGGAACGGCACCACAAAGGGATACACCCCCATCTCGATGAGTTCTCTCGTACCTGACACCAATTCGTCGGGGTCCTCCCCCAGTCCGATCAACAGATAGGTCGAGACCTGATTGCGCCCGAAGACGCGTACCGCTTCCGCCCAGGCCGCCCGGTACTCGTCGGTGGAGACACTCGCCTTGCCGGGCATCCAACGCCGGCGGACGGAATCATCGAGGGACTCGATGTGGATACCGATGGAATCGGCTCCGGCCTCCTTCAATTCGGTGAGCGTGGCCAGGTTGCCGGGGGGTTCACACTGGACCTGGATGGGCAGATCCGGCACCGCAGCTTTCACGGCACGGACGCAGCGCGCCAGATGTTTTGCGCCCCTGTCCGCCGCCGCGGAGGTACCCGTCGTCATCACCATCTGCTTCACCCCGTCGAGGCGGACCGCCGCCTCGGCGACCTCGGCCAGCTCTGCGGGCTTCTTGACGGCCACGGTGGCGCCGGACCGCAAGGACTCCTCGATTGTGCAGAACCTGCAGCGCTGCGACTCGTCGTAGCGGATACAGGTCTGCATCACCGTGGTCGCCAAGACGTCGCGGCCGTGCAGCTTGGCGATCTTGTCGTACGCGATTCCCGTGTCGGTGCGCAGGTCGTAGAAGGCCGGTCTGTCGATCGCCAACACCTCCAGCCCGGTCTCATCACCGTCGAACAACACCCGATCACCGTCCAGGACATAAGGACTCAGCGGATTGCGTGGGACCGCAGCACTGAGGCCATCGATGATCAGGTGGCCGTCGTCGCTGGGACCGGCGCCGGCGGATCGGCGCACTGGCGGTGACCCACGAACACCGAGCAACGCAAGATCTACGCGTGCCGATACGGCCTGCTCCGGTCGAGCTCCGCTTCGCTCCGTCTCCAGCATGTCGGCACTCTCAGACCATGTAGGTGGAGTTGATGATGGCGCCCTTGCGCGCGTAATGGATGAGCGCATCCTGCACATCGAGCGGATGCGCCGGGATGACTCCCTCGATGAGGTCTTCCTCGCGTCCGCCGTGCAGTGCCAGACCGAAACGGCAACAGAACACGGTGCCGCCTTCCGAGATGAACGTCGCGAGCGAATCATTGATGTTCTGCTCACCCGGGAAGCCGGAATCACCGGTGGTCGGAAAGCCGCGTGTGGCAAGGCAATTGATGGCGCCGGGGCCGTAGAAGTATATCGCCGACTCAAAGCCCTTGCGCAGCGCCCTGGTGGCTTGCAGGACCGCCACGAAACTCACCGACGATTCGTGGGCGATGCCGTGAACCAGGGTGAAGTACGACTCTCCCTCCTGCGCCTTGTAGTCGGGGAAGATCTTGGTGCCGCCGTAGATGTTGCTGCCCTTCGGCAACGACGGGTGCGCTATCTCGGCAAGGGAGGTCTTGATATTCTCGGCGATGGTCTGGTCGATCTCGGACATAGAGTCCTCCTGATGGGACGGAATGTTGAGGCCGCTGCGGCGACACTGCCGCTAGGCGAGAAGCCGGATCCGGCTGCGTGTTCCAGTAAAGAAGCCGGTGGTTTCACAGTGGTTATCGCGGGACCAACAGCGCACTTCCAAGACCTCACCGCGGTAACACTCCGGTAATCAGCGACTCAAACCCCCGGTCCCGCCTGGCACTGCGGGCTACCATTGGCCCGCTTGCAACCGCAGAAGGGCGGATCCAACCATGAGCACCTACAAGGTCGGGTACTTCATCGGAAGCCTGTCATCCACTTCGATCAACCGGATCCTGGCCAGTGCGCTGATCAAGCTCGCTCCCGACGATCTCGAGTTCGTCGAGATCGCGATCCGGGACCTGCCGCTCTACAGCCAGGACTACGACGACGACTTTCCCCCCGAAGCGACCGCGTTCAAAGAGGCGATCTCGGCCGTGGACGCGGTGCTCTTCGTCACGCCCGAGTTCAACCGGTCGATCCCCGGCGCACTGAAGAACGCCATCGACTGGGCGTCCCGTCCGTGGGGTCAGAACTCCTTCGACCACATCCCGGCCGCCATGATCGGTGCGTCAGTCGGGAAACTCGGTACCGCCGTCGGTCAACAGAGTCTGCGGGCGGTACTGAGCTTCTGCAATGCCCGGCAGATGACCGCACCGGAGGCGTATATCCAATACACCCCAGAGGGATTCGGCGAGGACGGCACCGTGAACGACGCCTCCACCGAGAAGTTCCTGCGTAAATACATGCTCGAGTTCCGCAACCACATCCACCGGGTCCTCACGGTTCTACCGCGTTAGCGGGCCGGGTATTCGACCACCACGAAGCCGTCGTCGATGGCTCCCAACCGGCCACCTGCGTGGTGCATCGCCATCGCCGCTGCTGCCAGTCGGCGGTAGGCGCCGGCCGCGGCGGGCAGGTCCGTCGCGCGATCGGCCGCATGCCGGTGGCCAAGGGTCTCGACGGTGCGCAGCACAACACCGTCGACCACCGCGTGCAGGCGCAGTCGACTGCCTTCGGCGATCAGATCCTTCGACGGACCGATGCGGGCCGAGACCAACGCCCACCGGCGATCGCCGGCCTCCCCGGGCCCGAATTGCGGCTGAACCCGGGCCAGGGTGTCGGCGTCGATCTCCGGCCCGCTCAGTTGCTCGAGTCTGTCGCCCCGGGCCAATAGCCACGGCGTGGCGGTCGCGGCCTCGACAGTCAGCCGGTCCGAGCGCTCGTCGAAGGGTTCGTCGACAATGCGCAGACGCCAGCGCAGACGCGGAGCCAGGTCACCTGACGGGATACCAACAGGACTGACGGGTGCGCGGCCGCGCATGCGACGGGACTGCCGACGCGCATGCAGCCGACCATCCGACATCGGCGCCACCAATGTCCAGCCGGCCACGTGCGCGGCCAACAACTGTTCACCGGTCGCGGTGAGTTTGCCGGCCAGGTCAGGCAGGGTCCCGACGTCGTCGAGGTCCCAGTCGAGTTGGGCCGAGTACTCCGACCCCGGCCACGGCGAGGGTGCTTGGTTCGTTTGTGTTGTCATCGGTGCCACCTGGTTCTCCCGGCAACGGCGGACCGGGCCGCGGGGACTCGGTGGACGATTCCACCAACCCATCGCGTCCGGCAGCTCACCGCGCCAATTCAGTTGAAGAGAACGGGGTCCCTCACAGATGAGGTCCGGCGTCAGCAGAAAGTATAGCCGTGAGCACCGACGTCACACGTAGCGCTCACGCGGATCGGCCTCGGGGAGTATCAAGGAACCATGCACCTCAAACTCAGCGACGAAGACGTCGCCTTCCGCGAGGAACTGCGGAGCTTCTTCGCCAACGAAGTCCCCAAAGAACTCCGTGAGCGCGCCGCAGCCGGTACCTCGATCTGGCCCGACGACATGATTGCCGTGCAGCGCAAACTCAATGAGCACGGTCTGGCGGTTCCGAAGTGGCCGGTCGAGTGGGGTGGCAAGGACTGGACCCCGGTGCAAAAGCACATCTGGCAGAACGAGATGAATCTCGCCTCCGTCCTGGAACCGCTGGCCTTCAACGCCGACATGGTCGGACCGGTGATCGCCAACTTCGGCTCGCAGGAGATCAAGGAGCGGTTCCTCCCGGCCACGGCCAACCTCGACATCTGGTGGTGCCAGGGCTTCTCCGAACCCGAGGCGGGATCCGACCTCGCGTCGCTGAAGACCAGGGCCGTGCGGGACGGCGACCATTATGTGGTCAACGGCCAGAAGACCTGGACCACGATGGCGCAGTTCGCCGACTGGATCTTCGCGCTCGTCCGGACCGATCCCGATGCCCCGAAACGTCAGGCGGGCATCAGTTTTCTGCTCATCGACCTGAAGACCCCTGGTATCACCGTCCGGCCGATCCAGCTGATCGACGGCGGCTTCGAGGTCAACGAGGTCTTCTTCGAAGACGTGAAAGTCCCGGTCGAGAATCTCGTCGGCGAAGAGAACGCCGGATGGAGTTACGCCAAGTTCCTGCTCGGCAACGAGCGCGCCGGGGTGACCCGGGTCGGCATCACCAAGACCCGGCTGGCCCGCGCCAAGGAACTGGCCGCCGCCATCCCGTCGGGCGACGGAACGCTGCTGCAGGATCCACTGTTCGCCGCCCGGCTCGCCGAGCTCGAGAACGAGGTGCTGGCACTGGAACTCACCCAGCTGCGGGTGGTCGCCGCGTCGGCAAACGGCAAGCCCGATCCGGTGTCGTCCGTCCTGAAACTGCGTGGCAGCGAGTTGCAGCAGGCGTCGACCGAGCTTCTCGCCGATATCGCCGGAGTCGACTCACTCGCAGTGAATGCTGCTGACATCGCTTCTCCCCATTGGGCTCAGGAGACGGTCCCGACGTACCTCAACTTCCGCAAGGTGTCGATCTACAGCGGTTCGTCAGAGGTGCAGCGCACCATCATCGCTTCTTCCATCCTCGGGCTGTGAAGTCGCCCGCACACCTGTAAGGACCACCGAAACCATGGATTTCGAATACAGCGAAGAACAGACGATGCTGCGTGACACCACGCGCGACGTGCTGTCCAAGTTCTACGATCTCGAGAAGCTCCGCGAGGTCACCGATACCGACCTCGGCTGGAGTCGCGACCTCTGGAAGTCGTTGGGGGAGATCGGGATTCTCGGCCTGTCGTTCAGTGAGGACGACGGCGGAATGGGGGCCGGCCCCGAGGAGATCGGCGCCGTGCTCGGTGAGTTCGGTCGCGCACTCGCTCCCGAACCGCTTCTCGACGCGGTCATCATCCCCGGCGGGATCATCGCCGACACCGGCAACGACGAGCAGAGGTCGAAGTACCTGCCCGCGCTTGCCTCCGGTGAACTGCTCGCCGCATTCGCCCATCAAGAGCCGGGAGACCGCTGGCCGAACGCCGCGGTGACGACCACCGCAACATCGGCCGGCGACGGCTACACACTGACCGGCACCAAGAACCCGGTGCTGCACGGTGACTGCGCCGACGTCCTGGTGGTCACCGCCCGCCTCGACGGGGACATCCGGCTCTTCCTGCTGGATGCCGATGCAACCGGTGTTGCACGCACTGCGTTCCGGACCCACGATTCGCGGCGCGGTGCCCAGATCGTCCTGCAGGACGCGCCGGCAACACTGCTCGATTCCGGTGACACCGCCGCGGCCTTGATCCGCAGCGAAGTGGTCGCGCAGGTCGGGTTGTGTGCCGAAGCAGTCGGCGCCATGGACGAAGCAGTGCGGCTGACTGCCGAATATCTGAAGCAGCGCAAGCAGTTCGGGGTGCCGCTTGCCAGATTCCAGACGCTGACACATCGGGCCGCGGACATGTACGTCCTTGTCGAACTGGCCCGCAGTATGAGCCTGTACGCGACGGTTGCGTTGGCCGAAGGCGACGTCGATCCGGTCATCGCCTCGCGTGCCAAACTGCAGATCTGCCGGTCGGCACGCAAGGTCGGGCAGGAGTCGATCCAGATGCACGGCGGTATCGGAATCACCGCGGAGTATCCGGTCGGCCACTACGCGAGCCGATTGCTGGCCATCGAACACACGCTCGGTGGCAGTGCGGAACATCTGCGTACCCTCGCCGACCGCGTCGCGGACTATGACAAGATCCTGATCGGATAGTGACAACACTCATTGACATGCCGTACCGGCGGCGCATCGACGAATCTGGCTGACGGGTTCGTCGACCAGACCTCACCAGGAGAACCATGGCTGCCCCCCTGCTCGAAGCGTCCACCGAGATCAAAGCCTCCGCCGAACAGGTGTGGAAGGTGGTGTCCGATCTGAAGCGGATGGGCGAATGGAGCCCGCAGTGCCGCAAGGTCATCGTTCGCGGCAGCGGACCGATCACGCTCGGGACCAAGACCATCAACGTCAACAAGCGCGGACTGCTGGTATGGCCGACCACGGCCAAGGTTGTCCGGTACGAGCCGAACAAGGAGATCGCGTACCGGATCAAGGAGAACGGCAGCGTGTGGAGTTTCACCATCACGCCCTCCGACAACGGTGTGAAGCTCACCGAACGCCGGGAAGCACCGAACAACACCAGCAAGGTCTCGCAGGTCCTCATCAACGTTGCGATGGGCGGCGAGAAGCCCTTTGATGCCGAGCTGGTGGACGGGATGAATCAGACACTGACGAAGATCAAACTCGCCGTCTCCTGACCCGCCGGGGGTCGATCAGAGTTTCTTGAGCAGGGCGGGCAGGTCCGCGATCGAGTCGATGACGTGGTCAGGGACCTGCCCGAACTCGTCGGCGTGCAATGCGTCGAGTTGTTCGGGCCGGAACTTTCCGGTGCGGACCAGCACACCGACCATGGCTGCCTTCTGTGCGCCGAGAACGTCGCCGTGGATGTCGTCGCCGACCATGACCACCTCGGCGGGATCACCGACTCCGAGCATCTCCACCGCGTGACGGAATCCCAGCGGCGACGGCTTCCCGATCGCCGGGATCTTCTTCCCGGTCGCCTTCTGCAGACCTTCGAGGTAGATCCCGGTGTCGATCTTGGGGCCCGAGGCCGTCGACCACGACATGGACCGGTGCATCGAGATCGCGGGGACACCGTCGATCATCCAAGCCAAAGCCTTCGACAGCAGATCGTGGGTGAATGAGGGTCCGGCACCGCCGAACACCAGCACCTGCGGGTCAGCTTCGACGATGTTGATCCCGGCCATGTCCTCGGTGACCGGGCCCTCGTTGAGAACCATCACCCGCTTGCCGGGGTGATGCGATCGCAGGTACTCGGCGGTGAGCACCGCAGCGGTCAGAATCTCGCTATCGGCCACCTTGAATCCACCGCGGGTCAGCGTCTGCGCGATCTGACTCCTCGACTTGGATGTGGTGTTGGTCAAGAACATCCGGGGAATCCCGGATTCGGCGATCGCTTCCAACGCTTCGACAGCGCCGGGTAGCGGCTCCCACGAAGTGACAATCACCCCGTCGATGTCGAGTAGCAACCCTTCAGCCATGACTCAAAAACTAGTCCTGCCCCTGCGCGGGCGCACGGTGGGATGGGCAGCTTGCTGACAGGCGCCCTTCCGGTCCGGCATGCTTGGCCTCATGCCCGATCAACGCGCACCCACCTTTTCTGCCCTGTCCAAACGAGTGACCGGCCTGATGACGCGCGCACATTCCGACCTCGCCGACGTGGTTGCCCTGCCGTCGGTGCACGTCGACCCGGATAAACGCGACGACTGCCGGGCCAGCGCCGCCTGGGTGCGCGGAGCGTTTTCCGATGCCGGTGTCGACTCGCTTGTGATGGACACCATCGACGGAAGTCAGACGGTTCTGGGCTTCGTACCCGGCCCCGCCGGAGCCCCGACGGTCTTGCTCTACTCCCACCACGATGTCCAGCCGTCCGGTCCGGAGGAGCTGTGGGCGAGCACACCGTTCTCGCTGACCGAACGGGACGGCCGCTGGTTCGGGCGCGGCTCGTCCGACTGCAAGGGCAACGTGGTCGCCATTCTCACCGCGCTGCGCGCTCTCGATCCGCTTCCGCCGGTGGGGATCAGAATTGTCATCGAAGGCTCTGAAGAAGCCGGCGGCGAAGGCCTCGAGCACCTGGCCCGGACACGGCCCGAATTGTTCCAGGCGGACATGATCCTGATCTGCGACACCGGCAACGTCGCACCCGGTATCCCCACACTCACCACCAGTCTGCGGGGCATGGCCGCGGTGAAGGTGTCCGTGGAAACGCTTGCCTCCGAAGTACATTCCGGGCAGTTCGGCGGCGGCGCCCCCGACGCGCTGGCCGCATTGATCGCGGGCCTGGCAACACTTCGCGACGCCGACGGCAACACCACCATCGACGGTCTCACCAGCGATCAGGCCTGGCCCGGTACCCCGTACGACCCGAAACAGTTCCGGGCCGACTCGACGACACTCGACGGCGTCGACCTCATCGGTTCGGGAACCCCCGCCGAAATGGTGTGGGCGCGTCCGGCCGTGACCGTGATCGGCATCGACGCACCACCGACCGCCGGGGCACCCGCTGCGATCAACCCACGGGCGGCGGCTCAGCTGAACCTTCGGGTACCACCCGGCATGAACCCAGACGACGCTGCCGCCGCGCTGGAAAAGCATCTGCTCAAACACATTCCGTGGCACGCGCGGGTGGATGTCGAGATCGGGGCCACCGGAGCCCCGTTTTCCGCTGACACCTCCGGCCCGGGTTACACCGCCCTGACCAAGGCAATGGCCAAGGCCTACGGCAAACGCGTTGTCCACTCGGGTCAGGGCGGCTCGATTCCGCTGTGTACCGTGCTCGCAGAGATCTGCCCACAGGCCGAGATCGCACTCCTCGGTGTCGAAGAGCCCGCCTGCCGGATCCACGCCCCGAACGAGAGCGTCGATCCCGACGAGATCTCCAAAACTGCACTATCCCTTGCCCTTTTCCTCTCGAAGTACGGAGCCCAGAACTGATGCGCAGCGTTTCCGAACATCAGGATGTGGTGGCGGCGCTGTTCCGCGCGCCGCGCGTCGTCACAGTGCCCGCCACATCCGCACTGGGCCGCGTCCTCGCGGAAGACATCGCCGCCCCGATCACGTTGCCGGGCTTCGACAATTCGGCCATGGACGGCTACGCCATCCGCGCCGAAGACATCTCCGCCGCCACCGAGGAATCTCCGGTGACCCTGCCGGTGGCCGCCGACATCCCGGCCGGACGTACCGACGAACTCACCCTGGCGCCCGGAACCGCACACCGGATCATGACCGGGGCACCGATGCCGGCCGGCGCCGACGCGGTGATCCAGGTCGAACGCACCGACGGTGGCACCGACAACGTTGCGATCTTTGCCGCTGCCCCGGCCGGCACGGCAATCCGCCGGGCCGGGTCCGACATCGGCGCCGGCGTGCGCGCGCTGCCCGCCGGCCGTGTCCTGCGGGCCCCTCAGCTCGGCCTCGCCGCCGCGCTGGGCCTGACCGACCTACCGGTCTACGCGCCGGTAAGCGTGCTGGTGCTCTCCACCGGCAGCGAACTGGTTCCGGCCGGCACACCGCTGGAGTTCGGTCAGATCTACGAGTCGAACGGCGCAATGCTGACCGCGGCGGCCATCGAGGCCGGTGCCCACGCCACGCAGGTTCATTTCGTGCCCGACGATGTCGTCGAATTCCGGGCCCGTCTCGACAGCTACATCGACGGCGGGGATGAGCCGGGCGTCGATCTGATCATCACCTCCGGCGGGGTCAGCGCCGGAGCCTACGAGGTCGTCAAGGATGCCCTCACCGGTGAGGGTGTCGACTTCGTGAAGGTTGCGATGCAGCCCGGGATGCCCCAGGGCTGCGGCACGTACACCAGCGCCGGCGGCAACCCGGTCCCGATCATCACGTTGCCGGGCAATCCGGTCAGCGCCCAGGTGTCGTTCGAGGTGTTCGTCCGCCCACCGCTGCGGTCGGCGATGGGACTGCCCGCCCAGCGCCGAACCATCCCGGCATCGGTCACCGAGACCTTCAGCTCGCCCAAGGGAAAGCGGCAATTCCGGCGCGGCGAGCTCACCGTCACCGATGGTCGCGCGCAGGTTCAGCCCATCGGACCGCCGGCGTCACACCACCTCGCATACATGGCATCGGCCAACGTCCTGTTGGACATCTCCGCCGACACCGACAAGGTCGAAGCCGGCAATACAGTCGAGGTGCTGGTACTCGAAGAGCTATGACAACCCATCACCGACATCGCCCGGGACCTGCGGCTACGGCGGTATCACGAGCGCCGACCGCGGACCGCAGTGTGCGCCTGCGACAATAATTGCCATGGCCAGACGCCCCACTCCGACAGACGCCGAGCCGACTACCGGTCTGGCTCACATCGCCGACCTCATCCGCGAGACAGTGCCGCCACTACATCGCGCCGGGATCCCGTTCGTGGCGGTACCCGCCGCCATTGCTCTTGCCGGACGCAAACACGGATGGATCCGCACGCCGGCCACCGTCGCCGCACTCGCCACCGCCGCGTTCTTCCGCCACCCGTCCCGGGTGCCACCGAACGCGCCCGGTGTTGTTGTCGCCCCGGCCGACGGTCAGGTCGCCCTGGTCGATCACGCGGCCCCGCCGGCCGAGTTGGGACTCGGCGACACGCCGCGTCCCCGAGTCTCGATCTTCTTGTCCGTGTTCGATGTGCACGTGCAGCGGATCCCCGCCGCCGGCAGGGTCGAGGCGATCGAATACCGGTCAGGGTCGTTCGTCAGCGCCGACCTCCCGGAAGCCAGCGACGCCAACGAGCGCAACTCGATGCTGATCCGCACCGACGACGGCGCCGAGCTCGCCGTGGTGCAGATCGCCGGACTCCTGGCCCGCCGCATCGTCTGCGATGCCAAGCCCGGTGATCAGGTCACACTCGGCGACACCTACGGCCTGATCCGGTTCGGATCCAGGGTCGACCTCTACCTGCCTGAGGGCACCCGCCCGCTGGTGTCCGTCGGGCAACGCGCGGTGGGCGCGGAAACCGTCCTGGCGCAATTGAAATGATCGCATCCGGACGGGGCGACACGAAGCGGTCGGCCTCCCGCCATCTCTCCACCACCCCCCACCGCCGACGACGGCCCAGTCGAGCCGGGACCCTGAACACCGGCAAACTGCTCGTGCCGTCGGCCTTCACGGTGCTCGCGATCTGCGCGGGGATGTCGGCCACCAAGTTCGCACTCGACGGCCGCGTCGACCTGGTCGTCGCGATGATCGCGGCCGCAGCACTGCTCGACGGTGTGGACGGCCGGATCGCGCGTCTCCTCGGTGCAACAACGAAAATCGGCGCCGAACTCGATTCGCTCGCCGATGCCATCAACTTCGGGGTCACCCCCGCACTTGTGCTGTACGTGTTGATGTTGGAGGGCAACGACGTCGGCTGGCTGCTGGCGTTGATCTACTGCTGCGCAATCGTTTTGCGTCTGGCCCGGTTCAACACCCTGATCGATGACGATGACCGTCCGCAGTACACGAAGGACTACTTCGTCGGCGTACCCGCGCCGGCCGCCGCCCTGATCGCGATCATGCCCATCGCGCTCGATCAGCAATTCGGCAGCGGTTGGTGGACATCGGACGCTTTTGTCGGCGTATGGATGACCTCGACCGCACTGCTCGCGGTGAGCCGTATACCCACCGCGTCGTTCAAATCGTTTGCCGTACCACCCAATGCGCTGGTGCTCGTACTGATCGGCGTCGCCCTGTTCGCCGCCGCACTGATGACTTATCCGTACGCCCTGATGCTGGCTGCCATCGCGCTCTACCTGCTCCACATCCCATTCGCCTGGCGCACCAAACGCTGGGTCGCCAGCCGACCGGAGACCTGGGACTACCATCCGCGTGAACGTCGTGCCGAACGCCGGGCGATCCGGCAAGTGCGTCGCGGACGTCCGACGAAATCCGCAGCCCGCCTCGGATTGAGGCGTCCCGGGCACTGATACCGGTAGTTTTGCTTCTGTGACATCCGATTCCGCGTCCGCTGATCCCGCCTACTCCGGATCGCCGCAGCTGACACTGACCGCACGGCTCAACTTGTCAGCAGCAGAAGCCCGGCGCGGCATCGTCCGGGTGCACCCCGAAGTACTCGCCGGCCTGGCGTTGCGCGAATGGGATGGCGTCGCGGTCATCGGATCGCGGACCACCACCGCGGTGATCGCCGCAACCGCATCGACCGAACCCACCGGTATCGCCCTGCTCGACGAACTCACGCTGTCGAACGCCGGGATCAAACCCGACGCACCCGTGGTGCTCGCCCCCGCCGTGGTCCACGGCGCCACCCGCATCGTGGTCCGGGGTTCGTCGCTGACATCGGAATCGGTGGACGAACGGACGTTGCGGCGGGCCCTGCTCGGCAAGATCGTGACGGTCGGTGATGTGGTCTCGCTACTCCCCCGCGACCTCGGCCCCGACTTCGCCACCTCTGAAGCCACCCGCAAGTTGGCACGGTCGGTCGGCATCACCTGGACCAACGAGCTCCTGACGGTCGTCGCAGCCGAACCAGACGGCCCGGTGAGTGTGCAGCCCGACACCGCCGTCCTGTGGGCGGACGGAACAGAGGGCCCTAGCACCGCTGCCGCACCGGCACCCCGCACCCGGCCGCGCGTCCAGACCCCGAGCACCCCGCCGCCGGCGGTTCGATCCGTCGACGAGCTCGTCGGTGTGGATACGCAGGTCGGCAAACTCACCGAGTGGATCGGGCTCACCCTCGACAACCCGGAACTGCTCACCACTCTCGGCGCCCAGGCCCGTCTCGGAGCACTGGTCACCGGCCCACCCGGTGTCGGCAAGGCGACGGTGATCCGGGCGGTGTGCGCCGATCGCAACCTCGTCTACCTCGACGGTCCGCTCACCGGCGCCCTGGAGTCGTCAGGACGGCTGGCCGCGGTCAAAGATGCTGTTGATCAACTCATTTCATCGTCCGACAAGCGCGGGGCCGTCCTGTTGATCAGTGACGTGGAAGCACTGCTGCCGACCGAGGCCGACCCGGTGTCGGCGCTGATACTGGACGCGCTGCGCACCGCGATCACCGCGCCGCGGGTCGCCCTCATCTGCACCAGCTCACGGCCGGAGAACCTCGACTCCCGCCTTCGCGACCCCGACCTCTGCGATCGGGAGCTGTCGATCGGCCTGCCGGACAGCAAGATCCGGCGCGGCCTGCTCACCGCCCTGCTGACCAACGTTCCGGCCGAAACGATCGATCTCGGCGACATCGCCTCCCGAACCCCCGGCTTTGTTGCCGCCGACCTCGCCGCCCTGACCCGCGAGGGAGCACTGCGCGCCGCCGCCCGCAGCGCGCGAGACAGCAAGCCTCCCAAGCTGACCGAAGCCGACCTCAGCGGTGCACTCGAGGTGATCCGGCCGGTGTCACGGTCGGCCTCGCCCGAGGTGGCGGTCGGGGGCATCACCCTCGAAGACGTCGGTGACATGGTCGAGACCAAACAGGCGCTGACCGAGGCGGTCCTGTGGCCACTGCAGCATCCGGACACGTTCACCCGCCTCGGCGTCGATCCACCCCGCGGTGTGTTGCTCTACGGTCCGCCCGGTTGCGGCAAGACTTTTGTGGTGCGCGCCCTGGCCGCGTCCGGACAGCTCAGTGTCCACAGCGTCAAAGGTGCTGAGCTCATGGACAAGTGGGTCGGCAGTTCCGAAAAGGCCGTCCGCGACCTGTTCGACCGGGCTCGCGAATCCGCACCGTCGCTGATCTTCCTCGACGAGATCGACGCGCTGGTCCCGCGCCGTGGGCAGTCGTCCGACTCCGGTGTCGGCGATCGGGTGGTCGCGGCGCTGCTCACCGAACTCGATGGCGTCGAACCGTTGCGTGACGTGGTTGTCCTCGGCGCCACCAACCGGCCCGACCTGATCGACCCCGCCCTCTTGCGACCCGGCCGCCTCGAACGCCTGGTGTTCGTACCGCCGCCAGACGCCGGCGCCCGCGGCGACATCCTTCGCACGTCGAGTAGGTCGGTACCGCTGGCAGAAGGCATCGATCTCGATGAACTTGCCGCTGACCTCGACGGATACTCCGCCGCCGACTGCTCGGCGCTCCTGCGCGAGGCGGCCCTGGCAGCCATGCGCCGCAACATCGACGCGGCCACCGTGACCGCCGAGGACGTGGCCTCGGCCAGGGCGAAGGTTCGCCCCTCCCTCGACCCCGACCAGGTGGAGAATCTGCGGCAATACGCCGACAAGCGCGGCGTCTGAACCCCCCGCAATCGCGCAATTAAGTCAAAACGTTGACACGCTGACCCGTTTGATGGAATCGTGCTGAGCGAGTGTTCAGCATTTTGCGGAATCGTCGGCTCGAAGCGAAGCACGGCGTCTGTCGATCTTGAAAGGTTTGGTGCACGATGGCGGGACGTATGGAGGGCAAGGTCGCCTTCATCACGGGAGCGGCGCGTGGTCAAGGACGTAGCCACGCAGTGCGTTTGGCACAGGAAGGTGCCGACATCATTGCTGTCGACATCTGCGGACCGATCTCGGACGAGCCGGCCGTGATCGCGTCGTCCACGCCGGAAGATCTCGCCGAAACCGTCAAGCTGGTCGAGGATCTCGACCGCCGGATCGTCGCAATTCAGGCAGATGTCCGAGATTTCGATGCCCTGAAGGCAGCTGTCGACAGCGGCGTCGAGCAACTCGGGAAACTCGACGTCATCGTTGCCAACGCCGGCATCGGCAACGGCGGCGCCACCCTCGACAAGACCAGCGAGCGCGACTGGCAGGAGATGATCGACATCAACCTGTCGGGCGTCTGGAAGTCGGTGAAAGCCGGTGTGCCGCACTTGATCTCAGGTGGCAACGGTGGATCGATCATCTTGACCAGCTCGGTCGGTGGACTCAAGGCCTACCCGAACACCGGTCATTACATCGCTGCCAAGCACGGCGTCGTCGGGCTCATGCGCAGCTTCGCCGTCGAACTCGGCGAGCATTCCATCCGCGTCAACTCTGTGCACCCGACCAACGTGAACACGCCGATGTTCATGAACGAGGGCACCATGAAGTTGTTCCGCCCCGATCTGGAGAATCCGGGCCCGGAGGACATGGAACTCGTCGCGAAGTTCATGCACGTGCTGCCGATCGGCTGGGTCGAACCCGAAGACATCAGCAACGCGGTCCTGTTCCTGGCTTCCGACGAAGCCCGTTTCGTCACCGGCGTCACGCTGTCTGTCGACGCCGGCAGCTGCCTGAAGTAGTCAGACCGATGTCCGGAAGAATCCACGAGCGGCGTTTCGTCGCTCGTGGATTCTTGCGTTTTATGAAGAACTGAAAGGCCTACCGATGGTTGACATCTCGACAGCAGATTTCTTCAGCGATCCCACGCTCGCGGACGATCCCTATCCGTACTTCGACGAACTGCGGTCGCGATGTCCGGTGCATCCGATCGGCATGCCACGGGTCATGGCCGTCACCGGCTATGAAGAGGCCATCGAGGTCTACCGCGACGCCGAAGTGTTCTCTGCCTGCAATTCCGTGGCCGGACCATTTCCGCCGCTGGAGGGCCTGCCCGCCGGCGACGACATCAGCGACTACGTGGAGCAGAACCGGGAACACTGGTTCTTCTTCGAATACCTGATCACCATGGACGGTGAGGCCCACGAAAAGGAGCGGGGCCTGCTTCGTCGCATCATGACCCCGCGTCGGCTCAGGGAGAATGTCGAGGCGATGTCCGCGATCGCCGACCAATGCCTCCTCGAAGGTGTCAGGAGCGGCGCCAGTGAGGTCGTCGGCGATTTTGCGCGGCCGTTCACCACACTGGTGATCGCCGACCTCCTCGGCATGCCGGACGAGGACCGGGTGAACCTGCGAATGAGCAACTTCAAGGCCAAGGTTGTTGGTGCCCTGGGTAGTTCAGAGACCATCGAGACCAACCTGCTGCAGTATTGCGAAGAACGATTCCTGGAGTACGTCATCGATCGGAGGGCGAATCCACGCGACGATGTGCTCACCCAACTCGCCAACGCCACCTACCCCGATGGCTCCATCCCTGAGCCCGATGTCGTCGTCCGACTGGCATCGTTCCTCTTCGGCGCCGGCCAGGACACCACCGCGCGGCTGATCGGCTCGGCGCTGCGCATCATCGCCGAAGATCAAGGGCTGCAAGCGAAGCTGCGCGCGGACAACAAGCTCATTCCGGCCTTCATCGAGGAAACCCTTCGCCTGGAGAGCCCCACGAAGAGCGATTTCCGGTATACGAAATCGGCCGTCAACCTCGGCGGAGTCGACGTCCCGCCCGGCACCACTGTGATGGTGCATCCCGGCGCCTGCAACCGCGACGATCGCAAGTTCGAGAACCCGGACGAGTTCGATCTCGACCGCGAGAACAACAACCAGCACATCGCATTCGGTCGCGGCGCACATACCTGCCCGGGCGCACCACTCGCGCGCGCCGAGGCCACCATCACCGTCGAACGGTATCTGGCGAGTTCCGGCAACATCTCGATCAACGAAGAGAAGCACGGCCCGGCCGAAGGTCGCACGTACAGCTACGAAAAGACCTTTCTGCTCCGTGGGCTGTCCGAACTGCACCTGCTGTTCACCCCGCCGGCGCAGTGATGACCATGACCACATCGCGCCCGAGACTCACTGTGGACAAGAACCGCTGCGAAGGTCACGCCATGTGCGTCCAGAGTGCTCCCGACGTCTTCGACATCGGCGACGACGACCTCGCCATCTGGGTCGAGTATCCGCCGGAAGGTACCGAGAAGGCAGTCCGTGCCGCGATCGCCGCCTGTCCCCGGCAAGCGATCAGCATCTCCGATTCGCCCTGAAACCTGTCGGATATGAGGTCGGCGAGGGAGATACACCCTCGGCGACCTCGAATTCAACAGGCTTCAGGGCCGCCGGGCTCCTAGACGTCTACGACTCCGAGACCTGATAGGTGATGGCCGTCGGGCCGCTGACCGATGCTTCGGTGGTACCGATCACCACGGTGTAGCGCTTGCCGTCCGACTCCGCGACAAAGCCCTTCACCGACTCGCTGCCCTCCTGGCGCTGGAACTGTTCGGTGTAGCCGGCGTCGAGGAGTTGTGTCGATGCGTTGTCGTATGGATCACCGGCATCGGCCCGGCCCGCGACGGTGAGGTTCCAGCCGTCCTTGGCCGTGCCGCCGACAGCGAGCACCGCGCCCTCGATCACCGGGACCGCGGCGGGAAAGTCATCCGGCAGTGCGAGCGATCCGGCCGTCGTCGAATCAGGCTCTGATTCATCGCTGCCACACGCTCCCACCAGCAAAACCAGACCCGCCAAAACCAGCATCACAACCACCCGCACCCGAATCATGCGAACAGACTAGGGGGTGAGGTCGCCAACTGGCGCACCGACTTGCGGGCCGCTTTTCCGTGACCTGGCCCAACGGTTCGCGACCTGGGTGAATTGACTCCCGAATACGTCACCTAGCAGCACCAACGGTAGGCTGGACACCAGAGAACGAGGCCGAACACCACACAGCGGCACGCGCAGACCACCGGATTTGCGTAGTTTGCTCCCTGCGGCCCCGCGCGACGACACACCGCCCACCTAATCGACGGAGTGCCCTTGATTGCAGTCCTGGCCGTGCTGGCCATCACGGCTGTACTGGCGCCTGCGATCATCACCTGGCTGGGTCGACGCGGCTTCTACGTGCTCGCCCTCGCGCCCTTCTTCGGGCTCATCTGGGTCTTCGCGAACTGGCCCGACGAAGCGAACGGCATCCGCACCGAGTCGATCACCTGGGTGCCCGCCCTGGAGATGAACATCGATCTGCGGTTCGACACCCTGGCCGCGATCATGTCGGTGCTGGTTCTCGGGGTCGGCGCCCTGGTCCTCTGCTATTGCGCCGAGTACTTCACCGAGACACGACGTCGGGTTGCCGGCTTCGGTGGCGAGATGGTCGCCTTTGCCGGCGCCATGTTCGGCCTGGTCTGCAGCGACAACATGCTGGTGCTCTATATCTTCTGGGAACTGACGACGGTGCTGTCGTTCCTGTTGGTCGGCTTCTATGCGATGCGCGCGACCAGCCGCCGCGCCGCCACCCAGGCACTGTTGGTCACCACAGCCGGCGGACTGGCGATGCTGGTCGGCATCGTCATCCTGGGTGAGGTCGCCGGCACGTTCTCCCTGTCGGAGATCGTGGCCAACCCGCCGTCCGGCATATCGGTCACCGTCGCGATCGTGCTGATCCTGATCGGTGCCCTGAGCAAATCCGCCATCTTCCCGTTCCACTTCTGGCTGCCCGGCGCGATGGCCGCCCCCACCCCGGTCAGTGCGTACCTGCATGCCGCCGCGATGGTGAAGGCCGGCATCTACCTCGTTGCCCGTCTGGCCCCGGGGTTCTCCCATCTGGTGTCCTGGCAGATCATGGTCGTCGGGCTGGGCATGGTGACGATGCTCCTCGGCGGGTTCCGTTCGCTGCGCGAATACGACCTCAAACTGGTCCTCGCCTTCGGCACCGTCTCCCAACTCGGGTTCCTGATGGTCCTGGTCGGGATCGGCGATGCCAATGTGGCGATGGCCGGCCTCACGATGCTCGTCGCACACGCCTTTTTCAAGGCGTCGCTGTTCATGGTCGTCGGCATCGTCGATCACTCCACCGGCACCCGCGACCTGCGCAAGCTGGCCCGTCTGGGCCTCGAGGCCCCCTGGCTCGCCGCGATCGCGACACTGGCCGCGGCCAGCATGGCAGGCCTGCCGATCACGCTGGGATTCGTCGGCAAAGAGACCGCCTTCGCCGAGATCTGGGACACCGGCGCCCTCAATGCCTGGCAGGGGCCGGTTGTGGTGATCGTCCTGGTGGTCGGGTCGACCCTCACCGTTGCCTACTCGCTGCGGTTCCTCTGGGGCGCGTTCGGCCGTAAGCGCAAGACCGCACCGAGTGCGGCTGTCGCCCGACTACACAAACCGAATGCCGCGTTCCTCATCCCGGCCGGGGTTCTCGCAGTGGCCGGCGTCGTGGCCGGCCCACTCGCCGGTCCGATCGGCGACCTCTTCGAGCCCTACGCGGAAACCCTGCCCAACTACGGCGAGGAGATCGTCCACCTCGCGCTGTGGCACGGGTTCAACCTTCCGCTGGCCCTGACCGCGATCGCAGTGGTCGCCGGCACCGCACTGTTCGCGCTTGTTCGCGAACTCGGCCGCCTCGGTTTCGTGAAGCCGGCGCTCGGCAACGCCGACCGCATCTACGACGCGGTCCTGCGAGGCGCCGACACGGTGTCGGTGAATCTGACCCGCAACACCCAGCGCGGTTCGCTGCCGCTGACCCAGGGCATCATCGTCGTCACCCTGGTGCTGCTGCCGACGATCGTGCTGTTCCTGGGCTCTCGAAACGACCTGGTTCTCCAAGGGTTCGACACCCCGATTCAGGCGGTCATCGGCGGCATCATGGTCGCCTCCGCGATCGCCGCCACCGTTCTGCGGAACCGGCTGGCCGCCGTCTTGCTCGTCGGTGCCACGGGCTACAGCTGTGGTGTGTTGTTCGCGCTGCACGGCGCACCCGATCTGGCGCTGACCCAGTTCCTGGTCGAAACACTGACCTTGGTCATCTTCGTCCTGGTGTTGCGCAAACTGCCGGCAGAGGCCGAGACCCGGCACGCGACCGGTTTCAAACCGCTGCGCGCGCTCCTCGGTTTGGCATTCGGCGCGGTCCTGGTGCTGGTCGGCCTGTTCGCCGCGGGGGCGCGCAACACCATCCCGATGGCGAGTGAACTGCCTTACGCCGCGTACAAGTACGGCAACGGATCGAACACTGTCAACGTGTTGCTGGTCGACATCCGCGCCTGGGACACACTCGGAGAGATCTCCGTCCTCCTCGTTGCCGCGACCGGTGTGGCATCGATGGTCTTCCGGCACCGCAGATTCGGAGCAGCGCCCAGTGTCGCCGACGCCACCCGCAAGAAAGCGCCACGCACCGAGTACGACGGCAGCCAGCTGTTCGGCGAGCGCACAACATGGCTGCGCGGCAGCGACTTCCGCGACCCCCGACATCGATCGATGGTGCTCGAGGCGACCACGCGACTGATCTTCCCGACGATGATCGTGCTGTCGCTGTACTTCTTCTATGCCGGCCACAATGCGCCCGGCGGCGGTTTCGCCGGCGGTCTCACGATGGGCCTGGCCCTGGTCCTCCGGTATCTGGCCGGCGGTCGCTACGAACTAGGCGAAGCCATCCCGATCGATGCCGGGCGAATCCTCGGTATCGGACTCGGTCTTTCGGTGGGCACCGCGGTGGCATCGGTTTTCATGGGCGCACCGGCCCTGTCCTCGGCGACCATCGAGTTGACGCTCCCGATCTTCGGTGACGTGAAACTCGTGACCGCCCTGTTCTTCGACCTCGGTGTCTACTTCATCGTTGTCGGTCTGGTCCTCGACGTCCTGCGCAGCCTCGGCGCTCGCCTCGACGAAGACGCTCCCCGGGTCCGCCGGGCGTCGCAGGAGGTCTCGGTATGAGTGTCAATCTCGGACTGCTCATCGTCGTCGGGCTGATGGCCGCGTGCGGCGTCTACCTGCTCCTCGAACGCAGCCTCGTCAAGATGCTGCTCGGATTGTTGTTGGTCGGCAACGCGATCAACCTGATGATCATCACGCTCTCGGGCGCGATGGGCAATCCACCGATCGTCGGGCGCAACTCGGAAGACCGCACGTCAGACGCAGATCCGCTGGCGCAGGGCATGATCCTGACCGCCATTGTCATCACGATGGGCATGGCCGCGTTCATCCTGTCGCTGGCCTACCGCAGCTTCATGATCAACACCGACGACGAGGTCGACGACGATCCCGAGGATCTGAAGGTCCAGCACCAGCGCAGTGCGGACGCGCCCGACCGCGACCGCAGCGACGACCCGGTGACCGGCTCCGACACCAAGCGCGGCGACATGTTCGACGACGACGGCAACCCGCTCACCGAGGAACAGATCAAAGCGCGCCGCGCCGAGATCTACGAAACCGACATCCTTCCCGACCCCGACGACCTCGATGACGAGTTCGCCGAGGAACTCGAAGAGACCGTGCCGGACATCAGAGGGGGCTCAGACACGTGACGTTGTCCAACGCCTGGTTCCCCACACTGATCGTGGCGCCGGTGCTGGTTCCGATGATCGGCACCGTGCTCACGCTGATCATGGGGCGCTATCCCCGCTTTCAGCGTGTGGTCACCGTCGTGGCGATCTCGGTTGCCTTCATCGCCGCCTGCCTGCTGCTGTATCTGACCAATCGCGACGGCACCTACGCCCTCCACATCGGTGGCTGGGACGCGAAGAACGGTGAACTCGGTCCGCTGGGCATCACCCTTGTCGCCGACCAGCTCTCGGCCCTGATGCTCGTGGTCTCCACCGCGGTCCTGCTCTGCGTCATGCTGTACGCGGTCGGTCAGGGTATCCGCGACGGCACGATCGACCAGCCGGTCTCGATCTTCCTGCCGACCTACCTGCTGCTGTGCACCGGCGTCTGCAACGCCTTCCTCGCCGGCGATCTGTTCAATCTGTACGTCTCGTTCGAGGTCCTGCTGGCCGCGAGCTATGTGTTGCTGACACTCGGGGCCAGCGCGGACCGCGTCCGTGCCGGCGTGTCGTACGTGATGGTGTCGATGGTGTCGTCGCTGGTGTTCCTCGCCGGCATCGCCTTCGCCTACGCCGCGACCGGAACACTGAACCTCGCCGAGATGGCAATCCGCCTGCAGGATGTACCCGACGGCACCAAGGGTGCGCTGTACGCGGTGCTGCTGGTCGCGTTCGGGATCAAGGCCGCCGTTTTCCCCTTGTCGACGTGGCTGCCCGACTCGTATCCGACGGCTCCCGCGCCGGTCACCGCGGTGTTCGCCGGCTTGCTGACCAAGGTCGGTGTGTACGCGATCATCCGCGCCCATACGCTGCTGTTCCCCGGTGGTTCGATGGACAACGTCCTGATGGTCGCCGGACTGCTGACGATGTTGGTCGGCATCTTCGGTGCGATCGCCCAGTCCGATATCAAACGATTGTTGTCGTTCACCCTGGTCAGCCACATCGGCTACATGATCTTCGGCTTGGCCCTGTCCACAGAGTTCGGCCTGTCCGGGGCGATTTACTATGTGGCCCACCATATTCTGGTCCAGACAACACTGTTCCTGGTGGTCGGGCTGATCGAACGACAGGCCGGGTCGGCCTCGCTGCGCAGGCTCGGCGGCCTGGTGGCCAGTCCCCTGCTGGCCGCCCTGTTCCTGATCCCCGCGTTGAATCTCGGTGGCATCCCGCCGTTCTCCGGGTTCATCGGCAAGGTCGCGCTGATCGAAGCCGGTATCCAGGACGGCAGTGTGCTCGCCTGGCTGCTGGTCGCCGGCTCCGTGGTGACCAGCCTGCTCACGCTGTACGTGGTGGCCCGCGTCTGGACCAAGGCGTTCTGGCGCCCCCGCGCCGATGCGCCCGAGGGCGAACTCGCCGACGCCGGACCCTCACCGCTGCTGGACGGTTCGGACGCCGACGACGTCGCCTTCGACGACCGCGTCGACGTCGGCCGGATGCCGGTCGGCATGGTGGTACCCACGATCGCCATGGTTGTCGCCGGCATCACCCTTACGCTGTGGGCGGGTCCGATCTTCGAGTTCACCGATCAGGCGGCGGCCGACCTCACCGACTCGAGCATCTACCTCAACGCCGTCCTGGGAGGTGGCCGGTGACAGAACCCGCCGTGCAGCGACCACAGCTGCCGCCCCCGCGTGGGCCGATCCGCGCGCATCTGGTGAACGCCTGGCGGACCACCGTCCTCTACCTGGCCTGGAATCTGCTGAAAATCCTGATCTGGATCAGGACCCATACCCAGATCAAACGCTGGTTCGGCGGCAACCGCCGCGAGGTGGCGGTCCGGTTGTGGACGGTCGCCTGGCTCGCCGGCGTCTGGGTCCTGCTCTGGGGCACCTACGATCTGGCGAATGTACTGGTGGGGATCGGTGTGGCACTCGTTGTCCTCATCGTGCTGCCCCTGCCCCGCGTGCCGGTGGAAGGCCGCGTCCACCCGTTGACGCTGCTCGAATTGTGCGTCCGCTTGTTGATCGACCTCTGCAAGTCGAGTGTTCAGGTCGCGTGGCTCGCGATCCGGCCCGCGAAGCCCCCGCTCAGTGCAGTCCTACGGGTCCGGATGGCCATCAAGTCGGACATGGTCCTGACACTGGCCGTCGACTATCTGAACCTCGTGCCCGGAACCATGGTGCTCGAAATCGACCACAGCCGGCGGCTGTTGTACGTCCACCTCATCGACGCGAGTTCCCCGGAAAAGGTCAAGACCTTCCACAAGCAGGTCGCGACCACCGAACGAATGTTCATCAGGGCCTTCGAGCGTGACAGTGAATGGCACGCCAGCCCGTACCACGGGATCGACGATGACTATCCGAGCGGAGTCATGAAGTGAACGTTGTCTGGACGATTGCGGCAGTCCTCCTGCTCGCCGCCTCGATACTCACCACCGCACGCATGCTGATCGGCCCCGACACACTCGACCGGCTGGTCGCCCTCGACACCGCGGTGGCGGTGTCGATGTGCTCACTGGCGGTGTGGGCCGCCTACTCGATGGACTCGACCGTCGTGCCCGGGATCGTCGCACTGGCCCTGCTCAGCTTTGTCGGAACCGTTGCGGTTGCACGCTTCCGCGTCCGGGACAACGAGGTGTAGCGCATGATCTCCGACATCTTCGTCTCGATCCTGGTGCTCACCGGATCATTGCTGGCGTTCACCGCGTCCATCGGCATCCTGCGTTTCCCCGACACCATGACCCGCATGCACGCCGCCACAAAACCGCAGACCCTCGGATTGCTCCTGGTGCTGGCCGGCGCCGGGATCCGGCTGTGGGACACCGTAGATTTCGGAATGCTGGTGTTGTCGGGCATCTTTGCACTGATCACCGCGCCGGTCATCGCACATCGCGTCGGCAAACTCGCGTACCAGGAACAGCGGATGCGCGACGACCTCATCCGCGAGGACGAGATCGAAACCCACCGCACCGACTGATGCCCGTCCCGAACTGATGGACACCGAACCCTCGCCATCCACCTCTGCGTTGCGCCGCGGTGGCGAGCTCGGAAAAGTGGCCGCACACACCGCGATCCGACGAGTCCGATCACGCGCGGCCACCCTGGGTGGTTCACCCGACGAACGTCGCCGACGTGCCGAGAACGATGCCCTGGCCGCGGCCGACGAGCTGATCACGGTGCTCGGCTCCATGAAGGGCGCGGCGATGAAAGTCGGGCAGTTCCTCTCGCTGCTGGACCTGGACATGGTGCCCCCGTCAGCGCGGCCCGCGTTCACCCAGAAGTTGGCCATCCTCCGCGACAATGCACCGCGGGTATCGAGCGAGACGATGCTGGGTGTGGTCCGGTTCGAGCTCGGTGACCGGATGTCGGCTTTCGCCGAGATCACCCCCGAACCGATCGCCGCGGCATCCATCGGTCAGGTGTACCGGGCCCGCCTCACCGACGGCCGCGACGTTGCCGTCAAGGTGCAGTACCCCGGTATCGACCGGGTGGTGCGCTCGGACCTCAAGAACCTCGCCATCGCACTGCGCCTCTACAAACGTCTGCTGCCGACGGTCGATCCGCAGTCGTTTGTCCGTGAGGTGACCGGAAACATCATAGCCGAACTCGACTACGAGGCCGAGGCCGACAACCAGCGTCGGCTCGCGGTGCGCTATCAGGGGCACCCGTTCATCCAGATCCCGGATGTCATCGGAAACCTCTGCACGCCAAAGGTTCTGACCACCGAGCTGGTCAGTGGGATCAGCTTCGACGAGGTGACCGGCCTGGATGCGGAGACCCGCGACCAGGTCGGGGAGGTGATCTACCGGTTCTACTGCGGCAGCATCCACACCGATGCCACGTTCTGCGGTGATCCGCATCCGGGCAACATCATGCTCGCCGACGATGGCCGCGTCGCGTTCCTCGATTTCGGCTCGAGCAAGACGATGTCCAAGCGCGCAGTGCAACTCGAGCGATCCGCACTGATCGCCGCCCGCGCCGGCGACGCCACCAAGGTCGCCCAGATCTTGCGACGCGGCGACATCCTCATCGACGAGGACAACATCACCGACGCCGATGTCCTGGCCTATGTCCATGACTCCACGTGGTGGCACATGGACGATATGACGCTGACCATCACACCGGAGATCGCCAACACCGCCATGGTGGCTGCCGTGCACCCCGCGCACGAATATGCCGAACCCGCACGTAGACAACGTTTCCCGGAAGAGCACTTGATGGCCCGGCGGGTCGAGTTCTATACGTGTGCCATGCTCGGTCAGCTCGGCGCGAGCGCCAACTGGTTCCGGATCGAATCCGAGTGGCTGACCGGTGCCGAACCGGAAACCGAACTCGGACAGGTGGATCAGTGGTGGCGCAAGCGCACCTTCAGCGACTGAGTTCGCCGACGACCGCGTCGACCACGGCAACCATGTCGCCGGTCTCCGCATAGATCTTGCGCTGACGCTGATACGAACCGCCACGACGCGGGATGTCGGCCACCGAGGCCAATTCGTCAACGCAGTCGAGTTCGACGGCGATCGGCATCAGCCGGGTGAGGATGTCGTCGAGATCGTCGGTGACGAGGCGCTCGTTGCATTCGGCGTCGGTGATGATGATGGCGTCGAGCCCGTAACGGGCTGCCCGCCACTTGTTTTCCTGCACCAGCCAGGGTGCCATCACCGGCAGTTCCTCACCGGCATCGAGCCGATGGTCGAAATCGACGACCAGGCAGTGGATGAGTGCGACCAGTCCGGCGAGTTCGGCAACCGTGGACACTCCGTCGCACACCCGGATCTCGACGGTCCCCAGGTGCGGCGACGGCCGGATGTCCCAGCGGATCTCGTTGAGGTGCTCGATGATTCCGGTGGTCATCTGATCGCCGACAAAGTGCTCGAATTCCGCCCATTTCTGGAACTGGAACGGCAGGCCGGCGGTCGGGAGCTGCTGGAACATCATCGCGCGATTGCTCGCGTACCCGGTGTCCTGCCCCGCCCACATCGGCGACGACGCCGACAGCGCGAGAAGGTGCGGGTACTGGTTCAACAGCGACGACACGATCGGTAAGACCTTGTCGCGGTGATTGATACCGACATGGACGTGGACGCCCCAGATCAGCATCTGGCGACCCCACCACTGGGTGCGCTCGATCATCTCGGCGTACCGCGGCGAAGGCGTCAACTGCTGGGCCGACCACTGGGCGAACGGATGGGTTCCGCCGCCGAAAAGATCGACACCGATTCCGTCAGCGATCCGGCGGACCACCGCCATCGACTCCGAGAGGTCGGCGATCGCCTCACCGGTGTTGCGGCAGATCCCCGTCACGAGTTCAACAGTGTTGCGCAGCAACTCTTTGTGGATCCGGTCGCCCGAACTCGGGTTGTCGAGCCGGCTGACCTCTTCGAACAATTGAGCCGCGGAGTTCGACAGGTCTCTGGTCTGCTTGTCAACGAGGGCGAACTCCCACTCCACGCCGAGCGTCGGCCTCGGCGAAGTGTTGAAGTCGATCGATCGACGGTTGTTTATCTCAGCTCTTTTCGATGACGCCGCAGGCGATCCGCTTGCCACCGTCACCGGTCTTCAGAGTTTCCTCGTCGGGTGCCGGGGCGTACCGGGTGGGGATGTTGCCGAAGTTGTCCGGCTTCTCATGGATCACGATGGCGGTCTGAATGAGCTGTTCGATGTCGAAGTTGTCACTGGTGGTGACGGTTTCGCCCTTGCCCTCGTCATTGATGTAAATCGACACGAGGTCACCGCTGGCGGGATGCGAGTCACTGCCGTCGACCTGCAGATGTCCACCGGCGGAAAGGAAGTCTCCCGGAGCGCCACCGGTGGGAGCGATCGAGTTCGCCTCACACTTGCCAACGGAGTGGATGTGCATGGCGTGGAAGCCCGGGGGCAGGTTTTCGGCCGTCACCGAGATGACCACCGAACCCTCGACGGTGTCGAAGCTCGCGACTCCGGCCTTCACTCCACTCGGGGTCAACAGTGTCGCGGTGGCCTCGCCGCCGTCACTCGGGTCACCGACCGCGCCGACATTCAGCGGCGCCGGGTCACCGGTGACCACGCTCGGCTGAGTTCCCGGCACGTCAGTGGCTTCCTGACCCGCACTGCAGCCCGCCACGACGAGCAGAGCCATCGCTGCCGGGGCCACCAGCGCGGCGGTCCGCCGCAGAGTGCCGAGGTTCTTGAGCGAGCGCTGCGCCATGGTTGAGCTCCCTTGTGTTGGGCGTACGAATTCGGGGTTCTACCGTCGGTAGTAGGTCAGCGAAATCATATCGGGTGACCCGGTCGAGCTGCGCCTCCGCCTCCGGCTTCGTCGTCCGCTCCGGATTCAGTTGGTCACGACGATGAGTGCCAACCCGCCCTGGCACTGGCTGAACGCCGATGGTCGGGGATCGACCGAGACGTCTCCACCCAGATCTTCGGCGAGTTGCTCGGCCGCAGCCTTCTGCCGCGGGGTGTAGAAGATGGTGTTCTCGGTGATGCTCGCCGACTGCAAATTGGCCGGTTCCGCGGTTTTCCAACCCAGAACGTCGACTTTCTTGGTGAACGTCTGGCCCAGGCCACTGACCGTTCCGGCATTGAAAACACAGACCTGGGGTTTGCTCGGGTCAACCGACGGCGACATCGTCGTGGGCGACGCCGAGGTACTCGCCGCAACCGAGGATTCCGGCGCCGCCGATTCGGGCGCGGCGGCGGAGGTCGATTGCCGGCTCTGGGCAGCTTGGAGCCCGTCCTCGGGGTCGGAATCGCTGTTGGCGGCCGACTGCCAACCGAGTCCGATGAACACCACGGCGATGGCAATCAACAGCATTGCCCCAGCGCGTAGCGGCAGGTGAGCGTTTTCCCGGCGCGTGGGGGAATCCGGTGGGCCAGATCGGTCGGACTTGGTCATTGGGTCAACCTTACGAAACTTCCCGACCCATCCGCACGCGGCGGGTCAAAGAACCCATCAGGTGACGTCGAAACCGAGGCGGCGGGCCGCACGGGCCTTCTGACGACTGGCCCGCAGACGACGTAGGCGCTTGACCAACATCGGGTCGGCGGCCAGCGCCTCAGGACGGTCGACGAGTGCATTGAGCACTTGGTAGTAGCGGGTCGCGGATAATCCAAACAGTTCTTTGATGGCCTCTTCTTTGGCGCCGGCGTACTTCCACCATTGGCGCTCGAAGGCCAAAACCTCATGCTCGCGCCGAGTCAGTCCGTCGGCTCCAACCTCACCGGGCCCCAACTCTGCGTGTGCCTGGCTGATGTTGTCCGCAAGTCCGGAATTCTTCTGGTCTCGCGCGGTTGCGCCGTCCATCTCGCTCCCTTGAGAATCGGTCCTACTCCACCCCGTCGCCACACACCACTTGACGATAGTTATGGCGCGAATTACATCAGTGTGGTTCGGTCTATATCTAACCACGCCTCCAGTGGATTTCGCGCCGTGGCGTGCCGAGTAATCTGACCCTCATGGCAATTCTCCCCATCTGCATCGTCGGTGATCCGGTGTTGCACAATCCCACTGAGATCGTCACCCTCGATGCCGACGGCAAACCCCCGGCTGACGTGGTGGCTTTGCTCGACGACATGTACGAAACCATGGATGCTGCCAACGGTGTCGGACTGGCCGCAAATCAGGTCGGGGTGGGTCGGCGCTTCTTCGTCTACGACTGCCCCGACGGCGATGGCCGCGCCGGCCCGCGCCGCCGCGGCGAGGTGATCAACCCGGTGCTCGAGACGTCCGAGATCCCCGAGACCATGCCCGACCCCGACGACAACGACGAAGGCTGCCTGTCGGTCCCCGGACTGCAATTCCCCACCGGGCGCGCAGACTGGGCCAAGGTCACCGGCGTCGACCGCAACGGCGAACCGGTCGAACTGGAGAGCGAGGGCTTCTTCGCCCGGATGCTGCAGCACGAGGTCGGACATCTCGACGGCTTCCTGTACGTCGATGTACTGCTCGGCCGCAACGCCCGGGCCGCCAAGAAGGCCATCAAGCGCTCCAACTGGGGCGTCCCCGGGCTGTCCTGGATGCCCGGCGAAGAGGCCGACCCATTCGGCCACGACGACGAAGACGACGACAACTAGGTGAACCCGTCCGCGGGTGACCGGGTGGTGGTGCGCTTCCGGAAAGGTCCCGGGGCGCCCGCCGATTGGCGCGCCGACGAGACCGCCACCCTCAGCGACGTCACCGGCATCCTGGAATCCGCGGAACCGGATCTCCGGGTTCGTCGCGCGGGCGAGTCACTGCTGATTCCGGCCGAACTGGTGGTCGCGGTGAAGGTGCTGTCCGACAAACCCGTCCGAAATTCGGAGATCCGGTCGCTGGAGGTCGCGGCGGCCCGGGGCTGGCCCGGGCTGGAGTCGGAGATGATCGACGGCTGGCTCGCCCGCGCGGGTGGCGGATTCACCCGGCGGGCGAACTCGGCGGTGCCACTCGAGATGGGTGCGCGCCTCGACTCGCAGACCACCGATCGGTTGCGGCAGTGGTACGCCGCGCGGGATCTGCCTCTGCTGATTTCCGCGGTGTCCCGGCTGATTCCAAGCGCCCATGTCCCCGTGGCCGATTACACCTGCACGGTCGATGTCCTGACCGGACCCGTCGGGACAACGGCGACAACTCAACCCGAGCACACCGTCGCGATCTCCGATCAACCGTCCGACGAGTGGATCGCCAACTACGCGGACGGACGGACGATCCCCGATGTGTCCGTGGCGCGAGCTGTTGTCTGCGCCTCCGATGGCGGACGGCTTGGCTTTGCCGAAATACGCGACCCCGAGGGCGGTGTCATCGCCATCGGCCGCGGTGCGGTGACCACCGGTCTCAAAGACGAGGTCTGGCTGGGCCTCTCGGCCCTGCTGACAGTTCCCGGACACCGCGGCCATGGCCACGGCCGGTCGATCATGGCCGCGATCGAGGCGTGGGGCGCCACCTCAGGCGCGGTCTCGACATACCTACAGGTCGAGACCACCAACCAACGTGCCCGGGAGTGGTACCGCCGCTTGGGTTTCGGACTTCACCACAGTTACGGGTACCTCGAGGACCGCTAGTCCGCCAAACGCAAACGAGCCAGATATACGAAGACGAGCCACAAATACGCGGCTCGTCTTCGTATTACCGGCTCGTTTGCCGAATCAGCTCGCCCGGCGTCGCCCGAAGAACAGGACAACCACCGCGGCCACCACAAGGGAGACCGCGACGACGATCGCGGTCCGCGTCGCCACGCCACCCAGGCCCGAAGCCTCGATCAGGTCGATGGGCTCGGCGGACTTCCGCGGCACCACCGGCTTGTCGGCCACCGGCGCCACTGCGGGTGCTGCGGACTCGGAGGTGGCGGTCTCTGACGCGGGTGCAGCCACTTCTGCCGGTGCGACGTCCGGCTTGTTCTCGATTTCCGCGGCAAGATTCTCGGAGAACTGCCCGATCAGTTTGCCGGCGACCTCTGCCATCGCACCGCGCCCGAACTGTGCGGGTTTGCCGGTGATGTCGAGTTCGGTCTCGACGAAGACATCGGTGGTGTCGCCGGCATCGACGAGACGGCAGGTGACCACCGCGCTGGCGGTGCCGTTGCCCCGGGCCTCGCGGCCGCTGCCTTCGAGGACCGCGATCTTCGCTTCTTCGTCGCGCGACCGGAACTTGATGATTCCGGCGTAGCTCAAAGAGATCGGGCCCAGCTTGACCTTGACCTTGCCCTTGAACTGATCACCCTCGTTCGAGGTGAGCGTGGCTCCCGGAACGCAGGGCGCCACTCGTTCGATGTCGAGTAGCACCTTCCATGCTTCCTCGACCGGAACGGCGATGCTGAACTGGTTCTCGAGCTTCATGCGGACCCTTCACTTCCATTGATCGAATCGGCGGCCGCGCGAACGGCTTCAACGATTCCCTGATATCCCGTGCACCGGCAGATGTTGCCGGAGAGCGCTTCCCTGATCTCGGTGTCGCTCGGATCGGGGGTCTCCCGCAGGAATGCCGTCGCAGACACCACAAAACCCGGTGTGCAGAAACCACATTGGAGACCGTGGTGGTCCCGAAATGCGCACTGGACCGTGGAGAGCTCACCGTCTGACGACGCCATACCCTCGATGGTGGTGATCTCGGCGCCATCAGTCTGGACCGCGAACAGCAGGCAGGCGCGGACGGCCTCACCGTCGACGAGCACGGTACATGCGCCGCACACACCGTGTTCACACCCGAGATGTGTTCCGGTCAAACCACAGTCGACACGCAGGAAATCCGCCAGCGTCAGCCGGGGCGGGATCGTCGCTTGGTGGAGGGCACCGTTCACCCATACCTTGATCTCTACATCAGCCATTCTTCGCCTCCAATAGCGCGCGATCGAGCGCACGGTTGACTCGTGTCGCCCCGACCCGGGTTCGGTATTCGGTGGAGCCGTGCAGGTCTGCCGGAACCGAGGTCAGGCCCGACACCGCGAGGCCCGCGATCTCCTTGGTGTCGACATCGTTGACAGACAGTCCGATGAGCGCCTGTTCCGCGGCGGTGGCACGGGTGACCGCGGGACCGAGACCAAATAGTCCGATGGCGCATTTGTCGATCCGGGCGTTGTCATCGATCCGCACGGCCACCGTTGCACCGGCGATCGCGAAATCGCCCTGGCGACGGGCGAACTCGTCGATCGCAAAACCGGATCTGCCTTCCCAGATGGGGAAATTGATACCGGTCAGCAATTCGTCCTCTGCCATGTCAGTGCTCCACATGCCGGTGAAGAAGTCTGCCGCCGGAACTGTCCGGGCACCACGTGGTGAGAGCAATTCGATCTCTGCATCGAGGGTGATCGCCACCGCCGGGTATTCGGCAGCGGCATCGGCGTGAGCGATCGAACCGCCGATCGTTCCGCGGTTGCGGATCTGGAAGTGCCCGATCAGTGGTGTCGCCCGCGCCAGCAACGGCACTGACGCCGCCACTGTCTCGGAGCGGCCGATCACGGCCTGCCGGGTTCCGGCACCGATCCAGAGCGATCCGCCGCGGACCTCGATACCTTCGAGCCCGGACAGCCGACTGATGTCGATCAAATGCTCAAAGGCCGCGAGGCGCAGGTTCAGCATCGGCATCAGACTCTGGCCGCCCGCAATGAATTTCGCCTCGTCGCCGAGTTCGGCGAGCAGACTGACGGCCTCCTGCGCGGTGGCCGGCCGGTGATAGTCGAACGCTGCGGGCTTCATCGGGCCACCGCTTCGCCGCGGGCAGCATCCACCATCGCGACAATCCTCGCCGGACTCAGCGGTAGTTCACTGATCTCGATACCGAACGGTGCCAATGCATCTGCGACGGCGTTGACGACGGCCGGTGCCGAGCCGATGGCACCGCCCTCACCGACGCCTTTGAAGCCACCTGGGCCGGGGCCCATGGTCTCGACGTGCACGATCTCGATGTTCGCCGGAACCTCGGTTGTGGTGGGCATCAAGTAGTCCATAAATGTTGTGGTCACCGGGTTTCCGGATTCGTCGTAGGCCAGGTGCTCGTAGAGGGCACCGCCAATACCCTGCACGGTTCCGCCGCGGATCTGACCCTCCACCACGTTCGGGTTGATCATCGGTCCGATGTCCTCGCCGACGATGAACCGCAGCAGCGTCACCTCACCGGTTTCGATGTCGACCTCACAGGTGCACACGTGGGTGGCATTGGCCCAGATCATCGGGGCCTGCGCTTTGTAGCGACCACTGGACTCGAGCCCGGGAGACACACCGGGTGGCAGCGAATCCGGTTGGTAATAGGCGATATCCGCGATCTCCGCGAGTGTCAGCTCCGGTCCCGGCACTCCGCGGACCGAGGCGCGACCGCGGATGAAGTCGACGTCGGCCGCATCGACACCCAACTTGTGGGCAGCGATCGCCACGATCTTCTCCCGCACGCCCGTTGCGGTCACGGCCACCGCACCAGCGGTCATCGAACCACTACGACTGCCCTGGGTTCCGGCACCGAACGGGGTGACCGCGGTGTCGCCCTGGATGGTGTTGACGTCCTCGATCGCGACACCGAGTGCGTCCGCGGTCAACTGCACAACCGTCGTCTCGACGCTGTTGCCGGCCGAACCGCCGTTCACGTAGACATCCACCGTCCCAGACGGATTGACCCGGATCGTGGCACCCTCGGTGGCCATGAACGGGGTCGACGCCGACGTGGGTTCGATGTAGCTACAGGTACCCACGCCCAGATAGCGCCCTGCTGCCCGCGCGGCCTCCTGCTCACGCCGGAATGCCGGATAGTCGAGCGCCTCGATCGCCTTGTCGAAGGTCTCCAGAGGTGTCGCATCCGAATAGGGCATACCCAACGGATTGCTCACCGGCATCTCGTCGGCCCGGAGCAGGTTACGACGACGCAACTCGATCGGATCGATGTCCATCTGGCGGGCGGCGGTGTCGAGCAACACCTCCCTGGCCATCGACTCGTACTGCCATGGTCCGCGGTACGCCACGCGCCCAACGGTATTGGTATAGACCAGCTTCAGACTGAACGTGGCCTGCGGAACCCGGTACGGACCGGGGAACAGCATTCCCACCGCTCCCGCTCCGGTCAGCGGCGACGGTATGGGGTAGGCCCCGATGTTCTGGACGTGATCGAGTTCGGCGGCGACGATCTTTCCGTCCTCGTCGAACGCCATCCGGGCATTGCCGTGATCCTGGCGCGCCATACCCGCCGACATCAGGTGTTCCTGCCGATCCTCGATCCATTTGACCGGGACACCGATTATCTTCGCGGCGATCATCACGCAGATCTCTTCGCGCTGGGGCACCACCTTCTGTCCGAAGCCACCTCCGGTGTCTTTGCACACCACTCGCACCCGATGCTCGGGGACACCGAGTATCCGGGATGCGAATCCACGCGCTTCATGTGGCGACTGACTGGAGATCCAGATCGTCATCTCTCCACTGGGAGAAGACCATTCGGCGACGATGCCACGCGTTTCCATCGGCATCGGCGAATGTGCCTGCTGGTACACGGTCTGGCGGACGACATGCGCGGCCGCGTCGAAGATCGGGTCCATCTCCGATGCCGGACGCCCGGGCAGTTCGATCGCCAGATTCTTCGCGAATGCGGCATGGACCAAATCATCCGACTCCGGCGCGGTCCGGTAGTCGACCACCGGGGGCAGCACGTCGTAATCGACGATCACCATGTCGACGGCATCTTCGGCGACGTACCGGTTGGTGGCGACCACGACGGCTATCGGGTCGCCGACGAATCGGACCTCTTCCTCGGCGAGCGCCGGCCACTGCGACGATCCGCCGACCATCCCGTCGAGTGAGTAACGGAGTTCGTGGATGGCCGGATTGATATCGGCCGCAAGGTATATCGCCTTGACGCCATCGATCGCCAGAGCCTCGGAGGTGTCGACACCGAGGATCCGGCCGCGCGCGACCGTGCTTCGCACAAACGCGATGTGCAGCATGCCTGCGCGAGTGATGTCGTCCACGTAGCAGCCGGCGCCGGCCACGAGCCGGGCGTCCTCAACCCGTGGAACCCGGGTCCCGACGTACCGGTCGGTGGATACTTCAGTAGTGCTCACCAACACCCCTCTGTCCATTCATATCGCGCATGATCAACCACTTTTGTGCACTCGCTCAGCTTTTGTAGGATTGCGGTATGTATAGCAGTTCCCGGAGAAGACGGTCAAGGCTTAACCCTCCTCCGCACTCGCACAAAACGCCAGGTGTATTGGCGTGACAGAAGGTGTACGGCGCCGACGAATCGACGGCGGCGGAGAGTCTGAGACGCGCGACGCCCTGGTGCGGGCAACCGCTCAGATCATGCTCGAAGAGGGCTACGCGGCGGCCACCTCACGCCGGGTCGCGGCGCGGGCCGGCATCAGGCCGCCCCTGGTGCACTACTACTTCCCGACCATGGACGACCTCTACCTGGCCGTCTTCCGGGAAGGTGCCGAAGCGAATCTGAAACGCCTCAAGGCGGCACTCGCCGACAAACAACCGATGCGGGCGGTCCTGCAGCTGCACAGCGATCCGATGGGCACCGCACTCCAGATGGAGTTCATGGCCCTGTCGAATCACCGCAAGGCGATCCGCTCCGAGATCGCGGCATACGGCCTGCGGTTCCGCGAGATCGAGACTGCCGCGTTTGCCATGCTGCTGGGCGCTCGCGGCATCGATCCCCACGACCTCCCGGCGGTGGCGGTCTCCGTCGCGGTGACCTGCGTGACCCAAACCCTCGTCATGGAGACCGAACTGGGTATCACCGGCGGCCACGACCAGACCAGGCGGCTACTGGACGACCTGGTGCGGCAACTCGAACTCCGGCCCTCGCAGACCGACCATTCCCCTGACTAGCCGTCAGGCCAGGATCGCGGGGAGCATGAGGGCCACGACCCGGTCGACGGTTCCCGGAGCCGACTGTCCGGTGCGCGCCCGCTCACATACGTAGATCCCGACAACGGCATCTACGAGCGTGTCGAGGTCGACGTCGGACCTGATGTCACCGGCGGCGATACCGGCGCTGATCAAGGGCATGAACTGACGGCGTTGATCGGTCAGCTGCGAACGGAATGCCGCCGTGAACTCCGGATCTTCGTCGGTGAGCAGCGCCGCAAGGCCCCCGAACCCGATTCCGCAATCAACGGCACGCAGCGCCTCGGCGACCATCCATCGGATCTGTTCCTCAACCGGTAGTCCTTCCGGGAATGCGCCGGGTTCGGTGGTCGGAGCCAGTGCGCTCGACAGCATCTCCCTACGATCGCGAAAACGCCGGTAGATGGTCGTCTTGGCAACACCGGACACCGCAGCAACGGCCTCCACGGTGACCGCCCTGGGACCACGTTCACGAAGTAGCTGGAGCGTGGCGTCGGCGATCTTCACATCCGGGGGTCTGGAACTCACGCGGGAATATTAGCGCGATCCCGATCGCTACGCTACGTGTAGCGTTTCGTTTGCAACCAGAAGCCCCAAGGAGGCTGACATGAGATCGATCATCGAACGAACCCCCGTCACCTACATCGCGTACATGCTGATCCTGGCCGGTTTCGCATTCCTGGGTGTCTTCACCTTCACCCTCGCGAATCAGCACCCAATCGCGTTGGTCACGGGGATCGGTACCGCCCTGTCGTTTGCCGGAGCCATCGGCGGCTACTACCTGCGCAGGTATCAGATCCAGCATCCACTTCGCGAGGACAGCCCACTGCTGAGCGTCGACCTCTTGACGCCACCCGAATACGACAGCGAAGTCGAGCAGTACCTGATCAACTATCGCCCGGCCGATCGCCCTTCGTGAACCGGGCGACGTACCTTAGCTGCCACGGTGTTTCGACGGCACCCTCGCGGTAGTTGGCCCGGACATAGTCGACGGCACGGTGCGCGGGGACGCCGTCGATCACCGCGATAGCGGCCAACGCCGTCCCGGTCCGGCCCCGACCTCCGAAGCAGGCCACCTCCACGCGTTCAGTGTCCGCACGCTCCCACACCTCCCGGAACGCACTGGCCGCCGCGGCCCGATCTGCCGGCAACCAGAAAATCACGCCACCGCAGCCATCGACTCGGCCACGCCACAGGTGCGGGCTCGCGACCGAGCAGATAGAGCCCGAACTCAGGCTGCGGACCGGGCGGCATCGGCTCCCGTAATCCTCGGCCGCGCACCCGTCTACCGGATGGGAGTTCGAGCACCCCGGCGACCGAATCATCCCAGGTGAGGGCCATGTCCCCAGCGTAAACGGGAAACCGTGACAGAACTTTGTCATCTGCTCACAGCGAATCTGGATGACGAATCCTTGTAACGGTGTAATCATGTAATCACTACCAAGGAGGAATCATGAAAGGCTCACATCCAGGATCCAGAGGACCCGGCGGACGCCGCGGCGGCTGGCAGCAGGCAGAACTTCCAGATGCCGGTGACGCCGGCGCCTGGTTCGGCGGCCGACTGCCCGACGAATGGTTCGACGGACCCGTCGACGTCACCGTCGACCGCGACGAGATCACCGTCATCGGCACCCTGACACCCCCCGACACCGACAACGACGACAACGCGGCCGCTGCTGCACAAGGCCGTGCCTCCCGCTTCCGCGAAGACACCCGTGGTGAGCGGATGTCGATTGCCGATGAAGCGCAGGCCCGCTACGCGCGGAAGGTCTCGTGGGGCGTCAAGGTCGGTGACGAACGAATTCTGTTCACCCACATCGCCGTTCCGGTGATGACCCGGCTGCGGCAGCCGGAACGACAGGTCCTGGACACCCTGGTCGACGCCGGGGTCGCCCGTTCGCGCGCCGACGCACTGGCGTGGTCGGTCAAACTCGTCGGTGCCCACACCGACGAATGGCTGGGCAAACTGCGCTCGGCGATGGACGAGGTCGACGACCTTCGCGCACAGGGACCCGGGCTCTAGCCACCGGCGATCGCCGCCAACGTCTGCTCGACCGCCGCCGCGATCTCCGTCGCGAAGGGCAAGTGACCGGAGTCGGTTTCGATGCCGATCGACAACCGACCGCAGTAAGACACTGCGGTGAAGCCGACCCGGACGTTGCCGGCAAGTGGGCCGAACGGCCACAGTTCGACGAGCGGTGCGCCATCGAGCACCAGCGGATGGCGGGGTCCCCGAACGTTGGACGCGACGGCCGCGATCATCCGTTGATGTCGGGCGAACACGTTGAACCCCCGCGCGAGAAGTGCTGAACGGACGACGGTTCCCGAGGCCCGCGCGAGAGGCTTCGACGCCGCGGTCCGCCGGGCGACCACCACGAGTGCGGACCGGGGTTCGGCAAGTGGGACGTCGACGATCATCACGCCGACGGCATTGTGCGCGGCGTCGACCGCGTCGATTCGCACCGGAACCGAGACCGCGAGCGACTCCGGGATCGGTTCTCCCGCACGCTCGAGCACGATGCGAAGCCCCTGCCCCACCGCGATCAGGTACGCATCGTTCACCGTTGCTCCGCAGCGCTGAGCTGCCGCTTCGAGTGCCGCCAGGTCGACGCTCGCGGACGACACCGCCCGCGCCGCACCCACCGGGCCCAGCAGCGCCCGGGAACTGATGCGCCGCCGCCGCAGCGAGCGCACCCGGAAACCCAGCCTCGCGCCGAACGATGCTCGCGAACTCTGCTCGCGCTCAGCAACTCTCGCGGCGCCGGCGCCGGACATCTCGTGCTCGGACACGCCTCGCTCCGAGCCGAACAGCCGCTCCATCAACGCGCTGGCGCGGGCGCCGTCGACAAGTGCGTGGTGTAACCGAACGACTATCCCGCAGCGACCCGGCCGGGCGGCCGGGACCAGTGCGATGTGCCACGGCGGACGGCTCGCTTCCAACGGCGCCATCACCAAGCGCCCGCACACATCTTCAAAGCTTTCGGACGGGAGCGCTTCCTCGACGGTGATGTGCACCGTCAGATCAGCCGGTGCCCGCGTCCACCACCATCGCCCGCCTCGTCGTTCGGGGAAGCAGTGCAGATCGGCCTCCGCCTCGATCCGCGGCGCCAGCGCGTCCCGGAGCCGATCGATGTCAGGTCGGCCGTTGTCGTCGACGAAGCCGCCGGCACCGAGTAATCCGGCCAGGGTCACCACATACGGCTGACCACCGGTACTGATACCGAGCGTCGCCACATCGACTGCGGCGATCGGAACGTCCGGAACCGGACTGCTCATCGAACACCCCTGACCTGAGTACTGCGCGAACATTCCGGACGGTACGCCGGTTCGCGCCACACGATGAGGTGGACGAACACGATCCGACGTCCGCGCCGGCTACCGCACATTGGCCGACCTCCCCGACGATCTGGCCGAGCTCGAGGAACTCCATGGTGTGGGTCCGCGCGCACTACGGCTGCTCAGCGCTGCCCGAGGATCCGACTAGCCACCAGGTTCGATCGGTTTCCCAAATTCGTCAGGTGAGGGCGCGGCTGTTGTCCTTGAGTTCAAAACCGCTGCGCCCCAGCTTGCGAGCGCCTTCCACCAGTGCCGCGCACACGCGGGCGGCGTCGGCGTAGCCCAGACCGCCGGGTGGGTGAATGTTGCTGATGCAGTTGCGCATCGAATCGGCCCGGCCCGGAGTCGGCAGGTGCGTGAGGTAGATCCCGACACTGTCGGCGACCGACAAGCCCGGCCGTTCACCGATGATGACGATGAGTGTGCCCACCTTTTGCGCCGCCCCGATGTGGTCACCGAGTGCCACGCGGGCCTGCGTGGCGATCACCGGCGGTGCGAGCGAATAGCGGGGTGCCAAAACATCTTTCAGAGCCGACAGCATCCCGGCCCCATGTTCGGACAGCGCAATCGGCGACAATCCGTCTGCCAGCAGGAAGCCGACGTCGGCATCGGTTTCGGACACCGAGTCCAGGTTTTCCGGCTCCCGCCCGAGATCCGGTCGCCGCAGATACTCGCTGCGATCACCCGCCTTACTGGTCACCACCAGCGGATCCCCCAGACCCACCGCCGCGACATCAGCGACGAGGGCATCGACATCCAGTGGTTGATGGACGGCGTCGCGGGCCGCCGCATGGGCGGCAGCAAACTCGAGCACGCGCGTCGTCGGCAGTGAATCACCGGTGCGCCCCAACCCTATTCGGGCCGCGGTTTGAAGCCGGAGCGCATCCCACAGTTCACTCATCAGGCCACCGGTCCTGCCAGCGAGCGAAGCGGTGAGGCTTCCGGCGCCAGATCCAGAACCCGGCCGTCCGGACCGAGCATCCCGACCCGGTCGAGCCAGGCCGCGAACTCCGGCGCCGGCGCCAAACCCAGTGTGCGGCGGGCATACAGCGCGTCGTGGAAAGAAAGGCTCTGATATCCGAGCATGATGTCGTCGGCGCCGGGCACGGTGATGACAAAGGGCACCCCGGCGACCCCGAGCAGTGTCAGCAGGTTGTCCATGTCGTCCTGATCGGCTTCGGCATGGTTGGTGTAACAGACGTCCACCCCCATCGGCAGACCCAGCAACTTGCCACAGAAGTGGTCTTCCAGACCGGCCCGCAGAATCTGCTTGCCGTCGTACAGGTATTCCGGGCCGATGAAGCCGACAACGGTGTTGATCAACAGCGGATCCAGTTCGCGCGCAACGGCATACGCGCGGGTCTCCAACGTCTGCTGATCAACCGGTTTGTCACCGGTACCGATATGCGCGCCGGCCGACAACGCGGAGCCCTGCCCGGTCTCGAGGTACATCACGTTGTTGCCGACGGTCCCGCGCTGCAACGACTTGCCGGCCTCGTTGCCCTCCTTCAGCACAGCGAGGTCGACACCGAATCCCTTGTTGGCGCCTTCGGTTCCGGCTATCGACTGGAACACCAGGTCCACCGGCGCCCCGGCCTCGATCAGCCCGATCGTGGTGGTGACATGCGAGAGCACACAGGACTGGACCGGGATCTCGTACCGCAGCCGGATGTCGTCGAGCAGATGCAGCAATTCCGATGTGGCGTGCGGTGAATCGGTCGCCGGGTTGATCCCGATCACCGCGTCCCCACAACCCAGCAACAATCCGTCCAGGGTTGCCGCGGCAACCCCCGTCGGATCGTCGGTCGGATGATTGGGCTGCAACCGGGTGGCGAGCGTTCCCGGCAGACCGATGGTGGTCCGGAACGCCGTCACCACCTTCACCGCCCGCGACACCGCGATCAGGTCCTGGTTACGCATCAGCTTGCTGACCGCCGCCACCATCTCCGGTGTCAACCCTCGGGACACCGACGTCAACGTGTTGGCCGCGACGTCTGCGGGGCCGGCGGCCACGTCGAGCAACCAATCCCGGAACTGACCCACCGTGAACGACGACACCGGCGAAAATGCCTGTGGGTCATGCGTATCCATGATGAGCCTGGTGATCTCGTCCGTCTCGTACGGCACCACGGTCTCGTTCAGGAACACCGTCAGCGGCACATCGGCCAGCGCCCACTGCGCCGCCGCCCGTTCGGTGTCCGACTCGGCGGCGCACCCGGCCAGTTCGTCCCCGCTGCGAGCCGGCGTTGCCTTCGCCAGCAGCTCCACCAATCCATCGAACGTGTACGTGGTGCCGGCCAGGGTATGTCGATAGAGCGTCACACCTATTCCAATTCCTCGTCCGCCGCGGCCAGCAACGCGAACTCCTCGTCGGGCGAGTTCGCGACCAGGTGCTTGCGGCTGTACAAGCCAAAGTAGGCCATGAAAGCAGCAAATGCTCCCAGACACCAGAGTGCGGCCGTGGTGTCGACGAGGAAGGTCGCGATCACCGAAGCGACGGCGATGACCAGTGCGAATCCGGTGGTGTAGATCCCGCCGGGGGTCTTGTACGGACGCGGCATCTGTGGCTCACGAACCCGGAGCACGATGTGACTGATCATCATCAACACGTAGCTGAGCGCAGCTCCGAAGACGGCCATGTTCAGCAGGATTGCGCCCTCACCGGTGAAGGTGAGGCAGAAGCCGATGATGCCCGGGATGATCAGGGCCCAAATCGGCGCCTTCCGGCTGTTGGTGATCGAGAGCGCTGTCGGCAGGTAGCCGGCGCGCGACAACGCAAACAGCTGCCGGGAGTAGGCGTACATGATCGAGAAGAAGCTGGCGACCAAGCCGGCCAGACCGATGTAGTTGACGACCGTGGCCGCCGTCCCGTCGAGCGCATCGACCAGCGGGTTCACGGATTCACCAACACCCTGCGCACCGAGCGCGCCGGTCGCCAGGAACAGCACCAGCGCACAGGTCAGCAACAGCACACTCATCGCGGCGATGATGCCCCGCGGCACGTTCTTTTCGGGGTTCTCCGCCTCTTCCGCGGCCAGCGGCACACCTTCGATGGCCAGGAAGAACCAGATCGCAAACGGAATCGCCGACCAGATCCCCAGGTAGCCGAAGGGCAGGAAGTCCGACGAGCCGGCCGCACCCGAATCAGGGGCGATGTCGGTGAGCAGGCTCGCGTCGAAGCTCCCGATGGCGGCGATACCGAAGATCACCAGACCGACGAGTGCGATCGCGGTGATGACGAACATGGCCTTGAGTGCTTCACCCGCTCCGACCAGGTGGATCCCGATGAAGACGACGTACACGGTGAGGTAGACCCACCACCCGTCGGAGATTCCGAACAGGTCCAGCGATTCGACATAGCCGCCGATGAAGGTGGCGATCGCCGCCGGGGCGATCGCGTACTCGATCAGGATCGCCGTGCCGGTGGCGAAACCACCCCACGGCCCCATCGCCCGCCTGGCGAATGTGTAACCACCGCCCGCGGCCGGCAGTGCCGATGACATCTCTGCCATCCCCAGCACCATCGCAAAGTACATCGCGGCGATGATCACCGCCGCGATGAGCAGGCCACCGAATCCACCTTCGAGCAGACCGGCATTCCATCCGGCGTAATCACCGGAGATCACATAGCTGACACCGAGCCCGGCGAGGAGAACCCACCCGGCTGTGCCCTTGCGCAGTTGACGTTTCTGAAGATATTCGGCGGATTCCGAGATCTCAGGTGTATGAGTCATGCCGAACGGTATCCAAGGATTGCAGCCGCAAGGTTAGCTCCAGCTTGCGACCTTGTTTCGTACGTTTTGTTCAGCTCGGGACGACGGCTCTGCGATCCGCCCGCAACACATGCGGGAATGCACTCTCGCGATCCTGGAATGACAGGATCGACGGATTCAGGATCATGCCTTCACGGATCTCGATCGCCCGGGAAATAACCGGTGCGCCATCCCAGGACGACGGCCCGTCCATGATCACCCTCAGATGTGGGAGCAGTGCAGAACTGATCTCCCAGGTGGCCGAGTCCCACAGGTAGGACGGACTGTGGTCGACGGCGTAATAGAGGACGTTGTTGCCGACGACAAACGATGGCTCATCGAAGGTGGTCGGACGCGCCCAGCTGAAGCCCATGCCTTCGTCGCACGAGACATCGACGATGATGCTGCCTGCCGGAAACGTCTCCAGATCATCCTCATCGAGGAATGTCAGCGGCTGATCGGTGTTCTGCAGGACACAGTTGACGATGACGTCGTTGCCCGCGAGGAACTCGGCCACCGACACCCGACCGTCCGGAGTCTGCGCCCACATGGTGCTGGGATCACCGTCATCGTGTTCGAGCTGAACGATCTGGGTTCCGTGGATCGGTGAACCGACCGCCGCGACGTCGCGGTTGGTCAGGACATGAACCTCATCGACACCGTGTGCGTTGAGCGCCGTCACCGCTCCACGGGCAGTCGCCCCGAAGCCGATCACGGTGGCCTTCAGGCGGCGTCCGTAGTCGCCGGTCTTGCCGGCCAGCTCAAGCGCCTGCAGAACCGAGCAGTAGCCTGCCAATTCATTGTTCTTGTGGAATACGTGAAGCGCGAAACGACCGTCGGCAGTCCAATGGTTCATCGCCTCGAATGCGATGAGCGTCAATCGCCGATCGATCGCGATCTGGGTGAGCGCAGTATCCTGAACACAATGCGGCCAACCCCAGATCGTTTGTCCCACACGCATTTCGAGTAGATCGTCGGCCTGGACCTTGGGCAGCAGGATGACATCACAATCGGCGATCAGCTCCGCGCGGGAGGCGATCCTTCCGACCAGGGGAAGCAGATCCGCATCAGTGACACCGAAACGCTCACCATATCCGTGCTCGAGCTGAATGTACGGACGCAAGGAAGGGTCGATATCGACAAAATGCCGCGGATGAACCGGTAGACGATGTTCGTTCTCTTTGGCCGAATGTGCAAGTATCCCAATGGAAAGTGTGGGCACCTCAGCGCTTTTTGTTGCCACTGAAAATGGTCTCACCGGGAGCCGAATCTTCCTTGCCTTTTTTGATGGCACGCTTTTCTTTGAGGGACTTGCCGGACTTTTTGGACATGCCTTGACGAGGTGATTTGTCGGCCATGTTGGCGATCCCTTGATTGAGAACCTGATAGGTCCCGATGGGGTCATCCTACGCCCACCGGCTCCGGCAACCCCGGGCGCACGCCTTCACCGCGGAAGCGATGTGCAAAAGTCCGTGACCGCGGAGCGGTGTGCCAAAATCTCAGCATGCTTCGTATCGCCACCTGGAACGTCAACTCCATCCGCGCCCGCAGTGAGCGGGTGGTCAACTGGCTCGAGCGCTCGAACATCGACGTACTGGCGATGCAGGAGACGAAGTGCAAGGACGCCCAGTTCCCCGCGATGGGGTTCGAAGCCGCCGGTTACGAGGTCGCCACCCTCGGCTTCAGCCAGTGGAACGGTGTGGCGATCGCCTCGCGCGTCGGCCTCGAGGACGTTGCGAAGCAATTCGACAACCAGCCCGGATTCAGCAAAGACGCGGAGATCGACCCGGCCCTGGAAGCCCGGGCGCTCGGTGCCACGTGCGGCGGCGTGCGGGTGTGGAGCCTGTACGTGCCCAACGGGCGCACCCTCACCGATCCGCACTACACGTACAAACTGAAATGGCTCGCAGCCTTGCGTGAGAACGCGGACAAGTGGCTCGCCGACGACCCGCAGGCACAGATCGCGCTGACCGGGGACTGGAACATCGCGCCGACGGACGACGATGTGTGGGACCCGGCGCTCTTCGAGGACAAGACCCACACGTCCGAACCCGAACGCAGCGCATTCCAGGCGATGATCAAGTCCGGATTCGCCGACGTGGTGCGACCCCACGCACCCGGCCCCGGTGTGTACACCTACTGGGATTACACGCAACTGCGGTTCCCCAAACGCCAGGGACTGCGGATCGACTTCAGCCTGTGTTCACCGGCGCTCGCCACCCGCGTCACCCATGCCGAGATCGATCGCGAAGAGCGAAAAGGCAAGGGCGCCAGCGATCATGCGCCGGTCATCATCGAGCTCGGAGACTAGCCGCTCACTCTGCGGGGCGTTCGGTCAGTTCCTCGGCCACCTTGCGGAGCGCCCGCGCGAGCACGTCCCGCTCGGCGGCGTCGAGTCCATCGAGGGCCCGCTCCAGGGCCTGGACGCGACGCGACCGATTGCCGTTCACCAGTTCGACACCGGAGTCACTGGGCACCAGTAGGCTTGCCCGCCCGTCCGCCGGATCCGCAGTGCGCACCACCAGCCCATCGCGTTCCAGACCGGCGACGATCCGGGACATCGTCGGCACGGTCAGGTTCTCGCGCTCGGCCAGGTCGGACAGCCGAATCGGCTCCCCGGCGTCGTTCAGGACCCACAGCGCCGACAGCGAACTCAGCGGCAACGAACTCTTGTTCGCCCCGGCTCGCAACGCCCTGGCAATCCTCGCGAGGTCACGGGACAGTGAGGCGGCGGCGGTACTGGGCGCTGTCATAAACAGTTAGTTTACGTGCGCATTTTCAGACCTGCTCATGCCAGACCCTCCGGGGGGAGGTAGCATGCGTGGCGGACAATCAAAATCAACACGGGGGCTCCCACGAACCGGGGGCTGAGATGATGGCAGGCGGCCGTCGACTGTATGAACCTGACCGGATAATGCCGGCGTAGGGAGAACACCATGGCGACAGCCGTCCATTCCGTCACGACCGGACCCATTCGTGGCAGTTCCAAGACCTATCAACAGATCGATCATCTGCGCGTTCCGGGCCGACGCGTACATCTGTCCAACGGTGAGCACCTCGACCTCTACGACACGTCGGGGCCGTACACCGAGACCGACCCGCAGTACGACCTCGAAGTGGGTCTCCCCAAAACCCGCGACACCTGGCAACGACCCGCGCCCAGCGACGGCGCCAGTACCCAGTTGGCCTGGGCGAGAGCCGGTTTGATCACCGACGAGATGCGGTACATTGCGGCCCGGGAACAACTTCCCGCCGAACTCGTCCGCGCCGAGGTCGCCGCAGGTCGCGCGGTGATACCGGCCAATCACCGGCATCCGGAATCGGAGCCGATGATCATCGGCAAGGCGTTCACCGTGAAGGTCAACGCCAACATCGGGAACTCGGCGGTCACGTCGTCCATCGCCGAAGAGGTCGAGAAGATGGTGTGGGCAACCCGGTGGGGTGCCGACACCATCATGGACCTGTCCACCGGCAAGGACATTCACGCCACCCGGGAATGGATCATGCGCAACTCGCCGGTGCCGGTGGGGACCGTTCCCATCTACCAGGCGCTGGAGAAGGTCAACGGCGATCCGACCCAGTTGACCTGGGAGATCTACCGCGACACCGTGATCGAGCAGGCCGAGCAGGGCGTCGACTACATGACGGTGCACGCGGGTGTCCTCCTGCGGTACGTGCCGTTGGCCGCGAACCGTGTCACCGGCATCGTCTCCCGCGGCGGTTCCATCATGGCCGCCTGGTGCCTGGCCCACCATGAAGAATCGTTCCTCTACACGCACTTCGACGATCTCTGCCGCATCTTCGCCCAGTACGACATCACCTTCTCACTCGGCGACGGCCTCCGCCCGGGTTCCATCGCCGATGCGAACGACGCCGCGCAGTTCGCCGAGTTGCGAACACTGGGCGAGCTGACCAAGATCGCCAAATCCTTTGGTGTGCAAGTGATGATCGAGGGGCCGGGCCACGTCCCAATGAACAAGATCGTGGAAAATGTTCGGCTGGAAGAGGAACTCTGCGAAGAGGCACCCTTCTACACCCTCGGCCCTCTGGCCACCGATATCGCGCCGGGCTACGACCACATCACCTCGGCGATCGGCGCCGCGATGATCGCTCAGGCCGGCACCGCGATGCTCTGTTATGTGACCCCAAAAGAGCATCTCGGTCTGCCCAACCGGGACGACGTGAAGGTCGGGGTGATCACCTACAAGATCGCCGCGCATGCCGCTGACCTCGCAAAAGAACATCCGCGGGCACAGGACCGGGACAACGCCCTGTCCAAGGCGCGCTTCGAGTTTCGCTGGAACGACCAGTTCAATCTGGCGCTCGATCCGGACACCGCTGTCGAGTATCACGACGAGACGATGCCGGCCGAACCCGCCAAAACGGCACACTTCTGTTCGATGTGCGGACCGAAGTTCTGCTCGATGCGCATCTCCGCCGACGTCCGCGAATACGCGGAGAAGCACAACCTGGTGACGCAGGAAGACATCGACCGGAAGCTGGCGGCCGACATGGCGGCCAAGTCCCAGGAGTTCCTCAACAAGGGAGGTTCCGTGTATCTGTCACTGACCGAGGCGGATACGGTCGCAACGCCGTGAGTGACACACCGCTGCTGCCGCTGCCGGAACCGGGCCAGACCCCCGTTCGCGTGATGACCATCGCCGGAACCGATTCCGGGGGTGGCGCGGGCATCAACGCCGACCTGCGCACCATGGCGCTGCTGGGAGTGCACGCCACGGCGGCGGTGGCGGCGGTGACCGTTCAGAACAGTCTGGGGGTCAGCGCCTTTCATGCGATCCCCCCGGAAGTGGTCGCGGGCCAGATCCGCTCGGTCGTCACCGACATCGGGATCGGAGCAGCCAAGACCGGCATGCTGGCCTCGGGCGACATCATCAACGCGATCGTCGATGTCGCCGGAGACCTCGACATCGGTCGCGGCGGGACGATCCCCCTGGTGGTCGACCCGGTGTGTGCGTCGATGCACGGCGACCGGCTCCTGCCCGATGAGGCGATGGATTCGTTGCGCGGCAAACTGATCCCGATCGCGACCCTCATCACGCCGAACCTCGATGAGGTGCGGCTGATCACCGGGATCGATGTGACCGATCGGGCCGGTCAGGAAGCCGCCGCCCGGGCGCTGCACGCACTGGGCGCCCAGTGGGCACTGGTCAAGGGCGGCCATCTGCGGACGGATCCGAACAGTCCCGATCTGCTGTTCGACGGATCCGACTTCGTCGAGTTGACCGCCAAACGCGTCAACACGGCGCACGATCATGGCGCCGGAGACACCTTGGCAGCGGCCATCACATGTGCGCTGGCCCACGGTTATTCGGTGCCCGATGCGGTGCGGTTCGGCAAATCGTGGGTGACCCGTTCACTGGCCGCGGCCTACCCGCTCGGGGCAGGCCACGGACCGGTGAATCCGCTGTGGCGCCTGACTGTCTGAGGTATCAGGTGTCGCGGCGGTCGGTGACCATGACCCCGGCGCCGAAGACGACCGCGGCGAACACGACGTAATAGATCAGCGAACCGTATTCGTTCCAGTGCCAGTCGATACCCATGTCACCGCCGTCGATGAAGTGACTGCCGTTGAGGAACGGAAGGAACGGGCCCACCGCATCGCCCACCTTCGGGATCACCGACAGCACACCTTCGAGTACCAGACTCCAGAGCAGCAGGATCACAATGGCCCCTGCCGTCTGCCGGATCAGGGCACCCAGACCGAGACCGACGAGTACCGACAGGAACGTGTACAGCGGAACGCCCCAATACAACCGGAGTGCATCCGACCCGAGAAGGGGCAGATCGTTGCCGGAGATCGATTTGGCCAGCGGTAGCGCGATCACTGTCAGCACAAACGTCAGCAGGGCCGACAACCCGCCGTAGACAGCAGCTTTGGCGAACATCACATTGGACCGCTGCGGAATCGCCTGGAACGACGTCCGAATGGTCCCGAAGCGGAACTCACTGGTGACTGCCAGAACAGCCATGATCATCAGCACGGTGACACCGAAGGCGGTGGTGCCGACCAGGAAGTCGGATTCCGACGTATTACTGCTGCTGCCGCTGTCGGAGGTGGTGGCCCAGGCCAGCAGGATTGCGTGTCCGAGACTGAGCAGCACCACGATGCCGCTGCACCAGTACGCCGACTTGGTCGTGAGTAGTTTGATCCGCTCGGCTGCGATTGCATGTGCCAGCATCAGTTGATTCCCCCTTTCCGGTTCCAGCCCTGCTGGTTCCAGTCCGGCTGCTTCGCGCCCTGTTGATTCCAGTCCTGTTGTGGCGGTGGACCTGACGGCGCCCATCCGGGCGGCGGTCGGTGGGCACTGCTCGCCATGGAGTCGCTGCCGTGGTACTCGACGGATCCGGCGGTCATCGACATGAAGACCTCTTCCAGTGAGGCGGTCGACCCGGACAGCTCGTGCAAGCCGATTCCGTTGGCAGCCGCGATGTCACCGACCTGATCGGTGGTCACGTTCTCGAGACTCAGCGCCGGGGATCCGTCGTCCTCCGGGATCGGGACGGACCGTAGCCCGGCGGCGGCAAGTGCTGCTTGCAGTTCGCCGAGCCGGGGACTACGCACCCGGACCGTGATGTGAGCACCACCGGTGAAGTCCTTCACCGAAGAGTCCGCGATCAACCGTCCCCGTCCGATGACGATCAGATGCTCTGCGGTCAACGACATCTCGGTGAGCAGGTGGCTGGACACCAGCACCGTACGACCCTGATTCGCCAAGGCTCGCATGAACTTTCGGATCCAGACGATTCCTTCGGGATCGAGGCCGTTGACCGGTTCGTCGAACAGCAGGACTCCGGGATCGCCGAGCAGTGCGCCGGCTAGGCCCAGACGCTGCGACATGCCCAGCGAAAACCCGCCGGCCTTCTTGCCCGCCACCTCGGTCAGCCCCACGTCCGCGAGGACCTGGTCGACGCGGTGCAGCGGAATCCCGTTGGACGCCGCCATCCACCGGAGGTGATTGCGGGCGGTTCGGTTCGGGTGCACCCACTTTGCGTCGAGAAGTGCTCCCACCTGTGTCAACGGATTCTTCAGGTCGTGATACGGCTGTCCGTTGATGGTCGCGGTCCCCGCGGTGGGACGGTCCAGACCGAGGATCAGCCGCATCGTGGTCGATTTGCCGGCACCGTTCGGCCCGAGGAATCCGGTCACCAGACCGGGCTTCACATCGAAGGTGAGGTTGCTGACCACCTGGTTCTGGCCGTAGACCTTTGTCAATCCCTGAACACTGATCATGACCCACAGTCTGCCATCGCGGCATCGTGAATCTGCGGAGTACCAGGTCAGCGATCCACGTCCGGTGATGATGCCTGCGCCCAGAACCGTTTCGGGATTCGCCCGGCGCCATGGGCCAGCCGGCCTGCCACCACCGCGGCGCGCATCGCGGCGGCCATGCGGGGCGGGTCGGACGCCCGGGTGACGGCCGAGGCGAGCAACACCCCGGAGCATCCCAGTTCCATCGCCAGTGTGGCATCACTGGCTGTTCCGATACCCGCGTCGAGGATCACCGGTACCTGCGCGGCCGCGACGATCATCTCGATGTTGTGCCGGTTGATGATCCCGAGTCCGGTACCGATCGGCGATCCCAGCGGCATGACCGCAGCCGCGCCCGCGTCTTCGAGCCGGCGGGCCAGGATCGGATCGTCGTTGCTGTACGGCAACACCACGAACCCGTCGTCGACCAACGCGGTGGTCGCCGCGACCAGTTCGGGTCCGTCGGGCAGCAAGGTGCGGTCGTCGCCGACAACCTCGACCTTGACCCAATTGGTACCGAGGGCTTCCCTGGCGAGTTGGGCGGTCAGCACCGCTTCGGCGGCCGACCGGCAGCCGGCCGTATTGGGCAGTACGTCGATGTTCAACCGGCGCAACAGGTCCAGCACACCGGTCCGGCCCGAGGAATCGACACGCCGCATCGCCACAGTCGTGAGTTCGGTTCCCGAGGCGATCAGGGCCTCTTCGAGCACAGCCAGATTCGCTGCGCCGCCGGTTCCGGTGATCAGTCGCGAGTGCAGTGTGCGATCACCGATGATCAGCGGATCATCCACCTTGCACCGCCGTCAGGATCTCGATGCTGACACACGATCCGAGTCCGGTGTGCCACGTGGACTTCGGACGCACCTGACCGTCCACCGCGATGGCCACGCCGGTCCGCGGCAGGTCGAGGTGGTCGAGCAGTTCGACCACGGTCATCCCGTCGGGCAGCGCGGTGGCCACCCCGTTGACGACGACATCGGTTGTCATGAGAATCTCCCTGGATCGACGGCCGGTTCATCAATGTTGTTGCCCGCGAGCATGTCCGCGACGAGGTCCGCGGTGATGGCGCTCATCAGGATGCCGTTGCGGCCGTGGCCGGTGGCCGCCGACGTGCGATCGTCGAGTCTGCCGACGATCGGGAGTCCGTCGGGTGTCAGCGGACGGAGCCCGGCATCGGCAGAGAGCAGGCGGTACTCGCGCAACGACGGCATCAACTCGATCGCGTCGGACAGCAGGTCGGCGACACCACCGACCACCGGTTGCAGGTCCGCATCGCTGTCGTACTGGGTCGCCCCCACCACAACTCCGTCCGATCGCGGCACGATGTAGACCGCGCGGCCGTTGATCAGCCCACGGACAACATGTTTGGGGGGCGCGAGCGCACCACGGGCCCAGCCGAGCCGCAGTACCTCACCCTTCGACGGATACACCGGCAGACCCGGCCACAGCTTTGCCGACCCCACACCCGCAGTCAGCAGTAACTGATCACCCGGCAGGGTGTCGTGATCGGCGACCTCCCCCTCGACCCGGCGAACACCGAGCGCAGCCACCGCGTCGGTGAGCACAGCCAACAGCCGCCGGTTGTCGACAGCCATCTCGCGACGGGCCAGAAACCCGCTCCGCACCCGTGTCGACACGGCGGGTTCGAAGTCGCGAATCTCTTTGCCGGTCAACGGCTGCACGGGATGTCCGCGCTCACCGAGCCAGTCCGCGGCCATCGTGAGTTCACCGACATCGGCACTGTCCACCCCCGCCATCACGCTGGACTGCGCCGCAACCACATGCGGGTCCGCCAGGCGTTCCAGAAAAGCCGGCCACCGCTCCATCGCGCGTTCGGCAAAGGCGAGGTAGGTGTCTTCACCGGTGCGGCTCTCACCGGCGATACCCAGCATCCCAGCCGCGACGGCCGACGCCGCGTCACCCCGGCCCGGGTCATAAATGGTTACCTGCCAGCCACTTTCGGCCGCCCTGAGCGCACAGGACAACCCGATGACGCCGCCACCGACAATACCGAGGGTCTTCATCCCACGTCCTTCCTTCGCCGGCATTATCCGGATCAGGTGTAACGGTCTCGCGGACGGTTCGTGTCCTGCGATCTCAGCCCGAGCGAATCCCTCGAGCACCCGTGTGTGTACTGCCGATCACCATACGCCGGTACATTCGGGCACTGTGACTGCCCGCGATCGTTTGACTGCTGCCCGGCTCTACCTCTGCACCGATGCCCGCCGTGAGCGGGGTGATCTCGCCGCGTTCGCCAACCGCGCACTCGCCGGTGGTGTCGACATCATCCAGCTCCGCGACAAGGGTTCACCGGGCGAGCGCGAGTTCGGTCCGCTGGGAGCCGCTCAGGAACTGGACCTGCTCGCCGAACTCGCCGAGGTGACCAGGAACCACGGCGCTCTGCTCTCGGTCAACGACCGCGCCGACATCGCCGCCGCGTCCGGCGCCGACATCTTGCACCTCGGCCAGGACGACCTGCCGGTCCCGGCGGCGCGCCGCATCGTCGGCGACGACATCATCATCGGCCGCTCCACCCATTCGGCCGCCGAGGCCCGAAGCGCCGCCACCGAAGCCGGAGTCGACTATTTCTGCACGGGCCCCTGCTGGCCGACGCCCACCAAACCCGGACGCAGCGCGCCGGGCCTCGAGTTGGTGCGGGATACCGCGGCGCAGGGAACGAGCCGCCCGTGGTTTGCCATCGGAGGCATCGACGAGCAGCGGTTGCCCGAGGTCATCGCCGCCGGCGCCCGCCGCATCGTGGTGGTCCGGGCGATCACCGCCGCCGAAAATCCGGAGGCGGCAGCACTCCGTTTGACCGACATGCTCCTTGCATCTTCCAAAAACTGAGCGCTAGGGTGGTGCTCATCATGATGAAGCAGCTTCTCGTAGTTCACCGCCGTAGCGGGGTCTGATTCGACCGGCCCCCCGCTGCGGGCCGTTCTGCTACCTGCTGGTCGTCCTCTCTACCGGAAGACCAACTCTCATGAAGACTCACATCCACACCGATTCGATCTCCTCGCACCGACACTGCGACCACTTCACCGCTCGTCTGGGGCGTCCACTGCCGACGGCCCTGCGCGCCGAGGCCGCAGATATGAGCTGGTCCACCTTCACCAGCACCTATGCCCCCACCTCAGGACCGATCCGGCTGGGATCCTGGACGGCCGACCGCGGCGCCGACGACCTGCTGTTCTGTCGGGCAACCATCGCCGACGGTGACACCATCTCGGCGCTGACGGCCACCGCCCCCGGACCGATCGGGGCACTCACCGACATGCTGTATCAGCTCGGTGCCGGGCTCGAGATCGTCTGCATCCACCAGTACGACCACCCGGACGGAGTCACCACGATCTTGCGCTGCGACCGCGACGGTCGACGGATCTGGGCGATGGGTACGGGCACCAGCGGCGAGGACTCGACACTCGGGGCAATGATCGCGGCGGCGAACCGACTCAGCTGACGGTGTCGGAATCCGATGCCGCGACAATCGTCACGAGTTGGGACCTCAGGTCCGGCCAGCTCGCCCCGAAGGCCGGATGCAGCGGCAGCTCGCCCACCTTGTCGGAGCTGACCCAGCGCAATTCCACCGACTCGAGATTCGCGGTCGTCACCAGCGGGGTCGCAACCTCGGCGATCACGGTGGTGTAGGTCCATCCGCTGGGTGCGCGATGTGTCACCGATTCGGTGTGCACGGTCAGTTCCGCGTCGGCGATACCGGCTTCTTCGTCGGCTTCGCGCACGGCGGTGTCGATCGCACTCTCGTGGGAATCGCGGGCTCCACCGGGCAGCGCCCAGGTTCCGCCCTGATGGCTCCAGACCGCGCGATGCTGTAACAGAATCAGCGCCTCACCCGCTTCACTAAGTGTGAAGAGCAATAACCCGGCGGCACCGTGACGGCCCCAGTATCGCGACCCGTCCGCGTCGAAAACCCATCCGTCGCCGTCGCCTCGCACCCGACACCTCCTCGCAGCCCGCGGTTGTTGATTGTCACGCTACTTGGAGTGACCGAGTGACACAGGGGCGCACTGCCACAAGGCAATGATCATTCGCAGTAATGTCGCTGTCAGTTCTAGAAATTCTTCGATCAGGACACGACCCGAGAGACCGGGCGGACGCCAGGAAGAAGGGACCGCGTGACCGGCGGCAACGCAACATCTTTGCGTACCCGGTTCATGCGTGCGGATAAGCCCTACGCCGACCGGCCGGCACCGCTGACGCGTCGCGAACTGATGAATCTCACCCGTGAGCGGTCGGTGTCGCACCCCATCACGAACATGCGGGAGCTCGCCAAGACCAGCCCCGGCAGGCTGATGATCATCCTGGCGGTCCTGATCATCTCGTGCATCACCGTCGGCTGGTATGCCTCCAACACTCTCGACCAACGCACCAGCACCCTCGAAGAGATGATCAACGACACCGAGCCCCTGGCCGAGGCCTCGCAGGTCCTCTACAGCTCGCTCTCGATCGCCGACGCCGCTGCCAACACCGCATTCATCTCCGCCGGCCTCGAGCCCGCGGCACTTCGTGCCGACTACAACAATGCGGTGGCGACGGCAGCCAACGCCCTGATCCAGGCGGCCAGCGGGACATCGATGGACAGCACGCAGGTCCGCCAGGATCTGACCACCCTGTCGACGCAACTGCCCGTCTACACCGGACTCATCGAGTCGGCCCGTCTCAACAATCGCCTGGGCAACCCGGTCGGATCGGCGTATCTGGGTGAGGCGTCGAACATGATGCAGGAGACCATTCTGCCCGCCGCGGAACGTCTCTACACCGAACGATCCGAGGCCATCGGCGATGCCCGGACCAACTTCACCAAGCCACCGTGGGGCGTCTACTTCGCCCTGGCGCTCGTCCTGGCGGCATTGATCGCCACCCACCTCTACATCGCGCGTCGCAGCCGCCGCCGATTCAACGTCGGGTTGCTCATTGCGATCTGGTGCGTGGTGATCGGGTTGATGTGGCTGCTGATCGGCGGACTGTTGTCGGTGAAGTCGACGAGCGATGCCGAGAACCTCGGGGCCGCACCGCTCGCAGAACTCACCTCTGCCCGGATCCTCACCCAGCAGGCCCGATCGGACGAGACCCTCTCGCTCGTCCGTCGAGGCGACGAGCAAGCGCTCGAGGAGAGCTGGGGCGCCGCGATCAACGAGATCGATGCGGTGCTCGACGACTATCTGGCCGACGACCGCAAAGACGTGGCCGAGGACTCGGTCACCGAGGCGCAGAGCGCACTGGCCCTCTGGCGCGAGGCTCATGCGGCGATGCTGGAACGCGCCAACGCCGGCGACTTCAACGGTGCCACCGCCATCGCGGTCGGCGACAACCCGGACGGATCCGCGGCCGCCTACACCGCGCTCGATGACGCATTGGTCGAGGGCATCACGGTCACCCGGGAAACCTTCCGTGATGACATCAACACCGCCTGGGTCGTGATCGGCTACGCCGGCCTGGGAATCCTGCTACTCGGTATCGCCGCGGCCGTCGCGTCCATATTCGGCATCGGACCGCGGATTCGGGAGTACCGGTGATGATGCGACCGACCATGCGACGTACTCGCCGACCGGCCACCGCCGCCGCTGCCATCGCCCTGACTGCGGCCTTGCTGGCCGGCTGCGTGGCCACATCCGCACCACCGAGCGATCCCCCCTCGGCCATCGCGGCCTGGCCCACACCGGCCGGGGTCAGCACCAACGTTCCGGTGGAAGCGCCACCGGCCACCGAATCCTGCGATGCCACCGCAAGCCTGACGCCCGGTCCGATGCCGACACCCGGTCAGATGCCGCCCAACACCAGCATGGACTCCATCTACAAACGTGGCTGGCTCAAGGTCGGCCTCGACATCGGTTCGAATCTCATCTCATTCCGCGACCCGATCAGCGGGAACATCGAGGGTTTCGACGTCGACATCGCGAAGGAAGTCGCCCGCGGTATCTTCGGGGATCCCGAACGCATCGAGTTCCGGATCCTCAACTCCGACGACCGGATCAAGGCGCTCAAGGACGGTTCGGTCGACATTGTGGTCAAGACCATGAGCATCACCTGCGACCGGCTCCAAGAGATCGCCTTCTCGACGGTGTATTACGAAGCGTCCCAGCGAATTCTGACCATGCGCAGTTCGGGCATCAACGGTGTTGCCGACCTGTCCGGCAAGCGGGTGTGCGCGGCTCGCGGGACCACCTCGATCTCCCCGATCCAGCAGCGGGTACCCGATGCCATCGTCGACACCGTGACGAGCTGGGCGGATTGCCTCGTGATGCTGCAGCAGAACCAGGTGGATGCCGTCTCGACCGACGATGCCATCCTCGCCGGCATGGCGGCCCAGGATCCGTACCTCCACGTCGTCGGGCAGAGCCTCGGCGAGGAGCCTTACGGGATCGGCATCAACAAGTTCGACGAGGACCTGGTGCGCTTCACCAACGGGATCCTCGAGCAGATCCGCGCCGACGGGACGTGGTTCGAGATCTACAACCGCTGGCTATCGAGTCTGGGGCCGAAATACTATCCGCCGCAACCCGAGTACCGGGACTAGGACGGAAATCCGTTGACTGAGCATCCGTCTTCCGACAAGACCCCTGAGGTCGGCACCCAAGCCGCCACCTTCAGGGATCTCGAGTTGGCCACGGAACCCACCGACACCAACCATGCCGATGTCAGGACGCAGGCCGTACCGATGGACATGGCCTTCACGGAACCGACGGCACGCACACCGATCGGAACTCCCAGCCAGCCCGCCGTCCTCGTGCCCACCAGCCGGAATTCGCGTAGCCGACGCCGACTCGGCGGCGGCCTGGTGGACGTGCCGCGCGTCCACGACATCGAACCCTTCGACGCAGTCATGGACGATGCCGTCATCCCCGAGGCAAAACGCTTGTGCTGGAAGTGTGGCCGACCGGTGGGAAGGTCGTCGGGCGAAGGCAAGGGATCGGAGACCGGAACGTGCAACACCTGCGGTGCTCGATACTCCTTCGTCCCGGGTTTGAACAAGGGAACCATGGTCGCCGACCAGTACGAGATCGCGGGCGCCATCGCCTACGGCGGGCTGGGCTGGATTTACCTGGCAATCGACCACAACGTGTCCGATCGTCCGGTGGTTCTCAAGGGCCTGCTCAACTCGAAAGATTCTCAGGCACAGGCTGTTGCGCTCGCAGAACGCCAGTTTCTGGCGTCGGTCTCACATCCCGGAATCGTGAAGATCTACAATTTCGTCGAGCACCACGATCGGCGCGACAACACCTTCGGCTACATCGTGATGGAGTACGTCGGCGGTAGCACACTCAAGGACATCACTTCCGCCGCGGACGAATCCGGTTCGCGCCGAAAGCAATTGACACCGGAGCAGGCCATCGCCTACCTGCTCGAGGTCTTGCCGGCCGTCACCTATCTCCACTCGGTGGGCCTGGTGTACAACGACATCAAGCCCGAGAACATCATGATCGGCAGCGAAGACGTCAAGCTGATCGACCTCGGTGCCGTCTCCCGCATCAACAGTTACGGCCATCTATACGGGACACCCGGATTCCAGGCTCCCGAGATCGTCCAGACCGGCCCGCAGGTCGCGACCGACATCTACAGTCTCGGACGCACCCTCGCCGTGTTGACCGTCGACATGCCGATCGAGAAGGGCCGCTACCTCGACGGACTCCCGGACCCATCGGATGTGCCCCTGTTCCAGGAGAATCCGTCGTTCTACCGGCTGTTGCAGCGCGCCACCCATCCCGACCCCGGCCAGCGGTTCACCACCGCAGACGAGATGGCCGGACAACTGCTCAACGTGTTGCGCGAAACCGTCGCGGCCCACACCGGCATCCCCCGCCCGGGGTTGTCGACGGTCTTCAGCCCCCAGCGAACCACCTTCGGGACCGAGATGATGCTGGCGCCCGTCGACGGCATCCTCGAGCCGGTCCGCACCCGACGAAACCTGGACCCGATCGACATCGTGGCGGCCCTCCCGGTCCCGCTGGTCGACCAGTCGGATCCGGCGGCCGGACTGCTCAATTCGACAGCGCTGTCCGAGCCGACCCAGACACTCGACTCGATCCGCAGCGCACGCGAGGGCGGCTTATCGTCGGTCATCGGCACCGACCCGTCCGACGATCATCCCTCCCGCGAGATCGACCTGATCGAGGCTCGTGCATACCTCGAACTGGGCGAGGCACAAACGGCCCTCAACCTCCTGAACGACGCCACCGAACATCACGGAAAGTCCTGGCGCACAGACTGGTTCATCGGATTGGGTACCCTGCTGATCGGCGATGTCCCGACGGCGCACGAACGCTTCAACGACGTCCTCTCCGCGATGCCCGGCGAAGCCGCCCCGAAGCTGGCCGTGGCCGCCACGGCGGAACTCATGGGCCGCCACGAGGTTGCGCTTTCGCACTACAGGTCGTTGTGGCAGACCGACCGCGCCATCATCACCGCCGCATTCGGTCTGGCGCGCATGCGGTTTGCCATGGGAGACATCCCCGGTGCGGTCAGGGCACTCGACGAGGTCCCGCCGACCAGCCGCCACTACAACGCCGCCAACTGCACCTCGGTTCTTACCCTCGTCCACGGACGCGACCCGGCATCGGTCCAGGAAGACGAACTACGCGAGGCCGCACGGCGTCTCGAATCCATGTCGGACGCCGAGCCACGCAAACAACGATTGGTGATCCTGGTCTTGGGCATCGCACTCGGCTGGATCCATCGCCGCCCCGACCAATCCCCCACCGACGCCTCGGCACGGGGCGACATCCTCGGCTACCCCTTCAACGATCACGGACTCCGGGCCGGTACCGAGAAGTCACTCCGACGACTCGCCCGCAGCACCGTCAACCGCACCCAACGTTTCCGCCTGGTCGATCTCGCCAACTTCGTTCGACCACATACATTGTTCTGACCTCTGACAGTCTGACCAACTGAGCGTGTCGGACCCTTCAGATAAGATGGAACGTTTGGCAACTGCCTACGAACGAAAGATGTTGCCAGACAACGGAAATATTCATATCGAACACTTGTGCGAACCGGGATTTGCGGGTAGCCTGGAGTCATGGACTTCGGGGGAATGTTCGCCAGACTTTCAGATCTGGCAGGGGATGCGGCTTTGGTTGCCGGTGATGATACTGAGTTGTCATCACGTACGGTAGCGGCTATTCGACTCAATCATGTTGTGGAACAACTACTTTTCCGACTGGTCGGCGAACTCGACGCTCGTGGGATCGCGCAGAATTCTGGGGAGGGATCTACGGCGAAGTTGCTACAGGAAGCCGGGATGGCGCCAGTGGTGGCCCACCGCTACGTGCGGGTAGGCAAAGCACTGAAGGACATCCCATCGGTCGCCTCGTACGGGGTGGACGGAACACTCTCGGGCGAGCACATCGACTCGATAGTGAAGGGCCTCAGCCATATTGAGCGACGCAACCCAGAGCTGCCCGATTCAGATCGGACTGATTGTGTGCGTGGCCTGCTGGCCGAAGCATTGACCACCAGTCCGTCGGCGGTAGCGGCTCGGGCACGGCATCTGGCGATCGTGTTGTCGCCACCGGATAAGGAGATCCCCGACGCCGAGAACCACGAACTCAACGAGTTCTCGTTCGGGACCGGTGACGACGGGCGCAGTCACGGCACGTTGGATCTGGACAACCTCCTCGGCGAGAAACTGCGGGTGGCGCTCGATCCGTTGTCGAAGCCAGTACCCGAACCGGACGGTTCACCCGACAGTCGCACGAGTGCTCAAGTGCGCGCGGACGCGCTGGAGCAACTGCTCGATTCCTACCTCGATCAGGAAGATCGGCCCACCCGTGGGGGCTCGAAACCCCACGTCAATCTGACGGTCTCACCCGAACATCTACAGGCACTACAACTACGTGGATTGGGTGATGTGAAGCCGCCCGAGTTGGCGGCGTCGTTTGAATGGACCGGCCCGGCCTCCGCATCCACCGCGCAGATGGTGGCGTGCGATTCGGTCATCACGAAAATCTTGGTCGACAACAACATGGTCCCGATCGATGTCGGTCGTGACCACCGGACCGTGACACCGGCGATCCGCAAAGCGTTGATCGCCCGGGATCGGGGATGTGCGTACCCAGGGTGCGGTTGCCCAGCAGGGAGGACGGACGCCCACCACATCGTGCAGTGGAGTCAAGGCGGGGTCACCAGCCTGACCAACACCGTTCTCCTGTGCCGGCGCCACCACCGGTACATCCATCACATGCGCTGGGAAGTCTTCATCGGTACCGACGGACACCCCTGGTTCATCAACCCGGACGACGCCACCAAAACGCCTCTGCGATCCCACGCCCGCAGGACCATGACGTCCGACCTCGCCGCCGCATAACCAGGCGAAGCCGGAACCGCAAGACCACCAACCTACGACGACATATTCCGAGAACCCCAAGCAACACAGCAACGGCTGTGTACTGCACGACCTTTGAGAACTTCATAGTGTGAGTCGGCCACCGGCGGGGCCGGGGAGTGGTCCATGTGGCGCGTCGTGCTGACGGGTCAGCCCACAAACACCCGGAATGGGCGCAGCACCATCTGGCCAGTCTCTTGCAACCTCATTCGTAGGTCGATTCGGATCTCGTCGTCCGACACAGCGCCCACCACACCTGACACCGACAGTTCGGCAGGGACGTCGTCGAGCACCACCACCGGTTTGACGAATCTGGTTTCGTACCTCAGGAATCGGAGCGGCTTGCCTTCGAGCCATCGCATCACATGGCCGATGCCGATCCCGACTGTCAACATGCCGTGTGCGACGGGTCCGGCCAATCCGACTGCCACGGCGACCTTCTCGTCGACGTGGATCGGATTGTCGTCCTTAGAGGCGAGCGCAAAAGCGCGGATCCGCTGCTGATCAATGATTTCGGACACATCGAACAGCACAGATCCGACTGTGAGATCGCTCATTCGGCGGCCTCGGTCTCGCAGATCAGTGACGAGCTGACCCGCACGATCTCTTGGCCATCCAGGTCGGTGACAACCGAAAGGATCTCGAACTGCGTGACCGACGGCCTGACATGCACTCCTGTCACTGTCACACTCGTGTTCACGACGTCTCCTGCTCTCAACAATCTTGTGTAGTTCGTCGATTCGGCGGTGTGCACGACCCCGGCGAAAGTCCTGTCACCACTATCGCGAAACGACTTGATCGCAGGTCCCAACACCACATTGACAAAGGTCGGCGGCGCTTCGCCCGAGGTGGCCGGCGGCCCGCCGATCACCGCGACCAATTGGTCAATACCTGCCTGCGTCACCTCGTACGGGGCCTCCGGCGTGACGTTTGCGCCTTCAACGATCCTCATTGAGAGCCTCCACTGATTGCCGCGCGATCGCGAGTTCCTCATTTGTCGGCACCACAAGCACGGTCACCGCGGAGTCATCAGTTGAGATGATCCTCGGCTCACGGCTTCTGGCGGCATTGCGTTCGGTGTCGATCTCAATGCCGAAGTTCTCGAGCCCGGCCATGGCGTCCGCGCGGACCTTGGCATTGTTCTCCCCCACGCCGGCGGTGAACACGATCGTGTCGGTCCGGCCCAACGTGACCAGGTAGGCGCCGATGTATTTGCGTAGCCGATGGATGTAGACGTTGTAGGCGAGTGTCGCCGCCGGGTCACCGTCGTCGACCATCTGGATCAACGCGCGGAAGTCGTTCTCCCCGCACAGGCCCTTCAACCCAGACTTCCGATTGAGCACCACATCGATGTCGTCGACATCAAGACCGGCCGCACGCTTCAGGTACATCACGACGCCCGCATCGATGTCACCACTTCTGGTTCCCATCACCAGGCCCTCGAGCGGAGTCAATCCCATCGACGTCTCGACCGGCCTGCCGCCCGAGATGGCCGACGCCGACGCGCCGTTACCCAGGTGCAGCACGATCTGATTGAGCGTTCCCAGATCTGCTTCCAGGAACTCGGCAGTTCGTGTCGACACGTATTCGTGTGAGGTGCCGTGGAATCCGTACCGTCGGATGTGGTGCTCGAGCGCCAGCTCACGATCGATCGCATAGGCGGCCACATGCTCTGGCAACCCGTGAAAGTAGGCGGTATCGAACACGACCACCGACGGAACCTCCGGCAACAGTCGGCGGATCGCCTCAATCCCCAAGAGATTCACCGGATTGTGCAACGGAGCAAGATCTTCCAAGTCCTTGATCGCCTCGATCAGCGAGTCATCGACGACAGTGGGCCGATGGAAGCGCGGCCCGCCATGAACCACACGATGCCCCACCGCCGTGATGCCCTCGGATTCCAGGTCATGCCCGGCGTCGGAGAACAGCTCGAACACCTTGGACAGCCCGGCCTGATGGTCGACGATCTCACCGATGAACTCGGTGACGTCGTCGCCACGAACGAGTTCCACCCGTCCTTCGGACTCACCGATACGTTCCACGATTCCATGGGCCATCACCAACGCCGAATCTGGCTGCACCAGCTGATACTTCAGGGACGACGAACCCGCGTTCAGCACCAGAACGGTATCGATGTCACTCACCGGCGATCCCCTGTGCCTGGATCGCGGTGATCGCGACCGTATTGACGATGTCTGACACCAATGCACCTCTCGACAGATCATTGATCGGCTTACGCAGGCCTTGCAACACCGGACCCACCGCCACCGCATCAGCACTGCGCTGCACGGCCTTATACGTGTTGTTGCCCGTGTTGAGGTCCGGGAACACCAGCACGGTAGCCCGACCCGCCACCTCGGAGTCGGGCATCTTGGTGCGCGCCACCTCCGGATCAACCGCTGCGTCGTACTGAATCGGCCCCTCCATCAACAGTTCCGGAGCCCGTTCCCGCGCCAGTCGCGCGGCCTCACGCACCTTCTCTACGTCAGCGCCACTACCGGATTCACCGGTCGAATACGACAGGAGCGCCACTCGCGGATCGATACCGAACTGGGCCGCCGTCGCCGCCGACGAGATCGCGATATCGGCCAGCTGTTCTGCGGTCGGGTCCGGAATGATCGCGCAATCACCGTATGCCAGAACATGATCGGCAAGGCACATGAAGAACACACTGGAGACCGTCGTCACCCCCGGAGCTGTCTTGATGATCTCGAACGCGGGCCGGATCGTGTGGGCGGTGGTGTGCACCGCACCCGACACCATGCCGTCGGCATACCCGAGCTGCACCATGAGCGTGCCGAAGTACGACACGTCCTTGACGATGGTGCGGGCCCGCTGCACGTCCATTCCCTTGTGTTTGCGCAGGTCGGTGTACGCCGCACTGAATTCGTCGAGCAGATCCGACGTGGCGGGATCGATGACGACCGCTTCAGACAGATCCACCCCGAGTTCGGCGGCCCGGTCCCGCACCGACCGTTCGTCGCCGAGTATGGTCAGGTCTGCAACCTGCCTGCGCAACAGGCGTCCGGCGGCGCGCAGGATCCGATCGTCGCCACCTTCGGGCAGGACGATCCGTTTGCGGATCTGGCGAGCCCGCTGAATCAGCTGGTACTCGAACATCTGCGGTGTCACCACCTCCGGAATCGGCAGCTGGAGCTTCGCCAACATCGCTGCCGAGTCCACATGCTCTTCCATCAGGTTCAGGGCAATGTCGATCTTCCGAGCCGAATCAATGTTCATCCGGGCACGCGCATGCACTGCAGCCCTTGCTGTTTCGTACGTTCCCTGTTTGCAGCAGATGATCGGCAACGTTGAGTTGAGCCCCTCGACCAGCGCGGCGATCTTGGGATGCGGTTTGAGTCCACCGTTGAGGATGATGCCGGAGAGCTTCGGAAAACCCTCGGCAGCGTTGGCGGCCACCAGAGAGAGCAGCACATCCGATCGGTCTGCCGGGGTGATCACCGCCATCCCTTCTGTGAGCCGTTCGAGGATGTGCTCGACGGTCATCCCGCCGACCATCACGTTCACTGCCTCACGGCCGAGCAATTCCGGGTCACCGCTGTAGATCTCGCCATCGAGTGCGGTCATCAACTCCGCGACCGTCGGGGCGACCAGCAGCGGGTCCGCCGGCAGCGACCAGGAGGGCAGTCCGGTGGCCTGCTCGAGTGCGGCCTTCACCTCGGCCAGCCTATCCGGGTCGCAGCGGTTCGCGATCAACGCGACGGCTTTGGCGTGATTGGCCGACAGCTCCGCCAGAGACAACTCGGCCAGGGACACAACCTCTGCCTCGGTACGGTCAGCAGCCTTGAGCACCAACAACATCGGGGTCTGCAGGTTGGCCGCAATCCGCGCGTTGAAGGTCAGTTCCGACGGGTTCGCGATGTCGGTGTGGTCGGACCCGACGACGAGCACGGCATCACAACGCTCCTCCACCGCGTGGAACCGGCTCACGATCTCACTGAGTGCGGCATCGGGATCCGCGTGCACCTGGTCGTACGTCACGCCGATGCAATCGTCGTAATTCAGGTCGCTGGAGTCATGTTCGATCAACAGCTCCAGGATGTAGTCACGCTGCCCGGAGTTCGTCCTGGAAATCGGCCGGAATACCCCGACCCGACCGCCGGAAGCTGCCAGCAGATGCAAGAGACCGAGCGCCACGGTTGACTTTCCGGTGTCGCCTTCAGGTGATGCGAGATAGATGCTGTTCGACACCGATGCGTCCATTGGCCCACCCTAGCCCCGGCAGCCGAGCGCTAATCGGCGGCTCTGACGGTAGAACGGACAACCATCGCCGCTATGTCGTCGTCGGACATCGCACTTCCGGGTATCAGCATGTAAGAGTAGACAACCCGCACCATGAACTCTGTTGCCCGTCGCGCGTCCGGGATGAGTGCGGCCTCCAGTTCCGGCTCGGCGCTGAAATTGCCCACACTGTTCGCGACGATGATGTCGACGATGGTGGTCGCCGCGTCCCGGTCCGGTCCGCGGGCGACGATCGTGGCGATGATCTCTTCGGGCTCATTGCGCAGGATATATTGCAGCGCTTCATGTTCCCGGATGTAGGTGAGAACATGGACGACCATCGTCGACACCTTGGCGGCCGGATCGGTCTCCGACGCGATCCAGCCGGCGATCAGGTCGCCGAGTGTCTTGACCTCACGTTCGACAATCGCCTGCACCAACTCGTCGCGGCCACCGAACATCCGATAGGCGGTCGCTCGACCCACACCGGCATGCCGTGCCACCGACGTCAGACTCAACGCCCGGGCGCCGAAGCGCTCCACGACGGCAATGGCCACGTCGACCATCCGATCTCGATCCATACCCCAGAGATTAGGAGGTCACCGCGGGTTCTGGCGATTGCGGCCTCACCCGGCTCCGTCGGCGACTGATCGCCACGCCCGCCAGCGCCATCGCGCCACCGATCAACCCCAGCAGTGTCGGGACCTCTCCGAGGAAGATCCAGGACAGCACGATCGCGATCGCCGGTACCGCCAGCGTGGTGGCGGCCATCTTGCCCGCATCCGTGCGCGAGAGCGCGTACGCCCAGGTGAGGAAGGCGATGGCGGTGGGCCCGACGCCCAGGAAGATGACGGCGGCGATCGCCCCTGCCGAGGCCTCCGACAACTCGGAGACGGCCTTCGGCGCAAACGGAAGGGTCGCCAGGAACCCGGCGAGACAGCCGACCCAGGTCGCGGTGACGGCATCGACTGTGCGCAGTGCCACCTTTTGCATCAGCACTCCCACCGCGTAGAGGACTGCGGTGATCAGGCCCAGGATGATCCCGAGTTTGTCGTTGTTGCTGCCTCCGGAGCCTCCGAGTGCGATCAGTAGGACCCCGGAAAATGCCACGAGGATGCCGATCACCAACTGCCTCGGAAAGCCTTCGCCCAGGAACAAGCCCGCAAAAACCGCCACCAGGATCGGCGCGAAGTTCACCAGCAACGCCGCGGTTCCGGCGTCGAGGTGCTGCTCGGCCCAATTGAGCAGCACGGTGTAGCCCGCGAACCACACCAGGCCATAACCGATGACCAACGCCAACCCTTTGCCCCGTGGTAACGGCCGACGGTAGCGCAACGCGATGACCACGAGGACAGCCGAGCCGACTGCCAGCCGGGTCACGGTCAGCGCTCCGGGCGAGAACGTCTCGCCGGCAAAACGGATGACCACAAATGACGAGGCCCAGAGCAGGACGGTGATCGCAGCCGCGACCACAGCCAGGTTGTTGGCCACAGCCGCTCTCATGACATCGCTGCTTTCATAACTCCCACTGTCACGCACACAACCCATAAGCACAAGTGACTTTTTCTTGTCGACACTTCAGTACGGCTGTATCCTGAGAGGATGCTTGATGTCCATCGCCTGCGCATCTTCCGAGCCGTGGTGGCCGCCGGTTCGATCAACGAAGCGGCCGCAGCACTCGGATACACCCCGTCTGCGGTCAGCCAGCACCTGACGGCGCTCCAGAAGGAGACCGGACTCGCACTAGTGGAGAAGGACGGGCGCGGCATCAGACCCACGGTGGTCGGGCTGACCGTGGCCGAAGAGGCAGCACAGGTTCTCGAGCGGCTCGCCGAACTCGAATCCCTGGTCAATGACCTGCGACTCGGCCGGGTGGGCAGCCTGTCGGTCAGCTACTTCGCCTCGGCCGGTGCCGCCTGGATACCCCCGGTCATTGCAGCCATCACCCGCGAATACCCCCGGCTGCGAGTCGACTTGCGGTTGATCGAGCTCGCGCACGACGCCTCCGGGGATCCGGACGTCGAGATCTATGTCGAGGGCGCCGCCTCCACCCCGCTGCGCGGCTACGACGTCGAGCAACTGCTCACCGAGCCCTACGTGGTGGTGCTGCCGGAAGACCACCCACTCGCCGCCCCGGAACAGGTCGAACTCGTCGCACTGCGCGACGAGCAGTGGGTCGACAACGACGTCTCTCGCGGGCCGTGCCGCCAGACAATTCTCGACGCCTGCTCGGTGGTGGGGTTTTCCCCCGGATTCCACATCGAGACCCACGACTATCCGACCGCGATCAGTTTCGTCGCTGCCGGCGTCGGGATCACGGTCCTGCCGCTGCTCGGAGCGGCGGCACTGCCGGCAGGTGTGGTGAGCCGCCCGCTGATCAACCCGACGCCGATGCGGACCATCTCGGTTCGCACACGTCACGCGGTGCGCGGCAACCCGGCCGTGGAACGGATCACCGCGCTACTGCGCGATCGGGTCGCAACTCCTTTGGCCGCCTGACCCACAACCTCGCGCTGATGTGATGTGGTGGAACCATGGCCAACAACGAAGCGACCGGCGCCGTGGACCGAGCAACGGACAGCCCACTTTTCGAGAAAGCTGCCCGGGCCGGCCATGTCGTCAGCGGATTACTGCATCTGCTGATCGCCTACATCATCTTCCGGATCGCTTTCGGATCCGGCGGCAACGCCGACCAGTCCGGTGCACTTGCGACAGTCACCGACAAACCCGGCGGCAAATTGGTGCTGTGGATTGCGGCCGTGGCGTTTGTGGCGATGGCCCTGTGGCGCATCGCCGAAATGATCATCGGTCCGCACCCCTCGGAACCCGATTCCGGCCAGGACAATTCCTCTGACAAATCCGAGCTCTTCGACCGGGCGAAGGCCGCCGGTCTGGCCATTCTGTATTTCGCGTTCGCCTACTCCGCGGTGCAATTCGCCGTCGGCAGCGGCAAATCCAGCGGCAAGCAGAACGCAGGTCTGTCGGCGAAGCTCATGGAGAACACCGCAGGCAAGGCCCTGCTCATCGTCGTGGGTCTGATCATCATCGCGATCGGCGGCTACCACGTCTACAAAGGCGTGACGAAGAAGTTCCTCGAGGACCTGAAGACCTCCGGAAGCTCAGTTGTCACACCGCTCGGAGTCGCCGGCTACACGGCGAAGGGCCTGGTCCTGGTCGGCGCCGGGATCCTGGTGATCGTCGCGACCATCAATTCCGACCCGTCCAAGGCCACCGGCATCGACGGCGCAGTCAAGACCCTCGGCGAGGCGCCCTTCGGCCAGTTCCTGCTGGTCCTCGCGGGGCTCGGGATCGCCGCCTACGGTCTCTACTGTTTCGCGATGGCGCGCTACGCCCGCATGTAAACCCGAAAATGGTGGGTTTTGGCGAGCCCCACCAGGGGAAATGCTCGCCAAAACCCACCATTTTCGGAGGGTACGGGGGTTAGCCCAGCTTGCGCAGGCGGGGTTCGAGGTCCTTCTGGAAGTTGGTGAGGAACCGCGCCTGGTCATGTCCGGGGGCATGGAACACCAGATGATTCAGACCCGCATCGGTGTACGCCTTGACCTTTTCCACAGCCTCGTCGGGATCAGAAGCGACGATCCAGCGCTTGGCGACCTGCTCGATCGGTAGCTCGTCGGCGAGGCGTTCCATCTCGGTCGAGGAGTTCACGCTGTGCTTCTGCTCCGGGGTCAACGACAGCGGCGCCCAGAACCGGCAGTTCTCCAACGCCAACTCGGGGTCGGGATCGTAGGAGATCTTGATCTCGATCATCCGGTCGATGTCGTCGAAGTTGCGCTCGGCCTTCTCCGCGCCTTCCTTCACCGCCGGGATCAGCTTCTCGGTGTACAGCTCCATACCCTTGCCCGAGGTACAGATGAATCCGTCGCCGCTACGACCGGCGTACCGCGCCACCACCGGACCACCGGCGGCGATGTACACCGGCACCGGCTGATCAGGGATGTCGTACATGTACGCGCCTTGTGTCTTGTAGAACTCGCCGTCGAAGTTGACCTCTTCACCGGTCCACAGCTCGCGCATCAACGCCACCGACTCACGCAGCCGCGCGAACCGCTCCTTGAACTCGGGCCATTCACCCTGGAATCCGGTGGCGTACTCGTTGAGCGCCTCACCGCTGCCCACACCGAGCATGATCCGGCCCGGGTACATGCACGCCATCGAGGCAAATGCCTGCGCGATCACGGCGGGGTTGTAGCGGAACGTCGGCGTCATCACCGAGGTGCCGATCTGCACCCGCTTGGTCCGCTCACCCACCGCGGCCATCCAGGCCAGCGAGAACGGGGCATGGCCACCGTTGTGGCGCCACGGCTGGAAGTGATCGGAGACCGCAACCGAATCCATTCCGTGCTCTTCCGCGGCCACGGCGATCTCGACCAACTCACGAGGATTGAACTGCTCCGCCGAAGCCTTGTACCCGAGTCGCAATGCCACCGTGTCTCCCTCGTCCTATCTGCAACGTTTGCTTTCCAGTTGATCACAAACCCACATCGGCGGCATCAACCGGCTGAGGACAACGGCGCCGCACACACGAATTGACTTAAAGCGAACTTGAACTTCTACAGTTGATGTCATGAGTATGGAGTCAGTTGCTTGGAACACGATGTACCGGTCGATGAACGCGCCCAACCTCGACCGCGAACAGCGCCGGGAGAACCGCGGCGTCACGGTTCGCCGGATCGTTGCTTTTGCCACGCCACATCGCGGCAAGCTCACCATCTTCATGATCTTCAGCGTGGTGATCGCGATCCTGACCGTCCTCACGCCGGTCCTGGCCGGTCAGGTGGTCGACCACATCGTCGATGGAGGGCCCGCGTCCACGATCGTGTGGCTGTCCGTGTTGATCGCGCTGATCGCACTCGCCGAGGCCGCGGCCGGACTCCTGGTCAGTTGGCTGTCGTCGACGATCGGCGAAGGCCTGATCTACGACCTGCGCCGCGCGGTGTTCGATCACGTCCAGAAGATGCCGGTCGCGTTCTTCACCCGAACCCGCACCGGCGCCCTGGTGAGCCGCCTCAACAACGACGTCATCGGCGCCCAACGCGCCTTCTCCGACACCCTCTCGGGCGTGGTGTCCAACATCGTCACGCTGACATTGACCGTCGCGGTGATGCTGTCGATCAGCTGGCAGATCACGTTGCTGACGCTTGTCCTGTTGCCGCTCTTTGTCGTTCCGGCACGCCGGATGGGCAAGCGGATGCAGTCACTCTCGCGGGAGGCCGCGGAATACAACTCGCTGATGTCCACCCAGATGACCGAGCGGTTCTCGGCGCCGGGCGCCACTCTGGTGAAACTGTTCGGCCGTCCCGACCACGAATCGGACGAGTTCTCGATCCGCGCGGACAAGGTCCGGGCCATCGGAGTCCGTCGCTCACTGGCCCAGAGCATCTTCGTCACCTCACTGACACTGGTCTCCGCGCTGGCCCTGGCGATGGTCTACGGACTGGGTGGCTATCTCGCGGTGAACGGCCATCTCGACGCCGGTGCCGTGGTCTCGCTGGCCCTGCTGTTGACCCGGATGTACGCACCGCTGACCGCACTCGCCAACGCGCGTGTCGAGATCATGAGCGCCGTGGTCAGTTTCGAGCGCGTCTTCGAAGTTCTCGACCTGCCGCCGCTGATCGCCGACAAGGAGGACGCGGTGGCCGCCCCCAAGGGCCCACAATCGTTGACCTTCAAGGACGTTCGGTTTGCTTACCCGTCGGCCGACAAGGTGTCGCTGGCATCACTCGAAGAGGTCGCGATCCTCGATACCAGGGGCGGTGAAGAGGTGATCCACGGCGTCTCATTCACGGTGCCACCGGGCAAGATGGTCGCGCTCGTCGGCAGTTCCGGGGCCGGGAAATCGACTGTTGCCCAACTGGCGACACGCCTGTACGACGTCGACAGCGGGGCGGTACTGCTGGGCGACACGGACATTCGGGACATCGAAAGCGGATCTCTGCATCGTTCGATCGGATTGGTGACCCAGGACGGACATCTGTTCCACGACACGGTCCGTGAAAACCTGTTGTTTGCCAGCCCCGACGCCTCCGAGCAGGACATCTGGGACGCGTTGCGGCGCGCCCGGCTGGACGGCCTGGTGGCGAGTCTGGCCGACGGGCTCGAAACAGTGGTCGGCGAACGCGGATACCGCCTGTCCGGCGGTGAACGTCAGCGCCTGACCATCGCACGACTGCTTCTCGCGCAACCATCTGTGGTGATCCTCGATGAGGCCACCGCCCACCTCGACTCCACATCGGAAGCCGCGGTGCAGGAAGCCCTGGCCGAAGCACTCGCCGACCGGACATCGGTCGTGATCGCTCATCGACTGTCGACCATCCGGGCGGCCGACGAGATTCTCGTCATGGAGGACGGCCGCGTGGTCGAACGGGGCACACACCTCGAACTGCTTGCGCGCGGCGGTCGTTACTCCGAGTTGTATCGAACCCAGTTCTCGGACAACAACTCCGCGCAGGTCAAGTGAGCTCGACCACCCCTCAGGGCCGGACACCTGCCTGCGCGAAACCCTTCAGCGCAAACTTGTTGTAGCGGACTTTGGCGGGCAGCCTCCGGTAGATGGGATCGATCGCCCGGACGGCCGCACAGAATCGGCGGTAATTGCGTTCTTTGCGGTCGCTCCACGGCAGATCCAGCTGCCGACGTGAACGTTCCGGCAGACCACCGGTGGTGATGAAAGCCGCGAACGGATTGACGATCGGCGAGATCGCCTTCCAGACAAGCGGATTCATACCCGGTGGCAGCGGATAGCCCTTGGTCACGAATCCAACGCCGTAGCGGGCGGTCTTGTGCGGGATCAGGACCTCGTCGACCACGCGGTCCCAGTAGGTCACAAAGTCGGCATAGGTGGCCGGCATCGGGCGATCGCTGACACCGTAGCGGCGGTACCAGGTGACCGACTCTGCGTAGATCTGCTCTTTTTCGGCGTCGGTGAGCTTCTTGATGAAGCGATCCGTCGCGGTCAGGACGATGTCGACAAACGTCGCGTGCGCCCAGTAGTAGGTCTCGGGATTGAGCGCGTGGTACCGCTCCCCGCCCGGCATCTCGCCTTTGATGTTGATGTGGAAATCACGGACGGTGGGGCCGGCGCTCGAGCCCTCCGGCGCGTAGACCGTGCCGTAGATCCCCGGCAGCGAGCGCTTGACACGGGCAAACGGGTCATCGAAGAACACCGAGTGCTCCAGGACGGCCTGCCCGAGCTCGGGCAGCATGTTCTCCAGCACACCTGGTCGCGGACCCAGTAGCGTCACCCGGCTGTCACCGAAGTATTTCCAGGTCAAAGACCCGGGACCGAGCGGGGCACCGACGATCTCGGGACGGTCGAAGGCATCTGTGCGGTCGAAGGCATCACCGGCGGACGACGTGTCGACTGCTTCTGTCATACCGCGACCGTAGCAGCAATGGAACACTTTTTCCATACTGTTCCATTGCTGCCGCCGTTGTTCGTTTCTCAGTCCGCGGCAGCCTCTGCCGCGGCCTCGATCTGGGCGATGACCGGCGCCGGAACCCGTACCTCGCCCGGCGTATAGGTGACCGATCTCAGCTGCCCGCTGTACCGGAACAATCCGCGCCGGGTGCGCAACGGGGGCGACGCCGGGCCCCGCGCATCGAGCCCCACCGAGACCCCGGTCCACGGAGCCATCCCGACGAGTTGCAGCTGACCCGGCAGCCGGACCGGTTCCGATTCCGTCTCGGTCCCGATCACCGACAGCGAAAAATCCCACCGGACCGACGCGTCCGCAGTCGCCGACAGCCGAACGCCACGGGCGCCGGCCGCGATCGGTGTACGGACCGACGACACCACCCCATAGGAGTTGAAGTCGAAAACGACAAACCCGTCTTCGACGTACAGGGCATAGCCACCGAGCGGGTCACCGTGCGCCACCAGGACACCTTCGTCGCCGACACCATAGGCACCGAGGTCGACGTCGACAACAAAGTCACGGTAGGCGATCAGTCGGCTCGACCGATAGCGTTCGAGAGTCGGCGTGCCGGCCAGAATCCGCACCGGCTCAACGAGTTTCACCTCCTCGGGCGTCGGCGTGCCAGGTCCGGACCCGACAGCAACGGGAAGACCGTGTTGTACCAGGCGGCCTGATCCCAGGCGTCGGCCAGTTCGGCGACCTTCTCCGGGTATATGCCGGCGACATCGCGGGTCTCCGCGGGATCGAGCACCACGTCGAACAATTGCCACTGCGGGTCGTCCAGCAGTGCCGGATCATCGTGCAGCGACACCAGTTTCCAGCCATCGCGGTAGAAGCCCCGGTGCCCGCCGAACTCGGCGTACTGCTCCTGATGTGGGGTGGGTACGGAATCGTCCCGCAACACGTCCGCGATGCTGACACCATCGCGGTCTTTGGCCGGCTTGCCCCGGCGTTCGTCGGGAATGTGGGCGCCGATGAGGTCCAGGATCGTCGGTGCGATGTCCGTGACGTACGAATAGTGCTTGCGCAAACCAGGATCGCCGTCCTCACGCGGTAGTCCGGCCGGCCACGAGATGAGAAACGGAACCCGGACCCCACCGGCAAAGGTCTGACCCTTGTAGAACCGGAACGGGGTGTTGGACGCCTGACCCCAACCCCGGGGGTAGTGGGTCCGATCTCCGGCGACCCGATCAGATCCTCGGAATGCGGCACGTCCCGCGGCCAATCGGCAGGCACCGGCGAATGGACGAACTGGCTGAGGTACGAACGGGTGCCTTCGGCGCCACCTTCGGCGGTGCCGCCGTTGTCGGAGGTGAAGACCACAATAGTGTTGTCGAGTTCGCCGAGCGCCTCGACGGTGTCGAGGATGCGCCCCACCGATTCGTCCACGCTGTGCACCATCGCTGCGTAGACCTCCTGATACCGCTGGTATCGACGCTGCTCATCCGCCGAAAGCGCCGCCCATTCGGGCGCGTCGTATCCGGGTTCTGTGTTCCGGGCTGCCATCTCGGTCTCGGGCGGGAAGAATCCGGCACGCTTCTGCGCGTCGAATCGATTCTGTCGCACCGAATCCCATCCTTCGGCGTACTTTCCGCGGAACCGGTCCAGGTCCTGCGGCTTGGCCTGATGCGGACCGTGCATCGCGATGTGCGCGAAGTACAGAAAGAAGGGTTTGTCCGGGTTGTGCGCCCGCAACCCCTTGATCTGGCCGATGGCCCGGTCGGTGATGTCGTCAGTGACGTAGTAGTCGTCGGGATACTCCTCGATGTCGACCACCGAGTTGTCGGCCACCAGCTGGTTCGGATAGTAGAAAGAGTTCATTCCCTCCAGGGATCCGTAGTAGCTGTCGAATCCCCGTTGAATCGGCCAGGATTCACGCGACCTGCCGGGCCCTTGATTGACATCCCGCACCAGATGCCACTTCCCGACGGCGAAGTTCGCATAGCCGTTCTCCCGCAATATCTCCGGAAGTGTGAGGACGTCGTCGGCGAGTTCCAGTCGGAAACCGGGGTAGCCGGGATCGAAGTTGGCGACCGTTCCGTAACCGGCCCGGTGGGGGTTCAGCCCGGTCAGCAACGCCGCGCGGGCCGGTGAGCACACGGAGGTGGTGTGATAGTTCGACAGCCGAAATCCGCTGGCCGCCAACTTGTTCAGGTTGGGGGTCGGCATCTCGGAACCGAAGGGTTCGATGTCGGCATACCCCATGTCGTCGACCAGCACGACGATGATGTTGGGCGCCCGCTGCGGTGCCTTCGGTTCACCGGCCCACGCCGGCTGCGACTGCGCGCCGGTCCGGCCGATCTTCCCGGTGAATCCCTCGTACCCACGCGCGCCGTCGGGCACTGCAAAATCGGTCAAAACCTGTCTCCATCCACGAAGTTGACCTCCGACAACCAACGCCGCGCCGTCGCGTGAGTGCGACGGCGCGGCGCCGTGGAAGGTCTCTGGTTGTGTCCGCCTCAGACCGAGATCGCGCGCTGCGACTCGCGCGGATCGACGACATCCGAGAAGTGCGACGCGTCCCCGGCGACAACCCGGCTCTGCTCGCCGGTGACACTGCGGGGGATGTCCCCGGCCAGCGTGATCCGGTTCAGGCGACGGTAGTTGTCGTCGTAGTCGGCGACCGCGTAGTGCTCGGTGGCGCGGTTGTCCCAGATGGCCAGGTCGCCGGCCTGCCAGTTCCAGCGAACTGTGTTCTCCAGCTTGGTGATTCGCTTCTGCAGAAGGTCGAAGAGCGCCGTCGACTCCGAAGAATCGAAGCCGACGAAGCGCTTCACGAAATGACCGAGCAGCAGCGCCTTCTCACCGGTCTCGGGATGAACGCGCACCACCGGGTGTTCGGTCTCGTAGTACGTCGATTGGAACTCGGCCCGGTACTCTTCGGTGTTCTTGTTCAGCTCGCCCGCCTCGACCGTCTTCGTCGAATAGTCGTAGACGTTCGTGTGGACCGCCCAGAGCTTGTCCACCAGGACCTTCAGCGGTTCAGGTAGCTGCTCGTACGCGGTCACCGTATTCGCCCAGATGGTGGAACCGCCGTACTCGGGCAATGCCACCGCGCGCAGGATGGACGCCTTCGGCACCCGGTCGACGAAGGTGACATCGGTGTGCCAGCTGTTGGCGCGGCCGTAATCGGAATCGATCGGCAGGATGGTGTCGCCGCGCGAGGTGACCGTCGGGTGGGCGATGGTGGGGACGCCGAGTGAACGTGCGAAGGCGAGTTGACCTTCGTCGTCGAGATGATCCTGCCCGCGGAAGAAGATCACCTTGTGGGCCAGCAGGGCGTCATTGATCGCTGTGATCGTGGCGCTGTCGAGGTCGCCGGACAGCGTGACACCGTCGATCCTGGCCCCGATGTTCCCGCCGACTTTGACGACACTGATCTGTTCAGACATGTATTGCCTTCCGGATTTCGGGCTGTGGATGTGTTCTCCGCGAAATTACGTCGCGCACAGCCAGACGAAAACCGTATGACTCATGGTGAGTCGAAGCCGCCTCAACCCACTCGCCGAATGCCTCTCCGACCCACCCGGGCCGCCGCGACTGCGTCCTTGGCAAACTGCGCCGTCAGCACGATGGATTGCCGCGCTTCCGGATGGCGACCCGCCAGCATCGGAAATGCATGCACCTGCCAGGCATAGCTGTGCATCTGCGCCGGCACACCGGCCGTGTTCAGGGACTCCACCAGTTCCAGCACATCCGGTTCGAGCATCTCGTCTTCGGCGGTGATGACGATGGTCGGCGGAAAAGCCTCGGGTGGCACCTCCGCGATCCGACGGACACCGTCGAGTTCGATCGGCCCTTTGTCGAACTGTCTCCGCAGCGAAGCAAGTTTGCGGATCGGGAGGTACGCGTCGCGACGGCTCGACCGGTCGGGATTGGTGCCGAGGTCGAGGTCGAGCAGCGGTGAAAATCCGATGTACGCCGCGGGCGGGGTCAAGCCGTCTCGGTGCGCCAACTCGACAATCTTGCCGGCAAGGAACCCGCCTGCCGAATCACCGGCCACCACAACGTGTTTGAACCCTCGCTCGATCAGGAGCTCCCGGTAGGCCTGATAGGCGTCGGCGACGGATGTTCCCACACCCGCTTCCGGAAGTTGCCGGTACGCAACCGAATACACGGGCAGATCGATGTCCTGACACAGGCGGCTCGCCACTGCCCGATGTGTGGCCAGGCCACAGACGACCAGCGCCCCGCCGTGCAGATAGAGCACCGCGGCCGCCTCGTCCCGACCGCTCGGACGGGCCGGCACCGACAGTTCCACCGGCCGTCCGGCCAAGGTGATCTGCTCCCGCGCGACGGTTTTTGCCTTCGGCCCGAGCGCGAAGATCTCGTCGATGAGATACAGCGGCCGCAGCCCGAGGGCACCGATCGGCCAGAGTGCAAGAGTTGGCTTCAAGAGCAGTCGCGAACCCAGCCAGATCGGGTATGACCGCAGGCTCGGCCTGCCATGTCTCGTCACCGACATTTTCGAGTTCCCTTCGCCGGAACCAGGGTAAATGTTGCAGTTGGCAAATTCTAGACAAACCCTAGGCGAAAACTTCAGCTCCCATGCCGCAATGCTCCACCTGAGTACGACACGGCACCTGCCGATATGGTCTCGTTGCATCGCAAGTCCACCACTGGGCTGCAACACTTGATCCACAGACGTGGAGAGAAAGGGCCCTTGGTGACAGCTCCAACCCTCGCGCAGTTCAGCAGATCTGCGCAGGCACCGACCGCACGGACCCTCTTCGACATTCTGACCGAGACCGCGTCAGCACATCCGGATGCACCGGCCATCGACGATGGCGACGCAATAGTGACCTACGCCGAGCTGATGGACCTCGTCGACGAAGGTGCGGCCTGGCTCGGCAGTCGCGGAATCGGACGCGGCGATCGAGTCGGAATCCGTATGCCGTCGGGCTCTCGCGAGCTGTACCTGGCAATCTTGTCGACCCTCGCGGCCGGCGCCGCCTACGTGCCGGTCGACGCCGATGATCCGCCCGAGCGGGCGACCATGGTTTTCGGTGAGGCAGGTGTGGTCGCGGTCCTGGGTGCCGAAGGTCTGAGCTGGCCCAAGGACCTGGGGCTGTCTCGCGGAGAAGGTGCCGCAAACTCGATCCCGCCCACCGTCGAAGACGATGCCTGGATTATCTTCACCTCCGGATCCACCGGAACCCCGAAGGGTGTCGCTGTCACCCACCGCAATGCAGCGGCATTTGTCGATGCCGAAGCGCTGATGTTCCTGCAGACCGAACCCCTCGGACCGGGTGACCGGGTGCTGGCCGGCCTGTCGGTGGCCTTCGACGCGTCCTGCGAGGAGATGTGGCTGGCCTGGCGCTACGGAGCCTGCCTCGTCCCCGCCCCGCGATCGCTGGTTCGCTCCGGCATGGACCTCGGTCCGTGGCTGGTCCAGCGAGACATCACCGTGGTGTCCACGGTCCCGACACTGGCCTCCCTCTGGCCACCGGAAGCACTCGAAGCTGTCCGTCTCCTGATCTTCGGCGGTGAAGCCTGCCCACCCGAACTCGGCGAGCGGCTGGCCGTCGACGGCCGCGAGGTCTGGAACACGTACGGCCCGACCGAAGCAACTGTGGTGGCCTGCGCCGCCCTGCTCGATGGCAATGGTCCCGTTCGGATCGGGCTCCCCCTGGCCGGCTGGGATCTGGCCGTGGTCGACGCAGACCAGCGGCCCGTCGAGGCCGGAGAAGTCGGTGAACTGGTGATCGGCGGCGTCGGACTTGCCCGCTACCTGGACCCCGTCAAGGACGCCGAGAAGTACTCGCCGATGGAGACACTGGGCTGGGAACGCGCCTACCGCAGTGGTGACCTGGTGCGGTTCGAGCCCGAGGGCCTGGTGTTCATGGGCCGCGCCGACGATCAGGTCAAGGTCGGTGGACGTCGCATCGAACTCGGGGAGGTCGACAACGCCCTGCAGCACCTCCCCGGTGTCGGCGGGGCAGCCGCGGCCGTCCGCAAATCCGCGGCGGGCAATTCATTGCTGGTCGGCTACCTCGTCTCGACGGACCCCGAGTTCGACGTGGACAAGGCCCGGGATCTGCTCACCGACCGGCTCCCGGCCGCGCTGATCCCCCGACTCGTCCTCGTCGACGAACTGCCGACCAAGACATCGGGCAAGGTCGACCGCAACGCCCTGCCGTGGCCGCTGCCGTCCGGTGACGGTGAGGCCGACCTCGGCGACCTGAGCGCCACCGAGGCCTGGGTGGCCGGGCTCTGGACCACCGTTCTCGGCGTCAATATCACCAACGCGAAAGCCGACTTCTTCACCGAAGGCGGCGGCTCGCTCGCTGCGGCCCAGCTGGTGACCGCCTTACGTCAGCGATTCCCCACCGTCACCGTCGCCGATCTCTACGACCATCCCCGACTGGGGTCGCTCGCACAGATGCTCGACGACCTCAACCCGGGCGCGGTGGCCGAGCCACGAATCGTCGAACCGACCCCTCGCCGCGCCGGACTGGCCCAGATCGCATTGTCCGTGCCACTGACCACATTGACCGGTCTGCAGTGGGCGACCTGGCTGGCCATCGCGAACAACGTCCTGTCGGCAGCTTCCGACGCCGCCTGGATCCAGCCGATCAGCTGGTGGATCGTCCTGGCCGCCTTCATCATCTTCATCACCCCGCTCGGCCGGATGCTCACCGCCGCGGCCGGAATCCGGCTTCTGCTGGCCGGGTTGCGCGCGGGTGACTATCCCCGTGGCGGGTCGGTGCATCTGCGACTGTGGGTCGCCGAACGTCTGACCGAGGCCAGTGGGGCCGCGAATCTGTCAGGCGCGCCCTGGATGATCTACTTCGCCCGGTCCCTCGGCGCGCAGATCGGCCGGGGCGTCGACATGCACACCTTGCCGCCGGTGACGGGTCTGATCACGCTGGGCGAAGGTTGCTCGGTGGAACCCGAGGTCGATCTGTCGGGGTGGTGGATCGACGGCGATGTCGTCCACATCGGCGAGATCGAGATCGGCGCGGGCGCCAATGTCGGTTCACGATCAACCCTGATGCCGGGAGCCCGCATCGGTGCGAGCGCCGAGATCGCTCCGGGTTCAGCGGTGATGGGCCGGGTCAAGGGCGGTCAGCTCTGGGCCGGGTCACCCGCGGTCAAGTCCGGCAAGGCCCAGCGGCCCTGGCCGGAGGAACGCCCCGCCAGACGCAGTTACTGGGTTCCCATCTTCGGGGTGTCCTCGATCTTGCTGGCCGGTGTTCCGCTGGTGTCCCTCGCTGCCGGGCTCACGATCATCGGCAGCTGGGCGGGCCGTGCCGACGACCTCGAGTCGGTCACATTGCGCGCGATGGCACTGCTGCCCGTCGCCACCCTGGTGAGCCTGTTCGTGTTCGCGCTGCTCACCGTGGTCCTGGTGCGATTGCTGGCCATCGGAATGCAGAAGGGTTATCACCCGGTCCGTTCCCGCGTCGGCTGGCAGGTCTGGGCCACCGAGCGGTTGATGGACTCGGCCCGTACCTTCCTGTTCCCTCTGTACGCGTCGCTGCTGACCCCCTGGTGGTTCCGGTTGCTCGGCGCCGACATCGGCAAGGGCACCGAGATCTCCACCGCACTGGTCATCCCGAAGTTCACCACCGTCGGCGACGGTGCATTCCTGGCCGACGACACCATGGTCGCGTCGTACGAACTCGGTGGCGGGTGGATGCACATCGACGAGGCCAAGATCGGCAAACGTGCCTTCCTCGGCAACTCCGGGATGACCGGACCCGGACGAAAGGTTCCGAAGAACTCGCTCGTCGCCGTTCTGTCGGCAACGCCGAGCAAGGCGAAATCAGGGTCGAGCTGGCTGGGCAGTCCCCCGGTTCGGCTGCGCCGGTCCGCCGCGCAAACCGATACGTCCCGCACGTTCGACCCACCCATGAAACTGAAGATCGCTCGCTCGATCGTCGAGACGATGCGCTTGATCCCGGTGATGGTCAGCTTCGGACTGGGCCTGCTGGTGCTCATCGCCCTGCAGTACGTCGCCATCGAGACCAACTACTACGTGGCAGCCCTCGTCAGTGGGCTCGTGCTGCTGATCGCCGGTGCCGCCGCCTGCTGCATCGCGGCAGCCGCCAAGTGGACCGTCGTCGGCCGTATCCGGGCCACCGAATACCCGTTGTGGAGTTCCTTCGTCTGGCGCAACGAACTCTCCGATGCATTCGTGGAAACCGTGGCTGCCCCCTGGTTCGCGAATGCCGCCACCGGCACGCCCATCCTCAACGTCTGGCTGCGGATGCTCGGCGCCCACATCGGTAAGGGCGTCTGGTGCGAAACGTACTGGCTGCCGGAAGCCGACCTGGTGACACTCGGCGATGGCGCCACCGTGCAACGCGGCTGTGTTGTCCAGACCCACCTCTTCCACGATCGGGTGATGGCGATGGACGAGGTCGTCCTGGGGCCCGGCGCCACGCTGGGACCCCATTGTGTGGCGCTGCCGGCCTCCGGACTGGGTGCGGGCGCCACCGTGGGACCTGCGTCACTGGTCATGCGGGGCGATGTGGTTCCCGATTCCACCCGCTGGCAAGGGAATCCGATCGCGCCGTGGAACTAGGGCACGTGCTAGACCGTCGTTCGGCGCCGTCGGTGCATGAGGTAGCCGTCGGCGCCTGTGCGTCCGGTGTCGGAAAGCCCCACGGCGACCAGGCCGGCGATCAGGGCCAGCGGCAACTCGTATCCGAAGTCGGTCGACCAGAAGCCGTTGTCGATGTGGGCGTAGAAGATCGCCCCGATCATGTCCGCAATCAGCAGCAGCGACACCAGCGGCATCAGCACACCCAGGATGAGCAGGATGCCACCACCGAATTCGACCAGCGCCGAATACCAGGCCGCGGCGCGTGGCCACGGGATGTCCAGCGACTTGAAGTAGAGCTCGGTTTTGTCGATTCCGTTGGTGCTCAACTTCTGCCATCCGTGAAAAATGAAGATGATGCCCAGGATCACACGTGCGACCAGGGATGCGAAATTTCTCGATGTACCCATGACTACGGTCCTTGTTCTCGCGGAGAAGTACCACTACTTCGGTGGCCATGTGCCCCATGGGTCTTGAAGCGCCATCGCCCGAGCGGCCATGTAACGTCACGAGCGATCATGAATCGGGGGTGCGACGTCATACATGTCCACTCACAAGCTATTCAACGCTTTCAAAGTTGCACTTCGGAACCGAACAGGAGGATTCATGCCAGGTAAACTCGTGCGATCCTCCCGAATCGGTCAGGCGCTGCTGGGTGACCCGTCGGACGGAATCGACCCGTACCTTCCCGCCAACGGCAATCTCGGATACCGGGTATCGCGCTATGACCTCACCTTGGAATACAAGGTCTCGACCAATCGGCTCGCCGGTGTCGCTACTCTCACCGCGGCCACCGTCAGAACTCTGGGCCGGTTCAGCATCGACCTGTCGTCCTCGCTGAAGGTTGAACGCATCACGGTCAACGGCAAGCGTCCGGCCCGCTACACCCATCGCAATCACAAGCTGAACATCACGCTCGCCACCGATCTGCCCGCAGGTGGTGGGATGACGGTGGTGATCAAGTACGCAGGCAATCCCAAGCCGATCCGCGGTCAATGGGGCGACGTCGGTTGGGAAGAACTCACCGAAGGGGCGCTCGTCGCCAGCCAGCCCAACGGCGCGGCCTCCTGGTTCCCCTGTGACGACCACCCTAGTTCCAAAGCCGCGTATGGCATCTCGATCACCACCGACAGTCCGTTCATGGCGGTCGCGAACGGTGTCCTCAAGAGCAAACGCACCAAGGCCGCCCAGACGACCTGGGTGTACGAACAGATCGAGCCGATGGCGTCCTATCTGGCGACCATCCAGATCGGCTCCTACACACGAAAGACCCTGGGCACCAAACCGGTTCCCATCCATGCGGTGGTCCCACCGCGTCTGCGCAGAAACCTCGACCTCGACTTCGCCAAGCAGCGGCAGATGATGGAAGTCTTCGTAGAGCTGTTCGGGCCGTACCCGTTCCCGGAATACTCGGTCGTGATCACGGACGACGACCTCGAGATCCCCATCGAGGCCCAGGCCATGTCGATCTTCGGGGCCAACCACTGCGACGGGACGGGTTGGTCGGAGCGACTGATCGCCCACGAATTGGCCCATCAGTGGTTCGGCAACTCCCTGACGCTGAGCCGGTGGAAAGACATCTGGCTGCACGAGGGATTCGCCTGCTACAGCGAGTGGTTGTGGTCGGAACGTTCCGGAGGCCCGAGCGCCGAAGCCCAGGCCCGTAAGTACTACGGCCGACTGGCCTCGTCGCCCATGGATCTGGTGATCGGCGATCCCGGTCCGAAGTACATGTTCGATGACCGGGTCTACAAACGGGGCGCCCTCACGTTGCACGCCTTGCGGAAGCGTTTGGGTGACAACGACTTCTTCGACCTGCTCCGCGAGTGGACCAGGGAGTACCGCTACAGCTCGGTCACGTCTGCCGACTTCACCGGCCTCGCCGGGAAATACAGTCCGCAGCCGCTGAACGACCTGTGGCATCACTGGCTCGACGAGAAGCCGCTGCCGCCGTATCCGGTTTTCTAGATGAGACGGGTGGCCCCTGGGGATCGCCGTCGGCCAACCGGTCCTGGACGATGTCGACCACGATGAGAGGTCGGGCGGCATCACAGGTGGCCGGACCATCGGGTAGCGGGAAACACATTTCTCCAGGTCGTGGCGGGTCTGCTCGCCCCGGATGCCGGCACCGCTGTCGTCAACCTCCTGCGAGAGTCATCTGACCAGGGAACAGCGATTGCCATCGTCAGCCACGACCACGCACTGATCGAGGGCGTGCTCAGGCGAGAGGCCGCCCCAACTGAGTTCAGCGGCAAGCATGTGCTGGTAGGTCTCGGTACCCGAATCAGGCGATCCGACGAGTCATCCGACGGTCGGATCCGCCAGTGCCTGCACGAAGGCGGTGACGTCGTCGATGTCCGGGAGCAGCCCGGATTCTTGGGCTTGGGCCAATGTTGGTGCGGCGGTGTCTTTGTCGGACAGTGTGTAGGTCAGGGGGCTGCCGTCGCGGGCGGTGGTGGGCAGGTCGAGGCCCAGGGCGGGGTCGCGGGGTGAGATGCCGTGTTCGCCGGTGGGGTTGTAGCCGGCCGAGCACAGGTAGGTGACCACTGAATCGTCTTGGAGGCAGAGGAAGGCGTGGCCGAGTCCTTCGCCGACGTAGAGGGCTTTGCGGTTGGCGTCGTCGAGAAGAACACCGTGGGAGGTGCCGAAAGTGGGTGAGCCGAGGCGGATGTCGACGACGATGTCGTAGATGGCGCCTTTGGGGCAGCTGACGTATTTGGCTTGTCCGGGTGGGACATCGGCGAAGTGCACACCGCGCAGGACTCCGGCCGCGGACACCGACAGGTTTGCTTGCTGGAGGTCGAACGGGTGACCGATGGCTTCGGAGAGCAGGTCGGCGCGGAACGATTCCATGAACAGCCCGCGGGGGTCGCCGAACATTGTGGGGGTGATGACGAAACCGCCGTCGATGGGCAGGGGTTCGATCTGCATGTCTAGAAGTCCTTGCCGCGGTCGAGGAGGTCGAGAAGGTAGCTGCCGTACCCGGATTTGAGGAGTGTGGCGGCGGCGGCTTCGAGTTGGTTGTCGTCGATGAATCCGCGGCGCCAGGCAACTTCCTCGGGGACAGCGATTTTCAGGCCTTGGCGTTGTTCGACGGTACGCACGAAGTTGCCGGCGTCCAATAGTGAGTCGAAGGTGCCGGTGTCGAGCCAGGCGGTACCGCGGGGCAGCACCTCGACCTGCAGGCGTCCCTGGTCGAGGTAGGTGCGGTTGACGTCGGTGATCTCGTATTCACCGCGGGCGCTGGGTTGCAGGCCGGCGGCGATGTCGACGACGTCATTGTCGTAGAAGTACAGACCCGGGACCGCATAATTCGAGGACGGGTGTTCTGGTTTTTCTTGCAGGTCAACGGCTTTGCCGGTGGAGTCGAAGTCGACCACACCGTAGGCCTCGGGGTTGCGGACCCAATAGGCGAAGACCGCACCGCCGTCGATGTTCTGGAAGCGGTTGAGTTGTTCACCCAGGCCCGGACCGTAGAAGATGTTGTCGCCCAGGACCAGCGCCACCGAGTCGTTGCCGATGTGATCGGCACCCAACACAAATGCTTGCGCCAGACCGTCAGGGCTGGCCTGGACCTGGTAGGTCAACGACAGCCCGAACTGAGAACCGTCACCGAGCAACGATCCGAACGCTGCCTCATCATGGGGCGTGGTGATGATCAGGATGTCCCGGATCCCGGCGAGCATCAGGGTGCTCAGCGGATAGTAGATCATCGGTTTGTCGTACACCGGCACGAGCTGTTTGCTGACACCCTGAGTGATCGGATGCAACCGCGACCCGGTTCCCCCGGCCAGAATGATTCCGCGCATGGTTCACACCTTAGGGCGCAGGTCCTGCGGCTGCCCACGCCTGGTCAGGTCGGTAGGGTTGCAGCAGCGAATGGAGGCAACAAATGCGGGTATTGGTCACTGGTGGTGCCGGATTCATCGGCGCCAATTTTGTGCATCGCACCCTGGCAACCAGACCAGATGTGCACATCGTGGTCCTGGACAAGATGACTTACGCCGCCAACGCACAATCCTTGGCGCCCGTCGCGGACCGCATCGAACTCGTCGAAGGTGACATCGCCGACACCGACCTCGTCGCCACATTGGTCGCCAACACCGACCTGGTGGTGCATTTCGCCGCCGAATCCCACAACGACAACTCCCTGGCCGACCCCACCAGCTTCGTCCACACCAACCTCGTCGGCACCTTCTCACTGCTCGAAGCAGTCCGCACACATGGTGTCCGCTACCACCACATCAGCACCGACGAAGTCTACGGCGACCTCGAACTCGACGACCCCGACCGCTTCACCGAAACCACCGCCTACAACCCCTCGAGCCCCTACTCGGCCACCAAAGCCGGCAGCGACCTCCTCGTCCGCGCCTGGGTCCGCTCCTTCGGAGTACAGGCCACCATCTCCAACTGCTCCAACAACTACGGCCCCTACCAACACATCGAAAAATTCATCCCCCGCCAGATCACCAACGTGCTCTCCGGCATCCGACCCAAGCTCTACGGCCACGGAAAAAACGTCCGCGACTGGATCCACGTCCACGACCACAACGACGCCGTCTGGACCATCATCGACAAAGGCCAGATCGGCGAAACCTACCTGATCGGCGCCGACGGCGAAGCCGACAACCGCACCGTCATCGAAACCATCCTCGAACTCACCGGACAGCCCACCGACGCCTTCGACTTCGTCACCGACCGCCCCGGCCACGACCTGCGTTACGCCATCAACTCCACCCGCCTGCGCACCGAACTCGGCTGGCAACCCCAATTCCTCGACTTCCGCACCGGCCTCGCCGACACCATCGACTGGTACCGCAACAACCAAAGCTGGTGGCAACCACTCAAAACCGCCACCGAAAACAAATACGCAACCACCGAAAAAGTGGTCGAGTAGGTCTCAGCTGTCGCTGCGGAAGTAGTCCACCGTCCGCGCGATGCCTTCGGTCAGCGATACCGCCGGCTTCCAGCCGAGCACCACACCGGCGTGGGAACCGTCGATCGACGAATCGCGAACATCGCCGAGGCGGGCTGATTCGAAGGTCGGGGTGTCGGCGGCACCGGCGGCCTCGGCGACCATCGTGTGCAGATCCCGATCGGATGTTTGCACTCCGGTGCGCCGGACGACGTGAAGACGATCTTGCGGGCACCGGCAAGTCGCGCCGCTTCGGCGAGCCTGATCGTTCCCGGTACGTTCACCTGTGCATCGAACAGCGGATCGGTCACCGATGCCCGGACATCGATCTGCGCCGCGAGGTGGAAGATCACCTCCGGCTTTGCCTGTCCCACAACATCTTTGAGGTCGATACGGGTGATATTGCTTTCTATGACCGAGGCACCACGATCGATCGCGGCGGCAAGATCGCCCTCGGCGACCCCGCGAGAAATCGTCGAGACAACCACCTCGTGGCCTTGGTCGAGGAGCCGATCGACAAGGGTGGATCCGATGAATCCGGCTCCGCCGGTGACCAATGTGCGCATTATCCCGTCCCGTTCCGAACTTCTTCGGTGACCGCGTAGATGGTCATGCTTTCCTGGCGATAGATTTTCCGTAATCCCGGCGCCCCGGACTGATGTAGTTCCAGATAAGGATCCCCGAAGTTGCCTCGTCGAGCACAATCATGATTCCGATCACCGCGGTCACCACCGTGACCCAAGCGGCCAGCAGCATGCAGATCCCATTCGTTCGGTTGAAGTGTCGTTCTCGGGTTCGGTTAGAACCCTAATCGAGGGCGCGCGCACTAAGTTGGAGCATATGGACTGGCCACGTCATATCCCGACATTGACGGATCGGGTGATCACGCTACGCCCCCTGACCAGCGGCGATGCGCCGTCAGTGCAGGCCGCCAGCCAGGATCCGCTGACCGCGGAGTTCACCGTGGTGCCGAGCCCGTACACCGCCGCCGATGCCCGCGACTTCGTGGACAGCCGCTCGGTGCGTGTCTGGCCCGGCTTCGACCTCGCCATCGTCGACGACACCAACAGCTTTCTCGGCCTGTGCGGGCTGCGCGCCGAAGACGACGACGCGATCACCGCGATCGGGTACGCGGTGGCACCTTGGGCCCGGGGCCGGGGCATCGCCACCCGGACGACCCGGCTTCTCATCGAATACTCCTGGCAGATCGGAGCGGTGCGGGTGGGTCTGGACGCCTACGCGGAGAACGCCGCATCACGCGCGGTCGCCCGCAAATGCGGTTTCATCGAAGAGGGCATCCTGCGGTCCGCGGCCCAGGGCAAGAACGGGCGTCGTCACGATCTGGTCATGCACGGCCTGCTCCGGACCGACCCCGGGGCGTAGGGACAGCCGCGCTCAGACGACGTCGTAGATCACGTGCGTTGCCGTCGATGTCGCGGTCACGCTTCGCTGAACGAGTGTGCGTGTCGGGCCGCCGGTGAACAGCGGCGTCCCCGCGCCGAGCACAACGGGCGCGACGTGCAGGCTCAGCACGTCGACCAGTCCGGCGGCGATCGCTGAACCGATGGTGGCACCGCCGCCCATGAGCACCACATCGAGATCCCCGGCGCGCTCACGCGCAGCGGCGACGGCGTCGGACAGACCGGTGGTGACAAACGTCCAGTCGAGCTCGGTGAGCCGCACCGACTCCGGCGGCGAGCTCGTCACCACCACAAACGGCGGTCTGCCGACCTCACCGGCGCCATAGCCGACCTCGTTGTCCCAGCCGCCCGGCCCGTCGACGATGTCAAAGAGCCGGCGGCCCAGGATGACGGCACCGGAACGAGCGGTCCCCTCGCTCAGGACCAGTCGATCGTCGGGATCGTCGGAAAACGCCCAGGTATGCAGGGCTTCGCCGCCGTCACCGAGACCGTTGTCCGGGCCGGCGCCGGGTCCGGTGACATAGCCGTCAATGGAAACCGAGATGTCAGCGATGATGCGAGTCATACCGGAACAGACCGGATTCGCGGCCCGAACTCATCGCTCAGGCCTCGCGGGCAGCCAAGATGTCGAGGATCTGACTGACGAGGGTGTCCGAATCCGTATCGGTGGTATCGATCACCAGATCGGGATTCTCCGGCGCCTCGTAGGGCGTATCGATACCCGTCAGCCCCTTGAGTTCTCCGGCGCGGGCCCGCGCGTACAGTCCCTTCGGGTCGCGGCGCTCGCACTCCGCCAGCGGGGTCGCCACATGGACCTCGATGAAGGGGAGGTCCGCGGCCGAACTGAGCGCACGCGGGATCTCGCGGTCCGAGCGCAACGGTGAGACGAGCGACGCGATGGCAACGACTCCGGCATCGGCGAACAACCGGGTCAGGTGACCGACCCGGCGAATGTTCTCCGCCCGGTCTCCCGCCGAGAACCCGAGGTCATCGGAGAGTCCGTGGCGGACGTTGTCACCGTCCAGCAGGTACGCCACCCGACCGGATTCGACCAGTTCACGCTCCAGGGCAACGGCCACAGTCGATTTGCCGGAGGCCGGTAGCCCGGTCAGCCAGATGACCGCACCCCGTTGGCCGACAGCACCCCACCGATGGTTACGTTCCAGCGCCGACGGATGCCACTTGATGTCGTTGCGTTTACGTTCACCGGGTTTGACGACCCGGGCCTCGGTGATGGTGCCGGCGCCGACGGTGTCGTTGGAGTTCTCGTCGATCAGGATGAACGCGCCGACATCTTTGTTCGACGAATACGGATCGGCGATCACGATCGAACTGGTGCGCAGTGTCACGGTTCCGACATCGTTGAGCACCAGCTCCACCGGATTCTGGTCTTCGCCAAGGGTTTCCGGATCGAGTCGGCTGCTGATCTCCTGCACCGTGGCCCGCACTGTGCGGGTGGCCTGCTTCAGCCCGATCCGGTCACCGGCCCGCAACGGTGTCTTGGAGAACCAGCAGACGGTGACATCGAGTTCCCGCGCGGACACCGGAAGGTGCGCGTCGTCGGCGCCGCTGACGATCATGTCGCCACGGCCGACGTCGATGTTGTCGGCGAGTTCGACCGAAACCGACAGCGGTGCAACGGCAATGCTGCGGTTGTCGTCGAGGGTGTCGAGTGCGGTGACCGTGCTTCGGGACCCCGACGGGAGCACCAGGATCGGATCCCCCACCTGCAGGGTGCCCGCGGCCAAACGTCCGGTGTACCGGCGCCGCTCCTTGTCGTCCGGGCGCGAAACCCATTGCACCGCAAGGCGAACCTCGGTCGGCAATGGTGCCGGCGCGGTCAGTTCGACACCCTCGAGGTACTCCAGCAAGGTCGGCCCGGTGTACCAGGGAGTGTTGTCGGAACGGGTGACGACGTTGTCGCCGATCTTGGCCGCCAAGGGCACCACGGCGAGGTCTTTGACTCCGAGTCGTGCTGCAAGCGTGTGCAACTCGGCCTCGACCTCGGCGAATCGCTCTTCGCTGTAGTCGACGAGGTCGATCTTGTTCACAGCCGCGACAAGATGCGGGACCCCGAGCAGCGTCGCGATCCGGGCATGACGCCGGGTCTGCCGCACCACACCGGCGCGGGCATCAACGAGCAGCACCGCGACATGGGCGTTCGACGCACCGGTGAACATGTTGCGCGTGTAGCGCTCGTGCCCCGGGGTGTCGGCCAGGATGAAATTGCGTGTGGCCGTGGAGAAGAAGCGGTAGGCGACATCGATGGTGATGCCCTGCTCACGTTCGGCTCGCAGGCCGTCGGAGAGCGCTGCGAGGTCGGCCACACCCTCGGTGTCGGTCACGGATTCGAGGTGGTCGATCGGCAGGCTGTCGGTGTCGTGCAGCAGGCGCCCGATCAGGGTGCTCTTACCGTCGTCGACCGATCCGGCGGTGGCGAGCCGCAACAGTTGGCGAGTCATCAGAAGTACCCTTCTCGTTTGCGGTCTTCCATGGCTGCGGCGGAGGTGCGGTCATCGGCGCGGGTCTCGCCGCGCTCGGACACCGTCGACGCAGAGATCTCGGTGACGACGTCGGCGATGGTGACCGCCCGGGACCGGACCGCGCCGGTGATGGTCAGGTCGCCGACTGTCCGGTACCGCACCCACTCGACGCTTGCGGTCTCCTCGTCGGCGGGGCTGGTGTACTCCGAGGTCGCCAGGAGAATTCCGTCGCGCTCGAACACTTCACGTTCATGCGCGAAGTAGATCGGCGGCAGTTCCAGGCCTTCGAGTTCGATGTACCGCCAGATGTCGAGCTCGGTCCAGTTGCTCAGCGGGAACACCCGCACCTGCTCACCTTTCCGGATCCGGCCGTTGTACAACGACCATGGCTCGGGTCGCTGCGACCGGGGATCCCACTGACCGAACTCGTCACGGAAGCTCAGCACCCGCTCCTTGGCCCGGGCACGTTCCTCATCGCGCCGGGCGCCACCGAACGCGGCGTCGAACTTACCGGCCTCGAGAGCATCGAGGAGGGTTCTGGTCTGTAGCCGGTTGCGCGATCCGGCCGGACCCCCGACCTCCTGGACCCGGCCGGAATCGATGGATTCCTGCACCGACCCCACGATCAGTCGATGTCCGCCTTCGGCGAGCCGGCGGTCGCGGAAGTCGATGACCTCGGGGAAGTTGTGGCCGGTGTCGATGTGCAGGACCGGAAATGGCAGCGGCGATGGCCGAAACGCCTTCTCCGCCAACCGCAGCAGGACAATCGAATCCTTACCCGCAGAGAACAGCAGGACCGGTCGTTCGAGTTCTGCCACCACCTCCCGGATGATGTGCACGGCCTCGGCTTCGAGGATCCGTAGTTCGTCGACGTGCGTGACGTCGTCGGTGATCCCGGTGATCTCGGCGGAGACGGAGCGTAGCGGAGCTCGACCGTTCTCTAGGTTGGTCATACCGGTAGTCCCCTCTGTTCTGCGTCTGCGCGATAGCGCTCTACCCACTCGTTCGAACGGCTGTTGGCCTGCCGCTCCAGAACCGGCGGTGGTGCCGAGGCCGGATCGAGCCCTAGTTCGATCAGGATTCCGGCGACAACCTTGGTGGTGTTACGGGCCAGCTCGTTGTAGCTCACCTCGATCGGAGTGATCGACTCCTGCGCGAACCACTGCCGCCAGCCCGTTTCCTGGTTGCGCAGGATGGTCACGAGATGCGCGATGCCGTCCGCGTGGTACTCCGCGGCGTCATCGAGCGCCTGCGGCGCCTTACCCCGCCAGACCTGCGTCTGCACCGCACGCCAGAACGACACCGCTTGCGGCACCACGTCTTCGCGGTTCACCTTGATGAACAGTGGTTCTTCACCGAGCACGTCGATCAGCGCCGAGCGCAGGTCCGTGCCACTGCGACCCGTCAGGCCGGCGGCGTGCTCGATGACCAGCGGGGTCTGGTTCCACATCAACTTGCCACCCCACACCCCGTTGCCCGTGCGACCGTGGCTCCAGATCCGGGTTCGCCACTCGTCGCTGGTCTCTGTCGTCGGGGTACCAGGATCGAACGGCGCCAGCAGTTTCAGGATCTGGGGGTCCTCGACCCCGGCGAACCACTGCCTCGGCTGCGGTGCACGCGATGTGCTGGGCAGGTACTGGAAGTATTCCTCCGGCTCACCGGCGACGCCGGTATACCGCAGGGATTCGACAAGCAAGGTGCTGCCACTGCGCTGAGATGCGCACACAAGATAAGACCGTGGGCCGGGTGCCATGGCTATGAATATAGAGACGACAAATGCTGCGGCCCGCTTCGGGAGCGGCAGTCAATCAGGATGATTTCAATTCTTGACTTTTTCAGGATTTGAGCCTTCCCGACAGCAGGTGTGCCTGCTCCAGGAGCAGGACACCCATCTCGTGGATTCGCTCATCACGAAAGCGGGTTTGCACGCCGGTCAGGCTCAACGCCCAGGCGGGCCGTCCGGTCCGGTCGAACACCGCAGCGCCGATGCCCCAACTCCCGTCCACGATCAGGGCTGGGTTGACCGCGTAGCCGGTGCGCTTGGTCAATCTGATGCGTTCCCGAATTTTCTCCTCTGAATGCACTGGACCCCAATCTTTTTCGGGTTTCATGCGAGAGAAGTAGTCATCGACATCGCGGTCCGGGAGATGACTGAGAATCGACAGCCCGGCCGAGGCCACACCCAGCGGGAATCGAATCCCTTCGTGCAGGACATGGGATCGAAGCGGAAAACTGCCCTCCTCCCAGAGAAGACAGACGGTCTCATCACCGCGCCGCGCCGACAGGAAGGCGCTCTCACCGGTCTCGCGGGCGAGCCTGCTCAAGACGTCGCGGGCCTGATCGCTGATGTCGTACCGATTGGCGGCGCCCACACCGAGTAGGTACAACTCGGGGCCGAGCCGCCACCGCCCGGTCTGCGCGTCCCGATCGATCAGCCCTTCGTCGGCGAGCGAGCTCAGCAGGCGGTGCGCGGTGGGCCGGGCCAGTTCGGTGGCCCGTCCCAGATCTGTGGTCGATGCACCGCTCGGCTCTGCCGCGCCCACCGCGCGTAGGAGCGCGCCGACGCGGGCGACCACATGTGAGCGGGTCGGAGACTGCGCGTTCATCTGATGAACGTACCTCAGCCCGATTTTCGTTCCGCGAACAGTTTCGCGGCGTTCTTTCGGTTTACTTGATCCCCCGAGCTGCGACATTGTTGACTGGGAACCGACATCGCAGGCGTTTGTTCTATGGACGATGACCGTTTGCGTGAATGGACGGAATGGGAGAAGCAGTGAGTTCAAAGGTGTACGAGTCGGCCGCGAGCGCAGTCGCCGACATCAAGGACGGCGCATCGCTCGCCGTCGGCGGGTTCGGTCTGTGCGGAATCCCCGATGCGCTGATCGAGGCACTGGCCGACACGACGGCGACCGACCTCGAGGTGTTTTCCAACAATTGCGGCGTCGACAACCAGGGCCTCGGCATCTTGCTGGGCCAGGGTCGGATCCGGCGCGTCACCGCGTCGTACGTCGGCGAGAACAAAGAGTTCGCCCGGCAGTATCTGGCCGGCGAGCTCGAGGTCGAGCTGACGCCGCAGGGCACTCTGGCCGAGCGCCTGCGCGCCGGCGGGGCCGGCATCCCCGGCTTCTACACACCGGCCGGCGTCGGCAGCCCCATCTCAGACGGTGGAATGCCCTGGCGTTACGCCCCCGACGGTTCGGTCGCGATCGAATCGCCACCGAAGGAGACCCGGGTCTTCGGCGACAAACGGTACGTCCTCGAAGAAGGCATCACCGCCGACTTCGCGCTGGTGCACGCCGATCTCGGTGATACCGACGGCAACCTTGTCTTCAACAAGACAGCCATGAACTTCAACCCCCTGGCCGCGATGGCCGGCAAGATCACGATCGTTCAGGTCGAACGCCTTGTCGAACCGGGCGAGATCGACCCGGGTGCCGTGCACCTGCCGGGCGTGTTCGTCAAGCGCATCGTGCATACCGGCCCCCAGAACAAAAAGATCGAAAAGCGCACCGTCGCAACCGAAGGAGCCAAGTGATGTCTGCCCCCACGGTCACCGGATGGACCCGCGATCAGATGGCCGCCCGCGCGGCAGCAGAGATGATCGACGGTGAGTACGTCAACCTCGGCATCGGTCTGCCCACCCTGATCCCGACGTATCTCGGCACCGATGTCCGGGTCACCCTGCATTCGGAAAACGGCATCCTCGGCACCGGCGGCTACCCCACCGAAGACGCCGTCGACCCGGACCTCATCAACGCCGGAAAGGAAACGGTCACCGTCAATCCCGGTGCGGCATTCTTTGATTCGGCACTGTCATTCGGAATGATCCGCGGCGGCCACATCGACACCGCGGTCCTCGGCGGTATGCAGGTGTCGAAGACCGGCGACCTCGCCAACTGGATGGTTCCAGGCAAGATGGTCAAGGGCATGGGCGGGGCGATGGACCTCGTCCACGGTGCCGCCCGCGTCATCGTGCTGATGGAGCACACCGACCGCGCCGGCAACCCGAAGATCCTCGAGACCTGCACGCTGCCGCTGACCGGCCAGCGTGTGGTCAATCAGATCATCACCAACCTCGGCATCATCGACATTGTCGGCGACGGCGCCCTGGTGCTGAAAGAACTCGCACCCGGCGTCACCGCAGACGACGTCATCGCCGCCACCGGCGCAACCCTCACCGTGCAACTAGAGGGGTAGGGCGGTCTCCATCGGCCCGGAGTTGGTGCCGTCGATGCGGCGGTACCACTCCCGGCCGAAGGCCACCCGCAACATGTCGATGGGCATGTCCAGGAACGGCCCGAAGTCGCCGACCTGGGTGGCATGCGCAACCATCGCCGCCCGCTTGGCCTCGATGAACTCCCCCACCTGGAGTTCGGTGGTGATCTGATCGGCCGGGACGCCGATCTTTTCGATATTGGGGGCGTCCTCTTCATCCCACTGTGCGTTCGCCTTGACCAGCTCGCGGAAGTGGTCGCGGTTCATCACGCTCTCGTACACGTGGGTGGTGCCGGCGATCTCCGTGGCCCGCTTCCCCACGTGGTGGACCTGGATGTGATCGGGGTGACCGTAGCCCCCATAGCTGTCGTAGATCGTCACGACGTCGGCCTGCTCTTCGACGAGGATCTCAGCCAGCGCCTGGGCGGCAGATTCGACGGAAAGATTCGCGAACGCTTCCGGATTGTCGTTCTCGGGCGTTCCGGCCATACCTGAATCCGAGAACCCCAGCATCACAACACGATGCACTCCAAGCGCTTCCGCCGACTTCGCCAGCTCATCTCGCCGCCTCGCGGTCAGCGTTTCACCGTCGGCGAGGATGCCCTCGGGAAACTCTCCGGCGGCCCCGTCCGTGGCCGTGACAAGAACAACCCGATGTCCGGCGTCAGATGCTTGGCGCATGGTGCCACCGGTCCCGAACACCTCATCGTCGGGATGCGCGTGGAAACACACAAGAACACTCATGGACTACCCCTGATCTCAGCATGCAGCGCGAACACTGCAGTCTAGCGACTCGGCAAACTCACTCGAACCGACGACGAAACATAGATCTGTTAACCTGTGCGCCAAGTCGTCCAGCCTGTGCGCGACATCGTCACCATGAGATCACGCCTGGGGGAATCAGCTCATGTCGCATTCACGTATCAGCTATCGAAAACGCCTGTCGACAGCGGCTTTGGTCCTATGGGTAGCTGCCCTGACCGGTGCAATCTTGTCGCCGGCACCAGCAGGAGCAGCACCCCAGTATCCGACACCACTACCGGACGCGTTCTACCGACAGCCCGCGGACATCGCGGACAAGTCACCCGGCGACGTTCTCGCCGTCCGGCCGATGCCCGCTTTGCCCGCTTTCCCTGACGTCACAGTCACATTGATCAAATTCCGGTCCACGAACTCCGAGGGCAAGCCCATCGCGGCGACCACCACGCTGCTCACCCCGAGTAGCCATCAGAACAACGGGCCGCTGCTGTCCTATCAGCACATCATCAACGGCCTGGGCACCCAGTGCGCTGTGTCCCAGGAGCTTTACACCTCCGACCCGAATCTCGTGATCCGGGAGGCGCCCGGGCTGAATGTCGCCCTCGCCCGCGGCTGGAGCGTGGTCCTCCCCGACCACCTCGGTCCGACAAGCGCCTACGGTGCCGCCAAGCTCGGAGGCCAGATCACCCTCGACAGCATCCGGGCCGTCCAGCGCCTACCCCAGTCGAATACGGCCGAGAGCCGGGTGGCCATGGTCGGGTATTCCGGTGGCGGGATGGCCACCGGATGGGCGGCGGCTCTGCATCCTTCCTACGCACCCGAACTCAACATCGTCGGTGCCGCGGAGGGCGGCGTTCCGATGAACCTCACCCAGATGGCGGAAGGCCTCGGGTATCAACCACATCCGGCGTTCGGACTGGCTTTCGCCGCGGCCATCGGACTCGAGCGCGAGTATCCGGACCGGCTGCCCATCAGCGAACAACTCAACGCCCGTGGACTGGCCCTGCGTAACCAGATCGCAAACGGGTGCACCAACGAAATCATCGCGGGTGGAGCCGGCCTGGGCGTCCGACAGGTCGCAGCGTCAGAGTCACTCGCCTCAGACCCGCGTGCCCGCGGCGTACTCAATGAAAACAGCCTCGAATTGTTCAGTGGTGTCCCAACGATGCCCATTTTCGAATGGCATGCGCCGAATGACGCCCTGATCCCCGTTGCGGCGATCGAGAACACCATTCGCCGATACTGTGCCGCCGGAACAAAAGTCGACTCCGCCCAAATCCCGAGCCCCGATCACCTGACCACCGCCGTCTTGGGTGCACCCGTGGCTCTGAACTATCTCGATGAACGCTTCCGCGGGATCCCGGCACCGAGTACCTGCTGATCCATCAGAACAGGTAGATCACCAGAATCGCGGTCCAGAGAACGAACAGCCAGGCGTCGGTGGCGAACTTGAGCCACTGCGGCGCCGACCGCACCTCCATGAAGTAGCGGATGATCAACCTGCCCTTGATGAACCCCAGCAGGATCACGGTGACCGTGATCGCGATGTTGGCATCCGCCGCGCCACCGGAGTGTCCTGGTGCCAGCCACCATGATCCGATGGTGATGGCGCACAACACGATCCACGCGTAGTTCATGGCGCGCGCGGAGCGGTCGCCGCGCTCGACCGGATCGGGTGCTGTGGTCATCGGGTCTGCGGTCATCGGGTCACCTCATCACGTAGAGCAGCGCGAAGATGACCACCCACAGCAGGTCGACCATATGCCAGTAGGTGGCCCCGGATTCGACCATCGACACCCGGCGACGCCGAGGGTTACGGAGTTCGCGCACAACAACTCCCAACACCACCAACCCGATGACAACGTGCAACAGGTGCACGCCGGTGAGCACGTAGTAGAACGAGAAGAACTCATTCGAATTGGTGTACCCGTCGGAGATATGCGACCACCACTCGTACGCCTTGATGGCAACGAATACGACGCCGAGCGCTCCGCAGGCATAGATCAGGCGTATCGCCCGTTCCGGATCACCGGATCGGGCGGACTGGACACTGCGTGCGACACACCACGAACTCGTGAGCAGCACAACCGTATTGACCACGCCGAGGTTGATGTCGAGGTGCTGCTGCGAGGCCAGATATAGCTCCGGCGACATCGATCGATGCACCATGTAGATGATGAAGTAGCCACCGAATATGACCATGTCGCCGAGCACCATGACCCACATGTGGCCATCGCCGGGCAGATGGCCATCCCGGTCCGCGAGCGCGGTATCGGTGGAAGGCAAGGGTTTTGTCACTGATCAGATCCTTAGGTGTTCAGTCCAGCGGCGGGGAGTCGACGGGTTCACGCGCGGTGGCGATCTTGAGCAGCACGATCAGTGCGCACAGCCACACGCTGAACACCACCACCGCCCACCAGAACGAGATCGAGCCGTTCCAGGCGAAGGGTCCCGAATCGAATACGAACATCTGCGTTGCGATGACCTCGGTGACGATCTGCCAAATTGTCACGTAGGCAAACCATTTGGGGAAGATCTCGTTCTTGTCGTAGAGAATGGCCACGGCCATCGCGAAGTAGGCGGCCGTGAAACAGCCCAGCGACCCGTTGTACGACAGCAGACCGAGGTCGTACAGCATCCCGAGTTGCTGCGGATCCCGATCGGCGCGGAACGTTGCGGTCAGGAAGATCACCGCGACCAGCAGGAATCCCGGCACTGCCCCGACAGCCATGCCCGCCATGTAGCCGTAGGCAAAAACCGGCCCGCTCGACATCCGTTTCATGTGGTAGAAAATCAGGCCGTTCGTCAGGGCCGCACCCCCCAGAATCACCAGTAGCAGCGTGAATCCGATCTGGATGGTGGTGCCGTGGGCCTCGAAGAACTCCACCGCCTGCGCGTCACTGACGTCGGGGCGAGGCGGCGGTGTGACCCGGGCGAAAAGCACAAAAACCACACTGAAGATGGCGTAGAACGCCGGAAAGATCCAGTAGATGATCCAGACGTCCGGCTTTCCCGCCGGTTCCGATCGGTCGGCGCCAAGTGATCCGCGGTTGGACGCCAGGATGCTCACTGCGCCACACCTTCCTCGACTGCCTGGCGATGGATCGCCGCCCGGAGCACAACGAACATCACCACCACAAAGGCTGCGACGGCTCCGTTGCGCACCCAGAACGCGAGCAGTCCGTCCCAGGCCATCGGGCCGGATTTGAACACCGCCGCCCCGGCCGCGGGGAGCATCGCGATGGCGGACACGAGCGAATAGTGGCCCACCCAGCGCGGGAAGACCGGGTTCGGCCCGTTGTCGAAGTAGACGGCGATCGCGAGGAGCAAGAACTGGGCGAAGATCATGCCGATGGGGGCCACGAACGTGATCCAGGCGAGGTCGTTGAGCAGCAGGACCAGCTCCGGGTTGCGATCGGGCCGGAACGCCGCGACCAGGAAAAAGATGTTCGAGAGGGCGAAGATAGTGGCGCCACTGACCGCCGCGGTGAGGTAGCAGTAGGCAAAAACGTGGCTCTGGGTGGCCATCCGTTTCATCTGGACCACGATCACGATGTAGAACGGCAGCAGCATGACGCCGCAGAGGTTGTAGGTGACCATGCTGAACCGGATCCAGGCGGTGTTGTCGCGGTAGAACGCGGCGACCTCTTCGGCCGGCATCGTCGGCGACATCGGCGGCCAGAACCCCGGGAACGCGACAAAAGCGATCAGCATCACGACCGCAAAGACCAGGCCAGTCCACAGTGCGACCAGTTGCGTTCGGATGTTCGTGGTCTTCGGTAGGTCTTCGGCCTCGACGAGGATCTGCATGTATCCAGGAAAGCACTTTGACTGACTGAAGTCAGTCAAATCGATAGAATACCGTAGTCGGGGGCTAGCAGGAGGTGGATCATTTCGGTCGAGGGCAAGGTTTCGACACGTGAGGCCAAGCGCCTCCAGACCCGGGAGCGGCTACTGGACGCGGCGGTTGCCGAGTTCAAACGCGACGGGATGGCTGCGGCCGACATCGGCGCCATCGTCTCGTCGGCAGGCGTCGCCCACGGGACCTTCTTCTTCCACTTCGCCACCAAAGAGCACGTCCTGCTCGAGCTGGAACGTCGCGAAGAGCTTCGGATCGCAGCGGACCTGGCGAACTTCTTCGACACACCGCACACCGTTGAGGACACTCTGATCCAAATGGTGCGCGAACTCGAGGACCTGGAACAGCGGCTCGGCAACAAACTGTTCAAAGACTTCCTGGCGCTGCACTTCTCGACAACTCGTCCACCCCAGGAAGAGCGCGATCATCACCCGGCGATCATCGCGGTGATCTCCGACCTCGAACGAGCGCGCGACCGCGGCGAACTACCCCCACAGACCGACGCCTTTCACCACGGTGTTTTCTTCTTGCTCGGCCTGTACGCGCTGCTGGTGACCACACCCGAGGCACTAGAGATCCGGACGCCGATAGTCGAGAAGTATGTTTCAATCGCCTTGCAGGGTATGACGAGTACTGCGGTCGGGATCAATGAAGGTCGGGATCCAAACTCGGACGAGCCCAGGTAGCATCCGTGAAATGGGGGAATTGAACGCGAGGCTGTCAGATTTGCGCTTCACAGCGGAGCAGCTCAACGCATGGCATGAGGATTGCGCAACCACATTCGCAGACTCGCTTCGGGCGATCGACGGGTCGGTCGAAGAAGGCTGGGCCGCAAGCTCTAAAGAATCGATGGCAGCGCTATCGACTCGTTGGCAGCGACGACACCAGGTCTTGCTGGACCAAGTACTTCACCATGCCCGCGGATTCTCTGCTGCCGCGTTTGAGTATCGAACCACCGACGAAGCCAGCGGGCAGGAAATAGCAAAGGATTCGAACAGATCATCTAGTTTGAACCTCTGAGGGCAACCCATGGTTACCGTCGCAGACATCGATCGATGGAATTCCGAGCAGGTACGAGAAGTCTTCCACCGAACCAGAGAACAGATACTTGCGTGTGACACGATGGTCACCGAGTTTACCAACCTGTCGGTCTTTGAGACCTGGTCAGGCGACACAGCCACTGCTGCAAAGGAATCCATCAGTGGAACGATCCAGGATTTCGCAAAGCACATGGAAGAAGCAGCATCGATAGGTAACGCCGCCCAGTTGGCCGCGGACGACATCGACAAAGCGAAAGCCTCGCTCGCCTCAATACGCGCTGACGCGGAACTTTTGCTGTCAACAATTTCACCCGAGGGTCGAGTTGATGGACCACTCCCTGCCGACTGGGACAATTGGGACGAATCTGAAAGGTCGGAGTACCGCTCCGCCAAGATTGCCCTACAAGAAAGATTGGACAATCTCCTGACAGATGCCGAACACATCGATGAGGATTTGGCTGCCGCGATTGACGGAGCCGACGGCGACCTTCCAGTTACCGATGTAGACCCTCTTTACGGAACCAGTAGCATCACGCGTCGAGCGAATCAAGTGAAGGCATTTCAAGACCAGTTCGATCGAGAACCCAAGTCCCCCAACGATTGGAGCATGGCCGAGATGCTCGATACAAACACGTATGACCCAGTTTATCGAGGAGTGAACTCAGAAGTAGTCGTGAAGAAGATCGATAAAGTTCCAGGCGGGGGGCTTCAACGGATAAATGCATTCATCCCGCGTGACAGCGTTAACAACATCCCCCACCAGAACCGTGGCGACAATCGCGGTTTCGATCCCAAAGCAGGACCCGAAGACAGTCGAGTTTCGATATACGTCGACTACGATAACGGCGTAATCGTCATGCGGCAGAACCCATCTGTGGAAATTCCCTCTGGTGCAGTCAAGGTCGATGAGCCTACGTTCGGTGTGGCACAAGACGGAGAACGCGTTCAGGTTACCTTCGAAGCCACCGACCCCTATGCCCCGTTCTATGACCAGAAGGTCGGCGAGTGGGGCGCGAGCACTGTCGGTGCCACAGTCCGAGGAACACTCATCACATCGCCGTTAGATGGCGCCCCACAAGTGGAAGGGCAGCTGACCAACTATCCCGCATGGGAAGTATACGACGACAGCAACTCTGGCACGACTACCCCCATGTACCAGTACATGCCGGACGCTTCTGACCCATGGGGGCCCGCACGCCACCTGCCGGGACACCACAAAGTACCTTGAAGGACCCAATGAGACGATTCCTCCGCCCCTATTCTGCGGGACTCTTCTTACTGGCAATCCCAGTGAGTTACGTGCTCTTCGTAGGCATTCTGATTGTGATGCTCACAGTGGTTGATCGCACCTTTTTCGACGTATCGGACGGCATATACGTTTTCAGTATCTGGTACGGAGTCTCTTGCTATATCTGGATTCCCGCCACGTGGCTGATGCTCTCGGTTATCGGTCGCGCTGTGACGAAGCGACGGACCCGCCAACGATCATGAGAAGGTCACTCACAAGCTCGTGATGACACATCCCCACCGCTGACCGGCGATTTGCCTACCGCTTCGATCTGCGCCCCCATCACCGGACATCATCGGGTGCGCGCCTCGCGCCAAACCGGGTCAGCAGCACCAGCACCGGGGCAACGGCGAGGAGCACTGCCAGAGCCGCGTAGCCGAAGGCCAGGGTCGTGACGGTGGCAACGCCGGCGACGAGCAACGGTCCGCCCGCATCCCCGAGTTCGCGTCCCAACTCGGCCGAGCCCATGGTCTGGCCCATCCGCTCTTTCGGTGTCGATGCGGCCAGCGCGGCAAAGCCAAGTGGAGTGATCATCCCGGTGCCGACACCGATCAGGGCCGCCGCGAGCAGGACACCGACGAGGCCGGGAAGCATGGCCGCTCCGAGTCCCGCGGCGGAAAGTGCCAGCCCGACAAGCAGTCCCGTACGCGTACTCAGACGTCCGGCATCACGAGCGCGCCCCACCTGCGGCTGCACGAACGCAGCGGTGGCTGCCAGCACGGACACCGCAGCGCCGGTCGCGATCGTCCCGAGCCCGGCTGCCGCGCCGGACACCGGCAGGAATCCGACTCCGACGGACAGGGCGGCGGTTGCGCCGGCAAGTGCCGCGGTCGGGGCGAGGAATGTGCGGTCGGCCAGCCTGCGGGCCAGATCGACCACGGTCTGCCTGGCGCGCGGCAGCGGCGGAACTGCGGGAACTGTGATCGCTGCCCAGATCGCCACCACCGCACCGCATGCCGCCATCACCAGGAACAACCACTGCAGGCCTCCCGCCCACACGATGACACCACCCAGCAACGGACCGAGCGTGTAGCCGATCGACTTGAAGAAGCCATAGCTACCGAACGCCCGGCCTTGTGCGCCGGTCGGATTCAGCCGGGCGACCATCGCGGATGCCGCCGGAGAGAATGCCGAGGCCGAGGCGCCCTGTCCCAGTCGGGCCGCCCAGAGCCAGCCGGGGCTCCCGGCGAACGCAAACAGCGCGGACGCGACAGCAAATCCGATCAGCCCGCCCAGCAGAACAGGTTTGGCTCCGATCCGGTCGGCAAGCGTCCCGAACACCGGCTTCAACAGCACCTCGGCACCGTCGTAGAGCGCGAGAAGCCCACCGAGCACCATCAGAGAGGTGACCGCGTCGTCGGAGAACGCCCCGAGGTTCGCGGCGATACCGTGCGCGCCGAACGCGGTGGTGAAACCGGCCGCGTACAGCGGCCACATGGCACCGCGACGTGGAGTTGGAACTTCGGTCTCCGTCATCGCGAGTCGCCCGAACGCGGCCAGTCCTTTGTCACAACCAGAACCCTAAACCGGTCTCGGCTATGGCGAGCCTGCACCACCGAACGGACGCACGCCCCGGGTCGGCGCATCCAGCTGAAAGATTCTTGTCCCGGTCGGTGGTTCCCGAGAATTACCCCACCACGCTGCCCGGGGCGGGGACCGCCGACAATGGTGGAAACCCGGTCAGCGCATCACCGCGTCGACGTAGCCGGCACAGCGACACCAATCGAAACGCTCATCCACATGACGGCCCGGCGATGATTCGTGTCTCGCGAAGTGATCAAGCTGAAACCGAACATTGTCGCCCCCAAATCGCTGCAACCGCGGCGCGAGAATTCGTGTTCGGAAACTAACGAACTCGTAAATGCCTCTGCCGCAACATCGTTCTTCGACCAGCTTGCGAGCGCAACAATCTAGCCGGGCCCGGGCCCCACAGTCGGGTTCGGCACCGCCGGTCGCACCCGGGTATGGGCGAAAAGAACCGCCAGCCCTCCGATGAGCGAGATGGTGGCCGTGACCACCGCGGCGATGTTCCAGCCGTCGATCAGTCCAGCGGTGGCAGCGCCGCTACGGGGATGGGTCGCGATGACCGCGACGACCGTCACGCCGATGGCCGATCCGACGTACCGGGCGGTGTTGTTGGCACCGCTGCCCATGCCGCCGCGACCCGGCGGAACGCTGGCGACCGCTTCGCGTCCGAGTGCGGCGTTGACCACGCCGCTGGCGATACCGGCGATGATCAAGCCCGGCAGAAACCGGGCCCACCCCGAGCTTTCGCCGATGCCGGTCAGCGCCAGCAATCCCGCCGCGACGCCGATCAGGCCGACCGCCAACTGCACCCGGCCGGGGACGCGCGGGGAGATGCGTCGAGCGAGCAACGCGGTGACCACGCTGGTCGCCGACCACGAGAAAAGCAGCAATGCCGCACCGATCGCCGTGATCCCGAGCGCGGAACCGAGAAATCCGGACATGTAGGACATCAGAGCGATGACACCGGCACCGGTGACGAAGGCCGCGAGAGTCGCAGCGACGAACGCTGGGGATCGCAGTAGAGCGAGGTCCAACATCGATGTCGGACTTCGATATTCGACCAGGATGAACAGCGCCAGGACCACCGCGGCCACCGCGAAGAGAATGATTACCGTGGGTTCGATCCAGCCCTGTCTGCCTTCGACCAACGCGGCGAGCAGCGCGCTGATGCCGCCGGCGAGCAACAGGGCTCCCGGGATGTCGAGTCCCCGCCGGTGCTCCGACCGCGATTCCGGGACCAGACGCTCCGCGGCCACCGCGAGGATCACGCAGGCGACCGCCAGGACCCAGTAGGCGTCGTGCCAGCTGTGGACCCGTTCGAGAAGGGCCGACAACAGCGGTCCGATCGCGATGCCGGCGCCGACGCTGGCACCCCAGACCCCGCTGGCCGCCGCTCGGGCCGGACCGGGTGCGAACGTGTGCGCGATGATGCCGAGACTCGATGCGATCACCGCGGCACCGCCCACACCCACGACGACGCGCGTCAGCACGAATGCCACGACGTCGGGGATCAGCACTCCGACGATCGATCCGGCCGCCACGACGAGGAGTCCGATCACCAGGGTCCGGCGCCGTCCGTAATCGTCCGCGATCGTTCCCGTCGAGAGCAAGGCGGCAGCCAGGCCGATGCTCATCGAACTGAGGATCCAGGTCGTGCCCGAGACCCCCGCGTGAAGCGAGGCAGCGGTGGCGTTGATCGTCGACAGCGGCGCGGTGAATGCGACCAGGACGAGCATCGTTCCCAGTGCGGCGACGGTAAGCGTCCGGCGGTCCTGCACTGCGGTGTCGCCCACTTCAAACGTCGCCATGGTCACCCCTTGGTCTGCTCAACGAACTATTCCCCGAAACCTAGCATATGGTCTGCTGAACAGACCATCGGTGTAGAGTTGCCCACCATGGCACTCGGCACGGACTACGAGACGCAGGACTGCTCGCTGGCGCGCGCCCTCGAGATCGTCGGCGAACGCTGGACGATGCTGATCCTGCGCGAGACCTTCTTCGGCGTCCGCCGGTTCACCGACTTCCAGCAGCGGCTGGACATCTCCAAAGCTGTACTCACCCAGCGACTTTCCACTCTGGTCGACGCCGGCGTCCTGGAACGGCAACCGCGCGGGGGACGTACCGACTACGTGCTGACTGAGGCCGGACTCGCCCTGTGGCCGTCGCTGCATGCGCTGATCCGCTGGGGCGATGGCCGCTCCGACCCCGTCCGTCGCCGCCGGATCTTCTCCCACAGCGGATGCGGTGCCGACATCGACGAGTTCGGCCGCTGCCCGGCCTGTGGATCGGTTCCGGGACCCACCGACATCCTCGTGCGACCCGGTCCCGGACTGGGAGCGCCGACCCGCACCGATCCGATCTCGATGGCATTGCGCGACGAGCGGGCGTTGCTCACGCCGTTCTGACACAGATGCACACGCTCCGGTCGTATGCACATAATGCATGCAACGTGTGTCTATGAGCACCCGAGCTGCGTGTGGTCAGCACACCAAAAAGGCCCCCAATGTGGGGGCCTTCGTGGAGCCGCCTGCGAGAATCGAACTCGCGACCTTTTCATTACGAGTGAAGCGCTCTACCGACTGAGCTAAGGCGGCGTGCTGCACCAGGCAGCGCCAGCCAGTCTATCCAGCGGTGGCGCGAGGACCAAACCGGCTCACCTCACCACCTCGCGGCAGGGCACTAACCCCAGGTCAAAGGCCTTGTCGACCAGGTATCGAGCCGCCGCAATCCGCCCGGGCACATCGGTGGTCGCGCCGGCGATCTCAAAAGCGTTTCGGATCACCGCGGACCCGACGAACCCTGCCCACACCACCGACGCGTCGACCGGCATTCCGCCGACGGCCAGTCCGGCGGCATACTCGTCGACGATCCGATCGACCACATCCTCGCCCAGCGCCAGCACCGGACTGTGTCGCCCGAACACCAATTGACCGAGATCGAATCCGACCGCATGGCGTGGCATCTGGGCCAGGTCGATGAGCACGATCGTCCGGTCGTCATCCGGATCGACGACGAGGTTGTCGGGCGCGGCATCGCCGTGCACAGGCGTCTGGGGAAGCCCCCCGAGGCCGAGGAGGAGACGGTCGATGTGGTCGCCGACCCACAGCAGGTCCTCGACCAGATCGCGGGGTACCACGTGGTCGTCGGCGTCGACCATCATCCCGGCGAGCAGCCGCCGGTCCATCCCCTCCACTCGCTCACGCGCGATCATCGCCAGCGCGAAGCCGTCATCGAATTGCTGCGACAACGGCGACCCGGCCGCAGCGCGGATACCTGCCATCGCACCCAGCAACCTCGCTGCCCGCTCGAATTGTGCTGCAGTGGAGAATATCTGGACGTCACCGAGATCTTCGAGCCACATCGACCGCAGGTGCGGTCCGTGCCACTGCGCCCCCAGCAGTTCGACCGTCCGAAAACCCTCGGGACAGCAGGGTGCCACCTCGGCCAGCACTTCCGGATCCTGTGACCACGGAAACGTCTGCAGAAAGAACTCCCGGGCCTCCGGGGGAAACTCGGCCAGTGGCGGCCACTCGACCGGATGCCGCAACACCTTGACCACCGTTGTGCCCTGCCCACGGTCACCACGAATACGCACTCGCCACAGGCCCGCGGTCCCCGGCGCCGCGACATCAAAATCCAGCGGTTCGGATGAATGGTCGACGTAGCGCCCGATTTTCAACCGCTGTGCGACGTCACAGAGTGTGGATTCGTCGGGTGTGGGCAGCTCGATCATGACCGGCTCCAGGCATATACTGAATTGATAAAGTCACTTGATAATAAAGGTACTTGACCAAATGACGCAAGACCATGCACAGCCCGACACCGTCACGCATCTGGCAGACAAGATGGGGGGTGCGTTCGGACGTTTCCGCCAGGATCTACAGGCCCGGATGGGTAACACCGGCCCATTGCGGGTCTCCCACCTGCGCGTTCTCGACTCCATCGACGTCGACGGAACCCGCCCCAGCACGCTGGCCGACCGCACCGAGATCACCAGGCAGGGCATCTCGCAGCTCCTGGCCCACCTCGAACAACACGGCTATGTCGTCTCCGCACGTGATCCCAGCGACCGCCGTGCATCGCTGATCACCCCGACACCGAGTGGCGTCGAAGTTCAGCAGCGGACGGTGGCCGCCGTCGCCTCTGTCGAAGATCTCTGGCGACAACGCCTCGGCCACGACCGTTACGAGGCCTTCGTGGGCTGCCTCGATCAACTGTCAGCGCGCGATCAGTAGGGTTGCCCGAGAGGAGGCTCGATGACCGAAGGCGCGGCACGGCGGGTGACAGTCCTGTCGATTGCGGCATTGTCCGAACTCGGTGTCGAGGTGAGTCCCGTCGATGACCCCGAGTACGGCGATGTCTATCTTCTCGGCCCCGATTCCGAGCGGTACTTCCTTCACACGCTCGTCGAGACCTGCCAGACCCTGCCGGACGACGAATGGGCCGGTTACATCGCATTTCACTTCCGCCAGCATTTCGAAGGGATGCGCGCACCCGCGGCCGCCGAGCTGACAGAACCGGCTTTGCTCACGCAGGTGCGCACCAGGCTGCAGCCCGACACCGTGATCGACCCCGCGCTGACGACGTCCTACGCACGCCCGTTCGCCGACAATCTGGTGGTCCACCTGTGCCGCGACCTTCCGACCACCGTCGAAACCCTGACCGACCAGACGATCGAATCCCGCGATCTCGACCTGCTGTATCAGGCCGGACAACGCAACACCGACGCCGAACCCTTTGAGACGGAGGAGATTCCGGTGGCCGACACCGCCGCGATCACCGCCCTGGAAGGCGAATCTTTCTTCATCGCATCGAAAGCCCTGAACATGAAGAGGGTGGTCGACACCGTCCTGGGTAGCGCGGCGCACGGTGTCGTGTTCAGTGTCCCGCACCGACACCTACTGATGCTCCACCCGGTGACCAACCTCCGGTCGACCGTGGCCGTCCGCGACATGGTCGGCTACACGTTGGGACAGGCCGACGATGCGCCCGGCGGGAACATCAGCCCCCACACCTTTTTCTGGTACGGCGGTCGCGTGCAACAGATCACGCGCATCGACCCCGTCGAGAAGTCGATCGTGATCGAGAGCCAGGGCATGTTCGGCGAGGCGCTCAGCCGATTTGCCTGAGCGCCCCGTCGGTCAATGCCGCAATGCCATACCGATTTTGGCGACCATGGCGTCGACGGCAAACTTGGGTTTCACATTGAGCCCGAGCACCTCTCGGCATTCGAGCACCGCCTCCACACAGGTCAGCAACTCCTCGCGGGATGCATACCGGGCCATTCCCTGGGTCTGCTCTGCCATATCGGGGTGCATCGCAACCACTCCGGCGCCGTAGGACACGGCCAGCGCATCCCGGAACAGCGCCGCGAGGTCGACCAGGGCCCGGTCGAGGAGATCTCGGCTCGTGCGTGTCTGCCGCGACTTCTGCCGCTTCTCGAGGTCCTTCAGGATGCCCGCCGAACCGCGCAACGCCCCGGCTGAACCCTTGCCGGTACCCCCGGCACCCAGCGCCGTCCGCATCTCCTCGGTCTCGGCCTCGTCGAGCTTGGCGCTGATCGACTTCGCGGCAGCCTCGGCGGACTTCACGAGCTCCTCGGCGGCCTGATACGCCCGCGCATTCGATGTCGCGGCCCGAGCCAAACCCAACGCCTGTGTGCGCTCGTCGCGCGACTGCTGATCAGTTGCCAGCCGACGGGCCCTGCCCACGTGCCCACCGCACACCGACGCCGCCCACTGGGCCAGGCCCGGCTCGATGGAGTCCTGCGCGATGAGTACCGCGCTGATCGCCGTCGCGCTGGGCATCACCAGCGGGACGTGCCGGCTACGCGAGCGAAGGGTCACCGAGATGTCTTCGGGATCGATGCTCGGCGCACACAGCAAGAACACTGTCCGCGGTGGCGGCTCTTCCACCGCCTTGAGCAGAGCATTGCCGGCGGCCTCGGTGAGTCGATCGGCATCCTCGATGAGAACGACCTGCCATCGACCGACGCTGGGCCGCCGCGACGCGGTCTGAACGATGTCCCGCATGCCCTTGACACTGATCGAAAGACCCTCGGGCACGATCCGCCGGACATCGGCGTGGGTACCGGCCATCACCGTCGCACAGGCATGGCACCGCCCGCACCCGGGAGTGTCGGTCATCTCGCATTGCAACGCCGCCGCGAAACACTGCGCCGCGACCGATCGTCCCGATCCCGGAGGCCCGGTGAAGAGCCAGGCGTGGGTCATCGCGGACGAACCGTGGCGCGGTGCATCGGGGGCCGGGGCCTCACCATGCGACTCACGCTCGCGTGCCGCGGCCAGTTGGGCTGCGGCGATGGCAGCGGATGTGAGTTCGGCCACGACCGCCTGCTGGCCAACCAATCGATCGAACACTGTTGTCACAGGTCAACCCTATCGCGGCGGCCAGACAGCGATGTCTAACTCTTGCAAGCGGCCAGCTACCGTATGCACGTGGTCGAAAGACAGTCACGCCTGCAACATGCATGGCACACGTTGCGCTGGCTGGTGCACACACCTTGGCCGGTGTTGGCACTCGACATGCTCCGGGCCAACCTCGCCGGCGCGCTGTTCACCTTTGCATTCCTTCGTTTCGGCCTTCCCGAACAGACGTCCGTCAGCCTCTCCGAAATCAGCGGCGTCGGCCAGCTGATCTTCGTCATCTACCTTGTCCTCGCCGGATGCGTCAGCGCATACGCGACCATTCGGCTGTCACTGCCGGTCCTGGTCTGGCATCGACGACGGTCCCGGCCCGACAACGAAGCCGCCCGGCGACGGGCACTTCGACTCCCTCTGCTCCTGATGCTCGTCCACGGTGGGCTCTGGGTTGTCGGCGGTGTGGTGTTCTCGTTGCTCAGCCTGTCCCAGTCGGGTCGCACGGCCATCGTGGTCGCCCTGGGATCGTTTGTCGGGGCTTTGGTGACCTCGGTGCTGGGTTATATGCAGTCAGAGAAGGTCCTGCGCCCGATCACCGTTGCCGCGATGGCGAACAACCCCGAGGCCGCGACTGCCCCCAGCGTCACCCAGCGCATCATCCTGTTCTGGGTGGTCAGCGTGGCCGCACCGCTGGCCGTGATCATCGCGCTGGTCGTCGGCCAGAAGGCCGGCATCATCGACACCGACGCCGAGGGCCTGCAGCGGCCCATCCTGTGGATGGCGGGTGCGGCCCTGGTCTTCGGATCGATCGGTGTGGTGCGAGTCGTTTCGGCAATCGCCGATCCGATCAAACAGCTGACGCTGGCGCAGCACGAAGTGCGTGAAGGCAACCTCGACACAGCCGTTCGGATCTACGACGGCAGCGATCTGGGCCTGCTGCAGGCCGGCTTCAACGAGATGGTCGCCGATGTCCGCGAACGACAGGAACTGCGCAACCTGTTCGGCCGCTACGTGGGCGAAGACGTCGCCCGCCGGGCCATCGAGAGCGGCACCGAGCTCGGCGGCGAAGAACGCTACGTCGGTGTGCTGTTCGTCGACATCGTCGGCTCGACCCGGCTGGCCGTCAACCTGCCTCCCCGCGAAGTCGTCGACCTGCTCAACGAGTTCTTCCGGGTGGTCGTCGATGTGGTCGGGCGGCACGGCGGCTTTGTCAACAAGTTCCAGGGTGACGCGGCGCTGGCCATCTTCGGCGCACCGCTCGATCAGGAGGACTTCGCCGGCCAGGCTCTGGCCGCTGCCCGCATCCTGCGCCAGGAGCTCGATACCGCCCTCGGTGACACCGACGTGGGCATCGGGGTGTCGGCAGGCAAGGCTATCGCCGGCCACATCGGATCACAACAACGCTTCGAGTACACCGTGATCGGCGACCCCGTGAACGAGGCGGCCCGCCTGACCGACCTGGCCAAGTACGAGCCGAGTCGCGTCCTGGGATCTGCCCGCGCCGTGTACCTCGCGTCGGCCACCGAGGCCGCGCACTGGGACATCGGCGAAGGTATCGAATTGCGCGGCCGCGGAATCGAAACCCGCTTGGCCAGGCCGAACTACGCCATCGGCGTCTAGATCTCGCCAGGATCGTCCCGGCCGGAGGGTGCCGAGGGAATGTTCCCTCGGCAGGCCCCCAGCGGGACGATCGTGTCGTCATTCCGACTCGGGTGCAGCCTTTTTCGCCGGAGCCTTCCTGACAGTCTTTTTGGCCGTGGCCTTCTTGGCCGCCGTCTTCTTTGCTGCAGCCTTCTTGGCCGGCGCCTTTTTGGCTGCAGCCTTTTTTGCCGGAGCCTTCTTCGCAGCCTTCTTCGCCGGACCACGAGCTCGCCGGTCCGCCAGCAACTCCGATGCCCGTTCGTCGGTGATCGACGCAACGTCGTCGTCCTTGCGCAGGCTCGCGTTGGTCTCACCGTCGGTGACGTACGGACCGAAACGGCCGTCCTTGATCACCATCGGCTGCTCCGAGACCGGATCGGTACCGAGCTCACGCAACGGCGGCGCGGCCGCGGCCCGACCCCGTCGCTTGGGTTCGGAGTAGATCTTGAGTGCCTCTTCGAGGGTGATGTCGAAGATCTGGTCTTCCGACGTCAGTGAACGGGAGTCGGTGCCGCGCTTGAGATACGGCCCGTACCTACCGTTCTGCGAAGTGATCTCCTGACCCTCTTCGTCTTTGCCGACGAGCCGTGGCAACGACAGCAACTTGAGGGCATCGTCGAGGGTGACCGTGCCGATTTCCATCGACTTGAACAGCGACCCGGTGCGCGGCTTGGGTCCGGCTTTCTTGGCCGCCTTCTTGGCGGTCTTCTTTGCCGTGGCCTTCGTGGTCGTGGTGGCGGTCAACGTGTCGCCCGAGGGTGCGTCCAGCGGTGTGACACCGTCGTCGAGCGGAGTGGGTACCGGCGGCGGGGTCAGGGCCGGCACTGTGCCGCCCTCGCCACCGTCGTCTTCGGGGTCCGGCAGAATCTCGGTGACGTACGGCCCGAAACGCCCTTCCTTGGCGACGATTTCATTGCCGGAGAGCGGATCGACACCGAGCACCCGGCCCTCTTGCGGTGTGCTGAAGAGCTTTTCGGCCAGCTCCAGGGTCAGCTCGTCCGGGGTGATGTCGTCGGGGAGGTTGGCGCGCTGCGACTCCGGCTCGCCACCGCCCTCGGGTGTGACGGTGCGTTCGAGGTACGGACCGAACCGACCCACCCGCACGAACACCGGGCGGCCCTCGGCATCATCGAACAAACGGATCGAGTTGACCTCGCGCGCGTCGATCTCTTCGAGGTTCACACCGACGAGCTTCTTCAGGCCGGTACCGGCCTGCCCTTCGGCGCCGTCCTGCCCGAAGTAGAAGCGGGTCAACCAATCTGTGCGATTCTCGGCACCCTGGGCGATCTGATCCAGATCATCTTCGAGGGTGGCCGTGAAGTCGTAGTCGACGAGACGCTTGAAGTACGCCTCGAGCAGGCCGACCACCGCGAACGCGATCCAGGACGGCACCAGGGCCGACCCCTTCTTGTGCACGTATCCACGGTCCTGGATGGTGCCGATGATCGATGCGTACGTCGACGGGCGACCAATTCCCAACTCCTCCAACGTCTTCACCAGTGAAGCTTCGGTGTAACGCGCGGGCGGGTTGGTGGTGTGACCATCGGGGTTCAGCTCGGTCGCGGTGAGCGCCTGTCCCTGAACAAGATTCGGCAGACGGCTCTCGGCGTCGTCGGCGGTGCCACCGGCCTGTTCGTCGACGGTCTCGACATAGGCCGACAAGAATCCGGGGAACGTGATGGTGCGACCGGACGCAGCGAACGTGCAGGTTTCGCCGGTGCTGGCGTTGCCACTGATCCGCAGGCTCATGGTGGTGCCGCGAGCGTCGGCCATCTGCGAAGCGACCGTGCGCTGCCAGATCAGTTCGTAGAGCTTGAACTCATCGGACTGCAATGCCGAGGCGACCTGGCCGGGCGTCCGGAACGACTCACCGGCCGGACGGATGGCCTCGTGCGCCTCCTGCGCGTTCTTGACCTTGCGGGTGTACTGCCGTGGCGTCGGATGGACGAAATCGGCACCGTAGAGGTCCCGGGCCTGGTTGCGCGCCGCAGTGATCGCAGACTCCGACAGCGTGGTCGAGTCGGTACGCATGTAGGTGATGTAGCCGTTTTCGTACAGGCGCTGCGCCACTCGCATGGTGCGATCGGAGGTGAACCGCAGCTTGCGGCCGGCCTCCTGCTGCAGGGTCGAGGTCATGAACGGCGCATAGGGCTTACGGGTGTAGGGCTTCTCCTCCACCGAGGCGACCGACATCGACGCCCCCCGCAGACCCGAGGCCAGCGCCACCGCGCGGGCTTCGTCCAGGATCGTGACATCGGCCTTCTTCAGGCCGCCGGTCGAATCGAAATCACGACCACTGGCGACGCGGGCGCCGTCGACACTGACCAGTCGGGCCCCGAAACTACGCGGCTTCGCCGATTCTCCGGCGTCCAGCGTGGCGGCGATGTCCCAGTACTCGGCCGACCGGAACGCCATCCGTTCGCGTTCGCGCTCGACGATGATGCGGGTGGCCACCGACTGCACACGGCCGGCCGACAGCTTCGGCATGACCTTCTTCCACAGGACCGGGGACACCTCGTAGCCGTACAGACGGTCGAGGATACGACGGGTCTCCTGCGCATCGACAAGGTCTTCGTCCAGGTCACGCGGATTTTCGGCGGCAGCACGGATGGCCGATTCGGTGATCTCGTGGAAGACCATCCGCTTGACCGGAACCTTGGGCTTCAGCGTTTCGAGCAGGTGCCACGCGATGGCCTCACCCTCGCGGTCACCGTCTGTCGCGAGGTAGAGCTCGTCGACGTCCTTCAACAAGGCCTTCAGCTCGGTGACGGTCGACTTCTTGTCCGGCGAGACCACGTACAGCGGTTCGAAGTTCTCATCGACATTCACCCCGAGCCTGGCCCACGGCTGTCCCTTGTATTTGGCGGGCACATCGGCCGCGCCACGCGGCAGGTCACGAATGTGACCGCGCGAGGACTCCACCACGTAGTTGGAGCCGAGGTAGGACGCGATCTTGCGGGCCTTGGTCGGGGACTCCACGATCACGAGACGGCGCACTGCCTTACCTGTCCCGCGAGCTGCTGTATCTGAATCCGCCACCGTATTTTCCTGCACCTTTCATGGTTCTTCTGGCCCGTTTGTACCTTATGTATAGCGGTAGTGGCATCCGAGTATGCCGCCTGGCACCCGAGAAGTGCCTGATCAGGTGTTCGGGAACACACCTTTGAACGGTGCGTACCTGCAGTTCAGAGAGCAAATCGCCGGAAATTTGCTCAAATGAATGGCCAGTGTGCCGCCGCGCCCGAAATGTCCGGTGGTTCGCCGATCGACTCGATCAAACGCGACAGACGCCGTTTCCCGGCGATACGCAATGCCGGATTGGCACCGCGTGTACCGACCAGGGTCGGCGCGATCCCCGCTCGCATCACCGCAGTCGCGAGAGATCCGTGCGATTCGGGAGCGTGCGGATCAAGGCCCAGTACGTACCGCTCGGCATCGCGCCGGCCCGCCGCGATGACCCACAGTCGCAGCGCACGGGGTCCCGGGACCCAGTTCGGGGGCGTCGTCTTGATCGCACCCTTGGTCCAGGCGCGATAGAGATCGTCGAGCTCCGGTGTGGTGGCAGTTCCGACGAGCGGTGAACCTTCGGGCGAGAGCGAGACCTCCGCGGCAACACCGCACCGCTCGAACTCCTCGGCGAGAGCGTGGGCGCGCCAATCGTCGGCGACAACCACCGACACACGGGCACCCTGCGTACTCACTGCAATCTGTCCGGTGGTCGCCAAGACCCCGGCGAGATCGTCAATCGACGGCTCGTCGGTCTCCGCAGAGAACATCGACAGCTGGCCCACCTTTGAACCGTACGGTATTTTCTGCCGAAAACGACTCACCCCCGATGCCATGGTCACGACATCGGGGGTAAGACGCCGAGCACCAGATTGCGGTGCCGGATTGAACTTTTGAGGTACTTCGCGTGGCGCGAAGGTCCTCGATGGAGTGCCCTCGATGGGCGATTCCTATGGGAAGGTGTCCCTACAGTCCTCGAACACCGGTGGCCTGCGGACCTTTTGTTCCCTGACCGACCTCGAACTCGACCCGCTGGTTCTCCTCGAGAGTGCGGAAACCGGATCCCTGGATCTCGGAGTAGTGGACAAACACATCGTCGGGTCCGTCATCAGGCGCAATGAAGCCGAAGCCCTTTTCCGCGTTGAACCACTTCACAGTTCCCTGTGCCATTCTTTGTATTCCTTTACTTTCACCGGATACGACGGGGAGTTACCCACGCCGGGCCGGTTCCGACCGCCATACCTACTGGCGCCGTTTACGGGTGCCCCCGCACACTGACCTTCAGTACCACGCTCGCAACACGATCCCAAGAGACTGGCCAATACTTGAACCGCCCCCAGAAGCTGCGACCAGAACAAGTGAATCATGTTCTCGGCGTGCACAACAGTCAGGAAGTCAAACTGATTCAAAACATGGCCGACTACGCAATCAGCACTTCACAGTAGGTAATATTACGGCGTGATGAACTGGATCAATGAGTAGCTCTGACTTCGGCTCCGAACTGCTCGCCCGCACCCTGGCGGGTGTCGATCCCGACGAATCACCCCTGACCCACAAGTCCCTAATTCCCAGCCGGACAGCCAGTTTCACAGACTGGCCGGATTGGGTCGGAAATCCCGTACGCGAGGCATTGTCCGATTCCGGCGTCAGCAAGCCGTGGTCCCATCAGGTGGCTGCCGCCGAACATGCTCATGCGGGCCGTCATGTGGTGCTTGCAACCGGCACCGCATCCGGTAAATCCCTTGCGTACCAGGTCCCCATCCTCACGCGCCTGATGGACGATCCACGGGCCACGGCCCTCTATCTCTCCCCCACCAAGGCACTGGGCTCTGACCAGTTGCGTTCGGTGAGTTCGTTACTGGCCGGACGTAAAGAGTTCCTGCACCTACAACCCTGCGCATACGACGGCGACACAGAACCGGCCATCCGTCAATGGGCACGAGAACATTCACGTTGGATATTCACAAATCCGGATATGCTCCACATCGGCATCCTCTCCTCCCACGCCCGATGGCGACATTTCATGAGAGGTCTGGCATACATCGTCGTCGATGAATGCCACCACTACCGCGGAGTATTCGGCTCACACACCGCCCTGGTCATCCGCCGTCTCCTGCGAATCGCCCGTGCCGCCGGGGCGAACCCGGTGGTGATCGGGGCGAGCGCAACGTCCGGAAGCCCGGGCGCAGCGATGAGCCGAATGATCGGGGCCGAATGCGCCGAGATCACCGAAGACGGTTCACCGCACGGCGCCCGCACGGTGGCATTGTGGGAGCCCGCCTTCATCCCCGAAATCACCGGCGAACACGGGGCACCGGTCCGCCGTCAGGCCGGGGCCGAAGCCGCTCGCATTCTCGCCGATCTCGTTCTCGAAGGCGCGCGGACGCTCTGTTTTGTTCGCAGCCGGCGCGGCGTCGAACTCACCGCGTTGTCAGCCAAACGCATTCTCGAACAGGTGGACCCGGAGTTGGCGCCACGCGTCGCCGCCTATCGCGCGGGCTACCTCGCCGATGATCGGCGAGCACTCGAACGCGATCTCGCCGACGGAAAGCTTCTCGGTGTCGCCACCACCAATGCGCTGGAGCTCGGCGTGGACATCAGTGGGCTCGATGCCATTGTGGTGGCCGGATTTCCGGGCACTATCGCCTCGTTCTGGCAGCAGGCCGGCCGGGCGGGTCGTCGGGGCGAGGGCTCGCTGGTGGTACTCGTCGCCCGCGACGACCCCCTCGACACCTACCTTGTCAATCACCCGGAAGCCTTATTGGACAAGCCCGTTGAGGCCACCGTCACCGACCCGACGAACCCGTATGTCCTCGGTCCGCAATTACTGTGCGCGGCAGCAGAATTGCCACTCAAGGAATCCGAGGTCGACGCTTTCGGTGCACGTGAACTGCTCGAAGACATGGCCGCACAGGGACTCATCCGACACCGGAAGGCCGGCTGGTACGTCGCACCCGGCGTCGAACCACATGCCGACGTCGACATCCGCGGAGGTATCGGCGGACAGGTGATGATCGTCGACGAGACCACCGCCCAATTGCTCGGGACCGTCGACACGGGTCGGGCGATGTCAACCGTGCATCCCGGGGCAGTCCACATCCATCGAGGTGAGAGTTACGTGGTCGATGAACTCGACCTCGAGGACGGCCTTGCACTCGTCCACCCGGAGGAACCCGACTGGACCACCAGCGCCCGGGAGACCACGCTGGTCGAGATCACCGATGTGATGGAGACCAACACCTTCGGGCCGCTCACCGTGGCCCTGGTCAGGGTGGATGTGACCCACCAAGTCGTCGGGTATCTCCGCAAGCTGCTCAGCGGAGAGATCCTCGATTCGGTTGAGTTGGACATGCCGGCGCAGACACTCTCCACCCGGGCTGTGATGTACACGCTCGATCCCGAAGCACTCGAGGCCGCCGGCGTCACCGTCGGCATGTTCCCCGGCGCCTTGCACGCCGCCGAGCACGCCGCCATCGGCCTGCTTCCGCTCGTCGCAACCTGCGACCGCTGGGACATCGGCGGGCTGTCGACCAACCTCCACCCCGATACCGGTCTGCCGACGGTGTTCGTCTACGACGGCTATCCAGGTGGTGCCGGGTTTGCCGATCGGGGTCACGAGGCTTTCGACATCTGGATCCGTGCAACGCGAGATGCTGTGTCGCACTGTGGTTGTGAGTCCGGGTGTCCGTCGTGTGTGCAGTCACCCAAATGCGGAAACGGCAACGATCCCCTCGACAAGGCCGGTGCGATCCGCGTATTGAATCTCATCCTGAGAGAACTGCCTGCTCGCGGCGAGGCTTCCGACTCCCCCCACGCGGTGACCGGCTGATGTTCCCGGCTGTCGGTCAGCCGCATGAAATGCAGATCTGATGTCACCCGATCGGCGTAGTAAATGGTGTTCTGGAAGCCCGAACGGGTTTACCGTGAGGAATCCGATCAGCCGAAAAAGGTAAAGCCAATGACACACGCTCCCGGCCAGCCCGACCCCTACGATCAGACTCGCGTCAGCCCCACTTCGACGCCGCCACCGGCAACCCCACCGCCCGCGAGTCCAGGTCAATACGGCGGCCCGCCCCCGCAGCAGTCCTACGGCACGCCACCCCCGCAGTACGGTGGACCCCCGCAGCCCGGTCCGGGACAGCAGTACGGCCAGCAGCCACGACCGACTCAGTCTCCCTATGGCCAAAACCCCTATGGCACACAACAACCCCAGTACGGTCAGCAACCTCCATACGGCCAGCAACCGCAATACTCTGCGCCCCACGCCGAACCGGCCGGACCGGTTTCTTCCGCGGTCAGAATCATCGGCTGGGTGATCGCGGGGTTCGCAGCGCTCGTTGCCTTCTCGGCATTCCTACCTTGGATGACGTGGGGTCCCATCAGCGTCAACGGACTCGGTGACTCGGAGTTTGGGGCCAAGGATGGCCTGGTCACCCTGATACTCGCTGTGATCGCCGGAGCGTTCGGTGTCGTATCCGCCGCGATCGCAAAACGCTCCGCACTGCACCTCGTCGCCGGAATAGTCGCAGTCGTGATGGGCCTGTTGATCATTGGTGCGTCGGTCATCGACATCACCGATATCACCGACGACCCAGGCTCCGGGCTCGAAGTGGGCATCGGTTTGTGGCTGACCCTCGTCGGCGGCATCGCACTGGTCATCGCCGGCATCGCCGCCATCGTGAAGCGGACCTGAGGTCAGACCGCCCGGAAACCGCTGCCGACTGTGTTCCGGCCGTTCAGGTCGGCCAAGATCGACGTCATCGGCGTGCTGATGGTGGGGTTGTGGATCGGGATGTTCGGATCGGTGCAGGGCACGTCGATGTCGAGGCCGGTCCCGCCGAGGTTCTGGATGATGCGGCCACCATTGAGTAGGCCGACGACCTTGTCCCCGACCACGATTGGCGCGCCGGAGTCGCCGTGGTTGGAGCACACCTGGCTGAGTGTGAACGTCGGTACCTGAGGATCGTCGCCCCAGACGATGCCGCACGTGGTGCCAGTGGTGCGCCCTGCCTTGCAAGCCGTCTGGCCGAATACAGGACGGGGACCGGGACCGGAGATGGTCAGGCCACGGTAGCTACGCTGCGGTGTCACCTTGGACTTGTCGAACTCTATGACGGCGTAGTCCCACGTGCGGTTGGACTGCCTGATCACACCGAGGACACCCGAGCCCATCGTCTTTTCGGCCTTGACCGTGCTGCCGCTACCGCCGCAATGACCCGCGGTGAGACCCACCAGCCGGCCGGCACCGTCGTAGCCGATTGTGGTCAGCGTGCACAATGCGCTATCGGCGATGACAATCCCGGCGCCTCCGCCGAGACCTACCGACGGAGCTGCGTTCGCGGTTGTGGCGGTCATACCGGACACCCCGATCAACGCAATCAATCCGGTCACGATTGCCAACATTCGCCGCATTAAGCCCCGCCATTTCCCCTTGTAGTCATCCTGGTCTCCCCGCACCCTATTCTGCCAACGATCCGACGGCAAATATCGTCCCCGGATGGAGCCGGCGAGGGCGTATTCCCCTTCGCGGGTGCTGTGCGTAACGAAAATGTTGGGGATAGCAAAATACCCCGTATTCGCAGTCCAGGGGACTGTGAATACGGGGTATCCGCAAATTGTGTTCGGCGGTGTCCTACTCTCCCACACTGATTAGGGTGCAGTACCATCGGCGCTGGTAGGCTTAGCTTCCGGGTTCGGAATGGGACCG
>QJJF01000009.1 GCA_003202005.1 Williamsia faeni | reverse complement strand
TCGACATATCGCTCGCAAGACAACCCGTAAGCGTCAGTGCCAAACAGAGTCAGACCCAACCCGTGACCAGCAGATCCAGTATCACTGTGCCGAACCAGCCGCCGAGTGGGCCGTAATAACCTGGAGCGGTGGATGAGCAGGTGGTGGTCACGGTGAAGCCGAACAGTCGTAAGGGACCGTTGATCGAAATGGACGACGCTGGCGCACTCACCGTGTTCGTACGTGAACCGGCCACCGAGGGTAAGGCGAACGCGGCTGTTGCGGCATTGCTGGCCAAGCATTTTGGGATCGCGAAGAGCCGTGTGACGTTGACCGCCGGTGCGACCTCACGAATCAAACGATTCCGGATCGACGAGTAGGTCGATCGGAGCGGTGATGGTGGGTGTCGGCGTCACGGGATACCCGGAGGCCGGAAAGAGCCTAACCTCGGTATATGACCACGAGAAGCACGTATTCGAGCAATCTCGACAAGCAAGCGTCGGGCAACGACCAGGCGAACGCAAAGCGGGTCATCGACACCCATATCAAGGATCTCTGGGAATTGGAGGACGGCTGGAAAGGGGCTGGTTCGCTGGCGCCGACGGCCCCGGCCAAAGCGTTCTTCGAGTTGTACTGGGACGGCCTGAGCAGCTCGTACTGGACCGAGTCCACACCATCTGCCACGGCGGCCGGTGGTTTGAGCATGCAGTGGGAACGCGACAAACGTGGTTACACCGCGGACATCCTGCCCGGCGGTGAACTGCAGCTGACGGTCACCGAGACCAACCCGGCCGACAACGCCGAACTCCTGATCGCAGAACCGACACCCGTCATGTTGCGCAAGTTCGTCATGCGGGGCCTGCCGATCGACTGAGTGTCAGACCGCGCCGGGGAATCCGTGTTGCCGCCATGCCTCGTAGATCACGATGCTGGCCGCGTTGGCCAGATTGAGGGAGCGGCGGCCGGGGAGCATCGGGATGCGGACCGTTTCGGTGATGTGCGGATCGGCCAGTACCTGGTCCGACAGTCCGGTGGGTTCCGGACCGAACAACAGCACATCGCCCGCTTCGTACTTGATGTCGGTGTAAAACGTATCGGCATGGGCGGTGAACGCGTACACCCGTTTGGGGGCGAGCGCACCCCACGCCGTCAGCAGATCGGAGTGGACACTCACCGTCGCCATGTCGTGGTAATCGAGTCCGGCCCGTTTGACCTTTGGCTCCGAGAGGTCGAATCCGAGTGGTTCGACCAGGTGGAGTTCACACCCGGTGTTGGCGGCCAATCTGATCGCGTTGCCGGTGTTGGGCGGGATACATGGTTCGTGAAAAAGCATTCTGAACACCTGTGAAGCTTGCCCCACCGGCACTGCGGACCAACTTCTGGGGGTTGAGGGGTGGAGCGTTTGGGCGCAAGGGCACCCCGGTGTAAACAGAGGGCATGACTGACGTGGCCGAGGGTGAACAGTTCGACTATGCCGATTTCTCGGGGGAGACCTGGGAGGACCGGGAGTTCGTCAACTGCAGTTTTGTCGAGGCCGATATGAGTGAATTATCCACTCGCACAGTGATTTTCACCGACTGCGACTTCACCGGTGTCAACCTGTCGTTCTCGAAACACGTCTCCAGCGCGTTCCGGAACTGCCACTTCGAACGCGCGCATCTGAACAAGACCGAGATCACCGACTGCAGTTTGCTGGGGTCGGTCATCACGAACTCGCGGGTTCGGCCGATGAAAATCGTCGACAGCGATCTGTCACTCATGTCCATCGGCGGCCTGGACCTGTCGGGTGTGGTCCTGAGCCGTTGTCGCCTGCGCGAGGCGAACCTGTCGGATTCGAATCTCACCGGCGCAGACCTCACCGGGTCCGACCTGACCGGCGTCCGAGCGATCGGGACGAAGCTGGGTCAGGCGAATCTTCGGGGTGCGAGAATTGATCCGATGCTCTGGCTGCAGGCCAAGGTCACCGATTCGCTCGTCGACCACGGGCAGGCGATGGAATTCGCGGCGGCACACGGACTCAACATCGGAGGTTGAACGCTGTGGCAAAGCCTGCGATCTCCCCGGTGCGATGGACGCCCACGCCGGCATCGACCGCAGGCTGGCCACAGCCGCAGGAACCCGAGATCTCGGTCATCGACGTCGAGTCCGATTCACCCGAGGACGTTGTTGTCGACGACCGGGGGCGGATCTGGACCGGGGCGATCGGCGGCGACATCATCTGCATCGATCCCGACTCCGGGCGGTGGCAGGTGGTCGCGACAACGGGCGGGCGACCACTGGGTCTGGAAGTCCTCGGTGCGCGCCTGTTCATCTGCGACAGTGAACGCGGCCTGCTCCAGATGAACCTCGACACCTACGCGATCGAGACGATCATCGAAGAGGCCGACGGTGTGCCGTTGACGTTTTGCTCCAACGTGATCGTCACCGAGCACACCGGCGGAATCGATCCCCGGCCGCGCGAGCTCTACGTCAGCCAGTCCACCACGCGATTCGGCTACGACCACTACAAGGGCGACATCATCGAGCATTCCGGGACGGGCCGGCTGATCCGGGTCAGGTTCGATGACGATCTCCGGCCGACGGCCACCGTTGTCATCAATGACCTGCAGTTCGCCAACGGGATCGTCGCGCACGCCGGGCTGCTGCACGTCGCCGAAACCGGTGACTATCGCGTGAGGTCGTACAGCCCGGCGACGGGTGAGCAGGCGGTGACCATCGATCGGCTGCCCGGGTTCCCGGACAACGCCTCGATCAGCGCCGACGGTGAGCACATGTGGCTGGCGATGGCGGGCATGCGAAGTCGGCCGCTGGAACTTCTCGCCAAATATCCGCGGCTCCGAAAGTTGATCTGGCGCGTGCCCGACCGATTCCTGCCGGAACCGGTGACCCCGCTGTGGCTGCTGAAGATCGAGTTGCCCGGCGGCCGTGTTGTTGCTGATCACCGGGTGCACATCCCGGGTTTCGGAATGAGCACCGGCGTTGTCGAAACGGGCGGCAAAGTGTGGATCTCGGGTATCGGTTCGTCGAAGATCGCGTGGTTTTCGACCCGCTAGATCCATGGCTTGCACACCTCGCGGCCGCGACCTGAAATAGTGGGTGGCGTGAGTGCAGCTGTGTTGGACGGAAAAGCAACCCGTGATGAAGTTTTTGTCGATCTGAAGTTGAGGGTCGACAAGCTCCGAGCCGCCGGAATAGTTCCCGGGCTCGGAACCGTGCTGGTCGGTGAAGACCCCGGCTCACACGCCTATGTGCGTGGAAAGCACAACGATTGCGCCAAACTCGGCATCGCATCGATCCGTAAGGATCTGCCCGCCGACATCACCACCGAGCAGCTCAACGAGGTCATCGACGAGCTGAACGCCGATCCGGCCTGTACCGGGTACATCGTCCAGCTGCCGCTGCCCAAGCATCTCGACGAGAATGCGGCGCTGGAGCGGATCGATCCCGCCAAGGACGCCGACGGACTGCACCCGATCAATCTGGGGCGCCTTGTCCTCGACGGATCGGGGACCTCGTCCGACGCTCCGCTGCCGTGCACCCCGCGCGGCATCCTGCATCTGTTGCGACGGTACGACGTGCCGATCGCCGGGTCACATGTGGTTGTTGTCGGTCGCGGTGTGACGGTGGGACGTCCGATCGGGCTCCTGCTGACCCGCCGGACCGAGAACGCAACCGTCACCCTGTGTCACACTGGCACCGCCGACCTCGCTGCGGAGGTGTCGCGCGCCGACATCGTGATCGCTGCCGCGGGTGTGGCAGGCCTCATCGCGGCCGACATGGTCAAGCCCGGTGCAGCGGTGGTCGATGTGGGTGTCAGTCGGACGGATGAAGGTTTGGTCGGCGACGTCGATCCTGGCGTCTGGGACGTCGCCGGGCATGTCTCACCAAACCCCGGTGGTGTGGGCCCGCTCACACGCGCCTTCCTGATGGCCAATGTCGTCGAGCGCGCCGAATCCGCATTGCCGCGGATTTGATTCGGTATGAGCAGTAGGTCGGCCGCGGGCGAGGGGGCGGCAACAAGCGCCAGTCGTGCGCGTGCCCGCCGTCTCCACCGGGTCCGGCGGTTGCGAGGTGTGCTGGTCCAGATACCTTTCGTCGCCGTGATGGCGCTGGTCGTGGTGGCCGCGATTTTCCTGATCTTCGACCGCTGGCGTCGAGGAACGTTTGTCCTCGGTTCGGCAGCGCTGCTGGCGGCGTTTCTGCGGGCGATTCTGCCGACTTCGCGTGTCGGTCTCCTCGAGGTACGTGGACGGATGTCCGACGTCTCGACGATGGTGACGTTGGGCATCGCCATCCTCTGGTTGTCGACCTCGATCGACCCTTTGGGCACAGATTGATTACAATGGTTCTCGTTGCTGCACTTTTCGGTTGACTATCGTAAAGACGAAATGTCTTGACGCCGACCGGAATCATGCGGCAGGGGGCTGTCCGGCAACGGCAGTGAGCACGTCCGGGGTGTGAATCAGACAGCAACTGGGCCCCACCGAGCCATCCGCGATCGGAATGAGGACCATGAGCACGTCACTGGGTTTGTCTGCGGGAAGTGGAATGATCCACTGTGTCCTGCTGACGACCGATGACAATGGCCGCCAGAGTTCGATCAACCGCGTCATCGACGTCGATGTCACCGATGGCTTGACCCGCGCCGGCCGTGTGAACTCAGGCATCGACCTGATGCTGGGTAACGCGCAGGACCGTGGTGGCAGGGTCGGGCCGATCGGTGTGGCCTACCGCACGGACGAGCAGGCACGTGAAATAGCTTCTCGCGGAACCGGTGCCAAACGGCAGATCCAACTGATCGCCGAAACAGAAGCTGTCGCACATCAATTGCGTTCCACCGGCGAGATCAGCCGGTTCGCCTCGGTGGTTGTCGTGGATCTCGGTGACACCGGAATGAGCATGTACACGCTTGATCCGCGCACCGGACGGACCTCAGGCCTGCAGCGGAGCCAGGCGATGTCAGGCACCGCCCTCGACGCGCTGCTCGTGCAGGAATACAGCAACAACGGTCGCCTACGCGGGCGTCGCAGGTCAGTGCTCAGCAGCTGCCGGACCGCCAAAGAAGAACTGTCCGTGAGTGTGTCGACGTCACTGGTGATCGGTGGCTCGGCAGATCTCGGAACTCTCACCCGATCTTCGTTCGAAAACATTGCCCGGCCGATGGCGCAGGCAGCTGCCACCGCGGTTGCCGACTACGTGGCGGCGTCCCGGGCTGACGCGATCGTCCTCATCGGTGGCATCGCAAACATCCCGCTGGTGCGCGCTCTCATCTCAGAAGCGGTGGGTGCCGAGACGGTACTTCCGCACGGCCCGGAATCGGTTGCCGCCACCGGCGCGGCCAGGCTGGCCGCGGCGACCACCAAGCTCGCCGGACTCACCTTCATCGGCGGGCGACGCAGCCGGGACTGGTTGTCTGCGGCGCCGCTCGCCATGTTCGGTGCTTTGCTCGCCGGTGCCCTGATGACCGTCTACGCGGTCGGATCGTCGCTCGCCGGCAATCCGTCGACACCGACGACGCAGTCGGTGTCTCCGACGGTGCCGTCCGCCACCACGGCGGCGCCACCGCAGACCACGACCTCGCCGATCCGTTCGCAGGTCACCCTGACACCGACGCCGACCACCACAACCGGTGAGGTGGCGGTGCCGCCGATCAGTCGCGGAAAAGAGGATCTGGGCTGGGCGACAACGGAATTGCCGCCTGCGGCAGGTCCGTCGGATTCGCCGACGAGGACACTGAATCCGTCGCTGATCCCGTTCCCGTTGCCGAGTATCACATGGCCGCCCGGACTGGTGCCGCCGTCCATGCCACCGCCGGAATCGCTTGCGCCCGAACCACCTTCGACGACAGAACCTAATTCATCGCCGGACGCTCTGCCACCACCGCCGGCCTTCGCTCCACCGGCACCGTCGGATATTCCGGGTTCCGATGATACGCAGTCGGATTCCGTGCCGACCTCGCCGCCCGCGGCCTGAACCGGTCAGCCTCGGGCGAGGTCGAGAGTCTTCTTGAGAAGTTCTGAGACCGCATCGTATTCGGTGAGGAATCCGTCGTGGCCGTTGTCGGAATGCACCACCTGCAACCCGTCGACGCAGCCGGGCATGAATTCGGCCAACTCGATCTGCTGGCGCAGGGGATAGAGCCGGTCGGAGTCGATTCCGCCGATCACGACGGGCACGTGGCAACTCCGCAGTGCGGCCTCGACGCCACCTCGGCCCCGTCCGACGTCGTGGTGGTTGAGGACCTCGGACAGCACCACATAGCTGCCCGGATCAAACCGATGTACGAGCTTGTCGGCCTGGTGCTCGAGGTAGCTCTGTACCGCGTAGCGGCCACCGTGCAGCGGATCCTCTTGTCCCTGAGGGAGATTCTCGAACCGCTGGTCGAGTTCGGGTTCATTTCGGTAGTACATGTGCGCGATGCGGCGGGCGATACCGAGCCCGGATGTGGGAGTCCGGCCGGTACCGTGGTAATCGCCGTTCTGCCAGTTGGCATCTGCCTTGATGGCCGCGATTTGTGTTGTCTGCGTACCGATCTGGTCTGCCGAAGCGCGAGCGCCGACGGCGAGGATCAGGCCGCTCCGCACGCGCTCGGGGTAGCCGACCACCCATTCGAGGGCACGCGCGCCACCCATCGATCCGCCGAGGACGGCTGCGACGGAATCGATCTGCAATGCATCGAGCAATGCCACCTCGGCGCGGACCTGGTCGAGCACGGTGATGTGCGGGAATCGTGAACCCCACACCTGCCCTTCGGAATCCAGTGATGCCGGGCCGGTGGAACCGCGGCACCCACCGAGGACGTTCGCCGACACGACACACCATTCGTCGGTGTCGACTGCGGCGCCCGGGCCGATCAGCCCATCCCACCAACCGGGGGAGGGCTGATCAGGACCGGCGGGTCCCGTCGCATGGGAGTCGCCGGTCAGGGCATGCAGTGCCAGAACAACATTGTCGCGGGTGGGCGAGAGTGTGCCCCAGCGTTGGAACGCCAGGGTCACATTCTCGATCTGTCCACCGTTGTCCAGCGAAATCGGGCCGACCGGCACACTGGTCAGCTGCCCATCAGGCAGGAATTCCCAGTCCGGATGGGTTCGTGATGGCGTGTGCGGGTCGATGCTCACCTCACTTGGCCGCAGCGAAGCCCGAGTCGAGGTCGGCGATGATGTCGACGACGTTCTCGATACCCACCGCCAACCGGACCAGTCCGGGGGTCACGCCGGCAGCGAGCTGCTCTTCGGCGATCAGCTGGGAGTGGGTGGTCGATGCGGGGTGGATGACCAGCGACCGCACATCGCCGATGTTGGCGACATGACTGTGCAGGGTGAGGGCGTCGACAAACCGCTTGCCGGCGTCCACCCCTCCGACGATCTCGAAGCCGATGATCGCGCCCTGACCGCGCGGAGCCAATTCCTGGCCACGCTTGTACCAGCGGGAGGACTCGAGGCCGGCATAGGCCACCGACTCCACCTGCGGGTGCTCGGACAGGTACTTGGCCACTGCCTGAGCATTCGACACGTGGCGCTCGATCCGCAGGCTCAGGGTTTCGAGGCCCTGCGCGATGAGGAACGCGTTGAACGGCGAGATCGCGGCACCGGTGTCGCGCAGCCACTGCACGCGGGCCTTGAGGGCGAAGGCCGGAGCGCCGAGATCGGCGAACACTGCGCCGTGGTAACTCGGGTCCGGGGTGGTGAAACCGGGAAACAGGTCCACACCGTCACGCTGGCCGCGCCAGTCGAAGGTGCCGCCGTCGACGATGACGCCGCCGATGGCAGTGCCATGTCCGCCAAGGTATTTCGTGGCCGAATGGACCACGATGTCGGCGCCGTGGGCCAACGGGTTGATCAGGTATGGGGTGGCGACGGTGTTGTCGACGATCAGGGGCAGACCGGCCTCGTGGGCGACAGCAGAGATGCCGGGCAGGTCGAGGATTTCGTTGTTCGGGTTCGAGATGGTCTCGCCGAACAGCGCGCGGGTGTTGGGCTGGATGGCCGCGCGCCAGCTGTCGAGGTCCTCGGGGTCATCGACAAAGCTGACCTGGATGCCGAGCTTGGGCAATGTGTAGTGGAAGAGGTTGTACGTTCCGCCGTAGAGACGGGGGCTCGACACCACGTGGCCGCCGTTTTCGACGATGTTCAGGATCGAGTACGTCTCGGCGGCCTGGCCCGAGGCGACGAGCAGTGCTGCGACGCCGCCTTCGAGGGATGCGATCCGCTGTTCGACGGCGTCCTGGGTGGGGTTCATGATGCGGGTGTAGATGTTGCCCGGTTCGGCCAGGCCGAAAAGATTGGCGGCGTGCTCGGTGTCGCGGAACGTGTACGACGTGGTCTGGTAGATCGGAAGGGCGCGGGCGGAAGTCGCCGAATCCGGGCTCTGGCCAACATGGACCTGCTTGGTTTCAAAGCTCCAGTTGTCAGCCGGATTGACGTCGGTGTCAGACATGTAGGACTTCTCTTTCTTGGTCGGTAGGGCATCCAATTAGAGGGTCCGACCATCCGGACCCGCGCTTGCCGCGGCGAACCGCAACCAGGTCATCACCCGGAGCACCCCGCCGCGGTTGGAGGGTTGCCGGTCAGCGAGCCGGGGCTTGTTGCTGACACTCATGACCTTTCGCAGTAGAGGATATAACACGCGTCGGAGTCGCTGAGAACCCTCTCGCGCACCTCAATTACTCCCCGTTTCCGGGCCGATGGATCGCGTATCGTTCTTGTCCCGAAACTCCGGGCCCTGGGGTTCCGTTTTCGGGATTCACATGTTCGGAGGATATCTGAGAACAGGTGTTGTCTTTTAGGATTGCTTCTCGGGAGTAGCGACCATTCTTCGAAGATCTCGGCTCTTCGCGTCAGATAATCCAGGGGGTTCGGAAATGGGTTCGCATACGAAGCGGGTTCGCGCCCGGGACCGATCTGCGGCCCGGCGTCGTGCGATGGCCGCTACGGCAACGGTGGCGGTGACCCTGCCTGTTCTGGGATTCCTGGCTCAGCCGGCTGGTGCAGCGGAGGATTCGGTCGACTGCGCGAAGGGGCGCGTGTTCGTCGTGCCCGGAACCGCGGATCCCAACTCCATCCACACAGCGGGACTGGAGACTCGCTACGGAACCGAAGGCAAGGACTACCGCATCGAGATCATCGACTATCCAGGTGTCCTGTGGCCTCTCGGTGGGACGTCCTACGACCAAAGCGTTGAATTGGGTATTGAGAACCTCGAGACTGCGGTGTCGGCCTATCACGAGGCTTGTCCAGACCAGCCTGTCGTGATCGTCGGCTATTCCCAGGGCGCCCGCATCGCCGGCGATGTGTTGTCCGAGATCGGCCGCGGCGAGAGCCCTGTATCGATCGACCCGACTCAGGTGACCGGTGAGTTGTACTCAGATCCTCGTCGTACGGGCGATGCCGAAGGCCGCGGGGTCGAACTGATCCTTCCGGCCGTGATCCCCGGCATCACGATGAATGGTGCACGCGAGGGTTTTGGTGCCGCGAAAGTCACGGAGTTCTGCGTCGAAGGCGATCCGATCTGCGATCTTCAGGACCCGCTGCACTACCCGCTCCGCGCCGTCGACGGCTTGCTCGGCTACTTCGTCAAACATCTGACCTATGACGACGACATCTCCAAGGGGCCTGATGCCAGCGAGAACTCGCCGCGTGACGTACTCATTCCGTCCGATCCCGCGATCGGGGTCATCCTCGAGAGCCTCGGATTGCCGTTCCGATACATCGCAGTCGACAACCCTCTGCAGTTTCCAGACCTCGCAGTCCTTCGTCCGCTGTTCCAGGCCGTGAATCAGTTCCTTCCACCGCTGCCGTCCCTCGGGCATGGCGCGTACCTTCCTGACCTGTGGGTCCTTCGCGACGCACTGTCGGGAAGTCCGGCTGCCTGGCAGGCCATCGGCGACAGCGCGATCAGCATCTTGCGGTACCCGGAGAACTTCGTCCGCGATTGGATCGCGGAGATCGATCGGCAACTCGACCAGCTCGACGGCGCCCGCCTCGGGGTCGTACCGGCGCCGACGGTGGCGAATGCGACGCAGCGGACCGCGGATTCAGCGGCCACCGAGTCGGTGTGGATCGAGCCGCATGACCTGACGCCGACCACCCGGCCTGAGGCGGAACCTGCGGAGACCATGCCGGCCCCGACCGAGCCGGACCCGAGTGTCGAAGCCCGGGATGCCGAGCCCGCGAACACCCCACCTCCGTCCCCCGATGCCGCCTCGGTCGAGCGGTCCGGTGGCGGCGCTGAGCAGGACATTGATCCGGTGGCCGAGGACGAGCCATTCGGCGATGTGGATGCGGCCACAGAGGACCCCGCCGCGGCCTGACGCGGGTGCATCACGGGTCTCGGCACCATCGTGGAGGTCGCCATCTTCGTCCCCTCGAGCAGGGTCGGAGGAAATGTATTCCCGGCCTGTGGGTCAGTTCACGTCCGTTTCCGGAATGACCCGGGACTGCCTAGGGTTGGCACCGTAGTCACGTTGGCAATGTCGCCGTCGCACCCCGATCACGCCCGAGAGGTTCAATGATGTCTGCGCTCAGCACTGTCGTCCCCGAAGTGTCGGGGCCGATGCGTGGCAGTAGACGCACGGTCATCCTGGCGTTGTCGCTGGGGGCGTTCGGTATCGGTACGACCGAGTTCGTCGCGATGGGACTGTTGCCGTACATCGCCGGTTCGCTGGGGACCAGTGAGCCGACGGCCGGGCACGTGATCTCGGCGTACGCGCTCGGCGTTGTGGTGGGTGCCCCGACGATTGCCGCACTCACCGCCCGAATGTCACGGCGCACGTTGCTGATTGCACTGATGGTCGCGTTCACCGTGGGCAACGCCGCCACCGTGCTCGCCCAGAACTACGGCACATTGATGGCCGCCCGGTTCGTCGCCGGACTGCCGCACGGCGCCTACTTCGGCGTGGCCGCCCTCGTTGCCGCGCATCTGGCGGGTCCCGAATCGCGGGCAAAAGCGGTGGGGCAGGTGATGGTCGGCCTGAGCGTCGCCAATGTCGTCGGGGTACCGGTGGCGACCTGGCTCGGTAGTGCGCTCGGCTGGCGGTCGGCGTTTGTGGTCGTGGTGGTGATCGGGCTGCTGACGATTGTGGCTCTGTACGTGTTCTTGCCGGCACTGTCCGACATGAAGATCACCAATCCGATGACCGAACTCGGGGCGCTGAAACGTCCGCAGGTCTGGTTTGCACTCCTCATCGGCATCGTCGGATTCGGCGGCATGTTCGCCTTTTACACCTACATCAGCACCGCGTTGACAAGCGTGTCCGGTGTACCCGAATCGTTTGTCCCGTTCGCCCTGATGCTGTTCGGCCTGGGCATGGTGGCCGGCAACATCCTCGGCGGAGCTCTCGCCGATCGTGGCGTGGTGAGGGCGATATTCATCTGTCTCGTCGCCATCATGGTGGTACTGATCGCGTTCGCATTGCTGGCAGCCAATCCATGGGCAGCGCTGATCCTGACCTTCTTCATCGGGTTGACCGGGGTCGCGTTGACGCCCGCATTGCAGATCCGCCTGATGGATGTCGCCGAGGATGCGCAGACCCTGGCCGCGGCGCTGAACCACTCGGCCCTCAACGTCGCGAACGCGAGTGGGGCGTGGATGGGCGGGCTCGTGATCGCGGCCGGCTACGGGTACCGAGCGCCGTCGTTGCTCGGTGCGGGGCTGGCGCTCGCCGGACTCGCCGTGCTCGGACTGGCCGTGCTCTATGCCCGCAGATCCACTGTCGCAGGGCGCACGTAGGCTCGCCCGACGTGACCACAATCGTGACGACGATCAACGTGAACGGCATCCGCGCAGCGGTGAAACACCGCTCCGAACGCAACCTGGGTCTGATCCCGTGGCTGCGGGATACCAACTCGGACCACGTGCTGATGCAGGAGACGCGGGCGAGCGAAGATCAGGTGGCCGAGGCGTTGGCCCCGATTCTCGACGACGGCTGGTTCCTGAGCCTCAACGAGTCGTCGGTCAAGGGGCACGCGGGGGTGGCGATTCTGTCGCGCAGCCAACCGGACAAGGTGCGAGTCGGTTTCGGCAGCAGCGAATTCGACGACACCGGGCGCTACATCGAAGCCGATTTCGGCTCTCTGACCGTGGCGAGCCTGTATCTGCCCAAAGGCGCCGCCGACGGCGACAAACGCGACGCGAAGTTCCGCTTCCTCGACGAGTTCGGTGAGCACTTGGCCACTCTCGGCCGAAAACGCCGGGGTGTGGTGGTCGGCGGCGACTGGAACATCGCGCCCACCGCCCTGGATCTGAAAAACGCCAAGGGCAATGTGAAGAGCCCCGGCTTTCTGCCGGAGGAGCGCGCGTGGGTGGCCGGGGTCCTCGACTCCGGATGGCGTGACGTCGCCCGGGATCTCGCGGGTGAGGTCGCCGGGCCGTACAGCTGGTGGAGCTGGCGAGGCAAGGCATTCGACAACGATTCCGGCTGGCGGATCGACTATCAGCTCGCCAACAAGGCGATGGCCGCGACTGCGACGAAGTCCTGGGTCGATCGCGCCGGAGCCTACGATCTGCGGTGGTCAGACCACGCGCCGGTCACCGTCGAGTACGCCTGAGGATCGAGTGCGCCGGGGTGCCGGGTGCGGTGCGATGAAATGCGTTGGCGGGCGGATGAGAGAATTCGAACGTGAGTGAATCGGCAACTGAAACCAAGCCCGCCCGGCGCAAGAGAGTCCTGTCGGGTATCCAGCCCACCAGTGACTCGTTCCATCTGGGGAACTATCTGGGTGCGGTCCAGCAGTGGGTGACGTTGCAGGATGAGTTCGAGCAGGCGTTCTACTTCATCCCGGACATGCATGCGATCACCACCGCGCACGACCCCAAGGCCCTTCGGGACCGCTCGCGCCGCAGCGTCGCCCAATTGCTGGCGCTGGGTGTCGATCCGGCCCGCTCGACCATCTACCTGCAGTCACACGTGCCGCAGATCGCCCAACTGACCTGGGTGCTCTCGTGTATCACCGGTTTCGGTGAGGCCAGCCGGATGACGCAGTTCAAGGACAAGTCGGCCAAGCAGGGTGCGGATCAATCGAGCGTCGGGTTGTTCACCTACCCGATCCTGATGGCCGCCGACATCCTGACGTTCCAGGTCGATCAGGTGCCGGTCGGCGAAGATCAGCGCCAGCATCTCGAGCTGACCCGTAATCTGGCCCAGCGCTTCAACTCTCGCTTCGGCAAGACATTCATCGTTCCGGAGGCCTACATCGTCGCCGAGACCGCGAAGATCTACGACCTGCAGAATCCGTCGGCGAAGATGAGCAAGTCGGCGGAGTCCGATGCCGGTCTGATCAACTTGCTCGACGATCCGAAACGGTCGGCGAAGAAGCTTCGTTCGGCGGTCACCGACAACGGTCGCGAGATCGTATTCGACCGCGAGAACAAACCCGGTGTCAGCAATCTGCTGACCATCCAGTCCGCGTTGACCGGTAAGTCGGTGGACGACATCGTCGCCGGCTATGACGGTCAGGGCTACGGACAGCTCAAGGTCGACACCGCCGAGGCGCTCAGTGAGTTCGTCATCCCGTTGCGGGCCCGTTTCGACGAACTGATGACGGATCCGGCGCAGCTCGACCAGATTCTGGCCGCGGGCGCGCAGAAGGCTCGTGAAGTGGCCGCACGAACCCTGGCAACTGTCTATGACAAGGTGGGATTTGTAGCTCCTGTACCGCTCGACTGAACACCGAACGGGGAACCAGATGTCACAAGCCGGCGGGCGCGAGACCCGTTTGCCTGATGGTGTGGACAAGCCGTCGTTTCTCGAGAAGCAGCGGGTCCGGTATCGGTGGTTCGACCACATCATGGAAGCTGCGACGCGATATCAGGGTTCCAAAGGCGACTATTTTGCCGCCGGGACGACGTACTTCAGTGTCTTTGCGCTGTTCCCGCTGTTGATGATCGGTTTTGCCACGGCCGGCTTCGTGTTCGCCAACAACCCGGAGCTGCTCGACAAGGCGCAGGACAAGATCGCCGACTCGGTCGACGGCAGCATGGGGAAAGAGCTCACCGACCTGATGGACCAGGCCATCGCGTCCCGCGCCACGATCGGGGTCCTCGGTCTCCTGATCGCCCTCTATGCCGGACTCGGGTGGATGGCCAATCTCCGGATGGCGCTCACCGTCCAATGGGGGCCGGAACCGGAAAAGGCCGGCGTGGTGAAAACCAAGCTCGCCGACCTCGGCGCGCTCCTCGGGCTGTTCCTGGCCATGCTCGTCACCTTCTCGCTGTCGGCGTTGTCCAGCAGCAGCTTTGCTCACCAGGTCCTGGAGTGGCTGCACGCCGACGATCTCCCCGGTGCGTCGTGGGCGCTGCGCGGCGTATCCCTCGTGCTCTCGATCATTGCGTCGTGGCTCCTGTTCACCTGGGTGATCGCCAAACTGCCGCGAGTGGCGCTACCCCTTCGCAATGCGTGGAAGGCCGGTTTGCTCACCGCGGTGGCGTTCGAGATCTTCAAACAGGTCGGGAACATCTACCTGCAGGCCGTCGTGAACGGTCCCGCGGGTGCCACATTCGGTCCGATCCTGGGCATCATGGTCTTTGCCTACATCACCACCCGGATCATTCTGTTCGCGACCGCGTGGGCGGCCACCGATCCTCGCAACCGCAAGTACGAGGCCACACCGGTTCCGGATCGGGTGGTCATCAGCCCGCGCGTCGAGGTCCGCGACGGACTGTCCGGGCGCGGAGCCGCCGCGGCCGTCGGTGCCGGTGTGGTTGCGGCATTGGGCATTTCGGCGGCCGCGCGGCGCAAACGCTGACGTGAACCCGACTGTCGAACCGGGCGATTCAGGATCGCTTGCCCAGGCGTAGCCCGGCGTAGACCAGCGCCACCACGATCAGCGCACCGACGAAACCGATGGCCAGCTTGGCCGTCCCCGACAAGCCGTCGGAGGTCAGGTCATCGGCCGATGCGTTGTCGCCGGTGCCCGGAGGGTCTGATTCCGACAATTCCTCGATCAGGTCGTCGGGTCCGTCGATCAGGACCCCGATGTTCTGATCGGCCGGCTGTGCGAAGCCGTAGTCGAGCAGCGTCTCGGCCTGACGCCAGTACGAACCGTAGCTGTCGTTGAGGCCGTACATCTGGACCACCAGAATCTGCCTCCCGTCGCGTTCGGCCACACCGACAAATGTCTTACGGGCATCGTCGGTATAGCCGGTTTTGCCGGCGACCGTTCCCTCGTACTCGTAGAGCAACTGGTTCATGTTGTAGAGGTCGATGCCCGGATCGCCCGTGGGCGTGGTCTCCGGGACGGTCTCGGTGGAATTGCCGTCGTCGGACGCCGACGGTGTTTCGGTGGGCATGCCTGGATAGCCGGGGAAGCGGGCCCGATCTTGCTCCGAGATCTCGACGAAATCAGGATTCTGCATGGCTGCCCGGAAGATCACGGCCTCGTCATACGGGGACGTGCTCATCCCCGGTGCATCAAGACCCGACGCGGATGCGGCCCTGGTGTCCTGCGCGCCGAGATGCGCAGCCATCGCATTCATCTTCTCCAGCGTCGCCTCGGTGCCACCGAGCTTGCGCGCCAACGCATTCGCACAATCATTTCCGGACACCAGCATCAGACCGGTGAGCAGGTCGTGCACGGTGTACGTGCCACCGGGTCCGACTCCGGCGGCGTCACCTTCCACCTCGTCGTCCGCCTGTGTACCCAGGACGGTGTCGTCGAGATCCAGTTCGTCGAGCACCACGAGGGCCAGTAGCACTTTGATGGTGCTGGCCGGCCGGTAGCGCCCGTGTGGGTCCTTGGCGGCCAGCACCGTCCCCGAGGTCAGGTCCGCGATCAACCAGGCGGCCGAGGTCAGCCCCTCGGGCGCCGGCGCGGCACCCGCGGCGAGGACAACACCACAGGCGCCGAGTTCATCTCCACCGATCGGCGGATCGGGGACCGGCAGCGGGGCCGGCGTGGTGTCTCCGGCGGGAACGACCTCGGATTCGTCAACCGGCGGAACAGGTGTGGTCTGGTACGGACACGCGTCTGTCACCGTTTCAGGCGCCGGCGGGGCGCCCACCGGCGACGTGGTGGTCACGGGATCGGCCGCGGACAATGCGGTGCCGCCAATACCCGTGAACAGGAGTGACGCAACCAATAGTGCCGCGGCGCGTGTCATGGGTCGGATCATCTCACCGGACATTACAGCCGCCCGGGCGCGACGGTACCTCCGAGCCGCGAGAATACTGTCGAATTGACCTTCTCGACTTCCGTTCACCCGGCACTAGGATGCGGTGATGAGCCGCGCACGAGCCTTCGGTCGGTACGTGCCGAGTGTGCGTGGACCGGTGCCCAAGGTCGTGGTCGCGTCGATGGTCTCGGTGGTCCTGATCGCCTCCTGCGGTTCCACCGACACACCGTCGCCGAGTGGTGTGCGGGTCGAGACCACCGGCAACGGATTCCTTCTCGACGGAGATCCCTGGTGGCCAACCGGTTTGAACGCCTACCAATTGGGCACCGACTGGTCGGTCAACGAGGGGTGCGGAGCGCAGGTCGATCTGGATGCGTACTTCAAGGCGCTTCCGGACTCGTCGATCACCAGATTCGATCTCTATTCCTCGATGGCGGTCGACAAGGACACCGGACACCTCGATTTCGGTCCGCTCGACGCCGTCTTCGATGCGGCGCAGCGCCACGATCAACTTCTGGTCCCGGTACTGGCATCGGGTGAAGGTGCTTGTGAGGACCTCGAATTCAAGGATCGCGACTGGTATGAGCAGCACTGGGACGAGCCTGGCGCCGTCGCCACCGGGGCCGATGCGAAGTCGATGTCCTATGCACAGTGGCTCGACACCGCTGTTGGTCGTTGGGGTGGCCGGAGTTCGCTGGCCGGGTGGGAGCTGATGGGTGAGCCCGAGACCAGTTACTGCGGCAACGACTCGTGCGCGTGGCAGGACCGCAAGTGTCCGGACGATGCCGCTGCAGTGTTGCGGACCTTTTTCGACGCGGCCGGTGCCCGGTTGCGGGCACTGGACCCGGACACGCCCATCTGGGCCGGCTTGGCCGGGGGAGGTCAGTGCGGTTCGCAGGGGCAGGAGTACGAGTTCGTCGCCCGGTCGGACGGTATCGACGTGCTCGACTACCACGACTACGGGCCGGTCGGTGTGCCGATTCCCGGTGATCCCGACAACGGACTGGCGCGGCGAATCGCACAGGCCACGGCCGTGGGGAAGCCGCTGATCGTTGCCGAGATCGGCGAGGAGGCCGGGTCGTGTCGGACATTGTCCGCGCGCGCCGCCGACCTCAAGGCAAAGGTCGACGCACAACGGACCGCCGGCACGGCCGGCGCCCTGTTCTGGTCATTTGTGCCGGACCCGCGTCCCGACGAGTGCACCCTCGACATCGGGCCCGGTGACCCGCTGTTCGGTCTCCTCGGGAAGCTGCCGGATCAGTCCTCGACCTCGGCAAGCACTCGGTAGATGCGCCATTCCGGTTGGTTCTCACCGTCATTGGGGACTTCGAGGGCGAGAGTGGCGATGTCTGCGCCGGTCTCGTAGAGCGTCGGATACCGAATGTTGAGCGCGTCCGATTCGCCGCGTCCGGTATTGGGCACCGCCAGGAGATACTGGACGTTGTTCGCCGCCGGATCGTTGAGGATCGCGGTGAAGTCCTGATCTGAGGGCACCACAAAGGTTTTGGGTTTCGTCGACGCGACCACCACCGCGAATCCGTACACCGTGTCGGCGAGGACCGAGCCCTCGGGCAGGTCGAGGCCATCGAGGTATTCCGCCATCCCTCGTTCGGTGGAGAAGGTGGCGGCGATCCGGTGTTCGGTTGCCTTGCGCTCGGAGACGTTGTCGGGCTCCGGCGCCAGGATGGCTCCGAGGCCGTATTCCTGCGGCGCGTGTTCGGGATTGCTCATCGCCCAGGCCGAGCTCGGAACGGTCAGCGCAAGGAGAAGTGCCGAGGCCGTGAGTGCGGACCATACCCGGGGCCGGCCGGTCCGGTTTGGCGACTCCGGAAAACGGTCGGGTGAGAGTGATTGCCGGGGGGCATATTTGCCGCGCCGTTTGGTGATGGTGCAGGCCCGCGGCGGCAGGAGGAGCACCGCCATGGTCGCCGCCATCGGGAGAGCGAGGATGTAGAACCGCAGGAATCCGAACGTCGATCCACTGGCGTAGCTGTATGCCTGGAAGGCGAGGACCGCGCCGAACACAAAGAGCGGGAACAACAATGGGACCCAGTCATGGCGCCACCATCCGGCCACACCCGACAGGATCGCGAGTGGGATCAACGTCGGCGCCAGCATCACGGTAGAGGTCAACGCGAACTCGAGGCCAGGGACGAACTCCGTGGGTGTGTCGGCACCTGATTGCTGCAAGATCGCCGAATTACCGTACTGCGAGCTGAATTGGGCAAACGCCTGGCCGGTGATCAGCCAACTCGTGACGGCCCAACCGAGGAAGGCGAAGAACCCGGGCAGGACGATCAAACCACCGTCGAGAAGTGCTCGCTTCCAGCGTAGGTGCTTGGCACTGCGTGTCGCCGTGATCGCACCGACCAGGATGGACGCAGCGGCGATGGCGGCGACGGCGTCGTAGCGGGTGAGATAGCCCAGGGCCAAAGCGATTCCGGCGGCGGCGAGGTGGTGGACGTCGTCGTCTGTGGCCCAGGCGATCAGGCGTCGGACCGCCCAGCATGTGAAGAAGATGAACGGAGCCTCGCTCATTCCGTTCGATCCGTAGAACAGGATCATCGGGTTGAACGCGAACACCGCTGTGATGAAAAGGGTGAACGTGCGTGGAAGTGCACGGTCCGAACCGATTCCGAAGATCTGAACCGCCGCACCCGCCATGAACAGCGCGGACATGATCGAGCCGGAATAGCCGAACTCGGTCATCGGCTGCCAGATCCCGCTGAGCGCGACAGTGGGGAGCTGTACCAGGGCGGTCAGCGGCGTGAAGATGAAACCGATGGCGGCGACGTGCGGATCGCGACTGAAGAGGACCGATTGGGCCGCGGACACCCGCGACAATGCATCACCCAGGAGAAAGCCGTGGTGGACGCCCAGGAAATATCCGACACCCAGGTAGACCACTGCGGTGACGATGTAGATGATTGCGCTCAGGCGACGGCTACTGAGCATTGCCCGCCTCCACCGCCGGATCGTCCGGGTTCACATCGGTCTTGACCGACAGTCCGTGGAAAGTCTTCTCCCAGTACGACGGATTGCGGATCAGCTGATAGCAGCCCTTGGCCGAGGCGATGCTCATCATCACCCAATAGATGGGGACGGTGAGGACTGGAACCAGCAGATCGGGCCGGTCGTCTTCACGGATGGCGATCAGATTCATGTAGATGGTGGCGCCGTTACCGAAGATGAGCGAGATCAGTGCCGGGAAGTAGATGTACCAGGGGAACACTTCTTCGATGAAGGCCGGCTGGCCGAGAAACCACATCACCGTGATCAACCAGAAGACCAGGTTCAGGCAGGCGATGACGGGTGTGCCCATGAGCAGCAGCGTGAATCGGATGAAACCGACGGTACCGATGGCCTTCCAGAGCGTGACGGGCCGGCGTACGTGCACCAGCCACGTCTGCAGGTACCCCTTGTACCAGCGCGAACGCTGCCGGATCCAGTTGATGTGATCACTGTTCGCCTCTTCCAGCGTCACCGAGTCGATCACAGCTGTGCGGTAACCGGTTTCGGCGATCCGGACGCCGAGGTCAGCGTCTTCGGTGACATTGAACGGATCCCAGGCGCCGATCTCGCGCAGAACCGAACGCCGTAGGTGATTCGAGGTGCCGCCGAGTGGGATCGGAGACTTGCTCCTCATCAGTCCGGGAAGCAGATATCCGAACCACAGACCGTAGTCGGCGGTGAACCAGCCGCAGAGCAGATTCTGTCTGCCGTTGTGGAACGCCAGTTGTGCCTGCACGCAGGCGATTGTGTCGTCACCTTCGGCGAATGCGACCACAACTCGGCGCAGTTGCAATGGATCCGGCAGATCCTCGGCATCGTAGATCGTCACGATGTCACCGGTCGCCAGGTGAAGTCCGTAGTTGCACGCCTTCGGTTTGGTCCGCGGGTCGGCGGGCGGGACCAGGACAATCGTGATCGTGTCGACGTCGCCGCAGGCTTGCGCGGCATTGATCGTCACGTCGTCGTCGGCTTCGAGGAGCAACAGCACTTGAAGCTTTTCGGCGGGATATTCGAGTGCGCCCATCGCCCCGATGAGATCGGCGACCACTTCCGGTTCGTTGTAGGCAGGCACCAGGATCGTGTACGCCGGGAGTTCGGAATCAGGTATGGCGCGGGCGCGTTCATCGCTGATCGTGATCGGCCCCGAGGCGAGTCCACGCCGGAAGAGCACCAACCGGTCGGCCATTGACCAGACGTAGAGCAGCGTGCAGAGTCCGATCAGGACTGTCACGGTGGCGATCGGTTGCCAGACGGCACATCCGATCACCACCACACAGAACACGATCAGGACAGCCTTTTGCCATCCGACGATTGCGGTGGATGCCGATCGCAGTGGGTCGACGGTCCGTAGACCCTCGATCGCGTCGAACAGCGCAGCTTCCTTGAACTCGTCGCTGCCGGGATCCATGCCCTCCGTGGTCATTCCGACGTTGTGCGGTTGTCCGGATCCGCCCCAGTCGATCATGATGATTCCGTCGCCGCGGCGAGCTGTGTGGCCACCAGATCCCGGCCGAACACGGTCAGCAGCCCGGCATCTTTGAAGTCGGGGTCGTCGTCGGTGGCCACGGAATTGCCGCGGATTAGGACCGTGAACACGGTGTTGAGGTTGGACACCAGCGCGTCTTCGGGTTCGGGGAAAGGCGCGCCGGGATCGTGGTTGTCGACCGTCAGCAGAGTCACACGCTGGCCGTGGTTCTCGTTGCGCCACGTCCACGTCAATTTCGTCCAGGTCACGTGCAGGGCGTCATCGACGACGGTGAAGAGCTCACCCACGACGCCGTTGCCGAGGTCGATCTCGAGGCCCTCGCTGGTACGGGTTTTCGTCATGTCGTAGATGACGTTGTCGGAATAGACATTGAAGTTGACCGGCCACGGCGAGGTCACGCTGTCGACGACCACGGTGCGCGGGCGGGACAGCTTGTCCCACGCCGGATTTCCCTCGTCGGCCGTCATGTATTGGCGAATCAGGGTGGAGTCCTGTCCGTAGAACCGCTTGACGAAGTCGTATTCGGTGATGTCGGTGGTCTGCCATCCGGGCGGGGCGATCAGCGGTGTGCCGAACTCGAGGGCATCTTCGCGATAGACCGGCGGTGCGGAGGAGGCGGGTGGGCTGATCAGTGCCAACAACACCCCGAACACCAGAACCAGGGCGCCGGCCAGCTGAATGCTCTTCGCCGACAACGAGTTGACGGGCCGATTGAGCGGTGTCTTCGTCTCACCTCGCCGCGAACTCAGATACATCGCCGAACACACTGCAATTGTTGCGGTCTGCGATGGGATCAGTTCGTAGGCGATGACCGGTGCGCTCGGAAAGAGCTCCATCATCCCGATCACGATCGCGCATCCGAGCGCTGTGGTGGCGGCGGCGCCGACGAGTCCTCGGCGCCGGGTCCGGCCGACCGCGAGCGCGGTGGCTGCAGCGGCCAACAGGACCATGACAAATCCTGCGGCGTACCGGCTTCCGCCGAGCGATATCACCAGGATGCGGAATCCGATCGGGAAAACCGCGAGGAGCAACAGCCACACCCAGGCGAACCGGGCGACCGGGCGGAGACCGAATAGTGTCACCGCAGCGCTGACGACGAACAACCACATGGCCAGCATGTCGAGCCGAAGCAGGTCGTATTGTTCGGCATATCGGTCGAGCAGTACGCCTTTGACGAGTAGCGCCAGGACCATCCCCATGAATCCGACGATGAGATCGGTTTGACGATCGTGGATGGGCAACTCGTCGTCACGTCGCCTCGCCACCCCCTGCGCGGCAACCAAAGTCAGGAACGGGATGCCGAGGACGTAGCCGACGAGGCCGCCGGAAGAGGTCTCCTCCATGAGATCCACGATGCTCGGCCAAAATGCAATCAACGTGAGGATGCCGATCACCGTCCAGCGAAAGGCAACTCGGTAGACGGGGTGCAGATTGGGCAGCAGTTCTGATCCTGCGGCCGGCATCGATCAGCTCCCCGGTTCGCGGCGGCGGTTTCGCAACACGATGATCGCGACCACGATGCCGATGGCCACGAGTACGCCCCCGGCGATCCAGCGGATCACCGAATCGTTGTTGTCGTCGGACTGCTGCGGTGCTGCCGCGCCGTCGGTGATCACTGTGATCGGGTCGCGGTCCGGTACCTGCACAATCGCATCGCCGTGCAGGGTGGCCCAGCGGTCCTTATCTTCGTCGAGCCAGTCCAGCAGGGCATCCAACTGACCGGGTGCGTCGGTCGAGGTGGCGACCAGCGCGGTGCGGGTGCCGTCGAACACCGTCTGCAATGAGCCGAAATTCACACCTGGTTCCAGGGTCAGTGTCGTCGGGGTGTTGTTGCCGTCCACTCCGCTCAGCTCGATCGGACCGGAGGAGGTCTTACTCACCGGAAGGACCAGGTCGTCGTCATCCCAGCTGTCCGCGGAAATCAGGATCGCCGGATTCGACGAGTTCTGTGCCTGCTCCAACGGCACCACCGTGGTGCTGATCGGTACCGCGCTCAAGCGCTGCAGACCTTCGACGATGGCCACTGCCCGGGTCGTGTCCGCGAAGGAGTCGGGACCGATTCCCACCTCGATCTGCGGCATCATCGCCTGCGGGATCGATTGGAAGCCGGTCGGAAGCGGCGGGTCCGCGTTCGTGCTCTGGACCGGGCTGTCTCCGTCGATGGTCAGGGTGAGGGGGGCACTCTGCCCACAGCCACCGGTGTTTCCGGCGGCATCGACGGCCACGGTCAGATCCGTGAAACGCTGGAGAAGGTCATCGGGTAGGTCGACCCACGTATCGATGACACCGTCTGCTTCGGTGGCCCATCGACTGATCACGGTGTCTCCGACCGAGATCACCACCTGCCCTCCGTAATTCGGTGGCAACGGGGTGTACGAGCCTTTCAGGTTGACCCTGATGCCCTTCGCGCTGCGGCCGAGTCGCGTCTGGTCTATTCCGATGGTGACCTGGGGATTGGTTATTGCCGTGGCGCTTTGACCTGGTTCACCGATGGCGAGCAATGTGGTCGATGACGGGGGCAACTGGGGGGTGACCTGCAGTGGGCCGGCGACGGCCTTGGAACTGACTGCAAGTTCCGACAGGTTGCTGGTGATCAGGTTGGTTTGATTGGTCAGATCGGTGGCCGGCCCACTGATCAGCAGGGTCGGAACCCCGACAGAACCCAGGAGCGTCACGGCACTCTCCGGACGTTCGAGAATTGTGATGCGGCGCTCGAATGCCGCCGACGGGCCGGCCAGGGCCTCTTGGCCATCGGGGAGTTGTTGTACCGCAACATCGACCGGTTGCGAGCCGTATCGGGACACCACAGCCGCGGTCAAGGCAACGGCGGCGTCGGATTCGGTCTGGGTGGGTGCGGCCGGAATGGCAATGGTGAGTTTCTCGAGCACCGGCGGCAAGAAGTCGGCGATGGTTTGTGGTCTGGACTCAGTGGCGACGAAGTTGACCGCGGCGTCCGTCAGTTCGACCGGCACATCCGTGTCGACGACGCATGTGCCCTCGATCGGAACCAGATCGGTTCGCAGCGTGAGCGCAATGGCGTTGTCGACGATCTTCGCGCCGGTCAGTCCGATCGTGACGGGTGCAGGTGCCCCCACCGGCAGTTCGACGCGGGTGAGAGTGTCGGTGCCCTGCATCGCGGTGAGGGTTGCTCGCTGCAGGTTCGGAGGCACCGCCGCCGTGGCCTGTATTGCGGCCGGAGTGAGACCGGGCGGGACCGGAAGGGTCAGAGAAATCTCACCCTGCTCGCCGTATATCGCCACCGTCGAATCCCGGCCGAGGGTGGGAAAGTCCACCACGGGCGCCTGCGCGAGTGCCCCGCCATCGCCCGGTGCCGCAGTGGCCGCGGGAATCAGAAACGCCGGAATTGCGACAAGCGCTGCCGTGGTGACCACGGCAAATGCGCGAATGGATCGTCTGTATGCCGTAGTCATCCCGGCAATCGTAAGCGTTCAGAACAATTATCCGCAGATGAACGCGTGTCTGGACTTTCGGTGTTACCGAGTTGGTGCTTACTCGTGCAGATGTACCGAAGACAATTATCCGGGTTGAATAGCTGCTGATTACTCGTCGGCAAAACCGCGAATACTCGCCGTGCTTGCCGGCACCCATCCGACCAGCGGCTGTGGCGTTTCGACAACCGAGTATTCGGTCGCATCGCCTTCGATGATCGTCGACCGATCATGATGAATGCCGATGGGGATGTCGCCGGCAACCGTAACGCGGTGCACCCGACGGAATTGATCGCCGAAATCGGCCACGCCGTAATGCTGGGTGGAACGGTTGTCCCAGATTGCCACGTCCCCGTCGTTCCAGTTCCAGCGGAAAGTGTTGTCAGGGCACTCGATCCGGGCCTGGAACAATCGCAGAAGATCCGTGGATTCCGAGGTCTTCAAGCCGACGAACGACTTCACGAAATGTCCCAGTGTCAGGGCTCGCTCACCGGTTTCGGGATGTACCCGTACGACGGGGTGTTCGGTCTGGAAAGCATTCTGGACGAACTCTGCGCGATAGGCGGGGTCGGAGCCGACTCCGGTGGTCAGATGTTCGGCGTAGTCGTAGTTGTTGGTGTGCACGCCCCGCAATTGGTCGGCCAGCACGCGCAGCGGCGTGGGAAGCCCGGCGTAGGCGGCCACCGTCGACGCCCAGATCGTGGCGCCGCCGTATGCGGGTCTGTCGGTGGAGCGCAGCACGGAGAACTTCGGGATCCGGTCGACAAACGAGACGTCTGTGTGCCACGAGTTGGCGGCGCCCTCGATGGGGAGCAGATCCGCACCGCGGGACAGAACGGTCGGGTGCGCCTTGGTGGGCGTCCCCAGCAGCGACGCGAACTCATATTGGCTGTTGTCGTCGAGATGATGCTGACCAGTGAAGATCACGCACACGATAACTGCTCGGCCCGGAATCAGATCTTTGTGTACGCCTCGGTCAATACCGACCGCAGGATTTGTTCGATTTCGTCGAACTCGGTCTGCCCACAGGTCAGTGGAGGTGCAAGTTGCACCACCGGATCTCCCCGATCGTCGGCACGGCAATACAGGCCGGCGTCGAACAAGGCCGTCGACAGGAAATTGCGCAGGACCCGCTCGGACTCGTCTGGTGTGAATGTTTCCTTGGTGGCTTTGTCTTTCACCAATTCGATGCCGTAAAAGTAACCCTCGCCGCGCACGTCGCCGACTATCGGCAGATCGTGCAGGCGTTCGAGCGTCTGCCGGAAGTCCGGCGCGAGTTCCTTCACGCGGTCGTTGAGACCCTCACGCTCGAAGACGTCGAGGTTGGCCAGCGCGACAGCCGCCGAAACCGGGTGTCCGCCAAACGTGTAACCGTGGGCAAACGATGTGGTGTTGTCGTCGAAGGGCTCGAAGAGTCGGTCCGTCGCGATCATCGCGCCGATCGGGGAGTAGCCCGAGGTCATGCCCTTCGCGCAGGTGATGATGTCGGGGACGTAGCCGAAGTCGTTGCAGGCGAACATCGAACCGATCCGGCCGAACGCACAGATCACCTCATCGGAGACCAGGAGGACGTCGTACTTGTCGCAGATCTCGCGGACTCGCTGGAAGTAACCGGGCGGCGGCGGGAAACAGCCTCCGGCATTCTGCACGGGTTCGAGGAAGACCGCCGCGACCGTGTCCGGTCCCTCGAATTCAATGGCTTCGGCGATGCGGTTGGCCGCCCAGAGACCGAAATCTTTGGGGTCGTCGCCGTGTTCACCGGCGCGGTAGAAGTTGGTGTTCGGGACCCGGAAGGCGCCCGGTGTGAGTGGCTCGAAGGCTTCCTTCAATGCGGGGATGCCGGTGATCGCCAGGGCGCCCTGCGGTGTGCCGTGATAGGCGATCGACCGCGAGATGACCTTGTGCTTGCCGGGCTTTCCGGTCAACTTGAAGTATTGCTTCGCCAGCTTCCACGCGCTTTCGACGGCCTCGCCGCCGCCGGTGGTGAAGAAGACCCGGTTGAGGTCTCCCGGTGCGTAGTGGGCCAGACGTTCGGCCAATTCGATGGCCGGCGGTGTCGCATAGGACCAGAGCGGGAAGAAAGCGAGTTCCTTGGCCTGCTTGGCGGCGGCCTCGGCCAGCTCGACGCGGCCGTGTCCGGCCTGCACCACAAAAAGTCCCGACAGTCCGTCGAGGTAGCTGCGGCCACGGTCGTCAAAAATCCGGGCGCCTTCGCCGCGAGTGATGACCGGAGGTGTGGTCCTGTCGCCGTGCCTGGAGAAGTGACCCCACAGATGGCGCGCCGAGCGGGCGCCGAGAGTGGCGGTGGTGTTCTCGACTTCGGTCATCGGGTACCCCAATTGTATTGTTGCTTGACCAATTTCAGGTAGACCAGCGTCTCTGTCCCGGTCACGCCGGGCTGCGATCGCACCTTCTTGTTCAGTACTTCGAGCAGATGCTCGTCGTTCTCGCAGACCACTTCGATGACCACATCGAATGATCCGGCTGTGAGAACCACGTAGTCGATCTCGTCGACCTCTGCCAGTGCCTCGCCCAGCGCGGCTGTGTCTCCGGTGCAACGGATTCCGATCATCGCCTGCCGGGCAAAGCCCACCTGCATCGGATCGGTCACCGCCACGATCTGGAGGACGCCCGCCTCGCTCAGGCGCTGAACCCGGTTGCGCACCGCTGCTTCCGACAGTCCGACCGCCTTGCCCACCGAGGCGTAGGAGCGACGGCCGTCGGCCTGTAGCTCTTCGATGATCTTTTTCGAGATGTTGTCCAGAACTATTGGTTGCTCGGTCATGGCCCCGATTCTTCTCGATGCGCTGTCCGGTTCTATCGTTGCGTTTCACATGCTACGGAATCCGCAATAATCTGCAACCGATTCGGAGGGAATTCGCTGTCGAAGGACAGTATTGATCGCGAAATGCGCAGTCGCTCGGTAGAGTGGTGCCGAACCCCTTACCGAAGACGATCGCCCGCGAGGACTGATATGACGACCGGTTCAACAACTTTTGCCGCCGGATGGGTGAACGGACGCGAGTTGTCCGGTGCCGGTGATGCTCACGATGTCGTCGATCCGGCGACCGGTGTCGCCGTAGCATCCACCACGCTGGCCACCGCAGCGGATGTGGACCACGCCGTCGGCGTTGCGCGAAATGCACTGGGGCAGTGGTCGAGTGCAACGCCCGCCGAGCGGAGTGCGGCACTGTCGTCATTGGCGTCCGCGATGTCGGCCACTGCTGATCAACTCGCCGCCGAGGAGGTGCGTCAGACCGGCAAGCCGACCCGCTTGGCCACCGAGTTCGACGTCCCGGGCTCGGTCGACAACACCGAGTTCTTCGCCGGACTGGCCCGCAATCTCGAGGGCAAGGCGAGTGCCGAGTACTCGGGCGACCACACGTCGTCGATTCGAAGAGAGGCTGTGGGTGTGGTCGGATCGATCACGCCATGGAACTACCCGCTGCAGATGGCGGTATGGAAGGTGATCCCGGCGTTGGCCGCGGGCTCCACGGTGGTACTCAAGCCCGCCGAGCTGACCCCCTTGACCACCCTCACCCTGGCCCGGCTCGCCACGGAGGCGGGTATCCCCGACGGTGTCTTCAACGTGCTCACCGGAACCGGCGTCGAGGTGGGTGCCGCGATAGCCGGTCACCCCGGGGTGGATCTGGTCACGTTCACCGGGTCCACCGGCGTTGGGCGGCAGGTGATGTCGCAGGCCGCGGCCCACGGCACCAGGGTTCAGCTCGAACTCGGAGGCAAGGCGCCGTTTGTGGTGTTTGACGATGCCGACCTCGAGGCCGCGATCCACGGTGCAGTGGCGGGCGCACTGATCAACTCCGGCCAGGACTGCACCGCGGCGACCAGGGCCATCGTCTCCCGTCCGCTCTACGACGACTTCGTTTCAGGTGTCGGCGAACTGATGTCGAAGGTGCGGGTCGGTGATCCCACCGATCCGGCGACCGACATGGGACCGCTGATCTCGCTGCGACACCGGGACAAGGTAGCCGCGATGGTCGATCGCGCACGTGGGGCCGGGATCCGGGTGGTCACCGGTGGCCGGGCGCCCGAGTGCCCGGGTGCCTTTTACCCGCCAACCCTTCTCGCCGATGTACCCGAAGACGCGGAGGTGTACCGGGACGAGATCTTCGGACCGGTCCTGACCGTCAGTGCTTTTGACGACGACGAAGATGCACTACGCAGGGCCAACGACACCGTCTACGGATTGGCTGCTTCGGCGTGGACGCGCGATGTGTATCGCGCACAACGGGCTTCCCGAGACATCCGTGCCGGATGTGTGTGGATCAACGATCACATCCCGATCGTCAGCGAGATGCCGCACGGCGGCATGGGCGCATCGGGCTTCGGTAAAGACATGTCGACCTACTCGCTCGATGAATACCTCACCATCAAACATGTGATGAGCGACATCACGGGAGTGCCGCAGAAGCCATGGCACCGAACGATTTTCACGCTTCCCCGATGAGCACCGCGGGATCGGAGGCGAAGTGGGCACTGCAGCCCACCGCGCGTGGGGTTGAGATGGTGGCCGGTGCGACCCCGGCTCCTTACTGGCTCGACAGGCCGGAGCGCCCGGCCGCGCGGGCTCGTCTGTCGGGGCGGCACAGCGCCGACCTCGTTGTTGTCGGAGGTGGTTTCACCGGTTTGTGGGCTGCGGTGCAGGCCGCGGAGGCGAAGCCGCAGCGGTCGGTTGTTCTCCTCGAAGGAGATCGGATCGCGGAGGGTGCATCCGGTCGCAACGGTGGGTTCTGCTCGGCGAGCCTGACCCATGGGCTGGTCAACGGCATGGAGCGTTACGAAGACGAACTCCCGGACCTGCTGCGGATGGGAGTCGAGACGCTCGACGCGATCTCCGCTGCAATCAGCCGGCTCGGTATCGACGCTGATGCCGAGCGAACCGGCGAGCTCAACCTGGCGAGTTTCGACTGGCAGGTGCCCGGACTCAAAGAGGTTGTGGATCAAGGGCGCCGGCTCGACCAGCCGTTGCGCTTTCTCGGCCGCGACGAACTCGCCAAGCATGTGAGCAGTCCCCTGGCACACGGCGCGATGTACGACCCGGATGTGATGATCATCGACCCGGCGAAGCTGGCGTGGGGGTTGGCAGCGGCGGCGGAGCGTCTCGGGGTCCGGGTCTTCGAGCACAGCGAAGTGACGTCGTTGACGTCGGTGGGGGATCGGATAGCAGTACGGACCGGATACGGGATTGTGGATGCGGCACGGGTGGTGGTGGCCACGTCGGCCTCGAAGCCGTTGCGGCGCAAGCTCGGTTATCTGATGGTGCCGGTGTGGGACTACGCCCTCATGACCGAACCACTGTCCGCCAAACAGCTGTCCGACATAGGCTGGTCCGGACGTCAGGGGCTGGCGGACTCGGGGAATCGCTTCCATTACTTCCGTCTCACGGCCGACAACCGGATCCTGTTCGGTGGCTGGGATGCGTTCTACTACTACGGCGGTGACACCGATCCGCGTCGTGCCCAGAAGCCCAGCGAGTTCGGTCTCCTCGCCGAGCATCTGCTGCAGGTGTTCCCACAACTCGAAGGGATCACCGCGACCCATACGTGGGGTGGCGTCATCGATACGTGTTCGCGGTTCAACAACTTCTGGGACGTCAGTATGGGTGGCAAGGTCTGCTCGGTGCTGGGATTCACCGGACTCGGTGTGGGGGCGGCACATTTCGGCGCCCGGACCGCACTCGACCTCGTCGATGGACGTGACACCGAACGCACACGTTTGAAGATGGTGCAATCCAGGCCGATCCCGTTCCCGCCGGAACCGCTGCGCTGGTTCGGGATCACCATGACCCGTCGTGCGTTCGCCCGCGCCGACCGGAATCAGGGTCGCCGCGGTCTGTGGCTCAAGGCAATGGACGCCGTCGGCCTGGGATTCGACTCCTAGGCCCGGGTGTCGGGGTCAGGGGGTGTAGTCCCTGGGCACGACGACGATGGGTGCGTTGGTGTTCTTGAGGATGCGCGCTGACATGGATCCCAGGAACGCGCGCCGGGGCGGAGCCAGGTGTCCGGATCCGATGACCAGGGCATCGCCGCCGGACCAGGTCAGTTGTTCGAGAGCTTCTTCGACGGTATTGCCTTCGGCAACAAGGGATTCGATTTCGACAGTGTCACCGCAGCTTTTCATGGCGAGTTCGAGATTCTCGGTTGCCGCTGCGATATGACGTTGCCGGACCGCCATCGACTCCTCGTCCTCACCTGGTACGTCATCGTGTGAAACCAGTGACAGCAGTCGAAGATTCAGGCCCGCCTTCTTTGCCACATCCAGGGCGAAGGGAAGTGGGCTGTCCTTGGACTCGGTGGTCGGGATGGCGACTGTCAGGGTGGGGATGACCGGGCGCCCGGAAACCGTGTAGCCCCGAGGAGCCAGTGCCACCGGTATCGGGGAGGCATGGGTGAGCGCCGAGGAGATGCTGCCGAGTGTGTGCTTGCCCAAGATGCCGTCGCTGGTTCCACCGACAACGATCATCGTGGCTTCGGACTGCACCGCAAAGTCGATGAGCGCCTGCGGAAATGACTCGGCCACCGGGGTGTGCAAGGCGACCTCGATGTCGTCGGGGATGTCTTCTGCGCCTTCTTCGAGCCATTTCTGTGCCTTGTTGACCAGGGCTTCCTGGAATCCGGTGCGGCCCGGTGTGCCGTCGGGCTCGATTGCGCGGACCACGCAGACCAGGTCGATGGCGGCCCCGGTCGATGTCGCGATCGCGATCGCCAGGTTGACCCCGTCGTCTCCGGTGTCGGTGTAGAGGTAACCCACTGTCAGCCTCATGGTCTCAGTAGACATCGGGCACCTTGACCTCGGTGTCGGCATTGAGGGTCTTCCCTTTCCAGAAGTCCTTGGGTCCGAAAGCGAAGCACAGCAACATCAATGGGATACCGAGGACCAGCATGCCCACGCCCATGATGAACACACCGCCGACGTTGCCGACCGACGTCGATCCGTAGTCCACGGCGTACATGTCGATCGCGCTCTGGATGAATGCCCACGTCATGGCCAGCGCTCCGATCAGCGGGAAGATTCCGCGGAAGAACAGATTGCGGGCCGACTGCAGCATCGTCCGACGGAAGTACCAGACACAGGCATACGCGGTGATTCCGTAGTAGAACGCGACGGCGAGACCAAGGGACGCAATGGAGTCGCCGAGTGTGTCTTCGCTGACGAGGGAGAGCACCACGTAGAACATCAGTGCCGAGGCGCCCATGACGGCCGTGCCGAATGCCGGTGTCATGTACCGAGGGTGGATACTCGCGAAGCGTTTCGGGATGGCGCCATATACGGCCATCGACAATGTTCCGCGGGCGGTGGGCAGAATTGTCGACTGGGTCGATGACAGGGCGGAGATCGAGACCGTCAGCAGCAACAGCGATGCCATCACCGAACCGGCCACGGGATCGCCGAGGATGGTGAGGACGTCATCGGTATTGTCGGGGTTGTTCAAACCGATTCCCTCCTCACCGAATCCGGCGAAGGACTGAATGGCGTAGGCAACCAGGACGTACGTGCACACGAGGATGATTGTGGTGATGACCGCGGCGCGGCCCGGTGTCTTGGCGGAGTCCTTCGTCTCCTCGCCGATGGCCAGGCATGCATCCCAGCCCCAGTAGATGAAGATGCACAGGATCACCGCCTCGGCGATGGACGAGGCGGACAGCCCACTGGGCCACAGCCACGACAGGCTCGGGTCGATGGCCTGCGGACCGGCCTTGTCGAATCCGACCTTGAACAGTGCGATGACGCTGGCGATGATCAGAACGCCGAACTGGATGATGATGAGCACGTTCTGCATTCGCTCACTGATCAGGATGCCGCGGATGCTGACCCACGTCATCATCACGATGAGAACGGACCCGAGAAGGACCTTGATCCAGAGCGTCTCCGCCCATGAGTCGAGGTTCAGGAACTTCAGCAGGTAGACGCCGGCGATCTCGGCCACATTGGCGAGAACGATGATCGCCGATACGGCCAGACCCCAGCCGCCGATCCAGCCGACCCACGGACCGAAAGCCTTGGTGCCCCAGGTGAAGGTGGTGCCACAATCCGGGGTGTCGTCGCCGAGTTCCCGGTATGCGAAGGCGATCAGCAACATGGGTATGAAGGCCAGGACGAACATCGCCGGCGCCTTCTCGTGCACGGCTGCGACGACGAATCCGAGTGTGGCCGCAAGGCTGTAGGCGGGTGCGACCGCCGAGAGTCCGATGACGACGTTGCCGAAGAGTCCGAGGGCCCCGGCGCGCAGGCCTTTGTCCGGAACGGTCGGACCCGGTACTTCCGTAATGGCCATGGTTGTCTCCCGAGGGTGAGGGATTCGAACACGCTCACACTACGATTTTCGTGGTGTGGGCGCTGAGCAACGATGGAATGATTTCCAAATCGGTAACATTTCGACTAAATCAGTCGTCGGGATGGCGATCGGCAGGCGGAATCGGCGACGAACTGCGGGTGTCGCGTTGATCGTCGGGGTCTATCCACAGTCCCGACAGCTATCCACAGATTTGGGTTCGACGCAGTCGTGCTGTCGTAGGCCCGTGGCATAGTAGAACACATGTTCGAGAATGAAGTGGAAGCAGCGTTCGGGGACCTGGGTGTGTCGTCCCCGTCTCTGTTGAGTCCGCAGGAGTTGGTGCGATCGCTACGGAAGGTTGCTCACGCGAAAGGCTATGCGGCATGGGCGGAATACTCCACTGCGGCGGAGATTCATCGGCAGCTTGCCAAGCCTGCCGAGATGGAGGATCTCCGTCAACTTGATGGATGGGCGCAATGCTCCGCGCGAATCGCCGCGTGCCTGAACCTGACTCCGGGGTCCGCTGATGGGGTACTCCGGCGTGCACTGGCGTTGCGCGACCGGTTGCCGCTCGTCAACCATGCATTGAAATCGGGCAGAGTTGCACCGCATCATATTTCCGACATCATCTCGCGCACAGAGCTTGTCGAAGGTATGCCGTGGGCAGCGGCGATTGATGCTGAGATTGCCGAGATGTTGTGGCGCGACGGGTCGTGGTCGATCGATCGGATGCGGAACATGGTCGATCAGATCGTGTTTCGGCATGATCCTGAAGGCGTTCGGGAACGTCGCGAAAGAGCCAAGGATGGCCGGAGCTTCCGGCGATATCCCACCCAAGACGGCATGGCCGACATTGTCGCTTCCATGACAGCCGAGAATGCGTTGCTGTTGGATAAGCGAGTTCAAGAGCTGGCGGTCCGGGTGTGCAATGCTGACCCCAGAACCAAGCCGCAACGACTTTCTGATGCGCTTTTTTGCGCGACCATGGGTGTCGATTTTGCCTGTGAATGCGGCAATGAGGAGTGTGAGTACGCATTTCGTGATTCCAGCGATGACGCGGACGGGTCGACACGATTCATTGTTCATGTTGTGATGGATCAGGCGACTGCAGAAGGACGGGCGAGTAACCCTGGATTCATCGATGGCCACGGAGTGGTCTCAGGTGATCACGCCGGTGATATCGCTCGCCGTCGCGATGCGCGGATTCGGCCACTCGGCGGCGAGTTGGTCAAGAATCGGGCATCTGAAGACGTGGCCGGCAACAATGCATCGAGGGCGAATGTGGGTGCGTCTGCGCCCAAGGTTCCCGACCGTGCTCCGGAGACGACAACAGCTGAACGACTCGCCGAATGGAAACGGTTGACCAAGTTCGGTGACAGCAATGCGAAGGATGCCGCTGCGACGCAGGATTTGGGCCTCGCTCCCAGCGAAGCAGTCGATGACGGATCGCAGGTGGCTGTCGAACCCGAACCAGTTGATGCGGAGACCGGTCCGGCGAATGCTGAATCCGCAGCCACGCCGACGACCAAGAACGGTCCGATCGTTGCCGGCTGTGAGGCTCCACCTGCCAAGCCGCGGCAATCACCTTGTCCCGATACAGAGATGAGACCAAGGCGCCAGTGTTGCACCGCAGGGAGTGAACGCGTCTACATTCGCGGCACCGGTACATCGCCCATGCCGATGACCATGCGGTCGAATCCTTATCGGCTATCAACAGCCTTGGGCGCGTTCGTGCGTATTCGCGATGCGTACTGCGTCTTTCCCGGCTGCAATCGACCGGCATGGCGATCCGAGATCGACCACACCGAGGAATACGACCATGAGAACCCCGATGCCGGGGGACAGACCTGCCCGGAAGACACCAAGTGCCTATGCAGGTTCCACCACCTGCTGAAGTCCTTTGGTGAGTGGATTGACGTTCAGGAGCTCGACGAAGACGGGCGAAGCAGGGTCGTCTTCGTCAGCCCGGAAGGTGAGCGCTTCGAAGGCCCGGCGTGGACAGGGGAGGACTTGTTCCCCGCACTGACCGCAATGACATGGACCGCCACGAGATCGAGATCTGCGGTTGGGGATACCCAGGTTCGCACGCGCACTCGTCTGGCCCGCAAACACGCTCGGCGACAAGCTGAACGGAAACGCAATCGTCGAAGGCTCGAAGAACCAGCGGTGGAGCCCGTGCAACAGACCCACGAGATCCCCATCGAAGTCGACGATAAGCCGCCACCCTTCTAGGCCACTCAGCTGGCCAGGTCTATATACCTAGGGTGGCCAATAGTTTTTCGCTCTCGATCCACAGACGGGCCGCCGCGACATCATCGAGGGCGACCGCAGTGGGCTGTTCTTCGTGTTTGCGATGAAAGTAGCGTCCGCCGTTGTGTCCACATTCGGGGTCGGTGGCCAGCCAGCAGAGCGTCTCGGCGGGTTCATCGGGGGAGACGGTGTCGGCAGAAGCCATGTGCGCCTGCATGTATTCGTCTCCGTGCGAGGCGAAGTTGCTGGCAACCACGCCCGGGTGCATGACCTGGGCGATGATCCCATCGGCGGCCACCCGCCGCGCCAGTTCGCGGGTGAACAAGATGTTGGCGAGCTTGGCCTGCCCGTATGCGGCCGCGGCAGAACGAAACCCGGTGAGGCTTTGCATGTCGTCCCAATCGATGCCGCGGCTCATCTTGTGGGCATTGGAAGACACCGCGATCACTCGTGTCGAGCCAGGAATCGAACCGGCGGTATTCGCCACGAGCAGCGGCATCAATTCTCTGGTCAGCACGAAGGGGGCGAGATGGTTGGCGGCGAAGGTGGCCTCGGTGCCCTCGGTGGTGACTATTCGTTGATCCCGTACACCGCCGGCATTGTTGATGAGCACTTGGACGCGGTCCGTCAGTTCGGTGATCTCGGTGGCCACGCGTTGAACGTCGGCCATCAGGTCGAAGTTGCCGCGCAGCATGATGAATCTCCCGCCGGCGCCCGCTGATTCGGCGATCTCGGCCTCGGCGATCGCACAACGACCGGGGTCGCGGCCCACCCCGATCACCTGCCAGCCCATCGCCACCAGTTTGCCGGCGGTCGACTTCCCGATTCCTGCGCTGGCTCCGGTGACGACAGCGACCGGACTATTCGCATCGAGTTCCATGGTTGTCTCCTCGTGTGTCGTCATCGTGCTCGTAGGCCGTTGAGTAAAAGGCCGACGGTGAAATGAACCTGCTCGTCCAGCTCTGTCGGGGTCGGTTCTCGGCCGGCGACAATGGCACGCACCCAGCCGCCGACCACCAGACTCAAGAACGCCCGAGCGGCGAGGTCGGAGTCGGTGGGGGCGATGTCTCCGGCGATGACCGCACGGTCGAACAGGCCGGCGACGAAGTCGATCACCGGTTTTGCGCTCTGCCGGTAGTTCGATGCGAACAGCTCGGGGAACCGGTAGCTCTCGGTGTTGATGATGCGTTGCAGCCGAACACCATTGGGGGTCATCACCTGGCGGATACGCAGCCGGGCGATCGTCTCGAGGGTTTCGGCGAGGTCACCTTTGTCGGCATCTGTGAGTGCGTCATCGGGCACGACCTGCCGTTCGATGGCACGCTGCGTGGCGGCATGGAACAGGGAGGCCTTGTCGGGGTGGCGCGCATAGACGGTGCGCTTTGTCATGTGAACCCTCGCGGCGATCATCTCGATCGTCGCGAGTTCGTATCCGTGTTCGAGAAACAGGTCGAGCGCTCCGTCGAGTAGCTCTTGGTGGCGTGCTTCTGCCTGCTCACGTGTGGGGCGGCCTGCCCCACGGTGAACCGATGGATCCGTGTTCGTCATCGCACCCTCGCCGAAGTTGCCTCTTGCCATGAGCATCGCTTACGAGTAGTAATGATACGCATAAGGTGCCATTAAACAGAATCAGCTCGACATAGTTGAAAGGTTGACCTAGTGACTTCAGCCACCGAGAAGCTGGTGAGTTTGGTTGATGCGAAGGACCGCTTCGACCATTCGCCTGCTGACCTGCTGCCGACCCAGATCGAAGCGCTCGAGGAGCGCTTCGCGGAACGAAGAGATCGCATCAAACTGCTCGGTCACCGGGCCCGCGAGGCCGGCATCACCGAGGTCCGCAGCCGCGAGGACATGGTGGCGTTGCTGTTTCCGCACACCGCGTACAAGAGCTATCCCGAGAGCTTCCTGATCGAGGAGAGGTGGGACCGGCTCGGTAAATGGCTCGGGACAGTCTCCCCGTATCCCATCAGCCCGATCGAGACCGCCGACATCGGTGACATCGACGAGTGGATCGGGCGCCTCGCGGCAGCCGGGCACTATGTGTCCTGCTCCAGCGGTACCACCGGGAAATCGGCGATGTTGCCGGCCACCGAGAAAGACATGGCGTGGTCGCGGATCGACACGGTCAACGTCTTCTCGTGGGGTTCGGGCGTCGAACCGGCCGCGGACCGGCGGATCATGGGTTTGGCGCCCACGGCGTCCGTCCCCAAGAACGAGGTTATCGCGGAGGCTCAGCTCGCGGCATTCGGCGATCCGGCCCGGGAGCGGTTTCGGTTGCCGATCCCACCGATCACAGTCGGTTCGCTGACCCGGATGGTGGTGCTGCGCAAGAAGATCGCCGATGGCACCGCCCGACCCGAAGAACTTGCTGACTTCGAGCGGACCTCACTGGAGCGTCAGGAAGGCCTCGACAAGGCGATGATCAGCGGCGCCGAGGCGCTCATCGAGTATCGCCACGAAAAGCTCTACATCTCGGGAATGTGGAACTCGCTGTATCAGCTGGCCAAGCTCGTGCGAGACATGGGCTTCTCCGCGAAGGACTTTCATCCCGACAACTGCATCTACGTCGGCGGCGGACTCAAGCGGGCGCAGCTGCCACCCGACTATCAGGAGTTCGTCCACCAAACGTTCAACATTCCGGCGAACCGGGATTTCCAGAACTACTCGATGCAGGAGCTCAACTCCGGAATGCCCAAATGCCAAGCGGGGGAGCGTTATCACGTGCCGCCGTGGATTGTTCCTTTCGTCCTGGACGAGTCCGGTGACACTTTGCTTCCACACGAGACCGGTGAGATCGAAGGGCGGGCAGCCTTTTTCGATCTGTCACTGGACGGCCGGTGGGGTGGGGTCATCACCGGCGACAAGATCTCGCTCGACTTCAGTCCGTGTGCCTGTGGCTGCAAGGGCGCATCGATCCGCGACAACATCGCCCGCTATGCGGATATCAAGGGCGACGACAAGATCGGCTGTGCAGGCACCGTCGACGCATATGTGAGAGGTCTGTCATGACAACGATCGACACCGACCGGGCGGCAGTGGACTCCGCGGTCTCGGCGCCATTCTTCCTGCGCGGCGAACTGTTCGAGGGCCGGGAGGTCTCGCACCGGTCGCGCGATCTCGGGGTCACGTTCACCACTCCGCGGATCGCGATGGACAAGGTGGTGCACCCGCGAACCGAACTGCCACCATTGCTCAACGTGCCGCTCGCCGAGATCATCGACTTCCTGGTCGAGACCGGCCAACGCATCAAGGATCCCGGCAACCCGTTTGTGCAGGACTGCATCGACCGGATGGCCTCCACGCACGTTCTGCCGCGCGGGGTACTCGAGGCACAGGTCCATGGCGCTGCCGCCTATCTCGACAAGCGGGTGCTCGAGACCGTCGTGGAGCAGAACTTCCCCGACCCCAAAGCACTCGACGAGTGGATCCCGAAGGGGGACTTCACCGGTCGAAAGAGTTTTGTCCGTGCGTTCGCTCCAAGGCTGGTTCATGTCCTGCCGGGCAACTCGCCGGGCGTCGCCGTGAAGTCGATCGCCCAGGGTGCGATGGTCAAGGCAGTCAACCTGTTCAAGATGTCATCGAGTGATCCGTTCACCACCGTCGCGATCCTGCGGACCATGGCCGAGATCGATCCGGACCACGCGATTGTGACGTCCATGTCGGCGGTCTACTGGCGCGGTGGCGACGACGAGGTGGAGCGAGTGCTCTATCGCCCGCAGTACTACGACAAGATCGTGGCGTGGGGTGGCGGCGACGCGATCAACAACGTGATCAAATACCTCGGTCCGGGGTTCCAGCTGGTGTCGTTCGACCCCAAGACCTCGATCTCGATGGTCGGCAAGGAAGCATTTGCCTCCGATGAGTCGCTCGACCGCGCTGCCGAGTTGGCTGCGACCGACGTCATGATCCTGAACCAGGAAGCGTGCGTGGCCAGCCGCTTTGTGCATGTCGAGGCGAACCAGGAAGACGCCGACCGGTTCTGTGAACGGCTCCATGCACGGATCGTCGCCAAGGCGGCGGAGTCCGGTGACCGTCGGCCACTGGAGATGGACCTGCGCGAACAGGTCGACACCTTGATGATGCTCGACGACGAGTTCCGGGTGTGGGGCAAGACCGACGGCACCGGTCTGGTGATCCGTTCGGACGAGCCGGTTGACTTCCATCCGATCAACAAGACCGCGAACGTGGTGCGGGTCGACTCCCTCGACGACGCGATGAAGTACGTCAACGTCGCAACCCAGACCGTCGGCTTCTATCCGTTCGACCGGATGTCCGACTACCGCGACCGGCTCGCCAGCGGCGGCGCACAGCGCATCGTTCACCTGGGCGAGGCGGGTCCGAGCACGATCGGCAATCCGCACGATGCGATGTACCCGTTGCATCGCCTGGTGCATTGGATGGCCCATGAGGATGGCGTCGACCTCGGTCAGTAGGGGATCATGGTCCTTTGTGAATGACTCCCAGATCCCTGCCCCGGCGGGCAACCCCGACGACATCGGGACACGCATCGATCCGGTGCTGGCCCGCAGTTGGCTCCTGGTCCACGGGTTGCAGAGTGAACGCTTCCAGCTGGCCGCCAATTCGCGTGCCGACGTCATCGTTCTGGACATCGAGGATGCGGTGGCCCCGAAGGACAAGGTTGCCGCTCGCGACCACGTCACCGAATGGCTGGCCGCGGGCAATCGTGACTGGGTGCGGGTCAATGGTTTCGGAACCCAGTGGTGGGCCGAGGATCTGGCCGCGCTCAGCGAGGTCAAGGTCGGTGGCGTGATGCTGGCGATGGTCGAGTCGGTGGACCATGTCACCGAAACGGCCAAGCGGCTTCCGGGTGTGCCGATCGTGGCATTGGTCGAGACCGCGCGCGGCCTCGAACGGATCAGCGAGATCGCCTCGGCCAAGGGAACTTTCCGTCTGGCCTTCGGGATCGGTGACTTCCGTCGCGACACCGGATTCGGTGATCAGCCGGCGACGCTGGCCTACGCCCGGTCGCGATTCACGATCGCGGCCAAGGCGGCACACCTGCCGAGCGCGATCGACGGGCCGACGGTCGGCTCGTCGGCACTGAAGCTCAGCGAGGCCACCGCGGTCAGTGCGGAGTTCGGCATGACCGGAAAGATCTGCCTGACACCCGATCAGTGCGCCGCGGTCAACGAGGGACTGTCGCCGTCGCATGAAGAGATCGCCTGGGCCCTGGAGTTCTTCGCCGAATACGAGCGCGATGGTGGTGAGATCCGCAACGGATCGGATCTGCCGCGCATCGCCCGCGGTACGAAGATCCTGGATCTGGCCCGCGCATACGGCATCGAGTTCAATGAGGAGTTCGACGATCCGGACCACATGCCGGCACCGTCGGACACCTATCACTACTGAACGCCGGTTCGACCACAAAAAAATGGTCGCCGCCCTCGAAAGGGCGGCGACCATTCTTTGTCAGATCAGATCAGTGCGATCTAGCGAGCAAACATCAACGCGCGCTTGACTTCCTGGATCGCCTGGGTCACCTGGATGCCACGCGGGCAGGCGTCGGTGCAGTTGAAGGTGGTGCGGCAACGCCACACGCCGTCGACGTCGTTGAGGATGTCGAGACGTTCGGCGGCACCTTCGTCACGGCTGTCGAAGATGAACCGGTGAGCGTTGACGATCGCGGCCGGACCGAAGTAGCTGCCTTCATTCCAGTACACCGGGCAACTCGTGGTGCAGCACGCACACAGAATGCACTTGGTGGTGTCGTCGAAGCGGGCGCGGTCGGTCTGGCTCTGGATGCGCTCGCGGGTCGGCTCGTTGCCACTGGTCATCAGGAACGGCTTCACGGCGCGGAAAGCGTCGAAGAACGGTTCCATGTCGACGACGAGATCCTTCTCGACGGGCAGGCCCTTGATGGGCTCGACCGTGATGGTGATCTCCTTGGACTTGTCCTTGGGGAGCATGTCCTTCATCAGCAGTTTGCAGGCAAGCCGGTTGACGCCGTTGATCCGCATGGCATCGCTGCCGCAGACGCCGTGGGCGCACGACCGACGGAACGTCAGCGTGCCGTCGAGGTAACCCTTCACGTACAGCAGCAGGTTGAGCAGGCGGTCGGTCGGCAGAGCCGGGACCCGGAAGCTCTCGAAGCCCTGGGCGTCAGGATCTTCCGGGTTGAACCGGCTGATCTTGAGCGTGACCATGGTCGCCTCTTCAGGGACCGGGGGCAACGGCGGATCGTCGTGCCGGACAGCGGTATCAGTGGTGGCAGTCATCAGTACTTCCGCTCCATCGGTTCGTAGCGGGTCTGGACCACGGGCTTGTAGTCCAATTCAATCGGGGCGATCAGTCCGTCGCCCTTCTTGTAGGCCATCGTGTGCTGCATGTAGTTGACGTCGTCGCGGGTCGGGTAGTCCTCACGCGCATGCCCACCACGGGTTTCCTTGCGGTTCAGCGCACCGACAACGGTGACCTCGGCCATCTCGAGCAGGAAGCCCAGCTCGATGGCCTCGAGCAGATCGCTGTTGAAGCGCTTGCCCTTGTCGTGCACGCGGATGCTGTTGTAGCGCTCCTTGAACCCGTGGATGTCGCCCAGGACCTTGGTGAGCGTCGCGTCGGTGCGGAACACCGATGCGTTCGCGTCCATCGTGGCCTGCAGTTCGGAGCGGATGTCCGCGACGCGCTCGTGTCCGTGCTCGGACAGAATCGTCTCGAGCCAGTCATCGACCATGGCGGTCGGTGCCTCGGGGAGCGGGGTGAACTCGGTGGACAGCGCGTACTCGGCGGCCGCGATGCCGGCACGGCGGCCGAACACGTTGATGTCGAGGAGCGAGTTGGTGCCGAGACGGTTGGCGCCGTGGACCGAGACGCAGGCACATTCACCGGCGGCGTACAGACCGTGGACGATCTCGTCGTTGTTGCGCAGCACCTCACCGTTGATCTTGGTGGGGATACCGCCCATGACGTAATGGCAGGTGGGGAACACCGGCACGTACTCGGTGACGGGGTCGACACCGAGGTAGGTACGGGCGAACTCGGTGATGTCCGGGAGCTTCTCGTTGAGGACTTCCTCGCCGAGGTGGGTCACGTCGATGTAGACGTAATCCTTGTTCGGTCCGGCGCCACGGCCTTCGAGGACCTCGAGCACCATCGAACGGGCAACGATGTCGCGGGGTGCGAGGTCCTTGATGGTCGGTGCGTAGCGCTCCATGAACCGTTCACCATCGACGTTGCGAAGGATTCCGCCTTCGCCGCGGACGGCTTCGGAGATCAGGATGCCGAGGCCGGCCAGACCCGTCGGGTGGAACTGGTGGAACTCCATGTCCTCGAGCGGCAGGCCCTTGCGGAAGACGATGCCCATGCCGTCGCCGGTGAGGGTGTGGGCGTTGGATGTGGTCTTGTACATCCGGCCGCTACCGCCGGTGGCGAAGACGATCGACTTGGCGTGGAAGACGTGGATCTCACCGGTGGCGAGTTCGTAGGCGACCACACCGGTGGCCACCTGCTCACCCTGCTCGTTCTCGGTGAGGCAGATGTCGAGTGCGTAGAACTCGTTGAAGAACTCGACGTCGTGCTTGACGCAGTTCTGGTACAGCGTCTGCAGGATCATGTGGCCGGTGCGGTCGGCGGCGTAGCACGCGCGGCGAACCGGGCTCTTGCCGTGATCGCGGGTGTGTCCACCGAAGCGGCGCTGATCGATCTTGCCTTCAGGGGTGCGGTTGAACGGCAGCCCCATCTTCTCCAGATCGAGCACGGCGTCGATGGCCTCTTTGGCCATGATCTCGACTGCGTCCTGGTCGGCGAGGTAGTCGCCACCCTTGACGGTGTCGAACGTGTGCCATTCCCAGTTGTCTTCTTCGACGTTTGCCAGTGCTGCGCACATTCCACCCTGTGCCGCGCCGGTATGGCTGCGGGTCGGGTAGAGCTTCGTCAGCACCGCGGTGCGGGCACGGGGTCCCGCCTCGATGGCCGCGCGCATCCCGGCGCCGCCGGCGCCGATGATGACTACGTCGTAACGATGTTCCTGCATGTGTTTATTGCTCCGATTCGGGCCGGGTCTAGACGCTGTTCACGTCGAAGGTAAGCAGGGCGTAGGTGCCGGTGAGCAGCACCAGGATCATCGACAGGCCGAGCAGAACGTTCAGCCAGAACCGGGTCGAGTCCTTGCGGGAGTAGTCGGCGATCACGGTGCGCACACCGTTGCCCCCGTGCAGCTGAGCCAGCCACAACATGGAGAGGTCCCAGACCTGCCAGAACGGCTCGTTCCACCGGGCTGCGACGAAGGAGGCGTCGATGCGGTGCACGCCGTTGTCCCACGCCAGCATGATGAACATGTGACCGATGGTCAGGATGATCAGAGCAATACCGGAGAAGCGCATGAACAGCCATGCGTTCTTCTCGAAGTTTCCACCCTTGGACCGGCGCGGTGAGCGCGGGTTGTCGAGGCTGGCCGGACGATCGTGGTCGGTGCCGAAGGTTTTGGCGATCCGAGGTGCTTGCGATGCGGTCATCTGCGGCGCCTTCCTAAATGTGTTCCACGAGCAGCTGCAGCAGACGGATGGCCGCTGCGCCGAAGATGATGACGAACAAGGTCAAGATCGTCCAGAGCATCTGTCGCTGGAACTTCGGACCCTTTGACCAGAAGTCGATGAGGATGATCCGGACGCCGTTGAGTGCGTGGTAGAGCACGCAGGCAACGAGGCCGATCTCCATCAGACCGATGATCGGGTTCTTGTACGTCTCGATGATTTCGGAGTACTTGTCCGGATCAATCCGGATCACTGCCGTATCGAGTACGTGTACAAAGAGGAAGAAGAAAATAGATACGCCGGTAATCCGGTGCAGCACCCAGGACCACATGCCTGGGTCGCCCCGGTACAACGAGCGCTTGCGCACCGGAACGGGCGCGGTCTCGGTAGGAATGCTCATCGAGAATTTGGCCTCCAACATCGTTGATGGACGCGTCGAGCGCGGTTCCGGCTGCTCGATCGTGGACCCACGTCACAAACCATAAACCTAAGCTGTTGTGAGAAAGAATCCTGCCCGAGTGGATATGAGCTGCAACACAACTCGAATTAGGTTTGCCTTACCAAGTTTTTAGCGGGTACATGATGTCCGCTTTTGTGGGTGTCGTTGGCGAAAGGGCTGCTCTGTGACGCTGGAAATTGACTGGAAACTATTGCGGGACAAAGCTTTTGAGTCGATGGGGAGGGCATATGCACCCTATTCGGCCTTTCCGGTGGGTGCGGCCGCATTAGTTGACGATGGTCGTCTTGTGACCGGATGCAATGTGGAAAATGTCTCATATGGTTTGGGGCTGTGTGCCGAGTGCACACTCGCCGGCAACCTCCACGCCACCGGCGGCGGACGTCTGGTCGCCCTCAGTTGCACGGACAGCCGGGGACAGATCCTCATGCCCTGCGGGCGCTGTCGGCAGGTGTTGCTCGAACACGGCGGACCGGAGATGTTGATCGACCACGCAGGTGGTCCGAAGCTCTTGGGCGAGTTGCTCCCGGACTATTTCGGTCCCTCGGACCTCGCGGCCGGGCGAGTATCGGGAGGGCATCGTGGCTGAGGTTTTCGATGCGGTGTCGGTCATCCGGACCAAGCGCGACGGCCAGGCGCTGAGCGACGGTCAGATCGACTGGGTGGTCAACGCCTACACCGCCGGCCTGGTGCACGACGAGCAGATGTCGGCATTGGCGATGGCGATCCTGTTGCGCGGCATGGAGCGTCGCGAGATCGCGCGCTGGACCGAAGCGATGATCAATACGGGTGAGCGAATGGAATTCACTCATCTGCATCGTGGCGGCAAGCCGTTGGTGACCGTAGACAAACACTCGACCGGTGGTGTGGGAGACAAGATCACGTTGCCGTTGGCGCCGTTGGTCGCGTCCTATGGTCTTGCGGTGCCGCAGTTGTCGGGACGTGGCCTGGGTCACACTGGTGGGACACTCGACAAACTCGAGGCAATTCCGGGATGGCGGTGCGACCTCACCAACGCTGAGATCATCGAATTACTCGAATCGGTCGGCGCCGTGATCTGTGCGGCCGGTGCGGCGTTGGCGCCCGCGGACAAGAAACTCTATGCGTTGCGCGACGTCACCGGGACGGTCGAATCGATACCGCTCATCGCCAGTTCCATCATGAGCAAGAAGATCGCCGAGGGGACCAGTGCGCTGGTACTCGATGTGAAGGTCGGTTCCGGTGCATTCATGAAGTCGGAGGCCGATGCGCGCGAGCTCGCCCAGATCATGGTCGAGATAGGTAATGACGCGGGTGTTCGGACCTCGGCGTTGTTGACGTCGATGAGCGAACCCATTGGCCTGACGGCGGGCAATGCGCTCGAGGTCGCCGAGTCGCTGGAGGTCCTCGCCGGTGGTGGTCCCGCCGACGTGGTGGAGCTGACCCTGGCACTGGCCCGCGAGATGCTGGCCGCCGGTGGGATCACGGGCGTCGATCCTGCCGAGAATCTCCGCAATGGCAAGGCAATGGATGTCTGGGAGGCAATGATCGCCGGACAGGGCGGCGATCCGAGAGCAGCTCTGCCGCAGGCGGATCACGAAGAGGTCATCAAAGCTGACAAATCGGGCGTGGTGGAGTCGATCGACGCGATGGCGGTCGGGGTCGCGGCCTGGCGTCTGGGCGCGGGCCGCGAACGGCAGGGCGAAGCGGTGCAAGCCGAAGCCGGTGTGCGATGGCATGTTCGGGCGGGGGAGAAAGTCGTTGCCGGTGACCCGCTGTTCACGATGTACACCCAGACCCCTGACCGTTTTGCGGCAGGAGCTCACGCACTTGCCGACGCTGCTGTGATCGGTTCGGCAGCGCCGCAATCCGGGTCCCGGGTGATCGGTCGGGTTACCGTCGACGCATGACATCCATGCCGCTGGATCTGACATCCATCGCACTCGCTCCCAAGGTGCTGCTCCACGATCACCTCGATGGTGGCCTGCGTCCGCGAACGGTGCTCGAGCTCGCCCACGAAGTCGGATACGAAGGCCTGCCCGCCGACAACGATGCCGATCTCGGGGCGTGGTTCCGGCAGGCTGCCGACAGCGGTTCCCTGGTCCGGTATCTCGAGACGTTCGAGCACACGGTCGCCGTGATGCAGACCGCTCCGGCTCTCGAGCGGGTGGCTCGGGAGTGTGCCGAGGATTTGGCCGACGACGGTGTTGTCTACGCCGAGGTGCGGTTTGCACCGGAACAGCACCTCGAGGCCGGGCTGACGCTCGACGAGGTTGTCGAAGCGGTGCTGCGAGGCTTCACCGATGGCACGGCAGAGGCTGCGTCTCGGGGCCGCCGGATCCAGGTGCGCACCCTGGTCACCGCGATGCGCCATGCGGCCCGGTCCCGGGAGATCGCAGAGCTGGCCGTCCGATTCCGGGACCAGGGTGTTGCCGGCTTCGACATCGCCGGCGCCGAGGCCGGTTACCCGCCGAGCCGGCATCTGGACGCCTTCGAGTACATGCGGGCGTCGAACGCACCGTTCACGATTCACGCCGGTGAGGCGTTCGGCCTACCGTCGATCCACGAGGCCATCAGCTTCTGCGGCGCCGATCGGCTCGGTCACGGCGTGCGGGTCATCGACGACATCACGTTGCCCGACGGTGCCGACCTCGCCGCGGACGCCTTTGACGGCGCCGAGCTGGGGCTCATCGCAAACTACGTCCGCGACAAGCGGATCCCGCTCGAGTTGTGTCCGAGTTCCAACGTGCAGACCGGAGCCGTGGCCGGCCTCGCCGAGCATCCGTTCAATGTGCTTGCCCGACTGCGCTTCCGGGTGACGGTCAACACGGACAACCGGTTGATGAGCGACACCACCATGAGCCGTGAATGCAAGGTGCTGGTCGACCAATTCGGCTACGGATGGTCCGACCTGGAACGCTTCACGGTCAACGCCATGAAATCGGCGTTCATCCACTTCGACGAGCGCTTGTCCATCATTGACGACGTCATCAAACCGGGTTACGCCGTCCTGATCGGCTGAGCTGACCGGCTGAACTGACGCCCGACCGTCGACCGTGCCGAACGGGCCGTCGAGCGTGCCGCAACGACCGTCGAACGTGCTGATATCACCGCCGAGCGTGCCGAAATCGGCGCTGGGGGCGGGTGTTTCAGCCGCGCTTCTTTTCCAGGCGTGCGTCGAAGTCGTGCTCGAGTGCCCGCCAGGCTTCGGACTCGTTGTCGAAGGGCGGGCTCGGTGCCATGCGCTTCGGGTCGGGGTTGAGGGTGTAGTCCACAAACCAGCCGAGCGGTGTGGTGGATCCCAACGCGTCGGCCACCGTATCGTCGTCGGCATAATCCGCTGCGTCCGTGAGCAGTTCGACAGCTAATTCGAGTTGCTTGCGGTCGATGCGACGGGGGCCGTCGATGATGTCGTCCGTCAGCCCCGGCAGAACGTAGACGTTGTCTTCGTAGACGTCGATCTCGAGGGAACCATCGGTGGCGGCAACCTGGATGTCTTCGAAGGTGCCGATCGGCGAGAGGTCGTGCTCATTGTCGTCGGCGAGATACCGCTCCAGGGCTCGCTTGGAGTTGAAAGCGAAAATCTTGCCGTTCTTGCCGAGGAAGACCGGGTCGTCGCCCAGATAGCAACGGAGCGAGTAGAACTCACCTTCGGCGGTGATGATCTGGATCGGGTCGATGCCAACGGATGCCCAGAAATCGTCTTCGTCGATCTCGTCGTAGTCCTCGTCGTCTTCTTCGAGGTCATCGTCATCGTCGTCTTCATCGGAATCGTCGTCTTCGTTGTCGACGATGACGACGTCGTCGTCGAGTTCGTCCTCTTCTTCTGCGCTGGCGGCAGCGAGGAGTTCGTCGTCGGCCACCGTCACGGCATCCGCGTCGACCTCCGGCATGCTGATGACCTCATCGATGGCGTCGATGACATCGTCCCAGCGCTTGTCGATGAGGGTGCCGATCCGTTCCCACAATTCGGCGCCATCGCGTCCGATGAAGTTGCGGGTACCGGTGGTGACGGCGCCCAGGATGGGGTTGCCGTTGAAAAACTTGGTGATCGGCGCCAGTTCGCAGACCTCGCCGATGATCCGCACGATTTCGAGGACGTCCTCGAGCTTGGCGATGACCTCGGGGGTGGGGTCCTCGGCGGCCAGTTCCGGGACTGCGATGAGGTCGAAGGACTTGTCCTCGGCCGGTTCGAACTCGTCGGCCTTGAGCCCGACGACCGTCTGCCACGCGGGGTGCTCATCGAGATCGTTCTCGGCGCCCGAGCGGATGAATGCGACAAGCTCGGCGACCGAGCTGAATCCGTACAAGTCTTCGTCGAGACCCAGGAACGCTTCCCACTCGTCATCACCCTCGCGCCAGCGGGGAGCCCACAGCGTAAAGGTGTTGCCTTCGGTGATCACGAGTTCGATTGGGACGATGTCTCCGGCCATGGGGACAGAGCCTAGTCACCGATGCTGACCGTGGGCTACCTCGCCTCGCCATAACAGCTGTGGCTTTGCCATGAATTTGTCTTCGAGGCTCAGGTCGGCCGGTAAAACCCCTCGAAAGTCTGATCCAGGTTGGTTGTTCGGACGGCCGAAACGCTGACCGGATCGCCGGCTTCGACCATTTGACCGTTGCCGACGTACATCGCGACATGGCCGGACCACACCGCGAGATCACCGGGCTGGAGGTCGGCCTGTGAGACCGCGACTCCGGCGGTGTCTTGATCTTGTGCGAGGCGGGGGAGTTCGACGCCGGCTTCGCGGTACGCCCACTGCGTCAGACCGCTGCAGTCGAGGCCCACGCCGGGCGTGGTGCCACCCCACACATAGGGAACGCCTTGCTGGCTCAGTGCGGCTCGCACCGCCTTGGCGGCGCGCTCGTTGGGGGCGTACGCGACCGACCCGTCCGGCAGCGTGATCGCAACACCGGTGCCGTTGGTATTTGTCGCGGACAACCCTGCCGGCAGTGTCTGTGCAGCGCCGGAATTCTGGACGGCGTCCGATTGGGTCGCGGCATCTTGGGTGCCCGCCTCGATGGGGCCGAACGCGGCATTGGAGAGGTTGCCGAGTTCGGTGCCGACGCGGGCGAGTTGAGAGATGACCGAATCAGTATCGGCCGGAGCCGGTATCCGCCCGATCTGCAGTAGCCGGTCGGTGTCGGCGCTCAATTCGGTGCGGGTGCGTTCGACAACATCGATGCCGCGCTGCAGGTGGTCCATTGCGACGGGCAGGATCGCCGCGATGCCTGCCGGTGAGAAAAGAGTTGGTCCCATCGCGGCAGCGATCGTCACGAAAGCATCGAGGATGCCTTCGAGTTCGAGCGCCGCCCGACGGACCTTGTCAGCGGCCGAGTCGATGACGTCCGCTATGGCGAGGCTGTCGTCGGAGTAGCCCGCCGCAGCGACGACCGCCCCGTCGAGGACCGCGATCGCCGAGTTGGCTCCCACTCCCGACCACTGGGGTTTGAGTTCCTCGTTCGTCCGGAACTGGGATGCGCGGGAATCGTCGAGAATCGTTGCAATAGTTCGCAATTGCGTGGTCGGCGCACCACCGGGCAGAACGCCGGTCCCGAGGGTGGTCAGCAATGTCTGCAGCGGAGCGATCAGGATCTCGACGGGGATCATCTACAGCGCCTTGGTTTGCTGGGTTTTGATCTGTTGTGCGCTGCCGTCATCGGCGCCCGAGTATGTGGCGGCGGACTGCTGCAGTCCGCCGGCGAGGGCATCGATCCGGGTGGCGAGGTCGGTGAGTTCAGAACTGTGCCGATCGGTGACCATCACCGCGGCTGCCGCGAACTCTGCGCCCATCAGGCCGAATGCGGACATGAGGGTGGCCGCCTGGACGCGACCGGCAGTCGCATACGCCGCGATCTGGGCGCCCACCGATCGGGTTCGGACGGCCGCGGTGGTCAGGGCGGCGGGTTCAACTGATACCGAGGTCATGGGTTTACGACGCGACGAGCGGGTGGTCTGGTTCCCCTCGTATGGTTATGCCATGCAGATCCGGACTGTTGACCATCCTTTGGCCGCGGCAAGACTGACCACCTTGCGCGACAAGAACACCGATAACGCGGCGTTCCGGGGGGCTTTGTCAGACCTGACCCAGATGTTGATCTACGAGGCACTGATCGGTGCGCCCGTCGCGGAGATCCCCGTGTCCACGCCGGTGTCAGAGACCACGGGTGTCCGGCTGGCGACCCCTCCATTGCTTGTTCCCGTCTTGCGGGCCGGCCTGGGCATGGTCGAGCAGGCACACGCGATGGTGCCCGAGGCCAATGTCGGCTTTGTGGGTATTGCCCGCAATGAGGACACCCATCAGCCGGTGCCGTATCTCGAATCCCTGCCCGACGACCTGTCCGGTCAGCCTGTGTTTGTCCTCGACCCGATGCTGGCCACCGGTGGTTCGATGATCCACACGATCGAGTTGCTGGTGACGCGCAAAGCGTCCGACATCACCGCCGTGTGTGTCGTGGCGGCTCCTGAAGGTGTTGCAGCACTAAAGAATTCGGGGCTTCCAGTTCGTCTGGTGGTGGCCGCGATCGATGACGGGCTCAACGACGTCGCCTACATCACCCCGGGTCTGGGAGATGCCGGCGACCGCCAGTTCGGACCCCGCTAGATCAAACGGGTCTAACTGCTGCGCGCCGCCCAGCGGCCGCGGTCTCGCGTCACCAGCACCGAGTGGTCGAAACACTTGGTGATGGTTGCCGAGGTGAGGGACAACTCGACCGCACCCTGGATGACCGACTCGCCGTCGCGCAGCAGCAGCGCATGGCTGGTGCTCGTCGGCAGGTCTTCGAGGTGGTGGGTGACCAGGACACTCGCCAGGTCGCCGACCTCGTTTCGTAGCTGGTCGATGCTGGTCAGCAACTGTTCCCGCGCGGCGAGATCGAGGCCGGTGGCGGGTTCGTCGAGCAGGAGCAGCGAGGGCTTGGGCATCAGTGCTCGGGCAATGAGGGTTCGGCCGCGTTCGCCTTGGCTCATCGTGGTCCACGCCGAATCCCGGCGCTGCGACATGCCGAGCAATTCGAGGAGTTCGTCGGCGTGACGATGTTCGGCGCCGGTGTAACTACGGCGAGGATCGAGTTCTGGCGTGTTGGTCAGTCCGGTCAGGACGACCTCGTGTGCCTTCAGCGGAAGGTCGAGACGATGTCGCGGGTCGACATGTCCGATATGCGTGCGCAATTCGCGCATGTCGACCCGGCCCAGCCGGCGGCCGAGGACGTCGACCGTTCCGTGTGTCGGGTGTCCGAACGCGCCGAGGATATGCAGGAGTGTCGATTTTCCTGCCCCGTTGGGGCCGAGGAGTGCCCAGTGCTCACCGGGATGGACCGTGAAATTGATGTCCCGCAACAGATATCGCCCACCCCGCACCACATCGATTCCGGCGGCGTGCAGAACCGCGGGCATGGCGACGTTGTTCGATTCGGTTGGTGTCACGGTCAATCGGTCCAGTAGGCGAGCATCGGTTCCCGCGAGACGACCACGCCATTGGTGGTGATGGTGAGCGACGACGGTGTCATCTCGTAGACGGTATCGCGGTTCAATGCCACAAACCGGTTTCCGGAACGCGTCGGATTTGGGATCTCGACGCCCAAACCGTTGGCCTCGCCCTTGTAATAGTATCGACCGCTCTGGTTACCCACCTGGCAGACAACAATTTTCGAGACACCAGTCTGGCCGACCATGATCGCTTGGTCCTCCGTCGTGTTGCAGCGTGGACCGCTGACAAAGCCTTGCTGGTCTGCGCCGGGCACATCTGGGAGCGGACCGACCGACGTCGAGGTTGTCGTGGTCGGCGTGGAGGTGGTGGTCGTCGCAGTCACGGTCGACGGCTCGGCAGTCACGGTGAGCGTCGACACCGGTTGGCTGGTCGTCGTACTGCTGTCCTCGGCTTTGGGCGTGGATTCATCGGCAGGAATCAGGAGAAAGCCGAGGAGGATGGCCAGTGCCAGCACGAGTACACCGGCCACGATCGCACCGATCACGATCGGTGACGACCACGGAGATCTCGGTGGTGGTGTCGGGTAATGGATTCCGCTCACGCGCTCACCCTACCGGCGACCTTCGGCACAGAACTCGGCAATCTGCGCGGTGATCGCGGACAACCGCGCCTGAGCCCTGGACCGTGCTGTCGCCAATGGCGGACCGGGGGCCTCGGCAACCTCCAGATAGAACTTGAGCTTCGGCTCGGTACCCGATGGTCTGGCGATGACCCTGACCTGGCCGGTATCCGAGTTGCCGGTGAGCTGCACAGCGTCGGTCGACGCCCCTGGTGCACGTTCGAGCAGGTCCTCGGCGTCGACGACGATCCCGTCCAGTTGCGTCGGTGGATTCGTTCGCAGGTTGGCCATGATCTCGGTGATCTGTGCGAGGTCGTCGACGCGCAACGCGTATTGACCGGTCAGGTGGACACCGTGCTCCACTGCGATCTCGTCGAGACGGTCGGCGAGGTCGCGGTCGGAATCGGCGAGCTCCTGGGTGAGGACACCCAGTGCGACCGCGGCGCTGATGCCGTCTTTGTCGCGCACACCGTCTGGGTCGACGCAGTGGCCGATGGCTTCCTCGTAGGCATAGACCAGGCCTTCTCCGGCGCGGACCAGCCACTTGAAACCGGTCAGGGTGGCGGCGTAGCGGACGCCGCCGGCCGCTGCGATCTTGCCGAGCAAGCTGCCGGAGACGATGGTGTTGGCCACCAAGACGTCTTGGCCGACGTGTGCGGAGACGATCTGGGCACCGAGTAGCGCACCGGTCTCATCGCCGGTGAGCATCCGCCAGGTGCCGTCGATCTGCGCGCCGACAGCGCAACGGTCCGCGTCGGGATCCAGGGCGATGGCGATGTCGGCGTCGATGTCGTCCGCCAATGCGAGCAGGAGATCCGAGGCGCCCGGCTCTTCGGGATTCGGGAATGCGGCCGTCGGGAAGTCCGGATCGGGGGCGTGCTGCAATCCGACCACGGTGACGTTGTGGAAACCGCACTCGCGCAGGGCTTGTACGGCGAGGTCGCCGCCGACACCGTGCATCGCTGTCAGGGCGATCCTGATCGTTCGATGTTCGCGGTGACCGAACCGGGTGACGATGCGCGCCAGGTAGTGTCCGATGTTGTTGCGCGCCCGGTCATCCGGCGCTATCGCTGTCCGGGGGATGTCGATCGCAGGTCCGGTGCCGGCGATCAATGCCTCGATCTCGGCGTCGGCCGGTGGAACCAGTTGCGCGCCGTGCTCGAGGTAGACCTTGTAGCCGTTGTCGGCCGGCGGATTGTGGGATGCGGTGATCTGGATTCCGGCGACCGCACCCAGGTGCCGGACCGCGAACGCGACCAGCGGGGTCGGACCCGGTTCGGGCAATGCCACGACGTCGAACCCCTGCGCCGCAAGAACTTCCGTCGTGGCGGCGAAAAAGTCTTCGGAACCGTGACGGGCGTCGCGGCCGACGACCACGGTACCGCCGGTGTGGCCGTTGTCGATCAGCCACTGCGCGACGCCGGAGGTCGCCTTGGTGACCACGGCGACGTTCATTCCCAGTGGGCCACCCCGGACCGGTCCCCGGAGGCCGGCGGTTCCGAAATGCAGGGTGTCAGAGAATCTTTCGTTCAATGCGTCGGAGTCCAGCGCGGCGAGTTCGGCTCGGGTACGCGAGTCGGGATCAGCGTCGATCCAGGCCGCAACGGCATCGGGCGTGGTCATCGGTATCTCAGATCTGTTCGATCACCTGGGCCAGCAGGTGACCCATCCGGGTGGCCGACGCGCGGCCGACCTCGAGAACTTCTTCGTGGTTGAGCGGTTCGCCGGTGATACCTGCCGCGAGGTTGGTCACCAGTGAGATGCCAAGGACGGACATTTTTTCGGCGCGGGCGGCGATGGTCTCGTGCACGGTGGACATGCCCACCAGGTCGGCGCCGAGGACGCGCAGCATGTTGATCTCGGCGGGTGTTTCGTAGTGGGGGCCAGGCAGTCCCGCGTAGACACCCTCGGCCAACGAGGGGTCGACGGACTGGGCGATCTTCCGAAGTCGAGGTGCATAGGCGTCGACCAGGTCGACAAATTGAGCGCCGATGAGAGGGGAGCGGGCGGTGAGGTTGAGATGGTCGCTGATCAGGACCGGCTGGCCGACCGTCATGTCATGACGCAGCCCGCCGGCCGCGTTGGTGAGGACCATCGTCTCGACGCCACACCTGGCAGCAGTTCGCACCGCGTGGACAACACTGGCCAGTGGATGTCCCTCGTACGCATGGGTTCTGCCCAACAACACGAGAACCGAACGGTTGCCGATACGCAGTGAATGCGCGGTGCCGGAGTGCCCGGCCGCGCTCGGCGGCGTGAAGCCCGGCAGGTCGGCCATCGGAATGCTCGTGTCAGCGGTACCCAACGCGGCGGCGGCCGGGGCCCAGCCAGAACCGAGAACCACGGCGACATCGTGGCTCGGCTTTCCTGTTGCCGTGGCGATCGCGTCGGCTGCGGCCTGCGCTGCGCCGATGGGGTCGATCGTCGGATCGGAGCTGGGGGAAACCACGTCGGGTCCTTCGATAGCCATGGAACCAACCCTAAGGCGAAAACGGTTCGCGCTCGCAGGTTCGCTGTGGCCATCACATCGCTTTCCTTCCGGACCGCTAGGCTCGCGGCATGCCGTACGTGACCACACATGACGCCGTGCACACGCTCTATCTGGGCATCGAGGGTGAGAGTGACACCGACAACAGGTTCGGAATCGACTGGCTCGACGCGATCAATGCGTGCCTCGATGAGGTCGTCGACGCGAAGCCGGGCGCACTTGTCATCACCGCGACCGGCAAGTTCTTTTCCAACGGGCTCGACGTGGAGTACATCGGCGCCAACGGAGACAAGCTCCCGGCCTACCTCGATCGCGTCCATGCGCTGTACACGCGGATTCTGACGTTCCCGCAGCCCACTGTCGCCGCGATCAACGGCCACGCGTTCGGTGCGGCCGCCATGCTGGCACTGTGTGCTGATCATCGGATCATGCGGACCGAGCGTGGATTCTGGTCGCTTCCTGAAGTGCAGCTAGGTATGCCGTTCACCAAAGGTATGGCGACGCTGCTCCGGACCCGCCTGACCGACGCCACCGCCACCGAGGCCATGACCACGGGGCGTCGGTATGGCGGCCTGGATTCGGTTGCTGCCGGCATCGTGGAGCAGGCCGTCGACATCGATGTGCTGACAAGCACGGCCACCGACATCGCGGCCGCCCGAAGCTCTCTGACCGGTCCGGCGCTGGAATTGATCAAGAAGGGGCTGCGTGCGCCCCTGCTTGCCGATCTCAATGACCCGACGCCGGCCAGCCTGGTTGGCTAACTCGATTCAGTTCGCTATCGCGATGGTGAGAGAATGAGCCGATGACAACGATCGGGCAGCGGGGCTCGCATGCCGTCCAGGCGGTGGCCGGTGACCTGATCGAGTTGTCTCATTCAATCCATGCCGAACCAGAGCTGGCGTTCGAGGAACACCGTAGCGTCGCCAAGGTGACCAGCCTGCTCGACGGTTATGGCTTCGAGGTCACCACCGGTGTGGCGGATCTGCCGACGGCGTTCACCGCGACATACGGCTCGGGAGATCTCGTGGTCGGCCTGTGCGCCGAGTACGACGCGTTGCCCGGGTTGGGGCATGCCTGTGGCCACAACATGATTGCCGCCAGCGCTGTCGGTGCCGCGCGTGGACTTGCCGAGATCGCCGATGAACTCGGCATCACCGTCCTGGTTCTCGGCACGCCCGCCGAGGAGACCGGCGGCGGAAAGATCGTGATGGCGCAGGCCGGAATTTTTGATCCGGTCGCGATGGCCCTGATGGTCCACCCGGGGCGGATGGACGAGATTGCCAGCAGCTCGTTGGCTTTGGACGATCTGGCCATTCGGTACACCGGCGTCGAAGCCCATGCCGCGGCCTCGCCCGAACGTGGACGCAACGCCGCCGATGCGGCCACCATCGCGCAGGTCTCGCTCGGGTTGTTGCGTCAGTACCTGAAGTCCGGGCAGCAGATGCACGGAATCGTCAGCAACGGCGGCAGTGCCCCTAACATCGTCAGCGCGCACAGCGAGCTCCTCTATTATCTGCGGGCCGTTGACGAGTCGTCGCTGAGCGAACTGCGTGAGCGAGCGGAAGCCTGCTTCGCGGCGGGAGCGCTCGCCGCGGGTTGTACGTACGAGATCTCGACGGTATCGCCGACGTACGTCGAACTCCGGCACGATCAGCGCCTGCTGGAGGCATACCGCGTTGCGATCGCCGACCTCGGTCGCGAGGTGATGCCGACCGCACTCGAGGGGTTGCGGCCGCTCGGCAGTACCGACATGGGCAACATCAGCCAGATGTTGCCGTCCATTCACCCCACGATCGGCATCGAGAGCAACGGCGCCGGCACCCATGAGATCGAGTTCGCCGCGGCAGCTGCGTCGCCGTCGGCAGATCAGGCGGTGGTCGACGGAGCGGTTGCTCTGACGGCGACCGCCGCGCGCGCCGCGGCCGACCCGCAGTGGCGTCAAGACCTCCTGCAACAGCAGGAGAAACGAACAGGTGCAGTCCCGCGTGACGCGGGCAGAAAACGATGAGTGTGTAACGAAACATGACTGGGCAACACGTGGATGCGGAACGTTTCCTGACGGACCTGGACGAGTGGCTCGCGGCCAACACAGCGCAGTTGGTGGCCTGGCGCCGGGATTTTCATAGCCATCCGGAACTGTCGCGCAGTGAGCTGCGTACCACCGGCATCGTTGTCGACGAACTGACGAAGGCCGGACTGTCGCCGCGGATCCTGCCGCAGGGTGTTGGTGTGGTGTGCGACATCGGTCCGGCCGGACCGCTGGTGGCGCTGCGTGCCGACATGGACGCGCTGCCGATCGCCGAGCTGACCGGGCTGCCTTTTTCGTCCACCGCAGAGGGTGTCTCGCACGCTTGTGGGCACGACGGGCACACGGCGGTGCTGTTGGGCGTGGGCAAGGCGCTGGCGTCGATGGAGGACCTGCCGATCGGTGTGCGACTGATATTCCAGGCGGCCGAGGAAGTGATGCCCGGTGGCGCCCTTGATGCCGTCACCGCCGGTGTGACGCGAGGCGTGTCGCAGATCTACGCCCTGCACTGCGATCCGAAGCTCGAGGTCGGCAAGGTGGGCTTGCGGCGTGGGCCGATCACCTCGGCGGCCGACCACGTCGAACTCGTCCTGCACTCACCCGGTGGCCACACCTCACGGCCGCACCTGACCGCGGACCTCGTCTACGCGATGGGGTCAGTGATCACCGGTCTGCCGGGCATACTGTCGCGGCGCATCGATCCGCGGACCAGCACGGTGATGGTGTGGGGATCGGTCCATGCCGGCGATGCGCCCAATGCGATTCCTCAGGAGGGGCGCCTGCGGGGCACCGTCCGCACGGGTGATCACGCCACCTGGGCGTTGCTCGAACCGTTGGTGCGCGAAATCATCGAGGGTCTCCTTGCGCCACTGAGCGTGCGCTACGACATGATCTACAAGCGCGGCGTCCCACCCGTGGTCAACGATTCGATCTCCACCGAGATCTTCCGCGATGCGATCCTGTCGGTGAGCCCCGACGCGCTGGCAGACACCGCGCAATCCGGTGGTGGAGAAGACTTTTCGTGGTACCTCGAGAACGTCCCCGGTGCGATGGCGCGGCTGGGCGTCTGGTCCGGGCACGGCCAGCAGGTGGATCTGCATCAGCCGAACTTCGACCTCGACGAGCGTGCGCTCGCGGTGGGTGTGCGGACGCTGGTCGGGGTCGTTCTGCAGGCGAGCCTGCGCAACCGCTAGTGGTCGGGACCCGGGCTATCCGGTCCGGGTCCGACGTTGCGTGACTCGCGGAGCCGCAGTTGATGCACGTAATCGGCTGGTGCACCGGCGATTTCAGCTGCCTCCGCCATCACGCCGAGGTAACGCGCCGACGGTAGACCGCCTTCGAACGCGTCCAGGACGTACAGCCAGGCCAGGTTCGGCCCGTTGGGCGTGGTGATGCGGGCCCGGATCTTGCGGTGGATCCCGAGTTCGGAGCCCTCCCAGCGATCGAGGCTGGATTCGTCGTCCTCGGTCACGTCGTACAAAACGACGAACACGCGGGCCTCGGGATCGTCACGATCTTCGGTGACAGTCGCGAGTGCGCCTTCCCAACCGATATCGCCGCCACCGAACGTGAGTCGCCACCCGTACAGCCATCCGGTGCCCGCCATCGGAGAGTGGGGGGCACGCATGAGCATCTGCTCTGGGTGCATGTTTGAGCCGTAGGCCGCGTAGATAGGCACGGAGAGGAGCCTAGATGGTCAGCTCCCCATCGGGAAAGTGCGAGGGGTGATCGACTAGATTCTCAAGTGGCGCCACCCCGCCGGCAGGCCCGTCCGACATCCCTGGGAGTTGACCTGAAAATGACAAAGATTGTGATCCTCGGTGGAGGACCCGCCGGCTACGAAGCAGCCCTTGCTGCATCGACCTACGGTGCCCACATCACCATTGTCGACAGCGATGGCATGGGTGGTGCCTGTGTGCTGTGGGACTGTGTGCCGTCGAAGACCTTCATTGCCTCCACCGGGATCAGGACCGACGTCCGCCGCGCCGTTGACCTGGGAATCAACCTGAAATACGACGATGCGGTCGTGTCGTTGCCGCAGATCCACGACCGTGTCAAAGATCTCGCCTTCGCGCAGTCTTCCGACATCCGTTCGAGGCTTCTCACTGAGGGTGTCCGGATCATTCACGGCCGTGGGCGTCTTGCTGATCCCGAGGTCGGATTTGCCCGTCACAAGGTTGTCGCAACACCCATCGAGGCCGACGGCAGCGACGGGGAAGTGGAGATTCTCGACGCCGATGTGGTGTTGGTCGCAACCGGCGCGTCGCCCCGCGTCCTTCCCGCCGCACAGCCCGACGGTGAGCGGATCCTGACGTGGCGACAGATGTACGACCTCAACGAATCGCCCGAACATCTGATCGTTGTCGGATCCGGGGTGACCGGTGCCGAGTTCGTGCACGCGTACACCGAGCTCGGTGTGCCGGTGACAATGGTGTCGAGCCGCGACCGCGTGCTGCCCGGCGAGGACGAGGATGCGGCGCTGGTTCTCGAGGACGTGTTGGCAGAACGCGGCGTGAACCTGGTGAAGCATGCGCGGGCCGACAAGGTCGAGCGCACCGCCGATGGGGTGAAGGTCAGTCTTGCCGACGGCCGCACCGTCGAGGGCTCGCATTGCCTGATGACGGTGGGATCGGTTCCGAACACAAACGATCTCGGACTCGAGCATGTCGGGCTGGAGCTCGACCGCGGTGGGTACCTGAAAGTCGACCGGGTCTCCCGGACGGCGGTGCCCGGTATCTACGCCGCAGGCGACTGCACCGGCCTGTTGCCGCTCGCATCGGTGGCTGCGATGCAGGGCCGCATTGCGATGTATCACTCGCTGGGCGAAGGTGTGTCACCGATTCGCCTCAAGACCGTGGCATCCGCGATCTTCACCCGGCCCGAAATCGCCACGGTCGGAGTCAGTCAGCAGGCCATTGACTCCGGTGAGTACCCGGCCCGAACGATCATGTTGCCGCTTGCGACCAACCCGCGCGCCAAGATGAGCGGTTTGCGTCGTGGCTTCGTGAAGATCTTCTGCCGACCGGCAACGGGTGTGGTCATTGGTGGAGTGGTGGTGGCCCCCAATGCATCTGAGCTGATCCTTCCGATCGCGATCGCGGTGCAGAACAAACTGATGGTGAGCGACCTGGCTCAGACGTTCTCGGTCTATCCGTCGCTGTCCGGGTCGATCACGGAGGCTGCCCGGCAGCTGGTTCGCCACGACGATCTGGACTAATCATCCCATTATTTGGGAAATCAACTTCATATTTCACATCAGGCGCGTTAGCGTGGGCATTGCGACTCACACTGGCGCGCCTGATTTGGTGACCACTCTCATCACCACACATGTTGATTCCTGCTGCTGTGGAGAGTGTTGCCCATGTCTGTTGTCGAAAACTCTTACAAACCGTCGCACGCGTTGGCGAATGTCCGCGGGTCGGCGATCCGTGACCTGTTGAAGCTGACCGAGAAGCCCGACGTGTTGAGCTTGGCGGGCGGATTGCCGGCGACTGAACTGATTCCCGCTGAGCGCATTTCGGAATCGGCCGCTCGAATCAGTGCGGACCCTGAGGCGTTGCAGTACACGGTGAGTGCGGGTGTGTACTCCTGCCGTGAAGCAGTGGCTCGGTATCTCGGTGTCGATGAACCAGTGGGGGTCTTGTTGACGCATGGTTCGCAACAGGCGTTGTTCCTGTTGGCCCATGCGCTGGTGAATCCCGGCGACCTGGTGGTCGTCGACGATCCGGTGTACGTGGGTGCGCTACAGGTGTTCCAGTCGGTGCGGGCGCGAGTGCGGGCGTTGCCGATCACCGCCGCTGGGCTCGATGTCGACGCATTGCGAGAATTGCTCGAAGCGGGCGAGCGTCCACGGATAGTCCATACCGTCAGCAACTTTCACAATCCTGCGGGAGTGACGGCCACTGCGGCAACCCGGATCGAACTGGCGCGGTTGGCCGATCGATACGGATTCATCGTTGTCGAGGACGATCCATATGGACGTTTGCGGTTCTCCGTCACCGACATCGAACCGATTGCGGCGCATGGTGATCGAATTGTTCGCCTGGGCTCGGCATCGAAGATTCTGGCACCCGCGCTACGCGTTGGTTGGATGAGCGGTCCGAAAGAAGTGATCGAGATGGTGGAACTGCTGCGCCAGGGTGCCGACCTCTGTGGATCGACCTTCAGCCAGTTGATCGTCGCCGAGTTGCTCGACGACAGCGCCTGGCTGGATTCTCATGTTGATCGCGTTCGGTCTGAGTATCGCTTGCGTGCAACTACTTTGGCTGGTGCGCTTCGCCACGAACTGGGCGACAAGGTTCAGTTCGGGGAACCTGAGGGTGGCATGTTCTGCTGGGTTCGGATGCCCGGCATCGATACTTCGCGGTTGCTGGTTGACGCGGTGAATGCGGGAGTGGCATTTGTGCCGGGAACGGCTTTTGGCGTGGATGCCGACTTCAGTGATTGCCTGCGACTCAGCTTCTCTGCGCTGGCGCCGGATGGGCTACACGAAGCGGTTCGGAGATTGGCTGTGGCTGTGAAAAACGATTCCAAATAGTTCGAAAGAATGTTCGACAAGAAGTGATTCTCCGGGTAGACTGGTTGAAAGGTTTCGATCAGATGTGCTGGGGGGCATGATGGTTGACGATGTTGGTGGGGATGTTTCGCCGGTTCCGGTATTGGTGGGTAAGTATCTCGAGTTGGAGGTCCTGCTGGCTGATATCGCGGAGTGTTCATCGTCGGATATGTCTGATGCGGAGGTGAATGAGCTTGTGCGGGTGCATGAACGGATCGCCCGCAAGGTGGAGTTCGCGGGGTTGGGTCGGTTGTTGGAGGTGTCGGATAGGTCGTCGTATACCAAGGCCGGATATTCCTCCTTGTTTGGTTTCACGCGCAAAGAGTTGCGGTTGACCAAAGGGCAGACCATGGCGCGGATTCGTGGGTTGGAGGCGGTGGGGCGGTTTCATTCGTTGCAGGGTGAGGTGTTGGGACCGAAATGTCCTGCCGCTGAGCAGGCGTGGGCGGCGGGGTTGGTTGGGGCGTCGCATATGGAGGTGATGTTGGATGTGCGCAAACACATTCCGTCCGCCTCTGATCCTGAAGTGTATGACGTGGTGGATCGGTGGATGACCGAGGAAGCTGTCGGTGCGGATCCGACGCAGTTGGCGGCAGCGGGTCGGGCGGTGCTGGCGCGGGTGGATCCGGATGGCCGGTTGACCAATGATTCTGATCGGGCTCGTAAACGCAGTGTCGGTGTGGGTCCTCAGGGTGTGGATTTGATGGCCAAGATCTCGGGCACTCTGGATCCGCAGACGTTGGCGTTGTGGACCACGGTGATGGATGTGTGGGCCGCGGCAGGGATGAACAATCCCGCCGACCCCAACTCGCCGAGCGGGGCGTGTGATGACCCGGCACAAGATGCCGATCTGATGAGAGCGGCTGCCGAACGCGATACCCGCTCGATGGGGCAGCGGCAGCATGATGCTCTCAAGGCGGTCCTGAAAACCATTCTGGACTGCAACCTGCTCGGCAGGTCGCATCGGGGGTTGCCGGCTCAGCTGATTGTCACGATGAGTAAGGCCCAGTTGGAGGAGTGTGCGGGGATCGCGAAGACGGCCTCGGGGGTCGATATTCCGGTGGGGGAGGCGTTGGAGTTGGCGGCCCGGTCGGACAAGTATTTGGCGGTGTTTGCCGACCACTGTGCGGAAGTGTTGTATTTCGCCCGGACCAAACGCACCGCGCAGAGAGGGCAGCGGTTGGCGTTGATTGCCCGCGATCGCGGGTGTTCGCATCCTGGATGCCCTAATCCGGCGACCTGGACCGAGAGCCATCATGTCGATGCGTGGGCGAAGGGCGGGTTGACCGATATTGATGCGTTGACGCCGGCGTGTCCTCCGCATCACAGGCTCATTGGTGATGGTCCGGATCAGTGGCAGACGGTGATGATCACTGAAGGCCCTGATGCGGGTCGGGTGGGGTGGATACCGCCGGTGGGGGTCGATCCTGAACGCGTACCGCGGGTCAATCGGGCTCATCATGTGAATGAGACGGTGGAGGCGGCGTGGCAGAAGGTTGTGGTCGACCGGCAGGAGGCGTTGGCTCAAACGCTGTTTGAGCTCACTCTCAGGGAATCCGAGAGTTCACCCGAACCCGAACCAGAGTTGGACGCCCCTGACCAGGGTGAATAGCCGAACAAGCACCTGAGCTTCGGCTTCAGACACCAACGGATACGGGACTCAAACCTGTGTTGGAACCGATCGTCACCCGCTAACGTCTTACCTCTGGTGGGAGAACTATGCGAGGGGGAGCCATGGGCGGCGAAGTGAAATTCACCGATGAGCAGTGGGAGAGAGTAGCGATGGCCGCTGAAGATTTCGCGGCGGTGCTCAAACAAGAACGGCAGGCACTCGGCGACGTATTGGTTACCAACTGGGCAGGGGACTGTGCGGAAGGTACGGGAACCATGGAAAACCTAAGGTTGCTACTCCAGGGTGCCGAGCCAGGTTCATTTTCGGGAGCGATAGGCCAGGAGTTGGAGTATCTCCAAGCAGTCGCGGACCAATGTCGCGCTGCTCGAACAGACTTGACTCAAACGGACGTGTCCAGTGCTGATGACTTCAGAAACGATAAGTAAAGGCCTTTGGAGCGTATCGGCTGTACTGCTCGTGGCAGCTTGTTCTGTCCAAGCCGAGAATACCGAGGCGCTTCCCGGACCTGCCGAATTACAGACACAGATTCCGCGACCTTCTATTTCGTTGCCGTTTGACAATCCTTTTCCGGATCGGACGAACCAGTCAAACGATGGCTCTGTCTTTGAGCCTTGCATTGCTTATGATGACAGTGAATTGATCCGGTTTGATATCGATCCAAAATTGATCGAGGATGTTGCCATCGTAAATGGCCAAGGTATTCGTGGATGTAAATGGGTTATGCCAGAGCGCTTTTCTCTCAGTGTGGCGGTGACAAACTCGAACTCCCTGGAAGAATATAGGTCCGGCGCGATTGAATACAACTGGATGACGGATCTTGAACTTGGTGAACGAACAGTAGGCTACTTTGAACTTGATCACGGGTTTTCTAAGGCCTGCCTGACTTACGTTCAATCCGCGAATGCTGGTGTGGTAACAAAGGTGGTCACATATGAAGATGACAACGGTCCAGTCGGTGGAGCATGCGAATTGGTTGCAAACTTCACTCGCGCCTACATAGATAAGATTCCAGAATGATGCGGCTCGTTGCAATGGCGACGCAGCGTGGGTCGGTGCTTTAGACTTCTTCGCAGATCAGTGCTGGGGAGGTGCTGAGGTGGGGATCGGGGGAGAACGTGGCGCCTAGGTCGATAGAGCAGACAGATTGGCTGAGTCATGCGCTTGATGAGATGCGTCGAATCTGTGCCAGTATGCAGGCTGGATCAGCCGAGGCGGATGCGCAAGCGATCAAGCTGATCGCCAGGCGGATTCAGGTGGCTGCGGAGCTCTATGAAGCGGCCCTTCCGCGGATGTATCCCGAAGGCGAGTTCAGTGGCGAGACAGTCGACAGTTCAAGGCGTGCAAACATAGCCGGCATCCGTCATACCGATGGTTCTGCGGCTATCGGGATCAAGATCGCGGACCAGATTTCGGCCATCGCGGGGATCCTTTCTCAGACGCAGAGCAACATCGCGGAAATCGACGAAGGCTTTGCTGAATATCAGGGCAACACCGCCGCCATTGCGATGCAGCGTGCCGTCATGGCACGGACGATGACGGAGGCGTACAGCAACCCGGTCATCGGGGCCAACGGTTCACTGCCCGAATACGATGCATCGCCGCTGCCAACTCTCGGCGCCGGATTCGAACCCACGCAGGTGACGCCGGCGGGCGCCGGTGGTTCAGGTGGTGGATCGGGAGATAACAGTCCTGCTTTGTTCGCCCCCGCCGGGGTCGGCGGCGCGAACGATCCCGGTGGACCCGGCGGACCAAGCGGTCCCGGTGGCGACCAGACAACGTATGCGGGAGGTCCGGCCGGGGACACCCCGTTCACGCTCGGAAGCGGCGACAGCACATCTGGGTCGAGCGCAGACGGATCCACCCCTGGTCCGCTGAACGGCGCGTTTGGTTCACCGATCTCGGGTGGCGCGGCTGCCGGCGGATCCACGTCCGCCACAGGCTTGAACAGCGCCCGTGGCGGGGCGTCCGGTATCAGGTCGGGAAGCGGTGGCTCAGGAAGCGGTGGCTCGGGAGGCGGCCGCGCTGGGGGAGGCGGCGGTGTCGGAGGTGTTGGGTCGGAAGCGAACCCACTCGGCCGGCGGACACCTGCATCCCTGATCTCACCGACAACCGGTGCGAGCCAATCGTCTGGAGCGACACCGTCGGGCGGCTCTCGCGCGGGAAGTCCGATGGGGTCACCGGCCGGTGGTCGCGGCGCCGGGAAAGACAAGGACGGACAGCATCGCGCACCGTCGTACCTGCACACCCGCGAAAACGGGGACGAGATGGTCGGCCGACTCCCGCTGGTGGGACCGCCCGTCCTCGGCGACTGGGCGCGCGTTGTCGACCTCGGCACCGCGGGTGAGAGTTCAACGCCGGCAGCCGATGGGAACGGCCCGGACAGCCCCGACAACAACCCGAACAACAGGACCTGACTGCGAGTCAGGCCAGGTCGTAGCTACGTTCCACGGCAATGTTCCACTCCGCGAAGCGCGCATCGCGATCAGCGGCGGGCATTGTGGGCTCCCATGACTTCGCCTGCGCCCAGTTGTCGCGAATCTCCTGCTCACTGTCCCAATAGCCCACCGCCAGCCCGGCCGCGTAGGCGGCGCCCAACGCGGTTGTTTCGTTGACAACCGGCCGGACAACGGGCACGCCCAGGATGTCGGACTGAAATTGCATCAGCAGCTCGTTGACGACCATGCCGCCATCGACTTTGAGCGTCGACAACGCCACGCCTGAATCGGCCTGCATGGCCTCGATCACCTCACGGGTCTGGAAAGCAGTGGCCTCCAATGCTGCTCGCGCAATGTGACCTTTGTTGACGAAACGGGTCAGGCCGATGATGACGCCACGCGCATCGGGTCGCCACCGCGGGGCGAACAGCCCCGAGAACGCCGGAACAAAATAGACGCCGCCGTTGTCGTCGACAGTCTGAGCGACCTGTTCGATATCGCCTGCGGCACTGATCAAACCCAGATTGTCGCGGAGCCACTGGACGAGTGATCCGGTCACGGCGATCGAACCCTCCAGCGCATACACGGGCTTGTCGTCGCCGATTTGATAGCAGACGGTGGTGAGTAGTCCGTGTTCGCTGTGGACGACTTCCTCACCGGTGTTCAGGAGAAGGAAATTGCCTGTGCCATAAGTGTTCTTGGCTTCACCCGGTTTGAGGCAGGCCTGTCCGAAGGTGGCCGCCTGCTGGTCGCCGAGGATGCCGGCGATCGGCACATCGGCGAGCGCGCCGCGCTCGCGGACATGGCAATACACCTTCGACGAACTGTGGATCTCGGGTAGCAGACTCATCGGGATACGCATCTCGGCGCAGATCTGTTCGTCCCAGGCGAGGGTTTCGAGATCCATCAGCATGGTCCGGGACGCATTGGTGACGTCGGTCAGATGCCGGCCACCGTCCGGTCCGCCGGTCATGTTCCAGATCAGCCACGTATCCATTGTGCCGAAACACAATTCACCGGCCTCGGCTCGGTCCCGGACACCGTCGACGTTGTCGAGAATCCATCGGATCTTGGGGCCGGAGAAGTAGGTGGACAACGGCAGGCCGGTGCGCTGCTGATATCTACCCGGACCCTGGTCGCCGGCGAGCTCCTCGCAGAGTGCCGCCGTGCGCGTGTCCTGCCAGACGATCGCGTTGTAGACGGGCTGCCCCGTCGACCGATCCCAGACCACGGTGGTCTCACGCTGATTGGTGATCCCGAGGGCGACGATGTCGGCGGTCTGCAGATCTTCCGCCGCCATGGCAGCGGCGACGACCCGGCGCGTGTGACGCCAGATCTCGACGGCATCGTGCTCGACCCACCCGGACCGCGGGAAGATCTGCGTGTGCTCGACCTGCTCCGAACTGATGACACGTCCGGAATGGTCGAAAATCATGCAACGCGTCGACGTTGTTCCCTGGTCGACCGCGGCGACGTAACCCGTGGTGTTGCTCACGTCCCCGAGTGTTCCATGAACTGCACGTAGAGTCCGCTGTGATGGACCTCGACGTGTCACCGGAGCGCTTTGGAGTGGCCGAATAGTTACCAGCGGGTAACCTGGGACAGGAGTATCCGCCCAGCGAATGGGAGATCGCGATGAGCACAGCAACATTCGATCCGGATCGTCCCGCCGACCTCGGTCCGCGCTACCGGGAAAATGCCTGGCAGCGCCTGTCGACCGAACAGTTCGACGTGGTGGTGGTCGGCGGCGGGATCGTCGGGGTCGGAACTGCGCTCGATGCCGCGACCCGCGGACTGCGGGTGGCACTCGTCGAGGCCCGCGACATCGCATCGGGAACGTCGAGTCGTTCATCCAAGATGTTCCACGGTGGACTGCGCTACCTCGAGCAACTCGAGTTCGGTCTGGTCCGCGAAGCACTGCGTGAACGTGAACTGTCGCTGAGCACCCTCGCGCCGCATCTGGTCAAACCGCTCCCGTTTCTGTATCCGCTGACGCACCGCGGCTGGGAACGGCCGTATATGGCAGCGGGCCTTTTTCTCTACGACTCGCTGGGTGGTTCGAAATCGGTTCCCGGGCAACGCCATGTGACTCGATCCGGGGCGCTGCGGATCGCTCCGGCACTCAAACGGAACTCACTCACCGGCGGGATCACCTATTACGACACGGTGGTCGACGACGCCCGCCACACCATGACCGTGGCGCGCACGGCCGCGCAATATGGTGCGGTCATCCGGACCTCGACGCAGGTCACCGGCTTCCTCCGGGAAGCGGACAGGGTCAGCGGCGTCCGCGTCCGAGATACCGAGTCCGGCGAGATCGCAGAGATCCGCAGTCATTGTGTGATCAATGCGTCGGGGGTCTGGACCGACGAGATCCAGGCATTGTCGAAGCAGCGTGGCCGCTTTCGGGTCCGGGCATCCAAGGGTGTGCACATCGTTGTCCCGCGCGACCGCATCGTCAGCGAGTCGGCCATCATCCTCCGGACCGCCAAGTCCGTGCTGTTCGTGATCCCCTGGGAGACCCACTGGATCGTCGGAACCACCGACACCGACTGGAACCTCGACCTCGCGCATCCGGCCGCCACCGCCGCCGACATCGAATACATTCTCGAACGTGTCAACGAAGTGCTGGTGACGCCGTTGACCCAGGCCGACATCGAAGGGGTCTACGCCGGACTCCGTCCACTGCTCGCCGGCGAAAGCGACGAGACGTCGAAGCTCTCCCGTGAACATGCGGTCGCCGAGGTGGCGCCCGGAATGATCGCGATCGCCGGTGGCAAGTACACCACCTACCGGGTGATGGCCGCAGATGCCGTGGACGCCATCACCGACTTCATCCCGGTGCGGGTGGCGCCGTCGATCACCGCGAAGGTGCCACTGATCGGGGCAGACGGCTACCACGCGCTGATCAACCAATGCGATCAGCTCGGACAACGACACGGCCTGCACCCGTACCGCATTCGCCGACTGCTCAATCGCTACGGCTCGTTGATCGACGACGTCCTGGCCTACGCCAAGAAGGACGCCAGCCTTCTCGAACCGCTGACGAGCGCTCCGCAATATCTGCGGGTCGAGGTGGTCTACGCCGTGGTCAGCGAAGCCGCACTGCACCTCGAAGACATCCTCGCGCGGCGTACCCGCATCGCGATCGAATACCCCGACCGTGGCGTGAACTGCGCGGCCGAGGTGGCCGATCTGGTTGCGCCACTGCTGGACTGGGATGCCGAGCAGACTGAGTTCGAGGTCGAGACATACCTGGCCCGGGTGGCCGCCGAGGTCGCCTCGCAGCGTCAGCCCGACGACGAATCCGCCGACGCCCTGCGCGCGGCCGCTCCGGAATCGCGCTCCGAACTCCTGGAACCGGTGCCGGTCCCGGATTGATGGTGAGTGCGGTCCGCGCGGACCGGCGCAGGATCAGGCGGGCTCGTACCGCAGCAGGGTGACGTTGTCGTCGGGGTAGTCGAAGAAGACGGGTTTGACCCGCATGCCCACGGTGATGTCCTCGGGTGCGACGTTGACCAGTTCGGTGGACAAGCGGGGGCCTTCGTCCCACTGCACCACGGCAACCAACTGCGGCACCGAGTCGGCGAAGTGCGGCGACACCGGCTTGTGCGCAATGGTGAAGGTGTAGAGCTTCCCGAGTCCGGAGATCTCGCGCCACTCGAGGTCGTCGGCCAGCGTTCCGGGCGCCAGGAGGCGCGGATAGAACACATACTTCTGTAGCGACGGCGAATACTGGATACGAACCTTGTGCTCTGCCAACGCGTCCCAGAAGGGTGCGGTCACAGGCGTTTTCACCGGCATCGGTTTGGTGAACGTCATGAGGTGATCGCTTTCTAGTCGCCCTGGAGAACCAGTGTGGTCTGTTCGCCCATCACGCCACCGTTGCCGGAGACGAACGCGCGGTTGCAGTCGTTGACCTGTGCGTCCCCGGCCCGGCCCATGATCTGGCGGGTGGCGTCACAGACGTGATGCATGCCGCCGGCAAGTCCGGCCTGGCCGAAGCCGAGCTGGCCGCCCGCGGTGTTCAGCGGGAAGTCTCCGCGGAAGGTCAGGTCATGCGAGTTCACGAACTCCATGCCCTTGCCCTTGTCGCAGAAGCCGGCGTCTTCCAGGCTCATCAGCACGGTGATGGTGTAGCAGTCGTAGATCGAGACCATGTCCATGTCGTCGCGATCGAGTCCGCTCATCGTGAATGCGGTGTTGGCGGCCTGGGTGATCGGCGTCTGCAACAGATCCTCGGCGTAGCTGGGCGTCTTGTAGGCGACGTGCTCGCCGAAGCCCTTGACCCACACCGGGCGATTCTTGCTCTTCTTGGCCAGCGACGCGGAGGTGACCAACACCGCGGCGCCACCCGAACACGGCATCACGATCTCGAGGCGGTGAAGGGGGTCGGCGATCATGGGACTGGCCAAGACGTCCTCGATGGTCAGTGGCGTGTCGTAGAAGATCGCATCGGGTGTGTGATTGGCGTTGACCCGTTGGTCCACAACAATTTTCGCAAGTGCGCGCTCGTCGTATCCGTAGACCGAACGATACAACTGCGCGATCTGCCCGTACGGACCGTTCTGGCCGAGATTGCCGAACGGGATGTCGAACTCGGCCTGCGGCGAGCCGTAACGGTTCGACGACGAGCCGTACAGCAGGATGTCGGTGAGACTCTCCGGCAGCGGCTTCTTTGCGTTGTACGGCACACCGTAATCGGCAGGCAGCACGCACAAGACGGCTTCGCAGATGCCCAGCTCCACGGCCGCGGCGGCGCGCCAGACCATTGCAGACGCCGATGCGCCGCCGAGGTCGACCACCTCGGCGAAGTTGATCTTGGCACCGAGGTATTCGGCGATGGTCGACGGAACGAACATCTCGGACTCGAGCAGTGTCGACGTGACGATTCCGTCGATCGCGACCCCGGTCAGTCCGGCGTCCGCGATGGCCGCCGCCGACAGCGTCGCCCACTGTTCGAGCGTGAAGCGAGGCGTCCTGGTGGAGACTTTCTGCGGTGGCAATTCCGTATATCCGACAATTGCCGCATCGCCTTGAAACCCCATGGATGCTCCTGCAGGTCAGAATTAGAAGAGACGGTCGACCGTCAACCTACTAGAATCTGAATCTAGTTTTCAAGGGAGGGCTACGCCGGGCCGAACAGGAAGTCCATGAATCGGTTGCACAGGCGGTAGACGTCGTCCATGTCTCCGTCGTGATAGATCGCCGAGGTCAGGGCAGTGTTGATGATCGACCAGAGCATGATCGCGGCGTCGGTGGACGCATCCGGGCCGAGCCGGGCGAAGTCGCCGGCCAGCGTCTGCTGACAGACTGAAAAGAACTGGCCCAGTAGCAAGTTTGCGTTGGCATCCGAACTCGACTGCAAGATCACGTGGACCTTGAAGAAATGTGGGCGTCGCTCGAACGCCGAGATGACAGCGTTCATCTTGGCGCGGATCTGATGGTCCGACAGGTTCTCGCCGGACCGCGCGTACGCCGGCTCGGCCCAATCCAGGAGCACGGCGGCGTAGAGGTGCTCTTTGGAGGAGAAGTATCGATACAGGGTGCCGAGCGCCACACCGGCCTCCTGTGCCACATCACGGATCTGGATCTGCTCGTACTCCTGCGCCTTGAGCGCGGCGTTGGCAGCCTTGATGATGCTGAGCCGGCGCGCCTGCTGCCAGGCGGGCAGCTCCGAACTGAGCGTCGCCGCTGCAGTGGAAGGTGCCTGTTGCGCCATGAAATCAAGTCCTTTGCGTCTGTGAGCCACCTGGTGATGACCGAGCCTGCGTACAGACTAAATTGTCCCGACGTACCCTGTCCGTCACACCGGCACGATTTGGCTATCCGGCCTCAGCCCGTTCGGCGGAGCCGTAAACCCCGCGGCGTGGCCGCAAAGCCACTCTCACGCAGATGTGGTGCCAGATCACTGGTCAGAACCGGGTCACCGTCGACGCGTTCGACGTGCAGGCGATCAACCTGGCCGCGAATCACCACCTTTGCCAGTGCGCCGGTCGCGGCCTCCAGATGGGCGACGTTCTCGCTGAACGTCAGCACAGTCTTTCCGCCGCGCTCGACGAACAAGACCAGATGCCCGTCGACAAGAACCACCAGCGCGCCCGGTTTGCGACCGGGTCGATGGCCCTCGGCCTGCTTCGGCCAGGCCAGCGCTGCGCCGTACGGATTGGCCGGATCGGTGGCGGCGAGCGCCAAGGCAGACGTGCCGGTGGTCTCGACCTCGTCGCGGAGCCGGTCGACCGTGGTGGTCGCGGCGAACTGGGCGCCGCCGAGCCCATCGATGTAGTAGCCACGCCGAACTTTGCCGCTGTCCTCAAAACCGCTGAGCGCCTTGTATACCCGGGAGAAACCACCGGCGATGCCTTCGGTCGTCACCGCACCCTTGGTCACCACGCCGTACCGGTCGAGCAGTGCCGAGCACTGAGCAGCGACCGCGCGAGTCGGATCGGACATCTGTTCCGGTAGCGCAAACCATCGTCCTGTCATCGACAGCGGTGCCGTCCGTGGGGTTCGGGCAAACCGGCTTCGGCCGCGATGTGCCGGGGCACCGCGCGTGCCTCCCGGTTTGCGGCCTGGACCAAGCAGGGCCCGGACCGGGCTGAAGGTGTCGTTGCTGATCCGCCCGGCCCAGGCCAGATCCCAGAGGGCCATCTCGACATCGGCTCCGAGCGGAGATACGCCGCCAAGGGCCAACGCATCGCTGAGTTGCCGAAAGAAGAAGGCTCCGCCGGTGGCGAGCTGCTCGAGCAGCCGGTGGTGCAGATCGCCCATGTCGATCTCCGCCTGGATCGGGAGACTGTCTTCGGCCACATCCGCCGGATGTAGGCTGATCCAGCCGTCGGAGCCCGACAGCCGCCCGTGACCGGCCCAGAGCACCTCGCCGCCGGCGCTCAGTTCGTCGAGCATGTCTGGGCGGTAGTCGGCCACCCGCGCGGGCAGAATCAGCGACTCCCACGCCGATGCCGGAATCGGTACTCCGGCAAGCTGATCGATCACCGTTGACACACCGTCGATGCCCCGGAGCCGGGACCGTCCCGTGACGTGCTGCCAACCGGTCACGAACCGGGCGTAGGTTTCGTGACTGACCGGCGCGATCTCAGCGCGGCTCGCCGCCAGCGACGCCCTACGTAATCCCGCGAGTACCTCTGTATTGCACCACTGTTCACCGTTGCGCAGGGTCCCGGCGGGTTCGGGCCGGAAGTCTCCCTCGACAACTCGCCGCTGACCGGCCAGGCGCACCAGGGTGTCGCGGACAACCGCCACACCCACGCCCAACGACTCGGCGGCATCGGAGGCCAGGAACGGGCCATGGGTTCGGGCGTAGCGTCCGACGATGTCGCCGAGTGGGTCATCGACGGGTTCGAGGAATGCCAGCGGAAGTCCCTGCGGTGGCGGGATGCCCAACCCGTCGCGCAGCCGTCCGGCGTCCTCGGCAGCTGCGTACAGCTCCGAACCAGCGCGCTGAATGGTGATGACGCGTCCGGCGGCGATGAGTTCGTCTATCAGCGGCAGTGGATCGTCGCCGGTGAAGCGAGGACCCACCTCGGTCGCGCGTAGTGGTCCGAGCCAGCGGAACAGATCTGCGATGCCTTCGATGTCGCGGGCACGGCGATCCGGATGCAATCGCTGCAGTTTGGCCTCGGTATCAGCGATGACATTGGCGTCGAGGAGTTCTCGAAGATCGACCCGGCCGAGGAGCTGAGCCAGCAATGCGGTGTCGAGGGACAGTGTGGCGGCGCGGCGCTCGGCCAGCGGGGCGTCGTCGGCGTACATGAAGGCGCCGACATACCCGAACAATAGCGACGACGCCATGGGAGACGGTGTCTGCGTTTCGATCTCGATGATCCGCAGGCGTCGGGTTGCGATCCGGGTGAGGAGGTCGACGAGCGCGGGCAGGTCATAGACGTCTTGGAGGCACTCGCGAAACGCCTCCAGGATGATCGGGAACTGCGGGAACTTCTGGGCGACGGCGAGGAGCTGCGCGCTGCGTTGGCGCTGCTGCCACAGGGGTGCGCGGCGACCGGGATTGCACCGGGGCAAGAGCAGCGCCCGGGCGGCGCATTCGCGGAACCGGGAGGCGAACATGGCCGAACCGCCGAGCTGCTCGGTGACGATCTGCTCGATCTCATCGGCCTCGAACCCGAACAGTGCCGCACCCGGCGGCTGGTCGTCGGTGTCGGGAAGCCGGACGATGATGCCGTCGTCCGCGGCGGAGACCGCCCCGTCGATGCCGTAGTCCTGCTGCAGCCGGGCCGACACCGCACTGGCCCACGGTGCGTGCACCCGCAAACCGTACGGGGAGTGCAGGATCACCCGCCAGTCGCCGAGTTCGTCGCGGAATCTCTCGACCAGCAGGGTGCGGTCGGTGGGCAGATGGCCGGTGGCCGCCTGCTGCTCGGATACCAGTTGGGCGAGGTTGTCGCGGGCAAAATCGTTGAGCCCCAGCCGCTTCGCATGTGACTCGAGCTTCTTGTTGTCGATGAGCTCACCGACGAACCTGCCGATGGCCTCACCCAGTTCGGCCGGCCTGCCGATGCTGTCGCCATGCCAGAACGGGAGCCGGCCGGCCTGTCCGAACGCGGGAGTGACCAGGACGCGGTCGTGGGTGATGTCCTCGATCCGCCAACTGGTGGCGCCCAGTGCAAACACATCGCCGACCCGCGATTCGTAGACCATCTCCTCGTCGAGTTCGCCTACCCGCGTTTGTTTTTCGCCGACCATATAGACGGCGAACAGGCCCCGGTCGGGGATCGCTCCACCGGAGGTGACGGCCAGGCGCTGTGCCCCCGGCCGCCCGGTCAACGTGCCCTGCGCACGATCCCAGACGATCCGCGGCCGCAGTTCGGCGAACTCGTCGGACGGATAGCGACCCGACAGCAGATCGAGTGTCGCGTCGAAAACCGGCCTCGACAGCGTTGCGTAGGGTGCGCTGCGACGCACGAGCTGGTACCACTCATCGACGTCGATACTGCCGGTGGCACAGGCGGCGACGGTCTGCTGCGCGAGGATGTCGAGCGGATTGGACGGGACCGTGAGTTCTTCGATGAGCCCGTCGGTCATCCGTTCGACGGCAACGGCACAGCGCAGCAGATCGGCGCGATGCTTGGGAAACAACACACCCTGGCTGATCTCGCCGACCTGGTGGCCGGCGCGGCCGATCCGCTGCAGCCCGCTCGCCACCGAGGGCGGCGCCTCGACCTGGACGACCAGGTCGACCGCGCCCATGTCGATGCCCAATTCGAGACTGCTGGTGGCGACCACACAACGCAGACGTCCGGACTTGAGCTCTTCTTCGATCTGGCCGCGGACCTCTTTGCTGACCGAACCATGGTGTGCGCGGGCGAGCAGGGGAGCCGCTCCTTTGCTGGCGCCGCTGCCCATCACCTGCGCCGGGGCACCGCCGGGCACCCGGGGATTGGGCATGGACTCCCCGGATTCACCGATCCGGATGGCGTGCACCTCGTTGAGGCGGGCCGTCAGTTGTTCGGCCAGTCGACGCGAATTGGTGAAGACGATGGTCGACCGGTTCTTTTCGATCCGATCGACGATGGAGTTCTCGACGTACGGCCAGAGTGATCCCGCTGCCGGTGCGGACGCTTCGTCGTCGATCTCCTCGCTGCCGGCGATCACCGGGATGTTGGTCATGTCGGCGACCGGAACTTCGACGGACAGGTCGAATGTCTTCTGTGCCGCGGGCTGCACCACCGTGCACGGGCGACTGCCGGACAGGAACTCGGCAACGCGTTGCGCGGGGCGTACGGTCGCGGACAGGCCGATGCGCTGCGCGGGGGTGTCGAGGAGTGCGTCGAGACGTTCCAGAGAGACAGCGAGATGGGTGCCCCGTTTGGTCCCGGCGACGGCGTGGACCTCGTCGATGATGACGGTCTGTACCGACGTCAGGGTTTCGCGGGCCGACGACGTAAGCATCAGGAAGAGTGACTCGGGTGTGGTGATGAGGATGTCCGGTGGCTTGCGCAGCAGCTGGCGGCGCTGGGCCGGCGGGGTGTCGCCGGACCGGACGCCGACAGTGATGTCGGGGACGGGTTCGCCCAGATCTTGTGCCGCCCGTGTCAGGCCGATCAAGGGCGCGCGCAGGTTGCGTTCGACGTCGATGGCCAGCGCCTTGAGCGGCGAGACATACAGAACGCGGGTACCCACCGGTTCTGCTCCGGCCGGCACCGGATGCGCCGCGAGTTGATCGAGCGCCCACAGGAACGCCGACAGCGTCTTGCCGGACCCGGTGGGCGCCACCACGAGCGTGTTCTGACCATCGGCGATCGAGTTCCAGGCACCCAACTGGGCTGCGGTGGGCTCGGGGAATGCCGCAGTGAACCAGGCGCGGGTAGGCGCGGTGAACCGGCCGAGAACCTGCTGCGCGTCGATACCGGCAGACTTCGGCGGTGAGGGCTTGCGGGCGGCCATTGCTCCATGATCCATGAGAGGTCTGACAGTGGCGCCCGACATTCCCGGACACAGCCCGCCTTGACCGGGGAAAAGTCGCACGAATAGAGTCGGTTCACGCTGTGTGAACGGGAAATCCGGTGGGAATCCGGAACGGTCGCGCCACTGTGGGTTGACAGGTCATCCGTGATCTGGAGAACGAGTCAGAGCACCGGCACTCAGCGCATATCAACATAGACGCGGGCGCGTTTACCCGCGAGAGGAGTTAATGTGTCGAGTTCTTCAGTGGCCCAGCCGGTTTCGGGTGCAAAGCTTTCAGTCGCGGTGCCCGACGTATCGGTGGCCGACGCCGCGTTGTGGTTGACCGCAACCACGTTCGTGGCCGCTTTGGCGTACTACTTCCTCGGGTTCGACCAGGGGGCGGTGTCAGTGTTCGGGTCGGACACCCACGTCCACGAGTTCATCCATGACGCCCGCCATTTCCTTGGATACCCCTGCCACTGAGCAACTGACACCATGGAAAAGAAGTTCATCGGCGCCGGCCTGCTCTCAGGCCTGGTCGCCGGTTTGGTCGCGTTCATCTTCGCCCGCATCTACCTCGAACCGCTCGTCGATCGGGCCGTCGGTTATGAAGAGGACCGTTCGCACGCCGAGCTGGAACTCACCGGCGGCGAGCACGGTCATGAGCACGAGCTGTTCTCGCGCACCATCCAGCAGAACATCGGAGCCGGAGTCGGCACCGTGGTCTTCGGGCTCATCATGGGTGCGTTCTTCGCGGTCGCGTTCACGGTGCTGTGGGCGTACATCGGTCGGCGTTACCCGCGGACCGACCCCCGTACCGTGGCAGGTTTTCTCGCCACCTTCGGTTTTGTCGCGGTCTACCTGATCCCGTTCTGTGCCTACCCGGCAAATCCGCCGGCGGTTGGTGAGGAAGACACGATCGGGTCGCGTAGTAGCGCGTATCTGACGATCGTTCTGCTGTCAGTCGCCTTCATGGTCGCCGCGACGGTGCTGGCGTTCTGGTTGGCACCCAAGATCGGCGGGCTGTACTCGGCGATCGCCGGTGGCGCTGCATATCTCGTGGCCGTCGGCATCACCATCGCCTTGTTGCCGAGCTTCGATGAGGTGCCGTCGTCGTTGATGAATGGCAACACCATCGTGTTCCCGGGATTCCCGGCCGATCTGGTGGGTGACTTCCGGCTCTACTCGGTTCTCAACCAGGTGATCCTCTGGACCGTCCTCGGGCTGGTGTTCGCGGTGATCCTGACCGTGATGGGCAAGCGTCAGGCACGTGCGGCGCAAACCCCGGCATCTGTGAGCGCCGGCTGAATCTGCGTCTGCTCACCGCGGCCCGAACCGGGCCCAACGCGGCACTGAGTTTCGGTGCCGACGATCCACTCGACCAACGCGGCCGCGCCGATTGTGCGCGGCTGCGTTTGTCTGTTTCCAGGCAAGCTCAGGTCGCGCCGGAACGTTCGGCCATCGAGACGGCTGAACTGACGGGGTGTGTAGGCCCGATCGATTCGAAGCTGTCGTCCATCGACCTCGGTTCCTGGGCCGGTCTTGCTCCGGAGCAGGTCGATCCGATGGAACTCGGACCCTGGCTGATGGACCCGGATTTCGCTTCGCATGGCGGTGAGAGTGTCACTGCCTTTGTCGCTCGCCTGGCCGACTGGCTCGAGGGCTGTCCCGACTCGGATTCGATCGCGGTCGTGACCAGCGGTACAGCGCAAGGGCTGGTGGCAGCAGCGCTTGCGTGCGATTTCTGGAGTGTCGAGGTCGCTCCTGCACAGGTCGTGAACCTTTCGCGACGAGGCGGCCGGTGGCGGGTTCGCATCGGGTGTTAGCGGGCCGCGGAGGCGATTCGCGAACCTGGCACAGGAACTGAAACTTGTTCTAATGTTGGAGCCAAGAGTTGCGCCGACGCCAGGGGAGCCGAGAATGTTCGAGTGGTCCGAAGAAGATCTGATGGTGCGGGACGCCGTCCGCGGATTCATCGACAAGGAGATACGTCCGCACGTCGATGAACTCGAGACCGGCAACATGCCGCCTTACGACATCATTCGCTTGATGCTCAAGACTTTCGGTATCGACGCGATGGCTGCCGATGCACTCGAGAAGGAGCTCGCCCGCGAGGAGGCCGCAGCGGCCGGTGGGGAAACCGAGGCGCCGGCGAAGTCGGGGTCCGGTGGCGGGGGGATGACGTCGATGGCGTCGATCCTGAACATCGAGTTGTCCGGTGTGAGCCTGGGCATCGTTGCCTCGATGGGCGTGAGCATGGGTCTGACCCCGTCGACCATCCGGTCGCGCGGAACGCTGGCCCAGAAGAAGCGGTGGCTGCCCGGGTTGGTCACCATGAACAAGGTCGGCGCCTGGGCCATCACCGAACCCGATTCCGGCTCGGATGCATTGGGTGGCATGAAGACAACGGTTCGGCGGGACGGCGAGAACTACATCCTCAACGGCCAGAAGACGTTCATCACCAACGGTCCCTTCGCCGACACCGCGGTGGTGTTCGCCAAGCTCGACGAGGGTGATCCGGACGTCGACCGTCGCCATCGCAAGGTCCTCACCTTTGTCCTCGACAAGGGCATGGAGGGCTTCACGCAGGGCAAACCGTTCAAGAAGATGGGCATCATGTCGTCGCCGACCGGCGAGCTGTTCTTCGACAACGTGAAGGTCGACAAGGATCGCCTCCTCGGTGAAACCGAGGACACCGGAGGCGGTACCGGCGGCGAGGGTGCCAAGGCCGGGTTTGTGCTCGAGCGCGTCGGGATCGCGTCGATTTCGCTGGGCGTCATCAACGAATGCCAGCGGCTGTGTATCGACTACGCAAAGCAGCGCATGCTGTGGGGCAAGCCGATCTCCGAGCTCCAGCTGATCCAACTGAAGCTCGCCGAGATGGAAGTTGCCCGGTTCAACGTGCAGAACATGGTGTTCCACGCCCTCGAACGGTCGCAGGCGGGCAAGCCGCTGGACCTCGCGGAGGCGTCCGCGATGAAGCTGTATTCATCGCGCGCCGCCACCGATGTGGCGATGGAAGCGGTGCAGCTGTTCGGCGGCAACGGTTACATGGCCGAGTACCGGGTGGAGCAGCTGGCCCGTGACGCGAAGTCGCTGATGATCTACGCCGGCAGCAACGAAGTCCAGGTCACACACGTCGCCAAGGGCATTTTGGCCCGGTAGACAGATCGGCCGAGAACGGTCGTATCCCCAGGTACAGGCGCTGGCGCGCGTGTGGGGGTACGACCGTTTTGTGTGGGGCGGGACTACTGCACATATTTACAAACAGAGTGGACTGTTTCTAAATTATTCGCTAGCCTCACTGGTGTGGCAACAAGGACACCTGCACCCGGCACATCGGATGACCCTGCGGCCGAAACCGGCGATCCCGTCACGGCCCCCAGTCGCACGCAGGCTCAGCGCACCGCGCAGATGCGAACCAGGCTGCTCGATGCGGCGATCGGTTGCCTCATCGACAACGGCTATGCGGGAACCAGCACCCAGGAGATCTCGCGTCGCGCGGGCGTCTCCAGAGGCGCGCAGCTGCACCACTTTCCGACCAAGGAGTCGCTGGTGGTCGCTGCCGTCGAACATCTGGTCGAGCAACGTCTCGCCCAGATGCTCGACGCGCACACCGACGGCTCCGCCGGTGTCGAACTGTTCCTCGACGCCTTCTCGGGCCCGCTGTTTTATGCCGCACTCGAGCTATGGATCGCAGCTCGGACGGATCCGGCATTGCATGCTGCGGTACTGCCGCTCGAGGCGCGGATCAATGAGGCCATCCGGGATGGCGGCGCCGCCATCTTCGGCGATCGGATGTCGCCCGAAGCGATCGAGATCAGCGTCGAACTCGCTCGGGGACTGGCGGTCTCAGCCCTGTTCCGCAACAACTCAACCGACCGGGAGTTGCGCGAGCGACTGATCCCGATATGGGAGGCAATGGTGACCGACAAATGAGTATCCGCCCCACCCGCCCCGCGCCACTGGCAGCACTGCCGGCACAGGTGCACACGCTGATCGTCGGAACCGGCTTTGCCGGACTGGCTGCGGCACACAAGATCCTGACCGAAAAGTCCTCATCCGACGTTGTACTCATCGAACGCGCCGCGGATGTGGGCGGCACGTGGCGCGACAACACCTATCCCGGTGCGGCCTGCGATGTTCCGAGCAACCTGTACTCGTTCTCCTTCGCGCCCAGCCCGGCCTGGACGCACAATTATGCGCGCCAGCCGGAGATCTTCGACTACCTGAAGTCGGTGGCGGACAGCCACGGGATGCGCGAGCGGACCGTCTTCGACTGCGAGTTGCTCAGTGCGCGATGGGATTCGAAGACCTCGCGGTGGAATGTCGAGACCTCGCAGGGCACGACATCGGCTCAGGTGCTGGTGGCGGCGACGGGAACGTTGTCGAATCCGAGCTTCCCGGATGTCCCGGGGATCGGCGACTTCACCGGGACGATGTTCCACAGCGCCACCTGGGACCACGGCTTCGATCCGGCAGGCAAGCGCATCGCGGTGGTCGGGACCGGCGCATCGGCCATTCAGTTCGTTCCTGAATTGGCCGATCCTGCAGAACATCTGACTGTCTTCCAGCGCACGCCGGCGTGGATCATTCCGCGACTGGAGCGGCCCATCGGCGCCCTGGAGCGCAGGTTGTACAAGGTGCTGCCCCCCACCCAGAAGATCGCCAGAGGTGCGCTCTATGCCTACCGCGAAGGCTACGTTGTCGCGCTGGCGAAATTCACGTTCCTGCTGCCACTGTTCAAATTGGTCGCCCAGGGCCAGTTGCGCAAGCAGGTCGCCGACCCTGTGCTGAGGAAGAAACTGACCCCCGGTTTCACCATCGGATGCAAGCGGATGTTGCTGAGCAACACCTGGCTTCGGACACTGTCCCGGCCGGATGTCGACCTGGTGGACACGGGTATGTCGGCGATGACCGCGGATGGTGTGGTCGACGGAAATGGTGTTGAACACAAGGTCGACGCAGTGGTCTTCGGTACCGGATTCACCGCGACGGAGCCCCCGGTGGCGCAGGTGCTGCACGGTGCCGACGGCCGAAGTCTTGCCGAATCCTGGAACGGCAGCCCGAGCGCGTATCGCGGCACGTCGGTGAACGGCTTCCCGAACCTCTTCCTGATGTACGGGCCGAACACCAACCTCGGTCACAGTTCCATCGTGTACATGCTGGAATCGCAGGCGAACTACATCAATTCGGCGATCGCGCAGATGTCGGACCGGAAGTTGTCGAGCATCGATGTGACGCGACGAGCGCAAGAGGCCTACAACGACGACATCGACGAACAGCTCACCGACACCGTCTGGAATGCGGGCGGATGCTCCAGCTGGTACTTCGATCGCAAGGGCCGGAACTCCGTGATGTGGCCGACGTTCACCTGGGAATTCCGAAAGCTCCTACGCACAACGGATCTGGGCGACTTCGAACTCCGCCGCGGTGCCCCCGTCGCGCAGCCCCGGGAAAGTGAGCCTGCATGAACGACTACGACGTGGTGGTTGTCGGATCCGGCTTCGGCGGATCGGTGTCCGCTCTGCGCCTGGCCGAAAAGGGTTACAAAGTAGCGGTTCTGGAGGCCGGCCGCCGCTTCGAAGACGACGAATTGCCGAAGACCAGCTGGCGATTGCGCAAGTACCTGTGGGCGCCGTGGATGGGTTGTTATGGCGTCCAGCGCATTCACCTGTTACCCGATGTCCTGGTGATGGCCGGTGCGGGTGTGGGCGGCGGTTCACTGAACTATGCCAACACGCTCTATCAGCCGCCGCAGCGCTTCTTTGAAGATCCGCAATGGGGCGACATCACCGACTGGTTCGACGAACTGAACCCCTACTACGACCAGGCCCGCCGGATGCTCGGTGTAGTCGACAATCCGAGTGTGACGGCCGCCGACAAGGTCATGCGTGAGGTCGCCGACGACATGGGCGTTGGTTCGACGTTCACCACCACGCCGGTGGGTGTGCTGTTCGGCAACCCCGGTGAGCGGGTGGCCGATCCCTTCTTCGGTGGAGCCGGACCCGAGCGCACCGCGTGCACCGAATGTGGGTCGTGCATGACCGGATGCCGGGTGGGTGCCAAGAACACGCTGGTCAAGAACTACCTGCACCTGGCAGAGAAGGCCGGAGTGACGGTATTGCCGTTGACCACGGTGAGCGCGGTTCGGCCGTCCGGGGACGGCTATGAGGTCGTCACCCGGCGGACCGGCGCCAAACTGCGTCGTCGGGAGAAGAGCATCTCTGCCGGCCAGGTGGTGTTCGCGGCCGGAACCTACGGGACACAGAAGTTGCTGCTCGCGATGAAGGAGACCGGAGAACTTCCCGAGCTGTCGGACCAGTTGGGCTCGGTTGTGCGAACCAACTCAGAGGCGGTGCTGGCCGCGACGGCACGTAACCGCGACACCGACTACACCAACGGTGTTGCCATCACCTCGTCGTTCCATCCGGACGACCACACACACATCGAGCCGGTGCGATACGGCAAGGGCAGCAACGCCATCGGGCTCTTGCAGACGGTGTTGTCGGACGGTGGTGGCCGGACACCTCGGGTTCTCAAGACAGTCGGAGTCGCCGTGCGTCACCCCGCGGCGTTCGTCCGGAGTATCTCGGTGCGGCACTGGTCGGAGAAGACGATCATCGCGCTCGTGATGCAGACCGACGACAACTCGCTCGAACTGGCATCCAAGCGCGGCGTCTTCGGTCGCCGGCTGACCAGCCGGCCCGGTTCCGGAAACCCGCCGCCCGAGTGGATCCCGCAGGGACATACGGCGATCCGGCTCCTCGCCGACAAGATCGACGGCGATCCGGGTGGATCGATGGCCGAGGTGGTCAACATCCCGATGACCGCACACTTCCTGGGTGGCTGCGTCATCGGTGCGGACGCCGATCGCGGTGTCGTCGACCCGTATCACCGCGTCTTCGGCCATCCCGGCTTGCATGTCGTCGACGGATCCGCAGTGAGCGCCAACTTGGGGGTGAACCCGTCGCTGACCATCACCGCACAGGCAGAACGTGCGATTGCACTGTGGCCCAACAAGGGTGAGGCCGATCGGCGACCGCGGCTCGGTGAAGAATATGTCCGGGTCCCCGCGGTGCCGCCCACATCGCCCGTCGTGCCGGCGGATGCTCCCGCGGCGCTGCGACTGCCCCTGTTCGTGACTTCTACCAAGACGACTGAAGGAGCCTGTTGATGTGGAGTGTGGCTGAATCCGAAGGTATCCCCGCGCAGTTGCCGGTGAGTTCGCCACCGCCGTGGCCCGCGACGGTGCGGGCGACACTCTGGTGGCATCGGGCGACGGAGGAAGCCATTGCGCTCGGTGGCCCGGACTCGAACATCAACATCACCGTCGCGATGGTGGTCGACTACCTTGATTCGCCGGTCGGCCCGTATCGGGAGATCTTGGCCAGTCCGGTACTTCGCCGGCCGGGCGGAGGTCGTGGTGTGATGCCCCGGCTGTCGGTTCCGTTCATCGCCGTCGACTCGGCGGCCTCGGTCCATGGTGGCCGGGAGCACTGGCACCTGCCAAAGGTGCTGGCCGACTTCACCGGCGACGTCCTCGAAGGTGCCGGGGCATCGGGCCCCCACTGGCTGGTGGAAACCCAGTCCGAAGGGCGGGGCCCGTCGTTCCCGATCAAAGGCGGTCTCGGATTTGCCCAGCCGGTTGTCGACGGGTTGCAGGTCGCGTCGAGCAAAATGACCGGTCGGGCCCGCTATGCGAAAGTCACGGTCCTCGCGGAAGGGCCGACGTTGACCGGCTGGCTCAAACCGGGCACCCACCACGGCCTGCAGATCGTGTCCGGAACAATGGAAACCGGAATGGCCCGCACCATCTCATCCTGACCTCACCCCCGCCGAGCGTGCCAAAATCACCGTCGACCGTGCCGAAGGTGCACGAGATCGACTGTAGGCCTGGTGCTTTCGGCACGCTCGGCGGTTCGTTCGGCACGCTCGGCGGTTTCTTTGGCACGGTCGGCGGCCCGCTCGGTGGGATGGACACGCTCGACGGTGATTTCGGCACGCTCGGGGAGTGTGGGTCAGGTGGTGAGGGCGCGCCAGACCCGGGGTGGGTTCATCGGTAGCTGGTGGATACGGACGCCGATGGCGTTGCGGATGGCACTTTCCAAGGCCGGGGCGACCGGGTTGTAGGGCGCTTCACTCATCGACTTCGCGCCGAGTGGGCCGACGGAATCGTAGGTGTCGGCGAAATAGACGTCGGTCCGCGGCACATCGGCCAACTGGGGGATGTGATAGTTCCGCAGCACCTGGGTGACCACGTGGCCGTCTTCGAGGATCATCTCCTCGTACAGCGCGGTTCCGATGGCCTGGGCCGCACCGCCATCGATCTGTCCGCGACACTGCTGCGGGTTCATCACCACACCGGCGTCGGCGGCCTGCAGCGACTGCAGGATGCGCACCTGCCCGGTGGCGGTGTTGACCGCGACCCGGAACGCATGGACGTTGTACGCCACCGACCGCGGACTGCCGTCATGGTTACCGCTGCACTCGAGGGTGCCGCCGGCCGCGGCAGCGACCCCGGAGAGATCGATGAATGCCGCTCCGGCCTGCACACCTTGAGGTCCGAGCCGACAATCGGCCTGATCCGCCCCGAGTCGCGCGGCTGCGATCTCGATGATGCGCCGACGGAGTTCATCGCAGGCCGAGTTCAGGGCCTTGCCCGCGACAACGGTGCCGGCTGAACCGAACGCGCCCGTGTCATGGCCGACGACATCGGTGTCGGATTGCTGCAGGACAATCTGGCTGGGCGCGCATCCGAGTGCCGAGGCGGCGATCTGCGTGAGGACCGTGGTGGTTCCGTTGCCGAATTCGGCCGTACCGACCGCAGCGATGAAGTCACCCTCGGCAGTGAGTGTCATCCGGGCATCGGCGTGGTGACCGCGCGGGGGAATCGTCGCGATCATCGTCGCGGCCATACCTTCACCGATCTGCCAATCCGGTTGGGAGGCCAGCACTTCACCATTGCGGGTGGGATCGGTGCGTCCTGACTCCAATGCCTCTTGAGCCAGATCGAGACACTGGTCGAGGCCGTAGCTACCGTATTCGAGGTCGTCCTCTTCGACCTGCCAGGTGACCAGCGGATCGCCGGGCACGGTGACGTTGATGCGCCGCATCTCAAATGGATCGATACCCAACTGCGCTGCCAATTCGTCGATCGCGCCCTCGATCCCGAACGAGACCTGCCCGAGCCCATAGCCGCGGAACGCCCCCGACGGAATGTTGTTGGTGTAGACCGCACGTGCATCGACGTGCTTGTTCGCACACCGGTACAACGCGACCGATTCGCCACACGAGTGGAACAGCACTCCGGTGCTGTGATTGCCATAGGCGCCGGCATCGGACAACACCGACACAGACAGCGCGGTCAGCACTCCGTCGGCCCCGGCGGCGGCCGTGACATCGATGCGCATCGGATGGCGGCATGGCGCGATGGTGAACTGGTCGGTCCGGGTGAACTCGTAGACAGCGGGACGGCCGGTCTTGAGCATGGCCAGCAACACCAGATCTTCGGTCAGCAGTTCCTGTTTGCCGCCGAATCCGCCACCGACCCGGGCGGTGTGGACGCGGAGGTCGTCGGTGGGCAGGCCGAAGATGTGGCACAACTCGTCGCGGATCAAGAAGGGAACCTGGGTGCTCGAGCGAATGACCAAGCGGCCGTTCTCATCTCGCCAGCCCACTGCTCCATGAGTTTCGAGATGAGTGTGCTGGACGCGCGCGGTCTGCCAGCGGCCGGAGACCACCGTTCCACCCGCGGCCCGGGCTTGTTCCATGCCGGCATCCACATCGCCGGTCGTCCCTTCGAATCCGGCGACGAGGTTGCTCTGTGGATCCGCGATGCGGGCGTCTGGACCCTTGTCGCCGTGGACGAGTGGAGTACCAGGTTCGGTGGCCAGTGCCGGATCGAAGTTGGCCTGCAGGACGTCGTATTCGACGGTGATCAGCTCACCGGCTCGGCGGGCGACGGTCATGGAATCGGCGACCACGGCCGCGACCCGCTGCCCGACGAATCGCACGGTGGTGTCGAAGACATGGGTGTCGTCGGGATCGTCGAGACGATTCTCGTGACGAGCCGTGGAAAACCGAACGCCGGGATCATCCCGGTGGGTGAGGACCGCACGGACTCCGGGCATCTGCTCGGCAGCGGTGGTGTCGATCGACAGGATCCGGGCATGTGGGTGCGGACTGCCGACCACGGCGATGTGACCGAGGTCGGTGGGCAGGCGGTCCATCGTGAACGGCTCGGTGCCGGTGACGATGCGCTTGGCCGCGGGTGCCGGGATCGACCGGCCCACCGAGCGGCCCGGATCACCGGCCGAGACCTTCTCCGTCCCGACAACGCCATCGATCGCGTCGCAGATGGAGCGATACCCGGTGCAGCGGCACAGGTTTCCCTTGAGGCTCTGCGGCAGATCGTCCAGCTGAGCCCGGTCCAGCGCACTGACGGTGACCACCATGCCGGCGGTACAGAAGCCGCACTGAAAACCGGCCGCATCGACAAATCTCTGCTGGAGCGGATGCATGTTGTCCGGGGTACCGAGTCCGGACACGGTGGTGATCTCGGCATCCGACACCCGGAACGCCGGTATCAGGCAGGAATGGTGCGGCTCACCGTCGATCAGGACCGAACATGCGCCGCAATCGCCGGCGTCGCAACCCTTTTTGACGCTGTCCTCACCCTGGTCGCGGATGAACGTGCGAAGGCACTGCCCGGGCGCGGGGCGGGCTTCGACAAGCTTTCCGTTGATCTTCATCTGCCTTCAGTCTTTCGGCGAACCGGCCAGCTCGACAACAACATCCCGGGTGAGTACGCCGGTTACATGATGGCGCCAGTCTGCGGTGCCGTGCGCGTCCGAATAGTACGCCTGCGGCGGTATCGCCGAATCAACCAGGGCGGCAACCATATCGGGTTCCATGGAGTCAGTGGTGATCACATAGGGAACCTGGGTGGCCGCAGTCACCGATATCAGCGCACCGGTAGGCCGTCGGCGACCGACCACCACCACACCGGATCGTCCCAACGGTGACATGGCCATCTTGCGCAGAGCCGTGGGCTGTGCGAGTGCGGAGGCCGGAATCGTGATGGAGCGCAGTACATCTCCGGGTTCGAGGATGGTCTCGTTCTGCGCGATGACGAATTCCGGTATCGAATAGTGGCGATCGGTGCCATCTGACTTCCAGACCAGCAGCCGCGCATCGAGCGCCGAGGTCATCGAAATCATCGCTCCGGCCGGAAAACCGAGGCAGATGTTGCCGCCGACACTGGCGTTCTTCCAGATCTTGAACGACGCCACCAGCGCTGCGGCGGCGGCGGCAAAGACCGGGGTGGCGACCCATTCCGGAGGGTAATGCGCGGACATGAGCTTCTCGATGGTGCAGGTGGCAGCGATCTCGAGGCCGGAGTCGGTGACAGTGAGGTCGGGCCACCCGAGTCCACGCAGGTCGATCAGTCGTCGCAGGTGCAGTTGCGGCTCACTCATCAGCCAGGTGCCGCCCGACATCAGGCCGTCGGTGGTGGTCAGGCCGGTCAGATCGGCGCGGGTACGCGGTATGTCGATGCTCTCGATCGTGTAGAGGTCCATCATCCCGCCTTGGCGATCAGCGCGGTATGTGCGGCCGCGACCTTGCGTGCGGTGTCTTCGGCGTCGATGGTGGTGAGTTCACCGCCGCTGACAACCGTTTTCCCGTTGACCCACATACGTTCGATGGGCGGAACGTCGCCGAGTACGAGTGCTGCCACCGGATCGTGAATGCCGCTGTGGCCCAGGCCGTCGATGCGCCAGAGCACCAGGTCGGCGAGTTTGCCGGGCTCGATGGATCCGAGTGTGTCCTGGTATCCGAGGACTCGGGCTCCACCCAGCGTTGCCAGCTCCAGTGCTTCGCGGGTGGTGAGCGCGGTCGGACCGCCGATGGCGCGGGCCATCAGCACGGCCTGGTGGGCTTCTTCGAGCAGTCGACTCGATTCGTTGGACGCGGCACCGTCGACGCCCAGGCCGACGGGCACACCGGCCGCGATCAGGTCGCGGGTACGTGCGATTCCTGCTCCCAGGCGGCCGTTGGACGTGGGGCAGTGAGCAACTCCGCTGCCGGTTGCCGCGAGCGTGGAGATCGCCTTGTCATCAAAGTGCACACCGTGGGCAAACCAGACGTCGTTGCCCAGCCAGCCAACGGATTCCATATATTCCAGCGGTGTGCAGCCGAAATGTTCGGCGGTGTAATCAGATTCGTCGAGGGTCTCGGCGAGGTGCGTGTGTAGCCGCACGTTCTTCTCGCGGGCCAGCGCTGCCGATGCGCGCAGCAGGTCCGCGGTGACGGAAAACGGGGAGCAGGGGGCGAGTGCGATCTTGACCATGGCATCGGGTGACGGATCGTGCCAGCGGTCGATCGCGTCCGAGCTCGCGGTCATGATCTGATCGATGGTCTCGACCACACTGTCGGGCGGCAGGCCACCGTCCTTCTCGCTCAGATCCATCGATCCACGGGTGGGATGGAAACGCAATCCCACCGACTGCGCGGCAAGTATTTCGGCCGCGAGCAGGTCGCCGCCCTCCTTGGGGAAGACGTAGTGGTGGTCGGTGCTGGTGGTGCAGCCGGACAACGCCAACCGGCCCAGGGCCCCGGTCGCGGCGACGTGGACACTTTCCTCGTCGATGCCGGCCCACACCGGATACAGCGTGGTCAGCCACTGGAAAAGTGTGTGATCGGCGGCCAGGCCCCGGGTGATCCACTGATACAGATGATGGTGTGTGTTGATCAGACCCGGTGTCAGGACGCACCCGGTGCCGTCGACCAGTTCGGACTTGTCGGCGATCTGTGGGTCCACGCGCCCGTCGATCACGGCAGTGATCGAATTGCCGTCAAAAATCACCGAACCGGAGCGCAACTCCCGGCGCCCGGCATCCATGGTGACGAGGTAGGCGTTCTCGATCACAGTGCTCATGGCGCCACGGTACGACGGGCGAGTTACGAAAAAATGACAACCGTCATCCTGGGACCGGGTGGGGAATGTGGTTTTCGCCGTCGCCAACACCTGTGTGTTCGCCGTGGTGATCGTGTGCTGTCTCGTTCTCGGCGAGCGGACGCGAAGACCTCCTGGACAAGGGGCCGCGAGACGTCGAAGACGCCGACGATCTCGTCGACGACCGCGAAGCGAAGCCATAGGGTCGTGTCCGGGCCGTTTGTCGGTCAGGGAACGGCGGCGTCACGAACAACGCACAGCCATCGGATGATCGCGTGTGAGCAAGTCCACCCGCCGTAGGGTTCAGGTAGGGGATCCTTGGAGAGGGTTCATCTGTGTCCCACGGTGGTGCAGTGATCGGCGCGAGTGAAGGTGGAGGCGGGTTGATGTTTCGCAAGGTGTTGGTGGCCAATCGTGGTGAGATCGCGATTCGTGCGTTTCGTGCGGCGTATGAGTTGGGTGCCGGCACGGTGGCGGTGTACCCGTATGAGGACCGCAATTCTGTTCATCGTTTGAAGGCCGACGAGGCCTATCAGATCGGTGACGAGGGGCATCCGGTGCGCGCGTACCTGTCGGTCGACGAGATCATCGCGGCGGCCCGGCGGGCCGGAGCGGATGCGATCTATCCGGGGTACGGGTTCCTGTCGGAGAATCCGGACCTCGCTGCGGCGTGTGAGGCTGCGGGCATCACGTTCATCGGGCCGTCCGCAGCGGTGTTGGAGTTGACGGGCAACAAGGCCCGGGCGATCGCCGCGGCTCGGGAGGCGGGTCTGCCGGTGCTGGCGTCGTCGCAGGCGTCCGATGATGTCGATGAGTTGATGGCTGCTGCCGAGTCGATGACGTTCCCGGTGTTCGTCAAGGCCATCGCCGGCGGTGGTGGCCGTGGTATGCGCCGGGTCGAAACCATCGCGGAGTTGAGTGAGGCGATCGAAGCGGCTGGGCGCGAAGCGAAGTCGGCATTCGGCGACGCGGCGGTGTTTCTCGAGCAGGCGGTGATCGAACCCCGTCACATCGAGGTCCAGATCCTGGCCGACGGTGCCGGCAATGTGATGCATCTGTTCGAACGGGACTGCAGTGTGCAGCGGCGTCATCAGAAGGTCATCGAGCTGGCGCCGGCGCCGCACTTGCCGCAGGAACTACGCGAACGCATGTGCGCGGACGCGGTGGCGTTCGCCAGGCAGATCGGTTACTCGTGCGCGGGCACCGTCGAGTTCTTGCTCGACCGCAACGGCAATCACGTGTTCATCGAGATGAATCCGCGGATCCAGGTCGAGCACACGGTCACCGAAGAGATCACCGATGTGGATCTGGTGCAGTCGCAGATCCGGATCGCGTCGGGGGAAACCCTGTCTGATCTGGGATTGTCACAGGACACGGTGCAGATTCGGGGTGCGGCGCTACAGTGCCGCATCACCACCGAGGACCCGACGAATGGGTTCCGGCCTGATACCGGCCGGATCACCGCCTACCGGACACCGGGTGGGGCGGGTATCCGCCTCGATGGCGGTGCCACACTCGGTGCCGAGGTCAGTGCACATTTCGATTCGATGCTGGTGAAGTTGACGTGTCGCGGCCGAAACTTCGAGACCGCGGTGGCACGTGCGCGGCGGGCGGTGGCCGAGTTCCGGATCCGTGGTGTGGCAACGAACATTCCGTTCCTGCAGGCGGTTCTGGAGGATCCGGATTTCCAGGCCGGGAATGTCACCACCTCGTTCATCGAGCAACGTCCCCAGTTGCTGACCTCGCGGGTCTCGGCGGACCGCGGTACCCGCATCCTCAACTACCTGGCCGATGTCACGGTGAACAAGCCGCATGGTGAGCGCCCGGCGACGGTGTACCCCCGCGACAAGCTGCCCGACGTCGACATCACCTCACCGATTGACGGATCCCGTCAGCGGCTGCAGAAGCTGGGGCCGGAAGGTTTCGCAGCAGACCTGCGCGCGTCAAAGGCGGTGGGCGTCACCGACACCACGTTCCGCGATGCACATCAGTCGTTGCTGGCGACGCGGGTTCGGACCAGTGGTTTGATCGCGGTGGCACCATACGTGGCGGCCGCGACCCCGCAGTTGTTATCGGTGGAATGCTGGGGCGGCGCGACTTATGATGTGGCGCTTCGGTTCTTGAAGGAAGATCCGTGGGATCGGTTGGCGCAGTTGCGCGAAGCGATGCCGAACATCAACCTGCAGATGTTGCTGCGGGGCCGCAACACAGTCGGGTACACGCCGTATCCGGAGTCGGTGACCAAAGCGTTTGTTGCCGAGGCGGCGTCGACGGGTATCGATATCTTCCGGATCTTCGACGCACTGAACAACGTCGATCAGATGCGGCCGGCGATCGATGCGGTTCGCGAGACGGGGACGACGGTCGCCGAGGTGGCGATGTCGTACACCGGTGATCTGGCTGATCCGAACGAGAAGTTGTACACGCTGGACTATTACCTGAAGCTCGCCGAACAGATCGTCGAGGCCGGCGCCCATGTGCTGGCGATCAAGGACATGGCCGGCTTGCTGCGCCCGGCGGCAGCGACCGCCCTGGTCAGCGCCTTGCGCAACAACTTCGACCTGCCGGTGCATGTGCACACCCATGACACTCCCGGTGGGCAGTTGGCGACGTATTACGCAGCGTGGCAGGCCGGTGCCGACGCTGTTGACGGTGCTTCGGCGTCGATGGCCGGGACGACCAGCCAGCCGGCGTTGTCGGCGATCGTGGCCGCGACCGCGCACACCGAGTACGACACGGGTCTGGATCTGGGGGCGGTCTGTGATCTGGAACCGTATTGGGAGGCGCTGCGCAAGGTGTACGCGCCGTTCGAGTCCGGACTGCCGTCGCCGACCGGTCGCGTTTATACCCACGAGATCCCGGGCGGACAGCTCTCGAACCTGCGCCAGCAGGCGGTGGCGCTGGGTCTGGGTGATCAGTTCGAGCAGATCGAAGGTGCTTACGCTGATGCCGACCGGATGCTGGGCCGCCTGATCAAGGTCACACCGTCGTCAAAGGTTGTCGGTGATCTGGCGTTGACGTTGGTCGGCCAGGGTGTCAGCGCCAAGGAGTTCTCTGACGATCCGACGTCCTACGACATCCCGGATTCGGTGATCGGGTTCTTGCGCGGAGAGTTGGGGGAGCCGGCCGGTGGCTGGCCGGAGCCGTTGCGGACGCGGGCCCTGGCCGGGCGCGGTGAGCCCAAACCGGTGGTGGCACTGTCGGATCAGGACAGCGCCGATCTCCAGGCATCGGATGCCGAGACGCGGCGAAAGACGTTGAACCGGTTGTTGTTCCCCGGCCCGACCAAGGAATACGAAGACCACAAGGCCGCCTTTGGTGACACCTCCACGCTGTCGGCCAACCAGTTCTTCTACGGATTGCGGTACGGCGATGAGCATCGTGTGGTCCTCGAACCCGGCGTGGAATTGCTGATCGGTCTCGAAGCGATCAGTGAACCCGACAAGCGTGGCATGCGGACGGTGATGTGCATCCTCAATGGGCAACTCCGCCCGGTGCAGGTCCGTGACCGCTCGTTGGACGTCACCGAATCGGTGGCCGAAAAGGCTCAGACGGGGAATCCGAAGCACATTGCCGCACCGTTCGGTGGTGTTGTCACCATCGTCGTCCAGCCCGGCGATGAACTCGCGGCCGGTGCTGCGATCGGTTCCATCGAAGCCATGAAAATGGAAGCGGCCATCACCGCCCCGACCGGTGGCACCGTCAAACGCGTTGCGATCACCTCGGTCTCGCAGGTTGAAGGCGGCGATCTGCTGGTCGAGCTGGAGTAGTGGCGCCACAGACACGCGGGTGAAATCACGCGTGGTTAGGCGCTCACTGATGAAGCCACCGGTCCACCGGCGCCTCGTGGTGCCTACCTGGGCCGGTGGTTTCCGGTGATCGGGGCATTCTTTGCTGCGTTGGGTTCGGTCAAGTAGTCCGACAGGTCCGCGTGGCGGGTCATGGTCCAGTAGTCGATGATTCGCCAGGGCAGGACCGCAACCACACGTCCGTCGGCGTTGCGATACCAGTTGCTCATACCGGGGTGGGTCCACACCATCGACGCGTGCGCGTCGTCGACCGACTTGTTGTAGTTGTCGTAGACGTCGCGGCGCGGCTCGATGGCGCCGAGATCTTTGTCCACCATCTGCGACAAGGCGTCCATGATGTAGCGGATCTGGCATTCGAGCATGGTGATGAAACTTCCGCCGTGTCCCAGCGCAGTGTTCGGGCCGGTCATGATGAAGAGGTTGGGGAAGTCGGGCACGGTGATGCCGAGGTAGGCGCGGGCATCGTGCTCACCCCACACCTCGCGGGTGGTTGCGCCGGAGCGCCCGACCACGTCCATCGGGTACAGCAGGCGGTCGGTGTGGAATCCGGTGGCCATGATGATGACGTCGAACTCGTGTTCCCGGCCGGCGCTGTCCGTGAGTCCGGTCTCGGTGATCTCCGTGACGCCTTCGGTGATGAGTTCGACGCCGGGGCGTTTGAGCATGCGATACCAGCCGTTGTCGAGAAGCATGCGCTTGCCGAAGGGCGGGTAGTCCGGCAGACACTTCTCGATGAGGTCCGGGCGACCTTCGAGTTCGTCGCTGAGGTAGCGGGTGTAGAACGCGCGGTGACCATGATTGGTCGCGTTGATCGACAGCTTCGGTTCGGTCCATTCCGGATCCACGGTCAGAGTCGGATGAACCTTGTCGTTGAAGATCCACGACAACCGCACGCGGTACCACTCGTGGTAGTACGGCACGTGATCCATCAACCAATGGACGTCGTCGCCGACCTGCGAGAAGTAGACGTCGTTGGGGGCGATCCACTGGGGCGAACGCTGGAAGATGGTCAGTGAGGCGGTGGAACCGGCGATCGCGGGTCCGATCTGCATCGCGCTGGCGCCTGCCCCGACGATGGCAACTCGCTTGCCGTGCAGATCGATCCCCGAGGGCCATTGTGCCGAATGGAAGAGGTCGCCGGAGAACGAGTCGAGCCCGGGCACCGGCGGCATCTTCGGGCGGTTGAGCAGGCCCACCGCGCTGATGACGGCATTGGACGACAATGAGATCAGGGTGTTGTCACCGTCGCGGGCGGTGATGTTCCAGCGCTGGGTGGCATCGTCGTACACAACATCACTGACCTCGGTGCCGAATCGGATGTTCGGGCGAAGGTCGTATGCCGCCGCGAAATTCTCCAGATATTCCTGAACCTCGTCGCGCTTGCCGAAGTGTGTTGACCACGGGTGACGAAAGAACGAGAACGAGTACAGATAGCTCGGAGTGTCCACTCCGGCGCCCGGATAGGTGTTCTCCCACCAGGATCCGCCGACATTGCTGTTCTTCTCGAGGACGACGTGCTCGATCCCGGCCTCGGTGAGGCGGACCGACGCGAGCATGCCGCCGATTCCGGCGCCGATCACGATCACAGAGAAGTCGGGCGGCACTTCTCGTGCCGGGTGGGGTGCCGGTGTCTCGTCGAACCCCATCACCTCGGCCATCATCGGGCCGAATTCGTGCGGCACCGGTTCTCCCATGGTGAACTCCATGACCTCCATGAGTTCCCGGCTGTCGAGTGAGGGGAGTGCCGGCGCCTGGCCGTCCGCCCAGGCGATCACCGCATCGACAGTTGCCGCCCGGATCTCGCCTTGAACCTCGTCCGACAGTCCGCCGGTGGCGTTGTCGTCCATGCCGCGACTCCGGGTCGGCTGGTAGCGCTCCGACAACCACCGGTCATCACCTGTCAATTGGTAGAGGACGGCGATGAGCGTGGGAATGTTCGCCGCGGTGACTGCTTGACCCAGCCGGGCGGGGTCGATCCCGTCCGCGGGTGCGGTTGGCTGAAGGTTCACGACACCCAGACTAACCGCTGATAGTCCAGAAGATGCAAGATTCAATTTCTGGGGTCCAGCAGTCGAGAAACATGCGGCAAACACTTGACAGCACCGGAGGTCCACGGTGATGCTGTGACTGCGATCACGCTAACAACGGTAAGCAGAAGCTGGTCAGTCATGCGCAGAGGTCCTTGGGGCCCACCGGCAAGTGGCCGATCCCGTATTGAGGAGATCTTGATGGAACTTTCCGAAGCGATGCGCACCACCGGAACCTGTCGGCACTACGCTGACACACCGGTTCCGGACGAGGTGCTCTACGACGCGTTCGAGGTGGCGCGATTCGGTCCACAGGGTGGAAATCGTCAGCCGGTCCGCTGGATCGTGGTACGCGATGAAGCGAAGAAGAAGGCCCTCGCTGATCTGTACCTGCCCTACTGGGAGGCCTACTACAGCGCGATCAGTGATGGCAGCGTGGGAGTCGGTGCGGTTCCCAAGACGATCCGCAGTGCCAATGAGTTCGCACACAACCTCGCGACCGTGCCCGCGCTCATCGTGGTGTGCGCCGAGGTCGCGGGTCTGCATCCGACCGATGCGGAGCTGGACCGCATCAGCGTCGTCGCCGGCGCATCGATCTATCCGGTTGTGCAGAATCTGTGCCTGGCACTGCGTGATCAGGGTGTCGGCAGCGCAGTGACCACACTTCTGTGTCACGAAGAACCCGCGGTCAGCGAGTTGTTGGGCATTCCAGAGGGATTCATCACCGCAGCACACGTCGCGGTCGGCTATCCGCGTGACAAGTTCCCGACCAAGCTCAACAGGAGCCCCGTCGAGGACACCGTCTCGGTCGATTCCTTCGACACCCCGCTGTTCGCGACGGAGTCCTGAAAAACAATGTCTTCGAACACCATTGCCTCGACGCCTCTCGGCCGCGCCACCCTCGGCGACCAGCTCCGCAGGCACGCGCGGACCATGGCGGGTAAGGCGGCCTTCATCAGCTACAACACGGCAGGTGATCGCGAGGTCTGCACTTATGCGGAGCTCAACGAGCGGGCGAACCGCTGTGCCAACGCGCTCCGTGCGCTGGGTGTGGGTCGTGGCGACCGTATTGCCGTGATGGCGCGCAACCACGTCGACACGGTGGTCGCGTACTACGGCGCGCTCAAGGTCGGCGCATCCTATTCGGGCATCAATGTGATGTTCGGGGAGACCGAAGTGGCACAGCAGCTTTCGCACCTGGAGCCGTCGGCGGTGCTGGTGGGCGCCGACTTCACCCACGTGGTCGACCGGGTTCGGGTTACAGCGCCCGTCGATCTCCACATTGCGTTCGGCGATGCACCGGGTCATGGATGGGCGTCGTTCGACGCCCTGCTGGCGGAGGCATCGTCGGAGGAACCCGACGGCGATGTCGATGAGCACGACCTGGCGATGATCGTCTACACCAGCGGTACCGAGGCAGCGCCCAAGGGCGTCATGATCACGCACCGTAACTACCTGATCTCCACCGGCCCGGCATGGAGCTGGGGTCTGCGTACCCAACCAGATGACATCTGGCTGTACGTCATGCCGTTTCACACCATCGCGGGCATCGGGTCGATGACCACGTTGACGATGATGGGTGCAACGCTGGTGCTGCCCGCGACCACCGAGGCCGGCGCGTCGCTGGCGATGATCCGCGACGAGAAGATCACGGTCCTGGCCCAGACGCCCACGTTCTATATCGGTCTGGCCGGGCATCCCGACTTCGGACCGGAGACCGTCCGAACCGTGCAGCGCTGTATGACTTACGGCGGTCAGGTGTCGCCGCACGCGATCAACGCCTGGGCGGATTCGGCCCCCGGCGTCACGTGGGGGACCTACTGGGGCCAATCCGAACTGTCGCAGTTGGGAAGTGTCGGCTGGTTCCACACACTCGACGACATCCCGGACTCCGACCCCACGTGGATCGGAAAGCCCGTTGCACATCTCGAGGTAGAGGTGATCGATGCGGACGGGGAACCGGCGCAGGTCGGTGAACTGATCTGTCGTTCGCCCTCTGTGATGTCGGGCTACTTCAAGGATCCTGAACGGACCGCACAGGTCATCCGCGACGGATGGGTGCATACCGGCGACATCGTCCGGCGCGATGACGACGGCAACCTGTTCTTTCTCGATCGCAGCAAAGACATGATAAAAACCGGTGGCATGAACGTGTCTTCCCAAGAAGTCGAGCGCGCCCTGCAGAGTCACCCCGACGTCGTCCGTGCCGCCGTGGTCGGCTTACCCGACGACTACTGGTCGGAAGTGGTCACCGGTTTTGTCATCCTCCGTGATGATGCGGAATCCGACGCGGATTCGCTTATCGCACACTGCAAGCAGTCGATTGCGAGCTATAAGACTCCCAAGAAGATTTACGCGGTGACCGAACTACCCGTCGACCCGCAGGGCAAGATACTCAAGCGGGAACTCCGCCGTCTCTACTCCGGGGTGCCTTCTCAGTGACGGTGGACCAGCCGTCGTCCGCCGGTGCCAGGAGTTCGGGGCGACGCGCCGAGATCATCTCGGCGGCAGCGGATTTCTTCGCCAAACAGGGCTTTCACACGGTCGGTATGCGCGAAATCGCGGAAGCGGTGGGTATTCGGGGCGCGAGTCTGTACAACCACTTCTCCAGCAAGGAGGAGATCATGTACGCGATCGCCCTGCGAATGACCCGGGATCTGCAAGATCTGCACATGCCCTTGCTCGACGCCGCGGGTACACCGAAAGAGCGCTTGGCAAACCTGATGCGTGCGCACATCCGGAGTCTGGCCGACCATCAGACCGAGCATTTGGTCAGTCTGCGCGAGCAGACGGCACTCACACCCGAACATCTGGCGGAGATCACCGATATTCGCAAGTATTACCAGCGGCGGGTTCGCGATGTGATCGCCGCCGGTATCGCTGCCGGGGAGTTCCGTGTGGCCAACCCGCACCAGGCGGCGGTGGCCATCCTGGACATGATGAACGGGATCAGTTGGTGGCTCAATGATGGCCAGGACGTTGGCGCCCTGGCCGATACATACACGTCCTATGCGATCGACGGTGTATTACAGAGCGACAGACCCTGACCACCGGTCTCGTCAAGCCGACGGGAAATTACCCGCCCGGCTGAGTTGTCCGGGCACATCTTTCGAGAGCTGTTCGCCGAGCCAGATCGCCGCCTCGGCCAATGCTTCGAGTTTGACTCCGGTGGAGACCCCGGAACGATCGAGTGCATAGATCAGGTCTTCGGACGCGATGTTGCCGGTGGCGGCTGGTGCAAACGGGCAACCACCGAATCCGCCGATGCTGGCGTCGAGGGCCTGGGCTCCGAGGTCGAGTGCGGTCATCGCATTCGCGTATCCGGTGTTGCGCGTGTTGTGGAAGTGCCAGCGCAGCGCCACACCCGGCGCGTTGCGCGCTGCTCCGGCAGCGAGTGCGCGAACCTGGGCGGGTACCCCGACACCGATGGTGTCGGCCAGTGCGATCTCGTCCGGGCCGGCCTGCGCCACCTGACCGATCAAATCGGTTACCCACGCGGGGTCGACGTTGCCGGAGAACGGGCAACCGAAGGCGGTTGCGATGGTGACCGTGGTGCGCACACCGGCTGCCTGTGCGGCTGCCGCGATGTCGGTCCAGGCCGAAACACCCTCGGCGACAGTGCAACCCTGATTTCGGGTGCTGAACTCGTCAGTTGAGACCACCACCACGTTGACCTCGTCGACGCCGGCGGCCAGGGCACGGTCGAGTCCACGACGATTGAGCACGAGTCCGATGTAGGACACCCCGTCGACGCGGGGGACCTGGGCCATCACCTCTTCGGCGCCGGCCATCTGCGGGACCCGTGCGGGGTTCACGAAACTCACGGCTTCGACACGTCTGACTCCGGCGGCGACGCTGCGGTTGATGAGCTCGACCTTCGCATCGACCGACAACACCGTCTTCTCGTTTTGCAGGCCATCGCGGGGACTGACCTCCACCAACTGCACTGTATCCATGCATCCATAGTGCACGTAGCACCTGGTGGGAGCGCAACTCTGGTCGACCGGGCAGCCTCCGGGCCTGCCCGGCGGACCAGGACCGGGCGGCGTCTGTCAGGCCGTTTGCGCCGACCGAGTGGCCTCGGCGTGTTCGACAAGGAACGGCTTGCTCATCATCAGCGCGATTGCGACCACAGTGAGCACGATGAGAACAGCGGTCAGAACGATCACGGATCCAGGGATTCCACTGACGAAGAATGCTGGTATCGACGCCAGTGCCGAGAGGAATCGGGTGATAACCACTCCTCGGACTGCGTTGCGATTCCGGTTTTTCAAAGCTATGACCGCGAAGACGATCGTCGCAATTCCCAAAATGCACGCAATCACCATGACGGCGATGGGGGGTGTTTCGCCGTCGGGACCGGGCAGTGCAAGTCCGGCGATGTCCAGCACGCCGAGGAAGAGTGCCAGCACGAGTCCGATCTTGACCTTCTTGTTCAAACTGCCTGATTCGGATGCAGTGTTCATGGTGTCCGTCCATTTCCGTTTCGAAGTGATGATGGACACCAGAATGGGCCGCCGGAGAGGGTTGGTCATGGGGGCAGGCACCCAGGGGACCGGGCAATCGCCTGAACGAAAAAGGGCTGAATACCTGGTGAAAGAGGCCGGCTGGGGTCAGACTTTTCCCCATGGTCTCCGTACTGGTGGTTGATGACCATCCGGTGGTTCGCAGTGGCATTCGCGCCTTGTTGTCGTCCCTGGGTGGCATCGAGGTCTGCGGCGAGGCCGGATCGGGCGAGGCGGCGCTACGGGAGGCCCAACTGCTCCGGCCTGATGTGGTGGTCATGGATATCCAGATGCCGGGGGGTGACGGCATCGAAGCGACCCGCCGCATCTGTGCAGCGCTACCCGGCACCGCGGTTCTTGTCCTGACGATGTTCGAGGACCAGGCGACAGTATTGGCAGCACTCGCGGCCGGTGCGCGCGGTTATCTCCTCAAAGGCGCCGGGCAACAGGAAATCGAACACGCGCTGCACGCTGCGGCGGTCGGTGAAACGGTGTTCGGGCCTTCCATCGCCAAACATCTGCTCGATGCGGCCGTGGGCGCGCAGCCTCGTCCGGCCACATCCTTTCCGCAGTTGACACCGCGTGAGTTGCAGATACTCGACCGCATCGCGCGCGGTGAGGGGAACGCGGCCATCGCGCAGTCGATCGACGTCGCGAACAAGACTGTCAGTAACCACATCTCGGCGATCTTCGCCAAGCTACGGGTCGCCACCCGAGCCGAGGCCATCGTGCTGGCGCGCGAGAACGGTCTCGGACGGACCGTGATCGGCGACCCGTGATCATCGAGGTCGGTGGGCTGGCTGTGGCTGCCGGCGCGCTGGTCAGTGGGATCTGCATGCTGTGGTGGATGCGGGGCCGGGGTGATGACCGACCGGGATCGCCGGCCACCGCAATCGGATTCATCGTGTTCGGTGGAACGCTCGGTGCCGGTGTCGGCGTGCTGCTGACCGGCAATCTCGCAGCCGAGCAGGTGGGGTGGCTGCTGATCGCCGCTGCGTTCGGCGGGGTGGCAACCCTGACTCTGGCGAACTACCCGAGGCCTGACCTGTCTCTGCCATCGAGGATTGCAATGGCACTTCTGGTGGTCGCAGCGGTCGCGGTCCTGATCGGAACCTGGTGGATGCCACTGCTGTGGAGCGGTGCAGTGATCGCGGGCACGGTGATGATCGCTCTGGTGTGGTGGCGAACCGAGAGATCGGTCGGCCGGGAGCGTCGCTGCATGCTCTGGTTGCTGACGGTATCGGCCACCGCGGCCCTGTTCCTCGGGCACCTGTTCTTCTTCGCCGATTCGGCAGACGGTGATGTGTATGTGGTGCTGGCGGCGGTCATCGCACCGACCGTTCCGCTGCTGCTGGCACTGGGGATGACGGTGCCCGACGTGGTCGACATCCGACTCGTCATCAGTTGGATTGTGCTGTATCTGGCGATGTTCGAACTCACCGTCGCAGTCTTCTCGGCAGCTTCCGTTGTCATCGCGAACTTCTCCGGTACCTCAACGGCACGCGCCACCGGGGCGCTGATCGCGTTTGTCGGGGCGGCAGCGTTCGGGCCGGTGGCGTCCCGCCTGCGAGGTGTGGTCGACGAGGTCCTGTTCGGCAGCCGCGGCGACGCCGTGCTGACTTTGTCCGGATTGGGTCAGAAGCTCTCGGCTGCCGGCGGCCCGGAAAACTGGGTGCTCTCGCTTCGTGACGCGATCGGGGTTCCGCGAATCGAGTTGTGGGACAACGAACACTGCATCGCGACCGCCGGTGAGGGTGGCGCTGATGAACTTGTTGTGAAGCTGACCGCGGATGGTGAAGAGGTCGGGAAACTGGTGGTCGGGGTACCCGCCGACTCGCAGGGCCTTCACCCGCAGGTTCGCTCGGTGCTGCAATTGGTGGCGGCTCCGATGGCGAGAGCTCTCCAGGGTGTCAGTCTCGCGGCCGACCTGCGCGAGTCACGAGGGCATGTGCTGACGGCGCTGGAGGAGGAGCGGCGGCGACTGCGCCGTGACCTTCACGACAGTCTGGGGCCGATCCTCACCGGTGTCGCGTTCACCACCGACGCCGCCCGCAACCATGCCGCGAGGGACCCGGCGGAAACCGTTCGCCTGCTCGACACCGTGCGTGCTGAGACCGCCGGTGCCATCGTCGAGATCCGGCGTCTGGTCGAGGGATTGCGACCGCCGGCTCTCGACGAGATGGGGCTCGTAGGTGCAGTGAAGCAGCGGGTTTCACAGTTGAGAACCGCCGATGGCGATTTGCTGGAGGTGTCCGTGACGGCGCCGGAGCGACTTCCCCCACTTCCGGCGGCTGTCGAGGTGGCGGCCTTTCGCATCATTGTCGAAGCCGTCACCAACGTCGCACGACACTCCGGGTCCGCATCTGCCGCCGTCGACCTCGACGTCGCCGACCGCAATTTCACCATCACCGTACGAGACATCGGCAGCAACGCCGCCGACTGGACACCGGGCACCGGATTGCAATCGATCCGTGAACGCAGTGAGCAGTTGGGCGGATCAGTGTTGTTCACCTCGGGGCGCGACGGAGGTCTCGTCAGTGTGAATATCCCATTCGCGTGAAGAGGGTGTGGCTAGCTCAACCAGGCCCGTTGGGGTGTCCAGGACGGACCGGCGTCAGGAGCGTCGTCGCGGGTGACCGTGGCCTGGATCAATCCGTACGGGCGGTCATCTGCGTTGAACACCTCATTGTTGTTCTCCAGGCCGAAACGGGAGAGGTCGTAGACGAAATGGTGGATGTTCGGTGCCGACAACTTGACCTCGGCGATGTACTCGAACGCTTCCAGGATCGCCTTGCCGATCTGAAACAGAGTCTGCTGCAAGGCAAGTGAGTGCACCGTCGCAAACTTCTCGACGATGATCTGCTTGACCGCCGGATACACAACCTCCCAGTCGACGTCTGTCGTGGTGAATCGCCACTTCGCCACCAGTGATGTCGACATCACCCGATCATTGGTCGGCTCCAGAACGGTGTATTCGTCCTCGAGGAAATCGTGGAACTCGGAACCGGTCGACTTCAGGACCACCAGATCCTTCAAACCACCTATCACCCAGGTCTTTTGATCATCGCCCTTGCCTTCGACCGTGATGTCCGCGGTCCGGACCTCCTGTCCTTTGCGGACCCACGTGTGGTCGTGTTCGACACCGTCGACCACCGCCCGTTCCCAGCTGTATTCCTCGACCTCGATCCGTGCGCCTTCGACCGGTTCGTTGTTGTCGACGAACCGATAGGCGAGTGCGAGAGCGTACTTCTCGATGCTCTCGATGCCCTTTTCTTTGGCGTACGCGTACGCGGTCTGCTTCTGGGTATCGGTGGGCAGGACCTTGCGCTGGTCACCATCGAGATGGGCCGCCGAGAAATCGCCACGCAGCGACGTTCCGACGTTGATGTCCTTGATTTCGTGGCGCGGTGAATCCCGATAGATCCGAACGACGCGGTTCTCGGCTTTCCCGTACTGGTTTTCGCCAAGGATGATGCCCATTGTGTTGTGTCACTTTCTCTTTGGATCAGCTACCCCGATACGTCGAATAGGCATAGGGGCTGAGTAACAACGGCACGTGGTAGTGCCGAGAGGTATCGGAGGCCGCAAAAGCAATCGACACCTTGGGGTAGAAGTGCTCAATCCGGCGGTCACCGAACCATGTTCCGGTGTCGAACGTCAGTTGATATGTACCCGCGGCCAGGTCATCGTCGCCGATCGACGTGATCCGGCCATCGGAATCCGTTGTACCAGAGGCTATCTTGACTCCATCGGAGGTGCAGAGTGTGACGGCCATGCCGGCCGCCGGAAGTCCGGTGACCGCATCGAGTACGTGGGTACTCAGACTGCTCACCGGGTGTCCTCGATCATCATCCTCCGATCATGCCACCTCGATCATGTCGATCATCCGGTGAGCACGTCTTCGTCGGTGACGTATTTCACGGCTGGTTCCAGCATGATGGTCAGCCGTCGCCGATTGATCTTCGACAACTCCATCCGCATGACGCGCCGCTCGGTCTCCGGGCTGTTCCTGAGGCGTTCCTTGAGGATTGCCAGCAGTTCTGCCGCGGGGCGGCCGTTCGCGAACACCAGGTAGACGTGCCCGAACTTGGCCTCGTATTCGGCGTTGCCCTTCTTGAGGTCGTCGAGGACCTCCGACTCGGCGCCGGTGACGCCGGACTGCTCGCTCGCCGACGAGGCGTTGTCCGGTTTGTCGCCGATCCGTGGATGTCCGTCGAGAGCTTCGTCGAGATCGGCGTCGGTGAGTTCGGCCAGGATCAGGTCGGCACGCTCGAACAAGGCCTCCTGGTCCACAAAGGGACGTCCGGCAGCCACCCGGATCGCCCAGATCCGGGAGGTGCAACATTCGTAGAGGGCGTGAATTGCTTGACTCTGGCGCAATTCGTTGAAGCTATCCAGGCCTCGCCAGTCAACTCGTCGCACGTGATGTCCTCCGTCTTTTCTTGTAACGCTGCTCGTTGATTGTGGATCAGCCCATGACGTCTTGGAAACGGTTGAACCGCGCCGAGATGATGGGGTTGGCATCGGCGACCAGATCATCGAAACGGTAGTTCGCGATCTTCGCGATCTCGATGAGCGCGAACGACTTCTCACTCGTCGCGGCATTGTCCATCCGGGTCCAGCCATTGCGCAGTACCCGCTCGTATCGCTCGGTCTCACGGGCGCAGATCACCAGCGGGAAACCGAATTGCTGACGATAGGCCTTGGCCAGCTCGACGATGTTGTCGTGCTCTTCCTCTTCGAGATTGGACAAGGCGGTGTGATCCGAGGCGATCATGTCACCGACTTCGTCTTCCGCATCGAGATCGGGGAACGACCGGATCAATTCGATCTGCTGGTCGTCGCTGCCGGTGAGCAATGCCTCCTGGAATGAGGCGCGCAGGTCATGTGCACTGTCGAACGGACGTTGCTCATACGCGCGGTCGAGCACCCAGGTGACGTTCTGGACCAGGCTACCGAACGTCTCGCGGAACTGCGCCTGCGTCATGTCGTTGACCTGTGCGAGTCGAATCGCACCGCTGCCGGCGACGGCCACGCCACGACTGCCCGTGTGGAAGAACAAGATGTTCAATCCGATCGCGGTCAGGGCGCCCATGGTGATGCCGGCCCCGAACGGGATCTCGAGGAGTCCCGGGACCGCCTGGTCGACACCCGATGTGGCCGGGATGTCGACGACCTCGCCGTCGACGATGGCCTGCGACGGTGCCGAGGACTGTGAGAACTCGACGTAGAGACCCATCGCCAGGGAGGTGCTGACGATGATCAGGTTGCGATGATCGGTGAAGTCGACCTTTCCCAGGGTGTGGATGCCGACAACCGCCACCGTGGCGAACAGGGTCATGGCAGCGCCACCGAGCACCGGCGCCGGGATCGCCTCGACAACCTTCGCGGTCTTGGGGAGCAGACCCAGCATGATCATGATCCCGCCGGCGGCAGCGACCACCCAGCGGCTCTTGACGCCCGTCAGCCGAACCAGGCCGACATTCTCGGAGAAGGCGGTGTACGGGAAAGAGTTGAAGATGCCACCGATCACGGTGGCCAGGCCGTCGGCGCGGACCGTCGCCGCGATGTCTTCCTTTTTGATGCGCTTGCCGACGATTTCGCCGGTCGCGAAGACCGAACCCGTGGATTCCACGGCGATGATCATCAGGACCACGATCATCGAGACGATCGCGATGATGTCGAAGCGGGGCATACCGAACGCGAACGGTGGTGTGAAGCCCACCCAATCGGCCTGACCGACCGCGCTGAAAGTGGTGTCGCCCAAGGTCCAGGCGATGAAGGTTCCGATCACCAATCCGAGGAGCACCGCGATGGTCGCGAGGAACCCCCGGAAAAAGCGCTGCATCAGGACGATCAGGAAAATGGTGCCGACCGCATAGATCAGCCAGCGGCTGTTCCCGGGATCCGAGGTGTGGGTGGCCGGGTCGGTGGTGGCGTCGCCGATACCCACGGGGAGCAGTGCGATTCCGATGATGGTGATCACCGAGCCGGTGACCACCGGCGGGAAGAACCGGATGAGTTTCGCGAAATGCGGGGCGATGAAGAACGTGAACACCCCGGCACAGATGACCGCGCCGTACACGGTGAGAAGTCCGACCCGGCCGCCACCGTTCTCGTTGGCGATCTTGATGACGGGCGCGAGCGCCGCGAAGGTGATGCCCTGCAACAGCGGCAGCCGGACCCCGATCTTCCAGATGCCCACCGCCTGCAGCAGTGAGGCGATGCCACAGGTGAAAAGGTCGGCCGTGATGAGCATCGTCAGCGCTTTGTCGTCGAGGCCGATCGCGCCCGCGATGATCAACGGGACGAGGACGGCGCCGGCGTAGAAGGCGATGACGTGCTGCAAACCGAGGGTGACCAGTTTTCCGGCGGGTGGGACCTCGTCGACCGGATGGACGCGCTTCTTCTTTTTCTTCGCCGGATCCGGAGTAGGTGCCGGGTCGGCGGGTGTGGCGTCGTTCTCGGTTTCGCTGCTCATTCGGACTACCTCGGGGATGGTGTATTCGTTTTCAAACAGGACGCTCAGCGGGCCGGCAAGGGACTGACCGCTGCGCGCATGGAACACAAGGATCACCCCAAGTCGGGTCATCCGCTCGGCGAGCAAAACGGATATATCCGGGCGGTAGGGGTGTGGTGCCGTGATCGTATGTGATGGGTGGGCGACAGAGGTTGTCGCGGCAGGGGACCGGTGAGAGGTTGGCGGTGAGTCGCGTGGGAGTCGATGACGAGGGACGAACCGGGGTGCCCGAGGTGGTGGGCGTGCTGCTGGCGGCCGGTGGAGGAACCCGGTTCGGGATGCCGAAAGTGCTTGCTGCAGAGGGTGAGTGGTTGCAATCGGGAGTCCGTGCACTGGCTGAAGGCGGGTGCACGCAGGTGTTGGTGACCGTGGGTGCCGCCGAGCCCCCGATGCCGCCGCGAGCCAGCGCTGTCCGGGTCGAGAAGTGGCGTGACGGGCTCAGTGAATCAGTCCGGGCGGGACTGATCCGGGCCCGTGAACGCGAGGGTTTGACCGGGGTGGTTTTACATGTTGTTGACATCCCCGACACGACCGCCGCGCAGGTGAGACGACTGCTGGAGGCGGCGGGCCCGACCGCTACCGCGGTGGCCCGGGCAACACATTCCGGGAAGGCGGGGCACCCGGTCTTTCTCGGTGCCGAACATCTCGACGCGGTGCTCGACATCCTGTCCGGTGATCGTGGTGCCGGACCGTACCTGGCCACCCGCGACGACGTCATCGACGTCGAATGTGGCGACCTCGGTACCGGTCTCGACCACGACTACCCGGACGCCTGAAACCGCGGCAGCACAAAACCACCCGCTGGAGTCATTTCCACTCGTTGCACGGTGCAACGTGTGGAAATGCCTGGAACGGGTGGTTCTGTGAAGAGTGCTCGTCGAGAGCGTCAGTCCCGGATCGTGTAGCCGAGTGCGCCTTCACCGAATCGGCGGACGACCGTTTTGGCGGCTTCCAGCGCGAGCTGATGGCCATCACGGGCGAAGCCCGTCAACTGTGCGAGATAGGTGTCGCCCTCGGGTTCGAGGGCGACCTCCGCAAGCATCTCACCGGTGGTCGGTTCGCAGACCGCCCAGGTGAACCGGGTCTCGTCGGCCCAGCCCGCCTCGCACGATCGGACGTAGTCGGGGTCGGTGACACCGGCCAGCGCCAGGGCCGGCCGGTCGGACACCCGGTCATCATCGCGGTACGCGCGGAGGTACCACGCGCCCGCGTTGATCTCGACCGCTTCGATGGCTATCGCCTACTTGAGCTCGAACAGGACGGTGCCCTGCGTGACGGCTGCGCCGGCTTCGATGCTCAGGCCGGTGACAACGCCGTCCTTGTGGGCGGTGACGGGGTTTTCCATCTTCATGGCCTCGAGCACCACGACCAGTTCACCGGCGGCGACTTCCTGGCCTTCGGTGACGGCGACCTTTACGACGGTGCCTTGCATGGGAGCGGTCACGGCATCACCGGAAGCAGCGGAAGCTCCGCCCTTGGCGCGGGTACGCGACTTGGGCTTCTTCTTGACCGCGCCGTTGCCACCACCGTTGCCGATGGCCAGATCGCCGGGCAGCGAAACCTCGAGGCGGCGTCCACCGACCTCGACCACAACGGTCTTGCGCGGCTCGGCCTCGTCCTCTTCGATCGGCTGTGCGCCGGTGTAGGGCTCGATCTGGTTGTCCCAGTCGGTCTCGATCCATTTGGTGTAGATGTCGAACTTCTCGCCGTCGCCGATGAAGGCCGGGTTGGAGACGATGTGGCGGTGGAACGGCAGCACGGTGGCCAGTCCCTCGACCTGGAACTCGGCCAGTGCACGGCGTGAACGCTCCAGTGCCTGCTCACGGTTCTCGCCGGTGACGATCAGCTTGGCCAGCATCGAGTCGAACTGGCCGCCGATGACGTCCCCTTCGACGACACCGGAGTCGACGCGCACGCCGGGGCCGGTCGGCTCCTTGTAGACGCTGATGGGTCCGGGGGCGGGCAGGAAGCCGCGACCGGCATCTTCACCGTTGATTCGGAACTCGAACGAGTGGCCGCGCGGTGCGGGGTCCTCGGTGAACTCCAGCTTTTCGCCGGCGGCGATGCGGAACTGCTGGCGAACGAGGTCGATGCCGGCGGTCTCTTCAGTGACCGGGTGCTCGACCTGCAGGCGGGTGTTGACCTCGAGGAACGAGACAAGGCCGTCGTTGCCGACGAGGAACTCCACGGTGCCGGCGCCGTAGTAGCCGGCTTCCTTGCAGATGGCCTTGGCCGAAGAGTGGATTCTTTCCCGCTGTTCTGCCGTCAGGAACGGCGCGGGGGCCTCCTCGACGAGCTTCTGGAAGCGGCGCTGCAGCGAGCAGTCGCGGGTGCCGGCGACGATGACGTTGCCGTGCTGGTCGGCGATGACCTGCGCCTCGACGTGGCGGGCCTTGTCGAGGTAGCGCTCCACGAAGCACTCGCCGCGACCGAAGGCCGAGATGGCCTCACGGGTCGCCGAGTCGAACAGCTCGGGGATCTCATCGATCGTGTAGGCGACCTTCATGCCACGGCCACCGCCGCCGAACGCGGCCTTGATGGCCACGGGCACGCCGTGTTCCTCGGCGAACGCGACGATCTCGTCGGCGTTCTTGACCGGGTCCTTGGTGCCGGGAGCCATCGGTGCGTCGGCCTTCAGCGCGATGTGACGCGCGGTGACCTTGTCGCCGAGGTCGCGGATGGACTGCGGCGAGGGGCCGATCCAGGTGAGCCCGGCGTCGATGACGGCCTGGGCGAACTCGGCGTTTTCGGAAAGGAATCCGTAGCCGGGGTGGATCGCGTCGGCACCGGACTTGGCGGCGGCGTCGAGGATCTTGTCGAAAACGAGGTAGGACTCGGCCGATGTCTGTCCACCGAGGGCGAACGCCTCGTCGGCAAGCTTCACGAAGAGTGCGTCTGCATCGGGTTCGGCGTACACCGCGACGCTGGTCAGTCCGGCATCCTTCGCGGCGCGGATGACGCGAACCGCGATTTCACCGCGGTTGGCGATGAGGACTTTCGTGAGTGCTGTGCTGGCGTGACTTGGCACTGGATCTCCTGTCGGGCGCGGATGTCTGCGCGTTGGTGACACTGTGTCGGATATCGATCTTGGATATCGATGTCTGGTGGTGTGGCGCACTGGTCCGTCTGTGGATGAACGACAGCGCTTCAGTGGAGTCTAAGCACCTCGCGGATCAGTCTCGACTCCAACCCACGGATCGCTCGCTCGGCCCGGATTACCTACTCGCGGGTAACCGAGATGGCGGTCGCGGGGGTTCAGGTTTCCCTACTCGCCGGTAAGGATCCGAATGTGCTCTGATCACCGATCTGTTTGAGAAAGTCGCCGAACCGGGACAGATAACGGCCGACCTGGTTGTGGGTGCGGCCCTGCGCCGGGAAGCGGGCAGAGATACGCAATCCGGAGGCCGTCCGGTTGATCCAGATGTAGACCTCGTCGCCTGAATAGTTGTGGCTTCGCAGAACTCGCGCCCGGCCGGCGTCGGCCTCGGCATGACCGGGTGCGAACCGGAGATCGATGAACGACACCACGAACTTCGGCTCCGGGAAATCGCCACCGCCGCCCGGCTTTTGGCCGAGTATCTCGCCGACGCGGAGGAACGGGAGCGTGCCGGCCTTACGGACCCGGCGCATCTCGTCCGAGGCCCGATCGATCAGCTGACCGAAATCGGACGCTCCGGTTGTGTCGAGGCGGAAGGGGACCGTGGCCACAAACCAGCCGAGTGCGCCGAACCACTCTTGGTCGCCGCGGGTGTGGCGGGGGATCACGCATCGCAGGATCGGGCCGCCACCGAGCTCGGCGTAGACAGCCGCCAGTGCCGCCAGAACACCCGACGACAACGAACCGCCCGCCGCCGAACACACGGCGGTGAACCGGTTGGTCTGCTCGTCGTCGAGCAATGCTGACGTCAGCGAGCCCTGCGGAACCAACTCGGAGACGGTGCCGTCCATGTGTTCGTTATCACCGTTGTAGCCGCCGTTGTCTTCGGCGATGACCTCGCCCGGTCCATCCGCCAATTCGAAGCCGGGCAGCTTGCCGCCGGTGTCGTGGAGGAAGTCGGACCATACCGCGATGGCTTCGTGATCGGCGCCTGCGGCGTCGGCCTCACGTCGCTGGTAAGCGCTGAAGTCGACGTAGGAGCCGACTGCGGGTAGCGCATGGTCGGTCCGGCGCCGGGCTGCGGAGTAGAGCGCGATCAGCTCGTGCTGCGCCATGATCAGCGAGTAGCCGTCCACCAGTGAATGGTCTCCGGCGAACAACAGCGTGAACGATTTCTCCCGGGCAACGGTGGCGAACATGTAGGCCGGCCACTGCAGGGGAGCGGTCGCCCGATCGAAGTTGCCGGCGAGCTGATCGAGGAGCGGCGCCGGCTCGGTGTACCAGCCCACCCGACCCATCTTCAGCTTGACCGTGCCCGGCCCGGTGGTCATTCGGGCCAGGCGGTCGCTCCAGATCACGACGTGGCTGCGGAGAACCTCATGCCGGTCGATCCATCCCGCGAGCGTGGCCCGGACAGCCGGCACCGACATCGGTTCGTCGTACTCGATCGCCAGACCGAGCCAGGATTCACGGCCACCTTCGCGCTGCGTCCGGAGCCGGTGCTCGAACGCGCCACGGAGGTGAAGCTCGTGATTGTGCGACGTGGGGCGGGAGTCCTCGGTCCATCGGCCGAGTCCGCCTTCTGTGTAGGGAGTCCATTCGACCAGCCCGCCCGGTTCGACGGGCTGGTCCATCATCTGGATGAACTTCATGACCCCACGGGCCGGGCGGGAGTGCCCAGATGAGCCTTGATCCGGGTCAGCATGGCGGACATGCCCCGCAACCGCAGCGGACTGATGGCCGAGTCGAGGCCGAGCCGGGTGTAGAAATCGCTTGGGACCGCGAGGATCTCGTCCGCGCTGGCACCGTTGAGACCCTGGTACAGAATCGACGCGAAACCACGGGTGGTCGGCGCCTGCGGTGGTGCGCTGAAGTACAGCTGCACCGAATCAGGATTGCTGTTGTCCACCGAGAGAAACAGTGGTGACTGGCATTCGGGCACCGGTTCCATCGCCGCCTCGGCGAGGGTCTCGGGCAGCTCGGGAAGCTCGTCCGAGAATTCGAGGAGGAGCTGGATCTTCTCGGAATCCGACAGGGCGGCGAAATCGTCGACGATCTCGTCGAGCGCCGCAGTCACCTCTTTCCTTTCAGGCTGCCGGGTTCGGCACCGATGGCGATCGGTGCGCGAACAGCGTTGCCCCATTCGGTCCACGATCCGTCGTAGTTCCGGACCTTCGTGAAGCCGAGGAGATGAGTCAGTACAAACCAGGTGTGCGACGACCGCTCACCGATGCGGCAGTAGACGATCGTCGGATCCTCGGCATCGAAATCGGCATACAGGGTGTCGAGGTCGGCGCGGGCTTTGAACCGGCCGTCGGCGGCGGCGGCCTTGGCCCACGGGATCGACACGGCGGTGGGGATGTGCCCGCCACGGAGCGCGCCTTCTTGCGGGTAGTCGGGCATGTGGGTGCGCTCGCCCGTGTACTCCTGCGGCGACCGGACGTCGATCAGCGGTTCGGTCCCGATGAGTCCGCGGACCTCGTCGGCGAACACCCGGATCACCGAGTCGTCGCGGGTGACCACCGGGTAGTCAGATTCGGGGTAGGAAGGCAGGTCGAAGGTGATGTCGCGGTCCTCGGCGAACCAGGCATCGCGGCCACCGTCGAGCAGTCGGACGTCTTCGTGCCCGAAGAGGGTGAACACCCACAGGGCGTATGCGGCCCACCAGTTGCTCTTGTCGCCATAGACGACAATCGTGTCGTCACGCCGAATACCCTTGCTGCGCATCAGTTCCGCGAATTGCTCACCTGAGATGTAGTCGCGGGTGACCGGGTCGTTGAGGTGGAGATGCCAGTCGACCTTCTGGGCGGTCGGGATGTGGCCGATGTCGAACAGCAATACATCTTCGTCTGATTCGATGATCTTCAGTCCGTCGGTACCCAAGTGTGCGCTGAGCCATTCGGTGCTCACCAGACGCTCGGGGTGGACGTAGTCGGCGAAGCCGGGGTTGTTGTCGGTCTCCACGGTCACGGGATTCACTCCAAATCGACTCAGGGCGGTGCTGGCTGGTTTACCCCATGAGACTAGTGCCAGCACGGTCGACTGGTTGCAGTGAGTTGATCTCGTCGAGGAATTGGCCGAGTCGGTCGAGGAACTCGACGATCACCGGTCGTGCCGCCGGCGTTCCGGGGTAGCGCGTACGTAGCGAAAGTCCGCGGGCGGTCCGGGAAATCCAGAACTGGGTGTCGTCGGTGGCCGTGACGTTTGAGATGTGCTGGGCGCCGATCTCCTCGTGCGCCGAGGAACCGGGCAGATTCCGGTAGTCGATGAACGACACCATGAAGATGTCGCCTCGCCGGTGATTGAGACCGCCCATCGCGTCGAGTACCTGGGCCACCGGGACCTCGCCGAGACTCAACGCTGTGCGCAATGCCGGACCCGTCCGCTGAACCGAGTCGATGAAGTCGTCGGTCGCGACAACTGTCAACGGTGCATTGGTGGTGAACCACCCGACAGCGCCGCGCCACTGTTCTGAACGTCGGGTGTGGAGCGGGAAGAGCATCGACATCTGCGGGCCCCCACCGAGTTCCCGGACACATCGGGCCATCGCGGCGAGGAGTCCGGCGAACACCGTCGCACCGTTGCTTCGACAGAACAGCTCGAAGGTGGCGGTGGCCTCGGCGTCGAGCAGGTCACGCAGATCCACGGCCTGTGGCGCAGTCTGCCCGAGGGGGAGTCCGAGGTCGAGGGGAAAGCTCGGCGGTGTCTTGTCGTGCTCGTCGAAGAAGTCCAGCCAGGCGCGCATTCGCGGATCGCGCAGGCTGATGGCGACCGCGTCCGACTCCGCCGCGCAATAGTCCACAAAACTCCCGGCCATCGGCAACGCGTCGACGTCCGTACCGTCGGGCTCCCGGCGACATCGGTCGTACAGCTGATGCAGGTCGTCGACGATGATCGACATCGAATAGCCGTCGACGTGGACATGATCGAATCCGCAGATGACCGTGGAACGATCGGGCCGGTCGATCGCCGCGAGCAGGAACGCCGGATAGTCGAACGGATGGCAGGCGGTGTCGAGTGCGTCGTGCAGCAGTGCGCGCAGCTCGTCGGAGGTCGAGGTCACGACGGTTTTCGCCGGACGCAAGATCAGCTGCGCAGGATCATGGATCTCGCGATCGATCCGATCGCCGCGTCGGACAAACGCGCTGTGCAACGTGCCGTGCCTGCTGATCAGCAGGCGGTAGGCATGTTCCAGTGCGCCGGTGTCGATCGGTCCGTCCACATCGAAAGCCGCTGCCAGCCAGACACTTCCGCTCTCGACCGTGCCCAGGTGAAATTGCTGGTTGAACGACAGGGGTACCGAAGAGGGCATCGCAACGCTGTTGTCGGAGTCCACTGTCCATCGCATCAACCCACCGGGCGGCGGCGAGTAATGGTCGATCGTGGTGACATGCAAGCGGGGGTCTCCTCCAAGCTGTGCTCGGATCCAGCGTAGTCGCCGATCCTGGTTGTCAGGCCGGCCGCGACCACAGGTCGGTGACACTGACACCGACTCGATCGAGCAGGGCGCGGACCAGTGGGAGGCTGATACCGATCACCGATGAGGGATCGCCGTCGATGCCGTCGATGAACCATCCGCCGAGACCATCAAGAGTGAATGCCCCGGCGACCTGTAGCGGTTCACCCGTACCGACGTACGCCGCGATCTGGTCGTCGGTGGGCGAACTGAAGCGAATAGTTGTTGCGACGCAGCCGGTTTCGGTGGCAACAACCTCACCATTGGTCAGGCGTAGCAGGCAGTGACCGGTGATGAGCTGTGCCTCGGTACCCCGCATCTGGGCCCACTGGGCGAGAGCAACCTGCGCGGAGTGCGGTTTGCCGGTGAGAACGCCGTCGCGCAGGAGCATGGAATCGCAGCCGATCAGGACCGAATCCGCGGCGATGTCCGCGTCGAGGCGGCCGGCGACATCGATCGCTTTGGCGCGGGCCAGCATCGTCACGAGGTCCGACGGTGAGGGCGCGCTGCCCGCTTGCGCAAGCAGTGCGTCCTCATCGACATCGGAGACCGACACCACCGGGCTGATGCCGGCGGCGTCGAGGACCTTTCGACGTGCGGGTGACGCCGATGCCAGGACGAACCGGGTCATCGGCGGTACCCGAGCGTCACCGGATCAGTAATCCCAGCGCAGGTTCGGGAAAGCGCTGGGCGCCATCCCACCTGCCGGCCGGAGCCGGTCGGCGTGCGAACCCCAGAGCTCACGGGGACCCGGATCGGCGGGTGCGCCCGATCCGCTCGCCGCGGCGATGACCCCGACCAGCGCAGCAACCTCGGCGTCCGACGGGTTGCCCTTGATCACAGTGAGGAACGGTGCGGCCGGTGCCGCGGTCTCGTCGCCCACGGGTGTGGTGTCGTCGCTCATAGGGGGATGTTTCCGTGCTTCTTCGGCGGCATGTTCACGATCTTGCGCTCGAGGAGCTTGAGCGCGGTGGCGATCTGTCCACGCGTGTGTGACGGCGGGATGACCGCGTCGACGTATCCGCGCTCGGCAGCAACATATGGATTGACGAGGGTGTCCTCGTACTCCTGCTGCAGCTGCAGACGCAATGCGTCGACGTCGTCGCCGTTGGCGGCGGCATCCTTGAGCTTGCCGCGGTAGACGAAGCCCACCGCGCCCGATGCGCCCATGACGGCGATCTGTGCGGTCGGCCAGGCCAGGTTCACGTCGGCGCCCATGTGCTTGGAGCCCATGACGTCGTACGCGCCGCCGTACGCCTTACGGGTGATGACGGTGATCTTGCCGACGGTGGCCTCGCCGTAGGCATAGAGGAGCTTCGCGCCACGGCGGATGATGCCGTTGTATTCCTGATCGGTTCCGGGCAGGAAGCCCGGGACGTCGACGAGGGTGATGATCGGCACGTTGAAGGCGTCACAGGTGCGCACGAAGCGTGCGGCCTTCTCGGAGGCATCGATGTCGAGGCAGCCGGCGAACTGGGTCGGCTGGTTGGCGACGATGCCGACGCTGCGTCCGTCGACCCGACCGAAGCCCACGATGATGTTCATCGCGCGCTCGGCCTGGACCTCGAGGAACTCGTCGTCGTCGAGGACTCGGCGGATGACCTCGTGCATGTCGTACGGCTGGTTCGGGGAGTCCGGGATGAGGGTGTCGAGCTCGAGGTCCTCGTCGGTCAGGGTGTCCTCGATCGATCCGGCGGCCGGTGTGGCGACCGGGACGCGCGGGGCCTCGCCACGGTTGTTGCTGGGCAGGTAGCTCAGCAGGTCCTTGACGTAGTCCAGAGCGTCTTCTTCGTCGGCGCCGACGTAGTGCGCGACGCCCGACTTGGCCATGTGCGTGTGGGCGCCGCCGAGGTCTTCCATCGTGACGTCTTCGCCGGTGACGGTCTTGATCACGTCGGGGCCGGTGACGAACATCTGGCTGGTCTTGTCGACCATGACCACGAAGTCGGTGAGTGCGGGGGAGTAGACGTGTCCACCGGCAGCGGGGCCCATGATCAGCGAGATCTGCGGGATGACACCCGAGGCGCGCACGTTGCGGTGGAAGATCTCGCCGTACAGGCCGAGCGAGACAACACCTTCCTGGATGCGGGCGCCGGCGCCCTCGTTGATGCCGACCAGCGGGCGGCCGGTCTTGATCGCGAGGTCCATCACCTTGACGATCTTCTCGCCGTAGACCTCACCGAGGCTGCCGCCGAAGACGGTGACGTCCTGGCTGAACACGCAGACCTCACGGCCGTCGATGGTGCCGTAACCGGTGACCACACCATCGCCGACCGGACGGCGATCGCCCAGTCCGAAGTTGGTGCTGCGGTGACGGGCCAGAGCATCGAGTTCGACAAACGAACCTTCGTCCAGAAGATGGGTGATGCGCTCACGAGCAGTGAGCTTTCCCTTCTCGTGGGTTTTCTCAACTGCTGCTTCGCCGACCGGGTGCTTTGCCTCTGCGAGGCGATTGTGCAGGTCAGTGAGTTTTCCGGCAGTTGTGTGGATGTCCGGCGTCGCTTGCGCGTCCTGGGGGGAACTCGTCATGGCCTTGATGCTATCCACACTGCGTGCAGGCGGTGCGCGCCGGGCTAACCTGAGGTTTAACTCACATTCGAGGTGGTACCGACGGACACAGGTAATTGCTCGTTCACAATCCGGAGATCGACGGGCGGCGGAGCCTTAGTCTGATGGCATGAATTCGCAGGCAGAGCACCGTGTCCCCGTCGACGAAAACGCACTTCGAGAGGCTGTGGCCGGTACGTACTGGCGTTCGGTGCGGGTGGTCGAGGAGACCGGTTCGACCAATGCCGACCTGAGTGCACTGGCCGCGACATCGGATTGTGTCGGCTCGGTGCTGGTCGCGGAATATCAGAGCGCGGGACGCGGACGGTACACCCGGCACTGGGAGAGCCCACCGCGTTCGCAGGTGGCCATGTCTGTGGCCGTGGCGGCAGATGTGGCAGATGCTCAGGCGGCTCTCGGATGGCTGCCGCTGTTGACCGGGCTCGCGGTGGTGGACGGCATCCGGGAGGTCAGTGAGCTCGCGCCGGTGCTCAAGTGGCCCAACGACGTGTTGCTGCCCGCGCCCGGTGGGACCACCGACGGGATCGGTGGGCGCAAGGTCGCCGGAATCCTGGCGGAACTGACCCGCGGTCCGTCGGGAACGGTTGCGGTCATCGGAATCGGGATCAACGTGAGCCTCACCGAGGCCGAGCTGCCGGTCCCCACGGCGATCTCGCTGGACCTGGCGGGCGCTGAGGTCAACCGGCAGGATCTTGCCGCAGCGGTCCTCACCGCGCTCTCCCGGCGCCTGCAGCAGTGGCCGCAGGATCTCGACGGACTTCGCCGGGACTACCGCGACCTCTGCGTGACGCTCGGCCATCACGTGCTCGTGCAGCTACCTCTCGACGAGCAACTCGAGGGCGCGGCCGTCGAGATCGACAGCACCGGGCGGGTGGTCGTGGAGGACGTCGCGGGCAAGCGCGTGCCGGTGGCCGCCGGCGACGTGACGCACCTGCGCGTCACAGACTGACGTCCGGCGGAACGCCGGTGGTGGAAATGACGAACTCGCCTGCACGATTCGTACGGGCGAGTTCGTGAGATCAGTTCAGATCAGCGACGTTCCATGCTCTTGGTGCCCATCGCCGGGATGAGGAACAAGATGGGTAGACCGATCACCGCGTGCACGATCGCCGTCGAGATACCGGTGACCCATTCGTAGGACAGCAAAAGCGGGATCAGCATCGCCGCGACGACCAGCAATCCGACGATCCACCTGAAGAACTGGTTCGGTGCCGGTGTCGCCAGGTGCAGGACGTACCAGAGTGCTCCGGCGAAGATGGCACAGAAGAACGCGACGACTCCGAACCAGTACTCGTCGTTGGCCATCGGATTCCAGACGCCGAGGGCGCCGGTCTCGTTCACCCGCGTGATGACGAGCCGGATGATCCAGGCGACGAGCCACGCCGCGAGGGCGGTGACGACGGCGGTGGCCAGGACACCGCCGATGAACATCGACGGATTGACCTGTGGTCGAGGGGGTTTGGGTCGCCGCTGCGGTGCTGCCGGCTGCGCCGGCGCGGCGTAGGGCTGATCGCCCCGGTATTGATCGCCTTGATAGGGCTGCTGGTAGCCCTGATCTGAGTAGGCCTGGTGCGCCTGTGGATCGGCGTTGTATCCGTTGTCGTACCGCTGGGTGCGTGGTTTGTTCGGGTCATTCGGGTACATCGGGCACCTCCCTTGCAGATGAGTCTACTGATCGTGATATCTGCGGTGATTCAATGATGAGGGGACAACCGTAACCCCATGGCCACGAGTCCCGGTCGCGACTTCCGCTCAGATGTGATCCGGGGTGGTTTGATTACGGCACGTCGAGAAGTGGCGCACCCTGCGTCGGGTTTACATGCGAATCGAGTGGGAAGGCCTGTTGATGGGGTATCCGGAGAGCATTTTGGCCCAGGGTGAACGCGTGGTCCTGCACCACCACCCGCACTGGAAGTGCCTGTTGGGTCCGACGCTGATCTTCGTCCTCGGTACCGCGTTGGCCGGTGCAGCCGGCGGATACCTGGAAACCTCCGATCTCGGGTCCTCCACCAAGACGACCCTGGGCATCATCATTGCGGTGCTGTGGGCCGGCGTGGTGTTGTGGTTTTTCGTCCGGCCCTTCATCAGCTGGCGGACCACACATTTCGTGCTCACCGATCGTCGTGTCACCTACCGCAACGGCATCATCACCCGATCCGGTATCGACATCCCGGTCCAGCGCATCAACTCCGTCGAATTCCGTCATGGCCTCGTCGACCGGATCCTGCGGACGGGAACGCTCATCATCGAGTCGGCGTCGGAGGATCCACTCGAGTTCAACGACATCCCGCAGGTCGAACGAGTCCATTCGCTGCTCTATCACGAGGTCTTCGACACCGCCGACGGCGACGACTTCCGCGGCCGCCGGTGATCATGGGCGCGAGGGGCCTAGGTTGGTGAAGTGACCGACGTTCTGCTCGCCGAAGACGATGAAGCGATCTCCGCGCCGCTGGCCCGCGCGCTGAGCCGCGAGGGCTATGGCTGTGAGGTCGTCACCACGGGTACCGAAGCGCTCACGCTCGCCGGCAGCGGACGATTTGAACTGCTGGTGCTCGATCTCGGACTGCCCGAGATGGACGGACTCGAGGTCTGTCGCCGCATCCGGCAGACCCGGCCGCAATTGGCTGTGCTGATGCTCACCGCCCGCACCGACGAGGTCGACTTCGTCGTCGGTCTCGATGCCGGCGCCGACGACTACGTCGGCAAACCGTTCCGGCTCGCCGAGCTGCTGGCCAGGGTTCGGGCGCTGTTGCGCCGCAAGCAAACCGCCGATGTGGTGATCGAGGCCGGTGACATCCATCTCGATGCAAGGGGTCGGCGCGTCCTGGTGTCCGGCGTGGACACCACGCTCGCCAACCGGGAGTTCGACCTGCTGCGCTATCTGATGGAACGCGCCGGCGAAGTGGTCAGTCGCGAGGAGATCCTGACGGAGGTCTGGGGCACACCGGATCTGTTGTCGTCCAAGACACTCGACATGCACATCTCCTGGTTGCGCCGAAAGATCGGGGACGACCAGCCCGGCTGCCGGAAGCGAATCGTCACCGTCCGTGGTGTCGGTTTCCGCTTCGATCCCGACTAGACGTGCGCCGCCGCATCCTCCGGTCGATGATCGGGATGGTCGTGGGCATCGGATTGCTGCTCGGCGTACCCCTGATGTTCACCGCGTGGTGGTGGGTGGACGACACCGCGCACCAGGATCTCGACAACAGACTCGAACGCATCTCGAGCGAATTGCTCCGCCAGGAGGGCTCGGACGGCACGGTCTCGGGGAATCTCGACCGAGACAAGTTCCGGCTGCTCGTCCCCGACGAGGGTCTGCTGACGATGGATTTTCCGGTGTCGACCCCTATCGGTCTCGAGCAACGTGAAGTCGGTATCGGCACTGACTTCGATGCTCAACCGGTCAGCGAGTCGCTCGCCCTGGGTGAGGCCGGGACGCTGACCCTCTCGATTCCGCAGGCGCAGGTGCGCAGCAGGCAGTGGGGTGCGGTCGGCATCGTGTCGCTGGCGGTGACGATTTCGGTGATCGCGGGCGTCGTGGTCGCTGCGGTAACCGCCGGACGCCTGGCAGATCCCCTCGAAGAGGTCGCCGAGCGGGCGACGCGGATGGCACACGGTGATTTCGGGACCGCGGGCCGGAACTACGACATCGAAGAACTGGACCGGATGTCGTCGGCGCTCGATGCCGCGAACAGCGAGATCACCACCCGGCTCGAACGTGAGGGCCGGATCGTCGGTGAGGTGTCCCATCAGCTCCGGAGTCGGCTCACCGCGATCCGCCTGCGACTCGACGAGTTGTCGATCCATCCCGACACCGCCGTGGTGGACGAGGCCGAAGCGGCCCTCGGACAGGTCGAGCGACTGACCAAGGACCTCGACGAGCTGATCTCGGCCGCCCGCGGAGAGCAGGTGGCCATGCTCGATCCGGTGGCTATCCCGGAGCAGGTGGCGCGGGTGGTCAACGACTTCCATCAGGCATTCGAGGTGCAGGGGCGTCAGCTGACCGTGCAGATGGCCGGACAGGCAGCAGCGCGGGTGACTCCCACTCGGCTGCGCGAAGCCCTCGCGGTCCTGGTGGACAACGCGCTGCAGCACGGCAAGGGTGATGTCGTCGTCGACACCAGAGAGTTGCCGGGTAGCGGGATGATCCGGATCTCGGTGTCCGACCAGGGTCCGGGAGTCACCGATGAGAGCGCACCGCACGTGTTTCAGCGCGGCTATTCGGAAGGTGGGTCGAGCGGTGTCGGGCTGTCGCTGGCGCGGGCGCTCATCGAGGCTGACGGCGGCCGCCTGGATCTGCTGCACCGTCGTCCCCCGACCTTTGCGATCGTTGTGCCCAGATACGACATCGACGATGACGGTGTGGACCCGGCGGAAACCAATCCGGCAGAACCCCGGTAGCGCGCACGGTTCGGCTCAGTTGTGGCCGAGTTCTCCGGGTGCGGGTGCGGGTGCGGGTGCGGGTGCGACGGCCGCGGATCCGGTGCTGTCCATCTCGGTCTCGGGGAACGCGAAGCGGCGCAGTGCCCAGAATCGGAACGCCATCTGGAGCAGGTTGCCGATGATGTAGCCGAGGATGAAGTCGATGATGACCAGCTGCTTGACGTCCGCCGAGCTACGAATGTCGAAGAGGTTGTTGACCACGAACAGCGGGGCCGCCGACAAGAGGACGCCGATGCCGCTGATCGCGAAGAACAGCATGGCCTCGTGGTGCGTTTCGCGTCCGCCGCGGTTCTTGAAGGCCCACTCGCGATTGAGGACGTAGCTGACGATCGTGGCCAGTACACCGGAGATGATCTTGGCGATGACCGGCTTGGCCTCGAGAACGGTCAGGCTGAGCGAATAGAAGATCGCCATGTCGAGGATCATCATCGATCCGCCGATGATCGCGAACTTGATCAGCTCATGGTGACGCATCGCCAGCGCTCGGATCGGCGCTGGGGTACGGGACATCAGCCCGTCGATGAATGACACAAGGATGCAGTCTACGAAAGATTTGCGGCCGGGTACGAATCCCGCCCCGCCAGACCCCTGCCCGTGTCATTCGCCGGGGCGACACGTGAGACGATTGGCAGCCGTGACGAGTGATCGAAGCCCAGCTCCCGAATCGATCGGGGCAACGGTTCCGCCGGCCCCCGCGCCCGTATCCGGAGAACGCGATGCCGCGGCCACCGGCAGCCGCACCGCAGCGGTGTCGGGGATGCCCGTGGTGACCATGATCGGCGGCGGCCAGCTCGCCCGGATGACACATCAGGCGGCGATTGCGCTGGGGCAGCGTCTTCGCGTCCTGGCCGGTTCGGTCGATGAACCCGCCGGTCAGGTGACCCCCGACCTGGTTCTGGGCTCACACCTCAACCTCGACGATCTGCGGGAGGCCGCCCGTGGTTGCCACGCATTGACCTTCGACCACGAGGGTGTGCCTGTCGAACATCTCGAGGTGCTCGTCTCCGAGGGCGTCAAGGTCTTACCGCCGCCGACCGCGTTGATCTACGCCCAGGACAAACTGTTGATGCGCCGCAAACTGGCGTCGCTGGGTGCCCCGATCCCGGACTACGTCGAGTTGGCGGGCGCCGATCCGCAGGCACAACTCATCGAATTCGGTGACCGACATCACTGGCAGATCGTCATCAAGGCCATCCGCGGCGGCTACGACGGGCGCGGCGTCTGGCTGATCGACAGCCGGCGGGAAGCACTCGACGTCCTGGCGAAGGCCCCCGCCGGCACTGAGCTGATGGCCGAGCAGAAGGTGACACTGCGCCGGGAACTGTCGGCGATGGTCGCGCGGTCACCGTTCGGTCAGGGTGCGGTGTGGCCCGTCGTCGAGACCGTGCAGCGCAACGGTCAATGCGCCGTCGTCATCGCACCGGCGCCCTCCCTGGATGCCGACGTCGCGGCACAGGCACAGCGTCTGGCGTTGTCGCTTGCCGCCGAACTCGGGGTCGTGGGTGTGATGGCGGTGGAACTGTTCGAGACCGACAACGGCGACCTGCTGGTGAACGAATTGGCGATGCGGCCGCACAACAGCGGCCACTGGGGCATGGACGGTGCGGTCACCGGGCAGTTCGAACAACATCTGCGAGCGGTGCTCGACTATCCACTCGGCGACACCGGCACCCTCGCGCCGATCACCGTGATGGCCAACATCCTGGGGGCGGAGAACCCACCGGAGATGTCCATGGACGAACGGCTGCATCATCTCTTCGCGCGGATCCCGCAGGCCAGGGTCCATCTCTACGGCAAGGGTGAGCGGCCGGATCGCAAGATCGGGCACATCAACGTGCTCGGTGCGGCCACGGACGACATCGACGATCCGGACGATGTGGCACGTGTTCGGGAGATCGCGGAACGCGCGGCACACTGGATGTCGCAGGGAGTCTGGACCGACGGATGGGATGTACACGGTGAGTGAATCAGTGGCCGAGTCGAGGGCATCGGGGCCGCAGGTAGGCCTGATCATGGGCAGCGATTCGGACTGGCCCACGATGGAGGCGGCCGCCGAGGCGCTCGCGGAATTCGGTGTGCGTTTCGAAGTCGGTGTCGTCTCGGCGCATCGCACGCCGCAGCGCATGCTCGACTACGCGAAAGATGCTGCCGGACGCGGAATCTCGGTCATCATCGCCGGTGCCGGTGGTGCTGCGCACCTGCCGGGGATGGTGGCGTCGGCCACACCGTTGCCCGTCATCGGTGTGCCGGTGCCGCTGAAGTATCTCGACGGCATGGATTCGTTGCTGTCGATCGTGCAGATGCCGGCCGGCGTCCCGGTGGCCACGGTCTCGATCGGTGGTGCCCGCAATGCCGGTCTGCTGGCCGTGCGGATCCTGGCCGCCTCCGATCCGTCATTGCGGGCTGCGATGGAGCGGTTCCAGGCGGGTCTGTCCGACATGGTCCTCGCGAAAGATCAAGCGCTGCGGGACAAACTGCTCGGCGGATAGCGGCGAGGCGCTCAGATCGATTCGGTGAGCAGCCGCCGACGGAACAGGTCGAGGACGTCGTCGAGTGCTTGCCGGGTGGGCTGGCCGGGTTCGTCGATGAGGTGCTCGGTCAACGGCGAGTGCGGTGGTATCGGTGACGGGCCGGCCGAACTGTCGTCGAGTTCGATGGCCACAAAGGCGTCGCCGAGTTGCTTGCGGAGGAACTCGAATCGCTGTGGGGGAGAAAACCGGTCACCTTTGAACCGGACACCGAGCACCTGAAGTCCCTTGGCGCAGCGCCCTTTGACCGTTTCGAGTTCTTCGGGCGAGATGTCGATGTTGCCGGCGAAGGCATGGATCGGCCGGACCGGTAGCGACGGCTGGGCGACAACAGGTGCGAGCAACCGCTCGTCGGTGGCCATCGCCAATGCGAATCCGCCGGTGAAGCACATGCCGATCGCGCCGACGCCGGGTCCGCCGCACCGGGTGTGTTCGTGGGCGGCGAGTGCACGCAGCCAGCTGACCACCGGCGACGACTTCCCGGAGGCAAGTGTGGTGAACTCGCTGCTGATGCAGATCGGTACCAGTGATGCCACCATCTTTCCGAGCTCGGCCGGCCCGGCGTTGTCCGGGTCGAGGCCGTCGACGCCGAAGAGGCTGGGAAGTACTGCGGTGCAACCGATGTCGGACACCTCGCGCGCAAATCTGAGCACCTTCGGGGTGATCCCCGGCATTTCGGCGATGATGATCACCGCAGGGCCGTGTCCGCGACGGTAGATGGTCCGGGTCCGCCCGAAATGTGTGAAATCTGACTTCTCGAAGTCGGAGAGTGCTTCGGCCGGTGAGGGCGTGCGGCTCATCTGGTGAACACCTTTCGACGTGCGGGCCCGGGGTGGCCCAAGGTTATCTCCCGCCACTCGGTGCGGGGGCTCACCGGATTCAAGTTACCCGCGAGTAACTGGAAATCCGGGCGGTATTAGAATTGCAGCGAAGAAATCAACGCTGGCGCCTACGAGGAGTGTTCTGATGGCCGGTAACCCCGACTTCGATCTGTTCAAGCTCGCTGACGAGCACGATGAGTTGCGATCCGCGATCCGGGCGCTCTCCGAGAAAGAGATCGAGCCGCACGCCGCGGACGTCGATGAGAAGGCACGATTCCCCGAAGAGGCGCTCACCGCGCTGACGGCGTCGGGTTTCAACGCGATCCATGTCCCCGAGGAATACGACGGCCAGGGCGGTGACTCGGTCGCTGCCTGCATCGTGATCGAAGAGGTCGCCCGCGTCTGCGCGTCGTCCTCGCTCATCCCGGCCGTGAACAAGCTGGGCACGATGGGACTGATCCTCAAGGGTTCCGAGGAACTCAAGCGACAGGTGCTCCCGACCCTCGCCAGTGGTGACGCGATGGCCTCTTATGCGCTGTCCGAGCGCGAAGCCGGTTCCGATGCCGCGTCGATGAAGACCCGTGCCAAGGCCGTCGGCGACGACTGGGTGCTCAACGGCTCCAAGTGCTGGATCACCAACGGCGGCAAGTCGACCTGGTACACCGTCATGGCGGTCACCGATCCCGAGAAGGGTGCCAACGGCATCTCCTCGTTCATCGTCCACAAGGACGATCCCGGTTTCACCGTCGGCCCGCTGGAGAAGAAGCTCGGCATCAAGGGTTCGCCGACCGCGGAACTCTATTTCGAGAACTGCACCATCCCGGGTGATCGCATCATCGGTGAGCCGGGTACCGGTTTCAAGACCGCGCTCGAGACCCTCGACCACACCCGCCCGACCATCGGTGCGCAGGCCGTCGGTATCGCCCAGGGTGCCCTGGACCAGGCGATCGCCTACACCAAGGATCGCAAGCAGTTCGGCAAGTCGATCAGCAGCTTCCAGGGTGTGGAGTTCATGCTCGCCGACATGGCGATGAAGGTCGAGGCAGCCCGTCTCATGGTCTACACCTCGGCAGCGCGCGCCGAGCGTGGCGAGAAGAACCTCGGCTTCATCTCGGCCGCCGCCAAATGCTTTGCCTCGGACGTGGCCATGGAGGTCACCACCGACGCGGTGCAGCTCTTCGGTGGCGCCGGCTACACCCGCGACTTCCCGGTCGAGCGGATGATGCGCGATGCCAAGATCACCCAGATCTACGAAGGCACCAACCAGATCCAGCGGGTTGTGATGTCGCGGGCCCTGCTGCGCTGAGGTAGCACCCCCTGGTGAATCCCTGTCCCGATCGGCGTCGCTCCTTCAGAGCGGCGCCGTTCGGTGTGTTCGGCGCAGAGGTAATGGGGCGCAGGTTGATTCGCGGCCGTCGCGGCCGCGACCGACAGCTTATGGCAAAGTCGATGTCGACTTGACATGAGCTAGAACAGATGTTCGACTTGAGCCCATGCGATGGGACGGGCAACTCCTCGATGCCGAACCCGATGCGGGCGAGGACTCGGCCTCTCCGGCCCTGCCGGGGCTGGAGCGGGCCGGCCTGGTGCGGTCGGTACAGACGCCTGACTTCGAGGGCGTGACATTTCACGAGGTCCTCTGTAAGAGCGCGCTCAACAAGGTGCCCGAGGCGTCGAAGGTGCCGTTCACGTGGTCGATCAATCCGATGCGCGGATGCCTGCACCAATGTGTTTACTGCTTCGCCCGGGGCACACACGAGTACCTCGACCTCGATGCCGGCCGTGACTTCGACACCCAGATCGTGGTCAAGATGAACATCGCCGCAGTATTGCGAAAAGAGTTGTCGCGCAGGAGCTGGAAGCGCGAACCGGTGGCGCTCGGCACCAATTCCGATCCCTACCATCGGGCGGAGGGGCGCTACCGGCTGATGCCGGGGATCATCGGCGCGCTGGCCGATGCCGGTACACCGATGTCGATTCTCACCAAGGGGACGTTGCTGCGCCGCGACCTCCCACTGCTGTCGCTCGCGTCCCGGAAGGTTCCGGTATCGATCGGGATCTCGCTGGCGCTCCTCGACGAAGATCTGCGCCGGCATGTGGAGCCGGGTGCACCCTCGGCCCGCGCTCGGCTCGATCTGATCACCGCCGTGCGGGATGCCGGATTGGACTGCCATGTGATGGCGGCGCCAATTCTGCCGCAGCTCACCGATTCCCGTGCCGGACTGGACGAGTTGTTCGCGGCCCTGGCCGGTGCCGGTGCCACCTCGGTCACCGCGATTCCGCTGCATCTGCGTGGGCCCACCCGCAACTGGTATCTGACCTGGCTGGGCGACAATCATCCCGCATTGCTGAAGAGCTATCGCCAGATCTACGGGCGCGGCGCCTATGCCGCCTCCGAATACCAGCAGTGGCTTCGTGAGCGAACGACGCCCCTGGTCGAAAAACACGGGCTCGCGGGTACTCCCGACGAAACCGTCGGGGACCACCCTCTGCGCGGAGTGCGGCAGGCCCAGACGCCGTTGAAAGAGCCTGCGCCAACTCTGTTCTGATGTTCAGGACAGAGTTGCGGTGACCTTCTCGGTGGCGGCGCGAGAGGCCAGTTTGGCCTCATCGGGATGTGCCACCTGTACCAGTGAACCGCCGGCGATCAGAGGCGTGAGCAGGTGGGTGATCAGGTTGTCGGTGGAATCCCAGGTGCCCGTGGACATGACCCGTGAACCCGCCACGATCGCGACCGCTTCGGCTGAAGCCGTGGCCGCGGAGACGATCTCGGCCACGGTGCGGTCGTCGAGTGCCAGATCACCTGATCCGCTCGGACGGAACTGGTCGCCGTGTACCCGCACCGAGGCCGCATAGTCCGTCAGGCCGATCGGCAGATTGCGCATCGGCATGCCGAACGGGTCGAGTGAGACCACGGCGATCTCGGGCGCCTGATCCATCGCGGCCAGGGTGTCCATCGAGCAGAACGCCAGCGCGGCGTCGTCGCTGTAGCCCAGGCGCACGTGCATGCCGGCCCACCACGCACCGAGCAGAACGCCCGCGGTCTGCCAATGTGCGGGCAGGTCCACGGCGACGACGTCACCGGGGGTCAACCCGAACTCGTCGCGAATCATGTTCGCGGTCTTGGCAGCCCAGTTGGCGGCCGTCAGACCCGACAGCTCCGTCCGCTCACCCGTGGCGTCGTTGTAGTAGGTCAGAAGTGGCTGGGTGCCGTCTCTGGTCAGCGCCGGATCGAGTGCGGCGTCTGCAAGGGTGATCAATTGACACACTCCGGGCCGGTTCCACCGGCAGTGATTCGAGGGGCGGGTGGGGTCGGGGTTTCCTGGGTGTCGGATTCCTGGCTGTCCTGCGCGCCGGAGTCGGAGATCGAGCCCGGCCCGGTGTAGCTGTCGGTCAGGATGACGCGAACCGTATTCGGGGGCAAGGAGGTATCCGCGGTGATCGGCAGGCCGCCGAGGTCTTTGGACACGGCGATCGCGCCCGGGTCGTCGGTGGTCGCGGCGAGAACCTGGCTGTCGACGGTGGCGTTGGTGTCGTTGCCGGTTTCGCCGGGGCGATATCCCTTGTTCGCGACGATCCGGGACACGTTGGTGGCCAGCCCGTCCACTGTGCCGGTGTTGATCACGTCGACCGTGTAGTCGCCGGCGAGGAAGGCCACGGTGCCGTCGGCATTCTTTTCACCGAGCAAACCCTGGGTGAATGCCTTGACCGCGACCGGATCGACTTCGACAACACTCTGGGTGCCGTCGTCGCTCCATCCCTGTTCGGTCACCACGGGGATGGTGGCGAACTGAACTCGACCGCCGGACAAATCCTTGAGCTGTTCGACGAACTTCAGGACGTCCCAGTTCTGGTCGATCACCACCGACCGCGACACCGCGTTCTGCAGGTCGGAGAGTTTGCCGGGGTTCGTCAGGGTTCCGGCGGACAGCACCTTCTGCGCCAGTGAGGCCATGAAGACCTGCTGGCGCACGATGCGGTCGAGGTCGCCGCGAGGTAGGTCGTGGCGCTGACGGACGAAGCTCAGGGCCTGCGAACCGTCGAGCTTTTGCTGCCCGGCCGGGAAGTCGGCACCGGAGAACGGTTCATCGACTGCAGCATTGAGGCAGACGTCGACACCACCGACCGCGTTGGTGAGCAACACGAATCCCAGGAGCCCGATTTCGGCGTAGTGATCGACCTCGACACCGGTGAGGCCGGTGACGGTGTTGATCACTGCGTCGCGCCCGGCCTGCACGGATTCTTTGTCCGCTTCGCCCAGGTCCATGCCTTCGTTCACGAGCGCGGCGCGCTTTTCCTCTTTGGCCGAACCGTATGCGGAATTGATCTTGGTCATCCCGACGCCGGGTACCTCCACGTACGAGTCCCGGGGGATCGAGATCGCGGTGGCCGACGACCCGTCGTTGGGGATCCGGATGAGCAGGATCGTGTCGGTGTTCGTCCCGACATCGTCCGCGGAGTGCAGCTGGGCCAGTTCCTTCTCGGAGAGCGGGTTGCCCTGCGCGTCGGTGCGTGAGTCGGTGCCCACCATCAAGATGTCGACGGCACCGTCTTTGCCGCTGCCCAGGCTCAGGCCGTCGAGCTTGGTGATGCTGTTCTCGAGACTGGTCATCTGGTTCCAGGCGTAGCCGGTGGCCACCAGAACCGCGACCGAGACCACGGCCACCGCGATCCGGGTGATGGAACGGGCCGACTTCTTGCCGTCGGCGGGCGGGGCACCGGTGGCCGGCGCCGACGCGGGTGCGGCTGCCTTCTGCGGACGTTCCGGCCCCGGCCGGTCGGTCCGACGGGTCTTGCGTGGTGCGTCGTCGGTCCGTGGCCGTGCCGACGATCGCCTGGGCCGGTCGGCATCGCCCGCCGGCGTGTCCCTCGGGCGGCGTGGGCGTGGTTGTTCGGAGCCGTCATCGCGGCGCCGGCGGGCCGCAGCCCGTGGAATCGGCTGACCCGAGGCCGAACGCTGCGGGCGACCCTCGCGCGGTGAACCGCTGCGACGCTCACCCGACGGTCGATCCGAAGAGGGACGGTCCACGACGGGCGGCGCTCCTAACTCATGTCTTCGACGGCGGTCTCCGGGCGCGATATGGCCCAGCGGAGACCGATTGCCCGCAATGCTACGTGCGAATCTCGCGGCGGTGCCGGAGCCGGACCGGCGCGCCCGTGATGATGTTGTTCACGCTGGTGCATCCCCGGACTCGGTGCGCGCAGACCTGGCCGAACCGGACATGATGGTGCGTATGCAACGGGAATTGGGTTCGGTGGTGGTGACCGGCGCGGGCGGTCAACTCGGTGGGCAGCTGCGTATTCGTGGGGGAGACCTGGTGCGGCCGCTGACCTCGGCTGATCTGGACATCACGGATCCGGAGGCCGTCGATTCGGTACTGGGCGGACTCGGACCCGCGGATGTGGTCATCAACTGCGCGGCATACACCGCCGTCGACGCGGCGGAGACGGACCGGGACCGGGCCCGTGCGATCAACGTCACCGGGCCGGCGAACCTGGCGGCACTCACCGCGTACACCGGCGCGCATCTGATCCACATCTCGACGGACTACGTCTTCACCGGCCGCGCCGACCGTCCGATGGAACCGGGGGATCCGACCGGGCCGACGTCGGTCTATGGAGAGACCAAGCTCGCCGGTGAGGTGGCGGTCCGCGGGGGCGATCCGTCGGCGACGGTCGTCCGTACCGCCTGGGTGTACACCGGCGCGCCCGGTGGCACCGACTTCGTGTCGACGATGCGCCGTCTGGAGGCCGAACGCGACACGGTGTCGGTGGTCACCGACCAGGTGGGATCACCGACTTTCTCGACCGATCTGGCCGATGGCCTGCTGCAGCTCGCCAGGAACATCTGCGCCGGCGGGTCCCCGGCCACCGGGACGATCCTGCACGCCTCGAACGCAGGCAGTTGTAGCTGGTTCGACCTCGCGCAGGCCGTTTTCGCCGAGATCGGTGCCGATCCGGCCCGTGTTCTGCCCACCACGTCGGACGCGTTCCCGCGCCCGGCCCCGCGTCCGGCGTACTCGGTTCTGTCGGGTCAGTCATGGCAGAAAGCCGGTTTGACACCGCTGCGGGACTGGCGTTCGGCACTGGCTGTGGCAGTGAAGGCGTGATGGCAGGGAAGGCGGAGGTCTCCGGCTACCCTGAGGCAGTGACTGATGAGCAGGTTTCAGACCGTGTCGCGGTGGTGACCGTGACGTATTCGTCCGGTGATTACCTGACCAGATTCATCCAGACCCTCGACGGTGCGATGGCCGGTACACCGGCGGTGATCATGGCGGACAACGGATCTCACGACGGTGCCCCCGAGGCCGCGGCCCAGAAGTACGACCACGTCTCGTTGCTGCACACCGGCGGCAACATCGGCTATGGCGGTGCGGTCAACCGGGCGGTTGCGCAGGTCGATCCGGCCATCGAATACGTGATCGTGGCGAACCCTGACGTGGAGTGGGGGCCGGGTTCCATCGACCGGTTGCTCGCGGCCGCCGATCGCTGGCCACGGGCCGGCGCACTGGGACCACTGATCCGTGAGCCCGACGGCAGCATCTATCCGTCGGCCAGGCGGGTTCCGGATCTGGTCTCCGGAACCGGGCACGCGATCTTGGGCACGGTGTGGAAGTCCAACCCGTGGACCGCTGCCTACCGGCAGGACGCCGTGGACGTGTCCGAACGTACGGTGGGGTGGTTGTCCGGGTCGTGTTTGCTGGTCCGGCGCATCGCCTTTGATTCCATCGACGGTTTCGATTCCCGCTACTTCATGTACATGGAGGACGTCGACCTCGGTGACCGGTTGGGCCGAGCGGGCTGGCTCAACGTGTTCGTCCCCGAGGCAGAGGTCTTGCACGCGAAAGGCCATGTGGCCGACCTTGATCCAGGAAAGATGTTGCCGGCACACCATCGCAGCGCCTATCGGTTCCAGGCCGACCGGCACCCGCATTGGTGGCAGGCGCCCTTGAGGCTTGCCCTCCGCGCCGGCCTCGGTGCGCGATCGGCGGTGGTTGTCGCGGCAGCGAAACGTGCTGCCCGCCGCGAGAACTCGCCCGACGGCTCGACGACCCGCAGCTCGACGAAAGGTACAAAGTGACTTCAGACGATCGTGTGACCTCGCCGGCGACGGAAGCCCTGACCGATGATGTGCAGGCGGTTATCTTGGTCGGCGGCAAGGGAACTCGGCTGCGGCCGCTGACGCTGTCGGCCCCCAAGCCGATGCTGCCGACGGCGGGCGTGCCGTTCCTGACCCATTTGCTCGCCCGGATCAAGGCCGCCGGCATCAACAAGATCGTTCTCGGTACCTCGTTCAAATCCGAGGTTTTCGAGGAGCATTTCGGAGACGGTTCGAAGATGGACCTGTCGATCACCTACGTCCACGAGTCCGAGCCGATGGGTACCGGTGGCGGCATCCGCAACGTGCTGCCACACCTGACCGCGAAGACCGTGCTCGTGTTCAACGGTGATGTCCTGTGCGGCACCGATGTCCGATCCATCATCGACACCCACCGGACCTCCGGCGCCGCGGTCACGCTGCACCTGGTGCGGGTCGGTGATCCGCGGGCATTCGGTTGCGTGCCCACTGACGAGTCCGGGCGGGTCACGGCGTTCCTGGAGAAGACCCAGGATCCGCCCACCGATCAGATCAATGCCGGCTGCTACGTCTTCAACCGCTCGGTGATCGAAGAGATCCCCGCCGATCGTCCGGTCTCGGTCGAGCGTGAGGTCTTCCCGGGCCTGCTCGCCGACGGCGTACACGTGCAGGGCCACGTCGATTCCGGTTACTGGCGGGACATGGGTACACCCGAGGACTTCGTCCGCGGCAGTGCCGACCTGGTCCGCGGCATCGCGCCGTCGCCCGCCCTCAGTGGTCCACGCGGTGAATGCCTCGTCCACGAGGGCGCCGGCGTGGCCCCCGGCGCACTGTTGATCGGCGGCACCGTGGTCGGTCGCGGCGCAGAGATCGGCGCCGGTGCCCGGCTGGACGGGGCGGTGATCTTCGACGGTGCCGTGGTCGAGGCGGGTGCGGTGATCGAGCGCTCGATCATCGGTTTCGGTGTCCGGGTGGGGCCACGTGCCCTCATCCGTGACGGCGTGATCGGAGACGGTGCGGTCATCGGTGCCCGCTGTGAACTGCTGCGTGGGGCGCGGGTCTGGCCGGGGGTCAAGATTCCCGATGGTGGAATCAGGTTCTCCACAGATGTCTGACACCGTCGGTACGGCGCCCTTCAAACGTTTTGTCGCCCTTGGTGACTCATTTGTCGAAGGCGTTGGCGACGTCGAGGCCCGCTGCCCGAACGGCGTGCGGGGGTGGGCCGACCGGGTGGCCGAGGTGATGGCCCGCGCCGATCCCGAGTTCCGGTATGCAAACCTCGCGGTACGGGGCCGGTTGATGTCGTCGATCGTGTCCGAACAGGTTGTTCCGGCAGTTGCGATGCAGCCCGATCTGGTGGCGATCTCCGCCGGAGCCGGCGATCTGTTGCGTCCGGCCGCCGACATCGACACGCTTATCGAGGACTACGACGCCGCGATCGGCCGGTTGCAGGATTCCGGCGCCCGGGTGGTGACCTTCACCGCCCACGACACCGGCGGCAAGTCGGTGTTCGGGGCCTTGCGCGGTCGATTCGCGGTCTACAACGAACTGTTGCGCGAAGTGGTCGAGCGTCGCAACCTCACGCTCGTCGATTTCTGGCGGATGCGGGTGTTCCGTGAACGCGCGATGTGGGAGTTCGACCGGATGCACATGTCGACGGCCGGGCACGTGTACATGGCCATCGAAGTGCTCGACGCCCTTGGTATCGAACACGATCTGGTTCCGGTGAAAGTCGGCCCGCCGCAACCGATCTCGCCCAGCGAACGGCGCCGGGACAGTCGGCAGTGGACGGTGGAGCACGCGATGCCGTGGGTGGGTCGCCGGCTCCGTGGTGTGTCCACCGGCGACACCATCGCCCCGAGGTATCCCGAACTCACCGCGCTGACGCCGAGCACGTAGCGCCGGGGCTCGGCGTCAATCGCTCGAGGGGGCCTTGGCCGCGGCGAGTAGTCCGCGTCCGAGGGGGATCACCACCGGCAGCAGCGAGTCGTCGTCGGCGATGAGCATGGCTGCTTCGCGCGCGGCGAGTGCGCCCTGACCGGAACTGTTCGGGTCGGCGACGGTTCCGTCGGCCGATGCGTTGTGCACCACCAGGACGCCGCCGTCGCGCAGCAACCGGAGGCCTTCGGCGACAAAACGTGGCTGGTCCGTGACCGCGCCGTCGATGAACACCAGGTCGTAGCCGGCGTCGGACAGACGGGGGAGAACCTCGGCGGCGCGTCCGTTGATGAGACGGGTCCGGCCGGGACTGATACCTGCGGTGGTGAAGGATTGCTTGGCGGCGCGGTGGTATTCACTTTCGGAATCGATGGTGGTCAGCACGCCGTCGGTGCGCATGCCGTTGAGGAGCCAGAGTCCGCTGATCCCGGCGCCGGTCCCCACCTCGACGACTGCTTTGGCGTTGACCAGACGGGCCAGGAGCGATAGCGCCGCACCCACCGCAGGGGTGATGGACGGGGCACCGAGTTCATCGGACCGTTCGCGGGCCAGACGGAGCGCTTCATCTTCGACGATCGCGGCCTCTGCGTAGTTGCTCAGTACTGCAGGGTCGATGACAGGTGGCGAGGATTCGGAATTGGCGTGCTGGCTCTCATCGGACACAGATCTGAGGTTAGCGCCGCACCTGGAATTGGCCGCCTAGGCGCGCTGAGCAGCAGATCCGGTGCGTCTTTCGATCGTGCGGACTCTCAGGTAACACTCAGGCCGCTCATAGTGAGTCCACACCCCGGTCGGACAGGGTCATAGGGGAACAAACCGGGCACGCTCTGGCGTTGGATTCTGTAACCCCGACGAAGTAGTGCTGTGCCGAATGACCGGAGAAGTGCGCCGGTCCTGGGGAGGAGAGTTGAGCAGATCGTGACAGAGGCCATCCGGGAAGACGGTAACGGGACGACTCTCGCTGTGTCCGACACCGACGAATCCGTCATCGACTCCTCGACAGAACCGCAGGTCGGGACGGCGCGTTTCGACGCCACCGGCGATGCGGCCCTGATGCCGGCCTGGGATGAGCTGGTCCGCGAACACGCCGATCGGGTATACCGACTGGCCTATCGGCTCTCGGGTAATCAGCACGATGCCGAAGATCTGACGCAGGAGACCTTCATCAGGGTTTTCCGGTCGCTCTCGAGCTACAAGGCCGGCACGTTCGAAGGCTGGCTGCATCGCATCACCACAAATCTCTTCCTCGACATGGTCCGCCGCCGGAACAAGATCCGGATGGAAGCGCTTCCCGAGGACTATGAGCGGGTGCCGGGCACCGATCCGAATCCCGAAGAGATCTACAACGACGCCAACCTCGACCCGGATCTGCAGCGGGCCCTCGATGCATTGGCACCGGAGTTTCGTGCCGCCGTGGTCCTGTGCGACATCGAAGGTTTGTCGTACGAGGAGATCGCCACGACGCTGGGCGTCAAACTCGGAACCGTGCGCAGCCGGATTCATCGTGGCCGGCAGGCGATCCGCGGCCATCTCGCCGCCAGCGGTCACCACTCCGGACGATCGGTCATGACGCCGGAGTTCTGACGGGGGTGTGATCTATGACGCGCTTGTGGTCGACGGGAACCCGCGGGGACAGGACTTCGTTGGTGGTGTTGGACGAGGGCGCGGCGAACATGCGCCGAAGTCCGTAGAGTCGAGGCGAGTTGTCGAGATGCCCAAATGCCCGTCGGGCACGTGAGAAAAGGAGCGGACGAGGTGAGTGAACGCACCCCTGAAGACTCCGGCCCCGGTGATGTGAATCGCGCCGATGTGAACGGTGCCAAGGATTCAGGCAAGGACGACCGAACCAATGGTTTGCGTAACCGGCGTCGGTCACTGGGCTGGTTCCCGGCGTCGTCGATGGTTTCGTCGAACAAGGATTATCGCGCGCCGGGCAGTGCCGGCGGTCGTCGCTTCCTGTCCACCGAACATCTCGCGACCGAGGCGGTCGCGGCCTATGTCGACGGCGAGCTGCGGATGAATGCGTATATGCGCGCGTCGCAGCACCTCGAGGTGTGCGCGCAGTGCCGCGCAGAGGTCGACGCGCAGAGCTCGGCGCGTGCGGCTCTGCGCCGCTCCGGTCAGATCGCGATGCCCGCGGGTCTGCTCGGTGCACTCAATCAGATTCCCACCAGAGAGATCGACCTCCGCGCCACCGCCGGTAATCCGGCAGAGGTCACGCCTGATGAACCGCTGCTCGGTGCACCCGGTTTCCCGGTCCACCGCCGGCGTAATCGCTGAAGCATGCGTTTGCGGTAGCGCCGCGATGTTGGTCTGCGGACAACCAGGTCGCGGCCGGTTTTGTCCCGGGTCGCCAGGGAGTCTCGGGTTTTGCACAGCCAGACAGGTAGCCTCGGTGAGGATTGATCGGCGGTGCCGGTGAATCTGCGATCGAATAGCCGCGAACGAGGGGTTCGAGTTTTTCATGAGACCGGATGACCGGGCGGGCCAGTGACCGACACTGACAAATACGGCCTCGGCGCTGATTCCCCTACTGCACCAGGCCAGTTCGATCAGGCCCCCCGACTGGGACCACGGCCGAATGAACGTCCACCGGTGCCGCCGCAGACTGCGGCCGTATTCGGGCGCCCCGACGGTGTCGAGGGTGCATTTGCACCGTCCGATGCCGCACCTTCGCGGTCACCGCAGCCGGTCGTGTCGAATCCCGATCCGGTGTTGCGTGAAGCGTTCTCCCGTCCCGAAGGCGCGCCGGATACCCTGCAACGGGATCCGGATGCAGACGCTGGTGACGTCGATCAGACCCCCGAACCCGAGGATCCCTGGCGTGATCCCGATGCCGCGGCGAGCCTGAGTTCGCCGGCGGTCGAGACGAAGGTTCCTCCACCACCGACCACCCCCGGGCCGAAGCTGGGTGTTCGCGAAGTGCTCTTCGACCGCAAGGTCAGCTGGCAGGCCCTGGCGGTACTGGCGGTGATCGCCGTGCTGGTCGGTGTGCTCGGGGGCCTGATCGGCCGGCTGACCGCCGAAGTCACCTCGCCCCTGCACTCGGACACAGTGAGCCTGTCCGGCAGCGACGACGACAACGAGGGCGAACCACGTAGTCAGGTTGCCCGCGTCGCAAAGGCCGTCGAGAAGTCGGTGGTCATGGTCGACGTCCGCCTGCCCAACGGTGGCGGAACCGGATCCGGAGTGGTCATCGACCAAGAGGGCTACATCGTCACGAACAACCACGTGATCTCGATGGCGGCCAACGACGCGAGCGCCAAACTCGAAGTCGTCTTCTACGACGGGACCCGCGTACCGGCTCGCATCGTCGGTCGCGACATCCGGACCGACCTCGCGGTCCTCAAGGTCGACAACGTGGACAACCTCACCGTCGCGCAGCTGGGCGACTCCGACAAGCTCCAGATCGGCGAAGAGGTGGTTGCGTTCGGAGCGCCACTGGGCCTCGATCGCACCGTTACGAGCGGGATCGTCAGTGCGATCGATCGGGCTGTGCCGCTGCGTCCGGACGAGACGTCCGACACCGACGCGGTCATCGACGCCATCCAGACCGACGCCGCGATCAACCCGGGTAACTCGGGTGGGCCGCTGGTCGACGACCAGGGTCGTGTCATCGGCATCAACACCGCCGGGCTGGCGCCGAACGGCGGTTCGATCGGCCTCGGGTTCGCGATTCCGGTCAACGAGTTCCTGCCGGTCGCGCAGTCCCTGATCAAGACCGGACATGTGGTTCACGCACAGATCGGGGTGAACGCCAGTTCTGTCCGCAACGACCAGGTGCTCGGAGCGCAGATCCGCAACGTCGTCGGGGGTTCTCCGGCAGCACAGGCAGGTATTCGCGAGGGTGACGTGATCACCAAGTTCAACGGCCGGGTGACCGATGACGCCGACGAACTGACGGTGGCCGTTCGCACGGCCGAGATCGGAAAGCCCGTGAAGTTCGAATACTGGCGCGATGGCCGGACGTTCGAAGGCACCGTCACCCCGGCCTCTGACTGAGAGGTTCCTGCGAGATCGCTGCGGCCGATTCGACAGCCGCCGACTTACCAGTAATCTGGAGCGGTGTTCAGCAGCGTCGGGTGGGGCGAAATCTTGATCTTGATGATCGCGGGTCTGGTGATCCTCGGTCCTGAGCGGTTACCCGATGCGGTCAAGTGGACATTGAAGTCGGTCCGGGAAGTACGGGACTACGCCACCGGCGCCACCAGCCAGCTCAAAGAAGACCTCGGTGCCGATTTCGAGGACCTGCGCAAACCACTGGCCGATCTCAACGAGCTGCGGGGTATGAGCCCTCGCAAGGCGATCACCAAGCATCTGCTGGACGGCGACGACTCGTTCTTCACCGGCAACTTCGATTCCGGTACCAAGATCAAACCGGTATCCCAGCCGTTGCCGACCACCGATGAGAACGCCAGAGTCATCTCAGCAGCCGCGCCTGACAAGCCCGCGGCGCCCTCCCTGTCCAAGACAGTCACCCCGCCTCCACCCTCCGGCGTTATTGATGTCGATCGGTGGGACGCCACCTGAGGCTTGAAACCCGGCGTACCCCTGATCAGAGCAGGGGTTTGCCGACGTTGCGGGCGGTGTCGATGCCCAGGTTCATGCCGGCCAGCCCGCGTTTGCGGACGGCGAGCTTCTCGGCCACCTGACGTAGCGCGGCACCGGCCGCGGACTCGGGGGCGGAGAGCACCAGCGGGATACCTTCGTCGCCACCTTCGCGCAGCGCCGGGTCCAGTGGAATCTGGCCCAGCAGCGGTACCTCGGCGCCGACAGCGACGGTGAGACGCTGCGCCACCTTGGCGCCGCCACCGGAGCCGAACGGTTCCATGCGGGTTCCGTCGGGAAGTTCCATCCACGACATGTTCTCCACCACGCCCATGATCTTCTGGCGGGTCTGCAGGGCGATCGCTCCGGCACGCTCGGCAACCTCGGCGGCCGCCTGCTGTGGAGTGGTCACCACCAGGATCTCGGCGCCCGGGATGAGCTGTGCCACCGAGATCGCCACGTCGCCGGTGCCCGGGGGCAGATCGAGCAGCAGGATGTCCAGGTCGCCCCAGAACACGTCGGCAAGGAATTGCTGCAACGCGCGGTGCAGCATCGGCCCACGCCAGACGACCGGGGTGTTGCCACTCGTGAACTGCGCGATCGAGATGAACTTCACCTGGTGGCTGATCGGCGGCATGATCATCTTCTCGACCTGCGTGGGCTTTGCGTCGTTGCCCAGCATGCGGGGCACCGAGTGGCCGTAGATGTCGGCGTCGAGCACACCGACCTTCAATCCGCGCTCGGCCAGCGCCGCAGCCAGGTTGACGGTGATGCTCGACTTGCCGACACCACCCTTGCCGGAGGCGACGGCATAGACGCGCGTCAGCGATCCTGGCTGGGCAAACGGGATGATCGGCTCGGCGCGGTCACCGCGCAGGCTTTTACGCAGGTCGGTGCGTTGCTCGTCGTTCATCACGTCGAGTTCGACGGAGATCGCGCCCACCCCGGGGACGTCGGCCGCAGCGGTACTCACGCGCTGCGTGATCTCGGTGCGCAGCGGGCAGGCGGCTGTCGTCAGATAGATCACGATGGCCACGCTCGCGTCGTCGGCGATCGAGATCGACTTGACCATGCCGAGGTCGGTGATGGGTTTACCGATCTCGGGGTCGTTCACTTTGGCCAGAGCTGCGCGAATGGCTGACTCGGTCGGCAATGTTGCTTGTGTCATCAGGCGATCAGTTTACGCGCGCGCCAAACGTCGCCCACTTCGGCCGGGGTTGAACCCGCCATCGGCTCCGGATGCGATCAGGCGGGCGGTGGTGGAGGTGGCGGTGGGGGCAGCAGCGACTGCAGTTCCGGTGGCAGACAGACGATCACGCAGGGCTCGGGTTTGGGGGACGAGGACGACGAACTCGACGACGAACTCGACGACGAACTGCTGCTCGAGCTGCCGGAGGGACTGGTGCTGCTGCTCGACGAGGAACTCGAACTCGATGACTTCGGATCGGGGAGTGGTCCGGTGTCGGTGGGCGCGGCGTTTGTGGCGTATCCGATGGCCCAGGACAGCACATTCGCGGCGTATTCCGCCGAATGGTTGTATCGCATGACCGCACCGACGCGGGTTTTCTCCGACATGATGTCGACGACCCCTGAGCAGAGGTACCGACCGGCGGAGTAGGTCGAGTCGAAGATGTTGTTCGGGTCGGCGTTGCCGTCACCGTTGGCATCCGAACCCCAGGCGGCCCAGGTGGACGGGATGAACTGCATCGGCCCCATCGCCCGGTCGTGGCCGGCGTCTCCATCGAGGCGACCGCCGTCGCTATCGGTGATCACGGCGTTGCCGGCCAGGGTGCCGTCGAGCACCGGTCCGGTGATCGGGGTGAGGGTGGTGCCGGAACTGTCGACGTTGCCGCCGCCGGCGTGCCCCGATTCGATCCGGCCGATGCCGGCGAGCAGGTACCAGGGCAGCTGGCATTGCGGGCTCTCGGCGCCGACGCGTTGTTCGGCGAGTTTGTAGGCATGCAGGACGATGCCGGGGATACCCAGCGGTCCGGCGGGTAGTTGGGCCGCCGGCACTCGCTGTGGCTCCGCAGTCGGCGCGACCGGTTCCGGGGCGACCTCTCGCGGTGGCGGCGGTGTGAAGGCGAGGTCAGGTCGAGCCGAGGGGGGCACGATCAAGGCACCCGCGAGATCCACCTCGGCGCTGGCGGTCAATGCCGGCGCCGGACCGATGTACGCACTGGAGGTCACCGCGGCCAGCATTCCGACACCGACGACCGCACAACCGGTCAACAATTGGACTCGACCCCACCGCACGCGATACCGCTCCTGTTAGATCTCCCCGACCCCCCGGGATGGCCCGGGCGAATGTGACCCACGATACATATTTGTCACCGGGGTGCGTGGCGAAATCGATTTGTCACAGAAATGCAGCAATTGGTGATCCTGCAGCGGACCACGGGGGCTCGACTCAATCGGTATGCGGGGCAACCGGTTTCCCGGACCCCTCGGTCTTGGCCCGGTCGCCCAGAATTCGTTCCGACAGCTCGGTCAGCAAATCGTCGAGTTCGCGCCGCAGATAGTCACGGGTGACCGTGTCGCCGACGGCGAGTCGGACCGCCGCCAACTCTCGCGCCAGGAATTCGGTGTCGGCCTTGGTCTGCTCGGCCCGCATCCGGTCTTCTTCGAGCGAGACCTTGTCCCGGTTCTCCTGCCGGTTCTGGGCCAGCAGGATCAGCGGTGCGGCGTAGGCGGCCTGGGTGGAGAACGCCAGGTTGAGCAAGATGAAGGGGTAGGGATCCCATTGCAGGGTGATGACCGCGATATTCAGGAAGATCCAGATGATGACGATGATGGTCTGGATGGCCAGATAGCGGCCGGTGCCCAGGAAGCGGGCTATCCGCTCGCCGTACACACCGACAACGTCGGAATCGAGATTGAAATTCCACCGACGACGCTCCCCGGGCGTGTCCAGGCGTCGGGCCGAGCGTGCACTCTGGCGCTCGGCGCGGTCCTGCAGACGGGCGTCGGACGGCTTCGAAGTCATCACCGCATCCCTTCGGTTGTGACGTCGTCGTCCTCATCGTCGTCCTCGTCCTCGTCGTCCTCGGTCTCCCGCCAGTCCTCGGGCAGGAGGTGGTCGAGGAGGTCATCCACGGTCACCGCTCCGATGAGGTGTCCGTCGTCATCGAGAACCGGCCCGCAGACGAGGTTGTAGGTGGCGAAGTAGCGGGTGACCTTCTCCAGCGAGTCCTCGGAGCCCAGACAGGGGAGCCGGTCGTCGAGGATACCTCCGACCAGATTGGCGGGCGGTTCCCGCAACAGGGCCTGGATGTGGACGCAGCCGAGGTATTTGCCGGTCGGTGTGGATGTCGGTTGCCGCACCACGAACGTCAGGGATGCCGATGCCGGGGTGAGGTCGGGATTGCGCGCCCGGGCCAGCGCTTCGGAGATGGTCGTGGAGGCGGTGACCACCAGTGGTTCGGTGGTCATCATGCCGCCTGCGGTGTCGGGTGAGTGCAGCATGAGCCGGCGGACCGGTTCGGACTCCTCCGGGTCCATCAACTGCAGAAGGGCTTCGGCTTCGATGTCGGGGAGTTCGCTGAGCAGGTCGGCCGCGTCGTCGGGGTCCATGGCCTCGAGCACGTCGGCGGCCCGTTCGACTTTCATATGGGTGAGCAGTTCGGTCTGATCGTCCGAGGGGAGTTCCTGGACGACGTCGGCCAGCCGTTCGTCATCGAGGGCCGAGGCGATCTCGAGGCGCCGTTTGGCCGGGAGTTCGCGCAGCGCATGGGCGACGTCGGCGGCGCGCATGCCCTCGAAGCGCGACAGGATCTGGGCCACACCCTGTCCCGGCAGTGCCAGGGCGCTCTGGGTCAGACCGAGCACGTGGTTCCACTCGACCACATGGGTCTCGCCGCGTCGGCCGAGTCGGGTGCGGGCGCCGCGGACCGCGACCCGGGAGATCACCCAGTCCCGGGTACGCCGGCGCTCGATCGCCAGGTCGACGACCGTCAGGTCCTCGCCCTGCAGGTGCGCCAGATCCGGATCATCAACGCGCACCCGCGATTCGACGATCTGACCCAGAACGAGAGCCTCACCCGGCCGGATGATCAACCGGCGCAGGCTCACGGTTCCGGTGTTGAGCGTGACGGAGTGCGGTTCGATGGCGGTGACGCGTGGCATCGGTACGAAGATGCGGCGGCGGGTGGTCAATTCGACGGCGAGACCGAGGACCCGGGGTTGTCCGGTGCCGAACCTGATCGAGACCACCACGTCCCGGACCCGGCCGATTGATTCACCGTCCGGACCGAGCACCGCCAGACCGGCCAGCCTGGCCACGAATGCTTTGCTCACCGCTGCCATGGCTGTAAGGGTAGTGGGGCAACGTCAGGCCACCGGGCAGCGCCGTCGGTACGGCCACGTCCGCGGCAGATTTCAGATGCGGGCAGAATCAGACATGGAAGAAATCGAACGCCACGCCATCGTCACGAGGAGTCACATGTACGCCGCCGCCCGCCGGTCCATTCTCGCCGTACCCGCCAGCACCTCGCGGATGCTGGAGAAGGCTCGTGGACTGCCCGCCGACGAGATCTTCCTCGATCTCGAGGACGCCGTCGCGCCCGGTGCGAAGGCGGCCGGTCGCGCTGCCGTCGTGACGGCGCTCGCGGCACCGGACTGGGCAGGGCAGGCCCGGGTCGTCCGGGTCAACGACTGGACCACACCGTGGACGCTCGACGATGTGGTGACGGTGGTCCGGGGTGCCGGTGCGCACCTGGATTCGATCCTGCTCCCGAAGGTGACCTCGGCCGCACAGGTGACCGCGTTGGATCTGCTGCTGCGGCAACTGGAGATCAACGCAGGGTTGCCGGTAGGGCAGATCGGGGTGCAGGCCCAGATCGAGAATGCGCAGGGGCTGGCGGCCATCAACGAAATCGCCTCGGCGAGTGACCGATTGCGTTCGTTGGTGCTCGGTCCGGCCGACATGATGGCCAGTCTGGGTATGCGCGGCCTCGCTGTCGGCGAGCAGCCGCAGGGCTACGTGAGGGGCGACGCGCATCACCATGTGTTGATGACCATCCTGGTGGCGGCCCGCGCACATGGTTTGACTGCAATCGACGGTCCGTACCTGAAAATCGATGACGCGCAAGGCTTCCGGGCGGTGGCCGATGCCTCGGCAGCGCTCGGCTACGACGGCAAGTGGGTGGTCCATCCGAGTCAGATCGACATCGCCAACGAGGTCTTCAGTCCTCGTCAGTCGGACTACGACACCGCCGAGAACCTCCTCGATGCATACGCACATGCGACGTCGGCCGCCGGCGGCGAGCGCGGTGCGGTCCGCTTCGAAGGGGAGATGATCGACGAGGCGAGCCGGAAGATGGCCGAGGTGATCGCCGCCAAGGGGCGGGCCGCGGGCATGACACGGACACCGGCTGCCGACGCTGCCGCACAGGACTGAAAGGCATCACCGAACCGCTCGGCATTTCGGCCCCGAACAGTTTCTTCACGAAGGACACGGTGACGATGACAAACCCCATGCAACCGAAGCCGCGACGAGGATTGCCGACGCCGCCCAAGGGGTGGCCGATCGGTTCGTACACGACGTACGCGGAAGCCCAACGCGCTGTGGACTTCCTCGCCGACGAGCACTTCGAGGTCCAGGACGTCACCATCGTCGGTGTTGATCTCATGCAGGTCGAGCGGGTGCTCGGGCGGTTGACCTGGGGCAAGGTGATCGGCGGTGGGATCGTGTCCGGTGCCTGGCTGGGTTTGTTCTTCGGGCTGCTGGTCGGAATCGTCGTCGAGGATCCGTTGATGCCGTTGATCATTGGCCTGGTCGGCGGTGTCGTCTTCGGTGTGGTGACGACGTCGATCCCGTATGCGGCCACCAGAGGCCAACGTGACTTCTCGTCGACGATGCAGTTGGTCGCGGGCCGTTACGACGTGCTGTGCGATCCGAAGAGCGCCGAACGGGCCCGCGACATGCTCACCCGCCTGCGGCCGTAGCGATCCGCCGAACTCGAAACGACACGCCTGGAACGGCGTTGATGCCCCAATTGATCACTTCTTGGTGCCACTATGTCCATTGTGCTGCGCGTCACTATTTGGCGGCTATAACGTAAGTGCTGGGCATTCAGGTGTGTGCTTGGAAGACTGCGCGCACCTCCAACGCATCGAGGAGGCTGCGTGAAGCGCAAAGGCGATCGCCCCGCGGATGGGAAAGCGTCCGCCGGTATTGATGGAGCGGGTTCCCCGGATTCGGGGCCCAAGAAATACCGCGGACGCAAGAAAATCGGATTATGTTGTGCTGCAATCGCGGTGGCTCTACCGGTGATCAGTGCCTGCGATTCCGGGAGTACGCCCGGGACGATCAACATTTACGCCCCCGCCGACGGTGCCTCATTCATCGAAGAGGCCGGGGCCACCTGCACCGCCAATTCGAATGGCGAATACAAGGTCAAGACGTTTGTCCTTCCGAAATCCGCGGACGACCAACGGCTGCAATTGGCGCGCAGGCTTGCCGGCGATGACCATGGCCTCGATCTCATGGGCATGGACGTGGTGTGGACCGCGGAGTTCGCCGACGCCGGCTGGATGGTTCCGGTCCCTGATGATCTCGCCGCGAAGATCGAGGCCACCTCACTCGGCGGACCGACGGAAACTGTTATGTGGAAAACCAAGGACGACGCTGAAAAGCGCCTATACGGTATCCCCACGTGGACCAATACACAGCTGCTCTGGTACCGGAAAGACGTGATGCAGAAGTATCTGGGCCGGACCACACCGCCCACCACGTGGGACCAGATGCTGGTGGAGAACGAGCAGATCCACAAAGCCGGCGGACCGAGCTACATCATGGTGCAGGGCAAGCAATATGAGGGCCTGATGGTGTGGTTCAACTCGGTGCTCGTCAGTGCCGGTGGTGAGGTGCTCGACCCGGCGAACCCGGACAAGCAGACGCTCAATGACACTCCCGAACACCGCGCGTCCACGCTGAAGGCACTGCAGATATTGAAGGCCGTTGCCACTGCGCCGGGTCACGATCCCTCGATCTCGAACAGCGACGAATCGTCCGCCCGCCTCGGAATGGAAAGCGGCCAGGCCACCTTCGAGATCAACTATCCGTTTGTGTTCCCGTCGATGCGGACGAACGCGGCCGCCGGTGATGTGGCATTCCTCAAAGAGGTGGAGCAGCAGTACGGTCCGATGTTCGCCGATCCCGACAATCCGCCTGCCGATGCGGATCTCGCGCCGGTCAACGACCTGGTGCGGACCAAGTTCGACTTCGGCAGGTACCCGGGTGTGCAACAAGGCGAGCCGTCGCGGTCGACTCTTGGCGGAGTCAACATCGCGGTCGCGGACACTTCGCAGCAAAAGGAATTGGCGTTCAAGGCCGCTGAGTGCCTGACCAACGAACAGTCGCAGAAGCTGTACGCGATCAGTGGCGGCACGCCTCCCACGATCGCGTCGATCTACGACGACCCCGAGTTCACGGCGGCGTACCCGATGGGTGATCTGATCAAGGCCCAGTTGGAGGCCGGATCGGCCGCGTTGCGACCGGCCTCGCCTGCGTACCAGGCCATTTCGACGTTGATCACCGCCAAGCTCAGTCCGGTCGGTTCCTGGGATCCGGAACCTATGGTCGACGTACTCGCCGAACAGGTCGACAAGGCACTCAAAGGGGAGGGACTGATCCCATGACCGCAACGCTGGACAAGGAATCTGCGCCGAGCAAAAAGAAGAAGCCCGCACTGAGCGAAGGCAAGCGGGCCGAACGGCGGCTGGGTCTTTGGCTGATCACCCCTGCGGTGATCATGATGATCCTGGTCACCGGGTTCCCGATTCTGTACGCGTTCTGGCTCAGCCTGCTGAAGGCCAGTCTGGCCGCACCGGGTGAGAACGAGTTCATCGGACTCACCAACTACGGCACGGTCCTGACCGACAGCTATTGGTGGACGGCCCTTGCCATCACGCTGTTCATCACCGTCGTGTCGGTGGCCATCGAGTTGGTGCTCGGCATGGCGATCGCGCTTGTCATGCACCGCACGCTGTTCGCCAAAGGCCTGATCCGCACGGTGGTCCTGATCCCCTACGGCATCGTGACAGTGGCCGCAGCGTTCTCCTGGTACTACGCCTGGACTCCGGGCACGGGCTATCTGGCGAACCTGCTGCCGGAGGGCAGCGCCCCGCTCACCGAGCAGTGGCCGTCGCTGGCGATCATCATCCTGGCGGAGGTCTGGAAGACAACACCATTCATGGCGTTGCTGCTCCTGGCCGGCCTGGCACTTGTCCCGGACGACCTCCTCAAGGCGGCGCAGATGGACGGTGCCGGGCCGTGGACCCGGCTGTGGCGCATCATTCTTCCGCTCATGAAACCCGCGATCCTGGTGGCGCTGCTGTTCCGTACGCTCGACGCCTTCCGGGTGTTCGACAACATCTACATCCTCACCCGAGGCTCCAACAACACCTATTCGGTCTCGATGCTGGGCTACGACAACCTGTTCAAGGCCTTCAACCTCGGCGTCGGATCCGCGATCAGCGTGCTCATCTTCGTGTGCGTGGCGATCATCGCGTTCATCTTCATCAAGTTGTTCGGCGCCTCGGCGCCCGGTTCTGACAACGAAGGGCGGTAGGCACCGATGAACAATCTGATGGGACGACGTATCGGGTGGTCGGTTGTCAACCTGATCGTGTTGGCCTACGCGTTGATTCCGGTTCTCTGGATCGCGAGTCTGTCGTTCAAACCGCCGGGCACGGTGAAGGACGGCAAGTTCATCCCCGCCGAATGGACGTGGGACAACTACACGAGCATCTTTGATACCAGTGCATTCACCTCAGCACTGCGCAACTCGATCGGAATCGGGTTGATCACCACGGTGATCGCCGTGGTTCTGGGCACGATGGCCGCCTATGCCATTGCGCGCCTGGACTTTCCGGGCAAGAAGCTTTTGGTGGGTGCGGCGCTCCTGATCGCGATGTTCCCCCAGATCTCGCTGGTGACACCCTTGTTCAACATCGAACGACAGCTGGGTATCTTCGACACCTGGATCGGTCTGATCCTGCCGTACATCACCTTTGCGTTGCCGTTGGCGATCTACACCTTGTCGGCATTCTTCAAGGAGATCCCATGGGAACTGGAGAAGGCGGCGAAGATGGACGGCGCCACACCGGCGCAGGCATTTCGTAAGGTCATCGCGCCGCTGGCGGCTCCGGGAATCGTGACCGCGGCGATCCTGGTGTTCATCTTCGCCTGGAACGATCTGTTGCTGGCGATCTCATTGACGTCGACGGAACGGTCGATCACGGCTCCGGTGGCGATCGCGAACTTCACCGGCAGCAGTCAATTCGAAGAACCCACGGGATCGACTGCGGCTGCGGCCGTGGTCATCACGATCCCGATCATCTTCTTTGTCCTTATATTCCAACGTCGAATCGTTGCCGGTCTGACCTCCGGCGCTGTGAAGGGATAACCAATGGCCGAGATCGTGTTGGACCAGGTGAGCAAGAAGTACCCGGACGGTTCGGTGGCCGTCAGCGATGTGGACCTCACCATCGCCGATGGCGAGTTCATCATTCTGGTCGGCCCGTCCGGATGCGGAAAGTCGACAGCCCTCAACATGATTGCCGGTCTCGAGGACATCTCCTCCGGCGAGCTCCGAATCGACGGGGAGAGGGTCAACGAGAAGGCGCCCAAGGACCGTGACATCGCCATGGTGTTCCAGTCCTATGCGCTGTACCCGCACATGACCGTCCGGAACAACATCGCCTTCCCACTCACGCTGGCGAAAATGCCGAAGGACGAGATCGCAAAGAAGGTCGACGAAGCGGCCCGGATCCTCGACCTCGAACAGTATCTGGACCGTAAGCCGTCCAACCTGTCCGGTGGTCAGCGCCAGCGTGTTGCGATGGGTCGCGCGATCGTCCGGTCGCCCAAGGCCTTCCTGATGGACGAGCCGCTGTCGAACCTCGATGCCAAGCTGCGTGTGCAGATGCGTACGGAAATCGCTGTGCTGCAGCAGCGTCTGGGCACCACGACGGTGTACGTGACCCACGACCAGACCGAGGCCATGACCCTCGGTGACCGGGTGGTGGTTCTGCGTGCGGGTAAGGCGCAGCAGATCGGTTCGCCTGCAGAGCTCTACAACACTCCGGCCAACCTGTTCGTCGCCGGGTTCATCGGCTCACCCGCGATGAACTTCCTGCCGGGCCGGTTGACGCAGACCGGCGTCGAGACCGCCATCGGTGAGGTGGTTCCCAACGACATGGGCAAGGTGATCGAGAACGCCAAGGCTGCACGGAGTAACGGTGAGGTGCTGATCGGTATCCGGCCGGAGCATTTCGAGGACGTGAATCTGGTCGACGCGGTCACTCGTTCGCGGGGTACGACGTTCAACGCGAAGATCACGGTTCTCGAATCGATGGGTTCGGACAATTACGCCTACTTCAACGTCGAGGGTGGTCAGGCATCGTCCGCGGCCCTGGCCGAGCTCGCCGCCGATGCCGGTCAGGAGATGGGCGGCGGTCAGCTGATCGCCCGCCTCTCACCCGAGTCGCCGATCGCCAAGGGGCAGCAGGCCGAGTTGTTCTATGACACGTCGAAATTGCTTGTCTTCGACCAGGACAGCGGCGCCAACCTCAGCCTGTAGTCACGGGAGCTTTCGCCGGCGCCGGGAGCGGACGAGGAGTTCATCGATGATCTCCTCATCCCAGATGTGCCTGCGCACCAACCGGTAACGCTCACACGCCAGCCACAGGTACAGCTCGGCGTCACTGTCGATCTCGGGCAAGATCTCTGCCCGCCGGGCCATCCGGACCACGGGCAGGAACTCCTCGCCGAACCAACGGCGGGCGACTTCGGTCCGGCCCAGGAACGTTCCGGTTTCCTGGATCAGCCGGAAACCCCACGCCTCCACGTTCTCGGCGAGTTCGGCGTAGTCGAAGGGATCGTCGAACACTATCGCCGCGCGCTGTTTGCCTTCCAACGGGACGCGCGACGCGAAAAGCCGACGGTGATCTTTCATGATCAGATCGGATCGCGCATGAATGCCCTCGGGGGAGATCCGCGTGTGGATCTCGGTGACGTAGGCGTCGATCTTGGTGAATCGCCGGGCGATGGCAATCGACACCCGATGGTGGCCGTCGTTCACGAAATGCATGTTCCCGATGCGGAACAGCTGCACGGGCGGGACCGATTCACCACGGCGCTGGGCGGTGGCGAGTCGTTGCCACCGTTCCCGGATGCGTGTGGACGTGGGACGGAAGTAGCGGTCGAAGTCGCGGGTGCGGTCGACACTGCCCACGATCGTCGACACCTCGACAACCACCAGTCCCAGATAGCTCTCACCGGTTTTGCCCAGTGCGGCAACTACTTCGTCGAACGGCAGCACGGTGTTGACGTCGGCGGGCTGCCGGGTCAGCCAGGCCGACAGCCGGGCGAGTTCGGCGCGCCGACGTTGTCTGCTGAAGTCGTTTTCGGCGTCGGCGGCGGGAAAGCCGGTGTCACGAGCCATGTCGCCTCCGAAGGATCTCGACCGGACCGCTGCCGGGTTCGATGTCGAACACGCTGTAACCGACGGTGTTCATCGACAATGTGCTCGAGCGTAGTGACCCGGGCGTGCGCTTCTTGTGCAGGATCGTGTGATCCATCGGTGGCTGCCCGTGAGGATGAATGTGCCCGTGTACCAACAGTTGTGGGCGCAGGCGATAGATCAGCGGCAGGTAGCAGCGGAACCCGCGGTGCGGGCCGTCTTCGGCGTCTCCGATACCGCGGGCGGGGCTGTGGGTGAGCAGGATGTCGACACCGCCGGATCCGGGTGCCAGACGATAGCGGAAGCGTTGCAGCGCAAGCCGGTTGGCGCGCTGCCGTTGGGTGGCTTCGCGGTACTGGTTGGGCCCGCTGTTGTAGCGGATGCAGCCACCGAGTCCGGCGACCCGGAGTCCGGCCACCGTCACGATCCGGCCGTCGGCATTCACCGCACCCTGCGGTCCGGGATCGGTCGTCGGGAGACCGGCCTGCATCCAGCCGTTGCGGGTGCGTTTGAAGCCGGACAGGTCGCGGTCGTGGTTGCCCGGTACGAACACACAGGGTGCCTCGAACCGGATCATCAGTTTCTCGATGTAGTCGAACGGTAGGTCGCCGGCGCCGATGATGAGGTCAGGCGCCAATTCGTCGGCCACCCCATGGTGGAGGCTGTCGACGACTTCATCCGAGACCGCGAGGACACGTACCACCACACCGACCCTAGCCCCGTGGGGTCGTCGGGGACGCGAGATGGTGGTGTTTTACTGGACAGTGCAATGAGTGATTCTGAATCGTCGGTGATCGAACGGGTGTCGGCGCACCTCCGGCAGGCATTCGAGGGGCCGCAGCCCCAACGCGCATCGGTGACGTTTCTGGGTCTGGAATCGATTGACGTGCTGCGATTTACCGACGGGGGCGATGAGGTCGCGTATGTCTCACTGGGTTGCAGCCGCCATCCGATGGGAGAGCCCGACCAGATGCTGGTCGATCCCACCGTCGGTCCCCGCGGCGAGATCGTTGTCCGGATGTATGCCTCGGCACCGTTGCCGGGCCTGCACCGCAGCGTCGCGATGCTGGCGGCAGCGCCTGCGGTCGAGGGCCTGGTGCTCACCGCGGACGGACTGATCGACCTCGGCGAGCCACTCTGGGAGGGCTCGAACTGCACGGCCGTGGTGTTGGAGGCCGACATCATCGAGAACTGCTCGTTGTCCGGCGACATGGACGATGTCACGTTCTTCCGGGCCATCCCGATCACGGCCAACGAGGCCGCGTGGGTGCGACTGAAGGGCATCGATGCCCTGCGCGGTGCCTGGGCCGAAGCGGGCATCGACGTCCGCGATCCCGGTCGCGCCGGCGCCACTATCGGCTGACCCGCCGGCGACCCCGGTTGATGCGCCGGGCAGGGTGATCAGCCGCGGGGTGGTCCCTGCTGAATTCGCTTACGGGTGGCGTCCAGATCGCCGCCCGCGGTGAAACTCGATTCGATCCACCACGTGGCACCGGCCTGGCGGCAGGCGTCGACCACAGCGGTATCGGATGGACTCTCGGTGGTGCCGAATCTGATGACGTCGAACGGTTCGCCGGTGGCGCGCAGGGTGGTCACGTAGTCGACCGCGCTGCGAACATCGGCGGGGGCGACATCGAGTCCGTATGTCCCGGCGGTGACCAGGCCGTCCCATCGCGCCGCTCGCCTGAGCGGGTTGCGGGCGGGCCCGGACGCCGCGACCCAGATCGGTACCCGTGGCTGCTGGACGGTGGGTGTGAACGCGGCACATTCGATGTCGTAGTGGTCGCCGTGATGGCTCACCGGTTGCCCGCTCAGGAGTGTGGCAAGGACATCCAGTCCTTCGTCGAGGGCAGTCGCTCGCTTCCGGGGGTCGTCGCCGTCGCCGAATGCAGCGTAGTCGGGGAGGTACGGATACCCGGCGCCGACACCGAGGGTCAGGCGTCCGCCGGACAGGTGGTCGAGAGTGATGATCTCGCGGGCGAGCTTGCCCAGATGACGACGGGGGACCGGGGTCACCAGCGTGCCCAATCGGATGCGTTCGGTCTGCAGTGCCATCGCGGTCAGCGCGATCCATGGATCGACCACCGGTTCGGTGAATTGCAGGTGGTCCCAGAGGTAGAACCCGTCCCATCCGGCCGCTTCGGCGTCGGCGGCCAGGCCGGCCAGGACTCGGACATCGCCGCAGAAGTCGAAGTTTGGTGTGTAGTAGCCGAACTTCATCGGTGGGTGTGGTCCGGATGTGGGAGGCATGACCCAGGATGTTACAGAAATTACACATCTTGTAAAGTGTGTTCGTGGCTATGGAACAAGGTGGAGACGATGACGACTCGCGTCGGACGCGGATACTCCGCGCGACGGCGACGGTGCTTGCGCGGATGGGTCCGACCCGGTTGAACATGTCCGAGGTGGCGACCACGGCCAAGGTGTCCAGGCCCACGCTGTATCGATATTTCCCGTCGAAGGAGGTGCTCCTCGACGCGCTGGGTCAGTACGAACAGGAGCGGGTGCACGAGGCGGTCGCCGCTGCGGTCGACGGGCTCAGCGGTCGCGAACGACTCGAGGCCCTGTTGCGGTACATGGTCGAGTCACACAACTCCTATCCGCTCCGGAATCTCATCCTCATCGAACCCGAGCACGAGCTCGGTGAGATCGAACGCGTGTTACCCGTTGTGCAGCAATGGATCGAGCCGGAGTTCGAAGGCCCGGCCGGTCATACGATCGCCGGGGCGATCGCACGTATTGCGATCTGCCACTATCTTTTTCCCGAAGACGACGACGGACGGTCGTTTCTCGCCCAGCTTCGCCGGGTTGCCGGGCTCGACACCTGAGGTAGTGAACTGATTGCCAGGACCGGGTGAGAAGCTTTCAGAGCCAATGGTTTCGGCGGAACGTTCGCCACAGTGCAGTGCAGACGCAGACCAGGAACAACAGCACAAAGTAGTAGCTGTACTTCCACCCCAACTCCGGCATGTTCTCGAAGTTCATCCCGTAGATGCCCGCGACCATGGTCGGCACAGACGCGATGGCAACCCACGCCGAGATCTTTCGCATGTCGGTGTTCTGCTGGATGCCGACCTTGGCCAGTGCGGCATCGATCAGGGAGGTCAGAACCTCGTCGTAGCTGGTGATCCGTTCATTGACGCTGCTGTGATGGTCCGAGACGTCGCGGAAGTACCGTCGCACTTCCTTGGGAACCAGCTTGTCCTCGGACCCGGTGAGGCGGCGGAGTGCGATGTCGAGGGGTGCAACGGCTCGCCGTAGCTCCATCACCTCACGCTTGAGGAGGTACACCGGTTCGATCTCCACCCGCCGGCCCGGTGAGAACACATTCACTTCCACAGCGTCCACATCGTGTTCGATTCTTGCGGTCACGTCGATGTAGGTGTCGACAACGTGGTCGGCGACCGCGTGCATCACGGCGCTCGGGCCCAGCGCGAGTTGTTCGGGGCGTGCTTCGAGCTGTTTGCGGACCCCGGCCAGACCGGTGTGGTCGCCGTGGCGGACCGTGATGACGAAGTCGGGACCCGAGATCACCATGATCTCTCCGGTTTCGACGACCTCGTTTGCGACCTGAAGTGTTTCGTGTTCAACATATTTCACGGTCTTGAGGACCAGGAAGAGGATGTTGTCGTACTGCTCGAGCTTGGGTCGCTGATGGGCCAGCACCGCGTCCTCGACGACCAGTTCGTGGAGGCCGAAAGCTTCTGCGACGCCTTCCATCTGGCGGTTTTCGGGGGCGTGCAGTCCGACCCAGACATAGCCCTGGCCCGTTGTCCGGACCTCGCGGAGGGCGCCGGAGAATGTGCGCATACCGGGCAATCGGTGTCCGTCGACGTATACCGCGCAGTCGACCACCGCCCGGGACGGGGGAATCGGAACCGGCGCGGTGACTTTCGGTTCTACCGACCCGGTTCGAAGGTGTGGCCGCGGTGGCATGTGCAGCCTCCTGTCCTGTGGTCGCCGATGACCGTTCTGGTCCATCGGAGACTGTACGCCGCGCCTGCGGTCATCGTCCCCTTGTCGTGCACCACGGGGCAGCCTGGTTGGCCCGGTTGTGACCTTCCTGGTGATCACCGTGGTCGCGATCGGGGTGGTTTTCATCGTCGGCTCCGCGCGCGGCGTCATCGTTGCAGGCTGGTGATGTGAACCACGCTGGAATGTTGCCTGTTGCTCACGATCCGGAGGTCTTTAGGTGTGAGTTCGGCCATCTGAAGTAGCGTTGTCGCCGTGACCGAGACTGGGGGCGTAGAAGCGCCCGTAAACGAAGACAATGCAGCATTGGCGATCACCCGTGAGGAGATCTTTGCCGGCCATGAAGGCGGCAAGCTGTCGGTGAGCATCACCGCTCCACTCGACACGAAGAAAGCGCTGTCCATTGCTTACACACCCGGCGTTGCCGAGGTGTCGCGTGCGATTGCCGCCGACCCCGAACTGGCCCGCCGCTACACCTGGACCAGTCGGCTGGTGGCCGTTGTCAGTGACGGCAGCGCTGTACTCGGACTCGGTGACATCGGCCCGAGCGCCTCGCTCCCGGTCATGGAGGGCAAGTCTGCCCTGTTCAAGAACTTCGCCGGGCTCGATTCGATCCCGCTGGTACTGAGCACGCAGGATCCCGACGAGATCGTCGAGACCCTGGTCCGGCTGCGGCATTCCTTCGGTGCGGTGAACCTGGAGGACATCTCCGCGCCCCGTTGCTTCGAGATCGAGAAGCGGGTCATCGAGGCGCTCGACTGCCCGGTGATGCACGACGATCAGCACGGCACCGCGATTGTGGTCCTGGCCGCGCTGAAAGCCGCGACCAAGCTCCTGGGCAAGCCCCGCGGCGGCCTGAAGGTCGTGATCTCCGGCGCCGGTGCCGCCGGGGTGGCCTGTAGCAACATCCTGCTGGCCGATGGCATCGCCGATGTCACGGTGATCGACAGCAAGGGCATCGTGCATTCCGGCCGCACCGACCTCAACGACGTGAAGGCCGAACTGGCCGCTCGCACCAACCCTGACGGCCGCACCGGATCGTTGTCGGATGCGCTGGTCGGCGCCGACGTCTTCGTGGGCGTCAGTGCGGGAACCGTGCCCGAAGCCGGCCTGGCGGCCATGAACGCCGACGCGGTCATCTTTGCGCTGTCGAACCCCGATCCCGAGGTCCATCCCGAGGTCGCCGCGAAGTATGCGGCAGTGGTCGCCACCGGCCGGAGCGACTACCCCAACCAGATCAACAACGTGCTGGCCTTCCCCGGAGTGTTCCGCGGTGCGCTCGACGCCGGTGCCCGGCGCATCACCGAGGCCATGAAGCTCGCTGCCGCGGACGCGATCGTCGAGGTTCTCGGCGACGATCTCGCGGCGGACATGATCGTGCCCAGTCCGCTCGATCCACGGGTCGCCACGGCGGTCGCGGCTGCAGTTGCCCGGGTCGCCGCTGAGTGAACGGTTCCATGATCCGCGGGTATCGGTGGATGCTGTCGGCGTTGGTACTGACCGGCGCATTGGTACTCGCGGGTTGCTCGGAACCCGGTCCGGCGGCGCAGCCGCTGGTCACCGGGTCGACTGCGGACACCCCGAGCCGCGTCGTCACGGCCATCTACGCCGGAGCGCTGCGCAACGCGGGAGCCGACGTCTCCGACGATCATCCGGTCGGTGACTACGGTCAACTACTCGAGGGCATGGACGATCGTTCGGTCGATCTGATGCCGGCCTGGTCAGGGGAGCTGCTCGGGCAACTCAACCCCGGCGCCGCCGGACGAAGTTCCGAAGACGTCTACAGCGAACTGAATCAAGCTCTGCCGCAGGGTGTCTCGGTGGGCGACGCGACCTCCGTGCAGAACAAGCAACTGGTGTACGTCTCGGCGGAACTCGCCACCGCGGCCGACGCCGACGAGCTCGCAGATTGTGGTCGGCTGCCGGCCGGGCTGCCACTGGTCGCCGTTGCCGAACCCGCCCCCGTCACCCTCACCGAGTTGGCCGGTGCCGGTTGCGCTTTCGCCCCTCCGGTGGTGCTCACGGACGACGAGGCCATCGCGGAGGTCGCCGCCGGGCGGGCAGCCGGACTCTTCTCGGCGCTCGGTGTGGTCGGCGATGACTCCGGCCTGCAGGCCCTGACCGATGCCACAGACACCATGCGTGCACAGGACCTGGTGCCGGTCTTCCGGACCGCGGCATTGGACCGCAACCTGTTTCGCGCGATGAACAAGGTCGCCGGTGAGCTGACCACCGCCGACCTCACCACGATGGCGGCTGAGGTCGACGGCGGTGCGGAGGTGTCGGCGGTTGCCGGTCGCTGGCTGGCCGAACACGGGAGCTGAACCAGGGCGGTGCCTGATTGCTACGCGGTGAACCCGGCGGTTCGGGTCAGGTGTCTGGACAGGTAGTCGCCGAGTTCTTCGACCGCTGCGGCGGCAGCCGGCATCAACGGTGCGGCCACGTGACCGACATGCCAGAGCCGGCCGAGATCGCTGAGCGTGACATCGACCCCGGCGGCCTCGAGATCGGTGGCGAAGTCGTTGACCTGCTGCCACAACATCTCCGGCCGGCCGATCTGTACCAGCGTCGGCGGTAGCCCGGCGAGGTTGCCGCGCCCGGGCGCATACCGCGGATCGTCGGGATCTCCATCACCGAGGTACATGTCGGCGCTCTGGCCGGACCAGGCGGCGCTCACCACGATGTCGGTGCCGTTGTCGTCCTGCCGCGCTGCGGGATCAACCCAGGGCGAGATGAGTCCCAGAGCGGCCGGGCGCAGGTCGTGTTCGTCGATCAGTACCCGGGCCGCCGCCACGGTCAATCCGCCACCGGCCGAGTCGCCGGCGATCGCAATCGATTCGGGGTCGTATCCCCGCGTCACCAGATCCCGGAAGGCTGCGACCGCGTCGTCGACCGCGGCCGGGCACGGATGTTCTGGTGCCAGCCGGTAGTCGAGGACGTAGACCTCGGCCTCGGCGGCCGCGGCCAAACTGGTCGTCAGACCGCGATGGGATTTCGGTGAACCGGTGACGTAGCCGCCCCCGTGAAGGTAGAGGATTGCTTGACCCTGCTGCGTCGGGCCGACCGTGATCCGTTCGGCCGGCAGTCCTCCCAGAACGACCTCGCGGATCACCTGGTCGGGAACCGGCGGAAGCACCCGTGCACTCGTATCGAGCAGTTGTCGCTGCATCGTCGGTGACAATCGGGCGTTCAACGCCACGCGGAAAAGGGGTTTGAACAGACGCTCGCTGATCGGGATGGACAGTGCCACAGACGGACTCATCACCTGATCAAAGAACGGACGAGGGATTGTGCGCGACATTTTCGGCCCTTGGTGCGAGGCGGCCGCCGAACTTGCCCATCACGACCTCGTACATTGATCCGCCGAGGCGGACGAGCACGTCGACGACCTTGGCATCAGCGCCGACCAGCACGCGCGGGCGATTCTTTTCGATGGCGGCGATGATGATCTCGGCGGCGCGGGGTGAGGATGTCCGGGCCAGCTTCTTGTCGAAGAAATCGGCGGCCCGGCTCTGGTCGTGCCCCTCGGACACCGTCGAGTTGCGGGCGATCGCGGTTTTGATGCCACCGGGATGGACGCAGGTGACCTCCACCGGATATCCGGCGAGCTTCATCTCCTGATACAGCGACTCGGTGAAACCGCGAACTGCGAATTTTGCAGCGTTGTAAGCGCTTTGGCCGGGTGTCGCCAAAATTCCGAACAATGATGAGGTATTTACGATGTGGCCGTCGCCGGATGCGATGAGATAGGGGAGGAAGGCCTTCGTGCCGTTGACGACACCCCAGAAATCGACGTCCATCACGCGTTCGTACTGCTTGAACTCGGTGATCTCCACTTCCCCGTGATGGGCGATGCCGGCATTGTTGATGACCAGGTTGACCTTGCCGAAATGCGCTGCCACAGTATCGGCGTATTCGAGGACGGCTTCGCGTTCGGCGACATTGAGCAGCTGCGAATGGACTTGTGCACCTTGGTCTTTCAGGAGCCGCTCGGTCTCATCCAGGCCGGCCGGGTTGACGTCGCTGATCGCGATCAGCGCGCCTTTGGCGGCCAGTTGCAGTGCCAGGTCGCGGCCCATGCCCGATCCGGCTCCGGTCACGACGGCAACTTTGCCCTTGAAATCTTTCACGATGTCACCGTTTCTGTTGCGGGGTGGGAGGTTACGGGCGCGGCGCTGGTGCGCGCACCGGTGGCGGCGGCACTGGACGTGTCATATGCGGCCAGGTCGAACTTACGCGTGATGTGGCGGTATCGGAACGTGAAGCCGGGCCAGAGGGTCGTGATGTTACCGAAGACGTCTTTGTACCAGCTGGCGCAGCCGCCGGTCTCCCAGACGCTCGACTTGAGGTTCTTCTGGATGCCCACGTTGTAGTCGTGCTGCACGTCGGAGCGGACCTCGACCCGGGCGATGTCGTACTTGCGTTGCAGCTTGAGGTAGTCGACCAGATAATTCAGCTGCGACTCGATCATGTAGATGATCGAGGTGTGGCCCAGGCCGGTGGCGGGGCCCACCATCAGGAACAGGTTGGGGAAGCCGTGCACCGTCGTCCCCTTGTAGGCATTGATACCGGTTGACTCCCAGACCTGCGCAAGGCTGCTGCCGTCCTTGCCGATGATGTGCTCGAACGCGGGGGAGTCGGTGACATGGAACCCGGTGGCGACGACAATCGCGTCGACGTCCCGGGCGACGCCGTCGGCGGTGACGATCCCGGTGGTGGTGACCTCCTTGATGGGGTCGGTGACCAGATCGACATTCGCCTGGTTCAGTGCCGGGTAATAGGTGTTCGACAGGAGGATGCGCTTGCAGCCGACCTTCCACTTCGGGGTGACCGCCGCGCGCAGCTTGCGGTCGGAGATGCCGCGGGCGATGTTCTGTTTGCCGAGGACCTTGGCGGGGGCGAGCACGCCTGGAGCATGCGTCAGGCCGAAGGAGACCAGCTCGCGGGAGGCGTAGATACCGGCCCGGGCGGCCGTCTGGAACCCCGGGATGTTCTTGAACGCCCAGCTCTCGGTGTTGGAGTACGGCCGATCCAACCGTGGCAGTACCCAGGCTGCGGTGCGCTGGTAGACGTCGAGTCGGCCGACCTTCTTCGCCAACTCCGGGATGATCTGGATGGCCGAGGCGCCGGTGCCGATGACCGCGACACGCTTGCCTTCCAGGTTGTAGTCGTGGTTCCACCGCGCCGAGTGGAAGATCTCGCCGGCGAAGTCGTCGATGCCCTTGAGGTCGGGGAGCTTTGGTTCGCAGAGTGGTCCGACGCCGGCGATCACAAAGTTCGCGCGGTACTCGCCGGCCGAGGTGGTGATGACCCATTGGCCGTCCGCCTCATTCCAGACGATGCCGGTGACCTCGGTGTTCCACCGCGTGTACGACTCGAGGTCGTTCTTGGCTGCGACGTTGTTGATGTACCGGTGGATCTCGGGCTGTTCGGAGAACGAGCGGCTCCACGTCGGGTTGGGCGCAAACGAATAGGAGTACAGGTGCGAGGGCACATCACAGGCGGCACCGGGATAGGTGTTGTCGCGCCAGGTGCCGCCGAAGTTCTGTCCGCGATCGAGGATCACGAAGTCGTCGATACCTTCTTGCCGCAGCTTGATCGCGGCGCCGAGTCCGGAGAAGCCTGCACCGATGATGGCGATCTTTACAACGTTCATGGGTACGAAGATACCCACTACTGACCCAGTGTCAATAGGGATCGGTCCAGCTCCGCTGCGCTTCGTGTCCGCTATTGACGAAAAGTCAGTAAGATGATGAGTCATGACCACCGCCCGCCGTACCCGGATGAGCCCGCAGGCCCGTCGCGATCAGCTGATCGAGCACGGACTACGGATGCTCTCCGACCGTGCACTGGACCAGGTCTCGGTCGAGGAAGTGGCCGAAGCCGCCGGTGTCTCGCGGGCCCTGCTTTTCCACTATTTCGAGTCCAAGCAGGACTTTCTGGTGGCGCTGACCACCGCCCAGAGTCAGCGGATGCTCGAATGCACCGAACCCGAACTGAGCCTGGGAGACCCCCTTGCGATCGCGCGGGCGTCCCTAGCCGCGTTCATCGACTACGTCTCGGCAAACCGGTCGGCATATCTCGCGATCCTGCAGGGCGTCGGTGCCTCGGACCCGGCGATGCGGAAAGTAGCCGACGACACCCGGGCGGTGATGGCCGAACGCGTTCTGAATCTGGCAGACCTGCTGCACCTGCAGCGCACACCGCTCCTCGAGCTGGCGGTGCACGGCTGGGTCACCTTCAGCGAACAGGTCACCGTGCGCTGGTTGCGTGATGAGAACGGCGTGACGCGCGAGGCCCTCATCGAACTGATCACGCAATCGCTGCCGCTTCTGGCGACCACCGCCTCAGGCCTGAGCACCTCCGACGCCTAGCCCCAAACCGTCGAGCCCCCACATACCGAAAATGTGCCCTTTTGGCGACGAAAAGCCCAGGTGGGCGCCGCCAAAAGGGCACATCATCGGGGTTGGGGATCAGCCGAACGCGGTATCCACGATCTCCTGCTGCTCGACGGCATGGACCTTCGACGAGCCGGAGGACGGCGCGGACATCGCACGACGCGATACCCGGCGCAGCCCGGTGAAGTACTCGGGCAGCATCTCGGGGAGCGCGAGCCCGAAGTACGGCCACGCACCCTGGTTCTTCGGCTCTTCCTGCACCCAGAACACTTCTTTCATGTTCGGGTACTGCTCGAGCGCGGCCTTCAGTCGCTTGTGCGGAATCGGGTAGAGCTGCTCGATCCGGACGATCGCGATGTCGTCGCGGTTGTCCTTGGCCTTGCGTGCGGCCAGTTCGTAATAGAGCTTGCCGGACACCAGCAGCACCCGCTCGACCTTGCTGCGATCGCCCCCGCCGTCGAACGACGGATCGTCGATGACCGAGTGGAACTTGCCGTCCGTGAACTCGGAGACCGGTGACACCGCTGCCTTGTTGCGCAGCATCGACTTCGGCGTGAACACGACCAGCGGCCGGCTGATGCCGTCGAGGACGTGGCGACGCAACAGGTGGAAGTAGCTCGCCGGAGTCGACGGCAGCGCGACGGTCATCGAACCCTCGGCACACAGCTGCAGGAACCGCTCGATGCGGCCCGACGTGTGGTCGGGGCCCTGACCCTCGTGGCCGTGAGGCAGGAGCAGGACCACGTCAGAGGTCTGGCCCCACTTGGCCTCACCGGACGAGATGAACTCGTCGATGATCGACTGCGCGCCGTTGACGAAGTCACCGAACTGGGCTTCCCACAACACCAGTGCGTCGGGGTCGCCCACGGAGTAGCCGTACTCGAATCCGACCACTGCGTACTCGCTCAGTGCCGAGTCGTAGACGAGGAACTGACCGGGGTTTTCGGGGTTGGTATCGGCGATCGACCGTAGCGGCGTGTACTCGTCGCCGGTTTCCCGGTCGATGAGCACCGAGTGACGCTGCGTGAACGTGCCGCGACGGGAGTCCTGGCCCGACAGGCGCACGGTACGACCCTCTTCGACAAGTGAGCCGAAGGCGAGGAGTTCGCCGAACGCCCAGTCGATGTTGCCATTTCGCGACATGTCCTGGCGCTTCTTGAGCACCGGCTGAACCCGCTGGTGCACGGTGAAGCCCTCGGGCACGTTGGCGAACGCATCGCCGATCCGTTCCACGGTCTCTTTGCTGACCTTGGTCTCCAGCTTCACCGGGAGCGCCTGATCGGATTCGACGGACGGGCTCGGTGCGGCCTGGTACTTCTCGAGTTCACGGACCTCGTTGAAGACCCGTTCGAGCTGACCCTGGTAGTCACGCAGGGCGTCTTCGGCCTCTTTGAGCGAGATGTCACCGCGGCCGATGAGGGCTTCGGTGTAGCTCTTACGAACGCTGCGCTTGGTGTCGATGACGTCGTACATGGCCGGCTGGGTCATCGAGGGATCGTCACCCTCGTTGTGGCCGCGACGGCGGTAGCAGACGAGGTCGATGATGACGTCCTTGTTGAACGCCTGGCGGTAGTCGACGGCCAGCTTGGCAGCCCAGACGCACGCCTCGGGGTCGTCGCCGTTGACGTGGAAGATCGGCGCACCGATCATCTTTGCCACATCGGTGCAGTACTCCGTCGACCGTGACGCCTCCGGTGCGGTGGTGAATCCGACCTGGTTGTTGACGACGATGTGAATCGTGCCGCCGGTGCGGTAACCGGGGAGCATCGCCAGGTTGAGTGTCTCGGCGACCACACCCTGGCCGGCGAAGGCCGCGTCGCCGTGCAGCATCAGCGGCAGCACGGTGAAGGCTTCTTCGCCACCCTTGTTGTGCAGGTCCTGCTTGGCGCGGACCAGGCCCTCGAGGACCGGGTCGACGGCTTCGAGGTGCGACGGGTTGGCGGTCAGCGAGACGTTGATCTCGTTGTCACCGAACATCTGGTAGTACTTGCCCTCGGCGCCGAGGTGGTACTTCACGTCGCCGGAACCGTGTGCCTGTGACGGGTTCAGGTTGCCCTCGAACTCGGTGAAGATCTTCGAGTACGGCTTGCCGACGATGTTCGCCAGGACATTCAGGCGACCACGGTGCGGCATGCCGACGACGACCTCGTCGAGGCCGTACTCCGCGCTCTGATCGATGACACCGTCCATCATCGGGATGACGGCTTCGGCACCTTCGAGCGAGAAGCGCTTCTGACCGACGTACTTGGTCTGCAGGAACGTCTCGAATGCCTCGGCCGCGTTGAGCTTGGACAGAATGTACTTCTGCTCGGCCACCGGCGGTTTGACGTGCTTGATCTCGACACGATCCTGGAGCCACTGCTGCTGTTCGGGCTCGAGGATGTGCGTGTACTCGACACCCACGTGGCGGCAGTAGGCGTCGCGCAGCACCGACAAGATGTCGCGGAGCTTCATCTTGGTCTCGCCGTGGAACCCGCCGACCTTGAAGCTGCGGTCCAGGTCCCAGAGGGTCAGACCGTAGGTCAGGACGTTGAGGTCGGGGTGTGCCGAGCGCGCATCCGAATCGATCATCAACGGATCGATGTCGGCCATGAGGTGGCCCCGATTACGGTATGCCGCAATCAGTTCCAGCACCCGGGCGTTCTTGTCGACTTCACCTTCGGAGATGTCGCGGCGCCAGCGGATCGGCTCGTACGGGATGTGCAGCGTCGTGAATATCTCGTCGAAGAAGTCATCGGACAGCAGCAACTGGTGGATCGTGCGCAGGAAGTCGCCGGACTCGGCGCCCTGGATGATGCGGTGATCGTAGGTCGAGGTCAGGGTCATCAGTTTCCCGACGCCCATCTCGGCGATCCGCTCGTCGCTCGCGCCCTGGAACTCGGCGGGGTACTCCATCGCGCCGGCGCCGATGATCGCGCCCTGGCCCTTCATCAACCGGGGAACCGAATGTACGGTGCCGATGGTGCCGGGGTTGGTGAGTGAGATGGTCACTCCGGCGAAGTCGTCGCCGGTGAGCTTGCCCTCGCGGGCCCGGCGCACGATGTCTTCATAGGCGGCGTGGAACTCGGCGAAGTTCATGGTCTCGCAGCGCTTGATGGCAGCGACAACGAGCATGCGCGACCCTCCCTTGCCGGGAAGATCGATGGCCAGACCCAGGTTGGTGTTCGCGGGCTCGACGATGTTCGGCTTTCCGTCGACCTCGTCGAAGTGACGGTTGAGGTTGGGGAACGACTTGATGGCCTGCACGATCGCGTAACCCAGGATGTGGGTGAACGAGATCTTGCCGCCGCGGGTCCGGGCCAGATGGTTGTTGATGACCGTCCGGTTGTCGATCATCAGCTTCGCCGGGATCGCGCGCACACTGGTGGCGGTCGGGATCTGGAGGGACGCTGCCATGTTCTTGGCAACAGTGGCCGCCGCGCCGCGCAACACCTGCGAGGACGCCTCGGAAGGGGCCGGCGGCACCGGCTTCTTCGCGGTGGCGGACTTCTTGGAGGTGGGGGTGTCCTTCACGGGCGCAGGCGCCTTCGCCTTGGCCGGGGCCTTGGGCGCGTCTTCCTTGTCCGCGGGTGCGGTGGTGGCGTTGGAACCGTCGCGACTGATGTCCGACTTACCGGCCGCGGCCTTGCTGGCGGGTGTCGAATCGACTGCCGGCTTGCTCGAGACCGAACTCTTGGATGGGGACGCGGGTGTGGCCTTCGCCGCTCCGCCGGTGGTTGTGTTTGCCCCATTTGCCTTGTCGGCATAGTTCGTCAGGAACTCATGCCAACTCGGATCAACCGAGTTCGGGTCTTTTTGGAAGCGCTGGTACATTTCCTCGACCAGCCACTCGTTCTGTCCGAAGTCTGATATCGAACTGCTGCTCACGGCAGTATCTCGCCTCAATTCCTTGGTTGGTCGGCGTGCGTTTCCGACCTGCGTGCGTTTGCGAAGTCCCAGATAAACAGGTTAGACCCCACTGCACTGCGAGGCTATGCCGGTTGGCTGCCTTCGTGGCGTGGGTCACTCTGTCCGAACTCGTCCGGTGTGATACCTGCGGTCCAAAGGGCCTGATACCGACCATTCAACGCCAGCAAATCGAGATGTGTTCCCAGTTCGACGATTCGGCCGTCGGCGACCACCGCAATGCGGTCGGCACGGGCGGCCGTGGCAAGCCGATGAGCGACGATCACCGAGGTCCGGGACCCGGTGAGGTGCCTTCCGGCCGCCAGCACCCGGCGTTCCGTCGACTGGTCGAGGGTGGCGGTGGCCTCGTCGAGCAGCAGCAGATCGGGGTCGACGAGTTCGGCGCGGGCCAGGGCGATCAGCTGGCGCTGCCCTGAGGACAGCCCTTTTCCACGTTCTCCGATCGGGTGATTCATCGCCCCGTCCAGGCCCATGATCATCGGCAGTGCTCCGACGGCGGCCGCCGCGGCCGCGATCTGTTCATGGGTGGCATCGGGCCGGCCGTACGCGATGTTGTCGGCCACGGTGCCGGTGAACAGGTGCGGTTCCTGCGGCACCACACCGAGCCGGGACCGGTAGTAGCCGAGCCGGAAGCCGCGGATGTCGGTGCCGTCCATCCGCACCGAACCGGTGGTGGGGTCGTAGAAACGCGCCAGCAGTTTCACGATCGTCGACTTGCCGGCCCCGGTCTCGCCGACCAGTGCCAGTGAGGTCCCGGCCGGCAGATCGAGGTCGACGCCCGACAGCGCGTCGCGTGTTGCACCGGAATAGCGGAACGTCACGTCGACGAGTTGGGCGTGCCCGTCGAAGTCGTTGATCGGTGGTGGGGTGGTGGTCGGTGACAGATCGTCCGGGGTGTCGATGCTGTCGGGACATTGCACGCTGCTGCGGGTGCCGAGTAGATCGGAGATGCGGCGGAGTCCGACCAGCGCCTGTTGATAGCCGTCGAACACCTGCGACAACTGCTGGACGGGACCGAACAGCATGCCCAGGTAGAGGACGAACGCGACCAGGGTGCCCGCGCTGGTCTGCCCCTCGGCGACCTGATGGGCGCCGAACGCGATGATGCCGGCAGTGGCCAGGTCGGCCATCAGCGTGATGAACGGGAAGTAGATGGAGATCGCCTGCTGGGAGACCATGCGGGCCCGCACATATGCCGCCGCGCGGGTGGTGAACCTGGCCATCGCGAAGCCGTCGTGACGGTAGGCCTGCGTGGTGCGGACGCCGCCGACATTCTCCTGGAAATCGGCGTTGACCTCGCTGATCAGCTCGCGCGATCGCGTGTAGGCCCGAGACGAGATCCGCCGGAAGATGACCGTCGCGATGATGATCGGCGGGAACACGACCAGCATCAGCAGGCCCAGGGACAGATCGGTGAGCACTACCGCCACACCGACCCCGATGATTGTCAGCGAGCTCACGATTGCCGACGACAACCCGGTCTGCAGGAACGTGGACAAAGCGTCGACGTCGGTGGTCATCCGGGTCATGATGCGGCCGGACAATTCCCGCTCGTAGTAGTCGAGGCCGAGTCGCTGCAGGTGGGCATAGCTGCGGACGCGCAGTGCGTAGAGAACGCGCTCGCCGCTGCGCGCGGTGATCACCGTCATCACCGCGGCGGCAACAAATCCGATGGCCACCAGAATCAGGCCCAGTCCCGTGGCCGTCCACAGATGTCCGGACTGTTCGTCGGTGGCGCCGTCGATGCCGAATCTTGCGATGGTCGGGAACGCCAGACCGACCAGTGTGTCGATCGAGATGCAGACGACCACCACGGCCAACAGCCATCGCACCGGCCGCAACAACTGACGCAACGAGAAGTCCGGACGGTCCTTGCGGATGTCGGCGTCGTCGTCGGTGGGCGCTTCGTCCGCAGGCGGCAGCGCGGCGACGGCCTCGAGGAGTTCAGGAGTCGCGGGCATCGCACCGAGGGCTCCCGCCATCCCGCCGCCACCGCCGCGGCCCCGACCACCGATAGCGTTGGTCACCGCACGCGCCGGTTCGAGGGCATCGGGTGCGTCGGCCGGCCACAGTGCGCTGGTGTCCACCGCGATGTCGGCGGCGATGACATCCTCGGCGAGGTCCGGCAGGTCGTCGAGCTCGGTGATCATCAGGGCCCGGAACTCGGGGCATCGCACGGTCAACTCGGCGTCGGTTCCGATGTCGATGATGCGGCCGCCGTCGAGGACTGCCACCCGGTCGGCCAGTGACAGTGTCGATCGGCGATGCGCCAGCAACAGCATGGTGCGGGTGGAGGTCCGTAGGTGGGCAAAGATCCTTGCCTCGGTCTGGGCGTCGACCGCGGAGGTGGCGTCATCCAGGATCAGGACCCGGGGGTCGGCGTACAGGGCTCGTGCCAGGGCAATCCGCTGTCGTTGGCCACCGGACAAGGTCAGCCCGCGTTCGCCGACGATGCTCCGGAAACCGTCGTCGAGCGCATCGACGAACCCGGAGGCCTGTGCCTGCGATGCGGCATCGACGATGCCGGGCGGAATCGCACCCTCCTCGTCGAACTTTCCGACGTGGGCATTCGGTGCGATGTTCGCGGCGATGGTGTCGGAGTAGAGGAAGGGGTCGTCGAACACCACACCGACCGCGCCCCGCAGGTCCTCGGTCGCGATCGTCTCGATGTCGAATGCCGCGGTGAATTGCCGTGGGACCGAACCGGTGTGGGTGGTCAGTTCCACGGACCCGGAGTCCGGCCGGTAGAACCGGTCGGCCAGCATCGCGAGCGTCGATTTCCCGGAGCCCGGTGCCCCGACCACCGCGACGACCTCACCGGGGGCGATGCTCAGATCCAGATCACGCAGCACCGGCTCGGCGGCGCCGGGATAGGTGAACGTGACGTCGCGCAGTTCGAGTCCGAGTGCGCCGTCGGGCAGCCGGCCGGTCGCCGACAGGCCGGGATCGGTCGGTTCGTCGATCACGCCGTACACCCGTTCCACGGCGGCCCGGGCGAGCTGCGCGGAGACGATCAGCGAGGTCAGAATCCGGGCCAGCCCGGTCATCGTCGTGACGTAGGTGGCAAAGGCCAGGAAGGTTCCGACCGTGATGGATCCGGTCATCGTCAGGTAGCCGCCGAGCGCGATGATCGCGACCATTCCGAGCTGCGGAACCGCGGCGAGCGAGGGAGCGAACCGGGCGTTGGTCTTTGCGGCCCGCAACCGCAGCGAATACAGGCGCCGTCCGTATCCGACCAGTTCGTCGACCGCACGGTCTTCCTGACCGAATCCTTTGACCACGCGCACACCGGTGACGGTCTCTTCGACGTGCTGTGCCAGATCCGCGGCGGACTGCTGCGCCGACCAGGTCGCGGCGAACATCCGCTTGCGGCTGTTGAAGGCGATGGCTGCGACGCCGGGGATGACCAGCAAGGCAACCAGCGTCAGCACCGGAGACAGGTAGAACATCACGCCGATGGCAAGGACCACCTGGAGGGCGGCGCCCAGCGACAACGGCACCATCGCGAGCAGACCCTGGACGAGCTGCAGGTCGGTGATCGACCGGGAGACGACCTGGCCGGTGCGGATCTGGTCCTGTGCGGCGCCGTCGGTCCGGAGCACGGTGTCCAGCACCGACAGGCGCAACGAGTTCTGCACGTTGAGTGACAGTTTCCCGGCAGTGAGCCGGCGGCCGTATTGGCATCCATATCGCAGAAATGCCAGAACCACCATGACCAGCGCGATCGCGCCGATCGTGTAGCCGTGAGTGGCCACACCGGTCGCTTCGTCGATTGCCGCCTTGGTCAGCAACGGCACGGAGAGGTCGATCAGGACGGCCAAAGCGGTGACACTCAGGGTGATAGCAACCAGCCGGGGATGGCGGCGGCACTCGGCGAGTAGACGTCGGATCCAACCGGGCCCGGGGGTGTCGGTGTGTGTCTGGGTCAACTAGCGCTCGGCCCATCGCCGGAGGCAACGATCTGCGGGTTGCCCACGGCATACAGCGGCACCCGGGGATCGCGCACCGGCCAGAGAGCCGGCGGCGGTCCGAAGACCTGCCGAGAGTTGTTGACGATGATCTTGCCCAGCGCACGGTTGCCGACACTGCCGATGACCGCGCCGAATCCTGCCGGGAGCAGCTTGCCGAAGGCCAGTGGCAGCTTCTGCAGCGCGTACTTCCTGAAGTAGGTGCGGACGAGCTTCTGATTCAGCGTGCGCAGGGCGGACGCGGGGATGAATCCACTGAACGCGCGGGCCAGCGTGCCCGACTTGGCGCCCAGGGAATCCCGGACCACGGCCAGACCGGATTCACCCAGTGCCACCGTCAGTACCAGGGCCTTGCGACGTTCCCGATCGGTGATCGGGATTCCGTGGACCTCGGCGACCGCCAGGGAGAGCAGGGCCGACACCTCGACGAAGAAGGCGGTTTCGGCGCCCAGCGAGGCAAGCGACACCATCGTCCCGATGCCGGGGAACGCCGCGGCCGCACCCACCGCGCCGCCCGAGCCGGTGACCGCGAGCAGGAATCGGTGTTCGAGGCGCTCGATGATCTGCGCAGGTGAATCCTGTGGGTACTCGCGGCGGAGGTGATGGATGTATTTCGTGACCGCCGGCGCCTGCAGATGTTGGGCGTGATCGACCAGAGCGTCGATCATGCCCTCGGTTTTGCGGGTCGCACCGACCACGTTGCCGTCTCCGATTGACGAAAGTTGTTTCTTTGCCACGTCTTTCAGGCTCCTTGTCCGGCTGGAACGCGTTCGGTGTCGAGTGGGGGCGCGGGCGGGGTGCCCTCGCCGAAGGGGCGGCCACCGAGTTGCTCGCGGTGATGCGCAATGCGCCATCCGGACAGATCGGGCCCGCGCGGCACGATCCGGCTGGGGTTGATGTCGCGGTGGACGATGTAATAGTGCTGCTTGATCTGGGTGAAGTCGACGGTGTCACCGAATCCGGGGGTCTGGAACAGATCTCGGGCGTAGGCCCAGAGCACCGGCATGTCGGTGAGCGTTGATCGATTGCATTTGAAGTGCCCGTGATAGACCGCGTCGAAGCGGACGAGCGTCGTGAACAGCCGGACATCGGCTTCAGTGATCGTGTCGCCCACCAGGTAGCGCTGCCGGCCCAATCGGTCCGACAGTGCGTCGAGCCGGGTGAACAGCCGATCGAAGGCGTCGTCGTAACTCTTCTGGTCGCCGGCGAAACCGCAGCGATACACGCCGTTGTTCACATCGGTGAAGATGACGTCGTTGATCTCGTCGATCTCCGCGCGGAGGTGGCCGGGGTAGAGATCGGGGGCACCGTCGCGGTGGAAGTCGATCCATTCGGTGGAGAAGTCGAGTGTCATCGGCCCGAAATCGTTGGTGATGACCGCACCGGTGGGGATGTCGACGATCGCCGGCACCGTGATTCCACGCGGGTACCCCCGATAGCGGGTGAGGTAGGCGTCCTTCAGCCGGGGAATCTTCAGAACCGGGTCGACACCACCGGGATCGAGATCGAAGGTCCAGCTGTCGCTGTCGTGGGTGGGCCCGCACAGCCCCATCGACAATGCGCCCTCCAGACCGAGCAGTCGGCGCACGATGATCGCGCGATTGGCCCAGGGACAGGCGCGGGCGACGATCAGGCGGTAGCGGCCGGCCTCGACCGGGAAGGTCTCACCCGCGGGGCCGCCCCCGCCACGGGTGATCCGGTTGTCGATGTAGTCGGTGTCGCGCACGAATTCCTGGCCGGTGGTCACCTGGCCGTCGGCCAATTCACCATCGGTCGAACCAGGATCGGGAGAGGTCGCCGCAGTACGCATCGTCACCAGGGTAGCCGTTGACAGGGGTTGGGCACCGCGCCTTCGATGCGGTATATTCCGCACCGAGTATTCGGTGCCGAGTAATGATCTGGAGTCTGGGATGACAGCGCGCGGAGAGGGAGCGACGACTGCATTGACGCCGCTGGGCGTGTTGGTGCTCGGGCTCCTCAGCGAACGCCCGATGCACCCGTACGAGATGTTCCAGACGCTGCTCGCTCGCAAGGAGGACCGGTTCGCGAAACTGCGCCCTGGCTCGCTCTACCACACCGTTGATCGGCTCTGTAGCCGAGAGTTGTTGCGGGTCAGCGATGTTCATCGCGATGGGAATCGGCCGGAGCGGACCGTCTACGCCATCACCGACACCGGACGCGACGCGCTGGGCAGTGCGCTCACATCGATGTTGCGCACGCCGGCAATGGAGTATCCCGCCCTCTACCTCGCGTTGGCAGAAGCCCATACTCTCGGCAAGGGCGACGTGGTGGCGCTGCTCGATGAACGTGTGGCGATGATGCGCGCCGACCGGGCAGACATTCGTACGGCGATGTCCGAGGCACTCGAACGAGGACATCCCGAGATGTTCCTGCTCGACGCCGGATGCCGACTTGCGGTACTCGATGCCCAGGTCACCTGGTTGGAGCAGCTGCGCACGAGGCTCGCGACGGGCGAGTTGATGTGGCTGGACGAGTACGAGGAGCTCAAACGTGTCAACACCCAGCAGGGTCACACAGAAGTCACCGGGCATATCGCCCGATCAGAGAACGAGGTAGTCACGTGAGTAGTCCGACGGCAGCACCCGCTGCGCCGATCACCACCAGGCCATGGTTGGCGTTGGGCGCGTTGTGTATCGGGTTTTTCATGATCCTGGTCGACATGACCATCGTCGCCGTGGCCCAGCCGGCCATTCAGCGGGAGCTGGACACCGACGTCAACGGCGTCATCTGGGTGTCGAGCGCCTACCTGCTCACCTATGCGGTACCGATGCTTCTCGCCGGCCGGCTCGGTGATCGATTCGGGCCCAAGAACATCTACCAACTCGGGTTGGTCGTCTTCACCGTGGCCAGTGTGCTGTGTGGTCTCGCGCCGTCGATCGAGATGCTGATCATCGCTCGCGGGCTCCAGGGTGTCGGGGCGGCGTTGATCACGCCGCAGACCATGGCCCTGATCACCCGGATGTTCCCGGCCGACAAACGCGGTGCGGCCATGGGTGTGTGGGGCACGGTCGCCGGAGTGGCGACACTGGTCGGCCCACTGGCCGGTGGCATTCTGGTCGACGGTCTGGGCTGGGAATGGATCTTCTTCGTCAATGTGCCGGTCGGTGTGATCGGGTTGGGACTGGCCTGGAAGCTGGTGCCCACCGTTCCGACCAGCAAGCGCAACTTCGATCTCGTCGGTGTGGGTTTGAGTGGCCTGGGTCTGACCTGCCTCGTGTTCGCGATCCAGGACGGCGAGAAGTACGACTGGGCGGGCTGGATCTGGACCCTGATCGCGATCGGACTCCTGTTGATGGCACTGTTCGTCTACTGGCAGCACAAGCTGGTCGAGCTGCGCCCCGGATCCCAGCCGCTGGTCCCGTTGAATCTCTTCCGGGACCGCAACTTCTCGTTGGCGAGTCTGGGTATCGCGACCATGGGATTCGCGACTGCCGGCATGATGGTCCCGCTGATGTACTTCCTGCAGCTCGTCGCCGGTCTGACCCCGACACAGTCGGCTTTGGTGACGATTCCGATGGCGGTCCTCACCGGTGTGCTCGCCCCGATCGTGGGGCGGCAGGTCGACCGGATCCATCCGCGATACATCATCGCCACCGCGTTCCTTCTCAATGCGATCGCAATCGCCTGGATCGCAGTTCTCGCGACCCCGACCACACCGATCTGGCAGCTGCTGCTGCCCGTGGGACTGATGGGTATCGCGAGCTCCGGCATCTGGGCGCCCTTGGCGGCAACCGCCACCCGTAACCTTCCGATGAGCAGTGCCGGAGCGGGTTCCGGTGTCTACAACACCACGCGCCTCATCGGTTCGGTGCTCGGAAGTGCGGCCGTGGGCGCCTTGATACAGACCCGCCTGGCCGCAGAAATACCGCAGTTCGACGGGATCTCGATGGATCAGATGGGCGGAGCACTGCCGGAACAGGTCCTGGACGATTTCGCCACCGCGATGGGGCAGACCCTGCTGCTGCCGGCCGCAGCATTGTTGGTGGGTGTGGTTGCCGCGCTGTTCTTTGCTCGACCGCGGCATATGGGGGCGCCCCTCGCGCCGGTTTCGGTCCCGGCAGTACCGGTGGAAGCCACAGAGGTCGGCTCGCGCGAACGCGGAGTTGTTTGACGGCACCGCGCGGATCGGGATGTACTGGGCGGCATGCGCAGTGACGTTCCGGGTACGCGCCGGCTCTCCGTCGAGGATCGGCGTGCGCAGCTGGTGGAGTGCGCGCTGACCCTGGCCGATCGCGGCGGGATGAGCGCGGTGACCGTGCGCGGCGTTGCCGAAGAGGCGAAAGTCTCACTGGGCGTTGTGCATTACTGCTTCGACGACAAAGAGCAACTTGTTGCGGCGATGATCGAGAAGGTGATCGCCGAACAACTCGAGGCGCTGATCGGCTCGATCCCGACGGGCACACTCGCCACCGGTCGAGATGCGTTGCGTACCTGGGTGGACGAAGCACTCACCGCGGTGTGGCGCCGCGCCGCCGAGTACCCGGATCGGTGGCTGCTGATGATCGAGTCGATGCTGTTCTCGTTGCGCCAGCCGATCGAATCGGCATCGGCGGGCCAGGCGATGGTGCAGCACCAGACCGCCGAGAAGTACGGCCGCGCTTATCTGTCGGAGATCGGTGAGCGCTGTCAGATGCGGTGGGACATCGAAGAACGGACCCTGGTGCGGGCAGCGTTGCAGATGTTGTTCGGAACCGTTCAGTGGTGGCTGGTCGATCGCGATGACGCCGCCGCCCGCAACTCGCTCACGGTGGTGGCCGGCTGGATCGCCGATTCGGCATCACCGAAATAGTTCCCCACCCGATCCCGGTCAGCTCCGCACCGACACGGCGATGGTGTGCAATCCGGTGGCGCCGTCCGGAACCGGGGGTTCTTCGGTCTCGATCTGCGGTTGACCGTCGCCGTCGACCGCCCGCACGGTCAGCTGATGTTTGCCGGGTTCGGCATTCCAGTCCCATTTCCACAAACGCCAGGCATCGAGCAGGTCCGGTGGCAAGAGCTCGGCGTCGTTCCATGGTCCGTCGTCGACCCGGACCTGGAGACCGGCGATCCCGCGATGCTGGGCCCAGGCGACACCACCCACGGTCACCGGTCCGGTCGGGACGGTCGAGTTCGGCCGGGGAACGTCGATGCGTGAACTGGTCTTGATCGGGCCCTTTTCAGCCCATCCGAGCGACGTCCAGTAGGCCTTGGCGCGATCGAATCGCGTCACCTCCAGCGACACCACCCACTTGGTCGCCGAGACATAGCCGTACAAACCCGGGACGACCATCCGCACCGGGTAACCGTGTTCCACCGGAAGCGGTTCGTCATTCATCCCGACGGCGAGCATCGCGTCGCGGTTGTCGGTCAGCGCCGTCAACGGTGTGCCGGCCGTCCAGCCGTCCGCGCTCGTGGACAACACCATGTCGGCATCTTCGGCCGGTCCGGCGAGCGCGAGGAGATCACTGATCCGGTAGCCGGTCCAGGTGGCGTTGCCGATCAGATCCCCGCCGACGCTGTTCGACACACATGTCAGTGTCACCACCGCATCGAACGGGGTGTGTTCTCGGCGCAATTGGTCGAGATCGAGGCGGATCTCGCGGTCGACCATGCCGTGGATCCGCAGCGACCAGGAATCGCTCTTGATCTGGGGCACGGTGAGCGCGGTGTCGATCCGGTAGAAGTCACTGTTGGGAGTGATGAACGTGGTCACGTCCTTCAATTCCGGCGCGGCGGTGGGCACAGTATTGGTCGCGGCCGGGACATCGAATGCCGCTCGATCGGCGCCCACCGATCCGGTGGTGCGCCACAGCGCCCACCCGCCGAGGCCGGTCGCCGCGACCGCCCCACCCACCACCGATGCGCCGACGAGGAAACGGCGGCGTTCGACATCGCCGTACTCACCTTCGGACGGCACGGCCGGCGTGTGGGTGTCAGTTGATTGATCCAACTGCGGATCCGGGGCTGTGGCCGTGCCGCTGACACCGGGTCGAAGGCGGCCGATGAGGACATGGAGTGCGCCCATCGCGACCCCGACACCGATCAGCGTGGGCAGCGCCCACGTCCACACCGCGGTCGGCCGGTCCAGCGCGGCGAAAACACCGACGACGCCGACAATGCCGAAGATCACCAGCCCGGCCGGTGGCCGTTTGAACTCTGCGATCCCGGCCATCGCTGCGAGGACGGCCATGATGATCGCGATCGAGGTGAGGAGTACCGGCTTGTCGTTGGTCCCGAAAGTCTCGATGGCCCACTCCCGCATCTCCGCCGGTGCGTTGTCGATGACGGTGGAACCAACGGCATGGAGTGGGGCCGAGCCGCGGTCGACGGCGAGCGCACACAGGTAACCGATGCCGACACCGAGGGCAGCGCACAGGACTCCGCTGACCCCCGCTGCGAGGGCGCGTTCGCGCGGTGAGAAAGACATACGGCCAGTATCCTCGCCGGTTACCTCGGGCATTGGTTGGTGACCCACCGATGCAGGTCCGACGATCTGTCGTAGTGCCCTCATAGGATCGGCGCAGTTGCCGACGAAACACGAGAGGAGTCACCTGTGAGTGCCGCACTCCCACTGTTCGAACCCGCGACCCAGGTGACATTCATCCACACCGCCGACTGGCAGTTGGGTATGACTCGGCACTTCCTCAAAGGGGATGCGCAGGCGCGTTACACCGCTGCACGGCAAGAGGGGATCGGTCGTATCGGACGGTTGGCCGCCGAGCACAACGCGGAGTTCGTCCTGGTCTGCGGCGACGTGTTCGAGGACAAGCAGGTCTCGTCGCGCGTGATCCGGCAGAGCCTCGACGAACTGTCGCAGGTGCCCGTGCCGGTGTATCTCCTGCCGGGCAACCATGATCCGATGGATGCGTCGAGCATTTACAACGCGAGGGTCTTCACCGAACATCGGCCGGCGAACGTGCACGTTCTCGGCACTCCGGGTCCGGTGCAGGTACGGCCCGGGGTCCGGATCATCGCGGCACCGTGGACCAGCAAGGTTCCCCTGTCCGATCTGCTGGCCAGGCAGGTCGACGGGCTGGCTCCGAGCGAAGACATCCGGATCCTCGCCGGGCACGGACGCGTCGACTACCTCGCACCCGATTCGGATGATCCGACCCTGATCGGCGTCGGCGAGATCGAGCGCGCGATCGACGACGGCCTGATCGACTATGTGGCACTGGGGGATCGGCACTCGGCCACCGATGTCGGGCGCAGTGGACGGATCTGGTACTCCGGTGCCCAAGAGGTCACCAACTACGACCACAAGGAATCCGGCTCCGGGCAGGCGCTGGTGGTCACACTGACCCGCGGGGCAGGTCTGCCGGGCGAGCACCCCGAAGCCGGCCCCCAATCGGTGACCGTGACACCACATACGGTGGGGCAGTGGTCATTTCGTACCATCGAGCACGATGTGAACGGTGCCGACGACATCGCCGATCTAAAACGCCTGCTGGATGAGGTCGAGAACAAGTCGCGGACAGTGGTTCAGCTCGCGCTGCGCGGTGCCGTCACGATCACCGAGCGCGCCGGCCTCGACGCGACGCTCGAGCAATTCGCCGACCGCTTCGCGGCATTGAATTTCTGGGCACTGCGCCACAATCTGGTGATCCGTCCCGGTGCAGACGATTTCGATCAGCTGGCATGCAGTGGCTTCATCGGCGATGCCGTCGAAGAACTGGCGGCGGCGGCACGTGGCACGGATCCGGACGCCGGTCCGGCGCAGGAGGCCCTGGCGCTCCTGTTCCGGCTGGCAGGGGAGAGCCGGTGAAGCTGCATCGGCTGCGACTCGGCAATTTTCGGGGGATCGTCGAGCGCGAGATCGAGTTCGCCACCGTTGGCGTGACGGTTGTCGAGGGTGCGAACGAGGCCGGCAAATCGTCGATGATCGAGGCGCTCGACCTGCTGCTGGAGGTCCGATCGGACAGCAAGAGCACCCGGGTGCGCGCGGTTGCCCCGGCCGGTGTCGATGCGGGTAGCCTCGTGGAGGCCGATATCAGTTGTGGCCCTTATCGATTCACGTACACCAAACAGTACAATCGCGGAGCCCGGACCGAACTGGTGATCCATGAACCGGCGCCGGAGCAGCTCAGTGGACGGACCGCACACGACAAGGTGTCGGAAATCCTTGACGGTGCAGTAGACATGGGCCTGTTCAAGGCCTTGCGGTTGATGCAGTCGGCCGATCCGAGTGTCGGTGACCTCAGCGGCAGCTCGGCATTGTCCCGGGCGCTGGACGCGGGTTCGGTCCACTCCGATGCCGACGACACCGACGGCAATTCGGCACTGGTCTCCACGGTGCGCACCGAGTACGAGCGGTACTTCACCGCGTCGCAGGGGCGGCCGTCTCGCGAATTGGCTGCAGCGGCAGCCAACTTGGAGGCGGCGGAGGTACGCCATGCGGAGATGACCGCGGTCATGGCCGAGATCGCCAAAGATTCTGCTCGCCTCGATTCGCTGACCGTCTCTCGTCGTGAGGTGGCCAACTCTGTGGAATTGGCGAAGGTCGAGTTGGCGGAGCTGAGCTACGAACGCGAACAGGCCACGAGTCTGCACGTCCACCGGCATGATGCGCAGCTGGCTGTCCGGCTGGTCGACCAGGAACGCGCCTTGCTCGACCGCGATCTGTCGGCGCGCGCCGACATCGACCGGCAGATCGCCGACCGCAACAGCGGTATCGACGACGTCGACCGGGCCGTGGCCGATCTGCGCGAGAACCTTGATGACTGTGTACGTGAAGCCGATGCCGCTCAGGTGAGCCTCGACGACGCCCGCCGTCGCGATGTGGACGCAACCGAGCAGGTGGCGACGGCGCGGATGAGAGCCCGGCTCGATGGCGCGCGGTCACGCCACCGTGAGCTCGCGGGCATCCTCGATCGAGTGGATCAGGTGCACACCGAGTTGGTGCGCTGTCGGCGTGATGTGGCCGCGGCGCCGTACGGCAGCAACGAGATCCGCGTCGCCGAAGCGCTCTCGGACGACGTGACCGTCGCTCGCGCGCACTCCGAGGCCGCCGCCGCGACGATGACGGTGACCAGGCTCGGCGGACACGATGTCACTGTCGCGGGGGCGGTGGGCGACAACGCGCCGGGCGCAGACGGCACCGAGTTCGCGGTGACGGGCGAGACCGTCGTCGATGTCGCCGGGGTGGTGCGGGTCGTGGTCTCGCCCGGCGCCGAGTCCGCGACACTGGCGCATCGCGTGACGCAGGCGCAGCGGGCGCTGGCCGACTTCTTGGCCGGGCGCGGTGTCGGTGACGTGGCGGAGCTTCGGGCGCTTGTCCGTCGACGTGAGCGGGCAGAGAGTGCCGTCGAGGCTCTGCGGGCTCAGCTCGCCGGGATTCTCGGCGACCACGACGAAGAGGTGCTGCGCGCCGAATACGCCGAACTCGATGGGCGCGTGGGCGTATCGCACACCCGATCCGAATCCGAGGACGTCCTCGATGTGGCGCAAGCCGAGCAGGCGTCGAATCTGGCGGCCGCAGCCGTCTCTCGCCTGGCCGAAGAGGCCGCCGAACTACGAAGCCGTCGCCGTGGTTTCGAAGTTGAGCTGCAGCGGCTCGGCGATAACGCGGCAGAACTCCGGCGTCAGCGTGACGAACTGCTGACGCAGCGCGCCCAGCTGAACGAAACCGCAGATGACGCAGACCTCGACCGCCGCCGCGGCGAGCTGGTCGATCGACTGGCCGCCGCCGAGCAGACGCTGGCCCGGATCGACACCCAGATCGCCGACGCCGATCTCGAGAGTCTCGAGATGCAGTACTCGAACAAGGCGGCGGTGGTCGAGCAGGGGCAACCCAAGCTCAACGCACTCACCGAGGAGATCAACGAACTCCGGACCCGCATCGACATCCGGCGTGATGACGGCAAGCTCGATCAGTTCAACCGGGCGGCAAGCGAATTGGATGGTGCCCGAGCCGAATACAGCCGCGTCCAGACGCGGGCGAATGCCGTCGCCCTGCTGATGCGGACTTTGGAGCGCCATCGCGACAACACGCGGCGCCGGTATGTGTCGCCGTTCTCCGAGCAGATTCTGCGACTCGGCAAGGTGGTGTTCGGCTCCAGCCTGCAGATCGGTGTGGACGAGGAGCTGCGGATCACCACGCGCACACTCGACGGGGTGACCGTCGACCATGACGCGTTGTCCGGGGGAGCGAAGGAACAGCTCGGCATCATCAGTCGTCTTGCCTGCGCGATGCTCGTCGACCCCGTCGACGGAGTGCCGGTGATCATCGATGACGCGCTCGGATATACCGACCCGGGACGTTTGGCCGGCATGTCCGCTGTGCTCGCGCACGCCGGCCGACAGACCCAGGTGATTGTCCTGACGTGTACTCCGGCGCGCTATTCCGGTGTCGGCGGTGCGCAACTGGTGGCGGTCTGAAACGCGCCAACCCAGGCGTTTTGGGCTGGCCGAGGCTGATGCGCTACGCTGATCCTCGCCCGTAGAGCCCCCGTAGCTCAGGGGATAGAGCGTCCGCCTCCGGAGCGGAAGGCCGCAGGTTCGAATCCTGCCGGGGGCACACATATTTCGCCGCAGTTTCTCGTCGCCGCAGTCTTCGCGGCAATCCTGCTGGTCGCCCCAACCTGCAGCCTTGCTCACCGATAACGCCTGGTGTGACAGGGCTGTCGGTCAGTTGAGCTCGGCGACGAGTTTTTGGAAACTGCCCATGATTTCGACGAGTCCCTCGTCAACGAAGGCATCAGTGACCCTGAGCCCGTTGACGTCCAGCTGCACACGCTGGATCAGCTGGATGTACTCCTGGGAGCGGCGGAGCGAGTCGATCTGCTCGGCCGTGCCCCGCAACAGCCAGAATCCGACGTCTCCACCGGTTGGTCCGAGTATGACCACGTCAAAGCGTTCGAGCTTCCCCTCTGTCTGAAGTCGCCCGAAATACTCCAACGTGTCGCCGTAGACCTCGAGCGCTCGCTTCTCGCGCCCCGTCACCACTTCTCCGAAAGTTATGCATAGACCAGCCTCAGCCATAATTCTTGCCCTTCCTAACGGGTGAATCAGCACTTTGCCAGTATCAAGTGTGTTCCGAGTCACAGCTGTGAGCAGGCGTTTCGTCAAACCCGCTGTCGCGGAGATTGCTTCAACTCCTTCGTGGGCATATAGTTAGTGCAATAACTATGTAGGCACGACCAAAGGGGTGCGATGTCCGACGAACTCGTGATCGAGGGCGATCCGCTGGCTCTCGAGCGTCAGGTCTGTTTCGCGCTCGCGGTGGCCAACCGGACCGTTCTGGGGGTGTACCGGCCGCTGTTGGAGCCGCTGGGGCTCACTCATCCGCAGTATCTGGTCATGTTGGCCCTGTGGGAGCGGGCGCCGATGTCGGTGCGTGAGATCGCCGATGCCCTGCGGCTCGATTCCCCGACCCTCTCGCCGCTGCTCAAGCGACTCGAGGCGGCCGGATTGATCACCCGCACACGCAGTGTCACCGATGAGCGGCAATTGGTTGTCCAGCTCACCGAAGCCGGACGCGAACTACGCAGCGAGGCGGAGAAGATTCCGTTCGCCGTCGTCCGCACCCTCGGCGTCGACCTTGCGCTTCTCGAGGAGCTGCACCGCGTCCTGGGCACCGTCAATCAGGCTGCGGAAGCGGCCATCGCATCCGGCTCGATCACCCTGGAACCCTGAGGGTTCCGATGTATTTCAGGAGTAACACGATGACGCAGCGCGCCCGGCCCAATCCGTGGCAGTGGATCACCTACAGTTGGGGCCGCAAGCTGCCCGACGAGCTGCAGGACTGGGTCCGGCACGACTTGACCGGCCGCTGGCGGGTGCCGCGACACCTGCTGCGCGGCATGATCCCGTTCTTTCCCGTGTTCGCGGTCTTCCTGCTGTTCCCCGGGCCGATCTACTTGCGGCTCGCGATGATTCTGCTCGGCCTCATCCTGGCGCTGTTCTACTGCGGTGCCTACATGCAGCCCAATCGTGAACACCGCCTCGAACTCCATGGCCTGCCTGCCGATCTCGAGAGTCCCGAGCGGGTGCGGAAGCACGATGCCAACCGCGCGGCCTACGAGAAGATCCACGGCCGCAGTGTCCCGGTACCGCGGCGCCGGCAAGTCCGCTGATCGCCGCGAGTTGGCAAGGCCCCTGAGTCAACAAAGGCCCGGAGTCAACAAAAGCCCCTGTCCGATGTCGGACAGGGGCTTTTGTGTGAAAAGACGATCAGTTCATCGGAAGCGGTGCAGCGCCGCGACTTTCGATCATCTTGGTCATGGTCTCCGATTCGGATTCCTGGACATTGATCATCTGCTGGGCCAGGTTGCGGACATAGTCCTCGCTGACGTGATCGGGCTCGACTGCGTACTCCATCATCTCGATGCCGCCCTGGTGATGGCGCAACATCAGCTGCAGGAAGTAGAGGTCGAGCTCGCTGCCCTGCAGGCTGCGCAGCTGGTTCATCTCCTCGGTGGTCGCCATTCCCGGCATCGGAACACCGGACGCCGACATGTCCATATCCATGCTGGGTTCGGTCGATCCCGCGTGGTCCGAACCATCGTGGTGGTGCCCGGAGCCGTGGTCGGTCATCCACGCCATCGGTTCACCCGGATTATCGATCGGGTAGTCCCACCGGGCCAGCCACGACTGCATTTGCCCGATCTGGTTGACCTGAGACGTCAAGATGTCGTAGGCCAGGCTTCGGACCTGCGGGTCGCTGCCGCCGTACAGCTCCAGCGTGGCCATCTCGACGGCCTGCTGGTGATGCCGGATCATGTCCTGCGAGAACCCGACAGCCGCCGAATCCGCCGCAGGTTTGTTGCTGTCGTCGTCACCGTCGAACGTCATGCGGAGAAGCAACCCGACCACGACGCCGATCAGCAGCACTGCGATCGCGCCGAGGACGAGCACAGCGGTCTGCTGGCTCCGGCGGCCGCGCGGCGCGTCCCGATCAGCCGCGTCGTTGGCGGAATCGACCCGAGTGGGATCAGCGCGGCCGGTGTCGTCCTGAACCGTCTCGTCCTGACCAGATTCGTTGCGGTCAGATGCGTCCTGATCGGTCTTGTCCTGTGGGATTTCGTCCTGATCAGAGTCGTCGCGTTCGGATTCGTCCTGATCTGTTTCACCCCGGGGGGCTTCGTCCTGTTCCGGCTCGTCCTGGGCGGTTTCGTCCCGATCGGTTTCGTTCTGAACCGTTTCGTCCTGAGCGGTTTTGTCCCGATCGGATGCACCGTCAGGAGTGTCGTCCGATGTCGTCATCAGCCTGCCGGGACCGGCTGGGTCGGAACCATGCCGGCCTCATTGGTGGCCTCCGTGGCGCCGCTGCCATCCATCTGGACGGCGTCGGCGGGAAGGTCGCCGACATCGGCCGGAGGCGGGTTGCTCGGATCGAATGATCCGGGTATCGCCGCACACTGCGCGCCGACCTCGGGATACGCGGTGGCCTCGGGGTGATCCGGATAGACGCCGGTGTTGCCGTTCTGGCGGAGCGCTTCGATGAACTGGTCGACGCGCTTGTCACCCGCCGAGTCGACTTTCAGCTGGTGGCCCCACGATTGCAGCGAGATCGGCCGGTCCAGCGACGGATACGGCGAGAGCAGCATGTACTGCTTGCCCTCGACCTTCGACTTCAGTGTGTCGAGGTCTCCCGGGGCGATTGTCGTGGGGTTGTAGGCGATCCAGACCGCGCCGTGCTCAAGCGAGTGCACCGCATTTTCGGTGCGCAACTCGCCCGGATAGACGATGCCGGTACACGTGGCCCACACCGCGTCATGTGGTCCGCCGAACGGCGGCGACTGGTCGTAGGCGACCCGTTGGGTCGGTTCGACGTGCTGGCCCGCCGGGTAATAGACCTTGGTGACGCCCTCGATCTTGTCCGAAGGATCCGGGTTCGAGGACGACGGCGTGTACTTCGCCACCTCTTGTTTGTCCTCGTACTTGGGCACCAGATAGATGGCGAGACCGGCGATGATGAGCACGATCACCGCGATTCCACCGATGGTGCCCCATGGGATCTGCCGTCCACCGCCGGCTTTGACAACCGGTATCTGACCAGCTTTTTTCTTCTTCCCGGAGCCCGCGGGCCTCTTCGGGATGTTGCCTTTGTTCTTGGCGTCAGCCATGGATCTCTTTCGGTGCAATTCTATGGAGAGCGAACGTCGCACTGCCGGCTTGTTCGTCGGCGATATGAGAGTCTACGTGGGCACCTCGGCCTCGCCGAGTGTTGACAAAACCTGCGGCGTGCTCCCGCGGTGACGGGTGCCAAGTCAATGCGATTGTCTTTGACGATCGGTCGGCCAATAGGATGGTGCATCGTGACCCCCGCCGACCTCGCGGTACTCCTGCATGCCGCCACCTCCACAGTGCTCACCGACCACGGACTCGATGTGTCCGCGCTGCCGGACTCTGTTGTCGTGGAGCGCCCCCGAAATCCCGAACATGGCGATTACGCCACCAATATTGCACTCCAACTCGGCAAGAAGGTCGGAGCAAATCCCCGTGAGCTGGCCGGATGGCTGGCCACTGAACTGATCTCGCGTGACGGGATCGCCACCGCCGACATCGCCGGGCCCGGATTCGTGAACATCCGCCTCGCCGCGGACGCGCAGAACGCGGTTGTCGCGAACGTGCTGACCGGTGGCGAGGCCTACGGCACCGGCATGATCTACGACGGCCTGAAGGTGAACCTCGAGTTCGTCTCGGCCAACCCCACCGGTCCCATCCATCTCGGTGGTACTCGCTGGGCTGCCGTCGGTGACGCCCTGGGACGGGTGTTGTCGGCCGCGGGTGCCGCGGTGACCCGCGAGTATTACTTCAACGACCACGGTGCCCAGATCGACCGGTTCGCGCGGTCGCTCCTGGCCGCCGCCCTGGGCGAGCCGGCACCCGAAGACGGCTACGCCGGCGCGTACATCAACGACATCGCGTCGCAGATCGTCGCCGAGGTGCCCGACGCACTGGCCCGCCCCGAAGCCGATCGGCTCGAAACCTTCCGCGCCCACGGCGTGGACCTGATGTTCACGCAGATCAAGCAGAACCTTCACGAGTTCGGCGTCGACTTCGACGTCTACACGCACGAGAACAAGATGTTCGACTCCGGACAGGTCGACAAGGCGATCGTCGAGCTCAAGGCGAACGGCAACCTGTACGAGAACGATGGCGCCTGGTGGCTGCGATCCACCGCGTTCGGTGATGACAAAGACCGGGTTGTGATCAAGAGTGACGGCGAAGCCGCCTACATCGCCGGCGATATCGCGTATTTCAAGGACAAGCGCGATCGTGGCTTCGACCTCTGCATCTACATGCTCGGCGCCGATCACCACGGCTATGTGGTGCGCCTGAAGGCGGCCGCGGCCGCCCTCGGCGACGACCCGGATCGGCTCGAGGTCCTGATCGGCCAGATGGTGAATCTGGTCAAGGACGGCCAACCGGTCCGGATGAGCAAGCGCGCCGGAACCGTGATCACGCTCGACGATCTCGTCGAGGCGGTGGGTGTGGACGCCGCCCGTTACTCGCTGATCCGTTCGTCGGTCGACGTCAACATCGACATCGACCTGGATCTGCTGGTCAGCCAGTCGAACGAAAACCCGGTCTACTACGTGCAATACGCACACGCCCGGCTCAGCGCGATCGGCCGCAACGCCGAGACGCTGGGGCTGGTGGCCTCTACAGACCACCTCGAGTTGCTGGTCGATCCGGCCGAAGGCGACCTGATCCGCACGCTCGGTGACTTCCCGGCGGTGGTCTCCACGGCCGCGGAATTGCGTGAGCCACACCGCATCTGTCGCTACCTCGAATCGCTGGCCAGCACGTATCACAAGTTCTACGATCGGTGCCGCGTGCTGCCCCAGGGCGACGAGGAACCGACCGATATCCACGCCGCACGGCTGGCACTGTGCGGCGCCACCAAGCAGGTCGTCGCCAACGGTTTGGCGATGGTCGGCGTCAGCGCACCGGAGCGAATGTGAACGCACACCCCGCCGGCCCTCGCCACGCGGAGGCCCTGGCAGCACCTCGTCTCGCCGAACGGCCCAACAGCGCAGCCGATCTGGCACAGTTGCCGGCTCATGTCTATCCGCAGAGCACCGACCGCGACAGCAACGACGTCGCGCGGATCGGCGGCATTCCGGTCACCGAGTTGGCGGAGAAGTACGACACGCCTCTGTTCGTCATCAACGAGGACGATTTCCGCGCCCGTTGCGCCGAGATGGCCAAGGCTTTTGGTTCCGCAGAACACGTGCACTACGCGTCCAAGGCATTTCTGTCGTCGGAAATCGCCCGCTGGGTGCAGTCCGAGGGGCTGTCCCTGGACGTGTGTTCGTCAGGGGAGTTGACCGTGGCTCTGCGCGCGGGGTTCCCGGCCAATCGGATTGCGTTGCACGGCAACAATAAATCGATTCCGGAACTCGAGTTGGCCGCATCGTCGGGCGTCGAGCACGTGGTACTCGATTCGATGATCGAGATCGAGCGACTCGACGAGATCGCCGGCCGGCTCGGGGTGGTCCAGGACGTTCTCATCCGGATCACCGTCGGTGTCGAGGCGCACACGCACGAGTTCATCTCCACCGCCCACGAGGACCAGAAGTTCGGGTTCTCCCTGGCCGGCGGGATGGCGATGGATGCGGTCCGACGGGTCTTTGCCACGGACAACCTCCGGCTGGTCGGTCTGCACAGCCACATCGGTTCGCAGATCTTCGAGGTCGATGGGTTCGAATTGGCTGCGCATCGGGTGCTCGGCCTCCTCAAGGAGGTTGTCGGTGAATTCGGTGTCGAGAAGACCGCGCAACTGTCGATTCTGGATCTCGGTGGCGGACTTGGTATTTCCTACCTCCCGTCGGATGATCCACCGCCTGTTCAGGAAGTTGCCGACAAGCTTGCGATCATCGTCGAGCGGGAGTCGGCTGCACTTGGGCTGCCCACGCCGACGATCGCTGTCGAACCGGGCCGTGCGATCGCGGGTCCGGCCGGTGTCACGCTCTACACCGTCGGCACCGTCAAGGACGTGCAGCTCGCGGCGGGCGGGGCGCAACGGCGCTACGTGTCGGTCGACGGTGGCATGAGTGACAACATCCGGACCGCGCTGTACCAGGCGGAATACGATGTGCGCCTGGCCTCGCGGGTGTCGTCCGCCGATGCGGTGGTGAGCCGGGTCGTCGGAAAGCACTGCGAGAGCGGCGACATCGTAGTGAAGGATTGCTGGCTGCCCGGAGACGTCGCACCCGGAGACATTCTGATGGTCGGCGCCACCGGTGCGTACTGCTACACGATGTCGAGTCGGTACAACATGGTGACGCGACCGGCAGTGGTCGCGGTGAAGGGCGGTGCCTCGCGGGTGATGCTGCGGCGCGAGACCGTTGAGGATTTGTTGAGCTTGGAGGTGAACGAATGACGGAGAACAGCACGCGCGCCATTGGTGTCGCGATTCTCGGAATGGGCAACGTCGGTACCGAGGTGGTACGCATCCTCACCGACAATGCCGCAGATCTGACGGCCCGCGTCGGTGCGCCGATGGAGATTCGTGGCGTTGCGGTCCGCGACCTCGGTAAACCGCGTGGTATCGATCCGGCGCTGCTCACCGACAAGCCAGAAGACCTCGTCGCCCGCGAGGACGTCGACATCGTTGTCGAACTGATGGGCGGAATCGATCCGCCGCGAATGCTCATTCGCGAGGCATTGCAGAGCGGTAAGTCGGTCGTGACCGCCAACAAGGCGCTCCTTGCCGACTACACCGGTGAGCTCGCGACGGCCGCCGCGACCGCCAAGGTCGACCTCTACTTCGAGGCGGCCGTGGCCGGAGCGATCCCCGTGATCCGGCCGTTGATGCAGTCGCTGGCCGGCGATACGGTGACCAAGGTGGCGGGAATCGTCAACGGCACCACCAACTTCATCCTCTCGGCGATGGACGCGGACGGCAGCGACTACAACGAGACGCTGGCCGAGGCCGGCCGGCTCGGATACGCCGAAGCCGATCCGACAGCCGACGTCGAAGGATACGACGCCGCGGCCAAGGCCGCGATCCTCGCATCGATCGCGTTTCACTCGCGGGTGACCGCGCTGAACGTCTACCGCGAGGGCATCTCGAACATCACCGCGCACGACCTCGCATCGGCGAAAGCGCTCGACTGCACGGTCAAGTTGCTGTCCATCTGCGAGCGCATCGTCGCCGAGGATGGTACACAACGGATTTCGGCTCGCGTCTATCCCGCGCTGGTGCCGCTGGAGCATCCACTCGCCGCGGTCAACGGCGCGTTCAACGCCGTGGTCGTGGAGGCCGAGAACGCCGGTCGGCTCATGTTCTACGGCCAGGGAGCCGGTGGCGCACCGACCGCCTCCGCAGTGTTGGGAGACCTGGTGATGGCGGCGCGTAACAAGGTTCACGGTGGCCGTGGGCCATTGGAATCGACCTATGCGTCGTTGCCGATCGCCCCGATGGGCGACGTCCGGACGCGCTACTACGTGTCGATGCGGGTTGCCGACAAGCCCGGTGTGCTGTCGACGGTTGCCGGTGAGTTCAGCTCGCGCAACATCAGTATCTCCACGGTCCGCCAGGAGGGCGCCGGTGAAGATGCCCGGCTGGTGGTTGTCACGCATCGTGCACCGGATGCCGCGTTGTCGGAAACCGTTGCGGCGCTGGAGAAAATGGATTCGGTGTTGAGCGTTTCGAGTGTTTTGCGACTGGAGGGAACCAATGAGTGAGTCAGCAGCCGTGCACAGTGCATGGCCCGGCCTGATCGAGGCCTACCGGGATCGGCTCCCGGTGGGCGACGACTGGAAGGTTGTCACCCTCCTCGAAGGCGGCACCCCGCTGATCAGCGCCCCGCATCTGTCCGAGATCACCGGCTGCGAGGTCTATCTCAAGGTCGAAGGCCTCAACCCGACCGGTTCGTTCAAGGACCGTGGGATGACGATGGCGGTCAGCAATGCCGTCAACAACGGCAAGACCGCCGTCCTGTGTGCGTCGACCGGCAACACCTCGGCGTCCGCCGCCGCCTACGCGACGCGCGCCGGAATCACCTGCGCGGTTCTGATCCCCGAGGGCAAGATCGCCATGGGCAAGCTCGCCCAGGCAATCATGCACGGCGCGAAAATCATTCAGGTGCAGGGCAATTTCGACGACTGCCTCGAACTCGCGCGTAAGGCGACCGCTGAGTTCCCCGAGATCGAGCTGGTGAACTCGGTCAACCCGGCGCGCATCGAGGGCCAGAAGACTGCGGCCTTCGAGATCATGGACGTGCTCGGCCGCGCTCCCGATGTGCATGCCTTGCCGGTCGGAAACGCCGGAAACATCACCGCATACTGGAAGGGCTACACCGAATACCACCGCGACGGTGTCGTCGATTCGTTGCCGCGGATGCTCGGTGTCCAGGCGGCCGGCGCTGCGCCGCTGGTGAACGGCGCACCGGTCAAGAATCCCGAGACCATCGCCACCGCGATCCGCATCGGATCTCCGGCCAGCTGGAACCAGGCCGTGGCGGCCAAGGAGGAGTCGGGCGGTCAGTTCCGGGCGGCGACCGACGAGAAACTGCTCGAGGCCTACCGGTTGATCGCCGGACACGAGGGCGTTTTCGTGGAGCCGGCTTCGGCGGCGAGTGTGGCCGGTCTGCTGGCGGCTCGCGCCGACGGCTGGATCTCTGCCGGTGAACTGGTGGTCTGCACTGTCACGGGCAATGGCTTGAAGGACCCTGACACCGCGCTGGCGGGCATTCCGCCGGTCGAAGCGATCCCGGTGGACCCGGTTGCGGTTGCCAGGGCGCTGGGGTTGAGCTGATGGGCACCTTCGCACACGTTGTTCCGAACGCGCCGGCAAGTTGAAGCGCGCGGTATGAATTTTGTTCTGCCGGCCGGTCTGCAGGCGCGCGCTCGCGTTCCGGCGTCGAGTGCCAATCTCGGACCCGGCTTCGACACCCTCGGTATTGCACTGGGCATCTACGACGATGTCTCGGTGACCGTCGCCGGACCCGGACTGCGGATCAGCGTGAGCGGGGAAGGCGCCCAAGGGGTTCCCCTGGACGCGACCCATCTCGTGGTCCGGGCGATCAATCGCGGGCTCTCGGCGGCCGGAGTGACGGTCCCAGGGCTTGATGTCGAGTGCCGGAACAGCATTCCGCACTCCAGGGGTCTGGGATCGTCGGCATCTGCAGTGGTCGGGGGATTGGCGGCGGCGGCGGGACTGATTCGCGCAGCGGGTGTCGGCACCCCGCTCTCGACCGACATGCTGGTTCAGCTCGCCTCGGAGTTCGAAGGGCACCCGGACAACGCGTCGGCGAGTGTGCTCGGCTCGGCTGTCGTGTCCTGGTCGGACGTTGCGGGCGGTCACATGCATCCGGCACTGGAGACCGACGCGCCGCACGAGGCGCGCTATTTCGCCAGCAAACTCGACCTCCATCCGTCGATCCGCGCGTTTGTGATGATTCCGCAGGTCGAGTCGTCGACCGCAGTCACCCGGGGGCTGCTGCCGGATGCGGTCGCGCGCGGCGACGCGGTGTTCAACGTGAGCCGTGCGGCCCTGGCGGTTGTGGCGCTCACCACCGATCCCGGTCTCCTGTTCGCGGCGACGGAGGATCGTCTGCACCAGGAGTACCGCGCTCCGGTCATGCCGGCCACCGCGGAATTGGTTCGGTGGCTACGGGACCGGGATGTTCCGGCCACCGTGTCCGGTGCCGGGCCGACCGTCCTCGCGCTGACGGCATCGCCGTTGCCCCCCGGATCCCAGGAGATGGCAGCAGAACTGGGATTCGCGCTGGGCGAGGTAGAGATCGCGCCGGGAGTAGTCGTACACTGAGGAAGGGTCGGGCCATCTGGCCCGTCCACCCTCAGGGAACACGCCGTCAGTGCAAAGTGTTGCTCATATCGTTGATCGTGGTTAGCATGTACCCGTCCCGCCGCGAAAGTTTCACCACGCGCGCTTCTCACGAAATTGTGAAATTCAACGGTCACAGCCCGCGGACGTCAGTCCGTGAAATTGAAGTGCGGCACACGACACAAAGCCTGATAGACCGCTCAAAATAGCGGCACCTCTCACCTGGTCTCCGGGTGCGAGAAACTGGCCCTCGCGAATCTACCGGCGGGGGAAGGAAAGGATATCCGTTGACGGATACGGACCTCATCAACGCATCGGGTGCGGAAAACACGCTTGACCTCGGCGGAGTCGATACTCCCAAAGCCGAACGTCGTCGTGGCACCGGACTGTCGGGGATGGTTCTCACCGAGTTGCGCGGCCTCGCCGGCGAGCTCGGGATCAAAGGCACATCAGGTATGCGCAAGAGCGACCTGATCGCTGCCATCAAGGAGCGTCAGAGCGGTTCGGCCGCTGCTGCGCCCGCCAAGACCAAAGCTGCGGCCACCAGGGCTCCGGCCGAGAAGGCCGAGGTCAAGGCCGATGCTGCGGCGCCGACGAGCGCCCCGGCCGAACAGCCCGCCCCGGCGAAGGCCGACCAGGTCGCCGAGGCCAGGGGCGCCGAAACCAAGCAGGCCCCGGCCGCCGACGCCACTGCTGAATCGGCTCCGGCCGAGTCCGGTCGTCGTGAGCGTCGCCGTGGTGCGCCTGCCGACAGGACCGACGTGCCTGCCGATGACGCCGGCTCGAATGCCGCAGTCACCACCGAAAACGCCGATTCAGGCGACGACAATGACTCCGGCGATGGCTCTGACCAGCGTCGTCAGCGTCGTCGTGGACGTGACGGGCAAAATCGTGACGGGCAGCAGAACCGTGACGGCCAGAACACCGCCCGGGACAACCAGGGTGGGCGCGACGGAGCATCCGGCGGCCAGAATCGCGAGGGCGGTCAGAACCGCGACAATCGGGGCGCCGACAACCGCGGTGACAACCGTGGTTCCGATACCCGCGTCGACAACCGTGACAGTCGCAACGCGGACAACCGCAATTCCGATGGTCAGGGCAGCGGGCCGCGCAACAACAACCGCGACAACAACCGCGACAACGGTCCCGACGACGACGGAGACGGCCGCGGTCGTCGCGGTCGCCGCTTCCGCGAGCGTCGCCGTGGACGCGATCGCACCGACGGCCCAGCCGGTGGCGGCGAACCGCAGATCTCCGACGACGATGTGTTGCAGCCGGTCGCGGGCATTCTCGACGTCCTCGACAACTACGCATTCGTCCGCACTTCCGGTTACCTCGCAGGCCAGAACGACGTTTACGTGTCGATGAACCTGATCCGCAAGAACGGTCTGCGTCGCGGTGACGCGATCACCGGTGCGGTCAAGGTGGCCCGTGAAGGCGACCAGTCCAACCAGCGTCAGAAGTTCAATCCGCTCGTCCGCCTCGATTCGGTGAACGGTGCCGACGTCGAAACCGCCAAGCGGCGACCGGAATTCAACAAGCTGACTCCGCTGTACCCGAACCAGCGACTGCGTCTGGAAACCACGAGCGAGCGGATCTCGACCCGCGTCATCGACCTGGTCATGCCCATCGGAAAGGGCCAGCGCGCGCTGATCGTCTCACCGCCCAAGGCGGGTAAGACCACGATCCTGCAGAACATCGCCAACGCGATCTCGATCAACAACCCCGAGTGCTACCTCATGGTTGTCCTCGTCGACGAGCGGCCTGAAGAGGTCACCGACATGCAGCGCTCGGTCAAGGGTGAGGTCATCGCCTCCACCTTCGACCGGCCGCCGTCAGATCACACGTCGGTCGCCGAGCTCGCCATCGAGCGGGCCAAGCGTCTCGTCGAAGACGGCAAAGACGTTGTCGTCCTGCTTGATTCGATCACCCGCCTGGGTCGTGCCTACAACAACGCGTCACCGGCCTCTGGCCGAATCCTGTCCGGTGGTGTCGATTCCACGGCGCTCTACCCGCCGAAGCGCTTCCTCGGTGCGGCCCGGAACATCGAAAACGGTGGATCACTGACGATCATCGCCTCGGCCCTGGTCGAGACCGGATCCACCGGTGACACCGTCATTTTCGAGGAGTTCAAGGGCACCGGTAACGCGGAGCTCAAACTGGATCGCAAGATCTCGGAGCGTCGCGTGTTCCCGGCGGTGGACGTCAATCTGTCCAGTACCCGTAAGGACGAGCTGCTGCTGTCGCCGGAGGAGTTCTCCATCGTGCACAAGCTGCGCCGGGTGCTTTCCGGACTGGACTCGCAGCAGGCCATCGATCTGTTGGTCAGCCAGTTGAAGAAGACCAAGAACAACATGGAGTTCCTGATGCAGGTGCAAAAGACCGCACCGGGGAACATGAAGGACGACTGAATCGTCCCCAGCACCAACAATAAACCCACCTCTTTCAGCCATATCCACCTTTTGCAACGTGCAACGTGTGGAAACGGCCGGAAGAGGTGGGTTTGTTCGTCGTCTGGCGGTTGCGCGGGGTCAGCTCTCGGGTACGGTGCCCGGTCCCGGCTCGAAGGGTGGGGGATCGGTCGGGTCGAAGCGCCCCGGCACCATCGCGCAGGTGGCGCCGGGTTCGGGATAGCCGGTCGCCGTGGGATTTTCGTCGTACACCCCGGCCTGCGTGTTCTGCCTGGTCGCGGTGATGAACTGGTCGATCCGAGGGTCGTCGACGTCCGAGACCTTCAGCTGGTGGCCCCATGACTGCAATGAGATCGGTTGGTCGAGACCCGGATACGGTGACATGAGCATGTAGTTGAGGCCATCGACCCGCTGCTCGAGTTCGCTGATCTGGTCCGCGTCGACGTCGTCGGGGTTGTACGTGACCCACACAGCGCCGTGTTCGAGGGAGTGGACGGCGTTTTCGGTCCGGATCGCGATGGGGTACACAATGCCGGTGCAGGTTGCCCAGACGGAGTCGTGACGACCGCCGATCGGCGGCTCGTACGTGTATGCAACCTTCTGGGAGTCGAGGACATGCTCGGCAGAAGGGTAGTAGACCTTCAGCACGCCCTCGATCTGATCGGTCGGGTCGGGATTGGAGCGGCTGGGAATGAAATCCTGGGTTGTACTGCCGCCGGAACCACTGCCGCCGCCGGCGACGGGGTCACCCGAATGCTCCGACGTGCAACCACTGAGGCCGATGACCAGCAATAATCCGGTCGCCGCGAGTAGTACCGCTGGTTTCACGTTGTCACCTGTCTGCTCGGCCCCGATCCGCGATGGATCTGCTGCGGCACCATCCTGTCAGATGTCAGAACTCGGCGACCGTCCCTGGTCCGGGCTCGAACGGTGGGGGATCGGGAGGGGAGACAGCGACCCTGTCCGCTGGAATATCCGGGGCACATCGTTGTTGACATAACCGTGCCGCAATGCAGGCCGTCAGCTCGATCGCGCGAAGGCGATTCGCAGGTCGGGAGGCTGTTCTGGCATACTGAGCGGTCGAGTCCGGTTCCGGTTCACACCTTCGATCCGCGAAGGTGACCCGGCGACCATGAAAGGGACACCAGAATGAAGCAGGGAATCCACCCCGACTACGTCGAGACCACTGTGGTCTGCGGCTGCGGGAACACTTTCCAGACCCACTCCACCCAGGCGTCGGGTCGGATCAACGTCGAGGTCTGCTCGCAGTGCCACCCGTTCTACACGGGCAAGCAGAAGATTCTCGACACCGGCGGCCGTGTTGCGCGCTTCGAGAAGCGTTACGGCAAGCGGGCCGCTGCAAAGAAAGACGCAGCAGACAACTAGCTTGGACAACCGGCGTCTGACTCTGCCCTGTGGCGGGTCAGGCGCCGGTTTTTCTTTTCCCTGCGTCCATCCCCGGCCACCCCGTCACGGCTCCGCAGCCATTTCGTCGCAGCCACATCGTCAAGGAATCAAGTCATGAGTACTTCCGATCCATCCGCGATCGACGACATCCTTGCCGAGCATGCCGGCTTGCAGAGCCAGATGTCCGATCCCTCGTTGCACAACGATCCGACTGCCGCGCGGCGGGTGGGCAAGCGGTTCGCCGAACTCGCCCCGATCATGGCGACGTACACGAAACTTCAGGCAGCACAGGACGATTTGGAAGCGGCGCGCGAACTCGCAGCCGACGACAGTGCGTTTGCCGCCGAGATCCCGGAGCTCGAGGAGACCGTCGCCACCCTCGATGAGGCACTGACCGATCTGCTGTCGCCCCGCGATCCGCATGACGCCGACGACGTGGTGCTGGAGATCAAATCCGGTGCCGGTGGTGAGGAATCGGCGCTGTTCGCCTCCGATCTCGCGCGGATGTACCTCAAATACTGTGAGCGCCAAGGATGGAAGGCCCAGACCCTGGGTCTGACGGAATCCGACCTGGGCGGATACAAAGATGCCACCATCTCCATCAAGTCCAAGGGCGAGGGACTCGACGGCGTGTGGGCCCGGTTGAAGTTCGAAGGCGGAGTCCACCGGGTGCAGCGCGTTCCGGTCACCGAATCGCAAGGTCGCATCCACACCTCGGCGGCCGGTGTCCTGATCTTCCCCGAACCCGACGAGGTCGAACAGGTCCAGATCGACGAAAACGATCTCCGAGTCGACGTCTATCGCAGCTCCGGCAAAGGCGGACAGGGTGTCAACACCACCGACTCCGCGGTCCGGCTCACCCACCTGCCCACCGGGATCGTGGTGACCTGCCAGAACGAACGATCTCAGTTGCAGAACAAGGCGCGTGCCATGCAGGTCCTCGCGGCCCGGTTGCAAGTCGTCGCGGAAGAAGCCGCCAACGCCGAGGCGTCGCAGGGCCGGGCAGCTCAGATCCGTACGGTCGACCGTTCTGAGCGGATCCGCACCTACAACTACCCGGAGAACCGCGTGACCGACCATCGCATCGGTTACAAGGCGCAGAATCTCGACGCGGTGCTCGCCGGCGACATGGATGCGCTCCTCGACGCGCTCAGCGCTGCGGATCGTCAGGCTCGCCTCGAGGCGGAGTGAGCGCCAAGGAAGTTCGCCGGGCTGCTGCGGTGCAACTGTCCGCGGCCGGAGTGCCCAACGCGCAGGTCGATGCGGGCCTGCTGCTCGCGTTTGTACTCGGCCGGTCGGTCGGTGAGCTGATCGTGGTCGACGAGCTGTCGGACGCCGAGGCACGTCGCTATCGCGAACTCGTCGATCGACGTGCACGGCGTGAACCCCTTCAGCACATCGTCGGCCACGTTGCTTTCGGACCGATCGAACTCGACGTCGGTCCCGGGGTCTTCATCCCACGGATGGAGACGGAACTGCTCTACGCGTGGGCCCTGGAGCAGATTGAGCAGATGTCGCACCCGGTGGTGGTCGATCTGTGCAGCGGTAGCGGTGCATTGGCGCTGGCACTGGCCGTCGGCCATTCCGGCGCCGAGGTCCATGCCGTCGAAATCGACGACGCTGCACACAAATGGCTGTGCCACAACCTGTCTCGAATGCCGGCCGAGGTTCGGGACCGGGTCACCGTACACCTCGGCGACGCGGCCGATCCGAACATCTTGCCGGAGGTCCATGCCGATCTCGTGGTGTCGAATCCGCCGTATATCCCGGTGGGGGCAGAGCTCCCGGTCGAGGTGGCCGACTACGACCCGGCGACTGCGTTGTTCGGTGGTGCCGACGGGATGAGCGTGATCACACCGATGATCTCGGTCGTCGCCCGCATTCTGCGCCCCGGCTGTGCGGTCGGGATTGAACACGACGACACCACCGGCAACCTCGTGATGGACGCGCTCGAGACCGACGGGCGCTTCGGTTCGATCACCCAGAACCACGATCTCGCCGACCGTGCGCGGTTTGTCACCGCCACGCGTCGCTGATCGGCCTCGGGCAACGTGCAAGGATGGACGCCGTGAGCACTACGTTCGATTGCAGTAATCCCGGAGCGCGGTCCGCAGGCCTGCGCGCCGCGGTCGGCGCCGCCAAGGGTGGCCGCCTGATCGTCATGCCTACCGACACCCTTTATGGGATCGGTTGCGACGCTTTTGATTCCGAGGCGGTCAACAGCCTGCTGGCCGCAAAGGGCCGAGGCCGTGACATGCCGGTGCCGGTTCTGGTGGGGTCGTGGACGACCATCGACGGGCTGGTCCTGTCGGTGTCACCGACGGCGCGCGAGCTGACCCGGGCGTTCTGGCCCGGCGGTTTGAGCCTGGTCGTGCACCAGGCCCCGTCGCTGGCCTGGGATCTTGGTGACACCAGGGGCACCGTGATGCTGCGGATGCCGCTGCACCCGGTGGCGATCGAGGTGTTGCGCGAGGTGGGCCCGATGGCGGTGTCGAGTGCGAACATCTCCGGCCGGTCACCGGCCACGACCGCAGAGCAGGCCCGCGAGCAGCTGGGGGAGTCCGTCGCGGTCTACCTCGATGGCGGACCAGCGGCGAAAGCCGTGCCGTCGACGATCGTCGACCTGACCGATGTCACCCCCAAGATCCTGCGCGAAGGTGCGATCAGCTCCGAGGAGATCGCCGAGGTCATCGGCACCGACGTCGAGAGTCTGCGGGTCTGACCCGAATGTCTGTCACCAGTATCGTTTGTGCCCGTGGCCTATTCGACGTCGGTGAGTGAGGGCAACGGTGTGTTGATCGCCGCCCAGTCCGGTCTCACCAGCAGCGGTGCCGGTGTACCGCTGCGTGAGTTGATGCTGGTCGGCTTGTGTGCGGCACTCATCACCTACCTGATCACCGGCCTGGTGCGCGTTGTCGCCACCCGGACCGGCGCTGTCGCGGTGCCTCGTAACCGCGACGTCCATGCGATTCCGACCCCACGTCTGGGTGGCGTCGGCATGTATATCGGTGTGCTGGCAGGCATGATCCTGGCCGGCGAACTGCCGGCACTGACCCGAGGGTTCGACTACACCGACGACATGAACGCCGTGGTGGTGGCCGGTGGGGTCATCGTGCTGGTCGGCATCATCGACGACAGGTGGGGTATCGACGCGCTCACCAAATTCGTCGGTCAGCTCACCGCTGCCGGCGTTCTGGTGCTCATGGGTCTGAGCTGGACAGTCGTCGCGGTCCCGTTCGGGGATATCGGGACCGTCATCCTCGACCCGCTGCAATCGGGCCTGCTCACCATCGCGGTCACCGTCGCAACGGTCAACGCGATGAATTTCGTCGACGGTCTCGACGGACTGGCGGCGGGTCTCGCGCTGATCGCGGCACTGGCGATCTGTGCCTTCTCGCTGGGACTTCTCCACGATCAGGGCGGCGATGTCAGCTATTACCCGCCTGCCCTCATCGCGGCGATTCTTGCCGGCGCCTGCCTCGGCTTCCTCCCACACAACTTCCAGCCGGCCCGCATCTTCATGGGCGATTCCGGTTCGATGCTCATCGGCCTGATGCTCGCTGCGGCCTCGACCAGCGCCTCCGGACGTATCGCGATCAATGCTTACGGTCCGGCGGACGTTTTCACGCTGCTCTCGCCGATCATCCTGGTGGCGGCGGTCATGTTCATCCCGATGCTCGACATGTTGCTGGCGGTGATCCGGCGTACGCGCGCCGGCGTCGGCTTCTACACACCGGACAAGATGCATCTGCATCACCGGCTTCTCGAGCTCGGCCATTCCCATCGTCGCGTGGTCCTGGTCATCTACCTGTGGGTCGGTGTACTGGCATTCAGTGCGGCCGCCAGCACACTGTTCTCGGCCTCGGTGGTGCTGCCGGTATTGGGTGGAGGCCTGATCATCGCGATGCTCGCGACGATCGTTCCCCGGCTCCGCAACCGTCACCGAACCGGTGTCGGTATCAGCGCTTCCTGAGCGCCCCTTACCCTGGAAGGGTGAGCGAAGCTTCTGATCCAGCACTGACCACCCCGAACAACGCCAAACCGATCACCCCGCTGCAGAAGGCGATCCGCTACGGCGCGCTCAGCCTGGTCGTGCTGACCGTGCTCAGCACGATCGTCTGGGGATTGATCGACGGCAGCGAAGGCTTCTGGGGCGCGCTGGTGGGTGCAGCGTTCGGTGGCGGATTCATCCTGTTCACCGTGGTCGTAGTGGTTCTGACGGCCGATGCGTCGCCGACGACCGGTGGCGCGATCCTGATGGGGACCTGGCTGCTGAAGCTGTTGCTGGCGATGTTGGCACTGGCGGCGTTGAGGAACGTCGAATCGCTCAATCACGTCGCGCTGGGTGTGACGGCTCTGTTTGCCATGGTCATCGTGCTCGGGTGCGAGACCTACGCGATCATGACCACCAAGATCCCCTACGTCGACACCGCTGATGATGACAACGCGGACGAAGACGGTTAGAATCCGGACATACTACACAGGGTAGTAATGGCCTCTGGTAGATACCCGCACTATGACGGTTGTCAGCCGGTTGCTATCGTTGGCGCGCGGAAGAGAACCGGACTTGACCAGTCCGGTGATCGAACTGCCGTGCCACGCGAGAAGGCGCAGACGATGCGACTTCAGCCTATGAAACCCAGGGGCCGTGTACGGCACGAAGTCTGTAAAGAACTTTTGCTTGATCTGAATTATGTCCGGTCGAACTGCAGGCATGCTGACCTGCGGCCAGAGCACGGGAGAGAGTGCTGAGCGTCTTGAACCTCGCGGCAGGCGATGGGGGTTACCACCCGCCTTCGCTGTCCGACTTTTACCCTGATGCAGTCCTTTTCGAAGGAACGATCTTCGAAGTCGATCGTCTGATGCTGATCCGCGTGTTGATGGCTGTGGTCTGTGCAGTCTTCTTCGCGCTGGCCTTCCGCAGCCCGAAGCTGGTTCCACGGGGTCTGCAGAATGTCGGTGAGTTGGCACTGGACTTCGTCCGCATCCAGATCGCAGAGAGTGTCCTCGGGAAAGAGAACGGGAAGCGTTTCCTCCCGGTTCTCGTGACGATCTTCTTCACGGTGCTGTTCACGAACATGACCGGCGTCATCCCGTTCCTGAACATCTCGTCCAACGGTCTGATCGGTATGCCGATCGTCCTGGCGGCCCTGTCGTACATCACCTTCAACTACGTCGGTATCAAGAAGTACGGCTTCTTCGGTTACGTCAAGTCGAGCATCATCGTCCCCGATGTCCCGGTTGCCCTGCACTTGTTGCTGATACCGATCGAGTTCCTCTCCACCTTCATCTTGCGGCCGTTCACGCTGACCGTCCGTCTGATGGCCAACATGCTTGCCGGCCACATCCTGTTGGTACTGTTCTTCAGCGCCACCCAGTACTTCTTCTTCACCACGGACGCCTGGACCTGGATCTTCGGCTTCCCGGCACTGCTCGGCGGCATCGCATTCACTTTCTTCGAACTCCTGGTGATCGTGTTGCAGGCCTACATCTTCTGCTTGCTGACGGCCGTCTACATCGACCTGGCCGACCACGCCGCGGATCACTGACCGAAGTTTTACCCCCAGAAACATCTCGACCAACAAACTGGCCGCTGCGGCTAAACCTCGCCCAGCGGATCATGAAGAAAGGGACCCAACACCATGAGCAACCTCGCAGAAGTAAGCGGTTCGATCAGCGACCTCAACTTCGGCGCCATCGGATACGGCCTTGCTGCAATCGGCCCCGGTATCGGTATCGGTATCGTCGTCGGCAAGACCATCGAGGGTACCGCGCGTCAGCCGGAGCTCGCCGGACAGCTGCGTACCACCATGTTCCTCGGTATCGCATTCACCGAAGCGCTGGCCTTGATCGGCTTGGTTGCCGGCTTCATCTTCTGATCCGATGAGTGCCAACTCCTTGATTCTCGCCGCAGAAGAGGAATCTCATAATCCTCTCCTGCCTGCGACCTACGACATCGTCTGGTCCATCGTGGCCCTGGCGATTGTGGGACTCGTCTTCTGGAAGTTCGTTCTTCCACGTGCTCAGGAAGTTCTCGCCGAGCGCACCGACGGTATCGTCGGTGGGCTCAAGCGGGCCTCTGATGCACAACTAGAAGCCGACGCCCTGCTCAAGCAGCGTGAAGAGCAGCTGCTCGAAACCCGCGCAGTCGCGGCTCAGATTCGTGAGGACGCACGTCTCCGCGGGCAAGAGATCATCGCCGAGCTCCGCACCCAGGGTGAAGCGGAGAGCGCGCGCATCGTCGCCGCCGGCCGCTCGCAGCTGAGGGCCGAGCGCGATCAGATCGTCGCCGAACTTCGTGCCGACCTCGGTCGCACCGCCGTTGACCTGGCGGAGAAGATCGTCGGTGAGCACCTCGAAGACAGTGTCAAGCGAGGCCAGACCGTCGACCGGTTCCTGGCTGATCTCGACGCTACTTCTGCGCAGAGGAAGTGAAGCCAATGTACGCAGCCAGCCGCGAAGCTTTGAGTGGTACCCGGGCAACCCTGGCCGAGACGATTTCAGCTGCAGGCGGCGATGCCGCCACGGCCGCGGAGCAGATCGGTTCTGATCTGTTCGCGGTTGTCGGGTTCCTCGACAGCGAGCGATCGTTGCGTACCGCGTTCGGCGACGTCTCCGCACCGGTGGACGTCCGGCAGGGTCTGGCACGCCAGTTGTTCGGCAGCCAGATCGGAGCCGGCTCACTTGCGGTGGTGTTGGAGGCGGTCGGCCGTGACTGGTCGAACAACTCTGATCTGCTCAGCGGGCTCGAACTCCTCGGACGCGAGTCCTACCTCAAGTCGGCGTCCGAAACCGGCGCGCTCGACACGGTCGAGGAAGAACTCTTCTTGCTCGGCCGCACGGTCGCCGCCAACCCGAACCTCGAGGTCGCCCTCGGAGACAAATCGCGGGCGGCAAAGGCACGCCAGGAACTGCTGGCGTCGCTGACCACCGGCAAGGTGTCATCGGTCACCGAAGCACTGGCCCTACAGGCCATCGGCCGGTTGTCCGACGAGAAACCGGCCGATGTATTCGACGCTTTGTCGAACCTGGCCGCCGGCCAGCGGGACCGTCTGGTCGCGAAGGTCCGGGCGTCTGTCGATTTGACGGGTTCGCAGGTCGAGGCGTTGACGGCCACGCTGACGCGCATCTACAACCAGCCGATCGTCACTCACGTTGTTGTCGACGAGGACCTGCTCTCGGGCATGGTCATCAAGATCGGCGACGAGGTCATCGACGGCTCCGGCGCCGGACGACTGGCCACGATCCGCAAGTCGCTGGGCTGACGATTCCGCCCGAGCCGATGCGCACCACACCGATTCCACAAAACTCACGACCACGCAGGAAGAGCAGGGCAAGAATATGGCGGAGTTGACGATCACCTCCGATGAGATCCGAAGTGCGATTGAAACCTACACCTCGAATTTCTCAACGGAAGTTGCACGCGACGAGGTCGGGTATGTCACTGACACCAGTGACGGAATCGCACACATCAGCGGACTGCCGTCCGCGATGTCGAACGAGCTCCTCGAGTTCCCCGGCGGCGTCCTCGGCGTCGCACTGAACCTTGACGAATCCGAGATCGGTGCAGTCATCCTCGGTGACTACAACACTCTCGAAGAAGGCCAGGAAGTCCGCCGTACCGGAGACGTGCTGTCGGTTCCCGTCGGCGACAACTTCCTCGGTCGCGTTATCGACCCGCTCGGTAAGCCGATCGACGGCCGCGGAGACATCGTCTCCTCGGAGAACCGCGTCCTCGAACTCCAGGCGGCTTCGGTGCTCGAGCGCCAGCCCGTCGAGGAGTCGCTGGCAACCGGTATCAAGGCCATCGACGCCATGACCGCCATCGGTCGTGGACAGCGTCAGCTGATCATCGGCGACCGCAAGACCGGCAAGACCGCGGTCTGCATCGACGCGATCATGAACCAGAAGGCCAACTGGGAGACCGGTAACCCCGACAAGCAGGTTCGCTGCATCTATGTGGCAATCGGCCAGAAGGGTTCGACCATCGCGGGCGTCAAGACTGCTCTCGAAGAGTCGGGCGCCATGGAGTACACCACCATCGTGGCTGCTCCCGCCTCCGATTCGGCCGGCTTCAAGTGGCTCGCTCCGTACACCGGCTCGGCCATCGGTCAGCACTGGATGTACGAGGGCAAGCACGTCCTCATCGTGTTCGACGATCTGTCGAAGCAGGCCGAGGCCTACCGCGCCATCTCGCTGCTGCTGCGTCGTCCGCCGGGCCGCGAGGCCTACCCCGGTGACGTCTTCTACTTGCACTCGCGTCTGCTGGAGCGTTGCGCCAAGTTGTCGGACGCAATGGGTGGTGGATCGATGACCGGTCTGCCGATCATCGAGACCAAGGCCAACGACGTCTCGGCGTTCATCCCGACCAACGTCATCTCGATCACCGACGGCCAGGTCTTCCTCGAGTCCGACCTCTTCAACAAGGGTGTTCGCCCGGCGATCAACGTCGGTACGTCCGTCTCCCGTGTTGGTGGCGCCGCACAGACCAAGGGCCTCAAGAAGGTCTCGGGTTCGCTGCGTCTGGAGCTCGCACAGTTCCGTGAGCTGGAAGCCTTCTCGGCCTTCGCCTCGGACCTGGACGACGCCTCGAAGGCTCAGCTCGATCGTGGTGCCCGCTGGGTGGAGCTGCTCAAGCAGGATCAGTTCTCGCCCGTCGCAGTCGAGGATCAGATCGTCTCGATCTACCTCGCCGGTGAAGGCCACTTCGACTCGGTCGACGTCGACGAAGTTCGTCGCTACGAGGCCGAACTGATCAACGAGCTGCATCGCTCGGCATCCGGCGTCTACGAGACCATCGCAGGCGGCAAGGCCCTCACCGACGAAGCTGCTCACGCTCTCGTGAAGGCAGCCGACTCGTTCAAGGAGACCTTCTGGGCCGACGAGAAGTCTCAGGTCGTGAACGAAGCAGCAGCGTCCGCTCTCTCGGCAGACAAGGTCGAGGACGAGACCGTCAAAGTTCGCAAGTCCTAGGGAATCGGTTTTGATGATTGGCAAAGGTTTGACGGGCCGGGAAGGGCTGTGACAGTAGATGGCTAGCATTCGCGAGCTACGTTCGCGCATCCGGTCTGTGCAATCGACCAAGAAGATCACGAAGGCACAGGAGCTGATCGCGACTTCGCGCATCACCAAGGCTCAGGCACGAGTGAAGGCCTCGAAGCCGTACTCACAGGAGATCACTGCGGTCCTCTCTGAGTTGGCTTCGAGCGCCACCTCGCTCACGCATCCGTTGCTGACGGAACGTGCTGAGCCGAAACGTGCTGCGGTGTTGATCGTCACCAGCGATCGCGGCATGTGCGGCGGCTACAACTCGAACGTGCTGCGCGAAGCTCGCCAGCTGATCGAGTTGCTGACCGACGAGGGCAAGGATGTTGTCCTCTTCGTCACCGGGCAGAAGGGCACCACGTACTTCACGTTCCGGAAGATGCCGCTCGCAGGTAGCTGGACCGGGTTCTCACAGCAGCCGGCCTACGCCGATGCGAGGGCGTCCACAGAGCACCTGATCGACCTCTTCATGGCCGGATCCGGCACGACGATCGACTCGCCTGACGGCGGGGAGATCGAGGGCGTGGACGAGCTGCATCTCGTGTACACGCGTTTCGTGAGCATGCTGACGCAGACACCGGTCGTTCGTCGGGTCGCACCGTTGGTCGTCACCGAAGACGAGTCCGGGGAGAGCACCGGGTTAGCCCGGAACTACGAATTCGAGCCGAGCGCAGAAACGTTACTGACGGCATTGCTGCCGAAATACGTTGCAACCCGGGTGTTCTCGGCGCTTCTCGACTCGGCTGCCTCTGAATCGGCAGCCCGCCGGACCGCGATGAAAGCGGCCACCGACAACGCCGAAGAATTGGTCACCACCTTGTCCCGCGAGGCCAACCAGCTCCGCCAGGCAAAGATCACCCAAGAGATCAGCGAGATCGTCGGTGGTGTGGATGCCCTTGCGTAACCGGACTCGACAGTTTTCAGGCATCCGGCCGGCCCGATCGCAGTTCGCGAAACATGCCAATGCCATCGTCACAGAGGAAGAGACATCATGACCACAACTGAAACCCAAACTTCCCGGACGGGTTCCGCTGGGCTGACTGGCCGCGTCGTGCGTGTCATCGGTCCGGTCGTCGACGTGGAGTTCCCGCGCGGCGCCATCCCGCCCCTGTTCAACGCACTCCATGCCGATATCGCGCTGAAGTCGGTTGCCAAGACCCTGACGCTCGAAGTTGCCCAGCACCTCGGCGACAACCTGGTCCGCACCATCTCGATGCAGCCGACCGACGGTCTGACCCGCGGCACCGAGGTGACCGACACCGACAAGCCGATCTCGGTTCCCGTTGGTGACGTCGTCAAGGGCCACGTGTTCAACGCACTCGGCGATTGCCTCGACGCACCGGGCACCGGTCGCGACGGCGAGCAGTGGGGCATCCACCGGAAGCCCCCGGCCTTCGATCAGCTCGAGGGCAAGACCGAGATCCTCGAGACCGGTATCAAGGTCATCGACCTGCTGACCCCGTACGTCAAGGGCGGCAAGATCGGTCTGTTCGGTGGTGCCGGTGTCGGCAAGACCGTTCTGATCCAGGAGATGATCACCCGTATCGCTCGCGAGTTCTCCGGCACCTCGGTGTTCGCGGGCGTCGGTGAGCGTACTCGTGAGGGCACCGACCTCCACCTCGAAATGGAGGAGATGGGCGTTCTTCAGGACACCGCGTTGGTGTTCGGCCAGATGGATGAGCCGCCGGGCACGCGTATGCGCGTCGCTCTGTCCGCGCTGACGATGGCGGAGTACTTCCGTGACGTCAAGCGTCAGGACGTGCTGCTGTTCATCGACAACATCTTCCGTTTCACGCAGGCCGGTTCCGAGGTCTCCACGCTGCTCGGCCGCATGCCGTCGGCCGTTGGTTACCAGCCGACCCTGGCCGACGAGATGGGTGAGCTCCAGGAGCGCATCACCTCGACGCGTGGTAACTCGATCACCTCGCTGCAGGCCATCTACGTGCCCGCCGACGACTACACCGACCCGGCGCCGGCGACCACGTTCGCCCACCTGGATGCCACCACGGAGCTCTCGCGCCCGATTTCACAGCTCGGTATCTACCCGGCCGTGGACCCGCTGACGTCGACTTCGCGCATCCTCGAGGCCTCGATCGTCGGTGACGAGCACTTCCGCGTCGCCAACGAGGTCAAGCGAATCCTGCAGAAGTACAAGGAACTCCAGGACATCATCGCGATTCTCGGTATGGACGAGCTCTCCGAGGAAGACAAGATCACCGTGCAGCGCGCACGTCGGATCCAGAAGTTCCTCGGCCAGAACTTCATCGTTGCCGAGAAGTTCACCGGCCAGACGGGTTCGGTTGTGCCGCTGGCCGACACGATCGAGGCTTTCGACAAGGTCGCCAAGGGCGAATACGATCATCTTCCCGAACAGGCGTTCAACAGCTGCGGTGGACTCGACGACGTCGAGGCCGCTGCCAAGAAGATCACCGGAAAGTGACATCACTCGATGCCTGACACACCATTTCAAGTCGAGTTGGTCGCGGTTGAGTCGCGTATCTACTCCGGCGAAGCAACGTTTGTGGTGGCTCAGACCACCGAGGGTGCAATTGGTTTGTTGGCCCATCACGAGCCCACGCTGGGTCAGTTGGCACCGGGCGGATATGTCGCGATCGACGAGGTCGGTGGCAAGCGCCTCGTGGCAGCTGTTCAGGGTGGTTTCATCTCGGTGACCGGTGAGGTCGTCACGATCCTCGCCGAGGCCGCCGAGTGGGCCGGCGATGTCGACGAGGCCGCCGAGCGTTCAGTGCTCGAATCTGCCGAAAAGGGTAGTGTCGAGTTCTTGCGTGCGGAATCTCGTCTTCGCGCGGTGGACGTTCTGCAACAAGTCAAATAGGGTGCCGATCGAATGGCTTCCTCTAGCGCAGGTACCATTCGAATGGCCAGACTTTCTCCGGTCCCCGCAAACTTAAGACAAGTTTGCGGGGATCGTTGCATATTCACCGGGGGCCAAAGGAGGTGTCAGCTGTGGACTGGAGTCTCATTGCCCTGACGGTGATCGTGCTCGTCGTCGCATTTGCGCTGTACATGCTCTACCGGATCAACGAACTGCGTGGTTCAGGAACCTCGGCGCTGCTGCGTGAATTGCCCGCAGACGACGGTCGGGCCTGGCGACACGGCGTGGTCCGGTACGACGACAACGCCCTCGAATACTTCCGCCTGCGCAGGGTCCTGCCCGGACCGCAGCGGCTGGTACTGCGTCAGGTGGTGACGGTCAGCGGCCGGCGGTCACCGACCGCATGCGAAGCGGACTTCCTCGACGACAGCATCGTGATCCTCGAGCTGGCCGACCGGGATGGGGAGTTCGAACTCGCCCTCGACAGCGGCGGCGTGACCGCATTTCAGTCGTGGCTCGAATCGCGGCCGTCTCAGCGGGCCCAACGGCGCTACCGCGACGACTGATCAATCTTCTTGCGCTGCAGCAAGATCGTTGTCGGCTGTGCTGTGTTCGGCAGCCGACTGGTCCGACTGGGCCCGCGTGCGCTGCTCGCCCGGCTGCCACAGGATGTCGCCGCCCGGGTTGGCGATTCTGGAGAGGATGAACAGCAGATCGGACAGCCGGTTCAGGTACTGCGCCGGCAGTGGACTGGTGTCGTCCGGGAATGCTTCGATGGCCGCCCACGCCGTTCGTTCCGCACGGCGGGTGACCGTGCGAGCGACGTGTAGATACGCACTCAGTGGGCTGCCGCCGGGCAGGATGAACGAATTGAGCGGTTCGAGCTGGTCGGTGTAGTGATCACACCAGACCTCGAGGTCGTCGATGTAGCTCTGCAGAATGCGCAGCGGCGGATACTTCGGGTCGTCGACGACCGGGGTCGAGAGATCGGCACCGGCATCGAAGAGGTCATTCTGCACGCGCCGCAGGACGTCGGCGATCTCTGTGGACGGATTGCCCATCGCCAGCGCAACGCCGATGGCGGCGTTGGCCTCGTCGCAGTCCGCATATGCCAGCACTCGGGGGTCATTCTTGGATACGCGCGAAAAGTCGCTGAGTCCAGTGGTTCCCGCGTCGCCGGTACGGGTGTAGATGCGGGTCAGATGAACAGCCATGACAGCAAACCTACCCGGTATCCTCGCAGTGGTAATGGCCCAGTCCGGTCAGGGCCGCGACCACAACTGCGGGAGACACCGTTGGCGCCACAGGCATTCTCCATCGAACGTTCCATCACGATCGCGGCTCCGGCCGAGGCGATTTTCCCGTTCATCGTGGATTTTCATCAGTGGAAGCTCTGGTCACCCTGGGAGGGTTTGGATCCTGCGCTGGAACGGACGTATGGCGGCCCGACGGGAGCGGTGGGCAGCACCTATGCCTGGAAGGGGAACCGTAAGGCGGGTGCGGGGTCGATGACCGTGACGGATCTGGCTGTGCCCGATTCGGTGTCGGTGAAGCTGGATTTCCTCAAGCCGTTCAAGGCTTCCAATCGGGCGGTGTTCACGCTCACTGAGGTTCCGGCGGCGGCGGGAACCGAGGTTGAGTGGACCATGACCGGTGAAAATGCCGGGCTGGCAAAGCTATTCGCGAAGATCGTTTCCACGGACAAGCTGGTGGGCCGGGATTTCGAGAAGGGTCTGGCCTCCCTGAAGCTCGTCGCCGAGAACCGATGATGACTATGGCGGGCCGTCGCCTGCGGTCCGTGGCCGGTCGCCTAGGCTACATCCGTGGTTGATGATCGTTTTCTGGTGACCGGGGGCGCACGACTGACCGGTGAGGTCGAAGTCGTGGGCGCCAAGAACAGCGTTCTGAAGTTGATGGCTGCGGCGTTGCTCGCAGAGGGCAGGACGACCATCACCAATTGCCCGCAGATCCTCGATGTTCCGTTGATGGCCGAGGTCTTGCGAGGTCTGGGTGCTGTTGTCAGCCATGACGGCGACACCGTGGTGATCGATACGCCGGCAGAACCCAAGTTCCACGCCGACTTCGATGCGGTGAAGCAGTTCCGGGCCTCGGTCTGCGTGCTCGGACCACTGGTGGCGCGTTGCCGCCGCGCCGTTGTCGCACTCCCCGGTGGAGACGCGATCGGTTCACGGCCGCTGGACATGCACCAGGCCGGCCTACGACTGCTGGGCGCTCACAGTGTGATCGAACACGGCTGCGTGGTCGCCGAGGCGGACAAGCTGATCGGTGCGCCGATCAGTCTCGAGTTCCCGTCGGTCGGCGCCACCGAGAACATCCTGATGGCGGCGGTGCTGGCCGAGGGTGTGACGACCATCGACAACGCGGCCCGGGAGCCGGAGATCGTCGATCTGTGCGTGATGTTGCAGCAGATGGGCGCCAAGATCAGCGGCGAAGGTACCTCGACTCTGACGGTGGAGGGCGTCGAGCGGCTGATGCCGGTGACCCACCGGGTGATCGGCGACCGAATTGTCGGCGCCACCTGGGCGATCGCAGCGGTCATGACCCGCGGCGACATCACGGTGCGTGGCGTCGATCCGAGGCACCTGCAGCTGGTGCTGTCCAAACTGGTGGGGGCCGGGGCGAAGGTCACCCAGTTCGACGACGGGTTCCGTGTCGTCCAGGACGACCGGCCGAAGGCGGTCAACTACTCGACACTGCCGTTTCCGGGGTTCCCGACCGATCTCCAGCCGATGGCCATCGGTTTGGCGGCCATCAGCGATGGCATGTCGGTCATCACCGAAAACGTCTTCGAGGCGCGATTCCGCTTTGTCGAGGAGATGGTGCGGCTCGGCGCCGACGCGCGGACCGATGGTCATCACGCGGTCATCCGGGGTATCGAACAGCTCTCGAGCGCGCCGGTCTGGAGTTCGGACATCCGCGCCGGGGCCGGGCTGGTCCTCGCCGGCCTGGTGGCCGACGGTGTGACCGAGGTGCACGACGTCTCGCACATCGATCGTGGCTATCCCGATTTTGTGGAGATCATGCGCAGCCTCGGCGGCGAGATCGTCCGCGTGACGATGGATTCGAAGCCGGGGTACTGACCCGTGCGGGCACCTGACCCTTTGGGCAGGTGCGGTAGCTGGCGGTCCGGACGTTGTTTGCCGGGGCACGGACAGGTGACCTTGTCCTGACTGTGATCTGGGCAACATCCTTGTGGGGCAACAGTTTTTGCCCTCGAACAAGGAGAGTCAGGCCATGGCCATCGAGCTCAACCAGATCTGGGATTTCCCCATCAAGGAGTTCCATCCTTTCCCCAAAGCCAAACTGGGCGTCGGCGCCCACGACATGATCGGTGTCGAGGCGAAGGATCTCGGGATGTCCCGGATCCTGCTCATGACCACGGGCCTGCGCGGTTCGGGGATCATCGAAGAATTGATCGGCAAGATCGAGTACCAGGGCGTCGACGTGGTGCTCTTCGATCAGGTGGAGTCCAACCCCAAGGACTACAACTGCATGGACGCCGCCGCGCTGTACCAGTCGGAGAAGTGCGACGGCATCATCTCGGTCGGTGGTGGCTCGAGCCATGACGCGGCCAAGGGTGCCCGAATGGTGATCGCCCACGACGGGCGCAACATCAATGAGTTCGAGGGATTCTCGAAGGCGACCAACAAGGAGAACCCGAAGCACATCGCGGTGTCGACCACGGCCGGAACCGGGTCGGAGACGTCGTGGGCGTACGTCATCACCGACACCTCCGACATGAACAATCCCCATAAGTGGGTGGCTTTCGATGACACCTGCCTGGTCGACCTGGCGATGGACGATCCGCTGCTGTACTACTCGTGCCCCGAGCATTTCACCGCGTTCTGTGGGTTCGATGTCCTGGCACATGCCAGCGAGCCCTATGTGTCGCGGCTGGACTTCGCGCCATCACTGGGTAACGCAAAATATTCGATCGAACTGATCACCAAGCACCTGCGGACCGCGGTCTACGATCCCCGTAATCTCGAAGCCCGTACCGGCATGATGCACGCGCAATACATTGCGGCACAGGCATTCAACTCGGGCGGTCTGGGTCTGGTCCACTCGGTGTCGCATGCGGTCAGCGCGTTCTACGACAGCCATCACGGTCTGAACAACGCCATCGCGTTGCCGCGCGTCTGGGAGTACAACCTGCCGGCCCGCTTCGAGCGCTATGCCGAGATCGCGGCCCTGATGGGCGTGGACACCTCGAAGATGACCACCGTTCAGGCGGCAGACGCCGCGGTCGAAGAGGCGATCCGGTTGTCGAAGGATCTCGGTATCCCGGACAACTTCGGTGCATTGCGGACCAACACCTACGACAAGAACCGGATGAACACCGGCAAGTACGAGGGCCGCGGCGAGAAGATGGACACCTCGGACAAGCAGATCCAGGCAGTCGCCGAACACATGATGGGGGACTGGTGCACACCGGGCAACCCGCGTGAGTCCACCGTCAACTCGTTGATCCCGTTGGTCACCCACGCGTTCACCGGTACGTACTGACATCCGGTAGACGCGGGCGAGGCATACGGCAGGGAAGGACAGCATGACCGAGTTGGCGGAAGTAGCTCATTCCGATGCAAGCGAAAGTGGTTCGGGTTCTGTGGAATTCGATTCGGTGGGGTTCGACAGTCCGGCGGCGTTGGCCGCCGCACTCCGGGAGGTGGATTACGTCATCGACCGCGACCTGTCGGTGGTGACGCACCTCGCGACCGCACTGGAACGACCGTTGCTGTTGGAAGGGCCGGCGGGCGTGGGTAAAACCGAACTCGCCAAAGCCCTGGCAGCGGCATCAGGACGTCGGCTGATCCGCTTGCAGTGCTACGAGGGCCTCGATGATGCCCGGGCACTGTACGAGTGGGATTACGCCCGCCAACTTCTTCATGTCCAGATGCTCCGCGATCGGATCACCGCGGAACTCGCCGAGTACGAGGATCTGGCGTCCGCCTCGGCGGCCCTGGCCCGCAAGGACGTCGGTGTTTTCACCGAGGATTTCCTGGTGGCCAGGCCGCTGCTGGCGGCAATTCTGTCGCCTGAACCGGTGGTGCTGTTGATCGACGAGATCGACCGCACCGACGAGGCGATGGAGGCGGTGATGCTGGAGGTGCTCGCCGAACGACAGGTCAGCATCCCCGAGCTGGGAAGTTTCACGGCACGCTCGGAGCCGTGGATCATCCTGACGTCCAACGACACTCGAGAGCTGTCCGCGGCGCTCAAGCGGCGTTGTATCCATTACGCGGTGGACTATCCCGATGCGGCCACCGAACGCGAGATCATCGCCACGCGAGCCCCGGAGATCGAGGAGTCCGCGATCGCCGATGTGGTGGCGCTGGCCGGCCGGTTGCGGGCGATGGCGCTGCGCAAGAGCCCGTCGATCGCCGAGGTCATCGATGCGGCGCGGGCCACCTCATTCCTGGGTGTCGACTCACCTGACCGGACCCGGGCCTTGTTGTCACTCCTGGTCAAGTTCGGTGCCGATGTCGACACCGCACTGGAGAATCTCGGCCGGGAAAAGCAGCCGGACCAGTCCCGGGGTTCCACCGAGATCGCCGCGGACGGCAGCAGTCCGGGGGCCTCGGTGACCGCGGCGGCATTCGGTGCCGGCCGGGCCCGGTCGGCGAGCAGGAGGTAGCGGATCATGCACCGCGGCACCATGTCTCGCGAACCGGCCCGTCGCGACCCGGTGCTCGATGTGGTGGCCGGCGCATTCAGCCGGATGTTGCGCCGGTGTGGGGTCCGGGTGTCGCCCGCCGAGACGATCGAAGTGCGCCGGGTGCTCGCGATCTATGGCAGCGAGCTGTCGACACTGCGTCCGGCGCTGAAGTCGGTGACCGTCAAGTACGGCTATGAGGTCGAGGCTTTCGAGGCGGTCTTCCAGGCGTTGTTCGTCGATGGACCGCCCGCCACCGCTGACGCGGACTCGTTGCCGAAGGTCCGCGGTACGCCCGGTGGTCTGCCAGAGGAATTCGGGTGGGACGGGGAGTTCGAAGGTGCCTCCCGGATGATCGGTGCCGACGAACACACCGAGGAGATCGGCGATCTCTTCGACGACGATCCGGAAGCCGAGCAGCGGCACGGCGATTCCGCGCACCGCGAAGAGAATGACTTTACCGTCTCGTCCGGCGCGGAATCCCTTGCCGTGGACCCTGATTCGGACTCGGTGTCCGGCGGAATCACCTACACGATCGAAGTTGACAACGCCGGCGCCGCAGACGTCGGGGACATGGCATCCTCGCCGATGCGGGTCCGGTCCGGTGTTCTCACCGTCGCTGATGCCGCCGCGGTACTGGCCGGCCTCGACAACTACGACGCTCGGCGGGTGTACGGCCGGGCCACCGGCGACGATCTCGGCAGCGCCCAGCTCGATCATCTGCTCGCCGCCATCGAGGCCTTTGTGGCCGCCTGGACGCCACCGGCGAACGTCACCGGGGCTGCGGGGGCGTCCACCGAGACCGCGCCGGTGTCCCGCGCCGACATCGATCAGGCCTGTCACCGGATCGTGCGCCGGATGCGGGGTGCCCCGCGTACCCGCGCCCGGCAACAGGGGAGCGGACGACTCGCAATCCGGCACACACTGCGGGCGGCGCTGAAGACCGACGGTGACCCGGTACATCTGTACCGCCGCACCCGGGTCCCGGGACGGATCAGGTTGCTCATCGTCGCGGATGTGTCCCTGTCCGTACGACCGGTCGCCGGCTTCATCCTGCGGATGGCCCAGTCGATGCACGAGATCGCTGATCGCTGCACCGTGTTGGCGTTTGTCGACGATCCGGTGGACGTGACCACTCCTCTGCTCGTCGGCCATGGCGACGATGCGCTGACGCGGGTTTTGTCGGCGCCGGGACTCGACCTGGCCGCCACCAGCGACTACGGGCAGGTGTTGGAGAGGTTGCTGACCACTCACGGTGGCCTGCTGGACCGGCGGACGAGCGTGCTGTTCGTCGGAGACGCCCGCAGCAATGGATTCCCGGCCCGGCCCGAGCTGCTGGGCGAGCTGCGCCGCCGCACCCATCGTCTGGCCTGGGTCACGCCGGAGCCACCGCGCTACTGGAAGCAGGCGGGATGTGGGATGACCGACTACTCGGCCCACTGCGACGCCGTGGTGTCGGCACGTGATGCCGCCGAACTGATCGAGCGCGCCGATGAGGTCGGGAACGCGCTGTCGTGACAGGTGCCGGCGGGAAGGTTTGCAGCGAGGCGTGCGAAACAGTCCGGGTGGCCGGGCACTTCACTAGGGTTGGACCTGGGTCGGAATCGCGGCGTGCGACGGGGCGGAGCCGGAGTAGGAATGGAAGATGACGCGCAGTAGTCCGTCGCCTCGGGTGGTCAAGTTCCACGCACCCGAGATGATCATCGGTGAAGGTGCACTCGCCGAGGCCGCGCTGGCGGCCTCGCGGCTCGGGATGCGCCGTCCCCTGTTGGTGTCCGACGCCAGGGTTGCCGCGACCGCCTGGTTCGACGAGTTGATCACCCGGATCGTGGCCGTGGGACTGCATGCGAAACACTTCACCGGCGTATCACCCAATCCTCGCGCCGGAGAGATCACCGCGGCGTTCGAAACGTACACACACGCCGGTTGCGACGGGATCATCGCGCTCGGTGGTGGCTCGGTGATCGATGCCGCCAAAGGCGTTGCGATCATTGCCTCCAACGGCGGACACATCCTCGAATACGAGGGCATCGATCGAGCGAGCAAGCCGTTGCCGCCGGTGGTCGCGATCCCGACGACCGCGGGCAGTGGATCCGACGTATCGCAGTTCTGCATCGTCAACGATCCGGCGCGCGCCACCAAGATCACGATCATCGGACGCGGGCTGGTCCCGGATGTGACAGTGGTCGATCCCCGGGTACTCGCCACCGTTCCGTCAGATGTGACCGCACAGTGCGGGATGGACGTGTTGACGCACTGCATCGAGGCGTACGTCTCGATTGCGCGTAGCCGCATGACAGATAACCTTGCACTGCAATCTATTTCGACAACCTGGCGCAATCTGGAAAGGCTTGTCGACGAGCCGTCGGATCCGCAGGCGTCGGTGGCGATGGCGTACGCGTCGCTCGAGGCCGGGATGGCGTTCACCAATGCGATCCTCGGGGCCGCGCACGCGATGAGTCATCCTGTCGGCGGCCGTTGCGACGCCCCACACGGAGCGATCAATTCAGTGCTGTTGCCCCATGTCATCCGGTACAACGCGCATGTGTGCGCCGACGGATTCGTAGATTTGGCCGGTGCGATCGGGATTGCGACGGACGGGTCGCCGATGACGGTCGCCGACCGCCTGGCTGATGAGGTCGCGAAGTTCGCGGCCCGGATCGGTATGCCCAGCAGCCTGACGCCGCTGGGTGTGCAGAAGTCCGATGTCACCACGTTGTCCGTCCATGCGCTGGCCGATTCCTGTATGACCACCAATCCGCGCCAACCGGACCAGGACACGGTCGCCGGTCTCTATCTGGACGCGCTGTGACTCCCGAGGGCAAGGCCGACAACCTCGAAACACTCGTCGGGCTCCGGTCGGTCAAGAAGACGCATTACGCCCAGTTTCGTGGCGTGGAGCAGCGGCTCACACGTGTTGTCGGTGCCCTGGAACGGATTTCCCGAGCATTGGTGCAGACCGCAGCGGGGCCCGAGGCGCTGGTGATCGCGGTGGTCGATGCCGCCCGGGAACACCTCGGCGCCGAATGGGTGCTGTTTGCGCTCACCGACGGTCGGCTGGAACGGACAGGACCCCGGCATCTGATGATGGATGCTGCGGGTGTGGTCTACGCATTCGAAGGCGTGGACGCCGCGATCGAACCGGGCGGTCTGCCCGACGTCGTCCTCAACCGCCTCAACGACATTCTGCGTGGTCAGGTGGCGAGCCTGGGCCGGCCGGTCATCGAGGACCATCACGTCCACGTCCCGGTGGAACTCAACGGTGAGGTCGTCGGGGGACTCTCCGCCTGGGTCCCCCTCACGCAGGGGATAGATCCGACGGACGTCGTGGTGCTGAGGATCCTGGCCGGCCAGGCGACCGTTGCGTTGCTGAACGCGGCATTGTTCGAAGAGAGCAAGGCGCTGCTGGTCCAGGTCGAGCGCGCGTACGAGGAGAGCCAGCGCCACGCGACACACCTGGCCGAACGCAATCATGAACTCGAACAGACGCAGCGGGAACTGTCCGCCGCGATGCGCCAGGAAGTGCTCAACACCGAGCGGGCCCGGATCGCTCGCGAGTTGCACGACTCGGTGGCGCAGTCGGTGTTGTCGGCCGGTGTGCAGATCGAGGTCTGTCGCATCGACGCCGAACCGGAGACCGCGCAGCGCCTCGAGGTGGCCGGCAGGCTGACCAGAGACGCGGTGGAGCAGGTGCGATCGGTCATCTACACGCTCAACCACACGCCGTCCGCCGGCACGGGAGACCTGACCGCAATCCTCGAAGAACTGTGTTCGATGCACATGCCTGCAGACCTGAGCACCGACGTGAGGGTGGTCGGAAATCAACGCGATCTCTCCCACGAACTGCAGCACGCCATCCTGCGCATCGCGGGAGAGGCGCTGTTCAACACCGCGATCCATGCCCGGGCCGCACATGCCAAGGTCGCGCTCACGTACGGCGAGGATGATGTCCGGCTCACAGTCGACGACGACGGCACCGGCGATCCCGACCACATGCGCCGGGTGATGCGGGCAGCAACCGTCGGTGATCTGTCCGGACGGCACCATGGATTGGCCAACATGCGCTCGCGCGCACTGGAATTGGGCGGTGATCTTCGGATCCTCCGTTCTCGGCTGGGAGGCGTCCGGGTGGTTGTCGAGATCCCGACCGAGCACAAGGGGAACACGTGATGAGTACTGCCGAACACGTCCGTCGGGAGCGTCCCGGACCGATCCGGACGATGCTGGTGGACGATCATGCGCTGCTCCGGGAGGGGATGCGATCCCTTCTGGAACGCGAGGAGTCCATATCGGTTGTCGGAGAGGCCAATACGGTCGAGGAAGCACTCGAAGGCGTCGGTGTGTGTGCCCCCGACGTGGTGGTCGTGGACCTCAAGCTGACCGCGGGCGCCGACTATGAGGGACTGCGCCTGATCAGCGAGTTGTCGAGACTGCATCCATCGATCGCGACACTGGTTCTCACCACTTTCCTCGACGACGAACTGGTGGTCCGTGCGGTCCGCAGTGGCGCCAAGGGATACGTGGTCAAAGACATCGACACCACCGAACTGGTGCGGGCGATCAAGTCGGTATCACGAGGTGACAGTGCTTTCGACCCACGCAGCGCCGCGGTGGTGCTCCGGGCGGTGACCGGTCAGGGGAACCCCGAGACACTCACCGAGCGCGAACGGCAGGTACTTCGCCTTCTGGCGGATGGCTGTGCCAACAAGAAGATCGGCGAGACGCTGTACATCTCGCCGTCGACGGTGAAGTTCCACATCAGGAACATCATCCGCAAGCTGGGAGTCAGTAAGCGCACCGAAGCGGTGTACCTGGCCAGCAAGCGGGGGTTGATCTAGGAGGCAGTTGATCTAGGAGGCGTGAGCCGGCGGTACGTCGAGGATCAGCCATCCGCCGTTGTCCTCGAAGATCTCCGCGCCGGCATGGTCGGCCTGCCTCGCCCAGGCGACAAGTGTCTGGGGCGTGACGACGTGACGGTGACCGAAGTGGGGGCTGGGCTCATCCTCGTACGGCACCGCGATGACCACCCGTTTGCGAGCCACTCGTAGCGCCTCGGAAATCGCCTGGTCAACATGCGATGGAAGGTGTTCGAGCAGGTGGATCAGCGTCACGGTGTCGACCGAGGAGTCGGGGTACGGGAGGGCGAGTGCGTCCCCGACGCGCGCCTGCACCTGCAGCCCGAGGCGCCCGGCGGCGGTGCGCAGGAGATTCACCGCGCCCGAAGAGATGTCGCAGGCCTGCACGTCGAACCCGGCGAGTGCCGCACGTAGTGCGAAGAAACCGAAGCAACTTCCCACCTCCAGGACACTGGACCCGGCGAGTTGGGACAGAGCTCGATGGTGGACGGACGCAAACGGCGACCTGCCGCTCGCCAGCTCGTCGAGGGAGTTGTCGTAGAATGCCTGCCAGCACAGCGCCGGATCGTCAGCGCAGGTGAGCACAAGACCGAGCGCCGCGGATTCGAAGTCGTCCTGTCCGGACAAGGCGCCGCACTCCACCAGCTTCAGCAGTTCGGCAACCATCGCCGCGTCGGAGATCGACTCGAGCCCGAAGCTGTGGGTCAGGTGGACGGCCTGGCCGGCAGTCCGATGTGCTTTCACGTCGATCGCGGCCAGTCCTGGGATCTCGTGCAGAAGGCGTTGCACCGCAACACCATTCGATTCGTATCGGCCGGAGTTGAGCGTTGCGATCGCCATTCCCTGACGGTACGACCACCCGGGCTCTGGAGTAACTGTCCAAAAGGTGGGTAGGAGAGCACTTTCCGGTCAGGCCTCGGCTGCAGTGGCGCCAGACGTGTTGTCAATCCAACGCGCAGCGATCGCCTCGGTGGCGGTCATCACAATGACAACTTTCGCCGGCAAGGGGCGCCGGCCCAGGGTTTTGGCTAACGCGGCAGGGCCTTGACCTGCACTGATGCATCTCGAATCGATTGCGGACCAGGCGATTTGACGGTGGGTGTGGTGTTCCCGTAACTTTTGTCGAGTCAGCGAGTGAGGCACTGGAGAGCAAGAAGGCCGGGGCCGGTAACACCGACAGGGAGTCTTTCCTGAAGGAACAACGTTGACCGCCCAAGTTATGAATCAGATCCGCTTTCGAGTGGGGTGTTTCAGCGCGGGTGGTGACGGACCGCGAAGGCGGCGAGTTGCGGACCGGATGTGAGTCGGGTAAGCTTGAAAAGTTGCCTCGGAAACGAGACAGCTTGCGGTAAGACAACAAATATCCCTTCCAGGATGGCCTCACGATGTGGGTGTCGAAGTTGGTTGTGGGTGTGTTCTTTGAGAACTCGATAGTGTGTCGATGGATTGTTAGTGCCAATTTAGGTGCTGTGTCTGTCAC
>QJJF01000008.1:132666-231608 GCA_003202005.1 Williamsia faeni | reverse complement strand
GCGGTGTGGGTCAAGGAAGCCGCCGCGGTCGGTACCGAACGGATCTTTCAGAAGATGACCCACGCCGTGGACCTATCGACGCTCAGCAGCCGCGCGGACGTGGATTGGGCGTTGGGTCACGCCGCGGTGCACGGCCGGTTCGCCACCGGCGATCTCGATTCGATCCTGGCCAGCAAAGGCATGGACCTGACCCGACACGGTGCCTCCGAAGACACCTCCCTGGCTCAAGGGACCAGCGGGTGGAATCTGTTCGGCCTGAACAACTCCGATGTGAACGAAGAGGACATCGCATGAGCACTCCGACCCTGCCCGCCGATGTGGAACAACTGATGCGGCAACTGCGACTTCCACACGCACGGGCAGTGGCCGGCGAGGTGCTGGCCACCGCCCGCTCGCAACGCTGGGATCCGGCCGAGGTCGTCAAAGCGTTGTTGACTGAAGAAGCCGCCGGCCGGGCCCGCTCGATGCTCACTGCCCGCCGCAAAGCAGCCCGGTTCCCAACCGGCAAAACCTTCGATGTGTGGGATGAGAACGCATCATCGATCCCGCTGCCCACCCAACAGTCATTGCGCACCCTAGAATGGGTCGGTCGCCGGGAGAATCTGGTGGTCTGCGGGCCGGCGGGCACCGGGAAGACATCCTTCCTCAAAGCACTGGGGCACAACGTCATTGAAGCCGGGATGCCCGTGGCGTGGTTCACCCTCGAGCAGCTCGGCGTACTGGTGCGCGCACACCGTGCTGACGCTTCCGTCTGGGCAAAGCCGTCGCCAAGGTCGTTCGGGCCGAGCTCATCGTCGTTGATGACGTAGGGCTGCTCCCGGTGGGTGCCGATGCCGCCGAAGCGCTTTACCGCATCGTTGAAGCCGCGTACGAACGCCGATCAGTTGCGATCTCCTCAAACCTACATCCGAGCGGCTTTGACGAGTTGATGCCCAAAACGTTGGCCACCGCGACTGTGGACCGGCTGCTGCATCACGCGCACCTGTGCCAGACCAGCGGAGATTCAGTCCGCCTGGCCCAAGCTCTGCACGGTCAGGGGGTCAAACCCTTGAACTGACCACCCGGACCTACCGGTGGCGGACACCGCCGCATGGGCAGATTCATGCCCACCACCGGGCAGTTCTTATTGGCCACCTACGGGCAGTTTTCATGTCCGCACACGGGCAGTTTCAGATGTCCATTGACACAGATCTACTAACTGAACTGCTCACTTGTGTGGCTCCGCCAACAAGGGCGGCCGTCCCCGATGCAGATGGTCTCTGACCACTCACCAGCGCGAGGAAGGCCAGCTTTTCGATGTTCACACAGGAAGAATCAGTGGAAGTACGCGGCCCTGGATAGCGGGGTCGCGCGTGTCTGGAGCAACTCGGCGATGCCGTGAACCGGCCTTCGCACCGATACCGCTGCCGTGACCCTTCCCGTAGCCGCCAGGCATAGAACACCTACCTGCACGTCCGTCGCGATAGCTGAACTCGTTGCTGCAGTTACTAGTTGGATCGACTTCTTCGACGATCGTCGTCGGCATTCCCTATTCGGGATGCTCGGTCCCGTTGAGCACGACAAGTCGCTGGACGCGGCCATAATGGACTAACCACTATCGGACTCTCCGGGTAATCGCAGACTGCCTAACGGTGATCGCCGATTTTCTACTACGCGGACACCGCGCGGTGCTGCGCCGTCGTTTGGAGTTCCTCCAGCCGATGCAGCCATTCCGGCCACGTCGGATCGAATTCCTCGAGGTCCTGGTCGCGGTCATTTACATCCGTCAGTCCCTTACTGAGCGCCCCGTCCCAATACCCGACGTCGCGTGCGTTCCCGGCGAACCTTATCCGCCAGTAGTCCTTCACTTCGCCCGCGAGATAGGTTGCAACTGCGAAGCGTTCCAGCGCACCCCGGATGCCGTCATGGTCGAGGTGGCCCAGTGCACGGGTGACGACCAGGGTTTCGACGTGGTACTCGTATTTCTTGCCTGTTTCCCGGTCGGTGCGGAGCACGACCCCCTGTTCCCATTCCACATCGTGGTAAGTGGCTCCGAGCGGTTCGAGGACAGAATTCGCGATGTCCTGTCGGGTCGGCTCACCAGCAAGTATTTCGAGGTTGAGCAGGAGTGCGCTCGCCTGGTCAGGGTGGGGCGCCGCCTTCCTAATCAGCGGTGCGGCGAGAGCAAACGTCGGATCGACGATGAGCCTGGCGGCAAATCCCCGGAATTCAGCTCGCAGTTCAGGTGACATGTCGTAGTCAACGTAGTCGACGTCCTGTGACAGTGCCCGCAATGTCGTTATGCGGGTTCGGTTCTCCTCGAGCACGCGGAGAACTTGTTTGAGTTCTTCTCCCTTGAGCTGGTCTAGGAGTCCGGGCTCGCCGGCGCGTCCCCACAAAAGTTGCCACGCGACGATCTGAGCGTTGAGCGCCTTTGCTGGATCAACAATGCGTCGGGTCAGCAGTTGCGGAAGCAGGTGGTTCAAGATCGCGGCATTCGTCACAGCTAAGACTGGACCAAGTTTCTCCACGAAGGACTTGTCAGATGTGGCGTTGGCGTACCGGGTTACCAAGCGGTTGAACGCCATTCGGGTTTTCGTGGTGACCGGGCGTCGGCGTCGCAGCGACTCGTCATCGAAGTCGTCGTCGTCGGGATCTTCTTCGGCGGTGGCGGTGCTATCTCCTCGGTCTGCGAGAGTCTCCTCAGTGTCGGGCGGCGGCGTCACTGTTTTCGAGGAGAGGGACGGGCCGAGTTCACCCAGTTTTCCGGAGATCGCCGCGAGAATTACCTCGATGTCGGTCGGGGCTGACGAGTGCCCCCGGCCGCGGAATTGGTAGGCCCCGTACCGGGGATCTCGCCGGATTCGATCCCAGTCGAGTTCTTCCCACCCGAGCGAGGGCTCGTCCGTATTATTTGAATCGTCTCGAACTTCCGGTTTGGCCACGCGCCACGCGGAAACCGGGTCAAAGATCAGGGTCGCCTCGAGTTGTTGAAGTAGCCCAAAGAGTTCCGCATCACCGTCGGGCAGAGTTCCGATCTGTGGCAGCAGATCCCGGTTCGTCGCGCGCTCGAGGCGTCCCAATAACAAATCCAAGTGGTATGGCCAGGTGACCGCGGATTCGGACTCCTCGCCGTCCAAGGACACCCGGATGGGGCCTCCCTCGGCGAGGACTACGGCGTCGTCGGGGCGCAGCGATACCACGAGGGCAGTGCCCGCTGCCCTGATCCGGGTCACGGTGAAAGTGCCTTCAGGACCGGCCAGTGTCAGAGGGACCTTGGGCTTAACGGGCCGGTCGAACATCAAGGTGAGCGTGGTGCCATCGAGCTGGCTCCACAGGAGGATAGGACCTGTTGAGTCCTGCGGCGGCTCTGGCTCGGAATTGAACTTCACACCAAGTTCGTGAAGGTTTTCGATCGCCGTCAGGTCCAGTGGTGCATAGAGATGGTCGTACGCTTTCCGAACCCCCAGACTGATAACACCCAACTCGACATTTCCGAGTGCAGCAGGGCTGAGCAGCGCCGAACGCGACAGGTTCGCGGAGCCGGTGAGGAGGGCTTCCTGCTTCGCCCCTTCCAGGTGAACCCACTTGGCGTGCAGGTAAATTCCGGGATCGTCACGAACCTTGACCTGCAAACACTGCGATTGTGGCGTTTTCGATAGGACCGCAATCAGTCGGTCGGCGTCGACCGACGTGTCCCGGGCGATCAGAACGCGCAGTCGCCGTGGTTTGAACCGCTCGATCAGGCCGGACAACGCCGCACAATCGGGATCGTGAAACGGCGCGTACACGGTCATCCGGTTGACTTTCCACGGGACCTTGGCGGCGAGCTGGTCGATGAGCGAAACGTCGAGGTTGTGTTGGACAGACCCTTGCATCTCGGTGGATTCGGGCAGCCATGCAGCGCCGGACCAGGCCGCTTTCAGCATCTGCGATGTCGGTGGGTCGAGTGCGCCGCGCTTCGCGAGGCCGTCGATCAAGCCTCGCACGGTCACGAACTCGGGTAGATGTTGGCGGCGTTGGTCGGTGTAGGCGAAGACGTGCCAAACTTCTCCCGGCGAAGCGTATCCGTCTTGACTGAGATTGCCGGATCCGACGACGAGCAACCCCTCCGTCGCGCCGGTCAGGAGAATGGCCTTTGCATGTGCCGCCCGGGAGTGACGGACCGGGCCGGTGAGGTACGTGCGGTTGGCGTTGCGTAACCGTTGACCGGTGTCGGCCGCTTCCTGAAGGCGCGCCGCCAGACGACTGTGGTCCGCCAAGACCACCCGAAGGGGAATCTGGGCAAGCTGACCCAGCAGTCGCGATTCGAGAAAAGCCAGGTTCGCGCCATAGGTCAACACCACGACCGAACTCCACTCGCCCTGCAAGAGATCCGGCACAGTGATCGATCGAGGCACTTGCACATCGGCCGCCATCGTCACTGCTCCAACTCTTGTGCGAAGGGCTCCGCCGCTGCCGCCAACGCGCCCGCCGGCAGATCACCCTTCGTAAGCAGCTGACGGCCCGCCATGGTCAGCTTGCGTTGCGGATCTCGCAGACTCGACACGAGACCCAGTTCGTGGGCTGTCGTGCTCAACGCGCCGTACCTGCTGTTGTTCAGCTTTGCGTCGGCCGTTTGGTGGGGAAAGAACTGCACACTGTCACCCACGCGACGGAGACGGAAGGTGTCGTCGGGGAGTTTGGCCGTCGCTACTCGCTCATGCTGCACGATGACGAAGTCGTGGATCAGCCACCGAGCAAGTTCGGACAGTGTTGCCCCGGCCATTAGTCGTTTGGTGAGCTTCTCGAAGAACCGCAACATCCCGATCCGGAGGCTGTCGCCTTCGGCAAGCAATTGTTCGTCCTCACCCAGATTCTCGATCCTGCCTGGCAGCCAGATTCTGCGGTAGATCAGCAATACCAGCGCGAGCATCGCGACGAGTGTCTCCGCGTCGTCGATGTCGTTGGAACACCATTCGAAAAGAGCGCGCTCGTCGAGAGTTTGGTGCGGTGGCCACACGTCGTCCAAATCCGGCTTCAGGTCCACTCGCGAGGCCAACAAGTCGGCAAACCGTACGGCCGATGTGGATGAGCGCACTCGCACATTCCCCATCCGCGTCTGTTTCGCGAAGTCGTTGCTGTCCAGTGCGTCGTCCACCAATTCCCAGATTCTGGTCAATGGCAACACCACCAGTCCCTCGCCGGACTCGTGTGCACCCTGACGAACGAGCCAGCCGAGCAGTCGGTTGAACGCGAACGCGAAGTACTCACGCGCCTGATACAGCCGCCATCGTCGTGCCACGCCCGCGAGGTCGGCCTGAGCCTTGTACCTCACTCCGTCGATCTGTCGAAAATAGATCAGCACCCGAAACGTGTGCTCGCTGATGCCGTCGTCTTGCCCGGTTTGGCTCAAATCGAGCAGCAGTCGGAGTGTCTGGCGTCGGGCCGCGGATTGCGCCGGAGTTCCCGCATGGGTGAACAGATCCTGCAGCAACGGAAGATCGTATTTCTTCGCTACACGGAGCCGGCACAGACACCCATGGCGCGCGAAGTCGACTAGGACATCTCGGGAGACGGACTCATCGAGAGTGCCGCTGAGATGGTTTCGCCATAGCTCCGTTGAGGAAATCGCATCGCGGTAGGCGGCGGCCAGCGCGCGGCCCGTTGGGGTGAGTGCATCGAACGCGAAGCCGTTGGCGGGTGTGGCGATGACAAGGATCCCCGTGGCCTCCATGGCGGATCGGTACAGCGAGTACCCGCCCAATGGTTCTTTGATGTAGTCGAAGGCGGGGTCGAAGGAGTTTCCCAAGGCAAGCGATGACACTCGCCGTGAGCCGATGACATTGCCCCCTACGGTGGCGTGTTCTTTGGTGTCACACACGTGGCATGCCATCGAGAACAGCGCTTCGCGGGGGCGGTAGAAATCTCGGAATGCCGCCCGGGTGCGCGGTAGATGTCGTGCCCAGAATTCATCAATTACAAACGAATAGAACGACCAGTACCGCGGATGGACGGTCAACACATTAATGCCGGGGGACAACGTCGGGAGGATGCGGTCGGAGCTGACTGATCCCAGACCGAGGTGGTCTTGGCCGGACATGGGTGGGTAGGCCTTGGCGCCCCACACCGGACCCGTATGTTCCCAACCCCAGACCAACCCGGGTTCGGTCTCCTTGGACGTTGATGTGGTCACGCAGCCCTCCCTAATCGAATTCAGACGCCTCGGCCGCAGCCATTTCCATGCTCGGCGCCACCTCCGTTGGCGCGACCGCCACCGCGAAAGCTTCTGCGAGTATGTTGCTGAGTGGTACTAACTGGCTGTCAACAGACAACGGAGTGCGCGAGATAGCCCCGACGGACGACTGGGCTGGCGTGGCGTGCTCGTAATTCTGCAAACCTCGCAAGTAGGCCATCGCGGAGCTCTCATTGAGAGCGATAGTATGGACCGCAAGACTTTTCGTGTGATTGCAGCGATCAAAAAGGGTTCTCGTTCGCCCGGCCCGTTTCATTACGGGTCCACTGATTCTGCGGCGAGCAGCGCCCCGAGGTCGATGAGGTGACGCTGGGCGAACCTCAGAGAGACTGGCTCCCCGCAGAGTTCGACGCTCACGGTCCCACCATCGGGCAGATTGATGACGTCCTCTGCTAGCTCTCGCAACTCGTGCAGGATGTCAACGGCTTTCGAGCTGCCATGAAGCGTTTTGGCGAGGCACGTCGGGCAGAGGCAGAGGCTGTTGCCAGGTGTGTCGAGCCAGCGTCGTGCGACGCGCGACACGATGTATCGCGCCTCGAAGAACGGCTCCCCGTCGCGGCGTGGGAATGTCGCTTGGCATATCTGGCATCGCCCGCCGTAGGTCTGCAGAAGGTAAGCGCGGACTGCAGGATCGCGTGGCTCCCAGACCTTCCGGGAAAGGAACGTGAACCGGGCGCGACGCGACGGCTCAGCCTCTTTCGAGCGCGAGAGCACCTGTGCGGAGCGCTCCTGCCTTCTCGCAGGGTTCGCCGCTGCTCCATCGCCAACGAACTCGTCGACCTCAGCTTCTCCCTGTCGATTGAACGCCTCGAAGATCGCGTCGGGGACATCGATCGTTTCGCTGTCCGAATCGCCTTCATCGTCGTTCGTGTCCACATCCCGGCTTTCGTTGACACCGGCGCCACGTTCCACCTCACGTGCCTCAACCATCATCCTTTGCACCAGCGCGGGGTGCCGCCGGAGCAGGTCAAGATCGTCGCTGTCGATCTCGAGGAGGTCAGCTACCTCACGGGCGACCTTCGATCGCATCTCAAGCTGTCGCGCGAGATCATCGTCCCTAGGGTAGGTAGAATCAAGATCGTCCAGTGTGATCTCTTCTGGCATGCGCCAGTTGCCGTCGAGATCTAGCAGCCAGTGGTGCTTTGCAAGCAGCTTGGCCACAGGTGAATTGACTGTTTTGATCTGCGAGCCCGAATAGTTACTGCGTGTGCATGTCTCGACCTCACCACGGATTGGCGTATCCAACGATGAGATCAGGTTCCAGACGAGGAGTGAACGCTCGAGCGTCGGATTTCCGAGCGCGTGCTCCAGTCCAACAATCCGAAGATCTGGGTCAAAGCGGTGTCGCCCGCGTTCGTGCGAGCTGTGACGATCGCGAACTGTCACGTAGCCGGTCCAGCGGTCAGGTTGGCGTCTCAGGATTTCAATGCCGCTCTTGACACCGAGACCTCGCCAGAGATCGATGTGACCAAGGGATTCGTCTGTAAGGAAGAACACGTCTTCGCTTCCCTCCATGAAGATTTCGAGCTGGTCGGAGGGTTCATAGGATTGCGGGGGGAGACGCCAGTAGTGGTTGTGGTTGGTTGGGTTGTAGGTCAGCAGGAACGGTGTCTTGATGAGCTCCTCGGTGAGTGCCGTGAGCTTCGTACCGGTCGCACCGATGAGTGCGGCCGCGATACGATCGAGATTGGACGTGTGCTCGTCCGGATTGGGTTTCTCGCCATCGGGGTGATAGCGCGGCAGTATCGTGGTCACGACTTCGTCCGCCGCGTCGGGCTCGGTGAGGCCGACTGTGCACAGGAAGTCGAGCGCTCCGGGGTCGGCGGCGACTACTCGGTCGACGACCGGGTAGGAGGTCTCGCCGTCAGGGGGCAGCCACACCTGGGGTCGCTCGCCTGCAAAAGCCGAGACGTGTTTGCCATCGCTTCGTCTGACTATTTCTTTCGAGCCGAGAGTCTTGACCAGAGCTGGTTGTCCGGCGAGCCACCGGTAAAACGAGATGATCCAGTCGGCTGGTTGTCGGGCAAGGAAGCTCGAATCGATCCGGCGAAAGACCGCGTCGGGATCGAGCTCCATGCCAGGGACTAGCGGAGGTACCTCGGGTTCGGCACTCCATGGAAATAGTCGGTGCCCCACTAGGTAACGGTGCAGGGTCTGTGTGCGGTCGGCCGAGATGTCGGCGGTTAGCCAGGCAACCTCACCATCGAACTCAAGCAGTTCGCCGAGCTGCTCGGGTGAGAGCAATTCGCGTAGACCTCTGCCTCGAGCGAGCCGGACCTGCGTCGCGGCCAAGTAGCGGCCGTCAGCGGTGGGTAGGAATGGACGGTTGGTAAGCGCATCTCGAACCGAATCGTAGAGAGGACGAAGCAGATTGCCGCGCGGGAACGTGGCGGAGTCGAGCGGCAGGGCCTCGAGCGCTCCGGCCTTTAGTAGGCCCATCTCCTTGATCGCCTCCAGCGCGTCGATCGTCAGCGCAGCAGCCTCGGTGGCAAGTCGTCGATTAAGCGGGTGGTCGTCGCGGACGTTATCCCTAGATGCCGTCGGTACGAACGGGCCTTGGATGAGGAACCCGACGTGGGTTTCACGGCTCGTTGGGAAGAACGCGACCAGCTCCGTGTCCTTCGCCGGAGTGATCAGCTCGGCACCACGATTGTCGAGGGTGAGGGCGAAAGCGACCTCTATTGCGCCGGGATCAACACCGTCGGCAAGGTGGACGGGCCGGTCGAATACCAACCACTCCTCCTGAGATTGGGAGGCCACGCCGGTCAGCAGGGACACCCTTCGAGCCGCGCGCTCAGTCCTTGTCTCGCGACGAATTCGGTACGAGCGTCCGTTTGGAATGGACCATTCGAGCTCGGTGAGGTTCCTGAGAAAAAGAATCGTCCGACCGCTGAGTCGGCGCAGGCGGCGAGAGATTTCGTCGACGGCGGCTTTCGGTGTCATGTCTGAACGGTCGAACGGAAGGATCTGGAGCGTTGACCACTCGGCTCCCGGTTCGACCGGGTCGGCTGGATGCGGGTACACGTAGTCCTTGACCTGGAAGTGCTCGTCGCCGCAGTGCACCGTCGGTCGCGACGTATACGCATAGACGGATTTGAATCCGATTCCGAAGCGGCCGATCTGGTCAGGATCGTCCGCTTTGGTTGAGCGCTTGATCCCGCAGATACCGGTCACGTCGGCCTCAGTGAATTGGCGTCCGTTGTGCCTGACCTCGAGCCGATCGGAATGGAGGTCAAATCGCACCCGGGTCGCGTGCGCGTCCTGAGCGTTTTGCAGGAGCTCGAACAGGAATTGGGTCCGATCGGAGTAGATGTCGACTAAAAGGCCGCCGTAGTTGCCGACGTCCACTCCGTAGCGGTGGAGGTGCTCAGTTCGGATCGCCTCATAGTCCGACGGCATCGCGGACCTCGACTATCCCCATCGCGATTCGGGTCGAGACGATGTCAGCGTCGCGCCGGCGCTCCAGTTCGGCCCTTCGTCGCTGGTGCTCATGGCGGTGGCGGTCGCGCTCGGAGGTCTTCATCCTGATGATCTTCAGATCAGTCGACGCGCCGAGCACGGAGTCGAGCTGGGCGAGCAGCCCCCGGTAGAACAGATCCAGCGAGGCCAGACGCTGATCCACGAGCGCACTGTTGGTCTCCTGCAAGTGGGCGATAGCCGCCTGCCGAAGCTCGTGGGCGTGGCCGTCGAGCGCTACTGTGGCTTCGGTGGAGACGGGTCCCGGCGCGATACTCGGAACGGCGTCCGCAACACGGACCGCTGCGAGAAGGCGCTCGGCGACATGGTCAGCCGGAGCGGCGTTGCTGAATCCGACGACGACCGGGACGAGCCGCGCGCCCGGGCGGGCTGCCAGCTCGTCCCAGCGTTCGAGCGCGAAGAGGTATCGGCCTGCCGGAATCTCCGTGTCGGTCAACGAAAGTTGCGCAACCAGCGGATCCGTGCGGCGCCTCCAGAAGCCCACGGCAAGTCGGGCGAGCGGGTGCACCGGCGTCACAAAGTGGATCTCCCGCCGTGCGACAGCGACCTCCTGGTCGAACGTGAGGCTGACCGGCGCGTTGTCGCCAAGCGCTTTGCGCAGTTCGAGGGCGGTGCGGTCGGAGCGAGGTAGACGAGAGAGCATTGACCGCAGCTCCTGTCGGTGCTCGGCGAGCCGGAGGTGCAGATCGAAAACGAGACCCGTCGAATCGGACGACCCCGGGCGCAGCGAGCCGCCATGCAGATGATCACTCAGGAACCCTTCGACTATCTCGCGGACCTCCTCGCCAGTCACGAACCGACCTCGGGCGTCAATCGCCTCGGCTTCGTCGATGAGCGCGTCGTCGAGTCCGAGCAGACCCGGTGCCTCATCCTCGAGCCGACGCTGCTCCTCGGCACGGCGGGTGACGTTGTCGGCCTCTTGTCTCGCCCTGTGAGCGGCCTGCTCTAGGGTGAGACGCGGGTCGGTGGCCAGCTGGTTGAGCGCAGCGGTGGTCTCGCCGAGTACCTCTTCGAGGTCGCCGACTGTATCGCGGAAGATCCCGAGCCGCTCGTAGCAGCGCATGAAGACCCGGTCTTCGACCGTGCCGGGTGTGACGAAGTTATAGATCAGGACCTTGGGGCTGCGCTGACCGAATCGGTCGATGCGGCCGATCCGCTGCTCGACCCGCATCGGATTCCATGGGATGTCGTAGTTGACAAGGCGATCACAAAACTCGTAGTCGAGTCCCTCTGCTCCGACCTCGGTTGAAAGGAGCACGTCGATCGCATCGCGATCGGTGCGCGGTAGGCGGAACCGTGCACGAAGGGCCTGACGCTCGTTGTCGTCGATGTCGCCGTGAACAACCGCGATTCGGGTCGCACCAGTTCGGACCGCCCGCTCCAGATGAGCGATCGTCTTGCGGAAGGACGTGAATACGAGCAGCTTGCCAGGCCCGTCTTCGGCGCCCGTGGTGTCGCGGAGGAGCTGTAATAGTCGATCCAGCTTCGGATCCTCCGGGGGCAGCTGGCGTGCCTGCTCGAGCAGGTCAGCTGCTTCGCCTTTGAGCTCCGGCGGCAGCAGCATCTGCCCCTCATTGTCTTCGTCGTCGGAATCTCCTCGCGAATGCAGCCTTCCGGTGCGGACGACCTCGGCGAGGCTTTCGACAACGCCGGAAAGGCAACTCGCTGCTTGCCGTTCGATCTGGGAGAGGACCAGGTTGGCGACCGCGCTACTGTGCAGAACCTCATGCACCTGTCGCTGCCAGGCGACGAGGTTGTTGTAAAAGGACTGCTGCTCGGCCGTGAATGGCACCTCGACCGTGACCGGCTCGCGTTGTGTGAACGGTCCGATGTCCCTGCGGCGGGTCCGGTTCATGACCAGTGCAAGCGAGTGCAACTCTTCAAGGTCGCGAAGGCATGTCACGCGTTCCTCGTCGCTCATCGGCTCGGCTGAGCGCAGTCGCGCTGTCCAATGCACGAATTGCGGAGCGCGGACGAGCGCCTCGGCTCCCCATGAGGTCGTGCTTGCGGACTCGAGCGCATTCGTCGCCGCGGCACGCCACGAGTCTTCGGGCGCTCCGGTCCGGACGTGGCGCATCGCGTTGGTTACATGGCGGTTGGGCTCGACCATCCGCCGAAAGGTGTCGTAGTTGGGGAAGAGGTCCGCGCGAAGAAGCTGCAGGAGCGTGAACAGGTTCTCCGCACCGGTGTGTACCGGTGTCGCGGAGAGCATCACGACCGCGTGAGAAATCGTGGTCAGGAACCGAGCCGCGTCGTAACGAGCAGTCTCGGTGTTCCTCATGTGGTGAGCTTCGTCGATGATGAGAAGGTCGAATCGGGGAGGCTGCTCGAGCGTCAGCAACCCAGGCCGGCGATCGTCACCCTCCAGATGTTCCTGTCGCTGAATCAGCTCCATCGGCAGAATCGCTCGCGCGGCTTCACTCGGCCAGCCGTCGATGTCGGTCTCTCGGAGGCAATGCTGGAGAGTGGCCCCGTCGAGGATCTTGAAATCCTCGTCGAAGCGTCGCATTTCGGAACGCCACTTGTGCGCGAGGGATCGCGGGCACATCACCAGGACCCGCTCGACGTCCCCTCTGGCTTCAAGTTCCTTGAGGATCAACCCGGCCTCGATGGTCTTGCCGACCCCCACGTCATCCGCTATCAGCAGCCTGGGCTGGTCAGCGCGGAGGAGGCGTAAGAGCGGCTTGTATTGAAACGGAACGTGCAAGATCCGCGCTGCCCGCATTGCATACAGCGAGTTGATGGCAGGGTGGGCGAGCCGCTCACTGGTGACTCGTGCACGAAACTCATCCGGAGCCAGAAAGCGCCCCTCCTCGAGTGCCGCGATCAGATCACTCGGGCTCTCGGACCCGCTGCGATCGAGGACGAGCTGCTTTTCGTCGTACTCCCTTTCGTCTGGCCCATGAAAGACGCGATAACGTGGTTGGCTGGTGCCGTGTGGGATTACCCGGATCACGACCCCGACCTTGTGGTCGTCGACTCGGAGCGCAACCTTCTCGCCAACCTCGAAACGCGCAGCCCGACTCTGAGCGACGCCAGCCTCTTCGTCCCCCATCAGCACGCTTCCTCGGTCGTACGCTCGGCCCACCAGACAGATGGCGGACGCTTTCGCCACTGCGAACCCTCTGGAGAATTGGTTCTGCGCGAGCGAGCGGTGGATGTTGTCGCCGATTGATGGCGGGCGCGGCCGCTCAAAGGGGCGAAGCTTGGCGGCACGTCCTGATACTCCTGGTCCTGCCAGGCGTGCCTGGCAAGGTACTCATCCACGATGGTGTTTTTCTTGCGCTCCTTGATGTTCCGGACCACTGGGTGGGCGTGGATCGCGCCGGGGACGGCGCAAACGCGTCCTGTCCAGTCGATGTCGTTCCACGGCACGCGGTTAGGGGGGTGATGGTGTGCCATCTCGAAAGCGCCGGGAGGGAGGGAGCTCATGTACCTAATCTTTGCTGATCAGAGCTAGGCTCTGGTGCTTTTCGGATTCACGCTTTCGCGCATCGACCCGAATGCGGCCAACTCCAACGTTGCAAGCGCATCTCATAGTGACACTCAGGCGGCCAGCGAACATTCATCGTAATGTCCGGCGACGTCACGCTGGCCTCGATTGAACCGCTGGCGAGATGCGGCTGTGTACGTACGTGTGTCCCGGCCCGCAGCCCGACTTGTGGGCGGCTTCAGAGCAGGTTTTGCTCGAATCTGCAGCGCTCGACTGTTGTTTGACGCTTCGCTCGATGGTTCCACGTACAGTTCGAGCCGGAGGATTGTTTGAGGCGCCCAGCAACTACTTCGCCGCTAGTGGGATGGGCGTAGGATCCCAGCCATGACTCAGCAATACTGGGACGACCTCATCTATGAGGGCCAGAAGTTGACTGAGGCTGCTGAGGGTATTCCTCGCGATTTGGATGCGGAGATCCCAGACGCTGCGGTCGGGCAAGCTCAGATTCGGCGCGATGCTGAGCGGTATCGAGCGTCCGTGGGCGATAGGCGCCCGCGAAATCGGAATCGGCCAGTTGACCAGCTCCAGGACGTGATCGATGCGTATCGATGGAACCATCCCGATGCGTCGCGTGCAGTGCGCAGAGGCATCGGGTTCAGTCGTCCTGGCCGTTAGGATGCCCCGACGAATGGTTCGTCGCCTGACCCCATCGACTCAATGATGGCGCGAGGTTTGGGGAAGTCCCGTGGAGTGGTGGACTGCATGGGATCGATCCATCAGGTGATCGAGACACTCCGTCGAACTCCGAGCGGGAACACAGTTTGAGAAGCGGATTGTTCGGTATGGGCTTCAGCAGTGCGCTACAGGGCGGCGACCTGACCGGCCAAGCGACGCGTCTGCCTCCCGCGTCCATTGCCGCGGATTCGCTTGTCGCGTCGTCCCTGCATGTCGCCATAGCGGGGTCGTACATCCCTTGCCAAGTCAGCGCTCCGGCATCGGCATCCCGGTCGGAGTTCCGGTAACCGCAGCGACCATCTGCCGAGGGAACGGGCTTTCGGGGATCGCGTTGATCCATCCGATGCATGCACGAGAGTCCTTAAGGAAGCCAGGAGCAAGATCGTCGACAGCACGTTCGGCCTTTCCCTGAACTGGGTATTCATACTGTGTCACCGTCAGTTTCCCTTCCGTCGATCGCACCTCGCCTCCTCCAGCTGACCGAGCCACATCCGTTAACCCGCTGCCCGAGTTAGACACCGAAGAACTTGCAAGGTTGTGATGCACGAAGTCGCAAAGCGTGTCGTACCGTTCCTTCGCATCGTGATACCCGGCGTCGGCAATCAGTCCCTCGATACAGTTGCTGATGTTGAACGGCTTTAGCCGGGCTGCAGAGACTCCGTTCTTGATGAGCAGTTCACGAAACTCCGGATGAGTGGTGGCAAACCGTGCGCGCACGATGAGCCCGAAGTATTTCTCCCCCAGTGGCTTCCAGTTCCTATCGTCCAATCTGAGCAGCACATCCTGAAGGCGGGTTTGAATCTCATGTAGGAACGCGTTCAACTCGAACATGCTTCGGGCAACCCCATACAACGCGACGGGGTTGCCCGCCTCGACTAACGCGAGGAATCCATCGAGCAAGTAGAGGTGCTTGATCTGGCTGCTCTGTACGAAGTTCTCCCGGTGCGTCATCGACATCTGATGGATGTGCTTGAACGTGCGCACCTCAGAACCGGCACGTGCCGCAAGATCCAATGCAAAGCCCGGCTCGGGCAGCTGAATCGGCTTGGCAACTTGAGCGAGCAGGTTCCCCCTCAGATTGGAGAGTTCACTGATCGCCTCCTGGCCCGTCATTGAGGTCAACATCGTCCACTACTCCTAGGAACCCACAACCGCTGCTTCATCGACCTCACACTCCTGCCCGATCGTCTGCGCGATCCGCGACTCTTCCAGGTATCTGGCATGCCATGCCACGCAATGCTATTGGAACCGTGGGTCCCGGCCTAATGCCAGCCACGCATCGGTAATTACGAGGCGGGACTGTCAGTTGTACAGTCGACCGCGTTGGCTGTGGAATCGGTACAAGTGACTCGCAGGCTACCGCGATCGGCAGGTCCATACTTGGTCATGATCGGGAACTTGTTTGAATCTGAACGCCGCTGTGTTTCATCTCCCGTGCCACCACCTCGGCGTCTTGATCGGTGGCGCGCGTCTTCGTGGCGGGTCAGAGGCTCCTTGTCCAGGTCGGGGAATCGGCATCGCGTCCGGAGTTTGGTGATCACTGCGACCACATGCTGAGGAGGCGGGCTTCCCAGGGATCGCGTTAGAGGTCCATCTGATGTACCCGCGCGCGTAATGTCGTCATCCGTAGCTACGTTGAGGAGTGTCACGTGAACAACGTCGTAGACGTCTATTTCATCCCATTGCCAGAAATGCTGCCAATGCCCAAAAACGTTGTGAATCACTTCCAGTACGACGAACGAGACACTCCATACCTTGCGTCGACGGCGTTCAGCGGTACACCAGCCGACCTTCTCCGTCAGAACGGAGCACCGCTCGATGTCGCAATACGTTTGACGCTTGTACCGACTGCGCCGGCGGAAATCGCGGTCCGTACCGCTGCCGCAGTGTCGGTGTCAGAGTATGTGACTGGTGTGACTGACAGTGTTAATCCCGTCAACCCAGCGGATCTCGTCAAGTACTCCGGCGGGTCAATGCAGTCTCCTAGAGCGATCACGGTGGCCGAGATTGCGGTTTTTGCCGATACCGAGTCCGAGGACGATAAATTGAATCCAATCGATGTAGAGATTCGGGATTTACCGGTTCCGCTCCTTCGCGCAATCGATTGCATTCAACATTTCGTGCGGGCTTATAACGTGCTTCCCGACCGCGAACCCGTCGCAATTCCGACATACCCGCGCGTCGGGCCGATGATCGTCTACGGAAGGAATACGGCGGAAACATGGGAGCACCGCATAGCGTCGCTCAGCCATGAAAACAACATAGGGAAACCTCCGAAAGCGTTGAATTCGAGTGAATTGCGCCAGTGGAATTCAAACGTCCAGTTGCTCGCCTCCGGTGACGTTTCAGCGCGATTCGAAGAGGCGCTCGCGGACGCGATCCAGCTCGCAACTCGACAAGGCGACTACGCAGGTGCAGTCATTGCATCTGCCCAGGCTGCCGAAGTGTTGCTTGATGGGCTGCTGGGATTGCTCTTATGGGAAGAGTGCGGAGATGCTCCGCATCACGACGGTCCGACCGATGAAGCTGCAGCGGTACTGGCCAAACCATTACGACGGCGTCTACGTACCGCCTACCACCCCCGGCTCGGTGGGCAATGGGATCTCGGCCGAGAGGGCGCGCTCGCTCGTTGGGATCGCTTGGTTGCGTCGCCTCGCAATCGTGTGGTCCATCGGGGTTACCGGCCCTTGGCTGATGAAGCGGCCGATTCTCTCAACGCCACACGTGAACTCGATGAATATTTACGAAGTTTGCTGGCATCCAAGGCTCGCGAATTTCCACGTACAGCACTGATGGTGGTTCGTGAAGAGGGACTAAAGAAGGCGGGTAGCTGGTCCAGAATTCGGGCATTCGCCACCAAAACCGCGCCCGGTGAACCGCCCTGGCGTGACAGTTACGCGCAGTGGCGGGATCGGGTGGACGCGGAGACCGAAATACGCCAACGGACGGGTTCAAAGTAGCCCTGGTGAGTGCGTAGCGACCTCAGCCGCGGCGCTGCGCTGATTCCAGTATCGACAGCGCAATTTCCCCATCTTCTCGGTTGCGGCGCGGTCTAACGCGTATGCCTCCTGGATTGGGTGGCCGAATCAGATCATGTGGGTGATCTCCCCGATTGCGGCTTCCGCGAGTGCGGAACCATGCCTATTGCCAAGGGGGTCATCCGGTCTGACTTTGCGCTTACGTGCCATACGCGTGCATCCGGCCCTCGAAACCAAGAGCAAATCACGATCGTTCTTGGGGGGGATCATCGTATGCTCGCTGAGCATGCGATCGATGAGGAACCAAACGATCCGATCAATGCCTTTACCGCTTCGGCGGCGGTGCTTCTGATCGTCTCCGGTTGCGGTAGCGACGACCCAGAACCCCAGTCGACGCCGATCTTCCCGGCCAGTCAGGCGTCGATCTCGGCGAGTGCGTCGACCTCAGTGAGTGCGTCGACTAGCAAGGTGGCCGGCGTCAACGCGCTGTTGGACACCGGCGTGTCGAAGAGCACCGGAATCGAGGTGTCCATCCTGTCGGTGGAGGACGCGGACAGCCGATATGGACCAGTTACCGTATTCACCTTCCAGCTCGTCAATACGGGTAGTGAGGTGTTCGAAGGCTTCCTCTGGCCGGCACCGACCGTCGTTTATGGCGTCGCGGGAACTCCTGCAGAGCACTCGTTTTCAATGAGTGAGCAGTACGGTGCCGGGGTTCAGGGCGCGATTCCACCAGGCGCCCGACAAACCGTGAAGCACGCCTACAAGGTGGCAAAGGCCGAGCTGAATCCCGCTGTGGTGACGGCGGGCTCGGTGATATGGCAGGGAGATTTCGCGACATTCCAGCGCTGAAGAGCGGTAACGCCGACCTAGAGCGACTCTACCGAGGTGCGACGATCGCCGGCCTGCATACTCGAGGGCAGTGGGCACGAGGCGCGATCGCGGATGTCACACGCCCAGAGGAATCCGGCGAAGAGCTGGTGCAAAAGAGTCGTACTAATTGGTCCCTTCGGACGCGAGGGACGCGAACTTCAGCTGACTAGGCGCATACGTTCAACCGGGGCGACCGGTCCCGTCGCCATGTGGACCCTACCTGGATAGCAGTCGTTCCGAAACTAATTCTGCTCCAGGCAAATTGAGGGCACCATCGCTATCATCTCGTATCCAAAGTGGCGATCAAATGTGCCTGACACTATCTGCGAGGCGGGCTGGGATCGATCCGCTGTCCGAACTCTATCGAGGACGCAGCGCGTTGATAAAATTGTTGGATGAGCCGAGAGAAGGCGCTGCGGCGAGAGCGCGACAGAGAGCGCGAGTTCTCGCACTTGGTGCAGGATGAGCTAGCGCGGCGTTATGAAGTTCTCTGGCCGCACCGAACGACTCAGGGAGGCGGACTTCGTTTGAACCTCGTGGAGCCACCGGAAAGTGCAATTGTCCGGTTCGCCAAGGATGGCTATCGTTTTGTGGCGATCCGCATCGACTCCAGGTGGCACACGAGTTCGACGGGCTACGGGGGCGAGGACCCCGCCTTCTTCGGTCCGATCGAGACGTGGTCGAAGATCTGCGAGTTGAGTAGATACATCGAGGTACCCGGTGCCTGGTGGCAATTGAACTCGTTTCCGGCAAGCTCCGCGTCAGTGCGGGAGCTCGGTGAGTCGGTCGCCGGTACCGATTGGCGCAGGGGAGAATCGCTCACAGGTCGAGAGAGGGAGTTAGTGCGACAAAACGACCTTGAGCGAGCGCATTCGGCACGTCTCCTTGTCGAGCTGAACGAGGTCTGCCAAGCACAGGCGCAACCGCGGCTTGTCATTGATGAAGACGGGAGGCGGACTTACACCGAGCCTCCTGAGTACACGACAATTAGGTTCGTCAGTGACGGGCTTTCATACGTTGCAGTTCGGGTCGCCACATCCTGGTATACCACCTCCGCAGTGGGTGTTTGGGGTTCGTGGACCGATTCCGAAGTGATCAACGCGACTGAAACCTGGACTCGAATCTGCAGCCTTGCGAGCGACATTGAATTGTCCGAAGCTTGGAGTTCGTTGACTGATGGGGAGCGTGGTGCACACGCAACATCTCAAGCGCAACACCAACTCCATGCCGATGAACTTGCTGAGTTCTCACTAGACACTCCAACTGAGATCGCTCCAGGGGCCGCACGGTCGGGGATGCGTTCAGCGGCTATTTCGGGGGGCCTCATAGCCGGGCGCACACGCTTTTCCCCACGCGATATGGATGTGGTGGACGAAATCACTTGTACGGCATCGTATCGGCTGATTGAACCTATATCCGAGCTGTCCCCTTCAGAGATGGCTGCGCTTCGAATTTTCAATATCGATCCCGATGATCATCTCACCTGGTATATCCATTGGCCGGGATGCTCGGGGGATTGGTGCAAACTGCTGGCCCAAATTGGCGCCGCAGGAGGGCTCCCGCGGAATAAATGTCGAGACTTACCTGGAATTGTTTGGCAGTGAGTCCGTGCGACGCATGACATTCCGGGAGAACATCGAAGTACTTGCTAGCGGCAAGTTCTGGCCCGGCCAATACGTAAAGCTGTGGAATGGTCATCGGCTTGGAGTGATCGCCGAAGTGCATCGGGCGACGGTTGGCGTGCGCACGATCGGAGGGAAACAGCAGGGGTTTCACTTTGGCGTGCAGTGCTTCGCTGCTGACGCCGTGACGCAGATGGAGCAGCTACCTCTGGCTAGGCTGCCGTTACTAGCAGATCGAGTTGTGTTAAAGGATTGGCCGCATAACCGACCTAGGCAAGCTGAGGTTACTGCGGTTGACGGCATACTTTTCGAAGCCCAGTATGAATTGGCAAATGGGATCCCCAGGCGGCACTGGTTTGATCTGCAGCGCATTATTAGATTTGTATGAGTGGCGTGAGAAGAATTTTGCGCTTCTGGCGGAAGCGGATCGTGTTCGCCCAAAACCAACTCGCTCGTCTCTTGAACTGCTACGCTCCTCATGCTGAGCAGAACCGGTTGCACCGGTTCCAGCAGCCCGCAGTATGTTGATCTCCTTTGCGCTGTAGCGGCCCGTTTGTATCGGGCCTGCATGGTGCGCGCCACGCCTACCCAAGGATCCAGCATGTCTACAAGAACCTTTCCCGCGATTCCAATGTCGTTCGTTCCTATTTCCACGCCGAGCCGTACTCGTATCTACCTAGTCAGTCAGGAAGCGAGCGTTGCGACGGTACCTCGCATGTCGCAGGTGTTGACGCTCAACGACAGTCCCGAAGCAGCGAAGCGGTTGACTGAAGCGCTGAACACTGCGGCTTGGACGGGTGACCGGTCCGACCTTGACCGTTTGCTCCAAGCGTTGCCAGGCCCGATCAGACAAGCCTGCGACGAGGCTCTTAGCAATTCGCCAGACCCGAGCCAGCTAGCACTTGGCTTCGATGACGTACCAATGACGATTCTTTCTGAGATGACGTTTGGTGAGGGCGGAACAGATCTTGCGATTTATCTCCGGGCGGCAATGGACCTTGGGCTTCAGGTCCTGGTCGAAAACAGCATCGACGAGCGTGGGTACGTCCGCTTCGATGTCACCTTGCTATCGGGCGATCGGGAGGTTGAGCCAGGTGATGTCGACTCGTGGTGGCCAACGGCCGGCGGCGTGGAGGTCGCCGATCGGCTGCATCCGAACCCGGCCGACCTCGATGACGCGCTCAAAGATGATCGATGGGCGACTCAGGAAGCGCGAGCGTATTGGCTGTGGGTCATCGAACGAAATGAACATGACGATGATCCGGATTCGTACTCGGCGACAGCTGAGTGGGTAGTCGAGTTCCTGGACCTCCCGCTCGACGTCCCCAACAACTATCAGATCTTTGTGGAGGAAGGTGACCCCGACGATAGGGATGCCAGCTTTTTCACAATTCGTACACGATACTTGTTGTGGAACTCGTTGTGCGACATATGTGCGGACCTTGATTCTCTAACGATGGAGTGGCCCGAATGGGACTCGACCGTCAAAGAGGACATGCCACTTATGGTTCAAGCACAGCCTCACGAGTGGTGGCGCGAGATGTTCAAGTCGGCAGAGAGACTCTGCTCTGCGGCTCGGTTAGGTCGATGGGACGATCTTGTTCCCCGAACCCCTGCGGAAGAGGCACTGATCTCGCTCGCAACACGCCCCGAGTACATCGAAGCGGCACGCGACTATATCGACATGTTGGATCGCTCCGAGCAATACGGATCTCTTCCAGTCTCAGAGGATGACGAGGTCTGGGGTGAGATCCTTGGCGAACTTACTGGCGATGTGGACATAGAGATGGTTTGGTCGGCTAAGTCCTTTGCTCAAACTGATCCGAATGACGAAGTCAACCGTCGTCTCGGGATGGGCGACTACCGCCCCGAAGCATGGCACCGTCTGTTCGACAGAGCTGTTCCGCGAACGTTGCCGCCAGAACTGTGATTTGACGGGCGCAGCTAGCCGGGCACGTGGATGTTGGACGGCTTGGGATGCGAAATTGCGCTCTTCGGTCAGGTAGTGGCGTCATGAGTTTTGTCCGCAGTTTGTCCGCAGAATCTCCGTGACCGGTCATCGATTACAAACGTTGAAAACGCGCCCAAAAGCGGTTGTCACCTGCCAGCGTGAAGGGACCACCGTGAGCTGATTTTTGCCACGAGGATGGGTATATAGCACCTGGATGTTGGCAGACCCAGATTGTCGCACGAGACAAGGGCTAATGGGCGTGCCACAGCGCGACGGTGGTGCCTGGGCAGGAGCTGACAGCTTCACAGACTTCTGCGGGCAGACTCCGTCGTCATACTGGCAACGCGGCGCAATCGGTGAGGATCGACGCTGTCACCGGGCTCGCGGGTGTTGGAAGATTGACTTCCCACACCTCAGGTCGGTGGGCCATGGTCCGTCGCGAATGCTGAGAGGCGACCCGGCGGTCTGATCGACGTCATGATGAGCGGCCTCCGCTGGTAGATAGCTGGCAATCACGGTGACACGTAGACCGCACCTACTTCAGATGCGCTGCGAAGCGTTCGTTGTCGCCGCCGAGTGCCGTGTAGGAGCCGTTTCATCAAAGGGCGCGTTGTCAAGCACCGCGAAACCGTTTGCGGCCGCGTATATTTCGATCGTGTGCTCGACACCTGCTCATGTCAGCGCGGCGTCGAGTGCATCCGCCTGTTCGGCGAATGAATGAGTTGTCGTTTCGGCGCCGGCCACAACTATCGTCGCCGCGATCCGATCGGCCAGGAGGTGTGGGCTGTTCGCGTCGTCGGTGACCAATCCACCGCCGCGGAACGACAGCGCCGCTGTGACGCGCCCGGGTATCAGTTCCGCGCTCCTAAGCGCGGTCTGACCACCCAAGCGGTAACCGGTGACACTCAATTTTTCGCCTCAGACACTTGGGCGGGCAGCGAGGTTGTCAAACCATGCCGTCGCGTCCCGAGTCTTCGTGTCGACGGTCAGCACAGTCATCATCGATCCGAGCCGTGCGCGCTCTTCGGAGTCCGACGGAAGTGTGGAATATCGACAGACCGGGAAGCTGTTGCCTGCGTTCAAAGTTCGGATCCGCGACGTTGTCGGATTCTCTGTCCGCAAAGCAACTCGCGACGACAAGAATCGCCTCAAGGCCTCTAGACTTCAAGAAGTCCTGACCGTTCAGGGGTCAGGGACGACGCTGGCTGAAGTCGCCGTGAACTACGGGACTGCATAAAAGATCGAGGCGTGGTCCGTGACCACTCAGGCTTCGGTCGCGCGGCTGGCCATGGCGGTGCGCCAACGAACGACGCTGGCTCCGGTGGTACTGCGCTAATCGCCGATGAGCTGATGAAGTTAGCCTAACTCCGTGATGCCGGAATCCTTACGGCAGATGAGTTTGCAGCTCAGAAGGCGAGGTTGTTGAGCTTAGCCGGTATTCAGCGTAGGCGCTGCCATTCGCTGTAGTCGCATTGGAAATGCTCCGCAGAGGCGATTTTGCTACGTCACTCGGTAGAGTTCCGGTTAAACGTCTAAGTGCCAAATTGTCCGCATCTACCACTCCGATCGGGAGAACAACAATGAGACCTTGGAAAGACGACGTCGTTGATGCCCTACGGGCTCTGGGCGGTGAGGGCAACCTCTCAGCCATATACGAGCAGGTTGCTCTACTCCGCAGCCCACGTCCGAAATCTTGGAAGGCGACCGTCAGGAACACGATTGAGTGTCACTCGTCCGATTCGGACAATTTTCGCGGAGAGGATCTCTTCTACTCCGTAAATGGCCTCGGCTTGGGGAATTGGGGCCTCCGCTGACCATGCTGCCCCGAGATGTGGGGTGCCGCTTCAACGTCTGCGTCCGGTGCGTGGGCGACGTGGTAGCTGCGACCGCTATGCAAGTGCCCAAACGATACTCAGTCGGGGATGTTGGGATGTGGATGCGCGGCGGGAAGGTCCTGAGCGGCGCTCGTGATTCATCGGGTTGCCCCGTACCAAGCCGTCGGACTTGGTGATCGCCCGGGTGACGGGTGACGTCTCCTCCTCGACGGGTCATGTCGAAGTAGCGTGACGTAGTACGGCCACCTCGCCCCACCCGAGTCCCGTTTGCGAGAGGACCAAGACCACGATGGGCACTTACTCGATGATGTCTGCGAGTTGCCGTACCTGATAGTGGCTGAGGTATCTGCGGTCCGAATGTCTGCGACTCGGGAGTTTGACGCCATCGCAGGGTGCTGGGCAGGCGACGTTCTTCGATAGCGGAGGCCAGGACCACCCGGAGCATGTCGTTGGCGCTTCTTCCGTTCGTCGGCTGATCTCTTGCTTGTACATCGGCGTGACCCAGGCACGGACGATTGAGGCGTCGGTGTCCGCCAGGGGAGCGCTCAACGTTGACCTCACCGACCTCGAACGCACTCCTGATATGACACGCGGGCTCGGTCCCGCAGTTTGATGCGGTCGACCATTCGGCGACCTTCGCGCAACCCCATAACGATCGAGATCGATCGCACCGCCAGTTCGCGGCGACGGAGTTTATCGTTGTCTGCCACTGAAGCGCTGTGCAGTTCTTCCGAATGGATCGTCGATCGTGCAGCACACGCATCAGGGGAGAGGCCGGTATCGGCCGGGGTTGTACCGTTCAGCCGCACTCGAGCCGTAGGTTCGCGGGGGTGCTGTGGAAGCCGCGCGCAGCCATCGAGATGCCGTAAGTGAGGTGCCTAGACGGATCACAGATGCTGGGTTCTTCTGTGTCGCAGTCAATGACGGTGCGGTTGCCAGTTGTGATCTGTCCAGGCCACAAAGCGAGGTACTGCAGACTCCATGTCGTAGCTGTATGGCATATTGTTTCAGGTGAAAGACTCCCTGGTGCGTCGCTGTTTGCAACAACTCATTGACGCCGAGATTGAGGAAATTGTTACCTCAAGCGACACGGTTCGTGATGGTGTGCGTAGGTCGATGAACAAGCCGAAGGGCACACGAATTGATGCGGGGCTCTTCCGGACGTGGCTAAGTAGGCCCTACGCCTCAGAGGGTTTGGTGGGCGATTTCCCGAGCTCATACGCGACTGAAATCAGGAACCGAACCGACGATGGTGAGCAAATACCGCGGACTGTTGGGGTCCGCGCGGCCCTGGCTCTCGAAGCCGCAGACATCACGAGCGAGGATCAATTCGTGGAGCTGTTGACGGATATTCGGTCGGACGCGCAGGGATCGCAAATATCTGGAGCTGAGCTCAAGGGCGTTCATGAAATCGACATCGCTGGTGCGACGGCAACGGAGTTGTCGGAGGTCCACGACGAACTACAGAACAGCGGCGGCGCATTGGGGGAGGCCTTAGAGCAGGCCGCTGTCGATGCTCGTGCGGGTCGCGCGTTGAGCCCGACCCTCGGAGCTCAACTGGATAGCTGGCGGGACACACGGCATTCACTGTGGGAGATGCTGCACGTGGTGGCACCTCCGGTGTCAGCAGGATTGGAGCAACTGGCCGAACTGCGGGACCGTGTTGCAGCCAAGGAAGCCGCTGAGCAGGCAGCTGAGGACGCGCAACTACGTTCGCAGTTGCGTGATCAGCTCACTGGGAAGCTGGGCAGGCTGCGGCGCACGATCGAAACGCTCGAAGAGATGCTCGACGGCGAATCCACCTATCAGGGTGCCTACGACACCGCCGTCCGCGAGCTTGCTGAGACCGAAGCAGAATTAGAAGCTCTCGACGCGCATAGCGACAGCGGCTCTTCCGAGTCGCCTTCTACGCCGGCCGGTCCGGTCAGCAAACCCAGCGTGGCGCCAGTGCCGAAGTCTGAGGCGGTGCAAGAATCAGGACCCAGCCCGGCGCCAGTGCCGAAGCCCGAGGCGGTGCAAGAATCAGGACCCAGCCCGGCGCCAGTGCCGAAGCCTGAGCCGGTGCAAGAATCAGAACTCACTCCAGAGATCGACCTGGGAAGCGTCGCTGGGCACGAAGCAGAGCGCAATTTCACGGGGGGTACCCGGCACGACGACCGCCCGGAATCGCCAGCAAGGCCACGCGTCGTTCTCCAGCGCACGGCGGATACGGCGTTGCATGATGCGGAACCATCCGCAGCGACAGCGCTGGCGGGAGTGCCCGCGGACGTCCACAATGTGGACCGAGATCGGGTAGCACTGCCGCGTCTTGATGTCAGCGAGTATCTGGTTGATCATGTGCGCGCCGGCCATTATGGTGCGGCTTGGCTTGTGGCCAGTGCCGCCCACATTGGCGCAGCCGACGTAGCGGCCTACCGTTTAGCGGCCGGAGCCTTCAACTCCGGGCCCGGTGGCGCCGATCCGGCTGAAGTCCTTGTCGAGTTCACTCTTGCCGGTGATTCCGAGTATGGGTCCAGTCAGTCGGCCAGAGTTGCGTTGGCTGCAGCGTTAAGGGCCGGCTTGACTGCCGGGTGGATGCCACGTTCGGAGGTTGAAGAGTTGGTTCGTCAAGCTAGCCTTGACGACCGCGGGCGTGAGGTGGTCGCAGCGGCAGTCGCTGCTGGCGACCGAAACTACCAACATCTACAGGACTTTGGCGGACAGATCGGCCCGTCGGTCGACGAGGTCCGCATCCGTGCCCGCGAGATCAAACAACAACTCGACCAACAGCGCATTACCTTTACTCGTGCAGACAAGGCGCTTCGCTACCTTATGCGAAGTACCAAGGCTCTGGGATCGTCGTTGGCCGCAGTGCAAGCGACGAGCAGCGGTACGGTGAGGCGCGGTGTGTTGAACGAGTCGCTCACAGTCCTGAACGAACCTGACAATTTGATCGCTGACGCCGACAACACAATGAGCTCCGGCTCGCGCCGCAGAGACCCGATCACAGGCCACGCCCGCACGACGCTGCTCAAAGCGATCGACCAGGTCCGAGACTGCGTCACAGATGCCGTCAACGCCGCAGAAGTTGCCGCTGGGGACACCTCGGTTGCGCTGACCCAGGATGCGAGGCACGCATTGATCACCGCAGCCAAAGCGGCTCGCGACAGCGGCATCGCCACAGACGCTGACGGGCCAGGAGACGTCGCATTGGCCAACCTGGTCGAGTGGATTCTCGACCCCCAGCCGCCACGGCGAGTGCCCGACGGTCAGCACCAAGTGCTCGTCACCGAATCTCTGCCGGTGGTCGCCGTCACACGCACCGCAGACGGTCTGCCGGTAGCGACCACCGGCGACGTGACCGCGATAGTCGAGGCGCTGACCTCTCCGCCGTCGGCCGGTGAGTTGTTCGCGGCCTATGTTGACCGCGGAGACTTACAACAGGCTGCCGCAGTCGCTGTCGACGACCCCGCCTTGTATGGACGGATCGATCCCGAACGTAGCCGTTGGAGGAGAAGACTCGACAAGGAGGTCGCCGCAGTTCGCGCCGAGATCGGCCGCACGTTTGCCGACGACTTCACTTACGGCGAGCACGCGGACGCCGAGTCGCGGCTTGTCCAGCCCGCTGGCTATAGCGGTGATCGGTTTGATTTACAGATTGCAGAACTTGAGAAGTTGCGTGTTGATTTGCACGCACACCGCGAGCAAGTCGCATCGCGACTAACCGAACAGGTCGACGCTGAGGTCGTGGACAGTGCAGCACGCGCCGATATCGCCGCACTCATCGCCGACGAAGACTTCGTGGGCGCCAACGAACTCCTGGCACTTGCCCGGACTGGGCAACTGTCGGATATCACCCCAGATGTTGATCCAGATACCGGTGCCGCGGTGTTCGTTGCCTTCATGGATGCCCTTGAATCGCTCGACAACGAACGTGTCGCCTCGATTCGCGACGTTGTTGGTCAGATGGCCGCGGGTGCGCAGATCGCTGCAGATGAGCTGTCTCGCTTGAATAATTGGGACAATTTGCTGGCGAGGAAGAATAATGGCCAGCGGGGCCGGCAGGCGACGATGGCCTCCGTTCTGCGCGCTCTCGGCCTCGACATGCGCGGCGAGGCGAACAAACAAGCGGGATCTGGCAAACATTTCGATCTGTACCGCATCACGGCTACCCCGGTCGATGGGTCCCTGGTTCCGGGACTCGGCTCAAAGGCGAGCCATTATATGGTTGCGGTGACCTCAGAGGCGAAACTACTGAAACAGACACTCGCTTCGGCATTCCCGGCTGGCCCGGGCTCCAATATCGTGTTATTTGCCGGAGTGCTAACAGCCGATCAGCGACGCCAGTGCCTGGTTCAGTGCCGTAGTGAGAAGATTACAGCGATCGTCATCGACTTCGCAGTGGCTGCTTACATTGCGATCCACCACGCCCGGAAGTTCCGGGCCGTGCAGCAATTGACTCTGCCATTCTCCTGCTTCACCCACTACACAATGGTGTCAGGTCAGGTTCCCGACGAAGTGTTCGTCGGTCGCGCACAGGAACAAACACAATTGGCTGACCCGTACGGTAGCCAGTTCGTTTACGGCGGTCGCCAACTCGGCAAGAGCGCACTACTGCGTCGAATTGAGCGAGTCTTCAACGGAATCGAGGATCAGCATGCGATCTATATTGATCTCAACGCCTCTGGCATAGGTAGCTGGGCGGAATCGAATCAGTTGTGGAATGTCCTATACAACAAACTCGTCGAGATAGGCAGCTTCGGGCTCAAATTGCAGCCGAATGTCCGCAATCATGAACCAGTCATCAAGGCGATCGCCAGTTGGCTTGCGGGGAAGGATAGCCGACGGTTACTGCTATTGCTCGATGAGGCTGACGCCTTCTTGGAGAAGGAATCTGTCGCCGGCGCAGGTGGATTCAAGAACGTCGGTCCCCTCAAGGGACTCTTTGACAATAGTCACGGGAGATTCAAGCCCGTCTTCGCTGGCCTCCACAAAGTGCAGCGTCTGCAGAATGTCGCCAACACTCCCCTCGCACATGGTGGTACAGACATCCTGATCGGCCCACTCGGCGCCAAACCCGCCCGCGACCTCGTAATCAAGCCCCTCGAGGCGCTCGGATACCGATTCGACAACCCCGAAGCGGTTTGGCGTCTGTTGGCGTTCACCAACATGCAGCCAGGTCTTATCCAAGTCGTCTGCAACGATCTCATCGAGCACTTGCAATCCCGGCCACTGCACCGCGGTGAACCTCTTGTCACGATCAGCGACACCGACATCAATGCGGTCACCCAAAACCCAACCACCCGGGAAAAGATCGCCAACAAGCTTCGCTTGACCATTCAGCTTGAGGACCGATACAAGGTAATCGCCCTCGGTGTCGCAATTGAAAGCATGGATTCCGGATTCACCGAACGCTACCGCGCAGCCGACATCCGCGCACTATGCGAGGTGTATTGGCCGGACGGGTTCGCTGACCTAAACAGCACTGAGTTCGTCGTTTACCTCGATGAGCTCATTGGGCTCGGCGTACTCACGAAAAACGCGGACAACCGGTATTCGGTTCGCTCCCCGAATATCGTGACCATGCTCGGCAGCCGTGACGAGTTGGCCACCCAACTCGACGAAGACAAGTTTGAACTCGAACCTGAATACAACCCTCGTTCGACCCGCCGGCAGGAAACAATCGCCGGACGCATGATTCGTAGTCCGCTTAGTGAGCAGGACTTGATCGAGCTGATTCCTATGCGTGACCGGCACCCCGCCCATAACTTCGCCGTCATTGGAAGCGAAGCCCTCGGTGTCGGCGACGTCGCACCGATCCTTGCCGCTGTCGCCAGCAAGCGACACACTAACGCCACCGTCATCGACGCCACTTCTGGACATGTGGAAGAAACGCTGACGGGCTTTAAGTTTGCGACTGGTGGTGGCGGAAAGAAGCCGTCCATGCTGATCATTGACGCCCACCAGGCCGATGTGGAGCGTGCCGCCGCGATCGCCACTGCGGCTGCGCGATTGGCATCCCGACCGCAAGGGCACCTAATCGTTATCTACGGTGTCGATGGCGTCGACGCCGCCGACGAGGCCGCGACATCTGCAGTGCCCACTACGGTGATCGCGCTAGATAAGTGGTCCGGGGACGGAATCCGGTCCTGGCACGACAACCCATTCCTGGCGCCGGAGGACCGCCGCGAGCTGCTGGAGAACTCGGGCGGTTGGCCCGACCTCGTTGAGCAAGCTGTCACTGATGTTGTCAATCGCGGCGTCTCACACACCGAGGAATGGGAGAAACTGTCAGCGTTTCCTGCAAACCCGATCGAGGCAGCAGCTTTCCTTGACCGGGTCGGGGTCGGTGAACATACTCGCAACCTGCTGGCACAGTGGTCCGAATACGGGGTGACTGACTACGAGCCCGTCACCGATATCGCCGACGTGCTTGAACGCGATCCGGACGACATGCGAGTGATCATGCGGGACCTTCGGCGGCTCGGGGTAGTCAACGAACGAGATGACGAGTTCCTGCTTGATCCGGTGGTGGCGCGAGCCGTCACCGCCCTAGAGTGAACTCATATGGGCCCGGACCGGGTGACTACCCACAGTTGCCTGGTCCGGCACGTTTCATCGCACAAGTCGTTGATAGTCTGAACGCCGGAAACACTGTGATCGCAGTGTTTCCCGAGACATCCGTCGAGAGCGGAATTGCCGATGCCGTCCTCGGGGCTGTTCACGACGAAAACCACAGCTCTGAGTACTGCCACGCAGACCCCGACGAACCTTTTCACGCACGGGTGCTGGCCACCTTCGGCGCCGACCCAGTCGCCACCCGTGACTATGACGAATGGGAATCAATCATCCGGTGGGAACCCTGGCACGGATCGTGGGTGTTCGTATCCGCGTGGGACCACGCCGACGTCGATGCCATTGTTGCCCGCTGGCCCGCCCAAGTACACGCGAGCGGCCTTCCTGCTGCCGATCGGCCGAAACTTGTTGTGGGAGTTCGGCTCAGCGACGTCGATCGCGGTACGCTCGACCACCTCGATTACGCACATCTCAGTGTGCACTGGTGGTGGGGCGTGATCGATTCTCTGGACACCCAAACTAGGCTGGCTGCTGTCGCGGACCGGCGCCTCAATCCCGTCGATGCTGCGGTAGTTGTCGAATTGTCCGTGTGGGATCTCGCTTGCGTTGATTTCCTTGCCGCCCACTGGGATCGCACGACCAACGGGCTCGCTGCAGCAGTGCACGCCTATCAGCAGTACGCACCTGCTGACGATAGCGACCACCTTTCCGCCGCCGATCGCCGCCCTACCACGGCACCACCCGCCAAACGACAACAGGCCTGGCAAGACGGGCTCCTTGAGCAGTGGGGGCACACAACAAACCGCAGCCCACGAATCCTCAATGACGCCGCAATCCGCCAACGACTCTGGTTGGCCCATAACCGCACCCTCATCGTTCACGTCGATGAGGAGCGTGCCCACTACGAGCAACTACTCCGCCGCAAAGCTTCTCACCGGGCACTGGCCACACTCGACCAGCGCGACGACGAAATCATCGAAATTGGCGCCCTTGCTCACCTTGTAGTCGCTGGTTGGGTCGACATCGATCGCGTCGACCGCGATCGCCTCTACGCATTCCGTGATTTACGCAATGCCCTCGCGCACCGCACCCCGGTTGACGACACCCTGCGCGCACGAGTCATCAAATATCTCGGCTTCACCTGAGGCGGGCGGAATCGGCCCATCTCAGATGGCTCGCGGTGGAAATGGAATGTGATAGGGCCCGCCTGTGTTCTACACCATCGAGATGGTCCAGATCCGAATGGCCGGCAGCGATGGCCGGATCTACGACGAAAGAAGATCACCGAAGGCAACACAGCTCAGTACACCAGACGCGCCCTCGAACACCACCTCGCCAGGCATCTCTGGCGGGTAAATGTGCCGTCACCGACGAACGCCAAGTCGTACGACCCCCTGGCAGGCCCCTATAGTCGGGGACCTGCCGAAGACTCTTGATAGTAGGTTCGCAGGTTCGGATGTGATCGTCACTCCGTCTTTCGGCACAACCACCGGGCGACGGCTTCGACCGACTCCGGAAGGGGTACACCGAAGACGGCTGCTTCTGCGACACTGTCCAACCGGTAGATCGCCTCTTCGACTTCCCGCACGCTACATTCTCGCCAAGTACATGCGGAACTGCCAGCCAAGGTGCTCGCGCGCGTTCAGTAGTAATCCCTTCGCTGAAGAACGCCTTCATCGTTGGTGCGATGGCAGTAGTGACGGCACTCGATTGCTAGCTGATCGAGACGAGAGTTCCTGATGGCCAACAGTTTTGGAGCCGATGATAGTACCAATGGTCGATCGCGGGTAGCGGTGGCCGATGCGGGGGAGAGCCAGGTAGGGCAAGCGGCGACGTTCTCGCCGTCGCGGTACCAGTTCATCAGCACGGTCACAGCGTTTGGCGCAGATCGTGGATCCGTGGCGCCGCAGCAATCTGGCACCCGATCCTGGTCGTTCGGCGCCGCAGTCAGGAACCAGCAGCTTATTAGTCTCCCTCACTGGCCGTCGGGTGATCTATGTATCGGGGACCCGAAAAACGTCAGACTGCTGACCGCTACCGTGAATACGGTAGTTTGCATGAGGTTCTAATTGGTCACAATTGTAGCATCGGAGATTGCGAATCAGTCCGATTGGCGACTTTGGCAGGTCCCCGATAGTCGGGCCACGTGGTTGTAGAGCCACGGGTGATTGATTCAGTCGATCTCGCACTCCACGGGATGGTGGGTGTGGGTGCATTGGGCAGCATACTCGGCCGGCGTCATGTAGCCGAGTGATGAGTGCCGGTGTCGGTGGTTGTGGTCGTCTTTGAAATCCTCGATGACCACGCGGGCCTCGAGGAGGTTGGTCCAGTGGTTGCGGTTGAGGCATTCCTTTCGTAGGCGATTGTTGAACGATTCGATGTGCCCGTTGTTCCACGGCGTGCCCGGAGGGATGTAGGAGATACCTACCTTCGTGTCGCAGAACTGTTGCAGCGCATGCGAAATGAACTCCGGTCCGTTGTCCATCCGCAACACCTGCGGCGGCCCACCCCACAGCGCGAACGCCTTGCCCAACTCGACGACCAACCGGTCGCTCGTGATCGAACGCTCGACGATGTTCAGCACCGACAGGCGGGTGTGTTCGTCGATCATCGACGCGATCTTGATGGCCTTGCCGTCGACGGTGGAGTCGAACTGAAAGTCCATAGCCCACACCACCTTCGGTGCATCAGCATCGACGAACGGCACCGAGGATTGGCCGGCCCGTTTGCGGGGGTGGTTGATGCGGACCTGCAGACCTTCCTCCTTCCAGAGGCGGTGAACTTTCTTCTTGTTCACTTCGCGGTGCTCGTCATACCGCAGTGCCGCCCAGGCCCGCCGGAACCCATGGACCGGATGCTTGGTGGCATAGGTGCGCAGCCAGGCCCGCAATTCAGCATCTGGGTCGGTGGGAGTCTGCGCGATTGGGGTACGACTGTAGGTGGAGCGGGCAAGCCCAACAGCTTTGCACGCCAATCGTTTCGACATGCCCATCGTGGTGACGAGCATGTCGACGGCGCGGCGTTTGGCAGCTGGGCCTAGAATTTTCCCTTGGCCACCTCGCGCAGGGCGTCCTTCTCGAGCTCGGCGTCGGCGAGTAGGCGTTTGAGTCTGCTGTTCTGTTCGCGGAGCTCTTTGAGTTCCTTGGCTGCGTCGGTGTCCATGCCGCCGTACTGGCGGCGCCAGTTGAACAACGTCGCCACCGACACCTCGAGCTCCGCAGCGATCTCCTCAGAGGTCTTTCCGGCCGCCTCCAGCTCGTCGCCCTGGCGCAACTTGCGCACGATCTGCTCCGCGGAGTGCCGTTTCCGTCCAGCCATGATGTCCATCGTCCTTCCAACCCCAGGTCGGGGCAACAAAGACTCTAAAACTTCGTGGACTCATCTACTGGGGACACGCCAACTTTCGCAAGTGGCCACAGAATTCTACCGAATACACTCTCCGGCTCCAGGCCTATGACAGACTTCTCCGCGATGAAGTAGGCAGAGTCAGTCTCTTGCGCATTCAGATAGGCGTGCAAAGCCTCGATCGGGTCTGCGTCCCGTTTCACATTGAAGAGCTTGCGCATCAGATCAATGTGCCTACCCTTGCGTGGGCGTCTCTTCTTTAGCTCGTCGGGGTGGATGCCGAAGATCGAACGTCCGAAGTCGAACCGACTTTTCGCGCGCTCATTCATCCTCTCAGTTGGGTGTGCAGCGTAGAACGTGTACACATCGAAGTCCTTGACGCCAACCGTTGGGTCACGGTAATGCCACGCCGCACCTTGGCACAGCGCTACAAGTACGACCCGATTGCGATACACCTCAAGACGTGGGTTCTGTCTAAACATGCGCTCGCGTTCTGCAACAGCCGAAACTCTAAGACGCTCGAGATGTTCGACCGTTAGTCGTTCGTACGACCGTTCTGATACTTCATCGAATCCCATCACTCCACCTTCGTCCAGATTCCCCGGCTTTCGGATGTAAAGCCAGATCTGACTCGTAGATGTGACGGTTAGGGCTTGGAGGCTGATTGAGTTTCGCCACCGCGGTCTTCCCTGATTAACCATCTCAGGCCGGGCGTCAACCGCTACGCTCGACGAGGGGAGGAGGTAGCTATGACCAACGGTGAGGTCTCAGACGTCCGCGAGCGCGAGTTTCGGCAACGATGGCACAAAGCGCACATTTCACGGTTCAATGAAACGGTCGACCAGTCCGACATCTCCTGGCGAGAGCGACGAATCACCCCGCATGCGCCTGAATCGCGCGCTTTCCTCGATGCGCTCAGCCGGTCCCGAGATTTGAGCACATTTCAAGCCGACACTGACCGCTGGGTCCGAAACTTCGAGTCCGGATACAGCGGTACCGCCGGGCAGATGATCATCAACCAGATCAACAAGATGTCACCCGACCCGGACAGTGCTGTGACCGTCCTGCTCGACGCCTTGTCGACGCCACATGATCGCGCCGACGCCATCCGCAAGATCCGACTACTCGCCGAGTACCTGCAAGAGATCCGCGTTGGTGCGCACCCAAGTCCCAAGCGGGCGCCGTTCGTCGCCTCCTACTATTGGGGGCTCGACGACCCGACCATGTGGCCGGTCGCGTGGCCGAAGTCAACCGAGTACATGAGTTTCGTCACCGGAATCTCGGATTTCGACGACCAGGGGGAAAGGTACGACGAGCTTTATCGGTGTGCAACCGAGCTCGACGGTGATCCGCTTCGCTTCGAGCAGGTTGCCGCGTGGTGGGCGGACGAGCGGCCGGTCTTCGTTGACGAAGTTCTCTGTGACCGCGCGGCTCTCCGCGTAGGTGCGAAGGACCGGGGCGATGATCCTGAGCGGTACCGCGAGAACGCGTCCGCGCTGGTGGCCGTGGCACAGCACATCGGCACAGCCCTGGAGCGATCAGTCGCCGAGGCCGCAGGTCGCACCCTCAAGGCACATAAGCCGGGCGTGATGTGGGACGCTGTCTGGCCGCGCGGAGACCTCTGGGCCGATTGGCGAGTGCCGGGCACTTACGGTCTGGCGGTTCGCATCTGGCTCAACGCGAACGGCCTCGCGATGGGGCTGCGCCCCTACCCTGACGCCGATTCGGGCTCGACCGATCGCGCCGTCAGCGTTATCGAGAATCAGCCTTTGCCCGGCTATGAGATCCTCGCGGGGAGGATGTCACGCGTAGGCCGGGATGTCGGATTCACCGGCGGTGGCTCAGGTGAGTTGATCTATGCACGCTGGTTTGACCGTGGAGCGCTCGCGTCGCTGGATCTGCCGTCCGAAATACTCCGAACGGCCCGCGACGTCGCGGGACTGATGGCCGAACTCAACGGCGACACCATCACCGCGACAGCGGAAGACGACGGCTTGGCCACAATGGTCAAGGAGTTCAAAACCACCACGGAGTACCCGACGCCGCGCCATGAGCAGGACCAGGCCAGCCGGCGGGATTTTGCCAAAATGCTCGACCCCGAGGAACTGTCGATCGTCGACCGCGCCGACCTCCGCCTGATCTGGAACACCCAACGCTACGGCGGTACCGGGCCGATGTCGGTCCTCAATACGAGCATCCGCGACGCGGACGAAGCCGAGTACCAGCGCATCATCAACACGTTCACCTACCTCTGCTGGGGCGACGATCCGCCGGCGACACGTATCAACCGAGCGCTGGAGGACCCAGCGCTTCACGTCAAGGGATTCGGCGAGTCGGTGATGATGAAGATGCTCGCGATCACTCATCCCGAGCAGTTCATCACCGCCTATCCCTACACCGGTCCCAAGGGAAAGCTTCGGATGCTCAAGCTGCTGGGCATCGCGGTACCTGACGTCACTGGACGCGGCGAACTCCAAGTCGCCTCAAACAATGCTCTGCGCGCCAGGCTCGACCGCTTCTTCCCCGGCGACCCCCTCGGTATGGGCGAATTCCTCTACTGGTTCGTCGAGCGCGACGACGAACCCCCCGAGCCACCGGTCGATCCGCTCGATGATCTGGCCGAGGAGTTACTCGTCGACCGCGCCTTCCTCGACGACGTCGTGGCACTGCTCAAGGACAAGAGGCAGGTCGTGTTTTACGGCCCGCCTGGAACCGGAAAGACCTACTTCGCCCGCAAGCTGGCCGAAGCACTGGTACCCGACGCTGCACGACGGCCCGTCGTACAGTTCCATCCGTCCACTTCATACGAGGACTTCTTCGAGGGCTATCGGCCCGAGACCAACGCCGACGGTCTGATGTCATACCGGCTGCAACGTGGTCCGCTCGCCGAGTTGGCAGCCCGCGCCACAGACGCGCCGGGGCGCCGGCACCTCATGATCATCGACGAAATCAACCGAGCGAATCTGCCAAAAGTTCTCGGCGAGTTGCTATTTCTCTTCGAGTACCGCGACACGCCTGTGCGCACCCTGTATCGCCCCGATGACCCGTTCGAGTTGTCCAAGGACATCTGGTTCATCGGAACGATGAACACAGCCGACAGGTCCATCGCCCTGGTCGACGCAGCACTGCGACGACGATTTCACTTCGTCCCGTTCTTCCCCAATCACGGCCCGATAGCCGGACTCCTCGCCCGCTGGCTTGAGCGCGAAGGCGAACCGGCTTGGGTGGGTGAGGTGGTCGCCCAGGTCAATGATGAGCTCGCACGTGAACTCGGTGGACCCCACCTACAACTCGGTGCGAGTCACTTCATGAAGCATGGAATAGACCGTGCTGTGCTGCAACGTATCTGGGCGTACGACATCGAGCCTTTTATCGAAGACCAGTTTTTCGGCGACGCGCAGCGGATCGACTATTTTCGATTCGATCAAGTGTGGGAGCGTTTCAACTACTTGGCAGGCGAGTCGGTCAGTGAGAATTCAGGCGGCGACGAGCCGGGGAACTGATGGACGCGGGGGTGGTTCTCAGGGAGTACGAGTCTCGAGACCTCGATCTGACACGCGCGCAAGCAGAGTCACTCCAGCTGACCGGTTTCGTCAATGTCGCTCCCGCACCAGCTGCTCGGTGGCGCGTCACGGCGACGTCATACGTCGGGACACTGGTCGTCGACAATGTCAAACTCCTGATCCGACCAAAGATCAACCCCGAGAACCTGTTTCTCCTTCTAGAGCCGGGACTACCGCACAGCGCCTGGCGGCGGGAGGCATACGAGTACGACGCTTCTTCGGACCTACTTCCGTCAGTGATCGCATTCTTCGCGCGAACCCTGGAAACAACACTTGCTCGCGGAGTCCTGCGGTCATACAAGACCGTGGAGGAAACACTGGTCGCCCTACGCGGCCGCCTTGATGTGACGGGGCAGTTCAAGCGCGCAGGCGTTCTCACACCGCTAGCGTGCACATACGACGACTTCACCGAGGACATCTCGGAGAACAGGGTCCTGCGGGCCGCCACCCAGCGGGCGCTCCGCGTCCCCCGGGTTGATCCAGCCGATCGGCAGCGACTCATGCGACAACTCGTCGCCCTTGAGGGGGTCACGGACAAGACAGTGCGGCCCGAGAACGTCGATCACATCAGGCTAACTCGGCTGAACCAGCACTATGCACCCGCGCTGGGACTCGCGCGTCTCGTCCTCGCGAACCTCACACTCACCGACACCTCGGGAACTACATCCGCATCGTCGTTCATGGTCGACATGAACGATCTATTCCAGCGGTTCGTCACTGAACGATTGCGACGGGAACTGAGAGGCCGCCTCGACGTCGTCGATGAACCGGCTGTCCATCTAGGCACGGGGCGACAGGTGACGATGCTGCCAGATCTGCTCTTTCGCAAGCCAGGTGGCCCTTATTGCTACGTCGGTGACATCAAGTACAAGCTCACCAAGGACGCTCGCGGACGGAGCGGGGACTACTATCAACTGCTTGCTTACACGACTGCGTTGGATCTACCTGAAGGAGTCCTCATCTACTGCCGTCACCAAGACTCCGAAATCGGCAATAGCAGCGTCACTGTGCGGAATGTCGGCACAAAACTCGTTCTAAGGTCACTGGACCTGAGTGGGCCTCCCGAACAGGTCGAGCGAGAGATCAAGGTTCTCGCTGACGACATCGCCATAGCGGCCAAGGGCCTGCGAACCCTGTCGCTATGACGTCCGTTTCAGCAAACTGGACGAGTTGGATAGACCCCGCCCGTGCGAGCATCGTTCGACTCCCAGGCCGAAAGAGTGGCGATGGACCTTCGTGAGATGGCCGCTTGCCTTGCGGGAAGCAGGTTTTCAGGTTTCCGAACTGACAGGGTGGTCAATCGAGAGTCCGCTACTCTACGTGGTCCCGCGGTGGCGACCATCATTGGCGAGTCGGTGCTAGAGGCCTTGGTGGTGCTCTTGGTAGTGCTGGTAGAGGTGTTCCTGATCCAGGTTTCCCCAGCGAATTTCCTCGTAGGACACAGACGTTCCGTAGGTTGTCCCATTTTCGGGGACGAAATCGGGGCCCCGTGAGATGTCATAGGTGTTCGGGGTCGTGGTCGAGGGCGTGAGAGTGATTTCGATCCCGGGGTGGTCGATGTCGGGAAGGTGAACGACTCCATTAGCGTCCGGCCGGTACGTCACCAGTCGTCCGTCCGGGTAGAAATAGGCGACCGGCGGAGGACCAGGGTTAACAGGGTGACCATCGATCATTTGCGGTCCGAAGATTCCATTAGGGTCGTAGGGCGGGTACTGCGGGTCGTAGCGGGTCCCATTGGGAACGAAGAGGATCTCCGTAGGCACGTTGGCGACCACGACCGGAACATGTACGATTCCGTCGGGTCCGGGATAGAAGGTCTCCGTGTACGATGAGTTCCCTTGCAGTACTTGCCAGGTGACGATGACCGGCCCTCCGGCTTCGCAGTCGGCACTGCAATCATCGGTAATGTATTGCTGTGGTCCTGCCAGCGCCGGTTCCCAATCCGGCATGGGGTCCTGCGAATGGACCGTTCCGTCTGGCTCGATGAAGTCAAATGCGTACCGATACTGACCCTCGTGATCCCGGTAGGGCCGCGCCAGCGCCGTGTGTACGGTGGATGGGATACGAACGATACCGTCGGCGTCGGGATAGTAGTTGGTCTCGGTGCCGTCGTCATTCACAACGGTCACCGGTGCGCCGGGACGATCGAGCACGGTGTAATGGGTCGTTAAGACCGGCTCGGATGGCCCGGGTGAGCACGAATTAGCCGAGATCCCGGCACAATCGAAGGCATCCTGGAGGGCTTCGATCTCGGTCGGGGTGAACCCTTGCGACTTGGCGCTGCTGACCACTGCTGCTTGAGCGTCGCGAAACGTCGATGTCGACGACAGCTTGGGCATCGATGCGTAATACACCTGAGCCCACTCGTCCACTGTCACGTCAGCGGTCCGCGGATCCTCCATCGCCGCCGCAGCCGCATGGCTGAAGATGGTGCTGTTGTTGTATTTCGCGCTTGTGGTGTTGCTCGTGTCACGCTCGTCGTAGTTGGTGCGGAAGTCGTACACCGAACGTGTCCCGTTGAGGGACTTGGGATCAGCGAGATTTCGGAACGCGCAACCATATTCCGTGGTGCGCCAGGTGCACGAGGTTTCGTCTTCGCCTAATAGGAAATCAGTGACCTTCGTTTGACCATTTGCGTCTGCGTCGATGAGGACCCCCATGATGTCGGCGTAGGCCTCGTCCAGCGAATTTTTCTCCGTGGATTGGCTTCGTGTCGGGTCCTTGTCCTTCCTGATCACCTTCATGACGGTGTGGGTGTACTCATGCCCGACGGCGTCGAGCGCGATCTCGTCACCACCAGTGAGCACGATGCGGGGATGGCCCGCTTCGTATTTCGCATTCGTACCCAACGGGTAGTCATCTACCAGGTACACGTCAATGTACTTGGTGGTATCCACCCCACCGACCTTCCCACCCTCGCGAGGAACATAACCAAGGACGGTGCGGTAAAAGTCGTAAGCGGTAGCCACATTCGTCAACGCCGACACCGCATTCGGATTGGCGTCGGCATTCGATGACCCGCCGATTAGATGCATATTAGTCAGTTCGGTGCCGCCGGTCGGAATTCCAAAGACAGCCTGTTGGTCGGCGGTGTGCACATAAATGCTGCGGGCCGGATCCGCGTACCAGTAACCATAGAGGCTGCTCCCATCAGCTTCTAGGAGGAAGAGATTGTGCGTGACGCCGTTGAGATCCGATTCCTGCACGTACGCAACGTCTGCCGCATCGATGCTGTCGCTCTGTCCGACGATGGTGCCGGTGTTGGGCCCGGCTGCGGTGATCAGATAGCTCACCACGAGCTTCTCCGGGTCTCGACCGATCTCGGTATCTTCGGCAGAGCTGTAGACTTCAGGTCCGGTCACCGTCACGAGCCACGCGGGTACCGGTCCCGCATCCTTGTCGGTGGCATCGACAACGAGCGTCGACTCGGTGATGAGTCCGGCGGTAAACGCGGCGGTAGTGGCCGAATTGGCGGGGTCGACGTAGCCCGCGGTCATAACTCTGGCGGCGATTGCCTCGGCGTCGTCGGCCGACAGGGTCGGTGTGGTGGATATTCCACGCGTCGCCGTGTCGTAGGTACTGAACAATCCCTTGACTTCGCCTGTCGCGGTGTCTGTGACGAGCACAACGTCAGAACCGATCACCGGGACGCCGTTGACGGTAGGGGTACCGCGATAGTACGTCTCGTTCAAGGCGCCGCCGCTGAGTGGGATCGAAATCGACTGCGAAGAAACATTTCCGGTGGTGATGAAGCCCGACGGCGCACCCAGCAGGTCCGCGACTCGGTTGAACACGATGGCGGCATCGGCTTCGCTGTGCACCGCGGTGTCCATAAAACGACCGTCCAGCACGCGCACGGTCCCGTCGCTGTTCTCGCTGACAAACACTTCGCCGCTCGCGATCAGGGCGCGCAGTTCTTCGACGCCTAGTGCACCATCGAGTGCGGGATCGCGGGGCGTGATGGGTGCATTGACGTCCACGTATTTGGTTGAGCTGCCATCGGTGACGCTCACCGTGAATGCCACCGCAGTATCGGTGGAACCAGAGGCGAACGCGAGGTAGCGCGATCGCAGCGTGGGGCTCACGACGTACGCACCCGTGACCGGATCGATGGTGATTACCGCGATCGTCGAGTCGACGGGGTTGCCCAACCTGTAGGTGAGGGTATCGCCGTCGTCGTCGGATGCGACGATCTGTCCCGTCACCACACCCGTTGCCGTATCTGTCGTTTGAGTGTATGGGGGTGTCCCGATGGTAGGTGCGTGGTTGGTGGGGACCACGGTGACCGGCACGGTTACTGTTGCGCTGCTGCCGTCGTTGAGGCCGGCGCGGCCAGAGGTCAGCGTGTTGATTATCCGATTAGCCAGTCCGCTGAATCCGTGAGCGTGGCTGTCCGCGTTAGTTTCCGTGACTCGGACCACAAAGCTGTCGATGCCGCCCTGGGAGGCTAGGTCGGCGTTCGGGGTGAAGACATAGATGCCATCGGGGTTGACCGAGACCGATCCGTTTGTGGGTGCACCGATCACCTCGACGGTTAGTGGATCGTCGTCGGGATCGGAGATCTGCAGAGTCCCCCCGATGAGACCGTCGGAATCCTGGGTCGGCTCGCCGGCAGTGACGGTGGGGGTGCCATTGTCCAGGTTTGTCTGGATGCGCCGGAAGAAGGCAAAGGCCAGGTCCTGAATCGGGTTGGTGGTGGCGATTGTGGTTGACGTACCAGCGGCCTGAGGCGACAAGCCGAATACGGCCAGGAACCCTACGAGCAGAGATGTTCCGGCGCTCTTTGGCGCCGTATGTACCGAAGTCGCAGTCGCACTTGAGGTCTTAGCCGTCATCGGAATGGCGTCGGTGTCAATGTTCGATGCCTCGGACGACTGTTCGGTCGTGAACGTTTGACTCTCGGATTCGGTCTCTTCGTCGTCGTTGTCGGCGCTGCGGGAGTTGGGTGGCGCCGTCGGCGCCTCTGTGGTGGTAACCCCCGATCCTTCCGTGTTGTCAGGTGACGTGGCCTGTGGTGGTGCGACAGTGGTGGATGGCACGGCGTCGTCGGGGACGTCAGTGGTGATCTGTTCGGTGGGCGTTGCCGGTGTGGTGGATTGCTCGGTGGAGGTCGCCGGCTCGCCGGTTGTGGTGGTCTGGGCGTTGTCCGTGTCCGTCGGCAACGCGCTCTCCGCGTCGTTGTCGCTGGCGGCCTCGGACCCGTCCGGTTCCAATTGCGCCGTCGCCGCCGAGGAGTCGGCATTCAGTGGGTCGTCGGCGCCCGCCACGCCAGAACCGGCCGCGAGGGCCGCACCGAGTCCCACCGTCACCGCCCCGGCAGCCACAAACTTCTTTGCGTGGAGCCAGGTATCCGGATCGGCCATGTGTAGCGCACCTCCTCCGCGCGGCCACGACGGACGCGACACCGGTAGATTTAGCACGCAGTTTAACGATCGTGCGCGGTACGAAGGGCGTTATTGCTTGACGGCTCACGATGATTCATACTTTCGTACTACGCGGCGGGCCACTCTCGTGCAGAACCTTTCTTTTGTTCGCACCACTACCACAGATCTGGTCAACCAATTCATCCGGCCGTGGCGGCACGCGGGTATGTTCGAACGAACATCTTGGTCTATCTGATAATCGCAGTCATGGCTGTTGTCTTGGGCCTCGCGTGTCTACTGTTCGCCCTATCGGCGATCGCCGCACTCGTTGATCCAACCGATCGCGTTGGTACGCGTATTGGGGCGTGCGTGATTTTGCTAATTATGAGTTCGTGCTCAGGGTTCGGCGCGTACAGGTTTGGTAGAGCGCTTCGGCGACGACGGACTAGCTGGTTAAGAGTCAGAACTCGCGGGGCGGGACGATCTTCGCGAACATAGCTATCGCCTTCGTGTCTCTTTAGCGCAGTGGCACTCCGCGTGCTTGAGTGGAGCGGGTCACGTAGGCGGCGAGGTCAAACGAATCTTCATCGTGTTTGCGGTGTGGTGTGGACGGTGTTTGGTGCTGTTGATTTGTCCGCAGTTTGTCCGCAGAATCTCCATTACATGCCATCTCTGGTAAACGCGGAAAACGCTCCCAACTGCGACGATTCCAATTCTCAACACCGGTCAATGCCCGCAAACGCCCAGTTGATCGCGTTCGCATCGAGAAGGTCAGGGGTTCGATTCCCCTTAGCTCCACTCCAAAATTCCCGGTCAGGGGCATATTTGCCTACTGGTGTTACTTCATCCTTTGGCTTACTGTCCGCAGGAATTGTGTCAGTACCCTTTTGGTCTCATTTGGCATCAAGCACATGCTGACCTCTTGGCGGTGGATGTCGGCGGACGCCTACGCGATTGCCGGTTGTCAGAGATCGTGTGGTGCGCCCAGCGGAACCGGCGTTGACCCCTCTCGTGTTCCGCTGAGGGGTCGGCACAGCACCGAACGCCATCAGTGATGTTAACCGCGTAGCAGTCCGTCGCGGCTGTTGGTCAACACGAACTCGCCCCCCGCCACTTGGGTGAACCTTCGTCGGAGAGCTTGTCGGTGGGCCGCGTTATCCTGGGAACATACTTTCGAAGAGTTGATCCGGGGGGGGTCGATGTCGGATACACCAACAGCCGCACCGGCTCCGGACGCGGTCAGTGCGGCCGCCGAGGTCGAGGCGGCGATCGAGCGGCTGCTGGCAGCTGACCTGACGGTGCTGTCCGAAGAGCAGAGCGCCCGGCTGGTGGAGAAGATTGAGGTCGGATCACGGAAGTTGTCGTATGCCGGGCTGACTGCCGCAGCCGGGATCGATGCCCGCCGGGCGTACGCGAAAGCCGGGTATCCCTCGACGTACGGGTTTTTGAAAGGTCAACTGCGCCTGGGTGATGGTGCTGTCAAACGCCGGATCGCGGCGATGAACAATCTCGTCTCCCGGATCACTCCGACCGGTGAGGTTCTCGATCCGCTGTGCCCGGCCACCTCAGAGCTGTTGCGGCACGGGGTGATTGACCTCGACCACATCCACGCCATCCTCGGCACTCTCGGCGAGATCCCGTCGAACATTGCGGCCGAGGAACGCGCGAGCGCCGAGCGAACGATGGCAGGATTTGCCGCCGACTACACCCCGACCCGGCTGTCTGCGCTCGGTGATCGGCTGATCGCGCATCTCAATCCCGACGGGTCGTTGACCGATGAGGGTGACCGGGTCCGCAAACGCAGCCTGCACCGTGGGCGACAGGACAAAGATCTGATGGGCAAGATCACTGGTCGTCTCGATCCCACGACGCTGGCGTTGTTCGATGTGTTGCTGGCCATTTGGGCTGCGCCCGGTATGAATGATCCGGGCAACCCGGATTCACCGTCGGGTGCTGCTGATGATCCGGCGATCGATGCCGAGGTGCTGCGGGCGGCGGCGCAACTCGATTCCCGCAGCCAGGACCAGCGCAACCACGATGCGTTGTCGGCGATGCTGAAGTATCTGATTTCCTCTGGTCAGCTCGGTAACACTCACAATGGCTTGCCGGCGCAGTTGATCATCACGTTGAGCAAGGCTGACCTCGAGGCCGCAGCGGGTGTGGCGCATACCGCGACAGGGGTGGACATCCCGGTCGACGACTTGGTGGATCTGGCCGCCGACTGCGATCCGAACCTGGCGGTGTTCAAAGACGGTTCCAGTGAGGTCCTCTATTACGGGCGGGCGCGCCGTGGTGCTTCGATGTGGCAGCGGATGGCGATGGTCGCCGCCCAGCGCGGTTGTACTCACCCGGGTTGTGATCAACCGGCTGCGTGGTCTCAGGCCCACCATGGCGCACAGGATTGGGCTGATGGCGGGTTGACCGATATCGACAGTCTGGCTTGGGCGTGTGGGCCGCACAACCGGTTAGTTGGGGACGGGCCCGGGCAGTGGCGAACGTTTGTTGTTCCTGATGGACCCGACGCGGGCAAGATTGCTTGGGTTCCACCGGAATACATCGATCCTGAACGCAGGCCCAGAATCAACCGGGTCCACCACCCTGATGAAGCGTTGGCGCGGGCGCGGGCGGCGCTGCTGGCTGCACGTCGCGAGGCGGCTGCCGCGCGTGAACGAGAGCTCCGCGGGGGAGCGCCGGGCGAATGCGACTCCGATCCCGATCCGCCCGAGGTGGATGATCCATCGCCACACTAGGTGCCGCGAAATGAATCACTCTGCATCGTCGTGGCTCGGGCCGTGGCGCGACGTCAGTGCGATCGGTCTGCCGGGTGACCGGACCGGAGTTGGCTACTGTCCCAAATGTGCTGCGATGACACTCAAACCAGTGATGTGCCCAACCCATGCCTGCCGGTCGAGCACGTCCTCAGGTCTCCTTGTCACGCGGTGCCGCCGAGGAGCTCGAATGGGGATGGTGCTGCGAGATGTTGCGTTCGATCTCGCTGATTCGGTCTTGCCTGCGTTGTGCTTCGTGTTCGTGTTCTTCAGGCGTGATGACGCGCGCGTCTGGGCCTGGTACGACCACGGCGTCGACATCGCTGTGCGTCCAGTGGACAACATAGGGAGGTTCACCGTTGGGTGAATGGACTTCTAAAATCTGTCCGAAATGATCGGGGGTGTCGAGCACCGTACCTTTGACCACCAACCAGTCACCTACTTTTGCGTGCATGTTCTCGTCCCTTCGACTGCGGGTAGCTGATCACCTGACGTCTGTCTCCGAGCGGTGGATTCCAGGCTGCGAGCATGGAGTGAAATGCCCACGTCACGAAGGCGGCCGACCGCGGCAGAATCGTCGGCGGACGCAACTTCATTTCCGTTCATGGCTGCCTTACACCACACTCAATGATCGTCCTCGCTCCTGGACAACCGACGCAAGAGCTACGACGAGTGCTATCGGCGGACGCACGCAACCGACTCGGCGCGGTCTTGGCACTGGACCGATCTCGCGATGGCCGTGGCCACCAACAGTGCCTCGGTTGTCGCGAGGTACCGGTACACGGGCTGTCGGGTGAATCGGCGTCGCCACGGTGAAGTTCCACCGGATGTCGAGCCGAAACGCCGTTGAAATGGTCCCACACACGTCAGCGGTGTCTACGGGATCTGTTTATCACGGCTCGGTCTGGTCTGTGGTGCCATTGCGCTGCTAGCTGCGCGGCTCGGGCCACGGATATGGCTCTTCCGACGATGAGGTACGACGTCGAATCTACTGACGCACCGTTGATTTGGGCTTCGTAGCCGATGCCGACGGCGAGTTGTTTGGCCCATCGGGCGGCGTCTGTGGTTGTCGTTGCTTGACGAACGTCGCAGAGCACAAGGATTCGGCAAGTGGATGTGGTGGACGCTGCGCTGACGGCGAGGGCGGTGAGGCGCTGTTGTTCGATTCGTTCGACCGCTCGTGCACGCAATTGGGAGAGGCCTCGACGGGTCCGAGGTAACCGTGGGTGAGCGGTGACGATGATCATCGAGCCCGCCGTGGGGTTGAGACTGTCCGCTGCGCAGGTCGGACTTCCACGAATACTGTCGGTGGTCGTGGTCGATGCTCGGTGGTCGAGGACTGTCGGCGACACATTGTTCTGGGCCAGTTCGCGTGTGATTTCGAAACGCAGGTCGGTCGGCCTGCCGATCACGATTACGGAACGCTCGGCCTGAGTCGATCTCGCCGAGGTCAGGTGGTCGGCATGGGTTTTGGCTCGGGTCAACATAGCGGTGTGCATACTCTCAACTCATTCGGGACTGGAGGGTGCGGATCGACTGCGATGCAGTCGGTTCCGTGTTCTTCGGACATTGCGATCAGGCACATCTCAACGTCGCTGGGCCTTCGTGGCAGGGGAGGTATCTGCGTCCCTGAGCTCAAACGCTCAGAAAGACGGCATCAGGGGTGCAAGATGCAGAGCCGGGTAGCGCTTCTCCAAGCCGGCGCGCGAGTCCTGGTCGGTGTCGGTGGTCAAGGTCACCATCCACGGCACCGACTCGACGTCTCTGGAAACCTCTGGCGGTGAGTCCAGGTCGGTCAGAACGTCCCTGGACAATCTCTGTAACCGTGCGTCGGTCAACCACCCGGTCGGATCCCGAAAGCCATAGCTCAGTTCCCAGGTGACGGGGGCGGGCAACGAATTTGCATCGTTGCGCTCGGTCCATTGGCGGGCCAGCAAGGTTGAGACGCAATGCTCGATAATGCATGATCGCTGCACATGTTCAGGGAATAAATGCCCCACTACATATGCGGTGTGCTTGAAAAAGCGTTGAAACCGCTCCGGTGACGCGCATACCCGAAAACGACTTTCCATCAGAACCGCTCGCACGGAACTCACTCCTTTATATTTACTTGGTCCCATGGACTCTAGCCCAAAAATAAATAAAAGCCAGTCCGTCCGGAAACGACGGCGACGTGCACTCTGAATCTGCTCTGACCAGCCTATTTATCTGCATGGGACCGCATCGACCGTATGTTGGTGGGTCCGGCCGGTGGGCTGACCTTTCCTTGGAGGGCGGACCAGTCACGCCGTAGAAAAAAGTGCGTCGCGCCCGAACAATGAACAATTAGAAATGAATGAATTCTCTTGCTGAAAGCGCTACATGCCTACAAGCGGTCGCATTAAAGTAAACTCTTCCGCGAAAATTCCGGCTCTGGTGGGACTGTTTCTTGATCCGTGTTTCGGCCTGACGCGCGATGGGCGCGAATCGGCCGTCGGCGGTACCGATGACTTTCAGGTGAATCGGTCGTCTATACCTCTGGATGAAGACCGACAGACGGGAGTCCAGGGCATGACGGGACGGATTGAATCAGCCACGGCCTCGGTTCGGGCGAACGGTGTGGATCTCGGCATCGAGAGCTTTGGCCGCGAGGACAATCCGCTGATCGTTCTGGCCGGCGGCACAACGATGTTCTCGTGGCCCGACGCGGTGTGCGAGCGGCTTGCGTCGGGTGGGCGACGCGTTGTCCGTTACGACCTGCGGGACTCCGGCGCATCGACGACCTGCGACCCGGAGAATCCGGCGTACGACCTGCGGGATCTCGTTGCCGACGCGGCCGCGCTGGTGGGGGCGCTCGGCGCCGGGACCGCCCATCTCGGTGGGGTCGGCGTCGGTGGGATGGTCGCTCAGGTTGCCGCCCTGGACCACCCGGAGGTGTTCTCGGCATTGACCCTGGTCGGCACCCGGCCGGTGGCGCCGGGCCCGGTGGACGAGGATCTGCCGGACCACGACTCCGCGGTCATGGGTGCGCTGTTCGCCCACCCGATGCCGGACTGGTCCGACCGGGATGCAGTCGCGGCGTTCGCCGCTGAGGGTGCCGAGCTGCTGGGCGACGATCCGGAGGAGGTGCGGGCGACGGCGGTCCGAATCTGGGACCGGACACCGTCGAGCGATCCCGCGGTGCACCAGGCGAACCAGCTCGGGATGGTGTTCTCCCGGATCGATTGCGCCCCGCGATGGCGGGAGCGGCTCGGTGAGCTCGACGTGCCCACGCTTGTGGTGCACGGTAGCGCCGACCCGTTCTTCCCGGTCGGCAACGGCGTTGCCCTCGCCGCCGAGATCCCTGCGGCGCGACTGCTCGTCCTCGATGACATGGGTACCGCCCTGCGGCACGCCGCGGCCGACCAGGTCGCCACCGCGATGCTCGGACTCTGACCCCTCGGCTTGAGCGCAATCCCTTCTACTGCCGGCCGGTTGCCGTTACGGCGTGCTTTCGACGTCCGTTGTAGGTGGTCTCGATTCCTGGTAGGCGAGACCGGATGCCGGGCAGGTACCGCAGCAGCGGCGAACTGATCAATTCATTGGGGATCGCGCCGATCCCGGGGAGTTGACACGGGATCGGCGCGAAGCTTTGGTCAGCGCAGACTGGCTTCGTGAACTGAACGATTGAACGGTGTCAGCGCCGCACCCGAGCGCAGAGTGGTCGCCAGCGCGGAGTCCGCGAGGTGCAGTCGTCCGATGGCGATGAGGTCGAACTCGCCGGAGATGATCCGCCCTTCCACGTCGCCGATGTTGTCGACCACCGGGGCGGCACCGTCTATACGACTGTCGCGCAGTGATTTTCCGAGTCCCACGCTGCCGACAGCCATCGAGTGGGCACCGGTGAGCCTTTTGGCCCAACCCGCAAGCGACAGATCACTGCCGTCGAAGGCGGGTGAATCGAAACGGCGGTTGCTGGCGTCGAACACGTCGACACCAGCATTGGCGAGCGCCCCGAGGACAATGCCGAGTTCGTCCGGGGTCTCGGCGATACGTGCTGTGTAATCCTGCTGCTTGTGCTGCGAGAACCGGTAGAAGATCGGAAGATCGTCGCCGATGGCTGCCCGGATCGCTGTGACGACCTCGACGGGGAAGCGGGTGCGGGCCAACAGGTCTCCGCCCCATGCGTCGTCGCGGGTGTTGGTGCCATGCCACACGAACGAGTCGAGGAGGTAGCCGTGACCGCCGTGCAACGCGATACCGTCGAAGCCGGCCGCGACGGCGTGGCGCGCAGCTTGAACATAGGCGGCGATAACATCAGCGATGTCTTCCTCGGACATCGGCGCGGTCGACTGCGTTGCGCGCGTGATGTATTCGTTCGAGTAGGACGTCGTACCGACTGGGCCCCATAGTCCGGAAGGACGCATCGGCTTGATCGCGGGGTCCACTTTGCCCATCGCGCCCCAGAGCGGCCCGACGTGCCAGAGCTGCGGGATGATCTTGCCACCGGCAGCGTGCACCTCGTCGACCACGGCGTGCCAACCGGCCAGGGCATCGTCGCCGTACAGACGCGGCACACGGGCGTTGTCCACGGCGGACGGGTGATCGATGGCAACGCCCTCGGTCACGACCAGCCCGGTGCCACCTTGTGCCCGGCGGGTGTAATACCGGGCGACGTCCGGCCCGGGAATCCCTGCGGGCGAAGATGATCGGGTCATCGGCGACATCACGATCCGGTTCGCGAGTTCGAGGGAGCGGATTGTCAGCGGCTCGAAGATCGCGGAGTGATGGTCGTTCATGTATTCACAGTGCTTTCATGAAGCGGAAGAATCCAGGTGATGAATCGACCCTCAATCGGGTGAGTTTCCGATAGCTGATCAGCCAGCGTCCGTCTTCCTTGCGGTATTCCTCGTGATAATGCCCGTACCCGTGAAGGTGAAGTTCCTCATCACCGTCTCGCCACCACAGCATGTCTTCCATCGCCCAGATGCCCCGCGCGGTGGTGTCGGAGGTCAGCTCGATCTCCGGGGTGTGCCCGTGATGGGCAGTCGTGACGCAGACAGGTCCGTCGAGGAGTGCCCGGATCGCCTCGGCCAGCTTCTTCTTACCGACGACCCGGTTCGCGGTGTCGCCCGTCCGGGGTTGCTTGTCTTCGGGTAGTCCACCCCATGTTTCGCTCACCACGTCGTCGGTGTGGAGCGGGGCGTACTCGTGCCACTGTTTCGTGTCCATACAGCGGAGCCGCGCCGCGAAGACGCGTTTGATCTCTTCGATGGCCAGAACAGCGTCGGCGGCCGACAGAGAGTGTGGGGGAGGAGCCTGCGACATTGCGGTCTCGACCTCAGACGCTCGCCGGCTCGGTCGCCAATGCAGCCTTCTCCAGTGCGGCGACGTCGTAGGCGGCATACGTCTCGTATTGTCCTCGGCCGGAAAAGTACGGCGTGAGTTGATCATCGAGTTCTTCCACGGAGAACGCCGAGCCCGCCGCGTCGAAACGGTTCTCCACCTTGGGAGCTGCCATCAAGGCGACCATCTTGCCGTACACGACGAACACCTGTCCGTTGATCTCGTCGGATGCCGGAGACGCGAGGTACCGGACCAGCGTAGCGACGCGTTCGGGGGCAAGTGGATCGAGCTCGGCGGTGCCGGTGTTTTCACCGAAGGCATCAGCGGTCATCGCGGTACGTGCCCGCGGGCAGATGGCATTGGCGCGGATTCCGTAGCGGGACAGCCCTTGTGCCGTGGAAAGTGTCAGCGCGGTGATGCCGGCCTTGGCGGCCGAGTAGTTGGGTTGACCGGCTGCACCGAACAGGAATGCCTCCGACGAGGTGTTGATGACACGTCCGAACACCGGGCCACCGGCAGCCTTGCCGGCCGCACGCCAGTGGACCGCCGCCGCACGCGAGGTGGCGGCGTGTCCTTTGAGGTGCACGCGGATCACGTCGTCCCAGTCGGATTCGGACAAATTGAAGATCATCTTGTCGCGGACGATGCCGGCGTTGTTCACCAGGATGTCGAACGATCCGAACGCGGTGACCGCCTGGTCCACGAGACGCCCACCGAGCGACCAGTCGGAGACATCTCCGGTCAGTGCGACCGCGCGGCCTCCGGCGGCCGTGATCTCTTCTGCCACGACGTGTGCGTTCTCGCCCATGTCATTGACGACAACAGCGGCACCGGCCTCGGCGAGCGCGAGAGCTTCTGCACGCCCGAGACCAGCGCCCGCTCCGGTGACGACCGCGGTGCGGCCGGACAGGTCGAGTGTTTCCACCATGTTGAACTCCTCTTCGGATTGCTTCCGTAAAAACTGGTATTGATTCTAGTTTCTGCCCTGGACGAGGTTTGGGCGCATGGAGTCTTGCTCAGCGGGATCGATGGCAACCGCCACGTCGGGTCGGCTCCTGTGCGGGAGGATCAGATGCTCAGAGGCCCGCGGCCAGGAGATCGCGGGCCTCGGCGCGACCGTCGAGAACGCGACTGGTCCGCACTGTCACCTTCCACTGGCCGTCGATTTTTTCCAGGTTCCATCGGGTTGCCGTGACCCGGTGGACCTTGAACGAGTCGCCGTCCCGAATGATCAACTGTGACTTGCACGTCGAGACCGCTGTAGTGCCGTCGACACGCGTGTGCCCCGGTTCCAGGACGTGTCCACAACCACCCTCGATCCAGGACTGGTGGGCCTGTGATCGGACCATTGCCGTGATCTCGGCGTGCCCACGCATGACGCCGGTGTCGACGTCGTAGACACCGTCCTCGGTCCACAGGCGGGCGACGGCCTCGGCTGATCCGCTGTCGATGGCGGGCCCGTAGGCGGTCATCAGTTCTGTGATGGCGAGTTTGTCCTCCAGCAAAGCGACCCGTTGGGCCAGGGATCGGACCAGGGCTTCTGTGTCGGGTGTCAGGTCGTTCATGTCGTCACATCCTTCTCGTGAGTGAACAGCTGGTTCCAGGGGACTTCGTCCCGTGGAGGTTGTGTGCCCTCTTCCCGCTCAGCGGGACCGGTGCTACCATAATAGGAATTCATTTCAGTTTTGTTCCTGGGCGCGAGGGTGACCAGGTTGTTTGGAGGCTCCATGACTGTCGTTGATTCTGGTTCCACAGCTCCGGTGGGAGCTTCGCGGCGAGACCTGCCGCCGTCGATGGTGGAGCGCATGACGCTCATCCTTGACGCGTTTGACGGCCCGAAGACTCGACTGACTCTCGAGGAGGTCGCCGGTCGTACGCAGCTGCCGCGTTCCACGGTCCACCGCATCCTGGATCAGCTGGTCCGTTTGAACTGGGCGGAACACGCCTCGTTCGGCTACGGCCTGGGACGGCGGGCAATCGGACTCGGCGGTGGCGACGGTGGTCACGCCCAGATTCGGGAAGCGACTGCACCTCTGCTGCACGAGCTGCACATGCAAACCGGAATGGTGGTGCACCTGTCTGTGCTCGACGGGAGCGAGAGTGTCTACCTGGACAAGGTTGGTGGACGTTTTGCCTCGCGGCTGCCCTCACGGGTCGGTGGCCGTGCTCCGGCCTACTCCACCGCCGGTGGCAAAGCGATGCTGGCCTGGATGGATCCGGAGAAGGTCGATTCGCTCTACCCGCACCGCTTGAATCAGGTCACCGAGTCCACCATCACCGATCTGCCGACGTTGCATCAGGAACTCAATCGCATCCGCCAGCGCAATGGTCTCGCGCTCGAACATGGAGAGTCGGTGCGGGACGTCTCGTGTGTCGGAGTCGCGGTCCGCAGTTTCGACGGTCCCGTTGCCGCAATCTCGCTGTGCGGTGATTCTCGTACCTCACAGCTCAAGAGGGTTGCGCCACTGGTCGTTCACGCTGCCCGGGAAGCGACGAGGACGCTTTACCCAGAAGCCGAGACCCCGCGGCGAAGTCGCAAAACCGTGGCCGTGCCGGAGAAGACCTGGTCCTCCGAGGCGCTCGATCGGCTGTTGGCCGTCGAGTCGGGGCAATGGGTGTAATGCCCCAAGGTCTCGGAGCCGGCGAGAGCTATGTACGGAGCGGTGTCGAGGGCGCCTCGATTCCGAACTTGCCCCGGAAGAAGATCAGGGGACGTTCTTCGGTCACCGACTCGAGTTCGAGGACCCGGCCGATCACCACGTCGTGATCGCCGGCGGTGTGCACATCGTGGACCTCGGCGTGCACCCGCATCAGCACGTCGGGCAGAGCTGGTGTCGTCCACTTGGACATGTCCCACTCGAGTCCGTCGAACTTGAGGCCGGCGCTTCCCCCGAATCGTGCGCACAAGTCGGTCTGATCCTCGTGCAACACATTGATACTGAACCTCCCGGTGCCGCGGATTCGTGGCCAGGACCGACCACGGTGGTCGGCGCAGAAGAGGATCAGCGGCGGTTCGAGCGACACCGATGCGAACGACTGGCACGCGAATCCGATCGGTCCCGCGTCGTCCATGCCCGTCACCACGGTCACACCACTTGCGAACTGGCCCATAGCTCTGCGCATCTCGGCCTGTGACATCGTTTCGATCGACATCAGATCCACCTCCGATTCCGTTCTGTGGTCAAGGATTCGACTCCAATGACGCTGCGAGCGTATGGCCGGGCCGCAGCACGTCCCAAGGTGGTCTCGCTGAGTGGAAGATGTCGATAACGGTCAGTTCGCAGGCACTCTCGATCTCGCTCAACGGGACGATCGCTGTGAGCGGCGTTACGTGCTGGCAACCTCTCCCGCATGACCACAGACGTGAGCTACGAGCGCACCCAAAGGGAATTGGAGACGAGTCTCGGGGTACTGCGGTATCACGAGACCGGAGAAGGTCCTCCGCTGTTGCTGCTCCACGGATCTGGTCCGGGTGTCACGGGATGGCGCAACTACCGCGGTGTGCTCGCCGATCTCGCTGCGCATTTCCGTTGCCTGGTACTCGAATTCCCGGGCTTCGGTGTCAGTGACCCGGCCGAGGGACATCCGATGGTGATGGCGCAGTCGGCAGTTGGTCACTTTCTCGATGGTCTCGGGCTCGGTGCGGTCGACATGATCGGCAACTCAATGGGTGGCATCGTCGCCACCAAGGTCGCGATCGATGAACCCGAGCGCGTCGGCAAACTCGTCACGATCGGCGGAATGGGAAAGAGCATTTTCTCATCGGGCCCCAGCGAGGGCATCAAACTGCTGATGGAGTTCACCGACGACCCCACACGAGAGCGTCTGATCCGGTGGCTGCTGTCAATGGTCCATGACCAGGCCCTGGTGACACCGGAGCTGATCGAAGAACGCTGGGCTCTCGCAACCGAACCGACCACACTCGAAATCGCGCGACGGATGTACAGCAGTAAGGCATTTGCAGCGAGCATGGCTGCCGCTGCCGCATCCGACGTGCCGCCGTACTGGGCCCGGCTGGGCAAGATCACCGCCCCGACATTGCTCACCTGGGGTCGGGACGATCGGGTCAGCCCGGTCGACATGGCGGTGCTGCCGATGCGCGACATTCCGAACGCAGAACTTCACGTATTCCCCAAGTGCGGGCACTGGACGATGATCGAGGCCCGTGAGGCCTGGCTCTGTGCAGTGCTGGCATTTCTCACCCGTACAGACAGGACCCAACGATGACGGACAACCGGATGACGGACAACCGCAACACAGCAGGCGATTTCGACCATGTGGTCGACTTTCTCATCGTCGGCAGCGGCGGCGGAGGTATGGCTGCCGGCATCACAGCGGCGCACCACGATCTCGACACCCTCATCATCGACAAGGGTGCCACCTATGGTGGTTCCACAGCGATCTCCGGTGGTGGGATCTGGATCCCCAATGCGCCGACGTTGCGCGCGAAAGGTGTTGTCGACAGCCGCAGTTCAGTTCGCAGGTATCTCGACATCATCACCGAGGGCAAAGTGCCCGCGGACCGTCTGGACGCCTACGTCGACAACGGCCCCGAGCTGATGGAACTGCTCGACAAGAGCCCACACATGAAGATGTACTGGGTCAAGGGCTACTCCGACTACCATCCCGAGCTCGAAGGTGGGCGCCCGCTGGGACGCACCATCGAGTGCAAACCGTTCGACACCCGGGCGCTGAAAGAGGACGAGAAGCACCAGCGCCCCAACAGCATGAAGGGTCCGCTGGGCCTGTGGGTGACCTCGAAGGACTATCACGATCTGGCCATGGTCAAGCGCACCTGGAAGGGACGCAAGGCATCGCTGGTCGCCGCTTGGCGCGTCTCGTCCAACGTGATCCGTCGTCGGCATATGGCAACCGGTGGCCGCGCGTTGGTCGCCCGGATGCGGATGGTGCTCAAGGACGCCGGTGTCCCGTTGTGGCTCAAGACCTCCATGACCGACCTGATCACCGACGACCGCGGCACTGTCATCGGTGTGGTGGCCGAGCGTGACGGCAAGACCGTTCGCATCGGGGCGCGCAAAGGTGTGCTCCTGGCGACCGGTGGGTTCGATCACAACAAGGAGATGCGCGCGAAATATCTTCCGGAGAAGGGTGTTCCGGACATCAGTGCAGGGGCCAGGGAGAACGTGGGAGATGGCATCGTTGCCGGCCAGCGTCTCGGTGCGGCCGTCGACCTGATGGATGATGCCTGGTGGATGCCGTCGGTCTTCCACCCCATGGGCGCGGTCATCCCGCTGGTGTCCGAGCGTTGCATCCCGGCGTCGGTCATCGTCAACAGTGCGGGTCGCCGATTCACCAATGAATCGGCACCGTACGTGAACTTCGTCCACGATCAGCTCGAAGGTGGCCACGTGCCGGCCTGGTTCATCATGGACACCAAGGCCAAGAACCGGTACCCGTTTGCACAGGTTCTCCCGAATGTTCCATTCCCCCAGGGCTTCTATGACTCCGGTGTTGTGCACAAGGCCGACACACTGGCGGAACTGGCTCAGGCAGTGGGGATTCCGGCGAAGGAATTGGCGAAGACCATCGAACGGTTCAACGGCTTCGCGCGCACGGGCAAGGACGAAGACTTCGGCCGAGGTGACAGCGCGTACGACCGGTACTACGGCGATCCGACGATGAAGAACCCGAACCTCGACGAGATCGTGAAGGGTCCGTTCTATGCAATTCGTTGTGAAGCAGGAGATTTGGGTACCAAGGGCGGTCTGGTCTGTGACGCGGACAGCCGGGTGCTCAGGGAAGACGGCACTGCCATCACAGGTCTGTATGCCACCGGCAACACGTCCGCGTCTGTGATGGGTAACGAGTATGCCGGCGCCGGAGCGACCATCGGTCCATCGATGGTGTTCGGATACATCGCCGCCCAGCACGTGGCGGAGGTAGAGCAGCACGCCGCCGCAGACGTGGCAGCTGGCTGAATGGTCCCGAGAATGCACCGCATCGACAACGCCGCCACCTTCACAACCCCTGCCTAGGCATCTGCCGGGTATCAATCAAGAAAGCAGAGAAGATCATGGGCCAGGTACTGGACAACATCTTGCAGTTCGCAGACGAGATCCGCGCAGAGGGTGTCGAGGGTGACAAGCTGATGCAGCTCTCGGACACCTCCGCGAAGCGCCTGCGGGACTCCGGCGTCATCCGAATGCTGCAACCGAAGGAGTACGGCGGGTTCGAGTCACACCCCCGTGAGTTCGCCGAAACCGCAATGGGTATCGGCGCCATCGACGGTGCGGCCGGCTGGGTGAGCGGTATCGTCGGCGTTCATCCCTGGGAGCTGGCCTTCTTCGATCGCAAAGCGCAGGACGAGGTCTGGGGTGAGGATCCCGACACGTGGATGGCCTCGCCTTATGCGCCGATGGGTGTGGCCAAACCGGTCGACGGTGGCTACATCCTCAACGGACGCTGGTCATTTTCCTCGGGAACGGATCACTGCGGCTGGGTCATGATCGGAGCGACGGTCGGAGACCAGGACGGCAAGCCCTTGATGCCGCCGCAGCATCTGCACGTCCTGTTGCCGCGCTCCGACTACGACATCGACCAGGAGAGCTGGAATGTGGTCGGGCTGCGCGGAACCGGCAGCAAAGACCTGATCGTCAAGGATGCGTACATCCCCACCTACCGCACGTTGTCGGCCAAGAAGGTCTTCGACGGATCGGCACCCAAGGAGTTCGGGCGCACCCAGTCGCTGTACAACTTCCCGTTCTCGTGCATCTTCCCACTCGGAATCACATCGTCGCTGATCGGAATTGCCGAAGGTGCGCTGGCGTGCCATATCAATGCGCAGCGTGATCGAGTCACCGTGTCGGGCACCGCGATCAAAGAAGATCCCTATGTCCTGTTCGCCATCGGTGACGCGGCCGCCGAGATCGCGGCGTCGCGCGCTGCGATCCTCGAAACGGTCGACCGCTTCTGGGACATGACAGAGAAGGGACAAGAGGTCTCGTTCGAACTGCGTGCCATCGGACGCCGGACACAGGCCGCGGCCGCCTGGCGGGCAGTGCGGGCAGTCGACGAGATCTTTGCACGCTCGGGAGGCGGAGCGTTGCAGCTCAGTACCCCGATGCAGCGCTTCTGGCGCGATGCCCACGCCGGTCTGGCGCACGCCATCCACGTGCCGGGTTCAATTTTCCATGCCTCGGCGCTCACTCAGATGGGCGGCGAACCGCAAGGTGCCCACCGCTCGATGATCTAGTTCCGGTTCCACGAAAGGTTTTTCCCATGACTGACATACGAGCACTCGGATACCTCCGGGTCCAGACCAGTGATGTCGACCGCTGGCGAGAACTCACGGTTGATGGTCTGGGCATGTCGATCGGTTCGGGTCCCGAACCCGACGGTCTGTACCTGCGGCTCGATGAGCGGCGGGCCCGCATCATCGTGCTACCCGGAGACACAGACAAGGCGCTGGCCGTCGGCTGGGAGGTACGTGACCAGTTCGCTCTGCAGCGCGTGCATGAAGCGGTCGAAAAGGCCGGGATCGAGGTCGAGGTCCTGTCCGAGGAGGACGCGCGGTACCTCGATGCCGAGAGGGTCATCGCATTCGCCGATCCGTCCGGAACCCGTACGGAGGTCTTCTTCGGGCCGGTGCTCGACCACAGCCCGGTCGTGACCCCTCACGGTGGCCGATTCATCAGCGGCGCAAGTGGACTCGGTCATGTGGTGCTCCCCACCCCGGCGTTCGACGAGACCTACGCCTTCTACGCCGAGGTTCTCGGATTTCTGCCGCGGGGCGCGATCCGGCTCGGTGGTCCCGACGCTCCCGGTCCGGCCCGCCGGGTGCGATTCCTCGGCGTCAACCAGCGCCACCACAGCCTGGCGCTGTGCCCGGCGCCGGCGAGCCAGGATCCCGGCATGGTGCACCTGATGGTCGAGGTCGACACCCTCGACGCGGTTGGTCAGGCCCTCGACCGGATCAACAAGCTCGGCTTCAGCCTGTCCTCGACGCTCGGCCGCCACACGAACGACAAGATGGTCTCGTTCTACGTACGCGCACCCGGTGGCTGGGACATCGAGTTCGGTACCGAGGGCATGCTCGTCGACGAAACCCATTACACGGCCGAAGAAATCACCGCGGACAGCTACTGGGGCCATGACTGGTCCGGATCCGAACCGCTGGCGGCATTCGCGCCGCCGCCCCCCGTGTGACACCGAACCGGGACCGATGACTGACGGCGGCCGGGAATCGGGGGTGAATAATCACCCACCGGATCCCCGGCCGCCGTCCTTCTTCGTGATCCAACAGACGAATGAGCCGGCCCTGCGCCGAAGCGCAAGACCGGCAGCCTCCGTTTCTCAGTTGCGGTTGAGCAGCTTGCGCATGGCCTCGGCAGCACCTTTGACAAGCTTGTCCCGGGGGAAGCCGTTGCGCTTCTGAGCTGCCTCGTAGTTGCCACCGGCGACCCAAACCGGTCCGTCGGTGAGGTGTTCGAGACCCTCTCGCGCAACATCTTCGGGCTCGGCCACATTCATGCCGGGCAGATCGAAGTTCAATCCGGCCCGGATCATCGCAGGAGTCCGCGTGACACCCAGCACCAGCTCGACCACGTGCACGCCGAACGGTTCGAGTTCGATCCACAGGCTCTCGGCGAAGATGCGGCCGAACGCCTTTGACGCCGCGTAGATGCTCTGATGTTCGGCACCCATGTATCCCGACAGCGAACCCAGCAGCATGATGCCGCCCCGTCCGCGCTCTTTCATTCTGGCACCGAAGTGATGTGAGAGGGTCAGCTGCGAGGTGATGTTGAGGTCGATGACGCCCTGGAAACCCGCCAGGTCGCCGCTGACGAACTCATGTCCGTAGCTGTTGGCGCCGGCGTTGAAGATCAACAAACCGACTTCGACATCGTCCGTCGCCTGCCGGATCTGATCGAAAGCGTCGGGGGACAGCAGATCGAGCGCCAGGGTCCGAACCTCCACCCCGTTGGTGCGCGCCTTTTCCGCCGTCTCTTCGAGCGGACCGGGTTTACGGGCGATCAGCACCAGATTGATACCCGCATTGCTCAGCTGGTCTGCGAACGATGCGCCGACACCTTCTGAGCCACCGGCGATCACCGCCCACGGACCGTAGTAACTCTTGTCGATCAAGACTCCTCCTTCAGAATTGATGGTGTCGCGAAACGCTCAGTGCGACAGCCCGAGCGGGCGAATCGGCTCGGGGTATAGCACGGTGACCGAACCGAGACGCGCCGCGACCTCGATCTCGTCGGTCAGGGTGCGGCACCGTTCTCGTGGGGCACCGGCCCGGCGGGCCGCCCCGTTGTTTTCACCGGAGAACTCCCGGCACGCGGTACGGGCAGCGGGGTTCCACTGCACGGATGTGTGCTCCCAACTGTTCTTCTCGACCAGAACCTTCGCTCCGCACTCAGTGCACTGCAATGGCTGCATCAGTGCCCGCGTTCCGTTCGAGGTTTGCTTCCACTTCCTTCTTCCATGACTCGACCGGGCGCGTCGTGTCGAGTTCGAACTCGAAGCGTTCGGTCATCTCCGGTGTCACGTCGGCGACATCGACATAGAACTGCTCGTACCAGCGGCGTAACTGGTAAACGGGTCCGTCCTCTTCGCAGAGCAACGGATTCTCGATACGCGTTTTGTTCTTCCAGATCTCGATGTCCTGCTCGAAGCCTTTTGCGATGAAGACTCCGAAGTTCTTGGCCATCTCATCGGCGGCGTCGCCCTCGAGTTGCTTCGACTTCTTGACGATCATGCCGTACTGCAGAACGAACTTGTCGGTACTGACCGGGTAGTGGCAGTTGATGAGGATTGACTCGACGTCATGGTCCTCGTACTGGTACACCAGATCGTCGATCATGAAGGAAGGACCGAAATAGGTTGCGTCAGAGCGGCTTCCCAGCATCTTGGGCTGCCCGGCGGCATGCGGCCGCATGTCCTCACGCGCCTGGCCACGCATGAACTGGCTGGCGACATGCCCCTCGAACACATTCTTGAAGAATGTCGGGAAAGAGTAGTGCACGTAGAAGAAGTGCGCCATGTCGACGATGTTGTCGACCACTTCGCGACAGTTCGTGTCGACGGTGACCTGGTACCAGACCCAATCGGACCATTCGTCGCTGAGTGCTCCCTCGATGCGGGGGATCGTGACATCGGCCGGTGGGGGATTGCCTTCGGGATCGTTCCAGACGAACAGCATGCCGTCCTGATCGAGCACCTTCCACGACCGCGTCTTCGCGACCGGAGGTACCCGACGGGCGTACGGGATCTTCTTGCACCGGCCGTTGGCTCCCCAACGCCAATCGTGGAACGGGCACGCCACCTCGTCGCCCTTGATCGTGCCCTGACTCAGGTCCCCACCCATGTGCCGGCAATATCCGTCGAGGACCGCGAGCTCGCCCGAGCTGTTCGCGAACACCACCAATTTGGTGTCAAAAGCCTGGATGGAATGGGGTTTGCCATCCCGGAAAGAATCGGAGAGGCCGAGGCAGTGCCAGCCGCGGGCGAACCGCGCGGGTGGAGTCCCGGTGTCGATCTCACGGATCTCGACTGATTCGGACTGCGGGGTGGTCACGATGTGTCCGTCCTTCCATGGAGAGTTTGTGGCAGTGGCGTGGTTGTTCGAACGCTAGGTGATCGCGCACACATCCAGAGCCCATGTCCCACTAACCGAGACCTTCCGGTCGACCCACCGCTTCGCGGCACCGGCCTACCATCACGGGGTACGGCCCGCAACGCACCGATGGAGTTTTCGAAGATGGCCAATGAGGTCCTGCAATCAATTCGCGACCTGCTGCCCACGATCGCCGAGAGGGCACGGGAGGTCGACGCGTCGCGGCATGTGTCGGATGCGGCAATTGCCGACCTACAACAGGCCGGCGTGCTGAAGATGTTGCAGCCCAAACGATATGGCGGGGCCGAAGGTGATCCGGTGGAGTTCTACGAGGTGGTACGTGCGATCTCGGGGGCTTGCGGGTCCACCGGTTGGGTGGCGTCGGTGCTGGGAGTGCACCCGTGGCACCTCGCGTTGTTCGATCAGCGGGCGCAGGACGATGTGTGGGGTGAAAACGACTCGGAGCTGATTTCTTCGGCGTACGCGCCGGTGGGCAAATTGGTGCCGGTCGAAGGTGGATTCGAACTCACCGGCAATTGGCGATTTTCCTCCGGATGCGAGCACGCCTCGTGGGCGCTGCTCGGGGGGCTCGTCTTCGGTGCCGAGGGCCGGCCGGTCGACTTCATGACGGTGCTCGTGCCGCGGAGCGATTACAGCATCCAGGACGTGTGGGATGTGGTCGGAATGCGCGGTACTGCGAGCAACGAGATCACCGTGACCAAGGCGTTTGTGCCCGAATACCGAACCATCCGGAACTATGACACCGCTCAACTCCGTGGTCGGGGACAGAAGGTCAACTCCGGACCGCTGTACCGATTGCCGTTCGCGACGATATTCACCTCGGCGATCGCGGCACCGATCGTTGGTGTTGTCGCCGGATGTCACGAGTCTTATCTGACGATGATGCGCGAGCGCGTCCGGCTCAGCCTCGGCGGTGGACGGTTCGCCGAGGATCAGGCCGCCCAGGTGGCCGTGGCCCGCGCGGCCTCGGAGATCGATGCGGCGATGCTGCAGATGGATCGCAACGTCCGCGATCTGTGGAATCTGGCCCGGGCAGGCGAGGACCTGCCGATGTGGATGAGGCTGCGGGCGCGCCGAGACCAGGTCCGAGCCACCGAACGGTCACTCGAAGCCATCGATTTGTTGTTCAAGACCTCCGGCGGCAACTCGCTGACCCGGGGAAACCCGATCGAACGGGCGTGGCGTGATGCCCATGCGGGCAGCGTGCACGTGGCCAACGAACCCGAACGCGCCCTCGCCCTATACGGCCGGGGCGCGTTCGGGTTGCCGTTCGAAGACAATCTCGTCTGACCCGACGGCATCACCCCATCATGTGCAAGGCGGCCCGATACGAGAACGCCATCGCCGTCCCCAGCGGAACCCCGGGACCCGGGTAGACCTTGCCACTGAGCGAGGCGCTGGTGTTGCCGGCCGCGTAGAGACCTTCGATCGCGGTGCCGTCCTTGCGCAGCACCCGGGCGTCGGCATCGGTGCGCACGCCGCCCTTGGTGCCGAGATCGCTGAGGATGATGCGGGCCGCGTGGTACGGACCGGTCGCGATCGGTTTCAGCGCGGCGTTCGGCAGGTCCGCGCCGGGGCGGCAGAAGAAGGCGTCGTAAGGGTCCTCGCCGCGGTGGAAGTCTTCGTCGACTCCGCGTTTGGCGTGGTCGTTGAACCGTTCGACGGTGTGCAGCAGGGTGTCGGCAGGCACTCCGATCTTCATGGCCAGTTCCTCGATGGTGTCCGCAGACACCCACGTGCCCGCGTCGAAGTGCTCTTCGGCCGTGGCCTGGGGGATAGAGATCGCGGGCAGCGTGGGCCCGCCCTCGGAAGAGTCGAAGACCAGGTACGACGGGATGGCGGCGTCGGATCCACGAGCGATCATGGCCCGACCGAACTGGTCGTAGGGCAGTGATTCGTTGAGGTACCGGTTACCTGAGGTGTCGACCAGGATGCCGCCGCGGACGCCGACCATGAAAGCGCCCGATCCGTCGGGCATCTCGATTCCGGGGCACCACCATGCTTCGTCGAGCAACGCGGTATCTGCGCCCACGTCGACTGCCGCGCGGATCAGATCGCCGGTGTTGGCGCCCTGCGGTCCCATACTCCACCGGGCGCGGCCCGGGGTGCGGTTCGCTCCACGAAGTTCGGCGTTGCCTTCGATTCCGCCCGCGGCCAAGAGGACGCCACGTTCTGCGCGGATACGCAGGATCTCACCGGTGGCGGTCAACGCCTCGACACCCACCACCCGGTCGCCTTCGGTCAGGATCTGCCGGGCGGCCGTGCGGGTCCGCAGGTCTGCCCGGCCGGTGCCCTGCAACGCCAACAACAGCCGACCGATCAGGGCACGCCCACCGATGAGCGTGGCGTCGGGTTGCGGTTTCCCGGCTCGGTCGAGGTTCGGTTCCGGCCGCACCAACTCCCGAAGGTCCCCGATCTCGGCGCTGGGCAGGTCGAGGGGATTGATCGCTCGGCCTGAGTCCATCCGTCCCGGTGCCTGGTAGTAGTCGGGGAATGGGCGCCACTCGAACTCGATGTTGGGATCGCTCTCGAGGAAGTCGACCACAGCCGGGGCAGTGGTCAGGTACGCCTCCTGACGCTCGACGTCGACATCACCGAGCAGAGCTCGGAGATAGGTGCGCGCTTTCTCGGTCGAATCGCCGATGCCCGCACGTTCCTGCACCGCGGTACCCGGCAACCAGACTGCCGCTCCCGAATACGCTGATGTACCACCGAACAGAGTGGTCTTCTCCAGTACGATCGTGCTAAATCCGTTGGCCGCCGCGGTATACGCACCGGTCAGGGCACCGCCGCCGGATCCCACAACCAGCACGTCGCATCGGATGGTCCAGTCCTGCATCGTCATTCCTCCATGGGGTCGAGTGGGTGTCCACGCAATCTCATTCCGATGATCGACGCGCACCGGGTCCCACTCACCGGACAGAGTGTCACTGTTTCCTACGGTGATGAGACAGTCAGAGAGCGACAACGCGCGTGAGCGCATGACGAGGAGGACTGACGGTGCCGAGAATCGGCGAGGCGAGGGACGCCGCGGAACCCAGTTCCGACGAGCAGCGGGCCCGCCATGTCCGGATGCTGGAGGCCGCCGCCGAGTTGGCGACCGAGAAAGAGTTCTCGCGGGTGCAGATGCACGAGGTCGCCAAGCGGGCCGGCGTGGCCATCGGCACGCTATATCGGTATTTCCCGTCGAAGACCCACCTGTTCGTCGCGGTCATGGTCGAGCAGATCGAGCAGATCAACGACAATCTCGCGCGGCGCCCGCCGGCGCACGGCGGTAAGGATGCGATCTACGAGGTGCTCGTCCGGTCGACCCGCGCCCTCTTGCGCAGACCGGCATTGTCGACGGCAATGATCCAGTCGAGCAGTACGGCCAACGCGGCGACGGTGCCCGATGCCGCAAAGATCGACCGCGCATTTCACGACATCGTGATGAACGCCGCGGGCATCGAACACCCGACTGAGGACGACCACACGGCGGTCCGGCTGTTGATGCAGCTGTGGCTCGGTGTGATCCAGTCCTGTCTCAACGGCCGTATCTCCATCCCCGACGCCGAATCGGATATCCGCACGGCGTGTGATCTGTTGCTGGCCCGGATGTCGACCAACGAGTTCTGACTGAAATACATTCTTCCGCTTGCGCTCGGTCGGGCCTTCCGCCGAGCGTGCCCAAGCAACCGTCGAGCGGGCCGAACCGACCGTCGAGCGGGCCGAAAACGCAGCCGAACGTGCTGAAGTCGCCAACGGCGAGTCGAAATCGTCGACCAGCTTGTTGTAGACGTCTCCCATTGCGATGAATCTACAAGGGCATTGCCGGGTGTCGAAAAATAGAATACATTCTAGAAATACCCCCAAGGCGCCGGAATGTCTCGCGCCATTCGAAGGAGCGAACATGAGCAATGTCGTCATCGTGGAAGCGGCTCGCACACCGATCGGTCGTCGTCGCGGAGCATTGTCCGGTGTTCACCCGGCCGTCTTGCTGGGTGCCGCCCAGCAAGCCGTCCTCGACCGCACCGGCCTGCCCGCGTCCGACATCGGACAATTGGTGGGGGGTTGCGTCACACAGGCAGGCGAGCAGTCCAACAACGTCACGCGCCAGGCCTGGTTGCATGCCGGCCTGCCCTACACAACGGCCGCGACCACGATCGATTGTGCGTGTAGCTCCTCGCAGCAGGCCGTGCACATGGTTGCCGGACTGATCGCCTCCGGTCAGATCGATGCCGGCATCGGTTGTGGTGTCGAGGTGATGAGCCGGGTGTTCCTCGGCCAGGCCAACGCGCCGGGAACCGGGAATCCGTATCCGGCTGACTGGACAATCGACATGCGGGATCAGTTCACTTCCGCTGAACGCATCGCAGCGCGGCGCGGTATCAAACGCGGTGACGTCGACGCCCTCGGACTCCAGTCGCAGCGTCGCGCTGCAGCGGCATGGGCCGAGGGTCGTTTCGACCGCGAGATCGTGCCCGTGCAGGCTCCCGTTGTCGACAAGGAGGGCACGCCCAGTGGCGAGATCGCCACAGTGACTCGCGACGGCGGCCTGCGTGAGACCACCGCGGAGGGACTGGCCGCGCTGAAGCCTGTCATCGAAGACGGCATGCACACCGCAGGCAACTCGTCGCAAGTCAGTGACGGCGCCGCGGCCGTACTGCTGATGAGCGAGGAGAAGGCGGCACAGGCCGGCCTGCGTCCCCGCGCGCGCATCGTCTCCTCGGCAATGGTCGGCTCCGACCCGTACTACCACCTCGACGGACCTGTCGACTCGACCCGGTTGGTGCTCGAGCGCACCGGAATGTCGTTGGGCGACATCGACATCGTCGAAATCAATGAGGCGTTCGCGTCTGTTGTCCTTTCGTGGGCGCAGGTCCACGAGGCCGACATGTCGAAGGTCAACGTCAACGGTGGAGCCATCGCGCTCGGCCACCCGGTGGGTTCGACCGGATCGCGTCTGATCACCACCGCGCTGCACGAACTCGAACGCAGCGATAAGTCGACCGCGCTGATCACGATGTGCGCCGGCGGTGCGTTGTCGACGGCGACCATCATCGAACGCGTCTGACACACCCACCCGAAATCACGAGACCGACAGCGGCACGAACAACATGGGAATTGAACGACATGGGAATTGAACTCACTGACGACGACCGCGAACTGCGCGATTCGGTGCGGGGATGGGCCGCGCGCCACGCGACTGCGACCGTGATCCGGGATGCAGTGGAAGCGAAAACCGAAGTCCGCCCTGCCTATTGGCAGTCTTTGGCCGACCTGGGCATGCTCGGACTTCACCTGCCCGAGGAGTTCGGTGGTGCCGGTGTCGGACTGGTGGAACTCGCCATCGTCGCCGAGGAACTCGGGCGTTCGATGGTGCCCGGGCCGTTCCTGCCGACCGCTGTGGTCTCGACGGTTCTGCACGAGGCCGGCCGAACCACCGAGCTGGCGGGGTTGGCCGACGGCTCGCTTTTCGGAGCCGTTGCGCTACAACCCGGTTCGCTGCGCTTGCACCGTGACGGTGACTCCGTGACGCTGTCCGGAACATCCAGTCATATCCTCGGTGGACAGGTCGGTGACCTGTTCTTGCTGGCCGCCGATGACAACGGTGCTCGCGCATTTGTGGTGGTTTCCCGTGACCGCGTCGACATTACCGATCTGCCCAGCCACGACCTGGTACGCCGAAACGCGCAGGTCGAGGTCGACGGTCTCGAGTTGTCCGCTGCGGATGTCCTCGGACTCGATTCGCAGCGTGTCCTCGACATCGCGGCGACGCTGTTTTCGGCCGAGGCCGCAGGTCTCGCCGACTGGGCCACCACGACCGCGGCTGAATACGCCCGTGTACGACAACAATTCGGCCGGGTCATCGGTCAGTTCCAGGGTGTCAAACACAAGGCCGCGCGCATGCTCGGGCTGACCGAGCAGGCGCGGGTGACAGCCTGGGATGCTGCGCGTGCGATGGGAGCGGGCACGGATGGCGGCGAAGCCTCTCTGGCAGCGGCCGTCGCGGGCGCCGTGGCGCCCGAGGCTGCGTTCACCGTCACCAAGGACTGCATTCAGATCCTCGGTGGTATCGGCTACACGTGGGAACACGACGCGCATCTGTATCTCCGTCGCGCCCAATCGCTCCGGATTCTGCTGGGTTCAACCGCCACGTGGCGCCGCCGGGTCGCTTCGCTCACCATCGACGGTGTACGCCGTGTCCTGGGCATCGACCTACCGCCCGAGGCCGAGCAGATTCGCACCGGGATCCGGTCAGAACTCGCCGGCGCAGCGTCGCTCGACGATGCCGAACGCAAGGTGTTCCTGGCCGACAACGGTTATACGGCACCGCATCTGGCCACCCCATGGGGCAAGGGTGCCGATGCCATCACGCAGCTGGTCATCGCCGACGAACTACGGGCCGCCGACCTCGAGCCGCACGACATGATCATCGGCAATTGGGTGGTGCCAACCTTGATCGCCCATGGGAACGACGAGCAGTTGCAGCGGTTCCTTCCGCCGTCGCTGCGCGGCGACATCGTGTGGTGTCAGCTGTTCTCCGAACCCGGTGCCGGGTCGGACCTGGCCGGACTGAGCACCAGGGCCACCAAGGTCGACGGTGGCTGGAAGCTGCAGGGCCAGAAAGTGTGGACCTCGATGGCGCGAGATGCCCACTGGGGAATCTGCCTGGCACGCACCGACGGGGACGTCGCGAAACACAAGGGTCTGTCGTATTTCTTGATCGATATCAGGAACAGCGAAGGCCTGGATATCCGGCCTCTGCGCGAGATCACCGGCGAATCACTCTTCAACGAAGTGTTTTTCGACGACGTGTTCGTGCCCGACGAGCTACTGGTCGGAGAGCCGGGCGACGGCTGGAAGCTGGCCCGCACCACACTCGCGAACGAACGTGTCTCGCTGTCGAACGATTCGTCACTGGGCTCCGGTGGCGAGGCGCTGCTCGATCTGGCGTCTACGGTGCCCGGTGGCCTGGATGATGAGCAGATGACAGTCCTTGGAAAGGTGTTGTGCGACGCGCAGACCGGCGGGTTGATGGGCCTGAGGAGCACGCTGCGGTCGCTCACCGGTGGTCAGCCGGGAGCGGAGTCGTCGATTGCAAAACTGCTCGGTGTCGAGCACATCCAGCAGGTGTGGGAGGTGGCCATGGAGTGGGCCGGACCATCCTCACTCCTGAGTGAGCAGGATCGGTGGGCACCTACCCAGCAGTTCCTCAACTCCCAGTGTCTGTCGATCGCCGGCGGGACAACCAATGTCCAGCTGAACATCATCGGTGAGCGGATCCTGGGGCTGCCCCGCGATCCCGAACCGGCATAAGAAGTGCGGGCATGACCGCAATGAAGGAGTTTTAGCCGTGGGTATCGACGTCAACGTTGCACTCTCCGCCGAGCCGACCGTCCGCGATGTGTCCTGGACCGAGCGAGACGTCCTGCTCTATCACCTGGGCCTCGGCGCGGGTACCAACAATCTGGATCCGACGGAGTTGGCCTGGGTCTACGAGAAGAACCTGCGTGTGGTTCCGACCTTCGCGATGGTTGCCGGACAGGGTGTTTCGGCCGGCGCGATCGAAGCTTCGGGTATGAATCTCCCGGGCATCGACATCGACCTGCGCAAGATCCTGCACGGTGGACAGTCGCTGACACTGCATGCGCCCATCCCGGTGTCCGGCACCGCGCAGATCTCGTCGCGTGTCGCCGACGTGTGGGACAAGGGCAAGGCGGCGGTCATCGTGCTCGAAGAGGCGGCCACCGATGTCGACCGAAACCCATTGTGGACCAGTTCGATGCAGATCTGGGCCCGCGGAGAAGGTGATTTCGGGGGACCGGCCGGACCCGATGTGGTGACGACGACCCCCGACCGTGAACCGGACAAGGTCCTCGTTTCCAAGACGTCCGCCCAGCAGGCGTTGGTATACCGACTCAGCGGCGACATGAATCCGTTGCATGCCGATCCCGCCTTTGCCAAAATGGCCGGTTTCGAGCAACCAATCCTGCACGGGCTGGCTTCGTACGGCATCGTGTGTAAGGCCGTCGTCGACGGCATCCTCGACGGTGATCCCGCAGCGGTGCAGGCCTATTCGGCGCGCTTCGCCGGTTCGCTGTGCCCGGGGGAGACCATCGAGACCTCCGTCTGGCGCGGCGACAACGAATTGATCTTGCAGGCCGTCTGCGTCGAACGCGATCAGCAGCCGATCCTCACCCACGCCACGATGGAGATCCGATGAGCCAGGACCCGGCCAAGCACCCGACGGTCGGGAACGCGCCGGACGGCATCGTCCTGACCTCGGCGCCCAACGGCGAACCCGTCGATCAGGCGACTGCCGCCGCACGGCGTGTGGTGGATGCACTGCTGCGCACGGATCGCACCAATGCGAACCTCCATCGAGTGGCCGAGGAATTGAACAGTATCGCCGAGCATCTCGAAGAACATGCTCCAGAGGTCGCCGACCGTCTGATCGATATGTGGCATGGCGAAGGCGTCACCCGGCACGATCCCGTGACCGGCCCGGAGAATGCGATCGCACCGCCGCTCACGCTGGCCGGCCGTGACGACGGCTACGTCGAAGGTGATGTGACGCTGACGTTCCCGTATCAGGGACCCCCGGGGCATGTTCACGGCGGCGTGGCGGCGTTGTTACTCGACCACACGCTCGGCGTGGCCAACGCCTGGTCCGGCCGCAGCGGTGCCACGGCACAGCTCAATGTGCGCTATCACGCTCCGACACCGTTGTTCGAGCCGTTGACGATACGTGGCCGGTTGACGGAGGAAAACGGCAGAAAGATCACAACCGTGGGCGACATCCGCACCGCGGACGGCACGGTCTGTGTCTCGGTCGAGGCATTGTTCATCGACAAAACGGTGCCCCGCCCTCGCTAGAGGAGTACCCGCGAAGGAGTCTTCATGGCCAAGTTGGACGGCAGGGTGGCTGTGGTCACCGGCGCCGGTATGGGTATCGGCCGGGGTATCGCCGGGGCGTTTGCCCGCGAGGGCGCATCGGTGGTGGTAGCCGAGATCGACACTGCTGCAGGCGAACAGACGGTCGCATGGTTGCGTGACGAGTGGGGTGTGGCCGCGGAGTTCGTCCGCACCGACATCACCGACAAGGTGCAGGTCTTGGCCATGGTGGACGTCGCGGTGAAGCGTTTCGGCAGGCTCGACATCTTGGTCAACAACGCCTGGCGTGGCTCCGGCTATGCGCGCTTCGAGAACATGACCGACGAGCAGCTGCGTGGCGGTTTCGACATGGCTGTGATGGCGGCGTTCTGGGCTATGCAGAAGGCTCTGCCGGAATTGCTGAAGCACGGCACCGGGCGGGTCATCAATCTGTGTTCACTCAACGGCGTCAATGCGCACATGTACTCGGTGCAGTACAACGCGGCCAAAGAGGCACTGCGCAGCTTGACCCGGACCGCGGCCCGCGAATGGGCGCCACATCAGTTGTGCTGCAACGTCATTTGCCCGGGTGCTCAGAGCGAGGCCTACAAGCGCGTCGCCGAATCCAACCCCCAGATGGCCGCGGGCATGGCCGCCGGCAACCCGATGGGGCGTATCGGCGACCCCCTCGACGACATCGGCCCGGTTGCTGTCTTCCTGGCGAGCGATGACAGCCGGTATCTGACCGGAAATACACTGTTCGTCGATGGTGGCGCCCACATCAACGGCGTCCAATGGGCGCCGGCCGTCGACTAGTCGTACACATCGAACAGAAGCACACGCTCCAGTCACAGGCACACGTCGCAAGGTGTGCAAATGACTGGAGCGTGTGCTTTGTCGTCAGACCGTGATCGAGCGGCGCATCATCTTGCCGGTCGCGTTGCGGGGCAACGGATGATCGGTGATCCGCCACTGCGTCGGAACCTTGTAGTAGGAGAGTCGCTCGGTTGCGAAGGCGCGGAGGTCGTCCTCGGTCGCCGATGCTCCCGGCCTGGTCACGATCACGGCAGCAACCTCCTGACCCAGGTCGGGATGCGGCACGCCGACCACGGCACATTCGGCGACATCCGGATGTTCGTCGAGACACTGTTCGATCTCGGTCGGGTAGACGTTCTCGCCACCGCGCAGGATCAGATCGGACCTGCGTCCGGTGAGGCGCAGCCTGCCGTCCTCGACGATTCCGAAATCACCGGTCCGCAGCCATCGTCCGGGTGCGATCGCGGCATCGGTGGCCGCCTCGTCCTCCCAGTAGCCGAGCATCACGAATGGACTGCGCACGCAGATCTCGCCCTCGGTTCCGTCGGTTACCTGCCGCCCGAGCGGATCGCGGATCTGCAGGCTGACGGTCACGATGGGACGGCCAAGGGTGCCGGGGAACGCCTCGATGTCGGCGGGTGTCGCGACGGCGATGGCCGTGCTGCATTCGGTGAGACCGTAACTGTCGACCAGTGCGTTGCGAGCGAACGCAAACTTGGACTGCAGCTTCTCCTTGAACGCGACCGAGGAGGGCGCCGATGCGAGCGCGAAGGACTGCAGGGACGACAGGTCGTACTTCTCGACATTGTCGTGCTCGAGGAGTCGGGTGGCCATGGTCGGCACCGCACCCCAATTGGTCACCCGTTCCCGCTCGATGAGACCCAGGATGGTGTCGGCGTCGAACGCACCCTGATTCATGATCACGGCGCCCCCGGTCGCCAAACGAGGCACCACCAGATTGTGCAGGCTCGCGATGTGGAACAACGGTGAAGTCAGCAGATGGCGTGCCGGGCTGGGCGCGGTCGGATCGTAGGTCTGTCTGCTGAGTTCGGCCATGAACCCGTCACTGAATCGCTGATAGTCGACCACCGCCAAGAGATTGCGCTGTGAGTGCAGCGCACCTTTGGGGCGCCCGCTGGTACCGCTGGTGTAGAGGATGACCGACGGGTCGTCCTCATCGACATCGGGGTACGGCAGGTCGGCACCGTCGTATTCGGCGATGAGTGCGGGAAGGTCTTCTTCCATGGTCAAGACGGTGACCGTGCTGGGGATCTCGGGGAGTGCGGCAGCGCGCCTCGCGTCGACCACGAGGACCGTCGGCCGGCTGTGCTCGAGGCCGTAGGTGACCTCACGCGGCACCCACCAGCCGTTGAGGCCGACGGTGATGGCACCCAGAGCCTGCGTGGCCCAGAACGTCATGACCCATTCGGGGGTGTTTGCTGCGAGGATGCCGACACGGTCGCCTTTGCCGACGCGGTATTTGTCGCGCAGTGCCGTGGCGAGCGCGGTGACGGACCGAGCGTGCTCGGCGTAGGAGATGCGACGGTCGGTGGTGACGAGGTAGTCGGCATCTCCCCAGTTCAGGGATTGCGGAAGAAGTTCGGCCACAGCGTGCCGACGATGCTTCATCACCTGCATGGACGTACCGAGCACATCTTCTTCAACCAGCTCGAACGGTCCGCCGGGGCCGGTCAGGCGGGTCATCACCGCAGCGATCTGTAGCTGCGGATCGGTGGGGGCAGACATCGGAAGCCTTTCGTTTGTACTGCGATGTACGCCACAAAATCTCACGGCGCGACATATCCATGGTGACGGTTACCACTGAGCGAGACTCGGCCTTCTCGGAAACGGTGGCGACGATACCGTTCGGCGAATAATCGCAGCTGGAGGAATATCACCATGACGACAGATCTCGGCCGGCCCACGATGCACGCCGACCCGTTGGCTCCCGCCAAACTGGGGCCGATCACGCTACGCAACCGGGTCATCAAGGCGGCGACCTTCGAGGGTCTGACGCCCAAGGGCCTGGTCAGCGACGAACTGATCGAGTTCCATCGCCAGCCCGCAGCCGGTGGTGTCGGCATGACGACGGTCGCATATTGCGCCGTCTCATACGAAGGCCGGACGTCGCCTGCCCAGATCTACTGGCGCGACGAGGCGATGCCCGGCCTACGCAAGCTCACCGACGCCATCCACAGCGAGGGTGCGGCAGCCTCTGCCCAGATCGGGCATGCCGGTCCGGTCGCGGGTTCGAAATATCTGGGTACCCCGGCGCTCGGGCCCTCGCGGGCGTTTCGTATGACAACGCAGAACTTCTCCAAGCCCGCGTCCAAAGCCGACATCGCCCGGATCACCGAAGCGCATGCGGAGGCCGCACGCCGGGCGATCGAGGTCGGATTCGACGCCGTCGAGATCCACTTCGGCCACAACTACCTGGTCAGTTCCTTTTTGAGTCCCCGGGTGAACAAGCGCAAGGACGAGTACGGGGGTTCGCTCGAGAACCGGGCCCGTTTCGCCCGCGAGATCGCACTCGCAGTCCGGGACGCGGTCGGCGACAAGATCGCGATCCTGGCCAAGCTGAACATGGATGATGGTGTGCCCGGCGGGTTTTGGGTCGAGGAAGCGATCCAGGTCGCCAGGTGGCTCGAACAGGACGGTTCCCTCGACGCATTGGAGCTGACCGCGGGCAGCTCGCTGCTCAACCCGATGTATCTGTTCAAAGGCGATGCCCCGCTGCGTGAGTTCGCCGCCGTGATGCCGCAGCCCACAAAACTGGGAATTCAGCTCGTCGGCAAGCACTTCCTCAAGGAGTACCCGTACAAGGACGCATACCTGCTGGAGGATGCCCGCCAGATCCGCGAAGCGGTGAAGATGCCGCTGGTCCTGCTCGGTGGGATCACCGGCAAAGAGACCATGGACCTGGCGATGCGCGAGGGATTCCAGTTCGTGGCGGTTGCCCGGGCGTTGCTTCGCGAGCCTGATCTCGTCAATCGAATTGCGGCACAAACCCACTCGCCGGGACTGTGCAATCACAACAACAAATGCATGACGGCAATCTACGGTGGCACACACTGTGTGCTTCGAGCACGATGAGGACTGAAGTCTTGGACGCGACAACCCCCGCCACGACAACCCCTGTCACGACAAACCCCCGCGGCGACGTCGCACAGATGCTGATGGACCGGCTCGGCGATGAGCATCTCGGACTGCGGACCCGGACGCGGGACTGGACCTGGGATGAGGTCGTCCGGGAGAGCGCGACGCGCGGCGCCTTGGCGCAGTCACTGCGTCGGCCGGGACCCTTTCACATCGGGGTCCTGCTCGAGAACACACCCGAGTTCACCTTCTGGCTGGGCGGCGCGGCACTGACCGGCGCGACGATCGTCGGCATCAATCCCACCCGGCGTGGCAAAGAACTCGAGGCCGAAGTCCGGTACGTCGATTGTCAACTCATCGTCACCGACAGTGCCGGTCGGGAGAAGCTCGCCGACCTTGATCTCGGACTCACCGATGACCGTTTTGTACTGGTCGATGACGCCTCGTACGTGGACTCGATGGCCGGGCATGTCACCGAGCCGCAGGTGGCCGACGGGGTCGACGCCTCGACACTGTTCCTGCTCCTGTTCACCTCGGGCACCACCGGAATGTCAAAAGCGGTGCGGTGCAGTCAAGGTCGCATCACCCGACTGGCCTACGCGAACTGCGCGAAGTACGACATCGATCGAGACGACGTCTGCTACTGCTGCATGCCGCTGTTCCATGGCAACGCGTTGATGGGGTTGTGGGCGCCGGCCCTGTCCGCTGGCGCGACGGTATGTCTGGTGCCGAAGTTCACCGCATCAGGGTTCATGCCCGACGTCCGGTATTACGGCGCAACCTATTTCACCTATGTCGGCAAGGCCCTGGGATATCTCATGTCGACCGAGGAATCCCCGGGTGATGCGGACAACACGCTGACCCATGGGTTCGGGACGGAGGCGTCACCGGGGGACAAGACCGAGTTCAGCCGCCGCTTCGGGGCGAAGCTGTACGAGGCCTACGGTTCCAGTGAGGGTGCCGGTTCGATCCGTCTGGATCCGGCGGCACCGACCGCGGCACTGGGACGCCCTGCCAACGAGAACATCGTCATCGTCGATCCCGAGACACTCGAGGAATGTCCGCGTGCGGTACTCGACGAATACGGCCGCGTCCTCAACTCGGACGAGGCGATCGGAGAAATGATCGACAAGGCCGGTGCCGGTCGCTTCGAGGGCTACTACAAGAACGAGTCGGCGGTGGCCGAGCGAATTCGCCACGGCTGGTACTGGACCGGCGACCTCGGATATGTCGACGAAGCCGGATTCATATACTTCGCCGGACGAAAGGGGGATTGGATCCGCGTCGACAGCGAGAACACCTCGGCCCTGATGATCGAACACGTTCTGCGGCGTCATCCGAAGGTGATCTCCACCGGTGTGTTCGCGGTACCCGACCCCCGCTCGGGAGACCGGGTGATGGCTGCCGTCGAGGTCGCCGACCACAGCGATTTCGATCCGGAAGAGTTCGCGGTATACCTTGCCGCACAGGCTGATCTGGGTACCAAGGCGGCGCCGAGGTTCATCCGGGTCTCGACCAGCCTTCCGGTCACCGGATCGAACAAGGTCCTCAAGCGTGCCCTGCAGACCGAAGGCTGGCGCTGTGACGAACCGGTGTACCACTGGGTCGGTCGGGGCGCGCCCGTCTACACCCTGATGACCGATGCCGATCGGGACGCACTCGAGAAGGAATTCGACGAGCACGGGCGTACCCGCTTCCTGTGAATTAACGCTCCTCCCGCTGGGCGGGACCTCGCTACCGCAGTCGGCGGCGCGCAGTTAGCGTCCAGAAAACTGCAGCGATAGCCATAAACGTCATAGGAGAACCACGATGGATTTGACTGAATCGCCCGAGCAGCAGGAGCTCAGAAGGGAACTGCGCGCGTACTTCTCAACGCTCCTGCCCGAGGACGAGCGCCGTGCGGCCGGTGAGCAGGGCGTCGGCGGGCCCCGCTTCCGTGAGGTCGTCAAGATGCTCGGCAAAGACGGTTGGCTCGGCATCGGATGGCCGGTGGAGTTCGGTGGTCAGGGACGCTCGATCGAGGATCAGTTCGTCTTCTTCGACGAGGTGCAGCGCGCCGGCCTGCCATTCCCTTTCGTCACCGTCAACACCGTCGGACCGATCCTGCAGAAATACGGCACCGAGGAGCAGAAGGCCAGGTTCCTGCCCGGAATCCTCTCCGGCGACATCGTTTTCGCGATCGGATACACCGAACCGGACGCCGGCACAGATCTGGCCTCCCTCAAGACCCGGGCGGTCCGCGAGGGCGACGAGTGGGTGGTCGACGGCAACAAGATCTTCACCTCGGGCGCGAACACCGCTGATTACGTCTGGCTGGCCTGCCGAACCGATCCGGAAGCACCCAAGCACAAGGGCATCTCAATCCTGATGGTCCCCACCGACGATCCAGGCTTCTCGTGGTCGCCGATTCCAACCGTGGGCGGTCTGATGGTCACCTCCACCTACTACACCGGAATCCGGGTCGGCCCCGAAGCCCTTGTCGGTGAGGCCAACGGCGGCTGGCGCCTGATCACCGCGCAGCTCAATCACGAGCGCATCGGTCTGGCCGCACTCGGCGGGCGGACCGAGGGCCTGTGGAACCAGGTGCTGGAATGGGCCAAAGAGTCCGGTGCCATCGAGATCCCCTGGGTCCAGCAGGATTTCGCGCGTACGCACGCGAAGCTGGTCGCCATGCGACTGATGAACTGGAAGATGACCGCCGCGGTCGCCGCCGATACCCTCTCGGGCGCAGATGCCGGTGCCACCAAGGTATTCGGCACCGAGACCCACGTCGACGTCTACCGGACCCTGCTCGGGATTCTGGGTGCCGCAGGACGTATCCGTCCCGACAACCCGGGTGCGATCCTGGCCGGTCAGATCGAACAGATCTCTCGGCAGGGCGTGGTCAACACCTTCGGCGGTGGCGTCAACGAGGTGCTGCGGGACATGGTCGCCACCATCGGCCTGGGTACCACCCGCATGGGGCGTGGAAAATGAGCGGGATCGACGCGGCGCTGAGCAACCTGGTCGGTCAGGAGGTGGTGCCCACCACGTGGGCGCAGGATCCGGTGAACACACCGATGATCCGGCACTGGGTGGAGGCCATGGCCGATGAGAATCCCATCTACCTCGATGACGACGCGGCCCGCAGCGCCGGACACGACGGTGCGATCGCCCCTCCGACGATGGTCCAGGCCTGGACCATGCGGGGCTACGCGGCAACCGCGGCGGGCAGCACCGGTTCGGAGGTGGCGGTCGAGCTCTTCGGTGTGCTGGCCGACGCGGGATTCACCTCGGTGGTCGCCACCGACTCGGAGCAGGAATACTTCACCGAGCTGCGGCCCGGCGACCTGATCAACGTCACCGAGGTCATCGAATCGATTTCGCCGGAGAAGAAGACCGGCCTGGGTACCGGGCACTTCGTGACGACGCTGAAGACGTACCGCAACGCGGAGGGTGACGTCGTGGCCACCCAGAAGTGGCGCACACTGCGTTTCCGTCCTGAGGAGAAGCCGGCGCCCCGTGCGTTGCGGCCCCGGCCGGCACTCAACCAGGACAACGCCTTCTGGTTCGCCGCCGCCAAGGAACACCGACTGGTCATCCAGCGGTGCACCGCATGCGGAACGCTGCGGCATCCGACGGGGCCGATGTGTGGACACTGCCGGTCACTGGACTGGGACACCGTGGACGCCTCGGGCAAGGGGTTCGTCTACAGCTTTGTCGTCAACCACCATCCCAAGATCGATGCATTCGACTATCCGCTGATCGTCGCCGTCATCGAACTCGAAGAGGGCACCCGATTGATCGCCAACATGGTCGGTATCGAACCGGACCAGGTGAAGGTCGACATGCCGGTGGTATTGGACTGGATCGACGCCGACCCGGATCTGACGCTTCCCGCGTTCCGGCCGGCCGCACCCGAGGAGAACTGATGGATTTCACCTTCAACGAAGAGCAGACCGCGATCGGTGATCTGGCCGCGGACATCTTCGCCGGCAAGTCGGCCATCGACCGGGTCAAGGCCGTCGAGTCCACCGATGAGCGCATCGACCGCGAGTTGTGGCGCGAACTCGCCCAGGCGGGACTTGTCGGGATCGCCTTGCCCGAGGAGTTCGACGGCGGTGCAATGGGTTTGACCGAACTGTGTGTGCTGCTCGAGCAGCAGGGGCGCAATGTCGCCCCGGTGCCACTGTGGGAGACCGCGCTGGGCGCCATGGCGATCGCGGAGTTCGGTACGCAGGAACAGAAGCAGGCATATGTGGGTCCGGTCGCTGCCGGTGAGATCTTCCTGACCGTCGGTCTCGAAGAGTTCGGCCCCGCCGACCCGACCGCACCGACAACGGTTGCGAGTCCTGGAGCCGACGGAACCTGGACGCTGTCCGGTGCCAAGGCCGTGGTCCCGGCCGCCCACATCGCCACGCGTGTCGTGGTGTCGGCCGCAACACCCTCGGGCACAGGGCTTTTCCTGGTCGATCCGGCCGGTACCGGGGTGGTCTCGGAGAACAACGAGACAACGACCCGCGCGATCGCGTCGAACCTGACCTTCGATTCCGCTCCGGCGGAGTTGCTGGCCGAGGGCGAAGCCGTGCAGTGGCTCGTCGACCGGGTCGAGGTCGCCCTGGCCGCGCTGCAGGTCGGCGTCGGCACCGGTGCGGTCGCGCAGGCCGTGACCTACCTCAACGATCGTCAGCAGTTCGGCCGGCCGTTGTCGACGTTCCAGGCGGTCAGCCATCAGCTCGCCGACTGCTACATCGACCTCGAAGCCATGCGGGTCACCCTGTGGCAGGCAGCCTGGTTGCTCGCCAACGATCACGATCCGAAAGCCGCAGTGCTGGTGGCCAAGTGGTGGTCCACCGACGGTGGTCAGCGCGTGGTGCACCGCACCCAGCACGTACACGGCGGCATCGGCGTGGACACCGACTACCCGGTGCACCGGCACCTGTTGTGGGGCAAGCAGATCGCGGCAACCCTGGGCGGTTCGAGTGCCGATCTGAGCCGGCTCGGCGCACAGCTCGCCGCCGGGGTCGCATCATGAGCGTCGACGACGCGGTGCGGCAGGCCGTACCCGGACGGATCGTGGTGGGCCAGGTGCTGCCGGAACTCGCCATCCCACTGACCCGGACCATGATCGTGGCCACGGCCATCGCGAGCCGTGATTACCAGGATGTGCACCACGATCCGGATCTCGCGGTGGCCCGCGGCTCCAAAGACGTGTTCATGAATATCCTCACCACCAACGGGCTCGTGGTCCGGTTCGTGACCGACTGGGCCGGACCACGGGCATCGCTGCGCAAGGTCGCGATCCGGCTCGGAGCGCCCAACTACCCCGGCGACACCATGACGCTGACCGGAACGGTGACGAGCGTCGAAGACGGTCTTGTGTCCGTGCAGGTTCGGGGCGCAAACAGCCTCGGAGACCATGTCAAGGGCACCGTCACGTTCACATACCTGGAAGGAAGTCTGTAGATGGCGATCAGCCCCCTGTCCGGCGCGGCAGCCATCGTCGGCATCGGTGCCACCGAGTTCTCGAAGAACTCCGGACGCACCGAACTCCAGCTGGCGTGTGAGGCGATCATCGCCGCGCTGGCCGATGCCGGCATCGATCCGTCCGAGGTCGACGGTCTCTCGACCTACACCGCCGAGACGAACGGCGAGGTGCTGGTGGCCCGTAACTGCGGGCTGGGGGAGTTGAAGTTCTTCTCGCGCATAGGTTATGGGGGCGGTGCCGCATGCGGGACCGTGCAGCAGGCCGCGATGGCGGTTGCCACCGGTGTCGCGGACGTTGTGGTCTGTTACCGCGCCTTCAACGAGCGTTCGGGTGTGCGCTACGGCCTCGGTCAGCACGACCGGCCGATGGACAGCACCGCCGACCGGGCGGCATACGCCTGGATGACACCGCAGGGTCTGTCGACGCCCGCGCAGTGGGTGGCGATGTTCGCCCGGCGCTACATGCACCAATATGGCGCCACCAGTGAAGATTTCGGCCAGGTGGCCGTAGTGGCTCGCAAGCACGCCGCGAACAATCCCGCCGCCTGGTTTTACGGGCGGCCGATCACGCTGGAAGATCACCAGAACTCGCGGTGGATCGCCGAACCACTGCATCTGCTGGACTGTTGCCAGGAGACCGACGGCGGCCAGGCCCTCGTGATCGTGTCCGCGGAGCGGGCCAAGACCCTCACCGGCACAGCGGCATTCATCAAGGGCGCCGCGCAGGGCAGTGGAAAAGACCAGCACATGATGACCAGTTACTACCGCGCAGACATCTCCGGGATCCCGGAGATGGGACTGGTCGGCAGACAGCTCTACGGCCAGAGTGGCCTGTCGCCCGCCGACATCAACGCCGCGATCCTCTACGACCACTTCACCCCGCTGGTGTTGCCGCAACTCGAAGAACTCGGTTTCTGCGCACGGGGCGAGGCCAAAGACTTCATCGGCGACGGCAACCTGGAGATCGGTGGACGGCTTCCGGCGAACACCCATGGTGGACAGATCGGTGAGGCGTACCTGCACGGCGTCAACGGCATCGCCGAAGCGGTCCGGTTGTTGCGAGGAACGTCGACGAATCAGCCCGACGGGGTAGACAACGTACTCGTCACCGCCGGAACCGCGGTCCCGACCAGTGGCCTCATCCTCGGTGCCGCGTGAAGGAGCACATTGTGACCACCACGAAACCTGCCGGCGACTGGCGCGGCGAGGATCTGGGCACCCGCACCGTCTCGTACGACGAACGCGACGCCATCCTCTACGCATTGGCAGTCGGTGCCAGGGCAACCGAGCTCGACCTCGTATTCGAGGACCGGCTGCGGGTTCTGCCGACATTCGCGCTGACGCTGGCACAGTGGGCGCCTGACGAACTCGGTGTGCGCGGCGCATTCGACACGACCACGGCGCTGCACGGTTCACAGCAGTTGACGGTCACCGCACCGCTACCCCGTAGCGGCGAGGTGACCTTGGCCGCCTCTGTCGGCGAGGTCTGGGACAAGGGCAGCGCCGCAGTGTTCGAGGTGGTGGTCCGTAGCGACTACTTCGTGGCCACGTGGTCGATCTTTGCTCCGGGCACAGGCGGATTCGGGGGAGACCGCGGACCGGGACGCCCGGCGGGACCGCAGGGGGATCCGGCTGTCGAAGCGGTGGTGCACACCACGGAAAATCAGGCAGCGTTGTACCGGCTCACCGGGGATCGCCATCACATCCACATCGACCCGGAGGCCGCGGCCCGGATCAACCAGCCCCGTCCGATCATGCACGGACTGTGCACGCTCGGAGTCGCGGCGGTGGAACTCGCGCGATTGACCGGGGCGCATCCGGCAGACCTGACGGCCCTCGATGGACGGTTCGGGGCTGCGATTCATCCCGGTGAGTCTGCCGACCTACGGGTATGGGGCGACACCACAGACCTTGCGTTCGAGCTCGTCAAAGACGGTGACCCGACGATTACCGGGGGACGTGCCGCGTTCGGCCGGTGAGTGACACGTCGTGCAATCCCGTTCAGCGAGAAGTGGGTGTGACGCGCCACATCCGGTGCCCTAGTGTCGTCGAGTCCAGTTCACGTATGGAAAGGCATGGTCCGCGATGGCAACCGCTCAAGCGTCGAGCAGCTCGCGTTCTGCAAAGATGACCGTCGCGGCGGTCATCGAGGAGACCAGTGATGCGAGGTCGCTGGTGTTCGAAGTCCCTACCGACCGCGTCGACGAGTTCGCATACACGCCCGGACAGTTTCTCACCCTTCGTGTTCCGAGCGATCAGACCGGGTCGGTCGCGCGATGCTATTCGTTGGCCAGTTCACCGTTCACCGACGATCTGCCGAAGGTGACCATCAAGCGGACGGCGGGCGGCTACGCCTCACATTGGCTGTGCGACAACGTGACCGTCGGAGATGTGATCGAGGTCTTGCCGCCATCCGGCGTGTTCACGCCCACGAACCTCGATGAGGATCTGCTGTTGTTCGCCGCCGGCAGCGGCGTCACCCCGGTGATCTCCATCCTGAAGTCGGCCCTGAGTCAGGGCACGCGCAAAGTTGTTCTGGTGTACGCGAATCGAGACGAGACGTCGGTGATCTTCGCGCGTGAACTGATCGAGCTCGAGGCACGTCACGGCGACCGGTTGACGGTGATCCACTGGCTCGAGAGCGTGCAGGGCCTGCCGTCTGCGGGCCAGCTCGCAGTCCTTGCCTCCTCGTTCACCGGCCACCGGGTGTTCATGTGTGGACCGAAGCCGTTCATGGACACGGTCCACGACGCCGCGGCACGCGCCGGTATCCCACGCAACCGTGTGCATGCAGAGGTGTTCACCTCGCTCTCCGGTGATCCGTTCGCGGACGTGGTCCTGCCAGACCTGTCTGAAGAAGAGGCCGGTGATGCGGCAACGGTGTCGGTCACACTCGACGGGGACTCGCACGAGTACGCCTGGCCGCGCTCGGTGACGCTGGTCGACGTACTGTTGTCCAAGGGCATCGACGTGCCCTTCTCGTGCCGCGAAGGTGAATGTGGTTCGTGCGCATGCACATTGGTCGATGGAAAAGTCGACATGGGTAATGCCTCCATCCTTGATGAGGATGACATCGCGGATGGCTACATCCTGGCCTGCCAGGCTCGCCCGATCAGTGACCACCTCCACGTGGAGTTCTAGCCCGTCGACTTGTGACCCATTGCAATAATTCGAGGCTACATCGATTACTCGATGTAGCCTCGAATTGTTCAGCAACACAGTGCCTATGGAGTTCGGATTGTCAAAACCGAACACATCGCACCCGTGAGTGCGGCGCGGGTGCGATGTGCTCGGGGTGTTCTGTCAGTGCGCGTACACGCTGCCGCGGCGCAGCATCAGTGCCAGGCCGACGGTGACCACCGCACCGGCAAAAATGATACCGGCGACGGCGTTGAGCCCTGCCACGGTGGGTGCAATACTGCCTGCCACAGCCGAAGCAGCCAATACAGTTGTGCCGATAGATGTGCCGATGCCCTGTCCGGCGGTACGGATGACTGTTTGCAATCCGGTTGCCTCGCTGGTGTTGTCGACAGGCACAGCCTCGACGATGAGGTTCGGAAGGGCGGTGTACGCGAATGCGGTGGCGATAGATGCCGTGGTGACCATGGCAAACATGCCGCCAATCGAATCGTGCGACGTGACCAGCAGGATCGCCACCACGACATAGAGCAGACCACCGACGATCAACGAAGCGCGAGAACCTACGGTGCGGGTGAGTCGGCCGCTCAACGGGGTGAACGCGAAACCGATCAGAGCACCGATCAGAGCAAGCAATCCGGCATCGGTGGGCGACATGCCGAGCCCGTACGGCGCAGTTGTCGGGGACTGGAGCACCAAGGGCGTGATCATGTTGCCGATTCCGAAGGGGCCCACGGCCGCCGCCAGCGTCGCCAGCATCGTCAGTGCAACCTTGCGGTTGGTGAACAGTCGCACATTGGCGATCGGGTCTGTCACACGAAGTTCCCAGACCACCCACAGTGCCATCGCCACCAGCCCGGTCACGATCAGGCCGATCGTTTTCGGATCAGACCAGCCCCATGTGCTGGATTTGTTGATACCCAACAAGATTGCTGCAATGGCCGGCGCAAACACGATGGTGCCGACGTAGTCGACCTTTTGCGTGGTGCCGACCGGAGGGCGCCACGGAAGGGCAAACAACACCAGTAGGAGTGCGAATGTCGCATAGACGGCTGCGACGATGAAGATCATGTGCCAGCTCGCGTGGTCGATCATCAGACCCGCGATGTACGCGGATGCCGCGCCGGCAGCCACCGCTGATCCCGAGATGATCGCGATCGCAACGGGAACCCTGTCCTTGGTCAGGTGCTCACGCGCCAGCCCGATGCACAGCGGGAGAATAGCTCCGGCCACGCCCTGGATGGCTCGTCCGGCAATGATTGTGTTGACACTGTCGCCTAGTGCACTGACCAGCGAACCGATGGTGGCTGTGGCGAGGATGACAACGAGTACCCGTTCGCGTCCGAACATGTCACCGAGTCGACCGCAGACCGCAGCCGAGGCGGCGGCGACGAGGAGGAACGCCGTCACCGCCCATCCGACTGTGGCGGCGTCGCTGCCGAAGTCGGCGATGATCGTCGGGATCGCGGCGAAGACCATCGAGGTCTCGAATGCGCTGATGATTTCGACCAGCACCAGGATGGTGATGATGAACGCCGCTGAGCGGTTCCGGTTGTAGCGGCCGGCCAGGGGTACCGGCTTGGCCGGAGCAATAGGATCGGGAATTGTGGTCATCGAAGTCCTCCAAGAAGGTGTCGCGTCATGGACGGGGGCGTCGTGCTGCAACACCGTTGGAGCAGAAGCTTTGGGGCCGTTGCCGTGCCGTTCAGCATTGTGTGTGTCCTTACCTGTATCGGAGGCGGAACGTGACCGCCACGTGACTACAGAGATACAGTGACGCACAGCACATTCGGCGCGCAGTCCCAGTGAGTGGAAATAGGGGACGAATCAGCTGAGACCGATTGTCGCGGTGAGGAGTTAGCTCACGACCGAGCCAGATATCAACCGGTGACGCGTGCTGCGTTGCCGGCGTCCACAGGAATGACGGTTCCGCTGATGTGCGCGCTGGCCCGATCGGCGAGGAACAGCACCACTCGCGTTATCTCGGCGGCGTCAAGCCACGGAATATCCTGGGCATGCAGCGAATTGAAGATGGGCGCCACGTCGGCGGCCGTCGGTGATTCGAGGTCGGGACGCATCATCGAGTACAGCTGATCATTGTGGATCATGGGTGTCGAGATGTTTCCCGGCGCAATGGCATTGACGGTGATGCCGTGGCCCGCAAGATCGAGCGCTGCGCTCTTGGTCAGCCCGATGACGCCCCACTTCGACGCGGCATAGCCGACCATGTTGGTGTTACCTGCGCGGCCGAGCATCGACGAGATGGTGACGATTCGCCCGAATCCGCGCTTGATCATGCCGGGAGAGACCGCACCGACAGTGTTGAAGACCCCGGTGAGATTCGATGCGATGACCTCGGACCATTGGGTCTGCGTCATGGACTGAACGGGTGCCGCGACGGACACACCAGCATTGGCGACGGCGATGTCGATACGGCCGAACTCGGACTCGGCCTGTGCGACAAGCGCATCCATCGCCGCCCGGTCGGCGGTGTTGGCCTTGACAGCAATACATTTGCGTCCGGTCTCTTCAACCAGCCGTGCCGTCTCGGCGAGATCGGCCTCCGTCGCGAGCGGATAGCCCACCGCAGGGCTGTCCTCGCATCTGTCGCACACGACCACGTTCGCGCCGCGCTCGGCAAACTCGATCGCATGGCTGCGACCCTGTCCCCGGGCGGCCCCCGTGATCAACGCGACCTGTCCATCGAATCCGTCGGCCATGATGTACTCCTGTTCTGCCAGTGGTCTAACGAAGTTTGATGATGCCGCCGTCGGCCATTACGGTCTGGCCGGTCATGTATTTGGAATCCTCGGACGCAAGGAAGACCACCACCGGCGCGATGTCGATTTCGGGATCTCCGATCCGCTGCAGCGGCACCTTGGCCACCGATTCGGCAGCGCGTTCGGGAAAAGCTTTCTGCCAGGCGAGCACACCTTCGGTGGCCGCGAACGGGCAGATGATGTTCACGCGGATGCCGTCGGGGGCCCATTCATTGGCGGCCACCCGGCTCATCCCTCGGATGGCCTCCTTCGCAGCTGCGTAGGACGTCTGTGTCGGCATGCCCTCGAGCCCCGAACCTGAGGCGAAGTTGATGACCGAACCCGACGATGCCTTCAGCTGTTCATAACAAGCCTGCATGAGGTGAACGGTCGGATAGAAACCGGTGTTGAACGACAATTCGAACATCTCAGCGGTGTGGTCCACGAGCAGCGCCTGGCGGGACGCATGAGCGTTGTTGACCAGGATGTCGACTGAACCGAACGCGTCAACTGCGGCATCGCGTATCGTCTCCGCGGCACCAGATTCCGAGATGTCGATATTGAGAAACCTTGTGGCGTCGCCGAGTTCACGCTCGAGTGCTGCTCCGCGTTCTTCGTCGACGTCGACGAATAAAACGTTGGCCCCTTGCCGGACGAACACGCGGGTGATCGCCCCGCCGATACCACCGGCACCACCGGTGATGATTGCTGTTTTTCCTTGTAGTCTCACTGCTCTCCTCGTGCTCAATAGAATTGAATTCTATTGGTATGCCGCACGACGCGAATATTGCAATCAATCCCGCTCAGCGGGACTTGCCGGGATCGCTACCGTTGACCGGGAGTGAACTCGACACCCTCGTCACGCGCGAGTCGGTGGAGTTCTTCGACCTGCTGCCCATAGTGGGTGGCAGCTTGTGCAACGAGTGAGGTGCCGGCGATTGTCGCACCCACGTCGCGCAGACGTGCCAGGGTCTTGACCGTTTTGTCGGGGTTCCCGAGCGGATCGAGGGGAAGTCCCGCGGACAGAACAACATCGAAGCCAGTCGGGAGGTTGACCGTTTCCAGCATCGCTTTCAGTTCGGATGCACTGAGCCCGAACGGAACCCACCCGTCACCGTGATCGAACGCTCGGCGCAGCGACCGTTTGGTGCGGCCACCGATCCAGATCGGGACCCGCTCCTGGACGGCGTGCGGCTGGACCACGAAAGCCTCGTAGTCGTAGAAGACGCCGTGATACTCGGGTTGTGACCTCGACATGGACGTGCGTATCGCGGCGAGCGCGTCATCGGCACGAGCCCCGCGATCGCCGAACGGTGTGCCGAGCAGTTCGAATTCTTCCTGGAGCGTGCCCACTCCCAATCCGAGGATCAGACGGCCGCCGCTGATGCGATCAAGCGTTCCGTAACGCTTCGCGATCTCGAGCGGATGATGGTAGCCCAGCACCAAAACCTGTGTGGCCAGACGTATTTGCCGGGTTCGAGCGGCCAGATATCCGAACGTTGCCAGCGGATCCCAGTACGTCCCACCGCGCTCGGCCGCCACCTCGACCGGTACCGCCACATGCTCGCTGCAGGTGAGATGGTGGAAGCCGAGACGATCAGCGCACTGGGCTATCTCCGCTACGTCATCGATGGTTGCGGTGGCTTCCCACGCCGAACGGGTGCTCGGATGCTGGACCAGAACCGGTGTTGAAATGCCAAGACGCATATCTCTGCAGCTTCCCTGTGGTGGTGGCGACCAATGGCTCAGCTGAGGCGTTCGAGGATCATCGCCATGCCTTGTCCGCCGCCGACGCACATGGTTTCGACGCCGAAGGTCTTGTCGTAGGTGGTGAGGTTGTTGAGCAGTGTGGTGGTGATGCGGGCGCCGGTCATTCCGAAGGGGTGGCCGAGGGCGATGGCGCCGCCGGAGATGTTGAGTTTGTCGTGGTCGATGCCGAGTTCGTTGGCCGATCCGAGGACTTGTGCGGCGAAGGCTTCGTTGATTTCGAAGAGGTCGATGTCGTCGATGCTCATACCGGCGTAGCGCAGGGCTTTGCGGACGGCTTCGATCGGTCCCAGTCCCATGATCTCGGGGGACAGGCCGGTGGCGGCGGTGGCGACGATGCGGGCCAGCGGGGTCAGGCCAAGGGCTTTGGCTTTGGTGTCGCTCATGATCACCAGTGCGGCGGCGCCGTCGTTGAGGGGGCAGGCGTTGCCGGCGGTGACGGTGCCGTCGGGGCGGAAGACGGGTTTGAGTGCGCTGAGTTTGTCGTAGGTGGTGCCGGCGCGGGGTCCGTCGTCGGTGGTGATGAGGGTGCCGTCGGCGAGGGTGATGGGGTCGATTTCGCGGGCGAAGAATCCGGAGTTGATGGCTTCTTCGGCGCGGTTCTGGCTGAGCACGGCCCAGTGGTCCTGGTCTTCACGGGAGATCCCGGTGAAGGAGGCGACGTTTTCGGCGGTCTCGCCCATGGGGATGTAGATGTCGGGTTGGAGACCTTGTGCGCGGGGGTCGCTCCAGGTGGTGCCGCCTTCTGCCGCTGTGGCGGTGCGTTTCATGGCCGCGGCGAATTCGGGGTTTTTGGTGTCGGGCCATCGGTCGGCGCTTCCGAAAGCGAAGTTCGAGACGCTTTCGACGCCGGCGGAGATGAAGGTGTCTCCTTCTCCGGCGCGGATGGCGTGCAGTGCCATGCGGGTGGTCTGCAGCGATGAGGAGCAGTAGCGGTTCACGGTGACGCCGGGAACGTGGTCGAGTCCGGCGAGGACGGCGACGACTCGGGCCTGGTTGAAGCCGGCTTTGCCTGCTGGTTGTCCGGATCCCAGGTGCAGGTCGTCGATGTCGCTGCGATCGAGTTCGGGGACTTTGTTCAGCACGGTCTCGACCATCTGGCGGGCGAGTTCGTCGGGGCGGACATCTTTGAGCGAGCCTTTGACGGCCCGGCCGATCGGTGAACGGGCGGTGGCAACGACAACTGCTTCTGCCATAGGGAGTCCCTTCGAAGTGGTGCGCATCAAGCGCCTTGGTAGGTATGCGGTATCAAACCGGAACGGCCGTCACGGGCACTCGTCACAGCGGGATCGTGTGGACATCGATCGGTGACCAGAATGCACGCATGCTGGTGATGAGTCCGTCATTGTCAAAAGTCATGACGTCGATCGGCTCAATGGTGATGACCTGATCCGCCGTTGTTGTGGTGACCCGAAAGTGAAAAGCGGCCGAGTTACCGGAGACCCGCATGGTGATCAGTTCAGCTGCGATACCGGAACTGCTGATCTTCGAGTAGAACGACCGGATGTCGTCGCGCCCGCGGCGTGGCTCGGTACCTACGGGGTCTTCCAATGTCGCGTCCGGTGCATACAGATCGGCGATGGCCTCGGCGGTTCCCGCGTCCAGAAACGAAATATATTGGGAGACACTGCAAGCTATTCTCGCCGACAACGTTGCAGGACCACTCTTGGTTGAGAACACCGGGACAGATCACCAGCATTCGCAGAATCTCGCCACAGTGGTCCCGCTGGATGGGAGTACGCCGCCGCATTCGAGCCCTAGTACAGCCCGTCTCTTGTTGTCGTGTTCAACGGGGAATGATCATCACTGGGCACGTCGCGCCAAGGATGACTTTCCGACTGACAGACCCGAGAAGCATGCCGACGAATCCACCTCGCCCATGTGTTCCCACCACAACCAGCTGTGCGGCCTGTGCGTGGTGCCAGATACTGCAATTGGTGGCGGCATCCCGAGGTATCTTCAACGTGGATATCGGTTTTTTCTCGGCTCGAGGCCTGCGCCGCTCGGGAGTCTTTGGTAATGGATCTCGCCGCAATAGCGGTAGTTGGATACAGGCTGAACTTTGTCGAACCAACGAGCGAAGAAGGCGTCATGAACTCGTCGAATGAACCCGCCGCTGGCCCGGCAACAAAGGCACCGCGGTTTGGAAGGGCACCGACCTGCAGGACATAGCTGCGCGCAGCTTGGAGATCATGGCGACCGGGTCGTTGCCGGACTTCGAAGCGGTGGTGCATCCAGACGCGGTGAACCGGGGGAGGGCATTACAGAACCTGCCGCTACTCGTGGATCCGGCCCTGCAGCCATCTTCGCGATCGCGCAATGGTGGCGCGGCGCCTTCGCGGATCTGCACCACGAGATCCACGAATCTGTGACCGCGGGCGACCTCGTCGTGCTGCATACGACGATGACTGGCCGCCAGGTCGGATCCTTCGTGGTCTACGACGAGAACGCGGCGGTGAAGCAGGCGTTCCCGCCTACCGGCCGCAACTTCGCCAGTACGCAGACGCACTGGATTCGGATCCGGGACGGGAAGGTGATCGAGCACTGGGCCAACCGCGACGATCTCACGCTGCCCGAGCAGTTGGGTTGGATTCCGCCGAGTCCGCGCTACCTGATCCGGATGGCGATCGCGAAGCGCAAGGCGGCCAAGGGTTCGTCGAGTTAGTCGAAGTGCATGGGTTGGCCGTCCCCCGTGAATCTGTCCGGCAGGCAGGCAGCTCAGTGGGTGAGCTCGTCGCGCGGCGGCGTGCCGGTGCTTGCCATTTGCGATCCCGCCGCGACGAGTTGAAATCCTACGAGCCCGAAAACGACTTGCAGCGGATTGAATGTCTGGATCACTGCGATCTGTACGGCAATCCATCCGACCAGTAAGAATCCGGCGATGAGTGTGATGAGTGCTGCCTGAGTTGTGTTGCGCCACAGGGTGAAGGCTGCCAGGGCCGTTGGTATTCCGACGACGACCGCGAGTGCTATGCCGGCGAAGACGGGACTTTGCCAGGGCAACCGGCTCTCGATCTCCTCGCCGAATCGTGTGCCACCGCCGGCGACGCCGATGGCGCCGGCCAATGCGAGCACACTGGTGGTGGTTGCCGTGACCATCGCGGTCGCGCGCCAGATGCGTTTGCTCGAGCGGTTCGCAGTCGCGGTCTGATGGCTGGCGCTCATTCTGTTCTCCTCGAGGACGGCGGCATCTGCTGTTGCTTCAATTCAAGGTCGGTTCTTGCAATCCCAGCGTTTTGGGTTCAGCGGGGAACGATCATCACCGGGCACGTCGCGCCAAGGATGACTTTCCGACTGACAGACCCGAGAAGCATGCCGACGAATCCACCTCGCCCATGTGTTCCCACCACAACCAACTGGGCGGCCTGTGCGTGGTCGAGCAGTGCGTGAGCGGGCCGATCCCGGACCACCACTGGCCGGACACGGACATGCGGATACTTCTCACGCAGATTTTCTAGGCTGTGCGCCAACACGCGGTCGGCTTCAGAATGAACATCGGACCACCCCCACGGTTCGAGCCCCTGGTTCGATTGCATCAGCGTGAAGTCGCCATCGGCCCACGCGTGAACCGCGGTCAGATCCACCCCGCGGCCTGACGCTTGTTCGAATGCCATCTCCAGTGCTGAAAGGCTGGCCGCGGAGCCGTCAGTGCCCACGACGACATTCCGTCGCCCGGCTGAATCATTCGCGGACCAGGCCCGGACCACGGTCAACGGGCAGCGGGTGTGGGAGGCGAGCGCAGAACTCACCGACCCCAGTAGCGACCGATTGATCCTGCCGATTCCGCGGTTACCGACGACCACCATCCGGGCGGATTTCGACATCTCCAGTAGGGCAGGGATCGGGGGTTCCGGAGTCACCTTGGTGGACAGCTGGAGCCCGGGGCTCTCGTCCGTGTGCAGAGCCACCGCACTAGCCTCGGCCAGAGCACGTTCTGATTCCTCCTGAAGAGCGTCGTAGTAGCCGGTCGGGGGCAGGGCGTTCGCCGGCGGACACATCGACGACACCAGGATGAGTTGGGAGTGATGCAGTTTCGCGTCGTACGCTGCCCATCTCACAGCGTCGAGCGCTGTGGATGAACCATCCACACCAACTACAGTCGGGGCAGTAGCGGTCATCGGGTTCTCCTCCTCTGAAAGGTGGCTCAGGTTCTCCAACCAATTTCACCTGAGGAACGCTGATTTGGAACCTGACTTAGACCCTCGAGTCGCAGGACGAAAGTAATCAATCAAGCTCCAGTTCGTACCCGATCTCGTCCGGCTGAAGCGTTACACTCAGGGACAACATGCGCTGAGTCATGGAATGTTTCGGGGTGAAGCATGAATTCTACGCCGGCAGCATCGCAGCAACTGCGAAGCGCATTGTCCCAGTTGCGTTTAGGTGAGCTTCTCGACGAAGTCCAGGAACGGATCGGGCAGATCGCCGTCGCGCGCGAGCAGACCAACGGGTTGATCGAGGCGATGCTCGTCGTCGCTGCCGATCTGGACTTGGAAGCCACCCTGCGCTCGATCGTCGCATCGGCGGTCAAATTGGTCGATGCACGATACGGCGCCTTGGGAGTACGAGGAGCCGGTCACGAACTGAGCGCATTCATCCACCAAGGGGTCGACGCGGAGACAACCGCCCAGATCGGACCGCTGCCCACCGGCCGTGGCGTGCTGGGATTGCTGATCGATCAGCCAAAGGTTATGCATCTAAACGATCTTTCCCAACACCCCGACTCTGTGGGTTTCCCTCCGAACCATCCGCCGATGACCACATTCTTGGGCGCGCCGATTCGAGTGCGTGACGAGATATACGGCAACCTGTATCTCACTGAGAAGCAGGGCGGGGGAGGGTTCACCGAAGACGACGAGGTGGTGATTCAGGCATTGGCCGCCGCGGCGGCCATCGCGATCGACAACGCACGCCTGTATGAACAATCGCAGACGAGTCTGGCGTGGATTGAAGCCACTCGCGATATCCGAACCGAGTTGCTTGCCGGCGCCGAGATAGAGACTGTCCTGGAGATGATTTCGCGTAAAGCGTTGACTCTCACCGACGCCGCGGTGGTGTTCATCGCCAGGCCGGCTGATCGGGAGCAACCCCACGACGAGGTCAGCGAATTGGTCATCACCGTTGCGGAGGGTGAGTCGTCCTCCGATTTGCTCGGGTGCACCATACCGGTGGAAGGCTCGACATCTGGTGCTGCGTTCTCACGACTGACACCGTTTCTGCGGGAGAAATTGGATTACGAACTCGAGGTCGGGGATTCCGGTACGTTTGGGCCGGCGATGGTGGCCCCGCTGAGCAGTGGGGACACGATGACTGGGGTATTGGTGGTCTTGCGAAGGCCAGATCGCCGACCGTTCACCGAAGAGTTGCTGGCACTGGTGTCGAACTTCGCGGATCAAGCGGCCTTGGCCGTGTCGATGGCCGAAGCGATCCATCGAACACGTGAACTCGAGGTGCTGGCCGATCGTGAGCGCATAGCGCGCGACCTGCATGATCATGTGATTCAACGTATTTTTGCCGCTGGATTGAGCCTGCAGGGGACCTTGCAGCGCACCCAGTCCCAGGACGTCCGTCGACGGCTCACCGAAACCATCGACAACATGCAGGACATCGTTCAGGAGATCCGTACCACCATCTTCGACTTGCAAAGCGATGGCCAGGAGACAACCCACTTGCGGCAGCGTGTTCACGAGGTGGTTGACCAGCAGGTCGGCGATGCGGCGGTGAAGACCTATGTACGAATGTCCGGACCGTTGTCGGTGGTGGAACCGGTGTTGGCAGAACAGGTACTGGCCGTGGTCCGGGAAGGGCTGAGCAACGCCGTTCGGTACGCGGGAGCGCAGACGATCACATTGACGATCTCGCTGGACAACGACCTCACCGTTGAAGTTGTCGATGACGGCGTAGGTCTGGCCGAAGACGTGACGCCAAGCGGTCTGGCGAACCTGGAAGCGCGCGCGAAGGAACTGGGTGGCGTCATGACATTGTCGAGCCCCGATACCGGGAATGGTCTCGTCCTGAGATGGTGCGTCCCTTTGTGTTAGCGGATCGGTGCTTCGCGTGACCTGCAGGCGCCGCCGACACGTCTCCCTGACCCCGCGGGTCTCTTTCGTGGCTGGATTCGTTGCGGCGGATCACGCTGACGATCGCGACGCTGGTCACCACCGCCCAACCGCACCACAGCGAGGTCAGTGCTGCAGCGTTGATCAACGTCAAGACAGCGACGGCCAGCACGTTGACAATCGCAAAGGCTCGTATCATCCGCGCAGAGGAAAGCAGCCCCGCTCCGCAGATAGCGAGCACATACCCCGGGACCACCAGCGCCCCGACGGGAATCGTGGTGGTGTAGCGAATGAAATGGGTATCCAACGTCGCGGTAACCGGGTGGAGGAGAAGGACCGAAAACAGCACAGTGGATACCGCCAGTCCGAGCAGGACCAGAGCAGTCAGTGCCCGTCGATGACGACTGTCCGGCTCTCGCACCCAAATCGCCACCGGCACGAGTGTGGGCAAGACAACGAATGCGATGAACAGGTACGCGTATGTGGCGACGGTGCCCACCGAGGCGTCTACCTGCCCTCGTCCCGCGTACCAGACCACTGCTTCGATGAGACTGTGAACTGCCAACACGGCCGGTAGCAGCGCGAGGGGTAGATCAGACCTACGCGGGTGACGGCGCAACGCGTCGGCCGCAATCACACCGAGCACCACTCCAGCGGTCAGGTCAGCCTCGGGGGAAAAGCACATCTCGAACTCCCGTCTCAGACAGCACGCAGAGATATCCGATACAGCACTCTTCAATAGATCTTCAGCGAGATCCGCCCCCCACATCTGGGTCGTCGGCCCCCACCGTCCGATCTCGATCCGGCCACCGGAGGCTCAGCCAGATCGCGATACAGATCAATCCGAGCGCGGACCCCGTCGTACAGGTGAAGACGGCAATCGCCAAGCCCACGATCACCGCCTCGTCCGCCGCGACGATGAGTAACCACGCGGGAACGGCCACGACCGCAAGTACTGTCGCGAGCACAACCAACAACCGCTTGTCGGCATGTGGTTCTGCACAAGTCACCGATACGAACGAACAGGCGGTGCAACAACTTACATCGCCTTCGACGGCGCTCAAGCCCGCGAGTCGGTTCCAGGTGACACAGCCGACAGAGTTGTCTTGATTCGTCGACCGCCGCGTCGCAGAGGCGAGAGATGCATCTGCGAATGGCCACACTGGTCCAAGAATCCTTTCGCGGCTCCGATCGCGCCGCGATAGACCGTTCGACACCAGGGTTCGTCTGCGTCCGAGACTGGTTCGAGTGCTCACGAGTGCTCCTAGATCGCAGACCCGCAGGTTGGTTCTTGATCAGAGTCGACTCTTCAATTTCACTCGTCGGTTGTGTCCCTGCTCTAGGGTCTGCAGTCCATCTCCGGGTGACCGAGGTCCCTATACCCGGGGGGACCCAAAGGGCGATACTCGCATGTTGTTGCTGGAATACTCGGCCCACTCGGTCTCCTAGGCGTTGAGCCGATGCTTGTCGGCGACTTTCTTGACGCTGGTGACCATGGGTCGCCATACCAGAATGATGACGGATGCGGCAGAGAGTCCTGCCAGGACTGATTGTGCTGCAGCACTTTCCGTCGTTTCGGGCTTGGTGGTGAATGCACCTGCCTGATCGATCCAGACCGATCGCTGTCGGCCCGCTTTGCCATCCTCTTTGCGATGTGATGCTCGCGGTGACGCGGTGACGCGGTGACGCGGTGGCCGTCTGGCAGCGACCACGTCGCGATGACAGGTCCTCGAGCGGAATGCGATTCGGATTACTTTCGCGACTGGTTGGTCTCGTCTCCCAGTTTGGAGGCGTACACAGCCGCCTGTGTGCGCCGTTCCATGCCCAGTTTGGCCAAGAGCCGGGAGACGTAGTTCTTGACTGTCTTTTCCGCCAGATGCATTCGGGCGGCGATCTGCCGATTGGTCAGGCCTTCACCGAGCAAAGCGAGCAGCGTTTGTTCCTGCTCGGTGAGATTGTCGAGCGGTCCGGGTGCTGCTGCGCGCCTCCGAAGGCGGGCCATGAGCGCGGCAGCGGCCCGATTGTCGAGCAGTGACTTGCCCTCACCCACCTCGTTGATCGCTTTCGCCAGCTCCATGCCCGTGATGTCTTTGACGACGTAACCGCTTGCGCCGGCGAGGATTGCGTCGATCATGGCTTGATCTTCGGTGAAGGATGTCAGCATCAGGCACCGCAACTTGTCGAGTTTGGTGAGCAGTTCCCGGCACAATTCGATGCCGTTGCCGTCTGGCAAGCGCACGTCGAGTACTGCGACATCGGGTTGCAGTGCTGGTATCCGGGCCAGCGCCTGAGCACAGGATCCGGCTTCGCCGATGACGGTCAGGTTGGGGTCAGAATTGATGAGTTCGATCAGGCCCCGCCGGACGATCTCGTGGTCGTCGACCAGAAACACTGAAATCACAGTTGGCTCCTCTGATGGCGCCGTCACAGGTTGCTCGTTCAGTGTAGGTAGTCGGAACGGTTTCGCGGTGGCTCGTCAAAACTGGCAGCTACGGGCGGGCGATGAGGACTGGACATGTTGCGGAGTGCAGAAGCGCGCGGCTGGTGGATCCGAGCAGGCCTGCGGTGAAGCCTCTGCGGCCGCGTGAGCCAACCACGAGTAGACCGGCGTTGCCTGCCGCGTCGCGTAATGCAGCGACGGGATCGCAGTTGAGGATCTGCTGTGAGACTTCCAGATCTGGGTATTGTTCCCGATGTCCGGCAAGGGTTTCGGCGAGGACAGCTTCTTCGGCAGTGCGTGCGTCTTCCCAGGCGAGTTTGGTGTGGTCGGTTTTGAACACCGAATGCACCTTCCTCAGGTGCCAGGCGTGGATGGCGATCAGCTTGCCGTCGCGGATGGATGCTTCTGCATAGGCGATCTCGACGGCTTGCCGGCTGCATCGAGATCCATCAATACCCACGACGACAGTGTTCGGCCGGGCGTCAAGGATGGCCTCCGGCTGTTCTCGGACCACGGCGATAGGGCAGCTCGCGCGCGTCGATAGCGCATCCGCCACAGAGCCGAGTAGGCCTGAGACGCGGCGGGTGGCGCCATGAGCGCCCAGCACGAGCAGTTGCGCACTTTCGGAAAGTGTTTGCAGGCCCGCCCGCGGTTCGCAGAGGAGCATTTTGGTTTCGATCCCGATGTCCGAACCGGCGCCCACAACCACGGTCAAGGCCTGTGCGCTTGCCTCGGCAAGGTCCTTCGTGGCGCTCCCGGAGGAGATGGATGTAATCCTCGGGAATCGGATAGTCGCTGAGTGTGATCATGTCGTAGTCGACGCAGCAGAGAATCTTCAGCCTTGCCCCTCGCAGAATGGCTTCGCGTGCTGCCCATCGCACAGCGGCGAGTGCGGTTTCCGATCCATCGACTCCCACCACAATCGGGTTGTTGTCCATGGGCACTCCTCCATGCGTGAATTCCGGTCGCTGTTCTACCCACCGTCTCTCCTTGCCGGCACCTGGGTATAGGGCCGGTGGACATCGGCCACGATGTCGAAAGGCACTTGGACCGAGATGTCGACGAGCCGTTTACAGGTTCGGTGTAGCGACCGGAGCACTCAGCTTTTCAGATGCACATGCTCATGGGTGGATTGCGCCACATCATCGGTGCTGGCTTGGAGCAGCTGGTCTGCCAAGTCGTGAAGAGCTCTGCTGGCAGACAATTCGTCACCGATCTCCGGGACATCTTTGTCGTGCGGGCTAAGTTGAGCGACACCTTCCCCCGTCAGTTGAACTCCATCGCGACCGTGAAGTTGTGCATGTGCCACGGTCTTCGTCCCATCACCAACACCTTCGTCGATGAAGATGCTGACCGTCCAGCGGTGCTCGTTCATGGCATCCCTCTCCAGTGATCGACCGGCAAAAATCGGGTGCTTCCAGTGGAGATCCTGTCGATCTTCAGCGGTAGGGCCGACGGTCATTCGGCAGACGACTCAAGTCCTTCCGAGCCGGCCTCGGAGGTCAGTCCGGCCGTGAGCTCGTGCATCGACCAACCAACCATCTACCTCCACGGGCAAACCTGTGACCTTAGGCCCTTCACTCTTTTCCTCGCGGCGCCCATGCTGTTGTAGAGGCACTTGCAGATCGTGCAGGGCGCAGTGAGAAAGCACAGGGGTTGTCAGCGATCATGTTCGGTAATGAGCGAACTGAAAAGCTCGCACTCACGTTTTTGGCTCTCGCGTTCTTGCTGTGCGTACTGGTTTCCCTGTCAGTGTGGCTGACGGTCTTCTTCGGATTGCTGGCCGTCCTTCAGGCAGTGGGCGTGGTGGAGGACATGACCAGCCCCTGGCGATTCTGAAGCAGATCTACGTCGACACCTTCTCGAACCCGTCATCCTGATTGTTGGCTTCCGCCTGCGTGGCGTTGGTGGTAACCGCCTCGCGCACAAGTTATTTCGTCATGAGAGTCTGCTCAATACGCCATTGTTCGCAGGTATCGAAACTGTGAATTCGCGGCGCGGACCGGGACAGCACCTTGAGGACTTCAGATTCCACCCCGACTGCGGCCAATGGTGGCGACCCATCTGTGAAGACTGATGAAGTCCCGCCCACACGGGACGTTCGACCCTGTACGCAGCGTTGTGGCCGTGCGCATACTTTGTGTGCCGAAAGAAACTCGGCACGAATCGCCCGGAAACTGCCCAACGGGGTCATGAGGATCAAACGATGGATCCGAATCGTGGAAACGCCAGCAGTCCGGGCGAAATCGTGTCTCGGGCAGGACCGGGAAAGGGTTTCCTCCGGTTCATGCGTCACCCGGTGCCGGGGCGCTGTTTGTCGAAGGCGGGGCAGCGGAACGTCGGCGCGCCGCAAAGTTGCCGGCAACAGCAGTGACGCCGATCGTGATGAGCGCACCGAGGATCAGCGCAGAGGGTTCGCCGGGACGCAAGATATGCGACTGCACGCCGATTGTCGCCGCCGCCACCGGAACGCCCAGCTGAGCCGATGTCAGGGCTGCCAACGGCAAGGGCTGGCCGAACAGCCAATTCACGCAATGCGCGAGCACTGCAGCGATACCGAGCGCTACTCCGAGCAATATCAGTGATCGGTGGTCCGCCAGCTCGCGCAGGTTCAGCGATGCGCCAAGCCAGACGAAGAACAGCGGCCCGAAGAATCCCTCGGTGATCGAGAACAACTGTTTTGCCAGGCGCCGTGGTTCGCCCACGCCGGCGATCGCCAACCCGAGCGCGAAACCGGCCAGCATGACCGAGACCTGTGTGTGTACCGCCAGCGCCGACAGGAGGAAGAGCATCACGAGATTGATTCGTAACTCCAGCGCGAAGCTGAGGTGCTTGGATTCTTTGTGCAGTTTGTGTAGCCAGCCGCGCTTGTCGCTCGCCTTCAGCAGCACATAGAACAGTGCCGCCGAACCTGCCACTGCCACTGCTCCCAGCGCGGCGTGGGCGGCGTGTGCTGGATTGATCACGAGCGGAAGCGCGACGATGCAGGCGATATCGGCGACCGCCACCTGGGCCAGGGTCTGCAGAACCGGTGTGCCGGTGAGCCCGATTGCATCTACCAGCGGCAGCACCAGAACGGCGGACGACGATGCGATGAGCACCGCATACAACGCTGCGTGTCCGGTGCCGAACACGCCGGCGATACCAAACCCGGCCGCCGCCGCAACGACTCCGACGATGGCAGCACGGACCGCGCCCGCAACGAGGGCAGGCCGAATGGCGGCGTTCGCGATGGGGATGTGGGTTCCCGCCACGAACATGACCAGCGCGAATCCGATGGCAGCGAAGAAGGCCAGCGCAGGGTCACCCGGATCGAGCCAACGAAACCCGGAAGTGCCGATCACCAATCCAGCGAGCAATTCACCGAGCACCACCGGCAGGTGCCACGACTGCCGACTTGCAATCAGCGGACCGAGGAGAGCGACGGCAGAGATGAGGGCGAGAATCTCAAAGGACATTGCGGTTACCTCGGCCCGCCGGGGCACCCGGCGTGGGAGTGCTGAACTCTGGCGCCTGACGCCACCGACTTGTCGACATGCTGATGATTGTGCCGCCGTAGAGCTGTGCGGAACGAATCACCACAACAAAACTCGATGCAGGCTGCCTGTCGACGGGTGACCGTTGGCCCGCAATCAATGACTTTGGACTCAGGCGCCACCGTGCAAACCATGCTGCACTCAATGCATAGCGACGTCAGCTCGGTGCCGCTGGGCCGCAACGGACACCCGGACATCGGGAAACGAGGAGCACCGAACGATGAACAGCATGAAAGCCGCTCTCGTACACAGCTTCACCGATGACCTTGTTGTCGAAGAGTTGCCTATTCCTGCTCCGGGTCCCTTCGAGGCTTTGGTCAAGGTTCAGTTCTCGGGGGTTTGTCACACCGATTTGCATGCCGCGCATGGTGACTGGCCGGTCAAACCGACTCT
>QJJF01000008.1:0-132566 GCA_003202005.1 Williamsia faeni | reverse complement strand
GGTCCCTTCGAGGCTTTGGTCAAGGTTCAGTTCTCGGGGGTTTGTCACACCGATTTGCATGCCGCGCATGGTGACTGGCCGGTCAAACCGACTCTGCCGTTTGTACCCGGTCATGAGGGTGTGGGCACCGTTGTCGAGATCGGTGATCAGGTGACCCGCCTCGCGGTGGGCGACACGGTGGGTAACGCCTGGCTGTGGAGCGCCTGTGGTGAGTGTGAATACTGCCAGACTGGTTGGGAGACATTGTGTCCCGACCAAGTCAATGGCGGCTACTCGGTCAACGGATCGTTCGGTACTCACATGTTGGTTGATTCACGATATGCACCCATCATTCCTGAGCACGTCGACCTGTCGGCGGTCGGACCCATTCTGTGTGCCGGTGTCACGGTCTACAAAGGGTTGAAGGTGACCGACACCCAGCCAGGTCAGTGGGTGCTGATCTCGGGCATCGGAGGTTTGGGTCATATCGCGGTTCAGTATGCGGTTGCGATGGGCCGGCGGGTGGTGGCGATCGACGTCGATGACAGCAAACTCGAGTTGGCCGAGCAGCATGGTGCTGAGGTGACGGTCAATGCCGCAACGGTCGACAATCCTGCCGCAGAGATCCTTGAGCGCACTGGTGGCGGTGTTCACGGCGCTCTGGTCACTGCGGTCAACGCTCACGCCTTTCCCCAGGCGGTGGCGAGTCTGCGGCGCGGGGGGACGGTATCGCTCGTCGGTTTGCCGCCTGAGGAGTTTCCTCTCGACATCTTCACCACCGTGCTGTTCGGTCTGACCATCCGGGGTTCGATTGTCGGTACTCGCAAAGACATGGCCGAGGCACTGGATTTTTACGTCCGCGGCCTGATCCATCCCACCTACACGGTGCGGACCCTGCCCGAAATCAATGACATTTTCACTGAGATGGGCAAGGGAGACATCAACGGGCGAGTCGTCCTCGACCTCACCTGAGTTGGCGTTCAATCGCGCTGGACGGGCGGAAAACAGAAAGGCACGAATCATGTCCACAATTGATACATCGGTCTCGGCAGATGTTGTCCAGAAGCTGTCCGAAGACGACTGCTGGGACCTTCTTCAGCGCGAGCAGCTCGGTCGGCTGGTCGTTTCCGTTGGCGAGCGCATCGACATCTTTCCGATCAATTACCTGGTGGACCAGCGCCGGATACTCTTTCGCACTGCCGAAGGCACCAAACTGGTCGAATTGACCATCGTCGATCAGGTCGTGTTCGAAGTCGATCACGTCGACACCACCTCCGGATGGAGCGTAGTTGTCCACGGGACCGCACATACACTGAGCACCTCCGCTGAGATCGCGGCGGCTGATGCGCTCGCACTGCGATCATGGGTACCGACAACCAAATACAACGTCGTCGAGATCACACCCCACGAGATGACCGGCCGCTACGTTCAATTCGGGGAGGAGCCGGAGCGCTGATCAGTTCACGATGACGTGTCTCGGTCCAGGGCGGCGATGGCGGCTTTGAGTTTCTCGGTTGCATCTTGTGCGACGGGGGTGAGTCCGGCCTCGCCTGAGACGTCGACCATGAGGTCTGGGTTCATGGCTTCGACGATTGTGGACGAGGTGTCTTCGGGGTCGGTGCGGACGACGACGTTGCAGGGCAACAGGAGTCCGATCTGGCGGTTGACCCCCAGTGCACGGTGGGCCAGGGGTGGGTTGCAGGCTCCGAGGATCAGGTAGTTCTCCATGTCGACATCGAGTTTGGTCTTGAGGGTTTCTTTGACGTTGATCTCGGTGAGGATTCCGAATCCCTGATCGGCCAGAGCTGCGCGCGTTTTGGTGACGGCTTCCTCGAACGGGAGGTTCAGAACGGTTGAAATGGCAAGTGACATAACAGTGTTCCTTCGATAGTGTTTGGCGTGGTTGTTCGCACGACAGCTCCTTCACGGGTTCGGCGATATACCCTCTCGGGTATCCCAACGGTCTCTGCACGATACGCCCGGGGTTCTTGTGCGCATGGTGCTCAGATCGACGACGACCGTAATCAACGACCGGTTTGATTCAGGTGCCTGCATGCCATACGGCCTGTGCGCCACTCTCGCCGATCCGGTACACCATCACCATTGATCCCAGCGCGAAGATCAACAACACCAAGCCGGTGAGGAGAGTTACCCCGGAACGGGCGCGAGCATCAAGCCCGTCGAGTCTCGACTCGGTCCACTTGTGGTGCAATGCCCACCAAATAGCAGCGAACACAAACAATGGCGCTGCCCATATGAGTGCTTGATCCCCTAGTTCGGCGTGCTTTTCAACCAGGGCATTGGGCGGAACCTTTTGCTCGAGGGTCTCACCCGCGCTCGTGGTCAGTGGGACTAGGACGAGCGCAACAAGGGCCAGTATGGGTGTGATGACACCCAATTTTCGTCGGGCGGTGGGCCACACCACGCTGAGCACCGCGCATATCGCTGCCAGCGGCAGGAGAACAACCACGAAGTGCACCAGCAGCGGGTGGAGCGGAAGGCCATTGATGGAGGTCATGCCGCACACGTTAGGGCGCGGGTGCTGAAGTAATGCTGAGTGAGTGCGCGGACTGTCCGCAGGACAGATGAATCCGAGGATCTAAACTTGTCCAGCAGACGTACGGAGGAGACGATGACGAGCGCCCTGGATCCCGGTCGGCCGTTCACCGGCAGCGAGCGAGAGTTGCTGGAGAACACCCTCGATCTCAACCGGGCCGGCATCGTGGCAGCCGTCGCGGGCCTCACGGACACAGAAGCGCGCGAGAAACTGGTCCCATCACTGACGACACCGATTTCATTGATCAAGCATTGTGCGGCGGCAGAACGCATCTGGTTTCAACGAACCCTCGCGGGCATCAGCGTCGACGACATCGACGGCTTCGCCACTACTGGTGGAGACGCCAGCTTCCACGTCGCCGATGACGAGACCCTCGACGACGTGATCGCCGAATACAAGGCGGCCTGCGCCCGGTCGCGGCAATGTGCGGCCCGCTACAGCCTGGACGACACGGCTCAGCACCGCATCGCCGGGACGGTGAGCCTGCGATTCATTTACGTGAACATGATCGCTGAGGTCGCGCGGCATGCCGGGCACGCCGACATCCTCGCAGAGCAACTCCGCGCGCAGCGTCCCGTCACCAATTTCGGTCCGGAATAAGGTGACACGATGAAGAGCTACGACCTACCCCAGACATCCCTTCATGCGTCGAGCATCATCTTGGGGTTGATGCGCATCCTCAAACTCGAGGACGAGGAGATCCGCCGGCTGGTCGAATCGGCCTTCGACGTCGGCGTGACCATGTTCGATCACGCGGATGTGTATGGGGGCGGGCACAATTGCGAACGCCGCTTCGGTGACGCCATGGCGTCGAGCTCGATCAAACGCGAGGACGTGATCATCCAGACGAAGGTCGGACTCGTGGGCGGGGTCTACTACGACCTCTCCACCGACCACATCCTGCAGGCGGTCGATGAATCACTGACTGCGTTGCGGACCGACTATCTTGATTCGCTGGTGCTGCACCGGCCGGACGCACTGGTCGAACCAGAGGAGGTCGCGGCCGCATTCGATGTCCTCGAGTCGGCGGGCAAGGTTCGGAACTTCGGTGTATCCAACTGCAGCCCCGGCCAGATTGCCCTCCTGAAAACCGCTGTCAAGCAACCGATTGTGTTCAATCAGGTACAGCTCAGCATCACCCATGCGCCGATCATCGCTGCCGGTCTGACCGTCAACATGGCGAATCTCGAGCAGTCGAATGATCGCGACAATGGCCTGCTGGACTACTCACGCACTGCGGGTATCACCCTGCAGGCGTGGTCGCCATTCCAGAAGGGTTACCTCAACGGGGTCTTCCTCGGCGATCGCGAGGCTTATCCCGATCTCAACGACCTGATCGACGAGCTGGCTGCCGAGTACGGTGTCACACCGATCGGAATCGCCACGGCCTGGATCACCCGTCATCCCGCGAATATCCAGGTCATCCTCGGCACCACCAATCCGGGCCGCGTCGCCGAAGCCGCTGCGGGGTCGGACATCGTGCTGAGCCGTGAACACTGGTACCGCCTCTTCAAGGCGGCTGGGCACACATTGCCCTGACGCCTAGGGGATGTCGTAGCCGCGGCCTTCAAACGAGCCGCCTGTACGAAGACGAGCCGCATACACGTGGCTCGTCTTCGTATTTCTGGCTCGTTTACGAGGTTGCGACCGCCGCAGGCTCGTGAACGTGGTCGGGTTCCCAGCGCAACAGATCGCCCGGCTGACATTCGAGCACCTCGCAAAGGGCGATGAGGGTTGTGAACCGAATGGCTTTGGCACGTCCGTTTTTGAGCACGGCCAGGTTCGCCGGGGTGATGCCAATCCGTTCTGCGAGAACGCCAACCGGCATTTTGCGTCTGGCCAGCATGACGTCGATGTCGACGATGATCGGCATCAGATCACCTCGTCGAGCTCGGACTGGAGGTGCTTGGCCTCGGAGTCGAGAGCCACCGCTTGGGCCAGAAGCGCTCGCAATACGTAGACGACGAGGGCAACGCCACCGATGACCAGGGACAAGCCGCAGATGAGGCCAACGATTCCGGGGGCCACCTCGTCACCGGGCGTGCTGTGATTGGCGAACCGTGCCACAACCGCGACGGATAACATCAAGACCGCCCCAGTAGCTATCGCGCCGATGACACCGTCGACGTAGCGGAAGGACGCGTCGGAGAAGACCGTTCCTCGGCGAATCAGCGTCAGCAATCTCCAGATACACACTGCGATCACCTGCAAGCACGCCACACCCAGCACCCCTATCACCGTGAGTTGACACCCGAACACCTGGAGGGGCACCGTCCATGTCGATCCACAGCAGCGGCACCATCACCACTTGCCCGACAAGTGAGCCGACGAGTGCGATTGCAATCACCACGCGCAGCCCCAGTGCAGCCCACTTGCCCATTTGCCACTCATCTGTTGCTCGACCCAGTGTGGTCGAGAGACGATATAAATATATCGTTAAACGATAGATCTGGGAAGTCGCCGGCCATCGACTGTCAGGACTACGCTGCCTGCGCCACCGAGAGACTCGGAACTATTGCCGACCCAGAATCGCTTCGCCACAAACAGTTTCAGTTCCGGAGGTCCGAACTGACGGCGGTTTCAGAACCTTTCGACACATCTGGTGTTCGTCCACGACCTGTCCACTGGGACTACGAGGGGGCCCGGGCCCGATTCTGGCTGGGCGACCTGTGGTCGCTGATCCGAGTGGCGGCCACGCACGCGGTGTCGCAACCACCTCGACGAGCCTGGTTCGCCGACCTTCGGGACTGTTCCGGAGCGATCAATTGGTGAGCTCGGTCAATGGCCGTCGGACTCAGGATGTGCGCAGCCGCGATTACCAAGTCATCCAAGAATTCATGGAAGGTTCATGGACTGGTAGCACTATCGTCGGCATCGATAAGCCACCGATGTCCACTACGGTGGTTGACGTTCCATCCCGGGGCAAAATGCACACACAATTCACTTAATTCATAGCGTGGTCGTCACCCGTTGAGCCAGGATGGACATTCAAACATCGAAAAATGGAGTGCCGAAGCGATGAACAGCATGAATGCCGCGGTCGTACACAGCTTCACCGATGACCTTGTTGTCGAAGAGTTGCCTATTCCGGCTCCCGGTCCCTTCGAGGCTTTGGTCAAGGTTCAGTTCTCGGGGGTTTGTCACACCGATTTGCATGCCGCGCATGGTGACTGGCCGGTCAAACCGACTCTGCCGTTTGTACCCGGTCATGAGGGTGTGGGCACCGTTGTCGAGATCGGTGATCAGGTGACCCGCCTCGCGGTGGGCGACACGGTGGGTAACGCCTGGCTGTGGAGCGCCTGTGGTGAGTGTGAATACTGCCAGACTGGTTGGGAGACATTGTGTCCCGACCAAGTCAATGGCGGCTACTCGGTCAACGGATCGTTCGGTACTCACATGTTGGTTGATTCACGGTATGCACCCATCATTCCTGAGCACGTCGACCTGTCGGCGGTCGGACCCATTCTGTGTGCCGGGGTCACGGTCTACAAAGGGTTGAAGGTGACCGACACCCAGCCAGGTCAGTGGGTGCTGATCTCGGGCATCGGAGGTTTGGGTCATATCGCGGTTCAGTATGCGGTTGCGATGGGCCGGCGGGTGGTGGCGATCGACGTCGATGACAGCAAACTCGAGTTGGCCGAGCAGCATGGTGCTGAGGTGACGGTCAATGCCGCAACGGTCGACAATCCTGCCGCAGAGATCCTTGAGCGCACTGGTGGCGGTGTTCACGGCGCTCTGGTCACTGCGGTCAACGCTCACGCCTTTCCCCAGGCGGTGGCGAGTCTGCGGCGCGGGGGGACGGTATCGCTCGTCGGTTTGCCGCCTGAGGAGTTTCCTCTCGACATCTTCACCACCGTGCTGTTCGGTCTGACCATCCGGGGTTCGATTGTCGGTACTCGCAAAGACATGGCCGAGGCACTGGATTTTTACGTCCGCGGCCTGATCCATCCCACCTACACGGTGCGGACCCTGCCCGAAATCAATGACATTTTCACTGAGATGGGCAAGGGAGACATCAACGGGCGAGTCGTCCTCGACCTCAACTGAACACAGCGATTGCTCGTTTGCCCGGTATTTACTGCACCGTCGACTTGGTACGGGCTTTGTTCGACGGCAGGAACGCGGCGGCGAGCAGGCCGGCGAGGCCGATGACAGCGAGGAAGACCATCGCCAATGCGTAGGAGCGGTCCGGTGACGTCAAGCCGGCAACCAGCACGGTGCCCGCCACCGCGGTTCCCAAGGATGAGCCCAGGTTGGAGATGCACCGGGACAAGCCGGAAATCTCGCCCTGTTGCTGTTCCGGAAAGGCGGACTGGACGACATTCACCGATGGGGTCAGCATTGCCCCCACCCCGATGCCGATGAGCAAGAGACCGGGTACGAACGCCCAGGCTGTGTCCCAGGCGCGAACGAAAAAGAGCAGAACCGCAATGCCGGCAAGGGTTGTGGCGAACCCGGACATGATCAAAGTGCGTTGAGCGTAACGGGCTGTCAATCGCGCGGCGAACAGCGAGGCGGCCAGAATTCCGAGGGTGGCCGGGGTGAACACGATGCCGGTTTCGATTGCGTTGTAGCCGCGGACCACTTGGAGGAAGGCCGAGACCACGAACGAGATACCCATCAACAGCAACCATTGTATGTTCTGTGTGATCAGGGCGAGGTTGGATGTGTGGTTGCGGAGCAACGAGATCGACAGCAGGGGTTCCTTGCCGGCTCGTTCTCTGGCAGCGACGTACGCGAAAAAGACTGCTATGAGGATCAATCCGGTGGTGATCAGGAGGAACATCAGCGTAATATTGTTGTCCGCCTGGAGAATTCCCATCACCAAGCAGACCAGGCCGCCGGCGGACAGCACAGCTCCCACGTAGTCGAATCGTCTGGTCGGATCCGGTGGCAACGGATCTTTGATATGCCGACTCAACACCACGATGACCACAATGATCAGTGCCTGGAAAACAAAAGCCGCTCGCCAGCTGATGCCGGTGGTGATCAGTCCGCCGATCAACGGGCCGGCAGCGGCGCCGATTCCGCCCATCCCGGTGATTATTCCGAACGCACGCGCCCGGGACTTCATGTCGTGGAAGAGCAGCGTGGTGAGGATGTACACCGGGGGGATCAGCAACGCGGTGCCGACCCCCTCGAGGATCGAATTGCCGAGGATGAGAACACCGAGGTTGGGCGAGATGGCGCTGAGCAGAGCGCCGATTCCGTACACCATGAGGCCGGCAATGAAGCATCGTTTGCGACCCCACCGATCGGTCAGCTTGCCGCCGGGAATCATCAACGCCGCCATGACCAACAGGAACACGGTGATCGCGGTCTGAACGCCCTGAACCGTGGTGTCCAGATCCTCGCTGATGTCGTTGATCATCACGTTCATGTTCGAGCCGGCGAAACTGCAGATGAACTGAGCCAGCGCGAGTGGGACCAGCATTCGCCGCGCCGCGCTGGGCGGCCGTGTCGTACCGGGTGTCTGGGTCATCTGGTGAACTCCGTTGCGGATTGCATCGTTGGGTTGCCTCGTCGCACCGGTCATCATTCCCTACATCGCGGTGATCCGCCGCACGACTGAATTCAGTGCCTGAAGAGAGGGCGTGGATCAAACTCAGTCCCTACCAATGTGATTGGGCAAGGTTCGACCCACCGGATCTGCCTCGGCCCACAGGGCATCGCGTCATTCAACACTTGGTGTCGAAACGTCGTGTGACGAGTACGAATCTCCAGGGTGAAATCTGCACGAACGGACTGGGCCTTGCCGTGATGACCGCGAAGCCACGGACGACGGCTGTCGGGATGGGTGGGAGCTGCACGGAGTCGTACCGGTGATTGACACGTGCTCACCCCTTTTGGGCGATGCGCACGCTGCCGTGGATGCAGAGGATGGAAGCCGGACTTCGCGAGAAACCGGATGACGACGCCACCTGGCGTCCACCGGCCCTGCGTCAACCAACACAACTGGAGGAAATCATGGCCCTCGATACATTCGCCCTGCTGGCGGCGATCTACAACTCGGAAGACGCCGCAATCGCCGATTACGACGCAGTACACGAGCTCTACACCGAAGCGGACCTGATCGATACCTACGATGCAGCGGTCATCACCCGAACGGACAAGGGCAAGGTCAAGATCGTCAAGAAGCACGAGCAGCCGACCCGGCAGGGCGCCTGGGGTGGTCTCGGCATCGGGCTGGTCGGAGGTGCGCTTGTTGCACTGTTCCCGGCCGTCGGGATCGGGGCGGGGCTCCTGGTGGGTGGCGCGGGCGGCGCCGGACTCGGTGCCCTCGGCGGGCATGTCGCGGGCGGGATCAGCCGGTCCGACCTCAAAGAGATCGGTGAGCTGCTCGACGAAGGGGACAGCGGGCTGATCGTCATCGCCGCGACTGACCTCGAGTCGAAGGTCGAGAAGGCCCTCGAACGCGCAGCCAAGGTCACCAAGAAGCAGCTCAAGGCGGACACGGAGCAGGTCGCCAAGGAGATCGACGAGGCATCCAAATCCTGAGAAATGCGCCGGCACGTCCGGCCGGGGTGACACTGTAGTGGGCCAATGGTGCCTCGGTGGTCAGACGGCTGGGGCCGTCAGTCGGATCGGGGAGCCGTGAGCGAGCACGACGAGACCATCTTTTCGGCGATTCCACTGGTGCTCGTGGGCGCGGTGTTCGCCTATTCGTTCGTGGCCGCGCGGCTCGACCGGGCCCAGATCAGCGCTCCGATGGTGTTCGTGGCCTTCGGGGTGCTGATCGGGGCGAACGGTCTCGGACTCATCAAGGTGGATCCGGGCGCCCACTGGTTGCTGACGATCGCCGAGCTCACCCTGGCCCTGCTGTTGTTCTCGGACGCCTCGCACCTGCGATTGCGCGACGTCGAAGGCGATTCGGGACCGCCGAGCCGGCTGCTTTTTATCGGGTTGCCGCTCACTCTGCTCGCGGGCACTGTGCTCGCGTATTGGTTGTTCCCGGATGGCGGCTGGGTGGTGGCCGCTCTGATCGCTGCGTTGCTCGCGCCCACCGATGCCGCACTGGGCGCTGCGGTCGTCAATGACACCCGGGTACCCGCCCGGGTGCGCCGGATCCTGAATCTCGAAAGCGGACTCAACGACGGCCTGGCCACTCCGGTGGTGATGGTCCTGATCACGGTGGTCGCGTCGGACGAGGGTCTGCTCGGGGATCGCAGTTGGGTCGTCGAAGCCGCCAAGGCGTTGGCGATCGCAGTGGTGGTGGCGGTTGTCGTCGGTGGTGTCGGTGGCTGGCTGCTGCGCTGGTGCCGTGGACGTGGGTGGACTTCGCCGTTGTCGGAGCAAGTGGCGGTCCTGACAATGGCGCTGTTGTGTTACCTCGTCGCAGTCGAGATCGACGGCAACGGGTTCGTCGCGGCGTTTGCCGGTGGGATGGTTTTCGGGTTCGTGTCGCCGGCGCCGCTGCGGGCGCGGTCCGAGTTCACCGAGACCGTCGGGTTGTTGTCGTCCTATGCGGTGTGGATGGCATTCGGCGCGGCCATGGTCGGGACGGCGCTGGAACACGCCACTTGGCGCACCGTCGTGATGGCGGTCGGTGCGTTGACGGTCGTCCGGATGGTGCCGGTGGCCATCGCGATGATCGGCCGCCAGTGGCGATGGCCGACGATCCTGTTCGTCGGATGGTTCGGCCCGCGGGGGCTGGCAACAGTGATCTTCGCGATGATTGCGGTGCAGGAGTTGGAGGCAAACGCGGTCACTGATCAGCTGGTCGAGGTCGCCTCGCTGACGGTGGTGCTGTCGATCCTCGCGCACGGCCTCACTGCGTCCCCCTTGGCGGCGCGGTATGGGCGGTGGGCGGCGACCCTTCCCGACGACGCACCCGAGCGGGTGGCGGTCACAGCGGTATCAACCCGGCGAGTGGTGTTGCATGCCGAACCGCGTGGCACAGAACCGAACTCACTCGACGATCGGCCCGAACAGCCGTAGACGAGAAGTACCGGGCGACGTCTGTGTGACGTCACCCGGTACTTCGTCGATGAGTTGGCTGTCTATCAGCTTTTGTTGTTTGCGCGTTCCGTCTGGCGCTTGTTCTTCTCGGCGTCGGCGAGTTTCTCGATGTGATCGGCCTGGCCACGTTTTTCGGCCGCTGCGTCGCGCTTGGCGGCTGCGTCCTTGGCCTTTTCCTGGGCAGCAGCCGTCGCTCGCTCTTCAGCCGCTTTGATCTTCGCCTGCTCATCGCGCTTGGCGGCTTCCGCTGCGCGCGTTCGCTGCGCGGCAACCTCGTCGGCTTTTCGTTTGGCCTCGGCCTTGCGTTCTTCAGCTTCGGCCGCAGCGGTACGTTTGTCGTCCTGAGCCTGTTGTTCGGCCTTCTGGACCTCTGCCTGCTTTGTCTCTCGCGCCACCTTTCGGTCCGCGATCGCGGCGTCTTGCTTGGCTTTCAGTTTAGCGGCGGCCTCTTGCCGCTTCTGTTCGGCGTCAGCGTCCAATTGCGCTGCGCGACCGAGGGCTTCGCTACGCTCGGTGAGCGCCAACCCACGTCGTTCGATTGCCGGATCCCCGAGGAAGCTCCCGACAGTTGCGTCGAGGACGCCCAACGATCGTTCGTAGATGAGTCGGGTGGGCGCCTCTGAATCCAACCGTGAAACAATCCGGTCCTCGATGAGCCCCAACGGGAATCGGGCTATCTGGTACTGCATTCGCAGCACAACCAACGGTAGTTCGATGATCTTCATCTTCACTCTCCTGTATCTGTGGCTGCGGTCGTTCTACGGAAGGTCGGCCTGACGGGTGAGACTGTCTGCCTGACGACGAATGCGCTCGGCCTCGGCCTGTGCGCTGTTCGCGTCCTTTACCGACTCGCGATGTTCGTCGGCAGCATCGACCACCTCATCTACGGCGTCGGCGAGTTCGGCCTTCTCCTCGGCGCGCGCCGTCTGCTTTTTCGCGTCGGCATCGAGTTCGGCCTGAGTCTGTTCGACCGCAAGCTTGCGCTGTTCGTTCTGCTCGGCCGCCCGCTTCTGAGAATGCTGTACGGTTTCGGCCGCGCGCTCGACGGTCGCAGCTTCGGCTTCCACCTCCGCGCGCTCTTGCGCACCTTCGACTCGCGCTTCGTTGGCCTCGGATTGAGCCTGCTTGGCTTCCGCATTGGCGACGGCTTCCACCGCATTGGCTTCTCTACGTTCTTGGGCCTGGGTCTGCTCCAGCTGTCCCTCGGCCGTCAGTGAATCGTTTCCGGTCACGGCGCCGGCAACTTCTTTGGCCTTGCCCTTGACCGAGTCGAAAAGGCCTTTGCGGGCCTGTCCGGCCCTGCTGTCTTCAGTCATCTGTTTCTCCCTTTGCGACATCGACACGGCGCCCCGTTTGAGACGTCCGTCGGGTGCCCACTGACTCGGGGGTTCCCCGTGTTGCCACGTTCGAACCACCCAACCGCCAGAAGTGTGATGGCAGTCACATGACCCCTCTTTTGCCTGGGGACGCTATGACCGACTGATCGGACCAACCGGATGGTGACGCCTCGCAGTGCGAACTGGTTGCGCCGCAGCCGTTGAAGGTTCGCCGGCAGCAGGGTTGATTGTCATGGAGCCGGGGTACCTGCAGATCGGGCGGTGCCGCGTTGCCCTGTACGGAGGTAGCTGTGAATCTCACCGACGACGAACTCGAGCTCTTGCGCAGTGCGTTCGATTGGGCGCGACAAGGCGACTCCACCGCGCTGCAGTCCTTGCTGGATATGGGCGGTCCCGTCGACCTGACCAACGGCCGCGGCGACACCTTGCTGATCTTGGCGTCTTATTACTGCCACCTCGAAGCCGTCAGAGTTCTGCTTGCCGCCGGCGCTGATCTGGACCGGGCGAACGACAATGGTCAAACTGCCTTGGGAGCAGCGGTGTTTCGCCGCTGCGATGGCATCGTGCGGGCGCTGCTGGCGGCAGGTGCTGATCCGCACGCTGGCGCTCGATCAGCGATGGCCGTAGCCGAGTTCTTCGAACTCGACGATATGACCGCTCTGCTGACCGAGCGCTGACTCTCGCCTACTTCTTCTTCCTGGCCGTTCGTCGCTTCGGTGTGGTGCCGGCGGGCGGGACGGCCGAGCTCATGACGGCGGGAGCGCGATCCCAAGCGCGGTGAAGCCCTACTGCGGCGAGCAGGTCATCGTGGAACGCCTTGACCGCTGTGCTGCCGATGACGACACCCGGGGCATCGACACCGATACCCGAGGCCTCGAGCATCGCCACGCCGTCACCCCAGGCCCCCAGTGCTTTACAGTGCCGGAACGCCTCCTGGAGCAGGAGCACCACCTTGATATCTGAGGATGGTGCCGTGCCGGCGGCGACGACCAATGCGTCGAACTCGATGGAACGGACCGTCAGGAACGTTCGCTCGACGACCTGGCGTCGTGCGGCCTTGCCGAGGACACCGCCGACAGGTGCGATGACGTGGACGGTCGCGCCGTGGCGCTCCGCGGCTGTTCTCAGCTTTTCGATGCCGGTCAGATCGGAGTTCTGGTCCGCGATCACGCCGATCTTGCGTCCCGAGATCGGTCCGGGATCGACGATGACCTGCGACAGCGCCGGCGATGTGATCACTTTGGACACCGGGTCGCCCTTTGGTGCCGGCAGTCCCAGGCCCGCAGCGACCCGCTCACAGAGGTCTGTGTCGACGTGTGCGAGCACCTGCAGCTCACGTTCCTTGATGGATTGCTCGAACACCTTGCCCAGCTCGAACGTGAATGCCTCGACGACATGGTCTTGTTCCACCGCTGTGAGACTGCGATAGAACATTGCGGGCTGAGTGAAATGGTCATCGAACGAGACCGGATTGGCTCGGACCGCTCGCCCTTCGATCACGCGTTCTGTCTGCACATATCCGCGATCGTCATCACCGGCGTCGGCTGGTTCGCCGTCGTCAATGGTGTTGTCGCGGTAGGGCGCAAGACCGGTGTGGACGGCAGTCTGATGAAATCCGTCGCGGTGCATGTCGTTGACCGGAGCGTGCGGGCGGTTGATTGGCAGCTGCGCGAAGTTCGGTCCACCGAGCCTGGTGAGCTGGGTGTCGAGATACGAGAACAATCGGGCCTGCATCAGTGGATCGTTGGTGACTTCGATACCTGGGACGAGGTGACCAGTGTGGAACGCAACCTGTTCGGTTTCGGCGAAGTAGTTGGTGGGATTGGCGTCGAGGGTCAGCTTTCCGATCAGTTGAACCGGGGCGAGTTCCTCGGGAACCAGTTTGGTGGGGTCGAGCAGATCGATGCCCTCGAAAGTGTTGGTCCCGTCGTCGGGCATGATCTGGATACCGAGCTCGTACTCCAGCGGTGCCCCGGCCTTGATGCCATCGGCCATATCGCGCCGGTGGAAATCGGGGTCCACCCCGGCCGCGATCTGCGCTTCTTCCCAGACCAGCGAATGGACGCCCGCCACCGGCTTCCAGTGAAACTTCACCAGGCTTGTCGATCCGTTCGCGGCGACAAGCCGGAAGGTGTGGACGCCAAAGCCTTCCATGGTGCGGAACGACCGGGGGATACCGCGGTCGCTCATGTTCCACATGACGTGGTGGGTGGCTTCGGTGTGTAGCGAGACGAAGTCCCAGAACGAATCGTGGGCCGATTGTGCTTGTGGCAGTTCGATATCGGGTTGAGGTTTGCCGGCGTGGATGATGTCGGGGAACTTGATGCCGTCCTGTATGAAGAAGACCGGCATGTTGTTTCCGACCAGATCGAACGTCCCCTCGTCGGTGTAGAACTTGACTGCGAACCCGCGGGTGTCGCGGACGGTGTCGGCCGATCCACGGGATCCCAAAACGGTTGAGAAACGCACGAAGACGTCGGTCTTGCTGTTCTTCTTGGCGAGGAAGCCGGCCTTTGTGACCTTTCGTGCGTTGCCGTAGGACTGAAACGTCCCGTGGGCGGCAGCACCTCGTGCATGGACGACCCGCTCCGGAATCCGCTCGTGGTCGAAGTGGGTGATCTTCTCGCGTAGGTGAAAGTCCTCGAGGAGTGTGGGTCCTCGGTCTCCGGCTTTCAGGGAATGGTGGGTGTCCGGCAAACGCAAACCCTGGGCAGTGGTCAGAAACTCGCCGTCCTGGGCCCGGTGATCAGGCGACCCGGTTGGACCGTTCGTTGCCGGGGCTGATTGATCCGGACGGGGTGTGGGAGGCATGGGCGCTCGGCTTTCCTCGAAGAGTGTTGCGCTGAACTTCAGACAGTCGGTGACGCGCAGCAATTCGCGGCGCGGATACCGGCTGCGGGCTGATCCTCAACCACGCAGTGCCCCTGTACCCAATGAGCTGATTCTTACTCACCCGAATGTCCGCAGACGAGCCACCTATACCAAGACGAGCCACAAATATGCGGCTCGTCTTCGTATAGGTGGCTCGTGTGCGTGGGTGGGCGTGACCGGGGTCAGGGGAGTGCGGCTAGGACCTCTTTCGCCAGCGGAGCCGATGATGCCGGGTTCTGGCCGGTGAACAGATTGCGGTCGACGACGACGTTCGGCTCCCAGGCTGCGCCGTGCTGGTAGTCGATGCCGAGTTCGATGAGGCGGTCCTGAAGCAGCCATTTGGCGTTGGCGGCGAGGCCGGCCTGCTCTTCTTCGGTGTTGGAGAACCCGGTGGCACGGTAGCCGGCGAAGGTGTGTGATCCGTCAGGACGCGTAGCCGCGAGTAACGCGGCCGGGGCGTGGCAGACCACGCCGAGCGGGCGGCCCGAATCCAGTGCCTCCGTGAGGAGTTGGCCCGACACCTCGTCGACCGCCAAGTCTTCCATCGGCCCGTGGCCGCCCGGGTAGAACACTGCGGCGTAATCGTCCAGCTTCACTGAATCCAGTGAGATCGGCTGTTGGAGCTCGGTATTCGATCGCACCTTGGCGGCGATCTCGTCGGCTCCGGCCTGCCCGCCGTTGACGTCCGGGCTCAGGCTGCCGTCATCGACCACCGGAACCACACCACCCGGGGTGGCGACGACCACCCGATGGCCGGCGTTCGTGAACTCTTCATACGGCGCCACATACTCTTCGGCCCAGAATCCCGTCGGATGCTTCGTCCCGTCCGCGAGTGTCCAGTGCTTGGCTCCGGTCAGGACGAAAAGAATGTCTGCCACGGTGTGCTCCTTTGCGCGTCGTGTTCACCCCGGTGTCTGCAGGGCACTTCCTGGTTCAAGGTCTTTGGGGCCGGTCGATATTCCTCGACGACCGCCGGCGTTGACGGCCACCAGCCCGGCGAGCAGCACGGCTGCGCCGATGAGCTGGGCGAACGCCATTGTCTGTCCGAGTAGCCACCAGGAGAACAGGGCGGAGGAGACCACCTCGACCAATGCGATGAACGATGCCGGGGTGGCGCCGAGCAGCCGGACGGCCTGAACACCGGTGACGTACGCCAGGCTGGTGGAGATACCCGCCACCAGCAGGGCCACCAGCCACCAGGGAATCTCAGCGTCGGCGAGGACCACGGGGTCGGTGGCTGCAGACATCGGAAGCACACCGATCGCTCCCGCAACCGCGATCACCACGGTCCCCACCAACAAACCGCCGGCCGCCAACGCCAGCGGGTCCACGCTCTCGCCGGAGCGCGCGAAATCGTCGGTTGCAAGGATGAAGTAGGCGGCGAGCCCGACGGCCGCACCCATGGCCCACAACAGTCCGACGGGATCGACGTCCCCGATGCCCTCACCGCCGAGAATCACCAGCACCAATCCGCCGAGCGCCACCACGCATCCGAGTCCGGTGACCAAGCTCGGCCGACGCTTGCGGACGAGCCAGTCGTACCCGACCACCAGGATGATGCCGGAGTATTCGCAGAGCAGCGCGATCGGGACATCAAGGTAGCGAAGGGCGTTGAAGAAGCTCAACTGCACAACGGCCACACCGAGAATCCCGTAGGCGAGCACCAGCAAGGGCGCGCGCCGCAGGTTCTGGATGAGGTGGCGGCGCATCAGAACCAGGGGAATCACGAGCAGAAGTGCCCCGAGCCCGAGCCGGACGGCGGTGACCGCGGCCGAGGACCAACCGCTGTCGATCAGCCCTTTGGCCAGTGGGCCAGACGTCCCGAAACAGACGGCGGACGTGACTGCGACCAGGACGCCATACGCCGGACGGGCCCCGGTGTCCTGGCGCATCATGCCTCCTCGATCGGTGATCAGTACATCACGCACGCCGCTCGGCCACCGGAATTTGCATCAGCCACCGGCCGCGACCGGTGGCTGATGCAAAAACGTGTGGGCGACGGCGGCCCGTGCGATCAGAGGCGGAAGAGCATGGTCTCCGCGGTCAGGCCCGGGCCGAATGCCATCGCGCTGCCCAAGCCGGTCGGGCCACCCTCAGCGGCTTGTTCCATCATCTCCGCGAGTACGAAAAGTACTGTGGCCGAAGACATGTTGCCGTAGTTCTGGAGGACGTGGCGTGACACGGCCAGGGCTTCGGGTTCGAGTTCGAGCGCGTTCTCCACGGCGTCGAGAATGGTTCGCCCACCGGGATGGATCGCCCACAGGTCGATGTCGGCGGGTGTGCGGCCACCCAGGATCAGCTTGAGATTCTCCGCGTTGAGAGCTTTGCCGAGCTGTCCGGGGACCTTGCCAGAGAGGACCATGTCGAAGCCCGCGTTGCCGATCCGCCAGGTGATCAGGTCGCGGGTCTCGGGGACCATGACCTGCTTGAACGAATCGAGTTCGAGGCCGGTCGCCTCCGCCGAGATGATTGCTGCCGCGCACCCGTCGCCGAAGATCAGGAACGACAACATCGACTCGAGGCTCTTCGGCTTCTGCAGATGCACCGAGCACAGCTCGACGCTCACGAGAAGGACCTTGGCCGACGGGTTCGCCCGGACCATGTTGTTGGCGGTCTTGAGTCCGGTGATCCCGGCGAAGCACCCCATGAAGCCGATCTGAGTGCGGTCGACGTTGGGGCTGATCCCGCAGTTCTTGACCAGGTCGTAGTCGATGCCCGGCGAGTAGAAGCCGGTGCAGGTGACCAGTACGAGGTGGGTGATCTCGTCGGCCGCATCGCCGAGATTCAGTCCCTCGACGGCCTTTTGGGCCAGCTCGGGGGCCTTGTCCTCATACTCGATCATGCGGGATTCGGTGTCGACGGCACTCGGGTTCGATCCGTATAGGGCTGCCGGATCCTCCACTGCCGACCACCGGTGGTTGATGTGCGCACGCTCGGCCATCCGCTTGAACAGCAGCATCTTGCCGCGTTCCTCGATCAGTTCCGGCGCGTACTCGATGAACATGTCGTGGCAGTCGAGTGCCGGCACCGCGGTACTGATCTGGTTGACGTAGGCAGTGGGCATAGAGGATCCAACCTGTCTCAAAGGGGTGAGGGAGTTGTGCCGTCGGTATTGCCTCATTCTGAGGTAATGCTAACCTAAGGCAGATGTTGTCACCAACATAGGGCGGATCGATCGACTTTGCAATACGGGTGTCCATCAGATGGCTGAAAGATCATGTCCGCCAGAGTGATAACGCTCGTTATCAAGCAACAATTGCGCTGTTTCGAGTAGGAGCATGGGTATGAAGCGATGAAGGCCGTCCTCTGTAGCGCACCCCTGACGGGGCACGTGCAGCCGATGATCTCGATCGGCCGTCAGCTGGCTGAAGACGGTTGGGCGGTCACGATATTGACGGGTCGTCTATTTCGCGACCGTGTCGTGCGGGCGGGGCTGGAGCACGTTGCACTTCCGCCGTCCTGTGATTACGACGAGCGAGATCTGGACGGGCACTTCCCCGGCCGGGCGCGGATGCCCGGTGTCCTGCGCGCGCGGTTCGACCTCGAGCACATGTTCGCCCGGGCGATCGCCGGGCAGTACGAGGGCCTCGCCGCATTGATCGAGAAGGGCGATGTCGACCTGGTGCTGGCGGAAAACCTGTTCCTCGGGGCGCTTCCGCTGTTGAGCGCGGGGGACCGGGACCGTCCTCGGGTCGGCGCGGTGTGTACGTCGCCCCTGATGGCCAACAGCGCGGACACCGGGCCGTTCGGGCCTGGATTCCCGCCGTCGACAACACGTTTGGGGATGCTGCGGAACCGGTTGCTCACGGCAGGATCCACATCGTTCGTGCTGCGCCGGGCGAACGGCATTGCCAACGACGCCGTCCGCAGTGCGGTCGGCCGCGACGCCGCGTCCTTCGTCCTGGATTGGCCGCTGCTCGCGGACGACGTCTTCGTTCTGACCAGCGCCGGGTTCGAATACCCTCGCCGCGACCTCGACGCGTCCCTCCAGTACGTCGGGCCGGTGCTGGGACGTGGGGGTCCCGAACCTGAACTGCCGGCATGGTGGGACCGCGTCGACGGTCCCGAGCCCGTGGTGGTGGTGACTCAGGGGACGTTGGATAATGAGGACCTCGGCAGGCTCATCGAGCCGGCCATCGCCGGCCTCGCCGGCACTGATGCGATTGTGGTCGCGACAACAGGTGGACCACCGGCGACATCGGTCAAGGTCCATGCGCCCAATGCTGTTGTCACAGAGTTTGTTCCATTCGATTTGATGTTTCAGAAAACCGACGTCCTGGTGACCAACGGCGGCTGGGGCGGTGTGCATTTTGCGCTCTCGCACGGTGTGCCCATGGTGATCGCGGGCTCGACGGAGGACAAGAACGAGGTCGCTGCGCGGGTGGTGCGCTCGGGCAGTGGCATCCGCCTCCGGACCACCAGGCCCGCGGCAATCCGGCGCGCGGTGCAGACCGTCCTCGGCGACCCGTCCTATCGGGAGCGGGCCCTGGAGCTGCAAGCGGAACTGGCGGAGATGGACGGTGCCCGCAGCATCAGCGAGGCCTTGACGCGCCCGCCGGCGAACACATATGAGGCCCCGGGTTCGTGTCGGCCCCGGTGATCATCGTCGGCTCGGGCCCGACGGGACTGACGGCCGCCTGTCTGCTTGCCGAACACGGCATCGAGTCCGTGGTGCTCGATCGCCGACGTGGCGTCCATCCGCTGCCGCGAGCAGTACACCTCGACGACGAGGTGTATCGAATCCTTCAAAGTGCGGGTGCAGCAAGCGATTTCGGTCCATTCGGACGGTCCGCCCGCGGGATGCGTCTCGTCGACGACCGGCACCGGCTGCTGATGCGGTTTCCGCGAGAGAATCCGGTGGGGTACTCCGGGTGGCGCGAGAGCACGATGTTCGACCAGCCCGATCTCGAGCGTGCGCTGCGCGCGGCGGCATCGCGCCGGGCCGGGATCAGATTCCTCGAGGGCTACGCGGCCGAGCGGATCGTGATCGAGCCGGACGGCACCGCGAGTGTTCATGTGCGGTCCGATGAGGGCATCGAGGATGTATTGCGGGCGCGGTACGTGCTGGGATGCGACGGCGCGACCAGTGCGGTCGGCGCCGAGATCGGCGGGGGCGCCATCGATCTTCGTTTCAACCAGCGATGGCTGGTCGTCGACGTGAAGTCATCGGCGGACCTGAAGATGTGGGAAGGCGTCCACCAGGTGTGCGCCGGGGCGCAGGCCGCGACGTTCATGCGGATCGGCGCAGACCGGTACCGGTGGGAGTTCCGGTTGTCCGACCACAATGAGAATGACGGAAGTGACGCGAGCCCGGACCACAGCTGGGCGACCGAAGCCATCCGCGCGCAAGTGGACAACCCTGCCGACGACATCGAGATCGTCCGGACCGCGACGTACCGGCATGGTGCCCGCGTTGCCCGCCGGTGGCGCCGGGGGCCGCTCTTTGTGCTCGGCGATGCCGCGCATGTGACGCCGCCGTTCATTGGACAGGGACTGGGCGCCGGACAGCGAGATGCGATGAACTTGGCATGGAAGCTCGCCGCCGTGCTCGACGGCCACGCCGATGAGCAACTCCTCGATACCTATCAGGCCGAACGCAAGCCGCATGTGCTCCGCGCGGTGGCCGCCGCGACTGCGATCGGCCGCCTGATGTCGGTGCGGTCGCCCGCCCGCGGTGCAGTCGATGCTGTCATGCGGGGACTCGACCGGGCGCCGGGATCGGCACAGGCGGGACCGCGCCTGATCTATCCACCGCTGGGCAGGTCCGCGATGCGATTGCGGGACCGTGCCCGGCCAGGCGGCCGCTGGATCGGCAGGCTTTTCCCACAGTTCATCCGGTCAGGTCCGGATGGATCGTTCGAAGGCAGCGACGAGGTACTCGGATCCGGCTATGCGGTGGTCCATGTCGGCCCGGTGAATCCGAGGATGTCGCGCCTGATGCCGGGCATCCGCTACGCAGTTCCGGCCGACTTCGGGTCGGCGTCGCACGCGGTCAGCACGTGGTTGGGCGGCCGCCGCGCCAATGCGGTTCTTTTGCGTCCGGATCGCGTGGTGTGCGCAGTCGAATCGGTCGGCGGCAAGGTCCACGGGGAACCACGCGCCATTCGGACCGACGTCCGTATGCACCGTCGGTAGTCGCTGGTAAGTTGCGGCGGTGGGATTTCCGAGGCGGGGTGTAGCTGCCATCTGCGCCGTATTCGTACTGGCCGGATGCGGCGATGCCTCTTCGGCGTCGATGCCGGATGAAGCACCGCCGGTCACTCAGGTGCTTCCGCAGGTGAAGCTACCGATGCCCGGTGACGTGGTGAAGGTCGAGAACTGGGCGTCGTCGGGCACTGCGATCTCGGGGAGCAAGATCCTCTACCGCACCACTGATGTCGAGGACGACCCGCTGATCGTCTCCGGGACGGTGTTCAAACCCGAGGGCATTGCGCCGGCCGGTGGCTGGCCGGTTGTGGCGATCGGGCACGGTTCCACCGGTATCAACGCCAACTGCGCGCCATCTCTGACCGGCAATCTCTACGGGCTGTCGCCGCTGGTGAAGCGTTACGTCGATGCCGGATTTGCGGTGACGTTCCCCGACTTCTCCGGTCTGGGTACCAACAGTGGCCCGCATCCCTATCTCGATTCGTATGCGGCTGCCCGGACGATGATCGATTCGGTGCGGGCAATCCGCAAGGTCTATCCCGACATCTCGGAAACCTGGGTGTCGTACGGGATCTCACAGGGCGGTGGCGCGACGTGGGCGGCCGACGAGATCGCCGGGCACTATGCGCCGGAACTTCATCTGGCCGGCGCCGTTGCCCAGGTGCCGACGACAACCAAAGTGCCGATGGTCGGTCTCGCGGTGGCGGGGGCGCTGACCCCGGAACAGCAGGGAGTGCTCCAGTGGCTCGAGGAGTCGCTCGCACGCCGCAACCCCGACCTCGACCTGAACCAACTCCGTAGCCCGGCACTTGCTGCGCAATGGGATGCGTTGAGTGGTTGCGGCCTGAGTGCCGGTCGAGATACCGCGCTGCGGAAGGTCAGTGCCCAGGATTTCCGGCCGGCCACTGCATCCGCCACCGAGAAGCTGAAGTCGCTGCTGCAGCAGATGGCGCTCCCGAAGGCTGGTCTGAGTTCCCCGCTCTACGTCATCTACGGCGGCAACGACCGCTTCAACGATCCGCGGTGGACCGCCGGCGCGATCGACCGCGCCTGCCATCTCGGTGGACCGATCACCGTCAACTTTCAGCCCGCGGCCGGACACGGCGACGTGAGCACCGGGGACGTCGAGCAATACCTCAACAATCGGATCGCTGGGCTGCCGGTCAGAGACGACTGCCATCAGGTGATCGGGTCCACCACCTGATGACGATGGGTCCTGGTGAGCGAAACCGCAGGTCGGCCTCACCGGGACCAGAACCCATCATCGTCAGGTGCTGCTACTTCGCGAAGTTCGCGGCAATGCGCTGCCGCAGGTAGTCCTCGGCACTGATCGGTGGGTACTTGGCCCGAGGACCCTCGATCAAGACGTCCTTGTTGGCCTGCGCGAAGAACGCGATGGAGTAGCGCGACCCGCGGTCGTCGTTCGGGCCGGGGCTGCGGACGCGATGGAAGTTCGACGGCAGGTCGTCATCGCTCCACCGCATCAGCATGTCGCCGATGTTGCAGGTGATCGCATCGTCGGAGGGCTGCACCGAGGTCCATACCTGGCTCTCCATCTCCTTGCCCGGACAGACCTGCAGCCCACCCTGGCCCTCGCGCTGGAAAAGCAGTGTCAGGCAATCGAAATCGGTATGGGCCCCGGCTCGCCACATGCCGCCGAGATCGGCGTCCGGCGCGACTGCGAAGTAGTGCAACAACCGCAATGTGCTCTGATAGCCCGGCGACGTGGGTTCGTGTGCGCGCGTGAAGAACTCACGGTCGAACCCGAGCTTGTCGGCGAACATCGACAACAACTCCATCGCCAGCGCCCAGCATTTGTGCTCGAACTCCAGGATCGTCGACGTGAATCCCGCGAGGACATCGTCACCCGGCCAGAGATCATCCATGTTCGACAACGTGACCTGGTACGACTCCTTCTGATCAGGGGTGCCCACGGATGGTCGTATCTGGGTCAGGCTCTCCCAACCCGAGTTGAATCGTTTGGGGTAGCGCGCCTTGGCCTCGGCCGGGAGCGCGAAGAAGGCTTCTGCCATCGCGAACGCCCGGCGGACCTCTGCCAGGTCGATCCCGTGGTCGATGACCTGGAAGAACCCGATATCCGTCGCCGCAGACCACAATTCGTCCGCGACCTCGGTGCGGCGACCGGGGAGACCCGCCATGGAGATCCGTCGGACTTCTCGGTCACTTTCGGTCCCCACCGCGCCCATGCTTCGTTCGCGCTGCAGCTCGGTCATGTCGTACGTCATTGCCGTGTCCTCTCGTTTTGCTCGGCGCGTCAGGAGATCGAGATCGAGATCGTGGGGTCGGTGAACCGGTTTGTGAACATTTGCTCCGCAGTCATGTCCGCCGGGACCTGATTGCCGCCCGATGCCAGCACCGGACCGAGGTCTGCAACGTTGCGGGCCGTGCGGGTTTCGTCGTACACGCCAAACGAGCCGTTGTCCTCGTTGGCGAGCAAGCCCTGGTCCCGGAGCAGATCGGCACTGAATGCTGCTTCGCCCTCACTGTAGGGCGAATACGTCTGGTCCTGCGAGACGACATCCACGATCACGTCGTTGGTGGCATCCGGAGCACTGATGTAGTCGACACCGGACTGCTGGATGATCGGGACGAGCTTCTGCAGGCAGGGCGAGAACTCTTCGAGCTTATCGGCGCGCACCGACATGTTCGACGCGTAGATGTCGTAGCCCGCATCCTTGATCAGGCCGTATCCGACCGGCTTGTTCCAGGCCGGCGTCTCTTCGGAGTAGGTGTACGGCTCGGAGTTCGCAAAGCCCTGCTGCGCGATGGAGGGGTCGCCGACAAAGCGGGCCGGCGCACCGTCGTAGCTGGTGTCGATCTGTGACTTCTTGAGCAGACCCTTGGCAACCATCCACTGGGGGAAGATCTGGTCCTTGGACACCACAACGGTCGCATTACTGGCACCGACGTCGCCGACGGTCTTCCATTCCGGGTGCGTCGCGGGATCCCACATCAAGATGGCGGGGCTGTACTTCAGCAGCGGTGTCACGCCGACCACCGGCTGCTCGGCTGCGGCCGAGACCAACTGATCGCCGTGGACAACCCCGAGCATGACGGAGTCGTCGACGTAGAGCTGCGAGGTGACGGACTGGAATCCGATCGCCGGACCACCCGATTTGAGGGTGATGTCGACGCCGGTGTCCTTACCGCCTGCCACCAGTGGACCGGTCACCGACTTGTCGTCGGTGTCGACTACATAGCCGGGTCCGAGCATCTCGAACAGCGCGCCCATGTCGGATTGCGGTTGCCATTGCAGCTGGATGCCGACATTTGCCGGACAGACATCGGCAAGGTTCTGCGCTGCGGCCGCAGGTTCGATCGCCACCGACTCGGTCGGCTCTTCAGAGCTGAACGCACACGATGTCAGTCCCAGGGTGGTGGCGGCGAGGACGGCGATGCCGATGTGTCGCCCGATGGGTGATCGCTTCATGATTCTCCTAATCCGGTCACATCAACCGGGTATTCGGTGGGGCACTGATGTCCGAATGACGGACGAGACCTGTTGCGGTGGTGTGTGATCCCGCAGCCGCGGGATTCCTTCGGTTGCACTCCCGAAGCACTATTGCATGTAATCAATTGAGTGTTGCATCGATGTTACGGACCCCGTCATCTGACCGAAATATGCCCTGAATCCGAGGTAAATGCAGGTGAGATCCGTGAAAGCCGGTACATGTCATCAATTCGTAACGCGAGGCAACCGTATCGTCATGCATGTAATCAATGATGTGAATGCCAGGAAAGACAGAAGTTGCATGTTGGTTGGAAGGTTGGGACAACACATTGAGACTCGCGGATACGATGCAGGGCGCCGATGCGCGCCGGCTCACCAAGGGCATGCAGATGGTTTTCGACAACGTGGTGAAGACGTTCGACACCGGGACGGTCGCCATCGAGAAGGCTGATCTCGAAGTGCGCCGTGGTGACTTCGTCGCGGTGGTCGGGCCATCCGGATGTGGTAAGTCGACGCTGCTGCGGATGGCGGCCGGACTGGAGGTTCCGACGTCGGGATCTGTTGCCGTGGCCGGTGATTCAGTGGGGTTCATCTTCCAGGAGCCGACGCTGCTGCCATGGCGGAACGTCCGCGCCAACGTCGAACTCGCTGCCGAACTCGGCCATGAGAACAAGGCGGAATACAAAGCGCGTGCGGCAGAAAGCATTCGGGCGGTCGGACTCGAACAGTTCGCGGACCAGCTCCCGAGAGCACTGTCCGGCGGTATGAAGATGAGAGTGTCGCTGGCACGTGCGCTGACGCTCTCCCCGGATGTGATGTTGCTGGACGAACCTTTCGGGGCGCTCGATGAGATGACCCGGCTCGAGATGCAGGTTGAGCTCCAAAGGCTCTATACACAGCGGGAATTCACGGCGATGTTCATCACCCACTCGGTGTCCGAGGCGGTCTACCTCGCGAATCGTGTTGTTGTGATGACCCAGCGACCGGGACGTATCGCGGCGGTTCTGGACATCGACATGCCTTACCCGAGGGCACCCGAATTGCGTTTCGACCCCACGTTCACCGACCATGTCGCCGAGATCTCGGCGATGTTGCACAGGAGCAATCGATGACCGAGATCAATGCCACGCTGGACCTTTCCCGACGTATGCGGGTCGGCCACTTTCGTCAGGCAAACGCCGTGACCCGCCGCGAGAGCCGACGCCACCTCCGGAGATTGACCGGGCTGGTGGTCTATCCGCTGCTCTCGCTGCTGGGAGCTCTGGCGGCCTGGTCGGCCGTCAGCTACTGGGTGTTGGCCCCGGAGAGGCGCTTTTTGCTGCCACCGCCGATCGACGTGCTGCGGGACTCGCTGATGCAGCCCTCGCATCTGCAACCGATGCTCGAAGCGCTGGCGGTCACCGCCCAGGTTGCACTGGTGGGCTTCGTCGTAGCCGTACTCGTCGGAGTCGGGACCGGCGTGCTGATGAGTCAGGCGAAGTGGATCGAACGGATCGTCTACCCTTATGCTGTTGTACTGCAGGTGATCCCAATTCTTGCCATCGTCCCGCTTATCGGATTGTGGTTCGGTTACGGCATGATGTCGCGGACGCTCGTCTGTGTCCTGATCGCCGCCTTCCCGATCATCACGAACACCCACTTCGGCATCGCGTCCGTCGACCGGGGTTTGCACGAACTCTTCACACTGTCGCGGGCCTCTCGCTGGGACCGCCTCGTCAAACTCGAGATGCGGGCAGCCATGCCGGCCATCATGACCGGTGTCCGCACGGCGGCGGGCCTCGTGGTCGTCGGCGCCATCATCGGCGACATGTTCTTCGCCAAAGGTCAGCCGGGGATCGGCACATTGCTCGATGTGTATCGCGGCCGCCTGCAGTCCGACGATCTGATCGCGGCCATTGTCCTGGCCTCACTGTTCGGGGTTGCGGTCTTCGCGCTCACGGGCTTCTTGGCAAAGCTGGCCGTCGGTCGCTGGCACGAGTCCGGGAAGAACTGACGCGTCGGACCCTGCTGACTCGACGAACTCGATAGGAAAGTGAGAAATCATGGATGACAAGACCTTTCATGTGCCCACGATCGACATCACCTGCTACCGAACCGCTGATGCGCACTCCGATCGCGCGTGCGGCGCAGTCGCGGCCGAGCTCGACCGCGTGTGCCGAGACGTCGGGTTTGTCCAGGTGATCGGACACGGGATCGACGATTCCGTCATCGCTGATCTGATGGGCGCGCTTGATACGTTCTTCAATCTGCCGCTGGCGGTGAAGAAGGAGTACCGCCGTGAGGCCTGGACGAATCGAGGCTACTCGGCACCGAAGTCGGAGTCGCTGAGCATGAGCCTGGGGATCCCCACCGCCAACCAGATGAACGACTTCTACGAGGCGTTCACAGTCGGTGTCGAGGCTGCGGAGTTCGCCGAGCTCGATCTGCCCGAGGCCAGTTATGCATCGAACAACTGGCCCGATGCCGCACCGGGTTTCGAACCTGCGGTCCGGCGGTACTTCGCTGCGGCGCAGGAGTTGGCACGCACCTTGATGACCGTCTTCACCGACGCGTTGGGCCTGGAACCGGGATACTTCGACAATCTCATCGACCACTCGATCGAGGCCATGAAGATGAACAACTATGCCTTGCCGGAAGGTGATACCGAGTTCACCGGGGACCTCACCGGAATGGGTGCGCACACCGATTTCGGAATCCTTACGATCCTGTGTGCCGACCAGGTGCCAGGCCTGCAGGTTCTCGACCGCGACGGACGATGGCACGATGTGCAACCGGCCGATGGTGCGCTGTTGATCAACCTCGGCGACGCGATGGCCCGGTGGACAGGTGACCGCTGGATGTCGACGATTCATCGCGTCGACCCCCCGGTGATCGACGGGCAGATCCGGCGCCGGCGATCGGCCGCCTTCTTCTTCGACGGGAATCATGACGCCGTCATCGAGGCGCTGCCCGGGACCCTGGCAGATGGCGAAACGGGATACGCTCCCATCACGATCGCCGAGAACATCGCGATGAAGGTGGCAGGCCTGCGAACGGGTGTGGCACCGGCAACCGACCTGAGAGAGACCGCTCGCGTGGCGGCCGCCGGAAACTGAAGAGGAGACAACCGCGATGACTGCTTCTGACCGTGCGCTTCTCACCGATTCGGTGCACGACGCGCTGCGAGAGATGATCTTCAACGGCGAACTCGAACCCGATAGCCCACTGAGTGTTCCGGCGCTGGCCGCACGACTGGACGTCAGTCGTACGCCGGTGCGCGAGGCCGTGCAGCAGTTGATCTACGAGGGACTCGCGTCCCACACCCGCAATGCCGGTGCCCGCGTGGCGTCGCTGGATGCCGACACCCTCAAATCGGTGTTCGAGGTGCGCGAGGTCCTCGACGGACTCGCCGCGTTCAACGCCGCGCTCGGGGCGGATAACGCTGCCGTCGACCAGATGCGCAAAATGGTGCAGGTGCAGCGGGAATTGTTGTCCGAGCATCCTGATCAGCATCGAGATGCCTTGCTGGATCTGCAGTTTCATACCCTGATCCGTGATAACGCGGCCAACCGTCCGTTGAGTGAGGCGCTTTCGCGTCTGGACGGACAGTCGCACCTGTTTCGGTCCGATATGTGGGTCACCGACCTGAATCGCCGGCTCGCGGTCTCCGAACACGACCGGATTGTGGCCGCCATCGAAGCCGGCAACGCCACTGCCGCACGCGAGGCCGCAAGCGCCCACGTCGCCGGTATCTACGTCCGGGCGCAACGGCTCTGACCGCTGCGACCCGTCATATTCATCAGATGAGGAACTTCGAACTGTGAAACATGCACTCCCGCAGACGGTGTCGTCCATTCGGGGAGCCACCCTCCCGGATGGGAACATCGTCGACCTCGATGTGGTGCGCGACGGTGACCATGCCGTGGTCGCCGCGCTGCGCACCGCCGATCCTTCCGACGTGGACGGCAGCTCACCGGGTGTGATCGACCTTCGCGGATATGTCCTGATGACCGCGCCCGCCGAGCCGCACGCACATCTGGACAAGGCGTTGTCGTGGGATGTGCTGCAGCCGCCGCTCGGTCATCTGCACGACGCCATCGCGAACTGGAAAGCAGGCAGTGCGGAATTCGACCAGGAGTCGTTTCGCACTCGCGCCCGCGCCGCCGCACTTGCGTTGGTACGCAACGGAACCACCGCCGTCCGTTCCCATGTCGACATCCTTTTCGGGGACGACCCGCTGCGCGGAATCCGCGCGGTCGACGAGGTACGTCGCGAGTTGCGCGGTCTCATCGACATCGAAATCGCCGCGCTGGCCAAGGTGTACGCGAGCGACGATCTCGTACACGCCGCCCTCGATGCCGGTGCCGATCTGGTCGGTGGGTCACCGCACAGCGCGCCGGACCCGATGGGGGACCTTCATCGTCTGCTCGATATCGCCGAACTGCGTGGTGTCGGGGTCGACCTGCATACGGACGAGTTCTTGGAAGGCGACCACCACACGATTGCAGCGTTTGCCGAGCGGGTCCGCAGCTGGCCGGTGGATCGGATCCGCACCGCCGGGCACTGCACCCGACTGGGAACGATGTCGGCAGACGAACTCGGCGAACTGCTGCCGCTCATCGCATCGAGCGGGATCGGCGTGGTCGCGAATCCGATCACCAATCTCTATCTGCAGGGCCGCGACCACCCCGTCGCCACACCCCGCGGGATCACCGCAATCGGACCCCTGCGCGAGGCCGGGGTCTGTGTCGCGGCCGGCGCGGACAACGTGCGTGACCCGTTCAACCCGCTCGGCCGCAGCGATGCACTGGAAACGGCAGCCCTCACCGTCACCGCTGCACACGTACATCCGGACGTCGCGCTCGCAATGGTCACCGACGACGCCCGTCGGGTGATGGGGTTGCCCGTCGCGGGCGCGCGGGTCGGTGCCCGGGCAGAGTTCCTGGCGGTTCGCGGGACAGGAGTCCTCGACGTCATCGCCAACGCACCCGCCGACCGCGTGGTCATCCACGACGGACGTGTCGTGTCGATCAGCGAGACTCAGACCTGGACCGCACTGCCCTGACCCGAGATTCACAGTCGAGCCAGCTGTACAAGGACGAGCCAGAAATATGTGGCTCGTCTTCGTACAGCTGGCTCGTCTGCGGGGTGGGGTCAGGTGAACGTGGCGTCAAGCGCGGCGGCAAGGTCGGCGACGATGTCGTCGGGGTCTTCGAGGCCGATGGAGAACCGGAGATGGCCCCAGGTTTGGAAAACTTCGGGATAGTGCTTCACCCGCGGGCCGCTCGTACCGACGTGGACGATCAGGGATTCATCGTGACCCAGTGAGACGGCTGACGTGATCATCCGCAGGTTCGAGACGAACCGGTTCTGGGTGTCCGGATCACCCTTGACCGCAAACGCCATCATCGCGCCGTAGCCCCGTCCGCCGAATTGCCTGGTGGCCAGCTCATGCTGTGGATGGGATGCGAGGCCCGGGTACGCCACATACGCAACCCGTTCATCGCGATCCAGGAACTCTGCGACCTGCGCGGCCGACTCGAGGTGACGCGCCATCCGCAGCGGCAAGGTGATGGACCCGCGGCTGATCAGCCAGGCATTGAACGGTGAGATCACGCCACCGACATCCACCATGGCGTCGGTCTTGATGGGATCGATCAGAGCCTTGGCGCCGAGTACCGCACCGCCCATGGCATCACCGTGGCCGTTGTAGTACTTCGTCAGCGAGTGCACCACCAGGTCCGCACCCTCGGACAGCGGCCGGTACAGAGGCGGCGGAGTGAAAGTCGAGTCGACGACCACCAGAGCGCCCGCGGCATGCGCGATCTCGGCGACCGCGCCGATATCGGTGACCTTGGTGGTCGGATTTGCGATGGCTTCGATATGAACCAGGCGGGTGTTGGAACGCAGCGCCGCCCGCACGGAGTCGAGGTCCGAGGCATCGACGAATGTGGCTTCGATGCCGTACTTGCGTGGCAGGAGCTCGGTGAACAACCGAAACGTCGCCTCGTAGGTCACGTCGGCGATCAGCACATGATCCCCGGATTCCAGGTGGGTGAAGAACACGGCATGCAGGGCGGCCACCCCCGAGGCCAGAACCACCGCATCTTCGGCACCTTCGAGGGACGCCAGCTTGTGCTGCAGCGCAATCTGATTGGCGCCGGAGTTACGGGTGTAGAGCGGAATCTCCGTACCCGACCAGCTCACCTGCGACGGGTCATCGGGCAGCGCATACGAATTGGCCATCACGATCGGTGTCCGAATTGCCCCGGAACCCTTGTCGATGCTGTTGCCGGCGTGAACTGCACGGCTCGAGAAGCGGAGTGTGGAGGGATCGTGGTTGTCCGGGCGTGCCATGTCCTCAGGGTAGGAGGCGGCCGACGTCGCCGGGTGTCGCGACGCGCCCGTGCCCGGCGCCGATCTAACCCGGAACAGATGACGACGAAGGACGCGTTTGTGGTTGAAGATTGTGTTTGAGGTCGTGGTGAACCTCCACGAATGCAACGGGCGGAGCTGTCATATGAGGATCGCGGTGCTCGGTGCGAATGGTGCTGTCGGGGCGAGAATTGTCGACAAGTTGCGTGGTCGTGGACACGAGGTTGTCCGGGTCGGGCGTAATCCGGACTCGAACGACGTGGTGGTTGACCTTGTCCGGTCCGGTGGGGAGGCGTACCGCGAGGCAGTCGACGGCATGGATGTGGTGGTCAACGCGTCGGGGATCGAGGATCCTGCGCTCGCGAAGGATGCGGGGGCAACGCGGTTTGTCGACATCAGCGCCACCCCGAGATATCTCGAGACGATCATGGCCGCGCCCGCCGCGGGTGGTGTGCTGACCTGTGTGGGACTGGCCCCCGGTCTGTCGACCATCATGGCCACGGCGCTTGCGGCCGACTCGACCGACGGCGTTGACATCGGGCTGATGCTCGGGGCGGGTGAACCCCATGGCCGGGGCTCGGTGGAGTGGACGGTCGGACTGCTCGGGACGACTTTCACCGATTATGCGTCGGGGGTCAGGATCCGGAACCTGGCCCGGTCAAGGGTGCTGGAAGGTCCCCACGGCAGTCGAAAGCGCTACGTACGCACAAACTTTCCCGACCACCTCGCAATCGATGTCGATGGACCGCACGTGGCCAACTACCTCACACTGAGTTCGGGGCCGGCGACGCTGGCGCTGCGGTTCGCTGCACTTGTACCCAGCCTGGGCCGACCGATGCTGAGGAAGGTTCACCCGCGTGGGAGCGACGAGTGGTCGGTGCTGGTCCGCAACCGCAACACCGGTCGGTGGCTGTACACGTCGGGGCACAATCAGTCCGAGGCGACGGCCACCATCACCGTTGCCGCCATCGAAGCCGCACAGGGACGGATCGATCCGGTGTTGCTGAGCTGCGATGTTCTCGACACCAACGCCCTGCATGCGCACTGGGGCATCATGATTCGAGCGGGCCGCTAGCGGTTTCGACGACCTCGGATTTCCGGCGATCTAGTTGTCGGAGGGTGCTGATAGAAATATTCCATGGGTTCGGGGTGGCAGATCTGATCGACCGTATCGAGGGCATGGCTCTTGATGCGGAGGAGATCGTTGCTGTCCGTGAGGTGTTGTCGCGCAGGCTTGTTGATGTTTCGCTGGCGATGTTGTCGGACAAAGAGACACTGGAACTCGCTCAAGTTGTGGAGATGCAGTCCCGTCGTGATGAAGCCGTGAAGGTCCGGATAGCGGTGGAGTTGCGGGAGCGGTCGGTCGCGGCGAAGCAAGGTCTCAAGCACAACAAGTTCTTGCGTCACCAGCTACGCATCTCGGCGACCCAGGCCAGTGCCCGGTCGAAACGCGCTGAACGCGTGGGCCAATGGCACACCCCGTCAGGTGAGGTCACGTCGCCGGTGTATCCGAATACGTGGCTGGCGTTGCGTGACGGTGCGATCGGGATCGCCCATTACAACGTCATCGATGATGTGCTGCGGGCGTTGCCGGGCACGATTCGTAGTGATCTGGCTTTGTGGTCGGAGGGTGAGCGGTTGATGGCCGAGGCCGCTCGGACGATGGATCCGGATGAGTTGAAGAGGGTGGGTCTGCATCTGCATGCGTACCTGAATCCGGACGGTGAGTTCGATGATGTCGACCGGGCGCAAAAACGCGACCTGAAAGTATCCAAACAGGGTGCCGATCATATGGCCGGGATCAAGGGCACGTTGGATCCGACGACCAAAGCGTTGTGGGACATCGTGGCCGCGAAATGGGCCGCGGCGGGCATGAACAACCCCAACGATCCCGACTCACCCACAGGCAGCGCAGACAAGGCTGATGCTGAGACGCTCGAGGCCGCAGCCAAACGTGATACCCGTACTCCCGGGCAGCGCAATCATGATGCGTTCAAACGGTTGATGGAAATGGTGGTCGGGCAAGGCATCCTCGGTCAGCACCGTGGTCTGCCCGCTCAGGTGATCGTCACAATGACGTTGGAGCAACTCGAGGCCGAAGCGGGCCTGGCGACCACCGCCTCCGGTGGCGTGCTGCCGGTACGCGACGCCCTGCGGTTGGCTGGAGTCCATCGCAAGTTCCTGGCACTGCTCGACGACAAACATCGGCCGCTGTTCCTGGGCCGTGAAAAACGGCTGGCGACCGCGTATCAACGCCTGGCGTTGATCGCCGCCGAGCGGGGATGTTCCCGCCCTGGCTGTGATGCGCCCGCGACCGAAACCGCGGTGCATCACATGGTCGAGTACTCGAAAGGTGGTCGCACCGACATCACCGTCCTGACCCTGGTCTGCGGGCCCGACCACGGCTACATCCACGACGGCGACACCGGCTGGATCACCGAGATCATCAGGGATGGCACCGGTCCGCCGGGTTGGCAGGGCCGAGTCGGGTGGCGCCAACGCGGAACCCGGGATCTGCCGCGGCCCAACAACACTCATTTCCCGGAGAAGTACTTCACGAACCCGGAGATGTGGAACCCGGACAGCGACACCGACGCGGAATGGTTCAAACAACGCGCCCGTGAGGCATTCGAGAAGAAGGCTGCCGAGGCACCGGTGTACAACATCGACTTCGGGTGGCGAGACTTCAAGTGGCGCAGCGCTGCCTAGGGGAGAAGGTTCATCCGCCGGGCCATGACCACGGCTTCATGCCGGTTGTGGACGCCCATTTTCTGCATCGCGCTGCGCAAGTAGCTCTTCACCGTCTCGGGACGGAGCGAAAGTGTCTTGGCGACTTCGGCATTGGTGCACCCGAGCGCAACCACCGCCAGAACATCGATCTCCCGCCGGGACAGATTGACATCGGGTGGTGGTTCGGTCGCGTCACCGCCGAGAACGCGGGCGAGCCGGTCGGACAGTTCGCGGGCCCGGCCACCTTCGGCTGGTTCGATCCGGGTGGCCAGATCCCGGAGCTGGGCGTGGATGCTGCGAAGTTCCTCGACCATTGACGAATCGGGGATCGTGGCGGTGTTCCCAGCTGCGGAAGCCAACATCCGGGTCCGTCGATCCACCTCGTCGCGGACCGCGATCTCCACCGCGAGGCGCCGGCTCGCGGCGATCACCGAGTCGGCGGTAAGGCCGCCGATGGGTGACGCATCGCGCCTCGCCGCGTAGAGCACGGCCCGGGTTGTCGCGTCGACCACCACAGGGACCGCCAGCACCGACCGCAGACCTTCCCCCAGCACCGGTCCGTCGTAGTCGTGAGTGATCGCCGACGCAGTGCCGTAGTCGGACACTGCCGCCGCTCGGCGCCGCTCGATCACCCGGCCACCCAGGCCCGACGCCGGGATCACGGTCAGTCCACGCAATCCGTTGGTGCGGACACCGACGAACTCGGTGAGCAGAAGCGTGCCCTCGTGTACCTCGCCGCCGAACAGGACAGGAGTCTCCGATGCCGTCGCCAAAGCCCGCATTGCGTCTCGGAGTGCGTCGGTATCGCGAGGTCGTAGCAGCGGATGTCGGACAGTCATCGGGGGTCACCCCTTTTCGGGGGTAGCGGGAGGATTATTGTGACGTGGATCCTACTCGGGAGAAGTAGTGTCGTGACCAGTGAGGATTCAAAAAAACATGATTGCCACAACTGATCGGGTCAGCGAATTGCTGGCGCAGTACGACGGCCCCGAGGCCTGCGCCGCAGACCTCCTGTGTGATCGGCACCCGGCCGATGCCGTGGCGTTCACGGTTGTCGAGACCGACGATGCCGGAAATCTGGTCACCGAAGACCTGACATATGGCCATTTGCGGGAACAGTCGTCGAAGTTTGCTGCCGCACTCGCATCCCTCGGTGTGGAGCCGGGCGACCGGGTGGCAAGCCTGATGAGCAAGTCGGCCGATCTCGTGGTCGCGGCGTTGGGAGTCTGGCGGCGCGGAGCGGTCTACGTTCCGCTGTTCACCGCGTTCGCGTCCCCGGCAATTGCCTTCCGCCTGACCAACAGTGGCGCCAAAATCGTGATCTCCGACCTCGATCAGCTGCACAAGCTGGCCCCGGGTGATGACATGCCCGCTGATGCGCCCTGGCGGGTGATCGCGGCCGGTGAGTCCGCGGACCACGAGCTGCAGCTGGCGACCCTGATCGCGGCCCACGACACCGACGAGCCGGGCAGCGCGGCGGTCGCGGTCGGTGGCGACGGACCGCTGGTCGAACTGTTCACCAGCGGCACCACCGGACAGCCGAAAGGTGTCCCCATCCCAGTCCGGGCGTTGGCATCGTTCCACGCGTACCAGGAGTTCGGTCTCGACGTACGTCCCGGCGATGTGTTCTGGAATGCCGCGGATCCGGGCTGGGCCTATGGCCTCTACTACGCGATTCTCGGCCCTCTGGCGAGCGGCACCCGCAGCATCTTGCTGCACGCCGGATTCTCGCCGGCCCTGACATGGAAGGTGCTCGAGCAACTCGGCGTCACCAACTTCGCTGCCGCCCCGACCGTTTACCGTGCCTTGCGGGCCGACGACGGTGCGGTTCCGTCCATCACGCTGCGGCGCGCGTCGTCCGCGGGTGAACCGCTGACCCCCGACGTGGTCGGCTGGTCGAAAGAGGTGCTCGGCGTCACAGTGCGCGACCACTACGGGCAGACCGAACACGGCATGTTCATCGTCAACGCCTGGCACGACGATCTGCTGGCCGACGTGCCCGCAGGTTCGATGGGTCGGGCGTTGCCCGGTTGGTCCTGCGCCGTGCTCGAGGAGCACACCGATGCATTGGCCCCGACAGGGACTGTGGGCCGGGTTGCGATCGACACCACCGCGAGCGACATGCTCTGGTTCACCGGATACCAGAACGCGCCGGAGAAGACCGCCGGCCGGTACACCGACGACGGTCGCTGGTACATCACCGGGGACTGCGGATCGGTCGACGAGAACGGTTTTTACACCTTCTCGGCCCGCGACGACGATGTGATCATCATGGCCGGTTACCGAATCGGTCCCTTCGACGTGGAAAGTGTCCTCGTCATGCACGAGGCGGTGTCCGAGGCCGCGGTTGTCGGCAAGCCGGACGAACTGCGCGGTGAAGTGCTCGAAGCGTATGTGGTGCTCCGGGATCCGTCAGCGGCGTCGGCCGAACTCGAAAAAGAGCTCCAGCAGCTGGTCAAGACGAAATTTGCGGCCCACGCCTTCCCGCGCAAGGTGCACTTCATCGAGTCGCTGCCCAAGACACCGAGCGGCAAGGTCCAGCGGTTCCTGCTGCGTAAGGGCTGACCGTACAGAGAACACAACAATGGCCCGCCGATCTCGGCGGGCCATTGTCATCGGTAGATCAGCGTGGTGTGCGTTCCTGCGCACGTTGCACCGCAGGATCGATCACCTGGTCGGAGAAGATCGGCTGCGGAATCCGCGGCGCGTCCTTGGGGCTCTGTGCGGCGGGCTCGGAACGGATCGTCTCGCGGTGCGAGAACAGTTCGGGTTCGTGCATGGTTACTACTTTCTTCGTGGCGGTGCGGCTCTCGCGGTGTCGTGCGTGCGCACGGGATCTGCGCAAGAGCTGCCGGGTGTCGCCGGCGACCGTGGTCTGGAGAGACTCACTCGAGAATCTCTTCGAGATTCCCCACGGTGCCGGGAAAAATGGTGATCAAACGTCATCCGGCTATCGGCGATTCACAAGGTTCCGAGATGTCGGTTTCGAGGAAGTTCGACGAAAATTGCCGGTGGTGGTTGTATCCGACCACTTCAGTGTACGGGTAAACCAGTGGAACCCGCTGTATTGGGCACAACTGCCCTACAGCGGTGCGGCGAAATGTGGTGCAGTAGACGTGCCATAGGCGTTGACCGGTAGATGCCCGGCGCGATTGCATGGAACGCGACGTGAACAAGGAGGTTCTGGCCATGAGCACCACGATTGTCGTCGGAGTAGACGGTTCGGATTCTGCCCTCGAGTCGGTCGTCTGGGCGGCGAAAGCTGCGGAGCGGCAACGTAAACCATTGTTGATTGTGGGTGCGTACGAAACTCAGGGTGCACTGTATGCACCGGCACTGGTGATTCCGCAGGATGTCATCGACATCATCCGGCAAGAGGCACACGACAACGTCGACAAGGCGGCCGCGAAGGCTCGGGACATCGCGCCCGGGGTCGACGTGAAAACCAAAGTCGCAGAAGGGCGCGCCGGGACCGTGTTGGTCGAGGAATCGCACCACGCGTCGCTGGTTGTGGTCGGCAGCCGAGGGCTCGGCGGGGTCAAAGGGATCTTTCTCGGTTCAGTCGGCGTGAATCTCGTCGCACACGCCTCATGTCCAGTTCTCGTCTACGCGGGTGCGGGTGGAACAGGGCCGGTTGTGGTCGGTCTCGACGGATCCGCGGTCAGCGAGGGCGCTGTCGCAGCGGCCTTTGAGCAGGCATCATTCCTGAACACGGGCCTCTTGGTGGTCCACACCTGGACGGATCTGGCCTCCGACGCGCTGTACGGCTACGGACTCGAGCTCGATCAGCTGCAGGAACTGGCCGACGACGCGCGGGAGGTCGTTGCCGAACGCATCGCCGGTTTTGGTGTCGACTATCCCGATGTCGAGGTCACGCGGGTGATCGTGCCCGACGGTCCGGCGCATCAACTCGTCGAACATGCCAAGGATGCCCAGTTACTGGTGGTCGGAAGTCGCGGTCGTGGCGGTTTTGCGGGTTTGCTCCTCGGATCCACCAGCCAGGCAGTTCTGCACCGGGCCACCTGCCCCGTACTGGTGGTGAAACCGGCGCCCGAGGGCTGACACACTTCATCTGCAGGACTCAGCTGAAAGTTCTTGTTGGTGCACGATCGGCGCCGGTGTCCGCTCCGCGGGTGCCGGCGTTGCCGGCTGTGGTGGATGCGGCAATTTCGGCAGGAACACCGAGATCACCAACGCGGTGATCAGCAAACCCAGTGTCAGCAGGTAGGTGTCGGCGACTGCGCTCGCGAGATCCGGTGCCGCCGTGATCCGTTCGTCGGGTGACAATCGAAGTGCCCCGGCCATGCCGGTGTCGTCGAGCGCTTCGACCCGACTGTTGAACGGGGTGGTCAGAACGGTGGCACTCAGTGCCGCGCCGATCGCCGCCGCAAATTGATTGCCAGTAGTGAGAATGGTTGTGCCCGAGGCGATCGCCGGACCCCTGGATGCCGCGGAGGGATGCTGTCATCAGCGGCACCAGTGTGGCGCCGATACCGATACCCATGATCACACCGATGCCGTCGAGCGTTAGATATTCGGTGTCCTCGTCGAGTGTTGTCGTCATCAGGGCCATCGCGACCACAGTGGCGCTGAGCCCGAACCAGACCACCCGGCGCAGATCGATACGATCGACGAGTCTTCCGGCGATTTGAACCACCAGGCCGGCGCCGAGCCGCTGGCAACAAGAAGAGTGCGCAACCTTCTTCGCGCGGAGATCCATTCTCAGGCGGCTCCTTCGTCGCGTGCCCCGCGTTCGGGTTTGAGTAGTTCGGCCCACCAGATCAATTCGTCCATCGCGCCCCGGGTCGACGCGATCGCGTCCTCGTCGAGGACGAGCCGGCCATCGGTGATGTGGTCCCACGGGGCATGGATGACCACACCGTTGCGGGTTCCCACCGAATACACCTCGGCGAAGACCGCACGCAGATGTTCCGCTGCACGCAAGCCACCGGACATGCCGCCATAGGACACAATCGTCACCGGCTTGTGCTTCCACTGGGTCCCGTGGGCATCGATCAGGATCTTCAGGTCACCGGGGTAGGAGTGGTTGTATTCCGGTGTGACGACGATGAATCCGTCGGCCTTTTCCAGTAATTCGGTGGTGAGTGGGCTGGTGGGTTCGGCGAGGTCGATGATTTCGACGTCGATTCCGTATGGAGCTACCTGGTCGACAAACCACTGCGCCACGGTGGGCCCGATGCGGCCGGACCGCACGCTTGCGATGATCAGAATGAATTTGAGTTGTGTCGGTTTCATGCGACCAGTGTTCAAGTTCAAGCTAACTTGAAGTCAAGGTACGATGTGAAAATGGCACTGAAAAAGTTTGAATTGACGGTAGGGGAGTTGGCAATCCGGGCCGGCGTGGCGCCATCGGCCGTGAGATATTACGAGGACCGCGGACTGATTTTCAGCCGCCGCACGTCCGGTAACCAGCGTCGATATCACCGGGCGATGCTGCGGAGGGTGGCGTTCATCCGGGCCTCCCAGGCGGCGGGGATCCCGCTGGCGACCATCGGGTCGGTCCTGGAGGTTCTCGGTGAACACGAGTCGCCGACGAAGGCGATGTGGCACAAGGCGTCGATGCGGTGGGTGGAAGATCTCGACGAGCGGATCGCGCTGCTGCAACGGATGCGCGATCTGATGGACGGCTGTGTCGGGTGTGGCTGCCTGTCCATGCGGGCCTGTCAGCTCCTCAATCCGGGCGATGTCTTCGCCCAGCAGGGAATCGGCACCAACCGGTTGCTCACGCAGGAGTGCGAGGAGAAGCTCGAAGGCGCCGAGCGCGCGGGGTGCGCCACCGTGGCGCCGGGTTCAGCCGGCTGAGTCCGCGCCGGCCTCGAGGTCGGCGATGATCAGCTTGCCGTGGGTTTTCATCATTGCGTCGGTGGCGCCGCGGACACGGGCCGGATTCGGATCCGACAGCAGTTCGTACAGTCGTTCGGGCACGATCTGCCAGCTGAGACCGAAAGGATCCTTCAGCCAGCCACATTCTGACTCGATGCCGCCGTTTGCGGTCAGCGCATTCCAGTAGTAATCGACTTCTTCCTGCGAACTGCACCGGACTGCGAATGACACCGCCTCGGAGAACGTGAACTCCGGTCCGGCATTGATGCCCTCGAATGTATGGCCGGACAACGTGAACGTGGCGGCCAAAATGCTCCCGGCCGGTCCGGGCCCGTCCTCTCCGACATACATGATGTTGTCGATGGACGAATCGGGGAATGTCTCGGTGTACAGCTTCATCGCTGCTTCGATGTTCTGGTTGAACCATAGCGACGGGATGATGGCGGGCATTGTCAGATCCTTCGGGTCATGGCGGACGGATGGACTGCTGGTCACAGATATCGACTGTGCGGTGGCCGAAAAATCATCGGCGATACCTCGGGTGACGTGCCCCCGATCGCACCCGATTTCGATGCGGGCCGAATCGTGATCGTCTTGGCCCCGATTCTTGGTCCTTCTCGCACTGTGAGATCCGGAGTTGCGCATTACGCTGTGTGATACCGCATCGGCATTGGATCGGAGGGTGAGCAAATATGAGTGCACAATCGCTTCCCGGACCTGATGAGCGCGTCTGCTGGCCGACAGTGCAGACGGCAAACATCGACGAGTATGCGCAGGTAATAGGCATGCTTGCCGACAACATTGCGGCCGATTCGTTGTCAGATCCGCAGGACTTCAGCCGTCAGGCCCGCCTCGCCGCGGCGCTGCTGCCGGCGCCGATCCGTGAACTGCTGCTCGACTTCCTGGTCGAGGGCGATGGCGGACTGCTCCTACAAGGGCTGGACGTCGGGGAGATCGGTGAAACCCCTGCTGCCGCAGTGGGTGCACCGACTCGGCACACCGGCATGGCCAGGCAATCAGCGCTGCTGCTCTCGAGCATCGTGCATCTGGTGGGATATCGGCCCGAGTGCCGCGGGGAGCTCGTTCAGACCCTGGTGCCCATCCGACGTCATCAGCGCCGTCAGATGTCGACCGGTAGCGCCGTGAACCTCGAGAGTCATACAGAGCAGTGTCACAACCTGCGGACCCGACCTGATTTCATCGCACTCGGGTGCCTGCGGGGCGACCCGACCGCGGCAACATATCTGCTGTCTGCGCGCCAGTTGCAGGATCTGCTTCCGGTCCAGACCGTAGCGCTCCTCCGCGATCCCGTGTTCTACACGCGGGTGGACGGATCGTTTGTCGACGGCGGCGTTCCGGACGAGGTACGTGGGCCGATCCCGGTGCTCAGCGGTTCGTGGGAAGACCCGGTGATCACCTATGACGAAGATCTGATGTCGACGGACAGCACCGAACACGCTGCTGCACTGGCCGCGGTGAAGTCCGTGTGGCAGGTGCATCACAGCGAAATTGTCTTGCGCCCAGGCGATTTGTTCATCCTCGACAACAGTCGTGCCATCCACGGGCGTAGTTCCTTTGCCCCGCGGTGGGACGGCAACGATCGTTGGTTGTGCAGGCTTCAGGGCCTGTGCAATTTGGCGGTGTCCCGGTTCGCCCGCGGAGACCGGTCACCGATCATCGAGATCGAGGGCTGCTGACCGGCGCCGGCGCGGGTCAATCGGTGACGGTTCTGCTCACCGTCACGGGCACGCCGTTGAGAGCCGCATTTCCTGAGAGCTCGTCGAGGCGAAGGGGATCGGTGACATCGTTGACGCTCGGGGCATCGATGAGACCGGCCACGGCGAGGCGAACACCAACCTGATTCTGACCGAATCCATGGGGCAGACTCACCACACCCGGCATGATGTCGTCGCTTTCGGCAACGGTCACCTCCACACTGCCGGCCGCAGATTTCAGCATCACCTGGTCTCCGGAACACAGTCCGCCCGCGGCAAGGTCTTTCGGATGCATCAACAAGTGATACCGCGGGTGGCCCTTGGACAGACGCACTGAGTTGTTCATCCACGAATTGTTCGACCGCAGGTGGCGTCGGCCGATCAGCAACAGTTCGTCGTCGGCGGTCGCCACCAGGTCTGTGTGCATGCGAGCCAGGTCTCCGGTGATCAGCGACGGCGCCAGATCGACTGTGCGCGAGGCTGCCACGAGTTTGCGGCTCAATCCGGGACGAAGTGGCCCGAGATCCCGTCCCGATGGTGCGGCAAGGAGCTTGCGCACCGTCAGATGGCCCGGACCGGTGTGCAGCAACACATTCAGCAACATGCGCGAACTCGCCCTTGCCCGCACGGTCGGGACAAGCTGCTTCGGTAGTCGGCGTAGGCGTTCGATGAACCCCTTGTCCGCGGAGCGGGCCCGTGCCAGGCCACGGCTGAGATCCCCGAAGATCTCCCAATCATGTTTGGCATCACGTGATTTCTCGATCACGGCGGGCGAGAATCTGGCGGTGTTGCGCACGGCGAGTTGGTGGAAGATGAGGTCATAGTGGTCGCGTTCGAGGATCATCGTCGGTGGCAGGATGACATCGGCGTGGCGGGTGGTCTCGTTGATGTAGAAGTCGATCGATGCCATGAAATCGAGTCCGTCGAGTGCTCGCCCCAGACGACCACCGCCGGGGGTCGACGAGACGGGATTGCCGGCGATCGTGATCAGGGTCCGGATCTGGCCGGTGCCTTCGGTCACGATCTCGTCGATGAGTGTGGCAACCGGGAGTTCACCGCCGAACTCGGGCAGGTCCCTGACCCGGCTGCGCCATTTGTCGAAATGGCCTCGGCCGCTGAGCTTTCGGGCGACCAGGTCGATCTCGGGGTCGGTGAGCAATGTGCCGCCGACCCGGTCGAGGTTGCCGGTGACGGCATTGATCACCTGGATCGCCCACTGACACACTGTTCCGAATCGTTGCGTCGACACCCCCATGCGTCCATAGATCGCGGCGCGCTGCGCGGATCCGAAATAGGTTGCCATCGAACGGATGTCGGTGGCGTCGATGCCGGTGATCGGGCCGGCCCACTCGGGGGTGGTGGTCGCGCAGAGTGCCCGGACCTCGTCGAGGCCGGACAACGGCAGGTGTTCGATCCGCTCGGGCGAGATCCCACGCTCGTGGACGAGGACATGCAACATGGCCATCAGCAGTGCGGCATCGGTGCCGGGACGAATGAAATGGTGCGTATCTGCGATGGCCGCGGTCTCGGTGCGGCGGGGGTCGATGACAACGAGTTGTCCGCCGCGACGGCGTAGTTCGCGCATCCGGGTACGGAAGTCCGGTGCGGTCATCATCGAGCCGTTCGACACCATCGGGTTGGCACCGATGATCAGCAGATGTTCGGTGTGGTCGAGGTCGGGTACCGGGATCTGTAACTGGTGGCCGTACATGAGGTGGGCGACCAACTGGATCGGCAGTTGATCGACCGACGTCGCCGAGAACATGTTGCGGGTACCGACCGCCTTCACAAAGGGCAGTCCATGGGTGACGGTTCCCAGACTGTGCACACTCGGGTTGCCCGTGTAGATTCCAACCGCATTGCGGCCGTGTTGTTTCTGGGTCGAGACGATCTTGCCGGCGACCAGTTCGATTGCGGCCTGCCAGCTGATCGGCTCCCAGCCACCGTCGGCTGTTTTGCGTATGGGAGTCCGCAGCCGGTCGGGGTCGGCGTGCAGATCGGCGAGCGCGGTGGCCTTGGGACAGATGTGGCCACGGGACAGCGGATCGTTGCGGTCGCCGCGGATCTCGACGACGCGGTTGCCGTCGGTGGTCACCTGAAGACCGCAGATGGCTTCACAGAGATTGCAGACACTGTGGCTGGTGGACGTCATGTTTCCCTAGTGTAGGCGTGGCCGGGGGTCAGAAGACTGCGATACCGAACCTGCGCCGGATCCGGACGTCGGCGAGCATGACGTCGTTGAGGCCTCTGACGATGCGTGCCATCACCCAGTCTGTCTGGCGGTACACGGCCAGCACCTGGTGGTAGAGCTGATCGTCCCGGGCAGACCATGTCCACCCCATCGCCTCACGAAACGGCGCGGGAAGAGCGCCCTTGGTCATGAACAACTGTTGCCTGCCCAGTGTCTTGTGGAGAGCCTTGCCGCCTATTCCCAGCGGGCCGGCGAGGAAACTGAGGTCGGCTAGTGAGGTCAGCATCTCGCGCACCGCCGGGTCGATATGGATACCCCGGACCTGGTCATCCCAGTAGATCTCGAAGGCGGCGCGGTCGGCAGGCCACATCGTCGGACGCACGTTCAGCGTGGTGCCCAGGCGCGCGGCGTCGAGGTAGATGGCCTCGGCCGTCTCGGTGTCGAGTGGACCGTACAAGAACTCGTACTGGTCGACGTAGTAGCGGTAGAGGCAGGCGGCCACCCACAGTTGGAGTTCAGGGCTGTTGGCGCTGTAGGAGACCTCGGCCCCCGGCTTCGACGTGACCTGGCTGTGGACGTGATGGAGCTGCTCGCGGATGTAGGCGACGTCGTCGTCGGTGCCGCTGATCGCCACGGCCAGGTACTGGCCGGTGGTGCGGGCTCGCTTGATCGGATGCTCGAACGCACTGCCGCGTTTGACCGGGCTCTCGAGAACGCCATGACCCACGCCGGGCGAGGCGAGCTGCATGATGACGTTGGCGGCGGTCATCGTGCTGCCCAAGGAAGTGATGAGATCCAGGGTTCGCCGGGGTTTTTTTCGCATCACACGCTCCTGCCGGGTACACAGCAATGTGCACACATCGGTTATCAGATGATAACTCAAATCGATAGGGAGCCGGTAGACTTCGACGATCGCAGTAGGGGATCCGCGGGGTCCGGTGTGACCGGCCTCTGGGCGAGGCGGTAGTTTTTGTGCCGTGAAGCAGATACCCCGCGAGATATGGGTTCTGCTCAGCGCCAACGTCGTCATCGCCCTCGGTTTCGGTCTGATCGCCCCGGCGCTGCCGATGTTCGCGCGCAGTTTCAACGTCGGCATCACCGCAGCGGCCGTGGTCATTTCGTCCTTCTCCGTCATGCGACTGTTGTTCGCACCCGTCAGCGGACGGCTCGTGCGGTTGCTGGGCGAACGTCGGATCTACCTGACCGGTTTATTGATCGTCGCGGCCTCGACCCTGGCAACCGCCTTTGCGCAGAACTACTGGCAGCTCCTGATCTTCCGCGGGCTCGGTGGCATCGGTTCGACGATGTTCTCGATCTCGGCGACGGCCCTGATGATCCGGCTGGCGCCGCCCGATATCCGCGGACGGGTCTCGGGCTACTTCAGCGCCGGATTCCTCCTCGGCAACATCACCGGTCCCTTGCTCGGCAGCGCATTGATCGGATTCGGGCTGCGGATGCCGTTCGTCGTGTATTCCATCGCTCTGATCGTTGCGTCGACCGTTGTTGCCACCCAGCTTCGGTCGGTGGGTGGCCGACCGCTGCCCGGCAGCGACAGCCACGTCGCGATGCCGATGTCCGAAGCATTGCGAGATAGCGCGTATCGCGCGATCCTGGCCTCCAGCTTCACGCAGGGCTGGGCATCGATGGGTGTTCGTGTCGCCCTGGTGCCACTGTTCATCGTGGAAGATCTCGATCAGCCCCCATCGGTCACCGGGGTGGTGCTGGCCGTGTATGCGGCGGGCAACGTGCTCGCGATCATCGTGGCCGGCCGTCTCTCCGACACTCTGGGGCGACGGCCGATCATGCTCCCCGGACTGCTGTTGATGGGCACCTCGACCGCGGTCCTCGGATACAGCGGCAACATCTGGACCGCCGGAGCCCTGACCTTTGTGGCGGGCATCGGCTCGGGACTGTTTGCCCCGACCCATCAGGCCGCACTCGCCGACGTACTCGCCGGTCGCGGGCAAGGCGGACCGGCACTGGCGACATATCAGATGACTGCGGATGTCGGGGCGATCACCGGTCCGATCATCGCTGGGTTCATCGCACAACAGTGGGGTTTCGGTCTGGCTTTTGTGGTGACGGGTGGGGTCGCGTTCGTCGCGACGATCTTCTGGGTACTGGCCCGCGAGACCTTGCCCGCACGCATCGCAGACAACCTGCAGGCGAACGAGGTCTGACCGCACTACCGTTGATGTATGTCGCAGATGGGGAGTTCTGAGCAACCGGTTCTGGGTTCCGACTCGGAGGTCGGTCGACTGCGGGCCGTGATGCTGCATCGGCCGGGTGACGAACTCCGACGGCTCACGCCCCGAAACAGCGACCAATTGTTGTTCGACGGCCTGCCCTGGGTGGACCGTGCGCAGGAAGAACACGACGCGTTTGCCGATGTGCTGCGCGAACGTGACGTCGAGGTGCTGCTGCTCGGTGATCTGCTGACCGAGACCGTCAAGATCAGCGGCGCGGCCCGGATGCAGGGGATCGCTGCGGCGGTCAGCCCGCGGCGACTCGGCCACCATCTGGCGCAGGATCTGTCCGCCGAATTGCGACGCCTACCGGCGGTTGACCTGGCCCGGGTCCTGATGGCGGGGATGACATTCGACGAGTTGCCCGAATCTGCGGCGACCGTGCGGTCGTCCCTGGTGTGGCGAATGCACCATGGATCCGAGTTCGCGATCGAACCGCTACCGAACCTGTTGTTCACCCGCGACAGTTCGTTCTGGATCGGTGACAGATTCGCGATCACCTCGCTCGCGCTACCGGCCCGGGTGCGCGAGACGTCCCTGACCGACCTCATCTATGCGCACCACCCACGGTTTCTCGGGGTGCGCCGGGCATACGAATCGCACACCGCGCCCGTCGAGGGCGGCGACGTGTTGCTGCTCGCCCCGGGTGTGGTGGCGGTCGGAGTGGGGGAGCGGACCACCCCGGCGGGCGCGGAAGCCCTGGCGCGCAGTCTGTTCGACGATGACCTCGCGCATACGGTGCTGGCGGTGCCGATCGAGCAGCGCCGGGCGTCAATGCATCTCGACACCGTGTGCACCATGGTCGACACCGACGCGGTGGTGATGTACGCGGCCATCCAGGATTCGTTGTCCGCGTTCACCATTCGTCGGGGCGAGAACGTGTCGATCACCGGTCCGGAACCATTTGTCGACGCGGCCGCCGTGGCGATGGGCATCGACAAACTCCGGGTGATCGACACCGCACTCGACGCGGTCACCGCCGAACGCGAACAGTGGGACGACGGGAACAACACTCTCGCACTGTCGCCGGGTGTGGTTGTCGCCTACGACCGCAACGTCGAAACCAATCGGCGGCTGGAGGATTCGGGCATCGAAGTTCTCACCATCGCCGGAAGCGAGCTGGGTTCGGGTCGCGGCGGGCCACGATGTATGTCGTGCCCCGTGTCGCGGGATCGGCTGTAGTCATGGCGGCCGACATCAGCATCGCGCTCACGATCGACCCGGATTCCGATGTGGCGCCGTACGAACAGGTACGTCGCGGTGTCATCGAACTGGTCAACTCCGGTGAACTCCTGGCCGGGAGCCGGATTCCCACGGTCCGGGCGCTGGCATCTGCGCTTGATCTCGCGCCCAATACGGTTGCCCGTTCGTATCGTGAACTCGAGGCCGAGGACATCATCGAAACCCGTGGCCGGAAGGGATCTTTTGTGAAGGCGCACCCGGAATCGACGCTGCAGCGCGCGGGAGAACTGACTGTGGAGTACGTTTCGGCACTGCGACAGCTGGGCGTCGACGATGACCGGATCAAATCGTTGCTGGACAAGGCTTTGCGCAGGTGAACGTGGTGGAGTTGGCTTCGGGGCGTTACGGATGCATGGCCCGCAGCGGATAGCAAATGCATCGCGAGAGTTGATCAATCGGGGTTGAAACTGATCTAGTTGAGTTATGGCACTGACGACTGAAACCTCTGACGCAGTTCCGACACCGGAGTCCGGAAGCGCGAAACCGCGGCTCGATCTGGTGGTTTTCGGGGTCACTGCGGTCGCCGTGGTCGGGTTTGTGGTCTGGGGTCTGATCGACGGATCGAATCTGCAGACGGTCACCGAAGACATCCTCGCCTGGATCACAGACAACATGGGCTGGGTTTTCATCCTGTCCTCCACGTTTTTTGTCCTCTTTGCGCTCTACCTGGCGATCAGCAAATACGGCAAGATCCCGCTCGGGCGCGATGGTGAGAAGCCGGAATACCGAACGGTCAGCTGGATCGCGATGATGTTCAGCGCCGGCATGGGTATCGGTCTGATGTTCTTCGGTGCCAACGAGCCGTTGACCCACTACGTCGACGCCCCGCCCGGCACCGACCAGGAGAACGTCGGCGTCGCGATGGCGACCACGATGTTCCACTGGGGATTTCATCCCTGGGCGATGTATGCCGTTGTGGGACTGGCGATTGCCTACAGCACCTACCGGTGTGGTCGCGGCCAGTTGGTCAGCGCGGTGTTCGCGCCGATCTTCGGTCATCGGGCCAACGGCTGGGGCGGCAAGGTCATCGACATTCTGGCCATCTTCGCCACGCTCTTCGGCACCGTCGCGTCGCTGGGACTCGGTGCGGCACAGATCGGCTCGGGTTTCGTCGAGATGGGGTGGCTGAACGAGCCGTCGAAACTGTTGCTGGTGGCGATCATCGCGGTATTGACCGCGGCATTCGTCGCCTCGGCGGTGTCGGGTGTGGCCAAGGGGATTCAATGGTTGTCGAACACCAACATGGTGCTCGCCCTGATCCTCGCGCTGTTCGTGTTCGTGGTCGGTCCGACCGTGTTCATCCTCAATGTGCTGCCGACCACCATTGGTACCTACCTCAACGACATCACCTCGTTCTCGGCGCGTTCGGGTGCGACCGTGGACAGCGCCGGTGAAGAATGGCTCGCCGACTGGACGATCTTCTACTGGGCGTGGTGGGTGTCGTGGACACCGTTTGTCGGCATGTTCCTGGCAAAGATCAGTCGCGGGAGGACAATTCGGCAGTTTGTGGTCGGGGTGCTGCTGGTGCCCACGATCGTGTCGTTGGTGTGGTTTGCCATCTTCGGCGGTACCGCGATCAAGCAACAGATCGACGGCAAGGGTCTTGCCGAGGCGGGGTCGGCCGAGAGTCAGCTCTTCGACCTGCTCGGAAATCTGCCGCTGACCGGTATCGCGTCGGTACTGGTGATGGTTCTGGTGGCGATCTTCTTCGTCTCGGGCGCCGATGCCGCGTCATTGGTGATGGGGACGTTGTCGGAGCGCGGAGCTGAGAATCCGAGCCGGGCGGTCACGATCTTCTGGGGAACACTGACCGGTACGGTGGCCGCATTGCTGTTGTGGCTCAGCGGCGACGACGCACTCGAAGGCATCAAGACGATGGCCATCATCGCGGCGCTGCCCTTTGTGATCGTGATGTTGGGAATGTGCCTGTCGCTCTATCTGGATCTGCGGAAAGATCCGCTGATCGTGGCGCAGCGGACCTATGAGGGCACCCTCGAACACAACCTGCGGACCCACGCGAACATCATTGCCACCGAAGACGATTCAAACGACGTCTTGCCCTCGGAGGACTTCCCCGCGATCCGGCCGCAGCAACTCGACACCTAACCGTCGAGCGTGCCGAACCCGCCGTCGAGCGGGCCCAAGTCGCCGTCGAGCGGGCCCAAGTCGCCATCGAGCGGGCCCAAATCACCGCCGAGCGTGCACATCCAACCGTTGAGCGTGCCAATGGTACACGCGTTCAGGCAGTTTCGGCACGGTCGGCGGTGATATCGGCACGGTCGGCGGTTGGTAGGGCACGCTCGACGGTGGGTCGTGGGGTGCTGGGGTGCTGGGGTGCTGGGGTGGTGGAGTGACGGGGTGGCGGGTCAGGACCAGCTGGGGAGCCAGATCTGCATGTTCCAGAGTTCTCGGCTGATCGGGGATCCGGTGAGGATCGGCCACATCCACATGAAGTTCAGCACCACGAGTCCGATGTAGATGCTGACACCGACCGCACCGACGAGTCGCCACTCGTAGGGGTTCTTGCGTGCTCTTCGGCTCGCCGACAGGACATCACCGATGATCAATGCCAGGCCCATGATCAGGAACGGTGCGATCGCGGTGGCGTAGAAGAAGTACATCTGACGGTCGAGGTTGCCGAACCAGGGGAGGAATGCGGCGCCGTAACCGGTCAGGACCACCGCGTACCGCCAGTCGCGCCGGATGAACATACGCCACAGCGCCCAGGCGAGCATCGGCAGCGCCAGCCACCACAGGATGGGGGTGCCGATGAACATCATCGCGCGAACGCAGTCCGATTCACCGCACTTATCGGGGCCGTATTCGATGTAGTACAGCATCGGGCGCAGGCTCATCGGCCACGTCCACGGCTTCGATTCCCAGGGGTGATGGTTGCCGGCGGAGTTGGTCAGGTGCGAGTGGAAGTCGAGTACGCCGGACTCGTAATACCAGAGCGAGCGCAGGGCATCGGGAACCCAGGTGAACGGCCCGCCGGTCCCGATCTTCCTGCCGACCTCGTAGCGGTAGACGGCCGTCTCGGAGGCGAACCACGGGGCAAAAGTGGCGAGGTAGACCAGGATCGGCGTGACACCCAGTGAGAATCCGGTGGGCACGAGATCGCGCACCAGGACGCCGCGCCACGGCCACCGGACCCCGTACGCGCGCCGCGCCGCGACATCAAAACCGAGCGACAGCACGATGAAGAACATGACGAAGTAGATGCCCGACCACTTGGTTCCGCAGGCCAGGCCGAGCAGGATGGCCGCGCCGAAACGCCACCACCGGAAACCCAATCGGGGGCCGTAGACCGAATCGGCCATCCGGCCTTCGAGGTGGACCTTGTGCATGCGGGCCCGCATCTGATCGCGATCGCATGCGATGCAGGACAGCGCCGCGACCACGAAGAAGATCTGGAAGATGTCGAGCAGACCGGTGCGGGATGCGACAAAGGTCACGCCGTCGCAGATGAGCAGCACGCCGGCGATCGCGCCGACCAGGGTCGACCGGCTGAGCCGGCGGACCAGCCGGATGACGACCAGGATCATCAGCGTCCCGCACACCGCTGACATGAAACGCCAGCCCCAGGCGTCGTAGCCGAAGATCCACTCGCCGATGGCGATCATCCATTTGCCGACTGGTGGATGCACCACCAGGCCGTAGGCGGGGTTGTCCTCGAGCCAGTTGTCGCCGGTGAGGACCTGCCAGGCCTGCGGCACGTAGTGCTTCTCGTCGAAGACCGGTGTGCCCTTGTCGGTGGGCGTGCCAAGGTTGATGAAACGGGTCAGCGCACCGATCGCGGTGAGGATCAGCGTGACGATCCAGCCACGCCTACGGTCGGTGGCGCCGAACACCGGGGCCGGCACACTGCGGGCGTTGGACGGGGTATTGCCGAGGTCTTCGGCATAGGTTCCGGGGAGTTCTCCCGGGATCCGGCGGGTGTTGACCGAGTCCTCCGGCGTGGAGATCTCGAGCGGCGGGGAGAACGTCACGGGGCCAATCGTAGGCTGTGTGGTGATGAACTCTCCGGAACCGCACGGCCAACTGGTACTCGCAGCGACCCCGATGGGTCATCTCGACGACGCTTCACCCCGATTGCGGGAGGCGATCGCCAGTGCAGATGTGGTCGCCGCCGAAGACACCCGCCGGGCGCGGGCCCTGGCCGCGGGCCTCGGTGTGACGATCACCGGGCGGGTCGTGAGCTACTACGACCAGGTGGAGGCGCAGCGGACGCCCGCTCTGGTCGAGGAGGTGCGATCCGGATCAACGGTGCTCGTGATCACCGACGCGGGGATGCCGTCGGTGTCCGACCCCGGCTACCGGCTGGTGGTGGCCTGTATCGAGGCGCAGCTGAAGATCACCTGCCTGCCGGGCCCCTCTGCGGTGACCACAGCGCTGGCTTTGTCCGGGCTGCCGGTCGAACGGTTCTGCTTCGACGGCTTTGCACCGCGCAAGCCGGGACAACGCAAGACGTGGTTGTCGGCCTATCGCGAGGAGCCGCGCACGGCGGTGTTCTTCGAGGCGCCACACCGGCTCGCCGAATGCCTCGGCGACGCGGTGGAGGTACTCGGACCCGATCGCCGGGCAGCGGTGTGCCGCGAACTCACCAAGACGTATGAGGAAGTGCGGCGCGGCACGTTGGCAGAACTGGCGTTGTGGGCCGCCGACGGTGTTCGCGGGGAGATCACGGTGGTCCTCGAGGGCGCGGTCGCCGGAGAACCCGATATCGACGACCTGGTGGCTCAGGCCGAAGAACTCGTGGCCTCGGGTACGCGGCTGAAAGAGGCCTGCGCGCAGTTGGCGCTGCGCTCCGGCGCGTCGAAACGCGAACTCTATGAAGCGGTGCTGGCCGCACGCTCGGTCGAGTAGCGACGGATGGCAGACCCGATCGGATCAGTCATCGACGTGGATCTGATCGGTCCGGGGGCGCAGACCGATGATCGCGGCGGCTTTGTCCAGGCACTCCTGCCACTCACTCGCCGGGTCCGAGTCGATGGTGATGCCGCCGCCGACCCCGAGATGGGCAGATCCGTCCGGTGACACCTGGACCGTCCGGATCGCGACGTTGAGGTCGAGGTCGCCGTCTGGGGCAGCCACCCCGATGGCGCCGCAATACACGCCGCGCGGAAATTGCTCCCAGTCGGAAAGTAGTTGGCGGGCACGTATTTTGGGTGTTCCGGTGACCGAGGCGGGGGGAAATGTTGCGTCGATGAGTTCGCCATTGGTGACCGCCTGGCCGAGCGTTGCCTGCACCGTCGACACCAGGTGCCAGACGCCCGGCGCGGGGTGAACCTTCAGCAATTCGGTGACCGTGACCGTACCGGGGACGGCAACGCGGCCGAGGTCATTGCGGACCAGGTCGACGATCATGATGTTCTCTGCCACGTCTTTGGCGGAGTCGAGCAGTTGCCTCGGGTCGAGGTCGATCGGAAGTGTCCCCTTGATCGGGCTGGAACGAACTACCGATCCGTGTCTCGTCAGATACGTCTCCGGTGAGAACGACACCACCGAACCCCAATCACCCTGCAGGAAAGCGGATTTCCTGGGCCGGGTGACATCGACCCCGTCGGCGTAGAAGTGTGCGACCGATCCCTCGACGTGCCCGGTGAACCGCGTGCAGATGCAGGCTTGGTACACCTCACCCGCGCGGATGGCGTCGAGGCAGTCATCGATCGCTGCGACGTGCGGTGCTTGCTGTGGCGGCGACCAGTGCACGGACCAATCACTGTGGTGATTCTCGCCCAGCGCTGCCCGAACCCAGTCGGGACAGGGCTGACCGGTGACCGACGTCCACCACCAGGTGCCCAGACGATCCTGATGCAGGATGGCGTCCGTCGATCCACCCGCTGCCGCCGGAAGTGGGCCGTCGCCGGCGCGATCCGGAAAACCCAGGTACCCGAACCAGAATTGATCCGGGTGGTCGGGAACCGTGCCGCCCTCGGTCACCGTGATCGAGGGCGCGATGACGGCATCGGCGCCGAGCCAATCTCCGATCAGTGCAGCCGGACCGGGCAGGCCCAGCCGGCGCGTGTGGAAGTCGAGCGCCCGCAGCACATCCGGGGCCGTTGCGCTGCCGAGTTCAATGCTGCGCAACACACCGCCCGCCCCGATCTGCGTTGGTGGTGGGCAGCCCGGGCACGTCGTTCAGCTCTTCGGTGCTTCGTAGCGTGGGAAGATCGGCGTCGGCTTGGGGAGGGTGGTGCCGGCGGTGAGACGCTGCGCGATGGCCTCGAAGTTGCGCGAATCCGGTTTGACCACAAGCTGATCGAGCAGGCGCGACGACGAATCCGGCATGGCCGGTTGCGTGAGCAACGCCGCGATCCGGACCACCTCGGCGCAGATGTACAGCACGGTGCCGGTGCGTTCGAGGTCGGTTTTCGCCAACTTCCACGGCTCTTCGACCGAGATGTACTTGTTGGTGTCGCCGAGAACCTCCCAGATCTTCTCGAGCGCGGAATGGATTGCCTGCTGGTCGAATTCGGCACGAACACGGTCGAGCAGCCCATCGGCCTTCGCCAGCAACTCGTTGTCCGAGTCGGTGAGGTTCACCGGGGCGGGGAGCACACCGTCGAAGTACTTGCCGACCATCGACAGCGTGCGCTGGGCGAGGTTGCCGAGTTCGTTGGACAAGTCGGCATTCACGCGCGAGATTATCGCGTCGTGGCTGTATGACCCGTCCTGACCGTAGGGCACCTCACGCAGACAGAAGAACCGGATCGGGTCGAGTCCGAATTCGCCGATCAGGGTGGCGGGGTCGACAACGTTACCCAGTGACTTACTCATCTTCTCGCCGCTGTTGAGCAGGAAGCCGTGGGCGAAAACGCGCTTGGGCAACTCGATCCCGGCGCTCATCAGGAACGCGGGCCAATACACACAGTGGAACCGGATGATGTCTTTGCCGATGATATGGAGGTCGGCCGGCCAGAACTTCTTGAACTTCTCCGAGTCGACGTCGGGGAAGCCGGCAGCGGTGAGGTAGTTCGTCAGCGCATCGACCCAGACGTACATGACGTGGCCGTCGTCGCCGGGCACCTTCACACCCCAGTCGAAGGTGGTGCGTGAGATCGACAGATCGCGGAGGCCGCCGCGGACAAAGCTGGAGACCTCGTTGCGGCGCGTGGCCGGTCCGATGAACTCCGGATGCTCGTCGTAGAGCGCGAGGAGTTTGTCCTGATACGCCGAGAGCCGGAAGAAGTACGAGGCCTCTTCGGTCCAGTCGACGGGCGTACCGCTCTCGGTGGCGATCCGGCTGCCGTCCTCGAGCACGGTCAGTTCGGAATCGGCGTAGAACGCTTCGTCGCGGACGGAGTACCAGCCCGAGAACTTGTCCAGGTAGATGTCGCCGTTCGCCTTCATCCGCTCCCAGATGGCACGGGATGCGACATGGTGATCGGCGTCGGTCGTGCGGATGAACCGGTCGAAGCTGCTGCCCAGCATCTCCTGGAGTTCGCGGAAAGCCGCCGAGTTGCGATCAGCCAGCGCGCGGGTTTCGACGCCCTCGTTCTCCGCGGTCTGCTGCATCTTCTGACCGTGCTCGTCGGTGCCGGTGACAAACAGCACCTCGTGGCCGTCGAGTCGCTTGAATCGCGCCAGCGTGTCGGCCGAGATGTACTCGTAGGCGTGCCCGATATGCGGTGCCCCGTTGGGGTATGCGATGGCCGTGGTGATGTAGAACGGCGGTTTTGTTGCAGAAGCCATGGTGACGACAGCTTATCGGGAGAGCCTTCCGGTGCGGACTCGGCACTACAGTTGCCCGGTATGGGTGACGTGACCGGAACGCGCGTGGGTGCCGAGCGATTCGCCACGGCCCGGTCGGCGCGACTGGCAACCGTGTCTACCACCGGTAGTCCGCACCTGGTCCCGGTCGTTTTCGCCGTCGACGAACAGACGATATATACGGCCGTCGACGGTAAACCGAAATCCACCCAACGGCTGCGGCGGCTGGCGAACATCGAGGCGAATCCCCAGGTCTGTCTGCTGGTCGACGAGTATTCAGAAACCTGGGAGCAGCTGTGGTGGGTGCGCGCCGACGGTCAGGCATCAATCCATACCGCCGGCGCCCTGGTGGACCGGGCCTATGAACTCCTGCGTGCCAAATATGTTCAGTACCGCAGTGTTTCGCTCGACGGCCCCGTCATCGCGGTGGACGTGACCAAGTGGGCGGCCTGGAGTGCATCTGATCGCGCGTGACTAGGTGGCGCGGCTGAAATTCTCGGTCAGCTCCGAGATGATCTGTGGCCACAGTGGTTCGGGGATGTCGTGGGCCATGTCCTTGATCAGGACGAACTTCGACCCCTTCACCGCCCGGGCGATCGCCTTGCCACCCGAGGGGCGCATCAGACCGTCCGCGCTGCCGTGGATGACAACCGTGGGCGCGGTGATGGCGACTGCGTACGGCTTGAGGCTGCCGGTGCCCATCACGGCGGCCGACTGACGCACGATGCCGGCCGGATCGTGCGCACGGTCGTAGGCGAGGGTCGCACGGCGCACCGACTCTTCCCACGGCAGCGCGAACTTCTGGCTGCCGATGGTGCGCGCGGCCTGCGCGGCGGTCTCGATGTACTGCTCGCGGGTGGCCCCCTTGCCCGGACCCGACAACAACGCCTTGAGTTTGCGGGGATCCGGCGGCGGCAGGAATGCCTGGTTTGTGCTGGAGAACAAGATCCCCAGCGACAACACGCGGTCGGCGTACTTGCCGGCCAGAATCTGCGCGATCATCCCACCCATCGAACCGCCGACGATGTGGGCTTGACGGATCTCGAGGGCGTCGAGCAGTCCGACGGCATCTGCGGCCATGTCGACCAGGGTGTAGGGCACGTCGCTGGGTTTCCCGAGTTCGTGGTTCGCCAGCCGCTTGAGCAGCGAACCGCCGACCTTGACGCCGTCGAGGTGTGTCGAGAGGCCGATGTCACGGTTGTCGAACCGGATGACCCGGTAGCCCTGATCGACGATGTTCATGCAGAAAGCGGTCTGCCAGAACGTCAGCTGGGCACTGAGGCCCATGATCAGCAGCACGGCGGGGTCATCGGGGTTACCCATGTCCTCATAGGCGATCGTGATGTCGCCGACCTGCTCGGTACCCACCCGGTGATTGATCTCGGTCACAACCCGAACCTTAGTGGACCTGTCCGCAGCGCTTTCGATGTCCATTGGCCACCGCCGGGGCGGGCAGGCACAATCCACCACATGCCTCCCCGTCCGTTCCAGCAAGTCGACGTGTTCGTGTCCGGGCCACTGACCGGCAATCCGGTCGCCGTGGTGTTCGACGCCGACAGCCTCACCGATGACCAGATGCGCACGTTTGCGCGTTGGACCAATCTGTCCGAGACCACGTTTGTCTGCACCCCGTCGGATCCGGCGGCGGATTACTCACTCCGGATCTTCACACCGGGTGGGGAATTGCCTTTCGCCGGTCACCCGACTCTCGGCTCGGCGCACGCCTGGCTGCAGGCCGGCGGTGAGCCCAAGGGCGAGAAGATCATTCAGGAATGTGGCGTCGGGCTGGTCAGTATTCGCCACGACGGCGGCGCCCTCGCGTTTGCGGCGCCCCCACTGATCCGGTCCGGTGAGGTCGATGCTGCGGACCTCGATGCCATCCGGCAGGCACTGGGTTTGCGGCCGTCCGATGTTGTCGCGGCGAACTGGGTGGACAACGGACCCGGCTGGATCGGGCTGCTGCTGGCAACGGGGCACCAAGTACTCGGCATCGAACCGGACTTCGCCGCCCTGGGCGACTTCAAGGTCGGTCTCATCGGTCCGTACCTCGGCGATACGGGACCGCATGATCGACCGGACTACGAGGTCAGGGCTTTTGCTCCAGGTATCGGTGTGCCCGAGGATCCGGTGACCGGCAGCCTCAACGCCGGCCTCGCGTGCTGGCTGCGCGGACAGGAGATCGCGCCGTCGACCTACGTCGCGGCGCAGGGCGCTGCACTCGGCCGGGCCGGCCGCGTCCTCATCACCGACGACAACACCGATATCTGGGTGGGCGGCCGCAGCACGACGGTGATCGCCGGCGAGGTCGAACTCTGACATGACAGATCAGGCTGCCCCGGACAAGGCCAGTGACGAGAAGAGCAACAAGGAGCTCAAGAAGGAGCGCCGGCGGACGCCACCTCCCGATCCCGAGGCGTTGATCCCCCTGATCGACTCCCACACACATCTGGCCGCCTGTGGTGGTCGTGACGCGGAGTCGGTGCGGAAGATCCTCGACCACGCAGAGGCGGTCGGTGTTCGCGCGGTGGTGACGGTAGCCGACGACATCATCGACGCGCGCTGGGCCGTGGACGCGGCGCGGTGGGATTCGCGGGCGTACGCCGCCGTCGCGCTGCACCCGACCCATGCGCATCAACTCGACGACGCCACCAAGGCCGAACTCGAAGAGATGCTCACCGATCCCCGCGTCGTCTCGGTGGGGGAGACCGGTCTCGACTACTACTGGCCCGGAAAGTCGGACGACTGTGCGACGGTCCCGCAGCAGCATGAGGCATTCGCCTGGCACATCGACCTCGCCAAGCGGATCGGCAAACCGTTGATGATCCACAACCGCGAAGCCGACCGCGATCTCCTCGACGTCCTCGAACGAGAAGGTGCGCCCGAGACGGTGATCATGCACTGCTTCTCCGGGGACGAACGGGTCGCCGCCGAGTGTGTGGAACGTGGATATCTGCTCAGTTTTGCCGGCACGGTGAGCTTCAAGAACTCCACCGTCCTGCAGGCCGCTGCCCGGCTGGTCCCCGACGATCAGCTCCTGATCGAGACGGACGCCCCGTTCCTGACACCGCACCCGTATCGGGGACAGCCGAATCAGTCGTACGTGCTTCCCTACACGGCGCGAGCACTCGCCGAAGTACGGGGGCAGGCCCCAGAGGCCTTAGCCCAATCTGTTACCAAGAACGCGATTCGCGCTTACGGCTTGGACCTGCAGCTTTAGCGTTCGCTTTGCACAACCCACACCATGTCGTTACCTTGTTGTGATCATGTCTGTGCTTTCACGTATCAACGAATCGACCTCACGCGCCCCTCGCATCGCCATTGCGCTACTGCTCGCAGTACTCGTCGCCGGTGGTGTGATGGGCATCGCCGCCTACAAAAACGTCAAGATCGACGTCGACGGCAAGGTGGTTCAAGTCTCCACGATGCGGGGCTCGGTCAAGAGCATCCTCGAAGAGCAGGGCTACGACCCGGCCGACGGCGACCTCGTGCTGCCGGCACCGGACAACGGCGTGGATGACGGCGAGACCATCACGCTGCACCGCCTCAAAACGCTGACGGTTAACGTCGACGGACAACCCCGAGAGATCCAGACCACCGCGGTCACCGTCGAGCAGGCACTGGCTCAGGTCGATCTCGCGTCGGACGCCAATGACATCGAGGGCCCCGCCACCGATCAGCTGCCGGTCTCCGGTGGCACCGTGAACGTCGTGCTCCCCAAAAAGGTGAAGCTCACCGACGGCCCGCAGACGACCACCCCGCAGATCGCGGCGAAGACCGTCGCCGAACTGCTCGCGGACACCGGCAATCCGCTGGCCCCGACCGACAAAGTCACCCCGGCTGCCGACGCGCCGGTGACCAACAACATGGACATCACCGTCACGCGGATCCGCACCGAGACCGTGACCGTCACCGAACCGGTGGCACCGCCGGAGAACAAGGTCGATGACCCGGAACTCGTCTCCGGTCGCACGATCGTCAAAGATCCCGGCCAGCCCGGTTCCGTGCAGGTCACCTATGAGGTGACCACCGTCAACGGCCAAGAGACCGAAAAGAAGAAGCTCGACTCCCTCGTGCAGGTCGAGCCGAAGCCGGCGATTGTGACCGTGGGCACCAAGCCGGGCGCGCCGTACGTCGCGCCGGGTTCGGTCTGGGACCGGCTCGCGCAGTGTGAGGCCACCGGAAACTGGGCCATCAACACCGGTAACGGTTTCTACGGCGGCGTGCAGTTCGACCAGAACACCTGGGACCGCTGGGGCGGCCAGGAATACGCACCCCGCGCCGACCTCGCGACCCGCGAGGAACAGATCGCAATTGCAAGCAAGACCCAGGCCGCGCAAGGATGGGGTGCATGGCCTTCTTGCTCGTCCAAACTCGGACTTTGATCACAACCAGCATTGCTGTTCGTCGGCGGGCTCGGTCCTGACTAACGTGCCCGCGCTGCTCGGTCCGGCAGAGATCCGCGAGCTCGCCGCCGAGCTCGACATCCGTCCCACCAAGACCCTCGGCCAGAACTTTGTGCACGATGCCAACACGGTGCGGCGCATCGTCACCGCCTCGGGTATCGGCGACGACGATATCGTGGTCGAAGTCGGGCCGGGGCTCGGATCGCTGACCCTGGGGTTGCTGGCGGTGGCCAAGGAAGTGATCGCCGTCGAGATCGATCCCAGACTCGCCGGGCGACTGCCCACCACCGTCGCGAACCGGGCTCCCGATCAGGCCGATGCGCTCACCGTGGTCACCAAGGACGCGCTGCGTGTCACCGCGGATGATCTGCCGACGGCTCCGACGGCCCTGGTCGCCAACCTGCCGTACAACGTCGCGGTGCCGGTGTTGCTGCACCTCATGTCCGAGTTCCCGAGCATTCGCACCGCGTTGGTGATGGTGCAACTCGAGGTCGCTCAGCGGCTTGCCGCCGGTCCCGGCGGGCGCATCTACGGGGTGCCCAGCGTCAAGGCGCGGTTCTTCGGGGAGGTCTCACAGGCCGGCTCGGTGGGACGTCACGTGTTCTGGCCCGAACCCAAGGTCGAATCCGGTCTGGTCCGGATCAACCGGTACGCCGAGCCGCCATGGCCGGTGGACGAAACCCATCGTCGTCGTGTCTTCTCGGTGATCGACGCGGCATTTGCTCAGCGGCGCAAGACGTTACGTGCCGCACTGTCAGGTCTTGCGGGTTCGGCCCCGGCCGCCGAGGACCTGCTCACCGCCGCCGGCATCGATCCGGGGCTCCGGGGTGAACGCCTGGCCATCGAGGACTACGTGGCGCTGGCCGCGCAGCTCGATTAGCCGGTCCGCTTAGACTTGGAGATCGTGTTGTCTGTTGTCCCACGTCCCGTCACGGTTCGGGTACCCGCCAAGGTGAATCTGCACCTCGGTGTCGGCCTGCCCCGTCGTGACGGCTATCACGAGCTGACCACCGTGTTTCAGGCGCTGTCCTTGCACGACACCGTCTCGGTGGCGCCGGCCGGCAAACTGTCGATTGTTGTCACGGGGGACAGTGTTCGCGAGGTCCCGCTCGACTCGAGCAATCTGGCGTGGCGCGCGGCCGAGGTGATGTCGCGGGTTGCCGGCCGGCCACCCGAGGTGACGATCACCATCAACAAGGGGATCCCGGTCGCCGGGGGGATGGCCGGTGGTTCGGCCGACGCCGCCGGCACGCTGCTGGCGTTGTCCCGACTGTGGCGCCTCGACATGGACCGCGACACCATGCTGACCCTCGCCGCCGAATTGGGAAGCGACGTACCGTTTTCCCTGCGCGGCGGCACCGCGCTCGGCACCGGCCGCGGCGAAAAGCTCAACACCGTCCTGTCCCGGGGTGAGTACCACTGGGTACTGGCCGTGGCCAAGGAAGGCCTGAGTACCGCGCAGGTGTACCGCGAACTCGACCGGTTGCGCGAGACGAACTCGTCCGCCGACGACACCGGCACCTACACCGAATCTCCCGACGAGCTCCTGCAGGCGCTCGCATCGGGTGACCCACAGAGAGTTGCGACATTGCTACACAACGACATGCAACCGGCAGCGCTGTCCATGCGCCCGGCTCTGCGCCGAACATTGCGCGCCGGGGTCGACGCCGGCGCACTGTCCGGAATCGTTTCCGGATCAGGGCCTACGGTTGCGTTTCTGTGCGCCGATGAGTCCGCCGCGGTGACCACCGCTGCCGAGCTGTCCGGTGCGGGCGTCTGCCGCGGGGTCCGGACCGCATCCGGTCCGGTGGGCGGCGCACGCGTGATCGAGGCGCCGCTGTGACCGCGCCCGGAAAACGGCAGGGTGCCAACCTCATCTCTGTCGAGAAGATCAGCAAGTCGTTCGGCATCAAACCGCTGCTCGAATCGGTGAGTCTGGGCGTGCAAGAGGGCGACCGCATCGGTGTGGTCGGACTCAACGGTGGCGGTAAGACCACAATGCTCGAGATCCTGGCCGGAATCGAGCCGCCCGACGAAGGTCGTGTGGCCCGCGGCACCGGGATGCGGATGGCGGTGGTGACCCAGCGGGGACACCTGCCTCCCGAGCAGACCATCGGCCAGATCGTCCTCGGTCCCCTCGATGTCGCCGAACACGAATGGGCCGGAGACGCCCGGATCCGGGCTGTGCTCGCCGGTATCGGCATCGGAGAGCTCGGCTTGGACACCCCGGTCACGGAGTTGTCGGGTGGGCAGCGACGACGCGTCGCGCTCGCGGCGGCGCTGGTGCAGGAACTCGATCTGCTGATCCTCGACGAGCCGACCAACCACCTCGACCTCGAGGGCATCGCCTGGCTCGCCAACCATCTGGTCAACCGGCGCAGTGCCCTGGTTGTCGTCACACACGACCGCTGGTTCCTCGACACGGTCGCGACCACCACGTGGGAAGTGCAGAACGGCAAGGTCGAAAGCTACGAGGGTGGCTACAACGACTGGGTGTACGCCCGCGCCGAACGCGGCCGGCTCGCCGATGCAGCCGAAGAACGCCGACAGAACCTGGCGCGCAAAGAACTTGCCTGGCTGCGGCGCGGCCCGCCGGCCCGCACATCCAAGCCGAAGTACCGGATCCAGGCTGCCGAAAAACTCATCGCCGATGTCCCTCCGCCGCGAGATTCGGTGGCGCTGGCCAGTTTTGCCAAACGACGTCTCGGAAAGGTCGTCATCGAACTCGAGGACGCGAAGCTCACCACCCCCGACGGCCGCGTCCTGATCGACGATCTGACCTGGCGCCTGGCGCCGGGCGAGCGCATCGGTCTGGTGGGTGTCAACGGTTCGGGTAAGTCGACCATGCTGCGGACCCTTGCCGGCGAACTGCCGCCGGCGACGGGGCGACGCATCGAAGGCCAGACGGTCTCGATCGGCTGGCTGCGTCAGGAACTCGACGACCTCCCGGTCGGCATGCGAGTGATCGAGGCGGTCGAAGATGTTGCCGGACATATCGAATTGGGCGGCAAGGACATGTCGGCCGGACAATTGGCCGAACGTCTCGGATTCAGCCCCGCCCGGCAGCGCACACCGGTGGGTGACCTCTCCGGTGGCGAGCGTCGCCGCCTGCAGTTGACGCGGGTGCTGATGGCGCAACCGAATGTGCTGCTGCTCGACGAGCCCACCAACGACCTCGACATCGACACCCTGCAACAGCTCGAGGATCTCCTCGACAACTGGGCGGGAACGCTGGTGGTCATCAGTCACGACCGGTTCCTGATCGAGCGGATCTGTGAGAGCACCTGGGCGCTGTTCGGCGACGGCAAACTCACCAACCTGCCCGGCGGCATCGAGCAATATCTGACGAAGCTGGCAAACGGGCCGGCTTCGGCGTCGGCAGTCCCCTCGACAGGTTCGGTCAAGACCTCCGGTTCCGCCGGCGGACCCGCCAAAGGTTCTGGTGCACAGCGTGATATGGAGAAGGCGCTCAAGAAGGTCGAGCGTCAGGTGCAGCGCCTTGTTGCGCAGGAGGCCGAGATCCACGCCAAGCTCGCTGACGCGGCCACCGCGCAGGACCAGCTCATCGCGCTGGGGGTAGAACTGAAATCTGTTGTAGCGCAACGCGAAGCGGCTGAAGAGTCGTGGATGGAACTCGCCGAAGAGCTCGGCTGACGAGGAGAAATCGGTGTCGTTCATCCGTACCAGGGTTGACAATGGTGTCGGCGAGATCATTCTCGATCGTCCCAAGGCGCTCAACGCGCTCGACCAGACGATGGTCGACGACATGTTTGTCGTCCTGCGGGACTGGGCCGACAATCCCGAGGTGCAGACCGTGCTCGTCACATCGGCGAGCGACCGGGCCTTCTGTGCGGGCGGCGACATCCGGGTGATCCGTGATTTCGCACTTGCCGGGGACCACACATCCGTGACCCGGTACTTCAGCGCGGAGTATGAACTCGATCAGCTGGTCGCCGACTACCCGAAGCCGTACATCGCGTTGATCGACGGCCCCGCGCTCGGTGGTGGTCTCGGGATCAGCGTGCACGGTGAGGTCCGGGTGGTCAGTGAGAAGGCGATGATCGCGATGCCGGAAACGGCAATCGGGTTCATGCCGGACGTCGGCTCCACGCACTTCCTGCCGCGACTGCCCTCCGGGGTTGGTCTGTGGCTCGGCCTGACGGGTGCCCGGGTGCGCGGCGGCGACGCGGTGGCCGTGGGTCTGGCGACCCACTACGTGCCCAGCGCCGGGTTCGGTGACCTCGCCGATGACATCCGGTCGGGGATGCCGCTTGCGCAGGCGCTGTCCGGGCGGACTGAAGCGGTGTCCGGGACGTCGTTGCCGCTGGCGAAGATCGCCGAATATTTCAGCGACGATCCGGTGGCGGCGATCGTCGGTGGATTGCGGGGTGCCGTCGGCGACGACTGGGCCGCGGAGACCGTGGCCCTGCTCGATGCGGCATCGCCGACCAGCCTGGTGGTCACGGCCGCACTCATCGAACTCGGGGCGCGCTCCACGCTCGACGAATGCCTCGAGCGTGAGCTCCACGCGGCCGAGCAGATCACCCGGACCCCGGACTTCGTCGAAGGTGTGCGCGCGGTTCTCGTGGACAAAGACCGCAATGCCGCATTCAGCCCGGCCGAGTTGGCCGACGTCGACCTCGAGCTCGTCACCCGCATCATCAGTTGATGTGGCGAAAGAACAACGCCGAATCTCCTATCCGCATTGTGATTCTCGACACCATCAATGCGGTACTCCACGCCGCCCGGCTTTGAGTTGTCCGCGGATTCCTTGAACCGTTTTGTTACATTCCGGCCCCGGGCGGGCAGGGTTTTGCCGACGAATCATGTGAAACGGATCACGTTGCGTATTTCCGGAGAATCTGCAGCGCACACCGTCTTTTTGGTTAACCCACTGGTAACAAAAGGTGCTGCCCGGGCCCGATCCGGGCATTCTCTATTGGACTTTTCTCAGCTACGTATATCAATCTGTTATCAACCACGAGGCAGGCACAACGTCTGCATCACGAATCAAGTGGAGTAGTTATGCGGATAAATCCCGCATACGCAATCCGCGGTTTCGTTGCGGTTATCGGGGCTGACACAGCCACCGTCGCCGCCTGAGCGATTCTCGCCTGGACCTGAGCCCATCGGGTCGGTTGCGGTATGCGCAGGGACGGCAGCGTCCCTTTGTTTCACAAGTTCATTGTCAGCGATGACCGACTTCGCCCGGGGAATGCAGTTGCGCCCCGGTGGTTGTCTGCTGCCCGCCGCCAGGCGGACCGATCACATCAGGAACCAGTTATATGTTCGCTTCTTCGAAATTGCTCTTGCGCGCCCGCGTCGGCGCAACACGCACCCACGTTCGCATCGTCGGGGGCGCCGCCACGCTGGCGATTGCCGCCACGATCACCGCAGGGGCGATCGTCACCGCCGAGCCCGCCAGCGCCGAGCAGCCTGCCGCAACCACTACTCCTGCCCCCGCCACGACCGAGAATGCGCCGGTGTCAGTGCCGGCTCCCGTGTCCCCGGTGGTGCCTTCGCCTCCGGCCGCGGTGCAGAACGCAGCGCGCGAGCCCGTCGTCGTGGTACCGGCACCGCCGCCTCCGCCGGTGTATGAAGACAACCTCGACGGCTGGATCCGTCAGTCGCTCGACATCTTGGCCGCGAACAACATCCCGGCGAGCTATGACGGGATCATGCGCAATGTCATGCGCGAGTCGACCGGCAACCCGCAGGCCATCAATCTGTATGACTCGAATGCCGCAGCCGGTATCCCCTCCAAGGGCCTGCTTCAGGTGATCGACCCGACCTTCGCGGCCTACCATGTGGAAGGGACCGCCTTCGACATCTGGAATCCGGTCTCGAACATCGTTGCCGCATGCAACTACGCGGCGCACAGCTACGGCTCCATGGACAACGTCAACTCCGCATACTAAGCCCGCGCGTCCGGCGGACGCTGTGATCTGCGATTCGGCGTATTTCCGAGCGCCCGCCGTTGTTGTGGCCTACGCTCGCGGGAAGCAATGGGTCGTTTGACCCACTCGTGAGCGGGCTGGGGGCAGCGGTGGCACGGATACCGGTGGACGTGCGGCGTGATCTGCTGGTTCGCGCTGCGTTCCGGGTCATTGCCGACCACGGGGTGGAAGCGGCGACCACTCGCAGGATCTGTGCGGAGGCCGACATGTCCCTCGCGAGCTTTCACTACGCATTCGAGTCCCGGGACGAACTGCTGGCCGAACTCGTCGCCCGGGGTACCTCCGATGAACAGGCGTCGATCATCGCGCCCCTGGTGCCCCCGGACATCTCCGACGCCGCAGACGCTGCCGAGTGGAAGCTTCCGGACGACATCGGCGCGCTGATCAAGGCCGGACTGACGTCATATCTGGACAGCGTGATCGCCGACCCGGGGCGTGAGGCGGCGATGATCACACTCGCCCAATACGCTCGACGCACCGAAGGTCTCGAACACTTCGCCACCCGCCTGTACACCCGCTACTACGAAATCGCGCAGACATCGCTGGAGGCGGCAGCCACGGCGATGGGTGCCACCTGGGCCACGGATCCGGAGTATCTGGCGCCGCTGGTGGTCGCAGCGACCGACGGCCTGACGCTGGCCTACCTCAACACCGGTGACCGGGTGATTGCCGAACGCATCATCGACGCCACGGTGGCCGCGCTTCTCGGTCACCTGGCAGAGACCCCGGCGCCGTGAGTCCGGACCTCTCCGTGACCGACCTCGACCTGGCCGCATCGGCGATGCGTCCTGATTGGCCCTGGTCGGCCGACCCCGAATGTTATTGGGGCGCAATAGACAAGGCCGTTCGGGACCATGGTGACCCGGATGGTCCGGTCGCGGTCCTGGAGCTGACCGCACTACGCCACAATGTGGCCGATCTCCGTTCGCGGGCCGGCGGGGTGCCGATCCGGGTGGCGTCGAAGTCGCTCCGGGTCAGGTCTGTCATCGAGCAGATTCTCGCGGTGGACGGGTTCGCCGGTGTGCTCGCCTACGATGTGGCAGAAGCACATTGGCTGGCCACCGCCGGCAACGTCCGCGATGTGCTCGTCGGCTACCCCAGTACCAGTCGGCACGCGATATCCTGCCTGGCGGCCGATCCCGTTGCCGCAGAGCGGGTCACGCTCCTCGTCGACTCGGTCGAGCAACTCGACCTCATCGAGTCCGCGGTGTCCGGGGCGGACGATCCGGTGCGGATCGCCATCGACCTCGATGCCTCGTACCGGGCCCCACTACTCGGGCACGTCGGCGTTCGCAGATCTCCGATCCGGACCGTCGCCGACGCGGTCTGCCTGGCCACCGCGATCGTCAATCGGCCCGGGATGACACTGGTCGGGTTGATGTCCTATGAGGCGCAGGTGGCCGGAGTCGGCAATGAGGTCGACGGAAAACGACTGCGTAACAATGTCATCAACGACATCCAGCGGCGTTCGATGGACGAACTGATCACCCGCCGCGCAGACGTGGTTGCCGCACTCGGGCAGATCGCCGATCTCGAGTTCGTCAACGCCGGCGGCACCGGATCGATCGAAGCCACGGCTGCCGACGCGTCGGTGACCGACATCGCGGCCGGCAGCGGGTTCTTCGGCGGTCACCTCTTCGACTGCTACGCGCACTTCAAACCGGCCCCGGCGATGACCTTCGGCCTGTCGGTGGTCCGGATACCGGCCCGCGGAATCGTCACCTGCCACGGCGGCGGTTGGATCGCGTCGGGTCCGCCGGGTGCGGATCGGCTGCCGCTGCCGACCTGGCCGCCGGGCCTGAGCTACCTCAGCCGCGAGGCCGCCGGTGAGGTCCAGACGCCGCTGCGTGGCAAGTCTGCGCACACGATGTCGGTAGGGGACCGGGTGTGGTTGCGGCACACGAAGTCCGGGGAACTCAGTGAGCACGTCAACACCATCCTCGTGGTCGATCAGGGTGTGGTGGTCGGTGAACTGCCGAGCTATCGCGGCGAAGGCAAGCAGTTTCTGTGAGCGGCCCGCCGGTGTGGCGCAATTGGGGCGGCACGTACTCCGTGACACCACAGCGGGTGGTCGCGCCGCGCGATGCGCTGGAGGTCTCGGCGTTGATCGTCGAGGCACGCGAGCGGGGGACCACGGTCAAACCGGTAGGGTCGGGTCACAGCTTCAGCGCGGTCGCAGTGGCACCGGGTGTCCAGGTCGACATGTCCGCGATGCGCGGACTGGTCGCGGTCGATGCCGCTGCCGGGCAGGTGGCGCTGCGGGCCGGAACAACATTGCATCAGATCCCGGAACTCCTTGCGCTGCATGGGTTGGCGATGCCCAACCTCGGGGATGTCGATGCGCAGACGATCTCTGGCGCGACTGCGACGGGAACACACGGAACCGGGCTTGGATTCGGTGGGCTCAGTACCCAGATCGTCGGGTTGAAGCTGGTGACGGGTACCGGTGAACTGCTGACCGTAGGGCCCGAGCAGTCGAGGCTGCTGGCGGCGACCGCGCTGGGGCTCGGTGCGCTCGGCGTGGTCACCGAGATCACGCTGCAGTGTGTTCCGGCGTTTTCCCTGCGGGCCCAGGAGCGTCCGGAGCGGGTCGACGAGGTCATCGAGTCGTTCCTTCACAATGTCGAATCCCATGACCACTACGAGTTCTTCTGGTTTCCGCACACGGGACATGCGCTGACCAAGTCCAACACCCGGGTACCGGTGGAGACACCGCGATCAGGCCCGGGGAGCCTGCGGCGCTACATTGATGACGAACTGATCAGCAATCAGCTGTTCCGGGGGACGTGCGCGCTCGGTGCCCGGTTCCCGGCAGTGGTGCCGAAGTTGAATTCCCTTGCGGGCAATGTCCTGTCGCCGCGAACGTACACAGACAGCTCGACGAAGGTGTTCGTGTCGTCGCGCGCCGTACGGTTCCGGGAGATGGAATACGCGGTTCCACTCGATCGGGTTCCAGCGGCACTCGGTGAGATCCGCCGGCTGATCGAGAAGCAGCGATACCGGATCAGCTTCCCGATCGAGGTCCGTGCGGCCGCAGCCGACGATCTGATGTTGTCGACAGCGGCCGGCCGCACGAGCGGCTACATCGCGGTCCATCGATACCACGGCGACGCGCAGGACAGTTACTTCGACGAGGTCGAACAGATCATGGTCGCCCACGGCGGTCGGCCACATTGGGGGAAGATGCACACGCGAGACCGTGCATATCTCCGATCGGTGTACCCGAGATTCGATGAATTCCTCGCGGTACGACGAGAACTCGATCCAGACGGAGTCTTCGAGAATCCATATCTGGCGTCTGTGCTCGGCAGGGGCGACTAGCAGCGAACCAAAAGGGGTGGGCATGAACGGTGTTGGGCCACAGCTGTCGAGGCGTCAGATGCTCGGCACCATGGCGGCAGGCACGGTTGTCGCGGGGGTAGGCGGAACATTCGCCGCGACCGGGACCGGTGTGGCCGGCGCCGATCCGGCCGGCGGATATCTGGTGGGCGCCGGGCGGGCCGATATGACCGGAGCCGTCGCGGGGCAGGGGATGATGGGCTATTCGCAACCTTCGCAGGTTGCCGAGGGGCTCCATATGCGTTACTGGGCAAGGGCTTACATCATCGTCGACAACTCGACGGGTAACCGGGTCGTCTTCGTCACGGCCGATTCGGCCTGCTTGTTCGAGTCGATCCACTTCGGCGTGCTGGCACAGCTGAAGTCCCGGTTCGGTGCGCTCTACACCGAGTCGAACGTCAATCTCAACGCCACACACAATCACAATTCCTGCGGCGGGACGGCCTGGGACTACGCGTATTCCCTGGCCGCGTTCGGATTCAAGAAGAACTCGTATCAGGCCGAGGTCGACGGGATATTCGACGCCATCTGCCGGGCGCACGATTCGCTGGGACCTGGGGCGATCAGCCTGGGCCGCGGCGAACTCCACAACGCCAGCGCGCAACGATCCCGATCGGCCTTCGACCTGAACCCCGACCCGGACAAACGGGCTTTCCCCGGTGGGATCGACCCGGCGGTCACGGTGCTTCGACTCAGCCAGGGCGGCAGCGACATCGGTGTCATCACCTGGTTTTCCACCCACGGCACGTCGATGGCCGATCACAACAGGCTGATCACCGTCGACAACAAGGGCTATGCGAGTCACCGATGGGAACTCGACGAACCGGGTGTGGTGGCGGCATTTCCGCAGACCAACGCGGGGGACATGACTCCCAATCTGGATCTGGTTCCGTTCTCACCGTCGGAGCCGACCAAGGACAACCGGGCCAACTGCGCGATCATCGGTGAACGCCAGTACCAAGCCGGACGGGACGCGTACGCGAATGCATCGGGTATGACGCGGGCTGGTGTGGATTCGGTGATCTCGTACGTGGACTTCTCCGATGTCGCGATCGATGGTTCCTACACACCCGACGGGAAACCGGCCCGGACGTCGCCGGCGATGATGGGTGCCGGTGCGGCGGCGACGAGCACCGAGGACAATTTCGAGCAGCCATTGCCGTTCTTCTATGAGGGGCAGGTCAACCCGCTGGTCGCTGCGGTGGGCGGGCTCGATGCCCCGATATCACCGTGGATTCGAGATGTGCAGGCGCCCAAGCTGATCGTCGCACCTCTGGGGCTGCTGCCGCCGGCGCCGTGGATCCCGCAGGTGATGCCGATCCAGATCATGCGTATCGGCGATCTGGTGCTTGCTGCTGCGCCGGCGGAGTTCACGATCGTCTCGGGTCTGCGGGTGCGGCAGATCGTGGCGGGGTCGCTGCGGGTGCCGATCGACAATGTCCTGTTGCAGGGTTTCTCCAACGGGTACAGCCAGTACGTCACAACACCCGAAGAGTATGTGGCGCAACAGTATGAAGGTGGTGAAACCCAGTTCGGGCGGTGGACGCTGCCGGCGTACATGCAGAGCTTCGACAGACTGGCCGGAGCATTGGCCTCGGGAACCGTGCCGGTCCGTGGTCCGGCACCGCTGAACAAATCGGGATTCCAGCCGGACCTGGTGCCGGCGCCCCCGCCGGATGCGCCAATTGCCGGTCATCAGTACGGGGACGTACTCAAGGCGCCGAACTCCGGATACCGCGCCGGTGAGACGGTTTCGGTCGACTTCGTCGGGGCGCATCCGAACAACAACCTGCGCCGCGCAGATACCTACGTCGCGGTCGAACAGTGGATCGACGGACAGTGGCAGCGCATTCTCGACGACAACGCGTGGTCGACGGAATTGCATTGGTCGCGGCCACCGGGAGGTCTGGATACCTCGGTGATCACCGTTGTGTGGAATACCGATGCCGGAACGGCGGGGCGTTACCGGCTCCGGTACTACGGCGATCATCGCACCGGTGCCGGAAAGATCCACGGATTCACCGGCACTTCCGCCGCGTTTGACGTCAACACCTGAGCCGCAGACCTTTTCAGGCTGCGAGTTGTCAGGGCGCGGCGGTGAACCATCCCGACACCGTTGCCGTCGCCAGGGGTGCCGAGGTGGGCGGTTCGGACTCGGGGTCGTCCAGCGGGGCAAAGGGATTGCCGAACACCGCGGTTGTCGTGGGGCAGGAGAACGCACCGGCGACACCGGCGCTCGACAACGCGGTCAGTTCCACACTGCAGCCCTCGCCCTGGTAGGTGGTTCCGTCGATCGCCACCGTCACCCGGGCGTTGACGTCCGTCTGCTGGGTGAGGTCGCCGACCAGCATCTCGATGGTCACGCCGTCTGAGCCGGGGCCTTTGAACAGGAACAACAGACTGTCGATGGGGACGGCGGGATCAAGGTTGCCCCACCGTGGATAGCTGTAGCAGTGGGCGTCCTGTCCTGGCAGTGCCAGGGAAACCGTCGCCGAGCCGGACCCGAAGGCGAAGTCCTGCAGACTGTGTTCGACCGGGCCGCCGGGTGGTGACTCCTCGCATCGGGCTTGCGCGACACTGGCGCTCACCGTTGACGTTGGGGTCACTGAGCTGGTCGATGGCGGTGCTGACGCGTCGTCCGAAGGTTCGGCCGGAGTTCCGCAACCGGCCAGTGCCGCCGCGCAACTGACAATGCCGGCGGCGAGGGCGGCAACCGACCGGCGCATCAATCTGCTGCCGCCACCAACGGTTCGAGGGTGAGGTCGGCGTGTTCCTTCTCGATGTACTGCAGGCGCCACTTGTCGCTGACCAGAGCCAGCAACGCGCCGTCACTGCGGGTGAAGACCTCGACACCACGCTGCCGGTTCAATTCGTCGACGCTGGTCTCGTCGGTGCGGCGGGCCAACGTGTAGGGCAGGGGCTCGAACCGGGCATCGACCCCGAACTCGGTTTTCATCCGGGCCGTCACGACCTCGAACTGCATCGGGCCGACCGCTGCGAGCACCGGGGCGGCGTCTCCGCGAATCTCGTTGCGCAGCACCTGCACAACACCTTCCGAATCGAGCTGATCGATGGCCTTGCGGAACTGCTTGTACTTGCCCGCCGAGTCGGCCCGGCAGATCGAGAAGTGTTCGGGAGCAAACGACGGGATCGGTGGGTACTGCACCTTGACGTCGGTGAACAGCGTGTCGCCGGGAGCCAGCGCCATGGCGTTGACCAGGCCGACCACATCGCCGGGATACGCGGTGTCGACGGTCGAGCGGTCGCGGCCGAACACCGCCTGCGCGTACTTGGTGGCGAAGGGTTTACCGGTCTGGGCGTGCGTGACGACCATCCCACGTTCGAACTCGCCGGAGACGATGCGCATGTAGGCCAGGCGATCTCGGTGCGACGAGTCCATGCCGGCCTGCACCTTGAACACGACGGCGCTGAACGGGTCGGTGACCTCGCGGACGGTGTCGTCGATCGAGGTGCGGCCCTCGGGTGGGGGAGCGAGCTCCACCAGGGTTGAAAGAAGCTGCCGCACACCGAAATTGAGCATCGCCGAGGCGAAGATCATCGGGGAGGTCTGTCCGGCGAGGAACATTTCCTGGTCGTGGTCCTGACCCATCGCGGTGAGGAGTTCGCTCTCCTCGACCGCGGTGGTCCATTCGTCGCCCTCTTTCGCCAGTGCGGCGTCGGGGCTCAGGCGTTCTTCGGGTGCGATGGTGGCACCACCGGCGGTGCGGGTGAAGCGGATGTACTCACCGGTGCGGCGGTCGAGCAGTCCCCGGAAGTCGCCGGCGATACCGACCGGGAAGTACAGCGGGGTGGGGGTCAGGCCGATGCGCTCGGTGATCTCGTCGATCAGTTCGAGCGGCGTCTGGCCCGGGCGGTCCCACTTGTTGATGATGGTGATGATCGGGATGCCCCGGTGCCGACAGACCTGGAACAGCTTGAGCGTCTGCGGTTCGAGGCCCTTCGCGGCGTCGATCAGCATGACTGCGGCATCGACGGCCGTCAGGACGCGGTAGGTGTCCTCGGAGAAGTCGGCGTGGCCGGGGGTGTCGACGAGGTTGATCACGTTGACCACGTCATCGCCTTCGAGGCGGTAGTTGAACTGCAGCGCGGTCGAACTCACCGAGATGCCGCGAGCCTTCTCCATCTCCATCCAGTCGGAGACGGTGGAGCGGCGTCCGGCCTTGCCGTGAATGGCGCCCGCCTCGCTGATCATCCGGGCATGCAGAGCCAGTGCCTCGGTCATCGTGGACTTACCGGCGTCGGGGTGGGAGATGATCGCAAAGGTGCGGCGACGCGCCACCTCGCGCGCCACCGTGGCCCGAACTGGTGCGGAACCGGTACCGGACGACGTGCTGGCTTCAGAACTCACGTGGAAAGGTTACAGACCTCGCCCTATGCAGGACCAATCGCCACTTCCCGGCCATCTCCGCCGACCGAGCCGATTGGCACACTCGACGGTGTTTGAGGCACGGTCGGCGGTGATGTCGGCACGCTCGGCGGAGGGGGCGGGGGCGGGGTGGTGTGGGGGCTACTCGAAGGGGACGGGCGGGAGCTTGACCACCTGGGCGGCGTAGCTCAGGCCGGCGCCGTAGCCGAGGAGGAGGGCGGTGTCACCGGGCTTGGCCTTACCGGTCGACAGCAGGTCCTCCATCGCCAGCGGGATCGATGCCGCCGAGGTGTTGCCGGTGTGCTCGATGTCGTTGGCTACAACCGCGCCTTCGCGCAGTTTGAGGCCGCGCGCCAGCAGGTCGTTGATGCGGGAGTTGGCCTGGTGCGGCACGAATACGTCGAGTTCCTGCGCGTCGATCTTGGCGGCGTCGAGCGCGCGCTGCCCGGCCTTGCCCATCTCGAACGCGGCCCAGCGGAAGACGCTGGTGCCCTCCATGCGCAGGTAGGGGCGCTGCACGCGGTCGCCTTCGAGGAAGGTCAGCCAGTCGATGTCCTGGCGGATGGCGTCGTACTGCGAACCGTCGCTGCCCCAGACGACCGGGCCGACACCCTGCTCCTTGGCGGCGCCGAGCACCACTGCGCCCGCACCGTCACCGAAGATGAAGCAGTTGCCGCGATCGGTCATGTCGAGGGCGACCGAGAGCTGCTCCGAGCCGATGACCAGCACGCTCGAGGCGCTGCCGGCACGGATCATGTCCGAGCCGATGCCCATGGCGTATCCGAAGCCGGCGCAACCCACGGTCACGTCGAAGGCCGGGACGCCGTTGGCGCCGAGTGCGGTGGCGACGGCGGTGGCCGCGCCCGGGGTCAGGAGCAGGTGCGTGTTGGTCGCAACGATCACCGCGTCGATGTCCGAGCCGCTGAGCAGCGCGTTGGCGATGGCCTTGCGACCCGAGTCGATCGCCATCGTGGTGACGGACTCGCCGGGTCCACAGAAGCGGCGGGTCTTGATGCCGGTGCGGGTGTAGATCCACTCATCGCTGGAATCGATGTGTTCGCAGATCTCCTCGTTGGTGACCACGCGATCCGGTCGGTAGGCGCCGATGCCGAGTATCCCGACGTTGTTGATTCCGGTCTGGTCAGCGATGACTGGCATTCGATTCCTCTTTTCAGGGCGGCCTTGATCTGTGTATCGGCCGGCTGGTGGTGCTCATAACAGGCTAGTTCAGCCCGATGTCGATGACGGAAGCCACCTCACCAGGCATGAACGCGGTTCTGTGCGTCCTCGAGGCTGTACTCAATCAGTAACTCGATGGCATCGGCCGCGTTTTCGAGAAGGAGGGGCACTTCGGCCCGTTCGGTGGTCGCGAAAGGTTTCAGGACGAAATCGGCGGGGTTCTGGCGACCCGGCGGACGACCGACACCGAGACGAACCCGCAGGTAATCCTTGGTGCCGATGACCTGGGAGATCGACCGCAACCCGTTGTGGCCGCCCTCGCCGCCGCCACGTTTGAGCCGGACCGCACCGAAGTCGATGTCGAGTTCGTCGTGCACCACGATCAGCGACTGCGGTGCGGCGGAATAGAAGGCAGCGAGTGGTCCGACCTGACGTCCGGACTCGTTCATGAAACAGGTGGGCTTGGCCAGGACAACCTGGTGACCGGCCAGCCGGCCGACGGCCACGGCTGCACCGGACTTCTTGTGGGCCTTGAACTTCTCGCCGAGCTTGGCTGCCAGATGGTCGACGGCCATCGCGCCCACATTGTGGCGGGTCTTCTCATAGCGGCTGCCGGGATTGCCCAGCCCGACAATCACGATGGGATCTGTCACCGGGCCATTCTGTCATTCGGTGTCAGCAGTGCCTCGGCGGTCCGGCGCGCGAGCGTCGACGCGTCGCTCTGGGCTCCGGCTGTCCGGGTCACGATGCTGCCCTCGTGGAGCAGTGTCAGTTGTCCGGCCAGGAAGTGCGGATCGTCGTATTCGCCTGCAGTGCAGATGTGTTCGAACAGCTCGCGCACCCATGTCTTCTCCTCGACGATCACCGCGACACCGGGATGCTCGGTGCCGCCGAGTTCTGCGTAGGCGTTGATGAATCCGCAGCCACGCACCCACGAGTCCATCCATTGGTCGGTGGCATCGAATACCGCCAGCGCCTGTTCACGTCCGGGGCTCTGCGCAGCGATGCGGTCGAGCACAAACGATCTCCACTGCAGGCTCCGGCGGCGCAGATACGCGACGATCAGTCCGTCCTTGGACCCGAAGCGGTCGTAGATCGTCTTCTTGGTGGTACCGGCAGACTCAGCGATCGATTCGACTCCGACGGCGTGGATCCCACGGCTGTAGAACAGGGCCGCGGCGGCGGTCAGGATGCGATCGGCGGCCGGCGTCATCGGCGCCTCGATCGGCACTCGTAGTGCGGCGACCGGACTCATCGGTGTCCTCTCGGGCGGTTGGGGCAACGTGCGGTCGAAAATATACTGCAAGTATACCGACCGGTGTGTTTACCTGGCTGCATGATCAAAGCATCCATCCTGCTGGTGCTCCTGTGGAGTTCGGGATACCTCGGTGCCGAACTCGCCGCTAGGCATTCGTCGTGGCATATGTTGCTCGGCTGCCGCTTTGTCCTCGCCGCGGCACTGCTGGCCGGGCTCTGTGCGGTCCAGAAGGTTCGGTCCACAAGAGCAGCGGAGCCCGACCGATTTCGCATGACCCGGCACGGGGTCGCGCGACAGGTCGCGCTGGGTGTGGTGATGCAGGGGATGTATCTCGGTGCGATCGGCGCCGCCGTCCAGGCCGGCCTCAGCGCCGGGATCACCGCGCTGATCTGTTCACTGCAGCCGCTGGTGGTCGCGGCCGCAGCCTTGCCGATACTCGGGGAGCGGATCGGCAGTCGTGAGTGGTGTGGACTCGTTGTCGGGATTGTGGGCGTCGGGATCGTCGTCGGCGGAAAGCTGACGGCCGGTGGAGCGCCGTGGTGGGCTTATCTGCTGTGCATGTTCGGGATGTTGGCACTGGTCAGTGGGACGCTGGCGCAACGGAAGCTGAATGCACCCGAGCCGCTGGCGGTGGCGCTGGCCATCCAGTGCGGGGTGGGCGCGGTGTTCTTCTGGACCGTGAATGTGATGGTGGGCGACGTGGTTCCGCCGCTGACAATCGAATTCGCCGGCTCGCTGCTCTGGGTTGTCGCGTTGTCGACCTTCGGCGGATGGGGCGCCTACATGTGGGTCAATCGTGAGGCCGGTCCGATGCACGTGAGCACGCTGCTGTTGCTGGTGCCGCCCACGACAATGCTGATCGCCTGGCCGATGTTCGGTGATGCGATCGGGCACTGGGAGATCGTCGGAGTGGTGGTGAGCGCGCTCGGGGTGGCGGTCAAACTGGTCGGAACTTCGGTGCGGACCGGGCCGACAGCGGAGCAGCAGGGCACAGAAAAAACTCCGGCCCGCGACACCGAAGTGTGCGGGCCGGAGCTGGTACAGCGTGTGGGGGACTGATCCCTACTCTGCTGCGGGGGCTTCCTCAGCGGATTCTGCCGGCGCGTCGGTGTCCGACTCGGTGTCGGCCTTCTGTGCCTCGTTGATGGCAACGATCAGGGTCTCGGGATCCGAGATCAGGGTGACACCCTCGGGCAGCTCGATGTCGCCGGCGGTGATGGTGGTGCCGGTCTGGGCACCCTCGACCGACACGGTGAGGTGCTCGGGGATCGACAGTGCGTCGGCCTCGATCTCGATGACGCTGGCGTCGTTGGTGACCAGGCTGCCGGAGACGGCCTCGCCCTCGACCAGGATCGCGACCTCGACGGTGACCTTCTCGCCCTTGCGGATGATGACGAAGTCGGTGTGCTCGATGTAGTTGCGGATCGGGTGCACGTCGACCTGCTTGGGCAGGGCAAGCTGCTTCTCGCCCTCGATGTCGAGTTCGATGATGGCGTTGAGGCCGTTGTTACGCAGGATGGCTGCGAACTCGCGGGCCGGGACGCTCAGGTGCTGGGGGTCGGCGCCGTGGCCGTACAGAACGGCGGGGACGTTGCCGGCGCGGCGCGCACGACGAGCGGCACCCTTGCCTTTTTCGGTGCGGACGGTGACAGCGAGCGTGCTGGCGACATTGGCGGTTGCCATGAGATGACTCCTCGATCGGGTAACTGGGTTCGGGCCCGACAAGTTACCGAGGACAGCCACAGTGCACCCAAGAGGGAGAACTACGCCGCGCCGATTACGGTGACCCTGGGTCACCCTCGCCGAGACAACGGCGCAAACTATACCGCAGCTGCGGAGAATTCCCGATTCGGTCGTTCTACCTGCTGTTTCTCCGGCGGCGTCGTACGGTGCCGAGTACCCTCGGGCGGCATGACGGGGAACACAGAAGCAGAAATCACGCAGGCGGGGAACACGCCGGTGGCGATCACGCCGTCGGACACGGTCCGGAGTTTTCTCGAAGCGTGGGCGTTGGACGACCATGTATCGGCGTTGGCGCTGGTCGATCCGGACATCGAGTACGCGAATGTCGGCTATAGCTTCATGCGCGGCAAGAAGCGCCTTGCCGGGATGCTGTCGTCGATGGCCAAGACGCACATGGGTTTCGGGGTGAAGTGGGTCAACATCACCTCCGATGGACAGGTCGTGATGACCGAACGCATCGACGAACTCTCACTCGGCAGGTTCCGGGCGCAGTTCTGGGTCTGCGGTCGATTCGAGGTCGAGGGCGGACTGATCACGGTGTGGCGTGACTACTTCGACATGGTCGACGTGTTGAAGGGGTCGCTGCGGGGTCTGGTCGCGATCGCGTTTCCGCGGATTCAGAAGCCGTTGCCGAAGCCGTCTGCGAAGTAGCCACAGGCGACAAAGGCAGAACCACCCGTTCCAGTCATTTCCACACGTTGCACCGTGCACCGTATGGAAATGACTGGAACGGGTGGTTCTGTTGTAGGTCAGAGAATCTCGTCGACCGACTCGACCGGACGCGTCAGTCGGGTGCCCTTGTCGGTCACCACGAACGGCCGCTCGATCAGGATCGGGTTGGCGGCCATTGCGTCGAGAAGCTGATCGTCCGACGCGTCGGCGAGGTCGAGTTCTTTGTACAGCGACTCGCGCTTGCGCACCGCTGTCCGGACCTCGATACCGGCGTCGGAGATCATCTTCTCGAGTTCGGCCCGCGTCGGCGGTTGCTCGAGGTACTTCACGATGGTTGGTTCAACCCCGGCATCACGCAAGTGCTGCAACGTCTTTCGTGACGTCGAACATTTGGGATTGTGATAGATCGTAGCTGCCATCGCTGAGTTACTCCTATGCGCTTCCGTTGAAAAGACTTGTCACCGAGCCGTTTTCGAATACCTCACGGATTGTACGACCCAGGAGCGGGGCGATCGAGAGCACGGTCAGATTGTCGAACCGCTTCTCGGGACCGATCGGCAGCGTGTCGGTGGCGATGACCTCGCGGGCGCCGCAGTTGGCGAGCCGCTCGGCCGCCGGATGCGAGAAGACGCCGTGGGTGGTGGCGATGACAACGTCGCCCGCGCCGGCATCCTTGAGGACCCGCACCGCGCCGGCGATGGTGCCACCGGTGTCGATCATGTCGTCGATCAGCACGCAGGTGCGGCCGGTGACGTCACCGACAACCCGATTCGACTTCACCTGGTTGGGAACCAGTGGGTCGCGGGTCTTGTGGATGAACGCCAGTGGTGCGCCGTCGAGTGCGTCGGCCCACTTCTCGGCCACCCGCACGCGTCCGGAGTCGGGGGAGACCACCGTGATGTTCTCGGTGCCGTACTTGCCCTTGACGTACTCCGACAGCTGGCCCTGCGCATGCATGTGGTCGACGGGTCCGTCGAAGAAGCCCTGGATCTGGTCGGTGTGCAGGTCGACCGTGATGATGCGGTCGGCGCCGGCGGTCTTCAGCAGGTCGGCGACGAGGCGAGCCGAGATGGGCTCGCGGCCGCGGTGCTTCTTGTCCTGACGGGCGTAGGGGTAGAAGGGCAGGACCGCCGTGATGCGCTTGGCCGATCCGCGCTTGAGCGCGTCGATCATGATCAGCTGTTCCATCAGGTGCTGATTGAGCGGGAATGGGCAGCTCTGCAGGACGAACGCGTCCGAGCCGCGCACCGACTCCTCGAACCGCACGAAGATCTCACCATTGGCGAAATCACGCGCGGTCTGGGGTGTCACCTTGATGTCGAGCTCTTGTGCGACCGCATCGGCCAGCTCGGGATGTGCACGACCAGAGAAGAGCATGAGACTCTTCTGGTTGTCGGTAGTGGTCCAGGTCACAGCGAGTCACTTTCTTGTTGCACGATCTTGGCTACGGTCAGCGCGTTGGCAGCGGCCCGGGCTGAGGGCGTGCCAGGCCGTTTGGCCTGCACCCAACCGTCGATATTTCTTTGCTTCCCACCGGAGACCGCGAGGGCTCCCGGGGGCACATCCTGCGTCAAGACGGTACCCGCTCCGGTGTAGACACCATCGCCGACATTCAGTGGTGCTACGAACATCGTGTCTGATCCGGTTCGGCAATGTGCCCCGATTGTGGTACGCGTCTTGTTCACACCGTCGTAGTTCACAAAAACGCTTGATGCACCGATGTTGGTGCCCTCGCCGATGGTCGCGTCACCGACATATGTCAGGTGCGGGACCTTGGCGCCCTTGCCGATGTCCGAGTTCTTCGTCTCGACGAACGTCCCGATCTTGCCGGACTCGCCGAGAACCGAGCCCGGACGCAGGTACGCGAAGGGTCCGACCTGCGTGTTTGCGCCGATGACCGATTGTGACGCATGGGTCCGGATGATCGAAGCGCCGGCGCCGACGGTGACGTCGGACAGGGTGCTGTCAGGTCCGATCTCGGCACCGGTGTCAACGCTCGTCCGGCCCAGCAGCTGCGTTCCGGGCGCGATGGTCACATCGGTGGCGAGGGTCACGTCGACATCGACCCAGGTGGTGGCCGGGTCGATGATCGTGACACCGGCGAGCATGTGGCCAGCCAGGATTCGCCGGTTCAATTCCGCACCGAGCGTCGCCAACGTCAGCAGGTCGTTGCAGCCGGCGACTCTGCCAGCATCGTCGATGTGCTTGGCGCGCACCACTTTCGACTGCCGGTTGGCGATCTCGACGACGTCGGTCAGGTAGAGCTCTTGCTGGGCGTTGTCAGGGGAGAGCTCGGCGAGCGCCCCCCGCAACGTGGTGGCATCGAAGGCGTAGACGCCGGAGTTGACCTCGATGATGCGTCGTTGCTGGTCTGTTGCGTCCTTCTGCTCGACGATCGCGGTGACCGCGCCGTCGTGAGTGCGCAGAACCCGCCCATAACCGGTCGGATCGGGCGCGGTCGACGTGAGAACTGTCACGGATGCAGCGGGCATGCTGGTGTGGTCGGCAATGAGATCACGCAGTGTCGAACCGTCCAGGAGCGGGACGTCGGCGGCGGTGACGAGCACGGTGCCGTCGAAGTTGTCGGGTAGTGCAGCGAGTCCGGCGCGGACGGCGTCGCCGGTACCGTGCTGCTGCTCTTGGACAGCGGTCTGGACATCGCGGCCGAGGGTTCCGGCGATGTCGGCGCACGCAGCGGTGACCTTCTCTCGTTCGTGTCCGACGACGACAACCAGGTGATCAGGCTCGATATCAGATGCGGCGTGAAGCGCGTGCGAAAGCAGTGAACGGCCGCCGATCGCGTGTAAGACCTTCGGGATGGCCGACTTCATGCGGGTGCCGGCGCCCGCGGCGAGGACCAGTACGGCAATGTGCCCGGAGGTGGCGTGCTCGGATTCAGGTGCCACGGACATGGGACTCCCTTGGCGGTTGGAAGCGGGGAACGGCCCGATCCTACGCACCTTCGGAGGGCACTTGATACAACTGGTGGACCATCGCAGGTCGTTCGACTCCATGGTTGTGAGTCACCTGGCGATCGTCATCCGAATATTTATCTACAAGGGAGTAGTTGTGAGCGAGCAGAGAACAGCGATCGTCACCGGCGGTGCGCGCGGTATCGGCGCAGCGGTTGCGAAGCGACTGTCGGCCGACGGGTACGCCGTAGCCGTTCTGGATCTCGACGAGTCGAGCTGTGCCGACACCGTCAAGGCGATCACCGATGCCGGTGGCAAGGCGATCGCGGTGGGCGCCAACGTCGCCGACGAGGCTGCTGTCGCCGCAGCGGTCGAGAAGGTCACCGGCGAGCTGGGCGCGCCGACGATCCTGGTCAACAACGCCGGCATCACCCGCGACAACATGCTTTTCAAAATGACGGTCGACGACTGGGATTCGGTCATGAACGTTCACCTGCGTGGTGCGTTCCTGATGTCGCGGGCTGTGCAGCAGCACATGGTCGCGGCCAAGTTCGGCCGGATCGTCAACCTGTCGAGTGTGTCGGCCCTCGGTAACCGTGGACAGTCCAACTACTCGGCCGCCAAGGCCGGCATGCAGGGATTCACCAAGACCCTGTCGATCGAGCTCGGCAAGTTCGGCGTGACGGCCAACGCCATCGGACCGGGATTCATCGAGACCGAGATGACGGCTGCGACCGCCGAGCGTGTCGGCGTGCCGTTCGAGGACTACAAGGCTGCCGCGGCATCCCAGATCCCGGTTGCCCGAGTCGGTCAGCCCGAGGACATCGCCCACACCGTGTCGTTCCTGGCGAGCGAAGGTGCCGGATTTGTCACCGGTCAGGTCATCTACGTCGCCGGCGGTCCGCGCGACTGATCGCCCTCCCGCAGACGAGCCAGATGTACGAAGGCGAGCCGCATACATGTGGCTCGTCTTCGTATATCCGGCTCGTTTGCGGTGGCGTCGTGGGACGACGCGTGCCGGTTGTGGGTTCCGGTGAGTCTCATGGCACAATCGTGAGCGCTATCCGCCATGGTGTAATCGGCAACACTCCTGATTTTGGTTCAGGTATTCCAGGTTCGAGTCCTGGTGGCGGAGCAAAGTATTGACGAGATCTCGATTCGTGTGGACCACCGTCGACCCGGACCGGCCACCGATCCGCCTATAGTTGATCAGCGATGTCGATCAGCGAAGTTGATCACGGTGACGGGGGTGCGGCAATGACGGTCGATCGCCCGACCACAAAGGCCGATCAGGTGCAGCGGGTGCCCCGTGCGCGGATGACGGGCCCGCAGAGACGTCATCAGCTGATCGAGGTGGCCCGTGGGCTGTTCGCCGAAAAGGGATTCGAGGCAACTGCCGTCGAGGAGATCGCCCAACGTGCCGGAGTCTCCAAACCCGTTGTGTATGAACATTTTGGTGGCAAAGAGGGCCTCTATGCGGTGATCGTCGACCGCGAGATGGAAACCCTGTTGGAGATGATCACGTCATCGCTGAGCAAGAACCGGTCGCGATACCGCGTTCAGCAGGTGGCGCTGGCTCTGCTGACCTACATGGAAGATCGCACCGACGGTTTTCAGATCCTGATGCGTGGCTCGTCCACGTCCGACGACACCGGCAAGTATTCGAGTCTGCTCAACGATGCGATCAGCCAGGTCGAGCACATTCTCGGTGGCGACTTCGAGCGGCGTGGCCGCGACCCGGCATTGGCGCCGTTGTACGCGCAGGCACTGGTCGGGATGGTGACCTCGACGGCGCAGTGGTGGCTCGACGTTCGGGAGCCCTCGAAAGAGGTTGTCGCTGCGCATCTGGTCAACCTGTGCTGGAACGGCCTGGTCAACCTGGAGGCCGACCCACATCTCGTGGGACCGAACGAGCCGACGGAGTCGGAAAAGAAACGCCCGTCCTAGGCCAGTTGCAGACTGCGCTTGCTCAGGCCCATCCAGAAACCGTCGATGACCTGATCGCCCTTCTGTTCGGGGTTGTCGCTGGCGCCGAGGGCGACGAACAACGGTGACCAGTGTTCGATCGTCGGATGCGCATACGGCATGCCCGGGGCGACGTCGCGGAACCGGATGAGCGACTCCACGTCTCCGTCGGCGAAGCGTTCGGCGGCCCAGGCGTCGAACTCCTTCGACCAGGTCGGTGCGTTGGCGTTCGGTCGCAGGTCGGTCAGAAACGGCAAGCCGTGCGTGGTGAATCCGGATCCGATGATCAGAACACCCTCGTCACGCAGGGGCCGGAGACGTCGGCCGAGATCGAGTAGTTTTTCGGGATCGAGTGTCGGCAGCGAGATCTGCAGCACCGGGATCCGGGCTTCGGGATACATCACGGTCAGCGGCACGTAGGCGCCGTGATCGAGGCGTCGACGGGGATCGTGGCGGACCGCTTGATCGCCTGGCATCAACGCCTCGATTCGTGCGGCCAGGTCCGCGGCACCGGGGGCGTCGTATCGCACGCGGTAGTAGTGCTCGGGGAAGCCGCCGAAGTCGTAGGTCAGTGGCACGGTGGAATCGGTGGCGCCGATGGTGAGCGGCGCCGACTCCCAGTGCGCCGACACCATCAGGATGGCCGTCGGCGTCGGCAGATACTTCGACCACTTCTCGAGCTGACCCACCCAGCGGGCATCGTCCACCAGCGGGGGAGCGCCATGGCTCAGGAACAGTGAAGGCATTCGCGTCACAGACATGATCATACCAACCGGACCCCGGTCCGCTTTGTTCCTTCGGGAATCCTGCGGTTCAAACGGGCGGGCGGTCGGAATCGACGACGTCGTACTGCATGATGATGCAGTCGACCCAGGCGTCGTGTTTGAAGCCGACCCGCCGCAGACGGCCGACTTCGTAGAATCCGGCTTTGGCGTGCAGCGGTACCGATCCCGAATCGGGTATGTCCGAGATCACCGACACGATCCGGTGGGCCGGTGACTCCTTCACCGATTCGAGGAGGCCGGCCATCAGGGCTCTCCCGTAACCCCGCCCGGTATAGGCCGGGTCCAGGTAGATGGTGTTCTCCACCGTCCAGGCAAAGGCCTGTTTCTCCCGGTAGTGGGTGACATACGCGAAACCGACCACGACACGGTGTTCGTCCTCCGCGACCAGGAAAGGCAGTCGCTGCGAGATCAGGTTGGCGCGCTTGATCTTCCACTCGGCGGCGGTGGGTGAGACGTAGTCGAAGGTGATGACCGTGTTGTCGACGTAGTGCTTGTAGATTGCGGCGACGTCGACACAGTCAGGTGCGGTGGCCGGCCGGATGGTCACTGTCATAGTGGGTACCTCGTGTCTGTTGCGAATTCGGCCAGCTCCCAGAGCAACCCGGCCGTTCGGATGTCACAGGCGGCCGTCGACCTGCCGACGAGCACCGGGCCGCCGCGCAGTCCGAACGGGCCATCGGGCCCGACATAGGAACCGGATGGGATGTCCGGGCTCATGGCGCGCAGAGTGATGGCGGCGCCTTCGGCCGGGGTGTTGGCCATGACCCGGCCCGCCCCCGCGATGACACCGTCGATCACGCTGATACCGGTGACGCCGAGAATTCCGGTGGTAGCCCACCCCGGGTGCGAGATGGCGGTGCTGATCTGTGACCCGGACTTGCGCAGCCGGCGATCGAGTTCGAGTCCCCAGAGCATGTCGGCGAGTTTGGATTGCGAATATGCCGCCGGTCGGCTCCAGCTTCGGCGCTCGAAATGTGGGTCGTCCAGGCGGATCTGTCCGGCCTTGTGCGAACTCGATCCGACGATCACCACCCGCTCGCGGATCTGCGGCAACAACAGGTTGGTCAGCGCGAACGGGCCGAGAAAGTTTGTGCCAAAGGAGGTTTCAAAGCCGTCGACGGTGAAGCCGTGCTCGCCGGCCATGACACCGGCGTTGTTGACGAGGATGTCGATGTTGCCGAGACCGTCGGCGCAACGCCGCACCGATGACAGGTCCGCCAGGTCCAATCGGACGACCTCGGCGTGCGAACCGACGGTTTCGGCGGCGATCTGTGTTGCGCGTTGTTTTCCGCGATCGACGTCTCGAACAGCAAGTACCACCTGGGCGCCGACGCGGGCCAGCCCGCGCGCGGTCTCCCATCCGAGGCCGTTTGTGGCGCCGGTGACCACAATCCGCTTGCCGTCCAGGCGCGGTAGGTTGGCTGCCGACCAGCGTGACGTCATGCAGCCACAGTAATCGGCCGCGAGCCGGCCGGCTCGTGCCATCCGATGATCACCGGTCACACCATTCCGGTGCGGACTCTCGCCTTTTCTTGCCGGCGAACGGGCTGGTCGACATGCGAATCTCCTAGTGGGCAACTCGCTCACTGTAGGGGTGATGGGCGGATTGCGCGCGGCGTATGGCGCAGCATCGGGTGCTCCTGGTCACCGCGGTGTTTGCGCACCCGTAAACTGATCGTGTGACTGGGCCCTCTGCTGCATTTTTCACCGGACAGCTATCTGGTTTGGCCCAGATCGCGGCCTCTGACTCCGCGCTGGCGGAGGTGAGTGCGCAACTCGGAACGCCTGAACTCGAACTGGTGGGACCGCCGGCGGCGCGACCGTTCCTGGTCGCCGCGCTGGCCGCGGCCGCGTCGAAACCTGTCCTGGTGGTGACCGCCACCGGCCGCGAATCAGATGAATTGACCGCGCAACTGCGCGACATCATCGGCAAGCGCGTGACGCAGTTCCCCTCGTGGGAGACGCTGCCGCACGAGAGGTTGTCGCCCTCCGTCGACACCGTCGGCCAGCGGCTGCGGGTCCTGCACCGGCTGCGCAGCCCGGACGACGACAACTACGGACCACCGCTGAAGGTCGTGGTGACGACGGTTCGCTCGCTCGTGCAGCCGCTGGCACCCGGGCTGGGCGAGCTGGACTCCATCACCCTGCAAGAGGGTGCCGAGACCGACTTCGACGAGGTGATCGCGAAGCTGGTCGAGTTGGCCTACACCCGGGTCGACATGGTCGGAAAACGTGGTGAGTTCGCAGTTCGTGGCGGCATTCTCGACGTCTTCCCGACCACCACCGACTACCCGGTTCGCGTCGAGTTCTGGGGCGACGAGATCACCGAGCAGCGGGCATTCTCGGTGGCAGATCAGCGAAGTCAGCCCGAAGTCGACATGAAGCTGGTCCACGTCCATCCCTGCCGCGAACTGCTGTTGTCCGACGGTGTGCGGGCCCGGGCGGCAGACCTCGCAGTCGACATGGCCGACGACTCGTCGGTGGTCGAGATGCTGACCAAGCTTTCGGAGGGCGTCGCCATCGAGGGGATGGAAGCGTTCATTCCCGCGCTGGTCCCCGGTCAGATGCAACTGCTCACCGAAGTGATGCCGGTGGGCACCCACGTGGTCGTCCTCGATCCCGAAAAGGTCCGACGACGGGCCTCCGACCTCGCCCGCACCGGGGCCGAGTTCCTCGAGGCGTCGTGGACGGCGGCCGGTGGTGGCGGGCTCGCGCCGATCGACCTCGGCTTGCTGCACCTCGATGACAGCTCCTATCGGTCGCTCGACGACGTCCACGAACAAACCCTGGCCGCGCAGCGTACGTGGTGGACATACAGCTCGATCGGTATCGGCACGGAGCTGAAACTCACGCCGGGTCCGGCGCCCCGCGGTGACGAGGGGGAGATCGCCAAGACCTTCGCCGGATTGCGGGCCCACGTCAGCTCCGGCGGCCGGGCCGCGGTCGTCTCGGCCGGTGCCGGCACTGCCGAACGCATCGTCGAACGGCTCGGAGAAGCCGAAGTGCCGGTGCGCCTTGCTGATTCGGGTACCAGCCCGGAAACAGGTGTGGTCACCGTGCTCCGGGGCTCGCTGTCGTCTGGTTTGGTTCTGCCCGATGCGGCATTGGTGATCATTACCGAATCCGACCTCACCGGCGCGCGGATCACCGGGGCGCAGGACGGACGCCGGCTCCCGGCGAAACGCCGCAATCAGGTCGACCCGCTGGCTCTGAGCGCCGGCGACATGGTGGTCCACGACCAGCACGGCATCGGCAAGTTCGTCGAGATGATCGAACGCACCGTCGGTGGTGCGCGGCGCGAATACCTGGTCATCGAATATGCGCCGAGTAAGCGCGGTCACCCCGGCGACCGGTTGTTCGTTCCGATGGATTCACTCGATCAGCTCTCCCGGTACGTCGGTGGCGAGGCCCCGTCGCTGTCGAAGCTCGGTGGCTCCGATTGGCAGAACACAAAACGCAAGGCGCGTAAGGCTGTTCGTGAGATCGCGGGCGAATTGGTGCAGCTCTACGCGGCCCGGCATGCGGCGCCCGGTTACGCATTCTCGCCCGACACCCCGTGGCAGCGGGAGATGGAAGACGCCTTCGGGTTCACCGAGACCATGGATCAGCTCACCGTCATCGGCGAGGTGAAGTCGGATATGGAACGACCCGTCCCGATGGACCGGGTCGTGGTCGGCGATGTGGGTTACGGCAAGACCGAAATCGCGGTCCGGGCGGCGTTCAAGGCCGTGCAGAGTGGCAAGCAGGTCGCCGTCCTGGTGCCGACAACCATTCTGGCGCAACAACATCTGCAGACATTCGCCGAACGTATGCAGGGCTTTCCGGTGACGGTTGCCGGGTTGTCCCGGTTCACCGATTCCGGTGATTCCCGCAAGGTCATCGATGGGATGGCCGACGGCAGTGTCGACATCGTCATCGGAACCCATCGTCTGCTGGCCACCGGAATCCGCTGGAAGGACCTCGGATTGGTGGTGGTCGACGAGGAACAGCGCTTTGGTGTCGAGCACAAGGAACACATCAAATCGTTGCGGACCCACGTCGACGTCCTCACGATGTCGGCCACCCCGATCCCGCGAACGCTGGAGATGTCGATGGCGGGCATCCGCGAGATGTCGACGATCCTGACACCTCCCGAGGAGCGCCATCCGGTGCTCACCTATGTGGGTGCCTATCAGGAGAAGCAGGTCGCGGCGTCGATCCGGCGCGAGCTGCTGCGTGACGGGCAGGTCTTCTACGTCCACAACCGGGTCAGCACCATCGACAAGACCGCCGCCGCGATCAAGGCGATGGTCCCCGAAGCACGTGTTGTGGTGGCGCACGGTCAAATGGGCGAGGACCTCCTCGAACGCACCGTCACCGGATTCTGGGACCGCGAGTACGACGTGTTGGTGTGTACCACCATCATCGAAACCGGCCTCGACATCTCCAACGCCAACACCCTGATCGTCGACCGGTCCGAGGTCCTGGGCCTGTCGCAGCTGCATCAGCTGCGCGGACGAGTCGGTCGAAGCCGGGAACGCGGCTACGCCTACTTCCTTTACAACGGCGAGAAGCCCCTCACCGAAACCGCGCATGACCGGTTGGTGACCATTGCGCAGAACAACGACCTCGGTGCCGGTATGGCCGTGGCGCTCAAGGACCTTGAACTGCGTGGTGCCGGCAACGTGCTCGGTGCCGAGCAGTCCGGACACGTTGCGGGCGTCGGATTCGACCTCTACGTGCGCTTGGTCGGTGAGGCCGTCGAGGCCTACCGGGCCGCCGCCGATGGACGTCCGATCGCCATGGAAGAGGAGAAGGAGGTGCGGGTCGATCTCCCAGTCGATGCGCACATTCCCGCCGATTACGTCGATTCCGATCGCCTGCGGCTCGAGGCGTACCGCAAGTTCGCTTCGGCCACCACCGACGACGAGATCTCCGGAGTGGTCGAGGAACTGCTCGACCGCTATGGACCACTGCCCGAAGAGGTCCTGCGTCTGGTGTCGGTTGCGAAGTTGCGCTTGCTGGCACGTCAGATCGGTGTCACCGAGGTCGGGGTCGCGGGTAACCAGTTCAAGGTGTCTCCGCTGAAACTCCTGGATTCACAACAGGTTCGGCTCAAGCGCCTGTACCCGTCGGCAACCTATCGTGGCACCACCGGCGTCGTGGGCATCCCGATCCCGCGGACCGGAGGAGTCGGCAGTGATCGGGTTCGTGACGTCGACCTCGTCCAGGTGGTCGCGGATCTGCTGCTGGTCATCGACGGCCGCAATCCGGGCAGCGTCAACATGCGCGTCGATGCCGGGCAGACTGCCGATGCCTGATCAGCCGAGCGGATGGGAGTTGCTGGCGTCCGTCGAGCTGATGGACCGGCTGCGCCGCGACGGGCCGTGGGAACGCGATCAGACACACGAGTCGTTGCGCCGCTACCTGGTGGAGGAGACGTATGAACTCCTCGATGCGATCGACTCCGGCGATCGGGATCATCTGCTCGAAGAGCTCGGCGACATCCTGCTGCAGGTGCTGTTCCACGCCCGGATCGCTGCCGATCGTGACGTCGACCCGTTCGACATCGATGATGTGGCACGGGCTTTCACCACGAAGGTGTCGGCGCGGACCCAGGGCGTGCTCAGCGGCGACAACATCGATCTGCAGACTCAGCTCGACGAATGGGAGGCGCGCAAGGCCACCGAGAAGGCGCGGGGGTCGGTGCTCGACGGTATCGCCACCAATCAGCCGTCGTTGGCGTTGACGCAGAAGGTGCTCGAACGCCTTGCCGCGGCGGACTTTCCGCCGGACCTGATACCGACCGAGGTCACCGATCTGCGGATCACCGCGGACGGCCCCAGCATCGAGGATCAGTTGCGCCGTGATGTGCTGGCCTTCATGGCCGACGTCCGGATCGCCGAGGCCACCACGCCGACCGGTGAACCCAAGACCGCCGACATCTGGCGCATCCACTTCCCCCGCTGACCCGATGATGTGCCGTTTTGGCGGCGTTCACCTGGGAAAACGTTCGCCATAAGGCCACGACATCGGGGTGGGGCGGCTACTCGAAGAGGTGCTGTCCCCAGTATTCGCCCTCGGCCAGGCCCGGCGGACAGGCGAACAGGGCGCTGCCGGTGTGCATGAGGTATTCCATCATCGCGTCCTTTGTTGCCAAGGCGCGTTGCATCGGCACGAACTGGGTGTGGGCGTCACGGCAGTAGGCGATGAAGAACAGTCCGGCGTCGAGGTGACCGAACCCGTCGGAACCATCGGTGAAGTTGTATCCGCGACGCAGGATCCGGACGCCACCGAGATTGTCCGGATGTGCAAGGCGCACATGGGCGTTGTGGGCGATGATCGGACCGGAGCCGTTGCTGATGTTGAAGTCGGGTTCATCGAACTCGTCTTCCTGACCCAGTGGGGCGCCGTTTCCCTTGAACCGTCCGACGATCTTTTCCTGTTCGAGCAGCATCGCCCGATCCCAGGGTTCGATGTCCATGCGGATCCGCCGGGCCACCAGATACGAACCGCCCGTCATCCATTGCGCGGCCGGTGGGTTGTCGCTCTCGGCAACCCAGACGTGGCCATTGAGGGCCTCGTGGTCGTTTGATTTGATGTTCGCGGTTCCGTCCTTGAACCCGAACATGTTTCGTGGGGTGGCCTGGGTGGTGGTGGTGGACGACGTGCGTCCGAACCCCAGCTGGGACCAGCGCACACTGACGACGCCGAACCCCATCCGGGCCAGGTTGCGAATGGCATGGACGGCGACCTGCGGATCGTCGGAGCAGGCCTGCACACCGATGTCACCGAAGCTGCGGGACCGCTCGATGGCGTCGGCCACAAACGCGGGGAGGTCGACGAGCGCAGCCGGTTTCTTGTCGGCGATGCCGAATCGGTCTGTGCCGGTGGGATTTGCGGCGCTGGGTCCGAACAGGCCGGGACCGAACCCGATCGTGATCGTCAGCGAGGACGCGGACAACCCCAGCGCCTCACCGGTATCGGCGGGTGGAGTGTAGTCGCCCATATCAAGCGCACCGCCCTCGACGGTGTCCAGACCTTTGGTCATTCGTTCTGCTGCCGCGGTCCAGCGCTTGAGCATGTCGATCAGTTCGTCGCGATTGTCGGTGATGACGTCGAACGCCGCGAAATGCAGTCGGTCCTGGGCCGCGGTGGTGATGCCGGCCTGGCGCGGACCGTGGAACGGGACGATGTGGTCGGCCGGATCAGCTTTCGGCTCCGGCGCGGTGACGCGGCCGACGGCCACACCCCCGGCGGCCACAGCGGCCACCGTGCCCACGCCCGCAGCCCCGAGCAGCACGCGGCGACTGACGCCGGTGCGCTGATGGGGTGTGGGCACGGCGTCCTCTGTTTCGGTCATTACTGCGTCATCACCAGTCCTGGAACCAGCGACAGAGACTGCGAGAGCGCGTCGATCTGATCGGAGAAGACCTTGCGGGCCTCGTCGGGAACCTGGTCGTAGGACACATATCCGTCCGGGGTCCGGTACTTGTCGATGGACGCGCGGACCGTTGCGAACTGTGCGGTGATCTTGTCCATCAGCTCAGGGTTCTTGGCCGAGATGATGGGTGCCATTGTCGCGATCAAGGTTTCGGATCCGTCGACGTTGGCCGCGAAATCCCACAGGTCGGTGTGGCTGTATCGGTCTTCCTCACCACCGACCTTGGTGGCGGCGATCTCGTCGATCAGAGCCTGCGGACCTTTGACGAACGAGCCGGTCGGGAAGACGAAGTCGGGCTTGTCGACCTCGGTCTTGAGCGCATTGACGTCGGCGAGCAGGGCATCGGCTGCCTTGTCGGCTTCGGCTTTGTTGTCGGTCGCGACGGCGTTGTCGTAGTCGGCCTGTGTCACATCGTCCGGCTTCTCGCCGATGTCAGTGATTTGCGGCGGCCACAGGAACCGCTCGAGGCGGTGGAATCCGGTGAACGGCTGGGCGCCGTCTTCGGTGTCGTCCCAGCGCATGTCGATGGCGGGATCAAGATCGGGGAACGACTCGGCCACCGGTTCGATGCGCTCGTAGAAGGTACGCGTCTGTCCGAACATCGACTTGGCGGCTTCGAAATCGCCGGACTTGACCGCCGCGACGAACACGGCGGTCTGGTCGGCGAATCCGTTGACCTGTCCGCGTACATAGTCGAGGTAGGCGACCTTGGCCTGCTCGACGTCGGCCGGAATCTCGGCCTTTTCTTTGGTCTCGCCGGTGACGTTCAGCTCCTGCTGGATGCCGGTTCCGACCATGCCCGGCTTGCACGCGGTGACGTACGTTCCGGGTTCTACGATCTCCACGGCCAACTTGCCGGTCAGCCCGGGTCCGATGTTCTCGACCTCACCGAGGACGCGATTGTTGCTGCCGTACACGTAGAACTCGGTGATCTTGGTCCCGTTGTTCGTGATGTTGAACGACACCATCCCGGTCTCGGCGTCCGGCGTCGCGAGGTCGCAACCGGAATCCGTAGAGGTGACCGCGATGTCACCCTCGGACGCCTCGGTCTTGTCGGTACACGCCGACAGGACGAGCGGGCCGGCGAGCGCCGCGCACATCAAGACCGCAGCCTTGGCGGATCGGGTGAGATTCATGGGGTGGGTGGTGCCTTTCTCGACAAGGTGGGGATGCGAATGGGTGCGGGCGATGTCTTTGCCGCAGCGGGCGCGAGTGTGCGCGGCCAGAGGAAGTAGGTCATCACGATGAGCAGGTAGGCGGTCCAGCCGATCACCTGCAGCACCGTGGGTTCGGGACGGAAGTTGAAGATGCCGGCCAGAACCGTTCCGTACCACGACGACTGGTCGTAGTGCGCGGTGATGTCGAACGCGGTGTTCGACAGGCCGGGCAGCCAGCCGACGGTCTGCAGGGCCCGGATCGCGTACGCCAGCATCCCGGCGGCGACGACGACCAGGAATGCCCCGGTGTATTTGAAGAACTTCTGGAAGTTGATCCGGACGGTGCCCTGATACAGCAGCACGGTGACCCCGACCGCGGCCACGACGCCGAGGACCAGGCCGACGAGCGGCCAGCTGCTGCCCGAGGTGTTCTCGGCGTATCCGACCATGAGCAGCGCGGTCTCGACTCCTTCGCGGCCGACGGCCAGGAACGACAACAGCACCACCGCGCCGGCACCGACCTCGAGCGCCCGCGCCATCGACTCCTTGAGTTCGCCGGAGATCGACGCCGCCGCGGTGCGCATCCACAGCACCATGAACGTCACGATCACCACCGCCGCCAGCGAGCTGACCCCGGCGATCGCCTCGGCGGTCAGGCCGGTCACCGTCGAGGTGCCGTAGTGGATCACGGCAAAGATGGCGAGAACCATCGCGATCGCGGCGCCGACGCCGAGCCACACCCATTTGAGGGCGTCGCGCCGGTCCGACTTCACCAGAAAGGCGATCAGGATCATCACCACGATCCCGGCTTCGAGTCCTTCGCGGAGGCCGATGAGTCCGCTCCCGAAAAGTTGCGTCGCCACCGAGGGTGCCGAACTGCCGTCAGCGATGTTCAACGGTGCTCCTTCGGTGGATTCGGATCGGTGTGGCAACGAGATTTTCGGTAAGGGTCGGATTACCTAAACGCCGACATTACAACCTGATCCGGGGAACTCCGAATGCAGTCGTGGAGTTGAGAGATGTTGGGGACTTTGGACCCACTTCCTGTTGACCTGGGGCATTCGGACAAATCGGGCATTTGTGGGGATCGCCGGCGTGTTGTTCGGCGATTCGGCTCCGGGAAAACGTCAAGGTTCGGGCACAGTGGAGTGGCGGCGGCATACGTGGCGCCACGTCGATGACGACAAGTGAGGATTGACTGTGGTGTCTGGGCACGGGCGAGAGCCGCGTAGTGGCCGGCGATCGATTGCCCGGCGGGTGGCGGTTGCGGGGGTCGCCGTCGGCGTGATGGCGATGACCGCTGGATGTCTTGATCTGCCGTCCAAACCGGACGTCGTCATCCCGGACGGTATTCCACCTGATCCCGGTGCGCCCGTCCCGTACTTCGACCTCAACTCGCCTGGTCGAACTGCTGAACTCGTTCGCGAATGGGCGACCCCGATCTCCGAGCAGACCGGCATCCCACTCGTGTCGATCGAGGCCTATGGCAACGCCGCCGAAATACAGCGTCAGCAGCACCCCGAATGCGGTATCACCTGGACCACACTCGCCGGCATCGCCGGAGTGGAAAGCAAACACGGTCAGTACCGAGGGGCACAGGTGGCATCCAACGGTGACATCTCACCGGAGATCCGCGGGGTACCGCTGGACGGGACCGCGGGCAACGCGAAGATCCCGGACACTGACGGCGGTCGGCTCGACGGCGACGATCAGCTCGACCGGGCGATGGGACCGTTCCAGTTCATCCCGGCGACCTGGGAACGATTCGGAGTCGACGCCAACGGCGACGGTGTGGTCGACGTCGACAACATCGACGATGCGGCCCTGTCGGCGGCCCGCTACCTCTGCGTCTCGGGCGGCGACCTGACCACACCGGAAGGGTGGGAGAAGGCGGTGAAGGTCTACAACAACTCGATGCAATACGTCCTCGACGTCCGTGACCACGCAAACGCCTATTCGGTGAACGTCGCGTACTGAGCAGATCGACATCCCGCGGCGTCGGTGCGTCAGTCGATGTCTGGAAGGGTTGGGCATTAGTCTCTAAGGCGATACGCGCCACCTCCTCGGTGCGGGCGTGAACGTGCAGTGATCAACATCTGAAGGAGATGAGCCGTGGCCAGCATCGATCAGGTCGGAGCCCGCGAAATTCTGGACTCGCGGGGTAACCCGACAGTCGAGGTCGAAGTTGTTCTGGACGACGGAACATTTACCCGTGCGGCGGTGCCCTCGGGCGCGTCGACCGGGGAGCACGAGGCAGTGGAACTCCGTGACGGTGGCGATCGCTACGGCGGCAAGGGTGTCCTGAAGGCCGTGGAGGCCGTTCTCGGTGAGATCGCGCCGGCCGTGATCGGCATCGAGGCCGACGATCAGCGACTGGTCGACCAGGCGCTTCTCGACCTCGACGGAACCCCGGACAAGTCCCGCCTGGGTGCCAACGCGCTCCTGGGTGTTTCCCTGGCCGTGGCCAAGGGCGCTGCGGAATCGGCCGGACTCCCGCTGTTCCGGTACGTGGGCGGACCCAACGCGCACATCCTGCCGGTTCCGATGATGAACATCGTCAACGGCGGCGCCCATGCCGATACCGGCGTCGATGTCCAGGAATTCATGGTTGCGCCCATCGGCGCACCGACGTTCAAGGAGTCCCTGCGCTGGGGCACCGAGGTCTACCACTCGCTGCGGTCAGTCCTCAAGTCCAAGGGCCTTTCGACCGGTCTCGGTGACGAGGGTGGCTTTGCACCGGACATCGCCGGAACCCGCGCAGCTCTGGAGCTGATCAGCGAGGCCATCAGCAACACCGGCCTCAAGCTGGGCACCGACGTCGCGCTCGCGCTTGATGTCGCGGCCACCGAGTTCCACACAGAGGGCAAGGGTTACGCATTCGAGGGCAGCACCCGCACGGCCGCGCAGATGGCCGAGTTCTACGCCCAGCTGCTCACCGAGTTCCCGCTGGTTTCGATCGAAGATCCGCTGTCCGAGGATGACTGGGAAGGCTGGATCGCCCTCACCGAGGCCATCGGCGACAAGATCCAGCTGGTCGGCGACGACCTGTTCGTCACCAACCCCGAGCGTCTCGAAGACGGCATCAACCGCGGCGCGGCCAACGCACTTCTGGTGAAGGTCAACCAGATCGGCACGCTCACCGAAACTCTCGACGCGGTGGCGCTGGCACACAACAGTGGCTACAAGACGATGATGAGCCACCGTTCGGGTGAAACCGAAGACACGACCATCGCCGACCTGGCCGTTGCGTGTGGTTGTGGTCAGATCAAGACCGGCGCGCCGGCTCGCAGCGAGCGCGTGGCCAAGTACAACCAGTTGCTCCGCATCGAAGAGGGTCTGGGAGATGCTGCCCGGTACGCCGGTGACCTTGCCTTCCCGCGCTTTTCGTTCGAGGGCTGAGCAAGTACCGGGAAACAAGTTGACGGACGCGTAGGTCATGGCTGAAAGACGAAGTCGCCGAACGGGATCGCCGGAGCGATCCCGTCGCGAGCGCGGACGTGGACCGGTCGATGGCGGAGCGGGCCCGGCCCGGTCGGGGTCGCGCAGTCGCGGCGCCGCCGGCCCCACCCGGGCCCGCGCGAGCACGCGTACCTCTGCATTGCCGACGATGACGCTGCCGCGCACCGCGGCGGCGTTGTCGTCGCGGTGGGAGGCGATCAACCCGAAGCGGGCTGTGGTGCTCGCCGCCGTTCTCAGCCTGCTGGCGTTGTCGCTCGCCGTACCGATGCGGACGTACCTGTCCCAGCAGACCGAGTTCGACGAAGTGCGGGCGAGCAACGCACAACTCGAACAAGAGGTTCGCGACTACGAAGAAAAGGTCGCCGAGCAGAGCGACCCGGCCTACATCGAGGCGCAGGCGCGCGAGCGATTGCAGTTTGTGATGCCGGGGGAGAAGCCCCTGGTGATGCAGTACCCGGAACCGCCGGGCAAGACGGACGAAGAGCGTGAGGCGGAGAAGCAGGCCGCGAACCCCTGGTACACAAACCTGTGGGATTCGGTATCGGTGCCCGAGAAAAAATGAGCAATTCAGAATCCAATCAGCCAGTCTCCCAAGATGATCTAGACGTCATCGCAAAGCAGCTCGGCCGGTTGCCGCGCGGAGTGCTCGAGGTCAGCTACCGCACTCCCGACGGTCGGCCGGCGGTGGTCAAGACCGCGCCGAGGCTGCCGGACGGTACGCCGTTTCCCACGCTCTTCTATCTGACCGATCCACGTCTGACCGCTGAGGCGAGTCGACAGGAATCGGCCGGCGTGATGCGGGAGATGAGCGCCCGCCTCGCCGAAGATCCGGAGCTGGCGGCGCACTATCGCCGTGCGCACCAGTCGTATCTGGCCGAACGTGACGCCATCGAATCGCTGGGCACCGACTTCACCGGCGGTGGTATGCCGGACCGGGTGAAGTGCCTGCACGTGTTGATCGCGCACTCGCTGGCCAAGGGCCCCGGCGTCAATCCCTTCGGAGACGAAGCGGTGTCGTTGGCGGCCGCCGCCGGCCTGCGCGGCAGTGCCATACCGGCGGACTGGCCGGAACTTGCTCCGCGCGAAGAGGATTCATGACAGACGTTGTTGCGGCGGTTGATTGTGGCACCAACTCGATCCGACTGCTGGTGGCCCGCGCCGGCGACGGTGGGCTGATCGATCTGCATCGCGAGATGCGTGTCGTCCGCCTCGGACAGGGTGTGGATGCCACCGGCGCCTTTGCCGATGAGGCAATCGAACGGACCCGCGTCGCCCTGGCCGATTATGTGACGATCATGCGGTCGCACGGTGTCGGCGCGGTCCGGATGGTTGCCACATCGGCGACCCGCGACGCCGCCAATCGCGACGAGTTCTATGCGATGACCCGTGAACTGCTGGGTGCGGTGGTGCCGGGTGCGGTTGCCGAGGTCATCTCCGGAGATGAGGAAGCCCGGTTGTCGTTCGCCGGTGCGGTCGGCGACCTCGACCCCGCGCAGGGGCCGTTTGTGGTCGTCGATCTCGGTGGCGGATCCACCGAGGTGGTGATGGGTGACGGGGACGGCGTCCATGCCGCGTACTCGGCCGATATCGGCTGTGTCCGGTTGACCGAACGATGCCTGCACAGCGATCCGCCCACCGACGTCGAGATCGACGATGCCATCACGGTGATCAAAGAGCTTCTCGGCGAAGCGTTTTCACACGTCGACATCACCGACGCCAACACATTTGTGGGCGTGGCCGGAACGATGACCACCTTGGCGGCACTGGCCGCCGATCTGCCGGAATACGACTCCGAGTTGATACATCTCTCGCGGGTCGGGTTCGAGGACCTGTCGAAGGTGTGCTGGGATCTGGTCCGGATGCCGCGCGCACAGCGGGCCGAGCTCGGCCCCATGCATCCGGGACGGGTCGACGTCATCGGCGGCGGCTCACTGGTGACACTCGAACTCGCCGAGATGATCGGGGAACGGACCGGTATCACCGACCTGGTCGTCTCCGAACACGACATCCTCGACGGAATCGCGCTCTCGCTGCTCGACGTCGACTGACGGTACTGCGGACTACTTACTCAGGTCGATGGCCACTGCGATGAGCGCCCGAGCAGTGCCGGCGTCCGGTCCAGGCCGGTTGAGTCCGCACGCGGCTCGGTGCGTGGCCCGAACGGGGAGCCGGGCAGGCTGCGGTCGTCGGCATCCGGAACTTGCTCGGCGATCTGCAGCGCCAGATCCTGTCAGCTCGCCGGATTCGGCGAATGCCGTTCTCCCGGGGGTCAGCGTGAGTGACCGCGTTACCGGCTGACGGGGTTGCCGGCTGACGGGGTGCGCAGGGAGATGTTGTTGCAGGCCTCGCAGACGCTCTCCGGGATCACACCGGCGCGTTGCAAGAAGCCGAAGATGGTGCAGCCCAGGCAGAATCCGAAGACGGATTCCAGCAGGGCCGCGACCACGAGTAGTCCGGTCACGATCTGGGCCGCCAGACCGAAGCCGAGCAGTGAGAGGACCAGTGCGGAACCGCTGAACACCAGCCCGATCGTCTGGGCGAAGCGTTTCGGTGGGCCGGGCACAAGCTTGGTCTTCTTGATGAGGTGCGGAACAATGACGCGCACGGACAGCTGCCCGAACGGTGAGAGCTTGGGGCCCGAGGCCACCCGCAGGGCAAACCCGATCGCCAGCAGCGCGTACACGATGGGATCGTTGACCACGATTGCCACCACGGCGAGTACGACGACCAGGCCCGCAGTCGATCGCGCGGCGTAGTCGTTGACCGGGTTCGGAAAAGTCAGCACGATGCCCAGGCTACCCACCGGTCACCGGCACCCCAACACTTGGACCCACCGCGCCCCAAACCCGATGATGTGCCGTTCTGGCGGCGTCGACCTGGGCGGAGACGAAGCCGAAGGCGGAGCTCGACCCGTGTGACCGTTCGCCAGAAGGGCACATCATCGGGTTAGACGGGGTTGGATTCTTCCAGTTCGGCGAGGCGTTCCTGTTCCTCGGCGTGCTTTTTGACGGCACCGAGTCCCGGGAGCAAGAAGCTGGCCGCGGCACAGAGTGCGTAACCACAGATTGGGACCCAGGCCGCGATCGACAAGGCGTGCAGAAGTTCTGGCTGGGTGTAGGTACCGGCTTCTCCGAAGAAGAGGACGCCGGTGACGGCCACACCCACGGCCCCGCCGACCTGGGCAAACGTGTTCAACGTGCCCGAAGCTGCACCGGAGTCGGCCACATTCACAGTGGACAACGCGATGTCGAGGAGTGGAACCAGCATGATGGTCAGGCCGAGGCCCGCCAGGGCCATCGGGATCACGGTGTCCCAGCTCGAAAAGTCCGCGTCGGCGGATCGGATCACCAGGATGGTCCACGCGGTGCCCGAACTCATCATGATGCCGCCGATCAACGGCAGTGTGCGTCCGAGCCGGGTGGTCAGGGCGGCTCCGATACCGGCGGCAACCATTGCTCCGATGCTGAACGGAAGGGTCATCGCACCTGCAGTGATCGCTTCGAATCGGAGGCCGACCTGCACATAGATCGCGAGGATCAGGAAGAACGACGTGATCGAGCCCTGGAATAGGAACTGGATGGCCGAGCCGCCGACGAACCCGCGGTTGCTGAACAGGCGGAGCGGGATCAGAGCACTGCCCTCAGCGGTGCGGCGGCGCTGCTGGAAGACAAAGGCCGTCAATACCACCGGGGACAGGGCCATCAGGACGAACGACCACGTGGGCCAGCCCAGCTGCCTGCCCTCGATCAGTGGATAGACGAGCAGCAGGACGCCACCGACGGCGAGCACAACTCCGACGAGGTCGAGATTGGTGACCGTCTCGGACTTGGTGTCGGGGATCAGGAACCAGCCGGCAACAGCGATGACGATGCCGATCGGGACGTTGATGAAGAAGATCGCCCGCCACTCGCCGCCCAACGGGTTGTCGGTGACCAGCCAGCCGCCGAGAACCGGGCCGATCACCGCAGCCATCGCGGTGATCGTGCCGAGGATCGCGAAAACAGGCGCGCGCTCCTTGGGACGGTAGAGGACCTGCACGTTGGCCAAGACTTGCGGAATCATCAGTCCGGCGAAGAAACCTTGGAGTACCCGGGAGGCCACGAGGATTTCGCCGGTTTGTGAGGTGGACGCCAGGACCGATGCCAGTGTGAAGCCGACGATTCCGATCAGGAAGACCTTCTGGCGGCCATAGCGATCACCGAGGCGTCCGGCGGTGATGAGGACACCGGCGAACGCGAGCACGTAGCCGCCGACCAGCCATTCGATCTGTGCGGGAGTGGCGTCGAGGTCCTCGCGGATGGAAGGGATTGCCACATTGACGATCGTCACGTCCATGAGATCCATGAACATTGCGAAGGCGAGGATCGCCATCGCGATGTTGCGCCGCGGGTAGACCGCCGGCGCAGTCATCTGGCGTCCGGATCTTCTGCGTGATCGGTCTCGTCGAGGCGCGCGCGCTTGGCTGCCTCACGCATCTCGATGCCGTCGGTGACCAGGTCGCCGATCTCCCGGGTGACGTCGATGACGGCTCCGGTGATGATCGACACGATCCGCCCGACCCGGTGGGCGGTCTGCTCGATCAACTCCTGGGCGATGTCTTTGTTGCGTTCGAACTGCGAGACCATGAGGGCCTTCCGTGTCGATGCCGGTATCGCCCAATTCGTCGGATGATTCGGTGTCAGGCGGCAACTTTCGATTCGACTTTAACACTGAACTGCTGCTCGTCCGACACCCACGAGTTGGGGAGCGAGAGCCGCGCGATCTTCCGCCAGGTCGACCCGATCTGGTGGCTGAAACTGCCGGTGTTGTAAGGCAATCCGTAGCGCTCGCAGAGCTCGCGGACCTCCCCGGCGATCTGCGGGTAGCGGTTGGCCGGGATATCCGGGAACAGGTGGTGTTCGATCTGGTGGGAGAGGTTGCCGCTCATGATGTGGAACAGCGGCGTGCCGGTGATGTTTGCCGACCCCAGCATCTGCCGCAGGTACCACTGGCCGCGGGTCTCGTCCTTGGTCTCCTCCTTGGTGAAAGTTTGTACACCAGAAGGGAAATGGCCGCAGAAGATGATCGAGAACGTCCACAGGTTGCGGGCGAGGTTGGCGCCGGCATTGCCCACCAGGGTGCTGACGAAAAACGGTCCGGTGAGAGCGGGAAAGATCACGTAGTCCTTGAGGACCTGACGGCTGGCTTTGCGCCACATGCCCTTCACGATTCCCTTGACATCGGTCCACTTGCGTTTCCCGCTCAGGAGATTCTCGGTCTCGAGGTCGTGCAGCATCACGCCCCACTCGAACAGCACCATCAACGCGCTGGCCCACGCCAGGTTGCCGAGGTAGTAGGGGTTCCACTTCTGGTCGCGGTCCATGCGCAGGATGCCGTAGCCGATGTCGCGGTCCTGGCCGACGATGTTGGTGAACGTGTGGTGCATGTAGTTGTGGCTGTGGCGCCACTGATCGGCGGGGCAGACTGTGTCCCACTCGAATTCGCGTGAGTTCAGGTCGGGCTCGCGCATCCAGTCATATTGGCCGTGCATGACGTTGTGCCCGATTTCCATGTTGTCGAGGATCTTCGAGACGCTCAGTGCCCCAACACCTGCGAGCCAGGCCGGTGGGATGAACGGGAAGTACATCAGCGCGCGCCCGGCGACCTCCAGCGCGCGCTGCGTCTTGATGATCGAGTAGATGTATTCGCGATCGGCGTCGCCGAGGTCGGCGACGACCCGGGCGCGCAATGCGTCGAGTTCGCGGCCGAGTTCTTCGACCTGATCATGGGTGAGGACGAGTTCGTTTGTCATGGTGACTCCTAAATGGTGTCGGGAGGGAACGGGCCGGCGTCGTGCGTCAGATGTCGATGACGCAGTCGCCGACCGGCTTGCTGATGCAGAGCTGGATGTGTTGATCGGATTCGGCATCGGTGTCGCCGGTGAGGATGTTCTTGGTCAGTCCGGATCGTTTGATCGCGGTGCACGAGAAGCAGATACCCATGCGGCAACCGAATTCTGGCTGCAGGCCCGCACTTTCGGCCTGTTGGAGAATGGATTCACCGTTGTTGGGAGCATCCGTGCCACTGGCTGCGAAGGTGAGCTGTCCGTGTGCGGGGGCGTCATCGTCGGCGGCCGGTGGGATCAGCACGAACTGTTCGGTGTGCAGATTGTCGAGCGCGCCGATCTCGGCCAGATGCTCGCGCACGCTGCTGTGCAGTGCGGACGGGCCGCACAGGAACACCGGGGTGGACGGCGTCGTGGCGCCCGGTAGGTGATCGGGCCGAAAATGTTCTGACGACGCCGCCGCGCCCGCCGGGCGGGTGTAGTGGGTGTCGATGTTCCATTCGGGGTGGTCGGCGGCGAGTGAATCGAGTTCACGCGCGTACGGATGATCGGCGGTGTTGCGGGCGTAGTGAATGAAGTCGACATGGCCGCGGTAGTTCTCGGCGGCCAGGGTCCGCAACATTGAGAGCACAGGTGTAATGCCGCTGCCGGCGCTGATGAAGATCATCCGGCCGGGTCGCTCGGTGGGCATCGTGAACGTTCCGGCAGCAGGGGTGAGTCCGAGGACATCTCCGGGCCGGGTGTTGTCGCGCAGATGCCGGGAAACGAAGCCGTCGTCATGCGCGGTCACAGTCAGTTCGATGTGATCACGATCGGTGGCACTGCCTGCCGGTGAATAGCAGCGGGTGTGCCGAACACCGTTGATCACCGTGCTGAGCTGGACGAATTGACCGGCGTCGAATCCGGTCCACTGTCGTGTCGGGCGCAGTAGCAGTGTCACCGAACGGTCTGAGCGATGCGTCACGGTGATCACCTCGGCGCGCAGGTCGGTCCACGTGATGCGGGGGTCGACCAGTTCGAGGTAGCGATCGACCGGGTGGGGGGTCAGGGCGGCTTCGACTACCGAGCCGAGGATCTTCGAAATAGTTCTCGCCATGCTCGCGTCCTTTCATTCAGTGCACGAGTGTTCACTAACATTGTGGCACCACATCACCCCCCGCAGTCAAGGGTTGATGGGGGAAGTTTGTGTAACGCCCACCACCTTCCGGGGACGACGTTGCGGACGTCGCTGGTGTACGGACGTACACTGAGCGGCGTGTCGCGGAGTTCCAAACACCACAGCCCGAGCATCCAGACCGGTGCTCGGCGTGGTTCTGCGTCATCTGAGCGCGTCGCCGAGGTGACTCGGACCCGTGCGGAGCAGAAAAGCCGGACACGGCAGGCGTTGCTCGACGAGACGCTCGAATTGGTGGGTGAACGTAGCTTCGGGTCGATCAGCCTGCGAGAAGTGACCAAGCGGGCCGGGATCGTCCCGACCGCCTTCTACCGGCACTTTGCCTCGATGGAAGAGGTCGGCGTCACGCTGGTCGAGGACGCGATGCGGACCCTGCGCCGGATGTTGCGCGACGGTCGTCGCGACCTGGCCGCTCGCGCCGCAGTCCCCACCGCGAAGGAATCCCTGGCCGTGGTCGTCCGCCAGGCCCGCGCCAACGAATCGCAGTTCCGATTCCTGGTCCGGGAGCAGTACGGGGGTATCACCGAGGTTCGCCGGGCCATCGACACCGAGCTCAAGCTGCTGTCGCGTGAGCTGGCCATCGACCTGTCCCGGATTCCCGAGTTGGCCGACTGGCCCCCCGATGATCTCGAGATCGCCGGAGACCTGATCGTCACCGTGATGCTCCACGCCGTCGCCGAGCTGGTTGAACTCGATCCGCGGAACATTCGCGAAGAAGAAGAGCTGATCCGACGGACGGAAAAGCAGATCGTCATCACATTCCTGGGAATGGGTGCGTGGCGCCCGTCCGACACGTGACCTCACACGTTTGATGTCTGACCTGTTGTTGTCTGACCTGCCGACGGGGTGCAGTCGGAGCGGGGGCCGCAGGACTCCGGAACCGGTTACCTGGTGCGGCAATTGGCTGGTCCCGACCGGGTCCGGCCGCGTGGCCGTCACGATGGCAACCACGCCGGATGACGGCAGTTTCGAAGAAGGCGCGCCGATCCTCGATACAGTCGCCACGTGGATATCGCAGAACCTCGATCAATTGCCCGCCGGCGCGTGCTGAACCTTCGGAGCCGCCAGACCGTCCTTGCCGTCGCAGGTTCGGCCGTGTTGATGCTCGGTCTTGCCGCATGCGGCGACGACAAGGTGTCGGATCCGGTGAACCAACGGTCGGTGACAGTCGTCGGCAGCGGCGAGGTCAAGGGTGCCCCCGACACACTGCGGGTCGACATCGGAGTCGAGGCCACCGGCGACGACGTCTCAACCGCGATCAATGCGGCCAACGCACAGATCACTGCGGTGACCGATGCGGTGGTGAATGCTGGTGTGCCGCGGGAAGATGTACAGACCCAGCAGGTCACCGTTTCGCCGGATTACACCAGTCCCGCGCCGGGTGGCTCAAGCGAGATCTCGGGGTACCGGGCCACCAACTCGATCCGCGTGGACATCCACGATTTGGCGAAGGGCTCGGAGGTGCTCAAGGCAGCGGTCGACGCCGGCGGTGATGCGGTGCGGATCAGCAACGTGTCGTTCGTCATCGAAGACGATTCCGAACTTGTCTCGAACGCCAGGGAAGAAGCCTTCAACGACGCCCGTGGCCGGGCAGAGCAGTACGCGAATCTCGCCGGCGACGACCTCGGCGCCGTGCTGACGATCGACGAGACCACATCGGGACAGGCGGTTCCGATATCCGAGCAACAGCGATCGACCCTGGACAGCTCGGTTCCACTCGAACCGGGCCAACAGACGGTCAGCTTCTCGGTCACCGTGAAATTTCAGTTGAAGTAATCCAGGACTACTCCCCGAGCACAACGGGCCGGAGGCCGGATCGCCGGTGGTGAAGACGTAGAACGCAGACGTCACGGTCACACGGTGGGTGCCGATGGTGCCCCAGTAGCCGTGTGCCTCGCCTGACATGAATATCGGCTCTCCGACACTCACGGTTCCTGATTCCCAATAGGTTTGGCGTCCGGTGGTCAGGTCGTCGAAGAAGAAGGGTGTCGGTGCCCGCGTGCCCGCCGGGGAGCTGTCCGGATGAGGCGATGGCATTGTGCGGCCGAGTGAGTGACCGGTCATCGATACGCGGGAACTCGACCATCGAGTCGCTGAGCGTTGTGTGGGTGATCCGTCTGGTCGTGGGGTTGAGCAACGTCCGGGTGATGTCAGCGATGGGTGGAGCGGTCTCGACACCGAAATGTGTCGGTTCGTTCCACGGCACGTAATCGACTGCTACCTGACCGTTTTCGGTGTCGTACGCGGTGTTGTCGTCGCCTCATGGTCGGCTCCGAGTGTCGGCTGTCCAGGGCTTCCCGGACGAGGTTACTTGTGATGCCCGGGCGCGGCAGGCACGCAGTGGCCAGGAAACGGTGCGAAACCTGTCGAGAGGTGAAACCGTGTGAGGGATGAGCAGCAATTCCCCAGAGCTCGTTCTCGGGCCCATCCTCCGATACGTCGACACCTCACGAGCAACGATCTGGGTCGAAACCGATGCCGACTGCACCGTCGAGGTCCGGACGTCCACCGGCCACAGTGGTGCGGAAAACACCTGGTCAGTGCACGGCCACCACTTTGCGATCGTGCAGTTGGTCGACCTTCCATCCGGCACTGTCGTGGACTACACGGTGTCTCTGACGTTGTCCGACACGTCGGCTTCGGAGGCATCTGCCGTGGTCAAAGCCGAAGGAACGCTCAGGACCGCGGCGCATGACGATGCATTGACCGTGGCCTTCGGATCGTGTCGTCGTGGTGATACCTACGACGCCGATCGACTCGATGCGATCGGTGCCGACGGGCTGGCCGGGCTGGCAGCACGGGTGAAGGAGCAGGATGCCGAGTTGTGGCCACAACTCCTGCTGTTGCTCGGAGACCAGGTGTACGCCGACGATCCCTCGCCGGAAATCAAGACGAGACTGCGAGAACGGCGGGACACGCAAAAGGACCCCGAACTGGGGGACGAGGTCTACGAGGAAATCTGCGATTTCGAGGAGTACACGTGGCTGTACAAAGAATCCTGGGGAGCCGAGCAGGTCAGCGGCCTGATGGCCACCATTCCGAGCTGCATGATCCTTGACGACCACGACCTGCGCGATGACTGGAATTCGTCGCTGGACTGGCGGAAGGAAATGGAACAGAAGTCCTGGTGGCCCAGGCGAATTGTGGGTGCGTTCTCGTCCTATTGGATCTACCAGCATCTGGGCAATCTGTCGCCGAGTGAACTGGAGAACGACGAGCTGTACCGCGCAGTGCGGTCGGCGGACACCGCAGCAGACCGGGAAAAGCTGCTATCCGACTTTTCGCTGAAGGCCGACAGCGAACCGAGTTCAGCCCGCTGGAGTTACGTCCGGGATCTGGCCAACACCCGGATCATCATGGTCGATTCCCGGTGCTCCCGCGACCTGACACCGGAGCGGCGAACGATGCTCGATGAGTCCGAATGGAATTGGCTACGTGAGCAGGCATTGACCACCGACGCCCGGCACATCGTACTCGGAACATCTCTGCCGTATCTGATGCTGCCGGCGCTGCATCACCTCGAGCAATGGAATGAAGCTGTTGCACAAGGTGCTTGGGGTCGCCGATGGGCAAAGGTCGGGGAAAAGTTGCGCCTCGCACTCGACCTCGAGCACTGGGCTGCGTTCGGCAAGTCCTTCGAAGACATGGCCGGACTCGTCGGCGAAGTGGTCAGCCGCCCGCAACCGCCCGCGAGCACGTTGTGGTTGTCCGGCGATGTGCACTGTTCCTACGTTGCGCAGGCGGATCTCGGCGAGCTCGTCCCGAACAACACCGCGCTGTATCAATTGACGATGTCACCGTTCCGCAACCCACTGGACTTGCCGATCCGCGTGGTCAATCGGCTCGCGACTCGGCGGCCTGTGGTCAGGTTCCTGCATTTCCTCGCACATAGGGCGGGCCTGAAGGATCACCCGATCACGTGGCAGGCAAAAGCCGGACCGTGGTTCGACAACGGCGTGATGTTGTTGCGACTGGAGGGTGAGACCGCGTCGGTTCGGGTTGAACACGCGCGGACCGGGACGGGCGGTGCGCAGGAACTCCTACAGACACACGAGATGGCCCTCACACCCTGAGCCGACGTACCGGAGTCGACGGCCGGCAGCTCAACGGCGGTGGGAGCGAACCACTTTGGGTTGCCGAGCCAGCGAAGATCAGTAGGCTTGCTAGCGACCTTGCATATGCAAAAAAAGTGGGCGACCCGCGATTTCTCGCTGGTCGGCCCACTTCTTTGAAGTCAGGCGATCTTAGATCGCGGTCACTCCGGTGGCCTGGGGGCCCTTGGCGCCCTGACCGATCTCGAACTCGACTCGCTGGTTCTCCTCGAGGGTGCGGAAGCCGCCACCCTGGATCTCGGAGTAGTGAACGAAGACGTCATCCGAACCGCCGTCGGGAGCGATGAAGCCGAAGCCTTTTTCGCCGTTGAACCATTTCACAGTTCCCTGTGCCATATTAAAGTACTTCTCTCTTTTTTCCTGCAGAACGCATTAACACGCCCCTGGTACATAGTGTTGCACGGATTGGCCGAAACCGATAGCGCAACGACGAACTTTAATGTGAAGTGTTTCCGTGCGCGGCGCTGACCTGCGATTATACCGAAATGTGGCGGGGTTGAATCCCTGGCACGACCGTGCAGATTCCCGGAATTGGGACAGCGCAGGCCTGGATCGGTGTGGATCCAGGCCCACGCGGTGCCCCGCGGCAGGATGGCATGCCGGGTTACTGATGATGATGTGCAACAAGGATTTTCGGGAGTCCGCTTGAGCGTGAACCCTGGCGTCCGGTAATGCGAATGACTTAGATGACGGTGCCGACATCCTCGCGGACGAGGTGGTCCATCGCGCGTTCGGCAACGGCGGCGATGGTCATCGACGGGTTGCACGCCCCGGAGTTGCCCGGCATCAGTGCCCCGTCGAGGACGTAGAGGCCCTTCTGTCCATGGACGCGGCCTTCGAGGTCGCAGACCGTACCCATGCTCGCGCCGCCGAGGGGATGCCAGGTGGAGGGGAATATGAGGTTGGTGTCGGTCAGCACGCTCCCGGCGCCGGCGATCTTCTGCACGGCGGGTCCGATATGGCCGTTCTGGATGGCTGCGTCCCCGTCCTTGGGCCAGCGCAAGGTCGCGTTGTCGGTGGCCGCGTCGTAGGCGAAGCGACCGCGTGAGCTGCTGACGCCGAAGCCGACCATCACCGTGGTCCGTGCATCCACCGCCAGACTGGGTATCGACGCCTGAATCACGGTGAACGCCGACGTCGGACTGTTCCAGTTGCGGCTGCCGTAGACCACCGGTCCGCCCTGAGGCGTGCCGAATCCGGACGCCGGTTTGGTCCACAGATAGATGCGGTCACCGTTGGAGCCCCAGTTACCGCCGAGTTCGTCGGGCATGTCTCCGATCGCGCCCTTGCCGGCCGCCCGCATCAGCAGGTTCGTGGTGTTCATGCATCCCGCAGCCATGATCAGTGCGTTTGTTGTCAGGATCTTGTTTTCCAGCACGGTGCCGTCGGTATCGGTCCGTTCGACGTGCAGTCGCCACCGGCCGTCGTTGGTCCGTTCGATGTCGATGACTTCGTGGAGGATGTGCAGCGTGGCCAGGCCCGTGGCCTCGGCAGCGGCGACGTACGTGACATCGACCGAGTGCTTACCGCCGTTGTTGACACCCAGTGAGCCGTCACCGTTGGTGTACGACGGCTTCATCTTGCCGCGGAGCTCGTCGAGTGCGTAGTTCCAGTCGATCGGCATCGGGATCTTCGACACCGGGAAACCCGCCCGCTTTGCGCTCTCGGCAAACATCCTGGGGGCCTGGTAGTTGGGAGTCGCGATCAACTCGTCGGGTGCCACCTGGAGTTGCAGCATCTTTGCCACGCGCGGGTAATGGACCCGGTCCATCGTCTTCCAGTCGAGGGCTTCGGGAAAGTTGGCATTGAAGACAGCCTCTTCGGGCTGCAGTGTCATTCCCTGGTAGACAAGGGATCCGCCGCCGACCCCGGCCGCGCACAGGGCTGTCATGTTTTCGCCGATCACGGCTTCGATCAACCCGGCGTATGGCTCGAACACGGCCGGCTTGCCGAACAGCTGTGGAGCACCCTTGTGCCAGAGCATGCGTTTGTCCGGAGCCGTGGCGACGGGGAACGTGGTGGAGTTGGGCCCGGTCGGCCACCGCCGGCCACGCTCGAGAATGGTCACCGGTACGCCCGCTTCGGTCAGACGTAGTGCAGCCACACCGCCCCCGAAACCGGAACCGATCACGATGACGCGGTGGTCTTCGCGAGTCACCGGTGTGCGTGCAGCAGGCGTCCGCGACTTCGGAGTGGACTTCGCTTGTGCAACTGTGGAACTCGCTGCGGCCACCCCGGCCGCGGCAACTCCTGCCAAAAATGCACGACGTTTTATTGCAGACAACATTGCCCCCAGGTTTTGATGTTCTTCATCGACCGAGAAACATCCTTGGATGAGAACGGTCGCCCCAGGGGTAAAACTAGACAGTCTTGTCGATAAGTGTCAAGAGATTTTCGGACTTCGAGTCCAGTTCTGCATCGCGGGTGCAAGCCAACGGGTCAAGAATTCGCGGAGATCGTTGTCCTCGGCGATGTCTGCGTCATCGAACAAGACTGTCGACAGTCCGATTCGTAAACCCATCGCGATGATGTCGTCGATGTGTTCCGCGGTCTCGGGGTGGCGGTCGATCAGCGGTGTTAGCAGTTCGCGGGCAATCGGTTTCGCGCGAGAAATCATCCCGGTGTCAAAGATCGGGTTGCCGACCTCCGCGTGGAGAAGCGCGGCGAGAGCGGGATGGCCCTTGACGGTCGCCCGGCCGGCAACGATCAGTTCAACCAGATAGTCGACGGGTGTGTCGACGTTTTCCAGACGGCTGCGGATATCGCCGAGTATTTCGACGGTCAGTCCGGAGACCGCCTGGGAGACGAGATCTTCTCGTGTGCCGAAGATCGAGTACACGGTCTGTCTGGATACGCCGGCGGCCGCGGCGACTGCAGCGATGTTGACCCTGTCGAACCCCTCGACCGCGATCAGGCCGATGGTGGCATCCAGGATCTTGTTCCGCGACCTCATCCCGGCATTATCAACCACATCGGAGATCCCCGGTTGATGGCACGTCTGCGTCGAGGTCGGTGTCGGTGTCGGGCAAACGTCAGCTCGCGGGCCGTGGGCGACCCGCGAGCTGACATGCGCGGGTGTGGATCAGTCGTCGGTCACCACGAGGTTGACATCGACGTTTCCGCGGGTGGCGTTGGAGTAGGGGCAGACCTGATGTGCCTTGTCTGCGAGCGCCTTGGCGGTGTCGTGATCGAGGTTCGGAAGCGCCACTTCCAACTCGACGGCCAGGCCGAAGCCGCCATTGTCGAGGGTGCCGATGGAGACGCGGGCGCCCACGGTGGAGTCGGTCACGTCGGCCTTTTCCTGTCCGGCCACCAGACGCAGCGCCGAGTGGAAACAGGCGGCGTACCCGGCGGCGAACAACTGCTCGGGATTGGTGCCGATACCGTTGCCACCCATCTCTTTTGGAATGGACAGGTCGACGTCGACCTTGCCGTCGCTGGTGCGGGCATGCCCGTTTCGGCCATCACCGGTCGCGAGTGCTTCTGCGGTGTAGATAGCTTTCATGGTGGTGCCTTTCGGTGTGACTGCTCACGAATCGGCGGAATTGCCGGATTCGCGTAGTGCGACGGTCAGAAGCTGGACCGCGTTGCGTAGTGCTTCGGCTTCGTCGGGGTTCAAACCAGTTGCAGTAAAGAGCTGTTCGGGTATGCACTGGGCTTTCGATTCGAGTTCTCGGCCGGCGTCGGTCAGTGTGACCTCCACCGATCGTTCATCCGAAGGGGAGCGGTTGCGGTGGAGATATCCGGCCGCTTCCAACCGCTTGAGGAGCGGTGAGAGTGTGCCGGAATCCAGGTGCAGCCGTTGGCCCAGTCGGCGGACCGTGATTGCCTCTTCTTCCCACAGCACCAGAAGGACGAGGTACTGCGGGTAGGTCAATCCGAGGGCGTGGAGCATCGGGCGATACGCGGCGGTTGTCGCCCGTGACGCCGAATACAGCGCAAAGCAGAGTTGGTTGTCCAAGCGAAGTGCGCCCACCAGTCGAAGGTAGCGCGCTATTCAATTGTGCACAACCAATATTGAGAACTTCCTCGGATCCGGGCTCCGGGCGTGCGGGCTTCACGAGTGGCTGCGAACGAAGATTCCGGCGATGAGTGCGGCCTGCCCGATGTGCTGGAGGTCATCGGAGATGACACTGACCAGGCGGACCCCGAGAGTGACGGGGGGATTCCAATTGCGGTCGACCACGGTGTCGAGGTCGTCTGACCTCAGTGTTTCGACAAATGCGGCGGTCTCTTTCTGGACGGCGTCGTGGTATCCGAGAAGGAGGTCGATGGATGGCTGCACCTGTCCGACCTCTTCGGTGGAGTGCCGGTAACCGGTGTCGCCGACGTCGAAGGGGAGTGCGAAGCGACTGTGCCAGTCCTGGGCGGTCCAGACCTGCTCGTGGTCCGCGACACCTGCAAGATGGTCATCTTGCACGCGGGTCAGGTGCCAGACCAGCCACGCGATCGTGTTCGCTTCGGGGTCGATTCGATAGGTGAGCGCTGCATCGGGAAGATCGGACAGGGTTGCGTGAACCTCCTCGGAGATCCGTCCGAACGCATCCCGGATCAGGTCGGCCTCATTCATCGTCCTCGTCCTTTCGGTGCGGGCTGTGCCTACACCTTTACTCCGGTGAGATGACATCGTCTGGCGTCCCACCAAATCACCGCGACCGGGCGCGCCGGCGCTGCTAATTTGTGCTGATGAGTGAGGTAATCGGCCATAACGGCGAGTCGATCGTCTTCGACGGTGTGACCGTCACCAAGTTTCGTCACCACGGTAAAGACGAGGCCGCCCGAAATCCGGTCTCGACGTTCCGTGAGGTTTCGATCAAGGAGAAGACCTCGCTGTTCGGTAAACCGAAGAGCCCCAGGCAGTTCGATGTACTGCTGATCATGTCGTCGATCATGAGCCTGACCGTCGACGAAGGGGGTAAGGCCGACATCGAGTCGCTGGTTGCCCAGATTCGGGCGGCAGCCGGGCGGTGACGCAGGCGCCCGCTGCTTCCCGATCAGCAGTCGATGTGGACAAGGGCTTGCGAATAACGCTGCGATTGCCCACGCCGGGGTGTTAGCGTACGCGGCAATGGGGAACAGGACCGGGGTGATGGGTTTGGCCGTCGGCATGGCCGCGGTGGTCGCAGCGAGTGTGATCACCGTCGCCACGGTGCCGTCGGCAGTAGCTGCTCCCGTTGTGATTCCGAAGCCGTTGCCGAGCACCTCGGGTCCGGCCTATGCGGTGAATCAGGTGACGGGACTGGGCGACACGAACGACACCCCGGGACGATTCTCAATTCTGGGTACCGATTTGGGGATCACCTGGGACAACGGCTCAGGGGAGATTCTCGCCGCGTTCGGTGACACCGCGCACTTCGATGGTGGATCGCTCCTATACGGCAGCATGTACCACTGGCGATCAAATGTGTTGCTGCGCAGTGCTGATCGGAATCTACGCGATGGGATGAGTATCTCCGGCGCCGCGCTGAGTTCACCTGGCTACGCGAAGCGCCTCCTGGAACCTGATCTGCGACACGAGATCACGTTGATCCCCACCGCGGGTGCGGAGATCAACGGTAAGCAGTACATGACTTACATGTCCGTAAAGTCTTGGGGATTGCCGAATTATTGGCAGACGAACTACGCAGGAATCGCCGAATCAACCGACAACGGTCAGAATTGGACCCGCCTCGATGCGATTCGTCCGAACACCGGTGGCAATCAGAAATTCCAGATGGGCGCTCTTCTCAAATCCGGCGGGATGGTCTACGTCTACGGCACCCCGTCCGGTCGGCAGGGTGATGTCTACCTCGCCCGGGTGCCCGAACAGCAGTTCACTGATCTGGCTGCATACCAATACTTTTCGAACGGAAATTGGGTGCCCGGAAACCCCGATGCCGCCACACCGGTGATCGGTGCGCCGAACGGCGAACTGTCGGTGGCATACAACGACTATCTGGGTAAGTACATCGCCCTGCTCAGCGATGACGGGACCGTCATGCGCACGTCGGACACCCCCGAAGGGCCGTGGAGTGCACCACGGCTGATCGTGAACGAAAACGACGTACCAACCAGCTACGCGCCCTACATTCATCCGTGGAGTTCGGGGGACACGTTGTACTTCACGCTGTCGATCTCGAGCATCTACAACGTCGTGCTGATGCGATTGCCACTCGATTCCGTGCGCTGAGGAAAGTCGCCGATCGCATTCTGGTGCCACAACCGCCGGGAGTTGGCAAAGCATGCGGCGGTGCCCCCAGTGGGATTCGAACCCACACTTGACGGATTTTAAGTCCGGTGCCTCTGCCAGTTGGGCTATGGGGGCCGTGCTGTGAAGCCTGATCAGAATGTCATGGACGGCCAAGCGTCTCGCGACAAGGGTTCGACAGTGGAGAAGGTCGATGCCGGACACCAGGAACTTTCGTCCCCGGTGCAAAATAAGGCACATGCCTGAACCATCCGCCCGCCGCAGCAGGGGGCGACCCCCGGGACCCGGTGTCGATCTCGGCTCTCGCCGCGAAGCGTTGCTCGATGCTGCGGAGTCGGAGATCATCGAGCACGGCTATGAGTTCGGGCTGGCCGGTGTGGCGAAGCGTGCGGGTCTGACCCGCTCGGCGGTGTATGCGGCTTTTGCCGACCGGGATGATCTGCTGACCGCGCTCACCCGTCGTCACGCGGACCTGATCACCGTGGACATGGCGCGGGTGCTCAACGAGGTCAAAGAGCCGCTTGTGCAGACGCGGGCAACTGTCGATGTGCTCGCGCGATGGATGGAGGACAACTCCGAATTGTCTGCCGTTCTCGCACCACGGATGCAGGCAGGTGTTGGTGATTCGCTGGTCACGGGGTTTCTCGAATACGTCCTCGACACCGGGTTGATCCAGGTTGATGCCAATCGGCGCGCGGCGGGACCGTGGGCGCGCGCGATTGTGGGTGCTATCTGGACGGCTGTGCAGTGGTGGAGCGAGACCCGGACGATGGACCGCGTCGAACTCGTCGACCACGTCACAAATCTGTTGTGGGAGGGTTTCGCCGGCGTGGGCGGTGCAGCCGTGGTGCTCCCGGATTTCGATCCGCCGAAGCGCACCGGCGAAACAGAGGTTTGACGCGCGTCCGATGACCACCAAAAACAGGGTGAACGTGTTCTAGTTTCGCTACTGTCGTCGCCATGGGAATCCTCGATGGCAAGGTGGCACTGATCACCGGCGGTGGCAAGGGCGTAGGACTGGGTATCGCAGCGGCGATGAGCAAGGAAGGCGCCGATATCTTCATCTGCGGGCGGCATCGCCGTCCGTTGGCTGCTGCCGCCGAGGAATTGGCGGCGAATGGTGTGCGTGCGGAGTATCTGGTCGGAAATGTCAGCGAAGCGGCCGATTGCACGGCGATCGTGGACACCTGCGCCGACCGGCTCGGCGGTGTCGACATCCTCGTCAACAATGCCAACGATGCGATGCCGATCCCGTTGCTCGACGTCACCGACGAGGACTTCACCCGCTTTTTCCAGACCGGACCACTGGCCGTGCTGCGGCTGATGAAGGCATGTCACCCACTGATGGTGGCAAGGGGTGGGGGTTCGGTGATCAATCTCGTCACCTCCGCGGCCGTGCGGTGGGACATGGCCACATACGGGCCGTACGCCGCGGTCAAGGAAGCGACCCGGTCACTGACCCGGGCTGCCGGGTGTGAATGGGGCAAGGACAACATTCGGGTGAATGCCATTGCGCCACATGCGATGACCCCGTCATTGCAGTGGTGGACCGAGACGTACCCAGACGAGGCCGACGCCTTCGTGAAGAGCATTCCGCTGGGTCGGATCGGCGACGCCGAGGCCGACATCGGGCGGATCGCGGTGTTCCTCGCGGGCCAGGACGCTCGTTATCTCAGTGGTGTGACGATCCCTGCCGACGGTGGGCACAGTCGGTGGGGGTGAAGGGTAAACAGCTCTCTGCACGAAGGGTCAAGAGAAGGTAAAGTCGGAACTCGAACATCACCCCGCCCGTTGGGCGGATACAAGTGAGTTATGAGAAGGGACCAAAACGGTGCGTGAAACCAGCAATCCGGTGATGCGCGGGGTCGTGCGCGGCAACCAAGGCCCAGGTGGGTACGCCGGCTTTGGCGCTGGTGCAGCCGGCGCGGGCCAGCCCGCGACGTGGAACCAGAATTCGGGAGCACCATCCGCTGATCCGTATGCACGGCCGGGCCAACCGGTCGGTGCCCGAACACTGACCATCGACGATGTGGTGACCAAAACCGCCGCCACACTTGCGGTGCTGATCCTGTCGGCCGCCGTCTCGTACTATCTCACCACCCAGAACGAAGCCGTCGCGACACCGCTGATGCTCATCGGCTCGCTGGGCGGCCTGGCCCTGGTGCTCGTGGCAACCTTCGGTCGCAAGCAGGACAACCCGGCCATCGTGCTCAGCTACGCGGTGCTCGAAGGCATGTTCGTCGGCACGATCTCCTATGTCTTCGCGAATTGGGTTGTCGCCGATGATGTCAGCGCCGGGGCCCTGATCGGGCAGGCCGTACTCGGAACGTTCGGTGTCTTCGCCGGCATGCTCATCGTTTACAAGACAGGTGCAATCCGCGTCACCCCGCGTTTCACCCGCATGATCTTCGCGGGTCTGATCGGTGTTCTGGTGCTGATCCTGGGCAACCTGCTCATCGGATTCTTCAACGGTGGATCGGGCCTGGGCCTGCGTGACGGCGGACCGATCGCCATCATCTTCTCGCTCGCCTGCATCGCGCTGGCATCGTTCTGCTTCCTGATCGACTTCGACGCCGCCGATCAGCTGATCCGCTCGGGCGCTCCGTCGAAGGCCGCCTGGGGCATCGCACTGGGCCTGACCGTGACCCTGGTCTGGCTGTACGTCGAGATCCTGCGCCTGCTGAGCTACTTCAGCTCGGATTAGTCGTTCGGCCAACAGACCCACTCCAACAAGGAAGCCCGCGACCACACGGTCGCGGGCTTCCTTGTTGTCAGCAGTTGGGGAAGCGGCTCAGCTGAGGCGCTCGAGCACCATCGCCATGCCCTGTCCGCCACCGACGCACATCGTCTCGACACCGAAGGTCTTGTCGTAGGTAGTCAGGTTGTTGAGCAGTGTGGTGGTGATGCGGGCGCCGGTCATGCCGAAGGGGTGGCCGAGGGCGATGGCGCCGCCGGAGACGTTGAGCTTGTCGTGGTCGATACCGAGTTCGTTGGCCGATCCGAGGACCTGCACGGCGAACGCCTCGTTGATCTCGAAGAGGTCGATGTCGTCGATGCCCATCCCGGCGAACTTCAGTGCCTTGCGGACGGCCTCAATCGGTCCCAGTCCCATGATTTCGGGGGACAGGCCGGTGGACGCGGTGGCGACGATGCGGGCCAGCGGGGTCAGTCCGAGCGCCTTCGCCTTGGTGTCGCTCATGATCACCAGGGCAGCGGCGCCGTCGTTGAGGGGGCAGGCGTTGCCGGCGGTGACGGTGCCGTCGGGGCGGAACACCGGTTTGAGTTGGCTGATCTTCTCGTAGGTGGTGCCGGCGCGGGGACCATCGTCGGTGTTGACGATGGTGCCGTCGGCCAGGGTGATGGGGTCGATTTCGCGGGCGAAGAATCCGGACTTGATGGCTTCCTCGGCGCGGTTCTGGCTGCGCACGCCCCAGTGGTCCTGGTCTTCGCGGGAGATCCCGGTGAAGGATGCGACGTTTTCGGCGGTCTCACCCATCGGGATGTAGATGTCGGGCAGCAGGCCCTGCTCGCGGGGGTCGCTCCACTTACCGGCACCGCCGTTGGCAGCCTTCGCAGTGCGCCCCATCGCCACGGCGAATTCGGGGTTCTTGGTGTCGGGCCAGCCGTCGGCGTTGCCGGTGGCGAAGCTGGAGACGCTCTCGACGCCGGCGGAGATGAAGACGTCTCCTTCACCGGCGCGGATGGCGTGCAACGCCATGCGGGTGGTCTGCAACGATGACGAGCAGTAGCGGTTCACAGTGACGCCGGGAACCTGGTCCAATCCGGCGAGGACGGCGACGACACGCGCCATGTTGAAACCGGCTTTGCCGCCGGGCTGCCCGCTGCCCAGGTGCAGGTCGTCGATGTCGTTGCGGTCGAGTTCGGGGACCTTGTTCAGGACGGTCTCGACCATCTGGCGGGCGAGCTCGTCGGGCCGGACATCTTTGAGTGAGCCTTTGACGGCCCGGCCGATCGGTGAGCGTGCGGTGGCAACGATAACTGCTTCTGGCATAAGAACTCCTATGATCCTCGCTTGGCACTGCGACTACGTGTGGGCCTGATCAGAACTGACGTTACGCGTGGTCAGCCCGACCATCGCTGGGCGGTCCGGCTCGCCAGCCCGCGGGCTCGGGTCGACCATTTGTTGTCCTCCGCGATGGCTGACACTTCGGGTGGATCGGGCAGCGGACCGGTACCCCATTCACCCAATCGGGCCAGGACCTCAGGTAGCAGAATCTGTGCGGCCAGCTCGTAACCGGCGGCCGACGGGTGGTAGTTGTCGGAGGACAACATCCGCTCGGGTGCCGCCAGGAACTCGCGGGCCAACAGGTCTGCCAACGGCACCGGGGTGCCTCCGCCGGCACGCGTCGCCGCGGCTTGGGCGGCTGCCAATCGCAACCCCCAATGCCGCATGACCGTTCGCAGGGGTTGCGGGATCGCGGCGACCACACCGAGGTCCGGGCACGTTCCCACCACCACCCGGGCGCCGGAATCCTCGAGACGGCGGACGGCGGCGCCAAGCCTCTTGGCCGACGCCCGGATCCCGCTGGCGCTCGTCACGTCGTTGGCGCCGATCAAGATGATTGCGATGTCGGGTGGGGGACCGGCGATCAGCATCGCGTCCACCTGGCCGGTCAGGCTCCGGGACGTGGCACCGACAATTGCCTTGGTGCTCAATCGGATTCGTCGACCGGTTTCTTCTGCCAGTTTGCGGGTCAGCTGCACGCCGGGGGTCTCGTCGGCCGTTTCGGCGCCGAGACCGGCCGCGGTGGAATCACCGAACACCATCAGATGAAGGTCGTGGTCGCCGTCGCGGCGATACCTCACCGGTCCGAGTCCGTTCGGTCCGTAAATTCCGTCGCCGTTGGGGGCGTTGTCGGTGCGATGGGGGATGACGGTGCGAGCGTGCCGGGCCTGCCCGTTGAGGAAGGCCACGGCCCACCAACCGGCACCAGCGGTACCCACGGTGGCAACGGAGGCGGCGGCGAGATCACGGACCACTCGGCGCCTTGATGCGGACACGGCTCCAACATAATCGAAGCGTCTGGGACGATGGGTACATGCGCATCGCAAGTCACGTCACCGAACTCATCGGCAACACCCCGTTGGTCCAGCTCAACTCCGTTGTCTCGGCGGGATCAGGCCTGGTGGCGGCCAAGGTTGAATACCTCAATCCCGGTGGCAGCTCCAAAGACCGCATCGCCATCAAGATGGTCGACGCGGCCGAGGCCTCCGGCGAGCTGAAGCCCGGCGGAACGATCGTCGAGCCGACATCCGGGAACACCGGCATCGGCCTGGCCCTCGTCGCCCAGCAGCGCGGCTACAAGTGTGTGTTCGTGTGCCCCGACAAGGTCGGCGAGGACAAGCGGAACGTCCTCAAGGCCTATGGCGCCGAGGTCGTGGTGTGCCCGACCGCGGTCGCGCCCGAACACCCCGACAGCTACTACAACGTCTCCGACCGGCTGACCCGCGAGATCGAGGGCGCGTGGAAGCCCAACCAGTACGCCAACCCGGCCGGACCCGAGTCGCATTACGAGACCACCGGACCCGAGATCTGGAACGACACCGACGGCAAGGTCACCCACTTCGTCGCGGGCGTCGGCACCGGCGGAACGATCACCGGCACCGGCCGCTACCTCAAAGAGGTCTCCGGCGGAAAGGTGAAGATCGTGGGCGCCGACCCGGAAGGTTCGGTGTACTCCGGTGGAACCGGTCGTCCGTACCTCGTCGAAGGTGTGGGCGAGGACTTCTGGCCGAGTGCCTACGACCCGTCCATCCCGGACGAGATCATCGCCGTCTCGGACGCTGATTCGTTCGAGATGACCCGTCGCCTGGCTCGCGAAGAGGGACTACTGGTCGGTGGCTCCTGCGGTATGGCAGTCGTTGCGGCACTGAAGGTGGCCGAGCGCGAGGGTCCGGATGCACTTGTTGTCGTGCTGCTGCCCGACGGCGGACGCGGCTACCTGGGCAAGATCTTCAACGACCGGTGGATGAGCAGCTACGGATTCCTGCGCACCCCGCTCGACGGCAAGGGCGAGGCCGAGCCGATGGTCGGCGATGTCCTGCGCGGCAAGTCCGGCGCGCTGCCAGATCTGGTGCACACGCACCCGCAGGAAACCCTGCGCGACGCGATCGAGATCTTGCGCGAGTACGAGGTGTCGCAGATGCCCGTGGTCGGGGCCGAGCCGCCCATCATGGCCGGTGAGGTCGCCGGTGCGGTGAGCGAGCGCGAACTGCTCAGCGCGGTGTTCGAGGGACGTGCCAACCTGGCCGACCCGGTCAGCGCACACATGGGACAGCCCTTCCCGTTGATCGGTTCGGGCGAGCCGGTGTCGGCGGCCACCAAGGCCCTCCGCGACACCGACGCCCTGATGGTGGTCGAGGACGGCAAGCCGATCGGCGTCATCACCAGGCACGATCTGCTGGCGTTTGTGAGCGCCATCGGCTGACGAGAACGGTCGTCGAGGCCGGCTGAGAAAACCGGCAGTGCGATCGGCTCGGCGATTTTCGGGGGCACTAGGCTGGCTCCCATGAGTGAGCAGCGCAGCAAGACCGACTCGCACAACTGGCAGGGATTTGCGACCAAGGCGATTCATGCCGGATACGAACCGGATCCGCTGACCGGCGCGGTCAACGTGCCGATCTATGCGAGTTCCACCTTCGCCCAGGATGGCGTCGGCGGGATGCGCGGCGGATTCGAGTACGCACGTACCGGAAACCCGACCCGTCAAGCACTCGAGGCCAACCTCGCGGCGCTCGAAGAGGGCAGTTTTGGTCGCGCGTTCGCGTCCGGCATGGCCGCCACCGATGCGTTGTTGCGGGCCACGTTGCGGCCGGGCGACCACCTGGTGATCCCCAACGACGCCTACGGCGGCACGTTCCGGTTGATCGACAAGGTCTTCTCGCAGTGGGGGATCGAATACTCGGTCGCACCTGTGACGGATGTTGACGCGGTGCGCGCGGCCATCCGCCCCAACACCAAACTGGTCTGGATCGAGACACCGACCAACCCGTTGCTCAACATCGGCGACATCGAGGCGATTGCGGCGGTTGCACACGTGGCCGGCACAAAGCTCGTGGTGGACAACACCTTTGCCTCGCCGTACCTGCAGCGTCCATTGACGCTCGGTGCCGACGTCGTGCTGCACTCGACGACCAAGTACCTCGGTGGTCACTCGGATGTGGTCGGTGGCGCCTTGATCACCGACGACGAGCAACTCGATACCGATCTCGCGTTCCTGCAGAACGGCGCGGGCGCGGTGCCCGGACCGTTCGACGCATACCTGACCATGCGTGGAATCAAGACACTTGCCGTCCGGATGGACCGGCACAGTGACAACGCCGAGCGGCTCGTGGAATTCCTGCTGACACATCCGAAGATCGATTCGGTGCTTTACCCGGGACTCGCCAACCACCCGGGTCACGCTGCGGCGGCGAAGCAGATGAGCCGTTTCGGCGGCATGATCTCCGTGCGTGTGGCCGGTGGCCTCGAGGCCGCACAGCAGTTCTGCGACCGCACCGAGGTGTTCACCCTGGCCGAGTCGCTCGGTGGCATCGAGTCGCTGATCGAACATCCCGCCGCGATGACCCACGCCTCGACGGCCGGTTCGCTGCTCGAGGTCCCAGATGACCTGGTTCGGCTGTCGGTGGGCATCGAAGACATCGGCGACCTGCTCGGGGACATCGAGAACGCTCTCAGCTGATACCACCGTCGCTGACGCCACCGCCCTCCAAATTCGCGCCGCTTACCTGCATTCGCTCCTGTCGCACGCCGGAGCACACGCGGGCAAGCGGCGCGAATTTTGGTTCGTGGGGTGGCAAGCTGACTCGATGACCACTGATCCGATGACGGTCGACCTGGCACAGATCGACCGTGCCGTGCAGTTGCTGGCGCCGGTGATGCGCCGGACACCGGTGGTGGCGTCGCGGGCGTTGTCGGAACGATGCGGCCACGACGTCTGGCTCAAGTGTGAAAACCTGCAACGCACAGGATCTTTCAAACCGCGCGGAGCGTATCTGCGGATCGCCGGACTGAATGACGACGAGCGCGCGAACGGTGTTGTCGCGGCCAGTGCGGGCAACCACGCGCAGGGCGTGGCCTGGTCGGCCGCCGATCTGGGCATCACATCGCGGGTCTATATGCCCACCGGCGCATCGCTGCCGAAGATCGCCGCAACCCGTGCCTACGGCGCCGAGGTGATCCTCGAAGGCACAACCGTCGACGAGAGTCTGGTGGCCGCGGCCGGATATACCGAAGAGACCGGCGCCGTCCTGATCCACCCGTTCGATCACCCCGACATCGTGGCCGGACAGGCAACCGTCGGGATGGAGATCCTCGAACAATTGCCCGATGTGGGGACCGTGCTGGTGCCCCTCGGTGGTGGCGGACTGCTCGCGGGTGTGGCGGTCGCGATCAAATTGCATCGACCGGAGGTCCGGGTCGTCGGCGTCCAGGCCGCCACGGCCGCCGCGTGGCCCGACTCGCTCGCCGCCGGAAGACCCGTCAAAGCTCAGTCGATGAACACGATGGCCGACGGCATCGCGGTGGCGCTACCCGGTGCCGTGCCGTTTGCCCTGGTGGCCGATCTGGTGGACGAGGTGGTCACGGTCAGCGAAGAGGCCATCTCCCAGGCGCTGCTGCTGGTGTTGGAACGGGCGAAGCTCATTGTCGAACCGGCCGGTGCCACGGCGGTCGCGGCACTGACGAGCCTGCCCGGACTCGAACTCGACGGGCGGGTTTGTGTGGTGCTGTCCGGTGGCAACATCGATCCGTTGCTGCTCACCCAGGTGACCACGCATGGCCTGCATGCGGCGGGCCGCTATCTCACGATCACGGTGACTGTGCCCGATCGTCCGGGTGGCCTGGTGTCGTTGCTCGAGCTCCTCCGCGACCTGAATGTGAGCGTCGTCGACGTGGTCCACTCGCGGGTCAGCGGTGAACTGAGCCTCGGGGAGGTCGCGGTGACGGTCAGCCTGGAGACCAGGGGACCCGATCATCAGGCGAAGGTCCGGGCCGCACTGGCCGATGCCGGCTATTCGGTGGCCTGACCACTCTTTCTGTCCGGTTCTCCGTGGTGCCGCACTAGGCTTACCAGTATGGGAATCGACTACAACAAGCGCCCGAAGCCGGTACCACCGGCACCAACCCCACCGTCGCCTGCGGCTCCCGCTCCTGCTCCTGCCGCACCGCCGGTGCAGCTGAGCAAGATCACCCTGACCAAGGCTCAGCCGACGGTGAGTCTCGCGAAGTCGGGTAGCTCGGGCGGAACCATACGCGTCAATCTGAACTGGGCGCAATCTTCGCCGGGTGGAGGATTTTTCAAGCGGAAGAGCTCGGTGGACCTCGACCTGCGGTGCCTGTACGAGCTGGCCGACGGATCGCGCGGCGGTGTCGGTGCACTCGACCGCAACTTCGGTGCCCTGGACCGGGCGCCATACATCAAACTCGACCAGGATGACCGCTCCGGTAGCTCGGCCGGCGGCGAGAACATGTTCGTGAACCTGACCGACCCCACGGTCTTCCGGCGCATCCTGGTCTTCGCCGACATCTACGAGGGAAGCCCGAACTGGGCGGCGGTCGACGGCGTGGTGACGGTTGAATCGCAGTTCGGTCCGCCGATCGAGGTCCGGATGGACTCGGCCAAGAACAGTCTGCGAACAGCGTCCATCGTTCTCATCGAGATTGGCGACAACGGGGTGAATGTAACCCGTGCGGTCGAGTATTTCTCGGGCGGCGACAAGATGGACAAACACTTTCGCTGGGGCCTGAACTGGGGGCGTGGCAGCAAATAACACCAGGTCGGGGCCTCGGGTCCTCACCGTATCGCCGCCAAATGGCGTGACAACGGCCATTGATTTAACAACGGGCGTTGACAAGTTCGGATCGGCCTTCTAGCGTCATGTGAACAAAGTCGCAGCGAGGAGGCCGCAGATGACGGAAGCGTTGAAGTATGTCCCGGAGCACGCCACGGCGACCACCGGTGACAACTACGACCAGGTTCTCGACGACCTGTCGAGTGCATCGGTCCACCGCAATTTTGATCCGTACATCGACATCGACTGGGATTCACCTGAGATGGCGATCACCGACGGTGACCCCCGCTGGGTCCTGTCGAAGAATGTCGACCCCATCGGTCGCCACCCCTGGTACCAGCAGCAGCCGCTCGAGAAGCAGATCAAGATCGGGATGTGGCGCCAGGCCAATGTCGCCAAGGTCGGCCTGCAGTTCGAGTCGGTCCTGATCCGTGGCCTGATGCAATACAGCTTCAAACTCCCCAACGCCGCCAAGGAGTTTCGCTACACCACGCACGAGGCCAAAGAAGAGTGCAATCACACCCTGATGTTCCAGGAGTTCGTGAACCGCACCGGCATGGACGTCCCGGGAGCCAAGACGAGCTTGCGCCGCATCTCGCCGGTGATCCCGCTCTTCTCCACCATTTTTCCGACGATTTTCTACTTCGGTGTGCTCGGCGGCGAGGAGCCGATCGACCACATCCAGAAGGACTTCCTGCGCAACCGCGATGAGATGCACCCGTCGATGTTGGCGGTGATGCAGCTGCACGTCGCCGAAGAGGCGCGGCACATCTCGTTCGCCCATCACCTACTGCGTGAGACGATTCCGCAGAAGTCGGCGGCCCAGCGCTTTGCCCTGTCGATCATGCTGCCGATTGTGATGCGGGTGCTGTGTGGCGCGATCGTGGTGCCGCCCAAGGAGTTCCGTCGCGAGTTCGATATCCCGCGCTCGGTGTTCAAAGACATCTTCTGGCGGTCGGAGAACTCGAAGCAGTTCCTGCGCAACGTCTTCGGCGACGTTCGGATGCTCGGTGACCAGTGTGGCCTGATGAACCCGATCTCTCGGTTCATCTGGAACATCTTGGGTATCGGCGGCCGCTCTTCGCGGTTCCGCAGCGAACCCACCTACGCGGCAGCGTAAGCCCGTGCCGCACGTTGTCACCCAGGCATGTTGTGCCGATGCCTCCTGTGTTTACGCCTGCCCGGTCAATTGCATCCATCCGACACCGGATGAGCCCGACTTCCTGACCTCGGAGATGCTGTACATCGACCCGGCGACCTGTGTCGATTGTGGAGCCTGCGTCAGCGCATGCCCGGTCGGCGCGATCGTCCCCGGCCATCGCATCGAGCCACAGGACGAGCGGTATCTCGAGATCAACGCGGCCCATTACGACGACGTGGACGTGGCTCAGTCGCCCGTCCGTTTCCCGGTCGACGCCAGACTTCGGTTACCGCTGGCGCCGATCAGCAAACCGAAGCCGATCGAGATCCCCGGTGGCGGCGACATCCGCGTGGCGATCGTGGGGTCGGGACCGTCGGCGATGTACGCCGCGGACGAGTTGCTGCGCCATCCCAACGTGCACATCACAATGTATGAGCGCCTCGACAAGCCGTTCGGGCTCGCCCGCTATGGGGTTGCGCCCGATCATCTTTCGACCCGCAAAGTGATGGCCCTCTTCGACGAGATCGCGCGTAACAACCGCCTGGACATCATGGTCGGCAGCGAAGTGGGCCGCGACGTCGCGCTGGACGATCTACGTCGCGATTTCCACGGCGTCATCTATGCCGGCGGCGCGAAAACCGATCGACGTCTGGACATCCCGGGCATCGACCTGGAGAACGTGGCCAGTGCAACGGAATTCGTCGGCTGGTACAACGGCCACCCGGACTTCGCCGATCGCGCCTTCGACCTCTCACACCGGAGAGTGGTTGTCATCGGCAACGGTAACGTCGCCCTCGATGTCGCTCGCATCCTGACATCGGACCCGGAAGATCTTGCGTCGACCTCCATTTCGCCGGTCGCGTTGGCAGCTCTGAGAAACTCCAAGGTCGAAGAAGTGCTGGTTGTCGCCCGCCGCGGCGCGGCCGACGCGGCATTCACGTTGCCCGAGCTGGTGGGACTGGCCGACCGCGGCGCCAACGTGACCGTGGATCCGGAGTTGCTGGCGCCTGAACTGTTGGCGTCAGCAGGTACCTCCGACGACCCCACGATTTCGGCGAAACTCGAGATTCTGGCCGAATTGTCGCAGCGGCCACCACAATCGGGACCTGTCATCAGGTTCGGATTCCTGCGGTCGCCGCAGGAGATCACCGCGAATGCGGACGGATCTGCTGCCGGCGTCACCTTTGGGATCAACCGGCTCGACCCACTGAGGGGTGGGGTCGAGCCGGTGGGGGAGACCGAGACCGTCGAGGCGGGGCTGGTGCTGACCTCGATCGGTTATAAGGGCGTCGAAGTGCCGGGTCTGCCGTTCGACGGGGTGCGCGGCGTGATCCCCAACGCCGGTGGGCGGGTCGTCGACGGGGACAGTCCGATCACCGGTGTGTACGTCACCGGCTGGATCAAACGCGGTCCGTCGGGCTTCATCGGCACCAACAAATCCGACTCGGCGGAAACGGTGGCGCAGCTGCGTGCCGATCTCGAGGCGGGGCTGCTGTCGGTGCCGACCACACCGAAACGTCGGCGTCTATTCTCGCGCTGACATCCGGCAAGCCGGGTGGTCAGACACGGGTGATGTCCAGATTGCCGTCGTGATAGTCCGACCGCAGCTTCTTCTTGTCGAACTTTCCGACACTTGTCTTGGGAACCTCGTCGATCAGAGTCCAGTTCTCGGGTAGCTGCCATTTGGCGACCTTGTCCGAAAGGTAGTGGCGGAGTTCGTCGATGGTGGTTGTCGACCCGTCGCGTAACACGACTGCGACCAAGGGCCGTTCGTCCCATTTGTCGTCGGGTACCCCGATCACCGCGGCCTCGGCGACAGCGGGGTGTCCCATCACGGCGTTCTCCAGATCCACCGAGGAGATCCACTCGCCACCCGACTTGATGATGTCCTTCGTCCGATCGGACAGGACGAGGTAGCCGTCGGGAGTGATCGACCCGACATCACCGGTGCGAAGCCATCCGTTGTCGAACTTCTCTGGCGCATCGATCCCGTAGTAGGAGGAGGCGATCCAGGGCCCACGCACCTCGAGTTCCCCGATGCTGGTCCCATCGTGGGGCAGGAAGCTGCCGTCGTCGCCGGCCAACCGCGCCTCGACCGAGGCTGGGAATCGGCCCTGTGAATAGCGATAGCGCCACTTTTCGTCGCCGGTCGCACCTGCCGGTGGACGAGCCACCGATCCGAGGGGTGAGGTTTCGGTCATTCCCCAGCCTTGCAGCACTGCCACCTGATGCTCGTCCTCGAAGGCGTGCATCAAGGCTGGTGGAACCGCCGACCCACCGATGAGGACATCTCGCATGGATGAGATGTCTTGAGGATGCTGCTCGAGATAGAGGTGTAGTCCTTGCCAGATGGTCGGAACGGCGGCAGCGAATGTCGGCTGTTCTGCGGCGATCAGGTCGGCCAGTGGCTCAGGTTGAAGGAATCTGTCCGGCATTATCAGCGACGCGCCGATCATGAACGCTGCGTATGGAAGACCCCAGGACATGGCATGGAACTGTGGCACCACAACCAACGCACGGTCGCCCTGGGTGAGATTTGGGCTCTCGGACATGCAGACCTGCATGGAGTGCAGGTAAATCGATCGGTGTGAATACGCGACACCTTTCGGATCTCCGGTCGTGCCGGAGGTGTAACACAGTGCTGCAGCGCTGCGCTCGTCGAGTTCGGGCCAGTCATATTCGAGAGGCTGCCCGACGAGCAACTCTTCGTAGGGGTGAACCTGTACGCCGTCGGGCGCCTGCAGTCCAGCGGTCGAAGTCCCGGTGACGACCACATGCCGCACGGTGGTCAACCGCGGAAGTTGCGGAGTCAACAGCGGCACCAGTGATGCATCGACGATTATCACGTGGTCCTGAGCGTGGTTGGCCACGTGCACCAGCTGATCGGGAAAGAGCCGAATGTTGAGGGTGTGCAGTACGGCGCCCATCGACGGGACGGCGAGATATGCCTCCAGATGTTCGGCGTTGTTCCACATGAATGTGGCCACCCGCTGATCGCCGGTCACACCGAGGCCGCGCAACGCGTGCGCCAGGGCGGCACAACGCTGCCCGACTTCTGCGTACGAACGCCGGCGAGGACCAGACTCGGTCCAGGTCACGACGTCAGCGGTGCCGTGCACAGTGCTGCCGTGCCGCAACAATTGCGCGATGGACAGTGGCCGATCGTTCATCGTGCTCAGCATGTCGCGTCTCCGGTGCGAGAAGTTGCGTGCGGATGCTTAATGATCGATGATCGCGACACAAAAAATGGTGGCTTCTGGCGAACCCGACCTGCGGGTTTACTCGCCAAAAGCCACCATTTTGGGGTCTTTAGTTGTGGTACGGCTCCGCGCTGACGAGCGTCACCGAGACGGTGGCGCCACTGGGCACGGTGTACTTGCGGGTGTCGCCGACCTTGGCATCGATGAGCGCACCACCCAGCGGCGACTTCGGTGAGTACACCTCGAGTTTGTCTTCGGACGATCCCTGCTCGCGGGTGGCGATCAGGAAGGTCTCGGTGTCGGACTCGTCGCCGTCGTAGTACACCTTCACGACAGAACCCGGCAGTGCCACACCGGATTGCGTGGGTGTCTCGCCGACCTTGGCTGTGTTGAGCAGCTCCTGGAGCTGACGGATGCGGGCTTCCTGCTGACCCTGCTCGTCGCGGGCGGCGTGGTAGCCACCGTTCTCCTTGAGGTCTCCCTCTTCGCGTCGCTCGTTGATCTCGGCGGCAATCACCGGACGGTTCGCGATGAGCGCGTCGAGCTCCTCTTTGAGCCGATCATGGGACTCCTGGGTAAGCCAGGTCACCTCGGTGTCGGTCATGCTCGATCACTCCCTCTCGTTACATGCAGCAACACGGCCCCTCTCGGAACCGTGTATCAGTCAAGACTACCAGGTCAAATGTACGGTTCCCGAATTCCTAGGAAATTGTGCCCTCTTGGGCAAGCGACGATTGATAGGTCGGTTCGCGCTTCTTGAGCCATCGGATGGCCGCATACGTCAGGGGCATGATTGCGATCTCGACCAGGGTTTTCCAGATGAACCCGATGAGTGTGTAATTCAGGAAATCGGACCACGTCGAAATGCCCAGTGCGGTCGCAGCAATCGCACAAAAAACCAGCGTGTCGAAAAACTCGCCGACCACCGTGGAGCCGAGGAGTCGGGCCCACAGATGTTTCTCGCCGGATCGGGTTTTCATCTTCACCAGCACCCATGAGTTCAGGAACTCTCCGACGACATAACCGGCCAGGCCGGCCGCCAGGAACTGAGGGATCACGCCGGCGACGGTCTCGAAGGCTTCCTGGCCGTCGTAGAACGAGGCGGCCGGCAGTTTGATGGTCAGCCAGAAGCACAGGGACGCCAGAAGCAGGACAAAGAAGCCCGCCAAGATTGTTCGTCGCATCGCGCGGAAGCCGTAGACCTCGCTGATCACGTCTCCGAGGACGTAGGCGAGGGGGAACATGTAGAAGGCGCCGTCGGTGACCAGGCCGTCCATGGACAGCGGTCCGACGTCGAAGTGGAGGCTCGAGAACAGCACTACGCCCTTGGTGCCGGTGATGTTGCTGATCATCATCACGCCGACGAAGAGGCCGACGAGCATCGGGTAATACGGACTTGCAATGGTGGCAAACGCCGGACCCGTTCCCTTGGCGGTGAGCGAGTCCGGCTGCCCAGACTTGTTTATGGATGTCATGGGTGCCGATTATGGGTGATCAGCACCTGCCGCCGGTCACGGCGGGGGGAAGTTCGCCGATCATGTCCACTCCCGAACCGTTCCACCGATAAGTGACCGACACCAGTCCCTGCGGTGAGGCGTTGGCCTCGTCGCCGACGATATAGCGGTAGGTGACGTGGACCTGGTTATCGTCGGTGCCGGTGACCTGCTGATATGGGAGATTGCAGGCGGTCCCGGTGCCGAGGAACTCGTGGTAGTGGAAGAACATCAGCTGTTGGGGTGAGGACACCGTGCCGCCCAGGGTGTCGAGCGTCACGTAGGTGAAGTCGTCGCAGCTGTCGAAGTTGCTGTCACCGGGCACCCATTGGCCGCCGGGTACCGGAGTCGGGATCTCCGTGATCGCGTTGCCGACGATCGCCGAGGCTCCACTGCGCACACACGGGGCTGTCCCGTCCCATGCTGTGTCGACAGTTGGGGGAGCGGTGACGGTTTCCGTCGCGACCGCGGTCTCGGTGGTCGTGGAGATATCGGTGACAGCGTCGGCAGGTGTTGCCGACGCTGTCGAAGCACTCGTGGGTGTTGCGGTACGCGACGTTGTCGCGGTGTTCTCCGGCGTGTCCGAGCAACCGGCAACTGAAATGAGAATCCCGGCGGCGGATGCGGCGACCAAGAGGCTCGACCACGCTCCCGAAAAATGTTTGTTCACAGAGTTTTTCATCGAACCGATCCCTTCGCCGACCCACTTGCTTCGTCGCTGCCGGCGGCGAAAGAGTTAGTCACGGAAGGGTTTCGAACAATGATGCTCCCCATGAGTGCAGGTCACAGTGGCACTGGGGACGAGCCATGTCGGTCGACTGGATGACGCCAGGCGATTGTCCTGGCTCAGGGTGCGACGAGGTACTCCGGGACCGTCTTGCTACAGCCGTATACCTCGCCGAGTGCCGGAGCAGCGGACGTGTTGACGACCGTCGACATCGAGAAGTGGGTTTCGCTGGACGCCGGGACGTAGATCTCGCGCCGGCCGGTTTCGCTGCCGTCCCTGGATCGCGCGCGCACGATGCAGGTGGCCGGAACGCCGGGATCCTTGCGGATGACTGTGAACTTCACCTCAACGCTGGTGTCGTTCAGAATCTCGTAGCCGCTGGCTTCTCCGGAGATGTCGGGGTCGGAAAAGTTCTTGTATCCGATCCATGCGATGAGTACGCCCGCCGCGATGACCAGGGCGGTGAGCCCGATCGCCCACACCCGGCGAGACCCTGATGAACGGTCGGTGGGGTAGCGCCCCGGCGGTAGGTTGCGAGGGCTTGTCATGCGTTCATACCTACCATGGAGCCAGAAGCGGGTACCGGTGCGCCATGGTCCGTGTGGACGGTGGGAGTATTGAACCCGAATATCGGGCTGTTGTGAAGGTGAGGAAATCGCGTGGTCGGACTACGACTGATGGCGGTGCATGCGCACCCCGACGACGAGTCCAGCAAAGGCGCGGCCACGATGGCCAAGTACGCCGCCGAAGGACACGACGTCCTGGTGGTGACACTGACCGGTGGCGAGCGCGGCGACATCCTCAATCCGGCGATGGATCTGCCGGGCATCAAAGATCGCATGCCGGAAGTCCGCAAGGAAGAGATGGCCAAGGCCGCGGCAGCTCTCGGCGTCCGCCAGCAATGGCTGGGCTTCATCGACTCCGGACTGCCCGAGGGTGATCCGAAGCCGCCGCTACCCGAAGGCTCGTTTGCAGCGATCCCACTCGAAGTCCCCACCGAGGCCCTGGTCAAGGTGGTCCGCGAGTTCCGACCGCACGTGATGATCACCTACGACGAGCACGGCGGCTACCCGCATCCCGACCACATCCGCGACCACGAGGTGTCGATGGCCGCTTTCGAGGCCGCCGCGGATCCCGAACAGTTCCCCGATGCCGGAGAACCGTGGTCGGTGTCGAAGATCTACTACACCCATGGATTCATCCGTGACCGGATGATCCTGTTCTCGGACGAATACGCGAAGATCGGCCAGGAGAGCCCGTTCGCGGAGTGGCTCTCGAACTGGGATCCCGAGCGCGGCAACCTGATGGGCCGGGTGACCACCCAGGTGACCTGCGGTGAGCACTTCTCGAATCGCGATGAGGCGCTGCGGGCACACGCCACGCAGATCGATCCCAACGGGATCTTCTTTGCCGTCCCGATCGAGTGGCAGCAGCGTCTGTGGCCCACCGAGGAGTTCGAACTGGCCAAGACCCGCGTGAAGACCGCGATCCCCGAAACTGATCTGTTCACCGGTATCGTTGCTGATGAGGAGGTTGTGTCATGAACATGACCTACGCCGCCGCGCAGGTGACCGACGTGCTCGCCGGCCCGGAAGGCCCCGAGTTCGGTAAGGCATCCCCGCTGGGGTTGCTGGTGGTTCTGTTATTGCTGGGCGGAACGATTCTCTTGATCTGGTCGATGAACAAGCACATCAAGCGTCTGCCCAAGAACTTCGACTGGGACCATCCTGAGGACGATCAGGCCGCCGACGACGGGACCGATGGTGACCCGCGACAGCAACAGTCTCGCTGACGCGACAAGTCCCTATCTGCGCCAGCACGCCGGCAATCCGGTGCACTGGCAACAGTGGAGTGCCGACGCGCTGGAGTGGGCGCGCGAGCGCGATGTCCCGATCCTGTTGTCGGTCGGCTACGCGGCCTGCCACTGGTGCCACGTCATGGCGCACGAGTCCTTCGAGGATCACGCCACCGCAACGGTGATGAACCGGCATTTCGTCTGCATCAAGGTCGACCGCGAAGAGCGCCCCGACATCGACGCGATCTACATGAATGCCACCGTCGCGATGACCGGCCAGGGTGGCTGGCCCATGACCTGTTTCCTGACGCCCGACGGCGAGCCCTTCTACTGCGGCACCTACTTTCCGTCGGTCCCACGGCACGGTCTGCCGTCCTTTGTTCAGCTACTCGATGCGATCACGGAGACCTGGAAGTCCAAACGCGACGAGGTGCAGCGGGTGGGCACGGCGGTTGCCGAGCAGCTTGCGGCAACCGCGGAGGGTCTTCCTGATCCGGAGCTCGCCCTCGACAACGCTTTGCTCGCCCATGCCGTCGACAAGGTTCTCGAAGACGAGGACCGCGACTACGGCGGTTTCGGCGGTGCTCCCAAATTCCCGCCGTCGGCCTTGCTCGAAGGACTGATCCGGGAATCTGAGCGGACCGCAGACCCGCGGGGGATCGAGGCCGCGCAGCGCACCGCCTCGGGGATGGCCCGCGGCGGTATCTACGATCAGCTCGCCGGTGGTTTCGCCCGGTACGCGGTCGACCAGGACTGGGTGGTTCCGCACTTCGAAAAGATGCTCTACGACAACGCGCAGCTGTTGCGGGTGTACGCACACCTGGCCCGCACCACATCAGATCCGTTGTCGCAGAAGGTTACCGAGGAGACCATTGGCTTCTTGGAACGCGATCTCAAGGTCATTGGCGGCTTCGCCTCCGCGCTCGATGCCGACACCGATGGTCGCGAAGGCCTGACGTATGTGTGGACTCCGCAGGAAATGGTCGATGTGCTCGGTGCCGAGGACGGAGAGTGGGCGGCGCAGCTGTTCACCGTGACCGCCGCGGGCACCTTCGAAGACGGCGCGTCCACACTGCAGCTGCGCGCCGATCCCGATGACGTCGACCGGTTCGAATCGGTGCGCAAGCGGTTGTCGGCGGCGCGGTCGATGCGACCACAGCCGGGGATCGACGGCAAGGTCGTCACCGGCTGGAATGCGTTGACCATCACGGCGCTGGCTGAAGCCGGCGCCGGACTTCATCGTCCGGAGTGGATCGAACTGGCCACCTGGTGTGCCGGAGAACTGCTCGAGCGTCATCAGCCCGATGGCCGACTCCGACGGTCCTCGCTCGATGGGGTGGCAGGCGCGCCGCTGGCAATGCTCGACGATCACGCTGCGCTGGTCACCGCGCTCCTGGCGCTGTATCAGGTGACCGGACAACCGGATTGGCGAGACCACGGACTCGACCTCCTCGACCGGACCATCGATCTGTTCGCCGACCCGCAGACGCCGGGGTCGTGGTACGACTCCGGGGACGATGCCGATGCCTTGCTGACGCGTCCGCGCGACCCGATCGACGGGGCGACACCGTCCGGCACCTCGCTGGTTGCCGAGGCATTGCTGACCGCCGCGCCGCTGGCGCCGACAGGCCGCACACCGCGCAGCGCCGACGACTACCTCGCGCTTGCCGACGACACACTCGCCCGTGGGGGCGTGTTGCTGGCAAAGCTACCCCGGTCGGCGGGGCAGTGGCTGGCGGTCACATCCGCCCGGCTCGCCGGGCCATTGCAGATTGCCGTGTCGCAGCAAGACATCGGATCCACCGAGCTGCTCGCGGAGGCACGAGTTCGGGCTCCGGGTGGCGCGATCGTGGTCGGTGGTCTGGTGGATTCTCAGCCGCTGCTGGCCGGACGGCCCCCGGTCAACGGAGAATCCGCCGCATACATCTGCCGCGGATCGGTTTGCGGTCTCCCGGTGACCACCGTCGAAGGACTGGCTCAGCAGCTGGGATAACCCGGCCCTGGCCCGAACCGTCGAGCGATGCTCCTATAACGCGCAAGGGGTGGTTTGGGTGGTGATGAGTCGGTAGGTTTCGCGGGCGATGTAGCGCTTGAGGCTGCGGAT
>QJJF01000007.1 GCA_003202005.1 Williamsia faeni | reverse complement strand
ACCAGCACAAGCACTCGCCAAACTCATCGACACCGACATCATCACAGCCGCCTAGTCACACCAGCAGCGATGCAACAACCACTTGACATTGCCGCACGGTGAACGGTCCGATCGGCACGTTCGGCGGGGGTCCCGGCGGGGTCCCCGGCGAGCGTGCCTTTGTTGCCGTTGAGCGTGCTCTTGTTCGCGCCGAATGGCCTCCCCGACCGCGGGTAACGCGTACATTACTGTTCCGCTGGGTCCGGGCTGTCGAGGAAGAAGTGCATATGGGTGTTTATGTCGTCACCGGATCTGCATCGGGGATGGGGCGGGAGGTGGCCGCCAAGCTGATTGCGGCGGGCCACACGGTCATCGGCGTCGATCTCAAGGATGCCGAGGTGATCGCCGACCTGTCGACGGCAGCGGGCCGCGACGGCGCGGTCAAGGAAGTCCTCGCGAGATCAGAGGGTGAACTCAGCGGCGCGGTGCTCGCCGCCGGGCTGGGACCCGGACGAGGTAAAGACCGTCCACGCCTGATCGCCGAGGTCAACTACTTCGGTGTTGTCGATTTGCTGGAGGGTTTCCGTGATGCACTGGCGGCCACCGACACAGCGAAAGTGGTTGTCTTCTCGAGCAATTCCACGACGACGGTACCGGCCGTACCGCGTCGCGCCATCCGGGCATTCCTGGCCGGTGACTGCGACAAGGCCGTCCGGTCATTCCGGTTCTACGGCAAAGGCGCATCGGTGATGGCGTATGCCTCATCTAAAATCGCGGTCAGCCGATGGGTGCGCCACCACGCGGTGTCACCGCGCTGGGCGGGCGCCGGCATCAGACTCAACGCGCTGGCCCCCGGCGCCATCCTGACACCGCTCCTAGAAGCCCAGCTGGAGTCACCAACCGAATCCAAAGCGGTCAAACGCTTTCCGGTTCCGGTGGGCGGATTCGGCGATCCCGGCAAGCTCGCCGACTGGGTGATCTTCATGTTGTCGGACGCCGCCGATTTCCTCTGCGGCAGCGTCATTTTCGTCGACGGGGGCACCGATGCGTACTTCCGGCCCGACGACTGGCCGCGCGCAGTCCCCCTCCACCGCATCGCGCCCTATCTCTACCGGTTCCAGAGCTTTGGACGCCGCCGGAAGTCGGGCTGAGTTTTCGGTGCATCACTGCCTCGACGCCCAGGTCCTGCGGGTCTCGACTCCTGTCACACCCGCACCTGTGACAAACTCGCTGCCATGCTCGACGATGACCGACCGCGCCCGTCCACCCGGCTCCGACCACGAGCCAGGCTCGCCCTGCGCGCCGCAGCCGCCGCCCGCTGGGCCTCACAGAAGACCGGTCGCGGCAAAGGTTCGATGATCGGCGGCCTGATCGCCCTCAAGATCGATCCGGCGCTCCTCGGTGAACTCGGCCGCGGCAAGCAGACGGTGATCATCACCGGGACCAACGGTAAATCCACGACCACCCGGATGACCGCGGCGGCGCTCGCGTCCCTCGGTGAGGTGGCCTCGCAGGCCGACGGCGCGAACATGGACGCCGGGATCGTGGCGGCGCTCTCGCTGCACCGGGACGCGAAGCTCGCGGCGCTCGAGGTCGACGAACTGCACGTCCCCCACGTCAGTGACGCCGTCCATCCGACGGCGATCGTCCTGCTCAACCTCTCGCGGGATCAGCTCGACCGGGTCGGCGAGATCAACATGATCGAACGGCGGCTGCGCGAAGGCATCGCCGCGCATCCGCAGGCAACCGTCATCGCCAACTGCGACGACGTGCTCGTCTCGTCCGCCGCCTACGACGCCCCGAAGGTGGTGTGGGTGGCCGCGGGTGCGGGCTGGGCCAATGACTCGGTCAGCTGTCCACGTTCGGGTGAACCGATCGTTCGCGAAGGCGACCACTGGTACTCCCCCGGAATCGACTTCAAACGGCCCCAACCTGATTGGTGGTTCGACGAGACCCACGTGTACGGGCCGGACGGCTTCTCGCACCCGATGAAACTCGCCGTTCCCGGCAAGGCCAACCGGGGAAACGCGACGCAGGCCATCGCCGCCGCCGTCACGATGGGCGCCGACCCCACAGAGGCAACCGCTGCCGCGGGCACCGTCGGCGAGGTCGCCGGCCGGTATGGCATCCATCAGATCGGACCGCATCGGGTGCGGATGCTCCTGGCCAAGAACCCGGCCGGCTGGCAGGAAGCCATGTCGATGATCGACCAGGACGCGGAAGGTCTGGTGATCGCGGTCAACGGTCAGGTGCCCGACGGTGAGGATCTGAGCTGGCTCTGGGACGTGCGCTTCGAGGCGTTCGAGAACATCCAGGTGGTCGCCGCCGGTGAACGTGCCACCGATCTCGGCGTCAGACTCCTCTACGCCGGCGCCGAGCACACGACGATCGCCGACCCGATGGCGGCAATCGCGTCCTGCCCACCCGGACGCGTCGAAGTCCTCGCCAACTACACCGCGTTCCGCGACCTCGGGACCGCCATGGACCGTTCAGAGAAGGGAATCCGCTGATGAGTGAATCGACGTTGCGCATCGGTCTGGTACTCCCCGACGTGATGGGCACCTACGGCGACGGCGGCAACGCCCTGATCCTGCGGCAGCGCGCCCGGATGCGTGGCATCGACGCCGAGATCGTCCAGATCACGCTCTCCGACCCGGTTCCCGAATCCCTCGACGTCTACACACTCGGCGGCGCCGAGGACTACGCCCAGCGGTTGGCGACGCGGCATCTGACAAAGTACCCCGGCCTGCAACGGGCTGCCGAGGCCGGACGTCCGGTGCTGGCCATCTGCGCCGCCATCCAGGTGTTGGGGCACTGGTACGAGACCTCGGCGGGTGAGCGGGTCGACGGCATCTCGATGCTCGACCTCACCACCAGCCCACAGGAGACCCGGAGCATCGGTGAACTCATCACCGATCCGGCCCCGGATTCCGGTCTCACACAGCCTCTCACCGGTTTCGAGAACCATCGCGGCGGCACGACGCTGGGCGCCGATGCCCGGGCGCTGGCAAAGGTTCGGTACGGCGTCGGCAACGGTGCCGGCGAAAAGATCGAAGGCGCCGTACAGGGTTCGGTGATCGGTACCTATCTGCACGGTCCCGCACTGGCCCGCAACCCGGAGCTCGCAGACCTCCTATTGTCCCGTGCGCTCGGTGTCGACAAGATCGAACCGCTGGACCTGCCCGAGGTCGACCTCTTGCGTCGTGAACGTCTGGCGGCCGGCCGCCGGGGCTGACATCGATGACGAATTCACCTGTGCCACAACGCCGTGACACAAATCGGGCTCCGCTGGTGTTCGCGCTGGGACTCGTCCTGCTCGCGGTGGTCGTGACCGTCACCTGGGCGATCACCTGGTCCGTGGCCGGTCAGGACGAGTCGGCGGCGCCACCCCCGACCACCGCTGCACCCGCCCCCGAGGCGGAATTGGTCGACACCGTCCGGGCAACCAGCGAATCGCTCTACAACTTCACGCCGGACACCATCAACGCAACGGTGAAAACGGCACAGGCAACACTGTGCGGGGATGCCCTCGACCAGTGGAATGAGACCGCAACGACGTTGCCCGGCATCGTCGCCGACACGGGCCGGAGCGTCGCGACCTCCAACGCGCATTACGGGATCGTCGGTTTGGACGAGACCACCGCGACGGTGCTCGTCCTTTTCACGCTCGACACCACCGAGAACAACACGCCTGCGGCCCCAACCGCGACCGCCATCGAGTTCACGGTGCAGCGCACCGCCGTCCCGATGTGCATCAGCGCGATGGAGGTGCTGTGATGATCGACGGATCGCCCACACCGACACGTCCCGCGGGTTCCGGTCGCCGGCTGCGCGTTGCGATCATTCTGGTGGTCATCCTGGTGGCCGCCGTCGCGCTGACCATCGTGTTGGCCACCCTGACCGCGCCGGACAACAACAGCGACGCCGCGCCGGCAGCCACACCCACCCCGGTGATCGGCGATCAGCAGGCCCGCGACATCGCCGAGGTGGTCACCCGCAGCATGTTCGAGATCAGCCCGGCCACCAGTGATACCCAAATCGCAACCTTCAAGGACAAGACCTGTGGCGAGTTCGCCGACGCGGGGCTACCGAACCTGATCTCGTTCACCGACGAATTCAAAGCCCAGAATCGCACCAGCACAGTCACATTCGAATCGGTTGCGGTGGTGCCACACGATCCGGCCGCACCGGCCGCCGAAGTGCTGGTCGCATCCACCTGGCAATCCGGTGAGACCGTCAACCATTCCCGCATCGTGTACGAGGTCATCGTGCAGAATGGAAAGACCTGCATCACAAAGGCACAGTTTCTGTAAGAGCCGGCGGAGGTGACCGGACACGCGCCAACCATGGGGTTACCGGGGTTACTCCTTGCGAGATCGCCGCGAGGCCGGCCAGTTGCTGGCCGAGTCGCTGATCAAACGCGATCCGCATCTCGTCGACAACCCCGCCGTCGCGGTCTTCGGTCTTGCCCGCGGCGGTGTGCCGGTCGCCTGGGAGGTCGCGGCCGAATTGCACGCGCCCCTCGACGCCTTCATCATCCGGAAACTCGGTGTCCCCAGCAGTCCGGAGCTGGCGCTGGGTGCGGTGGCCTTCGGCGGTTCTCCGGCCATCAACCGCGATGTGGTTACCCAGTTCAGGGTCACCGAGCAGCAGCTACAACAGGTGGTCGATACGGAAACCCGCGAACTGACGCGCCGGGAACAGACGTACCGGGCCGGACGGCCTCCACTGGGGATGACCGGCCGGATTGCCATCCTGGTCGACGACGGACTCGCCACCGGATCGAGCATGCTGGCCGCGATCGCGGCCGCCCGCACACAAAAACCCGATCGATTGATCGTCGCGGTCGGCGTAGCACCGCAGTCGGCAATCTCCGAGATCGCGCCACTGGTGGACGATCTCGTCTGCGTGAGCACACCAACCGATTTTCGGGCGGTGGGCCAGTGGTACGAACGATTCGATCAGGTGTCCGACGCCACGGTGTGCAAACTACTCACCACGCCGACAACTCAGAACCGATAACCACCCCTCGGCTACCGGTTCACGTACTCGGGGACGACCTCGCAGAAGTCACGGGTCCGGTCGACGGCAAACCAGCCGCGCTCGAAATCCTGCCAGCGGCGCAGGTTTTCGCGTTGCTCTTCACCGTCACGTGCGACCCCACGTTCCAGGCGCTGTTCCTCGGTACCGCCATCGAGCCAGAGCGCACGTTTGAGATGCCGGCGAACCGGCATTCGCGCGCTCGACACACCTTCGATGATCAGCAGCGGTTCCCACCGCAGCCACACCCGCGGACCTAGTTCCGGCGTGCCATCCCGCCAGACGCGCGGGTGATACCGGAAGTCGTGCCCTCGCCAATACGACCGCAGCACTTCCTCTTCCAGCTCCGGCCACCACCCCACCGGATCTCCCCAGGTGGCGAAATCGTCGGTCCGGATCAGTACCACCCGGGTCTTCAACTCCTCGAGCTTGCCGACCAGGGCATCGGCGAACGTCGACTTCCCGGCACCCGACGGGCCGTCGATGGCCACGATGCCCGACTTCAGTTGCCTGGCAACGGCATCCATCCAAGATTGATCGAACATACCGGCGCGCCTAGGTCAGCACACGGCGGCCGGACAACGCCCGGCCCAACGTCAGCTCGTCGGCGAACTCCAGGTCGCCGCCCATCGGGAGTCCGGAAGCCAACCGGGTTACCGACAGCCCGGGGAAATCCCGGAGCATGCGCTGCAGATACGTGGCGGTGGCCTCGCCCTCGGTGTTCGGGTCGGTGGCCACGATCACCTCACTGACGTCCACACCGTCTTCCTGGTTTGCCAAGCGGCGCAACAATTCCCGAATCCGTAGCTGATCGGGTCCGATGCCACCGAGCGGGTCGAGCGCACCACCGAGCACGTGGTAGCGGCCGGAGAATTCCTTGGTCCGCTCGATCGCCTGGACATCCTTGGGCTCTTCGACCACACAGATCTTGCTGGCATCGCGCCGCGCATCCCGGCAGATCCGGCAGCGCGCCTGCGCGGAGACGTTGCCGCACACCTCGCAGAACACCACATCGTCCCGGACATGGACCAGTGCCGCGGTCAGTCGATCGATGTCCGCGGCCGGAACGGCCATGAGGTGGAAGGCGATGCGCTGGGCACCCTTCGGACCGAGTCCCGGCAACTTGGCCAGCTCGTCGATCAAGTCCTGGATCGGGCCTTCATACACCGGTGGCTATCCGCCCAGGCCGGCGAAACCGCCGCCGAGACCACCGAGGCCTCCGGCCAGCGGACCCATCTTCTGTTGCGCCAGCGCGTCACGCTTCTCGGCAAGGTCGGCGAACGCTCCCACGATCAGGTCCTGCAGGGTCTCCACGTCGTCGGCGTCGACAACCTTGGGATCGATCGTGACCGAGGTCACCTCACCGGCTCCGGAACCGGTGATGGTCACCAGGCCACCGCCGGCGGTGCCCGTCACCTCTGCCGCCGAGAGCTCGTCCTGCGCGGCCAGCAGCTGCTGCTGCATCTGCTGAGCCTGCTCGAGGAGTCCGGCCATCGGGTTTTCTGGTTGCATTTGTCGTCCTTGCGTCGAATGTCTCGTTGTCGAACCTGCTGCGTCAGCACCCGCGGGCACTCACCGACGCGTCATGCGTTCCAGATGAGCGGCGATGTCTTCGATGGTATCGCCGTCACCGGGCCGAGCCTCGAATCGCAGTCGCGCGTTGCCCCCGAACATCCTCGACGCCAGGGGCGAGAGGGCGAACTCGAACTCTTCACCGTTCCGCTGCCAGGCGACGATCCCCTGCTCTACCGCAGGCCCGGCACCCGTGCTGATCTGGTAGATGGCCGATTCCGTGGCCGCCGACGTCGGCGTCTGCGGCAGATCGCGCTGCACCTGGAAACAGTCACCGGTCTCGTCGTCGAGAAAGATGACAACCTCACAGGCGAGATCCTCGTAGCGGTCGTACGAAACGACGATGGCCATGTGAGGCCTCCTTCAACGCAGGGTGCGGATGCTCTCGAATCGGCGGCGCTGCCGCGTCAGTGGGTCGTCGAACTCCACAGCGTAGGCCAGTAGCTGCAACGGACGGGAGAAGTCACCGTGATCCGGAGCGGCGGCCACCTCGGGCCGGACCTCGGGATACAGCGGATCGCCGTCGATCGGGATTCCCAGCCCGGACATGTGCAGCCGCAGCTGATGGGTCCGACCGGTCTGGGGCAGCAGCCGATAGATGCCGTGGTCACCGTGGGTATCGGTGATGTCGATGGTGGAGATCGCGTTCACCTCACCGGGAACCACCCGCGCCCGCAGGTCACCGGAGTCCTTCAAGATGCGGTTGCGGATTGTCACGGGTAGCTCCACGTCTCCGGAGAGTGGGGCACGCGCCCGGTATTCCTTGTCGACGCGGCGGTCGGCGAACAACAGCTGATACGGCGCCCGGGCCTGCGGGCGCAGGCTGAACATCAGCACACCCGCGGTGAGCCGATCGAGCCGATGGACGGGGCTGATCTGTGGATTGTCGAGCTCGCGCCGCAACCGCACGAGGGCCGTCTGCACCACGTGCGCACCCCGGGGCATGGTGGCCAGGAAATGCGGTTTGTCGACCACCACCAGGTTGTCGTCGAGGTGGATGATCGGCATCTCGAACGGGATCACGGTCTCGTCGGGGAGATCTCGATAGAAGTAGATCGGGCGACCCACCTGAGCGGGCGCGGCCAGATCGACCCGGTCGCCGGCGATGTCGCGGATCTCACCCTCGGCGGCCCGATTCGACAGGTCGGCCACAGAGAGTCCCGCGCAGGCCGGTGCGGCCAGCATCGCCTCGGCGACCGTGACATCCGAAGACCGCAGGACCACCCGGGTCGCATCAACACCGTCCCGCAGCGGCAGCGGTGACGGTCGACGGTTCCTCACGAGGGCCTCAGTGCTCCGGGCGTGGCCCGCTCAGCCGCGTTCGACGTGCGACTTCAGATTTCCCAGCAGTTCGGCCTGAATCTTCCCCAGGCCCTTGGGCGCAAAGATCTTCTCGAAAAAGCCACCGATACCGCCGGCGCCCTGCCAGGTGGTGACGGTGGTGACCTTCGAGCCGGTGCCCAGCGGCTGCACCTGATACGTGGTGATCATCGACGAGTTGGCGTCGGTCTCGGTGATCGTCGAACCCACCTGATCCACCGAGGCCTGCACATTGCGCGAGCGCTTCGACGTGGCCTGCAGAGTCCACTTGGCGACGGTGCCGGCACCGACCCCACCTTCGACCACGGCGTAGTCGAGGTACTGCGGAGGCAGGATGGTCGGACGCACGGTCTGGTAGTCCGACAGCGCCGCCAGCACCTGCTCGGGCGCGGCATTGACCTCGATTGACTGTGATGCTGTTACCTGTGCCACGAATATCACCTTCCGGTTTGTGAGCTGTAGACCTTGAGCCTGCCAGAACGACATACCGGCCATCTGAAGTGGCATGTCCCAGGCGGTGGTCCTAGGCTCTAATGCGTGCCGAGGGTTATGGGTTCCGTGTCCGGTCGCGCTGCCTTCGAAGAAGGCGTCGCGACGTTGTTGGCGAGCTACCAGGCCATCCCTGCTGAGGGCAGGGTCCGTCTGGCCAAGAAAACATCCAATCTCTTCCGAAAGCGCGCCAAGAATCCTTTCCCCGGCCTCGACGTCTCCGGACTCGGCCAGGTGATCTCTGTCGACGTCGCCGCGCGCACCGCGGATGTCGCCGGTATGTGCACCTACGAGGAACTCGTCGCCACCACCCTCAAGTACGGACTCGCCCCCAAAGTCGTTCCGCAGCTGAAAACGATCACCCTCGGCGGCGCCGTCACCGGACTCGGTATCGAGTCGACGTCCTTCCGCAATGGCATGCCGCATGAATCCGTGGTCGAGATCGACATCCTCACCGGAGCCGGCGAGATCGTCACCACCTCACCGACCAGCGAGAACTCGGATCTGTTCTTCGGGTTCCCCAATTCCTACGGCACGCTTGGCTATTCGACGCGACTGCGGATCGAACTCGAGGAGGTCGCACCGTACGTCGACCTGCGGCACGTCCGGTTCACCGCGCTCGACGAACTCCAGACGGCGATGACACAGATCGTCGACAACGGTGAGTTCGATGGCGAACGCGTGGATTACCTTGACGGTGTGGTGTTGTCGGCCACCGAGAGCTACCTGATCCTGGGCCGTCAGACCACCACGGCGGGCCCGGTCAGTGACTACACCGGCGACCAGATCTTCTACCGGTCCATCCGGCACTCCGCGGACTCGACGCCGATCCGCGACCGTCTCACCATCTCTGATTACCTCTGGCGGTGGGACACCGACTGGTTCTGGTGTTCCCGGGCGTTCGGTGCGCAGAACCCGCGTATCCGGCGGTTCTGGCCCAAAAAGCTGTTGCGCAGCAGCTTCTACTGGAAACTGATCGCCCTCGATCATCGATTCAACGTCGGTGACAAGCTCAACGCCCGCAAAGGCCTGCCCCCCGGCGAACGAGTGGTCCAGGACATCGAGGTGCCGATCGAGCACACCGCGCAATTCGTTCACTGGTTCCTCGAGAACATCCCGATCGAACCGATCTGGCTCTGCCCGCTGCGACTTCGGGATCCGGCATTGCCCGGCGCCGATACGAATCGGCCATGGCCGCTATATCCCCTCAAACCCCGGCGGACCTACGTCAATGTGGGCTTCTGGTCGGCGGTGCCGAAGCGCGAAGGTCAGCCCGAGGGGTACGCAAACCGTCAGATCGAGATAAAGGTCTCCGAACTCGGCGGTCACAAATCGTTGTATTCCGAGTCTTTTTACGGCAAAGAAGAGTTCGATGAACTCTACGGCGGTGAGTCTTACCGCTTGTTGAAGAAACACTATGATCCCGGGTCGCGGCTCCTCGACCTCTATGCGAAGGCGGTGCAACGTCAGTGACGACATTCAAGGAAAATGACCTAACTTCCGGATCGGTGGTGGGTCCCAAGCTCAGCTTGGCCGAAGTTGTCGAGGCGTTGACCGGCGGCGACCTCAAGGTGCGCGTGACCGCGTATGACGGCAGCTCGGCCGGTCCGGAAGATTCCGAATTCGGCTTCGAGTTGTTGACACCACGGGGAACCACCTACCTCGCAACAGCTCCCGGCGACCTCGGCATGGCCCGCGCCTACGTCGCCGGCGACCTCAAGCTGCACGGCGCACACGGGGGCGATCCGTACGAAGCACTCCGTGCGCTCGCCGAGGACCTCCATTTCACCCGGCCGCCGGCCCGGACGATGGCCCAGATCACCCGGTCGATCGGTCTCGAACACTTCAAGCCGATCGCCCCGCCCCCGCAGGAGCAACTGCCGCGGTGGCGACGGATCGCGGAAGGTCTGCGGCACAGCAAGTCCCGCGACGCCGAAGCGATCCACTATCACTACGACGTCTCGAACGCCTTCTACGAACTGGTGCTCGGGCCGTCGATGACCTACACCTGTGCCTGCTACCCGAACCTGGAAGCCAGCCTGGAAGAGGCGCAGAGCAACAAGTACCGCCTGATCTTCGAAAAGCTGAGGCTCAAGCCCGGTGACCGGTTGCTCGACATCGGTTGCGGCTGGGGATCAATGGTGCGGTACGCCGCCCGGCGCGGCGTCCACGTGATCGGTGTGACCCTCTCCAAGGAACAAGCCCAGTGGGCGCAGCAGGCCATCATCGACGAAGGCCTGACCGAGTTCGCCGAGGTCCGGCACAGTGACTACCGCGACGTCACCGAAGAGGGCTTCGACGCGGTCTCGTCCATCGGACTGACCGAACACATCGGCGTCGCCAACTACCGCTCGTACTTCAAGTTCATCCGCGCCAAGCTGCGTGACGGCGGAATCCTGATGAACCACTGCATCACCCGCCGGGACAACGCGACGAGACACAGAGCCGGACCGTTCATCGACCGCTACGTGTTCCCCGACGGTGAGCTCACCGGTTCGGGCAAGATCATCTCGGCCATCCAGGACGTCGGTTCGATGGAAGTGCTCCACGAGGAGAACCTGCGAGACCACTATGCGATGACGCTGCGTGACTGGAACAGGAACCTCGTCGAGAACTGGGATGCGGCGGTCGAGGAAGTCGGCGAGAGCACTGCCCGGCTGTGGGGTCTGTACATGGCCGGCTGCCGACTCGGATTCGATCGCAACATCATTCAGCTCCACCAGGTGCTGGCCGTCAAGCTCGACGACAAGGGCAGCAACGGTGGGCTTCCGCTACGCCCGTGGTGGCAGGCCTGATCTCCACAAACCCAGCAGTTTCAGTCAAACCCACACGTTGCAACGTGTGGGTTTGACTGCTTCTGGTGGGTTTGTCGCGCAGGCGACGGGACGCTAGTTGATCGGCGTTGCGCCGAGCTCGCTCGTCAGCAAAGCGATCGCGATCTGCTCGGGATCCTCGCGCGGGTCCGGTGTGGAATTGCGTGCGGTGGCGATCATCTCGTCACGTTCGGCGTCGGTGAGATCTTCGTCCTTGACCGGATCAGGGGCAGGTTCCGGTTCCGGTTCAGGCTCCGGTTCAGGTGCCTCTTCTTCACGTGAACCGGACCCCGCCGAACCACGACTCGGCCTGGTGTAAGTAGCCTGCTTCGCCTCCGGCTTGCGGGTATCGGTCTGTGCCGCCTGAGGTTTCGGCATCGCGGGCATCGCCGATGCCGGATGCACCTGGACCTGCCAATCACCGCCGAACACCTGCGACATCGCCGCGGTGATCACATCCACCGCGTGTTGTGAGCTCAACCGCTGAACCAGCGGCTGCGAATCGTGGGTCAGGATCAGGGTGCTGCCGTCGACGCCGCGGACCGAGGCACCCGAGAGCATCACCTCGGTCACCTTGTTGGCAATGCGGACCGCAGACCGGACCTCTTGCCACTTCGCCTGCACCGCAGCCAGATCCAGACCACCCGATGCGACCAAGGGCTTCGGTTCGACTCGCGGGCCGGGCTCACCGAAAGGCTCGGGTTCGGGTTCGAAATCAGGTTCAGGCGGCGGCGGGATGTCGTCGAACGGCGACGCCGGCTCAGGCTCACGCGCCGGCTCCGGTTCAGGTACCGACTGTGGTTCAGATGCCACCGAAACCGGTTGGGGTGCAGGCGTACGCACCGGTTCGGGTTCCGGGACCGGCGCAGCCTCGGGAGCGGACTCGGGTGCCGGTACGGGTTCAGGCTGCGGCACGGGAGCCGGTTCGGGTTCTGGAGTCGGTGTTGATGTCGGGGTGTCCGACTCCGATTCAGCGGCATCGTCTTGCGGCTTGCGTTGCGACGGCCGGACGAACTTCGAGGCCGCCGCGTCGATCGGCGCGGCCGCCGGAATGACGGGCGCCGATGCAGACGTACTCACCGCCGGGGCGGCGACCACGCCGTTGGCAAGCTGCGACTCGATGCGCTCGATCCGTTGCAGCACACCCGATTCCGCATCGGACGAGGCAGGCAGCAACATCCGGGCGCACATCACTTCCAGGAGCAGTCGCGGGGATGTGGTCCCGCGCATCTCCCCCAGTGCGTCGTGGACGGTCTCGGCGAAGCGGGTCAGGGTGCCCGCTTCGAGCCGCGCGACCTGGGCCACCATCTGCTCCACCTGATCGTCCGGCGCCTCGACGAGCCCGCGTTGCGCGGCGTCGGGGACCGCATTCATCAGGATCAGATCCCGTAGTCGGTCGAGCAGATCGACGGCAAACCGCCGGGGATCGTGACCGGCATCCACCACGGCCTCGACCGTCCCGAACAGCGCGGCCCCGTCCTGGTCGGCAAGTGCGTTGACGGCATCGTCGATCAAGGCCACATCGGTGACACCCAGCAGTGCCAGCGCGCGCTGATAGGTGACGCCCTCCGGTCCGGCACCGGCCAGCAACTGGTCGAGCACGCTGAGAGAGTCACGCGGCGAACCACCGCCGGCACGGATCACCAGCGGGAACACGGCGGGTTCGACGGTGACATGTTCGCTCGCGCAGATCCGTTCGAGCAGACCGCGCATCGTTGCCGGGGCCAGCAACCGGAACGGGTAGTGATGGGTGCGCGACCGGATGGTCGGCAGGACCTTCTCCGGCTCGGTGGTGGCGAAGATGAAAATCAGGTGCTCTGGCGGTTCCTCCACGATCTTGAGCAGCGCGTTGAATCCCGCGTTGCTGACCATGTGGGCCTCGTCGATGATGAACACCCGGTAGCGCGACTCGGCCGGCGCGTAGAACGCCTGATCGCGCAGTTCCCGGGTGTCGTCGACACCACCGTGGCTGGCGGCGTCGAGTTCGATCACGTCCATGTTGCCCGGACCACCCGGACCCAGCGCCACACAGGACGAGCACACCCCACAGGGCGATGAGGTCGGTCCGTCCACACAGTTCAGGGACCGGGCCAGGATCCGGGCGGACGACGTCTTACCGCAACCACGCGGTCCCGAGAACAGATACGCATGGTTGATCCGGCCGGAGTTCAGGGCCACACCCAAGGGCTCGGTGACATGCTCCTGCCCGACAACTTCGGCGAAGGTTGCGGGGCGATAAGTCCGGTATAGAGCCACGCTGCGAGACTACCGGCGCGGTCCGACGGGCGCGGGATCGGCCAGCGGACTTCGATCGAGTCGAGGTGCAGGCTTCGGCGTCCGCGACCGCCGGAACTCGGCCGGGCCCCACAGGATCAGAGTCGCCGTCGCGGTCACCCCGAAGACCCACAGATATGGTTCGGACGAGAACCACTCCAACCAGTCGGGGAACGGTCTCATGAACATTCCCGTCGCGTAGAACGGCTTGAACCCCATCGCCCCTTCGGGAAGGTGGAACCGCCAGACGAACACCGTCGCGTACAGCGCTGCCGGAAGCAAGAGCGTCACCGCCAGCAGCCGGGTCCGGCCGGCGCGCCATGCCGCGATGGGGAGATGGACCAGGTAGACGAGCAACGGCACGAACCACACCCAGTGGTGTCCCCAGCTGAACGGGGAGACCGTCGTCGCCGTCATGCCGGTCAGGCACAGCGCCAGGAGTTCCTGCCCGTGCCGGTGCGCGACGCAGGCCGCGGACATCCCGAGTGCCATCGCGACGATCACCAAGACCGCCCACAACACCTGGTTCGGGTCTGCGGTCCTGAACGTGGCGGCCAGTGCGCCGGTGATCGATTGATTGCTGGGTGCATCGGTCGGTCCGACCCGGTCGGAGTTGATGACACGATCGGTCCAGTACTTCCACGACTGCCCCGGTGTGGCGAGGAACCCGATGACCATCGTGGCCACGATGGTGCCGACCGCAACAACAACGGCCTGCCGGCGCCGGGTGATCGCGAGGTAGATGATGAAGAAGCCCGGCGTGAGTTTGACACCCGCCGCGATACCGACGCCGATCCCCTTGAGCCGACTGCCGTCCGGACGCAAGAGATCCCACATCACGATCGCCATCAGGAAGACGTTGATCTGTCCGTACCAGATGGTGGTCCGAACCGGTTCGAGCAACGACGAGCCACACACCAGCGAGGCGGAGACGATCAGCAAGCGCCAGTCGACGCGGTAGCGCAGGCTCCGAAATGACGCGACGATCACATAGAACAGGGCCGCGAAGATCAACGCAGTCCACAGCAATTCGGCCGGGGGGACATCAAGCCACGCGAACGGCAGGAAGACGATCGCCGAGAACGGGGTGTAGGTGTAGAGCAGCCCGTTTCGCAGCATCGGCGCCTCGTACAGCGGCTGTCCATCCATCAGGTGCAACGCACCCTGACGGTAGACGCGCAGGTCCACCTGATTCTCGAAGAGACCGAAGACCTTGGTGTCGAGCGGGATGATGGTGAGCTGGACGTAGACGGCGATGATCGCGCCGACCACGAACCCGGCGAGTAGCCAGGGACTGGTCGGAAAACGTATACGCGTCGCCGGAGTCGTGGCGTCGTGAATGGTCACTGTCCGCCTTCCTCCAATCCAGTCACTTCGCCAAAGATGTTAGCCCGCCGATACCCGATCGGCCGGGCGCCTTGCCGTGAGGCAGATGATGCTGATCACGGCGACCACCAGGAACAGCCAGTTGTAGGGGTCGTAGGTGAACCAGCGGAGCCAGGTGATGCCGAACTTGTGGAACAGCCCGGTGAAGTATCCGTCGGGCAGGACCCGCTCGATCTGCTCCACCGGATATCCCCGGTAGGTGCGCCAGACGAAGGTGGTGAGCAGCAACGCCACCACGCCGACGGCAGCGAGGACCCGCAGCGCGGTTGTCCGCGCCGACAGCATCAGGTGGACCGCGATCACCAGCAGGGGGACCACCCACACCCAGTGGTGTCCCCACGACATCGGTGACACCACGGCGCCCGTCATACCGACCAGGGTGATGGCCAGGAGTTCGTGCCCCGCGCGATGTGCGAGGGAGGCCGCGACCATGCCCAGCACCAACGCCGCGAGCGCCAACGTGCCCCACGCGAGGATGTTGGGGTTGTCGGTCTGCCACAGATTCGCCAGTGCGCCGCGAATGGATTGATTCCCGACGGTGTTGGGCGCACCCACCCGCTCGGAGTCGACGAAGGTGCCGCTCCAGTACTTCCAGGAGTCCCGCGGCATCACGAGGAAACCGAGCACCACGGTCCCGACGAAACCGGCGCAGGCAACGATGACCGACCGCCAGTTCCGGTTGATCGCCAGATAGAACACGAAGATCAGGGGCGTCAGTTTGATGCCGGCAGCGATCCCGACACCCAGACCACGCAGCCGACTGTCCTTGTCGCGCAGCAGGTCCCACAGGATCAACAACATCAGGAAGACGTTGATCTGGCCGTACCACATCGTCGTGCGCACCGGCTCCATCAACGTGGCGATCATCACCAGGGACAGCGCCATGCTCCGCACCGGCCAGGTGATCCGGTATCCGAGGCTCCGAAAGCTCAGTGTCATCACGAAGTACAGCGCGATGAATGTGCACGCCATCCACACGACCTTGGCGATCTCGACAGTCATCAGCGCAAATGGAACGAAGACGAACACCGATACCGGGGCGTAGGTGTAGTCCATGACCCCGACGAGCTTGGCCTCGTACAGCCGGTGCCCGTCGAGGACGGCCTGGGCGCCCTGCCGGTAGACCTCGAGGTCGAGCTGGTTGCCGAAGATACCCCAATAGGGTTCGTCCAGCGGAACCGCCAGATTCTGAAGCCACAGGGCTATCAGCCCCAACCCGAACGAGATCACGACCATGGCGGCCGGCCATCGCACGGTCCGTTCGGGACGGGTTTCTACTGTTGGTTCCTGCTTGTTCGACGCTGAACTGTCGGAGTCGGTGTCCACCGGATTTCGAATCTCAATGCCTCGTCCGGTCACCACACGTGAGCATTCAGCCGTGCTGCTCGAGCAATTGCTCCGAGGACGCGAGCAGGACGCAGGTCGCCACACCGTCCATGGCGGCACGCAGATCCTCGAGGCCCGGGAACGTGGGGGCCAGCCGGATGTTGCGGTCGTTCGGGTCCTTTTTGTACGGGAACGCCGAGCCGGCACCCGTCAGCGCGATCCCGGCTTCCTTGGCCAGAGTGATGACCCGGGCCGCGGTGCCGTCGATCACGTCGAGGCTGATGAAGTATCCACCCTCGGGTTCGGTCCAGGATGCGACCTTGGCGTCGCCGAGGCGCTCTTCCAGGATCTGCAGCACCAACGCGAACTTCGGCACCAGCAGTTCACGATGCTTGGCCATGTGGGCGCGCACGCCGTCGGCGTCGGAGAAGAAACGCAGGTGTCGCAGCTGGTTCAGCTTGTCCGGACCGATCGTCTTGATCGACACGTTGCGCTGGTACCAGGCCAGATTCGCAGGCGATGATCCGAAGAACGAGACGCCGGCACCGGCAAAGGTGATCTTGGAGGTCGAGGCGAGGATGAAGGGCCGATTCGGGTTACCGGCAGCGGCAGCCAGTCCGAGAACGTCGATCGGGGCCGGTGGCTCTTCGACGAGCGTGTGCACGGCATACGCGTTGTCCCAGAAGATACGGAAATCAGGAGCCGCGGCCTTCATCGACATCAGGGCGCCGGCGACCTCGGAGCTGTACGTCGCACCGGTGGGGTTCGAGTAGGTCGGCACGCACCACATGCCCTTGATCTGCGGGTCCGAGGCAACGAGGTCGGCACAGAAAGCAACGTCGGGACCGTCGTCGTTCATCGGCACGGTGATCATCTCGATCCCGAACGACTCGGTGATCGCGAAGTGGCGGTCGTAGCCGGGCGACGGGCACAGGAACTTGATCGGGCCCTGCCCCCACGGCTTTGCCGAATCCGGGGTGCCGTGCAGCAGCGCGAACACCACCAGGTCATGCATGATCTCGAGACTGGCGTTGCCGGCGGCGAGGAGGTTGTCGGTGGGGATGCCGAGCAGTTCACCGAAGATCGCACGCAGCTCGGGCAGACCGGTCACGCCGCCGTAGTTGCGGGTGTCGGTGCCGTGGGCGTCGCGGTAGTCGCCGTCACCGGGCAGCGACAGCAGTTCAGCGGACAAGTCGAGTTGCGCGGGGGCCGGCTTACCCCGGGTGAGGTCCAGCTTGAGACCGGCATCGACCAGCGCCTGGTACTTGGTACGCAGCTCGGATTGGGTGGCGGTCAGTTGGTCAGCACTCATCGAGTGGAAATTCACTTCGGCCTTTCCCGGAACGCCCCGCCCCGGAACTGTGGTTGCGCGGGGTTCGCGCAGAACAGCGGATCTGCTCGGAGACAAAATAGGGGACCCCGCGCACCCGGCAGAGCCCGCTGACCCTTGCTGCCTTCCGGCCCTGGGGGAGTTCACAGGATGCTCGCCGCGCGGGATCCGAGAACGAGTGTAGCGGGCCGACGACAGAGTGTGAAAATTTCCCCTCTGACCAGCCCGTTTTTGGCGAGTCCGCCCTTAGCCGGTAAGCTCGCCGACGGAGGATTCGCCTAGTGGCCTATGGCGCTCGCCTGGAACGCGGGTTGGGTTAATAGCCCTCAGGGGTTCGAATCCCCTATCCTCCGCCAGGAGAACGAAGACCGAAATCGCCCCGTATTTCCGATACGGGGCGATTTTGCTTTTCCAGGCGCTCCACGCAAACGAGCCGGATATACGAGGACGAGCCACATGTATGTGGATCGTCCTCGTACAACCGGCTCGTCTGGGGTTGGGTCAGGTGTCCTCCCGTGCCACCGGATTCCCGTCACCGTCCCAGTGCGCAGCCACTTTCTTGCTGGGCTGCACCCGCGGTGGTTCGCCCGGCATCTTCGGATAACTCGGCGGATATGGCATGTCCCCCAGCCCATCTCGTTCGTCCCGGGCCACCAGTTCGAGGAGCGGCTCGAGGCTGCTGCGTTGAGAATCGATGTCGGACATGGGATCACCGCGTTTGTCCAGCAATCCCGGGACCGTGGCGATGGTGCAATCAAGCGGGTCGACGTCGGCCAGCTCTTCCCAGGTGACCGGGGTCGAGACCGTGGCCGTGGGGGTCCGGCGGGCGCTATAGCCGGCAGCCATGGTCCGGTCACGGGCGTTCTGGTTGAAGTCGATGAAGATCCGTTCCCCGCGTTCCTCTTTCCACCACGACGTCGTGATGCCCGCACTGTCGCGGCGTTCGAGTTCGCGAGCCAGCGCTATGACGGCCCGCCGGGTCGAGATGAAATCCCAGCGGGGTTCGATCGGCACGAAAATGTGGAGTCCACGCCCGCCCGAGGTCTTCGGATAGCCGTGTAGCCCGAGTTCGTCGAGCAATGGCCGCAGGACGTCGATCGCCACCCGCCGCGCATCCGAAAAGTCGGTCCCCGGTTGCGGATCCAGGTCGATGCGGAGTTGATCCGGATGGTCGTTGTCCGGCGCGATGGTGGGCCAGGGATGGAACGTGACCGTTCCGAGGTTGGCCGCCCAGACGATGTCCTGGGGGCAAGTGGTCCGGATGGCGTCGGCCTTGCGCCCGGACGGGAAGGTGATCGACGTCGACTGCACGTGTTCGGGGCGTTTGGCCGCGACCCGCTTCTGGTAGATCTCCTCGCCTTCGATGCCGTCGGGGAAGCGCTGCAGGAACGTCGGGCGATCGCGAAGGGCCGTCAGCAGTGCGCCCTGTAGCGCGACGGTCCGGTAGTACCCGACGAGATCGCGTTTGCGGCCGCCGTTCTCGCCGAGTTGCGGAAAGTAGATCTTGTCCGGATTGGACAGCCGCACAGGCGTTCCGTCGACATCGAGTTCCTCAGCCGGTGATCTGGCCATCAGTCCTGCCCCTCCAATACGTCGAACAAGTCGTAAGTCAATGGCACCTGGAGCTGCTCGTAGCCGCAACTCTCCGGTTCGCGATCCGGGCGCCAGCGGACGAACTGGACCGTGTGGCGGAACCGCTGTCCCTCCATCTGGTCATAACCGACCTCGACCACCAGCTCGGGACGGATCGGGATCCATTGCGCAGAGCCCTTTTCCTTCCACCGGCTGGGTTCGCCCTCGGCCACGTTGTCCGGATCCAGTCGCAGCGGTTCGAGCAGCTGCTGCAACTCGATGCGCTTGGCGTCGGAGAACGCTCCCGCGCCACCGACCATCCGCAGTTCCCCGTCGGCGTAGAGACCGAGCAGCATCGAGCCGAGCCCGGTTCCGCTCTTGTGCACGCGGTAGCCGATCACCACGCAGTCGGCACTGCGCTTGTGCTTGACCTTGATCATCTCTCGCTTGCCCGGAACGTAGACGCCGTCGAGACGTTTGCTGACCACACCGTCGAGTCCGGCGCCCTCGAACTCGGAGAACCAGTTCTGGGCGAGGCCGGCATCGGTGGTCACCCGGCTGACGCGGCAACGCCCCGCACCGGGTATCGCCTCGAGCAGCGCTGCCCGGCGCACCGAGAACGCTTCGCCGGACAGGTCCCGATCCCCCACCGCCAGCGCATCGAAGCCGATGAACATGGCCGGTGTCTGCTCGGCGAGCATCGTCACCCGCGACTTGGCAGGGTGGATCCGGATCGACAACGCATCCCAGCTCAGACGGCGTACGCCGTCGAATTCTGCCTGCACCCCGATCTCGCCGTCGACTACCACCTTGTCGGGCAACTCTTCTCGCGCGGCCTCGATCAATTCGGGAAAGTACCGGCCCAGGTCTTTGCCACCGCGCGAACCGATCACCACCTCGTCACCGTCGCGAAAGATGATGGCGCGAAAGCCGTCCCATTTCGGTTCATGCGACCACACCTGCTCACCGGGCACGTCCGGGATCTTCGCCGCGGCCTTGGCGAGCATCGGCACCACCGGGGGCATCACTGGGAGGTCCATGCCGACCAATACTTCCACTTGTAGGCTCATGCGGGTGGACTATCGCGGTGGTGGACGGTACGCGCCGTCCCCGTCAGGGGACCTGCACGTCGGGAATCTGCGTACCGCCCTGCTGGCCTGGATGTTTGCCCGATCCACCGGCCGAACATTCCGGATGCGGATGGAGGATCTCGACCGGGTGGCGGCCGGATCCGCGCAGCGGCAACTCGCCGACCTGGCCGAGCTCGGCCTGGAATGGGACCCACCGATCATGTGGCAGACGCAGCGGCTCACCAACTACGACCACGCGATCTCCGAGCTGCAGGACCGCGGTCTCACCTACAACTGCTACTGCACCCGGCGCGAGATCCTCGATGCACCGTCGGCGCCGCACGGCCCAGCGGGCGCGTATCCCGGCACCTGCCGGAATCTGACCACCGCCGCGGAGCAGGCCCATATCGACGCCGGACGGCGGCCCGCGATGCGCCTCCGCTCCGACGTCACCGAGTTCACCGTGTCCGATGCCCTCGCCGGCCGGTACACCGGCACGGTCGACGATTTCGTGTTGCGCCGCGGCGACGGGATCCCGGCCTACAACCTCGCGGTGGTCATCGACGACAACGCCCAGGCCGTCGATCAGGTGGTTCGCGGCGACGATCTACTGAGTTCGGCGCCGCGGCAGAGCTATCTGGCGACGATGCTCGGGCTGGCACCGCCGACGTACGCGCATGTTCCGATGGTCTTGAACACCGAGCACAAACGTCTCGCCAAACGTGATGGCGCAGTGACCCTCAGCGATCTGAACGCGGCCGGCGTGGACACATCGCACGTGCTGTCGTCGATCGCGACCTCGTTGAATCTCGCCGACCCCGATGAGATGGTCACCGCGGAGTTGATGCTCGCGAGATTCGTTCCGGCGACCCTGCCGTCCGAGCCGTGGATTCTCGATCCTGCAGACCTTCTGCGCCACTGACACAAAAGCGCTGGTTGACGGTCATTCATTCGGGATATCTATCGGTTCGGCTCTCGATTCACCCGATGTGCCCGGCTTAAGGTCACTCATCAATTCGACAACAGACGGGGTCTTCGCCCCGCGAGAGGACGTTCTCATGAGTGGACCCCAGTACTCCGGATCCGAGCCCTATCCGGGTCCCGGACCGGGCGCAAACCTTCCCCCACAACCGAAACCGGGCGCCTACCCTCCACCGCCCGGCGGCGGGTCACCCTACGGACAACCCGCGGCCCCATACGCTCAGCCGGCACCTCAGTTCGGTCCTCCCGGACCGCAATCCGGTGCCGGCGCACCGGCCGATGTCGGGATCCGGTTGGGCGCCAGGATCATCGACTGGCTGATCGTGGCCATACCGATGAACATCATCTACACCGTGCTGTTCCTGGCGGCGCCCTGGTTTATCGCGCTGATCCTGGGATTTGTGCTGTCGTTCGCCGCGTTTGCGTACTTCGTCTACTTCGAGACCCAGCAGGACGGAGCCACGATTGCCAAGAAGTTGTTGAAGCTCAGGGTGATCGGCGCCGCGAGCGGGACTCCGACAATCGACGAATCCGCCAAGAGGAACCTCTGGATGCTGGTCGGTGTCCTGGCCTGGTTGCCGATCTTCTTCCTGCCGCTGTTTCTCGGCCTCGCCTGGCTCGGCCTGGCGATCTCCATCGCCGTCACGATCAACAGCGATCCGAGAAAGCAGGGGTGGCACGACAAGTTCGCCGGCGGCACCTCGGTCGTCAAGACCGCCTGATCACCTGGCTGCGGCCCCCGCGTAGTACCGGCCGAGGAACTCGTCCCGGAACTCGAAGTAGTTGCCGTCGATGATGGCCTGGCGCGCCCGCTCCACCAAAGTCACGATGAAGTGCTCATTGTGGATGGTGCAGAGCGTGGCCGCCAGGCCTTCTTTGGCCTTGAACAGGTGGTGGATGTAGGCGCGCGTGTATTGCGTTGTGTAGTTCTGTATTTCGGGGTCCAGCGGAGTGAAGTCGCGGCGGAACCGGCTGTTGGTCACGTTGTAGCGACCATCCAGCGAGTAGATCGCGCCGTTGCGTGCCACCCGGGACGGCGAAACGCAGTCGAACGTGTCGACGCCGCTCTCGATCGCGGTGAAGATGTCATCGGGTTCGCTGATGCCGAGCAGGTGGCGGGCCTTGTCGACCGGCAGTTCCTCGTTGACCCACCGGACGATGGTTCCGAGGTTCTGCTTCTCGAGCGCTCCACCGATGCCGTAGCCACCGAAACCGCGGCCGCCATCGGCCACATCCTTTTCGCTCATCGTCACCAGGTCACGGGCCGCCTTGCGCCGCAGATCCTCGTATTGCGCACCCTGGATCACGCCCCACAGCGACTGCAACCGGCGGTGGCTGCGCTCCGCGGTGAGCCGATTGTGTTCGGCCAGACAGCGAATCGCCCACAGCCGGGTCCGCTCGAGTGAAGTCTCTTGATACGCACGGGTATTCATCAGCGTGGTGAGTTCGTCGAACCCGAAGATGATGTCGGCGCCGAGTTGATGCTGGATCTGCATGGAGACCTCCGGGGTGAACCGGTGGGTCGAACCGTCGAGATGGGATTTGAACGTCACACCGTCGTCGTCGACACGGGCCAGTCGTTCTTTGCCCTCGGCGATGACGTCGTCGTTCTGCATCCCGGTGAGATCCATCGCGATGACCTTTTTGAAGCCGGCACCCAGCGACATGACCTGAAAGCCACCGCTGTCGGTGAATGTCGGTCCGGGCCAGTTCATGAACGAACCCAAACCGCCGGCCTCATCGATGATGTCCGGGCCCGGCTGCAGGTAGAGGTGATACGCGTTGGCGAGCACCGCCTGCGCACCGAGGTCACGAACAGCTTCCGGCACAACCGTTTTCACGGTCGCCTTGGTACCCACCGGAACGAACGCCGGCGTCTGGATCTCCCCGTGAGGGGTGCTGATCACGCCGGTGCGGCCGAGGGTGCCGGGCAGGGTGGTCCCGACCGTAAAGGTACGGTCGGGACCTTCATTGAGATCGCTCACCGCTGCATCCTCGCAGCCCGCGACCCTGCCCGGCAAAACGCGATGCTCTGCCGGCGGCCGACGCGGGTCAGACCTTCGCCCCTTCGGACAGCTCGCGGGCGGCCTCTTCGGCGGCCAGCGTCTTGTTCAGGCTCTCACCTTCGATGTCGACGTTCGGCAGGATCTTGTCCAGCCATTTCGGCAGCGACCACGCCTTGTCACCGAGCAGTGTGAGCACCGCCGGAATCACGGTCATCCGGATGACAACGGCATCGAAGAAGACCGCGATGGCCAACGCGAAGCCCATCGCCTTGATGAAGACCATGTCCTGCAACATGAATGCGGCGAACACCGAGATCATGATGGCGGCTGCGGCAGCCACCACGCGAGAGCTGTGGCCGAAGCCGTCGACGATGGCCTCCTTTGCCGACTTCCCGTGGACATATGCCTCACGCATCCGACTGACCAGGAACACCTGATAGTCCATCGCGAGGCCGAACACGATGCCGATCAGAATGATCGGCAAGAAGCTGACCAGCGGCTGCGGATTGCCCACCAGCCCGAGGTCGCCGTTGGTGAAGATCGCCACCGTGGCACCGAAGGTGGCGCCGATGCTGAGCAGGAAGCCCAGCGCGGCGGTCAACGGCACCAGGATCGACCGGAACACGATCATCAGCAGGATGAACGCCAGTCCGACAACGATGATCAGGTAAGGGATCAGGGCCGAGGACAGCTTGTCGGAGACGTCGATCTCGATGGCCGTCTGACCGGTGATGCCGTAGGTCAGGCCGGTGCGGTCGGTAACGTTCGATTCCATACCCCGCAATTCTTTGACGAGGTTCTGGGTGGCGTCGTCGGCGGCGGCACTCGCCGGGATCACGGAGATGATCGCGGTTCCGGAATCGGCGCTGATGTCTCCGGGGCTGATGACGGCCGCAGCGACGTCGTCGACGCCCCGAATCTGGTCGACCAGACCGTTGTACGCGTCCACCCGCCGGCTCTCGCCCTCGATGCCGCTGCCGTTGACAACCACCACAAACGGGTTGTTGATCCCCGGACCGTAGCCGTCGGCAACCATGTCGTAGGCAATACGCTCGGTGGTGCCGGGGTCGCTGCTGCCGTTGTTCGGCAGGCCCAGCTTGAGCCCACTGATCGGAATGGTGATCAGTGCCAGCAGCACGATGCCGCCGATGGCGAACACGGCCGGGCGCCGGACGACCTGATTGATCCAGCGTTGGCCGTTGTGCCGGCGAGCCGGATCATGACGGGTCACATCCGGTGGGTTGAGCGACTTGATACGTCCGGCGAACGCCTTGTCGCCGAACACGCCGAGGATGGCCGGCAGCAGGGTCAGCGCGACCAGGACGGCGACCAGAACAGTGCCGGCGGCAGCCAGACCCATCGCGGTCAGGAACGAGATGTTGACGATGAACAGGGCCGCGAGGGCGATGAACACGGTGGCGCCGGCGAACACGACGGCCGAACCGGCTGTACCGACGGCCTTTCCGGCTGCCTCGGCCCGGGTCTTCGAACGGTGCACCTCATACCGGTACCGGGACAGGATGAACAGCGCGTAGTCGATGCCCACGGCCAGGCCGATCATCGTGGCCAGGATCGGGGTCTCGGAGCTGAGGTCGAAGAAGAAGGTCGCTGCGGTGACACCCATCATGCCGATGACGACACCGATGATCGCGGTGATCAGCGGCATCCCCCAGGCGACCAAGGACGCGAAGGTCAGGATCATCACGATCGCACCGACGGCGATACCGATCATCTCGGAGGTCATGCCCATCGCCGGTTGTGGCATCGCCTCACCCGACATTTCCACCTTCAGACCACTCGCACGGGCCTGATCGGCGATCTTGTCCATCTGGGTATGCGCGGCGGCACTGACGTCCGCTGCGGCCTCGACGTCGAAACCGGCGCCGAGCTGCACCATCGTGGCATCGGCGTTGATCGGCGAGGTGACCTGCGCGTCGGCCTGGGCCTCCTGCGGTGAGGCACCGAGGTTTTGCTCGTTGAACTCCACCACCGCGTCGCGACCGGGTCCGGGATTCTGCTGCGTCCCGTAGGTCTCGAACGGATTCGCAATCGACTCGGGCGCCTTGACGCCGTCGAACTGCTTCATCTGATCGACCATGGTGTTGATCGCGGCCTGGTATTCGGGCTCGGTCAGCGTGGCACCGGCGGGCGCCTGGACGACATATTTGATCGCGATGTTGTCAGAGAACTTCGGCTTCTCGGGGAACGCGTCGATCATCTCGTTCTGGGCTTTCACCGACGGAACACCGGGGATGCTGAAACTCTCCGTCGTCGGCTTCGACAAGGTCGCCGCGGCAACACCCATCCCGACGAGGACCAGCAGCCAGATCGCGATCATCTTGAACTTGTTCAGATAGGCCCATTTGCCTATCCGATAGAGGTATGTAGCCACTGCGGGCTTCCTTCCGTAAAGGATGTTCGTTCAGGAGGGTGAAGAATCAGGAATGGTTGGTGCCTGGTGCGGGTCCGGTGAATCCGGATTTGGTGACCTGGAACGCTTCGCCGAGGAACCGCCGCAGATCGTCGTGCGGAGCGAGCCCCTCGGTCCACATCTCCAAGGCCACGCGCAAAGTACAGAGCGCGCTGGAAAAGACGAGTCGCTCGAACAGACCCAGCTCGGTGGACGCACCGCGCGCGGCGATCACCTCGCCGAACCGTTCCTTCTGGACGAGGGTCAGGTCGCTGTGGTCCTTGTGCGCGACCATTGTCGGCTCGGTCTCGAGCAGCTTGATCAGGGTGACAAATTGGTCGGGTACGGCATTGGTGTCACAGGCGATCTCGGTCAACGCGTACTCGACTGCATCCCACAGGGATTCATCCACCGGTCGGGATTCGATGAGGTCGGCCATCCGGCCGAGGACGTCGCCGACAAAGTAGATGAGTGCATCCTCTTTACCCGCGAAGTAGTTATGGAAGGTCCGCGCCGAAACGCCCACCTCGGCGGCGACGGTATCGACCGACACCGACTCCAGCCCACCAACGGTGGCATGACGGAGCACCGCGGTGGCCAACGCAATCCGGGTCGCGGCCTTCTTGGATTCACGTAGACCCATTTGCTCCATGTACCCAGAATACGGAACTTGCACCACTCTGCAAATTTTCTCCGGGGTGCAACATTGACTGGTCGGTCACAGCGCAGGGTGATCGGTGACTCACGTCACCGACGGTCGACCGGGCCACGGTCACCAGCGACCGCGCACGTGTCAGCGACCCAGGAAGCGGGCCGTCCTTTTCTCCTTGAATGCAGCGACACCTTCGGCGAAATCATCGCTCTGCCACAACGCCACCTGGTTCTCGACCTCGTCATCGAGCACATCGAACCGATTGCGCTCGGGCCTGCCCATCTGGGATTTGATGGCGGCCAGCGCCAGTGGCGGGCCCTGCGCCAATCGGTCCGCGTCCGCCAGAGCGGATTCCAGAGCGGTCCCCGGCTCGACCACCGAGTCGGCCAGACCCAGTCGACCGGCTTCTTCACCGCCGATGCGCCGCGGCAACATCAACAGTTGCTTGGCTGCAGGTAGTCCGATTCGGGCCGGCAGGCTGACGGAAATGCCCATGTCACCGGACAGGCCGACGGCGGTGAAAGTGGTACCGAATGAGCTGTCACGAGCGGCCACCACCCGGTCACAGCCAAGCGCCAGTCCCGCACCGGCGCCGAACGCCGGGCCCTCCACCGCCGCGACCACGGGCTTGGAGCCATTCCAGATCGCTCTGATCACCCGCTGCGCTGCCTCGAGTCGCGTTCGGGCCTGATCCGGGGTCAGCGGGCCCATCATCGAGATGTCTCCGCCGGAACAAAACGCGCCACCCGCACCGGTGATCACCAGCGCCCGGACATCGGCGTCGTCCATGGCCTGTTCGATGGCCTCGGCAAGGGCGTACCGCATCGGAAAGTCGATGGCGTTCCGCAGATGTGGACGGTTGAGGGTGATCAGCCGCACCGCGCCGCGATGATCGACGAGAACCGGCCCACTGTCTGTCGACGAATCACTCATCAGGTGTTGTCCCCCGGGTCTTCGGTGCGCAAGCAAACTACTGGATTCCTATCAGCGCAGGGTCCGCGACGAACTCGGTTCGGAGGTTCCCGGGCAAACGGCCGCGGTTCGATACGGTTGGCGCATGCGCGCAGCAATCTCCAGGCTCCTCGGAGCCGCGGTTGTCGCCGGAGCCCTGGCTGTCTCACTGTCCGCCTGCTCCGGCGATTCCGCACAATCGGATGGCACGACATCGACCCAGCCGCAGTCGGTTGCCACCGACGCGACACCGTCGAAGACCGGTTCGACGGTGTCCCAGAACTCGAACGCACCCGCGGTTCCGGGCCCGTCGTTGCCGCCGGCCACCTCGATTCCGGAATCCAAGCGTCTGCCCGACCTCGGAGGGACGCGGTGCGACACCGTGAACGGCCCGGATGGGACGTTGCACGTGGTCATCCTCGGCGACGGTTCCATCGACTGCGCCGTGGCCATGAAGATCGCCAAGGAATATGCACCCATGATCGCCACCGGCAAGGCTCAGCAGGTGCACGGTTGGGACTGCGGCCCCTCGCAAACCCGCGGAGTTCTCTCGCGCTGCATCATGGGCAGCGACACCATTGCATTCTCGATCGAGTAACCCATGTCCACATCAACCTCACGTGACGCCTACTTCGAAGCCGGCCTCGAAATCCTGGCGACATCCGGATACGGCGCACTGAAGCTGTCCGAGGTCTGCCAAAGTCTTAGCGTCACAACCGGATCGTTCTATCACTTCTTCAAGAACTGGGGCGAGTACACCGAAGCGCTGTTGCAGTACTGGCTCCAGACCAGGACTGTCCAGGAAATGGAGTACGCCCGGTCGATAGCGAGACCGTTCGAGCGGGTGAGCGCGCTGGTCCAGATCGGACTTTCGCTCCCGCACGGAGCCGAGGCCGCAATCCGGACCTGGAGCAACGTCAGCGGTGATGTCCGGCCGATCCAGGAGGCAGTGGACAAGAATCGGTACGACATCTTCTACGAGTCCACCCTCGAACTCGTGGGGGATCCCGAGCAGGCACACCGGTTCGCCAACTGGGCCCTGTACCTACTCATCGGTTACGAACAGGCAAGCCTGCCCCGCGACATCGCCTCCCTGGAGTGGGTCGCCAAACAGTTGCTCGATGCGATTGCAGCACAATCTGATTCGAATCCCGGCGACTGACGGTCAACAGATTCGAGTCGGGACCAGTCCACATCAGGTGCGGCGGCGAATACCAGGTGTTCGCACAACCGCACCAGATGAGGAGTACTCCGATGATCCGAATTGCGCGCACAACCGCAGGTGTTCTCGCTGCCGCCGGAGCCGCGGCCATCGCGTTCGCGGCCGCACCAGGCGCTTCCGCCGCTCCGCAGGTCTCGGTCTGTCCAGGCCTGCCCGGACAATCCACGTCCGCTGAAAACTGCATGGTCAGCTCCGGGCCGACCGGCCTGACCTTGGCCATCACGGTCGACGGCGGTGTGGCCACGGTGTCCGGCGACAACTTTTCCGGGCCGGCGGCAATCGCACTCGGACCCGGAGCCGTAGTGAACATGACGGGCCAGAATCCCGGATTGTCGATCGGCATCGCCGGACCCGGCGGCACGGTGGAAGTCAACGGTGTCGACCCGGCCAGCTGCACCGACGGCCCCGGATTCGCGGGCGACTTCCAGACCTGGTCGGGTTGCTTGAACGACGGCATGAACGAGATTCCGCTGGGCTAGCCGTTCACTTAGCCCTATCGCTCCATCCCCCGGTTGCTCTATGTTCGAGTTGCCGCATGCACGGCGTTCGGATCGACCGACGCACAGGCATCCGGGGATGGAGTGGTAGTGCAACGGACGGTGTTCAACGAAGAACATGAGGCGTTTCGCCAGGTCGTCCGCGATTTCATCAGTCGCGAGGTCGTACCTGTGCACCACGAGTGGGAGGTGCAGGGACATCCACCCCGCGAGTTCTACAACCGCCTCGGCGAGCTGGGCATCCTCGGTATCGAGGCCCCCGAGGAGTTCGGTGGCGGCGGCTCGGACTCCTTCAAGTTCACCGCGATCGTCACCGAAGAGGCGGCCCGTGCCGGCGTCACGTTCGGCTCGTACTCGGTGCATTCGAATCTGATCCTGCCGTACCTGGTCGAATACGCGACCGAAGAGCAGAAGAAGCGCTGGCTCCCCGGATTCATCTCCGGCGACATCATGACCGCGATCGCGATGACCGAGCCGGGCACCGGCTCGGACCTGGCCAACATCGCCACCACGGCCAAGCTGTCCGAGGATGGTGAGTACTACCTCCTCAACGGGTCGAAGACCTTCATCACCGGCGGCGCACTCGCCGACCTCATCCTGGTGGTCTGCCGCACCGCGTCCAGCACCTCGGAGAACCGGCGCGGGGGGCTGAGCATCCTGTGTGTCGACACCACCTCCGAGGGTTTCTCGGTGGGCCGCAAGCTCGAGAAGATCGGCCTCAAGGCCTCCGACACCGCCGAGTTGTCGTTCGACAACGTGCGGGTGCCGGTCACCGACCGTCTCGGCGACGAGGGCGAAGGGTTCAACTACCTCACCCACAACCTCGCCCAGGAGCGTCTGACCATCGCGCTGCAGGCCTCGTCCGCCGCGCAGGCCGCACTGCAGCACGGCATCAACTACGTGAAGGAACGCACCATCTTCGGCAAGCCGTTGTCGTCGTTCCAGAACTCCAAGTTCGTTCTCGCCGAGTGCGCCACCGACGTCGATGCCATCGTGCTGATGGCCGATCGCGCGCTGGAACTGCACGATGCCGGTCAGCTCAGCGTGCCCGACGCCGCGAAGGCCAAACTGTTCTGCACCGAGGGCGCCGGCCGGGTGATCGACAAGTGCCTGCAGCTCCACGGCGGCTATGGCTACGTCACCGAATACCCCATCGCCCGCCTCTACGCGGACACCCGTGTCTCGCGCATCTACGGCGGCACCAGCGAGGTCATGAAGACCATCATCGCGAAATCGCTTGGTATATAACCTTTTTCGTTCGTCAATCTCAACAAACTGATCCAGGAGTGAAACGCATATGCGTGATGCAGTAATCGTCGACGCCGTCCGCAGCCCGGTGGGCAAACGCAATGGCGGACTTGCCGGAATCCATCCGGTCGACCTGTCGGCACAGGTTCTTCAGGCCCTGGCCGCCCGCAACAACCTCGACCCCGCGACCGTCGACGACGTGATCTGGGGTTGTGTCTCCCAGGTCGGCGAGCAGGCCGCGTCCATCGGCCGGTACTCGGTGCTGGCAGCCGGATGGCCGGAATCGGTGCCCGGCTTGACCGTCGACCGCCAGTGCGGTTCGTCGCAGCAGGCAGTTCATCTCGCCGCGGCCGGCGTCATCGCCGGACACTACGACATCGCCGTTGCCGGTGGCGTCGAGTCGATGTCCCGGGTCGTCATGGGCGCGACGCGTGCCGGTGGGCTGCACGGCGAGCCGTACGGCCCGATGGTCCGTGAGCGCTACAACCACTTCGAGTTCAATCAGGGCATCGGCGCGGAGATGATCGCCGACGAATTCGGTCTGAGCCGCACCGATCTCGATCAGCACGCCCTCGACTCGCACGAACGCGCCGGTGCGGCCATCGACGAAGGTCGTTTCAAGGACCAGATCGCGCCCATCACGGTGACGAACGAAGATGGGACCACCACGGTGGTGACCACCGACGAAGGTGTCCGACGCGGCGGCACCCTGGAGAAGCTCGGTGCTCTCAAGACCCCGTTCAAAGAAGACGGCGTCATCTCCGCGGGCAATGCCTCGCAGATCTCCGACGGATCGGCCGCGCTGCTGGTGACCACCAGCGAGATCGCGGCAGCCAATGGCTGGACGCCGCTGGCCCGTGTGCACTCGGTGTCCGTCGTCGGCGCCGACCCGATCACCATGCTCAAGGGACCGATCCCGGCAACGGCCAAGGTCCTCCAACGCGCTGGGATGTCGATCAACGATATCGGAACCTTCGAGATCAACGAGGCATTCGGCTCGGTGTCACTGGGCTGGCAGCGCTCCACGGGCGCCGACTACAGCCTGCTCAACCCGGAGGGTGGCGCCATGGCACTGGGCCATCCGCTCGGTGGATCGGGTGCTCGCCTGATGACCACGATGATCCATCGCATGCGTAACAACGGGATTCAGTTCGGCCTGCAGTCGATGTGCGAGGGCGGCGGCATGGCGAACGCCACCATCCTCGAATTGGTCTGAGTTCTCAGGCCGACCTGACCAACCCTGTCCGTGCAGGCTTTTCGTCCGAATACCGGTGTTGCAGCACCGGTGTGGATGCGGAAAGCCTGCACGGATCGGGTCACTCTCCGGTGAAGTCCCCCACGCGACGCTCGTTGAAGGCGGCCAGGGCCTCCCGATGGTCCTCGGTGGGATGCGAAAGAGCTTGTAACGCCGCTGACAATTCCAGGAATCCGTCGAAGTCCTGCCGGCCGGATTCGCGCAGCAGGCGCTTGGTGGCCCGCAGTGCGTGCGGCGGGTTCACGGCCACCCGCGCGGCGAGTTCCTGAGCTGTGGACAGCAACTCCTCCGGTTCGACGACCCGCGAGACCAGGCCCCACTCCAGAGCGGTCGCGGCGTCGACGCGATCGCCGGTGTACGCCATCTCGGCAGCGCGCGCGGCGCCGACCGCCCGTGGCAACAACCAGGCGCCGCCGTCGCCCGGGATGATTCCGAGCTTCACAAAGCTCTCCGCAAAGAACGCCTTGGTGGAGGCGACGCGCATGTCGCACATCAGCGTCAGGTCGCAGCCCGCGCCCACCGCGGGTCCGTTGACGGCCGCGATGATCGGTACCTCGCAGGTGTACACCGCCCGCGCCAGCCGCTGGATCCCACGCCGGTAGCCCTGGAAGATCTGGTGCGGCTTCCCGCCGAACATGCCGTTGCGGTCAACCATGTCCTTGACGTTTCCGCCCGCGGAAAACGCACTGCCGGCGCCGGTGAGGATGACCACGCGCGTCTGCGGATCGACATTCACAGCGGCGACCAGCTCCACGAGGCGATTCACCACATCGTCCCCCGAGATCGGGTTGCGGCTCTCTGGCAGGTTCAGCGTCCAGGTGGTGACGTGACCCTCGGTCCGGGCAAGAACAACATCGTTCGCAGCAGTCATCCCGCGATCCTATCCACCCTGCAATCCCCGTAGACCCGACCACAGCCGAATACCCCATTATCTCATTCGCCGACTGGAATCGCGTTAAAATTGCCCCGTTCTGCCGCGTCAGATTTGCCTCGCGCGCCGACACCCATCTCGACATTCGGCAGCGGTCGCCACAACCAGTTCCAGATTCGTTGTCATCGAATGGGATTCGAATGTTTGCAGTCATCGCGCGCATCGTTGTCGGTCATCCTTGGCGGGTCATTGCGGGATGGGTTGTGGTCGCGGTGGCCATCATCGTGTTCTCGCCAGATCTCGACGACCACACCAGCGGAAACAATCAGGACTTCCTGCCCACTTCGTTCGAGTCGATCAAGGCTCAGGAGCTGGGCACCGAATACTTCCCCGCCACCTCGGGCGCGACCGGCACGCTGGTGATCTCCCGAACCGACGATGCCGCCCTGTCGCCCACCGACCAGCAGGCCGCGCTCGGTCTGGCGACCACCCTGCAGAACGAGAAGATCCCCGGCGTCACCGCGGTCACCGGCAGCCCGCAGTCGTTTTCCCCCGATGGCAAGATCGCGGCACTGCAGGTCGCCTTCGCCGGTCAGCCCGGAGACGACATCGTCAACGACGCGGTGCCGCTGGTCCGGACGGCCGCCACCACGGCACTCGAGGGCACCGGACTGCAGGCAGGTCTGACCGGCAACGCCGCGATCCTGGTCGACAGCAACTCCGCCTACGACGACGCGGAAAACGTGATCACGATCGCGACCGTGGTCATCATCCTGCTCACCCTCGGCCTGGTGTTCCGCAGCCCGATCATCGCGGTCATGCCGATCATCGTGATCGGTGTGGTGTTCACCGCGGTCCGCGGCGTCACCGCATTTGCCGCAGAACTGTTCGACTTCGAGGTGAGCACCTCCCTCGACGCCATCCTCGTGGTGGTGCTCTTCGGCGTCGGCACCGACTACATCGTGTTCCTGCTCTTCCGGTATCGAGAGGAGCTCAGGCAAGGCGACAACCACCACCACGCCCTGATCCTCTCGACCCGAGTGGTCGGACGGGTGGTGGCATCGTCGGCGCTGACGGTGATCGGAGCGTTCTCGGCACTGTTCCTCGCCGAACTCGGATCACTGAATTCGCTTGCGCCCGGGCTGATCATCGGTGTCGCACTGATGCTGGTGACCGCGCTGACGCTGATACCCGCGGTCTGCGCAATTCTCGGCAAACACCTGTTCTGGCCGCTGGGTCCGGGCCCCGAACCGAAGCGGTCGCCGTTCGGTCCGATCAGCCGATTCGTCGGGCACCGCCCCGTTGTCGTGGTGGTCACCATCGCCGCCGGGCTGATCGTGCTGGCGATCTTCAGCACCGGCTACAAATCCACCTACGACACGCTCGATGAAATGCCTTCCGACACACCGTCACAGGAGGCCTTCAACACCCTGTCGGCATCGTTGCCGCCGGGTGCGCTGAGTCCCACCCAGGTGTATGTCAAGACACCCGGCCCGGTACCGCAGGACGAATTGGCCACGCTCAGCACCGATCTCAGCAAGATCCCGGGTGTTGCCTCGGTGACGCCACCCAAGCTCAGCCAGGACGGGACCGCCGCACTCATCAACGTCGTCCTGGTGGACGGCCCGTATACGGCCGAGGCGCTCGACCTCGTCGAAGGCCCGGTCCGGGACACCGCCCACAGCGCGATACCCGATGCCGAAGTGCTTGTCGGCGGCCAGACCTCAACACTCGTCGACGTCCGTTCCCAGCTGGGCTCCGACACCGCCCTGGTCTTCCCGGTCGCCGTGGTGATCGTCGGCGTCATCCTCGGGCTGCTGTTGCTGTCCGTACTCGCACCGCTCAACCTGCTTGTCTGCGTCGGCCTGACGTTTGCCGCCACCCTCGGTGCGCTTGTCATCGTCTTCCTGCACGGGGCCGGATACGAAGGCATCGACTTCTCGACCCCGATCGTGCTCTACCTCTTTGTGGTGGCGATCGGAACCGACTACAACATCTTGCTGGCCGAACGACTCCGGGAAGAGTTCCAGAACGGCCATACGCCCGCCGAGGCCGCCAGGATCTCCATCTCCAACGACGGACCCACCGTCTCGGCGTCCGGCACCATCCTCGCGCTGACGTTCGCGTCCCTGACGCTCACCGGCCTCGAGAACCTCCAGGAGCTCGGCGCCGGTGTGGCCATCGGCGTCCTGCTGGCCTCGCTCGTGATGGCACCGATGTTGGTCCCCGGCCTCTCGGTACTACAGCGGAGCGCCTTCTGGTGGCCCGCCAACAAGACCAAACCCCCTGCGGCCGATACAGATGCACGAGTAGCATCGGCGACGTGACCGAATCACCGGTGCGCACCAACAATCGCCTGGATGTCAAACGTGTCCTCGTCTACAGCGACGACGCGAGCACCCGCAGGCAGATCATCGCCGCCCTCGGAGACTTCCCACCCGACGGCCTCGACCCCTTCCTCTACGTGGAGGTGGCCACCGGCCCCGGCGTGATCCGCGAGATGGACGCCGGAAGTGTCGACCTGGTGATCCTCGACGGCGAAGCGGCACCGGCCGGTGGGATGGGCATCGCGCGCCAGCTGAAGGACGAGATCGACGACTGCCCGCCGATCGTCCTCCTCACCGGCCGTCCCGAAGATCGATGGCTGGCGGCCTGGTCACAGGCGGAGGCGGTGGTGTCACGCCCGATCGATCCCTTCGCGCTCACCAAAGCCGTGGTCACGGTCCTGCGTTCGGCTTCGTAGCCCCCTCGTCCGACCCCCTGCCTCGCACTCCTCCCGACCTGTCGGGTGCGTCCTTATATGAGTGATCCAGATAACTGCAATTACAAATCGGCACGGCCAACCGGGCTCGTAACGGTGTCACCGCAGGCCCGGCCGACTGTAGTCTGTGGTTCAGATCACACACAGCCTCGTGTGGTCCGAGCACGAACATCGACCTGATTTGCCGGCTCTATCCGAGCGTCGACACCCACTCCGCAACCACTCGCTGGGAAGGAGCAACCGCACACATGGACCTATATGTACCGATACTGGTACTCGGCCTGATCGCACTTGCCTTCGCGGTGGGATCAGCCGTTCTCGCGGGCGTCGTCGGTCCCCGTCGATACAATCGCGCCAAACTCGAGGCCTACGAGTGTGGGATCGAGCCCATTCCAAATCCCCTGGGCGGCTTGGGAAACGACATAGCCTCGGGAGCCGTTACCCGGCAGCGCATTCCGGTGAAGTACTACCTGACCGCGATGCTGTTCATCATCTTCGACATCGAGATCGTGTTCCTGTATCCCTGGGCGGTCTACTTCGACTCCCTGGGCCTGTTCGGTCTGATCGCGATGGCGCTGTTCATCTTCAACGTCTCGGTGGCGTACGCCTACGAATGGAGGCGCGGCGGACTGAGTTGGGACTGACGGCTCGCACGAGCAAACTGCCCGAAAGAGAGTGTCCATCATGGGTATTGAAGAAAAGCTCCCCAGCGGATTCCTGCTGACCACGGTCGAGGGTCTGGCCGGGTACATGCGCAAGGGCTCGCTGTGGCCGGCCACCTTCGGCCTGGCCTGCTGCGCGATCGAGATGATGGCCACCAGCGGCGGACGTTTCGACATCGCCCGTTTCGGAATGGAAGCCTTCCGGGCCTCTCCGCGGCAAGCCGACCTGATGATCGTCGCCGGCCGGGTCAGTCAGAAGATGGCGCCGGTGCTCCGCCAGATCTATGACCAGATGGCAGAACCGAAATGGGTTCTCGCCATGGGTGTTTGCGCGTCGTCGGGTGGCATGTTCAACAACTACGCCATCGTCCAGGGCGTCGACCATGTGGTACCCGTCGACATCTATCTGCCCGGATGTCCCCCGCGCCCCGAGATGCTGCTCTACGCAATCCTCAAACTGCACGAGAAGATCCAGGAGATGCCGCTTGGTGTCGATCGCGACGAGGCCATCCGCGCGGCCGAGCAAGCTGCGCTGTCGGCCACGCCGACCATCGAGATGAAGGGCCTGCTGCGATGACACCTCCGAGCACAGAAGGCGATTCCGGACGCGAGGCGATCGGCACCCGCCGGGGACTCTTCGGCGTCAGCGGCAGCGGTGACACCTCCGGTTACGGCCGGCTGGTCAGCCCGATCTTCATGCCCGACCGCACTCCCCGGCCTTACGGCGGCTATTTCGACGACGTGGTCGACCACCTCGGTCAGGCTCTCACCACGCGGGGCGCGCCGGGACTGGACGACGCAGTCGAGAAGGTGGTGGTGTTCCGCGACGAATTGACCCTGTACGTGCGGCGCGAGCATCTACGAGTTGTGGCCAGCGCATTGCGAGACGACCCCGCGCTGAGGTTCGAACTGTGCCTCGGCGTCAGCGGCGTGCACTATCCGGACGAGACCGACCGGGAACTCCACGCCGTCTACCCGTTGTTGTCGATCACCCACAACCGTCGCATCCGACTGGAAGTCGCTGTGCCGGACGCCGATCCACACATCCCGTCGCTCTATGCGATCTACCCGACGTGTGATTGGCATGAGCGAGAGACCTACGACTTCTTCGGGATCGTGTTCGATGGGCATCCCGCACTCACCCGCATCCAGATGCCCGACGACTGGGAAGGTCATCCGCAGCGCAAGGACTACCCCCTCGGCGGCATCCCGGTCGAGTTCAAGGGTGCCCGCATCGCACCGCCCGACCAGCGGAGGTCGTACAGCTGATGAGTACAACTGACAAAGATCCCGGGATTTACAGTGCGTCCGGCCAGGATTGGGATGACGTCGTCAATGCCGCCACCAGTGCGGGCGAGGAACGGATCGTCGTCAACATGGGTCCGCAGCATCCGTCGACCCACGGGGTGCTGCGGCTGATCCTCGTGCTCGAGGGCGAGACCGTCATCGAAGCGCGCTGCGGTATCGGCTACCTGCACACCGGAATCGAAAAGAACCTCGAGTTCCGCAACTGGACCCAGGGCGTCACGTTCGTGACCCGGATGGACTATCTGTCACCGTTCTTCAACGAAACGGCCTACTGCCTGGGTGTGGAGAAACTTCTCGACATCACCGACGCGATACCCGAGCGGGTCACCGTCATCCGCGTGATGTTGATGGAGCTCAACCGCGTCGCATCCCACCTGGTGGCCCTGGCGACCGGCGGTATGGAACTCGGTGCGGTCACCGCGATGCTCTTCGGCTTCCGGGAACGGGAACTGATCCTCGACATCTTCGAGATGATCACCGGCCTTCGGATGAATCACGCCTTCGTCCGCCCCGGTGGACTGGCCCAAGATCTCCCCGACGGCGCGGTCGAGAAAGTGCGCGAGGTGCTCCGCGTCCTGCCCGGGCGGCTTCGCGACATGGAAGATCTGTTGAGCGAGAACTACATCTGGAAGGCCCGGACCCAGGGCGTCGGCTATCTCGATCTCACCGGATGCATGGCTCTCGGCGTCACCGGGCCGGTACTCCGGGCCACCGGCCTCGCCCACGACCTGCGCCGGTCATCGCCCTACTGTGGGTACGAAAACTACGAGTTCGACGTCATCACCGATGACGCCTGCGATTCCTACGGCCGGTACCAGATCCGGGTCAAGGAGATGAAGGAGTCCCTCAAGATCGTCGAGCAGTGTCTCGACCGCCTGCGCCCCGGACCGATCATGGTGGAGGACAAGAAAATCGCCTGGCCGGCCGAACTCACCGTCGGCGAGGACGGCCTGGGCAATTCCCCGAAGCACATCTCCGACATCATGGGTTCGTCGATGGAAGGTCTGATCCACCACTTCAAACTGGTCACCGAGGGAATGCGGGTCCCACCCGGTCAGGTCTACATCCCCATCGAATCTCCCCGCGGTGAGCTCGGAGTCCACATGGTCTCGGACGGTGGCACGCGACCCTATCGCGTCCACTTCCGGGATCCGTCGTTCACGAATCTGCAAGCGGTGGCGGCGATGTGCGAGGGCGGGATGATCTCGGACGTGATCGCCGCTGTGGCCGGGATCGATCCCGTCATGGGAGGTGTTGACCGATGACCGCCGAGCCCGTATTCATCGATTTCGGTACGCCGCGCGAGGTGGCCGCGGAGTCACACAGCTACCCCGACGATGTGGTCGCGCGACTGAACGACGACGCGACGCAGATCATCGCGCGGTATCCGAGCGCACGATCGGCACTGCTGCCGTTGCTCCACCTCGTACAGAGCGTCGACGGGTACATCACTCCCGCCGGAATCGGTTTCTGCGCACGACAACTCGACCTCACCCCGGCCGAGGTCACGGCCGTGTCGACCTTCTATTCGATGTATCGACGTAAGGAGACCGGCGACTACCTGGTCGGGGTCTGCACCAACACACTGTGTGCAGTGATGGGCGGGGATCAGATCCTGGCGGATCTGCACGAATACCTCGGCGTGGAGGCCGGTGAGACGACGTCCGACGGCTTGATCACGCTGGAACACGTCGAATGCAACGCGGCATGCGACTACGCACCCGTGGTGATGGTCAACTGGGAGTTCTTCGACAATCAGACGCCCCGATCCAGCCGCGACCTGGTCGACGCGCTACGCAGCGGTGAACAGGTGACACCGAGCCGAGGGGCCCCGTTGTGCAAGTTCCGCGAGACCGCGCGGATTCTGGCGGGTTTCGCCGACGAGCGTGAGGGTGCCTCCGACGCCGCCCTCCCCGGCGACCCGACCCTCGCCGGCCTGCGGGTGGCCAATGAAAACCCTTCCGGCACAGCAATCGGCGACGGGGTCTGAGATGCCACTGACACCAGTCCTGTCCCGATACTGGGACGAGCCGCAGTCCTGGACCCTCGACTCCTACCGGCGCCACGACGGCTATCAGGCCCTCGACAAGGCCCTGGCGATGGACCCCGACGACCTGATCGCCACGGTGAAGGCGTCGGGCCTGCGCGGCCGCGGTGGTGCCGGATTCCCCACCGGCATGAAGTGGTCGTTCATCCCCCAAGGTGACGGCAAGCCGCACTACCTCGTCGTCAATGCCGACGAGTCCGAACCCGGAACGTGCAAAGACATCCCGCTGATGCTGGCGACGCCACATGTGCTCGTGGAGGGAATCATCATCGCGGCGTATGCGATCCGGGCATCGCACGCGTTCATCTACGTTCGCGGCGAAGTGATCCCGGTATTGCGGAGATTGCAGACCGCGGTCGCGGAGGCCTACGCCGCCGGCCTGGTGGGCCGCGACATCCTCGGATCAGGATTCGACCTGGAACTGGTGGTCCACGCCGGCGCCGGCGCGTACATCTGCGGCGAGGAAACCGCGCTGCTCGACTCCCTCGAGGGACGTCGTGGTCAACCCCGCCTACGTCCCCCGTTCCCGGCTGTTGCCGGTCTCTACGCCTGCCCGACTGTGGTCAACAACGTCGAATCGATCGCGAGCGTTCCGCCGATCATCCTGCGCGGCAACGAGTGGTTCCAGAGCATGGGTACCGAGAAGTCGCCCGGGTTCACCTTGTACTCGTTGTCCGGTCACGTCACCACCCCCGGCCAGTACGAGGCACCGCTGGGGATCACGCTGCGCGAACTGCTCGGGTACGCGGGCGGTGTCCGGGCCGGTCATGAGCTCAAGTTCTGGACACCGGGCGGATCTTCGACCCCGATGTTCACCGCGGAACATCTCGACGTCACCCTCGACTACGAGGGAGTCGGCGCTGCCGGTTCGATGCTGGGCACCAAGGCATTACAGATCTTCGACGACACCACCTGTGTGGTCCGCGCGGTACTCCGGTGGACCGAGTTCTATGCCCACGAGTCGTGCGGCAAGTGCACGCCCTGCCGCGAGGGCACCTACTGGCTGGTCCAGATCCTGCGGGCGCTGGAGAACGGCACCGGCACCGAAGCCGATCTGAAGAAACTGCTCGACGTCTCCGAGGCCATCCTCGGCAAGTCGTTCTGCGCGCTGGGAGATGGCGCGGCCAGCCCGATCATGTCCTCTCTCAAGTACTTCCGCGACGAATACATCGAGCACGTCCGCGGCGGAGGATGCCCGTTCGATCCGGCCACGTCCACGTTGTTCGAACCAGTAGGTGCCCCATGACGCTGACCAGCAATTCATTCCCCGAATCGGCCGTCACCGACCTGGTCGCCGTCACCATCGACGGCACCGAGCTCAAAGTTCCCAAGGGCACGTTGGTGATCCGGGCGGCCGAGTTGATCGGTGTGCAGATCCCCCGATTCTGCGACCACCCACTCCTCGATCCGGTCGGCGCGTGCCGGCAGTGCCTCGTCGAGGTCGAGGGCCAGCGCAAACCACTGGCCTCCTGCACGACCACCGTCTCCGACGGCATGGTGGTCCGGACGCAACTGACGTCACCGGAGGCGGAAAAAGCGCAGCGCGGTGTCATGGAACTGCTGCTGATCAACCATCCCCTCGATTGCCCGGTCTGCGACAAGGGCGGTGAGTGCCCCCTTCAGAATCAGGCGATGTCGAACGGGCAGGCCGAATCCCGGTTCGAGGGCGCCAAACGTACGTTCCCCAAGCCGATTCCGCTGTCCTCGGAAGTCCTCCTCGATCGCGAACGCTGCGTGATGTGTGCGCGCTGCACCCGATTCTCGGATCAGGTGGCCGGCGACCGGTTCATCGATCTCCTCGAACGCGGTGCCCAGCAGCAGGTCGGGATCGCCGACGATGCACCGTTCGAATCGTATTTCTCCGGCAACACGGTGCAGATCTGCCCGGTCGGTGCGCTGACCGGTGCGGCCTATCGATTCCGGGCCCGCCCTTTTGATCTGGTCTCCAGCCCCAGTGTTTGCGAGCACTGCGCCGATGGCTGTGCACAACGCACGGACCACCGGCGGGGCAAGGTGTTGCGCCGCCTCGCCGGCGACGACCCCGAGGTCAACGAGGAGTGGAACTGCGACAAGGGCCGCTGGGCGTTCACGTACGAGACATCGCGGGACCGGATCACCACGCCGCTGATCCGGAACGCCGACGGTAACCTGGTCTCCGCGTCGTGGCCACAAGCGGTTGCCGCCGCGGCCGCCGGTCTCAAGACCGCGGGCATCCGGACCGGCGTACTGGTCGGTGGACGCACCACCGCCGAGGATGCCTACGCCTACGGGAAATTCACCCGAACGGTGCTGGGCACCAACAACATCGACTTCCGCAACCGGGCACATTCGTCCGAAGAAGCGTCCTTCCTGTCGGCCCGGATCGCCGGACGCCCGATGGCCCTGACCTATTCGGATCTGGAGAAGGCGCCGACGGTACTACTGGCCGGCTTCGAACCGGAAGAAGAGTCACCGATCATCTTCCTGCGCCTGCGCAAAGCGGCGCGCAAGCGCGGATTGACCGTGATCTCGATCGCGCCTTTCGCAAGCAACGGCCTGCGGAAGATGTCCGGCGGCCTCATCAAGGTCGCCCCCGGAGCCGAACCCTCAGCGCTGGAACAACTTCGCACGTCCGATCATCTCAAGGCGCCGGGCGCGGTGATCCTCGTGGGAGAGCGTCTGGCCCAGGTTCCCGGTGCGCTGACCGCGGTGGGCGAGCTCGCCGACGCCACCGGCGCGACGATCGGATGGGTGCCCCGACGGGCCGGTGAACGGGGCGCACTCGAGGTCGGTGCCCTCGGCAATCTCCTGCCCGGAGGCCGGCCGGTCAGCGACCCGATCGCACGAGCACAGGTACGGCAGGTCTGGGGTACGGAGGTGCCACCCACGCCCGGGCTCGATACCGCCGAGATCCTCGCGGCCGCCGCCGCCGGCGACATCGGCGCCCTGGTGGTCGGCGGTGTTGAACTGGCAGATCTGCCCGACCCCGACGCGGCGCTCGCCGCACTTGCCGCGGCCCCGTTCGTGGTGAGCCTCGAAATGCGGGAAAGCACCGTCACCGACCTCGCGGACGTGGTGTTCCCGGTGTCAACGGTGGTCCGCAAGGACGGCACGTTCGTGGACTGGGAGGGACGTCCACGCTCGTTCGACGCGGCCCTGCCCAGCGATGGCGCGATGCCCGATCAACGCGTCCTCGACGCGATCTCCCGACGGATGGGCCGCGGAATCGACCTCCCCGATGCGATGAGCGCACGCGACGAACTCGGCCGCCTCGGACCCTGGGACGGCGACTTCGAAACAGCCTCTGCGACCCCGTCTTCCGAGGTCCCTCGAACCCAGCCCGGACAAGCCGTTCTCGCGAGCTGGCGGATGCTGCTGGATTCGGGCCGGTTGCAGGACGGTGAACCACATCTCGCCGGGACCGCGCGGCGCCCGGTGGTGAGACTGTCCGAGGCCACCGCCACCGAAAACGGAGTCCGGGGCGAAGAACTGGTCACGGTGAGCAGCGAACACGGTTCCATCACCTTGCCGCTGGAGGTCACCGACCTTCCCGATCGTGTCGTGTGGTTGCCGCTCAACTCACCGGGGAGCTCCCTCTACACCGCCCTCGGTCCGGTTGTGGGACAAGCGGTTCAGATCGCGCCGGCAGCGAGGGTGGAACGCTCATGACCGATCTGTCCGCCTTCGGCCACGACCCGTGGTGGCTGATCCTGGTCAAGGCCCTGGCGATCTTCGTCTTCCTGGTGCTGACCGTGCTGGTCGGAATTCTCGCCGAGCGCCGGGTGATGGCGTGGATGCAGACCCGGGTCGGTCCCAACCGGGTCGGTCCGATGGGTCTGCTCCAGAGCCTGGCCGACGGTGTGAAACTTGCACTGAAGGAAGGCATCATCCCGGCCGGCGTCGACAAACCGATCTATCTGCTCGCACCGATCATCGCGGTGGTGCCCGCCATCATGGCGTACGCGGTGATCCCGTTCGGTCCGGTGGTGTCGGTCTTCGGGCACGAGACCCCGTTGCAGCTCACCGACCTGTCGGTGGCCGTCCTGTACATCCTCGCGGTCACGTCCGTCGGGGTGTACGGCATCGTGCTCGCCGGCTGGTCTTCCGGATCCACCTATCCACTGCTCGGGGGCCTGCGGTCGAGCGCGCAGGTGATCTCCTATGAGATCGCCATGGGCCTGACGTTCGCGGCTGTCTTCCTCGATGCCGGGACCATGTCGACGTCGGGCATCGTGGCGGCACAGGATGACACCTGGTACGTATTCCTGCTGCTGCCTTCGTTTGTCGTCTACGTGTTCTCCATGGTCGGTGAGACCAACCGCGCCCCCTTTGATCTCCCGGAGGCCGAGGGTGAACTGGTCGGTGGCTTCCACACCGAATACTCCTCACTGCGGTTCGCGATGTTCATGCTCGCCGAATACGTCAACATGGCCACGGTCTCGGCGCTGGCGGCCACCCTGTTCCTCGGTGGTTGGCATGCGCCCTGGCCGATTTCGCTCTGGGATGGCGCCAATTCGGGATGGTTCCCACTGATCTGGTTCGTGGCCAAGGTCTGGGGATTCCTGTTCTTCTTCATCTGGCTGCGCACCACCCTGCCCCGGCTGCGCTACGACCAGTTCATGGCACTGGGCTGGAAGGTTCTCATCCCGGTCTCACTGACCTGGGTGATGATCGTCGCCACCGTGCGCGCGATCCGCAATGAGGGGTACAGCGACGCCACCGCCGTCATCAGTGTGGCCGGGGTGGTCATCGCCCTCGCCCTGATCGTCTTGCTGTGGAAAGTGTTCCGCGGCAAGCGCGATCTACGTCGCGCCGAACCGGTGCTCGTCGAACGCATGGTGCCGTTCGATGCCATGGCCGGCGGATTCCCGGTGCCACCGATCAAGGAGAGCAGCGATGCGTAACCCACTCGAGCCGCTGGCCGGCTTCGGCGTCACCTTCCTGTCGATGTTCAAGAAGAACAACACCGAGCTGTATCCAGAGGTGAAGACGCCCACCGCAGTCCGCTATCACGGCCGCCATCAGCTCAACCGGTACCCCGATGGACTGGAGAAGTGCATCGGATGCGAACTGTGCGCGTGGGCCTGCCCGGCCGACGCGATCTTCGTCGAAGGTGCCGACAACACCGAGGACAACCGCTACTCGCCGGGCGAGCGCTATGGCGTTGTCTACCAGATCAATTACCTGCGCTGCATCGGATGTGGTCTCTGTGTGGAGGCCTGCCCGACGCGGGCCCTGACCATGACCAACAACTACGAGATGGCCGATGACAATCGGGCCGATCTGATCTTCGGCAAAGACAAACTGCTCGCGCCACTCGCCGACGGCATGACACCGCCGCCCCACGCAATGGCCCCGGGCAGCACCGACGAGGACTACTACCGCGGCAATGTGATCGGCGAAGTGATGCCGCCGACCACGCCCCGGTGACACCCCGACGGTGACACCCCCGACGGTGACACCCCCGACGGTGACACCCCCGACGACGAGACCTGAAGGAGACCCGCCAGTGAACAGTCTGTTGTCCGCACCGATACTCGCCGCTGAGCCGCTGACTCAGACGTCAACCACTGAAGCAGTGCAGTTCTGGATCCTCGGCACGATCGCCGTGCTGGGTGCGCTCGGCGTGGTGTGTTCGGCAAAAGCCGTGTACTCGGCAGTCTTCCTGGCGATGACGATGATCATCCTGGCCATCTTCTACATCGCGCAGGGCGCACTGTTCCTCGGCGTCGCGCAGGTGGTGGTGTACACGGGTGCGGTGATGATGCTGTTCCTGTTCGTCCTCATGCTGGTGGGTGTCGATTCGTCGGATTCACTCGTCGAAACCCTTCGGGGACAACGCCTCGGCGCGATCATCGCCGGACTCGGATTCGGGATCCTCCTCATCGCCGGTGTGGGCAGCGCCTCCGTCACGGCGTTTGTGGGAGTCGAGGAGGCCAACGCCGGTGGCAACGTCGAAGGATTGGCGGAGATCATCTTCATCCGCTACCTCTGGGCATTCGAATTGACCGGCGCACTGCTGATCACCGCCACACTCGGTGCCATGGTCCTGGCCCACCGGGAACGCCTCGGCCCCAAGAGCTCCCAGCGGGAGATGTCGATCCAGCGATTCCGCGATGGTGACCGCACCACACCGCTCCCCAATCCCGGTGTCTACGCCCGCCACAACGCGGTCGACATGCCTGCACTGCTACCCGACGGCTCCTACTCCGACCTGTCCGTCAGCGACGTCCTCGTCCCTCGCGACCCGACGGCACCCGGTCCCGGAATGCGCCGAACGGAGCGCCGCTCATGAATCCCGAGAACTACCTCTATATTTCGGTGCTCCTGTTCACCATCGGAGCCGGCGGCGTCCTGGTGCGGCGCAATGCGGTGGTGGTGTTCATGTGCGTCGAGTTGATGCTCAACGCCTGCAACCTCGCGTTCGTCACCTTCGCCCGGATGCACGGCAACCTCGACGGCCAGGTGATCGCCTTCTTCACCATGGTGGTTGCAGCCGCCGAAGTCGTTGTCGGCCTGGCGATCATCATGATGATCTTCCGCACCCGTCGCTCGACCTCGGTCGACGCCGCCGATCTGCTGAAACTCTGATCACGCCATGGACAAACTCATCTGGATTCTGCCGGCCCTCCCCCTCGCCGGAGCCGCGGTTCTGCTGCTGGGTGGCCGTCGGAGCAACAAGTGGGGACATCTGCTCGGCTGCGTCATGGCACTGGCCTCGTTCGCATTCGGCGTGGTCCTGTTCTTCGACATGCTCGGCAAGTCCGCCGACGATCGCTCGATGGATCAGACACTGTTCACCTGGGTGCCGGTCGGCGAGCTACAGGTCGACTTCGGTTTGCAACTGGACCAGCTCTCCATGTGCTTCGTGCTCCTCATCACCGGAGTCGGGTCGCTGATCCACATCTACTCCGTCAGTTACATGTCGGCGGATCCCGGACGACGCCGATTCTTCGCCTACCTCAACCTCTTTCTGGCGGCCATGCTGCTGCTGGTGCTCGCTGACAACTACCTCGGCCTGTACCTGGGCTGGGAGGGCGTCGGCCTGGCGTCGTACCTGCTGATCGGTTTCTGGCACGAACGTCCCACCGCGGCGGCCGCCGCGAAGAAGGCCTTTGTGGTCAACCGGGTCGGTGACATGGGCCTGGCGATCGGCATGATGATCATGTTCGCGACGTTCGGTTCGGTCGGATTCTCTGAGGTCTTCGGCGGAGCCGGCGAGGCCGGTGAAGGCACACTCACCGCACTGGGTCTGGTGCTGCTGCTCGCGGCCTGCGGCAAATCGGCCCAGGTTCCGTTGCAGTCGTGGCTCGGTGACGCCATGGAAGGTCCCACCCCGGTCTCCGCGCTGATCCACGCGGCCACCATGGTCACCGCCGGTGTCTACCTCATCACCCGGTCCGGCCCGATCTTCAATCTGGCACCGAATGCCCAACTGGGCGTGGTGATCGTCGGTGCGGTGACACTGCTGTTCGGCGCCGTCATCGGCTGCGCGAAGGACGACATCAAGAAGGCGCTGGCCGCCTCGACGATGAGCCAGATCGGTTACATGGTGCTCGCCGCGGGCCTGGGTCCGGCGGGGTACGCGTTTGCCATCCTGCACCTGATCACCCATGGCTTCTTCAAGGCCGGTCTCTTCCTCGGGGCCGGTTCGGTGATGCATGGCATGAACGACGAGACCGACATGCGCAGATTCGGCGGCCTGCGCAAGCTGATGCCGATCACGTATGTCACCTTTGGGCTGGGATACCTTGCGATCATCGGGATCCCGCCGTTCTCCGGATTCTTCTCCAAGGACAAGATCATCGAAACCGCCTGGGCGGCAGGCGGAGCCAAGGGAATCATTCTCGGCAGCATCGCCATCCTCGGCGCCGGGATCACCGGGTACTACATGACACGCGTGATGCTCTTGACGTTCTTCGGCGAGAAGCGATGGAAAGACGACACTCATCCGCATGAATCACCGTCGCTGATGACGGCACCGATGGTCGTGCTCGCGCTCGGGTCGGTGTTTGCCGGTGGACTCCTGGTTCTCGGGAGCTCGCTTCAGGATTGGCTGGAACCCGTTGTCGGTGAAGAGCATGAGCACCTCGCCGTACCCGAGTGGGTGCTCATCGTCAGCACCCTGGCCGTGGTCCTCATCGGCGTGGGTATCGCCTACCGCCAGTACGCCGGACGCACCATTCCCGAGGTCGCCCCCGACGACGTATCGCCGCTGACCGAGGCGGCCCGTCAGGATCTCTATGGTGATGCGCTCAACGAGGCCGCGTTCATGCGGCCCGGCCAAAAGCTCACCAGCACACTCGGTGTGGTCGACACCAAAGGCGTGGACGGCGTCGTCGGCGGTGTCGTCGCAGCGGTCGCGGCGGTCTCGGCAGGCACGCGCCGGCTGCAGACCGGGTTCGTCCGCTCGTATGCGCTGTCCGTGTTCGCCGGTGCCGCCCTGCTGATCGCGATGATGATGGTGGTGAGTGTGCGGTGAGCAACGTTCCCTGGCTGACCCTGCTGTGGGCGGTGCCCGCCGTCGGGGCCGCGATCATCCTCACCTTGCCACCCCGGATGCGCCAGCACGTCAAGTGGATCGCGCTGGGTACTTCGGCGGTGGTCCTCGCCATCTCGATCGGCCTCGCGATCGGCTTCGACACCGGAGGAGAGCAGTTCCAGTTCGTCGAATCCAAGTCGTGGATACCGGCTTTCGGTGCCAGATACGCACTCGGCATCGACGGGATCGCGCTCGCCCTGGTGATACTGACCGCGGTGTTGTTGCCGCTCCTGCTGATCGCCGGATGGAATGACGCCGACGAGGACCGCCGACGGGCCACGCACCGCTACGTGGCCCTGATGCTGCTCGTCGAGGCAATGGTGATGATCTCGTTCACCGCACTCGACATCCTGCTCTTCTACATCTTCTTCGAAGCCATGCTGATCCCGATGTACTTCCTCATCGCCGGGTTCGGCGGTCCGCGTGATGCCGGAGAGCGGACCCGCGCGGCGATGAAGTTCTTGCTCTACAACCTCGCCGGCGGTCTGGTGATGCTGGCGGCGGTGATCGGCCTGTATGTGGTGACCACCGACCACGGAAGTGGCACCTTCGACTTCCGCGTCATCGTTGAAGCGATCTCGTCCGGATCACTCGACATCGATCCCACCGTGGCCAAGGCCCTGTTCCTCGGGTTCATGTTCGCCTTTGCGGTGAAGGCGCCGTTGTGGCCGTTGCACACCTGGCTGCCCGATGCCGCCGTCCAGGCCACACCCGCAGGCGCAGTACTCATGATGGCGGTGGTCGACAAGGTCGGGACGTTCGCGATGCTGCGCTACTGTGTGCAGTTGTTCCCAGACGCCACAAGGTATTTCACACCACTGATCATCATTCTCGCCGTGGTGGGCATCGTGTACGGCGCGATCCTCGCGATCGGGCAGACCGACATGATGCGGCTCATCGCCTATACCTCGATCTCCCACTTCGGCTTCATCATCCTCGGCATCTTTGCACTGACCAGCCAGGGCCAGGCCGGATCGACGCTGTACATGGTGAACCACGGCATCGCCACCGCCGCACTCATGCTCATCGCCGGATTCCTGGTGACCCGGCGCGGCACCCGCAACATCGCCGACTACGGCGGCGTCCAGAAGGTTGCGCCGATCATGGCCGGCACTTTCCTCGTCGCCGGACTCGCCACCCTCTCGCTGCCGGGCCTGGGACCGTTTGTCAGTGAATTCCTGGTTCTGATCGGCACTTACACCCGCTACCCGGTGGCCGCGATCTGCGCGACGATCGCGCTGGTCCTGGCGGCCCTCTACGTGTTGTGGATGTTCCAGCGGATCATGACCGGACCGGTCACGAAAGGCAATGAACAGATCGGCGACCTGGGGCGCCGCGAACTCATGGTCGTGACACCGTTGATCGCTCTGCTCCTGGTTCTCGGGATCTACCCCAAACCAATTCTGGATGTGATCGATCCGGCTGTCGGCCACACTTTGACCGTCATCCATGAACCGGACCCGACGCCTGCCGTCGCCGAACCCGACGGAGGAGGACCACGATGAACTCTGCTGTAGACGTGCTGCCGGCACCGTCCATCGAGTACGCCCAGCTCTCCCCGATGCTGATCGTTTTCGGGGTGGCGGTGGCCGGAGTGCTGGTCGAGGCATTCGCACCTACCCGGTACCGCTACGGCGGACAGTTGGTGTTGAGTATCGGTGGTCTTGCCGCCGCCTTCATAGCTGTTGTGGCACTTGCCGGTACCCGCGTATCCGCAGCAGTGGGTGCGGTTGCTGTCGACGGGCCCGCCCTGCTGTTGCAGGGCACCATCCTCGTGGTGTCGGCGTTGGCGATCCCGCTCATCGCACAACGGACATCCGTCGGCGTCGCAGCCGATGTCGCGGTGGGCTCGGCCGCCCCGGGTGGACGGAATGTTCTGGACGCGTTCACATCTGCGGCCGCGACCGTACCCGGCAGCGAGAACGAGCAGACCGCAACCAGGGCCGGGGTCATCCAGACCGAGGTCTTTCCACTGGTGATGTTCGCGGTCGGCGGGATGCTGCTGTTCCCCGCATCGGACGATCTGCTGACGATGTTCATCGCACTCGAAGTGTTGTCTTTGCCGTTGTACATGCTCTGCGGCCTGGCCCGCAGGCGTCGACTGTTGTCGCAGGAGGCGGCACTCAAATACTTTCTGCTGGGGGCCTTTTCGTCGGCATTCTTCCTGTTCGGTGCCGCCTTCCTCTACGGGTACGCCGGATCTGTTCAGCTCGACGAGATCGCGGCCGCGATCACCGCCGAGTCCGGTGATCGGACTTTCGCATTGATCGGTGCCGGCCTGGTCTCGGTGGGACTTCTGTTCAAGATCGGCGCGGTGCCGTTTCACTACTGGATCCCCGACGTCTACCAGGGTGCGCCCACCCCGATCACCGCATTCATGGCGTCGGCCACCAAGATCGCCGCGTTCGGCGCCGTCCTGCGCGTCTTCTACGTCGCGCTGCCGGGCCTGAAAGACGATTGGCGCCCGGTGATGTCGGTGGTCGCGATCGCGACGATGATCGTCGGTTCAGTTGTTGCGATCACCCAGACCGACATGAAACGGATGCTCGCGTATTCCTCCGTCGCCCACGCCGGATTCATTCTGACCGGCGTGATCGCCGTCAGCCGAGATGGTCTGTCGTCGACGATGTTCTATCTGGTGGCCTACGGTTTCAGCACGGTGGGAGCGTTTGCCGTGCTGACGCTCGTCCGCGACGATTCGGGCGAGGTGACCGCCATGGCGCGGTGGGCCGGCCTCGGTCGTCGGTCACCAACGGTGGCAGCGGTTTTCGCGTTGTTCCTCCTGGCCTTCGCCGGGATCCCTTTGACCAGTGGATTTGTCAGCAAGTTCGCGGTATTCCAGGCCGCGGCGTCCGGCGGCGCCGTACCCCTGGTTATCGTCGGTGTCCTCAGCAGCGCAATCGCGGTGGTGTTCTACATCCGGGTGATCGTGGTGATGTTCTTCACCGAACCCGACGCCGACGCCCCGCGGGTGGTGATGCCCAACCTCGCCACCTCCGTCACCATCGGGATCACCGCCGCAGCGACCATTCTGATCGGCATCTTCCCGCAGCCGCTGCTCGATCTTGCCGACGGTGCCGCGGTGTTCGTTCGCTGACTTCCCCGGACTGGCGGAAGAATTGGAACGTGTTCTATATTCTGGGCCTATGAGTAGCCCGAGGGCGGTTCGGACCGTGGTGTGGGGAACCGGAAATGTCGGGCGGGCAGCAATTCGCGCGGTCGACGCACATCCTGATCTCGAACTGACCGCCGTGATCGTGCACAACCCGGACAAGGTCGGGCGAGACGCCGGCGACCTCGCCGACGTCGGCCACGGCCTTGGGGTGATGGCCACCGACAACATCGAGAAAGCCCTGGCCGGGGCCGAGGCCGTTGTGTATGCGGCGTCCGGCGACATCAGGCCTGACGACGCTCTCGCCGACATCACCCGGGCCATCCGGGCCGGGGCGACTGTGGTCAGTCCGTCGGTCTATGCGCTCTACGACCCGACCTCGGCGCCCGCGCAGCTGCGCGACCCAGTACTCGCCGCCATCGACGACGGCGGTGGATCCCTCTTCGTATCCGGCGTCGACCCCGGGTGGGGCAACGACATCCTGCCGATCCTCGCAAGCGGTGTGGCGTCGACCGTGGAACAGATCCGCTGTCAGGAGATCTTCGACTACACCACCTACGACCAGCCCGACTCGGTGCGTTATCTCATCGGGATGGGGCAACCCATGGACTACGACCCACCGATGGTGGCGCAAGGTGTCCCAACAATGGTGTGGGGCGGACAGATTCGGCTCATTGCCCGCGGCCTCGGGGTCGAGGTGGATGAGATCCGGGAAACCCTTCTCCGCCGACCACTGGAGACCACGATCGAAACCGCGCAGATGGGGACGTTTGCCCGAGGCACCCAGGGAGCTCTGCGTTTTGAGATCCAGGGCCTCGTAGACGGTGAACCGTTGATCGTCATCGAACACATCACCCGGATCCACCCCTCCTGCGCACCGGACTGGCCGATGCCACCCGACGGCGGGGACGGCTCGCACAAGGTGATAATCGAAGGTCGTCCGCGGATCGAGATCAGTGTCGAGGCGACCGACGAGGGTGGCAACCGGGCTGCCGGCGGAAATGCCACGGCGGTGGGCAGATTGGTGAACTCGATCACGTGGCTCCGCGCGGCCGGCCCCGGTCTGTACGACGCACTCGACGTTCCACTCACGCCGGCTCTCGGCAAACTGAAGAGGAAGACACCGACATGAGAATCGACGTACCTGACGACAAAGACCCGATCACCTACGTGTGGGGCGAGATGGTGCCGGTGATCGGTGGAGCCGCAGCCAATTTCTCGATGAAGGTCTATTCGGATTCCACATTGGGGCTTCGGGAGTTCGAGGCGGCCCGGCTCCGGATCGCGCAGATCAACGGCTGCATTTTCTGCCAGGATTGGCGCACCGAGCGAGACGGCGAAAAGGTCGAGCCGGCGTTCGCCGATGCGGTCGAGAACTGGCGCACCACCGACGCCTTCGACGTCCGAACTCGCCTGGCTGCGGAGTACGCCGAACGGTACGCGGTAGACCATCACGGCCTCGACGACGAGTTCTGGTCGCGGATGACGGCCGCCTACGACCAGCGCGAAATTGTCGAGCTGAGTATGTGCCTGGGTTCGTGGCTGGCGTTCGGCCGGCTCAATCGCGTCCTCGGACTCGACACGGCCTGCGTACTACCGAACCACTGACCCGCTGAACACCGCGACGATGGTCGACACGCCAGAAACCGTGAGCGGGTCGTTCAGATCACCCAGGGAAGCCCGACGATCGATCGAAAGTCCGAGCTCCTCAACTTGATCGTCCACCGGTTCTTCTGCGACGACACGATGGCATGGAGCCTTGTCTGGCCGGCCCTCGCCGACGACGAGGACATCACGGGCGGATTCGAGAGGTACAGACGTTCATCCACTGCGACCAGGCTCCTATGCGTTCGAGGCATCATCAGACGAACGAGCTCCGGTGGACTGCCGAATCACGCTGTGATTCAGTCCACCCGTAGTCATCCCTGTGATGCAGAGCACTAGTGTACTGGCCGGCCCCGGAATCGCAATTTCACCCCGAGATCTCCACCCCGTCATAACTGCCGAACATGTCTCCTTCGGGCAATGGCATTTGCAGGTACACATCAAGGTGCCGGATCTTGGCATTGTCGTCGTATTCGTAGACCGTCAAGGAGTTGACCACGCTCTTGAACTCGCCGACCGCGCTGCGCTCCTCCAACTCGAGAAACACGATGTTTCCGACCTCGGTGATCCGCTTGAACGAGCAGTCCCAATCGGCGTTCGCAGCCCAGGCAGTCAGGAAGCCCACATAATCTGTCCAGTTCATGACCTCTTTGAAGTTGCCGACCCGCACGAAGTCGTCAACGGCGATCAGGTCGGCCAGCGGCGCCCAGCTGTCGACCGAGAATCCGGGTTCCTTGGCTGCACCTGCGACAATTGATTTGGTGACCAAGCCGTATTCCAGAGTTTTACGCGACAGCCCGCTGTAGTTGTCGATGACGTCAGTGACGTCCTTCAGAACGATTGACACTTCTTCTCCAATTCGAGGACCGCAGAAATCTCACAGTTCGGCGATAAATTTTGAACCTGCTGCCGGAGCATCCGGTCATCGTCGCATACCACTGTTCGCCGGATCTCAGATGTCGAGAGACCAAAAATCCCCCCACCTGTTGGTGAGGGGATTTTGATGGCGGTGGCGGAGGGATTTGAACCCTCGGTACGGGGTTACCGTACACAGCATTTCGAGTGCTGCACCTTCGGCCGCTCGGACACGCCACCGCGGAAGACATTACCGCAGCGGTGGCCCAGGACTACAATCGGCTGGTCAGAGCCGTTTTTGGCCGTTTTGCGCCCGAACGTCAGTGACCGGTCAGCTTGTCCTTGACTTCGTCGGTCTTGCGCTTGACAGCGTCGGCCGCGTCGGTGACCTTCTGCTTGGTGCTCGCGCTGGCCTGGTCACCTTGACCCTCGTGCTTGAGCTTGTCGTCGCCGGACAGGCTTCCTGCAGCCTCCTTGCCGCGTCCCTTGAGATCTTCTGCCTTGTTCTTGGCGTTGTCGGAAACACCCATGACAATTCCTCCTGAAGGTTCGTTCAGATGACCGCAATTCGGTACACACCTCGCATACCCAGCCGATCGCCAGTCCTAAACCACTCCCGGTTCGCGGCAAGTGACAGACCCACCCGTTTTCGCACCGTCCATCGACAATTTCGTGCGGACGGTGCAAAAAGAGGTGGGCGCGCGGCCCGGGCGGTGCAAAACGAGTCGGGCGCGTCCCGGAACCCGGTCAGGAAGGTCGGTGACCGGCGAAGAAGTCACGCAGCACCGCGGCGCATCGGTCCTCTAGAACTCCGCCCCGGACCTGCGGCCGGTGGGTGTTTCGGCGATCGCGGACGACGTCCCACAGCGACCCCACAGCGCCCGTCTTGGGCTCCCAGGCCCCGAACACGAGCCGGTCCAGCCGGGCCAGGGTGATGGCGCCGGCGCACATCGTGCACGGCTCGAGGGTGACGGCGATGGTGCAGCCGGTCAGCCGCCAGCCATCGCCCAGCACCGCTACGGCCTGCCGGATCGCGAGAACCTCCGCGTGGGCCGTCGGATCGGATGTGGCCTCACGGGCGTTGGCGGCGGTGGCGATCACCCGGCCCTGCGGATCAACGATCACCGCACCCACCGGTACATCCCGGGGATCGGCCAGCGCGGCCGCGGCGAGCGCGGCCTCGATCAGGTGCTCATCGGCGTTCATGTGAGCCCAGAGGTCTAATGGCCCAGGCGCTCAAGCGTATTCGACAACTCGTCGGCAAAACCCAGCCGCGCTGCGATCATCCCGATCTGTTCGTCGGCATAGAGATCGGTATCGCCGACGATCACACTCATCACCGAGTCGGGCAGACCGAGGTCGGAGAGGATCGCGAGATCGCCTTCCTCCCAGGGCTCGACGTCGGCAAGCTCGTCGGGGTCGATATCGGGGATGTCGACGTTGAGAACCTCGAGCACATCGGCCGCGATGTCGTAGTCGATGGCGGCGGTGGCATCAGAGATGAACAGCTTTGTCCCCGACGGTGACGGACGTACGACGATGAAGAACTCGTCGTCCACATCGAGGAGCCCGAACACCGCACCGGCGCTACGCAAGCCACGCAAGAGGTTTTCGGTCTCCCGCAGTTCACCGAGGGAGTTGCTGTCCAACGCGGTGAGGATCCACTTGCCGTCCTCCCGGACGACCGCAATGGCAAAGCCGTCTACTTCATCCGCGCGCGCACCAGCCATAGCGGTCACGGTAGCGGGCGGAACCGGTAAACCCAACTCTATTGACAACCGCCACCCGGCATTGCCGGAAGCGGCGATATGCGAATCTGAACTGGTGACACACAGCGCTCCGACACACCAGCCATCGATCTGCGTTCTGGGTCTCGGTCTGATCGGCGGTTCCCTGCTCCGCGCAGCGGTGGCCGCCGGCCGTACCGCGTTCGGATACAACCGGTCCCAGGAGACGGTGGACGCCGCACTCGCCGACGGCCACGACGCCTCCGCCGACCTCGTCGCGACGCTGCTCCGGGCTGCGGATACGTCGGCGCTGATCGTGTTGGCGACACCGGCCCCGACGATCGATGCGCTCGTCGCGATGGTCGCCCAGCACGCCCCCGACTGCCCCCTGACCGATGTGGTCAGCGTGAAGCAGCCGGTCGCCGATGCGGCACACGTTCACGGGCTGAGCCATCGCTATGTGGGTGGGCACCCGATGGCCGGTACGTCCGAGTCCGGCTGGCCGGCCACCGACCCCGACCTGTTCTCCGGCGCGGTGTGGGTCGTCGGGACCGACGATGGCGCAGATCCGCAGGTCTGGCAGATGGTCGCGCACCTCGCGCTCGATGTCGGATCGCGTGTGGTCGCGGCAGCATCCGACGAACACGACCGGGCAGTCGCCGGGATCTCGCATCTGCCGCACCTGACGGCAGCGGTCACCGCCGTGGTCGGCGCGGGTGAGGGCGAATTGGCGCTGCGGTTGGCGGCCGGTTCATTCCGGGACGGCACCCGCGTGGCCGGGACCTCCCCGACCGCACAGCGCGCCATGCTCGAAGCGAACTCGACAGCGCTGCTGATCGCGCTCAGCGAAACCATCGATCGACTGACATATGCCCGCGATCAGCTGCGTGATCAGGGCACCGTCGAGACGTTGGTGGCCGATGGGTACCGGGCCCGAATGCACTACGAAAAGGTAAACGGTGTCGACGGGCCACCGGTGGCGGTGACCATCGGCGCACCCGGCTGGGAGGCCGACCTGCGCAATGCGGCCCGCGACGGGGCCGTCTGGGCTGGCTAGATCCGCTCTGCCAGACCGGGGTAGTCGCGGACGAATCCGTTCTGGTCGACGGTGATGGTGGTCGAAGCCACCGGCCCGACGATGCTGAGACCGGACTTGCCGGGGGTGTACTGCAACGACTCCGCCGCGAACTCACCGGACGGCAGGTACAGGTACGCCGCCGGAACAACCACCGGCTTCGCGGACGGGTCCTGCAGGCCGAGCCGGCGGATCGGCAGTGCGTTCAGGAAGGGGCTCAGCGCCAGGTCGACATCCTGGGCGCCACCGAAGTCGCTGCGCTGCATACCGCGGGCGGTCTGGACCAGCCACACGTCCTGCCCGTCGCGCGTGATGGAGATCTGGGTGTCGCCACTGGCCCGCACCAGGTGCAGCGACAGCCGCTTGGTGAGACCGGTGTCGGTGGTGATCAGGTCGTACGACGCACTGAATGCCTCGTGGTCGGCGGTGGCAGCGGCGATGATCCGGCCATATGCCTTGATCCGGTGGCCGGTCACCGTCACCCGAACCTGTTCCAGACGTTCGGCGCCGATGCCACGCCAGGTCATCATGGCTTTGAAGTCGCCGTTGTCGCCCGCGGCGGGCGCAGGCTGAGCGGGCACTTGGGACACGTCTGGGGAACTCACCACTCCACGGTAGGCGAACCGGTTATCAGTTATCGACCCAACCGGCGTTTAAGGGCCGTTCAGTCAGCCGATTCAGCGCGGTACGTATGCGTGAGATAGGGCAGGACGATGTTTCCGTCCTCATCGGATACGTCGACGGCAAGGGCTTCGACCTCCGCAAGTATTCGGGCCCGATCGGTGTCCGTCGCGGTGATGACGGCGCTGCGGGAGGCCACCATGGCCACCAATTGTGGGCCGGTCAATGTGCGATCCCAGCGAACGACCTTGTGCATCAACGGACCGAATCCGGCCCCCAATTCAGGTACTCCGGCGGCCACGTACAGTTCGGCTTCGCTGGCTGTCACGATGGCCGTCAATTGATGCACCCACGGCACTGATTCATCACGGATGTTCCAGATCAAGCCCAATGTGCCGCCGGGACGAAGCACCCGTGCGGCCTCGGTTGCCGCGCTGTCAGGGCGCACCCAATGCCACGCCTGACCGGACACGAGCGCGTCAACGGCGTTGTCCGCCAACGGGATCTGCTCGGCCGTTCCGATCAGGCCGCGCACGGTGGGGAGTTGTGCCTTCAGGACGTCGAGCATCTCCGCGTCGGGCTCGACCGCGTAGAGCGTGCGGCCCGCATCGATCAGCGATGCGGTGAGTTTGCCTGTGCCGGCACCGATATCAGCGACGACCCGGGCGTCCGCGTCGAGCAGCTCGGCCACTGCTGCGGCCGGATAGTCGGGCCGGCCGCGGCTGTAGGCACGCACCTGCTCCCCGAACGAGGTGGACATCCGCGCGCGTTTGTCCGGGCCGGTCATGGATTCGCCGCTAGCTTCCGTCGAGACTCACGCAGATCGCCAACGCACCCTTGTCATCTGCAACCGTCTTCCCGTCCACCTTGATCGAACAGGAGACATCGCTGCCGTCGGCCGACATGGCACTGACCATCAACTCACGACCGGTGGCGTCCACGGTCGTCGACCAGGGATCACTCGGATTGTCATCTGTCTTCTGACCATCTTTGCTGGTGTAGATGACGAAATTTGCTTTGCCGGTGACCTCATACGTGACGCTGCCCGACGATTCACCGGTCGTGGTGGTGGTGTCTGTTGTGGTCGTGTCGGTATCGGTCTCATGGGTGCTTGTGGCGTCCGATGTGACCGTCGATGACGTGGCGACACTCGGGTCGTCGTTGTCATCACCCGACAACGCCATGGCAGCAAAGATTCCACCCACAGCGAGGATCAAGAGTGCAACAACGGCCACGATGATCCAAACAGCCTTCTTGCTCCCACCATCGCCCGGAGGTTGACCATCGCCGCCATACCCACCGTAGGGAGGTTCACCGTAGGGGGGACCACCTCCGCCGTACGGTGCATTCGGATACTGCTGGCTGTAGTCGGGCTGTTGGCTGTACGCGGGCTGACCACCGACAACAGGCTGGCCGTATTGGTTGCCGCCGTATTGATTGCCGTACTGATCGCCGCCGTATTGCGGTTGCCCGTACTGCGGCGCCTGCCCGTACTGCGGCGCCTGCCCGTACTGAGGAGACTGGCCGGAATCCTGCGACGGCATCTGCGTGGTGCCACTGGGCCCGTAACCCTGTTGATCCGGCGGTGGGCCCCAATATGGTTGCTGCGGCTGCGCAGGATCCTGACCGCCACCCCAAGTCGGCTGATCAAAATTCTCGGGATCGTTCTTGTTTCCGGGACCCATCGTGCACTCCTCACGTCGACGGTCAGAGTTCAGACATTACCGGCGCCAGAAGTATGTGCCGCGACTCCGCCGAATCGCCGCCCTCTCAATCCGTCACGGCCGGATGGAGGCTCCGGCCAAACATCAAGCCGCACCTGCGCCGGACCGGTAACATTCGAGCAGATCACGCTCGGCCGTAACGTTTTCATCTGCCAACGATGGAGTTCACTGGGATGTCAGATCTCGACCGCGGAACAATCACTCCCGCCTATACCGGCCGCTTCGCAGTATCGGGTGTACCGGCCCTGAAGATGCCCGACGAATCGATGGATCCCGGGGTCGCATATCGATTCATCCACGATGAATTGATGCTGGACGGGAACTCCCGCCTCAATCTCGCGACGTTCGTCACCACCTGGATGGACCCCGAGGCCGAGAAATTGATGGCCGAGACGTTCGACAAGAACATGATCGACAAAGACGAGTACCCGCTGACCGCGGCCATCGAAGAACGCTGCGTGGCCATCGTCGCCGACCTGTTCAACGCACCCGATCTCGATCCCTCCGACGCCTCCAGTGCCACCGGCACCTCCACCATCGGTTCTTCCGAAGCAGTCATGCTCGGTGGCCTGGCCCTGAAATGGCTGTGGAAAGCCAAGCAAAGCGGCACCCCCGGCACTCCCAACCTGATCATGGGCAGCAACGTGCAAGTGGTGTGGGAGAAGTTCTGCCGCTACTTCGAAGTCGAACCCCGCTACCTCCCCATGGAGGAGGGCCGCTACGTCATCACCCCTGAGCAGGTGATCGACGCCGTCGACGAGAACACGATCGGTGTTGTGGTCATCGCCGGCACCACCTATACCGGTGAGCTCGAACCGGTGAAGGCCATCGCGGACGCACTCGACAAGTTGGCGGCCGACGGTGGCGTGGACGTACCGATCCACGTCGACGCCGCCAGCGGCGGCTTTGTACTCCCATTCCTGCATCCCGAACTCGAATGGGATTTTCGGGTGCCACGTGTGGTGTCCATCAATGTCTCCGGTCACAAGTACGGCCTGACCTACCCCGGCGTCGGATTCGTTGTCTGGCGAAACAAGGAGTGGCTGCCCGAGGACCTGGTCTTCCGGGTCAACTATCTCGGCGGCGATATGCCGACGTTCACTCTCAACTTCTCGCGGCCGGGCAATCAGGTGATCGGGCAGTACTACAACTTCATCCGCCTGGGCCGGCAGGGTTACACCGACATCATGAAGTCGCTGTCCGCCACCGGACAGTGGTTCGCCGGGCAAATCGCCGAAGAAGACGAGATCGAGATCATCACCGACGGTTCCGCCATCCCGGTGGTCACATTCAGACTCCACGAATCCTGCGAGTTCACCGCATTCGACATCAGCCATGGACTACGCGCCTACGGCTGGCAGGTGCCGGCCTACACGATGCCCGACAACGTCACCAACCTGGCAGTTCTGAGAGTTGTTGTCCGCGAAGGATTCTCACGTGACATGGCACGCGTCCTGCACCAACACCTCGTCCAGGTGATCGCCGATCTCCGCAAGCTCAACGCCACGGGTCACCTGTCCGAGAAGCAACACTTCGCACACTGATCCTGCCGGCGCACAGAGTGCGCGGGCGCCAACTACGCAGGCGGTTGGGGTGATACGCACCCCAACCGTCGTGTGTACCCGCATATTCGGGTAGTGCGCTACTCGCGTTGTCGCATTGTCGGGCGACCACGATCAGTACATGTCCCGACAGACCGGAATTCCTCAAACGCCGCTTCGCGATCTGCTGAAGTCGTCGACGGTGACCCTCGCAGTGTTCGTCGCCGGCATCATTCTCACCCTCGCCGCCTGTACGAAAGACGTGCCGTCCGAATCGGATCAGGTCGTCAAGCCATTCCAATCGGTCTGGGAGGCAGGCACCGCGGTGCTCGTCGACTCGGTGATATCGGCGTCCGCACCTTCACCGGGAACATCGTCGTCCGGGGAGTCACTGTGAACGGCAACAAGGCAGTCGCCGGGATGCAACGTCGCATCCTGACCTACGTGTACTCGAACGACACCGTCCTTCAGGCCGGGGTGGCCAGCCAACTACGCATGCGACCGGAGATCCGGTTGGTCGACGAATCCGACGTGGATTCGGCCGAGGTCGCAATTGTGGTGGCCGACTGTTTCGATGATGCGGTGAAGCGTAATCTGCGCGCCCTGCAGCGCGGCGGAGTTCCGCGAACGATGCTGGTACTCGGGGTCCTCGACGACACCACCGTCGTGGATGCGGCCGAGTCCGGGGTCGCCGGCCTGGTGCGTCGCGCCGACGCGAATGCCGACGCGCTGATCGCACAGATCCGCCGGGTGGCCGCCGGTGGCGGTGTGGTCCCCGCGGATCTGCTCGGCAGTCTGCTCGACCAGGTCGGACGGATGCAGCGTCAAGCACGCGCTCCCCGCGGCCTCCAGTACTCGGGTCTGGCCGAACGTGAGGTCGAGGTCCTGCGGCTGGTTGCCGACGGCCTCGACACCACGGCAATCGCACGTCGGCTGTGCTACTCCGAGCGGACGGTCAAGAACGTCCTGCATGACGTGACAACGCGATTGCAGCTGCGCAATCGTTCGCACGCGGTCGCCTACGCGATGCGAGAGGGCTTGATCTGACCCGTGTTGGCCGACGTCGATCTGGCGGTGTGGGACCACCGAGGAGTGGGTGCGAATCGGTGGGATTCCTGCGGTAACCATACCGCGTCCGCGTGACCTCGATGTCCAACTAACTGAAATCCTATTTTCATGATCATTCGACATGGGTTGCTCGGCCACTCAATGAATGATCACAAATATCCGCGGCAAAAAAATGTCAAAAGTTTCGATCAAGGGTGGCTTGACCTGCCGTTCCGTGCGACCGTCATAAGGTTGGCCAAGTGGTCAATTTTCCGTCACACGGGAGAGCGCGATGCACTCGATCACTTACCCTTCTTCAACTGCCGATCTCACCACCTCTGTCGAGAAGCTGCCAGGGGTACCCGGCGTCAAGAGGTCAGATGCTGACCGGATCCAAAAAGCAATTGGGGATCGGAATGATTGGACGCGGACCATTCACGGATGTTCGATCGAGATGTGGTACAAGGTCGCGGTTCGACCGGGGGCCTGCGGTTCGCTGTTGAGTGGTTTGGCCTCGATGTACTTTCCCGATACCCGAGTTTTCGGCGAACCCGGACGGGAATTCGCTGCGGCAGCACGGGAAGCGCTCATTCCGGGCTGAGCGACCATCGCCGAGGCGACCGCCGTCTCCCCGCGCTAACGTGGAGTGGACTCGCCCCCCAGATCCCCATAGTGAGGAACAGAACTCGATGAGCACCCATGACTTCGCCGCCACCACTGCCGATGGCGGCACCAAGCCACTGAAGGACTACGAGGGCCAGGTACTCCTGGTTGTCAATGTGGCGAGCAAGTGCGGCCTGACCCCGCAGTACGAGGGCCTTGAAGCGCTCTACCGGGACAAGAAGGACAAGGGACTCGAGATCCTCGGCTTCCCCTGCAACCAGTTCGGTGGCCAGGAGCCCGGAACCGCCGACGAGATCGCCGAGTTCTGCAACGTCAACTTCGACGTCACCTTCCCGATCTTCGGCAAGATCGAGGTCAACGGCGAGGGTGCCGATCCGCTGTACACCTACCTGCGTGCCGAGGCTCCCGGCGAGTTCGGCCCCGATGCCGGCTTCCTCTACGACCACGTCAAGAAGTCGCGTCCGGAAGCCATCGGGACCGACGAGGTCAAGTGGAACTTCACCAAGTTCCTCGTCGGCCGCGACGGCGCCGTCATCAAACGCTACGAACCCACCGTCACCCCCGAAGAGATCAGCGCGGATCTCGAGAGCGTGCTCGCCTGATCAGGTCGCCTGATCCCGACGATCTACCCCGAAGCCACCGTGGTCACTCGATGACCACGGTGGTTTCGTCTTGTGCAGCACTGATGTTGCTACTAACTCGCCTCGGTGTCCTCGTCGAAGTCGTCGTCATCATCGATGGCCTCGTCCGACGCGCTGAGTTCCAGATACGGCCGCTGGAACGCGCCGGGAGCGACCTCGTTCGGGTCGTCCTCGGTGATCTCCACAAAGGCCACCTGACCCCAGTTGATGACAAATGCGGAGTCGTCGGCGTCGAGGGTGAGCACCAGCGGCGGCACGACCTCTTCGATGCAGTCGGACGTTCCCGGCACCGGGATGGCCTCGCTCGCACCGACGATGCTGCGTTCGATCTCCCGCGCGACGTCATCGCGCTCGACATCCTCGAACGTCAGGATGTACGGGATCTGCGGACTCGAGACATAGATGGTCATGGACCCAATTATCGCTGAGGTCATACCAATTCACTTCGCGACCCCCCTCGGCCACGGAAATGAGAAAAGCCCTCCGTCCCGCCGCGAGGGCTTCGATCTCGCTCTCGACGGCTGCGCAGCCCGGAGGCCGGATGCCCGCAGAGGACATCAGGCGCGCAGGTGTGGGTTCGCTCGTCCCCAGCGCGAGGGCGGTGCGCCACCATGAGCTGTACGCATACGCGGCATGGCGAGCTGCGCATGCAGCGACGATCGTTGTCAGGCCATTTCAGGTACGTGCAGATGAGCGATCGCCAACTCGAACTCTGCGACCTCGAGCAGCCGCGCACCAGACTGGCGTATTCCCGACGTTCTGATGGTCTCGGACTTGTCCCTGCTGCCGCTCATCGCCTGGGCGGTGTCGAAGGTCACCGACGACACCGCGCGACCAGTGGCAGGATCGACCAGCAGGCTGGCACTGCAGAACCCACTGAGCTCCGCCATCGCGGGGACGGACTCCGTCTTGTACACATCGACAGCGCGGTCCTGGTCACCCGGCTCGAACTCGAGCCATGTGACGCGCACACCGGCGCCGCGGTGCGAGCGATGTTCGCGGTGCACGACGGCGATCTCCCACTGCGCAACGGTCATGGTGGCGTGGAAGACACCGGCCGCTGCGTCGCGGAGTTGCAGGACCTGCCCTTCGCTCGCGCGAAGAGAGTCCTCGTCCATCCAGGAGCTGGTGGCGATGCATCGGCCGGAGCCGCGGTCAACCAGCAGGGACAGTCCGGCGCAGCCGTCGATGCCGGCGAGCGCGGGCATCACGGTATCGCGAATGTGCACGATCCCGACGTCGATGAACGACGGATGTGCATCAATGGTCGTAGAGCGTGCATACACGGTCGACACCCTTCTCTTCTGGAGGCGCCCAGCGGCGCCGACGGGTCGAACCCGACTCACTCACACTCCTCCACCGGGCCGCGGCGAGTCAACGGTCGCCATAGTCGACCTGAAACGCTCATCCGACAGGGTGCGCGGGTTGGACGAATCGGCTACGTCTTAGTTCGTTGAGATTCGACTGCGGCCGGTTCCGCGCTGTCGCTCACACCGAAAATCGACGCGCTCCGCAGGTGTGGCACACGCCAACCTCTCTGTGAGATGGGGACTTTGGTTGGTTCCGGAGATTTCGGCGACTGACCGAACGCGCCGAAGGTCAGGGTTTTCCGGCAGCTCCTCCAAAAGCGTCAAATGACAGGCTTGGTGGAGGGCAAGAATGGCTTCGATACGTTTTCTGCTGTCGACGCACCGGGTTGCCACCCCGAGATCCACGGTCCGGTCCCCTCGCTCTGGTCGAGCACACCTTCCTCCATCCAGGTGTACTTACCGTCGAGCAGGCCGGCAGCGATCCTGCCGTCGGTGTCGTCGGTGTTGCGCCACAGCGCAGCAAACAGTGTCTCCACTCGCAGCGTTGCTTGCTCGCAGAAGGCCTCGGCCAACTGGTAGGCCGCCTCGCCTTGTGCAGCGTCGTCGGTGCGCTGACTTTCCGCGCGAACGATCACCGCGGACATGGCGAACAACTCGGCGCCGATGTCCACGATCCGGCCGAGGAAACCTTGCCGATACTCCAGCTTGGCCTGCCAACGGGCCATCCCGTACAGCATCGAGCGAGCCAGTTTGCGGGAACTGCGCTCGATGAAGTGCAGATGTGTTGCCAGCGAGCCGAACTCGCTGTACGACCTCGGCAACTGCCCCTTGCCTGCGACGAGTTGCGGCATCCACTTGGCGTAGAAGCCGCCGGCCTTGACTGCAGACTTCGCCTTCGCTCTCAGTGCTGCCTCGGAATTCAACAGGTCACCGGCCACAACGACGTGCGCATCGGACGCCTCGCGCGCGACGAGGAGCCGCATGATCTCACTCGACCCTTCGAAAATGCGGTTGATCCGCATATCGCGCAGCATCTGCTCTGCCGGGACAGCTCGCTCGCCGCGCGCTTTGAGCGAATCGGCCGTCTCGTAACCCCGTCCACCACGGATCTGAACCAACTCATCGACGACGAGCCACGACATCTCGCTGGCCCACAGTTTCGCGAGCGCCGCCTCGATCCGGATGTCGTTGCGACCCTCGTCGGCCATCTGCCCCGACAGGTCGAGGACAGCTTCGAGTGCGTAGTTGGTCGCCGCGATGAACGAAAGTTTGCTCGCGACAGCCGCATGCTCACCCACAGGCCGGCCCCACTGCACGCGCTCTGCTGACCATTCACGTGCGATCTTCTGGCTCCACTTGCTGGCGGCCGAGCACATCGCAGGAATCGCCAGCCGCCCAGCGTTCAACGTGGTGAGGGCGATCTTCAGGCCGTCACCCTCACGCCCGATCAAGTTCTCCTTCGGCACGCGGACCTGGTGCATTCGGGTGACGCCGTTTTCGATACCACGCAATCCCATGAACCTATTGCGCCGTTCAACAGTGATTCCAGGGGCGGCCGCCTCGACGACAAAGGCAGAGATTCCGCCGCGATGACCCTCGCTCTTGGGCACCCGTGCCATCACTACCAATAGCTCCGCGACGACGCCATTGGTGGTCCACAACTTCACACCATCGAGTTCGTAGGCTTCGCCGTTCTCGATCGGGACCGCGGCACTCGCCATTCGAGCGGGATCGGATCCGACGTCTGGTTCCGTGAGCAGGAAGGCCGAGATCGCACCCTTCGCGCAGCGCGGCAGGAACTGCGCTTTCTGCTCCGGCGTACCGGCAAGCTTGAGCGGCTCGGGCACGCCGATCGACTGATGGGCGGACATGAGTGCACCCAGGGAGGGATGCACCGAGCCGATGAGCATCAGTGCCCTGTTGTAGGCAACTTGCGTGAGACCCACTCCGCCGTAATCTTCAGAGATCTTCAGACCGAAGCACCCTAGTTCTGCGAAACCCTTGACGTATTCATCGGGAATGCGTTCTTCCCGCTCGATCACCGAGCCGTCCACAGTGGCGCAGTACGCGGCCAGCTTTCCCAGAAAGCGGTCGCCCTTCGCAGAGTCTTCGGGTGCCGATTTCGGATAGGGATACACCAGGTCAAGCTGAAACCTCCCGAGGAACAACTCTTTGCAAAACGAAGGTTTGTCCCATCCTTCGGGCCTTGACTCTTCAACGAGGGCTCTCGACTGTTCCTCGGTCACGTCCAACTTCTGAGTGGTCACCATCTTGACTCCTCCAGGGGCGATGTACTTCCAGTGTTCTCCTTCCCGGAGGGCTGTGGACCAAAACGACGACTAAATGTTACTGGCAGGTACTGATCGCTTGACCAGACACGGCCCGAGCTCCGGACGGATTGACCTGCGGATCCGGCTGAAGATGACAACCCCGTATCTCGAAGGCCCGAAGGCACTGCAGGACAGTCACTTTCGGTCTCAACCCTAAACAAACCGTGACTATTGGATTGCTTCAATTGTGGTACAACGTATTTCGTCGCGAGTGACGAAACATACCGGGTATGACTACGTTGCGTCGACCGTATGTACTGGGAGAGTTCGGCACGTCTGCTACTCGAATCGACCTGAAGCACAGTCCCGGCCCCGTACTTTCGGTCAAGACAAGACTGGCCATCGAACCGATACGCGCACGAAGCGATGCCGCGAGGGTTGAGCCCATGATCACAGGCCGCACCGGCCGCGAGATCCTCGCGGTCGCCGCCGACACCATGGGGCTGCCCCGCACCCGGGTCGACGAGATGATCGAGCTGGTGAGTCTGACCCCCACTGAGGCCAAGCGCCGGGTGCGCAACTACTCCCTCCCCATGCGCCAGCGGCTCGGTATCGCCACTGCACTCCTCGGTGACCCCAAGGTCCTGATCCTCGATGAGCCCGCCAACGGGCTCGACCCCGTGGGGATCCGGTCGATGCGCGACCTGCTGACGGGCTTCGCCAGCCAGGGCCGCACGGTGCTGCTGTCCTTGCACCTGCTCCACGAGATCGAGGTCATCGCCGATGACCTGGTCGTGATCGGCAACGGCAAGATCGTCGCGGCCGGCACCAAGTACGAGCTCCTCGCCGCGCCTCGCATAACCCCGTATGCCCCGGTCTCGGCCGAACAAGTCGGCTCTCTGCAACTTTCTTCATCGATGCCCGACGAGTTTTCCGCGCCGCCGTGGTCTACAGAGACATGAGCACCCACACAGCGACCGTTCCCGGCGCGACATTGACCTACGACATCCACGGCGACGCATCCTCGAAGGGCGTCCCGCTGATTCTCATCGGTTCACCGATGGACTCCACCGGGTTCATGACACTCCAGTCCTACTTCCCCGACCGGACGACGGTGACCGTCGATCCACGCAACACCGGCCGCAGCGTGCGGGACGAACCGACGTCGGCGGTGACGCCAGGGCAACACGCGGACGACCTGCACGCCGTGATCAATGCGCTCGGCGCCGGGCCGGTCGACGTGTTCGCCTCCAGTGGCGGTGCCGTCAACGCACTCGCACTTGTCGCGCGATACCCCAGCGACATCCGGTTGCTCGTCGCGCACGAACCGCCCGCCGGAGGCACCCTGCCCGACCGCGCGCACATCCACGCCGTGTGCACCGACATGGTGGCCACCTACGACACGTCCGGGCAGGGGCCCGCCATGGCCAAGTTCATCGCGTTCGTGATGCAGACAGGTGAAATCGACTCCGACTACCTGGCGCAACCGGCACCCGACCCGGCCGCATTCGGCTTGTCGCCGATCGACGACGGTGTACGTACGGACCCGTTGATGTCGAATATGCGTGGCGGCGCAGTGGATTTCGTACCCGACGTCGAGGCGCTCCGATCGGCAGCGACCGAGATCGTGATCGGTGTGGGCGAGGAATCCGGTGGACCGACCGACGGTGAAATGGCCGGTCGCGCCGCATATGCCGTCGCGGCACTTCTGGGCCGCGAGGCCGTTGTCTTCCCGAGCGGCCACGCCGGCTTCCTCGGTGGTGAGTTCGGCCAGGCCGGCAAGCCGGAAGAATTCGCCGCGAAGCTGCGGAGCGTGCTCGAGTGCTGATCTGCTGATCGATACCGGCACGTTCGGTGTAGATCGGATTCAGTTCCCGAGGCTCTCGACCGGCACTTGATATCGGTCTGATTCATATCGCGCCTCGCGCCTCGCGTCGCGCATCTTGAACACGGTGGCACGGCACGAACGTGAAGGTGAACCCACCGACAACGCCTATGCCGTCGATTTTGGGCCGACATTTCGTTTCTGCGCGTTCAGCGAAGGGCGACCGCGTGGTCGGTGCCGGGCGCCACTGGGCCGATGCTGCGGGCGGCCGATGTCGGCCATAACATCATCACCTTCACCGATCCGCCAGCGCACCGATCCACCCATACCGCCGCGTCGCTGGCCGCCATCAGATGCAACCGAAAGGCCCTGTCCGGCAGTCGCCTTGGCCATTACTACGCACACATATGGCCCTGCACCCGGCGGCTTCATGGAGCAGCGTGGACGGAGCCAGGGACATTCGGTAACGGTCTGACGCAGCCAACACCGCATCGATTCGTTACGGGCCGCCGGCTGATCGAGTGAGAGCGACGCAGCCGGCGTTCTTGCTCAAAGTCGCTCACCTATCGGCGTGGCGAAAGCGGTCGGATTTGCACTTAGGTCCACGGTCGCGGACTCGGTGGATGGATCGGGACGTGAATTGCGGGTTCACGAAAACGTCTGCAAGACAGAATAGCTGAAGCATTCGAAGACATCTTTGATAGGAGAACTCAACCCGATGGTCGACCAATCGCAAGGTGCGTCCGAAACTCTCGTGCAGGTGAGGTGGGCCGATATGGACGTAAATCGGCACGTCAACAATGTTCAAGTGGCCCGACTGTTCGAGGAGGGAAGGGTTCGAATACTACGAGAATGGTTTACGCCCGATGTACCCGGCACTGGCCCCGCGCATGTAGCACGACTCGAGATCGAGTTTGTTGCGCCGATGTACTACACCCCCGAACCGGCTACGGTCCGGCTGTGGACATCACGCGTGGGAACGTCGTCGTTCGATCTCGGAAGTGATTTGCGCGATGGGCACGGCAACGTGGTCGCTTACTGCGAAATGACAACGGTCACAGTCGATGCCGATTCGGGTCAGTCCCGCCCGTTCGCCGCAGACACACGCGAGTTTCTGCAAACCAAATTGCGTGACCCAGTGCCACTTCGTCGTAGAGCATGACGCCGGCACCCGGGGTGTGGGTGGCCGCTTGGCCCCGCACGTAACCTCGATAATCCGGCAATCGTCCCTGCGTTCGGTGACATCAAAGCCAAACAAGGTATCCAGTAGTGCGCGAAAAGACGTGTTACCGAATTGTCTCGCGACAGAGTAGACGCCTTCGGCCGGCGGCGGATCGGTCACCAACGCGCGGGTGCCGGAATGTCCAATTTCAGCGGCCGCTCGTACGACAGGTCGCTCCGATCCCGGGTTCCCACGAGATAACCCTTCTCGGTGAAGAACGACGACTTGAGTATCCGCGCATCGCCCAGAAACATCGCTTCCACGGTCGACCGTCGAATAGCGATGCGCCACTGCCCCTCACGACGCTCCAGGCGATCGAGGTAGCGACCACTGATGAACTGCGCGGTGGTGCCGTCAGTGCCGATCAGGACCACGAGCACGTAACTCTCGGCATGTGCGGTGTCGCCATCGATGTCGCATGAGTGGGTGGTGATGTTGTGGGTGTGCACCTGCGACGTCTCGGCATGAACCCGGTTGGCCCACTCACCGTATTCCGGGCCCGCATTGGACGCGTACCCGTGCTCATCGACAGCATCATCGTGATAGGCCGCGGTGATGAGGTCGATGTCATGGCGATCGCATCCACGCGCATGCCGCGCCACACAGTCCAGGATCTCGGTGCGGTCCCTGAGGTAACGAACATCTTCCTGCAACTGCTCCAGAGTCGATTCGAGCGTCAAGAGTTTCTCCATTTCGGGCTACTTCCAAAAGTGATGCGGATCGGTGGCCGTCGTCTGACTCAATCGACTACATCCGGTCCACACACACACACTATACGATCGTACAGCAAATACGAGGTGCGAAAATGGCGGGACTCTCGAGAAGACAGGTTGTGAACATGCCACCAACGGCCCGGCGCGTAGGCGCCGAAACGTCGAAGACCAGGGACACCATCCTCGACACCGTCGAGAAGATCATGGTCTCCGACGGTTATCCGAGCGTCACTTATCGCGTGGTCGCCGCCAAGGCCGGCGTCACACCCAGCCTCGTCCAGTACTACTTCCCGACCCTCGACGACATCTTCCTGGCAGCCATCCGCCGGCGCACCGAGGAAAACGAGCAACGCCTCCGCGAAGCACTACAGGCCCGGCCGGAAGAACCGCTGCACGTCATGTGGGAGTTCAGCTGGGCCGAGGCCACGAGTGCTCTGGTCACCGAGTTCATGGCACTGGGAAACCACCGAGCCGCCATCGGAGCCGAGATCGCGAAAGTCACCGCGCAGATCCGGCAAATCCAACTCGATGCCCTCGCTGCCAATTCGACCACCACCGGCAGTTCTGAGTTTCCGCTCACCCCGGGTGCACTCACGGTTTTGATCTCCGGCATTCCCAAGATGCTGAACCTCGAAAAGGGCGCCGGCATCACCGACGCCCACGAGGACGTTGTCGCGTCATTCACTACCTTCATCGATTCGATCGAACCGCCCAAGTCGCTGCGCCGGCCCAAACGTGCAGCCCGCGCTCGACGTTGACGCCTAGACGCCGGCAGGGCCTGGCGCACCGTGCATGTAGAGCGTCTGTCCCGAGCAGAAGCTCGACGCGTCGGAGGCGAAAAATAGTACTCCGTAACCGATTTCGTCTGGTTCGCCCAGTCGGCCCAGACCGTTGGTCCCGGCGACGGAATCTGGCTCCAGGTTGTATCGTGCCAGCTCATCAGTCAGCGTGGGGGCCCGAACTGCGCCAACGGCAATGGCATTGACACGAATACCTTTCTGAGCCCATGCAGATGCCATCGAGCCGGTCAGGTTGTTGACCGCAGCCTTCGCCGCGGCATAGGGCGCAGCCTGCGGCATCGCCAGCAGACTCGCCCCTGACGAGATATTGACGATCGTCCCCTTGCCCTGCTCCAGCATGTGGACCGAGGCCGCCCTCGACAGATTCCAGACACTTCCGAGGTTGAGGGCAAAGACGTCGCCGAACTCCTCCTCTGTCCATCTCTTGATCGACTTGGTCTCGGCACCGCCAGCGCTGTTCACCAAAATGTCGACGCGGCCGAACTCCGCCACGGCCTTGTCGACCAATTCCTGACACCCGGCCGCGGAGCTCACGTCCGCCGATACCGCCAGGGCCCGGCGTCCCAACGCCTCGATCTCCTTGGCGGTCGACTCCAGCGGGTCGCGGCGGCGACCGGCGAGAACCACGTCTGCGCCGTGTTCGGCAAGCACCAGCGCGGCACCCCGCCCTATTCCCGTGCCGCCACCAGTGATGAGGGCGACGCGCCCGTCGAGCGAAAATCGATCATTCATTGCAGTGCTCCTTCATTCAAGTGGTGATCCAATCGCCAAGCCGAACAGGCGAAATCGCAACATGCCAGTCAGATCCCGCCGACCCTCGCAGCAATGTCGTCGATCTTATCCATTCGCTGTACGAGTGTATAGCAATTGATCTATGCTCGTGTCGAACCAAGCCCAAAGAGTTTCAGGCCCCGAAGTTTCAAACCTGAGGAGAGTTTCGTGAGCGATGTGTATTACGACCCCTGGGATGTCGAGATCGACCTCGACCCCTATCCGACGTACCGGCGACTGCGTGACGAGGCGCCGCTGTACCACAACGAACGTCGAGACTTCTGGGGCTTGAGCCGGTACGCCGACATCGATGCGGCTCTGCGGGATCCACAGCGTTTCAGCTCCGCGAAGGGCGACATCCTCGAGGTCGTCCAGGCCGACCCGGTGATGCCACCAGGGGTCTTCATCAATGAGGATCCGCCACTGCATACCATCCACCGCAAGATCGTGGGCCGGGCTTTCACACCCCGAAGGATGAAGGCGATCGAAGACAAGGTCCGCGCATTCTGCAACGCCTGCCTCGACCCACTGATGGATGGCGATCGCTTCGACTTCGTGCTCGACCTGGGCGCCGAACTCCCGATGCGAACCATCGGCATGCTCGTCGGGATCCCTGACGCCGACCAACCCAGCGTGCGTGCCGAGGCAAATCGGGTTCTACGCAACAAACCTGGTGAACCACTACCGGTGAAGAAAGACCACTACTTCGACGGTGACATGTTCACCGAATACGTCGACTGGCGGATGAAAAATCCCTCGGATGACCTCATCACCGAATTGCTGGCCGTGGAATTCGAAGACGAGACGGGCACCACCAGAAATCTGCGGAAGGAGGAGCTGCTGATCTTCCTGGCCGTCATCGCCGGAGCAGGTGTGGAAACAACCGGCCGCCTGTTCGGATGGATGGGCAAAGTGCTTGCCGAAAATCCCGACCAACGCCAAGAACTGGTCCTGGACCGTTCCCTCATCCCAGGCGCCATCGACGAACTCTTACGATTCGAGCCCCCGGGCCCCCACGTGGCGCGATACGTCACCGAGGACGTCGAGCTGCACGGGCAAACGGTGCCGGCAGGCAGTGCGCTTCTGCTCATGCTGGCCTCCGCCAACAGGGATGAGCGCACATTTGACGATCCTGACCGCTTCGACATCCACCGACAGCCGGGATCACTGTTGTCCTTCGCGAAGGGTGCACACTTCTGCCTCGGCGCCCCCTTGGCCCGGCTCGAGGGCCGGGTGGCGCTGGAAGAGGTTCTGAATCGGTTCCCGAAATGGGACGTCGACCTTGCCGGCGCCCGCCGGGCACGCAGCTCCACAGTGCGCGGCTGGGATTCGATGCCGGCGATCATCAGCTGACTCATTTCCGCACCGCAGCGCACTCCACCGTGCTATACACATTCCTAGCTGTACGTATGTACAGCAATTCGAGGAGCCTCTATGAAACCAGGTACTGCACAAGAACATACGACCGGCCGGGTAGCGGTGGTCACCGGCGGCGGATCGGGATTGGGGGAATCGATTTGCCATCATCTGGGTCAACAAGGTCATCGGGTAGCGGTACTCGACCGGGACACCGAGGCCGCGCAGCGCGTCGCTGCTGATATACGGGCGCAGGGGGCCGAGGCGACTGCGGTGACCGTGGACGTGGCCGATCAGGGCGCGGTCAACGCCGCGTTCACCGCGGTCCGAGACGAGTTCGGTCCCGTCGAGATCCTGGTGACCAGCGCAGGTGTCTCCGGGTTCACCCAGTTCGAGGACATCACGCTCAACGAGTGGAATCGGTACATCGCGGTGAACCTCACCGGGACCTTCTTGTGCGCACAGGCCGCGGTCGGGGACATGGTCGCGGCCGGCTGGGGCCGGATCGTGACGATCTCTTCGGCCGCCGGACAAACCGGCGCATTACGCCAAGGTCACTACTCGGCCACCAAAGGTGGTGTCATCGCGTTCACGAAGACACTGGCACTGGAGTATGCAGCGAAAGGCATTACGGTCAACACGATTCCGCCGTTCACCATCGACACGCCGATGTTGCGTGCCGCCCAGGATGCCAAGCACCTACCCAAGGCGGAATACATCTCTCGGGTGATCCCATCGGGACGGGTCGGCAGCGGTGATGACATCGGCGCGATGTGCGCGTACCTCTGCTCTGATGCCGCCGGCTACGTCACCGGTCAGGTCATCGCGGTCAACGGTGGGGCGGTGATGTGACGGCAATGTCACATCGGCCAGCACCAAATCCCTTGCAGAAGGAGATGCCGAAAGGCGAACCCAGTGGAATCGATCGAGAAGAAATAGCACGTAAATCCGGCTGAATACCAATTCTCAATAAGAGACCAAGTTCTCCAATTCATAGAAAGTATTTCCCGATGCGCATACCTCCGTTGCCCGCAGATGAATGGAACGAAAACGTTGAAGCCGCCTTCAAGGGCATGCTTCCACGCGAGCGAATGAATCCCGAGGGGGCCGGCAACGCACTGGCCACCCTCGCCCGCCACCCCGACCTGGCAAAGGCCTTTGTCGGGTTCAACCTGTACATCACTTTTCGATCCACCTTGCCTCCCCGCGTACGCGAACTCGCCGTTCTGCGGGTTGCCGCGCTCACCGACTGCGCTTACGAGACCTCCGGCCATCTCCCGATGGCGAAGGACGCCGGCCTCAGTGACCGGGAGGTGACAGCAGCACAGGGCGGGATAGCAGCTGACCAGTTCGAACAATCAGTTCTTGACGCCGTCGTAGAGTTGACCAAGAACACCCAGCTGTCGGAGGTCACCTGGAAGTCACTTTCCGAACAGCTCGATGAACAGCAACGGATGGATCTCGTTTTCACCATCGGCTCCTACTACTTAGTTGCGATGGCATTCAACACATTCGGCGTTCAACCCGACGCATAGCCAAATCGACTTCACCTATTGCCTAACACTTCGATTTCCCGGGTGGTGATTCGTGGCCATCCAGTGACGAAACCACACCGGGTCCATATCGAGGCCGGCCGCGGGAATCATCGCCACTGGCATCAAGTCTCGGCCACGATCAGCCATCGAGAACGGCAGCCGCCCAGGGCATACCGGTTCTTTCGCGACACGCAGCTGGCCACTAACGACCAATTTACTGCGAATCCTCACGGCCTTCGGCTGGCTCTACTTGGAGAGCTCCTCGGCATCGCGAGTAGCTTCGATGTCGTCTGGGTCTCGGCATGATCGGCGGCAAGCCCGCGGTCTAGGCAAACAAGTTCCACCGCAGGTCCACCTCAGTGCCCGAGCTTGTTGAGGTGAAAACGGGCTGGTCGCACAGTGCGTGGATGATGTCGAGTCCGAGATCCCGGGTGGAAGGTAGTCGGGACACGCGGTACAACCAGGTTCGCCGCGCGTGGACGCAGACGTGGAGCGATCGAGTCTTGTGCGAGTAGCGAGCGGTGATGGACAGCTGTGCTGGACCGGTATCGACAGTTTCGGCGGTGGAGGCCAAGGCCTCGTATACCACCAGAATGATATCGCTTCGACGTCCGTCGGTGGTGTGCACCGTGTCACCAATCCATGCCGCGAACTCGTGGTGGAGCTGGCCGATCGCGGCCGGGGTGGCAGCGGCGGAGGTGACGCGAAACCTCGAGTATCGGCCGCGAAAGCGAGAAGCGTTGGGGGGTAAGGGCACATTCAGTACCTACCCCGAACCACTCTGTCGTACGCGTTAGTCAGTTCGGCTGATCGGTCACCGTGGACCTGGTGAAGGCGGCGATCGCGTCATCGACGGTGGGCGAGATCGTGAACGTCTGGTCTAAACCGGTCAGTTTCATCGGTCGGGCTGTGGAGGGTCCGTCCGCGACGACCCCAAAATGCCCGCTCGGTGCCATGGCCGCGTGGGCGGTGAGAAGGGCATGCATTCCGGTGGACGCCAAAAAAGCTGTGTTGGTCAAATCAATGATGAGACACCGAGGGTGGTCGGCCACCGCTGCGGTCACAGCATCGGTGAGCTGGGAGGTGGTGAGAAGATCGACGGTGCCATCGACGGACAGGATGGTCATCCCCTGACGCTGCACAGTGGTGACAGTCAACGCTGTGTTATCGACAGTGCGGGGATGATCCTGTGTGAAATAGCGGTGTGAAACGTGTGCGTGCATGCAGGTCGCCCTTTGGCTTCGACGGTGTCAACTAGTCATGATCGATATCAGGACTGTCGCTGGTCGGCTAAGGCTTTACCGATCCCCATCTTCTCATACAGCGCCGTTCTGTGATCATCATCAGGCGGAGTTCACCTGTACCAGCGGCAGAAACGACGATCAGCTAGACCGGGAAGCTGGCCTGATCAGGTCGCCATGCAGCTGTCGCGGCGAACCGGCGAACCGGTGCTATCGCCGTCCCCCGATGACGGCGAGGCTCTTCGCGGAAATCAGGCTCGAGCGGCCCACGGACTTCGAGCGCGGACCGGTGAGTAATACTCAACCAGATTCGGTCGTCGGTCCTTGCCCACTGATCATCATCAAGCGCCCTGACCAGGGCTACCCTTTGTCCTGAATGCCCGTCCTCACCCCACGCACGGTGTCCACGGGCATCACCCATATTTTGCCGTCCCCGATGCGGCCAGTGCGCACGGTGTCAACCAGGATCCGTAGAACGTTGTCGACCTCACAGTCAGGCACCACGACTTCTACCCGCATTTTGGGCACATATCGATCACGTAGTCGGCGCCAGGAACACTTCGGTGTGCCCGCGCTGTCGACCGTAGCCTTCGGACGCGGTGATCGTCATGCCTGAAATGCCGACCGCATCGAGCTCCTCTTTGACGTCCTCCACAGCTAAGGGTCTGATCACCGCAACCACCAGCTTCATGAGACCACCTCCGCCACCAACGGCCCGCCATCGAGATGATGACGGCACCCGGCCTGTGCCGGATACCCGCACGGAAGTGATCGAAACGGTTGTGGTCAGACGATTTCCGGATGCGCAAAGTCACCCAACCACGTTGACTGGTTGCTTCAGAAATCCGGCGGTCATTCGGCGTGATTCGGCTTCAATGGCACCTCTGCGATTTGCCTAACCGTCTCTCGGAGTCCGTCAATTGTGCGTCATTGCATAGTATTTCGGGCCGAACCCGCCCTCTTGGTGGACTCGACATCGCCGGTTTGGCTTGTCGGTTCGCTTCACGGTCTGGCCGTCCGCTTCGCCGAACCTGACCCGGCGGACCGTCTCCAACGGCAGGACCCAAATTTTGCCGTCCCCGATCCGACCTGTGCGAGCGGTGCGGCGACTCTGCTCACCGTTCCAGTCGCGAGCACGCCGTGCGGATGAAATAGGCGTGCGCCTCGAACAGCGGCCCCGAGCCTGACCGGAAGCCCTGCCACGTCGGCTGTTTTCATAATTCTCCTAGCGCCGCAACGGGGTTGGTCGATAGGAATTGGCTACTGGATACCCTCTTCCGTGGCCCTGAAACAGCCCGACTTTCTGTCGAGGGATGCTGCCCCTGCTAACCACCAAAGAGCGTGTGACGCCACCGATCTGCCGACTTACCACCAGGAATGACAGGTTGTGCTCACTCCGGGTAGTTCCGAAACATGCTCATCGCCAACGAAGTTCGCGACCACCGGCGTTGTACGTGACGATCGTCAGCCAGGCACGATCATTCACTGCAGCGAACCGCAGCCGCCGTAACTATCGGATCTCTCCTTACTACGACACCACCTCTTGGTATCCAGCAGTCATTGATCCGCTCTTTGTGTGTGCTCAGTGGGCGGGCTTGGATCCCGTCGACGGTGAAAGGGTCGGTTCCACCACAGGAGCTGGGGTCGTAGCTTCGTCCCCTGACGATTCGGCGGCGGAGGCGTCCACCGGCGTATCGGCGATCGCGCTCGCTTCAACGCCGTCGGCGCCGTGGTTGGTGGCCTTCTTCGCCAGGGCACCGACCTTCTGCTGCAGCTTTGGAGCTCCAGCCTTCACGGTCTCCGTCGCTTCGCTGACCTTCTCTTGAACGGTGGGGCTGTGCCACAGTTCAGCGGACTGATTCTTCATCTTCTCGTAGCTCTGCCTGCCGGCCCGCGTTCCCAGAACGAAGCCCACGGCAGTACCCGCCGCGAAGAACAACGTTTTCTGCATGACATCTCCTGTTTGGTTGGGTGAGACGGGCGGTCAGCCGCTTTGTCGGCCAGATCGCCCTCCTACAGCTATGCCCACAGCTACCGAGACCCAAACCGCCGATACGGATCCGATCTGGGCCGAGATCGCTTGCTGGTCATCGCTGCCACCGAAGGTGATACCCCGTATGCAGAGGGTATGCAGGACCCCGACACAGTCGCGATTTCTCAACACCGACAACACTAATACCTCTCCCCCACTGCACAATTCACAATCAATCAGCAGCCCCACGATTCACAAACGTCCACAACGGCACGGTCGAATCAAACCCGTCCAGCGTCAAAGTCAGGGAGGACAGTGCGTTACGCCTTCAACGAGCGGATCATTCGGAGCGATCTCACTACCGACCATCGCTGACCCCTGCTTTGCCCGCGGGCCATCGAGGCCGGTGTGCGAAGCAGCGTGTTGTTCCAGCGGTAGACCGGTGGCGGAGCGCCGGGTGCACTCAACCTCTTCAGTTCCACCGATCATGCTTTTCGCTGCCTACATCGAAGTGGGCATGATGCTCGCCACTCATGCGGCGGCCGCCGTGCACGGGATCAGGAAAGCGAACAGTTCGCGTCTGCGCTGGCCAGTGGTGCCATGATCGGCCAGGCCCAGGACATGATCTTGGAACGTTTCTCGATCGACCCTGCGCACCAAAGGCTGAGAACCCTGCCAGACCACTCCGGCGACTTCTAGGCGCGAGCCCCTCGGCGAGACCCGTGTTTCGCCAGTGATGCTGCGGGACAGCATATTCAGGCCGAAAAAATTCCCGGCGTCGGTGTTGCGGTGGGTGGGAGTGGGTGCTAGAACAGGTGGTGCACAGTGATTTGGTCGCCCGCCAGGGTGGCGGGCCGTGAGTGATGTAGGAGGTGGGTTGCTGTGCTTCGTTTTGATCCTTTCGGTGACGTTGATGCGTTGACCCGCGGGTTACTGCAGTCGGCGGGGTCGTCTCGAACTCCTCGGTTCATGCCGATGGACTTATGCAAACTCGACGGTCACTATCTGCTGACCGCTGACCTTCCGGGGGTGGATCCGGGCTCGGTTGATGTCAATGTCGACAATGGGGTGCTGACCCTGTCGGCGCAGCGCAGTGCGCGCTCCGACGACGGTGTGCAGTGGTTGACCAACGAACGCCCCTTCGGTGCCTATCGTCGCCAACTCACGCTCGGTGAGGGCATCGATTCTGCCGCCATCACCGCGCACTACGACAACGGTGTGCTGTCGGTGACCATCCCGATCGCCGAGAAAGCCAAACCGCGCCGTATCGAGATCGAACACTCCGACACCCCCCGCTCCATCGACCCGGCCGCAAACAAGCATGAAACGAGTCGATAGCCACCCGCGAGGCCATCGATGTGACGAGCAGTGAGAGAGCTACCCAGGTGTGGTTTCGTACGTATCGACCTGCAGGAGGTGGTGCTTATCGATCGAGCTGAGCATGAGGTGATCTGCCCCGGCCCCAGCCCCTCCGGACTGGCGAACCGGCGGCCCTGACCTCCAACACCCAACAATTCGCCTAGCACGGCGACAACACCCAACCCTGATGGTGCCGCCCAGATTATCTGGGCGGCACCATCATTCGTCGCCTTCGGCGACGCCACACCTCATGTGATTTAGTTTTGTGGGCTTTCGAAAGTGAGAGGAGCATGAACAAGTCATCCCACAGGCCAACCAGTGCAACGCGAGCGGACGTCCTGTCGCTGTCTGCAGCCGCGGTGTCCAACGTCTTGTTGCTGACCGTCGGTATCGAGTTAATTCTCGGAGCCTCTGTCGACGTCATCAGCGTGACCAGCCTTGCCGCAGTGATGTTGATGGTCACCGCCTTTCGCGCGCTTCGTCACCTCCCCGACACCGCCCCAGCCTTCCCCGCATCATCACCCAGAGCTGGGGATGATCAGCCCGTTGGAGTCAGCGGCTCATGCCGGCCCTCATCGCACTCGCAACCTCAAGATGAGAAGGAAGCCACCGATGGATAGTCTCAAAGCTGTTCCCAGCGTGGGGTTTACCCACGATCAAGCCCGGTGGCAACCCACACACAAGCGGGATCGACGATGTGACCCGCTGGACAGTTGATGACGCTGGCCGCATCTGGCTGACGACAGTGTCCACCCATTCCTGTGCCCAGCCCGACGCCGACCCGTCCCAGCGTCGGGTAGGCCCGGCGCTTTTGCTGGCGAGCGCGTGCGCACAGTCCAAGAGGTCAGCGGCACAGACCCGTTCCCGTGGGATGAGGCCGATGTGGTGGCCAATCCTGGTCAACCCGAACCCGCTACCGGGAACCAGCCGCCCGGACTCCTCGAGCTCGGGGTGACCGTTGCCGCCACCGCCAGCAGTTGGCCTGAGTGATCACGACTATTTCATGCGGTCGGCCGGACGGGTGGCTCGCCACCCATCCCCGTCGCAACGGGCTCGACCAGGACGCTCACGCGGAAAATCGTTGCGGTCTGTGTCCTTCGCCTCAGTTTCCCAACTGCACGTCCCTGGTGTTCAGTGTCCGTGGTGCGCAGTATCTTCGGCGGCGGTCAGTACGACTTTGCGTAGAGCGCGTCGTTCGCGCGCGAGCGCCATCCGTCCTGCTGCCGTGACGCAGCAGGTATGTGAGCCTGGATCGGTCGTGTCCCTGTGAACGAGGCCTTCGGCGTGCAGCGCGACGAACACTGTCTCGACCGCCGCTGGGCGCACGTGGTAGTGGCGCTCAGCCAGCTCCTCAATGACTTGGGCATCGGTGAATACTGCATCGACGGGGTGAGTCAGGATGTGCAGGCGGATCGCGATCTGGTCGTAGGTATGCAGTGGATCGGTGCCTACTCCGAGCGCAGATCCCGCCCTCTCGGCCATGATCATCACCTGGCTACGGGCAGGGCCAGGGTGGCGAGCATCAACGCGAACAGTAGCCAGCCGGCTCCCTGCCAGATCGGCCACCTGCCCCCGCGACGCCAGATTCGGTAGCCCTGGACCAGAGCGCCGATACCGCCGGCAAGGAAAACGACGGGTACCGCCCACGCCCAGATCGGCTGATCGGTGCCCGCATACAGGGCGCCGACGGCGACGGCCACGACAACGACAACGACCACCAGACAGTAGGCCGAGGCTTGTCGTAACGCGGCCGGATCATTCCACCGCTTTTCCACATCGTTGACCCGCATGGGTTCACGCTGATGGGCCTTGCTCGGCGAGGTGTGGTTGTCAGTCATTTGTGAACCTCCTGCAGCACCGCCATCACCAGCTGGGGCTGATGGCGACGTCCTTGGGCGGCGTGAGCTGCACCGCAGTCAGACAGGGACTACCCCGCCGCCCGGTGCGGATAAACCGCCCCCGGCCGTGACTTCCCAGAATCAGGCCCTTTACTGACCGACACCGTTTCTCGGCCGGCAGCCCCGGTATCAGAGTGGCAGGACACCACACAGTCCCTTGAAGAAGCTGACGACCCTGGGCACTCGACCCTCTGAAGGCAAAGTGTTGAGTTCGGCCGCTCAAAGTGTTGAGTGGGGACGCATTCAGAGGAGATAATTACGGCCCGGACCGCACATCACTGCTGGTCCAGGCCGTAATTTGGTGCGCCCGAAGGGATTCGAACCCCTAACCTCTTGATCCGTAGTCAAGTGCTCTATCCGTTGAGCTACGGGCGCGTGCTGTGTTCAGTTGTGGTCTTGCGGGTCGTGCTGGTCGAGCATCCATGCGGTCGTACTGGCGGAGGCGAGAGGATTTGAACCTCCGGTCTCGTTTTAGCGAGACAACTCATTAGCAGTGAGTCCCATTCGGCCGCTCTGGCACGCCTCCTGGTGGAGTCCTTTCGAACTGCCGAGGAGAAGATTACACACGCCTCCCCGCAGACACCAAACCGACTGCTAGGCGCATTTTTCTCGTGGCCTAGATTGGATCACGTGACCCCGCGTATTCGTCCCGATTTAGCCGCAGTGCCCGCCTACGTCCCGGGCAAGAACATCCCCGGCGCTCTCAAACTGGCGAGCAACGAAACCACCTTCGGACCACTGCCGAGTGTGGCGGCAGCCATTGCCGAAGCGGCCTCGCACGTCAACCGCTACCCCGACAACGGTGCGGTGGCGTTGACGGACGAACTGGCCAAGCACCTCGGCGTCGCCCCCGAGAACGTGCAAACCGCCTGCGGGTCGGTGACGCTCTGCCAGAACCTGATCACCATCGCCACCCGCCCCGGTGACGAGGTGCTGTTCGCGTGGCGGTCATTCGAGACCTATCCGCTGGCGACGCGGGTGGCCGGTGCCACACCGGTTCAGGTCCCGCTGAACGACGACCTCGTCCACGATCTGCCGGCGATGGCAGCCGCGATCACCGACCGGACCCGGCTGATCTTCATCTGCAATCCGAACAACCCGACCGGCACCGTGGTCGACGCCGACAGCCTGATCGCATTCCTCGACCAGGTCCCGTCCGACGTCCTGGTGGCCATCGACGAGGCCTACTACGAGTACGTCCGGCCCGATGAAGGCCAGCGCTACGACGCCATCGAGTTGCATCGCCGCTACCCGAATCTGGTTGTGCTGCGAACATTCTCGAAGGCGTACGGACTGGCCGGACTTCGGGTGGGTTATGCGATCGCCGATCCCTCGGTGACCAACGCACTGCTGAAGGTGCACGTGCCGTTCAGCGTCAACTCACTGGCCCAGGCGGCGGCGATCGCCAGCCTGAACGCCAAGGCCGAACTGCTGGGACGTACCGATTCGGTCGCCCTCGAACGCGACCGGGTCACCACCGAACTGCGGGCTGCCGGCTATCGCGTCCCGCCGAGCCAGGCCAACTTCGTCTGGCTCGATCTGGGCACCGACTCGGTGCCGTTCGCCCGCGATGCGGTCGACGCCGGAGTGATCATCCGGCCATTCGACGGCGACGGCGTCCGGGTGACGGTCACCGAGGAAGGCGAGAACAACACGTTCCTCGACTTCGCGCGTGGCCGAGCCGCCCGCGGCTAGCCGCAGACTGCGCCGGAAGCTCCGGGGCAGCCCGGGGGGTGAAAAACACCCCCCGGCGCCGCAGCGTCCAACTCAGGAGCGCGGGTAACTACCTCCGGTCAGAGACCCCGAGCCAGAACTGGCCACATCGTCTTGAGGTCCTGCGTCCAGTACGGCCAGGCATGGGTGCCAACGGCGTGGAAGTTCTCCGTGGCCGGCACCCCTTTGGCCCGCATCAGAAGAGCGAACTCGACCGAACAGCGGTAGGCACCGGATTCCAGTGCGACGCCGGCGGCAATCATCTGCTCGCGGGTCCTGCCCTCTTCGAGTTGGGTGGTTTGATCCAGTGGACCGGGGATTCCCGAGCCCGCCGAGATGAAGAGGTTTTTCCCGCGTAGCGCATCGAGCCGGTGCGACGGGTCGTGCTCGGACCAACCAGAAGACCCGAACGGCCCCCACATATTGGTGGCGTCGCCGCCGTCCTTGGCGACAGTGGCGCGCACGTAACCCTCGTTGGCCAGGCCGGTCACCGGAGGACAGCCGCTGAGCGAACCCGCCCCGGTGTACAGATCGGGTCGACGTGAGGCAAGCGCGAAGGCGGCCTGGCCTCCCATCGACAGGCCGGCGACGGCGTTTTGACCGTTGCCGTTGAACGTCTCATTGATGAGCGGCGGGAGTTCCCTCGTGAGAAATGTCTCCCACTGTGGTTTCCCGACGACTGGATCACGCTGCTCCCAGTTCGTGTAGAACGCGCCCTCCCCGGACGGCAGCACGACGTTGACGTCTTTGTCGGCAAAGAACTCCTGTGCACCACCCTTGGTGAGCCAGTCGCTGACGCGGCCTTCTGCACCCGCGCCGTCCAGGAGATACAGGGTGCCGCGGGAACTGGTGGGATTGCTCGGCGTCAGCACGGTGATCTTGACATCACCGCCCATGGCGGGCGAGGAGATCATCAGGTCCTGCCGCTGTGGACCGACCTGCACGACGTTCTCGATCTTGGCCGTTGCCGGCGCCGCAGACACCACCGCCGCGACCGACGTGGTCAATCCGGCTGCCAGCACCAGACCTCCGAAAACCTTCAGCACACGTCCGGCACTCTGCATAAACCGACGACTCCCCTTGTGGTGCGAATATACGACAGCCGAAGGCTACCGAAGAGTGGGCGGCGATACGAAATATCTCAGCCGACTCACAGACTCCGGCGGACGTGGTTTCGCCCCGCCAATAGGCGACATGGATCATGTGGGATATGCAAAACCCGACAAATGACCCAGCTGCCACGGGGGCATTCGCATTTGTCGCCGATGTCCCGGTGCGCTGGTCGGACATGGACGCCTTCGGCCACATCAATCACGCCCGGATGGTCACCCTGATGGAAGAAGCCCGGGTGGAGTGGCTGTTGAGCGCCGGCGAACAGTACGCGCCGCTCATCAAGAGCGCGATGATCGTGACCGTCGAGATCCGCTACCAGGCACAGCTTCGCCACGAGGACAGCCCTCTTCGAATCAGCATGTGGATAAAGGGTTTTCGCTCCGTCGACTTCACCATCGGCTATGAGGTCCGGTCTGCACACGCCGATGCCGACAGCAAGCCGGCATGCGTGGCCAGTACCCAGATGGCCGTCGTCGATATTGAAAAGCAAAGCCTCCGTCGACTGACCGACACCGAGAAGGGCTACCTGTCGCAGTGGTCGCGTACCTGAGATCGTTGTCCGCGTTCAGTTCTCGAGCTCTTTGCGTGGGACGGCTGTCGGCGGCAAGGCCGGATTGGGCGGGACTGCGGCCGTAACACTTTGTTCGGGGAATGGAGTCACGTTGCCCTGCAATATATTTCGATAGTCACGGAGATTGGCACGTCCGGCGCCGAGCTGTTCACCGAGACGTCGCGTGTTCTCCGCCGACAGCTCCCGCTCACCCGATCGCGCGATGAGGTGATCGATACGCTGGTCGATTGTTCCGGCATAGTTGATCTGGTCGAGAACCTTCAGCTCCTGAGCAGCTGCGGCCACCGCGTCCGCAACATCCCACAACGCCGCCACGCGCTCGATCAACTGCGACCACACCGGCCGCAGCTCGGCCTCCCGCGACCGCAGCTGCTCGCTGAGTCGTTCATCCGAATCAGCCACGGCCCGAACACGATCGAGTTCGATACGGACCGTTCGGAGGTTGATGACATCGGTGGCGATCTCGGCGATCTCGGCGTGCACGTTGATCTGGCCGCGCTGAATCACGAAATGGTCGCTGTGCCAGACCGGCGACCGCACGATCCGGTCGTAGGCATTGCCCGCGATATAGAGCAGCGTCTCGTAGCCGTCGACGAAACGAGAACTGCCGGCAGCAGATTCACCACCATCGGTGGCATCCCAGGTCACGGCTTTGCCTGCCACCCATTGGCCGGCCTTCGACCAGTTGTCGGTCAGCTGCCCGATGACGCCGGCCGCGGTATTGGCCGCCATCGCCGTCGCCCGCCGCAGATAGTTGACGTCGAGCGCGCCCGGGCACGGCGTGAAGAGCAGCCCGTTGAACAAACGCTCACGATCGCCGATGTCCAGATGGAGGCCCTCCCGGCGTTCCCGCCGGATGCCTCGCACTGTCCCGGCAAAGACCGGTTTCGATGCCGTCACGAGGTTGCGCGCGGCATCGCGCCGTCGCGACAGCGCCACGACGCGCGAGCGCAGCACCAGGCTCGCAACCTTGGGCATCCGCGGGTTGCGCACCTGTTCCTCCAGCTGTCCGAGCTCACGCTGCAGGCGCCGGAGTTCACCGAAGCCACCGATCCCGGGGACCGGCAGACCTGCGGTGCTCCGACGAACGAGCACTGCCCTGGCTTGCTCGGACAGGAACCCCGAGGCGATCAGGACGGCCGCCGGGTCGGACAGGTCAGGCGCCCGGCCCGGAAGCCGGGCCTGCTCACACCAGCGGCGAATGTCCGCGACGCCGCCCGAAGCGGCGGATGCAGAACTGTCGACCATCGGGGCCTCCGGGGAGTTACGGGCTTTCAACCAGTATTACCGGACGACGACGACCGGGGCCGTTTTGCGACGCCAGAGCGGTGCGGTGACGCGATGAAGGGCCCACGCGAGGGGAGTCGACAGCACCGCAGTGACGATGAACACGCCCACGACGGAACCGCTGAAAAGCGAATAGCCCAGCAGATCCATCACCAGTTCGATCACGATCACGTGGACGAGAAAGAACTCGTAGGAGATCTCGCCGAACCAGACCACCGCGGGCCGGGACAACGCCCGGTCCCACCAATGTCCGGGCGGGCCGATCACCAGTGGTGCCAGCAGCGCGGTGGCAGCGGTCAGATAGAGCACCGACTTCACGATCGTCGCCGATGTGGAGGCAGGCGCAATTGTCGGTTCACCGGCCATCGAGGTGCACGCGATCTCAAAAGCGACGACACCCACCAGCACCGACAAGGTCGCGGGCCAGTTGGAGAGCACGCGTGCGAGCACGGCCAGCAGCATTCCACCGGCAAACCAGGCGAGAAACGCCGGCGGCCACAATCGAGCGGTCATGTCGATGCCCCCGTCTGCCGTGATGACCGCCCAGGCGGGCGTGATCAGCATCAGCACACCGATCGCCGCGATCATCCGGCCCGGGAGCCATCGCCCGCCGCAGATCAGTTGTCCGATCAGCCACGCGAACACCGGGAGCATCAGATAGAAGGCGACCTCGACGACGAGACTCCACATCTGGGTCAAACCGGAATGGAGGTGACCGAATCCGTAGGTCTGCGTGAGGGTGAGATTGCGGAGAAGCCCGGACGGCCCGTGACCGACGTCCGAGACGTCGGTCCGCCACACAAAGATCAGATAGACGCCGAGAACAGTGATCCAGTACGCGGGCAAGATGCGCACCGAACGACGCCAGAAGTACTGCGACACATCCGGTTTCGGACCACCCTCCTGGAGCGACCGGACCCAGGGCGTGAACAGCAGGTAGCCCGACAACACAAAGAAGATCGACACCCCGACTTCGAGGCGGGCGAAGAACCACCCCTCGAAGTCGTCGGTGTACTTGCCCGTCCAAAAGGCGGCGTGGGTGGCGCACACCAGCAACGCGGCCAGCCCCCGGAGCCCGGTGAGCGACGGGGTGAATCCGGTCTGCGTTGCCATCGGCGCGGACTCAGCTCTTGGACAGCGCGTCGGCCACCCTTTCGAGGGCCGCCACACGACTGCCCTTGACCAGGACCGCATCGCCCGATTCCAGGTCTCCGAGCGCAGCCACTGCCGCCGCGACATCGTCGACGTGCGTGGCGTCCGGACCGTAGTCGGGTGTGGCCACCGCGATCACCTCGATACCCAGCGAGCGCGCCCGCGCGGTGATGGCGACGTGCTGGGCGGCAGCATCGGCGCCCAGCTCTGCCATCACACCCAGCACCGCAACCCGTCGTCCCGCAGCGAGAGTGGCAAACGAGTCGAGCGCGGCCGACATCGATGTCGGGTTCGCGTTGTAGGCGTCGTTCAGAATCTGTACCCCGGCGTCAGTTCGGCTCAGTTCCATCCGGAGCCCGGAGATGGCGGCACCGCCCAGACCTGCAGCGATCTGTTCGACGCTGACGCCGATGCCACCGGCTGCGGCGGCGGCGGCCAGCGCATTGGCCACCTGATGCTCGCCGCGGGCTTCCAGCGCGACCTGCGCGGTCCCCCACGGTGTGTGCAACGTGAAGCTCGCCCGCAGTTCTGAATCCATCACGATGTTCTCGGCGTACACATCGGCACCGGACGTGAGGCCGAAGGTCAGCACGGGTGCGGCACTGCGCTGCGCCATCGCCGCGACCACCGGGTGGTCGGCGTTGAGCACCGCGAGGCCATCGGCAGGCAGCGCCTCGATCAGTTCGCCCTTGGCCTGGGCCACCGCATCGATATCGCCGAACAATTCGAGGTGCACACCTTCGACGCGGGTCACGATGCCCACGGTCGGGCGAGCGATGTCACACAGCAGCGCGATGTGCCCGATTCCGCGGGCACCCATCTCGACAACCACCGCTTCGGTGTTGTCGGGGGCACCGAGCAGTGTCAGCGGCAGACCGAGCTCGTTGTTGAACGACCGCTCGTTGGCCGCGGTCACGTAGGTGGTCGCCAGAACAGCCGCGAGCAGATCCTTGGTCGACGTCTTGCCCACCGATCCGGTCACACCCACCACCGGACCCGACAAGCGGGCGCGAGCGGCGCGGCCCAGATCCGCCAGCGCCAGCGCGGTGTCGGCGACCTGGATCGCCGTCGCGTCGGGTTTCCCCTGGTCACCGGCTTGGGCGGTGAGGTATGCCGTGGCACCGCCGGCAAGGGCACCGTCGATGAAGTCGTGTCCGTCGCGTTCGGCGACGATCGGAACAAACAGCTGGCCCGGCCGGATACCGCGAGAATCGATGCTCGCGCCGTCAATGTCCTGATCGGGACCGACGAGCTTTCCACCGGTAGCCGCTGCCACGTCACTCGCCTTGAATCGCACGCGTCGACGCTACCGGGCAGCCGCTCACAGTCACAGCCGAACCCCACGCGCGACCACCAACCACCGGCGATGTCCGGTTCGTCGCTGGCCTATCGTGGGCCGCATGGCCAATCCCGCATCCGCCGACCGCATCCGTCTCGTTGTGCTGTTCGGTGGTGCCTCCGCAGAGCACGATGTGTCCTGCGTCACGGCAGCACACGTTCTCGCGGCCGCCGACCGTTCCAAGTACGAGCTGATCCCGGTCGGCATCACCCGGGACGGGACCTGGATCCGCAACGACAAGGCCATCGCCACACTCGCCGACCCCAACCTGTCTTTGCCGGACGCCCTCGAGCCCGAGGGCACCGAGATCGACCCGCTGTCGGCGTTGCAGCGGGCCGGCAATGCCACGGTGGTCGTGTTGCCACTGCTCCACGGTCCGCACGGTGAGGACGGCACGGTCCAGGGCATGCTGGAGCTGGCCGGCGTCCCGTACGCCGGTGCCGGGGTCCTGGGGTCGGCACTGTGTATGGACAAAGCGATGGCCAAGGTCGTCACCGCACAGTCCCAGATCCCGCAGTGCAAATGGATCGAGTTCCAGGCGGGTTCCGGTGAGATCGAGAATCTGATCGAGCGCGCGGTCGACACCCTCGGACTGCCCGTCTTCGTGAAGCCCGCCAATCTCGGCTCCTCCGTGGGTATTTCGAAGGCGCACGACCGGACCGAGCTCGCGACAGCCATCGAGCTGGCATTGCGCTACGACGAGGTCGTGGTGATCGAAGAGGCCGTCAATGCCCGCGAGATCGAGGTGGCGGTACTGGGCAATCGGGATCCGAGGTCATCGGTGCCCGGCGAAATCGTCCCCGGCGCAGAGTTCTACGACTACGAGGACAAGTACGTCAATGGAGCGGCCGGACTGGTCATCCCGGCCGATCTGCCCGATCACGAGGTGGAGCAGGTCCGGCAGCTGGCGCAGCGTGCGTTCCTCGCATTGCGTTGTTCCGGCATGGCCCGCGTCGACTTCTTCTACGAGGAGGACGGCCGCGGCTGGCTGCTCAACGAGATCAACACCATTCCCGGATTCACCCCGGCATCGATGTACCCGAAGCTCTGGGAGGCATCCGGACTCGGTTACAGCGACCTCATCGACCGCCTCGTCGAACTCGCATGTGAACGGCATCAGGTCCGGTCGGGATTCTCCACCGACCACTGAATCCTGCACTGATGGCACGATGAGCAGGTGATCGAGAAAGTACGCGGCCGGATCTGGCGAAACGGCAAGCTCCAGGACGATTTCGACATCGGGTCACTGTCCGATTGCCTGGCCGACGACACCACATTGGCCTGGGCCGACCTGGTGAACCCGAGCCACGAGGCACTCTGCCAGTTGGCCGACGAGCTCGGTCTGAACACCTGGGCCGTGGAAGATGCGCTCGCAGAGGCCGAACGTGTCAAAGCGGTCAACTACCCACGCCACAAGTTCATCACCGTCTACGCGGTCGACATGCACGCCGATCCGACCCAGTCGACCAACGGCGCTCTGCAGACCCACCGCATCTCCATGTTCATCAAGGACAACGTGCTGATCACGGTGCGATTGTCGGATGCCTTCGACATGAACCTGGTGACCGAGCGCTGGGACACACTGGACGAACAGCATCACGGCATCGGCGCGCTGGTGCACGGATTGCTCGACGTGGTGGTCGACGGGCACTTCGACGCCGTGCAGTCACTGGACGACAGCATCGAAGACATCGAGACACTACTGTTCGACGACAACAAGAACAGTCGTGATCTCCAACGACGCACCTACCGGGTCCGCAAGAACCTGGTCCAGCTCCGGCGAGTAGTGCTCCCGATGCGCGAAGTGGTCAACCTGATCCAGCGAAACCGGCTGGAGAACCACTCCAATCCGGCTCTCGACGCCAACTTCACCGACCTCTACGACCACGTCCTGCGCGCCTCGGAATGGACAGAATCATTGCGCGACATGGTCACAACGCTGTTCGAGACCAACCTGTCACTGCAGGATGCCCGGCTCAACACGGTCATGAAGAAACTGACCGGTTGGGCCGCCATCATCGCCGTGCCCACCGCGGTGACCGGCTTCTTCGGTCAGAACGTCAGATTCCCCGGATTCGGCACCACGTTCGGACTGTCCCTCAGTGTCGGGCTCATCGTCGCCACCGTCGCCATCCTCTACTTCATGTTCCGCAGCCGAGACTGGCTCTGATCACCCGCCCTGCCCCGCCCCCGCCCCCCGATGATGTGCCGTTTTGGCGGTGCCGACCTGGGGTTTTGTTCGCAAAAAGGCCACATCATCGGGTCACGGGGTGGCTGAGGCGTTGACCCGGGCGGCCTCTCGCTCGGCGGCGGTGTTGGCGACTCCGGCGCGTGAGCCGGCCAGCTTCGCGGCGATGTGATCAGCCACCGTCACCGGCTCGTATTTGCTGCCGTCACCGATGCACGACGGCAGTGTGCTGATCGTCGCGTCGATGTTCCCGTCGTGGAAGAACGCCGCCGAACGCCGACGTTCGATGACACCGTCGACCACCGGCGGTTTCACGCGATGCAATGTGGACATCCAGCGTTCGTTGGTCCACCGTGCCATCAGGTCGCCGATGTTGATGAGCAAGGCACCGTCGGCGGGTGAGACATCGTGCCAGAGCGCATCGCGGTCAAGGACCTGTAGGCCCTTGACCTGATCCGCCCAGAGAACGGTGACGATCCCGTAGTCGGTATGAGCGCCCATGCCGGTCAGTTCGGCGTCGAGCTCGATCTCGCCGGGCGGGAGGGCGTAGTTGTTCATCCGCAGCACATCCAGCGAATGATCGGTGAAGTCCGCGAAGAAGTCCGGCTGCAATTCGAGGGCGTCGGCGAAGATGCGGGTGAGCGTGCGGGCGACCCTGGCTGCCTCGGCATAGTAGGGTGCAACTCCTGCCTTGAAGCCCGGAGCTTCTGCCGGCCAAAGGTTTTCGGCGTAATCCTCATCCGGAAGATCCAGCCCCGGGTACTCGGCCGCGGATGCCCCGACGTTGAACGCCTCGAAGAAATCGTTCATCCGGTTCGCCGACTCGACACCGAGGCTCAGCGACAACGACTCCGACTTCGGCGCGGTGTACCCACGATTGATCCGCGGCGCCGTCCGATACGCCTTCTTGATGTCGAGTGGCAACGAAAAGAACTCATCGATCGCAGCGGCAAAAGCATCAGACACGGTGCGCGAAATGCCATGTCCTAGAATCTGAATGAACCCGACCTTCGAGCACGCCGCGTCGACCTGCTTCGCGACCTCCGCCTTGTCGGCCTCGGTTCCACCGGTGACATACGGGGCGATGTCGACGGTGGGGACCACGAACTCAGATGCCATCCCTACACTCCTCAGTTGCGCGTGAGGCCGACTCTAATTGACCGACTACGACGCCGCAGAGGGAGTGCGGTCCGGCCAGTGGCGATCAACCGCCCGTGACAGCAACGATCCGCTCGGCGATCAACCCGAGCGCGGTATCGGCCGCGGGCAGAACTCCGGGGAATTGGAAGAAACCATGCATCTGCCCGTCAAAGATGTTGATCTGCACCGCGACTCCGGCGCGTGCCAGCGCATCCGCGTAGGCCTCGCCCTCGTCGCGCAGGACGTCGTATTCCGGGATCAGCACCAGCGCGGGCGGTGAACCGGCCAGGTTTCCCCACAACGGCGAAGCATCGGGGTTCCGCCGGGCGGCCGGGTCGGGTGTGTAGTGATTCCAGAACCAGATCATCGAATCACGGTCCAGCAACAGCTGATTCGCCGGATCGAGGTAGCTCACGGAATTCAGATCATGATTGATGATGGGATAGATCAAGACCTGTAACGCAATGGGGGGACCGGATTCGGCGGCTGCGCGTTGCCCGGCCACAGCGGCCAGGTTGCCGCCCGCACTGTCGCCGGCGACGATCAGCGGCAGCGTCGGCCAACTCGCCGACGTCCAGTTGACCACGTCCCAGGCGTCGCGCGCGGCGGTCGGATACGGATACTCCGGCGCCAGTCGATAATCAGCCGACACCACAACACAATTGGTGACCGCGGCCAGCCTCCGGACACCGGCGTCGTATTGGGCAACCGAACCGAGTACCCAACCGCCGCCGTGGAAGTACACGATCACGCCGTGGGGTTGTTCGGTCGCGCTGTAGACCCGGACCGGGATCTTGTATCCGTCATCGGCCCGCACCGTGTCCTCACGTACCGCGTGCAAATCGGGGCCCGGCGAGACGAGATCGGCGAGTGCCGCGAAGACGCCGCGAGCCTGTGGCACCGGCATTTGATGGATCGGCGGCCCACCCGCCTCTGCCAACTGCACGAGCAAGGCCGAGGTCGCATCATCGACTGCCATCGGCCCAATTTACTGCGCGCAGATGAAGCCGCACGTGAAAGTGACCGTGGGTCGTGATGTTTTGCAACCACATCAGGCGGGCACGCTGCTGTCATGAGCATCGAAGACGGACCCGGCGACACCCTGAATCCGAGCGAGAGCCTCGACAGCGACGATCTGTCGAATACGGAAGGCGACGACGTCGTGGATCCGCCCGACCAGTGGAACGAGGCCGACAAGTTCGGCACCACCCAGAGTGAGGAAGCAGCGGGCGAGTCCCTCGACCAGAAGCTCGCCGAAGAGGTCCCCGACGTCGAGATCGAGCAACAACCTGACTTCCCGGTGACCGTCGCACCCGATCAAACACTTACCGAGGAGATCGTCGACAGGGTGATCGACGAAGAGGGCCCCGAGGTGATTCCCGGCATCGAGGAAGAGATGTAGAGATCGCCGGGTCCTCGCTGGTCAAAGACTGAGTGGCCAATTTATGTAAACGGGCATTCTCACCCAAGGACCGTGGCACACTGACTCCGAACCGACGACCCGCATCACAAGGAGTTCGAACCATGACCCGTGCCGCCGAGGCCGTTCACGTCAGTTCGTTGTTCATCGACGGCACCTGGGCCACGCCCTCGACCACGGATCGGATCGAGGTTCTCTCCGCAAGCACCGGCGCACCGATCGGTTCCGTTCCGCATGCCGGACGGGCCGATGTCGATGCCGCGGTTGCCGCCGCCCGCCGGGCATTCGACGATCCGACCGGCTGGCGCACCTGGGAGCCGGCAGCGCGGGCCGATGCGCTCGACCGCCTGGCCGCCGAGATGACGGCGCGCGCCGAACAGACCGCGACCCGGGTCTCCGAGCAGAACGGCATGCCCATCTCGACCGCGGGTCAGCTCGAAGGTGGATTTCCCATCGCCACCGTGAGCTACTACGCGGCGCTGCTCCGTGAGTCGATCACCGAAGAGACCAACCCGCACATGCTGGGCGGCACGTCGACCACCCGCAAGGAACCGATCGGCGTGGTCGCGGCGATCGCACCGTGGAACTTCCCGCAATGTCTCGCCGCATTCAAGTACGCACCGGCACTGGCCGCCGGGTGCACCGTGGTCCTCAAACCGTCGCCGGAAACCGTCCTCGACTCCGAATTGCTGGCGCAGGCCGCCGAAGCTGCCGGCCTACCCGCGGGTGTGCTCAACATCGTGCCGGGTGGCCGCGACACCGGCGCGTACCTGGTGCAGCACCCCGACGTGAACAAAGTCGCCTTCACCGGTTCCACCGGTGCCGGCCGCGCGATCGCTGAGGTCTGCGGCCGTCTACTCCGCCCGGTCACCCTGGAGCTGGGCGGCAAGTCCGCTGCCATCGTCCTCGACGACGCCGACCTCGACCTCACCGTCATCGGCGAAAAACTCTTCGGCGCGACCCTGCTCAACAACGGTCAGACGTGCTTTCTCGGCACCCGGATCCTGGCTCCGCGCAGCCGCTACGACGAGGTGGTCGGCGCGTTCGAGGCACTGGTCGGCACGCTGGTTGTCGGCGATGCACTCGACCCGGCCACCACTCTGGGACCGATGGTCAGTGCGCAACATCGCGATCGCGTCGAGGGCTACATCGCCTCCGGCAAGCAGCAGGGTGCCCGGCTGGTCACCGGCGGCGGCCGGCCCGCGGGGTTGGACAACGGCTGGTTCGTCGAGCCCACCGTGTTCGCGGACGTCGACAACAGCTTCACGATCGCCCGCGAGGAGATCTTCGGCCCGGTCCTGTCGATCATCCCGTTCGACGACGACGCCGACGCGATCCGCATCGCCAACGACTCGCCGTACGGGCTCGGCGGTTCGGTGTGGACCACCGACGAGGATCGCGGCATGGACGTCGCCCGGCAGATCCACACCGGCACCATCGGGGTCAACACCTACCTGATCGATATGTTCGCGCCGTTCGGTGGAGTGAAGGACAGCGGCTTGGGCCGCGAGCTCGGCCCGAACGCGATCTCCACCTACCAGAACATCAAGACCATTTTCCGCTGACCACCCGGCCAGTGCCTGGTCGGGCGGGGAGGTCCGGCCAGGCACTACCTAATTCCCACCCGCCGTCGAGCGTGCCTACATCACCGTCGAGCGTGCCTACATCACCGTCCAGTGTGCCGAAAACAATTGCACCAGAACCGGTTCGGCACGTTCGACGGCAACGAGGGCACGCTCGGCGGCGATATCGGCACGTTCGACGGCAACGAGGGCACGTTCGACGGGTGAATTCCGGTGATTTGGGCACGTTCGACGGCGTTATCGGCACGCTCGGCGGCGGGGCGGGGGGTGGCCAGACCGCTGCGGCGTCAGTCCTCGTCGATCTTGCGACCCTGGACGTACACCGAAGCGATGGCGGGTTCACGTAGCTGCATCAGGAGCGCGAACAGCAGTTGATCCCGTGCCATCTCGGCGTCGTCCGCCCGGACACCGTGGGTGACCGCGTTGTACAGGGCGGGCCACCGCTCAGGATCGATCACAAGGAAGTCGGCTTCCTTACCGACGTCGAAGTTGCCGAACCGGTCTTCCATGTCGAGCGCGCGGGCACCGGCAAGTGTTGACGCGAACAGCATTTCCGCCGGATGCATCGACACGCCGGCATCGCCGGGTTCGCTGATGTGAACCTTGAACGCGTCGTTGACAACTCGCGAGATCAGCCATTCATCGCCGCCGCCGTGGTCGGTGCCGAGTGAGATGTTCACACCCGACGCGACCGTCCGCAGCCACGGCATGGTGCCCGATCCCAGGAACAGCTGCGACACCGGACAATGCGAGATCGAGGTTCCGGTCTCGGCCATGCGTGCCAGTTCGCCGTCCTGACAATGCACGGCATGCGCCAAGATGGTGCGCGGGCCCAGCAGCGACTCACCACCGACCTTGGAGCCCGGCAAGAACTTTCCGTCGTAGGTGTCGAGGTAGGTGTCGACCTCGTAGACCGCTTTGGTCGCGTCGATCTCCCCGGTGCCCGGACGATTGTTCTCGTTGAGGTGTGTGTGGACGTACACGCCTCTCGATCGCACGTCGGCGTACAACTCACCGAGCGCTGCCAACGTTTTCGGCGTCACCGACAGTGAAAAGCGGGGCACCAGTGCGACATGCAGGAGTGCGGTCGCAACGTCACCGGTGTCCGCACCGTGCCACTTGTCGACCTCGGCGGCCGTCAGCGCGATTGCCTGTTCCTCGCTCGTCAGCAGCGGGGCCGCGGAATCGGGTCCACGGGTTTGGATCCCGCGACCGCTGACGATGCGCAACCCACGACGCCGGGTCTCGTCGAACAAAGCGTCCTGCGCATCCGGGAATGCCGATCCGAACACCATCGCAGCGGTGGTACCGGCCCGTACGCGCCGACGCGTGAACTCGGCCGCAGCCAGTTGTCCGATCTCCCGATCACTGAGTTTCGACTCAGTGGGAAAGATGCACCGCTCAAGCCATTCGAGCAATTGTCCGCCGCCGTAGGAATTCCCGGCGAACGTCTGCGGGAAATGAATGTGGGTGTCCACGAATCCGGGAAGTATGAACCCCGGGCGGTAGTCGACCACCGACGAATGCGCGTGTTCCACTGGAAGCGAGGAGAACTCGCCACACCAGGAGATTGTGCCGTCGGCCTCGACCACCAACGCGCCGTCTTCGATGAAGACAAGTGCATCCTGTGCGGTGTCGACTTTCGGCGAGCCGGCGATATGGAAGATCTGACCGCGGTAGAGGTGCTTCACCGAATCACTAAAACACCCCTACGTCATTCGCGCTCGACAGTCGCCGTCGGTGTGCGTCAGACAGCGAGACCCATCGAGGCTGCCAGCGTGGGCCACGCCTTACGCAGGTCCTCTTCCCAGTAACCCCACGAGTGGGTGCCGGGCTGATCGAGGTCGGTCACCGCGGGAATCCCGAGTTCGCTCAGGCGGCCCGCAATCTGCCGGGTGCATTCGCCTGTTGCGGCCTCGATGGCGCCGCCGAGGACGATCTGGTCCGCGAGGGTGTCGACCGCGCCGTTGAGCCGGACGTTGTCCTGGTTGTCGTACTTGCCGGGCAGGCCGGTGCGACTCGAGAGGTAGATCATCTTGCCGCGGAGTTTGTCGGCGTTGATGTACATGTCGTGCTCGGCCCACAGCGGGTTGTCCGGCTCGCCCCACATGTTCGTCAGATCGCCCATGCCGCGGGTTTCGACCACCAGTTTCATGTACTGACGTCCGAGTTCATCGGTCGTCCGGGCGCAGCCGCTGAACGACGCCACACCCTTGTACAGATCACCGTTGAGTGCGGTCAGGAACAACGAGGCCGACGCGCTCATCGACATGCCCATGATGGAGTTGATGCCGTTGGTACCCAGTTCGGCATCGATCACCGGTGGCAGTTCCTTCGTCAGGAACGTCTCCCACTTGTTGCGGCCGAGTTCCGGGTCGTCCTTGATCCAGTCGGCGTAGTAGCTGTAATTGCCACCACGCGGCGAGACCACGTTGACGTCCTTGTCGGCGAAGAAGTCGACGACGTCGGTGGCCTCGAACCATCCCGATTTCGAGACAAGACCCTGCCCGGCACCGTTCAGCGCGTAGAGGGTCGGACGCGGCACACTGCGGTCCGCGGGCACGAGTACGTCAAGCGCCTGGATGGACTCCATCGCGGGCGAATAGACGTTGACGACCCAATGTTGGTCGGTGAGGGTTTGGATGCTGGTGATGTGCGCCGTCTGTCCGGTGTCCCCGTCCGCGGAAGCGGCACTTGTTCCGAATGTGGCAGCGGTGAGAGCGACCAGCGACGTGAGGGCAAGAGCCCGCAGTGTGGTGGAGATGCGCATCGAGGTGGTTCAGCCTTTCGAAGTGTCCGATGCATTTACGCACGGGACCCCACCCCCCTGAGCACAGAATGTAGCCGACCTCCCATCCGCCCGCACAATTGGGACCAGAGATGTCAATCAGCCCGCGCCTGTTCGCATTTGCTTCGACTCCGGACGAAGGTGCAGCGCCTCCCCCGAGACGGCGCCAAAGCCGCGTACCGTGCGAAATCGATGAACTAGGCGAACCGATCGAAGGGGCTCGGAGCAGACATGAACATCACAGCAACAACTGGCCATCGCAATGTCTCGATTTTGGGGATCGGTGCGTACCGCCCGAAACGGGTTGTCACGAACGACGAGGTGTGCGAGACCCTCGACTCGAGCGACGAATGGATCTTCGAACGCAGCGGTATCCGGAGCCGTCGCTGGATCAGCGGGGACGAGACCGCTCGGTCGATGGCCGTCGCGGCGGCCGATCGGGCCATCACAAACAGCGGTATCGACCGCAGCGATATCGGCGCACTGATACTGGCGACCGGTAGCTGGAAGACGAAGATCCCCCACGGCGGGCCCGTGGTCGCACTCGATCTCGGGATCAACGGGATCCCGGCCTTCGACGTCGCATCCGGGTGCGGTGGTTTCGGCTACGGACTCGGCCTGGCGACCGACATGATCCGGTCCGGATCGGCCGAGCATGTACTGGTGATCGGGGTCGAGACGATGTCGGTGGTGATGGACCCCACCGACCGCGACACCGCCTTCATCTTCGGCGACGGAGCGGGCGCGGTGGTTGTCGGGCCGAGTGAGGAGAACGGCATCTCCCCGACCGTCTGGGGCAGCGACGGCGAGAACAGCGATGCCATCTCGCAGAACTACGACATCCCCGAATACATGAACCGCGCCGAAGAGTTCCAGTCGAAGGACCCCGAGACCGACCCGATCGGACGAATGGTTGTCGAGATGCAGGGCAGTCGCGTATTCCGCTGGGCGGCAATCACTTTGCCGAAGGCACTCGGTAAGGTCCTCGAACAGTCCGGGGTGCCAAAGGAAGACGTCGAGATCTTCATCCCGCATCAGGCAAATGCCCGGATCAATACGCTGATGAAGGCGAATCTCGGTCTGCCCGATGATGTTCCGGTCGCCAACGACATCGAGACCACCGGTAACACCTCGGCTGCCTCGATCCCACTGGCGATCGAGGAGATGTTGGTGTCCGGCAAGGCCAAAGGCGGCCAGACGGCCCTACTCCTCGGCTTCGGCGCCGGCCTGAGCTACGCCGGCCAGGTCGTCACCCTGCCCCCCGCACCGATCGAGGCCAGCTTCTAGCCCGCCACCGTCAGTCCGACTTGTCGCCACTCGCTTCACTGCGAACTTTGATCTGGGTGGCCCGCTCGGCCACAAGCCAGTCAGGCATCTCGGCCAGGAGGGCGTTGATCTGTGCGGTGGTCAGCGCCTCGGTGATGTCGTGGCGCACCAGAGCGCCCTTCGAGATCCCCAGTTTCATGGCGACAAGGTTTTTCGGGTGGGGTCCATTGATGCGCAGATCACGCAACCAATTCGGTGGATCCGCCTGCAGCGCTTCGAGTTCGGCACGGGTGATGACACCCTCCTGGAACTCGGCGGGTGTCGCCGGCAGGTACACGTCCAACTTCTTGGCGGCGGTTGCCGGCTTCATCGACTGCGAACTCATACGTCAAGACTATCGGGCGGTAGCCTTTGGGCGTGACCACACCTGACAACGCCTCCTCATTTCGGCTGGCGTACGTGCCCGGTGTGACACCCGGCAAGTGGGTTCGGACCTGGAGTGAACGACGTCCGCGGGTCCGGCTCGAACTCGTCGCAATCGATGTCGCCGGATGCGCCGATGCCATCCGCGACGGGCAGGTACAGATGGCGATCACCCGCCTTCCTGATGCCCTGCACCACCACGACCCTGGACCGCACCACACCATCGAGCTCTACGACGAGACGACAGTCGTGGTCTTGCCGAAGGACCACCTCCTGACCGCAGGCGACGAGGTCGGCGTCGACGACCTCGCCGACGAACAACTGCTGTGGCCGCTCGACGAGCCTCTCGCGGTATCGCAACGGCCGGGAACAGCGGTGGAACATCGACCTGAAACCACCGGCGACGCAATGGAACTCGTCGCGGCGGGCACCGGCGTCCTGCTGGTCCCGCAATCGCTGGCCCGACTGCATCATCGCAAGGATCTCGTCTATCGTCCGATGACCGACGCACCGACCGGATCAGTCGGCCTGCTGTGGCCGGCCCCGACCTCTGAGCTCGCCGACGAATTCATCGGCATCGTGCGTGGACGCAAGGCCACGTCGTCGCGGGGAGACTCCACCCCAACTCCGAAGCGCTCGGCGAAGGAAAAGACAGCAGCCAAACAAGCCCGCCGAGAAGCCGCCGGGAAGAACCCGGGCAAGAACCGTCGCAAATAGCCGCCGGCTCAATCGGCGTACTCGACGACCAGCGGTGCATGGTCGGAGAGCCGAAGTTCCGGCTTGGATTCCTTGTCGACCGACACCCGACGGGCGGATCGGGCCAGGCCCGGGGTGGCCAACTGATGGTCGACGCGCCAGCCGACGTCCTTGACGAACGACGCCCCCGCCCAACTCCACCAGGTGAGCGGGCCCGGGACGTCGCCGTGCAGCGTGCGCACCACATCGACCAGCCGACGCCGTCCGGTGATCTCGGCGAACCAGGCTCGCTCTTCGGGCAGGAAGCCTTCCATCTTGCGGGCGGCGCGCCAGTTCGTGACATCGTGCTCCAGGGGCGCGACGTTGAGGTCGCCGAGCAGTAAGAATTCCCGCCCTGCCTGCCGCGCGGCGAGTCGGTTTCGCTGGAGCTCGCGGGCGAATCCGGCCAGAAACCGTTGTTTGCGGGCATATTTGAGGCCACCGTCGGGCTGCTCACGCATCGATCCGGAACGCTGGAGCTCGGCAGGCAGCCCACCCTTGGGAAGGTAGAGGTTGCCGACCGTCACCGGACGATCGGCCAGATCGACCTCGATGTAGCGGCCCTCGACGGCGAACGCCGACAGCCCCCGGGCCTTCGGCGGATGCGTCATCCACGTCCGCACCGCAACCGGTTCGCGCCGGGTCAGAATCGCCACACCATTCCGTCCGGGGATCGAACCGACGTCGATCGACGCGATGTGGTCACCGAAGTCGCCGACGTCGTCGATGCCGCACCGAAGTTCCTGCAGCCCCACCACGTCCGGGCCGCGCCCCGCCAGCCAATCATCGAAGCCGCGGCGGCGGGCCGCTCGGATGCCGTTGACGTTGAACGAGGCGACGGTGAAACCACCGGTGGGTGTCACTTACGCCTCCTCGATCCCATCGTCCCGCAGTCGCGCGGCGAGACTACCGGGCAGACGTTATCAGCGGTCAGAACCAACGCCGACCTGCTCAACGCGATCTCGACGCTGTTGGAATCACTTGCTCGAGTAACAAATGTGGCGGAGGAGAGCATCACAAGAGTCGGCAACCCCAATTGGAAACGCCCCACCTGAATAAACAGGTGGAGCGTTCTTGGCGGAAACGGAGGGATTTGAACCCTAGTCGACCCTCAGGTCAGAGCCTCGAAATTGGCCCCTACCTGCATAAACACACTCACTGTGATTCGCTGGATGCCATCGAGTTTCGTGGGCAAGTGTTAGCAAAATGTGGGCACCCGTCGCGGTTTAGCCTGACTTGCAGTCCTTATAGAGCTTGAACTCAGGCCCAATCCAGAGGACGTGGAACACGCCGCGCACCCGTACACCCGTACACCCGCCATTGGTAGCTGACCGCAGTATCGGACAGTCATGAACTTGTCCGAGTCCTCAAACGCCTGCGGAATGGAAGGTTTTAGCTACCGTACGAGTTAGGTCGTGCGCTACTTCACCCGTATCAGGCCTGCAGGCCCCGCACCTGGTGGCGGCCGGCGGGCGTCTCGTATGTACTGCACAAACTCGTGTGGGTACATCATGTCAACCCGAGGCGGCAGCCCCTCTGCGTGCCGAAAATCCTCATCCCGGGTGACGCAGATTCTTGGGGAAAGCTCGTCGGTGCCAGCCTTGTACGCTGTCTGAAAAACTCGCCCATCTTCATGACTAAGCGGTGGCGCCCAGTTGTGCGCCTCGATTCCCTCCACCGAGTCTCCGCGCGTCGAAACATAAACCAGGTCGCGAACAACTCCTTCTAGAAGGTCCGCGGCATCGTCCTCACTCCAACCTAATCCGCGCTCTTCGGGAGTGCGCCCGTCAATGGGTTGAAGTGCCTTCAAGAAAACCAGATCGTCGATGGCCGAACTTGACCAGACCTCGAGCGGTTCCCCCGGGATCACTTGTCCGTCAAGACAATACGAGATTGCACGAATCGAATCGATTCTCTCGTCACCGATCGATGGCACTGGGTATGCACTCACTTCACGCGCTCGTTCTCTGAACCGGTCCCACGTAAATGGTGGACCGAGTAGAGATGCAACGTCGAGGTAGACGTTCACGTCAAAGACGACGACCGTCGCCTCTTTGCCCACTTGCTGAATGCTTTTACAGGGCCGCGACTACACGCGTCGACGGCTACGAGTGTTCGCGGGTACCTTCGCACGTACTTCGTCTGGAACGCCGTCAAACTGGCCACGGCCGATGACGGGCGCGACAGGGAGGGAAAGCTCAGGTGAGCTATTGCGGATCTGCTCACGGAGGGTCTCAAGATACTGCTGGCGGCGCTTGGCGTTTTCCTCAACAAATGAGGCACCAGGCCTGCGGCGCGCTGGACTCATGGACACATACTCATCGTCAGCGCGAACCCATGTGTTCACACGTGGCAAGTCGAGCACGGTCACGTTGCTCATCCCTTTCGTCGGTTGGTGAGTCGAGTATGGAGTGTTTCAACCAGGCGCGCTGCGTGTTCATCAATCGCAGCAACTTGCTCCCAGTCTTCCACAAGTCCAACATCAAGCGGTCGCTGCATCATCCAATAGGAGTCCACGAAAGTCGAGACGAGCGGGAACATCGACGCTGGGGCTTCGGCGAACGCATCGATCGTCGGGCCGATCGATCGGCCCCTGGAGCGAGCCAATCTCGCCGGTGTCTCAGCCGCCGAAACCACACCGAACTCCGCCTGGTACTTCCAATCGAGGTCTAGATCTCCGTCAAATAGAATCGCGCAGTCCGTCGCACCGGGCACCCCCACCATGACATCAGCGGCCTGCCGAGTCGCTGCCAGGTCATCGGTTTCCCCTGCCCATTCGACCAGATGCTGCAGCACGACCGTGACTGTGACCTCGGTTGCCCCGAGTTTGTTAGCGACCTGGGCGATTACGTCGCGGCATGCCAGAGGGTCTGATGATCCAACTGACTCGATGACCGTCACTCCACCTAGGTTTACCTGGACCTGGCGCCCATCGTCGAACCTCACGTCGAGCGTGTCATGAGATGGAGCAAACCCGGCGATATCACCGACGCCCTCAAGCGCGCCGATCACCAATCCGCGGGAGTCCAGGAGCTCATATCGAGGGCGGTCCCACCTGGCGATTACGCACCGAGTGAGTGGAGCTAGTGCCATGGTCGACAAGGTACCGGAAATGAGTTCTCAAGTTTCATCGAGGCTGCCTGACAGGTCCACCTGGCTCACTGCGCCAACTACATCGTCGTCGGCCGTGAGTCGCCACAACTCCCGAGGACCACCACCGGGGTGATCTCGTCATTCACCTGGTCCGGTAGTTCCCACCACCGCAGCGTGACAGCACAGCCAGCGCGCAGAGCGACCACCAAACGGGTACGGCGTGCCAGAGAACCGCCGGTCAACGTCGTCCATGTACTCGAGGTCCTGGAACAGTGCTTCGCGGATCCAACTACCGCCACCCTTGCGGATCCGGCGACTCACGACGGCTGCGCGGCGAGTATGTCGCACCACATCTCGGTCAGATCACGGCTGGGGAACTTGCGGACGACTGGTTGCAGCGCAAGGCGTCAGATCAGAAGCCGTCGACGTACCGAACTACCGAAGTCACTTGGTTCAAACACGTAAACCCAAAGTGGGGCAACACAAAGGTTGTCGACATCGACCTCGATGCCGTCGAACGGTTGATCGCCGATATGGGCCGCATGATCATCGACGCCGACGGCGAGGGAAGCAAGAAGGGATCCGGATCCACAGTGGTCATCCGCGCCTATGGCATCTTGGCCGCCATTCTCGACTCGGCCGTCAAAGCGCGCCGACTCCCCCGCAACCCAGCTCGAGGCGTCGAGAACCTGCCACGCAAACGACCGAAGCCACGGACCTACCTCACGCACGATCAAGTGACGCTATACGCAGACGAAGCCAAGGACAATCGTGTGCTGGTTCTGCTCCTGGCCTACTGCGGGCTTCGATGGGTTGCAATTGCATTGCGCGTCAAGGATCTCGACCTCTTGCCCCGCTGGCTCACCGCCGTACAGAACGCCATCCAAATCGATCGGAAGATCAACGTCGGCACCCCGAGTCCCATGAGTCGAGATCGGTCCCGATGCCGAAGTTCCTGACATTTCGTAGTCGCTGTCATCGCGAGGCTCGGCTATCGACAAGCTTTTTGGTTCCCCGGCTGTGATGGCGGATATCAGCGTCGGCCCGGTGTCGTGGCCTGGATGGTTAGAGGGAGCAGTTACGGGCGCAGGGGTCCTCGGGTCACCCTGCACGATCTGCGTCACACAGCTTGCAAGCCTGGCCATCTCGGCACACGTCAACGTTCTTGCCCTGCAAAGGATGCTCGGACACGCCTCCGCGGCGATGACCCTGGATACCTACGCCGACCTGTTCGACAAGGACCTCGATGCCGTTGGAATCGCTCTGCATGAGGCATGCTTCACTGACGAATGTGGGCAGATTGTGGGCAGAGAGCACCGGGGCTGCCAGCAACAAGGCGAAAAACAACGCCCCACCTGCGTGAACAGGTGGGGCATTTTGGCGGAAGCGGAGGGATTTGAACCCCCGGTGGTTTCACCCACGCTCGCTTTCAAGGCGAGTGCATTCGGCCGCTCTGCCACGCTTCCTTCGGCACAGAGCCTACTTCACGCGGGCCGCAGGGTTGTCACGGAGCCACCTGTCGACTTTCGTGAAGGTCGTCGTCATGGCGTCGCGCTCGTGATCTTCGAGGTGATCGAGTAGGTAGGTCCGCACCGCGACAACGTGTCCCTTGGCGGCCTCGTGGAGTTTGATCCGGCCCGGTTCGGTGATCCGGCAGACCCGATTGCGCCGGTCCTGGTCGTGGCCGTTGGCCATCCGTTCCACCCAGCCGTTCTCGGTCATCCGGTCCACGCGCCTGGAGATGGTGCTCTTGGAGCTCAACGCGCCGTCGGCGAGGTCGCTCATGCGCATGCTGTCCGTCTCCGACAACAACACCAGGATGCGGTAGTCGGAAAATGTGAGACCCGCGGATTCCACGAGGGAGTCGTTGATCGCATCGAACAAACGTTGGGATCCGTTCATGAACGATCGCCACGCCAGCTGCTCGGAGTCATCGAGCCAGGGCACCGCGCTATCCTCTGTCATTTCTCTCCCGGGTATTCGGCTTTTGGCTCAACCAATGCCAGGAATAAGCGCGTTTACAGAAAGGACCCTACCTCCAATAAATTTCGCGACATGCGGACACCACGTGGCTGTTCGCGGCCCTGCCGGGTAAAGGTAGATGATGACCTCCATGCGCGCAGTCAACGTGACCGAGCCCGGCCCGGCCGAGAACCTCTTTGTGGCCGACATCGACAAACCCCGCCCGGGTCCGGGAGAGGTTCTCATCAAAGTCGCCGCAGCCGGAATCAACCGAGCCGACCTGCTACAGCGTCAGGGCTTCTATCCGCCGCCCCCCGGTGCGAGCGAGATCATCGGCATGGAGGTCTCCGGGACCATCGACGAACTCGGCTCCGACGTGGCGGGATGGACCATCGGCACGGACGTCTGCGCACTGATCGCGGGCGGTGGCTACGCCGAATACGTCGCCGTCGCGGCCGTACATCTCTTGCCGATACCCGCCGGGGTGGAGGTGATCGAAGCCGCAGCCCTCCCCGAGGTCGCCTGCACCGTGCTCTCCAACCTCAAGCGGACCGCTCACCTGGCACCCGGCGAACTCGTCTTGCTGCACGGCGGAGGAAGTGGCATCGGTACCCACGGAATCCAGTGGGCCAAGGCGCTGGGCGCAACGGTTGCGGTGACCGCGGGTTCGGACGCGAAGCTCGAATTGTGCCGCGACCTCGGCGCCGACATCACCATCAACTACAACACCGACGACTTCGTCCAGGTGATCAAGGATCATGGTGGCGCCGACGTGATCCTCGACATCGTGGGCGCAAAGTACTTGGACCGCAACGTGTCTGCGCTGACCAACGACGGACGGCTGGTGATCATCGGCATGCAGGGCGGCGCCAAGGCCGAACTCGACATCGGCGCGCTTCTGCGCAAGCGCGGCACCGTCCATGCCACTGCACTACGCGGCCGCACACAGTCCGACAAAGCCGCCATCGTCGCCGACACGATCGCGACCACGTGGCCGCTGATCACCGATGGACGAGTCAAACCCGTTGTCGGAGCGACATTTCCGCTCGAACAAGCCGGCGAAGCCCACACACTGCTGGAGTCGGGCCAGGTTTCCGGAAAGATCCTGCTGACGCTCTGAAATCCCCCTGAGATCGTCCCCTGCAGGGGTGCCCAAGCGGGGCAATATATGCCCTCGGCGCCCTCTGTCGGGGTCGATCTCGGGGACTGTCAGCCGAGAGACCCGAGTGTGCGCACCAGCTGGTCGATTTCGTAGGGCGTTGTGTACGGCCCCAGGCCGATGGTCACCGCACCACCGACATCGCCCACGCCGATGCCGCTCAGCACCCGGCTGTTCACGTCGGCGAGTGCGCAGATCCCGTTGTCGGCCAACCGCCGAACGACTTTGTCCGCGGTCACGCCGGACACCGTGAAGCTGACAGCCGGTATCCGGACGTCGGCCGATCCGATCAGGTTCACCAGGTTTAGCTGTCCCAGCGATCGCAGCAAATAGTGCAGCAATCTCTGTGAATACTCGCTCAGCGCGGTCATCGACGTCACCAGCCGCTCACGTCTGGTGCCGGTGGCCGCCTCGTCGAGGCCGGCCAGATGCTCGATCGATGCGACCAGTCCGGCCAGCAACGCGTGTTGATGTCCGTCGATCTCGAGCCGGGCCGGACCGTGGGCATCAGGGTCGAGCGACATCGACCTCAGCCGGGACAACATTTCGGGTTCGCGGAACACCAGCGCGGCCGTGGCAGGCCCACCCCAGCGGTCGGCGGACACCACCAGGACGTCCGCACCGAGCTTCTCGATGTCGAGCAATGTGTACGCCGCGGCACTGGTCGCATCGACAACAACCAGTCCGTCGATCGCATGCACGGCCGTGGCCGCAGTGGCGACGTCGACCATCGAACCGATCGTCGACGACGCCAGTGGCATTGCCACGACGCTCGTGGATCGGCTCACCAAGCCCTCGTACTGCCACACCGGCAGTTCGCCGTTCTCGATATCGACCTCGGCCCACCGGACCTTGGCACCGAACCGATCGGCCGCACGCAGCCACGGGAGCACGTTCGCCTCGTCGTCGAGCCGGCTGACCACCACTTCCGAGCCGAGCCACACCCGCGTGTTGAGACTCTCGGCGAGCACGTTGAGCAGATGTCCGCGAGACGGTCCGAGCACCACTCCGCGAGGATCTCCGCCGACCAGATCGGCCACTGCCTGCCGCGCGGCGTCGATGATCCCCGCCGACTTACGGGCAGCCGGATAGATGCCGCCCGGCTGCGAGACCAGCGAACGAAAGCCCTTGGAGACCGTCGTCGCAACCGAATCCGGGATCTGCATACCGGCCTGCGGATCGAGGTGGATCCAACCATCACCGAGCGACGGGAACAGCCCCCGAACGCGGGCAACGTCATAAGCCATGGCAGTCACCATAGACGGTCGGTGCAACACCGCAATCCACTTGCCGGGGCTGCTTCATGCAATCACCACCCACATCTGGACAATGGACGAATGACCGATGAGAATTTCGACCACGGTTCGACTCCGAATGACGACGACCACATCGTTGTGGTGCCCAGCGGCGGTTCGGAACACGACGGCGGCGACCATCAGGGTGTGGCAGATCTTGTCGAGCAACCCGCGAAGGTCATGCGGATCGGGACGATGATCAAGCAGCTCCTGGAGGAGGTCCGGGCAGCACCTCTCGACGACGCCAGCCGCGCCCGCCTCAAAGACATCCACCGGTCGTCGATCGTCGAACTCGAAGACGGACTGGCACCGGAGCTCCGCGAGGAACTCGAACGACTGGCGCTGCCGTTCACCGACGAGGCAATCCCGTCCGATGCCGAATTGCGGATCGCGCAGGCCCAACTCGTCGGCTGGCTCGAAGGGCTGTTCCACGGAATCCAGACCGCGCTGTTCGCACAGCAGATGGCTGCGCGCGCCCAACTCGAACAGATGCGTCAGGGTCAGCTCCCCCCACCGGAAGCCTTCGGCAGCGGCGGAGCCGGCCATCACGGTGTCAGCGGGACCGGGCAGTACCTCTAGCAGTTGAACGCACCCGGCGCCTGCGGGTGAGGCAGGCGCCGGGGCAGATTTTTGTTACCGACAGCGCACGAACGGTGCGGTCACTCCCCGGAGAGATCTGCGGACAGGTCCGCGACCTCGACACCTTCGGGAATGCGGACTTCTTCGATGGGCTCGGGGCGGTCGTCGAACTCCAGCTTGAGTGCACGGCAGATGGTGGCGTGCATGTCGTACATGCAGGTGATGTAAGTCAGCTCCATGATCTCCACGTCGGAGAGGTGCGCCTGCAGTACGGCGAAAACGCCGTCGGAGGTGCGGCCACCGTCGTACACGAGCGAATCGGTGTAGGCGAGAACCGCGCGTTCGAGCTCGGTGAACTCGTCGGACACCTGCCACGCCGGCAGCGCCGCGATCTTGCTCTCGGACATGCCGAGCGAACGCATCTGCTTGCAGTGCTGGGAGAAGACGAACTGGCTGCCGCGCGCGTAGCCGGCCCGGCCCTGCCCGAGCTCCCGCAGCAGCGGGTCGAGCTTGGCATTGCGATACAGCGAGAAGCCGCGCACAGCGTGCCGGAACACCTCGGGCGACTGTGCAAACACCGTCCACCAGTCACCGGGGGTGGCGTGGATGGTGCCGTGGTCGACGGCGGGATCCTTGTCCGGACCGAACAACCGGTCGTAGAAGAACAGGATCTTCTCGTCGGTGACCTCGGCGCGGGGGACCTCACGAAGACGGGGCATATCGATTCCTCTCGAAAAAGGTGTCAGAGCTCGGAACGGACTTTGCGATCAGCTGCGGTCTTCGGCTCGTGCGCGACGTCGGCCTCGGTGAATTCCCGTGTCCAGCTGGCGAACTCGAGAAGCACACCGTCCGGGTCCATGAAGTAGAAGGACCGAACGAAGGTACCCGGGTGAATCTTGCGCGACACGCCGGCCGGACTGTCGTCGTGGTTGAGGATCCGGCTGACCTTGATGCCCTCGGCCTTCATCCGCTCGTAGTACTCGTCGAACTTCTCCAGTGGGACCTGGAAAGCGACGTGGTTCATCGAGCCGATCGCGCTCGCGAGCTCGCCCTCGTCGGGCAGGCCCTTCGGTGCGGCGACGCCGGGCGCGGCATCCGGCGAGTCGGAAAGCCAGAAGAACGCGATGCTGTTGCCGCCACCGCAATCGAAGAAGAAGTGCTGCCCGAGATCACCGGGCAGGTCGAGCGTCTTGATCAGTGGCATACCGAGGACGCCGGAGTAGAAGTCGATCGTGCGCTTCATATCTGAGCACACGAGCGCAAGATGATTGATACCGCGAAACTCATACTTGGGTTCAGGGGCGTTCATGGTGGTCCTTTCGGCGCTGCGGGCCGGGCGGCTCAGCAAGAAATGACTTGACAGTCATGTCATGTTCATCAATAGTGTGACTGTGGCCAAAGCATCTGTCAACAGCCCATCGGGACCCGCGTCAGTCGAGACGCTGACGACCCGCGGCCGCAAGACGCGCGATGCCCTCCTGGACGCGGCGCGCACGGTATTCGAGGACGTCGGGTTTCCCGAGGCGCGCGTGGAGTTGATCACCGCTGCGGCCCAGGTCTCCTACGGCACGTTCTACCGGTATTTCGAGTCGAAGGAAGACGTCTTCCGGGTGCTCAGCGACCAGCTGTTCGAGGACATCCACCACCGCGGCCCCAGCGACAGCACGTTGTCGCCCGCTCAACGTCTCATCGCCGCCAACCGGACGTACTACCAGGCGTATCGACGCAATGCCCGGCTGATGGCCATCGTCGAGCAGGTCGCGACCTTCAACGACGACTTCCGCCGGCTACGTCACGACCACCGCCACCAACTGATCGATCGCCAGGCGCGCGCGATAGCCCGGTGGCAGCAGGAAGGGCTGGTCCGGCAGTCGCTCGATCCCGAGATGGCGGCCCGGGCCATGTCCGCCATGGTCGATCACACCCTGTACCTGTGGCTCGTCCAAGGCGACGAGGCGAATGAAGCCCTACTGCTCGACACGCTGGACCAGATGTGTCTCGGCGCGCTCGGCCTGGACCAGGACTGATCCCCAACCCTTTCCCTGGAGGAGAAAAGTTTCCCGATGAAGGACACCGCAGCATGAACGACATTGCCGATCGGTTCTTCGCCGCCGTCTGTAGCGGTGACGCAGCAACATTGACCGATCTCTACGCGCCGGATGCAAAGATCTGGCACAACGACGACGGGATCGAGGAGACCGTCGCGGAGAATCTCCGGGTGCTGCGCTGGCTCTCCCGCACGCTGGAGAACCTGCGGTATGAGGATATCCGTCGCTACGAGTTGCCCGAAGGTTTTGCGCAGCAGCACGTCCTGCGCGCGGATCTGCCCGGCCACGGCCCCATCGAGGTACCGGCGAGCCTGTTCGTGAAGGTGATCGACGGACGGATCACCCGCATCGACGAGTACGCCGACTCCGCGGCCATCCGCCCATTGCGGGAAACCGCTGCAGCACGTCTGGAGCAGAGCCGATGACCGCGAACCAACCCCAGGGCCACGTCGCCGAACTGTGCGCGAAGATGCGCACGTTCATCGACGACGAGGTGATCCCGGCCGAGCCGGTGCTGTCCCGCGCCGACGAGGCCGCACACCAGCAGTTGAATGTGTTGCGCTCTCGCGCAAAGGAACTCGGCCTCTGGGCGCTCGGGCACCCGGCCGACATCGGCGGCGGTGGAGTTCCATTCCTCGATTTCGTCTACCTGAACGAGGTCATCGGCCGGTCCGAGTACGGACAGTTGGCCGTCGGGTCGGTGTCGATGCAGGACTCGCTGATGCTGCGCAAACACGGCACCGAGGAGCAGCAGCGGCGCTGGATTCCACCGATCGTCGCCGGCGAGTTCCTGCCGTCGGTCGGACTCACCGAACCGGACGCGGCCGGATCGGATCCCACCCTGATCGAGACCCGCGCCGAGCTCGACGGCGACTTCTGGGTTATCAACGGCCACAAGTGGTTTACCACCGCTGTCGCTGACGCCGGATACTGCAGCGTGTTCGCTCGCACCGAACCCGAGTCCACCCCGAAGCATTCGCGGATCAGTGCGATCATCGTGCCAACCGACACCCCGGGATTCGAGATCGTCCGGTCGATCCCGACGATGGGCCACGATCCCAGCGATCATTACGAGGTCAAGCTCACCAACGTTCGCGTGCCCGCGGCCAACCTCCTCGGCGAACGCGGCAAGGGCTTCATCGTCGCCCAGGACCGGCTCGGACCCGGCCGGATCTTCCACTCGATGCGCTGGCTCGGACAGGCGCAGCGCGCTTTCGAGCTGATGTGCGAGCGGGCCAATACCCGCTACGCGCACGGTTCGTTGCTCGCCGAGAAGGGCGAAATCCACCGCTACATCGCCGAATCCGCAGCCGAGATCCAGGCTGCCCGCCTGATGACACTGGACGCGGCGCGTGTGATGGATGCCGGCGACGACGCCCGCGTGCAGATCGGTCTGATCAAGTTCTGGGGGGCGCGGATGCTGCACAACGTCGTCGACCGCGCCATTCAGGTATACGGCGCAGCCGGCCTGACCGCCGACACGCCGCTCGAAGGCATGTACCGGCGGGCGCGCTACGCCCGCATCTACGACGGACCCGACGAGGTGCACCGCATGTCGACCGCACGCCGGCTCCTGCGCGACCCGAATGCAGCGCCATGGCGGTGAACAACGGGACCCGCACTCTCGGCGACGGAATCGGCGAGGTGCTCAGCACGGCACTGGGTTACGAACTGACCGTCGGCGAGCCACGCCAGCTCACCGGTGGCGCCAGTCGCCAGACCTGGGCGGCGGACGTACACGATGCGCAGGGCCGCAGTATCCCGGTGGTCCTACGCCGCGACCCGCCCGGGCAAGGCGACGCGGACCGGATGCGCGGCGAGGCAGCATGTCTACGCTCCGCGGCCGCCGCCGGCGTGCCGGTACCCGCCTTGCTCGCCGCCGGCGACACCGCGCCCGGTATCGACGCCCCCTACCTGGTGATGGACAAGGTGGAGGGCGAAGCGCTACCGCGCCGACTGCAGCGCGACCCCGAATTCGCCCAGGTGCGTGAGCATCTCGCCGAGGACATGGGTTACGCGATCGGCCTGATCCACCGCGTCGACACCACGAGCCTGGCAATGCTCGATTCGACCGATCCCGTCGATGCGATCGAAACCGTCTACCGCGACCTGAACGAGCCCCGGCCCACCGTCGAGGTCGGCCTGCGGTGGCTGCGGGCGAATCGGCCGGAGAAACGCCCGGATACCCTGGTGCACGGCGACTTCCGGATCGGCAACCTCCTCATCGACGGCACCGGCATCACCGCAGTCCTGGACTGGGAGCTCGCCCATCTGGGTGATCCGATCGAGGACCTGGGCTGGCTCTGCGTCCGCGCCTGGCGCTTCGGCGCCGCTGCTCCGGTTGCCGGTATCGGCACCCGCGAGCAGTTGCTCGACGGCTACCAGCGCGCCACCGGTGTCCGCCCTTCGGAGGCCGAACTGCACTGGTGGGAAGCCTTCGGAACGCTGAAGTGGTTGGTACTGAGCCGGTTCCAGGCAGAGCGGCACCTCGGTGGGGCCGAGTATTCGCTGGAGTTGGCTGCCATCGGACGCCGGGTCTGTGAATCCGAGTACGACCTGCTGCTGATTCTCGGCCTGCTCGACGAGACCGCCACACCCGCATCCGCCGCGCCGCGTCGCACGCTGCACGACCGCCCCGAGCTGTCTGAAATCTTCGATCTGGTTGACAAAACGCTCACCGACGACATCGCGCCTGCCCTCGACGGGCACGATCGCGAGCGCTACCTGCTCCGGATCACCGCGAACCTGCTGCGCACCGCAGCCCGGCAAGTCGCCGCCGGAGATGATGCCGACATCGCATTGGAAGAACTGCTCGGAGCCGTCGGAGCCGCATCCGAAACCAACCTCGCGCGACTGCTGCGTTCGGGGATTGTCACTTACACCGACCCCGCCGTGCGCCGTGCCATCTCGACGGCCGTCCTTGCCCGACTGCGGGTCTCGAACCCACGCCATCTCATCGCCTGATTCGAAAGCAACCACATGTCAGATCTGCTCCACACCCCGTCCGCAGTTCGGCCCCGGCTGCGCCAACTGATCGAGTCCGGCCGGCCCGTGCTCGCTCCCGGTGCGTACGACGCCCTTTCCGCGCGGCTCGTCGAGTCCGCCGGCTTCAGCGCCGCGTACATGACCGGATTCGGTACCGCCGCTTCGCTACTCGGCCGGCCTGACGTCGGTCTGCTCACCGCCACCGAGATGGCCGACAATGCCCGTCGCATGGCGTCGGCGATCGATCTGCCGTTGATTGCGGACGCGGACACCGGATATGGCAATCCCATCAACGTGATTCGGACCGTGCGCGACTACGAGCGCGCCGGGGTTGCGGCAATCCAGCTCGAGGATCAGGTGGCTCCCAAGCGGTGCGGACACATGGCGGGCAAGGCCGTGATCCCGGTCGGCGAGATGGTGGCCAAGCTCGAGGCCGCACGAGCCGCGCGCACGGACCCGGACTTCCTGATCATCGCCCGGACCGATGCCGCCGCGGTCGACGGGATCGGTGCCGCCATCGACCGGGCGCAGCGATATGCCGATGCCGGTGCGGATCTGCTGTTCGTCGAGGCGCCCAACAACATCGACGAGGTGCAGGAGATCGCGACCCGGCTGGCCGGCCACCGGCTGGTGTTCAACTGGGTCGAGGGCGGCCGCACTCCCCCGCTGTCACGCGATCAGCTCGCCGAGCTCGGTTTCGCACTCGTGCTGTTCCCGATCGGCGCACTCCTGGCCGCCACCCGCTCGATCCAGGACTTCTTCGCGACGATCATGCGCGACGGGACTCCGGCGGCGGCCATGGACGGGTTGCCGGCATTCGACGAGTTCACCGGTTTCATGGGCCTCCCCGAGATCAACGAGCTCGGGCAGCGGTTCGCCGACCGCTGACCCCGGCCCGCTTCGGACAAAACGAAAAAGGGCCCGGGACCAGATGTCCCGGGCCCTTCTCGTGTCCGCTATGCCGGTGTGGTCGCCAGCTGGTCGCGAATGTCGCGCTTGAGGACCTTGCCCATGACGTTGCGGGGCAACGTATCGACGAACACCACGCGACGCGGCACCTGGAACCCGCCGAGGTGGTCGCGACAGGTGGCGATGATGTCGTCGGCAGTTGCGTCGGCGCCCTCACGAAGAACCACGACGGCACAGACGACTTCGCCCCACGTCTCGTCCTTGACACCGATGGCCGCCGCCTCGGCGACCGACGGGTGACGGTAGAGCGCCTGTTCGACCGCCAGCGAGGCGACGTTCTCGCCGCCGCTGATGATCAGGTCCTTCATGCGGTCGACGATGTAGACAAACCCTTCCTCGTCCTGACGCACGAGGTCACCGGTGTGGAACCAGCCGTCGGTGAAGGCGGCCGCAGTGGACTGCGGATCACGCCAGTACCCCGACATCACCTGATCGCCGCGCACGATCATCTCGCCGACCTGGCCGAGCGGGACATCGCGCATCTCTTCATCGACGATGCGAATGTCCGCCAACCGCATCGGTTTTCCGGCCGCGGCCAGCAGCCCGGTCTCGCCATCGGCCGCCCGCCGGTGTGCCTCCTGGTTGAAATGCAGCACATTTCCGGCCAGTTCGGTCATACCCATGCCCTGGTAGAAGTCGACGCCCAGTCGCTCGAGTCCCTCGCGGAGAACGGCTGCGGGAATGGCCGAGGAGCCGTACCCGATCGCCTCGAGTGTGCCGAGATCGTAGTCGGCGAGCGCCGGATCCTTGAGCAGGAAGTTGATCATCGTGGGCGCCAGACCGGTCTGGGTGACCTTCCACTCCTGCACGAGCCGCAGGAAGGTCGCATTGTCGTAGGCACGAACGATGCCGACCGTGCTGCCGACCATGTGGTTGAGCAACGTGACGTAGCCACCGACATGGCACAACGGGAAGCAGAACAGGAAGACCGTGTTGTCGGGCAGTGCCCACTCGAGTGCCGAAGACGTGATGCCGCTGACCAGATTGCGGTGGCTGATCATCACGCCCTTGGGCATCCCGGTGGTGCCGCTGGTGTACACCATCCAGGCGATATCTTCCGGACTCGGCGCCGCGGCAGGTGGTTCGGCGGAAGCCCCGTCGACGAAGGCATCCCAGGATGTGGCTTCGTCCGATCCGCCGATGACGACGACCTTCTGCACCGTCGGGATCCGGTCGCGGATCTCGCCGACCACATCCGCGAACTCCGCGCTCACGATCAGCACCCTCGCCTCGGAATTCTGGATGAGCGAGGCGATCTGGTCGGCATGGAGCCGGAAGTTGAGGATTGTCAACGCCATTCCGGCCATCGGAACACCGTAGTAGCAATCGAAGTACTCGGTGCAGTTCGTCGACAGGATCGCGACCCGATCGCAGGGTTGTGCGACCGTCAGCAGCGTGTTGGCGAGACGGCGGCTGCGGTCGCGCAGTTCCGCGTAGCTGACGGTCTGGTCCTCGAAGCGCAGAGCGATGCGGTCCGGGTGTTTACGAGCGCCGTACTCGACGATGTCGCTGACGAGCATGCGAATTCTCCTAGGATCGATAACTTTTCAGGGTGGGTGGTGTGGCAGTCAGCGGATGGCGAGCGGATTGATCGGCGATCCGAGACCGCGAGTGAACTTCAGCGGCGGGCCCGCGTAGAAGAAGTCGTAGTTACCGTCGGCGGCGCAGGCCGCGGCGAGCTCCTCGAAGTTGAGCATCTCGGCGAGTGTCATCCCCATGTCCCGGATGAGCACCATGTGCAGCTCGAACAGCGACCCGGGGTTCTCGCCGGGCATCACCTCGACGGCCCAGTTGTCCGCGCCGACCACAGCCACATCCCGATCGCGAAGCCACTGTGCGGTGGCCAGGCTCAGGCCGGGCTCGCCGGCCATGTACGCGGCCGGATCCTTCTCGACGAGGAACTTTGCGTGCCAACCGGTCCGGAAGAGCAGGATGTCACCGGGACCGACCTCCACGCCCTGCGCGGCAGCGACGGCATCGAGCTCGTCGGGTCCGATGGCCTCGCCGGCCTGCAGCCAGTCGACGCCACGGTGGCGAGCGATGTCGAGCAGCACGCCTCGTCCGGCGATGCCCTTGGCCTGGGTCTGGATACCGCACTTGTCGGCACCCTTGACCGTCACGCCGTCACCTGGATGGCCGTTGTAGAGCTGCTCGTCGTAGTGCACGTGAGCCAGCGAGTCGTACTGCGACCCGGTCTGCAACGGCATGAACACGTAGTCGTCGGCCCACTTGAAGCCGCCGGGGAGCACCTGCTCCTGTCCGTTCTCCGACATCAACCGGATCGGGTTGATCCGCGCGCCGCCCGGCTGGGGGCCATCGGCGTCGAGCGGGATACCCAGCTCGAAGACCTCACCGGTCCGGATCAGGCTACTTGCGGCGGCGACTCGCTCAGGGGTGATCAGGTTCGTGGTGCCGCGCTCGTCGTCGGTACCCCAACGTCCCCAGTTCCGCACCTTGGTGCCGAGTTCACGCATGTCGGGAATGGACGCAGACATCTACAACTCCTCCGGGAGAGATTAATGACGTGACAGTCATGTCACCTTTTTGATTGTGATCGACGGCATAGCGCATGTCAACCAACTCATCGCGGCGAACATCACGGCGGGAGCGGAACCACGCAATATCTCTGGCACTCGACCCACGGGCGCGTCAGCCGGAAGTCCCGTGGCGGTAGTCTCGACTCTCGTGTCAACAGCAGCCGATGAAGTGCCTTTGCGGCCCCCACCGGCGGAGTCCGATTCGCGGACGTTCCGTCGGGCCTTCGGCGACCTCACATCAGGCTTCAAGCATTCCGAGCTCTGGCTGCTCCTCGGCTGGCAGGACATCAAGCAGCGCTACCGCCGGTCGCTGCTCGGACCTCTGTGGATCACCATCGCCACCGCGGTCACGGCCGTGGCCATGGGCCTGCTCTACTCGCAGCTGTTCGGCAACGACATCAGCTCGTTCCTGCCGTACGTCATGCTCGGGTTCATCTTCTGGAACTTCATCCAGGGATCGATCCTTGAGGGTGCTGACCTCTTCACCACCAACGAAGGCCTGATCAAGCAGATCCCGGCCCCGCTCAGCGTGCACGTCTACCGGCTGGCCTGGCGCCAGCTGATCATTTTCCTCCACAACATCCCGCTCTACGCGGTCCTGTTGATCATCTTCCCGCAGCCGGTGACCTGGACGGTGATCCTGGTGATCCCCGGCATCGCACTGTTTGTGGTGAACGCGGTCTGGGTGTCGATCGTGTTCGGCATCCTGTCCACCCGCTTCCGAGACATCGGGCAGTTGCTCGTCACCGCGGTTCAGCTCGTCTTCTTCATGACCCCGATCATCTGGAGCGCGACCGACCTCGAGGAGAACGCGGGCGCCAACTCCAGCCGGGTCAAACTGGTCCAGCTCAACCCGATGTACCACTACCTGGAAATCACCCGCGGTCCGCTGCTGGGTGAATCGGTGGCGCTCTACCACTGGCTGATCGTCATCGCATGCACTGCCATCGGATGGGCCATGGCGCTGCTGATTCTGCGTAATTACCGTGCCCGCGTGTCGTATTGGGTGTGAGGTCATGAGTCAAGTCCGAGTCGATACCTGGGATGCCTGCGTCGATTTCCCGATCTTCGATGCGAAGACCAGGTCGCTCAAGAAATCCGTTCTCGGCCGCGCCGGTGGCGTGATCGGATCCAACGAATCCAATGTTGTTGTGGTCGAAGCGCTCAAGAACGTCGATCTGCATCTGTCCCACGGTGACCGCATCGGTCTGGTCGGTCACAACGGCGCCGGCAAGTCCACGCTGCTGCGACTGCTTTCCGGCATCTACGAGCCCACCCGCGGATCCTGCTCGATCAAGGGCCGGGTGGCTCCGGTCTTCGACCTCGGTGTCGGCATGGATCCCGAGATCTCGGGCTACGAGAACATCGTCATCCGCGGCATGTTCCTCGGGATGAGCCGCCGCGAGATGCTGAAGAAGATGGACGACATCGCAGAGTTCACCGAACTCGGCGATTACCTGTCGATGCCGCTGCGCACCTATTCGACCGGCATGCGCGTGCGCGTCGCGCTCGGTGTCGTCACGTCGATCGATCCCGAGATCCTGATCCTCGACGAAGGCATCGGCGCGGTCGATGCCGAGTTCATGAAGAAGGCCCGGATCCGGTTGCAGGAGTTGGTGAAACGCTCCGGCATCCTGGTGTTCGCCAGCCATTCCAATGAGTTCCTCGCGCAACTCTGCGACCGCGCGCTGTGGATCGATCACGGGTCAATCCGGATGGACGGCGGCATCGAAGAGGTCGTCGGCGCCTACGAGGGCCCCGACGCCGCCCGTCACGTGCGGGAAGTCCTGGCCGAGGTCGAAAAAGATGCCTGACGCCAAGGTCATCGCCGTGGTGGTGACCCACCGTCGGCTGCAGCTCCTCGAGCAGTCGCTGGCCGTCCTGTCGAATCAGAACCGGGCCGTCGATCACCTTGTGGTCGTGGACAACGACAACGACAGCGCCGTCGCCGAACTCGTTGCCGCGCAGCCTGTTCCCGTCACCTATATCGGTTCGGCACACAACCTCGGCGGCGCCGGAGGATTCGCGCTCGGAATGCTGCAGGCACTGGCCCTGGGTGCCGACTGGATCTGGTGCGCCGACGACGACGGTCGGCCAGAGGGCCCCGAGGTGCTGCAGAAGCTGCTCGATTGCGCGACCACTCACCAACTCGACGAGGTCTCCCCTGTTGTCTGCAACATCGACAACCCCGAAACTCTCGCCTTCCCGCTGCGCCGCGGCCTGGTCTGGCGCCGCAAACGGTCCGAACTCTTCGCCGACGGGGAGACCTCGGATCTCCTCCCCGGCATCGCGTCCCTGATGAACGGTGCCCTGTTCTCGGCCGCGGCGGTCGACGCGGTGGGTGTACCGGACCTGCGCCTGTTCGTCCGTGGCGACGAGGTCGAGATGCACCGCCGCCTGGTGCGGTCGGGCCTGAACTTCGGAACCTGCCTGACCACCGCGTACCTCCATCCCGACGGCAGCGGTGAGTTCCGTCCCATCCTCGGTGGTCGCATGCACACCCAGTACCCCGACAACGAGACCAAGCGGTTCTTCACCTACCGCAACCGCGGGTACCTGATGAGCCGGCCGGGGATGCGCCGACTCCTGCCACAGGAATACGCGCGATTCGGCTGGTATTTCCTGGTTCAGCAGCGCGATGTGGCCGGGTTCAAGAATTGGCTGCGGCTGCAGTCACTCGGTCGCCGCGAACGCTTTCGCAAGCCCTGAATCTTCCCGAAGTATTCGCACCATCCTCACCTGCGACGACGGCAACTCAACCCAATCGCGTCAGCAGAAACTAGAACATGTTCTACCATGGACCGCACGACGATTCTAGGAGGATCATGCGGTTCACGTTCGCCGAGGCAATGACGGATCCGAGCTACTATCTGCCGCTCGCGAAAGCGGCAGAGGAAGCAGGCTACGAGGGATTCACGATCCCCGATTCGATCGCCTACCCCGAGGAGTCGGACTCGACGTATCCCTACACCGAGGACGGCAACCGCGAGTTCCTCGATGGCAAAGCGTTCATCGAGACATTTGTGATGGCGGCGGCGATGGGTGCGGTCACCGAGAAGATCCGGTTCAACCCGTTTGTTCTCAAGCTGCCCGTCCGGCCACCGGCGCTGGTGGCGAAGCAGGCCATGTCGGTTGCGGTGCTGACCAACAACAGATTTGCGCTCGGCGTCGGGACCAGCCCGTGGGCCGAGGACTACGACATCATGGGCGTCGATCCGAAGCGCAAGGGCAGGCGCATGAACGAGTGTATGGACATCATCCGCGGCCTGAGCACCGGTGAGTACTTCGAGTTCCACGGGGAGTTCTACGACATCCCCAAGATCAAGATGAATCCCGTCCCCACACAACCGATTCCACTGCTGGTCGGCGGTCACGCCGACCTCGCGCTCAAACGCGCGGTGATCCGCGGCGACGGCTGGATGCACGGCGGCGGACAACCCGAGGAGCTCGATTCACTCCTCGACAAGATTCAGGACATCCGCAAAGCGGAGGGAAAGATCAACGATCCCTTCGAGATTCATGTGATCTCCCTGGACGCCTACACGCCCGATGGCTGCAAGCGCCTGGAAGACAAGGGCATCACCGACGTGATCGTCGGATTCCGCATCCCCTACATCGTCGGGAACGACACCGAACCGCTACAGAAGAAGATCGACCATCTCAACATGTTTGCCGACTCGGTGATCAGCAAGGTCAACGGCTAGCTCACCAGACCGGCCCGAAAGGCGACGAGCGCCGCCTCGACTCGATTGCGGGCGCCGAGCTTGGTGAAAACCGCGGACACATGGGTTTTGACGGTTGTCTCGCTCAGGAACAGGTCGGAGGCGATGGCCGCGTTGGGAGCTCCGGTGGCCATCGCCCGCAATACGTCGCGCTCGCGGCCGCTCAACTTGTCGATCTCGGAAGGGACGGCGGCCGCAGGTGAGCGGCCTTGCACGATGCGGCGCAACGACTCCTGGCTGAACAACGTATTGCCGGCGGCCACCGCGCGGACGGACTGCGAGAACGTCTGCGGCGGTTCGTCCTTGCTCAGGAAACTGTGGGCGCCGGCCGAGACCGCCTGTACAACAAGGTCATCCACATCCATCGCGGTCATGGCGATGACCCGGGGAGGATTGGTCAACGTCATCAGCGCGCGGGTGGCATCGAGACCGCCGACCCGTTTCATCTTCAGATCCATCAGCACCACGTGCGGCCGGAACTGCTGAACTGCGGCCAGAACCTGATCACCGTCCTCGACATCGGCGACCACGACGATGTCCTCGGTGGCGGCAAAAATATCCGAGACACCGCGCCGGACAAACGGATCGTCGTCGGCGATGAGCACGGTGATGGGGCGTGGTCCGGTCATGGTGTGCTCAGGGTATTACCCCCCGCCGACAGCGGGACCCGCGACACTAGGAATACCAGGGCAGCCAGCAATCGGTGACGAATTCACCTCCGACGACACCCGCGTGGAACGTGCCACCGACATCTCGTGTCTGCTCGGCAAGTCCGACCAGCCCCGACCGGGACCCGCTGGGAACCGCCTGCGGTCGACTGCTGAGCTGATTGCAGATGTTGATGCGGATCCCGTGCTCGCCGGCACCGACGATCGAGATCCGGATGACCTGATCACCGGCATATTTCTGCGCGTTGGTGAGCGATTCCTGCACCACCCGGTAGGTGACGTGGCCGGAGACGGTACCGACGTCGCCGGGCGACAGGTCGGTGTAGAGGGTGGCGTGCAGACCGGCGGACCGCGCGCCCTGCACCAACTCCGCGACGGCATCGATGCCCTGATGACCGCTCTGTTGTTGCGACGCCGACCCGCGCAGGACACCGACGATGTTCTTGAGGTCGTCGAGTGCATCGTGCGCGGTCGCCCGGATCAGAGACGCGTTGTTGACGATCTTCTCCGGGTTGTCGGTGCCGCCCACCTGAACGGCCCCGGCCATCAGAGAGATCCGGCTCAGGCTCGCGGCAAGAGTGTCGTGCATGTCGCGTGCGATTCGGGTGCGCTCCTCGGTTCGGATCATCTCGTCGCGCATCACGTCGGTTTGCTTGGTTGCCCGGTCCCGACTGACCTGTGCCCGCGCCAGCTCCACCTGGGTGTGCCGCAACAGTGCAACGGTCGCGACGATGCCCACCAGAAGCGCTGCCACCACCCACGGAATCCACAGCGGTACATCCCAAGTCGGTAGTGGCGCACCTTCTTCCGGGCGCGCGGAACCGATGGTGAGGATGGAATTGTCCCGGGTGCGCATGGTGTCGTACACCAGCGACATCCCCGCGGCCAGGTATGCGGCGAAAACTGCCAGAGCCAGCCGGATCCCGCGTTCGACCTGGGCCACCGCGTACAGCGCGATGAGGGCAGCGGTGGCATCGGTCGAGAAGAACAGCGGGCCCACGACCGCCACGGCCAGCACCGGCAACGGGAACCGGTGCCGCCAGACGAGCGCTGCGGCCGCGACCAGGTTCAGCAGCAACCCGATGGTGGAGTTCCACACCGGGACACTGCCGGACTCTTGTGTGAGCGCAACCGCCAGAATCGACCCGAACACGCTCAGGCTCACGGCCCCGGTGGTCCAAAGCCGGCGCCGGATGGTGTCGCCGGAAGTATTTGTCACGGTATGGAGGCTACGGCGCACCTCGGACGTTCCGCGATCGGCCGAACGGTCCGGGTTCCGTCGATTCTTTGTCCGAACGGATGAGTGGTGCCGTCCCTTTGCAGGAGGTGCGCGGGCATCCGGTTGCGGTGAGCTGTTTCTCACCAAGCCAACCACCCACTCAGGAGGATCTGCCATGACCGTTCCCGGACAGCCAGGCGACAACAATCCCTACAACCAGCCCTACAACCCCGCTCAGGGTCCGTACCAGCAGCCACCCAAGAAGAAGCGCAAGGTCTGGCCCTGGGTGGTCATCGGTGTGCCGATCCTGCTGATCGGCGCCTGCACCGCGATCGTCGTCGGCAGCGTCGGTGGCGACGATGCAAGTGTCACCAAGGCGTCGAACACAGCGGCGGCGCAGCCGTCGGCGGCCGAGGGTTCCGGGCTCGACTTCCCGGGGAAATTGGACGATGACACCGCTGCCGCCGGAGGTGACACGATCACGAGCGATGATCTCGCGTACACGGTGATGCCACTGGTGGCCGCCAGTTCTGACTTCGGTGATTACGTGTGCAGCACTGTCACGATCAAGAATGTGGGCTCGAAGCAGAACGACTTCAACGGCTATTTCGATTGGAGCTTGCAAGATCCCAGCGGCACCATCCTCAAGGCCACCTTCGCGCCGGAGAAACAACTACTGAGTTCGGGCCAGCTCGCGCCGGGCGGCCAGACAACCGGTGACGTCTGCTTCGACGCAGCTGCAGGCGCCGGACCCGGAACCTACGTGGTGTTGTTCGAAGACACGTTCTCGCTGTCGTCGGACCGTTTGGCATGGGTCAACACCCTGTAGTGGGTCAGGTCGTGGTCAGCGGATCTTGAAGATGACCGTCCGCTGCACCACGAAGTTGATGACGGTGGCTGTGCCCTGGGCGACGACGTAGGCGAGCAGGCTCCACAGCACCGTGTCGTCCCAGGTGCGCGACAGCAGGGTGTAGATGCCCACCTGAACGACGAAGGTCACCAGGTAGAGCAGTGTGACCGACACGAAGCGGGCCACGCTCGGCTCGGCTTTGAAGGTCCATCTGCGGTTGATGAGGTAGGCCATCGTGGTGCCGCAGAAAAAGCCGATCGACTTGGCGGCCCATTCCGGGAAACCCAGCAGGTACTGGAAGATCAGAGTCAGCCCCAGATCCAGCACTCCCGACGCCGCGCCGGTGATGACGAATCGGACAATTTGGGTCTTCAGATCGCCACCGGCCGGCGTCGGCACAGCGATCGCCGCATCCAGTTCGGTTGTCCGTTGCCCCTCGGCCTGCTCTTCTGCCACCCCGACACCCTAGCGGCAACCCGATCACGGGCGGCCGACAGCCTGATCATGAGGCCGGTAGTCAGGGGTGGCAGAGCTTTTCCAGCTCCTCCAACGCGGTGTCGAGATGGGTCAGGATCCGCTGCAGGCTCGGGACCTCCGCACGCGCACCGGTGACCCCGAAGTTCACCATGTCACCGTTGGTGGTCACGGTGATGTTCAGGGCCTGGCCGTCCATCGCGATCGATGCCGGGAACACCCCGTCGAGCCGGGCTCCGTTCCAGTACAGATCATGCTTCGGCCCTGCGACATTCGAGATGATGAGGTTGAACGGCGGCGGGGTCATCCGGACGTACCCGGGCACCGCTGTGAGGGCGAGCGGCGCCGCGATGACGGCGCCGTAGCCCATCGCCTGCAAGGGGCTCAGTCCCCTGATCACCTGCTTGCTCGCGGTTGTCGAGTCGACCAGGGTGGCCAGACGTCGTTCGGGATCGGGTTGGTCGGTGGCGAGGTTCGCCAGGATCGCGGTAATCGCGTTGCCCTCGGATGAGTCGTCGTCCTTGGCGTGCATCGACACCGGCATCATCGCGATCAGCGGTTCGTCGGGCAGGGCGTTCTGGTCGATGAGATACGAGCGCAGGGCGCCCGCGCACATCGCCATCACCACATCGTTCAGTGTGATGCCCAGGCCCGATGCCACCGCATGCAAGCGGGTGGCCGACCACTGTTCTCCGGCGAATCGGCGAGCGCCGCCGATCGGCACGTTGAACATGGTCCTCGGCGCCTGCATCGGGACGATCAGGTTGTGGTCGCGTACGGCTCGGAGTCCGACGCGGGCTGACGCCGGAAGGAACCCCACGAGTTCACCGGCCACCTTGAGTCCTTCGGAGAGCCAGTTCCCGGATTCGGACTGGTCCGAGTCCGGCTTGGGTCGGGAGCCAAACAAGGTGGGGTCCCAGGGCGCCCGCGCTGTCCGGGCATCCGGGTCGGGAGACAGGGTCTTCTCGAGCAGTTTGAGCGCAGATACGCCGTCGACCAGCGAGTGGTGAATCTTTGTGTACATGGCAACCCGCCCGTCGGCGAGCCCCTCGATGAGGTGCAATTCCCACATCGGTCGATGCCGATCGAGGAGTGCACCGTGGTTCGCCGAGACATAACGCAGCAGTTCACGCACCCGTCCCGGACGTGGCAGCACGGTTCGGCGGACGTGATATTCGAGATCGACGTCCTTGTCATAGGTCCAGCGGACAGTGCCCATGAGGCCCACGGGCGACGCCGGCCGTTTTCGGAAAAGCCGGTGGACATCAGATTGGGCCTGGAACGTCTCGAACATCTGCTCACCGAGGTCGTCGTCGCCCGGAGCCGGTTCGTATATCTGCAGGCCTCCGACGTGCATCGGATGCTCCCGCGATTCGGCCAGAAGAAACATCGATTCGGTGATCGGCATATATGGCATTGCAACTCCCCGTGTCACTGGTGTGACTCAGGCTACAAGCTCCCGGCGCTCTGGGCCCTCTCACCGAGAATCACGCACGGTCGTACCACTAGCTCGCCCGCTCCAGACCAAGGTCGCGGCGTTCTTCGATCTCATCCATGACTGCGTCGACGACAGCCACCGCGTCGTCGAGCAAGCCCGCCTCGCGCCACTGACCTGACCACGCCGACTCCGGGACCCTCACCTTGGACAACGCCCGCAAAGCCAGGCCCGGTAGGTCGGGCGTCACCTGAAACTGGTTCTCGGACAGACCTTTCGGGCCGTACCCGGCGGGCAGTAGCCGACCACCGGGAAGCGCGGAGGCGACAACAGCGGCGGCGGCCAGCGCTGCGGATCCGGAATCGTCGGCACCGGCGACGGACTGCAACGCCGAGCGAACCACGGCGGCTCGCGCCGGTGGCGTCGAACGATCGAAGCGGTCGGCCCAGCCGACAGCTGCGTCGTTGTCAAAAACCCCGATTCCCCACGCTTCCATGGCCACCCTTCCCATTCACCTCGACATTGATGCGAATGCGTATTGCAAAAAACATTACCTCGCCACATATTGAATCCGCGCAGCGATTACTGAGAGTTCTCTGAGTTTCCCATTTGAACAACACGAGTGTTTTCTTATTTCGAGATAAATCACACAATTGCCGAACACGGCATCATGACCCCATGGAGACATACGACGACATCGTCATCGGTGCCGGTCACAACGGGCTCACCGCCGCCGCCTACCTCGCGCGCGCCGGACGCAAGGTGCTCGTCCTCGAGCGATCCGGCCACGTCGGCGGGGCAACCGTTTCGGCCCGGCCTTTCCCGGGCATGAATGCCCGGCTCTCCCGATATTCGTATCTGGTGTCGCTGATGCCCCGGCAGATCATCACTGATCTCGACCTCGACATCACACTGATCCGGCGCCGCTATTCGTCGTACACGCCATTGCCCAACGACCCCACCCGCGGACTCCTGGTCGACACCGCCGACGACGCGGCCACCGCAGCATCGTTTCGCGCCGCCACCGGATCCGACCACGACTTCGCGGCCTGGCAGAACTTCTACGGCGCGATGGCGACGATCGCCGAGGGCGTCTTCCCGACGATGCTGCGTCCGCTGATGAGCGCCGACGAGATGGCGTCGGTCGCCGCGACCGACCTCGATGCGATGGACCTCTGGGAACAGCTGACGAGCACACCGATCGGCACCATCATCGACAGCAGGTTCACCGACGACGTCGTCCGTGGCATCGTCGCGACCGACGGTTTGATCGGCACCTTCGCCGACCTCTACGACCCGTCGCTATTGCAGAACATCTGCCTGCTCTATCACCTGATCGGCGGCGGCACCGGCGACTGGGACGTACCGGTCGGCGGCATGGGCGCGGTTTCCGGCGCACTGGCAGCGGCAGCGGTCGCGGCCGGCGCCGAGATCCGGACCGGTGTCGAGGTCACCGCCATCGACGCCGAAGACGGACGGGTCGGCTGGCCGGGAGGCGCTGCGGCCGCTGAGTTCATCCATGCCGCCTGCGCGCCGGCGGTTCTCGACAACCTGCTCGACGCCCCGACTGTCGGTGGACCACCGCCGCAGGGCGCACAACTGAAGATCAACGTGCTGCTCCGGCGACTGCCGAAACTCCGGGACCACACCGTCGCACCGGGGGTCGCGTTCTCCGGGACCTTCCATATCCACGAGGGTTTCGATGCACTCGGACGGTCATACCAGGAGGCCGCGACCGGTTCGATCCCGTCCACACCGCCCTGCGAGATCTACTGCCACACACTGTCCGACCCCAGCATCCTCGGCCCATCACTGACCGGAATGCACACACTCACACTGTTCGGCCTGCACATGCCACCGGAGTTGTTCACCTCTTCGGGCGCGAAAGATCAAGCGGTGCAGGCAACTCTGGCCGCGCTGGACTCAGTGCTGGGTGAACCCATCGCCGACGTCATCGCGACCGACATCAACGGCGACCCGTGTATCGAGGCGAAGACCGCGCTGGAGTTGCAGGACGCCGTCGGATTGCCCGGCGGCAACATCTTTCACCGGCCGCTGCAGTGGCCGTGGGCCCCGACCGCCGACGTCGGAACCTGGGGTGTCGAGACGAAACATCCCCGGCTCCTGATCGCCGGTGCCGGAGCCCGCCGCGGCGGCGGGGTCAGTGGCATCCCCGGCCACAATGCTGCAGCGGCGGTCCTGGGCGCCTGACGAGCAGAGTCAGGCCGTCGCCTCCGACGGAATCGCGACATGCCGGTTGACCGGCTCGCTCAGGCCGTAGTTGCCGCGCAGCGTCGTCGACGTGTAGTCGGTGCGGAACAGCCCTCGTTGCTGCAGGATCGGCACGACCCGATCGACGAAGGTCTCCAGTCCGCCCGGCAGGTACGGCGGCATGATGTTGAACCCGTCCGCCGCGCCCTCGGTGAACCACAGCTCGATCTCGTCGGCCACCTGCTCCGCCGTGCCGACGAACGTGCGGTGCCCGCGTCCGCCGCTGAGCAGCTCGAGGACCTCGCGGACGGTGTGCTTGCCGTCCCCGGCGAGGTCCTTCACCAGCTGGAGGCGGCTCTTCTGGCCGTCGAAATCCTCGACCGACGGCAGCGGCGGCAGCGGGGAGTCGAGCGAATCCTCGCCGAGATCGACGCCGACGATGACGGAGAGTTGCTTGAGCGCGAATTCCGTCGATTTCAGATCATTGAAGGACTGTTCCAGCGCCCGTGCCTCCTCCTCCGTATCGCCGATGAACGGATAGAACCCGGGAAGTACCTTCAGATCGTCGGCACTGCGGCCCGCCTTCACCACCCGCGCCTTCAGGTCGCGGTAGAACTCCTGCCCCTGCTCGAGGGTGTACTGCGCGGTGAAGACCGCCTCGGCGTACCGCGCCGCGAAATCCTTTCCGGCCTCCGAGGATCCAGCCTGTACGAGCAGCGGGTGTCCTTGCAAGGACCGCGGCGAGCTGAGCGGACCACGAATCCGGAAGTGCTCACCCTCGTGGTCGATGGTGTGAATCTTGTCCGGGTCGGCGAAGAGGCCCGACTCGACGTCCAGCCGCAACGCGTCGTCCTCCCAGCTGTCCCACAGCTCGAGCGCAACGTCGACGAATTCGGCTCCACGCGCATATCTTTCGCTGTGCAGTGGTGGAGCGTCGAGACCAAAGTTCGCAGCCTCTTCGAGCTGGTGGCCGGTAACGATGTTCCAGCCCGCCCGTCCGCCGCTGATGTGGTCGAGCGTCGCGAACCTGCGCGCCACCGTGTACGGATCGGAGTACGTGGTCGACGCGGTCCCGATCAAGCCGATCCGCTCGGTGGCCACCGCGATCGCAGAGAGCAGCGTGACCGGATCGAGAAGAAACAGCGAGTTGTGCTTGATGCGGGAATCGACCTGTAAGGCGTCGGCGAAGAACAGCGAATCCAGTTTCCCGCGTTCGGCGATCCGGCCGAGATTCTGATAGTGCGCGACGTTGAGTACGTCACTCTCCGTGGTCAGCGGGTGCCGCCACGCGGCCTCGTGCTGCCCGACGCCCCAGAGGAAGGCATTGAGATGGAGCTGTCTGCGAGCAGGCCGGGAACCCGATGAAGTCGTCATGCCACCGAGTCTCGAACAGGTTTGAGCCGAACACACCGGTTGTGCGCACCCTGGGCGCAACCGGTGAGTGCACGTTGGGCCCTGAGATCGTCGCGATCTGGGGTAGCAGATGGCGATATGCCGGCCGCGGGTGCTCTCGGGGACGATCTCAGGGGTTGGCCTATCGACGGTTGACCCTGACACCGGCAGTGGGCATGGCCGCCCCAGGTAGTCTCTGAGTCGATGTCTACCGCTGAATTGCCCATTGAAACCCGCAAGCTCGTCGGCTGGAGCCGCACGACGCCGATCGAGGGTCACGTGCTGGCCACACCCGATGTCGAGGTGATCGCCAAGGCTGTCGCGCAGGTTGCCGATGCAAATGCCGACAAGCCGTCCTACCTGCGTCGCGGTGTCATCGCGCGCGGCCTGGGACGTTCTTACAACGAGTCCGCGCAGAACATCGGTGGCCTGACCATCGACATGACGCAGCTCAAACGCATCCATTCGATCGACGACACCACCGGGATCGTCGACCTCGACGCCGGCGTCTCACTCGACGACCTGATGGCTGTGGCCCTGCCGTTCGGCCTGTGGGTACCGGTCCTGCCGGGCACCCGCCAGGTCACCATTGGCGGCGCCATCGCCCACGACATCCACGGCAAGAACCACCACAGTGCAGGCAGTTTCGGCCAGCACGTGGTCGAGATCACGCTGCTGGTCGCCGACGGACGCATCCTCACACTCACCCCGTCGGGCACCTCCGACGATCCGGGCGGCGAGCTGTTCTGGGCCACGGTCGCCGGCATCGGCCTGACCGGCATCATTCTGCGCGCAAAGGTCCAGATGAAGCGCACCGAGAGTGCCTACTTCATCGCCGACACCGCCACCACGGCGAGCCTCGACGAAACCATCGCACTGCACCTCGAGGACGGGTTCGAAGACGGCTACGAGTACGCCTCGGGCTGGTTCGACTCGATCAGCAAGCCACCGAAGCTCGGCCGCGGATCATTCAGCCGGGGCAACCTCGCCACCCTGGACCAGCTGCCGGCGAAACTTCAGAAGGATCCACTGAAGTTCAACGGTAAGCCTCTACTGACGTTCCCGGACGTGTTCCCCAACGGCCTGGCCAACAAGTTCGACTTCTCGATCGTCGGCGAGGCCTATTACCGGATGGGTTCGAATAAAACCGGTCAGGTCAAGAATTTGGCGCAGTTCTACCACATTCTCGATATCTTCGGTGAATGGAATCGCGCCTACGGACGCACGGGCGGATTCACGCAATATCAATTCATCGTGCCGACCGGCAATGAGGATGAATTCAAATCGATCATCGCCGATATCCAGGCCTCCGGACACGTCAGCTTCCTCAATGTGATCAAGCTGTTCGGTGAAGGCAACCAGGCTCCGCTGAGCTTCCCGTTCCGCGGCTGGAACGTCTGCCTCGACTTCCCGGTGAAGCGCGGCCTCGGCGAATACCTGAACGAACTCGACCGCCGGGTGATGGCCATGGGCGGACGCCTGTACACAGCCAAGGATTCGCGCACGTCCGCGCAGAACTTCCACGCCATGTACCCCGAGATCGACTCGTGGATCGCCACCCGGCGCCGGATCGATCCGACCGGGGTATTCATCTCGGATATGGCTCGCCGCCTCGAACTGGCCTGAGCCACAAAAACTTCCAACCCCAGACAGGAACACTCATGATCAACGCCGTAGGCGTACCCAAGTCCGTGCTCGTTCTCGGCGGCAGCTCGGAGATCGGCCTCGCCATCACCGCGGAGTACCTCAAGAAGGGCCCCATGCGGGTGGTGCTGGCCACCATGCCCGGTGACCCCGCCGGAGAGGCGGCCGTGGAGACGATGAAGGCTGCCGGTGCGTCGTCGGTCGAGCGCATCGACTTCGATGCCCTCACGCCGGACACCCACCCCGCCGTCATCGATCAGGCCTTCGCCGGCGGTGACATCGACGTCGCCATCGTCGCCTTCGGTGTCCAGGGTGTTGACGAAGAGGTCTGGCAAGACCAGCGCAAGGCCGTGTTCACCGCGAACATCAACTACACCGCCGCGGTCTCCGTGGGCGTGCTCCTCGGCCAGAAGATGCGCGAGCAGGGCCACGGCCAGATCATCGCGATGAGCTCGGTGGCCGGAGAACGTGTACGCCGCAGCAATTTTGTGTACGGCTCCACCAAGGCCGGTCTCGACGGCTTCTACCTCGGGCTCGGAGAAGCACTGCGCGAGTACAACATCCACGTCCTGGTCATCCGCCCGGGCATGGTGCGCACCCGCTTGTCGGCGCACGTCAAGGAAGCTCCGCTGACGGTCAACAAGGAGGACGTCGCCAAACTGGCCGTGACCTCCGCCGACAAGGGCAAGGAATTGGTCTGGGCGCCGGGACCTTTCCGCTTCGTCATGATCATCCTGCGCCACATCCCGCGGCCGATTTTCCGCAAGCTTCCCATCTGAGCCGATGATGCGGACCCATCTGTCATCGATAGGGGATCTGATCGGCGCGGCCATCGTGGCCCTGGTGGTCTCGGGAGCCGGCCTGGCAGTGATCTCCAAGGTCGACTGGCCGGCGTTCAACGCGTCGAACGTCGCGACCGCACTCACCACCACCGGCCAGGTGGCGGCGATAGTGATCTTGCTGATCGCCGTGGTGCTCTCGCGGACCGGCAAGGCCGGCCGACTGATCAAACCCCTGTCGTGGGTGGGTATCTCATCTTTTGCGGCGGTCACCCTGGCGATGCCGCTGGGGGCCACCAAGCTCTACCTGTTCGGGATCTCGGTCGATCAGCAGTTCCGGACCGAATATCTCACCCGTCTGACCGACAGCCCGCAGCTGGCGGACATGACGTACGCGGACCTGCCGCCGTACTACCCGGCCGGCTGGTTCTGGCTCGGCGGGCGCTACGCCAACCTGACCGGCCAGCCCGGGTGGGAGGCGTTCAAACCCTGGGCGATCATCTCCATCGCGGTGGCCGCCGCGATCGCGATGGCGTTGTGGCAGCGCATGATCCGCACCGATCGGGCGATCGCGGTCACTCTCGCGTCCACCGTCCTGGCGCTGATGTACGTCAGCCCCGAGCCCTACGCCGCGGTCCTGGTGCTCATCGGCGCGCCGATGCTGGTCACGATCCTGCACGGACTACGTTCCGGCAGTAGACCGGCGATCCTGGCCGGTGGTCTCTTCCTCGGCCTCAGCGCCACCTTCTACACGCTCTACACCGGTCTGTTCGCCCTGACCACGGTCCTGATGGCGGTCTACCTCACCGCGATGGCCTGGTATCAGCAGTCCAACAAGACAACTCGGCCAGATGATGTCCGATCGGACCGATGGCGCGCGGTACGGGACCACGGGCTGCGATTGGTGGCGATGGGCCTCGTCGCCGGCCTGGTCGCCCTGATCGTCTGGGCGCCGTACCTGATCGACCGGCTCGGGAACAAGCCCGCCTCCGGTGGTACCGCCGAGCACTACCTGCCGGGTTCCGGTGCGGTGCTGCCGACCCCGATGCTGCACTGGTCGCTGATCGGCGCCCTGACGATGGTCGGCCTGATCTGGATCGTCCTGCGGTTCCGGACCCGCACCGTCGCAGTGACGTACGGCATCACAGTCTTTGCCATCTACCTGTTCTGCCTGCTGTCCATGGCACTGACCGCGGCCGGCACCACGCTGCTCTCGTTCCGGATGGAGCCGGTTCTCGCAGTGGTCCTGGGCGTGGCCGGGGTCTATGGATTCGCCGAACTGGCCGGGTACGCGGTCCGCCGCTTCGGCGACGTCCGCACCGTGATCGTCGTCCTGGCGGCTCTGGCCGCAATTGCTGTGGGACAGAGCATCCCGAACCACCTCGCCGCCGAGATCACCGTCGCCTACACCGACACCGACGGTTACGGGGAACGTGCCGATCAACGCCCACCCGGTGCCCAGGGCTACTTCCCCGAGATCAACGACGTCATCGGTGACCAGACGGGCAGGCCCCAGGCCGACACCGTCGTCCTGACCGCCGACTACGGATTCTTGTCGATCTATCCCTACCTCGGCTTCCAGGGCCTGACGTCGCACTACGCAAACCCGTTGGCGGAGTTCGACAAACGCGCCGCCGCGATCCAGACGTGGTCCGAGGCCGACACCACCGACAGCCTGGTCGAGCAATTGGATTCTTCGCCGTGGCGTCCGCCGACGGTATTCCTGTTCCGCTACAGCGCCGAAGGTTACGCACTGCGACTGGCCGAGGACGTCTACCCCAACGACCCCAACGTCCGGCGATACACGGTGACGTTCAACCCCAACATCTTCGACGACCCGAGGTTCACGGTCACCAACATCGGTCCGTTCGTGTTGGTAGTCCGTAAGTAACACGAGCCACCCCCGCCGACCGTGCCTTAATCACCGTCGACCGTGCCGAAAATCCCAGGGCATGAGCATTATTGGCACGCTCGGCGGTGGTTTGGGCACGCTCGGCGGCGGTTTGGGCACGCTCGGCGGCGGTTTGGGCACGCTCGGCGGCGGTTTGGGCACGCTCGGCGGCGGTTTGGGCCCCAAGGCGGTGATTGAGGCACGGTGAGCGGTATTAGGGGCCCAGTGGAAGGCTAGGACGCTCCACAGCCGTCCGGTTGGGCACCGACCACACCTCGGACCGAGAGAAGACCTTCGAGGGTGTATTCACCGGGCACCGGGGCCTGCAGGGTGATCCAGCTGTCCTTGGTCTCCTGGATGCAGGCATACACCGATTCGTCGACGCTGCTGCGAGCGACAAGATACTTGTTGTAGCGCAACTGCATCGGATGTGGCGACGAGTTCGGCACGTTGAGGATGAGTTTGGACGGTGACGACGCGACGATGGTGAGCGGTGACGGCACGATCGGCTGCGGATTCTCGACACGGTAGAGCGTCCAGTCGTCGTTGCCCCACATCCGATCGAGATACGGAAGCCCGTCCTCCACCATCGCGGCCTCATTCTTCAGCTGCCGCAACGGTTCCGCGGAGACAGCAACAAAGGCCACGGCATTCTCGGCCAGCCACTGCCGGTACGAGTCCGACGTCAGCGCGTCCTTGTCGTAGAAGATCGGGTTGAACCTCGAATCCGACTGATTCTCCCAGCCGCGGGCGAGTTTGATGTCGAGCCCGAGTTTGTGTGCCCCGGCATGCGTTTGGGCATCGACGAGTTCCACTCGATGATTGTTGATCTCCGGTTGCGCGAGCAGCAGGGACTGCAACGGGGTGTACGAGGTTTCACTCTGCCCGGAATCCGCGCCGACCACCTGGTCCGCCGTCGCCACGAACACCGCATAGACCAGTGCCGGCGCCAGGGCAATCGCCAAGAACTTCAACGACTTCTTCGAATAGAACAGGCAGATGCATGGCAGCACCAGGCAGAAGAACCGACTCAGGTTGGAACCGATGCCGGTCGGCACGAGGAACATGAGGATCGCCACCCCGGTGGCCAGCGGCACGATCCATCGGGCAGGTGGGATGGTCAGCGCAAATGATGCGCCGATCGCGATCAGCAGCACCCAGAACAACGTGGTGACCGGGAAACTCTGTGCGCCGGGGGCACCGAACATCACGAACGGCACACCGACGCCGAGCGCAGCACCCCCGAGCACCCACCAGGCCTTGCGTGCCCGGTCATCCTTCCCGAATGCGAACGGCAAAGCCGCCAGGCCCACGAACGCCGGGGCCAGCGGGCTCGCCAGACCGGCCACCAACAATCCGATGGCCGCCAGCGGCAAGAGGTTTCGCTTGAGCGCAACGATCGCGGCCAGCGCTATCGCGGCGCCGACCGAAAAGGCGACCCGGCCCGACAACATGTTGAGGACCGCCGCCGTGGTGATCGCCCACATCAGCGCCGTGGGATAGGTGGCACCTTTGGACAGTGGGATCGACAGCGCGACGATGACGGCGGTCGCGATGCACAGCAACGGTAGCGACCCGGTCAATGTCGACAGATTCGGAACGATCAGCGAGTAGCTACCAGGGGATACGCCGCCGTACCAACCGAACCAATAGCCCAGTCCGACACCCGAACGAGCCGCCTCTTCACGCGCAATGGCCGCTTGCAGGTCTCCGACCGTCGGATGCGCGAGCCAGAGCGACACAATTGCCACCACTGCCAGCACCATCGGCAGCAGTGGCCGCCAACGCAACAGCGGCGTTGCGACCGGAAAACTCATCCGAGCGGCACTCCGGACCTGGTCGGCGTTGCAGCCGATCGGTGGCGCCACCAACGCAGCAGAGCGGATGCGTAGATGATCAGGGCTGCGATGGCCAGCAACGCCACGCCGGCGACGACGTCGAGAATGAAGTGGTTACCCGAACCCATCACGACGAAGTAGGTGGTCAATGGGTAGAGCAATCCAAGAATCCGCACCCAATTCCACTTCGCGAAGCAGAACAACACCACGCCGCACCAGGTCGCCCATGCGCAGTGCAACGACGGCATGGCAGCGAACTGGTTCGATATCGCGTCGCTTCCGGGTGCACCGGACGCCGGCCACCAACCCCACGACGCGGTCTGCGCCATGACGTCGACAAAACCTTCGTTGGCGAGCAACCGCGGGGGTGCCGTGGGCATGCTGTAGAAGCCGATCAGTGCCAGACCCGTGGTGACGATGAGCACGCCACTGACCTTGCGGTAGTGCTGCTTGCGCCGGAACATCAGCCAGATCAACACTGCCGGGGTCACCCAGAAGTGCAGGGTCGCGTATTGCAGGGCGACAACATTGGCAAGCCACCCGGTGGTGTGGACAAGTTCATTCAATGGCCGCTCGAGCGCCATGTGCCAGGCATCCTCGAAGCGCAAGATGTCATTTGCATTGCGGTAGGCCTGGTCGGCAACATCGCCGACGCTGTTGCGGACCAGCGAATACACTGCGTACAGGGCACCGAGGATGAGGACTTCAAGCCACCATCGCGGCCTGGCGAGATAGCGGTTGACGCGGGTGGCGAACGCTCGAAACCCGGTCTGGACCAGTTCAGATTCATAGGTGTCGAACTCCGCGGAATCAAATCCTGCGGAGTCCATGTCGGCGGCATCAAGCGCGCCGCCCTTGGGGTCGGTGGCAGCGGGTCGGCGGTCATCGCGGAGCGTCATACGCAAAACTCCCGCATAGAACCTCCACGCACCTCGACAAAACCCAGAAAACGCCTGCCCCGATGACCAGGGCCGAACGCGAAACTACCGCGCTCACATCGCGGCCCGGTACAACTCCATACTCATCCGGCGCCCGGAAGGGCGCAATGACTCTGCTGGATCATAACCGAGTAGATCGCCACAACCTTCCCGCGAGACACGTCCGGGTCACTGAACTGGGAGAACATGTCCGGTTCTGCGCGCTTCCACCCAGTTGACACCATTCTCCGCCGGTCCTTGTGACCCTCGCCACAATGTCCGTCAAGCGGGTGACGGCGGACCTCAGCCGACCAGGTCGATGATCCGGCGCAGCGCGAACTCATATCCACGAATTCCGAAGCCGGCGATCACACCCGAGGCGATCGGCGAGACGTATGACCGGTGCCGGAACTCCTCGCGAGAGTGCACGTTGCTGATGTGAACCTCGATCACCGGCACCTCCGGAATCACCAGGGCATCGCGCAGTGCGATAGAGGTGTGGGTCCAGGCGCCCGGATTGATCACTATCCCGCTGACCTGGCCGCGGGACTGCTGTATCCACTCGAGCATCTCGCCCTCGTGGTTCGTCTGCCGGGCATCGACGGCAAAGCCCTGCTCGGCGGCGGTCGCGGTCGCGAGCGCCACCACATCGTCCAGGGACTCGGAACCGTAGATCTCCGGTTGTCTGGTCCCGAGCGTGTTGAGATTCGGTCCGTTCAGCAACAGGACAGGCAGCTTTTCGCTCATTGCGCCCATTTTCCACCCCATGCGGTCAGTGCATTGCGCGCCACCCCGACCGCTGGTCATTCCGACACGCCCGCCGACCCCGGGCGATCGACCGATAGCATCTGACCTTGTGCCAGATGCCGCCGACATAGACAACACGCCGCAGTCTGTCGGCACCGTAAGCCGAGACCGGGTTCGCATCGCGAAGATCACCGCGATCATCACCGGTCTCGCCGGAATCTTCCTTGCGCTGCTCACACCGCTGCTCCCGGTCACCCAGACAACCGCCGACCTGAACTGGCCGCAGCAGAACAAGCTGCAGTCGGTCCTGGCTCCACTGATCTCCTATGTGCCGGTCGATCTCCAGATCTCGATTCCCTGCCCGGCCATCGACGACCTGACAGAACAAGGTCAGACCGTCCTGGTCTCGACCCTCCCGAAGGAGGCCGAGAAGGCCGTCGCCCGGGGGCTGTTCATCCGTAAGGCCGGCCAGGCCACCGACGCCCTGGACCGGCAGGTCGTCGAAGTCGTGGTCCGCAACACCCCCGTCGCCTACGCGACCCTCGCCCAGATCCGGTCGCAGGATTGTCAGCGCATCGACGTCACCGCCACCTTCGAGTCGGTGCGGGCCGAGTTCGTCGGCATGTCCGACAGCGAGGGTGAGCCGCTGATCGGGGAAATAACCAACGGCGACCAGCGCCCCCAACTCACCGGCATCTACACCGACCTCACCGGTTCCGCCGACACCCTGCCTGAACTGACGGCACACGCCACCATCGACGACCGCTACACCACGGCCCCCACGGTGCTGAAATGGATGGCCATCGCGATCGGTGTCGTGCTGACCGTGATCTCACTCGGCGCGCTCGCCGTCCTCGACGGAACCGACGGCCGTAGACACCGGCGATTCCTGCCGCAGAACTGGTGGCGCTTCAATGCCCGCGACGCCGTGGTCATCGGCGGTTTGGTGATCTGGCACATAGTCGGTATCAACACCTCCGACGACGGCTACATCCTGACCATGTCGCGGGTCGCCGAACACGCCGGCTATACCGCCAACTACTACCGGTGGTACGGCGCACCCGAAGCCCCATTCGGCTGGTATTACCAGATCTTCGGCTGGCTCGCGCACGTCACCACCGCCAGTCCGTGGATGCGGATACCCGCATTGGTCTGCGGAATCCTGGTGTGGCTCATCATCTCTCACGAAGTGCTACCCCGACTCGGACGCGCGGCCACCACCAATCGCATCGTCCCGTGGACCGCGGCGTTTGTGTTCATGGCGTCGTGGTTCCCGTTCAACAACGGTCTGCGCCCCGAGCCGATCATCTGCCTGGGGGCACTGCTCACCTGGTGTTCGGTGGAACGTGCCATCGCCACGGGACGAATACTGCCCGCCGCTGTGGCCTGCACCATCGGGGCATTCAGCCTCGCGGCCGGTCCGACCGGCCTGATGGCCGTGGCCGCGTTGATCGCCGGCGCCCGGCCGATGGTGATGGCGCTCATCAAGAGAGCCAAGGTGATCGGCGGAGGGCTTCAGAGTTACCTCGCGCTGCTGGCACCGGTGGGCGCGGCCGGGGTGTCGGTGATCTTCGTGGTGTTCTCGGATCTCACGTTGGCGGCCTTCACACAGTCGACCAGAATGAAGACCGCACTCGGTCCGTCGCTCAAGTGGTTCAACGAGTTCGATCGCTACACCGCACTGTTCGAATTCTCGGCCAACGGTTCGATCGGGCGCCGATTCGCCGTGCTCGCGATGCTGGTCGGACTCGTGGTCTCGGGAGCGATGCTGATCCGAAAGAGCCGGATCCCCGGAACCGCACTCGGTCCGGCGCGGCGCATTGTCGGCATCACGTTCGCGTCACTGATCTTCCTGATGTTCACACCGACCAAATGGACACATCAGTTCGGCGTGTTCGCGGGCTTGGCCGCAGCGTTGGCTGCCATCGCTGCCATCGCCGTGAGCTCCGAGGCCATGCACGCAAGGCGCAACCGAATGCTGTTCATCGCGCTGGTCTTGTTCATCACGGGTCTGTCGTTCACCGCACCCAACGCCTCCTTCTACGTCTCCAATTGGGGTATGCCGTGGGGTGCAATGCCCGTCCGGATGGGCGTCGCACTCGGCACCCTGCTGTTGTATCTGTGCGTGGTGGCACTCCTGGCCGCCTTCTGGTTCCACTTCCGGGAACCGTTCGAGCACTCGGCGACATCGAGCACCTCCGGGACCGCCAGGCCCGGCCGACGCTGGGTGGGCACCCTCGCCGCCTCACCACTGGCCGTTGCGGGCGTGTTCGTCGTCGTCTTCCTGCTGATCACATCCGTTGCCTCCGGAGTGAAACAGAGCGGGTCGTTCTCGATCCCGTCGTCGAACGTGGACGCATTGACCGGTGATATCTGCGCAATGGCCGACAAGGTCCTCGTCGAGCCAGATCCCACCGCGGATCTGCTCGAACCTGTCGACGGCAAGATCGTCGACGGTCTCGTCGGAACCCAAGCGCCGGGGGCAGTACCCCCGGCGACGTCCGGGTTCACGCCCAACGGCCTGCCGTTGACACTCAACTCGTCTGCCAGCGCCGCCAGCCTCGGGGTCCTCGGCGGCAATGTCGCGACATCGCCGGACGTCCTCAATTCGAACGCCGGAGGCACCGGCGGCGGCGAGGCCGACGTGACCGGTATCAACGGCAGCAACGCGAAGTTGCCGTTCGGGCTCGACGCGACAAAAACCCCGGTTCTCGGCAGCTATTCAGAAAACGATCAGTTCCCGTCATACCTGACCTCGTCCTGGTACCGACTGCCCCCGCGCAGCCCCGATACCCCGCTGGTGACGATGGCAGTGGCCGGTGAATTCGACATCGAGCACCTCACGATGGAGTACTCCACCGGCTCCGGCACCTCAGACGAGGACTTCGAGGTGGCCGGCGAGGTCGACCTGATCGATCCGGGTCCGCGTCCGTCGTGGCGTGATCTGCGCACCTACCGCAGTTCGTTCCCCGCCGAGGCCACCGCGATCCGGATCGTGGCCGAGGACGAGAACCTCGCGCAGGACAGCTTCATCGCCGTGACCCCGCCACGGACCCCGCATCTGCAGACTCTGCAGACCATGGTGGGCAGCACTGATCCGGTGCAGATCGACTGGACCAATGGCCTGGCCTTCCCCTGCCAGCGTCCGTTCGGCCACAAGTACGGCGTTGCGGAGATCCCGCAGTGGCGGATCGCACCGGGTGCCGATCTGTTGGCGGCTGTCGGCGCCTGGTCCGACGCATTCGGTGGCGGACCGCTGGGGTGGATCGAGGTCGCGCTGGACCAGACCACGGTGCCGTCGTACCTCGAGGGCGACATCGGCCGCGACTGGGGTTCGCTCGTGAAGTACCAGCCGTACGGTGAACCCGCCGAGGTGGCCGAACTGGACCTGGGAACCGCAACGCGGTCGGGCCTGTGGAGTCCGGCACCGATTCGCCACTGAGACGGCCCGGACCGCCCGCTCGTTCGGGGCAGGTTCGGGCTCTCAGGTCGGTGCAATACCATCGTGACTCGTGCCTGTGTCCTCTCACCTCCCCAGTGCGGGGACAGTCCGTTGGGTCGCAATCGTTGCCGGTCTGGTGGGGATCGTGTTCTGTGCGATTACTCCTCTGCTGCCAGTCAAGCAGTCCACCGCCGCGATTGAATGGCCCACTGGCCAGCAACTTTCTTCCGAGACCGCATCGGTCACCGCGCCGCTGATCGCGCAAACGCCGAAGGCCTTCGATGCGACCATCCCCTGCTCCCTGATCGGGACACTTCCGGAGGACGGCGGACTGGTCCTGGCGACCATGCCGCCGGGGGCCGAGCGCTACAACGCGAACGCGCTTGTGGTCAACGCATCGGCAAGTGGCGTGACGGTGGTGTTCCGCAACGAGCTCGCGACATCGGCGACGCGCACCGACATCGACACCGCAAAGTGCCGCGAACTCCACATCTGGTCGACACCGAGCGGCGCCGGCGCCGAGTTCGTCGGGCTCGGCCCCGCCGCGCTACTCGGCATCGACTCACGACCGCAGTTCGACGGGGTCTTCACCGCCCTGTCCACTTCCGACGTCGAAGCCGCTGCCGCACAGGGCCTTTCGGTGACCACCACCGTCGACACCCGCTTCGACAACTCGCCGACCGCGATCAAGTCCCTCGTCGTGATCCTCGGTGCGATCGCCATCGTGGTCTCCCTGGTCTGCCTGGTACTGCTCGACCGCCTCGACGGTTACCACCGCAACCTCGGAAAACGTTCCTGGAAGCGACTGCTTCGCCCCCGCGCCAGCGACATCGCAGTCACCGCGGTCCTGGTGATCTGGCATTTCCTCGGCGCCGGAACAGCCGACGACGGCTACATCCTCAACATGGGCCGCGCGTCGGAATCTGCCGGATACCTGGCCAACTACTACCGCTATTACGGGATCGCCGAGGCACCGTTCGACTGGTACTACTCATTCCTCGCAGCCTGGTCGGAGGTGTCGACGTCCGGTCTGTGGATGCGGATCCCGTCCCTGCTGGCCGGTCTCGCGTCCTGGTTCATCCTCTCGCGGGTGCTTCTGCCGCGACTGGGCGCTGGAGTGCGCCGCAGCGGCTGGGCCGTCTGGGCCGCGGCCGGCGTGTTCACCGCGTTCTGGATGCCCTTTGCGAGCGGCCTACGCAGCGAATCGATCATCATCCTCGGGTCACTGCTCACCTGGTGGGCCGTCGAACAGGCCATCGCCACCCGCCGACTGTTCCCCGCCGCGGTGGCCGCGATGGTTGCCGGCCTGACCCTGGCGCTGGCGCCGCAGGGTGTCATCGCGATCGCCGTCCTCATCGTCGGTGCCCGCCCGATGCTGAGAATCGTGATCGAGCGCAGTCGCGAATCTTCGACCACACCCCGCGGCCGGTGGGTGAACCTGGCCGCACTGGCTGCACCGTCCGCCGCCGCCGCCGCCCTCGTCGTGTTGGTCGTCTTCCGCGACCAGACCTTGGCAACCGTCTTCGACGCGATCCGGACCCGCTACGTAGTCGGACCCACGATCTCCTGGTGGCAGGAGTACCTGCGCTACTACTTCCTCACCGTCGCCACCCCGGACGGCGCGCTGACCCGACGGATCCCGGTGCTCCTGCTGCTGGCCTCGGTGTTTGTGACACTGGCGGTGATGCTGCGCCGCAGCAAGATCCGGACCGTCGATCCCGGCCCGGTCTGGCGACTCCTCGGCGCCACCCTGATCACGCTGCTCCTGCTGATGTTCACCCCGACCAAGTGGACGATCCACTTCGGTATCTTTGCCGGGTTCGCCGCCGCGCTGGCGGCCACCGCGACCATCGCCGTCGCACAGTCGGCCGCCCGATCCACCCGAAATCTGTCGGTGTTCATCGCCGGACTGATGTTCGCCATGGCCGCCGCCATGGCCGGCGACAACGCCTGGCCATACGCCTATGACTTCGGGATCTCCTGGTTCGACAAGGCGCCGGTCCTGGCCGGTCGTGAGGTCTCCACGATTTTCCTGATCCTTGCCGTCGTCGCCGGCGCCGTTGCCATCTGGCAGCACCTGCGCCTCGACTTCGTGCAGAACAAGGGACTCGTCCACACCGGAGGCGACGACGACACCGCAAACAAGGCCGACCGTCGCCGGCTCAACGTGGCGTCGTCCCCCATCGCGCTGATCGCCGGATTCATGGTGATCTGCATGCTGGCGGTCTTCGCGAAGGCCGCGCTCGCCCGGTACCCGTCGTACACCGTCCTCGACACCAACCTCGACACCCTGCGGGGCAACAGCTGCGCGATGGCCGACGCCGTACTGGTCGAACAGGACGCCAACGAGGGCATGCTGACACCGGCGGGCGGCGTCTCCGACTCCGATGCCCTCGCCGGCGAGAATCCGGTCGGTTTCACACCGGATGGCGTCCCCGAGAGCCTCACCCCCGAGGCCGAATCCACCCGTCCCGGACAGATGAACGTGTCGGCGAGCTCCAACAAGCCTTTTTTGATCGCCGGAGCGGGCGCCGGTATCGCCGGTGGATACGGGCCCGAGACTGTCAACGGCTCGACCGTCGCACTCCCGTTCGGACTGGATCCGGCCACCACGCCGGTGCTCGGCAGCTACGGCTACAACTCGGGTGAGGCGACGTTGACGACCGGCTGGTACGAACTGCCGGCCCGTGATTCGTCTCCGATCCTCGCTTTCAGCGCCGCCGGACCTGTCCTCTCCATGAACGAAGAGGGCGTCATGACATTCGGGCAGCAACTGATGGTCCAGTTCGGCATCGCCGAAGCGGATGGCACGTTCACAGATGTCGGATCCCAGATCCGCCCCATCGACCCCGGGCCGGACAAGCCGAACCGGCCGTGGCGCAACCTGGTGATCCCGATGGACCAGGTACCCGCCCAGGCAACCGGGGTGCGGATCATCGCGAAGGACAACAACGTCAACCTGAAACAGTGGCTGGCGATCACCCCGCCGCGGGCACCGCAGCTGAAGACGTTGCAAGACGTCGTCGGCTCGCAGGCTCCGACCCTGATCGACTTCAGCGTGGCGAGCCAGTTCCCGTGCCAGCGTCCGTTCGCCATCACGAACGGGGTCGCGGAGATCCCCGAATGGCGCATCCTGCCGGAGCGCACCACAGCCCTCTCACAATCGAAGACCTGGCAGTCGGCCGAAGACGGCGGCGTGCTCGGCGTGAGTGAATCCGTCACCAGCGCCAACACCGTTGCCACCTATCTCGACGACGACTGGTACCGCTCCTGGGGATCGCTGGAAGTCCTGACCCCGTTGGTGCCCGACGCTCCGGAAGCAAACATCGTGACCGGTACCGAAACGAAATGGGGCTGGTCGCGTACCGGTCCGCTGAGAGTGGTGCCGCAAGAAAATGAGTGAAAAGGCGAGCATCATCAGTAAAAACGGGTCAGTGAGCAGGTTTGCCGGCCCCGGCTACCGGAACGTCAAGACAGTTGCGGTGGTCACCGGCCTCATCGGTTTCCTTCTTGCCTGCCTCAGTCCGCTGATGCCGGTGAATCAGACCACCGCGCAACTCAACTGGCCGCAGGACAACCAGGTCGTCAACGTCGCGGCGCCACTGGTGTCGTTTGTGCCGATCGACGTGCGGGTGTCCGTGCCCTGTGCGACGGCCGCAGAACTCCCGGCCCGTGGCGGCGTCTTGCTCTCGACGCTGCCGGCCGGTGGGCAGGACGCGACGTCACGAGGCCTGTTCATCCGCGCCACCTCCGACAGCATCACCGTCACCGATCGTGACGTGGTGGTGCTGACCGCGGATCGTGCTGTGGCCCAGGCAAATCCGGATTGCCGGATCACGTTCATCGCCGACGGCGAGCGAGCGCACGGCGAAATCGTCAACGGCGGCACCGAAGGTCAGCTGACGTTCGACGTTCCCGACCCGAACCTGCGGCCGCAGATCGTCGGGGTGTTCACCGAATTGCCCGCGAGCGCATCGCCTGAGGGGATGGCGTTCTCGGCGACCATCGACACCCGATTCGTCACCACGCCGACCAACTTGAAGTTCGCGGCGATGGTCATCGGCATCGTGATGACGATCGTGTCCCTGATCGCCCTGGCGCTGCTCGATGCGCGCGACGGCCGTGGGCACCACCGGTTCCTCCCGGCCCGATGGTGGACGATCCGGTTCTCGGACGTGGTCGTGTTCGTGGTCCTGGGCCTGTGGTGGCTGATGGGTTCCAACACCTCGGACGATGGTTACAACTTCACCGTCGGACGCATCGCCGCCAAAGCCGGATACGTCGACAACTACTACCGCTACTACGGTGTGCCACAAGATCCTTTCGGGTGGCACTACCAGGTGATCTCGGCCATGACCCACGTGAGCCTGTCGGCTCCGTGGATGCGCCTGCCCGCCTTCCTGCTCGGACTGCTCGGGTGGTGGTTGATCTCCCGCGAGGTGATCCCGCGTCTGGGCCGCACCGTCCGGAATTCGACCCCGGCACTGTGGTCGGCCCTGTTTGTGTTCCTCGCGATCTGGATGCCGTTCAACAACGGTCTGCGCCCCGAACCCGCACTGGCGGTCGGCGCGCTGCTGACCTGGTGCTCGGTGGACCGCTCCATCGCGACCGGCCGATTACTGCCGCTGGCGATCGCCACGATCATCGCGTCGTTCACACTCGCGCTGGCGCCCGGTGGACTGATGGCCGTGGCCCTGCTGCTCGCCGGTATCCGGCCGTTGCTGCGCCGCATCATGGCCCGACGCGGCCGTGATGGACTGCTACCGCTCCTGATGCCGATCCTGGCAGCCGGTACCGCGGTGCTGTACAACATCTTTGCCGACCAGACCCTGGCCACGATCCGGACGTCGTCGCAGGTTGCCTCCGAAGTCGGACCGACACTCGAGTGGTGGCAGGAACCGGTCCGGTACTACTACCTGATGCTGCCGACCGCGGACGGTACGCTCACACGCCGCTTCGGCATCCTGATGGCATTCCTGTGCCTGATGGTCGTTCTGCTGATGCTGCTGCGTCGCCGCACACCGATGGGTATCCCGAAGGGACCCACCTGGCGTCTGGTGGCCGGCGTCTTCGGCTTCATCTTCTTCCTGGCCTTCACACCCACCAAGTGGACCCACCACCTCGGCGTCTACGCCGGTATCGGCGCCGCCCTCGCTGCGGCCGCCGGCGCGATGATGGCTCCGGCGATCTTGCGGCGCAGGCGAAATCGCACATTCTTCGCGGCGGCCGTGCTCTACGTGACCGCGCTGTCGTTCGCAGGCACCAATGGCTGGTGGTTCGTGGCGAGCTACGGCATCCCGTGGTGGGATCGGCCTCCGGAGATCGCCGGGATCAAGGTCACCTGGATCATCTTGGTGATCGCCGTCGCTACCACACTGGTGGGTCTGTATCAGCACTTCCGGGACGACTACGTCGGTGCCGAACAGCGCACCGAGGGCTCGCGGTTCTGGCACAAGTTCGCGTTCTCCCCCATGCCCGTCATCTCCGGGCTGATGGTGCTGTTCATGCTGCTGTCGTTCGCCAAGGCCGCCTATGCGCAGCGGGACAGTTGGTCCTGGCTCAACTCCAACGTCGCTGCACTGCAGGGTGACACCTGCGCATTGGCCAATGACGTTCTCGTGGAACCGAATCCGAACACCGGACTACTGAAGCCGGCAACAGTCGAGGGTCAGGTCGATCTGACTCCGGGCGAAGCACTCGCCGGCAATGACATGTCCGGGTTCACTCCGAACGGTGTGCCCAACGACCTGTCCGTGGACGCCACGGAATCCACCGAGGCCACCACTGCGCAGAACACCGCTCAAACCGGCGCCGGCTCCGGCGACACCAATACGACCGACAACACCGGAACCGGTGGCGGCCAGGGAGCTCTGGGCGTGAACGGCTCGACGGTACGACTACCGTTCGGCCTCGACCCGGCCAACACCCCCGTGCTCGGCAGCTATGGTTCGGCCGGCGGGTCGGCGACCTCGGCCTGGTACCAGATGCCTGACGCGAATGCGGCTGCACCGCTGCTGACGATCTCTGTCTCCGGGCGCATCCAAGCGGTCGATGGTGACGGTATCCCGCAGCCGGGTCAGAAACTCGTTGTGGAGTTCGGCCGCCCGGGACCGGGCAATACTGTTGAGCCACTGGGTCAGATGAGCCCGATCGACATCGGTGAACCGCCGATCTGGCGGAACTTGCGGTTCCCGCTCAGCGATGCCCCCGAGGGGGCCTCGGTGGTGCGCGTGATCGCAACGGACACCGCCGGTGCTCCAGATCAGTGGCTCGCGTTCACACCCCCGCGCATCACGAAGATGGAGACGCTCAACGACCTTGTCGGCCAAAAGGATCCGGTCATGATCGACTGGCTTCCCGCGCTGGTGTTCCCGTGCCAGCAGCCGATGGCCGTGAAGTACGGCGTGATCGAGGTGCCGAAGTGGCGGATCCTGCCGGACGCGCAGGCGACCCGTCAGAACTCGCAGACGTGGATGTCGGGCGACGCCGGCGGACCGCTCGGTATCACCCAGGCGATGTTGCAGCCCACCATTATTCCGTCGTATCTGCGGAACGACTGGGGCCGGGATTGGGGCTCACTGCAGCAGTTCACCGACATCACCGAGGCGAAGACGGCCGAACTCGAGATCGGATCGACAACGCATTCAGGGTTGTACGATCCGGCCCCGATGCGCGGCGCCCGCTACTGAGTCAGGTCCGCCCTCCCCACCCCGAGACTCTTCGACCGGCCTACGGCCGACCGCGAAGTACACGATCGGGCCAAATGGCTGAATGACAAAGGACACCAGCCAGCCCACCTTTGGTCCGCGTACCTGCGAGGTCGGCCGCCGGGCGAGGTCTCTCAGCGCAAGGGCGGTAATCACCACTTCGGCAGCACCGCCGACACTGATCGCCAGCTGCTGACCAGTCGATAAATCGCTCCAGCGCTTCTTTGCCATGTGTGGCAGTTTAGTCTTGGTGTCGAGCTCGGTGCCGCGTCGATCGGCTGGTCGGCCGATGAGCACGCTCGACGGTGATTTCTGCACGGTGGGCGGTCATTTCGGCACGCTCGGTGGTTCTCGTTACCGTCGAGCGTGCCGTCAATACCGTCGAGCGTGCCGTCGTTACCGTCGAGCGTGCCAAAGTTGCAGGCTTGGCGGTCATTTCGGCACGCTGGACGGCGATTTGGGCACGCTCGGCGGAATGGTTATTGGGTCAGGTCGAGGGCCGCGCGGACGATACTGTCCGTGTCGATGCCGTGGTAGATGTAGACGTCATCGAGGGTGCCAACCTGGCCGAATCGGCTGACGCCGAGGGAGATTCCGCGGACCTGGTTGATGGTCTGCAGGAACGCCAGGGTGTGTGGGTGTCCGTCGAGGACCGACACGATCGGCGCGGCGCGCTGGGCCGGGAACACCTGGTCGAGGATCCAGGTCGGTGCGTCACCGTGGCCGCGGCGGGCCTGCAGTGCCTCGAAGACCAGCCCTGGGCTGGTCACGCACACCACCTCGGCGAGGATGCCCTGGTCGGCGAGTCGCTCTGCGGCCTTCAGTGTTTCGGTGAGCATGGCGCCCATGGCCACCAGGGTCACCTGCGCATTCGTTGCGGACCGGACCGTGTAAGCGCCGGCCACCACCTGCCGGCGACGACGTTCCCGGGCGGCCGGATCGGTCGGCACCGCGGCCAGCCGTTGATCCACCGGGCGAGTCGACAGCCGAAGGTACGACGAACTGCCGCCGGACCGGCCCAGACGACCGATGCAGGACAACAGGATCCACTCCACATCAATCGCGAACGCGGGCTCATAGCTGATGCAGCCCGGCTGCTCCAATCCGATCGACGGTGTCGTGATCGACTGGTGCGCACCACCTTCGGCCGCGAGAGTGACGCCCGACGGCGTACCCACCAGGATCGACTGTCCGCCGGCGTAGATTCCGTACGACCACGGTTCGAGAGCGCGTTCCACAAACGGGTCGTACATCACGCCGATCGGGAAGAGCGGCTCGCCCCACCGACTCCAGGTGGCACCGAGTTCACCCATCAGACCAACGAGATTCGTCTCGGCGATGCCGAGCTCCATGTGCTGACCGGTCGGGCGTTCCCGCCAGTGCATGATCGTCTCGGAGTCGTCGTCGAACCAGTTCCTGCGTTCCCCTGGGGACCACACGCCGACCTTGTTGAGCCATCCCGCGAGATTGGTTGTGGAACTGACATCGGGGCTCACCGTCACCACACGTTGTGCGGCGTCAGGGGATTCACGACTGAGGTCGAGAAGTGTGCGACCGAGCGCGGCCTGTGTGGTCGACGTGCCCGACGGCGTCCGCCCGAAGTCGGCGGGCACCGCCGGCGGCAGTTTCTCGATGGTGTCGTCGCGGTGCAGCGCAGCGGCGGTCTGTGCGCACAGCAGGCCCGCAGCAGTGTTCTCGCCGAACCGGACCCACGGGTTGGCCGGGTCCATGCCCAGACCGGCACCGAACTCCTCGTATTGCGGCACGGTCAGCAGCGATGAGTGGTTCTGCGGATGACCTTCGGTCGGCAGCGCATGGCCCTTGATCGTGTACGCGAGGATGATCGTCGGCCGGGTGTCGTCGATCGTGCTGTACGCCTTGCGCAATGCGTCGAGATCGTGGCCACCGAGGTTCCGGATCGCCCGGGTCAGGGTGCCATCGTCGAGTCCGGCGATGAGCTCGGCCACCGCGTCTGCGCCGGGGCCGTCACCGGGCAGGCGGGTGCGGAGTTCGTCGGCCCGGCAGCGCAGCAATCGCTGATACTCGGGGTTCGGCATCTGCAGGATGCGATGTCGGAGCGGCTGCCCGCCGGGACGCAGGAACAGTTCCTCAAGCAACGCGCCGAACTTGACGGTGATGACCTGCCAGCCGGCCGCACCGAACATCTTCTCCAGGCGGTCGGCGGCGATGTTCGGGACAACCCGGTCCAGCGACTGGCGATTCAGGTCGACGATCCACACGACTTCACCGAGTTCGGCAACCGACGAATCGAGGATCGCCTCCCACACGGCGCCTTCGTCGAGTTCGGCGTCGCCGACCAGCGAGTACTGCCTGCCTGTGCCGGCACCGCCGAATGTGGTCTCCACATAGCGCCTGGCCACTGCGCCCCAAATGGGTGCGGTGGCGCCGATGCCGACCGATCCGGTCGAATAGTCCACCGGATCAGGGTCTTTCGTGCGACTCGGGTAGCTCTGCAGGCCGCCGAACTCGCGCAATCGGGTCAGGTACGACTCATCGAGTTCGCCGAGCAGGTAATTGATCGCGTGCAGGACCGGCGACGCATGCGGTTTGACCGCGACCCGATCTCCGGGACGCAACTGGTCGAACCAGAGCGCTGTCATGATCGACACCATCGACGCGCACGAGGCCTGATGGCCACCGACCTTCAGCCCGGTCGCGTTCGGCCGAACACGGTTGGCATGGTGAATCATCGACGTCGCGAGCCAGAGCACACGCTGCTCGATGTCCGCCAGAGGTCCGAGGTCCCGCTCGTCCATCAGTCGCTCTCCTACCCATCAGACGTAGGTTGACTGCATCACGCATGAACTCTCTGCGCAACGAATCTGTTGATTCGTTTGCCCCGGACAGGCGTCAGCAACAGCAGTCGGGGTCGAGCACGCCGCGCAGGGCGTTCAGCGCATCCGGATGCGCGGAATGGAAGACATTCATGCCGCGGCGCGATGAGGTGAGCATGCCCGCCTTCCTGAGTTGGCCGAGGTGGTGGCTGACCGTGGCCTCCGACAAGGTCAACAGCGTGGCCAGGTCGGACGTGCATGCCTCCGCCGTGTCAGCGGTCAGCAGGATCGACATCAACTTGATCCGGACCGGGTCTGCCAGGGCTTTGAGTCGCAGCGCGATCTCCAGCGCATCGTCGTCGGTCAGTGGCGCCGCGGACATCGGGTCACAGCAGATCGGCGAAGTGATGTCGATGACGGGTAGCGCCTTGGGCATGCCCTCAGGATAGCCAAGATTCGTGACTTATGTCTAAAAGGTGACGGTGCGGAAACCACCACCCCGCCGATCCGTAGAATCACCACGGAAATCGCATCCATTCGGAGCTGACGTACCCGGATGCAGCATCCGAGTCCCACAGCACGAGGTATCACCGTGACATCAGAATTGACCATGCCCACCGAGGGGCGGACGCGCAAGACCGCTGTCGGCCTGACCATGCGCGACCTCGCCCAATCAGCTGTTTTCGCAGCACTCATCGCGGCGCTGGGTCTTCCCGGAACGATCACGGTCGGCAGCAGCGGTGTCCCGATCACCCTCCAGACCCTCGGCGTGATGCTCGCCGGCGCCATCCTCGGCTGGCGCAAGGGCGCGCTCGCGGTGCTGATCTTCAGCACACTGGCGATCTGCGGATTGCCGATCCTGGCCGGCGGTCGCACCGGACTCGTCTCGCTCACCTCCCCCACGGCCGGATTCTTCATCGGCTGGCTCCCCGCGGTCATCGTCATCGGCCTCGGAACCGCCCTGATGATGCCGAAGTACCGGGTCATCCCCGGATTTGTCATCAATGTCGTCGGTGGACTCGGTGTCATCTACCTCTTCGGCACGATCGGACTGATGGTCCGCGCCGACATGACCTGGTGGGCAGCACTGAGTACGAACGGCATCTATGTCACCGGCGACCTCGTCAAGGCCGCCGCCGCAGCAGTCGTCGCCCGGCAGGTTCATCGCGGATATCCCGGGCTGATCACCCCACTGCGCGTGAAGCGACGGTGATGTCGGGAGTCACTTTCCGAGGCGTAAGCCACGCTTACGCAGATCGAGCAGTGCTACGCGACGTCGATCTCGAACTGACCGAGCGACGGATCGGGATCGTCGGGTCCAACGGCAGCGGGAAATCGACGCTCGCCCGGATGATCAACGGGCTCGTCCTCCCCGACAGCGGCGCGGTCGAGGTCAACGGTCTCGACACCCGGCGCAAAACCCGCGCCATCCGCAAACAGGTCGGATTCGTCTTCACCGACCCGGACCGCCAGATCATCATGCCGACCGTCGGCGAAGACGTGGCGCTGTCCCTGTCGCGGGGCAAGCTGTCGAAGTCCGAGGTCGCCGGTCGGGTTGCTGAGATCCTCGCTCGATTCGGGCTCGCCGGGCACGCCGATCATCCCGCACAGAAGCTCTCCGGCGGTCAGAAACAGCTGTTGGCGCTCGCGTCGATACTGGTCACCGAACCGTCGATCATCGTGGCCGATGAGCCCACCACGCTCCTCGACCTCCGAAACAGTGCGATGATCCGCGGCGTATTCGCCGACCTGCAGCAGCAGCTGATCGTGGTGAGTCACGATCTCGAATTGGTGTCTGATTTCGACCGCGTGATCGTGATCGACGACGGCGGTGTTGTCGCCGACGGGCCTCCCGGAGAAGCCCTTCCGCGCTATCGAACGCTGATGGCATGAATGACGCACTAGGCGTCTACCAACCCGGGAACTCGCCGATCCACCGTCTCCCCGCGGGATTCAAACTGGTTGCCCTCGCTGTTGTGGTGATCGCGATGACCGCGCTGATCGACACCCCGGAGCGACTGCCGGTCGGCATCATCGGTGTTGTCGCGGTGTTTGTCCTCGCCCGGTTGCCGATACGGGTTGTGCTCGCGTCGCTGCGGCCATTGTTCTGGGTTGTGTTGATGATCTTCGGTTTTCAGGTCATCTTCGCCAGCTGGGAGCGGGCGCTGGTGGTCTGCGGTGTCATGATCCTGTCGGTTGCTCTCGCCGTCGCGGTCTCACTGACGACCCGCACCATGGACATGCTGGCCGCGTTGACCCGCATGTTCACTCCGCTCCAGAGATTCGGCTTCCGCCCCGATCGAATGGCTCTGGTTCTGGCCCTTGCCATTCGCGCGATCCCACTCGTGGTCGAACTCGTCACCCAGGTCGACGAGGCCCGTCGCGCCCGCGGACTGAAGTTCATGCCGCATAGACTTGCCGTACCGGTGGTCCTGGGCTCGCTACACATCGCCGACCATTTCGCCGACGCGTTGTCTGCAAGGGGGCTCGATGACTGACACGACACTGCCCGAGGTGATGGCCGAACTTACTGCTCTGGAGAATCCGAAGATGCGGGCGGTGAACGAACGGCACGGGGACGACCACGGGGTACCCCTGAGCAAACTGCGTGCGATCGCCAAGCGGCTGAAGACACAACACGAGTTCGCCGGCGAACTCTGGAAGACCGATGACACGGCGGCGAGACTGCTCGCGCTCCTGATCTGCCGCCCACGCGAGTTCACCGCCCAACAGCTGGACCAAATGCTGCGCGAAGCGCGGGCATCCAAAGTGCATGACTGGTTGCTTAACTACGTGGTGAAGAAGAATCCGAACGCCGAGGAGCTACGCCTCGCCTGGTTCGACGACCCCGATCCCGTTGTCGCAAGCGCAGGTTGGGCTCTCACCACCGATCGCGTCGGGAAAAGCCCGGACGGTCTTGATCTCTCGGGACTGCTCGGGCAGATCGAGGCGGAGATGAAGGACGCACCGGACCGCAAGCAGTGGGCGATGAACGAGTGCCTGGCACGGATCGGGATCACCCAACCCGAGTACCGCGCCCGCGCGATCGACATCGGTGAGCGGCTCGAGGTCCTCAAGGACTACCCGACGCCCCCAAACTGCACCTCTCCATTCGCACCGATTTGGATAGCCGAGATCGTGCGCCGCCAAGGTTGAGGTTCACCGGTCGCGAATTGCGTCCGCGGCGATCGTGTCCGCCAGTCCATTGAACTGGTGACCACCCGACGGATGCTCGTGCACCCGGGCCGAGGGCAGTCGCGCCGAGTTCAACGCGAGATGGCCGAACGGCACCACCTCGTCGTCGCGGCAGTGGTGCAACGACAACGACTGGACCGGCTCGCGTCCGTTGAACGCGTACTCCTCGATGTCCCAACCCTTGGGACTCCAGTCCGGCATCGCCAGCAGCACTGCGCGCGACGGGACCGGCCGCGCTTCCTCCGCCAAGACCCGGAGCAACACCGACGCACCGAAGGAATGTGCGATCAGCAGATCGGCCGCACCCATCGCAGCCACCATGTGCCGCACCGGGACAGCCCAGGCCTCGAACGACATATCGTCTTCGGGGATGTGTGGCATGTCGACCGCGGCGTCGACCGCAACACCGAGACCGTCCGCCAGTTCCCGATCGTCGAAGTAGCCGCCTGCGCCGTGGATGAACCGAAGCCACATGGTCCCCAGGCTAGGCCGGTAGTGGTCAGCCAACAACGGCGACTTGTCGGACTTGTCGGAGGTGTGACTTGTCGGAGGCCCGTGGCATAGTCGCATACATGTTCGAAGATCGGATCGTCGAAGCATTTGCGGCGCTGGGGGTGGCGTCGCCGTCGCTGCTGCGCACGGGCGAGTTGACCGATTCGTTGCAGATGGTGTCGCGGGCGAAAGGCTTTGCCGCGTGGGCGGAATACGCAACTGCGGCAGAGATGCATCGCCAACTTGCGGCACCATCGAGCGAGACGGATTTCCTGCAACTCGACGGATGGGCTCAGTGCTCGGCGCGCATCGGCGCGGCCCTCAATGTGACACCGGGTGCCGCCGACAGCATCATGCGGCGAGGAATTGCGTTGCGGGACCGTCTACCTCACGTCAATGACGCCCTCAAGGCCGGCCGGGTGTCACCACACCACATCCCCGACATCGTCTCGCGTACTGAACTTGTGGATGGCATGCCGTGGTCGGATTCCGTTGATGGAGAAATCGCCGAGATGTTATGGCGAGACGGCTCCTGGTCCTTCGACCGGATGCGAAACATGGTCGACCAGATCGTGTTCCGGCATGACCCCGATGGTGTTCGAGAACGCCGAGCCCGAGCAAGATCGGGCCGCGACTTCAAGCGATATCCCACCGAGGACGGGATGGCCGACATCGTCGCTTCGATGACAGCCGAGAACGCGCTCCTGCTCGACAAACGGGTCCAGGAACTGGCGGCCCGCGTCTGCAGGGACGATCCCCGTACCACCCCACAACGACTTTCGGATGCGTTGTTCTGCGCCACCATGGATGTCCAGTTCATCTGCGAATGCGGCAACGCCGAGGGTTGTGAGTTCGCACGTGCCGACGATATCGACGACAGCAATTCCGGCCACGACTTCGTGATACACGTGGTGATGGACCAAGCGACAGCCGAAGGGAAATCAGCCAACCCCGGATTCGTGGACGGGCACGGCGTCATCTCAGGTGAACACGCACTCGAACTCGCACGGAGAAGCGATGCACGGGTGCGCCCTGTTGGTGGAGACCTATCCAAACCGTCTGCAACACAACCCGATCGCGGAGATCTCGACTACGAGCAGCGACTGTCGACATGGAAACGTCTGATCACAGCCAAGCGCGACGCAAAGGAGCCCGTTCCCGATCAAGATGACAGGTCCGACGAGTCCGATCAGTCCGAGGGCCCGATCAAGGCAGAATGCGAAGCACCGCCGCCATCCGATCCCGGCCCGGACACAGGTCACGGTCATGAGGGTCACGCGCATTCCCGGCCCCCGAGGTGGGTTCGCCGCGGCCAGACGAGGCCGCTTCCCAAAACCCAACGGGCAAATCCTTATAGACCATCCACAGCACTGGCTGTGATCATCCGGATCCGCGATGGATACTGCGTGTTTCCGGGCTGCGGGCGTCCGGCGTGGAAATCTGAGCTCGACCACACCGAGGAGTACAACCACGACGATCCGGCCGGCGGCGGTCAAACCTCCGCAGAAGGCATCAAATGCCTCTGCAAGTTCCACCACCTGCTCAAGTCCTTCGGCGATTGGATCGACATCCAAGAAGTCGATGAAAACGGCCGCATCCGAACAACATTCATCAGCCCGGAGGGAGTTCGATTCCAGGGGCCGGCCTGGACCGGCGAGGATCTTTTCCCCGAAGTGACCAACTATCGATGGCAGTCCACAGCATCACCACCGCACAACCGTCCCACCATGCCCAATCGACCCCGAACCCGACTGGCGGACAAACACGCCCGCCGACGGGCCGAACGAGCAAGAAACCTCAGACGAAATCAAGCCGCAACCGATTCAGGATTCGGGTAACGAACCGCGGGCCGCCGCGATCCACCGTCCAATAGCATTGGGCACCGGACACGTTTCTAGATCCACACGCGAAAGGTTCACCGTGAAGATCACCGGCACCGCCCTGTCCCTGAACGTCGACGACGTCACCGCCTCGGCATCATTCGCCCAGAATCACTTCGGGTTCACCGAGACAATGGCGGCCGAGGGCTTCATCTCACTCACCCACCCGGACGCCGGCATCAACGTGATTTTTCTCCGTACCGGGCTCGAGACCTTCAAACCCGCATCCATCGCCGGATCTGCGGGTCAGGGCCTGCTCATCGCATTCGTGGTCGACGACATCGACGCAGAGTTCGCACGGATCGCCGCCGAAGGCGCGCACGTCATCACTCCGCCCGAGACCGAGCCATGGGGTGAGCGCTACTGCCAGTTCGCCGACCCCAACGGAATCGTGTGGCAACTCGTGCAATGGGTCAGCGACCCGTCTGGCGGCTGAGTCCCGACGAGTACAGGAGAACCGACAGCACGACAGCCACCAAGAGCAGCGCCGCGACATCTCCCCACAGATGCCCCAGATGATGGCCGCTGCCAAAGGATTGCACCGTCATGATCGCAGCGTGGACAACACTCGAGCACACGGTGAACCAGATCAGGCTGATGTTGGTCTCGGGACGCCGCGCCGCGTTCCAGAGGAAAACGCCCAACGTCGCATATAGGCCGACGATCATCATGAAGTAGTCGGAGTCGTAGGGGGCACCGTGATGCCACGCCCAACCCGACGGCCACACCACAGCCAGTGGATAGAGCAGAACCATCACCGTGCCGAAGACAACCAGCGCGATCTGCAGCAATCTGTAACCGGATGAGGATGAGGATGCCATTGCGCACTCCACGAAAGTCGGTAGCCGATCGTGGAAGATCACGATACGCGGCAACCCGTCTACGCAGCCGCGTTTCGAAACGTCAGATCGGCATCAGGAAGTGCTTGCGCGGGGTCCGGAGAACCTGCTTGTCCTTGAGCTGCGCCAACGCCCGCCGCAGTTCCAGCCGGGTGTTCGCCGGCTCGATGACGGCATCGATGTATCCGCGTTCGGCTGCCAGGTACGGCGTGGCCATCGCGGTGTTGTAGAAGTCGATGAAGTCTTTGCGGATCTTCGCAGCGTCTTCCGGGGTGGCATTCTCGGTCTGCTTACGGGTCAGGACCGCAGCCGCCGACTCCGCACCCATCACCGCGATCTTGGCCGTCGGCCAGGCGAAGTTGAGGTCGGCACCGAGCTGCTTACTGCCCATCACCGCGTACGCGCCGCCGTAGGCCTTGCGCAGGACCACGGTGATCTTCGGGACGTCGGCCTCGACATAGGCGTAGAGGAAGCGACCCGACCGGCGGATCGTGCCCTTACGCTCCTCTTCGAGCCCCGGCAGGATGCCCGGTGTGTCCACCAGGAAGATGAGCGGGATGTTGTAGGCGTTGCAGATACGCACGAACCGTGCGGCCTTCTCGGACGAATCCGTATCGAGCACACCGGACAACACGTTGGGCTGGTTGGCGACAACACCCACCGACGTGCCATCGATCCGCGCGAAACCGGTGACGATGTTGGCCGCGAACAGCTCGCCGACCTCGTGGAACGCACCGTCGTCGAACACCCGGATGATGATGTCGCGGATGTCGTAACCGGCGTTGTCGCTGTCGGGCAGGAAGCTGTTGAGCGACAGGTCGCTCTCGGTGACCTCGGGTTCGAGGCCCGGGTTGATGATCGGTGCCCGCTCGTAGCAGGTCGACGGCATGTACTCGAGGTACTCACGGACCCAGTCGAAGGCGGCCTTCTCGTCGTCGGCCAGGTGATGAATGTTGCCCCAGGCCGCCTGGTTGTACGAACCACCGAGGTCTTCGGCTGAAACATCCTCGCCCGTCACCTGTTTGAGCACATCGGGCCCGGTGACGAACATGTAACTCTGGTCCTTGACGCCCACGAGGATGTCGGTGTTGGCGGGGCTGTACACCGCACCACCGGCGCACTTGCCGAGGATCACGGAAACCTGCGGGGCCATACCCGACAGCAGGTCGCTACGGCGGCCCATCTCGGCATACCAGGCCAACGACGTGACCGCGTCCTGGATCCGGGCACCGGCCGAGTCGTTGATACCGACCATCGGGCAACCGATCTTGGCCGCCCACTCCATGATCGCCGCGACCTTGCGGCCGAACATCTCGCCGACCGTGCCGCCGAAGACGGTCTGATCGTGCGAAAAGGCCGCCACCGGACGGCCATTGACCATTCCGTGGCCGGTGACGACACCGTCGCCGTAACCGCTTTCCGCAGCACCCGGCATCTTTGCCAGCTGACCGATCTCCACAAAAGTGCCCGGATCGAACAGCATGTTCAACCGCTCCCGCGGCGATCCGATGCCCTTCTCCGCTCGCTTGGCGACAGCTCGCTGCCCACCGGGTTCCCTTGCCGCCTCGAGCTTCTCGCGAAGTTCTTTGAGTTTGCCGGCGGTCGTGTCAGTCACTGAAGGTCACTTCCTGCGAGCCCATCCAACCGAGTGGTCAGATCGGCACCGATAATTCCAATGTAGGGCTCATCGACAATCGAGAGATGGTCGCCGCCGACGTGCACGATGTCGAGGTCGTCGACGACCTCACCCCATCGACCGTCTTCGTCGATATGTGCCCACTGCGGCTCGAGTTCGATTGCACCCTCGTGCATCCGGTCGGCACGGTAGAGCACAACCTTGCCGTCGAACCGCGTCGGCTCCACGGTCGTCAGAGCGCGGTTGTCGAGGAAGCTGGTGCGCTGGTGCTCGATGATGCCACCGGGAATCTTGGCGTCACTCATCGCCAGCATTTCCATGATGATGCGGAACTGGCCCTCATCGTCGGCATCCACCAGGCGGTCCATCGGCAACGGCGCATCGTCGAGACCGTATGTGCGCTTGGCGAAGTCGTAGTAGCGCTCCAATCGTGCGCGCTTGGCTTCCGGTGTATCGAGGATCGGCTCGGACGGGCGGACCACGTCGATCAGACCCACAAAGGCAACCTCGTCGCCCTGTTCGGTCAGCATCTGCGCGCAGCCGTAGGCGAGCGCACCACCGAGCGACCAGCCGACCAGGGTGTACGGGCCTTCCGGCTGAACCTCTTTGAGCTTCGGGTAGTACTGCTTCACGCGCTCTTCGATGCTGCCCTCGACACGATCGAATCCGATCACCGGCACATCGTCGGGAAGCTTCTTGAGCAGCTGCTCGTACGCCGAGGTCGAACCACCCGCCGGGTGGAACACCAGAACAGGCTTGCGGTCGGTCTTCTCCGGTGTCCGCAGGTAGCGGACGAATCCGTCGACGAGACCACCTTCGAGGTGCTCACGCACGTAGTTCGACATCGTCTCGATGTTGTCGGAGTCGATGACATCCTCGACATCGAGCTCTCCGCCGGCCCGCTCGGACAGACGCGCGGTCAGCTTCTCCGCGGTCTCCTCGTCGAGCACGGGCAGCGAATTGAAGATGCCACCGGCAGACTTTCCGGTCACCACCGCCCACACACCAAACGTCAACCGCTCGGCGGCATCTCGCGGCGGCACATCGGCGCCGGCAGCGGCCGCGACGTCGGCCTGACTCTTCAGATTCGCCGGTGCGGCAACGGCAGCAGCTGCCGGAGCGGCGGCTTCTGCAGGAGCAGCAGGTTCGACCTTCGTCTCCGTGGCGACCTCGACCGGAGCGACCTCTGGTTCCGGCTCGGGCGCAGTCTCGGCCGGGGTCGCAGTCGTGTCGGCGTTGATGAGCTCGGCCAGTGCAGCAGTGTCGATCTCGCCCTGTCCTTCGGCCTGGTCAGCAAGTGCCTGCACCTCATCGCGGTGCTCCACCGCGTACGTGACGAACTTGACCACATCTTGCAGGTTGGCCTCACGCATCGCCTGCAGCTGCAACTGCGGGATGTCGAACTCCCACTCGGCCCGGTTCTTGATGCGCATGGCCATCAGCGAATCGAGTCCGAGCTCGATCAGCGGGATCTCCCGCGGCAGGTCCTCGGCTTCGTAGCCCATGGACTCGGCGACGATCTGTGCCAGTCGATCATCAATGCTCTCACCGGAATTCGGATCCCAGCGGGCACCGATCTCGTCGCTGACCTCCGGGTCGGTGATGACGGTGTTGTCGACGAATCCCGAGTTCTGCGCCGCTTCCGCGGCCGGAGTCAAGATCGGCGCGGCAACCGGCACTCCGCCGGCCGTCACCACTGCATCGAGCAGCAACCGGAACGACGTGGCTTCGGCGCCGTGCACCTGCACACCGGCGCCGCCGGGATGAGGCGTGAGCGTGGTGGTCAACGTGCTCGCGCCGACTGCCTCGCCGTAAGGCACCACGGCGGTGATCGCGACGTCCGAAAGCACCTGCTCGGCAGCTGCTTTCACCAGTTCGGTCAGATCGGTTGCGGCCGAGGCAGTCACCTGCCACACGTGGCGACCATCGGGCAGTGCAACGTGCGAGCCCGGGATACGTCCATCACCGGATCCACCGGAGATCGATGCGGTCAGCCAGTACGGCTTGCGCTCGAAACGGGTCCGCGGGATCGCCGCGAAATCGCCTTGTCCGAACAGTGTTCCGACATCCATCGAATGTCCGTGGACGTAGAGCTTCATCAACGCATTGATCACGCCGTAGCTCTCGTCTTCCTTGCGTCGCAAGGTTTCGATGAGTTCGGCGTCGTGGATACCGGCACCGAAGGTCACGGCAGCGACCGAGATCAGCACGGCCGGGTTCGGCGACAACTCCACAAATGTGGTGTGCCCGTTCTCGACGGCCTTCGACACGGCCTGGGAGAACCATACGCTGTGCCGCAGTCCCTTGGTCCAATACTCGACCGCGTGCACCGGATCGCTTCCGGGGCGGTAGTACTCTTCGCGATCGACCGAGCTGTAGAAGCCGATCTTCGGCCGCAACGGCTCGATACCGGTGAGCTCGTAGGCGAGTTCACCCAGGAGGGGGTCGGTCTGCGAGGTGTGGCTGGCGCCCTTGGTCGCCAGCTTGCGGCCGAGTTTGCCTTCACTCTCGGCGCGCGCCACGATCGCGTCGACCTGGGGTTCGGGGCCGCCGATCACCGTGTGCGTGGGCGCGGCATAGACGCAGATCTCGAGGTCGGGGTAGTCGACTAGCACTCCGGCGATGTCGTCGGCGCTGTATTCGACGAGGGCCATCAACCTGATGTTGTCGCCGGTCAACGTCGCCTCGGCCTCACCCATCAGGCGTGAACGCTGACAGATGACACGGACCGCATCACCGAGCGACAGACCGCCGGTGATGTAGGCGCCGGCCGCCTCACCCATCGAATGTCCAACCACCACACCGGCATCGGCGCCATGGTGGCGCAGCAGCTCGGCCAGGCCGACCTGGATGGTGAAGATACCGACCTGAGAGCTCTCGATCTCGTAGGTGACCGAATCGTCGAGGAACTGCTCGACAATCGAGTAGCCGAGTTCGTCTTCGATCAGCTTGTCGACCTTATCGACCGCCGCGGCGAAGATCGGGTTCTCGGTGTAGAGCTGCTTGGCCATCTTCCGGTGCTGCGACCCGAACCCGGACAGCAGCCAGACCGCCGACGCGGCATCCGGTGTGTCGGAGGTGTAGACGATCGGCGAGTTCTTGTTGTCGGCGATCGCACGCATGCCTTTGAGCGCATCTTCGTGACTGCGCGCCATCACCACGGAACGGGTACGGCCGTGGTTGCGATGCGCCAGCGCGCGGCCGATGTCGACCAGCGGCGTCGCCTTGGCCTCATCGGTCTCGAGCCAGTCGGCCAGATCCGCGGCAGCCTTGCGGCGACGCGAGGGAACAAATCCTGAGACAACAAGCGGGACAACCGAACCCTCGACCGCACACGGGGCGAAACCCTGCGTCGGATCGACGTCGGCTGCTGCGGTCTCCGCGACCTTCGGGGCGGCAGCCAACTGACCGAGCGCAGCACGCTCGGCCTCGGTCAGGAACTCCTCCTCGTCGTCATCGTCGAGGAAGTCATCGACAACCGCCTGTGCGACAACAGGTTCGGTGTCATCGGCAACGGGCTCGGCCAGGTCTTCGGGAGTCACCTCACGGATCACCACGTGCGCGTTGGTGCCACCGAAACCGAAGCCGGAGACACCGGCGACCGCATGACCCGAGTAACGCGGCCAGTCGGTGGCCTCGGGGATCACAGTGAGGTGCAGCGCATCGAACTGGATGTACGGGTTGGGACCGACATAGTTCAGCGATGGCGGCAACTTGTTCTCCCCCAGGGCCAGAACGACCTTGATGAGACCGGCAGCACCGGCAGCGGCCTCGAGGTGACCGAAGTTGGTCTTCGCAGAACCCAGCAACGCGGGCTTGTCGGCGTCGCGCCCACGCCCGACGACACGTCCGAGCGCATCGGCCTCGATCGGATCACCGAGAATCGTTCCGGTGCCGTGGGCTTCGATGTAATCGACGTCGCGAGGGTTGATGGCCGCGTCGGTGTACGCGCTTCGCAGCACCTCGACCTGGGCCTCGGGATTGGGAGCCGGAAGTCCGTTGGAACGCCCGTCGGAGTTGACTGCCGAACCCGCGACCACGGCCAGCACCTTGTCGCCGTCACGGCGCGCATCCGAGAGCCGTTTGAGGACAAGGAGTCCACCGCCCTCGGCCCTGATCATTCCGTCGGCATCAGACGAGAAGGCCTTGATCCGGCCATCTTTCGACTGCACACCGATCGAATCGAAGCCGAGTGTCGCAGCCGGGGTGATGAGCATGTTCACGCCGCCGGCCAGCGCCACGTCCGACTCTCCGGTACGCAGGCTGCGGACGGCCTGGTGAACCGCCACCAGCGACGACGAGCAGGCGGTGTCGAGTGCGATCGACGGCCCCCGGAAATCGAAGTAGTACGAAACACGTCCGGCCACAATGGAAGTGGACGTTCCGGTGAGTGCGTACGCGGCGGTCTCCCCTGATCCTTCAGGATCGGAGACCGCAAGCATCTGATAATCGTTGGTCGAACTGCCGATGAAGACACCGACCTGACCACCCTTGAGGTCACTGGCCGGGATGTGCGCGTGCTCGAGCGCCTCCCACGTCAGTTCCAGCGCCAGGCGCTGCTGCGGATCGACCATCTCGACCTCACGCGGCGACATCTGGAAGAAGTCGGCGTCGAAGCCCTTGACGTCGTCGAGGTAACCACCGTGCAGATTCGCCTCCGCGAGGACCTTTGCGATCCTCGGTTCGGATTTGAACTCGGTCCAGCGATCCTCGGGGAGGTCGCTGATGCCGTCGCCGCCGTTGATCAGCAGATCCCACGTCGACTCGGGTGTGTGTCCGGCCTTCGGGAAACGTGTCGACACACCGACGATCGCGATGTCGTCCTCGGCACCGCGCACACGCTGATAACGCTCGGCATCGTCATCGTCCTCGCGGCCCTCATCGGGATCACCCTCGATGATGCGCTTCGCCAACGACGCGATGGTCGGATGCTGGTAGGCAACCGTGGCCGTCAGGATCACCCCGGTCTTGTCCTCGATGTCGCCGGACAACGCCACGGCGTCACGGGAGGACAGCCCGAACTCTTCCATCGGCCGGTCGTCCGACACCTGATCAAGCGGCAGACCCGTGGTCTCCGAGACCCAGCCACGCAGCCACTCACGCAGCTCCGAGACCGTCATGTCCCCGGCCTTCTCATCGGCAGTCGACGCCACATCACGGGTCGAGCTCCGCTCCGCTTCGTCTCCCGGCACAGGGGTCGAGCTCCGCTCCGCTTCGTCTCCCGGCACAGGGGTCGAGCTCCGCTCCGCTTCGTCTCCCGGCTCGTTATTCAGTTCAGGCATCGGGGATTCCAAACTATTGGTTCTCGATCGGCGCATCGGGGAACGCGGTCTGCTGGTAGCCACCACGCAGGGTCCCGTCGATGTACGCCGCCTTACATGCCCGTCGGGCGATCTTGCCGCTGGAGGTCCGCGGGATCGAACCCGCCGGGACCATCAGCACGTCGCGGGCCATCACGCCGTGGCGCTGGGCCACCGACGCGCGCACAGTGTCGGCAACTTCCTGTGGATCGACCTTCTTGCCCGGTCCACGCTCGCCCACGATGACCAACTGCTCCGAGGCATCATCGGCGTCGAACTTCAATCCGCTGGCGGAGTTCTCGAACACCACGTCGGGAAGCTCGTTGGCCGGCACGGCGAAGGCCGCCACGAATCCGGGGCGCAGCGCTCCGCTGGCTTCCTGGGCCGAGAACTCGAGGTCCTGCGGGTAGTGGTTGCGGCCGTCGACGATGACGAGGTCCTTGACGCGGCCGGTGATGTACAGCTCGTTCTCGTGCCAGACGCCGTAGTCGCCGGTCTTCATCCACTTGGCACCGTCCGGGGCGCCGACGCTGTGGCTGCCTTCCGTCAACGGGGTCGTCAGGAAGTTGTTGAAGGTTTCTTCGGTCTCTTCCGGGCGACCCCAGTAGCCGTGTCCGATGTTCATACCGTGCAACCAGATCTCACCGACATGCCCATCGGGCCGCTCGGTGGCGGTCTCCGAGTCGGCGATCACGGCCCACTGGCTCACCGAGACCTGCCCACACGACACCTGCGCCACCGCACCCGGTGCATCCTGGTCGACCAGCTTGAACTGACCGCGGTTGAGCTCATCGCGATCGACGTAGATGATCTTCGCCTCGTTGTCGCGCTTGGTCGACGAGACGAACAGCGTGGCCTCCGCCATGCCGTAGGACGGCTTGATGGCCGTCTTCGGGAGGCCGTACGGGCCGAACGCCTCGTTGAACTTCTTCATCGAGCTGACCGTCACCGGCTCGCTGCCGTTGATCAGACCGATCACGTTGCTCAGGTCGATGTTCTCGCCGGCCTTGGGCAGACCGCGCGCGGCGGCATGTTCGAAGGCGAAGTTGGGCGCCGCGGCGAAGGTGTCCGCACGGTCGGCCATGGCTGCCAGTTCCTGGATCCAACGTCCCGGCCGGCGCACGAACGCCTGCGGGCTCATGATCGTGATGTATTTGCCACCCAGCGCCGGCAGGATCACCGTCAACAGACCCATGTCGTGGAACATCGGCAGCCAGGTCACACCACGCGAGTTGTGGTCGAACTCGATGGCATCGATCATCTGCAGCGCATTCGCGGCCACGGACTCATACGTGATGATCACGCCGGCCGGTATGCGCGTCGAACCCGAGGTGTATTGCAGATACGCAGCATCGTGCAGCTTCGGGGTCGGACGGACCCAGGTCTCGCCGACCGAGTCGGGGACGGCGTCGATGGCGATGACACGGGGACGCTCTTTGGCGGGCAGCGGCTTGAAGAAGTCGCGCACTGCCTCGGCCGACTTCGTCGAGGTCAAGATCGCCGACGGCTTGCAGTCGGCCAGCACGGCCGTCAGCCGGTCGGTGTGGCCGGGCTCGTCCGGAGAGAACAGCGGGACCGCGATGTTGCCGGCGTAGAGAGCGCCGAAGAAGCCGATCACGTACTCGAGCGACTGGGGCGCAAGAATCGCCACCCGGTCACCCGGCTGGGTGACCTGCTGCAGCCGCGCGGCGATCGCACGCAGGCGCTTGCCGAACTGTGCCCACGTCAGGTCGATGGCCTCGCCGTCGCGCTCGCGGCTGTAATCCATGAACCGATACGCAAGGGTGTCGGCCTGCTCGGCGACATTGCGCTCCACGTAGTCGACCAGGGTTGCATCTTCGGTGAAGAACAGATTGCCGTTCTCGTCCAGAAACTGGTCAAACTCGTTGTTCATTCGCACTCCTGATAGCGGCCGGGGCGCCGGCCCAAATCGGGTCACCGTTGCTGTCGCGCTCCACCGGCGGCGTCATCGTTTCGGCCAAGTCGCCGAACACCGCCTCCGGATTCGTCTTCAACAGGGTTCCCTACTTTTCATGTCAAGCCAAATAGGACTCGAAGCCAAGGCGGTCCGAGCCAAACCTTTCATATAGTACCGGCGACAGTACTGGGCACCATCGCCGCGACACCCGGCTCTGCCGGATGACCGAAAGACAACCTACGCCACCGGGGGCGTGTCCCGCCTCTACTCCCCTTTGAGGAGCGGGATGATGGGTGCAAACGCATCCATCTGCGTCGGGAACACACCGACGTACGACATCGTGGTGCGGCGGCGCACCTCACGGATCTGGTCCGCGATCTGCTCGAACGATCCGAACGCCAGGTACGGCGACTGCAATATGTCCTCGACCGAGAGCTTCACATCCATCTCGATGTTCGGCGGATATCCCTGGTCAAGAGCGGCGAGTGCCATCTCTGCGGTCGCCTCGCGGTCATCGGTGATAACGATCGTGGCGATCGTCCAGTTCAGCTCGATCTCGTTGAACCGTTCACCGGCTGCCTGCCGGATCCGATCGACACGTTCGACGGTTTTCTCCATCGTCATGTCCGAGAGCCGGAGCTTGCCGTCGGCGGTTGTTCCGGTGGCCACAGAGATGATGTCGGCGTGCTTGGCCGCCAATGCCAGCATCTTGGGGCCGCCACCGCCGACAGCGATCGGCGGACGGGGACCCTGCCGTGGCCGGGGGCTGCCGACGAGTCCCTTGATGTTGTAGAACTCACCCGAGAAATTGACCTCTTCGCCACGCAGCAGGCCGTCGAGGATGGTCAGCGCTTCGTCCAGGCGACGGATGCGGACACCCGGCGACTCGAACTCGATGCCGGCTTTGTCGAACTCCTCTTTCATCCACCCCGCGCCGATACCGAGCTCGAGGCGTCCCTTCGACAGCACGTCGATGGTGGTGGCCTCCTTGGCCAGCAGAGCCGGATGGCGGTAGCCGTTGGCCAGCACGGAGGTCGCGAGCCGGATCCGGTCGGTGGCCTGGCTCAGCGCACCGAGTGCGGCGAGCGGACCGACCTGGTTGCCGAGGTGATCGGGCACTGCGAAGGTGTCGAAACCGTACTCCTCGGCGGTCTGCGCGAGCTTGACGAACTTGCGGGCACCGCCCTCGTCGCGGTTGCCCTCGCCGCCGGCTCCGAACCGGAACTTACGCAGACCGGAGTCCGCCGCAGCTGAAGTCATCTCTTCTCCTACCTCATACGCATTGCCCGCGATCGTCGGCTGACCCGACATCCAGCGGTTCGGCAGTAGACGTTACTTCTGCGGCCAGGCGGTTCAAAATGGACCACGACCGGGAAAACGGACTATTCGTGTTTGGGGAACGGCGCTTTGTCGATGACTCCCCGCGCCCAGTCGGTCATCCACACCGTCGCCGGCTGACCGTTGTCACTCCAATACACCGTCGTGTTGTACATCGCATGAACCGGATTGTTGATGGCACTCATCAATTTGTTTATGGCTGCGATGGGATTTGCGATCGTCGGCGCGTCACAGATCAGATCACCTGGCGCACAGAGGGAGTACGTACGGTCGGTGAGTTCACCGAAACCGCCGGGCCGTGGGCCCGTGAGAGTGATTCCCGGTATCGGCAAGATGTCGAGTGCGATCTCCGCACCGACCCCGGGCGGGTTGGGGCCGGCGTTCTGTGCCTGATTCGGCTCGCGCCGGCCATCGGCGATCAGACCCACCCCGAGAACCAGATCCTGCGCAACCGGACCCTGTCCATTGCCGATCTCACTCGCGATGTCGCCCACGATCACTGCACCCTGCGAAAAGCCCATCAGTACATAGTTGGTCAGCGCGCACTTCGCCGCGACCTCGGCGATCTTCGCCCGGGTCCTCTCGGTGCCTTCGGCGCGCGAGACGTCGTAGTCGGCCTGCTTGTCCGTCAAGTTGGCCGGATTCCGGAACTCGGCAATGTACGGAACGGTGTAGACGTCCGCGCGGGACGCGTCGAACTCATTGGACAGCGGGGCAGATACCTTGAGCATCAAGGATTCCGGATTCGCGGTCGGGTTGTAGGGGTCGTCGTTGCTGTTCGACTCCCACGTACCGGGCACCACGATCACCTGCACATCCGGGCAGTCCGCCGGTTGCGCCGTGGGTCGGGGAGCCGAACTCGACGGCGATTTCGTCGTCGGGCCTTGCGGCCCGCCCGGCTCTGGTTTGAGCAGATTGATGATCAGGATCACGACGAGTATCACCGCGATGATGCTCAGGATCCCCAGACCGAGGATGGCGAAGAGCAGCAGTCTGTTCCGCTTGCGTCTGTTGGGTGATGTCACAGTCGGCCGGTCAGCAGAACTTCAACTCGGCGGCCTTGATCACCTTGTCGGCGTCCGCGCTGGCCTTGGCCTCGTCGGTGGTTCCCGATCCCACGATCGGCACCACGAAGATCTTGACAGTCTCGGGAGGAGTGCCCTGCTTCTTCCCCTCACAGACGGTCTGGCCCGCACTGAGCGCCAGTGCGTTGTCAGGGTCGTTCGGGATCGAAACGCCCTGCCTTTTCAGCTCGGCCAGGTACGCCTCGGTCTTGTCGTCGGCGTCGACGCCCGCGGGGACCTCGGCCGAAGCGGGTCCGGTTGCCGGCAGGCCCTCGGTGTCGTCGGGCTGCGCCTTGCTCGTCACCTGAGTCGACGTCACCACAGACGACGGAGCGCTCTCACTCGCCGAGGGCTCCGCGCTGTAGGTGGTGCTCACCGGGCCACTGCTGGTGGTGCTCACCGCGCTGGTCGGTGCCGACGCGGTCGAGTCGTCATCACCACACCCGGTGGCGAGCACTGCCGTCGCCAGCAGTGCTGCGCCCACGGTCACGGCCCGAATGATGTTGCCTGTCATGTCACTTCCTTGTCCAACGCCCTCGCGGGAGCGTCGCCTCTGCAGTCTGGTGCCCGAAGGCCTCCGCCAGGCTACCCAAACGACCTGAGGGAATTATTTGACCGTGACGACACCGTTGACGTTCTCGATGGAACCACCCTCGAAACGGACCCTGGTGCCACCGGTGATCGGCTCCACATCGCTGACGGGGTAGCCGAGCTTGCCGTTCTCGTAGCCGGCAGTGCCCCATGCATCGAAGATCGGGCCGGGCGGGATGGCGTAGGCACCCTTGGCCGGAGTCCAGTAGATGTTGCCGCCGTCAAATGCGGTGAGCTTGCCTCCGGCCTTGAGACTGATCTCGTTGGTCGTCGGGAAGCCCAGCCAGCCACCTTCGTATCCGAGTGCGGCGTACTTCTCGAAGATCTTGCCCTGCACCGAATGAGCGTTGTTGGTGGGATTCCAGTAATACGAACCGATCTGGAAATCCTGTACGCGGCCCTTGTCGCCCGGGGTGTTGTGCTCGTCGCCCGTCGGGTACTTCAGGGGGCCGGTCTCGTATCCGTTCTTGCCCCAGTCGGCCAGGATGGCGCCGCCGACGGGATGGGCGCCGGTCGCCACGGTCCAATAGATGTTGCCGTTCTGGAAGCGGTTGAAGCGGCCGATCTTGTCCGGGGTACCCAGCTCGCCACTGGTCGGGAATCCGAGCCAGCCGCCGGGACCGCCCGCGGCCACGTACGCGCCGCCGATGCCGCCACCGACAACCTGGGCTCCGGTTTTGGCCGACCAGATGATCCGGCCGCCACGGAAATCCTGAGCGCGACCACCGGGCACGTCGTACTCCGGGGTGAGGCACTCACCGAGCGACTTGTTCGCCTGGTAGACCGGCGCAATCGCACCACTGGTGCTGCATGCGGGCCGGTCGGCAGCGAGACCGAGAGCTCCGGCCGCCTGCGGCCACGCCTGCTCCATCTCGAACTGCCAGTAGGGCCACGTGTGGGTTCCGGAGTCACGGTAGACGGCCTGCGCGCGGACCCCGAGCTGGTTGAGGCGGCTCGCGAACTGCTGCGAGGTCACCCGAGAGAGGACTTCGAGGCCGACGCCCGCGTAGTTGGTGGCCAGGTACGGGATGGTCGAGACGGTGTCGTATTGGCCGACCAGTCCGTTGCCCGACGAAACATAGAGGCTGGTGCCGGCCAATTTGTCGGCAAGGAGGTACGGGTCGTGCTCTTTCCAGGCCGGATCTGTCGGCGGACCGTACATCTTGGAGGCGTCGTAGCCGCCGGCATCGTTGAGCGCGAACTGGACTGCCTGCGGCATGCCGAACGAGCTGAGCTGCAGGATGCCGGAGAACGATGCGGCGAACTTGAAGAAGCCGGGGTTCCGTGCGGCGAGCATCATCGCTGCCGAGCCGCCCATGGACAGACCTTCGACACCTCGGACGTCCGACGAGCGCCACTGGGACGCGAGGAGCGGCGGCAGTTCCTTCGTGAGGAAGGTCTCCCACTTGTAGTTCTTGCCGTTGTTCGGCTCTTTCCAGTCCGTGTAGAAACTGGACTCGCCGCCGACCGGCAGGACGACGTTGACGTTCTTGTCCTTGTAGAAGTCCTCGACGTTGGTGTTGATGATCCAGCCGTTCTGGTCTTCTTGCGCCCGCAGACCGTCCAGCATGTACATCTGCGGGAACGTGTTCGACGGCCGGAAGTTCCAGTCACGCGCCAGCAGCAACTGCACCTGGATGTTGGTGCCCATCGCCGGCGAATACACCCACATCGCGACGCGACGGTCGGAGTACCAGAAGGTGTTGGTGATCTTGACGCCGGGAACCGCCGCGGGAGCGCTGTAGACCGGGCCAGGCGCCGCATGGACCGGCGCGGCGGCCACGGTCGACGTTCCCAGCACCGTGGACACTGCCACCGCGCCGGCCATCAGTCCCAGTGCACCGCGCACAAATCTCTGCCGCATGTACCTCTACTCCTCAAGTCACGATCAATCCAGATATCCGGTCGAGATCCGCTGCGCTTCGTCTCTGCACGGCCAGTCGAGCTCCGCTGCGCTTCGTCCCTGAACGGCCCATCGAGGTCCGCTGCGCTTCGTCTCCACAACGGGGGCAAACAAAAAAACAGAACGTCCTACGTGTTTCTTACACGTAGGACGTCCTGTTTTGAGGTTGCCACACCTGTTACTGGTGTGATTTTTGTGACTAGTGAGTCACGGCCGAACTGCCTAGCGGAACCAACCCTGGTTCAGCGCCCGCCACATCATGTCCTGCCAGTAGCCCCACATGTGGGTGCCGACGGGCGGGTAGTCGGTGGTGATCGCAACACCGTTGACGAGTGCCTGCACCTCGAACGCGCGGGTCTGGGCCAGCGACAGCCACTCGAGCGGCACGCCCTGCACGATCTCGACCGGACCCTGTCCGGCGTTGTAGGCACCGAGCCCACCATTACCCGATGCGACACGAACCTTCATGCCGTGCATCTTGTTGATCTGCACAAACGGGTCGTTGTCGTACCAGCGGGTGCTCCACGGAGGGCCCCACATGGCGTCGGAGTTCCACGGTCCACCATCAGCGTCGAGGAGTGCGACCCGGATGGCCGACTTCATGCCCGGAGCCGACAGGTTCAGGTAGCCCGACATCGAGAAGGCGTGCGAGAAGTTCTGCTTGTTGTTCGCGCCGATGACAAGCGCCGCGTTGCCGCCCATCGAGAGACCGGCGATTGCGTACCTGCCCGAAGGACCACGCAGACCCCGGGCATCCATCCCGGAGACCAGGGAACCCGTGATCACGCAGTTCCAGCGGTAGGCGTAGGGCTGGCCGTTGAAGTTGTTGGGCGCGTCCCAGTCGCTGTAGAAACTGGCCGTTCCGCCGACCGGCATGACCACGTTGACGCCGTGGTCGACCATGTTCTGCACGTTGGTTTCGTGTTCCCAGCCGCTGATGTCGGTGGTCGCGCGCAGGCCGTCGAGGAGGACAACCGTCTTGTAGTTGCCCGGCCTGCTCCACGAACGGACCTTGACATCGGGCATGCCACAACCGTTGACGGACCACTGCGAAAAGCCCGTGCCGGTGCCGAAGGCGGCGGCGGTGCCGGTGCCGGCGACAACGCCGACTCCCGCAATGGTCGCCACAGCGGCGAAGGCAGCGACGAATCGCTTACCGAATCCCGCTCGCCCGAAAGGCTTGCGTACGCGCATCGAATACAACTCTCTTTCTGTCCAGTGCCCCAGCCATTGGCTGTCACACCTCGAAATCAATAGGCCACGAGGACGCCCCGACCTCAGGTACCTCAGCTGTCACACAGCTTCGCTACACCAGGGTCCCGCACTCCGGCAACGAACGGAGCCTATTTGATCGGTCCGAACCTGACAAACCCTGTGATCTGATTCACTGTGCTCCAAACCGACCTCGACAACCTGGCCAAATCCAGGCTCCCCATCACTATCGGGCCAGCAACACGCGGTGTTACACATTCGAGACCTTGATTCAGGAGACGGTCGTCGTCCCGTCATTCACCCTGGTCCGACGCGTGCATTCACAGGTTTCTATCAGGAAACACACCGGCGCGCCCACAGGATTCGGTCGTAAAAGGTCAAGGTATCGGCTCCGGGATCGGCAGGTTGCACCGCTGGAGTTCGTATAGCGGATTCCGGTCGATCCGATACGAGGTGAATCCGACGGCCTGACGGAGGTTGTGCCGGAAGCGCTCGAAGGTCCAGGGGGCCGAGTACGACGCGATCAGATCCTGCGTCGGTTTACAGGTGAGTGCCACCTGCGCCTGCTTCACGCCGTCCTGATCGATGAAGGGCGGCAGCACCGGGTACCGCGGGAAGGCGCCCGATTCGGCGACCACCCATTCCGGGTCCAGGTCCTTGTCATGACCGATCCGGCCGTCCGTCAGACGATCGGAGTGCGCGGCAACCGGATAGGCCAACCCCATCTGGTCGATGACCCGGACATCCAGCGGCGCGTTCATGCTGGTCATGCCGAGGTTCAGGTAGAACACCGACAGCTGTTTCGCAACACCTTCCGGTGGTGGAACCGGCAGAGGATCGAAGTACCACTCGTCGTAATTCGACGAGGGCAGCAGCACACCGCCGGTGTCGTGGTGTTCGGCGATCGATTCGACCATCGCCCGGACCCTCGGATAGCCCAGGTAGTCCTCGGCGGTGATCGGGTGTTCGATACCGATGTTCTGTATGTAATAGCGCCGCTCGTCGACGATGCCACCGCGACCGATCTCGGTGCCGTGCGTCATGCCCGCGACCGACGAGGTCGAGATCGCCCACACCACCGTGGTCACCCAGAGCCCGGTCATCACACCGGCACCGACCCAGCCGGCGAGCTGGTCGCGGGCCGGCCCGGTCGGGATGGTGATCGGGATGACCATCACCGGCAGCATCAGCAGGAACAGCGGCACCAGCAGGACGCGGGCGTGCATGAAGTCGCCACCTTGCCGGACCCAGTAGAACGCCTCGATCAATCCGGTGACGACGATCAGCGCGACCACGGCGGACGGCGTCTGCAGACGGCGGCTGAACGCGCCGGCGCGCGCGCCGAGGCCGGAGCCTTTGCTCAAGTCGACGGGCCCGGTGGCCGCAGCGTCGGCGGCGGTGGCGACCTGGCGACGGCGCAGGTACCAGGTGACGGCGGCGGCGACCACCGCGACGATGAGCGGAAGCACCAGGAGATACGGGCTGAACATGTTGCCGAGGTAGCGGAAGCCCTGCTCGAACTTGGATCCACTGGCGTCTTTGGCCACGGCGGTGTTCGGGACCAGCAGACCGTAGTAGCCCATCCGGAAGATCTGGTAGAGCACCGGGACGGTGCCGGCCGCAGCCGCGAACGCGAGCCGCATCCGCCACGTCATCGGCGCGCACACCACCAGAAGCAGGGCGCAGCCACCGACGAGTGTCAGTTCGGGACGGATCAGCGGCGCCAGTCCGGCCGTGAATCCGAGCAACAGTGTGGTGATGGTCTGTGTGCGGTCGAGGCGTCCGGTCGACGTCTCGCGCTGACTCCACGCGACCAGCTGGCACCAGAGCAGTGCCGCCCAGAAGATACAGAGCGACACCTCCAGACCACTGGTGGCGAAGTCGCGCGCCGGGGGCAGCGCGATATAGACGAGTGCACCGAGCGGGAGCAGCAACATCGCGCCCCGGTTGACCGGGCCGACTCCCTTGTCGATGCGGTACAGGCGTCCGGTGCCGTACATGGCCAGCGGGACCGCCGCGATCGACAAGACGAGCGCGATCCACAACACCACGTACTCGGTCTGGGCGCCGGTGACCCAACTCCAGAACCAGATCAGGTAGGTCCACACGGTCGAGGTGTTCGCCTCGACCCGCTCCCCCTTGTTGAACACCGGCCCGTTCCCGGCCAGGAGGTTGCGAACCGTCCGCAGAACGATCAGTCCGTCATCGGCGATCCAGCGTCGTTGCCAGGCTCCGTAGCCGAACATCAGGGCGACGACGACCGCGCTGATCGCCAGCGAGGTCGTTGCCGGATTTATCCTGCGACCGAATATCTGTGGCCGCGCTGATGGTCGCTGTTCAACGATTGGCCGCTGTTCAACTGATGGCATAGACCGCGACACCCACGCATACTAACCAGGCAATGGCCAGCAGCTGGAGAACACGGTCACCGAGCGCGATTTCTTCGGGTTCGCCCGCTTGACCACCGTCAACATCCACGGCGTAGCGAAGGATTGCGATGGTGAACGGCACCATCGACAGGGCATACCAAACGTTGTCACTGTGTCCGCTGTCGGTGTCGAAGGCCCACATGCCGTAGCAGAGCACCACGGCAGTCGCCGACAACGTCCAGACGAACCGCAGGTAGGTCGTCGTGTAGTACTCGAGGCTCTTGCGGATCTTGGCACCGGTGCGCTCGACCAGCTGGAGCTCGGCGTACCGCTTGCCGGCCGCCATGAACAGCGACCCGAAGGTCATCACCAGCAGGAACCACTTCGACAGACCGTCCGGCAGTTCGGCCGCCACGCCACCGGCGATGGCGCGCAGAAGGAAGCCGGACGACACGATGCAGATGTCGATGACGGGCTCGTGCTTGAGTCCGAAGCAATAGCCGAGCTGGATCACGAAGTAGACGCCGATGACGACCGCCAGCTGCCAGTTCGCGAGGAACGAGATCCCGATGGATGCCACAGCCAGTACGACTGCCAGCGCGAACGCCATCGGAACCGGGACGACACCGGCCGCGATCGGACGGAATCGCTTGGTCGGGTGATTGCGATCGGCCTCGACATCGAGCGCGTCGTTGATCAGGTAGACGCTCGACGCGATCAGGCAGAACGCGACAAAAGCAATCCCGGTCCGTACCAGGACGTCGCCTTCGTCGACCGCCCCCGCGGCGAGCGGTGCCGCCAGCACCAGGAGGTTCTTGACCCACTGCCGTGGCCTGACCGCCTTGACCAGGCCCGTTGCCAAATTCTTCGGCGGACCACGCAACGCGCCGTGCTCGATCGGCTCCTCGCTCACTGCACTCCTCGGTTCTCGGTTCGGATCAGTCTTTCACCCGTGGTCATCACGGCCGCACAGGTGGCACCGATCAGCGCCCCACCGATCACGTCGGTCGGGTAGTGAACGCCCAGGACCAATCGCGACAGCAGCATCGGCGGCACGATGACCGCCGGTAGCGCCGCGACCGGCAGACCTGCGGCCCGGCCGAGCAGAATCGCGGCCGCGGTCGTCGATGTCGCGTGACTCGACGGGAAGCTCAGCTTGCTGGGTGTGCCGACTCCGACTTTCACCCGGGGGTCGTTCGGGCGGCGACGCCGGACCACTCGTTTGATGATCACCGAGGCGGCGTGGGCGCCGAACGCACCGACCCCGGCGGCAACCCACATGTCCCGGTTCGGCTTGTCACCCCGGGCCTGCGCGATCGCCCCGCCCAAGGCGGCGAGACCGAGCCAGCCCAGCGAGTGTTCACCGAAATGCGAAAGTCCCCGGGCAGCGGACAACGCTCCCGGTTTGCCGGTCAGCACACTCTGGATATCGACCAGGATCTTGGTCTCGCCACGCAACGGTCCGATGGAAATCTGGGCACCCTCAATCGATTCCGAAGACACGCTCCCAGCTTTCTGTACTGGTCAGGTCCGCATGCGCGGATCGGTAGGTTTCTCGCATCTCCGGGAAGCGGGCGCGTAGTTCCTTGATCAGGGCGGCCGATTCCTTGGCCAGTTCGATCATCTTGTCGCGATCCCGTTGCCGGTAGACAACTCCGCGGCCGTCGGCGGTGGTCACCGTGACCCCGTCGACGCGGCCCAGGCTGAACCAACGTGCCTGCAGTGGCGGGTAGTTGGCCTGCGGAACCTCGTGATGACGAGGATCTGCCGGCTTGATGTTGTTGACGATGCTCGCGCCGAGGATCCGAATCTTCGAGATGGGGTTCGATGGGACATTCATCCCGAAACCTGTTGCCTCACCGGTGGTCCGGGGCAGCTCGGTGGCAGATGGCAGGACCACCGCATCCGGGTACTGCTTACGCATCGCCGCGATCTTCGGCAGCGCCGTGGGCAGCAGGTCGCGCACGTGGTCCGGTCCGGCCAGGAAGTCGCGGATGGCTTCGTTCTGGATTGCCACCGTCGAATATTCAAGGCAGAGAAGGTGTTTGGCGGTGGCCTTGACCATCGACCTCAAGATTCCGGAGATCGATCCGTCGTGGTGGATCGAAGCGACCACCAGCCGGTTCCGGAGGTGGAAGTACGCCTGCCAGTCGATGGCGTCGTCCTTGTCGCTCCAGGCCATGTGCCAGATCGCGATGCCCGGGATCGTCGCCGTCGGATAGCCGGCCTTGCCGGCCCGCAACGCGTACTCCCAGTCGTCCCACTTGATGAACAGCGGCATCGGCAAACCGATCTTTTCCGCGGCCTCCCGCGGGATCATGCACATCCACCAGCCGTTGCCGTCGACGTCGATCCGGCGATGCAGGTTCTGCGAGTTCTCGCGGTCCCGCAGCGGGTATTCGGCGAAGTCGTGGTCGTATTCGACGTAGGGCGCACTGGTCCACATGAAAGCGCCGCGGTCGATGACCTCACCCATGCAATGCAGGTGACTGCGGTCCTGCAGATTGAGCATCTGTCCGCCGACGAGCATGGGCGACTTCGCAAATCGCGACAGCGCCAGCGCGCGCAGGATCGAATCCGGCTCGATGCTGATGTCGTCGTCCATGTAGAGGACGTACGGGCTGTCGGTCTGCTTGAGCGCTTCGTACATGATTCGCGAATAGCCGCCCGAGCCACCGAGGTTGCCCTGCTTGAACATGTGCAACCGGTCGCCCAGTGCAGCGGCGGCCTCGGCGTAGCCGGGCTCTTCCTTGACGAGCTTGGTGCCCTGATCGGGCATCATCACCGCATCGATGACCTCGTCGACGAGCGGGTCGGAAGTCAAGGCGCGCAGCGCATTCACCGCGTCGGTGGGACGGTTGAACGTCGGGATGCCGACGGTCACCCGCTTGGTCTCGGGCCCGGTCGGCGCGTCGATCGGGGCGTACCACCCTGCCGAACGCACCTCGACGTCGGTGTCGGTGGTGATGTCGAACCAGATCCAGCCACCGTCTTCGAACGGCTCGAGGCCGACCTCGAACTCGATGAGCCCGTTGCCGTTGTCGTCGATCGGTACGAGATTGCCGTCGACGGCGATTCGCGAACCGTCGATCTTCGAGCGGTAGACGTCCACGCGGCAGGCGCCGGTGACTTCAATTCTCAGGACAACGGACTTCAAGATGCTCCAACGCCGCCAATACGACGCGGCGAAGGCATTGAAGTAGGTCAGGAAGCTCACCTCGGACTCGGCACCGAGCAGCACCGAGGTCCGCGTCGGCGCATGCGCACGTCGGGCGTTGTTGTCGGACTCCACCAGGTACAGGGCCCGGACGTCCAGCGGTTCGCCCTGACGCGGCAGGATCACACGCTGCAGCAGGGTTTTTGCCGCCCCGAAGGCTTGCGGACTCTGCGACTGTTGCGCCTCGGTCGTCACTGTCACTGTTCCACCTCTGTGGCCAGCGCCGACCCGGACTGCAGGTGCGGCGCCAGCGTGTTCTCGTACATCGTCAGGGCACTGGCGATGGCCATGTGCATGTCCAGATATTGATAGGTCCCCAGCCGGCCACCGAACAGCACCTTCGCCGAGGCGGTCTCGGCCTTGGCGCGCGCACGATAAGCATTGAGTTTCTCGCGGTCCTCGGGTGTGTTGATCGGGTAGTACGGCTCATCGCCGTTCTCGGCGAAACGGCTGTATTCACGCATGATGACCGTCTTGTCGGTCGGGTACTCCCGCTCAGGATGGAAGTGCCGGAACTCGTGGATGCGGGTGTACGGCACGTCCGCATCGTTGTAGTTCATCACCGGGGTTCCCTGGAAATCGCCGGTCTCGAGGACCTCGGTCTCGAAATCCAGTGTCCGCCAGCCGAGTTCGCCGTCGGCGTAGTCGAAGTAGCGGTCGAGTGGTCCGGTGTAGACCACGGGCGCGTCCGGGCTCGCTGCCCGCAACTCGTCACGGACGTCGAACCAGTCGGTGTCCAGGCGCACGTCGATCAGGTCGCCGGCCGCCATGTTCTCGAGCCAGGCGGTGTACCCGCCGGTCGGCAGACCCTCGTAGGTGTCGTTGAAGTAGCGGTTGTCGAAGTTGTAGCGCACCGGGAGCCGGGCGATATTCGCCGCCGGCAGCTCCTTGGGGTCTGTCTGCCACTGCTTGGCCGTGTAGTGCTTCACGAACGCCTCGTACAGCGGGCGGCCGATCAGGCTGATGGCCTTCTCTTCGAGGTTCGCGGCCTCGGCCGTGTCGATCTCGCTGGATTGCTCCTTGATCAGCGCGCGGGCCTCGTCGGGCGTGAAGTAGCGGCCGAAGAACTGCGAGACCAGTCCGAGTCCCATCGGGAACTGGTAGGCCTGTCCCTGGTACATCGCAAAGACGCGATGCTGATACCCGGTGAAGTCGGTGAACCTGTTGACGTAGTCCCAGACCTTCTTGTTGGACGTGTGGAACAGATGTGCGCCGTACTTGTGGACCTCGATACCGGTGGTGGGTTCGGGTTCGGAGTACGCATTGCCGCCGAGATGGTTGCGCCGGTCGATGACCAGGACGCGCTTACCGAGCTCGGTGGCCACCCGTTCTGCAACAGTCAGTCCGTAAAAGCCCGATCCGACCACAAAGAGGTCGTAGCCGGACACGGCATCAGGGCTGGATTTGTCGGGGGTCACGGGTGTTCAGGGTAACCGAACGGGAGAACTACGCCGATTCGCCGGGCACGTACACCCGCAAACACATCGCAACCATGCGGGAACATTTAGGGGTCGAGGACACTCCTATTACTGACAAACCGGCGACCCATCACCACCAGGGACGCATCCTCAACCCAGGAGAAGTACCGTGACCAGCCCAGATGACCAGCTCGACGGGATCTTTTCCCAGATCGCCGCGCAGGACCAGGTTGATCCGGCGGTCTTCGATCAGACCCTTGAAACCGCCTTCGACTACGACGGTGCAGGCTTCGACGAACTGATCCCGGAGACCGACACCACATTCTCCGACGACACCGACACCACCGACGACGACATCTTCGTCGGAGATCTCACCGACGAACTCGGCGGGGACTACCACGACGACGCAGATGATGCAGATACCCAGCCTGACTCCCCCGACCACACCGACCACTCGGACTACATCGACCACACCGACCACTCGGCCGGAGACGACCTGTTCAGCTGACACCGATTTTGGTGGCTTTTGGCGAGCCCCACCAGGGGTTTTGCTCGCCAAAAGCCACCAAAATCGGTCAGGAGAGGGTTTCCAGCAGTTTCGCGCGGGCCCGGTTGATGCGGCTCTTGACGGTCTGTACACCGACGCCCTGCTGATCGGCGATCTCCTGATAGGACAGATCACCGAATTCTCGCAGGACGATGGCCTCGCGGAACTCCAGCGGCAAAAGGGCCAACGCGGCACGAACGCGGTCGACATCGGCGACCTGGGCATCGACGCGGGGCGCTGTCGACTCGAATTCCGGAGGTCCGTCGGCAGAGGTGTCGAGTCTCTTGCGGACAACCGCGAGCGCCGCATTGGCCGCGATCCGGTACATCCAGCTCGTGAACTTCGAATCGCCACGGAATTTGCCGATGTTCTGCCAGCCGGCGATCAGCGCGTCCTGCAGCGCATCCTCGGCGTCGTACTTGTTGGCGGTGATTCGCAGACAGACTGCCCAGATCTGATCCCGGTTGCGGGTGACCAGCTCACCAAAGGCCGCTTGATCGCCATCTTGGCTGCGCAAAACCAGGTCGCGCTCGCTCATGTCAGTCACATGATCAATGTCGCAGACCATGCTGGATGGGGCAGAGTAATCGGTGGAGAAACCCTCCCTTCGAACGACCCCGACGCACCGACGAAACCGCCCAACGATGATCCGGGAGTGATCGTGACCACTGGCGCCAACGCCGAAGCAGTCGAAGCGCTGGGTGCTGCCACCGAGGCACTGCGCAAATATGGACAGACGAAGGGTGCGGACCTCGCCGAGTCGCGTTTTCACGCGGCAGATTCCGGCGGTGCCGTGGTGTTCGTGGGTGAGGTCAAGCGCGGCAAGAGCACCCTGGTCAATGCCCTGCTCGGACGGTCTCTGGCACCGGTCGGGGTGGACATCACCACCAGTGCCAGCGTCTGGTTCACGCCGCCGGATGCGACCCTCCCGACCGGATCGGCGCGGCTCGACTTCCCCGACTCCAACCGGACCATCCCGCTGGCCGAACTGCCCGACTGGGTCACGATGGCCGGCCGCCACGTCCAGGACCCCACGATCGACGCACTGCCCACCGAAGCGGTGGTGGCCGCCGATCCCCTGCATCTGCCCGGACTGACGCTCGTCGACACCCCGGGCGCAGGTGGTCTTGATCCCCGGCACGCGCGCCTCGCACTGACCGCGGCCCGCCGGGCCGGGGCCATCGTGATGGTCTGTGACAGTGCGGCGCCCCTGACCGCACCCGAAGTCGAGTTCCTACGCTCCGCCACCGAGACATCCGGGTCGGTCGTGGTCGCGATGACCAAGATCGACAAGAACCGGCGGAATTGGCGGACGATCGCCGAGGAGAACCGGTCGATCGTGCGCAGTCAGCTCGGACGGACAGCCAGGGTGATCGGGGTGTCGGGATCGAGGGCACTGGCCGCACTCGAGCAGAGGCCGGCAGAGCGGGAGGAGATCCTCGCCGCATCCGGGATCCCGGCACTGCGTGATGCGATCAACGAACTCCTCGAGCACGGCGAGATCTCCCCCATGCTCGACGGCCTGCAGGTGTGCCGCAGCGGGATGCACCGGATGAAGACCCGACTCGACACCGAGATCGCTGTGGTACAGGGCGACTCGTCCGCGCTGGATGACCTCAGCGAGAAGAAGGCCAGACTCAAAGAACTGCGCGACCACGGCACCGAATGGGACCAGCACCTTTCGCGCGACGTCACACTCAGCCGCCAGCGCGCAACAGCGCAATTGGACAGCGATCTGGCCCGGGTCAAGGAAGACTGGACCGGACGAATCAACAGTGAGGGCTGGCGGATGCTGCGCAAGCAACCTCAGGTCTTCACCGCTGCCATCACCTCAGATCTGCAGGCCGCCAGCGCCAGGTCTTTCGACACCTTCGCCTCGGGTTTGCACGACGTGGTGACGCAACTGTTCGGCAGCGACGAACAATGGGAGGACATCATGAACTCGGTGGCCGGCACCCTCGTCGCCGAGGACATCAATTCCCCTGAGGTGCAGACGAAGTGGAAGGACGTGTTCGATCCCAGTGCGATGGCGATGGGGTTCATGGGTGCGAACCTGATGACCGGCGGCATGGTCGGCGGCGCCATCTTCGGAAGTCTGGCCATGGCGGCAGTGTTACCGATCGGCCTGGCCGCCGGTGGTGTCTGGCTGTCGGTCAATCTCGGCTACCGGGCAATGCGCAACGGACGCCAGCATCTGATCACCTGGCTCCGGGAAACGTTGCAGCTCACCAGTAAATCGACGCTGCGGGTGATCGATCGCACCGTTGCGACCGCACGCCCGGAGATCGTGGTGGCCTACCGGCGGCACCTTCGCGCACAGACCGAGGAGATCAGCGATCAGATCACCGCCGGGACCGAGGCCGCCAAGGAAGACAAGCTGACCCGCGACAAGCGGATACGCGGGCTGACACGTCGGCAGACCGAGATCGTCTCGCTCATCGAACAACTCGACGCAGCGATCGCCGGACTCAAGAAAGCGGGCACAGCGCTGTGACCCAGCCACCCGTCCGCCGCACCCGGCCACATGCCCTGCGCGACCAATTGACCGGCGCACTGGCCCACATCGCACAGATAGACCGCCCTCTGGCCCAGGCCACCGCACGCATCCGAGACGATCTGTGGGCGCCGCCGCGGGTGGTGGTCGTCGGGCGGGTGAAGGCCGGGAAATCGACGCTCGTGAACGCATTGATCGGTGATCGTGTTGCCGATACCGCTGCCACCGAATGCACTAAAGTTGTTGCGGTATATCAGGATGGAGCGCCGTCGCGGGCCGAGATCGTCACGATCGCAGGCGCCCGCCGGAGCGCGCCGTTGACCGATGGGAGGGTCACCGAACTCGGTTGTTCGGCGGAGGAGGTCGCCTACCTCAACCGCTACCTGCCGAGCCTGCTGCTGCGGAGGATGATCCTGATCGACACCCCCGGCCTCGCGACCATCACCGCCGGCAACGAACAGGCGACCCGGCGAGCGCTGATCGACGGTTTCGGACAGACCCGCGACGCCTCGGTCAATGCCGATGCGGCGATCTTCTTGTTCGACGCGACTCCCCGGGCCGACGAGGTGCAGTTCCTCCACGACCTCGGCTTCTCGTCGGTCAACACCATCGGGGTGCTGGCCAAGGCGGATACGCTCGGCGAGGGCGCTTTTGGTGACACCGACCCGATCGAAGAGGCACAAAAGCAATCGGAGGCCATCGCGGCGTCGATGTCGGCGGGTCTGCTCACCGTGCAGCCGGTGGCGGGCCTGCTGGCCCAGACCGCGCAGACCGGCCAGTTCACCGAGTCCGACGCCGACGCCCTGGCCTCGTTGGCGGGCCTGTCCGACCTACAGCTGGAGATGTGGCTCGAGGCGCAGACGTCATCGATCGGCACCGATGCACAACGCGATCGACTGCTGGATCTGTTGGGCGAGTATGGACTCCGGCACGCACGTGGCGTGGCACTACGCGGCGCCCACGCCGTCAACGCCTGGCTGCAACAACATTCGCGAGTGGACGAACTCCGCGCCAACATCGACGTCAACCTGACCCGATCAGTTCTGATCACCCGCGCGATCGCCGCCTGCACGCAGATCGAGCATCTCGCCCTGACCCATCCCGCCGGAGCTCAGATCCGGTCCATCCTTCGTCAGGTGCGCCAGAGCCCCCAGGCCCACACGATGGCAGAGTTCAAAGCGCTGAGTTCACTGACCCAGACCGATCCGGAATCACCGTGGGTCAGCGAGCTTCGAGCGGTGCTGGTCGGTTCCGGGATCACCGGTCGCATCGGTCTGCCACCTCATGCCGACCGCGGGGCGGTTGCCACCGAGCTGGACCGGCGGCTGCGGCGAGTACACGAGGCCGGCCTGTTGGGCGGTTCGGCCGCCGAAGAGGATGCCGTTGCCGTTCTGCTGCATACCTATTCGATGATGCGCCGGTCGATCTAGCGCTCCCGGATCGACGTACCGGTCTGGTTGACGACAAACACCTCGGCCATCTGTTCACTGGTCAGCGGCTCCGCATCGAGTGGAGTCACACCGGTCCGTGAGGCGCGCATGCCGTCGACGATGATTCCCATGGTCCGTCGCCACAATTCGGGGTTGTATCCGTGGGCCAACTGGGCGGTCGCCTGGATCGAAAAGGCAAGCACTGGAAGGTCTGTCGCAGTAAAGTCGGCCCGCAACCGGCCGTCGTCGATCGCCCTGGACACCAGGCTCTCCGCAGCGCCGTCGATGACCTTGTGGGTCTCGGCGATGTCGGTCGCCAGATCGTCTCGAGAAGCCGTCGATTGCACGGCCTTCGGGGGACCGGTGAACATGAGCTCCCGCAGAGCACGATCACGCGCCATCATCACGGCGCCTTCATTCAGGAAATGGAGCAGGCCTTCCCACGGGTCCGCCATGGCATCGGCGGCACGCGCCATCGCCGCCACATCCTCGAGGCGGGAGGCGAACAACGCCTCGATGAGGCCTTCCTTGTTCTCGAAGCGGCGATAGATCGTCCCGACGCCGACTTTGGCATGTTTGGCGACGTCGGCAAGTGTCGCGTCGAGCCCCGCAGTCGCAAACACCTCTCGCGCCGACACGAGGATGCGATTGAGGTTCTCGCGAGCGTCGGCCCGTAGGACGTCGACCGTGTTTTCCGTCTCAGCCATGACCTCATCATACGCGCTAAGTGGAATCACTCATTCCGCTCTGCTATCGTCAAGCGGAATTACTTATTCCGTTTCCGCTACGTTCCGAGAGAGAACATGTCTATTACCCAAACGCCGCCATCACGAGCATCTGTCGGTTCCAATCACCGCTGGCTGATCCTGGCCGTGCTCGCGATCGCCCAGTTGATGGTCGTCCTCGACGCCACGATCGTGAACATCGCGCTCCCCGAGGCGCAGCAGGCCTTGGGCTTCAGTGATGGCCAGCGCCAATGGGTGATCACGGCGTACTCACTCGCATTCGGCAGCCTGCTGCTGATCGGTGGCCGGATCAACGACCTGTTCGGGCGAAAGAACTCGTTCATCGTCGGCCTGATCGGCTTTGCCGCGGCGTCCGCACTCGGCGGCTGGAGCCCGACCTTCGAGGTCCTGGTCACCGCCCGCGCACTCCAGGGTGTCTTCGGCGCGCTTCTCGCACCGGCCGCCCTGTCACTGCTCGCCGTGACCTTCGCCGGATCGGAAGATCGCGGCAAGGCCTTCGGCATCTTCGGCGCGGTGGCCGGTGCCGGCGGCGCGATCGGACTCCTCCTGGGAGGCGTTCTCACCGAATACGTCTCGTGGAATTGGTGCCTGTACGTCAACGTCATCTTCGCGATCATCGCGATGGTCGGCGCAATCATGCTGCTGCCCAAGCACATCAAGGACGGCGCCCGCACACCCATCGACTGGGCCGGAACCATTCTGGTGACCGCGGGCCTGTTCCTCATCGTCTACGGATTCGCCAACTCCGAAACCAACGGCTGGACCGATGCGGTGACAGTGCTCCCGCTTGTCATCGGAATTGTCCTGCTGGCCGCGTTTCTCTGGGTCCAGACCCAGGTGTCCCATCCGCTGCTACCCCTGCACATCCTGCTCGACCGGATGCGCGGTGCGTCCTACCTCGTCATGCTCATCGCCGCGATCGGCATGTTTGCGGTCTTCCTGTTCTTGACCTTCTATCTACAGCAGACCCTGGGATTCAGCCCCGTCGAGACCGGTCTGGCATTCCTCCCGATGGTCGGGTCCATCGCGATCACCGCAGCGATCGCGGGGTCGGTGCTGGTCACCCGGTTGAGCCCCAAGGTGATGGTGGCCGCCGGTCTGACCGTCTCCGCGCTGGGAATGGTGTTCCTGACCACCATCGAGACCGACAGCTCGTACGTCACCGGCGTCGTTCCGGGCCTGATCATGATCGGCATCGGTCTCGGTACCGTCTTTGCCAACGCCATGAGCCTGTCGACCTACGGCGTCCAGGCCAATGACGCCGGCGTCGCCTCCGCCACGGTCAACACCGCACAGCAGGTGGGTGGATCCATCGGTGTGGCACTGCTCAGCAGCTTTGCCGCCACCGCCGGCGCGAACTACGTCAGCGACCACGGCCCGGCGGGACCTGACGGTATACAGGCGATCGTGGACGGCGCGGCCATGGCCGGCTACCACGCGGCATTCTGGTGGGCCGCCGGGTTCTTCGCACTCGGCGCACTGGTCGCCGGTGTCGTCTACCCCAACAAGATCCCCGAGATCGACCCGAATGCCGAACCGGTCATCGGACACTGATGCGTTGCCGCACCGGGTATACCGCCGACGGACCTGAGGACATCGGGTCCGGCGTGCGGTATTCGGTGACCGCGTCCGACTGAAGCGGTAGTGTCCGGACGTGGACTACTCCGTGGCGTTCGTGGAAGAAAATCGTCTGTTCGGTGAGCTGATCCGCGGGGCCGATCCGGCCCTGCCGGTGCCGACCTGTCCGGGATGGACAGTCCAGCAGCTGTTTCGGCATGTCGGTCGTGGGGATCGCTGGGCCGCGCAGATGGTCGCCGAACGGAGCGAGCACGCGATCGATCCGCGGTCGGTCGGCGGCGGAAAGCCGCCCGCCGATCCGGAGCAGGCGATCGACTGGCTGCACGAAGGTGCGCAGCTGGTGATCGATGCGGTGGCCGAGACCGGCCCCGACACCCAGATCTGGACGTTCCTCGGACCCCGGCCGTCGGGGTGGTGGATCCGCCGCCGGCTCCATGAGGCAACTGTCCACCGAGCCGATGCCGCAATGGCACTGGGTCTCCCGTATGAGCTGAGCCCGGCACTGGCCGCCGATGGGATCTCCGAGTTTCTCGATCTCCTCGCCCAGCCCGGTTCGGGCCGGCCTTCACCCCTGGATGCCGGGGCAACACTGCACCTGCACGCCTCCGAAGACACTCTCGGCAGTGCCGGTGAATGGTCGATCAGCCACGGCGACGACGCGATCATCTGGGACGACAGCCACACCAAGGCTGCGGCGGCGGTGCGCGGACGCGCGGTCGACCTCCTCCTCGCAATGACCCGTCGACAGTCCGCGGCCGAAGCCGGCGTCGAAGTCCTCGGCGACCAGCCGATCTGGGAAACCTGGCTCGAGCGCACCGCCTTCTGACCCGGGTCCCGCGGCGTCGTTATTCGGTGACGTAAGTGCGCCGCTGCGCGGCCTGGTCGGGTTCGGAAAACTTTTCCTTATTGGCCGGAACATTCGGCACATGCGGAGTCTCCTATCTACAACACCGCAAGCCAGACACACCAACAAGGAGATCCAAATGTCCGACAACACCATGCCCGAGATCAGCGACGACGCCACCGTTCTGGAGGTCTTCGACGTCGACAACGACGGCATCGTCGAATCCGCCCTGGTCGACGTGGACGCCGACGGCGTCGGCGACGTGATGGTCCAGGACTACGACCAGGACGGCACCGCAGAAACCCTGGCCTTCGACACCGACGGCGACCAGCACTTCGAGACCGCGATCTCGGACTCCGACCAGGACGGCATCGCCGACACCGTCTTCGTCGACGAGAACGCCGACGGCGAGCACGACATCGCCTTCGTCGACGAAGATCAGGACGGTGAGGTCGACACCGCCTACGTCCACGAAACCGGCACCGACGAGTGGACCGAGGTCGATCCCGACAGCCTCGACACCCCCGACACCAGCGCCCTCTGAGCCGGCGACAACCAGCACCAGGGGAACTCAGTGTCCGATTCCACCAAGTCTGATCCGCCTCAGACCTCCTCGCCCCAGAGCGAACGTGACACCACCGAATACCCGCAGGACGAGCCACAGATCGTCGGATACGCCGACTTCGACGGCGACGGCTACGAGGACGGTGTGCACGATATTGCGGTCTCCGATCTGGACCAGAACGGCATCCCGGACGGCTTCAGCATTCTCTAGCCACACCCTCAACCGTCATCTGGCAGTAGGACATTCACCCACAGGACAATCGGCTGCCGCCAACGCATAGATGCTTTACGTTGGCGGTGGCCGACTCCGATGGCCAACCCAACTCGAAAGGAACCCCCACCGATGTCGAACCAATGGTGGCTGGCGATCGACTTCGGTACATCGAACACCGCCGCGGCCGCATACGAACCCGGTTCCGGCGCACCGTCCGTGGTGCCTCTCTCGCACAACAGCGACATCATGTCGTCATCGGTATACGCGGATTCGTACCGCAACGTGGTGGTCGGCGAGGCCGCGGTCAACCAGGCAGCGGGCAATCCGGCCGCGTTCATCACCCACCCGAAACGGCACATCAACGCCGGCACGGTTCCGGTCGGCAATCTCGACCTGCCGTTGGAGAATCTCATTGCCGCCGTGCTCAATTCGGCGATGACCCGGGCCGCCGAACGACGCGGCGGACTCCGGCCCAGCCGGTTGATCCTCACACATCCGGTCGCCTGGTCGCCGGAGGAGATCGATGTTCTGACCCGGGCCGCCGAGTTGATCGGTTTCGACCGCCGGGCCATCACGCTGATCTCCGAACCTCGTGCCGCGATCGCCCACTACACCCGTGCCGTCGGTGACGCCGACAACGGAAACTCCACCATCCGAACGTCGCCCGGCCAGACCGTCGCCGTCGTCGACTACGGCGGCGGCACGTGCGATGTCGCGGTGGTGAAGATCGCCGACGCGAAGTCCGCCCCCGGTTCGATCGACCTGATCGCGCACGACGGCAGCAACGGTCTCGGGGGCAAGAACCTCGACGCCATGATCCGCCGATGGGTCGACAAGCAACTCACCTCGCGTGCGCCCGAGCTGCTGGAATACCTGCGGACAGATGCCAATCTCTCCACGAAGCGTGCCGTCGACGACAACATCCGGCGTGCCAAGGAGTTGCTGTCGGAGTCACCGCGCGCGGTCATCAACATCAGCGCCGGGGGGCACGAGGCCATTCTCGAACTGACCCGCGGCGAGTTCGAGCAGCTCATCGCCGCCAACGTCGACTCGGTTGTCGATCTCACCCGGCGGACACTCGCCCGCGCGGGTGCCGGCAGCGACGTCCAGATCTACCTGACCGGCGGTTCCTCCCGGGTGCCGCTGGTGCATCAGCGCCTCGGCGAACTCGGCACCATCGCAACACTCGACAACCCGAAGACCGTGGTCGCGCTCGGTGCCCTCGAAGCCATCGTCGCGGAGTCGGAATCGGCCGGATCTGCGCCCGCACCATTCCCGGTGCCGCCCGTCGCGGGGATTCCGTTGTCGAAGCCGCCTCGCGGGGACGCCCCGTCCGCGCCGCCGATGACACCCGTGGGTCCCCCGCCGCCGAGCCCACCCGGCTGGGGCCCACCGGACACCCCGGACACGCCCCCACCCGCCACGACACCCCCGCCATTCACCCCCGCACCCCCCGGCGGTTATGCGTCGACGGCCCAGTACGGAACGAATCCCCCGTACGGCACGGATCCGCAGCCGAGCTACGCCTCGGCGTACGGCGCGCCACCGCAACAACCGGGTCCGAACCCCAACCGCAAGCGCAATCTCACGATCGGTGCGATCGCCGCGGTGGTTGTGGTGCTGGTCGCAGCCATACTTGGTGTCGCGATCATCAGTTCCGGCAGCAGCGACCCGAAAGCCGGCCCGTCGAGTTCCTCGACGACGTCGTCGACCACAACGTCCACCTCGAAGTCGGCAACCACCAAACCCACCGAGCCCACCCCTGACGTTTCGACAGCCGCCGGCACGCTGGACGCCGACGACCAGGGCCTGGTCGACGCCAACCCGGACCTGTTCGACGCCAAAACATGCCAGCCGGTCGACCGGCCCGACTACGCCGTCGCCGCGATCATCTGCGCGCCGGCCGACTCGGTGCTGACCGAGGGCACCACGGGTGCCCCACCGAGCGCCATCGCCCTGTTCGACGCCGGTACGTCCGATATCAAGGCCATCGCCGACGCGGAGTACGCCGAGAGCAACACATCCCAGTTGTTCACCCAGACGATCGATGGCAAACCGGTGTACGCGTACTTCGACACCTTCGACGACAACACCGTGGCGTACATCATCTACTCGGAGAAGAACAGCACCATCACCTGGTGGGTCACCGACAGTACCGACCAGGAGGCGTTCGCCGCATGGTTGCGGTCGGCCCAGATCTGCCTCTGCTGAACCCCTGAGCGGGTTGTCAGCTCAGGCTTCCCGCAAGTCCGATCGATGGTTGCGGAGCCCGGGTCGCGATCGAAGCCGTGATCCCGGCCCTGGTGAACTCCTTGGCCACCCGAACCGCGTCGAGAACGTCTGTTCCCCTGGCGAGTTCGGCGGTGATGGCGGCGGCGAAGGTACAGCCGGCGCCGGCCACTCGCTGATCACCGATCTTCGGCGATCGGAGTTCGGTGAACTCGCTTCCGTCGTAGACGATGTCGACAGCATCGTCGCCCGGTAGATCCATTCCGCCCTTGACCACGACGTACCGGGGTCCGAGATCGGCAATACGCCGTGCGGCTTCCTTCAGATCATCGGCGTTCTCGATGGTCTCCATGCCGGCAAGCGTGCGGGCCTCGAACAGATTCGGCGTGACCACCGTGGCCAACGGCAGAATCTCGGTCCGTAGCCCGTTGTCGGTGTCGAGGGCAGCACCCGGTTCCTGCCCTTTGCAGATCAGCACCGGATCGACGACGATGTGCCGCCAGGTCTGCGCCGACAGTGCATTCGCCACCACCGCAATGGTTTCCGGCGTACCGAGCATGCCGATCTTCACCACGTCGAGATCGTGCGCACTGGTGGCGGCTTCGATCTGATCCGCGATGACCTGAGGCGCCACCGGAACGAACCGATGTGCCCAATCGGCTTTCGGGTCGAAGGAGACGATGCAGGTGATGGTCCCGACTCCGTACACTCCGAGCTGCTGAAATGTCCTGAGATCGACCTGGAGTCCGGCGCCACCAGTGGCCTCGGACCCCGCTATCACGTACGAAATATGCGGTGCTGCCCCATCAGTGTCTCGATGCATGCCCTCATCTCCTTCTCATTGGCGCGAGGACCATTGTCCCAGCAACCGCATGCTGCGTTGAGCCCGCATCAACGGGTGGTCGATCCACGCGCACGCAGGACGGGTTGCTGCTAGCGTTTCGGCAAGGCACATCGGGCCGCTCCCCGAAGTCTCTGACCTGGTCGAACGGCGAAAGGTGTTGTGGCCCATGCCCCCGGCACGGCTGTTCGCCTGGAGTCGTACCAACGCAATCATCGGCGCGGCGGCAGCGATACCCGCCGTGATTGTTGCCTTCTGGAACATCGCGGCGGCCGCAGCACTCGGTGTCGGCGTTCTGCCGGCAGCGGTGGTCGGAATCGCGCCGCAACGCAGAGCTCGGATCATCCTGTTGATGGCCGGGTTTCTCATCGGTGTCCCGATGATGGCCGGTTCCCTGGTGGCCCCGTTCCCGGTGGTCGCGGTGCCGGTGATTTTCGCCCTGGCGCTGGGTGCGGTGCTGTTGGCCGGTGTCGCCCGGTTCACCCGGGCAGGTCAACTGATGATGACCCTCGCGGTCCCGATGGTCGGAGTTGGTCTCAGTTACGACAGTGTCGGCGAATCCGCACGGTTGACGCTGCTGTTCATCGGTGGATCCGCCCTGGTCTGGCTCCTGTCGCTGACGCTTCCGGAACGTGAATCCGAACCTCGAGACGAGCCGGAGCAGGCACCGGGCCTGAGCTACGGCTTGAGGCTGGGCGCTGCCGGAGCCCTGGCAGCGGCCATCGGTTTCGCATTCGACTTCGATCATGTCGGATGGGCGTGTGCGGCAGCACTCATGGTGATGCGCCCGGTCCGTGAAGTGCAGATCTCACGGATGGCAGGCCGCCTGGCCTCGGTCATCGCCGGTGGCACCGTAGCCGTACTTCTCATCGAAATCTCCCCGCCGGCAGCGGTTTTCGCGGCCATATTCGGGCTGGCCCTCACTCTGGCATCCGCCACGCGAGGCTCGCGGTTCTACATCCTGCCTGCGTTCACCACGTTCTTTGTCATCATGCTGCTGGGATACTCCAACCCCGACAACGCACCTTCCCGGCTGTTCGAGCGGATCAACGAGACCGCGCTGGGTGTCACAATCGCGTTGTTCTTCGGGATCTTGCTGCCTGCGTTGATCACTCGTCTATCGACGAATCACCCGCCGCAATCCATAAATCAGGGCACCACAGGCCAGGACCAACAGCCCGGCGATCACCGACGCAACCGGCAGTGACACCGCCAGGACAACACATCCGACCAGCCCGACCACCGGGATCAGGCGCCGCGGTCTGCCTTCGTCGTCGCCGAGAGTCGCCGCGGACACGTTGGCGATCGCGTAGTAGATGAGAACCGCAAACGACGAAAAGCCGATCGCCTCACGCAGATCCGCGGTCGCGGCCAGAATCGCCACCACCAGGCCGATGACCAGTTCGGCACGGTAGGGCACGCCGGTTGTCCGATGTACCGCGGCCAGCGGGTGCGGCAGGTGCCGGTCGCGGGCCATGGCGAGCGTCGTCCGGGACACACCGAGCAGCACCGCGAGCATCGATCCGAGCGCGGCCACCACCGCTCCGGTCCGCACCACCGGTTCGAGCCCGGGGACCCCGGCGGCGCCCACCGCATCGACCAAGGGTGCGGCCGACTTGGCCACCGCGTCGGCGCCCAGCACGCTCAATACCGACACCGCGACCACCAGATAGACGACCAGCGTGATGCCCAGGGCCAGCGGGATCGCCCGCGGAATGGTCCGGGCCGGATCGCGCACCTCCTCGCCCAGGGTCGCGATCCGCGCGTATCCGGCAAATGCGAAGAACAGCAGTCCGGCGGCCTGGAGCACTCCGGTGACCGTGACGTCGGTGAGCGGATCGAGCCGGCTCGCCTGCGACGCCTCCGAGGTGAGCGTGGTGACGACGACCGCTGCCAGAACTGCCAACACCACGGCCACGATCAGGCGGGTGACCAGGGCCGACTTCGTCACGCCCAGGCAGTTCACGGCCGTCAGCAGCACCACCGCCGCGACGGCAACCGCATGGGCGTGGTCCGGCCAGAGATACAGACCGACGGTCAGCGCCATCGCGGCACAGGATGCGGTCTTCCCGATCACAAATCCCCAGCCCGCGAGGTAGCCCCAGAATTCTCCGAGCCTTTCGCGGCCGTACACGTACGTCCCACCCGATACCGGGTAGAGCGCGGCCAGTCGTGCGGACGACATCGCATTGCAGTAGGCGATGACCGCGGCGATCGCCAGACCGATGAGTAGTCCGGCGCCGGCTGCGGCCGCTGCGGGCGAGAGTGCGGCAAAGATACCGGCGCCGATCATCGACCCGAGTCCGATTGTCACGGCGTCGAATACGCCGAGTCGGCGATGGAGTTGTCCGGCGGCGGCCGGACCTGGTTCGCTCACGCGCCCAGTATCCACGGGTCCACGCCGGGATCATCCCCGAGACGACCCGCCGAGGGAATAGTTAGTTCCCTCGGCGTTCACTCAGGGGGCAGAAGTTGGGGCGATCAGGTCCTCGAGCGGGAATCCCAGGACGGTTTCGCCGCCTTTGAGTATGTAATCGAGCAGGGCGGCACCGGCCAGCGCGTGGGCGCCGGTCTCGGGGCTGAAGAAGACTGTGCCGTTCTGGAATTGTTGCGCTGCACCGGCTCCGGTGACCGTGGTGATGACCGGCCCGATGGCACTGCCGAGAAGTCCGGCACTACCGCCCAATTCGGTGAACTTCGTCCCGATGGCGGCCTCGGCCAGCGCCAGCAGCGAATTGGTCAGTTCCTCGGCCCCGGAACCTTCCGGGGTGCCGGGTACGGCCGGAATCCCCGGGATGGCAATCGCCTCCGGTGCGGCCGTCGCTGCGCCGACACCCGAGGGCGGCGCGATGATCGCCGGCGGATTCGGTTGCCCCTGAACAGAGAAGTACGACGACTTCAGCTGCAGCCTGGTGCGGACCTCCTGCGCCGGAACGTCGACGCTGCCGCCGGTTCCACTGATCCGGACGGTGGCTGCCCGGCCGTTCTCGGCGCCCACGCCGTAGGCCTCGATCACCTCGAATCCGGTCAGGGATCCGACGCCGAACTGGGCGGCGATGCTCGACGAGCTCACCGAGGCTGTCCAATCGTGGTGCGGGGAGATCGCGTCGCCGTCGTCGATCACAGCCGGGAAGTCGCGACCATCGGTGGCGCCGCCGGTGGACGAGGAGAACTCGGTGAACGCCGCTTTTCCGTCCTTCAGCAGGATGACGCCGGCGGTCGCGTCGACCGCCGCATTGGAGCGGGGGTCCTCGGCGTCGTAACCGCCGTAGACCTGGGAGTTCTGGGTGTCGTCGATGGGCTTGCTGATGTCCATCGACGCGAGTGCGTATGTGCGTGCCGCGACGGCCTGGGCCTTTAGCGCCTCGGCGCCACCCTCGTCGGCCCAGGTCACGATGCTTTCCTTGGGTACAACACCTTTGACGTAGTCGTCGAGAGGCACCACGTTGATGACGCGGCCACCGTCGAATCCCAGCGAGCCGCGGAAGGTCTGATTCGAACCGCACATCTTGAGGAGTTCGGGGTCCGGGCGTCCGGGCCCCGGCGTGATCGGTGAGACGAGCGGCCGCGGCAATTCGACGGATTGGAGAACCCCGCCCCCGCAGCCGGCGCTGATGGTGGCGGTGGAACCCGACAGACTCACGGCCTGTCCGGGTGCCACCGCCACATCACCGACCTTCATTCCGGCGTCCGCGAAGACATTGACCGACGACTCGCCTGTGAGAATTACCGAGACGTCGACGTTGTCCACCTTCCCCGCGGTGGTGCCGCCGTAGTAGTGACTCAAGATCTGAGTCGAGGTCCAACCTTGTTTGGCATAGCCAAACGCGCCCCACTGGCCCATACCGCGACCGTGCCCGTTGCCGTGCCCGATCAGCGTCACCTCGCTGCCGACGGCAAGCGAAACATCTGCTTCGACCACCCGCGGGATGACCCATCCCGCAGCTCCGACGGCCACCAGCAGGGCTACCCCAGCCGCTGCCGGTCGCCGCAGCCGAGCACCGTACGCAGCCCGGCCCCCAATGGGTCGAGTGGTGTACAGGCCTGGAATACGCGGCATGGAGGTCCCTTCACAACAGTTCCGCCCACCTCGGCTGTCACGAGCACGCATCATCGCCGCAGTGTGACTAGTGGGACTAGAGTGACAGTAGTTGCTATTCGGTAACCACAAAAGTCACAGGACATAACAACAGCATCACGAGTTTCACGCCACGCCGAGTCAGGTCGTGGACTTCACGGGATGCAGAAGACACGATTTGCCGGTCTAACAAAGTCGATGGGGAAGTCGACGTTGCGCAGGACGCCTGCTTTGGCATGCCTGCTCACGTCGGTGATGACCAGCCCGACAGTTCGACCTACAAGGAGACCTACGTGCGCTATCGCCGCCCAAAACCGTCGATCGTCCTGGGCACGGTCGCGGCCGTTGTCGTTGCCAGCCCGGTCGCCATCCTGGTCGGAGGTAGTGCACCGAACCTCACCGTCGATCCGAGCGAGGCTCCCGCCACCCAGTCGATCACGCCGACAACCATCAACCAGGTCAGCCTCAACGACGTACCGACACTTGTTCTCAACCTCGTGAAATCGGGCCTGGCAGATGTGGGCGTGACGCTCCCGCCGGTCGACATCTCCGGAATCGACCTGCCCGACATACCGTTGGAAATCCCCAGCGGGGTGATCCCGACCGAACTCCTCCCCTCCACCACGGCACCACTGGAATCCGTCTCACCGTCGACCACCACACCGTCGAGCAGCACCCCCGCCGAACCCGGCACTCCCGAGGGCGCATTGGTCAAAGAGGTCAGTCAGGACAAGCCTTTCTCAATGGTCGGATTGACCTGGGACGGCGTTGCCAATACCACCGCCTACATCCGCGCCAAGAAGGCCGACGGATCGTGGGGCCCGTGGATCTCGGCCGACAAGGTCGACGGCGTCAGCGACAAGAACCCGGAGAAGCAGGGCACCGAACCGGTGTGGGTCGGCGATGCGAACGTCGTGCAGATCGCGGTCACCAATGACGGTGTCGCAGCGCCGGGTGCGGGGACGGAAGGACCCGCCGCCGCATCATCGACAACCACAACGTCCACAACCGAATCGTCGACCACCCCGACGTTCACCACACCCCCGGTACCCAAGCGCACCGACACGTCGATCCCGACGTCGACGGTCACTCCCGGCCAGATCGCTCCCCGGGTGTTCACGCCCAAGGAGCAGCCGATGCTGACCACCACCGGGGCACCCGAACAGGATCTGCTGCAGCAGGCCTTCTCATCGATCAGTGCCGCCCTGATCTCACCCGGATCGACGGCACCGACCACCGACGGTCAAACCCCGGCCGAGAACGCTGCCCCCATCGCCCCGGCGACGCCGGCACCCCCCGGTGACCCGCAGGTGATCTCCCGCGCCCAGTGGGGCGCCGACGAGTCGATGCGCTGCTCCGACCCGACGTACGATCCGGAACTGAAGGAGACGATCGTTCACCACTCCGCCGGTTCCAACGACTACACCCGCGAGCAGTCCGCCGAGATCGTCCGGGGCATCTACGCCTACCACGCCCAAACACTCGGCTGGTGCGACATCGGTTACAACGTGCTCGTCGACAAGTACGGACAGATCTTCGAAGGCGCCTACGGCGGTCTCGACAGAAACGTCGAGGCCACCCACACGGGCGGATTCAACCAGGACACAATGGGTCTGGCGTTGCTGGGCAACCTCAACGAGGTCGCCCCGACACCGGAGATGCTCAATGCGGCCGGGACCTTCCTCGGATGGCGACTACGGCTGGCCGGGCTCGACCCGAACGGTCAGGGCTCCGTCACCTCGATCGGTTTCCCGGGCGGCCTGTACGCCGCGGGTGAGACTGCCACCGTGCCGATGATCAGCGGTCACCGCGACTTCTACAACACCGACTGCCCCGGGCAGTTCGGATACGACGCACTCCCGCAGATCCGGGCGATCGCTGCCGGTGGCACCCAGTTGCCGACCGCGAATCCGCAGGTCCTCTCCACCACCGACACCGGTGCCATCGCCCAGCAGTGGCAGGAAACCGGCGGGCCCACCGGCAAGCTCGGAAATGCGACGACCCTCGAGCAGACCACGCCTGACGGCTCGGCCAAATACGTCGACTTCGAGAACGGCAAGATCTACTGGTCCGAGGCCACCGGCGCACAGATCGTCCAGGGCGCCATCGAGAAGGCATGGGCAGCACTGGGATTCGAGACCGGATCCCTCGGACTGCCGACCTCGGGTGAGACCACCGCACCGGCGGGCATCAGTCAGTCGTTCCAGGGTGGGACGTTGATCTTCAACCTGCTCACCGGCATCGTCGAGGTTCTGCGCACCTACGTCGACGAGTACACCAACAGCTACAACGAACAGCGCGGTACACCGGCGCCGGCAACCACCGGATTGCCCACCACGGAGGTGCCGACCACCGCACCGCCGGCCTGACCCGCCTTACGCCCGGAAATTCGCTCCACGTACTCGCGTTCGCTCCTGTTGCGACAGGAGCGGACGCAGGTAGGTGGAGCGAATTTTGGGATCAGGAACAGCCGGTCAGAACCAGCGGGCCAGAACCTGGCCCACACCGCCGGAATTGTTGTCCGGGGCGATCTCGTCGGCCGCATCGATAGCGGCCTGGTGTCCGTCGGCCATCGCGAAACCTCGTGTTGCCCAACGCAACATCTCGATGTCGTTGGGCATGTCACCGAAGGCGATCGAGGCATCGACCGGCAGGTCACGCAGCCGCGCGAGCACTTTGAGACCACTGGCCTTGCTGACGCCGGGGGCCGCGAGTTCGATCAGTCCGTTGTCGGTGGAGTAGGTGACGTCCGCGAGGTCGCCGACCACCGCGGCCATCCGCCGGGCCATTTCGTCGCTGGTCATCTCCGGCCGGCGCACCAGCATCTTCACCGCGTCCCGCGACAGCACGTCGGCTTCACTCATCTCGATGTGATCAGGGTTCAGCCAGGCGTGCTTGTAGCCCGACGTGGCCACAAACGGTGGCGTCGCGGCGTCGTGGGCGCTTTTGCCGACCCGCTCGACCGCGAGGCCGCACCCGGGGATCTGCTGATATGCGAACTCGGCGAGCTTCTCCAGCACCGACGCGGCGAGGGTTTCCGAATGCAGGATCCGGTCGGTCGCGGCGTCGTAGACGATCGCGCCGTTGGCGCAGACGGCATACGGTTCGAAGTCGAGTTGGTCGGTGATCTCGGCGATCCATCGCGGCGGACGACCCGTGGCGATCACGAACGTGGCACCGGCCGAGGTGGCCTTGCTGATCATCGTGCGCACCAGTTCGGGCACCAGGTTGTTGTCGTCGATGAGCGTGCCGTCGACATCGCTGGCAATCAGTGTGGGCGGGCCTACGAACTCCGGTTGGGGCATTTATCCATCTTGCCTTTTCGCCGCCCGAGCGGCAGCGTCGGCCATGTCCATCGCATCGGCCTCCTCCAGCGTCGGGGCCCCGCCACCCAGTCGCGCCGGCACCCAATACGCCCCGGCAGGCTGATCGTCGTACCGTTTCTGAACCTCGAGCAGCATGCGCTGCATCGTCTGTTTCAGCTCGTCGACCAGCATGTCGGTCGTCACGGTGTCGGCCGAAGGCGGCGGGATCGGGTCACCGAACTCGACGAAGACCGGGGTCTTGGTGCGTCCCAGATTACGCGGACCACCCTTCGTCGCAATGCGCTGTGATCCCCAGACGATGACGGGGACGATCGGGACCTGTGCGTCGATCGACATCCGCGCCGCACCCGATTTGAACGCCTTGATCTCGAAACTCCGGCTGATGGTGGCCTCCGGATACACGCCGACCACTTCCCCGGACCGAAGACTCTGCACAGCGAGTTCGTAGGCCTCGGCGCCGGCCGCCCGGTCCACCGGCACCGTCTTGGTGTGTTTGATCAGGAAACGCATGATGGCGATCTTCTGCAGCTCCGACTTGATCATGAACCGCACGCGCCGGCCCCGGTGATAGACGCCCAACGCCGCCGGCAGGAAGTCGAGATAGCCCGTGTGGTTGATCGCCAGCACCACTCCACCGTGGGCGGGCAACTTGTCCAGCCCGGCAAAATCGAGCTTCAGTCCCTGAGCCTTGACCAGCGCCTTTGCCGTCATCTCAAGCGCTCGAAATACCGGTTCCATGGCGGTCAGCCTAATTCAGAGTCCGGCAGGGCAACGCTGTTCGCACTAGCCGACACGGCCGTGCCGCCCGGCCGGGCAGCGGGCGGCACGCACCACTTCGGTTGGTCAGGTCGCGACGGACATCACGGTGGCCCACCAGTCATCGAATGGGCTCGGATCGGGCCAGATCACGGTTGTCACGTCATCGATGGGGATCATTTCTCGATCGCCTGCACCGTGTCGGAGTGTGAAATCGAAATACGCCGAGGCTTTGCCCGCTCAGCCATCGGAATCGTGACCGAGAGCACGCCGTTCTCATAACTGGCGCTGATCCCGGCGCTGTCGATGCCTTCTCCGAGCGTCAGTTGACGACGGTAGCTTCCATAAAAGCGCTCACTGGAGAGCCATTCGACCGAGTCGTCCGACCGGGTGGAGCGCTGCGCGGAAAGTGTGAGGGTTCCGTTGTCAACGCTGACATCGATCGAGCCCGGGTCCACACCGGGCAGGTCGGCCGTCAGGACGTAGTGATCGTCGACCTTGTAGAGATCCATCGGCATGAACCTCGGAGTTCGAGATGATCCCATCTGCTGGCCGGCCAGCAGTCCCCGGGCAATCGCATCCACGTCACCAAATGGGTCAAAACGAAGCACAGTAACCCACCTCCATCTTCACTCAGGCCCGCCACCCTGGCGGGCGACCAAAAATCACTGTGCACTTACTTTTTAGCACTCTCCCCGGTAGAGTGCCAAGAGCGTTTTCGGGGAGATTTTCATCCAGTCCCGCACTCGCACAGCAAGTTCGAACAACGAGCAAACCTCGGCCCGGTCGGCCGACGACGGCCAATACTGATAGATTCCGCATCGCTCACACCAACTGTGCAAATATGAACGAGGCCGGTTCAGCGAGTAGCCGCCGCGCACATCTGGCACACGGCACAAGGGGTTTCGATGGATCCGATCGACGGGCAGGCGAACCACGCCCGCGAAGACACCGATCTGCCGGCCGCCACGGGCCTCACCATCGCCACCGACCGTACCGGCGAGCTCGCGGTCCTGACCGTGCGCGGCAGTATCGACGTCCTGACCGCACCGCAGTTGTCTGACGCGGTGCAGGAAGCGATCATCCGGACCCCGGTCAGCCTCATCATCGACATCTCAGAGGTCGACTTCTTGTCGTCGGCGGGAATGATGGCATTGGTCACCGCGCACGAGAACATCGCACCCCACGGACGCCTGGCGGTGGTGGCCGAAGGCCCGGCAACGGCCCGTCCCATGCACCTGGTCGGTCTGGACAAGACCATCACCGTGTACTCGACTGTGGACGAGGCCGTAGCCCGATTGGGCGAAGAACGCCGCGCCGACCCGTACTCCGCTTAGAACCCGTCCGCCTTGGGTAACACCGAAGGGTGGATGCCGAGCGAATCATGACAAACTCGTCGACCAAGAATCCGCAGTTCGCGTACGCCGACGTGACTGCCGATCCAGAGTCGGCAACAAGGCTCCGCAAACACCTTGCGACCTGGCTCGAGGATGACGTTCCCGAGGCACACGACCGTGCCGACGGGATCACCCTCGCGGTGTACGAAGCCCTGGCGAACGCGGTGGAACATGCCTACGTCCACCTCGCCGGACCCGGGACCATGAACGTGAGCGCCATGTATCACCGGCACGCTCATCTGCTCAGCGTCACAGTTCAAGACCACGGGCGTTGGCAGGAGGTCAAGGCGACCTCCGCCGCGGGGCTACGCGGCCGGGGGATTCCGCTGATGCAGGCGCTGTCCGACCACCCCCGCATCAACCCGACGGCATTCGGCACCACCGTCATCCTGGAATGGAACCTCGGTCGCGATCCGCAGCCGGACGGAGACTGACGATCCGGTGGAGGTCAGCTGCTGTGACCCTCGGCCTCTTTGGCGGCCCGTTTCGCGGCCTTCTCCGCTTGTTCCTCGGCGTCCATCCGATTCGCTTCGTCCAGCGTGGGCGCACCCCCACCGAGCCGGGCGGGGACCCAGAACTCGCCCTGTGGACAGGGGCCGTAGGTCGCCTGGAGATCGAGCAGTAGCCCGCTCATCACGGTGTGCAGTTCTGCGGTGACCTCAGCCGGGTCGCCCGATGCGTCGATGGGCTTGCCCACACCGATCGAGATGGGGATGTTGGTGCGGCCCAGCCGCTTGGGATGGCCTTTGGTCCACACCCGCTGCGCGCCCCAGATCACGGTCGGCACGATCGGCACGCCGGCTTCCTGCGCCATCCGGGCCGCACCTGACTTGAACGCCTTGATCTCGAAGCTGCGACTGATGGTGGCCTCGGGATAAACACCCACGAGCTCGCCGTCCCGCAGGTAGTCGACCGCGGCCCGGTAGCTGTCGGCTCCGGCCGCACGATCAACGGGAATGTGCCGGAGGCTGCGCATGATCGGCCCGCTGATCTTGTTGTCGAAGACCTCTTTCTTGGCCATGAACCGGACCTTGCGTTTGCCCTGCAGGAATGCGGGTAGGCCGGCGTAGGTGAAGTCGAGATACCCGGTGTGGTTGACGGCGATCACCGCGCCGCCGGACTTCGGTACATTCTCGACGCCGGAGATCGTGAACTTGAGCCCTTCGACCGCCCACAGTGAACGGGCCAGAGTGATGACTGTGTCGTAGACCGGTTCCATCCCGCGAGCTTAGCGTTGGCTGACACGCGGTACGCCCTACGCGGTCGATACTCTGGTGGTCGCAGTACGACACCACGAATACGGAGGCAGTACGTGCAGGTCACGAGCGTTGGACATGCGGGATTCCACATCCGGACGGCGGCAGGTTCCATCCTGTGTGACCCCTGGGTCAATCCCGCATACTTCGCATCCTGGGTCCCGTTCCCGGACAACAGTGAGCTGGACTGGACGTCTCTCGGCGATTGCGACTACCTCTACGTCAGCCACCTGCACCGCGACCACTTCGACGCGCAGCACCTGCGCGACCACGTCAACAAAGACGCCACCGTCCTGCTGCCCGACTACCCCGTACCCGACCTCAAGCGCGCACTGGAGGACCTCGGCTTCCACAAGTTCGTGGAGACCGAGGATTCGGTCAAGACCACCGTCAGCGGTGACAAAGGCAGTCTCGACATCATGATCGTGGCGTTGCGCGCACCTGCCGACGGCCCGATCGGAGACAGCGGAATCGTCGTCGACGACGGCCAGACCACCTTGTTCAACATGAACGATGCCCGGCCGGTCGATCTCGATGTCATCGCCGAGCAGTTCGGGCACATCGATGTCCATCTGCTGCAGTACTCAGGCGCGATCTGGTACCCGATGGTGTACGACATCCCCAAGCGTTCGAAGGCCAATTTCGCGTCGCAGAAGCGGCAACGCGGGATGGATCGTGCCCGGTCGTACATCGAGCAGGTCGGTGCCACCTGGGTGGTGCCGTCGGCCGGTCCCCCGATGTTCCTCGACGAGGAGCTGCGATATCTCAACGACATCGAGAACGACCCGACGAGCATTTTCCCCGATCAGGAAACCTTCCTCGATCAGATGAAGGAACACGGCACCGACGACGGCGTCAAACACCGCGGACTGATGATGGTCTCGGGTTCGGCCGCGGTGTTCACCGGTTCACAGCTCGAAGAGATCAGCCATCCGTACCCGCCCGAGCAGGTCTTCGGAGAGAACAAGGCCGCCTACCTCGACAAGATGGCGGCGAAGTTCGCCCCGGTGATCGCCGCACAGAAGGCGTCGTGGGCTCCGGCCGCGGGCGACCCGCTGCTCGCACCCCTCAAATCACTGTTTGAGCCGATCATGGCGCTGAGCGATCAGATCTGCGACGGCATCGGCTACCCCGTAGGCCTGGTGATGGGCGAGGAGACCGTTGTCCTCGACTTCCCCAACCGCACAGTGCGCGAACCCAAGGAGAACGAGGGCAAGTACCGGTACGGCTTCCGTATCGCGCCCGAGTTGGTGCGAACTGTTCTGCGGGACAACGAACCCGACTGGGTCAACACGATCTTCCTGTCGACCCGGTTCACCGCGTGGCGTATCGGCGGCTACAACGAATTCCTCTACACCTTCTTCAAGTGCCTCACCGATGAGCGAATCGCGTACGCGGACGGATGGTTTGCCGAAGCACACGACGATTCGTCGTCGATCGAAAAAGATGGCTGGGAGATCCAGCGACGATGCCCCCACCTGAAGGCCGATCTGAGCAAGTTCGGTGTCATCGAGGGTGAGAAGCTGACCTGCAACCTGCACGGCTGGTCATGGGATCTGAGCAGTGGCCGCTGCCTGACCTCCAAGGGTCACGAACTCCGCAGCACCAAGATCGAACCGTAGTCCCGTGCTATTTCGGCAGTAGCTATTTCGACAGTTCGATGGCCACGAGGCGGCCGCCGTTCTCGACGGCGCCCTCGTGCACGATGACGACATCGGTCAGCGTCTGAAGGACATGCCAGCCAAATCCTGTCTGCGACAATGATTTCGAGGCAGGGATCCACGTCTGGACAACGGCACGGAACTCACGAAAGGACGTGGTGAATCCGACGACGAGTTCGGCTTCGGGTGCGGCGCGGACGATGATCGACGTCGCGGCCTCGTCAACCGCCAGCTTGATGTCGGCCACCTCGTCGAGCGAGAAGTCCGCGAGCACCGCCAACGTCTCGGCGATGGCGCGCACCATCGGCACCTGTGACTTTTCGGCTCTCACCCGAATAGTCACCGGCGCGACGGCGATCCCGTCGATGTCCTTGACCTCACCCACTATGTCGCACTCCTTTACACGGCAGGCTACTACGCCTGGGTTGTTGTTCCCCTTGCATCACTGCGACAACCCTTTCCTAGATCCACTTCTCGTGTACCCACCGCATCGATCGTCAATCAGGCGGGTCATCCCAGTAGCTCACTCACGTCGGTTTCATCGTCCGGTCCGAGTTCCTCGCGGAGCTTTTTCAATGTGCTCGACAGGATCCGGGAGACATGCATTTGTGAAATCCCCAGTTGTTTGGCGATCTCGGTCTGTGTTTGTGACCCGAAGAATCGCAGCACCAGGATCCGGCGTTCCCGTTCACTGAGTTTGGCCAGGGCCGGCCGGATCATGACGTAACTCTCGACGTGTTCGTACTCCGGATCCTCTTCGCCGATCGTCTCGAGTAGCGGCGCCCCGAGCTCGTCGTCCGCGGCACCGGAATCGGTCGAGAGCGCTTGATACGCCCCCCTCGCCAGCAATCCCTCGGTCACCTCCGACACATCCAGGTCGAGTTCGGCAGCGATCTCACTGGCCGACGGAGATCGGCCGAGCCGATGTGACAGATCCTCCGAGGCGTCATTGATCGACTTGTGAAGTTCTTTGAGCCGCCGGGGAACTCGGGTTGCCCAGGCGGCGTCGCGGAAGTGCCTGCGCACCTCACCCATGATCGTCGGTACCGCGAACGAGACGAACTCTGAGCCGTGCTCGGGATTGAAGCGGTCCACCGCGTTCACGAGGCCCAGACGGGCCACCTGAACCAGGTCGTCATGGTTTTCACCGCGCCCACCGAAACGGCGCGCGATGTTCTCGGCCAGGGGTAGACAGCGAGTGATCACGTCCTCGCGAAGACGTTCTGTCTCGGCGGCATCAGGATCGCCGGCACGTACCCGCTCGATCAGGCCGACAACGTCGGAATAGTCGTCCGAGACGCGGCCCTTCTGGTCAGGTCGGTCCAAAACGGTCCCATCTTCGCGATTGTGTCGGCACTTCGGCTGGCTTACCCACCGTAGGTGTTCTCAAACCCCACCGTGCCATGTTGCGGGGTCCACATCCACCATGTGATTGCGCCCCGCCTGTCACGGGTACCTGGTTTGCGGACATCGAAATGACCCGACAGTCGAAATGGACAGGGGAGCTGACATGAGAGCCGTGACTTGGCAGGGCAAACGGGATGTGCGGGTGGAAACCGTTCCGGACCCGAAGATCGAAGAACCGACGGACGTGATCATCCAACTGACGACAACCAACATCTGCGGATCGGACCTTCACCTGTACGAGGTGTTCGGCCCGTTCATGAGCCCGGGTGACATCCTCGGTCACGAACCCATGGGCAGAGTCGTCGAGGTCGGATCAGCGATCAAGAATCTGGCGATCGGTGACCGGGTGGTGATCCCGTTCCAGATCGCTTGCGGCAGTTGTCACATGTGCACTCATCAGTTGCCGACCCAGTGTGAGACCACGCAGGTCAAGTCCCAGGGCCGCGGCGCCGCGCTGTTCGGATTCTCGAAACTCTATGGTCAGGTGCCGGGCGGCCAGGCCGAGTATCTACGGGTGCCGCACGCCGACTTCACTCACATCAAAGTTCCGGAGGGCCCTCCCGATTCTCGCTTCGTGTACCTCTCCGACGTGTTGCCGACGGCGTGGCAGTCGGTCGAATACGCCAACATCCCCGACGGCGGGTCGGTGACGGTCCTGGGCCTCGGACCGATCGGTGACATGGCGGCACGGATCGCCGCGCACAAGGGCTATCAGGTGACCGCGGTCGATCTGGTTCCCGAACGTCTCGAACGGGCCAAGACCCGCGGGATCGACACCATCGACCTGTCGCAGCACAAGGACATCGCCGAGATCATCCGGGACCGAACCGACGGGCGCGGAACGGATTCGGTCATCGATGCTGTCGGTACGGAGGCCCACTGCGCCATCGGTGCCAAGGTGGCGCAGGCGATGACCGGTCTGTTGCCCGATGTCATCGCGCAGCCGCTGTTCAAGGCCGCCGGAGTGGACCGGCTCAGTGCCGTCTACACCGCGCTGGACGCGGTCCGGCGCGGCGGCACCGTCTCATTGATCGGTGTCTACGGCGGCGACATGGATCCGCTGCCTCTGGGCACGATGTTCGACAAACAGCTCACCGTGAAGATGGGGCAGGCCAACGTGAAACGGTGGGTAGACGACATCATGCCCCTGCTCACCGAGGACGATCCCCTGGGTGTCGACACCTTCGCCACCCACGAGCTCCCGCTGGAAGAGGCGCCACACGCCTACGAGATCTTCCAGAAGAAGCTGGACGGCGCGGTCAAGATCCTGCTGCATCCGTAAGGTTCCGCATCACCGCCGCGATCTCCATGTGCCGCACCAGGAATGCGCGTTCGTCGAGCTTCTTTCGGCGCAACCACCCGGTGACCTCGTCGTTGCATTTACTGGCATTGCACGAGCCACACGCGGGTGCGATGTTGTCGATCGTGTAGCGACCACCTCTGGAGATCGGCAGGACACAATCGCGTTGCAGCGGTTTGTCGGTCGCACCGCAATAGGCGCAGCCACCCCAGGCGGACTTGAGCTCCGACCACTGCTCGGGACTCAGGTCGTGCTCGACAGCGTCCATCCGGCGCTTACGCCGACGCGCATACTTGGCCTTACGGCTCCGATTGACCGGCACCAGATCATCGTAGGTCGTGACCCGTCAAAGTCCGGCGACCCGTGCACTACGGGTTCTTGGCGTCGGTGATCGCCGCCCGAATCGCCTCCGCACATTCTGCGCCGGCGGGTTCGGGGCCCAGCCCGATGTAGAACGTGCCGGCCTGGCCGTGGTCGCCGGGGAAGCCGCCGACGGTGATGCCGGAATCCTCGATGGCGGTGAAGGAGGTTTCCAGGGCGCTGCCGACCCGCACCGAAGCTTGCGACAGTGGCACGGAAAGTGCAGCGGTGCCCCGATTTTCACCGGCCGTCACCAGCAGGAGATGGGTGGTGTGAAGGACCACCAGCACGTCGTGTTCGCGGTCTTTGTCTGCTCTGTTGGCTCTACGCCCGAACAACTTTCCCAGCAGCGACTGCGACGGCAGGTTGACGCTGTGGGTGAGCCACGCGGGCATGTCGTCGGCGATCACAAGCTGCTGACTTTCGGCATGACTGGCCAGCGCTCCCGTCATCTCCATGGATAATTCGTTGAACCGCACCATCTTTGTGGACCGCTCATACAACTCTGCACTCATGCTGATGCTTTCTCCCCGCCTCGTTGCGCTTCCGCGCCGGCCTCCACTGCCCCGGACCAGGCGACCGCAATCGCCCCGACCACAGCAAAGGTGAATCCGAGTACAGCCAACCAGGTTCTTCCCGGAAGCGCATTGTCGCCGAGCCAGATGATGCCGACCAGGCCGGGAATCACGGTCTCACCGACCACCAGGGCCGCGGTGGCACCGTTCACCGAACCCAATTGCAACGCAACGGTATGCAGATAGAAGCCGCCGATGCCGGCGATCAACAGCGAATAGGCCGCCGGGTCTGCGAGGATCTCGGCGACGTCGAAGTCGGAGATGCCGTTCATGATCCGCACCGAGATCGCCACCACGCCGAACATCGTTCCGGCACAGAGCCCCGCGGCGATCGCCGCCCGGGATCCGAGCCAGCCGATCAATCCGACCGAGCCCGCCATCAGGACCACCGTGATCGCCAGCAGACCCCAGTGGAACCATGCGGAGTCGTGACCCGTGCCCTCGGGCTCTGCCGAGAACCCCAGCGCGAGCAGAGACAGGATCACCACGGCAATCGCGATCCAGTCGCGACGATGAAGGCTGATACCCAACACGAAGATGCCGAGGATCGCGGTGACCACCAGGTTGGCGCTGATGATCGTCTGCGACAGGAACAACGGGATCAACCGGGCCGAGATCGCGCCACCGACGAAACCGAAGACGTCCAAACAGGTTCCGACGATGAACGCCACCGTCAGTGCTGCGGCGATGGTCGATTTCATGGAGGGCGCGCCGGTTTCGGTTTCGAAACCCTCGAGTCCGGCTGCCGCTGCCTCCCGTTTAGACTGCCGTGCGCCGTAGGCCTGCAAGACCGACGAGACGCCGTATGCGAGACACGCGAACAGTGCCGCCAGAACTCCGATGACCATTCACAAAGTATGGCGGTACCAACGGTATGCGCGTCTGAAGTGCGTGGACGCGGCGCCCCGGACGACTCCGCTCAGAGTTGATGCCTACTTCGGGGTCAGCACATCGGTGCCGACAAACGGCACCAATGCCGCCGGCACGCGCACACTTCCGTCGGGCTGCTGATGGTTCTCGAGGATCGCCACGATCCAGCGCGTGGTGGCCAGTGTGCCGTTGAGGGTGGCGGCAATCTGCGGTTTGCCGTTCTCGCCGCGGTAACGCACGTGGAGGCGGCGGGCCTGGTACGTGGTGCAGTTCGAGCTCGAGGTCAGCTCGCGATAGGTGTTCTGAGTCGGAACCCAGGCCTCGCAGTCGAACTTGCGGGCCGCAGACGATCCGAGGTCGCCACCGGCCACATCGATCACCCGATACGGGACGTCGATGGCCGCCAGCATTTCCTTCTGCCAGTTCAGGAGCTTGTCATGTTCGGCCTCGGCGTCTTCGGGTCGGCAGTAGACGAAACCCTCGACCTTGTCGAACTGATGAACACGGATGATTCCGCGGGTGTCCTTGCCGTAGCTGCCGGCCTCACGACGGAAGCAGCTCGACCAGCCGGCGTACCGCTTCGGTCCGTCGGACAGGTCCAGGATCTCGTCCATGTGATAGCCGGCCATCGGCACCTCGGAGGTTCCGACGAGGTACAGATCGTCGTCCTGGAGGTGGTAGACCTCGGCCGAATGCTCGCCCAGGAATCCGGTGCCCTCCATGACCTCGGGCCGCACCAGGACCGGCGGGATCAACATCGTGAAACCGTTTGCGGTCGCCTTCTGGGCGGCAAGCTGGAGCAGGCCCAGCTGGAGCATGGCACCGGCACCGGTGAGGAAGTAGAAACGCGATCCGGAGACCTTTGCGCCGCGCTCCATGTCGATCAATCCGAGGCTCTCACCGAGTTCGAGGTGATCCTTCGGGTTCTCGATCTCCGGGATCTCGCCGATCGTCTCCAGCAGGACGAAGTCTTCTTCGCCACCGGCAGGGGCCTGCGGGGCGACGATGTTGTTGATCGCGCGGTGAGCGGCGACCATGCGGTCGTTGGCACCGGATTCGAGGGCGTGCGCGGCCTTGACCTTCTCGGCCAGTTCCTTGCCCTTGGCGAGCAGTTCCTGCTTCTCTTCTGCCGGCGCCTTGCCGATCAGCTTTCCGAGGTCTTTTTGCTCGGATCGAAGTTGGTCGGCTTCCACGATGGCGCTGCGGCGTTCGGTATCGGCGGCGAGCAGCACATCGACCAACGCCGGGTCCTGCCCGCGGGTGCGCTGAGAAGCTCGGACCACATCGGGATGCTCACGCAGAATCTTCAGGTCGATCACGTTGTGAACCCTACTTGCCGAGCAGACCGAGGTAATCTTCGCGCCCGAACATGTGGGCCGCGTCTCGGGCGGTCGGGGTTCCCGCATCCGGATCGGCCCCCGCCTCGATGAGCGCCCGGACCACGTCGTCGTGTGATTTGAACACCGCACCGGCGAGCGGCGTCTGGTTCTTGTCGTTGGCGCGATCGACCTCGGCACCCCGTTCCAGCAGGCCTTTGACCAGCGCCGAGTTGCCGTGATAGGCGGCCAGCATCAGCACCGTGTCACCGGCCTGGTTGGTCAGGTTCACCGGTACACCCGCGTCGATGTACTCCAGCATCGCCAGGTCGCCGGATCGCGCCATCGCAAACATGCGTCCGGCGAGTTCTGCCACATCGGCGGACGGCTCGGTGTTGTCGGGATTCTTCGGATCGGCCGGGTCGCCGTGCGCGTGCGCTTCCATGGTCCGACGATATCGCCCTTCATCGCCCGCACCACTCGAGATTGTGGCCCGTTCGGTCGCGGCGGCCGCGCTCAAGGGCATGATGGACAGCGATGGTTGAGACTGAGAAGGGCGACGACGCCACCGTGGCGAAGGGTGACGGTTCCACCGTGGAAAGCCGACGGGGTCGGCTGGGGCACTTGATGCACGAGCATCCGGTCCGGGTACTGCTCGCGGCGATACTCGTGGGCGCGGCGGTCTGCGCCGGAGTCGTGGGCCTGTTCGGTGGTTTCGACGACGCCGGCAAGGTCCAGGGCGATGAGGTGGGCGACGCAGCGCCGACTGCGGCGGCCACACCGTTCTCGAAGTCGCAGGCCGGGGATTGCCTGACCTGGCCCGCGGCGGATCCGACACAGCAATCCCTGGTCGACTGCAACACCGAGCACATGTTCGAGGTCGCCGGCGCCGTCGACACCGCGGTGTACCCGGGTGTGCAGTTCGGGGATGACGCTCCGTGGCCCGGAGCGGACCAGTTCGCCACGATCCGTGACGAGTACTGCCCCACCGTCGTCAACACATACCTCGCCGGCATGCTCGACCCGGCCGGCCGGTTCACGGTCAATCTGATGTTCCCCGCGGAAGAGCAGTGGATCGACGGCGAGCGGAGCCTGCGGTGTGGTTTGCAGCAGTCCGGCACCACCGGCACCCTTCGGCCGTTCACCGGATTCGTCCGCGACCTCGATCAGGCCCAGCAGTGGCCGGTGGGCACCTGCATCGGTATCGATCCCGCGACCCGCAAACCCACCGACCCGGTGGATTGCTCCGAGCCCCACGCATTCCAGGTCACCGGTGTGATCGACCTGGGTGTCAAGTTCGGGGCTGCCGGTACCGGGCAGCCGTGGCCGAACGTCGATGCGCAGAACGAGTACCTGAAGACGACCTGCCCGGGGGTCACCGACCAATTCCTCGGCGGCTCCGACAAACTCGCCCAGAGCACACTCAACCTGCAATGGTCGACTCTGGCGGAGACAAGTTGGATGGCGGGCAGCCGAACGTCGGTGTGCTACATCGGATTACCTGATGAAGCCGGATTCGCGACCCTCGTCGGGGACGCCAAGGGCGACCTGTTGATCAATGGCCAGGTCCCCGTACCGCCACCTGCCGAACCCCCCGGCCGGATCATCCCGTCACCGGTGCCGCTACCTCCTGGCGTCGAGCCCAATCCGATCGAGACCCCGGCCCCCGCCGGCGGCGGTGGTGGCTGAACCGATGCCGGTTGCGATGACCGACAAGGATTTCGACAACCTTGTCTCCGACGCCCTCGACACCATCCCCGAAGATCTCGCAGCCGCTATGAACAATGTGGTGATCCTCGTGGAGCCATTCAACCCCGAGGATCCCGACATTCTCGGCTTGTACTTCGGGGTCGCGCTGACCGAACGGGACAGCCATTACGGCGGCACACTGCCGGACACCATCACGATCTACCGCGAACCGATCCTCGACATGTGTGACAGCGAGGAACAGGTGATCTCGGAGGTCGCGATCACGGTCGTCCACGAAATCGCCCACCACTTCGGCATTTCCGACGATTGGCTCCACGCCAACGGCTGGGGCTAGGTATTCCGGAGCAGCGGCCGGGCTCAGCCCATCGGATCGCGGGCGAGTTCGGCCGGATCGGTCGTGTGGAACGGCGGCAGCTCCAGACCCCACCGGGTACACGTCCAGCCCTCCGGGTTGCGTTCCAACACAATCGAACCTGTGTTCTTCAAGTGATGCTTGAGTGCGAACTCGGCGGGCATGTTCACCAGCCGCGCAGCGATGAGGCGGATCGCCGCACCATGGCTGACCAGGTGAACGTCGGAGCTGTCCGGCCCGGCGAGATGTTCGTCGGCGATCTCGTCGATGACCGGCAGGTAGCGGGCATAGAGGTCGTCGAGAGACTCTCCGCCCGGCATTCTTTCCGAGCTATGGCCCTCGAACCACGTCCGAACGGTCTTCGCGAAGACCTGATGCGATTCCTCGGACGTTTGGTCTTCGAGGTCGCCCACCTGAATTTCGAAGAGCCCGTCCCGCACCTGATTCGGCACCGACCATACCGAGCCCATCAGCTCTGCGGTCTGCTGCGCGCGAGATGCCTCCGACGAAATAAGAACCGGCACACCGGGTTCCGGATGTTCCAGCGCGTACCGGACGGCCTGCCTGGCACCGAAGTCGGTCAAGGTGGCACCGGGCAGCGCAGTATCGAGGCGCTGCAAAACATTCGAGGTGGTCTCGCCGTGGCGGACCAGATACAGCCGGCTCATCGCTCCAGACCCAGTCGGATCGATTCCAGCCAGCGGTCACTCGCGGCGTGACGGGGTGGCGGCGTGCCGTTGGGGCGCGCAGACGGCCACGAACCGAGGAAGTGCAGAGTGGTCACGCGGCGGTACAGCGCCCCGAGCGCTTCTGCGATCGGCGGATCATCGAGATGGCCGACAAAATCGAGGTTGAAGTAGAAACCTCCGTTGCTCCGGGGACGTGATTCGATCCTGGTCAGATCGATACCCCGGCTCGCGAACTCGTACATCGCCGACATCAGCGAACCCGGGACGTTCGGCAGGTCGAGCGTCACCGACGTGCGGTCCTGGCCTGTCCGCTCCGGGACCGGCCCGGGCCTGCCGACCAGCACAAAGCGGGTGTTGGCCTCCTCGGAGTCCGCGATCCCGGTCGCGATGTCGTGAAGGTCGTGCAGACGCGCGGCCACCGGCGTGGTCACCGCGGCATCCACCACACCGTCCGCCACATCCTTGGCCGCCGCCGCGTTTGATGCACTCGTCACCACCTGGGCATCGGGGAAACGTGCGGCGAGGGTGTCGCGCACCTGCGCCGCCGCCACCGGATATGCCCCGATCGTCTTGATGTCCTCGGGTGCCATCGCTTCACGCGCGGCCAGCGTGAACGCGATGTCGAGCACTGTCTCGGCGAAGATCTGCATCCGGGTGCCCTTGATGAGGGCATCGAGTGTGGCCGGCACCGAACCCTCGATCGAACTCTCGATGGGCACACACCCGTACCTGGCCTGACCCTCGCGGACCAGAGTCAGGGTGGCACCTGGACTGTTCGCACTGATCCGGTGGAGTTCGCCGTCCGCACTGAGCCACGGGTTCTCGACCAACAGCCGGTCAAGCGCCATCTCGGTGAACGTTCCGGATGGGCCGAAGTAAGCGATCGCAGGCACCTCCCGAGATTACGGCAGGAGGTGAAGCGAATTGAGGCTTGCCATAGATCGACCAATTTGATTAGGGTAGCTTTACCTACAGAGTGCGAACCGAATCACCGAGGACCGCAGATGACAAACACAGTGATCGACCGCCCCACCGACTCCGAGTTCATCCGTACCGCATGTATGCACGTGACGGACGCGATGCTCGCGATCGAGGGGAGCGAACCCACGCCGGTCACCATGGTGCATCTGTACGACTCGCAGGCTTTTGTCCTGGTCCCCTCCGGCAGCACTGCCTGCGCACTGGCCTGGCAGGCCGGTAGCGCCGGACTCCCCGCAATGGTCGAGGTCACCGACATGGCCCCCATCGCGCTGCGCGAGCAGGTCCGATCGCTCATCTGGCTCAACGGCACCCTGCATTCGGTGCCGTCCGATCTCGAACGCGATCTGGCCTGCGAGATCGCCACCGACCACCCGTCGCCCGGTCTTCTCGACATCGGCCACGGATACTCCCTGCTTCGCCTTGGTCTGTCGTCCGCGGTGCTGGCCAACAGTTCCGGTGCGGCCTCGGTGACCTCCACCGAGCTCGCCCAGGCAAACCCGGACCCGTTCTGGGAGTTCGAAGCCGACTGGCTCGCCCACATGGACGCCGAACACGCCGACATGATCGCCGCGCTGAGCAGCCGGCTCCCGGCCGAACTGCGCGACGGCCGGGTGCGTCCGCTCGGCATCGACCGCTTCGGGATCCGATTCCGCGTCGAGGGTTCGGACAGCGACTCGGACGTTCGACTGTCATTCCCACGACCGGTCAGCGACGTCGGGGAACTGTCCCGCGCGATCCGCACCCTCGCCGGCTGCCCATTTCTGAACAGCCTGCCCGGCCAGGCCTGACGGCCCTTGGGCCCAGTCCTGCACCACTGTCAGTAATCTCAACCGGGTGAACCTGCGCCCGTGGCTGCAACCGACACGTCCGGCGCAGCCGGCAGTTGTCACCGATCCGATCGAGCGGCGCGCGATCGGGATCGAGATCACCATCGTCCTGGTTCTGACGTTCGGGCTGTCGGCGATGTCGTCGATACTTTCTCTGATCGAGAAAGCCATGTCCGAGCGCGGCATCAGCGGCAGCTCCGTCGCCCTGAACGTCAGTTCATCCGACCTCGACGTCATCGACTTCTTCCGGCAACTGCTCTCGGCCACCAAGCTGTTCGGCATCGCCGCACTGGCCGTCTATCTGATCTGGCGCGCCGGTGTTCCGTTGGCGCGCATCGGATTACCCGCGATCCGCGCAAAGTTCGACATCCCCCTCGGCATCGGGCTCGCGGCGCTCATCGGTATCCCCGGACTCGGCTTCTACCTCGCCGCCCGCGCCATGGACCTCAATGTCCAGGTGGTGCCGTCGGATCTGAACGAAACCTTTTGGCGCCTGCCGATGCTGGTGTTCGCGGCCATCGGGAACGCCGCGGCCGAGGAACTGCTCGTGGTGGCCTACCTCATCACCCGGCTGCGCCAGCTGGGCTGGTCCGAGAACCGCAGCCTCCTGTTCTCCGCGGTCCTGCGCGGCGGCTACCACCTGTACCAGGGCATCGGCGGCGGGCTCGGAAATTTCGCGATGGGACTGGTCTACGGCCGGGTGTTTCAACGCACCGAACGGGTGTGGCCACTGATCATCGGGCACGCGCTCATCGACACCGTCGCTTTTGTCGGATACGCGCTCCTGAGAGATCATCTCAGCTGGCTTGACTAGAGTTGTCGGGATGACTGACCAGGACGAGCCGATCATCCACCGCCCCGGCGGTGCGAGGCGTCCCGATCAGGGTTCGGTTCCCCCGTCGGCATCCCCTCCATCCGCAGCACCGCCGCCCGCCGGCCCCACCCGTCGCATCGTGCCCGGACCGGCCGGACCACCTCCGCAGCGGGGGCAGCGGCCACCCCCGACACAACATCTGCCGCAGCCGGGACCCGGCCGGCAGCAAAATCCACCGCGGCCGCAGCAGGCGCCACCTCAGAACATCCAGTACGGGCCGCCGCCGGCCGACGCCCGCTACCAGCCGCAGCGTGCGTGGTCCCAGTCACCGAGCCCCGAAACACAAACGGCCCGACCGGCGCAGCGCCCGGCGCCGCCGGTCATGGGCTACAACCGGCAGCCACCCAGGCAGCCACCGCAGGGACCACCTCGCCAGGTCGGGCCCATACCACAGCGTCCACCGGAGCGCGGCCGCACTCGGCGACGAATTCCGATCATTCGGACGCTGCTGATCCTGCTGCTCGTGATGGTTCTCGGCACGGTCGGTCTGATTGTCTACTTCGATACCAAACTGAACCGGGTCGACGCGCTCTCGAACTACGCCGGACGCGTGGCCGACAGCGCCGGGACCACCTGGCTGCTCGTGGGGTCGGATTCCCGCGAAGGATTGAGCGACGCGGAACGCGCGGAGCTCTCGACCGGCGACAGCGAGGGCTCGCGGACCGACACGATCATGCTGGTGCACTACGGGTCCGGCGGTAAACCGATGATCATCTCGATCCCCCGCGATCTCTACGTCGACATCCCGGACAACGGCGCACACAAGATCAACGCCGCCTTCGCCATCGGTGGGCCACAGCTGTTGGTGCAGACCATCGAAACCAATACCGGAGTGCGGATCGATCACTACGCGGAGATCGGATTCGGCGGCTTCGACAAGATGGTCGACGCCGTGGGTGGCATCGAAATGTGTTTGGACGCACCGATCAACGACCCACTGGCGGGCATCGATCTGGAGGCCGGCTGCCAAACGCTCAACGGCCGTGAGGCACTCGGTTTCGTCCGCACCCGCGCCTTTGCCAACGCCGACCTCGCCCGCGTCGTCAATCAGCGAAACTTCATGGCGGCGTTGATGAAGAAGTCGACCAGCTTCTCGACGATTCTCAATCCGTTCCGCCTGTGGCCGCTCGTCAACGGCGTTGTGAACTCGCTGACCGTCGACAACGGTGATCACATCTGGCATCTGGCCCGACTCGCCTGGGCGTTGCGCAGTGATCCGATCACCGTCACCACTCCCACCGCCGGCCCGGTGGTCACCGACGACGGGGACTCACTGGACTGGGGCGACAACACAACCCAGTTCTTCAAGGCAATCGCCGACGGCGACCCGATACCGCCGGAACTACTCCAGACCGGCTGAGCCACTCTGAGATCCCCACCACACTGCAACGGGATTCGGCTCGCACCGGACACATATTCCAGATGTGGGGTGCCGCAAAGAGAATGCCATTCTCATGGCGGCGCCGTTTATTGCCCGCCCCCGGCCGTGACGCCGAGTTCTGGTAAATCATTCCCGGACAACATATTTCACCGGAAGATCCAACCCGACGGACACCTGCACCGGCCAGTCGACAGCCGAGAAGTTTGGGCAGCCTTGGCCAACATCAGGGACGTAATATGCTGCCTGCCAAGGTAATCCTTGCCTGAAAGCCCTCTGCGCAAGGCATCCTAAGTAAGGACGAGCTTGGATGACAGGGGCTCTGGCCCGCACCTACGCTTGTCGACATGGGCACCAAACGTACGCATTTCCATGACCTCCTGCACGACCAGATCCGCCAGGAGTTCTCCGCCGCGCAGCAGTACATCGCCGTGGCCACGTACTACGACAACGAAGACCTGCCGCAGCTGGCCAAGCACTTCTACAGCCAGGCCGTCGAAGAGCGCAACCACGCGATGATGATCATGCAGTACTTCCTCGACCGGAACATGGTCGTCCACACCCCGGGCATCGATGCGCCGGAGAACGGCTTCGCCGACTACCTGGCGCCGATCAAGCTGGCACTGATGCAGGAACAGCGGGTGACCGACCAGATCATCGAACTGGCCAAGGCAGCCCGTGACGAGGGCGACTACCTCGGTGAGCAGTTCATGCAGTGGTTCCTCAAGGAACAGCTCGAAGAGGTCGCCACCGTTCGCACCCTGCAGACCGTCGCGCAGCGCTGCGACGGCAACCTGTTCGACCTCGAGGACTTCATCGCCAGGGAGATCGGCACGGCCGCAGTGGCCGATGTGACGGCTCCGGCGGTTGCTGGTGGCAGCCTGTAGTTCCACCACACACAGCGGGCTCGACCGGATCTGATCCGGTCGAGCCCGCTGCGTTGTGTCCGATCTTCTACCGCAGGGTGACCTGACGTGCCCGGATGCCGTCACGGGACCGGCGTTGTTCGCTGGTCAGCTCTGCGTCCGAGGCCAGCGCCTCGTTGAGCAGCTCGTTGAACTTCTCCGCGCCTGCGGTCCACTCCTGGGCGTGCAGTTCGCGGTCGAGGTCGAACACCGGGACCAGCAGCCCGTGGGTGCGGAACGAACCGGCGAAGCGCGATCCTTCACCCAGGGTGAGGCCACCGGCAGCGTGAACCCGCGCGAGTGCGGCCATCATCTCGTCTTCATCCTCGGGGCGGACCCACCGTAGATGGGCGCGTTCACCGGCATCAACCCACCACGGGGCACCGACGAAATCGCCTTCCAGACGTGCGGTCGGCATGATCGCGGCGTTGGCCTGCTCGATCATCGCCTTGATCTGGGGAGCCGGGTCGGTCTGCCCCTCGATCCACCAGTTGAAGTCGTCGTGGACGGTGACCGTCAGCGACTTGGCCGGATCGAGCACCTCGACCAGCGAACTCGAATCGGCGGTGTCGACCTGCGAAAGCGATTCGCCCGCAGCACTTTCCGTCGCCCACTGGATAGCCGCGGCGAGCGCATCGCCCGGTTCTTCGGGTTCGGGCTGGGTCTGCAACGCGACCAGGCCGATCGTCGCCGAATCCTCTTCACGGACCAGTGCGGGACCGGCGCCGGGCAGAACCGTCACCAGCCGCACCGGATTGGGGCCCGCAGCGGTCAGCGGCAGGTCGGCGGTCGCCGAGGCCACGAAGGAACGCAGCGCCACCAGGTCGCACTCGGCGGCGAGGCCGGCGAACGGACGTTGCACCGGCGCGGTCGTCTGCGATTGCCGCTCTTTGCGGGCTGCTACCCGCTCGGCGCGATTACTTCCCGGGCGTGGACCACTGCCACGTTTACTCTTCTTTGCCACGCCCCGAACTTACGCAGCGAGCCAACCCCGGACCCGGTCGGGGTAGTTGGTTGCGATCCAGCCGACGCCGAGGTCGGCGCAGAATGTGGCGTCCCGCCGTTCGTCGACGGTCCAGCAGTACGTGGCCCGGCCCGCGGCAGCCGCCCGATCGACAGCATCGGGGTGTTCCCGCAGCGTGGAGATCGACGGCCCGATGGCGGTGGCGCCGACCGCGGTGGCTGCGCTGCCGCCAAGGAAGCGGGCGGTGTCGCCGAGCAGGACCGTGGGCAGCATCGGGGCGTTGCGGCGGATCCGCCACACCCCGGCAGTGGAGAACGAGATCACCACGGCCCGGCTGTGATCGGCCGATGCCGGACTGGCCACGCCGAACCGATGGAGCTCTGCCAGGAGCAACTGCTCGACCAGCCCACCGAAGCGCACCGGATGCTTGGTCTCGATGAACAGCCGCACCGGCCGCTTCCAGTCGAGCGTCAGCTCCAGCAGCTGGGGCAGGGTGAGGATCTCGGCCTTCTGACCCGAGCTGTGCCTCGCGCCGAAGTTGAACTCCCGGAGCTGGGCCAGGGTGAGTTCGCTGACCACGCCGGAACCGTCGGAGGTGCGGTCGATCGTGCGGTCGTGCACGCAGACCAATTCGTGATCGGCCGTCAGCCGCACGTCGCATTCGAGTCCGTCGGCACCTTGCTCCAGCGCTAGTTCGTACGCCGCCACGGTGTGTTCGGGCAGGTGTCCCGAAGCACCCCGGTGCGCGACCACCGCAGGCTTCTCCTGACGGATAACCCTCGACGAGTCACTCATGCCGCGACCAGGAATCGCCTGGGAGCCGCTGTCGGTGCCTCTCGCGCGAAAAGCCGGGTGATCGTCCACCACAGCGCCACCGCGAACACCGCACTGAGCAGGTTGGAAACGATCACCAGCACAAGGGCATTCGACTGCCACACCAGCGTGTCGGCGAAGATCCGGATACCGACGCCGCTGATCACCAGCGCATTGACCAGCAACCAGCCCGCCCACAACCACCACAGCCGTTTCCGGGTGTAGTCGGGCAGCAGGTCTTCGCGGCGATCGAGGAGCTCACGGAAGAATGCCAGCGGCTTGACCAGGTTCAGGATCGGGATCCAGCATCCCAGCATGATCTGCTCCGGTGAGCGGGGATCGCGCTGATCGTGCCGGGCATAGGCCGATCGCCGCTCGTCCATCAGCCAACCCGCGAGACCGACCAGGCACGCCACCATCATGCCGACGGCGGCCACCCCGGTGGCGACCACCGTGGCCCGGGCCGACACGGCCATCGAATAGCCGATCGGAGCATCCAGGTTGATCACGAGCAGCACGTACAACCAGGTCTGGGCAATCGCCGCGAGGCCCAACACGATTGCGGAGGCGATGAGGAGTCGCGGCAACCTCGCCGCCATCCGTTCGATGTAGGTCTTCTGCGGTGCGACCGGTTCGGCCGGCGGGAGGTCGATCAGACCCCAGCCGGGGTTGTGGTCGTAATGCGGCGTCGGTGTGGGCTCGGCGGCAACCCGCCGGCGACGGGTTTGCGAATCCGCGGGGCGTGTCGCCACCCATTTCACGTGCCGGCTCAGCCGGGGGGCCGGGCGCGGGGTCCCGCCGGGAGATGTCCGGGGAGGCACGTAGGTGTGATTGCGCTCGGCCTGCGTCATCGGGCCGCCAGGTGCGCGCGGAGTGGCTTCCTGACGCGCGATCCGGCCGTACGCGTCCAGCGGTGTCAGCGGACCGTTGCACCGGGGACACCGGGGCCGGTTTCGATCGTGGGGTCCGGCGATACGGCAGTTCGGGCAGTAGTCCCGCGCAGGTGGGGCTCCGCCGGGTCTGCTCACGGGGAGTTCCCCGGGTCAGGAATCGCTCCCCCTGCCCCCGATCCGTACTCCATCGGCCGGCCGGTCTGAGCCCAGGACATCATGCCCCCGGCGACGTTGACGCCCTCGTACCCGCGCTGCATCAGATAGCCGAGTACTCGTTCCGACCGACCACCCGCATGACAGATGACGTAGAGATCGGCATCCATGTCGATTTCGTCGATGCGGCCGGGCACGTCCCCGAGGGGGATGTGCAGGGCACCGGGCACATGACCGTTGGCCCACTCATCGGGTTCACGAACGTCGAGCAGAACCCGAGTGGTCTCACCGACAAAATTGGCCGGCAGCTCGGACACAGGTACAGAGGGGATTTCCGACATACTCACCCGTCCATGTTGGCACGCACCGCGTCCGCGCGGCACAGGCTGAGACTTATCAACAGGTTATCCACAGGCCCTTCAGTTTTTTCAATTCCGTGCCGGATCCGGGTCGACGATTGAGCATTTGACATGTTATGCGTCCAGCTTCAACTCAAATTGTGACTCGCTTCACTTTCCGGCCACCTTTGTTGGAGACTTCTCCACAGTTTCCACAGCCTCATCCACAGGTTGAGTGTTGGTCGACACCGTCTGAACCAGCACATTAGGACATGCCTGTGGATAACTTTCGGTTTACGGCAATTGGCTACTCACAGGTAATAGCCGACGTGGATCGTTTATCCACATCCCATCCGTCACACCAGCACCAGAGCCGGAGTGCGTTTTCGGCCGTCGGACCCGGGTCACGATCTCGCGCTCTAGAGCCCGAAACGCATCCATTGAGCCCGGCGCTCGACCGCTGCGATCGCACCGCCGACCAAGCCGTCGATCACTTCCGCGCTCGCCCCCGCCAACGCGCTGTCCGACGAGACGCCTCCGGTCAGTCGTGCCAGCAGCGGCTTGGGCGAGGCGATGATGTCCAGTTCGGCATCCGGGAAGCGTTCTGCCATGACCGACCGGAGGACGCCGATCCCGTCGACCAGTCCGACGTCGACCGCCCCACGGCCCACCCAGACGTCACCGTTGAACAGTTCGGCGTCCGTTCCGACGAGCTTGGTGCCGCGCCGCTGCCGCACCCACGTGATGAAGGCGCCGTGGAGGTCTTCCTGCAGACTTCGCAGCCAGGCGACGTCCTCGGCCTTCTCCGGAGTGAAGGGATCGAGCCGGGACTTGTTCTCACCGGCGGTGTGGACACGGCGCTCCACACCTACGCGGCCGATCAGCTCCTGCCAACCGAATCCACTCGAGACCACTCCGATCGACCCGACCATCGACGTATGAGCGGCATAGATCTCGTCGGCGGCGCAGGCGATCCAATACCCACCCGAGGCCGCGATGTCCTCGCAGAACGCCAGAACGCGCACGCCCTTCTCCGACGACAACTGCCGGATCCGCTCGGCGATGTACTCCGATTGGGTCGGCGATCCACCCGGCGAGTTGATGACCAGTACAACTGCTTTGAGTCGCTCTGTATCGAAGGCCCGCTTCAGGTTGGATTCGAGATTGTCCGCGGTCAGACCGCTGCGGCCGGGCCCGACGCCACCGATCGGCCCTTCGAGGCGCACAACGGCAACCTTGTCGGCGTGCGCCTTGGCCATCTTGCGTGCGAGCTTCTTGAACGGACCCATCAGTCCACAATATGCGGACTCATCGGGCGCAATGAGCGAGCAACGCCGCCCGGAACCCGCCACACTGGTTTGTATGGCAGTCCGCTGGCTCTCCGCCTTCCTAGACTTCTCCCACGAGGACTTCAGCAATGAGGTGACGTTCTGGCGCGCAATCGCCGGCAGCACGGTCTCACCTGCCCGCGGTGCCCACCGCGAGTTCGCCTCGCTCGAACCGTTCAACGGCGACCCCCATCTGAGGGTGCAGCGGATCGACTCCGGCGACGGCGGCGTCCACCTCGACCTGCACGTGGACGACGTGTCCGAATCTGTGTCCCACGCGACCACACTCGGCGCCACCATCATCTCGAAGAACCCCGATGTCGTGGTCCTGCAGTCGCCCGGCGGTTTCAGTTTCTGTCTGGTCCCCTGGCATGGAGAAAGTGAACGCTCCCGCCCGATCCGCTGGCCAGGCGACACGATCAGCATCATCGATCAGCTCTGTATCGATGTCCCGGCAGCCGATTTCGACGCCGAATGCGATTTCTGGGCAGCGATGACCACGTGGCCGTGGCGGCAAGGGATATCGCCTGAATTCCGCAACCTGCGCCGGCCTCCCGAGATGCCGTTGCGAGTCCTGTTGCAGCGGATCGGTTCCGATCACATCGGCGGCCATCTGGATCTGGCGAGCACGCACCCGGAAGAGGAGGTCGCCCGCCACGAAGGCTGGGGCGCGACTGTCGTCGAACACCACCGCTTCTGGACGGTGATGGCAGATCCCATCGGACGCCGATACTGCATCACCCACCGAAATCCGCGGTCGGGGAACCTCTCTGGGTGACGCCCGCGGTCAACCGAAACGCAGGCTGGTCCGACATCAGCTGTTACAGAACGCGACGAGTTGTTCGCGCTCGGCTTCGACCTCACGTTTGCCGGACGCCGGCACCTCGACCAGGTAATCGACCTCGATGGCGGTGTTCTTGCCGTCCTTCACCGGCTTCCACACCCCGGCGACCCGGCCGTCGACCAACACGAAACCGGGTGACCTCCCGTTGGGCGTCGCCAATTTCGGGAAGACGTCGTCATCAACGACGCGCCGACGGTCCGGACCTTGTGAGACAACGATGTTGTCGAAGGGTGCCACCAATCGCGCCGGGGAGGAGAGATCTTCATCGGCCAGTGCCATCCCCTCGAGGTCGAACAGTTCCTCGCCGTCGGGACCGGTCAGCTTGCCCAGCTCCCAGTCGGCCTCCATCGCCTCGACGACGGGACGTAGACGCGTCATCCCGGCCCAGCTCTGCAGCCCCTTGATCGTCGACGGGCCGAACCCGCGCAGGTAGAGCCTGATGAGATCCTTGATCGCCTCGTCACCGGTCACCGCCGACTCGCCAGGGCCACACCAGTCGTCGTAGAGGCTGTAGGTGGTGGTGGCCGAACCCTGCCACGTCCCGCGCGGTGGCACCTGGACCAGCGGCACCAAGCAGCGGACCACGCTGGCGAGCGATCCGGCGGTGGCATCGGGCCAGCGTTGCGCCAGACCCGCCGTGAGGGCCTTCACGGAAAGCTCTGTGCCACTGAGTAATTCCCGACCATACCGGGCGACCTCGTCGGGATCGGCGCCGGCCAGCTGTTTGACGTGATGGCCCCGCATCTCGGCGTCCATGGCCGCCTGGGCCAGCGGGCGCACCCAGCGAGCATCCTCGGCGTCCATCAGGAATACGGTGCTGCGCAACAGTGCCATCCGCACCACCTCGCGTCCGGTCATCAGCTCATCGAGGTCGGCCGGGTCGAAATCGGCTATCCGCGACCACAATCCGAAGAACGCGACCTTGGGATCCTGGGACTGCAGCCCCACACAGCGATCGAGTACGTCGAGCACATCCTCGTCAACCCGCTCCAGAAGATGCTGCCGCTGCAGGAGCGTGCGGTTCCACTGCCGCAAACTGATCGGTCCGGCCATGTTCTCGTGTCCGTCCCTATTTGGCTGTACCGGAGGCCCGGGCGTCGGCCAGCTCGCCGAAGGTGGCGACCCGGGCATCGGAGCGCGCACCGGTCTCACCGATCTGCTTGTCCACCAGGATCACCTGCCCGATGAAGGGTTCGACGATACCGACCATACGGATCGGGGCGGCGATGATGAGCTGGAATCCGAACTGCTCGAACGCCCTCAACGACTGCGAACTGAAGGTCTCGTCGGACTTGCTGAACGCCTCGTCGAGCATCAGCGGCGCAAAGCCCGGACGGTGGTCCTCGCCATGCGAGAGCGAGAAGCTCAGCGCCGCAGCCAGACAGAATGCGACGAGCTTCTCCTGCTCGCCACCGGAGTTCGACGCGGTGTTGCGGTAGGTGTGCACCGGCGGTTCATCGGCCGCGGCGCCGGCTGCGAGCTCCTTGCCGTAGAACATGTAGCTGTTGCGGACGTCGAGGACGTTGTCGCACCAACGGCGGCTCTCAGCGTCGGTACCGGTGAGCCGGGCCACCAGATCGCGGATGCGATAGAACTGGCGGGCCAGCACCGCACCCTCCCCGCCCTTGGCAGCGGGGGCATCCCGGATCATCTGGTCCACGATCTTCGCGAACTCCCGCGACTCGTCGGTCGGGTTGTGCAGCTGGGCGATCTGCAGATAGGTGCCCTCGTTGAAGTCCACCCGGTGCAATCCCTGGTTGACCTCGGCGATACCGCGGGTGATCCGCTTGTTGGTGTCGGTGATCTCCTTGTACAGATTCGACACGGAATGGCTGATGTCCGTGGTGATCAGCTGCCGGAACCGCTGCTGTGTGGATGCCAGACCGTGCTCGACGAGGCTGGTGTGGATGGACACCAGGTCGGCCGCGTAGTCGACGGTGGCGCTCAGGTTTGCCGACGCCTCCGGCCACTCCCGCAGGAAGCCCTCGGCGGCCCGCACGATTTTGTTCTCCGCGCCGTCACGCTCGGCATTCGCCTTGCCGACAATGGCTTCGAGTTCGTTGCGCAGATCCGAACGCACCTCGCCGTAGTTGTCGAGGGTCAGCGTCTTTCCGCCCGCAGACAGGGTCCCGGCGAGCACACCCGCGAGGTATTCACGGTCGGCATCGTCGAGTTTGTAGCTCTCGGCCTTGACCTGCTCGAACTCCGCGAACCAGCGATCCCAGTCAGATCCGATGTGCCCCAGCTGATCACCCAGCGCACCGACTCGGGCGACGGCCTCACGCCAGTCGGCGCGCGCGATCTCGACCTGCTCTTCGAGTTCGGCGAGGTCGACCCGGTTCTCGCGAACCCGGTCGATACGGGCGTTCAACTCGTCGGCGTCCCGGCGCGACGACCACCAGTTGAGCTCGGCCCACGACGCATAACCGGCCAACGCGTCGGCGTTCTTCGCGCGTTCCCGGTTCTGCTCCAACAGATCTCGCTTGTCCTGGGCGGCCTGGCGCGCCTCGCGGTACACGGCTTCGAGGTGGTCGCGGGACTCTTCGAGCGCGGCGCGCTTGCCATCGGTGTTCGATCCGAGGATCCACTGGGTACGGTCCGACACCGATCGGCGGTCGTCTTTACGGAAGCGGTCGCGACCGGACTTCACCAGCCCCTGCGGCGTCACCGCCAGCAGGTGGTTCTCGAGCTGGGCGGGCAGGTCGACACAGATGTGTTCGGCACTGTGCGCCACCACATTCGCCAGCCACGAACCGGCCCGATGCCGCCGGTCGACCAGGAGCTTCTCCGCCAGCGATCCCGGAACCGGCGTACTCGGCGACGACGCATTCTCTTGGTACACACGGTATTCGAGGACACCACCGATGTTGGTCCGGTTGACGAAGTCGCCGATGGTCCGGCGATGGGTCTCCGGGACGAGCATCGTCATACCCAGGCCCCGCAGTACGCGTTCGGCGGCTCCGGCCCAGCGGTCCTTCTCGTCGGGGTCCACGTCGATGAGTTCGGCCGCAAAGGGCAGGTCTTCGGCCGGCACACCGGTGGCTTGTGCGATCCCGTCCCGCTGTGCCAGCACCTCGCGCGGCAGCAGCGACCGGCGGGTGTTGAGGCTGGCCAGTTCTTCGACCACAGCCTCGAACGCGCGGCGCGCATCGGTCTCGGCAGTGAAGAACGAATGCGCTGACGTGGCCAGGCGATCTGCCGATTCCCTTGCTGCCCTGGCGATCTCCGGAGACCGCAACCTCAGCGCCGCGAACTCGTCCTGGTTCTCCGGTGTCTTCTCGCCGAGCCCACCCACCAGCGTGGCGTAGCGTTCGTACGCCCGGTTGCGCGCGGTCACCTGCTGCTCGAACGACTTCAGCTCGGATTCCAGCGTGGTCAGCTCGCCCTTTTCGGAGGTCAGCTGATCACGCAGCGATCCGTGGCGTTCTTCTCGTTCGTCGGCCAGGTTCTCCCAATTGGCCACCTCGTTGTCCAGGCGCATCCGGTCGGCGTCGATCCGGTCGAGGCGCTCTTGCAACAACGTCATCCGATGTTCGCGCATGAAACCGCGCATCGGTGGTCCCAGCAACACCCCGGCCCGGGTGGTGGATTCCTCAGCGCTGCAATAGGTTTTCCACGCGTCCGGAATCGGGCGCAATACCTGTTCCTGCGCGTTCGCCCGCGCCGCGGCCTGATACGCCTCGTCGAGTTGGGTGAAGTTCTCCACCAACCGCTCGGCCTTGGCGTAGGTCTCCGGCCGATCGAGCATGTAGGTACGGATGAACAGGTTGAGGTCGCCGACGTTTTTCATCGCCTTGGCCTTGCCCATCAGCGACAGCGCCGCCGACGACTGCCCGATGCCCACGCGTCGACGCAGGGCCTCCTGATAGGCGCTCTGCACGTCGAAGCATTCGACAGCCGGGTTGGCCGTCCGGAAACGCCTGATGTCGAACCCGCTCTGGGCCCAGGCGTTGAGCGCCAGCAGATCCCAGTGCCCGTCATGCAGTTGGTACCAGGACCGCAGAGAGCTGCCGTCGGTACCCGATCCGGGGAACCACTTGATCGCCACCGCGGTGGTCGCGGATCCGGCGCCGTTGTCGTAGGTGGCCGCGATGGCCGACCAGGTGGCACCATCGGCCCGGAGGTACTGGACCTGCGACTGGTTGTAGCGATCGTCGTTCTCCGCCCACGCGCCGCGCACGTAGTCGGCCATCGAACGGGCCGCCTTCTTCGCGCCCTTGGCGGTAAGGTCGGCCGATGCGTTGAACACCTGATCGTAGGTGGGCAGAAGGACCACCGAGTGGCCGTCCATCATCGACGACTTACCCGATCCCGACGGACCGGTGAGCATCACACCACGCTCGTCGATCGCGTAGTCCTTGTACCCGTCGAAGGTGCCCCAGTTGACCAATTGGATTCTGGTCAAACGGAATTGGCCGATGTTGAGCGTGCGCTTGCCGGCGCGTTCTGGTCGAGCTCCGCCTTCGGCTTCGTCTCCGACGAGTGGAGCTCTTTGGGCTCCGGTCTCGTCGCGATCAACCGGACGAGTTCCGCCTGCGGTTTCGTCTTTCTCCAGGATCTCGGTCATGATGTGCGCTCCTGGTCATCGAGTTCGGTCAGATCGGTACCGGCCTCCTCGTAGTCGCCGGCCAGACGTCGATACGCCTCGGTATACGCGGCCACCTGTTCGGGGCCGAGCAGCGACGCGATCACACCCAGCACCACATACCGGTCGGTGCCCGGCAGCGCCCGGATGATCTTGCGGGATTCGAGTTGGTTGATCGCGGCGTCGATACGTTTGACGAACCCGGCCTCGTCGGTGTCGGACACCGGCTTGTACGTGAGCATGTGGTCGATGATCTCGCCGCGTTCTACTACCACCGACTCGTCGGCACTGGTCAGGTACTTCTGACGCAGGAACAGGGCCAGCACCGATGCCGCCAGAGTCAGCGTCTGCGACCGCAGGATGTTGCGCTGCCGCGGATCGTTCTCCGAGACCTGCCTGGTGAACGCATACTTGTGTTCACGATTGATCTCCAGCTGCAGGTTCAGCTCCGACAGCCTCGACCGGATGATCTCCTCGTTGATCTCGATGGTCTTCCAGTTGCGCGAGCGCACCGAAACATGTGCTGCGGCAACAAGTTCCTGCAACGCGTAACACACCGGAGCCGGCAGCGCCGACGTGTCGCCGTCGAAGCGTGCGTCGACCCTGGCCTCACTGATGCTGCCGACCGGCGCGGATCCATCGAATGCGAAGTGGGACAGGTCAACCGAAGGTGTCTCGAGCGCTTCGGGTGAGTCGACGAACAGGTCGTCGCCGTCTTGTTCGGGGGCTTGATCTTCCGGTGTGGTCATCGACCTCTCCTGGTTGAACTGGGAGCGGATGCAGTCGGGGCGGCATCGGTGGGTTCGTCGAGCAAGTGCATCACCTCGTGCGGCAACGCCGTGATCGGATCGGGCAGCGGACTGGTGAACCGGACTGCGGGCAAGTGGATTTCACGCAGACCGCGGGCGGTGTGCGCCAGTACGGTGATGGTGCTGTTGTTGTCGGTGGCACCGTGACGCTGGGCCAGTGACCAGATGCCGACGACGTCGCCGGTCCGGGCTTCGGGCAACCGGGCCAGAACCTCGTCGATCCCGGCCGGACCACCACCCAGAGCCACGTTGACGGCGTCGGTCAGAGAATGCCAATCGATCGACTCCACGCCCACCAGATCCGCAGGGTTGATGCTGATCTCACCGGCGGTATCAGCCACCGCGTCCGGCGACTCCACGATGCCGTCGTGAAAGATCAGTGCCCCAACGGAATTGGTGAACGCTGCACTCATCGGGACCTCCATACCCATGTCCCGGCCGGGACCGGCCTCGGCAAATGCGGCCATGGCGGCCCGCTGGGCATCGGCGATCTGGGCGCGGAGCGCACGGTAGTGCAGGAAGTCGCCGTCCTTGACGAAGGTGTTGATCCGCCGGTACACCTGCCCCCGCACCTCGTCGACCGTCTGGACCTCGTCCCACATCCGGTCGATGAAACCGGTCAGGGTGTCGAGAAGGTCGGGCGGCAGGTGCGGCAGGCCGGTCGCGATCCGCGCGATGCTGGACTCGAGATCCTCCCGCAGACGGTGATCGGCGATCAGCGTGTAGAAGGTGTCGAATGCCTTGCCCTCGTCGGAATCGGCCAGGGCATCGTGCCCGTCGAACATGCGGTTGAGAACGTCCGCGTGCGACCCCTGCTCGGTGTCGATACCGGTGGTGAGGAGCGCCCTCGAGTTCTCGCGCATCTTCTCGCCGTAACCGATGATGTCGGCGGGCATCCGTTCGGCGAGCGAACTGACCATCCGGATATCGTCGAGTACCCGGCGCGTATCCACAGCCGGTATCGCGCCGGCCGCCAATTCGTCACGCCGCCTGGATAATTCGGCAATCTTCTGGTCGATGTCGCGAATGTGTTCGCCCGGGTCAGGGTCGATCGCGACCGCGATATTCGACAACCGCGACATCACGAGTTCGAGGACGGTCTCGGTTGCCACCGTGCGGTTCTGCCGGACGGCCTGCACCTGCGCGATCGCCTGGGTCGCACCCCGGGTGAGTTGATAGCGCTCGATCGTCGAGTCGCTGTGCAGCGTGCGCGCCAGATAGCCGGCCCGCACCCACCGGTCGAGAAGATCCTCCGGCGTCGGCAGTTCCCAGCCCCGATCGGTCCAGTGACCGGCCAGGTCGTCGAGGTCTTTCTCCATACCGGCCGCGAGATGGTCACCGTCGACCTGGCCGTCGGCCAGTCGCGCCGCCATGATCGCCAGATAGGGCACCGCGTTGCGGGAACGCAGGAGCCGCAGTGCGACGTCACTGTCGGCGTTGTCACCGTAGGCGGCATACAGCTGCGCGGCAGTCGGCCGTGCCATGTGTCCCCCTAGGTTCGGTCACGTCATGTGAGTCGGTTGCCCACGTCTTGGACGTGCGGCAACCCGCTCCGGTTGCCCGCAGGCGATGATAGTTGGCAGCTCGATGCACCGAATACCGCGCATGTCGGCGGACGCTACTACGGTCGAGCTCCGCTTCGCTTCGTCTGCCCACCGGGTCGAGCTCCGCTTCGCTTCGTCTCCGCACCTGGTCGAGCTCCGCTTCGCTTCGTCTCCGCCGCCTTCATCGGTAGATCTCCGAATAGAGCTTTTCGATCTCGCCGACCGACGGAACCCGCGGGTTGTTGGCCGGGGAACCCGATTCGATCGCCTGCCGCGCCATCAGCGGGATCAGCTCGTCCCACCGCTGCGGTGCGATACCGCTGAGCTCCGGTGTCGGAACAGCCAGCTCCACCGACAACCTGGTCAGCTCGTCGACCAGCAGACCCGCCGCGCGCTGATCGGAGTCGGTCGCGGCGGCACAGCCGAGCGCCCGGGCGCAATCCGCATACCGTTGCGTGGCCGAGTCCAGCGAGAACCGGGTCACCGCGGGGAACAACATCGCGTTCGACAAGCCATGGGCGAGATGGAAGTGGGCACCGATCGGCCGGCTCATGCCATGGACCAGCGCCACACTCGAGTTGGAGAAGGCGATGCCGGCATGCAGTGCCGCCTGCATCATCGCCGACCGGGCGTCGTGATCCGTGCCGTCGGCGTACACCCGCCGGAGGTGTCCACCGATCGCCGAGATCGCTCGCAGGCAGAAGTCGTCGGAGAAGGCGTTGTTCTTGCGGCTGACGTAGGCCTCCACCGCATGGGTGAGCGCATCGATGCCCGTATCGGCGGTGAGCCGGGCCGGCATCGACAGCGTCAGTTCATAGTCGACGATCGCGGCGACCGGCAGGAACGCGCGCCCGATGCAGAGCATCTTCTCGTCGCTTTCGCTGTCGGTGATGATCGTGAACTGGGTGGCCTCCGAACCGCTACCCGCGGTGGTCGGCACCGCGACCACCGGAAGTCCGGGCGCATCGTTGCGCAGCGGCGCCTTGTAGTCGCGCATCGTGCCGCCGCGGACCGCCAGCAACGCCAGCGCCTTCGCCGTGTCCATCGGACTGCCACCGCCGAAACCGATCAGCAGGTCGGCACCGTGGTCACGGACCGCCCGCAATCCCGACTCGAGCGACGCGGTGGTCGGATCGGGAACGGTCCCGTCGAAGTAATCGGCGTCGAGGCCGGCCGCCGCCAGCGACTGCACCAACCGTTCGGGCGCACCCCCCGAAGCCAGGAAACCGTCGGTGATGAGCAGAGGCCGGGCAGACCCGAGCCCGATGACCACATCGGGCAGTTGATCGATCGCCCCGGCCCCGATACGGATCTCTCGCGGCAACGCGATGGAGCTGATCATCGGGCAATCCTAACCACCCACGCTCCGGGCATCCCCGGATAACAACATGGATGGCGAATTCCCGGTTGGGGTTGAGTCGCGGGGTCAGACGTGGTTGGCTGACGACACAAGCACCCTGTGATCGCAGTCACGCCGGGTGTATTCGCAGATCGTCCAAGGCAGGAGTCTGGGTGGCATCCTCGACCAGAACAGGCAGCGACGCCAGGATCTTCGAGCGCCGCCGCAAGTCATGGCCGGGATCGGAACCCATCAATGTCGCGACGAGATGCATCACCACGAGCATCAGCATCGTCGCACTTCTGGCAATTTTGCTCGTCGTGATCTTTTTCGCCTAGCTGCCGGTCGAGAGCCCGCACAGCACCCGAATCGAACGCCTCAAACCTCAACTCGGCTTGAGGTGCATTCGGGGTGCGGTATTGCACATCCCCACCGCCTACGTAAGGGTAGAAGGGCGCCCATTTGGGTAATCCCCAAAATGCCCAGCGCACAAGGACAAATAGCGGGGGCGATCGGTCCCCACATAGTGAGAGGAACATCGTGTCTGAATACACCTTGCCGGAACTGGACTACGACTACGCGGCTCTCGAGCCGCACATCTCCGGCAGGATCATGGAGCTGCATCACAGCAAGCACCATGCGACCTACGTAAAGGGACTCAACACCACCCTCGAGAAGCTGGCCGAGGCCCGCGAAGACGGCACCATCGCGGACAAGGTCGCCGGCCTGTCGAAGACGCTGGCTTTCCACCTCGGTGGCCACACCAACCACTCCATCTTCTGGAAGAACCTGTCGCCCAACGGTGGCGACAAGCCCGAAGGTGAGCTGGCGGCAGCCATCGACGACCAGTTCGGCAGCTTCGACAAGTTCCACGCTCATTTCAGTGCTGCCGCCGTCACACTTCAGGGCAGTGGGTGGGCCATCCTGGCGTACGACGCGGTCATCGGCCAGCTCGTGATCCTGCAGCTCACGGACCAGAGCGGGAACATCCCACCGTCACAGGTCCCGATCGTGCTGCTCGACATGTGGGAGCACGCCTTCTACCTCGACTACCAGAACGTCAAGCCCGATTACGTCAAGGCCTGGTGGAACATCGTCAACTGGGCAGACGCCGCTGAGCGTTTCGCCAAGGCGACGGCTTAACTCCACTGATCCGGCAGTACCTGCCGGCCAGTCCTATCCGAACGGCGGCCTCCTCACCCAGGGGATGGTCGCCGTTTGTGCACCCACGACCCGAAACTTCGTGTTAACCCTTGCGTTTAGCACTCGAGTCGGCTTGTGTGCCAACCGTTTACCAGGCATGCTGCGATGACAGTGGAAAAAGCCCGCCACGCCGGCCCCCAGTTCGGGTCGGCGACACGGTCCGGTCATCGGCGACCCAACCACAGTGACAGTCACTTCCGGCAACAGGAGGTCACCAATGAACGAGGACGCCACCGGCCACGACAACCCGCGGTCCGGACTGAAACCGATAGGCCTCACACCCTTTCACCACGACGGGGAACTGCGCGGCATCCTGATCTCCGGGCGCTGGCCCGACACCACCCTGGAATGGACCCAAACCCTGGTCGCGTCGGTCCGTATCGCGTGCCGGCCCGGATTTCTGCGGACGACAACCGTTTTCAGCGTGATCGAGGACCGGCCCGAAGCCTGCGATCCCGACACCGTCGGTTTGATGCTCGCGGTGGGCAGCGTGTTCGACAACAACTTCGCCGAAACCCGGCATTTCACGACACCGCCGCCGGCGCTGTTCATGCTGCATCCCCCGTCGGAGACCACCCCGTCGCTGCCGGAATGCTCGGACGTCGCGTCGGGTTGTGTCCTCCTGCCCGGACTCCCCGAACTCGGCCTCGAACATCGCGCCGGCTGGGCCGAGGCGGAGGCCGACGGGACCGTGGTGACGATGCGAAATCAGATCGGCGTGGACCTCGGCACCGATCCCGACACGGCAGTTCTGGCGATGTTGCTGGTGGCCTGAACCGGGCCCGATCACAGGGTCGGTGCACGTCAGGCGCCCGCGGATCACCGACGCCCGGGACGACGGGTTAGGGAAACCTAAGATTCGGGTCACCTAACTTTTAAAAAAGGGCCCCCTACCTGCATAAATACGGCCATGCAATCAGTTGCATTAAAGTTGGGATGTCGCTTACCTTGGCTAAGTGATAACCGCATTCCTGGTCAGCTTCGGCGTGATCTTCGTGGCCGAACTCGGCGACAAGTCACAACTGATGGCGATGACCTACGCGCTCAAGTACCGCTGGTGGACCGTTCTGCTCGGCATCACCATCGCGACGACCCTGGTGCATGCCGTGTCCGTGGCAGTCGGCCATTTCCTCGGCATGTCCATCCCGTCCGACCTTCTCACGATCGTGGGCGGCCTCGCGATGCTGGTCTTCGGATTCTGGACCATCCGCGGCGACAGTCTCGACGACGACGAGTCGTCCAAGGCAGACCGCGTCAACAAATCGGTGTTGTTCGCGGTCATCGCGTCGTTCTTCCTCGCCGAACTCGGCGACAAGACGATGCTCGCGACCATCACCCTCGCGACCGACAACAACTGGTTCGCTGTGTGGATCGGTTCGACCATCGGTATGGTCGCCGCCGACGCCCTCGCCATCGGCGTGGGTGCAATGCTGGGCAAGCGACTGCCGGAGAAAACCATCGCCTACGGCGCAGCCGGGCTGTTCTTCTTCTTCGCCGCCTGGCTGACCATCGATGGCCTGGTCGCCGCCGATGACCTCGTCACCACCGTTGCAACGATGAGCGTTGTCGCTGTCATCACCGTGGTCGGGACCTGGTTGATCAGGGCCCGCCGCGAGGAGGCCCGGCAGCTGGCCCTCGAGGCCGAGGATGCAGCCGACCGAACGATCGCAAAAGTCGCTGACTAGGGTGTACCGGTGCGGGGTCTCGAATGTTCCCCGCGGACACTTTTAGAAGGGACGGCATCAAGTCGTGGAGATCTCAGGATCAGCAGTATTGGTCACCGGTGGAGCCTCAGGTCTGGGTGCAGCCACCGCCAAGCGTTTCGCCGATGCGGGCGCAGTCGTCTTCGGGCTGGATCTGCAGCCGTCGATCGACAAGGCCGAGCCGGTAGAGGGTGTCACCCTCCTGGCCGCCGACGTCACCAGCGAAGCCGATGTCGAAGCCGCTCTCGACACCATCAAGGAGTCCGGTGCCCCGCTGCGCGTTGCCGTAAACTGCGCCGGCGTCGGCTGGGCCAGCCGCATCCTGACCAAGAAGGGTCCGCACGAGCTCGAACTCTTCCGCAAGGTCATCGAGATCAACCTGCTCGGCACGTTCAACGTGATGCGCCTGGCCGCCAACCGCATGCAGGCCCAGGACGCGGTCGACGAGAACGATCAGCGCGGCGTGATCATCAACACCGCGTCCGTGGCTGCCTTCGAGGGCCAGATCGGTCAGATCGCCTACACCGCTTCCAAGGGTGGCGTGCACGCGATGACCATCACCGCGGCACGTGACCTCGCCCAGGTCGGCGTGCGTGTCTGCACCATTGCCCCCGGCACCATCAACACCCCGATGCTCGACGGCATCACGCCGGAGTTCAAGAAGACGCTGGAAGCCGGGATCCCGTTCCCGAAGCGTCTCGGCGACCCGCAGGACTACGCCAAGCTCGCGGCGTTCATCGTCGACCACGACTACCTCAACGGTGAGACCATCCGGATGGACGGCGCGCTGCGGATGGCTCCGCGCTAGCGAGTATCCCCGCACCAACCAGTATTTCCGCACCAACCAGAAAGCCGGGTCCTTCAGAGGGCCCGGCTTTCTCGGCTCTAGGCCGCGCTGCGCCGCAGCGTGGACGGGACGGGCAGTCCGCGGCCCAATTCCCGCGAGAGGCGGAGGAGCGGCTCGGCGTCCGCGTCGAGGTCGTCGGCGACACCGCTGAGCACCTCACGGACGGCACCGGACGAACCACCGGTCTCCCGATAGGTGTCGACGGCCTCGCGCATGAGGCCGGCCTGTTCGGCGAGAGGCCGGCTGTCGAAGTCGTCCGGCAGATACGGACTCAGCTGCAAAACGGCGTCCCGGACCTCGATGACACGGCGCTGATACATGAGATTGACCGACCCCTCCACGCTGTCACCGCTGCGTGGGGGCAGAACAACCTCGGGAAGCGCCGAGGTGGTCAGGTCCCACAGTGGTTCCAGTTCCCGATAGTGGCGACGATGGCGGATGTCGTGGCGGAGCTTTCGCCAGCGGGCCCGCAGCATGGGGTAGGAGATACCCAACAGGAAGAGCACAGCGCCGATCGACGAGACGACGGCGGCGATCTTCAGCAAGATCGGAAGGCTGAACAGATTCAGCCCGGCAGACACCACGAATAGCGTCTGGACGAGTGAGCCGATGCCCACCATCGCCAACCCGGCCTGCAAGGTGATCAGCGAGTGCCGCAGATAGCCGTCGGCCAGACCGACGTAGCGGCCGATCGACAGGACGCAGGCACCCAGCGCGTAGATGAGATAGGTGCCGGCGATGACAAAGAACATTGCGAAACCGACGTGCTGGACGGTCCACTCCGACACACTCCTGGCCCGCAGCGGAGTCGGGGTCGCCAACATGGCCACATTGAGCCCGATCATCGCGATCACCAGCGGTATCGCTTCCATCCCGGCCCGGCGCTGACGGCCTTCCTCAGCGGATCCGAAGAAAAAGACGACGACCAGGGCGGCGACGCCGATCGCCAGCAGGCAGTAGAAGAACACCCGGCCGGCGCCGGTGAAGAGGGTCGTGTCGAGCCACTCGCGGACATGCGGATTGGTGACGACGAACGCGAGGGTCATGGTGGCGACGGCCACGGTCATCGCAAGTGGTTGCAGACCGGCACGCTCGCGTCGGATGCGATCGACACGCCAGCACAGTGCAACGGCAAAGAACACCATCGCAGCGGCGTTGACCACACCTACAACCATCCCGAATGCCCTCCGAGCACGCTCTGAATACCTCGCAACCCACCATGTTCAGCCGATCGTCCAACACCCTGCACAGCTTTGGCCGCCCATTCCCTGATGATCGTGGCCAACATCTCTGCTTCCCACTCACGGTCATCCGAGTAGCAGGTTCGACTCAGTGCTTCTTGCATGGGTTGCTCGTCGCCGTCGGTCGGCCCACCGGCCAGCATCGAGGGATCGGAACCCAGGATCTGGTGACCGGCGATCAGATGACCGAACTCGTGGATGACGATCTGGTCGCGGTGGAGCCTGGTGGTACTGGCCTGATAGAAGAAGTAGTCGGCGTCCTCCGCCATTAGCCAGACACCGTTGGGCATACCGGCCGGCAGCGGGTGCGCGATGATCTTGATCGCGCGTCCGCGCTTCTCGCCGTACAACCGGCACAGCTGTTCTGCATCAAGGGGCAGATCGAGGTCGAGATCAGCGAGTTCGCGCCGACACAACGCCCGCAGGGCTCTTTCGGACTGCATGCGCAGTGACGCTACCGCCCTCGCCGGAACTAGTCGGCGGCTTCATGCCTCTCGACCACACGAAGTCCGGAATGGCCGTGTCCGAGTTCAGGTTCCGAGGACTTCAGGAGGTCCGGGGGATCGGCTGGCAGGCCCTGCTGAACACGCAGCACCTTGATCAGCTCGTTGACCACGGTGACCGAGTCACTCGACAACCCGGCGAGACGGAAGGCCGCCAGCTGCACGTTGGTGTCCGCCTGCAGGCGCATGAGGTCGATCTGGTCGCGGGTGCGCTGTGCGGCACGGTCTTCGAGGAAGTAGTGGACGTCCACGCCAAATGCTGCCGAGATGCCCTCGACCGTGCGGAAAGACGGCGACTTGGCCTTGCCCGACCGCAGCTGGCTCAAGTACGACTCGCCCAGGCGGAATCCGAGTTCAGTGGATCGATTCGCGATGGCCTTGGCGCTGTACGCGCGACCGTTGGGACCAGGCACCGTCCGGAACAGCTCTTCGAGGCGCCGAGCGAACAGTCCCGGATCGAACGTCGTCTCGGGATCAATCGGTTCCAAGTTGTCAGTCATTCCATGCTCCACACGCATCAAAGGTGTCTCTCAGTGAGGCCGGTCGCGCAGCACGAACGGCTAGCAGACGGGGAAATTCACTACGCCGTACGGCCTGTTTGCCATATGGTAGCTTACTGCAAAATTGCTACCGATCACGTTCAGGCGCTCCGGGTGGCGCATAATTTTTCCCGGTGGGCGGAGTCGCCGTTGACTTGCCCACCTGAATAAACCGTGAACAGAAGAAAAATTCAATAGCTGTTCTGTTGTTGGCTACCCGGAGGATTGATGTCGAAGCACCGCGCGCCCCGTGTGAGGACCCCGCGGTGGTCGGCGTTTGTCGGCGCAATTGCTCTGACAATCGGCGGAATTGCACTGTTGCTGACCGACACGTCGGCTTCGGCGCACTGTTCTTCGGCGTCGGCGCAGTGCGGGCATCACAGCTCACCGACCCAGACCACCAAAACCGGACAGTACGACTACGGGGACCCCGAAGATCCCGAGACCCCGACAACCTCGTCGACGACAACGCGGACGCGGGTCCCGGCTCCCACCTACAACCCGGCACCCGCAGACGGCGCCGGAGCGACGTCATCCGGTGAGAGCTTGCCGAAAACCGCGACCCGGCCGCCGGGCGATCTCCCGACGCAGAAAACACCGACCACGTCGGACAATCCCGACGATGCGGGACTCGCTCCGGTCCTTCCGCCGTCAGACAGCGGGACAGGCGGCGGCTCCACCGGAGGCGGCGGCGCTGCTGTCGAATCGGTGCCGACGGTCGAGCCGGCGACGAGCAACCCTGCGCCTGCCGCAGGGGCCCGTCAGAATCAGCAGCCGCCCGTAGTGAACATCGCACCCGCAATCATCGCCATCGATCCGGTGTCGAACCCCTCGCAATGCCTCCTGGGCTCCGGCGATAACGGTGGATGCTTCGGTGCTGATACCGCCCGGGATCTCGCGCCGGGCGGACTGCTCGTCCTCGGTGCGTTGGCCCTCCTGGGAAGTGGCTCGTTCCTCGAATCACTCCGCGGTTCACTACGGAGCTGACCGACCACGTGCGGGTGAGCCGGCGGGTCAGGGTCAGCTGCCGGTCTGGTGCACCGGCACCGGGAGGTCCGAGCCCAGCGGAATGTGCTGAGCCCCTCCGTCCATCCACTCACGCAGCGCCTTGGTGGCACGCACGTCGTCCTCGTTGTATTCCAGCAACCGCGCGCGCTGGGTGTGATCGATGTCGTCGCCGTCGAGCCCGACCGCCCGCCGATACCACTGCATCGACGCCTCACCGCCGGCTTCGTCATCGCGCCACGCGAAGCCCGCGTGCGGTGCGACCTTTTTGAGGCCTTTTCCCTCAGGACTGAGGAAATTCCGGCTGACCGCCTCGTAGATATCCACCCAATGCCCGGAATTGATGAACTCGTTCACCTCGTCGCCGGTGGGTATGCCCGGATATCCGGCGAACCGGTCGGCAGAGCCCAAGAGCCATCTGTTTTCCGCTTGTTGCGAATAACAATATGCAGCGAATGTTTTACCATCGGCAATAGCCGAATTCTTTTCTGACATCAGCCAGCCCCAGAACTCCGCGAAGGATCGCGCCTCGTCCTCCGTCGGCAACGGCGTCCAGGTGACGAACGGGATGTAGTGCACCGGGCGTTGTGGATCGGTGTTGTCGGTGAGGAGCGTGCCCCACAGGTACGCACCGTCGTCCTGATAGCTCTCCATGTCGATGTCGACCTCGACATCGGCCCGCGCCACCTCGACATCACGCACCCGGCGAATCAGCTTCACGTTCGCGAGGTACGCCCGCGCCAGGAGGATGGGATCGTCCAGATTCGACAACCCCTCGGGCAGCGGACCGTCGTATCCCGCGAGTTCGTCGATGGTCCGCACCCCGACCGTCGCGAGCATCTGTGTGAGATTCCCGTTGACCACCAGACTCACGTCGTGGGCCTGCTCGAGCTCGGGGCCGCAGGCGCTCCACCACGAGCAGCCCCGGCACTCCCCGATCCTCGACGGCGCGGTGGGCACCCGGCCGCGGGCGATTCCCAGCCGGCGGGTCAGCAGGTCGTCGTATCGGACGAGCGCGTCGGTGAGATCGTGCACAACCATCGCGGTCGGGTCGAGGCCGATCACACCACCGGCCGGTGTGGCCGCGGCCGCGCCGAGGGTCTGCAACATCCGGTACAGGTGCGCCAGGCGGGTGGTGTCCCGCGCATTGCTGCGCACCTTGCGGGTCTCGTCCAGTGACGGCTGCCACGTCCAGACCGGGCTGGTCACTGCACCCGAACCCGGATCGAACGATTTGTGATTGACCACGATGACCGGCACAAAGCCCGAATCCAGCTTGATAAGCAGCTCTGCCCAGCCGCGGCGGCCCGCTTCGGGGTCGTCGGGCAGTGTGGCGCCCCAGATCCACTTGGCGCCCGCATTCATCGCAGAGACAGTGGCCTTCGCCCGCGCACGCGTCGTCCGGCCTTGACTGACATCGGCCCAGCGATTCAACTCATCAGAGTGGAGGCCGTGCAACATGTCCCGGACGCGTTCCCGATGGTCGTTGGCCGCTTCTTTACGCAGAGCGACCGACGGGTCGTCAGGGACCGGCGCCACCTTCGGATAAAGGGAATCGCGGGCGAGCCGATGCTCGCACCCACTCAGATCGCGGGGACTGAGCAGCGGGGGTCTTTTCGGGCCAGATGGCACCGATGAACGAATTGCCATCCACATCATCCTCCCGTGCGCGTCAGCCGTGTGTCCGCCGGACCCACGCTATGTAATGCTTGTACCGCACCTGCACGACAATTGTGCAGGCCGCTTCGATGGCGACGAGGCGGGTGGTCACTACGAGAGGGTCTCACCGTATGGGTCTGTTCAAGTCCGGACGCACCAGTCGGGCACAGCGCAAAGCTCAGGCCAAGGCCCTCAAGGCAAAAGCCAAACTCGAAGCGCGCCTCGAGGACAAGTCCGGACGGAAGTTCGTCAAGGACGAGCTCAAGCAACAGCGCAAGCTCGCCGAGAAATCACTGAAGTCCCGGTCGAAGTCCGAGAAGAAAGCCGCCAAGCTGGCCAAAGAGACCAATTCGACCAACCTGAAGATCGCGAAGGCCAACGCCAAGGCGGTCGCCGACGGCAAACTGCTGTCGCCCGTGCGCGTCAAGCGCTACCTGTCGGTCGCCAAGATCCTGTCGCCCGTCCTCGTGCCGTTGGCCTACCGGGCGAGCACTGCGGCCCGCGAACAGATCAACCGCATCCAGGCAGACCGTTTCGGGGTACCGGTCACCGAACTCAACAAGTACAGCGGCCACGGCGCGGCACTGTCGGCCCGGATCGCCGGTGCCAACGAATCGCTGCAGACGCTGACCGCCAAGCACCCCGCGGACGCCGAAACCAAGACATTCACGACGATCATGAACCAGCGTCTGTCCGACCTCTCGACCGCCGTCTCCGCTGCCGAGACCATGCCCGCCTCACGCCGGCGTCGGGCGCACACTGCCATCTCACGTGAACTCGAGGCGATCGACGCCGATCTGCTGGCACGACTCGGAGTGCGCCCCTGACCGGTCTGGCAGTCGCTCTCACCGCACCGGCGTTGGCGGTTGCCGCCCACGGTGTGGCGTCGGGCCATCTCCCGGACACCACCGGACTGCTCCTGCTGATGCTGCTCGGCGTCGCTGCCGGCGCCTTGGGCAGACAACTGACCACCGCAGCCGGATTCCTGACGTTGCTCACCGGCACGCAGGTCGTCGCACACGTGTCGCTGACCGTGACCGCAGCGCCGATGGCGATGCCACATCAGAGCAACACCAGCACCATGCTCATCACGCACCTCATCGCAATACCGTTGTGCGCCTTGCTAATATCCGGTGCCGGCCGCCTCTACGAGGTGATCACATCGGTGCTGCGAGCATTGCAGATCCTGATCGGCGCGCCGGTCACGGATCGCAATCGGCCCAGCACACAACACACTCCGGCTCCTGAACCACTGATCACCCTGATCGCCCTCGGCGGCACCGGAGTTCGAGGTCCACCGGCGAACTGATTCCATTCGCCGTTTCACCACCCGTCGCCCGAGTCGGGTGGTCACACCTCATTTTCTTTTCTAAGGAATCACGCATGTCTTCATTTTCCCGGCGCGCCCGGCTCATCGGTGCCGGTATCGCTGCAACAGCTCTCGTCGGCACCGGCACTCTGCTAGGCGTCGGATCCGCGTCCGCCCACGTGACCGCGGTCGGCCCCGACCTGACCCAGGGCGGCTACGGCGTCGTCACGTTCCGGGTTCCGAACGAATCCGACACCGCCAACACCGTCTCGGTGAGCGTGACCCTGCCCAACCTGAAATCTGCCCGCACCGAGCCGATTCCGGGATGGACCGCCGAGATCACCAAGGACGCCACCACCGAAGAGGCCACGTCGGTGACCTGGCGGGCGGCGGACGGCAATCCGGGCATCAAGCCCGGCGAATTCGTCCAGTTCCCATTGTCGGCGGGTCCGCTTCCCGAGCAGGAAACCGTCGAATTCCCCACCATCCAAACCTATTCGGATGGCGAGGTCGCGGCCTGGGATCAGGCCACCGTCGAAGGTGAACCCGAGCCCGACAAGCCGGCGCCGACCGTGACCCTCGGCGCCGAATCCGCCGACGCCCATGGACACGACGGTTCGACCGCCGCCGAGGACGGCAGCGAGCAATCCGACGATTCCGACGACGACAACACCGCACTGTGGCTCGGTGGCATCGGAGTCGCATTGGGCGCGTTGGGTGTCGGCATCGGCACCGGCGCATTGCTGCGCGCGCGACGATGAGGCGGATCGCACTCGCCCTCAGTGCACTGCTCCTCGCAGTGCTCGCCGGTTTCGCTACCGCACCGGTCGCATCGGCGCACGCCACCTTGGTCAGCTCGGATCCCGCCGACGGTGCATCGCTGGCGGTCGGACCGGCAACGGTGACCCTCACCTTCAACGAACCGATGCAGGAGAGCTTCCCGGCGTTGACCGTGGTGGGTCCGGACGGTCACTACTGGCAGTCCGGGGCACCCACAGTCACCGGACGCACGATGAGTGCACCGGTTTCGGAACTCGGGCCCGTCGGCGAATACGCGATCAACTACCGCGTGACGTCGGCTGACGGCCATCCGGTGGAGGGTCGGCTGACCTTCACCCTGACCGCCGCAGGTCAGGGCACGCCCGGCGCCGCGGTCGACGACAACGATTCGTCATCATCGGGAGTCCCCGTGTGGCCGTTCATCGTCGGCGCGGTGGTCCTGTTCGTCGGCGGTCTGGCGTTCGCGCTTCGGCCGCTGCGCAAGAAGTAGGAAATGTGACTGCGGGTACGGCGCGACGCGAGTGGTTGCTCGGCGCCGTACCCGCAGCCTGCATCGGGGTGCTGGTCACGTGGGTGTTGGCCCACCCGGCCGGGCCGACCCCGGGCGCGTTCGCGCACGCCGTCGCACTGCTGTCCGCGATGACCGTCCTCGGGCTCGCCGGTCTCCGTCTGCTCGGCGCGGATCCCGCCGATCCCGGCGTGCTGCGACTCATGGCCATCGCGGCCGGGGTGTGGACCATCACGTCGCTGATCTCGTCGTGGCTGGCCGCCGCCGCGCGCGTGGGGCAGTCCGCGACGACCATCGGGGTCGACGATTTTGTTCGGGCCGGCGGCACCGCTCCGGCAATCATCGGCGTCGGCTGCGGGCTCGGAATCTGTATTGCGGCGCTCATCTGGATCCGACGGCCGCAACTCGTCGCACCCGAGGCCGCGGCAGCTGTGGCCGCCCTCGGTCTGGTCATCGAGCCGATCACGGGGCACCTGCGTCAACAGACCGGCGGGGTGATCGCGGTGGCCATCCATGTTCTGGCCGCAGCGTGGTGGTGTGGTGCCCTGATCGCGCTGGCACTGACCTCCCGTGGCCGGAAGGCCTGGGCGCTCGGTCTACCCAGGTTTTCTCGTCAGGCGCAGTGGTGTGTGCTCGCCCTGTTGCTCAGCGGTGTGGTGGCCGCGGTCCTGGAGCTCGATCCGTTCTCCGCACTCTGGACAACCGGCTACGGACGAATCCTGGTCGCGAAATCGATCGGGTTGGTGATCTTGCTGACCTCGGCCATCTATCTCCGTCGACGTTGGCTGCCGGTCGCCACGAGCCATCGCTTCCCTGAAACCTCTTCTCTCCGTTTCGCTGTCGCCGAGGTGCTACTCATGGCCGTGGTGATCGGACTGGCCGCCGGACTGGGCGCGACCGCACCCAACTGAGCCGGCCGTGCTCCGGACAGGCATGATTGTCGGCACGCACCCGCCGACGGCGCGGAGGCCCCAGCCACCGCTGAAACCCCCCGTCCGCCTGATCCTGCGAAGGAGCGACGCCGCATGGCCGACCCGGATCCACAGCCCGCATCCGAGCAGCAGCCGGGCGGTGTCCCCGAGTCACCGAACGGTCCGCCGGAGACCCCGCCGGAAGCCGAGAAGACTCCCGACAAAAAGGCTGCTCCGCGGAAGGCGCCGGCGAAGAAAGCCGCCGCCAAGAAAGCTCCGGCGAAAAAAGTTCCGGCCAAGAAGGTGGCAGCAAAAAAGGCTTCGTCCCAGAAGGCCGCGCCCCAGAAGCCTCCCGTCAGGCGCGGCCCCGACAAGCCCCGCAACACTGCCCCACCGAAGTCGACCCCGGCCCAGGCCGTGGCCGCCAACGGTCCGGCCGAACCCCCCGCAACAGTCCCTCAGACCGAGACCCCGGTGACGACTCCGGTCACTGTTCCGGCGGATCAACCATCGCGGTTCACCGCACTCAAACAGACCGAACCGACCCCACTTCCGGCTGCCAACCGTTCGTCGCCGGGCAAGTGGCTGGTGTGGTTGGTCGCCGCCGTCTTGGCCGTTGTCGTCGTGATCCGTCGCCCCCGCGGCAACTCCTGACCGCCCAGCGGGCCTCAATCACCGCCGAGCGTGCCCTCGTTACCGCCGAGCGGGCCGAACCGACCGCCCAGCGTGCCTTAGCCACCGCCGAGCGGGCCGAACCGACCGTCGAGCGTGCCCTCGTTACCGTCGAGCGATGCTCCTATAACGCGCAAGGGGTGGTTTGGGTGGTGATGAGTCGGTAGGTTTCGCGGGCGATGTAGCGCTTGAGGCTGCGGATG
>QJJF01000006.1:174170-241396 GCA_003202005.1 Williamsia faeni | reverse complement strand
CTGATGCCAAGTACGAGTTGATGTTGAGTGTGGGTGATGGGGTTGGTGATTCGGCGGGGCTCAGTGGGTCGTTGTCGTATTCGACTGCGGTGTTTGATCGGTCGTCTGTGGAGCGGATCGGTCGTCGGTTTGTGCGGGTGTTGGAGGCGGTGGTTGCTGATTCGGTGGTGTCGGTTGGTGATATCGATATCCTCGACACCCACGAACGCCACGACCTGATCGTCGAACGGAACCACACAGGGGTGCCCGGGTTCTCGCAGACGCTCGTCTCGCTGTTCGACAGCGCGGTCGTCGACCACGGGCCCGCCACGGCTCTTGTGTCCGAGCACACCACCCTGACATATGCCGAGTTCGGTTCGGCTGTCGCCCGGCTGGCCCGATATCTGATCGGATCCGGTATCGGTACAGGCGATCTCGTGGCGATCGCCATCGATCGCTCCGTCGAATCGATGGTGGCGATGTATGCCGTGATCGAAAGTGGTGCAGCATATCTGCCGCTCGATCTCGACCACCCCGCCGAACGAACTTCAACGGTGCTCTCCGATGCCCGCCCGCGACTGATCCTGGTCGGGAACCGGCCACTCGTGGCGGAGTCCGACGCGGAGGTTCTCGATGTCACGTCGATCGATCTGTCCGGGCACGCCGCAACACCCGTCACCGATCGAGATCGAATCCGACCGCTGCGGCCCGAGGACCTGGCGTATGTGATCTTCACGTCGGGCTCCACCGGCCGGCCCAAAGGTGTTGCCGTGCAGCATCGTGCCGTGGCCAATCAATTGTCGTGGATGACCCGGGAATTTGCGCTGTCGGCGGGTGACGTCATGATTCAGAAGACGCCCGCCACCTTCGATCTGTCGGTGTGGGAGCTGTGGTGGCCGCTGACCTCCGGTGCGAAGCTCGTGCTCGCCGCACCCGACGGAAACCGGGATCCGCAGTACCTCGCCCGGCTGACCCGCGAGCACGGTGTGACCGTTGCAGACTTCGTTCCGTCGCTGCTCGGAGCCTTTGTGTCCGTGGCGGACCCGGAAGATCTGACAACGCTGCGGGCGGTGCTCTGCATCGGCGAAGCCCTTCCCCGCGAGACCATACAAGCGTTCGCCGCGATCTCGGATGCCACCACCTTCAACCTGTACGGTCCGACAGAAGCGGCCGTCAGCGTGACCAGTCACCAGGTGGTGCCGGGCGCGGGCGGTCCGGTGCCGATCGGTGTGCCAGAGGCCAACGTCGCGGTGTACGTGCTGGACGAACGACTCCGCCCGGCGGCCACCGGAGTTCCGGGTGAGTTGTATCTTGCCGGAACACAATTGGCGCGTGAGTACATCGGGCGCCCGGATCTGACCGCAGAACGATTTGTGGCAGACCCATTCGGTACCGGACGGATGTACCGCACCGGTGACGTCGTGCGATGGACACCCGACGGCGAGTTGCTCTACGTCGACCGCTCGGATGCCCAGGTCAAGATCCGCGGTTTCCGCATCGAACTCGGTGAGGTCGAGGCCGCGCTCGCGTCGGCGGTAGGTGTTGTCGACGCGGCGGCGGACATCCGGTCCGCGGCCGGTGGGCAACTCCTGGTCGGCTATGTGGTCTTGTCGGCCGGCGTCGACCTGGATCGCGAGGCGATCATCGCCCACGTGGGAACGCTGGTCCCCAGCTATATGGTTCCTGCGCAGATCGTCGCGATCGATCGGGTTCCGCTGAGCGTCAACGGAAAGCTGGACCGGCGGGCGCTGCCGTCTGTGGGACCGATTGCCCCGCGCGAGTTCCGGGCGCCGTCGAGCCCGGTGGAAGAGGTTGTCGCCGAATCCTTTGCGGCTGTCCTCGGAACCGACGTGATCGGTCTGGACGACGGGTTCTTCGAACTCGGCGGCAACTCGTTGTCGGCGACCCAGGTGGTTGCGCGCGTCAATGCCCGCCTCGCGACGCGAATCGGCATCCGTGAGATCTTCGAGTCGCCGACTGTGGGTGCGTTCGCGGCCCGTGTGGAATCCGCCGAACGTGTGGACCGGATCCCACTCGTAGCCGTAGACCGACCGGACAACATCCCGCTGTCCCCGGCGCAGCAGCGTATCTGGTTCCTCAACCAGTTCGACACGTCGTCTCCCACCTACAACATTCCGCTGGCGATCAAACTCGAAGGGAACCTGGACAAGGCCGCCCTCGAACACGCGGTACGCGATGTGCTGGAGCGGCATGAGTCGCTGAGGACGGTGTATCCGGGCTCGGATGACGGACAGTTCCAGGTCGTGATGCCGTCCGATGCGGTGACGCTCGATCTGACCGCGGTACCGGTGGCGGCCGATTCGTTGCGGGACCTCGTCATCGAGTTCCTTTCGCGTGGCTTCGACGTCACCGTCGACCTGCCGGTTCGCGCCCGCGTCTTCGAGACCGGACAGAACGAACATGTCCTCGCCCTGGTCGTTCACCACGTCTCGGCGGACGGTTTCTCCCTCGGCCTGCTCGCCCGCGATGTGATGATCGCGTATTCGGCGTGGGTCGAGGGCAGCACACCCGCCTGGACGCCGCTACCGGTGCAATATGCCGATTACTCGATCTGGCAGCGGATGGTGCTCGGCGATCACGACAACCCCGGTTCGCTGATGAGCAGACAACTCGGGTACTGGACTGATCAGCTCGATGGACTCGATGAGGCGCTCGCCTTGCCGTTGGACCGTCCGCGGCCCACCGTCGCCTCGATGGTCGGCGACACCGTCAAGTTCGAACTGAACGCGTCCCTCGCCGCCAGGATCAACGACCTTGCCGCAAGCCGGAACGCGACGCCGTTCATGGTCTTTCATGCTGCATTTGCCGTGGCCCTTTCCAAGATCACCAACGCCCGCGACATCGTCATCGGTACTCCCGTCGCCGGGCGTGGTGAACCAGAGCTCGATGACCTGGTCGGCATGTTCGTCAACACGCTCGGCCTGCGGCTCGATGTCGACCCGGACATCAGGTTCGGTGATCTGGTGGATACCGCCAAAGGCGTTGACCTGGAGGCCTTCGCGCATTCCGACGTGCCCTTCGAGAAGGTGGTGGAAGCGATCAACCCGATCCGTTCCACGTCCTATCAGCCGATCTTCCAGGTGTCGTTCGCGTTCCAGAACTTCGCTCCGCTGGACGCGAACCTGCCCGAACTGCGGATCTCTGATCTCGGTATCGACGCCGGAATCGCGCAGTTCGAACTGCAACTGGCGATCGGTGCCGACACGGGAACCATCGGCAGTGATCAACCGCTCGAATGTGTGCTCACCTACGCCACCGCGATTTTCGACCGCAGCACCATCGAAAGCCTGGTCACCCGTCTCGAGACGGTTCTCGCTGCAGTCGCGACTGAACCAGATGTCCTGGTGCGCGACCTCGATGTTCTCGACGATTCCGACCGGGCGATCGGACTGCGGTCGGTCGTCGACCCGGGTGGCCTGCCGGCCACGGAAGAGACCATTGTCTCGCTGTTCGCGAAGCGTGCTGCAGTGAATCCAGCGGCGACCGCAGTTGTGTTCGGCGACAACCGGATCGACTACGGAGAACTCGACCGTCGGTCCGATGAGCTGGCGGCCGTCCTGGCCGCCCGGGGAGTCGGACGCGCATCGATGGTCGGGGTTGCCCTCGACCGCTCGATCGACCTGATCGTCTCCCTCCTGGCCATCATGAAGGCCGGAGGTGCGTATGTGCCGGTGGACCCACAGCATCCCCAGGATCGTGTCGAGTACATCCTCGCCGATTCCGGTGCAGCGCTTCTGATCACCAGTGATGACTACCGCCACCGATTCGATGATTCGCACATAGGCGTGCTGGTCATCGATGGACCCGAGATCCGTGCCGATGGAGAACCGGTCACCCCAGATGGCACGGTGGCGGTGGGACCACTCGCGTCGACAAATGCGTACGTGATCTACACCTCCGGATCAACCGGTCGCCCCAAGGGTGTGATCATCGTCCACTCGAACGTCACCGCACTGCTCGACAATCTTGTCGAGCACTATCAGTTCGGTGAGGACGATGTCTGGACGCTGTTCCATTCGTACGCATTTGATTTCTCCGTGTGGGAGATCTGGGCGGCCCTGGCCACCGGTGCGACGCTTGTGGTGGTCGATCACTGGACCAGTCGCTCGCCCGCGGATTTCCTGGAACTGCTCGTTCGCGAAAAGGTCACCGTGCTCAACCAGACGCCGTCCGCGTTCTACCAGCTGGCCGAGGCGGACCGGCAGTACGACGGTGGAAATGGTTGTGCCGATCTGTCTTTGACGCATGTGATCTTCGGTGGCGAGGCGCTGGACTTCGGTCAGATGCGTCGGTGGTACGAGCGCCACGCCGATGATGCGCCACTGATGGTCAACATGTACGGCATCACCGAGACGACCGTCTTCGTGACCTTCCAGGAATTGTCGAAGGAACTGGTCGGGGCCGCGATGGGCAGCCTGATCGGTGGCCCGATCAAGGGGCTGGGTGTGGCAGTGCTGGACGACAGGTTGCAGCCGGTACCGATCGGCGCCGCCGGCGAGTTGTACGTCACCGGGCGCCAACTCGCACCGGCATATCTCGGCCGTCCTGATCTGACCTCGACCAGGTTCGTTGCCAGTCCTTTCGTCGCAGGTGAACGGATGTACCGGTCCGGCGACGTGGTTCGCTGGACGAAGAACGGTGACCTCGACTACATCGACCGCTCGGATGCGCAGGTCAAGGTCCGCGGTTTCCGCATCGAGCTCGGTGAAGTGGAATCCGTTCTGGCCGGGAATGTTTCGGTGGGTGCCGCGGCGGTATTGGTGCAACCGACCGATGCCGGCGAGATGCTGGTCGGGTATGTGGTTCCGACTGCCGGCGCCTCCGTCGACGAGGACTCCATTCGGGCAGCGGCGGCGGAGCATCTGCCCGCCTACATGGTCCCCACGAGGGTCCTGGTGCTCGATTCCTTGCCACTGACGGTCAACGGAAAACTCGATCGAAGGGCGCTGCCGGCCGCAGATTTCGGTGTGGTGCGCGAGTACCGCGCACCGTCGACGCCGACCGAGGAGATCGTCGCCGAGGCGGTGGCATCCGTCCTCGGTGTCGATCGGGTTGGTGTCGACGACGACTTCTTTGAACTGGGTGGCAACTCGCTGACCGCAACTCAGGTCATCGGCAGGATCAACACCGGGCTCTCGGTGCGCCTCGGGGTTCGTAGTATCTTCGAGAACACAACGGTCGCCGACCTGGCGGTCCACGCCGATCAGGCTCAACGAGACGGTGATCGGCCGGCTTTGGTTCAGCAGGAGCGTCCGCCGGAGATTCCGTTGTCGCTTGCGCAGCAACGTATGTGGTTCCTCAACCAGTTCGATACTGCTTCTCCCGCATACAACATTCCACTGGCGATCCGACTCGAGGGTGAGCTCGACGAGGATGCGCTACGCGACGCGATGAAAGATGTGCTGGCCCGGCATGAATCACTGCGGACGGTGTATCCGGTGGGCGAACACGGTCCTTCACAGGTGATCTTGCCGGTCGACGACGTCGCGCTCGATCTGGTGGTCGAGGATGTGGACGAAGCCGAGGTGCGAACGCGCCTTGTCTCCTTCATCTCTCACGGTTTCGATGTGACCAGAGCCGTTCCGCTGCGGGGAATGCTCGTACGCACCGGAGCCCGGGAACGGATACTGGCGATTGTTGTACATCACGTCTCCGCCGACGGGTTCTCCCTCGGGCCACTGGCCCGCGACGTAATGGTCGCCTACAGTGCGCGCACCGCGGGGGAGGCCCCCGGATGGCAAGCGCTGCCGGTGCAATACGCCGACTACGCGTTGTGGCAACGAACAGTCCTCGGTTCCCAGGACGACCCGGAGTCGGTGATGAATCACCAACTGAATCACTGGGTGTCGACGTTGTCCGGGCTTCCGGAGATGCTGGAACTGCCGACCGACCGGACGCGGCCGCCGGTGCAGTCGCTCAAGGGCAATGATGTGACATTCACGGTTCCGGCCGACCTCACCGCGGGTCTGCGCCGATGTGCGGCAGCGCTTTCGGTGACTCCGTTCATGGTTGTGCACGCCGCGTTTGCGGTGTTGCTCGCGAAGCTGGCCGGTTCCGGTGACATCGTTGTGGGTACACCCACCGCTGGTCGTGGGGAGCCTGAACTCGACGATGTGGTGGGTATGTTCGTCAACACACTGCCGCTGCGCCTCGAGGTCGATGCGACGCGCAGTTTCACGGACCTGGTGCGTGCGGCCCGGGCAGTTGACCTGACCGCTTTCGCCAATGCGGACGTTCCGTTCGAGAAAGTTGTCGAGACGGTAGACCCGGTACGTTCGACCGCACATCATCCGATCTTCCAGGTCGGTTTTTCGTTCCAGAACCTGGCATCGGTCGAGTTCGAACTGCCGGGGCTCAGTTTGCGGCCGGTCGATGCCAAACCGGATGTGTCGCAGTTCGATCTGCATCTGATCGTGACCGAGGGATCGGAAGCCGATGCTGCCGGCCTGGGGTGCACACTGACCTACATCGAGGCGCTGTTCGATCGGTCGACCGCAGAGGAGTTCGCTGCACAGTTGATTCGTGTATTCGAAGCGGTCACCGCCGACCCCGACATCATCGTCGGCGATGTCGAACTTCTCGATGTGTCGCAGCGTGATGCGGTGGTCGTGGACCGCAATCAGACTGCCAAGGCATACCCGGTCGGACCGCTGCCCGCGCTGCTCGACGAGCAGGTTTTCCGCACACCGCAGGCGGTTGCACTCACCAGTGGTCGGAGCTCGCACACCTACCAGCAGTTCGGTATCGAGGTCAATCGACTCGCGAGGTACCTGCTGTCCGTGGGGGTCAAGACCGGTGACCTTGTGGCAGTGGCAATTCCGAGATCGATCGAGTTGCTGACAGCGTTGCATGCAGTCACCAGGACGGGCGCGGCGTACCTGCCGATCGATCTGGATCATCCGGCAGATCGCACCAACTACGTGCTGTCTGATGCGGCGCCGTCGGTTGTACTGACCGATTCCGGACAGACACTCGATCTCGATGGTCTGCGAGCGGTGCGGATCAACATCGATGACATTGCCACCGAGAGCTTCTCGGGCGGAATTGTGGGTGATGGCGACCGTAGTCGCCCACTGCGTGACGACGACCTCGCCTACGTCATCTACACGTCCGGGTCCACCGGCCGACCGAAGGGTGTGGGGGTATCGCATCGGGCGGTGGTGAACCAGCTGCGGTGGATGACAGACCGGTATGACCTCGGGGTCGGGGATGTGATGATCCAGAAGACTGCGCCGACGTTCGATCTGTCGGTGTGGGAACTGTGGTGGCCGCTGACCGCCGGAGCCAGGCTGGTGCTTGCGGCACCCCAGATGTACGGCGATCAGGCATATTTGGCCGGTCTCGTCCGCGACGAGGGTGTCACGGTGGCTGATTTTGTGCCGTCGTTGCTGGCGGCGTTCACAGCTGTTGCGAAGCCTTCCGATCTCGCGTCGATCCGTCAGATGTTGTGTATCGGTGAGGCGTTGCCGAAGGAGACCGTGGATGCGTTTGCGCGGATCTGCGATGCGCCGGTAGACAATCTCTATGGTCCCACCGAGGCGGCGGTCAGCGTCACAAGTCACCCCGTGATTGCCGGCAGTGGAAGTGCGGTGCCGATCGGTGTCCCAGAGGCGAATGTGGCGGTGTATGTCCTCGACGGTCGGCTGCGGCCGGTAGCCGACGGGGTGACCGGCGAGCTGTACATCGCCGGAGAGCAATTGGCGCGGGGCTACTTCGGTAGGCCGGGTATGACCGCGGAACGGTTTGTGGCCAACCCGTTCGGTGGTGGCGACCGGCTGTACCGCACCGGGGATTCCGCGCGTTGGAACCGACGCGGAGTCCTGGAATACATTGCCCGTACCGATGATCAGGTCAAGGTGAGAGGCTTCCGGATCGAACTCGGTGAGGTCGAAACCGCTCTCGCAGGTTTCGAGGGCATCAGTGCAGCGGCAGCTGTTGTGAAGACATTCGGCGGGGGATCGTCACTGGTGGGATATGTTGTTCCGCACACGGATACAACTGTGGATACCGAAAGGTTGTTGCAGTTCACCCGAACCCGGTTGCCGGCGTACATGCTGCCCGCGCATATCGAGGTCGTGGGGGAGCTTCCGCTGAGCGTCAACGGCAAACTCGACCGCCGGGCACTGCCCGACGTCCAGATGGACAAGACCCGCCCATACCGGGCGCCGTCGACACCTACCGAGGTCCTGGTTGTCGATGCCTTCTCCGAGGTCCTCGGTATCGACCGCATCGGTCTCGACGACAACTTCTTCGAGTTGGGCGGTAACTCGCTGAGCGCGATGGAATTGATCACGTCTCTGCGCTCCGCCCCGACCACGGATGACCGCACCGGCCCGGCCGAGGTGGCATTGCAGTGGGTGTTCACAGCGTCCACACCGGAGGCATTGGCGGCCCGGATCGTCAGTGGTGCCGCAACTTCGGGTGAACACGCGTTGCATGTGATGTTGCCGATTCGCACCACCGGTTCGGCGCGTCCAGTGTTCTGTATTCACCCGATCGCCGGTTTTGCCTGGAGTTACGTGGGGCTGGCCGCACACATCGATGCGGACACACCGATTTACGGCGTGCAGTCGCCAGCGCTGACCGAAGAGGGCTTTGAGCCGCCGACACTCGCGGCACTTGCGCAGCGCTACGTCGAGGAAATCAAGAAGGTGCAGGGCGAAGGGCCATACCGACTGCTCGGCTGGTCGTTGGGAGGCACGATCGCCCACGCGATGGCCACTGAACTACGGGCGCAGGGAGACGACGTCGAACTACTGGGTCTGCTCGACTGCAATTCGGCCCGGGTCGACCCCGACATGCCCAAGCGGGCGATCACATTGAGCTGGATTCTGAATGCGGTGGGTTTCGACTCTGATCTCGTCGGTGACGTCGAGTTCGACTCGGTGGAGGCCGCTGCTCATGCGATCGCAGACGTTCCCGGGATCGGCGAGATCGTCGAGAACGAACACATCGTCCGGATGATGTTGGCGGCGTTCCACAACTCGATGCTGTTGTCCGAGCACGAGCCGGCGGTCTTCGAGGGTGACGTGGTGACATTCAATTCGACGGTCGACGACCCCTCCGGTCGGCGCAACACCGAATCGTGGGCTCCGTACGTTGCTGGGCGAATCACCGCCGTGGATGTTTCAGAACCGCACCGGGCCATGGCCTCGGAGTCGGCACTGACAGTGATCGGTCCGATCATCGATCGCCTGCTGAGGGATTAGGAGTCCTCGGATCGAGAAACCTACCGGGACAACGCTTCAGGCGCCTGACGCGCGGTGGTCGGGGTCAAGGTCGGCTTGCGATCGGACGTGGTCGAGTGCCGCCTGCTCCAGCTCGTCGAAGGCATCGGCGATGTTGCGCATGTATCGATCGACGTCGCCCATCATCTGCTTCTCGACGGTGACGGTGAGCAAGATGATGTCGGCGAGCGAGCAGATCTGATGGATCAAACCGAGGCCGTCGGCCGTCGGCATCGGGGAGAAGACCGCAAATGACGGCGCTCCGAGGAACGTGAGATTGTTCGGTCCGGCAGTCACATTCGAGAAGATGGTGGTGGACCCCACGGTGTTCTTCTTCTTGGCATTCAATCGGGCAAGCGGCATCATCGCGCGGAGAGCGGCAGCAGGCACCACCTCGAACGGGCGGGGCCGGTCCGCGACGGCTATCTCTTTTGTCCACTCCTTGATGTTCAGGGCCGACCAATGGATGGCACGAAGCCGGGCAATCGGTTCGGCGACGTCGGCGTGGAGATCGACCCTGAGAAACGCCGTTTGATTGGCCGAACCGCTTTCCCGGATGGGACGCAGATCCAACGGAATTGTGGTCGCGAGCTGGTCCGTGTGTTCGGAATGCTCGTCGAGGTAGTTGCTCAGCGCCAGGGACAGCACGGTCATGAAGATGTCGTTGACGGTGGCTTCCGGAACGGCCTTCTTTATCTGCCGGGCCCGGGCCAGGCTGATCCGTTGCAGTCGCAGGGACGGATCGAGTTGAACGGGTCCGTTGAATCGTGTTGCCGGGACCGACTTGGGTGACGGCGACGGAGGCAGCGGCATCCGCCGCGAGATCAGCATCGCCCGCAGGAATCGAAACAGCCGGCCCGGCAGCCGGGCGAGTTCGGGTAACGCACCGGGAATAGGTTCTACGGTGTCACCGCCGCGCTGGTCCGTGATGGTGTTGCCCGCGAAGAGTGCGCGCAGGGTGTAGGCCATCCCCACGCCGTCGATCGCGGCGTGATGCGTTTTGAACACCGCGATGCAGCATTCTTCCGGAAATCCCTCGACACCCCTGACATCGGTGAGGGCGTGCAGCTCCCACACCGAATCACGCAGGTTGATGCGCTGGTTCATGATCTTCACGATGGACTGCTCGACCGGCGCCCAGCCGGGCTCGGTCATCGGGGTGACGAAGACCTGATTGTCGCTCGAGGTCTTTTCCACCGGAATCCAGAACGGATTTCCGAGGTCGAGCGGTATTCGCCAGAGGCGACGCCGGAATATCGGTGCTTGGCCGAGCTGTTGTGCCATCCAGGTGCGGGCGTTGGAAAGCGTTATCGGCTCGGCCAATTCGGTCGTGTCGAATACAATCGCGGCGACGACGTTGGCGACGATATTGCCCCGGTCGATGTAGATGTTGAGTGCGTCTCGCGACGGGATGCGAACGCCGGTCCGTGAACTGCGGGAATAGCCCATATGCGACCTCATGATCCCAGAGCGGATTGACGTTGAAACCGTACCGCAGCGAGGATTGCGTATGGGGCACTTCGAAGATCGTCAGGAAGCCAGTGATCGACCCGACCGGCCGGCCTCCTGTGTTGCTGATTCCATCTCTGTGAAGGCTGCTGTGAGCAGATCGGCGTAGCGCTCGGAGTCGTCCATCATGCTGCGCTCGGCAGATACCGAGAGCATGACAACCGGTCCCAGTGAACAGACGTGATGGATCAGCCCGACACCATCGCCAATTGGCATCGGTGAGAACGCGGCAACCGCCCTGGCGCCGAGGAACTCGAGGTCGGGGTCGCCCATGGGAACGTTCGAGATCACGGTGTTGGAGCCGACAGTGCTACTCGTGTGCGGCACCAGGCCGGATACGATGCGGACGAGTTTGAGTGCGGCAGGAGGCGCGATCTCCATCGGGCGTGGGTGGTCCGACGCCGCCAAGTTGCGGGCCCACGCTTTTGCGGCGTCTGCAGAAGCGTGAACAGCAGAGAGTCGGGCCAGCGGATCACGGATGTCAGCGTGCAGGTCGACCGTCACCGTGGAGACCTGATTTGCCGCGTCGGTGCCCGCCGCAGATCGCAGGTCCATCGGAATGGTCGTGGCGAGGCGTGATGTGGGCTCGCCGAGCTCAGAGAGGTAGCGCGTCAATGCGATCGAGACCACCGTGAGCATGACGTCGTTCACAGTCGCGCCGGGTACCACGGCCTTCATACGCTGAATGCGATGGAGGTCGAAAGGGATGAGCTGCAAGACAGGATCGGGATCGACCGGGCGATTGAACCGCGTCGCCGGCAGCGCTGTTGCGTTCGGACCTGCCGGAAACGTGTGGCGACGGAGCCGGATGAGCTCGGTGACAAACTTTCCAATTGTTCTCGGAAATCGTACGAGTTCGGCAAAACCACCCGCAATGGCGACTTCGGTTGTATTTCCGCGACTCGATTTTCCGGTATCGGCGCCGAAAAGTGTTCTCGCGGTGTGTGCCAGGCCGACCCCGTCCATCATTGCGTGATGGACTTTGAGTGCGATCACACAGGCTCGCTCGGGAAAGCCGTCGACACCGGTGACATTGGTGAATATGTGAAGTTCCCAGGTACTTTCCGCGAGGTCCATCCGACGGGTCAGGAGGTCGGCTAGCCGGCGTCCGAGCGGAGCCCAGCCCGGCTCGATAACGGGTGTGAGAGTTATGTGCTGATCGAGCGAAAAGCCCTCGTCGTCGACCCAATAAGGATTCGCCACGTCGCCGGGCACACTGTGCAGCCGGCGACGCAGCGCGGGCAGTGATTCCAAGCGCGGTGAGACCCAAGCGCGAACGGTGTCAAGGGTGATCGGTGCGTCGATTGCATCTGAGTCGACCACGACAACCTGGAGAAGATTTGCGTCGGCTTTGTCGCTTTCCAGGAAGATATTCATCGCGTCCCGTGACGGAACGCGAATACCGGTTCTGGGGCGGGAGCGACGTTTCATCTTCTCGATAGTAGCGACGACAACCAAGAGCTTCCGGGTGAGGATCATGAGATATTGCTGTGAATTCGTTAGGCGAAGCCGAAGCGAATATTCAGTGATGATGGCCGAATTCGGACAGGATCCCCGTGTAGATCTTCGGCAACGGGCGAGCGAGTTCGCCGCGCCGACCCGGTTGCGCGCCCAATGTGATCAACGACTGCAACAGCAGGGTGCCGGCGGCAACGCCGTCGATCACCGGTAGCCCGATGTCGGTGCTGATGGTGCGAGCCAGATCGGCCATGCCCGCGCACCCGAGAACGATGGCGTCGGACCGGTCGTGGTCCGCCGCAACGCGGCATGCGTCGACGAGGATTGCGGCGGTGCGGGGGTTTGATTCCAGCTCCAGCACCGGTATCTCGCAGGCGTGATACCCGCGGCAGTTCTTCGCCATTCCGTATCGCTCGGCGAGTTCTTCGGCACGGCCGATCGTGCGGGACAGGGTTGTCACGACGGAGAACCCGCGCCCCAGCATGGATGCCGCGTGCATGGCTGCCTCGGCGATACCGATCACCGGGCCCGAGGCGATTTCGCGGGCGGCATCGAGTCCCGGGTCCCCGAAGCACGCGAGCAGATAGGCATCCGCGGGGCGGTCGCTACGCTCTGATGCCAGGATCGCCTCGAGCACACCGGGCACTGCGAGGGCCTCGTCATAGTGGGATTCGATCGACGCCGGACCCATCGTCGGTGTGATCGCGACGATCTCGGTGTCGGGACCGGCCACCGAGTGGGCGGCCTTCGCGATCTGGTCGGTCATGGAGACGGTCGTGTTCGGATTGATGACGCAGATGCGCATTATTCCTCCTGACGAAGCGATGCTCACCCGATGATGGGGCCTTTTGGCGACCGCGACCTGCGGCGAAGACGAAGCCGGAGGCGGAGCTCGACCCAAACGACTGTTCGCCAAAAGGCCCCATCATTGGTGTTTGTCAGGCCTCGGCGAGCTGCCGGGTGCCGTAGATCATGTGCTTCGGCAGATATTTCATACCCGCCATGTAGAGGACGAATCCGATGCCCGCGCCGATGAACCAGGTGAAACTCGCCTGGTACGCGGTACCCCAGATGACCACGCCGATCGGGACAAGCGCTGCGACGACGGTGGCCACTACCGCGACCGGATTGACGCCCTTACGGAAGTAATACTGGGAGTTCTCGTCCATCGTGAACAAATCGTCGACGTCGATCTTCTGCTTCTTGATGAGGTAGTAGTCGGCGATGAGGATGCCGAACAGCGGGCCGATCACCGCGCCGAGTGTGTCCAGCGTGTAGTGGATGGCGTCGGGATTGTTGTAGAGATTCCACGGCGTGATCAGGATCGATCCGACGGCGGCGATCATGCCACCGGTACGCCAGGTGATCTTGGTCGGTGCCACATTCGAGAAGTCGAATGCGGGGGAGACGAAGTTGGCAACGATGTTGATGCCGATGGTGGCGATGGCGAACGTGAGCACGCCGAGCACCGCTGCGGTGGTGTTGTCGATCTTGTCGACGATGTGGACCGGATCGGTGATGATGTTGCCGGCCTCGTCCTTGCCGATCACCGTGGCACCGGCAGACACCGTGCACACCACCAGGATCGAGAAGAACAGGAAGTTCACCGGCAGGCCCCAGAAGTTGCCCTTCTTGACCTCGCTGAACGACTTTGCGTAGCGCGAGAAATCGCCGAAGTTGAGCATCGGACCCGAAAAGTACGACACCACAAGGGCTATCGCCGAGATGAGCGCGGTGACGGAGGCCCAGCCGGTCTTCGAATCACCGACGGAAAGATCGAAACTGACGTTGTCCCACCCGGCTTCGGCGATCAGGTAACCCGCCAGGATCACCATGACGACGTAGACCGCGGGACCGCAGAAGTCGATGAATCTACGGATCGTATCCATGCCATTCCAGAAGACGATCGCCTGTAGAACCCACATGAGCATGAACCCGGCCCAGCCGAGCGGTGAGAGCCCCAGGAAGGACATGTCACCACTTTCGCTGTACTTCTCCAGAGACGGCCAGAACTTGAGTGCCAGCAGACCGAAAGCAACTGAGGCCAAGTAGGTTTGGATGCCGTACCAGGCGACCGCGATGAGTCCGCGAATGATGGCGGGAAGATTGGCGCCGCGGACGCCGAAGGCGATGCGGGTGGTCACCGGATACGGAACCCCGGCGTGCTGTGAGGGTTTGGCGACCAGGTTGCAAAGCACGTTGACGATCACGATGCCGATGACGAGAGCCACCAACACCTGCCAGGCAGCGATGCCGAGGGCAAAGAGACTGCCGGCGAACACATATCCGCCGACACTGTGTACATCGGACATCCAGAAGGCGAAGATGTTGTACCAGGTCCAGGTCTGGTTCCGCAGGGGAGCGAGGTCCTCGTTGGTCAGCCGCTGATCGTAGCTGAGTTTGATGACGCTCTCGCCGGCAGCGTTGTGCTGATTTGTCGGGACCTCTGAATCGGGGGCGTGAACATCGGTCATGGGCGTTCCTTCAGAGTCGGAATCGAGCCTGGGTTCGGGCTCGGAATGGGACTGAGGAAAATTTAGGATCTCGATATTTCCCGCGGATTACATGCTTGACAATTAACGCGGGTTCGGCCCAGGGGAGTGAATATATTCTCCGAGTGTCATCCGGCCGGCGGGGAATCCTCGCGCACGACGTCGAGTTCGGCGGCGGTGTCGATGATCACAGATTCCAGACGCCGATGGTGTTCCTGCGCAACAGCAACAAGCTCGGTGGCATCGCGCCGGGCCATGGCGTTGATCATCTTCTCGTGGTCGGCGTGCAGTTGGAGCTGAGTGGGCCCGGTCGCTGCCTGCATCACCTTGAAGGGTTCGGTGATGTCCCAGGTCGAGTCGAACATGTTGAGTAGCCGGTGCATTCCGCAGGGATTGACCAGCGCCTGATGGAATCGGCGCGAATGCACGTGATAAGCGCGGCGGTCACCGGCGATGGTGGCCTCCTGTAGCGCTTGGTGTTCGGCGCGGGCGAGGTCGAGATCGGCGTCGGTCGCCAGGACACAGGCGCGTGTCAGGGCGGCTTCTTCGAGCACCCCGCGAACAATGTAGATCTCTTTGAGCTCGGTCAGCGTCAGCTGCGCAACGTAGTACCCACCGCCGGTGCGATGGTCCACCAAGCCTTCGCCGACAAGCGTTTTCAAGGCCTCGCGGACCGGGATCGCGCTCACGCCGAACAGCTCGGCAACATTGCCGACCGGGATCGAAGAGCCCGGTGCGGCACTGCCATCGAGGATGACCCGTCGCAGTTCGTCGAAGACACTGGCCTGTGCGCTGCCCGACAGTTCCCCGCTGAGGTAGGAGACCAGTGGTCGATGGGGCTGGTTTGCTGGCACTGGGTCTCTCCGGGGTCGAGGTGTGGGGCGTATCGGTGGTCAGCGCGCCGCAGCCGCTGCGTTGAAGGCGTCGACGATCCATCCACGCAGGGCGGCGGTCAGTGCCCGCTGATTGTCGCGGATGACGATGTCATGTCCTTCGTTCGGAAACAGGATCAGCTCGGCTCGGGCGCCGAGGGCCCGGGCCTTCTCGACGATCTGCTCGGATTCGCTGACGGGGACGTTCGTGTCGTGCCGACCGTGGATCACCAGCAGGGGGGCGCGGAGCTCGGAGATGCGGTGGATCGGCGACAGGTCTCGCAGCAGTTCATTGTCTGCTTCGGGATGCCCGTATTTTGTGTACGCGGCGACCGCGATCCACGGCTCGGTATTCGAGAAGAACGATTCCAGGTCGCTCATGCCGCAGATGGACACCCCGGCGGCGAAGAGCTCCGCGTGGAAAGTCAGGCAGGCGAGGGTCAGGTATCCGCCGTATGACCTTCCGGCACAGGCGATCTGGTCCGGCGCGGCATACCCTTCCCGGATGAGGAACCTGGCGCAGTCGGCGGCGTCGTTGATGCCCGCATACCGTCCGTACCGGTCGTCGGCATGTGAGAACAGCCGGCCGAAACCGCTCGACCCCCGCACGTTCGCAGCGAATACCGTGATACCCGCTTCGAGCAGGGCCGGAAACAGGAAGCTGTACTCGGGCCGGGCCTGCGCTTCTGGACCGCCGTGGAAGTAGATCAGCGCGCGGCCGGCTCCACCCCGATGTCCCGGAACCTCCTGTCCGGACGTTCGTGGATCGGCGTGGCGTGATTCCGGTCGGTACAGCCAGCCTGACAACGGCATTCCATCGCGGGCAGAGAATTCGACCAGCTCGGGCCCGGGACCGTCGGTCGGAGTGGTGCGGCCGTGGTCGATAGGCGTCCAGTGCCCCTCCCGCCAATTGATCAGGCCCACCGTGGGGGCCATGTCGGGGGCCTGCACGGTCATCGCGATCAGTGAACCCGAAGCGCTGATCGATAGTTCGCCGACCACGGTACCCGGCAGTTCGATCGGTGGATGCAGTGTTCGCTCAGGTAGCGTCATGACCTGTAATTCACTGTGGCCCTTGTTGTTCCACAGGATTGCGACGGTCGACTGGTCGTTGCTGATGGCAAACTCGTCGAGTCCGTAACCGCTCCGCTGCGCCAGCACAGTGAATCGGATTCCGTAACGTCCGACGTCGATCGCGAGCAATCGGGGGTACACCGCATCGAAGTCGCTGCGTACCAGGGCCTGCACGCTGTCGAGGTCGCGGTCCTGCCCGACGAGGCCGAGGCCGGGAAACAGGAGGGAGGCATGCTCGAAACCCTGGTCGAGGATGACCCCCTGGTCGGTGGAGGCGCCGGGATCATTCGGGAGCAACGGTATGACGCTCTCGCGGCGCAGCAACAGCATCTCCCGATATCCGCGTGGGCCGACACGCAGGAGGGCCGCGCCCTTCCAGGAGTCGATGAGGTGCCCGCCGATCCGCGCATCGAGATCGGTCACCGCCCGGGTGAGGGGATCGACCATCAGCGCGTGAGCCGTCCCGTCGGGCTCGATGCCGTTGAGCAGCACCCGATTCGCATCCCAGCCGATGAGCTGGACCGTGGCGTATCCGGTGGTGTGCTCTCCGGCCGTCAGGTCTTCTGGGGCGCCGACCCGGATGGCCGCCGGATCGTCGGGATCGGTGGTCACTATCCAGACCTGGTGGTGTTCGCCGCCGCCGGGCGCGACCTCGCAGGCCAGCCAGTGACCGTCCGGGGAGTGTATGAGTGTGCGGACGGGGCCTGGGCAGGGCAGCTCGACGGCGCGCATCGGTCCGGCGCCGTCGCGGTGAAGGGTCCGCTGTGCGGCCCGGGGATAGCCGGTGCCGTCGTCGACGATGTAGGCGAAGGCGCGACCATCAGGTGATACTGACGCACCGTAGCTGTGCTGACTCCGGTCACGCCGGCCGAGCGTGGAATCGGATGATGCATCGACTCTCGACGTCATCGTGCCACCGGTGCCGCACCAGCCGTTTCCATGGCCTGCAACCACATTTCGAGCATCGCGAGCTGCCACAGTGAGTTCGATCCGAGCGTGGTGCGGGTTTCGTTCGGAGCCGCGAGCAGGGCCGCGACGGCGGCGTCGTCGTAGAGGGCCCGATCCTGTGCCGACCGGGCGCGCAGGGTGTCGGTGACGAGTTCGAGGACCCCACCGTCGAGGTGGCGGATGCCCGGGACGGGAAAGTAACCCTTCGTGCGGTCGATGACCTCGGCAGGCAACAGAGCGCGACTGGCCTGCTTGAGAACACCCTTGCCACCATGGGCGAGCTTCAGTTCGGGTGGACAGGTGGCTGCCAGTTCGACGAATTCGTGGTCGAGGAACGGGACCCGGCCTTCCAGACCCCAGGCCATCGTCATGGTGTCGACACGCTTCACCGGATCATCGACGAGCATCACGGTGGTGTCCAGGCGCAGCGCGGCATCGACAGCGGACCGGGCTCCGGGCGCGTGTTGATGATCGAAGGCGAACTGCCAGCTCGGATCGTGGTCGAGTCGGTATGCCGGACGCAGCAGCGCATTGAGTTCATCGTGTGAGCGGTCGAAGAACACCGACGCGTAGGCCTTGGTGACGTTGTCCCGGGCGATGTGTTCGAGTGGCGGGTACCAGTCGTAACCGCCGAGGATCTCGTCCGCACCCTGGCCCGACTGCACCACCTTGATCGATTTGCTGACCTCTTGGGAGAGCAGGTAAAAGGCCACGCAGTCATGACTGACCATCGGTTCGCTCATGGCCGCAACGGTTCCCGGTATCGCCGGCAACAGCCGGTTGGTATCGATGTGGATCTTGTGGTGGCGGGTGCCGAAGGTCTTCGCGATCAGGTCGGAGTACTCGTATTCGTCGCCGGATTCTCCTGCGGCCGAATCGAATCCGATACTGAAGGTGGCGAGGTCCTGTTGGCCCTGTTCGGCGAGCAACGCTACGACGAGGGACGAGTCGATGCCGCCGGACAGCAGTACGCCGACGGGCACGTCGGCCACCATGCGTCGCCGGACGGCCACCCGTAGCGAGTCGATCAGCTCGTTGCCCCAGCGTGCCTCGTCCCAGCCCTCTCGATCCGGGTGAGGTTCGAAAACTGGTTCCCAATACCGCTTTTCGGTGCTGGTCCCGTCGGGGGAGATGGTCCGCACGGTTGCCGGCGGCAACTTCTTGATGCCCTCGTACATGGTGTGTGGGGCGGGGACCACGGAGTGAAAGGTCAGGTAGTGATGAAGCGCCGTGCGGTCGATGGACGTGTCGACGCCGCCGGCACACAGCAAGGCGGGTATCGACGATGCGAACCGCAGGCGCGCACCGCTTTCGGAGAGGTAGAGCGGTTTGATGCCGAGGCGGTCACGCGCCAGTGTCAGTTCGCCGGTGTCGGTGTTGACGATCGCGAACGCGAACATGCCGATCAGATGCCCGACGCAGTCGGGTCCCCAGTGATGGAACGCCTTGAGGATCACTTCGCTGTCCGCGGTGGAGAAGAACGAATACCCGGCTTCGGACAGCTCCTCGCGCAGTTCCTTGTAGTTGTAGATGCAGCCGTTGAACACCAACGACAATCCGAGTGCCGAGTCCACCATCGGCTGGGCGCCGCGCGCGGTCAGATCGATGATCTCCAGCCGCCGGTGTCCGAGTGCCGCATGGCGATGCAGATAGACACCCTCGCCGTCAGGTCCGCGCGGTGCCATCGATTCGGTCATGGCCACCACGGCCGACAGGTCGGGCCGATCGCCGTTGAATGTGATCTCGCCGCAGATCCCGCACATCCGTCATCGTCCTCCGGTCGGTGGTTCGGTTCTGATCCAGGTGTCCTTCCCGCCGCCGCCGCGAGAAGAATTCACGATCATGCTTCCGGCCGGTGCCACCCGGGTCAGTGCTGCCGGTGCCATGTGCGCGGTGACCCGTTGCTCGTCATCGGCGCGCAGATGCACGAACGCGCGCAGGTCCACGTGATGCGGATATAGGCCCTGGCCGTCGAAGGTCGGGTGGGTCGAGAGGCGTACGACCTCCTGTGCGACGAATCGCTCCGGGTGACCGATCAGGTCTTTGCGGCGGTCGGCCAATTCCTGATCCGTCGCCTCCGGCCCGATCATCACACCCGACCCACCGAGTCCGTCGATGGGTTTGATCACCAGTTCGTCCATTCGCGACAGTACATAGTCGCGCTGGTCCCGCTCGGCGCACAGCCAGGTCGGGATCTGCTCGATCGCGGGGTCTTCGCCCAGGTAGTACTTGATCATCGCCGGGACGAACGAATACACCGCCTTGTCGTCGGCGATACCGTTGCCGAGCGCGTTCGCGATGGCGAGGGTACCGGCTTCGAGTGCGGCCAGGATCGGTCGCCGCAGCGGTTTGCCGTCGGAGCCCGACGACGACAGCAGCATGTCTTCGTCCATCCGCGCATAGATCACGTTGACCGGCACGTCCTTTCCGCGGACGTGCGCGATCACCCGGTCACCTTCGGCCCGAAGATCAGCGCAGTCGACGAGGGTGAGGCCGGCCCGTTCGGCAATCATCGAGTGCTCGAACCAAGCCGAATCTTCCCAGCCGGCACTCAGCAGAGTCGTGATCCCATCTGGATCGGCCCGCGGTGGGAGGGCCGCGGCGAGCGTCTCGGCGATCATCTGCGGCATCTCATCGACCGACAGGATCTCCTCGTTCTCGATGAGCTCACCAAGAAAGCGGTCCATCAGAACCCGATTGGTCATCGCGAACGCGATGCCCGACGGCACCCGCAGATTGTCTTCGAGGACGTGGAACACCCCGGGGCCGGTGGACACCAGATCGGTGCCGCAGATGTGAGTGCGGACCTGTTGCCAGCGCGGTGCCGACCCGGCGCTGCGGTAGCCAGGGGCACGGTCGAGGATCTCGCTCGGAATGACGCCGTCGGCGATGATCTGCTGGGCCCCGTACACGTCGACGAGAAAGGCGTTCAAGGCGAGGGCGCGTTGGCGCAGACCGACGGAGATGGTGTTCCACGTGTCCGCCTCGATGATGCGGGGGACCGCGTCCAGCGAGAAGATCTGCGCCCGGGCCTGGCCGCTGACCCGGAAGGTCATTCCGCCGGCACTCTGTTCGCTCTCCATCTGGTGTTGCCGATTGCGCAGGGTGACCGGCCCCAGCTCGGTGAGCGTGTCGACGATCCGGCGGTAGCCGGGGCGGGCGGCGCCGGTCGGGGCGAAGGTCTCGTCGTAGCTCTCCGAACCTTCTGTCCGGTCGCCGTCACCCGGCGGTTCGTAGGTGTGCAGCATCGGATTGTGGGGATCGGAGATCGAGGGCGGGATGGGCGCGTCGCCGGCGGTCTCCGCGATGAGGGAGTCGACCACATCGGAGAGGTGCCCGCGACGTCGGAGCGCGCGGCGCTGGCGGGCCGAGGAACTGCCGACCGAGATGGCGCTGTCGATGAGTTCGGTGACCTTGTCCCAGTCTCCGGTTGCCTGCAGCTCCGATTCGAGCATCGCGGCGAGTTCGCGAACCACGTCGGCGGCCGGCCGGGGCGCGGCCGCGAGCAGGTCGATCAGGTCGGCTTCCAGGCCCGATCGCGCGGCCTGCCAGATCGCGGCCCGGTATAGCGTCGGTGAGATGAAGATGCCGGGTTCACCTGCGGCGATCGCGGTGACCTCCCGTTGCACGAGTGCCCGGTAGAGACCGGCGATCAGGGTGATCGTGTCGACCGAGGGGCAGCTGTCGCACACTCGCAGTTCGAGGGTCGACTGTTTCGCCGACGGGCGGACATCGAAATAGACCATGCCGGGGTCGTTGATGACACCGGTGTTGATCAGCCGCGCGATCTCCTGGTCGTATTCGGCAGCCGAGTTCAGCCGCGGGAACGGTCCGGTCGTCGGCCAGCGCTGCCAGACGAGGGTTCGCGAGCTCGCGTACCCGGTGTCGGCGCCGTCGGACCAAAACGGTGAACTCGCCGAGAGCGCGAGCAGCGTGGGAATGTACGGGCTCAGTCGCCACGCGATCTGCACCGCCTGATCGCGATCGGCGATGTCGACGTGCACCTGGGTACCGCAGATCAACTGTTCCCGGGCCAGGAGCTGGTAGTCGGCGAGCATCCGGCGGTAACGGGGTGTCTCGGTGACCTGGAGTTCGGTGGGGACCGCGAGCGGCATCGCACCGGCGGCCACCACGCCGATCCCCAGTTTTCCGGCTGTCCGGGACAGGACCGCGCGATGCTCACGCAGATCGCTGCGCAGCGAGGTCAACGTGGTGAAGACACCACTGTTGACTTCGATGACGCAGCGTTGCAGTTCTTCGACGTAACCCTCGTTGTCCGGCAGGGCCTCCAACAGCTCCGGGGCGCGCGAGGTGAGCCGGCGCGTGCGGAGATCGACGAGATGGAACTCTTCTTCGATCCCGACACTGCGCGCCTGTTCGACCATCCGTCCGAGCCTAGGCCCATCCGCTCAGGTCGGCAGAGGTTGGAGGATCCAGGTCAGCCGAGCAACCAGTCGTTGGGTGAGAAGAGCTCGCAGTGCAAACGGTCGTCTGCCACGCCCCGGGCGAGGAGCTGGTCCCGGACCGCTTGCACGAATCCGGTGTTCCCGCAGAGGAAGTAGTCCGCGTTGTCGTCGAACGTGATGGTGTCGACCTGCATCAGACCGCGATGGATCGACGGCTCCTCCGCGCCGGGGTTTTCGTACCAGGTGTCGAGTGAACCGGCGGCCAGCTGCTCGACCAGCTCACGCTGCCGCGCCTGCAGGGGATGAGTTTCCGGCGACCGGTCGGCGTGCAATACCCGCACCGGGCACTGTGGGGCGTGGACCGCGAGGTGCTCGAGGATCCCGACCATGGGCGTGATGCCGATACCCGCGGAGATCAGGACCAGGGGCCGTGTTCCGATGCCGCCGACCGGGAGGTCGCCGAACGGGATGCTGACGTCCAGCAGATCTCCGACGGCCACATTCTCGGCGATCTGGGTCGACACCTCGCCCTCCGGTCCATCTGTGGTCGCCGCGACCGGACGGACGGCAAACGTGAGTTTTCCGTCTCCCGGCGTGTTGATCAGGCTGTACTGGCGAATCTGGCGGGCGCCGTCGGGGAGCGTGACGCCGACCGAAACATACTGTCCTGGAACGAACTTCGAAAAGGTTCCGGCGGTATCGACCACGGTGAGCGCCACGGTCCCGGACGGATCGTCGGTGCGGTCGACGACACGGGCCCGTCGGAAGACGTCACCGGCCGCGACCCCGGCCTCTGCGTAGAGCCGACGTTCGAGGTCGATCAGGGTGTCGGCCATCAGCCAGTAGACCCGGTCCCACGCGGCGGCGATCTCGGGTGTCACGGTCTCGGCACCGAGAACCTCGACGATTGCGGCAAAGAGATGGGTGTGGACGATGGGATATTGATCCGCCGTCACTCCGAGCGATGCGTGCTTGTGCCCGATCCGGCCGAGCAGTACTGCCGGATGCTCCAACGCCGGATCGATGAGGTGCGTTGCGAACGTGGCTATCGATGCTGCGAGTGCGCGCTGCTGGCTGCCCTGTGCCTGATTGCCCCGGTTGAACAGATTGCGGAGAAGCTCGGGGTGATCGGCGAACAGACGTCGGTAGAACTCGGTGGTGATGGCGTCGATGTTCGCTCCGACCAGCGGCAGCGTCGCGGCGATCAGCTCCGCGTGATGAGGTTCGAGGTCGTCGGTCCGGGTGGCGACAAGCCGGCCGGGCAGGGGAGCGATGGTCATGAATCTGTCCTCTCGGTGGGTGACAACTGTTCCTCGGTGGAAGTGCGGGGGAGCGTGGTGATCTGGAGCAGCGGTATCTGCGTGCCCCTGACCAGGTCGCTGACGACGTGCCGGTCGAGCTCGGCGTAGAACGCTTCCTTTGCGTCGGCGAGTGCGCGGCGCAGGCGGCAGGCCGCCAGAAGCGGGCACGGGTTGTCCCCGGCGCACTCGACAACCTCGTTGTCGCCTTCGAGTTCGCGGATCAACCAGCCGACCGAGGCCTGGCGACCGGCGTCGGTCAGGGAAAGCCCGCCGCGGCGGCCGCGCTGGGAATTCACCAGGCCGAGGTCTACCAATCTGGACACGGCCTTGGCGATGTGATGTTCAGACGCGGCGACGCTGCTTGCGATCGCGCCGGTGGTGACACGACGGCCGTCCTGCTCGGCCGCAGCGAGCAACATCATCGCCCGCAGACCGAGGTCGGTGAATCGAGTCAGTTGCATGGGACTCACCGTAGTTATTGCGCACTTCAGATGCGCATTTTCCTGCTGTGGGGTCAAACACCACGTGGCGTGCGGTTTTTGTAGCTGCGGCTATCTCGTCCCGCGCGAAGATTTGAGGGACTTTCGTCCCGTCCCGCGTCAGGCGGGAGTGACCCAGGTGGTGATGTCGCAGTGGACCACTTCGACACCCTTCTTGTCGGTGATGGAGACGCTGACGATCACATCGCGGCCCTCGGTGATGGTGCTGAAATCGAGTGGGTCGCGGAGCGTCGCGACGGCGTGCAATCCCGTGGTGGCTTTCGTCAGGTACTGACTCGTCATCGCCTTCGGGATCCAGCGGTGCGTCGATGGGGTGGTCGCCTCCATGAGCATGCCCATCGCGGTCTCGGCCAGGTTGCACGCGGCGATGGCGTGGAAGGTGCCGAGATGGTTGCGGATGCCGAACCACTTCGGTGCGGTGACCTCGCATCGACCGGGCTCCATCACCTTCACATAAGGCAGGATCGTCGCGAAGTACGGAACCCTGATGCAGATCCCCACCGAGAAGAGCGCGGATCCGAGGAGGCCGGCGGGCAATTTCTGGCGCAGACGGTAGGTCGGAGAGGTGCTGATCGGGGTTTTGGCGGTCGACATGGCGTTATCTTACTCACCGGTAAGATCACTTGCGATGTCATCCGGCGCTGTTCGCAAGGTGCCGACCGGACAAATTTGGTCCTGAGCCGGATCTATTGCATACTTGTCGGGTTGCCTTGGATCGGCAGCGCAGCCCTGTGTGTCTCGGCTGGAAGCCATGTGCTTCCAATCAGCGACAGAGCGCCTGGCCGATCGAAGAGCATCACCGGACGAACTAAGCGGTTACGAACTGGTTCGAGCTTCCGTCGTGGTGCACAACGTGCAAAGGATAGACCGCGTTCAGATTGGATGCACTCGGACAAGCGATATGCGCATGGGCTGACCATGTGTAAGCATCGCGACACACCCGAGTGCGTGGACCGGAGGCCCGGGAAACCGGGCGTAGTACGACGGCTCGTGCAAGCGAGTTTTGAACAATGACAGATGAACAGCGTCGATCACCGCCGTGAGGTATTGGTCACGAGGATGCGACCCAGTCGTTTCCGCGAGGTGTTCATCTGTGAAGCCGAAATTGACGGAAGAGGACACAGCGTGGCGGGACAAAAGATCCGCATCCGGCTCAAGGCCTATGACCACGAGGCGATCGACGCGTCGGCGCGCAAGATCGTGGAGACCGTGACCCGTACGGGTGCGCGTGTGGTCGGCCCGGTGCCATTGCCCACCGAAAAGAACGTGTATTGCGTCATCCGCTCGCCGCATAAGTACAAGGATTCGCGCGAGCACTTCGAGATGCGTACACACAAGCGACTGATCGACATCCTCGATCCCACGCCCAAGACCGTTGACGCATTGATGCGTATCGATCTGCCGGCCAGCGTCGACGTCAACATCCAGTGAGTGGCGGGAATCATCAGATGACTCAGACAAATGTGAAGGGAATCCTGGGCACCAAGCTCGGGATGACCCAGGTATTCGACGAGGACAACCGGGTGATCCCGGTGACAGTCGTCAAGGCGGGACCGAATGTGGTCACGCAGATCCGCACCGAGGAGACCGACGGCTACACCGCCGTTCAGCTCGCGTACGGCGCCATCGACCCGCGCAAGGTCACCAAGCCGGTTGCCGGTCAGTTTGCCAAGGCCGGGGTCACCCCGCGCCGGCATGTTGCCGAGATCCGCGTCCACGACGTTTCGCCGTACACGGTCGGACAGGAACTGACGGCGGAGATCTTCGCCGACGGTGCCCTCGTCGACGTGACCGGAACCTCCAAGGGCAAGGGCTTCGCCGGTGTCATGAAGCGTCACGGCTTCAAGGGCCTGGGCGCGAGCCACGGTGTGCACCGCGTGCACCGCTCGCCCGGATCCATCGGTGGTTGTGCAACCCCCGGTCGCGTGTTCAAGGGCATGCGGATGGCCGGTCGGATGGGTAATGACAAGGTCACCACCCAGAACCTGAAGGTCCACAAGGTGGACGCTGAATCGGGCCTGCTGCTGATCAAGGGAGCGATCCCGGGTCGCAAGGGCGCGGTTGTCATCGTCCGTGACGCCATGAAGGGTGGTGCGAGCTAATGACTGTCAACACTGAGAAGCAGCAGACCCGCACGGTCGACGTGAAGAGCTTTGGTGGCAAGACCGACGGAACCGTCGATTTGCCCGCCGAGATCTTCGACGCGCCGGCGAACATCTCGCTCCTGCATCAGGTCGTCATCGCACAGCTGGGCGCTGCACGCCAGGGCACCCACGCCACCAAGACTCGGGCCCAGGTCCGCGGTGGCGGTGCAAAGCCTTACCGCCAGAAGGGAACCGGTCGCGCTCGTCAGGGTTCGACCCGCGCCCCTCAGTTCGTCGGTGGTGGCGTTGTGCACGGCCCGCAGCCGCGTGACTACAGCCAGCGCACCCCCAAGAAGATGAAGGCAGCCGCCCTGCGCGGAGCCCTCTCGGACCGGGCGCGCAACGAGCGCATCCACGTGATCACCGAACTGGTTGCCGGGCAGGCCCCGTCGACCAAGACGGCACGGTTGTTCCTCGAAGAGCTGTCTGATCGCAAGAAGTTCCTGTTGGTGGTCGGCCGCGAGGACACCGCCGCATGGAAGAGCGTTGCGAACCTGCAGCACGTGCTGCCGATCGCTCCCGATCAGCTGAACACCTACGACGTCCTCGACGCCGATGAGGTTGTCTTCAGCCGTGAAGCACTCGGCACCTTCATCGATGGTGCGAACAATGAGCAGAAGGAGGCCTGAGTTCAATGACTGTTCAGGCAAACCCCCGCGACATCATTCTGGCCCCGGTGATCTCTGAGAAGTCCTACGGACTGATCGAGGACAACGTGTACACGTTCTTCGTGAACCCGGAGTCGAACAAGACCCAGATCAAGATCGCCATCGAAAAGATCTTCGACGTGCAGGTCACGAGCGTGAACACCGCCAACCGTCAGGGTAAGCGCAAGCGGACCAAGTACGGCTACGGCAAGCGCAAGGACACCAAGCGCGCGATCGTGACCCTGGCCGCCGACAGTAAGCCCATCGAGATCTTCGGAGGCCCGGTCGGCTGACGCCGGTCGGACTCAGAAGAAGTAGAGGACAAGAAGACTCATGGCAATTCGTAAGTACAAGCCGACGACCCCCGGTCGCCGTGGCTCGTCTGGCGCAGACTTCGCCGAGGTGACTCGTAGCACCCCGGAAAAGTCACTCGTTCGTCCGTTGCACAGCACCGGTGGACGAAATGCGCACGGTCGCATCACGACCCGTCACCGGGGTGGTGGCCACAAGCGGGCCTACCGTCTCATCGACTTTCGTCGTAACGACAAAGACGGCATCAACGCAAAGGTCGCTCACATCGAGTACGACCCCAACCGCACTGCGCGGATCGCGTTGCTGCACTTCGTCGATGGCGAAAAGCGTTACATCATCGCCCCCAAGGGCCTGAAGCAGTTCGACGTGGTGGAAAGCGGTCCTACCGCCGACATCAAGCCGGGCAACAACCTGCCGTTGCGCAACATCCCGACCGGTACCCAGATCCACGCTGTGGAACTGCGTCCGGGCGGCGGAGCCAAGTTGGTCCGTTCCGCCGGAGCCGGCGCGCAGCTGCTCGGTAAGGAAGGCGCTTACGCCACCGTGCGTCTGCCTTCCGGTGAAATCCGTCGAGTCGACGTGCGCTGCCGCGCAACCGTCGGCGAGGTGGGCAACGCCGAGCAGAGCAACATCAACTGGGGCAAGGCCGGCCGTATGCGCTGGAAGGGCAAGCGCCCAACCGTCCGTGGTGTCGTCATGAACCCGGTCGACCACCCGCACGGTGGTGGTGAGGGTAAGACCTCCGGTGGTCGCCACCCGGTCAGCCCGTGGGGCAAGCCCGAGGGCCGCACCCGCAAGAACAAGCCGAGCGACAAGCTCATCGTCCGCCGCCGCCGCACCGGCAAGAACAAGCGATAACCCAGGAGGGAGTTAGAGAATGCCACGCAGCCTCAAGAAAGGCCCGTTCGTCGACGACCACCTGTTGGGCAAGGTCGATGTTCAGAACGAAAAGGGCACCAAGCAGGTCATCAAGACCTGGTCCCGTCGGTCCACCATCATTCCGGACTTCATCGGACACACTTTCGCCGTCCACGACGGTCGCAAGCACGTCCCGGTGTTCATCTCGGATTCGATGGTCGGGCACAAGCTCGGCGAGTTCGCGCCGACGCGCACCTTCAAGGGACACATCAAAGACGACCGGAAAGCGAAGCGTCGGTAGATGAGTACTGAAACAACCAATCCGACCGCCAAGGCCACCGCTCGTTTCGTGCGTGTGACCCCCATGAAGGCGCGTCGTGTCATCGATCTGGTTCGCGGCAAGAACGTGGACGAAGCTCTCGACATCCTGCAGTTCGCGCCCCAGGCTGCGAGCGAGCCGGTGGCCAAGGTGCTTGCCAGCGCCGTTGCCAACGCCGAGAACAACCTCGACCTCGACCGCCGCACCCTCGTGGTGTCGCAGGCGTTCGCCGACGAGGGACCGACCATGAAGCGTTTCCGTCCGCGTGCCCAAGGGCGTGCGTTCCGGATCCGTAAGCGGACCAGCCACATCACCGTCGTCGTCGAGAGCATCGCCGACAAGGGTGCGGCGTCCAGCCGCAACCGCCGGAAGGGAGCTCAGTAGTGGGCCAGAAGATCAACCCGCACGGCTTCCGTCTCGGTATCACCACGGACTGGAAGTCCCGCTGGTACGCAGACAAGCAGTACGCGGAGTACGTGAAAGAGGATGTTGCCATCCGCAAGCTCCTGGCCACCGGCCTCGAGCGCGCCGGCATCGCCAAGGTGGAGATCGAACGCACCCGTGACCGGGTTCGCGTCGACATCCACACCGCCCGTCCGGGCATCGTCATCGGTCGCCGCGGCGCCGAGGCCGACCGGATCCGCGGCGACCTGGAGAAGCTGTCCGGCAAGCAGGTGCAGCTCAACATCCTCGAGGTCAAGAACGCCGAATCGGAAGCTCAGCTCGTGGCACAGGGTGTCGCAGAGCAGCTCAGCAACCGTGTGGCTTTCCGCCGGGCGATGCGTAAGGCCATCCAGTCGGCAATGCGTCAGCCCAACGTCAAGGGAATCCGGGTCCAGTGCTCGGGTCGTCTCGGCGGTGCGGAGATGAGCCGTAGCGAGTTCTACCGTGAAGGCCGTGTGCCGCTGCACACCCTGCGCGCTGACATCGACTACGGCCTGTACGAGGCCAAGACAACCTTCGGCCGTATCGGCGTGAAGGTGTGGATCTACAAGGGCGACATCGTCGGTGGCAAGCGCGAGGCTCTCGCCTCGGCTGCTGCTCCCAGCGATGACCGTCGTCCGCGTCGCCCCGCACGTCCGAAGCGGAGCGGTTCGTCGGGCACCACTGCGACCAGCACCGAAGCTGGCCGCGCGGCCACCGCGACTGCGGAAGCACCGGCGGTCGACGCTCCAGCGACAACGCCTGCGCCTGCGCAGGCCGAGAACCAGGAGGGCTGAGGCATGTTGATCCCTCGTCGGGTCAAGCACCGCAAGCAGCACCACCCCAGCCTTAAAGGTCAGGCCACGGGCGGTACCAAGGTGACATTCGGTGACTACGGCATCCAGGCTCTGGAAAGCGCGTACATCACCAACCGTCAGATCGAATCAGCTCGTATTGCCATCAACCGGCACATCAAGCGTGGCGGCAAGGTGTGGATCAACATCTTCCCCGACCGCCCGCTGACGAAGAAGCCTGCCGAGACCCGCATGGGTTCCGGTAAGGGTTCGCCCGAGTGGTGGGTTGCCCCGGTCAAGCCGGGTCGCATCCTGTTCGAGATGAGCTACCCCAGTGAGGAGACTGCTCGCGAGGCCCTGCGCCGCGCGCAGCACAAGCTCCCGATCAAAACCCGCATCGTGACCAGGGAGGAGCTGTTCTGATGTCTATCGGAATCGCCGCCGCCGAGCTCCGCGAGCTCAGTGACGAAGAACTGGTCGAACGTTTGCGTGAGTCGAAGGAAGAGCTGTTCAACCTTCGGTTCCAGATGGCCACCGGCCAGCTCGACAACAACCGCCGGCTGCGTACCGTGCGTCGCGAAATCGCGCGCGTGTACACCGTCATGCGGGAACGCGAGCTGGGCCTTGCCACCGGACCCGAAGCTACGGACGGTGACGACGCATGAGTAAGGACCAGGAAGTGACAGAAACATCCGCCGAGGAGCGTGCACGCCGCAAAGAGCGGATCGGGTACGTCGTCTCGGACAAGATGCAGAAGACCATCGTGGTCGAGCTGGAAGATCGCGTGAAGCACCCGCTTTACGGCAAGATCATCCGCACCACCAGCAAGGTCAAGGCTCACGACGAGAACGAGACCGCCGGTATCGGCGACCGCGTTCGCCTGATGGAGACCCGCCCGACCAGCGCCACCAAGCGCTGGCGTCTGGTTGAGGTCCTCGAGAAGGCCAAGTAAGCCAAACGTTTACAACAAAAGCGGCCCGTCCCTGGAAAGGGGCGGGCCGCTTTTGCGTTGTGCGCCAAGATCACTCCCGTGAGGAATGGCCGAGGGCGTATTCCCTCGGTGACCTCTGGCGGGACGATTTCGGCCGGGTTCCGCAGCCTAGGTCCTATTGTCGGCTGAGCGCGACGACTTCTTCGTCCGACAGCGGGGAAGAGGGATGATAGCTCAGGCACAGTGGGGTGTTGACCTTCTGGAACGACGCGCCATCGGGGGCGACGTAGAACTCTCCGGTGCCAAGGCGGCCGATGTCGTTGATGCGACTGCCCTTGGCGGATGCCATTTCGTTCGCGGCGTTGATCTGCACCGGCGTGTTGAGGCGACCGAAGAACTGAGTGGACGCATTGCCGACGATCTTGGCGTCGATGCCCTTGGGCGCTTGCGTCGCGAAGACCAGACCGAGTCCGTACTTACGGGCCTGCGACGCGAGCGCGACCGTGCTTCGCGTGCACGCGGTCACTCGCCCTGACGGGACCAGGGTCTGGGCCTCGTCCATGACGAACAACGCACCGAGTGGGCGATCGCCCGCCGGATTTTTCTTGATCCAGGCGAACAGGGCGAGTTCGAGCTGATTCACGAAACCCTGTCGGTTACTTTCGTCGGGCAGGCCGATCAGGCTGATCACCGAGATGCGGGCACGTTTGCCGGCAGTTGGGGTGAGCAGGACCGAGGGGTCGACAGGTGTCCCGCCACCACCCAGCATCGGATTGATGATCATGGCGGCCTTGAGGTTTTCGGCCAGGATGCCCGCGAGCTTCTCAGTGTCGGTCAGTCCGCTCATGTCGTCCGTCATCTCTGACAAAAGGCCGACGTACCCGCCGAGGGACCCGCCGCCTTTCCGACCGTACAGCGCCATGGATCGCTTCAGGATTGCTTCCTGGAGTGCTGCCTTCGCACCACTGACCCCCGCATATGGCTTGAGCGCGGACACCGCTGCGTCGACGGCCAAGTCGAACTCGTCCGGGTTCTCTTGGACGGCCTCGAAATCGGGGAGTGGCTGAAAGCTCAACGGACGACCGCCGTTGAGTCGTGGCGTCCAGATGACGGTTTCCACTGTGTCGATGTACTCGACTGCCTTGGCGGCGTCATCGCCCGACCAGCCCGAAGGTGCCTCGGGCCAGGCTGTTCCCAGCCGTGCGAGGTCGTTGTTGGGATCGAGGACGATCGCCGAAACACCTTGCAACGCACATTCTTCGATGAGCCGACGAATCATCACCGTCTTGCCCGAACCCGACCCGGCGAAGATGACAGTGTGCTTCCGGAGTGCTTCGAGGTCGACGGACGCGGTTGTTCCCGATCGCGAGATACCGAGGTTGATTGTCGGGGCCTCAGCGGCCGGCGAGACCGGGACATCACGGTGATCGTCCGGGACGTAAACCGGTATCTCAGTGGTGATTTCCGCAAACCGCTCCGGAGTCGGTTCTCCGGGTGTGTCGAGTTCAGCGGCTTGGGGTTCGGCGGTGTGAGGTTCTGGGGCCGGCGGTTCCGGGTTGATCCAATCGATATCGACTGCCGATTCGGGCGCGCGCTCGGTGATGGTACCGGCATCGGTGAGTGCGATTTTGAGGAACTCGATCTGGTGGGCAGGGCGATGCGACCGGAGCCACGCGTCGAACCCGGCTGGCATGGCCTTCGTCATCTCGTTGAGCGCACTGAGTCTGGCGAGGTCGTCGAAGGACATCGCTAGTACCTGTCCACCATTGGCGGTGAACTCGTTGACCATGTCGGTCGTTTTCGGGCCGCCGGGCCACTCGATGTTGCGCAGGATGAAGAGCTGACGACGCGGCACCGACGACGACAGGCCGGCGTCGATCGAGGCGTTCCGAAGGCGTGATTGAACTGCTTTGGGATTGGTGGCAGAGATTGCGCGAAACGCCCAGTGCTGTTCATCGTCCGTGAAGGCGTCGAGGATCAGCCGTAGCCGGGCATGGAGGCGGTACTGGCCGCCGACGTAATCGATCGTGAAGTCATCCGAACCCGATTCGACTGCCCAGGCGCGTAATCCGGCGTTCAACAACGCCGGAATCACATCATCTTCCTTTTTCGGGTCCACTGCGGACGCGGTGAGGGCGTTCCGGATGTGACGTTCGTAGACCTCATCGAGGTCAGGGTTCTTCGGCGGCCGTGGCGGCTTGACAATGATGGTCGACTCGTCGGCCAACGACGCGAGCTCGGTTGCGATCTCGTTGTCGAGACAGTCGTTGATGTGCCGGTCGATGCGCTTGATCAACCGCCGGGCGGTCAGCGATGCGGCAGCGGCAAATGCCTGATCCTGGACAGGCCAGGTCGGATATGGCGGCGTGAAGCCAGACGCAGCAAACGATTTGGACAGGCGCCGTTCGACCAGTGTTCGGGCAAAAGCGCCGTCAGGCAGTCCCTGGAGGACGAAGTTGGCGTGGAATCGATCCGGTACCGTCGCCGTCGCCTGGTTTTCGATGATGGTCCAGACGGAGGGAAGACATGACACCACACAGACGGTGCGGAGCAGGACTTCTCGCACCGACATCAGGCCGTGCGCTACCAGGTCGACCACGACATCTGCGTAGGATCCTGCGGAAGTAGCGGCATCCGTGCCGGATCGGGATTGCGCGATCAGGGTATCGATCTGATCGATGGCCAGAACGGTGGGTCCGGTTACCGCCATGTACTCCGAGATGGCACGGACGGTCTGTTCATAGGGGAGGGCGCGGGGCGGTAGTTGCCACTCGGTTCGCTCTGCCGGGTCGATCTCGTCGATGTTGTTCTCGAGGTAGGCGATACCGAGGTCGTTGAGCCTTGAACTCGGTGCCGCGGACAGCACCAGCGCCCGCAGGGTGGCGTGGTGGCTGCGGATGAGGGCAGGCAGCGGTTTGCGCAGGCTGCCGACGAATTCGTCGAGAATCGTGGGCGTGATGAGTGTTTCGCCCGAGATCGCGCGCCGGGCAACCCGCGAGGTGCCGGCGAGGTCGGCGAGGCGCTGCATGACGTCGTGGAGTTGGGTTTTGTCGACGGGCGGTGCGATCTGCCGGTTCAGCGAGTCGAGCAATGAACTGAGCAACGTGCGCCAGAAGTCACTCGGGTCGAGCAGGTCGAGCATGACGAAGTAGCCGTCGTGGCCTTGCACGTATTCACGGATCTGGCCGAGGAGATGCGTCTTACCCGTACCGGCTTGCCCCTGCAGCACCACACCGAGCGGACTGGGGCCCCGACTTTCCTGTGCGTCGGCAACGGCGCGTTCGATGGCTCGCCAAGCTTTCGCGTGCAGTCCGTCGACGTGAATGTCGTTGTGCGAGATCCACACATCGTCGCGGGTATGCGCCGAGTTGGAAAAGCCGCTGCGCGCCCTAGTGAGCGCTTCGAGAGGCGATACGGAGGTCACACTGCCTCCACATGGATGAGGTGCTTGTCTTGGTCGCCGATCGAGACGGCGGCGGCCCGGTCATCGGGCGTCAATGTCTTCTGGTTCTCTTCCGGGATCAACATGATGCCCGGTCGCGTGTACAGCGAACGCAGGGCTACGTCGAGGTCGGTCCGGCTGATATCGCTCAGGACCGGACGCAGCCTACGCAGCGATACCCACGCACCGGGCCTGTGGGCGAGCGACCGGTAGGCGTCGATCACTCTGGTTTCGATGTCTGGTGCCGGCTGTTCGGATGAGGCCGGCGGGACCGGATCTTCGTGGTCCGAATCTTCCAATGGCAGAAAGACATCCGCCAATCGCAGATCGGATCGTTGGAAATGGCGGCCGAGACCGGCGAGTACGGTGAACAGCGCTTTGCCCTGTGGGGTGGTGCCGGCGGGCGGTGTGGTGCCGAGCAGTTCGTTGCATTTGGCCCAGCCGCGGTCGGACAATGAATGCTTGTGCGGCACCTTCGACGTATCGCTGTCGATGAGCCCTCGCGTGTTGAGCTTGCGACGACTCGGGGCCTTGAGTTCGGGCCCGCGTTCCTTGATCTCGGTATTGGTGAGGCCTCGACCTTCGGCCATCAACACCAACAAAACGATCATCTCCGTACCGGTGAGGTCCGAAGTGGTCACGGGAGCTCCTTTGCAGCCAAGCGATCAGAACGCAGTTTCTCGATTATGTCTGCAATGCGTGCGGTGTCGCTCAGCACCTGTTCATTTGTGAAGCGGACCACCAGGTATCCGGCGAGTTGCAGTGCGACATCCCGCGTCCGATCGTCGGAGTACTTCGTGGCGGTTCGATGGTCGGCGCCGTCGATCTCCACGACAATTCTGGCATCCGGCAACAGCAGATCAGCTCGTACAAACGGTTGAAGATCGCCGGTGGGCACGAGATGGTTCCATCGGCGATCCGCTGCCCACGGAACGCGGGCCAGGTGCGACTCGAGCCGTTGTTCGGCCGCGCTTGCGGGGTGCGGTCGTCCGGAGATCGGCGGGAACGCCGCGGCGGGCAGCGTCCACGGGGCCTCATCCAGCGCTTCGCCCGGACTGTCCATCGCCCGCACAGTCGTGAAGCGGTCGACGGCAGCAGTGATGTCGTCGAGGAGCCAGACCCCGACGTATGCGCTCAGCCAATCGCTGACCGCCGCCACACAACGCTGCTGCTCCGTCGGCAGCGGTGTCGGTGAATACAACGCCAACACCACCCGTTCGTGATCGAAACTTGTTGCGATCACCCGGATCAGCCCGGACATCCGGGTGGCGGCGGAATACTTGTCGCCCATGCTGAGCGGCTCGACTCGGGTGTGCGCCGCGATGGCGTTGGACGTCAGATCCATGAGGAACGGTCGGTAGTGGTCCGATCGCGCAGCCAGTTCCGAAGCGAGGGCCCGGGCGGCGGCGCGGTCGATGGTTGCCCGACCAGGGGATACCTCGGCCCCCGGGAGCCACACCGGGTAGAGGTCGTAGGTGATGTTCTCCAGTACGGCCACGAGGTCGCCCAGCACCTGCGAAATGTCGGTGACCTGATCGAGTCGGATCAGAAGGACCGCGGGCGCGTCATCGGGCAGGTCGTCCAGGGCGATCGCCATGTCGGTCGGGTTGATGCCGGTGAGTGCAGTGATTCCCGATGTTGGCAGGGCCGACCAATCCATGGCCAGAACCTACCGTCAACCGTCAGTGTCCACCGATGACCAGCGGCAGCAGCAGCCACGGACGTGCAGTGGCCCAGTCGATGGCGGCGTCCAGGCCGCCCTCGGTTTCGGTGCCGGTATCCAGCAGCGGATCGGTGGTGCCGTCGGCGTCTGATGGTTCTGCGTCTTGGACGCCGCTGTTGGGGGAGGGTTCATCGCAGACGATCATCGTGTTGTCGGCGTCGCCCCAGGCCTCCTCGAACTCATCGAGCGGAACCTCCATGCGGTCACCGTCGGGATGGCCGGGATCGCTGAGGTAGACAACGCCTTTGTCGTAGTCGATCTCGCTGACGACGACGCAGTGGTCGCCGCCCTGGTCGCGGCCCCGGGCCTCGTCGACTTCCTCTTGCTCGGGATCCCAATACTCGCCGGAGTCGACGTAGAGCAGGACCCCGCGGCCCTCGTCCAATGCCGTCGACAGGTCCGACATCGTGCCGGTCTCGACGGTGGCGGGAATCCCGTTCTGTTCCAACAGATCCGCGGCCGCATAGATCGACATCCCGTTGCTGACGTCGCCGCCGGCGAAATAGCCGTTCTCTTGGGCCATCTGAACAAAGGCTTCTTCGCTCTGGATGTTTTCGCCGGTGTACTCGGCAACAATCTGGGCGACGCTCGCCGGCACACATGTGCCGTCCTCGGCCTGCAGGAACCAGTGCTCGGAGTACTCGTCGGCGTCACCGGCATTCTCGCCCGGTTCGGCGGATGGTTCGGGATCATCCGGTTGATCGAAGGTGATGTCGTGATCAGACCACTCCCCGAGGGTGGAGGTTTGCGGGTCTTCAACCTGGGTATCGGTTGGCTCGAAGTCGATTCCGGCTTCAATCATCGTGAACTTTCCGTCGCGTGGGGATGTGTTGTTGCCGATAGGAGTCGGCCACGCACGTGAAAGTTCCCCGGCGCCTCTAGGTTGCCGCGGTCTGAATGGGTGTGGTCATCATCGACGTCAGCATGTCGATGATCTCGTCTGGTTCCGATTCCGATTGATCGCCGAGTTCGGTGCGGCGTTCGAAGTCGGCGATCAATGCAAACATCGCGGTCGCCACCGCGGCGACTCGTCGATGCCGGGTTGCGGTGTCGCCCGAGAGTGACTGGTTCAGCTGATCGAGAACCTTGGGCCATTCGGTGTACCCGGTCGGAATCGATTCGTCTGGCCATGACGGCCGGGTCACCTCGAGGAATCGGGCATAGTGCGTGCCCTTCATCTCCAGGATCGGAAGGACCAATATGCTGATGAGGTCACGAACGCTGGGCCTTTTCCCTTGTGCGCCAAAGTCTTCCAGCATTCGCGCCCGTTCGACCTCCATCGGGCCCAGGCGCCTTGCGACAATCGCCGAGATCAAGCCCTGGCGATTGCCGTAGTGGTACTGCACCGCGGAGTTGTTGCGGTGACCGGCGGCAACCGCGATGTCACGCAAGGGAACTTCGTAGCCGCGGGTTGCGATCAACCGTTCGGCTGCGTCGAGCAACTCTCGTTTGCCCCGGTCAAGGCTCGTATCGGTCATCGGATGTGAGCTAACCCGCGATCAGCGCGACCCAGGCCGCGGCCAGGCCGATGCAGAGCACGGTGAGCAGGCCGCCGAGGATGATTCCGCTCCAGGCCTGGCCTTCGCCACTTTCGTACGGGCGGTCCTTGATCTGATTGAGGGCGATGACGCCCAGGACCACGCTCACCGGTGCGATCAGTGCGCCGGCGAAGCAGAAGAACATCGCGGGGTACGCGACCAGTGAGGAGATCAACGCGCCGGTGGCCATGGCGTTCGAGCGTGGCCGGACCATCACATGCTGGGGGGCCATCAGATACGGATTGGCGTAGTACTGGGCCTGCGCGTACTGACCGGTCGGGTAGAGCGTCTGCGGGTAGGCGACGGGGTACGGCGGATAGGCGGGGTCCAGGGCGGCCAGCGGATCGACGTACGGGGTGTACGGCTGCCAGAAGTCAGAGCCGGCCTCCGGAAGTTCCGGTGCGGAGACGGGTGAGGGCAGCGGCGTGGTGTCGTGACCGGAGGCGTTGCGCGGACCCTTGGTCAAGTCGATCCGGTCGCGATCGGCAAAGCCATTGCTGTCGGTCATGATTGCCTCTCTGACGAAGAGTTGATTCCACCTTAAGGGAATCGAACTGACCGGCCGTATGAGCTGTGGCACGTTCGATCGATGGACATGAAATGCCCGGCCGCAGAGTGCGGCCGGGCATCGTCAGCTGTCGGGCAAGCTGTCAGTGACCGCCGCCCATCGACACGAGTGAGTTGATGGCGTCGGTCGTGAGCTTCCACGTGCCGTCGACGTAGACAAATCCCAGCGGCATCGCGACCGGCTCGGGGGTATGGGGGCTGGCGACTTCGACTGTTGCCGTGGCGGTGTTCTCACCGTCCGACGTCACACCAACCTAACTTCTATGCCTGATCCAGAGGTGAGCTACCGCCGGCTCGGACCCCCTAGAACTGGGACTTACCGACCTGGCCCGGGGTTTCTACGCTTGAACGACGTCGGGGGACGAGCCATGGCATCAGCCACCAGCAGAAGAGAGTCGCCAGATGAGTGTCGACAGTTCCTTGTCCCCGTCGCTCGCAACTCGGATTCCGGTCCTGTCGGCCCGCGAGGTCGAAGTCCTGCTCGCCTGGTTCGCCTTTGACTCCAAGGAGGAGGCGGCTGCGTCGCTCTACATCTCGCAGACGACAGTCAATACCCACGTCACCAGGATCCGGGCGAAATACGCCCTCGTCGGCCGCTCGGCGAGAACCAAGTCGCAGTTGCTGGCCCGTGCGATCCAGGACGGCTACACCTCACTCGACGACTGGTGACCGACCGCGACCAGCGGTGATTTGTATCCGACCTGGTCTTTCACCTATGCTTGACCGGTTGCCCGCGGCACATCTGTGCCCGCACTTCGAGCAGCGAACCCCCTGTGGTGGATAACTGCAGGCAGGCGCGCCACCGATGGCAACGGACCGCGTGTGTCGGGACGGAAATCCGCCACACATATTTACCAGCCAGGTCAAGGAGAAAAAGTGATCCAGCAGGAATCACGCCTGCGGGTCGCCGACAACACCGGTGCCAAGGAAATCTTGTGCATCCGCGTGCTCGGAGGCTCGTCACGGCGTTACGCCGGCATTGGTGACGTCATCGTCGCCACTGTCAAAGACGCCATCCCCGGCGGAAACGTCAAGCGGGGAGAGGTCGTCAAGGCGGTTATCGTGCGCACCACCAAGGAGCGCCGTCGTCCGGATGGCTCGTACATCAAGTTCGACGAGAACGCTGCCGTCATCATCAAGAACGAGAGCGATCCCCGTGGAACCCGCATCTTCGGCCCGGTCGGCCGCGAGCTGCGTGAGAAGAAGTTCATGAAGATCGTCTCGCTGGCTCCGGAGGTGCTCTGACATGAAGGTTCACAAGGGCGATACCGTGATTGTCGTTGCCGGCAAGGACAAGGGCGCAAAGGGCAAGGTCATCGAGTCCTACCCGCAGCGCAACCGGATCCTGGTCGAAGGCGTCAACCGGATCAAGAAGCACACCTCCGCCTCGCAGAACGAGCGTGGCGCATCCTCGGGCGGCATTGTCACCCAGGAAGCCGCCATCCACGTCTCGAACGTGATGGTTGTTGACTCTGACGGCAACCCCACGCGCATCGGTTACCGCACCGACGACAACGGCAAGCGCGTGCGCATTTCCCGCAAGAACGGGAAGGACATCTGACATGAGCACCACTGAGAAGATCCAGCCTCGGCTGAAGCTCCGCTACCGCGCGGAGATCAAGGACGCTCTCAACGAGCAGTTCGAATACGACAACGTCATGCAGATCCCGGGCGTCGTCAAGGTTGTCGTCAACATGGGTGTCGGCGACGCTGCCCGTGACGCCAAGCTGATCAACGGCGCCATCAAGGACCTCGAACTGATCACCGGCCAGAAGCCGGAGGTCCGTCGGGCCCGCAAGTCGATCGCGCAGTTCAAGCTGCGTGAGGGTATGCCCATCGGCGCCCGCGTCACCCTGCGTGGCGACCGCATGTGGGAGTTCCTCGACCGCCTCGTCTCGATCGCCTTGCCGCGTATCAGGGACTTCCGTGGCCTGAGCGATCGCCAGTTCGACGGCAACGGCAACTACACCTTCGGTCTCAACGAGCAGTCGATGTTCCATGAGATCAACATCGACAACATCGATCGGCCTCGCGGCATGGACATCACCGTCGTCACCACCGCGACCAACGATGACGAAGGTCGGGCACTGCTGCGTCAGCTCGGCTTCCCGTTCAAAGACCCCAACGCGAAGGACAACTGACATGGCAAAGAAGGCGCTGGTCAACAAGGCCAACAAGAAGCCCAAGTTCGCCGTGCGTGGCTACACCCGCTGCAACCGTTGCGGTCGCCCGCACGCGGTTTTCCGCAAGTTCGGCCTGTGCCGTATCTGCTTGCGCGAAATGGCACACGCGGGCGAGCTGCCCGGTGTGCAGAAGAGCAGCTGGTGATCTTTTAGCCCTCGGCTAAAACGCTCCACTTTCTACAAAGACGCTCCACCTACGGGTGGAGCGTCTTTGTGTTTGTGGAGCGCTTCGGTGATTCAGGGTCTGTTCTTGCGTCGTTGCGCCTGACGCCGCTGGGCCCGGTTGGGGCCGGCGTTCGGAGTGATCCGAGGTCCACGCCGCCGGTTGTTCTTTGTCGGCAGGATGCCCTTGATCTGTTGATGGTCGGGCTGCAGCGTATAGCTGTCCGACCATGGGAAGTTTCCGCGTTCATCCGGCCAGACAACCTGCAGCGCAGGTGAATTCGGAAAGAGTTCGTTTGTGATCAGCAGGTCTTCCTTGTCGATGAGCTCGATCAGCCGGACGGGGGCGCCGATGGATCGGAGTGACAGCTCCGCGCACTCGTCGACGATGGCGCGCCAGTCGTAGACGTGCAGGAGATCCCCCAGCTCGTTGAGCACCCGTCCACTGGTCCTGGCGTCGAGTCCATATACGGCAAGTTCGGGTATCGAATGCAATCCGAATCCGGTGGTGTATCCGAAGGGGCATTCGGGCGACGTGCAGTCCGGCGAGTCGAACTCGCACTCGCCGCTGACCGCGGTGATCGCCCATCCATGGACTCGGATTCGTTTGATGGTCGAGTTGACGAGTGGACTGGGATGCCAGCGCGGTAGGCCGTTCACGGCGGTGGTGTAGTCGGACATTGGTTCGCTCCTTTGTTCGAGTTCGAACATTGGAGCAGTGCTGTCGGACAATGGAGCGACGGTGCAACAAATCCACCCGTTCCAGTCAAAACCACACGTTGCAACGTGTGGTTTTGACTGGAACAGGTGGATCTACGAGTGAGCGGGCGCCTACCGCCCGAGGAGGCCGCCGAGGCCGCCGGAGACGCCGGATGAGCTGCCGCCACCGGTGCCGCCGATGAATCCACCCGGCGGGAGTTCGGAGGGCTGGACCACCACAAAGCCCTGGCCGCTGAAGGCGAGGGTGAAGCGTTCGCCGGTGCTGCGACCCATCAGGGTTCCGAGATTGAACGAATCGTTGCGCTTGATGCTGGTCTGCAGGCTCGACGACCACGCGACCGCCGCGTTGGGATCGGCGAAGGTCTGCTGGTCGACGGTCAGGACCACCGGATTGCCGTCGGTGGTGATCGCGATGCGGCCGCGACCTGTGAAGACGCAGTTGAACAGCCCGGCGTTGCTCTGGGCGCCGGCGCCCTGGACGCGCTTGACGTCGTAGGTCAGCGTCGAGTCGAAGGCCAGGACGTTGGCGCCGTTGATGGTCAGACCGTCGGAGCCGTCGAGGTCGATGAGGTGGACGTCGCTGGCCGCGTCGGCGAGGAACAGGTCGCCTTGACCGGTCACCTTCATCAACGGCACGCCTTCGCCGGTGAGGGTGTTCCGGATGGCACGGCTGATACCTCCCGAGCCCTGCGCCTCGAAATGGAGATTTCCCTGGTAGGCGACCATCGACCCGGTGCGTGCCATGATCTCGCCGTTCATGCCGACACGGCACATCTTGCTGCCCTGCTTCTGGATACGGCTGCCGGTCACCTCGGCATGGGCCGGTGCGAATAGGTCACTGTTCATGGCGGGAACTCCCTGATGCTGGGGCTGTGCTGGGGGCGGGGTCTGGGCGGATGTCTGGGTGTAGGCCGGTTGAGGAGGCGGTGCGGGTGGCGCGCTCTGCCCGGCCGGTGGCCATGGCATGGGATCCGGCGTCGGGGGGGTGGTGCCTGGATCGTCGTCGACCTGGATGCCGAAAGCTGTTGCCAGACCGGCCAATCCGTCGTCGTAACCCTGTCCGACGGCGCGTACCTTCCAGGCGTCGCCGCGGCGGTAGACCTCCATGCAGACCAGTGCCGATTCCGAGGTCAGCCGGCCGGGGGTGAATGCCACCGTCGGCCGGCCCGATCCGTCGCGCAATTCGGCGCGCAATGTCCCGGCGGTGGCGAAGGTGGTGGGGCCGGTGCCGTCGAGGCTGGCGGTGATCGCGATCGTCTCGATGCCGGCTGGGACGCGGGAGGTGTCGATCGTGATGATGTCGCTGCGGGCGTCGCTGCTGTAGGCGACACCCGGACCGAAGGCCTGGTTGTAGAAGATCAGATCGTCATCCGAGCGGACCCGGCCGGCCGGTGTCAGCAACACCGCGGACGTGTTGACCGGGGACGCGCAGGTGACGGAGACGCTGATCAGCGGCGAGGGCAGTGGAGTATTTTCTCCGGGAGCTAGTTCTCTCATGGCCCGGTCCATTGTTGCAGCCGGACTCGTTTCGGGCGAGAACCGTCGGCTGGTGAGGCGACAATTTGGCCTGAGCAGCTGCGTTCCTTACACTGGGACAGTTGCCTCGGCAGAGCCGTGCCTTCGGTCGGTTCGAAATGCCCGGGTAGCTGAGAATTTTCTTGGCCTTACGAGCTTTGAAAACTCCTGAGTGCACCTGTGCATTCGGGGGAGCACCACCCCTGACCGGCAACGGTCGGTCAGGACAGAATTCACTTCGTAGTAGGCCCACGATGTGACGTAGAAGGCCCGAGAATGCCCAGGCATTCGGGGAACCGGTGCGCGCGTGCTGTATGGGAACCGCTGCGAGAAAGGTTGACGGTCTGTTATGACCATGACTGATCCGATCGCAGACTTCTTGACTCGTCTGCGTAACGCCAACTCGGCGTACCACGATGAGGTGACCCTGCCGCATTCGAAGATCAAGGCCAACATCGCCGAGATCCTCAAGCGCGAGGGCTACATCACCGATTACCGCACCGAGGATGCCGAAGTCGGCAAGAGCCTCGTTGTCTCGCTGAAGTACGGCCCCACCCGCGAGCGGAGCATCGCCGGCCTGCGCCGCGTCTCCAAGCCGGGTCTGCGGGTGTACGCCAAGTCCACCAATCTGCCAAAGGTCCTCGGCGGCCTGGGCGTGGCGATCATCTCCACGTCCACAGGTCTCCTGACCGATCGCCAAGCTGCCAACCAGGGCGTGGGCGGCGAAGTCCTCGCGTACGTCTGGTAAGGGGCGAAACTAATGTCGCGTATTGGAAAGAACCCGGTCGCAATTCCGGCCGGAGTAGACGTGAAGATCGACGGACAGCTCGTCACCGTGAAGGGCCCCAAGGGCGAACTCTCGGTCACGATCTCTGAGCCGATCAATGTCGCCGTTGACGAGAAGACCGTTGTGGTCACTCGCCCCAACGACGAGCGCCGCAACCGTGCACTGCACGGCCTGAGCCGCACCCTCGTCCAGAACCTGGTCGTCGGAGTCACCGAGGGTTACACCCGCAAGTTGGAGATCTTCGGTGTTGGTTACCGTGTCGCACTGAAGGGCAGCGATCTCGAGTTCGCGCTCGGATACAGCCACCCGGTGCCGATCAAGGCTCCTGCAGGGATCACCTTCGCGGTGGAATCGCCCACCAAATTCTCGGTAACGGGAATCGACAAGCAACAAGTCGGACAGATCTCGGCGAACATCCGCCGCCTGCGCCGTCCGGACCCGTACAAGGGCAAGGGCGTTCGCTTCGAGGGTGAGCAGATCCGTCGCAAGGTCGGAAAGACGGGTAAGTGACATGAGTGAAGCAACAGTAAAGCCCAAGCGTCTGCCTCTCGGTAAGGACGCATCGACCCGTCGTCGGGTCTCGAACGCACGCCGGCACTTCCGGCTGCGCAAGAAGATCAGCGGCACCCCCGAGCGTCCCCGTCTCGTGGTCAAGCGCAGCTCGCGTCACATCCACGTGCAGCTGGTCGACGATCTCGCCGGTAACACCGTGGCCGCAGCCTCGACCATCGAGGCCGATGTCCGCGCGACCGGTGGCGACAAGTCGGCACAGAGCAAGAAGGTCGGCGAACTGATCGCCGCCCGCGCCAAGGCTGCCGGTGTGCAGACCGTGGTGTTCGACCATGGTGGCCACGGCTACCACGGCCGTATCGCCGCATTGGCGGACGCCGCCCGTGAGGGAGGGCTCGAGTTCTGATGTCGACCACAACGATTTGCAATGGAAGGACCATCTGATGCCGGGACGTCAGCGGCGTGATGGCGGTACCGGAAGCGGACCCGCCGGGGCTAACGACCCCAACAGCAACAACTCAGGTGACCGTCGCGGTGGCGGCGGCAACCGCGATCGGCGCGACAACCAGCGCGGTGGCGGCCGTGAGGACAAGAATCAGCTCGAGCGCGTGGTTGCCATCAACCGCGTCTCGAAGGTGGTCAAGGGTGGACGTCGGTTCTCCTTCACCGCTCTTGTTGTCGTCGGTGACGGCAACGGACTGGTCGGCGTCGGCTACGGCAAGGCCAAAGAGGTTCCGGCCGCAATTCAGAAGGGTGTCGAGGAGGCTCGTAAGAGCTTCTTCCGCGTCCCGATGATCGGCGCGACCATCACTCACCCCGTGCAGGGCGAAGCCGCTGCCGGTGTTGTGATGCTGCGTCCGGCCAGCCCCGGTACCGGTGTTATCGCCGGTGGCGCGGTGCGTGCCGTGCTCGAGTGCGCGGGTGTCCATGACATCCTCGGCAAGAGCCTCGGTTCGGACAATGCCATCAACGTGGTCCACGCGACCGTTGCAGCGCTCAAGATGCTGCAGCGCCCCGAAGAGGTTGCCGCTCGTCGCGGTCTGCCCATCGAGGACGTCGCACCGGCCGGTATGTTGCGCGCCCGAGCAGGACAGGGAGTCTGATATGGCCGAGCTGAAGATCACCCAGGTGAAGAGCACCATCGGTACCAAGAGCAATCAGCGTGACAGCCTGCGGACCCTCGGTCTCCGAAAGATCCGCCAGACCGTCACCCGCGAGGACAACTCGCAGAACCGTGGCTTGATCAAAGCGGTTCGGCACCTCGTGACCGTCGAAGAGGTTTAAGTCACAATGACAATCAAATTGCATCATCTTCGCCCCGCCCCGGGGTCGAAGACAGAGAAGACCCGCGTGGGTCGTGGCGAGGGCTCCAAGGGTAAGACCGCGGGTCGCGGCACCAAGGGCACCAAGGCACGCAAGAACGTGCCGGCCGGCTTCGAGGGTGGGCAGATGCCCATCCACATGCGGCTGCCGAAGCTCAAGGGCTTCAAGAACCGCAACCGGGTCGAGTACCAGGTTGTCAACCTCGGCGACATCGCCCGTTTGTTCCCCGAAGGGGGCACCATCGGTGTCGAAGAGTTGGTCGCCAAGGGTGCGGTTCGTAAGAACGAACTGGTGAAGGTGCTCGGAGAGGGCGAATTGACGGTGGCCGTACAGGTCAGCGCCAACAAGTTCTCGTCGTCGGCCAGCGAGAAGATCGCTGCTGCCGGCGGTACGACGACTGTCCTGTAAAGGCAGCCGCAGTCCATCAATCACCCGAACTCGCTACAGTGGCGGACGGCGCGGACATCATTTCCGCGCCGTTCGTCACTTCAGTGGTTGCCGATCGGATCCCCGAACCGGTGACTGTTAGAGTTCAAGAGTTGTTCGTAGCCCGGTGCAACGCTGCTGCCGGAGCGACTTTGCCCAGGAGGAGTTAGTGCGTTCCGCCGTCATATCGGCCTTCAGGACACCCGACCTGAGGCGGAAGATTCTCTTCACTCTGGGAATCATCGTCCTTTATCGTCTCGGTGCGACGGTCCCGTCGCCCGGTGTCGATTACCAAGAGGTCCAGACCTGCCTCAATGAGGTCTCGCGTGGAGATTCCGCGGGTATCTACTCTCTGATCAACATGTTCTCCGGTGGAGCACTGCTCAAGCTGTCCGTGTTCGCGATCGGCATCATGCCGTACATCACCGCGAGCATCATCGTGCAGCTGTTGACCGTGGTCATCCCGCGCTTCGAGCAGTTGCGCAAGGAAGGCCAGTCCGGTCAGGCCAAGATGACGCAGTACACGCGTTACCTGACGGTGGCGCTGGCGTTGCTCCAATCGACCGGCATCGTTGCGCTCGCAGCACGGGGCAACCTGCTGCAGGGCTGTTCGAACGGCGATGCGATCCTGCGCGATACAAATTTCTTCTCGCTGTTCATCATCGTGCTGGTCATGACGGCCGGCGCCTGTGTGGTGATGTGGTTCGGTGAGCTGATCACCGAGCGGGGTATCGGCAACGGCATGTCGCTGATGATCTTCGCCGGTATCGCCGCCCGTATCCCGGGCGAGGGCAAGACGATCCTCGACACCCGCGGTGCCCTCGTGTTCTGCCTGGTGTTGCTGGCCGCACTCGCGATCATCGCCAGCGTGGTGTTCGTCGAGCAGGGCCAGCGCCGGATCCCGGTGCAGTACGCCAAGCGCATGGTCGGACGGAAGATGTACGGCGGATCGTCGACGTACCTGCCGTTGAAGGTCAACCAGGCCGGCGTCATCCCCGTGATCTTCGCGTCGTCGCTGCTCTACTTGCCCAACCTGATCCTGCAGCTGACGCAGAGCCAGACCGAAGAAGCTTCGTGGTGGCAGCGTTCGATCCAGACGTACCTGGTGGACCCGAGCAACCCGGTCTACATCCTCGTGTACTTCCTCATGATCATCTTCTTCACCTACTTCTATGTGGCTGTCACGTTCAACCCGCAGGAACGTGCAGACGAGATGAAGAAGTACGGCGGATTCATCCCTGGCATCCGTCCGGGTCAGCCGACCGCCGATTACCTCGGCTACGTGTTGAGCCGGATCACACTGCCCGGATCCATATACTTGGGCATCATCGCCGTCCTGCCGAACCTCTTCCTCGAGATCGGTAATTCGGGTGGTGTTCAGAACATTCCGTTTGGTGGTACCGCGGTGCTGATTATGGTCGGCGTCGGATTGGACACCGTCAAACAGATCAATTCGCAGCTCATGCAGCGCAAGTATGAAGGGTTCCTCAAGTGAGACTGGTGTTTCTTGGCCCACCCGGAGCCGGCAAGGGTACACAAGCCGAACTGCTCTCTGAGAGCGTTGGTATCCCCCACATCTCGACCGGCGATCTGTTTCGCGCCAACATCTCGCAGGGCACGCCGATCGGTCTCGAGGCGAAGAAGTACCTCGACTCCGGCAACCTGGTGCCGTCGCAGATCACCGTCGACATGGTGCGCGCACGCGTCGCAGAGCCGGATGCGGCCAAAGGCTTCATCCTCGACGGGTTCCCGCGTTCGACCGAGCAGGCCGACGCGTTGACCGAGATCCTTGCGGGTCTCGACACCAAACTCGACGCCGTGCTGTCGTTCAGTGTCGACGAAGACGTGGTCGTCAAGCGGATGCTGGCCCGTGGCCGCGCCGATGACACCGAAGAGGTCATCCGTAACCGCATGCACGTCTACGAAAAAGAGACGTCGCCGCTGCGTGATTACTATGCGGATGCAGTCAAGTCGATCGACGCAATGGGCGACGTCAACGAGGTGCACCAGCGAGTGCTGCGCGCCCTGGGCGCCTGAGCCCCGTCAACGAATCAGTAGGTGGTCATGGGGTTTCGTAAAGCGAAACCGGTCCCGTTCCGCAGTGCCGGTGAAGTGGACGCGATGGCGGCTGCCGGAGCGATTGTCGGCCGGGCACTGGTTGCCGTACGCGAGGCTTCCAAGCCCGGCGTCACGACTCTGGAACTGGACGCGATTGCCGAATCGGTGATCCGTGATGCCGGCGCAGTCCCATCGTTCCTGGGCTACCACGGCTTCACGGGGTCCATCTGCAGCTCGGTGAATGATGTTGTCGTGCATGGCATTCCGTCGAAAGATGTGGTCCTTGCCGAGCACGACCTGGTCTCGATCGACTGCGGTGCGATTCTCGACGGCTGGCACGGTGATTCGGCGTGGACCTTCGGTGTCGGTGATTTGTCGCAGGCCGATGACGATCTGAACAACGCCACGCGCCTGGCGCTCGAAGCCGGCATCGCCGCCATGGTCGACGGTGGCCGGCTCACCGACATCTCCCACGCGATCGAAACCGCGACCCGCGCTGCCGAGAAGACCTTTGGCCGTTCCTTCGGGATCGTGGACGGCTATGGCGGCCACGGCATCGGGCGCGAGATGCATCTCGATCCGTTCCTGGCCAACGAGGGCAAGGCCGGCCGCGGTCCGGTTCTGGTGATCGGATCGACTCTGGCCATCGAGCCGATGTTGACGCTCGGTACGGTCGACACCACCGTGCTCGAAGACGAATGGACCGTGGTCACCGACGACGGCACCCGGGCGTCGCATTGGGAGCACACTGTCGTCGTCACCGGCGACGGACCACGGATTCTCACCACCCGGCCCTAGCCTCTCCGGCGCTACACCTCGAGAGCTATCGTGACCGGGCCGTCGTTGACCAGCGCGACCTGCATGTGCGCGCCGAATCGGCCGGTCTCCACATGGGCACCGAGCGCCCGCAATTCGGAAACCACCTTCTCGACGAGTGGTTCCGCGACGGGTCCGGGCGCCGCCGCGTTCCACGACGGACGCCGGCCTTTTGCGGTGTTGGCGTACAGCGTGAACTGACTGATCGCGAGTATCGGCGCATCGAGGTCGGCTGCCGAGCGTTCTCCATCCAAAATGCGCAGGCGCCAGATCTTCTCGGCGAGCGTCGCGGCCTGTGCCCCGGTGTCGTCGTGGGTGACCCCGATGAGCGCGACCAGACCCTGGGCGCCGTCGGTCAGTGACAGTGCACCCACGGCCACACCGTCGACGCTGACGGAGGCCGAGGTGACGCGTTGCAAGAGTGCCTTCACCCGGCCAATTCAACCAGTGGTGGGTCAATCAGCGGTGAGTTGGTACGCGACGACGACCTCGACCGGTCCGGTGGGTGCGCTCTCGTCCCCACCCTGCACCGTCCACGGCGCGGTTGACGTGTCGACGACGTCTCGGACCGGATTGCCGATCCCGGGGAGGGGCTCGGTGTAGATGCCCTTCGTCGGTCCGCCCGTGCAGCCGTAGACATGTTCGTACCGCACGTCGCCGGTCGCCACGGCCATGGGGTTGCGGCCGAGGGTGCACCGGGAGCCGTCGGCGAGGTCGAGCCCGGCCGGGATGTAGGGACTGACGTCGGACATCATCACGAACGTGGCACCCATCGTGCCCAATTCCCGATCGCGGGGGTTGGCCATACACGCGGCGGTGTTCTCGGCGGCCTGCCAGCAGAACCTGAGTCCTTCCGGGGTGTCGGAACAGCGGTAACCGCCGCTGATGTCCGTGAAGCACTTCAGCGGAGCAAGCGTGGCGACGTCGTGGGTGGTGTATCCCTCGACCAGCATGCCGTCGCGATCGGGTCCGAACGGGTTGATCGTGCGGACCTCGGTGGTGGCCACGGGAGTGGTCGCCTTCGTCGAGCGGTCGGAATCGGGATCCTGCGTGGAGCACGCGCAGAGCAGTGAGATCAGGATGACAACCAGGGCTACGGCGGTCCGCATGGTCGCGACACTACGGGCTGTCGGCCACGCGTTTGAAACCCCTGCGCGCAGATTAAAGCAGTTGAACGACCCCAACGAGTACTCCGGCGGGGACGTGGGGTTGCATGAATGGATGATTGATTTTGGAACGCATGGTGTGTGGGCGCGCGCTTCGATGATTTCGCCGGAGCAGGCGCAGCAGATCGAAAAGCTCGGCTACGGCACCATCTGGCTCGGAGGTTCGCCTCCGTCACTGAGTCCGGCACGGGAATTGCTCGAGGCGACCGATTCGATTTGTCTGGCCACGGGGATCACCAGCATCTGGAATACCGATCCGGCCGAGATCGCAGAGGAGTTCAGAGCGCTCGAAGACGACTTTCCCGGCCGCTTTCTGCTCGGCATCGGCGTGAGTCATCCAGAGGCGATCGACGAATACCAGAGCCCCTACGACTCCCTGGTGACCTACCTCGATGGGCTCGACGCCGGAGGTGTGCCTGTCGATCGTCGGGTGATCGCGGCTCTCGGACCCCGTATGTTGCGACTGGCCCGGGATCGTTCGTTCGGCTCCCACCCGTACCTCGTCCCCGCGGCGCATAGTGCGTACGCCCGAAAGATCCTCGGACCGGGGAAGTTCCTGGCCCCTGAGCACACCGTCATGCTCACCGAAGACGTGGAGTTGGCCCGGTCAGTGGGGCGCCCGTTCGTCGACCAGCCCTACCTGCATCTGCAGAATTACAGCAACAACCTGAAGCGCTTGGGCTACACCGATGCCGATATCGCCGACGGTGGCACCGATGAGTTGATCGACGCGCTGGTCGCACACGGCAGTGTGGCAGCTGTCCGCGAACAGCTCGCCGCCCACGTCGGCCAGGGTGCCGACCACGTCGCGATCCGTGTGCTCGGCGACGTCGACATCGTCGAGGTTCTCAGTCAGCTGATCTGAGCGCGGTCTGACCCTCTGGCGAGTTCTGCTGTTTGCGAGGCACATTGCGCGCGGACGGACTGCTCGAGGGCCTCGACCTCGATCGGCACACCGGTCATGTTCGCCATGCCGGCAAGTCGCTCGAGGTCTTTCGGGTCCGACGAGATCAGGGCATTGATATTCGCGCCACCGGTTCCCAGGTCGTTTTCCGCAGCGGTGTTGGCCTGAGTCCAGCCACCGGTCCCGTTGTGACCCCAACCATGCGGTATCGCAACAACTCCCGGTTTGATGTCGTCGGTGACCATGACGGGCAGGGCTATCTGTCCGTGCCGGGAACGGACGCTGATGAGTTCACCTTCGGCGATGTCGCGGGCCTGGGCATCAAGCGGATGCATTCGGGCCGCGTGGGTGCGTCCGCCGCGGAGCAACATTGGAGCGTTGTGCTGCCAGCTGTTCTCTGAGCGGATCTCGCGCATACCGATGAGCCGCAGCGGGTATGCCGGGTCGGCGGTGGGGTCGAGGCGGTCGAGCTCTGCGATCAGCTCCGGTGCGTCCAATCGGATCTTGCGGCCGCGGTGCGTGACGATGCCACCGAGCTGTCCGGGTGTGAGGTGGTCGGCGACGATCTTGCCGTTCGGGAATTTTGTGGTGAGCGTGCGCAGGTTGAGGCCCGCTTTCCGCAAGCCGAATCGATCTCCGCCGGCGCCGATCCGGATCACCAGATCTGACAGCCGATCCGGCGTCCAGGGCTTGCCGATGCGTTCGCCCAGCCGGTTCCACAGATGCAGGGCGCCGACCAGCGGTGCCCTGGCGGTGGCCAGTGCCGCCACCAATTCGTTGATGATCACCCATTCCTCGCGGGCCTCGCCGCGTGGTGGGATCACCGCATCGGTGGCCTGTTTGAACGGTGTGGTGAACAATGCCTGGAACGGCAACAGGAAGTCGGATCGCTCGTACATGGTCGTCGTCGGGAGGATGTAGTCGGCGTTTGCGTTGGTCTCGTTCTGGTAGATGTCCAGTGAGACAAACAGTTCCACGTCATCGAGTGCCGCACTCAACTCCGCGCCGTTGGGCACCGAGAGCACGGGATTGCCGGCACTGATGAACATCGCCTTGAGTTGACCGGGTCCCGGCGTGGTCATCTCTTTGGCCATGACCGACGCCGGAGCGGTTCCGATGATCTGCGGCAGGTTACCGATCCGGCTCCGCCGGCCCGCCCAGGCAAAGTTCGGAACATGCTGCAGTGCAGCAACGCCGAGTCGTTGTCCGGGGATGCCCAGGTCGCCGAACATCGACCCACCGACCTCGTCGAGGTTGCCGGCCACCAGGTTCACGATGTCCAGGAGTGCGGTGGTCAGAGTGCCCGTGCGGCCGAGTGATGTACCCACCCGGCCGTACACCGCGGCCCGCTCGGTGGACACCAGTTCACGCGCGAGGGCGCGTACCGTCTCGGCGTCGATACCGGTGCGCTCGGCCGTGGTCTCAGGTGAATACCTCTGTGCCACATCCTTGATCGTCGCCAGCCCGGTGCTGCGGGCATCGAGACGTCGTTCATCTGCGAGTTGTTCGTCGAACATGACGTGCAAGAGCGAGAGCAGCAGCAGTGCATCGGTGTCGGGCACGATGGGCTGCCAGTCGAATTCGCGCGCGGTCTCGGTGCGGCGTGGGTCGATCACCAGGACCCGTCCGCCGCGTTTGGTGATTGCGGTCAGGCCCTCCCGGATGCGCGGGGAACTCATCACACTGCCGTGGGAGACAACGGGATTGGCGCCGATGATGACCAGGAACTGAACCCGGTTGATGTCGGGGATCGGGGCGGCGACGGGGTTGCCGTACAAGAAATGGCTGGCCGCGAACCGTTGGTTCACATCCTGTGAGCCCGCCGAATAGACGTGCGGTGTTCCCAGCAGATTGAGGAACATGGCCGCCCACATGACATGTCCGGCGGAGAACGTCGCCGGATTGCCGAAATACCAGCCGACGGCCGAGGCCCCGTCGCGGCGGTGGATCGCGGCGAGTCTGCGGGTGATGTCGCCCATCGCCGTCTCCCACGAGACCTGCTCGAACTCGCCCTGCGCGTTCCTGCGGAGTGGATGCAGGACCCGGTCGGGGTCGTTGACGATCTCGGTGAAGGCGATCCCCTTCGGGCAGGCGAAACCCTTCGACAGCGGATTGTGCGGGTCGGGCCGCAGTGACAGCAGCTCGCCGTCCTCGACGGTCGCAATCATCCCGCACAGCGGTTCGCAGATCCGGCAGTAGGTGGTCTTCTCCTGCGCCATGAGCACATCTCCCTGGTGATTTGGAGTTCACATCTGACTACGAGTGTTTCACGTTGGGTGGCTTGATGCCACGTGTTGGCGAGACGAGATCAGGCGGGGGCGGTCGACGCGCGAACGACCAGACGTGGCTGAAAACGCACGTGACGGGGTGGGTCGTCCGAGGTCCGGGTGGCCTCGGCGACCAGGAGGTCGATGGCGCGGGACCCGAGCCGGCGGCTCGGCTGGCTGATCGACGACAACGGCACCACTGCGGCTTCGGCGAAGTCGATGTCGTCGTAGCCGATGAGCGCGATGTCGCCGGGTACGGCGACGTCGCCGACCATCGTCAGAGCCTGCAGGACCCCGACGGCGAGCAGGTCGTTGGCGCAGAACACTGCATCCGGGCGCTCCGCAGCCGGCCGGCGTCGGATCTCTTCACCCGCGGCGCGTCCGGCCAAGACGCTCAGGGACCGGGTCTTGACGACCTCGAGCGTGGCGCCGGGGACCTGGTCGATGGTCTCGCGGGCCCCTTGCAGTCGGTCCGCGACCTGACGGATTGCCAGTGGACCTCCGACAAAGGCGATCCGCCGCCGCCCCGTGTCGCAGAGGTGGCGGCAGGCCATGGCGCCGCCGGCGACGTCGTCGACCGACACCGAGGGAAACGGGGTGTTTTCGCCGTTGCGGTCCACCAGGACCACGGGTGTGCCGCGCTGTTGCAACGCTTCGAGTCTGCTGAGGTCGTCGCCGACCGGCGAGACCAGCACGCCGTACACCCGCTGCTCATCGAATGTGTCGAGGTAGGTGTGCTCGCGGTCGACGTCATCGTCGGACGTACCCAGCAGCAGGGTGAGATGGTTGTCGGCGGCCTGGCGTTCGGCGGCCCGGGCGAGGTCGGTGAAGAACGGGTTGCCGACATCCAGGACGATCAGACCGACGCATCGCGACCGTCCGGCCTTGAGCTGGCGGGCGGCGTCATTGCGGACGAAACCGAGTTCGGCGATCGCCTTGTGAACCCGCTCGACAGTCGCGGGGGCAACCTTCTCCGGGGAGTTCAGGACATTCGACACGGTGCCGATCGAGACGGCGGCGCTCGCCGCCACATCGCGCATGCTCACCGCCATCGCTTGCCTTTCGTACCCTTGTCTCAGACTGCCATTTACCGAACCCGCAACTAGTTCCCGCCGTCACCGGTGGCGGCGGGAACTCGAGACCAACGGGGTCCATGGGACAGGCTAACTCGGCTCAGACGCGCTCGGCGGTACGTGCACGTGGCGCCAGGCGGGTCAGCTGCGTGACATGCGCGGGTGTCAGCTCTTCGAGGGCGACCACACCCAGCAGTCGCATGGTGCGTTCGACCTGCTCTCGAAGGATTTCGATCGCGCGGTCCACGCCGGCCTCGCCACCGGCCATCAGGCCGTACAGGTAGGCCCGGCCGATGAGGGTGAAGCGGGCTCCGAGTGCGATCGATGCCACGATGTCGGCGCCGGACATGATGCCGGTGTCGAGCACGATCTCGGTGTCGTTGCCGACCTCGGTCGCGACCTCCGGCAACAGGTGGAACGGGATCGGGGCCCGATCGAGTTGGCGGCCACCATGGTTGGACAGCACGATCCCGTCCACACCCAGATCGACAACAGCTTTCGCGTCGGCGACGGTCTGGATGCCCTTGACCACGATCTTGCCGGGCCACTGATCGCGGATCCACGCGAGATCCTCGAAGGTGACCGTGGGGTCGAACATGGTGTCGAGGAGTTCTGCCACCGTTCCGGACCAGCGATCGAGCGAGGCGAATGCCAGCGGTTCGGTGGTGAGGAAGTCGATCCACCACTGTGGGCGCGGCAACGCGTTGATGACGGTGCCCGGTGTCAGTGCCGGCGGGATGGACATGCCGTTGCGCTTGTCGCGCAGACGGGCTCCGGCGACCGGGACGTCAACGGTCACCAGCAGGGTGTCGTATCCCGCGGCGGCCGCGCGATCGACCAGCGCCATCGAACGCTCGCGCTCTTTCCACATGTAGAGCTGAAACCAGTTGCGGCCATTCGGGTTGGCGGCCTTCACGTCCTCGATGGACGCGGTGCCCATCGTCGACAGGGAGAAGGGGATACCGGCCCTCGCCGCGGCGTGGGCGCCGGCGATCTCACCTTCGGTCTGCATCATCCGGGTGAAGCCGGTGGGCGCGATACCGAACGGCAACGCCACCGGGGCTCCGAGGACGTCCCACCCGGTGTTCACCGTGGAGACGTCGCGCAGGATCGCCGGGTTGAACTGGATGTCGGTGAACGCCTCGCGGGCCCGGCTGATCGAGATCTCGGCCTCGGCCGAACCGTCGGTGTAGTCGAAGGCCGGGCGCGGTGTGCGCCGTTTGGCGATTTTCCGGAGGTCCTCGATGGTCAGTGCCGAATCGAGGCGCCGTTTCTTGCCATTGATCTCGGGCTTCTTGAACTTCATCAGTGGCGCCAGGTCGTGGACCTTGGGGAACTGCCGTTTCATTGTGATACCCCTACAAAATCGTTGCGATCCGAAGCCGTCGTACGGGGCTCGTAGCGCTCTGGTGGGAAGGTTGCGGCGACCATCGCTCGTGCGCTCTCGAGGTCGTCGGCGATCAGGTTTTGGGCGCGGGCGGTGATCAGGACATTACCGATCGCGGTCGCCTCGACGGGTCCGGCGAGCACCGGCATGCCGAGCCGGTCGGCGGTGAGCTGGCACAGCAGCCGGTTGCGGGCACCGCCGCCGACGAGGTGGACGGTCTCGACCGCTGTGCCGGACAACGACGCCGCCTCGTGCACCCGCCGGGCGAAGGCGCCGGCCAGGCTCTCGAGGATCGCCCGCACCATCTGCGCCGGTCCGCCGGGCGCCGGCAGACCGCGAGCGGCGTACCAGTGGGCGATCCGGCCCGGCATGTCGCCGGGCGACAGGAACTCGGGGTCGTCGGTGTCGAAGAGTTCGGCCGGTGGCGCTGCGGCGGCGGCCTGATCGAGCAGTTCGGCCAGATCGATGGTGGCGCCGGCGCGTTCCCACTGCCGCACCGACTCGCTCAGCAGCCACAGACCCATCACGTTCCGCAGGAACCGGATCCGACCGTCGGCCCCGACCTCGTTGGTGAAGTTGGCGACCCGCGCGGCCGGATCGGTGACCCACGAGGTCAACTCGACCCCGACCAGACCCCAGGTGCCGCACGATATATACGCGGACGACTCCGGCCGCATGGGCACGGCGACCACCGCCGAGGCGGTGTCGTGGGACGCCACGGCATTGACCGACACGGACGACGAGAGACCGAGTCCGGACGCGATGTCCGGCAGTAGCGTGCCGAGCTGTGATGCGGGTTCGATCAATCCGGGGAACAGACCGGTGGGCAGTCCGAGGATGCGCTGGAGTTCGTCGTCCCAGCGACCGTCGGCGCCGAGCAGCCCGGTGGTCGAGGCGTTGGTGCGTTCGGTGGCCATCTCGCCGGTCAGCCAGTACCCGATCAGGTCGGGAACCAGAAGTGCGTGATCCGCCAGGTCCAGTGTGCCGGCCTGCTTCTCGGCCATCAGCTGATACACGGTGTTGAACGGCAGGAACTGCAAACCGTTGCGGGTGTATAGATCTGCCGGGTCGATGGCACTGTGAACCGCCGAGACGCCGTCGTTGTTGCGGTCGTCGCGGTAGTGGTACGGAAGTCCCAGAAGGCGGCCGTCACGGAGCAGTCCGTAGTCGACCGCCCAGGAATCGATACCGATCGCGGCCAGGTCGCCGGCGTCGCGTCCGGCCGCCGCAAGTCCTTCGCGGATGTGCGCGAACAGCCCGGGGACATCCCAGTGCAGTGCGGTCCGGTGGCCGTTCCAGATCGGGAGTGGACCGTTGGCGAAACGGGTCACCTCCCGGATCTGGAGCAGATCCGGGCCGACCTCGGCCAGCATCACCCGGCCGCTGGTGGCGCCGAGATCGACCGCTGCCAGCTTCCGGGTGCGGGTGCCCGGACTCATCGGAGGAATGCCGCGGCGACACCGGCATCGACCGGCACATGCAGTCCGGTGGTGTGTGACATGTCCGAGCTGCAGAGCACAAACGCGGCGTTGGCGATGTTCTCCGGCAGCACTTCCCGCTTGAGCAGGGTGCGCTGGGCGTAGAACTCGCCAAGCTCTTCTTCCGGGACCCCGTAGACCGCGGCGCGCTTGGCGCCCCAGCCGCCGGCGAAGATGCCCGAGCCCCGGACCACGCCGTCGGGATTGATGCCGTTGACCTTGATCCCGTGCTCACCGAGCTCGGCGGCCAGCAAGCGAACCTGGTGTGCCTGATCGGCTTTGGTGGCGGAGTACGCGATGTTGTTCGGTCCGGCGAACACCGAGTTCTTCGACGAGATGTAGAGGATGTCGCCGCCCATCTGCTGATCGATGAGGGCCTTTGCGGCCGCCTTCGACACCAGGAACGAACCACGGGCCATCACGTTGTGCTGCAGATCCCAGTCGGCCGCACTGGTTTCCAGCAGCGACTTCGACAACGACAGTCCGGCGTTGTTGACCACCAGGTCGATACCGCCGAAGGCCAGCACACACGCGTCGACCGCAGCCTGCACCTGCCCTTCGTCGGTCACGTCGGCGCGGACGCCGATCGCCACGTCGGACGATCCGATCTCGGCCGCGGCGGCCTGGGCCTTCTCCTCGTCGAGGTCGGCGATGACCACGCAGGCGCCCTCGGCGGCGAGGCGGGTCGCGATGGCCTTGCCGATGCCGGAGGCGGCACCGGTCACCAGCGCGATACGGGTGGCGAGCGGCTTGGGCTTGGGCATGCGGGCGAGCTTGGCTTCTTCCAGGGCCCAGTACTCGATGTTGAACTTCTCGACCTCGTCGATGGGGTAGTACGTCGAGACGGACTCGGCGCCGCGCATCACGTTGATCGCGTTGAGGTAGAACTCGCCGGCAACGCGCGCGGTCTGCTTGTTCTTGCCGTAGCTGAACATTCCGACGCCCGGGATCAGGATGATCGCCGGATCGGCGCCGCGCATCGCGGGGGAATCCTCGGTGGCGTGCCGGTTGTAGTACGCGGTGTAGTCCGCCCGGTACGAGGTATGCAGGTCCTTCAAGCGAGCGATGCAGTCCTCGATGGAGGCGTCGGCGGGCAGGTCGAGCACCATCGGCTTGACCTTGGTGCGCAGGAAGTGGTCCGGGCAGGACGTACCGAGTGAAGCGAGCCGGGGATGTTCTGCGGCGGTGAGGAATTCGAGAACCGGATCAGAGTCGTCGAAATGTCCGACCTGGGCGTTGTCGGTCGATGCCAGTCCGCGCAGGGTCGGCGCGAGTGCGGCTGCCTTGGCGCGGCGCTCGGCCGGGCTCAGCGGTCCGAATCCGCGGAGTGGGGGACCGAACGGCTGCGGCTTGCCGTTTTCGGCGAGGTAGTCCTCCGCGGCCTTGATGATCTCGAGGGAATTGGCCTCGGCCTCTTCGGAGGTCTCGCCCCAGGCGGTGATGCCGTGTCCGCCGAGGATGGTGCCGATGGCCTGCGGGTTCGCCCGCTTGACCTCGGAGATGTCGAGGCCGAGCTGGAAACCGGGACGGCGCCATGGCACCCAGATCACCCGATCGCCGAAGATCGCCTTGGTGATCGCCTCGCCGTCGGCCGCGGTGGCCAAGGCGATGCCCGAATCGGGATGCAGGTGATCGACGTGCTGCGCGTCGACCAGTCCGTGCATCGCGGTGTCGATCGATGGCGCAGCGCCGCCGCGACCGTGCAGCGTGTAATCGAATGCGGCGACCATCTCGTCCTCGTGGTCCAGGCCGGGGTACACGTCGACGAGGGCCCGCAGGCGGTCGAGGCGCAGCACGGCCAGGCCGCTCTCGGTGAGGGTTCCGAGGTCGCCGCCCGAACCCTTCACCCACATCAGATCGACGTCCTGGCCGGTGACGGGATCACGGTCGACGCCTTTGGCGGAGGTGTTGCCGCCCGCGTAGTTCGTGTTCTTGGGATCGGCGCCGAGCCGGTTGGAACGTTCGATGAGTTGTTTGACGGTGGGGTTGGTCATGGCATTCCTTACAGATATCGAGAAAACAAGTGTTCAAAAACTGACTGAGTCAAAGGTGAGAACTCAAGCGCCCCAAGAGGACTGGGTGCCGCCGACGCGCTCGGCCACGATCTTTTCCCGGTAGCCCGACTCGGCGTACGCGGCCATCGGATCGGCGGGGAGTCCGCGCTCGGCGCGCCACTGTGCGAGCTCGGGCCGGACGTCGGTGTAGAACGCGTCCATGAAGATTCCGTTGGCGCCGAGTACATCGCCGGCGTCCTGGGCGGCGGTCAGCGCCTCGGTGTCGACCAGCAAGGCGCGAGCGGTCATCTCCTGGACGTTGAGCACCGAACGGAGCTGACCGGGGATCTTCTCCTCGACGTTGTGGCACTGGTCGAGCATCAGCGCGACGGGGGAGCCGGTGTCGAGGCCGCCGCCGCGGATGACCTCGAACATGATGCGGAACAACTGGAACGGATCAGCGGCCCCGACGATCAGGTCGTCGTCGGCGTAGAAGCGCGAGTTGAAGTCGAATGAACCCAGCTTTCCGAGGCGGAGCAGCTGCGCGACGATGAATTCGATGTTGGTGCCCGGGGCGTGGTGGCCGGTGTCGAGACAGACCAGGGCCCGTTCGCCGAGTGCGCTGACCTGGGCGTACGACGTGCCCCAGTCCGGAACATCGGTCATGTAGGTGGCCGGCTCGAAGAACTTGTACTCGAGCACCATCCGCTGCTCTTTGCCGATGTGCTGGTAGATCGTCGACAGCGATTCGGCGAGGCGGTCCTGGCGGCCGCGGATGTCGCCCTGCCCGGGGTAGTTGGTGCCGTCGGCGAGCCAGATCTTCAGGTCACGCGATCCGGTCGCGTTCATGACCTCGATGCAGGCGAGGTGATGGTCGATGGCCTTCTGCCGGATGTTCTTGTCGGTGTGGGTCAGGCTGCCGAACTTGTAGTCGTCGTCCTGGAAGGTGTTGGAGTTGATCGTGCCCAGGCCGACACCCTGATCGGCGGCGTAGCGGCGCAGCGCACCGAAGTCGTCGACGAGATCCCACGGGATGTGCAGTGCGACGGTGGGCGCGAGTCCGGTGAACCGGTGCACGGTCGCGGCATCGGAGATCTTCTCTTCGATGGTGCGCGGGGTTCCGGGGGTTCCGAAGACCTTGAAGCGGGTGCCGGAGTTGCCGAAAGCCCAGGAAGGCAGCTCGATGGCCAAGTTCTGAAACGTTTCAATCTTGGCGGTGTCAAAGTTTTTCATGTCAGTTGCTCCCAGCAGGGCCGGCTGAATAGGCCGGGGTGGTTGCGAAGGTGGATGCGCCGGTGAGTTCGGGGCTGATGGGTTGCCCGTACCGCTCGATTTCGATGTCTTTGAGCTCCTTGCCACGGGTGTTCGGGGCCCAGACGACACCGATGATCAACGAGATCGTCAAGCAGCTGATCAGGATGAGTCCGACCCAGGCCAGCCCGGTTGCGGCGAGCAGGGTGGGGAAGAAGTAGCTCAGCGCGCCGGTTGCGGAGCGGACCACGAAGAACATGAAGCCCTGTGCGCTGGCCCGGTACGGGGTGGCGAACAATTCGCTGGCCCACAGGCTGTAGAAGGCCTGTGCTCCGACACCACTCGAGATACCCCAGCAGATGGCGAAGATGAGCAGTGTCGGCATCCCGCCGTCGGTGAACATGACCAGCACGGCCCAGGCGAAGATTCCGGGGATGGCGCCGAGTGCGAACAGCAGTCGTTGGGACATGTGGTCGGCGAGTCGCATGAAGACGAAGTACGTCGCGAGAACGGTCATGCCCCACACCAGGACCTGCAGCAGGTCCTGCTGGACAGCACTGTCGACACCTGCGGTCTCGTAGACCCGCGGCATGAAGATGCCCGCCTGGCCGGCAACGGTGTTCCAGAAACCGTAGATACCGATCAGCACCAGCAACGCGGTGATGTTCACCTTCTTGGAGAACAGGCCACGCAGACCTTCACCACCCGCGGCCGAGACCTGAGCAGGAGCACCCTTGGTTTCGGTGGTCGCGGAATCGCGACCCTCTTCGGTCCAGATCTTGGATTCGGTCAAACCCTGACGGATCCACCAGACCACCGCGGCGACCACGAACAGGTGCAGGAAGATCAGCCGTGAACCGAGGAGCCCGAGCGGGGCGAGGGCGGCAGCCAGTGCGAACCCGACCAGCGGTCCGATGGACCAGGCGAGCTGGGCGGTACCGACGTGTCTGGCCCGCGCTCCCGAAGGGGCCTGCTCGGCGATGTAGGTCCACGATGCCGGGACGCCTGCGCCGACCGCGAGGCCGGTGACCACAAAGGCGATCAGCAACATCCCGAAGTTGAAGGCAAAGGCTGCGATCAGCACGCCGGCCATGTAGACCATCAGGTCGTACGTGTAGATCGCCTTGCGTCCGTAGCGATCACACAGCGGGCCGCCCACAGCGGCACCGACTGCGGCGCCGAAGGCGTTGGCGCTCAAGGCGGCCAGCAAGCCGACGGCAAAGTTGCTGATGCCGAACTCGTCTTGCCAGAAACCGAGGCTGGTGGCGATCGCGATGATCGATCCGGCCTCGATGTAGTTGGACATGGCAACGGAGATCGTTGCCTTCCAACCGGTGGTGTTCTTGGCCCCGAGTTTCATGGGCGCTCCTTTGGGGTGTGGACGAAGGGTAGTGGGTCGGGCGGGGTGGAGATGAACGCTGGGTCGGGCTTGGTGGAGATGAGTGTGGGTTCAGGCGAGATGGAAGTAGTGGTCGAGTCGGCTCATGGTCGTGTCAGGTCCGGCCGTGGGATCGGCGAAGTACTGCGCCATGGATGCCTGCCAGCGGGAGTTCACCGCGGTCTGTGCCATCAGTTCGTGCGCACGGTCGAAGTTGTCGGTTTCCACGTAGCCGACCACCAGTCCGGTGCCGGGCTGCATGAACAGCGAGTAGTTGGACCAGCCGGTCTCGCGAAGTGCGTCGAGCATGTCCGGCCACACGTGCTCGTGGGCGGCCAGGTAGTCGTCGATGCGGTCGGGCCGCACGTTCATGGTGAAACACACCCGCTGACGTGGGGTGCCTGTTGGCGGTTCGTCGTTGTGCATGAGTGGGCCTGTCTTGATCGGCAATTTGAAACGTTTCAATTTGTGAGTGGGATCACCATAAACTGAACTATCGGATTGCGTCAAGACCAAAATCGTGGTCGCTGGGGGAGTCGGGGTCCACCGAGGAATGCGCTTATTTGTCCTGAGCTGCGCGGCAGCGTAATGTTGATCAACGGTGCGCACGCGCGCCGGATTGTTTTTGTGCCCAGATCCGCAGAGCTTGCTCGATTCGCCTGCCGGCTGCCACTCGAAGAGCCCGGATCACGTGCGTGTCATGACGGTAATCGAACACAACAGTTCAGGTGTGGTCAACACACCAGAATCGTGGAGGCTATGGCCAAAGAAGGCGCCATCGAGGTGGAGGGCCGCGTTGTCGAACCCCTGCCCAATGCGATGTTCCGCATTGAGCTGGAGAACGGCCACAAGGTACTCGCCCACATCAGCGGCAAGATGCGGCAGCACTACATCCGGATCCTGCCGGAAGACCGCGTGGTCGTGGAGCTTTCGCCCTACGACCTGACTCGCGGCCGCATCGTTTACCGATACAAGTAAGACCCACAGACTTCCCGGATCCCTCCGGGTAGGAAACCCAGCTGGGGACAGCTTCTGGCTGTCCCTGTGCTTTGAAGTAGATCCGTGAGTACCGACCGTTCGCGGCGGTGGTCACAGGCAAAGGAGAGAGTGACGTGAAGGTTAATCCGAGCGTCAAGCCGATCTGCGAGAAGTGCAAAGTGATCCGGCGTAACGGCCGCGTCATGGTGATCTGCGAGAACCTGCGTCACAAGCAGCGCCAGGGCTGATCAGCACTTCGACCTGATCGCTTGTAAAGAGCGACCACAACTGAATACAGGCAACAAAAGATGACCTCTCAACACCAGCGGACTCATACGCGAGTCCGCCTACCCCCGGCACGGAGGCCGGGGCCCTGCAAGAGTCGGGGACGGATTGGGAGCAGACCTCCGAGAACCAAAGGAAACACCACATGGCACGTGTTGCTGGTGTTGATCTTCCGCGCGAAAAGCGCCTTGAGATCGCACTCACGTACATCTACGGAGTTGGTCGTACCACCTCCAAAGAGATCCTTGCCGCCACCGGCCTGAGCGCCGACCTGCGGGCCAAGGACCTCACCGACGAAGACGTTTCGAAGCTTCGTGAATACCTCGAATCCTCGGTCAAGGTCGAAGGTGATCTGCGTCGCGAGGTGCAGGCCGACATTCGTCGCAAGATCGAAATCGGCTGCTACCAGGGTCTGCGTCACCGTCGTGGCCTGCCCGTTCGTGGTCAGCGCACCAAGACCAACGCTCGGACCCGTAAGGGCCCGAAGAAGACCATCGCCGGGAAGAAGAAGTAATCCATGCCTCCTAAGTCACGTAGCGCCGGCCCCAAGAAGGGCACTCGTCGTCGCGAGAAGAAGAACGTCCCGCACGGCAGCGCGCACATCAAGAGCACGTTCAACAACACCATCGTCTCCATTTCCGATCCTGCCGGAAACGTCATCGCCTGGGCATCGTCCGGCCATGTCGGTTTCAAGGGTTCTCGTAAGAGCACCCCGTTCGCTGCGCAGCTCGCTGCCGAGAACGCTGCCCGCAAGGCACAGGAACACGGCGTCAAGAAGGTCGACGTCTTCGTGAAGGGCCCGGGTTCGGGTCGTGAGACCGCTATCCGATCACTCCAGGCCGCAGGCCTCGAGGTCGGCACCATTTCCGATGTCACCCCGCAGCCGCACAACGGCTGCCGCCCGCCCAAGCGGCGCCGGGTCTAGTCGGAAGAAGAGGACTTTAAAAAATGGCTCGTTATACCGGACCCGCAACCCGCAAATCTCGCCGTCTGCGCGTCGACCTCGTCGGCGGAGACCAGGCGTTCGAGCGTCGCCCCTACCCGCCCGGCCAGCATGGTCGCGCGCGGATCAAGGAGAGCGAATACCTGCTCCAGCTGCAGGAGAAGCAGAAGGCTCGCTTCACCTACGGCGTCATGGAGAAGCAGTTCCGCCTTTACTACGCAGAGGCCAACCGTCGCAACGGCAAGACCGGTGACGAGCTGCTGCGTCTGCTCGAGACCCGTCTCGACAACGTCGTCTACCGCGCCGGACTCGCTCGTACCCGCCGCCAGGCGCGTCAGATGGTCAGCCATGGCCACCTGACCGTCAACGGTGTCAAGGTCGACGTGCCCAGCTACCGCGTTTCGCGCTACGACATCATCGATGTCCGCCCGAAGTCGATGCAGACCGTGCCGTTCCAGATCGCCAAGGAGATCCAGGGCGATCGTCCGGTCCCGGGTTGGCTGCAGGTCGTGCCGAACACGCTGCGCATCCTGGTGCACTCGGAGCCCGAGCGCGCACAGATCGACGTGCCTTTGTCGGAGCAGCTCATCGTCGAGTTCTACTCGAAGTAATCGCCGGTTGTCGGATCCGTATGTCCGGCAGCACTTTCGGCACCTAACCGGTCGTCATATAGCGGACGTCCAAGAGGAGAAGAAGATTCAATGCTGATTTCACAGCGACCCACACTGTCCGAAGAGATCATCTCGGGAGACCGCTCGAAGTTCGTCATCGAGCCCCTCGAGCCAGGTTTCGGGTACACGCTCGGCAACTCGCTGCGCCGCACCCTGCTGTCGTCGATCCCCGGAGCCGCTGTCACCAGCATCCGGATCGACGGAGTCCTGCACGAGTTCACCACTGTCCCCGGGGTCAAGGAAGATGTCACCGACATCATCCTGAACCTCAAGGGCCTCGTCGTGAGCTCCGAAGAGGACGAGCCGGTCACGATGTACGTGCGCAAGCAGGGCCCCGGTGCTGTCACCGGTGCCGACATCGTGCCGCCGGCCGGCGTCACCGTGCATAACCCGGACCTGCATATCGCCACCCTGAACGACAAGGGCAAGTTGGAGATCGAGCTCGTTGTCGAGCGCGGTCGCGGCTATGTCCCCGCCGTCCAGAACAAGGCGTCCGGCGCCGAGATCGGCCGTATCCCGGTCGACTCGATCTACTCGCCGGTTCTCAAGGTCACGTACAAGGTGGAGGCCACCCGCGTCGAGCAGCGCACCGACTTCGATCGGCTCGTTCTCGATGTGGAAACCAAGAACTCGATCTCCGCGCGGGACGCACTGGCCTCGGCCGGTAAGACCCTCGTAGAGCTGTTCGGTCTGGCCCGTGAACTCAACATCGAAGCAGAAGGTGTGGAGATCGGACCCTCGCCCGCCGAGGCCGATCACATCGCGTCGTTCAGCCTCCCGATCGAGGACCTCGAACTCACCGTCCGGTCGTACAACTGCCTCAAGCGCGAGGGAGTTCACACCGTCGGCGAGCTGGTGGCCCGGACCGAATCGGATCTGCTGGACATCCGCAACTTCGGTCAGAAGTCCATCGACGAGGTCAAGGTCAAGCTGCACGCACTCGGCCTGGCACTCAAGGACAGCCCGGCAAGCTTCGATCCGTCCCAGGTGGCCGGATACGACGTTGCCACCGGCACCTGGACCGATGACACCTCCTTCGCCGACGCCGATGCCGGCGAAGATTTCGCGGAAACCGAACAGCTTTAACAAGACCCCCAGCTCACGGCCGAGAGGTCGAGAGCGAACCCTAGGAGTTCGAAATGCCCAAGCCCACAAAGGGTACCCGCCTCGGCGGGTCGGCTTCGCACCAGAAAGCGATGCTGGCGAACCTCGCCACCTCGCTCTTCGAGCACGGCCGGATCACCACCACCGAGACCAAGGCGAAGCGTCTGCGTCCGTACGCGGAAAAGCTCATCACGCATGCCAAGGCCGGTAACCTCGCGCATCGCCGTGAGGTGCTGAAAGTCATCCGCAACAAGGACATCGTGCATGCCCTGTTCGCCGAGATCGGCCCGTTCTACGCGGACCGCGACGGCGGCTACACCCGCATCATCAAGACCCTGCCGCGCAAGGGCGACAACGCCCCCATGGCAGTGATCGAACTGGTCCGGGACAAGACTGCTTCGTCGGAAGCCGATCGCGCCACCCGCGCAGCGGCATCGAAGAAGAAGTCTGAAGAAGCCGCAACCGAGGAGAACGTGGTCGAGGCTGTTGAAGCCGACGCCACCGACGCCGAGGTCGAGAACGCAGATGCTGTGGCCGAAGCCGTCGACGACGAGTCGACCGCTGCCACCGCTGCTGACGCCAAGGCTGACGAGAAGTAGTCGACTGAACGAGTTGGCAATGTCTGAGCCCGCCACCGGAATTTCCGGTGGCGGGTCTCGTCATTTCGAGGGACCTTTTGTCCGGCTGCGGATGCAGATCGGTTATGACGGAACCGACTTCGCGGGGTGGGCGCGTCAGCCCGGCCAGCGAACTGTGTGTGGCGTTCTGGAAGAAACCCTCGGCACCGTCCTGCGAGAACCGGTGACGCTCACCGTCGCCGGGCGCACCGACGCCGGCGTGCACGCCACCGGTCAGGTGGCACACTTCGACGTGCCCGAGCTTGCTTTGCAGACCCGGTCGATCGACGGGGATCCGGCCAAACTCGTTCGGCGGCTTGCCAAGATGCTCCCCACCGATGTCCGGGTCAAGGACATCGAAGAAGCGCCTGCGGAGTTCGATGCGCGCTTCTCTGCCCTGCGCCGCCACTACGAATACCGATTGACCGACGACCCGTGGGGCGCCGAACCGGTTGTCGCCCGCACCACCGCGGCCTGGAACCGGCCACTGAACGCCGACCTTCTCGACGAAGCGGCCGCCACCTTGCTCGGCCTCAACGACTTTGCGGCCTTCTGCAAGAGGCGCGATGGTGCGACCACGGTCCGCGATCTGCAGCAGTTCACCTGGATGCGGGACGACCACGGCGTACTGGTGGCCCAGGTCAGCGCAGATGCGTTCTGCTGGTCGATGGTTCGATCACTCGTCGGAGCCGTCGCAACTGTCGGCGAGGGTCGCCGTTCGGTCGCGTGGTGCGCCGGGCTGTTGCAGCAACGCACTCGATCCAGTGAGATCCCGGTTGCCCCGGCAGGTGGACTGACCCTGATCGGTGTCGACTACCCGGCGGATAATGCACTGGCGCAACGTAATGCGATCACCCGCGAAACCCGGGCCGCGATCGAACCCTCCGGCTGCTGCGGCGACTGACCCACCCCCGATGATGTGCCGTTTTGGCGGTCGCGAGCTGGGCGTTTGTTCGCCAGAACACCACATCATCTGCTGCGAGGTCCATTCCGGATCGGTTTCGGTTTCAGGCGTCAGCGCCTTTGGGACCCAACCATTCGGGGTAGTTGGGTGGTCCGGGCCGGGTGATCATGAGTGCTTCGAAGAACCCGGTGTCGGTGGTGATGGGGGTGGGTGGTCCGAAGGTCAGTGAGGTGCCGTCCCAGCCGGGGTATTTCTGGCGCCACCAGGCCATGCATTCGGGTTCGTCGCCGTAGTAGTTATTGACGGTTTCGAGGACTGTGATGGAGCTGATCGTCCAGGGGGAGAAGACGTTCCAGTTCGGCGTGTCGAGGGCGCTCGGATTGCGCGTGTCAGGTTTGGTGTCGGGTTGGCTACTGGTGCCGGAGGTGGTGTCGGTGGGTTTGGTAAGGGTGACGTCAAAGGTAATTGGTCGGGTGACCGACCGGAAGCTGTCGAGTTCAGCCTTGGGTGTGACGACGAAGTCCTCGTCGAGGAGGGGGAGGTGGAGATTGCAAATACGGGCGGTGACGTGGTTATCGGTGGCGTTCAGGGTTGTGATGTGTCGGGCGAACAGTCTCCAGTCACGAGTTTTCAGGTTGTCGGGTCTGGGTGGTTGGGTGGTGTCGCCCCAGTCGCCGTTGTAGTCGGTGGCGTTGGCGATGGCGTCTGCGAAGCCGGGGAAGGAATGGTCGACGCCGGCCCAGGCGCTCATTTCGCCGGATTCGACTGTGGCGCGGATCAGTTCGGCGGGGCGGGTGTTCAGGTTGATTCCGTCGGCGGCGGACCAGATGGTGGTGTACGG
>QJJF01000006.1:0-174073 GCA_003202005.1 Williamsia faeni | reverse complement strand
GCGCTCATTTCGCCGGATTCGACTGTGGCGCGGATCAGTTCGGCGGGGCGGGTGTTCAGGTTGATTCCGTCGGCGGCGGACCAGATGGTGGTGTACGGCACGTCGGGCGTCGGTTGGGTGCTGGGCGGTGCTGGCGTGTTGGTGCTGATGCAGCTGGTCAGAACCATGATCAGGGCCGTGGCCGCGGTGGCCGCTAGGACAGTGCGGGCGGTGGGGTATTTGTGTGGTGTCATCGGGTTTCAGGCGTCGGCGCCTTTGGGACCCAACCATTCGGGGTAGTTGGGTGGTCCGGGCCGGGTGATCATGAGTGCTTCGAAGAACCCGGTGTCGGTGGTGATGGGGGCGGGTGGTCCGAAGGTCAGTGAGGTGCCGTCCCAGCCGGGGTATTTCTGCCGCCACCAGGCCATGCATTCGGGCTCTGTGCCGTAGTAATCGTTGACGCCTTCGAGGAGTGTGATGGAGCTGATCGTCCAGGGAGAGAAGACGTTCCAGTCGGGGACGTCGAGGGCGCGGGGGTTGTGGATGTCGGGGGCGCGGTCGGGTTGGCCGCTGGTGCCAGGGGTGGTGCTGGCGGGTTTCGTGAGGGTGACGTCGACGGTGTACGGCTGGGTGACCGACCCGAAGCTGCTCGTGTATCCGGTGGATTTGAGGACGACGTCCTGGTCTACGAGGGGGAGGTGGAGGGTGCAGACGCGGGCGGTGACGTGGCTGTCGGTGGCACTCAGGGTTGTGATGTGCCGGGCGAACAGCCTCCAGTCAAGACTAACCAGGTTGTCGGGGCTGGGGGGTTGGGTGGTGTTGCCCCAGTAGCCGTTGTAGTCGGTGGCGTTGGCGATGGCGTCTGCGAAGCCGGGGAAAGAGTAGTCGACCCCGGTCCAGCCGCTCATTTCGCCGGATTCGACTGTGGCGCGGATCAGTTCGGCGGGGCGGGTGTTCAGGTTGATTCCGTCGGCGGCGGACCAGATGGTGGTGTACGGCACGTCGGGCGTCGGTTGGGTGCTGGTGGGGGCTGGTGTGCTGGCAGTGCTGCAACCGGTCAGGACCAAGGCCGTGGCGGCGGCGAATGCCAAGGTTATCTTCGTCAGCGGGCGATTTCGGTGTCTCATTTCAGTGCGGCAGATCCCATTTTGAGTCCAGTTCTTCCGATGTGGCCCACACGTCAAGATAGTCGTCGTTGAGGTAACCGGGGTTGCTGTTCTTGGTCTGTGCGATCTGATCCAGAATGGTTCGGGCGCCCCTGTCGAACGCACCCGCGTTGTAAGGACGTGCGCCATTGTCGTCTTGGTAGTCAACGATCTCTTGTCGCGTCCTGAGGGTGCCGTCCGAGTTGAACCAGCCTTCGTGGTGCTTGACCCAATCTGGGTCGATAACCGACCGGATATCGCCGTCGGTGGCGGTGACGATCGCTGCGCGTAGGTCGTTCACGGCATCGCCCGTCGCTCCAGACTGACCGAGGTGCGCCTTGTAATTCTCTGCGTCAAAATCTTTACTGTCCGGCGAAGGGCCGAGCAGTGAATTCCTGAGATCGTTTTCGACGAGATCGAGGAGAATGCTCGATCCCGGGGCCTTGTCCGTTACCAGATCGCTGATGCTGACGAAGTCGTCAAGGATGTTGCTCTTCATCTCGTATGCCTTCTGTGCCGCTTCGTAGTCGTCGCCGGCTGCATCCTGCGCCGCATACAGCAGGCCCTCATCGGACAGACCCCGCAGATGCGCCATCAATGCGAGTCGGTCGGCGGCATCGCCGTCATCGGGATTCTTCGCGTAGGCCACAGACTCTTCGGCAATCTGGTCATAGACCGCGCCATAGAAGTTCTTCGCCGCGACCTCATCGGTACCAAGTAGAGCAAAGATGCGCGAACCGCCTTCGAAATCGTTCTCGCGCTGGTGCAGGAGATTCCGATACGAATCGCCCATTCCTGGATCGGCGTCATTGAAACCGACGAGAGACGAATCCTGCTGGTCACCGAGTTCCGCGGCGTAAGGCTTGAGCGTTTCGGCAAGGATGCGCAAGGCTTCCGGGTTCAACTGTCCGACAGATTGATTGTCGGCGACGCCAGGAATGTCCATCAGGCTGCTGTATCCCTCCGGGCTACCGGCATAGCGCAACATCGCATCGAGAATTTCCCCCGAACGTTCGGAGGTGGCGAAGTCGGCGCGCTGATCTGCCGTTCTGGCGTCGCTGGGCGTGCCCCAATCGGTGAAGCGGGCGCTGTCTTCGCTGATCCTCCAGAACTCACCGGCCGCTTTGCCGTCGTCGGTGAACTGAACCGTCATCAGATCGTGGATGACGTCGGCGCCGCCCGACCCGGTGAAGGCCGCATGTACCCATTGCTTGTCCTGCCCGACCGTCTCGAGTACGTCCTGCAGCGATCCGAAGTCGTTCGGATTCAGACCGCTGCCGTAGAGCTGCTGTTCATGGGTTGCCTGGAAATCGGTGTAGTTCAGGGCGAGTTCGCCAAGACCGCGGTCGATCTCGGTTCCTGCCTGATAGCGGGGATCGCCGGTGTTCAACAAATTACCGAGGACGCCGGCGCGCTGCAACGTGACACGTTGGGAGTCGGTGAGCGACGCACCCAGAGGCGAGCCACCCGCCACGATCACATCCTTGATGGACTGGGGAAGAGCGCCATATCCGCCCTGTGTGTCACCGGCATGGACCTTTTCATTCGACAGGATCTGGAGACCGTTCGCGAGGGACGACCGCAAGGGTTCTTCACCTGGACGTGTACCGAATTTCTCGAACGCCCCTATTCCGCTGACCTGGCCGTTGCCGACATCGATCATGCCGGTGGCAAGACGGATGTACTCGAGTTGGTTCGGCGGTATTTCGATCCGTTCGCCGGCCTCGAGTTTGGCCAGCTGCTCGGGGGTCAAGCGGGTGGCCTGAATGAATCGTGCGCGCTGCTCGGGTGTTGCGGTTCCGTCGAGAATCGCTTCGGCATCGGCGGCGGCCCGTGTGGGATCGATGGTGGCGCTGTTCTGCGCGATCGACGCCGGCGCGACGCCGGTGAGATTGTCGAGCGCAGCCCCGATTGCAGTGTTCGCGTTGGTCACCGCCGTATCGGCTGCCTGCCCGAGGCCAAGCAGATATCCCTGCCACTCACGGGCCGTCTGCGCGTCGTATTCGTTCCCCTCGGGAGCGTTGTCTTCGGAGAAGCTCACGTTGTAATTCGAGTCCCCGGTGCTTAGTAGATAACCCTGGAGCGCGGCCGCCTCGCGGCCGTTACCCAAGGCATCCATGGCTCCTCGGATATCGGCGTCCGAATCCTCCAACGTCGTCGCAAGATCTCCGCTGATATCGGCCGCGTTCCGCAGCCACCGGGTGATGGATTCGGCGCGTTCATCCGATGCGGTTCGACTGAGCCCCTGCCATTGCGTGGACGTGAGGTTCAAGACGGGGTTCCCGGCATTCGGTGCCTCGCGCGACAAGGTGTCCTGAAGTTCGCGGACCGCGGTGGCAACGATGGACAGGTTGTGTGGCTTCCAGGTGCTCACCTGGTCGTAGGTCGGTGTCACCGTTGGTCAGTGCTCATTGTCTGGATCGACGGGAAGAACTGACGGGTAGGGCGTCGCGTTCCGGATGTATGCGGCGTTGTCGTCGTCCAGTCCTTCGGACGTGCCTTTCGCACTGATGACAAGTTCGGAGAATGCGGTGACGGCTCCTGCGGTATTGGTGATCGACTGTTGTACTCGGTTGTCACCGCCTGCCGCGACATCCGTCATCGGGTTGGTCGCCCCGGTGAACGCGCCACTCAGAGTGCTGAATTGATACTCGAAATGTCCTGCGCTGATGCGGTCGGCAGTTCCCGAGACCTGTGTGGCCGCGCCCGCGACATCGTCGGGTTCCATTCCGAAAGTGGTCAAGCGTCCACTGTAGTTCGTTCGAGTCGTCCGCCCCACGGCGACTGATTGCCGGTGCTGCCGGTCAGGTCAATTCCTGAGTTTGTATCCCCGTGAGTCCCGGACACCGCCGGTGAACATCATGATCGCGTCGATGAACACCCAGATGCTCAGTCCGAGTAGAACGAGATAGCCGATCACGATGATCGCCAGCAACCATCCGAGGATTAGCGTGATCAGCTGTGCAATCGCAATTCCGTTGTGTCCGAGGTAGAAGCGGCCCGCGCCGAATCCACCGAGGAAAAGTTGCAGCATGCCGGCAGAGATCTTCGACTTGTCCGACAGTGGTTCTCCGCTGTACGGGTCGCGACCGTAGGGCGCTGCCGGATCAAAACCGAAGCCGGGTACACCGTAGACCGGTGCGCCGTATACCGGTTGGCCGTAAGGCATGACCGGATATGCGGCAGCGGGTGGATATGCGGCCCCTGGTGGCACATTGGGGTCCGGGTAACCCGGCGTCGCGGGAAGCTCTGGAAAAGCCTGCGCAGAGTTGCGCCAATCCGGTTGTTGCGGACTGTTGTACGGGTCGGGATAGGTCACGGTGTCCTTGTTTGGTGGGTCCGGTGATCAGGATGTGTAGTACGGGTCGCCTCGACGCATCGTGGTGGCCGGGAAGTCGTCGGCCACGGTGGCAGCCATCTCGACGAGGGCGCGGCGGGTGCTCTTGGTGAGGAGATCGAGGTCGACCTCGGCACCTTCGGCGAGATGATCGTCGAAGGGAATCTGTTGCACGGCACGGCACCTGGTCAGGAAGTGTGCACTGAGCTGATCGGTGTCGATGGTCGATGCGCCGGGCCGCGACGAACTGAGAACCACAACGGCTCCGGAAACCAGATGCCCGAATCCGTGTGCCTGCAGCCAATCGAGAGTTGCTCCGGCGCTGCGGGCCCCGTCGATCGCGGGGGACGTCACCAGGATCAGCGCGTTGGCCATGTCGAGCACGCCGTTCATGGCCGAATGGCTCAGTCCGGTACCGCAATCGGTGATGATGATGTTGTAGAAGCGCTGCAGAACCGTCATCACACCGCGGTAGTCGGCTTCGCTGAACGCCTCGGCTTTGGCCGGATCACGTTCGGATGCAAGTATTTCCAGTCGGCTCGGCGCCTGGGAGGTGTGTGCGCGGACATCGGAATAGCGGTAGATCGACTCGTCGGCGAGCAGGTCGCGAACGGTGGATCGGGTCTGTTGCGGGATGCGCTGGGCGAGGGTGCCCAGATCGGGATTCGCGTCGACCGCGATGACCCGATCACCGCGCAACGATGCGAATGTGGAGCCCAAACCAACTGTGGTCGTGGTCTTTCCGACGCCGCCCTTGAGCGATAGAACCGCGATCCGGTAGTCGCCGCGGACCGGTTGATTCACCCGTTCGAGTAGTTGCTTGTAGACCAGATCGTCCGGTGACTCGCCGGGATTGATTGTTCCGGCTGACAGTTTGTGCACGGTCCGGCGCCATCCGCTGGCCGGGGCCCGACGGGCCTTGCGGAGCAATGCCACCTCATCGAGGCTTGTCGGTGCAGGCGCCTGTGGTTGCCCGGGCGCGTAGTGCTGATGGGGGTGCATCGGTTGTCCGGGAAAGAATCCCGGAGGTGGATTGCCCGGTGCCGGATTTCCCTGAGGTGGAAATACGGTGCCCGGATTACCTTGGGCTGCTGGGCTTTCGGCGTACGGGTTGTGGTTGCCGTAATGATTCGGGTCGGCCGGGTAACCCGGGGCTGCCGGTGTTTGCGGCGGCGGCGGAGGCGCGAAAACGTTGGCCGCCGGCTGCCGGAACTGCTCGGTGGGCGGTGGGAGCGGGGGAGCGGACGGCGGCTCAGGTGCCCTGACCACTTCGGGCACAGCGGCGAGCTCGGGTGCGGGCGGAGTTGCGGGAACCTCAGGCGCCGGTGATGACTGGTGGGCGCGCTCGAACGCCGCTACGTCGATGTCGGCCGCGGTCTGAAGCCACGGCGGTGCCGCCGGCACATCGGCATTGTTGTAGCTCACAGAACAGCCCCCCGTTGTTGCACTTCGTCTTGCACATTGATTCAAGTCTTGGCGACGGTGGATCAACCCAGGTGTTCCCGCATGTCGAATCCCCCCGCCACCCCTGGATAACGGCGATGATAGACCACGGCGACGACCCGTGGTCGGGTGAATTGCAGCTCGAGTCTGTGCCGAACACCGCTTTTCGAATCGATGTGGGTACTATCTGTCGCCAGGGGAGTTCTTGAGGGGGAACTATGGCTGCCGCTACATCGCGGACGGGGGGCCTGTCTGTCGTCACGACAGAACAGGGTCTGCCGACATCGGTACGGATCGAACCTGCCGAATTACACAAGGATCCGGCGATACTCGCCGGCGAAGTGCTGCGGCTGTGCCGGCAGGCCGCGATGCGCGCCGGGGTCGCACGCCGTGAGGAGTTGCGTGCCGCCGGGGTCGGCGCCGACATCATCGACCGGATGAACCTTCCCCGGCCCGACGATCTCGCCAGGGCCGAATACGAGGACGACTCCTCGGCGGGCGCGCCGGGTAGCTGGATGAGGTCGGTATGAGTTCGGCGATGGATGAACTCGAGGCAAGGGCGCGGGCACAACTCGATCGATTGCATGAGGTCAATGAGCGGCTGACCGCGATCGCGGCACGGGAGACCTCGCCCGGAGACCATGTCACTGCCGAGGTCAACGGAATCGGTGAGTTGACCGGATTGTGGTTCGCGCCCTCCGCGCCGCAACTCGGTGCGGGGCCGCTCGGCGACCTGATCGTCTCGACCGCCGGGGTTGCGGCCGGGCGGGCTTTTGCGCGACGGGCCGAGATTCTCGAGGAGTTCAACGAATCATTTGCCGACCTGGTGAACAGTCGGCCGGCTTCGATGTCGACCGGTCCGCAGACGTGGGAGGGAACCGGCTCGGCTCAGTAGGCGTCCTATCGCTGAACTGTGGGTGGGAGTGGTTGCGAGGCAACCAAAGGTTTTGGGGCAGTACACACCGGTTTTTCGAGCAAACGGGGGACAGATGTCTGAGGTCACAGCGGTACCGGCGGCAATTGAGGCGTACGCGGACACGGCTGCGCTGATGTCGGCAGCCGTAGCCGGCGCGGGTTCGATCAACGCAGCTGCGAACATCGCGCAGATGGTGCCGGTTTTCGGATTGATCGGGCAGGAGTTCCTGCTGGCGTTCGCGCAGGCGCAAGCCAGCCATCTGCTGGGTGTCGGCCAACTGGCCGCGGTCCACGCGGGTTCGGCAGCAGCCGCGATCGCCACGGCGGCGCAGATCACCGAGGCCGATGACGGCAGCGGTCGAGGTTTTGCCGCCGTACAGGCAGCACTGTAGGCCTGGGCGCACGTGAGCCTACCGACGATGCCGATTTCCGCGGCACCACCGCTTGATCCGACCATCCGGCAACTGATCGATTCGAGCCCACTCGGGCCGATCCTCGACACCCCGGTCAGTCAGGTCCTGAAAGACCTTGGCCTACCGGGCCTCCCCGAGCTACCTGGGCTGCCTCCGTTGCCAGATCTGCCGCCGCTGCCGCCGCTCGATCTCGATCTCCTGCTCAAACCGCTGACGGATCTGGTGGGCGGCTTCGGGACGGGCAACCTCGGTGCCGGCGACTTCGACCCCACTGCCATCTTCGAGGCGCTCTCGCAGATCCTGGACATGTCGATGTCAATGGGTTCCGGTGCGCTGAAGGTCCTCGATCAGGTGTGGACGGGGCAGTCCGCCACCGCCGCCACCGCCAAAGGTGTTCAGGCGGGCGCCGATACAGCCGCGTTGTCGACGCAGGGCACAACCATGTCGGCCGACACCCAGGGAGCCGCCGCGATCGTGGGTGTCGGCCTCGGGCTGGTTCAGGGGATCATCGCGAAAACGGTTGCCATCATCAGCGCTTCGGCGCCGATCCTGGTGACCCCTCCCGGACAGGCGATCGCTCTCGCCGCGGCCGCCGACGGCCTGGCCGAGGCGACCGCGGTGGTTGCCTCCACCCGAGCCCAATTGCTGGCACCGACGACACACATGGTTGCGACGGGCCAACCGGTGCCGGTGACCGGGGCGCCCGCAGCGGGAGCATCGCCGTTCTCGATTGCCAGTACGGTGCTCGACTCGGTGGGAAAACCGATGCTGACCGGTGTGGGACAACTCGGCACGATGTCGTCGAAGGCCGCGACCGATCTGATGAAATCGCATCAGGCCCAACTGAAGTCGGCGTACGACAGCGAGACCATCGATGCCGGCACCAAGACCGTTCCGGCAGCATTCGGTGGTGCGATGTCCGCCGGCCGTGGGGGCGGAGGCAGTGGTGGGGGCGGTGGCGGTTCCGGGCCCAGTCCGCTGAGTGCGCGAACAACCCCCGGGCTGCTCGGCGGATCTGCCCCGGAATCCGGAGGTGGGACGGCAAACAGGAACCAGAACGCCGTGGTCCCCGCCGGACTGACCGGACCGATGACACCGATGGGTGGTGGTGGGATGGGAGCCGGACGGGGTGCCGGCGCGTCTGATGATCAGCACGAAGCAGCGGATTATCTCGTCACCGAACTCAACGGCACCAGGATCATCGGCGAGATGCCTGCGGTCGCTCCGGCGGTCCTCGGTGAACCCCAGGCACTGGAACCGACACCGACACCGGACATTCGTCTGCGATTGGGGCCAACGGCCCGCAATCAGACCGACCAGAACCAAGAAGCCTGACACGAACATGGGGGAATCGATGTCCACAGGTGAGTTGAACGTCGACTCGGGCGAATTGTTGCGAGCGGCAAGTGATCTCGACCGGCTTGCCGACGAGCTCGAACAGGGTGTGGCTCTGCACCGACCGTCGCTGGTCGTGCAGGCGGCTGGACGCGATGAGGTGTCGACCACCGCCGCCGCCACTTTTGGAGGCGTCGCCGAGACGTTCACCGACAGCGCGGCCGCCGGCGTGCACGAACTGCGGAAGATTGCTGCGGTACTGCGCGCGCAAGCGCGTGAGTTCGGCGCGGTCGAGGCCGACATCGAGGGGACATTCCGGCTCTGAGCCCGGAGACGATCATGACAGGATTCACGAACGTGGTGTGGGGCGCCAGACCTACCAAGCAGTTGGCAACTGATCTGGGTGCCGGTGCCGGCGACGGTCCGCTGATTGCTGCCGCACTTGGCTGGGCGCAGTTGTCGGCCCTGCTTGCGGACGCCGGTGTCGACTACGTTCGGATCCTCGCGAAACTCGGTATCGCCTGGGAGTCCGCTTCGACTGATGAGGCTTTCGGCAAGCTGGCCTCGTTTGCCGGCTGGTTTTCCGATGCCGCGGCAGCCGCAGCCGACAGTGCGGGGCGGGCCGGTGCGCAAGCGGCCGCGACCACGGTGGCGCGGATCAGCATGCCGGGACTGCCTGAACTGCAGATCACAGAAGACATCCACCGCATGGCCATCACGGTCGGCGCCGCAACCGGTGCGCCCATCGGTGGTGTGGCCGCCGATGCCGAGCGCGCGGCACTAGACCAGAAGCACCGTGCCGCACGGGTTATGGAGACCTACGAGGCGGCCACTGAACCCGTGGCGCGGGCCTGGGCGGTACCGCATCCGGCCGAGATCGTGTCGCCTGGGGCGCTCGCGGCCGAGCAGGCGATTCGCGACGCCACCCGGGCAGTGCCCACCCGACCGGAGCCAACGGTGGGCCCGGTGCCCGGTGGTGCGGGCGGATACGCGCCGGTGTCCGCACCTCGCCGACAAACCCGCTATGCCACAACGATTCTGGCGGGATCGTCGGCCACGCCCGCGACGACGCAACCGGCGCCGGCGTCGACCAATCCGCGGCCGGCGGTGCCCGCGACCCCGATGGCACCCATGATGGGTGCTCCCGGTCAGGGCGGGGATACCGTCGCTCGGCGAGGTCCCGTGCAGGTCGGGGCCGGTATCGATCCGACCGCCCGCTCGGGGGCAGCCGACGACGGCAGCTCCCGCCATGCGCCGATCGCAGTCGCGATCGATCTCGGTGACCATCCGGATCCGCGTTATCGGAGCGGAATCCTCGATCTACCGTCCGCCACATCGGTGCCGGCCGTACTCGGCGCGACGGACCAGGACAGGTGAACGATATGTGGGCTACCCCGGTGGCATGCGAGTTCGATCTCACGCAGGACCAGATCGACTATCTGGCAAGGATTCTCGATCTACAGACGTGGCCGTCGGTGCTGGCGGTCGGGCCGCGGCACGAGTTCGTCTACGAGCGTGAGAAGGCCTGGGCGGTCGCGGCATCGAACCTGTATGCCGCCGGATTGCTGACCGACGACCCCGATCCTGTCGTCGGGGTGAGTGTCACCGAGGCACTGGCCGAGGCGTTGGCGATCCTCTCCCGACCCGACGTTCTCCTTGAAATCCGTTGTCACCACGACACTTCGATCCGGCGAATATGTCTTGCGCGGCGCGGTGATCACCACGTCCTGGCGTCCAGTACAGAGTCGGGTCTGTTGTTCCGGGATATTCCGATCGGCACTGATGCGGACGTGGGCCAATTGGTTGCACGGTTACTCGACCCATCCGATGCGGCGCAGGTCTCACCGGTCAGTGTGAGTGCCGATGAACTGCAGCGACGGCTGGATTCCGCGCAGTCCGCAGCCGACTACTCCGACGCCCTGCACGCCATGGGTGTTGCGGCCGCCGACGCCGCCGGCTATGCGGTTGCGTTCGATACCTGTCGTGGGCACACGGAAATCGTTGCGATCGAGTGCGCGGCCGGGCGGATGCGCCGATCGGCCGGTGCGGTGGCTGTCTACGACACCGCCCGGGGCCGGATTGTGGCCGGCCCAAGTATGTCTCCCGATGGCCAGATCTGGTCGACATTGTCGCCGGGTACCGGCTATCGGATCTCCCAGGCGGTTTCGCTCCTGATGGAGACGTTGCCGGCGCGGAGGTGGTTGCCGTGATTCGGCCAACCGGAGGGGGGCCCACCCGGTGATCAGCCGGAGTGGTGCCGGAGCAGATTCGAATGAAATTCGCGGATTTCGACCGATTTCCGCGGCAATCACAATGAAGGGGTATCACTATGGCTGCCGACGGCGGTAACAGTGGGTTGAAACTCGACGTCCCAGACGCGTTGATCACGACCAAATCGGTCGGACAGCTCATCGAGGACATGGGTGTTGTGCTCCAGCGGTTGAACAAGAATGCCGAAGACGCGCAAGCGATGTGGCAGGGCACCGCCGGTAAGGCATTTCAGGATGCGGCGGCGGCATGGCAGGCCGAAGGGACTGAGCTCAAGACGGCTCTCGACAGCCTGAAGGCATCGCTGGAGAGTGGGTTCAACGGCTACGAGAACGAGGACTCAGATCTCGCGGGAACCATCAACTCCGTCATCGGTGGGGGATCGGGCCTCAACCTCGGTCCCTCCGTCACCAACGTCTAGAAAGGCACGTCTCCATGATCAAGTACAACTTTGCCGCGATCGACGAATTGTCGACGCAGCTCGATTCCGACTTCAAGCAGCTCGAAGAACTGGCCGGGACGCTCAAGTCCGAAGTCGCCCGACTGCACTCCAATTGGGAGTCCCCGCAGGCGGCCGAAGCCTACGGTGTCGCGCAGCAGCGTTGGGATACAAGCTTTTCCGACTCCCGTCAGCTGCTGACGAACCTGTCGACAAAGGTGCGTGACGCAGGCACGACGATGCAGGGTGCCGACAAGCGGACGGCCGGCTACTTCACATAGATCGCCGACCGCGATCACCAGACCCGAAACCCGCCGGACGACGTACCGGCGGGTTTCGGTGTCCGGGGGTGTTGAAGGGTCGCGACCGCTCGCCGGGCGGTATGTTCAGCGGCATCGCCGAAGTCCGTGCCTCGGCGGGTGTGAGACGAACTGACACCGGGATCAAACCGGGTTCAAACTGACCACAAGTGAGGTGGACATGTCTGCTGAGGGCTCCAAGAAGGCGATAGTCGCGGCGTTGCTCGCCAACGCCGGAATCGCTGTGGCCAAGTTTGCCGGCTGGGCGATCACCGGGTCGTCGTCGATGCTCGCCGAGGCAGTGCACTCGGTCGCAGACACATCCAATCAGGGGCTGTTGCTGCTCGGTCAGCACCAGGCACGCAAAGAAGCGAATCAGCTCCACCCGTTCGGATACGGACGGAGCCGGTACTTCTACTCCTTCGTGGTCGCGCTGGTCCTGTTCAGCCTGGGCTCCCTCTTTGCCCTCTATGAGGGCTACGAAAAGATCAAGCACCCGCATGATCTCGAGTCGCCGATGGTCGCGGTCATCATCCTGCTCGTTGCAGTCGGGCTCGAGTCCTACAGTTTTGCCACCGCATTTCGGGAATCGAAACCCCTCAAGGGTGATGTTTCGTGGTGGCGGTTCATCCGTACGTCCCGGAACCCGGAACTACCGGTGGTGTTGATGGAGGACACCGGTGCACTGATCGGTCTGGTCCTGGCGCTCAGCGGCGTCGGTTTGGCCACCATCACCGGCGACCCGATCTGGGATGCAATCGGAACCCTGTGTATCGGCGTGCTGCTCGGTGTCATCGCGATAATCCTGATCGTCGAGATGCAGAGCGCGCTGATCGGCGAGGGTGCCACGGAGTCGGAAGAGCGGGCCATCCGGGAAACCCTGGGAGCTGCGCCCGGCATCGAGCGGATCATCCACATGAAGACGCAGTATCTGGGTCCGGATGAAATGCTCGTGGCCGCGAAGATCGCGATCACCCCGGGATCTTCCGCGCTCGAACTCGCCGCTGCCATCGATGCCGCGGAGGCCAGCGTGCGCGAGCGGGTTCCGGTTGCCCGGGTGATATACCTCGAACCCGATATCGACCGCGGACCAGGCGCTTGATGCAGTTCGGGTGAAGATCTCGAACTCGCTCGCGAATTGATTGCGCCGATCGCCGCGGATTAACCAACGATTATCGGTGTGGTCCGATAGTTTCGCAGGCAGGCTGCTTTCGCCGCAGTGAACGCAATTCACGTGAGGAGTTGTGATGAGCAATCCGCTGACACGGACAAAATCCGTGGAGCAATCCATGGCTGACACCGAAGAACCCGGTTCTCAGCTGAAAAAGAGTTTGACCTGGTGGGATCTCACCGTCTTCGGCGTCTCGGTGGTGATCGGTGCCGGTATCTTCACCATCACCGCATCGACGGCCGGAGATAAAGCCGGACCGGCGATTTCGCTGTCCTTTGTCATGGCCGCGGTGGCTTGCGCGCTGGCGGCGCTGTGTTATGCCGAGTTCGCTTCGACCGTTCCGGTTGCCGGCTCGGCGTACACATTCGGGTATGCGACCTTCGGTGAGTTCCTGGCCTGGATACTCGGCTGGGACCTGGTCCTCGAGTTCGCGGTGGGTTCGGCGGTTGTTTCCAAGGGATGGTCGAGTTACCTGGGCACGGTGTTCGGATTCTCCGGCGGCACATCAGAAATCGCGGGTATCGAGGTCGACTGGGGTGCACTGATCGTGGTCACCGTGATCACCGTGCTGCTGGTGGTGGGCACGAAGTTGTCCTCGAGGTTCAGTGCAGTGGTCACGGCGATCAAGGTGAGCGTCGTCCTGTTGGTGATCGTCGTTGGCTCCTTCTACATCAAGACCGACAACTACAAGCCGTTTGTGCCGGAGTCCCAACCGTCGGAATCTGGTGGCAAATCGATCGAGTCGACTGTCTTCTCGCTCATCACCGGAGGTGGTGATTCGAGCTATGGCTGGTACGGCGTCCTCGCCGCCGCTTCGATCGTGTTCTTCGCCTTCATCGGTTTCGACGTGGTGGCAACAACCGCCGAGGAGACCAAGGACCCGAAAAAGGATGTGCCGCGCGGAATCCTCGGCTCCCTGGCCATCGTCACGGTGCTGTACATCCTGGTCACGATCGTTGTCACCGGCATGATCAACTACAAGGACCTGGCGACGTCCGCCGGCGACGGCGAGCCCAAGAACCTGGCGTACGCCTTCGGCCAAAATGGTGTGACATGGGCCGAGAAGGTGATTTCGATCGGTGCCCTCGCCGGCCTGACCACCGTTGTGATGGTCTTGATGCTCGGCCAGTCGCGAGTGCTGTTCGCGATGTCGAGAGACGGTCTGCTGCCCCGGAAATTCGCACACACAAGCCGATTCGGGACCCCGGCCCGAATCCAGATCCTGGTAGGTGTTGTCGTCGGGGTGGTGGCGGCGTTCTTCCCGATCAACAAACTGGAAGAAATGGTCAACGTCGGCACTCTGTTCGCGTTTGTGGTCGTCGCCGCCGGCGTGATCGTGCTTCGGAAAACGCGCCCGGATCTGCCACGCGGTTTCAAGGTTCCGTTGATGCCGGTCATCCCGATCCTCGCGATCATCTCCTGCCTGTGGTTGATGCTGAACCTCTCGGCGCTGACCTGGGTGCGGTTCTTTGTCTGGATGGCGATCGGTGTCGTCTTCTACTTCCTGTACAGCCAGAAGCATTCGATGGTCGGGAAGCGCGCTCGAGGGGAGATACCTGATCAAGTCGGCGACGACAGGCGAGCGAGTGTTGCGAAGGCGAATGATCCGCCGGCGTAGGCAGTCCATGAGCTGAAGGCGCATTGACCCCGGTCCGAGTTTCGATCCTCGGGCCGGGTTCTTTGTGTATGTGCGGACTTTACAAACAGGAGTATTTGTATAGACATGCGACGGAAACCGCAGTATTGTCCACCTCAGATCGAGTTCGAAAATCAGCCAGGAGGATGATGATGAGTACGGGGGAATCGTCGACCGTCGAACAGTCGGTGGACCAGTGGCGGGACAAGAAGCGGCACCTGTGGCTCTTGGGCCTCATCCCGCCGACGGCTCTATTTCTCGCGACCGCGCTGGTGGCCGGTTTCAATTGGATCGGCGCCAACGCCTTCGCTCCGGTCTGGTGGTGGATCGGACCGCTGCTCGTGTACGTGTTGCTGCCGATCCTCGATCTGTTCTTCGGGCCCGACGGGCAGAACCCGCCCGAGGAGCTGATGGATGAACTGGAAAGCGACAAGTACTACCGCTACTGCACCTACGCCTACATCCCGTTCCAGCTGGCGAGCCTGACTTTTGCCTGCTACCTGTGGTCCGCCGACGACCTGAGCTGGCTCGGAATCGACGGTGGCCTCGGGCTCGTGTCGAAGCTGGGTCTCGCCCTGTCGATCGGTGTGATGGGCGGCATCGGCATCAACACCGCCCACGAACTCGGGCACAAGAAGGATTCGCTGGAGCGGTGGTTGTCGAAAATCACTCTCGCGCAGACGTTTTACGGACACTTCTATATCGAGCACAACCGCGGCCACCACGTGCGGGTGGCGACGCCGGACGATCCGGCCAGCTCCAAATATGGTGAGACCTTCTGGGCCTTCCTCCCGCGCAGTGTGTGGGGGAGCCTGAAGTCTGCGTGGAGCCTCGAACGCACCCGGATGCATCGGCTGGACCGTTCGGCGTGGAACATTCGCAATGACGTACTCAACGCCTGGCTGATGTCGGTGATCCTATGGGGTGTCCTGACCGCGATCTTCGGCTGGCAGATCCTGCCGTTCCTGGTCATCCAGGCTGTCTTCGGCTTCTCGTTGCTCGAGACCGTCAACTACCTCGAACACTATGGCCTGTTGCGCCAGAAGACCGCCGGCGGTCGCTACGAACGTGCCCGTCCGGAACACAGCTGGAACTCCGATCACATCTGCACCAACATCTTTCTGTACCACCTGCAGCGGCACAGCGACCACCATGCCAATCCGACCCGGCGCTACCAGACCCTGCGCAGCTTCGACGGCGCCCCCAATCTGCCGAGCGGCTACGCGAGCATGATCGGGCTGGCCTACTTCCCCCCACTGTGGCGAAAGGTCATGGATCACAGGGTGATCGAGCACTATGAGGGTGACCTGTCCCGGGCCAACATCGTGCCCCGGCGGCGCGAGAAGATCCTTGCGACCCACTCGCTGTCCACCCCCGGTGATGCGAAGGGAATCAAGAAATGAGCGCGTATCGCTGCCCGGTCTGCGACTACGTCTACGACGAGACCGCCGGCGCGCCGCGTGAGGGATTTCCGGCCGGGACCGAGTGGGCGCAGATTCCCGACGACTGGCCCTGCCCCGACTGCGGCGTCCGCGAGAAGATCGATTTCGAGGAGACGGTGTCACCATGAATTACAAGCTCTACGTCTGCATGCAGTGTGGATTCGAGTATGACGAGGCGAAAGGCTGGCCCGACGAGGGGATCGCCCCCGGGACCCGCTGGGAAGACATCCCCGACGACTGGAGCTGCCCGGATTGCGGAGCCGCCAAATCGGACTTCTATATGGAGGAAGTGACCCGCTCGTGAACCCGGTGGCCGAGCGGGCCGTTACCCTGGCCGACATGTCAGAGGTATCGGAATCCGCGTCGGCCATTGCGGAGTCCGCTGCGCCAATCCCGTTCGCGCAGCTCAGCAAGCGACTGCTGCGTAACAGCGTTCTGGACGGAATGCGTGAGTTGCTGCGGTCAAAGGACTGGTCGGCGGTCACGATGGCCGATGTCGCGGCGGCCGCAGGGGTCAGTCGGCAGACGGTCTACAACGAGTTCCGTTCGCGGCAGGGGCTGGCCACGGCGTATGCACTCCGTCTGACCGATGAGTTCGTCGACTTGATCTCCGAAGCCGTGCTCGCCCACGAGGGTCGGGTCAAAACCGCTCTGGCAGAAGGTTTCTCGGATTTCTTTGCGTCGGCTGCCACCGATCCGCTGATCCAGTCGCTGCTGACCGGGCAGGCCAAGCCCGACCTGCTCCGGCTGATCACCACCGATGCCGGGCCGTTGATCGATCAGGCCAGTTACCGGATCAGCGAACTTCTGCAGCACTGCTGGGTCCGGGCCGACGAGACCGCGGCCGTGCGGATCGCGCGCGCAGTGGTCCGGATGGCACTGAGTTATGTGTCGATGCCGCCGGAAGCCGATCGAGATGTCGCCGACGATCTGGCCGAGATCTTCGCGCCCGTCGTCGATGCCGCAGCCGGGGGTGGACCTTCTACGTCCACGGGTTAGCCTGATAGGCAACATTCAGTGGGACTTTGAGGAGTGGTATATGACATCGGTCCAGAACGGCCCGCTCATCGCGGACAGCCGCAACGGTATCGACTTCAAGGTGGCGGATCTTTCGCTGGCCGAATACGGCCGTAAGGAGATCGGGCTTGCGGAACACGAGATGCCGGGTCTGATGGCATTGCGTCGTGAGTATGCGGATGTGTTGCCGCTCAAGGGCGCTCGCGTCTCGGGCTCGCTGCACATGACCGTCCAGACCGCAGTACTGATCGAGACGCTGGTATCGCTGGGCGCAGAGGTGCGCTGGGCGTCCTGCAACATCTTCTCGACCCAGGACGAAGCCGCTGCCGCGATCGTCGTCGGGCCGTACGGCACCGTCGACGAGCCCAAGGGTGTTCCGGTCTTCGCCTGGAAGGGTGAATCCCTCGAGGAGTACTGGTGGGCTGCCGAGCAGATGCTCACCTGGCCCGGTGAACCGGCCAACATGATTCTCGACGACGGCGGCGACGCGACCATGCTGGTCCTGCGCGGTGCCCAGTTCGAAAAGGCGGGCGTTGTACCGCCGGTCGACGAGAACGATTCGGCCGAGTACAAGGTCTTCCTGGCACTGCTGCGCGAGCGGTTCGAGAGCGACAAGACCAAGTGGTCCACGATCGCCGACTCGATCCAGGGCGTCACCGAAGAAACCACCACCGGCGTCCTGCGGCTCTACCAGTTCGCTGCTTCCGGCGAATTGGTTTTCCCGGCGATCAACGTCAATGACTCGGTCACCAAGAGCAAGTTCGACAACAAGTACGGCACGCGGCACTCGCTGGTCGACGGAATCAACCGCGGCACCGACGTCCTCATCGGTGGCAAGAAGGTTCTGATCTGCGGCTACGGCGATGTCGGCAAGGGTTGCGCAGAATCGCTGGCCGGCCAGGGCGCACGTGTCCAGGTCACCGAGATCGATCCGATCAACGCACTGCAGGCACTGATGGACGGTTTCGACGTCGTCACGGTCGAAGAGGCCGTCGCGAACGCCGACATCATCATCACCTCGACAGGCAACCTCGGCATCATCACTTTCGACCACATGAAGCAGATGAAGCACCAGGCGATCCTGGGAAACATCGGTCACTTCGACAACGAGATCGACATGGCCGGCCTCGAGTCGTCCACGGAGGTGAAGCGGATCAACATCAAGCCGCAGGTCGATCAGTGGATCTTCCCCGACGGCAAGTCGATCATCGTCCTGTCCGAAGGTCGCCTGCTGAACCTGGGCAACGCCACCGGCCACCCGTCGTTTGTGATGAGCAACAGCTTCTCCAACCAGGTGATCGCCCAGATCGAGCTGTGGACCAAAAACGACGAGTACGACAACGAGGTCTACCGGCTGCCCAAGGCACTGGACGAGAAGGTCGCCAAGATCCACGTCGAGGCACTCGGTGGCACGCTGACCAAGCTCACCAAAGAGCAGGCCGAATACATCGGCGTCGACGTCGAGGGCCCGTACAAGCCCGAGCACTACCGCTACTGATTTCTAGAACCACCGGAAATGGTGGGTTCTGGCGAGCATTTATGCATGTGGCGCTCGCCCGAACCCACCATTTTCGGGTTTGTGGGCTATCCGGTGATGATGTCGTCGTCTTTGGTCGGCGTCTGGTTCAGGCTCGGACAGAAGCGCCATTCGCCGTCTTCCTTCTTGAACGACCAGGTGATGTCGCCGCTGTCGTTTTCGATCGACATCACACCCTCGACGGTGCCGACCTGCCCGTCGACCACCACATCCTGAACATCGATGGACGCCGAGATGGGCCCGTTCTCGTCGAAGAGGTCCTGATATCCGGCGGTGGATTCCGTGCGTGAGTCGGCTTCGCAGGCCATCTGGTGCAGGCCTACCGCATCCTGTTCGTTGATCAGTTCGACGCGCATTTCGGCGGCGGCCGCAACGTCGTCCTCGTCGGGGGATGCGCCCGGGCTCTTCTCGGCGGAAGAACTCGTGGACGGGTCGGCGACCACCTCATTGTCGGTGCTCTCGTTGCCACCACCGAGTACGGCCACGGTGATCACCACACCCAGGACAACCACGAGGGTGGCGACGATTGCCCCGATGATCAGGCCGTTGTGGTTCTTCCTCGGCGGCTGCGGGGGTGACGCGCGCCAGCCGCCGGACTGACCCGGTTGCCCCGAGTGCGGCGAGCCATAACCGGGCGCCGGTCCCCACGGACCCGGTTGTGGTTGCTGCAGGGGTGGTTGTTGCGGTGCCCGGTGCTGTGGATATTGACGTGGGTCGGGGTTCGGCCGCCCGAAAGGACCCGCCGGTGGATAGGTCAAGAATTCCTCCCCGCAGGGTCGACGATGTGCGTCCGGTTCACTGTCAGATCTCGCGGGTGTCGCAGATCTTCCAGGTTTCCAGTCGATTCTCCATGGTGAAGGTGAATTGACTGGTCTTGACCGGGCTCTGGTCGGCCGGGTCGACATAGGTCAGTGACACGGTGGCCTCGCCGGTGTTGCCGTTGACCACGATGCCGGTCACGGAGTTCAGTTGCATGTCGTTCAGTTCGACGCTGGTGTCCGATTGGAGGTCGCGGATGATGTCCTGCTCGGCCCCGCAGGTGACCGCCAGCGCGGTGTCCCAGTCGGCGTCGCTGAACGCGATGGTGTACGTCCGGATCGCATCCTCGATCTGCTGCTCGGCCTCTTCCTGAGATGACTGTGACGTGGTGGTCGGCAGTACCGGGTCGGCCTTGGGATCGGAGTCGCTGCCGAGGGTCACGAACAGAACCACTGCGAGGACCACCACAACCACTGCGGCGGCGGCGATCCCGATGATCCACGGTGTCTTGCTCGGTGGCTTGGGTCCGGTCGGTGGGGGACCGTAACCGGCCGGTCCCGTCCCACCAGGTCCGGCCGGTGGTGGCGTGGTGGCTCCGTATCCGGTGCCGTAGCCCGTTCCGTAGCCGGTGCCATATCCCGTGCCATATCCGGTGCCGGACTGGTCCGGCCGATACTCGGCAGTCGGCTCATACTGCGGAGGCTGGTTCTGGGGTGGTGGGTTCTGGGGTGGTTGGGTCTGACCCCAATCGGGCCCGGCTCCCGGAGCTCCGGACCAGGTGGGTTCGGATCCGGTCTGTCCACCCCACGTCGGTTCTGACGGGGACTGGTCGCCCCGACCCGGTTGATTCGGTCCGCGGTCCGGGCCCTGGCCCCATCCCGAGTTGTCCGGGTTGTCACCGGATCCGGATGGTCCGTTGGGTGGTTGCGTCATGGAGACCTCCGAGCGGGATCAGGCAGGCAGGATGAGGACGGTCGGGACAGGGCTTTGGGTGCGTACGGGGTGAGTTCGCTGACTGCGAACTTTACGGCGCGAGGACGACACCGAACACCTCATGGTGCCCACGCCGCGTTCGTGTCGCCGCGCGGTTGTCCGTTCGTTCAGAGGGGGCAACGGATGATCAAAGATATCGAGTGAACTGTTGCAGATCGTTCTGTTGGCACATCTTCCAGCCGGTTTCCTCGCGCTTGAAATACGAGACGGACTGTGGCGGTGTCGACAACGCCTCGTTCCCGGTGCCGGAGACAGTCAATGTGACGCTTGCGGTGGCCAGATCCGCCGGCGATGAACCGATGAACCGAATGTCGGTTATCCGGGCGACATCTACTGTGCTCCCGGAGTCGGCGGGTCCCAGGGTGTCGATGATCAGTGCGCCGATCGGACCGCTCTCGGCACAGTACGTGAGTTGCAGCGCGGCCGGGTCGCGGTCGTTGAGCGCGGTGATCTGACGGTGGACGAGTTCTTCGATCTGCGCGGAGTCGCTCGGCGGACCGCCGCGGAGGCCGAAGGCCATCCAGAGGAGCACGATGTTGACGAGCAGGACACCAGCTGTGATCGCCGCGATGGGCCGCACGGGCACCGGTGCGGTGGAGTGAGATCCGTGATGGTGGCCGACATGGACCGGGAGATGGATCATCAAGACCTCCCATCCGACTGCGACTATCCCCAGACGCTAGCGATAGGTGGTGGCGCAGCCGGGCACGTCACGGTCGGCGTTACGTTCTCTTGATGGGGTTGTGACCAAATCCGCTGAATATCAGATGGATATGAGCCGATCGGCCAGATCGGGGTCGGGTTCGGTACCAAGTCGTGACCATGGAGACATCCAGCCCCGGTCGGCCAGACCGCGGTAGACCAGCGCCGTGCGTTCCTGCAGAACGTGATCGCGTTCGTAGTGGTCGCGGGTGCGCGAGACGTCGGTCGCGGCGCGCGACTTGGCCCGGTCGATCGCAAGTTCGGTCGGCACGTCGAGCAGTAGGTGGTGGTCGGGTACGGCCAGACCGAAACGCCCGAACTCGAGAGCGGTCACCCATTCGACCACTTCGCCATCGTCGCCTTGCCCGAGACGGGCCGCACTGTACGCGGCATTCGATGCGACATACCGGTCGAGGATCACGGCGTCGTTGGCGGACAACAACTTCCGTAGTCCCGCATCGGCGTCTTTGCGATCTAGCGCAAACAGCAACGCCATTGCGTTCACGCTCGACCTCAGATCGCCGTGCTCGCCGTGCAATGCCTCCGCTGCGATGTCGGCGGTCACTGATTCCGAATACCTCGGGAAGGTGATGGTCGCAACGCGATAACCCTCTGCGGCCCAACGGTTTACGAGTCCCGACACCAGGGTGTGTTTACCGGCGCCGTCCAAGCCCTCTACTGCGATCAATACGCCCACACCGTCGAGACTAACTGTCTTGGGAAGCGGGGTGCCACAGCCCAGGTGACGAAAGTCGGCGCGTCACGCACACATTGCAACGATTCGGTGACACGATATGCAAATGAAACCCAGGATTCTGGTTGTGGACGATGATGCGGCATTGGCGGAGATGCTCACCATCGTGTTGCGCGGAGAGGGCTTTGAGCCTTTTGTCGTCGGCGACGGCACCCAGGCCCTCACCGCAGTCCGGGAGATCCGGCCGGATCTGGTATTGCTCGACCTGATGTTGCCCGGCATGAACGGCATCGACGTGTGCCGCGTATTGCGCGCGGATTCCGGTGTGCCGATTGTGATGCTGACGGCGAAGTCGGACACCGTGGACGTGGTCCTCGGGCTCGAGTCCGGCGCCGACGACTACATGGTCAAGCCGTTCAAGCCCAAAGAGCTGGTGGCCCGCGTGCGCGCCCGGTTGCGGCGCACCGAGGACGAACCTGCCGAGTTGCTCGCCATCGGGCCCATCGAGATCGACGTCCCGGCGCACAAGGTGACCCGCGAGGGCGTGCCCATCTCACTGACGCCGCTCGAGTTCGACCTCCTGGTCGCCCTGGCGCGCAAGCCGCGGCAGGTGTTCACCCGCGACGTGCTGCTCGAGCAGGTGTGGGGCTACCGCCATCCGGCGGATACTAGGCTGGTCAATGTGCACGTGCAGCGCCTGCGGGCCAAAGTCGAGACAGATCCGGAGAACCCTGAAGTGGTTCTCACCGTGAGGGGGGTCGGCTACAAGGCCGGACCGCCGTGATCGGACGCCCACGGCGCCGCATCAACGGGACGTTCGGACCGGCGATGCGCCGAGTGGGCTCGGTCGGCAGGTTCGTCGCCCAGATGTGGCGGCGATCCCTGCAGTTGCGAGTGGTCGTGTCGACCCTCGTGTTGTCGTTTGTGGTCGTGTTGATCCTCGCGTTTGTGGTCGTGTTGATCCTCGCGTTTGTGCTCACCAGTCAGATCACCGACCGTCTGCTCGACCTCAAGCTCCAGGCCGCGACCGAGCAACTCGAGCGCACCCGACTCGCCGTCGAACGTGATCTGACGGGAGCCGACGCGGATGCATCGCTGCTCAATCGCCTGCGCCAGACCCGGTCGATCCTGACCGACACGGGCATCGATTCGGGTGAGAGCTCGGGTTCTGTCGGTACGTTCGACACGGTGTTGCTGGTACCGAGTTCTGGCCCGACCGGACCCACCGGTGTCGGTTCGATCGGCGAGATCCCCGAGAACCTGCGTTCGATGGTTCAGGGCGGCCAGATCGCGTATCGGTATTCGTCGGTCACCGGATCGAATGGTCAGCAGATTCCGGCGCTGATCATCGGCAGCCCGACCAACACCGACATCCCCGGTCTCGAGCTGTATCTGGTCTTTCCGCTGACGAATGAGGAGAGCACCGTCTCCCTGGTCCGCGGCACGATCTTCACCGGTTTCCTGGTGTTGCTCGGTCTGCTGGCCGCGATCGCCATCCTGGTGTCCCGTCAGGTGGTGATCCCGGTCCGTTCGGCGTCGCGGATCGCTGTCCGCTTCGCCGACGGCAGGCTGAACGAGCGAATGCCGGTGCGTGGCGAGGACGACATGGCCCGGCTCGCCATGTCCTTCAACGACATGGCCGAAAGCCTGTCGAAACAGATTTCCCACCTCGAAGAGTTCGGTGGGTTGCAACGGCAGTTCACCTCCGACGTCTCCCATGAATTGCGGACCCCGTTGACGACGGTCCGGATGGCCGCCGACGTCCTTTACGAGAGTCGCGACGACCTCGAACCGGTTCTGAAGCGATCCGTCGAACTGCTCGACATGGAACTCGAACGGTTCGAGACCCTGCTCGGCGAACTGTTGGAGATCTCCCGCCACGATGCCGGTGTCGCCGAGCTGTCGGCGGACAGGCTGAACATGACGATCCCGATCGATGCCGCGGTGAAGACCGTGCGGCACCTCGCCGAAGAGACCAACACCGAGCTGATCCTGGATCTCCCGGACGACCCGATCATCGCCGAGGTCGACCCTCGGCGGGTGGAGCGGATCTTGCGCAACCTGCTGGCCAATGCGATCGATCACGGCGATCAGCAGCCGGTGACGCTGACCATGCGCACGGATGGGGACGCGGTGGCCATCACCGTGCGCGACCGGGGCATCGGTCTGCGGCCGGGTGAGGAAAAGCTGGTGTTCAATCGATTCTGGCGGTCCGACCCGTCCCGCTTCCGCCGCTCCGGCGGTACCGGCCTGGGGTTGGCCATCAGTGTCGAAGACGCCAGACTTCATCAGGGCCGGCTCGAGGCCTGGGGCGAACCGGGCAACGGTGCGTGCTTCCGGTTGACCCTGCCACTCGTCCGCGGCCACAAGGTGCTGGGCAGCCCGCTGCCGCTCAAACCCCCGGGTTCGCGTCGCGCACCCCGGGATCCGGGGTCCTCCGGTGAGTGAGGGGCAGAAGGTGGCAGCCGACGGGCAAAGGCGAGGTGAGATGACGATGGGCCGTGTGACGCGTCGGCGCGCTGGTCGTCGCCGACTCTGCGCCGGGCTGGTGATGGGGATCCTGGTATCGCTGTTGTCGGCCTGCGTCTCGATTCCGAACAATTCCAGCCCGCAGCCGCTCGGATCGCTCGAGCGCCGGCAGCCGACCACCAACGTCCCGACGCCGGGGCCCGGGATGGATCCGGAGGCGCTGGTCCGGAGCTACCTCAAAGCCTCCGCGCAACCTGGTTCGGATCATCTCGCGGCCCGGCAGTTCCTGACCAAGGACGCCTCCGATACGTGGGACGACCAGGGTGGCGCACTGCTGCTCGACGAGATCAACGTCCTGTCCGACGCCCGCACCAACGACACGATCACCGTCCGGGTCAACGGCGAGAACACCGGCGTACTCCATCCGAGCGGGCAGCTCATCCCGAGTTCGGGACGCATCGAGATCCGGTTGTCGCTGACCAGGGTCGACGGCGAGTGGCGGATCAACGGGCCATTGCCGGCCGGCGTGATCATGGACCGCGAACAGTTCGAGGCGTCGTACCGGCCGCACGTGCTCTATTTCCCGAGCAACGACGATCAGCATCTGGTCGCCGACCCCCGCTGGTTCTACTCGGGCAGCGACCAATTGGCCGATCAGCTGGTCGGGGCGCTGATCGCCGGACCTGTCGACGACCTCCGCGGTGCTGTCACGAATGAGTTCCCGGCCCGGTCGTCGTTGCGTGGATCGATCGAGTCGCTCACCGGGGGCGGCATCCGGATCGACCTGGTCGGTCTGAGCGCGCTCGGTGGTGCCGAGCGTAATCGCCTGGCGGCGCAGATCATCTGGACGCTCAGTGATGCCGACATCAGCGGCCCGTACGTGATCGATGCCGACGGCGCGCCGTTGAACGAGCGTTACGCGGGTGGATGGCAGACAAAGGACGTGGAGTCGCTCAATCCGCATCCACCGAGCAGCCCGGTGGGCCTGCACGTGGTGCAGGGCGGTTCGTTCCAGCTCGTCGCGGATGATGCCCTGACACCGGTCCCGGGTGCGTTGGGCGAGACCCGGGATCTGACCTCGGCCGACCTCTCGGCGGACGGTGGGCGGGTGGCAACGGTGTCGCGGAACCCCGCACCGGGCCCGGCACCGGCGTTGGCGCTCTCGATCGGTGACTATGGTGCCGGCGTGACACCCGTGATCGAGGGCGAGCGGATCACGCGACCCTCATTTGCCGGTGATTCGCAAACCGTGTGGGCGGTCGTCGACGAGACGCGGGTCACCCAGATCACGCAGATGTCGGGCAATAGTCAGGTCACCGAGAAAGAAGTCGATTCGTCGGCGATCCGGGCAGTGGCACAGGGCCCGATCACCGAGTTGCAGGTGTCCCCGGACGGCGCACGCGCCGCGCTGATCGTCGGTGGCCAGGTGGTGCTCGCGATCATCGAGGACAGTGCCGACGGCAGACTGCTGCTGGCGAACCCGCTGGGTGCGGAGGCCCTGAACATCGTCGGCGCGGTGTCGCTGGACTGGTTGAGCAGCGAGAAACTGGTGGTCGGGCGCAGCTCGACCGAGGGACCGGTGGTGCAGCTACGGATCGACGGGATGCCGCCGGGAGCGTTGCCCAGTGGCAACCTGACCCCGCCGGTGACGGCCGTTGCCGCAAGTCCGTCGACCATCTACGCGGCCGACAGTCGAGGTGTCCTGCGCCTCGGTGGGACCAGTGATGAGCCGGACCAGTATTGGAGCGAGGTTCCGCCGACGATGGGCTCGGCGGCAATACCTGTTCTGCCACATTAGTTTTCTGCACCACGCGGACTGCCGGACCACGATCCGGTGTGCCTGTGGAGAGGGCGGCGATCTGTGGACAGGTCTGCTCGGCGACGGCGGGCCGGGTGCCCCGGGGGCGCGGCTCCGGGCATCATTTCCGACCATGGTCGAGCGGGTGTGGCCGGCACTCGTTGATCTGGTGGTTCCGTTGCAGTGCGGTGGATGCGCCAGACCCGGGACCCGGTGGTGTCGTACGTGCGCCCGGGAGATCGCCGATGCGCCGATCGAGGTTCGGACCCGGGTGGCATTGCCTGTCCCTGCGTACGCGCTGGGGCGGTACTCCGGTGTCCGCCGGCAGGCGATCCTCGAGCTCAAGGAGCGCGGCCGCAGCGACCTGTCCGTCCCGTTGGGCCGGGCCGTGGCCACGGCCCTGCTGGCACTCGACCGCTGGTCTGAACTACCCGCTGCCGAACGTCTGTTGCTGATCCCGGCGCCGACCAGACGGATGTCGGCGCGGCGTCGTGGAGGTGATCCGGTCACGGCGATCGCCGGCTCCGCGGCCCGTGTACTGGGTGGCCGGGTCGAGGTGACGCCGCTGCTCGTGACGTCGATGTGGGCGCGTGACTCGGCGCACCTGTCGGCAGGCGAGCGCGGTGACAATCTCACCGGCGCGATCCGGATCCGCCGCAGCGTTCGCAGCCGCTTCTCGGCGGTCTACGGCCTTGATGCCGCGGTTGTCCTGCTCGACGACGTGCTGACGACCGGGGCAACCGTGGCCGAGTCCGTCTCGGTTCTGGCGAATGCCGGCGTCGAGGTGCACCTCGTGCTGGTGATCGCTGCCGCGTGATCGCCGGGCTGTGGCCTTGACCGCGGCGAAACGATGTGCTGGCCAAAGCCATTCGGACAAAGCGAAACGTCGCTTGATCGGATGACCGGCGGGAACGGGTCGATGAACGTGCAGGGGCGAAACTGTGGCGAACAGTTGGCCGGGGGACTACGGTCGGAGGTGCGTCAGTTAGCCGCACAAAGGTTGCCGAAGCCAGAGGCGACCGGGGGAGGTGAGAGCCCAACTCACAGACCGGTTGCCCGAGTGTGCGCGCTGCGGGGACCGGGATCTTTGTTCACCGATCCAGGAGGTATCGCAAGTGACAACAAGCGTCGGCAAAACAGCCGTTTCCGAATCTGTTGAAAGCGCGGATTCCAGCACGAGTCCCGACACCACCACCCGAACCGACCCGTTTGATCCCGGCATATACGTCCGAACCGACTCGTCCGAAGAACTCTCCCGCCCTGACGCCGAAGTGCAGGTCAGTGGCCGCAACGTCGAAATCCCCAACCACTTCCGCATACATGTGATGGACAAACTGTCCCGGGTGGAACGGTTCGATCCGAGGATCTTCCGGTTTGATGTCGAACTTCACCACGAGCGAAATCGCCGTCAGTCCAAGATCTGTCAACGACTCGAGATCACCGCACGGGGCAAAGGCCCAGTGGTCCGAGGAGAGGCTTGCGCAGACAACTTCTACGCCGCACTCGATGCCGCATTGTCCAAACTGGAATCGCGGCTCCGCCGGACCAAAGATCGTCGTAAGGTCCACCACGGTCTCAGAACACCCATTTCTGTGGCCGAAGCCACCGCAGCGGCCGATCCGTCGCTGAACGGTAATGCCCCGGCGCAACAGAGCGCCGAAGACCGCTGGGCCGACCACAATCCGGAAGCAGCGGGTCCAGGACAGATCATCCGGGTGAAAGACCACCCTGCTGATCCGATGTCCGTCGACGACGCCCTTTACGAGATGGAATTGGTCGGACATGACTTCTTCCTCTTCCACGACAAGGAATCAGACAAACCGACCGTCGTCTACCGCAGGCATGCGTTCGATTACGGCCTGATCCGCCTCGCCTGAGAGGGCGGCGGGGCCGTTGATTCGCCTCGCGTGACTCGGTCGACCGAGTCGCTGGCTACCATGGAGTCCGACCTGCGGGAATCTGTAGGTCGGATTTCGTGTGTAGTCGACCGGATAGAGGGAATTACCAGTGCTCAACAAGCTGCTGCGCGTCGGCGAAGGCCGGATGGTCAAACGCCTGGATGCCATCGCTACGCATGTGGAGACGCTCGACAAAGAGACCGAAGCCCTGTCAGACGGGGAACTCCGTGCGAAGACCGACGAGTTCAGGGAACGGTTCATCGCCGGCGAGACCCTCGATGAATTGCTGCCCGAGGCCTTTGCCGTAGCCCGTGAAGCCGCGTGGCGGGTGCTTTCGCAGAAACACTTCCACGTCCAGATCATGGGCGGCGCCGCCCTGCACTTCGGCAACATCGCCGAGATGAAGACCGGTGAGGGCAAAACCCTGACCTGTGTGCTCCCGGCCTACCTCAATGCACTTGCAGGTGAAGGCGTCCACGTCGTCACGGTCAACGATTACCTGGCCAAGCGTGACTCCGAGTGGATGGGTCGCGTCCACAGGTTCCTGGGTCTGGACACCGCGGTGATCCTGACCGGGATGACACCGGCCGCGCGTCGTGAGGCCTACGCCGCCGACATCACCTATGGCACCAACAACGAATTCGGTTTCGACTACCTCCGCGACAACATGGCGCATTCGCTCGGCGATCTGGTCCAGCGTGGCCACGCGTTCGCGATCGTGGACGAGGTCGACTCGATCCTCATCGACGAGGCGCGGACCCCGCTGATCATCTCGGGCCCGACCGATTCCTCGAGCAAGTGGTATGCCGAATTCGCCCGCATCGCACCGCTTTTGAAGAAAGACGTCCACTACGAGGTGGATATCCGCAAGCGGACCATCGGTGTGCACGAAGAGGGTGTCGAGTTCGTCGAGGACCAGTTGGGCATCGACAACCTGTATGAGGCCGCCAACTCGCCGCTGGTGAGTTACCTCAACAACTCGATCAAGGTCAAAGAGCTCTTCGAACGCGACAAGGATTACATCGTCCGAAACGGCGAGGTCCTGATCGTCGACGAGTTCACCGGCCGCGTGCTGGACGGTCGTCGCTTCAACGAGGGGCTTCACCAGGCCCTCGAGGCCAAAGAGCGGGTCGAGATCAAAGCCGAGAACCAGACGCTGGCCACCATCACCCTCCAGAACTACTTCCGCATGTACGAGAAGTTGTCGGGGATGACCGGTACCGCACAGACCGAGGCCGCCGAGCTCGACCAGATCTACAAGTTGGGTGTGCTCCCGATCCCGACGAACAAGCCGATGCTCCGGACGGATCAGACCGACCTGATCTACAAGACCGAAGAGGCCAAGTTCGACGCGGTGGTCGACGACATCACCGAACGGCATGAGAAGGGTCAGCCGGTCCTGATCGGTACCACCAGCGTGGAACGGTCGGAGTACCTGGCGCGTCAGCTCAAGAAGCGTGGCATTCCGCACAACGTGCTCAACGCGAAATTCCACGAGCAGGAAGCGCAGATCATCGCCGAGGCGGGTCGAAGTGGTGCGGTCACCGTTGCCACCAACATGGCCGGTCGCGGTACCGACGTCGTGCTCGGTGGTAACCCGGACATCCTGGCCGACATCCGCCTGCGTAAGGCGGGTCTGGACCCGGTGGAGACCCCGGAAGAGTACGAGGCCGCCTGGGATGAGGTGATCGCTGCGGTCAAGGCCGAGGTTGCCGAAGACGCGGAGAAGGTCAAGGAGTTCGGCGGTCTGTACGTCCTGGGCACCGAGCGGCACGAATCGCGTCGTATCGACGACCAGCTGCGTGGCCGCTCCGGTCGACAGGGTGATCCGGGTGAGTCGCGGTTCTACCTGTCGCTCGGTGACGAGTTGATGCGCCGCTTCAACGGGGCCGCGCTCGAATCGATCATGAACCGGGTGAACCTTCCCGACGACGTCCCGATCGAGGCCAAGATGGTCACCAAGGCCATCCGCAGCGCGCAGACCCAGGTCGAGCAGCAGAACTTCGAGGTTCGCAAGAACGTCCTCAAGTACGACGAGGTGATGAACCAGCAGCGCAAGGTCATCTACGCCGAGCGCCGCACGATTCTCGAGGGCGAGGATCACAGCGAGCAGGTCAAACGGATGATCGACGATGTCGTCGGCGCATATGTCGATGGCGCCACGTCGGAGGGCTACACCGAGGACTGGGATCTGGACCAGCTCTGGACGGCCATGAAGACGCTGTATCCGATCGAGCTCGACTACAAGGAGCTGCTCGAGGAGGACGAGTTCGGTGAGCGCAAGGACCTCCCGGCCGAGGAACTGCGCGAAATCCTGGTGACGGATGCCCACGAGGCCTACGACAAGCGGGAAGAACAGATCCAGTCGATTGCCGGTGACACGGCCATGCGTCAGCTCGAACGGACCATCCTGCTGAGCGTTCTCGACCGGAAGTGGCGCGATCACCTCTATGAGATGGACTACCTGCGTGAAGGTATCCACCTGCGGTCCATGGCACAGCGCGACCCGGTGGTCGAGTACCAGCGCGAAGGTTTCGACATGTTCACGGGCATGCTCGAAGGCCTGAAAGAGGAGTCGATCGGGTTCCTGTTCAACGTCAGTGTCGAGGCCACCCCGGCCCCCGTCGCGGCCCAGCCGGCCGCGGCGGCGGTACCGCCGGCCAAGGCTCCGGCCGCGCCGGCTCCGCTGCCCACCGAGCAGGCCGCCCCTGTCCGTACAGCTGCTCCGGCGGCGTTGCGGGCCAAGGGTATCGACGAGGGTTCGGGCAACTCCGGCCTGACGTACAGCGGCCCGTCCGAGACCGGTGGTACGACCGTCCGTCGTTCCGGCGCGGCCTCGGACGGACAGTCGGGCACCCGCAAGGAGCGGCGTGCAGCTGCTCGTGCCGGAACGAAGGGCGACGCCCCGAAACCGCCGAAGGCCCGCCGCAGGCGCTGACACCGCGGCGCTGACACCGCGGCGCTGACACCGCGGCGCTGACACCGCGGCGCTGACAACGTAGCGCTGGAAAACCCGGATACCGCTGTTCTGTTCCGAAAGGAACCAGGAACGGGCAGTACGCGTCGTACTGCTGGTATCCGGGTTTTCCGGCTATCGGGCCGGCGTCGCCGGTCCTGCCGGACACGGCCCGGGGGGCGCCATGACAACCACGGATATCGCCGAGATCGGCTGCGGCGGAAGTGAAGCCGGTGAGATCGGGGACGGCGGTGGAGATCCGGGGGCGGGCGGGGGCCTGCGGATCAGCCGGGTGCCCAACAGCGAGCCGCCGCCGCTCGGCCTCGGATCACCGCTGTCTGTCACGTTGGATCCTGTTGCACCGATACGGACTTCGGTACCGCCGCCGGACCCCATCGATGTGGGATTGCGCCGGTTCGCGATCAGCGCGACAACGGTGCTGCTCGAGTTGATGGGAGGGCGGCGGCCCGTTGCGCATCTCAGCGGTGTCGCGTTGCCGCATATCGTCGATCAGTTCCGGGTGCTGCTCGCCGCTGACCTCGCCCGCGGGCCGGCCTGCACATTGCTGCGATTGCACACCCAGCACACGGGCCCGGACGTCGCCGAGATCACGGTGGTGTACAGCCGGGGTGAGAGGGTCCAGGCGATGGGCGCCCGGGTGGAGCGCCGCCTGATGACCGTCCGCCCCACCACGCCCGGCGGCCGGAGGCGCAAAGAGCGGCGATGCGTGCTGGTGTCGGTCAGCGTTGGCTGATCTCTGCTGCGCGTCAGTGGTTCGCGGCGACCGGGTAAGTGTGCACTCGGGGTGAGGGCCGCTGCGCGTCAGAGGTTCGCGGCGACCGGGCGGCTATCAGCCGGTTACGATTGCCCGGTGAACCGGCTGTCCCCTCAGGATTCGATGTACTACTACCTCGATGACCGCGGCTCGACAACGCAGGTGGGTTCACTGCTGATCCTCGAGCGACGAGCCGGAGGTCTGGACTACCAGGGCCTTTTGAGTACCGTCGAGAGCCGTCTGCAGCTGGTCCCGCGGTATCGCAAGAAGATCCGTGAGGTCACGCTCGGTCTGGCCCGTCCGGTGTGGGTCGACGATCGCGAGTTCGACATCACCTATCACGTTCGCCGCTCGGCGTTGCCGAGTCCGGGCGCCGACGATCAGCTCCACGACCTCGTTGCCCGTTTGATGTCGCGCCCGTTGGAACGGACGCGGCCGCTCTGGGAGATGTACCTGGTCGAGGGTTTGTCCGACGACCGGATGGCGATCCTGACGAAGACCCATCGTGCGCTGGTCGATGGATCCGAGGCCTTCGAGATCAATCAGATCATCGTCGACGACGTCCGCGAGCCGCCGTCGATGCCCGAGGATCTGTGGTTGCCCGACCGCGAACCGGGGAGCGGGGAACTGGTCGTCGGCGCGATCACCGATGTGCTGACCCGGCCGTGGGAAATGGTCGATCAGGTGCGTGCGGCGTCCAACCAGCTGGCTTCCGTGGGCCAGGTCCTGTCCGGTGCCGTCCGCCGGGTGGAATCGGTGATGAAGATGGCCACGACCACGGCGCCGCCGAGTCCTCTCAACGGTTCGACCGCCCCCACCCGTCGTTTCACCGTGGCATCCTGCTCGGCCGATGACTGTGTGGATATCGCCGAGCGTCATGGCTGTTCTCCCAACGATGTGCTCCTGGCGTCGATCGCGGGAGCCATTCGCCGGTGGCTGCTCTCGCGGTCACAGGCTGTTGATCAGGTGGAGACCGTGCGTGTCATGGTGCCGCTGTCGGCATACCCGGCGGGGGAGGACCAACCCGAGTTCGAAACCGACCTCGATGCGCAGGGTGAGTCGTCATCTGCGTCGTGGATGGTCGGCGGATTACAGGGTTTTGTCACCGATCTCCCGGTGGGAGAACCGAATCCGGTCGTGAGGCTGTCGCAGGTCGCGCAGCTGGCGGAGCGGCACTCACACTCGAACCGGAACTGGTCTGCCGCGGTCGAACCGTGGATTCCGGAAATCGGGCCGGCAACCTTCCATGCCATGAGCGCACGGGCGACGGCGTCGTTGTCGCGGCGGTCGTTCAACGTGCCGGTCACCATCGCTCGCGGTCCACGCTCGGCTCAATACCTGGGCGGCAACGAGATCCTGGCCATCTATCCCGTCCCGGTGCTGGTCCGCAAGCGGGCGCTGGCGATCGGAATCACGTCGTACAACGGTCGAATCTGCTTCGGCTTCAACGCCGACCGCGGTGTGATGTGGGATCTCGGTGCGATGGCCGAATATCTCACCGACTCGTTCGAAGAATTGCTTCCACAACGGTGACATCCCCACCCCGGGGTCCCGCCCATGAATCACCCTGAGAAAGGTCCGATGAGAATTTATCTGCCCGCCACCCTGTCGATGCTGACAGCGCTCAACTCCTCCGGCGAGTTCCGGCCCGTAGGCGGAACGGCTTTTGCGCTGACACCCGCGCTCCGGGAGTCGTACCTCGATGGCGACGACGAGGAATTGGCCGAGGCCGCGATTCGCGAAGCCGCACGTGCCTCGCTGCGGCTCATGGCAGCCGAAGGTGACGGACCCGGTGACGGCGAGGGTGAGGGGACACCGTTGCCGGCCCGGCGCGTGGTGATCGCCGCTGATGTCGACGATGTGAAGCTGCGCCCGGATCTCGATGTGGCGGTGGTGAAAACCTCTGGAATGGTGACTCTCTCGGCTGTCGCATCGCTGCTGGTCGACGGCAGCGAGGCCGAGGACAAGGTCATCCGGGCGATGGAACTCATCGACGCCGCAGATCTGGGTGACGAGGATGCCGAACTGGCCATCGGCGACGTCGAAGACTTCGACCTGGGCTGGTACGCCACCCAGGAGCTTCCATTCCTGCTCGAATTGCTCTGACCCCGCTAACCTACGGTAGCGTAAGTTAGCAGTATTGAAGCTCTTCGACTGGAGGCACCTGATGGGTTGGCGTGAACGATTCGAGGAGCCGGTTCGCGATATCGCGAGCCGTAGCCGGGCGGTCAACATGGTCCGTGCCGCGGCATCGCGGGTCACGACCCCGTTGCTGCCTGACGACTACCTGCACCTGGCGAATCCGCTGTGGTCGGCGCGGGAACTGCGCGGCAAGATCGTCGAGGTTCGGCCCGAAACCGACGACTCGGCAACCCTGGTGATCAAGCCGGGCTGGGGTTTTTCCTTCGACTACCACCCCGGGCAGTACATGGGCATCGGCGTCCTGGTCGAAGGTCGATGGACGTGGCGTTCCTATTCGCTGACGTCGGTACCGCTGACGACATCCGACACGCACGGCAAGATCGTGTCGATCACGGTGAAGGCGATGGCCGAGGGATTCCTGTCCGGTCACCTTGTCAACGGTTTGGCACCCGGCACGGTGGTGCGGCTCGCCGCGCCGCAGGGGGAGTTCGTCCTTCCGGCGGAGCTGCCCGAGAAGTTGTTGTTCGTCACGGCGGGCAGTGGCATCACGCCGATCATGTCGATGCTGCGGACGATGTCGTCGCGCGAACAGCACACCGACGTCCACCTGATCCATTCGGTGCCCACCGACAAAGACCTCATGTTCGCTGCCGAACTCGAGCAGTTCGAGGCCGACGGCCTGTTGCGGGTCCATGTTCAGCGGACGCGTTCCGAGGGCAAGATCGACGCAGAAGGTCTGGACGCCTTGTGTCCCGATTGGGCGCAGCGACAGACGTGGGCCTGTGGCCCGGCCCCGTTGCTCGACTCGCTGACCCAGATGTGGACGCAGGCCGGATTGCGGGATCACCTGCACATCGAGCGATTTGCACTCGAACGCGGTGAGGTCGGTGCCGAAGGTGGCACGGTCACATTCTCGAAGACCGGGCGTACCGCCACGGCCGATGGTGCCACCACATTGATGGCCGCCGGCGAGGACGTCGGCGTACAGATGCCGTTCGGTTGCCGGATGGGTATCTGCCAGAGCTGTGTGGTGATGCTCGACAAGGGTGTGGTCCGGGACCTGCGCAGCGGTGCGGAACATGTTGCCGGAGAACGTATTCAAACCTGCATCAGCGTCGCGGCCGGGGACTGCACCCTCGAGGTCTGACCTGTACCGACAACAATGGGGGCCCAAGTTTTCACTTGGGCCCCCATTGTGTTGTCTGCGGGACTAGCGGGCGCTGCTCGCGCGCGACTGGCTGCGACGTGCGCCGCCCTGCGACGATCCGCCGCCGCTGTGTCCGGAATATCCGCCGCGGCTGCGGCTGCCCTCGGTATGGCCGGCCGCTGCGCGACCACCCTGTGAGCGGGCGCTCTGTCCGCGACCACGGCCCTCGTACGGAGCTGATCCGTCAGCGGTGGGGCGCGGGCTACGACCGGTACGGCTGCCCGGCGACTTCACCGAGCGGTTGGGAACCGAGGTGACGGCGGGCGGTGCGACCAGTTCGGCAGTCTCGCCGACCAGTGCCTTGAGCTCTGCCGAATCGGCGGTGACCTTGATCGGGGTGGCCTTGATGGCGGCCTTGCGCAGCAGCTGCGACATGTCGCGACGCTGCTCGGGCAGGGTCAGGGTGACAACGTCACCGGCACTGCCTGCGCGCGCGGTACGACCCGAACGGTGCAGGTACGCCTTGTGCTCGGCAGGCGGGTCGACGTGGACGACGAGTTCGACGTCATCCACGTGCACGCCGCGGGCTGCGACGTCGGTGGCGACCAGGACGCGTGCCTTGCCGCTGGAGAACGCGAGGAGGTTGCGGTCACGAGCGCCCTGCGAGAGGTTGCCGTGCAGGTCGACGCTGGGGATGCCGGCGTCGGTGAGCTGCTTGGCCAGCTTGCGGGCCTGGTGCTTGGTGCGCATGAACAGGATGCGACGGCCGCGGCCCGAGGCGAGTGCGAAGACGACACCCTTCTTGGAATCGGCGCCGGAGACCTCGTAGATGTGGTGGGTCATGGCGGCGACCGGTGAGGTGGCCTCGTCGACCGAGTGCATGACCGGCTGGTTGAGGAACCGCTTGACCAGCTTGTCGACACCGTTGTCGAGGGTCGCCGAGAACAGCAGTCGCTGGCCGCCCTCGGGGGTGGCGGTCAGGATGCGGGTGACGCCGGGCAGGAAGCCCAGGTCAGCCATGTGATCGGCCTCGTCGAGGATGGAGATCTCGACGCGGTCCAAACGCACGAGGCGCTGGCGCATGAGGTCTTCGAGACGGCCGGGGCAGGCCACCACGATGTCGACACCGGCGCGCAGTGCAGAGGCCTGGCGACCCTGGGGGACGCCACCGAAGATGGTGGTCACGGTCAGGCCGAGGGCCTGGGCCATCGGCTGCACAACGGCGGTGATCTGGGTGGCGAGCTCACGGGTCGGAGCCAGGATCAGGCCGCGGGGGCGGCCGGCGCCGGCGGACGAGCCGGCGGAGAGGCGAGCAACGAGAGGGATGGCGAAGGCGAGCGTCTTGCCGCTGCCGGTCTTTCCGCGGCCCAGCACGTCGCGTCCCGACAGACTGTCGGGAAGGGTGTCGGCCTGGATCGGGAACGGGGCGGTGATGCCGCCGGCCGTCAACGTCTTGACCAGACGAGGGGGCACGCCGAGCTCGGCGAACGTTGTTGTGGCAGGACTGGAAACAGGGGTCATCAAATAGATCACGTTTCTGGATTACGCGGCGTCTCGAGCACGATTCACCGCTGGTTGGCGCGACTGCCCGGATCTGGGGGCCGACAAGGTCGACCACCGCAGATGGTGGGCAGTAACGATCGCCGTGTGAATAGCTCAGTGGGGTTGATCGACTCGCAACAGGTGGCCCGGGTTTCCCTGGGGACCACGTCGCGAGGAAGCAGTTCCACGACGGTTCCGCGCATCTTGCGCGAAGTACTAGACAACCATAGCCCGGCGGGAGCGGTTTCCTCCCATTGTGAGGCAGGTGAGATCAGTCTCACCCTCCTCTGGACACCTCCCGAGACGTAACCTACGATTGCGTAAGTTACGTATCCGTAGGTTTGTTGCAACGACTGCACCGACCTCGGTTCGGTCCCCACTACGAGAGGTTCGAAGCGGTGGCAATTACCGACATTCCTGAGTACGCACATCTGACCGACGCCGACATCGAGGCGCTGGGTCAGGAACTCGACGCCATCCGTCGCGACGTCGAGAACGATCGCGGTGAACGCGACGCCACATACATTCGCAACTCCATCCGCTTCCAGCGTGGACTGGAGCTTTCGGGACGGGCGCTGTTGTTCGGCTCCGGTAACCGCAAGATCTGGGCCCTGGGCGCGGGTGTGCTCGGTGTCTCCAAGATCGTGGAGAACATGGAGCTGGGTCACAACATCATGCACGGCCAATGGGATTGGATGAACGATCCCGAGGTGCACTCCACCGGATGGGAATGGGACAACACCGGCCCGTCCGCACACTGGAAGCACACCCACAACTACATCCACCACAAGTACACGAACGTGCTCGGCATGGACGACGATGTGGGCTACGGCCTGATCCGGGTCACCCGCGATCAGCGGTGGAAGCCCTTCTACCTCGGCAACATCGCGTACAACACCTTGCTGATGCTGTTCTTCCAGTACGGCGTCGCGGTGCAGCATCTGGAGCTCGGGCGGGTGGCCGCAGGCCGGCATCCGAATCCGGACGCCTTCAAGCAAGATCTGCGTGACGTCGGCATGAAGATCGGCCGACAGGTCGGCAAAGATTACGTGGTGTACCCGGCTCTGGTCGGTGCCGTCACCCGGTCACGCAAGACCTGGCTGCGGGCGATCACTGCGACTTTGGCCGCCAACACGATTCGCAACATCTGGACCAACGCGGTCATCTTCTGCGGACACTTCCCCGACGGGGCCGAGAAGTTCACCAGGCAGGACCTCGAAGATGAATCGCAGGCCCACTGGTACCTGCGTCAGATGCTGGGGAGCGCCAACTTCGACTCGGGTAAGACCCTCGCGTTCATGAGCGGCAACCTGAGTTACCAGATCGAGCATCACTTGTTCCCTGATCTGCCGTCCAACCGGTACGCGGAGATCGCCGTCCGCGTCCGCGCACTGTGCGACAAGTACGACCTGCCGTACACCACGGGACCGTTCCTGCTGCAGTACGCGAAGGCGTGGCGGACGATTGCGAAGTTGTCGTTGCCGAACAAGTACCTGAAGGGCACCGTCGACGACGCACCCGAGACGGCATCGGAACTGCGTTTCAAGACCGACCCCGACCAACGTCTCACTGCGACAGTCGATCCGGCCACCGGACGTCGTACCGGTCTGCGGACCGCGATCGGTAAGCTTCGTCGCCGGCGCTCACCGGTACCGGCGATCGCCGGTCAACGGCAGGCCAGGGACGTGCGAGCTGCCTGACCAGAGACAGGCGCCCCGGCGCCGAACGCCGTACGCTGGACGTCGACGTTGAACGATGGCGGTTGGTCGTGGGCTCAGGCCCCCTCGGCCCGGCGAAACGCCAGCAAGGGAGCTGCACAGGCGCATGGCAATCACTGACATCAACGAATACACACATCTGACCGAGTCCGATGTCGAGGCGCTCGGTGCCGAACTCGACGCCCTGCGGCGTGAGATCGAATCAGATCGTGGTGTGCGTGACGCAAGGTACTTGCGTCGTGCCATCCTGGCTCAGCGGATCCTCGAGGTCGGTGGCCGGATTGTGTTGTTGGGCAGCCGGAATCGACTCCTCTGGCTGTCCGGCACATCATTGCTCTCGGCGGCGAAGATCATCGAGAACATGGAACTCGGCCACAACGTCATGCACGGCCAATGGGATTGGATGAACGATCCCGAGATCCACTCCACATCGTGGGAGTGGGACATGGTCTGCTATTCGGCACACTGGAAGCACTCCCACAACTACATCCATCACAAGTACACCAACGTCCTCAACATGGATCACGATGTCGGCTACGGCCTCCTGCGGGTCACCCGCGACGAGCCATGGCAGAAGAAGCATGCCGCGCAGCCCTTGGCGAACCTATTCCTTGCCGCGACCTTCGAGTGGGGGATCGGGCTGCACGATCTCGAACTGAAGGAATACTTCCAGGGCATCAAGCCCAAGGAGGTCGCGGTTCCGCAGATCAAGGACTTCGCCAAGAAGGTCGTCCGTCAGCTGGCCAAGGACTACGTGATCTTCCCGCTGTTGTCCGTCGGGTCGGCGCGCAGCACTCTGACCGCCAACCTGACCGCCAACTTCGTCCGCAACATCTGGGCATATCTCGTCATCTTCTGTGGACATTTCCCGGACGGTGCCGAGAAGTTCACCGAGGAATCGCTCGTCGACGAGACGCCCGGTCAGTGGTATCTGCGCCAGATGCTGGGTACGGCGAACTTCGATGCGGGTCCGGCGATGGCGTTCATGAGCGGCAACCTCTGTTACCAGATCGAGCACCACCTTTTCCCCGATCTGCCCTCGAACCGGTATGCCGAGATCGCGGTACGGGTTCGGCAGCTCTGCGAAAAGTACGACTTGCCCTACACCACGGGTTCGCTGGGCCGTCAGTATTGGCAGACCTTCCGGACGATCAACAAGTTGACGCTGCCGAACAGCATGCTGATCGCCAGCTCAGACGATGCCCCGGAAACCGCGTCGGAGAAGAAGTTCGCCGAGCTGCGGGCCGCTGCCACCGAACGGGGTAAGCGGATCGTGGCGGCCGGAGAAGGCAAGCGTGACGGCTTGAAGACCGCGATAGCCGAGCTCAAGTTGCGCCGAAAGGCATTGCGCGCCCGCTGATCCTGGTAGATCCACACGTTGCAGTCACAATCACCTGTTGCAACGCGTGGTTGTGACTGCACCATGTGGTTTTGTCGAGCGGGGACCCCGGGTCTAATCCCAATGGTTGGCGACGCTGAGCGCGGCGATGAGTTCGCGCACGGCCATGGCCCGTCGATGGTGTTGGCCGGTCAGTGCGTCGAGGGCGCACTCGGGATCGGCAGGCGGTCCGAGGTGTGTGCAGCCGCGTGGACAGTCGTTGATAGTCTCACTGAGATCGTCGAACGCCTTGATCACGTCTTCGGGTCCGATGTGCGCCAGGCCGAACGACCTGATGCCGGGGGTGTCCACCACCCACCCGCCGCCGGGGAGTGGCAGGACCACCGACTGCGTGGACGTGTGCCGTCCCTTGCCGACGCCGGATACCACCGCCGTGGCCCGATAGGCATCGGGTACAAGACGATTCACCAGGGTCGACTTACCGACGCCGCTGTGGCCGATGAGCGCGGTGACCTTGCCCGTGAGGAGTTTCTGCGCCGGCTCGAGGGGGTCGTCGCGGCCGGCGAGGAGTACCGGCAGATCCAGGTCGGCAAACGAGGAGCGGAACGACTCCGGGTCGGCCAGATCGCTCTTCGTCAGACACAGGACCGGTTGCAGTCCTCCCACGTAGGCTGCGGCCAGAGCCCGTTCGACGAATCCGGTCCGCGGTGGCGGATCGGCCAGGGCTGTGACGATCAGCAGTTGATCGGCGTTGGCCACCACGATCCGTTCATACGGATCGGTGTCATCTGCAGTGCGGCGCAACACGGTTCGCCGGGGCGCAACACGCACGATCCGGGCCAGGGTGTCGGGCTTGCCGGAGAGGTCGCCGACCACCGACACGTCGTCGCCGACCACGATCGGGGTGCGGCCGAGTTCGCGGGCCCGCATGCAGACGACCCGGACGTCCTGGTCGTCCTCCAGCACACATCCCCACCGGCCCCGGTCGACGGAGACCACCATGGCGGTGGCCGCATCGTCATGGGTGGGCCGGGTCTTGGTGCGTGGCCGACTTCCCCGGCCCGGGCGTACCCGGACATCGGTTTCGTCGTACTGCCGCTTACTCAAGCGCTGATCATCCTCGCCCACATACCCGGAAAGTCTGGCAGAGTTTTGGCGGTGGTCTCGACATCGTCGACCCCGACCCCTTCGGTGACAAGCCCGATCAGCGCTCCCGCGGTTGCCATCCGGTGATCCGCGTACGACTGCCAGACGCCCCCATGCAGTGGTGCCGGTTCGATGATCAATCCGTCATCGGTTTCGCGGCAGGCGCCGCCGAGGCGGTTGATCTCGGTGCGCAGTGCATGGAGTCGGTCGGTCTCGTGGCCGCGCAGATGGGCAACACCCGACAGCGTCGAGGTTCCCTGCGCGAGGGCACACATCGCGGCCACGGTCGGTGTCAATTCTCCGACGGCGCTCATGTCCCACGTGATGCCTTGCAGCACTTCGGGTCCGGTGACAGTCAGTAGTCCGTCCGTCAGCTCGGTGCGGCAACCCATCGCCTCGAGGATGTCGACGATGACCGCTCCGGGCTGAGTGGTGGTGGCCGGCCACCGTGGCACGCTGATGCTGCCGCCGGTCACCGCAGCGGCGGCCAGGAACGCCGCCGCGTTCGAAAGATCTGGTTCGATCTGCCAGTCCACCGCGCGGATCGGTCCGGGGGCGATGTGCCAGCGGTCGGGGATGGAGGTGTCCACGGCGACGCCGGCGGCGGCGAGCATATCGATGGTCATCTCGATGTGTGGCATCGACGGAACCGGTGTGCCCGAATGGGTGATGGTGACGCCTTCGGTGAATCCGGCGCCGGCCAGGAGCAGTCCCGAGACGAATTGTGATGACGCCGACGCATCGATGGTGACGGCGCCGCCGCGGACCGATCCGGTGCCTTCCACGGTGAACGGCAGAGCATTGCCGTCGATCTTCACTCCGAGGTCGCGCAGTGCGTCGAGAATGGTGTGCAGCGGTCGCGACCGGGCCTGCTCGTCACCGTCGAAATGCACTGGGCCGCGGGCCGATGCGGCAATCGCCGGCACAAAGCGCATGACTGTTCCGGCCAGACCGCAGTCGATGGTGGCGCCATGCAGTGACGCCGGGGTGATGGTCACCGCGGTGGGATCCACCGGATCGGTTTCGATCGAGGTTCCGAGGGCGGCGAGCGCGTCGAGCATGAGGTCGGTGTCGCGACTGCGGAGCGTTCCGGACACGGTCGAGCGCCCGTCGGCCTGGGCCGCGAGGACCAGGGCACGGTTGGTGATCGACTTACTTCCGGGCAGCGTCACCGTCGCGTGCAACGGGTCCGGTGCGAACGGTGCGTTCCATGCAGTCACCCAGACAGTCTTTCATGCTGCCCGTGACACCTTGTTTCCCCTGTTGAGACGGCCCGAAGCCGGCAACGGTGACGCGGTCGATCAATTGGCGGACATCCGGTGTCAGCGACCGATTTGGCCGCTATGTTCGATCCATGAACCTGACACTTTCACGCAGCGGAGCAGCGATTGCACTCTGCGCGGCAACACTTTTGACACTGTCGGCATGTTCGGATGACTCGAAAGACAGCGCCGAATCGACCACGAGTGCGGAGGAGTCGACCTCTGGGGAAGCCACGCCGGCGGATCTCGACGTACGCGTCGAGGATCTGATGCTGCCGGAGTCGGACTTTCCGGGCACCGGTACATATGTCGTCAAGGACAAGGCCGCCATCGACGCCGACAAGTCGAATGACCCCGAGGTCACCCCCGCCAACTGTGCGGCGATCGTCGACAAGGAAGACGGTACCGACGAGTTCGACCGGGCTCGTGTCGAGTTCGACATGGAAGACGGCACGTCCATCGAGACACAGGTGATCCTGGGTGAGACCAGTGACCTGGACACTGTGGCAAGCCAGGTGGAGGACTGCCCGGCCATGACCATGCGGGGACCGCTCGACAGCGGTGGTCAGCTTGTTGCCGAGATGGAGAACTCGGTGGAAGACGTGGACGGCTCGACGGTTCCGGCGAAAACAATCATCAGTACGGGCACAGCAACGGTGAGTGGGCAGACGTTACCTCTCACCATTCGCTCCACCGGCGCCTACGTTGACGGCACGACGGTGAGTGTTCAGATCACACTCACCGGCGAGAATGCCGCCAATTGGAGCGATTCGGATCAAGCGATCCTGGTCGACTTACTCAACAAGCAGATTGCAGTTGTGCAGGACGCCGCGGCCGCGTAGGGCGACCCGGCACCCAAGTCGAACTCCGACCAGGCCCCGTGGACACGTTCCACGGAGCCTGTCGGTTGTCGGGGACTGACAGCTGGGGTGGATAATGACCACAATGTGTGGTCGATACGCCACGACGGCGAGTACCTCTGATCTGGTTGCGGCTTTTGACGCGGCGCTCGCGGAAGATGATGCGAGCAAGCTCGCCAATCCGTCCTACAACGTTGCGCCCACCACCACGGTGCCGGTGATCCTGGAACGCGTATCTCGCGCCGACCCCGACAGCCAGGAGGACGCGGAGCCCGATGTGGTCCGGCAGCTACGGGCGCTCCGGTGGGGTCTGGTTCCGAGTTGGGCCAAAGACCCGGGCATCGGCAGCCGGATGATCAATGCCCGGTCGGAGACGCTCACCGAGAAACCCTCGTTCAAGGCCGCCGCCGCCCGGCGTCGGTGCATACTTCCTGCGGCCGGTTTCTTCGAATGGACGAAAGATCAGGAAGGCAAGAAGCTGCCGTACTTCATGCACGACCCGGATGCGCCGATACTCGGTTTCGCCGGCCTCTACGAACTGTGGCCCGATCCGGGCAAGCCGAAAGACGATCCCGATCGCTGGTTGTGGACCACCACGGTGATCACCCGTCCGGCCACCGACGCGCTGGGCCACATCCACGACCGCACGCCGGTCATCGTCACTCCGGACCTGCGCAACGACTGGCTTGATTGCACCAGCGGAAAGGCCTCGGTGGCGCGGGATCTGCTCGAGGCCCTGCCCGAGCCGCACCTGGTGCCGTATCGGGTGTCGACGGACGTCAACAGCGTGCGCAACAACCGCTCTGACCTGATCGAGCCGCTGTGACCGGTGATTCGGGCAAGACCCGACCGAACTTTCTCCAGCTGGTCAAATACCTCCTCGGCCGACCGTTGCCGGCATCGATGCGGGACTGGGTGATCCGGGACGTGACAGGGCCGGGTTGCATCCGCCGCTACATCATTCGCGGGGTCCTGCCGTTCCTGCCGATCTTCATCGCCTTCTCATTTGTGCCCGGACCGGTGATCTATCGCCTCGGAATGATTGCGCTGCTGCTCATCCCGCTGGTGTACTTCGAGATCGCGCTGATGGGCATCTACCGCCGTCATCTGCTGACCACCAACGGTATCGACGGCGCCCTGATCGGGGTCAAACGTCGTGCCAAGCAAGAAATCACCAAGAACGAATACGAAGCGAAGTACCCGAAAACACCGAACTGAACGGGGCCCGATGCCACACGAACACGCGAAGCCGGAACCGATGGGCGACACCGACGTTCGCCGACGATGGCTGGCGCGCGCCGGTTTCGCCGCGGTATTCGCCGCGGTGCTCGTCCTGGTGGTGTTCGCCGGTCTGAAGACCTTCATCGTGTTGATCGCCACGGTGGGTGCTCTGGTCATCGGCGTCGCGGCGATCTACTGGTTCCTCACCGTTCGTGGGTTCTTCCGGTGGGTCGCGTTGGCCTTCTCGGTGGTGATCCCGATAGCCCTGCTCGTCTTCCTCATCGCCGAGCACCTGCTGTGGGTGGTACTGGCCGTGATCGCACTCCTGGTGCTGGCCGGAGTCTTCGCCCGCGCAGCGCTGGGTCGTGATCGCGCCGACTGGACGATGCCCGAGATCGAGGTCCCGCCGCCGAAGCGGCCTTTTGTGGTGATGAATCCGCGTTCGGGTGGCGGCAAGGTCGAGAAGTTCCAATTGCAGAGTCGCGCTGAGGCGTTGGGCGTCGAAGTTGCCCTGCTCGACGGGCCCGGACCGGTTGATGTCGCGGCACTGACCCGCGCTGCGGTCGAGCGCGGGGCCGACCTGCTCGGGGTCGCCGGCGGCGACGGCACGCAGGCGCTCGTGGCCGGCATCGCAGCAGAACACGATCTGCCGTTCCTGGTGATCAGCGCCGGAACCCGTAACCACTTCGCGCTCGACCTGGGTCTGGACCGCGATGATCCGTCCACCTGTCTCGACGCGTTGACCGACGGGGTGGAGATCAGGGTCGACCTCGGCTCCGTCAACGGCCGCACGTTTGTCAACAACGCATCGTTCGGTGCGTACGCCGAGGTGGTGCAGAGCCCGGCCTATCGCGACGACAAGACCGGCACGATGCTGGCCATGCTCCCTGATCTGATCTCCGGCACCCGCGGTCCGCGATTGCTCGCCCGTGCCGGCGAGGTGACCATCAATCAGCCGCAGGCCGTCTTGGTGAGCAACGGCGCCTACGAGATGAGCGACCTGGCCGGACTCGGCCGGCGGCCCCGCATCGACACGGGTGCACTCGGAGTCGTGGCGGTGTCGGTGAGCAGTACCCTGCAGGCAGTCGGGCTGCTCCGCCGGACACGCCAACACGGTCTGACGCAGTACTCCGGCCTCGAAGCGATCATCGAAGCCGATCAGCCCGAGATCGCGGTCGGCGTCGACGGCGAGGCGCTCATGCTCGCGACTCCGGTGCGGTGCACGATCACCCCGCAGGCGTTGCGGGTGCGGGTACCGCGACATCGCCCCGGCGTCCGGCCGCCCAAGCGTCCGGTGGACTGGGTGCGGCTGCGGCAGCTGGCCTGGCGCTGACCCCTGTTTCGTCGGCGGGTGTTCAGATCCGCAACAGCCACCGGCCGGGGATGGATTTGTCCTCGAATGCCTGGTGCGCCTTGGCCGCCTCGTCGAGTGCGAAGTCCCCGGCGATCCGCAGGGGCAGTCGGCCCGCTGCCACCTCGGTCAGGAGACCGGCGAGTTCGGCGCCGTCGGCGCGCACCTCGATCCAGCCGCTGGTGATGCCACGGACCGGCGCGGGCGCGTTTCGGGGTGCGGTTCCCAGGTAACGCCCGCCATCGACGATCAGGTCGAGTAACCCGGCGCCGGCCCCGGCCGGATCGAAGACGGCGTCGAAACGCCTGTCGGTCAGTTCGGCGGCGTCCGTGACAACCGTGCCGGCGCCGTGGTGAATGAGGTTCTCTACATCGCCGCGCTTGCCGACAGCGGTGACCGTGGCACCGCGCTGTGCCGCCAGCGGGACGGCATATCCGCCGACCCCACCTGACGCCCCGACGATCAGGAGTCGCCGGCCGCCGGGATTGAGCAGGTCGATCGCCTGGGACGCCGTCAGCGCGATGAGCGGCACCGCGGCGGCGTCGGCCGGATCGAGGCCCCTGGGCAGTCGCGCAACCGCGGTCGCGGGCAGGACGACGGCCTCGCCGTAGGTTCCGATGTCCGGTCCGATTCCGTGGCGTAGACCGGCGACCGCAGTCCCGGTTGTCAGCCCGGTGACGTCGGGGCCCACTGCGTCGACGACGCCGGAGACGTCCCAGCCCAGGCCCACAGCAGCGCCGGTGGGTATGACACCCATTCGGTGGAAGACGCCGTGCGCGGCGCCGACATCGACCGGATTGACCGAGGCGGCAGCCACCCGGATCCGGACCTCTCCGGACCGGGGTTCGGGTGCCGCGCGGTCGATGATCGTGAAGTCGTCTGTACCGGTGGTGAGGATTGTTCGCATGAGCGGAGTCCTTTCTCGTGTCGTACGCCCCTTGCCTTCTCCACGATGCCGGTGGCACTCTCTACTGGTAAGTAGGCACCCAAAAGTGCGTAACCCTCCGGAAGGTGAGTCCGATGCCGACCATGACCGCCGCCGATCGCCGTGGAGAGGCGAAACGGGAATACGACGCGTACGTCGCGAACTGTCCGAGCCGGATGTTGCTCGACCGGATGAGCGACAAGTGGGTGGCACTGATCCTGGTGGCCCTCGGAGACCGCACCATGCGCTACTCGGAGCTGTCCCGGGCCGTGGCCGGGGTCAGTCAGAAGATGTTGACCCAGACCTTGCGCACCCTCGAACGCGATGGTCTGGTGACGCGCGAGGTCACGGTGAGTGTTCCGGTGCGCGTCGACTATTCGCTCACACCGCTGGGTCTGTCGCTGAGGCAGCTGATGCGCGGTGTGAAGGACTGGGCCGAGGTCCACATGGACGAGGTCTTCGAGGCCCGCGAACGCTACGACCACCGGGACGACGAGCAGTAGTAGCGCTCTTGGTCACGAGAGGATGTCTGCGACGACCGCGCCGGTGACCGAGATCAGGTCCGCCGGGGCGAGTTCGATCTCCAGTCCGCGTTTGCCACCGCTGCAGAACACCGAATCCCAGAGTTCGACCGTCTCGTCGATCACCGTCGGCAGTGGCTTCTTCTGACCGACCGGTGAAACCCCGCCGAGGACATATCCGGTGACGCGCACCACCGCCACCGGATCGGCCATGGTGGCCTTTCCACTCAACCCCAGAGCGCCGGCTGCGGCTTTGGGGGACAGACGTTCGGGAACCGGGATGACCGCCACCGCCAGGGTGCCGCCGACGTCGATCACCAGGGTCTTGAAGATCTGTTCGCGTTCGGCTCCGATCGAGGTGCGCAGGTGCTCAACAGCTTCGGGCCCCCAGTCACCATCGGAGCGGGTGTCGTACTTGTGTACCTGATGCCGTACCCCGGCATTTTCGAGAACGCTGATCGCCGCGGTCGCTGCCATGGCTGTCGATTCTCGCAGGTCGATCGGCCGCACGATATTCACCAGGCACATGAGGTGGCAAGCATCGGCGCAGGATGGGCAAAAGTGACCCGGTCCGGAACAAGTCGTGACAAGCCGTTGTTGACTCCACCTGAAGGAGGTGTGGTGTGTACAGCAACTCGCAAGAGCGCGGGTCGGTAGGCTTGCTCGACAGACCTGATTTTCCCGCAGGTCTCGAAGGGAATGTCGTGACCGAAGCCGAAACACCCGAAGTGAGCCCAGAGACGTCGGAAGAGCGTTTTGCGCGGTTCGAACGTGATGCACTGCCGTTGCTCGACCAGTTGTACGGCGGCGCACTGCGGATGACCCGGAACCCTGCCGACGCCGAGGATCTGGTCCAGGAAACGTATGTGAAGGCCTTCTCGGCGTTCCACTCGTTCAAGGCGGGGACCAACCTCAAAGCCTGGCTCTATCGGATCCTGACCAACACCTACATCAACGGATACCGGAAAAAGCAGCGTCAGCCGGCCCAGTATCCGACTGATGAGATCACCGACTGGCAGCTGGCCGCCACGGCCGAGCACACGTCGCAGGGTCTGAGGTCCGCCGAGATCGAGGCGCTGGACGCGTTGCCCGACGACGAGATCAAGGCAGCCCTGCAGGCGCTCCCGGAGGACTTCCGGATGGCGGTCTACTACGCCGACGTCGAGGGATTGCCGTACAAGGAAATCGCCGAGATCATGGACACCCCGATCGGGACCGTCATGTCACGACTGCACCGCGGCCGCAAACAGTTGCGGGAACTGCTCGCCGATGTCGCTCGCGAGCGTGGATTCAACAGAGGAACTTCCGGCCACTCGGCCGCAGGCCAGTCCGGCCACAAACAGGAGGTTGCCGGATGAGTACCGGAAACGTAGCCGGCGGCTCGAACGCCGACGAGGATTTCGACGAGACGCAGCAACTCGACTGTTCTGCAGTGATCGCCGACGTGTGGCTGCTGCTGGACAACGAGTGCGATCCGCATGCTCGCGCACGTCTGAAGTCGCATCTCGATGGGTGCACGCCGTGCCTCGAGCACTACGGCATCGAACAGCAATTGAAGAGCCTGGTGAACCGCAAGTGCGGTGGAGAACAGGCGCCCAAGGGACTGCGGGAACGGTTGACCCTGGAGATCCGGAAGACAGTCATCATCCGCGAAACGCGGGGATAGTCCTCAACTCCGAATCCGCCAGGGATCCAAACCCGGTAAGGGCCTCAACGCTCAGGCGTTGGGGCGCTTGCCGTGGTTGGCCGCATTCTTCTTGCGAGCCCGCTTCTTGCGTCCACGCTTTCCCATGGCAGTCTCCTTTCGACAGCGCTCCATTGTGACACGAAGTGCACGATTGCCGAGAATCGCCCGGGCCCAGGGTGCTGCGCTAGGTTTATACCGGCGTAACCCGAACACCTGGAGGATGGCGATGGCAGAAGAAGTCGTAGCGGAAATCGTTGCAAGCGTTCTCGAGGTGGTTGTCAGTGCCGGTCAGACGGTCGAGGTCGGTGACACGCTCGTGTTGCTGGAATCGATGAAGATGGAGATCCCGGTTCTGGCCGAAGAAGCAGGCACGATCACAGAGGTCAAGGTCAACGTCGGGGATGTGATCCAGGCCGGTGACCTCATCGCGGTCATCGACAACTGACGTCCGCGACCACTGACGCACGGGCGGACTCCGGCTGATGTCGACTCTTTCGGAGTTGCTCGCGGAACACACCGAACTGTCCGGCGCGGCCGGCGGACACCTGCAACGGGTGGTGGCCGAATGGCAATTGCTGGCTGATCTGTCGTTTGCCGACTTCCAGATGTGGGTGCAGTCGCAAAACGCAGCCGGCGACTCCGGTCGTCCGGAGTCGGGCACTGCCGGGCCCCAGATGGTCTGTGTGGCCCAATGCCGGCCGAACACCGCACCGACTGTCTTCCCCACCGATGGGGTCGGTACGTCGATCTCAGAGGCCGACAACCCGCAGGTCTTCGGTGCCCTGTCGCATGGCCGCATCCTCCGCGAGGAGGATCCGACGTGGATCGGATCGACGGCGATCAGGCGCGAAGCGGTCCCGGTCCGATTCGAGGGCGCGGTGGTCGCGGTTCTTGCCCGCGCGATCAATCTCACCCAGCCGCGGATGCCGTCACCGCTCGAGCTGTCGTACCAGGACTGCGCGTACGACCTGTGCCAGATGGTGGCAGAGGGGACGTTCCCGCAGAACGAGGGCAACCCTCGTGGACTGTCGACACCTCGTGCCGGCGATGGCTTCATCCGGGTCGACGAGCGCGGGGTGGTGCAATATGCCAGCCCCAACGCGCTGTCTGCCTACCACCGCATGGGCTGGACCTCGGAGCTCAGCGGCAACGACCTCGCCGAGGTGACGGTCAGCCTGCTCAGCGATCCCTTCGAATCCGAAGAAGCGGCCGCGATGCTGCGGGCGGCGGTCGAGGGCAAGGCGGGGATGCGGATCGAGGCCGACGCCCGCCGCGCGACCGTCCTGATCCGTGCGGTGCCCCTGCGGCCCCGCGGTGAGCTGGTCGGCGCCGTGATCCTGGTGCGTGACGTCACCGAGGTGAAACGTCGGGACCTCGCGCTGATCAGCAAGGACGCGACGATCCGCGAGATCCATCACCGCGTCAAGAACAATTTGCAGAGTGTGTCGGCCCTGCTGCGATTGCAGGCGCGGCGTACCACCAATGACGAAGCCCGCCAGGCCCTGGGAGAAGCGGTTCGCCGGGTTGCGGCGATCGCCCTTGTGCACGAATTGCTTTCGGGCAGTGTGGATGAGGAAGTCGATCTCGACGTGGTCATCGATCAGCTGGTGCCCGTCATGGCCGACGTGGCGTCGGGCGGTACCGCGGTCACGGTTCGTCGGGTGGGGAAGATCGGTGTGCTCAAGTCAGACCTGGCGATGCCGGTGGTGATGGTGCTCACCGAATTGATCCAGAACGCCGTCGAACACGGCTTTGCGCCCGAGGAGTCCGGCCGGGTGCTGATCGACACCTCGAGGAGCACCCGTGAACTCGTGATCACGGTGCAGGACAACGGCGTTGGCATCGACCCCGACTTCGATCCGCGTCAGTCGGATCGGTTGGGTCTGCAGATCGTCCACACGCTGGTGCAGATAGAGCTGTCGGGCGAACTCGAGCTGCGCCCCGGTGCGACCGGTGGCACCGATGCGGTCCTGACCGTCCCGCTGCGCTGAACGGGCTTGTGCCGCAGCATTTTTGGTGTCCTTGAACAACAAAAACCCAGTGGCCTGTGCCACCGGGTTGGTTGCCGTCGAGGTGGTCGCCTTGCTGCGACCACCTCGCATTTCTTGCTGTGTCTACACCGAGCTGCGTGTGCGGCTGCGAGCGTTGCGCCGCTTCAGTGCGCGCCGCTCGTCTTCGCTCATCGCGCCCCACACGCCTGCATCCTGGCCCGACTCCAGTGCCCACGTAAGGCAATCAGCTGTAACCGGGCAGCGGTTGCAGACGAGCTTCGCATCAGCAATCTGCGCGATGGCCGGGCCACTGTTTCCCACCGGGAAAAACAGCTCCGGATCCTCGTCGCGACAAATTGCGTTGTGACGCCAGTCCATCCCACTGCTCCTTCAGGCGCTTCTCTGCGCCGCTCGTAACCGTCTGTTCATGTGTGCGTAGGTTTTGTTTCCGCACTGTTGCTTTGTGAATACTTTCACGAATCCAGATGATGTCAATGGTGTTCCCATAACACGTGGGCAACATCACTGTGCAGGGGGTACCTCTGAAGGTCCCTACCCCGTTGTACTACTGTGCGGGCGAACTTGTCTTGCGAATCACATATAAAAGCACTTGTGACCGGGATCTCTCCCAGGTCGCAGACCGCTGCTTCACGATTTGGGAGAAATAACCTCTAGTACGGCGGGACGGCAGCCGAACTCGAGCGCCGTCCGGGTACCAAGGTATTCGCCATCCATCTGCATGTCGATGGGTTCGGAACTACGAATCTCGACAGATGCGACATCATCTGCGCGCAAAAGGTGTTTGGCGTGCGGCTTGGCTTTCGAAGACAACAATTGCCGGGCCAGTGGCAAATTGCGGATCGGGGCCATCGACGTTGATGCAAAAACGCCGAGTCGACTGTCAAAACTCGTATCCGGATTGGTTTCGATCGGCCGTGTGCCCAGATAAGTCCACGGGCTGGCATTCGAGACGAACGCGAAATGTGCGCCCTCGAGAGGTTCGCGACCCGGGATGGTGACGGTCAGCGTGGGCTTGCCGCGGGCAGCGCCCATGAACGTCCGTACCGCGGTCCACAGATAACGGGTGGCGGTCGCGCGATGCCCCGCGGTGCGCTGTTCGTCGATGGACTTCACCACCTGTGCGTCGACACCGACTCCGGCGTTGAACAAGAACCAGCGATTGTTGGTGTGCCCCAAGCTGACTCGTCGTCGCTGCCCGGTCGCGAGCAGGTCGACGAGCTGCCCGGTTGCCTTCAGTGGATCCGGATCGATGCCCAATGCCCGGGCAAATACGTTGGCGCTGCCGCCGGGCACGACCGCGAGTGCCGGGGAGGGCAGACCGCTCTCGGGCACGGACGGAGGATCGAGAAGTCCGTTGACCACCTCGTTGACACTGCCATCGCCGCCGTGCACCACGACAACGTCGTAGCGCTCGGCGCGGGCCTGTGCGGCGAGCTCGCCGGCATGACCGCGGTGAGTGGTGTGTTCGACCCTGACATCGACATACTGTGGTCGAGCTCCGCTGCGCTTCGTCTCCACATGCTCTGGTCGAGCTCCGCTGCGCTTCGTCTCCACATGCTCTGGTCGAGCTCCGCTGCGCTTCGTCTCCGCCACCCCGCCGGCCCCATCTTCCGGGCGACGCAGCGATGCGGAGAGGGTATGGAGCAGCGCGTCGCGGCCGGCCTCGGTGGTCGAGGTGGCAAAGGGATTGACGATCAGCATCGCGCGCACGAGAACCGAGCCTAGCGCCAGAAGGGGCGAATCCGCCCTTTGCGCTGGTCACCGGGGCCCGCGAAGGACCTGGGAGAGGCTCGGCGGACGCGACCATTAGTGTGGTCAGGTGTCTGAATCCACTGCACCGATCAATGTTCGCCGGGCCGGCGCAATAGTTGCATTCGAAGGCGCCCTCGCCGTCGCGGCCGCGATCTACATGGTGATCCGGGAGTTGCTGGGTCATGACGACGGTGACTTCATCAGCGGTTATGGAACCGCGGCCTGGTTTGTGATCCTCGGCGGTGGTGTCCTGGCCGCCGGCATCGCGCTGCTCACCGGACGTCGCTGGGGTCGGGCCATCGCGGTGATGACGCAGGTGCTGCTGGTCCCGGTGGCGATTGCCCTGATGACCGACAGCAACCTGCCGCTCATCGGTACACCCGTCCTCGTGGTGCTCGCGATCGCGTTGTACTTCCTGTTCAGCCCGTCGTCGATGAAGTGGTTTGCACTCGCCTACGCGATCAAACCGGGTGAGGACGACGAAGTCGCGGTCGAACCCAAGCCCGTCGCGAAGACCTTTGAGCGACGCAAGAAGAAGCGTCACTGACGCTCCGGTCTGCTGTCGGTCGGGTACCCGACGACTCAGGCGCCGGTGCGCACATGGGCCGGGCGGCCGGCGTCCACGTAGTCGGCGCTGCGGTATCCGGTGATGCCCAGGGACTGGATCTGACGGGTCTCGCCGTCGAATCCGAGGACGGAGAGCGACGCCGGGAGCATCGCGAAATGAGCACCGAAATGTATGGGTGCGCCGATCCAGCGGGCCAGGAGCGACCTCGAGAGGTGGCCGTGTCCGATGAGGATCACGGACCTGTTGGTCAGATCGTCCAGCAGGCCGCTGATGACGGCATCCATCCGGTCGCTCATCTGCTGAGGTGATTCACCGCCGGGTCCGCCACGGGACCACACCGTCCAGCCCGGATCGGTCTCGCGGATCTGCGGGGTGGTGATTCCCTCGTAGCTGCCGTAATTCCATTCGGTGAACAATTCGTCGGTGCGGGAAATCGTCAAGCCGGCCAATGCCGCGGTGTGGGTGGCGCGAATTCTCGGCGAAGACAGCACCAGCGGATCGGTCAGGAGCAATTCGTCGAGCGGTTGGCGCAGGCCGGCTGCTTGTTCCTCGCCGAGCGGGGTGAGCGGGATATCGCTCGTCCCGGTGTGTTTGCCCGCCTTCGACCACTCGGTTTCTCCGTGCCGGATGAGAATCAGTCGATGAATGGCAGAACTCGGGGTGCTCACCCCAGACATTCTGCACTGCCTGCGCATAGGGTCAAGGAAAACAAACTGCGGCAGCGCGTTCGGAGTGCTCGACTTGGAGGGAGTCAGCAATGGTCAAGGTACTTGCAGTGGCGAATCAAAAGGGGGGCGTCGCGAAGACCACCACGGTGGTCTCGCTGGGCGCCGCGTTGGCCGACAAGGGTTTGTCGGTCCTGGTTGTCGACCTGGATCCGCAAGGGTGCCTTACCTTTTCGTTGGGTCATGACCCGGACAAGCTGACGATTTCGATCCACGACGTGCTCCTGGGGGAGGGGACTCTGGCAGAGGCGCTGCTCGACACCGACGACAAGGTCACCCTGCTCCCGGCCACGATCGATCTCGCGGGTGCCGAGGCGTTGCTGCTCATGCGTCCGGGACGCGAGTACGCGCTCAAGCGGGCACTCAAGACCGTCGAGGAAGATTACGACGTCATCATCATCGACTGCCCGCCCTCGCTCGGGGTTCTCACGCTCAACGGGCTGACCGCAGCCGATGAGGTGATTGTGCCGTTGCAATGCGAGACCCTCGCCCACCGGGGTGTGGGGCAGTTGCTCCGCACGGTCACCGAGGTACAGCAGATCACCAATCCCGATCTGAAACTTCTCGGTGCGCTACCCACCCTCTACGACGCCCGCACCACTCACAGCCGCGACGTCCTCGCCGATGTCGCAGACCGCTACGACCTGCCGGTTCTGGCGCCGCCGATCCCGCGCACCGTCCGTTTCGCCGAGGCGTCGGCCTCGGGTGCGAGTGTGCTCGCCGGTCGAAAGAGCAAGGGCGCGCAGGCATATCGAGATCTCGCGGACAATCTCTGGGATCACTGGAAGGACGACGTCGAACTTCAGACCATCGACGCGGTCTGAGCGGGGCCACCGCGCGGAAGGTTGTCCGGGATCACTGCGCCGGTGCGAGCACGGAGACGGTGGAGTCCCATTGCTGCACGAGCTGATTGCCGATGTCGGCGAGGGTGATGATTCCGCCGTTGTAGCCGGCCCGCTCGACCGGAATCGAGCGAATCGGCTGTCCGTTGGTCAGGTTGTGTTCGCTGATGCCCGTGGCGCTCGGCAGCAGTAGGGAACCGGCCATGACAACGCCGGGGCCCAGGGTCTCCGGTACCTGGAATCGGGCCTCGAGAGTGACGGGATCGATCACGACGGTGGCCTTGCCGGTCCAGAATGTGATGACGTCGCCGCTGGTGATGGGTTTGCTCTCGATGCCGATCGGGTCGCCGAGGACGGTGGTGCGGTTCTTGATGGTGCCGTCGGCGCCATAGGTTTCGAGCATCGGGCTCGGTGACGACACATACAGGGTCACACCCGTTTGGTTGACGGCAACGATGCGCGGTGGAGTGCCCAGTTCGCCCGTGATGATCGTCGACGCGAATTCCTGGAGCTTTTCGTCGTTGTCGAGGGTCGCACCGAGAATGGTCAGGCGATAGCCGGGCTCGATACCGCAGCGCTCGATGACCGCGATGCGTGATGAACCGACCCCGCTGGAGACGAACTCGCAACCCGAACGGGGTTGTGTCCCGGGGTTCACCGGTGCGTCGACGCGGCCGTATTCGATGGTGCGGACCAGGTCGGTGCGCCAGGCTTCAAGGCGTGTATCACCCTGTGCCACAACATAATCACGATCGAAACTGATGTCGAGGGAATTGTCGGCATCGCTGCTGCGAGACGATGCGCGTTTCCCGGTCGCGGCGTCGAGTGCAGTCACCTCGCTGCACCCACGGGAGTTGCGGTAGATCGCGATGGCGTAGTCGCGGCCCCCGGCCGACCATCCGGTGACGGTGCACAGAGGGATGTCGCGGGTGTAAGACCACAGTGCGGCGCCGGTGGCCGGGTCGTGTCCGACCACGGCTCCGCCGTCGCCGGTCACCACCACGCCACCGATCGCGACAGGTGTCGCAGTGGCCGAGCTGGTGGCCCGCCAGGCCTCGGTGAACGCGAGCGGAACCGAGGTCGCTTCCGCGGGTTCGGCCGCGGCCAGGGCGGCCGGATCCGACTCGGTGTTCTGTGCCGAACTGGTTGCCCAGATCGCCACGGCAGACGCCGCGACGATCACAACCAGGACAACAACGATCACGATGTCGAGCGGCGTCCGCCGCTCCGGCCTGAGCACCGTCAGCTACTCCGAAGCGGTACCCACGGCGTCGCCGGTGTCGGTGCCGCTGCCGGCACCCGTCCGGCGGCGACGTCGACGGCGGGGCCGGTCACTGCTCTCGGCACCATCGGCAGGCGCGGCTGCCGGGGTCTCGGATGTGGTCTTGGTGGTCGCCTCGGTGGTGGTCACCGTCGCGTCACCGGTGACTGCTCCGTTGTCATCCTGGCCGCCCGCGCGGGTGCGCCGACGCTGGCGGGACGGGCGCTTGGCGGAATCGCGGCCCCGTCCGGCGACAACACGCTTCTCGTCGTCGGACGAGCGTCCACCTGAACGCGGCTCGCGCTCCTCGCGGGCGGGCTTGACGGTTCCGACACGTCCGGTCGCCGACTCGGGAATGCTCAGTTCTTCGCGCAGATGCGGTGAGCTGGAATAGGTTTCGGCCGGATCGTCCATCTTCAGGTCGAGTGCTTTGCTGATCATCTCCCAGCGGTGCAGCTCGTCCCAGTCGACCAGTGTGATCGCGATACCGGTGCGTCCGGCGCGGCCGGTACGTCCGATCCGGTGCACGTAGGTCTTCTCGTCATCGGGGCACTGGTAGTTGATGACGTGGGTGACGTCGTCGATGTCGATACCGCGGGCGGCGACATCGGTCGCGACCAGGACGTTGATCCGATGCTCGCGGAAAGCGGTCAGTGCCTTCTCCCGGGCGATCTGGCCGAGGTCACCGTGGACGGCGCCGACGGCGAATCCGCGCTCGGCGAGGTCGTCGGCGACCTTCTGTGCGGTCCGCTTGGTCCGCGTGAAAATCATTGTGGCGCCGCGTCCTTCGGCCTGCAGGATGCGTGCGACGAGTTCGGACTTGTCCATGGCATGCGCGCGGTAGACGTGCTGGGTGGTGCGATCGTGCACCGCGGAGTCGTTCGCGTGCTCGGCCCGGATGTGGGTCGGCTTCGTGAGGAACGTGCGGGCCAGGGTGACGATCGGTCCGGGCATGGTTGCCGAGAACAGCATCGTCTGGCGGGCGTCGGGCAGCGAGCTCATCAAGCGCTCGATATCGGGGAGGAATCCGAGGTCGAGCATCTCGTCGGCCTCGTCGAGGACCAGCACCTGCACCTTGCCCAGGATCAGATAGCCCTGGCGGGCGAGGTCGAGCAGGCGGCCGGGGGTGCCGACCACCACGTCGATGCCGATCTTGAGCTCGCTGATCTGGTGTTCGAACGGGCGTCCGCCGAAGATCGAGAGCAGCCGCAGCGGCCGGTTCTGGCCGTCGGCGGTGTCGACGTGCAGGCCCTTCGCCGCGATCTCGAGGTCATCGGTGACCTGGATGCACAACTCACGGGTCGGGACGATGATCAGCGCGCGTGGCGTGCCGTCGAGCTTCCAGATGCCGGGTTCGCCGACATTGGCGACCGCCTGGGACACGCGCTGCAGCAGCGGGACGCCGAAGCCGAGGGTCTTGCCCATGCCGGTTCGGGCCTGGCCGATCAGATCGTCGCCGGCCATCGCCAGCGGCAGGGTCAGTTCCTGGATCGCGAAGGTGTTGGTTTTTCCGTCGGCGGCGAGGGCGTCGACGATTTCCTTGCGGACGCCGAGTTCGGCGAACGTGGGGGAGACGTGATCTTCCGCGACGATGACTTCTTCGACCACGTCGATGACAGACTCTTGGGTTTTGCTTTCGATGTTCAGTTGATTGCCTTTCGCAATGTGCTCCCGCGCGCACTGCAAAGGTTCAACCAAACAGGTCAGCATTGCGGCCTCGAAACAACCCGAGGATCCTGGCAACCGGTATCTGGCTGAATCGGGCCTGATCGATATCAGGCGACCGTTGGTGCGCGCACAAATTCGGTGCGAGTCCGCGTCGAGCATGACTCACCCCTGGCAGTGTACGTGTATTTAGACGGTCTCGAAGAATCGGTGTTCTCCGCGCAGCGGTCCGGCGAGTCCCCGGAGCACGTGAGCACTACACTCGAACCCATGTCTTCTGGCTCACAAACCGAACCGCCGGTGGCTGCGGTCCCGACCTCGGTTTCGCCCGATCATCGCGGAATCACCGAACTCTTCGGGGTGCTCGCGTGCGGCGAATTGGCGGCGTTCTACCGACTCACCTCCGAGGCGCTGATGGCGCCGGGTATCCGGGGCCGGGTGGCCATGGCGAGCATGGCCGCGGCCGAGATGGCGCATTTCGAGACCCTCCAGGACGAGCTGCAGCGACGGGGTGTCGACGTCTACGAGTTGATCGCCGCGTACGAGGCCGTGCTCGATCGCTACCATGCCTCGACTGTGCCCAGTACCTGGGAGGAATCGCTGGTCAAGGTGTATGTCGGTGACGGATTGGCCGCAGATTTCTACCTCGAGATCGCGGGCACGCTGCCTCCCGAGGCCGAGGCCGTGGTCCGTGCGGTGATGGCCGAGACCGGTCATTCGGAGTTCGCTGTGCAGGCGATTCGCGACGCCGTGGCCGCCAACCCGAATCTGAAGTCGCCGCTGACGTTGTGGGGACGTCGTCTGCTCGGCGAGGCGATCACCCAGACCCAGTACGTTCTGGCGGGTCAGGAGGATCTGACCGAGCTGCTCTTCTCCGTCGAGACCGACCTCAACGGGATCGCCGGATTCTTCGATTCGATTCAGGAGCGTCACGCCCGCCGGATGGCGGACATGGGCCTGACCTGAAAAACCCTCTTCGGCGCTGGTCGGCCTGACTGCCGGTCCGGCCGCGGCTGGGGATAGATTCACACCCGTAGGAAGTACGCCTGAGATCTATGGAGGATATCTGTGGCCGTTGATGTGAAGATCGGGATCACCGACAGCGCGCGCGAGCTGGTTGTGCACATCGACCAGGACAGCGACGAAGCCCATGCCGCGGTCGAGGCCGCACTGTCGGGTAGCGATCAGCTCCTGCGTCTGCAGGACGACAAAGGTGCGCGGTACCTGATTCCGGTAACCAAGATCGCCTATGTCGAGGTCGGCACCTCCGAATCCCGCAAGGTCGGGTTCGGCGCAATCTAGTTTGCTCAGGCCTCGGGGCCGAGTTCGGAGTCGCTCGCGTGCTGCATCGGCACGCGGGCGAGTCCGCCCCAGAGCATCGTGACGGTGATGTTGATGGCTTCTTCTTTGGTCATGGGCCGCTTGGCGTCGAGCCAGTGGCGGGCGTTGACCTGACTGAGGCCGACGAGACCGGCGGCAAGCATGCGGGACCGGTTCTGGTCGAGGCCGGAATCGTGCATCACCAGGCCGTACACGGCGTCAACGCAGGCCTCGGTCGCGCCTTCGACACGGCGGATCGCCGCCGGATCGAGTGCATCCGACTGGAAGATCAGCCGATATCCCTGATTGTCCTCATCGATGAAATCGAAGAACGCCTCGACTGCGGAGCGGACGCGGTGCCGGTTGTCGGTGGACGTCAGCAGTGCTCCGGTGACCCGGTTGACCATCGATTCCGCGTGCAGGTCCAGGACCGCGAGATAGAGGTCGAGTTTGCTCGGGAAGTGTTGGTAGAGAACGGGTTTGCTGACACCCGCGTGGACTGCGATCTCGTCCATCCCCGCCGAGTGGTAACCGCGTTCGACGAAGATCTCACTTGCGGCATCCATCAACTGCAGTCGGCGTGCGCTCCGTGGCATCCGAACGCTCCGGCGTCCAGCATTGGCGGAGTTCGCCTTCACCCCGGTACCTGCTGCTGCCGTCTCGTCCATGGATCGAGGGTATATCTGTCTTCCCGGTCCGCCACCGGTGGTGGCTTACAGGTGAATTGACGATGCCTGTGAGAAGGTTGAATGGTGACTGATGCGGGAGGCTCGGGGAGCAGGGGAACACGACGTTCACCCCGCGGCACCCGGGCTGAATCGGGTCGCGGTGACGAGAGCTCAGGGCGTCGTTCATCCGGTCGCCGGACAGCAGTCGTCGACGGGAACGAACACTCTGACCAGGCACGACGTGCCGCCGATCGGGCCAGCCGACTGGCCCGGGCCGAGGCCGAGGCGGATGCGCGGCTCGCCAATCAGCGCACAGATATCCATCCTCCGGTGTCGTCGGGACGTCCCGCTCCGGATCAGCCGCTGCGGGCCCGGTGGGACCCGACGGATGATCCCGGGCGGCAACGCGCGGAACGCGACACGGATCGCAAAAAACAGAGTGCGCTGGGGCGGTTCGTCGCAACCTACGGCTGGCGCGCCTACGCGATTCCGGTCCTGGTGGTGCTCACCATCGTGATGATCGTGCTCACCGTGAGGTCGGAGCAGGAGAACTCGCCGTCGGTGGCCGCGGCCGATTCCGATCCGGATTCGGTCCGCAGCACCGACGTGAACAACGTGACCACCGCAATCGGTGCGCCACCGAGCGAAGTCCAGGCCGAACAACTCCCGGCCGGCACTCTGCCCGACGGTGGCCCGTTCACCCAGAGCGGTGACAGTACCTACCGCATCGTCCCCGGTACGACGCCGCGCATCGGATCCGGTGGCCAGGAGTTCACGTACACCGTCGAGGTGGAGAACGGACTCAACTCCGGTGACTACGGCGGCGACCCCACGTACGCCAAGCTGGTCGACACCACTCTCGCGAATCCGAAGAGCTGGATCGGCGACGGGCAGTTCAGCTTCCGCCGGATCGACAGCGGTACCCCCGACTTCCGGGTCACCCTGACTTCTCCGGGGACCACGCGGGAGCTGTGTGGCTATGAGATCCAGCTCGAATCGAGCTGTTACTACCCGCCCGAGGGCCGGGTGACACTCAACGAGGCCCGGTGGGTGCGCGGTGCGCTCTCCTACCAGGGCGACGACCTGGGCTATCGGCAGTATCTGATCAATCATGAGATCGGCCACGCGATCGGTTTCGTCAACCATGAGCCGTGCAAGGTCAACGGGGCACTGGCGCCGGTGATGATGCAGCAGACATTCGGTACGGCCAACAGCCAGATCATGGCTCTGGATCCGGACATGAAGGCCGATCACAACTATGTCTGCAATCCCAATCCCTGGCCGTTCCCGGGGCGCTGATCCGGTCCGGCTGACGATTCTGCGCGGTTGGAATCATCTGTGTGGGACGTTCGTTGAACATGGAGCCGGTGTCCGTGAGGCCCGGTGCAGGTGGGAATCGCGTGAGGAGTGCTCGTGTCACAGTTGCCGCCGCTGGTTGAGCCCACAGGAGAGCTCACCCGCGAAGAGGTCGCCCGCTACAGCCGGCACCTGATCATCCCCGACATCGGAGTCGACGGACAGAAACGTCTCAAGAACGCCAAGGTGCTGGTCATCGGTGCCGGCGGGCTGGGGTCTCCGGCACTGCTGTATCTGGCGGCCGCCGGGGTCGGCACCATCGGAATCGTCGAGTTCGACGAGGTCGACGAGTCCAACCTGCAACGGCAGGTCATTCACGGGCAGTCCGACGTGGGCCGGCCCAAGGCCGATTCCGCAAAGGATTCGATCCTCGAGATCAACCCCTTCGTCGAGGTGCACACCCACAAGTTCCGCCTCGACAACAGCAACGCCGTCGAGCTGTTCGGGCAGTACGACCTGATCGTCGACGGCACCGACAACTTCGCCACCCGCTACCTGGTCAACGACGCCGCCGTGCTCGCGGGTAAGCCGTACGTGTGGGGGTCGATCTATCGCTTCGAGGGCCAGGCCTCGGTGTTCTGGGAGGACGCGCCGAACGGACTCGGCCTGAATTACCGCGACCTGTACCCCGAGGCGCCGCCGCCGGGCATGGTGCCGTCGTGCGCCGAGGGTGGTGTGCTGGGCATCCTGTGCGCCTCGATCGGATCGATCATGGGTACCGAGGCGATCAAGCTGATCACCGGTATCGGCGACACGCTGCTCGGCCGGTTGATGGTGTACGACGCCCTCGACATGCGCTACCGGACCATCAATCTGCGCAAGGACCCGCAAGCGCCGAAGATCACCGAACTGATCGACTACGACGCGTTCTGCGGGGTGGTCTCGGACGCGGGTGTGTCGGCGGCCACCGGTTCGACCGTGACCGCGGTCGAACTCAAGCAGCGTCTGGACTCCGGGGAGAAGCTCGCCCTGATCGATGTCCGGGAGCCCGTGGAGTGGGACATCGTCAAGATCGAAGGTGCCACCCTGATCCCGAAGGGCGACATCGAGTCGGGCGAGGGACTGTCCAAGCTGCCGCAGGATCGGCCCGCGGTCCTGTACTGCAAGACCGGTATCCGGTCGGCCGAAGCGCTTGCGGCGGTCAAGAAGGCCGGCTTCGCGGACGCCACCCATCTGCAGGGTGGAATCACCGCCTGGGCCAAGCAGGTGGACACCGCACTGCCCGTCTACTGATCCCCGCACGTCGCTCGCGGACGCGTGCGGCGACACCCTTCGAGCCTGCGGTGATTCTCTCGAACACGCCGGTAACGTTGGCGCCGTGACCTCTGACTTGACCTCCGTCGAGCCGCCTGAGCATGTCCTGAAGACCTTCGGGTTGACCGGACATCCCGTGGTGGCATTGGGTGACGGCTGGGAAGGTGGCTGGCGGATCGGCGAGACGGTCCTCTCGCTCGTGCCCGACCACGCGCGCGCGGCCTGGTCGGCGAAGGTCCGGGAGACGCTGTACGTCGATGGTGTCCGGGTTGCACGTCCGGTCCGGGCCTCTGACGGACGCTATGTGGTCTCGGGCTGGCGGGCCGACACCTATATCGCCGGAACACCTGAACCCCGCTTCGACGAGGTCGTCTCGCTGGCGGATCGACTCCATGAGGCCACCGCAGAACTGGAGCGTCCGCGGTTTCTGACGCAACCGCCGGCGCCGCCGTTCAGCGACGTCGACGTGTTCACCGCTTCTGATCGGGCCGCCTGGGATGACGTCCCGATGCGCGCGGCCCGGTCTGCCGGGATGGGTGACCCGACCTCACCGGACGGTGTCACCAGCCTCGAGATGCTGCACACGCTGGCCACCCTTCGCAAGAAAGTGGAGTCGCCGTCGCAGCTCGTCCACGGTGACCTGTTCGGCACAGTCTTGTTCGCCGGCACCGCCGCGCCCGGAATCACCGACATCACCCCGTATTGGAGACCCGCCGCCTGGGCGTCCGCGGTTGTCGTGGTGGACGCCCTGGCCTGGGGTGGGGCCGACGACGGACTCGTCGATCGCTGGGAAGATCTGCCCGAATGGCCGCAGATGATGTTGCGTGCCGTCATGTTCAGGTTGGCCGTTCACGCGTTACATCCCCGGTCGACGTCCGGTGCACTCCCGGGGCTCAAACGGGTCGCCGATATGGTCAGATTCCTCGTATAGCACTCCTGACCTGCTGTTTCCCGCCGAGTCCGCCATGTAGCGGCCATCGTTGATCCCACTTCTCACACCCTTTTCGGGTGAGGAGTGAGAACACTGTGATTGTTCGGTCACTGCATGCAAAGCTTTCGCAACACCCATTTCCTACCGTTCTCCTCAAGTCATCCGGTAACTGGACCCGGACATACGAGGAGGGCACGAAGTGACTGCCAAGGCCACAAAGCGAAAGCACTACATCACCGACTGGGATCCCGAAGACGTCGAGGCGTGGGACAACGGCAACGCCGAAATCGCCAAGCGGAACCTGATCTGGTCGGTGATCTGTGAACACGTCGGGTTCTCGATCTGGGCAATGTTCTCGGTTCTCGCGCTGATGATGGGTCCGGAATACGGGATCAGTGCCGATCAGAAGTTCGCGATCGCGGCCACCGCGACGTTCGTCGGTTCCTGCTTGCGTATTCCTTACACCCAGGCCACAGCGAAGTTCGGTGGACGGAACTGGGCGATCTTCTCGGCCGTCGTGCTGTTGATCCCCACCGGTCTGCTCCTGATGCTGATGATGAATCCGGGCGACTTCGGCTTCGGGTGGTACCTGTTCGTGGCCGCGCTGACCGGCTTCGGTGGCGGCAACTTCGCGTCCTCGATGACCAACATCAACGCGTTCTACCCGCAGCGTCTCAAGGGCTGGGCGCTGGGACTCAACGCCGGCGGCGGAAACATCGGCGTACCGGTCGTCCAGTTGATGGGGCTGATGGTGATCTGGCTGTTTGCCGACAACCCCGAGGTCCTGTGTGCCATCTACCTGGTTCTGCTGGCCTTCGCCGGTGTCGGTGCCGCGATCTATATGGACAATCTCGACCACCAGACCGCCAGCGGTCGGTCGATGGTCCAGGCGCTGAAGTTCCGTGACACATGGATTATTTCGCTGCTGTACGTCGGAACATTCGGTTCGTTCATCGGTTTCGGGTTCGCCTTCGGCCAGGTCCTCAACATCAGCTTTGCCGCGTCCGGGAACTCGAACCCGGCTTTGGCTGCGGCGCAGATCGTCTGGATCGGACCCCTGCTGGGATCGCTGAGCCGGCCATACGGCGGAAAGCTTGCCGACAGGATCGGCGGCGGCAAGGTGACGCTGTTCAGCTTCCTCGCGATGATCGCCTCGGCCGCCATCCTGGTGGTGGCGGGACTGATCTCGGACGCGAACGACAAAGAGATCACCGGCGGCACACTGACCGCGTTCGTGATCGGCTTTGTGTTGCTGTTCCTCATCTCGGGCATCGCCAACGGCTCGGTCTACAAGATCATCCCAAGCATCTGGGAACACAAGGCCAAGATCAATCCAGCCCTGAACACGCTGGGCAAGACCAACTGGTCGCGGTCGATGTCGGGTGCACTGATCGGCATTGCCGGCGCATTCGGTGGTCTCGGTGGCGTCGGGATCAACCTGGTGCTGCGCGACAGCTACAAATCCAATCAGTCGGCCACCCAGGCCTTCATCATCTTCCTGGCCTTCTATGTCCTCGCGGCGATCGTGACCTGGTGGTTCTACGTTCGTGAGTCCTTCGAGGTCACCGAAGCGACGGCGAAGCCGGCTCCGGTCGAATCCGCCACCCCGGTAGTGCAGCCGTGACCACGCAGACGATCCCCTCGGCCGCACGGCCGAGGGCGCGGTCGGAACCCGGACACATTGTCCGTACTGCGGATTGCAGTGCGCGATGACCATCACCGGGTCCGGCGCCGCCGATGCCGAGATCGCCCCACGGCAGTTCCCCACCAACAAGGGCGGGTTGTGCCAAAAGGGCTGGACGGCAGCCGATGTGCTCCGCAACCCGAATCGGCTCACCGAACCGCTGGTGCGAGTCGACGGAGAGCTGACACCGACGACGTGGGACAACGCGCTGGACATCGTGGCGCAGGGTTTCGCCCGCGCCCGCCGTGAGCACGGCGCCGACGCGGTGGGAATCTTCGGTGGTGGCGGTCTGACCAACGAGAAGGCCTACCAGCTGGGCAAGTTCGCGCGGGTGGCATTGCAAACCTCGAACATCGACTACAACGGCCGGTTCTGCATGAGCTCGGCGGCCGCCGCCGGAATCAAGTCGTTCGGCATCGATCGGGGATTGCCGTTCCCCTTGGCCGACATCGGTTCGGCGGAGTGCATCGTCATGCTGGGCGGCAACGTGGCCGAGACGATGCCGCCGATGGTCAGCCATCTCATGACCGCTGCCCGTGCCGGTGGACTGGTCGTCGCAGATCCGCGCCGGACGGCAACGGTGGAACGTGCGGTGACCGATGGTGGTGTGCACCTGCAACTTTCGCCCGGCACCGATCTGCCCCTGGTCCTGGGCATGGTTCATATCGCGGTGACCGAGGGGTACGCGGATCTGGACTACATCGCCGACCGCACCAGCGGATTCGACGAGTTCTGGAGGGTTGCGGGGCAGTGGTGGCCGGAACGCGCCGAGCGGACCAGTGGCGTCCCGGTCAGTGCGATGCGCCGGACCGTGCAGCTGCTGGCCGGCTCCCGTGATCGCGGAACCGGCGCATATGTGCTCACAGCCCGTGGGGCGGAACAGCATTCGACCGGTACCGACACGGTCAGCGCCGTGATCGGTCTGGCGCTGGTGCTCGGCCTGTGTGGACGGCGGGGCAGCGGCTACGGCTGCATCACCGGGCAGGGCAACGGTCAGGGCGGTCGCGAACACGGCCAGAAGGCCGACCAGTTGCCGGGTTACCGGAAGATCGCCGACCCCGCCGCACGCAAGCACGTCGCCGCGGTGTGGGGCATCGATCCCGACGACCTGCCCGGTCCCGGCCGCAGCGCCTACGAACTGCTCGAATCCCTGGGACAGCCCGGCGGACCGAAGATGCTGATGGTGCACGGTGCGAACCTGGCGGTGTCGGCGCCGCGCGCCGGACACGTGGTGGATCGGCTGCAGTCCCTGGACATGTTGGTGGTCAACGACTTCCTGATGTCGGAGACCGCGGCGATGGCCGATGTCGTGCTGCCGGTACTGCAGTGGGCCGAAGAAGAAGGGACGATGACGTCCCTCGAGGGACGGCTGCTGCGCCGGCGTCAGGCGGTGCCGGTCCCTGACGGTCCGCGCAGCGAGCTGGAAGTGCTGTCGGAGTTGGCCATTCGCCTCGGTCAGCCTGCCGAACGATTCAAGACCGACCCCCGCGAGGTCTTCGACGAGCTGCGACGGGCCTCTGCCGGCGGTCCGGCCGACTACACCGGCATCACCTACGACCGCCTCGACAACGACGAGGCGATCCACTGGCCCTGCCCCGAGGTCGGTCACCCCGGAACCCCGCGGATGTTCCTGGACCGCTTCGGAACCGAGGACGGCCGGGCCAAATTCGTCGCGGTCGACCATCATGGGCAGACCGAGCCGGTGAGCGCCGACTATCCGCTGATCTGCACGACCGGACGGGTGCTGACGCACTACCAGTCAGGCGCCCAGACCCGTCACGTGAAGGCGCTGGCCGATGCCGCCGGCCCCATGTTTGTGGAGGTGAACTCGGACACCGCAGAGCGACTGGGGATTGCGCACGGGGACCGGGTGCGAGTGACCTCGCGCCGCGGGTCTGTGGTCGCTGCGGCCCGGTGCATCGACTCGCTGCGGCCCGACACCGTCTTCCTGCCCTTCCACTACGCCGGTGATGGGCGCGCCAACCTGCTGACCAATCCCGCACTCGATCCGACCAGCCGGATGCCCGAGTTCAAGATCTGCGCGGTGCGGATGGAACCGGCCGCACAGATGGAACCGATGGGGTGAACATGACGAAGCGTGTGGTGATCGTGGGCAACGGCATGGCCGGTGCCCGGTTGCAAGAAGAACTGCATCGGCGCGACCCCGGTGGCGAGCGCGTCACCAGTGTGGTCATCGGTGAGGAGCCGACCGCCGCGTACAACCGGATCTTGATGTCGAATGTGGTGGCCGGCCGGATCCGCCCCGCCGACACCATGATTCGTGCCGAGAACTGGTACCGCGAACGCAACCTGCAGACGCATGTCGGTGTGCGCGTCGAGCGTGTCGACCGGGCCGCCCAGACGGTGCACTGCAGCGACGGAACCGTCCACCGCTACGACAAGCTCGTGTTCGCCACAGGTAGTCGCTCGTTTGTCCCACCGATCGCCGGCGCCCTCGACGACGAGGGTGCGCCGGTGCCCGGCGTCGTCGCCTTCCGCAACCTCGCCGACTGTGAATCGATCGTCTCGGCACTGGGGAAGGGTGTTCGGGTGGTCGTCGTCGGTGGCGGTCTGCTCGGGCTCGAGGCGGCCCGCGGTGCACTCCTGCAGGGCGCTGCGGTGACGGTGGTCCATCCGCGGTCGCATCCGATGGAAAAGCAGCTCGACAGTGCCGGTGGAGCGGTTCTCACCCGGATCCTGCGTGAGATCGGGATGGACGTGGTGCTGGGCGGGCGGGTGAGCGCGATCCGCGACGATCCGCAGACCGGCCGTGAAGTGGTGCTCACCGACGGCTCGACCCTGGGCGCCGATCTCGTCATCGTTGCCGCCGGGATCGCGCCCAACACCGAGGTCGCCGCGGAGGCCGGGCTGGCAGTCGATCACGGAATCGTCGTCGACGACGAACTCCGCACCAGCGACCGGGCCGTCTACGCGATCGGTGAATGCGCCCAGCACCGCAACATCGTCTACGGACTGGTACAGCCGGGGTGGGAGATGGCCGAGACCGTGGCCGAGAACCTGATCGGCGAGAGCCTGGTCGGATACGAGGGCACGCAGCAGATCCTGCGACTCAAGGCCCACGACATCGACCTGGCGTCGATGGGCGAGATCGACACAGACCCGAATGATCTCGAGGCCGAGGTGATGACGCTGTCCGATCCCCACCGCGGTCGCTACGCCAAGGTGGTCGTGCGCAAGGACCGCATCGCCGGGGCGGTGCTGCTGGGCAACCCGGAGGTGGTGGGCACCATCTCCCAGTTGTTCGACTCCGGTGCGCCGGTGCCGACCGACCGCATGCGCCTGCTGCTCGGGCACCTCGTCGGAGGTGCCACCGAATCGGCGAGCCCGGCACAGATGCCCGGCGACGCGATCATCTGCCGGTGCAACACGGTGTCGAAGAAGAACCTGACCGACGCCTGGCGAAAGGGTGCCCGCAGTGCGGGTGCGATGGCCGATGCCACCCGGGCGACAACCGGTTGTGGCAGTTGCCAATCCGTGGTCGACGGATTGTGTGAATGGCTCAAGACGGCAGACGCATGACAATGACAACAGATGTGAGAAAGAGGGCTGAAGTGTCCGCTAAAACCGTTGTGGTGGCTGGTCACGGGATGGTCGGCCATCGCTTTGTCCAGGAACTGCGCCAGCGCGATGTCACCGATCAGTGGCGGGTTGTGGTGGTCTGTGAGGAACCGACCGCGGCCTACGATCGGGTGGGATTGTCCTCCTACGTGAACAATTGGGACCCGGAGTCATTGGCGCTCGACGGGAACACCTACCCGGGTGACCCGCTGGTGTCCCTCCTGCTGGGCCGGTCGGTGAAACGAATCGACCGGGTCAAGCGGACCGCCGTCCTCGATGACGACTCCAGCATTGTGTTCGACGCCCTGGTTCTGGCCACGGGTTCGTACCCGTTTGTGCCTCCGGTTCCCGGAAAGGACTCGGACAACTGCTTCGTCTACCGCACTCTGACGGACCTGGACCAGATCCGCGCTGCCGCCGAGGCCGCTCCGGCCGGGGCCACAGCAGTCGTGGTCGGTGGTGGACTCCTCGGCCTGGAGGCGGCCAACGCTCTCAAGCTCCTCGGCCTCAAGCCGCACGTGGTCGAGTTCGCGCCCCGGCTGATGCCGTTGCAGGTGGATGCCGGTGGCGGCGCACTGCTGGCCAACCTGGTTCACGAACTCGGCGTCACGGTACACACCGGCGTGGGTACGTCGGCCATCGAACAGGTCGAGGGTGGTTCCCTGAACATCACGCTCTCGGATGACAGCAGCATCGATGATGCTGCGCTGCTGGTCTTTTCCGCAGGTGTGCGGCCGCGTGATCAGCTCGCCCGCGACGCCGATCTGGCGGTCGGTGAGCGTGGCGGCGTACTTGTCGACAGTGGTTGCCGTACCGATGATCCGGACATCTACGCGATCGGTGAGGTCGCCGCGGTGGACGGCCGCTGCTACGGGCTGGTTGCGCCGGGCTACAGCACCGCGGAGGTCGTGGCCGATCGGCTGCTCGGCGGACGGGCGGAGTTCGAGGGCGCCGACATGTCGACCAAGCTCAAACTGCTCGGGGTCGATGTCGCGAGCTTCGGTGATGCAATGGGTGCCACCGCGGGTTGCCTCGAGGTGGTCTTCAACGATCCGGTTGCCGGGACCTACTCCAAAGTTGTTGTGAGCGATGATGCCAAGACACTGCTCGGCGGCGTGCTCGTCGGTGATGCAACGCAGTACGCCTTGCTCAAGCCGATGGTCGGCGGGCCGCTTCCGGGCGATCCCGCGGCACTGATCGCTCCGGCCGCGGGCGAAGGCATCGGCCTGTCCGCCCTGCCCGACAGCGCGGAGATCTGTTCCTGCAACGGCGTCGACAAGGGTTCCATCTGCGGAGCCATCGCCCATGGGGCGCAGGATGTCGAAGCGGTCAAGACCTGCACCAAGGCGGGTACCACCTGTGGCGGCTGTATCCCGTCGATCACCCGCCTGCTTGCGGATTCCGGTGTCGCGATCTCGAAGTCGCTGTGTGAGCACTTCTCACAATCCCGTGCCGAACTCTTCGAGATCGTGCAGGCGACGGGTATCCGTACGTTCAGCGAGCTCGTCGCCAAGCACGGCCACGGCCTGGGCTGTGAGATCTGCAAGCCCACCGTCGCGTCGATCCTGGCGTCGACCTCGAGTGATCACATTCTCTCGGGTGAGCAAGCGGCACTGCAGGATACAAACGACCGGTTCCTCGCCAACATGCAGAAGAACGGCACCTACTCGGTGGTTCCGCGGATGCCCGGCGGCGAGGTGACACCGGATCAGCTGATCGTGATCGGTCAGGTGGCCAAGGACTTCGACCTCTACACCAAGGTCACCGGCGGTCAGCGGATCGACCTGTTCGGCGCCCGCGTCGAGCAATTGCCACTCATCTGGCAGCGGCTGGTCGACGCCGGCATGGAATCCGGTCATGCGTACGGGAAGAGCCTGCGCACCGTGAAGAGTTGTGTCGGTACCAGCTGGTGCCGGTACGGGGTCCAGGATTCGGTGGGCATGGCCGTCGACCTGGAGAACCGCTATCGAGGTCTGCGATCACCGCACAAGCTGAAGTTCGGTGTGTCCGGTTGCGCGCGGGAGTGCGCGGAGGCCCGCGGCAAAGACGTCGGCATCATCGCCACCGAACACGGCTGGAATCTGTATGTCGGCGGCAACGGCGGTCAGAGTCCGGCGCACGCCCAGCTGCTGGCTTCGGGCATCGATGATGCGACGCTCGTCAGATACATCGATCGATTCCTGATGTTTTACATCCGCACGGCCGACCGGCTGCAACGAACGGCACCCTGGCTCTCATCGCTCGAAGGTGGCCTGGATCACCTCAAAGATGTTGTGTGTGAAGACAGCCTCGGCATCGCCGGCGAGCTGGAGGCGGCGATGGAAACCCACGTCGCCGGATACAAGGACGAGTGGGTGGGGGTGCTCGAGGACGAGGACAAACTGGCCCGCTTCGTGTCCTTTGTGAATGCGCCGGAACAACCCGATCCCACCATTGATTTCTCGGAGAGTGGCGGCCGTAAGGTGCCCGTACTCTTGGGGATACCGCAGCCCGGCGCAGTCCGCCGGGGAACGGAGGAAACGTCACGATGAGTCTCATCGACGACACACGAGTTGATACGAACGCCGCCACGTGGACTGCGGCCTGCCACTTCGACCGGCTCGTGCCGGGCTTCGGGGTCGCGGTCCTGCTGCCCGGGGGTGAACAGGTGGCACTGTTCCGGATGGTCGACGGGGAGCTGTACGCCGTGGGCAACATCGACCCGTTCGGCAATGCGGCAGTCATGTCGCGCGGGCTGGTCGGTGACCGCGACGGTGAGCCGACTGTCGCCTCGCCCCTGCTCAAGCAGGTGTTCTCCCTGGTGGACGGGCGCTGTCTGGGAGACGAGAATGTAATCTTGCCCGTCTACGATGTGCGGCAACGAGCCGGCCTCGTGCATGTACGGCCGCGATAGCGTGACAAATGGAGGTCTAGTGAGTTCGGGTGGTCGCAGCACTGAGGGTGATACAGGTCCGTTGACCGGATTCACCATCGGGATCACGGCGGCGCGCCGGGCCGACGAGTTCGCGGCTCTGCTGGAGCGACGTGGGGCCGTGATCGAGCGGACGCCCGCTATCCAGATCATCCCGCTCGCCGACGACACGGAGTTGCGGGCAGCGACCGAGAAGGTGGTTGCGCATCCACCTGAGATTGTGGTTGCCACAACAGGTATCGGATTCCGTGGCTGGATGGAGGCCGCGGAGGACTGGGGTTTGGCAGAGGCGTTGGTCGAGGCGCTGGGCCGGTCTCGGGTACTGGCCCGCGGTCCCAAGGCCAAGGGTGCGATCCGGGCCGGTGGCCTGCGCGAGGAATGGTCGCCGCCGAACGAGTCGTCGAGCGAGGTTCTCGAACACCTCCTGGCCGAAGGGGTCGACGGCGTCCGGGTGGGTGTTCAGCTCCACGGTGCGACCACGGAGTGGGAGCCGCTGCCCGACTTCTGTGAGGTCTTGCGGGAAGCAGGCGCCGAGGTGCTCCCGATTCCGGTGTATCGGTGGTTGCCACCGCACGACACCACTGAGCTGGATCAGATGATCTCTCAGATCATCAACTTCGACATCGACGCCGTCTCGTTCACCAGTGCACCGGCGGTGGCCTCGATGCTCGGCCGGGCACAGGACACCGGACGCCTCGACGCGCTCCTCGAATCGTTGCGGACCGACGTCGCCGCCATGTGTGTCGGTCCGGTGACCGCGGGACCCCTTGTTGCACTGAAGGTTCCGACGTCGCGACCAGGCCGGTTCCGGTTGGGTGCATTGGCTCGTCACATCGCCGAAGAGATGCCGCGCCGGGTCCCGACGATGCGGGTTGCCGGGCACGACATGAGTATTCGCAGTCGAGCGGTGATGGTCGACGGCGAGTTGCGGCCGTTGTCGCCGGCCGGCCTGACACTGCTCAAGGCCCTGGCCCAGCGTCCGGGCCGGGTGGTGTCGCGGCACGCGCTGCTGGCCCAGCTACCCGGCGGGGGTGAGGACACACATGCAGTCGAGACCGCGATGGCCAGACTGCGCGCCGGGCTGGGGGATTCCCGCATGATCCAGACCGTGGTGAAACGCGGATACCGACTGTCGATAGATCTCGAATACGAGGAGGGCGAGAACACATGATCTTCAATCATCTTGGTGCGCAGCCCATCCTGGTTGCCCATGGGACCCGCTCGGAGCACGGCACTGCGATGATCGCAGATCTCGCCGATAAGGTGTCGGCGCAGATCGGACCAACCCGGGTGGCGTTTGTGGACGTTCTCGGGCCCTCGCCGTCCGAGGTGTTGTCCGGCGTCGACGGACCTGCGGTGGTGGTCCCGGCGTTTCTGGCGGAGGGCTATCACGTCCGTCAGGATCTGCCCGAACACATCGTTGCCAGTGGCCATCAGGCCACCAGCGTGTCCCGGGCGCTCGGCCCGGATCCGGAACTGGCCCGCGTTCTTGCCCAGCGCCTGACCGAATGTGGCTGGAAGCGTGGGGATTCGGTGGTCCTCGCGGCCGCGGGGTCGTCGGATGCGTATGCGCTGGGGCAGGTGCGACGGGAGGCGAACCTGCTCGGTTCGATGCTCGGTGAGCGGGTGCCGGTGGGATATCTCGCCACCGCGCTGCCGCGGATCGCGGACGTTGTCGCCGAGACGCGGGCCCGTACCGGACGTCGGGTATTTGTGGCGTCATACCTGTTGGCGCATGGTCTCTTTCACGATCGACTGTTCGAAGCCGGTGCCGATGGCGTCAGTGCGCCGCTCGGTGCCGACCCTCGCGTTGTCAACCTCGTCGTCCGTCGAATGCGCTCGGTGAGAGTCCCCGCACCCCGATGATGTGGTGTTTTGGCGAAGCCCACCTGGGGGTTTGTTCGCCAAAAGGGCACAGGATCGGGTCAGGGGAGCGCTAGGCGGGCGATTTTCATGTCGACGCGGCCGTCGAAGACCGGAACGCCTTCGGCCTGAAGGCGTTCGAGCTGGCTGGTCCGTAGGTGGGGCGCCGGTTTTCCGCTGACCGCGATGACGCGGTGCCACGGTAGGTCGGACGAATCGGTACGCATGATCCATCCGACGATGCGAGCGCTGGACAGTCCGACGGCCGCGGCGACGTCGCCGTAGGTGGTGACCTTGCCGGCGGGTACCGAGGCCACGATGTCGCGGACCCGTTCGACCTCTTCTTCCGTCACGGCCGCCATTTCAGTTGCGGGCCAATGCCTTCGCGACCAGCGCGGCCGTCAACTCGGCTCTGGCGAACGGGACCATGTGTCCGCAGTCCTCCTCGATCACCGTCAGCAGGTCGCCCTGCTGCTCGGCGAGTGCAGCCCGGAACTCTGCGGTGAAGTACGGGGGCTGCACCCGCATCGCCTGCACCACGTCGACAGGGATGCCGGTGGGAGGGAGCGTGAACGGGCGCGCCAGTTCACTCCAGGTGGCGACCACCATCCCCGGATGGATGCGCCAGTTCACCCGGTCTCCGACGTTGATCAGGTGATCGGAGATCTCGCGATCGAGGATGCCCGGGTCGAGTTCGGCCCACGATTCGCCGAGCTTGCCCTCGCGGGCCGCGGCCTCATCGGGATAGTCGTGGTGCGCCATGGTGTCGATCGCGACGTCCCCCATCATCTGAGGATCGAGTCCCATGGCCGGATCGAGCAGCACAAACGACCGGATCCGCTCGCCGATCAGGCGCGACAGGTGCATGGCGAGGGCGCAGCCATACGAATGCGCGACGACCACCACCGGTCCGTCGATGTGTTCGTCCACGACCTCACACAGCGCCAGCACCTGTGCCTCGATCGACCAGGGTGGTGTCCACCGGGAGAAACCGTGACCGAGGAGGTCGGGTGCCACGATCCGGGCGTGCGGCAGTGCGTCGGCGAGATCTGCCCAGCGCTTGCCGTGCCCGGTCAGGCCGTGCAGGGCCAAGACGGGTGGACCGTCGAACGGTCCGAACAGTTCCACGTTCAGTGCAGACATACCGTGATCTTGCCGGACGTGGCGGTATATCGCCCGTGGTGCCGCGGCTCTGCCGTGGGTCGAGAGTCTGTCGGACGAACATGACACCATCGACGCAGCCGAGGGAAAGGATGTGTGCGTGCCCGCTTTGACCACGCGATTGGTGTCCGCGCCAGTCGCTGCAGCGCTTCCGCGCATCTGGCCGGCGCACGTACAGGCCCTGATCGACGGTGAGTTCAGCGCCGCCGGGGGGTTCCTCCCGTATCGGGTTCATGGTGGCCCGGGTACCGGGAAGACCTCGCTGATCGTCGACATCGCGGTTGCGCGGCTGTCCGATCCGGACACCGATCCCGAATCGATCCTGGTGCTCGCCGCGAGTCGGCGGGCGGCCACCGAGCTGCGTGAACAGATCACCGCGCGCCTGCTTTCGACCGGGACGGGGCCGGCACGCACACCGAAGGCCACCCGCGAGCCGATCGTCCGGACGCTGCATTCCTACGCGTTTGCGGTCTTGCGCCTGCAGGCCGCGGCCCACGACAATCCGCCCCCACGTCTGATCACCGGTGCCGAACAGGACGCCGTGCTCCGTGAGCTACTCGCCGGCGACATCGAGGACGGCGCCGAGTACTGGCCCGAGCGATTGCGGCCGGCCTTGGGTACCAACGGTTTTGCCCAGGCACTGCGCGACATCATGATGCGTGCCGCCGAACGCGGCGTTGGTCCCGAGGACCTGATCGCGCTCGGCCGCACCCACCGGCGGCCGGAGTGGCAGGCGGCCGGCCGGGCATACCGCCAGTACGAGCAGAGTGGTCTGCTGCGCGGTGCGGTCGGACTCGAGGCGCCGCAGGCCACGGCCCCGGCTGTCGACGCGGCAGAACTGGTCGGGTCCGCACTGACCGCATTCGCCACCGACCCCGAACTGCTGCGCAGCGAGCGCGCCCGGGTGCGGTATCTGCTGGTCGACGATGCCCAGCATCTCGATCCGCAGGCAGCCACACTGATCCGGCTGGTCGGCGCCGGGACCCATCAGGCAGTGGTCGCCGGTGACGGCGACCAATCGATCTTCGGGTTTCGCGGTGCCAGCGCCCGGTTCCTCGACGAGCTCGACGATCCGACGCGGGACATCCTGCTGGACAACAACTTCCGGTCGACCGCCCCGATCAGTGACCTTGCCGGGTCGATCGCGGCTCGCTTACCCGGACGTCGCCGGCACAGGCTGTCCAAAGAGCTGGAGCGGGCCGATCATCCCGATGCTCCGGCCCCGGTGGTCCGTATCTATGGTTCGGCTGCCAAAGAGGCCACGGCGATCGCCGACATGATGCGTCGGGCCCACCTCTACGACGACGTGCCGTGGTCGCGGATGGCCGTGATCGTCAGGTCCGTTCCCCGGGCCATGGCCCCGTTGCGGCGGGCCCTGCGGTCGGCCGGTGTGCCGGTCATGACACCGGCCAGCGAGATCCCGCTGGCGCTGGCGCGCTCGGTCTCCGCGATGCTGCTGGCGCTGCGTGCGGTGGAGATGCCGCTCGACCCCGACTCGGCGCTGGAATTGTTGTCCGGGCCCATCGGCGGTGCCGACCCGGCAGCGCTGCGGCGGTTGCGGCGGGGTGTACGACGGATCGAGACCGAGTCGGGCCGTGACCGCGATTCGGCCACCGTGATCGCAGAACTGGTCAGCGCCCGCCCGACCGACATCGGCGAGCCCGCCATCGACATCGATCGACACCTCGGCGGGCTGACCGACGCGGAGAAGCAGCCTCTCGTTCGGGTGCTGGCGGTCATCCGGGCGGCGCGTACCGCGTCGGAGAGCCGGCGCAGTATCGAGGAGATCCTGTGGGAGGCATGGCAGGCAACGGGATTGGGCCCGCGGTGGTCCAATCAGGTAATGCGCCGCGACCACGGTCCCGGCGGTGCCCAGGCGGATCGAGATCTCGACGCCATGGTGGCGCTCTTCGATGCTGCCGCCAACTTCGCCGACAGCCTGCCCGCAGCCACGCTCGGTGGATTCATCGACTATCTCAGTGCCCTGCAGATCCCCACCGAATCGAGGATGGCCCAGGCGTCCTCCGATTCGGTGACGGTGCTCTCGGCGCACGCCGCGGCCGGTCGTGAATGGGATGTGGTCGCGGTGGCCGGTGTGCAGGACGGCCTGTGGCCCAGCCTGCGCAGCCGCGGGAGCATTCTCGGTACCGGCCAGCTGGTCGACCTCCTCGACGGCGTCGCAGCCGATGCCATCGACACCATCTCGCGCACCGCGGTCGCGCTGGCCGAGGAACGACGACTGCTGCTGGTCGCCTGCAGTCGGGCCCGCCTCCGATTGATGGTCAGCGCGGTGGACGACGGGAGCGGTGACGCCGCGCCGTCCCGTTTCGTCGGCGAGCTGGCAGCGGTGGTGGCAGGTTCCGGCGAAGCGGACGAACCGGAGCTGGAGTTGCCCGTCGAACCCGGACTCCGCCGGGTGCTCTCGCTGTCCTCGCTGGTCGCCGAACTCCGCGCCCAGGTCTGCGCGGGCACCGACGAAGACGATCCGCGGACCCGGGCTGCGGCCGACATGCTGGCCGAATTGGCCGATGCCGGTGTGGCCGGCGCGCACCCCGACGAGTGGTACGGGTTGGCCGGTCCGAGCACCACAGAGGCGCTCTGGTCCGAGGCGTCGGGCCCGTTGACCCTGTCGCCGTCCAGTGTCGAATCGCTGGGGGCCTGCTCACTGCGATGGATGCTGGAACGCTACGGCGGCCGCGACGGCGACTCGCGTCCGGCCGTGGCCGGAACCCTCGTGCACACCCTCGTGCAGGCGGTCGCGGGCAAGATCCCGCCGGAAGACGTGACGGCGTCGCTTCGCCGGGTCTGGGATCAGGTCGATGTCGGGGCACCGTGGTTCTCGCGCCGGGAACTCGAACGCACCGAAGAGATGCTGACCAACTTCCGGCAGTGGCTGCGGATGTCTCGCGAGGGCATGACCGAGGTCGGGGTGGAGATCGACGTCAACGCCCGGGTCGAGCCGGCACAAATGGTGGACGCGGACGGTGAGGTACTCGCCATCCCCGAGGTACGGCTGCGCGGGCGCATCGACCGGCTCGAGGCAGACAGCAAGGGCCGGCCGGTGGTCGTCGACGTCAAGACTGGCAAGAACACGATCTCGGTGGCCGCCGGACAGGAGCATGCCCAGTTGGCCACCTACCAGCTGGCGTTGACGCTCGGTGGCGTACCGGAGCTCGGCAATGTCGAACCCGGCGGCGGGGCGCTCGTCTACGTGAACAGTGCCAACGGTAAAACCGGTGCGGCCCAACGCAATCAGGACCCGCTCAATGAAGCGCAGGTCGACCAGTGGCTGGCCGTGGTCCGGTCGGCGGCGTATCGCAGCATCGGGCCGGGGTTCGAGGCGACGATCAACGACGGCTGCGGGCACTGCGCGCTGAAGTCGAGCTGCCCGTCCCAACTCGAGGGACGGATGGTGACCGATGGCTGAATCTGCGGTTCACACAAGGATTTCCGCACGGGTGCTGGCCGGAGCGCTGGATCAGCCACCGCCGACCGATGAGCAGGTCGAGGTCATCGAAGCGCCGTTGGAACCGGTGCTGGTGGTGGCCGGCGCCGGGGCCGGCAAGACGGAAACGATGGCCTCCCGGGTGGTCTGGCTGGTCGCCAACCGCCTGGTCGAACCCGACGCGGTCCTCGGCCTGACGTTCACCCGCAAGGCCGCACAGGAACTGGCCGCGCGCATCCGGCGCCGGTTGTCGATGCTCGCCGGATCCTCGGCCATGTCGCGCTGGGACCCCGAAGGCGACCTTCGGGCACAGCTGCGCTCGGCCGACCCGCAGGTCAGCACCTACCACGCGTATGCGGGCCGGTTGATCGCCGACTACGGGTTGCTGCTGCCGGTGGAACCGTCCGCGAGCCTGCTCAGCGAAACCGAACTGTGGCAGCTCGCCTTTTCGGTGGTCGGTAATTGGTCCGAAGACCTCGATACCCCCAAAACACCTGGGGGAGTGACGGAAGCGGTGCTCAAGCTGTACGGAGAGCTGTCCGAACACCTCGTGGACCTCGACCAGTTGGCCGCCGCGGGCGACGACCTCTACCGGCTCATCGACACGCTTCCTCCGGTCGGCCGCCAGAAGCCGACGCCGCCGGTGAAGTTGAAAGACATCCAGTCCGCGATCGATGAACGTCGTCAGCTGGTGCCACTGGTGGCGGCACTCGGGCAGGCGATGCGCGATGCCAACGTGCTCGATTTCGGCAGCCAGATGTCGCTGGCTGCCAAGCTGGTCACCACACACCCGGAAGTCGCCCAGGCGGAAAGGGCTGCCATCGGTGCGGTCCTGCTCGACGAATACCAGGACACCGGTCATTCGCAACGGGTGTTGCTCTCACAACTCTTCGGGACCCCGCCGGGTGTGACGGCCGGTGCCGGGATCGCGGTGACCGCGGTCGGTGACCCGATCCAGTCCATCTACGGCTGGCGTGGTGCCTCGGCGGCGAACCTGCCACGATTCACCACCGACTTCCGTTGCAGCGACGGCAGTCCGGCGAGGCGACTCGAGCTGCTCACCAGCTGGCGCAACGCGCGGTACGCCCTCGACATGGCCAACGCGGCGTCCGACGAACTGCGTCGCCGCGGTGTTCCGGTGAGCATCCTGCGACCTCGTGACGATGCCCCGCGCGGCACCATCGACATGGCGCTCACCGATACCGTGGCGGATGAACGCACGTGGATCGTCGATCAGATCGAGCGCGAGTACAACCAGGCCGAGGGCAAACCGCCGACCGTGGCAATTCTCGTGCGCCGCAACCAGGATTCGGCACCGCTCGCCGCGCAGCTCGCGGATCGTGGGATCGCCGCAGAGGTAGTCGGTATCGGTGGACTACTCGGCGTGCCCGAGGTGCAGGACGTGGTGGCGATGCTCCGGCTGATGTCCGACCCCATGGCGGGCACGGCCGCGGTCCGGTTGCTGACCGGCCCGCGCTGGCGGATCGGTGCCAGGGACCTCGCGGCGCTGTGGGCGCGGGCGCGTGATCTCGCGGCCGGAACCAGCATCGTGTCGGGCACCATGACCAGCCTCGAAGAACTCGACAGCGCACTCGATTCGGCGGTGCCGTCGGAGACCGTGGATCAGGCCGGTCTGGGCGACGCGCTCGCCGATCCCGGTCCGGCGGCCCGCTATTCGCCGGACGGGTATCGCAGGATCAAGTTGCTCGGGCATCAGCTGTCGGTGCTGCGGGCCCGCATGGGAGGTCCCTTGCCCGAACTGGTGGCCGAGGTCGAACGGGTGACCGGGGTCGATGTGGAGGCGCAGATCCGGGCGCGTGGACTCCGCGGCAACATCACCGGCCGCGAACACCTCGATGCCTTTGCCGAATACGTCGCGAACTACGCGGAACGGTCCGCGGCCACGCTCACCGGGCTACTGGCGTTCCTGGCGTCGGCGGCCGATATCGAGAAGGGTCTGGAACCGGGCAAGGTCGAGATCGCCGAAGACCGGGTGCAGATCCTGACCGTCCACGCCGCCAAGGGGCTCGAATGGGACGTCGTGGTGATCGCGCACCTGTGTACCAACATCTTTCCCGGAGGTAAGGCCGAGGGCACCTGGCTCAAGAGCGCCCGGGAACTGCCTGCCGAACTGCGGGGTGACCTCGCCGACTCCGCGGACGGCGAGGGATTTCCGCCATTGGTGCTCGATGGCCTGGAGAACCGCAAGGAACTCGAAGAATCCATCGAGGCACATCAGGAGGCGTTGCGGGCACGCAAGCTGGAAGAGGATCGGCGGCTCCTCTATGTGGCGCTGACCAGAACCAAACGGGCATTGATCATCAGTGGACATCATTGGTCGCCGGCCGGTGACAAACCCAAGGGCCCGTCGGTGTTCCTGACCGAACTGCATGAGATCGCACAGACTTTGATCGAGACATCACACGACGGTGCACCGGGATTGACCATCGCGCAGTGGGCACCCCAGCCCGATGAGGGGGCGGAGAATCCGATGGCGATGCTGGCGGTCGGGGCGTCGTGGCCGGCGGATCCGCTGGGGCCGCGCCGGCCCGGAACCGAGCGTGGCGCCGACCTCGTCCGGGCGGCACTGCGCCAGCGTGGTGAACCTGCGCTGTTCGCCATCGGGGAAGACGACGCTCCCGAACCGGGCGACGACGACCCGCAGATCCGGGAATGGGCCAACGATCTGGCGGTGCTCCTCACCGAGCGATCTGCAGGGTTGGGCTCCGACATCGAAGTGACCATGCCGCAACATCTTTCGGTGAGTCAGCTGGTCGAACTCGACAAGGATTCCGATGCGTTCGCCCGGCGGCTCCGGCGGCCACTGCCGTTCAAGCCGAATCCGATGGCCCGCCGGGGCACGGCATTCCACGCCTGGGTGGAACGGCGATTCGGTGCCACCCGGCTTCTCGACATCGATGAGCTACCGGGCGCGGCCGACGCCGAAGGTGGATCCGACGCCGACCTCGACGTCTTGCGCGAGGCGTTCCTGCGTTCGGATTGGTCCGCCCGCAACCCGGTCGAGGTCGAGGTGCCGTTCGAGACCGTCATCGCCGACACGATCATCCGCGGCCGTATCGATGCGGTGTTCGCCGAACCGGATGGCGGATACACGGTGGTCGACTGGAAAACCGGCGCAAAACCGACACCGGCGCAAGAGCATTCGGTCTTTGTGCAGTTGGCCGCCTACCGGGTGGCGTGGGCGGAACTCACCGGAACCGACCTCGACAAGGTACGGGCGGCCTTCCACTACGTGCGTTCCAACTCGACGCTCCGGCCACGCGACCTGCCCGACCGCGCCCGACTCGCGGCCCTGATCCGCCGCGAGAAGGGTGCGTCCTGATCAGGTCAGGTTCGCGGCGTCGACTTCCAGACCCGCCATCCGGCCCAGATCATCGGGATCTGAAGTGGCAGTCGGCCCCACGCGACAGCGCGCTGTGGCAACGGTTTGTTCTTGTACAACCGCACCATGTTGATGTTGCCGGGATACACGCCGATGAACAGGGCCACGGCCGCGAGTCCGCCGTAGCGGCGTGTCTTGGGCGCCAGCAGTGCAGCGCCGACCGCCAGCTCGGCCACCCCCGAGCCGTAGGTGTAGGCGCGGGCACTACCCGGAAGTTCAGTGGGAATCAGCTGATCGAACGGCTGGGGGGCGACAAAATGCAGCGTTCCCATTCCCAGCAGCGCCGCACCCATCCGGGTGGCGAGCTTCTGCTCCTTGGGAGACGCCAACTGCCGCAACCTCTGCTTCGTATCTGTCATCGCTCCACCATGCCTGATGGCGTCACCGGCCGGTGGCAGATAGGACTACAGTCCCAATTTGTGCAGATGCAAACTCTGCGACCGGTGGGTCGCGGCGAGACAGAGGTCGGGTAGATGGCCGCCGGGCGCCTACGGCGGCGGTTCAAAGAAGACGAGCTGACCGATATGCCCGACCACGCGCTGGTCGGTGTGGTGCGCATCCCGGAGATGCAATCGAGCCCGGGACGGGCGATCAGCCGTCGCGTCGTCTTTGCCCTGACCGCATTGTTCGCCGCGGTGTTCATCGTCTATCTCGACCGAGACGGCTACCGCGATGTGCAGACCAGCCCGCTCTCGTTCCTGGACTGCCTCTATTACGCGACGGTGTCCTTGTCCACCACGGGATACGGTGACATCACGCCGTTCACACCGGAGGCCCGGCTGATCAACGTCCTGGTCATCACTCCGCTGCGGGTGATGTTCCTGATCGTGTTGGTCGGCACCACGCTCGAAGTTCTGACCGAACGGTCACGGCAAGCGCTCAAGATCCAGCGATGGAGGAACAAGGTGCGGAACCACACCGTGGTCATCGGCTACGGAACAAAAGGCAAGACCGCTGTGAAGGCGATGATCGCGGACGGGCAGAAACCGGCCGAGATCGTGGTTGTCGACGGCGATCAGACCGTGCTCGACAACGCCGCGGCCAAGGGGCTCGTCACCGTCAAAGGCGATGCCACCCGATCGGATGTGCTGCGGCTGGCCGGCGCCCAGCATGCTTCGGCGATCATCGTGGCCACCAACCGCGACGACACGGCCGTGCTTGCCACGCTGACCGCACGAGAACTGGCCCCGAACGCGAAGATCGTCGCCTCCATCAGAGAGTCGGAGAACACCCACCTGATGAAGCAGTCGGGCGCCGATTCGGTGGTGGTGAGCTCGGAGACCGCGGGTCGTCTACTGGGTCTGGCGACGATCACGCCGACAGTGGTGGAGGTGATCGAAGATCTCCTGACGCCCGACCAGGGTTTCGCCATCGCCGAACGCGATGTGGAACCCGACGAGGTCGGCGGCTCACCGCGACACCTGCCGGAGATCGTGCTCGGTGTTGTCCGGGACGGGAAACTGCATCGCATCGACCACAGCAAGGTCGATGCGATCGAGCAGGGTGACCGGTTGCTGTACGTCCGGCAGGGCAGCTCGGACTGACAGCCGGAACATCAGTGGAACAGACCATCGACCGAAATCCGAGAGGTAAATCAGTGCGGCGCTTTGAGTTCGATCAGCCCCCGATGTTGTCGCGGGCGGAATACAACCGCGCCGACGAGATCCGGGACGACCATCAGCGGTTGAAGGACGGGTGGTCGCGGGCACTGCTCCTGCAGATCGACCCCACCGGCCGGTATCCGCTCGGTGAAGACGGCCTCGGCTGGATCCCGGCGGTCGACATCGATGATGCGCCGCCGCCGGAAGCGGTGTTCCTCGGATTGCACCCCGACGAGGGTCACGACATGTGGGCGATGCGCTTCGACGTCCTCGACGGCCCGAAAGACGATCCCCGTCGCGGTGCCCAGCTACTCGGCCCGAACGAGGCCGGGATCCTCTCGACCGCACTCGGCGTACTCAATTGGCATGACACGGCCCGGTTCTCGCCGGTCGACGGTGCCCACACCGAACCGATCAAAGGCGGATGGGCCCGCCGCAACGTCATCAGCGGACGCGAGGAGTTCCCGCGGACCGATCCCGCGATCATCACCGTTGTTCATGACGGCGGCGACCGCATCCTGCTCGGCCGGCAGAAGCAATGGCCCGACCGATGGTTCTCCACCCTCGCCGGGTTTGTCGAACCCGGCGAGTCGCTCGAGCAATGCGTGCTGCGGGAGGTCCACGAAGAAGTCGGTGTCGATGCCTGGAACCCGCAGTACATCGGGTCTCAGCCCTGGCCGTTCCCGCGGTCGCTGATGGTGGGCTTCGAGGTCACCGCGGACCCCGACCAACCGCTCGACTTCATCGACGGTGAAATCGCGGCAGCCGAATGGTTCGGTCGGGCCGAGGTGATCGAAGCGATTGAGGCGCAGCAGGACTGGATGGGTCCGGACGGCAATCCGATCGTCGACAACGCGCGGTTGCGGTTGCCGGGATCGATTTCCATCGCCAGTGCCCTGATCCGCGCCTGGGCCTACACCCCGGCAACCGGGGTGCGCTGACCCGAGGATTCCGGGCGGGTCAGACGCCCAGCTTCTTGCGGACGTCGGCCACCGTCGGGTTCGTGGCGGTGCTACCGTCGCCGAACTTGACGGTGGGAACCACATGGTTGCCGCCGTTGACGCTGCCGACGAAATCGGCGGCCGACAGGTCCTGCTCGATGTCGATTTCCACCCACTCGATGCCGGCGGTCTTGAGGCCCATCTTGAGGCGTTTGCAGTATCCACACCAGGTGGTGGTGTACATCGTCAGAACTGAGTTGTCCGTAGTCACGCCTACATAACACCATGAGTTCGGGCGGTGTTCCCGTCCGGCCGGAGCACTGTCGGTGGTGATTGGGATACTGATGCGCATGGATGCCTCACTTGACCCGCAGCAGCAGGCCGCAGTGCTCGCACCCCGCGGACCCGTCTGTGTCCTGGCCGGCGCAGGCACCGGTAAGACGCGCACCATCACGCGCCGGATCGCGCATCTGGTCGGTGACGGACATGTGCGGGCCAGCCAGGTACTGGCCGTCACGTTCACCTCGCGAGCTGCCGGCGAGATGCGCACCCGACTGCGGTCGCTGGGTATCTCGGGGCAGGGAAATGCCGTGCAGGCGTTGACGTTCCACGCCGCGGCGATGCGACATCTGAGATACTTCTGGCCGCAGGCCATCGGCGACAACCAGTGGGAACTGCTCGACAACAAGTTTCCCGTGGTCTCCCGCGCGGCCCGGGCCGCCGGAGCCCCGACCACCACCGAGTCGCTTCGCGACCTCATCTCGGAGATCGAATGGGCCAAGGGGTCGTTGATCGGGCCGTCCGAGTACCCGGCCGCGATCTACAAGAGCAGTCGCGAATCACCATTGCCCGCCGAGCAGGTGGCGCTGGTCTACGAGCGCTACGAGCAGGCCAAGGTGTCGCCGTCGGGCGATCAGCTCCTCGACTTCGACGACCTGCTGCTGATGACCCGGGCCATCCTCGACGATCATCCGGTGATCGCCGAGGAGTTCCGCGACCGTTACCGCTGTTTTGTGGTCGACGAATACCAGGACGTCACACCGGCCCAGCAGGCATTGCTCAACGCCTGGGTGGGGCCACGCGACGATCTCACCGTGGTCGGTGACGCCAACCAGACCATTTACTCGTTCACCGGCGCCACGCCCGGTTACCTGCTGGACTTCTCCCGGCGGTTCCCCGACGCGACAGTGGTCCGACTCGAACGGGACTACCGGTCCACGCCACAGGTCGTGCAGCTGGCGAACAGCGTCATCGGTGCCGCCCGGGGCCGCATCGCCGGAACCCGGCTGCAGCTGATCGGCCAGCGGGATCCCGGTCCCGAACCCGATTTTTCCGAACACCCCGATGAGGCCACCGAGGCGAAGGCCGTCGCACGCGCGATCAAACGGCTGATGAACTCCGGTGTCCCCGGCTCGGAGATAGCGATTCTGTACCGGGTCAACGCTCAGTCCGAAGTGCATGAGCAGGCGCTGACCGCGGCCGGGATCCCGTATCAGGTGCGTGGTGGTGAGGCGTTCTTCTCGCGGTCGGAGGTAAGGCAGGCGATGCGGGCGGTCAACCAGACCGCGCAGCGCGACGATCTGCCGGCCGAAGCGCAGACGCTGACGCTTCTACGGGCGATCCTGGTCCCGCTGGGCCTGACCGACGAGGCCCCGGCCGGTGCACAGGCCCGCGAGCGCTGGGAGTCGTTGCGGGCGTTGGTGACGATGACCGAGGACATGCTGAACGATGTTCCCGATCTGACGCTGACCGATCTCGCCCGTGAGCTCGCCGCGCGCGCCGAAGCCCGGCATCCACCGACCGTGCAGGGTGTGACGTTGTCGTCGCTGCACGCCGCAAAGGGTCTGGAGTGGGATGCGGTGTTCCTGGTCGGACTGGTCGACGGGTCGATGCCGATCAGCCAGGCCATCAAGGCCGGCGACGCCGCGATCGAAGAAGAACGACGGCTGCTCTACGTCGGCGTCACCCGCGCCCGCGAACATCTGCAGCTGTCGTGGGCGCTGTCCCGCAACGAAGGTGGCCGGGGGACCCGGCGGCGGTCACGGTTTGTCGTGAACCTGGTTCCCGACGATTCGCCTGCGTCGAAGATCGCCGAACCCAAGCGGACCCGATCCGGACCCAAATGCCGGGTGTGTGGAAAACCGTTGCTGGGCAAGACCGCATCATTGCTGGGCCGCTGCGAGCGATGCCCTTCAGACCTCGATGAGGGGTTGCTGCTGGCACTCAAGGAGTGGCGCAGTGGGCGTGCCAAGGAGCAGAAGGTTCCCGCGTATGTGGTGTTCTCCGACAACACCCTGATCGCGATCGCGGAACAGCAGCCCGGTGATGTCGCTGCCCTGGTGGCGATTCCGGGGATCGGTCAGAAGAAACTCGACTCGTACGGCGAAGACGTCCTGACACTTGTTCGGAACGGTAAACTCGCAGGTCAAAAATAGGTTGTGCGATGTTTGAGCACCACCTACTGTGGACAACAACATTGTGGTGCCACAAATGGCTCACAGAACAGACGGGAAAGGAGAGGTTCGGTGAATGATTTTCACAACGCCGAGAGCGTAGTCGACCATGCCGTCATGGCATGTGCTTCGTGGCATCGCGTATCGCCCCTCGCGACCCGTCCGAATGCAGTCCGCACTGCGCACGCCGCTGCCCTCCAGCCGGAATTCCTGGCTATGACAGCAGCGATTCCGGCGCCCCAGCCGCCGACGGTTGTACCAGTCCGTCGCCGTGCCCGCTTCGCGTTCCCCGTGTTCTCGCAACGAATAGAAATCTGACACAGCTCAGACTCCATTTGAGGCCACGGCGAATCGCAGACAGCGAACCCGTGGCCTCTTTTGTGATCTGAGAACGAATCTTGTTCCACCACATCAGCGGCCCGGGTCTCAAAACAATCCGAGCAGCACATTCGACAGTGGAGGAACTCATGACCGATGTACTCGAGTCATACCGGGACAACGGTTTCGGGGGCAGCGAACTCGCACTGGATGCATCCAAAACGGAACTCCCGTGCCAAATGGCGGACGCCGACCTGTGGTTCTCCGAGAACCCGGGCCAACTCGAACAGGCGAAGGCCCTGTGCGGCGACTGCCCACTGCGGCGGGAATGCCTGGCCGAAGCACTCGACCGCGAGGAGCCATGGGGCGTCTGGGGTGGGGAGATCTTCGATCAGGGCGTCGTCATCGCGCGCAAACGTCCCCGCGGCCGGCCGCGCAAGACCCGGACCGCGGCATGATCACATCAGATCTCACAACGAGAAGCGGGCGGACACAGGAGTTTCTGTGTCCGCCCGCTCGGCGTATGGGCCCAAGGAAGCGGCCGTCCTATTCGGCCAGGCCGGGGACCCACTTCTCCATGATGGCGCGGTAGGGCGCCTCTGCGTCGAGTTGTGCCGCAATACCGACACATCCGCCGAGTACCCGGAACACCATCACGTATTCCTTGGGGCAGTTCAGGTTTCGTGAGGTCTTGTAGACATCACCGCGTGGGTCTGAGGCAGCACCCGCGGCGCGTTGCAACCACTTGCGGGTGAAGTGGAACGACTCGCCGTAGAGCGGGTCGACGTACGGACGCAGGTAAGCCTCGAGATCGGACGGGGTCACCTTGTCCTGATGCGAACGCTGAATGAAGTTCGCACGCACCATCTCTTCTTTGAGTTCGTCGTACTTCCTGTCCCGGCACAACCGCAGGATCGGCCCGGTGGCCGCCGGCAGGCCGTCCGGGTAATGTCCGACGGCGCCGAAATCGAGGATTGCCATCCGGCCGTCTGTGAGGAACTGGAAGTTGCCCGGATGCGGATCACCGTGGACCAGGCCGACGCGGGTGGGTGAACTGACCTCGAACTCGGTCATTTTGGCGGCGGCGGCATTGCGTTCGTCGAGCGTGCCGTTCTTGATCACCTTCGACATCGGGGTGCCATAGACCCATTCGGACACAAGGACTTTCGGTGCCGATGCGACGATGCGCGGGACCACGAAGTTCGGGTCGTCGGCGAAGGCCTTGGCAAAGGCGCGCTGGTTGTTCGCCTCGAGCGTGTAGTTCAGCTCGTCTTCGGTGCGCTCGATCAGCTCATCCATCATCGACTTCACGTCGGTGCCGGGGGAGAGTCGTTTGAGCAGACCGGTCATCCGGGACAAAGTCTTGAGGTCGGCTTTCAGCGCATGATCTGCGCCCGGATACTGAACCTTGACGGCCACCTCGCGTCCGTCGTGCCAGACTGCCTTGTGTACCTGGCCGATCGACGCGGAGGCGGCCGGTTCGTCGGAGAAATCTTTGAACCGATCCCGCCACTTGGTGCCGAGCTGATTGTCCAGCACACCATGTACTTTGGCGGCCGGAAGTGGCGGTGCTTCTGCCTGCAGTTTGGTGAGCGCGTCGCGGAACGGCTCCCCGAACTCTTCCGGGATCGCGGCCTCCATGATGGAGAGCGCCTGCCCGACCTTCATTGCCCCACCCTTGAGCTCGCCGAGCACCGCAAACAGCTGCTCCGCCGTCTTCTCCATCATGTCCGCTGCGATCTCGTTCTTGTCCCCACCTGCGAGCCGCTTACCGAATCCTGATGCTGCTCGTCCCGCCACCCCTAGCGGAAGCGCTGCGAGCTTGGCATTGCGCCGGGCACCGCCTCGTGTGATCTCAGCCATTGAGTTTCCCCTTTCCGATGGACCCGAGCTTAGTGGACGACCCTGAGATCACTCTGGTAGCCGACAGCCGCACAAAGGATGTGGTGACCAGCCCCGGATGACGAGTGCGGACGGGTCCGCACGGAACTCGATCGTGGCATCGAGGCTGGCCGGAGCGGGGAGGTCCCCGGTTTCCCTCCGGTCGGGCCGGGTTGCCGCTGCAATGTGTTCGACCTCACCCTGGACTATCGCGGCGGTCCCGGCGATGGTTGCCGACCCGGCCCAGCCGCTCTGGCCGAGCAGCTGGGCGCTGACGATCGGCCAGTCCCGATCGCGGTCGCGGCGATGATGATCGGCGCAGTGCAGACAACTAGACAAACCGGGCAGCACCATCGGCCCGATCACGCCGGTACCGTCGCGCAGACGGACCATCAGGTGCGGGATCCGGTGCCGCATGAGGCTCGACACCAGCCAGGGATCGTGGGCGAGGAAGTCGGTCAGGATCACCAGATCCGTTGCCCAGGTGACCATCCGGTCTTCGTGGGTGATCGGGTCGACTTCGCCGTCGAACAGCCGTGGGCGCCGGACCGACTGCCGGACCGAGAACTCCGGCCCGGAGAGCGCAGTGGTCACCGCGTCGGCCAATGGACCGGCACCGTGGACGCGGATCCGCATCGGGGTGAGCACGGCTTTGCTGTGGTGGGCGATGCCGGCGTCCACGAGCTGATCGAGCAGTTCACGGATCTCGTCGACCGACAGACCGGCCGCCACGGCCCGCGCCGCGGTGTCCTCGGATGTCTGCGGTCCGGTCAGCGACCGCAACAATGCGGTGAGCCGATCCGGGGCCACATGCGCGGGTGGGTCGATGATCACCGCCCGGTCCGGGTCGAATCCGACCTGAATGCGGCCGCCGGGCCGCAACAAGATCACCGCTCCGGCACGAAGTAGCGGCAAAGGCGCGTGTGTCATGGCAACACAGAACCAGAACGATGGCAGCCTGCGACGCCCGCAGGCGAAGGTTATCCACAGGTCCACGACGCCGTGAACAGCGGTGACGCGGCTCTACGGCAATTGATCAGAAGGACGGGGGATCAGGCGGTGGGAGATGTGCCGGGGCCGTCGCCCTTGCCTTCTTCTTCACGCTTGCGGGCCTCGTCGGCGATGGTCTTTTCGAGCTGGGCCATCGGATCGTCGAATGCATGGTTGCCGCCACCGATCACCCGGTCGACAAACGCGGCCGGATGGTCGAGGTCGTCGCCATCGGGCACCAGGTCGGGATGCGCCCAGACACCGTCGCGGGTCACGAGATCCGACGCTTCGAGCAGTTTGCGCCACAGATCTGCGGCCTCCCGCAGCTTGCGCGGGCGCAGCTCCAAACCGATCAGCGTCGCAAAGGTCTCCTCGGCGGGGCCGCCGGTCGCACGCCGACGGCGCATGGTCTCGGTCAAGGCGCCCACCGATGGGATCCGATCGGAAAGGGCTTGCGACACCACGGTTTCGACCCAGCCCTCGATCAACGCGAGGAGCGTCTCGAGGCGGGAGAGCGCATGTTGCTGCTGCGGTGTGGTCTTCGGTTCGAAGGCGGTGCCACCGGCCATCAGCTCTTCGAGCTTGCTCGGATCCGACAACAGCGTGGCCGGATCGATGCCGGCAGCGGCGTCCTGGATGCCGGAGAAGTCGATGCTGATGCCGCGTGCGTACTCCTCGACCGTCGCGAGCAGTCGCTGACGCAACCACGGCACGTGGGAGAACAGCCGGACATGCGCGGCTTCGCGGGCAGCGAGGAAGACCAGGATCTCCTGGCTGGGCTGCTCGAGGCCGTCGCTGAAGATGCCGATCGCCTCCGGCAACAGGACCGCGGTTCCGGTGGGCGCCAACGGCAGTCCGATCTCGGTGGAGGTCAGGACCTCTTTGGCGAGCTGGCCCAGACCCTGACCCAGTTGGGTGCCGAAAGCCATGCTGCCCATCTGGCTGACCATGCCCATCATCGGTCCGGCGAACTGCTTTGCCTCGTCCGGCAGATTGGTGGACCAGCTGCCGGCGATCTGTTCGGCCACCGGATTGCACAGCGATTTCCACGTCGGCAGTGTCTTCTCGAGCCAGTCGACCGACGTCCACGCCTCGGTGCTGGTGACACCGGCCGGCAGCGTGGTCACGTTGTCGAGCCACACCTCGGCCAGACGCACCGAGTCGGTGATCGCCGACAACTCACCCTGGCTGACGGGGGAGTGCTTGCCTATCTGCTGACGGGCCAGGCTGGTCGCGACCTGGTAGTTGACCGGTTCGGCAGTGCCGCCGGTCCCCATGCCCGCGCCCATGCCCGAGAGCATCTGGCCGAGCTGCGAGAGCATCTGACCCAGCTGATTCGGATCGAAGTCGCCGGGTTTCTTGCCGTCATCACCATCCCCGTCGTCGCCGGACGAAGGGGAGAATCCAAAGGGCAAGTCATTCATGCCTCCACGGTACCGGCGAATCGGTCGGGACCCGAGCATCACCGATCCGCTGTGCGCGAAACGTGAACGGGTGTGCCACGTGCGGTCTCCTGCGCGGCAGGCCGACGAGGTCGACCTCTACCCTGGGCCTGGTGAAACTGCAGTCCCTCAGAATCGCTCCGGGATCCCGGCGGATCGTCACCTTTTTTGTGGCGTTGGCGTTCCTGATCGTATTCGTCTTGGTCGGAACACTTGTGAAGGTGCCGTACGTGGCACTCGGCCCGGGCCCGACCGTCAACACCCTGGGAACGGTGGACGGTCGGGAGGTCGTCAACATCACCGGCGCCGAACTGGATCCGACCACCGGCAACCTCAACCTCACCACGGTGTCGGTGACCGACGGACTGACTCTTTTCCAGGCGATCGGCATGTGGGTGTCGGGCGACGACCAACTGGAGCCACGTGACCAGATCTACCCGCCCGGCAAATCCAACGACGAGGTCGACAAAGAGAACCGCCAGCAGATGTCGGGCTCGGAGGATTCCGCGAAGATCGCCGCGCTGAATCACCTCGGCCGTCCCATAGATCTCGTGGTCGCCGGTGTTGCCGAAAACGGACCATCTGCCGGCAAGCTGGAGCCGCAGGACAAGATCGTCGCGGTGAACGGAAAGCCGGTTGCCACGTCGGAGGCGCTGCGGGAGGTGATCGCCGGTATCGCACCGGGCACCCCGGTCGCCGTCGACGTCATCCGCGACGGAAATCCGGTCACCGAGACGGTGACCCTGGTTCCGAATCCCAAAGACGAGACCAAGGGACTGCTGGGGATCACGTTGTCCGAACAGAACGGCGACCCCAACCTGGAGATCAACTTCGATGTCGGTGACATCGGGGGACCGTCGGCGGGCCTGATGCTCACGCTTGCCATCATCGACAAGCTCAGCCCGGGCGAGCTCAATGGCGGAGAATTCATCGCCGGAACCGGAACGATCGATTCATCGGGCGATGTCGGCGAGATCGGCGGCATCCAGCACAAGATGCGCGCCGCGCGCGACGCCGGCGCCACCGCATTCCTGGTTCCGGCCGGGAATTGCGTCGAGGCGAAGTCCGACACCCCGGATGGGCTGACCCTGGTCAAGGTCGACACCCTCGACGACGCGATCAACGGCATGGCCGACATCGACGCCGGCCGGACTGCGCCCAGCTGCTGATCGATCTCTGCCTCACCAAACGAGCCAGTTGTACGAGGACGAGCCACAAATATGTGGCTCGTCCTCGTACAACTGGCTCGTTTGCAGAATGGTGGGGGCTGTCAGTCGTCGAACGGCACGTTTTCCAGCGTCGCGGCCAGTGCGGCCACCAGGTTCGGTGCCAGGTCCGGATGCTGCAGCAGTTCGATCGGGCCGTCGAAGTCGTCGTCGTCCGGCGCCAGCTGCAACAGACTCAGCGTCCGGCCATCACGCAGGACCGCGGCCGCCAGTCGGGCGGTCCGGCTCTCCGGCAGTGCCTCGGCGGCACTGCGTGCCACGTGGTCGGCGGCGTCCGGGTCGGCCAGCAGCGGTCCGAGCGCGTCGTCGAGGTCGTTCTCGGCCTCGGGCGGCAACACGATGATCTCCTGGACCAGCGCACATCCCTCGACCTCGGACGGCCAGCTGGTGGTGGCGAGGACGTGTTCGAGCTCGGCCATCCCGCTTTCCGGCGAGACCGGCAGCGGTTCCTGCTCGATGAGTGTCAACTCAGAGGTGTCGTGCTCATCGACCCACTCGGGCTGGGTATCGGCGAGCAGCGAGGTCGGTACAAGGGCGAACAACTGTGGCGGTTGTCCCCAGCCGGCGGCATCGACGAACTCGATCACCTCCCGGATCGCACTGCCCAGCGCGTCGGGGGAGAGGATGGGAGGCTGCGAGTCGGTCACTGCTCAATAGTCGCATTGACGACGCGCCTTTTATGTAATGCCTCGGGAACCGGTGTGGTGTACCGGGCGTTGGATGTGACAAGCGCCACATGACCCGACGGGCGATCTCAGCGGGGATAGGTACTGTTCAAAGCGAATGCACAGGACTCGAAGGCTGCCGGCTCGCGCCGTGGCCCTCACCGCCGGTCGACTGCAGCTTTCGCTAAGTAAAGTGTTCGTCAAGGACCGGTCGCGGTGCGTCCGGCGAGAAATTGGGAGTCGTTCACGTGGGAATCCGGGGTCCGGCAGCTATGCCAACGCTGTCGCGACGTAGCAAGGCGCTCATCGCAGTCGCTGTAGGCGTATTGCTGATCTTGTTGGTGGGTCCGAGGTTCATCTCGATCTACACCGACTGGCTGTGGTTCGAGGACATCGGTTATCAGTCGGTGTACTCCAAGATCATCTGGACCCGGATCGCGGTGTTCGCGATCAGTGCCCTCATCGCCGGGCTGATCCTCTTCAGTGCGCTCTGGCTCGCCTACCGCAGCCGTCCGGTTTTCGTGCCGACCAGCGGCCCGGGTGACCCGATCGCCCGCTACCGCACGGTGGTGATGAGCCGGATCCGCTGGTTCGCGATCGTGCCGTCCGTCCTGGTCGGTCTGCTCGCCGGGTTGGTGGCGCAGGGATCGTGGGCGACGATCCAGGTGTTCCTGCACGGTGAGTCGTTCGGGATCAAAGACCCGCAGTTCGGACTCGATGTCGGTTTTTACGCGTTCGATCTCCCGTTCTACCGGTTCGTCCTGAACTTCCTGTTCGTGATCGTGGTGATCGCGTTCATCGTGAACCTGGTGACCCACTACATCTTTGGTGGAATCCGACTGGCCGGACGTGGGGGATCACTCACCAACGCGGCCCGCGTTCAGCTCGCGGTCCTCGCCGGAACCTTCTTGCTGCTCAAGGCGATTGCCTACTGGCTCGACCGGTACACCCTGCTCAGCAGCACCCGAAAGCAGGAGATCTTCACCGGCGCCAGTTACACCGACATCAATGCGGTGCTGCCGTCGAAACTGATCCTGATGGCCATCGCGATCATCTGTGCAATAGCATTCTTCGCCGGTGTGGTCCTCAAGGATCTGCGTATCCCGGCCCTCGCAACCGCGATGATGTTGCTCTCGGCACTGGTCATCGGTGTCGGCTGGCCCGCGGCGATGGAGCAGTTCTCCGTCAAGCCGAACGCGGCCGAGAAGGAAGCCGAGTTCATCAGCCGCAACATCGCCGCGACCGAGCAGGCATACGACATCGGTGCGGACAAGATTCGGTACCAACAGAATTGGACCGGCCAACCCGTCGATCAGGCGCAGGTCGATCAGGACGAGCCGACGCTGTCGAATATCAGGATTCTTGATCCGAACGTCGTGTCCCCGGCATTCACGCAGCTCAAGCGGCAGCAGAACTTCTACGGGTTCCCCAGTCAATTGGCGCTCGACCGCTACACGGTTGACGGACAGCTCCGTGATTTCGTCGTGGCCGCGCGAGAGCTCGATCCCAGCAAGTTCGAGGCCAACCAGCAGAACTGGCTCAACAAACACACCGTGTACACCCACGGCAACGGATTCATCGCGGCGCCGGCAAACACTGTCAATGAAGCCGTTTCGAACGAAAACGACGTCAGCAGTGGTGGCGGTGAACCGGTGTTCAACGTCAGCGATCTGAGCAACTATCAGACCGATGAGTACAAGGCGACCGCGCCGATCCAGGTCAGTCAGCCACGGATCTACTTCGGCGAGCTCATCGCCAAGGTCAACCCCGATTACGCGATCGTCGGATCGGACAACGGTGAGGCCCGCGAGTTCGACACGGCCGATTCGAAGTACACGTACCAGGGCGATGCCGGTGTGCCGCTGTCGAATTGGTTCAATCGGCTGGCGTATTCGATCAAGTACACCGAACGCAACCTGTTGCTGTCCGGTGCCATCAACAAAGATTCGAAGATCATCTACAACCGTGACCCCCGCGACCGCGTCAAGAAGGCAGCGCCGTGGCTCACCGTCGATTCCAAGACCTATCCCGCCGTGATGGCGGACGGATCGGTCAAGTGGATCGTGGATGGATACACGACCCTCGACGCCTATCCGTACGCACAGAACATGTCGCTCGACGATGCGACTTCTGATGCGCAGCAGCTGAATCAAGGGCAGACGGGTCGTTCGCAGGTCAACAAACAGATCTCGTACGTTCGCAACTCGGTGAAGGCGACGGTCGATGCCTACTCCGGCGAGGTCACGCTGTACCAGTTCGATGACAAGGATCCGGTCCTCAAGACGTGGATGAAGGTCTTCCCGGGTTCGGTCAAGTCGCGGGCCGAGTTCGACAAGAACACGAGCCTGAGCGAGCACGTGCGGTACCCGGAGGACCTGTTCAAGATCCAGCGTTCGTTGCTGACCAAGTACCACGTGGACGACCCGCAGACGTTCTTCCAGGGCGACGCGTTCTGGTCGGTGCCGCTTGATCCCACCGACAGTGCAGCGGTGACGCAGGGTCTGGATCAGCCTCCCTACTACTTCGTGGCTGCCGATCCGGAGTCGAAGAAGGCGTCATTCCAGTTGACGACCGTGTTCAACGTCTTGAAGCAGGAGTTCCTGTCGGCGTATCTGACGGTGTCTTCCGATCCCGACACCTACGGGCAGATGACGATCAAGACGCTGCCGGCGAATACACAACGTGAGGGACCCAAACAGGTCTTCAGTGCGATGGAGACGGACGGCCGGGTCGCGTCGGGCCGGAAGAATCTGGAGAACACTGCGAATGTCACGTTCGGCAACCTGCTGACGTTGCCGGTGGGCGACAACGGAATCTTGAGCGTGGTCCCGATGTACGCGCAGGCAAAGAGCACAGCGGGTACGTTCCCGCGATTGTTCAGGGTGATCGTCCGGTACAACAACAAGATCGGCTATGCGCCCACGGTGGCCGGCGCACTGCGGGGTGTCGGGATCGATCCCTCGTCGGTGGCGGAGATATCCGAAGGCAACGCCGCACCCGTTGCGCCGCCGCCCGAGGGGCAGACCACAACACCGCCGCAGCAAGGTCAGGCGCCGGCGCCGGATACCGGCGGAGCTGTTCCGGCATCGCCCGAGCGCGATGCGATCATAGCCCGGATGAACACCGCGCTGGACGCGATGCAGACGGCGATGCAGGCGGGTGACTTCACCGCCTACGGCAAGGCGCAGTCTGATCTGCAGGCCGCGGTCGGGGATTATGAGGCACTGCCCACGAGCTAGCGTTTACGCAGCTCAGGGGAGGTGACGCGCGTTACAGGCAAGCGATTTGCGGTTCGGACGGACCCGCCTGTAACGTTGCGTTCACCACCGCGGGGTGGAGCAGCTCGGTAGCTCGCTGGGCTCATAACCCAGAGGTCGCAGGTTCAAATCCTGTCCCCGCTACGAAGGTCAAGAGGCCCTCGAGACATTGTCTCGGGGGCCTCTTGCGTTGTCCCGACTCCGAAGGTCGGGAGCTCACTTGTCGAGCATCGTGCAGCGCCGATTGTGGGGTCTTTACGTTGGCGGATAAGGCGATTTGGATTCAGATGCCCTCGCCTGTAACGTTGTGTTCACACCGCGGGGTGGAGCAGCTCGGTAGCTCGCTGGGCTCATAACCCAGAGGTCGCAGGTTCAAATCCTGTCCCCGCTACGAAGGTCAAGAGGCCCTCGAGACATTGTCTCGGGGGCCTCTTGCGTTGTCCGGCGTTCGCTCACTGTGCTCGCCCTCGCGCATCCTGCGCAGCGCGCATCGGTCAGAAGGGTGCGCGACGGCGACGCTGGTGGCATCGTGAAGTCATGACGAACCGCGATGGCACGCAGGAAGGCTCCACCGGGGAGTACAGCCTCGACGAGGGTAATCAGCTGCAACCTGGCGATACCCTCGACGACCGCGGCGTCGAGGACGTCCTGGATGAGGGTTATTCGCCTCCGGAGCGGCCGTTGGCGTCGGAACGGTTCGGGCTGACGGCCGCCGAACAGGCGACCGGGGAGAGTCTGGCGCAGCATTTGGCCGAAGAAGAGTTGGACCCGTCGGCGCTGGCCTACCAGCCGGATGCGGCAAAGGACGATTGGCGCAGTGACGAGTCCGACTACGACGCCGAATTCCCCACCGGCAACGAGGTGGGCAATCTCCGGGCCGGACGTCTGATCGCACCCGATGAGGGCGGTGTCATCCACGATGTCCAGGAACGCGTGGCAACCGACGCCGGCATTGATGGCGGCGGGGCATCAGCCGAGGAAGCTGCCATGCACGTGATCGAGACCGACTACTGATCCACCGATGCAACCCACCGCCCGGGCTGTGTGGGCGTGGGCGCCACCGACCGGCGAACCCCTCGACACAGATGGGCTGACATCGTTTGTCGGCCGGAACGATGTGGGCGAGGTCTATCTGTCGGTGCCCTGGGATCTCGACCCCCATCACGCGGCGCTGAGAGCGACGGTGACGTCGCTACATGCCCGCGGCGTGTCGGTGGCGGCATCAGGTGGCGAAGTGGGCCACCCGACGTCCATGCGATGTTGATGTCGCGCACTTTTTGCACAATGTGGATACTCCAGCCGGCACGCTGCTCGGCGACGTTCTCGCTGTCGTCGACGGAATCACCACTATCTTGACTGGCGCCTGATGCAGGCGGTGACCATCAGCCGTTGTGAAGTGCGTTCACGAGATCTCGCAGGTGCTGTGGGGGCAGGTCTTGTCCCGGGAAGTAGCAGCAGACACGGTCGGCGATGGTGCCGAAGCGGTTGATGATCTGCGACGCGCACTCTTCGGGTGTGCCGACCACCGACAGCTGCATGAGCAGATCGTCGTCGATGAGATCGAACATCCGCGGGTAGTCGCCGGTCTTGGCCAGTGTCTGGAGTGCGCCCTGGAGTTCGGGGCAACCGGCCACCTCGAGGACGGGCCGGTAGGCCGGTGTCGAACCGTAGAACGCCAGCAGCGTGCGCACTCCTGCCACCGCGGTGGTCATCTCAGTCTCATTGCGTCCGACACCGCAGATCACCTGCGGGATGATCTGTAGATCGCCATGGTCACGACCGGCGCGATCCAGACCCGCCTCGATCGCGGGAAGGGTGCGCTCGGTGATGTGGTCGAGCGAGTTGAACGGCATCACCAGCAGTCCGTCGGCGACCTCGGCAGCGGTGCGGGTCATTATCGGACCGAGTGCTCCCAGGAAGATCGGGGGTGGACCGCATTCCAAGGGGCCGGGGTTGAACATCGGCGGCATGTAGGTGTGGCTGTAGAACTCGCCGGTGAAGTCGAGGCGGGTGCCGCTCTGCCAGGTGTCGAAGACAGCCCGGATCGCGTCGACCTGCTCGGCCATCCGGGCCGCCGGTCGCGACCAGGATGACCCATAGCGCCGCACGATATGGGTCTTGACCTGTGATCCCAGGCCCAGCCGGAACCGTCCGCCGGTCTGCGTCTGCAGATCCCATGCCATATGCGCAAGATGAACAGCGCTGCGCGGCAGTGCGATTGCGACATTGGTCATCATGTCGACCTTGACCCGGGTCGCCGCCTCGACCAGCGGGAAGAAGACATCGTGAGGGCCCTCGAACGTGAACAGCCCGTCGATGCCCGACGCGGTGAGTGTTTCGGCACGATCGGCACAGGCACCCGGCGGGGCATCGAGCTGGATCTCGATTTTCATGCTCCGACGTAAACACGAGCGGCAGGTCCCGGTGAGGAGAATCGGGAGGTTTGCCAGATGTTCACGAATTGATCGGCGATGTGCCGCACCTGACCGGGCACCATGTGCCAGTCTGTGGGAATGCGCGCTTTCGACTGTCCCGAGTGTGGGGGACCGGCCCCGTTCGAGGCACAGAGTTGCCCCTCCTGCCAAGTACCACTCGCGTTTCACGTGCCCTCGATGAAACTGGTTGCCATCCCCGGTGACTCGGTCACGATCGACGGCACCCGACTGCTGCGATGCTCGAACTGGGCGTGGGAATGCAACTGGCTGGTCGCCGACGATTCGGGGAGCGGGCAGTGCTTTGCCGGTTCGTTCATCCGCGCCCGGCCGGCCGGCGACGACACGCTTGCTCTCGAGAGACTGGCGCAGACTGCGAAGTCGTTGCGCCGGTTGCTCTATCAGCTCATCGAACTGGAATTGCCCGTCGAGCCTTACTATCGCCAGGGCCGTGGGTTGGCCTTCGACCTGATCTCGAGCCGGACGTCGGGGACTCCGGTGGTGATCGGGCACGCGAATGGTGTGATCACGATCGATCTCGCCGAATCGCTCGATGAGCATCGCGAATCGTTGCGGGTGCGCCTCGGAGAGCCGTATCGGACGATGCTCGGCCATTTCCGCCACGAGGTCGGCCACTACTACCAGAGCATCCTGGTCGAGAACGGCCGGATGATCGACGAATGCCGTGAACTGTTCGGGGACGAGCGCGCCAGCTATACCGATGCGCTCGATCGCCACTACAAGTTCGGGGCACCAGAGGGATGGGAGCAGTCGTACATCTCCGAGTACGCGACGATGCACCCGTGGGAGGACTTCGCAGAGTGCTTTGCCCACTACCTGCATATCTCGGACACATTGGATACAGCGGCCGAATCCGGGTTGGTGGTTCAGGCCGAGCGAGTTCGGTGGAACCTGACAGCGGACGTGGTACCCCGAAGCAACTATGCGGGTAGCACCATCGAGTCGGTGCTCGCGGACTGGCAGGTTCTGGCCGGCGCGTTCAACCGGATCAACCAGTCGATGGGCAAGGGCGACCTGTACCCGTTCACGATCTCGGAGCCGGTGGTCCGAAAACTGGAGTTTGTGCACCGGGTCGTGGTCACCGCCGGCGACCGGCGCACTGTCTCGGCCTGAACCAGGTGCTCAGATCAGGTGTAGAGGTTCTGGCCGCAGACCGGCCACGCCCCGATGCCCTGTGTGGCGAGGACGTTCTCGGCCACCCGGATCTGTTCCTCACGGCTCGCATCGGACGGGCTGCCGACACCACCATTGGCTTCCCACGTTGACTGGGTGAACTGCAGGCCGCCGTAGTAGCCGTTGCCGGTGTTGATAGACCAGTCGCCGCTGCTCTCGCACTGTGCGACAGCATCCCAGTTGTGCGCGCCCTCCGCCGAGGCGTTGGCGGCGAATGCACCCAGAGGTGCCAGGGTGAGCGCGCCGGCAACAGCGGTCCGGACAGCAAGTTTACGAATATCGGTCATTGGTGTTCCTCCTCGCACCGCGGCGCCCGAGTCTCGAACGCCATGGGGATCGGTGATTTCCGTTGACATGCCCGGGAAAGTGTTCCGAGCACGTTGGCGACGGTACGGGTGGATCACGGAAAGATCACGTCCGCGGTATTTCACTGCTAAAAGACCAGTGCTGCTTGTGATTTGGGTCCGTGCAGGTCAGCTGGGAGAAACGGCCGGCAGTTCAAATGCTTGATTGAACATGGATTGTGGCGGGGAACACAGTGGTGGCGCCGGATATGCCGGATTGCCCCGGGGCCGAAAGTGGTTGTGCCCCAGACAGCAGAAAGCCCCGCCGGCTACCCCTCGATGCCGCGGGACTCTCTGAGAGACGCGAGTGGTGAACTCGCTGAAGGTGTCTCTTATTGGTGACTTGTCACTTGAGCTCGCTGCTGCTCTTGCCGAGAACCCGGCGAGCGATGATCAGGTTCTGGATCTGCTGGGTACCTTCGAAGATGTCGAGGATCTTCGAGTCGCGAGCCCACTTTTCGAGCAGGAGACGCTCGGAGTAACCCAAGGTGCCGGCGAGTTCCACGGTCTTGGTGGTGACGTCGGTGACGGTGCGGCCGGCCTTGGCCTTCGACATCGAGGCCTCTTTGGAGTTGGGCTCGGAGTTGTCGGCCATCCAGGCTGCCCGCAACGAATGCAGATATGCGGCTTCGTAATCCGATTCCATCCGGATGAACTCTGCGGCCGCGGCATGCTGATTGTTGACCGGCTTGTCGTAGTCGATCTCGACGCCGGCGTCTTCGAGCAGTTTGCGCAGCTCTTCGAGTGCCGCACGCGTGACACCGACAGCCATGGCGGCCACCATCGGACGGGTGTTGTCGAAGGTCTGCATGACCCCGCCGAAACCCTTCTTGACATCGACTTCTGGTGAGCCGAGCAGGTTTTCGGACGGCACGCGGACGTTGTCGAATCGCACCACGGCAGTGTCGGAGACCCTGATGCCGAGCTTGTGCTCGAGGCGCACCACGGTGAGACCTTCACTATCGCGCGGGACCACAAAGCTCTTGATGGCCGCGCGGCCCAGGCTCTTGTCGACGGTTGCCCAGACCACGATGTGGCTGGCCCGCGATCCGGCGGTCACGAAGATCTTCTCGCCGTTGATCAGGTAGTCGTCACCGTCACGGGTCGCCGTGGTCGACACGGCAGCCGAGTCGGATCCGAAACTCGGTTCGGTGATGGCCATTGCGGCCCACACCTTGCCGAACTCGGCGAGCTGCTCGTCGGTTGCGACCGCGGCGATGGCGGCATTGCCCAAGCCCTGGTACGGGATGGTCAACATCATTCCGGCGTCGCCCCAGCAGGTTTCGAGTGCGTTGAGCACCGACTGCATGTTTCCGCCGTTGACGACGGCACCCGCGGGAAGGTCTTTCTTGTCCTTCTTCTGGCTGCGGCCGCCGTCGACGCCGGCACCGGCAGCGCCGGCCTCGGAGAGGCCGTCGTACAGGCTCGCGAGAGTGTCGAGCTCGACCGGATAGTCGTGCTCACGCAGGTCGTACTTGCGGGAGATGGGCCGGAAGATCTGGGCCGCGGCCTGGTGGGCCTGATCGACCGTCGTTTTCAGCTTCCGGGGAAGCTCGAGATTGATAGCCATAGCTGTTGTCTTTCGGTGAAATGGAGGTCAGGGACGTGGAATTGGATGCAGGGTGGGGGGATTCGGCCGTGTCCTCAGAGGACGACGATGCCTTCACCGATCGCGGCACCGCGCAAGTCGCGGAACCAGCGTTCCACCGGGTGCTCCTTCGTGAATCCGTGTCCACCGAGCAACTGGACGCCGTCGGATCCGATCTGCATGCCCTTGTCTGCGGTGAGCTTGCGGGCCAACGCCGCCTCGCGGGCAAACGAGAGACCCTGTTCGGCGCGGGAGGCGCCGCGGAGGGTGACCAGGCGGATCGAGTCGAGCTCGGTCGCCATGTTGGCGACCATGAAGGCCACGCCCTGGCGATTGGAGATCGGCTCGCCGAACGCCTCACGCTCGTTGACGTAAGGGACGACGTAATCGAGTACCGCGTGCGCGGTGCCGACGGCCAGCGACGACCAGCCCAGGCGGGCGAGCCGGACGACGTCGCGGTAGGCGGCGTAGGCGCCCTCGCCCTCTTCCTCGCCCAGCAGCGCCCCGGTGGGCACGCTGACATCCGTCAGCAGCAGTCGGCCCATTCCGGCGGCGCGGACGCCCATTCCCGGATCCGCCTCGACCACAAGTCCTTTGGCGCCCGACTCGACGATGAACAGTGCGGGACGCCCGTCGAGCTGTGCGCCGATGATGAACAGTTCTGACGATCCGGCTGCCGGAACAAACGATTTGACGCCGCTCAGCCGGTAGCCGCTCGGTACCCGAGTTGCTTTGGTCTGCAGCGACATGGCGTCGAACAACGGCCGCGGTTCGGCGATGACAACTGCCGACTGCGGCACACTCTCACCGGCAAAGGCGGGGAGGTAGGTCTTCTGCTGGGCATCGCTGCCGAACTGGGTGAGGGTGGTGGCGACGCCACTCGGAGCGAGCAGTGGCAGGGCCAGGCCCATGTCGCCGTAGGCCATCGCCTCTGCGACCAGTGAGTTGGTGACCACGCCGCGTTCGCTGGCAGCACCGTCGAACTCTTCGGGCACATTCACCATGGTGATGCCCAATTCGGCGCTGCGGGTGAGGATTTCCGCCGGGGTGGCGGCTGCGGCGTCGGCGTCGAAGGCGGCCGGCCGCAGGATCTCGGTGGCGAACTCCTTGACGGTGTCCGCGATCATCTTCTGTTCGTCGTCGGGGTACAGGTTGAAGTAGTCCTTGGGGGTGGTGGTCAGGCGCTTGGCCTCGCCGCCACCCTGGGCTGCCGCAAATGCGCGATTGGCTGCGCCGATGGTCTTGAACCCGGTCTTGGTGCCCTCGTACGCAATTCGGTTGAGTGGCTCGCGAATCTTGTATTTGTCGGCGAACTCGGAGCCCGTCACCGTGGTCAGTACTCGCATGGCGGTACCTATTGCGCTACGGCGGTGGGGGTTCTTGCCAACAGCGGACGTGTCGCGGGGCTCGGTATGAGTGCTCATTCTCACCAGCTTGTCTCGTGCGTGTACGGGCGTGATGTATGTCCGGACGGTGCCCGGACATCGTTGATCTTACTCAACAGTAAGATCGATCTTACTTCGGAGTAAGGTGTTTGTCACGCGGCTGGGGCGGGCGCTCTAGCTCGGTGGTGCTTTGAGCAACTAATGAGTTGGAATCAATCTCTATCACCCCTGGTCAGGCCGTCGATCGAACGGCGTCATTCAATCAATGACATTTTTCGTCAGCGACGCCTATCCGCCACATTTGTGCCATACGCTTCCCCCCATGACACAACCTCCTCCCGGCTTTCCGCCGCAGCCGCCTCAGCCCATGGGCGGCCCTCAGAACGACACCTTCTACGTCTCGCTGTTCGGTCAGGAACAGGGCCCGATGGGCTACCAGGATCTGGCCGGCTTGACTCGGTCCGGGCAGGTCAAACCCGAGACCCAGGTCCGGACACAGTCGAGCAGCTGGTTCCCGGTATCTCAGGTGCCGGGGCTCTTCTCGTCCAAGGAATGGCTGACCACCCTGCTGCTCTCGGTGATCGTCGGTGGCTTCGGCATCGACCGCTTCTACCTCGGATACACCGGCCTCGGTATTGCAAAGCTGCTCACCTGTGGTGGGCTGGGTGTATGGACGATCATCGACATCGTGCTCGTCGCGATGCGCAAGGTGACCGACTCCGACGGCCTGCCACTGAAGTGACGGCTTCGTCGACGGTGCCGCATCAGCGTCGACCCGAACGAACTGTTCGGGTCGCCGCCGGTGTCGGTGCCGCGGCGATCGTCACGGCATTCGCCGTCACCCCGGCTCTGAGTACGTCCGGTCCCACTCTGTGTCCGATGCGGCTGATCACCGGCCTGCCCTGTCCCGGTTGCGGTTTGACCCGCAGCTGGACTGCGGCCGCGCACGGACACGTCGCCGATGCCTTTTCGTACAACCTCTTCGGTCCGATCAGCTTGATCGCCGTCGCCGCGTTTGTGATCGCGGTGGCCGTGCTGCAGGTGCGGCACCGTCCGATGACCGCCGTGATCCGGGTTCTTCGGCACCCTGTTGTCATCGCCCTCGTCGCCATCTGGGTGCTCTACGGGATTGCCCGGGTGGTCGATCAACTCACCGGCACCGGGATCTTCCCCGACGTCGCCTAACGTTCCCCACGGCTCACTTCAAGCTGCCGGCCCACCCGAATTTGCACCAGCCAGGCGCAATTGCGCCTGGCTGGCGCGAATTCAGGTGGGGCAGCGGTGTAAAGGGCCTGCCGCGTTAGGTGAGGATCAGCGCGTCCTCGTCCGGCAAGACGATGAATTCGGTTGTCGGATCGCTCATTTCCGACAATCGCGCATAGTGCATCTTCAGTCCGGCATTCGACAGCAGGCCCTGGTGAATCGGGAAACTCAGGCGCGGACTCATTGCGCGGAGAAAGTCGACGGCCTCACTGATCTTCATCCACGGAGCCATCGTCGGCATCGCGAGGACGTCGACGTTCTCCTCCGGGATGAACAGCGAATCGCCCGGATGCATGAGCTGGGCCGGATTGTTGTTGTCGCCGAGCAGGTATGCGACGTTGTCGATGGTGGGGATGTCCGGGTGGATCACCGCGTGGGTGCCGCCGCGGATGCGTGCGGTGAGTTCACCGATCGCGAATTCGTCGCCCGGGTGTGCCGCAGTCCAGACTCCGGCGACGTCGTCACCGTTGAGCTGTGCGGTCGTTTGCGGATCGGCGTAGAGCACGGCATCGGGATTGCCTGCCACCAGATCAGGCAAGGCCGCGGTGTCGACATGATCGGGATGTTGATGCGTGATCAGGATTGCGTCGAGGCCGGTGACACCGGTGAACCCGTGCGAGAAGTTGCCCGGATCGAACAAGATTTTGGTGCCGTCGAGCTCGACGAGGATGCAGGAATGACCAAAGTGTGTGATCTGCATGGGAACAAGTATGCGCCCATGAGCCGGCGTCAGGGGCGGGTCAGTGCCGCCAGAACTTCAGGCTGCAGAACGCCGTTGGAGGCGACCGCGCTGCCCTGATGTGGTCCGGCGATCCCGTCGAGGCCGGTGAAGGCGCCTCCGGCCTCACGGACCAGGATGTCGAGCGCGGCCAGGTCCCACAAGGACACCTCCGGCTCTGCGGCGATGTCCACCGCACCCTCGGCCACGAGGCAGTAGTTGTAGAAGTCGCCGTACCCCCGGACCCGCCAGACTGTGTCGGTGAGATCGACGAACTGATCCCGGATACCCCGGTCCCGCCACCCCGACAGGCTCGAGAACGCCAGGCTCGCCGACGCGAGGTCAGGCACCTGCGAGACCCGGATGCGCCGGAACTCGCCGTCGGGCGCCTGGGCGAAGGCCCCGTCTCCGGTGCTGGCCCACCAACGCCGGCCGAGGGCCGGTGCGCTGACGACACCCACCTGCGGAACACCGTCGACAAGCAGTGAGATCAGAGTGGCCCACACCGGCACACCGCGCACGAAGTTCTTGGTGCCGTCGATCGGATCGATCACCCACTGACGTCCGGTCAGGGCCACATCGCCACCGAACTCCTCGCCGAGAACCGCGTCGTCGGGGCGGATCTGCCGGAGTTCGTCCCGAAGACTCGTCTCGACGGCCAGATCGGCATCGGACACCGGGGTCAGGTCCGGCTTCGAATCAACCTGCAGGTCGATGGCCCCAAACCGGTCGATGGTGATGATGTCGGCGAGTTCGGCCAACGACAGCGCGAGCTCCAGATCGCTCGACACGTTCTTCAGGCCACTTGAGTCCGTCACGGGCTCTCACGCTACTAGCCTGAAACCACCGACCCACTACGGAGGAGCCAGCCGGCCATGTTCGAGATCATCATCATCCTCATGTTTGCGGCGATGCTCGGCGCTGTCCTCGTCCAGTGGCGCCGCTCGCGCCCGGGTCAACCGGCCGCCGGAGCTGTCGGGGACCCCCGCTTTGTCAACCGTGTGCCCGGCACCCTGAAGGTGACGGGCGTGTCCGACAAGCCCCTCGACGGGGACAAGAACAACCAGGTCTTCTGCACGGTATCGGGCACCATCACCGGCCCGGACACACCTCCGACCGACGTCTACGGCCGTTTCGTGGTCACCATGGCGATGAGCTGGCCGTCGATCGGTGACGAGGTCCCGGTGACCTACAAACCCGGGAAAGCCGAGTCGAGCTGGGAGATCGCCGGCCCGATCGGCGAGGAACCCGGCGGCGCCGGACCCAACCTGCGCAAAGACTGAGAACTGCGCAGATAGGACTCTGTCCCCAAGACCGGTAACCTGAGTGATCGTGCATCCAGACGTTTCAGCAGACCTCGACGCCCTCGATTCGACCCTCACCACTGTGGAGAAGGTTCTCGATCTCGAGGAGCTCCGGCGACGGATCGGCGAGCTCGAGCATCAGGCCGCCGATCCCGAGCTGTGGAACAACCAGGATCACGCCCAAAAGGTGACCAGCGAGCTCTCGCATGCCCAGACAGAACTGCGCCGGGTCTCCGAACTCCGCCAGCGTGTCGAGGACATGCCGCTGCTCTACGAGCTCGCCGAATCCGAGGAAGGCGACTCGCAGGTCGAGGCTCTCGCCGACGCCGACGCCGAGCGTGCCTCACTGCGCACCGACATCGAGGCCATGGAAGTCAAGACCATGCTCGCCGGTGAGTACGACCACCGCGATGCACTGGTCAACATCCGTTCCGGTGCCGGTGGCGTGGACGCCGCGGACTGGGCCGAGATGCTCATGCGCATGTACATCCGCTGGGCCGAGAAGCACGATCACAAGGTCGAGGTCTACGACACGTCCTACGCCGAAGAAGCCGGACTCAAATCCGCGACCTTCGCGGTGAAGGGGCCGTACATGTACGGCACACTCTCCATCGAGATGGGCACCCACCGGCTGGTGCGGATCAGCCCGTTCGACAACCAGGGCCGCCGTCAGACGTCGTTCGCCGAGGTCGAGGTGCTTCCTGTGGTCGAAACCACAGACCATATCGACATCCCGGAAACCGAACTGCGCGTTGATGTTTACCGATCGTCGGGCCCCGGTGGGCAGTCGGTCAACACGACTGACTCCGCTGTCCGGCTCACCCACATTCCGACAGGTATCGTGGTGACCTGTCAGAACGAGAAGAGCCAATTGCAGAACAAAGCGGCCGCGATGCGCGTGCTGCAGGCAAAGCTTCTCGAACGTAAACGTAAAGAAGAGCGCGCTGAAATGGACGCTCTCAAAGGCGACGGCGGGTCCAGCTGGGGCAACCAGATGCGGTCGTACGTGCTGCATCCGTACCAGATGGTCAAAGACCTGCGGACCGAGTTCGAGGTCAACAATCCGACCGCGGTGCTCGATGGTGACATCGACGGATTCATCGAGTCGGGTATCCGGTGGAGGATGGCCCAGAACGCGTGATCTGACTCCGGCACTGACCTGGCTGACCCCGCAGCGGCCGCCGCCGTCACATGACCTGGAGGACCACACAAGTGATTCATGACCTGGCCGTGCTCGTCACGGCCGACCCGGAGAACCTGGCGGGATCGGATCGTTTGATCCGGTGGCTGTCTCTCCAGGGGCTCACCATCGTGCTCTGGATCCTCGGTGCCCTGCTGGCGACCCGATTCATCCAGTGGACGGTCGACAAGGTCACCACGAGGATCGACTCCGGCTTCACCGAATCCGACGCCCTGGTGCGGTCGGAGGCCATCAAACATCGGCATTCCGTCGCGCAGGTGATCGCGTGGGGCTCCATCGCGGTCGTCTACATCATCGCCGGATTCAGCATCGTCCGAGAGCTCGGCGTGCCGATCACCGGGTTTGTGGCGCCGGCAACTGTGCTCGGCGCGGCGCTCGGTTTCGGCGCTCAACGCATCGTGCAGGACCTGCTCTCCGGATTCTTCATCATCACGGAGAAGCAGTACGGATTCGGTGACGTCGTCAGCCTGGCGGTCCTGGGTTCGGTGGATCCGGCCGAGGGCACCGTCGAAGACGTCACGCTGCGGGTCACCAAGCTGCGTTCCGCGGATGGTGAGATGATCACCATCCCCAACGGGCAGATCGTGAAGGCCATCAACCTGTCCAAGGACTGGGCCAGGTCTGTTGTCGATATCCCGCTTCCGATCGGCGTCGACATGGGCAGGGTCAACGATCTCATCGCGCAGATCGGGCACCAGGCGTTCAACGACCCCCGAATGCACAAACTCCTGCTCGACGAGCCCACCGCGATGGGGGTCACCGACATCGAGGTCGACACGATGACCGTCCGGATCGTGGCGCGGACGCTGCCGGGCCGCCAATTCGAGGTCAGTCGTGACCTGCGCGTGCGGCTCGTCCGGGCATTCGGCCGGGCCGGCATCGCGCTGGCACCGGGGACAGCGATCGAGACCAGTGCGGTCGATCCCACCCTTGAAGAGGAGGGCGCCCGATGAGCGACGAGACACCGACGAACCCGACGCCGGCCGCGCCGCCAGAACGTAAGAAGTCACTGTGGGAGCGCATTCCGCGGCGGTTGTTCCGTGGAAAGGTCCGGACCACGACCGCCGTGTTGGTGGTGCTCTTCATCGGGGCACTGTGGCTCTACGGCGCCCGGTCGGATCACTACGACACCATCGATGAGCAGGACCGTCAGGCCAAGCTGTCCCAGGTGCAGCAACCCCGGGCCACCACACCGGAAACCGAGGCGCCCGCGCCGGAGCCCGAATACACCGAGACGCCCGAGAGCACCGTGGAAACGTCGACGACCGAGACCACCGAGGAGTCCGCGCCGGCAGGTCAGAACTCGGCAACGATTCCGCCTCCGGAGTCGACATCGGAGTCGACACGCCCAGGGATCCTGCCGCAATGGGAACTCCCGACGATCAGCATCGCCCCATGACTCATGGGAAAACCGGGAACTGCGCCCACTCCGGCCGGGCAAGCCACAGCGGCTTGTTGCTGATCCGTGGCTACACTGGCAGACCGTGATCAGCGTCAAGAATGTGACGATGCAATACAAGGCATCGACCCGGCCCGCTCTGCGGGATCTGTCCCTCGACGTCGACAAAGGCGATTTCGCATTCCTCATCGGACCCTCCGGATCGGGCAAGTCGACCTTTTTTCGGCTGCTTCTGAAAGAAGACAAACCCACCACGGGTGACGTCTACGTCGGAGAGTTCCACGTCAACAAGCTGCCTAGCCGCAAGGTCCCGAAGCTGCGGCAGTCGGTGGGCTGTGTGTTCCAGGACTTCCGGCTGTTGCAGCAGAAGTCCGTGGCCGAGAACGTCGCATTTGCACTCGAGGTGATCGGCAAGCCGCGCAGCACCGTTGACAAAGTCGTGCCCGAGGTCCTCGAGTACGTCGGACTGTCCGGCAAGGCCGACCGCATGCCGTACGAACTCTCCGGCGGTGAGATGCAGCGCGTGGCGATCGCCCGCGCCATCGCGAACCGGCCGCTGCTCCTCCTCGCCGACGAGCCGACCGGAAACCTCGATCCCGACACCAGCCGCGAGATCGTGGAGGTACTCGATCGGGTGAACCGCCGCGGGACCACCGTGGTGATGGCCACCCACGACCGGGCGATCGTCGACTCGATGCGTCGGCGCGTCCTCGAGTTCAGCAACGGACGCCTCGCCCGCGACGACGAGCACGGCGTCTACGGCCTCGGCGGCTGACCCAGCCGGCCTGCCTGCCCTCACGACTTTCACTTCTGCAGTCCCGACCGGGAGGACACCCCAACTCACATGCGTGCGAGTTTCATATTCAGCGAGGTCCTGAACGGCCTGCGCCGGAACATCACCATGACCATGGCCATGATCATCACCACGGCCATCACCCTCGGCATGTTCGGTGCCGGCCTGCTGGTGGTCCAGATGGCCGACAAGACCCAGGAGATCTTTCTCGATCGGGTGGAGATGCAGATCTTCATCTCGGATCAGGTGACCGACGCCGACCCGAACTGTCAGAGCGCGCCATGCCTGACGCTGCGTGAGCAGATCGAGGCGGCCGACGGCGTCGACTCGGTGCAGTACATCGACCGGGCCGAGGCTTTCCGTGATGCGACGACCAAGACCTTCGCCAACAATCCGGACATCGCCGCGCTGGTCCGCGAGGACACGTTGCCGGCATCGTTCAAGGTCCGGATGGCCGACCCGGACAAGTTCGGGGCCGTGCTCGACGAGTTCCGCGGAGCCGACGGTGTGGACAGCGTCCTCGACCAGCGCGAACTGGTGAGCCGGATCTTCAGTGTGCTCGACGGCGCCCGTAACGCCGCCTTCACCATCGCGCTGGTCCAGGCGATCGCCGCGATCCTGCTGATCGCCAACACGGTGCAGGTGGCCGCCTACACCCGACGCACCGAGGTGGGCATCATGCGGTTGGTCGGTGCCACCCGCTGGTACACCCAGTTGCCCTTCCTGCTCGAGGCGGTGATCGCCACACTGGTGGGCTCACTGCTGGCGATCGGTGGTCTGTTCGCGGCCAAGTCGTTGTTCTTCGACCGGGCGCTCCAGGACCTCTACGGAGTCAACATCCTCGCCAAGATCGGAATCTCGGATGTGGTGTTCGTGGCACCGTGGCTGATCATCATCGGCGTGGTGATGTCGAGCCTCACGGCCTACGCGACGCTGCGCTTCTACGTCCGCGAATAAGGATGCGACACCCCGGCCCCGCGATGTGTATTGTTGCGGGGCCATCGATGACGCCATCGATATCGATGTGACTTCAGACCCGATGATGCAAACCGAGAGTAGGTGACGAGGATGAAGGAAAAGGGCCGCAAGGCAATTGCGACGAACCGTAAGGCGCGGCACAACTACGCCATCCTCGACACATACGAAGCAGGCGTCGCCCTGGTGGGCACCGAGGTCAAGAGCCTGCGCGACGGGAAGGCATCCCTCGCGGACGCCTTCGCCACCGTCGACAACGGGGAAGTGTGGCTCCGCGGGCTGCACATCCCGGAGTACGGCAACGGATCGTGGACCAACCACGCGCCGCGGCGCAGTCGCAAACTGCTCTTGCACCGCAAAGAGATCGACGGCCTGGTCGGCAAGATCCGCGACGGCAATCTGACCCTGGTCCCGCTGTCGATGTATTTCAACGACGGCAAGGTGAAGGTCGAACTGGCCCTGGCCCGCGGTAAGCAGGCCCACGACAAACGTCATGATCTGGCCAAGCGGGACGCCGATCGCGAGATCACCCGGGAACTGGGTCGTCGCGCGAAGGGCATCCGCTGAGCGGAGCCGGTCGAAAGCCAAGCGCGACACAGACTCTCAGCCCGGCGCCGACTCGAATTCCGAACAGGTCTCGCGGTAGGGGATGTCGGGCATCAGGTCTTTCCACTTGTCCTCGGTCATCCCGCCGGCCGTGGCCTGGCAGAGTGCGGTGTCGGCCGTGACCCGGTGCGTCCACCAGCGCAGTGCGCCGTTCTCGCCGGCGCCGGCCAGGTGTTCGCCATCCGGGCTGAACGCGACCTTCCATCGGACGGTGCCCGGAGGTGTCACCGTCCGGCCGATCGCGGTGGGCTTGGTGATGTTGCGCAGGTCCCACATCCGTACGGTCTGGTCGTCGCTGCCCGAGGCGAGCATGGTGCCGGTCGGATCGAAGCTCACCGACCGTACAGTCGAGTCGTGACCGGTCAACTCGACCGTAACCGACTCGGGGGCGTCCAACTTCCACAGCCGGATGGTCTGGTCGTCGCTACCGGTTGCCGCCCATTTGGAATCAGGGCTGATCGCAACAGAATTGATGGGTCCGCTGTGCCCTGGGTATACCTGCGACAACGGTCCACCCCTCTGCAGATCCCACAGGTGCAGATTCTTGTCGCTACTCGCCGCGGCCAGGTACCGGCCATCGGGCGAGTACGCCACATCGTTGATCCAGCCCTGCGGTCCGGTGAGCGGTGCCCCGCTCGGGACGGCCTTCGCCGGATCGGCCAGGTTCCAGATTTGTACGGTCTGGTCGTCGAAAGCCGTTACCAGCGATCGGGAGTCGGGGGAGAAGGCAAGCTCGTGGGTGTACCGCGCACGCGTGTTCAATACGCTGCCGCGAGGTCGTGGGGCCGCCGGATCGGAGACGTCCCACAGACGCACCTGGCCGGTGCCGAGGCTTGCGTATGCCAAGGTGCGGCCATCGCCGGACAGCGCGATGTTCTCGATCTCCTGGGGTCCGGCCGGATCGGCCAAGAGCGCGATCGGGCGTGGACCGCTGCCCTCGGTGGTGTCCCACAGGCGCACGGTGCCGTCGCGTGACCCCGTCGCCATCCGTGATCCGGATGCGTTGAAGGCCGGCTGCGCGACCCTTCCGGTGTGGCCGAGAACCGTTCCGGCGGGCAGGGTCCAGAACCGGATCGCCCCATCCTGGCCGCCGGTGATCAACCGGCCGCCCTCGCCTCCGAACGTGACGGTGGTCAGGCCTCCACTGCTGCCGGTCAGTGGTTGACCGAGGAGCACGGGCCGGGCCGGGTCTGTCAGGCTCCACACCTTGGCGGTTCCGTCCCAGCTGGCCGTCGCGAGCAGTGAGCCGTCGTAGTTGAACTCCATCGACCAGATCGCGGCGGTGTGGGCCTCGGTGGGAGGACCCACGGGTGTGGGGGCCGCGCGATCGGCCATCGACCACATCCGAATGGTCTGGTCGTCACTGGCGGTGGCCAGCAGGGATCCGTCGGGGCTGAAACTGACGGCGTGCACGGTGGCGTCGTAGCCGGTCAGTGGTGCTCCGAGCTGCTCCGGCGCCGACGGGTTGGTGGTGTCCCAGACGATCGCGGTCCGGTCGTCGCTGCCGGTGACGAGGGTGTTCCCGTCGGGCGAGAAATCGAGGGTCCGAAGCGCGTCGGTGTGTCCGGCCAGCACCCGTGTCTCGCCGGTCTCCAGATTCCACAGACGGGCGGTGTGGTCGTCGCCGGCGGTGGCGATCCAGCGGGTCACACCGTCTGCCTCGGGGCGCACGGCAATCTGATAGACGGCCCCGATGTGGCCGGTGAGGGGCGTGTCCGAGCGCAGGTGGGAATTGACCGGGTCGCTGACGTCCCAGACCTGAACAGCGCCGTTGCCGTCGCCGGAGAACAGGGTGTTGCCGTCGGTGGAGTACTCGACGCTGGTGACCCACGACTGGTGGCCGGAGAGCGGTTGGCCCATCGCGGCGGGTAGCCCGGTGCCGTTTTCCTTCCACAGGCGGATGGTGCGGTCGTAGCTTGCGGTCGCGACCAGATTGCGATTGTTGATCGCGACGTCGTAGACGGCTCCCTCGTGGCCGTCGACGACGGTTGCCAGCGCGGATGTCTGGGTTCCCATCAGCAAGGCATTCGGGCGTGGATCGTCGGGGCGTTGTTCGGCGGCGGCCAGGGACAGACGAGCCGACGCGGTGGGATCGACCGATTGCGACAGGGCGGCCTGCGCCAGCAATGCGTTGAACTGGGCGTCGGAGCGATCCGCGTCGGCATCGCGTTGCTGCCGCACCGCGACAAGTGCCGCCGTCGCCGTTGTCAGCAGCAGTAGCACCAGGAGCAGGACCAGTCCACGCCGGATTCGCGCGCCCCGGCGGTGAAATGCGCGTGCCGTATTGAGGAACTCGGCAGTGGTCGGCGAGACGGGACTGCGAGAGTTCTTCTGCCAGTCTCTGGCTGCGGCCAGTCGGGCGCCGCTGTAAAGCAGTGATCGCTCGTGGTCGTGGGCTCGCCATTCGCGGGCGTCCGCATCCACACGTTGCCTGCGGAGGACGTCTTCGCGGTCGTCGTCGAGCCACTGCGACAAGCGCGGCCACGCCTCGATGACGGCTTCGTGGGCGAGGGTGGTCCCGTGTTCGTCGTGGCTGACGATGCGTGCCTGCCCGAGGGCGTCGAGAATCGCCGGAGCCTCGGGATGGCGGTTGCGCAGCTCGAGGGTCGGAACGTGGCGCCGGGTTCCGCGTCCATCCTCTCCGATGTGGATCATGTGCAGCAGCAGGTCACGGGCGACGTCGCGTTGTGTGTCGGTGAACTGTGACCAGCGGTCTTCGGCACTGAGCATGATCGCGCCGTGGACCCCGCCGGTTTCCCGGTATCCGGCGATCGTGAGGGTATTGCCGGTCCGGGCTTCCCAGGTGCGGTTCAGCGCATGGGCCAGCAGGGGGAGCACACCCGGATCCGACGGGACCGCCGTCGGGCGCCGGGATGTCACACCGAGGTCGGACAAGATGACATCGACCAGACCGTCGGCGACCGACAGTCCAACCGCGGTGGCCGGACCGACGATGGCCGAGGTCAGCGCGGCTCGAGACATCCGGCTCAACACCATCTGGTTGTGCACCAGGGACTCGGTGAGAGTCGGCAGTTCGACGCACTGCTGGTAGAAGTCCGAACGCACCGCGACAACCACGCCCGCGAAGCCGTCCGGCGCACCGAGTTCATCGCAGAGCTCGGTCAGCATGGAGATGAACATCGCGCGCTCGACGTCGTCGCAGGTGGTGAAGATCTCCTCGAACTGGTCGACGACGAGCACCCGTGGATTGCCGGCGCTCGTGGAACCGAGTGCTTCGGTGAGCGCCTGGGTGGGGCGCGAACCCGGAGTCATGGTCACCACGGTGTAGGCGGCGCCGATCGCGACGGCGAAGCCGGCCTGCAGGAGCGAAGACTTGCCCGAACCCGAGGCCCCGACCACAAACGTCAGCCGCCGGGAACCGAGATTGCCGGTGAATCGCTCGACGAGTGTCGAGATCGCCTTGGCTCTGCCGAAGTAGAAGTCGGCATCGCCGTCCGACAGGGGAGTGAGTCCGGGAAACGGGCAGACGTTCAGGCGCTCGGAGTCGGGTTTGGCGGCCGGTTTCGGACGCGTCTGGCTGCCCTTTTCCGCGATGGCCGGCGAGGTCAATGCCTGATTCCACAGGTTCTGCCATTCGACCATGGAGTACAGGCCGCGGGCCGGCGGTTCCGGACGACGTCGACGGGCCGCGGCGATCAGGACGCGGAGTGTGGCCGCGAGCCCTTCGAACTTGGCGGGGACATTGCGTCCGGTTCGCCAATCAGAGAGCCGTTGGGGCGACACGGAACCGGCGCGCGGGGAGTCGCCGGTGAGCAGTGACATCGAGGCGCGGGACGCGAGTGATTTGAGCGCCGGTGATCCGGCGGTCTCGTGCAGCAATCGGAAGCGTGCAGCGAACTCCAGGCGAGCATCGCGGGTGGGCGTGCTCTGTGTTGCGTCGTCCAACCCGTTACTGCCGATCTATAGAAGAGCTAAACGACTGTTCAAGAAACCAACTACTTGCACAACCGAAAGAGATGTAGGTCACATGATTCCCTGCGGTCGTCCGGGAACGTGTCTTCTGCTCAGGATCCGGACCGGACAGGGATTCATGTGCCTTGAACTGTACATAACGGGTCCGGAGAGTTTCCACAGGAGTCCCACGGCGGTTTCACATAAAGGATTCAGTCTGCTAGCCAAGTCGGGATCTGGCCGTGGGTCCGGTCATCACCGAGTTGGGGGCAACTGACAAGTCCCAAGCGCACTGTCCACATGGACGTGAGCCTCAACAGGAGCATTCGAACAATGACCCGAAAAAGTTCTAGGGCCGGGGGTGGTGCAGCGGTCCTGATGGATCGACGGCGCCGTCGATGGCGCCCCGCAGTGGCGATGGTGTTCGCTTCTGTTGCGGCGACCATGACATTGGGTGTGGTGCCCGCACTCATTCAGTCGAACGTGTCGGCACAAACGATCAGCGATTGCCCAGACCTCCACGTGGTGGCGGTCCCGGGAACGCTTGATTCGAGCGTGAATCGGAATCCTCACGATCAGAGCGGCATTCTCGCTCCGGTGATCGCGGATGCCGAGCAGGGTGCGCCTGCCGGGTCGATGCAGACGACCTATGTGGCGTATCCGGCAGACTTCGGCTACACCTCGGCAGGCACGCCGTACGCGCAGTCGGTAGATGCGGGTGTGGCGGCGACGGAAGCTCAGATCGCCCAGATTCAACAGGAATGTGGATCTGACACCGAAATTGCGATCGTCGGTTACAGCCAGGGGGCGGACATCGCCAATCGCGTGGCGGTGGACATCGGCTCGGGCCACGGGCCGGTGCCGGCATCTCAGGTGCGCGGTGTCTATTTGATCTCCGACCCCAACCGGACCGTGGGTGCGGACCTCGTACTCGGTGCGCCGGGGTTGGCGGCACCACTGAACGGTGCGCGGACCTTGGCGGCGAGCTCGGACGCGGCTCTCGGTGGCGGAATCGGATCGGGAGATGATGCCCAATTCGGTGCGTTGACCGGGCGCGTTGTGTCGCTGTGCATGACCGGTGACTTCGCATGCGCGATTCCCGAAAACGCGCAGGTGGTTCGGATTGGTGCCAATGTGGCCGAACAGGTCCACATCGACACGACCGATCCGGAGCAGATCGCGACGGATGTCGGAACGGTTGCTCTGCGGTCGGCGTTACTGACCGGACTTCACGTGGTGACGACGCCGCATTGGATGCTGTCGTCGGAGACGCTGGGCGATGTGGTCGCAACGACGACCGATCCGAACTACAAGGTGCCGGACTACACGGATCCGCTGCTCTTGCTGCAGTCCGGATACGGTGTGGCGACATTTGCGCTGGAGTTCCCGAACGCCTGGGAAGCGAAAGTGCAGCAGGAGCTGGTTCTCGGTATCGGTAACAACGTCGGGGTGCTCACCATGGCGGCGTACCCGGAGTATTGGTACCCGTGGCAGTCGCATGGAAGCTACTTCACCAATCGTGACCAGACGGGACGCACCGGCACGAATTACGTGAGTTCGTGGCTCCGGGAGTCCGCCGACAGCACCGCGCAGTCGGGAAGTGTCGAAGCGGTTGCGGAACCGGAAGTTGTGACATCGTCGGTTTCTGACCCGCTGGCGAACGATGTGACAACCGGGGTTGCCGTCGCCGATGCGAGCGCGACGGTTGTCCGGCAGTTGCCGACCGTTGTCGACGCACTCACCGACGTGGCCAACAACGCCGCTGCGGGGACGCAGGTCGAGACCCAGGTTGCTGATGTGACCGAGGTGATCGATCAGGGTGCGGCAGCGGTGGAGCAGGTGTTCGAGGCCGTTGATCAAACGGTTGCTCAGGTTGAGCAGGCTCTCGAGCCGATTCAGCCGGTCATCGACACCGTCGAACAGGTGGCTGACACCGTCGGGAATGTTGGCGACCTGGTCAACGCGACCCAGCAGGGGACCGCTGGGCTGGTCCAGATCGGCGACGCGCTGTCGCAGTTCGGTAGTGCTCCGGTCATCAACTGAAAGTAGGGATCCATCGAGGTTCTTCTCGATGAACTCGGACAAGGGCCTCATCTTCGCCGCAGCCGGCGAGGGTGAGGCCCTTGTCGTTGTCCGTGACCCGGTGGCTCGCCGCGCCCCGCCGGTAAAGGGAATGACAAGGGCGGCAACCTTGTTACAATGATTTGTCCGCCGCATCCAGTGGCGGGCACCTGCCACAGTGTCACCCAAACGGGGCTGAACGGTTTCGACTTGGTTTGTTGAGGTAGGGGAAGCGTGTCGGTGCAGGCTAGAGACCACCGTAAGCGTCGTAGCAACCAATTAAGCGCCGACAAAAATCAGCGCGACTACGCCCTCGCTGCCTAAGCGAAGGCTGGTCTGTCGGCCCGGGTGTGCTTCCGCCCCGGGTACCGGCATCATTCAGGAAGCTCACCACTGCGGTCGGTCGCGGACCGCGGTGGGACATCCAACAGCGACTGGGATCGTCATCTCGGCTTGTTTGCGTGACCGAGAGATCCGAGTAGAGACTTAGCGAACTGCACACGGAGAAGCCCTACTGACACGGCGAAGGACCCGGGTTCAATTCCCGGCAGCTCCACCGTCTATCGCAGAAGCGGGGAGAGAACCCAAAAAGGTTCTCTCCCCGTTTTTGTGTTCGGGGCTCGAATCGAACAGTGGAATGGACAACGATGACTCAAGTTCCGAACATCACGCTCAACAACGGAAACACCATCCCGCAACTCGGGTTCGGTGTCTTCCAGATCAATCCCGCAGACACGGCGGCCGCTGTGCGGTCCGCCCTTGAGGTCGGTTACCGACACTTCGACACGGCGCAGATGTACGGCAATGAAAAAGAGGTCGGCGAAGGTATCCGTGAGTCGGGTGTCCCGCGCGACGAAATATTCGTGACCAGCAAGCTGAACAACACGTTCCACGAGCCCGATGCGGCCCGTGACGCGTTCGCCACGACGCTGTCGGATCTCGGGCTTGACCACATCGACCTGTTCCTCATCCACTGGCCGTTGCCGACCCGGTATGGCGGCGACTTCGTGTCGACATGGCAGACCCTGATCGACTTCGCGAAAGACGGTCGAGCGAGCGCGGTCGGCGTGTCCAACTTCACCGAGGATCATCTCGAACGGCTGGCCGCCGAGACGTCCCTGGTACCCGCTGTGAACCAGGTCGAGATCCACCCGTACTTCGCCAACAATTCGCTACGGAAGTACAACAGCGATCACGGCATCGTGACGCAGGCGTGGTCCCCGATTGCGCAAGGCGACGTTCTCGGTGAACCAGCGATCGCCGGGATCGCCGCGCGGGTCGGCAAGTCGCCGGCCCAGGTGGTGTTGCGCTGGCACATCCAGCGCGGTGACGTCATCTTCCCGAAGTCGGTGACCCCGAAACGCGTGCAAGAGAACTTCGCGATCTTCGACTTCGAACTCGACAACGACGCGATGAGCGCGATCGACGCGCTCGACAAGGGTGAAGCCGGTCGCCGGAGCCCCCACCCGGACGTCTTCGATTGGGTGGGTTGAGTTCGGCCGCGAACTCAGCGAAAACTGCGGACGAATCGAACGGCGGTTGATTGCCACGTCCACAGGTGGTCGAGCAGTGCGTGCCCACCACCCTCGATGGCGACGAACTCGGCATCGACGCCTTGCTCACGGAGTTCTCTGATGCCCTTGGCGGTGCGCCTGGCGTAGGTGCGGGTGTCGGCGGTGCCGTGAAGGGCGAGGACCCTGGCGTCGTCGTTGATGTGGCGCCAGTCTGCGTGCTGCCACCAGGGGGCGAGGGCGAGGACCCCGGCGACCCGTTTGTCCGCAGCCAACTGGGCGGCGACCCGTCCCCCCATGGAGTGTCCGATCACGATCACCGGGACGTCGGGGTGGGCCTCGAGGAGTTCGGTGAGAGCGGCCTGCGCGCAGGGCATCGGGCTGTTCTGCTCTCCGTTCCAGCCGTAGACCCGGTACTGGGCCTGGCGCACAACCACTCCGGGTAACGCCGCGAGTGACAACGTGAACGGGTACATACGCAGCGCTGCCGGTTGGGTCCGACTGAACGGCTTGTACGACAGGTCGGTTCCGCCGGGTAGCACGAGGACGGATGCGGTCGGTGCCGTGCGGCCGATCAGCACGTGCTCGGTGCGGGCGCGCCCGAGAGTCGGTCGTTGATGTACGCCAACGCGAACGGCACGCCCGTTGCGATGGTGGAGCCGTGGTCGCCCGGCAGGATGATCGTCTGGACCCGGGTGCCCTGCCTGCACCAGTTGGCTGCGGTGGCGAGCACACGCGAGGTGGGTGTCAGCTGGTCGTCGGCACCTTGGTAGAGCAGCACCGGGATCTGCGGGGCGCCCGGGTACATCTGCACGCTGTTCCGGTTGAGGGCGGCGGTACTGGCCGGATCTTCCGACAGATGCCCGCCGGTGACGACGTCGGACGTCCTGAGGTTGGCCCCGGCGTCGATGATCTGTTGCGTGCAGTCGTTGCGGATCTGATTGGCCAATGCGACACCCCGGGCGTTCAACTGATCGGACAGTGCCAGTTCGGTCGGGTATTCGCGTTCCAGCCCGACCGATGCGGCGAAGCCCAGTCCGAACAGCGGGTTGCCGGTGTTGCCGAGGGTGCGGGCGATGGCCTCGAGGTTGACGGGGGTTCCGCCGGCGGAGAGCCCGACGAGATTCAGCTCGGGGGCATAGCTCGGTGCGAGCACCGCAGCGTAGGCGCTGGCCATCGCGCCACCGGAGTATCCGGCCAGAACGGTGGGGGTGTAGCCGACCCGGAAGCCCGGGCTGGACTGCACCGCGCGGATGGAGTCGAGCGTGATGGTGCCTCCGAGCCTCGCGGCGCCGTACGCGCTGGTGGGGCCGAGATGATCGGGCACGTTGACCGCTACACCGCGGGCGAGGGCCAGTCCGATCAACTGTTGCTCTTGCAGGCCGCCGGAGAACAGCTGGTGCGACGGCGCGCACTGCAGACCGAGCGAGTTGGTGAACGGCTGGTAGGACAGCAGGTCGTGGCGGCCACCACCGTCGGGGACCAGGACGGTGGTCACCGCGGCGATCGGGTCACCGGCAGAGTTGGTGCTGCGGAACTGGATCTTCTGGGCGGTGGATCCGGGAAACGGGCTGGCCAGGTTCTGCACCTTGAGGACCTGGCCATTGGCCGCCGAGCCCAGGTCTCCGGGCGCGGCATAGAACGGATCGCTGTTGGGTGCGGGCATGAAGGGTGCGGCACCGGCCGGGACCGCAGTGAATCCGACGACCGTGGCGGTGGTGAGAGCAACGGCGGCAACACCTCCGAGGAATCGCCGGCAGAGCAGTTTTCGAACACGCATGATGTTCCCTCCGTCCCCCAACCGAGGTTTTGCCGTCCCTGGTTGTGGAGCGCGGCATTTCTACGGCCGAGTGTATCCCGCTCGCCCGACCAGCAATGGCGATCGGTGGCAGAATTCAGGGCGTCCAGTCGAAGTCGCCAGGACGCAGCCGCCGGTTCGCCGGACTGCTGCAGCACAACCGGAAGGAAGAACCAGTGGCTCATCCGCGTGCGGGAACCGTGGCATTGCCGGAAGATCTGATCGATGTGTCGGCTGTGATCGATGCTTACTACTCCGGCAAACCTGATCCCGAAAATCCTTCGCAGCAAGTCGTTTTCGGTACTTCTGGACATCGTGGTTCGAGCCTGGACAACGCATTCAACGAAGATCACATCGTGGCGACCACGCAGGCCATCGTCGAATACCGGGCCGGTGCGGGTATCACCGGACCGCTGTTCATCGCCCGCGACACCCACGCACTCTCGCTGCCCGCATGGCAGACCGCGATCGAGGTGCTCGTCGCGAACGACGTCCGTGTCCTGGTCGACAACAAGGACCGATTCACCCCGACTCCGGCCTTGAGTCACGCGATCTTGACCCACAACAAGGGCAGTGGCGCGAAGGCCGACGGTATCGTTGTCACCCCGTCGCACAATCCGCCCCGCGACGGCGGCTTCAAATACAACCCACCCAACGGCGGTCCCGCTGATACCGACATCACGTCGCTGGTCGCCGCCCGCGCCAACGAACTCCTCCGCGGTGGGCTGTCGGGTGTGAAGCGGATCGCCTTCGAGAGTGCGCAGAAATCCGAGTACTACGGGACCTACGACTACGGGGCCGGATACGTCGATGATCTGGCGTCGGTGGTCAACATGGAGGCGATCCGGTCGGCAGGTATCCGCATCGGCGCCGATCCCCTCGGGGGCGCCTCGGTCGGGTACTGGGGCGAGATCGGTGAGCGTTATACGCTGCGGAACCTGACCGTGGTCAATCCGACTGTGGATCCGGCATTTTCGTTCATGACCCTCGATACCGACGGCAAGATCCGGATGGACTGCAGTTCGCCGAATGCCATGGCGTCGCTGATCGGGGCCCGCGATGAGTACGACATCGCCACCGGCAACGACGCCGACGCCGACCGGCACGGCATCGTGACACCCGATGGCGGCCTGATGAATCCGAATCACTTTCTGGCAGTGGCCATCGACTACCTGTTCACACACCGGGACGGGTGGTCGCCGAGTGCGGCGGTGGGCAAGACGCTGGTGTCGTCGTCGATGATCGACCGGGTGGTTGCCGGCATCGGCCGGACGCTGATCGAGGTGCCGGTCGGATTCAAATGGTTCGTGCCCGGATTGCTCGACGGCTCGGTCGGTTTCGGTGGTGAGGAGAGCGCGGGCGCGTCCTTCTTGCGGACCGATGGAACCGTCTGGACCACCGACAAAGACGGCATCATCTTGGCTCTGCTGGCCTCGGAAATCCTGGCGGTGACCGAAAAGACGCCGTCACAGCGCTACGCGGAACTTGCACAGCAGCATGGTGGTTCGCCCTCGTACGCCCGTATCGATGCGCCGGCGGGACGCGAACAGAAGGCCGTACTGGCAAAGTTGTCGGCGGATCAGGTCACTGCCACCGAACTCGCCGGTGAGACGATCACCGCGATCCTGACCGAGGCGCCCGGCAACGGGGCCAAGATCGGTGGATTGAAGGTCACCACCGAAAACGCCTGGTTCGCCGCCCGGCCGTCGGGTACCGAGGACGTCTACAAGATCTACGCCGAATCATTCAACGGGCCAGAGCATTTGGCGCAGGTGCAGGCGCAGGCGCAAGAACTCGTCGACGGTGTTCTCGGTTGACCCGGTGACCGCACGTCACCCCGACGCCGGGACCCCGATCAGGTAGCCGACGAGATAGGTCGCACCGGCGGCGATCACGCCGAAGGCGAGTTGCCGGAGCGCGCCTTTCCAGATCGGCTGGTCGGTGAACTGTGCGGCAGCGCCGCCGGCCAGGAGCAGTCCCAGCCCGCCGACCACGAGGGCGGCGGGTAGCGACTCGAATCCGAGTAGGTAGGTGATCAGCGGAATCACCGCGCCGACCGCGAACATCGCGAACGAGGAGAGGGCCGCGACCATCGGCGACGGCTGATCCTGGGGGTCGACCCCGAGTTCGTGGGTCAGGTGCAGATTCACGGCGCGGTCGGTGTCACGGTGGATTTCGGTGGCGGCGGCGGTCGCTGTTTCCTCGCACATCCCCATCTCGACAAAAGTCTCGATCAATTCGTGGAGTTCTGCGTCGGGGTGCCTGGTCAATTCGCGCCGTTCGACCACGACCTCGGCGTCGACCTGCTCGTTCTGTGTGGTCACGGACGTGTACTCGCCCAGTGCCATCGAGAATGCGCCGGCCACCAGGCCTGACATGCCGCTGAGGATGATCGTGTCGCCGGAGGCCCCTGCTGCGCCGACACCGGCGACCAGGCTGATGTTGGTGACCAGTCCGTCCATCGCGCCGAATGTTGCAGCACGCAGGCGTCCGCCGGAGACGTCGGCGTGGGTGTGACTGGCCTCGTTGCTGCCGGATCGGGGCGGATGTGGTGGTTCATCCGACGGTATGCGCTGCGACACCTCGCGATGGTATCCCGCAGCCCCGGTGCGCTTCCGCTCAGATTGTTCTCAGGCGTGCCTCGTTACCCTTGTTGCGACGCGTGTAGGTCGCACGAGGTCTCAATCGGTGTGAATTGGTTTCGGTGAGGACACAGTGAGCAACAAGAAGAAACAGCCGGTATCAAAGGCGCCTGGCGGCAAGTATCAGCCCCGCGCACAGTCGAGCGTGACGACGTACGTCCTTGCCGGACTGGCCGTGGTTGTCCTCGCCGCTGTGGTGATCGGTGGAATCGTTTGGAACAGCAACAGTGACAAGGGAACTGCGGACACCAATGTTCTGGCCACCACCGCTGTGTTCACCGCAGGTAGCGCTTCGGCGCCCACCACCATCGACATGTTCGAGGACTTCCAGTGTCCGGCCTGCCGCAACCTCGAGGAGACCTCGGGAGCTGCGCTGACCGATGCGGCGAATAGCGGCCAGCTCCAGATCCGCTATCACATGCTGAATTTCCTGGACAAGCGCTCGGGTTCGGGTGATTACAGTTCACGGGCCGCCGGCGCGATGAAGTGTGTGGCCACCACCGAAGACCAGACCATCCAGATGGCGTACCACTCGCTCCTTTTCAAAGAACAGCCCGCGGAGGGTGACGTCGACCACGACAACCAGGCCTTGGCGGCCTTCGCCAAGGATGTCGGCGCCAGTGAGGCGACACAGCAGTGCATCGCTGATGGCGCTGAGGTGGCGGCTGCGCAGCAACTCGCGGAGCAGTCACAGGCAGAGCTGTCCAAAGCTCTCGGTGGACAGGTAGGAACGCCCAGCGTGCTCGAAGACGGCAAGCAGGTCGAGGTGACCAGCGGACCCGAGTGGGTTGCCGCGCTCATCGCACCCGACCAGAGCTGATGGTCGGGGCCCTACCGGGTCCCACCGACGAGCGGATTTGGTCGCGCTGACGCTGATGGTGTAATTTCGGTCGAGCAAGCAGAGCGGAGAAATTAGCCGCGAAGCTTGTGAAAACCGAATACGGGGCTATGGCGCAGCTGGTAGCGCACCACACTGGCAGTGTGGGGGTCAGGGGTTCGAATCCCCTTAGCTCCACCGAAAAAGAGCAGGTCAGACGAATGTCTGACCTGCTCTTTTGTTATGTGGCCAGGAGTGGCCGAGTCAGTCCCGAGGGCAGTCAGGTGATGCGCTCGTTCAAATGGATCGTGACGTTGTCGCCGACGGCCTTGCCCAGGATCCGAAGCAGATCCTTTTTGATCGGGAGTTTGTGCGTCCCGTCGCCGAGTGCCATGAACGATGTTCGGAACGGGTGTCCGTCGACGGTTCCGCGCACCTTGACCAGGCCTCGGGTGCCGAAGTATTCGGCCGATCCGGGCATCACGACGTAGGTCCAACCACCCTTGTTCGGGCTTTTCTGAATACGAGCAGTGAACTGCTTATCCAGCGGCATGGGGTTCGTGGTGGCCTCGCTAGCACCCATGGTGATCCTCCATCCTGTGTCGCCTATGCCGGCTCTCTCATCACACCGACATGGCGCACCGTCCCGGAAAGGCTTGGAAGCTCTTGCGCGGGAGACCAGGTGCGCAGCCCATCGGTGCTGTCGGAATAGAGATACTTTCCCCGGGTGTAGGCGTCGAGATATATCCGCCACGCACCATCTGGCAACTGAACCAGGGCTGGGCCCTCCAGCAGCGAGCCCCAATTTCCGGACGGCACGAATGAATAGGGTCCAGTCACCGATGGCGCGACCGCGTGCTCGACGACCTTCTTCGTCTCATTCTTGGTGAACGCATGATAGGTCGATCCAATCTTGACCACGGTGGTGTCGATGTGGTCCGCGCCGATCCCGGCGAGCGGAACAGGCGGGCTCCACAACCGCAGCGATGGTTCCAGTGCCGTCATCAGATACGGCACGAATCCTCCACCGGTCGACAGCGACAGGATGACGTTGACGCGGCCGCCGTCCACGAACCATTCGGGTGCCCAGGCTTTGGTGACGAATGGCGACAGCGACGGTCCGTCCTTGAACCCGGCCGACCCCGAGGAACCCGGCGGGCTCGCAGGACCGGTACCGGCACCGGTGCCCGGCATCAAGGCGCAGCAAAATGGAACCGGATAGGACTCCAGGAACGTCCAGTTGATGCGGTCGCTGCTGCGCGCGAAGCCGATATTCGCGCCGTCGGCCGTTGTGTAGGTGACGTAATACAAACCGTCTGCGTTCCGGAAGATGCTCGGGTCACGCACGCGCCCTGACGGTGGCCGAAAAGCCGACAATGAGAGCGGCTGGAATGCAGTGGCGTCCCCCGACTCGTATACATCCATAGCGCGGTCGCTGGCGTTGCTGAACGCCACCATCGTGTATCGCCAGGCGGGCGGTGCGGCGCCGCTGTTCCCGGGGACCGCGACCAGCAAACCCGCGACTGCGAGCATGACGATTGAAATGGAGGCAAGGCAGGTTCGTTTCGTCATCATCACTGTGCAGTATCGCGGATAGCAGACGCACCATGCGTGGCTTTGGCTGCATGGCATCCAGATGACATTTACCGGGTCGCCCTATTCGTTTGGTTCGACGAATATCCGAACCCGACGGCGGAGGTGCGAAAGACTTAGTTCCACCCATTCGTCGCCGCGTCTGGTGGCGATCCGATCAAGGAGGCCCCCGGTGAGTGAGCACGACGTGCGGATGATCGTCCTGTCGACCGACAACCTCGAGGAATCGATCAAGTTCTACAGCGAGACACTCGGGATGGCACTGAAGTTTCGCGACGGCGCCCACTTCGCGGCCCTCGACGGCGGCTCGATCACGCTGGCGCTGGCGACCGCTGTGGATCATCCGATCCACGGCCAGGTTGTCGTCGGTATCAAGACCGCCGATGTCGACGCCGCGGCACGAGCCGTTGAGGCCAGTGGTGGTGGCATCGTCAAGGGCCCATACGACGACGCGCACGAACGCCGCGCCGTTGTCTACGACAACAAGGGCAACGGCCTGGTCTTCTATAGTCCGCTCGCCCGCGACTAGCAGGGTCCGGAGGTTCTCGCGATCGTGAGTTCGAAGTTGCTGTCGCGGAGTGGGAATCGCTCTACGACCGCACCGGGTAGCAAGCGACCACCCGGCCGCGGCCTGGGCAGCGGCGAATGTCGCGCTCGATCTTCTGGTCGACAGCGATCTGATGGCACCGGTCCGCGGCTGGGTGGCACGCGCCGACCCGCCGGCGGTCATGCTCGGACAGGTCGCGACCGCACGATTGCTCATCGCCGACGGCGATGTGGAGCAAGGCCTTCGCCGCGCTCGACGACGCTGCGCTTCGGCTGATGTCCGGCGCCCGTCGACCACTTCACCACGGGCATGCTCTACTGCGAACTGGTCTGCGCCGCCCAGGGATTGCTCGCCTACGACCGGGCCCGCGAATGAACCGATGTCATGGAGCATTGGTGTCACGGCCGCGCGTATGGAGGCATTCACGGGCGTCGACTCGACGAGGCCGACCAGGACATCGCCGAAGCGAAGGCCAACAACGACCTCGCCCCGCTGAACTCGCGCGGCGCGACCGCGAGTTTCTGCTCGAAGAGCTGAACGGTGCCGTCGCACTCGGTGGGCGGCTACGGGAAACAGGAGGCGCGGCCGAGCGGGCACGGACCAGCGTCACCAGATCGCTGCAGTACGCACTCGACCGCCTCACCGAGCACGACGAGGTGTTGGGGACGCACCTGAAGAAGACCGTCCGGACGGGGAGTTGCTGTAGCTACATGTCCGATACGGTGGCCCCGATCAGCTGGACAGTTCATCGACCAAGAACGCGGTAGTGCCCAGATGTCGAGAAGGTACGTGCCGGTCGCTGCCGGATGCCACAATGACGCCGATGACGAACATGTGAGATCGGGGCGGTTCAGATGGCGCAAATCGACTACATCATCGTGGGCGCGGGCTCTGCGGGCTGTGTGCTTGCCGATCGCCTCAGTGCCGATGGAACCAACCATGTCGTGTTGCTCGAAGCGGGTGGCAGCGATCGCAACCCACTTATCGCGATGCCGATGGGCAGCGGATTTCTCCTCGAAAACCCCCGCTACACCTGGCAGTACGACGTGGAGCCGTTTGGACCTCTGCATCAGAACGAGCGTTGGGCACGGGGAAAGGTCCTTGGCGGCTCGAGCTCCATCAACGGGATGATCTACAACCGAGGCTCGCAGGCCGACTACGATCACCTGGTCGCGTGCGGCAACCCGGGCTGGGGTTGGGACGAGATGCTGCCCATCTTCAAGGCCATCGAAGACCATTCGCTCGGCGCCTCCGAGATGCGCGGTGCTGGTGGCCCGTTGGCCGTTTCGGTGACCGAGACGCGTGAGGCGGTCTCCGAGGCGTTGCTGGATTCGACTGCCACTCTTGGCGTTACCCGCGTTGATGACGTCAATTCTTCGGATACCGAACGCGTCGGTTACGCACCGGCGACGATCAGAAAGGGGGTACGCGTCAGTGCGGCGAAGGCATTCCTGCGCCCCGCGCTCGTCCGGCCGAACCTCGAGGTGCGAACCGAGACGACGGTCACCAAGGTACTTTTCGACGGAGATCGTGCGGCCGGTGTGAGCACCAGCTCCAAATCCGGGGAAGAAGAGTTGCACGCTGCGCGCGAGGTCATCTTGTCTGCGGGCAGTCTGCAGACGCCGCAGATTCTGCAACTGTCGGGGATCGGGCCGCGAGATGTCTTGTCCGGTGCCGGAGTTGATGTTCGTGTTGACAGCCCGCGTGTCGGCGAGGGCCTGCGCGAACACCGATGTTTTCCGCTTCAGATGCGATTGCGGGAGAACAAGGGGTACAACAAAATGCTGTCCACGCCGATGCGGCAAGCCGTCACCGGCGCACGCTACCTCGTCACCCACAAGGGCCTGATCGCAAAGCCCATGTACGACATACTTGCCTTTCTGCGTGCGGATCCCATGGCCGAACGGCCCGATGCACAGCTACTGATGTCCGCGTTCTCCGCAGGTGTCGGCATGGTCAAACCCGGCGCCGAAGCCCGCCCGGGACTGAGCATGATCGGATTCCCTCTGCGACCGACAAGTGAGGGATCGGTTCGGATATGCTCGTCCGACCCTTCGATACCGCCCCGCGTCGAGGCCAATTACCTCGACACCGAACACGACCGTCGGGTCTCCGTGGCGGTGTTCCGGCGGATGCGCGAGATCGTCGAGCAGTCGCCGATCGCCAAGTGGCTCCATTCGGAGATCGAGCCCGGCCGCGCGGTGGAGGACGACGACAGTGTGCTTCGCGCCGGGCTTCTCTACGGCGGAACCGGATTCCACGCATCGGGTGCGTGCGCGATGGGACCGGACGACGTCGACGTGCTCGGTTGCCGGCTGCGTGTACGGGGGGTCACGGGCTTGCGCGTCGTCGACGTGTCGATCCTGCCGGCGATGGTCGCGGGAAATCTCAATGGACCGATCATGGCGATGGCCTGGCGGGCAGCGGAGATGATCCTCGTGGATCGGTAATGCCTTTCTTCCAAGGCTTTTCGCGGTTCAGGATGGCGATTCGCGCACCGCCGGGTGCGTATCGCCGGTAGGTTGACCTTCGGCGTCGAGCGACTGCCGTGGTCGACCCGGTGGAAAGGATTTTGGTGAGCACCGACTTCGAGTTGTCCTGTGGATTGCCCCCGGGACCAGATTTCGCGGATCTCGCTGTGCTCGCTGAGCAGCTCGGGTATCGACGGGTGTGGATCTTCGGCTCCGCATCGTTGTGGGAGGACCCGTTCGTCCACCTCGCGTTGGCCGCCACCCGAACCACGCGGATCGGTCTTGGGACAGCCGTGCTGATACCGGGGGAACGCTCGCCGGTCGCGGAGGCTTCGGCAATCGCTACGATCGCACGACTCTCCGGTGGCCGCTTCCGCGCGGGTTTCGGGACCGGCTACACCGCGCGCTTGACGGTCGGTCGTCCGCCGGTGTCGCATGACGATCTCTTCGAGCACGTCGCCGCGGTGCGCGGGCTGCTCGCCGGGGAAACGGTGCAGCTGCGGGGCAAGGCGGTCAAGATGCTGCATTGGCCCGGGTTGGCGGCGCAGCGACCGGTCGAGGTACCCATCTGGCTCAGTGTCCTGGGTCCACGGGGAATGCGGCGGGCAGCCGAGGTCGCCGATGGAACCATCGGACCGGTTCACCCGACGCTACCCACTGCGACGATGGTGTCCGGGACAGTGCTCGAACCCGGTGAGGATCCACGATCACCTCGGGTGCTGGAGGCGGTCGGCCCATGGCGCGTCGTGCAGTGGCACGGCGCCTACGCCTACGGTGGAGCCGCCGCCGTCGACCGGCTGCCCGGTGGTAAGGCCTGGCGCATGGCCCTGGAATCGCGGGCGCGCGAAGGCGAGCAGCATCTGTTGACCTTCGACGGTCACGCCACCCACCTCACCGAGCGCGACCGACCGCTGCTGCAATTTCCCGACTCGAGTGGCCCGCTCGGCAACGAGATCGTCGGGGACCACGCCGCGGTGCGGAGCAAGTTCGAGGAGCTCGCGGACGCCGGTTACCGCGAAGTGATGTACAACCCAAGTGGGCCGGACGTGGCCAGGGAACTCCGTGCGTTTGCCGCCGCAGCCCGCACTACTCCAGCCAGTTAGCGAGGAACGTAGATGACCAGAGTTCGCGAAGAGATTGCGATTGCGGCGCCGCCGGCGTCGGTGTGGTCGGTCATGGGTTCTCCGGCTTCACTCGCGCAATGGCATCCCGGCATCGACTCGTCGTCCGAATCGAACGGATCGCGACGCTGCACGATGGTGGGCGGGGGAGAAGTGACCGAGTTGATCGTCGAGCACTCCGATGAAGATCGGTATTACGTATACGCGGTCGAAGGGAACCAGTTCGGGATGGTGGACTACCAATCCAGGATTCAGGTGGAGGGTGCCGGTGAGGGTTCTCGGGTCGTGTGGTCGGGCGAATTCGAAGCCGCCCGACCGAACACCGCCGGCCGCCTGGTTGAAGCAATCGCCTCGTCATATCGCGCCGGGCTCGAGTCGCTGCGAGATAAAGTCGAGTCCGCGACTCGTTCGAATTGAAGTAGCCGACGTCGCCGATCGAGTAGTCGACTACTCACGACGTGCTGCTGTCACTCGATTAGCGTCGGATCCAGTCGACAGCGTCGCACGTGCAGGCCGAAGCTGCGGCTACGGATCTCCGATTGCCGTCAGCAGGAGCTTGCACCGACGCACAGAGGTCTGACGATGAGCCAGCAGGAGCAAAAAGCCCTCGATTCCCTTTACGCACTCGACAACGTGCTGACGATCAATATCTCGATGCCGAAATCCGACTGGGAAGCGGTGCGCACTGAACAGCCGAAAGGTGGGAGGTGCAACTTCGACTGGACCGACGGCGCCCGGTACACGTGGCGAAAGGCAACGTCGGTCGAGATAGTCGGAACCAAGTTCCCTGCGCGGACCACCTTCACCGAGGTCGGCATCAAGAAGAAGTCGTTCTGCGGCTCGATCAGCAGCGAAAAACCATGCCTTCACATTGATTTCGGAAAATTTCGGAAGGCCAATACTGCAGTGGCCGCGCAGCTGATGGGGTCACGCTATCTGACGATGAACAATTCCATCCAGGATCCGTCCTACATTCGACAGCCACTGGGTTACAAACTGTTTGAGATGGCCGGCTTGCCGTACTCGCGCTGCAACTTCGCCCGGGTCTTCGTGAACGGCACACCAATCGGTCAAGGGTTCGCCGGCGTCAACAGCCCGGGCGTCTTCGTCAACGCCGAACCGATCATGCCGCGTTATATCGAGCGCAACTTCAACGGCAACACGAAAGGGAACCTGTACGAACTCGAACACAACGACGATTTCGTCAGCGGACGGTTCAAGTTCATCGGGGTGGAGTCGCTTTCTGAGTTCGACGACAAGGCCGATCTGCGGTTCGCCATCGACCATATCGACGAACATGGATTGGCCGGGGCGAGCGAGGTATTCGATCTGGATCAGTTCATTCGACTCAACGCGATGGAATTCTTTCTGAAGCACTGGGACGGCTACTCCAGAAACACCAACAACACCTACGTCTACAACGACACGACCGCCGTGGCAGCACCAGGTGTGGACAACGTCAATTTCAAGATGATTCCCTGGGGCCTCGACCAGACTCTCCAGGCCACCCGACATTTCAAGCTCGACACCACTGGACTGATCGCGAAGCTCGTGCGCAACGACTCAGCACGCCGGGCGCACTTGCTCGATCAAATCAGTACCTATCGGGAAACGGTGTTCGGTCGGGCTGCGCAGGAGACCGTGTTGACTCCGATGATTCTGAAGATGGAGGCGCTGCTGACCGGACTGGGTGTGCCCAACGTGCCAGCTGAGCTGGGGTCGGTGCGGAAGCAATTGCGATTGGCCGGATCGGCCGGCTATCTGTGCGCCGGACTGCCCGACGCCGACGGGGCCTACATTCGCGACGACACCACCAATGATTGTCTGCATGCCAGCAATACCGAGGGGATTCCGAAAGATGTACCGGATCCGGTCAATTTCGAGGTCGTCCATCGCCCCCGTCCGACTGTTGTGGACGATTCGGATCTGTGGTGCTTCGACGATCTCGGAGCCGGAAAGTCGGTGACCAGTAAGGCTTTCAGCCGCTTCCTCCATGCGAGCTCGATTGTGTCCAGCCAAGGAAACAAACTGCTCTACACAGGTCCGGCGAACAACAGCGAGAGTGCTGAAGAGTTTTCGGTGGTTCCCCTCGATTCTCCGGACAAGTTCACCTTCAGCGGCTACTTCAACCTGGTCAGCAAACGGACCGGTCTGAGTACGAGGTTCGGGACCGACACCACCCCGTCAGGCAAACCGAGGGTCCATCAGGAGACCGGCGACTTCAAACTGTTCTTCACCTGATCGGGTCAACCGAGTACCGCATACCCACCGTCGTCGTCGACTATGAGGATCTTGTTTTCGCCGCCACTCGAGAATGTCGTGATGCACTCCGGCTTCATGGATCGATGAAAGACGACATCAAGCAATTGGACGTGGTCATCACGGCCGTTCCAGGTGCACAGCTGAAACGGTTCGTCGTCTCGACTGATCGTGCGCCCCAGCAGGATCAGGAATTCTCCGGTCCGCTCGTCATAGGTAAGATCGCGGACCCCCTGTCGCGCACTCCCGCGTGGGATGCGGGCCTCTGCCTCCGTCGACCGTGCCAATCCGACCGCCGAGCGTGCCTTCGTTACCGCCGAGCGTGCCGAAAATGATAATGCTGCAACGGCTTTGGCACGCTCGACGGTGATTTCGGCACGCTCGGCGGGGGTCGGGGCGGGGGTCGGGGTTGGGATGTAGCTCGATTTTGGCCTGACTGGTACTTGACAAGCGGGTGTGACTGGCCGCACAGTATGAGTACGCAATGCGAACTTGATGTACGCAATGCGTACACACAAAGATCGCAACGAGGGAGATCCCAATGACAGCCACCGAGTTCAACAGCCCGTCCGCGGTCGGTTCCGGCACTGCTGCCACCGACAAGTTCAAGAACGAACGCGTCAGCGCAGACACCTCACCCGAGCGGGTTGCCGCCATCGCAAATGATGCCCTGTCGGCGCTCCACAAGGTGATCCTCGACCACAACGTCACCTACCCCGAGTACCGCGTGCTCAAGCAGTGGCTGATCGATGTGGGTGAGGGCGGCGAGTGGCCCCTGTTCCTCGACGTTTTCATCGAGCACGCCGTCGAAGAGGTCCTCGCCCGCAGTCGCAAGGGCACCAAGGGCACCATCGAGGGCCCGTACTACGTGGCAAATGCACCTGAATTGCCGTCGGTCGCCACGCTGCCGATGCGCGACGTCGATCGCGAGCAGACCCAACTGGTGTTCGGCGGTCAGGTCACCGACCTCGACGGCAAGGGCATCGACGGCGCCATCATCGAACTCTGGCATGCGGACGCCGACGGCTACTACTCGCAATTTGCCGATCATCTGCCGGAGTGGAATCTGCGCGGCAAGATCATCACCGACTCCGAGGGTCGCTACGAGATCACCACGATTCAGCCTGCGCCGTACCAGATTCCGACCGATGGTCCGACCGGTCAGTTTATCCTCGCCCAGAACGGGCATCCGTGGCGGCCGGCGCATCTGCATCTGATCGTCTCGGCGCCGGGCAAGGAATCCGTCACCACCCAGCTCTACTTCGAGGGTGGGGAATGGCTCGACAGCGACGTCGCCTCGGCCACCAAGCCGGAGCTGATCCTGTCTCCGACCCCCGGGGACGACGGCAAGAACCACGTTGACTACAACTTCGCGCTCGATCCGGCAGGAGAGTAGACGCTCGTGCCCGATCTGAAGATCGTCGATGTCGAGACCCGAATCATCGACGTACCCCTGGTCCGTGCTCACAAGTTCGCGACCACATCGATGGATGCCCAGCCGATCCTGCTGGTATCGATCAAGACCGACGGTGGAGTGGTCGGTCACGGTGAAGGTGTGGTGCCCGGCGGTCCGTGGTGGGGCGGTGAATCGGTCGAGACCATGAAGGTCATCGTCGACCGATACATCACCCCGATTCTGTTGGGCCGCACCGTGGATGACCTCACCAAGATCATGCTCGACATCGAGCGGGTGGTGGCGAATGCACGGTTTGCGAAGGCGTCGGTCGAGATCGCGCTGCACGATGCCTGGGCGAGGTGCCTGAATGTCCCGGTGCACACACTGCTGGGCGGGGCGTTCCGGAACAGTGTCGACGTGACCTGGGCGCTCGGCGCCGCACCGGTCGCCGAGATTCTCGAAGAGGCCACGGAAAAGCTCGACAGCCGTATGCATTTCAGTTTCAAACTGAAGATGGGTGCCCTCGAACCCGAGGTCGACACCCGGCGGATCCTCGCCATCGTCGACGGGTTGGACGGACGTGCGGGCGTGCGTGTCGATGTCAACGCTCGCTGGGATCGGTTCACCGCGTTGAAGTATCTGCCGCGACTGGCCGACGGCGGAGTCGAACTCATCGAACAGCCGACGCCGGGGGAGCAGATCGATGTCCTCGCCGAGCTGAATCATCTGCTGCCGGTGCCGATCATGGCCGACGAGAGTGTCAGCACACCCCACGACGCCCTCGAGGTGGTCCGGCAAGGTGCCGCCGACGTCATCGCAATCAAAACCACCAAATGTGGTGGTCTCTCGAAGAGCCGTGAAATCGCCGCCATCGCAAAGGCTGCCGGTATCGCCTGCCACGGAGCGACCTCGATCGAAGGCCCGATCGGCACGGCGGCATCGATCCACTTCGCGTGTAGTGAGCCGGGCATCAATTTCGGGACCGAACTGTTCGGGCCGCTGCTGTTTGCGGTGGATATCCTCTCCGAACCCCTGCGATACGGAGACGGGAAGGTCCAGTTGCCCGAAGGTCCGGGGCTCGGTGTCGAACTCGATATGGACATGGTCGACAAACTGACCCGGGATTGACCACCGGCGATCTGAAAGGCAACACTGCAATGGCACTTTTCCATGTGCGGATGGACGTCGACATCCCCCTCGACCTTGATCCGGGGCTTCGCACACAGACGCTCGCCAAAGAGAAGGCATACTCGCAAGATCTGCAGCGGCAGGGCAAGTGGGTCCACATCTGGCGGATCGCCGGAAAATACAGCAACGTCAGCATCTTTGACGTCGAGTCGCCCGACGAACTCCACGATCTGCTGTGGAACCTGCCACTGTTCCCCTACATGACCATCGACATCATGCCACTGGCAAAGCACCCGTCGTCGATCAAGTAGTCGCCGCCGTCCACAAACCCACCAGATCTGGTCAAACCCACGAGTCGCAAACCCTTGGTTTTGATCAGATCTGGTGGGTTTGTTGCTGTCCACAGTCCGATAGTGCATCAACAGGGTTCGGCGAACTGCACTTGCTGCAGACCTGAAACCAGGTTCGGCCACCGATGATCTGTGCATGGACCTCACACCTGACGAAGACGGCCTGATCCGCCGGGCAAGACATCTGCATGGTGGTGGTGACGATTCCCAACTCCGCGGTGCCAAAAGACACGGGACGGTGGTTCGCGTCACCCGCGGTGTCTATCGTCCGGTCGAGCCCGACGAGACCACGCGCGACCCCGATTTCGACGAGAAGTACCGCGAACTCGTTGTCGCTGTCGCCGGCCGGACCAAACATCGGGTGATCAGCCACTCCTCGGCCGCAGTGCTGCACGGTTTGAACCAACTCGCTCCTGACCAACGTCGAGTCCACTTCTATGTGACCGGCGGTGGCCGCCGCGGACGCGAGGTCCATTTGCACGAATACGCATTGAGCGCCGATGATGTCACCGTCATCGATGGGGTGTTGCTGACCAAACTGGCACTGACCGCGTGCGACATCGCGCGGCAGGGGTCCTTCGTCCAAGCGGTAGTGGTTCTCGATCACGCACTGCGTCTCGGTGTCACCCGCGAGGAACTCAGGTCAATCACGAAGCGATTCGCGACAACCAAGGGCATTGCGACACTGAGGCGAGCACTCGACGTCGCCGATACGAATTCTGAATCGGTCGGTGAATCCCTCAGCCGCGCCCTCATGATCGAGTGGTGCGATATACCGGTCCCAGACTTGCAGACGGAGTATCGCGACGAAAACGGCGAGCTGATTGCCCGCGTCGACTTCGACTGGGAAGGCAAAGTCGTCGGTGAGTTCGACGGGAAGGTCAAGTACCAGAAGCACAGACGCCCAGGTGAATCCGTCACCGACGTGGTGATCCGAGAAAAACTGAGGGAAGACCGACTTCGTGATGAGGGAGTGACCGTGGTGCGCTGGGTGTGGGACGACTTCAGGAAGCCGGCGGTCTTACGCGCCCGGATCCGCAAGGCGCTCGCGCGGGCCGAGGTCATCTAGCGACGCAAACCCACCAAATCTGGTCAAACCCACGGGTTTGAGGCTCATGGATTTGACCAGATTTGGTGGGTTTGTGGGCTAAAGGATCAGGCGGGGATCGGGGTGTCGATGAGGATGGTGGTGGCGGTTTTGGCCCGGACATCGTCGAGGGTCACGTCGGGTGCGAGTTCGACCAGGCGCACACCTTCGGGTGTGATGTCGAGAACCGCGAGATCGGTGATGATCCTTTGGACGCAGGCTTTTCCGGTCAGGGGTAGCTCGCAGGTGTCGAGGATTTTCGGGGCACCTTTGCGGGTGACGTGATCCATCATCACGATGACTTTGCGGGCTCCGTGGACCAGATCCATCGCGCCGCCCATGCCTTTCACCATCTGGCCGGGGACCATCCAGTTCGCGAGATCGCCGCCGGCACTGACCTGCATCGCGCCCAGGACCGCGACATCGACGTGACCGCCGCGGATCATCCCGAATGATGCGGCCGAGTCGAAGTAGGACGCGCCGGGGTTGACGGTGATCGTCTCCTTGCCGGCGTTGATCAGTTCCGGGTCGACTTCGTCCTCCGTCGGGTACGGTCCGACGCCGAGAACACCGTTCTCCGAGTGTAATTCGACGGAAATCTCCGGCGGGAGAAAGCTAGGGACGAGCGTCGGCATGCCGATGCCGAGGTTGACGTACTGGCCGTGCTCGAGTTCGGCGGCCACCCGTGCGGCCATCTGTTCGCGTGTCCAGCTCATGGTCGTACCGTCCTGTTCTCGATGCCGACCTCGACCTTCCCGACGTGAACCACACGTTGGACGTGGATGCCCGGGATGTGCACCTGGTCGGGATCGATGTCGCCGGGCTCGACGAGCTCTTCGACCTGGGCGATGGTGATACGCCCGGCGGTCGCGGCCGGCGGATTGAAATTGCGTGCGCTGCGGCGGAAGACGAGGTTGCCGTGCCGGTCGCCCTTCCAAGCGTGCACCAGCGCGTAGTCAGTGACGATGCCGCGCTCGAGGACGTAAGTCTGGCCGTCGAACTCGCGCGTTTCCTTCGGGGGGCTGGCCAGCAGCACACCGCCCGCACCGTCGTAGCGCAACGGCAGCCCACCTTCGGCGACCGGGGTACCGACGCCGGCGGGGGTGAAGAACGCGGAGATGCCGGCACCGCCGGCGCGGAGACGTTCGGCGAGGGTGCCTTGCGGCGTCAGTTCGACCTCGAGTTCGCCGGACAGGTATTGCCGCGCGAACTCCTCGTTGGATCCGACATAGGACGAGATCGTCCGCCGGATGCGGTGTTCGTTGAGCAGGAGGCCCAGGCCGAAACCGTTGGTGCCGCAGTTGTTGCTCACCGTCTCGAGGTCGGTGGCGCCCTGTTCGAGCAGCGCTTTGATGAGAACTTCGGGGACGCCGACGAGTCCGAAGCCGCCGACGGCGAGCGATGCGCCGTCAGGGATGTCGCTGACGGCCTGGGATGCGGTGCTGATGACTTTGTCGAGCATGTGGACACCGTAGCGTCCGTACGCATATAGTACAAGTGTACGATCAGCGTACAGCGGCGAAAGGGTGACGATGTCCGTCCAGCTAGGCCATGTGGTGAGCGGTACCGACGACTCCGCGCAGACTGTTGTGCTCCTCGGATCTCTCGGTTCGACCAGCGCGATGTGGGATCCGCAGCGTCAGGCCTTGGCGGATGACGGATTCCGTGTCATTGCGATGGATCTGCGTGGACACGGAGAATCGCCGACGCCCCCGGGTCCGTACAGCGTCGCCGAATTGGCCGACGACGTGATTGCGACCCTGGACTCATTGGGTGTCAGCACATTTCACGTTGTGGGTCTCTCGCTCGGTGGTGCGGTGGCGCAACAACTCGCGATCTCGTATCCCGCTCGCGTCACCACTCTGGCGTTGCTGTGCACCGCCGCCAAGTTCGGTGAGCCCGACGGCTGGTTCGATCGGGCGGCAACGGTGCGGGCGCAGGGGACCGCGGCCATCGCCAATGCGGTTGTCGCACGCTGGTTCACCATGGATCTCGCCGGCAGCGACACCTTGCTGGTGCACGCGGCCCTCGACATGGTCACGGGCACCGACGACGAGGGTTACGCGGCGTGTTGTGATGCGCTGGCGCACTGGGATTCACGCGACGACCTCGCCGCGATCGGTGCCCCCACGCTGGCGATCGCCGGAGCCCAGGATCCGTCGACCCCGCCAGCCACACTGCAGGTCCTGGTCGACGGGATCGCGGGCTCTAGTCTCGAAATCCTCGACCCGGGAGCACATCTGGTGAATCAAGAGCAACCCACCGCGGTGTCCGCGCTCCTACGCGATCACATCCTGCGCTCATGACGGCCGGCTCCGGTGACCACGTCCAGTCCCTCGCCCGTGGGCTGGCGGTGATCCGTGCGTTCGACGCCGAACATCCACGGCAGAGTGTCAGTGAGATCGCGTCGTCCACCGGGTTGTCCCGGCCGGCGGCCCGGCGATTCCTGCTCACCCTTGCCGACCTCGGATACGTCCGATCCGACGGGACGGTCTTCTGGCTCACCCCGCGGGTTCTGGACCTCGGCTACAGCTACCTGTCGAGCCTGTCGCTGCCGGAGATCGCGGGTCCGCATCTCGAAGCCCTGACCGCGAGGGTGCACGAATCGGCGTCGGTCTCGATCCTCGACGGCGACGACATCGTCTACGTCGCACGTGTTCCGGTGAGCCGGATCATGGCGGTGTCCATCACGATCGGCACCCGATTCCCGGCATACGCAACGTCGATGGGACGGGTTCTGCTCGCCGATCTGGCGCCGGCGGACCTCGACGAGCACCTCGAGAGGGTGTCACCCGTGGCATTGACCGAACACACTAAGCTCACGACCGCTGAGCTGCGTGACGCCATCGAGCGGACCCGGCGCGACGGATATTGCATCGTCGAGGAGGAACTCGAATTGGGTCTGCGCTCGCTGGCCGCCCCGGTGCACGGGCGGGACGGCTCGGTGATCGCTGCGGTCAACATATCCACCCAGTCGGCGCGGTACAGCCTTGATGCCGTGCGCGGCGATCTACTGCCCGAATTGCTGAAAGCCGCGTCGGCGATGACCGCTGACCTGACCCGCGCCTCATCTGCGCTCTGATCGACCAACCAGGAGGACCATCATGCCCGACGCCGTCATCTGCGAACCCCTGCGTACCCCGGTGGGCCGCTTCGGTGGACAGTTCAAAGACATTGCACCACAGTCACTTGCGGCAACCGTCATCGCGGAGCTCATGAATCGGACGGGCATCTTCCCGGATCAGGTCGACGACGTGATCCTCGGTCAGGGCACGCCAAATGGCGAAGCGCCCGCGATCGGCCGGGTTGCCGCGCTCGATGCCGGATTGGGCATCGGGGCGCCGGGTATGCAGGTCGACCGTCGGTGCGGATCGGGCCTGCAGGCGGTGTTGCAGGCGTGCATGCAGGTCGCCACGGGCGCCAGTGATCTGGTGATCGCCGGTGGTGCCGAATCGATGAGTCAGGCCGAGTTCTATACGGATTCGATCAGGTGGGGTGTCAAGGGATCCGGTGTCGAGTTGTCCGACCGACTGGCCCGCGCGCGGGTCACCGCCGGCGGCATCAAGTTCCCGGTGCCGGGCGGGATGATCGAGACCGCCGAGAATCTACGAGCGGAGTTCGGGATCAGCCGTGCCGACCAGGATGCACTCGCGGTCGAATCGCATCGGAAAGCTGTTGCGGCACAAACCAGTGGACTGTTCGCCGAGGAGATCGTCCCGGTGAGCGTGCCGCAGCGTCGTGGTCCGGCTGTGGTGATCGACACCGACGAGCATCCACGCGCCGACACCTCGATGGAATCGCTGACCGCTCTGCGCCCGATCCGCATAAAGGTCGACCCCGAATCGACCGTGACGGCAGGTAACGCCAGCGGTCAGAACGATGGGGCCGCGGCGTGCATCGTGACCACACCCGAGCGCGCGGCAGAACTGGGACTACGTCCGCTAGCCCGCCTGGCGGGTTGGGGTGTCAGCGGACTGGAGCCCTCGCGGATGGGCTTTGGTCCGGTGGGCGCCGTCGCGAAGGTGCTCGGCCGACTCGGACTGACGATGGACGACATGAACCTGATCGAGCTGAATGAGGCGTTTGCCGCCCAGGTGCTGGCGGTATTGCAGGCCTGGCAACTCGATGCCGGCGACGAGCGGCTCAATCCACACGGATCGGGGATCTCGCTCGGACATCCGGTCGGGGCCACCGGTGCTCGGATCCTCGCGACCTTGCTGCGTGAACTCGATCGTCGCGAGGGCCGCTACGGACTGGAGACGATGTGCATCGGTGGCGGTCAGGGGCTGGCGGCGGTGTTCGAACGCACCACCTGAGCGCCCGAGTGCTGTCCGTACTGCGTACGGTGGATCCCGCGACAACAGAAGGGGGCGGTGGTGTCCGAGGTCGGTGAAGACAGAGACCGCGACTACATCCAGAGCATCGAGCGCGGATTCGCGGTGCTCCTGGCTTTCGATGCCGATCGACCGAATCCGACGCTGGCCGAATTGGCCACTGCCACCGATCTTTCGCGCCCTGTGGTGCGCAGAATCCTGCTGACCCTGCAGCGGCTCGGTTATGTCACCGGCTCCGGCGGAAAGTGGTCGCTCACCCCGCGCGTGTTGAGCATCGGGCAGCATTACACCGCATCGCATTCGCTGGCCGACACCGCGATGCCGCACCTGCTGCGCATCGCGGAGACAACGCATGAGTCGGCGTCGTTGGGTGTACTCGACGGCCCGGACGTGGTCTATGCGGCGCGTGTCCCGGTGCGTCGGATCATGAGCATCAATGTGTCGGTGGGAACCCGGATCCCGGCGTATGCCACGTCGATGGGCCGGGTGTTGCTGGCCTGGGCATCGCCCACCGCGGTGCAATCGCTGATCGAGCAGACCGACTTCGGTCATCGCTTGACGGAGTCGACGGTGGCATCGGGTGCCGACCTCGAACGTGAACTCGAAACCGTCCGGACGCGTGGATACGCGTTGACCGAACAGGAACTTGAGGTCGGGTTGATCTCACTGGCGGCGCCGGTGCGTGATGCGGCCGGAACCGTGGTCGGCGCGCTGGCCTGCTCGACGTCATCGGCGCGCTCAACCCCGGAATCCTTTGCGGCGCAGACTGCCGACTTCCTGGTCGAGGTCGCGGCTGAACTCAGCGCAGATCTGGGCAACCGGCCCCGCTGAAGGGGAGCCGATTGAGACCAAGTGACACCGTCACAGCACCACCGCCGAGCGTGCCGTCGTTGCCGTTGAGCGTGCCGAAAGTTATTGCGCACCAGGATTTTCGGCACTGTCGGCGGTGATTTCGGCACGGTCGGCGGTTGGATCGGCACGCTCGGCGGTTCGCGCGGGTGGTGCCGCTGCCAGCGGCTAGTGGTACCGATTTGCCAGGTCGACGCGGGACCGGACACCGAGTTTCGAGTAGATGCGGGTGAGGTGGTACTGCACTGTTTTGGGTGAGACGTAGAGTTCCGCGGCGACTTCTTTGTTCGAAAGTCCTTGGGCGACCAGTCGGGTGACGGCTTCTTCCTGAGGTGTCAGTTCGACGTCACTACGGGAGAGCGTCGCGTTGACGCCGCCGGCCCGTAGCTCTCGGTCGCAGCGCTCGACGTACGTTGTCGCGCCTAGTGACGCGTAGATGTCGCGGGCCGCGGCCAGCACCGGGTCGGCTGACCGGCGTTTGCCGGCCCGGCGCAAGGTCTGGCCGTACGCGAAGTTGATGCGGGCCAGGTCGTATCGCAACGGCAGGCCGTCGAGCAAGGTCAATGAGTTCTCGAAGGCGCGCCGGGCCCCGTGGAGATCACCGGTCGCGCCGAGGAGCCGCCCGCGGGCATAGCCGAGGCGGGCCTGTGTGGATCGGTGACCGGCTTGCCGGGCCAGTTCTTCCTGTGAGTCCAAGAAGGATTCCGCGGTCGCGAGTTGTCCGTCGACCACCAGTGCGTTGGCGAGCACGTCGGCCCAGGGCCAGAAACCCGGCTGCGCCAGTGCCGTTCCCGGGGACATCGCACGGACCGGGTCCAGTGCCCGGATCACGGCGCCGTAGTCGGCGTTGGCCTCGGCGATCTGTGCGCGTGCGATCAGTGCCGGGGCGCGCATGATCTCGTAGTCCTGCGTGACCGCCTCCGCGGCGCGCAGGGCGTCGCCGGCAAGATCCCAGGATCCACGTAGCACGTGGACTTGAGCGGCTGTCCATTCCAATAGTGGTGTGGCCAGAACGATTCCACTCGATTCGGCCAACTGACGCCCATCGGCGACCGTGTGCAGCGCCTGATCCCAGTCGCCGGTGAGAAATTGCAACCTCGCCAGCCATCCGTAGGCCCACATCGAGATTCGGGCCGAACCACCCATATGTGCGGTGGCGACAGCAGTTTCGAGATTGGTGCGGGCGCCGTCCACGTCGTCGTTGGCGAGTTGCAGCCAGCCCCGACCGAGGCTGACGCGTTGTGCCTGGACGCCGGGGTGGACGCGTTGCTCCAGGTTGCGGTAGGCGTCGTCGGCCAGATCTGGCCGGCCGGAGGAAGCCAGGCCCAGGCCCCGGATGGCTTCGGCCTCGATGGCTGCGGGGGAGTCGGGTTGCGCCAAAGACAGTGCCCGGTCTGCCCATTCGACCACCTCGACGCCACCGCAACGGCTCAGTGAATGCAGGACGTGGCGCTGTGCGATGAGCGCTGCCGACGCCGGGTCAGTGGCGCTGTCGACGATGTCCCACGCCCGATTCATGCGGATCTCCGCTTCTGCGGCGCGGCCACGAACGATCGCGAGATAGGCGAGCACCGCATCGCGCAGTGCCGTCTCGGTCAACGCCTCGAGGTCTGGGACCAGCGCCAGTGCGGCGGCGATATCTCCCGCGGCCACCAGGGCATCCGCGGTTCGGATCAGCCTGTCCTCGCGCAGCGACCGGTCGGTCGAGAGACGAAAGGCCTCTCGGAACAGTCCGGCCGCTTCGGCCCAGGCGCCGGCGTTACCACGTTCGCGCGCCAGGGCATCAGTGGCATCGGCCAGCGCTCGATCGGGCGTGGCGGTGGCGCTCACGCGGTGGATCAGGCTGCGTACCGGGTCGTCGACAACGTCGGCGGCCCGCAGATGGGCACGTCCCGCTGCGGCGGCACCCATGATGTCGAGGACCGCGACCCGGGTGATCCGATCGCGGATCACGGCGGTGTGGGAACGCGACGGCTCGGGTGCATCGATCAGAAGTCCGGCGGCCTTGCCTTCGTCGATGGCGATCAGCGGTGTCTTCGAATCAGCAAGTGCCGCAGCTTCGGTGAAGGAACCGCGCTCACCCAGGATAGCCAATGCCTCGACCAGCGACCGTCCCTGTGGACCACAGTCGTCGAGTTGCTTCCGCACGCGCGACACCACTGGTGACGGTGCGGGGAGCGCTGCGCCCGGGTGGGTCCAGACGTGCGCGGGGACCTCGTCGAGCAGTGCCGCGACATATCGCGGGTTGCCGCCGGTGTGGACGGCCAGTGCCGGCACCATCGCCGGGTGGACCACCACCCCTCGGCTGCGGGCGAGTTCACCTATCGCGGCGGAGTCGAGGCCGCAGAGCACGATGATGTCGGATGCGAGATCTACCGCCGATGCGGTCGGGTCGGTGAAGGTCAGCACCACCAACATCGGAACGCCGCAATGATGCCGAACCGCGGTGGTCAGCGCCTGCAGAGACAGCTCGTCGGATTGTTCGGCGTCGTCGATGATGACAAGGCCTTGATTGGTGGAAGCTGTTGCGGCAGTGACATGGTCGACGATCTGTGTGGCGACATCCAGCGGGTTGCCGGACAGGTCCTGCTGGAAGAGTTGGTGCAACACCGCACCAGGACTCGAGGTCTCCCATGGTGCGGTGGTCGCCGACCACACCGGGCCGCTGTGTCGGTCGGCAAGGGCCTGCACCAACGTCGACTTCCCGATGCCGTTGTCTCCGCGCACCGCGACGATCAACGCGCCGTCAGTTGCGGTCGCGGCGAGCTGCGCAGCAAGCGCACCGAGTTCACGGTCGCGCCCGACACACACCGTCGCGGACCTCATCGGTCCATTCTATTGCCGGGTCGTCCGTCGTCCGGCGTGTTTGCCGGATGCGGACCCTCCCGAATCATCCGCAGTCGCCGCCGGCGACGGGGAGGACTGTTCCGGTGATGTACGACGCTTCGTCCGATGCCAGGAAACAGATGGCGGCGGCCTGTTCATCGAGCGTGCCGTACCTCTTCATCAGCGACGATGAGATCGTCTGGTCCACATGGGCCTGCAGCCATGCGCGTTGGGTCTCATCCACCGGCTCCGGTGTGCCACGCGAGATGCGTCGCGGCGGGGCCTCGGTGCCACCAGGTGCGGTGGCCACGACGCGGACACCGGCATCGGCGTACTCCATCGCGAGCGAGGCCGTGATCGCGTTGATCCCGCCCTTGGCCGCGGAGTAGGGGATGCGATGGATGCCGCGCGTCGCAGCGGACGACACGTTGACGATCACGCCGCGACCTCGGTTCACCATCGCCGGCAGGGCGGCCCGGCAGGTGTAGAGCGTGGTCAGCAGTGAGCGGTCGAGCTCGGAGCGGATTTCGGCATCGGTGAACTCGATGAACGGCTTGAAATTGATCGCGCCGCCGACGTTGTTGATCAGGACATCCACCTGGCCGAACGCCGACAGTGTCTGTCGGACAACGGACTCGGCGCCCTCCCAGTGCTCCAGATCCGCGGTCACGGCAATGGCGTTGGCGCCGCCGGCGGTCAGTTCGTCGGCGAGTTCCTTGACGAGTTCGGACCGGTCGACCAGAACGAGCAGGCCACCCTCGGCGCTGATGCGGCGTGCGGTCTGTTCGCCGATGCCCTGTGCGGCACCGGTGACCACCACGACCTGTCCGGTGAACCGGCCAGGTGTGACAAAGCGCGGAGCGTGGGCGGCGAGGTTGTCGGCCATGGCCCGGCGCATCGTCTGCTTGGACCTGTCGGCATGCGCGATGATCAGCGATCGAGCAGTATCGCGGTCACCGGCCTCGAAGGCGGCAACGATGTCGAGGTGGTCCTGCGCGCACAGCGGGTGGCACCACGTCGCGTTGCGCAGTACCTCGGTCATCCGGCCTTTGACGCCCAGGGCCTTGTAGGCCTGCAGCAGATGCTCGTTGCCGGTGAGGGTGAACAGGTAGTCGTGGAATGCCGCGTTGGTCTCGGTGTACTCGGCCGCATCGACGAAATGCTCGCCCGATACGTACGGAACCGTGGACTCGGCGAGCAGGCGGTAGCCGGCCAGCTGTTGAGTGTTCAAGCGCCCCAACGTCACTTCGAGTGCACCGAGTTCGAGTGCCGAGCGGGCCTCGAATATCGCATCGGATTCGTGGACGGCCGGATGATCCTCACCGATCTGGTAACCGCCGGTGCCGACAGTGACGGTGCTCGTCGCGGCAGGCGCCTCCTGTGCCGGGGGCGTCGGTGCGTCCATGTCCGGGGCGACCACCCGAAGCGGTGCGGTGGCCGGTTCGACGGTCTTGTCCACGGGGAACATGTCCTGACCGGCGATTCGCCGTGGCGTATCGCCCTCGTCGGTGACAGTCACCGGCCTCGTCCACGGTTCGATCCGGGCCGCCGGCAACATCGTCTGCGCGGCAACGGAGCGCGCGTCCGGTGCCAGGATGATCTCCTCGTCGTCGGCTGACTGTTTTGCAGGAGAAGCTGTTTCGGGAGTTGTAGGCGTTCCGGCGGATGCAGCGAGGGCAAACTTCTCGTAGTAGAAGCCGGTAGGTGAGATACCCGCGTCCCGGACGTGGGTGCGTGCCGCCTCCACCATCGGCGGCGGACCGCAGAGATACATCGCCACATCGCCGTCGTTCAGATGCTGTGGCGCGATCAGGCTCATCACGTAGCCCTTGTTCTTCGCGGCACTCGACGGATCGGAGACACAGTGATCCCATGTGAATCCTTCTAGAGCGCCCGAGAGTTCATCGAGAACCGACGTCTCCACGAGGTCGTCGTCAGCGCTCACCCCGTAGATCAGGTGGGCTCGTCGGCTGCTGCCGTCGGTGGCGAGCTTGCGCAGCATCGACAGGATCGGCGCCAGTCCGGTCCCGCCGGCAAGCATCAGGATCGGCCGGTCGCTCTCACGGAGAAAGAACGAGCCATGCGGTCCGGTGAAGGTGAGTGTGTCGCCGACCCGGGCCCGGTCGGTGAGGTAGTCCGACATCGCGCCGCCGGGACTGAGCTTGACCAGGAAGCTGAGCCGCTCGTCGTCCGGATTGTTGCTGAACGAATAGCTGCGGGTGACGTCGGTGCCGGGAACCGAGATGTTGACGTATTGCCCGGGCAGGAATGCAAGCGATGAACGATTGGCCACCTCGACGCCGAATCGCACCGTGGTCGGCGAGATCCGGTCCAGCTCGACGAGTGTGGACTCGAACGTGGCCGCCTCGGTCTTGGCGATCGCGGAGGTGGCAGCGATCTGGAGGACCAGGTCCGATCGTGGCTTCATGCTGCACGGCAAGGTGTATCCGGCCGCCGCCTCGTCGTCGGAGAGGGCATCGGAAATGTATGTGCCACCGTCGAACTCACCGGATTCACAGAATGCCTTGCACGTACCGCAGGCGCCGTCGCGACAGTCCAGCGGAATGTTGATGCGCTGCCGGTACGACGCGTCAGCCACCGTCTGATCTTCCCGGCAGGTGATGAAGCGGGTGACGCCGTCCTCGAACGCCAGCGCGACCTGATGGCCGGTGGTACCGCTGGGCGCCTCCTGTGTGGTGGTCATGTCAGTTCCCTCAGAAGTGGTAGACGTCGACGACGTGGTGGATGTAGTCGTTCTTCAGCACCACGGTCTTTCGGCGGATCAGCGGTTGTCCCCCGGTGAAATCGATGGTGTAGAACGATGTTCCGTAGTACGGGTCGACGGTCTTGTACCGGAAGTACATCGTGTGCCAGTTGAAGCGAACGTCGACGAGATCACCGCGTCGCTCGATCACCTCGACATTGCTGATGTTGTGGCTCGTGCGGGGTTCGGGAAGGGATGTGGCAGAAGATCGTTCGGTGCGGATCCGGAAAACCCGGTCCTCGAGTCCGCCCTTGTTGCCGTAGTAGATCAGGGAGATGTCGCGCTGGGGATCTTCGACCAGTTTGTCGTTGTCGTCCCAGGACGGCATCCAGTAGACGACGTCATCGGCATAGCATTCGAGCCACTTCTCGAACTCGCGATCGTCGAGGTACCGCGCTTCGCGATAGAGAAACTGCTCGATCATGTTCTGCGTGATCAACGCGCTGCCGGTCTCGGTGGTGGTCATGAGCGTGCTCCCGTCTCTATCTCGTCGTCCGACGCCACTGCAGCCCGCATGGTGTCGAGCCAATAGCCGTGCTGGACCGGGTAGAGGCCCTCGTCCTCGTTCTTCACACCGGACGAGATGACGTTGTCCATCCCCAAAGACGTGGCCACCTCATCGGGACCGTCCTTCCAGTGCTCGGCGCCGCGACTCATGTCGTTCCATGGGGCGGCCTGGGCCCGGAACGTCAGCTGGCAGGACCGGAACTCTTCCAGGTCGTCGGGGGTCGCCATCCCGGACGCGTTGAAGAAGTCCTCGTATTGCCGGATCCGGTGTGCGCGAGCCTCATTGCTTTCACCCCTGGGTGCGATGCAGTAGATGGTCACTTCCGTCTTGTCCGGTGCGATCGGACGGAAGTGGCGGATCTGCGTGGAGAATTGGTCCATCAGGTACACGTTCGGGTAGAGGCAGAGGTTGCGTGAACCCTTGACCATGAACTCTCCCTTGGCATCTCCAAACTCTTCCTTGAGCGTGTCGAGTTTGTCCCAGAGCGGTCGGTCCTGCGGATTCCCGGCCCAGGTCCAAAGGCACAGGTGACCGTTCGGATATGACCAGTAGCCGCCACCGGTCTTGCCCCAGCTGCCGGCGTCGAGTGCTTTCGTGTCGTTCTTCGACTCGCCGGTGCTGCGACGAGATGTGGTCGCCGCGTAGTTCCAGTGGGTTGCGGTGACGTGGTAGCCGTCGGCCCCGTTCTCGGCCTGCACCTTCCAATTCCCGTCGTAGGTGTACGTCGAGGAACCCCTCAGGACCTCCAGGCCCTCGGGGGACTGATCGACGAGCATGTCGATGACGGTGGTGGTGTCGCCCAGGTGCTCGCGTAGCGGCAGCACGTCGTCGTTCAGGCTGCCGAACAGGAACCCCCGGTAGCTGTCGAACCGGGCGACCTTGGTCATGTTGTGAGAACCATTGACGTTGAACGACTCCGGATAGCCGGCGCCATCGGGATCCTTCACCTTGAGCAGGGTTCCGTCGTTGCGGAACGTCCACCCGTGGAACGGGCAGGTCAGCGTTGTCCGGTTGTCGGTCTTCCGACGGCAGATCATGGCTCCGCGATGTGCGCAGGCATTTACCAGAAGGTGCAACTCACCCTGCTTGTCCCGCGTGATGACAACGGGCTGGCGGCCGATGTTGGTCGTGAAGTAGTCACCGGGGTTCGGCAGCTGGCTCTCGTGGGCCAGATAGATCCAGTTGCCCTCGAAGATGTGTTTCATCTCGAGTTCGAAGATGTCCTCGTCGGTGAAGATCCGGCGATTGGTCCGGTAGATCCCGGCCTCACGGTCGTCGATGACCGCGTCGGCAAGGACCTCTGCCACGTGGTTGCGATCGCCGGTTGTCGGTGCGCTCATCAGTACCTCCAGATGTGAGTTGCTTCCACTACCGTCACATCTAGTGGCCTGAATCACACTAGGCAAATGCCTAGTGCTGGCCTAGGGGGTGGGGTCCAATGCGACCATTCTGTGAATCGACTGGCACCGCGCGATGGCGCTGAATCCCGACAACAGAAAGTCTGTCCACCAATGCAACTGAAAGACAACACATTCCTCGTCACCGGCGGAGCCTCGGGACTCGGTGCCGCGACTGCTGCGGCCATCGTCGCCGGTGGCGGCCGGGTGGTGATCACCGATCTTCCGGCCTCGGATGGTGAGGCGACCGCGAAGAACCTCGGAGATGCGGCACTGTTTGTTCCCAGCGACATCACCGACGAGGCGTCGCTCATCGAAGCGCTCGACACCGCCGAGTCTCACGGACCCTTGCGGGGTGTCGTACATTGCGCGGGCCGGGGTGGCGACCGGATGCGGATTCTCGACCGCGACAAGAACCCTGCCCCGCTGCAGAGTTTTCGAGATGTCCTCGAGGTGAACCTCATCGGCACGTACAACGTTCTGCGACTGGCGGCATCTCGCATCGCGCGCAACGAACCGATCGACAGCGAGCGCGGCGCAATAGTGCTGACCGCCTCGGTTGCGGCCTTCGACGGGCAGATCGGGCAGACGTCGTACACCGCCTCCAAGGCGGCCGTTCACGGCATGACCCTCGTGGCCGCGCGGGACCTCGCGAGCGTGGGTATCCGGGTGAACACCATCGCGCCGGGCGTGTTCGACACGCCGATGCTGGCCCGTCTGCGCGACGACATCCGAGAGGGTCTTGCCGCCGACGTCCCGTTTCCCAAGCGGCTCGGCCGTCCCGACGATTACGCGGGCATGGCGCTCACGTTGCTACAGAACGGATATGTCAACGGCGAGACCATTCGCGTCGACGGTTCGATCCGCATGGCTCCGCGCTGACGACAGCGAACGACCGGACGCGACGGTCCGGTCGTTCGGGGGTTGGGCTTGGTGGGTCAGTTGTTATGTGACGAGCACTTGGGGTTCGTGCACGTCGGCTCGGACTTGGTCTTGTGGATATCGCCTCCAAATGTGCGGAATTCGTGGACCTCCACCTCCATGTGCTGACCGCAGGCGGGGCAGTGGTGAACAACCTGCTTCAGATATGTCTTGGTAGCCATACCCCACGGTAGAACTGTGACGGCGGTCACGTCCAGTGTTGCGCTGGCGTGGGGTTTTGAAACTTCCCGGAACATGATTCTCGATTTCGAGAAGGGGACTCTTTCGCGTGCTACGTTGAGTGATCCAACACACACCGAGGAGCCCGATGGCGACGTCGCATGCAGAATCCACCTACCGAGTGATCCAGTGGGCCACCGGAAAAGTCGGTCGTCAGGCGATTCGGTACTTCGTGGAAAATCCGGCTTTCGACCTGGTTGGCGTCCTGGTCACCAACCCTGACAAGGTCGGGAAGGATGCCGGTGGGCTCGCGGACCTGCCGGACACCGGTGTGATCGCCACGGACGACATCGACGCCATCATCGCGCTGGACGCCGACTGCGTGCACTTCGCGCCCCGCGGAACGCTGCCGGACCTCGACACGGTCTGCCGGTTGCTGCGGTCGGGCAAGAACGTGGTCACCCCGATGGGCCCGTTCTTCCGGACAGAGCGCACGGGGGAGTACCTCGACACGATCGAGGCGGCATGCCAGGCCGGCGGCACCTCATTTCATGGGTCCGGACTGCATCCGGGTTACGCCAGCGATCTCTTGCCGCTCACCCTGATTCGCCTGATGAGCCGGATCGAGCGGATCCACGTCTACGAGACCGTCAACTTCTTCGCCCATCCATCCAATTACATTCCCGCCCTGGGATTCGGGCGCGCACCCGACGATGTTCTCGCCAACCCGAGCCGATCGCCGGACACCCACCACATCTACGCGCAGTCGATGGAAATGATCGCGCAAACCCTTGGCGCCACGATCACCGACATCACCACCACACTGGAGTTGGCGACCGCCACCAAGGACATCGCCTATCCCGGTGGTGTCGTCGAGGCCGGCACCGTCGCCGGGCAGCACTACGAATGGACCGCGTGGGCCGACGGCGCACCACTGATCACATTCCACGGCTTCTGGACCATGGGTGACGACATCGAGCCCCGATTCGATTGTGGCGACGACTCCAGCTACCGCGTGGTCATCGAGGGCGATCCGGGTCTGGACCTGAGCCTGTCTCGCGGTATCCGCAGCAACGACCAAGACGGCAACGGCGCGTTGCCGTGGACGGGGTATATCGGCGCCAATGCCATCCCCGATGTCTGCGATGCGCCGCCGGGCGTGATCACACATCTCGAACTCGGCATCGTTCGTCCGCGCGGGCTGGTGCGGCCCGCTTCGGCACCGGCAGTCGTGCGCTGAGGGTTGTTTGTGACCGCGCCGACGCGGGTACCGAAAGACCATGGCACATGAACTCGACGGACTACGAATCGCGTTTCTGGTGGCACCCGAGGGCGCCGAACAGGTGGAGCTGACCGAGCCCTGGCAAGCGGTCCACAATGCCGGTGGGACACCACGTCTGGTGTCGACGGACGCCGGTGAGATCCAGGCGTACAACCACCTCGACAAGGGCGACACCTTTCCGGTCGACGCCGTCGTTTCGGAGGTTCCGTCCGCCGAATTCGATGCATTGGTGCTGCCGGGCGGTGTCGCGAACCCTGACAACTTGCGGACCGACGGTGATGCGGTGAAGTTCATCGCGTCGTTCTTCACCGAGGGCAAGCCGGTGGCAGCGATCTGTCATGCGCCCTGGACGCTGGTGGAGGCCGGGGTTCTGAAAGGGCGCACCCTGACCTCGTATCCGAGCGTGCGTACCGACGTCAGCAATGCGGGTGGCCAATGGGTCGACCGTGAAGTGGTGGTCTGTACCTCCGGCACCAACGTGCTGATCACCAGTCGCAATCCCCATGATCTCCCGGCCTTCAACGAGGCCATCGTGCGTGAGTTCGCCGCCGACAAATCCTGACCGGGGCCGAAGGTCTGCCCGATGCACGACGGGTGTGTAAGGGTGGGCAGTCATGAGGACAGCCCGGCGCCTCGGCGCACTCCTGGCGCGATTCGGTCTCGCCCGTCCGTACTCGCTCGATGACACGTTCGCCGCGGGTACACCGGCCCGGATACGTGGTCGCAGGATCGTCATCACCGGCGCGTCGTCGGGGGTCGGTGAGGCTGCGGCTCTGGCACTCGGCCGCGAGGGTGCCGAACTCATCCTGGTTGCGCGCGGCACCGAGGGGTTGACCGTTGTTCGCGATCGCATCGTCGCCGCGGGCGGTGTCGCGCACTGCCATCCCGCCGATCTCGCCGACGAAGACGATGTGCGGCGGCTCGTGGATGCGATCCTCGCCGACCACGGAACACCAGATGTGTTGATCAACAACGCCGGCCGGTCCATCCGGCGCACGGCGATGGACTCGGTGGACCGGCTGCACGATTACCGCCGCACCATGGCGGTGAACTACTTCGGTCCGGTGGGCCTGATGCTGGGATTCCTTCCCGGCATGAAATCGCGTGGCAGCGGGCACATCATCAACATCTCGACGTGGGGTGTGCCGGCCGGATCGATGCCGAAGTTCTCGGCGTACGCGGGGTCAAAGGCCGCGCTGAGCATCGTCGGCCGCAGTATCGGAACAGAACTTTCCGGCGACGGGATCGCGGTCACCACGATCTACTTCCCGCTCATCCGCACACCGATGATCGCGCCGACCGCCGAGTACAACCGACTGCCCGCACTGACTGCGGACGACGCGGCATCGTGGATCACCCACGCGGTCCGTCACCGGCCGGCGGAGGTGATGCCGCGGTATGCGCGGGTGCTGCAGCGGGTGTCGGCGATCCGCGCCGCGGGCACAGATCGGGTGCTGCGCCGGGGACTGACGTGACGGGCTCGATCTGATCGGCCGTTCCGACTGTCCCGAGCGGAGTTCGGCAGGCATGCTTGACAGATGACCGCACACCCGATGTTCCCGTTGGGCATGACGTTGCTGCCCGGCGAGACGCTGAGTCTGCAGGTATTCGAACCCCGATACCGGCAGATGGTGGCCGACTGCACGGCCGTCGACGGAACGAACAGCTTTGGCGTGGTGTTGATCTCGCGTGGCAGTGAGGTCGGCGGTGGCGATGAACGCGTCGATGTCGGGACGCTGGCCCACATCGAGACATCTACTGAGCGCCCCGATGGCCGCTACCACCTCACGTGCGTGGGAACGGACCGATTCAGGGTGCGGTCATGGCTGCCCGACAACCCATATCCGATGGCAGACATCACCCTGTGGCCGAGCACCGACCCGATCGCGTACCCCGCAGATCTGGCACCTATCCGGGAACGACTCACCGGCCTGTCGTCGGTGCTGTCCCGTGTGCGCGGAATTGTTGTCGAAGACCGGCTGATCGAGCCGTTGGAGAGCGACGGGCCCATCGATGCCAAGGTCTACGACACCGCGGTCCGGCTGGGTCTGGGGCCGGCGGACCGGTTGAAGATCCTGTCGGCGCCCGGCACCGTCGAGCGGATCATCGAGCTGTGTCAGGCCATCGACGACCTCATCGCGGTCATCGAGTTCTCCGGTCTGCCGGCCGATTAGCCGACGCAAAGCAGAACGAGGTCAACGACGTGGCATTGGCAACGGCAGCGGTATTCGTGTGGATCGGGATGGTGCCGGCGATCTCGTTCATCGAGTCGTGCGGTGTGCTGCTGCTGAACTGAGTCAGGTCAGGTGGACGACGATGTGCCGGCCGCGATCAGGAGGATCACGAACAGGGTGATGCCGATGGCCCACAACACGACCCCCACCCATCCCAGGATGCGCCCGGCCTGAGCCATCCCGCGGCCGTCCTGGGTACCGCCCGACGCGTTGATCTCGTCGATGGCCTTGTTGCCGAAGATGATGGCCGGGATGACGGCGAGCCCGCAGATCACAAAAGTGGCGATGCCACAGACCAGCGCGATGATCGCGTTGGTGTTCGTCTGCTTGGCGGCGGGATACCCATAGGCGCCGGCGGCCGGGTAACCGGGTTGCTGATATCCGTAGGCCGGGTCCTGGTAGCCCGGTTGCTGATAACCGGGCTGTGCGTACGGCTGCTGGTAGCCCGGTGCCTGATATCCGGGCTGTTGGTATTCGTCACCAGGTGTCGGGGTACTGCCTTGTGCGCCGGAGCTGTTGTCGCGCTTGCGCAGCGGATCGTTGTTCGGGTCGTACGGCGGGGGATAGGACATGACCACACCTTTCACGGACATCAAGCGGTTTCCGGCCGGGCCACCTGCGATGCGATGCAGTCTATCGCCGTTTCGGCGGTCAACTGGTTGTTGTCGTCTGTTCGCCCGGTGCCGGGATCTCGGTCAGTGCCGCAGGTACCGGGTCGGCGCCCGAGATCACCCGATAGGCACCGTCGCGCACGGCAAAGCCGTTGTCTGACCTGGTGTTCAGGCAATACACGCCGGTGGGGACGGCCAGGCACTGGAAATTCCCGATCGAGATCGCCGAGCCGGACAACAGCGGCTCGCTCCGGACCCAGACCCACGGCGTGTCGGTGCAGGTGCCCTGGGTGGACGTCTCGGTAAGGACCACGTAGCTGCCCTGCCACGTGCACCCCGGGGGCGTCGAGCCGGGTGCGGGCGCGGCGACCTCGCCGGCCACATCACACGCGAGGGTGGCGGTGTCGCGATCCACGGTGGAACAGTGCACCTCGCCGTCGGCGGTGCTGAAGTGGAACTGGGATGTGTCCTCGACCGGCTTGCCCTCGGCGGGGGCCGCTTCGTGGTAGTCGGTGTTGTTGACCCGCGGTGCGATGCTGATCGCCTCTGCGATCGTCTGGGCGCCGGCCCGGGCCGCGGTGGTCGTGGTGCGGCTCGTGGTGGTTGTGGTCACCGACTGCTCGGTGGACAACTCGTCGGTCGGCGGAAGTTCCTTGGTACTCGGTCCGTCCTCGGCAAAACATCCCCCGAGCGCGACGATCGCCGCGGTGCACAGCAGCACCATCCCGACCACTGATTTCCCCATGTCAGTACCCTTACCTCTGTGTCGACACCCAAGATTGTGCTTTTTTACGTCTTCACGCCGATCGCCGACCCCGAGGCCATTCGGCTTTGGCAGCACACACTATGTGAAGCAGCCGGAGTAACGGGCCGGATCATCATCTCCGAGCATGGGATCAACAGCACGGTCGGCGGCGATATCCATGCCGTCAAGAAGTATGTACGGGGTACGCGGGCGTATGCGGCGTTCAAGAACGCCGACATCAAGTGGTCCGACGGGCTCGGCGACGACTTCCCTCGCCTGAGCGTGAAGGTCCGGCCCGAGATCGTCACTTTCGGCAGGCCCGGCGAACTGCAGGTCGACGAGTCCGGCGTTGTCGGCGGCGGCACTCACCTGAGCCCCGAGGCAGTGCACCAGCTCGTCGACGAGCGGGGCGACGACGTTGTCTTCTTCGACGGTCGCAACCACCTCGAAGCAGAGATCGGCCGGTTCCGCGATGCCGTGGTCCCGCCGACCGAGACCACGCGCGATTTCATCGACCTGATCGAACGCGGCGACTACGACCACCTCAAGGACAAGCCGGTTGTCACCTACTGCACCGGCGGCGTGCGCTGTGAAGTGCTGTCGGTCCTGATGCGCAACCGCGGCTTCAACGAGGTGTACCAACTCGACGGTGGCATCGTCCGATATGGCGAGAAGTACGGCGACGACGGTCTGTGGGACGGCTCGCTATATGTGTTCGACAAGCGGATGAGCCTGGACTTCTCCGACCACACGAAGGTCATCGGGGCCTGCACCCGCTGTGGCGGCGAGACCAAGAACGTCGCGAACTATCCTGATCCCGGCGGCCGCGAACTGGTGGTGGTCTGCGAGCAGTGTCTGGCCCCCGCGAAGGTATGAGGAACGCGTGAGGCGGATACCGGTTCTGCTGGTCGCCGGATTTCTCGGTGCCGGCAAGACAACATTGCTCAACAACCTGCTGCGCACCCGGTCCGGATTGCGAATCGGCGTGGTGGTCAACGACTTCGGGTCGGTGAACATCGATGCGATGCTGGTGGCCGGACAGGTGGACGGCGCGGTCGCGTTGGGCAACGGCTGCATGTGCTGCACCGTCGACGACGACGGACTCGATGCCACATTCGAGGCGCTGACGGCGCCGCGTGCGGGCCTCGACCTCATCGTCGTCGAGGCCAGTGGATTGGCGGAACCGCGCAATCTGATCCGAATGGTGGTGGGCAGCAACAATTCACGGGTCGAATACGGCGGATTGGTGTACCTGGTGGACGCCGCGCATCACGCCGATACCCGCGCGCAGCACTCTCGGCTCGATCAGCACCTGGCGCTCGCCGACCTGATCGTGCTCAACAAGGTCGATCTCGCTGACGCCGACGTGCTCGACGCCGCACGGAAGGTGGCTCGCGGCAACAATCCGACGGCCCCGATCATCGAAACCCGCGACTCTGTGGTCGATCTGGGGTTGCTGACCGACCTGACGCCTCGCACCGAACCCGACGACGGTCCGCGTCAGCTGGGTCTGGACGAGCTGTTGCTCGAGTCACTTGCGGAAGACGGAGCCGACGACCACTGCGGGCACCTGCACCACGACTATCAGGCGGTCACCTTCACCGAGTCCGGTCCGATTGAGCCGCGGTCACTGGCGGCGTTCCTCGAGCAGCCACCGACGGGCGTCTTCCGCATCAAGGGTTTTGTGCATTTCGATGTCGCAGGTCATCGAAGCAAGTACCTCGTCCACACTGTTGGCAACTACGTCAGCGTGCACGTGCAGCGGTGGGAACCGGGGGAGCCGCGGCGCACCGAGCTCGTGACCATCGGCGCGGGAATCGATGAGGCGCAAGTGCTTTCGGTACTCGCCGGATGCCGGGCGGACAGTGACGCCGATGAGCAGTCGATGTTGAGCATCACCCGCTACCAGCGCTAGGGCCGCGGCTCACGGCACCAGCACGATCCGGCCGAACACCTCGCCGGAATCCATCCGCCGATGTGCATCGGCGGCGAAACCCAAGGGCAGGACGTCGTGGACCACGGCGTGGAGATCGCCGCGAACGGCCGCGTCGAACATTTCCGCGCGGACCCGGGTGAGCTCGTCTCGTGGCACCGTGTCGAGACTCAGGGTGCCGAATGAGATCGACTTGCGGAACGCGCCGAGGATCGCAGTTCCGAAGTCCGCCGGCGGATACCCGCCGACAACACCCACGGCGATCATCCTGCCGTTCGGGGTGAGTCGTCCGATGAAAGACGGCAACGCCGGCCCGCCGACGATGTCGAGGATCACGTCGAATTCGGTGGGCGCGGCCTCATCGCCGTTGCCGGCTCGATCCAGCACATGGGTGGCCCCGAACGAGCGGAGCCGTTCTCCGCGTTCGGTGGACGACGTGGTGACCGCCACCGTGGCAGCGCCGGCCCGGGCCGCGAGTTCCACGGCCGCGATGCCGATGCTGCCCGCCGCCCCGCGCACCAGCACGGTCTCGCCGGTGACGAGCTGTGCGCGCCGGAGACCGAAATGCGCAACGGGCCCGGCACTTCCGAGGGTGACGGCGTCCACCGAGGAGAGGTCGGACGGCAGCGGCACGATGTCGTCCACAGCGGCCACTGCCTGCTCGACGTATCCACCGGTGGTGCCCGTGAACGCCCAGACACGCCGACCGATCCACGACGAGTCGACACCGTCGCCGACTGCGGTCACGGTGCCCGCGACCTCGCTGCCGGGGATCATGCCTGCGTCGAAGCCGGATCCACCGAGCATGCCTCGCCGGATCACGACGTCGACACCGCCTACCCCGATCGCGTCGGTGCGGATCACCACCTCACCGGGGGCCGGGGAGGGTTCAGGCAGATCGACGATCTCCATACCGTCTGGGTCGCCGAAGGTTCGAATGGTCACTGCGCGCATGGGGTGTGCTCCTAAGCCGATACCGCGAAAGTTGTTGGGGGAGGCCCTCCCCGGATCGAAGTTAGTGGACGCCGGCGTCCACATCGCTAAAGTGAGAGAGATGGACGAGACATTGCCTCAGGTGCTTCGCGCAGATGCGCAAGAGAACCGGGACCGCGTGCTCGCCGCAGCGCGCGAGTTGTTCGCCCGTGATGGACTCGATGTCACGATGCGTCAGATCGCGCGGTACGCCGAGGTCGGTCCGGCGACGCTCTACCGGCGATTTCCGACCAAGCACGCGCTCCTGGTCGAAGCTTTCATGGACGAGCTCGGTGCTTGCCGCGGCATCGTTCGCGACGCGGTGGATGATCCCGATCCGTGGCGGGCATTTTGCACCGTGATCGAGCGCCTCGCTGTCCTCAACGCTCAGAACCAGGGGTTCACGGATGCGTTCATGTCGGCCCAGCCGGGGGCGATCGACTTCGCGGCGCATCGCAGCCAGATGTTGCACGAACTGTCCGGTATCGCCCGTCGGGCCAAGGATGCCGGCGCGCTTCGCGCCGATTTTGTCGTCGACGATTTTGTCCTCGTCCTGCTCGCCGGTCGTGGACTGGCAACAGCGAAGATAAACGGCCGAACCGCGGCCGCCCGCCGGTTCGCCGCCCTCGCGATCGACGGATTCCGAGCCACGGACTCAAACAGCCCGCTGTCTGCGCCCGCGCAGGGTACCGGGCGATAACGGTGCCGTCATCGGCTGTGACCGAACGATTGAGCATCGCCTCGGTCACGACCTGACAACGGTTTTCGAGGTGCTGGATACTGATTTCCCAAAAGTCTCAAGGACTGCTTCACTGTTACGGAAGTGAATTTTGTGACTGATGGTGCGTCAGTGGCGTCCGAGTCGAGTCCTGGCCGGCCACAGCATCCACCGAACGGTCCCAAGGCCGCGCCGGCCGATTCCGGCGCACGCGAAAGGAACACCGTGACCAAGAAGAACATGCGCGTCGCCGGGCTCACCACCTTGGCGCTCGCCGCTTCACTGATCGCGATGCCCATGACGGCGTCAGCCGAACCCGCTCCGGCGCAGGGCAATGCGCTCGCCGGAAAAACGATCTTCATCGACCCCGGACATCAGGGTTCGTCAGCGGGGCACGACCTGAACAAGCCCGTGCCCGACGGCCGAGGCGGCACCAAGGCGTGCCAGACCACAGGCGCCACCAGCCCGAGCGGGGTGGCCGAACACAAGGTCAACTGGGACATCACCCAGCTGGTGAAGGCCGGTCTGGAAAGCCAGGGCGCCAAGGTGGTGCTCAGCCGCCAGGACGACACCGGGTGGGGCGGATGCATCGACGAGCGGATCAACGCCGCCAACGCCTCGAACGCCGATATCGCGGTCAACGTCCACGCCGATTCGACCTCGCTGGGAACAGATGAGAGCAAGAGCGGTTTCCACATCATCGTTCCTCAGCTCCCGGTTCCCGATGCCACCGTGCAGCAGGTGCAGTCCGGACCCGGCCGCACCGCCGCCGGCCTGATGCGTGACGCATTCAAGGACGCGGGGCTGGTACCCGCGAACTACGCCGGAGCGCAGGACGGTCTGCAGACCAGGACGGATATCGCCGCGGCCAACCTCACCAAGGTGCCCAACGTGTTCGTCGAGTTGGGCAACTTGTCCAATCCCACCGACGCCGCGGCCCTCACCGGTGCCGATGGTCAGCTCAAGTACGCCGTCGGTCTGGTCGACGGCGTGCTCCGGTTCCTCTTGACCGGGGCGCCGGCCCAACCGAAGGCCACACCGCAGGCGGTGGCACCGCAATCGACAACTGCAACTCCGGCACCCACGACGCCGGCACCGGGCGCATCGACGGCCAAGACTTCGGCACCGAGCACACCGGCACCGGCCACCTCGACTGCCAAGACCACCACGCCCGCCAAACCGGTTGATCCGGGCCTGGGTCTGCCGAGCCTGCCACTCGGTAAGGAGAAGGGAACGCCGGCCCCGTCGACGGTGCCTGAATCCAACACTGCGACTGAGGGAATCGATCTGTCCGGTCTGCAGTCGCTGCTGCCGCTGGTCAGCTCACTGATCGAAGCGGACGATTCGGACGCGATCACGGGACTGTTGGAAACGCAGGGCAACGACGCGGCGTCGCAGATCCTGGATTCGATGCTCTCGGTGCTCTACGAGATCTTTGGCGGCAAACTACCTGTCTGAGTACGAGTGTGACCCGTAGGGTCGAGTCATGAGTGTCAAAGACCTACTGGTGATGAAGCCTCCCGTGAAAAACCTCCAGGGGAAGCGGGTGCTGATCACCGGCGCCGGTAGCGGGATCGGAAAGGCCACCGCGCTGGCGTCGGCGCGGGCGGGTGCGGCCCTGGTGCTCACCGATATCAACGGGCAGAACCTCGACGAGACCGTCGCCGAGGTCCGCAAGGCCGACGGCACCGTGGTGTTCCACCGCGCCGGCGACGTCTCGGACTACGAGTGGGTCAAGAGATTCGCCCAGCAGGTCGACGCCGAGGTCGGCGTGATGGATGTCGTGATGAACATCGCGGGTGTATCCGTCTGGGGCACTGTGGAAAACCTCGAGCATCGGCAGTGGAAGCAGATGGTCGACGTCAATCTGATGGGGCCCATCCACATCATCGAATGTTTTGTGCCGCAGATCGTGCGGCGGGGCCGTGGTGGCCACCTGGTCAACGTGTCATCGGCGGCGGGGTTGCTGGCCCTCCCGTGGCACGCTGCGTACAGCGCCAGCAAGTTCGGAATCCGCGGGGTATCCGAGGTGCTGCGGATGGACTTGCGGCGCCACAAGATCGGCGTTTCGCTGGTCTGTCCCGGTGGAGTGGACACCCCGCTGGTACACACCGTCGACATCGCCGGGATCGATCGGGACAACCCGGTCATCGCGCGTCAGGTCGGCCGGTTCCACAAGGTCGCGGTGACCCCCGAGAAGGCGGCAGACGCCATTCTCAAAGGTGTTCGCAAGAACAAGTTCATGGTCTACACATCATTCGACATCCGGTTCGGTTACTGGATGTCCCGAAAGTTCGCGCTGCCGTACGAGATCGTGATGCGGATCGCGAACAACCAGTTCGATCATCTGGCCCGGGTCAGCGCCCGGAGCCTCGAAGCGTCTGCCGCCGCGACAGATTCGGATGCTAGCTCTTCCACCAGTCGTCAAAAGGGGTGACTGGAACGGTCCGCTTGTGCGCCGAGCGCAGGAACAGTGATTCGATGCGTTCGGCGGCCTCGGCATCTACCTCGAGGCCCTCGAGGTAGTCGTCGATCTGGCTGTACGTGACTCCGAGGACTTCCTCGTCGGGCAGCGCCGGGCGGTCGTCTTCGAGGTCGGCGGTCGGAACCTTCGAGGTGACCGAATCGGGAGCGCCGAGATGCCAGAGGATCTGGGCTCCTTGACGTTTGGTGAGTCCGGTCAAGGGCGTGACGTCGACGCCACCGTCGCCGTACTTGGTGAAGAATCCGCTGACCGCTTCGGCGGCGTGGTCGGTGCCGACCACCAGCAGGTTCTCCTGTCCGGCCACCGCGTACTGCAGGATCATGCGTTCGCGGGCCTTGATGTTGCCGCGCACGAGGTCCCGGAGAGGTTCACCGAGCGTCTGGACAACCACCTCGGCGGTGGCGTCCGAGCCCGGCTTGACGTTGTAGACCTCTGACCGGTCGGGGTCGATGAACTTGAGTGCGATCTGGGCGTCCTCTTCGTCGGCCTGTTCGCCGTAGGGCAGCCGCACGGCGACAAATGTTGCGCGGCCGCCGTCGGAGCGCACGGATTCCACGGCCAGCTGGCAGAGCCGGCCGGTCAGGCAGGAGTCCTGTCCACCACTGACACCCAGCACAAAGCCGTTGGTACCGGTGCTCAGGAGGTACTGCTTGAGGAAGTTCACCCGCCGGTCCACCTCCTGTTGGGGGTCGATGGTCGCGGACACGTCGAGTTCGGCGATGATTCGCTCTTGCAGGCTGGCCATTCCCAAATGGTAGTGGGACAGGGACCGGTCCGGCACGCTGGAACGGTGAGCTCAGGTGAATTCCACAAAAGTCGAACCGGTGCCCATCGTGACTTCTTTGCTGCCGAGGCCGCGGGTCTGCGCTGGCTCGCCGAAGCCGGCGCACCGGTTGTCGAGGTGCTCGATGTCGGTGCCGACCACATCACGCTGCGCCGGCTGACAACCGCCGCACCAACGCGGCAGGATGCCCGGGAATTCGGCGCTGCACTGGCCCGGATGCACGGTTCGGGCGCCGACCGGTTCGGCGATGGTCCGGCGGGATTCACCGGCCAGATGTTCATCGGGAACCGCCCGATGCCATCGACTCCCACCGAGCGCTGGGGTGAGTTCTACGCCCGGCAACGCGTCCTGGCGTTTGTCGATGATGCGGTGGCCGCCGGAAACCTGACCGGTGCCGACGAGTCGGATACCCGCAAGGTGTGCGAACTGATCGCGTCCGGTGTGTTCGACGACGGACAGTCGCCGGCCCGTATCCACGGCGACCTCTGGAACGGCAACGTGGTGTGGACGCCCGACGGCGTGGTGATGATCGATCCGGCGGCACATGGCGGTCATCGTGAGACCGATCTGGCGATGCTCGCGCTGTTCGGGTGTCCTGCTCTCGACGTGGTCATCGAGGGGTATCAGGAGGTGTACCCGCTCGTCGACCGTTGGCCTGATCGGGTCGCTTTGCACCAATTGCATCCGCTGGCGGTACACGCTGCCGGACACGGGCCGGGGTATGGCGCCGAGTTGGGCCGCGCGGCGCGGAACACCCTGGAACTCATCGGGTGACCTGGCGGGATTCGGGCGTGGAGGCGACGAGTCAGTGCAGGTCGCGGTCGCGCATCCGGGGTGGTGGCGCGTAGATGAAATCATTCGGGGCGCGATATGCGCGGGCGCCGGGCGGCGGAGGCTGGTCGTCGTAGGTCGCTGCGCGACGCGGGCGTGCCTCGGGCGGTACATCCGGGGCCGCACGTCGGCGTCGGGGCGGAACCGCGAGATCATCGCCGCGCTCGGTTGCGCGGGGTTCGGCTGCCCGGGGGCGCGGGTCAGTGGTGCGGACCGGCGGCCGGGGAGTCTGCGCAATGCGGGGCATGGTCGCTGCAGTGGGTGCCGGAACATCGTTGTCGACCGCTGCGCGAGGCTGCGGTCGAGCCGGCTTGGCCGCTCCGGCGCGGGTCTTGTCGGTGCGGGCTTTGCTACCAGCCGGGCGTGCCTTGTCCGCCGTGCGTGACGCAGATTTGCCGGCTGCCTTCTTCGGCGACGCGGACGTCTTGCGGTCGCCGGTCTCGACAGCCTTGCCGGCGTTCTTGGGATGCGTCAGCCAAATCCGTGCGGCAGCGATGGCCAGAACGATGAGGAATGTCCATCCCATCAACGGGAACAGTTTCGCCACCGGCAGGGCCACGTTGAAGATCAGTTTCTTCAGCCCCGAATCGGTGCCGGAAACCAAGAAGTAGAGCGTGATGACCGCCACACCGAAAAGGACCAGGGGTGGCTGCGCAACGGCGGTGAACAAAGCGCGACGCCGGACAGCCAGCACCGCGGCTATGCAGCCGACCACATAGAACGTTTTGAACGACGTACCGAGTGCGGTGGCGTCGCCCGCGACCACGATCACTGCTCCGACCGAGGTCAGGCCGACTGCCAACAGCACAGCACCCCACCAGGGCACACCTGGTGCGGTAGGAACTGCGGATTGCTCATCGAGGGGTACCCCCGAACGCGAGCGCGAGCCAGAAATCACATACTGACCGTACCGGTAAACCCTAAGAATTCATTGAACGCGCGTGCCGACGCGGTTCAGTTCGTCGCCGGCGCAGTCTGAGCGGGACGTGCGGCACCCGCAGACCGGACGGCGGCGGGAGAGGACACCCCGGCGGTGTTCAGCTTCGCCGAGGCACCGACACGGCAGGCGGAAGCTGAGATCCGGGAGATGCTTGCACCGCTGTGGGTGCGGGTCGATCGTGAGGCGAGTTCTCGTGTGCTGACCCGCCGCACGGTGCCGGTGGTGGAGGTCACCTGGGGAGTAGTGCAGGTACCACCGGGAGCCGCGGCCGTTCTCGTCCCGGGGGTCGGCGCAGTGGTGCTGTTTACGCCGGTCTTGACGACGTGCGTCGAGGTTGGGCGTGCCTCCGGCGCCGAACCGGTGGCCGACAGGCTCTGTTCATAGGAGGCAACCGCTTGGCTCACCAGGACCGCGTCGTCGTTGTCCCGCAAGGTGTCGCCCGTGGTGAATGCAAATGCCGCGACGGCGGCCATCGTGAGGAGCCATCCTCCGACAACAACGCTGCCCGGGCAGGCGGTGGCGGCGGTGACATCGGACCGACGATCGTGGCTGACATACATGTGAATGACTCCAGGGGTGAAGGGCGACTGGAATCAGGTTGTCCTGTGCCGCTTGGAGTGGGCTTGAAGTTCACTAGGAGTCTCGAGGTTCAGCATCCAAGTTGCTCAGTTTTGAGCCATCTACTCGACTGAATCCGCAATCGATCGGCTCAAGTGAGACTGATTCCGGTACGTCGGGGCTGGGCGTCGATGGGTACCGGCGGCTCGAGGTCGTCGAGGTCGGCGAAGGCGTCGAGATCGGACAGTTTGCGCGCGGTGACCGTCACTCGCGCATCGATGGTGCCGATGGCGCTGTTATAGGATTCGACTGCTTTGCCGAGCGATCCACCGAGCTTGTCCAAGTGCCTGGTCACCATGCCGATGCGCTGGTAAAGCTCCTTGCCGAGCTGATGAATCTGTTGTGCGTCGCGGGTCAGCGCCTCGTGCCGCCAGCCGAGTGCAATCGTGCGGAGCAGCGCCACAAGATTGGTCGGGGTGGCGATCACCACGTTGTTGCTGAACCCGTAATCAATCAGTTCGGGATCTGCGCGGCACGCCATTTCCAGGATCGCCTCGCCCGGGACAAAGAGGACCACGAACTCGGGTGAGCTGTTCAGCGCTTCCCAATACGACTTGGACGAGAGTTGCTGGACATGGGTGCGCAGCGCCTTGGCGTGTGCGCGGTAGGCCGTCGTGCGGACGGCGGGGTCGGTGCTGTCGGAGGCCTCGAGATAGGCGGACAACGGGACCTTCGCGTCGATCACCACATCTCGGCCGCCCGCGAGGTGCACCACCAGATCCGGCCGGACTCGCGTGGAGTCACCGGTCGTTCCGCTGACCTGGGTGGTGAAGTCGCAGTGCCGCTGCAGGCCCGCCGCCTCGATCACCCGCTCGAGATGGAGCTCGCCCCATCGCCCGCGAGCCTGCGGCGAACGCATGGCACCAGCCAACTGCTGCGCTTGATATCCCAGGTGTTCTGAGGTCTCGCGCATGCCACTGACCTGCTCGGACAGTCCCGCGTAGGCCGCAATCCGGTTGCGCTCAGTGCGCCGCAATTCGCCGGCCAGCGAATCGAGCGTTTCGCGCAGAGGGCCCACGATGTGCGAGACCTGTTGTCCGATGGCGCCCGATTGCCGGCGCGCAGCATCCTCACTGGCGGCCGACAACGACCGGACCAAGACGTCGTGGTTGGCATGCGCAGCGTCGGCTTCGGCGCGCGCAACAGCCACTTCGGTCCCGGACTTGTTCGCGTGCACCAGCCAACCCAGGGCGAACCCGACCGCCAGACCGACGATCAGCAGTACGACTGCGGTGATACTCATGGTGATGATGGTGCACCAGAGGTCTGACATCACCGATGATCGCCGTTGGAGTGTCTCGGAACCACGAACCCGGCCGGACCGTGCGTCCGCTGCACTGATGCGCAGCTTGACCCGGCCCGGGCCGGGTCATGGCCCGACCCGCGTTTCACTATGAAGTTCTCAAAGGTCGTGCAGTACACAGCGGTTGCTGTGTTGCTTGGGGTTCTCGGAATATGTCGTCGTAGGGTTTCTGGTCTTGCGGTTCCGGCTTCGCCTGGTTACGCGGCGGCGAGGTCGGACGTCATGGTCCTGCGGGCATGGGACCGCAGATGCGTTTTGGTGGCGTCGTCAGGGTTGATGAACCAGGGGTGCCCGTCGGTACCGATGAAGACTTCCCAGCGCAGGTGATGGATGTACCGGTGGTGGCGCCGGCACAGGAGAACGGTGTTGGTCAGGCTGGTGACCCCGCCTTGACTCCACTGCACGATGTGGTGGGCGTCCGTCCTCCCTGCTGGGCAACCGCACCCTGGGTACGCACATCCCCGGTCCCGGGCGATCAAGGCCTTCCGGATCGCGGGTGTGACGGTCCGATAGTCACGACCGACATCGAGCGGGACCATGTTGTTGTCGACCAAGATTTTCGTGATGACCGAATCGCAGGCCACCATCTGCGCGGTCGATGCGGAGGCCGGGCCGGTCCATTCAAACGAGGCTGCCAACGCCGGCGGCTTCACACCACCCAACCCACGCAGTTGAAGTGCCTGTAGATGTTCGGGTGACACCGTCAGGTTGACGTGGGGTTTCGCGCCGCCGCGGGTCGGCCGGTCTTCTTGATCGAGGTAGGAATCCAACAGTTGCTCCAGCGCATCCGCCCGCACTTGAGCACTCGTGCGACTGTCGGGTGAACCGTCTGGTTCGGGTACTGGCTTGGACAACGGATCGAGCGCCACCCGCAGTTTCTCGCCCAGCAGGTTGTCCAGGTCCAACGTGCCGTGACTGCGCCCGTCGTCACCGGTCCCGAACGAGAACTCATTGAGCTCGTGATTCTCGGCGTCGGGGATCTCCTTATCCGGTGGCGACAACACGATCGCCAGATGCCGTGCCCGAGCCGCTACCGCCGACGGACTGGTGGTCAACGCTTCGGCCAGCAGGCCACGCACACAATCAGTCCGATCTGAATCGGGCAGCTCTGGGTTGCGTCGCTCAATATGGCTAAGGCCCTTCACTATCGAGTCGATGTGCTCGCCCGAGAGAGTTCCGTCCAGCCCGTACGAGGCGACCGATGGAATGTCCTTGAGCGACTTGCCTACCCGCACATATCGATGTGCTACCGCCGGCGCCATCCCTGCCTGCTGCAACAACCGTGCTGTTGAACCTTCCCCCGACCTCTTGGCGACTCCACGTACCTCGAGTTCGCCGACCAGTCGGAAAAGTAGTTGTTCCACAACATGATTGATTCGAATAACCGCCACCGTACGCGACGACACCTCAGTGTCATCGCCGGCAACCAAAGCCGCATCCCCTGCCAGATCTGAAAGTCTGGCGAACATTCCCCCGAAGTCCATGACTCCAAGGTACCCGCGAATCCTCGTTCGCACAAGTGTTCTAGAGGACTATTTCTATTGTGCTGCAATCATTTTCACCAGATTTGGAGAGTCAAACCCGCCAGCCTATCAACGCGGTCTGACATCCACTCAGTGGTGCGTTGGTGCGCTGGGTTCCTCGTGTGCCAACAGCCATGCCTTGATGTCGAGCCCGTATCGGAAGCCCCCGAGTGACCGGTCGGAACGCAGGACTCGATGGCATGGAACGAACAGGGCTGCGGCGTTGCGGGCGCACGCGCTCGCGGCGCCGCGGATTGCAGAAGGACGTCCACTGAGCTCGGCATATTCGGTGTAGCTGACCGGCGATCCGGCCGGCACCGTGCGCAGCACGTCCCAGGCGTGTTCGAGGAACTCGCCCGAACGTTGTCGGACGGCGATGTTGTCGATGGCCGTGAGGTCACCCTGGTGGTAGTTCTCGGCGGCGGCGGTCACCGAACCCAGGTCTGGTTTGTACACGAGCGTCAACGGACGGATCGCCTTGTGTATCAGGGCATTGAGATAGTCGGGGTCGTCGGACCAGCCCGACGCGAGGACCTCTCCGTCATCGTTGATGATCATCGTGAACGGGCCGGTTGGTGTTGAGATGGTGGACCAGGCTGCGGTGCTCATGAGACCTGCTTTCGTGGTGAATCGGGTGTTGAGCCGGTGGACAGTAGCGGGGAGTCGCGGGCGATGATGTTGTGCCACAGATGCATTGACACGTAAGAGCGCCACGGTGACCAATGCTGCGTGTTGGTGATGTCGATGCCGAGTCCGGCTGCCGACCGGCGCACCACCAGGTCGGTGTGCAGCAGGACGTCTGGATTGTTGAGCAGGCGCATCGACACATAGTCGGCGGTCCAGGCGCCGACCCCGCGTTGAGCCAGCAATTCTGTGCGCAGATCGGCGGCTGGCATCCCGGCATGCATCACCAGGCGGCCATCGGCGATCTCGCGGGCCACGTCGACGACGGATTGCGTCCGTGCGGCGGGGCCGGTCAGTACTTCGGATCCGCGGGAGGCGATCGCCGCGGCGGTGGGGAACAGGTGGGTGATGTCGCCCAGTGGGTTCTCCAGCGGCTCCCCGAGTGCGGCGACGAGTTTGCCGGCGTGGGTGCGGGCAGCCGGCAGCGAGATCTGCTGGCCGATCATGGTGCGGATCAGCAACTCCGTCGGATCGATGCTGCCGGGGACGCGGATCCCGGGCATGCGGTCCAGCAGTGGTGCCAGTGCGTGATCGGTGCTGAGTGAATCGTTGGCCGCCGCGACATCGGCGTCGAGGTCGAGGAGTTGCCGGATCCGGTGAACCGCCACCCCCAGATCCCGCATGTCATGCAGATGGAGGTCCGCTCGGACATGATCGGGTTTGATCTCCAGCGTCACGACTCCCGGTCCATGGGGCAGTGGCATCGACCGCCGGTAGAACTGACCGTCCCAGCTCTCGACGCCGGGTACCGCGTGTGCGGACAGGAACCAGTGCAACCAGGGCGGAGAGAAGGGTTGTCGAACAGCAAGCTTGAGCGTGACGGCAGCGCCGATAGCGGCAGCTTGCCGGGGTGCGCCCTTTGCTCTGAGCTGGGTGGGCGTCTGGGCGAAGACCTCTCGGATGGTGTCGTTGAACTGGCGGATGCTGGCGAATCCGGCGGCGAACGCCACATCCGACATCGACATCGTTGTGCACTGGATCAACATCCGGGCGGTGGTGGCGCGATAGGCGCGGGCCAGGGCGAGTGGGCCGGCGCCGATCTGTTCGCCCAGCACCCGGCCCAACTGGCGGGGGGAGTAGCCCAGATGGTCGGCGAGACCGGTCACGCCGGTGCGGTCGACCAGGCCGTCCTCGATCAGGCGCATCGCGCGGGATGCCAGATCCGAATTGACATTCCATCGCGGTGACCCCGGTACCGCGTCGGGCAGGCAACGCCGGCAGGCGCGGTAGCCCTGTTGCTGGGCGGCGGCTGCGGTCAGGACAAACGAGACGTTCCGCGGCTTGGGTGTGATGGCCGGACACGACGGTCGGCAGTAGATGCCAGTGGTCCGGACGGCCACAAAGAATTGGCCGTCGAATCTCTCATCCCTGGCCTGCAGGGCCCGAAAGCAGGCATCGAAGTCGAGCTGACCCGGATTCGGCGCGGTGGCGGTGGACATGAGACCACTGTCCCAGTCTTCGCGGCCGGGGACTAGCGGAAATCGGACGCCACAATACGACTGTCTGGATACTGGACACAGACCCCAAAATATGCTGTGTCCGACGTCACACTAAGGTATTCGCGCGGATTGGGACTTACGTCCCGTATTTAGGCTCTTTCCGCAGGAAAACGGGGACAAAGCGGGGGTGGTCGTGCGAGGGTGGTCACATGTACGTAACACGATGGGGACGCAAAGAAGCGCCGTTGTCGCAATTCCCCGGCTGGGGTGTGGAGATCATGATGGGTCTCTATGGCGAGCAGTCGGTGCGGTCGGCGATCGAAGCAGAAAAGGGTCTGGCCCAGCAACCGGCTGCCGCCGACGAGGTGTCAGATCTGGCCGGGGAAGCACACTCGCGCGGCGATGATGCCGTCGGTGAAAGGCGTCGCTGGCTGCAACGCCGCCGCGCCTGAGGCCTCTACTCGGACCTGACCTCGCTGAGGGTCACGCCGCGGAACTCCGCGAGCTGCTGCGCCTGCTCTTTGATCGCGCCGGAGACGGCGGCGGTCTGCCGGGTCCACAACTCAATGTTGATGTTGAGCTTCTTTCCCGCCTTGGCCGGGCGCCAGGTGCCGATCGGTTCGGCATTCGAGAATATGACTCCGGGCCGACCGAGTGCCGGCCAGATGGTTTTACGAATCCGGGCATCCGGAATCAGTAGGTCGCGGTCGAGGGTCTGCAGGAGCGGATCGTAGGGGCCGAGAAGAAATACACCTGTGGGTTTCGGAGGATCGGTGAGCAGATCCACGTACTCGGTGAGCGCCGATCTCGTCTCGCCTTCGACGGTCACCGGTGTGACGTCCGAGGGCCAATGCGCCTTCACATCCTGAACGGGGGCGTCGAGGAACGATGCGACCTGCTTGGGGGTCGCTGCTCCGTAGAAGCGGAGATGGTTGCGGATCACATCGAACCGTGCGGTCGCATCGGTGCCGAGGCGTCGGAAGTTGTTGGGCTGCAACCCTTTGATTCGTTGCACGATCGGCGGGCTGGTTCCTGCCCGCAGTTCGAGTCCGGCCTGCAGTGCGGCGATGCGAAACGAATTCTCGTAGGGATGAATGGCGTTGCAGGGCTTGCAGAACCGCAGAAAATGATCGGGCAGGACGTCGGTCAGTTGACGTGACATTTCACCTTTTGGGGTGGGACGGTCAACGATTGTGCGCATTGCGGTGGAGAGTTCGGACATCGCCACCAACGAATCCACACCGGACTCTTTGAACTGCTTGTTCGCGTCGAAGATTCGCTTGCCCGCATCCGCCGAGGACAACGGGCATACCGCGACAGCGATCTCAGTGAGGTCGGAGCGGCGGTAGTAATGAGGTGCGCCGCGAATGGTCCATGCCACGGCGAGGTTTTCGTCGGGCACAACGGCGCCCCGGATCCGCAGCGCCCACGGCGCACCATCGGGTCCCGAATCCTGGACCCCGTAGTCGAGGATGTCGCAGTCGGACGCCTTGCCGTCGCGGCCGGCTTGTTGGACGTGCCATCGCGCAGCCAATAGCTGTTGCCGTGCGACTGCCTCCTTGTGCGGCCACCGTACAAAGTGTGGCGGACATCTTGTTCTGGCGCGGCAGGTCGACGCGTCATCGGGACCGCGGGCATGTGACGATCGACGCATGGCGACATCATCGGCCGGGGAACCGGCCAAGAAGAGGACCGCGGACGGGAAGGACGTTGTGTCCGGTGTGCAGCCCCCGCCGAAGAAGACTCGCGGCAAGGTCATCGGGGAGGGTGGCGAGTGGCTGGCAAAACACAGCCTGCGTTTGATCCTGATCGCCGGCGGCGCGTGGGTGCTGTCCTGGATCGTCGGCAAGGCCTGGGTGGTCTTGCTGCCTGTGGTTCTCGCGGTCATCGTCTGCACGGTTCTCTGGCCACCGGTCCGCTGGCTTCGGAAGAAGGGCATCGGTCCGGCGGCCGCATCGGCCCTGGTGTTGCTGCTCGCGATCGGGGTGGTCGTGGGCATCATGGCCGCCATCGCACCGTCGATCGTTGATCAGTCCGGCGACCTGGCGTCGCAGGCCATCGACGGCATCGAGGAGATCGAAGAGTGGTTGCAGGGGCCACCGTTCCGGGTCAGTGATGAACAGCTGAACACAGCGGTCGATGCGATCACCGGCCGGATTCAGGATTCCAGCACCACTATCGCCTCAGGCGTCTTCTCCGGTGTCACCAAAACGACGTCGGTACTGATCACGCTGTTCACGGTGTTGTTTCTGACCTTCTTCTTCCTAAAGGACGGACCGAGGTTCCTCCCGTGGCTACGCCGGACCAGCGGTGCACCTGCATCGGAGCACATCGCGGAGGTGCTCTCCCGCATCTGGGCGACGCTGAGCGGCTTCATCCGGACGCAAGCCGTCGTGAGTGCCATCGACGCGGTACTCATCGGCGCCGGCCTCGTCATCCTCGGTGTGCCACTGGCCTACGCGCTGGCGATCATCACGTTCTTCGGTGGCTTCATCCCGATCGTCGGCGCGTTTGTCGCCGGCGCCCTCGCGGTGCTGGTGGCACTGGTCGGCAACGGTCCGTGGACCGCCTTGATCGTGCTCGGCATCATTCTGTTGGTGCAGCAGCTCGAGGGCAACGTGCTGCAGCCGTGGTTGCAGTCGAAGTCGATGAATCTGCATGCCGCGATCGTGCTGTTGTCGGTGACCGCCGGCAGTACGCTCTTCGGCATCGTCGGTGCATTCCTTGCGGTCCCGGTGGCCGCGGTGGTGGCCGTGGTGCTGCGTTATCTGAACGAACAGATCGCACTCCGGGCGGGCGAGACCGACGTCGCAGACGACGAAGACGACAACGTGATCGTCCCGGATGACGGTGGCACAGAGCCGCAAGCCACCTAGCGCAACTCTTTGCGCCACACCAGTTTGAGGCCGGACCAATCGTTGTCGACAGCTGCGACCTTGACGTCGACGAGACCGCGTTCCAGTGCGGCGTCACGGATGAGGTTTTCGTTCATGTCGCTCAGGTGGCCGGCTGATTTGCGTGGCCAGAGGATCCAGATCATCCCGGCGGGGAAGACGATGGTGCCGAGTTCGTCGATCTGTTCGAGGAACTCGGCTGGCGCGGAGTGAAAGGCCACCACGATGTCGGCAGTCTCGGCGCGGGACGAGACCAGGTGAATCGGGGGTGGATCGTCGAAGTCCCAGCCGTCGGGCCGACCCAGGACGAGCACCTGGAGACCGTCTTTGAGGCCGAGTTTGCGGGCCTGAGATGAACCCGAGTAACCCGCGGTCATAGCCGCTGATCGTACGGCCCGCAGAGGTGTTGCGACGGCAAACTAGACTGACTGCTCGTGAGCCTTACCCTCGGAATCGTCGGATTGCCCAACGTCGGCAAATCCACCCTGTTCAACGCGCTGACCAACAACGATGTTCTGGCTGCGAACTACCCGTTCGCCACCATCGAACCCAACGTCGGTGTGGTTGAGCTGCCCGATGCGCGGTTGGGCCGGTTGGCCGAGATCTTCTCCAGTGAGAAGATCCTTCCCGCGACCGTGTCGTTTGTCGATATCGCCGGCATCGTCAAGGGCGCGTCCGAGGGCGAAGGGATGGGCAACCAGTTCCTGGCCAACATTCGTGAGGCCGACGCCATCTGTCAGGTGGTCCGGGTGTTTTCCGACGACGACGTGGTGCACGTCGACGGTCGTGTCGACCCGGTGTCCGACATCGAGGTGATCGAGACCGAGCTCATCCTCGCCGACATGCAGACGCTGGAGAAGGCACTGCCGCGGCTCGAGAAGGAATCGCGCAAGAACAAAGAACTCGTCGAGGTCCTCAACGCGGCCCTGGAAGCGCAGAAGGTTCTCAACGAGGGCAAGACTCTGTTCTCGCAGAAGGATTCGCTGGACTTCGCGAAGGTTCGTGAACTGCATCTGATGACCACGAAGCCGTTCCTCTACGTGTTCAACGCCGACGAGTCGGTGCTGACCGATCCGGAGCGCATCGCGCAGCTCAAAGCGACTGTGGCACCGGCGGATGCGGTGTTCCTCGACGCCAAGGTGGAGAGCGAACTGCTCGAACTCGAGCCCGAGGACGCGCAGGAATTGCTCGACTCGATCGGCCAGGACGAGCCCGGACTCCATTCACTGGCACGTGCCGGATTCCACACACTGGGTCTGCAGACCTACCTGACCGCCGGACCAAAAGAGTCCCGCGCCTGGACAATTCACAAGGGAGACACCGCGCCTCAGGCTGCCGGCGTCATTCACACCGATTTCCAGAAGGGCTTCATCAAGGCAGAAATCGTGTCCTTCGCCGACCTCGACGCCGCCGGATCGATGGCTGCCGCCAAAGCCGCGGGCAAGGTGCGGATGGAAGGCAAGGACTACGTCATGGCCGACGGCGACGTGGTGGAATTCCGCTTCAATGTCTGACGTTGTACCTCCGTGTCCGGCGTGTGCGAGTGAGTTCGCATATGAGTCCGGCGCGTTACTGGTCTGTCCGATGTGTGGTCACGAGTGGGCGCCCGGTGCCGGCGACGATGCTGAGTCCGGGCAGGTCGTCACCGATTCAGTCGGGAACGTCCTCGCCGATGGCGACACCGTGACCATCGTCAAGAGCCTGAAGGTCAAAGGTGCCGGTGGTGGGGTCGTCAAGATCGGCACCAAGGTGCGCGGTATTCGGCTGATCACCGATGGTGTGGGCGATCACGACATCGATGCGAAGGTGCCGGGTTTCGGACAGATGCAGCTGAAGTCGAGCGTTGTGAAGAAGGTTCTCTGAGCCTCGGGCGCCCGTATCGCCTCCTACTGCGAAGCCGGGGCTATCGGCGTCACGATTGGTTCCGGAAGCCGTTGGCCCACCTTGCTTTCGCGATTGACGGCCGCTGATTTGAGGCGGTCGAGGCAGATTCGGCCGGTCACCGTTGTCGGCGAGGCACTGAGGTCGATCGAGTCGCTGTCGGCTGCGTCGAGGCTCAGCCAGGATTCCTGAACGGCGTCGTCGGCATCGCTGATGCTGCCGGTGATCCGCTATGCCACTGACGCTAGGGCACGGTGCGACCCGCCATCCAGCCCTTATGGCGCGCACCACAACCTGCCTAAATAGTGATCTTGGTTGCATAAATGGCGAGTACGTGGCACTGTCTTCGACGAGAGTCATGTTCTACCAATGTATGGACTCTAATTCCGACCCTACGTGTCCGGAAAGAATCGGAAACGTTGGTGATGCGAGCCGGCCCCGTGTAGCGGCTGTCGGGGCGTCGAACCCCCGCCAACCCGCGCATGTTCTGGACGAGAAAGGGACTGTGAGACAGATGGTTTCGACGAATCGGACCAGCGCAGCGCGCCGGACGAAGGCTGGCTGTTGATGCTTCAGACAATCGCAACACGTCTGGGACGCAGCATTGCGGTGGTGCTGTTGGTGACCATGGCGGTCGTGGCCCTGCTGAGCTTGGCTCCCGGATCGGCGTCGGAGGTCATCCTTGGTGAGAACGCCACTCCGGAGGCCATCGCCGAGATGGACGCCGAGTTGGGCTTGGATCAACCTGTCTGGTCCCAGTATCTGGACTGGCTCAAGAACGCTGTCACCGGTGACCTCGGCACGTCACCGTTGACCAATCAGCCGGTGACCGAGGCCATTGGTGAGCGTTTGCCGGTCACGTTGGAACTCGCAGCGCTGGGACTGACCATTGCCCTCGTTGTTGCGATCGTGATGGGGGTACTTTCGGCGGTCCGGCCCGGTTCGGCTCTGGACCGCGGTATCAACGCCCTCTCGGCGGTGTTCTTGTCGGTGCCGGCGTTCATCGCCGGACCGATCCTCATCTACTTTTTCGCCATCCAGTTGCAGATCTTCCCGGTTCTGGGCTG
>QJJF01000005.1 GCA_003202005.1 Williamsia faeni | reverse complement strand
ATCCGCAGCCTCAAGCGCTACATCGCCCGCGAAACCTACCGACTCATCACCACCCAAACCACCCCTTGCGCGTTATAGGAGCATCGCTCGACGGTCGGTTGAGCACGCTCGACGGTCGGTTGGGCACGCTCGACGGGATTATGGGCCCGCTCGAGGGGCGGTTGGGCCCGGTCAGCGATGGCTTCGGCGGCGTTTGCCGCCGAGGTAGTCGCCCACCACAGCAGCACCGAGACCGTCGAGGTCCGGTGCCACCACCCGTCCGCCGACCCGTCGTGCCATCTGGTCGACGAAGTGAACCAGCCCGGGATCGTCGCCGAGCCGGAAGAAGCTGACCTGGGCGCCGAGCCGTCCGACGTTGTCGAGTTCGCGCACGGTCGCTCCGAGAGTGGCCGGATGCGGCGGATAGTAGAAGAACGGTTCACCGCCGGGCAGCAGATGCGCGGTGGGTTCGCCGTCGGTGACGATCAAGACGACCGGCTGAGCATTGGGGTGCTTCCGAAAGTGCCGCTGCGCCAACAGGAGCGCGTGATGCAAGTTGGTCCCCTGCTGACGCATGCCGTCCAGCCCGATGAGTTCACTCATCTCCAGGGTCCGGGCGTAGTGACCGAACGAGATCAACTGCAGTTCGTCGCTGCGGAATCGGGTGGAGATCAGATGATTGAGCGCCATCGCGGTCCGCTTCATGGGCGTCCAGCGATTCTCGAGCCACATCGAGAACGACGTGTCGACCAGCAACGCGACCGCGGCCTGGCTGCGGGCCTCGGTTTCGGCCACCTCGACGTCGCGGAAGTCGATCCGCACACCGTCGCGGATCATCGCATTGCCGGCGTGCCGCTTGTCCCGATCCTCGGTCATGGTGCGCAGCACCGCATTCGACACCGTGCGGGTGACGTCCCAGGGTTCGGTGTCGCCGAACTCCCATTCCCGCGACGAACCGATCGGTTCTCCGGCCGAACCGGAGCGACGGGTCTGACGATCACCACGACGCCCCGAGAGTTGCTCTGCCACATCCCGGAAGATCGATTGCCCCAGCTGCCGCATCGCCTTGGGTGACAGCTTCAGCTGACCATCACTGCCCCGTTCGAGGAGTCCGTCCTCCTTCAGCGCGCGTTCGAGTTCGGCCAGCGTCCGGGCATCGACCGCAACGTCGTCACCGAGCTGACGGGCCAACGCGTCGAGATCGACGTCGTCGAGCTGTGCGCCCGAATACTGTTGCGCCAGTTGCTCCGACAGCGACTCGAGCTCGGCGAGATCCTGGAGGGCACCGGCGCCTTCGCCCATACCCATCCCCTGCTGCCCCTCGAAATCCTGGCCCTGGTCCCAGCCCATACCCGGGCGGGCCTGCCGCAGTTGCGAATCCATCTGCGAGAGCTGACCCATCAGGTCCGGTGATCCGAAGGCCTGCTGCGCCAACTGGTCGAGTTCGGCCCGCTGCTCCGGCGACAACGAGTTGTAGAACTGTTGAGCCGCTGCGCTGCGGGCCGCCAGCGAGTCGATCAACTCATCGGTGTTCTGGGGATTCTCGGGGAAGAAGTCGCCGTGCTTGTCCATGAACTCATCGAACTGTTCGGTGGTGTCCTCGCCGCGGTTGTGTGCCGCGAGAAGCTCGTTCAGGTCTTTGAGCATGTCGGTGATGCGCTGACGGTCTTCCTCGGTCGCCCCTTCCAGGGCTTCCTTCATCCCCGCGAACCGCTGATCGAGCAGCTCTCGCCCGAGCAGATCCTTGATCTGGTCGTACTTCTCCTGCGCCTGCGGACTGCGCCAGTTGTACTCCGAGAGATCCTGCACCGCCTGGGCCGTCGACGGCGGGAGATTCTCGATCTGCATCTCGGCGAACCGCGCGTCGTCGTCGAGGTCGCGGGCGAGTTGCTTGCGTTCGTCGAGCACCGCCTCGTCGAGCAGCTTGCGGATCTCGTCGAAGGTCCCGTTCAGGTTGCGGGACTTGAGAATCTGCTCACGACGCTTGTTGACCATCTCCCGCAATTCATCGAGTCCCCGCATGTTCTGGTTGCCCCGACGCAGGTACTCCCGCATCGCCGACTGCGGCGATCCACCGGCCATCACGTCGTCGCCGATGGCGTCGAGCGCGTCCCGCAAGTCCACCGGTGGCGCCAACGGGTCGGGACCACCGGTGTACCTCAAATAGCGAGAGCGGTGAAAATTGTTGCGGGGCATGTCAGTTTCTCTCGGTTCAGCCGTACACGGTCTGGCCGGTGCCGTCGGCTTCTTTGCCGATCCGCCGGGCCAGGAACAAGCCTTCGAGCGCCAGCTCGAGGGCACTGGCACGTTCTCCGGGATCGACGACCTCGAGCCGCTCGGCGATCTTGTTCACCACCGGTTCGGTGCCCTCGGGCATCGACGTCAGCAGGTCGCTGGCCGAGACCCGGTCACCGGTCACCACCGGTTCGCTGGCCTCGAGTGCGGTGACCAGCGTCGCCAGGTCGACACCCCCGAGGTGCTCACGCACGGTATCGGCGGTCGCCTTACGCAGCAGATGCTCGAGAATCTCGATCTCGCGGCCTTCTTCGCCCGACTCGAACTCGACCTTGCCGCGCAGCACCTCGATCACTGACGACAGGTCGACCACACGCGCCACGGCGAGGTCTTCACCGAGCACCGCAGCGCGGTGCAGGGCGGCGGCGGCAACGGTTTCGGCACCGGCGATGGCAAAACGGGCCGAGACACCGGAGCGCTGGTCGATCGCCGGATTGTCGCGGACGTACCGGGTGAACCGCGCGATGATCTCGATGAGGAAGGTCGGGACGGTGGCGGTCAGGTCGGCTTCCTGCTCGATCACCGCGATCTCGTCCTCGAGCTCGATCGGATAGTGGGTCCGGATCTCGGCACCGAACCGGTCCTTGAGCGGCGAGATGATCCGGCCGCGGTTGGTGTAGTCCTCGGGGTTGGCGCTGGCCATCAACACGACGTCGAGCGGCAGCCGAAGGCTGTAGCCGCGGACCTGGATGTCGCGCTCCTCCATCACGTTGAGCATGGCGACCTGGATGCGTTCGGCGAGGTCGGGCAGTTCGTTGATCGCGATGATGCCGCGGTGCGCCCGCGGGATGAGCCCGAAGTGGATGGTCTCCGGATCGCCCAGACTCCGTCCCTCCGCAACCTTCATCGGGTCGACGTCGCCCACCAGGTCACCCACCGAAGTGTCGGGGGTGGCGAGCTTCTCCGCGTAACGCTCACTGCGGTGCCGCCAGGAGATCGGCAGGTCGTCCAGCAGGTTGGAGGCCTTGCGGATCGACGCCGGCGTGATCGGCTCGAACGGATGCTCGTCGAGTTCCGAACCCTCGATGACCGGGGTCCATTCGTCGAGCAGTCCGACGATGGTCCGCAGCAGGCGGGTCTTGCCCTGCCCTCGTTCGCCCAGGATCACCACGTCATGCCCGGCGAGCAACGCCCGCTCGAGATGCGGGATCACCGTGGTCTCGAAACCCAGGATTCCGGGCCACGGGTCGACGCCCGACCGCAACGCGGTCAGCAGGTTGTTACGGATCTCGTCCTTCACGCTTCGCTGCACATGACCCGAGGCACGCAGTTCGCCAAGGGTGCGTGGAGAGGGGTGTGGGGAGCGGGTTGTCGTGGTGTGGGGTGTGCTCACCTCTTCTACGCTACGAGGCCTGGCCGCGAAGCGCACTTGTTACGCCCTCAGATGAACTCCTGGCACCACTTGTGAGCCCATCGAGCAGCCCACTGACAACCCGTCGACGGTGATTCGACAAACTGAGAGGATGACGCGCACGAACGCACCCGCAGGCTCCGCAGAACCCGAAGACTCGGTGCCGACGGGTGCACTCGACGGAATCCGGGTACTCGAACTCGGTTCGCTGATCGCCGGGCCTTTCGGTGCCCGTTTGCTCGGCGACCTCGGGGCCGACGTGATCAAGATCGAGGCGCCGAACTCGCCCGACCCGCTGCGCGGTTGGGGCCAGGCCGAGCGCGACGGACACCACTTCCTGTGGACCGTCTACGCCCGCAACAAACGAGCGATCACGCTGAACCTGCGCAGCGAACGTGGCCGCGAAATATTTCTCGAGCTGGTCGAGCAGGCCGACATGATCGTCGAGAACTTCCGTCCCGGCACCCTCGAAAAACTGAACATCGGCTACGACGTACTCCGCGAACGCAATCGGGGCATCATCCTCGTCCGGGTGTCGGGGTACGGCCAGACCGGACCCGAGGCCGGGCGCGCCGGATACGCGTCGGTCGCCGAGGCCGAGAGCGGTCTGCGGCATCTCAACGGCTACCCCGATCAGCCGCCGCCGCGTATCGCCCTGTCCCTCGGTGACACCCTCGCCGGGATGTTCGCCGTCCACGGCGCGCTCGCGGCGCTCTACCGGCGCACCGTCACCGGTGAGGGTCAGATCGTCGACGTGGCATTGAACGAGGCCTGCCTGGCCGTCCAGGAATCAACCATCCCCGACTACGACCAGGGCGGTGTTGTCCGAGGACCGTCGGGGACCCGCCTCGCGGGCATCGCGCCGTCGAACATCTACCCCACAGGCGACGGCAGCATGGTTGTCATCGGCGCCAATCAGGACACGGTCTTCCGCCGCCTCTGCGCGGCAATGGGACAGCCGGAACTGGCCACCGATCCCCGATTCGTCGACCACGGCGCCCGCGGCACGAATCAGGATGAGATCGACGAGATCATCGCCCAGTGGACCTCGCAGCAGTCCCGCGCTCACCTCATCGAGTTGCTCACCGACGCCGGAGTGGTTGTCGGGCCCATCAACACCGTGGCCGAGGTCGTCGTCGATCCGCAGCTTCTGGCCCGCGACATGATCACCCCGCACTTCGACGAACGCATCGGCGAGGACGTCCTCGGACCGGGCATCGTCCCCAAACTCGTGGGCACTCCGGGCCGGATCCGAAATGCGGGCCCATCCGTCCCGGGCCGTCACAACACCGAGGTCTTGAGCGAACTCCTGCACCTCGACGACACCGAGATCGCCGCCCTCAAATCCGACGGCGTCCTCTGACCCTCCGTCGAGCGGGCCGAACCGACCGTCGACCGGGCCCAAGAAACCGTCGAGCGGGCCGAAAACCGTTCAGCGAAAGGCCAGCCAGATCGCCAGCCCAAAACCGGCGAATGCGATGGCAATTCGCAACGGCGTCGGCGGAAGCTTGGCCACCACTGGGGGTCCGATCCAGCCGCCGGCCAGACATCCCACACCCATCGCGGCTGCTGCCACCCAGTCGATGGACCCGAAGATCACAAACACCACGGCGGCAACAGCATTCGACGCGGCCAGCAGCACCGACTTGAACAGGGTTGCCTGCCACAGCGTTTGACTGGTCGCGATCAGTGAGACCGCCAGAAAGATGATCCCGGCACCGGCACCGAAATAGCCGCCGTAGATCGCGATTACAAACACCGCGATCGGCAACACGCCTGGGATGTCGCGATGCCCGGACATCCGGCGGATCAACGGCTGGCACAACACCGCGAGGGCGGCAAAGGCCACCAGGTACGGGACCACCGCCTCGAACGTGCTCGCCGACGTCAACAGCAGGATCACCGCGCCGAGCAGTCCACCGGCACCGGCAGCACCGAGCAGTCCGAACAACTTACGGTCGAAGGTCAGGGACGCCCGGGCCGACGTCGCGCTCCCGATCCCGACCGGAATCAGCGCCACCGTGTTGGTGACGTTGGCGGTGATGGGTGGGAGTCCTGCTAACAGCAGAGCCGGATAGCTCACGAGTGACGCGAGTCCGGTCACGTAACCCACCACGCCGGCGAAGAAGCCGGCGGCCATCAAGTACGCCAGTTCTGCCACTCGCGGACGGTACCGCACCGCCCCTGATTCACCGCAAACGAGCCGGTAATACAAAGACGAGCCACATATTCGTATTTGTGGCTCGTCTTCGTAAATCTGGCTCGTCTGCGGGAGTGGATCAGTGCGCGAAGTGCCGGGCCCCGGTCAGGTACAGGGTGATACCGGCCTCGTTGGCGGCCGCGATCACCTCGTTGTCACGAATCGAACCACCTGGCTGCACAACAGCTTTCACACCGCCGTCGATGAGAACCTGGAGTCCGTCCGGAAACGGGAAGAAGGCATCGGAGGCACCGACACTGCCACGGGCCCGGTCACCGGCGCGCGTCACCGCGAGATGCGCGGAGTCGACGCGGTTGACCTGTCCCATTCCTACGCCGACCGACGCCTGATCCGAGGCCAGCAGGATCGCATTGGACTTCACCGAGCGGCAGGCCCGCCAGGCGAACTCGAGGTCGGCGAGGGTGGCGGCATCGGCGGCTTCACCGGCTGCGAGCTGCCAGTTCGCCGGCGAATCGCCCTCGGCGTCAAGGATGTCGCGGTGCTGAACCAGCATTCCACCGGTTACCGGCTTCAGTTCGACGCTGCCGCGGCGCGGCGGCTGCGCGAGCAGCACACGAATGTTCTTCTTGCGGGTCAGCACCGAGAGCGCGCCGTCTTCGAATCCCGGGGCGACGATGACCTCGGTGAAGATCTCGGCAACCTGCTCGGCCATCTCCAGGCTCACCGGCCGGTTCGCGGCGATCACGCCGCCGTAGGCACTGACCGGATCGCAGGCGTGGGCCTTGCGATGGGCCTCGGCGACGTTCTCCGACGTTGCGATACCACAGGGGTTGGCGTGCTTGATGATCGCGACCGCGGCATCGGTGAAGTCATAGGCGGCGCGCCATGCGGCATCGGCGTCGGTGAAATTGTTGTAGCTCATCTCCTTGCCGTGCAGCTGCTCCGCCTGTGCCAGGCCCGGCGTCCCGTAGATGTCGACGTACAGCGCAGCCGGCTGATGCGGGTTCTCGCCGTAGCGGAGCACCGACGAGCGCTCCCAGCTGTGGGCCGCCCAGGAAGGGAACTCGCTGTCCGGGTCGGGTGCGACCACCGACCCCATCCACGACGCAACCGCGATGTCGTAGTCGGCGGTGTGGCGGAATGCCTTCGCGGCCAGCGATTTCCGCTCAGCCAGGGTGAATCCGCCGGCCTCGACGGCGGTCAGGACGTCGGCGTAGTCGGTGGGGTCCACCACCACACCGACGGACGGATGGTTCTTGGCAGCACCGCGCACCATCGACGGTCCGCCGATGTCGATCTGTTCGACACACTCGTCAGGGCCCGCACCCGAGGCGACCGTGTCGGTGAACGGGTAGAGGTTGACGATGACCAGTTCGAACGCGGCGATGCCGAGTTCCGCGAGCTTCTCGACGTGCGCGTCTTTGCGGGTGTCGGCCAGGATCCCGGCATGCACCATCGGGTGCAGGGTCTTGACGCGACCCTCGAGGCACTCGGGGAAACCGGTCACTTCGGAGACCTCGATGACCGGAACACCGGCCTCGGCGATCTTCTTGGCCGTGGATCCGGTCGAGACGATCTCGATGCCTCCGGCGTGCAAACCCTTGGCCAGCTCGGCCAACCCGGATTTGTCGTACACGCTGACCAATGCCCGGCGGAAGGGCTTGCGCTGCAGGTCATTACTCACGGGATGTGGGCCTTTCGTCCTTCGATGACAACACCTTTGGTGGCAATCGAACGCACCACCGCAACAAGCAGCACACGTTCGACCATCTTGATTCGCTCATGCAACGTGATTTCGTCGTCGCCGGACTGCACCGCGACCGGCGCCTGCGCGAGAATCGGCCCGGTGTCGACACCCTCGTCGACCAGATGAATGGTCGAGCCGGTCACCTTGACGCCGTGCGCCAGTGCATCGGCCACCGCATGCGCGCCGGGAAACGACGGAAGCAACGCGGGATGGGCATTGATGATGCGGCCACCGAAACGGGTGAGGAACTCGGGGCCGAGGATCTTCATGAATCCGGCAGAGACCACGAGGTCGGGTTTGTACCCGGCGACGGTGTCGGCGAGCGTGCGATCCCATTCGGCGCGATCACTCACCATCGGGACGATCGCGGTCTCCACGCCGCGCCGGCGCGCCGACTGCTCGGCGGCACACTCCCGATCGGTCACCATCGCGACAACGTTGCCCGGATAGTTGTCATCCTCGGCAGCGTCGAGCAGTGCCGATGCCAGCGAACCCGCGCCCGACGCGAGGATCACAACGGACACCGGGGTGGCTGACGGCATGGCGTCCAGTGTGGAACTCCTCGAACTCTGGTCGGAACTGAAAATCTGACGTTCAGAGCCTAATCGCCACTGTTTCAGCGGCGTCGCCGGGTACCGAACTCATCGGTCGAGACCAGTTCCTCGCCGCCCACTGACTCGATCGCTTCGGAGTCGGAATCGTCCCAGGCGGTCTCGGTGGCCCAATCATCGATATCCCAGCCATCGATGGACGTGGCGATCTCGGTTTCGACGCCGGCGTCGCGATCGAGGATCGGGATCTCGGCCGGCTCGCGATATTCGATCTCGGGTTCTGCGGGCACCGCGTCTGCGACGTCATCCGTGGCGTCATCCACGTCGTCGAAACGATCGAACTCTTCGTCGGCGTAGTCGTCGTAGATCAGGTTCATGGCCTGCATCCGAGCCCGCCGGGTCGACGGGAGCGCGCTGTGGATCACCGCCATCATGGTTCCGGCCACGGCGATCCAGCCGAACGCAAAGACCCCGACCACCGGCAGATTGACGCCGACCTCACCGAGGACACCGAGCGATCCACCCGACACCGCCGAGACCGCGACAAGGAGTATCGATGTCACACCCGCGGCGACCACCACCATGCGGATGTTGCGCAACAACGACAGGTCGGCACACAGGTGGGCCACGAAGAACGACACGATCACGGCACCGGCCAGCAGGACCAGCCCCCACCGTCCACCATCCCCGTCGGGGAGCACCGCCAGGATCGGCAGCGGCGGCACGCGTCCACCACTGGAACCGAACAGGTCGACAGTCGCACCGCCCACCTGTACCGGAGCGCCGACCATCGCAGCTGCCGAACCGATTACCACATTGGGCAGGTACAGCACGGACAGTAGGAACAGGCCCAGCGCACCGACCACACCGTTGCCGGAAGCGAGCAGTTCACCGGCCAGCGACCAGTTGATGATCAGCCGGAATGCGACAACCAGCGCTCCCAGCGTGAACATCCCGACCACCGCGATCAAGCCACAGCGCAGCCCCTTGATCACCCAGTCGGCCACGCCGGTCCGCACCACGATCGTCGACCACCACTTGTAGGCGACACCGCCCACCGCACCGACGGCCTGCACCGCGAACGTGCAGGAAAAGGCCAACAGCGCATCCGGGCTCTGCACGGTCATCACCGTCGACGCATCCATCACAACTGCCAGCGACAGGACGGTGGCGAGCAGTGGTCCACCCACGGCGGCGAGCACCACAGAGGCAACTTCCGAATGTGGGCGGTCGACATCGGTCGCCCGGGCCGTGGACCTTCCCACCGCAAAGATCATCAAGAACGTGGGGGCCAGCGGCATCACGCCGACGGTCACATCGCCCACGGTCATCGGTACCTGGTGAATCCCCAACCACATCGACGCCACCGCCGCGGGCAGACTGCCGAGGCCATCCCCGACGGTCAGCAGTGTCACGATGGCAAGAAGGGTCAGGATTGCCAGGGTCGCCGCGGTGGTTCCGAAGGCAAGCCGGACCAACGCCCTTGCCGAATCCGCGGCACCCACCTCATCGGCACGGCGCGAGCGGCGTATCTCGCGCAGACGCGCGGCGAGGTTTTCCGCTGTAGAGCTGGCCACCCGTCCCAGAGTGTCATTTGCTCCGCAATCGCATGGTCAGGCGCGCCGAGGATAAACAACTCCGTCGTTATGAAACAAAACACCGGACAGCTGCGGCGATTAGCCACAACTGCCCGGTGCATTTATGTGCGGGAATTGTTACCGCACGGTATTCAGCACATTCTTTACCGTTCCGGCGTCTTGAACTGCGTCGTCTGATCGCTGCCCTGACCGGGGCGTTCTTCGGAGCCTGCCGCTCCCGGTGCCTGATACGGGGTCGCCCCCGGATGGGCACCCGACTGCGCCGACGGACTGCTCGGCTGCGGTGCGGTGGAAGGTGCCGACGGGCCCGCGGACGGCACCGCCGTCGTTGCCTCGGAGCTGCCCGGCTTGTTCAGTCCCACCGAGTCCGGTGCGGCCGGGGCGCTCTGGCCATAACTGGTCTGAGCATAGGGATTGCCCGGTGCTGCGGGCGCGGCCTGATGACTACCGGTGCTCTGCGCGCCTTGGCCGTAGCCTGCGGAATAGCCACTGCCCTGACCGTATGAGCCGCCCTGACCGTAGCTCGGGGTCGATTCCGCGGCGGCCGACTGCGATCCGGTCGACGTGCCTGCGGATGCGGTCGACGCACCGGCATCCGCGGTTGCGGCAGTCTTGATGATCCCGGCCTCGACGAGCAACCACACCACCGCGACGGCAGCCTGGATGAACGCGAAAACAGTCAGCAGGATCAATCCGATGCCTGCGCCGGACTCGGAAATGTCGCCGAGGACCAAGTAGAACAACAGATACAGTGCCGCGACAACGGATGCGGCGGCGACCGCGCCTGCGGGTTTCGTGGTCTGCTTGGGCAGCAACGTGGCCGCTGCCGTCAATCCCGCGATGGCCAGCACAATCAGCGCGACCGCCGGTAACCAGACGAATAGTTGTGGTGCATTATCTTCATCGACGGCCGGCGCAAAGCCGAGGAAGAAGTTGATCAGGCCGAGAGCGCCGAGCGCGTAGACCAGGTACGTCCCGAGTGCAGCGGGCAGACCACGACGCGGAGTGGGCTGGGCGTAGCCCTGCTGGCCGTAACCGCCGTAACCCTGCTGCCCATAACCTTGCTGACCGTATCCCTGGGCCGGCTGCTGGCCGTAACCCTGCTGGCCACCGGGCTGCTGACCGTATCCCTGGGACGGCTGCTGGCCGTAACCCTGTTGCCCGCCGGGCTGCTGACCGTAGCCCTGCTGGCCACCGGACTGCTGGCCGTATCCCTGGCCGTATTGCTGGCCTCCGGCTTCGGGTTGTCCCGCACCGGGGTACTGGGAGCCCTGGTACGGCTGCTGCGAGCCGTAGCCGGACCCCCCGGGTTGATAGCTCATTTTCCACTCCTGCGTTAGAGGACTTGGGTGTCGCGAACCACGCTAGTACATGTGCCTGCACCCACAACGGGCGATTTGGCCGGGTTGTCGTATCTACGAACTACGGCCGGTCCCGACGGAGTACCGAACTCGCTGGTCTTGATGCCGATCAAGGCTGATTTCAGTGTATGCCGGGGTGAAACAGCTTCTGGCGATACCGATCAAACTGGTCGGAACTCGCCCACGACCGCAGATTGGTAGCGTTTCCCGACGCTGAACACATATCCGACGCAGGCTCGGTGAATATCGCCTGGGTTTGAATGCCGTTGCACAAAAATGATTTTGGCCTACGCCTGGTTCGGGTCGATTCCGTCAGATATCAAGGATCTCCAATGCCTGTTGCCGCATCTGAACCTTGCGAACCTTGCCGGTCACGGTCATCGGGAATTCGTCGACCACATGCACGTATTTGGGGATCTTGTGGCGGGCGATCTTGCCATCGGCAAACGCCTTGAGGTCGTCGACGGTGAAAGTGCCTGCACCATCGCGCAATTGGATCCACGCCATCAGTTCTTCGCCGTACTTCTCGTCGGGTACGCCGATGACCTGGGCATCGAGGATGTCCGGGTGTGTGTAGAGGAACTCTTCGATCTCTCGCGGATAGATGTTCTCTCCCCCGCGGATCACCATGTCTTTGATGCGGCCGGTGATCTGCACGTATCCGTGCACGTCCATGACCGCGAGATCGCCGGTGTGCATCCATCCATCGGCGTCGAGCGCTTCGGCGGTCTTGTCGGGCTGATTCCAGTAGCCCACCATCACGCTGTAACCGCGAGTGCAGAACTCACCGGTCTCACCACGGGCGACGATGTCACCGGTGGCCGGATCGACGATCTTGATCTCCAGGTTGGGACCGACCCGGCCGACCGTACCGACCCGCCGTTCGAACGTGTCGTCAGTCCGCGTCTGGGTCGACACCGGCGCGGTCTCGGTCATGCCATAGCAAATCGACACCTCGGCCATGTGCATCTTGTCGATGACCTGGCGCATCACTTCGGCCGGACACGGCGACCCGGCCATGATGCCGGTGCGGAGTGTGCTGAGGTCGTAGCTGTCGAAATCTGCCAGCGCCAATTCGGCGATGAACATCGTCGGAACACCGTAGAGACTTGTGCACTTCTCGGCCGCAACGGCTTTCAGTGAGAGCGCCGGGTCGAATCCGGGTGCCGGGATGACAATCGCGGCACCATGAGTGGTCGCTGCGAGATTGCCCATCACCATGCCGAAGCAGTGGTAGAACGGCACCGGGACGCAGATCCGGTCCGCTTCGGTGTAGCGGCACAACTCCCCGACCAGATAGCCGTTGTTGAGGATGTTCCGGTGAGACAGCGTGGCGCCCTTGGGGTTTCCCGTGGTCCCTGACGTGTATTGGATGTTGATCGCGTCGTCCGGGGTGAGCGACTCGGCGGCCCGGTCCAGCGCGGTGAGCTCGGCTTCGGTTGGCGTCGCACACAACTCGTCCCAGGCGGGGCTGTCGAGCAGGACCACGGATTGCAGGGCATCGCATTTGCCAAGAGCCACCGACAGCATGCCGGCGTAGTCGGCACCGCGGAACTCACGGGCGGCAATGACGGTGCGCGTACCGGACTGGGTCAGGGCGAACTCGATCTCGGTCTGCCGGTAGGCGGGGTTGAGGTTCACCAGGATGATTCCGAGTTCTGCGGTGGCGTACTGCGTCAGCACCCATTCGGCACAGTTCGGCGCCCAGAGCCCCAGACGATCACCGGGCCCGAGGCCACTACGGGAGAGTCCGGCAGCAAGCGCACGAACCTGTTTGCGGAACTCTCCGTATGTCCACCGGCGCCCCGTCGGGACGTCGACGAGAGCGTCGCAGTCAGCGAATCGCTCCGCGGTGTCACGGAGCGATTCGCCGATGGTGAGCGTCAGCAGCGGCGGATCTTCTTCGCCTTTGGCGTACGACAGCGGTGCGCTTTCGGCACCCCTTGTAGACGAGCGGTCAGACATCGTTGTCTCCTCACTGGTCGCACCGGTCAATCTGCTTGCGGAGCCCTTCGCATGATGGCTTCTGCCTGTCCGAGCAACGGCGAATCGATCATCTGGCCCTTCACCCGGAACACACCGCCGACGTTGGCCGCAGCGGCGTCGAGGACCTCACGGGCCCAGCTGATCTCGTCGTCGGTGGGGCTGTACGCCGCCCGCACGATGTCGACCTGGGAAGGGTGGATACACGCTGTTGCCTCGTATCCCAGGTTCACCGCATCGAGCGCCTCGAGCCGCAGACCCTCGGTGTCGGCGATGTCGATGTGCACCGAGTCGATGGCAAAACGCCCGTGGCTGGCACAGGCCAGACGGACCATGCCACGGACCTGCCGGGCCACATCGCGGTACCGCCCGGTGTTCTCCTCCCCGGCGGTGAACCGGCTGGACCGGCCACCCATCGCGGCGACGAGATCCTCGGCACCCCACATCAGTCCGATGCAGTTGGGTGCGGCCGCGATCTGATCGGCTTTCGTGGCCCCAAGTGGGGTTTCCACCAAGGCGACCACCTGATACCCGACCGGCAGCAGCTGCTCCGCGCTTTCGGCCTTCGCCAGCATCACCACGCGGTAGTCGGTCTGCGCCAGAGCCTTGAGATCCTTGAGGTGATCTCCGGTACCGGCCGGATTGATCCGGACCATCGTGATGTTGGGGTCGATCGGGTTGTTGATCAACGCCTCACGGGCAGCGTCGCGGGCTTCGGGACGGACCGCGTCCTCGAGATCGATGATCACGGCGTCGGCGCGCTCGGCCGCCTTGGCATATCGCTCCGGCCGGTCGGCCGGAACGAACAAGATCGCCGGTCCCGGTGGACTCCAGTTCGACACCGATTTTCCTCCTGTGCGTTCTACCTCGGTTGTCACGGCTTCTTCCGAACCAGTGTCGAGCGTTGCGCAATGGCAACCACATCACCGTGCTGATTCTTTCCTATATGACGCAATGAGACCACGCCTTCACCGGGCCTGGATTTGCTTTCCCGTTTTCCCGTGCAGACGGTTTCGGCGTAGAGGGTGTCACCGTGAAAGAGCGGCTTCGGGAAGGCGATCTCCGAGAAACCGAGGTTGGCCACCAGGGTGCCCTGGGTCAGCTGACTCACCGACAGTCCCACGATGGTCGACAACGTGAACATCGAGTTGACCAGACGTTCGCCGCCAAAACCCGGCTGCTCGGCGGCAAATGCGGCGTCGAGGTGCAGGGCCTGGGTGTTCATCGTGAGCGTCGTGAAGACGACGTTGTCGGCCTCGGTGACCGTCCGGCCCGGACGGTGTTCGTACACGGTCTCGATCTCGAACTCTTCGAAATACAGGCCACGCTGGGTGACGCGCTTCGGCTCCCCACCGGAGGTGGTGGTCATGTCACTGCCCGGTGTGGTGCTCATGCGAAACCCAACTCTCGTGCGATGAGCATCAGCTGGACCTCGGTGGTGCCCTCGCCGATCTCGAGGATCTTCGAGTCACGGTAATGACGTGCCACCGGGTACTCGTTCATGAAGCCGTAGCCGCCGTGAATCTGAGTTGCCATGCGCGCGTTGTCCATTGCGGCCTCGCTGGAGACGAGCTTGGCGATCGCGGCTTCCTTCTTGAAAGGCTTGCCGGCCAGCATCTTCGACGCGGCGTGGTAGTAGGCGGTGCGGGCCGTGTGGGCCCTCGCCTCCATCCGTGCGATCGAGAACGACACCGACTGGTAGTCGCCGATCGGGCGACCGAACGACTGCCGCTCCTTGGCGTACTTCACGCTCTCGTCCACACAACCCTGGGCGACACCGGTTGCCAGCGCGGCGATCGCGATCCGGCCCTCGTCGAGGATCGACAGGAAGTTGGCATAGCCCCGGCCGCGTTCACCGAGCAGGTTCTCCTCGGGCACGCGGGCGTCGTCGAAGCTCAGCGGATGGGTGTCGGACGCATTCCAGCCGACTTTGTTGTACGCCGGTTCGGCGGTGAATCCCGGTGTGCCGCTGGGCACGATGATGGTCGAGATCTCCTTGCGGGGACGACCGTCGGCGCCCGCCGAACGCGCACCGGTGACAGCGGTGACCGTGACCAGCGAGGTGATGTCGGTGCCGGAGTTGGTGATGAACTGCTTGGAGCCGTTGATCACCCACTGATCGCCGTCTTGCTTGGCGGTGGTGGCCGTGGCCCCGGCATCAGAACCGGCGCCGGGTTCGGTGAGCCCGAATCCGGCCAGCTTCTTTCCGGCGGTCAGATCCGGCAGCCACGTCTGCTTCTGCTCTTCGTTGCCGAACCGGTAGATCGGCATCGCGCCGAGGCCGACGCCGGCCTCGAGGGTGATGGCCACCGACTGATCGACCTTGCCGAGTTCTTCGAGCGCCAAAGCGAGGGCGAAGTAGTCGCCGCCCATGCCGCCGTACTCCTCGGGGAACGGCAGGCCGAACAGGCCCATCTCGCCCATCTGCCGGACGACGTCGTACGGAAAGCTGTGCTCGGCATCATGTTTGGCAGATACCGGCGCAACCACCTGCTGCGCGAAATCGGCAACGGTTTTGCGGAGTTCGTCGTATTCGGCGGTCAAGTCGTCAGTGACGGTCATGCGGGTGTTCCTTCCGAGAGGTCTTTGGCTGCCTGATCGACGACAACAGCCAGCGATTGCCCGGCTTTGACTTTGTCGCCGACCTTTACCGTGACGGTGAGATCACCGGCGCGGGGAGCAGTCAGGGTGTGTTCCATCTTCATCGCTTCGACCACCAGCACCGGGGCGCCGGCCTCAACCGCTTCGCCGCCGGGATTGAGCACCGCCACAACGGTTCCCGGCATCGGGCTGGTGATCTCGCTGAGGGCTTCGTCAGCGTCCGACGACTTCAGGATGTGCGCGGTGGCGACTTCCCAGATCCCGTCGGGTCCGCTGATCCAGTATTCCTGGTGGTGTTCGTGACCGAGTTCGGCCTCGGGATTGGATTCGGCGATGAGCCAGCGCGCGCCGGCCCCATCCACCGTGAACCGTTCGCCGCGCAGCGATGCCGATGCAGTCCAGTCTCCGACAACCACTGTGGCGTCGTTCTCGGACCCGGTCACCGACACCGTGATCCGCTCGTCGCCGACCTTCAGACGGGTGTGCGTTGCCGCCGGTCCACCGATGCGCCAGCCCACTTCCGACGTCCAGGGGGTACCGGCATGGCGGGCCCGCCGGGTCCGGTGCAGACCGACCAGCGCCAAGGCCTCCGGCGGCACCGCCGGCGGGGTGTAGTCGACGATGAGACGATCGAGCAGTTCGGTGTCGAGGTCGCCCTCGCGGACACGGGGCTCGTCGAGCACGAACCGGCAGAAGTCGATGTTGGTGCGAAGCCCGAGGACATGGGTCTGCGCCAGTGCCGCACGCAGCCGTTCGATGGCGTCGGCCCGGTCTTCGCCGTGGACGATGACCTTTGCCAGCATGGGGTCGTAGTCGCTGCCGACCACCCCTCCGGTGACGATGCCGGAATCGACCCGGATGCCGGGGCCACTCGGCTCGTCGACCAGCAGCAGCTCACCGCCGGTCGGCAGGAATCCGGCAGCCGGATCCTCCGCGTAGACGCGCGCCTCGATGGCGTGACCGGTCATGGTCACGTCGTCCTGACTGAAGTCGAGCTTTTCACCGGCCGCCACCCGGAGTTGCCACTCGACCAGATCGACACCCGTGACGAGCTCTGTGACCGGATGTTCCACCTGCAGACGGGTGTTCATCTCCATGAAGAAGAACTCGTCGGGACGCTTGGCGGAGACGATGAACTCGACGGTTCCGGCGCCGGTGTAGCCTACCGAGCGGGCGGCGTCACAGGCCGCCGCGCCGATCCGCGCCCGGGTCGCGGCATCGAGCAGAGCCGACGGGGCCTCTTCGATGACCTTCTGATGCCGTCGCTGCAGGGAACATTCACGTTCCCCGAGATGCACGACGTTGCCGTGGGTGTCGGCGAGAACCTGCACCTCGATGTGGCGCGGGGTGTCGACGAACCGCTCCATGAACAGTGTGTCGTCGCCGAACGCGGCACCGGCCTCACGGCGGGCGGTGCTCAGTGCGGCAGCGAGCTTGGCCGGGTCTTCCACCCGGTGCATGCCCTTGCCGCCACCGCCGGCGCTCGGCTTGATCAGTACCGGGAATCCGATATCGGTTGCCGCCGCGATCAATTCGTCGTCGGTGAGCCCCGGACGGGAGATGCCCGGGACAACCGGGACGTCCCGCTCGGACACCGCTGCGCGAGCGGCGATCTTGTCACCCATGACCTCGATCGCCTTGGTCGGCGGGCCGAGGAACAGGATCGACGCCTCCTGCAGGGCCCGGGCGAATGCCGCGTTCTCCGACAGGAATCCGTAGCCCGGGTGGACCGCGTCGGCACCGACCCGCTTGGCCGCGTCGATCACCTTGGCGATGTCGAGGTAGCTCGCGGTGGCCGCCGCTGGTCCGATATGCACTGCCTCGTCGGCGAGCCGGACATGCAAAGAATCGGCGTCGGCATCGGAATACACTGCAACGCTGCGGATTCCCTGAGCCCGAAGGGTGCGGATGACCCGGCAGGCGATCTCGCCGCGGTTCGCGATGAGAACTGTTTTGATTGTGTTGGTAGCCATGATGGTGCCTCTCACATCCGGAAGACGCCGTAGGACACCGGCGCCAACGGCGCGCGGCGTGCGGAAGCCAATGCCAGCCCGAGCACGGTGCGGGTATCGGCCGGGTCGATGACGCCGTCGTCCCACAGGCGAGCCGTCGAGTAGTAGGCGCCGGACTGCTTTTCGAACTGTTCCCGGATCGGGGCCTTGAACGCCTCTTCGTCCGCGGGATCCCATTGGTCGCCGCCGCGTTCGATCTGGTTGCGGCGCACCGTTCCCAGGGTGTCGGCGGCCTGCGGGCCACCCATGACCGAGATCCGGGCGTTGGGCCACATCCACAGGAATCGCGGCGAGTACGCCCGGCCACACATCGAGTAGTTGCCGGCACCGAACGAGCCACCGATGATCACGGTGAACTTGGGCACGCGGGCGCACGCCACGGCGGTGACCATCTTGGCGCCGTTCTTGGCGATGCCACCCTGCTCGTATTCACGTCCGACCATGAAGCCGGTGATGTTCTGCAGGAACACGAGCGGGATCTTGCGCTTGTCGCACAGTTCGATGAAATGTGCTCCCTTGAGGGCACTTTCGCTGAACAGCACACCGTTGTTGGCGATGATCCCCACCGGATGCCCGTGAATGTGGGCAAACGCGGTCACCAGCGTGGTGCCGTAACCGGACTTGAACTCGTTGTATTCGCCGCCGTCGACGACCGTTTCGATGACAGCACGCACGTCGTACGGGGTACGGGCGTCGGTCGGGACGATGTCGTAGAGGTCCGTCTGCGCGGCCTTCGGTTCCCGAATCGGCTGGACGTCCCACTGCGGGGCTTCCTGCGGACCGAGGGTCGAGACGATACGACGGACACGCTCGAGGGCGTCTTCGTCGTTGACGGCGAGGTGGTCGGTCACACCGGACACCGTCGAGTGCATGAGGCCGCCACCGAGGTCTTCGGCAGAGACGTCTTCTCCGGTGGCCGCTTTCACCAGCGGCGGTCCGGCCAGGAAGATGGTGCCCTGATCACGCACGATCACCGTTTCGTCGCTCATTGCCGGCACATACGCACCACCGGCGGTCGACGACCCGAGGACTGCCGAGATCTGCGCGATCCCGGCGGCGCTCATGTTGGCCTGGTTGTAGAAGATCCGGCCGAAGTGGTCGCGGTCCGGGAACACCTCGTCCTGCTCGAGCAGCATCGCGCCACCGGAGTCGACGAGGTAGATGCACGGCAGTCGGTTCGCGGCCGCGATCTCCTGCGCCCGGAGGTGCTTCTTGACCGTCACGGGGTAATAGGTGCCGCCCGACACGGTGGCGTCATTGGCGATGATCAGGCATTCACGCCCGGCGACGCGGCCGATGCCGGCGATCAGACCGGACGCCGGAGCCTTGCCGCCGTACATGTCCTCGGCCGCCAACGGTGCAATTTCGAGGAAAGGGCTACCGGCGTCGAGAAGGGTGTCGATGCGTTCTCGGGGCAGCAACTTTCCCCGGGACAGATGACGCTCGCGGGCTTTGTCACCGCCACCAAGTGCGACGCGACTGAGCCGTTTTCTCAGTTCGGCGACATTCTCTTCGTGCGCCTGCCGCCACTGGCCTGCGACTGCGGTTGTGGACGTCAATGCCCACCCCTTTCAGTTAGGAGCGATTAACTGAGTTGAGACGTTACGCGCATCACGGACCAATTGTCACGCCGATCCGGCCGGCGGTTCAGCGATTGCCCACATACACCACCCCAACCCGCCGAGCGGGCCCATATCGCCGTCGAGCGTGCCCTCGTTACCGCCGAGCGTGCCCTCGTTACCGCCGAGTGGGCCCAACCAACCACCGAGCGGGCCTTTGTCACCGCCGACCGTGCCGATCAGACCACCGAACGTGCCTGGTCGGCGCCGACCGGGCCGATGCTGCGTCCGCGATCTACCGGCCCGTCTCAGACGCAGCGCGTTCGGCACGGTCGACGGTCGGTTGGGCCCGGTCGACGGTCGGATGGGCACGCTCGGCGGCGCGATGGGCACGCTCGGCGGCGCGATGGGCACGCTCGGCGGATGTGGGCGGAGTCACAGGGGTGCAGTACGATCGGGCTTACCGAAATGCACGTCTTCTCCCCAACACCCCCGGGGCGGATACAAACCGAATAGAGAGCCAGGTAAACAGCCATGACCCTCGTCCAGCACCACCCCAACGAAGGCGATCACGATCGCGATCCACTGGGCGGCAATGCCGCCAGTGTTGAATCTTTTTCGCTCGATGACCGCTATACCCGGGAGACCGGGACCGTCTACCTCACCGGCATCCAGGCGCTGGTCCGCATGGTCCGTGACCGTGCCCGCCTCGACCGCCGCCAGAACCTCAACACCTCCTCCTTCATCTCCGGATACGAGGGTTCACCGCTGGCCGGATACGACCTCGAGATCGCCCGCCGCGCGAAGTACCTCGACCCGTTCGACATCGTCCATCGCCCCGGCCTCAACGAGGACCTCGCCGCGACGTCGGTGATGGGTTCGCAGGTCGCAGCCCAGGTCGGCACGCTCGCCCCGGGTGCCAACGGCGTCACCCGCGACGGCGTGGTCGGCTACTGGTACGGCAAGGCACCCGGACTCGACCGCGCGACCGACGCACTGCGCCACGCCAACATCATCGGAACCCATTCGGCCGGCGGCGCCGTGGCACTCGTCGGCGACGACCCCGGGGCCAAGAGTTCCACGATCCCGTGTGCATCCGAGATGGCGCTGGCCGACCTCTACATGCCCATCCTCTACCCTGCCGATTCCCAGGACATCCTCGATCTCGGCGTCCACGCCGCCATCATGTCGCGGGTCTCCGGGCTGTGGACATCGTTCAAGATCTCCGCACATGTCGCCGACGGCGCCTCGACCGCCGATGTCCACCCCGACCGCATCCTGCCGGTCTACGGCGACCTCGGCACCAGTCCCCACGTGCCGAGCGGAAAACTGCTGGGCGCCAACCTGATGGAGCTCGAGCAGAATCAGCTGACCATCCGGTTGCCCCGCGCAACCGAGTACGCCCGAATCAACCGGCTCAACCGGATCGTGCAACGCACCGCGGACGACCGCATCGGGATCGTCGCCGCCGGCAAGACCTACATGGACGTCCGGGAAGCGTTGCGGCTCATCGGTATCACCGATGCCGATCTGCCACGCCTGGGCATCCGCATCCTGAAGATGGGTATGGTCTACCCGTTCGAACGCGAGATCATGGACGAGTTCATCAAGGGCCTCGATGAGGTGATCGTGGTCGAGGAGAAGCGCGATTTCATCGAAACGATGATGCGCGACATCCTCTTCCGCCGCCCCGACGTCCCCGCCATCGTCGGCAAGACGCATGAGGACGGTTCAACCCTGTTCTCCCGCTTCGGTGAACTCGACATCGACTCCGTCACGCGCGGACTCGCCGGCCGGCTCGCCCGCCATCACGAGATCCCGGCAGCACAGAACTGGCTCGACACCAAGGGTCGCAGCCGGGGACGCATCGAAATCCCCCTCGCGGTCCGCAGCCCCTACTTCTGCTCCGGCTGCCCCCACAACAGCTCCACCAAGGTTGCCGAAGGAACACTCGTCGGCGCCGGAATCGGCTGTCACGCAATGGTTCTTCTGATGGATCCGGGCCAGGTCGGCGAGATCGCCGGCGTGACCCAGATGGGCGGCGAAGGCGCGCAGTGGATCGGCATGACTCCGTTTGTCTCGGAGCAGCACTTCGTGCAGAACATCGGCGACGGTACGTTCATGCACTCGGGGTCACTGGCTCTGCGTGCGGCGGTCGCCTCCGGCGCAAACATCACCTACAAACTCCTGTTCAACGGCACAGTCGCCATGACCGGTGGCCAGGACCCGGTGGGCCAGATGACCCTGCCCCAGATCGTGACCCTGCTGCAGGCCGAACGGGTCAAGCGCATCATCGTCACCTCCGATGATCCCATCCGCACCCGGGCACTGCACTTGCCGGCCGGCATCGAGGTGCGCCCACGCGACGAGATGATGGCCGCCCAGCAAGAACTGGCCGCGACCGCCGGCGTCACCGTGCTCATCCACGATCAGGCCTGTGCCGCCGAGACGCGCCGTAAGCGCAAGCGCGGCAAGGCGAAAACACCGAAGCAGCGCGTGATGATCAACGAGCGCATCTGCGAGGGCTGCGGCGACTGCGGCGAGAAGTCGAATTGTCTGTCGGTGCATCCGGTCGACACCGAGTTCGGCCGCAAGACCCGGATCGATCAGAGTTCCTGCAACCTCGACTTCTCGTGCCTGAAGGGCGACTGCCCCTCCTTTGTCACCGTGGTCCCGTCCGACAAGGAAAAGGTCCGCCACACCGTGGCCGACATCGGCAACGACACCCTGCCCGATCCGTTCGCAACAAAGTCCATCGACGACGGATTCACGTTGCGGGTCACCGGTATCGGTGGCACCGGGGTGGTGACGGTCTCCCAGGTGATCGCCACGGCCGCCGTCCTCGACGGCCACGTTGCCCGGACCGTCGACATGACCGGACTGGCCCAGAAGGGCGGCGCCGTGGTCAGCGACGTCAAGGTCAGTGCGGGTGTGGTGGAGCAGGCCGCCAAGGTCGCCACCGGCGACTGCGACATGTATCTGTCGTGCGACGGACTGGTGGGCGTCGATCCCGCGAACCTCAAGGTCGCCTCCCCCGACAAGACCACCGCGGTCGTGTCCACCACCAAGATCCCGACCGGAGCCATGGTCATCGACACGTCGGTCTCCTATCCCGACAACACCGCGATCGCGGACTCGATCAATCATTCGGTGGCGCGCGCCATCTACCTCGACCCCGGTGCCTTGACCCTCGACCTGTTCGGCGACGAGCAGTACGCGAACATGCTCATGGTGGGTGCCGCCTATCAATCCGGAGCGATGCCCATCTCGGCCGCGTCGATCGAACGTGCCGTCGAGCTGAACGGGGTTGCGGTAGAACGCAACCTGCAGGCATTCCGCCGTGGACGTCAGGTGGTTGCCAATCGTGCCGAGGTGACCGCAGCGATCGCCGCGGCCCACCCGTCACCGGTTCCTTGGCAGCCGAGCGCCGACGCGGTGCGGTTGACCGCCGAGTTGACCACTCTGCGCCCAGCCGTCCTGCAGACTGTTCAGCACCGGGTCGACGAGCTGATCGCATACCAGAACATCGCCTACGCAACCGAATACGTCGCATTCGTCACCCATGTCGCGCAGCGCAGCGGCATGGACGACCTGACCGATGCGGTGGCACGCAACCTGTTCAAGCTCATGGCCTACAAGGATGAGTACGAGGTCGCCCGGCTCACCCGCGACGCCGCGTTCGCTGCCGAGGTCGCCGATCAGTTCGGTGATGACGCCAAGGTGGCCGTCCGACTGCATCCACCAACCCTGCGGGCGATGGGCATGAAGAACAAGATTGCACTCGGCCGTCGGGCAGCACCGGCACTCGCCGCGCTGGCCAAGGGAAAACGGCTGCGCGGCACCCGGTTCGACCCCTTTGCCCGCAACGAGGTCCGCACCACCGAGCGAGCACTCATCGGTGAATACCGTGACGTCATCGAGCGTGCGCTGACTGGCCTGGCGAACGGGACCGTCACCCCGGACCACCGGCACAGCCTCGTTTCCGTCGCCGAGTTGCCCGACATGGTTCGCGGGTATGAGGGCATCAAGATGGCCAATGTGGCCCGGTACCGAGAAGCAGTCACCGACCAGACTGCCGCCCTCGGCATCTGACCTACACCTGCCCTCCGCAAACGCTCCAGAAATACGAAGACGCTCCACATATTTGTGGAGCGTCTTCGTACAAGCGGAGCGTTTGCGGGCTGGGTGGGGGTCAGGTGCGGGCGGCGGTCAGCGCGGCCCGGGCCATCTGTGCCAGCAACTTCTGCTGGCGGGCGATCTCGAGGTCAGGCAACCGCGGCGACGAGTTGATCAGGCCAAAGGCCGCGTGGACCCGCGTTCGGCCCTCTTGCCTGGGGATCGAGGAGTCCACCCGGACCAGTACGTCCGTCCACAATTCGACGTATTGACGCTGCAGTCTGCGGACTTCACGACTGGCCTCCGGGGTCAGTGACGAGAGGTCGCGGTCCTGGACGCGAATCAACTCCGGTTCGGTGGTGGCGAAGTCGACATGGAACTCGATCAGCCGATCCAGCGCGTCGAGGTCGTCGGTCGACCCGGCGACCACCGATTCGCCGCCGGCGTGCAGGCGTTGCGAGATGGTGATGAGCATTTCGGCCAGGACGGCGTCCTTGCCGGAGAAATGTCGATACATCGCCGGACCACTGACCCCGACCGCTGCCCCGATGTCTTCCAGTCGCACACCGGCAAAACCCCGTTCGGCCATCAGCCGCGCTGCGGCGGCCAGCAGTTCACGCCGGCGCGCGGCCTTCGCCAGACCACGACGGGTCACCGGTGCCGGCGACGGGGAGCCCTCAGTTGCAGATGTCATCGTCTGTCGAGAATACCGAGGTCCACCCGAACCGCTGCACCCTCACCAGGCGTAGATGACCCTGGAACGCAGCACCATGTCCTGGACCGACCGGCGACGCCTGTCGACGGCAACCCAGGCCAGGCCGATCGGGAAGAAGGCGTAAAACAGCGCCCGCAACAGCGCCCGCAGGGGCCCCAGCCGACGTCCGTCGCGACTGACCACTTCGAGCCCCATCGCCACTGAGCCCACCGTCCGGCCCGATACCGCCCAGCACGTGGTCAGATAGATCACGCTGACCGAAAACGACGCGACAGCGGACAACGCGATGTTCGGGTTCGGAGCACTGAACGATCCGGGGCTGAACAGTAATCCGATCAAAAAGAAAAAGAGGTACATCGCGCCCAGGGTCAAAATCACCACCACCACGTCGAGCGCCGCCGCGACACTGCGGCTCACAATGCCCGCCGTCCGGGTGTCGAGTGCGTCCTTGCTCGTGTGATGCGGCTCGTTGATGTGATGCGGCATAGGTGTCGCACCTGTCATGGTCGACCTGCCGGGGGATCGTCGGACTCGCGCCGGTGGACATCGACGACAACTTTGGTGACAGTGGTGGTCGACGGCGCTTCGACCACACCATTGATCACCGGTACACCATTGTGCGGAGTCGGCTTGCGGCCCAAGAGTTTTCCGAAGACACCGGCGACCACGTCGTCGGCGTGAGCGCCCTGCAGGCGGACGTCGTCGAGGACACCGTTGGTGAGTGTGGTCGTGGATGAGCGGACGATCGCCTCCAGGTCGACACCGTCGATGACCTCGTTGGCCAGACCGATCAGGTCGACGCGACCGAGTATGGCGTCGATGTCGATCCGTGCCGCAATCGCATCGATGTCGACACCGCCCACCGCACGATTCAGGTCCACGGTCTCGATCACGCCGTCGATGTCGACCCGACCCAGGATGGCGTCGATGTCGATGCGCGCGGCGATTCCGTCCAGATCGATCCCGGTGGCGACCTTGTCCAGGTCGACATGATTCAGGACCAGATCGGTCAGATCCACCTCCTCGACAAGCGCGGTGATCACTTCGCCGATGACGACCTTGAGAGCGGCCCGCGTCAGTTCGATCGCGGTGTCGAGGGCCTGCTCACCCAGTGCTGTCACCTCGGTGGCTCCGCGCTCGATCAGCGGGCCGGCAACAGGAATACGGACCGCGACACCGTAGATGCCGCGTGCGCGGCGAACCACGCTCGACGTCAACGCCGCACCAGTGACCATTGGCCTACCACTCTCTTCGCCGCTCTGAAAGCCGGTGTCTCGTATCCCCTACCGCTCATTTGAACGATACTCGACCGCGAAGTTCTGGCGACAGAATCGGACGCGTCAGCAGATCTTCGGCCGACGGTCCGGGACCATTACGCATTTTTGAGAATCAGCAAGGTGGCGGCCGAATCCTCTAACGCGACCAGCTTGTGCAGGACACCCGCAGCGACATTGACCGCCGTACCGGGCGAGAGTTGCACGCGCTCACCGTTCACCGTGAACTCGATCAGGCCACGCTGGCCGATCACCAGGATGGGTGTCGCCGATCGATGGTCATCGATCACCTGCCCGGACCGAAGCGACAGGTGCACCACGTTTGCTCCGGCAACCTTGGCCACCACGTCGATCTTCGGCCGGTCGGTTCCGGAGTCGATCACCTCGTCGAGGCCGGTGATCACCGTGAATTCCGCTGGCTCCGTTGGTTCTTCCGCCTGGACATCGGTCATCGGTCAGCCTTCCGAACGGATTTGACAGTAACTCCAGAACACTACTTTGCCGGGCACTGCGTCGGGCGGCCGAGTCCACAAAAACGACCGATGGCGCCGACCCCACAAGCGGGATCGACGCCATCGGCGAAAGCAGCTCAGGTGAGCTGATTACAGATTCTTGTAGAGCTCGCGAGCCAGTGCAGCGGTCTCGGACGGCGTCTTGCCGACCTTCACGCCTGCAGCCTCGAGCGCATCCTTCTTGGCCTGCGCGGTGCCCAGGCTGCCTGACACGATGGCGCCGGCGTGGCCCATGGTCTTGCCCTCGGGAGCGGTGAAGCCTGCGACGTAACCGACGACCGGCTTCGTCACGTTGGCCTTGATGTAGTCGGCGGCGCGCTCTTCGGCGTCTCCACCGATCTCACCGATCATGACGATGATCTTGGTGTCGGGATCCTTCTCGAACGCCTCGATGGCGTCGATGTGGGTGGTTCCGATGACCGGGTCGCCGCCGATGCCGATGGCGGTCGAGAAGCCGATCTCACGCAGCTCGAACATCATCTGGTAGGTCAGCGTGCCCGACTTCGACACGAGGCCGATCGGGCCCGAACCGGCGATGTTGGCCGGGGTGATGCCGACCAACGACTCACCGGGGGTGATGATGCCGGGGCAGTTCGGTCCGATGATGCGGGTCTTGTTGCCCTTGGACACGTTGTAGGCCCACGCGTACGCGCTGTCCTGCACCGGGATTCCCTCGGTGATGACAACGAGGAGCCCGATCTCGGCGTCGATGGCCTCGATGATCGCGTCCTTGGCGAACTTCGGCGGCACGAATGCGATCGACACGTCGGCGCCGGTCTTCTCGATGGCCTCGGCAACGGTGCCGAACACGGGCAGCTCCACGCCGCCGTCATGGCTGACGGTGGTGCCGGCCTTACGGGCGTTGACGCCACCGACAACCTGGGTACCGGCCTTGAGCATCAGAGCGGTGTGCTTGGTTCCCTCGCCACCGGTGATGCCCTGGACGATGACCTTGGAATCTTTGTTCAGAAAAATCGACATTGATCTACAGCTCCTACTTGCTCGCCAGTTCGGCGGCCTTGTCGGCGGCCTCATCCATGGTTCCGACGACCGTCACCAGCGGGTGGTTGGCCTCTGCGAGGATGCGACGACCCTCTTCGACGTTGTTTCCGTCCAGACGCACGACGAGTGGCTTGTTGGCTTCGTCGCCCAGGGTCTTCAGTGCGCCGACGATGCCGTTGGCAACGGCGTCACACGCGGTGATGCCACCGAAGACGTTGACGAACACGCTCTTGACCTGAGCATCGTTGAGGATGACGTCCAGACCGGCAGCCATCACGGCAGCCGAGGCGCCGCCACCGATGTCGAGGAAGTTGGCAGGCTTGACGCCGTTGTGCTTCTCGCCTGCGTAGGCGACGACGTCGAGGGTCGACATGACCAGCCCGGCACCGTTGCCGATGATTCCGACCTCACCGTCGAGCTTGACGTAGTTGAGGTCGTTTTCCTTGGCCTTGAGCTCGAGCGGGTCGGTTGCGTCGCGATCCTCGAAGGCCTCGTGGCCGGGCTGACGGAAGGCAGCGTTCTCATCGAGAGTGACCTTGCCGTCGAGGGCGAGGATCTCATCGGTGGGCGTACGCACGAGGGGGTTGACCTCGACCAGGATGGCGTCTTCGTTGATGAAGACTTCCCACAGCTTCTGGATCGTGACGGCCGCGGCGTCGAGCACCTCGGCGGGCAGCTTGCCGGCTTCGGCGATCTCACGAGCAAACGCGAGGTCGACACCCTTGACGGCGTCCACGGGGATCTTGGCCAGTGCGTCGGGGTTCTCTTCGGCGGTGACCTCGATCTCGACGCCACCCTCGACCGAGCACATGGCCAGGTAAGTACGGTTGGTGCGGTCGAGCAGGAAGGAGATGTAGTACTCCTCGGCGATGTCACTCGCCTCTGCGACCAGCAGTTTCTTGACAACATGGCCCTTGATGTCGAGGCCGAGGATGGCCTCTGCGTTCGCCACTGCGGCATCGACATCGGCGGAGTACTTCACGCCACCCGCTTTGCCGCGACCGCCGACTTTCACCTGGGCCTTGACCATCACGGGCTTGCCGATTTCTTCGGCAATTTCACGTGCGCCGGCAACCGTGTCGGTAACACGTCCTGCCGAGGTCGGCACCTCGTGCTTGGCGAAGAGTTCCTTCGCCTGGTATTCGAAGAGATCCATTCAGCTCACCATCTCGTAGGTTTGTCCGCAGTTGGTGCCTGCGAACCACGACGACTGTAACGCCGCCAGAAACGACGCCTGCCACTGCTACCACCGGTTTGTGCCCCAGATCACTCGCTGTTTGTCCAGTCGGCGATCAGTTGCCATTAGTTGCCCGCTACCAGCGGTGCGGCATCCGGACAAAGCGTACGCAATTAGGTGATACAGCTCACATTCGGGGCCTTATATCCACTTGCGGTTGCGGGCGTCGCAATCATTTCGTTACCGTCGCTGAGTCAGAAGGTAACGGATTTGTCACAGCAAATTGTCCGTGCAGTTCGGTGGAACTACCTCGAACTGCTTCTGTACACGCTAGGAAGGCTCACAAGTTGGACGCTCGCGGAACGATTACCGGAGGCAGCGCAGGTTCGCGCGCTTCGGCCGGAACTCTGAACGAGCAGCGCCCTGACGCCTTTCGTGACAACGAGATCACCAACATCATCCCGATCGACGACTTCGGTCTCGAGGAGTACGCAGACGGCCCACTGAGTCAGTGGCGTAACCAGTCCGTCGCCGAGAGCCCCGCCGGCCGCCGATCCACCGGTACCCGCCGCTTCGACCGTGACGCCTACGACCAGCCCCGGCCCGCCGAGATCACGCAGGACATCGTTGTCGCGGAGATCGAGTTCGACGAGATCGTCCACGAACATCCCTTTGATGTCCACGGCGCCGAGTTCGACGACTTCGCCCCTGCAGACGATGCTCCCGAGTGGTCTCCACGGAAACAGCGTTCCCCGCAGCGCGGTGGCGGTAAACATCGCATCGCCGCGCCGCCACAGGCCCTGAAGGGCCGTGCCGCACTTCTCGCGGTCGCCGCCGGAGCCGCTGTGGCAGCCGCAACAGGATCGTTTGCCCAGCAGTCCGAGTCCGCGCAGACAGCCACGCCGGCCCCGGTGGCCTACCCCGGAAACATCGACGCACCAGCTGCCGGAGTGGCCGCTGCACCGGCACCGGCCAACATGGACACCTTCACGGCCCAGCTCTCGACCGGTCAGCACATCGCCGAGGAGAAGCAGGCCGCGGACGACGCCGCACGCCGGCCCACGATCGTCTCCCCGATCCCGCTCGGCGCTTACCAGTTCACCTCCCTGTACGCCAACCGGTGGGGAGCATTCCACGGCGGTATCGACATGGCGGCCCCGCTGGGCACGCCTATCCACGCCGTCACCGACGGTGTTGTGATCGAGGCCGGACCGGCATCCGGATTCGGAAACTGGGTCCAGATCCAGGCTCCCGACGGCACCGTCACCATGTACGGCCATATGTCGTCCAGCGGAGTGCTCGTTCAAAAAGGCCAGACGGTCACCGCAGGTGACGTCATTGCGCTGGTCGGTAATGAAGGCTTCTCCACCGGTCCCCACCTCCACTTGGAGGTCTGGAAGAACGGCACCACGAAGATCGACCCGGCGCCCTGGCTCGCCACGCATGGCGTACAGCTCTCCAACTACGCCAGCTGACCCGAACCGCCGGCAGCCACCCTGCTTCCAGGCGAACGCAGGCACCGCAACACCTTCGTCCCGCCGGAAAGCTCTGCGCTAAAGCTTTTCGACCGGTAGCCCGCCCAGCGACATCAACGTGATCTGGCCGGCGCTCCCGAAGTCGAACTTGACCCGTTCGGTGGGTCCGGCGCCTTCCTTTGCCACCACTTTGCCCATCCCGTATTTGGCATGGGTCACTCGGTCGCCCACCTCGACGTGGACCTGGTTGTTGCGACCACGGGTCGGCGAGCCGAACGACTCTTTACGTCGCGAACCGGATCCGAACGAACCACCACCGAAGCGCTCGCCCCCGAAACCGCGGCCGTTGTCGCCGTAGTCACGGGTGCCATCGCTCAGACCGCGGCCCATACCGCGCTTCGGTTCAGTACGCCGCCAGTCGATGAGATGTTGCGGAATCTCTTGCAGGAAGCGCGATTCCGGATTCTGCATCGGCGTACCCCACGCCGACCGAACCATCGCCCGACTCAGATACAGGCGGTTGCGGGCCCGCGTGATGCCCACATAGGCCAACCGGCGCTCCTCCGACAGTTCGGCCGGATCACCGAGCGCACGCATGTGCGGGAACTGCCCGTCCTCCCAGCCGGTCACGAAGACCACCGGGAACTCCAGACCCTTGGCCGTGTGGAGGGTCATCAGCGTGACGACACCGTCTTCGTCGTCGGGCACCTGGTCGGCATCTGCCACCAACGCGACCCGCTCCAAAAACGCTGCCAGAGAACCGGGTTCAGGCTCTCCCGGATCAGGTTCGAGATCGGGATCCTCGGGCTGCGCCGAAACTTCGTCTCCGGCATCGTCGATCTGGGTCTCCGGAATCTGCGTGGCCACGGCTTCCGCGGCTTCGGCGCTGAATTCCCTTGCCACCGAGATCAATTCGTTGATGTTGTCGAGGCGGGCGCCGTCCTGCGGATCCGAGGAACCCTCGAGTTCATAGCGATATCCGGTGCGTTCGACGATCGCATCCACCAGCTCACCGATGTCGCCGGCCTCATTTCCGGCGTCCATCTCGGCGATGTCGGCGGCATCGGATCCGGCTTCACCGAAGCTCGACAAGAAATCTGTGCGCAAGCCTTCGATGAGTTCGACGAAGGCCGAGATCTGTTTGACCGCACGGGTTCCCAACAGCGGGACCTTGCCCTCAGAACCGTCGATCAGCGCCTGATAGAAGCTGGTGCCGGTGTTCTCCGAGTGCACTGCAACGCAGGCCTCGGCGCGGTCGCCGATCCCCCGGCGTGGTGTGTTCAGGATGCGGCGCAAACTCACCGTGTCGTCCGGATTGGCCACCGTCCGCAGGTACGCGACGACGTCGCGGACCTCCTTGCGCTCGTAGAAGCGGACCCCGCCGACAACTTTGTACGGGATGCCGAGGCGGATGAACACCTCTTCCAGCGCCCGCGAGGCGCTGTTGGTGCGGTAGAACGCGGCGATCTGTGAGTACGTGAAGTCGCCGGAATCGGAGAGGGCGTCGATTTCACGGGCGATGAACTGCGCCTCGTCGTGCTCGTTGTCGGCAACGTAGCCGACGATGAGTTCGCCGTCGCCGGAGTCCGTCCACAATTTCTTCTCACGACGCCCGGCGTTGCGCGAGATCACCGCGTTGGCGGCCGACAGAATCGTCTGGGTGGACCGGTAATTCTGTTCCAGGAGAATGGTTTCGGTGTTCGGGAAGTCTCTCTCGAACTCTTCGATGTTGCGGATCGTCGCACCGCGGAAGGCGTAGATCGACTGGTCTGCGTCACCGACCACACACAGCTCTGCCGGGGTCACGTTGCCGACGGCGCCCGTGCCGACCAACTCCCGGACGAGGACGTACTGTGCGTGGTTGGTGTCCTGGTACTCGTCCACCAGGACATGCCGGAAGCGACGACGGTAATACTCCGCGACCTCGGGGAAGGCCTGGAGCAAACCCACGGTCTCGCCGATCAGGTCGTCGAAGTCGAAGGCGTTGGCCGAGCGCAGCCGCTGCTGGTACTGCCGGTAGATCTGCGCGATCGTCTTCAAGGCGGGCTCGCCGGCCTCTTCGGCGGCGGTCATCGCCGCATCGGGGTCGACGAGTTCGTTCTTGAAGTTGGAGATGGAGATACCCACACCACGAGGACTGAACTTCTTCGGATCCAGATCCAGGTCGCGCACGATCATGCCCAGCAACCGGCGTGAGTCGTCGGCGTCGTAGATCGAGAAGTTCGAGTTCATCCCGCTGAGCAGAGTTGCCTGAGCCCGCAGGATGCGGACGCAGGTCGAGTGGAACGTACTGACCCACATGCGATGCCCGCGCGGGCCCACCAGGTCGACCACCCGCTCCCGCATTTCTGCGGCCGCCTTGTTGGTGAACGTGATCGCCAGGATCTGACCCGGACTGACATCGCGCTCGGCGAGCAGATAGGCGATCCGCCGGGTCAGCACTGCGGTCTTGCCCGAACCGGCACCGGCGACGATCAGCAGCGGCGAACCGGCGTGCAGAACCGCGGCCCGCTGTTGTTGATTGAGGCCGTCGAGCAGTTCTTGGGCACGCCGGGACTCGGTGCGGGTGTCGTCATGCAGGTTTCCAGTGGCCATGCCCGGCAGCGACGGGTGGGGAGCAGCGCTTTTCATCGTCTTCCAAAGTTACCCGCTCGCACCGACACCTCACGACTTCACCGGTTGCTCGCGCGCGTTGGGTAACATCATCGCCACTCGAGGGTGGGGGCATCACGTTGAAGAGCACTGTAATTCCGAAGATCGCACTCGGTGTCGCCGTCGTGGCGCTGATCGCGGTCATCGTGGCCATGTTCATCCCGCGCAGCGCCGACGGAACCGCCGTGGCGCCCCCGTCGATCCTGGCCCAGAAGCAGCTCACCGCAGTCGCGCTGGAATTCGCGAACCAGCGCGGCGCCACCTATTCGGGCACCGTCACCTCCGGCTCCGACAAGATCAACCTCGATGGGGTCGAGGTGACCGCGAGCGGCGACCTACGGGGCACGATCAAGATCGGCGGAGAGTCCGCCGACATCATCGGCGTGAATCGGCAGACGTATGCGATGGGTTCGGCCGGCTTCTGGAAGGCCCAGCTGGAAAATCCCAAGATGAACTACGAGGCGGTCGCCGGTGGATGGGCCGCGCTCGACCCGGCAACCTTCCCCGATCTCGGTCTGCTCCTGGCCCCACCCGCACTCGGGCTGGCTCTCGGCAACGACAACTCATCGCTGGACATGGCCGCGAAGGGACCGGCCACCGGCCTGATCGGAACCCCCGACGAACGATTCACACCGGCAGCACTTCCCGACATCGTCGTAGAGGACGACGGGACCATCGTCGCCGGCGGCACCCTGCGTTCCACCGTTGTCGACGGCACCGACACCCTCGCGACCGTTGTCGGGCCGCTGGATCAGCCCGGCGGTTCGGTGATCGATGTCGACCTGACGGTCGAACCCATGGAGCCCGGCGAGATCGCCGGGATCTACGACGCGATCGATGAGCAGGCCGCGACCCTCGCCCATATCCCGGCGCCGTATCTGAACCCCAACTTCGACGAGAGCGGATTCCGCCTCTCGGTGGCCCCGGCGCCCTGCAGTCCTCCGGTCTGTGAGTACATCGTCACCTATGTCGCCACCACCCCCGGGACGAGCGCCCCGGGATCGATCACCATCGTCGGGGATATGACCCTCACCCTCAACGATCGACCGGTCGGCGGCACCTGCACCCACACCGTGGTCATCCCGCTGAATGGTCGCGGTGACACGCGGTGCGCGTTCAACGTCCCCAATGAGGACGGCACCCTCAAAGGTGACGTCTCATATGTGTTCACCGCCTACCTCGATCAGGATCCGGCGGTACTGACACGAGCTCTCGCCGCCAACGAACATGTCTCCACCGCCGAACCCACCGGAGTCTGGACGCCGGCCGGATTCAAGGGCAGTGCCGGGAGCCGCGACTACAACCTGCAGGTCACCGGAATCCACTCCACGTACACGTACGTGGTCGGGGGGCAGACGTTCGACGGCCGGGCGGCGGACGGCACGCTGCTGGCAGCCTTCGGCCCCGGCTACTCGGAGAACATCGGCAGCGATGGCTCCCTGAGCAGTAGCTGGGACGGCACGGACGCCATGATCGCGGCCGCCAAGGCCCAGACCGGCGCCGCCGGGAACTCACCGGTCAGGTGGGTGTTCGCCGAGTCCGATGCCGCCGCAGCAACGGTGAAAACGCTCGAGGACGCCGGGGTCAGCGGCGTCGAGGTGGTCACCGTCCCCGCGGCGTGAGTCCCGACGGATACCGATCACGGCACCCGCACGAGTTCACCTACTCTGCTCTGCCCGACGTGGAGTCGTAGTCCCGGCGTCAACGGGCGCACCCGGAGCTGGGTCCCACCGCCGTGCAGCTGGACATAGACGGCGTTCAGCCCGGCTTTGACCGGCGCGGTCACCGGGTCGCCGTCGGCGAGACCGACCTCGATCTCGCCGTCGGTGGTGGCACAGTACGGCAGCGCAACCTTCCACGACCAGACGATCAGCGGTCCGTCGAGTTCGAGATCGGTGGGACCGGTGACCTCCGGATTGCCGCAGTCACCGAGACCGGCTCCGGTGATGCGAACCGGTGTGATGGCCGCAGGCACCAGCCGGCCGGAGTCGTCGAGTACCTGCAGCTTGTCTGTCGGCGCGTCGAATTCCGGTCGGTCGGACAGGCTGCCGAAGACCTTGCTCACCGTGTTGTAGGGCTTGACCAGCGGCAGCAGCACGTCGATCGGAAGCTGATGGTCGAACATCGGCGTATCCCGGCTCTCCGCCAGGGATGCCCGCGCGTTGGTGAGGTACTCACCGGTGGGGTCGGTCCGCCATTCTTTGGAGAATTGCTGTGTGGCGATCAGCGAGCTGACGATGAACGCCACAACCGCCACCACCGCGGCCGGGCGGACCCACCGCAGCTGGCTGTGCCCGATTCGGCGCCCGCTGGTCTGCGCCACCAGGATCAGCGCCATCGCGAGGGTGATGACCAGCGCACTGTCGGGGAGGTAGCGCAGTGTTTGGGCCAGTTGGATGGTGGTGTGCGCGCCGGTCCGGTTCCAGATGATCGGTATCTGCAGCACGAACACATACCCGGCCACGGCGGCGAGAACCCATCCGACATGTCGGCGCGTGTACAGGGCGTAGCCGGCAGCAACCAGCACCAGCAGCCAGCCGATGGCCTTCACCTGCCAGCCCTCGGATCCGAACGGTGGGCTCGGCAACCAACGTTCCCAGTCCCACGGCCCGCCGAGCAGTCCCGGGATCAGCCCGGCGCTGACCGAACGCCATGCGATCTGCAACGTCTGTCCGACAGAGTGGCCCTCGGTGTCGACCGGCACGACCACCAGGTACATCGCGAGCCACGCCGCTGTGATCGCGCACAGCCCGATCCACAACTCGTGCGCCGACACCCAGGCCGCCCGTGCTGCCTGACCTATGGTGGCGCCGCGCCCCGACAGCAGGCACCAGATCGCGGCCGCGGCCATCGCCACCGGCACGATCAGGACCGACTTCTCGAAGAACGCCAGACCGATGACGAACACGATCAGCGCGCGGCCGATGACCAGCCGGCGGTTCATCACCTCACCGCGACACAATTGCACGGCCTCGGTCACGACAACCGCCATCGCGATCTGCATCGGCAACGTGTTGAGTCCAGCCGACCACCAGGTGTAGGCGGGCACCGTGAGCGGTGTGAAGAGGTAGAACGCCAGCGGAATCAGCAGTACCGGACGCATTCGCCCGGCGATGACGATCAGCATCCGGAGCACGGCCACCGATGCCAGCAACTGTCCCACCACGAGGGTGATGGCCGGGACCGCCCAGTTCAGCGGCGCGAGGTCGGTGCTGACACCCACGACCAGAAACGCACCGGGCATAAGGTGACCGTCGTGGCCGTACATGAGGTATTCCCACGAGAACGTCGACAACTCGGAGGCACGGCCGATGAGGACGAGGTCATCCCAGTAGAAGTTGGCACCGGTGACCAGCGCGGTCCGAACGACGAGTTGCAGGAGGATCAGTGCCGCCGCGATCCACAGCGCCGTCCGCCCCCGCGACGCGACACCGGCCGGTGGGGCCGGACGGGAGTACGCGGGTGGAGCTCGACCAATTGAGCCGAGGGTCGTTGCGGGCGGATGCACAACGACCACTCTTACCAGTGTCCCCAGGGTGCGTGGCACACTTGGGCCCGTGACTGCTGACCAGCCGATTGATCTGTCGGCCCTCCAACTAGGGTCTGACGTGGGCGATCTACCCGAGGATATCGACGACCTCCGCCGCGAGATCGACCGTGTCGACGCGATAATCCTGGCCGCCATCAAGCGCCGGACCGCGGTGTCCAAGCGCATCGGGCAGGCCCGGATGGCGTCAGGTGGAACCCGGCTCGTGCACAGCCGTGAGATGAAGGTCCTCGACCGTTTCAGTGAGCTCGGCCAAGAAGGCCACACGCTCGCCATGTTGCTGCTGCGTCTGGGCCGAGGACCGCTCGGTCGCTAGCCCGACCCCGCTTCGGGGGTTGCCGCAGCATTCGGCTCACGATGAACCTAAATGTGGCCCGGCGGATGCGTTGCCTACAGGATTGGTCGACTCGGGTGTACGCCGATCGCACGAGAAGACCCGGACCCGACACAGGAGTGGTGAATGGCCGAGAATGTTCTGCTGATCCATTGGCACGACCTGGGCCGCCACCTCGCCTGTTACGGCGCCGGTGGCGTCGAGAGCCCGACGATGGATGCCCTGGCGGCGGACGGGATCCGATTCAGTAATGCCCACGCCACGGCACCGCTGTGCTCCCCGGCTCGCGGTTCGCTGTTCACCGGCCGCTATCCGCACTCGAACGGGTTGACCGGTCTGGCACACCACGGCTTCGAATACCACGACGACGTTCTGACCCTCCCCCAGGTGCTCGGCAAAAACGGCTGGTACAGCGCGCTTTTCGGCATGCAGCACGAGTCGAGCGACCCGGGCCGCCTGGGCTTCGACGAGTTCGACATCTCCGATTCGGAGTGTGACTATGTCGTCGAACGCTCACAGGATTGGCTGCGTGAACTCGACTCCGACCCTGCGCGCCGCAAGCAGCCTTTCCTGCTGACGGCCGGGTTCTTCGAGACACACCGCCCGTATCCGGCCGACGAGTACGTGCACGCCGACCCGAAAAAGGTTGTCGTCCCGGCATTTCTGCCGAACGTCCGCCCCGTGCGGGAGGACCTGGCCGGGTTGCTCGGTTCCATCACCAAGGCCGATGCCGCGGTCGGACGACTGCTCGGCACCCTCGCCGAACTCGGCCTCGACCGCACCACGTGGGTTGTTTTCGTCACCGACCACGGCCTGGCCTTTCCCCGCGCCAAGTCCACCCTGTATTCAGAGGGCACCGGGGTCGCGCTGATCGTGCGGCCACCCACCGACCGCAACATCACGCCGTTCGTCTACGACGACCTCTTCAGCGGCGTCGACCTCACCCCGACCGTGCTGGATCTGCTGGGTATCGAGATTCCCGATGTGGTGGAAGGCTTCTCACACGCCGAGACGATCACCCGGGCCACGTCCGACGCGGTGCGCGACGAGGTCTTCACCGAAAAGAACTTCCACGACAACTTCGATCCGATCCGGGCGATTCGTACCGCCAGGTACAGCTATATCGAGAACTACGCCGACCGCCCCGCGCTGAGCCTGCCGCTGGACATCCGGGACAGTCCGTCGGCCCGCGCGCTGGACGGATCCGAGGATCTGCCACGGGCGGCGCAGGAGCTGTACGACCTGTGGTCGGATCCGCTCGAGCTGAACAACCTGATCGACGACCCCGATCTGTCCGACGTGGTCGCCGATCTGCGAGAGCGATTGAACCGATGGCGCTCCGACACCGGTGATGTGTTGCCGGCGGAGGCCGACGGCAACAGGATCGCACTGGAGTTCATGATCCGTCACCACCAACAACTCGACAAGATCGACGAGGAGCACGCGGACCGGTCGCTGCCGTCCCGGCGAACCCGGGCCAGCGAGCGCGAGCTTCGCATCGATTCGACAACCAGCGAGCATCACTGAGATTCAGACGATCACTGGTCGTCGACGGCGATCCGCTCACCGCGCGGCAACAGCAGTCCCACTGCCACAGCTGCGATGAGCACCGCCACCGAACCCGCGACCAGCGCCATCTGCAGGCCACTGACAAAGGCGGTGTCGGCATGGGCGGCGATCTGACCGCCGGCGTGGGTCGCGCCGGCGAACGATTCCCTGGCCCTGCCCACCATCTCGGCAGGTAGACCGGGCAGCTCGAGGTTGTTGCGATAGCCCTGCGTCAGCAGGCTGCCGAGCACAGCGATGCCGAGCGCGCCACCGACTTCCCTGGACAGGTCGTTCATCGCCGAGGCCACGCCCTGCTGCGATGCCGGAAGTGCGCCGGTGATCGCACTTGTCGCGGGGGTCATGGCCGTCCCCATCCCGATTCCCAGCGGGACGAGTCCGGCAAGCATCAACCAGTACGATGTCCCGACATCGAGTTGCGACAGGACGAGCAATCCCGCGGCGACCAGCACGAGCCCGGTGACACACACCCGCCGGGTGCCGAACTTCTCGACCAGTGTCGGTGACAGGCGCGCCGACGGCATCATCACCGCGGCCATCGGAAGCATCTGGATCGCCGACATCAGCGCCGAGCCACCGCGCACCAGCTGCAGATACTGCAAGACCACAAAGATGAATCCGAAGAATGCGAAGAACTGCATGAAGATCGACAGGCTGCCGGCGCTCAGGCCGCGGTGAGCGAAGATCCGTGGATCGAGCATCGGGGCTTTGTTGCGTAGTTCGAAAAGGATGAACAGGGCCAGGATCACCAGGCCACCGACGATGCCGATCAAGGTCCGCGACGATGTCCAGCCCGCCTCGGGAGCTTCGATGATCGAGTACACCAGGACCACGAGTCCGGCGATCGACAACACCGCCCCACCGATGTCGAGTCGGGGCGCATCAGGGTCGGCGGACTCGGGCACGATGCGCCACGCCGCGATGAGGGCAGACGCTGCCAGTGCCACGTTGAGACCGAAAACCGAACGCCACGAAAAGAACTCGAGCAGCACACCGGAAGACAACAGACCCAGGATCGCGCTGCCACCGGCCACACCGGCCCACACACCGACGGCCTGGGTTCGCTTGTCGGCCGGGAAGGTCCCGGTGATCGTCGACAACGTCGCCGGCATGACCAGCGCCGCACCCAACCCCAGGATTCCGCGCAGGAGGATCAGCTCTTCGGCCGAGGTGGCGGTCATCGCGACCACCGATCCGATGCCGAAGATCGCCAGTCCGGCGATCAGGGTCTTGCGCCTGCCGTAGCGGTCGCCGATCGCACCGGCCAGCAGGAGGAACGACGCGAAGATCAGCGAATACGCGTCGACGATCCAGGCCAGCTGTGTCGAACTGGCGTGGGTCGCCCGGGCGATATCCGGGAGGGCGACGTTGAGCGACGACATGGCAGCGACAACGGCCGCCAGGGCGATGCACACCACGATCATGATGGCGCGCGTGTTGATCGGCTTCGACGTGGAGAGGTGTGTGGTTGTCATGGCTTCGGGTCTTCCAGGGATGAATGCCGGATAGAGGTTTTGGAGTTGTGTTCCAATGATTTAGAACGTCTTTCCAAAGCATGGCATATACTGGGTATGTGAGCAAGAGCGAAACAGGGTCAAAAAGCCGGAGAACCAACCGGCAGCGGGAGGCGGGCGCCGTCACCCGGGCCGAGACACGCCGGCGGGTGCTGGCTGCGGCGATCGAGGTGTTTGCCGAAAGTGGTTACGCCGCTGCAACTGTCACGAAGATCGCCGAACGCGCGGACGTATCCGTGCAGAGCCTCTACTCGTCGTGGGGCAGCAAACGCGGTCTGCTGCGCGGGATGATGGAGTCGCAGGTGATCGGCAACAATCCCGGATCGGTCAACCCCGACGACATGCCGCTGGCGATCTTGGGGACCTTCGATCCGGTCGCCGCCGACCCCCGCGACCTGATCGCGCATGCGACCCACCAGTTCCGGCTCCTCGCGCAGCGCGCCGCCGTCGGATTCAGGACCTATGCGCAGGCTGCCGCGATCGACCCCGAGGCCGCGAGCGACTGGCAGTCGCTGATGGAGGTCCGGCGAATGAGCATCCGCAACCTCCTCGCCACCATCGACCCGGCGCACCTCCGGCCCGGCCTGACCCCCGAGGCGGCTGCCGACACGGTCTGGGTGATCGCGAGCCCGCAGACACATCAGCAGCTGGTCGGCACAGCCGGATTCACCTATGACGAATTCGAGGACTGGATCCGGGTGACCGTCTGCGCCGCCCTCCTGCCCGACCGGAACTGACAGGCACCACAAGCAATGTCGACAGGCCGGGGAACAAACCCGCTCGCCCGGCTCTCTTATCTCCGACTGCAGCAAAACGAGCTGCGACCGAACAATCGGCCCGGAGAAAAGAGACCACGATGGAAACCCAGTACTTCGACACCGACTACGACGGCATCGTCGACACGATCGTCACCGACACCAACGACGACGGCTACATCGACGTCTATGAATGGGACACCAACGGCGACGGAATCGCCGACGAGGCCGAGATCGACTACGACTACGACGGTTACGTCGACGAGTACGCCTCCGACACCGACTACGACGGCTACTACGACGTGGTGGTCGCCGCCTGATCCCTGCGCCGCCACGTCCCTTCCGACCAGATCGCCGGTCACCTCGCAGTGGCCGGCGATCTGGCCTTGTGCCGGAATTTCGTCAGGGTGCTCATCGACTCCTCACAGGCACCTGCCAGGTTCGGAGACGACAATGAATGTCATCTGCAGACGATCTGGACACAATGAGGTGTACCCCCATGACGGCTACCGCCACCATCAAAGGACTCGCGACCGACATCATCGTGACGGTCGACGACCCAGCGCTGCTGGACCTCGCGGTCGAACACATCTGTGCCGTCGCGTCCCGACTCGATGCCACCGTCAACCGGGACCACGACTGCGCCGAGATCGAAGCCGTTGATCTGGCCGGCGGACAGCCCGTGCTGGTCTCGTCGCTGCTCGATCAGCTGATCATCGATGCCCTCTACTTTGCCGATCTCACCGACGACGCCTCATCAGTAGTGCACTGCGGCGACGCCGAGTCACCCATCCCGCCCTGGCATCGCGTGCAGCTCGGACGTGGAACCGTGACCGTTCCGTCCGACATCCGACTCGAATTGATGCCCACCGCGCGCGCATTCCTCACCGACCGCACCAGCCGACTCCTCGCAGATACCCTCGGCTGCGGCGTGACGGTCCAAGCGGGACCGGTGACCGCATCCCCCGGTGGCGCGATGGCCCGGGTGACCTCGGCAGATCTGTCCCCAATCATCGATCCGCCGACAGCCACGACCTTCGATTGCGTGAGCGTCGTCGCGGACACCGCCGACCTGGCCTACACCGCGGCGGTGTTCGCCCACCTGCATCCCGACATCGCGTCCGACTGGCTCCGTGATCACGTCCGGGGCGCGCGACTCGACGGTCCTCGCCACGCGACCACCACCGTCGGCACCTGGCCTACGTCTGATCACGTCTCGGCGGCCTGACCACGTCCGTCCCCGGGCACGCCCACCGTGCGGAAACCCGCATTGCCCATCGATGACACCGGTGTGTTGTGCGAGCGGGCCGAATTCCGATAGCGGTTGCAGTACGAGTCGTGGCACAGGTACGAACCGCCCCGCAGCACCCGCGCCCGGCCGCGCTCCGGTCCCGGTGGATCCCGAGGTTCAGCGCCTCGGTAGTACCGGGGGTCGAACCGGTCGGCACACCATTCCCAGACGTTGCCCGCCATCTGCCACAGTCCGTACCCGTTGGGCACATAGCTGCGAACCGGAGCCGTCCCGAGGTATCCGTCCTCGGCGGTGTTGTGCGCCGGGAACTCGCCCTGCCAGATGTTGCACAACCAGCTGCCGTCGGCGGCCGTCAATTCATCACCCCAGGGATACCGCGCGCCGGCCAGGCCACCCCGGGCCGCGTACTCCCACTGCGCCTCGGTGGGCAGGCTACGGCCCGACCACTCGCAATAGGCCTGCGCATCCATCCAGCTGATGTGCACCGCGGGATGATCACCCAGGCCGTCGGTGGTCGATGTCCGCCCGAAGGGTTGCTTCCAATCGGCGCCCGTCACAGCGAGCCACCAGGGCGCGTCCGGGTACTGCTCGATCACGTCGCCGGAATCCGCGACCAGCAGGTGGAACACCGCCGAAAATCCCTGTTGCTCGGCAACGGTCCGATACCTGGTGGCGGCCACGAACTGCGCGAAATCGTTGGTGGTGACAGGGTGGACATCCATGCTGAACGCACTCATCGACACCTCGTGCAACGGCAGTTCGCCATCGGCTGCGAATCCGTCGCCGCTGTGGTCCCCCATCACGAAGCTGCCTGCCGGAATCGTCACCTGAGGTACCCGGTGGTGACCCGTGGTCTCGATCGCCGGCACCGCGAAATCGTCACCGGATCCGGCGGCGGGTGTGCAGCATGACATGGGTCTCGATGCTAGCCCGGTGTGCCGAGTCGGCGTGAGTGAGGAGAACGGTCTGACTAGGCTGATGGTCGAGGTACGGCAGTGAAGTACGAGTATTCGCAACACCGATGAAGGGGCTGTCCACGATGACAAGCGTTCCGACTGAGCCACACCGAAAGTTCGATCTCACCGGGTCGCATGCCTGGCAAGAACTGTCTGCGCATCAGCCACATGTGTACGCGATGCATCTGCGGGAGGTCTTCGCCGTCGACCCGAACCGAGGGACCGATCTCACGATCGACGTCGGCGACCTCCACATCGATTACTCCAAGCATCGGGTGCTGCGCGAAACACTCGATCTGCTTCTGGATCTCGCCCGCCAGACCAGTGTCACCGAAAAACGCGACGCGATGTTCTGGGGTGAGCACATCAACACCTCCGAGGACCGTGCCGTCCTGCACACCGCACTGCGACTCCCCCGCGACGCGACGCTGAAGGTCGACGGTCAAGACGTCGTGGCCGATGTCCATGCGGTCCTCGACGCGATGGGCGAGTTCGCCGACAAGCTGCGGTCGGGTGAATGGAAGGGCCACACCGGCAAATCCATCAAGACCGTGGTGAACATCGGCATCGGCGGCTCCGACCTCGGTCCGGTGATGGTCTACAAGGCGCTCCGTCACTACGTCGACACCGACATCCGCTGCGAGTTCGTCTCGAACGTCGACCCTGCCGACCTGGTGGCCGCCCTCGACGGGCTCGACGCCGAGACGACGCTGTTCATCATCGCGTCGAAGACGTTCACCACTCTCGAGACGCTCACCAACGCCTCGGCTGCGAGGGCCTGGCTGCTCGACGAGTTGGGCGCCGGACCCGACGCCGTCGCCAAACACTTTGTCGCGGTGAGCACCAACGCAGAAAAGGTCTCCGAGTTCGGGATCGACACCGCCAACATGTTCGGCTTCTGGGACTGGGTGGGTGGCCGGTACTCCGTCGACTCGGCCATCGGGCTGTCCGTGATGGCTGCGATCGGCAAAGAAGCCTTCGGCGAGTTCCTTCACGGGTTCAACATTGTTGATCACCACTTCCTCACCGCCCCACTGCATCAGAACGCTCCGGTGGTGCTCGCCCTGATCGGGTTGTGGTACTCGAACTTCTGGGACACCGCCGCACGGGCGGTCTTGCCGTATTCGAACGACCTGTCGCGGTTCCCCGCCTACCTGCAGCAGTTGACGATGGAGTCAAACGGTAAATCCGTCGACATCGAGGGCCATCACGTCACGGCCGATACCGGTGAGATCTTCTGGGGTGAGCCCGGAACCAATGGCCAGCACGCCTTCTACCAGCTACTGCACCAGGGCACCCGGATGGTCCCCGCCGACTTCATCGGATTCGCCGAGCCGACCGATGATCTCCCCACAGCAGATGGCACCGGCAGCATGCACGACCTGTTGATGAGCAACTTCTTCGCGCAGACCAAGGTGCTGGCATTCGGCAAGACCGCGGACGAGGTCTCCGCGGAGGGTGTCGACCCACATGTGGTCGCGCACAAGGTGATGCCGGGCAACCGTCCGACGACGTCCATCCTGGCGCCCAAGCTGACACCGTCGGTGGTCGGGCAGTTGATCGCCCTGTACGAGCATCAGGTGTTCGTCGAGGGCGCCATCTGGAATATCAACACCTTCGACCAGTGGGGTGTCGAACTCGGAAAGACCCAGGCCTCTGAGCTGTTGAAGGTGATCACCGAATCCGATTCACCGCAGGCTCAGGATGATTCGTCCACCGATTCACTGCTGCGCTGGTATCGAACTCACCGCGGCCGCGACGCATAGGCGGAACCGAAGGTATGAAGCAGAGGGGAAGGCCGATCGGTACCACCGAGCGACTCGGTGTGCGGAGCGAGCGACTCGGTGTATCAGATGACATCTTCTGGAGGACTCATCATGGCATGGGCCTTCCCCTCTCCATGCAGGGGCTCTGGCGGTTCGACGACACCCTCACCGCCGCCGATCTCGAATCGGCTCATCGCGCGTTGACGCTCGGCCCGCTGACCCGGCGGGTGGTCCGTCGGCGGATCTGGCCGGCCCGCAACGCCTTTGCCTCCGATGCCGCGGTGGCGCCGATTCACGTCGAACCAGAACCGCTCGCACCCGGAACCATCACTGCCTGGGCCGACACACGCGGCGAGCGCCACCTCGACATCGACGCCGGTCCCGTGTGGGAACTGTCGCTGGCCCGGCTCGAAGCGGGCGGCAGTGTGGTCTCCCTGGTCTGTTCACATGTGGTTGCCGACGCCCGCGCGCTGGTGACGGCCGCGGGTGTGGCCGCGAGCGAAACAAGTTCGTTGGCAACGACTTCCGAGGAATCCCCCGCCGGCCCGCCCTCGCTCGCCGACGACATTCGGGATGGCGCGTCGCAACTTCGGATCGTTGTCGGTGGTGTCGCCCGCAGCCTCTGGAAGGGTTGCCGCGATCGAGCGCATCGCGCCGAACTGTTCGCTGCGGCACAGCGTTCCGAGACCGGGCCCGTCAAATCCTCCGGCTCGCCCCGGTGGCGGGAACCGACCGCGATCTTCTCCGTCGATGCCGGCGCCTGGAAACGTGCTGCCGCCGAGCACTGCGGCACGGCGAACACCCTGTTCACGGCGCTGATCGGTGAACTCGTCTTGCAGATTCGCGGTTCCGGGCCCGTCGAACTCGCGCTGCCGGTGGCCCGCGGCGGGGATGAGGCGAACTCGCTGACCGCCGCCGCGATCGCCATCGGCTCGATCGACGAATGCCACGACCTGCCGTTGCTGCGGAAGCGTGCCCGCGCCGGTTTTGCCGCCGCCGGTGACGGCTCCGGATTGGGACCACCGGCCGGCATGCCCGCAGAACTCCTGCAGGTCATCGGGCACCGCGCCGCGAATGCCCTTGTCCCGGACCCCGGCTCGCGAGACGGGTTGGCCTCCAACCTCGGCGAACTCGACGGCTTCCTGTCGATTCTCGCCGGTCATCGGGGGCACGCGATCGCTGCCCGCTCCGTGCATCCGCGGCTTTCCGCGCGGGATACGAGCGCGACGCGCACCAGTGTCGCAGGCTGGGCCGCGGAGTCGGCCGGGGTGATGACCATCACCCTCGCGATCCCCGATCCAGCGGTTGCAACTGGTGAAGACCTACATGAACTCATCAACAAAGCTCTCGGTCATTGGGAACTGTCAGCAACGTATTGGTAGCCGACCTCTGCCTTTTCGGCACGGCGGTGGACAGATGACACAAAGTACGTACGGTCGGGATCATGACTGCCCAAACTCTGAGCACTCTGGCGAGTTCCACCAGCGCATTCGAATGGACTGAGACCAACAGTCTTTGGCTCATCGAGAATCCGCTCCGGATTGTGATCTATATCGCTGCCGGATTGATCGGCCGATGGACTCTGCACCGCGTGATCGATCGTGCCACTCGGCGACCGCCGCCGGGTGCGGACGGCAGGCGCGCACAACCGGCACTGCTGAAGCATCTGCGCGACCGGACACCCAAGTCGCTGCGCGATCCGAAGGCTGTCGAACGCCGGCAGCAACGTGCCGAGACCATCGGCTCGGTGCTCAAGTCGTCGGTCTCGATCCTGATCCTCGTCTGGGTCTCGTTGACGTGCCTCAGCGTTCTCGAGGTGAACATCGCGCCGTTCGTGGCCTCGGCCGGACTGGTCGGACTGGCCATCGGTTTCGGTGCCCAGAACCTGGTGAAAGACTTCGTCTCTGGCGTGTTCATGCTGCTCGAGGACCAATACGGCGTCGGTGACGTCGTCGACCTCGGTGAGGCGATCGGTGAGGTCGAGTCAGTTGGCCTGCGAGTCACCACCATTCGTGACATCGACGGAACCCTCTGGTACGTCCGCAACGGTGAGATCACCCGCGTCGGCAACATGAGCCAGGATTATGCCGTGGCCCGCATCGAGATCCCGGTCGCACACAACGTCGATCTCGAACGGGCGCAGGAAGTCGCCCTGGAGGCTGCACAACAGGTGGCGGCCGACGATTCCGTCGCCGGCGACATCCTCGGATCCCCGGAAATGCTGGGTGTGCAGGACGTCTCGGCCGACATGGTCACTCTCCGGATCCTGCTCAAGACCCGGCCCAACGCCCAGTGGTCGCTACAGCGCCGGATCCGGAAGGAGATTCTGGCAGCGTACGAGGCCAACAACATTCGCCTGCCCTACCCGAGCGGCCGAGAGTTCGGTCCCTCGACGATGATCGGCGGCGGGGCGCAGACGATCGGCGAATGATCCCGGCGGACTCGGCGCACTTCTACTGCCCTGCAGCGATCGGCCACATACGATCACCAGATGACTGTTCGCAACACGCTGGTCGCAGTGGTTTTCGTCGGGTCCCTGCTCGTCGGTGTCGCCGGGTGTTCGCAGGATACGGCCGGTACCGTGACTGCCGCGAGCCCGAGCGTCACCGTGCCGATCTCGGCCGTCGTCACGCTCCCGGCGGGTCCGATCGACCGGACCGCACCGGGCACCGACCTGCTCTGGTCCGAGACCGCATTCCTGCCGTCTGATGCATTTCGGCCCGACGAGCAGCTCGCCGGCTTCACCGTCACCGGTATCGAACCGGCGGCCGACGGCGACCTCCCCGAATCGTTCACCCAGGGCGGTAGCCCGTTCTACATCCGCCTGACCATCACCCAGGTCGTCGACAAACAGCGCAACGTCCTGTCCACCATGGGCTTTTCCGGGAGCGCGGACGGCACCACCGCGGCGCTGACGGTGCTACCGCCCGAGAACTTCGCGAAGTGCCAAGCATCCCCGGCACCGGTAACACTGGCCAAAGGTCAGTCGTACGCCACCTGCCTGGTGGCCCTGGCTGATCCCGGTACAGACCTGACCCGGGTGATCTACTGGGCCGACACCGGTTCCGACGAATTCGACTACAAGTCCGCACCGGTGGTCTGGTCCGACGGAACCCCGCTCACGCCATCAGGATCCGTGGTTCCCACCAGCTGATCCCCCGCCGACCGTGCCGAACCCACCGCCGACCGTGCCCAAATCGCCGCCCAGCGTGCCGAAAATGCCAGTGTCACACGGTGATTGGTCAGCAATGCGGCGCCCGTCCGTCACGCACTGACCGACTGATCCTCGATCAACGCGGCGATCACAGAGTCCGTGGCGTCCGTGTCACCGACGGTGATCCGCACGCCTCGCAGCGCACCGGGTGTCGCGCAGACCTTCGCCGCGACACCACCCGCGACGAGATCGCCGGCGAGTTGCTGGGGCCGCTCGGTCGGCACGAACACATGGTTCGCCTGGCTGGGCAGGCTCGTGATCCCGATGTCGGCGAGATTCTCCTGCAATCGGATCCGTTCGTCACGGACGGCCCGAACCCGTTGCCGGAGCGCATCGGTGGCCGCCAATGCCGCAGGGACGGCGAGGGAGGCGGCGGACCCGACCGCAAACGGTACCTCGAAACGACGCACCTTCGAGATCAGTTGCACGCCGCCGACGGCGTAGCCGACCCGAAGCGCGGCAAGTCCGTGCGCTTTCGAAAAGGTCCGCAGCACCACGACATTCGGGTGGTGCAACAGTAGTAGGTGCAGATCAGGCGTGTAGTCGGCGAACTCGAAGTAGGCCTGATCGAGGATCACCACCACATCACGCGGTACCCGGGCCAGAAACCGGTGCAGCTCGGGCTCACTGATGACCGACCCGGTGGGATTGTGCGGCGAACAAAGCACCACCACCCGGGTCTCGGCCCGGATCGCTGCAGCCATGGCAACGAGGTCCGTGCCACCATCGGCGCGCAGGGGAACCGCGTCCACCTGCACTCCGGCCAGGTCCGCCAGGATCGGATAACCGTCGAAGGTGGGTACCGCGGTGAGCATCCGGCCACCCGGCGGGCAAAATGCCTGCAGCACTTGATAAGCCAATCCGGTGGCACCGGCGCCGATACTGACCCAGTCACCGGGCACACCGAGATGGTCCGCCACGCGGCCACGCAGTGTGTCTGGGACGAACTCCGGGTACCGGTTGGCGTTCCGAACCCACTCGTGCAGGGCCGCGGCCACGCTGGGGAGCGGTGGGTAGGGACTTTCGTTGAGGTTCAGCGGGATCAGCACAGTCATCTCCCGCCCCATCGGATCGCGGCCGCTCCCGCATAGTCACCGGCATGCGCGAACGCTGCCATCAGCACGATGTCTCCGGCCCCGATCCGCCCGTCGCTGATCGCGGTGTCCAGGGTAAGGGGTACACCGACGCCGAACAGGTTGCCGCATTCCTCGAAAGTGTCCGGATGGCGTTCCGGCGGCAGTTCCATGGCATCGCGCCAGTTGCGCAGGAAGATCCGGTTGGGCTGGTTGGTGATGAACCAGTCGATGTCGCGGGCGGCGACGCCGATCTTGTCGGCGACGTCGTAGGCGACCTCGGGAACCAGCCGATTGCCGCGCGCCAGCACCTTCGAGATCTTCGCCTCGGTGAATCCGACGTGAACCTGCCCCGTTCCGGCCTCCCAGTATTTGCGTTGCGGGTATGCCACCGAGGTCATGTCTCCGGCGAACTCGCCGTATGACCGGCATGTGGTGGCCAGGATCGGTGAAACATCACTCATTTCGAGCAGCCCCACGCTCGATCCGTCACCGGGTATCGCGGCCTGCGGCTTACCTCGCACCTGATCTTGGACAAATACCTGCCCGGCGCTGTTCTGGGCGTTGGCTATCAACGCTTTTCGGGCTCCGGAGGCGATCATCAGCTGCTGCGCCATCTTCATCATGTGGATGAATGATGCGCATCCGCCGTTGTGGACGTCGATCACCCATTCCGGCTTGATGCCGAGCCGGTGCGCAACCTCACCGCCGCAACCCACCACCGGCAGTTCCGGTAGCTGACTGTGTGTGATGAGGATGTCGACGTCGTCGAGGACGTCGGAGCCGTGCCGGTCCAGGATGCCGGACATCGCGCGTTGGATCATCTCGGCCGACGTCTCGTCCGGATCCGCGTGATGGCGGTACGCGGGCGCCCGGAACATGAGATTGTCTGCCAGGTCATCGGATTCGGCGAACTGGGCGAAATAGGACGCCGGCACCCGGTTCGCGGGCAGGTAACTGGCCACATCGACCAGGGAGATCGTCGGCGCATTCATCGGGTCATCCATTCCGGTTTGATCGGCAGGTCATGGTGGTGGCGATATTCGGCGATGGCCTTGAGGTTGTCCATCTCGAGCTGGTGGCCGGCGGAGAACATCTCCCAGAAGTCGCCCACCCACACCGGACGCTCCGGTGGCGCGGTCTCGGGGTAGGCGTTGTTGTCGTAAAACGGGTGTTTGCAGTTGTTCCACAACACCACCGACCCCGGCTTGTTCAGCACCACCTGCGCGTCGACCACCCGCATCAGGTAGATCATCCACAGGTGTTCACCCTGGTCCCAGGCACAGTGGTAGTCGACGGTCATGGCGTCGGCGTTGGACACCGTGCGGGTGAAGCATTTGGTGTTGTCTCCGAGGCGATCCTTCGCGACCCACAGACCCGTTTCGTCGGTGGGTGTGAATCCACGCAGACTGTAGGTCCATTCCTCCAGAGATCTGGTGTCGGACAACCAGTTGAACAGCTCGCGGGGCGGTGCGTCGACGTAGGCCTGGACCGGGCAGAACTCACCGAACACCTGATCGTGTGGATACACCGATCTCAGCATGTCGAGGATGATCGGCGTCGCCTTCTGCCGATCGTGGGTCTCAATTCGAACGAGACCCGGGAGTTCGTCGGCAACATGTCCGAGGTCTTCCAGCGCGGGCAGGGTGACGGTCATCTGTTCTCCTCGATTGATCTGTGGGCGGAAAGAAAGGGGCCAAAAGGCGGAAGCTCATCCGGATCGGTCTGCACCACAAGACAATGTGGACCATCTCCGGAGAATGCGTGGTCGGTGGCGGTGACGAGATCGGTCCGTGAGCGGGCGCCGCTGACGGTCAGTCCGGGGAACATCGCCAACAATCCGGCCTCGAAATCGGTGGGCCGGAACCGGTTTACACTCGGGGTCCCCGGGAAGAAGAGCTGTTCGCGGGTCACACACATGCCGTGTGCGTTGTTGTTGAACAGGACCACGGTCACCGGCAGTCGGTGCTCGATGGCGGTGTGGATCTCCATGCCGTGCATGAGGAATGCCCCGTCCCCGGCCAGTACCACCGATCTTTGTCCGGTGACCAGCGCGGCACCGATCGCGGCACCGAAGGCATATCCCATGCCGCCCATCCCCAACGCGACAACAAATCGTCCGTCGCGACCCACGGGGAGGTGATGGATGGCTGCCGCACCCACGTTGCCGGCATCGGCAAAGATGTTGGTGCCCTCCGGTATCCGATCACCGATGGTCTGGATGACCTGGATCGATGTCAGCAACCCGGCGCCCCCGGGGTACAGACGTGCCGGGGTGGGCAACGCTTCGATACCGGGCACCAGGCGCCTCGCCGCGCTGCGCTCTGTGTCGATGTTCTTGGTGATCACCTGAATCGCCCAGCGCAGATCTGTGACCCCCACGTGGGTGTCGACATCGATGGTCGGTGATTCGGCGCCGATGTGGATGACGATGGTGTCGCTGGTGTCCAGTCCCGCCCGGTCGGTCAGACTCAACCGGCTGCCGACCACCAGCAGGACCGCCGACGCCGCCACCGCAGACGCTGCCGAAGGATGTCCCATCACGCCGGTCAGGCCCACCGTCGGCACACCGGCACCGAGCAGATCGCGACCACCGGGCGTCGCGGCGAGTACCCCATCGGCCGCCGTGACCAGCTCGGCCAGGTCGGCGCCGACCTGTTGCCGGGATGCTTCCTCACCCGCCAGGACCGTCACCGCGCCGCGCGCGTCGGACATCATCGCGGCCACTTCTTCCAGCTCTGCCATCGACGTCACACGGACGTCCCGAACGCATCGAAGCCTGGTTCTGTCGGCGACTGCGGCGGTCTGGATGTCTTTAGGGATGATCAGCGCGACCGGACGATTGGTCGCGAGCATTCTTTCGGCGGCGTCGAGTGCGGCATAAATCTGCTGCGGCGCATCGATTTTCATACACAACCCGGTGACCGCAGAGAATATTCTCCGGGCGTCGATGGTGTCCGGCGGATCGAGCATGTCCTGAAACCCACCATGACCCTCCAATGCAGAGGGTGCCGAACCGATCAGGGCCAGAACCGGGACCCTGCTGTCGTAGGATTCGGCCAGTGCCGCAACCACATTCATCGCACCTCCGCCGGAGGTCGTCATCACTGCGGCCGGTCTCCCGGTGATGCGCGCAGCTCCGTCGGCCATCGTTCCGGCGGAGAACTCATGCTTTGCCACAACAGGTTTCACACCCGAACCGGCGAGAGCCGCCGCGTACAGGTCTTCGATGTTCGCGCCGTGTACCCCGAATATCCGGTCAACACCGAGTGCGCTGAGCCGCCGGATGATCACGTCGGCAACCGTTGCCCCCGCAACCTTGGGATTTGTCATGTGGCCAACCCTGCGCTCGCCCGCCTGAAAGCCTGCTGAAAGCACCCACTGGTATCTACCGAACAGCAGACATATCCTTGAGAAGCCCTCAGCAACGGTTCGGAGGCCGGCAAATGGCCAGAACGTGTGGATTCCGTGCGATGTTCCGCCGGAATCAGGGAGTGCGGATGCGCTCCACGATTGTGGCGACCTGCGTTGTTGCGGTCGCGATGATCGTGGGTGCCGTGATCATGCTGTTCATGTTGCATCGGTATCAGGATCGCGAGATGTACAAGTCCACCGGTACGCGGTCGTATGACATCGCGCATCAGATCGACCAAGGCGGCCTGTCCAGCGTCGATCCGGAACTGCTCTCCCCCACAACCGGTATCGACATCATCCAGATCATCGACAACAACGGTGTCGTGGTGGCGAGCAGTCCTGGCGCCACCCAGGAGCCGATCTCGTCCGTCACACCCGGATGGTGGAACACCCAGCAGGTCGACAAAATCGAGATCGCCGGGCGATCCGGGACCTATTGCGGGCAGGTCACCGGTGCGCAATACGACGGCATCGGCTACAACGTCATCGCCGTTGTCTCCACGCAGGCGTATCTGTCGGGACTACTCGGCACCGCAGCGATCCTGGCCATCGAATTTCCGGTGGTGATCCTGATCGCGGGCGCGGCGATCTACTTCTTTGTCGGACGCGCCCTCGCACCGGTCACCCGCATCACCAAACAGGTTTCGGCAATCACGAGTTCCGATCTGAGTCGACGAGTCCCGGTCCCGTCCACCGACGACGAGGTGACCACCCTGGCGGTCACCATGAACACCATGCTCGATCGCCTCGAGCAGAGCCGCAACAGCCAACTCGAGTTCGTCGGGGATGCCTCGCATGAATTGCGGTCGCCACTGACCACCCTGGTCGGCATCCTCGATCTCGCCGACGACACCGATTCAGCGATCGACGTCGAGACCGTGCGGACCATCCTGTTGCCCGAGGCTCTCCGGATGAACCACATGGTCTCCGACCTGCTGCTGCTCGCCCGTGCCGACGAACGTGGCATCCCACTGACCGTCGACGAAGTGGACCTCGACGACATCGTCGGTGCCGAGATTCAGCGCCTCCGCTCGCTGGGATTGGCCAAGGTCATCGCCGACGTCAGACCCATCCGGGTGATCGGCGATTCGGACAAATTGCTACGCGCCATCCGGAATCTCACGGACAACGCCGCCCACTACGCGGCGTCGACGATCACCCTGAAGATGAACACGAATCTGTCCACCGCGACCATCGAGGTCATGGACGACGGGCCCGGAGTCGCGGAAGAGGTTCGGGAGAAGATCTTCGACCGGTTCTACCGGCACGACCCCGATCGTGGCCGCCATCAGGTGGGTTCGGGGCTCGGACTGCCGATTGCGATGGAGATCGCGCGCGCTCACGGCGGGTCGATCACGGTCACCGATGCCCCCGGCGGTGGTGCCCGCTTCACCATGACCATCAAGACCGAGACCACCGTGCCGACGTCCACCGAACCCGCCCGCCGCAACGACCGGCCCGCGCCACTAGTCCTCGGCAAGGCAATAACCGGCGCCCCGGATCGTCTGAATTGAGTTGGCGCCGAACGGGATATCGATCCGTTTTCGGAGATAACGGATGTACACCTCGACGATGTTGACGTCACCGTCGTAATTTTCGTCCCAGATCGCCTGCATGATCTCGGTTTTGGTGACCACCCGCCCCTTGTTGCGCATCAGGAACTCGAGAACCGAGTATTCGCGGGGGGTCAGCTTGATCGGGGCATTGTCGCGACGCACACCGTGGTCGGATGGGTTGAGGGTGAGCGACCCCGCCGACAGGACCGCCGGTCTCTCGCGGACGCCACGACGCAGCAATGCCCGCAACCGCGCCTTGAGGACCACAACTGAAAATGGTTTGACGAGGTAGTCGTCGGCTCCGTAGTCGAGCGCCTCGGCCTGGTCGTACTCGCCGTCCTTCGCCGAGAGCATGAGGACCGGAGTCCACACCTGTTTGCCCCGCAACCCCTTGATGACCTGATAGCCGTTGAGTTTCGGAAGCATGATGTCGAGGACGATCACGTCGAAGTCGTGCTCGGTGGCCTGCCACAGTCCCTCGGCACCATCGCGAGCGATGACAACACTCCAGCCGTCGCTGACCAGCATTCGCCGGACCGTCTCGGCCGCGCGAACGTCATCCTCGACCACGAGAACACGCACTACCGAGCCTCCTCCGGGCTGACCACCGCGGTTCCAGCGTACTTGGGCCAGTCCCCGGACCCGCCTACATCGAACACCAATTGATTCGCGTCGACCAACCACGGGTACCCGCTCAACGAAGGAGAAACCATGAGCCGAGTCTTGTCCACGCCGCCACCCGACACCGGACTACGTTCCGTGCGCGGCCCGCGACACCTTCCGCTGATCTCAACGTTGGAACTTATCCGCCGACCTGCCGATCTTGCCGTGTCGTTACGACGTGAGTACGGCGACATCGCACTGACGAGTGCGCTGGGCCGCAATGTCGTGGTGGCACAGGGTCCGGCAGCAGCCGAGGAACTGACACTCAATCGCGACAAAGCGTTTTCGACCGAGCCGGTCTACGAATTCGCATTGGGCAGATTCTTCCAGCGGGGAGTTCTCCTGATGGACTTCGAAGAACACCACCGGGATCGTAGGATCATGCAGCAGGCGTTCACACCGGACCGGCTCGCTTCCTACCACCGGGCGCTGGAGGCAAGGATCCGCGAGTCGCTCCGAGCACTTCCAGTTGGCCCGGCTGTCGACCTGCGAACGGTGTTCAAGGACCTCACGTTGGACATCGCTTTGGAAGTGTTTGCCGGTGTGGAGCTCGACCACGTCGAGGCCGCCGAGATCAACCGCGCCTGTGTCGATCTGATCGAAGCGGGCGGTGCACTGATCCGATTCCCCGTTCCGGGGCTCCGGTGGAGCCGTGGCCTGCGGTCCCGGCGGCGGCTCGAAGCGTTTTTCGGCGATCTGGTTGCGGCGAGGCGGTCCGGAGACGGGAACGATCTGATGTCCGAATTGTGCCGCGCTGAGGTGGACGGTCAGCGTCTGAGTGACGCCGCGGTGATCGATCACATGATCTTCATGATCTTTGCGGCCCACGACACCGCAACGATCGCGCTCACCGCCACTGCGTTCGAGCTCGCGAAGAGCGCCGAATGGCAGGACCGTGTCCGGTCCGAGGTGCAGGCACTGCCGGAGACGATCACCTACGAGGACCTGACATCGATGCCACTGGCGGAGCTGGTCATGAAAGAGGCGATCCGGCTACGGCCGCCGGTCCCGGTGTTGCCGCGCGCAGCCGTAAAAGACACCGAACTGTGCGGCTTCCACATTCCGGAGGGCACGTTTGTGGTGGTCCTCGTCGGAGCAAACCATCGCATTGATGACGTCTGGCCCGACCCCACCCATTTTGATCCGGACCGGTTCCGAACCTCTGAACACGATGCCGGCAGGCATCGGATGGCCTGGATGCCGTTCGGCGGTGGTGTGCACAAGTGCATGGGTATGAACTTTGCCCGGATGGAGGTTCTCACGGTCTTGCATCGCATGCTTCGCGAGTACGAGTGGTCGGTGCCGCAAGACTTTTCGATGCCTGCCGAAGACGGCTCGCTGACCGTGAACACCGGCTTCCCGGCGACCGTACGCAGGCGGATCTCAAACCATCCGGCGGGTGATCGATCCCGGTAGATGGCGCAATGCCAGGTCGATCGCGGTCCAGGGCCAGCGCGGCACCACCGCCCGGTTGCGTTCGGATTCGATCGCGGCGATCAGGGCCGCCACCCCGGCGTCGCGTTCGGTCATCATCCTCGTCTTCACACCGGCATTGATGTCGGTGGAGATGTAGCCGGGCAGGATCACGCTGACCTTGATGGGCGAACCGGCCAGCTCCGCCTGCAGGCCCTCTCCCAGCGCTGACAGCCCGGCTTTGGACGCCGAATACGCGGCCTGGGCCTTCGGGAGCCCACGCACCGCGCTCATCGAGCTGATCAGCACCAGATGTCCGGAGTTCTGGGCCCGGAAGATCTCCATCGCCGCCTCGACCTGGGCCAGCGCGCCGACCAGATTGGTCCGCACCGTGTCGAGATTGGCATGTGCCATCCCGGTCCCGATCGGCGCGCCCTTGCCCAGCCCGGCGTTGACGATCACCCGGTCGAGCCCGCCGAGTTCGTCACGGAGCGCACCGAATACGACCGGGACGGTGTCGACGTCGGTCACATCGAGCGCTGCGGTGGCGATCTGCGAGGCCTGTGCACCCAGCTCTGCCTTCAGCTCGTCGAGCCGCTCGACCCGCCGGGCGCAGAGTGCGAGCAAACGTCCTTGTGCCGCATAGGTTTTGGCCATACCCTCGCCCAGACCCGAGCTGGCGCCGGTGATCAAGATCTTGTTGCGACTCATGGCTGGAACCTACTCTCTCGCGCCACCTGCAGCGGTCACCGGATTCGGCCGGACGGCCGACCCGCCGGGCAAACAGGACACGAATGCGCCGTCGCCCCACCGAAACGCCAGGCCCGGAACCGGGAAGTCAGTGCTGATCATGTGGGCACCCGAGGCCAGCGCCATCCTCGGTCGACGATGTTCGTCCGCCTTCGCCGTCGACACCGGATCATCGGAGCGGGTCCGGACCAGGTATCCCCGGTTCACCAGCTCACGAATCCGGAGGAAACCCTGACCGCGAGGATCGTTGTGCATGATGAAGGCCGAATCCGGTTGTCCGGGAGGTGGAGTCGTGAATGCCACCCGCCCTTCCAGGCTCGGCCGGCCGGTACGGTAGTTGTCGCGGATGTAGTCCTGATCGCCGTAGTCGAAGAAGAACAGCACCGTGCCGCGGACGTCGTCCACCTGCGGCCAGCCCGGACCGAGCACCGCCTGCTCCAGGGTCGGTGCACCGCCCCGGATCCGGTCCGGTGTCAGCAAGGCCGACTCATCGTCGAACACCGACCGGATCTCGGCGTCGAGGGCATCGAGCACCGCCGGCGACCATCGCGGTACCCGGGCACCCCGCAGCACCAGACCCCAGGGCCACGACGCCTTCAGTTCGAGTTGGATCACCACCGGCACATGGCCGGGATGCTCCCTCGACCAGCGTTTCACGGTCTGCAGCGCACCCGTCAACGTCGGACAACTGGTTCGGTAGTCGGCGTCCGGTGCATGCATCACCTTGAATCCGGGTCGGCCCCAGAGTGGTTCGAGCCGGGGTCCGCGGCCGCGCCACCTGCGCGCCAGCGGCCAGGCGTACCGACCGCCCTCGGGATCGGGATAGACGTCCAGCTCGATCCCACGCACGTGCTGGTCGGTCAGCTGCCGGTCGAGCGGAAGATGTTCATAGCGGTACGAATCCAGGTTCGAACCCATCAGCCACCCGAATCGCTCGTCGGGTGTCATCAGCTGATGCGACGAGTTGTGGGTGGCCATGAACTGGATCTGGTTGAGCTGCAAGCCCGCCGGAAGCGGATCCTGGGTCACTTGAGCAATCTCGACATCCGTCGGTCGGCCAAGACCTTGCCACCGGTCTGGCAGTTCGGGCAGTACTGGAAGGACCGGTCGGTGAACGAAACCTCACGGACGGTGTCACCGCAGACCGGGCACGGCAGTCCGGTGCGGGCATGAACACGCAACCCAGATCGCTTCTCCCCCTTCAGCCGCGCCACCTGCTGACCCTCGAGCCTCCCGATGGCATCGCGCAGGACCTCACCGATGGCCGAGTACAGGGCATCGACCTGCTCGTGCGTCATCGTCTTCGACGTCGCAAAAGGCGACAGTTTGGCGGTGTGCAGGATCTCGTCGCTGTAGGCGTTGCCCACCCCGGACAGGATCCGCTGATCGGTGAGCACCGTCTTGATCCGGGACCCCGAGGTTTTCAGCAATTCGGCCAGTTCGTCTCGGCTCAGCGACAACACATCGGGCCCCAGCGTCTTGATCCGTTCCACCTCGGACGGGTCGCGAACGATCCACACGGCCAGCCGTTTCTGGGTTCCGGCCTCGGTGACGTCGAATCCCTCACCGGGCAGCCCGCAATGGACACGCAACGCGATCGGACCTTTACCGCCGGGGCGCGGCGGGGCGGGTGACAGATTGTCCGACCATCGCAACCATCCGGCCCGCGAGAGGTGGATGATCAGGTGGATCGGGCCAGGGTCGTCACCCGCGGTGGTCATGACCAGGTATTTCCCGATCCTGGTCACCGATTCGATGGTGCGCCCGGCCAGCGCGGTATATGGCGGATCGGCGGTTTTGAGCACCGCCAGAGACGCCACGTCGACACGTCGGATGGGGAGTCCGGCAGCCCGGCCGTCAACAAAATCGGCGATGGCCTGCACCTCAGGTAACTCAGGCATGAGCCCAGTATGTTCTAGTAACCAGATGCGCTCCAGTGGTTCGGTGACCGATGCCGAGTTGGCCAGAATGTTGGCCGAAGGCGCCGGGAAAATCTTGGTGGACATCCGGTATCAGCATTTGCTCAGCGGATATCTGCTCGGCGACGTCGGCGATGCGATGGCTCAGGCCTGGATCGGTGCAGTCTTGGCCCAGCATCGTCCGACCGATGCGGTGCTCTCGGAAGAGGCCACCGACAACGGTCGCCGGCTGACCTCCGACCGGGTCTGGATCATCGACCCGCTCGACGGCACCCGCGAATTCGCTTCCGGACGCAACGACTGGGCGGTCCATATCGCCCTGACGATCGGCGGCCGGCCTGCCGATTGTGCGGTCTCACTGCCGGCCATCGGAGAGATCTACACCACCGACACCGTGCCATCGGTCGGCGGCGAACTGACCGGCCGGATGGTCGCATCCCGCGGTTGGGCCTCCTACGAATCGGGGCACGTCTCACAGCGACTCGGCCTCGACATGGTCCCGATCGGTTCTGCGGGCGCCAAGGCCATGGCCGTCGTCCGCGGTGACGCCGATGCCTACGTCCATGCCGGCGGACAGTACGAATGGGACAACTGCGCACCGGTCGGTGTCGCCCAGGCGGCCGGACTCCATTGCAGCCGCATCGACGGATCCGATCTCGAATACAACCGGCGCAGCCCGTTCATGCCCGACTTCGTGATCTGCCGCTCCGAACTCCGCGACCCGATCCTCTCCGCACTCGCCGAGATCGCGTAGCCCCACGCCCCCACCACCCGATGATGTGGCCTTTTGGCGGCGCCCACCTGGGCTTTTGTTCGCCAAAAGGCCACATCATCGGGTTAGCGAGGTGGGCCTAGCGGGGCGGGGGCCAGGACCTGAGCAGGTAGATGTCCATGATCCAGCCGTGGCGTTCGCGCGCGGCGTTACGGGTCTCGCGGATCTGCTCACCGACCTCACCGACGGTGCCCGCGATGAGCAGCTGGTCGGGCGTGCCGAGGTAGGCGCCCCACCAGATGTGATCGTCCGGCGCCGCCGTCTGCAGGAACGTGCAATCGGCGTCGAGCATCACGACCTGATTGGCAGCGGCCCCTTTCGGGGTGTCGGCCAGCCGGCGTCCGGTGGTGATGTGGATGGGTTCGCCGATGCGGTTGAGCAGGATCTTGTGCGCGGCGGTCAGTGACGCAAAGCTCGTGATGCCGGGGATCACGCTGTGTTCCAGCTCGAGGTGACCGCGGGCGACGATGGTGTCGATGATGCGGAGCGTGCTGTCGTACAGCGCCGGGTCGCCCCACACCAGGATTCCCCCGACGCCGTCGTCGGACAGCTCGGTGGCGAGTGCCTGCTCGATCAGGTCGGCCCGGGCGTCGTGCCAGCGACGGACCTCGGCGGCGTAGTCGTCGGGCGTGCGGTCGCGTGGCGGATCCGGGACTTCGACGAAGCGGTAGTCGGTGTCGAGGTAGCGGTCGCAGATCTCCTTGCGCAGGCCCACCAGGGACTGCTTGACCGCTGCGCCCCGCTCGGGTGCCTTGTCGAGGACAAAGAACGCGTCGACGGATTTCATCGCATCGATGGCCTCGATGGTGATCTGGCGTGGGTCACCCGGTCCGATGCCGATGACGAGTAGTTTGCGCATGGTCAGGGCCTGGCCTTCGAGAGTCCGTGGAATCGACCGGTGATGTCACCGATCGTGCGGCGCGGCAGGAGCCGGCGCAGGGCGAAGACGATCGGGGCCTTGTTGCCCTTGGCGTACAGCGGCTTCGGGTCCTTCGACAGCGCCGCTTCGACGATCACCTCGGCCATCGGCGCGACGGCCAGACCCGCGTCCTCGTTGCGACGGGTGGCGGCGGCCACCGTGTCGTAGTCGCCGCGGTAGGGCGAGTTGTCGGCCAGGAAATAGCTCCGCCGGTCTCCGATGCCGGTCGCGATGGTGCCCGGCTCCACGGTGCAGATCGCGATTCCGAACGGCGCCAGTTCGCGGCGACTGCCGTCGGCGAACGCCTTGAGCGCCGACTTGGTGGCGCCATAGGACGAGCGGAAGGCCAGCGGGAAACTCGACAGCATCGAACCGACCATCACGACGGTGCCGTGCCGACGTTCCCGCATCCCGGGAAGCACGGCCTTCGTGAGGGCGATCGGGCCGAAGACATTGGTGGCGAACAACTTCTCGATGGCGTCCATCGGGGTGTCCTCGAGCGGACCCATCTGCGATTCGCCGGCGTTGTTGATCAGGATGTCGATCGCTCCGGCGTGCTCGGCGCAGCGAGCGATACTGGCCGGGTCGTTCTGATCGAGTTCGAGGTAGGTGACGCCGGGAATCGGGTCGGTAATGGCGTCGGGCCGTCGACTCGTACCCAGTACCGTCAGCCCGCGGGCAACCAGTTGGCGGGCGACTTCGGCGCCGATTCCACTCGATGCGCCGGTGACCAACGCGATGTGACTCATCGCTCAACACTAAGACCCCCGATGCCACGGACCGCACCAGCCCCGGCCGCCGATCACCCGCTCTCATCGACCACGAAATGTCGGGTCCCCGAAAAATGGGTGGCGATCCTGGGAAATACCTGAGCATCCTGGATGCGTTGCACACACCAAGTGCGGTGGAAGGGTGTTGGACATGTTGGTCGGCGTGAGCTTGGCAATCATCGCGGCAGTGGGCTACGGCCTGTCGTCGGTGATGCAGGCGCTTGGCGCCCGGCAGGTGGCCCGCGCCCACCCCGACGATGAGCGGATGGCCACCGCGGCCGGTTCACCGTCTTGGCGGTCAACCGCCGCGACCGCGATGACCGGGGTTTTTGTCGTGGGTGCGACCTTCGACGTCCTCGGGTTCGTCGCCGGCGCCGGTGCGGCCCGGATGCTGCCGCTGTTCCTGTCGCAGACGATCGTGGCCGGCAACCTCATCATCACGGCGCTTCTCGGGGTCCGGCTCCTCGGCATCAGACTGCACCCCCGCGACTACGTCGCGATGGGCACGGTACTGGTGGCGCTGTTGCTCCTGGGTTCCGCCTCGCAGCCGCACACCGCGTACACGACTCCGAAATCGCTGCATTGGGCGTTGCTGGCGGTCACCGTGGTGCTGGTCGCCGGATCGCTGTTCACGGTTCGCCGGATCGGCCGCGCAGGGTCGGTCGCCGCCGGTGCCGCCGCGGGCCTGCTGTTCGGGGCGGTTGCAATCGGCGTCCGGATTCTCGACGGCATCGATCCGCTGTCACTGCCGACCATGCTGGCCGATCCGGCCGCGTGGGTGATCGCGATCGCCGGAGCAGCGGGGTTCTATCTGCACACCGTGGCCCTCCAACTGGGCGAGGTGAACGGGTCGACGGCGGCACTTGTTGTCGGAGAAACAGCGGTACCCGGGGTCGTCGGGGTGCTGTGGCTCGGTGACTCGACGGTGCCCGGTATGCAGTGGATGGCTCTGGCCGGTTTCACGTTTGCCGTGCTCGGCGCGGTGGCCGTTGCGATGTTCGGGTCCGCCGAAGCCGAGCGCTCGGCGGCGGAGAACCTGACCGGAGCAGCGGATACCGGGTTCGTTTCGAAGCCGTTCACCGTACCGGCTGACTGCAGCTCGTTGGAGCATCCACAAGAGAGCAGAACTGCGCCGGACGGGTCGGCCGATAGCCCGCCGGAACGCCTGCGTCGGCAATGATCTCGCGGTAGGCGGCGACGGCCGGTGTGGCCTGGCGGGTCAGCGTCGGATCGGTCGTGACGTCCACCCGATAGAGACCGAAACGGGGTGTGTAGCTGCCCCACTCGTAGTTGTCGGTGATGGACCAGTAGTTGTAGCCGACCACATTCATCCCGTCGGCGCGCGCACGAGTGAGCCAGTACGCCGCATCGCGCAGCTGATCTTCCCGCTGATATCCGTCGGGCCGAGGGTTCCCGTTCTCGGTCGGCATCCCGTTCTCGACGATGTACAACGGCTTGCCCGGGAACTTCCGCGAGTAATAGCGCAGTGCGTAATAGAGGCCGTCGGCCGCCGACGTCGCCTTCCAAAACTCTTCGGTCGCAGCGTTGTACGTGTTCAGATCCGTTGCCGACACCGAGTAGTAATAATCGATGCCCACGAAGTCCTGCTTGTCCGCGATCCGGTCGAGGAACATCGCATCGAGAGCCGGCTGGACGGTCGGCAGGTAGGCCGAGTTCGACGTCACCCAGGCTCCCGGCTGACGCGCATGGATGTGGTCGTAGATGCTGCGATGGACGCGCACCAGCTGATCGAGCATCAACGGAACGTTGGTCGCGGCGATACCGCCGAATGTCAATTCCTTGAGGTACGTGTAGACGATCGGTTCGTTGATGGTGACCCAGATGGGATCGAACTGGGCGTAACGGTCAACCACCTTGCGCGCGTTGATCAGCCAACTCTCGGCCATGTCGGGGTTGTTCCAGCCACCGCGATCGGCGACCCAGCCCGGATACACCCAGTGATCCAGGGTGATCATCGGACGCATCCCCGCCAGCAGGATGTGGTGCACCACCCGGTCGTAGTATTCGAGCTCACGCTGGTCCCAGACGCCCGGCGCCGGCTGGATCCTGGCCCATTCCACGCTGATCCGGTACACCTTGACGCCCATGTCGCGGGCGTTGTCGATGTCCTCGACGTAGCGGTTCCGGAAGTCGACCGATGTGCCCACCGGGTCGTCGACCCGGTCACTGTTCGAGTACCGCCGCCAATTGCTGTCCGGCGAGGAACCCTCCGACTGGAAGCCCGCGGAGCCGACGCCCCAGAGGAAATCCGGTCCCAGACCCTGATCCTGCGCAATGGCCGGTGCCGCCGGAATCATGATCACGCACACCAGTAGTGGGAGCACCACCGCCCACAGTCGTCGCATCTTGACCTGCCCAGGATTGCCGAAAACCGATCACATCACGAAGGCCAGGTTGGCCAGCACCTTCTCACCCAGCGCCCGGTCACCGGAGATGCCCACGGCCCCTTGGGAACCGGTGGCGCGGCCGCCGGCCAGACGGGCGAACTCAGTGTATTCGAATGTCAACGTCAGATCTGGATCTCCGTCGAGCTCACGAACAATTCCCGCGCGGCCGTCTACCGCGATGTTCAATGTCCGCGGAACCGGACCTTCGATGACAAACCGGACTCGACTGCCATCCGGGGCTCCGGCCTTCTTCCCCACCACGTACGGCATGCTCTCGAAGATCTCGTACATCGCCGCGACGATGGGGATCCGGTCGGTGGTCATCTCCACACCGAGCGTGTCGCAGAGGTCCAATTGGTGCATCCAGCAATCGAAGACCCGGATCCGCATGAACCTGCCGTAGGTGTCGGGGCCGGCCGGTGTGAACGAATCCGCGTCCCAGTCCTCCTGGGTCATCGCTGCCAGTGATGCCGTCCGGCGCGCAATGACGTCACGATAATCGGCGAGCACCGTCGCACGGTCCTGCGTGCGGTAGAACTCGAGCCAGCGCTCGTTCATCACGCCGATGTCGTTGCAGACGTGGCCGAACGCATCGACGTCGGCCGCAACCTCCGGTATCGGGTCACCGAGCAGCATGCGCTCGGTGGTCATGACGTGGGCCACCACGTCGCCCACCGACCACCCGGGCAAGATCGATGCGCTGCGCCACTGTTCGTCGGTGATCGAGGCGGCCAGGCTTTCGACGGCTGACCACACGGCCGACAGCGCTTCGACGAGTGGTTCCTTCGGCAAGATGGTTCGGCTCATACCCGATGACGATACTTCCGATGTACTGGTGCCCTAGGCAGGATTCGAACCTGCGACCTACCCTTTAGGAGAGGGTTGCTCTATCCCCTGAGCTACTAAGGCGCTTCGGGTGAAGACTCTACCTGCGCGATGACGGTACCCGGGTACGGGCATGGAGAAATTCTCTGTTCGTGCGGTGCCGGACGCGCGATGTGCGGAAATCCGCGGCCGTCGGCAACTTTCGGGGTGCGTACTGCAATACTTGAACTCGCTTGTCGCCGTTCGAGAGGGGTATGACATCAAAAAGTTTTTGGCACCGGCGCTGATCTTCTTCGGGGTCGCCCTGCTGACCGCTGCGATTGCAGTTCCGTTGTGGCTGGTTCCCAAGCTCAAGGTGGTCCCGCTGGACCTCGATATCACCTCGGTGTCGACGTCGGTTCCGGCAGGTCTGACTGATGACAACAACACCCCGGCACGCGTTTTCAATCGCTGTTCGATCAATGAACCGAGGGCTGAGGTCCTCGACGCCCATCTGACACAGCAGCGTCGCAGCATCATCATCAATCCGTCGGACTCCGATCAGGCAACGCTGCAGTCCGGACAGACGGTGATGATCGACCTGCTGCGCGACGGCGACAAGACGACCGAGCCCACTGCAGAACCGGTCAATGCCAAGCGCACCTGTAAAGACGCCGTTCTCACCTCGAACGTCGATGTCGTGTCCGTGGATCGCAAAACGAGCAAGCCGAACGGCAACATCGCGCGCATCCACACCCTCGAGGCACCGGAAGGCACGGTGACCATCGACGGCACCGACAACTTCGTCGAAGCACCTCGCAAGGGATACCAGTACAAGTTCGGCTTCGACGTGAAGAAGACCGATCAGCTGTACTACGACGCCAACACCCGGCAGGACGTGCCCGCAAAGTTCGTCGAAGAAGAAAAGATCGACGGCGTCACCGCCTACCACTTCGTCAGCGACGTTCCCGAGGTCGATCAGGTGACGCTGCCGACGCCGAATGGGCAGCCGGCACTCGGCACCTCGCTGGAGAAGCCGGCCAGCTGGTGGGGTATCAAAGGCGTCCCGGCCAACGAGCCCGTCGTGATGGACCGCTTCGCAAAAGCCACCCGCCACGTCTGGGTGGAACCGGAGACCGGCACGATCCTCAAGGGTCTGGAAGAGCAGCATCAGTACTTCAAGTCCCCGGGCTGGGAAGATCCTGATTTGGCCGCACCGCTCCGGGAGTTCCGGATGGACGCCTTCGCGGCCACTATGGAGTGGAATAGCACCACTGTCGAGCATCAGTCCGACAAGGCTTCCGGTTACGTCGATCAGCTCCGGATCGGTGGTGTGATCGTTCCGGCGATCCTCGGCGTAGTCGGTGGTCTGCTCCTCATCGGAGGTGTGATCCTGCTGCTCCGACGTCGTCCCGGCGGCGACGCATCCAATGACGACACCGTGCAATTCGCGAAGACCCCCTGATCACGGTCCGATCTGACGTCTGACAAGAGCCCTCGAGCGAAAGCTCGAGGGCTCTGTCGTATCTGCAGCTGCTGCCGCTAGCGTCAAATACGAAGTGCGAGGGCCACAACCAGGCGAGTGGCCTGATCGCCCAGATCCAGCCCGGTCAGTTCGTGGGCCCGTCGCAGCCGGTACCGGAGCGTGTTCGGATGGATGTGTAGATCGGTGGCCGCCGCCCGGACATCACCGAACGCATCGAGGTAGGCCCGCACGCTCGGCACCAATTCCGTCCCGTGCGCGGTGTCGTACTCCCGGAGTTCGGCCACCCGCGGATCGACCAGGTCGGGGTTGGCGGCAAGCAATCCGACGATCTCGCCGAGGAGCACCGGCGTCCGTGACTGCTCGACAGTGGTCACCTGGTCGATCAGTGCACCCTCATGGAGCGCGGCATCGATCACCCGGTCGACCTCGCCACGCAACCGCGCCGCATCGATCACCCCGGAACCCTCGGCAATCACAGCCCGGATCCGGACGCCGAATCTTCGTTCCGCGGCCGCCACGGTGGCGCGTGCCCACTGCACCGTCGCCGGCCCGCCGCCGGTCTGGGGTAACAGCACGTAAACCCGGCCGCCGACCGCGGCGGTCACCGAGTCGGGCCGAAAAGCACTGGCGTGCAGTGTGATCGCCGGCAGGTTCTGCTCCCCTGGTTCGTCGCGGCGATCGGTGGTCCCGGCACGTTCGCGTGGCCCCAGCCCGACGACAACCACCGGCCCGTCGGCCGGAATGTTCAGTGCCTGAGCAAGATAGGTGACGTCGATGCCGTCCCCCCGAAATCCGAGAAGCCGCTGAACCTGCTCGCCGTGTACGGACGGCATCGACACCGATTGCGCGATGATGCGGGCGGCGACGGCGGCTGCACCGGTGATCACCTCCGCCGAGTCCGGAGCCGGGGCGGCGTCGGTCTGCTGCAACCACAGGGTCCCGAGATATGCCTGACCGCCGGGTTCCCGGATACCGATAGCCAGTCGTGGGCGCAGACCGAGGTCATCGCGCTGCGCCACCGACACCACGTCCGTCGTGGCCCGCAGGGCACCGAAAACGCCCCACTGCCGCAGCCAGTCGAGCATCTCCGGCGGACCCTCACGTCCGAGAATCGACAGCCGGCGGAGTTCGTCGGCGTGCTCGTCAGAGGTGCTGTAGGCCAGGACATGCGAGTCGGCGTCTTCGATGCTCACCAGTCCGCCGGTCCGATCCGCGACCGCCTGGGCCAGTGCGAACAAATCTCCCGCGGTGCCAGTGGCCATCGACTCCGCGCTCCCCGCGCGGGCCTGCTCCAGAACTCGCCCGATCAGGTTGTAGATACGCTCCCAGCGCGCATGGGGGTCAACGGCAACCACCGCGACACCGGCGGCCGCCGCCCGGCGCACCATCGTCGTCGTCGGCGACTTCACCAGAATCGCGACGGGTGTCCGGATACCCAGCGTTGCCAACCAGGCGATCACCGAATCTGCACCCACGCCGACCAGCAGCACCAGGTCCGCACCTCTCGCTGCCCGGCCCACACCGAGTCTCAGGTCGTCATCGTCGAGCAGCGCCATCGACGACACGGTTCGATCCAGGCCCTCGGGCGCCTCGACGAGTGTGACCAGCGTGCCGTCCAACGCCAGAAGCAATCGCCCGAGCGTGCTCGATGCCGGTGTTCCGGGTTCCGACATCCGACCCCCTTTGTTCAACTGAACCAAGGATACGCACATGCTTTGGCCTATCGGCTATCGTTTCGTGGTCGCTGCCGGGCTGTGATGGGTAGATGGACGCCATCACCACGCCGCCACGCGCGCACAACGAACCCGTGCACACCTACGCCCCTGGATCTCCGGAACGCCGCCGGATCATCGCCGAGTTGGGCAGCCTCACCGCCGACGGCCCGATGGACCTACCCCATGTGATCAACGGTGCCCACGTCACCGGCACCGGAACACCGATTCCCGTGGTTCAGCCCCATGCCCATCACGAGGTGCTCGGCACGTTCACCAATGCCACCCACGACGAGGCCCGCGCAGCGGTCGACGCCGCACTGGCGGCTGCGCCGGCGTGGAATGCAACCGACTTCGATTCCCGGGCCGCGATCCTGCTGCGGGCCGCAGACCTGTTGGCCGGACCCTGGCGCGAAACGATCGCCGCGGCCACGATGCTCGGACAGTCGAAGACGGTGCAGCAGGCCGAGATCGACGCGCCCTGCGAACTCGTCGACTTCTGGCGCTTCAACGTCGGATTCGCGCGGGAGATACTCGCCGAACAACCCGTCTCCGGCGCCGGGGTGTGGAACCGACTCGACCACCGCCCACTCGAAGGCTTTGTCTACGCGATCACCCCGTTCAACTTCACGGCGATCGCCGCCAACCTGCCCACCGCCCCGATGTTGATGGGTAACACCGTGGTCTGGAAACCCTCACCGACACAGACCTATTCGGCATATCTCACGATGAAGCTCCTGGAGGCGGCGGGATTGCCACCCGGCGTGATCAATCTGGTCGCCGGAGACGGTATCGCGGTCAGCGATGTGGCGCTGAGCGATCCGAATCTGGCCGGTATCCATTTCACCGGTTCGACCAACACCTTTCAGCATCTGTGGCGTGAAGTCGGAACGAACATCGACCGCTATCGCAGCTATCCGCGACTGGTCGGCGAAACCGGCGGCAAAGACTTTGTGCTGGCCCATAGTTCGGCAGATCCGGAGGTGCTGCGAACCGCACTGATCCGCGGAGCCTTCGAATATCAGGGCCAGAAGTGTTCGGCCGCATCGCGCGCCTACATCGCGCGTTCGGTGTGGGACACCATGGGCGACGACTTCCTCGCCGAGGCGAACAGCCTGAGCTACGGCGACGTCCGGGACCTGTCCAATTTCGGCGCCGCGGTGATCGACCAGCGCGCCTTCGACAAATCGTCGGCCGCCATCGAGCGAGCCAAATCCGTTCCCTCCCTGACCATCGCCGCCGGCGGGGATCACGACGACTCCGAGGGCTACTTCGTACGGCCGACGGTGCTCCTCGGCGACGATCCCACCGACGAGGCCTTTTCCACGGAGTATTTCGGCCCGATCCTCTCGGTCCACGTCTATCCCGACGACAACTTCGATTCGATTCTGCAGCAGGTGGATTCGACGGCCCGCTACGCGCTCACCGGAGCCGTCATCGCCGATGACCGGTCGGCGGTCGGTTCCGCGCTCTCAGGGCTCCGCAACGCGGCCGGAAACTTCTACATCAACGACAAACCCACCGGGGCGGTGGTCGGACAGCAGCCTTTCGGTGGTGGACGTGCATCGGGCACCAACGACAAGGCGGGGTCCAAGCAGAATCTGATGCGCTGGACCTCGACCCGGACCATCAAGGAGACATTCACTCCCGCAACAGCTGCCGGATATCCGCATATGGCCGCCGATCCCGAAGAGGGCCGACCGTGAAGCCGACCACCGCTGCCGCAACACGCAGCATCATCACCGCGGCCGGCCGGAGCGACCGGATCAAGCGCCTCAGCGGGCGGCTGCCCGTGACACGGAATGTTGTGCAGCGCTTCGTCCCCGGTGAAACCCATGACGATGTCATGGATGTCTGCGGATCGCTGCTCGAATCCGGGCGGATGATCTCCATCGACCACCTCGGCGAGGACACCACCGACGAAACCCAGGCCGAAAGGACCGTCCAGGCCTACCTGCGACTGATCGGGATGCTCGCCGATCATGCTGCCGGCCCGAACCCGACCCCGCCCGGTCATCCGATGGAGGTGTCGCTGAAGCTGTCCGCACTCGGTCGTGCACTCCCCCGGCACGGAGAGAAGATCGCACTGGAGAATGCACACCGCATTGCCTCCGCGGCCACCCGGGCAGGCGTGTGGGTGACGATCGACGCCGAGGACCACACCACCACCGACTCGACCTTGCGGATCGTCCGCGAGTTGCAGTCCGACTTCCCCGACCTCGGGACCGTGCTGCAGTCCTATCTGCACCGCACCGAGGACGACTGCCACGCTTTTGCCGGACCCCGATCACGGATCCGGCTGTGCAAGGGCGCATATGCCGAACCAGCGGCGGTGGCTTTCCGGGACAAGCCGGACGTCGACGCCGCGTACGTGCGCTGCCTACAGGTGTTGATGGCCGGCGACGGGTACCCGATGGTCGCCAGCCACGATCCGGTGATGGTGGCCGCCGCCGAGGCGATGGCCACCGCCGCCGGCCGACGCGCCGACGAGTGGGAGCACCAGATGCTCTACGGCATCCGCGATTCCGAACAGCTCAGACTGGCCCGGGCCGGTCGGCAGATCCGGGTCTACGTTCCGTTCGGTTCGCAGTGGTACGGCTATTTCATGCGCCGGCTGGCAGAACGTCCCGAGAACCTGAAGTTCTTTCTCCGGGCCCTGGTCTCCCGCGACTGACACACCAAAACCGGGCCACCTGTGTTCAGGTGGCCCGGTCTCGGGTACGGCAGTGCCGCGGTCGGGAAGTTGTGGGTTCGTGGTCTTCGGTGGTGCCGCGTTGTGCGGCGGTCGAAGATAGGAGCACCGGCGACGGCAGAAAGTTCCCGCCCACTCGGATTCGCCCGTCAGTAGCCGATGAATCGATCGGTGTGCAGGCGCCAGGGCTGCCACCGCAATACGGGTTCGGCACCCAGCAACATCGGTTTGATGGCGTCGAGCATGGCCGGCGGGCCGGACAGATAGTAGTGCGATCCCGGATGCGCTACCGCAGCGATATCGCTGGCACCCACCAGGCCACCGGTCACCGTCAGCACGGTGGCGCCGGCGGCACGGACGGCATCGAGAACATCGGCGTACACCAGCCGATCATCACCGTTGGCCGCATAGATCAACGACACCTTCGACAGGTCCGCACCCCGTTCCAGCAGGTCGGCAAGCATCGATCGGAACGGCGTGATGCCGATGCCACCGGCAATCAGGACCGTCGGCGCGGTCAGTTTGCGCGGGAGTGTGAAGTTGCCACCGACCTCGTCGACATACAGCTTCGAGCCCGCCACATCGCCCTCGATGAGCCGTTTCTTGAATGCCGAGATGTCCCCGGCCGCGGTGAAACCGAAACGCGTCGATTCGCCGGGCGCTCCGGCCAGCGACAACACCCGTCGCGTGCCCTGCTTCTCGGGCGTCGGATTCCATCTGGGCGCAGAGATCTGTGCCCACTGTCCGGGCCGGAATCGCAGCCCGGGCGAGGCGATCACCTCGTAGGTGTCCGTGCCGATCGGCTGCACGGAGTCAACGGTGAGCACCGTGCGGCGCCATCTGCGCGCAACGATGTAGGCGAACAGATTGCCCACCAGCAATGCGATCTCCGGTGTGAATTCAAGCGTGTATTTGTCGGTGATCTCGAACGACTCACCCCAGTACATGAGGAATCCGACGAGCGCCGCATAGATGACCGACTGCACGCGCGTCGACGGAGACGTGAGCGGTTCGGTGAGCATGATCGCGCCCGCGAACAGCAGCGGACTCGACTTGATGGCGAGTTCGAGCGCGTCGCCGACCGGGGTGTCGACGTCGAGTGCCACATAGATGGCCGTCACCAGGGAGACGACGAGAAATGTTCCCACCAGCCACCATTCGCGCAACTTCCAGACCACCGCGAGCCCGATCACGATCATCGGGATCATCAGTTGTTCGGCGGCGACCCACCAGAACCCGAACAGGAACGGTCCGACGTCGAAGTACGCGAACAGATAACAGATCACCGCTGCCGCGACAGCCGGGTTCACGATGTGACGACGGCGGAATGCGATCACGTACTTCGAGGCGCTTGCGATGGCACCCGCCAGCACGAGTCCCCACCCGGTGTCGGCATCGGTGAGTCCCGGGAAGATGAAGAACAGGATCAACGCGGTGATCAGCCATGATTCGCTACCCGGCGGAACCCGGACGACGGCCGCGCAGGCGTAGGTCACGACCCCGCAGGTCACCACGAGAATCGCCAACGATCCGAGCAATTGACTTGCCGTATAGGCGAATTCGGAATCGAACGCCGCGACCCCCAGTGCGTAGACGGCCAGCACAACCAAGGCGAGCAACACAAACCGATACATCGAGAGGCGATCGATCAGCCTGACGAACCTCATAGGAACAACTCCAGTTCTCGCGCGTGTGAATGTTCGACAGTGCCGTTTGCCCGCACCACCACATAGTCGAAATCAAAGTGGCTCAACAGTTTTTGGGGAGATGTGAAAAACAGTGCCGTCGCGAGCCCGTCGGCTGTCATCGTGTCTTCGGCGATCGCCCAGGTGGCCAGGACTTCCCGGGTGGGACCACCGGATCGCGGATCCACGATGTGATGCCAATCCGCCCAGGCGCGCCGGTTGCCCGCCGAAGCGCAGATCGCGTTGTTCTCGATCACCACCGTGCCGATCGCCTTGGTCGGATCGGTGGGATGCTCCAACCCGATTCGGTGAGGGTGATCACCGGACCGGATGTCGCCGCTGCCGTCGACCAGGAATTCGTCGAATCCGTGCTCCCGGACCAACCGCGCAACCCGGTCGACCGCGAATCCTTTTCCGGTGGCGCCGATATCGATCAGCACGGGACGCACGACGTCGAGTTCCCCCTGCCAGCCGGCGAGAACGTCATCCCACAGAGGTACCGCGGCAATCACTTCCGCCGGCCGCAGGGAGTAGGTGGAGTCGTATCCGGCGTCATCGAGGGTCTGTCCGACCATCGGCGTCACCATCCCGCCGGTCACCTCGTACAACGTGCGGTGCAGGTCGATCACCGGCTGATCCGACGACGGGATCGGGAAGCGGCCGGTGGTGGTGGCCATCTCGGCCACCGTCGAATCGTCGCGGAACCTCGACCACATCAGATCGATCCGATCGAGCTCGGCGGTGATCGCCGACTTCAGGTCGTCAGGAACCGATCGCCCGAGAGCAACTCCCCACGAGGTGCCGAGTGCGTTGAACTCCCAGGTGGTCGGGTCATTCACTGTGTCATGGATTCAGGCCTGGGCCTGCGACTTGATCTGATCGATCGCGTCGTTGAAACCACCTGAGGTCAGGGATGATCCCGATACCTTGCTCACGTCGAGCTCGTCGATATTCTTACCGACGACCAGTGGATCGATTCCGCTTTTGAACTTCCCCTGGAACTCCGCAGCCGTGCCCGTGGTCTGACTGGTGTCCAGTGTGAGCGCGGTGATCACCGAGTTCGACAGGGTGACCGTGACGCCGAGCTGCTGGTGCCCACCCGGGGACGTGTAGTGGCCGGTCGCCGTGTATTCCCCGTCCTGATAGGGCGAGGATGCCGAGTCATTTTGTACCGCACCGGATTCGACCGTTGCGGTACTCTCCACTGCTGTTGCTGCTGTGGTGGTGGCGTCCGAACTGCCGCCGCCATCGTCACCACATGCGGCGATGGTGGCGCCGGCTGCAGCTATGACGGCAGCAACCTTGCCCGCGTTGACAATTCGGCTCTTTGACGATGAAGTGGGTGTCGAGGTCATGAAATCCATTGTGCCTCCTCTGGGGTCAACCGTGGTACGCCTACAAGGCGGTTTGTTCTCATCCAGCTTTAAGCGTGTATGTGGTACCAGCGTTTAAAACGCCTACACCTTATGCCTTCGCCTGCTCTTTGATCTGATCAATCGCGTCATTGAATCCCCACGGCGACAGCGACGAGCCGGCCATGGTGCTGATCACCAGGTCGTCGATGCTCTTGCCCGCGACGAGATTGTCGGAGATCAGCGCTTCTTTGACGTTGTTCTGGAAGACCTGCGGCAGACCATCCGACAGGCTGGTGTCGACCTCGAAGGTGGTGATCACCGAGTTCGCGAGATTGACGGTGACGCCGATCTTCTCTTCTTTGCCACCGGGCGTCGTGTAGGTGCCAACCGCGGTGTATTGGCCGTCCCTGTAGGGGGAATCGGCGATCTCCCCGGCGTTGGCAACGGCAACTTCGGAGGCCTGCGTGGCCGTTGAGGGAGCGGAAGTGGAAGTGTCGCTGCCACCGCACGCGACGAGTGCGGCGGTTGCGCCGCCGACGAGGGCCACGGTTTTACCTGCATAGGCGAGGCGTGATCGCCGTGACGATGTGGTCGAGAAGGTCATGCGTGAATCATCACCGCCGGACAGGACCGCAGTCCACTTAATCCGGCAGATTGTTAGGTTAGTCTCACCTCACTTTGCAAACATTCGATGTGGTGCCTGTCACGTTCGTTCATCGCCCCGCAGCCTCGATCCGGGCCGCCACCGCATCGACGAACACCGACGAGATGTCGGCCGGTGTCTCGGCGATGTAGCTGGTGCCGCCGGTCGCATCCGCGATCTTCTTCAACGACACCGCGTCGGCATCCTCGGTGATACCGATCGTCAGCACCAGCACCGGACGAGCCGGATCCTCGAGCCGCTTCAACTCGGCCAGGAGTTCATCGAGGCCGATCGAGTTGGGGTCCTCGTTCTGCCCATCGGTGAGAATGATGACGCTGTTGGAGTAGTTGGGGTCATACGAGTTCTGAACCTCTTTGAAGGCCGCCAGAGTGGTGTCGTACAGACCGGTGGCCCCACCCACCCGGTCAGGCAACGTCAGAATCTGCGATTCGAGGTACTCACGATGGGTCTCTCCGTCGGCACCCTCGGCGTCGAGGGGTTCGATCTGCGCGAGTGGCATCCAGTCCTGGCCCTTGCCCCCGAGATCGATGGAGAACAGCCAGGCACCCAGAGCGGTGGAGTTGGGGAACAGCTTCAGTCCGTTCATGCTGGCGTCCACCAACATATCGGCCCGCGTCGAAGCCCCGGCCGCCGATGACATCGAGCCCGACACATCCTCCACGACCAGGGTGCGGATCGGCACGCCGAGTACCGCCCACTGCCGCAACGCTTTTGCCTCCCGATCAGGATCAGACAGTGTGAGAACAGTCACATCGCCCACTCCGCCCGGAGGCGCAGCTGCATCCATCGATGTTCGGAACCCCGCCGCGGTCAGGGCTTCGGCTCCGGTGCTGGACGCGACCACGTCGAGCAATTCCTTTCCGGCCTCGTCGACGATCTCCTTGCGCGCCGCGGATGCCGTGTTGAGCATCGGGAAATCGAGAACAACCGTGCCATCGGATGGGACCGAGGCAGACAATCCACTGTTCGGATTGCCGCGCTGATAATCGATGAAGTTCTGTTCACTGACCACTGTCGCGGAGTCGCTCGTCGCGGCGAGGCCGAGTCGGTGATTGTCTGAATCCTGGGGCATCCGGGCGTTGCCCTGCTGCAAGGCCAGCAGGGTCATCGCATCCGTGAACGACTTCTGGTCGATGGCACCCGCTTGCTGGGCCGCGAGGGCTCCGACGATCGGGGCGTCTCCGGTACTCGAATCGATCGGGTTGCCCAGGCGCAGGCCGGGCAACTTCATCACATCGACCCAGTTCTCCAGTGGCGGAACGTCTTTACCGGCGACCACCACCGGGCTCACTGCAACGGATGGGGCGACCACATCGTTGCCGACACGAGTCTGGTCGGTGACCGTGCGGGCGCGGGTCGTCGAGTCGGCGATCCAGAGGTCCGGTGCGTTCTCGCCCTTGGTGAGCTGGCCGGCGACATTGGCGCCGGTGACGGCGGTGACGTTGAAGTCATAGCAGGAGTCGCCCGACGCGGTGGCCGCGAGAGGTTTGATGGTGGCCGCCATCGTCGGAGCCGCGATGACCGACACGGCTTCGCGCGAATCACAATCGGCACCGGAAGCGGTGCCGATCGTCCGCCACAAGATCACGCCGGCAACCAGCAGCGCTACGAGTACCAGTGCTCCCAGCATCCATGCTGTCCCGTGCCCCCGGTCGCCATCCCGATGCCCGCTGAATCCGAATTCGCCTTCAGCGTTGCTGTCGACCCCATGCCGCCCCATCCGTTACCGCCCTTGTTTCGAGGTTCGCCGGGATTCTATACATAGCGGCACCGGGCGCCGAACCGCATGTGACAGCGTGGATCTGCGATTGTGGGCGGTACTACTCAGGAATACAGATCGTGAAATTTCTTCAGTGAAGCTTCGATCTCGCTCTTGACGACCTTGGCCGTGATCTTTCCGATCGGGCCGATCAACGCCAGTCCCCCGAGTTCGATCTCGAACGTCACCTTCGAACCCTCCGGCGCCGGATCCACGGTGAGGATCAGCGTCACCTTGACCCCGCCCTTGCCGGTGCCTTTCAGGCTGACCCGGTGCGGCGGGTCGTAGGCGTTGACCGTCCATTCGAAGCGGACCCGAGTACCCCTGGACGCGATGATCGACGACACCTTGGTGCCCTTGCCCACCTCATCCGGTGCGGGTAGCGGACTGCGCCAGGCGTCGTGGATTGTCAGCCATTCGTCGTAGCTCGCCAGGTCCAGTACGCGCGCCCAGGCCTGGTCCGGCGCCACACCGACCTCTATCGAGTCCTTCACCTTTGCCATGCGCTGACGTTATCGGTCCGCATCCGCCGGCGTCCGTCAGTTCGGGCACGTGTCGGGCGCGGGCTCGCCGGCAAAGCGATCAGAGATCCAGTCGACCGCGTCGCTGGTGACACCCAGATTGGTGTGTCCACCCGCGGGTTTGCGAACGATCTCGATCACGTCGCCCTGAGCGCACGCGCGCTGCAGCGCCGCAGTGGTCCAGGCCGACAGAATGATGGTGTCCTGGTCCCCGTAGGCGACGAAGAGTGGACCGGCCGCCGGTTCCGCAGGCAGGGCGTCGGACTCGAGGATCTCCCGCAGGCGGTCGACCGCCGCTTGGTCGGCGATCGCGGCGTCACCGGGCGCGATGTCCATCGCCGCGGAGAACTTGTCCCCGGTCGACGTGGGGCCACACGAGGTGAAGGCGGGTGCACCGGCTGCCAGACCACCGCGCATGTAGTCGTCGGGATCGAGGTCGGGATACACTTCCCGAAGTCCCGCAACAAGATTGGGAATGAAGATCTTCTGGGCATCGGTGTACTTCACATCGAGCCCGGCATCGGTGATCGGCGACAGGTCGGCAGCGGGTGCGAGCGCCGCGGCGCCGACGAAGTCGAGCCCCTGGCCGTAGTCATCGGCGTGCTCTGCGGCAGCCCAGGCCGCCTGGCCGCCCTGGGAAGCGCCCATCGCGGCCCACCGATCGGATGCCTCGGGTACCACATTCCGCGCTGCTCTCACTGCATCGATCATGTTGTACGCCACGGTCTTCGGTTCCAGATAGGGATGCGGACGCGGGTGCTCGACACTGGTCCCGAGGCCCTGGTAGTCACTCGCGGCAACCACGTATCCACGGGCGACGAGGCGCGCCACGTTACCGTCCTCACCGAGCAGGTCCGGGTAGTCCGACGGCCCACAGGTCACGCTGGTTCCGGTGGTCCCGTGTCCGAGCGCGACAATCGGCCATCCACCGGCCGGCGGATCACCGGCCGGAACGGCCACCACTCCGGAGACCTCGGTTCCGAATTCACCTGCGTAGGCGGCGGTCGAGCGGTAGACGACCTGAATCAGCCGGCCGACATCGGCCAGCTCGTCGCTGCCTTCGAACGGCTGCTGTTCGACGATCGCGCCGCGATTCGCCAGGTCGGGCGGAGGTGGTGCCGGTGGCAGCGACGTCGTGGTGCCGGACTGCGGCGGGGCCGACGACGGCATCGCACCATTGTCGGCACCGCTGCCCGAACAGGCCGTCACGAACAGGAGACCCGAGGCCAGCAGCATCCCGGCCAGACGCGCTGCAGGCCTTCTGATCGTCAACGCCTGGATTCGATGTTGTTACTTGGGCTGATCCGGGTTCTTGTTGCCGTCCTGCGCGAACTTCCTGGCGGCGTCGGCGCCCATGCGGACCTGGCTGGCGTACTTACCCTTGGTTGCCTTGTTCACCGCGTCGGCACCCTGGTCGATGACCTTGGTGTTCTTGCTCAGGGCGTCCTTGCCCTTGTTGATCAGACCTTTGATGTCCATGGTGGCCCCTCACCTTTCTCCGGCGCCGGATACTTCATCGGCGATATTTGATTCTTTGATTTTGAATTTCAGCTTACTGGACCAGGCCGCAATGACCGGATTCAGATGCCAAAGGATCTCCACCGCGACGATACCGACCGCTGCGGTCACCAACGCGATTGCGGTTTTGGCCCAGTCGGTCGGATCCAGCTTGAACATTTCCTGGGTGAACGGCAGCGAGAAGATCAGTACGTACATCAGTACCGACACGGTCAGGAGCACGATCTTCCACCAGTTGTACGGCCGCGCGACCACGGCGAGCACCCACAGGGAGATCGCGATCATCGTGATCAGGGCCGTGGTGGCGGCCTGCATCTGATCAGGTGTCATGTCGACCGAATCCTTGGAGCCGAGTTCGATTCCGGACCCGCCCGGATACACCAGCGCGTAGGCCACAAAGGTGCAGACCGCGATGACGATTCCCGACGGGATCGCCAGGCGCAGGACGCGGCCGACGAACCCGGGTCGGGCCCGTTCGTTGTTCGGGGCCAGAGAGAGCACAAAAGCCGGCACACCGATGGTGAACCAGGCGGCGATCGTGACGTGGATCGGCTGGAACGGGTACGACATCGGTGTGAATCCAAAGATCTTGCCCAGGACCCCGGCGACTCCGATGGTCATCGCCAGGAGCACCGCGTAGACGGTCTTCGTCAGGAACAGGTTGGAGACCCGTTCGATGTTCCCGATGACGCGCCGGCCTTCGCCGACCACGTACGGCAACGTCGCAAAACTGTTGTCGAGCAGCACGATCTGCGCTACCGACCGGCTCGCCGAGCTACCCGAACCCATGGCCACACCGATATCGGCGTCTTTGAGGGCCAGCACGTCGTTGACACCGTCACCGGTCATCGCGACGGTGTTGCCCCGCGACTGCAGCGCGCCGACCATGGCCCGCTTCTGGTCCGGCCGGACTCTGCCGAAGGTGGTGTGGGAGTTGACGATGTCGGCGAGTTCATCGGTATCGGTCGGCAGTGTGCGCGCATCAATCGCGTCATCCACTGTTCCCAGGCCCAGCGACCCGGCCACCGCGCCCACCGAGATCGCATTGTCTCCGGAGATGACCTTGACCGAGACATCCTGCGAGGCAAAGTAGTCCAGGGTCTCGCGGGCATCGTGGCGGACGCGCTGCTCCAGTGCGATCAGTGCTCTCGCGGTGACGGTCCCCGGCGCAGACAGACCGTCGGCCGATTCAGTGTCGACCGGCACATCGGTGGATGCCAGCAGCAGCACCCGCAGGCCACCCGATCCCAACTTGCCGGCCCGGGCGGCGGCCTCGCTCTCGGGTGGCAGCAGCATGTCCGGGGCGCCGAGCAGCCAGTTGCCACGCGCCTGCCCGGAAGCACTGTCGTAGAAGGAGATACCACTCCACTTCTTCGCCGACGTGAACGGTGCAATGCTGTTCGACGACCATTCCGGCGCGTTCGGGAACGCCTCGGCCATGGCCTGAACACTGGCATTGGGGCGGGGATCATGGGCGGCCACTGCGGACAGGGCCTGTTCCAGTTCGGTCCGATCTCCCTGCACCGGAACCAGTTCCGCCAGCCTCATGCCGTTCTCGGTGAGGGTTCCGGTCTTGTCCGCGCACACCACGTTGACCCGGGCCAGTCCCTCGATGGCCGGCAGTTCGTTGACCAGGCACTGTCGATGGCCGAGCCGGATCACACCCACCGCAAACGCGATCGAGGTCATCAGGACCAGACCTTCGGGCACCATCGGGACCAGTGCCGCAACCATTCCCAGCAGACTCGTCTTGATGCCGTTCTCGCTGATGAACAGCTGGTTGACGATGGTCAGCACACCCGCCGGGATCAGCAGGTAGGTGATGATCTTCAGGATCTTGTTGATCCCGTTGCGCAGTTCCGAGTTGACCAGCGTGAACTTGCTGGCCTCTTCGGCAAGTTGTGCGGCGTACGCGTCGCGGCCGACCTTCGTCGCGCGGTATGCGCCCGAGCCGGCGACGACAAAGCTGCCCGACATGATCGGATCACCAATTGACTTGTCGACGGCATCGGCTTCACCGGTCAGCAAGGACTCGTCGATGTCGAGGGATGCTGATTCGATGGTCTCGCCGTCGACAACGATCTGATCGCCGGGGCCGAGCTCGATGATGTCGTCGAGTACCACCTCACCCGGATCGATCTCCGCGGCAACACCACCTCGACGAACCATCGGCCGGGTCTGGCCGACGATCGCGAGCGCATCGAGGGTCTTCTTCGCCCGGATCTCCTGAATGATGCCGATGCCGCTGTTGGCGATGATGAGCAAACCGAAGGCGCCATTGATGATCGAACCCGTGCTCATCACGATGATGAACAGCACACCGAGGATCGCGTTGATCCGGGTGAAGATGTTCGCGCGGACGATGTCCGAGACGCTGCGGCCCGACCGGTCCGGCTGGACGTTGACCAGGCCCGCATCAACCCGTTCGGCCACCTGCGCCGTGGTCAGGCCGCTCGCCGGATGGTCCACGTCGACCGTGGTCACGCCGCGCCCTCCCACCAAGACTGGGTCTCGAAGCCGTGTCCACTGCGTGAATGGACATCAAAACGCGCACCGGGCATCGGGGTGATGACCGGAATCTGCAGCTCCTGGGCCGCCGGGAGCAGTCGCTGCACCGGATCTGCCCACTCGTGCAACGCGAGATTGAATGTGGCCCAATGGATCGGCAGCAACAGCGACTCGGACAGGTTGGCGTGATTGAGCATTCGATGCACGTCGACGGCTTCTTCTGGATTGAGGTGGATGTCGGGCCACAGCCGGTCGTAGGCACCGATCGCGATCAGCGACAGCCCGAACGGACCGAAGTCGGCACCGACCTGCTCGAACGACTCGGTGATGCCGGTGTCGCCGGAGAAGAAGAAGTTGTTGCGCGGTCCGGTCACGGCCCAACTCGCCCACTGCGTGGTGTTGCGCTGCAGTCCCCGTCCGGAGAAGTGGCGGGCGGAGCAACAGTTGAAGGTGAGGTCGCCGATGGTGATCGACTCACCCCAGTCGGCTTCGCGGATCCGGTCGGAGTGGATGCCCCAGTACTCCAGATGCGCACCGACCCCGATCGGTGTCACGAAGACGGCTTCGGGATGGGTCCGGGCGAGCTTACGGACCGTCGCGGTGTCGAGGTGGTCGTAGTGGTCGTGGCTGATCAGGACCACATCGATGGCCGGCAACTCGTCGAGCTGGTGTGGCACCGGGTGCAACCGGGCCGGCCCGACGACGCTCGACGGTGAGCAGCGCTTGCTCCACACGGGATCGGTGAGAATCCGATATCCGTCGAGTTCGACGAGAACCGAGGCATGGCCGAACCAGGTGGCAGCGAGGTCGGCGACGTGCTGCGGCAGAGGTGAGGCATCGAACTCCAGGCGGGTCCGCGGCTTCCCGGTGTCACCGCGACGGAGCATCGCAAGCGCGGCTGCCCTATCGCCGTCGACGGGCCGCGGTGGCTCGAGATTGCCGAAGTTTCCACCGGTTTGATACGGGGAGGCACTGATATGCGGGAGCACAAGATCTTTCGGTGCCCCCATGGCCCGGAACACCTCGGTCCCGGCAGTCACCCCGGCAGCGGCAAACGCCACCCCGGCGGTTGCAGCACCGGCCATCAGCCTCGGAGCAGTCATGGGATTCGGTAGGCGCGCCACCCCCGACACACTACCGGCCGGATGTCGCAATTCTCCGAGCCGCAGGCCGTGATCGAGAGCGAATCGGGAGACCCGAGTCGACAAGTGGGAATATCTCGGGGTATATCTGACTTAGATAGACCATAGTCAGCAAAAGGAGAAGGTCATGACCCAGATCGTTGATGCCGTAATCGTCGGTGCGGTGCGTACCCCGATCGGAAAGGGCAAGCCGGGGCGGGTCGTCGACGGTGTGACCGTCGGCGCCGGCGGACTCCACGGCGTTCATCCGGTCGACATGCTCGCCCACAGCCTCCGGGCACTGGTCGAGCAGACCGGTATCGACCCCGCCCTGATCGACGACGTCATCGCCGGTGCCGTCACCCAGGCCGACGAACAGGGACAGAACATCAGCCGCAAGGCCGCCCTGGCCGCCGGCTTCCCCGAGTCGGTTCCGGGTACCACCATCAATCGACAGTGCGGGTCGAGCCAGCAGGCGATCTCGTTTGCCGCCCAGGCCGTGATGTCGGGCGTGCAGGACGTGGTGGTCGCGGCCGGTGTGGAGTCGATGAGCCGGGTGCCCATGGCATCGGATGTCCGTCCGGGCGTCGACGCCTCCGGCATCGGATTCTCAGAGCGGTACTCAAAAGGACTGATCTCTCAGGGCCTGGCCGCCGAACTCATCGCTGCCGACTGGGGCTTTTCCCGGACCGAACTCGACGAGTTCGCGCTGTCGAGCCATGACAAGGCCAGCGCCGCGACCAAGGCCGGCCGCTTCGACCGTGAGATCGCACCGCTGGCCGGGCTCAGCACCGACGAGTTGATTCGTCCGGGCGGGACCGTCGAACAGCTTGCGACCCTCAAGCCGGCCTTCTACCACCCCGCGATTCTGGAACGTTTCCCCCAGATCGAATGGCAGATCACCGCGGCCAACTCGAGTCCGCTGTCCGACGGCAGCGCCGCAGTGCTGATCATGAGCAGCGCCAAGGCGTCCGAACTCGGCCTCACCCCACTCGCGCGACTGCACAGTTTCTCGGTGGTCGGTTCCGATCCGCTGTACATGCTCACCGGCGTCATCCCCGCGACCGAGAAGGTGCTCAAGGCTGCCGGTCTGACCATCGGTGACATCGACCTGTTCGAGGTCAACGAGGCCTTCTCGCCCGTGGTCCTGTCCTGGGCCAAGGACACCGGCGCTGATCTGGCGAAGACCAACGTCAACGGCGGAGCCATCGCACTCGGTCACCCGCTCGGCGCCAGCGGTGCCCGGATCATGACAACCATGGTCAACGCGCTGCAGCAAACCGGCGGCCGCTACGCCCTGCAAACCATGTGCGAGGCCGGCGGTATGGCCAACGCCACCATCATCGAACGGCTCTAACCCCTCCCGCTCCCCCGCAAACGCTCCACCTATACGAAGACGCTCCGCATACACCTGGAGCGTCTTCGTAAACCCGGAGCGTTTGCGAGGTGCAGTCACCGTAAACCCGCCCGCCGCAGGTTATTCAGCAAGATCTCGCGGAGGCGCTGCGGACGCATGAGGTCATCCCAACCCCAGCGGGCGACCACAAATCCCAGTTCATTCAGGCGTTCCTCACGGCGCTTCTCGCGGTATACCGCATCTGCCGGCGTCTCGCCGGGACGCAGATAGCGGATGTATTTGCCTTTGCCATCGAACTCACCGAGTAGATGCCCGTCGATCCGGAAGTCTGTCCGGGCCACGAATTCACCTGCGGGACCGAATATCTCCGGTTGCAACTCCGGTACAGGCACGTCCGGCATGGCATCCATGCGGGTACGCGACAAGGATTCGCCGACGCTCTCCGACGCACCGTCGGCGAATGCCACCGCTGCCCTGGCGTTACCCACTCCCTTCCGCCGGCCTGCCCGAGCGAGCACATTCTCGAACTCGGTCCTGGTCGCACCCATCCGAAGCGCCGCATCGCAGACGCAGACGGCCTGATCGAAGCTTCCGATGCGAGCGATGTCGACAGCCGTGCGAGCAAGGGTCGTCACCAGCAAGCCTGGTAGGTCAAGGACCTCGTCCGGTTCCCAGGTGGCGGCATGCACGCGACAGGCCCGATCACGGCTTCGACCACCGCCGGTGCGATTGACCGTGAAGTGGACCCGATCAAGGTCGGCGTCGAACATCGGCAGGCCAAGGAGCGCGGCGGCCGACCAGTGGCTGACTGCCTTGGTTCCCTGCCCCGCATCAACTGCTCCGAGCACCTTCAGTCGATACCGACGCTCCCGCTCGACGCGGCCGCGAGCATCACCGTCCGAACTCGCCGGGATGTACATACCCCGATAGACGCGCTCCAGACTTCCCTGCCTCGTCGCAGCCTGCAGCGCGTGGTCGCTGAAGCCCGCAGACACCGCAGTTCGTCTGAGGATGAGTCCATCCGCGGTCAGGTCGTAATCTCCCATCCACCGATTCTGTGCGCGGCCGGCGACGTCACGAGTCGCTCCGATGCCGATCTGTGGACAACATCCCCTCCTGTGCACAACCCAGACGCTCCGCGTGTGCGAAGACGCTCCGCGTGTATGTGGAGCGTCTTCGCATAAGTGGAGCGTCTGGGCGGGTGGGGGCCATTACGCTGAAGCGGTGGCAGATGAGCTGGTCCTCGCGATCGACCTCGGCGGCACCAAAGTGGAAGCCGCGCTGGTCGATCCGGCAGGGAATGTCCTGGCGGAGAGCCGAAGTCGGGCCCCGACGGGTGCACAGTCCTCATCCGCCGACCTCGACCGCAGAGTCCTGCAGGTTGTCGATCACGCGCTCGCACATGTGCCCGACACCGCCGAGGTGATCGGTGTCGGCATCGCCGCGGCCGGACCGGTGGACGAGAAAGCCGGGACCCTCTCCCCCATCAACATCCCGCAGTGGCGGGCCTATCCACTACGCGATCTGGTATCCGGTCATATCCGAACCACGCTGCGCGACATCCCCGTTCACTTCCATCGCGACGGCGTCGCAATCGTGATGGCGGCCCACTGGATCGGCGCCGCCCAGGGCGTCGACAACCTCATGGGCATGGTGATCTCGACCGGTATCGGCGGCGGATTCATCATCGACGGACGGGTTTTGGCCGGTAACAGCGGACACATCGGGCAGATTCAGTTGTCTGGCTTCACCGGCGAGGTCAGCATCGGCAGTCGCACCACCCTCGAGTCCGTGGCATCCGGACCGCACACCGTTGCCTGGGCCAATGCCCAGGGCTGGACCGGGCACACCGGCGAAGACCTGGCACTGGCGTATCGCAACGGCGACGACATCGCCCGCCGGGCCGTCGTCCGGACGTCCGAGGCGGTAGGCCAGGCGATCTGCAGTGCAGCGGCATTGGTCGAGGTCGACGTCGTGGCCATCGGCGGCGGCTTCTCCCAGGTCACGCCCGACCTGCTCCCGATGATCCAGGATGTCGTCGAACAGCATCCGCTGCAGTATGTTTCACGGGTCCGGGTGATCGATGCCGGCTTGCCGGACACGGCCCCGTTGGTGGGCGCCGCCGCGCTGGTCTACCGCCGCGACCACGTCGGCCTCCGCACCTGACGGAGCCTCGGCTAGTTCGCCAGCGACCGACTGATCACCAGGCGCTGGATTTGGTTCGTGCCCTCGAAGATCTGGGTGATCTTGGCTTCGCGCATCAACCGTTCGACGCGGAAATCCCTGGTATAGCCGTATCCACCGAATACTTGGACCGCATCGGTGGTCACCTTCATCGCCGCGTCAGTGGCCACGAGCTTTGCCACTGAGGCATTGCGCGAGTACGGAACGCCGGCGTCGCGACGACGAGCGGCGTCGATGTACGTGGCCCGGGCCGAATCCACCGCGGCCGCCATGTCGGCGAGCAGGAATCCCAGACCCTGGTGGTCGATGATCTTCTTGCCGAACGTCTCTCGCTCGTGCGCGTAGGCGACCGCGTCGTCGAGTGCGGCCTGCGCGATACCCACGGCGACCGCCGCGATCCCGAGACGGCCCGAATCCAGTGCGCTGAAAGCGATCTGGAGTCCCTGGCCTTCGGCGCCGATGCGGCGGCCCTCAGGGATGAACGCATTGTCGTAGGTGGCCGATGTGGTCGGGACGGCGGTCAGACCCATCTTCTCTTCGGGTTTACCGAAGCTGAGACCCTCGGTGTCATCGGGGACGAGGAAACACGAGATGCCCTTCGACCCTTCACCGGTGCGGGCGAACAGGTTGTAGAAGTCGGCGACCCCGCCATGGGTGATCCACGCTTTCGACCCGTTGATCTTGTATCCGCCGTCGGTGACCGTGGCCTTGCACGACAGTGCCGCGGCATCGGAACCGGCCTGCGGCTCCGACAGGCTGTAGGCACCGATCTTCTCGCCACCGAGCATTTCTGGAAGCCACTGCTGCTTCTGCTCGTCGCTACCGAACGCGAGTAGCGGATGGCAGGACAGACTGTGCACACTCACCGCGACTGCGACGGCCGCCCAGCGTGCCGCCAACTCTTCGAGCACCTGCAGGTAGACCTCGTACGGCTGGCCGCCACCACCCCACTCCTCGGGGTACGGCAGGCTCAGGAGACCGGTCTGCCCGAGCACCTTGAACGCCTCGGCCGGATACTTCTCGGCCTTCTCGTATTCGTCGGCGATGGGCCTGAGCGCCTTGTCCGCGACATCACTCGCCAACTGGACCAGGTCACGGGCTTCTTCAGTGGGTAGCAGCCGGTTGACGGGCATCGCGAAACTCCCTCGATCATCGGAACAGACATCGGTCGGTCGGGCAGCAGACAGTACTGCACCATGCCCTTCAGTACCGCAAACAGTACTCCACAACACGACGCAGTACCATCAGCCCATGGTTCCACCCGTTTCCCCGGCACACGCGACGGCACGGCGTGCGCAGTTGTTCGACGAGTTGGTCACCCTGTTCCTCGACGAGGGTTTCGCGCACCTGACGCTCGATCAGATCGCCTCGCGTCTGCACTGCTCGAAGTCGACGCTGTACACCCTCGCCGGAAGCAAAGATGACCTGGTCCGCGAAGTCACGGTGCACTTCTTCCGGTCCGCGACCACCGAGGTGGAAGCGGCGGTGGCCCGCGCTACGGGCACAACCGGGCGGCTGACGGCCTACTTGACAGCGGTCGGTGCTGCGCTCGCCCCGGCCCATGAGCAGTTCATGGAAGACCTCGCCGGATTCCCACCGGCCCGCGACCTCTACGAACGCAATACCCGGGCGGCCGCAGATCGCGTCCATGAACTCATCAGCGAAGGTGTTGCCGTCGGCGATGTTCGCGATGTCCATGCGGCGTTTGTTGCCGACGTCGCCGCCTCGGTCATGGTGCGGATCCAGCAGCGCGCCATCAAAGCGGCTGTCGGACTCGAAGATTCTCAGGCCTATCTGGAACTTGCCCAGCTGCTGACCGAGGGGATCGGTCGGTGACATCGTCGTCGACGGGCGCGGCGTCGGACTTCCGCCCGGTGAACAGCGAGGCCACCGCCCCGATCAGACAGCAGACGATCGCAAAGGTGAAGGTCGCAGCAAGACCGTCCGCAAACGGGTCCGAGATCAGGTGCGGGAAGAACTTCAGACCGACCAGGGTGTTCTGATCATCTACCGGAAGCGTCGAAAGATGCTCGCCGACAAGCTGTTTGATCGGGTTGTAGCCCAGGAACGCCGCGAACAGGATCGCCACCGTGGGCAACTGTGAAATCTGGTCGGCATCGGCCGCCGGGACTTCGTGTGCGGTCAGGCCGGTGCTCATGGCGTCCGGGAGATGTTCGCTGAGGCCGACGATCATCAGGCTGAAGAACAAACCGATGGAGAGCACCATCGCAGAGTTCTGGAAGGTGGCCATCATGCCCGAACCCGACCCTCGCGCACTTGCCGGCAGGCTGTTCACGACCACGGCCCGATTCGGCGAGGTGAACAATCCCATGCCGACGCCGTTGACGAATAGCACGACCGCGAAGGCCCAATAGGTGAAATCGACCGGCAGGGCGATGAGGGCGACGAAGGTACCGGCAGTCATCAGCATCCCCACCGTCGTGAACCACTTGGACCCGAACCGGTCGGACAGCACCCCCGACACCGGTGCCGACAACAGGAATCCAATCGTGATGGGAACCATGTAGATCGCCGCCCACAGCGGTGTGCGCGTGTAGTCATACCCGTGCTGCGGCAACCAGATTCCCTGCAACCAGATGATCAGGATGAATTGCAGTCCACCCCGGCCGATGGAGGCCATGAAATTGGCGATGTTGCCGAACAGGAACGACCGGTTGCGAAACAGGCTCAAGTTGAACAGTGGATTGTCGACCCTGGTCTCGATCACGCAGAAGATGGTCAGCAACACGACCCCACCGATGAGGCAGCTGAGGACCTTCGGACTCAGCCAACCCATGTTCGCCGAACCGTAGGGCTGAATGCCGTATGTGATCCCGACGAGGACCGCCACCAAACCGACCGCGAATGTGGCATTGCCCCACCAATCCATCCGGGCCCGCTGCCGAATCCCGGTGTCGTGGAGTTTGATATAGGCCCAGATCGTCCCGATCACCCCGAACGGCACCGAGACGAGGAAAACCAGGTGCCAGTTGATCGGGGCCAGCAATCCGCCGACGAGGAGGCCCAGAAATGATCCGGCGATGGCAGCGACACCGTTGATACCCAGGGCGAGTCCACGCTGATCGGACGGGAAGGCGTCTGCGAGGATCGCCGATGAGTTCGCCATCAGAAACGCACCGCCGATGCCCTGCACCACACGCCAGGCGATGAGCCAGATCGCGGCGGCCTCACCGTCGAACCAGGTGATCGCCAGGAAGATTGATGACACGGTGAACACTGCGAAGCCCATGTTGTACATCCGCGCCCGACCGAACATGTCGCCGAGTCGGCCAAAACTGACCACGAGGACCGCCGTGACGACCAGAAACCCCATCATCATCCAGAGCAGATAGCTCGTGTTCTGCGGTTCCAGGGGATTGAGGTTGATGCCCTTGAAAATATCCGGCAACGCGATGAGCACAATCGACGAATTGATCGTGGCGATGAGCATCCCGAGCGTCGTGTTCGAAAGGGCAACCCACTTGTAACGCGGACCGAGTTCGGCCGCGGTGCGAATTCTGGTCCGATCAGAGTCGGAACTGCGGGTCGTTCGTGTCATCACTACCACCAGCCAGAGTCACTTCGTTGCAGTTACTCGAACCAGATTAGTTGTGTATTGCTAAGTAATCGAATCGGAAAGTCCGAATTGACCGAATTGTGTGGATTGTCGGAGAAGAGACACCGGCATTCAGCACCAGACCGAAGTCAGCGCGCGGCGACTACCTGCGCGCCAGCGACGGTGTGATGCGCGGTGTCATGCCGCGCAATGGTCAACGCTCCGACCACAATTCCGAGCACAACCCCCACTGCGGTGTCCAGCACCCGATCCAGTGCGACGTCCGGCGTAAGGCCGGCACCAAGTGCGGTGAGCAACAACGCCATCGGAGTCACCGCAAGCGAGCACAGTCCGTAGTTGATGGTGACCAGCAATTCCGCCGCGGTCTGCAGCAGCACGATGAGAACCACTGCACCCCAATAGCCGAGCGGAAGCGCGAGCAACCCCGCCGCGATCAACGCACCCGCGATGTTTCCGATGAGTCGTTGAACACCGCGATGGACACTGAGATGGAAGCTCAGTCCCTGCAGGGTGGCGATAGCACCCATGGCGGCCCACATCGGATGCGACAGCCCAGCGGCAGCCGCAACACCGGCCGCGACAGCGCACGCCACGGCGACGCGGAGCGCAGTCGTGACCAGGTCAGGCTCGGTGACGCGTCGCAGATCGGCCCGCACCGACACCCGCGGTGCGTGACTGTCGCGGTCGGTACCACGGGCAGCAAGGAACATCCACGGCGCCAGCGAGGCGGCGACCCCGATGACCGAACCGACCACGGCGGCGACAGCGACCTCGACGACGTCGCCAACTGACGTCGCAAAGCCCACCGCAGCAGTTGCGGCGAAGATCATGACCACCGGCCCCGGTCCGACGATGCGGCAGGCACCCAGCACCAGGACGGCAATGCCCGCCGCGATCGCCATGGCGACCACCTGAACCGGCATCGACACACCGGCCGCGCCGAGCACGGCTCCGAAAACGACAAACAGCACCAGCGTTCCTGAGGTCACGAGCAACCGTGGCATCCGGATGGGATACGGATCAGCCCGGCAGAATGCCGAGGTCAATGCGCCCAGCGCCGCGAACCCCGCGATGTCGCCACGCCCGATCAATCCTCCGACGACAAAAACCACCGCGATCGCAATGCCAACCCGAACGGGCACCCACACGGTGGCCTGGCCACGGTTCAGCGTCGTCGCGGCGTCGCGCCAGGTACCGGGCGTCAGCGAGTGGGCCAATGCGCGCCGCCTGCGCAGGTAATGGTCGGAGAGGGTTCCACTGATCGGCATGAAACTACTTTACAACTATTTTAGTAGTGAAGTAAATGTCGAACATGACCTACGATGGCTCCGTGAGCCCAGAGACCGACCCGATCGACGTCGTCGAACGCGTGAGCCGAGAATGGGCGCTCGCGTACCCGGACCTCGACACCGAACCCATCGAGGTGATCGCGCGCGTCAACCGCATCTCCGCGCTCCTCGCCCATCAGCTGGACAAGGACCTCGACGCCCACTCGATCGGCCGCTCGGAGTTCGACGTCCTCGGCGCGCTCGCGCGATCCGATCGACCACTGCGCGCCAGCGAGGTCGTGTCGACAACAATGCTCAGCGGTGCCTCGATCACCAAGCTCACCGAGCGCCTCAACGATCTGGGTCTGTTGGAGCGCAAGAAGTCCGAGAGGGATGGCCGGGTCGTCCTGCTCGAATTGACCGATGCCGGAAGGCAGCTCGTCGACACCCACTTTCCGCGGCGGCTCGCACGGGACGAAGCGCTGTTGCAGCCACTGACAGCCGAGGAACGTTCGATCCTGATCACCTTGCTACGCAAGATCTCCCGCTCGATCGACAATCACTAGCTCTCTCGCGTACACAGATTCCCGGCCGCCCATCGGGTCAGCCCTTCGAGTATCGGCATGAGGGCCTCACCCGACGGAGTCAGCCGATACGACACCGACACCGGAGGACCCGATTCGACCGTGCGCTCGATCACGCCGGCTTCAGCCAGTTCGACCAGCCGCCCCGACAACACTGAGTCGCTGATTCCACCGATCGCGGTGCGTAGTTCCGCAAAACCCGCAGGTCCGTGCATCAGGCTTCCCAACAGGACGCCGTTCCATCGCTTGCCGAGAAGGGTGAACGCATCCCGCAGTGCGCCGTCACAGGCACGCGGCTCGTGCGTGACGTCGATTTCCCGGGGCATCACGCCAGCATACCGTTTGCTACAGTGATCCGTAGTCGCTTTTATTTTAGTAGTCCCTTGAGAAAACGGAGTACATCATGACCCACGCCGACACCGTCACCGCGCTCGACCCGCATTCGCGGGAGCTGCTTTTCAGCAACGCTCGCACAGCCAACACCTTCAGCTCGGAACCGGTCAGCGACGCCGCGCTCAAGGAGATCTGGGAGCTGGCGAAGTGGCCACCCACCGCTGCCAACACCCAGCCGCTGCGCGTCCTCTACGTCCGCAGCGACGAAGCCAAGGAACGCCTGCTCCCACATGTCGCCGAGGGCAACGTCGCCAAGGTCCGCAGCGCACCGGTGACCGCCGTGCTGGCGATGGATTCGGCGTTCCACGAGCACATCCCGACCGTCTTGCCCTTCCGGCCCGAGATGAAGGACGTACTGGAAGCCAACGAGGACATGCGTACCTCGATGGGCACCTTCGGCAGCACCCTGCAGGCCGGGTACTTCATCCTCGCGGTCCGCTCGGTGGGTCTGACCGCCGGCCCGATGGCCGGATTCGATTCCGCCGGTGTTGATTCCGAGTTCTTCGCCGACGGCCGCTGGAAATCGACACTTCTGGTCAACCTCGGCCATCCGGGCAAGGACCCCTGGTTCGACCGGCTTCCCCGCCTCAGCGACGACGACGTGTTGCGCTTCGCCTGACCGACCGCGCGACAGCGGTCACAGCTGTTCGAGGAGTCGGTCCAGAAACGGGCGCTGGCCTTTCAGCAGTTTGTCCCGGGCGGCGTCGACGCCGAACCATTCCACCTTGTCGACTTCGGGATAGGACCGCGTTTTGCCTGATCCGCGTGGCCATTCCATCTCGAAGGTGTTGCTGACGGAATCGGTGATGTCGAGGTCGGACTCAACGGCGAAGGCGGTCACCAGTTTTCCGCTCGGTTGCTTGATCTCTCCGAGTTCGACGACGTTCCCATCGGGGACCGCCAGCCCGACCTCCTCGGCGAACTCTCTCCGAGCGGCCGCGAGGGGTTCTTCGTCGTCGGCGTAGAGCCCCTTCGGTATCGACCAGGCACCCTCGTCCTTGCGTGCCCACAGCGGTCCACCCGGATGTGCGATCAACACCTCGAGACCATCATTGCGACGAAACAGGAGCATCCCCGCACTACGCTTGGCCATCGCGCGCCTCAGTCCACAAACGAATCGGCCACGGTCAGCGCCGCATCCAGGATTTCCAGCCCCTCGGCCACCTCGTCGGCGGTGACGGTGCACGGCGGCACCATGTGGATCCGGTTGAAGTTGGCAAAAGGCAGCAGGCCACCCGATTTACACGCGGCGAGCACCTTGGTCATCGCCGGACTCGAACCACCGTAGGGCGCAAGTGGCTCGCGGGTAGTGGGGTCTTTCACCAGCTCCACTGCCCAGAAGACGCCGGTGCCACGGACCTCGCCGACACTGGGATGCTGCGCGGCGAGCTTCTCCAAACCCGGCCCGAGGACATCTGATCCGATGGTCGCGGCGTTGTCCACGATGCCTTCGTCGGTCATTGCGTTGATGGTGGCGACGGCAGCGGCGGTGGCCAGCGGATGCCCCGAATAGGTGAGTCCACCGGGGTACGGCCGATCGGCAAATGTCCGGGCGATCTCGTTGTTGATGGCGACACCACCCAGCGGGACGTATCCCGAGTTCACGCCCTTGGCGAACGTGATCAGATCGGGGTCCACGTCGGCGTGGTTGATGGAGAACCACTTTCCGGTTCGGCCGAATCCGGCCATCACCTCGTCGGCGACCATCACGATCCCGAAGCGATCACACAGCTCGCGAACTCCGGCCAGGTAGCCAACCGGTGGCACCATGATACCGGCGGTACCCGGAACCGGTTCCAGCACAATGGCTGCGATCGTCTGCGGTCCCTCCATCGAGATCACGGACTCGAGGTGTTCGAGCGCACGCTCACATTCCTGTCGCTCATCTTCGGCGTGAAATTGGCTGCGGTACAGGAAGGGACCGAAGAAATGGACCACGCCCGCCGACCCGTAGTCGTTGGGCCAGCGCCGGGGATCGCCCGTCATGTTGATCGCGGTATCGGTACCACCGTGATACGAGCGGTAGCGGGTGAGCACCTTGCGCCGGCCGGTATGCAGGCGCGCCATCCGCACGGCATGCTCCACCGCATCGGCGCCACCGTTGGTGAAGAACACCTTGTCGAGATCCCCGGGCGTCCGCTCGGCGATCAGGCGGGCCGCCTCCGACCGGGCATCGTTGACGTGCGCCGGTCCGATGGTGCAGAGCTTGTTCGCCTGCTCGGCGATCGCCGCGACCACCTTGGGGTGCTGATGCCCGATGTTGGTGTTCACCATCTGCGACGAGAAGTCGATCAGGCGGTTCCCCTCACCGTCCCAGACGTAGGAGCCCGACGCCGCGAGGATGGTCATCGGTTTCACCTGGGCCTGCGCCGACCACGAGTGGAACACATGTGCCCGGTCCAGCTCGTAGGCTCTGCGCCCGGCTGCCTTGGCTGCTTCCAGTTCGTCCGCGTCGGCAAACGGAGTGTCGCCGCCGAACAGCGCATCAGGCATCAGAGAGCACCTTCCACCATGCGACCGACGGTCTCGGTCAAAACGTCCACGCCGGCCGTGAGGTCGGCGTCATGGGTGTACTCGTTCTCCGCGTGGGAGACACCGTCGACACTGGGAATGAACAACATCACCGTCGGAACCAGGTCTTTCATGTTTGTCGAATCGTGGCCGGCCCGGGTCCGCACCTGCATGTGGCTGTGACCGAGCGCATCGATCACGTTCTCGGCCAACGCAACTCCCTCGGGCTGGTAGGTGTGACCCTTCCAGGTGTGGGCGAAACGCCGCTCGATCTCCACATCGGCCGCGACCTCGATCTCCGCGAACGCCCGATTGAGTTTCACGTCGGCCTCGGCCAGGAGGTCATCGGAGGGCGAACGCAGATCCAGGTGCATGTGCACCTCACGGGCCACAACGACCGGAGAGTTCGGGTACACGGTCAGCTGACCACAGGAGGTGTGCAGATCCTCGCCGTATTCGTCGGCCAGATCACGCAGGGCCACAACCGCTTTCGCGGCACCGAACAGCGCATCCTGACGATCGGCGATGGCCGTGGCACCGGTGTGCGATTGCGCTCCGATGACCGAGATCTCGTACTTGTTGGCGCCCCAGGTGGACGGCACCACACCCATCAGCACACCGGCCTTGTCGAGTTCACGACCCTGCTCGATGTGGATTTCGGCATACGACGCGACCTTCAACCCGCCTGCTGTGTGGTGCTCGCCGGTGGTGAAGACGTCCTTGTCCCCCAGCATGTCCAGGTCCCCGAGCGCACTGGCCACCGTGATACCGGCAACGTCTGCGGTGTCGAGTGCGGCCTGCAGCTCGATCTTGCCGGTGAAGACGCCACTGCCCTGCATCGACGGTTTGAAGCGTGATCCCTCTTCGTTGAACCAGTTCACCACTGCCAAGTTGTACACGGCCTCACCAGGATTGGTGATGTAGTACTGCCGGAGCCGGTCCATCGTGTGCGCTGCGGCCAGGACACCGTAGGCGCCGTCATAGCGACCGCCACGGGGCTGACTGTCCAGATGCGACCCGGCCAACACATAGGGCGCATCGGGCACCAGCTCATACAGACCGAACATGTTGCCGATCCGGTCGTACGCCACCATGAAGCCACGCTCGATCAGCCAGCCGGCCAGCCATTGTCTGTTCTGGCCATCGGCTTCGGTGGCGGCCTGCCGCTCGACTCCGCCTGCCGCCGTCGCGCCGAATGTCGACATGGTCGTGAAATCGTCCATGAACGCGCGGTCGGTGGCCGGGTCGGTGGAGACCCGAACTGCGTTGCCGGGCGCCGATCCTGAAGAACTCATCGAAGGATCCTTTCGTCTGGGGAAATTACGAGCGGGCGGCGAGAGTCGGCGCCATCGCCGGAATGATCTTCTCTCCGTACGCCTCCAGGGTCTGATCCTTGCCGTCGTGCTGCAGGTAGATCGAGAACTGATCGACGCCGAGGTCGCGCAGCTCTCCGAGCCGCGCGATGTGTTGCTCCGCTGTTCCCAGCAGGCAGAAGCGATCAACGATGTCGTCGGGCACAAAACTCGTATGCGAGTTGCCCACCCGGCCGTGCTCGTTGTAGTCGTAGCTCTGCCGGTTCTTGATGTAATCGGTCAACGCGGCGGGTACCTCGGAACCGTCGCCACCGTACTTGGCCACCAGTTCCGCAACGTGGTTACCCACCATCCCGCCGAACCAGCGGCACTGATCACGTTGGTGCGCAAGATCATCGCCGACGTACGCCGGGGCCGCGACCACGATCTTCACCTCGTCGGGGTCTCGTCCGGCGGCCTCCGCAGCGGCCTTCACCCGCTTCACCGTCCACTCGACGATCGCCGGATCGGCCAGTTGCAGAATGAATCCGTCGGCCACCTCCCCGATCAGGTCCAGCGCTTTGGGCCCATATCCCGCCCCGTAGACATCCAGCCGGGATCGTGCCGCCCACGGGAACCGGATGTCCGTGTCTTTGATGGTCACGGTTCGGCCATTGCCCAATTCTTTGATGACAGAGATGCTCTCGCGCAAAGCTGCCAGGGTGGACGGCTTGCCCGAGATCACCCGGACCGCCGAGTCACCGCGGCCGATGCCACAGATGGTCCGGTTTCCGAACATCGAGTTCAGCGTGGCGAACGTCGACGCGGTGACCGTGGCGTCGCGGGTGATCGGGTTCGTCACCATCGGCCCCACGATCACGTTGCGCGTCGCGGCCAGGATCTGGCTGTAGATCACGTTGGGTTCTTGCCACAGCACGTGGGAGTCGAAGGTCCAGACATACGAGAAGCCCCGGTTCTCGGCCGCAACGGCGAGTTCGACGACCCGTGACGCCGGCGGATTACATTGCATGACAACACCAAAGTCCATGTCCCGCTCCTGTCGGTTGTTGATGACTCAGATCAGGTTCTGCGACAGCTCGCGTCGCACAAACCGTCCGTCGGACTTCTTTCCGAGATACTCCCCGGCGTCGACGATCACCGATCCGCGCGACAACACCGTCTGCACGGCCCCGTCGATCTCATAGCCTTCCCAGGCCGAGTAGTCCATGTTCATGTGGTGGGTCTTGCCCAGGCCGATGCTGGTGTGCCCGGCCGGATCGTAGATGACGACGTCGGCATCGGCGCCCGGCGAGATGACACCCTTGCGCGGGTACATGCCGAACATCCGGGCCGGGGTGGTGCAGCAGACCTCGACCCACTTCTCGAGACTGATCCGGCCGTCCACAACGCCCTGGTACATCAGGTCCATCCGGTGCTCGACGCCACCGATTCCATTGGGGATCTTGGAAAAATCGTTGATGCCCATCTCTTTCTGATCGACCATGCAGAACGGGCAGTGGTCGGTTGCGACCCCGGCGACGTCGCCGGTCCGGATGAACTTCCACAGCTCGTCCTGATGGCCCTCGGCACGCGAACGCAGCGGGGTCGAACACACCCACTTGGCGCCCTCGAAACCCGGCGCCCCGAGCTGTTCTTCCAGCGAGAGGTACAGGTACTGCGGGCAGGTCTCCCCGAACACGTTGGCCCCGCGACCGCGAGCGGCGGCGATCTGTTCGAGTGCCTGGCGGGCCGACACGTGCACCACGTAGAGCGGCGCCCCGGTGACATCGGCCAGCATGATGGCCCGGTGTGTGGCTTCTTCTTCGAGCTGCCACGGCCGTGACACGCCGTGGTAGTACGGCGAGGTCTCACCGCGTTTGAGGTGCTGCGACACCAATTCGTCGATGGCGATGCCGTTTTCGGCGTGCATCATCATCAGCGCACCGGTGTCGGCGGCACGTTGCATGGCCCGCAGGATCTGAGCGTCGTTGGAGTAGTAGACCCCGGGATAGGCCATGAACAGTTTGAAGCTGGTGACACCTTCGTTGATCAATTCGCCCATCGCAGAGATGGATTGATCGTTCACGTCACCGATGATCTGGTGGAATCCGTAGTCGATGGCGCTCTGCCCGCCGGCCTTCTGGTGCCACTGCGCGAGGGTGTCCTGCAGGTATTCACCCGGTGTCTGGATCGCGAAGTCGACGATCGTGGTGGTCCCGCCGAATGCCGCAGCGCGCGTACCGGTTTCGAATGTGTCCGAGGCCGTGGTCCCACCGAACGGCATCTGCATGTGCGTATGCGTATCGACACCGCCGGGGATCACGTACTTTCCGGTGGCATCGATCACGGTGTCGACGGCGGCGGCGAGATCGGTCCCGAACGTCGTGGCGCCCGGTTCGAGGAGGGCGACGATCTTTTCACCGTCGATCAGCACATCGATGAGCTGGCGGCCGGTGGCCGAGACCACCGTGCCTCCACGGATGAGGGTTGTTTCCATCAGATTCCCCGCTTTCCGGCAGTTCTGCGTCTGCAAAGCCTACCTGCGTTGGACTGGTTGGGCCGTACATAGGATGGCAAACATGGGATGTTAGGTTCTTTCCATGTCCACGCAGATCGAGCGTCCACGCCGCACCAGCGAGATGGTGGTCGAACGGATGCAGGAACTCATCCGAACCGGCGACTGGCCGGTGGGTTCACGTATTCCCGCCGAACCGCAGCTGGTGGAGCAATTGGGGGTCGGTCGCAACACCATCCGCGAAGCCGTACGCGCCCTGGAGCACGCCGGATTCCTCGAACCCCGGCGCGGCGACGGCACGTATGTCCGTAGCCGCAACCTCCTCGCGGCCGCGATCGGCCGATGTGTGTCGAGCACCGAAGTCCTCGAACTGCTCCAGGTGCGCCGGGCCCTCGAACGTGAGGCCGCCGGATCGGCGGCCCGGAATCGGACCGATGATCAGGTGCAGACGCTGCGCGATCTCCTCGTCGCGATGCGGTCGGCCTTCGATGACAACGACTTGCAGCGCTACATCGACGCAGACATCGCTTTCCACACGACTCTGGTTGCCGCCGCCGGGAATTCGTTGCTATCAGAGCTGTACGCCGGGGTGGCCGAGGTGATGGGCCGCACGCACGCGACGCTGATCGCCGCCGACGTCGATGCCCATCCTCACCCGACCGGACACGCCGAGGTTGTCGAGGCGATCAGCAAGGGCGACTCGGCCGCCGCCCTTGCCGCCGTCGACCACTACCTCACCAAATCGGTCGAAGCCCTGTCATGACGCACCCTTCCGCGACCACCTCGAACCCATCACCCGACGCCGGCTCACTCGGACGCACATCCGCGATCTTCGCCGCCCTCGGGATCATGGTGATCGCAGCGAATCTGCGACCGGCGGTGGTCGCCGTCGGACCACTCATCGACGACATCAAGGCATCCGAGGGCTTCAGTAGCGCCGCGGCCGGGTTGCTCACCACCTTGCCGGTGCTGTTTTTCGGGCTCGTCGCACCGATTGCACCTCGTATTGCAGCGCGCTTCGGGATCGAACGCACGGTGTTCGGCGCGATGGCCCTCCTGTGTATCGCCATCGTGGTGCGCATGATCCCCAACCTGTTTGCGCTGTTCGTGGGCTCCGCGTTGGCGGGCGTGGCGATCGGTATCTGCAATGTGGTCCTGCCCGCGCTGATCAAGCGCGACTTCTCGCATCGATCCGGCCTGATGACCGGCCTCTACTCGATGACGTTGTCCGGTGGCGCGGCGCTCGCGGCCGGCCTGACGGTCCCGATCTACGCCGCCGCGGGCGACAACTGGCGAGTCGCACTGGGGAGCTGGGCACTTCTCGCGGCTCTCGGGCTGATCTTGTGGATACCGCAGTTGTCGCGGATCCACCGGATCAGCACGACACCTCTGCCGGCATCGCTGTGGCGCAACAAGATCGCCTGGGCGATCACGGTTTTCATGGCATCGCAATCACTCATCTTCTACACCTTCAGCGCCTGGCTGCCCGAGTACCTGATGGACCGGGGGACGTCGAAGGCCGCTGCCGGTGGAGTACTGGCGCTGGCTCAGACCGTCGCACTCCTGATGTCGCTGGTGGCACCGATTGTCGCGGCCCGCTTCCGGGACCAGCGAGTGGTCACGCTCGCCTTCTGCGCCGTCTGCGCCGTCGGTTTCGCCGGCCTCGTGACCACCGACGTGCTCACCGTTCTGTGGGTCCTGCTGATCGCCTGCGGACCGGGCGCCGGCATCAGTTTGGTGCTGCTGTTCATGGTTCTCCGGAGCTCGAGTACCGCACAGACAAGCCAGGTCTCGGGAATGGCCCAGTCGATCGGCTACTGCCTTGCCGCCATCGGTCCCCTCGCCATCGGTGCGCTACACGACATCACCGGTTCCTGGACTCTGGCGATGGGCGTTCTGTCGCTGGCCTTGATCCCCCTCACCGGATCCGCACTTGTCGCCGCCAAAGATTCGAAGATGACCTAGAACGCCCTGCCCTAGGTGGTGGACTCCAGCTTGTCGGCCGAATCACCATGCGCCACCGGGCATCCGCGCGGGAACGTACCGAGCTTCAGGAGGTCGTAGCCACCGGGATACGTGCGGATATTGGGCAGGTCACGCGCGTACTTGGGCTGCTTGCGAACCGGGAAGAATCGCACCAGCCGGCCGCGCGCCTTCAGCGCACCCCGCGACAGCGCCCGGACCGGCCGCGCTGGATGCCGATAACCGAATGCGTTCAGTAGCGGATCATCCATCAGCGAACGCGCAAAGATGTTGATCAACCATTTCGGCGCCTTGTCATTCGGCGGGAATGTGGTCATCAAGTCCAGGGTCGAGTCGGCGACCTTGCGGGCACCCGCGTTGTAGGCGAAGTGCGTGGCCTCGTATTCGTCCAGGAAACGGGCGAACTCGGTGTAGTTGGCGGGAATGCCCTTGATTCCCATCAGTGTTCCGAGTTGTCGGTAGTAGTTGGTCGCGCCGACCACCTCGTTGTGCGTGAGCTGTCGCCATCCGTACTGCTCGATCCACCGCACCGGCGTGACCACAAAGGTCGCCAGGACGTACCTCATGTCGTCATTCGAGATGTCGTAGTTGCCGTGCATCTGGTTCACCCGGCGAATTCCGTTGCGGCCCTGGTCGCTGTCGAAGCCGTGTTCCAGAACCGCATCCAGCAGCAGGGTCGTGTCGTCGTACCGTTTCTGCACCCGCTCGGTGAACTCGCCGGTGTCGAACAACAACTGCCCCACCGACGGAACGGCGTAGGTACGGAACAAGGCAAAACTCAGGGCCTGATTGATGTCCCAGGGAAACTCGACCGTGGCCAGAAGCCGGTTGATCTCCACGAAATCCCGTTCGGGATCGAGTTCACCGGTCTTCGTCCGAAGTGCAAATCTCTTCATGTCATCTCCCGTGGCTCGCGGCACATCACACCCTACCGGCCGAGCGGGTGCTCGGTCTTTAATCGATCATCATTCGACGAGCCTCCTGGTCAGCTGGGCGATCTGGCGCGAGAATGCGACGAGGGTGACGATGTCGACGCTGACGTCGGCAGCCTTGATCGCACCGACCTGCTGGGCCACCGCATCGTCGACGGGCCACCCGTAGGCACCACTCGATATCAGCGGGAACGCGATCGACGACGCGCCCAACGACCGCGCCAGCAGGAGGCTGCGCTGGTAGCAGCTGCGCAATTGCGCCGACCGGTCCTCGTGTCGGGAGTAGCGCGGCCCCACGGTGTGGATCACCCACTGAGCAGGCAGGTTCCCGGCAGTTGTTGCCACCGCCGCACCCACGTCGAGACCGTCGGGAAGCGTGCTCGCCCGCAGGACGCGGCATTCGGCGAGAATCTCCGGCCCGCCGGCGCGGTGGATCGCGCCATCCACACCCCCACCGCCGAGCAGCGACGAGTTCGCAGCATTGACGATGACATCCGCGCGGACCTTTGTGATGTCACCCTGGGTGACGTCGATGATGGTCATGGTGTGGCCTCCTTTGGATTGATGTTGACGATCTTGTCGGTGAGCGCGCGCAGATCCGCGGCCGTTGCCCCCGGGTACCCGTGGAGGAGGTCGACCCAATCAGCGGGAATCGAGGAGATGCCACGAGTCGCGCCGACGAGTCCACCGGCGATCGCCGCAGTGGTGTCGGTGTCATTGCCGGCCCGAACACAGAGTTCGAGCGTCTGCGGCAGGTCTGCGCCGGCCGTGGTGATCGCCCACCAGGCCGTCTGCACTGCGTGCACCACCCACCCGTTGTTGGGAAAGTCCGCGGGCGAACCGGTTTCGGCGATATCCAGCAGCGGCGACCAGTAGTCGCTGGTGGATGCCGGGGCCGCGTCCAAGAACAGGCGCACGCCGTCGAGTGAGCCGGTCAGCACTGCGTAGCGGATCCCGACAGACCACATCTGACAGGCCTCCCGGGCACGTACGTCGAAATGCGTGAGATCACTGATCGATCCCGCGGCGTCGATGCAGCCCTCGAGGTCGTCGAGGAATGCCAGAGCCACCGGAGCAGTGCGCATCAACGACCCGTTTCCGCCGGTGCGCCCGGTCAGCCTCGCCGCAGCGTCCGCCATCTGCGCGGCGCCGACCGTCCCGGCCGAGAGGACCGTACGCGTCTGATTGCCGATGTCCGGGGGATTCGACCGGTACCAGCGCATGAATCCGGCCGCAATGGCATCGAGGTCTGCGCGTCCGCGCGTCAGACCCTCTGCCACACACAGGGCCATGGACGTGTCGTCGGTCCACTCCCCCGGCGCCCAGTTGAAGGCCCCACCGCCCTTCATGAAGATCGGCATATCCGCTGTGGGATAGGTGAATTCGTAGCCTGCGCCCAGCGCATCGCCGGCCGCGGTCCCCACCAGGACACCCGCGGCGCGATCCCGCTGCGCTTCGGTCAACCCTCGTTCGATCGGTGTCATCACACCCTCGCAATCAGTTAGATCAATATTGATCTAAAGGTTAGCGCATGAATGCGCTAATGTGCAAGGCATGGTGTGGAAAGATTCCTCGGGCAAGGCACTGGACGACTTCATCCGGCCTTCGGTCGCGGTCGATGTGGCAGTCCTGACCGTGCGGGGCGACCAGCTCTGCGTGGTCACCGTCGACTCCGACCGCGGATCGTCCCTGCCCGGCACCTTCCTCCACCCGCACGAGACGCTCCGGGACGCCGCCGCGAGGGCCTTGGAAACCAAGGCCGGGATCACCGACCTCGCGTTCCACCAGCTCGGGATGTACGACGATCCGACCCGCGACGATCGTGGCTGGGTCCTGTCCATGGCGCACAGCGCGGCAATCGCGAACGATCGATTGCCACCGGCGACCCGATTGGTCCCGATCACCGGCGGCGTGGCCGACGAACCACTGGCCTTCGACCACAACGACATGGTTGTACAAGCAGTTCACGTTCTGCGCCAACGGTATTCACCGATACCCGACCCCGACAACCTGTTGCCCGACCAGTTCACACTGCTGGAGCTACGCCGGCTGTACGAGGCGATCTTCTCGGAAGCATTTCCCAAAGACACCTTCCGCCGCCGGTTCATCGGCGAACTCGAAGGCACCGGAGAACGGTCTTCGTCGGATACCGGGCGGCCCGCGGAATTGTTCCGGCGTCGGCGAAACCCCCTCGATCGACGATGACAATGCCCTGGTCAAGCCAAGTGCGAGCACACAGTCTCCGAAATCGGGATAATGGGACAGATGGTGTACGTCTCAGCAATCGTCGGCTTTGTGCTGATGTTTGCCATGACCGCACTGGCCTTCGTCGGCACCGAGTGGGTCAAGTCGATCAACTGGTCCGAGAAGTTCCGGGAGGCATCGCGCCCCCGCGGCGTCGCCGGACCCCAGAATCTACCTCTACCCGAACCCGACGACGACGCCCCACCGCGTCGGAGGCCGGAACCCGACATCGGGCTGACCGGCTTGGCGAAGACCACAAACACGCCGTATTGGATCAATCATCTGGGCGGCCCCCGGCCCGGTGATGCCACCTCCATACGTTTCGCGTTCATCGCGGTCGACACCTGGCGGGGCGGCTCGACCCGGATCGACCTCACCGACCTGTTGGATCGCGACGCGAGCAAGACCGATGACTGGGCCGTCCGCAGCGACGAGGAGCACTATCCGCGCTCGCTCCGCCGGCAGCTGCGCCGATCACAGCTATCCCCAGACGACCAGAAGACGATTGACGCGATGCGCGCACATCCCATCGGAAAGCTTGCGTACTTTGCATGTTCGACGGCAACCGCGATCGAACTGAGTGCCTCGTGGCGCCACGACATCTTCGACGACAAGATGATTCGAGTCGATCTCGACGCCGAGGTCGCCGAGATCAGCCGCAGCTGCGCACGGCTCCGAGATTCCGTCGACAAGCTCGGCCCCCTTCCTGACGGCGATCTCGGCGATGATCCCGATATAGTCGCGATCCACCTCGGCAGGGCCCAGGTGCACGACGAACGGCTCGGCCTGCTGGTCCAGCGGCTCCAGGCCTTCGCACGCTACCGCGCCGGCATCGAGCAGGTGGACCGCCAACTCGCCAAACTGGAATGGGTCAACCAGATCGGCACCGAGGACGATTCCGACGAGTATGTTGTTGCAGCCGAAGACGAATTGGGATCAGAGCGCCTCAATCAGGCGGCCGAGGAATTCGACGCAGTCGCCGGCGCGATCATCGACAGCATGCTCACCGACGCGAAGAAGCTATCGCGCATAGTGCGCTATTCGTAGCCGACCTCGCAATCCGGTGTACTCGCCCCGTGGATCAGAACGGCGGTGGATCTTTCCTTTCCTGCTCCTCGCGGATTCTGCGGTTCCGTAGTCGTTCTTGTTGGCGGCGTACGTGTTTGGCAGCGGTACGTGATTGCTGCCGGGAGTCCGGTGCTGTGGGTGGTGGCCGGCAGGGTGAGCCGCGTTGATTGTCGAAGACAATTTGCCGAAGTGTCGGGAACAGATCATCACCCGTCCAGGCCGGGCCGTCGTAGCTGCGGCCTTCCGGAGTGGTGAAGATCAGCCTCGGTCGTCCGATCCGGGGATCGGGATACTGATCGTCGAGCCAGTCGCTGTAGGTTTTCATCAGATGGTGAAACCTGCAGAGTGTCTTCATCTCTGACGGATGGGTGCACCCACCAGACTCCGGATCGTAGTGGTTGTATTCGTGGGAGTGATCGAGATCAGCGCCCCACGCCTTCTTGTCACAACCGGGCCACATGCAGTAGCAATCCCGGATCCGGATGTAGCTGTCAAGGACCACCGACGGCCGGTACTCGTCACCAGGTTGGGTCGCCGGCAGCGGAACGATCTGGGCAAACGGTGCTGTGACGCAGTCATTGTCGTCATCCGGGAAGTCACCGACCGGCGGATTCTCCGGCGACCGCATGTACACCGTCGGCTTGTCAGGCTTCGACCCCGGATCCGGCTGCGGTTCCTCAGGTTTCGGCTGTGCGGGTTCGGGTTCAGCAGGCTCGGCCTGTGCAGGTGCTGGTTCGGGTTGAACAGTCTTGTTGCCCATCGGCCGCACCACTGTTTCGGTGCGGTCGGCGATGTCGCGGACATGGGCGGCGGAGATGACACCATGACCGTCCAGAAACCCAGGATTGTCGGCCGTCCCGTCGAGCGTGGCTTGGTCACTGATGACGTGCAGAACAATCTTGACGTCGACCCCGGAGATCACCTGATCCGCTGGGACCGTGACGATCTCGGCCGTGCAGGGATGTTTCGGGTCGTCCGGGCACTGGCAACTGAACTCACGGCCCATCACCGTCGCAAACAAGGCATCGGCCATCCGCTCAGCTTTGCGGCGCGGATCAGCCTTGCACGTCGACGTCGCGAGCTTTTCCAGCCGCGCCATGATCATCGTCATCTCTTCAGCGGTGGACTGTGCCTCCAGGACGGCCATGCCGTGATCAGCGTGCGAGCCCCACACCCCACGCCGGTTCTTCGCATCCTCGCGGGCCTGCCGCACCAGGTCGGGATCGCGGCGAAAGATGATCGCATCGACCATGTCGCGCATCCGGTTCTTCGACCACGAGCCCCGCCGACCCAACGCGTCGGCAATCGCCTGATCAATCTCAGTCCGATATTCCGAAGCGTCGATAAGCTCGGTCCGCGACACAATGTCCGGAATATGCTCGGCGGCCACCCGCCCCGCCTTCAGCCGTGCATTCACCTCGGGCAGACGATCCCGTAACGCCAGCGCCCGATTGATCTGCAACTCCGCGGTGTGCTGGGTGATCTCTTGTGAGGCAGACAGTCGCGCTGCGCATTGGGCGAATGGATCGATCGCCCGCATCTCGGCCTCGGTCCCAGCGGACGGTTCCACCAACAGTGCATGCAACTCCGCCGCATTGGCGTAGCGCTGCCATTCCAGCTGACCCTGCTGCGCCCGCGCGAGCTCGGTGCCGCGCAGCAGTTCATTCGCACGCAGGTCTTCAGGACTCATTTCTGGGTCCCCACCTGCATCTTCGATCTCCCCCTCGAACATACATGCGAGTTTATAAGAGGGGTCCGACATTGAAATGTGATGTATCGGGACGTCGGTGACAGTTCTGCATCAGGACATCGGTGACAGTTGGTGTGTCGGGACATCGGTGACAGTTCACCGGGTTTTGGGTGGCGGGCCGCTGGGTTTGCCGTTGCCGACGTATTTCACTCCCGGCGCGGGACGGGTGTGTTCGATGAGAACTCCGCGCTCGAGGTTGGCAACGATGATCGTGTCGCCGTCGGTGGTAACGATGACTTGCTCGAAGGCGTATCGGCCAGCAACATTGTAGGTGACTGCACCCAACGTGAATGTGCCGTTGCTGCCTAGTGTTTTGAGGTGTGTTCCGGGAGGTAGGTCTTTGGGCAGTAGTGCCCTCTGGTGGCGTTTGACGACAAAGGGTGGGTCGGGTTGCGGGCGCGGCGCGTCGGCTTTGGGGGTGGCTTCCCAGGCTGCGTGCGGGTAATGCGCCCCGGTAGTCCCTGGTGTGGGCGTTCGGTGTTGTAGATGTGATCGAATGCGTCGACCTGGGCTTGAAGTTCGCTGAATGTGCCTGCCAGTGGCTGCTTGTCGAGGTAGCGGAACAGTGTCTGATGGAATCGTTCGTTCTTTCCCTGGGTGGTGGGTTTGTAGGGTTTGCCGGTGATCGCTTGGACACCGAGCTTGGATAGGTGTTCGACGAACTGGCCGAGATATCCACGTCGCGACGGATTGAGAGCAATGCCGTTGTCGGACAACAATCTTTGCGGCACCCCATGCGCAGCGACGGCCTTGTCGAACACGGCGATGGCGGCCTTCGTGGTCTCGCTTCGCGCCACATGGGAGGCCAGCGCCAAACGTGAGTGGTCATCGATGAGTTGAAAGATCACGCATGAACGACCGCCGGTGAGGACATATTCGGTGGCGTCGAGTTGCCAGCACGCGTTCAGCGCTGGATAGACAAACCGCCGCCACGCAGCCCGGGGTTTCTTCTTGGGCTCGAGACGAGCAACGCCGGGCTGGCGAAAGATCCGCGCCAGCGATGCCGTGGATGGAACCTGGTCCAGTCCCATCGCGCGCATCTTGTCGTGCACACTGATCGGCCCGTAATCCAGGCCAGAGGACTCCAACGCCGCCCGCACCCCCAACGCCTGTTCCTTAACCCCGTCGGTGATCTGGTGCGGGCTGGTTCTCGGGCGACGAGAGTGCGGTTCCAGCGCTGCCGCTTGCCCTTCCGTAGCGGCGCGAGCACGAATGGCGTAGAACGTTTTCGACTCAGGCCGTGCTCGGCGCAGAATGTGGTCACCGCCCCACGTGGCGCATCTGGCGGCCATTGTGTGATGGCAAGACGAATACGGGGATCAACAGGTTCATTCCTCGGCACCAACCCAGTCGAACCATCGCCACCACACCTCGGTTACTCGGGGGGAAGTGTCACCACCAACAACACCAGAAGTGTCACCGATGTTCTGATCCAGAACTGTCACCGATGTCGTGGGACTTCACAGGTCCGACATTGAAAATCACCGTTCACGACGTTCCGGTCACTGCACCTAACGCCGCAAGAAGTCCGTCACCAACTTGTTGAACTCCTGGGTCCGATCGCGATGGACACTGTGGCCGGCGTCGATCTGACCGAAATGGCCGTCGGGCAACGCTTCGGCGAGGCTCACCAGGTGTCGCGGCGGCAAGAAGCTGCGCTGACCACCTGAGACCACCAAGGTCGGAAATGTCAGCTGCGACAACGACTCCCACCACGCCGTATCGACCGCATCGAATTGCCGGGCGACGATGTCCGACATCCGGTGATCAAAGCGCAGCACCGGACTCGGATAGCGCACCGTCGACCACAACCCACGCATGCGGTCGGCGATACCGCTGAAGGGCACGATGTGTTCGTCGACATCGGACTGATCGCGAGGCATCGGCGGGATCTCCTCCAGCACCAGCTTGCCGATGCGGGACGGGTCGAGGGTCGCGAGCCGAATCGCGGTCTGACCGCCCAGCGAATGCCCGATCACGTCCACCTCGTCGACGCCGAGGCCGTCGAGGACAAAACTCAGATCATCGCGGAAGTCATTCAGCAGATAAGACTTCGATCGCGAGCTCCGACCATGGCCACGCTGGTCGTACGAGATGACCGTGCGCCCATCGGCACGAAGTTCCCCCGCCAACGCGCGCCACGTCTGGTGATCGCCGCCCATGCCATGAACCAGCAACACCGGCTTGCCGGTCAGCGGACCCGAGGTACGAACGGCCAGCCGGACCGCCCCGGATCCGTCTATTCGGGTCAAAGTGTTCACCGCTGACAGGGTAGTCACCTCGCCACCATTCAAATGGTTCTACTTCGGTGCGGCCACGCCCAGACGACGCTGTTCGATGATCAGGCAGCGATCCTCGACGTAGAGCAACCCGGCGTCTTCGGCGATCTTGCGCGCCTCGGGCGACACGATGCCGAGCTGCAGCCACAACGCTGTCGCGCCGGCCGCGACCGCCTGGCGGGCGATCTCCGGGGTGTCCGGCGAAGGGCGGAAGACGTCGACCAGACCCACCTGCTCGGGGATGTCGGCCAGAACGCGATACACCTTCTCACCGAACAGCTCATCGGCCTTCGGATTGACCGGGATGATGCGCCACCCGTGATTCTGCATGTGCACCGGAACTCGATGGGCGGCCTTCTCCGGGGCCGCACTGGCACCAACAACTGTGATGGTCTCGTAGGTGGAGAGAATCTGTTCAACCACGTCGTCTGTATCAGGCATACCTACGATCGTAGAGGCCCCTGACAGGCGGCACCGGTGGTGTTCAATCGAAGGTATGGCACAACGAGTGATCCTCATCCGGGCAGTGAACGTCGGCGGCGCCAAGCTCCCGATGGCCGAGCTCCGCGAGCTCGCCGCAGACCTGGGCGCCACCAACATCTCGACCTATATCGCCTCCGGGAACCTCCTGTGCACCCCGGCCGACGACCCTGCCGCCTTCGATCGCGCTCTCGAAAAGGCGATCACCGACCGCTATGGCTACGTCCGTGAAGTCATCAGCAGATCAGTCGACGATCTCGCCGCCGCGCTGGCCGAGCATCCGTTCGACGTTGTCGAACCCAAGTACTCCTACGTCTACTGCCTGACCGCGGTCCCCGCATCAACAGCGGTCACGGAATTTCACAAACGCGACTTCGGCGGCGACGAGTTCAAGGTCATCGGCGACAACCTCCACATTCGCTATGAAGCCGGCGCCGGAGTCTCCAAGCTCACCGCGCCGGTCATCGCCAAGGGCCTCGGTGTCCAGGGCACCGGCCGCAATCTCCGAACCGTCGAGAAGCTGATCGAGCTCGCCCGGCAGTAGCGTTCACGCTACAGCTACTCAAGAGACCGCAACTCGGGTCGACGGCTGTCGAACCAGGCCGGCGGGCTTGTATACCGACAGCACGGTGGCCGCGACCAGCGCGACCGACGACACGATCGGGGGCATCAGCAGCGAACTCATGTCGAATTGATCTCGCAGTTGATCCGCTGACAGGTTGGGGTCCGGTGTTGCCATCGACAACGCATTGGGAAGTAGCAAAACTGCTACCAACACCAGCAACACCGTGCCGATGATCAGCTTGCTGGTCACCCACCAGTGCCTGACCAGACCCCACTTCGTTCCGAGCCCGAGCACCACACCGCTGATCATCATCCCGACGACCAGCGCCGGTACCACCGGCGGGATGATGATCACTATCGCCGAGATGCACGCCGCCACGAGTCGTCCGTCAGCGGTGGTCAAAGCAACCACATCGAGAGCCAGAAATGCGAGGTTCACGCCTATCCAGGCGACAGCGACCACGATGTGGATCGTCAGGACCGCCTGGCGCGAACGCTTTCCGAGCTGAAAGTTGTTGGAGACCATGGAATTCCTAACCTGCGGTGACGTCTTGGCGGGACATCACAAACGCGATCACACCTCCGCACACCACAGCGTAGAGCGCGAGGGTGGTCAGCGTGACACCCAGCGACAGGGCATCGGGAGCATCCGGTTGCACCAGCGACCGCATGACCAGGCCGGGGAACCATCGCTGCGCCCAGTCGCGGCCCTCCCCGAGAACATTTTCGATGGGACCAAACCACAGGAGACAAATGCCGAGCGCGATCGGTGTCGACTTCACCAGGATCGCCACGGTGGTGCCGATCAGCGCGTACATCGAAACGAACACCAGCAATCGCCCGTAATCGGCCAGGCCGCTTCCGATCGCGTCGGCGCCGAACCACCCGTCGGTGCCGACATCGACCGCCGGTGCCACTACAACAGCCGTCACGGCTCCGACAATCAGTGCCACTGCCATCAGCACCGCGGCCAGGCTCACCCGCGCCGTGAGTTTCCCGGCGATGAGCGACAACCGACTCGGTTGCCGGGTCAGCGCCGCCCGCAATGTGCCCCGGCTGATCTCATTTCCCATCGCGGCAGCAAATGACGCGACGACGAGGACGGTGGCGAAGCTCATCGACGAGATGATCGCGGCGGTGGCACCTCCGGATCCGGCGAGGGCTTCGAGGGGCACTCGTGGGCCATTACCGCCTCGACCGGCGGGCTCCGCAGCTTCGAGCAGCAACCAGGTGGCCACGATACTGAACACCACTGTGGTGATACCCATGCCGGCCCACAGGCGTCGGCGGTTCAGCAAGATCCATTCGGACCGAAAAGAATTCACAAGGTTCATCGGATTGCCTTTCAGATTTGTCACAGAATCGCCGATGTCAGAGCGCGGACGAGTTGATCAGGCCCAGATAGCGAGCCTCGAGATCGGCACGGCGATGGTGCAATTCGGCCAGCACAATCCCGGCCGTGTGAGCGCGACGGTTCAAGTCGGCGGCCAGACGACGGGCCTCAACCGCATCGGTGAGCGTGATCGTCACGTGGCCACCTGAGCGATCGGTCTCCAGGCCCGTCGCCCGGGCGATGACTTCGAGATCATCGAGGTCTGATTCCGACTCCGAGGCGAGGACCAGCGAATCAGCCGTCGCACCAAGCGATTCGGGGGTTCCGACATGGACCAGTCCGCCGTGATCGAGCACCACCAGCCAGTCACAGACCTGTTCGAGTTCAGCGAGCAGGTGCGACGAGACGATGACGGTACGTCCCTGCTCCGAGATGCGGCCGATGAGATCGCGGACCTCTTGCATTCCCTGCGGGTCGAGTCCGTTGGTCGGTTCGTCGAGAATCACCAGCTCGGGGTCGCCGAGCAGGGCCGCAGCAATCCCGAGCCGCTGCTTCATCCCGAGCGAATAGCTGCCGAAGCGATCACCACCGCGATCGCCGAGACCAACGAGGTCGAGTAATCCGTCGATGTCGTCGCCAGTGTGCCCGGACAGCGCCGCGAGCGACCTCAGGTTGTCGCGACCGGAAACCGCCGGGTGAAATGCCGGCGACTCGATGAGGGCGCCAACCTTCGGAAGATAATGCCCACGTTGCCGAATCGGTGCACCGAGAATGATCGCATCGCCACTGCTGGGCTTGACTAGGCCGAGCAGAATCGCCATGACCGTCGTCTTTCCGGCTCCGTTCGGTCCGATCAGGCCGGTGACCGAGCCGGTTGGCACCGTGAAGGACACGGTGTCGACGGCAGTGCGCTTTCGATATCTCTTGGTGATGCCGTCAACTGAAACCGCCACGGGCGAAACCGCCACGCGCGCAGTTCGGTTCGGCAACTCAGGTGTCGATGTTCGATCTGGGGTGAATGTGTTCGATTTCATGTACACAACGATGCCGCTGCGAAGGCCTCACGTCGTCAGCCTGATGTGGACATCGGGACTACGTCGAATGTGTGGACCCACTGTAAATATGGACCGCATCAGATGCGAACCAATCCGTGCCGGTAGGCGAAGACCACCATTTGCGCCCGGTCGCGCGCCTGAAGCTTCGACATCGCGCGGCTCACATGGGTCCGGACCGTCGCATTGCTGACCACCCATCGGGCCGCGATCTCATCGTTGGACAGTCCGGCCGCCACCAGTCGCACCACCTCGAGTTCGCGCGTGGTGAGCAGATCGACGATCGAATCCGGCGCGATCGGCGCCTGCGTCTCGGCGGGCTCCTGCGCGAATTTGGTGATCAGGCGCCGCGTCACGCCCGGCGACAACAGCGCCTGACCGGCGGCGATGACACGGACAGCCTGAATCAGTTCGGCCGGCTGGGTGTGTTTGACCAAGAACCCGCTGGCGCCGGCACGCAGGGCCTCGAACACGTACTCGTCGAGTTCAAAAGTAGTCAGGATCAGCACCTTCACCGCAGCCAGGTCGTCCCGGGCAGTGATCAGCCGGGTCGCTTCGAGTCCATCACAGCCCGGCATCCTGATGTCCATGATGATGACGTCCGGCCGGCGGTCGACGCAGACCGCGACCGCCTCGTTTCCGTCGGAGGCCTCCCCGACCACTTCGATGTCCTCCTCGGCGTCGAGCAACGCACGAAAGCCGGTCCGTACCAGGAGCTGATCATCCGCCAGTGCGACCCGAATCATGTTTCGAGGGTAGCCAGCGGCCGATCTCCGCGACTGCTTCCGCGCCGATCTCCACACCTGACGTACACAACTGCCGACCAGAAATATCGGAAGGCAGGTAGATCTCAACAGTGAACCGACGCGCGCCGGTATCGATCAACTCTACGATCGGCCAGGTGAACGTCAGATGGTCGAACAGATTCCGCGCACTGGAGGTGCATTGGTCCGACCTCGCGCTGGTGTTGGTGGTGATCATCCTGGTCATCGTCGGCAGCATCTCGGGGCACACCGATTCGGCCGACCAACCCATCGACGGCCTCGCTATCGCACTCGGCATCATCGGCGCCCTGTCCCTTGCGGTGTCCCGCCGGTTTCCGCAGGTGATGATCGGTGTCGCCGCGACCGTGATCTTTGCCTACCTTGCTCGTGGATACCCTGGTGGCCCAGCACTTTTGGTCGGCCCACTGTCCATGGCCCTGGCCGGCTACCGGGCCTCGCGCACGGTGGCGCTGGTGGGTGCCACCATCATGTCGGCTGCAGTGATCACCGGGCAATGGATCGGCGAAGGACACCTCGGGACGATCGCAATTGCCGGTCCGGCATGGGCTTTCACCCTGGCATTGGCGGGCATCCTGCTCTCCGCGCGGACCGAACGGGCGGCGGCGCAGCGTGAACGCGACGAGATGCGCCGCCGGCAGGCGATGACCGATGAACGCCTGAACATCGCGCGCGACCTACACGATTCGGTCGCCCACGCCCTGGCCACCATCAACGTGCAGGCGGGGGTGGCGGCCCATCTCCTCGACCGGCAACCGCATCAGGCGAAAGCCGCGCTCGAGGCAATCCGTCAGGCCAGCAGCGAAGTTCTGGACGAGCTCGGCACCATGCTCGAGACCTTGCGGGACCACGATCAAGGCGCGCCCCGATCACCGACGGCAACGCTCGGCCAGGTCCCCGGCCTCATCGAGCGCGCCCGCGCGGACGGCCTGACGGTGAACTATCACCCCGAAGGCGACGTCGACGCGGTGTCATCGTCGATGAGCACGGCGGCTTTCCGGGTGATCCAGGAATCCCTCAACAATGTGCGTCGCCACGCCGGCACCGCCCCCGTGGTCGAGATCTCGGTGGTCGCCGATCCGCCACATCGCCTCGCGGTGAGTGTCTCCGACGACGGTGGTCGGCCGGATGGAACGAAAGCTGTTGCACCGGAACCCGGTACCGGACTCGGCATCATCGGCATGACCGAACGGGTCGAATCGAGCCGAGGGACAATCGAAGTGGGCCCGAAATCCTCCGGCGGCGGCTACCGCGTAATTGCCCGGTGGGGCCAGGGCACCCCAGCCTGAGGGTTCCGCGCCGCGTGTTGCGCGGGATACGCTCGGTTTGTGAGCACCATCGACCTCAACAGTGACATCGGCGAATCGTTCGGCCGGTGGGAACTCGGCGATGACAAAGCCATGCTCGACGTGGTCACCAGCGCCAACATCGCCTGCGGTTTCCACGCCGGCGATCCGAGCACCATTGCACGGACCGCGGGATGGTCGGTCGACCGCGGAGTTCGTATCGGGGCGCAGGTTTCCTATCGCGACCTCGCCGGGTTCGGGCGTCGATTCGTCGATGCCACCCGCACCGAACTGACCGACGACATCGTCTACCAGATCGGTGGCCTGCAGGCGTTGACAGCAGCTGCCGGCGGACGGGTCACCTACGTCAAACCCCATGGCGCGCTCTACAACACGGCTGTTCACCACGAGGAACACGCGCTGGCCGTGGTCGACGCGATCGCCGCACTGGACCCGGATCTGGCATTGCTCGGTCTACCCGGCTCCCGCCTGCTCGCCCTCGGCGAAGAACGTGGCTTGCGGGTGGTGCGCGAAGCATTCGCCGATCGCGGGTACACCCCCGCCGGCACATTGGTGCCGCGCAGCGAGGAGGGCGCACTGCTGCACGATCCGGCCACCGTCGCAGACCGGGTGTTGCGCATGGTCACCGACAAGATCGTCGTGGCCGTCGACGGCACCGAGATCGCCATTGACGTGGATTCTGTCTGCGTACACGGTGATTCACCGGCGGCCGTGGCGATGGCCGTTGCCGTCCGCGAGTTGCTCACCGCCGAAGGTGTTGAGGTGGAGCCGTTCACATGAAGGTCCTCGCCTACGGTGACCGGTCCCTGATGGTGGAGGTGGACACCATCGAGGAGGTGATCGCCTGGACATCCGCGCTGGGCGACGCAGACCTCCCCGGCGTTCTCGACATCATCCCCGGGGCACGGACGGTCCTGCTGGTCGCCGACGGGCCCGAACACCTCCCGCGACTTCGCAAGACAATCGGCGCGTTGTCCCCCGACACCTCGGCCACAGCATCTGACGCCGACGACGAAGTCGTGGAGGTTCCGGTGATCTACGACGGGGCCGACCTCGATGACGTCAGGCGACTCACCGGGCTGTCCACCGACGAGGTGGTCGCCGCCCACACCGGAGCGACATGGAAGGTCGCGTTCGGCGGGTTCGCGCCCGGATTCGCGTATCTGGTCGGTGGAGACGACCGGCTCGAGGTCCCCCGCCGCGACGAGTCCCGGACCCGGGTCCCGGCCGGTGCGGTCGGACTTGCCGGGGAGTTCAGCGGAATCTATCCCCGCACATCGCCCGGCGGCTGGCAATTGCTCGGTCACACCGACCTGCCCATGTGGGACGCCGCCCGCGACCCACCGGCGCTGCTGCGACCCGGATGCCTCGTACAGTTCCGGGACGCCGGGCGCAGTTCCGGGAGATCGGCGAATGGATGACCTCGAGGTGCTCGCGACCGGACCGTTGACGACCATGCAGGACCAGGGGCGACCCGGATTTGCCGCCCTCGGAGTCGGCCGGTCGGGTGCGGCGGATCGGCACTCCCACTCATTGGCCAATCGCCTGCTCGGCAATAGCGAAAGGTCCGCCGCGCTGGAAGTGACCCTCGGTGGCTTGTCGCTGCGGGCTCGCGGGGAGGTCTGGCTGGCCGTGACCGGCGCCGACGTGGACGTCCTCGTGGACAACGGATCCGGCCGGCATCCGATCGGCATGAACGCGCCGTTCCGGGTCCTTGCCGGCGACGTGGTGACGCTCGGCATGGCCCGCTCCGGGCTACGTGCGTACGTCGCTGCGCGCGGCGGCTTCGATGTACCCGAGACACTGGGTTCGCGCAGTACCGACACCCTGTCCGGCCTGGGCCCACAGTCTCTGACCGTCGGAGATGTCCTCGGTCTCGGACCGCGTCCGGGCGATCTGCCCGACATCGATGTCGCCGCAGTGGCGATGCCAACGGCCGACGAGGTCGAGCTCCGGATCCTTCGTGGTCCACGCGACGACTGGGTCGTCGATGCCGATGCCCTGGCGCAGACCCGCTGGCAGGCATCCCACCGGAGCGACCGGGTCGGGATGCGCTTGAGCGGCAACACCTCCGGGCTCTCGCATCGCGAATCCGGCCGCCAGCTCCCGAGCGAGGGCATCGTGCGCGGTGCCATCCAGGTACCGCCCAGCGGCGAACCGGTGATCTTCCTGGCCGACCATCCGGTCACCGGTGGATATCCGGTGGTCGCGGTCGTGATCGACGAGGACGTCGACCTCGCCGCACAGATCCGGCCCGGACAACACATCCACCTGCGGTGGACCAGGTGACAGATCCCGCAACGCTGGATCCGGACCGACGCGCCCCTCTACCGCATCTACCGCCGTGTGGTGTCACCCCGCAGGCCGCGGTGATGGAATCCCGCCCGGACCTGGCGATCGGCCACGCCCCCGGACACATGGTCATCACCGACAAACGCGACAGCGACTATCTCGTCCCCTGACCGTCCACCCTGCGTGGCAACAAATCCGAACCGACGAACCGCCGCCATCGGTAGGCTGGAATGAACACACGCACGCATGTCGAGCAACGGAGGACACGATGTCAGTCAGCCTGGCCAAGGGTGGAAACGTATCGCTGAGCAAAGAGGCGCCGAACCTCACGGCGGTCAGCGTGGGTCTCGGTTGGGATGTGCGGTCGACAACCGGCGCCGACTACGACCTCGACGCCAGCGCGCTGGGCATCAACTCCGCCAAGCGAGTCGTCAACGATTCATTTTTCGTGTTCTACAACAACCTTCGCTCGCCCGACGGCGCCATCGAGCACACCGGCGACAACCGGACCGGTGAAGGTGAGGGCGACGACGAATCCATCACCGTCGATCTGCAGGCACTCTCCCCGGACGTCGAGTCGATCATCTTCCCGGTGACCATCCACGACGCGGACTCGCTCAACCAGAGTTTCGGTCAGGTGCATGGTGCCTTCATCCGGGTCGTCGACCGCGCCGACAACCGGGAACTGGCCCGCTACGACCTCAGCGAGGACGCCTCCACCGAAACCGCGATGGTCTTCGGCGAGATCTATCGCCGCGGCGGTGAGTGGAAGTTCCGTGCCATCGGACAGGGTTACGCCTCGGGTCTCGCCGGCATCGCGCGTGACTACGGCGTGAACATCGGCTAGACGCGGTCAGTTGTTGCGGTATCGGGGCAGCACGCCCGTCCCGAAGTGGCGTGCTTCCTCGATGTGGGGATAGCCCGAGAAAATGAACTCCTCGATGCCGACGCTGCGATACTCATCGATGCGATCGGCGATCTCATCATGGCTACCGACGAGTGCTGTTCCGGCACCGCCACGGATCAAACCGATGCCGGCCCACAGGTTGGGCCCGACCACAAGATTGTCGCGATCACCGCCGTGCAGAGCGAGCATCCGGCGCTGGCCCTCGGATCCGATTGCAGCGAGCTGCTTTTGGCGAGTGGCGATGGTGTCCTGGTCGACATCGGCGATGAGCTCCTCGGCGGCCTGCCACGCCTCCGCAGCCGTGTCCCGGGCGATCACATGCAACCGGATTCCCCCGCGGATGGTGCGCCCGACCGCTGCCGCCTCCTGCCGCACCCGCGCGAGCTTCTCCCCGACGGCCGCCGGGGGCTCACCCCAGGTGAGGAAGACGTCGGCCTGCCGGGCCGCGACACCGATTGCGGCGTCGGAGGATCCGCCCAGGTAGACGTCGGGCAGTGGGACATTCGGGTGACCGGCAAATCCGGATGACTGAAGGCGGTCGACCGTGTAGTACGGACCGTCAACGTGCACCGGTTTGCCCTGACCGACGTTCCTGGCGATCTGCAGGAACTGATCGGCCCGGGCATAGCGCTCGTCCTTGCCGAGCGTGTCACCGAAGGCGCGCTGTTCGGTATCATCGCCGCCCACAACCACATTGAGCAGGATGCGGCCTCCCGACAGCCGATGAAACGTGCTGACCATCTGTGCTGCCAAGACCGGCGCCACCGCTCCGGGCCGGAACGCGACCAGGAACTTCAGCCGCCGGGTCGCCGGAATCAAGGCCGAGGTGACGAGCCACGCGTCTTCGCAGTGACCGCCCGTCGGGGTCAGCACTGCATCGAAGCCGAGTTCGTCGACGGTCCGGGCCAGCTCGGTCAGATACTCCAGCGATGCGTCACGATGACCGTCGGCGGCTGCAGCATCGCGCTCGTAACCGCCGGCGATCGACACACCATGCGAACTCGCGCCGAGTTTCTCGTCGTCACCGCCGGTGGGCAGGAACCAGTGAAACCTGGGCGGGACCGACGTCACCGCAGGGCGACTTTCTTACCCGGAATGGCATCGAGCAGTTCCCGTGTGTACTCGTGCTGGGGATTGTCGAAAACGTCTGCGATCGGCCCGGTTTCGACGATCTGGCCACGCCGCATGACAGCCACCCCATCACTGATCTGGCGGACGACGGCGAGGTCGTGAGAGATGAACAGATAACTCAGGTCGTAGTCTCGCTGCAACCGCGCCAACAGGTCGAGTATCTGCGCCTGCACTGAGACGTCGAGCGCCGACACCGGCTCATCGAGGACCACCAATTGCGGATTCAGCGCCAGCGCTCGCGCGATCGCGACGCGCTGCCGCTGCCCACCGGACAGCTGGGCCGGATGCCGGGACAGGTACTTGTCTCCGAGTGCCACCTGATCGAGCAGCTCGCGCACCTTTTCGCGGCGCTCACCCGAGGTGCCGACTCCGAACGCCTGTAGCGGCTCGGCGACGATCTTGTCGATCGTCAGCTTGGGATCGAGTGACGCATAGGGATTCTGGTGGACGAGCTGGACCCGGCGGCGCAGCTGGCGCAAGTCTTTGCCGCGCAGTCCCGTGATCGGTGCACCGTCGAATTCGACGACACCCGACGATGCGGTCTCGATGCGGGCAGCGATCCGGGCAGTGGTCGATTTGCCCGAACCGGATTCGCCGACGAGTGAAAACGTCTGTCCTCGAGGCACATCGAACGTCACGTCGTTGACCGCGGTCAACGCGGCGCCACGCCCGATCCGGAAGGTCTTGGTCAGGTTGCGCACCGACAGCAGCGCCGGGCCTTCGGCCGCCGTGCGAGGTTTGCGTGTGGCCACACCGGATACTGCGGTCATGCTCGGGGCGGCAGCGAGGAGCTTTTGTGTGTACTCGTGCTGTGGATTGGTCAGAACCTGATGGGCCGTACCGGTTTCCACGATGCGGCCGTCACTCATGACCACGATGCGATCGGCGCGGTCGGCCGCGACACCGAGATCGTGTGTGATGAGCAGTACGGCGGCGCCGGTCGCGGCGATCCGTTCGTCGAGGTGGTCGAGGATGCGGCGCTGCACGGTCACGTCGAGGGCGCTGGTCGGTTCATCCGCGATGATGAGTTCCGGCTCGCAGGCCAGGGCAATCCCGATCAGAACCCGCTGCCGCTGCCCACCGGAGAGATCTTGTGGATACTGCCTGACGCGCAGCTCCGGATGATCGAGACCCGCCTCGGTCAGGATTCGCAGCGCCTCCACTGCGGCAGTGCGGCGGTTCGCCCGCCCATGGATGCGCAACACCTCACCGACCTGTTCGCCGATCCGCGTCACCGGATTCAGCGAGGTGGTGGGATCCTGCGGCACCAAACCGATGTGCGCACCGCGGATCTTTTCCAGTGCCCGGTCGCTCGCGTTGTCGATGCGGTCACCGTTGAATGTGACCGTGCCGGAGGTGATCTTGCCCGTACCCGACAGCAGGCCGATGACGGCCTGAGCGGTCGTCGACTTGCCGGATCCCGATTCGCCCACGATCGCAACGACTTCGCCGCGCGCGACGTCGAGGTCGATCCCATCGACGGCGGTGACGACATCGGGGCCGGAACCGTATTGAACGCGCAGACCGGAGAGCCTGAGCAGAGGTTGCGGATCGGTCATCAGTGTCCATCCCGATTCAGTTGATGTCCGATGCGGTGAGCGGAGAGCACCACCGCAATGATTACGAGACCGGGCAGTGTGGTCATCCACCAGGCAACGGCGAGGTAGTTACGGCCCTCGGCGATCAGCGATCCCCACTCCGGCGTCGGCGGTACCGCACCGAATCCGAGGAAGCTCAGGGCGGACACCGCCAGGATCGCCATACCGAACTCGACTGCCGCCAGCGAGATGACCGGCGCGTACGAGTTGCGCAGGATGTGCCGGAACAGGACGGTGGGCCAGCGGACGCCGGAGGCAAAGGCGGCCTCGACATAGGTGGCCCGACGGACCCGCAGAACTTCCGAGCGCGTCACCCGGGCAAAGCCCGCGACCATCGCAATGCCGACGGCGATGGCGACGTTGATCGTCCCGAAGCCGAGTGCGGTCACCAGGGCCAGCGACAGCAGCAGTGCCGGGATCGACAGCATGACGTCGACGAGCCTCATCAATCCGGCGTCGAGGATGCCGCCGATGGCCCCCGAGACCAGACCCACCAGGGTACCCACGACCAGAGCGATACCCACCGCCACCAGTGTTGCGGTCAAAGACAATCCGGACCCGTGTACCACTCGGGTGTAGACGTCGCGGCCGATGTTGTCGGTACCGAACCAGTGCTGAAGGCTCGGTGCCTGGAACTTGTCGGCCGGTACACCCTTCAGCGGGTCGCCACTGGCGAAGACCGAGGGGAACAGCGCGAAGCCGATCACGAGGAGCACCACGATGACCGACAGTGCCAGCACCGCATTCTTCAGGACGGCACGGATACCGAACCGTCGCGGCGCCGGATGCTGTTCGATCTCGAGACTCGTTGGCGCGGTTTCGGCGTCGCGGATCTCGTTCTCGGCGAGTATGAGGTCAGACATGTGCGGCCTCCACATCGGTTCGGCCCGCGGCCGTCTTTTCCGGTTCCGGGGACTTCTTCTTCCGGGTGTTCCCGACGATCCTCGGATCGATGAGCGGATACAGCAGGTCGACGATGAGGTTCACCAGGACGAACACGAGCGTCGACATCACGACGATGCCCAGCACCACCGGAATGTCTTGGGCCATCACCGATGTCTGCGTGAGCCGACCGACGCCCGCCCGGGAGAAGACGGTCTCCACGACAACCGCGCCGGCCAGTAGATTTCCGATGAGCACACCCGCGATGGTCAGCGCCGGAATGCTGGCCAGCCGCACGACATGATGCGTCACGACCCGAAACCTGCTGGCTCCCTTGGCCTGAGCTGTTTCGACATAGGGTTGCCGCCAGGTTGTACCCATACTCGACGCCAGCACCTGCGCGAGCACCGCGCCGGTGGGGATCGCCAGCGTGAGCGCCGGCAGCACCAGGCTGGAAAAGCCCTTGTCGCCGAATGCCGGAAAGATGTGCAGGTTGAACGAAAACACCTGCAACAGCATCAGACCGACCCAAAAAGTCGGAATCGCGACACCGAGTGGTGGCAGCGCCTGCAACGCGGTGCGCAGCCACTGCGCCCGGCTGTAGGTGGTCGCGAACGCGATGAGCGAACCGAACAGCACGGCGAGCACCAATGCTCCGACCGCCAACTGCAGCGTGCTCGGCAGCGCGTCCGCGATCGCGGTGGTCACCGGCTGCCCCGTCGAGATCGAGGTACCGAAATCGCCACGGACGGCGTGCGACAAGGAGGTCCAATACTGCGACAGAAGCGACTGGTCCAAGCCGTAGCGGGCCTGCAGGTCCGCTACGGCTTGCTGATCCACCGGCGATGCCGAATTACCCTGCACCGCAATGCTGACCGGGTCAGACGGCAGGATGAACAGGATCCCGAAGGCGATGGTGAACGACGCCCAGAGAACGCCGATCGCCTGCAGCACCCTCAATCCGACATACCGGTACATGATCAGTTCCCGGAGATCCAGGTGTCGTAGAACGCCAGTCTCGCGGACGCATCGAACTTCACGTCCTGGGTATGCGTGGCCGCGCCGATGACCTGTGACAACTCGACGGTCGGGAGCCACAGACCGTTCGAGATGATCTGCTCCTGGGCGGTGGCCAGCAATGCATCACGCTGGGTCTTGTCGGTCGCAGCCAGCTGGCCGGTCAACGCATCGTCGAGTGCGGGGATCGGGCCGCGATGGTTCAGGTTGCGGCCGGTGAGTCCGAAGCTGGTGCGCAGGATGTCACCATCGGCGCGCGTTGCGTTGTAGTACACCGCGTCGTAGTCGCCACTGCCCTGCAGGGCTGTGAACTCCGGGGTGGAGACGAGTCCGAGTTTCAGATCGATCCCGACGGCCTTGAGCTGCTGCTGGACCAGTTCGAGGATCGCCTGGTTACCGGCGAAGACGGCGCTGAAGGTGAGGGTGAACGAGAGCTTCTGGCCGTCCTTCTCACGGATGCCGTCACTGCCTTCGACCCAACCGGCCGCATCGAGGATGGACTTCGCCTTCTCCTGATCGAACGTCACGTCAGAAGAAAGATCCTTGTACCCGGGGGTGTTGGCCGCCAGTGCACTGGTTGCGACCTTGAAGTCGGAGTTCAGCACGGTATCGATGAGCTCTTGCCGATTGATGGCCGGAATGATCGCCTGCCGCACTGCGGGGTCAGCGAGGACACCGCGGGTCACGTTCGGCTGGAATCCGAAGGTGACACCCGGGTTCGGCGTGGTGAGGATCTGGCCGCCGGCCGCCTCGATCTGCGGGGCGTCCTGGGGCAGCGCGTCACTGACCGCGTCGAGCTGATCGGAAGCCAACGATCCGGTGCGCACACCCGATTCGGGAATCACAGTGAAGTCGATGCGGTCGAGGTACGCGTCGCCGGTGTGACCGAAGACAGGAGAGCTCCAGTTGTAGCCGACTCGCTTGGCCAGGGAGACCGACCGGTCCTGCTGCCAATCCGCGTACGTGAACGGTCCACTGCCGATGTTGGTACCGGTGCAGCGCTCCTCAGCGGTCTTCGCGACGGTGGCGTCGGCCTGCAGACCCAGCTGCGAGGTCGACGTCGCCTGCAGGAACTGGGCGTTGGGTGAGCTGAAGTCCACTTGAGCGGTCAGCGGGTCGACGACGGTCGTACCGGTGTAGCCGGAGAGATAGCTACCCGCCAGAGCGGACTTGGCCGCACCGAGGGCGATGATGGCGTCGAAGTTTTTCTTGACCGAATCAGCCGTCACCGGGGTGCCGTCACTGAAGGTGACACCATCCTTGAGGTGGAAGGTGAACGACTTGGCGTCGGGGCTGATGTCCCAGCTCTGCGCCAGCCAGGGGGTGATCTCGCCCGTCTCCGGATTCTGGTCGGTCAGCGAATCCACCACCTGGCGGGTGACGTAGATCGTCTGGTTGCTGCCGCCCTGCGCCGGATCCGAGCAAGTCGGAGCCTGGGACAGCCCGTACCGCAACGTGCCGCCCGGCTGTGCGGGACCGGCGTCGCCATCGGTGCCCGATGCATCGGAGCCACAGGCACTGAGCAGCGAGGCTGACATCAGTGTGGCGCCGACCACGGCGAGTATCGGGCGGGACATACGTGCCTTCATTCGTTTCCTCCATTGATCCTGGCGATGCACCCGCCGCTGAGGCGGGTTGCTGCGGCGTCCTGAAGCCAGGTCTCTCGGCCGCTCTGGATGGTCGTGAGTCTACGGCGGGCCCGCAACCAACTGTCAATTCATCGACAGCGATAAACCGTTGCGTACCAGCGTCTTCGGTAAAAATCAGACGAGTTAAAACTAGCCCGCCTCAGCGTCGGCGCCGACGCTGTGATGTCTCGATCGCACCGGCGGCAGCTCCAGGTGTTCGCGCAGTGTGCTGCCGGTGTAGCGGGTCCGGTAGGCCTCGCGTTCCTGCAGTTCGGGGATCAGGAGATCGACGATGTCATCGAGACCACCCGGGACGATGTACGGCGAGATGTTGAGCCCGTCGATGGCACCGCTGCGCACGAAATGGATGAGTCGTTCGGCCACCTGGGCGGGTGTTCCGATCCAGCCACTGCGGGCCGAGGTCTCGATCGCCAGTTGCCGGATCGACAGGTTCTTTGCCTCGGCGAGCGCCCGCCACTGCGCAGCGATCGCGTGCGGGTCCTTGCCATCGCGTGCAGCACCGCGGGTGACCGAGATCGGCGCGGCCACCGGGTCGTCCGTCGGCAGAGGTCCGTCGGGGTCCAGGTGCGAGAGATCACGACCCCACACCTGCTCCACCAGGGACAAAGCGGTGGCGCCGCTGTACTGGCCCTCACGGACCCAGCGAAGCTTGTCCTCGACCTCCGACTCCTTCTCCGCGAGCACGACCTCGCTGCCGGGAAGGATCCGCAGCTCCCCCGCCGCTCGGCCGGCCGCACGCAGCCGGCTTCGCATGTCGGTGGCAAAGGCGAGCGCGTCGTCGAAATCGCTACCGTGCGCGGAGAAGATCACGTCGGCATAGTTCGCACCGAAGTCACGACCCTGCGAGGAGTCGCCGGCCTGGAACAGCACCGGGTGGCCTTGCCGACTCCGCGGAAGCGTGGGCCTCAAGGAGATGTCGAACTGCGAACTCGACTGGGAGACATGGTTGATCGCGCCCTCACGTGACCATCGCGCCGAGTCGGCATCGGCGATCGCGTCGTCGGACCATCCGTCCCAGATCGCCCGGGCCGTGTCGATGAACTCCCCGGCGCGCTGGTAACGCAGAGCGTGGTCGAGGAAACCGCCGCGCCGGAAGTTCTCACCGGTCCAGGCGTTGTCGGTGGTGACGACGTTCCAGCCGGCCCGTCCACCGGACAACAGGTCCAGACCCGAGAGACGACGCGCCAGGTCGGCGGGTTCGTTGTATGTCGAGTTCTGGGTGGCAACCAGACCGATCTTGCTGGTGATGCCGGCGAGCGCAGCAAGTTGCGTGATCGCGTCGGGACGTCCGGCGATGTCGAGATCGAGGATCTTGCCTTGCTGCTCCCGCAATCGCAGGCCTTCACCGAGGAAGAACGCGTCGAACAGTCCTCGTTCCGCTGTCAGCGCCACGCGTCGGAAGGTCTCGAAATCGATCTGCGATGCGCTCGCCGGATCGGACCAGATCGTGTTGTGGTTCACGCCCTGGAAGAACACCCCGAAGTGGACGTTCGCGTCCGGGCGGGCGTAATCGTCCGAAGAATACCTGGTCATCGCGCTCCCAACAGGTTTGCCGGACGGTCGAGTCCGAGGTGATCACGCAGGGTGGCCCCGATCAGCGGGCGCGACACGACGCCGCTCTCGATGAGGGGCGGCAGCACCGAGCGCGTGAGGGTACGCAGGTCCTCGTCGAGGACCAGCGGATGGATCCGGGCTCCGTCGGCGACATCGGCGAGCGAGGTCAGCGCAGCGACCAGCTCCGTCGGCGTTCCGCTGAAACCGAAGCTTCCGGCGGGGAGGTCGTGCGGCGTGTGGGCATCGAGGTCGGCGATCCGCTGTGCGGCGGTGGCGGTGTCGAGGTCGATCGCGACGTACACGTCGACGATCACCCTCGCGGCGCCGGCTGTTCGGGCATCGTCGACGGCGGCCCGGATCTCGGCCGGCGACGTGCCAGAGACGATGGCCACGTCGATCAGGTCAGCAGGCACCTCACCGGGGCGACCGAAGACCACAACCCGGCCCTGTGGTGGCCGGGGAACGATCGATGGGCCCTTGACCGAGAAGTTCTCGCCCTCGAAGTCGACGTAGTGGAGTTTGGTGCGGTCCAGGAACCGTCCGGTCGCATGATCACGTATCACGGCGTCGTCGTCCCAGGAGTCCCACAGAGCCTGCGCCACCCGGACCGAATCGCGCTGATCTGCTGCACTTTTGGACTCCGACGGCACCGGTACACCGAAGGCAGCGGCGGCCTCGGGTTCCGGACTTCTCGTCGTGATCCAGCCGGCGCGACCACGCGACGCGTAATCGAGTGTCGCCAGCTGCGAGGAGGTGTGGAACGGTTCGGCGAAGGTTGTCGAGATCACCGGCACGAGACCGATTGTGCTCGTGGTGCCGGCGACGAACGCGGCGCGGTTGACCGCGTCGATCCGGCCGGCGATGTCCGGACCATCCGCCGGTCCGATGGGTGAATCATCGAAGGAGGCAAAGGTGAAGCCGGCGTTCTCCGCCGCCGCGACCACGGTCCGGCTGCGAGCTCCGGTGAGCAACTGAGCCTGTGTGTGGTGCGCCCGGCGCCATGCTGCCGGGTGGTAGCCGTCGCCGTCGACCTCGATACCGAGGACAAACTCGCTCATGCCACACCCTGGATCTTCTTGTCGCGCTTGGCAACTTCCTCACGAACGATCGGGATGACGTACCGGCCGAAATCGATGGCGTCGTCGAGCAGGTCGTAGCCGCGGGCCGACAGGATGTCGATTCCGAGGTCGTAGTACTCGAGGAGGGCTTCGGCGACGGTCTCGGGTGAGCCCACGAGTGCGTTGGAATTGCCGCCGCCGCCGGTTGCCTTCGACGTGGCCGTCCAGCCCGCCTTGCCGAAGCGATCCACCGAATCTGCGATGGCCAGCAGACGCTGTGAACCGGCGTTCTGCGGTGCCGTCAGCGACAGCATGCGCGAGAAGACGGGATTGCCTGCGACGCGGCCCTTGATCTGTTCGACGATGGATTCTGCTTTGCGCCAGGCCAATTCGTCGGTGGGGGCGATGATGGGCCGGAAAGCGATCTGCAGACGCGGTCGCGGCTTACCGGCAGCCTTCGCCGCGGCGGTGATCGAGGCGATCTGCTCCGCAGTGTTCTCGAGCGGCTCACCCCACAGCGCATAGATGTCGGCTTCGGCGCCACCGACGGCATAGGCCGCCTCCGACGAACCACCGAAGGAGATGTTGGGCCGGGGCTGTGCGACCGGGAAGATGTCGGAGACGAAGTCGTTGAACTGGTAATGGGTGCCGTTGTGAGAGAACGGTTCCCGGCTGGTCCAGGCCTTCTTGACGATCTGGATGTACTCCCTGGTCCGGTCGTACCGTTCGTCCTTCGTCAGGAAGTCGCCCTCGCGCTGCTGCTCGGCGTCGTTGCCGCCGGTGATGAAGTGCACCGTGACCCTTCCGCCCGAGATCTGGTCGAGCGTGGCGAAGGTCTTGGCGGCAAACGTCGGATACGAGACATTCGGGCGATGCGCCAGCAGGATCTGGATGCGATCGAGGTGGCTGACGATGTACGACGCGGCAGCTGCCGGCTCGGGGGCCCCGGAGCCGTAGGCGAAAAGGATCCGGTCCCAGCCGAAATCTTCGTGTGCGCGAGCAAGTTTGAGCGTGTACTCCTTGTCGAAGGAGCTGGCGGTGGTGCGTGGCCGGATCTCGGTGGCGTCGTTCGTGCCCGCGATGCCCAGGAATTCTACTGGCATGTCGTTGGTCCTGTCTTCAGATGAAAGTGGAACGAGGAGTGAAAGTGGAACGAGGAGCGATTACAGGCCCCACGCCTTGGCGAGCAGTTCATGCGATCGGAGTCGGTCCTCATGACGATGGGTGACCGAGGTGATCACCAGTCCGTCTGCGGCAGTGAGCTTTTGCAGCGCTTCGAGGCGCGCGACCACGGTCTCCGGGCCACCGACGAACTGCGTCTCGACACGATCGGCGACGAGAGCGAACTGTTCGTCCGACAGTGGGGCCACCGTCGCGGGGTCCGGATAGGCGATGGCGCCGTGCCCACTGCGAATGCTGTACACCCACTGCGGAAATGACGACGCGAGTTCTTTCGCGGTCGCGTCATCGTCGGCGACCACCACGTCGGCGGACACCACCACGTGCGGTTCGGCGAGCGTGGCGGACGGAACAAAAGCCTCCCGATAGGCCTGCACCGCTTCGAGAGTGGTCGCCGGGGTCACGTGATAGTTGGCCACGAAGGGCAAACCACGCGAGCCGGCCACCTGGGCGCTCTGGCCCTTGCTGGTGCCGAAGATCCACAGCTCCAGACCGGCGTTCTCCCCTGGGCTGGCATGCAATTCGACGCCGGACGGCGTGCGGTAAGTACCGGCGATGAGCGCTTCGATGTCGGCGACCTGGTCGGTGAAGTCGGGGGGCTGCGCTCCGGGTTGGGTCAGCACCTCGGCCATCGCGGCCAGCCGCGACGCCTTCAGCAACACGGACAGGTCGAACGGCGCAGGCACGATCACACCGGCGATCACCTCACGCCGGCGATCCGGGGCGGTCGGTGATGGTGCCGAACCCGCCTTCTGCGCTTCGGACCGGCGTTGACCCGACCGTCCGAGCCCGAGGTCGAGCCGGCCAGGGTGAAACGCGTCGAGAATGCCCCACTCCTCCACGACCGACACCGCGGTCCGCTGACCGACCTGAACGGCCGCAGACCCCACTCGAATGGTGGAGGTCGCGGCAGCGATCTGCCCGACCACCACGGTCGGTGACGAACTCGCGACCGCCACAAAGTGGTGCTCGGCCAGCCAGTATCTGGAGTAACCCCACAACTCGGCGTGCTGGGCGAGGTCCACCGAGTTCTTCAACGCCGTCGCCGCATCCGATCCTTCGCTGATCGGCGAGAGGTCGAGTATCGACAGCGGCACTCGTGAGGACGCGGAAGTCGACGTGGTCATGTCGGGACCGCTACCCGGGCGGGCGCATTGATCGGCCGGCTCGGGATCTCCCGCCGCAGGACCGGTGCGATCTCACTCTGGAACAACTCGAGCGAATCTCGGTGCTGCGCGTCGGTGAGCCCGCTGGCGTCGGCGTGCAGGTGCATCACTTCGTGCCCGAACTTCTCGTGATAACGCAGCACCTTGTCGATCACCTGTTGCGGACTGCCCAGCAACAAGGAACTCCGTTCGATCGCGTCCTCGAGAGTCGGGAAGACAAGCGGCAGCCCGAAAGACCCGATTCGCGCGACCGTGGCGTCGAAAAGCGGACGGTAGGTGTTGATCGCGTCCTGCGAGTTCTTGGTCGCATAGAAACCGGCCGAGCCTGCGCCGACGAGGGCCGCCGCCGGATCGTGGCCATAGGCCGCCCAGCGCTCCCGGTAATAATCGATCAGCTCCGCGTAGGGCTCGATCGGGTTGGTGACGTTGGCCGAGAACAGCGGATCACCGTAAGACGCTGCGAGATCTACTGATTCGCGACTGGTCGCGCTGCCGTGCCAGATCCGGATCTGCTTCTGCAGCGGCCGGGGCAACGCCTCGGCCTCGGTCAGCGATGGGCGGTACTTCCCCTCCCACGTGACGGTGTCGTTCTCCCACAATTGCCGGAAGAGTTCGTATCCCTCACGATTCCGATCCCACTGATCGGCCTCGGTGACATGGAACAGCTTGGCCTGCGCGGCGCCGTTACCCTTGCCGATCATCAGCTGCAGGCGTCCACCCGAGAGGTTGTCCAAGGTCGAGTAGTCCTCGAACGCCCGGACCGGATCGAGCAGGCTCAAGGTCGTCACGGCAGTGAACAGAGCTATCGACGACGTGCGCGCCGCGATGTTGCTCAGCACCACCGGCGGCGACGACGAGATGAACGGCCGCTCGTGCCGCTCGCCGACACCGAAGCCGTCGAAGCCGAGTTCCTCGGCGAGGACAGCATTGTCAACCACTTCCCGCAGCCGTTCCGACGGACTGATCGTCACGCCGGTTACGGGATGGGGGGTGTGGGTGATCAGACTGATCAATAAGAATTTCACCCAAACTCCTGAACTGAGAACACAGCACACAACCTTCATCGGTCCCGGCGGTAGCACCCTCACCCGCCGAAGCGGGGGGTTGCTGCGATGTCAGCGAGCCGGGTCTCTCAATCGCTCCTGATGATGCTTCTCGACATTAAGCGCACTCCCGAAAACGGTCAAACAGCGAATTCGCCTGCAGGGCAGACTCTGTGACGGACTCCGTGGTCGACGTACACAACAAGGTTTCAATCAGGCGGAATTTTAATCGGCGCCTTGACCGTCGAGCATGCGTTCCCGCATCTCTTCGAACACCCGGCCGAGCACCGAGACGTCTCGCGGGCTGAGCAGGTCGAACATCGTCTTACGCACCTCGGCCACGTGACCGGGACTGACAGCTGCCAGCTTGTCGGTCCCATCCTCAGTCAGCTCGGCCATCATCCCGCGCTTGTCGTCCTCACATTCCACCCGCCGCACCCATCCGGCCGTGACCAGCCGCCCGATCGCCCGGGTCGCGCCTCCGCGCGTGGTCGTCATGGCGTCGGCCAGCTCGCGCATCCGCAGACGTCCGCCGGGCGCCTCGGACAGGATCACCAGAATCTCGAAGTCCGTGAAGGACATGTCGGCGTCGCGGGTGAGCTGCTGGTCAAGCGTCCGCAGCAGCAGGCGCGTGGCGTCGAGGTAGGCGCGCCAGGCCTGATGTTCGGCGTCGCTGAGCCATCGGGTGTCGTCCACCTGACGAGCATATCCAAAGTGGTTGACAAAACAACTACCTGGGTTTAGATTCAAGTCGTTGACAAAGCAACTAGTTCGGAGGAAGGCCCATCATGACCACTGCAGCCGAAGAACAGCGTTCACAAGATTTCGCAGAGCAACGCGACCGCATCCGTTCCGAGCACCTCAAGCCGGCATCGACACGGCCTGCCTCCTCCGCCAGGGGCCTGCACCACACAGCTCTTGTCAGCAGTGACGTGGAGCAGACCGTGCGGTTCTATCAGGGCATCCTGGAGTTCCCCCTGACCGAGCTCATCGAGAACCGCGACTACCCCGGTTCATCGCACTTCTTCTTCGACATCGGCAACGGAAACCTGCTGGCGTTCTTCGACTTCCCCGGTCTCGACGTCGGGCCATATCAGGAAGTCCTCGGCGGTCTCCATCATGTCGCCATCAGTGTCGAGCCCACGCGATGGGAAGCACTGCGCACCAAGCTGATCGACGCCGGCGTGGAACTCGCCGAACACAGCGAGGTGTCGCTCTACTTCCGCGACCCCGACGGCGCACGCATCGAATTGATCGCCGATCCACTCGGTGAGATGTACGGCAATCACGTCCTCTGATTCTTCAGTCCCCTGAAAGGCCCTTCGCGATGACTTCAGCGACCACCTCCGCACAGTTCGACGTCCGCCGGGCCGAGGGCCGGTTCAAGACCAACGCCGGCTGGCTCGACTCCAAACACTCCTTCTCCTTCGGCCATCACTACGACCAGGCCAACACCCACCACGGTGTCCTGATGGTCAACAACGACGACATCGTCCTCCCGGGTGAGGGTTTCGACACCCACCCGCACCGGGACATGGAGATCATCACCTGGGTTCTGCAGGGCTCCCTGGTGCATCAGGACTCCATGGGCCACAACGGCGTCATCTACCCCGGCCTGGCGCAGCGGATGAGCGCCGGCACCGGGATCAGGCATTCGGAGAAGAACGACTCGTGGCGCCTCGACACCGTCTCGGGCACCGCTGCCGAAAAGCATGACGAACCGGTCCACTTCATCCAGATGTGGGTTGTCCCCGACGAGTCCGGCATCACGCCCGGCTACGAGCAACTCGAGATCGACAACGAACTGCTCTCCGGTGGGCTGGTTCCGGTTGCCACCGGGATGCCGGAGTACATCGACCATTCCGCCATCCGGATCAAGAACAAGTACGCGGCGATGCACGTCGCGCGCATGCAGCCGGGACAGGTTCCGGTGACATTGCCGGATGCTCCCATGCTCCACGTCTTCGTTCCGCGCGGCGAGGTGTTCATGGAGGGGGTCGGTGAACTCCGCGAAGGTGACGCGGTTCGCGTCAACGGTGGTGGCGGGCAGCAACTGACCGCCGGCACCGACGCCGAGGTCATCGTGTGGGAAATGCATGCAGCGATAGCGGCCTGACACCCACGGGCCATAGGCTCAGACCTGATGAGAAACTTCACCTACACCGGGCTGCCGTCGCGGATCGTGTTCGGGAGCGGCACACTCGGGGCCGTCGGCGATGAAGTCAGCAGACTCGGTGGCAATCGGGTTCTGCTGCTCGCCGGACCGCGGCTCGAAAACCTGGTCGCCGACCTGACCGCCCAGTTGGGCACTCGGGTCGTGGCCCGCTTCGACGGCGCCGCCATGCACACACCGCTCGAGGTCACCACCCGCGCGATGGAACTGGCCGAAACCAGTGCTGTCGATTGCGTGGTCGCGATCGGAGGTGGTTCGGCCACCGGGTTGTCGAAGGCGCTGGCGGTTCGCGGCGGATACGACCAGATCATCGTTCCGACAACGTATGCCGGGTCCGAGGTCACACCCGTCCTCGGAGAAACTGTCGACGGGGTCAAGACCACCCGCAGTTCGGCAGACATCCTGCCCGAGACCGTCATCTATGACGTCGATCTGACCCTCGATCTACCGGCCGCGATCACACTCACCAGCTCGATCAATGCCCTGGCGCATGCGGTCGAGGCGCTGTATTCGGCAGAGCGCAATCCGGTCACCGACCTGATGGCGCTCGAAGCCGTCGCGAGTATCAGCCGCGCACTCCCCCGCGTGATGGCGGACCTCCACAACACCGATGCCCGAGCCGACCTCCTGCGTGCGGCATGGCTGGCCGGCACCTGCCTGGGATCAGTCGGAATGGGTCTGCACCACAAGCTCTGCCACACTCTGGGCGGCAGCTTCGGCCTGCCACACGCTCCGACACATACCGTCGTGCTGCCCCATGCCATGGCCTATAACGCGCCCGCCGCTGCGAGCGTGATGGAGCGTATCTCCGATGCCATGGGCGTGCCCGACGCGGCTGCCGGTGTCTATGACCTCGTGGCCTCGCTCGGCGGACCGGTGTCGCTGGCCGAATTGGGATTCGATACCGAATCCATCCCTCGCGCATGCGAATTGGCCACCGCCAAGCCATATCCGAACCCGAGGCCGGTCACCCCATCAGGAATTGGCGGGCTCCTCGCCGATGCCACCTCCGGAATCCGTCCGACTGCCAACTCCTGATCCTCGGGATCTACCATGCAGTCATGGGGTCTCTCGGTGAACGATTCGAAGATCAGCGCAGTCGACTGCTGTCGGTGGCATACCGGATCACCGGCAGCATCAGCGATGCCGAAGACGCCGTTCAGGAGTCCTGGCTGCGCCTCGACGCCGCCGACAGCGACTCGATCGACGACCTCGGCGCCTGGCTGACCACCGTCGTCGGCCGAATCTGCCTCGATCGACTCAAATCAGCGGCTGTCAAGCGCGAAAGCTATGTGGGTCAATGGCTTCCGGAACCGATCGTGACACCGATAGCTCCCGCTCCCGAATACCGCGATCCACTACAGGCCGTCATCGCGGCCGAGGACAGTCGTTACGCCGCGATGGTCCTGTTCGAAACCCTGACTCCGGCAATGCGCGTCGCCTTTGTCCTCCACGACGGCTTCGGTGTCCCGTTCGCCGATGTCGCCGAGATCCTCGGCACCTCGACCGCATCGGCACGACAACTTGCCTCCCGGGCCCGCCGGACCGTCGCCGACGTACCGGCCCCCGCCGGCGACACCGCGCAGGCTGAAGCGGTCGGCCGGCTGGTCGCGGCGATGGCGTCCGGCGACATGGATGCGGTCTTGGCCGCGCTGGATCCGGACGCGATGATCGTCGGCGACGCCAACCGCACCGCTCCCACGGCGGTCAAACCGATTCGCGGTGCGGTCGGTGTTGCCAGATTCCTGTTCGGGCTCCTGCGGCGTTATGGGCCGGACATGCTCAGCCTGCAGATTCCGGTCCGGGTCAACGGTGAACTCGGAACCTATTCCGCCGGCTGGGACGACGAGGGAGATCGTCGGGCCTCACCACCGCGGGTCCTCAGTTTTGTCGTCCGCGACGGCCGGGTGGCGGCCGTCTACGACATCGCCGATCCCGCCAAGCTGACCGCCATCGACGTCGCTCAGCTCGGTCCGGTGTCCGACGCCGCATCAGCGGCCCAGGGCACCCGGCACGAATCGGTCGAGAATCCCTGATCGGTCAGGCCCAGCGCCGCGTTCATCCGTGATCGCTGGTTCTCCAGCGAAATCTGGTAAGTCAGTTCAATGAGTCCGTCGATCCCAAATCGGTCGCGAAGGTCGTCGACCTGTTCATCGGTGACCGTCATCGGCGTGGCGGTCATCGCGTCCGCGTAGGCGATCGCCGCCCGCTCGTCGTCGCTGTAGAGCGGTGACGTCGCGTAGTCGGCGATGTGTTCCAGCCGGTCGATGTCGAGGTCGTCGTGCTTTTGCAGCATCGTGCCGAAATCGATGCACCACGAGCATCCGACCACCCAGGCCGTCCGGTACACCGCGATCTCACGGATGTTCGGCGGCAAGACCTTCGATGCGCGTTCCACCACACACTCGTGCAGCGCCGATGCCGTGAACAACCCCCGGTGGTGAGCCAGGACAGCAAAAGGTTCGGGCACCGACCCGAACCTGCGCTCGGCGTATCGATACGCACCCTTGACGAGCAAGCCGGCGTCTTGAGGGGCCACTGCTGGTATCCGTGCCATGTCTGTTCCTCCCAATCTTCGGCGCGATGTGCGCCTATATGGGGTAGACGAGACAGCCTCGCGAAACGTGACAGGGGCCGATCTCAGACCGGCAGGTCCACCGAGTCCGGCGCCCACAGCCGCTCGTAGTGATACGGGTCGAAGGTTCCATTACGTTCGCGAAATGACCTGCCGGTTCCGGGCCAGAGCAGGGTCAAGCGGCGACTGGTCGGATCGAGGTACCAGCTGCTGCACCCGCTGAGCCACACCGTCGATGCGCTGCGCTCGTCGATCTCACGCGTGTACGCCTGCTCCGCGGCCGCCGTCACCTCGACGGCCCGGGTTCCGCTGTCGTTCAGGTGATCCAGGGCCCCCAGTACATAGTCGATCTGGGTCTCGATCATGTAGATCGCCGAATTGTGGCCCAGGGCCGCGTTCGGGCCGTCAAGCACAAACATGTTGGGGTAACCGCTGATTGCGGTGGAGGCGTACGACACCATCCCGGCCCGCCAGTGCTCCGACAACCGTTCCCCGTCGACTCCGACAATCCGCGTGGCGAACTCCGGGCGCGCAGCCGAGAACCCCGTAGCCATCACCACTGTGTCGAGTTCAAACGATTTCCCGCTGGCCGCGACCGCCCGTGATCCGTCGAACTGTGCCAGCGCGGATGGTTCGAGCGTCACGTTCGGCCGGGTCATCGTCGGAAAGAAGTCGTCGCTCAACAGGATTCGCTTGCAACCGATCTCGTAGTGCGGCGTGAGATCGGCACGCAGACCCGGATCGGCAACCTGGGAATGGAGATGCCCCAGCGCCCGGTCGCGGATCTGGTCGATGTCGGGGTGCAGACCACGACGCTGCCCAAATGCCTTGTCCGCCTCCGTGAAGAGCTCCTCACGAAGGCGATCGGCGTTCTCCTTCACGCGTAGTTCTTCGCGTTCAACCGGACTGTAGTGCCGGTTGCCGCGTGGAACCACGTACGGCGCGCTACGGGAGAAGACCACCAACTCCTCGGCCCGCTGCGCCAGTTGCGGAACCAGCTGGATCGCCGAGGCACCGGTGCCGACCACACCGACGCGAGCACCATCGATCGGTGCGGTGTCATCCCAGCGCGCGGTGTGAAAAACGCTGCCCGAGTACGCGTTCCGGCCCGGAATCGGGGGTACCAGTGGGTCGGCGAGACGCCCCACCGCGACCACCAGAACTCGTGCCCGGAGTTCACCGGCGCTCGTCGAGACCGCCCAGCACAATTCGTCGGGCAACCACCGCGTCTGCTTCACGTCAACACCGAGGTGCAGATGCGGCATCAGCCCTTCATCAACGGCCGCCTGCTCGAGATAGCTGTGGATCTGATCGCCGGCGGCAAACAGCGACTCCCAGTCGCCCGGCGGCCGGAACGAGAACGAGTACACGTGTGCGGGTACGTCGCAGGCCACCCCCGGATACTTGTTGTCGCGCCAGGTGCCACCGACCGCGTTCTCCCGTTCAAGGATCACGAAGCTCTCGTTGCCTCGCCGGGCAGTGCGGATCGCCATCCCGATGCCGGCGAACCCGGCCCCGACGATAGCGACATCAACGTAGTCGGGAAGAAGCGGCCGCGTCATGCAAAGACCCGGCGCAGGACGTCGCAGCGTTCGGCCGGGGCCGAACCGTACGGGGTGGTGCGTTGGCGGACGGTCCGCCCCAAGTCGGCGGCCAGGCGCTCCACATCGGCCGGAACCAGCTGCCGGCCACTTTCCGGCCCGGCACCTGGCATCAGTGTCCCGTCGATCAGAACGCCTCCCACATCGTCGGCGCCACCGCGGAGGACCGCTGTCAGCGCGTCGGCATCGAGTTTCGTCCACGCGGCCTGGAGGTGATCGAAAGATTCCTGCAGCATCAGCCGCGCGACCGCGTGCACCGCCCGGGTCTCGCGCGCGGACGGACCGTGGGTTGCCATCTCCCGCAGATGTGACGGCGCGAGTTCCGGGAGCATCGGCATCAGAATGAGTTCGGTGAACCCGCCCGTGCGTGTCTGGATGGCGCCCAGCAGCCGCAGATGCGCGACCTGATGGTCGGGCCGCTCGAGGTGGCCGTAGAGCATCGTTGCGGTCGACTTGAGGCCGACGCCGTGGGCGGTGGTGATCGTCTCCACCCAGGTGGCCACCGACAGCGCCTCGCCAGTCGGCGAGAGCGCTGCACGGACCGAGTCATCGAGGACCTGCGCGGCCGTACCGGGCACAGTGCCCACCCCGGCCGCCTGTGCCGCCAACAGGAACTCTCGGACGGTGATGTCGAGGCGCTGCGCTGCGTCAATTACCTCGGGCACCCGGTAGGCGTGCACATGCATCTCCGGCGCGACGGCCCTGATGCGCTCGACCACGGTCAGGTAGTCACTGGCCGGCCGCGACGGCGGTACCGGACCTTGCAGGCAGATCTCGGTGGCGCCCAGCGTCCACGCCTCGGCCACGAGATCCTCGAGCCTCGGTGTCCCGATCAGGTCGAGCACGGTACCGGTGTCGAAGTTCCGATTGGCGACGAATGTGAGTTCGTCGCCCACTGCGTTTCGACGGGCGACATCGGCCAGATCGCACAGTTCGTCCAGCTCATCGTCCTGCGCCTGCAGCAGCAGTATCCAGTCGGCATCGGCGAGCGGTGCCGAACCATCAGCGATTCGGCGCAGCGCAGGACGCACCGTGGACCCGGGGAGCCGAGTGTCTTCGGCCCAGGACCTTCGCAACGTCATCCTTCGACTCTAGAACCGGGTCGGCACATGCATTCGTTGCAGGTGCACCTGGGCGGCCTGCCGCGCGGGCTCCGGGCGGTTCCACCGACGTCAGATCGCACTCAAACCCGTCGCCACCAGGCGGCGGCGCTCCCGAAAACCGAGGCGGTTGTACAGGTCGATCGCCGATGTGTTCGTGATCGCCGCATGCAGGAAAGCCTGTTCCCCGCGAGCTTCGATCTGACCGACCAGTGTGTGGATGAGCCGGACTGCGAGCCCACGTCCGCGATGGCTGTGCGCCGTGCAGATCGCACTGATCTCGGTCCAGCCCGGAACGTGCATCCGCTCCCCTGCCATCGCCACCAGTTCGCCTCGGTCCCGAATACCCACGTAGGTGCCGAGCTCGATGGTGCGGATCTCGAATGGTCCGGGCTTGGTCGCCGAGGTCAGGGCCAGCACCTCGGGAACATCGGCCTCGCCCAGGTCCACGGCGTCCGGATCACCGACACCGCTGACGTCGTGCGCCACCATCTGAACCAGATCAAGTGTGTTGACCGCCGGCCAATATTCGGGGACCGTGTACCGCTCGGCACTGAACAGGATCGCCGGCGACGACACCGCCAGCGACGCCGCCGATGCCCAGTCGTCATCAGTGGGATCCGGGGGAATCGACATGAACTTCGATACGTCCGGCTCAAATCGCCGAACCCGCCCTCGTACCCGAGCGAACCCGGCATGAAAACCGTTGAGCGAAGCACCAATCGGGTCATCGAGGACATGCTCGTCGGGTAGGCGCGCAGGTGCTGCCGTCATATTTGTCGCTCCGCCTCCACCATCAAGTTCCTTGTCAGTCGAGTACATCTGAAACTCCGCCGAACTCGCAACAGAATTGCTCGGTCGGAAGATCGTCGAGTTTCGGCTATGCGACGCCTAGGGTAGAAATCCAACGAACATCAACGTGACGGGGTTGGCCGGATAATTTGTCGAACAGCATGATCGCTGCGATGTGGCACCGGACGCGCCGCCTGATCTCGACCCAGCCGATGTCGAAGGTCGATGTCATGGCCGGGGTTCCGGGCGCCATCGGCAGCGTTCCCGACGGAATGGCAGCGGGTGTTCTCGCCGGCGTGGGTCCGGTGCAGGGCCTGTATGCCAGCGTGGCCGGGCGTGTCTTCGGCGGATTCAGTACCAGCAGCCGGTTGATGGTGGTGACCACGACGAGCGCGTCGGCCCTTGCAGCCGGGTCAGCACTGGCGGATATGCCGGCGCAGGACCGGTCTGCGGCGCTGGTGGTACTCACGTTGATCGCCGGCGTGATGATGGTCGTGGCCGGGATATTGAGGTTGGGCCGATACACCCGGTTCGTCTCCCATTCGGTGATGACGGGATTTCTGGTCGGCGTATCGGCGAATATCATCTGCGGTCAGCTGCCCGCGTTGGCCGGCATGGACGTCGACGCCGGGCGCGCGGTGGAAAAGGCGTTCGACGTCGTCACCAATCCCGGCGACATCGACATTCCGTCGCTGATCGTGGGCGTCATGGCGCTGGTCCTCATGGTCGTTCTCGGAGGCACCAGGCTGAAACTGTTCGCCGCGGTGACAGCGTTGACGCTGCCGTGGTTGCTGGCCTGGGTCTGCAGCTGGAACTCGGTACCCACCGTGTCCGACGAAGGAGCGATCCCCTCGGGCCTACCCGTCCCCGGGCTACCGGATTTCACCGTCCTTACGCCCAATCTCGTCGCCGGAGCTCTGGCCGTCATGGTGATCGTGCTCGTGCAGGGTGCCGGGGTTGCCGAAACCACACCCAATCCCGACGGTTCGCGTGCCGGGGCCAACCAGGACTTCGCGGCGCAGGGTCTCGGCAATATCGGAGCCGGACTGCTCAATGGCATGCCGGTCGGGGCCTCGGTCGGGCAGACCGCCCTCAATCAAACCGTCGGGGCGCGAACGCGGTGGGCCGCAATCTTCTCCGGCTTGTGGTTGCTGGTGATCCTGGTGGCGTTGTCGGGTCTGGTGGGTAAGGTCCTGATGCCGACCCTCGCTGCGGTGTTGATCGTCTCGGCTGCCGGTGCTGTCAACTTCACTCGCGTCCATGCCATCTGGAGCAGCGGATTCATCTCGCGTACAGCGCTATTGGTGACATTCGTGGCAACGTTGTTTTTCCCGGTGACCATCGCGGTCGCCGTCGGCGTAGCCCTGTCGTTGTTGTTGCAACTCAATCAAGAAGCGATGGATCTGAGAGTGATCGGACTCGCTGTCGATGGCGAGCATCTCGTCGAAACGAAAGCTCCCGATCATCTGCGCGACCACGGTGTCGTGATTCTCGACATCTACGGCAGCTTGTTCTACGCGGGTGCCCGAACCCTGCAAGCCAAATTGCCCGACCCCGCCACAGCCCGCTCCCCTGTCGTGGTTTTGCGCTTACGTGGCCGGACCTCCGTCAGTGCCACCTTCTTCGCGGTCATCGCCGACTACGCCGACCGCCTCGAGCAGGTCGGCGGTCGCCTCTACCTGAGCGGCGTCGACCCACACGTTCGCGACCAATGGACCGACAAGCTGCTGGCCCATCAGGGCATCAAACTGGAGTTCTTCCCGGCCACCGCGGTACTCGGTGAATCAACCCTGGCCGCCTACGCCGACGCCCGAGTCTGGCTTCACTCACACGACGAAGACTGACTGTCGGACCCCTCCGATAGCGTGCAATTTGCGGTCAAAAGCCGTCAAATCAGATCCGCCATCGGGCCACGGGTGTGTACCCCGGCCGGCAAGAGTCAGGAGCAACCATGCCCGAACCTCTCGACTTCGACAGGTCGATGGACGATGCCTGGGCACAGTTCCGGCTACACCTCGCCGATACACTGGCGGCCTTGGAATACGGCGCCCGCCATGTCATCGAACGGCCCGATTCGCCCTTCGATGAAGACGCGCAGGCGCTCACCTTCACCGTGACCCGCGGCGGCCGGGTGCGTTGTGGGCTGGTCAACAGTCAGTGGGCAGCAGCGCTACTCGGGCGCGGTTGGCGTGAACTCACCTCCGGCGAGCTCACCCTGTCCGTCGGCCGACGTCATGTCGACAAGATGGCCGCCGACGTCACCGCCGTGATCCGTGACCACTGGCAGGTTGTGCATCCCGCGTTCTTCGACCGGCCCGCCCTCGACGATTCCCCCGGGACGTCACTCGCGACGGTGTCGGTACGTCCCAGCGGTCCGGCCCATCTGCAGGCGCTGGTCGAGGGCGTTCTCGCCCAGGTGACCTGCGACCCCATCACCAAAGACCACGACGGCGACATCACCTTCACACTCGGTGGCCTCACTTCATGGCTGCGCGTGCGGCCCAACGAGTCGTACGTCGACCTGTTCACGATGCTCGCACGCGACGTCGACACCAACCCCCATGTGACAGCTGTTTTCGATCTCCACGACCCGCAGTGGCCAGCGGTCGATTTCGGCGTCTCCCACAACCACGCAATCGCCCAGATCAGCTTTGATGCAACAGTTTTCATAGCCGCTGCCTTCGAACAAGCGCTGCATGCCTGGTTCAAGTTCATGCGTGTCGGCGCCGGCGCAATCGCTCGTGAGATTGTCTGTGCCGGCGCCACCGGCGATGTGATCGAACCGGGATCCACACCTACCGATGACACCAGAGGGCTACCGCCCGCGCTGATAGTGCTGTTGCATCTCGATCCCGACAGCGCCGGCCTCCTCGCCCCCCACGAGGTGGCCGAGATCTGCGACCACGACCGCGACGCGATCCTGCACTACCTGCAAATCAGCACCGATGAGGCGATCGAATGGCGTCGCGCCGCAGACGTCGCCGCCGATCGTGGCGACCAGAACGAGGCCCGCGCGTGCCTCCACGAGGCCGACGGTTGGATGCAGACCAAGGAAACCCTGCGCGCCGGACTACGCGCTGTGGTGTTGCCCGACGATCAGGCTCCGCGTCACACCGGGCCGACGGCGTCCTCCGATGGCGATGCCGCGAGCACCTTGCGGTAGCGGCGGGGTTGCGTGCCATAGTCGTCGATCGCGTAGTGCCAGGTCGCGAGGTTGTTCCACAGAACGAAATCTCCTGCATCCCAACCGAATCGGATGGTGTAGTTCGGCGACGACGCGTGTTCCAGCAGATAGGAAAGCACCGCCCGGCCCTCGGAGTCGGACAATCCTTCCAACCGCAGAGCGCCGGTACTGATGAACAGACCCTTCCGACCGTTCTTGTCCACGCGGACCACTGGGTGCGAAACAGTCGTCTTCACGTCCCCGCGTTCCGCACCTTGGGCGTAATGCACTGCGTTGGAGTCATATACGGCACTCACACCTTCGAGTAGTGCCTTGAAGGGATCGGATAGGTCGTCGTAGGCGGCCTGGAGATCCGCCCACAACGTATGGCCACCGAGGTCCGAGACTTCCTCGAAGACGAGTGATTCGATCGAGAACGGTGGAGTCCGCCACACTCCTCCGACGTGCCAGGAGCTGGCCTTGCCGGTACTCCGGACGTCGTACGGATACACCAGGGGATGCTCATCGTGCCGGATCGCGGTGGGGTGATCGAATGGTTCGTCGAAGATCCGCACGGCTTCGACCTGCTGCGCCGGAGTCAAGTTCGCGCCTCGAAACACGAGAACCTTATGTTCGTCGAACTCACGCCGGAGTGCTGCACGAGTGCTGTCGTCGATCGGCGCGGTGAGGTCGATGTCAGAGACTTCGGCACCGAACAATGGTCCGGCTCGACGGATTCGGTAAGAAAGTGTGGCTGTCATGATTCGACGCTAAGCCGATTGCGCCGTGCGATCGAGATTTAGGATCAGCCTGGATGTACGGGGGCGAGATCCAACGCTTCCAGAAAGCCCGGCAGGTCGTCGAAATGAACGACATGTCCGGCGTACCGCACGGAGCGCACCTCGAATCCGGCGGCACGCAATTCTGTGGCACGTGCCGGGGGGATCAGATAACTGGGATCGGCGAGCACCACGATGGATCGAACTACCGGCGCAGTCACACTCGCCGGCGTGAACGAACTCAGACCATCGAGGATTCGCTCGTCCCACTGCCCGAGTGCAACGAGTTTGCGAGCCTTGCTCCCCTCACTCCATTTCGGGTATGCAGCATCGATATCCGCTGTGGTCCAGTTCTTCTGAGCACGGAACGCATCCACGACCGCCCGATCGGCGGTGATGGTCCAGGCGGGGTCCTCGTATACGGCCAGGCCGGGACGCAACGCCGGCGCGGCGTGCGCCAGGACCAGACCACCGAGTGAATGCCCGATCGCAAGAGCCGGTTCCCCCGGCACTGCGCCCACGACTGCATCCACCAGCGCCTCCACCGAGTATTCGTCGAGATGCTCACTGGCCCCGTGTCCCGGCAGATCAACGGCAAGCACGTTGAAGCCACGACGGGCGAGCTCGGGCCCGACCTCCCACCACGACTCCGACGAGTTGCCGAGACCATGGATGAGAACCGCGTGTCGATCCCCGCTCCCCCACCGTCGGACATTCACCCGAACCATCTCGCACCTCCGCCATAGACCACACGTGCATCAGACACTACGGCTGCCTCCCACCGGCGGAAAGGGTTTTGCTCAGCGTGATTTTGCGGAATTCGCCCGTATTTTCAGCCCGTGCATACTGTGGCAAATGCGGCGAATTCGTCCGCGCGCCACACACACCCACGAAGGGACGACATGAGCCCGTTGACCATTGCGATCGTCGGCGCCGGCCCACGCGGAACCGGCGTTCTCGAGCGGCTGCTGGCACGTGCCACCGACCCTGACCTTCACATCCACGTCATCGATCCGTTCCCTCCCGGAGCCGGTCGTATCTGGCGCGAAAGCCAACCTTCGTTGCTGTGGATGAACTCCGTCGCGGACGACGTGACGATGTTCACCGACGACACAACCGCGGTCGAAGGCCCCGTACGCCCTGGACCCACTTTGGCCGAATGGGTGCAGGCGAACGCAGAAGAACTCGGCAGGGATCCCGAACTACGCGACGAGCTACGGGAGTTCACCCCGGGGTCTTTTGCCTCCCGCACTCTGCAGAGTCGTTATCTGAGTTGGGTTTTCGACCAGGCGACCGCGGACGACTCGGCGCGGGTCACGTACCACCAGGGCACCGTCGTCGACATCACCGGCCAAGGCCCGCAGGAAATCTCGCTCGACGATGGCTCGGTCATCGGCGCGGACATCGTCGTGCTGGCGCAAGGTCACCCGGACTCACTCCCTTCGGAACGCGAGCGCGCACTCCACGACTTTGCGGCCGGCAACGGGTTGACGTACGTCGGTCCCGGATACACCGCCGACCTGGACCCCGACGTCGTTCCCGCAGATGAGCCGATCCTCGTCGCCGGCCTGGGCTTGGCATTCATCGACTGGATGGTGCTGCTCGCCGAGAGTCGCGGCGGAACATTCGCACGCAACACCGAAGGCGCCCTTACCTATTCGCCGTCGGGCAGAGAACCGCTCATGTACGCCGGATCGCGCCGGGGCGTGCCCTACCACGCGAAGATCTCATACGACATCGCTGCGGCCCGCCCGCCGCTTCCCAAGTACTTCACTGCCGACGCCTTTGCCGGCGACGGCCCGCTGAGCTTCCGGGACGACATCTGGCCGGTGGCGTCGAAGGAAATCGCGTGGGCGCACTATCACCGACTTTTCGCGGCCCATCCTGACCGCACCAGCGGGACGTGGGCCGATTTCGAGTCCCAGTTCGACGCGCTCGAGTGGGGGTCTGCGACACTCGACCAGCTCGTCGGCACCTTCGTTCCCGGCGAGGAGGATCGCATCGACCTCGATCGGCTGGACCGACCGCTGTCCGGGGAGACGTTCACGGGGCTAGATGAGGTGACGCAGCGCCTGAACGCGTACATCGAGGACGATCTGCACCGACGTTCGAACCCGTACTTCAGCTACGACGCAGCGGTGTTCTCGGCACTCCTGTCGGTCTACATGACAGTCGGGGAACTGCTGCGCCGCGGCAGAATCCCGGCCCAGTCGATTGCGACGGACATCGAAGGGTGGCTGCATTCGTTCTTCAGCTTCTACGCCAGCGGTCCCCCTCCGCTGCGCCTGGAGCAGTTGCTCGCGCTTTCCCGCGCGGGCGTGGTTCGGTTCCTGGGACCCGAGGTGTCGTTCACCGCTGATGCCGCCACCGGCACATTCCGGGCGAGCAGTACCGCTCACCCGGACACCGTTCATGCCGACACGCTCATCGATGCCCGGCTTCCCGTCGCCTCGATCTCAGCAAGCGGCGACGCCCTGCTGCGCACGTTGTTCGCCCGCGGCGAGATCACTGAAGTGCGAGCGACTGCCGACAGCGCGGCAAAGATCGCCGTCGACGGCCGGTCACGGATCCTGGACGCCGAGGGTGTCGTTCACCCGCTTCGATACGCGATCGGTCCCTGGGTCGCCGGCCACACCTGGTCGAGCGCATTCCCCCGGCCCCGAACCAACGCAGGCTTCTTCCGTCACAACGATTCACTCGCGTCCGAACTGCTCAGCGCAGAGGTGGCCGCAGAAATCGAACAGTCGAGCGTGGCGATGGCCCGGTAAGGCTGCGTCGCCGCTCATGGAATCAGCACAAACTTGCCGCGCGGATGCTCCGACTGCAACTCCGCATGAGCCTTCGCCGCATCACTGAGCGGAAACGTCTTTGCGATGGTGACGGTGAACTCGCCTGCAGCCGCCTGTGCGATGAGGGACAACGCTGCATTCGAACGCCGTTCCAAGCTCTGCGGGTTGGCGCCGCCGACCGAAGGGAACCCGTCCTTCGCAGCACGCCCGAATGCAGCAATCGTCACCAAACGCGAAGTATCCGACAACAATTCCAGTGACACGTCGATCGCTTCGTCGGTGCCGACGGCGTCGATCGCCGCATCGATTCCATCAGGCGCCAATTCACGAATGCGCTCGATCAGTCCCGGACCGTATTCGACAGGTTCGGCGCCGTATTCGCGCAGCGCGTCGTGATTGATCGCTCTGGCTGTCCCGATCACCCGTGCACCGCGGGCCCTGGCCAGCTGCACGACGATCGAACCCACTCCCCCGGCGGCGCCATGCACCAGAAGTGTGTCGCCGGCGGCGATGCCGACGGTCTCCAAGGTGTCGAATGCCGTGCCGGCAACGCCGAGGAGGCCGGCAGCGCTCTCCCAATCGAGTTCAGCCGGCTTCGGCAACACAGCCTCTGCGGGTACGAGCACCTTCTCCGCGTATACCCCACCGACACCTTTCACGATGACCTCGTCGCCCACCGAGACCGGGCCGCCGCGACCCTGCGCCGCATCACCCACCGCGACCACGACTCCGCTGGCCTCGTTGCCCAAATGTAAGGGGAGAGTGGACACGTCGCTCCCGAATGCGCCGCTGTAGAGCTTGTAGTCGATGGGATTGACGCCAATCGCCTTGACCTCGACGAGCACCTGTCCCGCCGCAGGTTCAGCGAGTTGCTCATCAACAATGGCGATGACTTCGGGCCCGCCGAAAGCTGTTGCTACTGCTACACGTGTCATACCGCACCTCAACTCTCAAATGCATTCGATTGTTCCCGGGGCCGAGCTTCTTGCCGTCGTCTCAGGTCGGCCACCGCGCACAGCAAGGAGGCCAGCAGCATCACGAGACTCACACCGAGGCCGGCAGCAATCGCCGGCCCGAAATCACCCGTGCTCGCCAGTATTCCAAGGTACAGACCCGAAACAGCCGCCAAGGATATCGTTGCCGAAAGCCGTTGCGACAGCTGAAGGAATGCAGCAGCCACGCCACTGGCCCCGGCCGGCGCGTACTCGAGCGTCAATGCACGGTTCGGCGCGTCGACCAGCCCGCTCGCGATTCCGGATACCACCGCCAGCACGACAAACACCGGGATGATGTGCTCGCGTGGCACCACGTTGACGGCGGCGATGTACCCCGCGACGACGACGACTTCGGTGGCGACAGCGCACACCACAGCGCCACGTCCGAATCTCGACACAAGACGCCAGCCGAAGGCCGACGTCACGGCCATCGTCACCGCGCTGCCCGACATCACCAGTGCCGCCTGCAAAGCCGAATAGCCGAGCCCTTCGATGAGGTACAGGCTCAGGACCGCGTTCAATGCCAAGACGGCACCGAACCAGAACAGGGCCACCATCGTCCCGAGTGTGTAACCGCGCGCCGCAATCAATGCAGGTAAGAGGACCGGAGTACCACCGCGCGCGGCGAATCTGCGTTCCCAGAACCAGAATCCGATCAGCGCGGCCACCGATACCGCGACGGACATGACGGAGAACACTGCCCCGAACGACGACACCAACGGCAGCAACAGGGCGAGCGTTGCAACGGCAAGTGCAATCAACCCCACGGTATCGATACTCGCCCCCACACTCGACGTGCGATCGGGCCGTAAGTAGATCACTGCCATCACCAGTGTGGCGATGGCAAACGGGACATTGAGCATCAGGAGCAATCGCCAACCCAGGTCCTCGTCGGCCATCCCGAGCAGCACACCACCGATGATCGGTCCGATCAGTCCCGCCAGGCCCCCTGCGGTGCTGTAGGCACCCAGCGCTTTCGCGCGCTGCCGACCGGTGAACCGGTCGGTGATGATCCCCAAGACCTGGGAGCTGACGATCCCGGCCCCGGCTCCCTGACCGAGGCGAGCGGCCACGACCATCCACGGACCCGACGCCAGCGCGCCGACGATGCCCGTTGCCGTGAACAGTGACAGGCCGACGAGGAACAGTCTCCGTCGGCCGATCACATCGCCGAGCCTGCCTGCCGGAACCAGTGCCAGCCCGAACATCAATGAATAACTGGCCAGAATCCACTGCACCTCGGCGGTTCCGGCATCGAGCGATGTACGAATTGCCGGAATGCCGATACCGAGAACCGCAGAGTCGAGCAGGGTGGTGAATCCCGCTGCAGCGCAGACGAACACCTCTGCGCGTGATCCGGCGGCGGTCTGTGGGTCAACCCGCAGCGTTGATATCGGTATCACCCGATTTCATGCCAGGCTCTTTTCGAACGGATGCACACCGACTTCATCGGAGGGAAGTGTCGTGTCGTACAGCGGGGTGTAGCCGGCAGCGAGATACAACGCCACCGCCTCGGGCTGGTTCCATCCGGTCGTGAGAAAGATTCGGCGATAGCCACGGTCGATCGCGATCTTTTCGAGTTCTGCCACGATCGTCTTGCCGTAACCGCGGCCACGGAACGCCGACGACGTCCAGATTCGCTTGAGTTCGGCAGTGGTGGCGTCGTACTGACGGAACGCACCACCGGCGACCGGGACGCCGTCGGCCAACGCGACGATCAGCACACCGCCCGGCGGCGCAAACTCTTCTGCGGGATATGCCCGTAACGCGCTGTACTGCTCCCCCGGGCTGCGTCCGTAGCGAGAGCTGTACTCGAGCGCCAACTCCTCGATGAGCGGGGCTGCCAGTGGATCGTCCTGATGGACGGTGGCGATCTGCAACTGGGCGGAATCGACAGTGTCCGTGGTCGTTCCGGAGGCGCCACAGCCTAGTGCACTCATTCGTGTTTCCCTCCATCGGTCCGGGGGCCTGCCCATTTCACGGGCGAAAGTAGTGGTCGCCGGCGCAACGTGCCCGCCGACGACCACTACTTTCAACGAACTAATTTCTATGCGTCGGTACGGGGAAGTCCGGCCGGGTTGACCTCCGACGTGGTGACGGCCTCGGTCTGCAGACCCCAGCGGTCGATGACCTTTTGGTAGCTACCGTCCTCGATCGCGTGGTTGATTGCCTCGTTGACGGCTTCGATGAGGCCGTTGTCCTTCTTCGTCAGGACCCCGATCTCACCCTGCAGTGCATCACCTGCACCGGAGAACGTGCCGATAATCTCTGTTTCGCCCGACGTTGCAGCGTGGTACACCGACGACGGGTTGGGGCCGAAGTATCCGTCGATGCGACCCGAACCGAGTGCCAGGTAGTAGTCGGCGGCGTTCTGGTAGTACACGATCTCTGCCGGCGCGAGGCCTTCTGCGACATTCTGTTCGTTCCAGTCGACCAGCAACTGCTCCTGATTGGTTCCCGAACCGACGCCGATCTTCTTGCCTGCAACGTCCTTTCGGCCGTCGACCTTCCAGCCACTGTCCTTCTTCGCCTCGAAGGCGAGGTTGTCGAGGCGGTATGTGGCGAAGTCGTATTTGTCTTTACGCTCCTCGGTCACCGTGACATTGGAGATGAACACATCGTTCTCACCGGAGTCGATCTTGACGAAGTTCTGCGACCAGTCAGCGACCTTCAGGTCGACCTTGAGACCGAGAATGTCCGCGACCAGGTACGAGAAGTCGACCTCGGATCCGACGATCGTCTTGTCATCCGAAGCGTAGAACCGCAGTGGCGGTGCGGTACCGCCGGATCCGGTGACGATGAGCGTGCCGCGGTCGCGGATCGCCTGGGGCACCTTCGCGGCGATGTCGTCGACCTTGTCGACACGAACACGCGTGGACTGCTCCGGTGACAGGTCGAAGCTCTGTCCGTCGGAGGTGACGACCTCGTTCTCGGTCTCAGGGTCACTGCACGCAGTGGCTGTCAGTGCGAGCGCGACCAACGCGGACGCGACAAGCGCGAGTCGCCGGCTTGTTTTGGGCATGTTTGTTCCTTGTTTGTTGAAATTGAGATGAATCAGAGGACGTGTGCGAGAAACGCTTTGGTGCGTTCTTCCCTCGGGGAATCAATGATTTCCGACGGGGTTCCCTGTTCGACGATGACGCCGCCGTCCATGAACACCACAGTGTCGGCGATCTCGCGTGCGAAACCCACCTCGTGGGTCACGATGACAAGCGTTGCACCGTCACGTGCGAGCCCTCGAATGACCTCGAGGACTTCGCCGACAAGTTCAGGATCGAGCGCAGATGTCGGCTCGTCGAACAGAATTACTTTGGGCCGCAGTGCAAGTGCCCGGGCGATGGCAACGCGCTGCTGCTGCCCACCTGAGAGCCTGCGCGGGTAGTCGTGCGCCTTGTCTGCGACGCCGACGCGTTCGAGCAATGCCAGTACCTCGGGCTCGACGTCCGACCGCTTGCGCCGCTGCGCCGAGATCGGCGCCTCGATGACATTCTCGAGCACGGTCAGATGCGGAAACAGGTTGAAGTTCTGGAACACAAAGCCGATCCGCGAGCGCTGTTGCAGAATTTCCTTGTTGCTCAGCTCGTGCAGCTTGTTGCCCTTACGCTTGTACCCCACCAGGTCACCGTCGACACGGACGATGCCGTGGTCGACCTTCTCCAGGTGGTTGAGGACGCGCAAGAGCGTCGACTTTCCTGATCCTGAAGGCCCGATGATCGCGGTGACCTCACCCGGACGCACGACCAGGTCGATGCCTTTGAGAACCTCGAGAGGACCATAGGACTTGCGAACTCCCCTGACCTCGACCGCATACTGCGACTTCTCCACCGGCTCGGTCATCGGGTCGCCCCGCGCGGCGCGAAGTTGATGTCCGAGAACCTCTTTCGGACCTTCTGGATCGGAGTCAACGGAATGTTGCGCACCGCACCCTTGGCATAATGCCGCTCCACGTAGAACTGCACAATCGACAAGATCGACGTGAAGACGATGTACCAGACAGTGGCGACCATGAGCAGCGGTACAACGCGTCCGCTGCGCCCGTAAATGACCTGCACCTGGTAGAAGAGCTCAGCGATCGCCATGACCGACACGATCGAGGTGCCCTTGAACAAGCTGATGACCTCGTTCGCGGCGTTCGGGAGGATGCCGCGCATCGCCTGCGGCAGGATGATCTTGAAGAACTCGCGGTGTTTCGGAATACCAAGCGCTGCAGCGGCTTCGAGTTGTCCCTGGTCCACCGAGATGATGCCGGCCCGGATGATCTCCGCCGAATACGCCGCCTGATGCAACGCCAGACCGATGATGGCGGCAGTGGAACCACTGATCGCATTGTTGACATTGAACTCGAAGAAGCCCGGCCCGAAGGGAACTCCTACCGAAAGAGTCTGATAGAGGTACGCGATGTTGAACCAGAACAGCAACTGGACGATCAGCGGAATGGACCGGAAGGCCCAAATGTAGAACCAGGCAATCACCTGCAGCACAGGATTATTCGACAGTCTCGCCGCAGCCAGCGCGATTCCGATCGCGAATCCCAGCAGGGATCCCCAGAAGGTCAGCTGGATGGTCAGCCACAGTGCATGCATCACGGACGGCGCAGTGAAGTACTGCGCGAACGTACTCCAATCCCAGCCCGGGTTGGTCGCGAATCCGTGCAAGAACTGGGCGACGACGATCAGCACGGCAATCGCGATGATCCAACGCCACGGATGCCACGTACGTGCGATGACGAGGTCGACGTCATCTACCTCGACCGAGGCGTCGGGAGTGGGGCGGGTAACTATCTGGGTCACCGTAACCACCGGTGTGTGCGGGCAGCGAGCATCGCTGAAGAAGCCTTCCAATAGGGCAGAGAAAATGTGTGTGGATGTGGTGTGTCAGACCTGCGTACAGACGCAGGTGCCCGCTCGACACAGGTCGACGTGCAAACGTCGCCACAAAGCGCGGTCCATAATCGTTCCTCCATCGGTCTTGGCGGTAGCACCCACACGTCCTGGGACGGGGTTGCTGCGACGTCGAAGAGCCAAGTCTCTCGGTCGCTCTGGATGGTCAGGAGGAATCTATGTGCTCGACAGACCAGCCGTCAAGTAGAGGCAAACGATTTGTGTTGTGACACTGCGCTTTACGTTTGGAATCACCGTGATTTTGACCTTGCGTGACACCCGCCTGTCTGGGTCGGGCAGGGTGATGCCGCCAGCCGTGCCGGCGCCGATGGATCGCTGATCGGGAGCGGACTGCCACCGTTCCCAGCGCTGGACACGTCCAGACCACCTTTGCTACTACTGAGGGGTCAAGGGCGAGGGGGGCTTCGTGACATCTATGAATCGGGCTGGATCGGGCGAGCCTGTGCTGCTGCTACACGGATACACCTTGTCCCATCATTTATGGCACGGAGTTGTCGACGACCTCTCCAGCGACTACGACGTCCTCGCGATGACGATGCCAGGACATTGGGCCGGACCCCGGCTGCGACTGCGCGATGTAGGGGTCCGCGGGATCGCCGACGGGGTGGAACGTGAACTCGACAAGCTCGGCTGGGAAACCTGCCACATAGCCGGAACCTCACTGGGCGGAGAGATCGGATTCGAACTCGAAAGCCGCGGCCGCGCGAGATCACTCGCAGCAATAAACCCCAGCGGAGGGTGGAAACGTTTCTCCTACACCGAATTTCGCCTTGGTTTGGGATTCATTGCACAGTTTCCGCTTGCCGCTGCTGCCCGCGTGTTCGGTGATCGAGTGACAACTCGCGAAGTCTTTCAACGCCCGATCATCCGAAACTGCGTCCGCGACATGACTGCGGTCATCCCCGAAGACGCAGTGAACACGATCCGCGCAGTATCGCACTGTCCCATCTACCTGCCAATGCAACTGGCGTATCTCCGCGATGGACCGCTCACGGACCAGAACATCCGTCGTGTCACCGCGCCGGCATCGTTGATGCTGTCCGAGTTCGATACGTTCCTCACCCGGGAAAAGTGCATGCAGCGACTGATCGATGGACTGCCCGACCACGTCGAAGTGGTCACCCTGCCGGGCGTCGGCCACATTCCGATGCTCGAGAACCCCGAAATCGTTGCTGACGCCCTCCGTACCCACTTGACCAGGGTGGCTGATCAACAACCCGGGCAAGCCTCCTGACTCGTCGGGCTACAGGGCGCTGACCAGACATCAGGGAGACCGCCGACGGCCGGCCACATTCGTCCCGCCTACTCGACGTCCTCCGTGTCCACGACAACGGTTCCGCGCCAGCCGCCGACCACGCGCATGACGTGGTAGATCAGCAGTGCCGCGATTGCTCCGAGGGAGATTCCGCTGAAGCTCAAATCGCCGATGGTCCACGAGAAGTCGGCGATACCGATCACCAGCGCGATGGCTGCGGTGAACTGGTTGACGGGCTTGGAGAAGTCCACTTTGTTGGTCACCCAGATATGCACACCCAGGATCCCCACAAGGCCGTAGAGCGCCGTGGTGACACCGCCGAGAACTCCCGGCGGGACCGATGCGATGACCGCCCCCACCTTCGGCGACAGACCCAGCAGTACAGCCGCGATACCGGCCACCCAATAGGCGGCGGTCGAATAGACCTTGGTGGCCGCCATGACACCGATGTTCTCGGCGTACGTCGTCGTGGCAGAACCGCCACCGCTGCCGGCCAGCATCGTGGCGATACCGTCGGCCGCCAATGCCCGGCCGATCTTGTGGTCGTAGTTGATGCCGGTCATGGTGTTGATCGACTTCACGTGCCCGATGTTCTCGACCACCAGCACCAGCACCACCGGCAAGAACATCGGCAGCACCGAGAGGTTGAACGACGGTGACTGGAAGTCGGGCAGGCCAATCCAATCGGCGGCACCGATGGGGTCGGTATCAACCTTGTCCCGGACCAGTGCGAACAGATAGCCGATGACAACGCTGGTGAAGATCGCGAGCCGTCCGAGCAAACCCTTGAACAACACCAACGATGCGATCAGCAACACCAAGACCAGCGTGGCCGTGACCGCGTCCTGCTCGTAGTTCGTCTTCGCCGTCGGCGCCAGGTTCAAACCGATCAGAGCGACGATGGTTCCGGTCACGATCGGCGGCATCAGCGCGTGGATCCAGCCTGTGCCGGCGAAGTGCACCACCACACCGATGACGATCAATACCGCACCGACCATCACGATGCCGCCCAACGCCGACGCGTGCCCGTCCGAGGCTGTCGCGGCGAGTACCGGGGCGATGATCGCAAAACTCGAACCGAGGTAGCTCGGCAACTCGTTGCGGGTGATCAGCAAGAACAGGATCGTGCCGATGCCGGAGAACAGCAGCGTCGTCGCCGGCGGGAATCCGGTGAGCACCGGAACGAGGAAGGTCGCACCGAACATTGCAACCACATGTTGCAAACCGATGCCGACGGTGCGTGGCCACGTCAACCGTTCCTGCGGCGAGACAACGTCTCCGCTGCCGACCGCCGTCCAGCTGAACAGGGATGAACGTTTCAGATCTTCCTGCGCCATGCGCACCAGTCTGCGTCATCGCGCGGCGATTCTCGCGACGTACACGACACATCCACCGCGGTAAGGTAAATCCCGGTGTGCCGGGAAGGCTGGTCGGCGGCGCGTTGGACTCCATCACCGGAGCGGGCGCGTGTTTGTATTGTTCACGCCTACGTCAGGACTCCAACCAGTGCCACCACACGATCAGCAAAACCCAGACCAGAAGCCTCGTACGCCGCTGTTCTCTCATGGATCCTGGTCGGAGACGTCGCGCATCGCCGACATTCTCCGGAAGGAGACAATCGGCGGCGCGATACTGCTGGTTGCCACCGTCGTTGCGTTGATCTGGGCCAACTCCGCGTGGGCTGATTCCTACACCTCCCTCAGCGAGTTCCATGTCGGCACCGACGCATTGGGTGTGCACCTGGACTTGTCGCTGGCCACCTGGGCGGCCGACGGATTGCTGGCGATCTTCTTCTTTGTGGTCGGTCTCGAACTCAAACGGGAGTTCGTCGCCGGTGACCTGCGCGATCCGAGTCGCGCAGCTCTCCCGATAGCCGCGGCGGTCGGCGGAATGATCGCGCCCGCATTGATCTTTGTGGCAATCACCGCACACGTCGGTGATGGCGCCACCCAGGGTTGGGCCATCCCCACCGCCACCGACATCGCGTTCGCCGTTGCCGTCCTGGCGGTCATCTCCACCCATCTGCCCGCGGCACTGCGGACGTTCCTGCTCACGCTTGCGGTGGTCGACGACCTCCTCGCCATCACCGTGATCGCCCTTTTCTACAGCGACGACATCAAACTCGGCGCCCTCGCCCTCGCCGCCGTACCGCTGGTGCTGTTTGCGATCTGCGTTCAGCGCCGAATCCGGGCCTGGTGGCTCCTCATCCCTCTCGCAGTCCTGACGTGGGTGTTCGTCCACGAGTCCGGGATTCACGCCACTGTCGCCGGCGTCCTTCTCGGCCTCACAGTTCCCGTGCTTCGGAGTAAGGAGGCCGGCGGACCTGAAGCCGGAATCGGGCTGGCCGAACATTTCGAACATCGAATCAGGCCCATCTCTGCCGGCATCGCGATCCCGATCTTCGCGTTCTTTGCCGCCGGCGTCACGATCGGCGGGCTCGGCGGACTGACCGATGCGCTGTCCGACCCCATCGCCCTGGGCATCGTCTTCGGTCTGGTCGTCGGTAAAGCTGTAGGCGTCTTCGGGACGACACGATTACTGGCGGCATTCACCCGGGCGTCCCTCGATACCAGCATTCGCTGGATCGACGTGCTCGGAATCTCGATACTCGCCGGCATCGGTTTCACGGTGTCTCTGCTCATCGGCGATCTCGCGTACGGAGAGGGGTCCGATCGCGAGGAGAACGTGAAGATCGGCGTTCTGGCCGGGTCATTGCTCGCGGCACTGATCGCATCGATCCTGCTGCGTGCCCGAAACCGGCACTACCGCCGGGTCCGCGAAGAAGAAGAACGCGACGACGACCACGACGGTATCCCCGACATCTACCAAGATCTCGGCCAGGACGAAAGCAATAGCTAGGTCCTAGCGTCGGCGTCCGCTGCCGCCCCGACTTCGTCCCCGACAACTACCGCCGAGGGCATATAGCCCTTGGTCACCCCGGAGGGGACCGAAAGTGGCCGGGGTTGAGTTCAGAGTTCTTCGACCGTGATGATGCCGTCCTGTAGCGCCCTGGCCAACAGAGTCGACTTGGAGGCTGCGGGCCGACCGACCGCGTCATATTTGTCACGAATACGTGCGACGTGAGTGTTCACGGTCGCAGGAGAGATGAACAGCGAGCGTGCAGCGACGTCTTTCGAGTCGCACACAAGCCAGGCACGAAGGACTTCAATTTCCCTCGCACTCAAGCTCGGCCTGGCTACGATCTCGGCGGTTGCCTCTTTCATCGTGAACATTGGCGATCCGATCTGTAGGTCGACAGCCGGAGGGTTGACTGCCTGTCTTCAATGAAAATACCGGCACCGTCCGACAACTGCTAGCCGAATGCGGCCTTACCCTAGAATTACGGGCACCGTTAACGGTCAAAACGAGTCTTTCCGGACGTCGCGAGGCCCCCTATTTGCAACAGAATTGCCAAACACACTCCCCCGGTGACCTTTTCGCGACCACTGAATGAATTGATCGTAACGTTCAATTTCGACTTATTCGCTCACAACCCGGAGGCAGGGAACACCATCCGGCGCGAAATCGGGGACTTTTGGCCCTAGTTAGGTGGGCCCCAAATATTTCGAATAAAAGGACGACGTGTTCCTTCGATGGAACCGAAAGGGACCCGGCCCATGTTCGTTGAAGTCTGGGCTTTCGCAACACCAGGGTTGAAATCACCCTGATCTCCGCTCACTCGGCCACCTCCCAGGCCGGCATCGTCGCCCACGCGACAGTCATGGTGCACATCGTGTTTGAGATCCCGAATCCTCGCGCCACACCGGGCGATCGATCGCAAAACCGCCCGGTGTGCGAGACGCATTGCTAGTCGGCAGATACCGGAACGGCCGACTGCCGCACAGGGCGTTTGGACGCGAACCGCCAGATTGCGTGCTCGGTGTGCTCCGCGTTCCAGCCCTTGTATTGGGCAACGTCGCGAATGAGCTCACTGGCGGTCGCCGCAGTCACCTCGTCAACGGAAACGTCCAAGGTCCGCGCGACATACCTGACGATGGCCCGGTCGGCCTTCACGCCGGAAATGCCGGCCAGCATCAGCACATACGTCCACGTCACACCCGATCGTTGGCCCGGCACGGTGAGCCACGATTTCTTTACGGCGTCGAGCGCATCCGAGTCGGCAACCTCGCGCAGGTCGGCGGCTGTGTGGATCCCCAGGTCGACCAGTCGACTCGCGGCATCATTGACCGCCTGTGCCTTCAGCGGCGCACCCGGCGTCGATGACGTCGGCCTCCGATTGCCGATCGTCGCCGCCCACTCCGACGCGTCGCCCAACTCACGAAAGGTCTGGAGCAACTCCGGAGCTCCGTCCTGCGCGATGTCACCGCCTTGCGCGGCGCGGTAGATGCCGTACCGCTCGAAGATGTTCTCGACAGTTGCATGACGCGCCCCCGTCGAATAGATCGCATCGATGATGCACAACGACAACGCATTCGGATAGCCGCGGGGAGTGATCCACTCTGCGGCATCCCCCAAATCCCGTTCGCATGCACTCACCAGAGCACTGACACGAAAATCCACCCCTGCTGACATGATTTCCCCCTAGCTACCGTCACCCATCCCCATGGGCAACTCGTCCGCAGACCGTATCTCCGGCCACCGACAGATCCGGTTATGGTCGCCTTGTGCACAACCTCGACGCGCGTGATCCGCTGGCGCTCGGACAGCAACTCATGAGCGTCCTCGAGGGCGGCCGACGCGTCGCGACCTACAAGCTGGCTACTCTCCTGGCGTTGCTCGACTATGCGGTCGAGCACACCCCCTCCGACCCGAACGCGGTGGTCGAGGTCGACCTCGACGATCTCTCCGACCGGGTGATCGCGCTCTACTGGCGCCAAGTCCGCGACCTCGACGGTCACCACCTGCGCCAGTCCACCACCGCGACCGCGCGCATTCCTGATGCGGTGCGCAAGCTCAAGGCCTCGACATCACCACCACGCTTCGAGATCGCCGTGGACGTCGCACGCCGCCGTGAGCCAGAGATGTATGCGTCGACGCGCACCGCCGTCAAACTCACGCTGGTGCAGCAGCCCCTCCACCGGTTGCAGCGGGTCACAAAGAACCAGGATTACACCTGCTTCCTCTACGACGACCGCTGGATGCACGACAAGGTGTCCGCCGCCGCCATCGCCCAGCAGGGCAACGTCATCAGTCTGTTCGCCGGTGTCGCCCACGCATTGGCGCGGCTGTCTGCGCTGCTCAAGCCTGCTTTGCAGATTGCCTGGGTCGACGATGTTCGACGGTTGAACCCCTTCCTGCGGGACGACGCCCCAGATCTTGCCGGGCACCTCTTCGGCATCGACAGGGTCTCGCTGTATCGGGCTCGGCTGCTGCTGTCTCGCGAGTTCGGCTCCCAGTGCTTCTACTGCGACGGAGCGGTCGGCGCCGGTGCACACGTCGATCACGTCCTCCCATGGTCGCGCGTCGGCATCGACGGTCTTGCCAACCTCGTCCTCGCGTGTCTTCAGTGCAACGGAGACAAATCCAATCTCCTGCCGGCGCCGGTACACGTGCAGGGCGCACTCGACCGAGGCCAGGAGAGACTCGACGCATTGGCCGCATCCATCGACTGGCCCAGCCAGTACGAGAGAACTGCGGCGGCCGCGCGGGGCCTGTATTCGACGCAACCCGCGAATACGCCGATGTGGCTCGGACGTAAATCCATCGAACTCCTACAGCCAGATTTTCAGTGGGGTACTCCACGCACGATGTGGTCATCAAAACCCTGACCTGGCCGAAATCGGGTTCATCCAGAGCCCGTTAACGACAGGCCGTATTCATTCAGCGAATCCGACGCCTGTAATTCGAACCAATGGGCCGCGCAGTCCCGGACCTGCGAAAACAGATTCTGAAGGATTTCGAGACCGCAGACCGTAGGTGATATACATACGTCTGGCTTCGCACGGTTTTGGGGGTAAATCCGTTGGCGGCCGGCCAGCATCATCGTTATCGAAAGGCTCTACCCCCGTGCCCGACCCATTTGTCATGCCGTCCAGTTGGGACCGACCACCGACCGGATCCCCGTACCCGCAGCCGCCCAAGAAAAAGCGCTGGCCGTGGTTTGCCGGCGGCGGCGTCGCGCTGATAGCAGCGCTCGTGGCATTGGGATCGACGTCAACGGACGACACCGAAAACACCGCCGACGTCAAGCCTGCCCAATCAAGCAGCGCCACTTCGACTTCCACCACCACGGTCACGTCCACCTCGGCGACCGTCGAAGCGCCCGCGGCGACTGCGACGCCCGCGGCCCAGATTTCCACGGCCGTCGCTGCATCGGCTGCACTGGAAAAACTCGACACCTTGCCGGTGAAGGGTCGGGCACCCAAAACCGGTTATGACCGTGGGCAATTCGGCCAGACCTGGACCGACAACGTGACGGTCGAGGGCGGCCATAACGGTTGCGATACCCGCAACGACATCCTTCGCCGCGACCTGGTGTCGATCACGATCAAGCCGGGTTCCCAGGGCTGCACGGTGACGAGCGGAACCCTGAACGATCCGTACACCAACACGTCCGTCAACTTCCTCCGAGGCGAGACCACGTCTTCGGCCGCCCAGATCGACCACGTTGTCGCGCTGTCGAATGCATGGCAGACCGGGGCGCAGCAACTGACGTTGGAGAAGCGCACAGATCTGGCGAACGATCCTCGTAACCTGCAGGCCACCGACGGTCCGACGAACCAGCAGAAGAGTGACGGTGATGCCGCAACGTGGTTGCCGCCCAACAAGTCTTACCGCTGCACGTACGTCGCCAGGCAGGTTGACGTGAAGGCCGCCTACGACTTGTGGGTAACACCGCCTGAAAAGGACGCCATCACACGGGTGCTCACCGACTGCGGCGCAGCCTCGTCGACACCGTCGACCACCATCACCACCGTGGACGTCCCTGAATCCACCACTCAGACACCGATTCCAGTGGCTCCGCAGACTGCTACTCCCGTGTACACACCGGCCCCGACGCCTGAGTACACGCCGCCGCCCCCAGCACCGGTCGTCGACGCACCGTCGTCGACGTATTACCAGAACTGCACCGCGGTGCGGGCTGCTGGCGCGGCACCCATCTATGCAGGTCAGCCCGGATACAGTTCCAAGCTGGATCGTGACGGCGACGGCGTGGCCTGCGAGTAGCAGTTATCGTCCGATAGATCACGAATGCCCGATTCGCGGCTTCGGCTGGAAACCGTCGCGAAATTGATGCGGGTCGGTCGTCGAAACGTCAGGCTGTATGTGGCACGGTCAACTAGCGTTCGAGCCCAGGACGGTAGATCGATCACACACCCATATGGCCTGAGGGGTAACCGCAATGGCGACCGATGATGCGACGACCACGACGCAGAAGGCAACACCCGGTCTGCGGGAACTGACGCTGCGAGGAATCATCCTCGGTGGGCTGATCACCCTGGTGTTCACCGCCGCGAACGTCTATCTCGGTTTGAAGGTTGGTCTGACGTTCGCCACCGCCATCCCGGCGGCAGTCATCTCGATGAGCATCCTGCGCTACTTCTCGAACCACTCGATCATCGAGAACAACATCGTCCAGACCATCGCGTCGGCGGCGGGAACGCTGTCGGCGATCATCTTCGTGTTGCCCGGTCTGATCATGATCGGCTGGTGGACGGGTTTCCCGTATTGGACGACGGTGGCGGTGTGCGCCATCGGCGGCATCCTCGGTGTCATGTACTCGATCCCGCTGCGGCGGGCATTGGTGACCGGATCTGATCTGCCCTATCCCGAGGGGGTGGCGGCCGCCGAGGTGTTGCGGGTCGGCGACACCACCGCGGGAGCCAACGAGAACAAGGGCGGCCTGCGGATCATCCTGATCGGCTCGCTGGTGTCCGCGGGGTTCTCGCTGCTCGCGGCGCTGAAAGTGATCAGCAACTCGCTGGCCGGGGCGATCAAGGTCGGTGCCGGCGGCACCATGTGGGGCGCCAGCTTGTCCCTCGCACTCATCGGCGTCGGACATCTGGTGGGACTCACGGTCGGTATCGCCATGCTCGTCGGACTGATCATCTCGTTCGGCATCATCCTGCCCATCCAGACCAACGGGGAGCTTCCATCCGGTGAGACTCTGCTCGACGGGGTCAGCAGCATCTTCTCCTCCGATGTCCGGTTCGTCGGTGCCGGCGCGATCGCGGTGGCGGCGATCTGGACCCTGCTCAAGATCATCGGCCCCATCGTCAAGGGCATCAAGACCGCGCTGGTGTCCGCGCGCAAGCGCCGCGAAGGTGACTCGGTTGTCCTGACCGAGCAGGACATCCCCATCAACTACGTCGCAATCGTGATCCTCGTCGCCCTCATCCCCATCGGGCTGCTCCTCTGGGACTTCGTGCACGACACCGCGCTCCACGGCACGGCCGGCGGCATCATCGCCGTCAGCATCATCCTGGTGTTCGTGATCGGACTCGTCGTCGCGGCGGTCTGCGGCTACATGGCCGGCCTCATCGGCTCGTCGAACAGCCCGATCTCCGGGGTCGGCATCCTGGTGGTGATCATCGCGGCCCTGCTCATCAAGATGGTCTACGGCCCTGCCTCCGACGCGGAAAACACTGCGCTGATTGCGTTTACGTTGTTCGTCTCCGCCGTGATCTTTGGTGTCGCGACCATCTCCAACGACAACCTGCAGGACCTCAAGACCGGTCAGCTCGTCGGCGCGACACCGTGGAAACAGCAGGTCGCCTTGATAATCGGTGTGCTCTTCGGATCCGCGGTCATTCCCCCGATCCTGGAACTCATGCAGACCGCGTTCGGGTTTGTCGGGGCTCCCGGCGCCGGCGACGATGCGCTGGCCGCCCCGCAGGCCGCGTTGATCTCCTCGTTGGCGCAGGGCGTGTTCGGTGGGGATCTGGATTGGACGCTCATCGGCGTCGGCGTGGCCATCGGCGTCGGAATCATCATCGCCGACGAAGTCCTCACCCGAACCACCAAGAAGTTCAGCCTGCCGCCACTGGCCGTCGGCATGGGTATGTACCTGCCGATCGCGCTGACCCTGGTCATCCCGATCGGTGCCATCCTCGGCACGTTCTACAACAAGTGGGCCGACAAATCCGGTGGCGACGTCGAACGCAAGAAGCGGATGGGCGTGCTCCTGGCCACCGGTCTCATCGTCGGTGAGAGCCTGTTCGGTGTTGTGTTCGCCGGCATCGTCGCGGCCACCGGTGATGACAATCCGATCGGCATCGTCGGTGCCGACTTCGAGACCACATCCGAATACCTCGGGGTGATCCTGTTTGTCGTCGTTGTGGCGTGGCTGTACAAGAAGACTCAGCAGATCGCGTCGAAGCCGGTGGAGGACGTCAACGTCTCCAAGGACTGAGTCGGCTCAGAGTTCGTCGATGGTGATGTGACCATCCTGGATGGCGCGCGCAAGCAGTAGTGACTTGGTGACCGCGGGACGGCCGACCTGGTCGTACTTGCCACGGATCCGCGTGATGTGGGTGTTGACCGTCGCCTCGGTGATGAACAACGTGCGCGCGGCGGCGTCCTTCGTGTCGGAGATGAGCCAGGTCCGAAGGACCTCGATCTCGCGATCGCTCAGGGACGGCCGGGTGACTGGTGTGGCGGCTTCCATCGTGTACACGGTGTTCCGTTCTTCGGGGTCGGCAGCTGCGGATTGACTGCCGGATATCCCAAAATTAGGACCGCGAACTGCTGTTCGCCAGACGCATCTTTCGGGGGCCCCAATGCGGGGGGCACCAGAAATCGGGGCATCGAAAGCACCTTGACGACACCGCCTCCGGGCTAGATCTGAACCTCCGCGCCGGAGTGATCGAATGTGATGCGTCGGGTTCCCACACTGTCATGAACATAGATCGATGCCAAAGCCGGCCGGTCGGGCGGCAGGATTCGCACGCAGATGTCGCCGTCGCGCGCGTCTTGGATGGTCTCGGTGATTCGGCCGCGAAGCAGATCGCTGATGCCGGTCGGTGTCGCGTCCATCCCGTGATCGTCGATCAGGATCACCTCGACTCCTCGACCGCGGGCCACCCGCGCCGCCGCATCGATCTCCGGGGTCGTCAATGCGGGAGCCCGGAGCCGGTCCCGCAGGTTCGCCTCCACGAGTTCGTAGGTCGCCGACTCCTCCGGTGTGAACTCTTCGGCTGTCGCGATGCGTTCGAGGAGGGGCCGGGCCACCTCATCGAGCTGGTGGAGACGGGCATCTCGTTCCTCTGCCGCGGCCTTCGCGGCGGACAGCGCGGCGATCCGGGCAGTGGCGGCGTCTCGCAGCTCGAACACTGCTTTTCCACTGGGCCGCAGCGTAAAAGACAGCAACGTCGCCATCGCCAACGGAGCAACTTCGATGAACACCAGGCCGGCACCAAACAGGAATCCTTGGTTCGTGAAGGCTCCCCACAGTCCATACACCAGCACCATGGCAAGCAAACCCCACCAGGCGCTGATCCACCGCCCGCGAACGGCCATGAAACACAGGATGGTTGTGCCGGCGCCGTGCGTCCACGCTTGAAGCGGCACCTCGAAGGGAACCGGCATCACCCACAACATCAGCGCCGCTGCGATCGGTCCGGCAGCGGCCAGGCACCAGGTCGCCGGAACAGGCAGAGGATCGCCCGGCACGGCGATGAGCGCAATGGTGCCGGCCGCCAAGATCACCAATCCCAGTGCCACCGGCCAGAACGCACTGATCCCCTGTCTGGTTTGGACGGCAACGAACGTGATGGCGACGAGATACACCGCGACAACACCTTTGGCGGCCGGCGTGTGCATACCCAGGATCGCGGTGATGTCCCTTGGGGCCTCGTGCCGGGTACGTGTGGCCATCAGGGCCGCGACCACATGATGCTGATCCGGGTTCCACGACCGGGGTGTGATTCGACTGTGGCGCTACCACCGTCGAGTACCGCGAGGCGACGCCGAATGCTCACCGCGAGGCCCAGGCGTTGCGGCGGCACGCTCCGTGGATCGAAGCCGACGCCGTCGTCCACGACATCCACCCGAATCGAGTCCACCTCGAAGGATGCCGCGACCGCCCGGTTTGCTCCTGCCCCGGCATGAGTCACGCTGTTGCGGACCGCTTCTGACGTGGCAGCCGCGACAGTCAGGACAACGTCAACCGGATACGAGCCCGCCTCGTCGCTGCGGGTGACGTCGAGCGTCATCGTCGGATCCACATCGACCACAGCGCTCCGCAATTGCGCGACAGCGGCATTGGCCGGAACGACATCGGTCCCCGAGGTTTGTTCCTGAAAGCCATCCATGTCGGCAAGGGTTCGTTTCGCCTGACTTGCAAGGCGCTCGGAGGCGCCCTGCCGAGCGGCGCCGAGCAGAGTCGACATCACACCATCGTGGGTCAGCGCATCGAATCGGGTTCGTTCAAGCGCTCTCGCCTGGGTCCCAGCGGCTTCAGCCGCAGCCGCATACGCCGATTCCCGGGTTGCATCCAGAATCCCCGCGGTCCGAATACCCATCACCGCCGCCGCGAACGGGACCAGGCAGAACGCGAAGCCCCAGGCCATTTCCGGCAGCACCGGACCATTGACCTCTGGCGCCCGCACCTCATGGTTGATCAGCTGGCAAACAACCGTGACGGCGATCAGGTACACAAACGCCCATCGTCCTCGCCACGCCGCCGCGGCGACAATGGCCGCGAGCCCGTTGAATTGCGTGAACCACATGCCCCTCTCACTGTCGATCAGGTCTCCGGTCCACCCCAGCGGCCACAGCGCCATAGCCACCAAGAATCCGATCGCCGCGATGGCTGCGGTTCGGCGCAGCACTTCGATGCTGCTCCGTAGCGCGAAGATGCCCACGCAGAGTCCGGTTCCGAAGATCAGAACGACCGCGGTGACGGTCCACCACGTCTCCATCACATCCATCGCCTGGGCGATGTTGGGCATCACCAGCACCAGATAGAACAGGTAACCGCCGCCGACAAACAGTGAGAACAGTTGCAGGATTCGCTGTCCGGCCGTTCTCGCGTCGTCCTCGACCGTCGCGGCTACCGCCGGAATCGTCGCGGAATCGGTAGCCATCCATCCTCAATCGCTCGCTTGTACAGGTCGGTCTTGGTTGGTGCGGGTCGTCCGGCATCGCGGTACTTCCGACGGATCCGGTCGACGTAGTCGCTGACAGTTTCGGGCGACAGACCGGTTTCGCTCGCCACCCGCGCAGTGGGCTCCCCTGAGGCATATAACTCGAGCACCTGCCGCAACCGCGGCGACAGGTCGACAAAACCCGGGTCTGAATCCAGTGCGGCGGCCCAATCGACCGACGCCACTTGCCTTCCCGCACCGGCCGTCCGGATCGCATCCTGGATCTCGGCCTTACGCGCGGACTTCCGAATGACGCCGAGGACTCCCGCTGCCGCTGCCTCCCGCACCAGAAACGGCTCATCGCCGGAGGTGTAGACCAACGATTCGATCTTGGCCTCTCGCAACCGCATCACATTGGAATGCGGCGATGATCCGTCCGACAAACGGAGATCCAGGATCGCCAGATCGATGCCACCGGTCAACAGCAACACATCATCGACCGTCTCTGCACCTCCAACAAAGGCCATCTCATCGCCCTCCTCGATGATTGCCCGCAATCCCTCGACCACCGACTCGTGATCATCGATCACCGCAACCTGCAAGACCCGCGCGGTCACCGGATGCACCGGCCATGAAGACGCATCTCCATATTCTGACCTACGCGCTCACATTTTGCGCGCGCCACGACTACACGGAGAAGTTACCAAAGGCAACTACCTCTGCTTCTGAATCGGCGCTGTCACAACACCATCCACAAAACGGTCTCACGAATAGTTCATCGACTATGTAATGCGAACGTGTGGTCATCAGATTTATCCACCCGCAACAGGTTCTATGACAAACCAGCTTGCGCTAGGCCGGATGGAATCCTTCGGCGGTCAACGAACCCTGCCACGTAGACTCGGTGCCGTGGCTGAGAACGAGCAGATCGCTGCCGAACAAGCTGCCCGATGGAACGGTCCGTCCGCACAGACGTGGATCGAGAATCAGGATCTACTCGACGGACTGTATCGACCGTTCGAGGAGCTCTTGGTTCGTTTCGTCGGCGACGTATCGAGTCGACGCGTTCTCGATGTCGGATGCGGTACGGGGAGCACTACTTTGGCAGTAGCTCGCGCAATCAAAGGCCGGGCCGTCGGCGTCGACATCTCCGAACCGATGATCGCCGTCGCCCGTGAGCGGGCCCACTCCGAGCGAGTCGAAGCGGAGTTCGTGTGCGGCGATGTTCAGAGTCGCAACTTCTCGGAGGCACAGTTCGACACCGTCATCTCCCGTTTCGGGGTGATGTTCTTCAGCGACCCAGTGGCGGCGTTCCGCAACATCCACGAAGCTGCGGAAGAAGGCGCACACCTGCGAATGATCGTGTGGCGCAACCCGGACAGCAACGACATCATGGTGATCGCCGAACGCGCCGCGGCATCGCTGCTGCCTGATTTGCCGCCGCGCCAGCCCGGTACTCCGGAAACACCCGGTCAGTTTGCGTTCGCGGACCCCGATCTCGTCACTCCCATCCTCGAGGCAAGTTGGTGGCGTGACATCGCGATCGAAGCCCTCAACATCGAACTCAGCCTGCCCCGAGCCGACATGCTGCGATATGTCACGACGTTCGGCCTGGTAGGCGGTCAGTTGGGGATGGTCGATAAAGCGACCCATGGTCAAGTGATAGATCGGTTGTCAGATGCATTCGCACCGTTCGAGGTTGGTCCGGACGTGCAATATAGGGCAGCCTGCTGGGTGGTCAGTGCGAGGGCGTGATCGGTCGGCGCGGCAAATGAAGCCGGCTGAAACCGCCGACTCTCAAACAACAGACAGTCGGCGTCGAGGCATAGGGGCAAAGGTTCAGATTCTTTCGCTAGGGCGCAGAAATTGTCACACCCGAGTGAGAGACTTATGCCATTGACGCAGGTCAGATGAGTTCGAGGAGACTTGCATTCGAAGTCAGAGCGTAGGAGGAACACTGCAATGGCAGACACCGCGGGACTGGACGACCTCGTCAACGCATATATTCAGAAACGTCAACCGCCAGGAGGTGAAGAGGTCTATTGGGCCCAACTGGCCGACTCCCTCGGTCCGCTTTTGACTTTCGCACCGGTCGACCGCCCGCTGAAGTTGTTCCGAGTCGACCCCGACAGGTCGAAAGATAGCTTTCGAGACGAAATGCTTGATCGGTTCATCGAGGATGCGCTCAATGCGCTGTCCCCGACGCCGAATCCGTTTTCAGGATTTCTCGAGGCTCCCGACTGGGTAATTGAACTGTCGCAGACGAGCGGTCGCGAGATCAACGACGCTCAGGAGGCACTCCAGGCAGCGGTTGCAGGGATGATTCGCAAGGTCCTCGTGATGCGATGGCCCGGCATCGAGACGAGGACTGTCAGTTGGGCGACGCTGAAGGCCGAGGGCATCGATCGGGATCCGCCGGATCCCCCCGACTGGGATGAGTGGTACTAGCCCGAGCGATCATTCGATCCCGAAGGTGTGAAAACCATTTCATATCAAGGGAAGTGCCCAACGAATACCGCGAGGTTCTGGTAACCGTCTTGGCCGCCGGTCAGAGTTCCTCGACCGCGATCAGACCGTCCTGCAGAGCACGCGCGAGCAAGGCTGCCTTGGTGTTCGCGGCTCGGCCGGCGGCCTCGTACTTGTCTCGGATGCGAGTGATGTGGGTGTTCACCGTCGCCGCGGTGATGAACAAGGTCCTCGCTGCCGCCTGCTTGGTATCGCAGATCAGCCAGGTCCGCAGGACCTCAATCTCCCGGTCGGTCAGCGTCGGCCGCGTGGCCCTGTCGGCAGCTGCCTCATCCATCGTGTGCATCACGGATCCGATCTTCTTGGTCGACAGCCGGGAAGTTGACTGCCAGTGAAGCGTGACGGTAGCGGCACGGTACGACATTGAAATCCGTTGCGAGACTGTGATTTTAATGCCACCGATGTAGTTTCGAACACATGATCGAGCTGGGCTGCTGGTCACCACAAATTGTCAGACCCCCTCGCTACCCTTGCCATACAGACGACAGAGAGGGAGGTGCCCGATGTCCAACCTTTTCGACTTCGACGCTTCCGTTGCCGATGGATGGGCAGCATTCCGTGACGAGCTGACAACCCAGCTGACCGAGCTGCAGGCCGCCGGCTCGGTGCGAGTGACCGCGCCGAACGCCGCCTTGAACGGCACCGGTCCGTCTGCCTTCTTCACGATCACCGCCGACGATGAAGTTCGGTGTCACCTCAGCCCCACGCTCCTCGGGCAGAATCGCGACCTCGATGACGACGAACTGCAGCTACTGATGGACCTGGAGTGGGATTCGATCAGCGAGGACGAGTGCGTTGTCGAGCGCGGCCGCGATGAGGTCGAGCATGTGGTTCTGGCGGCCACCGGTGTGATCCAAGAACTCTGGCAGGTGGTCCACCCGACCTTCCTTCTCACAGTTCAGGAGTGGGCTACCGAACCCATCCAGCACATCGGGTTTCAGGCTGCCGGCCAGTCGCAACTGCGTGATCTCGTCGATGACGCCCTCGAACGCATAACCGGCTCCGCCCCGAACAAGGACGATGACGGCGACGTCACTTTCACCGGCAATGGCGTGATGTCGTGGTTGTGCGTCGATCCGAGCGATTCGGTTATCGAGATGTTCACGAGTCTCGCTGTCGAAGTCCGTGATCCGGCGGCCGCCAGCGAGGCCCTGATGGAGTTCTCCCGCCAGTGGCCCGACATCAAGTTCCTTCTCATCAATGGGTGCGTTCGCGCGTCGATCCGGATGGACGCGACCGTCTTCACCGATGCAGTGCTCCGCTCGACGCTCATCAAGTGGTTCGACTTCCTGACCGACGGGGCCGGCGAGGTCGCCTCGGCCATCGCTGAAGTCGCCACCGAAGCACAGGAATCCGACGAAGCTCTGCCGGTGGGGCTGTTATGTCTGATGGAACTCGACGACGATGACGAGGGCCCTTTGTCACCTCGTGAGATCGCGACCGCTTGCGAGTTCGACCGCGACGCAATTCTTCATTACCTCCAAGTCAGTCAGAAACAGGCATCAACCTGGCGCCGATCGGTTTTCGACGCGCGCGAACGCGAGGATGAAGAGGAAGCCCGAGCCTGCGAGCATGAGGAGCAGTCGTGGTCGAAGAGAACGAAGCGTCTCCGCGCTGCATTGCGGCTGGTGGTTCTCTCGAGCCGTTTGAATGAGGTCAGATAGTGCGATGCGCACGGCGTACCGACTGCGGGAGTGGAAATGGCATCGGCACCACCAATCGCCAATAGGACGTAGCCATCGAAATCGTCCGCAACACGATGGAACAATGGTCGTGCTCCCTGCGCTAGCAGCGTAGGTCACGCATCAGGTGTAATCATTCGATCGATGCCCGATGGCCGTACCTGCATCGGCACGCCCGCGGTCCAGACGGTTTCACCTTGGCTATGATTTGACGAGTTCGGTAGTGCCGGGGGGCAGCGAGGGGGAGTCATGCGGATAGATCCCGCAGTAGTGCACGAGTACTCGAAAGATGTTTGGAAGATTGCTGACGCCGTAGCGGAGGTACGCCTCGATACGATGTTTTTGCAAGCGTCCGCCGCATGTGAAGGCACCGATCTGGTCAAAGGATTCGCTACTCACGCCCATGACCAGCACCTCGAGGTCCAGTCAATCGCAAAGGATTGCGACGACTTCGGGACCTCGCTGAAATCGACCGCAGATACCGTTGCGCGGCAAGAATCGGACAACGAGCAGTTGTTCACCAACCTGCCCTCGTCACGCCGAGCATGACCGTACAGATCTCACAGATACGCAACTGGCAGCTCGGTGACATGGGCTCAACGGCCACGGATCTGCGAGCCAGCGCAACCACACTGGACACCAGTGCGGTGACGTTGATCAACCGGCTTCAGGGTATTTCGACAGACTGGCAAGGCGAGGCGCGCGACAAAGCCGGCCTCGAGGCCGAAGACAAGTCCGCGACCATGCAGCAGAAAGCTCAACGGTTGCAGACCGCGGCCGCCATCATCGAGACCGCAGCCGCGCAGATGAAGTTGTTGAGAGACAGCGTTCTGGGGCTCGTCGACGACCCCGGCAACCATACGAAGTTCTCCATCGCAGACGACGGAACAGTGAAGATCACCGCCCACTACGCTTCCCAACTCCAATTATTAAGCAATTGCAATGAAGGTGTTTTCAATGCATGGATGGCGCAGGCAGAGATCGAGCGACGGGATCTTCAGCGAAAGCTCACGACGCAGCTCCAATCTGCCGACAGCGCCGGTCAATTTTATGATTGGCAGGTGACGAATGCCCTGATGGGAGTCACAGCCGCCGAGCGACCTTTCTCACCGAGGATTCCTCCGCCGCCACCAAAACCCGCCGGTGCCAAGGAAGCCGCGAACGAGGACGGGTCTGGGCCAGGCTCCTATGACTCCTGGGACCCAGGACTGCTTGACAAGGTCAGCCTGCAACAGCTCCGAACAATAGCCGAATCAGGTTCGTGGGCATCCTCTCCCGCGACTTCGCAATCGTCAGCGCTACTGAACCATTACTTCGACAACTCGGGCACTGACTACCGGGTCAATGTCAACCAGATGCTGAAAGACATGCCCGCATTCAGGAAGGAATCGGCCGAACAAGCTCGGATTCAATTCGATGCAGTGAAGCGCGATCTCCCCGAGGGCTATACCGGACCAGTCGCGTTTCAGGGTGGATATGACGGCCAGTATCGCCCCAGCCTAGCGAGCAACCCTGACTGGAACGCCTCGCTCGGAACCTACTCGTACCAGGCCAGTGGAGTCGCGACACCCACCTCGAACGAGGGATACCACTTGACCTACCAGACCAGCATCTATGACTTCTACAACTGGGATTCCACTGGAAAGAGCCCCAGTTCTCAGTATTCCGACCTCAACAATCTCAATCTGGCGGGCTGGGCGCAGACTTTCGACACCGTCGGCACCTCCGGACCGCAGGCGACGACATGGCCCTGAGTCCAACACTCAACAAGCACACAATAATTCATGCCTTTTCAGCGGCAGAGGTGAACTGAGCCATGGGATCCACTACCTCACCTGATGGCGGTTCGTTGTATCAAAAAAGACGGATTCTCATTCCGGCTGTACTGCTCCTGGTGATCAGTATTGCCGTGGCATCCTTCTTCATCTGGCACCACCGCAGCCTTGAACAGATCGCCAACGAGGCCGCCGACGAGTCACAGGTCGACATACCGGCGGACGCGACTCAGGTGACCGCCAACTACGACCGCATCCGCATCCAAGGTGGATGCTCGCGGGTGTCGTTCCTGCTTCCAACCCCACAATGGCGCACGTACGTAGAGGAATACGCGACCGAGCATCTGACGCCATCCAGCTATGGCCCCACATCCACGTGCGACAAAATCCCATTCGACTGTGTCGATGATGTCCGCCCGAATGGGCTCACTGGGTTCATCGCCAAAGACGAGGTCGACGACGGAGCCAAATACCGGTACCTCTTTGTGATCCCGGACTGCGAGCCCGGCAAGACGCTCATTTCCTGGAGCACGTTCGACCTGTAGGAGCCGAACGCGTAGGCGGGCATCAGTCGTCAACGACCGACGAGGCGGCGCAGCCACCCGCCGACACCGCCACCGGTATCCGCAGGTTCGCCGGCGACTCGCCGGTTGATGTCATCGATGTCGTAGAACGCTTCGGCATGGGCGCGAATCGCTTCGACAGAATCAGGGCCGGGATCGGCGAGTGGGGGTCGCTGCTGTGTTCCGTTCAGTCGGGCACGGATCGCGGCCAATCTCACGGCTTCTGCATCACGCAGGGCGAGCCGGTGTGCGGTTTCCTGTTGCCGGATAAGGCGGATATCGACCGATCGTGCGTGCTTGGCGGCGTCCTCAAGGAGCCTGATTCGATCGTCGAGCTTGGTACGCTGCTCGTCCAACCACTGTCTTCCGTCGGCGGCAGCCGCTTTGTCCGACGGTCGCTTTGACGGTTTCAGCTTGTCGACGAGTTCCTCCATCGCGCTCGCTTGTACTGCCGAGGAGGCGATCCAGAACAGATCAGCCGAAAAGTCGTTGTCGCCCAACCACCCTCCGCGAGCGGCGTCCGACGACGAGATCGTCGCCACCGCTTCCCGCGCCTTCTCGACGTACTTGCGATCCCGCTTATGGCATTGCACCACTTCCCTATTGGTGACGAGGTAGCCGGCCGCGACCAGCGCCGCCTTGTCCTTTGATCTCTCGCTTTCCAGGCCGTCACGGAGCCATGGTCCAGACACCAGGACGATGATCGCGGCGAATACGCCGGCGAGCAGGAAACCGAGATGCACCACGACTGCCGCAACTAGTGCGATTGCCACGCAAATGGCCGCCGCGTTCATGGTGACCGTCCGACTCGACACCAACGTGAGTACAGGCCGACGACGAGGACGGGGTGCACCGGGGGCGTAGTACTCGAAGAGGTCGCTCATGGTCAGAGTTCCTCGACCGTGATCAGACCGTCCTGCAGAGCCCGCGCCAGCAACGCGGCCTTCGTGTTCGCTGCTCGGCCGGCGGCCTCGTACTTGTCGCGGATGCGAGTGATGTGGGTATTCACGGTCGCCGAGCTGATGAACAAGGTCCGCGCGGCCGCCAACTTGGTGTCGCAAATCAGCCAGGTTCGCAGGACCTCGATCTCACGCTCGGTCAACGTCGACTTGATCGCCCTATCAGCAGCTGCCTCAGCCATCGTGTTCATCGCGGATCCGATCTTCTTGGTCAACAGCCGGGGAGTTGACTGCCAATGACACGTGAACTTAGCCGTGCGGTCTGACATCGCAGAAATGGCTGCCTTCGTTATCCCGAGCAACGAAATCAGATGTGGGACTTTAGGTTACCTACATCGATGTAATTTTCGAACACCTGGTCGATACGGCCTCGGGATGCCCATCGGCGCCAGGGCGCCCGCACAGGTATTTCCGTTCCGGCGCTCTAGTCATCTGTAACGCTGTCGTAGCTTGTTGCTATAACTAGCTGAAGCTCCTGAACGTTCGGTGAATTGCGACCGGTAGCCAGAGCACCTCGCTTGTTTCCCGAAAGGTTCGTGATGTACCGCCGCGCCTCCGATCTCAGACACGACTAGCCGGCCGCCGAAGTCGCACTCCTGCTCGTGAAACCACGCGTCAGCCCCCAATACAGCTGAGCCACGTCTAGACCCGACGTGGCCGGCTCCTCACTGCTTGATCAAACAACCGAAAGCACCAACATCATGACGACGCCTCCTCCCCCGCCTCCCCCGTACAACGGCCCCAACTCTGGCCAACCATCCTGGTCCAACCCGGATGACGGTCAGCCCGACTGGACCCAGCAGCAGCCCCAGAAGAAGTCGAAGAAGCCATGGATCTTCGGTGGAATCGGAGCGGTCGTGTTGCTCCTGATCATCGCGGCTATCGCTGGTAGCGGTGAAGACGAGGACAAAACGTCAACGGCGGCGAGCTCGTCCGTGTCGACCGTGACGGTTGCTCCGAGCACGGTGACCGTCCAGCCGACCACGACGGTTGCCCCGGCCCCCACATCCACTCCAGCGGTTGCTCCGATCGTTCCCCCGATTACACCCGCCGCACCGACCACCTCCAGGCCACCGGCAGGCGGCATCATGCCTGCCGTGGTGTGCATGAACCTCCAGGATGCCCAAGACCTCATCCAGGAGAATGGCGTGTTCTTCTCACGCAGTGACGACGCCACCGGCCAAGGCCGAATGCAAGCCATCGACCGCAACTGGATCGTCGTCAGCCAGACACCAGCGGCGGGAACGCCCGTCGGTGAACTCGAGGCCGTGCTCTCCGTTGTCAAAATCGGCGAACCCAGCAGCTGCTAGATGAAAATGCGTACGTCACCCCTCCTCCTGGCAGTAGTCGCCGCCTGTTCGATGACGGTCGCCGGTTGCAGCTCGTCTACCGACGATTCCGACGTACCTACCAGCACCTCCGCGACCGTATCCTCGTCTGAGGCTGCGGTCGCGGAGAGCCCGACCAGTTCACCAACGACGCCGGTATCCGTGCCGCCGGCTGAGCCGCCACCGCCCGCACCGATAACCTTCGAGTGCGGCGACCCATCGCTGTATCAGTCGGGCACCGCGATCTACTCCGACGGCACCACCGGCTACGAAGCATCCTGCGATACCTACGTACCGCCGACCGGGAGCCAGGACCAGAACGGTGACGGTGTAATCAGCGGATTTAAGCGCTGCGGAACGGCCTGTGGGGAAGAGCCCACCAGCGGTGAGATCCAGACTCAGCACGGTTGCGAGCAGGGATACATCACCGGACCGCTGTGCCACGCCGTCGGGCCGCCACAGCAGTGAAGACAGGTTCCTACACGACTATCCAGAATGCGCAGCGATGATTGCCCGCTTCGCCTCTTTGAACTCGTCGGCGTCAATGAGGCCCTGGCTGAATAGATCTGCCAGCTTCTTGAGCTCGGAAGCAAGTCCGCTTCCAGTCGACGGTTCAACGACACGCGGGGCCATCGGCGGCTTCCACAGCGAGACAGGCGGTTTGTCGAAGTCCGAGATCCGTCGCCTGAGCTCATGGAGGTTCTGCAGCATTATGTCGCGGAGCCCAGTTGGCAGGGAAAGACGGTTCAGTTGGTCGTTGTCATGGGCATCATGACGGCCCCATGTTTGGACCACTAAGTCATCACTCCGTTGCCCCTGGATGAATTCGATTCGTTTTATCGCCAAGAACGTGAAAGTCGCATTCGCCGGCGAATCTACCAAATTAGACGAAGGATAAATATTCGATACCAATATACGGTCATCGAATGCAGCGATTAAACGCCCTCCATAGTTGTGGACAATCAACCACGGCTCTTCATCCGGACCTGAGTTATCGCGAATTGATTTCCATCCACGCTCGTCGATAGGCCCACCGAATACACGCGATCTTGATCGCTGCTGCACGCTAGACGGTTGACTATTGGACATCGGCACAACGTCGGCCGGCGGCACAGCTACGTCACTCGGACTCGGGATGTTGGCCGTTGCGCTCAGCAAGTGACTTACATAGTGCCAAACAAAGCCAACCTCGTCGGCCCGGATGGATCCAAAATCGACCTCACCGTGCGCCGTGGTCGCCACGAGCCTGGGGGACCGCATATGAATCGGTGAGTCGACCTTGAGGATTTCCCGGGCCGAGGCCGTGAACACAACGAAATTCGCCCCAGATGCAAGACTCCAGAAGCCAATTACTCGCTGATTGGTAATAGCGATGCCGTCAGTGGTCGGCTTGTTCTGAGCCACTCTCGCAAATGCCCAGATCTCTTCGCCGATATACAAGAGTGGCGCAAGCTCCTTCGCCCACCGCGCCGCGGTTTTCAATTTCAACTTCGGCGGACAAACGTAACTCACAACACACACGCCTCACATCACATCCAGCACACCGGGTCCTTGGCCCGGCACGATGTTACGCCATCGGCGCGATGTTACGCCATCGGCGCGATCCTCTACATCGACGGGTGATTCGTCTCAGTATCTTGGTAGTAAGTGCGTCGCTCACAACACACCCTGATCGGCCAACACCCACCGCACGGGGTCCATGCAGCGGAACGGCGTGATGCCGTTGGCGTGAAGGCGTGCGCCGACGGGTGATTCACCCAATGCAGATACCGCGAAAAACCTGTTCGTGTAGCGCTGCCCGGTCGCCGGGTTCTCGAGATTCTTGATCATCGGGCCGGCGTCAAGCTTCTGCAGCAGACTACTCACTTCGGCATCCAACCGTTGCCCGTCTTCCTCGTCATAGGGTGCAGGACGAAGACTCGGATCGCGGGAGAACGCCGCCCCGGCATTGTTCATGATTCGTCCCCAGTCGCTGCCACGGACACCTTGAAGCGCTTGCAGGGCATCGAACTTCGACAGAATGACCGCAAGTTTGGGGTTCCCTTGCCCCAATAGTCGCATCACCGTTCGCAGAACTGTTCGTGGATCTCCACCGTGGTGTGACGGCATGGGAACCAAATCTTGAAGCTGGTGGCGGATTTCGTCGACCTTGAGCGGGTCGAACATGAAGAGCACGGCGTCGGCCGCCGCGAAGAACTGCCACGGGAGCCCCTCGACGTTCGCGTTCTCGAGGTCCTCGCCGGCGACATCACGGATCGCCAGATAGTGCTTGACGCCGTTCCACACACCAATGCTGAAAATCAGCGGTTCATGCTGATGGCTGCCTTCCGTGGACGCAGATGGAGTAGATCCGAGAATCCCCCGTTCCTCGAACAATGGTGTCTCGTAAAAGTTCTCGTATTGTTCGGCGGTCTCCGCGTTGGCAGGTTCGACAACAATGTTCATCCGCTCTGCATGCATCTGCAGCTGCTTGATGAGTACCGCGATGTAGACAGTCTTCCCCGTCGCCCTGGCACCGGCCATCACCAGGCAGGTTGTAGCACCCCACCGCCACATTGGCGGCAACACGTAGTGACAGATCGGGCAGATCTCGACAGCAGGTCCGCCGAGCTGAGTTTCCGGCCACTGCGGCTCGGGCACCCAGTTGGGCGCGGCATCCTGCGGTCGCTGCAACTCGCAGGTCTTACCCATCCGGACTTGCCGACCGCTGAAAGCGCTTGCCCGCTCGTCATTTTCCAAGGTTGCCGGCTTGGCTTCCGTCCATGCGAACCAATTGGACTCCAGTGGGTTGAAGCAGCGTGGACATTTGCTCACAGCGACTTCCTCACTTTGAGTACGGCCAGAAGCCGTGCGACGACATCGTCTACCAGCCCGGGCTCGGCGAGCAGCCGATCGACCGCGTTCTCACCGGGACGTGGAGGTGGACAGACGGCACCAACAAAGTTGGGATCGGCCAACGCTGCCCGCGACGGGGAAAGCACCAACTGGGTGCTCAAGCCCCTCGATGCAACTTGTGCCGGTGCGTCCGTCACCGCGATCGTCAACTGCGCACCATCCTGAGCGATGACAGATTCGGTGAGGACGGCACCGACTCCCATCCCGGTGGAGGCGATAGCCGACTCGAATGCTGCGGTGAAGTTTTCGCCGTCCAAGCTCACCTCAGTCGCGGTCTGCCCGGAAAGTACAGCGCGCACTGGAGCACCTGCCGACAACACCGCAGCGACACCCATGGCGATGTCTATCGCGGCGCCTACGCTCCCGTCAGATATCAGTGACCTCATTGAGAAGCTCGAATCAACCAGGACGACAACCTCCAACTGCCGATCGGATGGAAGTTGGTCGACACCCAGCGCACCGCGCGCCGCTGATCTTGCGCGAGTAGCCAGGGGTGTGAGCGGTAACTCAGGACGGATCAGGCGTGTGGTAACCGAAACCTGTTCGGCTCCAGAGGGACTGATTGTCGCCAACTCGATCGCACTCAAACCTGAGACATCCCGGGCCGTCAGTTGCGCACGGTCCGGATCGGGATCGCGCGAGCTGTCGAGTCCGACAGCGACGTGCAGGATGGTTCCCTGCGGAAATGTCGCAAGCGACCCGGACGGCACCGCCGAGATCACGACGTCGTGGTCCACGCGGGGAACAATCAACATCCCTGGGCTGTGGACGACGACCGAGGGGTCGATCGTGCCGTCACGTCGAGCGATCAGCTCGGCGCCACCCGTCGCGCCGGCGACGGACATTGTCACGGCAAGTGGCCGACGTGGAAGCTGAGCTGAGCTCGTTCCATCCAGTACAAAAGTCACCATCAGATGTTGTCCTCTCGGTGGGTCAACGAGAATCGAGAACGTGGGGGTTCGCGGGTCAGCAATCTGCGGTCGCGCAGCCATTCTTTGCCGACAGAACGGTATTCGAGAAAAAAGCGTTCGGCGGTCGGTGCCGAAAGATCTTTCACTGAGTCCCAGAGCGCATCACGTAGGGCATCCACAGTGCTGGGGCCACGATAGGTCCCGCTGGCCAGCTGGCCGTCGATCACGCTGTCCATCCACGAAGTGCCCGATTCGTTCTCCGCTTGTCCGCACAATGCCGTGGGCGCCAGATCGGGTCCCATGCGAGAACGCATCGACTCCCCTGCTATCCACCCGATATCGATGACCTGCTGCTTTGACAGTCGATCAATCCAGTGGATCAGCTGAGGCTGAAGGGACCGCAGACGGGTCGCCAACCGGTCCTTCAGGACGGAGTCCCCAACAGCCCACGGCCTCGAACGCGACTGCGCCGCAATGAACAGAGCGCCGAGGGGAACACAGAGATCTTCGTCTGTGTGCTCGTACACCTCGGGCGGAAGCTCTCTGACAAGCCGCTTCACCTCAGAATCCATGAGATTTACTGCCCAATGCTTTTCAAAGGTCGTCCAGGTAGCCGCATCGCGGACACGCGCGGCAGCCACCACCAACGTGGACGCGTCGTCCAACGGTCCCGACTCTCGGAGCGGATAGTGACAAACATGCTTCAGCACGCGGTCAAGTTGCTCTGAGGGTGGCCAATAGAACACGTGCTGAAATGCCATGGCAGGCGTGACCTGGCCGCCAAACCGCGCGATCAAACGATCCAGCTGACCGTCGGTCATGACGTAATGCCGCAGCAGTCTCTCGACCGGCACGGCACTGTGCTCGTCGGGGGACGCTTCCACGGCAAATATGCTTGTCACCCCGAGGTGCGCGAGATCAGACCTCAATCGTTCCGAGAGATCAACGACGTCCGGATCTTCCAGCAATGCCGTTATGTACAGCGATAGAAGCGAGTCGTTCGTCTGACCAAACACTGTCGGGCCGTTGGCCTCCCGAGTGTCGAGGTCGCGTTCATTTCCGAACATCCATCGCCAGACGTCGAGATCCACCGCGTCCGGCTCGCGAAGTACAGAAGCCAGAACTGGTAGCAGCACAGCCGCGAACGTGGCCGCGGAGATGTTCCGGGCACTGTCAATGAACGAGCTCGCGCGTGATCGGTCCCGCAGAAAATCGATTCCGGACAATTCGATGACATCCGAAAGCGCTGACACAGCTGCGTCCAACGCAGGGCCAGGTCGAGCCACCCTTACGAGAAGTTCACCGACGCGAAGCACGGTAAGGACGAGACGTTCAGACTCAGCGGGCGTGATCTGCGAGGCAACGCGTCGTGAGTCGTCTAGCCAGGACTCGACGGCGTCGTGCAATTGCTCGAAGTCAACATTCCGACAATCCGGAACGAGGTCGAGTCGGATACCGGGTTCCCCCAACCACTCGCTGTCACGCAACGCCAAGACAACCAGACGCCCTGCAGCACGTGACTGGCTACCGCCCGGATACCGGATCCTCGTCAGCCGCAGCAACGCTTCCTCTGGTGTCTGAGGTGCACCCGCGACGTAGAGCTCCTCGATGTCATCGCGCAGGCGCTCGGAACTACCGAGATGCGCGGGATGATCATCGGTCGCTGCCTGTGCAGATTCCTGTTCGATATCACCGAGCCGCAACGCACGACTCGCCATTGCCAAGGGCCACACCGGAGAAAGGTCACGATCACCGACCTCGCGAGCGATATCGTCCTGGAGCTGGATGACCCTGGTCGCGGTGTGCTCGTTCTCGAGTGCAGCCTGCGCGAGCAGTGACCACGGTGAAACCTGCACAGGGAAAGCCGATCTGGCAGGTGAGTGGCCCGCGCCACCGAGAGCGCCGAGCTGAGGGTCTTCCTCTGCGTCGATGACAATCCAGTCCGACGCAGGGAGGTCGGCATAGTCGCGGGGGACGCAAATCAGGTGCATTCCCCGACGAGCATCGGCCAGCGCCAGGTCGGGTTTGTCGTGGGTGGTCCAGGCGAACCGGCGCGAGGTTCCTGGCGACATGAAGAAGCTCACCGCCCCGATCCACCACACCGCGAAACCGGGGGCGGTGAGAAGGACAACCGGACGCCCGCCGGCCATCGCGTCGTACACGGCGTCAAGGAGCACTTGAAAGACACCAAGCCGGTAAATTTTTGGGTTCAAGAGGAAGCCCAGCACGCTACGAACCGTGATTACCCCGCCGGTCCGAAGCAGGTGGTCCCCGTGCAGCGTGATCGCTCGAACTTCCTGGGCTCCGTATGGACGCAACCAATCCGGCGAACCCCATAGTTCGATCGGGCGCAACGCTGGCTGTGCACGGTATGCGTCATCAAAAACGACGTGCGCGAACACATTTCCCGGTCGGCCCGAACCGTCGGTCCCCGCTGCCACGGTATGCCAGTAGACGCCCGCACCAGTCCCGATGACGTCGTACGCGAGCCTGACAGGACGATCGTCGATGTCGGCAGGCGTCGGGTACTGCGGCAGAGGCGGATCAACGTCGAACTTCGTAACGATTCGCGCTGTCATCGCGTCCACGTCGGACACGGTCATGTCCCCCACCTGGTCCTTGACCTGCCAACCGCCGCCGGTTCCTGAACCGTCGTCGAACGAGGTGTAGATCAGCTGCCCATAGCGCCCGACCGTTTCCACGGGCGGGCGCTCTTCCTGTCCAAACACATCGGCCGTCACAACACTGGACCCGGGGGGTCAAGCCGCAACGAATCCAGCGGAGGATCGGCGACCGCTATCCGCCGGATCGGGAACCCGGCGTCGTCCGCCGGCACATCCATCGCTCGTGTGTCAGCGAACAGACGGACGTAGCCGGTGTGAACGGGTAATCTTGCGCGCCAACCGGTTTCCGACTCGCCTTTGACCAGCCGGTCGACAACGATCTGCCACGCGTGCTGCTGCGCGTGAGGCGCGATCAACCCGATCGTTTGGCCGTCGTAGGGACCGAGAGGAAAGCGCTCGGGGTTGTGTACGAGCACAAATGGCGGCGGAGCATCGACATCCACATCGGTGGACAGCCCGATCGCAACCACACGGCCATCAGCGTCCTCGTGGACCGGAGTGAACGAGTACTTGATACGGGTCAGACCTGGGTACGAGATTCCTACGTGTTCCCCCCGGATCTGCTCACCACCTGAATATGCCACCGGCACGAGGTAGACCATGCAACCGGCCGGCAACTGGCTCCTGAACGTCAGACCACCGTCCCGACGATGCTGACGAAGGTGAATTTCCTCGTCCGGACGCCCCGCGATGGCCTGTTCGGCAGGCAAGGACCTGGGGGCCACGTACGCCAGGACACTGGCTGCAGCTGCGGGCCAGCCGAATGAGACGATCTGCGCATCAAATCGTTCGATGATTCGCGCATCCGTGACCGCCGCAACCGGACGCGTCTGAACTTTCACCGCGCCGATCTTCGCCTTGTTGCCGAAGATCGTCACCGGCGTGAAATACGTTCGGTCCCAGCTGCTCGGCCACGGCACCCCCGCCATCCGCGACGACACTGAATCTGCTGCTACAACAGGATGTTTCAGCTGTGCGGTCTCATCGAGACCCTGCAGTGCCAGCGATGCCTCTGGCATCTCTTGCATCTCCAGATCTGCCGGCGGTGGAGTACTACTCCGATAGACGGACACACGCCCGGTAGGCGGCGTCGACCAGCGCAGTTCGAACTCGCCCGTGCGTTCAGTGCTCATGGTGATCTGAAGGTCGGTTACCGGTTTCAGGACCACCGATAACTGAATCTCCTTCTGAACCGACTTGGCAAGCCGGACAGAGCTGCCCACGGTGACTTCTGCCATCGCCCGATACAAGTACGTCTCGCCACGCGATACCTCGGCGTCGACAAATCCCGTCAGATTGGGTTCATTGGCCAAAATTTCGTGGCGTGGATCGTTGATTCCGCGAGTTCCCCCACTCAGTGGTACCCGATAGACCCGTACCGAACGGGTGCCCGGGAACACGCTCCACTGGGCAATGACCCTGCCCTCGTCCTCGGTGAGACTGAAATTGTCCACGGGACTGACAACTTCGCCGGTAGCGACCAGAACGGGTTGCTGATAGCGGGCTGCCCTGATGTCGACGCCAACGTGACACCACACTTGATACGTGCGAACCGCCGAGGTCAAGAACCTCGGGTCTTCGGCCTCGACGTCTGTGGTGGCGAGTAGTAGGTCGCCCGCCTCCGGCTTGTGCGGTTCGACGTCCTCATTGGCTATGACGCGGTAGATGACCGTGTCATCCGGTGATGCAAGGTACGGCTCCCACGTCAACCTGTGCCCGCTGTGACCTCGGGTGATGGTCACGACACCCGGTTCGATCGGGTTTTCACCGTATTCGAACTCGCAGAAGTCCTCATGAGTCAGACCGAGTCCGCGATCAGGCACAGCCGTGCTCGTCGCCTCCTCGGCAGCAGCAGGTTCAGGCGTTGCCTGAGGCGGCTGCACCCGATCCGGTGCCGACGGAGGAATTGACGACACTGGTTCCGGAACTGACGATGCGGTCTGGGTCGGACTCGACTGCGCCGCAGCCTCTCCAGGGAAGAACTCTGCCAGAACAGCCGCGATCTCGGCGGCGAGTTGGGCATCAGCGCCCGGCAACTGTTTGCGAATCTGCTCTGGTGAAACGAACTTCCGTTGCACCAGCGTCCGTAAGGTGGCGTCTTTGATGGCACCCGCAGATTCGATGCCGTCCGCGATCCGACGGGATCGCCACTCCATCAGCGCCGCAACCGGATCTGGGCCTGCCGGCTCAGGTATCGGAGTGGGCGGAGGGACGTCCGCGGGCGGTCGCGAACCCCGGTCAGGAACCGAGACGGTAGTCGCCACACTCTCACGTTCTCGACTGTGCCGTGAGGATGATGCGATGGCCGCCGGTGTATGCAATTCGTCAGGCAGGTTCTGGACCACGGCATACGGATCGAGTCCGAACTTCACCTGGTGCAGGATGTACTCGATCGTCGCCTTCCAGGCGAGCGCTGCACCTTCTGCGGCCAAGGTGCTCACAGCCTCAGGGGTCGCTGCGATGGCTGACAACTGATCTGACGGTGGCACATCATGGCCGGCTGCCTGGGCTTCCGCGGCCCACTCGAACAGCGCCGCTTCTCGCTTCTCTTGCTTCGTGTTTGCCATCTCAGAACCCGCGTCCGTCGCCCATTTTCGGAGGAGCGAATCGCTGGTTCTCGGTGACGGGCTCCACCGGGGCAGTGTGTTCCGGGCGCATCTGCGGCACCTCTTGGTTCCAGCCGAAATCAGTGCGGGGGCGCGAATCGAGTGTCAGGTTGTCGATCGACAATGCGCCGGAGAATTGCGTTGCGGCACAGACTATCCCGATCCCATTGCGGGACGCGGACCTGATGTCGTCACGGACCTCTGCGGCTCCCGAGGTGGTCGCCAGATCGGTCAGGATCATTCGATCGAAGTTGCCGGTCGGCGGACTCTGTCGTTCGATCTGGCAGAGGAAGTCGGAGATGTTGACCGATCGGTCGGCACCGGCAGCCGGAATGTCGACCGTGCCGACGAGTCGCTGGACCAGTTCAGATTTGGGGCCCATGAGATTGGCGCGGGCCCGATTCCACACCACGTCGGCTCCGGTCGACGTGATCGAACCGGTGAACAGCGCCGTCGACCAACGATCGAGTGGCGATCCCGATCCGTACCCCGGGGCGGTCCACAGACGGCTGACCTCGGCATCGACATCCTGTTCGGCACGACCGGCGGCAGGGGCCGCGTTGGCGACGAGCCCCTCCCAGGATTCAGTCAGCCAACCCAGCCCGAACAGATCCCTCCGCACGTACTCGGCGGTAGTGGAAACCTGTTCAGCGACCGGACGAGCCGAGCCCACCGCAACGGACATCGGCAGTCCCCACGCGATCATGGGATCGGGATGACTGTCCGCGAGATCCGGGCCAAGTGGTTGTGCGAGAAACGTTCCGAGCGCTTTACTCCACGACAGATATTGGCTGTAGGCCTGCGAGAGTCGCTCCAGATCTCGGAGTCCGGTACGCAGGTTCTGTCGGTCCACCTCTTGCTGAGAGATGACCGACTTGCGCCGATTCAGTTGCTGGAAGAGTTCTCGTTGACTTCGGATGAACGAAATCGCACCGATCAACACCGCTGCGACGAGGACCGCCACGAAAATCGCTAAGGCAAGCCACCACTCGAGTACACCGGCAATGACGGTCCAGACGAGCAGCGCCGCAACCAAAACGACCAGCAACGCACCGAACTGGATTGCACGGCCGAGCTTCCCGTGCTTATTGGTCGGCGCAGGTGGCGGCATTTGAGCGTTGCGAAGCCGCTCCAACAGGCTCTGCACCTCGCGAAATGTGGAGACAAAACTGTCGGCCAACCGGCGGCCGACTTGCGCCCCGAAGCTGCCTGACGTTTCGCGTTGCCAGTTGTCGAGGGCTGATGCCGCGCGCCGCGCATCCAAGCCCAGGTTCGAGTTCTGTTCGAGCTCCGCCAGTTTCTGGCGCAGCTGAATGATCCCCAGCGCATCGGTCGCGTCCACGCCGTCGACACCGACGGTGGCTCCCACAACGCCGGGAAGCTGGGTGAACCGCTGCGCCGGCCCCGGAATGACATCGGCAGATCTGCTGATGACGCCCCGATTCGCGCCGACCTGGACCGGGGCCAGCTCTGCGGATCGGGCGCCGCCATCGGCGAGCGTCAGTGCAGCACGTGCGTAGTCCTGCCAGAGATTGGACAGGTCCGCGGACGCGTTGTGCGTCCGACTTTCCGTCGGGTCAGCGAGCACACTACTCAATTGTCCTGATGCCGAGCCGATCTCGGTCCATCCGGCAAGCTTGCCCTCCGGAGTCCGCCCCCGGGACACCACGTCGTACGCGGACGGAGCGGCGCCGAAGATGGTCGCGTGGACTGTCGACGCGATTCCGGTGGAGATCCCGTCCGCGAGCCGGTTGTACCAAGCGGCCGGCGCGTTGCGCAGCGCTGCCCACATGAAGGAGAAGAACATCTTCAGGGCCGCCCAAACACCGATCTCCGACGACTTCTCGACCGCGTAGGGCATCCGCGGGCCGTGCAGAACTGAGTCGAACTTGTGCCACAGGCTGTCCGACATCGTGCGAGCGGCCAGTGCCACGTCCTGGATGTAGACAACCGTGGACCGCTGGTCGCTCGGCAAAGGCAGCGACCCATCCTGGGCCAGAACCTGTGCGCGCAAGGAGTCCTCGGCCGCAGACGTATCGAGTTTGCGGTAGAACGATCGCGCCAATCTGATCACTTGGCCCGGGAGAACGGGAGCGTCGTCGAGCGGCCGATGATCGAGCCCAGTCCACAGGCCAACCAGCGATGCCACGGCCGGCGCGCTATGCCTGCCGATCTCGACCGGGTCCGTGGACGGCGCCAATTGAATGTGGCCCATCCCGGGACCCTGAGCGTCTTCGGGAGCGATGAGGATGTTGTGCCAGCCGTCGAGAACCTCCGGCGACTGTGCGGCAACAGTTCCCGGCCGCGCTATCAGGCAACGGACGCGGACAATTCGCGCGCCACCGGAGGTCGATGCGAGCAGGTCCGTGATGCGACGTTCCTGTCCGGACGACTCAGCTATAGGTCCACCCACCAGCGGAACGAGGACGCAGATCCGCAGTACGTCGATGCGTTGAGACGACAGCACCTGCTGGACGGTGGTGTCGTAGGCTCGCCCATCCGAAATGGAGAGTGCCGCATCGGTGGTCGCCGACTCGGCCACCCAGACAAAGGGATCGATCAGCGCGCCCGCCGAGAGATCGCAGAGAGCGCCGAGAACCCCATCGGCGATGCCGCGTGGTGCGATGAAGACGGTAACTGTAGCCATGTCAGATCGTCCCTCCCTTGGGAACCTCGAACGTCGTCGCCGACCACGTTGGGGCTATCGGCTGGCCCGGCGTCGCCGACTCCGGACGCTTTGCCTGTTCGGCGCAACCGTCGATCATGTCGATGATCTGTGTGGTTGCCCAGTAGACGTCCGGCGCCAGGTCACGGAAGATCGGGGTGGCCGACGCCTGCTCGCGGATCGTGATCACCGAAAAGACCCCGCCGCCATCAGCCGGCGGCAGTCCCGGTTCCGACCGTGCACCTGGTGGCAGGTAGTGGGTCCCGGCGAAGTCCCGGCTGTTCTGCAGATACGCGCGAAGATTCTCGGCACGTTCGTCGATCGAGACCTCAAGTCCGGCATTCTCCACAGCCGACGCCAAACCTGTTCCGGTCTCGCCACTTCGGAGCCAGCGCGTCAGATGCGTCCGGGCGGCGAGTCCATGAACCCCGGAGACCTCGTCTTCGGGCGACGAGTCGTAGATCCGGCGAAGTGCGCGGTACGGCAACATCGATGACATCACCGGCGGTTCATGTGATTGCGCCATGGCCAGCAGGATGGACTCGAGAACAGCAGGCATCCAGTCATATTCAGCTGTGAACTGTGCGGGCGGTGTCAGCAGTGGGTTCGGGAACTCACGCCAGCTGCTTGATTCGCCGTCCCACACGCGCGCTGCCTCGACATAGGGTTCGGGCGGCACAGAGATCTGTCCGATTGCCCGGCCAAGGGTCCATCCGGCGACCATCGCCCGTCGCTCGTTTGGGTGCATCGGCAGCGATGCGGCCAGCGGTCGTGACCTGCGCATCCGCCAAAAGGCCTGGCGCTGAGAGGGCGATGCACCCAGCCACTGCCGCGCGGCGGGTTCGAGCACCGAATTGAAGGCCAAGGGCGAGTAGTTCGGGTACGACCCGAAGATGTCGACGCGTTTGATCTTCGCCTCGTCGGTGAGCGCACGGCCCAGGACGTCTTTGGTCTTGGCGTCGATGCGCGAATATTCGTCCAGTGCGGACGCCAGTTCATCAGCCACCCGCAGACCCTTGAACGGAACAGAAGAGAACTTGAAGCGGTAACTCATCTGCTGAGTGTTGTGGATTGCCTGCATGGCCTGCTCGTTGACACTGGCCAGCGGGCGCGCGAGATTGATCGCCTCACCGAACTTGGCAACGATGTCATGGTGGCGTCGGGCCAGTTCGGACTCGGGTTCACCCACCCCGGTCAGGTACTCGCGCAACGAGACTCGGCAAAATCGCTCAAAGGACTCGCCGGTTCTCTCGACGAACTTGCGCGACCGGCTCAGCAGTTCGGCCGGGCGTACATGTACGTCATACCGTGCCGGTGCGGAGATTCTGGATTCGCCACTGGCCGGATCTGTGACGAACGCCCGCGACTTCCATTCGGTGACGCGCTCGACAACAGGCTGATCCTTGGCGGGAGCGTCGCTGCCGTCGTTGGTCTGCCAGTAGCCGGTGATCACTTGATGGGTCGCCCGCCCGACCGCTTCCCCGAACTGCCGCACCCCGGCATTCGAAGCACCCGTGGACAGCGGCAGGTCGACCTCATAGCGCTGTTTGAAGTCAGCCGAACTCGTCAGCATCACTTCGTTATTGGCCTCCGAGAACCGATCGGACACCCACGCATCCGAGTCGGACGGCCACGCCGCGTACTCGTCTGTCTGTAGGCGTGCGAGACCGACGTCGCGGATCGGCTCGCCCGCAGCGGTCCGCAGCAGAATGTGCGATTCGTTCAGCGCATCGATCAGTGGGTCGAAGACTTCGTGCACCATTGCGCCGGCTGCGACGCTGATGATGTTGGACAGCGAGGCGTAGATCTGCCGCTCGATGGTGCGCTGGCTGCCCTCGAGCACTCGCGCCAGGATCTCCGATGTGCTGGTCAGGTTGCCGCGCAAACCGTTGAGCGTGCTGTTGACCTCGTCGGGCAGTTCGGTGACGTCCGCAGGACGATACTTTGCGAGATCTTGGGCGCTCGGGAGTATGACGTTCTGCATGTATTGCGAGACCCGCTTGACCAAGGCTGTCGCGTACGGGAGACCGAGATCCGCAATGGCGCTTGTCGTTACGGACTCGAGTCGCTGGGCAAACGCTATATGCCAGCGGTAGCTCCACGAGTAGGCCGCCTCGTTGCTTCCGTCCAGCAGCGACTGCCGACGATCAGTGAGCGCATGGCGCACATTCGCCACCCAGTGACCGGCGTTCAGTCCGTCGCCTGAAGAGATGAATCCACGCAAGTTCGTGTTGACGACGTTTGCCGACATGGACGCCACGTCGTCTCGCGGCAACACCGTTTGCGTAACCCACTGCCCGACAACAGCGTCACCAGCGGTGACAGGCAATTGGAGGGCTGCGCAGATATTGGACCACTGGCTGTCGAGGATCGCTGCCGCTTGCTCATCCTCCGACGCAGAGTTACCCGGTTGCAGGTGACCGCGGAGCAAGCGTTCGGCGCTGCTGCGTGCAAGGCGCTGTGCCGAGTACTCGGCGTAGCGATCTCGGCCCATACTCAGGCTCGCGAAGCCGAACGAGCCCCAGGGCAAGTTGTCCCACTGCCCGTTGCCCCACCCGATGAACTCGCGAGTACCGGCGGTTCCGCCACCGTTGGACAGGTCCCACTCGACGAACTGCTGGGTTGCCGACTTACTCATCATGAGTGCCGACAGGCCCCTGCCGAGTCCTCGGTACACGGCCTCCGGTGATCCGTCTCCGAACAGCGTGCGTTCGGCACCGACATAGCGGCCAACGGGAAAGACGCGAGCGAACGGAATCAGTTCGCCCTCGCCGTTCTGCTGACCGAGCGCACGAAGGGTCGCGACGTCGTGCTCGCGGGCAGCTCCGGTCTGGCTCGCCACGATCTCACCGAGCATGGCCAGTGCGTTGGCCCGCACGCCGGTGATCGCCGACGAATCCAAGCTGTCGAAAATGTCCGGGGCGACCATGAACACGCCCATCAGGCGCGGATCGACACCGGGAATCAGAGTAAGGATTCGGCAAATGTCCAAGGCCATGGAGGCACCGGCGCCGCCGGCCATCGAGGACACCACCAACACGACCGGACTCTCGCCGGAGTCGTATTTGCCCGAACCGGGCAGGTCGAGCCGGCGCATCTCACTTTCGGTTTCGACGCGGAAGAGTCGGTCCCAGCTGTGTTGCAGTTCTTCTCGAACCCGCGCGACCCGGCTGAGCGTGATCATCCGGCCCAGCGCGCGATATTGACCGGCGCCGGTGCTCAGCGGTGTGTGGATGGAACTGGGGTCGCGCGGTGCCCAGGTAGCGAGGCTCTCCAACGACGACCCGGACGCGAGACGTTGCGAGATGGCGTTGTCCAGCACCTTGTAGCTGTCGCTTTGTGGGCCGGTGCCGACGTAAGCACCGCCCTGGTCGCGGACATTGCCGAGCCCGTCTGGGCCGGGTGACGGTGCGGTCGGCACGTCGAGGTGGACGAACTGCCAACCGGCGGGGATCTGTGTGACGCCGAAGGCGGCCAGGTCCGAACGCAGCTGGTCCATCATGTACGCCAGCGTTGCGCCTCCTGAGCCACCGCAACCGACAACCAGAAATCTCCTCATACTCTTCTAGCCCTTCATAGCGTTGTGGTCGGCTTCAGCGACGGAATGGATCGAATGGTTCGTCAGGAGGCCTGGGGGCATTCCCCGGTGGGCCGTTCCTGGGTGGTGGGGCCTGCGGGGGTCCTGATCGCGGCGGACCGGATTGCGGTGGCCCGCCGAACGGATCGGCCGACGACGGTCGCGCTGGAGATCCAAAGGGATCGCCGGCCGGCTGCGAACCAGGTGCCGAGCCCGGGCCACCAAATGGGTTGTACGCAGGCGCCGGTGCTGGCGGCTGACCGCCCGCGTCGGATGGCGCCTCCACACTCGCCCGTGACCGCAACTCCTCCAGTACCCGCGGCAGATGACGCGTCATGTCATCGACCAGCGCGCTGACCTGCGCAGGTCCCGCATCACCCCCGGCAAGCAGGACAACAGTCGCCCGATCCGCCGGTCCGGTCGGATCGTGCAGGACGAACCAGCTGTTGTGCACGGCGAGGGGCAACCGAGCATCCGGAGTTTTGCCGTGCATACCCGGAGACTTGCTGCCCGCACCCGCACGCCCGGCAGCCTTCGCGACCACAAATCCGGCACCGAACGGCGACTTGCCGGTACGCGTACGCAATTCGATTCCACCGAGATCGAGACGCCGCGCCGGCTTGTCGAGGCCACGGACCAACTCGACCAGATCGCGGTCCCGAATCGCGAACGGCTGGCCATCTCGCAACACCGACCCACCATTGACGGCTACCGGAATCTGTTGCGCACGAAGCGCTCTCGCAGGAATCCGCGCAGTGAACCACTTCGCCAGATATAGCAGCAGGAGCGGTATTCCGGGTCCGAGGATCAAGGCCACGATGAGCGCGATGAGGAAGTTGTTGGTATTCAACGGCTTCTGCAGCTCGGCGGTGAAAGGCACCTGCACGGGCACTGCCCGGTTGGCTTCGTCGGGAGGCGAGACCATAACCTGGACGGTTCCGTTGACGACGCCGTTCCCCTCGTCCGGTACCGAGAGGGTGAGCGGCAGAGTTGCTTCTTGTCCCTCTTGCAGCTGCACGCAATTGTCCACCGAGGTCGCTGATGAGGTGACGGTCAGTCCGTCAACACCATCGGGAGCAGCCGCCACGTCAGCCGGAGGTTCTTGCGGCAGCCAGACGCATCCGGGTCCGGTCATCGTCAGCGAGCCCTTGAAATCGCCGGATCCTTCGACCGTTCCGAAGTTGATCTGGGAACCGAGGGTCGGAAAGCCCACCGGTGGATCAATCGTCACGCGAATGTCCACGGAGCGCGGGGTGAGCGCCGTTCCCGGAACCCGCTGCCCATTCGCTGCGGTTGCATCAGCTGTAGTAATTGCCAGCGACAGTCTCATGACTGCGGCGCCGGCCGGTACACCGGTGAGGTCCATGGACACCGGATCGCTTATCGACTCCTTGGGGACGTTGGAAACGATCGGGTGGCTCTGCCCGTCCTTGTCCACAAGCGTTGCCGAGAACGTGGCCTTACCCAGCAGCTCGTTGGGATCTACGACTGCGCCTTCGCCGTCGACGATCGTGAACTTCGTCGGGATATCGGAGTCATCGCTGTGGAGACGAACGTTCGGATCTCGATCCCACCCAGGCAACAGATTGCCTGAAATGTGGATATTCGATTTGCTGCGGGCGCCGGATGCGCCGGCCGGATCAACGAATGCCAACGCCCACACGCCTTGCCATTGCGGCGCCTGCACGTTGCTCATCTCGAACGACACCGTCTGCGGCGACGGCCAGGTGTAGTCGAGCTTCACCCCGCCGAGGTCGCCGGTTCCACCGCCGCGATTGTCGAGTGGAAGCTGACCTCCGTCCGGAGAGACGAGAATCGGCACCAGGTTGGTGCCGTCTGCTGTGGCCAGCACATTGACGTTGCCGACCGATCGATCCAGGACAAACCGCTGTTTGCCCTCTTCACAGACGACTCGTGCACAGACGATCGCTTCGGTCTCCAGCGGCGCCTGGCCCGGGGTACTGAATGCATCGAAGGCGAACAGGAGGTCGTCGATGTCCTGGGCCAGATAGAAGTCACCCGGGATCGGCACCGTCAGATCGCCGCACGCCGCCGGAGACGGATCACCGGTCGCGATCGACTTCATCAAGTCGAAGTCAGCGGCGGACGCTCCTTCCGAGGAAAGTCCGATGCCGAACGTGACGATGCCTGAGGATCGCAGCTGGTCGGCCAAGCCGGCCGGACGACAGATGCTCTCTGTCGCGGCCGCAATCGCCTGGTCAACGCCCGCTTGACCGCTGAGGTCAACGCCAGGTGCGTAGGGCTTTTCCACTCCGGCACGCGGGGTGAAATCGAGCTTGCCGTCGGAGAACCACGCGATCGCGCGGCATTGTTCGCCGCCGGCCTCACCCGACGGCGGTGCCGTGAACTCCGCACGTGCGCCGTCCAAGGCGAGCCAGTAGTCGGTGTCGATTCCGTTGTTTCGATTGCGGAAGCCATCGATGCTCGACTCAACGGCCGGCAATGAGGTTTCATCGAGCTTCGTCCAACCGAGATCGTTGCGGTACACGTCCGAAAATCCGGAGACGGCCACTTCGATCTCAACACCGGAGTCCGATGCGAATCCCGACAACTGCTGTGTCAGATACTTCGCTGCTGTCACACGCGCGGCGTCCGGATCCGAGGTCTGAAGGCTTGACGACTCATCGATCATCAGCAGCACCTGACCCGATTCCTGGGCGGCCAGGCAGGCACCGAACCGGTTGACGCCGTCACCGACGTCGGCACTGGCAGGAGGCGCCAAAGCCACCGTCATCGCAGCGACGCAGAAAAATAGCCCCAATACTCGCACCAGCCGAGCCGCGACCGCGCTCACAGGCGTCCCACCCAGAACGCGAATCCCAATGCGCCGATGACAATTCCGATCACCGCTATGAGAATGACCACGCCGTATGCGATCGGAGCCCAACCGGGACGCGTGTAAATCGGGGCGGATCGACGCTTCGTATCCGACAACGTGAACGCCGCCAAAATGCCAATGGCGATCGGGCCCGATAATGTCCAGCCGACGATCGCTAACCAATCCGACCAACCGATGATTCCGACGATTACGCCCAGCAACGCAACCGCGCCGGCAGCAATGAGCAAGCCGACCGGCGGACCTGCGACTTCGATCGGACCTGATCGGGTGGTGCTCTGGCCGAAGGGTGCCTGCGATGCCTGTCCGGAGGTTCCGGGGCCGGTATTCGGCCCCGGCCCACCGCCTGATCCGAAGGGGTCGAATGGTGCGGCCACGATGCCTCTTTCACCTGCTGGTTCGGACGCCAATCTCCCACGAAAAGCAAGAAGATTAACCATTGGAAACTGTCTAATTATGGCGCACATCAATAGCGCGGGAAGCCGGTCTGAGAGAACCGGCGTTCCTGGCGTCCTCCTATGCCCTCGAGCTCGAAACCACCGAATCAGTCATACGAACAGATGACGCTGAATCTCAAGCCCCACAACGCATTTAATCACCCTGCACCGACAGCTTCCCTGGCACCACCGTCGCACCGACCGCAGATCACCCGACGTTCACTCCGAAGTCGCGAGCGATGCCGGCCAGCCCCGAGGCGTAACCCTGCCCGATGGCCCGGAACTTCCATTCGTCTGCGCGCCGATAAATCTCGCCGAAAAGCATCGCAGTCTCGGTCGATGCGTCCTCACTGAGGTCAAACCGAGCGAGCTCACGGCCGTCTGCCTGGTCGACCACCCTGATAAAGGCGTTGAGGACCTGCCCAAAGTTCTGCCCGAGGTTGTCGGCGTCATGGATCGTCACCGGGAAGACGATGGACTGAACCTCGGGTGTCAGGGCCCGCAGATCGATGTTGACCAGCTCGTCGTCGCCGTCACCGTCTCCGGTCCGGTTGTCGCCGGTGTGTTCGATCGCGCCGTCGGGTGAGCGGAGGTTGTTGTAGAACACGAAAAACGAGTCGTTGAGAACCTTGCGGTTCGCGTCGACGGCGAGGGCACTGGCATCAAGGTCGAAGTCCACACCCGAAGTTTCCCGAACATCCCAACCCAATCCGACACTGACAGCGGTCAGGTTCGGAGCTTGCTTGCTCAGGGATACGTTTCCACCTTTGCCCAGGCTGACAGACATTTCTTCCTCCACTCGTAACGCGTCGACTCCGCGACAGACCTTGGATTGGAACCGATGGTCCAATCACTGCGCGTGACATTAGCCGATCGATACGACAAGCCTCCAAAGACTTCGGGTCAAATGACCCACAGTGCTATTACTATGTGGGCGTGCGGCCTGCCGGGGGGAACGGCGCTGGTAGAACGATTTTCACCTTCGAAAGGTCTCCCCCGATGCCCGATCCATTCCAGATGCCATCTAGTTGGGATCGGCCACCATCGGGCACTCCTGCACCGCCGACGAAGAAGCGTTGGCCATGGATTGCAGGTGGCGCGGCAGCTCTGGTAGCGGCAATCACAGCACTTGTCGTCTTCACTGCGGGTGACAGCGACGACGCTGCAGACGCCCCCGCCACATCAACGAGTGTTGAAGCAGCACCATCAGCCAGCACGACGACCGAACCACCGGCCCCGGCGCCGTCATCGCTCGCGACCGTGACCACGGAAGAGGCGGCGAACGCCGCACTGACCAAGCTCGGCACACTCGAAGTCAAGGGACGCGCGCCGAAGACCGGCTATGACCGCGCCCTGTTCGGCCAAACCTGGACCGACGACGTCACCGTCGATGGCGGACACAACGGTTGCGACACCCGCAACGACATCCTGCGCCGCGATCTCGTGAATATCACCATCAAGCCCGGATCCAATGGCTGCACCGTTGACGCGGGCACCCTCAACGACCCGTACACAAAGACCACGATCGCCTTCGTTCGCGGCCAGGACACGTCAGCGCAAGCGCAGATCGATCATGTCGTAGCACTGTCCAACGCGTGGCAGACCGGAGCCCAACAGCTCTCGACTGAAGAACGCACCAATTTCGCCAACGATCCCCGGAACCTGCAGGCCACCGACGGCCCGACCAACCAGCAAAAGGGCGACGGCGATGCCGCAACGTGGTTGCCGCCCAACAGGTCTTACCGTTGCAGCTATGTGGGTCAACAAGTCGACGTGAAGGCAGCCTACGGACTATGGGTCACCCCACCTGAGAAGGACGCGATCACCAGGGTTCTGGTGGAATGCGGTGCGGTTGCGACCACCACCACCACATCAGGGAACGACGTTCCCGAGACCCAAGTTCCGTTGGTGCCCAACACATCCACTCCTGCATACACACCCCCACCCACCGCTGAGTACACACCACCGCCGGCTGTGGATTCTCCATCCGTGTCCTACCCGAACTGCGCCGCAGCGAAAGCCGCAGGCGCAGCACCGATTTACGCCGGCCAACCCGGCTATAGTTCCAAACTCGATCGCGACGGCGACGGGGTGGCTTGTGACTCGTAAGCTTGACTTTCGAATCGAATCCGGATCTGAGAACCGGAGTAATCGGAGGTCCGCCAGCTGATGTACAACTGGGAGATACGCCTGGGCCGCGCCGCAACCGCCCGATCACGCGATCTAGTCGCATCTCTTTCTCAGTGACTGGCCGATCTTCGTGGGCAACGGCCGAGAGTTGGCTGCCAGTGAACTGAAGTTTGAGCACAGGCTGACTGCTCGGTCCTTTTCCATCGTCCACTGGGGCAACGAAATCCGCTGCAAGACAGCTGGTTACCGACATCCGCGCAGCTTCGAACACTGGATTGAGTCCAACATCGTCGGTTCTTCCGTGACCGACGGATGCGCAGCAATCCACGATGAACTCGCGGCCTGGGTCAACAGGTCTGCAGGCCCCGCACGTTGTAATTCGTGCACCCCGTCAACGGCCGCATGGGCCCTCCCCGACGGCAGCCTTCTCAGTCACGATCTCGGACCACGTGGGCTGCCACTTCAGCCCACGATCGCAAGCTGACGGATGTCAAATTCTAGCTATTGATGGATCTCGCGTGGGACTCCATCCACGAGGCCAGTGCATCCTCGAACGCTGCCGCGACAAGTGGTCGGAGATAACGAAATGTATCCACGCGGCATTGCGGCTGGCGGTGCTCTTGATCCGCCTCAACGAGATTAGGCAACGCGCTGGCCAAGCGATTGACTGTGCCAGCAGATGCGGATCACATCCCGTGTCACGTCGTCCCCGCGGAGCAGTCGTCAGCCTCGCCCATCGAGGCAGATGAGACCTGGTGGAGTTTCACGGATGCGGCATACTCCAAGTCGCCGAGCTACGGCTGAATACTAAATGGGCGACGTCTGACCACCGTTCAACCTTACGTGCCGAATACATCGCGATCACCGTGCTGCAACGGCGACTTGGTACCCACGTCTCGACCAACCTCGCACCTGGTCATTGGGCGTTAACGCGGACATTCCTCACACCTACCAACTCCGAGGATCCAGCACCGACGACGTAGAAATCCTGACACACCGGCGTCTCGATCCGACTCAAAAGCTGTTCGGAGTGAGCGATTCTGTGGGTGCACCGCTTCGTCGCCTTCGCTGAGTCGCGGTATCGCCCACGCCTGCAAGCTCACCGGGAACCTAGAGTGGTCGACTGGCCGTTCACGGTGCATCGTCCCTCGGTCAGTCATGTCACCCTATCCTCCATCAACCCAATGGGACCGACGTAATGAATTGATGTTCAGCTAGCGTCCGGCGTGCCTGCGCTGTAGCGCTCAACTGGCGTTGAACCTGATGATGCGTACGCCGCCCGGTCGCCGCCCGACGGGACCCATGCGGCGGCTGCGTGATCATCGCGCCCGACATCCCGTCGTACGTTTGTCAGACGTGCAACCCCGAGTGGTTGGCCGACGCCCGTCCAAATCCCAGCCGCGTGAGTCCGGGCTCAGCAGGGATCGTCACTTCAATCTGCGACTGGCGCGAGAAGGTTCAATTTGGTGGCACAGAAACGCGAAAAAAGATAGGAGGGGCGCTGGCGGCAACGCCTGGCATCGATCCACTGGTCCAATCGGTCTCAAGCAACCCGCGACACGGGCATGGGACGGTTTCATTTCACAGTCGACGGTCGGCCGATGTGCGAGAGTTGAGACCACGGTTGACTTAGTTGTTGACAGCAGTCGAGACGGGAGGGGTCCGATCATTTCATCGCGTGACGACAGTCCAGCAGTCCGAGTCTGTTCGCGAAAATCTTCGCCAATGGGGAATGATCAGTGAGTGATGCCAGCAGCACTCAGATCGAGGCTGTCCGTATAATCCGCGTCACTCCCGACAGTGGCGTGCTCCGGGCAATCGGACTCAACCAGACCTTTGAATCAGCAATCGCAGACCTCGTCGACAATAGTCTCGACGCACAGGCGAGCAAGGTGCTTGTTCGCTTTGTGGTGGAAGCCGGGCGCGCGACGCAACTTCTGGTCATCGATAACGGAACAGGCATGGACGAAGCCCGCATCGACCGCGCGATGCAGCTTGGTCGGCAAAAGGCCGACTCCGACGCCAGCCTCGGCTTTTACGGGATGGGTCTGAAATCTGCCTCGTTCGGACATGCTTCAACACTGACCGTCTTTTCTCGGCGGGCGGGATCTGCACCTGAGGGGCGAAGGATGTTCCGAGAATCTCCACGCGGTGATTTCGAGGTTGATGTTCTCGACCCGGAGTCGGTTGGTGTGCGGTTCAGCAATCTACGCAGCCTACTCGGAACGGGAACTCTTGGTACCGCCGTTCAGTGGGACGACTGCCGAACCTTTCCCGCGTCACGAGATCCGGCCGTTACGGTCAAGTTCATCGAGAATAAGGTAGCTGCTCTCCGCTCACATCTCGGTCTCATATTTCACCGACTGCTGGCCGGATCCGAGCTGGATATCACCATCGACGTCTACTCTGCAGACGATCGGGAATCTGGGCTGCCTTTTGGTGTGGAGCCGATCAATCCCTTTGGCTACCGTCGGACTGGTCATGTTGGATACCCGAAGACGCTTACAGCCGAGCTAGACCACGATGAGGTGAACCTCGAATGCCACATTTGGCCTGGGCGGTCCGACACTCCTCAGTTCCGACTGTCCGGGCAGGCGGTGGAGCGGTTTCAAGGATTGTTCTTGTACCGCAACAACAGACTTCTTATGACCGGCGGCTGGAGCGGGGTCACCAACGAAAACAAGGCGCTCAAACTTGCGAGAGTTGCGATCGACATCGAGAATCATCTCGACGTGTTTAAGATGAGTATCGAGAAGTCCGGCGTTCTCCTTTCCGATGACCTCGTCCATGCCATTGAACGGGCAACCGCGAAGGATGGAACAAAGTTTCCCGACTACCTGGACGATGCGACAGACGCCTTCAAAGAAAGTAACCGCAGGATCCACCGGCGCGCTCCGATACTGCCGCCAGGTCAGGGTGTACATCCACGAGTAAAGCGCGCCGTTGAGCGCGCGTCACCAATCTTGGAGGGTGAGGCACCATTACGTATCCGGTGGAAGCGGATGCGCAGCGACGACTTCCTGGAGCTAGATCGCCCCGGCCGGATCCTATGGCTCAACGAGCGATACCGAACTTCGATTTTGCGCGATCGACCGGGTAGCCTGAACGACGCACCACTGATCAAGGGTCTTCTGTTCTTGCTCACGGAAGAGGTGTTTCGCGGTCAGAAGGTCAGCTCGAAGGATCGAGAAGATATCAATTTCTGGAACGAAGTGCTCACTACCGCAGCTCAACAAGAGTAGCGAGAATAGATTGATAGAGCGGACGTTTCATGATGACTAAATTGAGGCACACCCCGTTTTCGACTATTGCCAAGTACGACGCTAATGCAGTCGGAGGCGCTTTCGATGTGGAGGGTAAGCCGTTCGGCCGGATAGAGATAGCGCCCCAAGGTCAGGTGCTATCGCTTCTAATTCAAGTTGTCGATAACGTTGCTGGCCCGGATCTGCGAGATCTTGCAAACCTCGACTATCGCCCGTGGGACTTTGCCGGCACGATGTGGCACCGCCTCGATGTGACTTACGGTCAGAACCTCGCTGAGGTCTACCCCTTCTTGTGCACAATCCTCGACCGTGTCCAGCTGAGCGGTGAGTCCTTTACCAATGCTGTCGAATCCGCACTGACAGGACTCGGCGATATCCTGTCGGGACCGGGGGGGTTATCTCGCGAGCAGCAGATCGGTCTTTTCGGAGAACTACTCGTCCTAATATCAATAAGTCGCCATTCGACGCCGTCCGCCGCAATTGCTGCTTGGAGGGGACCCGATCGTGAAGAACACGACTTCGGGCTACTAGATGGCGATCTCGAGGTCAAGACCACGACGGCCGAGCGGCGCACTCACTGGATCAGTAGCTTCACCCAGCTTCTTCCAAGCTCGCAAAGGACGCTCCATCTACTGTCGATTCAGGTTACTGGCGCGGCCAATGGACCAGGAGCGAGCCTTATGGACCTGGTTGAGGTGGCGCGAAGCCTTCCCGGTATCGACCTCCCGGCATTAGACCGGTCCCTTAGGGCGAGCGGTTACCGCGAACATCATGCGGACCTATATCGGACAAAGTGGGCATTACGTTCCACTCCAAGATTCTACTTGGTGGATACCAGGTTCCCGGCGTTGACCGCGGATCGTGTGGCAGCCACCGTTCCGAATGCCGGCCACATCAAAGACGTCCGATACCGCCTGGAGCTCGATGGGCTCGAGGCAGTAGCACCGCTATTTCCCGTGACTATCCAAGGAGAACCGGTCGCATGACCCAAGAATGGTTGGCACCGTCAGTTCTGGCAGTGCTGAAGATGATCGAGAATGGTCCTCCCAAGAATATCGTCAGCCGACTTCAGCCAGACGCCGAGGATCACGGTACGACCGTCACTGCAGCGGATCTGACGGTTCTCCTGGAACAGGCGAAAGCGCCAGATCCATTACTGACCTCACTAGGTTTTCAGGTTCACAAATGGGATGCTGAACCCGCCACCACGGAGTGGACCGCCAGCACCGAGGCATCGACTCCCTCGCGGCGAGACCTTGTGTGCGAAAAGCTTGGGCTAGACAGTGCTGGCGCAGCGATTCTGCTTCAGAAGCGCCCAATTTATACGGATAGAAACGTCGTGATTACCGCTCCGTGGGATCCGTGGTACACCTCAGAGAGGGCAAACGCGCGCGGGTTCTATTGGCCTCACTATAAGAACTATCTTCTAACTGTGCGGAAGTGGCCGGAAGACAACATCACATCGCTGGACCTGGCGACCACCAACGTTGTGGAACGACTCGCCGATCCGACACGGGTGCAAGCGCACCAGTCGAAGGGCCTTGTAGTTGGGTACGTGCAGAGCGGTAAGACCGCCAACTTCACCGGTGTGATCGCCAAGGCGCTCGATGCCGGTTACCGCCTCATTATCGTAATGACCGGAACAATCGAGATGCTTCGTTCTCAAACTCAGCGCCGGGTCGACATGGAGATGGTTGGCAAACAGAATATCGTTGCTGATCTGACACCCGACGAAGCGAAGGCAGCGAAAGTTGACTACCAGGATGACCCGGACTGGGAGGATGGATTTATCGACCTCGGGACAAACCCAATTGTCAGCGAAATTCAGCGCTTAACGAGCCATTTGCTCGACTACAAGAAGCAATTCAAGAGTTTGAAGATCGAGCGTCATGATATGAGCAAGCCGCTGTACGACCCCGCAAACCTCTACTCAACCGATGCGCGGCTCGTTATTACCAAAAAGAACGCAACTGTTCTCCAAAAATTGGTCGACGACCTCCGGGCCAACAAAAAGGCGTTTGAGGAAATCCCGGTGCTCATCATTGATGATGAATCCGACCAGGCGTCAGTCAACACCGTGAATCCAGAGACTGTGGCCCAGAAAGAGGCAGAGGGAAAAGATGTAAAGAAGCGTCGCGCAATCAACGAGCGGATCGCCAATATGCTGACGTTGATGCCCAGAGCCCAGTACATTGGTTATACTGCAACGCCTTTCGCGAACGTGTTTGTCGATCCTTCGGACGAACAGGGAATATACCCGAAAGATTTCCTGATCGGTTTGCCGCAGCCAGCGGGCTATATGGGCGTAGAGCACTTTCATGACCTTGATGACGTCGAGGCACCGCTAACCTACGAGAACAGCAACTATAAGACCTACATCCGCGATCTTGTTGCAACCGAGGAGGATACTGACGCAACGGCCCGCGAATCCGAACTGGCCAGAGCAATTGACATGTTCGTGCTCACCGGTGCATGCAAGCTATACCGCAAGAGCCAGTCTGATGAACTGAAGTTTCGACACCACACCATGCTGATCCACGAGTCGGTAAGAACGGCTCATCAAAAGGATCTGGCCGAATCCGTGCAAGACCTGTGGAAGGCGGCGTCATTCAGCACCATCATCGGCCTTAAGAGGTTGGGCGCCCTGTACGAAACGGATATTTTGCCCGTATCGGCGGCTCGCCGCGAGGAAGGCGTACCTGCGCTGCCAACATTCGAAGTTCTAAAACCCTGGTTGGCTAAATCGATTCAGCGAATTACCGAGCACAACAATAATCCTGTCCTGGTTGTCAACAGCGACACCGAAATTCAACAGCAGCAACAGCAGTTGGATTTCGACCGTCACGACACTTGGCGAATATTGATCGGTGGAGCCAAACTGAGCCGCGGCTTCACAGTCGAGGGGCTCACCGTCACCTATTTCCGGCGTGCGGTGCAGATGAGTGACTCGCTCACCCAGATGGGCCGATGGTTCGGTTTCCGAAGAGGTTACCGAGACCTCGTTCGTGTGTTCATTGACCGACAGGCCAAGTTCGGCGCTCAACGAGTCGATTTGTACAAGGCGTTCGAGGCAGTGGCGCTCGATGAGAAGGAATTCCGCGACCAGCTGACCATCTACGCCGAGGTCGACGGTGACAGGCCGAAAGTCCTACCTTCGCAGATACCACCGCTGGTTTCCCAGCATCTGCCATGGCTCAAACCGACTGCCAGGAACAAGATGTTCAACGCGGCGCTCGACGAACAAAGCGACCCCGTACTGAGCCCGACCGGATACCCAAACCACGTCGATACACTGAAGGCGAACCTTGATCTGTGGCGCCCGTGGTTAGCCAAGTCCGCGACCAAGGTTATGTTCCCGGCGGGGGGCCAGCAGTCGTTGACTGCGTTTACCGGGTTCATGGGAGCAAGCGAGTTTGTTGACCTCGCTGGTCAGATGCAATGGATGTACCTGTTCGGCGAGCGATCAGTTAGGCCGAAGCTGAACTATCTGCGACGGTTGATCGAAGAGAAGCCCTCTCTTCTGAAAGACTTTCTCATCGTGGCACCCCAGCCGGGCGACAAAGTTGTGGATCTCGCCAACGTAGGAGCCAGGCACTTCATCTATCGGGATCGGAGGGCACGTGGGACCGAAGTCGTTCCGAAATTCGGTGAGATCACCGACCCGAAACACCGCAATTTAATACGTCCACTGCTAGGTCCCATCCAGCCTGCGGGCAAGTTTTCGTCCGAGCACTGGTCTCCTCACCGGGGCGTCATTCTCCTCTACCTGGTGAAGGAACAGTTAGCGTCATTCGACGCCAAACCGAAACCTGCTCTACCAGCCTCAAGTCCAGAGCATGGACTGATCGTCACCTTTTCGATGTATCTACCAAGCGCGGCTATCGAGGAAACCGCGGTTCTCAAGTTTAGGGTCGTGCGGGAGGAGGATCCAACCGCAATTGCCGTAGACGCAAGGAAGTAATTACAGACCAGACGATGATGACGTACCCGTTCGCCGGCGGACTCCAATTCGCGGTGTTCAGATCGTGTGACGAGCTGCAACAGCATCCAACTCCGCAGCGGCATCATAACCATCCCTGGCGACAGACCCGCCAAAGAGAATACGTCGCTAAACCACTGGAACACGGCCTGGCCGCTAAAGCAGGGCGTCGTAATGCCACGCATCCAGGTTGATAGCGCGAATCTACGCCCTTTTCGCGACTCCAGGTGGGAGGATTCGAGTGTGCGCGCCTTGGCATTCCACGAGGACTTCGTGAAGGACTTCCAGAGACTCGAGAAGCCAGTTCAGGCCCGAGTGCGAGACACTCTCTGAAGTTCTCACAACGCGACCGTAAATTGCGCGGGTTGGTCCATGAGGGCCGACTGTCGCCTACCGGCGCTGGCCATTGCCACATGCAGCTGCGGACAAGCTCCAGAGTGACGTGGTGTAACTGCTCGAACGTCGACGTGCGCTCGCAATTTTCGCGAGAAAGTTTCACCCTGAATATATGCAACATGCTGACTAGATGAGGGTCGTCAGTTTCGACGTGTTGAGCTCGCAAGATCGATAAAAATCCGCATCGGATCACGAACAACACCGGCTACGAGACGTAGGGGCGGATTGTCTTGGCGATTGCCCGGGCCAGCCCGGACGGCACCGCATTGCCGATCTGTCGCGCTATTTGGATCTTTGGTCCAACCCAAAGAAAGTCGTCAGGGAAATCTTGAAGTAAGCTCGCCTCATAGTGAGTAATAACCCGATTAACCCGCCTTGATCGGGCTCGCTTTTCCCACTGAGGATGAAGGTATGCACCTTTCTCTGGCTTGAAGAATTCTGTCCGAATTGTAAGCGACGGAGCATCCCAGCGCATCCGACCCATCACGTCCGTTGTTCCAGTCGGCTTGTTTCTCCAGCAGTCGGGAAGGAGGTCGACTGGCACATCAAACCGACCACCTCCTGGTGGAACATGGTCATAACGCGCCAAGGAACGTTCGGTCGGCGTTCGTTTGATATGGATGTCGAGGCCTTTAAAGATCCCCGGCATAGCATCGCCAAAGAATTCGGTCACGGAGTCGGGCAGGTCGGTTGACTCCGGTCGTTCGGGCAATCCGTAGATCGCGTCACGAACTGTGCGCCACGGCAACAGACCACTGTCTGGGGCGGGGTTCTTTGCATGTGTCGGCGACGGCAAATCGATGGGGCCCACACGCGACCCTATGACAATCGTGCGACGTCGCCTCTGCGGTACGCCGTAGTCAGCTGCATTGAGGACGTGGCTGCGTATGTCGTACTGCTTGAGCGCCCCGTGGTCGGCCTCGGCCTGAAGCATCTGAAACTCCGGCGAGGCATGAAAGCGATCAACGTTCTCCACGACGAAGACCTTGGGTTTCGCAGTCTGCACGAAGCGAACGTACTGACGCCAAAGTTGATTTCTTGGATCTTCGAGACTCTTCAGACCTAGATTCGAAAATCCCTGGCACGGAGGACCACCGATGATGACATCCGCACGCGGGATCGCTCGGTTGGGAACGTCGGTGATGTCGCCGGCAATCACATGACCTTCACCAAAGTTGGCCGCGTACGTTGCAGCGGCGTATTTGTCCCACTCGACCGCCAGTACTGATTCGAAACCCTCGTCTTGAAAGCCCACCGTCATGCCCCCGCAGCCAGCGAAGAGATCAATGAGTCTAGGTTTTGGCATGAGCCCATCGTACGTAGAAGGTCCGACAGCATCGGCACGACACGGGGGCTTCACCCTATGAAGACGTACCGCGATACACACCCGTCGCGCGGTCGCCGTCGGTTCACGAGGGATCTCTGCGGCTACCTCCAGAACTGAACTCGTTGCCTAGTACATCAGACGCGTTGGCATTCTCAGCCGATTCGGACACACGGTGCTGAAGGCGAGAGTGATCGCCCGCCGCCATGTGGTTCACCGCAAGAAGTGTCCCGTCTCGTGTCCAAGGATCGTTCAGAACACCGACACGCCCGTGGTAGGAGTAGTCATTGCGGCGAGTTGCGATGACTTCAGGGTGGTGCACGATCCGGTCGATCGTGGTCGAGACGATGGTGGCCTCGCCAAGCCTGGGCCAGCGCGAAAACGGCAGGTTGGTGGTCAGTGTGATCGACGACTTCTCACATCGACTCGTGTCCAGTTGGAAGAACCCTTTTGGCCGCTTCTCTGCATCGAAAAGGACGTGAGCGACCTCGTTGATCACGATCAGTCCGATTGGTTTGATCTTGCGGAGTTCGGCCAACGTGTCCGATCCACGGTGCCTCGGCCAGTTGGGTGATCCAGGCGGTCGCCGAGGCGAATCCAACGCGATAGCCGGCATGCGCGACCGCCACGGCAAGCGCGGTCGCCAGCAGGCAAGTGGCCGCTCCTCGCACCCGTGGCCCACAAGACTCAAGCCTCCCAAAATCCAGCGCTGTATGTGGCTAACGAGCTAGATGCCAATGTCTCGCGGGATCGGAAGACGGATTCCGAGCCACAGCCGCGGCAGATATTGCTCCGCCCCTGGGAGCATGAGGATCCGATCAAGTCAGCCCAGGTCGTTGAAAATCTTGTACTTCGTCTCGTGACCGTCGTGTTGAGGATTCTGGTCAGCGGGCGCAATGAACAGGCGAAGTGGCACTATGTGACTGTGCCAGACGACGGTCTATTCAATCTCGACCAACTGCGTTTGCCAGAGGATCAATCTCAGGACGCACGAGCGAAAGCGATCCGGCGCACGCGAAACAGGTTTCTGGTTCACCCTGAGCCCTTGAAACCAATGTCCAGCAGCAGGCTACGGTCGATAATTCCTATTGCTGGCGAATTACAGGATCCTGCGGGTGACCTTCAATCGCTCGCACAGTGGTTCGAAGAACAGCCCGCTGGACGAGACCGATTTCGATGGACTTTGAGGGACTCTCTGGACGAACTACTTGATGGACAGCGGACCGGCAGGTGGTGTTACCAACAACTCACAAAGACCGAGAAAACGTACCTCGGGACAGCGATAGAGATCAATCTAACCAAGGAGTTCTCGATTCCGGACGGAATCGACCTGGATTGGAACATCGAGGGCACAGACGTCGATTGCAAGTTCTCGAAAGATATCGGTGGTTGGGAAATTCCGATGGAAATGTACGTCTGCTTAGATCACGGTTCGCGCTCGGGCCGGGCTGACCACCCTGCGCTCGTCGTTTGGATGAATGACGACGAAAATGAGTGGGCTGCCGGGTTATTGCGGATCACCGACGAGCGACTTCGGTGGAAGACCGAGAACGGTGCCCGTGTCCGTGGGTACAACCGCGATAATAAGCGTCGAATTGGCGATGGATATTTGAGATCAATTTTTTGGCTGTGGGGTGGGTTGCACGGTGACCTACCGACCAACCTTCTCCTCAAATTATCGTTGGAAGATCGGGGCGCCATTCTCGCCGCCGGACTGAGTGGCCAAGCCCGAGTCAACGAGCTGTTTCGACGCGTCCCCGGCCGTTTGATCAACCGCCAGGTAGTTCTTGCAGTTGGCCAACAGGACGATGCCCCTAAACGGGTCCGTGATGCACGAATCGCACTTCGCAAAGATGGCATAATCATATTGGGGCACAGCCGATCTCATAGTGCGATCTCGAAGGCACTTGGCCTGGAATCGCCAGAAAAAGGCGCTTGGATGTCCGTTCGACTAGCGAAAGTCAGTCCATCCGATCCATGCACCAAAGTGATGATTGACTACAGCTGGTGGAGAATTACAGAAACTGCAGAATCGGATATGGCACCGCGCTTACCAGCGCACACATCTGAGTGATCGTCTGACGAGTGCCGCGGCGGTCGCGCCAGAGCCCAATGGACAGCCAACGGTTGTTCGGAATCTCGGCTCGCCGCGGTCGAACCATAGAGACCTGCCGTCCCGCAGCAAACAGAAGTTGTTCCTTGGATTCAACGATCGAGACCATCAGCGCCAATGGGATAATCCGCTTCAGCCCGACGGTACGATCCTTATCTACGAAGCGGACCCCTCCACCCGATTCCTCGAGTGTGTCAGGGCCCCGCCGGGTGAATAGGCGAGACCAGTCATCGAATCGATCTACCCATCGAGGGTGATTCCAGCAAGGGATCCCGGCGACCACGGCTACGCTCAGCCGAGTGCCTACCAGTCGCATGCTCAACCCCGATACTTGAGGTGGACTACCGCCATGCCCCAGAACGAACCCGTCAGCTTGTCATCCGTCGTCAACGATCGGCTGCTCCACATCCCCGACTACCAACGACCGTATGCATGGGAGAAGAAGCAACTAGACGACCTGTGGGAGGATCTGGACCTCCTTGGGCCGATCGCGACTCACTATGCGGGAACGCTTGTCCTACGGGCCGTCGTCACCTCGGCTGGGAGCCTTGAGACATCTACCGACGACCTCGGTGACACGCTCACACACTTCGAAGTAGTTGACGGACAACAACGCTTGACCAGCTGCTTCATCCTTCTCGATCGGATTCGGCGCAGACTGCTTCAATTGCCTGCGACAGCTGCCCCCAGTGCGCCAGGTGTCGCCGACAATCTGCGGAGGAAGTACGGCACGGTCTCCGTCAGTAATGTCGAGACACCCCGACTACGACTCGGGAAGGAACTCGCCGACTACTGGCTCGACAACGTGCTTGGAGACTCGATCTATGTCGGCCCTGCGCTCATTTTGGGCCAGCGGCGACTTCAACGAGCGGCCGAGATCTTCGACGGTAAGCTGGCAGATCTAGAGCGAGGGGTCGACCCGCAGACTCGCTTTGAGCGACTACGCGAGCTACAGCGGCGAGTGACCTCACAGTTCGGCTTCTTGGTACACGAAGTTCAAGATCTGGCTGAGGTCGGTGTGATCTTCGAGACTCTCAACGAACGCGGACGACCTCTCAGTGAACTCGAGAAAGCGAAGAACTACCTCCTCTACCTTGCACGATTGATCCCAGACGGTCGTAGCGAACAGTTGGCCGTGAAAATCAACGCCGCGTGGGCAGACATCTTCCGAAACCTCTCCACCGATGACGGCCTCGACGACCAGCTGCTTCGAGCACACTGGCTCACAACCCAAGACCCCGATCGCAAGAACTGGAGGCGGGTCGCATCGCTCAAAACGCGCTTCGACCGGAGTCAGTACGTCACCGGACAGACGCGCCTCGCACCAGTAGAGAATGCAGCAGATGACAACGACGCCGCATGGGATCAACTCAACAGCGACATAAGCGACTACGTCAAAACCCTCCGCGACAGCTCGTACATCATGAGGGACATGTTCGACGCGAGCGCAGGATTTGAAGGATTCGCAACCACGGCGGAGAGAAGTCGATCGCGCGACGCAGGACAGGCCCTTCAGCGGTCTGGCATCGTCGCGCCCTACCGTCCACTGCTCATTGCATCCCGCTTGAAGTATCCGACCGATGGCGAGTTCTACGCCAACCTCGTAGATCTCTGCGAGCGATACTCTGCGAGGGTTTTCGTCATCCAGCAGCGGCGCACAAATACAGGCGAACCGACGCTACTTCGTCTTGCACACGCCCTCTACGACGGGACGAAGACTCCCGACGCTGTCATCGCCGAATTCGAAGCGCTCCTGTGGAACTACGCATCGGATAGTGAGGTCGCTTCGACCTTGGAGTCGACGGATCAGAACTGGTACTACCGTCGGGGTCACAAATATTTTCTATACGAGTATGAGAGGAGCCTCATGAAGGCCGGCGATCAGCTCCCCAAGCTAGTCGATCTGTCTGATGCGTCAGGACCAAACCGGACGACCGAACATATCCTTCCGCAGAATCCAAACCCCAAGGCGAAGTGCTGGTCGAAGGCATTCACAATCGAAGAGCATGCGGCCCTGCACCATTCGCTCGGAAACCTCGCATTGACGCTCGACAATTCGAGCTACGGAAACAAATGCTTCTCGGAGAAGCGCGGTACCGCGCTTGGGCCTGGAGTTCAGGCGTCCACCTGCTATGCACAGGGAAATTTGCGGCAGGAACAAGAGTTGGCGACGTACCAAGAATGGACCCCGTCCGCCATCCGTGCTCGACAAAAACATCTTGCGGCGTGGGCCCTGCGTCACTGGGCGGTGAAACCACCTGCACCTCAGGCATTGACTGCTGTCGATGAAGCCGAGCTGGAGGGTAACGACCCCAGTGTCGCCGACGACTAAGCCCAACCGGTGAGCGGTGGTGAGCCGGGCTCAGCTAGGTGAGCCGTCAACTCAGCATCGTTTCCAGGCCAACATTGCTGTCGTCATCTAGTTTCCAATCTTTGACGGCACCAAAGACTTGGTCGTCCTCCAATCGCGACTTCACCGTTGCTGCTGCCGCGGCCGGATTACGAAAGGTCTTACCTACCAATACCTCTCCACCGGGGAACTTTGTGATAGTCGTCGCGAGATTGATCGTGTCGACAACCGCCTTCACGCGATGACCGAAATGATCAAGCACTACCCGCACCTGGGAGGTGCCAATCCGCGCGCTCACCCTCCGCGGCTCAGGAGATCGCTGCACGTCGAGTTTCTGAAGCCCGCTCGCTCGTTTACGATCTTGCTGAGAGCGCGGACCCGGCCTAGGTGCGTGGACAGGACTTGGACTTTCCATAGGCGAGGACCGACCCAATCCGAGTAAATCCCAACGATTCTCGCCACGTGACACAGCTTCGGTTCGGATGGCGTGGTGACCTGTCCGAGTTCGGCCCGGGTTACGTCTTATCCAGTCATCGACTTCCGCTCGGACGCCGCCGGCAAAGTCGTTTGCCTCAAGGATATAGACCTTGACTGGCGTCACCGAGAAGTCAAGAAACGCCCATGTGTCGGCGCCTGTGTCATCCAGAGCCCTGTTCTCATCGGACTTTTGCCCCTGCCAATCCCCACCAGTTCGCGCTTTGATGCGAGTGATGTGCCTCGATCCATCGTTACCACGGACCACCATTGCACTTCGCCGCGACCGGTCTATTCTGTATGCGCTACCTCCCTTCGACTCAACGATACGACTGAACTCGGTAATAGCGAGCTCATTCAGGCCTGCCGCGGCGCTGGTACCCGCGACCTCGCTTCCGTTATCTGGGACAGAGTGGGGCGATCCTTGCTCCGGCCGGATCGCCGTACCGGCGATTCCAACAGAAGCCGACGTCTCACTGCCGGCGCTTTTTGTCCTGGCGGTGTCCAGATCGCCTGGTTGGGTTGATTTCTCAAGGCCGCCCGCCGCCATTGCTGCCCAAAGCTCACGGATTCGTTTCATGGTGACATCTGCTAATCGGGTGGCAACCACCGCATCGGAAAGTGCGTGGTCAGTCGGATTTGCACCGAGCTCGTTGAACGCTTGTCGCAGTGCGATGAGCATCTCGACCCGCTCCGACCGCCGATCTTTTGCACTCGATACTCCGATCAGAGCAGTCCCGATCGGCATCCAGTTGATTCGTCCCCCGAGGTCCGAGGTCAGTAGAACCTGTTCGATACCATTTTCTGGTAACTCTTCGCGAAGCTCGTTCCAAGTCAGCACGCCGCTGCACGCGTCGAAGATTGCGAGAATAGAGTCCACGCCCGCGTATTTCGCACTATCGGCTGCGGCGGGCGCTACAGATGGGGCTGCTTCAACCCCCACCACGAGCTCGGGCTTCTCGATCGACGGCACAGGGCGGAGGGCCGGATCGAGCCACTTCGACAACAGTGCCACTGCATGCTCGGCATCGACGTCCTCCGTCGTCTCGGCAACCTTTTCGACTTGCTCGAGAAACGTGTCGTGAGCACCTTCGAATGGATCTTCAGTGGTGCCGGAAACGTAGACGATCACGAAGGTTGCCGGCATGCCGTCCTTCTTGGGTCGAATGATCCTGCCCATTCGCTGGATCATCTGCAGACGTGATCTGCTCGCCGCCAGAACAATTCCGACCTCGGCCTCAGGAACATCGATTCCTTCATCCAGCAGCTTTGGAGTCGCCAAGGCGGCGATCCTTCCACTCTTGAAGTGATCCATGACGCGATGCCGATCGTTCGTCGACATCCCACTCGACATCGCGATCGCTTCGACCCCGGCCGACTTCAACGCGTTCGCTGCCCGATTGGATGCGTCCACCGTTTGCGCAAAAACGATCGAACGCATAGGGCCCTTCAGGAGATGGCCGATTTCTCTGACCAGACCGAGTTTGGCATCGCTCTCAGCCATGACTGCTCGACGACTCGTGAACGCCTTCATGTATTTTCTGGCAATCCATTTGGCCGGTCCTGCGGAAGAATCGCCAACGAGATGCTGCACCTGGACCATGAAGTCCCCAAAGGAGCTCTCGCTCAAGCCGTACTTGCTTACCAAACTCGACCGCGCGGACTTCATCTCTTTGGTCGCGACGTCATAGCGGGCTTGCTCGGAGTCGGTGAATGACACGCCAATGGTCGCCAACCGGACAGGTGCGAGGATTCCCTCTCTATACCCACGCGCGTAGTCGCATCCGTCGATGGTCGGTCCGAAGTAGGGCTTCAACACGGTGTCGATCGAGTCATCCGTCCGCTCGTAGGTCGCAGTCAGTCCAAGCCGCTCTGTGAACGTTGCAGACAGTGCGCGGGCGAAAGTTGCTGCTCCACAACGATGGACTTCGTCGGCTACGACCAAGCACTCGTTGCCATCGTGCGCCAATGTGGTTCTTGAGGCCGACTGAACTGTGGCAATCAGGAGTCGATGTGTCTTGAGAGTGTTGGTGTAACCGTCACCCAGACGGCCGATCCTAACGCCAGGTAGCGTCCGCGTGAGGACATCGTGCCACTGCTTCATCAGGGCAATGCTTGGCACCAAAATGACAGATAGGATCCCGCGGCTCCGCGCGTCGGCGATTGCCGCTATGCCGACGGCAGTTTTGCCGGTCCCGGTGACTGCCTCGACGACTCCTCGCCGGCCACATGCCACCCAGTCTTGGAGAGCATCACTCTGCCATGGACGGAGATCGAAACCTGGGATGGTGTGCGCAAGGGCAAATTCTTCTCGAGCGATCACTTGCCATCGCCTGGAAGACCCACTGTCGTGATCGAATAGCTCCGAACGATCGAAAAGGCAGCGTTCAACATCCTCGACTGATTCCCGAAGAGGAACCGCGATCTGTTCGACAGTCGACAACGGCGACCCACGGAGGTGATCCAGAACCCGTGTCGCCAGCATCTCCATTGGTTGAGCCTCCTGATGTCCTGGTTGTCCGCTAGCGTTGTCGGCGCAGCCCGAAAGATACTTAACACGAACGCCCGACAGGATTTCCGATGGATGCGCGACCTCACACCGTTCTCCAACTCTTCGCAGGAGAAGAGTGCTTTGTGGTTCCCATCTTCCAACGACCATATGTCTGGCAGGAAGAAAAAAACTGGCAACCGCTCTGGAACGACGTCCTCAGCATGGTCGGGGTCGCCGCGGACGATCCGGCGACCTCTCCTCATTTTCTTGGCGCGGTTGTGCTCGACTACATGAACACGCCTCCTGATGCAATTTCCTCGCGGCAGGTAGTTGATGGTCAACAGCGACTGACGACCCTGCAGGTTCTGCTGTGCGCCGTGCGGGGCGCCCTCATCACCACCGGGCAGCAAGTCCGATTTCCCAACGCACTCCGCAAGCTCACGCGCAATCAAGACCAGCTTTCCGAGGCGGAGAACGCAAGCTTCAAGGTTTGGCCGACCCTTACTGACCGCGAGGGTTTCAGCGCGATCGTCAATGCCGACACCTCGGAGCAAATCGACGATCTGGTCGCCGGCGCAACCAAGGCATCGGTCCTCATCGAGGCATATCGATACTTTTACGAACAAACTTTACGATGGTTGGAGGATGTTGAAGACGACATCGACACCAATCTTGAGCTACTGGTGACCGTGCTGCAGAGGCGCCTTCAGCTTGTCGTCATCAATCTCGACAAGAACGACAATGCCCAGGTCATTTTCGAGAGCTTGAACGATCGCGGGACGCCGCTGCTCCCCAGTGACCTGATCAAGAACTTTGTCTTCCAACTCCTCGAGAGTCACGGAGTCGACGTCGAAGAGGTCTTTCAGCAGTACTGGCGGCGGTTGGAGACTGCATTCTGGAAGGAAGAGGTACGTCAGGGCCGCCTTAACCGCTCTCGGCTCGACGCCTTCTTTTCCCACTACCTGACAATGCGAACGGGCAAAGAAGTGCTGTCTCCTGCCCTTTTCAATCAGTTCAAGAACCTGGCCCGTCCAATGTCGGGCGACGACCTGGTCGAGCTGGTGGCCGAGATTTCCAATTTCAGCCTGGTGTACCGACAGATCCTTCAGCGGTCAGGCCGTAGCCGCGACAATCGTATGTTCCGGACAGTGGCGATCCTGGACACCACTGTGCTGACACCGATTCTCATGCACTTGCTCATCAACGCTGAAAAGGACGACCGCGCCGAAGCATTCCAGTGGCTGGAGTCCTGGCTTGTTCGTCGGCAAATCTGCAAATCAACCTCGAAGAACTACAACCGCTTCTTGCTCGACCTACTCCAGAAGTTGAAGACCGCCACCGACGGCTTCGCGGATGTGGTTCGCGATCATCTGCTCGCGAACCAATCCGAATCTGGTCGCTGGCCCTCAGACGACGAGGTGCAAGGTGTCCTTATCTCAACACCCATCTATCGACGACTTACACGGGCGAGGATGAAGCTGGTCTTGCTCGGTTGCGACACCGGGCTGGGTTCGCAGAACCAGTGCAATCACTTGGCCGCGTACGACGACCGCTTGGAAATCGAACATCTCATACCCAAAACGTCATCGTCAGACGGCACATCGAGCGACTTTCTAGACTCGATAGGAAACCTGACGCTCCTCAAGGGTCCGCTCGGGACGAGGGCGAACACATCCTCATGGGAGACGAGGCAAATTGCATTCGCGGAAGACCGAGCATTCGGCCTGAACCGCAACCTACCCTCGGTATTCGGCGAGGATCAGGTACTGCAGCGCAGTCTCGTACTTGCTGAAGCACTATGCCAGCACTGGCCGCATCCCGAGACGCCTACGGCACTACAGTCTTCCGCGGTCTCCGACGCCCCCGCAGCCGCGGAAGCAAAGGAAGTCTCACGCTTGCATCTCGAACAACTGTGGGCATCGGTCGAGACGTTCTTCGAAGCACTACCAGTGGGCACGATCGTAGCCGCTGAAGAGTTTGACATAGACTACGAATACGAAGAAATGCTTGTACAGCTACCGACCGTGTCGAAATCGAGCGTTCAGATCCTACGATCATCCGATGGCATGCTTCTCGAGAAGACGCCCGTTGGTCCAGTTGTCGAATCGCCGCCGATCTCTGAGTACACGGCCCCGAAGCCGCCGCCCGCTGCCCTGGCAGATTCGCCGCCCAGCCCGCAAGCTGCTCCACCGCGAATCGACTATCCCGCAACTCGTGTGACGTATGATGCCTCGATCTCAGCGCTGTTGAGGAGCGGTTTCCTCAAGCCGGGTGACCGGCTGTACCACCATCAGACCCGAATCGGGAAGACCGTGGGCGCAACAGTCGAGTCGGACGGGACGATCAATGCTGGAGGGAACCGGTTCACTGCGCCGTCGACGGCGCTGGGCTTCCTGGTGGGCCATAGCATCAACGGATGGACCGGCTGGCGCGTCGAACGCACCCGCGAGACATTGGACGAGATCCGCAGAAGGGCCGCCCTAAACTGATTAGTCCTGGCTCAGATCGGATAGCGGCGCGCCTAGATGTTTCGGCCACATCCGCCCGGTACTCGCCCGGAAAGCGCGGTAAGTCTCGCCTTGCTTGTCGGTCTGTGGCGTTGTGCGGTTTGCGTAGACCTTATAGATCGGGATCCAGTCACCCGCACGTGCAACAGCGACAATTGCGGGAGCAGCCCAGCTTCGGCTACGGGCGTAGGCTTCGAGCTCGCCGATGCTGTCCGACATTACGGCCGGATCGGCCTTCTGCAGATAGTGCTTCGTCGACTTCCAGAGCGCATATTCGGCCACGTCCATAAGGATAGCTTCGAGGCAAGACCGCGAACATCTGCGCCTGAACCCAACTCAGCGCTATCGTCCGTTCAAAGCGTTACACACCTCCTCGGCCAAAACTATCCTCGACCAGGGAGATCACTTCTCTAGGAAAGCGAGACCATGGGCCTGACCTGGAAATGGGATCCGCAAAGCCCAACGTATGGAAACTATGGCAACGCGAACCAGTGGACGGTCAACGCAGGCCTGCATTCCCTTGCTCGCGAGAGTACGCAGAACTCGAACGACGCACGTATCGAAGCAAAGCCAGCGTTGGACTTCAACTTCATCCGCCTGACCGGCAGCCGCCGCGATAGCTTCTTGAATGCACTTGCTTGGGAAGAGGAGCTACAACCCCACCTACGGGCGATGGGCGACGAGGCGAGCGGGGCCGTCACCGCCGGAAATATTCAGACTGGCCTCGATGCACTCGCCAACTCTGATTCGATGGTGCTGCTGGCAATTTCAGACTATGGCTGCCGCGGATTGACCGGGCCGGAGTACTCGAATATAGACTCGGAAGATTTTGGAAACTTCGTCAAGTTGTGCCGTCTTGATCTGTTCAGCGGTAAGGATGAAGCGGCGGGAGGAAGCTTCGGTCTCGGAAAAGCTGTCTACTGGCGGTTCTCGAGTATTCAAACGGTGCTCTTCAATTCAGTCGTGACCGAGAGTGATGCAGTAGCGGGCCACACTCAGAACCGGCTGATCGGCGTCAACCAGGGTGTAGCACACCGTCTAAACGATGAATCCTTTCAGGGGCGTGGCTACTTCGGTGTGAAAGACGAAACCGAGAACGTGGCCTCGACGTGGGCTCCACCCGACTTGGTTCGCGAACTATACGTTGATCGATCTGACGATCGTCCCGGCACGACAGCCCTCCTCGTAGGATTCTACGATCCTGACGAACCCGAAACGGTGCAGCGCGGTGTGACTGGAGTTATCGAGATGGCGACTGCGCTCCGCGCCGGCATCGAGGAGAACTTCTGGCCGTTACTCGCCCGTCGGAAGATGGACGTCACCATCCGAGTAACCGATAATGACAAACAGGCGTTCAGGGTCGATGTCGACCCCGAAGATACGTACACAGAGCTGGTCCGAGCTCTCCGCAGGTTCGATGATGGCGACGTCGACGAGGAGTTGAGCGGACCGTATTCTGTTGTCACCCGGGAGATACCAATCGATGTACCGCGGCGGAAATCCGCTCCGACTCATTCGAAGTTCACACACCAAGCGCAACTTGTCGTCACGATCTCAGATGATCAAAAAGACACCCTGGAAAATAGGGTGTGCTTGTTTCGGAAACCGGAGATGATTGTGCAAACGATTGATAAATCGTTCGAGAATCATACTTACCATGCCTTCCTGCTGACGGGAGGCGCGATCCACCCGCAGGTAGAAGACAACGCAGCAAGATCGGCCGATGATTTCCTCCGCTTTGCCGAGCCTCCTGCACATGATCGCTGGATACCTCGGGCAGGACGAGGTAAGACCTCGCAGTCGAGCCTAAACGCCCACTACGCGCCACCCTGGTTACCAAACCTCCGCAAGATCGAAAGTGAGATCCTTGCGGCGCTCTACGAGATATTCGGCGCGCCCCCAGCATCGGACGGCAAGCCTCCCGCATCGGTGTTCAAACACCTCTCCTTCTTACGCGGAGAGCCCGGCCATGGAGGCTCGGGATCGACTACGACCGCCAAACCATCGGTAACCATTGAGAAGTGGGATGTCAGAAACGGAAAGTGGCATATCACTTTTCAGATCAGGGCACGTAATCGTCCCAACGGATGGCGCATCGCTCCCACCCTCTTCTTTTTCGGGCTCGACGGCCGAAGCATCGAGATACCTTGGGAAGCTATAAGTTCCAAAGACGCGAAGATGGACGGCGAGGTCGCAATACTGGCAGCGAAAGATCGGGGTAGATTCATCAAAGCGACGCTTGAGGCAGTGTCGACGGACCAGCTTCCGATACCCGCCGAGGAGGCCGCCATCGATATCGCGCTGCGGGATTTGAGCACTCTGGATGGGCAGGTTCCCAACCTATGACCCCTCGCGTCGCTTGGCCGACCTTTGCCGGACTGTGGCAGTGTGACCTTGAATCCGTGTCGCTGGACACAGGTGAGCCTGTCGATGGCGACCAGCAATACCGCGTTCACCTCGACCAAGAAGACTGGAAAACTGCGACCATTGAGGTCGTGGCGCACACTAACGAAAGCATTCCGAACGGCGTGAACATGCTGGCCGGATATGCCCTGATTTCGTGCACCTCGACAAATACACGTATTCCATTCGGACTAGCACTCGATTCCGATACGAAGACGCGAGTGAGCGGCCTGATCGAGTTGGAGCGAGCGCTGTTGCGAGATACGGCGACCCTTACCGTTGAAATCGTTGCCAACCACAACGGGCGCAATCGGGTTGTCGCCAGCTCAGTTCCATGGACCATTGTGCTGCGTCGCTTCGAGGTACCTCCGAAGTCTGGACGTCCTCCCATTGCCCAAGTTTGGGCAGACTTCAGCGCCTCCGACGCGCCTCCTGTCGCCCGAAAGAATACTCAGTCCTATGCGGCGCTGGATGCCGGGTCGGACACGCCGGTGCTCTACCTCAACTCGGGATTGCCAGGGTTGCAGGCTCTCTTGATGTCGGAGAACGCAAAATTGGAGAAGCGAAGGCTGCGTGACCTGATCGGGTCGCAGATTGCGAGATACACGGTTACCACGCTGTTTCGGGTCGCCGCCGCAGAGGTCTTGGTTGAGGACGACGACATCACAGGCCCCTCCAGCCCACTACTCCGTCAGACTTGTGAAGCGATCGCAAACGCCATTCCACACTTGACATCGGTCGACGAGCTCTACGAGTCCGTTGCCCGAGCGAACGGCGATCGCACTGCCACCGCCGAGCTTTGGGCCAATGTAGATGCTGCCATAGACATGCTTACGCAAGCGTCTGCCGCGGTAGGTGTGGCGACTGAGGAGGTGCAGTTTGTCTGACACGGAAACACTGCGGCGCTTGACTCGCCGGCTGGATCAAGCCTCCCGCCGGAGAATTATCGATGAGCAGGATTGGGAGGGTGATTCCGAGACAGTCGAACGCGCAACCGACGGTTCCGAACTTTCTATCGTACCACTCAGTGCCCTCATCGATGAGGTTGGACAGCGTAAGGATGTCTGGCCTGACGCGTCCGAGAGCGACAGGTGGTTGGCGCCGAGGGTTCACAATTCCTTGCGGCTGACGCGATCTGACGCGTCGGATCAGGATCTGTGGGCTTGGCTGGCGACCCGGTTCAACGATTATGTCGAATGGCGTTGGGGCGCCAGAGGCGAAGTGGCACAGAATCGTTGGCGTGGCCCAATCCACAAACAGGCGTTCGCTCGCCTATGGTGGGGTGCGGAACTCTTCCGTGACGGGTCGGACTATGCGCCGGTAGAGCGCGCGTTCGTTTTTCAAGATCTTCCCAACAGCTACCTGCATCGCCCGCTGATTCGATGCAGATCGCTCGCTCTCGGTGTCGTCGAGCTGATCACTCCAAACGATCAGCCAGGGGCCTCGACGATCGCAAACCCCACAACCGCAGACGACATCAATGACCTTGCACGAGTGTTGAACTTGGCAACAGCAGGTTCTCCGCCCGAGGCGGAGACCGGTTTTCAGCGCGACGACTTTCGAAACTACCTCGAGTGGGTTGTCGGTCAACCTGAGATACCTGGAGACTGGAACGCGCCTGTTACCGGGCCCAACTGCACTGACACAAGCGATTCCTCAAGGCAGGAAGGTTATGCGATTGCGAATCGAGGGTGGTCGTACGCACATTCTGCCGCAGCGAATCTCGGCACCCGTTCTGCTCAACGCAGGCAACAAAATACATCTGATTGAAAGCGATAACTAGGAAATGCCCCTCGTTCTGACTCAAAATGAAGTCAATTTGTCCAACCTTGAATATGCCGACGTCCTCGGCGAAACTTACGAGTACCCTGCCCGGTATCGCACGCTGATCCTGCCAGGTGAACAATTTGTCTACTACCGCGGTCGGCGACGAGCGGACGGGTCAACGACCACACCCTCCTATCTTGGGACCGGTGTAGTCAGCACGGTAAACGAAATCGGTGACCGATATCGATGCACAATCACCAACTATCAACCTTTCGAGAAGCCGGTCGGCTTCAAGGATGGCCAGACGTACCGCGAGCCGCCCGCGAACAGCAGAAAAGCTGTTGGTTTCTACTTCCAGGTCGGCGTTCGGTCATTGGACCAGATCGCATACGACGCGATCTGCCGAGCAGGTTTGCCAGAACTCCCGGACCAACCCGGCAAGTACGCAGCGCCGAATACCGCAGTCGAAGTCGATGAGCTTGCAATGGCCTTGGCGATGGCCGAAGCCGAAAAGCGTTACCCCGGGGACTTGGTCGTCAGAATGCCTCACAACAATCCCGGCTTCGACATCGAAGTGCACCGCAACGGCGAGATCGTCCAGTACATCGAGGTGAAAGGCACCAAATCGGGTGAGCCGCGATTTTTCATCTCATCAGGTGAAATCGCGCATTCACGCAAGTATTCGAACAAGTACGCGATCTGGATCTTCCATTCCATTGCGCTGACCACCCGGTCAGGTGTCCTGGTGACCCATGAGGGTGCAGTTACCGAAGATGATTTCGAGCTCGAGCCCATCCAGTATTTCGGCCGAGCCTTGTCTGGGAAGCCGGGTCAGGCGCTGAGGAATGCCGATAGGCCTGTCTGAGCATTCAACAAGGCCGCGAGGAGCCTATCTGGTCGACCAGCTGAGTACTTCACTGACGACCCGTTCGCTACCGTCATCCAACAGCCAGTCATCGGTATAGCCAAAGACAACCCGGTTTTCGATTGCGGACTTAACTGCCGCGGCTGCGGTGGCCGGATTCCTGAAAGGCTGGAACTTCTCCAGTCTTTCGAATCTCGGAGCCCTCGTAATTGTCAAGTAGCGGGTTCGGACACTCACGATACCGCTGACCACGTGACCCCGGTGGGCAAGTTTGCAGCGCTTTCGCCCGGTCAAAGAGTTTACATACGGTGACAGATTTGCCGGCGGCATCGACGCCGCCGCCGGGTCCTGGTCTGGGTCCGGCGACGCCTCGTCTCCGGCCTCGATTGGCACTTCCACCGGCGGAGATAGTACCGATTCGACTACCGGAACAACGGTCGTTCGTGGTGTCTCGACACCGACCGATTTGAGCAGAATACCGTCGAGGTAGTCTTCGAGGTCCAGCAGTTCCCAGCGATCCATGCCCGTCACCACCAGCGAGGGTCGAATCGGATAGTCGTCAGATACACTGGTGTGCTCGTCTTTTCGGACCCAGCGGTCCATGTCGCTGCGAACACGGTCGGCATAGTCCAGCTCATCGATGATGTAGAACTTCGTGTCAAAACGGTCAGCGACATCGACGAAAACCCGGACGTCTGGCCGTGTGCCGTCCAGCTTGAATGTCGCATCACTTCGATGTCCGCGCCAGTTGCCGGCTCGCTTACCCTCGACCAGGACGATACGCTGACCCCCGTCGACTCCGGTGACGGACATTGAATTCAACGTGCTCCCCGGCTGCAGGCGCACTGCAGTACCCTTCCGGGCAGCCACGTGTTTGGCGAACTCAAACATCGCCAAATCATTGATGGGAGAGGAGCGATCCTTCGGTGCAACAGATTTTTGATGAATTATGGACTGCTTGGGTTCAGCTTCTGACGCGGGTTCACGCATGTCATTGCCCACCGAGATGGGTTCCACAGGAATAGGGTCCGGCAATTCTTGAGCAGGCTGACTTTGCCGCGGTTCGGCCTCGTCCAGGTCCGACTGAGAATCCTCCCTGGCAGCGGCAGTGTTCCGGCTTTGTGCGTCGACGACAAGATCCAGGTCATTTCGGCCGGCGGCGATTTCTGCCCAGATCTCTCGCAGTCGAGGGACCGGAACCTCACCGATCTCTGACTCACCGAAGGCCTCGGCGACAACTTTATATACAAATCCGGGGCTGCGTTGGAAGCCTGTACGCAGCGTCAACAGCATTTCAATCCGGTCTTCTTCGGATGGAGGTGACCAGCCACCGACGCCAACCACTGCAGACCCGACCGACATCCAAGTGATTCGGCCACCCGCCCCGTGCAGGAGCTCACGCTCCACCTCCGGTCTGGGTAGCAATTCACGCAACTCACGCCACGTTGCTACGCCCTCCAGCTTCTCCAACATCGAGAAGATCGCCGGGGTCACCCACGAATCATCCTCAACAACTCGCCCGTCACCGACAGATGGAGTCTCATCGTCGAAGTCGACAACATGCTCTGCGAATGCCAGGTCCGGGCCTTGCTGTCCTGGAGTAGGCGCATCTTCCGCCACTGCCGCGGGGACGGTGTTGAAGACAATTTCGCGGTCCCATGGCCCAGATTTGATACCAGTCCTAGGTTTGGGTTTCTTGATTCGAGTGCGTTGGAGTTTGGGTACTTGTTTGAAGAATCGCGCCACGACTACACCTAACCGCCAGACGAACCGGTTGCCCTAGTCATTACACCACTCAGCAGAGCCGACTTCTCCCCCGCCCAAGTGACCGCCAGGTGCTCACGGGCACGGGAGCCTGCCACGTAGAGAACGTTTCTGACCTTCCGCTCGGCTTGCTCGCGATCGGCACCCTGCAACCGCTTAACGTAGTACGGCGGAACCGAGTCTTCACCGATCCTGGCCATCACAACTGCTTGGTACTCAAGGCCTTTGGCGCGGTGCATTGTCATGATCCTGACTACATCACCTAGCTTTTCCTCTCTGGTGTTTTCATTCACAATCGTGGTTTCGATACTTGTGCCCTGCATCGCGGCACTGATTTCTTCCACGTCGCCATTCCCGTACGCAAACACCGCGATATCAGATGGCCGCACCCCACCTTCGATCCATCTGGCGATCTGCTCGGCGATTCCATTATTCTCGGCGTCCTTCGAATCGAAATTAAGCACCTCTGGCTCTGGCCCGCCGAAGACTGATCGAGCACCCGCCAACGTTTCGGAGGACGTGTCCAGGTCATCGACATCGGGGTCGACGATGCCAAGGCACCACCGCAGAATTTGTCGACTCGTCCGATAGTTCACCGTCAATCGTCTTGCGCGTCCCCGTGTTTCGATTCCGTAGCGCGACAGCGGCGCGGCTCTACCGTAGATCCGCTGATGTGCGTCACCGACGATAAAGAGATCATCGGTATCGGGAGCAACCAATGCCCGCAGCAGCTTCCAGTGGGCCGGATGAAGATCCTGCGCCTCGTCGATGACGGCGTGGCGGTATCCGAACTGCCTGCGAAGGCCTGGATCTGCTACCAACGCTGCCGCCGATCGTGCCGCGAGTTCTGTGAACGTGAGTAGATTCTGCGCGCGCATCAACTGCTGGAAGTGATCAATCGCCTTCCAGACGTCTGCCCGCTGTGGTCGGCTCAGCCGCTGCGAGCGACCGCTACGCGCGACCCGCAAATAGCCCGCCTCGTCAGCGATCGCGTTTCCAAGGACGACCTGGGACCATTCATCGCTGAGGAATCTGATATCCCAGCTGCCACTGCTGGCACCGGCAGCCGTTTGCCACAGCGCTTTCAAATCACTGCTATCAGCGGACACGAGGTGAGCGGTGTTGACGAGGTTGCGGCCGACGTCGGTAGCTGCCAGCACCGACCGCGCGACGCTGTCTATATTGACGACGTGCACCCGGTCAGTGATAGCTGGACCCGCAAGCTGAACGAGCTGCGCCGCGATGGTTCCGGCTAGGTTACGAGTGAAAGTAGTGAAGAGCACCTTCGCGCTCCCGTCCGCGCCAGTGCTATCCAACCGCTTGACGAGAAACCTGGCTCGGTGGATGGCAGTCACAGTCTTTCCAGTTCCAGCACCCCCGGTCACGCGGAACGGACCATTCCACCCTTGGTGGTTGGCCAACTTCCGCTGCAGTGGGTGCAACCAAACCCGCCACTTTGCGAAGTCTCCTTCCAAGACCGCACGCAACTCATCCTCGTTGTCGCCTTCAACTGCAGTGAAACTCAAACGCGACAACGGACGTTTCAGAGCCGCTTCGAGATCCTCGACGTCGATGGGGCCAGGCTCCTCGATGACAAGATCGCTCCAAACTTGCTCCGGGCTCCTCCCTGTCGCGAGATCGAGTATCGCGCTGGCCTGTGAGGTCGGCAGCGCCTCCGCTATTTGAAGCAACACATCCTCGTCAGTGACCTGCTTGAGTTCACTCGCGATGTCAGGTGCGACACCGAATCGTTCGAGGTCTGCTCGGCTGACATTTGCTGGTATGCACGTCGCGGATTTCATCTTCCGCGGAAGGGAACGGGCATTGCCCACTGCCGTCTCAAGGGCTATGGGATCGAACAGTTCTGCTGCGCCCGTCTTTCCGTTCACCTGCAAGGTTAAGGTGCGGGCGAACTCGTATGCGTCGTCGTGTTTCTTGACTGCAACCAGCCAGAGCCGGCTGTTGTTCTGGTCGACACCTGCGTTGACCAACACTGCACGATAGTTGTCGTTGACCCGCGCCGTGCGTACGTGGCTGCTCGCGGCCCCTTGCGGATGTTTGAAGTCAAGGCCTGGGGCGTCCGGGTCTTGTTGTAGCTTCACCATGAAGGTCAGGACGCGGCTTCGAATGCTGCCGTCGAGTTGGTTGTACGAACTCGAGAACATGTCGTGCATCTGGACGGCGGTTCTCATCGGGCTCCTCACACTGTATGGCTCAACTCTGCGATCATCGGCTCGAGATCCGAAAAATTGTGAGCATCAGTCGCTATCTACGTTCATCGATCAGCCTGGTGTCACGGGTTCGAAGACAGTTTCCGATCACGGGCCAACGTAGGCGCTGAAGAGCCCTTCGATTTGTTCGTCCTCATCCTGGGTCCCGAATAGGAGTGCTCGATCCAGGTATGTGTTGTTCAATTCGCAAGAGGTCTCAGGAACGAGCGCACACGCATGGCACGCAGCGAGGTTGAGTGCGTCGGTGCCAGTAGCCGTGGACTCGATGCAGACGGGATCTGTTGAGCACCATGACAACCGATGCAACCCCTCATCGAGAGCGGCCGCGAAACGCTCCGGATCCGCCTGCGAGGCGACGCCACCCAGGCTGCCCGCAGAGTCCGAACTTGCGGTGTAAATGAGAAGACCGGCCGTTTCGTTGTCGACAAATAGCCTCTCGCGCAACGATGAGGCCGGGTAGCCCGCGTCGAGCGAGAGTTGATCGATCAGCAGGTGCGCCAGGGTGTGAATCGCTACCTTCGCGATGTCGACAGTCGGCGGTGTCCGCTTGAACTCATCGGCCTGGCGGGTTGCAGCCGTCTGCAGTGTCCGTTCGCGTCGTTTGGCGAACGGACGTTGCGCCCAGTCATGAAGCTTGATGCGATCGAAAGCCATGAAAATGCCTTCTCCGATCACCTCGATCGCCGGCAGCCAGTATTTTTCCTCGCCGGACAGCTTGCAGAGACCTTCCTGCCCAAGTTCCGCTACGCCATTGAGCCGAGAGAATCCGTACAGGGCGCGGACTTCTCGAAGGCGGGTGACCTTGCGGACGTGGGTGATCAGATCTGGAACCCTAGGTCGCAATATCTCGACAGTCTCACTGACGAAATCCGAATCACGGTCGGCCTTGCGCTCTCCTCGACCCTCGAGCAGCGCCTTGTACTCTTGCCTCCGGAGTTCGTCCTCGTCAAGGTCGGCACCCTCATCAGACTCGCGGCGGCGTTTGATCTCGACGACGATGTCATCACTGGTGAACTTACCGTTGGATGCCTTTGCGATGTTTGCCAAGAGCGCATCGTTGACGGCAGCGGGATCTTCCAGGGCAGTCCAGTGCCTGTTAACGAACTTCGCAAGCGCTTCGGAGTACGGAGGGATCGAGATTGCGGACCGAACAGCCGGGAACCAGACGTTCGACGCACCCCGCTGGAGGACGCGCGGTGTCTCATCGCAAGCTTCGGTGTGGTCATGTCCAAGCCAAGGCCGGAGGCCCCTGCATTGAGTGACACCCTTCATCGCCTCTGCACCGAACGCCTTGCCGAGCGAGCGCGTTTCACCGCATCCGCAAGTGAGGACAAGATCGTCGAGCGAGGACGTCTTTCCGAGTGCCGTCATCTTGATCTCGTGAGAGGGTCCTTCAGGCAGTTTCTTATGCAGCCAACGGTGAATTGGAAAATCGTCGATATGGCCGCGGTTGCAAGCGACGATCAGACGAAACGGGGATAGTAACGCCTTCTCTTTGCACTTCCCGCATTTCGAACCGTTCCAATCGCCTGACAATTCTGCGGTGGTTCCGACTCGCCGACAGAACGGGCAGATCTGCTTGCGCGGGAACCGAACTACTGGAACGTCACGCCCACCACCGGCAGGTGGCGACTTCAGTTCACGGACTTTGAGCGACCGCGCCAGGCGCGGCTCACTAACGTGTTGGGCATTCTCCTCGTTCCAATAGTCCAGACCAACAATCATGAAACTGGAGGTCTCGGAGGGGAAGAGTCCACCGATTCCGTACGTACTCAACAACTGGCTTCGACGGGCAGTCGCGTCAACTTTTCTCATGACGATCTCCTCATCGAGCTCATCGGTATTTGATAGAGACCACTTTCTGCATCCACGTCCCGCATACTTTGGAGCGTGGGCCACGGGACGTCACTCTGTGAGTAGTCGATGTCGTCGTCGACCAACGCGGTAGCGGGGTCAACCAGCAACGCCGCCTCCAGATTCTTGGAGTTTCGGTACCGCATGTACTCCCGTTCATCCGCTGCATCCGACCACACACCCAGCAGCTGTGCGACTTCCGCTTTCGTATCGAGCTCCTCGTCATCAGCCACGTTGTGGACGCGCCGCGCGATCAAATCGGCAATGGCGGTGACTGCGTCCCAGCTGTCATCGATACGGTAGGCAGAACCATCCGACGAAAGTTCGGGCACCAAGAGACGCACAAGTGACACCAGGACACCGTGTAATCCGCGATCACGGGCCCGGGCAGCGAAAGGTGTTGCACTCGTTGCTTCCACCGCGCGGTACAAGGCTTGATGGAACGGTAAGAAGTTCTCGTAGTGTGAACGATCACGTGACCGCGCAGCATTGAAGATCGTGACGACGAGGCCGGGATGCTTACGTCCCACACGGCTCGTCGCCTGGATGTACTCGGCGCTGGCTTGAGGTTGTCCCATAACGGCCATCAGGCCGAGTCGGTCGATATCGACTCCGACTGAGATCATGTTCGTTGCGAGGACGACGTCCAGCGGTTGTTCTGGACCCCCGAGTTTGTTCTCCAGCTGCTTGAGTTGTTGCGGGATTTCCGACGATGCAACGCGACTCGTGAGTTCGCCGATTGCCCGAGTCAGTAGCCGAGGGTCGGTTCCCTTCCTGCCGGCCACCACGCCTAGCCGTTCCCGGACATCACTCTCCACCTGCAGATAACCGCTACCGAGGACGCGCAAACTATTGAAATAGCCGAGTAACGTCCAATATGGATCTCGAGTGACGTCGTCACCCTGGACATCCTTGGCTGCCTGCAGCAGAGCTGAGTAAACCCGGACCAGCAATGTCGCGTGACTTGCACCTGGCGCCATGACCCCTACGTATCGACGAGTACCCAGCGCCTCGGATGGCGCAGGTTCGGCGAAGAATGATTCATCGGGATTGATTCCCGGAGGCGGGAATTGCGCTGCCTCGCGATCAAAAACAGATCGAATCTGCTGCTGTGCCCGCCTAATCGTCGCCGTCGACGCAATCACTTTTGGCCGCGCGCGGTTCGATTCATCGTCGATCGAGGGGATCTCACATGCTGCGTCAACGGCCGTCTCGTACAACCCAACTATCGAACCCAAAGGCCCGGAGATGAGATGCAACTCATCCTGAATGATAAGATCTGGCGGATAGCCCTTTCCGTCTCGGGCAAACAACTTACCGACGTTTTCATTCCATGCCATTGCCGCGAACTTGTCGACGGTACCCAATATCAACTCGGGCCGTTCTCGATACACATCCTCGTCGATCAGGTGGACTGGTAGACCGTCAGAAAAATCGCAACCGGGAGTCCTACATCCGATTCGCATGTGCTTCTCAGGAACGGCCCGAATAGTGTAGTTCTTGTGGTCCAATGCTGTTCCACACCAAGGGCATTGGGTGAGCTGAACAGGATTCTTGTCTTGCAGATCTCGCCCTGATGCCAGTTCGCGAAGCGACTTCTTGGCGTCCGACAATGAGTTCGGAGTCGCACCGGAACCTACCCACAATCCGATCGAAAATCGGAGCTTGCCGAGCCTGGATTCACTCTTGCGGACAGTCTCGAGCGAACAGATGAGCATCGTTGCTCGCTCGAACTGTTGGATTGTCAATAGACGCAGGGTGTATCGCATGATTACGGCGACGCCAGTCGCATCGGAGTCCCGCAATCTACGAACGATGATCGAGTATGCGACGAGACCGAGGTACGCCTCGGTCTTTCCGCCACCAGTTGGGAACCAAAGGAGGTCCGCCTTTTCGCGGTCTTCGTGCCTTCTGTCCGTCAGACCCGGCAGATTGAGGAGGATGTAGGCAATCTGAAACGGATACCACTGGTCGCCTGCGCCGTCACCCACGTCACCCTTGGCCCCCGAACGCACCCAATCCTGGCGAGCACGTTGAAGTTGCATTGCCTTGTTGGCCAATCTGAATGCATCCAATGCATCATCGTCATCCCTCAAGAGACGAATCCCGGCCTCGATTCGACCAGCTGCGATCCCAGCCTCTTTGATGTGCCTTTTCGCGGTGGGGAGCAAGCCGTCTGAGACGTCGGTTTCGCCTGCTGACAGCGAATCTCCTAGCTTCGCGATCCACGCTCGATAGCGCTGGGCAAGGGTCTCTAGGCTTCCGATGACCTCGTCCTTCGACGCGTCCGACAGAAAGGACATACGCAGGTCGACAGATTTGAGGAGGGCGGGCCGCGCGCGAGCAACCTCGTAGGATGGCAAGAAAGTTGTCGTCACAGTCGTAGTGGCTCCGCCCACCGACGTCTCGAGATCCCAGTCGACAGCGCACCCGTGACCGATTGCAAAGGTGTAGGCATTGCGATACAGCAATGCCGAGCTATCGAGATCGTCGTCCTTGCCAGCATTCCGATGCTTTGTACGATCGACGATTGCGGGCTGGTCCGTCTGGATATCCAGCTCAACCTGGAACCAGGAGAACGAATCTCGCATCTGCTTCAGCGGCGGTACCTGTACATTGCGCAGTGCAACTGACACTGTGACCACACCGTCTCGGGCAGGCCTGACATACCGATATAACTGCAATCCAGGCGCGACAAGATCCCTGAAGGTTCCCGGCTTGGTCACGCCTTGAACCAACGGCTTGATCACCGCCGGCACACGTCGCCACTTGGAATCGCGGTTTCGTTTCACCTTGCCTTCGTCTCCCCCTTCGAGTGGCTGCTCTTCGTAACGAGCTGCCGACGGTGCGATCGTGATCGAATCCGCATCCTTCACCCGAACGGAAAAAGTCAATCCCATGGACGAGGGAAACCTCATGCGCGCCTGCGCAACCGGACTATCGTCTGTCGCCCCGTCCTTTTCAGGCTCGGCTCCATCAGGTTCAATGCCCTCCTGAAGGTCATCGTCGGAGGGCCAAAGAACCCCGACAAGGTAGCGGCCGAGGGGAGCCTCCTCGAGAAGTTCGTCCTCTCCCCCACCCGGGCCTACGACGTCGAGTACCAGGTCGTCGACCAGCTCGTCACGAAATCGATACTTGTCTTGCAGCGCTGGCTTCATGCTCACGACACATCCTCCATGTATTTCCAGTCAGGTTCGGCAAGCCCGACAACCCGTGGGACAAGCCAGAACCCGGACAGCCCGATGCCGGCTTGTTCAGTGAACTGCGGATCTCCGGCAACGGTGTCGACTGATACGAGTGACAACCCGGCGAGAGTCGCGGGGTAGGTGCCTTGACGTTGACCGAACGCTCGCACGAACGCGTCGCCGAACGATTCACTCGTTCTCCCCAGCACCCTGCCGTCGTCAGCTCGAAGGTCGTAGATCGGGATCTCGACGGTTGATAGCGTCAAGTCGAGGTGTGCTTCGATGTCGATCCCTGCGAGATCGCGATCGCGAAGATTCGTCTGCACGGATTCGGCAGAAATGAACGGTGAGTCGAAGGGCCGGTCGACGTCGGTGTCCCTAACCTTGACCTCGAGCGACTTGGTTCGTGTGGATTTCTTGGCCGTTCGAACCCGTTCTTGCCATCGGCCCTTCAGCCAGTACTCCTGCTTGATGTAACGTCCCGGCTTCAGATCAACGATGACTATCCCGTCTCTCGCCCGACTCAGCGCAACGTAGCTCGTTTTCACCATCTCATCGAAATCCGGGTCTTTGCGGTCGTAACCCGGGTACGCAAAGACAACACGGTCGAACTCAAGCCCTTTGGCTCGATGGATGGTTGAGACAACAACCTTTGATGTATCTCTCTGGGTCAGGGTAAGAGGCAGAGAGCCCTCTCGGACCATGCTCCGAAGGCGGCCCAGATTCAGTTCGTTGAGGCGCTTGGCATTTCCCTCGGCACCTTTGAGAAGGTGCCACCTATCTTCTGCTTCCTCGTCGTTCATGTGGAGTCGGAGGGCGGAATCAACTTCGACACGGCTCGCGGCGGGTCCCGACATCCGGCCAAGCGATGTTGCTATCCACGATGGTGCACCGAACTCTTGTGCTTCACGACGGATCACATGGTCGATGCCCTCGCGGCGGAGTTGCCGCGAAACCCAAAGAACATCAGCGTTGGATCTGCAAAGAACCGCCGTCGTTTTCTCTGCACCTGCTACCACAGGACGCCACTCGTCCAACTCACCAGCGTGGGGCAGAGTTGCCTCGAATCGGTCCAGCACCTCTTTAGCAAGTTCGGCATGTCGCGATTCGCGCAGTTCGTTGCCGAGCCCGACTACCCGCTTGGGATCATCACCGCGAGCACGGTAGTTCTTCCCAAGACCCACTTGACTTGCACCGAGCTTCTTGAGGAACTTGAACACTTCATCCGAAGTCGTCTTACTATCGGAATCACCCAGAATGAAGTTGTAGATCCCTTGCAGGGGGTCGCCCAATGCCGTGAAACCCACATCTGGGTCGATTTTGTCCAGCAAGGCGAGGATGAAGTCAGCTCGATCACCGACGAGATCTTGCACCTCGTCCATGATGATATGGCGCAGTTCTTCGACGTCGTCGGGTAGTTCATCGGCCTCTTGCAGGAGTTTGGTCGCCTGACGGATCCGATTGTCAAACGAACCCGTCGGCTCGATATCGGCATCGAGCAATAGCAGCGACGCAAATGAGTCGAACGTCCGCACGTTCGCTTCGGCGGAGAACTCTCGGTCCGTGAGCCTGGTCCGCACCGCGTTCACCGCTGCACGAGAAAAGCTCAGCACTAGTATTTCGCGAGATGCCGACAGTTCTTCGGTCTCCACGAGGTGTCCGATACGTGAAGCAACGACCTCAGTCTTGCCCTGACCGGCACCTGCGATGACCAGGAGTCGTGCATCCAATGCCGACTCGACTACTACACGCTGTTCTTCGTTTGGCTCGAACCCGGGATCTGCATTCGTCATAGTCCTGTCCTGCACACTTCTCGCGACCGACGTGCATCGTCGGTTAGTTTCTCGTGGGAGTGCGTCCCGTCCGCACACGAAAGCCGATGGCGGCTGTGGCAAAGCGCACCTACGGAGGTAGGTGTCGTTTGAGCGACCCGTCATCGTTACCGAAGACGGTGGGAAGCGCTCGCGAATTACTCTTGCACAGAGCACCGACAAACTCCCGAAGTCGGCGAAACCCTGTGTGTCCGTTGATCGAATGTCCACCGGTCGAAGTACCACAGACGCCCATGGCGAACGGTTCGGATCAGATCGGAGTGCTAGACCGGTTCGCCGGCGGCCGGAGGCCACTCCGAGGGCTCCACGAAGCGAGCTCGATATATAGCGTGACCAGCGCGTCGAATTGAATCTGGCCGCCGCTGCCACCTACCACTCCACGTTCAGCGATGTCGTCTATTCGGGGGACATCTAGGGCCTGACTGCAAGATCTACCTGCAGTCGACGAATGCATGCGCGTCCCGGACCGCGCAGTCCCTGAGCGAGATCTGCGCTGGATGACGATGACGTTCCAGGGAGCGAATATTCCCGGGGTGGTATCGGAGGAAGCGGCTTCACCTCACGCAGAAATCGGGCGATCACCCACTACGAGGCGGCAGTCCTGCAAGGCTTCCCCGATTCGTTCAGGTGGGTCGATTGAAGACCACCATCGCCATTGGCAACGCGGTCCTGATCCCTCTCGGAAGGCGATCGGCCCACACCTGCTCGACCACTTCTAAGACTCACCGCGGAGCGCTTCGAGTCGGGCTGCGATGGACTGTGCGACATCTTCCGGAAGTTCGTGCTCCCAGAATCTCAGGACCGACCACCCCCTTCGTGCCAGCTCAGCGTCCGTTTTGCGGTCGCGTGCGATGTTGGCGTCTAGTTTCTCGGCCCACCACCGGGCGTTTGCCTTGGGGCGCGTCGCATGTTCAGGGCAGCCGTGCCAGAAGCAACCATCAATGAACACGACCAGCTTGAGACCCCGCCAGACGATATCGCCCTTGGTGCGAAGGTCTGGCTCCAGCTTCGCATCGACACGGAAGCGGATGCCGTTCGCATGAAGATACTTACGGACCTGAGTCTCTGCATCCGTATCCCGTTGGCGCTGACGAGCCATCCGTGCTTGGACCGCGACAGATGAGGGCGGAGGGCGCCAGCTGCTTCCTGACTGCTCGTTTACGGCTCCCATAGCAGCACACTAGGCTGCTGTTGCCGGGCTCTGTTCAAGACGGCTACCTCAAACAAGTGATAGCCCCAGTCGACTCGCCAGTTCGCCACCGCCCACGTCGCGGACGAGCTCCGGATCACCGCACACCACCAACTGATCACGAGCCCGCGACAGTCCTACGTACAACCGTTCCCGTGATCTGTCGCGCGAATGCTTCTCATTGAGTGCAAGGACAACTGCACGCCGTTCCAGCCCCTTGAAACCGAGCACGTGCCCGTAGAAGACCTGGTCGGTGTCCCAGAAGCTTGCCCAGTAGGCCTGGTTGCCCTCCTCCTGCCGAGCGACCTGTTCGGGATGACGACTCCCTGTGGTCAACAGCGCAAGGTCTTCCGGTCGCCAGCCCTCGTCCATGAGGATCTCGATCTGATCGTCAGCCTGATCCATTGCTTCCGACGGTGGACACGGCACGAAGCGGACAGCCGGACCATCGCCGCCCAATAGCCTCATGCGTTGTCCCACAAGTGGATCAAATGCTCTGGCAATCTGACGGGTGTTCCGCATGTTGTGATCCAAAATGAGGGGAACAAGTGGGACCGGCGGCGCACCCTGACGGTCGAAAACTCGCTGGCCTTCGTCACTGAAGAGAAAGATGCCACCGGTCTCGGAGTCCTTCAGTGAGGCTAGAATTGGTTCCCACCACTGATCGGCGAAGTCCTGGGCCTCATCGATGACGACTGCATCGAAGCGCTTGTTCGCGGGTAACGCGGCGGCGAGATCGGCCATCTGGCGAGGCAGGTCGCGCTCCCAGAACTCCGCTGTCTCGGTGGTTCTCAGTGATTCATCCGGACCATGCGGCGCACCCCATTGGACCCCGAGCGCGTGAAACTCGCCCACATACGCCGGGCGCTGCTTGTACGACCAACTCGCAGTGATCCGTTCCAGGTACGAGGCAAGACCGTGCGAATAGCAGATCAAAGCGACCCGCTGCCCGCCCTTCGTCAGCCGCCGTGCTTGCTCAATCGCCAGGAACGTCTTCCCACTGCCTGCTCCCCCACGTACCTCGACGCGATTGAGCAGGGTGATCGCATTCAAGATCACTGCTTGCTGCTCGGTCATCAGATCAGCGGAATCCTCGTTCTCCAGAGCACGCGCAACCACATCGCGCTGCGGTAGGCCACGCCCCGCCAGTGCGGCCTGAAGTTGCTCAACCCCAACATCACTCAGAAACGGCCGATCCAGCTCTTGTCTGACGAGGACGTTGCGCATCAGCCCAACGAGATGCGGAAGCTGAGTCCGGTCCACTACCTTCCACCGTGGACAGTCCGGAAGCGCGAAGTCGGACGGCAGCTTCGTGTTCGGCAGGACGACCATATGATCCCAACGGATTCGGCCCTGCGTCCACCGCGGATCACTCTCAACGAATTCTCTGAGCGCATAGCATGTTTCGCGCGCCTGACGCACCGGCTCGATCTCCACGTACTCGCCGCCGCGGTTCTGGCGCCACGTAAGGCCGTCGTGCCAAACCTCGCCGCCTTTCACCTCCAGGCACATGATGCCACCGCCCTCGATGGCCACAACGAAGTCCGCCTCATGATCCTTCAGGTGGTCGGTTACCCGCTGCTCCGCCGTCACGAAGTCGCCATCTTGGAGCTGGCCGATCAGCTCCTGCCAGACCTTGTGCTCGGCAGCGTTGGCGAACCGCGGTAATTCAGGATGGGTGAACGGCATGGTCGTCAGCCTCTCAGATCAACGGCCGCTGCAACACAACCGCGGCGTCGGGTCGGCAGAAGATCAGCACCAATGACGACACCACTTCGCCTGTAGCAGTCCGCAATAAGTCCGCGTAGATCGCCAATTGAGCCCAGTACTGCTCGAGCGTCACTGCCGAAACGCCAACGTCGGTCTTGTAGTCGACGATCGCCAGGGAGCCATCGTCCTCCCGATAGACGAGGTCAGCGATGCCCTCGACCACGATGTCGCTGCCCGGAGCGAGTCCACCAAGCGGCATTTCCTGCCAATGGTCGCGCATTGCAGCTCGTCGCACCGGCTCCGATGACAATGCCGATCGCGCGAGTAGGACGAAGCGATCAGCATCGACAAGTCCGGCAATCCGCGCGGCTGCACGAGCCCGTTCGTCGAAGGCATCGTCAAGCGCGACACCGAGACCTCCCGATTCGAGCAGGGCGTGCAATGCCGTCCCCAGCGCCGGACCGCTCTCCGTCGACCCGACCGCCGCGGGCACCTTCTCGCCCATTCCAGTCGCAGTCAACAATTCCGCGGCCCGGTACGCCTGCAAGAGCGTCGTTCCCTCCAAACGCTTTTCATGCACAATTTCTGTCACTGGCAACGACGATGGCAGCGACGAGATCGCAGCGATCCGTTCGGTCTCCGTCTCCCACTGCGCCCACGATTCCAATTCGGTCACAGCGCCGGCGAAGTCGTCGTCATCCCGAACTGGGTCGATCAAATGCGGTTTCTCGTTCGGCACGCCGGCGACCCCGCGGGCGACAATCGCACCCCAGCAGTCCTCGCGGGACGTTCGGTAGCCGGACACCGCCAGCAGACTCTCGGCGCGAGTGCAGGCTACATAGAGCAACCTCACCCGCTCAGCATCGACGTGCGCCTTCTCGGTCGCGGCAACAGCGCGATAACCCAGCGATGTCGCGGACTTCGCAAGGTAAATCTGCAACTCACCATCCGCGTCCCACAACACCGGCTCGCTCGTCTTGCGGATTCCACCGCTCATGCCGGCAACAATCACCATCGGGAACTGCAAGCCCTTCGCGGCGTGGATGGTCATGATGCGCACTGCGTTGACCCCGATCTCCGGCAGCACCGCTTCAGCCACACGCGCACTCTCTTCTTGTTGTGTCGCAGCCCAATCCAGGTAATCGCGCAGGTCGCCACCATCTTCGCCATACCAGGCATGCGCCTGATCAATCACGAACCGCAACCGTCGCCACACATCGCGGTGTCGCGGCGAGTCCATCGAGACCTCGAAGACGCGGCGATCGGTCGCCAGTTTGCTGAGGAGTGCACCAGGCGTGAGTCGTCCCAATCCCCACCAAACATCCTTTAGGTAACGAAGAGCTGTATCGACCTGTGAATTTTTTTGTTCCGCTGGCGCACCAGCGAACAAGTCCCATCGCCCGCCTTGACCTTTCCACTGCAGCAGGTCGTCGTCGCCACAACCGAACAATGGAGTCCGCAGCGCCGCAACCAGAGCGGCCCCGTCCGCAGTGTTCGACAACGCCCGCGCCGTCACCAACAGGTCATGAACCTCTTGCGTGGAATACACCAGCGACGATGCCTCGGAACGGAATTCGATTCCGGCGGCGTCGAGCGACTTCTCCAGAAAAGGCAGCACCGATCGCGAGGGGATCAAAATACAGATGTCACTGAGGTCGACCGGCGTGTGCTCGTACTCCCCGAAACCTCCGGTCTCCTTCTGCCACCCCTCCGCTATCGCAGTCCCGATAATGCGGGCGACGTCTTTTGCTTCCCGGGCCCGCAGTACCTCGGCCGGTGACAATCCTTGCTCGTCGTCCGTCGGGTCCGAGTCGTCAGCGAAGGTGAAGGGATGCGGCCCCCAGGAAGAGTCAGTCCAGTCGGGCCGGCCGGGCGCGGGATCGAGCGCCGCATACTCGGCCTGGATGTGTTCCTCGGGAATGACCAGTGTGTTGAACACTGAGTTCACCCAGTCGAGAACAGGTTTCGTTGATCGAAAGTTGGTGGTGAGTCGTACAACATCCGCAGTGGCGGTGTCGTCGCGAGCCGCCATGTACGACGCGATGTCCGCCCGACGGAAGCGGTAGATCGACTGTTTGGGGTCGCCGACGGTGAACAATCGTCCGGTCGCGCCGTGGCCGGCGACAATGCGTCGGGCGATGTCGAGCTGAAGCGGGTCCGTGTCTTGGAACTCGTCGAGCATGATGCGCTGATATCTGCGGTGCACGGCGGTTTGCACCTCGGGGTTGGATACCACATCGCGCGCGTGGACGAGCAGATCATGGAACTCGAGTCGACCTTCACGCTGTCGTTCGCGAGCCTCGTCAACCACCACAACCGAAAGGTGATGCACCACAACCGCCAATGCGGACGCCACGTATCGATGCCGAGTGGCCACGGCCAACTCACCGGCCTCCTTGATGGCCGTCCGGATTTCCCTCAGCCGGGCAGCACCACCCGCCCAGTTCGGACCTCGCCCGGTGTTGCCCAACTTGGGGTACTCGCCGACAACGGACATCCACACGGTGGTGTCGCGTCCGGCGGCGATGTCATCGCGCCACGCACGCACTCGCGCCAGACCGGCAACCATATTGTCGGTGGGGTCGAGGCATTCGTCCATGACGTCCACAGCAAGATCTGCTGCCTGGAGTATTGCGTCGATGTCCGGAATGCTGAGGACGGGTGATGAATCATTGAGCCTCAATCGATCCCAGCTCCGATCGAGAGCGTCGGCGAGTGTGCGGACCTGATTCAGCGATGCACCGGTGCCGATAACCACCTGCATTGCTTCGGCCAGTCCTTCAGGTGCGGTGGCCTCATCGGAGAACAGCGTCGTGCGCATCCGGCGCCAGCGGCGCTCGAACGACAGCTGCGAACCCATCGCATCCACCACTGAAATCCGGGGTGGAACGCCGGCCTCCAGTGGATGTTCACTCACAATCCGGGCTGCGAATGCGTGGAGAGTTCCGAGTGCGGCCGTGTCGACCTGGGTTAGCGCAGCCTCCGCCTCCGCAGTGTCGTGGGCGGCCAGTTCATCGCGGACACGTTCGCGGAGTTCCGCGGCAGCTTTCTCGGTGAAAGTGATGGCTGCAATGTTGTCGAGTTCAATGCAATCGACAAGGACCAAATGACAGATCCGCTGCACGAGCGAGTGGGTCTTACCACTCCCGGCTCCGGCTTCAACAAAAAGTGTTGATGCCGTGTCATTTTCAATACGAGACCGTTCGTCGGCGTCGACCAGAAACGCATCAGATGTCGTCACGTCAGGCACCATGCTTCGCGAGGTAGTCAGCGATCTCAGGCACATTGTCGAGGTTCACCCACGCACGTTCGAGACCAGGCTTGCCGATGAGGTCGACCAAGGGGTCGGCCCAGAATGTCTGCGGTGGTCTCGGCGGGAAATACCCGGCCGCGACAGCACGATGGACGAGTTCAAGGTCGGTCCGGAGGATTTCGATGACTGCATCGGTGACGTTGTACTCGACCGAGTCGAAATCGCCCCGACTGGTCGCGAACCAATACCGCGCGCTGACCTGCTGCCCCAGCGTCGCTGCGAACAATCCGTAGACAGGTAGTTGGAACTTGGTGCCGCCATCCGTCGGCTCCGACTCCGACAGCCCCTTGTAGTCGTCGATAAGCCCGGTCTTATAGTCGGTCACCCTCACACGGCCATCCCGATGTGTATCGATGCGGTCGATGGACCCCGTGAATCCGATTGCAGCGTTGCCGAGGTCGATCTGCACCAGGTCGGGGTGTCCACCAAACTTGCGTTCGACCCCAAGGGGTGTCCAGCCACCGTCGCGATCCCGGGTGTCGTGTTCGTGCCAGTCGACGAGATCCCGGCGGATGATGTCGCTGTCTTTGGCCCAGAGCTGGGGCAGCCAGCCGGGGGCATCGATGCGGGCGCTCTCAAGTACATCGTCGGCGATGCCGAGGAGCCGATCGAGCGTGGCAGCTCGGCCGTCGATGACGGCCTTGATGTACTTCTCGAGGGTGGCGTGAATCAGGTTGCCGCGGGTGAGCGGGTCGAGTTGTGCCTCGTCGTCCGGGTCATGGAGCGCATCGACGCCCAGCAATGTGCGAACGAAGAATCGGTACGGGCTAGCGACCCAATCTTCGAGCCGAGACGGCGAGACCGGCCGGTCAAAGAACCGCACAAGGTCGCTGACAGCGGAAACGTTGCCGTTATATCGAGTGAATCGGCCGTTGAGGCGGTCGCTGCGCATCTCCATCCCGCGGAACACTGTGGAGTCTCCCAGGATGTAGCGGCGGTCGCGCGCCGGCACTCCGGCCAGGGCCCGAAGCCGCCACTCGGTGGGCGAGGCGGCACCGCTACCGATCCGTGGATCGAATCTCTGCGTAGCGACGTCGAACGATTCCACCGTCACGACCGTGTCGACGTCCCTTGTTTGGCGTTGCCAGTCAACAACATTGATCTTCGTACCCGACAGATGCTCGAGTGTCGGGATGAGCCATCGCGACGGAACATTCTCGGCACCCCCGCGGAGGCTTCCGCGAGGAAAGGTGATGATGCGGTGATGCCGGCCTGATCCAAGTGTCAGCATCAGTTGCCGGTGTTGTCCGTCGATCTCGGCGGCAGGCTTTCGTCCGGTTAATTCCGCGGGAAGCAGCGGATCTTCGCGGCGCCGAGCCGGCACAATCCCCTCGGCAACACCGAGAACGATGCAGATATCCAAATCGCGACCGACGCCGGCGCTGATCGGTCCGATGGATACGCCCGTTCCCGATCTGCCGACGGTGCGCCGCACACTGACGATCCGGACAGTCAACGCCTCGACAAGTCTGGGCGCCGTGAGGTCCGGTGCAATGCCGTCCATCGCTTGCAGGTCGCCACAGATCTGTCGAAGTAATTCGGCGTCAGCCGTGGTCGGGTCGTCGTCGCCCCGTGAACTGGTACTGAAGCGCTGTTCGATGAAGTCGAGAAGAAGTTCACTCGCGCCCGTCCAAGTAGGCGCGGACGTGATGTGGCGAAGTTCAGTTCGTAGATCCTCGATGAATGAGTGCAACGCCTGAGCTTGCTCGTACCGCCTGTCGCTCGACTCGACTTGCGCGAGCCGACCCCAATCGGCGCCGCCGACAATCGGAACATATTTGCGCGTCAGCAATTCCAGCTTCCGCAGCGAAATTTGTTCGCCACCAATCTCCGGCCGCTTGAGTGAGCGCTCAGCCAAGATGGCCAACAGTTCGCGACGTGGCATCAGATCGACATCCAACGCCAGCAGTGCGAGCAGCGAGCGGGCCAGAGGACGGTCGATGAGCGACGCGCAGTCAGGTCCGGAGATCGAGATCCCACCGTTGGTGAAATGTTCGTGGATCAGGTGCAGGTAGGGATCGTCGTTGCCATAGAAGACGCCGATGCGGTGTCCCGGTGTACCTTCAGCGAGATGTTTGCGGACCTTGCGGCTGACCGCCCGAACCTCGTCATCTGCGTCTGGGGTGTGGACCACTGTCGTCCCGGTAGCCTCCGCGTCCACCTCAATCGTCTCCCCGCGGTTCTGCATGGCGCGCAGGAGCTCGAGTGCTGCCGGATCGGTTTCGCAAGGCTGGAACACGATGATCTTGCCGAGCTGATCGAGCCGATCCATCGCCGCGGCGTAAGCCTCGTGCGGGAGGTAGTAGGCCGATGACTGAGCACGGGTCGCCAGATTGTGGACTCGGAGCATGTCGCCGACCAGCTTGGTCGGGCGCTCGACTGCCGGGTCCGGATATCCGGCGAGCGTCAACGACGCACCAGCAATTGCCAGGGATGTGATCGGCTGATCGGCTACGTGCTCAAAGAGGCCAGGCTGTTCTGCCAACACCTTCTGCACTGACGCTTCGAGCAGTGGATACGACAGCGGTAGCCGTGGGACCAAAACCGGTGCGGCGAGCAACTCCACCACACGAGCGAGCGTCAGGACAAGCGTATTTGCGAGCCCACCGCTGCGGGCGAGGTGCTTCATCACGTCACGGCCCGCGCCGGTGCCTGGTACTACGACGGTGACCTGCGTCAGCGGACTACCGGCTTTGGCACGTTTCATGGCAGCCGCTACGTCCTGGTAGGCGACGTTACTCATCTCAGCATCATTGCCGAGGACACCGACAGCCGCGGCGTATTCGATCTGCCCCACACGTCGTTGTGACCTTCTACCCATCTGGAACGGAAGACCTCACGCGGCCAAGCTCCAGACACCAAGACGAAGATCGCCGCGAATGCACCCGCGAGCCCGAAGCAGACATGCACCACCAATGCCGCGACCAACGCGATGGCCACGCAAATGGCCGCCACGTTCATGGTGACCGTCCGACTCGACCAACGTGAGCACCTGCCAGCTTCCGGGAAGAGGTGCACCGGCGGCGTAGTACTCGAAGATGTCGCTCATCATCAGAGTTCCTCGACAGTTATCAGACCGTCCTGCATCGCCCGCACCAGCAATGCCGCCTTGGTGTTCGCAGCTCGGCCAGCGGCATCGCATTTCTCGCAGAAGCGAGAGATGTGAGTGTTCACGGTCGCCGCCGTGATGAACAGGATTCGCGCGGCCGCCTCCTTGGTGTCGCAGATCCGCCAGGTCCGCAGGACTTCGATCGCACACTCGGTCAACGTCGGTAGCGGCGCGGTCTGACATTTAAATCCGTTGCGCGACTGTTCTTTTAATGCCAGACGTATAGTTCCGAACACATGATCGAGCGAGGAGGTTGGCCGCCGAAAATTGATGCTCCTATAGGCATTCAAGATCTGAGTAGGTCTCGGTAGGCGCTGATGAGGGGGTCGTGTCGGCGTTTGCCTAGTTCGATTTGGGAGATCTGCGCGGGCCATACGCCGAAGTGGTTGGCGACGTGCTGCAACGTCCATCCGTGTGCTTTTCGTGCGGGGCGCAGATCGTCAATGGCCGGGATTTCCGACGGGTTGACGAGGAGATGAAGGACCTCGCGGGCGATGGCGCGTTCGAGGCATCGCATGGCCTCGCGGGTCGTCTTCCCCTCGCCTGTCTCTTCGCAATGTAGGCCTGGGTCCGTGGATCGCAAGTCATGCGGACCAGGGCGATCTGATGGATCGCGCAGTTGGCCCTGCGGTCGCCGCCGCGGTTGAGTCGGTGACGGGTGGTCTTACCCGACGATGCCGGGATAGGGCTGCCTCCACAGAGGGCTGAAAATCCCGCTTCAGTGCGTAGGCGTTCAGGGTTGTCGCCCGCGGTGATCAACAGTCGCGCCGCGGTGACGGTGCCGATACCACGTGCATGCACGAGTACAGGCGTTACTTGCACGGTGAAGTCTCCGAGTTCTGTTGTTGTGGACTCGATTTCGGTTTCGAGGTGATGAAGTCGTTGCGCCAAAGTGCGTAGTGTGCACACCGTCGTGCGTGTAACAGGACTCGTTGCCGGGTTGGGCACAGCGGTACGCAGTGTGGAGAACCGCGCAGGGGTCGGTGAGTTGATTGAGGTGTTCGCGCAGCTGCTCCGGGGCGGAAACCAGGATCGACTTGATCTGTTGGATCGTTTTGGTGTGGGCTTTGACCGCCGAGTCGCGCGCGATGTGCAGTACACGGAGGCATTCGACTGAACCCTCGCCGATCTTCGGCATCGGTAAATCGTTTCGTGCCAAAGTATTACGTGCCGCGGTAATTGCGTCGAGAGGGTCGGACTTGCCGCGGCGACGTTCGGCGCGGTTGGGGCGGATCACTTCAACGATCTCGATTCCGTCGCGACGTAAATGCCGGGTCAGACCGGCCCCGTAGCTGTTGGTGCCCTCAACACCGACCCGCAGCACCTGTCCGTGGGCCGTGAGAAATTCGCCGAGCTGGCGGTAGCCGGCAGTGGTCGCGGCGAACTCGGCACCGGCCAGACAGCTACCGGTAGCTGCATCAAGTACGGCCGCGGGATGAGTTTGCCAAGTGGGTGCCGACACCTCCGATGACGGCGCGGGGATTTTCAGTCATGCTGGAACTTGCCTTCCACTTCTGATGGGCGGCGCGGGTTCGGTCCAGTGGGTGGACGAGACGTTTACGGGGCCTATAGGCCAGGCTCCTATGAGGTCACGCCCGCCGGATCGAACTGCCTTGGTGAGGTTCCCCGGAGATGGACTGATCAAGTCAAGGACATCCCGCGAAGGGAGTCAGTCAGACCCAGGGCCACATCCCCGACGAACAATTAGCAAGTCTAAACGTCAGACCCCCTCGCTACCCTAGTCCTACAAGACAACAGAGGAAGATGCCCGATGTCCAACATTTTCGACTTCGAGCTCTCGTTGCCGATGGATGGGCAGCATTCCGTGGCGAGCTGACGATCGGCTGATCGAGCTGCAGATCTCGGGCTCTGTGCGAGTAACCGCGCCGAACGCCGCCTTGAACGGCTCCGGTCCGTCTGCCTTCTTCACGATCACCGTCGACGATGAAGTGCGGTGTCACGTTGGCCCCACACTCCTCGGGCTGGACCGCGACATCGATGACGACGAACTGCAGCTACTGATGGACCTGTAGTGGGATTCCGATCAGCGAGAACGAGTGCGTTGTCGAGCGCGGACGTGACGAGGTCGAGCATGTGGTTCTGGCGGCGACCGTTGTGATCCAAGAACTTTGGCAGGTGGTCCACCACGCATTCCTCTCACGGCCGAGGAACAGTCCGCCGAACCCGTCCAGCACATCGAATTTCAGCCGACGATCAAGCCACGCCTGAGCGGTCTCGTCCATGCGGCGCTCGAGCGCAACCGGATCCGCGCAGAAGAGGGATGACGACGGTGACATCTTCGTCATTGTCGACTACGTGACGTAGTCGCGACACGATAGGGTCAGACTGTGAGCGACCAAAAGCGCATCCCAGACCTGCAGCCGGGTGTTCGTTTGATCTTGCCAAACCCACACTCGAAGTTCGCGTCCGGCGCCGTCAAGGAGATGCGTAACCACGATGTTGTTAAGCGACTACAGGAGCTGGCCGCCGACTTTCCGTCGAGTGTCGAAGACCGCGCCAATTTTCGCCGCTTAGGATCTGAGTATGTATTCGCCCGAAAACTAATCGCCGAAGAACATTTTCGAGGCTCATGGATTGTACTTGTACGATTTGGCCGAAGCCTAGAGGAACGCTTTGGACTTAGCTCAGAAGTACCGATAATCTATTCGCCGCATGATGATATACAATCACGCACGGTCACAAGAATTCCAGAAATGTTAGGATACTTGCCGGATGATCGCAGCAATTACACACGCTGGCTAACTTTCCTAAGCTCGTCGGATGTCAGGTTAGCATTTAAGCTCGACGAGTTTAGTGACGCAACTAAGATCTTCATTCCACTATGGCGCAAATCGCAGGATAGTGATGCTGAATCACTTATCCGCGATATGGCCAAACGCATTCACTCCATAGACCCTTACACCCAGCACGGTTCCGTGACCGGCGATCAATTCTTCGGTCGCCGAGTACTCCTGAATTCAATAAGCGCGAATGTCAAGAATCAACAAATCCCGGCAATATTTGGAATGCGCAAGACCGGGAAGACGTCCGTACTGATGGAGCTAGAGCGGCAAAACAGAATCGCAGCTGAAGAATCTTCAGGAACTACCAGGACAGTGTATGTCTACCAGGATCTCGAGGATCTTCCAGATATCGATTTTGGCAACCCCGTCCGAGAACTGATGCTGGACTTGACGGAAAAAATTCGACGACGACTATCTGAGTCAAAATTTCGAACACAACCCCTTAGCGAGCTTAACGAAGAATCGTCGTTGCTAGAGTTTAAGCGTGCCATGCAACGAATTCTTCATCATAACTCAAGCCGAAATCTTCATCTGGTAATCATTCTAGATGAAATCGAGTACTTATGCCCACCCGGAGCAGAGAATGGCAGATTAACGAGTACTTCATCTCTAGTTCCACAATTCTTTGGCGTTCTTCGCAAGTTGGTTCAGGAAAGTGCGGGGGGCGAAGGCGGCCGGGTAAGCCTTATTCTTGCAGGCCTTGCAAGCGCCTCAGTGGAGGCACGACAGCTGTACGGCCGCGAGAACCCCTTGTTTAGCTTCGCTAAACCTTACTATGTCAGCCCCTTAACCATTGAAGACACGACGGACTTACTTCAAGTTCTCGGCGCGAGGCAGGGGTTCCATTGGAGCGCAGGCGCGGCCACTTTGGTTCATACAGAGTCAGGTGGACATGCAATTCTGGTTCGTGAACTTGCTTCTCAGGCGACACGTAACATCGCCGATCATGGTCTCGAGATTGTATCCATCGATGAGAGCGCGGTCCGCTCCGTCTTACCAAAGTATCAACGCGCAGTTTCCAGCCAGATCGACCAGATTCTGTCTCACATCGAGAAGTTCTACAGCACAGAGTGGCAGCTACTGGAGCATCTAATGTCAGAAGGTGGTCTAGACGAGTTTGACGAAGTTTATCCCGCAGCCATAAACCGCCTCGAGAATCTTGGAATAATCCAGCTCGTTGATAACAAGTGGACGGCGTCCAAGCTTCTTGCCTTGGGCTGGAAAGCAAGCCTAGACCCGCTTAAGGCAGCAAAGTCTGACGCGGAAAAGTCACAGAAGATTCTAGACCATATCGCGACAGGAGAATCTAAGAGGCTAGAGTTCAAAACAACGTTTTCGGTTCCAGTTGCCGGCGGGAAAGAAAGCGACGTTCGTGATTCTTTTATCAAGGTAGGTGTTTCGTTCCTAAATTCCATTGGAGGCACAATCTATGTCGGCGTGGACGACGCTGGCACGGTGGTTGGCCTTAAAAAAGACATGCAGACGTGTCAAGGCTCACTTGACCAGCTCACCCTGAAAGTTCAGTCCATCTTAAACGCTAGCATCGGACGAGCTGTTTCGTCTGGAATTTCTATTAGCTTTCCTGAAATCAAGGGTGAGCGGATCATGTCGGTTGAATTCCCAGCCTCACCGGAGCCGGTCTGGCCTCAGCGCGCTATTTCCGGAAAATCGGACGTGCTTTGGGTTCGACAGAACGCCAATACACAGGCGCTAGCAGGCCAAGATATTACCTCCTACGTCAATGATCACTTTCATAAGACAAACTAACCAATTCTGGAAGGTGCAAATTCAGCGCGCACTCACAGCCTGCCCCTCTGCGACCGCTCAGCCCGCGAACCTGGAACCTGGAACCTGGAACCTGGACCAAAGTGAAAATGCTGGACTGACCATCGGATCTAACACGTACACAACCTGTTTCATCGAATCCAACAACGGTGCGAGCGTCTACAGACGCCAGTCCACGGATCCAGGCTTAGCGCGCTTCCTGAAACACTCGCCAGGACGGACTTCAGGAAGGTCGGAACATTCTCCAACACGAAGTAGCTCGGCGGTGCCTTCTGGACGGCCTTCGCACACAGGCGTCACAGCTCGTTCCTGTGCAGCCCGACGCCGGCACGATTGAGTGTCGAAAATCCTTGGCACGGAGGTCTCCCGACGACTACGTCAACGTGCGGAAACGTCGTTCTCGGCAAGCCAACGTTTGATCGCGTCAGTGATGGCGGTCCCCCTTCGACCCTTCCTTCGCGCAGACGTCCACCGTGATTGAGTGTGTACGTGGCGGCAGCCGCATGCTCCCACTCCACGGCCCGGACGGGCTTACATATACGGCCAGGGCGCCGTCAAGCCCTCCGGTAGCCCCCGCCCCCAGGCGAAGAGATCCAACGGCGTGACCTTCGCGCCACGGCCCTGCGGCTTTGCTGCAGTCGACCCAGAGCTGGACGATGGCATAGAGATCGACATAATTCGTTAGGGCGGCCGGCAATGGGAGGACTCACCATGACCAACTCGGCGATCCCCCCGAGGTCGGTCGACGCCGCCACATCCCAACGCATGTCCCGTCAGCGAACGCGCGACACGGAACCCGAGATGCTTCTCCGGCGCGAGCTCCATCGACGAGGTCTGCGGTACCGAGTCGACGTTTCGGTCCCTGGGCTGCCCCGTCGGCGTGCGGACATCTTGTTCACTCGCGCCAAGATTGCGGTGTTTGTCGACGGCTGCTTCTGGCACGGCTGTCCCGAACACAAAACCGCGCCCACCAACAACGGCACGTGGTGGGCGGCCAAGCTCGCCCGGAACATCGAGCGGGACCGTGAGACAGATGCTCATCTGGGCTCGGTCGGGTGGACGGTGCTCCGTGTCTGGGAACATGAGGAAATGACACACGCAGCCACCGAAATAGAACGGATCGTCCGTTCTCGGAGGCTTCACCCCGCCGATGTCGATGCCAGCGTTCATACTCCGGGACGACGCCGTTAACCTCACCCCATCGGACCTTACTGTCCAGATGTGACGGATATCGCTGCACGGCAGCCAGTTCGCCCCGAACAAATGTCTGACTTCGAGCGGCTGTCACCACAGGGCCGATAGCATCGGAGCAGCCGAGACACCTGGAGTTTCCACGCATGACGACGACGCCCGATCCCCTGATCCGCAAGAAGCTGATCGAGGTGTCGATTCCGTTAGAGGAAATCAACGCCGAATCCGCGCGGGAGAAGTCCATCCGTCACGGCCACCCTTCTACGCTTCACCTCTGGTGGGCGCGCCGGCCGCTCGCGGCGGCTCGCGCCGTGCTCTTCGCACAGCTCGTTGACGACCCCTCCTCTGACCCGGACCTAACCGAGGAGCAGCAGAAGGTCGAGCGTGAGCGCCTACACGGGATCATCCGACGCCTAGTCAAGTGGGAAAACATCAACAACGAGACCTTGCTACGTGAGGCGCATGAGGAAATCCTCAAGTCCACTGGCGGCAGCCCGCCCGCGATACTCGACCCGTTCGCTGGCGGTGGCACGATCCCCCTAGAAGCGCAACGCCTCGGTCTGGAGGCGCACGCCTCGGATCTCAATCCAGTGGCCGTCCTCATCAACAAAGCGCTTATTGAGATCCCTCCGAGGTTCGCCCGCCGGCCACCGGTCTTCCCGGGTTCCGCTGAGGCAAAGCTCGGGGACTGGCCGCGAGCGACCGGTCTCGGCGAAGACGTTCGCCGTTACGGCGCGTGGATGCGTGAGCAGGCAAGGGAACGTATCGGACATCTCTACCCTCACGCCACGATCGTCGACCCGAAAACCGGCCAGAAGGAAAAGGCGACGACGATTGCTTGGATCTGGGCCCGCACCGCCACCTGCCCGAATCCTGCCTGCGGCATCACAGTGCCGCTCGTGCGTTCGTGGTGGCTAGGCACAAGGAAGGGTAAGGAGGCGTACGTCGTTCCGACGGTAATCGGCGACGCCACTGAACCCGCTGGCCGGAGCGTCGCGTTCGCGATTGGGCATGACAGCACGAAGGCTCCATCGAAGCGCGGCGACGGCACTATGTCGGGACGGCGGGGAGGCCATTGTCTTGCGTGCGGTGCCGTGATTTCGGCAGCGCAGGCGCACTCAGAAATTGATGTTCCGCGGGCGCAGCAGCCCGCCCCAACTCTCATTGCAGTTGTCGCGGCGGGCGATCGCCGACGCGTGTACGTTCCGCCGAGTCCTGAGCATTTCGCGGCCGCGAACTCGGTCAAGGATCAAGCAGATTCGATTCGCCGCACCGAGCGAAACCTTTCGGCAAAGTCACGCGGGACATTCGGGGGCAATGCACAAGGACGACGATGGGGCTTCTTCACTTTTTGCGACTACTTCACAGACCGGCAGTTGGTGGCACTGACGACGTTGAGCGACCTGATCGGTGAGGCGCGGGAGAAGGCACTAAAGGACGCACTCGCGGCAGGCCACCCGTCGGGCGCTCGCCTTGCCGATGGTGGTGACGGTGCGGAGGCCTACGCGGACGCTGTCGCTACCTACCTGACATTCACTTTGAGCAAATTCTCCGCGCGAAACAACACGATGTGCACCTGGGAGAACGGCATGGACCGGCTCCGCGGATCGTTCCAGCGCCAAGCCGTTTCAATGACATGGGATTTCGCGGAAGCGAATCCCATCGAGGATTTCGGAGGCGGATTTGGCATGGTTGTTGAATCCGAAGCCGAGGTTCTCGATTCATTGCCTGCGACCAAGTTATTCGGGCACGCTGATCAAGCCGACGCTGCCGCCCGGCAGTATGGCGGAGCTGTTGTCAGCACGGATCCGCCATATTACGACAACATTGTTTACTCTGATCTTTCAGACTTCTTCTATGTTTGGTTGCGCCGTTCGCTTCGCGATGTCCACCCTTCGTTATTTGCCTCGATGCTTGTTCCCAAGGCGGAAGAACTCGTGGCCAACGCATATCGCCACAATGGCAGAGAAGGCGCAGAGAAGTTTTTTGAGGCGGGGTTCGAGAATGTGTTTGCACGTGCTCGTGAAGGAGTATCCGAAAATTACCCAACAACTGTCTACTACGCATTTAAACAGTCTGAGCTCGAGGCCGAGGGAGTCACGAGTACCGGTTGGGCGACCATCCTTGCGGGCATGATCCGCCAAGGCTGGGCCATCACTGCGACATGGCCAGTCCGAACGGAGATGGCTAGCCGGATGATCGCATCGGGCACGAACGCGCTCGCCTCGTCGATCGTGCTGGTGCTCCGAGCGCGCCACGAAACTGCGGGCCAGACGACGCGTCGCGGATTCCTTGCGGCGCTCCGGCGGGAGCTTCCCGCGGCACTAGAGAATCTGCGACAGGGGGCGATCGCGCCGGTAGACCTCACCCAGGCGACCATCGGGCCCGGGATGGCCGTGTTTTCGAGCTACACGCGCGTGGTCGAGAACGACGGTAGCGACATGAGCGTCAAGGCGGCGCTCAGGTTGATCAACCAGGCCCTCGACGAGGTGCTCGCCGAGACCGAGGGCGACCTTGACGCCGACACTCGGTTCTGCCTGAAGTGGTACGAGCAGTACGGCTGGGGTAAAGGGCCGTTCGGTGACGCCGACCTCCTAGCCCGCTCCTATGACACCTCGGTCCGCGGGGTCGCGGACTCCGGCGTGCTTACGCAGGGAGAAGGAGTTGTCCAGCTCATCGGACCAACTGACCTGTCTGCGAAGTGGAACCCGGTCACGGATTACCGGATCTCGGCATGGGAGGTCATGTGTCACCTCGGCCGCGTACTCTCCGCGGAAGACGGCGGAGTGGAGCCAGCAGCAATGCTTATGGCCGCCGCGGCCACGCGCTCAGAGATCGACATCGAAGCCGTTCAGCGCCTGGCATACCGACTCTACGAGATGACCAAAACGTCCCGCACAGACGATGCGCGCCTGTTCAACCTGATCGGCGGATCGTGGACAGACCTGACCGATACCGTCAATCGCAAAAGTGGCCCCGACGCGGTGCAAGCAGCGTTCGATTTCGAGGATGAGACCTGATGGCGAAGAGCAACATTGACATAGTGCGCACGGCGCTCGAGTCCCTGTCGAACGTCCTCGATCCGTACATCGAACGGGTCGCCGCTAAGCATGTACCGACGGGAAAGGACTGGACCGCGCTCCTCGCCTCAAAGGACGCAGAGAAGGGGATCCGGGGCAAGTCGTACTCGCGCACCGACCCGCAAGATCAGTTCCGGATCATCGCCGAGCCGATGTCCTCGCTTGGGTACATCTTCAACGACCACCTGTCGCGAGGTGAACAGGGTTTCGTGGGCGAGCTTCGCAGCGTGCGCAACGACATCGCTCACTTCAAGCCCTTCACTCCCGACGACGCAGTCCGCGCGCTGGACACGATCGAGCGGGTGATGCGCGCCATTGGTGCTGTGCGAGAGGCAGATTCCGTTCGCACGTCGCGGCTGGACATTCTGCGCGGCAACTTCGAGCACCAGACTCGTAAAGCGGTGCGCGAGGCGATCGCGCTTCCCGGGACGCCGGATGCGGAGCTGCCGTCGTGGCGTGAGGTACTGAAGCCACACCCCGACGTTGCCTCAGGTCGTTACAACAACGCTGAGTTCGCCGCCGACCTGTACTCGGTCGCCGTGCAACAGAACGCCGCCAAGGAGTACCAGGACCCTGTCGAGTTCTTCGGCCGGACCTACCTGACCGACGGCCTCAGGGAGTTGCTGCGCCGAGCTGTGGACCGCATTTCTGGATCAGCGTCGGCCAACCCGGTGATCAATCTGCAGACCACGTTCGGCGGCGGCAAAACTCACTCGATGTTGGCCGTGTGGCACCTGTTCTCGGGTCGGGCGCTTCACGAGTTCCCTCAAAGCGTGCAGGACCTGTTCACGGGCGAGAACACCGACGCCTTGAGCAAGCCTGTGAGGAAAGCGGCGTTGGTGGGCAACGAGATCCCGCCGGCTACCCCGTCCCACAAGCCCGACGGCACCGTGGTGCACACCCTGTGGGGTGAGCTCGCATGGCAGCTCGGCGGTGCGAAAGCGTACGCGATCGTCGCCGATGCCGACCGGACGGGAACCAACCCGGGGAACCTGCTCCGTGAACTGTTCGCCGAGTTCGGACCGGCCGTCGTCCTGATCGACGAATGGGTCGCCTACGCCCGACAGCTCCCGGACAGCTACGACGGTAGGGACTCACGCGCCCAGCGCGTGGCAGCCGGCCTGTTCGAGACACAGTTCACCTTCGCCCAGGCGTTGACGCTCGCGGCGGAGAACGTCCCCGGCACGCTGCTGCTGGTATCGGTACCGGCGAGCGAGGGTCGACAGGTGACCTCCGGCGACGGGGGCGGCGAGCGCGATGAGGCGAAAGCGAGTGATCTCGAGGTCGGCGGGCAACGCGGGCTCGACGCTCTGCACCGGCTGGACTACGTCATTCGGCGAGTGGCTTACCAATGGAGCCCAGCGACTCGGGACGAGTCCTACGAGATCGTGCGGCGGCGGTTGTTTGTGGAGCCGGACGCCAAGGCGATCGCCACCATCGCCACGGCGGCGCGACGGTTCACCGACTACTACCGCCATCACCCGAAGGAGTTCCCGACAGGGGTCGGATCGTCCGAGTATGAGTCGCGGATCAGGGCCGCCTACCCTATCCACCCCGAACTGCTAGACCGCCTCTACTCGGACTGGTCGACATTGGAGAAGTTCCAGCGAACGCGAGGGGTGCTGCGGCTGATGAGCCACGTGGTCCATCAGCTCTACGAGCGCGAAGACGCGTCACCGCTCATCATGACCGGATCAGTGCCTCTGGATGCGCAGCCGGTGCGCTCGGAGATCACTCAGTACGTGGACAATGCGTGGGATGCAATCATCCAGTCTGAGATCGACGGGGAGAATGCGGTCGCCCGCACTGTGGACGCCGAACGTCCTGTGCTGAAGGACCGCTCGCTCGCGCTGCGCACGGCCCGAACGATTTTCGTTGAGGCCACGCCGACTCTCGACGCAGCACTCAAGGGCAAGGACCGCAAGGGCATCACGCTCGGTGTCGCCATGCCCGGCGATGTGCTTGGCAACATTGGATCGGCGCTGGATGGCTTGCAGGAGAAGTCATCGCACTACTACAGCGAGGACGGACGGTTCTGGTACGACACCCAGCCCTCGCTCAACCGGCTCGCCGCCGAGCGCGCGGCGCAACTGCCGATGTCCGCCGTCCACGGCGAGGTTGCGACCCGGCTCAAGCGGGTGTTCAAGGGCTCAACTGACGTCATCGCCGACGTCGTGCATCCAGAGTCGTCGTCCGATGTCGACGAGGTCGACTACCTGCGCCTAGTCGTCGTGCCACCGCAGTACGCTCACAACGGCAAGGACAAGGACTCCAGTGCCTCCAGGTGGGTGCACGACCTTCTGCGGCAGCGTGGTAACGCTCCACGCTCGAACGTCAACACCATCGTGGCGGTCGCTGCTGACGAGAAGCAGTGGGGCACACTCGAATCGGCTGTGCGCTCATACCTTGCGTGGAACTCGATCTTCAACGAGACCGCACGACTTGATCTGACCCAGTCGGCGGCCGCGCAGGCGCAGTCGATGCTGGAGACCGCGAACCGGACGGTGGACGATCGCCTTGCCCACACGTGGATCTGGGGATTACATGCGGTGCAGGACGACCCGCAGGCACCGTTCGTCGTCGGACAGGTACGTGCAGATGGGCAGGAGAAGAACCTCACCAAGCGCATCGGCACCAAGCTTGCCTCGGTGGACGCCGCCCACGCCTATCTGGCCAATCGCGTTGTACGCCTGGATATCGAGGAATTTCTACGCGCGAGGTGGACCCGTGGTTTCATCAGCTTTACCGAGCTGTGGGCCTACTACTGCCGGTATCCCTACCTCCATCGGCTGCGTGACAAGTCGGTGCTCGTCAGGGCTCTCGAGGAATCGTTAGTCGATGCCGCGTTCGTCGAGACGGGGTTCGCACTCGCGACCGGATTCGACTCTACGACAGGCGACTTCCTCGGGCTTGCAGTACCGCTGGACGACACGGAATTCGGGCCGTTCGACGCGACGACGCTAGTGGTGCGGCCGGACCTCGCGGTCGAGCAGAGAACGCGCGAACTGGAGAAGTCCGAGCCCGCGCCCGAAGCAGGCCCGAACCAGGATCCGAAGTTGAAGCCTGCGCCGGCCCAGCCGACGCCCGTGCGGCGCACGGTAGCCAACGCGACGTTCACGCTTCGGCACGTCGTCGACCCCACCGCCGACATGACCGGCGAACTGCAGACCATCGCCCAGGAGATCTTGGAGGTCCTTTGCAACGCCAGCCCTGATGTCCTCGACATCACCTTGACTGTGGACGCCCAGAAGGCGGACGGCTTTGACACAAACACCGTTCGGGCCGTGAAGCAGAACGCCGGAGACCTTGGCGTGACGGACAGCAGTTTCAAGGACCTGTAATGGGGTCGCCTTCCGCACCTCAGCCGGTCGGATCGAGGATCGTCCCTCCCGACCCGTCGATCACCTCGGCCATCGGCCGCCACCACACGCTGGGGACGGCAATCGCCGATCTCGTGGACAACAGCATCGACTTTGGCGCTACACATGTTCTGGTCAGGTTCTTGATGCAGGGCGCTCGCCCGGTCGGTCTGGAGGTGATCGACAACGCGTCGGGTATGGATTCTGCAGCTATCGACGATGCGATGACTTACGCCAAGAAGCGCGAGTACAAGGGGCACGATCTCGGACACTTCGGCATCGGGCTCAAGGCTGCCTCTCTTAGCCAAGCGAACACGTTGATCGTGTGGTCGAAGCGGTACGGGTCGCCAGCCGTAGGACGGCGTCTGTGCCGGGAGACCATCGACACCGGCCCTCTGGTCGAGGAGTTCTCCACCACAGATGCAGCCGAACGCCTTTCCAATGCGGGGGTCGACTTTGCGATGGAAACCGGCACCATCGTCGAATGGCAGGACGTTCAAACCTTTCTCACCTCGTCAAGTAATGACGAACAGCGGGCGTGGACAAATCGAACCGTGCAGGAGTTGGTCAACCACCTCGGCCTCGTCCTGCACCGGATTCTGGAACGCGACGAGCTGACGCTGACGATCAATACGTTCGACGTGCTGCTTGGCTTCCCCGGACCTCCGCGCCCGGTTAGGGCCATCAGCCCCTTCTCCTATCGCGGTGTAGGGCAGGCGGGCTATCCAAAGGAACTGCCTGTGGTTGTGGGGGACGCGACTGGGACCGCGCAACTACACATCTGGCCCCACCGCGACAAGGGGCCGGGATTTGTCTTGGGCGGTCGACCAGAGACCGAGTCCCAGGGACTCTACGTCTATCGCAACGACAGGCTCCTGCAGGCAGGCGGTTGGAACGGGCTTGCCGCATCGAGGCCCGACATCGCTTTCGCCCGCGTGGCGCTTGATTTGACGCCTGACCTGGAAAATCACGTCACGATCAATCCCGAGAAGGTCGGCACAACGTTCGACGACGAACTGCGCGGTGCGTTGTCGCGCGCACGCGCGGCGGACGGTACAACGCTTACGTCGTTCCGAGAAGACGCCAAGCATGCGGCGAAGATTGCCAAGCAACGAACAGCTTCGCCCATCGACGCGCCGCTTCCCGGTGGCGGGCTACCGGTTTCGGTCAAGGACGCGTTCGCCACACATACTGAGCCTAACGACACGTTCCCGATAGACATTCGATGGAGCATCCTGCCCGATGAGCAGGTCTACGAGATCAATGTCTACGAGCACCGACTCGTCCTGAACGCGAGGTACCGATCGGCCATCGTCGGGCACAGGAGCCTCGAGTTGGACGACGCGCCGCTCATCAAAAGTCTGCTGCTTCTTCTACTCGAGGACCACTTTGTCGGCACCGGCAGTGGCGCGAAGAAGAAGCGGGAGGAAGCGGCTTGGCAGGCGATCCTTCTGGCCGCCATCGGAGCACAGTCCACGTGAGCGAAATGAGAGCGCAGTATGAGTGAGCCGTCGTCGGAACTAAACCCGGAAACGTTGGCGAAGTACTTTCGGAGCGGCGCTGTTACTACGCATCTCGTCAGTCAATCTCCCGAACTCATCATCAGGATCGACGGGCCCGGCCAGAAGATCTCACTGCTGACGCCGCACACCGGGATGGTTCAAGACACCTCCGGGCTAAAGCGGGTCACCGCCGGCCTCGAGAGCCGGGAAGGCCGGCAGTGGGCCCGTTTCACCATCGACGCGCGCAACATGTATCCCGAGGCCTACGGACTGATGCTATCCGTCGTCCAGACAATGCACGGCGGCGCGACCTTCGCTGCCGCGACGTCGGCCGCGATGACGAACATGAAGGCCCTGCTCGCCGCGAAGTCGCGGATCTCCGAAGAAAAGCAAATCGGGTTGGTCGGCGAGCTTCTCCTGTTCCGCGCTCTGCTGGACGCCTTCGATGAGTACACGATCATCGACTGGTGGTTGGGCCCTCTCGCCGAGGAGCGCGACTATGCGTTCCCGGCGTTCGACGCCGAGGTCAAAACCACGCTCGGTGAGTCACGGACGCACGTCATCCATGGAGCGGGCCAACTCGAACCGAGCCCCGGCCGAGCGCTGTGGCTCGTGTCCATCCAGATCACCCGGGCGGGGGGCGATCCGAACGGTCTCACTCTTCCAGGGCTGATACTGAAGATCCGCGACCAACTCACAACGACGCGGGACCGGTTCGTGTCGTGCCTCGCTTCAGAGGGGTGGGAAGACGACGACGCGGCCATGTATCCGACGGCGTACACATTGCGCACCGTGCCAACGGCGTACCTGGTCGACGACGATTTCCCGGCTGTCACGCCTGGTCGCCTGCGCTCTGTCGTTCCGCACAGTGACCTTGTCAGTGCCGTGACCTACCGTGTCGACGTCTCCTCACGCACGCCGGGAGACCCCGGCGAGCCGCTCACCGGATTTATCAGCTCAGTACCCGCGCAGGAGGCATGAAATGACCGACCCGTACACCGACGCGATCGTTAGCGTCGTGCGCAGCATGAGCAAAAGCGAGCCCAAGCCGATGCTAAAACGCGTGCAGTTCGAACTCGACGACGCGGGCGTCTCCGACGACTTTCCGGAGTCCGATTTGGTTGACACATTGACCTCTCCGGACCTCAATGCTCCCGCGCGGTACGAGTTTCACATCCAGCTCTCCAAATGGGACGCCTCGCCCGACCCGACGGGGGCATTAAGCATGGCGCCGCCCGATTCACAGGAACGACGTAACGCCATCCTCGCAGCTCTAGGTTTTTCCGTCGAAGCGCGAGACAGGATCAACCACGCTTTCCATCTGAACCTCTCCGGCGCCGTCGTCATCTCCGGCAAGCCAGCCGACTGGGACCCGTGGTACAACGCCGAGGCGGGACGCTCCTTCTACTGGGACGGGTACCGAGGCGTCCTGGAGTCGAAGCGATGGGACGCAGACGCGATCAGCGAACTGAATCGTTTGACAGACGAAGTGGTCAAACGCCTGGCAAATCCCGCACGGGAGCACCCTTACCAGTCGAAGGGTCTCGTGGTCGGCCACGTTCAGTCCGGGAAGACTGCCAACTTCACAGGCGTCATCGCCAAAGCAATCGATGCCGGTTACAAGCTCGTCATTGTCCTCACCGGAACCATCGAACTACTGCGCGGTCAGACCCAGCGCCGCCTCGACATGGAGCTTGTCGGCGAAGAGAACATCCTCGGCGGCGTTCCTCGCGACAACGCGGAACTCACCTCCTCGGTCGACTACATCGGCAATGGCGATGTCGACTGGTACGAGGGGAAGTTTGTCTCATACGGCAAGGACCCAAAAGAGCTCGGCATCCCCGGAATCCGTCGACTGACGGGAGCAACTGACGACTACAAGCCCCTGAAGGCCGGACTTGGCTACCTCGACTTCCGTCAGACTGACCACCTCGTCGACCCAGCACGGCCGCTCTACGACCCGCAGAATCTTTATCGCCCCGACATCCGCATCGCTGTCGTGAAAAAGAATAAGAGCGTGCTGCAGAAGCTCGTCCGTGACCTGCAATCCACCAAGACGGATCTCGGTGAGATACCCACACTCATCATCGATGACGAAGCAGACCAGGCTTCGATCAACACCACGCGGCCAAAGAAGGAAAGGGACAACCAATCCAAGGAGGCCAAAGAACGCACGGCGATCAACCGCTTAATCGCACAACTCCTGCACGAACTCACGCGCGCACAGTATGTGGGCTACACCGCCACGCCATTCGCCAACGTGTTCGTCGACATCGAGGACTCCCAGGACATCTTCCCGAAGGACTTCATCGTCAGCCTCGAACCTCCGCCGGGGTACATGGGCGGAAAAGCCTTCCACGATCTCGACCGGGACACAGCCGACGACAACGGCGAAATCGACGAGGAACGCACCGTCGCTAACTCCAACGAAAAAGCCTACATACGTTCTCTCCTCGCAGATCCTGACGATCTGGAGACGCGCGACAAGGAAATGCTCGCGGGCCTGGACGCCTACGTTCTATCTGGGGCCATCAAGCTGCACCGGGCTTCTGTGCTTGGAAAACCAAAACTCTTCCGTCATCACACAATGCTCGTCCACGAGTCCGTCAGCACAGCCGAGCAAGCGTTGCTCGCCAACGACATTCGTCGCGTTTGGGCATCGGCGGGCTACGACCTGCCGATGGGCCTTAAGCGACTCCAGGATCTGTGGAACACTGACTTTCGGCTCGTCACGACCGCTCGTGCGCCGGAGGAGCCGGCTCTCGCCGGGTTTCCCGAGCTGATTCCACATATCGGACACGCGGTCGACAAAATCCAGGAGGGCATCAACCCCGTCGTGATCGTCAACGGTGTCGCCGAGAAGGACTACCTACAGGACGACATCAACTTTCAGGCGGGCGATGTCTGGAAAATTCTCGTAGGCGGCGCCAAGCTCTCTCGTGGCTTCACCATAGAAGGACTGACAATTTCGTACTACACCCGAAAGACGAGCTCCGCCGACACGCTCATGCAGATGGGCCGCTGGTTCGGCTACCGGCCGGGTTACCGTGACCTCGTGCGCCTGTACATCGGTCGCAACGTACCCGGGCCAAGAAAGACGATTCTTGACCTCTACAAGTCCTTCGAGGCAATAGTGCGTGACGAGGAAGACTTCCGCGAGGAACTCCGCCGGTTTCAGGGATTCGACGACGATGGCCGGCCTCGCGTACGTCCCATGGACGTGCCCCCGCTGGTCTACCAGAGCCTGCCCTACCTCAAACCGGCGGCCAGCAACAAGATGTACAACGCCGAGCTCACCGAGCAGGGCGAAGGCGGCAAAGTCGTCGACTTCAACCAGCAGGGCGAGCACGACAATAAAGTGAATGTGGACCATTTTGAGGCGGTTCAATCGCTGTTAGACGCCGCAAACACTGGGGGGGAGTTCTTCTACATCAACGAAGCCGGGACCCCCCGGCCCTGGAACGCCCAATACGGAATCGTCGACGCAAACGCTCTCATCGAGGTCGTCACCAAGTTTCGGTGGGCCAAGAACTTCAAGTTCAATCCGTACCTCGCCTTCATGCGAAAGGCGATCGCCGAAGGCACGCTTAAGGACTGGGCAGTCATCGTGCCGGAGATCGACTCGCTCCCGACCAGAACTGTCGGAGGCCGGGATCTCAAGATCATCCGCCGCTCCCGCCGCTCAGACCGACCGTGGCAGTTCTCGGGTTCCTCGACCCGACAGCGTGACGCGTTACTGGCGATCTCGAGCGGTATTGACTCCGACACCGTTGACGTCGACCATGAAATCGCGGCAGCACTAGACCGTCCAGAATATAAACACGTCAAAGAACTCAAAGTCGCCACCCGCGGCGCCTTCCTGTTGACCTTCGCGGGAGATAGCTCCTCGGCACGCTTCCACGACGCAAAGGGTGTGACGGACCCGAAGAAGCTGCCAAACCCGACCGACCCGAAGCACATCGCGACGCTGTTCTCGTACGCGCTTCCGCTAGCGTCGGCGCCGGCTGGCCGCATCGCGTTCACTGTGCGTCGCAAAGACTACCCCGACGACGTGATCGTCGACGCGGAACCAGACGCGTGAAGGTGTCTGACGCCTCGGCGGTCGGCTGCAGTCGTCTGACACTCGCTGGCCGAGCCGGCCGTTACGAGCGGGGCGGCTTACTCCACTGCTCGCGGGGCGCTGTTTCCGAGGTGCCAGGCCCATGGTGGACATCGCATCGATCCCGAACTTGAACAAACCCAGCTTCCTCGCACTGGCCGCCGCTTGGTGGTGCGATGGATCCCGGCGTTGGCCAGGGTCAGCCACTGCTGGATCTAGGTGTTGAGATCCGTCGGAGAAGTGAAGGTACTGCCCGGCAGAAACGAGGTCTCAAATAGCCGTCGGAACATTCGACCAGCCCCTAGCTTTCGCCGATCGTACGGGCGGGCCTGGATCATCCGGGTGCCCAGGGCGCCAGAACCCCGACACCTCTGTCGCCAGCTTTCGGCGCTGTCCGATACCTGTCTCGTTGTCCCACAACAATGTTTGCGGCGCAGCGCCGATCTGATCGGAAGGAGCAACCACATAACGGCCAACAAAAGCCGGTGATCCGTTGAGGGCGATTCTGGTCGGGCGATGCGCTGATCACGCGTCATATGCGGACTCCAAGAAGATAGAGCTGTACGTTATCGACCAAATGGACGGCTGACAGCACCGACGCGAATGAAAAAAAATCCATTTGGCAGGTCCCCGATAGTCGGGCCACGTGGTTGTAGAGCCACGGGTGATTGATTCAGTCGATCTCGCACTCCACGGGATGGTGGGTGTGGGTGCATTGGGCAGCATACTCGGCCGGCGTCCTGTAGCCGAGCGATGAATGTCGGTGTCGGTGGTTGTGGTCGTCTTTGAAGTCCTCGATGACCACTCGGGCCTCGAGGAGGTTTGTCCAGTGATTGCGGTTGAGGCATTCCTTTCGTAGCCGATTGTTGAACGATTCGATGTGTCCGTTGTTCCACGGCGTGCCCGGAGGGATGTAGGAGATTCCTACCTTCTTGTCGCAGAACTGTTGTAGCGCATGGGAAATGAACTCAGGTGTCGACGGTCACGTAATTCCTCAGGGGTTTCCGTCACGTAATTCCCCATGTTCGAGCGTGCTGGGCTCAGCGTAGCTGAGCGGGTGGATTGGGTCAGGCGGTCTTCTTGGCGGGCCGTCCGGGTCGTTTGCGGGGTCGGTAGGACGGGCCGTCCATCAGGATCTGGTGGCTGGTGTTGATCAACCTATCGAGCAGCGATTCGGCGACCACCGGGTTGGGAAACAGGGGGTACCAGTCTTTGGGTGCGCGGTTGCTGGTCAAGATCAGCGGCTTGCCGGCGATCGCTCGATCAGAAACCAGGTCGTAGAGATCATCGGATCCGGTGGTGGTGTGCTCACGCATCGCGAAGTCGTCGATGATCAGCACCGCCGGTCGTGTGTATTCGCGCATCCGTTGGCCGATGGTCCGGTCGGCGTGCCCACCAGCGAGATCGGCGAGCATCCGTGCGCATTTGACGAACCGCACGTCCGCGCCGCGGCGAGCTACATGGTGGCCGAGTGCTTGTGCCACATGGGTTTTGCCGACTCCGACCGGTCCGTAGAGGATCACCGATTCACCAGCATCGAGCCACCGCAGTGCGGCGAGGTCGCGGAGCATCGCGGCGGGAAGTTTCGGGTTCGCGGTGAAGTCGAAATCCTCGAAGGTCGCTTGCTGCTCGAATCGGGCTCGCCGCACGCGCCGGGCCAGGGCGGCGTGCTCGCGGCGGGAGATTTCGTCCTCGCACAACACTTGTAAGAACTCCAGATGCCCGAGTTGCCCGTCGCGGGTTTGAGCCAGACGAGCGTCGAGGGTGTCGAGCATGCCACCGAGCTTCAGGGTTTTCAGTGCGGCTCGCAGGCTGGGATCATGAATAGTCATAGCAACAGTTCCTTACGTGAAATGATCGTGAAAGATGCTGTGTATCAATAGCAATGCGGATTCGACCTATTGACCGGAGGCTGTGTCGAAGGCTTGCGGCCCGCGGAGCAGAGCCGGGACCACGGCAGCGGCCGGCGCGGGTGCCCCTTCGTTTTCGGTGCCTGCGGCCAGGATCCCTTTGATGGTGCGGTACTGCACATCACCGACCTGCCGGGCACGTTGGCAGGCAGCGTTGATTCGGTCGTCGGGATAGCTTTTGCGCAAGCCGACGATGCCCTGGATCGCTCGCAGCCGGTGCAGCGCGTTGACTTCAGAGAGCTCGGTGACGACCGCTACCGCTGCAGGTCCGATCTCGTCGGCTTGGTGGCGGCACCAGGACACGGTCTGCAACGTGTAGGCGACCTTGTGTGGCGGGTAGTGCTCGAAGTTCGTCGACCGCCCCGATAGATGCAGGACATGGGTGGCTGCGACCTCATCGCCGTCGAAGATCTGGACGATGTCGCCGGACGTGCGGATCGTGACGCGTTGCCCGATCAGCCGCCACGGCACCGAATACAACGCTTTGCCGGCCTTGACATGACAGTCCGGCGCAACTTTGCCGACGTGATAGACCACATGTTCAAACGGTCTCGGAGGCAACGGTTTCAACGCCTGCTGCTCGATCTGAGTGAACAGATCCACCGGTGCCATCCCGTCGATACCGCGGTGCGCATGCTGGCCGTAGACCTGGGTGCACCACACCACCGCCGCGGCCTGCATCTGCGGTAGCGAGGTGAAGGTGCGGCCCCTGAAAAATGAGTCCCGGATGTAGGGCATGGGGCGTTCGATCCGTGGCTTGTCTTTGGGTTTGCGGGCCCGCGCCGGGTCGATCAGGACATCGTAAAACGCCGCGAACTCGGCATAAGCCCGGTTGATCTGCGGATCGTACAGATCAGGACGATCGACACCGGTTTTGAGGTTGTCGCACACAATCCGGGACGGGGCGCCACCGAAGTACTCGAACGCCGCGACATGCGAAGCGCACCAGGATGATTGGTCCATCCGCAGCACCGGCTGGACGAACAACATCCGCGAGCACGCCAGGATCATCGCGAATGCCCAGACCGCGACCCGCCGGTCGGTGACCGGGTCGTGCCACATGCCGAGTTTGCCGTAATCGACTTGCGCTTCATCGCCGGGTGGGACCGCACCACGAGGGACCGTCACCTTTCCTTCGGCGAACTGTTCGGCGAATGCTGTTGTCACATAACGTCGTACAGACGACTCCGAAGCCCCGACTCCGTGGTCATCACGCAACCGTTGGGCGATGGTGGCCACCGTCACCGACTCGCCCAGTTGCTCTTTGATCCAGTCGTGGTGGACCGCGATCGCCGGCCGGGTCACCGCCCGCACCGCCGGATCAGCCACCTCGGGGAACCAACCTGAGATCAACTCCCGCCACACCGACTCGTCGAACCGCTCCGCACCGGGAGTGATCCCCGCCGCGATCGCCGGCGCTAAATATTTGCGGATCGTTTTGCGGTCGATCCCCAACGCCGCAGCGATCTGCACTTGCGACCGGCCGCCATGCCAATGCCGGAACAACTCCATCAAATCGGTCATCGTCCACGTTCTCCTCGCCACCACGGGCCCCTTCCAGGGCCGGTAGGAGACCCTGGACGAAGCGAACCTGTAGCCGCACCCGAACCCCGGCAGACACACCCCAGGGTGGGGAATTACGTGACGGCCGGGTGGGGAATTACGTGACGGACAACCCCATCAACCTGGGGAATTCCGTGACCGCTGACACTCAGGGCCGTTGTCAATCCGCAGCACCTGTGGCGGCCCGCCCCACAGCGCGAACGCCTTGCCCAACTCGACCACCAACCGATCACTCGTGATGGACCGCTCAACAATGTTCATCACCGACAGGCGGGTGTGTTCGTCGATCATCGACGCGATCTTGATCGCTTTACCGTCGACGGTGGAGTTGAACTGAAAGTCTAGTGCCCACACCACTTTCGGTGCATCAGCATCGACGAACGGCACCGACGATTGGCCCGCTCGCTTGCGGGGATGGTTGATGCGGACCTGCAGACCTTCCTCTTTCCACAGGCGGTGGACGTTCTTCTTGTTCACATCGCGGCGCTCGTCATAGCGCAGCGCGGCCCACGCCCGCCGGAACCCATGCAGTGGGTGTTTGGTGGCGTAGGTGCGCAGCCAACCACGCAACTCGGCGTCCGGGTCGGCCGGGTCTGCGCGATCGGGATACGACTGTAGGTGGAGCGGGCAAGCCCAACAGCTTTGCACGCCAATCGTTTCGACATGCCGATCATGGTGACGAGCATGTCGACGGCGGCGTTTGGCAGCTGGGCTCAGAATTTTCCCTTGGCCACCTCTCGCAGCGCGTCTTTCTCCAGTTCGGCATCGGCGAGCAGGCATTTGAGTCTGCTGTTCTGCTCGCGGATCTCTTTTGAGCTCCTTGAGCTCGACAGCGATCTCCTCAGAGGTCTTTCCGGCAGCCTCCAGCTCGTCGCCTTGGCGCAGCTTGCGCACGATCTGCTCCGCGGAGTGCCGTTTCCGCCCAGCCATATTGTCTATCGTCCTTCCAACCCCAGGTCGGGGCAACAAAGACTCTAAAACTTCGTGGACTCATCTACTGGGGACACGCCACATTAAATAGCAATGGAACGGCTTCAACATTCGAGCGAAGCCGTCTATGCCATTGGCTCTCCTTTCGTTCGCGATACTGACAGCCATTTACCGTTTCATAACTGGCGACGACCAGAAGAAGAAGAAGAAGAAGTGATCTGATATGTCAGCCGGTAAACCAGCGCATCATCCGACTGGAGCTGACACCGGGCCTCAATTCGGTTCTCCCACTACGCATTAGTCCGTACTCACGGGTCCGATTGAATGTGGCAACACCAAATCTGAATCAGGTTCTATTCATCAAGCGGCGGGCCCGTCACTGTCCTGACGCAACGGTCACCAGGTTCTTCCGGAACAACGGCGTTATAGCGAAGTCGAAGTGGCGTCGTGGACTCGGCAGAGCCGAGCAAACCGCGAGCGACCTCTCCGTCGACCGCGAATGCGGTGATGTAGAGCGACTCGCCGCCGTTTCGACTGTACGAATAAACAAGTGCGAAGCCGGCATCGGACTCTCCGATCAATGCGGTCTCCATCCGCACCCCGCTGCTCGGATCTTCTTCAATGAGGCGCCGGACGACACGCTCCGTTGGCACCACAAACCATGGTGCTTCTACGCCTTTGAGGTGAACATCCAACGCAGTGGTCAGATTGCCGAGGAGGGTACCTTCGGGCGGTACGGGGCTGATCATTCTTGCGTCAACACCGAGATGGTGTGCGAGGTCACCGTCTAGCCAACGATCCCGTTTCCACCCATAGGGGGTCAGACGGTTGGCGAATAGATAGCCGTATGCGTGGGCCAACCCCGCGTTGCTCTCAGGCCACGATGTATCGACCCCAGCCCATGTACTGAGATGTTGAAGCAGTTCAGAACCAAGTACTTCCCCGACGTTGTCATCGATCACTGTAGATCTCCCCCACCGACGGAAAATGCCGTCGCTCCCGTCACTTTCGACTTGCGGCCGTAGCTGGGTGGCTATCCAGGATCGGGGATCTGTGAACTCTTCTGCCGGCGGCGCGCACGCTCGAACCAGCGTCCCGTGGCTGCGGAGGAACGCGTGAGCGACAAAGCGAAGTTCTTGCCTCAAGAGAATTGAATGCAACAACCTACTGACAGCACTGATGTCGAAGAGATTCGTATCAAGCCGAGAAAAAACCGCGCGGCGGTAGGTGGCTACTGTTGACTCTCCGTCGCAGGGGCTCGTGGTTCGCATCGAGTAGAACACCCACCGTCTCGTGACCGTTCTCGCGGGCTTCGGCGAGAACCCCTTCCACAATCGAGTCGTCTGGGTTTCCACCAAAGACCGTGCCGTCCAGCACCACGTCGCTCCCCGAGTTCAAGGCTTCGATCGTCTTCGAGGTCAACTCTGCATACGTAAGGTCGCCCTCCAGAGGGTTGTCACTTCGAGCCTCCGGAAAGAGCTTGCGACGGACTACGTCCGAGGACAGGTGGAGTGCGGAGAAACCAGTGGTCTCTACAACCTTGTTCGCGATAGCTGACTGCCCGGCGCCAGGCAGTCCGGCTAGCGCAAGGCATACACGCGACTTCTGAGCATGTGCTGGTTTCGGCCATCGCTCGTTCGCTACAGAGGCCGCGAATACCACCTCTGTAACGCACTGATGTGGTCACCTTCAAGCGCGGTCACGATCGGCCGCCCTTGTAGCTGCGAGGCAAGCGACCGAACGTCGACGATGTCGTCGGGAGTTGCCAACAACCGCAAGTCATCACCGAGGACAAGGTCAGCCGACTGGGTTGGTTCAAGCGTCAATAGACTCGCGATGGCCTGCCGATCGCGCTGGCGGCGATGTAGGAAAGCTTCGGTCTCCGTGTCGAATCGGTCAGCCATTCCAGCGGACGCGGCAGCCTTCGTAAAATGGCGAGCTCCTACGCCGCCCACTGCGGACCAGTCAACCCGCGGCGAGGACGCTTCGACATGGAGTCCGACGAGTCCGCCGAATGAGTATCCGCAGACACCAAAGCTCTTCCATCCCAGACTCAGTGGAAGCTCGGCCAGCCGGTCGCCAAGGTCGGAGAGCCCTTCGAATGCAGTAACGGCGCCCACCGGCGAGTGACCGGGTAAGTCAACCGCCAGGAATGTGGCATCAGCGTGCATCAATGACTCTCGCTGAGCCGCCGTTGTCCAATCGGAACTGTCGGCCCCAGTCCATGGATCAACAACACGCATTCACGACCTCCCCCGAGGATTCGGTATGTGATCGCGCGGTCACCGCTCCCGAACACTGCGCGATCCACGACAAGCGAAGTAGCCACTGACCATCCCGCCTCGAGCGCTCTGACGTAACCGGAGCTGAGGGCCACTGGCCGGCAGCAGGGACCGATTTCTGTCGTGGCCAAGTCCAGGGCTGATTTTGCTCCGGTGTTTGCAGAAGCCCGCGATCTGTTCGATGATGTCACGCCCTGTGCGGGCATTCCGTCCAAAAGGGGCTGATTGGACGCGCATTGACTGATTTGGCGCGATTGAACAACTGGTGTCATACCGTGCCGCCATAATTGGGGCATGACGGAGCCAAATGAAAAGAAGAAGATCCTCTACATCGACATGGACAACACCCTCGTCGACTTCAAATACGGAATCTCACGCCTCAGTTCGGAGGACGCGGAGAAGTACAAGGAAGCCTACGACGACGCGCCGGGAATCTTCGGCACCATGATCCCGCTCGACGGTGCAATTGAGGCATTCACGACCCTGTCGAAGGTCTACGACACCTACATCCTCTCGACAGCACCCTGGAACAACCCGAGCGCCTGGTCGGACAAGCTGGAATGGGTGCAAAAGCATTTCGGCAAGGACGAGGATACGCCCGCGTGGAAGCGGCTGATCCTGTCCCACCACAAGAATCTGAATCACGGTGACTACATCGTCGATGACCGAGATAAGAACGGCGTCAAGGATTTCAACGGGACGCACATCCACTTTGGCTCTGTACTCTTCCCCGACTGGCCATCGGTGACCAACTTCTTGCTCGACAGAGCACGGCAGGAATTATGACTCCTGGAAGTGACCGCCCACCGCGCGAACCCGGCGCAACTGTAGGGGTCGATCTCGATCACACCTGGACAGATCTCGAAGAGATTGAAGACGAGGTCCGATCAGCGTCAGACAGGCGGAGCCTCACGTTCCACCGCTCACGACTCGGGAAGATTCGGGTGACCTTCGCGATGAGGCAATGGGACTGGTCCACGCCGGGGAGGAAGGCAGAGGAATTTGCACGTCGCCTCGCGGACGCCGGCCTGCCGGTAGCGGGAGGGTTCATCTCACGAACTGATTTCTGGCAGGTTCAAGCAGCAGTCGATTCGCGATATCAGTCAGGGTCATCGAGACCAGATCCAGAATTCCCAGATCGTTTCGAGATGATCGCAGGACTGGCCAACGGCCTGAATACCGTGACAGTGATCGAACTACTCGACTCCCCCGGATGCATTTCAGAATCTGACTGGGACGCCATGCAAAATGACCTGCGTCATCATCGCCCTAACTCGTTTGGGCAGAGCGCTCTTGGTCGCGGTCAAATCGTCCTTTACGACCAGGATCACGCCCCCGAAGAGGCATTGACGTCCGCAGGTGCATCAGCAAAAGGAGTCAGCATAATTGTCAGCACCTGGCCCATCGCGAGCGTACGTGTGTGCCGCACCTGGGACTGGTTCGAAGAACTCGCACACAATCCGGACGGTTCGGCGAGGGCCATGATCGCGGAAACCCTTGAGACCATCACGGGGCGTCGAGCGGACTACTTCTGACAGGTCCATAGTGGCTGGCAAACTCGCCTTGGCTCGTTTGGTAGATTTCGGCCGAATAATGAGGAGAACGTATGGCAAACGCAGGCTGGGAGTTCTGGAAACTCACGCGGGTCGACGACGATCGCGTTGAGTGGCTGGCTATCACCCGGCCAGGAGCCCGTGCCGTCATCGACCAGCGCAAGGTCTGGACACTGATTCCCAACCGTGGTGTGTTCATCGCAAACTGGTTCGTCACCCAGGATCACCACGGTGACGCGAACGTGTGGGTTCACGAGAACATCGACGTGGAGGAAGCTCGTACGATTGTTGTCGACATCGAGGAACCTGCGGCCTCTGATGTCGCTCGTCTCACACATCCCGAGGCAGAGTTGACTTTGGAGCAGATCGATCGCCATCCCGCCGAGAAACTACTTGGAAAACGCGTTGCTGCAGCGCTGGATTCGCGACGATGATGCCCTGACATCTTCCACAGTCTTAATCGACAGACAGGGGACTCGATGAACGCCAGCGAGAATCCGGGATTCCTGGTGCGCAGACTTGGTTCGGCGGACCGGTGGGTGACGCCCGATATGACGGCCTACACCGATGAGGGTCACCTGCAACAGGTCATCGTTGAGACTCCCAGCCATGTGTCAGGAGTGTCGGAGGACGCCATCACGGCACGTGAACTGCATACATCCGCCGGACCCGCTGACGTCTGCATCGTCGACGCGGACGGCACCATCACGGTCGTCGAATGCAAACTCGCGTCCAACTCGGAGAAACGCCGCATGGTCATCGGCCAAGTGCTGGACTACGCGTCAGCGATCAGTCTCGGCGGTGACATCGAGTTCCGTGACCGGTGGGCAAGAGCCGGCGGACCTGACCTCGCCTTGCTCGAGGCGGCCAGTAGTGAGCGACTCAATCGCAACTTGACGGAAGGGCGCATCCACATGTGCCTGGCGGTCGACCAGATCGACTCCGATTTACGCCGCCTCGTCGAATACCTCAACCAGATCACTCGCGATGACATCAGGGTCACCGCCTTGCAACTGACGTATGCGCGCCACGGCGATCTTGAGATCCTCGTCCCGTCGACATATGGCGGTGAGATTGCAGCAGCCAAGGCCCGTTCGTCCAGCACCGGCCTGCGTTGGACCAAAGCCTCGTTTTTGGAGTCGATCGCTTCTGCGGACGATCGGGAACGGGCAATAGCCCTTTTCGAACGTCAGGAGGCCATCGACGACCGGCGCGGTCCGAAGGATGACTTCTGGTTTGGGACGCCGCCAACGGGAGGCATCTTCTTCCACCACTTTGGGCTTCGCTTCGCACCGTTTCAATTGTGGCTCAACGTATCCGGAGTGGTCATGGTTTCGGGACTCTGGACAAACTACACGGCGGTACTGCACCATCCGGGCTTCGCAGAGCTCGCCGGCTACCTCGGTCGCGACCACACGGCGAGCGCCACAGGCCGTCCTCTGGCCGACATCGACCTCGACGAGTTCTGGCCGATCGCGCTGCGCTGCGCCGAATCGATCAATGCGGGAGAACGGGATGACTGACAGCATTGCCGGCGCTGTCTCCGTAGGGTTTCGATTCATCCGGGCTAGATCGGCCTCAGATGTGCGAACCTTCAACTACGTCGCGACGCCAACTCGGCAGCGAGATTTTCCCGACCCAGCGCACGAAATGCTTTGGTGTACTTCGTGATCAGCTTCGTTTGCATAGCCTCGTCCAATAGCCCCAAGCGGGCAGGGTCGGTATTGTCGGCCAGATCTGCGAGCTTCACCGCCAGCGCCACGGGATCATTGACGATCGCCGCGTAGTAGTCGGTGTCCGGAACGTCCTTGTGACGGGTCAGCACCTGTACTGCAGCGACAACTGTCGCAGGGATTCCGCGATCGACAAGGTCCGAAGCCGTGAACTCCGAGTCTTCGATGACGTCGTGGAGCAATGCCGCCGTGACCGCTTCCACGTTCGTGGGGTCAACCCGACGTGATACCGACCGCGGGTGTTCGATGTAGTCGTTGCCGAGCTTGTCCGTCTGACCTCGATGCGCTTCAACTGCAATAGCGTCGGCAATCCCGACAATGTCCAGGTCAATCTGCTTACTACGTTCACTCACGGTGATCTCCTCTTTCTTGTTGTTCGACAATCCATCTATGACGCGCCAACTGCTCCGCCTCCACCCGATCGCACAGCACACGTAGCGGCACATCTTGGTTCTCCCCGACCAGCTTCCCGAGCGACTCATACTTGCTCACGTTCGAACCAAATCGACGAACAAGGTAGTCCCCCTCTTCGGCATAGATCGAATGACCAAGTGGCACAATGCCTGCTTCTCCGTAGGTCAACAACCGTTCAGACACCCAGCTTCTCGGCGGCGTATACCCAGGGTTGATGTAGGCGCGCAGGATGGGTCGCAACGCTGACAGCACCTCACCCAGGCCCTCATCGGCGTAATAGTAGGTCGACGCATGACGTCCGAGCGTCAACAGGTATTGCGCGGTCGAAAAATCGGCATCTTCAGGACGCGCGGCGACCGACCCGCGACCGAACAAGCACGCCTTGAGAGTCTTCAGTGGATCGACCGGATCTGACTGCCGTGCCGTCGCAGCCCGCGCGATAACACCTTCTTTTTGAAGGATCTGTTCAACAACCCAGTTGGCCGTGCTGTTGCGATCCGCAGCCTCATCGCGCGCCGCCTGACGATACCGTTCGATCAGCGCCAGTTCCCGCGGCCCCAGGTGTTCTTCTCGAGACGACCCCGGCGGTGGTTCGGCGACAATCTCCTGACAGACAAGATCACTCCCTCCGAGACGAGTCACGCACCGCAACAGATCAATTCGACGCAACTGATCCGAATCGAGGCGTGTACGTAGCAACGCGATGCGACCGGCCGGCACGTCTGAGCGCGCGAGGTACAGCGCCACAACGTCTGCAAGTTCATCCGACGCGGCATTGGCCGTCCACTTCCCCGGAATCTTCATCGCCGACTTGATCAAGGCATCGTCGCGCCACAGACACTCCCAGGCTTGCTGGTCGGTGAGGTCGTCGCGCTGAACGAGGTCGCGCCATGGCTGACGCTTCGGTCCGGCGGTCTCGACCATCCATGCGACCACCTGTCGCGGCAATGTGATTGTGGCTCTGCACATTGCGTGCATCACTGATTCCATATGTGCTCCTTGTGGGCAGCGTTCGACATTGAAAGGAGACGGCGCTCACCCCGGACACCCGCAGCCGACGCGTCAATAACCCACCGGCGGCAATAGCTCATCGGGGAAGCTGTACTCACAGCCGAGGTCGTCGGGCGAGCGGACTCCCCAGTTTTCCCGGAACCAGGTGACACAGGTGTCGGCGACGAGCTGCAGATCGCGGCTGAACAGATAGCCGTCGGTGCAGTCTTCGAAGTGGTCGTTGAACAGCCACTTGTCGAGCGGCAACCTGTCGGAGGAATAGTCGGCAATGAACAGACGACCTAGCACCGAGCGCGAGCGACGGAGCATCATCACGCCGTCGGAGAGCATCTGGACCTGGACGCACACAACGTCGTCCTCGTCATCGTCGCTATAGACGTAGTCGCCCGGTCCCATTTCAAAGAGGAAGCCGACCGGCTTGTCGGCGAGCGACTCGATGATCCACGCTGCCATATCGGACCACTGGTCCACGTTCGATGTCTGTTCCGATTCGTCCACGATGGCATCCCGTCCTCAACTGTTCTCTAGTGACAAGATAGCGCCGGGTACCGACAAATCTCTGCGACGATGCCGTAGGTTCGGCCACCGACGACGAGGATCGATTTAAGTCTCGACCAGGCCAGATACACTGGATGTGCGGTTGGACCGTGATGTGAATGGCCAGTCAATCTGGTCGTAGACCGGGGGTATCCATGGCACCAAAACCAACACCCTCACCGATACCCGCCGCACCTGACGATGTGGTCACGAGTCTGGGACGTATGACGCCCGATCAGCGCGCAACACCCTTAGGTTCACTGAGTGCCGAAGACCTGCAAGCACTCATCGACGCCAATCCTCAGATCATGGGCAATACCGACGGTGTGCCTTTCCCGGCCCGGATCGCCGCGAACAGGATCAATATCCACAACGCGCTCATCGACGAACAACAAAGGCCCAATCCAAGTGCGGCCCGCATCACCCAACTCGGAGCGATGCTCGCGCCGATCGAAGACCCCGAGTTCGCCCGCGACCACATCGCTACCCCCGAAGGCCCGCCCGGCAACCCCTTTGATGGCTTGATGAACCGACAATTCGTCGCCTTCTCCCCTGCCGGCGTTGGGCGGATGATCGAGATGATCGGTAGCCTTCACCCCGGCAACAAGGGAGTGGGCGTCTACGTGCCCGGCATGGGAACCAATCTCAACGGAAGTAGCGTCAACCACAACGCGGCATGGAACCTCGCTCGACTCAGCGACTCTCCCGTGTTTCTCTACATGAATGGTGAACTCCCGCAAAAACTTCTGACTGAAGCAGCGTTACCCGGCAACGCCAAAGCCATGGCGCGGGGGCTTGTCGAGTTCGGGAAAGAAGTCGACCGTGCGGTCATGGACAACGCGCCAGGAACACCGGTCACCTACATCGGCCACTCCTACGGTGGATCGGTCGTCGGTTCAGCCGAACAACTCGGGCTCCGCGCCGATCGCGTCCTCTACGCCTCATCCGCCGGAACCGGTGTGTACGACGGCCCGTGGGTCAACAAGAACCCCAAGGTTCAGCGGTTCTCGATGACCGCGCCCGGAGACCTCATCGGCGCGACCCAGTCTCTCGACAAGCGAATCAACCCACACGGCTCCGATCCCGACGAAATGCCCGGTGTGACAAGGCTTGACACCGGCTACTACAGCCAGAGCAACCGGGGATCATCCGGGCGAAATCGTTTTCGGACCTGACGGTCACGGCGATTATTGGAACGATCCTGGGTCGACCGCGTTTGCAAACATGGCAGGAGTGATCAGTGGAGGCGAGGTCACCGGATATGTAGAACGGAGCATCGAGTCCAACAATATCGATGTGAACCTCGGCGACGAGGGCCATTGGATCGATGAAGGTATCGACGGTGTGAAAGGTCTGGTGTTACCGCTGATCTCCGGACTGCACCTCCCCAGAATCCCAGGGATCCATCGGCCTATCGTGATCCCCCAATTCGCAAAAGACCCCTATGGGAACCCTCGTGTGACCGACCATCCGGAGCTGGGACCCACCATTGACATCAAGTGAATACCGGTGCGGCCGAGGTACATCGAAGCGACGGCAATTGTCGCGTTCGCCTCCTCTGATCCCATTGGTCTGATCAGCCGCAACGTCGCCGCTCCAACTCCACATTGAGTTCTGCTGCAAGGCTTATCGATGCGTTCAGCACCGGCATGAACTGTTCGATTGCCTGCCGTTGGCGTACGCCGGCTGCTATCTCCTCAGGGCTCCCGCCCGCAGCGACCCATGCCTGTTCGATTACGTTCATTTGTTTGATCTGGTCGGCAGCGATGCGTGCATATCGACGCAGCATCGGAGTGTTGGCTCGGCAGGATCGCACGATCGTGTCAGGTGTGATCGCCGACGGGTCCTGGTCAAACCGGGCGACCCAGTCGATCAGACGGTCCGGAACCCAGTCGGTCGTGCAGTCGAGGATGTCAATCACGCCGGGTTGCAGTTGCTCGATGATGTCGATTGCTCCGTCGCCGCAAAACTCCTGCCACGCCTGCAACGCGGCCAACAGATTGGTGTGAGAGAAGACTGCTGCCTCCATCGCGCGCACCGCAAACACGTGGCCTTTGGTGACCACGATCGACACGTCCGGCCACCGGGACGAGTGTTCGGCGACCACCGCACCGAGCAGGTCCATGTCCGGGATCTCGTGCGCCAGAACTGTGCAGAACTCGAGGCGAAGGGACTGCGGCGATACCAGGATATTGGTGTGAAGCGCAGCATCGGTGGCGAACCCAATTACCTTCTGGTCGAATGCAACTCGTTTACCGAAGCGCGCCGACAGGATCTTGCGGGTCATCTCCAGCAAATGCGTCGCATCGTCAGGCACGATGCCAACACCTGCGGGCGCGCCCGGCGTGCTGTTGGCCCCCGTGACCGGCGGTACGAATGAGGGTACGAACGGGGGCGGATCCGGTTCTTCAGATCGCGGGCCGAAGGGGTCACGCACCGTCAGGACCGACGGATCGTCGAACTCCCACACCTGCCTCAACGATTGGATCGCGGTGGCAACGAGGCTATCGATGCTCCGCTTGCCGGCCTCATGGATGAACGTCCGATTGCGCAACACACGCCAACCACGCCCCATCAGTGCGAAGCGCTGGGTTCGTTGTACCGAAATCCAGCCGTCGACTCCGTAGGTCGTGAACGCCGAACCGTCGACCGTGCAACGAAATCGCCCCGAGCCGGTCAGCGTGAATGTCAGGAGCAGGTGGTACCCGCCCACCATGTCTGTGCGCGCCACCTCGACGAACTCCTTGCGTTGAAGTGTCGCGAGCCGCGTGACCAACTGATCTGCGAGCTCGCGCCAAGCGGCTTCCACACTCTCGTCGAAGTTGGTGTTGTCCCCGAAATCAGGTCTCATCTTGGTGCCCTCCCCGGTACCGTCGGTCATCGGTGATGACCTCGTGGAACACAGTAGAGCTCGCCTCCGACACGACCCCAGCGATAGGATCGCTGTGCCATCAGTAGTCGAGGGCGACCGCTGTCACCGGACGTCGACATGCTCGGCGATCAGCCAAGGAGAATGACCGTGCCAGTGCTCGGAATTGGCGGAATCTTCTTTCGCGCAAATGATCCCGAGGCGCTCAGCGCCTGGTATCGCGACCATCTCGGTGTCGGAGCCGGCTGCGCCGCTGAAGGTACCGGATCACCCGATGAATGGTCTTGGAAGGCGCAGGGCGGCCCGGTCGTCTTCTCGCCGTTCGAGGCGGGCACCGACTACTGGGCGGCAGACAAGCAGTACATGCTCAACCTCCGCGTCAGCGACCTCGACGATCTGCTCGACCAGTTGAAGGCCAGCGGGATCACGGTGATCGTCAAACCCGAATGGGATGCAACACCCGAGATCGGACGGTTTGCCCGCATCGACGACCCCGAAGGCAACGCGATCGAATTGTGGGAGCCTCCGGCCGAGACTGCGGACTGAACGTCGGTAGCGCCACGAATCGCGATTTCCTCACCAAAATCCAACCCCGCCAACACCGGGCTCACCCCGCCGAATCCGTTCCCGATTTGCGGGTAGCCTCTGCCCATGCCCTTCGATCAAGAGAAGCGGAACACGTTGCCGGCTGACGACCTCGCGGTTGGTCGGCGCTACCAGCTGCGCATAACCCTCGACGGGATCGAACCCGAAATCTGGCGAACGATCGAGGTGCCGGCTTCGATCACCCTTCCCGATCTGCACGACGCGCTGCAGGTGGTGATGGGCTGGGAGGACTATCACCTCCACAAGTTCGTCCTCGGAGACAACCCCTGGGATTCCAACGCGGTGAGCTTTGTCGAACAGACCGAACTCGACGAGAGCTACTTCGACGATGTCGGGAGGGAGCGACTGGCCGAAGGCGTTCGTATCGAGGAGATTCTCATCGAGCCGGGTGACGAAGTCCTGTATGTGTACGACTACGGCGACGGCTGGCTACACCACATCGCGTTGGTCGAGGTGCGCAAGGACCCAGATCAGTCTGTCGTCTGTCTGGAGGGCGCGCGAGCGTGCCCGCCTGAGGATTGCGGTGGAGAGTTCGGCTACACAGAACTTCTGCGCGTGCTCGACGACCCGGAAGATGCCGAGTACGAGCACCTTTCCGCCTGGGCCGGCATATTCGAGGCCGAACACTTCGACGTCATCGACGTGAATGCGCAACTGGATAACCGCGCCCGACGGAAGGCGATACTCGCCACCGCCGCCGCGGCGTCGCCGTTGGTCGGCGCACTTCTAACCCGCGTCCACCCCATTTCGGTCCCGCTCCTCGTCGACGCACTCGATGCAGCGCACCTTTCCGAAGCTGTCGAGATCGACGACACCGATGCGACGGTCGCGCTGGCGAAGATCACCTGGCTGATCGACCACATCGGCGACAAACTCAAACTCACCCCCGCCGGATACCTCCCACCGACATCTGTTGCACAGATGCGTCACGAATTGGATTGGAACGCCTGGCCCTTTATCGGAGGGAATCGGGAGGTCGACCACTTTCAGGCCACACTATTGCGTGAGTCGATGATCAAATTCGGCCTCATTCGGAAGGTCAAGGGCGAACTGCTCCCGACGGCGCGGGCCACGAAGCTTCGCTCCGAACCACGAAAGCTCTGGGAACACGTGGCGTCCCGAATGCCACGGGGCAACGACGATGCCGAACGAGACGCCGGTCTTGTCGCGTTGATCGCAACCGCAGCCGGGATCGACGATGCCGATCCGATTCTTCTCGAAACCATGCCCGCGCTTGGGTGGCAAGCGAACCACTCACGGGCCTTCACGTACGCTGCCGCGACCTCCCGCCGGTTCCTCTTTCTACTGGGCGCCCCCAGCTCCACCGAACGCGCGAAACTCCCGGTGCCACCGTGGATCCCAATGTTCGCTCGCGAAGTCCTGCGCAGGGACAATCGCGTCTAGCTTCCTCGCATCGACAACGATCACAACGACCGGCCGCGCTCTGACTGGAGCAGCGCCGCAGATTCAACAACCTTCCTTGACTAGTGATCGCTGCCGGTCACTCCCAGCAACTCCCTGATGTCATCAGCACCGATTGCGCTCCCGAACATCTCGCCTTCATCCATGACTGCGGTGAAAAGCTCGCGCTTGCGCTCTTGCAGCGCAACAACTTTCTCTTCGATGGTCCCCGCCGATACCAATCGGTACACCGTGACCGAGCGGGTCTGGCCGATGCGGTGGGCACGGTCGATGGCCTGGGCTTCAGCGGCCGGGTTCCACCACGGGTCGCAGACGAACACGTAGTCGGCCTCGGTCAGGTTGAGGCCGAAACCACCGGCTTTGAGGCTGATCAGGAACACCTTGGTGGTGCCGTCGGTGAACTGCTGGATCGCCTCGGTGCGCTGCCGTGCGTTCATCGACCCGTCGAGATAGCTGTACGGGATGTCTTCGGCATCGAGGTGCTCGCGAATGATCCTGAGGAACCCGGTGAACTGACTGAAGACGAGCGCGCTGTGACCCTCGGCAATCAGTTCTGGTAACTGCTCGACCAGGAACTCGATCTTGGCCGATGGCAGGTCTCGCTTCGCCGGGTCGACCAGTCCGGCATGCAGACTCAGCTGACGCAGCATCGTCAGTGACCGGAAGATCTCGAAACGGTTCTTTTCCCAGTCACCGAGCAGGCCAAGGACTTTCTGCCGCTCGCGGGCGAGTCGGGTGTCATACATCGTCTGGTGCGGCTCCATCAGGGCGACCGGCACCACCTGTTCTTGCTTGGGTGGTAGGTCGGTGGCGACCTGATCCTTCGTGCGCCGCAGCATCATCGGCTTCATGCGACGGCGCAACGTTGCCAACCGTTCGGGATGGGCTCCGCTTTCGATGGGCTTGCGAAAGAACTCGGTGAACCGCTTCGGTTTCGGGAACAGGCCCGGCGCGGTGATCGACAACATCGACCACAGTTCCAAGAGGTTGTTCTCCATCGGCGTACCGGTGATTGCCAATTTGAACGGCGCTGACAGCTGTCGCGCACATTGGTGGGCTTTCGCTCTGTGATTCTTCACGAACTGCGCCTCGTCGAGAATGAGCCCTGCCCAGTCGACGGCGTCGAACACATCAAAGTCGATGCGCAACAACGTGTACGACGTGATCACGATGTCGACACCATCCACTCGCGCTTGCAGCGCCCCACGGCTCTTCGCCTCGGTGGCCGTCACCGCAACCGCGATCAGGTCGGGGGTGAACTTCGCGCACTCGGCCAGCCAGTTGGCGATGACGCTGGTCGGCGCAACCACGAGGAAGGGCCCGGACGTCAGGCCGGCCTCTCGGATCCGCCCGATCAAAGCCAGGGTCTGCAGGGTCTTGCCGAGGCCCATGTCATCGGCGAGGATTCCACCTAAGCCGTTGTCCCACAGAAAGCTCAGCCAGTTCAGTCCGTCGCGCTGGTACGGCCGCAGCTCGGCGCGCAGCATGGCCGGCGGGTCGATGTCGGACGGAGGTCGGGCGGCACGCAACCTCGCCAGATTCTCCTGCCAACCACGGGTCTGTTCGTCGACCGTCCCCAGTTCGAGCAGTTCCTCCCAGAGCGTGACGTTGAACGAGTCTGCCCTCGCCTGGCCTCCCTCGAACTCGCCTAGTGCCCGACCCTCCGCAAGGAGTTCGACCAGCCGGACCAACTCAGGCGTGTCGAGCGAGAAGTACGTGCCGGACGGGAGCAGCATGTGGGTGGCGCCGGACGACAGCTCTCTGATCAGATCGGCGAGTGGAACCTGCTCTCCCTCAACGGTCACGGTGATCCGCAGGTCGAACCAATCGTTTCCTTCGGCCTGCGCATCCGGAGCGGAGAAATCGAGCTGCGCAGGAGATTCTGACTGTCGATAGTCCGTTGGTTCATCGGACAACTCGACGACGATGTCGTCGCGGTCGACGATCTGTGGCAACACCTCGACATGAAAACGTGCAGCCTCTACCCCGGACAGTTCGACACCGGCAAGCAGCGTACGTACCGATGGGGCCTGCGCGGGCTCCTGCCAGGAATCCGCGCTCCTCGCAACGGCTCCCAGGATGTCGCTGTTCTGTTGCCACACATCATCTTCCGCACTTTTGTCGCGGTAGAAGGAACGGGGGCCCTGGGCTGTCGGATCGATGTCGCGTTGGTCGCCGTTGACGTGGTACCGGATGGTCCAGCGCGCTCGAACTCCGACGGCTGTGGTGGAGACGGTGAGTACCGGTGTCGGACCGGTGATCTCTGGCGGTTCAAATAGTCGGTCGGCCACCCGCACCGGAACGGATGCCTGCAACCGCGGCAGCACGTCGTTCATGAAGTGGTCGGCGTCGGTGACCGGGATCTGAGCAGTCAGCTTGCTGCCGGCCAGATCCAGCAGCGACTTCGGTGGAAGGGGTTCGAAGGGAGCGAGTGTCAGAACCCGGTCTTCGACGTGAAAAACGCCGTGGGGATTGGGTTTACCCAGCATGTAGGCGTGGGTCAGATCCCACGGTTCGTCGTCAACGAGCAGGCGCGCGTCGAGGGAAGCGGCGGCGGTCGTGTCACCTGGGCCGATGTCGAGGCCCAGCACTGCCCGCTTCGCGATCTCGACGCGGTCGGCGAGTGACGAACTGTCTGAGATCAGAGGAATGCCCGCGGACACAACATCTTCGAGCGCAGTCCAGATCGCCGCCGACGTGGTGGACAGCTCGAGGTGATCGTGCGGGCTCGAGTTCTGAATGCCATCGTCGGTCTGGGCAAGGTGTTGCAACGCCCGATACTGAGCTGCGTCGAACTCGCTGTGGACGTCAGGACCTTGGAGCACCCGCCAGGAGACACCCGTTCGTACCCAAGCGCCATTGGTGTCGGTTGTCATGGGCCGAAGGCGCACGGCCGGGTCCCCGATGGTCTCGTCCTGTTCGACGACAACCAGCAATGCGAGTGCTCTGGCCGGGGCGTGTTCGGACTCGGAGATGATCGATGTGGCCACCGACTCCCAGGAAGGTGACCCGTCCGGAACTCCTTCGCCCGCTGCGGCCAGCAAAACCGTTACGCAGTGCTTGCAGGACATCCTGACCGGGCAGGTGCAGATTGCCGTGCCGATCGACCAGTGTTCGCCCACAGCGGCGAACCTGATCGTGACGTCGTTGGATCCATCGTCCGGTCCGACGCAGGTCCCACTCAAGGTCTGGATCGTTCCGCTTTCCCACGTGAGGTCGCGAACCGTCGAGTCGGTTGCGTAGCGCTGGCCCCGCGCCACGACGTTGGCACCGAATATGGGTGTCAGCCGTTCCGCGGTGATGGTGTTCGCCCAGCTGAAAAGCACTGACTGAGCCTATCTGTTGGCCAACCGGACACTTCCGACCAGTCACAGTTCAGTGCACCTCTTCGGTGGTCCGAGAGTTGGTGAGCATGAGCGCGCCACCCGCGGAGATCAGGCCGACGACAACCGCCAGGATCGCGTACGTGATCGATTCACCGCGGAAGAAGGAGTCGACGAGGCTGCTGCTCCACGTACCGGTCGGCAGTTGGGTGGTCACCAGCGCCGCGATGAGGGTGCCGACCACCGCAGTGCCGAAGCTGGTGCCGACTTCTTGCGCGGTGTCGTTGAGGGCAGTGCCGATCGAGGTGCGGTTGGCCGGCATGGCCTCGACGAGAGCGACCGCACAGATCGTCATGACGGTGCGCAGTCCGATGGTCATGACCACCATGCAGACAGCGATGGCGAGGTATCCGTGCTCGACGCCCCACGACAGACCGGCCAGCGAACCGGCGAGGCAAGCCGCGCCGACGAGGCAGGCGATGCGGTGGCCGAACCGGGCGCCGAGCCACTCCGAGAGCGGGGTCGCCGCGATCATGGTGATGATGATCGGCAGGTTCGCGAGACCGGCCTTGGTCGGGCTCCAGCCGTAGGCGTATTGGAAGTGCAGGATGAGCCCGAACATGACGCTCGCCATCGCGACCGACGTCCCGATCTGGGCGATGGCGGCACCTCGGACGGTGCCGACCGAGAACAGGCTCAGGTCAAGCATGGGTGCCGCGCTGCGACGTTCGTGCCAGATGAACGCCACCCCGGCGACGATGGCGCCGAGGATCGACATCACAGTGACCGCCGAGGCCCAGCCGTGCAGGACACCACTGGTCAGCGACCAGCAGGCGAGGCCGATGGTGCTGATGCTCAGCAAGGCACCGGGAATGTCGAGCCGATCGTTGGTCAGGTCGTCGCGGCGGTCGGCAGAGACGCCGAACCAGACGCCGAGGCCGGCGATCAGCGCAATCGGCGCGTTGACGACCAGCAGCCATTCCCAGCTCACGTGGGCCAACACGGTTCCACCGAGCACCGGGCCGAGAACGAATCCGGACATGCCGACGACGATCATCACCGTCATAGCGCGCATCCGCAGTACCTTGTCGTCGAACAGGCGGAACACCAGCGAGTTCGTGATCGGCGCCATCATCGCAGCAGCAATACCGAGTGCGGCACGCAAGGCGATGAGCTCGCCTGTCGTGGTGACGGCCACGACGAGCAGGCTCAACGTGCCGAAGACGCCGAGTCCGATCAGGAGCACTTTGCGCCGGCCGAACCTGTCGGCTATCGACCCTGCGGTGAGTAGTAGACCTCCGAAGGTCAACGAATAGGCACCGGTCACCCATTGCAGGTCAGTGGTGCCGCTGCCAAGGTCGCGGCCGATGGTCGGCAACGCGATCGACAGGAGCGTGTTGTCGACCATCTCGACGAAGAAGGCCAGGCACAGCGCGGCCAGCGGTATCCAGGCCGCAGCGAGCGACGGGTAGGTGCGCGACGGTGTGGCGGTCGCAGTCTTGGTGGTGGTGGGCATCGTGGTCTCCTAGCTCGCGTTGATGGAACTGACGCTAAGAGATGGGCCTTGCACCGCCCTGCCATGAGCTGTCACGCGCTGTCATGGGCACTTGCCTGCCGGCCTGGACGGTAAATTTCGTCCCCGGATGGAGCCGGCGAGGGCGTATTCCCCTTCGCGGGTGCTGTGCGTGACGAAAATGTTGGGGATAGCAAAATACCCCGTATTCGCAGTCCGGGGACTGTGAATACGGGGTATCCGCAAATTGTGTTCGGCGGTGTCCTACTCTCCCACACTGATTAGGGTGCAGTACCATCGGCGCTGGTAGGCTTAGCTTCCGGGTTCGGAATGGGACCG
>QJJF01000004.1:215660-313897 GCA_003202005.1 Williamsia faeni | reverse complement strand
TTGGGGGGACTCAGATCAATCGGGACCTCTTGGCCGTCGAGGGTGATCTTGGTGATCGACGAATCACACGCCAAGGCCAAGGCGGTCGCTTCGGTGATCGGGCCCATCCACCGCAGCGTCGCCGCGTCGGGATGATCGGCCGGGACGGTGACCATCACCTCGGTCCGCGGCGCCGACACCAAGTCCTGCCCACCGCCCCCGCAGTCCAGCAATTGGTGCAGCGCATCAGCGCGGCGCTGGGTCGGTGTGCGTGGATCGTCGCTGCCATCGGGTTCGGGACGGGCTCTGGACCACAAATCCAACGCGGAGAACAACTTTTCCCCGATCACCGCATCCACATCGAACTTGCCGACACATCGTCCTTCAGGGTTGACGACATAGTCCAGACTGTTCAACGATCGGTCTTCGGCCGGCGGCGGACCGCCGGTGTCGTTGGCAATCTGATTGCCCAGGCCTCGTGCGACTGCTCCGATCTCGGACGGCGGAGCACCTGAAATGGCGTGGCTCAACAGTTTTCGCTCGAACTCCACCCGCTGCTCACCGGTGACCGCCTCGTCGGACCGGTCCACGATCTGCGCGACGCCTTTGATCACCGCATCGACATGTTCGGAGGACAGGAACCCGTCCCGCGAGTACCCGGCAGTGCGATCCAAACCTGCCAAACCTGACCCGACACGGATCCACCGATACGCCGCACCTGGCGCAGCACCATTGGCCTGCAACAACTTTGCCGTTGTCGATCCGGCCTTGCGCGCCATACCTGACTGATCGATCACCGCCGCACACACAGCGAGCTGATGCTCGCCGGCATTACGCAGCGTGATCAGATCCTTCGCCAGAGCGAGCAGTTCGCCGGGAGCGTCAGGAATGACCAGATCAACCAGAGAATCAACGACATCGAGAAGCCGCATCACAGAACACCTTCCAGGCAGAAAGCAACAGGAAGTTGACCAGTTCACGTGGAAAGGTGTTTGGCTCGACTCGTCATATCTTTGCGGTCAACGGACTCCAGATTACCGAATCGAACGCATGTTCGCAAGAGGTTTTGTCACACAGTTTGCTGGAGGTCGGTCTCGGCAAGGCAGATGTCAGCGAGTTCATCGAGCGGCAACGGAAGGACGCGAGCCAGGGCGACGATCGTCGTGAATGCGGGTGTCGCCAGCCGGCCGGTCTCGATCTTCCGAAGGGTTTCCGGGGAGATCCCTGCCGCCAGAGCAACTTCGGCGAGGGTGCGGTCACCCCGCGCCTGTCGTAGCTGTTGACCGAGTCGCTTACCTACGGCCAGCTGTTCCGGAGTCAGTGGGAGACGCACCATAACGACAGTCTAACGCCCCTGCGGTATGAAAATACCAGCGAACCCTCTATATTGGTATTTTAATACCGAATTGCTCGATGAGGAGGACCACCTGTGCTTGAACTGAAGACACCACGTGAAGTCGCGGCGATGGGCGTCACCGGCACCTTCATCGCCGAATTGCTCGACGACCTAGAACAACGCGCCCACCCCGGCGTGAATCTACTCGACCTGGAAGAGCGCGCCCGCCAGTTGATCGCCCAGCGCGGCGCCACGTCGTGTTATTGGGACTACGCACCGTCATTCGGACGCGGTCCATTCCGCAACGTCATCTGTCTGTCGGTCAATGACGCGGTCCTGCACGGGCTCCCGCACGACTACGTATTGACCGGCGGGGACCTGTTGAGCATGGACATCGCGGTATCGATCGACGGCTGGGTCGCCGACTGTGCCCGCAGCATCATCGTCGGTGAGCCACGCCCCGAGGACGAACGACTCATCGCGGCCACCGAACAAGCACTGACAGCAGGAATTGCCGCTGCACTGCCCGGCAACCGGCTCGGCGACATCTCGGCGGCGATCGGCGCGGTGGCAGCCGAATACGGGTATCCGGTGAACACCGAGTTCGGTGGTCACGGGCTCGGGCGAACCATGCACGAAGATCCGCACGTACCGAACACCGGGCGCGCAGGACGTGGCCTCACACTGCGGCCGGGGTTGACCCTCGCGCTGGAACCGTGGTTCGCCGCCGGCACCGACAAGATCGTCTACGACCCAGACGGCTGGACCATCCGCTCAGCGGACGGCTCACGTACCGCACACAGCGAACACACGATCGCGATCACCGACGGCCCGCCGCTCGTGCTGACCCGGCAACCCCTCTCTGCCAACGTGCAGTGAGTCCCGACAGGAACCAAGCGGTCAATCCAGCGTGATGGTCACGGTGACCGCGCCGGAGTCACTGCGATGGGTGACTGCATGCCCGGTACGGTCGCCACCTGGCAGAGCCAGAGTGACCGGACCACCTTCGCCGAGGAAGTTGCGCCACCAGTTTTTCTTGTCGGCCATCGCCACCCTGATGACAACCTCGTCACCAGTGCGCTTGTAGCTCACCGGCAGCCGAAATGACTTCCCGGATTTTCGGCCGGTGTAGGTGATCACCACCGTCGAACCGGCGGCGAGCTTGCTCAGCCCGGGGACCGCAATCACCACCAGCACAACCTTGTTGACCGCTGCCGCAACCTTTTGAAATGTGTTCACGCTGCCACCTGTTTCATGCTCGGTTCTCACCACTGCCTGGACTGATCCCTCGTATTCGCGCACGTGATACACAGCCGGGCCGCCGGAAGAACGTCGAGGCGGTCGGGCCCGATCTGCGATCCACAGCGCTCGCAGATCCCATACGTACCCAGTGCAATTCGCTCGAGCGCGATGTCGATCTCGATCACCCTAGCCTGCGATCTCTCGATCTGGGCGACGAGTTGTCCCCGTTCAAACGCCAGCGTCGACCCCTCCGGATCGTGCTCATCGTCAGCGGTTTCCTCCGCCGCCGCATCAACAACAGAAGCCAGGCGCGCCGACATCTGAACAATCAGTCCGGTTGTCTCGGCTCGAGCGGATTCCAGCGAGCGCCGGGCGATATCGGAGTCCATCGGATCAGCGATAGGGTTCTGCGGCGGCCGCCAGGTCGTCGAGGCGGCGCAGCGTCTCATCTTCCGGAGCGGTTTTCAGCAGGAACGTCACCCGTTCGACGTTCGCACGCGCGTACCCGTCGAGTTCCCCGGCCGACGATCGGGCCCCGAAGATGGTGAACGGGATGTCGGTCCGGCCGCGCTCTGCAAGCACCCCACGCACCCGGATGAGCTCGTCCGCACTGGTGTTGGCTCGCGGAAGCCACGCATTGCCGTACGTGACCAGCCGAGTCAGGGCGGCGGGGCTCTCACCACCGACAAAGATGGGCGGATGCGGTGATTGGACCGGCTTGGGCCAGGAGTAGATCGGGTCGAAGTCCACGTGGACCCCGTGGAACTCGGCCTGATCCTGTGTCCAGATGGCCTTCAGTGCAGCCAGTTGCTCGTCGATCAGTGCGCCGCGGGTCCGTGGATCGGTTCCGTGATTCCGCATCTCCTCCCGGTTCCACCCCACACCGACGCCGAAGGCGACCCGGCCACCGGAGAGCAGATCAAGCGTCGCAACCTCTTTCGCGGTGTGGATCAGGTCCCGTTGCGGAAGCAGCGCGATACCGGTTCCCAGCACCAACCGCGTGGTGACGGCCGCCGCAGCGGTCAACGCAAGGAAGGGATCCAGAGTTCGGTAGTACACCCGCGGCAGATCACCCCCACCGGGATAGGGCGACTCACGGCTCACCGGGATGTGTGAGTGCTCGGCCAGGAACAACGAATCGAATCCGCGCTCTTCAAGTGCCCTGCCCAGCACATCGGGGCGAATTCCCTCGTCGGTGACAAATGTCGAGATTCCGAAATCCATGTATGCCATGGAATCACACACTCGCAATGGCTGGAGCGCCCTCGCAAACACAACCCGTTTGGGAGCGTGGAAAGTGGCTACGCTGGAGGGAATGGCACGGGATCTGGGTTCGTCACATCATCCGGTCACCGACTGGAGCGATGAGCGGCGCAAAGAAGCGCTTCGATCAACTCGACTGGGCCACAATTGGATTCATTTCGGCGGACTCCGACGTTCCCTGGTCCGCATCGGGTTCGCCCTGGTGGCGGTGATGATCCTGTGTTCACAGTATTGGGCGCACGACGTGGGCCCCGAGCGAGAGCGCCTGGCGACCACCCAGCCGCAGATTCATCACATCTACGACGCCACAGATCCAGCCAACCGGGACACCGCGGTCGTCGACCTCGTGGGCCTGGGCAACCTCAACGCCAGCAGAACCGCGCGGTCGCTGCCGGCGCTGTCCGGCATCGGACAGGTGTGGGCGGTGCAATATGACAACGACGGTATCGACACCGCGGTCATCAGCCGAATAATCACCACCTACGCGCAATCGCTGGGCATCGACCAGATCGTGCTGATCGGACACAGCATGGGCGGGATCATCGCGCTCGAAGTGGCCACGCACATCGTCGAGAACACCGACGTCAGATTACGAGCGGTCATACTCGATTGCACACCGATGAATCTGCATGCCGTCCGGGCACACAGCCGCAGCGCCGGTGAAGACCTGCTCCGCTGGATGGGATGGCTGCCCGGCGCCAGGGAGAGTCGCGGCCTACGCCTGTTCGTCGAGACGGCAGCACGTAAGAATCGTTTCGTTTTGACCGATGACGAAGCGCACCCGGTGCTAGACCCGGGGGCTTTCGTCACCACGGTCCGCGGCGTCCTGCGACAGAAGATCTTCAACCCGAACTCCGCCAGCAACGGACTGATCCAATCCCAGTTCCGCACCATCGTCGCCTCCGGCGCCACCGACGATCTCGCCGCGATCGATGACGCCGCGGATGATCGTCCGTTCCCTGCCATCGTGTTCATGCGCCCGGACTTCGGTACCGACGACCCGGTCGTCGACGTCGACTACTCACAGGAGCTTTTGTTCGAGGAGACCGGCGGACCGAAAGGCCGGTTGTTTGTGGTGCGAATGACGAGTACGGGGCATGCCAATCCGATGCAGCAACCGGAGGCGTACAACGCCGCGATCCACAACGAAGTGGCGCCATACCTGCAACAACTCGAGATTGAGGAGAGCGGAACGGCCGCCGCCGGCGCAGCGATTCAGGCCTCGGCACCGCCCGGTTGACGGTCCGGAGCTACGCCACGGTGTCCGGTGTGCCGAGCCGGGCGTCGATCAACAATCCGATGATGCCCAGCGAGAACAGGCCGGCGCAGAGTGCGATCATCCCCGCGCTGCCGTTCCCGGACAGTGCATCACCGACGATGACCACGGCGGCGGTTGCGGGCATGACACCGACAACTGTTGCGACCAGGTATGGAACGAATCTGATCGACGACAATGCAGCGATGTAATTGGTGGCGGTGAACGGAAAGGGCACGATCAACCGGAGCGACCCCACCGCAAGCCAGCCCCGGCGCTCCATCCGCAGTTCGATCGAACGGGCCACCGGTGACCGTAGGTAGGGCTTGATCCGTTCCCGTCCGTAGCGGCGGACGAGGACAAAGGCCACGACAGCGGCGAACGTTGTCGCCAGCATCGATCCGAGGAACCCGGTTGCCGATCCGAACAGCAGTCCCGCGGAAACACTGAACGCCGACCTCGGTGCCGGGAAGATCGTGATCACGCCGTAGCCGAGGAAGAACAGCGCGGTGAACGCGAATCCGAATGAATCAGCCCATTCGCGGAGGCGTTCCACCGACGGAAACGGGATCAGATACGCGGCGATCGCCAGCGCAATCAGCACTGCCGCCACAACGACGGCCCGAACCACCACGGACTGCTGCGTCCGGCCGCGTGAGATCACTGGTCCCAGCGTAACGAGACATGCTCACGCTCAGCCGATTCGACGCCAGGTTTCACCGAATATTCTGCGACAGTTCACTTCACGACGGACTCACGCGACCGCGACCATAGGTTGCTCACCTTGCCAGCTCCACCAAGTACTTCTCTGCGAGCTCCAGCGACCACACCTCCCCTGTCTTCGCTCCGATGTCGAACAGGTTTGCGTCATGGATCGCCGGTACCCGGTCACCGACCGCGTCGGCGACCACGATCGGCACGAACCCGTACTGCATCGTGTCCAGGGCGGAGGCGCGCACACATCCGCTGGTCGAGAATCCGGCGATCAGGACCGTATCGACCTTCAACGACGTCAGATATGCGGCCAATGGTGTGCCGAAGTAGGCACTCGGATACTGCTTGGTCAGACGGAGCTCGCCATCCGCGGGTTCGAGCCCATCGACAAACTCACCGAACGGGTTCCCCCGGGTGAAGGCTTCCAGTGCAGGCACCTTGCGTCCGAACACCCCGGCGTCTGCCAGGTCCGGCCGCAGCACCACCTCGGTCACGATCACCGGGATCTCGGCGGCGCGCGCCGCTGCCAGGAGCGAACGCATGGCTTCGACGACGGGCAGCCCGGATGCCCCGACGTAGAGTCCACATTCCGGGTCGGCGTAGGCGCGCGCCGGATCGACGATCAACAGTGCCGGCCGAGTCCCCGGCTCCAGCGTTCCGTCGAAACCACCTGTGGCGTAACTGCCTTCGCGGTTGTCTTCCCAACTCATCAGATCAGGATCCGACGCCGACGACGTCCTTGCGACACGCGAGTAGTGGCTGGATCCTGCTCCCGAAGTTCTCGACGCCCGCGACAAAATCGTCGAATACCAACATGATCCCCTTGACGCCCTTGATCGCGGCAACTTCATCGAGCATCCCCGCGCAGGTCTCGTACGAGCCGGCGATCGTTCCCATGTTCAGGTTCACCGCACCCTCGGGCAGCGAGATCGTCTTGGCCGTCGAACCTTCGGTGGCGGTCTTGTCGGTCTCGGTCTGCTCGACCATGAAGCTCAGCGCATCGACGTCGACGTTCTTGTTGTAGTCATCCCACTTCGCCTGTGCGGCTTCGTCGGTCTCGTCGGCGATCACCATGAACAATGCCAAGGCGCCCACATCGCGGCCCGACTCCTCCGCCGCCGCCACCATCGCGGACACGGTCGGTTCGAACGCGGACGGGGTGTTGACGCCCGAGCCGAGAACGAAGTTGTAGTCGGCGTGGTCGGCGGCGAACTTCATGCCGCGGGCGGACTGACCGGCAGCAACGATCGGCACCGTCCCGCCCTCAGGTTGCGGCGAGAGCCGGCAGTCGTCCATCTGGTAGAACTCCCCGTCGCGGGTGCTGACGCCGGTGTCTTGAAGATCGCGGATGACCTGGACGTATTCGGTGGCGCGGTCGTATCGGTTGCTGAAGTGATCATCACCCGGCCACAGGCCCATCTGGGTGTACTCGGCCGGGGCCCAACCCGAGACGATGTTGATTCCGAAGCGTCCCGGCGCAATCGAGTCGATGGTCGATGCCATCCTCGCAACCAGAGCGGGTGGCAGTGCCAGGATGCCTGTCGAAGCGTAGAGCTTGATCTTCTCGGTGACGGCGGCCAGACCTGCCATGAGGGTGAAGGACTCGAGATTGTGGTCCCAGAACTCGGTCTTGCCGCCGAATCCCCGGAACTTGATCATCGACAGCGCGAAGTCGAAACCGACGGCCTCGGCCTTCTGCACGATCTCTTTGTTGAGTGCGAAGCTCGGCTTGTATTGCGGTGCAGCCTCACTGATGAGCCAGCCGTTGTTTCCGATGGGAATGAAGACGCCAAAATCCATGAGAGATCTCCTCGTGTTCCAGTGATGTGGTGTGGCCGGTCGAGGGAAAGTCAATAAGGTTCAACTTGGTAAAGCAGAGACTTCCCGGACCGCCCACCTCCAGACAGCGCGTTCAAAGGCACGCAACGCCCTCTAGAAACAAGCCTGCACTTGCTATGTTTCTTTCACGTTTCTGCACCGGAACTGAAGTGAAACGATTCCCCGAAATTTGCCGAGGGCACCCGACTCAGACTTCGGTGACCTCTACAACGGTGGCCGTTTTGGCACCAGATCGCACCAACGTTGCACCGAGCACGAGCAGAACCGAGATGACGCCGCCGACGAGGAACGCCGCGTGTATTCCGTCAGCGTTTGCGATGGTCTCGGAGTTTCCGTCAGCGGACGACGTTTCGATACCCCGCGTCATCAAGGTGACGAACAGCGCGGTGCCGGCCGCGCCGGCAACCTGCTGGATCGTGCTGACGGTGGCACTGCCGTGTGAATACAACTCCGGCGGCAGCGAACCCAGCGCCGACGTCATCAACGGCGTGAGAGCAAATGCTATGCCGGCACTCAAGATCACGTGAGCGATGATGACCCTGTACAACTCGGAGTCGGCATTGAGTGTGGCCAGCAACCACGTGCCGGCACTCATGGCGATCGCGCCGGGCAAAACCAGCGGTCGTGCACCAAATCGATCGAAGAGTGAACCGACAACAGGTCCCAGCAGGCCCATCACCAGACCGCCCGGCAGCAAGACCAGTCCGGTGGTCAGGACACTCTTGTCGAGGACGTTCTGCAAGTACAGCGGCAGCAGGATCAGCGCGCCGAACAGCGTCAGCATCAGCCCGCCCATCAACACCACCGCAAGCCTGAACTGGGGGATCTTGAAGGTCCGCAGATCCAGCAGGGCCCGACCACGCTCGACAAGCTTCATCTGCCGGACGACAAACAGGCCCAGCGAGAGCACTCCGATCGCCAGCGGAACCCACGGCGGCACCGGTGTGTGCCCGGACGACGACTCCCCGATACTGCTCAGCCCGTACACGATTCCACCGAAGCCCAGGGCCGACAACGGGATCGACACGACGTCCAGATGCGCCGGGTGCCGCTCGGCCACGTCGCGCACGAGGATGCCGCCCAAGATCAGTACGACCGCCGCCACCGGCAACACGATCCAGAACATCGCCCGCCAGCTGAACGACTGGAGGATCAGGCCGGACACGGTGGGTCCGATGGCAGGTGCCACCGAGATCACGACGGAGACCAGCCCCATCACGCGGCCGCGTGAATGCTCGGGCACCACGTTCAGGATGGTCGTGATCAGCAGCGGGATCATGATGGCGGTGCCCACGGCCTGGATCACCCGGGCCACCATCAAGACCTCGAAGCCCGGCGCGACGGCAGCCAGAAGCGTGCCCAGGGTGAACGACGACATCGCCGCCACGTATACCCAGCGGATGCTGAACCGCTGCAGGATGAAGCCGGTGGTGGGGATGACGATCGCCATCGTCAGCAAGAAGCCACTTGTCAGCCACTGCGCGGTGGCCGCGGTGATGTCGAGATCTTTCATCAGGGTCGGCAGGGCGACACCCAGGATGGTCTCGTTGAGGATGACCACAAATGTCGCGACCAGCAGCAGCGATATCAGAAGAACACTGCCGGCCGGACTTTCACCACGACGTTCGGCTCTGACGCCGACATCCACACTCTCGGTCACGATCACATCCACTCGGTCGGCCACATAACAACTGTGCGAAGCATAGCCCAAGTGGCAGTCACTGCCAGTTTGGCACCGTATGACGTAGGATCGGCGCCATGCCAACTTCTTCCGCGGGCACCGCACCGGATCTGCGGACCCGGCGCCGCACCACGACGCGGATAGAAGTGCAGAAGGCAGCACTCGAATTGTTCGAACTACAGGGCTTCGACGACACCACGGTGGATGAGATCGCCCGCGCCGCCGGGATCTCCCCGCGAACGTATTTCCGGTATTTCGCCACCAAAGAGGAGTCCATCCTCGGCGACACACACGGATTCGACGAGGCGCTGCAGGCCCGCCTGAAGGCGGCCTGCGCCACCGAGGAGTCGCTGGCAGCGTTTTCGCTGGCCGACATCGAGGAGGCTTTCCGGGGCGCCATCATCGGCTTCCGGCACGATCAGGGCGAGGTCGCCGCAACGGTGCTGCGAATTCGAAAGCTGGTCTGCACCAACCCCGCTCTGTCCAGGGCCGCACTCGGACGCTGCGCCGAGAACACACAGCGCTGGCTGGACCTGGTCGACGAAAGATGCTCGGCGACAACACGTTCACGAATAAAGATGACCCTCGAGGTCGCACAGCTGGCCATTCACTGTGCCTTTGACGAGTGGGTGAACGCCTGCGAACCGGATCTGCCCGACGCTGATCTGCTGACGATCTATGACGCGGTCTGCACGCGAGTCCGCAATCTCTGAAGTAGTCGGCGGACTGATGTTTTGACGTTCGACCGTGGGGTAATCCGCACCGTATGAGCGAGCACCCACGCCAGAAGATTCCCTATCCTGGTCACACCGCCGACATGATCGACCAGCCACACGACGAGATGGCGTCGTACGTCGGTCGTGGTCTCCTCGAGGGCAAGAAGGCCCTGATCACCGGCGGTGACTCTGGTATCGGTCGTGCGGTTGCGATTGCGTTCGCCAAAGAAGGCGCGGACGTCGCCATCGCCTATCTTTCCGAAACGGCCGACGCCGAGCACACCCGGTCCAGAGTCGAAGAAACCGGCGCTGCGTGCCGCACCTATTCCGGTGACCTCGCCGACCCCGAGCACTGCGTGCAGGTGGTCGACCGCACCGTCGCAGATCTCGGCTCGCTCGACATCGTGGTGAACAACGTTGCGTACCAACAAGTCGTCGACGACTTCGCAGACATCACGTCCGAGCAGTGGCAGCGAACCTTCGACGTGAACATCAACAGTTTCTTCCACGTGACCCGGGCAGCTCTGAAACATCTGCGGCCCGGCTCGTCAATCATCAACACCGGTTCGATCAACGGCTTGCGCGGCAACAAGTCGCTCATCGACTATTCCGCGACCAAGGGTGCGGTGATCGCGTTGACGTACTCACTCGCGCAGAGTCTCCTCGACCGCGGTATCCGCGTCAATTGCGTCTCCCCCGGACCGGTGTGGACTCCCTTGATTCCGGCAACCATGCCCGCAGAGAAGGTGGCCGATTTCGGTGAGCAAGTGCCTTACGGTCGAGCCGCGCAACCCGACGAGATAGCACCTTCGTACGTGTTTTTCGCATCGGAGACGATGTCGTCCTACTACAGCGGCGAGGTACTGGCGCCCATCGGCGGAGAAACGCTGCCCGGCTGACAACCACAGGTTCCCAAGAAGCCTGCACAACCGACGAAAGGACCGCATCGATGATCCAGGTCGAACGCAAAACATCCGCGACTCCAGCCCAGGTCTGGTCCGTACTGTCCAACGGTTGGCTATATAGCTCCTGGGTGGTCGGCGCGTCCCGGATCCGCAATGTGGATCAGGAATGGCCGCAGTCGGGATCGAAAATCGAACACTCGGTAGGTCTGTGGCCTGCGTTGATCGACGACAAGACGGAATCAGTCGAATCGTCCGCCGGACTACTTGTACTGTCCGCTCGCGCGCTGCCTGCCGGAACTGCGACGGTTCGGGTGCACGTCGAAAAGGACGGCAACGGATCCTTGGTGACGATGGACGAGACCGCCGAATCTGCACCCATTCGGTGGATTCCGGACAACGTTCAGCGCCTGACTGTCGCGCCACGGCTCGAGGAATGCTTGAAGCGCCTGACCATGATCGCGGAAAATGGCCACAACTGATGCTGTGACGGCCACCGACAAGAGCGAGAGGATCTCGGCGCTCGCCGAAGAGCTCTCCGGCGTGGCTACCCGGCACGGCCTCAAGGTCGCGACCGCCGAGTCCCTGACCGCGGGCAACATCGCCGCCGCCCTGGGCCGGGCGCCGGCAGCCGGCGACTGGTTTCTCGGCGGGATCGTTGCCTACCACCGGCGGGTGAAGCACGGCCTCCTCAAGGTTCCGCCCGGTCCTGTCGTCAACAAGACGGCTGCCATCGCAATGGCCGAGTCCACCGCGTATCTGTTGAGAGCTGACCTGACATTGGCAGTCACCGGCGAAGCCGGCCCCGATCCGCAGGAAACAGGTGTCGCCCCGGGAACGGTCTGGTTCGGCATCGTCGAGCCGGGTCTGACAACCGCGACGCAGAAGATCTTCGACGGACCGCCGGCCGCCATCGTTGCCGGAGTCGTCGAACATGCGGTCGAGCTGCTTCTGCGGCACGCGTATTCGGTTGCCGCAATCTGAACCCGGCATAACCGACATCCGGCGGTCAAGCCGTTTGGCCATTGCCGCGGTCAGAGGGTTGCAAACAGTCGTGAACGCTGCAACGATGAGATGAGGTTTAGGACAAGCCGCGTTTTGCGTAGGCAGTCCTTTGGTTGCCTGCGCTCCCGACCATGGCAAGGGAGCAATTCTCACCCATGTACGCCTTCACCGCATTTGCAACCACCCCGGATCACACCGCCCCACCGTTCACGACCTCGACCGTCAGGCAGGGGAACATCACCATTCTGTCCGTCTGCGGTGACATTGATCTGCTGACGATCAACCGTCTCCGTGACGCGGTCGATGCTGCATTCAGCGGCGGTACCGCCAATCTGCTCGTCGATCTGACCAAAACCACATTCTTGGCGTCTGCGGGATTGAAGACGCTGGAACAGGCCCGAGCGCGAGCCGATAAGGACGGAGCAATGTTCGCCGTCGCGGCGGCGCGACCCTCCATCACCCGCCCGATCACTGCCCTGCAGCTCGAACAGGTACTCGACCTGCATGACACCGTCGACGAGGTGATCGAGACGTGGAACCGGCCGGACGTCCGGTGGCCCGAGCCGAGCCCACTCGATTCGTGGTGGGTCGAAGTGATGTCCCCGACAACTCCGGACTGCACAGTTTCACTCCTCGGCGACCAGCAGCGATAACCTGCGATACGGGATTGATGTCCGCTGGTGCGGGGTACTTTGGCATCTGTGTCCGAAGCCAATGGAGAACCGTTGCCTGCCCTTCGACGCCCGGACGGTGTCGATGACGACACCGTCGCTGCTGTCGGAAAACTTTCGGAAGCGCTGGAGTGCCTCGAGCGCGCCCGCGGTCATCTGTATTCGTTCCACCAGTTGATGGGTCACACCGACCTGTTGCTCGGTGACGCCACCGACGACCTTCGCGCGGCCGGGCATGGCGAGATCGCCGACTGTCTCGACGAAGATCTGGTCGGCCGCAACGTCATCGAAGGGCGGTGGACATTCCAGATCGTCGAAGAGTTCGACGACACCTACTGGTCGGTGTTCCGCGATCACGAACGACGGGTCCGCGACGAACTGGAAGGCGGAGTCCGCCATGTCTTCGAGGCGGAGATGAAAGAGCGCCGAAGAACTCACGGACGCCGGCACCACGAACCGGCTCCCGGCGTCTCCGACTGACCATTCAGATGTGGCGTCCGCCGGTGACTTCGGCGACGGTACCGGTCATGTACGACGACATCGAAGACGCATAGAACAATGCCACCGAGGCGATCTCTTCTGGTTCGCCGGCCCGTCCCATCGGGATCTCCGTCATCTTCGAATCCCACGCCTTCTGTGGCATGGCCTCGGTCATCGCGGTGCGGATGAGACCCGGCTGAATCACATTGATCCGAACCCCGAGGTGCGCAACCTCTTTCGATGCGGCCTTGGAGAGGCCTACGATTCCGGCCTTGGCCGCCGAATAGTTCGTCTGTCCCATCATCCCGACTTTGCCCGAGATCGACGACATGTTGATGATCGATCCGCCACCGTTCTCGCGCATGATGCCCGACGCCAGCCGGGTTCCGATCCAGCAGCCCTTCAGATGGACCTCGATCACGTCGTCGAACTGCTGCTCGGTCATCTTCCGCATCGTGGCGTCGCGGGTGATTCCGGCGTTGTTGACCATGACATCGAGCGAGCCGAAGGTGTCGGTCGCCGCCGCGAGGAGTGCCGCCACGTCGTCGGCGGACGTGACGTTGCACCGCACCCCGATCGATTCGGTCGGCAGCGACGCGGCAGCCTCTTTGGCCTTGGCCTCGTCGAGATCACCGATCACGATACGGGCGCCGTTCTCGGCGAACGTGCGGGCGATGGCCAGGCCGATACCTTGGGCTGCTCCGGTGATGACGGCGGTGCGATTGGCGAGCATGATGTCCTTTCGATGGGGTGTGATCTTGCGAGACAGCGGCTTTCACCGCACGCCTTCGCGATGGTCATCCAGTGGCTTGCAGTGCGTCACCACGGGCAATCATGCTCGTGGCTTCGTCGTCGGTGAGACCGGTCTCGACCAGCAGCGAGTGGGTGTTTTGCCCGAGCGCGGGCACATCCCCCATCGGTGCTTCGAAGTCGGTGAATGTGGCCGGCGGTAGGAGTGCCTCGACCTGTGCGTGTTCGGTCCCGATCGTGCGCCAGCGGTTGCGGGCGGCCAGTTGCGGGTGATCGATCACCTGATCGAGCCCTTTGATCTGCGCGGCCGGGATGCCCGCGGCCGCGAGCGCGGCGTCGAGGTCGGCGGTGGTGCGCAGGTGGGTACGGGTGCTCACCTCCGCGTCGCAGGCCGCCCGATTCGCGACGCGTGCCACGTTGGTGACAAAGCGCGGATCGTCCGCCAGTTCCGGCGCACCGAACACCTCGGTCACCAGCTCCCGCCAGCCGCGATCGGACTGCACCCCGATCAGGATCTGTCCGTCGCTGGTCGGGAATGCATCGTAGGGCGCAATCGAGATGTGACTCAACCCCATTCGTGGCGGAGGGGCGCCCGTGTACATCTGCGAGTACATCGCATGGCCCATCCATTCGACAGTCGATTCGAGCATCGACACTTCGACCACCGCGCCTTCACCGGTGGTGGCCCGACGCAGCAATGCCGCGAGAACAGCTTGCGCACAATACATTCCGGATGCGATATCGGCCGTGGGTATTCCGGTCTTCACCGCGGTTTCCGGCGTCCCGGTGACCGAGATGAGACCGGCCTCGGCCTGGATGAGCATGTCGTAGGCCTTCCGCTGCTCCAGCGGCCCACCGGCACCGAATCCGGAGAGGTTCACCATCACCAGCTCGGGATGGCCTTTCCGGAGGTCGTCGGCACCGAGCCCGAGTCGCTCCGCCGCACCGGGTGCCAGATTCTGGACGAAGACGTCGGCCCGGGCGATCAGCCGACGCACTGCGTCGAGGCCGTCGGCGCTCTTCAGGTCGACGGCAATCGACTCCTTGCCCCGATTGAGCCAGACGAAGTGGGCGCCCGTGCCTTCGACCAGGTGGTCATAGCTGCGCGCCAGATCTCCGTCCAGCCGTTCGACTTTGATCACGCGGGCACCGAGATCGGCTAGGTTGCGCGTGGCCAGTGGCGCTGCCACCGCCTGCTCGACGGACACCACGGTGAATCCCGCCAGCGGGAGGGTCACGACGACAACCTCTTCTTCTCGGCCCGGATCAGGCCGCCACCGATGACCAGCTTCTGAATCTCACTGGTTCCCTCGTACAGGCGGAGCAGACGGACGTCCCGATAGATCCGTTCCACCGGCACGTCCCGCATGTATCCGGATCCGCCGTGGATCTGAACGGCCAGATCGGCGACCTTTCCGACCATCTCCGTGCAGAACAGCTTTGCCGCGGACGGTGCGATCCGGCGATCGGTCTCCGTCACCCAGGCCCGCGCGGCGTCGCGCACCATCGCGCGGCCTGCCATCACGCCGGCAAATTGCTCGGCAAGCATCGCCTGCACCAACTGGAAATCACCGATCGCAGTTCCGCCCTGCGTTGCGGATGCCGCATACGAAACGGACTCGTCGAGCGCCCGCTGGGCCTGGCCGACCGCCAAGGCCGCGATGTGTACCCGTCCACGCGCCAACGAGGTCATCGCGGCGCGGTATCCGACGTCGGCGTTGCCACCGACAAGTGCCTCGGGGCCGACGCGGACGCCGTTGAAATTGACCTCGGCAGTGGACGCACCCTCTTGCCCCATCTTTGCGTCCTTCGGGCCGACCTCGATCCCCTCCACCGACGCCGGAACCAGGAAGACAGCGATGCCGTTGCCCGTGTCGGGCGCCGGTGAGATCCGGGCGAAAACCACAAACAGGTTTGCATTCGGCGCATTGGTGATGAATCGCTTGCCACCATCGATGATCCAGCCGTCACCGTCGGCCCGGGCGGTGGTCTTCAGGCCCGCCGGGTTGGAACCCGCGCCGGGTTCGGTGAGCGCAAACGATGCGACGACATCACCAGAAGCGATGCCCGGCAACCACTGTGAGCGCTGGTCGTCGGTACCGAAACCGACCAGCACCTGACCGGCGATCCCGTTGTTGGTCCCGAACATCGAACGGAGCGCCAACGATGTGTACCCGAGTTCCATCGCGAGTTCGACGTCCTGGATCAGGTTGAGCCCGAGGCCGTCCCACTCCTGGGGGATCGCATAACCGAACAGCCCCATCTCGGCGGCCTGGCTTCGCAGGTCGTCGGGAATCGCGTCGGTGTTCATGATCTCGAGCTCGCGCGGCACCACCCGTGTCCGCACGAACTGGTTGACCTGCTTGAGGATGTCGGCAAAGACGTCGTCGGGTACGTCCGGGTTGAGCGTGTCCATGACAAACACTATTGCGCCATTATTACGATCAGTCCAATACTCAATACATCCGTCTGTAATACAGTTTTCGCAATAATCGCACGCAGATCACTGCGGCTGCAGGTAGGAGACGATCGCGTTGGTGATCCCACGCCGTGCGAGGTCGAGGTCGGTGTATGTGCCGAGTTGCTTCTCGGACACGATGCCCCGCATCGCACCCGGGATGAATGCCGCGACCTCGGCCACCCGCTGCGGATCGACATCAAGGCCGGAAAAGGCACGCCGGCAGGTGTCCAGCCACGCCTGACCCCACGACGCGAACTCCGCGGCGGTACGCGGGTACAGGCGCTCGAGCTCCTCGCGATCACGCGGTAGCGCGGCCCGCAGATTCTCGATCGCCCGCGAATCCCCGACTGTCAGACCCTCGTACATGTTGTCGACGATGGCACCGACCCGCACTTCCAGCGATGCGTCCGCCGGCGCGCTCGCCGGCAGATCACCCCGGCGCTCGGCCGTGCGATGCAGCACCGCCGCCCACAGCCCGTCGATGTCGCCGAACTGGTATTTGACAGCGCCCCAGGTCGCGCCGATCTCCTTGGCGATCCGATTCCCGGACACCGCCGCGGGGTCGCCTGTCGCCAACGAACGCAATGCGGTGTCCAACATTGATTCTCGAGTGGCCAGGCCGCGCTTGTTACTGCGCCTGCCCACCACTCCCGGTCCGCTCACCTGGGCAACTCTATCCGTTGCGCGCGCCCGTACCTAGTTTCACCGAACCCTCTGTTCTTTTTTCACAGACCCCACTACGATTCTGCACAGATCGAGTCGGGCGACTGCCGGACGAAGGGATGCCAGATGGCCAGAACTCCCCTGCCGATGAAACCCACCGGCTGGTTTCAGGTGGCGTGGTCCGCCGAGATCGCGGTCGGCGAGGTCCACAAGATGAAGTACTTCGACACAGAGATGGTCGGGTGGCGATCCGCCACCGGTGACGTGTCGGTGATGGACGCCTACTGCGAACATCTCGGCGCCCACCTCGGATACGGCGGACATGTCGAAGGTGATCGCATCGTCTGCCCATTTCACGGTTGGGAGTGGAACAGCGATGGCCGCAACGTCTGCATCCCCTACGAGAAACGCCCGAACAAGGGCCGGCGCATCCGAACCTATCCGGTGGCCGAACTGAACGAATCGATCTTTATCTGGCACGACGTCGATGGCGCCCCGCCGTACTTCGATGTACCGGACGTCCTGGCCGGATTCGACGACAACTGCACCGCCGCCGACTACTACCCCTCCTATCCAGCGGCCTCCCTGTTTCGCCCGGGCTTGGAGTTGCATCCGCAATACGTCATGGAGAACGGCGTGGACTTCGCGCATTTCAAGTTCGTCCACAAGGTCCCGTTCATGCCGGACATCACCCGGCACGATTTCACCGAACCCACCTCCTACGTCGATTTCACCATCGCCTTCGATGAGAACACCAAGGCCGAAGACGTCAACAGCGGCGTGCAGGCGATCAACGCCGGGCTGGGAGTCGCCGCGACCAAGAGCTGGGGCATGATCGACAACCGCACACTCACCGCGGTGACCCCCGTCGACGACTCCACCTCGGACATCCGATTCAGCGTCTGGATCGGCCGCAAACCAGGCGACGACCGCACCGAGATACCCTCCGGGGCAAAGTTTCTCGCCGACGCCGTGATCGAGCAGTTCGTCGCCGACATCCACATCTGGTCTCACCAGCGTTACTCCGACCCACCGGCGTTGTCCCGTGGCGAATACGAAGGTTTCACCCAACTGCGGCAGTGGGCGACGCAGTTCTATCCCTCGAAAGGACTCCAGTGAGTACATCCAAGGCCGATCCGATCCGCGTCTTCCAGGTGGCGACAGGCAATGTCGGCACCGAGATGATCAAGCGCATCGGCGAACACCCCGACCTCGAACTGATCGGATTGCACTGCTACACAGCAGAAAAGGTCGGCCGCGACGCCGGCGAGATCGCCGGCCTCGACCCGATCGGCGTGACGGCCACCGGCACCATCGAGGAGATCATCAACGCCCGGCCCGATGTACTCACCTTCCACGGGGTGTTTCCCGACGAGACGCTGTACGAAAAGGTTCTCGAAGCCGGGATCAACATCGTCACGACCGCCGACTGGATCACCGGGCACCATCGCAACCAGAACCATCCCTACCCGTCGGGACGGAAGGTGTCCGAGGTTCTGCAGGACGCCTGCCTGCGTGGGGGGTCGACGTTCTACGGCACCGGCATGAATCCCGGTCTCAACCAGATTCTCGCGGTCGTGCACAGCGCCGACGTATCCGAGATCGAGAACGTCACCGTGATCGAATCGGTCGACGTCTCCTGCCATCACTCGGTCGACACCTGGAAGGAGGTCGGCTACGGCGTATCGATCGACGACCCGTCCATCCCGGGATCGCTCGAGAAGTACACCCGGGTATTCGCCGACAGCGTCTATCTCATGGCCGACTGCTTCGACCTCGAACTCGACGAGGTGACCTTTTCCTACGAGCTCGGCGCCTGTACCAAGGATGTCGATCTCGGCTGGTATCAGCTACCCAAAGGTTCGCTGGGCGCCAACTACATCAAGTATCAGGGTCTCGTCGACGGCATACCACGTATCGAATCGCATCTCGAATGGCAGATGACCCCTTTCACGAGCCCCTCCTGGGATATCAAGGGCTGCTATATCACCCAGATCTCCGGCGACCCGAATATCTACAGCAAGCACATGATCTTCCCGAAACCCGGTGTGAAACTGGACAATCCGGAAGACTTCGCCTCAATCGGCATGACTGTCACCGGACTTCCGGCCCTCAACGCGATCCGGAGTGTTGTCGAAGCACGACCGGGCATCCTCACGAGCGCCGATCTGCCGCTGCGAGGATTCGCGGGTCGATTCAAGGTCTAGACAGGCTGGCCGATGGTCTTCATCTCGAGGTACTCCTTGAAACCGAAGTCGCCGTTGCGCCTGCCGAGTCCGCTCTGTTTGGTTCCGCCGAACGGGCTGGTGATACCGAAGAACGACTTGCTGTTGACGGTGACGCTGCCGGTCCGCAGCCGCTGCGCAATCCGCAACGCCCGGTCGTTGTCGGCGCTGCTGACCTCCCCGGACAATCCGTAGATCGAATTATTCGCGATGACGATGGCGTCCTCGTCGGTGTCGTATGGGATCACGCAGAGGACCGGGCCGAAGATCTCCTCTTGTGCCACCTGGGAATCGGGATCGACGTCGGCGAGCAACGTCGGCTGGACGTAGTAGCCGGTCGGCAGATTCTCTGGGGTACCACCGCCGATGATCACCCGGGCACCGGAGTCGATGCCCGACCGGATCAGGCCGAGGACCTTGTTGCGCTGAGTCTCGCTGATCTGTGGTCCCTGCATGATGCCCTCTTGCCAGGGGTCACCCATCGGAATGTTCTCCATGGTGGCCGCAAGAATCGCCAAACCCTCTTCATAGCGGCTACGCGGCAGCAGGATTCGGCTGGGCAGGATGCAACTCTGTCCCGACATCGCACAGGCCATCATCGCTGCCATAGGCAGGCACGCGGTGAAATCGGCGTCATCGCAGACGATGTGGGCAGACTTGCCACCGAGTTCCATCAGCGCCTTCTTCACCGTCGGGGCACCGGCCGCGAGGATCGCCCGGCCGGTGGCGGTGGACCCGGTGAACGTGATCATGTCGACCCGCGGATCAGCCGACAACGCTGCGCCGACCTCGTTGGCGTTCGAGACGACCACGTTGAACACCCCCGCCGGGATGTCCGTCTCCTCGGCGACGATTCTGCCGAGTTCAGTGCCGGACCAGGGTGTCCACTGAGCGGGCTTGAGCACCACGGTGTTCCCGGCCATCAGTGGCGCGACCGTCTCGGCGATGTTCAGGTAGAACGGCACGTTCCAGGGCGTGATCGCTCCGACGACCCCCACCGGGTCGTAGTGGATCAGGTGCCGCGCCTGCCCCATCACCGTTTCGTGGACGCCGGTGTCCTCGAGATAATTGAACGCGCGACCATACTCCGCCCAGTGCTTGACCTCTTCGATCGGGGAATCGACCTGACTGCCGGTCATGCTGACCGGACACCCCACCTCAGTCACCACGATCCGACGAATCCGTTCCTTGTTTCGGACGAGTGCCTCGTACAACTGCGTGAGGCAGTGGTACCGGAACTCGACATTGTGGGACCAGTCGGTCTCGTCGAAGGCCCGACGGGCAGCACCCACCGCGCGTTCCATGTCGGCGACGGTGCCGTCGGTCGCCTGGCCCACCACCTGCTCCGAACCCGGATGTATGACGTCGAAGAGCGCGCCGCTTGCGGTGTGTTGCAACTCCCCGTCGATCAGCATGCGTTGATCGCCGGCCAGCAGCCCGGTCTCGACCTGAACGTCAGTCATCGTTATCTCCTTGCAGCAGAACATCTCCGGGGATCATGGAACGCAGAACACGCGGTCGCGCCGCGGGCAACGGTACCCCGATCACCACCGCGCAGGTGCCGGAATGTCCAATTTCAGGGGCCGTTCGTACGACAGGTCGCTCCGATCACGGGTGCCAACGAGATAACCCTTCTCGGTGAAGAACGACGACTTGAGTACGCGCGCATCGCCCAGGAACATCGCTTCCACGGTCGACCGTCGAATCGCGATACGCCACTGCCCCTCTCGACGCTCCAGGCGATCGAGGTAGCGACCACTGATGAACTGGGCCGTGGTGCCGTCATTGCCGATCAGGACCACGAGCACGTAACTCTCGGCATGGGCGGTGTCGCCATCGATGTCGCACGAGTGGGTGGTGATGTTGTGGGTGTGCACCAGCGACGTCTCAGCGTGAACCCGGTTGGCCCACTCACCGTATTCCGGGCCCGCATTGGACGCGTACCCGTGCTCATCGACGGCATCGTCGTGATACGCCGCGGTGATGAGGTCGATGTCATGGCGATCGCATCCGCGAGCATGCCGCGCCACACAGTCCAGGATCTCCGTGCGGTCCTTGAGGTAGCGAACATCTGCCTGCAACTGTTCCAAAGTCGATTCGAGCGTCAAGAGTTTCTCCATTTCGCGCTTTCCTGTTCGGTGCGGATCGGCGACCGTCACATGGCTCATTCGGCTGCGACCGACCCGACACTCACCATACGGTTGTACAGCGAGGACGAGGTGCGAAAATGGCGGGACCACGAGAAGACAGGTTGTGAAGATGCCACCAACGGCCCGGCGCGTAGGCGCGGAAACGTCGAAGACCAGGGACACCATCCTCGACACCGTCGAGAAGATCATGGTCTCCGAAGGCTATCCGAGCGTCACCTATCGTGTGGTCGCCGCCAAGGCCGGCGTCACACCGAGCCTCGTCCAGTACTACTTCCCCACCCTCGACGACATCTTCCTCGCGACCATCCGCCGGCGAACCGAGGAAAACGAGCAACGCCTCCGCGAAGCACTACAGGCACGGCCGGAAGAACCGCTGCACGTCATGTGGGAGTTCAGCTGGGCCGAGGCACAGGGCGCCCTCGTCACCGAGTTCATGGCACTGGGCAACCATCGAGCCGCCATCGGGGCCGAGATCGCGCAGGTCACCGCACGGATTCGGCAGATCCAACTCGACGTCCTGGCCGAGCGGTCGGCCACCACAGGCAACGCCGAGTTCCCCCTTGATGCCGGCGGATTGGTGGTCCTGATCTCCGGTCTCCCCAAGTTGCTCAATCTGGAAAAGGGAGCCGGGATCACGGCTTCCCACAAAGATGTCGTCGCGTCGTTTGAGACGTTCATCAATTCGATTGAACCGACCAAATCCACTCGTCGCCGAAAGAGCGCCACCCGCGGCAGAAGCTGACCCGTCAGACCCCCGCCGGGCACGCAGCTCCATAGTGCGCGGCTGGGATTCGATGCCGGCGATCATCGGCTGACGCATTTCCGTACCGCGACGTGCGCCACCGTGCTATACACATTCCTAGCTGTACGTATGTACAGCACTTCGAAGAGCCTCTATGAAACCAGGCGGGCACCAAACCAGTTGCCACTCAATGAAAGGAGACACAGTATGAGTGTTGATCAAGGCAGCGACAGCGACCGGAAGATGCCCCGCTACCACTTCGATCGCCACACCGCGGAATACCGCGAGCGGTTCACCGATATCACCGAGGAGATGCAAAGCAAGTGCCCCCTCGCGTGGTCCGATACCTACAACGGGCACTGGGTCGCGGCCGACAACCGCGCGGTATTCGAACTCGCCCGCAGCGCTGACGTATCTGCCGACCACGACGTCAACGGTGAACGTCGCGGCTACCAAGGCATTTCGATACCCAAGATGATGGAGGTCAGCATCCGCGGCGGCTTGCTGGAGATGGACGATCCTGAGCACAAGATCTATCGCGGCGCACTCAATCCCTACCTGTCGCCCGCCGCCATCAAGCGGTGGGAGCCGTTCATCGACGATGTGGTGCGCGCTTGCCTCGATGAGAAGATCGAGACCGGCCACATCGACTTCGTCGACGATCTGGCCAACATCGTCCCCGCCGTGGTCACACTCGCAATGCTGGGTATTCCGTTGCAGAAGTGGGAAATGTACAACGAACCGGCGCACGCCTCGGTGTACACGGCACCCGATTCACCGGACGCGCCGCGCGTGCTGGAGCTGTACATGGCCATGGGCATGGATCTTTTTGAAAACCTTGCCGAGATTCGGGACAAGCCCCGCCCCGGGATCATCAACGCGTTGGCAGGGTTGAGCGTCAATGGCGAACCCGCCCCCGACATGGAACTGCTCGGGATGTTGAACTTGCTTATCGGAGGCGGCTTCGACACCACCACGGCGCTGACAGCCCATGCCCTGGAATGGCTCTCGGAAAATCCCGACGAGCGTGAGGTGCTCAGTCGCGACCGCGACGACCTACTCGACCCGGCAACCGAAGAGTTCCTACGCTTCTACACCCCGGCGCCCGGCGATGGGCGGACCATCGCCGCAGATCTGGAACTCGATGGCAAGCAACTCAAGGAAGGCGACCGGCTCTGGTTGTCCTGGGCGATGGCCAACCGCGATCCGGAGATCTTCCACGATCCGAATGACATCGTCCTGGACCGCACCGGCAATCGACATTTCAGCTTCGGGATCGGCATGCACCGGTGTATCGGTTCCAACCTTGCTCGCACGGTGTTCAAATCGATGCTGTGCGCGGTGCTCGATCGAATGCCTGATTATCGCTGCGTGCCCGAAAATACCGTCCACTACGAGACCATCGGAGTCATCCAGGGGATGCGCTACTTACCGGCCACATTCACTCCTGGCCCACGAGTCGGCGCAGGTCTGGACGAGACGCTGGAGAATCTGCAAAAAATCTGCGTCGAACAGGAACTGGCCCGACCAGTGACCGAACGCAAAGAGCAGGCGCGTATCCACGCCTGACAATTCGGACGATTCGCCCACAAGAACTCCCAATCACAATACGCTTGTACAGTATTGAGCCGGCCCTGGCTGCCGGCCACATCCCCAGTGGAAGGGCAAGGGCGTGAACAAAGACGACATGATCCTGATCAGCATCGACGACCACATCATCGAGCCACCCGACATGTTCGACAACCATTTGCCGGCGAAATACAAAGCCGATGCACCCCGCCTTGTCCACAATCCCGACGGCAGCGATACCTGGCAATTCCGCGAGACGGTCATTCCCAACGTCGCCCTGAATGCGGTCGCCGGGCGGCCGAAAGAGGAGTACGGCCTCGAACCGCAGGGCCTCGACGAGATTCGTCCGGGCTGTTACGACGCCGCTGAGCGGGTCAAGGACATGAACGCCGGCGGTGTGCTGGCGACGATGAACTTTCCGTCGTTTCCTGGTTTCGCCGCCCGGTTGTTCGCCACCGATGACGCCGACTTCTCATTGGCTTTGGTTCAGGCGTACAACGATTGGCATATCGACGAGTGGTGCGGAGCCCATCCGGGACGGTTCATTCCGATGGCATTGCCGGCGATCTGGGATGCCGAACTGTGCGCGCAGGAGGTTCGGCGGGTATCGAAGAAGGGCGTGCACTCGCTCACCTTCACCGAGAACCCCTCGGCGCTGGGTTACCCGAGCTTTCACAGCGACCACTGGAATCCGCTGTGGAAAGCACTGGTGGAGACCGACACGGTGATGAATGTCCACATCGGGTCGTCCGGGCGGTTGTCGATTCCCTCTCCGGACAGCCCGATGGATGTGCTGATCACGCTGCAGCCGATGAACATCGTGCAAGCCGCCGCCGACTTGTTGTGGTCGAACCCGATCAAGGAGTTCCCCGACCTGAAGATCGCGTTGTCCGAAGGTGGCACCGGCTGGATCCCGTATTTCCTGGAACGTATCGATCGCACCTACGACATGCACTCGACGTGGACCAACCAGGACTTCAAAGGCAAACTCCCCTCCGAAGTGTTCCGCGAGCATTTCCTCACCTGTTTCATCTCCGACCCGGTCGGAGTGCAGCTGCGCAACGAGATCGGTATCGACAACATCTGCTGGGAGATGGACTACCCGCATAGCGACTCGATGTGGCCCAATGCCCCGGAGGAACTCGAGGGCGTGTTCAGCAAATACAACGTCACCGACACCGAGATCAACAAGATGACTTACGAGAACGCGATGCGGTGGTACTCGTTTGATCCGTTCACCCATGTACCCCGGGAGGAGGCCACCGTCGGGGCACTACGCAAGGCCGCCGAGGGACACGACGTCAGCACCCACGCGTGGAGTACCCGCGAGAAGTCCGGCACCAGCTTTGCCGATTTCGCGGCAAAGGCGAAAGAGATTTCAGGAGCCAAGGATTGACAGTCACTGCTGCGGCGGGAGCGCGAGCCGCGCTTCCGCCGACACGGTGGTGACCCCGTCCACCTCGATCGAACCGCGCGCGTGATCACCGGCCGGATCGCCCAGTGATGCCGAGATCTCCAACGGGGTGAACAGGGGTGTCGGCAGGTGATAGCGCACCGACAACTCCTGCACCACAGCGTGTTCTCCCGCCACGGTGCCGGCCGCTCCGAGGACATGACTCAGAAGCAGCGCGGACATGCCGCCGTGCACCAATGTTTTCGGACCCTGGTACGCCAACCCGAGAAGACCTGTCGCCGAGACATTTCCGCTGTCGTCGATGTCCATGTCGATCGGTGGCGCGATCGCATTTCCCTTGCCCGACACCGGATCCCGAACACCTGATGTCTCATCGCTAGTCTGCTCGTCGAGCATCCGGGCGATTGTGTCGAGTTCGTCTGCCACGGCGGTGGGCCCGCCGCTATCATCGGTCACTCGAAGGAGCAGATCGGTGAGCCGGCGTAAACCTTCGGCCGCCGACTCGAGATCTCGCCGGCCGTGGTCGCCGCTACACATCTGTCATCCTGTTCCTCGAGGAGATGAACAACCCATCCGAGCCGTCCTTTGGCGAGATGAACAAACCATCCGAGCTCACCAACCGCTCGTCACCCAGCCACACCTCCGAGTTCGAGTACACCTTGCGGCCGTCGATCCGGTCGTGATGCGATCTGATCGTCAATTCTTGCCCGGACGGCACCTGCTGATGAAACCGGATGTTGAGTTGTGCGGTCATGCCGGCCACTCCGGCCACCACGTTTGCGTTGGCCAGTGCGGCGTCGAGGAGCATCGCCACCACACCCTCGTGAACCACACCGGGTGCTCGCTCATGGACAACGGAAAATGTCACCGAACCCTCGGCACCACCGTCGGCCGCCCGCATTGCGACCGGTGGTGCGATCGCATTGTGCGAACCCACCACGGGGCTGTACAACGATCCACGGCCCTCTCGGTCCATCGATTCCATCCGGTCGTGTGCGGAGGGGACGCGCGCCTCGAGATCATCGGCAAGGGCATGAATCCGACCGGCGATCTCGGAAAGGTCCGCGCGATGACCGGCTCTGACCAGCCCAGCTGTGACCCGTCGCACCGACTCCACCGCCCGGGCGATCGGATCGTCGTCGTGATCAGCCCCGTCAAAGAATCGGTCCGCATCAGCGGTAGAGGTCACGTCGCATCTCCTATCGACAATCTTCGCAGGCGTCAGTTGGAACGCTACCCGGCCGCCAGGTCACGGAGGAGGTCCCGGCTGCGCCGCATCGACCCACGGGGATCTGAACCCACCGGAGTTATCGCCGCCCAGACATCGGTGGCACCCGCATCGATGAGATTCTGCAGCTGGGCGCGGACCGATTCCTCATTGCCGACGATGGCGATGTCGGCCGCGTCACTGGCACCGCCGGCGCTGATGACGCGCTGATAATTGGGCATTCCGGCGTACATGCCCGACGTTGCGGCAACCGCGGCCCGCGCTTCGGCGACATCATCATGAACTGCCACCGGCAGTCCGGCCACGATCCGCGGCGCCGGCCTACCCGCGCCCGATGCCGCGGCGCCGATCGCGGGCGCGATCTGGGATTCGATGACCTTCGCCGACGCCATCCACAGCACGGTTCCGTCAGCGAATTGCCCTGCCACCCGCAGCATCCGGGGAGACATCGCAGAAAGCAGCACAGGCACCTGATGTGTGACCGTCGTCATCCGGCCGGCGCTCTTCGTACTCCAGTCCTGTCCCTGGAAATCCACCTCCTCGCCGCGAAGAAGCGCGGTGATGATCTGGATGTACTCCTCGGTGTTGCGGCCGGGCCGCTGGTACGACAATCCATAGACGTCTTCGATGAGCGGGCCATGGGAAGGCCCCAAACCCAGCGTGAAACCGGGACGTCCCATCGCTTCGGCGACCGCAGCCACCCGGTTTGCCTGCAGCAGCGGATGCACCGGGTAGGTCTGCAGAACTGCGGTGCCCAACTCGATGGACGTGGTGGCGCGGCCGGCCACCGTCAGTGCCGCCAGCGGATCGCCGGCGACAGTGCTGGCGTACCAGAGAGAGGTAAAGCCATCGGCTTCAGCGCGCTGCGCCTGCGCCACGATCTTGTCGGTCGACGAGGCTCCGCCGGTCAATCCAATTCGCATCGTTTCGGCCTGTCTTTGAAGGTATGGTTATTCTGGGAGACTATACGACTGTATTGCATCTGCTGTCCCGGAACGTAAGGAGCCACCATGTTCGATACCGCCACCCCGATCACACCCGCGATCGGCATCGAAGTCAGCGGGGTGTCCGGCGCGCAACTTGCCTCTGCCGAGGCGGCCCAGTGGTGCCGATCAGCACTCGATCGCCATGGCGTGGTCCTGTTTCGGGAGTGCCACATCGACGACGGCGATCTGGTGACGCTGAGCCGCTTGCTCGGCGAGGTTGTCGTACCTCCGATGGGCGGCGGCGAAGACCATCCAGAGGTGTCGGCGATCAGCCTCGACCCGGCCGAGACCGTCCTGGCCTCGTACAACACCGGCACCTTTCACTGGCACATCGACGGCGCCACCGATGCGATCCCTCAGTTGGGGACCTTGCTGACCGCCATCGAGGTCTCCACCGAAGGCGGCGACACGGAGTTCGCCAACACCTACGCCGCCTACGAAGCGCTACCCGACGAGGACAAGGCGCAGTTCGCCGACCTGCAGGTCGTCCACAGCTTCGCCACCGCGCAGCTGCTCGCCTATCCCGATCCGACCGACAAGCAGCGCGCCTCGTGGGAGCGGGTTCCCACCCGTGTCCACCCGCTGGTGTGGACTCGCAGCAGCGGACGCAAATCACTGCTCATCGGCGCCACCGCAGGTGAGATCGTCGGCATGCCGCCCGAGGAGGGTCGGGCACTGATCAAACGTCTGCTCGACTGGTCCACCCAGCCGCGCTTCGCGTTGCGTCATCACTGGCATCGCGGCGACCTCGTCCTGTGGGACAACACCGGCATGCTTCACCGCGCGATTCCCTACACCGCGACCTCGCGCCGGCTGATGCATCGAACCACGCTGGTCGGCGAAGAAGCAGTCGCCTGAAACTTCGCAGGTAGATTCGATGTCATGAACAGCAGGGCGACGCGGCAGTGACAGAGCTTTCCACCGACGACGCTCCAGCCGTGCTCTTCCCCCGACTTGTCCCCTGGATCCTCGGCGTCTGCGGCGTCGTCGGACTGGTGGCGTCGTTCACCCTCACAGTCGAGAAGTTCGAGCTGGCCTCGAACCCGGACTACGTGCCCAGCTGCAGCATCAGCCCGGTACTGAACTGCGGCTCGATCATGGATACCGACCAGGCGGCGGTCTTCGGATTCCCGAACTCGCTGCTGGGCATCACCGGTTTCGCAGCATTGCTGACGATCGCGGTCATGATGGGACGCAAGACTTCTGCGCTGATCATGCTCGGCATGCAGGCCGGACTCACGGCCGGTGTCGTCTTCATCGGATGGCTGATCTTCCAGAGCCTCTACCGCATCGACGCCCTCTGCCCGTATTGCATGGCGGTCTGGGTCGCCACGATTGTTGCTTTCTGGTACGTGACGCTGCGCAACGCCGACGACTACATCAGAGGCGGTGTGGCCCGAAAGATCCTGAACGCGGTGCTGAGCATCCACTCCCTGATTCCGGTCCTGTGGATACTCGCGATCGTCGGCCTGATCATCCAGCATTTCTGGTGGTATTGGTCGACGCTGGGCTGACCGACAGCGGCTGAGTTCCGTGCGATCAGCGCATTTGCGGCACGTTCGACGGGAACTTCGGCACGTTCGACGGAGGGTGCGAGCGCTGGACCTGCACATCACGCCGAAACCGCAACCTTGTGCATGATGGTAAAGCCGTTATGCTCGATAGTTATCTGGGTCGGGGCAAGCCTTAGGAGGCCGGCATCATGCACACCACAGATAATTCTTCGCATCACCTGATCACCGCGTCTGAAGTACGCAAGGCCGCATTCGGGAAGCCACCATTGGGCCGACGCGGATACAACGAAGACGATGTGGACAACTTCCTCGACCAAGTCGAGGAAACCCTCCGCGAGCTACACAATCGCCTCTCGCGCTACGAGCGTCCCAACCCCTGAACTCCCCGCGCCGACCGGTCGCAGATCACCGTCGGACTCAGTGGCCCAACGCCACCTTCAATCCGACGATCAGCAGGGCCACCCCACCAACCGCAAGTGCGGTCCAATGCGTCTTCGCCGTCACCCTCTCGTCACGAATTCGTTCGATCACGTAGCTGATCGTCGCGATTCGAACCACCATGAACAACTCGGCGATCAACTGGGCGGTTCGGGGTTCGAGCAGGCCGAACACGGCGAGCGCGAGGATCAGGCTCGGGATCACCGCGGCGTACAAGATCGGAAGACTGTCCCGCAACTCGCTCATCCGGATCTGGTGGTCAGCCACCGTGCCCTGACGCACGGCCCGTCCGACGAGTTCAGCAAAGTAGTGCGCGATGAAGGTTGTCAGTGCTGCACCGACGATGACCGCGATACCGAAACTGTCGTGCGAATGCGTCACCGGGATCAATGCCGCGAGGACGAGGATATTGCCGTAGATGAGAGCACTGATCCGGCTCGACATATCCTCGGGCGTCGAAGTACCACGGCCCTGGAACGGCAGGCTATCGATCAGTCGCAGAAATCGTTCCTCCATGACGAAAAGCATTACATACGACAGGGGTCAACAGCTGAGTACGGGCATCGCCCGAAGCCGGTCCATCGCATCCTCCGCGCCCCGCGACGAGCGAAACCAGATCTATCGGGCCTCGATCAGCTTCTGCGCCACCTTCACGAGTGGAATGTTGCTGTCCTGCGACAACTTGCGAAGGAGATCGAAGGCCTGGATCGCATCAACGGAGAATCGCTCCATGATGACCCCTTTTGCCTGCCCGATGAGGTCACGACTGGCCAACGCACTCTTGAATTGCTCCTCCTGGCGCGCCCGAAACAGTGCCAGGGCCGCGTGGGTGGCGTAGATCAATCCCAGCTCCTCGGACTCCCGGCTGAAGGCATCCGATTTCTCCGAGAACAGATTCAGCGCTCCCATCGCGCCTTCGTGCGTGAACAACTGAAACGACAAACTCGACCTGACAGCGGTCTCACGAACTGCGCGCGCTGCAAAGGCCGGCCACCGCGGTTCGTCGTCGAAATTGTTCATCCGGACCGTCGAATGCTCCCAGGCGGCCTCGAGGCACGGCCCCTCGTCTGCTTCCTTCTGGATGGTGTCGAGGATCTGCACAACAGGATCGGTGAGCCCGATGGTTTCGAAGTTCTTCTTCTTGTCGACCAACAGCACCCCGGCATACTGCGCGCCGTGAACCTGCAACACCGCACCCGCCGTGATCGATGCGACCACGGCGTCGACGTTGTCTTCCGACGACGACAATCTGTGCATGTCACGCGCCAATTCCGCAATCGATCGGTGCACTTCGCCATCCATCTCGCCACCGCCCCTTCATGCCAAAAACTCACGGCGTAGGTTTCACCGACTCGCAGAACAGTGTACCCAGCGGGCGGCGACTTCGAATCGATGTTCGAGCAACTGTCGGGCTGGGATCCCCAGCGATCGATGACGCTTTCGACGGCGGATCGCAAGGCTACTTCGTCGTCCCGTTGACGCACATCATCGGACCGGATCCTGAGTCGCACAATCGAATCGATCGCATCAGTCCCGTATCGCCGCGTGGCTCCCTGACCACCTGGCAGTCGTCAGGCGGGATCTCATCCTAAACAGGTGAGGACTTCCGGTCGGAGGCGAAGCACACTCGAATCCGTACTACTCCGCTATGCGCACAATTCAAACCTCCGAACGGAGACCCAACCATGACCGAACTCGATTTCGACGACCTCGGCCCAGTTGATTATCTGGTGATCGAGTTCCCGGCCGACCGAAATCCCGACGGCTCAGCCCTACCGCTGCTCGTCGATCTCGTGGAGCGCAACGTGATCCGGGTCCTGGATCTGACGTTCGTACGCAAAGAGGTCGATGGATCGGTGAGCGGAATCGCCATCGAGGACTTCGGGCTGACCGGCGACTTCGACATCACCCTGTTTGCCGAGGCCACATCCGGCCTCATCGACCGCACCGACCTCGACGAGGCCGCAGCTGTCCTCGAACCCGGCTGTTCCGGCGCGGTCCTGATCTACGAAAACCATTGGGCCGCACCATTTGCCTCGAAGCTGAGGCACAACGGGGCGCAGTTGGTCGCCTCCGGACGTATCCAGACCCAGGCGCTCTTGGCTTCCCTCGACGCACTCGATGCCGAACTGAAAGGCTAGGAATCTCCCATGCCCGGACTACTTCGCGGGGTCGCCCGCACAGCCGTCATCGCCGGAACCGCCACCTCCGTGTCCAACCGGGTGTCGCGACGGCAAGGTAACCGTTGGGCGCAACAGGCACAGGAGCAGGCTCCGCAGCAGCAACCGCAGTACGCGCCGCCACCCGCTCCCGCCGCACCGCCACCGGTCGATCGGATCGGAGCACTCAAACAACTCGGCGAACTCAAGGAGCAGGGAGTTCTCACCGAGGCGGAGTTCGCGGCCGAAAAGGCCAAGATCCTCGCCAGCTGATACCCGGCGCCACCTTCTTCGGTGGCGCCAGTCGACGAGCGCGTTCGGTCACTGCGGTTGCTGCGATGAGCTTTATCGCCGCAGTCGGGTGGCCGAACATGTTCGTCTATAGCGGTCCTAAGATCCAGACTTGCCCTCTGTCGCTGATAGCGGAACGGTATGCACAGTGGCCTGCGTCTGGGTTGGTACGTGTTGCGGTGTCGACGAATCGTCACCGACGGCAACCACGATGGTCGCCCAGGCGATCGCCGCTGCACCAATCACCGCCTGTAACAGGAGCTTACGGCTGCGACGCCGAATCTCGGCAATGGACGTCATGTGGATCACCCCAGCAAATCGACTGCATCTTGACTGCGACGTTGCCAGTCGGCCGGCTCGAGGACACGAGTACTGCACTACCCGAATTCGAATCGGTCATCGCCAGCCGGGTGCGCCTTCGCGGTTTCGCACGTAGCGCATGTACTGCGTCAACACATCTAGATCTGCGGCTTCGAGTGCCGACAACGCCCTGGCATCACTCCTCCGCAGCAACTTGTTGTAGTCCTCCACGGCCTCGGCCTGCTGTTCAGGATTCCAACGCGCCCAGGGCCGTTGCGCCTGGTGCGCCGAACGCCAGTCGTAGGCTCCCCCACGGTCCCCACCACGCAAAGTCGCCCGTAGTTGAGCGAGCAGACTCCGCGGAACGTAGGCCAACCCCCCGTTCTGGTACTGCCAGACGTGTGTCATCTCGTGGATGAGCGTGAACTTGCCGCGCTCGGTCAGTTCCAGTCCGTCACCGCGGAAATGACCCCACCCCACCTTGAGGTGAATCGTCGTGCCCAGTGTGACCGCCGAACCGGTCGCGAAGATGCTGCCGCGGGTGATGCGGATTCCGGTGTAGTCGATGCTGTCGACGAAAACATCGCGCGCATAGGCGATCTCATCGGTGGTCAGCGCGCGTTTGCCGACTCGAGCGCGCGGGCCCGAAAAACGTGAGCGGGAGCACATGTGCTACTCCTACAGGGTCGGCGTACCAATCGTGGACGAATTCGGGGACGAAAGAGGTGGTCATGCAGCTCGCAGGTGTAGGCGTATGGAGTTCTCAACTACGGTACGGCGATCCCGCCGCGTCCGCCGAGGCCGCGGCCGAACTCGAAGAGCTGGGTTACACCGCGCTCTGGATCCCCGACGTCGGCGGTCCGGTGTTCGACTCCGTGGGCAATCTCCTCCAGGCGACCAAGCAGGTGGTGATCGCAACCGGCATCCTCAACCTCTGGATGCACGAACCGGCCGATGTCTCGACGAACTACAACAAGTTGGTCACCGAGCACGGCGATCGCATCCTGCTCGGCATCGGTGTCAGCCACGCGCCACTGATCGACTCCGGCGAACCCGGACGGTACAAGAAACCCCTCGCCGCCACCAAGGCATACCTCGAGGCAATCGACGCCACCGAGCAGCCGGTGCCCGTCGATCGACGAGTACTCGCCGCGTTGGGACCGAAGATGCTGGACCTGTCCGCCACGCGCGCCAACGGGTCACACCCCTACCTGGTCACGCCGGAATTCACCGCGCAGGCCAGAGCAGCGCTCGGCGACGGTCCACTCCTGCTCCCAGAGCAGACCGTCATCCTGACCACCGATCGTGATGAGGCCCGGGCCATCGGAGCCGATTGGCTGCGCAGCTACTTCGGACTGCCGAACTACGCCAACAACATCTTGCGATCAGGGTTCACGCAAGAAGACATCGACACGGTCAGCGACAGGGTCTTCGACGCGATCATCGCCTGGGGTGACGAAGACGCCATCCTTCGCCGGGTCCGAGAACACCACGCCGCCGGCGCCAACCACGTGTGCATTCAGGTACTCGACGCCGACCCGCGCGCGTACCCCCGCGAGCAGTGGCGTCGCCTGGCCGCAGCCCTGGCATAGCCCGAGACACGCCGGAAGGCAGTATCGGGACTTCGCGGGCGAACGCCGCCGAACTCGGCAAGAATCGAGTGGCCGGTCAACGGAGTCGGCCGCCACGCACACAGCCGGCAGCGGCTGGAGAGAGGACGCCGTGGGAAAGAAGTCGAAGCACAAGGACTCCGACCTCGAGCTATCTGGCCCTGAGGCGGAGCAACCCGACGCGGCAGACAGGATGAGGTACAAGGAGTACCGCCGACTGCTCGAGCCGCTGCAGGCCGAACTCGTTGCGATGCAAGAGTGGGTAAAAGAGTCCGGCGCGAAGGTCTGCATTGTTTTCGAGGGCCGTGACACCGCCGGTAAAGGCGGCGTCATCAAGGCGATCACCGAGCGGGTGAGTGCCCGGGTGTTCCGGGTCGTCGCCCTGCCGGCCCCGACCGAGCGCGAGAAATCGCAGATGTACATCCAGCGGTACCTGACCCATCTCCCGGCAGCCGGGGAGGTCGTCATCTTCGACCGCAGTTGGTACAACCGCGCCGGTGTCGAACGGGTGATGGGGTTCTGTACCGAAGAACAGTCGCAGCGTTTCCTCGAACTCACCCCGACCGTTGAACGGGCAATTGTCGATTCAGGATGCATCCTCCTCAAATACTGGCTGGAGGTGAGCGAGGAACAGCAGACGTTGCGTCTGCAGAGCCGGATCGACGACCCGAGAAAGATCTGGAAGCTTTCGGACCTGGATCTGAAGTCGTACAGCCATTGGCACGACTACTCGCGAGCCCGGGACGACATGTTCCGTCTCACCGACACCGGCTGGGCACCCTGGTTTGTCGTCAAGACCGATGACAAGAAACGCGGACGTCTCAACATCCTCAGTCACCTTCTCGGCCAAATCCCGTACGAACCCCTCCATCGCCCCGACGTGACACTGCCGGAGCGGCAGCCCGCCGGCGACTACGAGGAGCCAACCCAACAACTGCACTGGATTCCGACCCCGTTCTAAAAGAGTCCGGGGCCGCGAAAGGAAACAAGCTTTTATGGCCAAGACCGAATCCACGCCGAATGGTGCCGACATCGAACGCATCGACGGACAAGCGACAACCAACTGGCATGCCCAGAACAGCGATGCCGTGGTGTCCGCGCTGGCCTCCGATCGGCAGCTCGGTCTGAGGGCCGGTGAGGTAGAGGAACGCCGGCGTCAGTACGGCCCCAACGAAATAGCCGCCGAACCGACGACATCGATGTGGTCGGTCGCGCTACAGCAGCTCAAAGACCCCATGAACCTGATGCTGGTCGCGGTGGCAATCGTCAGCATCGTGATCGACGAGATACCGACGGCACTCATCGTGGCAGTTCTCGTCGGTTTCAACATCATCCTGGGCACCCGGCAGGAATTGAAAGCCCGCGCCAGCGTGGACGCGTTGGCGAAAATGCAGACACCACAGGCCCGCGTCATCCGCGACGCCACCCTGATCCAACTCAACGCCACCGACCTGGTGCCGGGCGACATCGTGCAGCTGGAGGCAGGCGACATCGTGCCCGCCGATGGCCGTCTACTCGCGACGGCCACCCTGGAGACCCAGGAGGCCGCACTGACGGGTGAGAGCGCGCCCGTCGCGAAGGACCCCGAAACCATCGACGCCGTCGAGGTTTCTCTCGGCGACCGCAGCAACATGGTCTTCCAGAACACCTCTGTCACCCGTGGCACAGCCACCATTGTGGTGACGGAGACGGGCATGCACACCCAGATGGGTCAGATCGCGTCGATGCTCTCCGCGGTGCCGCCGAATAAATCTCCGCTCCAGCGCGAACTGGACTCGCTCACCAGACTTCTCGGCATCATCGCCTGGGTGGCGGTGGCGATCATCGTGATCATCGGGCTGATTCGCGGCCAGGATATGACAACGCTTCTGCTGCTGGGTATCTCGATGGGTGTCTCCGCGATTCCCACCGGCCTGCCGACGTTTGTCCAGGCAATGCTGGCATTCGGCGCGAAACAACTGGCCGATGCGAAGGCCATCGTGAAGAACCTCACCGACGTCGAGACGCTCGGCGCGACCAGTGTGATCAACTCGGACAAGACCGGCACTCTGACGATGAATCAGATGACCGTGCGGTCCCTGTACTTCCACGGTGGCTGGTACCTCGTCGACGGTGAGGGTTATTCGAAGTCCGGGAAGATCACCCAGGTCGCGGGCGAGGCCGTCCCCGACTTCACCCTCCTCGCATACGGTTTGTGCCTCGACAGCGACGCGACCGTGTCCGCCACCGGAGATGTTGTCGGTGACCCCACCGAGGCCGCACTGGTGGTGCTTGCGGCCAAGGTCGGTGTCGACGCCCCTCTGACACGGCGGACCTATCCGCGCGTCGCTGCCGTACCGTTCGACTCCGCGTACAAGTTCATGGCGACGTTCCACAACCTCCCGGTGGACGGAACCACCGAGTTCGTGGAACTGGTGAAGGGTGGACCCGACGTGGTCCTGGCCCGCTGCACGTCCGCCTTCCGGCCGGGCCGGCAGCTGGTGCCCATCGACGAGGTCATGGACGAGCTGACCGAAGCGAATCGGACCATGTCCGAGAAGGGGCTTCGTGTCCTGGCGTTCGCAGTTCGGCGCCTCGACGGACAGCAGGAGGCCGCTGTGGCCGACCCCATGTCGTTTGTCGAGGACCTGACATTCGTCGGCATGGTCGGCATCATCGACCCGCTTCGGCCGGAGGCCATCGAGTCTGTGCGCATCGCCCACCAGGCGGGCATCGACGTCCGGATGATCACCGGCGACCATGCGATCACCGCGTCGGCGATCGGCGCTGAACTCGGCCTCGGACCCGGCGCGATCAGCGGTGCGGAACTGCAAGCCATGTCCGACGACGAACTGTCTGCGGCCCTCCCGAACCTGCACGTGTTCGGCCGGGTCACCCCACAGGACAAACTGCGTCTGGCCGACATCATGCAGCGAGGCGGCGACGTTGTCGCGATGACCGGAGACGCCGTCAACGATGCCGCTGCGCTGAAGAAAGCTGACATCGGCGTCGCCATGGGGTCCGGAAGCGAGGTGACCAAACAGGCCGGAAAGATGGTGCTCACCGACGACAACTTCGGGACACTCATCACCGCCATCCGCCTGGGCCGCAACATTTACGAAAAGATCGTGTCGTACATCCGCTATCAGATGGCGAAGCTGTTCTCGCTGGTGATCCTGTTCCTCGTCGCGAGTATCTTCAACATCAACGACGGTGTCGCGCTCACCCCACTGATGGTGCTCTTCCAGCATTTCTTCATCACGCTGTTCCCGGTGGCCGTCATCATGGTGGACCCACCGTCGCCGGGTCTGATGGACAAACCACCGCGCGACCCCAAGATGCCGATCGCCAATCGGCCGTCGTTCATACAGTGGTTGTGGTACGGCATCCTGCAGTTCGCCGTCACCCTCGCCGCGATGCTCCTCGCCCCGGGTGAGATGAGTTCGACCGAGGCGAATGTCCCGATGACAACCGCGTTCGTGGTGTTGTCGATCGGTTCGATCTTCGCCGGCCTGGTCATGCGGCGAGATCCGGAATCCGGCCTCGTAGCACCGGTTCTCGGCGCACTGAAGATCCTGTCGGTCCCGATCGTCGTGACGGTGTTCGCGGTGCAGGCAGGCGTCCTCCAGGACCTCCTCATGACGACGTCCTTGACCGGCGCACAGTGGCTCGCCTGCATCGGCTGGGCGCTGATCATCCCGATCGTGGTGGAGGTCGAGAAGGCCATCAGACGGCGACGCAACCTGATCTCGTCACCACCCGTTCCGTTGAAAGCCCCGGCCACCGTCGATCCCCTGCGGGCACGCTGAGCACGCCCGGTGCGTGGTTGCACACAAATCGTGCCCGAAGGGCCGGATGTGACTCCTCGACTCGTTATGTGTGCACCGGGGCACGCGAGACGCTCGGGTCAGCGAGACGTCACCCGTTAGGCTCGGCAACATGACAGTGCGGGCGGGTGTGGTTGTTACCGGAACCGAAGTTCTCAGCGGTCGGGTCACCGACCAGAACGGTCCCTGGGTTGCGCAGCGCCTCCTCGATCTCGGCGTGGACGTCGCGCACATCACCGTGTGCGGTGACCGTCCGGATGATCTGACCGCCCAACTGCAATTCCTGGCCGATCAGCGTGTCGACCTCATCATGACCACCGGAGGGCTCGGACCGACCGCTGATGATCTGACCGTCGCGGCAGTCGCGGCCTTCTGCGGTCGCGAGCTGCATCTCGACCCCGACCTCGAAGAGCACATCGCCGGAATCATCCAGCGCTGGCGCGGACGCATGTCCGCTGCCCCGGATCCTGAGCCGTTGCGGGCGGGCATCCGCAAGCAGGCCCTGGTTCCCGAAGGCGCACAATCGATTCCGCCCACGGGGACTGCCCCGGGCGTGGCGATCGCGGCGACCGGGACCCTGCCTGCCATCCTGGTGCTGCCGGGGCCACCCGGTGAGCTGCAGGCGATGTGGCCGGCGGCACTCGACACCGCCGCCGTCGCCGATGTCCTGGCCAGGCGATCGGTGTTCGGGCAGTCAACGATTCGCGCGTACGGACTCTCCGAAGCCGATCTCGCGGCAACGCTGCGCTCCGCAGAGCACCACACCGCCGGGTTCGAGACGCTCGAGATCACCACCTGCCTGCAGCTCGGAGAACTCGAGATGGTGACCCGATATCCCGCGTCGTCGGCCGACTCCTACGACCGGCTGGCGACGACAGTCACGGAACATCATGGTGCACAGATCTTCTCGACCGACGGCTCGACCATCGACGAGCTGATCGCAGATAGGCTGACCGGCCGGAAGATCGCCACCGCAGAGTCGTGCACGGGCGGCAAGATCGCCGCGCGCCTCACCGACCGGGCCGGGTCGTCGGCGTACGTCGTCGGCGCCGTGGTCGCCTACGCCAACGAGGTGAAGACCGGTCTTCTCGACGTTCCGTCCGACGTGATCGCCGAACACGGCGCGGTCAGCGAACAGGTGGCCGCGCGAATGGCCGAGGGTGCAGCGAGCCGACTCGGAGCCGACACCGCGGTGTCCACCACCGGGATCGCCGGCCCCGGCGGTGGGACCGACCTCAAACCGGTGGGGACTGTCTGTTTCGCCGTCGCGATCGCGGGCCAACCGACGGTGACACGAACGCGCCGGTTCCCCGGTGACCGGAAGACCGTCCGCGCGCTCTCGGCCACCGCTGCGATGCATCTGCTCCTCGAGGTCCTGGACGCGCCGCGTCCTCTCTGACCTCTACTCCGCCGCGCCGTCAGCCCAGTCCGAGCCTTCCGAGATCGCTGCCATCGTCGACTGTCCGTCGAGGGCCTCGCGGATGATGTCGGCGTGCCCGCAGTGGTGCGCCGTCTCACGCAGCAGATGCAACGCCATTTTGCGGACCGACCACCATTCCCGCTCGGGCTGCCAGGGCGCTGTCGGCTGCGGGATCAACTCGTCGAGGCTCGCCACCTCCGCGATCACGCGGTCGTAGTCGGCGGCGGCGCGGTCGTATTCATCGAGCCAGTACCCCAGCGTCTCGTCGTCGCGGAGCAGGTAGGCGTCGGCAACCTCACTCATGTCGAACTCGGCGTCCTCATCGCGCTCACTGATCGTCTTCGCGTTCCCCCTCTCACCCTGGGCCAAGTGCTTGATCAGCCCGCCGATGGTGAGTTCACTGACTGTGGTCCGGGTGCGAGCCTGGGCATCGGTGAGGTTGCGGGCGGTGACCTTCAGCATTGCTCGCTGATCGGCGAGCAAAGTGAGGATGTCCGCCTTTTCGCCGGTGACGGGAACAGAGAGAACAACGGCGGTATAGGTGCCGGCCATGGTGAGTCCTTTCGAGGGCTTCAGGGGACAGCCATGACGCTACGACCCATAGAGGACAGAAACGGTCCGCAATTGTGTGACGGTCAATAAAGTTCCACCGAGGTGGCCGCCCTCACAGATCGGCCGGGTCTTAGGATTACGGTCGGGGGACGACTCGAACAATGCACGACGCGACGAACTGGAGACGAAGGCGAATATGAACGCACAGCAGCCGACCATCATTTACACCCTGACGGACGAGGCGCCGATGCTTGCGACACACGCATTCTTGCCTGTCGTGCGTGCGTTCGCCGGTGCCGCCGACATCAATGTCGAATCAACCGACATCTCTGTGGCAAGCCGCATCCTCGCAGAGTTTCCCGACTACCTCACCGAGGACCAGCGCGTGCCGGACAACCTCGCCGAGCTGGGTCGTCTGACGCAACTCCCCGAGACCAACATCATCAAACTCCCGAACATCAGCGCTTCGGTGCCCCAGCTGCTCGCGGCCATCAAGGAGCTTCAGGCCAAGGGCTACAAGCTCCCCGACTACCCCGGGAACCCGAAGACCGACGAAGAGATCGCGGTCAAGGATCGCTACACCAAGTGTCTCGGCAGCGCGGTGAACCCCGTGCTGCGTGAAGGAAACTCCGACCGTCGCGCGCCCAAGGCCGTCAAGGAATTCGCGCGCAAGCATCCGCACAGCATGACCGAGTGGTCGATGGCCTCGCGGACCCATGTCGCGCACATGCGTGAGGGCGATTTCTACCACGGCGAGAAGTCGATGACCGTCGACGGCGACCGCGACGTGAAGATGGAGTTGCTGACCAAGAGTGGCGAGACGATCGTCCTCAAGCCGAAGGTCTCCCTGAACGACGGCGACGTCATCGACAGCATGTTCATGAGCAAGAAGGCGCTGATCGATTTCTACGAGGAGCAGATGGAGGACGCCTACGAGACGGGCGTCATGTTCTCTCTCCATGTGAAGGCCACGATGATGCGGGTCTCGCACCCGATCGTCTTCGGACACGCCGTCCGAGTCTTCTACAAGGATGCCTTCGCCAAGCACGGCGAACTGTTCGACGAGCTGGGCGTCAACGTCAACAACGGCCTGTCCGACCTGTACAGCAAGATCGAGACACTGCCTGCGTCGAAGCGCGAAGAGATCATCGACGATCTGCACAAGTGCCACGAGCATCGTCCCGAACTCGCCATGGTCGACTCGGCACGCGGCATCTCGAACTTCCACTCCCCCAGCGACGTGATCGTGGATGCATCGATGCCCGCGATGATCCGCGCCGGCGGCAAGATGTGGGGTGCCGATGGTCGCCCCAAGGACACCAAGGCCGTGAACCCGGAGTCCACCTTCTCCCGCATCTACCAGGAGATCGTCAACTTCTGCAAGACCAACGGCCAGTTCGATCCGACCACCATGGGCACCGTGCCCAACGTCGGACTGATGGCACAGAAGGCCGAGGAGTACGGGTCGCACGACAAGACCTTCGAGATCTCCGAGGACGGCATCGCCAACATCACCGACCTGGCCACCGGCGAGGTCCTGCTGTCGCAGAACGTAGAGGCCGGCGACATCTTCCGCCTGTGCATCGTCAAGGACGCGCCGATCCGCGACTGGGTCAAGCTGGCCGTGACGCGCACCCGGGATTCCGGAATTCCGGTGATCTTCTGGCTCGATCCGTACCGCCCGCACGAAAACGAGTTGATCAAGAAGGTCAAGACCTACCTCAAGGACCACGACACCGAGGGTCTCGACATCCAGATCATGTCCCAGGTCCGTGCCATGCGGTACACCCTCGAGCGGGTGGTCCGCGGCCTGGACACGATCTCTGCGACGGGCAACATCCTCCGCGACTATCTCACCGACCTGTTCCCCATCCTCGAACTCGGCACCAGCGCCAAGATGCTGTCGATTGTGCCGCTGATGGCCGGTGGCGGTTTGTACGAGACCGGGGCCGGCGGTTCGGCGCCCAAGCACGTCAAGCAGTTGCTGGAAGAAAATCATCTGCGTTGGGATTCGCTCGGCGAGTTCCTCGCTCTTGCAGTCAGTCTCGAAGACCTCGGCAAAAAGACCGGCGACACCAGGGCCGTGATCCTTGCCAAGGCGTTGGACGCCGCGACCGGCAAGTTGCTGGAGAACAACAAGGGTCCCTCACGCAAGACCGGCGAACTCGACAACCGCGGCAGCCAGTTCTATCTCGCCTTGTACTGGGCACAGGAGCTCGCCGCCCAGACCGAGGACGCGGATCTGGCCAAACACTTTGCGGGACTGGCAGATACGTTGGCGAAGAACGAAGACACCATCGTCAAGGAGTTCAGCGAGGCACAGGGCAAGCCCGTCGAAATCGGCGGGTACTACCTGCCGGACCCCGAGGCCGCGACCGCAGTGATGCGTCCGAGCAAGACGTTCAACGACACTCTGACCTCAGCGCAACAGTAAGCCCCGGCACTGACCACGGCCGTCCGATTCGAGCATTTCACTCCGAGCTCGATCGGGCGGCCGTAGTCGGTTGGACGGGTGGCCGGACGACCACTCAGCTGACTTCGCCGCTGTCCTGCAAGACCGTCTCTTTGGCCTCTTGCACGTCCGACTCCCCCTCGCTTGCCAGGCGCGGGATGAGCCCACCGGCCAGCACATCGGCGACCTGCCGCTCCGATAGCCGGTGGCGCACCGTGAACGACGTCTCCTTGGTGACATTTCGAACCGTCAACACATCGCCGGACTCGATCGACTTGCGAAGCTGGTCGAGGTGAAGGACGTCGGACTGATCGATGCCGTCGTAGTCGGCCGGATCGTCGAACTCGACGGCGAGCACTCCGAAGTTGGCCAGATTCTGCCAGTGGATCCGGGCGTACGACTTGGCGATGACCAACCGCAGACCGAGGTACCGGGGTGCGATCGCAGCGTGCTCACGAGATGATCCCTGGCCGTAGTTGTCACCGCCGACAATGATGTGGCCGACGTCGCCATTCTGTTGTGCCCGTTCGGGATAGGTCTCGTCGACGCGGGTGAAACTGAACATCGCAAGCTTCGGGATGTTCGAACGGAACGGAAGTGCCCGCGCCCCGGCCGGCGAGATATCGTCCGTCGAGATGTTGTCGCCGACCTTCAGCAGCACCGGCACCTCGAGCCGATCGGGAAGGTCGTCGAGTTCGGGCAGGCTCGAGATGTTGGGTCCCTTCACCGGCTCCACCACTGCTGCGGAATCCGTGTCGAGTGGGGGTACCAGCATCTCGGTGTTGATCGAATGCTGCTGTGGCAGATCGAGTTCCGGATAGTCCATGCCGACGTCCGCAGCCCAGTCCCGCGGATCGGTGATCTTTCCGGTCAGCGCCGATGCGGCAGCTGTCTCCGGCGAGCACAGCCAGACCGAGTCCTCCTTGGTTCCCGACCGTCCAGGGAAATTACGCGGCATGGTCCGAAGGGAGTTGCTGCCGGTCGCCGGCGCCTGCCCCATTCCGATGCACCCCATACACCCGGCCTGATGGATACGCGCACCGGCGATCAGAAGTTCGGCGGTTGCACCCATTTTCGTGAGATCGGTGAGGATCTCGCGCGACGTCGGATTGATGTCGAAGCTGACCTGCGGCGCGGTCTGCCTGCCGGCGACCATCGCGGCGGCAATCGCGAAGTCACGCAGGCCCGGGTTCGCACTCGACCCGATCACGACCTGCGAAATATCCTCGCCCGCAACCTCACGCACCGGAACCACGTTTCCGGGCGACGACGGTGTGGCGATCATGGGCTCGATCTGCGACAGGTCGATGGACTCCTCGATGTCGTATTCGGCGCCGTCGTCGGCCAGCAACTCGACCCAGTCGTCCTCCCGGCCTTCAGCCCGCAGAAATTCGAGGACGGCATCATCGCTCGGGAAAACGCTTGTGGTGGCACCTAGTTCGGCACCCATGTTGGCGATGACGTGGCGATCCATCGCCGTCAGAGTTGCCAGTCCGGGTCCGTGGTATTCGATGATGCGGTTCACCGCACCCTTGACGCCGTGACGTCGCAGCATCTCGAGGATGACATCCTTGGCCGAACACCACTGAGGCAGTTCACCGTCCAGTCGCACACCCCAGATCTCCGGCATCCGAATATTGAGCGGGTGGCCCGCGATGGCCAGCGCGACTTCGAGGCCGCCGACACCGATCGCGAGCATGCCCAGCGAGCCGGCTGCGGGGGTGTGTGAATCGGACCCCACCATCGTCGCGCCCGGCACACCGAAACGTTGCATATGTGTCGGGTGGGAGACGCCGTTTCCGGGCTTGGAGTACCACAGACCAAACCGCCGGCACGCGGTCCTCAGATACTCGTGGTCCTCGGCGTTCTTCTCGTCGGTCTGCAGCAGATTGTGATCGACATATTGCACGCTGAGCTCGGTGTGGGCGCGATCGAGTTCGAGCGCCTCGAGTTCCTGCATCACAAGCGTTCCGGTCGCATCCTGGGTCAGGGTCTGATCGATCCGGATCGCGATCTCTTCGCCCGGGTCCATCGACCCGGATTCGAGATGTGACTCGATCAATTTGCGAGCGACATTTGCCTGCATGCGCAACTCCTCGGACGCGGACCGCATCTACGCAAACACCGACATCAGCCCCGAGCGGTGGGCAGTATTGCCGACACCGGTAGGCCGCTGGGCTCGACCCGAGATCACCTGACACGATCGCATTCCACTCGGACACGTCAAGTGTCCCAGCCCAGGAGCAATCACGCCAGCACCGTGACCTGGATCGACAGCCACCGGCGCAGTAGGCTTGAAACTCCCGAGAACCAGAACATCACCATGACGAACCAGGGATCATCGGCATCATCGGCGTTGGCGCGCTTCACCGCGGTGAAAGTTGTGCAACTGCAGACACGCAAGCGGGACGGCACGTGGGTGGACACTCCCGTCAACCTTGTCGTGGACGGCGATCGGGCGTACTTCCGCACCCCGGGCAAGGCGTCCAAGAACAAACGGCTGCGCAACTTTTCCGAAGTCCGCATCCGTCCCTGCTCGTGGTCCGGCAAACCGACCGGTGAGCCCGCGCAAGCGACTGCGCGACTGCTGACCGGCCAGGAGTCAAAGGCCGCCGGCGCCCTGATCGACAAGAAATTCCCGATCTTGCAACGGTTCGCGGTCCGTCTGGCGCACAAGCTGTTGCGCACCCCGACACTGCACTACGAACTCACCGGCGTCACGCAGCCACCGACGTAGTTGTATGCCCGATGGGGCTGCTCAAAGGGCAGAGAATAACCAGGGGTCAACGAGCAATCATCAATTCTCGAGTGCACGAATTATGCAGAGCTGAACCATGAATGGATAAATATCGGCCGATGAGAGGCCGGCTGATCTCCCACAGGTAGCCGAATTCGAAGTGGAGTAGTTCACTACTGGCGTCAGCTGCTGGGCACGAACCAACACTTGGTCCATGAGCTCGCGAGTTCCTGTGCGCACTCGATCATGCGATCGCCCTCGAGAACAGGAGGGCCGCGGCGTTCATCTCCGGTCGGGTACGGCCGTCGAACTCCTCGGGATCCTCGCCGAGGGCGTCCTGGGAACCGACGCATCCGTAGTCAGTCCGATCGTTGCACCCAACACGGTTCTGTTCCGGGCAACCGCACCGGGCAATGCGGTGATCGATGTGGTGACCGGCGACCCATGGCGGTCGCCGGTGACCCACCGTGTCGAGATCCGGGTAGAGCGGTGACGGCCATGTGCTTTCATCGAGTGATGGCCCACGACACCGAGGTCCGGGTAGTGACCGCTACCCGCGACATAGCATCCAGCGCAGAGCAGATCTTCGAGCTGATAGCCGACCCGTCAGAGCAACCACGATGGGACGCCAACGACAACTTGACCGTGGCACCGACAGGTCAGCGTGTGCGCGCCGTGGGCGATGTGTTCGCGATGACGCTCACAAACGGAGCCGTTCGGGAGAATCACATCGTGGAGTTCGACGAAGGCCGTCTCATCGCGTGGCTTCCCGCCGAGATCGGTGCGGAGCCGCCCGGACACCTCTGGCGCTGGGAGCTCGAGCCGATCGACGACACGCACACCCGCGTTACGCACACCTACGAATGGTCCGACCTGACCGATGAGAAGCGCCTCATTCGGGCGCGCGCAACCACCGCCGACAACCTCCTGGCGTCAATCGACAGACTCAGCGAGCTCAGCGAAGCGGGCGGCCAGATCGACAGGGACTAGCCCCAGGTGCCGATCCTTTTGTGTTGCCGCTGCGGTGACGATATCCAGGACGCGTTGGTAGGCCGACGACGTGGCGTCCATGATCGATCCGTGACTTTCGCCGGCGAGCAGGACCAGTTCGCCACTGCCACCGCGGCTGTGCAGTCGAGCAATATACCGCTCCGACAGGGCAGGTGGCACCACGGTGTCGTCGCTTCCGTGTACCGCGATCACCTGGATGGCCGGATCTGTGTTCTGAATCGGGTCGACCGCGGCGTAGTGGCTCGCCACCTGCTGCGGTGATCCGCCGAGCGCTTGCGCGATGTACCGATCGCCGCGCGCGACTGCCTCGACCATGTCCAGGGGACCGGCCAACGCCACGATCCGCGTGGGTCTCGGGGTGCGATCGGCGCCGACTGCGGTTGCACTCGACCGGACATGGGTACCGGCCCAGACGGCGAGTTGAGCGCCCGCACTGTGCCCGACGATGATCTGCTGGTCGGCGGCCAGTTGTGGATGTTCCTTGGTGATCTGGGGTACATGGGCGAGCGCGGCGGCGACGTCGTCGAAGGTTGTCGGCCAGCCGCCCCCGGAGCCGACGCGTCGGTATTCGATGTTGTAGACCGCGATGCCGCGGGCCACGAGGTCTCGCGCGAATGAATCGAAGCGATCGGCACCGGCGGGCGCTTGCCAGCCACCGCCGTGAACGAGTACGGCCAAGGGTATCGAGTCCGGTATCTGGGGTCCGGCCGGCAAATATAGGTCGCCCCAATTCTGTTGTGGATCGGGGATATTGATCGTTGGATACGCGATTCGTTCGACTGTGACCGCCGGCAGCGGCTGGGTGCGAACGACATTGTCAGTAGTTGTTGTCGACAGCCCGCGAGTACGAACAGGTCCGACGGTGCAACTGGTGAGGATGATGGAGAAGACCGTCACCGCACCCACCAGCGCGACGAGGCACCGATAACGTCTCACCCGTTGCCTCGCTCCTGGTCTTTGCTGCGTTCTCGCAGATCAGACCACAGCCCGAGACAGCCGACCAGCCCAACAATCATTCCGAGTTCAATCCGTCCACGATGCACACGTTGCCGAATCATGGCGTAGCGTCGAGGCTTTCCCTGATCGAATCAGAATGATCATTTCGCGGCACCTAGTGTGGCGATTGTTCATCCACCTCGGGTGGGTCGGGATCGGCGTCGCACTCGCCCGGTGCTTCTCCGCGGAGCTCTCGTTCTCGCGCGGCGGCCGCCTCGCGGCGTCCGGCCAAAAGTGCCGCCCGCGCCCGCGCCAACGCTTCATCGGGATGGTGGACCCGGTTGATTCTGGGCTTACGTTCAGGATCGATGTATTCCGGTGGAACCCAGGCGATCTTGCCGGCGTCGGGTCCATCAGGAACAACAAACGTTCGCCATTGACCGGGCCCGTCCCCGACTATTCGGTTGTGCGGCCCGCACGCCCAAGCCAGACTGTCGATATCGGTCAATCCGCCATCGGCCCAATCCTGTGCGCCATGGTGGGCCTGAGACCACGCGGCAGGTTGATCACAGCCCGGGTGAGTGCAGCCGCGCTGGGCGGCGACCATCGCCATCCGCTGCCACATCGATGCACCACGGCGCGCCCGCCCGTAGTAGAGGACCTCACTGGAACCGTCTTTGAACACCGCCAGGTTCGGATCGCACTCGGCGGCCAGATCCACCAAGTCCTCGACCGGGATGTCCACCCCTGTAGCGGTGTACGCCACACCCGCTGCGGCCTCGAGGTCAGCTTTGCTCAACGTGATGATCAACTGCGCCGGCAGACCATTGTGGGTCTTACCGAGCTGACCAGAGGAAATCAGATACTTCAGCATCGCCGACAACGCATCGTGGTTGCGCTGGTCCTGACTGCGGGAATCGAGCTGCGCCGCCGCCCGCAGCACATCGGCATCGATCCCCGGATCATCAGCAGCACCCGACGGTGAATCCGGGTTGCCCGGATCGTTCATACCGGGCGCAGCCCAAATAGCCAGCAACACATCGAACAACGCCAGCGTCGTGGGATCGAGACGACCAGTGATCTTGCCCATCAGATCTTTATCCTGCCGCCCGCGGTGCAGGCTGCGTTTGCGGACCCGATCACCGTCGTCGGTCAACGACCCGTCAGGATTGAGATGCGCGATCACCCGATCACCGAGCGCAGACAGCCGGGTCGGGGTGTAGTCGGCGGCAAATCCTGCCATCGTCCGCTCCGCGCTCGCGCGTTCCTCAGCCGCAATACTCGACGGGATCTCATCGAGAGTGCCCAGGATGGCATGGATGTGGTCGAGATCAATCACCCCGTGCCGCAGCAACTCTGAGGTGGCCGGGCACACCGGATCAAGAACCTCACCAGTCGGAGTGATCCGGGACACGAGATTATTCATCGCCGCCATCCGGCGTTTGACAGCACCATCACCCAGGCGCAGCTGACCTTTCAAAAACCCGTACGTCGAGGGATACCCGGCCTTCGCGTACGCCCGGCGGGCATCGATCCCGGCCGCGGCAGTCAGCCCGGCATACGACAACTTGCGTGATCCGACCTCGATCTTCTCCACCAGCCGGGCGCTCTGCTCATCGGACAGCACCGACAGATCAGCTGCCAGCAGCCGCTCGATCGCCGCCTCGACCTCGGCGGCCGCTCTGACCGCGTCCGGAACCGACGTGGCTGCTGGTGTATCCGACATCGACCCCCCCGGATCAACTCTTCGAAAGTATGTTCCCAGGATAACGCGGCCCACCGACAAACCTCTCCGACGATCGACGGGGCTCTGGATCGACGGCGTTGCGCGATTCACCGCCGAGAAGGTTGTGCAACTGCAGTCACGCAAGCGTGAAGGCACGTGGGTGCGCGCACCGGTTGATGTGCACCCCGACAGTGCACTATGAACTCACCGGTGCCACGGACCTGCCCTAGTAGCCCGACGGTTACGACAACCGCTGGTACGGCATGACAAATCTGTGACGTCGATGCTGTGCGCCGTCCATCGACCAGCGCGGTGAGGCAGGCTGGTTTCATGACCGCAGACACGAGGCCCCGCATCGGAATCATCGGCGAATCCGGCTCGTATTCGTTCTATTCGGATACCGACTTGGCGGTCGGTCCATGACCCGGGTGCTGCTCACCGGTGCTGCCGGATTCATCGGGTCTCACATCATGTCTGCGCTGACCGCGGGCGGCCATGAGGTGGTCGCGGTTGACGGCATGGTGCCGGCCGCTCACGGACCGGGCGCCATCGCACCCGACGGGGTGCAATTGGCCGATCTGCGGGTCTCATCGCTCACGGAGATGCTGGACGGCGTCGACGTCGTCTGCCATCAGGCCGCCCGGGTCGGTGCCGGGATCGATGCTCGAGATGCCCCCGACTATGCGGCCGACAATGACCTCGTCACCGCTCGCTTGCTGGCTGCGATGTTCGAAAACCGTTGCCAGCGAATAGTACTAGCGTCGTCGATGGTGGTCTACGGCGACGGTACTTATCGCGATCGGTCCGGGCAGATCGTGGACCTGCCGCCCCGTCGTGTCGTCGATCTCGAGGCCCGCAGATTCGAACGGTATCTGCCGAACGGGGAGCCCGCGCAATGGGCGCTGACGCCCGAGAATGCTCCTCTGGCGCCTCGCAGCTACTACGCCGCGAGTAAGGCCGCGCAGGAATCCTATTGCCGAGCTTGGTCTCTCGAGACCGGTGGTGCCGTGACGGCACTGCGCTACCACAACGTGTATGGCCCGCACATGCCCCGAGATACCCCCTATGCCGGGGTCGCGGCAATCTTCCGTTCACAACTCGAAGCCCGGAACGCTCCAACGGTATTCGAGGACGGTGGTCAGATGCGGGACTTCGTCCATGTGACAGACATCGCGGCCGCCAACGTCGCCGCCATCGAGCGGTTGACGAGCGGCGTCGATGGCGCGGTCGGCTTCGAGGCTTTCAATATTTGTTCTGGGCAACCTATTTCGATCAAGCAGGTCGCTGAGACACTCACGACCGGCATCGCCGGACCGGCGCCACTGACCACCGGACGCTACCGACCCGGAGATGTCCGGCACATCGTCGCCGACCCCGCACGAGCCGCGACCACGCTCGGCTTCCGGGCCACGATCATGCCGGAGCGTGGTCTCCGCGAGTTCGCGACCGCGCCGCTGCGTTAGCATCGATGTCCTTCGTAACGGATGGTCCGCCGGGAACGGGAAGATGCACCTCGAAACGGCTCCCGGGTTCCCTGTTGGACACCGTGATCCGGCCCCCGTGGGCGGTGGCGAGTCCTTCGGCGATGGCAAGGCCCATCCCCGAACCGGCGGGAAGTCCGTTGTCGTCTCGCGGTGTCCGCGATGACGTGCCGCGGTAGGCGATTTCGAAGATTCGGGCGAGTTCGTGCTCGGCGATGCCGGGACCCGCATCGTCGACCCGCAGGAAAGCGTACGAACCCGCTCGTCCCACTTCAACGTTCACCGGGCAGCCATCGGGAGTGTGCGCGATCGCATTGATAACGAGGTTGGTCAACACCCGTGACACAGCTCTGCTGTCGGCATCAACCATCACCGGCGAGTTCGGTAGGACGGGACGGAGGTGAACATCGGCGCGTTCGGCCGCTGCTGCGCAGCCCGCGATCACTTCGTCGACGACCTCCCGCAGGTCCAGGTTCTCGCGCTCAAGACGTACCGCGCCGGCGTTGATCTTGGACATCTCGAACAGGTCATCGACCATGCCCGACAATCGGACCGCGTCCCGATCGATCTGCCGTGCGAACGCCGACACATCGACAGTGTCGGTAACGACCCCATCTGCGAGGGCCTCCGCCATGGCGCGGATGTCGGCAAGCGGAGTGCGTAGGTCGTGGCTGACCCATGCGATCAGCTCCCGCCGCGACTGTTCGGCCGCCCGTTCCTGCTCACGTGCCTGACGCTCCCACACCGTCCGCCGGGCCTGGAATCGGCCTAGCAGCACCGCGGCGGGGATGGCGATGATCGCGACCGACGCGAGTACCGTGGCCGTCCGTTTGAGGTCATCGGTGAACATGTAGCCACTGACCCCGATCACTCCCATCAGGATTGCGACAGGTGGGATCAGGACCAGGATGACGGTGCTCATCACCAGTGACAGCCGCCCGAGCCCCAGTAGCAGGCAGGTCCCGAGCAGCACCACCGGCGCAGACCAGAGCAGTGAGAGGCCGACAATCTGCGGGATGTCTGTGGGCATCAGATCACCTCTCGCCGGCCGATTCGGAGACCCACCGGTAACCATGCCCCCACACGGTTTCCAGGGAGTGGCAGTCACCCAACTTGGCCCGCAACCGTTTGACGTGCACTGTCACCGTCGACAGGTCGCCGAACGACCACCCCCAGACCTGGGCGAGCAACTGTTCGCGGCTGAACACCGTATCTCGGTGGCACAGGAAGAATCGCAGAAGGTCGAATTCACGTTTTGTGGTGTTGACCGTCTCCCCGGCGACCGTGACACCGCGCGACTCGGTGTCCATCACCACGATGCCGTCACTGAGGTCCACTGCTGCAGCGACCCCCGACCAGGTCGCGGCGCTGCGGCGCAGCACCGACTGCACTCGCAGTGCCAGTTCGCGGGGGCTGAACGGTTTGGTGACGTAATCATCGGCTCCGGCCGCCAACCCGACGAGCCGGTCCTCTTCTTCTCCGAACGCGGTCAGGACGATCACAGGCATCCCGGCGAAAGGCCCACACCGAATTTCGGTCAGCACCTCGATTCCGCTGCGACCAGGCATCATCACGTCGAGGATCGCGAGATCCACGTGATGGTTCTCGAGGTATTCGAGCGCGGCGTCACCGGCGCCCACCAGAGTCACCTGCAATCCGTCGCGTTCCAGGTAGCGACGCACCACGTCGCTGACAATCGGATCGTCATCGGCCATCAGAACTCGCACCCCATCAGCAAACATGGCTTCTACCAATAGGTCCAGACGAGGTGGTTGACAAGCAGCGCCGTCATTGCCTGACCGGCCAGCCAGAACCGCTGCGACGGGCGCGGCAGCAACGCGGTCGCGACGAGAAGCCACACGCTGAACGGCAACCAGATCCGCTCGACCTCGGCTTTGCTGAGCGCGCTGAGGTCGGCGATGACCATCGCCAGGAGACCGGCCAGCGCCAGCAACACAACAGCTTCGCGCCCGCGAATCCGGCGAGGTCTCAGAGCCCGGCCGACACCTACCGCGGCCGCCGGCCCGACCGCACACAGCGCTGAGGCGAAATTGGCCCAGCCCCAGTACGAGAACGGCCGCAGCGTCGCAACGCCCTGGTAGTACCGCTCGACCACCAGGTGATAGCCGTCGAGCCACCAGAATCCGAAGGCAGCAAAAATCCCGACCACAGCCAACGCGGCCGGGACGGCGTAGAGAATCGCGCGATACCTCCGGGCGATGACCAGGACCGCGATGGCGATGACGCCGATCAACACGAGGCCGTAGTTGAGGAAGATCGCGAATCCCAATACAAGTCCACTCCCGACGCCTGCGATGACAGCACGTTTGCCGGTGGTCGTCGCGGCGATGGCCAACAGCGCGATCCCCCAGGCGGCGACACCCATGTAGTAACCGTCGGCGGATACACCCATCCAGACCGCACCGGGGGTGAGCGCGAGGAACGGTGCGATCCGCCTGGCCGTCGTCTCATCACTCAGACGTGCTGTGGTGATCAACAGGGCCCCGGCAGCACTGCAACCTACGAGCACTACCCAGACCGCTGCCCAGGCGCCACCACCGAGACCGATGCGATCGAGCAGGACAAACGTCAACAACGATCCCGGCGGATGTCCGGAGACGTGCGTGGTCCACGAATTGGGCTGGAAGTCCAGAATCCGGCTGGAGAACTCGTCGAGCATCCCGGTGATGCTCGAAACACCGGGCACCTCGGCGAGGTACTCGTCCGGCCTGATCAACCGGCCCGCAAAGCCTCGATCCCAGCCGTCGATCATGGCCAACGAGAATGTCCAGGCCAGAGCGGTCGCCATGGTGGTGAATATGGTGAGCCGCCAAGACAATCGAGTCGCCAACGGTGGACCGTAGGCAATGACGGCAAGGGCGACCAGAACGGCGGCCACGGTGCCGAATCCGGCATGCGGGCCGTACTCGCCGAACAGTGGTGGTGCGAGCGCAAAGATGTTGATACGCCACTCGACTTCACCCACTAACGGCGCGACAACCGCGGCGACCAGCAAAGCCGTTGCCGCCAGAAGAGATACCAGATCTCCCCGGCTGATCCAGAGCCGGTGTTCCGAAGAGTCTGTTTCGGTAGCGGTGTCCAGGGTTTCGGTCACAGATCCAATTTAGGCGCACGCCCGGATCGCAATGTGGACTTCGCCGCAGACGTCATTCTTCCGTCACCGGATTCTGCTGGCCATGTCAGGCGGTCCCCCATAGCGTCGAATACATGGGGAATCACCGCGAGTCACCGATAAGTGCCACCGTAGTGATCCCGTGCCGCGACGAAGCCGAGTCGTTGCCGGCGCTCGTTCGCGCACTGCCGCCCGATCTCCACCCCCTGGTTGTCGACAACGGCAGCACCGACGGTACCGCCGATGTGGCGAAAAGGTTGGGTTGCACCGTTGTGTACCAACCGATTCCCGGCTACGGATCAGCTGTGAACTCCGGAGTCGAAGCGTGTGCCACGGAGATCGTCTGCACCATCGACGGCGACGGTTCGATGGATCCGGCTGATCTCCCGCGTCTGGTTGCTGCAGTGGCCGCGGGCGCCGACCTCGCCGTCGGCAGACGGCGGCCCGTGACCCACCGAGCCTGGCCGCTTCATTCTCGTCTCGGGACGCAGTGGATTGCGCGTCGACTCCGAAATCGATATCGCATACCGATTCATGACATCGGCCCGATGCGAGCAGTCCGACGCGATGACCTGCTGGCGCTCGCGATCACCGACCGCCGCTTCGGGTATCCGGTGGAACTGCTGGCTCGGGCGGGTGGTGCGGGTTGGCAGATAACAGAATTGGACATCACCTACCGGCCGAGGTCGGGTGGCAGATCGAAAGTGTCGGGGTCGCTGAAAGGAACGTTGCGGGCCACTCGCGACTTCGTGTCCGTTCTTCAACAGATGGAGGAGAGTTGCGCTTCGACACGCCCCAAGCAATTCTGATCGTCGCCAAGGCACCAGTTCCCGGACAGGTGAAAACCCGCCTCACAGAGAAGTTCTCGGCGATCGATGCGGCCGACCTCGCAGCGGCTGCACTTCTCGACACCCTCGACACCGCGTTGTCGGTGAGGTCGGCTCCGGTCGTCGTGGCATTGACGGGCCGGCTCGATGAGGCCGTCCGCAGCGAGGAGATCCGTCGGCGACTGCGTCACGCCACAGTGATCACGCAGCACGGCAACACCTTTGGCGAGCGACTGCAGAACGCACATCGTGACACCGACCGAGTTGTCCACGGAGCCGTGTTTCAGGTAGGGATGGATACCCCGCAAGTCACCGCCGGGCAATTTCGGGCGGCGCTCGAAACATTGTCCGAAACGGACTCGGCTCTCGGCCCGGCCACCGACGGTGGCTGGTGGGGGCTGGGTCTTCATGATGCTCGCGGCGCCCACACGCTGCGCGACATCCCGATGTCGTCGGCGAACACCGGAGCAGCAACGCGCGCGGCACTGGAGGACAGCGGGCTTCTGGTCGCCGAGCTACCACAGCTGACCGACGTCGATCATCCCGAGGATATCGGCGGTGTCGCCCGCCAGTGCGCGCCCGGCAGTCGGTTCGCAGCCAAGGCAGCGATGTTGACGGAGCATTCGGTATGACCGTCGCCGACGAATCCTCGGGTACTCGATACTTCGACCGTGCCTTCTCCGAAGGCATTGCAGGCGAACGGACGTGGCTTCGTCAAGCGAACGGAACCCGGGACCACCTGCGAGTCGACCGTTGGCTCGGCACCAGCCTCGCCGGAGCAGACTCCGAGTTCGACCGGCAGGTTGCCGACAAGTGCCGTGGGCCCACAGTGGATCTCGGATGCGGACCGGGCCGCCTCGTGCACCGGTTGATCGCCAACGGGATCGCGGCCTTGGGTGTCGATCACAGCGACCAGGCTGTGGCCATGACGCGCGCACAGGGAGGAGTTGCCATCCGGCGTTGCCTCTTCGACCGCCTACCCGGCGAAGGCCGATGGCGACACGTCCTGTTGCTCGACGGAAACATTGGTATCGGCGGTGACCCCGACCGCGTCGCGAGACGTGCGTGCGAACTGGTCGCGGCCGGTGGCTCCATCATCGTCGAAATCGACTCCGGGCTTACCGGACTCTGGCGGGGTGCCGCCCGCGTCGAAACCAGCACCACCCACGGCGAATGGTTCCCGTGGGCCCGTGTCGGGATCGACTACGCAACCGAGCTCGCCGACAAGATCGGCCTGAAGCATCACCACGAGAAGATTTGCGGGCGTGAGTTGATGGAGATCACCCGGTGATGATCACCGAACTTCGGCAGGCGAGCACATGACCGACGTCGTGCCGAACACGGACGGCGATACCGGTTTACGCAGCCCCCGGTTGATCGCCCGGGTGGGGATGCTGCTCGGGCTCTGTATCACGGTGTGTTTCGCCACCGGTTTGCTCAGTCACTGGATCCAGCACCCACCCGGGTGGTTCTACTGGCCATCGCGTCCGGCGTGGCTGTACCAGGTCACCCAGGGCCTGCACGTGATCACCGGTGTGACGGCGATCCCGCTGTTGCTCATCAAACTGCAGCTGGTCTATCCCAGGCTCTTCGTCCGACCATTGGTCGGTTCGCCCGCACGTGCTGTGGAACGGGGCTCGATCGCCGTGCTGGTGAGTTCGACCATCTTTCAACTCCTGACCGGCCTGCTCAACACAGCGCAGTGGTACCCGTGGAAGTTCTTCTTCACCACTACCCACTACGCGATGTCTTTCGTCGTCGTGGCATCCGTGCTCGTCCACATCGCGGTGAAATTGCCCATCATCCAACGCGCCCTGCGCAGCCCCCTCGAGGCCACCGACGCGATCGACAACAGGTCCGAACCTGCGGCCACGGACAATCCCGCAAGCCCCCTGCGCGCACAAGATGGCGTCTCTCGGCGCACCGTCTTTCGGGGCACCATCGCCGTCGGCGCTCTCGCGGCACTGGCCTTCGCCGGGCAAACCGTGCCATTTCTACGCTGGATGGCATTCCTCGCTCCGCGATCAGGTGAAGGGCCGCAAGGTGTTCCGATCAACCGCACAGCCGCGGCGGCGGGTGTCCTCGAGACAGCCAACGATCCCGACTACCGGTTGACCATCAGCTCCGGAACCGTCACCAAGGAGCTGGCGATAGATCAGTTGCAGGCAATGCCGCAACATGGCAGTGAACTCCCGATCGCCTGTGTGGAGGGCTGGAGCGCCCAGGGGAAATGGGACGGAGTGCGGGTACGCGACCTGGTTGCGCTCGTCGACGGCAACCGTGATCATGACGTCCGCTTCATCTCCCTCGAGGCCGGCCTCTACAGCGTCAGCACGCTGCCCCCGAACATCTCCGACGACCCACTCTCGCTGATCGCCCTCCGACTGCACGGCGAACCCTTGTCGATCGACCACGGCTACCCCTGCCGGCTCATCGCCCCCAACCGGCCCGGGGTCCTGCAGACAAAATGGGTGACCCGGATCGAGATCCTATGACACTACGAATAGTTCGACTGTGCTTGATCCTGCCGGCTCTGGCGTTGGGCTGCTACGCGCTGTGGCTGATCTGGGACATGCCGCGTCCAGACCAGCTCTCCATCATATTCTGGCTCGCCGGCGGACTCATCGCGCACGACGCGCTCTTCGCACCCGCGTGCATCGCACTCGGTTTCGCCGCGAAAAAGCTACTCCCCCAACAGTGGTGGCCACCGGTATTGATCGCCACATCAGCAAGTCTGATCGTGCTGATCCTGTCCCTACCAGTACTCCTCCCGCGTTCGGAAGACAAATACCCCGACAACGCCACCATCCTCGACCGGCCCTACGGTCTCGGTGTTCTCATCGCGCTTGCAATCATCTGGTTCCTGGCAGTCGGACTCGTGTTGGTCCAACGACACAACCGGGCAGCGCCAGCACCTTCGGTCACTCCAGAGTGAACACCCTCCGTAGACCCAGAAACCGAACGACGGTGGCCACCAGGTTGGCGGCCACCAGTGCGGAGACTTCCGTTACTCGTGACGGATCCGGTATCCAGATGTGTAACAGCCACAAAGACCCACTCGTTATCGCGAGTCCAAGGGTGAACACGGCGAGGCCTTGCACGTAGTGCCGCACGATTGCATCGGTTCCCCGGATCCCGAATGTGAAACGCCGATTGACCGCTGTGTTTGCGATCGCAGAGATCAGGAGCGCCAACACATTCGCGATCTGCGCCGGCATGGAGCTGCGGAACAGGACAAACAACACGACGTACGCGACTGCGCTGGCCCCACCGACGAGGTAGAACCGAAACAGCACACTGCGATACCAGTTACCGGCCACAGCTCGACCCTTGCACGGTCCTTCGGGCTGCCGCCGGCCAATCGATCGGCTCCACACGTGCCCGCCCAACCGAATCAAGCAACGATCTCGTCACTGATCGCCTTGGCAGTCTCGCGAACCCACCCGCCCCACTCGGGTAGCCGTGCGGGCTCGAATCGGATGTCGGGCATCGAGATCACTACCGCAGCGATGGGACGTCCCGACTTGTTCACGACAGCGGCACCGACCGCACAGACGTGTTCGCGATTCTCCGAGATGTTGACCGCATATCCGCGTTCGCGGGCCTCGAGAACTTGGTGAAGCAGGTGCTGCGGATCGATGCTCGTATTCGGCATGACCTTCTGCAGCGGCCGAGCCAGCATTGCCCTCACCTCGTCGTCAGGAAGCCTTGCCATGACCGCCTTCCCGCCCGCACTGGTGTGAAAAAGCGTGCTCGCACCAATGGCATTGAAAGAGCGGATCGGGTGGATCGAGTCGACGCGTTCGATGAGTACCAGCTGAACATCTCTGTCCGGGACCACGAGGTGGATGGTCTCTCCGCTGCGGGCGCCGAGCGAGTTCAGGTGTGGCAGTGCAACTTCCCGTAGATCAGTGGGCCCGCTGCGAGCGATCGAGAGCAGCCTGGGGCTGAGCTCCCAACGCGTAACCGGGGCACTCGATGTCTGCGCCCAACCCTCCTGGGCGAGCGTGCGCAGCAGACGCTGAACAGTCGACTTGGGTAGTTCGAGCCGGCGGGAAAGTTCCCCGACGCCGATCGGCCGTTCCAGATCTGCCATCGCCTCCAGGATCCGAAGGCCTCGGATCAGCGTCTGGGTCCCCGACTGGCCACCAGTGGACGGCTGAACTCCATCTGCAGTCTCAGTGTCATCGGGTCGCTCCACATGGGTCATCGGCGTCCTGTTCGAGAGGCGGGAAGCTCAGCACGCCGGCTGAGTGCGGAACATGTCGGTCCAACCGTACCACTGTGTGGCACAGCCCCTCAATGCATCTCCACTCACGCACCAAATCGAATCAATGCAGGCCATTGACACCGCGACGGGTGACGCGTAACACTTAGTCGTGCCATTAGTTAGAACGCTCATGCTACTCAGTGAAACGAAATGGATGAAGAATGACGACCTTGGACCCCACAGATTGGCCCCTGATCCCTCGCGGCACAGCATTCGAGGATCACGTCATCGGCCGTGTGTTCGACCACCATTGGGGACGGACGGTGCATGGGAGTGACAACATCTCCTTCACCACCCAGACGCTGGCGTTCAATCCGATCTACTTCAACCGGGATGCGGCGGAAGCGGCCGGGCACCCATCCGAGGTCGTCAACCCGTTGCTCGTATTCGACGTGGTTTTTGGCCTGAGCGTCGAAGATCTCAGCGAGGCCGGCGGACCGTTTCTCGGTGCCGATAAGGTCGAATACCTACGCGACGTCTATCCGGGCCAAACGCTCTCCGCCACAAGCACTGTCGTCGACGCACGAACGTCGGAGTCCCGTCCGGATGTTGGGATCGTCACCTGGCAGACGGTCGGTCGAGTGTCTTCCGGCGAACCGGTGATCAGCTTTCAGCGCACCAATCTCGTTCGCCGGAGGGCCGAGCACGCCGGACTGGCAACCGTTCTCGACGGCTTTGCAGAAGACTTTGTCGTCGGCGCCCGCTTCCGGCATGCACGTACCCGCACCATTACGGATCTCGACCTCAACGGACTGACTCTGCTCGTGATGAATACGGCATCCGGTCACTTCAGTGAGCAGGAGATGATCGGGTCTCCCTTCGGTGAACGCATCAATTTCGGCGGTCTCACGCTGGCGCTCACCATCGGCCTCGCGACCCAGGACACCAGTGGGCAGGCAATTCGCGAAGTCGGACTCGACGACGTGCGTTTTCCCGTTCCGGTCCGCCACGGTGACTCGATCGGCGCCGCCACGGAGGTCCTCGCTGTGGAACCAATCGATCACGATCGCGCGATCGTCACACTCCGACACCTCGGTATCAATCAACTCGGCGATGTCGTCTGTGAAGCAACACGCCGACTCCAGGTCCACACCCGTTCCGCTGCAGCCGATTCCGCAAGTATCGGCACGGATCACAACGCAACCGCCTCAACAATCTCACTCTGAAAGGTGAACTCACCCGTGATCACAACCCGCACTCTCCGTCCCCGCCGGTCCTGTATGGCTGTGCCCGGCAGCAGCGAGAAAATGCTCAAGAAGGCCCAGGGATTCTCAGTGGACCAGATCTTCCTGGACCTCGAAGACGCCGTCGCCCCGGTGGCAAAGCCGGCCGCCCGAAAGACCATCGTCGATGCACTGAATCACGGCGACTGGTCCGGGAAAACCCGCGTGGTGCGCATCAATGATGCAGATACGAAATGGGCTCACGACGACGTTCTCGAAGTCGTCCGCGGCGCGGGGGCGAACCTCGACTGCATCATGCTCCCCAAGGTCGAGCGGGTCGCCCACATCCACTGGCTGGACGTCCTGTTGACACAGATCGAACGCGAACTGGATATGCCAGTCGGCACGATCGGCATCGAAGCACAGATCGAAGGACCGGCCGGGCTCAGCGAAATCGACGCCATCGCTGCTGCGACCCCTCGCACGGAGGCACTCATCTTCGGGCCCGGCGATTTCATGGCAGCCATGAAGATGCCCGCGTTGACGATCGGCGCTCCGGGCGAATCGGGTTTCGACCCCTTCGACACCGTGCTGATGACCATCGCGATGACTGCCCGCAAGTATGGCCTGCAGGCCATTGACGGACCATTCGCACTGATCAAAGACCTCGACGGGTATCGGGCATCCGCAGAACGCGCCGCCGCATACGGATACGACGGCAAGTGGGTGCTGCATCCGAGCCAAATCGACACCGCCAACGATGTTTTCGCTCCGACGCAGGCGATCTATGACAAGGCCGAGATGATCATCGACGCCTACGATTACTATTCGTCCGCCGCCGGCGGTGGACTCGGCGCCGTGATGCTCGGCGACGAGATGATCGATGAAGCCAGCCGCAAGCTGGCAATGGTGACCGCCGAGCGCGGCCGTCTTCTCAAGATTCCTCGTACCACCGAGTTCGAGCCGAAATGACTGTCAGTTTCGACCATTGGATCGATGGTCAGTGCACACCGACCCGTGGTGGTGGATCGCTCACCACACGCAGCCCCGCGAACGGCGCCGAGATCGCGACCATCGCGATGGGCACCGCCGACGACATCGATGACGCCGTGGCCACCGCAACCGCGGCGGCGTCGGCATGGCGCCGTCAAAAGCCGATCGCCCGTGGACGGCTTCTGATGGCGCTGGCCGCCACCATCGAGGCGAACACAGAAGAACTTTCAGCACTCGAGGCCGGTGAGACGGGGAAGCCCGCGGCGCATGCTCAGATGGAGATCGCCGGGGCGGCTGCGTATTTCGAGTTCTACGGGGGCTTGGTGAACTCACTGCACGGGGATACCATCGACCTCGGCCCTGATCGCCACAGCTTCACTCGCCGCGAACCGTTCGGTGTCGTCGGGATCATCACCCCTTGGAACGCCCCACTCAATCAGGCCGCCCGGGCCGCGGCCCCGGCGTTGGCGGCGGGCAATGTCGTGGTCCTCAAACCTTCGGAGTTCACTTCTGCCACAACACTTGTCCTTGCCCGACTTGCCACCGAGGTCGGCTTCCCCGGCGGGGTTCTGAACGTGGTGACGGGCGATGGCCCCGGCCCCGGCTCCGCCCTCGTGCAGCATGCCGGAGTCCGAAAGGTCGCGTTCACCGGTTCCGTGCGGGCCGGGCGCGCGATCGGCCGGATTGCTGCAGACCGGATCATCCCGCTGACTCTCGAGCTCGGGGGGAAATCGGCGAACATCGTGTTTGCCGACGCCGATCTCGATCGTGCCGTGGTCGAATCGCTGAACGCCTTCACGCTGAACACCGGCCAGATCTGCTCGGCAGGATCCCGCCTGTTGGTGCAGCGAGAGATTCATGACGAGTTCGCCGACCGCATCGTCGAAGCCGCCCGCGTATTGACCGAGAGCGATCGCCTCGGACCGGTCACCACCGCAGCGCAATACGAAAAGGTATTGGAGTACTTCGACATTGCACGCGCGGACGGTGCCAAACCCGCCATCGGCGGCGAAATAGCTTCCGACGGCGGCGATGGCTACTTCGTTCCACCGACGATCTACACCGGCGTCGACAATTCCATGAGAATCGCCCGCGAAGAAGTTTTCGGACCGGTCGCCTCGATCATCCCGTTCGACGATGAAAACGAAGCCGTGTCCGTCGCCAACGACAGCGTCTACGGCCTCGTATCCGGGGTCTGGACCCGCGACATCTCGCGAGCGTTGCGCGTGGCCGATCTACTCGAGACCGGACAGGTCTTCATCAACACGTGGCTGGCCGGCGGCATCGAAACCCCTTTCGGCGGAGTCAAACAGAGCGGTTACGGCCGCGAGAAGGGTGTCGAGGCGCTTCACCACTACACCCAGGTCAAGTCCGTGACGGTGGCGTTGTGAAGCTGCTCCGGCGCGCGCAGCATCAAGTACAGGCACACGTCCCACCCACCATCGCCCAGCACCTGCTGCGCGAAGCAATCATCACGAAGAGAAAAGGAAAGACCATGACAGCCATCCAGCTTGACCTCACCGCGTTGGAGCGCGAGCTCCGGCAAGACCCCGAGTTCGCTCTCCAAAGCCGATATCTCACCGCCACCATTCGCGTGGTCATCGGCGACACGCAATCCTTCCAGATCATCATCAGGGACGGGGCCGTTGCCGCCGTCGATCCAGTGGTCACCCCATTCGACGCCTACGACATCCAGCTCGCCGGATCCGAGGAGCATTGGACGCCCCTGCTGGCCGCGATTCCGCCTGCCTTCTACCAGGATTTCTACCCGGCGATGGTCCACCACGGCTTCCGTATCGAGGGAGACATGGAAATGATCATGGCCTACTACCCCGGAATCCGGCGACTGGGCGACATCTTCCGCTCCGTGGCAACTTCGGGGGTGTCGGCATGAGCGCACGTTTGGCAGACATCACCGGCCGCTACCTCTATCTCGACGTTCAAGGTATCGAGTACCGCGTCTACTACGAAGAAGCGGGAGAAGGCATTCCGATCGTTCTCCAGCACACGGCCGGATGTGACAGCCGACAGTGGCGACACCTCCTCGAGGATCCCGACTTCACCACGAAATACCGGCTCATCGCGATCGACCTGCCATTCCATGGCCGATCACTTCCGCCGGTTTCCCAGCAGTGGTGGACCGAAGAGTACCTACTGAAGCGTGACTTCCTGCTGGCGTTCTACGTCGCACTGGTCGAGGCACTCGAGTTGGATCGGCCCATCTATGCCGGTGTCTCCTTGGGAGGCCACCTCGCCGGAGATCTCGCGTTGTACCAACCCGGATTGTTCCGCGCTGCAATCGGATTCGGCGCCGCACTGGCCACGCACGGCGTCGATCGCTTTCCCCAATGGTTCCACCACCCGCGGATCTCGAACGAGTCCAAGCCGGCGATGATGTACACGGGCTGCGCGCCCCAAAGTCCGGAAGCCTACAAGCGCGAGACGGCCTACATCTACAGCCAGGGTGCACCTCCGGTACTCAAAGGAGATGTGCACTACTACTTCAACGAGCACGATCTCACCGAGACCGCGAAGACGATCGACACGACCCGGACAGCACTGCATGTTGTTGCCGCCGAATATGATTGGCCCGCCCCGCCAGCAGCCTGCGAAGCACTGGCCAACGAGGTCGACGGCGCCACCTTCACGCTCATGGAAGGCGTCGGCCACTTCTCGATGTCGGAGAACCCGGACGTGTTCAAGAAGCACGTTCTGCCCCTGCTCGATCAGATCGCCGCAACATGAGTGCCGGGCCGCTCACCGGCGTTCGAGTCGTCGATCTCAGCCACGCCCTGGCCGGCCCCTACACGACGATGCTGCTCGCCGATCTCGGCGCCGACGTCCTCAAGGTCGAGTCACCGGCGGGAGACCTGTCCCGCTGGGCCGGGCCCTTCCATGCCGATGACACGGAACATGCGTTCGGCGGCTATTTCCAGAGCGTGAATCGCGGTAAGCGCAGCGTCGTCCTCGACCTGAAGACAGAGGAGGGCGCCGCTGCGCTCCGCGCGATCGCCGCGGAAGCGGACGTCCTGGTGGAGAACTTCACCGCCGGGGTGATGGAACGCCTGGGGTTGTCCTATGAATCCCTCAGCGCCGACAACCCGCGATTGATCTATGCCACCGTGCGTGGCTTCGGTGACCAACGCTCCGGCGAAAGCCCTTACCTGGCCTGGCCGGCATTCGATGTGGTCGTGCAGGCAATGGCCGGGCTGATGGGTATCACCGGCACCGAAAACGGCGATCCGATCAAGGTCGGGCCAGGGATCGGCGACATCTATCCGGGCACCCTGCTCGCACTCGGGATCACCTCGGCGTTGTACGAAGCCCGCGGATCCGGTCTCGGGCAGTTCGTCGACGTCGCAATGTACGACGCCGTTCTCGCGCTGTGTGAGCGGATCATCTACCAGCACTCCTACACGGGCGCTGTGCCCAAGCCCGAAGGAAACCGGCACCCCCTTCTCAGCCCGTTCGATGTGTTGCCGGCGATCGACGGTTGGGTCGCGATCGCCGCGCCCAACGACAACCGGTGGCGCACTCTCTGCGAGCTCATCGACAGGCCCGATCTCGCAGTCGACGCATCCCTGGCCACCAATCAGCAGCGCGTCCACAGGCGCCGCGAGGTGTTCGATGTTCTCGCCGAGTGGACGCACGCACGAACCAAAGAGGAGATCCTCGATCAGCTCGGCGGACGTGTTCCCGTGGGCGCCGTCCGCAATGCGGCCGAGATCATGGCCGACCCTCACGTTGCCGCGCGCGACATGATCGTCGAACTCGAACATCCCGGCGCCGGCCGGACCCTGGCGGTGGCAGGCCAGCCCATGAAGTTCTCCCGGACTCCCGCAAAGCCGGACAAACGTGCACCTCTGCTCGACGAACACGGTGCAGAAGTCCGAAAAGGTCTGTCTCACCACCGTTCCTCGTTCAAGTCAGCGGCTACCACCCTCGCCACAGTGCCGGCTGTTCTCTCAGAAAGGAGTGACAATGCTCGCGACATCGGACTCATCGTTGATTCTCGTTGAACGAGTCGGCTTCCTGACGATCATCCGACTGAATCGGCCGGAGAAATACAACGCCATCACGCAGGATATGTACACACTCCTACGGCACGCCCTACTGTCAGCGGACCGCGACGCCGACGTACGTACGGTGATCATCACCGGAGTCGGCAAAGCATTCACTGCGGGAAATGACCTGAACGACTTCGCCATTCAAGCCGATGGACAAGCACCGGTCCAGCAGTTCCTTCGCACCATCGCCGGCCTGTCGGTGCCCGTCATCGCGGCGGTCAACGGCCTCGCCGTCGGAGTCGGAGTCACGATGCTCCTCCACTGCGATCTCGTCTTCGCGGACCAATCCGCGACATTCCAGGTCCCCTTCGTCGATATCGGGCTCGTCCCCGAAGCCGCATCGACGCTGCTACTTCCCCAACTCATCGGTGCCCGACGTTCGTCAGACCTCCTGTTGACCGGACGCAGACTGACCGCCGATGAGGCCGTGTCCTGGGGGCTCATCAACGAGGTCCCGTCCACCGCATTGGATCGGGCGCTCGAGGTGGGCCAGGCGATCGCAGCCAAAGCGCCTCTCGCCGTTCGTCATACCAAGACCTTGAGCCGTTCGACCACACTTGACGTCGTCGCCCGTATGCATGAGGAGGAAACCCTGATGGCGGCCCAGCTCGACTCTTCCGAGTTCGCCGAGGTGCTCGCTGCGCGGCGCGAGCGACGGACTCCCCGTTTCGACGGACGCCGCGACGATGTTCAATATCTCACCAACCCCGACCTTGAACGGATCGATCAAGGCGCAGCCGAGAGGACCGACGCATGACAATCACGACCGAAGCACCGATACCACAGGGCTACCTGACCAAGGATCGCCTCGAATTGCAGTCCCTTGCACGGGATTTTGCGATGAAAGAGGTACTGCCGATCGCCAACGAACTCGATCCGGTCGGCGGACTCATTCCGGACGAGTTGCGGGAGAAGATGGCCGAGGTGGGCTTCTTCGGAATTCTAATTCCAGAGGAGTACGGAGGCCTCGGCTTGGGCGCCTTCGAATACTGCATGATCGCCGAAGAACTGTCGCGGGCATGGATGAGCGTCGGGAGTCTGATGGCTCGCGGCAACGGATTGGTCGGTGGTTTCACCGGAGTCCAGATGAAGGAACTGCTACCGCGGGTGGCAAGTGGGGAGTATCTCGGTGCGTTCGCACTGTCTGAGAGCACGGCCGGTTCCGATGTCGCCAACATCAGTTGCCGCGCTGTCCGTGACGGGGACGACTGGGTGGTCAACGGCAGCAAGATGTGGTGCACCTTTGCCGACCAGGCCGACTACCTGATTCTGTTCGCGCGCACCGCGCCACCACCGGATCCGGAACACCGCCACCTCGGCATCAACGTGTTCCTCATCGACAAAGAACGGGGCACGTTCCCCGACGGCATCAGCGGCACTCCCCTGCGCAAGATCGGCTATCGCGGCTGGAAGACATGGGAGTTGGCCTTCGACTCTTTCCGGCTTCCCGCGTCCGCTCTCATCGGCGAGGAAGGTCGCGGCTTCTACGCGGCGATGACCAAGCTCGAAACGGCGCGTGCCCACACAGCGGCCCGCAGCATCGGATTGGCGCGCGGGGCGCTCGAAGACGCGATTTCGTACGCACTTTCGCGCGAACAGTTCGGACACCCAATTTCTGACTTCCAGGCGCTCCGGTTCAAGATCGCCGACATGGCAACGCGTGTCGAGACATCGAGGCAGATGATGTATCACGTCTGCACGCAGATCGACACGGGTCGTCGCTGCGACCTGGAGGCATCGATGATCAAATACGCGGCCAGCGAGATGTCGGAATGGGTTACGAGCGAAGGACTGCAGATCCACGGCGGCGCCGGCTATACCAGCGAATACGCCGCCGAGCGCTACTGGCGGGACGCACGACTGACCCGAATATTTGAAGGGACCTCAGAGATTCAGTTGAAACTCATCTCCGATCGCTTGCTTGGCAAACCCAGCCGCGGCGACTGACTTTGCCCGTAGCCAGCGTCACACATCGGCCCACCGGCGCAGAGGCGGCTTGGGTGCGGTCAAGTCTTCATCGACGGTCTCGCAGGTCACGGACCAACTGTTCTCCTGGTCGAACCAGAGTGCCTCATCTTCCTTGATCATTTCAATGTGATCGAGGGCGATACGGCCCAGTTCCTCTACCGCCTCGGCGTCGCGGAAGATGTATTCAGAGATCACGTCGTAGTGGAGGTCCGCCGGCCCGCCGGTCCAGCCGGTACCCACCGCTTTGAACCGAAGCCCCTCGACGAGGTAGTTCCGGCTGTAGCTCGTCCACAGGTGACCAAACAGGTTGACGGCGATTCGGGAATGACTCTGCTCATAGCCTTCGCGAAACTGCTCAGGCGTCAGATCGGGTCTGCGCTTGGCCATGATGAGCATCTTGATGGGCATTGGTTTCCTTCATCCGGTGGAAAGCTTGCGACCAGTCGCCTCAAGGTAGTGCGAGTCTGTTGGATGTTAGGCGATTTTGTGTTGTCCATCCGACGTTTCGGTGGTTGTGGTGGCGCGGACTTCGTCGCCGACAACGGTTCCGAATTCACCCGCAGTAAAAGTGTTGTGTGACAAAGGCTTTCTTGCAGCGTTTGCATCAAAAAACTGCGGCCCACTCGACGGTAACCAAGGCCCGCTCGGCGGCAACTTTGGCACGGTCGGCGGCAACTTTGGCACGGTCGGCGGTAACTACGGCACGCTCGACGGTAACGAAGGCCCGCTCGGTGACCTACATGCTGTGGCCAGAGTCGGGATCGAACCGACGACCTTCCGCTTTTCAGGCGGACGCTCGTACCAACTGAGCTACCTGGCCGAACGGTATCCAGGCGAACCTGAATACCTAGTCGCAATTACTTGCGACCCTGACGGGACTCGAACCCGCGACCTCCGCCGTGACAGGGCGGCGCGCTAACCAACTGCGCCACAGGGCCTTGCTGTGCTTGCCGGTGTCAATGGCATGCGTACCCCCTACGGGATTCGAACCCGCGCTACCGCCTTGAAAGGGCGGCGTCCTAGGCCGCTAGACGAAGGGGGCCGGTGTTCTCCGTTGGGAGCGGACTCAGCATATGACACAGAAACCGATAGTGAGAAATCGGGCCCGTGACCTGCGGAATCTCCCAGATGCTCGCTCGCCGCCATCGTGACACTGACGGATCATCCGACCAACCCGGTCCACATCGGCAACACTGGTCACCGTGACCGATTCGCAGAGTCCGGCAGGCTCATCACGCGCTGATCCGCCCGACGCCAAGCAAGCACCCAGTCAATCGCCACCGGTCGACCCCATCGCTGTAATGCGGTCGAAACCCTATTTCGTGGCACTGCTCATGGCCGCAATCCTCGGTATCCCGATCTCGTTCGTTGCGTACGGCTTTCTGGCAGCGGTATCGAAGATTCAGAAGTTCGTGTTCGACGACCTTCCCGAGGACGTGTTCAGCGGCGGCACACCCGCGTGGTGGCCGGTTCCGTGGTTGGTCCTCTGTGGGCTCCTGACCGCACTGACAGTCCGATATTTGCCAGGCAACGGCGGACATTCACCGGCTTTCGGTTTCCACAACGACGCGGGTCCCCCAGTCGACAAGGAACTCCCCGGGATCATCCTCGCGGCGCTTGCCACACTGAGTCTGGGTGCAGTCCTCGGTCCCGAGGCACCACTGATCGCGATCGGCGGTGGTCTTGCCGCGTTGACCGTCCATCTGGTGAAAAAGGATGCGCCACCGATGGCGGTCGTCATCATGGCATCAGCCGGCAGTTTCACTGCGATCAGTACGTTGCTCGGTTCGCCCCTCCTCGCCGCATTCCTGATCATGGAAATCGCGGGCATCGGGGGCGCGACACTGAGTCTGATGGCAGTGCCGGGTCTCCTCGCCTCCGGAATCGGTGCGCTTGTCTTCATCGGTTTGGACGACTGGACCGGACTCGGCACGTTCTCGCTTTCACTGACCTCGATTCCACCGGCGCCGGATCCCACGGTGGCAACACTGGCCTGGGCCGTCGTCGTCGGTGCGATCGCAGCGGTTCTGGGCTGGCTCATCCACAGCATGGGCCTGTCCCTGCGCCCGATCGTGCATGTGAACCGGATCCTCGTGACGGCGGTTCTCGGCCTGTTGATCGGCCTCACCGCGATGGTGTATCAACTCGTCTCGGAGAACAGCTTCACCCAGGTGTTGTTCTCCGGTCAGGACGCGCTACCGCTGGTGGTCGAGCATGCCGCCGACTACTCGGTCTGGGTGTTGATCCTGCTGCTGGGCTGCAAGACACTCATGTACGGACTCTCACTCGGTGGGTTCCGCGGCGGACCGGTATTCCCGGCGATGTTCGTCGGCGCCGTCCTCGGCATAGCGATGAGCGGACTGCCGGGCATGAGCTTGGCGCCGGCCGTCGGGATGGGTATCGGCGCGATGTGTGCGGCGATGCTGCGGCTCCCGTTGACCTCCGCACTCCTGGCCGTCGTGTTGCTCGGCGCAGACGGCGTGACGGTGACCCCGCAGGTGGTCGTCGCCGTCGCGGTTGCTTTCGTGTTGATCAACGTACTCCCGGCTTCGGTTCCCGCCCTCAAGAAAAAGGCTGAAAATGTCCAGTGATCACACCCTCGAAGATGCGGTGGCCCTGGCCCGTGAAAACAACGGTCTCGCCGTGGTCGCCACCCTGCGCGAGAATGGAACAATTCAAGCGTCGATGGTCAATGTCGGACTACTTCCCCACCCGAACACCAAGGAACAGGTCCTGGCTTTTGTCACCTACGGAAAGGTCAAGCTGAAGAACTTGCGGGCCCGCCCACAGGTCACCACTACTTTCCAGCAGGGCTGGAAATGGGCCACGGTGGAAGGCGTTGCCGAAATTGCCGGTCCCGACGATCCGCAGCCATGGCTCGACAACGAGCGTCTGCGCACGCTCCGTCGGGAGGTATTCGTCGCTGCCGGTGGGACACATGATGATTGGGACGAGTACGACCGCGTGATGGCCGAGCAGGGCCGGGCTCTGGTGTTCGTACGCGTCGAACGCGTCTATAGCAACTGAATCCGGACCGGGCATTACCAAACATTGACCAGATAAACGGTTGTTGCACAGAGGTATTGAGCATTCGTAGCCTTTGTCAGACGTCACGCTCTTGTCAGAGTTATTGAAACACCGGCCGCACAAACTCGATTGTCATATTCTCGAAGAATGTCGATCGCGCATGGAGTCGGCCCAACGTTGGACGATCTTCGGCCGATTATGCCCTCGACCTCGAGCACCTTCCCGGTCTACGCCGACCTGGTGGACAAACTCGTAGCCCCCGAGCCCGGCCGGGACCCGGTTGTCGCCCACGCCCTTGCCGTGGCGTCCGGGTATGCCTATTCCGACGGCACCACCATAGCGACGATGATGGCGAGGATGGGGCTGCCGGAAAGCCAGTGGCTGGGAATCGAGATGACTGTCGATGCGATGTTCATCAGGTCTACCGCCTACCTCATCCAAAGCGCAGACGGCCGCGTCGTGATTCTGGCGTACCGAGGGACAGAGCCGACGAACCTGGTCAGTTGGCTGACCGATGCCGATGTCTATCCGGACAAGATCACGGTGGATTTCGACAACCCCGACGACCCCACCGAAGAAGCACGCCAATACGACGTCCACGCCGGCTTTTATCGTAATGTCCGCGCGACTCGGTTTGAGATAGCAAAGGCACTCAACCGGGCGCTCCGAGGAGAGTCGATCCGTCCGGGACCACCAACGCAATCCCGATTTGATTCCGATGATCACTCCGACGAAGCACCGACGTCAGCCTCGGACTCGGCCGGCCCGATGCCGAACCGGATGGAGACCCTGTACATCACCGGCCACAGCCTCGGCGGCGCCATGGCGTCGATGCTCACCGTCATGGTGCGGACCCTGAAACCCTATTCCGAGATCGCATCAAAATTAAAGGGCACCTACACATTCGGCGCACCTATGATCGGTGAACCAGCATTGGCACGCGCATCGGACCGGCGCCCTGACCTCGGGCCAATGGTGTACCGCTACGTGTACGACCGCGATCCGGTCCCGCAGCTTCCCCCCACCGTGTCCGGGGAGTTCGCGCACTTCGGATCCGAGCGGCGCTACCGGATCGGTGACGGCTGGGCCGATGTGCCCAACAGCACCCAGGCCTCAAACCCGTTGCGGGTGATCGAATCCTTCCTGGCATTTGCTGCCCGTCAATTCAGCGTTCTGCGATGGATACCGTTCCAGGTCTCCATCAACGACCACCTACCGCACAACTACATCACCGCGATCACTCCCCCCGACGTGCCGAACGAGTTCGGCGATGCCATGTTCGCCGACGAGTCCATTTCTCGCGGGCCGTGGGGTCTCCCGTTTCTGGGTTGATCGCCCGCACGGGCGGATGACTCTCCAGTTGCGATCTCATTGATTCAAACCGGCAACGACGCTGACCCGCAGGCCAGCGCGTCCTGGTGACGAAATCGTCTGCAGCAGCGAAACTCTGGGTACCGTGCCTGACAACTGCCTGGTAAACCTGATCAGATGTGCAACACGCTCAGCGCTCGACCCACAGCGCCCCGAACGCTGAGCGGTACCGGCAATCTATTCGCGGGGTCGAACTTCGCCCCAGGTATTCCAGTGCACGACGGCTTCGACCGGCTGCCGCTTCGGTTGTGCCCACCTGCCCCGAGCCGGGTAGCCCAGCGGGATGAGCGCCATGCTCAGCGCGTCGGCGGGCAGTCCGAGCAACGTCCGCAGTTCCTCTTCGTGCGCGACATGAAAACTGGTCAGGGTGCTGCCGAGTCCGTGGGCGCGGGCTGCCAGGGTGAGCTGTTGTACGGCACCATAAACCGACGCTCCCAGTCGCGGATCCTGCGAGTCGGCGGCGTTGCGCAACACCGGAATAACCCACACGGGCGCCTCCTGAATGTGATCGGCCAGGTGCTCGGTTGCGCGATAGGCCGCAGGACTGAGCCCGGTATCGGACGGAGCCGCACCCAACACTTCCTCGCGCCGAGGCCCGTAGGCGCGCTGCCAGCCTTCCCGATACCACTGAGCGACCTGTTCTTTGATCGCGGGATCGGTGACGACAACCCACCCCCAGGCCTGACGGTTGCCTCCGGTCGGCCCCCGAGTGGCGGCATCGAGCACATCCCAGAGCACATGCTCCGGGATCGGCCTCTCGGACAGGTATCGGCGCGCAGGGGTGCTCTGCAGTGCCTCGAGAAGGCCGAGCGAATCGGGTTCGGCAGATGGACGAATGGACGGAGATGTTGACATGGCACCGAACACTACTCACACCGGACCCACAACGAAAGAGGCACGGGGTCATGGGGTCTCGGGAAACTGGTCCAATGGTACGGGCTCACTGCTTGTCGGACTCTCACTGCGCAGTGGCGGAACCAGTCCCCGCTTACTCCCCGACCGGATTCAGACGGCGGAAGCGGCTGGACTGAACTTCTTGGTCTTCGGCGCGCGTGATCCGGAGTCGCCAACAGAACACGAATTGCTCAGCGCCGTCGAGGTTGCGGCCTACGCGACGGCGCTGACCTCCGCGATCGGCCTGGTTGCGGCAATACCGACCACCCACGCCGAACCATTCCACGTCTCCAATCAACTCTCGAGTCTCGATCGGGGAAGCAACGGCCGGGCGGGCTGGCTCGCAACAATCGATGTCTCCACCTCATGGGCACAAGCCTTTTCGACCTCGGCGCCCGATATCCGCACCGCGCAACGCGAGGCCGCGGCAATCATCGACACCACCCGCCGGCTCTGGGATTCCTGGGAAGACGGCGCCCTGATCGCCGACGCACGCAGTGGCCGCTTCCTCGATGCGGACAAGATCCACTACATCGACGGCACCGGTGAGTTCTTCGACATCAGAGGTCCGGCGCTGATGCCGCGGCCGGTGCAAGGGCAGCCGCCCGTATTCGCACCGGTTGATCTGGGTTCGGCCGGCGTGGATGTCGCACTGGTGTCCGCGGGGACCGAGCTGGAACTGATCGGGGCAGCAGAACGCGCACGCAGTGCCGGCACAGCCCGCGTGCTGGCCGAGATCGTTGTCTCGGACAGCAGCGAGTCGGCAATCCGTGGTGAGCAGCGGTTACATTGCAGCAGCGACGATTCCACGATCCCGGCGCTGCTTGATCGGCTGCGCCGTCACGTCGACGGAGTTGTGCTCTACCCCACCGAACCCGATGCTCAGCTCCCGTCGCTGCTGCGCGACGTGGCGCCCGCACTCGAAGCCGCAGGCCTACTCCGAAGACCACGACCCGGCTTGACGTTGCGCGAACAGTTCGGGCTACCGCGGCCGCGGAGCCGCTACGCCGCAACACATCTACAGGAGACGGGAGCGAGCCGATGACCACCTCGGACGATCAGCGACCGGACGCCAGACTGCATCTCAACGGGTTCTTTCCCTTCGGGCCGAACTACGTGTGGGACGAGGCGGAAAGCCCGGAAATCTACTACCAGTTCGAAAGTTTCGCGCAGCTGGCCCGCACAGCCGAACGCGGGCTGTTCACCGCGATCTTCCTGGGAGACAGTCAACGTCTACGCGAACATCTCGGACGGATCACCGACACCGTGGTGACCGGGCGACCCGATCAGTTGGTTCTGTTCTCGCATTTGGCAGCGGTCACCGAACGAATCGGATTCGTGGCGACACTGAATACGACGTACAGCGATCCGGTCGACCTGACACGGCGCATAGCAACCGTCGACCTGCTCAGCGAAGGACGAGTCGGCTGGAACCTGGTGACCACCGACAACGCCTGGACCGGTGAGAACTTCCGCAAGGGCGGATACCTGCGCAACGAAGACCGGTACCGGCACGCGCTCGAATACCTGACCATCGCACAGCGGCTCTGGGATCAGCAGCCGGTGGACTTCCACGGCGACTTCTACGACGTCGTTGCGCAGCCGTCGGTCCCACAGAGCCCCCAGGTGCATCCGGTGCTGTTCCAGGCCGGCGAATCCGACGAGGGCCGAGACTTTGCCGCCCGCCATGCCGAAGCAGTGTTCTCCCGTTACCTCGCACTGGAACCGGCACTCGAGTTCGCCGGCGACCTGACCCGTCGTCTGCACGCCTACGGCCGAGGACGTGACGAGATCAAGATCATCCCCGGTGCGCACATCACCCTGGGCGACACGACAGCCGAAGCGCATGACAAGGCGCGCTGGTTCTACGAGAACACCTGGACCGACCGGCGGATCATCGCGGTGATCGAAAGTGTTTGGGGTCGCGACCTTTCCGACCATGACATCGATGGACCTCTACCTGCATTCGATCCGGTCAAGGCCGACCAGACCACCACCCACGGAGTTGTCAACAGCCGTGATAGGCCGCTACACACCGCGAGACAGTGGCGGGAGCTCGCGCAGGAGCGCGGACTGTCGATTCGAGGATTGGTGGCCCACCTGAACAAGACCGTCGAGTTCGTCGGCACCCCGGACTCTGTGGCCGACGAATTGACGCACTATGTGCGATGCGGCGCCATCGACGGTCTCAACCTCACGCCCAACTCTGTACCTGGCGGATTCGACGACGTCGTCAACCGACTCGTACCCGAACTGCAGAACCGGGGCAGCTATCCCGACGCATACCCGGGATCAACACTTCGCGAGAACCTCGGGCTGCAGGCACCCGTCGCACATCGGCTGCCGGACTTGAACATTCACACAAAGGGCCAATACAGCATCGGCGCCGGCATCTAACGAGCCGCTGCGACCAGATTGCTGCAGGCGCTCACAGCGGATCCACAGCTTCCTGCCAGTGGAATTGCCGGGACCGCTGCCATTCTCGGTGGATGAGATATGACACGCCGGTCCGCGTGGTGCCCCGATGGTGGCGGGATGCGTCGGTCATCGGGCTCTGGGCGATCCCGATGTTCGTCATCGCGCTGTGGGTCTCGAACGGTGGCCTCGCGCAATTCACCTCCGCCGCGGACGGCTTCACATCGCTGGGCCGACTCACCGGGTTGGTCGCGTCAGCGCTACTGCTGATCCAGGTCTTCCTGATGGCACGGGTGCCGTGGATAGAGAAGGCATGGGGTCAGGATGAGTTGACCCGGCTGCACCGCGTGGTCGGATTCACCTCATTCACCTTGTTATTGGGTCATGTGGTGTTGACGGTGATCGGCTACGCGAGTGCACAGCCGCACCTGTTCTGGTCCACGATCGTCGACCTCACCCTGAACTACCCCGGCATGCTGCTCGGGATTGCCGGATTCGGCGCGCTCTGCATGGTCGTCGTGACGTCCTTCAGGGTGGCGCGGCGTCGCCTCCGGTACGAGTCGTGGCATCTGATCCACCTCTATGCCTACCTCGGCGCGGGTCTTGCTCTGCCACACCAGCTATGGACGGGCCAGGACTTCCTCGACTCCCCGGTGTCGACGGTGTTCTGGTGGACCCTCTACGCCGTCTGCCTCGCCGCTGTGGTGGTATTCCGGTTGGGACTACCGCTGTGGAGGTCGACGCGAGAGCCGATCCGGGTGCTCGATGTTCGTGCCGAAGGTCCCGACGCCACCACAGTGACCGTCGGCGGTCCGGGTGTCAGACACCTCCGCGCGCAAGGGGGTCAGTTCTTCCAATGGAGGTTCCTCGACGGACCCGGATGGACACGGGCACATCCGTATTCGCTGTCGGCCGCACCCACTTCGTCAACCCTGCGATTCACAGCAGCTCGGGTCGGCGACGGGACGGACGCGCTGGGTGCGCTACGACCCGGCACACGGGTACTCGTCGAGGGTCCTTATGGTCGGATGCACCCCGGGACCCGCACCAACCAACGGGTGCTGCTCGTCGGCGCAGGTATCGGAATCACCCCGATGCGGGCGCTCCTGGAGTCGCTGCCCCAGGCGCCCGGCGACGTGATGATCATCAATCGGGTTCGATCTGACACGGACGCGATCCTCGCGCACGAAATCGATTGCCTTGCCCATGAACTCGGCGCGCAGCACCATGTGCTGGTCGGTGGGCGTATCCACGGCCGCGCCAGTTGGTTACCCGAGACCGCTGCGGCGTGGGACGACGCACAGGCGCTGCTCGGAATCTGTCCCGACGTCAGCCACCGGGATGTCTACGTCTGCGGGCCGCCGACCTGGGTGCACGCATTCAGCAAGGCTGCCGGTCGCGCGGGAGTGCCGGCCGCCAATATCCACGTCGAACTCTTCGAGCTCTGAAAGGAATCACCGGAATGCGTCGAATCACGATGTGGCTGTTGGTCACTGCCACCGTCTTCGTTCTCCTCTTCTCGTACCACACGTCAACCGACAGCGGCGCCGGCACGGGCACAGCCACCTCGGTCGCTGCACCCATCACCGCACCCACGACGGCGGCGCCCGGCACCGCCGGGACCGATACCCCGTCGAGCGACTCGAGCCCCAACGGCACGGACACGACGACATCGGCCGCCCAGACCTACACCGGAAGCAGTGTCGACACCCGATGGGGACCGGTCCAGGTGCGAATTGCCGTGGCGGACGGGCAGATCACGTCGGCCACCGCGGTGGTCTACCCACAGAACAACCACCGTGATGTAGAGATCAATGCCGAAGCCGTGCCGGTCCTGGAACAAGAGACGGTCACGGCGCAGAGCGCGGACATCGACATGGTCTCGGGTGCCACTGTCACCTCCGACGGTTATATCCAGAGTCTGCAGTCTGCCATTGATCAGGCGAGGCTCGGATGATCACCACTCGCGCGTGGGTGGAACAGATCATGGGTATGCCGATCTCGGTGCATGTTCGCGCGCTCGACATCGATCGCGCAGAGATCGGGCTCGCCGTCGAGCAGGTCTTCACCCACCTCCGACGGGCTGATGCGGTGTTCAGCACGTACAACGCTGACAGCGGCCTGATGCGCCTGCGCCACGGCCGGCTCGCCGCCGCGGAGGTGGACCCCTGGATCGGGAAGGTCGACAAGCTCTGCCGCGCAGCGACAGACGCGACCGGCGGACTCTTCACCAGCGACCTCCTCGGACCCGACGGAACCCGCGGTTGGGACCCCACCGGCCTGGTCAAGGGATGGGCCGTCCGCGACGCCGCCGAGCACCTACGCAACCTCGACCACGTCGGGTTCTCCATCAACGCCGGTGGTGACATCGTCTGCGGACTGGGTCGGGGGAGCACCGCACTCGCGAGTCCCTGGCGTATCGGTATCCAGGACCCGAATCGGCCCGGCGTCATCGCCCGCGTCGTCGACGTCGTGGACGGGGCTCTTGCGACGTCTGGCACCGTGGCCCGCGGCAACCACATCATCGACCCGCGATCCGGTGCGCCGGTACGACGTCGCTCGTCGACCACGGTCATCGGTCCAGATCTGATGTGGGCCGACATCTGGGCCACAGCAACATTCGTCGACACCGCTGCACTGACCGACCGCCCCGAATGGAGTGCGTACACCCTCCTGTTGCTGTGACTGACAGAAGCACGCGAGCGCTTCCGGCGCGTTCAGGCTGAACAGGTGTTCTTCCCGGGTCAGCGCGGTGACCGCGCGCGCCATTGCCGCGGGGTGGCGTCGAACCGGTCGCGGAACCACCGGGAGAAGTTGCTTGGCGAAGCGAACCCGAGCAACTCGGCGACCTCGGTGAACGAGTGGCGCCGGCCCTCGACCAGGTGCCGCGCCAAGTCGGCCCGGGCGTCGTCCAGCACGGCGGTGAATGTCGCGCCCTCGGAGGCGAGACGGCGATGCACGGTGCGCCGGTCGACGCCCATGCTGCGGGCGATCTGTTCGATTGAACACCGGCCCGTCGGGAGCAGCATCTCGATCAGCTCCCGCACCCGCGCGGCCGTCCGCGGCTGCTTGTCACCGGAGCCGTCCGGTGGGAGCACCCGCTGTACATAGGTCCGCAGCTGCGGGTCGGACATCGCGTTGGGACGGTCGAGGTCGCTTTCGTACAGCACCACACCGTCGAACTCGTGGTCGTAGCGCACCACGGCCGGAAACATGCGCCGGGCCGTTGTGGTGTCGGCGGGCTCGGGATGCCCGAAGCACACTGCCAGCGGCCGCCAGTCCGGGCCGAGGAAGCCGCGCAGCAGGCCGAACAACACCCCGACGGCGAGATCGACGGACTGGCGGTGTGTCTGACGTGTACCCAGGTCGAAATCGATCCGCACAGAAGCGATTCCGTCCGCGGTGGTCACTCGGGTGTGCAGCACCTCGTTGTACATGCTCTCGTGCCGGATCAGCACTTGCAGCGCGCTGCGCACGTCGGGCTCCTCGCGCAGAACCAGGCTGAGCGGGCCGAGGTGCGACAGCCGCCGCAGCTCCGCCAACCGCAGGCCGAGGTCCGGCCGCCCGGTCTGCGACGCGGTGCGCTCGAGGAGTTCCACGACTGATTCCGCCGGCACCCACCGATCCTGCGAACGGACACCGCCCGGGTCCAGGCCCGTCGAGCGAAGGAGCGCTCCCGGGTCGGCGCCGAGGGTACGCGTCAGCTCGACGTAATTGGCCAACGCGGCGTACCGCACGAGGGGCTTCACGACACCTCCATAGATGTGAGGCAGATCTCCTCATGTCCCGATTTGAATAAAACTCCGTCCCGCGAGGAATAGTTTACCCCCTCCCCAGCTCCGTAATGTCATCTACATCACATCCGGCACAACGGCCGGCAGGCAGGCAGAAAAGGACACACAGTGGCAATGCAGACGGACGCCAAGGCAATTCGCTTCTACGAGACCGGCGGGCCGGAGGTCCTGCGCTGGGAAACCGTTGAGGTCGGCGAACCCGGTGTCGGTGAGGTGCGGGTACGTCACGAGGCTGTTGGCCTGAACTTCGCCGACACCTACTTCCGCACCGGCCTCTACCCGTCGCCGCTGCCCGCCGGCATGGGCGTCGAGGCATCCGGTGTCGTCGAGGCTGTCGGCCCGGACGTTGCCGGGTTCGCGCCCGGCGATCGCGTCACCTACACGGGCAGCCCGCTCGGCGCTTACAGCACCGTGCGCGTCATGCCCGCCGAGCACCTGATCGCACTGCCGGACGCCATCGACTTCGAGACCGCTGCCGGCATGACCATGCGCGGGCTCACCGCCGCCTACCTCATGCGCCGCATCCACACCTACAGTGCGGGCGACACGATCCTGCTGCACGCTGCAGCGGGCGGCGTCGGCCAGATCGTCACCCAGTGGGCAAAGCTGCTGGATCTCAACGTCATCGGTACCGTCTCGACCGAGGCGAAGGCCGAGATCGCCCGAGCCCGTGGCTGCGACCACGTCATCCGATACCGCGACGAGGACGTGGCGACGCGAGTCCGGGAGCTCACCGACGGAAGGGGCGTGCCGGTGGTGCTCGACAGCATCGGCGCGACCACCTTCGGATCCTCGCTGGATTCCCTCGCCCGCCGCGGCCTGCTGGTCTGCTTCGGCACCGCATCCGGCCCGATTCCGCCGATCGATGCCATGCAGCTCGCGATCAAGGGTTCGGTGTTCGTCACCCGCCCCGCCCTCGCCGACTACATCGCGGACCCCGCCGAACGCGCCGAGCTCGCCGGTGAACTGTTCGACCACGTCGCCGCCGGCCGCATCACCGTTGAGATCAATCAGCGCTACGCGCTCGCCGACGCCGTCCGCGCGCACACCGATCTCGAAGCCGGCATCAGCGTCGGTTCGTCCGTACTGACCGTCTGATCACCCACCCAGCAACCAGAAATTCGAGGTAACGCCATGACCGCAGCGACCCGAACATCACAGACGCTGATCCGCGCAGAGCGCTTGACCGCCACCCTCGGCGCCGAATTGTTCGACATCGACCTCGCCGAGGTCGCCCACGACGACGGACTGTTCGAACAGTTCCGGTCCCTTCTGTTGGAGCACAAGGTGCTGTTCGTGCGCGACCAGCCGATCAGCCGGGCCGATCACGTGGCGCTCGCCGAGCGATTCGGCACGCTGGAGGACCACCCGATGGCGGGCTCCGACCCCGACCATCCCGGCCTCGTGCGCATCTACAAAGAGCTCGACAGCCCGGCCGAGCACTACGAGAACGCCTTTCACTGCGATGCCACCTGGCGGGAGAACCCGCCGATGGGTTCGGTGCTCCGGTGCGTCGAGGGGCCGGCGGTCGGAGGCGACACGATCTGGGTGGACATGGTCGCCGCCTACGAGCGCTTGCCCGAGAACATCAAGGAGCGCATCGCAGGTCTGCGGGCACGGCACAGCATCGAGTCCTCCTTCGGTGCCGCGATGACGCCCGAGAAGCGCGCTGATCTTCACCGCGCGTTCCCGGATGCCGAGCATCCGGTAGTTCGTACGCACCCGGAAACCGGTGAGAAAGCGTTGTTCGTCAACGCGTTCACCACGCACTTCACCAACTTCCACACCCCGGAGAACGTGCGCTTCGGGATTGACTACGCCCCCGGCGCAGCGGACCTCCTGCGTTACCTGATCAGCCAAGCGACGATCCCCGAGTTCCAGGTGCGGTGGCGGTGGACACCCAACAGCTTCGCCATCTGGGACAACCGTTGCACCCAGCACTACGCGGTGCAGGACTACTGGCCCGCCGTCCGCCGCATGGAACGCGCGGCCATCATGGGCGATCGCCCCTTCTGACCACTCGTTTGACCCAATCTTATTGCAGCCCAATCCAACCCGAAGGATATATCTCATGCATTTCCACGACGACGCACTGTTCCCCGAGGTCCAGGACAAGCTGGTCATCACCTGCGCCCCGTACGGTCCCGAATGGGAGATCGACGACTTCCGCGAAGACCTGCCGCTCACCATGGAGGAGCACGTGCAGCAGGCGGTCGACTGCTACGAGGCCGGCGCCACCGTTCTGCACATCCACGTCCGTGAGATGGACGGCAAGGGCAGCAAGCGGCTCTCGAAGTTCAACGAGCTGCTCGCCGGCCTGCGCGAGGCCGTGCCGGACATGATCCTCCAGGTGGGCGGCTCGATCTCGTTCGCACCCGAAGGCGACGGCAAAGACGCCAAATGGCTCTCGGACGACACGCGGCACATGCTCGCCGAGCTGGATCCGAAGCCCGACCAGGTGACCATCGCCATCAACACCAGCCAGATGAACATCATGGAGCTGATGACCGACTCCGACATCGCCGGCACGTCCATGACTCGGCCAGAACTGTCCGACACCTATCGCGAGATGACAGTGCCCGCAGGCCCGGCCTGGGTCGAGGAGCACCTGCGTCGTCTGACCGCCGCCGGTATCCAGCCGCACTTCCAGCTCTCGTCGATCCCGCAGCTCGAGACCGTCGAGCGGCTGATCCGGCGCGGCAAGTACATGGGTCCCTTCAACGTGACCTGGGTAGGCATCGGCGGCGGCTTCGACGGCCCGAACCCGTACAACATCATGGAGTTCGTGAAGCGCGTGCCGGACGGCGCGATCCTCACACTGGAGACGCTGATGCGCTCGGTACTCCCGGTGAACACAATGGCCATCGCGATGGGCCTGCACGCCAGGTGCGGCAACGAGGACACGCTCTGGGGCCGCAAGGGCGAGAAGATCAAGTCCGTCGACCAGGTCAAGCAGCTGGTCCGGATTGCCCAGGAATTGGGCCGCGAGGTTGCCGACGGCAAGGAGGCTCGCGACATCTACCGGATCGGCGAGCAGTACTCCAGTGTCGACGAGACCCTCGCCAAGCTCGGCTACGCGCCGAACCGCGCGCCGGGCCAGGTCGGCTTCACCGGTCACGCGTAACGAACCGACGAAACCCAAAGGACACCAGAGAAAATGACTGCCATCGCACCTTCGCTCGGCGAGTCCACCACGGCGCCGGCGTCTGAAAGAGTATCGCCCCGAAAACGTCGGCTCTACCCATGGATCGTCTTCGCGCTCGCGTTCGGACTGTTGCTGTCGGACTACATGTCCCGGCAGGTACTCAGCGCCGTCTTCCCGTTTCTCAAAACCGAATGGGCGCTGGCCGATTCGCAGCTCGCCTCGCTCACGTCCGTGGTCGCACTGATGGTCGGTTTGCTCACGCTGCCGATTTCGATCCTGGCCGATCGGTGGGGTCGCGTCCGCAGCCTGGTTCTGATGGCGGTCCTTTGGAGCGTCGCCACCCTCGCCTGCGCCCTCGCCGGCAGTTATGAGCACATGCTCGTCGCTCGCTTCCTGGTGGGCGTCGGTGAGGCCGCATACGGAAGCGTGGGAATTGCGCTGGTACTCAGCGTGTTCGCGCCCCGGGTGCACGCCGCACTGGCGGGTGCGTTCATGGCGGGTGGATCGTTCGGCTCGGTGATCGGTGTGGCCTTGGGTGGCGTGATCGCCACCAGCCTCGGTTGGCGTTGGTCCTTCGCTGCGATGGCCGTATTGGGCCTGATACTCGCCGCCGCGTTCAAGCTGCTGATCACCGAACGCCGCATCGCCAAGTACCAGGTGCAGCGGCCCGAGGCGGATGTGGTGGTGCGGCGCGCACCGTTCTCCAGCCTCTTCACCAATCCGGCGGTGCTGTGCGCCTACGTCGGCAGTGGCCTTCAGATGTTCATGGCCGCGGTGATGCTTGCCTGGCTTCCCAGCTTCTTCAACCGCACCTACGACCTGGTACCCGGGCGCGCAGCAGTGGTCGCGTCTGCATTCGTCCTGCTGATGGCCGCAGGGATGATCGTCTGCGGTTTCATCGCAGATCGGTTGAGCCGCAGCGATATCACCGGCAAGTGGACGGTGGGCGTGGGGTACTGCGTGATCGGTTTCGCGAGTCTCATGATCGCATTCCGCGTCGAGACCGGCCCGACCCAACTGGCATTGCTCGCCATCGGTGCGTTCTTCTGCGCCGGTTCCTCGGGCACCACGGCGGCAATGGTCGCCGGTCTGACCCACCGGTCGGTACAGGCCTCGGGCATGGGCACTCTGACCCTGGCCAACAACCTGCTCGGCCTGGCGCTGGGCCCGATGGTCGTCGGCATTCTGGCAGACCATCTCGGCCTGCTCGGCGCCCTCCAGTGGGCACCGGTGGCTTACATTCCCGCGGCTGCCGCCATGGTCCTCGGCAAGCGTCTGCACCCTCGAGGCCTGGCCAAACTCCGGGCCCTCGACGCCGCAACCACAACCATGGCGGAGCAACACTCATGAACGAATCGACCGTCACCGTGGTGATCGTGCCCGGCCTTCGCGATCACGTCGCCGAGCACTGGCAGACCTTCCTGGCCGAGAAGCTCGACAACACAGTCACCGTTCCGCCACTCGAGCACGACAAGCTCAGCCGCGTCGCCCGGGTCGCCGCGCTCGACGAGGTGGTGAACTCCGTCGACGGCCCCGTGGTCCTGGTGGCCCACAGTGCAGGCGTCATGACGACGGTGCACTGGGCGCAGGAAGCGACCCGCCGCATCGAAGGTGCGCTGCTGGCCACCCCGGCCGACTTGGAAAATCCACTGCCCCAGGGGTATCCGACCACCGATGACCTCGAAGCCGGCGGCTGGAACCCCATCCCCCGACGACAACTACCCTTCCCGAGCATCGTCGCCGCCAGCACCAACGACCCACTTGCCGACCCGCGCCGGGTCGCCGACATGGCGCAGGCGTGGGGCAGCCGTCTGGTTTCCGTCGGCGCGGTCGGCCACCTGAATCCCGCAGCCGGCTACGGCCCGTGGCCAATGGCCGAACAACTCCTCCAAGATCTGATCGACGCGCGACAACAGGTTGTTCTGTGAGTTGAAGTGCAAGTCGCCGCTAGCCGTGGCATGTGTACCCGTGCCTATCGACAACCTTGTCGGTAGGCACCGGTCGCATCACAGGGTGCTCGGGTCGCCGTGGCGTCGCCGGTGAATCAGGAATGCCACCCAGGCGATTGCGAACACACCCATCAGCCCGAAACCTGCGTATTCCAGATCGATCGCGGCCAGATGTTCGGTTAACACGTCCGACAACCCCAATGCCTCCCGCGCCGTCGCGGCCAGAATGAGGGTCCCGATAGCCAAGGCGGATACGACCGACATCGCGGTGACCACGTGGTTGAACCGGGGGGCACGCTGATCGTCGGCAGCGCGTGCATACATGCGCATCATGAAATACCCGTTGAGGGAGTCACCGAGGGTCATCCCGGCTGCAAAACACAACGGCAGCGCGACCGCGTAAACGGCCGCCGCCCCCGAGGCCACCGTGGTCGCGGTGAGTACAAGCAAACCGATGAGCGTCGCGGTGTCGAAGCCGCCACCGAAGGCGAAACCGATCAGGTACATGTGTCGGGGCCGACGGACCCGGCGTAGCGGTGCAGCCATGAGACGGGACATCACCGTGCCGGTTTCGGCCGACGAGTCACCCTCGCTCTGTAAGCGACGTGTCCGGCGGATGCCGGCCAGGTTGAACGCACCGATCAGTACGAGGAATCCGCCCGAGACAACCCCGCCGACAATGCCGAGCGTGCCAACGACGGGATTGCCTTCGGCGAGCAGCGCCCCGGCAGAGCTGGTCGCGACTATGACGCCGATTGACATGAGCAGCACGACAGTCGAATGGCCAAGGCTGAACGCCAACCCCACACTCGTCGGTCGCTGTTTCTCACCGACGAACTTGCGCGTCGCGTTGTCGATCGCACACAGATGGTCGGCGTCGGCGAAGTGCCTCACGCCGGCCAGATATGCAGTCACCGCGACCCCGGCACCGAGCACGTGTCCGAAGCCTGACATCGCCGCGAGTCCGACCAGCCCGAAGCCGACGATGTGCAATCCGATCACGACAGCCAGCGTGATCATCAGCCGCGTTCGTTCGGTGCGGTGCTCGCCGCCGGCGGAATCCGGCGCGGACCGCACGGTTGGCGTCTCTAGGTGGATCGGCATCTGCTGCATCCGTTCTCAGTGGAGGGTCGGCGAGCATCCATCCAAACACCCTCTCTCCCTTAGGGTGTTGCATCCACCGGGTGAACCTTGGCCACTACACATCAGCGCCTTTCGATGTCGATCAGCTTACTGCGGGGGGTGAGTTGGTACAACGGCTGCGCAGACTCCGCCTGTTGTGTCCCACCTCACCCCCGCCTACCCTGGAACCCACCCAACGAACGGCCACCCATGCACGAAATGGCCATCACGCAGAGCGTCGTCGATGCGGTGTGCACCCACGCCGCCGGTCGCCGCGTGCTCGCGGTCAACCTCGAAGTCGGCACTCTCACCGCGGTGATTCCCGACACCATGCGGTTCTGCTTCGACCTCGCCGCCGAAGGCACCGTCGCCGCGGGCGCCCAGCTGCACATCGACATGCCCAAAGGCAGAGCCCATTGCAAGACATGCGATCAGGACTTCGAGCTCCCGGATCCGATCCTGCTCTGTACGAACTGCGGAAGTGCGAACGTCCGGGTCATTTCTGGGCGTCAACTGCAGATCCTCTCCATGGAAGTGAAGTGACCCGATGTGCGCCACCTGCGGCTGCGGCAATTCCGAGGCACCCCCGACGACCCATGAGCACAGCCACCACCACGAGCACAGCCACGACCACACCGAGACCATCACGCTCGAGCAGAAGATCCTGGCCAAGAATGACGAGCTCGCCGAGCACAACCGCGCTCACCTGGCCGAACGCAATATTCTCGCGTTCAACGTGACCAGCTCTCCCGGCGCGGGCAAGACAACCCTGCTCGAGCGAACCATCCGCGATCTCGACCGTCCCATCGCCGTCATCGAGGGTGACCAGGACACTCTCATCGATGCGGACCGGATCACCGCCGCCGGCGCCGACGCGGTCCAGATAAACACCGGCGCGGGCTGCCACCTCGACGCCGACATGGTGCATCACGCGTTGCACGACCTCGACCCCGCACCCGACTCCGTCCTGTTCATCGAGAACGTCGGCAACCTGGTCTGCCCCGCCCTCTTCGACCTCGGTGAACACTGCAAGGTCGTGATCATCTCGGTCACCGAGGGCACCGACAAGCCACTCAAGTACCCGCACATGTTCGCCGCCGCGGGCCTGGTTCTGATCAACAAGACCGACCTGCTGCCGTACGTCGATTTCGATCTGGACGCGTGCTCGGCCTACGCCCGCTCGGTCAATCCCGGCGTCGAGATAATCCCGGTCTCGGCGACGAAAGGCGATGGCCTGCAACGCTGGTACGACTGGATCGCCGCGCGCACGAGCGAAGTCTCGGCTATCGCCCGTTGACAAGATCATCCGCCCGGAGTAGAGAAAAACGTAGCCCTGCACAAGTGGGCCGAGGGTCGACTCCGGCAGGGCAGGGGCCATTTCGCCCGGTCCCGGAAAGCTGCAGCCCATGCCCAGCGAGGCAGCAGTCAAAGCGGAAGAGGTTTTGATCCACGTCCTATGGATCAACGCCGGTCTGAGTTGTGATGGCGATTCGGTGGCGCTGACTGCCGCCACCCAACCGAGTGTCGAGGAGATCGCGCTCGGCGCGCTCCCCGGACTCCCGAAGATCGCCGTCCATTGGCCGCTGATCGACTTCGAATGCGGACCTACCGGGGGAGCCGATGACTTCCTCGAATGGTTCTTCAAGGCCGATCGCGACGAGTTGGATCCGTTCGTACTGGTGGTCGAGGGGTCGATCCCGAACGAACAACTCCACGACGAGGGCTACTGGTGCGGGTTCGGCAACAACCCCGCGACCGGGCAGCCGATGACCACCAGCGAATGGCTCGACCGTCTCGCGCCGAAGGCCACCGCCATCGTCGCCGCCGGTACCTGCGCCACCTACGGCGGTATTCACGCCATGGCAGGCAACCCGACAGGTGCGATGGGTGTGCCCGACTACCTCGGCTGGGATTGGAAGAGCAAAGCCGGAATCCCGATCGTCTGCGTCCCCGGCTGCCCGACCCACCCCGACAACCTGTCCGAGACGCTCACCTACCTGCTCTACATGGCGACCGATCAGGCGCCGATGATCCCGCTGGACGACGCTCTTCGTCCGAAATGGCTGTTCGGTGCCACCGTGCACGAAGGCTGCGACCGGGCCGGCTACTACGAGCAGGGCGATTTCGCCACCGAGTACGGTTCACCCAAATGCATTGTGAAACTGGGCTGTTGGGGCCCGGTCGTCAAATGCAACGTGCCCAAGCGCGGCTGGATCAACGGTGTCGGCGGGTGCCCGAACGTCGGCGGCATCTGCATCGGCTGCACCATGCCCGGTTTCCCGGACAAGTTCCAGCCGTTCATGGACGAACCGCCCGGCGGCAAGTTGTCCACCGCCGCGTCGGGACTGTACGGAACGGTGATCCGCAATCTGCGCGACATCACGGGCAAGACCGTGGACAAGGAGCCGCGCTGGCGGCATCGCGGCAGCGAGCTCGTAACCGGAGCCACCCGCACCTGGTAACACCGAAGGAAGGCACGATGACTCAGATCATCCCCGAGCCCTCGCAGATGAACGCGGAACCCGGTGCCCTCGTCGAAATGGCGTGGGATCCGATCACTCGTATCGTCGGCAGCCTCGGCATCTACACAAAGATCGATTTCGACAACAAGGAAGTCGTGGAGTGTAAGAGCACATCGTCGATCTTCCGCGGCTACTCGATTTTCATGAAGGGCAAGGATCCGCGCGACGCGCACTTCATCACCAGCCGCATTTGCGGGATCTGCGGCGACAACCATGCCACCTGCTCCTGCTACACGCAGAACATGGCTTATGGCGTGCAGCCGCCGCACCTCGGTGAGTGGATCGTCAATCTCGGCGAAGCTGCCGAATACATGTTCGACCACAACATCTTTCAGGAGAACCTGGTCGGCGTGGACTTCTGCGAGAAGATGGTCGCCGAGACCAATCCCGGCGTGCTTGCCAAGGCGGAGAACACCCAGGCACCGCACGCCGACGCGCACGGGTATCGCACGATCGCCGACATCATGCGCGCTCTCAATCCCTTCACCGGCGAGTTCTACCGCGAGGCACTGCATGTCAGCCGCTACACGCGAGAGATGTTCTGCCTGATGGAGGGCCGCCACGTCCACCCGTCCACGCTGTATCCGGGCGGGGTCGGCACGGTCGCCACCATCCAGCTGATGACCGACTACATGACCCGGCTGATGCGCTACGTCGAGTTCATGAAGAAGGTCGTGCCGATGCACGACGACCTGTTCGATTTCTTCTACGAGGCGCTGCCCGGCTACGAGAAGGTGGGCCTGCGCCGCACGCTGCTCGGCTGCTGGGGTTCGTTCCAGGATCCGGAGTTCTGCAACTTTGCCTACAAGGACATGGAGACCTGGGGACGCAAGATGTTCGTCACCCCCGGTGTCGTGGTCGACGGCAAGCTGGTGACCACGTCCCTGGTGGACATCAACCTGGGCATCCGGATCCTTTTGGGCTCTTCATATTACGACGACTGGTCCGATCAGGAGATGTTCGTCAAGACCGATCCGCTGGGCAACCCGGTGGACCGGAGGCACCCGTGGAACCAGCACACCAACCCCAAACCGCAGAAGCGCGACCTGGAGGACAAGTACAGCTGGGTGATGTCGCCGCGGTGGTACGACGGCAAGGACCACCTCGCGCTCGACACCGGCGGCGGACCACTGGCGCGGCTCTGGTCGACGGCGCTCGCGAATCTCGTCGACATCGGCTACGTCAAGTCCACCGGGCACAGCGTGCAGATCAACCTGCCCAAGACCGCACTGAAGGGGCCGGTCGAATTCGAATGGAAGATCCCCGAATACGGCAGCAACACAATCGAACGCAATCGCGCACGGACATACTTCCAGGCGTACGCGGCGGCGTGCGCACTGCATTTCGCGGAGAAGGCGCTCGTCGAGATCCGCGCCGGGCGCACCAAGACGTGGGAGAAGTTCGAGGTACCCGACGAGGGCATCGGCTGCGGGTTCACCGAGGCGGTGCGAGGTGTGCTGTCGCATCACATGGTGATCCGCGACGGCAAGATCGCCAACTATCATCCGTACCCACCGACCCCGTGGAATGCGAATCCGCGCGACAGCTACGGCACGCCGGGTCCGTACGAGGATGCGGTGCAAGGACAACCGATCTTCGAGGAGAACGACCGGGACAACTTCAAGGGCATCGACATCATGCGCACTGTGCGCAGCTTCGACCCCTGCCTGCCCTGCGGTGTGCACATGTATCTCGGCAAGGGCAAGACCCTGGAGATGGTGCATTCGCCCACCGGATCACCCACCGGAGAGTGACGGCGTGAGGGCGCCTTCGAACCACGCCGACGATGATGGCAGGTGGCGCGAGGCCGGGGACCGCATAGCGACGCTGCTGGATGCGAGTGCGTCCGGTGGCGCGCTCGCGCGGGAGCGTTCCGAGAAGTTGGTACGCGAGGTCGTCGACCTCTATGGCGCAGGCCTACAACGCATCACGTCGTTGATCGACCCCGAGCTACTGGTCAAAGACGATCTCGTTGCGAGCCTCCTGCTGGTTCATGGCTTGCACCCGCATCCGGTCGAGCGCCGGGTCTGCGACGCACTGGACAGCGTGCGGCCCTACCTCGGCTCGCACGGCGGCGACGTCTCACTCGTCGATGTAGCCGGTGACGTGGTGCGTCTGGAGCTTCGCGGCAGTTGTAAGACCTGCCCGTCGTCCTCGGTCACGCTCGAACTCGCCGTCGAGGACGCGGTGCGCGCCGCGGCACCGGAGATCACCTCGATCGAAGTGGTTGCGGCCGAACCGGAGTCGGCCGTCATCGGGACGGATTCCCTGTTCGAGCACATCCGGCACGAGCACCGCGACCATTCCTGGCACGCGGTGCCGGAGGTGGCCGCACTCGCGCCCGGCGAAGTCGGTGGGTTCGCGGTGGACGAGACGGTGTTCCTCGCCTGCCGGGTCGGTCCGGACCTCTTCGCCTACCGCGACCACTGCCCGGCCTGCGACGGCAGCCTGGCCGGATCCACGCTCGACGGCGGCATGCTGAGCTGCACATGCGGTGCCGGATTCGACGTCGTGCACGCGGGCGCGGGGATCGCCGCCGGGCACCTCGATCCGCTGCCGCTACTCGAACGCGACGGCGTGCTCTCGCTGGCAGGAGTAGCGGGATGACGACGCCGTACGACGTGCTCGCCAAGATCCGGGACGGTCGCCAAACGCAACCGCCCGGAGAACGGTGCGAGATGTGCGCCGAACAGATCGCCGACGAACATCAGCACGTCGTCAACGTCGCTGGCCGTCAGCTGATGTGCGTGTGCCGGGGCTGCTACTTGCTGTTCACCGACGAGCACGCCGAACTGCGCTACCGGTCGGTTCCGGATCGGTATCTGGCATTCCCGGATGCGCACGTCGACTTGGCCGCGCTGCAAATTCCGGTGGGGCTGGCCTTCTTCTTCCGCAACTCCGCGCTCGGCCGGATGGTCGGGTTCTATCCCGGTTCGGCGGGGGCGACGGAATCGGAGCTGTCGCTGGATTCCTGGGACTCGGTGCGCACCGCCGAGCCGCGCGTCGATCTGCTCGCCGACGATGTGGAGGCGCTGCTGGTCCACGACAATGAGTGTTACCTGGTGCCGATCGATGCATGCTACGAACTCGTCGGCCGGCTGCGCATGTTGTGGCGCGGATTCGACGGCGGGCAGGAGGCGAACGAGTTCATCGATACATTCTTTGCCGGGCTCGCCGAGCGGGCGAAGGTGACGCCATGGCCGAGGTGAGCTTCGCCGTAGTCGATGTCGCGCCCGAACCGTACGCGGTGACACCCATGCTGACCGCGCTTGTGGCGGTGACGGCATCATCCCCGGTGCACGCGATCGCGCTGCGCGCCCAAGTCCGTGTCGATCCTTTGCGGCGTAGCTACTCCGACGCGGAGGGCGAAGGCCTGCACGACATGTTCGGGCCGCGTGAGCGCTGGGCGAACACCCAGCGGACGTTTCTCTGGCAGCACACAACCACGATGGTGCCCGGCTTCACCGGCACAACCGATGTCGCGATGCCGTTGGAGTGCACGTATGACTTCGAGGTCACCGCGTCGAAATACCTGCACGCGTTGCGCGAAGGCACGGTCCCCCTGCAATTCCTGTTCAGCGGAACGATCTTCGTCACCGGAGATCGGTTCGCCGTGCAGCAGGTGCCGTGGGACAGGGACACCAACTACGACCTGCCGGTCGCCGTCTGGCGCGATCTCGTCGCACAGCACTACCCGGACGCCGGATGGGTGCGGCTGTGCCACGAAAACATCACCGCGCTCGCCGGATACAAGTCGGCGCACGGACTGCTTTCGCTCGACGAGGCCATAGAGAAGCTGATCGCGAACGGAGACCCGCGATGAGCGAAGCAGCCTGGGAGCGAGCGCGCACCATCGCCGACGCGGTGTTGTACGAGGGATACCTGCTGTACCCGTACCGCGCCGACTCGATGAAGAACGTCGCCCGATTCCAGTGGGGTGTGCTAGGCGGCGACGAGCCGGATTCGATTGCAGCGCAGTTCATCTGCACCGGGCGGATCACGCTGTGTGTGCGGTTCCTGCAACTGCAACACCGCGGGGTCGAGCGTGCGGGGCCGGGCGGGTTCGAGCCGGTCCGGGAATTGAGCGCACCTAGCCGGACCTGGCTCACCTGGGACGAGGGCATCGAATGCGAGTTGCCCTTCGGGCCATTCGAGGTCGCCGGACTGGACCAGACGATACCGCTCAACGTGCCGGGCGGGCGCGACGTCGAACCGGTCGACGGTGGACGGTTGGTGCGCACCCGCGAGCCGATGACCGGAGAACTCGTCGTGCGCAGCGAACCCGAAGGCGACCTGTGGCGGGTCACCCTCACAGTGCGCAATCGCGATGTGGCACAACCGATGATCGGCACTCACGTCATCGCCGAGGGCGAGTTCGTCTCGCTGCTGGAACCACCGCCCGAGGCCGAGGCCGCCGTTGCCGCGTGTACCCAGCACCGCTGCTTTCCCGTCCTGGCCGGCAAGCCCGGTGAGCACGACCTGCTGCTGATCTCGCCGATCATCCTCTACGACCATCCCGAGGTCGCCGAACAGAGCGAGGGCGCACTGTTCGACGCGACCGAGATCGACGAAATCCTCACACTCCGGGTCATGACGATGACCGACGAGGAGAAGGCGCAGGCCCGCGCCACCGATCCGCGCGCGGCCTCGATCATCGACCAGTGCGACGCCATGACGCCCGAGGCGATGCAACGCCTGCACGGCACCCTGCGCGAACCGCACTCGCTGATCCCGGAAGTTCCGGACGGCATCGACTGGTGGGACCCCTTTGCCGACAACGCAGTCCAACCCGACTCTGACGCGGTGCTGGTGAACGGTGTGCCGGTCGCGAAAGGCAGCAGGGTGCGCCTGCATCCATCCAGACGTGCCGACGCACAAGACCTGTTCTTCGACGGCAAGACCGCCCGGGTCACGTCCGTGCACGAAGACGTCGACGGGCACAAGCACGTCGCGGTCGTCGTCGAGGACGATCCGGCAGCCGACCTGCACGACTGGTACGGCCGTTACCTGTACTTCGCACCAGAAGAAGTCGAACCGATAGGAGCGCAACCATGAAACTCGTCGGTGAGTTCGCGACATTCACGGCGGTAGTCGTCGTCGTGCTGGGTGTGGTGATCGGAATCAAGTCGATCCCGGACATTCAGCGGTACCTCAAGATTCGCCAGATGTGACGCGAATACTGGTCGCCGGTATCGGCAACATCTTCCTCGGGGACGACGGATTCGGGCCCGAGGTGGTACGCCGCGCGACCGGTTCGGAGCGCGACGGTGTGCGGATCGAGGACTACGGGATCCGCGGGATGCACCTGGCCTACGACCTGCTCGACGACTGGGACGCCCTCGTGCTCATCGACGCGGTGCCGTCCACCGGTCATCCCGGTGCGCTGCGGGTCTTCGAGGCCGACCACGAGACGCTGCCCGGCACACCCGGACTCGACGCCCACAGCATGGACCCGTCAGCCGTCTTCGCGAGTCTGCGCGCGCTCGGCGGCAGTCCACCACGCACCGTCGTCGTCGGCTGCGAGGCGGCCGACGTCGGCGAGAGGATGGGGCTGAGCGAACCGGTGTCGGCCGCGGTCGGTCCCGCTGTCGAGGCGCTCGAGACCGTCCTCGCGGACCTGGCGGGCTGAGCCATGTGCCTCGGAATCCCCGGCCGCGTGGTGCGAATGCTCGACGGCTACGGCGACATGCTCGCGATCGTGGACGTAGGCGGCGCCGAGCGCAAGGTCAACGTCGGCATGCTGCCGGAGGAAACCTTCGGTCCCGGCGACTGGGTGATCATCCACCTGGGATTCGTCGTGGAACGAACCGACCGCGCCGGTGCCGAAGCCGCACTCAGCGGACTGAACCTGATGGGCCGAGGCGAGCCGATATGAACCGGGTGCGGCGAAGGATCGAGGTGCGCGGCGTCGTGCAGGGCGTCGGCTTCCGTCCCTTCGTCTACACCACCGCCGCTGCGCTGGGGCTAACCGGATCCGTGCGAAATGACCCGTCCGGCGCCCTCATCGAAATCGAAGGCGATGCAGCCGATCTCGACTCGTTTGAACACGCACTCGGCAGCAGCCCACCGCCGCTCGCCGTCATCGAATCCCTGACGCGGCGAGACCTTCCGCCGGCCGGTGGCACAGGTTTCCACATCGCCGACACCACCAGGGACGGCAACGCCCGGACCCTCGCGTCTCCCGATGTCGCCATGTGCGCTGACTGCGCTGCCGAGCTGCGCGATCCCACCAACCGCCGCTATCGGCATCCGTTCGTCAACTGCACCAACTGCGGACCACGGTTCACCATCATCGCCGCATTGCCCTACGACCGGCCGAGCACCGCGATGTCCGGTTTCGGTATGTGCGCCGACTGCGCCCACGAGTACGCCGACCCCGCCGACCGTCGCTTCCACGCCCAGCCGATCTGCTGCCCGAACTGCGGGCCGACACTGCACTTCGGCGAGCTGGTGGGCGAAGCAGCACTCGCGGCCGCGCGAGACCTGATCCGCGACGGGAAGATCCTCGCCGTCAAGGGGATCGGCGGCTACCACCTCGCCTGCGACGCCACCGACGACGACGCGGTCGCGCGGCTACGCGAGCGGAAACAGCGCGGGGACAAGCCGTTTGCGGTGATGGTGCGCGACCTGGACTGCGCTCGAACATTGGTCGAGATCGACGACGATCGCCTGCTCACCGGCGTGCAACACCCGATCGTGCTGCTGCCCCGCCGTCCGGACGCTCCAGTCGCCGCGGCGGTCGCACCGCGCAACCCCGACCTCGGCGTCATGCTCCCCTACACTCCGCTGCACGAACTGCTGCTCGAAGACCCCATGCCGGACGCGGTGGTGATGACCTCGGGGAACCTGGCGGGCGAGCCGATCTGTCACACCGACGAGGACGCTCGCGAGCGGCTGGCGGGGCTCGCCGACGGCTTCTTGCGCCATGACCGCCCGATCCTGGTGCCGTGTGATGACTCCGTGCTGCGCCCGGAGTTCCCGCTCCGGCGCTCCCGCGGTTACGCCCCGCTACCCGTGGCACTTCCGGTGCCGGTGGTGCCGACACTCGCGGTCGGAGGTGACCTGAAGAACACGTTCGCGCTCGCCGACGGCCGCTACGCCTGGCTCAGCGGACACATCGGCAACATGGACGATCTCGCCACTCTTTCGGCGTTCGCCGCGGCCGAGCAGCACCTGGAACAACTCACCGGCGTCGCCCCGACCCTCCTGGTCGCGGACGCACATCCGCGATACCGCTCCACCCAGTGGGCCCGCCGACATGCCGCTACGAGGCCGGTTCGGACCGTGCAGCACCATCACGCCCACATCGCAGCCGTCATGGCCGAACACGGACTCGACGGTTCGCAGCGCGTCACCGGATTCGCGTTCGACGGCACCGGCTATGGACCCGATGGCGCGGTCTGGGGCGGTGAGGTGCTACTCGCCGACTACAAGGGATTTCACCGTCTCGCCCATCTCACCTACGTTCCACTCGCCGGCGGCGACCTCGCCGTTCGCCGGCCCTACCGGATGGCGCTCGCGCACCTGCGCGCCGCCGGGGTCGGGTGGGACGAGGACCTGCCCGCGGTGGCAGCGTGCCCGCCCACCGAACGCCGGGTGCTGGCGCACCAACTCGACACCGGACTGGGCAGCGTGCCCACGTCCAGCATGGGCCGGTTCTTCGACGCGGTCGCCGCGCTCGCGGGAGTCCGGCAGGTCTGCGACTATGAAGCCCAGGCCGCGATCGAGTTCGAGGGCATCGGTCGCGGAATTGTCTCCGATGGGTACAAATTCGACATCGGGACAGATGGTTTCGACCCGACCCCGGTCCTGCGCTCGATCGTCCACGACGTGCGGAGCGGAGTGCCACCCGGCGTCATCTCCGCGCGATTCCACGAAGCCATTGCTGCGCTGATCGTCGCGCTCGCCGAGCGCGCCGGTCAGCACACCGTTGCTTTGTCGGGCGGTGTCTTCCAGAACCCGACGCTGCTGCGCCGCACGACCGCGTTGCTGATGGAACACGGGTTCGATGTGCTCACCCACCGGCGGGTGCCGCCCAATGACGGCGGGCTCGCGCTCGGGCAAGTCATGGTCGGAAACGCGAGTTAGGAGGTCGCTATGTGTCTTGCGGTACCGGGCAGAATCCTCAGCCTCGAGGACCGGGACGGCACGCTGATGTCGGTGGTCGACTTCGGCGGCGTCCGAAAAGACGTGTGCCTGCAGTACATCCCGGACGCCTCCGTCGGCGAGTACGTGATGGTGCACGTCGGCTTCGCGATCCAGCGGCTCGATGAGGAATCCGCTATTTCGACTCTCGCCGAGTTCGAACACCTCGGCGTGCTGAAGGAAGAGTTCGGCGACGGCTTCGAGATCGCGGCCAAGCAGGCCGGTCTGCCCTCACCGACTGAAGTGCCCCAGCCGAACGGAAAGACGGCATCATGAAGTATCTCGACGAGTTCAGCGATCCAGATCTGGCCCGCAAGCTGCTCGACCAGATTCACGCCGCCACGGACAAGCGATGGTCGATCATGGAAGTCTGTGGTGGGCAAACACATTCGATAATCCGGCACGGGATCGACCAGTTGCTTCCGGATGAGATCGAAATGATTCACGGCCCGGGTTGCCCGGTATGCGTCACGCCGCTGGAGATCATCGACAAGGCGCTCGAGATCGCGGCGCGGCCGAACGTGATCTTCTGCTCGTTCGGGGACATGCTGCGCGTGCCCGGTAGCAGCAAGGACCTGTTCCGGGTCAAGAGCGAGGGCGGCGACATCCGCGTCGTCTATTCGCCGCTGGACGCGCTCAACATCGCCCGCGACAACCCGGACCGGCAGGTGGTGTTCTTCGGTATCGGGTTCGAAACCACCGCTCCCGCCAACGCAATGACCGTCTATCAGGCCAAAAGACTCGGGGTACAAAACTTTTCGCTGCTGGTCTCGCACGTTCTCGTGCCACCCGCAGTCGCCGCCATCATGGAGTCACCCGACTGTCGCGTCCAAGCCTTCCTCGCCGCCGGACACGTGTGCTGCGTGATGGGTACCGCCGAATACCCGCCGCTCACCGAGAAGTACCGGGTGCCGATCGTGGTGACCGGTTTTGAACCGCTCGACATCCTGGAGGGCATCCGCCGCACCGTAATTCAGCTCGAATCCGGACGCCACGAATTGGAGAACGCCTATCCGCGCGCGGTCCGGGCGGAGGGCAACGAACCGGCGAAGGCGATGCTGGCCGATGTCTTCGAAGTCACCGACCGCGCCTGGCGGGGCATCGGGACGATTCCCCGCAGCGGCTGGCGACTCGCCCCGAAGTATCGAGAGTTCGACGCCGAGTACCGCTTCGCCGTCGAGGACCTGCACACGGCCGAGTCCGCGATCTGCCGGTCCGGTGAGGTACTGCAGGGCCACATCAAACCACACGAGTGCGCCGCATTCGGCAAAGAATGCACCCCTCGAAATCCGTTGGGCGCCACCATGGTTTCCTCGGAAGGCGCATGCGCCGCGTACTACCTGTACCGACGGCTCGAGGTGACCCATGCCTGACGTGTCGATCGATGCTGCATCCATTGACCCGGGGGCGTGGGTCTGTCCCCTGCCATTGCGGGATGCGCCGAACATCGTGATGGGTCACGGTGGTGGCGGTGCCATGTCGGCCGAGCTCATCGAGCACCTGTTCCTGCCCGCGTTCGGTCCCGCCGCCGACGCCGCGCTCGGTGACTCGGCGGTGGTCGAGGTGGCGGGCACCCGGTTGGCGTTTTCCACCGACTCGTTCGTGGTACGCCCACTTGTGTTCCCGGGCGGCAGCATCGGCGACCTCGCCGTCAACGGTACGGTCAACGATCTCGCGATGGCGGGCGCGCAGCCGCTGGTGCTTTCGACCGCGTTCATCCTCGAGGAGGGCACTGCGCTGGAAGAGATCGCGCACGTCGCCCGCGCGCTGGGCACGGCTGCGCTCGCCGCGGGCGTCAAGCTCGTCACCGGGGACACCAAGGTCGTCGACAGCGGACACGGCGACGGGGTGTACGTGAACACCGCGGGGATCGGGCTGATCGACCCGCGTGCCGATATCCGGCCCGACCGTGCGACCGCGGGTGACGCGGTGCTGATCAGCGGTGACATCGGTGTGCACGGCATTGCGGTGCTGAGCTGCCGGGAAGGACTCGAGTTCGGCACGACCGTGTCGAGTGACACCGCCGCGCTGCACGGTCTGGTGGCGACCATGCTGGACACCGGCGCGGACCTGCATGTGTTGCGCGACCCGACCCGCGGCGGAGTGGCCGCAACGCTCAACGAGATCGCGAAGGCCGCCGGCGTCGGGGTGGAACTCGACGAGCGGGCGCTGCCGATCCCGCAGGAGGTCCGCGACGCGTGCGGGCTGCTCGGACTCGACCCGCTCTATGTGGCCAACGAAGGAAAGCTCGTCGCGTTCGTCCCCGCCGCAGACGCCGAACGTATTCTCGACGCGATGCGGGCGCATCCGCTCGGCACCCGCGCGACGATGATCGGCACGTGCGTCGCGGAGCATCCGGGCATTGTCGTGACCCGCACCGCGCTCGGCGGGACACGCGTGGTGGATCTGCCGGTGGGCGAGCAACTTCCGCGGATCTGTTGAATGAGCATGTCACCGCGCGAGGGCCACGAGCTGTTCGCCCGGTACGCCTTTCCACCAAATGAACTCGGCTACTGCGGGCCGGAGGGGACAGGTCTCGACGAACTCGCGGACCGCGCACGAGAATTCAACGGCGCCTGGCCGTACCTGGAGGCCATCGCGGCCGCGACCGGCGCCGACCCGCTTGATCCGGCTGTGGTGCGCACCTATTGGGTCGGCGGCCCGCTACTCGACGATCTCGATCCCGACGCGCTCCTCGACAGTTTGCGCGCCGCGTTCGCCGGCCAGTCGACCGGGTTGCTTGCGGACGTGCCGTCCGCGACCGCACACCACAGCTTTCATGTCTGCGTGGTGTACCCATGGGTGCGATTTCTCGGACGAGGAGATCCGTCGACGCCGCTGCGTGTGCTGCAGTCTTGCCGGATTCGCTGGGGGGCGGTGCAGCGAGTCGTCGGCGATGAGGTCGAGTTGATGTCGGCACCGCTTAAGTACGACGGCCGGAGCTTGGCGCTGGGCACGCCGGCGACGGAGGTCGTGCGGTGGCGCAAGGGTGGCTCCGCACTCACCGCCGCGCCGGCCGAGGGCGACGTGGTCTCAGCGCACTGGGATTGGGTGTGCGGGCAGCTCGGCGCGGCGGACGTCGAGGCGTTGGAACTGGGGACAGCAGTGACACTCGATCTCGTCAATCGGTGGCTCGTCGGTTAGTACGGAGATCGCCGGCCATACGCTGCCGCGACACTAGCTTTCACGAGAATCGTCGGTCCCAGCATCTTCGTCAGTGGACTGGACCTCCTCATGTTCGAACGATCCAGCGGGACGATCGGCCGGACCGCCACCCGGTCCGTCGGCCCCGGTGTCCCGTGAGCCCGGCTCGCCGCGTTCGGATTGCGGCTCGGTTTGCAGATGCTCGCCCGGTTTGTTCGACATCATTGCCTCCACCGTTGTCCCACCACCTGGTTGGCGGCGGGTATGGCGATTACCCGGCTGCGGCGCCGACCAAACCGCGCGAGCTTGTCGTACACCGAAGACGCAAAAATCCGGTTCTCGATGAGAACCGGATCTTCTGGTCAGAACCTCTCTGACCTAAATACTGTGGCCAGAGTCGGGATCGAACCGACGACCTTCCGCTTTTCAGGCGGACGCTCGTACCAACTGAGCTACCTGGCCGAACGGCACCCAGGCGAACCTGAATACCTAGTCGCAATTACTTGCGACCCTGACGGGACTCGAACCCGCGACCTCCGCCGTGACAGGGCGGCGCGCTAACCAACTGCGCCACAGGGCCTTGC
>QJJF01000004.1:0-215560 GCA_003202005.1 Williamsia faeni | reverse complement strand
CTAGTCGCAATTACTTGCGACCCTGACGGGACTCGAACCCGCGACCTCCGCCGTGACAGGGCGGCGCGCTAACCAACTGCGCCACAGGGCCTTGCAGTGCTTTGCCATCGTCACTGGCAATGCGTACCCCCTACGGGATTCGAACCCGCGCTACCGCCTTGAAAGGGCGGCGTCCTAGGCCGCTAGACGAAGGGGGCCGGTGTTCCCCGTATGGGAGCTGAATCAGAATATGACACAGATGCGACAAATCCCAAATCCCCTGTTCAGGTGCCATTTCCCGGCGTGGAGGGCTCCCTGGGCCGGATTTGCCACCCGCCACCGGGAGTACAGCGTGTGGAGGGTCCAGACCTAGCCCGACCCCAGCCCACCCCGGCCTGTGTTCAAGATCATACTTTGTCCCGAGGCGCCTGCCCGGCCGCGAGTAGGCTGAAGCCAGTCGAACCTCATAGCTCGCGGAATCCCGTTGGTCATCTTCGGCTCGTAGCCGAATCAGGCTGATCACCATGAGTGCACCTCCTATCCGTGCAGCTGCTCCACACCACCGCGTCTTCGCAGACCTGCTCAATTACCACCGATCTCGCCCCGATCAGTCCAGTGACGCCATGCCAGTGGTCACCGGCATTCAAGAGCAAGATCCCCAACTGGTCACCGGCGACCTGCTTGCGGAGTGGGACGTTCTCTTTGTCGCAGATCTGGAAGGGCTTCCCGACAAGAATCTCGGTGACGTCATCGCGCGCCGGACGCTGCGGCGGGCACGTCATTCGCGCACCACCATCACCACTCCGGATTCGCATCCGATCATCCTGCTGGCGGACGGCGTCTCTATGTCAAGCGTCAACGACGTCTGGACCCACGCCCTGCTCGATCACGGCGCCACGCTGTCGGATGTCATTCACCACTACCAACAGCCACAGGAGTAGTCATGCTCGAACGTCTGGACCTTCCACCAACGGCTCGCCGACTCGACAAAACTCTGACCGAGTATTCCAAGGACCACGAGTTGAGTGCCGAGATGACACCGGTACTCGAGTTTCTGCGACGCGAAATGGTCGAAGCAGTAACGACTTTGGAGAACGACGCCATCATCAGCCGAGGACGCTTGGTGACGCGAGTCGAACCCGCCGCAGCCGGTATGTGATCTGAGCCGGTCGCCGACCAGTGGTCACGACGAAAGAGGCCCGACCGGATGTTCCGGTCGGGCCTCGATCGATCTCAGTGGTGACTCGAAGCCTTACTTACTCCAGGACAGGGAGTCCACCGCGTATGCCGCTGCGAGGTCGATCCGCAGCCAGCCACCGTCAGGGCCCGACTTGTCGAGCGGGTAACCGGCCGGGATGGCCGTCCGCTCGAGGATGGCCAGACGCTGCGCATTGGTGAGGTTCGGGAACTTGGTCTCCAGAAGCGCGGCGGCATCGGCCGGAATCGAGTTCTGCTGGTCTGGTGCCACGCGGGGCAAACCGTAGGTCATCAACTGCCGGTGCTCCGCAACGGCCTGCTCGGTCGTCAGGTACGGGGTGTCGGCGGAGATGAACTGCGTCAGCGGCACTCCCACCGCCTTCTCGAGTTGCTCACGCAGCTGTACGCCGGCGTCGTCGATGAGCCGATCGAACGCCGGGTCGGTGAGGCGGGCTGCGGCGAGATTCATCGCCATCAGGCGGCCACCCATGACATCGAGCGGGTAGTGCACACCGAGAACAACGCGGCCGAGACCGATTTCACCGGCGCGGGCGATGATCTGCGGCCCGAGTTCCGGTAGCCACGATGCCAGGAGCGCGCCCTTCCAGTAACCCTGGCTGCTGTGGCCCGACGGGTACGACCCGTTCGTCTCCAGTTGCGCGTACAGGTCGCCACCGGGACGGTCGTAGTGCTTGATCTGGGCCGGAGCCGCCACGAATGGGCGCGGATTGTCGAAGTACTCCTTCTCGGGGAGCGTTGTTGCCGAGGGCAGTCCGGTGCGCGCGAGCTCGCCTTCGGCGAGTGCGGCAACCTTCGGCAGCTTGCCGGCGTCCAGCAGATCGAGGAACACCGGGCCGAGCTTTGCGCCGAGCGCAACCGACAGCGAGATGAGGCGATCGTCGTAGTTGATGTCGATGGCGTCTTGCTGCGCCGCCGGCGTCGCGTCGTTATTGATCCGCACGACGGTCTGGAGGTTCTGTGCAATCAGGGCAGGATTGTTGTCGTTGAGTGCGGTGAAGCCGTCGAGAACCGGGATGTAGGTGCCGCCCGGCGGGAAATCGGATGGGTACGGACCGACCAGCTCCGCCGGAGAGAACGCTTGAGGCGCAGTGTCCGCGGTGGCAACCCCACCACCGATGGGAAGAACGAGCGCTACGGTCGCCAGCAACGTCAAGGCGAGAGAGCGTGAACGAGAAATCGACATGCTCGGAATAGTTCACGAATCCGACACCTCGCACAAGTTCCATCACCCCCGATCCCGAAGCGCGCAGGACGGATTCCGAACGATCACCCCGTGTTCGAAACGAATTCACTCGGCGTAGAAGTGACTATCCCGACTGTTTCCGCGGATCGGGGAACCCGAGCGCAACGTATCCGGGAGCTACCGGGAAATGCCGCGGTGACCCGACCGACGTACTGGACGAGTCGATTCTTGAAAGTGATCGCAGCAGCAAGGAACAGCGTGTCGAGCGCAGGCCGGTCGAACCCTTCGCCGACAAACGAACTCGTTCCCACCAACAGGAGAGGTGGATCTGTTGGCCACACCCCTATCGGGTGGACACGAACCCTGAACCGCTGGAACCTGATTCGGTCGTACCCAACTCTTTCAAGGCGCTGGTCCGACGCCCCTGCAGATCGCGCTGATAGGCCAGAACGTGAGTGAGTTCGACGCGACGGTGGCGTCCGGGAGCCGTGAACGGGATCTCTCCTGCTTCAAGCAGTCGCACCAGAGTCGGGCGCGTAACGCCCAGGATGTCGGCGGCCTCCTGCGTCGTGAGTAATGTCCGGTGCGGTTCGACGGTGACTGCAGTGCCCCGAGACAGATGTTGAAGTACATCGACGAGGACCTGCCGCAGCGGCCCGGGGAGGGCGGCGGAGTGTTCACCAGCGGTTATTGAGACGGCGCGATCCTCGGCAAGGACTGCGAGGATATCAATGAGTTGGTCAGATTCCTGCGGGCCGGAGGCGGGCAGCAGGGTTCGTTCCATCAATGCGGTCATACCAAAGCGTAATTCGAAAAAAACGAACACGCAAGACCGGGCTTGACCAACGAGGGGCTGAGCCGACTCGAAAGAACGAAGGCACTTGCGGACGCCGGGTTCTCGCCCCGGGCTCAGATCCTCCTATCGGACTGCCGACCAGGTAAAGCAGTCGTATCGTCATCTGAGCCAGTCAGCACAACACCGGAGGTGCCGAAGTGTCCGGGCAGAAATCATCAGTGCCGACAGCCGCCCGACCCGAGATGACCGGACACGTGATCGTCTGCGGCTTCGCCGGAATCGGTATGCGCATCGTCGACCAGCTGGTCAGTTCCGGCGAGAAGGTGACGTTGGTGGTGCGGTCGGTCGAACCGGCATTGGATGCTGCCGTCGAGCGCTGGCAGGTCCCATTTCACACCGCCGTCGTCAGTGTTGCCGATGCTTTGAAGGAAGCAGGAATTGCGACCGCAATCGCCGTGATCTGCGTCGAGGAACGTGAGCTGTGGAATCTCGAGACTGCATTGATCGCCGGCGAGATCCGGCCGGACCTGCGGGTGATCGCCCAAGTCAGCAATGCCACCGTCAGCGGTGCCATGAACGACGCGACCGCACCCGGACTGGTCCTCGATCCGGCGGACCTCGCCGCACCCTCCGTCGTGGAGGCATGCCTCGGAATCACTGTGCACAACTTCGATATCGGTGGTCACAGCTTTGTGGCCGCCGATCTCGAGGTGACGACGAACGCCACCTTGCGGACACTGTTCGGCGACCTTGCCCCGGTGGCGGTGGTAGGCAAAGAATCCGAGCACGGATCTGACCTGATCGCCTGTCCCGGTCGCGACCTCGCCGTCGCTGCCGGCGACTACGCAACGATGATCGGAACTCCAAAACAGTTCGCCGCCTTGAAGATTCCTCTGATCAGCGGCGAGGAACCACAACCTCGCACCTCAAGTGGTCCGCATATGTTCAACCGGATCGCCGGAGCTTCCCGAGGCTTTGTCGAAGACGCGAATCCGAACTTCTTCCGCATGGTGGGAGTGCTCGGTCTCCTACTCGTGATCTCGACCGCGGTCCTGCGCTTCGGATATCAGAGACCAGGGATGACCGGTCTGGATGCCGTGTACTTCAGCACCGAGACCATTGCCACAGTCGGCTACGGCGACTTCAACTTCGCCGATCAGCCGACGTGGCTGCGCATCTGGTCGATTCTGCTGATGTTTGCCGGCGTGACCACGACCGCCATGATCATGGCATTCCTTGCCGAGCTCCTCATCACTCGCCGCCTCTCCCAGTCGCTCGGCCGCCGAAGAGCCCGATACATGAGCGGCCATGTGGTGGTGATCGGCCTGGGAGCGTTCGGGATTCGCGTGGCGCGAGAACTCAAGGCCCGTGGGCGCGACGTCGTCATCATCGAGCGCTACGCGGACAATCGGTTCATATCCACCGCACGGCAGCTCGATATCCCGATCGTGATCGGCGATGCCACGGTATCGGAGACGCTGGTCGATGCCAGGGTGGACCGCGCGGCGGCGGTTGCCGTCTTGACCAGCGACGACATGGTGAACATCGAGACCGGTATCGCGGTGAAAGGAATCCTCGGACCGCGCTGGCTCGATCGGCCCGGCACCCCGGGCGTCCCGGTGGTCCTCCGGGTGTTTGACCGTCCGCTGGGCGTCGCGGTTTCGAATCGCTTCGGATTCCGTTACGTCCGGTCGACTGCGGAACTCGCGGCACCGTGGTTCATCGGAGCAGCACTCGGGCTGGATGTGTTGGGCACCTTCTCAATTCGTACCCAATCCTTCATGATCGGGCTGGTGCATATTGCCGCCGGCGGTGGCCTCGATGGGGTGGCGATGAGCCAGTTGTCGGCGAACACCCGGGTCATCGCGATCCGCCGGGCGGCAACTGGTCAGCTGGAATACCCGCCGCGCCGCGGCACCAGCTTCGCGGCCGGCGACGATGCGTACGTTGTCGGGCCTTACGAGGAACTCCTCCTCGTCCTCGAACACGAGCGGGGTGTGTCTGTGTGAACCCCGCCCGTCACGGAAAGAACTGGCCTACCACCGTCTCGGTGATCCACTCCAGCCATCGCTCCGGCGTCCAGCCGTGTTCGGTGACGAGCAGCAGATAGGACGACGCCCGACGCGGTCTACGCCGAGAGATCCCACCGCCCGTCGTATTCGTCGTCAGCTCCATCGGCGGCAGGCATTACCGCCGGGAAATCGCGACGGTCTGGAACCGAGGAAATCAGATGAGCACGCAAAAAAGCCCTGGCCGAAGCGCGTAACGCTTCGACCAGGGCTTTCGCGGTGCCCCCTCTCGGGCTCGAACCGAGGACCTGCGGATTAAAAGTCCGTAGCTCTACCAACTGAGCTAAAGGGGCAAGCTCGCCGAACCCACCGGGTTTCAGCGCGCTACGGAGTTTACAGACGCACCCACCGGAGACGAAAACGGGGCAGCACACACGGTGAGTCCGGTACCTCCGACCACCGGATTGGTCAGACGAGTTCGGCTTCCACGGTCTGGCGATCGCGCGCCGGGTCGGTGCCGAGGACATATTTCGGTTCTGTGTGCACAGCGGTTGTTCCCCCGGCCACCCGAGCCTTTGCTTCCTCGAACTCCGGTGTGGATCCCATCGCCGCGTACAGACCGTTGAGCGACGTCCACACCGCGGTCCGGCGGGCGGTGCGCTCGAGAATGTTCGGCGGTTTGTACATGACGAGTTGAGCCGCCCAGCTCGGCACGGTGTCGCGGATGGCCCAGTCGACGGCCCCCTGGATCGGGTCGGTCAGGTTGATCCCGGTGGCCATCGCGTTGCCATGGGTCAGTCCCAGCCTCGGCAGATACGACTCCAGACAGTCCAACGTCTCGGCCTTGGTGGTCGGTAGATCTTCGGCTCCGAGGGCGTGGCCGACGCGCACGAACTCCCCGTAGTAGCGGTCGAGGGCTTTGCCGCGCAACGGCCGCGGATGATAGATCTCGTGCGCCGTCGCGATACCCCAGACGACCGTCGCGTAGTTCCAGCGCAACCACTCCGGATCGTCGGCGTCATACGGCAGCCCATCGGGGCGTGTCCCCTTGATGGTGTGGTGCATCGCCCGGACCGTCGTCGCGAGCCGCTCCGCGGTGTCGGTATTCCCGTACGCGGTTCCGATGAAGAATGCGACCGAATGGCCCAGCCGAACCGGGATCCCGGCCGGGTCGAGCCGCCCCGTGGAGTGACCCGACTCGTCCTTTCCGATGAGCCTGGAGTGATGCATCCCCATCCAGAAGATGCTCGGGTCGAGACGCTCGAGGTATGAGGCGCACTGCAGCCCGAAGATCAGGGCCGGGGTGTGCGAGTGGACGTGCCACACCGCACTGCCGGGACCGAACCAACCTGGATCACCCTCCGGGCCGGCGAACTCCATCCCGCGGAAATAGTGACTGCGAATATCTCGGTCGAAGCGTTGATTGACCCAGTGACCAGCAATTTGATGAGGCAGCGGTGGCAACATCGAGCATCCCTCCAATGTATGGATACGTGTGTGACCAGAATATGCTCTGGTGACGCCTGTGACCAGAAGATAGATATACGACTTCCGGCGGACGTATGCTGCGGACATGTCGACCCCCACCCGCTGGGCCGGTGTGCCATTGAGCGACCGCCGCACCGAGCGGCGCGCCCTGCTCGTCGAGGCCGGCTTCACCCTGTTCGGCGCAGGTGGCGAAGCCGCCCTGTCGGTACGTTCCGTCTGCCGCGAATGCGGTCTCAACACCCGCTACTTCTACGAGAGCTTCACCGACACCAACGACCTCCTCGGCGCGGTCTACGACGATGTGGCGACCGGCTTGGGGGAAGCCGTCGAGCAGGCGATCGACGCGTCGGCCGATTCCATCCGCGAGCGGATGGCGGCCGGTATCCGAGCGGTGCTGGGCTTCAGCTCCGCCGACCCCCGCCGCGGCCGGGTCCTGTTCACCGACGCCCGGGCCAACCCGGTCCTCATCTCCAGGCGAGCCCTCACCCAGGACATGTTGCGCGACATCGTCCTCCTGGAAAGCGGACAGTCCCACCCCGACTCCAATCCGATCGCGGCCCGGGTCGGAGCGTCGATGTACACCGGCGCGATGGCCGAGCTCGCCCAGGACTGGCTCGCCGGGAACCTCGGTGACGATCTCGACCTCGTGGTCGCACACGCCGTCCGGCTGGTCCTGAAGGCCATCCACCCATAAGGACACGCGGGCATGCCGGTTTCGATAACGTCGTTCTCATGTCTGATTCAACACTCGCCAATGAGCAGGACACCCTGCTCAAACTGCTTGCCATCGAAGAGATTCGGCAGTTGAAGGCCCGTTATTTCCGGATGCTCGACACCAAGGACTGGGACGGGTTCGCCGCAGTGTTCACACCTGACGCAATCCTCGATTCCGGCGCGTGGACGATCACCGGGTCCGCCACCATCCGAGACCGGGTCTCCGCCTCCCTCGAAGGCATCGTCACGGTGCACCACGGCCACACCGCAGAAATCACCGTCGACTCCCCGACCACCGCACACGCGGTATGGGCGATGGCCGACGAACTCCACGCCGGTGGCAACCCCGAGAAGGGTCTCACCGGCTCCGGGCACTACCACGAGGAGTACACCCGGACGGACGACGGCTGGCGGATCAGCCGCTCGAAGCTGACCCGCCTGCACATCGCGCCGCTGCCCGGCGGCTTTCACGTCGCGATACCCGGCGACAACTGAGAACCGGGTCTCCACACACCCCGGGCAAGGCACATCCGGAGAAGTTCGGGACGCTGTCGAGGGACGGCGATGAATTTCAGGGAACTTCAGGGTCCTCCCTTATAGATCGACGCCTTTTTTGGGTCCAAACTGGAAAAAGTCGATAAAAACCGTCCCAAACGCCGTTGCCCCCGGAGACCGACATGGACCGTTATGCCGCATTCATCATTCGCCGCCGCTGGCTGGTCATCGGAGGCTGGGTGGTGGTCCTCATCGGCGCGATCTTCGCCGCGTCGATGTGGGCCGGCCCCACAACCACATCGTTCACCTCGGACACCCGGACCGAAGCAGGCCGGGCCGCTGTACTCCTGGAGCAAGCCGGCCAGGAGAAACAGGCAAATGCGACACAGATAGTCATCGCCGCGCCCGAGATCGATGGTGGTGTGCGCAATCCCGATGTCGAAGCGCAGGTGAACGCGCTCGTGAGCGACATCACCGCTAGTTCCCCCGACGTGAGCGTCACCGACCCCTACGGCCCGCAGTCCCAGATCTCCGCCGATGGCCGAATCGCGGTGGCATCACTCGACGTTGGTACCGGAACCGACGCCGAGATACAGGACCGGATCGATCACATCAAAGCAATCGCTGCAGATAACGAAATAGCGGGAGTTGACGTCGAATTCAGCGACCCGAGATTCGACGATGCCCCACCGAATGGAGCGGCTGAAGGCATCGGCGTGCTTCTCGCCCTCATCATCTTGCTGATCGCGTTCGGATCTGTTGTGGCGGCCGGCCTCCCGATCGTCTCGGCGCTATTCGGGATCGGCGTCGGCGCATCGGTGCTGTTCCTGGTGCAGAACTTCATGGACATCCCCAACTTCGCGATCTCGGTGACACTCATCCTCGGAATCGGCGTCGGCATCGACTACGCACTGCTGATCGTCACCCGCTACAGATCAGGCATTCACGACGGACTCGAGGTCAACCAGGCCGTAACTGTCGCCATGCTCCGCGCCGGCAGGTCGGTTCTGTTCGCCGGCTGCACCGTCATCATCGCGATGTTCGGCATCCTCCTTTCCGGAGGCAACCTCGGTCCGGCTCTGACGTTTGCCGCGATCGCCGGCATCCTCGCCACCCTCATCGCGTCGATGTCGCTGCTACCAGCGTTGCTGGCCGTCATCGGCACCCGCATCAACAGGCTGTCGCTCCACTGGCTCCGTAAACGGAAGGGAAAAGATCCCGACAAGGCCCTCGAGGGTAAGTGGGCGAAGAAGTGGAGTGCCAGGATTCAGCAGACGCCGTGGGTTGGCGTCGCGGGAGCGTTGCTCATCCTGATCATCCTGTCGATCCCGGCATTCCAGCTCCGGCTCGGTTTCTCCGACGCCGGCAATCGGCCCACCAGCGCCACCACCCGCGTCGCCTACGACTACGTCACCGAAGGCTTCGGCGTCGGTGCCAACGGCCCACTCATCGTGGTCGCGGACTATCCGGCAGGCACGAATCCGCAAGCCGAGCTGGAGTCCTTGCGCGCCGCCATCGCCGCCGATCCCGGGGTTGCCGAAAACGGTGTGGCCCCGGCATTTCCGGTAGGGCAAACCGACGGCAAAGAGATCTCGATCATCTCGGTGAACCCGGCCAGCGGTCCACAAGACGAGGCCACCACAGAATTGGTGAACCGCCTGCGCGACGAAACGATCCCTGACGTACTCGGACCCGACTCGGAAGTCACCGTCCAGATCACCGGCCTGAGCGCCGGATCCATCGACTACGCCAAGGTCACCCTGGATCTGCTGCCCTGGACCATCGCGGCCGTGCTGGCCGGTGCTTTCATCATTCTGGTGCTCGCTTTCCGGTCGATCGTCGTCCCGGTCAAGGCGGTGATCGTTAACGTCCTGTCACTCGGTGCCGCCTTTGGCGTGATCGTCGCGATATTCCAATGGGGCTGGGGTGCGGGAATATTCGGCGTCGGACGACCCGGACCGATCGATAGCTGGGTCCCGATGATGCTGTTTGTCACCGCGATCGGCCTGTCGATGGACTACGAGGTATTCCTGGTCTCGCGGATCAAGGAACGGTACGTACGCACCGGCAACGCCACCACGTCAGTTGCCGAAGGACTGGCCAGCACAGCCCGAGTGATCACCTGTGCGGCACTGATCATGATCTGCGTGTTCCTGTCGCTGGCGTTCCTGCCCGACCGCAGCCTGAAGATCTTGGGTGTCGGCCTGGCCGTTGCCGTGTTCATCGACGCGAGTGTCGTCCGGTTGCTGCTCGTCCCGTCGACGATGGAGATACTGGGCAAGGCCAATTGGTGGTTCCCGACATGGCTCGAATGGATTCCACGACTCGACGGAATGCATCAGGACGAAGACGACACAACTCCCGCCGAGACACCGCAGGTCAGCGATAAGCTCAACCGGTGAGATCAATCGAACCGCTGAGTGCACCGGTAGGTCCTGCGGAGGCGTTGCGCCGCATCGCTTTCCTGCTCGAACGGTCCCGCGCGGGCACCTACCGGGTCGAGGCCTTTCGCAAGGCACTCAAGGTTGTCCAGAAGATCCCACCGGACGAGTTGCGAACCCGGGTGTCCGGCGGGAGGTTGACCGAGATCAGCGGCATCGGAAAGTCGACCGCCGCGGTGATCACACAGGCATCCGGCGGTGAGCTACCCGACTACCTGAAGTCTTTACAGGAGAAGAGTATCGAGCCCCTGGCATCGGGTGGCGACGATCTCTACGCCGCGGCCCGCGGCGATCTGCACTGTCACTCCGATTGGAGCGACGGCGGATCCCCCATCGACGAGGTGGTCCTGTCCGCGATCGAACTCGATCACAGTTGGCTGGCGCTGACCGACCACTCCCCTCGTCTCACCGTGGCCAACGGACTGACTGCCGAGCGCCTGGCCGAACAGATCCGGGTCGTCGACAAGATGAACAGCGCACTGGGCGACCGGTTTCGGCTGCTGCGCGGCATCGAGGTCGACATCCTCGACGACGGATCACTGGATCAGACCGAGGACATGCTCGACCAGCTCGAGATCGTCACGGCGTCAGTCCATTCCAAGCTTGCGATGGATTCCGGTCCGATGACGCGGCGGATGGTTGCCGCCGCCCGCAACCCGCATGTCAACGTGCTCGGACACTGCACCGGCCGGCTGGTGACCGGCGGACGTGGCAAACGCGCGCAGTCAAAGTTCGATGCCCACAAGGTATTCGAGGCCTGCGCGGAGTCAGGCACCGCGGTCGAGATCAACTCACGGCCCGAACGTGTCGACCCACCCGACGATCTCATCGAGATCGCCATCGACCTCGGCTGCCTGTTCGCCATCGATTCCGATGCCCACGCACCCGGCCAACTCGACTTCAAAGCGCTCGGCTGCGAACGCGCAGAGAGGCTGGGGATCGATCCCGACCGCATCGTCACCACGTGGCCCCTTACACGACTCCTCGAGTGGGCGGGCGGGTAATCGAGAATTCCGATTTTCGACGCAGATTGGCCGATGCCGAGTTAATGTCAGACCCGACGCTGCGCCCCATGACGACAAGTCTGGTTGCGATACAGCTGCATTGACGCCAACGAGCGTGCCTTCGTCCACCACCGGGTGAGCCTTTTGGGGAGCATTCGAGTCCGACGGAGGCACGCTCGACGGCCCAAAGCCGTCGATGCATCCTCCACGATCGTTCAATACCAGACAGAGCCCTTGCGCCCGACCGCCCACCCCACTTGGAAGTAAGGGTAGGCTATGCAATGATCTGGGAGCCGCAGAACGCGGAACACACTCGACACGAGGGGTACCCGATGACAGACCTATTTCCCGCACTCACCCAGTTCATGGACAGCTTCTACGTGTTCGGTGGCGACTTCATCAGCCTCACGATCAACATCGTTCTGTAGTTTGACCGAACCATCGGTTCGAGCTGTGACACAGCCGGCTTGACGCCGGGGAGCGTGCCTTTGTCCATCACCGGGTGAGCCGTCGAGGAACATTCGAGTCGGACAAAGGCACGCTCGGCGACTTCCGGGCGAACCACCCTAGTTTTCTACCGCAATTTCTGAACCGAGCGCATATCCAGGGGCCATCGGCAACTTGTCGCCGCTCCAGAATCGGCCGGGGTCAAACCAATTCGAGCGTTTCTCGGTCTCGAGCAGACCCATCGCCTCGTAGGTCATGGCCACGACCTCGGCACAATATGCAGTCTCGAGTCCCGTTTTGTCGTCGTCGACATCTCTACGTTTGCCGACTCGCTTGCGCAGTGTTTTGTCCAGAACCGGTACGCCCCTGGTGATCTCGCCGACCGTGGGCACCCGCCCCTTGAACCACCGGCCCGCCAGCCTGGCGGTAGTGGGAAATGCGGTTCCGTCCATCCGGGCGATCACCTTGAGCAGCAGATCCTCTTGCTCACGGCCCGCTATCGGGGTGATCTGACGGATCCAGCAACGCTGGCCGTACTTCTCCATCCACTGCAGCGCGGCCTCACGCGCGTCATTGAGCTGGACGCCACGATGATTGCTGCCGGTCCACATATCTGTCAGTTTGTTGCCGAGTTCGGCATGCCACATCAACGGGGGCAGGTCCTCGAGCACCACAGCCATCGCCACGTGATTGACGGGACTGTTCGTGAGCGCCTGGATCGCGCGGTCAGGACCGGACTTGCCCCGAAACAGCCACACGTCGCCCGTACGGGTGGACTCGAGCGCCTTGTCGAGGGAAATCGCCTCGGTCCTTTTCGGATGCACAACCGAAAGACTAAACGCCGCGGTCATCGGCAGCGCGCCGATTGATCGGCGGCTATTGTTCGACGTGTGCACAGTGCGTGGAAATGGGTCGGACTCGCGGGTGTTGTCGGGGTGGCCGCAGGCGGCGTGCTGGTCGGGCGAGATGTCCGCCAGCGGAATGCATATACGCCCGACGACATCCGGGCCCGCCTCCACGAGCGCTACGAAAAAGTGCAGCCCGACGACGACTCCACCGAGGCCTGAGTTCGGTTCAACCGGCCGATACGGCACAGTGAAGTGATGAGCGGCGACACACAGGCGAATCCGGGTTCCAGGTTCTGGGAGAGCGGCGATCCCGAATCGATCCGCGCCACCGTCGTCGCCACGCTGGATAAGTTCGACCATCACACCGCAGAGCTCAACGGCGCCCGAGCGGCAGCGGTGGTGCTCGCGGTGACCAGCCGCGACGGCGAGTACGGCATCTGGCTCACCAGACGGCCGTCACGAATGCGAGAACATCCGGGCCAGTTCGCCCTGCCGGGCGGGCGGATCGACGAGGGCGAAGACTATGCCACCGCCGCACTCCGTGAGCTCCACGAAGAGCTCGGAGTCGACGTCGATCGCGCAGATGTCCTAGGACGCCTCGACGACTACGTGACCAGGTCCGGATACGTGATCACACCGATCGTCTGCTGGGCCGGGCCCGACCGCGAGACAAACCCGAATCCGGGCGAAGTGGCTCGCCTGTTCTTCATCCCGATGAACGACCTGCAGGTGACACCGCGGTTCATCGCCATCCCGGAATCAGAACGTCCGGTGATCCAGATGCCGCTGGTCGGTTCGTTGATCCACGCCCCCACCGGAGCGGTGATGCACCAGTTCGCCGAAGTTGTCCTCAGTGGGCGCAGCACCCGGGTTGCCGACTTCGAACAACCGGTGTTCGCTTGGCGTTGAGCGCGTCGACCAGGGTCTGAGTACCGCCAGGTTTCCACCACTTCGACACCGGGTAGGAGTACCGAGTGACATCAGCATCGAAGGTCTCCACCGCACGGTCGACAACACGGGCACTGCCCCGCCCGTGCGGTCCGCTGTCGTCGGCGCTCATCGCTGCGCTGCCCGCCCCGGCATCGTCGAGCAGCCCGATCTCCGTCGACACCGTCGACTGCGATCCCTACGGTGTCGACCTGCAACTCGCGCTGTACATCTGCTACGAGCTGCACTACCGCGGGTTCACCGGCGTCGACGACGACTGGGAATGGAATCCTGACCTGCTTCGGTTCCGTGCCGAGCTGGAGCATCGGTTCTCCACCGCACTCAACGCCGAGGTCAACCCCGCCGGCGGCGCGACCGAGGCCATCAACGCGCTGCTGACCGAACCGGCACACGGCAGCGGGCCCTCGTGGTTTCTGAAGGACACCGGCACGTGGGATCAGATGCGGGAGTACTTCATCCATCGCTCGATCTACCACCTCAAGGAAGCCGACCCGCACGCGTTCGCGATCCCGCGGCTCACCGGACAGGCCAAGGCCTCATTTGTTGCGATCGAGTTCGACGAATACGGCGGCGGCCACGGAGAACACGTGCACCAGAAGCTGTTCGGCGATCTCCTCGAGGCCGCCGACCTGGATGCCGACTACCTTGCGTACCTCGAACAGGTTCCCGGTGAATCCCTGGCGCTGGTGAACCTGATGTCGATGTTCGGATTGCATCGCAGCCGTCGGGCCGCCACCATCGGCCACTTCGCGGCCACCGAGATCACCTCGCCGCCAGGGTCGGCGCGACTGGTGCAAGCGCTCGAACGCCTCGAGGCCCCCGACCCCTGCGTGCACTTCTACCGTGAACACGTCGAAGCCGACGCCATGCACGAACAGGTGGTGCGGCACGACGTGATCGGCGACCTGTTGGACCGCGAGCCCGAGCTCGAAGCAGACCTGGTCTTCGGAGTCGCGGCTTTCCTGTATCTGGAAGACAAATTCGCCGATCACCTGATGTCGTGCTGGACCGAAGGCCGCACCTCGCTCATCACACCCGAGCGCTGATCACCCGGGCGCGTCGAACGTCAATCTGCCTGACTCGCCGAGCTTTTCCGCCGATGACTGGTGTCGCAGAGCGGGAAGTTCTTGCTGCGCTTGCAGGCGCAGATGGCCACCATGAACCGGTCGGACTCGACGACCCTGCCGTCGGGCATCTCGATGCTCACCGGCCCCTCGACCATGAGTGGTCCGCCCGCCACCACCCGGACCACGCGTCGATCAGCCGCCGAGATCATGTGTCCGAGCCCGCCGACTTGTCCGCGCGAATCACACAGAGTTCCTCGTGGCGTCGGCCCGATTCGAGCATCCCGACCGCTTCGAGCCACCGGGCATTCGCGGTCAACACCGGCCCGAACGGAATGCGCAGACGTTCGACAACACGCGCATGCAGTCCGCCCGCCCGCAACATCATCAGCGATCGTTCGACATCGGCGAATTCGGACTGGACCAACAGCATCGTCCCCTCATCCGACAACAGATCCGGAGCGACCAGGCACAGCGGGTCGAGCAACGAACGCCCGTCGTGGCCACCATGCCAGGCGCGGGACAATCCCACCTTCGGTGGCAGGGCGTTGCTGTCGGGGACGTAGGGCGGGTTGGACACGACCACGTCGTACGGCCCGAGCGCGAGTGCCTCCGGCAATGACCCCTCTCGCGCATCGATCTCCACGCCGCACACGGTCGCGTTGTCGATGGCACAGGCGACCGCGGGCGCGGAGATGTCGAAGGCCACGACCTCGTCGGCACCCAGGAGTGCGGCACCGATGGCCAGGATCCCACTGCCCGAACACAAATCCAGCACCCGCCGGCCCGTGACAAGATCCCGCTCGGCCATCGCCGTCAGCAGCAGCCGTGAATCATCCTGGGGTGCATACACGCCGGCGGGCACGCGCAGCACATCGAACACCGTTGCCACATCAACGATCGGTGTTGTCGGCAGTGGCTGTGTTGCGACCATCGGTCAGGCTCCTCGCGTCGATCTGCGGTAGGTCGACCCACCACGGTCGGCGCGGTGGGTCTTGCGGCAGAAGATTCCCTGTCATCTCACGTTGTAAACACAAACGCTGTCACGCCGTCCGCGCTGAAACCAGCAGACACCCAAACCGCCTGGCAAAGACGTTTGTATCAGCCGGCGAATCCTTTGTACGATCGCGGACGAATCGGTTGCGACCATTGTCGGTCGACCGGGATGGGCACGCGGGATGGCAATCGAGAGCAGCAACGACACCGAACAGAAGGAACCGGTGTCGGCGATCGACCGGTATTTCAAGATCACCCAACGCAATTCGACGCTCTCCCGCGAGATTCGCGGCGGCCTCGTCACCTTCTTCACGATGGCCTACATCGTGGTGCTCAACCCGATCATCATCGGCGGCGTTCCCGGGAACTCCAAGAACGCAGATGTCCTGGGCAACGTGCTCCCGATGGCCCAGGTGGCGGCCGTCACGGCACTGGTCGCGGGCATCATGTCGATCGTCTTCGGACTTGTCGCCAACTATCCGTTCGCGATCGCCGCCGGTCTCGGCATCAACAGCCTGCTCGCGGTGTCCATCGCCCCGCAGGTCACGTGGCCTGAGGCGATGGGCCTGGTGGTGGTCGACGGCATCATCATCGTCCTGCTGGCGATCACCGGCTTCCGGAGTGCGGTCTTCCGGGCGATCCCCAGCGAACTCAAAGCCGCGATCGCCGCCGGCATCGGTGCCTTCATCGCCTTCATCGGATTCGTCGACGCCGGATTCGTGAAGCGCGTCCCGGACGCCGCCGGCACCACCGTGCCGGTGAGCCTGGGCATCAACAATTCGATCGCGACCTGGCCCGCCCTGCTCTTTGTCTTCGGCGTCCTGTTCATGGGAGTCCTGGTGGTGCGAGGCGTCCGGGGTGGCCTGCTCATCGGCATCGTTGTCACCACCATCCTCGCGATGATCGTCGAACAATTCGCCGATCTCGGGTCGTCCATCGCCGACCCCCAGGGATGGAGCCTCAACATCCCGGAGATCCCCGGTTCGATCGGCGAAGTACCCAACCTGAGCCTGGTCGGCGACGTCGACGTGTTCGGTGCCTTCGTCCGCATCGGCGTCTTGTCCGCCTCGGTCCTGGTGTTCGCGTTGGTTCTGTCGAACTTCTTCGACGCCATGGGAACGATGACCGGACTGGGCAAGGAGGCCGGGCTCGCCGACAAGGACGGCAATCTGCCCAACATCGGCAAAGCACTGGTCATCGAAGGCACCGGCGCCATCGCCGGCGGTATCGGCTCGGCGTCGTCGAACACTGTCTTTGTCGAATCCGCCTCCGGTATCGCCGAGGGTGCCCGCACCGGCCTGGCCAACATCGTCACCGGTGTGCTGTTCCTGATCGCCATGTTCTTCACACCGCTGTACTCCGTGGTTCCGCTCGAAGCCGCGGCTCCGGCCCTCGTGATCGTCGGTGCGATGATGATCTCCCAGGTCCGCGACATCGACCTGACCCGTTTCGACTACGCGCTGCCGTGCTTCCTGACGATTGTGGTCATGCCCTTCACCTACTCAATCGCCAACGGCATCGGCGCCGGATTCATCACGTGGGTGGTCATGGCCACCGCCCGCGGCAACGCCCGCACCATCCACCCCCTCCTCTGGGTCGTGGCGGCGGTCTTTGCTCTCTACTTCGCCAAGGAACCGATCGAAAACCTCATCGGCTGAGGCCCCCGCATGCTGGACGAATCTGTTGCAACCAGCAAGGGTTTTATTTAGTTGGCTCTGTGCAACTAAACTGGTGTGGTGCGGAATGACGAAATGACCCGGGAGCAGAAGGAGCCACGCACGCTCCCGGCGATGTTCTCCTCCCTCGGGGTCCGGAACTACCGTCTGTGGGCGAGCGGTCAGGTCGTCTCGCTGACCGGCACCTGGATGCAGCGCATTGCTCAGGACTGGCTGGTGCTCGAACTGTCCGGCGGCAGCGGTGTCGCGGTCGGCATCGTGATGGCCCTGCAGTTCGGCCCGACTGCCGTCCTGTCACTTCCCGCCGGCGCCCTCGCCGACAGATTCGACAAGCGCAAGCTTCTGATCGGAACACAGCTCGCGATCGCGGTGTGTGCCCTGATCCTTGGCGTGATCGATGTCAGCGGAGCCGCGAATCTGCCCATCGTCTATGTGTTGGCGTTCGCGCTCGGGTGTATCTCGGCGATGGACGCCCCGATCCGGCAGTCCTTCACCATCGAGATGGTCGGACCCGACCAGCTACCCAACGCCGTCGCACTGAACTCGCTGACGTTCAACACCGCCCGCATCATCGGTCCGGCTCTCGCAGGTCTGCTGATCACACTGTTCGGCACCGGTCCGGTGTTCCTGATCAATGCCGCCAGCTCGGTGGCAGTCCTCGCCGCACTCTTCGCGATGCGCAGCGGCGAACTCGTCCGCAGCGCTCGTTCGGTCACCGATCGCTCGATCCGCAGCGGTCTGCACTATGTCCGGCGCAACCGCCACATCATGGTGATCCTGGCAACGATTTTCATGGTGTCGACGTTCGGCCTGAATTTCCCGTTGTCGCTCTCACTGCTCACCGCCAACACTTTCGAAGGCACGGCCGGCGGGTACGGACTGCTGGCAACCATGCTGGCGGTCGGCACCCTGGCCGGTGCGCTCGTCGCGGCCCGACGCACCAAACCCGCACGCCTTCGGCAGTTCTTTGCAGGCGCCATCGCCTTCGGGATCCTCGAAGTGGTGGTCGGGCTGATGCCCACATTTGCGCTGGTGGCCGTGATGCTGATCCCGGTCGGCGTCGCGAACATCATGTTCAGCACGGCCGCGATGAACATCATGCAACTGTCGGTCGACTCGGACATGCGTGGCCGCGTGATGGGCATCTACATGCTGTGTTTCCTCGGCGGAACGCCCATCGGCAGCCCGCTGCTCGGCTGGCTCGCCGAGGTCACCGATCCCCGCATGCCCCTGATCGTCGGTGGCGTCATCAGCGCGGTCTCGGCCACCCTGTGCGCGATCGCGCTCTTGAAGGTCACCCATCAACGGCCCACGTTCGACCACGGCAAACTGAGCTTGTCCACCACCGAATCCGTCGGCTGATCCGCTCGTGGCGAACGGTGGAGAATTCAGCCCCACCGGTCACCGATTCAATGCCATCCTGGGTGAATGATCGATGTCGAACGACCCAAGCTCGAGGGAAACGTAGCTGTCGGCGAAGACCGGCGCATCGGCTTCGCCGAGTTCGGTTCCGCCACCGGCCGGGCCGTCTTCTGGTTGCACGGCACGCCCGGTGCCCGGCGACAGATCCCGATCGAGGCCCGCGGATATGCCGAACGCGAAGACATCCGGATCATCGGCATCGACCGTCCCGGCGTCGGATCGTCCACACCGCACAGCTATGAGTCGGTCCACTCATTCGCCGACGACCTCTCCACGATCGCCGACACACTGGGCATCGATCGCTTTGCCGTCATCGGGTTGTCCGGTGGCGGCCCGTACGCACTGGCGGTGGCCGAGGCGATGCCCGAGCGGGTGGTGGTCACCGGCATCCTCGGCGGTGTCGCACCGACGCACGGCCCCGAGGCGATCGACGGCGGAGCGATGGAAATCGGCAAGATACTCGCGCCGCTGCTACCGACGATCGGGATGCCGATCGGCCGGGTTCTGAGTTCCTTTGTCCGCGTGGCCCGCCCGATCGCCGGACCCGCCATCGGGCTCTACGGCCGCCTCTCCCCCGTCGCCGACCGCGAACTCCTGCAACGCCCCGAGTTCAAGGCCATGTTCCTCGACGATCTGCTCAACGGCGGCCGCAAACAGATGGAGGCACCGTTCGCCGATGTTGTTGTGTTCTGCCGTGATTGGGGCTTCTCGGTCGGCGACATCACAGGGCCGGTGCGATGGTGGCACGGCGATCACGACCACATCATCCCATTCGCCCACGGCGAGCACATGGTCCAACTCCTATCCGACGCCAAACTCATCACCATGCACGGAGAAAGCCACCTCGGTGGACTCGGAATGGCCGTCGACATCATCGCCGAACTGATGGACGTCTGGGATCAGCAGACCCGAATCCTCATTCCCTGAACGGCCATTGCTCCAGTCTGCGCAGCGCCCGCAATTCGTAGGCCGCGGGGTCTGCAGCGCATCCCCGTCCGATCGCCGGTGCCGCAAAGTAGTCTGGTCACAAGAACCGATCGATGCCTCGACCGAACAGGGAGTGAACAAATGTCCGACTGGGTGCACAAGATCAAAGAAGAAGCCAAGGAATTCCTGGCATCCGCCGAACAGGAACTGACTGTGCTCGAAGGTGTCGACGGTGTGGATCCCCTCGACCATCGCCTCGACGACGAGGAAACCCCCAAAGAACCGGCCTGATCACGGCATTATCGGCACGGTCGACGGTGATATCGGCACGGTCGGCGGTACGGTCGGCGGCGTTATCGGCACGGTCGGCGGTACGCGGTCAGGCCGGATAGGGCAGGGGCGCACCGCCGCGCTGGTCGAGCATCACCGTCATCACACCGATTTCCTCGGACTGTTCCTTGACCATCCCGGTTGCGGCGCGCCTGATCTGAGGATTCCCTGCCTCCTGGGAGGCGTGGGCAGCCATGTCGATTCCGCCCTGGTGATGACGGATCATCAACTGCAGGAACAATATCTCCGCCTCGACGCCTGACGCGTTGTGCAGGGCGGTGAGTTCGTCGCCCGTCGCGGCTCCCGGCATCGCGGCCGGGGCCGATCCGGTGTGAGTGTGGCCGTCGTGCGTCATCCAGCTCATCGGCTGATCGCTCTGCAGAGGTGCGTCCAGCATCTGCAGCCAGCCCGTCATCTGCCCGATCTCACGCGACTGGACGGCCTCGATCTGATCGACCACTCCCCGCACGTCGGGCGCACTGTCGGCCGACATCATGTCCGTCATCATCACGGCCTGCTGATGATGCGCCGACATGTCCTGTGCGAACCCGATGTCCACTGCAGTTGCCGACGTCTGGGACGGGGCGGCGGTGTTGTCGTCCGGACTGATGGCCAGGCCGAGGCCGAGTCCGATGATCAACGTGATCACCAGAACCGAGGCAGGCCACCACCAGCGACGCAGAGAAAATTCCGTCACCGCGGCGGATAGATCGCGGGATCCAGTTGCAAGGTCATGAACCCATTGTCCATGCACGTGACCCACAGTTGGTTCCCGTGGAACTCCGGTGGTGACAGACACCAGTCGGCCGAGAGGTCGCCGCCGGCAAGGCGACTCTGGTCGTTGATGATCCCGTCGGTCGGTGCCTGGCCTTGCAGCACAGCCCGCGCGACCGCCAGCGTGCCGATGATCGGTGGGGCGATGATCGATCCCAGGAGCGCATGGAACGAGTTGGTGAGCTGCCAGTGCTTCCCCACCTGGGCCGGCGGGTTGAAGTACGCGATCTCCGAGAAGTGGTCGGGATCGCTGATGTCGAACACCCGGACACCCGACTGGATCCAGCCGCAGGCCATCGCGGTCGGGTTCACCGGCCGGTCGATGGAGCAGTAGTGGGCGTCGTAGCCAAAGGCACCGTTGGAAGTGGTGCTCTGAGCCCACCGGTTCGCATTCTCCGGAAGATTGATGGCAAGCTTGATCGCATTGCGCTGCTTCAGGTTTGACGAGTTTCTCGCATCGAATAGTTTCACCCCGCCCGAGCCGCCCTCATCCACGCTGAACACGTGTGGTTGACCGTTGTACGTGGCGTAGATGGAGTGCTGTGTGATCTGCCCGTCCGCCCACAGCTTTTCACCGATGTGTGGCATCAATTCCGGCACAATGGTCCGTGGCTTTCGATTCTGCACCGCCGACACGTCGATGACCGTCAGTCCGAACAGGTTCGCCAGATAGAGGGTGTTGCCATCGGGCGAAAATCCCATGCCGTGGGCTTCGATTCCGGTGATCCCCGACCAAACGACCATCGGGTTACGCGGATCGGTGAGATCAACGGCGCTGAGAACTCCCGGCGCGATTCCGGATGACCAGTAGGTGTTGCCGTCCGGCGAGAAGTCGCCCTCATGTGTGGTGATCGGAACCGGCATGTTCAGTTGCGATCCCGCGCCGGTGTTCAGCAGTCGCGGATGGGCACAGTCCTGCGAGATGTCGTAGACCGAGATGTAGCCCGCACCTTCGAGTATCGCTACCCCGGTACCGACCAGCAGGCCCCGTTCTTTGTTGACCTTCAACGTTTCCCACGTCCCACCGACCATCGCTGCTTCGGTCAGGACGGCGCTCAGGACCGGCGCGCCCGGATTCGAGGCATCGATGACCTGAACACCCGCATTGGGTCCGAGGAAGTTTGTCGGAAATGTCGACCCGGTGTACGAGCAGTTCTTGTAGGTGGCGCTGACGATGCCGGCGCCCTGCCCCTGGTACTGCCCGATCAGATCGATGTTGCAGTTGTAGCCCTGGGTACTGCGCCCCGACTTGCGGTCGGCGAGTGGGACCTCACCCTGGATCCCGGTTTCGACCCGGTCGCCCTCGCGGCACGAGGCCGGCGCGACCGCGGTCGGCCAGACGTCGGTGAGGTCGTTGTATCCCGGCGGCGCTGTGGCAACGGCCGGACCGGACACCGTCAAAGTGGCCACCACGACGGCCATCGTCACGGCAACACGACTCACGGCCCGAACAAATTCATCCCGCGACACAGTGTCCCCCTCCGGACGCAGCACCTTGTGCTGTCGCGGAGAGTACCGTCCTGACCTGCCCCGAACGCGGGTTTTGCCAATTTTCCGCGATATGCCCGTCAGTCGATGACGGGCAAGCTGTCGGCCACTGCGGTGAGTTCGTCCGCCGTCGTGGCGGTGTCGACAGCGGAGATTTCGATGTACAAGCCCGGATGAGAATCGACGGTCAGTCCGATCCAGCGGGAAGCCCCGGCGGGTTCGCCGACCACCGCTCGACCACCCTGCCAAGTCGTGCTCCGGACATCCGACCACCCGCGTATCTCCGACATCCGCGATTCGAGCTGTTCCGGACTGACATAGAAATCCGTCCAGAGGTCGTATTCGGTGCCGTCGACCTCGAGCGCGCAATGGAAGCCACCCTCGATGAACGGTTCACCCGAACCTTCACTGGCAGTTCCCTCTTCGGCCGGCAGGGCATCGAGACTGGTCTCGCACACCATTCCGTTCCAGCCCTCTTCGGAGGGCGAGGCGGGCAGCAGGTCGGACACTTCCTGCGCGGGTATCGCGAGCAGACCCCAACCGGTGCCGACTTCGACCGTCGCCGACGCTGACGGAGCCGATACCCGGCCCTTGTCGTCGACCGCACGCACGGAGTACTCGACACTCGTCGTACCCTGCGGGGCGATTGCCGAGCCGTCGGTGAACTCGCTATCGGGACCCGAATAGACAACCTCACCGCCACGACTCAACAAGAACGACGAGGCGTCCGAATCCGCAGACCAACTCACCTGCACCACACCGCCGTCCGAGTCGGCCTTGACGCCGGATGGCTTGGCGACATCGGCCGAACCGCCGACAAAGTAGGTGACCGCCAGCGCGATCACCAGCGCCACCACCGCACCGACCACCACCAGTGGCCACGCCCAGCGCTTCACAGCGGCAGCCTGTCGATCACGGCAGCGGCATCTGCGTCCTTGCCGTTGTCCACGGTCACCGCGACGTCGTAGTTCTCGCGGTCGGGGTCATCGAAAGCAAAGATCAAGGTGCCCGCCCATGCACTGTTCGGACCGTCGCCCTGGTAGAGCGTCCCGCTGGCACCCTGGTCGGTGGTCACCTGTGACGTCTTGAGCCCCAGGCTTTCCAGATAGTCGTCTCGGTCTTTTTTGGACGGGAACTCCCGGAGCCGCACCGAGTAGGCATCTGCTGTCGCAGGGCACACGATGGTGCCGGTCTTGGGAATCTCGGTGTCGATCGATCCGACGCCACCCCGGCAGGCCTCCTTGGTAAAGGTGTCCGTGGACACCGGGCTCGGACCGACGATGTCGGAGAATGCTGCTGCCAGCTCCTCGACTCCGTGCCACTGCTGTGTCACCACAACCTCTCCGCTGGCCGGACCGAAAGGCGAGGCCTCATCGCCACCGGAGCGGGCCGACACCGAATACGTATAGACACCCGGCAGTGGCATCGGCTGCGAATACGTGGGTTCGCTACCGACATAGACGATCGTTTCGCCTTGGCGCAGCACGTATTCGGAGGCGCCGTCGACCTCAGGCCAGCTGACGTCGACGGTGCTGTCGCCGACCTCCGCGCTGGGTTGTTCCGGCGTGGCGAGCGCGTCGCCGCCGCCGCCGAACACCAGCAGGCCCACCACAACTCCGATGACAACGGCAAGCGCCACGATCGGACCGGCCATCACCGCAGCCCGGGTGAACCACGGCGACTTCTTCCCCGGCGCCCCTGAGGGTGCCGGGGTGAACGGTACGAACCCTCCTCCCGGCGGACCTCCCGGCGGCGGCGTCGTCGACTGGGTGTGATTCGGGTACTGCCCACCGGCCATCTGTGGACTCGACGGCGACGAAGGTCCCCCGGCGGGCGGTCCACCCTGGTAACCCGAACCGGCACCAGAATGTCCCGGATTCGATTGATATGGATTCGATTGGGGCCGAACGGGATTCGCCGTCGGCGGATACGTGACGGCCGACGTTGCGGGAAGTGAACCGCGATGGTCGCTGTGGGACGGACCCTGTTGCGGCGGAGTCACATTCGCGGGTACCGGCGTGAAAGCGTGTTGCGGCAGCGTGCTGTGCTGCGCCCCACCACCCTTCAATGCCTCCTGCGCGGCGTCCGCCAGTGAACGCCCTGAGTTGAAACGATCGGCAGGTTTCTTGGCCATCGCCCGTGCGATCACCGCCGCCATCGCCGCCGGCACCGCGGGGTTCGCCTTGGCCGGATTGGGTGGCGCGTTGAACATGTGGGCCGCCATCAGGCCCTGGCTCGTCGGCGCATCGAATGGTGCTGTTGCCGTGAGGAGTTCATAGAGACTGCAGCCCAAGGCATAGATATCGGCGTGATGATCGATGTCCTCGCCACCCACCTGTTCGGGCGCGCTGTAGCGCAGCGTTCCGACCGTCATCCCGACCGACGTGAGATGGCTCTCGGTCTCTTGCGCCATCCGCGCGATCCCGAAGTCGGTCAGTTTCACCGCATCCGGGTTCATCGGATCGGATCCGGGGGTGATCAGGATATTGCCCGGTTTCACGTCGCGGTGCAGCAGACCCTTCCGATGCGCGTAGTCGAGACCGTCGGCGACCTTCGAGATGATCGTGACCGCCAGACGCGGATGCAGCGGTCCGCCCACGAGCATCTGGGCGGCATCGGTGCCCGGGACGAACTCCATCGCAATCCAAAGTTGGCCCTCGTGGGTACCACGATCGAGCACGTTCACCAGGTTGGGGTGGCTCAGCGGTGCAACGAGATCGGCCTCGCGCTCAAAGCGCGCCCGGGTATCAGCGTCGCTGCCGTACGTGCTGTTGAGCAGCTTGATCGCGTCGGCACGCGGCAGCCTCGGATGCTGGGCCTTGTAGACCTCACCCATCCCGCCGCGGCCGATCAGTTCCAGGATCTCGTAGCCGCCGACGTACGAACCGATCGCCACACTCATTGCTGCTCGACCTTTCTTTACCCGCGATTTCCGGGTCACCCGCCGGCGGCGAGACTGGATCGATCTTATCGACCGGGATCGACGGCACACCAGAACAACGTGGGCGATTAGTCCATCTGACCGATCAGGAAAAATTCTCCCGTTCCACGGATTGAGCACATACGCTTACTCCATGAAATCTGCCGGAGCCCGGATTCTCACCTGCGCTGTGTTGGCCGGGGCGGCACTGCTGACGACTCCGGCGGCGGCGTCGGCCGGCGGTGGACCCACGACCATCTGCACGGCTGACGCTCAGCTCGCGGGGGCACAGACCTACGTCGCCGCACTGATAGATCCTGCTCGCGCGTATGACGTACCGCTGGCCGACGACGTCATCCGATTCGAGAACGGATTGCAGACCGGTTTCTCGGGGGCGTCCATGAAAGCCGAACTGGCCGCCCACCTGCAGTACGCCGGCATCACCGGCATCGACAACGCGACGTGGAGCCAACACGGCCATCTGGTGCGAACGGTGTACGACCTCGACTACGGGTTCGCCGGCGTCGATGTGGCCGGTGCCACCGTCGACGAGATATTCGCCTTCGACGATCACTGCCGGATCAAGCGGATCGACGCGACGATCACCGTCGGCCTCGCCTGATCGGCGTCAGACCGACACGATGCTCGACCAATAAGGGGGTAAAGGGTAGATGGCGCATTTCACCAGGGCCGAACTCGAGTCAGAGTTCAGCAAGTTCAAGGCGGTCAACGACGCGGTCGCGGTCGACCGGGACTGGAATCGGTGGGCAGACCAGTTCACCGAGGACGCCGACTACGTCGAACACGCCCTGGGCACATATAAGGGACGCGAAGAGATCCGGGCCTGGGTGAACAAGACGATGGGCCGGTTCCCCGGCAACCACATGGCCGGGTACATCTCGCTGTGGCATGTCATCGACCCGGACACCGGCCGGGTGATCTGTGAGATCGACAACCCGATGCGCGACCCCGGCGATGGCAGCGTTTTCACGGCCACCAACATCACGATCCTCACCTACGGCGGCGACGGTCTATGGGCCAAAGAAGAGGACATCTACAACCCCGCAGAGTTTGCCCAAGCCGCCAAAGCCTGGTGCAATAGAGCACAGGAGCTGGGGAATCTGACCGACGAAGCCTCCGAATGGCTGATCAAGTTCGGTAAATATGTCTGAAACTCCGTGTTAGGTGCACCACAATCCGACAATGTCGGGTAACACTCACTTATGCGGGCACGACGCCCCTGAGTACCGGAAACAACAGGTGTGGCGACGCATTTACATCCCCAGCGCGCCACGCGAGCACTTGGGTGACGGATAACGATCCCTTACCCTGAAGCCTTACATCCTAGCCTTCCTGGAGGAATATCTGATGGCACGCGAGTTGACCCAACTTGAGCTATTGAAGGAACTGTCACCGGCGGCCGAAGAAAACGTCAACCGGCACCTGCGCACCACCAGGGATTGGCATCCCCATGACTATGTGCCGTGGGACGAGGGCCAGAACTTCGCCGCTCTCGGTGGCGTCGACTGGGATCCCGAGCAGTCGCAGCTCGACGAGGTCGCCAAGGCGGCGATGGTCACCAACTTGCTGACCGAGGACAACCTCCCGTCCTACCACCGCGAGATCGCCGAGAACTTCTCGATGGACGACGCCTGGGGACACTGGGTCGGCCGTTGGACCGCTGAAGAGAACCGTCACGGCATCGTGATGCGCGACTACCTCGTCGTCACCCGCGGCGTTGATCCCGTGGCGCTCGAAGAGGCCCGCATGATCCACATGACCAACGGTTACTCGCCGCTGGCCGCTGCCGGCGACCGCGCCGAGGAACTGGGCGAAGAGGCCGCCGGCATCCTGCGATCCGTCGCGTACGTGACCTTCCAGGAACTGGCCACCCGCGTCTCGCACCGCAACACCGGCAAGGCCTGCAACGACCCGATCGCCGACCGGATGCTGCAACGCATCGCCGCTGACGAGAACCTGCACATGGTCTTCTACCGCAACATCTGTGCGGCGGCGCTCGACCTGGTTCCCGATCAGGCCATGAGGGCCGTCTACGAGATCGTGTCCAACTTCCAGATGCCGGGCGCCGGAATGCCCAACTTCCGTCGCAACGGTGTACTGATGGCCAAGCACGGCATCTACGACATGCGTCAGCACCTCGAAGAGGTCGTTCAGCCCGTTCTGCGCAAGTGGAGCATCTTCGAGCGCGACGACTTCGGCCCCGAGGGCGAGAAGCTTCGGGAAGATCTCGGTGCGTTCCTCGAGAAGCTCGAAGCCGACACCGTCAAGTTCGAGGAAATGCGTGATCGCTCACTGGCGCGTGAAGCCGCCAAGCGCGAAAAAGCCGCTGCCGCCTCCTGAAACAGAAAACTGCTGCGCTGACCGCCTTACTGACAAAAACCACGACCCCGGCTCACGAGACGGGTCGAGCTCCGGCTTCGCCTTCGTCTCCGGCGACGGGTCGAGCTCCGGCTTCGCCTTCGTCTCCGGCGACGGGTCGAGCTCCGGCTTCGCCTTCGTCTCTGAAGATCGGGTCCATCGAGCTGTCCAGCCCGGTGGTCCTGGCCCCCATGGCCGGGGTGACCAATGTTGCCTTCCGCACGCTCTGCCGCGAACTCGAGCTCGCCCGCACGGGCACCGTCGCCGGGCTCTACGTCTGTGAGATGGTGACCGCTCGCGCGCTGGTCGAGCGGCATCCGGTCACCATGCACATGACCACGTTCGGCCCGGAAGAAAACCCCAGGTCGATGCAGCTGTACACGGTTGATCCCGAGTACACATATGCCGCCGCGAAGATGATCGTCGACGAGAATCTCGCCGACCACATCGACATGAACTTCGGCTGCCCGGTCCCCAAGGTCACCCGAAAAGGTGGCGGTTCGGCGATTCCGTACAAGCGCCGCCTGTTCGCGAACATCGTCGCCGCAGCGGTCCGCGCCACCGAGGGCACCGACATCCCGGTCACCGTGAAGTTCCGGATCGGCATCGACGACGACCATCACACGCATCTCGACGCCGGTCGAATCGCGGCCGCCGAGGGTGCGAAAGCTGTTGCGCTGCATGCGCGTACCGCGTCACAGCGCTACTCCGGCAGTGCCGACTGGAATCAGATCGCCCGCCTCAAGGAACACGTCACCGATGTTCCGGTCCTCGGCAACGGCGACATCTTCGAACCCGGCGACGCCACCCGGATGATGTACGAAACCGGATGCGACGGCGTGGTCATCGGACGAGGCTGCCTGGGCAGGCCGTGGCTCTTCGCCGAATTGAGTGCCGAATTGAACGGAACTCCGGCACCCCTGGCACCAAATCTCGGAGAAGTGGCGCAGATCATTATCCGGCACGGACAACTTCTCGCGGACCATCACGGCGAGTTCAAGGGAATGCGGGAAATCCGCAAACACGTCGCCTGGTATCTCCGCGGTTTCCCTGTCGGTTCGGAACTGCGGCGTGAGATGGCCTTGGTGGAAACTGTCGGGCAACTGGCCGACCTCGTGGGCCAATTGCCCGCTGACGTGCCGTTCCCTGATGACGCGCACGGTCCGCGTGGCCGCCAGGGCTCACCGTCGGCCGTGGCACTCCCCGAGGGCTGGCTCGACGACCCCGACGACGAAGCCGTTCCCGACGGCGCCGAGGTCATGCATTCAGGCGGCTGAATCCGCCCGGACATGGCAGTATCTTTCGTAAACTGCCGGTTCACGCTGTCGTATTGACCGGCGCTATGCACCTTCACAGCCCATCCACGGGAAATGCGCCTGTTTTCGTCAGTATCATCGAGACGGCGCCGTGCCCGCTGAGTGTTTCAGCCGGGCCTGAAATACAGCCCGGCGCCCAGAAGGCTGAAGGAACATGAGTGAGCGACGACGAACTCCGGGCACGCACGTCCGAGGAACGCCGCGATGAGATTCGCCGCCGGCTCGGCGCGCCCTCAGACGAGGTGCTGCGGGAGCCGACCAGCCGCGAGCTGACAGAGGGCGACCGCAATCGGGTGACCGTGCGCGAGCTGCTGAATCGGATGAATGCAGCGGCCGGCTCCGACGACACCCCGGATGCAGGCGAAGCGACCACGTCGAACACTCCGCCCCCGAGCCCGCGGGCCCAACACGCCGCGCCGCCGAACATTCCTCCTCAGTCTCCGCCGACGCAGTCTCCGACTTCTCCCCCGGCTCCGACACCACCACCCCCGGCTCCGACGCCGGCACTCACGTTCCGGCGACCCCGCCGCGTGGGCCCCGCCGAAGCGCCGACCGAGCAGATCATCGGTGCCGGCGAGCCCCCGGTCACGGCCGACGACGCCAAGACCGAGGTCATCCCCGCCACCCCCGCGGTCACCGAGTACATCCCCGCCGTCAAGGCACCGGCGCCGATCCCGGACTTGTCCGACAACGGTGACGCCACCCGGTCGCCGCGTTCGGTCACCCCGGGCTCAGACACCGGATCACGCCGCAAGCACGCCGCACCTGCCAAGGAGCGCGACCACAAACAGATGTTGCACCGCGCCACCATCGGTGGACGGATCCTCATCGCCCTGGCCTGCGTGTTGGCGCTGCTTGGCACGGGCGCGGTCTGGGGCTATCAGAAGGTCAAGGACAGCAACTGGAACACCGTCGAGGCGGTGAACCCCGACAACGAAGAGATTCGCGACAAACAGCTGCAGACCGGTGACGAGACCTATCTGATCGTCGGTACCGATACCCGATCCGGACAGAACGGTACGGTCGGGGCAGGCGACGCCACGGAGTTCGAGGGCAGCGCCCGCTCGGACACCGTGCTCTTGGTGAACATCCCAGCAGACCGCAGCCGCGTTGTCGCGGTGTCCTTCCCCCGTGACCTACAGGTCGACCGACCCGAATGCGCCGGCTGGAACAACGACGACGGCCAATACACCACTGACGTGGTTCCCTCCGAAACCCAGGTGAAACTCAATAGTGTCTACGGCGTCGGCGGTCCTAAGTGTCTGGTCGAAACGCTCACCACGATGAGCGGCCTGAACATCAACCACTTCATCGCGATGGATTTCTACGGATTCGAGCAGGTGGTCAACAAGATCGGCGGTGTCGAGGTCTGTTCGACAACGCCGCTGGAGGACTACGAACTCGGGACCATCCTCGCCAAGCCGGGCAAGAAAACACTCAAGGGTTCCAAGGCCCTCGACTACGTGCGTGCCCGCAACATCGAGACTGAGGGGAACGGCGACTACGGGCGTATCAAGCGTCAGCAGTTGTTCATGTCCTCGCTGCTGCGCGGGGCACTGTCGAGCCAGGTCCTGACCAATCCGGCCACCCTGAACGGCATCATCGACACCTTCATCAAGTACAGCTACGTCGACCAGGTCAACACCGACGACCTGTTGCAGCTGGGCCAATCGATGCAGGGACTCGACGCCGGTCGCGTGACATTCCTGACGGTGCCCACCTCCGGCACGGCCGAAGACGGTTCCGGCAACGAGATCCCCCGGCTCGATGACATCAACGCGATCTTCGACGCGATCATCAACGACATGCCGTTGCCCGGCGAGAAGACCGAAGCCCCCAAACCGGGCACCACGACGCCGAGCACCACAGCAACAACCGCGCCCAAGCCCGAACAGGTCACCGTCGCCGCACTGTCGCCGTACTCGATCTCGTTGCGGGTCCTCAACGGCACCGGCGTCGGCGGTGTCGCCGCCGATGCCGCCAACGAACTGGCCGGCCACGGCTTCGAGATCAACGGCGTCGCCGACGCCTCGGAAAACCGGACCGACACGGTGGTCCGGTACGGTCCCGGCCAACAGGAGGCCGCGGCCACTGTGGCACATATGTTCCCCGGCGCCACGATCCAGGCGGATTCCACGGTCAGCTCGGGTGTCGAGGTCATTGTGGGCAGTGATTTCTCCGGCACCCTGGGCGAAGTTCCGCCTGAAGGTTCGCAGGTCAGCGTCCGCGAGTTGCCACGGGATTCCAATCCTGACGAGCTCCCCAACGACCTCACCGTCACCAACGCCGGCGACACCACCTGCGCGTGACCGGGGTTGTCGAGCCCGATTGAATGGCTGGCGTTCATTTGCAGTTCACCACGTGACAACCATTTGCCCCTTCGATGGCAGTACGGTGGGCTTATGCGTAGTGCGTACATTGAGCAGATGGCAGAACTGAATGCAGTTCTGGGACAGATGTGTGAGCTGGCGGGGACCGCGATGGAGCGTTCCACCCAGGCCTTGCTTCAGGCAGATCTGACCGTGGCCGAGGAGGTCATCGGCGCCCACGAACAGCTCACGGTCCTGTCGACCAGGGCCGAAGAACGCGCTTTTGCGTTGCTCGCCCTACAGGCGCCGGTCGCCGGCGATCTGCGGGCGATCGTCAGCGGATTTCAGATCGTCGCCGACATCGAGCGGATGGGCGCGTTGGCGCTTCATGTCGCGAAGATCGCACGTCGCCGGCACCCGGCCAAGGCACTCCCGGAAGAGGTCAACGGCTACTTCGCCGAGATGGGTCGACTGGCCGTCACCATGGCCACCAACGCGCGTGAGGTTCTCAACACCCAGAACCCGGAAGACGCGCTGAAGCTCCAGGACGACGACGACGCGCTCGATGATCTGCACCGCCACCTGTTCACCGTCCTGATGGATCGCGAATGGAAGCACGGCGTTGCCGCCGCAGTCGATGTCACGCTCCTCGGCCGCTACTACGAGCGCTTCTCGGATCACGCCGTGCTCATCGGCCGGCGGGTGGTCTTCCAGGCCACCGGGCAGACCCCGGAACAATTCACAGAAGTCTGACGTCCAAGCACCTACCCGTTCAGCGACCGTCCGCGGCCCTGATCTCGGCGATTCGATCGGCGAGCTCGGCCGCGGTACGGAACCGATCGCTGTGCGGCGCAAGGCATTCCGACACCAGATCCCGTTCAGCAGGCGAGAGTGCCGCACTGAGCTTCGGCTTGGTCGACTGCACCGTCCTGATCGCCACCAGCGGTTGCATGTCCGGCAGCTCGCCGTAGAGCCCTTCGCCGGTCATCGTTCGATGGATCGTGGCCCCCAGCGCCCAGAGATCCGTTGCCCGCGACGGTGTTTGGCCAACCAGCATATCGGGATCCGCGAACTCCAGCGTGGCCGATGATCCGACGCCACTGACCGCGGTCGCCGCTGTGATCACCCGCGCCAGGCCCAGCGCACTGAGAACTCCCGTCGGACCGTCGCCGTCTCCGCCGATCATCACGTTGGCAGGTTTGATGTCGCCGTGAACCAGGCCCGCTTCGTGCATGTCGTGTGCGCCACGCGCGGCGCCTTCGAGCACAGCCAGGGCCTGGTCGCGTTGCAGAGGCATGGCCGGTGCCGCCATCGATCCCCCCGGGATGTAGTCCATCGAATACATGAACTGATCACCCAGCGCCACCTCGATCAACCCGAGCAGATACCGCGAGCGCACTTCGGAGAATGTCCGGAGTTCACGGACACCGCGATGAAATGCATCCTCGCCCACCGGGTTCGAAAAGACTTTCAGGGCAACATGTTCGACGTCGAGTGACAGCCGGGCCGGCGCCTGGGCGAGGTAGCACACCCCGTGACTGCCCGCACCGAGCGCACGAATGATCCGGTAATCGGCTACCGCTGCGGGCGATCTGCGGGCATCCGATCCCGACGGCGAATCAACGAACATCGCTCACCCTCCCGTGTGGAGACTCGAACAGCAGCGATCGACTGCCAACCTGCAACTGCGAACCCGGGTAGAGCACAGCTTCCTGCCCACGCCGCAGCGTGATCCAGCCCGGCGCTCGCGGGTACCTGACATACGTGCCGTTCACGGAGCCCGTATCGATCACCCGGACCTCCCAATCAACAAGGCGCAGTTCACAATGCGCCCGCGACATGGATCCGGACGTGTCATTGATCCGGATCGGGTCCAACGGTCCGATTCCCTCGGCGGCCACGCCGCCGCGCCCGGCAACCATCGGCTCGGGGTCGCGGCCGATCAACAGGTCACCGGCGACAACGTACGTGGAGCCGTCATCGATCACCAGCAAACCCAGGGGCGGACGTGGACCCTGCACCAACGCGCCGGTACGCCGGTCGATCCGGATACCGCAGCGGGTACACAACGGCAATCTCGGATCGTTGATATGTCCGTTGGCACAGAGCAATCCGTGGATCTGAACCTTCTGATCACGAGCCGACACTCTCGAGCTGCCGACTTTGACGGGACGATTGGCGACGTCAGTCGGGGCCGAAGACAGCGCGTCGTCCAGCACATCCTGCGGCGGAACCAGCGTCGGTTCGGCGACACCCTGCCGCAGCTTCCCGGGTTTGCGCGGACCGCCGACAATGGGCAGTGGGCTGCGGGTACTCTGCGTGGCCTCATCCAGATCGTCGAGGCGAACAGACAAAATCGGTGGTACCAAACGTGTTTCGGCATCGCTACCGGTGGCGCCGACCATCAGAGGCGTCGAGTCGGCCGCATCGACCACCGGCGAGGTCGCCGGAATCACGTACACCGCACTATCTGTCGATGGCGACGCCGACGGCCACAGGATCATCCCGGCGCCCGGGGCAGCGCCCTTCTCCAGGGAGAAGATGTGCGACGGCGCAATCCCGGCGGCACCGATCGGTCCGCCGGCGAGCGGGTCCGTCTCGTCGATCGTGACCGCGATCGCGTAGAGGCTGCTGGGATAGCTGCGCTGGACCAGGAACCCGGAGTCGGCACCGCGCACCACCTCTGGCGATGCGAGTTCGGTGACATACATCCGGGCGGTAGCACCGCCGTAGAGAAATACCTCGAGCCCACCGTGCTGATCGGTCGAGATGACCGCGAAGTCGGGGCTGCTGTCCTCGTTGGCCAGCAGCCACTTCGTCAGCGAACGCATCCGCGAACCTTCTGCCCTGGACTCCCCCAGCGGCTCGGTGGCGATCCGCGCGAGATCGGTGAGTGTCGCACTGGTTTTCATCGGATCGGCAGCGATGAGGAGCAACGAGGGCCCGCGCCGGAGCGCGATGCCACGGCCAGGCAGCACGCTGACCGGATGTTTGACCGTCACTCCCCCATCATCGCTTATGACGGCGGCGATGTTCCGGCTCGGGCCGGACGGCAGCCGTTCGGACTATCCGAATCGACCGGAGATGTAATCTTCCGTCGCCTTCTGCGACGGGTTGGAGAACATCGTCTCGGTGTCGCTGACCTCGATCAGCTGACCGGGCTGGCCCACACCGGCGAGGTTGAAGAACGCCGTCTGGTCGCTGACGCGGGCAGCCTGCTGCATGTTGTGCGTGACGATGACGATGGTGAAGTCCTTCTTGAGCTCGTTGATCAGCTCTTCGATGGCCAGCGTCGAGATCGGGTCGAGGGCGGAGCAGGGCTCGTCCATCAACAGCACCTCGGGCGACACCGCGATGGCGCGGGCGATGCACAGACGCTGCTGCTGACCGCCGGACAGACTGCCGCCCGGCCTGTCGAGACGATCCTTGACCTCTTCCCAGAGGTTCGCGCCGCGCAGGCTGCGCTCCGCGGTTTCGTCGAGCTGCTTCTTGTCACGCAGGCCCTGCAGACGAAGCCCGGCGACCACGTTGTCCTTGATCGACATCGTCGGAAACGGGTTCGGCCGCTGGAACACCATGCCGATGGTCGAGCGCACCGACACCGGGTCGATACCCTTGGTGTAGATGTCCTCGCCGTCGAGCAGCACCTTGCCCTCGACGCGAGCACCCGGGGTCACTTCGTGCATGCGGTTGAGCGTGCGCAGCACTGTCGACTTGCCACAACCGGACGGACCGATGAAGGCAGTGATGCAGCGCGGCGGCACCTCCAGGCTGACGTCCTTGACCGCGTGGAAGGCGCTGTAATAGATGTTCAGGTCTTTGATATCGAGGCGCTTTGCCATGGATCTGTTCTTTCGTTCGCTACGAGCTGGTGACGTCGGGGGTTGGGTGTCGCTTCAGTGTTCGTCAGAATTTCTTGGGCGAGAACAACTTGGAGACGAGCTTGGCGCCGAAGTACACGATCGCCACCAGGATCACGAGGGTCAGTGCGGCGCCCCACACCGTGTCGAGTGCACTGGGGCCGTTGTTGTACTGCTGAACCATCATCAGAGGCAGCGACTGCTGGTTTCCCTCAAACGGATTGGTGTTGATCACCTTCGTCGAGCCGACCAAGATGAGCACCGGCGCAGATTCACCCATCACTCGCGCTATCGCCAGCATCACGCCGGTGACGATGCCCGACAGTGCAGTGGGCAGAACGATCTTCGCGATCGTCTTCCACTTCGGCACCCCGAGTGCGTACGAGGCCTCGCGCAGATCCTGCGGGACGATCTTGAGCATCTCCTCGGTGGAACGAATCACGATCGGGGCCATCAGGAGCACCAGCGCCAGCGACACCACGAAGCCGGACCGCGGCAGGTCGAGCGTGGTGCGCCAGACGGCGTAGATGAACAGTGCTGCGACGATCGACGGAACACCCGAGAGGATGTCGACCATGAAGGTGGTGATCCGGGCGAGAGGCGAGCCGTTGCCGTACTCCACCAGATAGATCGCGACGAAGATGCCGATCGGAATAGCGATGACTGCAGCCAGGAAGGTCTGCTCCAGTGTTCCGATGATCGCGTTGAGCGCACCGCCCCGGAGCTCTGACTTGGTCCACCACTCCGCGCTGAGGATGGCTTCCAATCCTCGGGCCACCAGGGTCCAGACGAGCCAGATCAGCGGAATCATGGCGATGACAACCGCAGCAGTGACCAGTACAGCGGCGCTCTTGTCGCCGACCTGGCGACTCTTTTTGACCGGGGTGAAACCCGACGGTGTGCGTTTGACCGGTGCAGTACTCGCGTCGAGGGTGGTCATGTCACTTGGCCTTCTTTCCGCTGATGACGGCCCGTGCCGCAGAGTTCACGATGAAGGTCAGAACGAACAGCGCCAGGCCGGCGGAGATGTATGCACCGGTCTTCGACGGTGAGTCGAACTCGGCGGCGTTGTTGGCGATCTTGGTCGCGAAGGTTTCGCCGCTCTCCATGAGGTTGAAGTCAATCGGGCCCGCGGTCGAGATGATGAGCAACAGCGCCATCGTTTCGCCGAGGGCGCGGCCCAGGCCGAGCATCGACCCGCTGATGTAGCCGGAGAACCCGAACGGGATGACCGCCACCCGAACGACCTCGAACTTCGTGGCACCGAGTGCCAGCGCCGCCTCCCGGTGGCCAACCGGCGTCTGTACGAACACCTCTCGGGTCACCGACGTGATGATCGGCAGGATCATCACGGCCAGGACGATGCCTGCGGTGAGCATCGTGCCACCGGTCGACATGTTGCTGACCTGACTCGGTTCCTGGAAGAACGGCATGAATCCGAGGTTGTCCACCAACCATTCGTTGACAGGCACCAACGCTGGTCCGAGGACCAGGATGCCCCACAGGCCGTACACGATCGAAGGCACTGCGGCCAGCAGGTCGATCGTGTACGCGATCGGACTGACCAGCCGTCTAGGGGCATATTCCGTCAGGAAGATCGAGATACCCAACGCAATCGGCATCGCCAGGACCAAGGCGATGAAAGACACGACCAGGGTCGCATAGAGCAGGCCCAGGATGCCGAACTTCATATCGCCGGGATCGGTGGACCACGGCCCGGAGTAGGTGAAGAAGTTCTCTTCGTTTTCGAGCAGTGAGGGGACCGCCTGGACTACCAGGAACAGCGCGATCAAACCGATGATCACCGAGATGAAGATGCCGGAACCGACCGACAGAGTCCGGAAGACCCTGTCTCCCAATCGAATCGCCGAACCGTTGGTCCTGATTTCAGACCCTTGTGGTTCGGCCGGCCCACCGCCGGTGGTGGTATCTGGCTGAGTCGTCGAGGAGCTCATAGGCCCTTTCGCACTCGTCGTATCGTCAATCTCTGTCATCGTCTTCTACCGCTGTTTCTCTACGGTCGCCCTCACCTACTCGATCAGGACAGTGCGTCGATGGACGTCTGCAGCTTGGCCTTGAACGCCTCGGGCAGCGGGGTGTAACCGAGCTCGGCCAGGCCCTCTTGGCCCTGGTTCAGAATAGTCGTGAAGACGTCCTTGGTGGTCGTCGCGATGTCGCCCTCATAACCTTTCGAGCACACGATCTCGTACGTCGTCAGCAGCAGCGGGTATGCACCCGGCTCCTTCATCGCGAACAGTGAGTCGGTGTCGACGACCAGGTTGTTGGAACCCGGGTCCTTGAAGGTGACCCCGTCGAGCGCCTTGGCCGATGTGTCGGCGGTCAGCTCCGTCGCGCCGGCGCCGAAGTCGATGCCCGCGACACCCAGCTGGTTCTCCTCGGCGAAGCCCCACTCGACGTAAGTGACCGATCCCGGGGTTTTCTTGACGGTGTCGCCGACGCCGGTCGACTTGGCCGCGGCCGAGCCGCCCTGGCCCTTGAACGCCTTGTCATGCTCGTACGGCCAGGCCTGCGGAGCCGCATTCTGCAGGAAGCGCTGGAAGTTGTCAGTGGTGCCCGAGCTGTCGCTTCGGTGCACCGGCACGATCGGGGTGCTCGGCAGAGTGACGCCCGGGTTCAAGGCGGCGATCTCAGGAGCGTTCCAGGTTGTGATCTTCGAGTCGAAGATCCCGGCCAGCACGGTCGGGTTCAGGACGAGATTGTCGACGCCGGACAAGTTGTAGGCGACGGCAACAGGTCCGGCGACCATCGGGAGGTTCCAGGCTTCGTTGCCGCCGCAGCGGGTCTGGGCCTTGGTGATCTCGTCGTCTTTGAGGGCCGAGTCCGATCCGGCGAAGTCGACATCGCCGCTCAGGAACTTGGCGACGCCGTCGCCCGAACCCGAACCCGTGTAGTTGAGGACGTTGCCGCCGTTGTCGGCGACGATCGGCTGGAAATGCTCCATTGCCTTCTGCTGTGCGGTCGAACCTTCACCGCTGATGGTGCCGCCGCTTTCTTCGCTGCCACACGCTGACAGAACCAGAGCCGCAACCGCAGCCGCACTGACGAGCGCAGCACTTGACTTCATTCTCACCGAAGACTCCTCCATGGACTTTCCGTGACATCTCGCGATTCGAGCAGTCACCCCGACGCTCAAAGCGTCACTCGTTGAAAGCTAGAGGTCGGTCATGTCTGGATTACCTACGCGCGGTGAACCGCAGATGAATACAACATCGACCCGGGAACGCTTCGCCCGCAGGAAAAATTCGAGGTGGCCATTCACTGTTCACCTTTGTGTCACCTGGACGACGACCAGTGATTTGCCCGACACCTGAAATTCGGTCAGCCGTAAGCCACATCGATCGCGTATTGCCCGAATCCGAGCTTCCCGTACGTGTTCAGAGCTGCGGTGTTATCACCTTCGACGTAGAGCTCGACTTCGCCGAGGCCCCGGTCGGCAAGATAGTGCAGCCCGGCGAGAGTCAGGAGTCGACCGAGCCCCCGGCCTTGCGCCGCGGTGTCGACTCCGACGATGTACACCTCGCCGAGTGACTCCGCGTGAACTTTGGTCCAGTGGAATCCGAGCAGCCGGTCCGGATCAGCGGCATCGAAGGCCAGGAACAACCCGGCCGGATCAAACCAGGGCGAGCCCGTGCGTTCGTCGATCTGCTGCGATCCCCAGCCACCCTGTTCCGGATGCCAGGCAAAAGCCACGTTGTTGACCCGCAGGATCTCGGCGTCGTCGGATGGTCCGGCATACGTCCGGAGCACGAGATCGCCGGGAACGACCAGCTCGGGTAAGGCCGGATCCGGCAGTGGCCGGCGCAACTGCAGCAATTGCCGCTTGGACGTGAGTCCGGACGCCGCGGCCAGCGCTTGCGCCGCGGGCAGATCGCCGTGGGCCCAGACCCGGACAGCGCCGGTGACCCGTTCGAGTGTCTCGTCCAGCAACCGTCTGCCATGACCCCGGCGTCGGTGGTGCGGATCGACCACGAGCTCGATCATCGCCGGCTCGCCGTCGCGCGCCGGTGTCACGTTGGCGTACCCGACGATCAGTTCGGCGTCGGCGACGGTGACCTCGACGACGCCCGGGCGACCGACACCTTTGACGGCCTGCTCCCCCAGCGGCGCGACGCCATCAGCCAGTGTCGCGGCCTCGAGAATGTCTGTGATTCGCCGGGTGAATTCCGGACTGCCCATGTCAGCTCCCATTGTTGCTGGAACTGAACTCCGGATCCGGGTACTCGACCTCATCGGGGCCTGCCAGATCACCCAATTCGGTTCCGTCCGTGACATTTTCGTTCGATTCGGTGGCACGACCACCACGGCTCGGACGCACCGCCTTGTAGCCGACGTTGCGCACGGTGCCGATCAGCGCCTCGTGCTCGGCACCGAGCTTGGCGCGCAGACGTCGCACGTGCACGTCCACGGTCCGGGTGCCGCCGAAGAAGTCGTACCCCCACACCTCCTGAAGGAGCTGCGCGCGAGTGAACACCCGACCGGCATTGTGCGCGAGGTACTTGAGCAACTCGAACTCTTTGTACGTCAGATCAAGGGGCCGTCCCCGCAACCGCGCGGTGTACGTGCCCTCATCGATGACGAGGTCGCCGAGTGTGACCTTGCCACTCGCTTCTTCCGCGGTGACACCCCGACTACGCACCACCAGCAGGCGAAGTCGCGCATCGAGTTCGGCCGGCCCGGTGTCCGGCAGGAGGAAGTCGTCAAGACCCCACTCCGAGTTCACGGCGACGAGCCCACCCTCGGTCAACACAGCAACAACGGGCACCGATGAACCCGTACTCCCCAGCAGCCGGCAAAGACCACGCGCGGCCGCTAGGTCAGAACGCGCATCGACGATGGCCACGTCTGCGTTGCCGGCTTCCATCAGCGACGACACCTCGGTGGGTGCGACGCGGACGGTATGAGCCAGCAGTGACAACGACGGCAACACAGACTCAGGGGTGGGATCGGCTGTCAGTAACAAGAGATCCACAAACACTCCGATCTCGGATGTACGTAATTATGTACGCTGCCTTACCAACGTGTGCGAGACAGATGTCAGAATAGCGCCAAACCGGTCGTCGCCCGTTAACAAGACCCCCGATACCAGCCGATCCGCGATCGTCAACTTTGTGGCTGTTGGGGCAAAGTCCACATAAAGAAGGGTTTCGGTGCGCAAACTGCTGGCCGGGGTGCTCATCGTGGTCCTCGCGGCGGTCGGAATCGATTTCGCGACCGCCGCCTACGCCGAACGTCACTACTCACGAGCCCTGCGCGCCGCCTCTGAATTGGAGTTCGACCCGGAGGTGACAATCGCGGGGTTCCCGTTCATCGCAGCTGCCCTGAGCGACGAGTACGACCGGATCGGTATCACCGCCAGGGGCACTGACCTGGGAAATGACCGTCGAGGGGACCTCCGCTCGAATCTGTCCGGGGTACATCGGGCCGGGGGTGCGTGGCTCATCGGCGAACGGACCGAGTTGCGGGTCGACAAGGTGAGCGGCTCGCTGAAGATCGATTCGGTGAACCTGGGCCGCTTCCTGGGCATCGACGACCTCACCGTGACAACCCCGGCACCCGAGGACACGGCCGGTGGAGGCGGCCCGGGCGACGGCATCCTTTCTGCCAGTTCCGGCATCATTCTGACCGGGACGGTCACTTTGCCCAAAGTGGGTAATCTCCATCACAGTCAGGGCTCCGACAGCCGAAAAGTAAGCGTGTCCGCGGATCTGTCGATCCGCGGCGGCGCGCTCCGGGTCGACGCCACCGGCATCTATTCGGGCTCCGCCGACCACGTCGACTCCGACCTCTCGCCGCTGCAGGTGCCCGCCGTGCTGGCCCAGTTCTCCAAAACACTGCCGGTGCTTCCACTTCCCTGGTCGCTGCCGGCGTCATCGGCGGCGACCGAGGGCAGTGACGTCGTTCTCTCCGCCGATCCGAAACCGCTGGTTGTCACCGCGGACGACTTCTGGCAAGGGCCTTGAAAAACCCCCTGGCAAGGGCCTTGAAACATCCCCGGATGTCTGCGGTAGTCTGGCGCTCATGCAACTGGGCCGTGAGTTGATGCTCACACGTCGCCGGGCGATCGACTTCTGTCGTATCGCCAACTGTTGCTGTCTGAGCCGGTAGTCAACGGGCTTTACACAGTCTTTCTGTGCCCGTATGCCGGCGTGCCCCTTGGCCAGCCCACTGCTTTGTCCAAGGCGATCACCTCACGTCACCCAGCAATTCCCGATCTGTCTCGATCACCGCACAAACCCTGAACGCAATACCCCCTACGAAAGGAAAACCATGGCTCGCTCCGATGTCCTGGTCAGCGCCGATTGGGCTGAGCAGAACCTGAAGGCCGACAAGACCGTCTTCATCGAGGTCGACGAAGACACCTCGGCCTACGAAGGTGGCCACATCGAAGGCGCCATCCGTCTGGACTGGCGCAAGGACCTGCAGGACGGCGTTCGTCGCGACTTCCTCGACCAGGAGAAGTTCTCCGCACTCCTGTCGGCCAAGGGCGTTTCCAACGACGACACCGTTGTCCTCTACGGCGGCAACAACAACTGGTTCGCCGCATACGCGTACTGGTACTTCAAGCTGTACGGCCACGAGGACGTCAAGCTGATCGACGGCGGCCGCAAGAAGTGGGAACTCGACGGCCGCGAGCTGTCCAAGGACGAGGTCACCCTGCCGGCCGCCACTTACAAGGCCGAGGCACCCGATACCAGCATCCGTGCATTCCGCGACGAGGTCATCAACGCCATCGGCAACAAGAACCTTGTTGACGTGCGTAGCCCCGACGAGTTCTCGGGCAAGATCCTCGCACCGGCCCACCTCCCGCAGGAGCAGGCTCAGCAGAAGGGTCACATCCCCGGAGCCATCAACATCCCGTGGAGCACCACCGCCAACGAGGACGGCACCTTCAAGTCCGACGAAGACCTGGCAAAGCTGTACGCCGACAAGGGATTCGACGAGAGCAAGGAAACCATCGCTTACTGCCGTATCGGTGAGCGCTCAAGCCACACCTGGTTTGTGCTCGATCAGATCCTCGGCAAGAAGAATGTCAAGAACTACGACGGCAGCTGGGTCGAATACGGCTCACTTGTCGCCGCCCCGATCGAACTGGGAGAGAGCAAGTAATCATGTGTGCTGCGCCTAAACAGGGTCAGAATCTGCCCGCCGGTGTTGATACCGAAAAAGAGACCGTGTTGACCGGTCAGGTGCTCGACACCGACGGCAACCCGGTGGCCGGCGCTTTTGTGCGTCTGCTCGACGGAACCGGCGAGTTCACCGCCGAGGTTGTTGCCAGCGGTACCGGCGACTTCCGCTTCTTCGCCGCCCCCGGAACCTGGACGCTGCGTGCGCTGTCGTCCACCGGCAACGGTGACGTCACCGTGAAGCCGGAAGGTGCCGGCGTGCACGAGCAGAACGTGACCGTCAGCAAGTAAGACCTACAGCTCTACGAAGGCCCGGTTCACCTTTCGAGGTGGACCGGGCCTTCGCTCTTTCCACCCACTCCCGACAATCAAAAGTGAGGGAATCCCCACACGCACGGTCGTTTCGGGGGGCGTTAGAATACTCAGGTGGTCACATTCTTCGAGGTTTTGTTGGTACTGGCGAGCGTTCTGATCGTCTGGTTCGGTCTTTACGTTCTCTACCGGCTGGTCACTGACGAATCGTGACCCGTTCCGGCAACGAGGCGGTCAATCAGGCCGCCATCAAGGCCCAGGAAACCGGCAGCCGGAACATTCCGGCGCTGCCTGACTTGCCGCTGCCCGACGACACCGCCAACCTCCGCCAGGGTCCGGATCTACATCCGGGGCTGCTGGCGTTATTGCCGTTGGTCGGGGTCTGGCGCGGTGAAGGCGAAGGCAATCACCCGGAGACCGGTGATTACCGTTTCGGCCAGCAGCTGATCATCAGCCACGACGGCCAGGACTACCTCAACTGGCAGTCCCGCTCGTGGGTCATCGGCGAGGAGGGAGACGCGGTCCGGCCCGACTTCCGCGAGACCGGCTTCTGGCGGATCGGTGACGATGACGTCATCGAGCTTCTTCTCACCCATGCCGAGGGCTGGATCGAGCTCTTCTACGGCAACCCCCTGAACCAGACGAGCTGGGAGTTGGCCACCGATGTGGTGATCAAATCCGCGTCCGGTATCAAGGCCGGAGGCGCCAAACGTCTCTATGGTCTCGTCGAGGACGGCGACCTCGCGTACGTCGAAGAACGCGTCGACAGCGACGGCGATCTGGTGCCCCGCGCATCTGCCAAGCTCAGCCGCTACGCCGGCTGAACGTCCGCCGCAGCCCGGTAGCCCGCCGACAACTCGTCCCGCAGCACCGCCCGGTTAGGCTGCCAACCCAGCTCTGACGCGCGCAAGGGCTCGCCGACCACCTGATCGAGGAGCAACGCGTCCGCGAACGCGGCCCCAAGGCGTGACCTGGTGTCCTCTACGGTCGTCGGGATCAGCGTCGCCCCGGGGTGTGCGGCCCGATGAAGCTCGGCCACGGACGCGGTGTGGCTGACCCCGATCAACCTTCCGCCCGGATTGCCCTGCAGCGCAAGAACATACAGTTGCGCGAGGTCCCGGACGTGAACCAGCCCCCAATGCGCAGAACCGTCACCGACGAGCGACACCTGCCCCGAACCGGCACCGGGGGCGTCGACGATGACGTTCGGGATGCCGCCACCTTCGCCGTACACAATTCCTGGTGCCACGATCGTGGCGGCCACCGCCCCGTCGAGCAGCCGGCGTTCCTGCGCCACCCGCCAAGCGACGATGGCCGGGGGGTCGAGCGGAGAATCGTCCACGATGGCTGCGCTCGAGCCCCACAGCCAAACACCGCTGGTGTGGATGTATGCCTTTCCGGTCCCGGCGAACGCGGCGATCACGGCATCGATCACCGCCGCGTCGAGTGCGCCGCTGGTGGCGTCGCCCGGGCTCGCGGTGTGGATGGCCCCGTCGACGTCAGAGAGAAGGTCCCGCACCCTGGCAACGTCGAACAGGTCGACGATCTGCGCGTCAGCACCTCGCCGCCGCACGGCGGCGGCAGCCTCCGCCGAGCGCACCAGCGCAGTCACAGCCATGCCCTGGGCGATCAATTCGTCGAGGACCGCTCCCCCGATGTAGCCGGTCGCGCCAGTCAGCAGAATCTTCATGTCAGCACCTCTTGTCGGTTGTTTATTGCCCTGTGATCAGGACAGTATCCGCGAGATACTGGTGACTTCAACGTGCCATACTTACCCGATGGAAAGCATCGAGGCCACCGGGGATGTGCTCAAGCCGAACTGCCCGAGTCGCATGGTTGTGGAGCGTCTCGGAGAGCGCTGGACTCTGCTCGTCCTCATCGCTTTGCGTCGCGGACCGGTTCGGTTCACAGCGCTGCGCGAGATGATCGGTGTGGTGACCCCGAAGGTGCTGACGCAGACGCTGCGCGGACTGGAGCACGACGGGCTGGTCCTCCGCACGGTCTACCCGGAGATTCCACCCCGGGTGGAATACCAATTGACTGGTCTCGGCATCTCGTTGATGGGTCCGGTGGACGCGCTGCGCCAGTGGTCGGAGACGAACAGCCGGCACATCGTCGCGGCCCGTGAAGCTGCCGACCGTCAGTCCTGATCTCGCTCGGTAACAAGGAATGCACGACCCCGCTCGGACAGTTCGTAACCGACCGGGAGACTGTGCGTGAGGCCGAGGTTCTTCAACTTGCGAACGTCGAGTTTGAACGGATCCTTTTCTCGTCCAACCATTTCCGCGAGTTCGATGGCACGTCGACCCGGATTCCGTTCGATCAGCCCAAGGGTGTCGCGAGTCCACGGTCCGGACGGACTGCGAACATCGAACCGATCCAGTCGAGTCGCGATCTCGGCGACGTCCTCCGGGCTCAGATGGTCATCTGTTCTGAGCGCGATGCGAGGGTCCGGACCCGCCCATTCCAGGGCGATCCGAAAGACCGGATCGGTGTCGTTGCCGCGGAATCGTTTTCGTAGCGCGGCCACGGATTTCTCGCCCGCCAGCCCCGCCTCCTCGCCGGTGATGGCGTCCGGACCTATTTCGTCGACGGCAGTGATCCGGATCAGCCCGGCCGGACTGATGAACACCTCGCCGGTCTTCACACGCGCGACCTTCCATCGCCGAAAGGCCAACGACACGGTTCCGTTTTCTACGCCCGCAGCAATGGCCACCGGGAGGATCACGGGCTCGACCTGTGCGGCTTCATGGAAGCGAATCTAACACCGTCGAACGGGGCAGACCCCCGCACCACCCGCAAGACAGCGGGTATCCGGCCAGGACGAGGCCGGAAAGGTACGGGGGTCCGGTGACCAACGTGGATTCAGCTTGATACCGATTGGGGTACAAGGTAATCCACCAATCGGCCGGTTAGCTGATGGTCACCTCACGTGTCCTAGAAATCAATTTCAGACCACCTCCTTCCTCGTGTACGGACGAAGCTACTCCCGGTTGCGGGCGTCGGCAACCGGTTTTTCCGAGGGCAAAGTTCGACGCAGGTCGATGACCGAGTCGGCACGATGATCGACCGGCAGACGATGGGTCACCACCACCACGGCTCGATCCGGCTCAACCAGCACCGCGTGGGCTGTGTCGAGCAGTTCACGCTGCAACCGATCGGAATCGGCGCGGTCGAGGTTCTCCCCCGGCTCATCGAGCAGAAGTATCGGCGCCTTATTGATCAGGGCTCGCGCAAGCAGCAACCGACGACGCTGACCGCCGCTGATCGAGTCGGCACCGGCATCAAGCGGGGTGTCGACGCCCTGCGGGAGCCCGGCGACCCATTCGCCCAGTCCGACCCGGTCGATCACATCGGCGATCATCGCATCGGGGGCATCGCCCCTCGAGACGAGCAGATTCTCGCGAACGCTGGTGGTGAAGATATGGCCGTCCTCGGCGAAGTAGCGGATGGTGTCGTCGTTGTTGGCGGGCCACGTGACCGTCCCCGCCACCGGCGGCAACAACCCGGCCAGAGTCAGCAACAACGTCGACTTTCCGCACCCGCTCGGACCGACGATCGCGATCCGCGATCCCGGTTCGATGTCGAGGTCGACGCCGTCGTCACCGCCGAACACCTCACCGCCGGGCCACCCCCAGCGCAGACCGCGGGCCATTACGGTGTCCCGGCCGGTGCCCACGGCCGCGGAGTGCGGGGGTTCTTGGAAGTCACCGGCACGGTCGATCATCGCCATGATCCGCCGAGCGGAATTGCGACTTCGCTGAAGTTGCATCGCCGCCTCGGTCATCGGCCCCGTCGATTCGAACGCGCTCAGGGGCAGCAGGATCAGCACGCCCAACGCCATCGGAGAGACACTGTCTGCCAATCCGATCCCGACCAGCGCGGCGGCCAACACCGATATCCCGACTGCCAGCGGAACCGCGGCACTGGCCCAGGCGCCTTGTGTGGCACCGCGATCGGCCGCCTCGGTGGCTTCGGATTCGGCGGCTCGCGACTCGTCCAGCAGCGCGTCACGCCGCCCGGCCACCGACAGTTCCGCGGCGTGGTCGAGCAGGGTCATGATCGCGCCGGCATTCCGGGTCTGAGCTGCGGCCTCGGCTCGCGCAGCCATCTGCGCTCCCCGGACCGCCAGCCACGGGCCCACCACCCCACTGACCAGCAGCGCGATGGCCAGCACCAGCGCCGCCGACAGCGAGACGAACGCCATGATCGCCACCGCCGCTCCGGATACGACAATCGACACGCCGATCGGGATGATCGCCCGGATGAGCGCATTCCCGATCTCGTCGACGTCGGTCCCCGTCCGCGACAACAACTCTCCGCGGCGCAGTCCCACGGAATACCCGGCGGGGCCGCCGGCGAGCGCCAGATAGAGCCGACTGCGCGCCGTCGACATCGCATCGAATGCCAGATCGTGCGTGGCGAGTCGCTCGAGGTATCGAAACAGTCCGCGGGAAATACCCAGGGCCCGAACCGCTGTCACCACAACCGACAGCGAGAGAACCGGCGGCATCTGCCACGCCCTGGTGATCAGCCACGCCGACAGTGCCGCCAAGGCCAAAGCACTACCCGCGCCCAGGATTCCGAGCAACAACGATCGCGCGACCGGCCCACCGCGCAACCCCAACAGACCCAATGCCCGCCAGAGCGGATCACCCCGGAGCCCGCGATGCGCAGAAGTGTTGTCAGTGTTCGACATATGTCACCCCGGCCACTTCGACGATGTCGTCGGCAACAGCGAGCATCGCGGGTCGGTGCGCAACCACCACGACGGAATCGCCGGCCGTGGCCCGCGATTGCAACGCGCTTGCCACTGCCAATTCGGCGTCGGCATCGAGGTGGGTGGTGGGTTCGTCCAGCAGCAACAGTGGTGCGGGCGAAGCCAGTACCCGGGCCAGGGCGAGGCGCTGTCGTTGTCCGGCGGACAGTCCCACACCTCCGCTACCCAGGACCGTCTGCCAGCCGTCCGGCAGTCCGGACACGACAGCGTCGAAACCACTGGCCCGGCAGCCGAAATCGCGGTCACGCGGGCTCACCGGCCCTGTCATCTCGAAGTTCTCGGCCACTGTTCCGGGAACCAGCACCGGATGTTGGGGCAGCCAGGCCACCTGCTCCCACAGCGTTGCCGGATCGAGCTCGGCAACCGGAACATCTCCGATGATGACCGACCCTTCCTGGGGCCACTGCAGACCCAGGATCGCTGAGAGGACCGTCGACTTTCCGGCTCCATTCGGGCCGGTGAGCACCGTCAGTCGTCCGGGCGTGATGGTCGCGGACAGATCGTGCGGCGCCCATCCGTCACGGCCGTGCACACCCAGCCCGGCGACCATGATCTTGGCTCCGGCTACCGCGACGGACCGGTTCCCCACCGATCGTTTGACCGAGTCACCCTCGATGATCTCGAACACCTCACGCGCGCTGGCTGTCCCAGCCTCCGAATCGTGGAACTGCGCGCCGGCCGTCCGTAGCGGCAGATACACCTCGGGCGCGAGGATCAGCGCGAGAACACCTCCGTAGAGACCCATTTCGCCCTGCACCAGACGCAGGCCGATGCTGACGGCCACCAAGGCGACACTCAGCGTCGCAAGGAGTTCGAGTACCGCACCGGACAAGAACGCCACCCGCAGGGCTTGCATTGTGCTTCGCCGATGGGCCTGCCCGAGTTCGCCGACGCGGGCGGCCGGCTCGCGCTCGCGCCCCAGCGCACGAAGGGTGGGAATGCCCGCGATCAGATCGAGGAGCTGAGAAGACAAGCGGCTCATCGCCGTCAGTCGGTTGGCCGTTCGATCCCGGGTCAATCGACCGATCAGAATCATGAATATCGGGATGAGAGGCAGTGTCACGACAACGATGACGGCAGACGTCAGATCCGCCATCGCCATGACCACCACCAGCACCGGGATGGCAACCACCGAGAGCAACAGCGCCGGGATGTAGCCCGTGAGATACGGGCCCAGCGCGTCGAGGCCGTGCGTGAGTATCGTCGCGAGTCGATTGCGCCGTGTCAGCAACTCTCGCGGCGGTGTTCGTGACGGATCCGACACCGCGGCAAGGGCTTCACCGCGCAGATCTGAGATCACCCCGGCACTGGCCCGGTGCGCGTACCGGTCGTGGACATACACCGCGGTCACCCGTACGACGATGGCCCCGGCCAACGCCCACAGGTGCCAGGCCTGAGCATCCAGACTTCGCCGATCCGGCGACACGATCAGCTCGGACAGGATCGAGGCGACCGTCGCCGCGGTGACGATCACACAGATCACCTGTGTGACCGCCATCAGCACCGTCAGCACCAGGTACCGGCGCGACGTCCGCGAATAGCGCCACAGCCGTGGGTCGATGGGCGGGCCGGACGCCGATGACGCTTTTGCGCCGGTCACTTCGACGGCTCGACCACCTTCGGCCTGCGCATCGGCAGTCCGATCGACGGCGGGATCTGACTGGTCGAAATACGGTGGCGGAACACCCAATACGTCCAGCCCTGGTAGAGGAGAACGATCGGGGTGAAGATCACTGCGGCCCAGGTGATGACCACCAGGGTGTGATGGCTCGACGCGCTGCCTTCGATGGTCATGTCGAAGGCCGAATTGGTGGTTGACGGAATCACATTCGGGAACATCGATCCGAGGATCAACACGACCACACCGGCGATTGCGAAACAGGTGGCGACAAAGGCCCAGCCTTCCCGACGCAGGTACGCCAGAACGGTGGCTGCGATGATCGCCACGGCGGCAACCGCCAGCGCGATCCACGTCCAGCCCTTGCCGTAGGCGATCTGGGTCCACAGGCCCCAGACAGCGGCAACCACCGTCGTCGGAATCGCGATCGCGAATGCCGCTCTCATCGACTCTCCTTGCAGATCACCGGAAGTCTTGAGGGCAAGGAACACCGCGCCATGGGTGGTGAACAGCAGTGCGGTCGCCACGCCGCCCAGCAGGGCATAGGGCGAGAGCAGATCGAAGAAGTTGCCGGTGAACTGTTCATCGGCGTCGATGGGTAAGCCGCGCACCAGGTTTGCGAAGGCGACACCCCACAGGATCGCCGGCAGCCACGAACCCAGACCGATACCGACATCGGCCCACCACCGCCAGCGGGGGTCGTCGATCTTGCCGCGCCATTCGATCGCGACCACGCGGACTATCAGACCGACGAGGATCAAGAAGAGCGGTATGTAAAAGGTGGAGAACATCGTTGCATACCAGGCCGGGAACGCCGCGAACAGCGCACCGCCTCCGGTGATCAACCAGACCTCGTTGCCGTCCCAGACCGGACCGATCGTGTTGATCATCGCCCGCCGACGGGTATCCCCGGGGACCCCGTTCTTCTCGCGACCGAGGAAGGGCATCAGCATGCCGACGCCGAAGTCGAAACCCTCGAGCACGAAGTAGCCGAGGAACAGAACGCCTACCAGGCAAAACCAGAACTCTGCCAGACTCATTGCTCTCCCTCGGTCCCTCAGTACGCGAACGACAGTTGTTTGGGCTCATCGGATTCCGGCCGGTCCGACTCCGGCCCGTCCGGACCGTTGATCGGTGGGCCGGCGTCCACGGCGGTCGGACCTTCTCGGGTGTACTTGCGGATCAACATGAACCAGATGACCCCGAGTGCGCCGTAGAGCAGGGTGAAAATGATCAGCGAGGCGAGAACCAGATAACCCGAATGCTGACTCACACCTTGCTGCACCGTGAGGTGGATGTCCTCCAGCCCGTTGGTGTCACCCTGCGACGACGGATTGGGGACCACCATCCAGGGCTGCCTGCCCATCTCGGTGAAGATCCAGCCCGAACTGTTGGCCAGGAACGGCGTGGGGATCATCCAGATGGCAAACGTTCCAAACTTTTTCGAATCGGGTATCCGGCCGCGACGCATCAACCACAGCCCGGCCAGAGCCAGGGCCGCCGATCCCAGGGCCCAGCCGATCATCGCCCGGAAGGACCAGTACGTGACAAACAGATTGGGCTTGTAGTTGCCGGGACCGAAGTTGGCGACATGCTGGGTCTGCAGTTCCTCGACGCCGAGCAACGTCGAGTTGAAGTCGCCGTCGGCCAGGTACGAGAGCATGTTGGGAATCTCGATGAGGTGTGTCACCGATTCGCAGTTGTTCTGCGTCCCGATCGCCAGAATGGAGAAACTGGCCCCGGTTTCGGTGGTACACAACGACTCCGCCGACGCCATCTTCATCGGCTGCTGCTTGAACATCAGCTTCGCCTGCGCGTCACCGGTGATGGCGAGCGCCACGCCGCTGATGATCATGATCCACAGTGCCAGGCGAGTGACCGGGCGATACAGCGTTCTCGCGTCGTGCTCGAGTTGATCGGCGGTCTTGCCGTTCATCGACGGTTCCGGGTCGTCCGCGACGGCTACCGCCGACGATCCCTCCCGCGCAGTCACACCGGCGGGCACAATCTCCCGAAGCTTCTGGGCCCGTCGCATGTTTCGGACCATCCACCAGATTCCGATGGCCGCCACAAATGTGCCTGCGGTGAGGAACGCGCCGGCGATCGTATGCGGGAAAGCCGCGAGCGTGGTGCTGTTGGTCAACACATCCCACAGGCTCTTCAGCTCGGGACGCTGCTTCTCGGCATTCCACTGCGCCCCCACCGAATGTTGCATCCACGAGTTGGCCGCGATGATGAACCAGGCCGAGGCGTTGACACCGATGGCGACCATCCAGATCGTCATGAGGTGCACTTTCTTCGGCAGGCGGTCCCACCCGAAGATCCACAGTCCCAGGAACGTTGATTCCAGGAAGAACGCCACCAGTCCTTCGAGGGCCAGCGGTCCGCCGAAGACATCTCCGACGAATCGGCTGTACTCACTCCAGTTCATCCCGAACTGGAACTCCTGCACGATGCCGGTGGCCACACCGAGTGCAAAGTTGATCAGCAGCAGTTTGCCGAAGAACTTCGTCGCCCGAAGCCACTGTTCTTTACCGGTCACCACCCAGACCGTCTGCATGATCGCCACCATCGGCGCCAAACCGATCGTCAGCGGGACCAATATGAAGTGATAGACGGTCGTGATGCCGAACTGCCATCGGGAGACGTCGAGTGCGTCCATGTTCCCTCATTCGCCGGGGTTCTACTACGTTCAGTAGTAGTTCAGGCTACGCCGTCGATCATGGGCCCTACAAGCGAAAATGCACGCTTTCGGTGTGCCGGTGGCCACGTTTGGCGAGGTTGGGCACAAGGCCCCTCACCCATGGGACCTCAGGCCCGGGAACGCCCTTCATGACAGGTCGGCGGCATGGGAGCGCAGCAATCGACAGGCTTTGCGCGTCGGTCAAACGCGCGCAACCACTGCGGACCTCGACCGTCTCACCGACGCCAAAAGACCGCATGATCTAGAAAATAGTGCACGCAACCAAATTGCGAGCATTCAACGCGATAACTGCGCATAAAGAAATCAGAGCGTGATCATCACGAACCCGGTTGATTCACGCTCACCCGATGGCGCGGTCCACCAACTCCGAGAAGTCTTGTGGCCGATCCGGAGTCGCCATTGTGTACCCATTCAGCTCGGTGACCCTGGTGGCGAGGGTAATGCTCGACAGCAGCCAGACCGCCTCGGCGCAGACAAGATCCGCCGGACTCAGGGGCGCGATCTTCGTCTCCCACCCCTCCTTTTCAGCCTGGGCGAACAACGCCTGCTGTGTGGTGCCTTCCAGGATCCCGGATTCCGGGGGCGGGGTCGTCAGCGTCTCCCCCTCGACCACGATCACGGTTGAACGCGGACTTTCGAGGATCAGTCCCTCACTGCTGGTGTAGATCACGTCGTCGGCACCCTGCTTCGCGGCGTATCGCAGGGCCGCCATGTTCGTGGCATAACTCAACGTCTTCGCACCCAACAGCTGCCAGGGTGCCGCGGCGGCCAGATCCACCGAGTAACCGCGAGTAGCTGTGATCACCTTGACGCCGTGCTCACGTACATGCGCCGCCCGCTCGGCGACCGGGCCGACCGTCAGATATTCGGTGGCGCCGCCGCCGTCACGGGTCAAACCGGTCTGCTTGCCGGCCTTCTTCTCTACGACTGCTCCGGCCGGTGCCGATTCCCGGCCACGCGAATAGACGAGCCGCATCAGGCCTTCTGCCCCGTCGTTCTTCTCGGTCCAGACACGGGCGCCGATGGCGATGGCGTCTGCCCACTGCTCCACATCCGGCTCCGGCAGGTCGAGTGCTCTGGCGCTGCGCGACAGCCGCTGCAGATGCAGATCGATGCAGCGGGCGGTCCCGGAACGGACCAGCAGAGTCTCGAAGACTCCGTCACCGCGCACGGCGGCGAGGTCGTCGGCGTGCAGGATCGGCACGTCCGGGTCGAGAACAGCACCATCAACAGTCACCAGAATTGGTTGAGCCATAGCGGCAAGGGTAGCGAGCACACTCGTACCATTGGGAAGGTGACTGACTTGTTGGAATCATTGCGCCCCTCAGGAGCCGTCGGCGGCCTGGAGAATACGCCGGACGAATCCGTGGCCTGGCATTTCGGTGACCCGTTCGGAGAGCAGCGGGCCGCAACCACATCAGCGGCCGTCGTCGACCGTTCCCACCGCGGTGTCATCGCGCTGACCGGGGACGAACGACTGAGCTGGCTGAACACGATCTCCAGTCAATTCGTCACCGACCTCGCGGACGGTCACAGTGCCGAAAACCTGAGTCTCGACGGCAACGGCCGGGTCGAAGACCACTTCGTCCTCACCGAACTGGACAAGACGACCTGGATCGACACCGAGGGATCGCGAGCAGAACCTCTCGCCGCGTTCCTTCAGAAGATGGTCTTCTGGGCCAAGGTCGAGGTCGCTGCTCGCCCCGACCTGTCGGTGCTGACGCTGATCGGCCCCGCCACGCGCACCGGTGCGATCGCGCACCTCCTGCAGATCCCGAACGAAGCCACCGTCTACGACGCCGGACAGCTGCCCGATGGTGGTTTCTGGCGGGTGATGCCCGCCCTGGGTGAGCACGCATCGATCGAAACGATCGACTTGATCGTCCCGACCGACCAGCTCATCGAATGGTGGTCGAGCCTGACCGCGGTCGGCGCCCGGCCCGCCGGCATGTGGACGTACGAGGCACTGCGGGTGCCGTCGTTGCGGCCGCGGCTGGGAATCGACAGCGATGAGCGCACGATCCCCCACGAGGTCAACTGGATCGGTACACCGGACGAGTTGGGCGCCGTGCACCTGAACAAGGGTTGCTACCGGGGCCAGGAGACAGTCGCCCGGGTCCACAATCTCGGCAAGCCGCCGCGCCAGATGGTTCTGCTGCACCTCGACGGCAGCGCAGAGCACCGCCCCGCAACCGGCGATCCGGTCACCGTCGGTGGTCGCGCCGTCGGTCGTGTCGGCACCGTCGTCGACCACTTCGAGTACGGCCCGATCGCGCTGGCGCTCATCAAGCGTGGAATCCCCTCCGATACCCAACTCGACATCAGTGGTGCCAGCGCCGCGATCGACCCGTCTTCGGTTCCGGCCGACGACCGCGTCCAGGCCGGCCGCGCCGCCATCGACAAACTGAAAGGCCGGTAAAGCGTGCACCACACCCTGGCAACGGGCACGGTGCTCGCCGTTTGCGCCGTCCACGAGGAACATGCGCTCGCAGGTGGTGTCGGACACAGTGCGATCGACAAGAGAGCGGTCGACGGTCATGTTGACGTCAACGAGCTCGGTCTCACGATCGACCATGTCTGCGACACCAAACACCATGGCGGAATCGATCAGGCCGTGTACGCCTACGGCGAGGACGAGGCCCGGCGATGGGCTCAGGAACTCGGTCGCGATCTGCCCTACGGATGGTTCGGCGAGAACCTGCGCATCGCCGGTATCGAGACGACAGATGCCACCATCGGCGAGCGGTGGCAGGTAGGGGACGACCTCGAACTCGAGGTGACGATTGCCCGGACTCCGTGCCGCACATTCGCTGATTGGGCCCAGGAAGACCAGTGGATCAAGCGTTTTTATGCGCGGGCAGATGTGGGCTGTTATCTCCGCGTCGTGACACCGGGGCGGGTCCGCGCCGGGGATCCCGTGAGGGTCGTCTCCAGGCCCGATCACGGGGTACTCATCCGGCATCTGATCACCGGACCCGACCCGGCTTCGTTGGCGAATTTGCTCGCCATCGCGGACCTCCCGGCGAAGGTCGTGCGGGACGCGAAGCGATGGCACCGCCTGGCGAAGAGGTGATTCGCCAGACGTCCGGGCCACAATATTCCGTGCGAAATCCGGTACCCGGAATGTAAATTTTCGCCACCGGCGGACAAGCTGGTCCGCATCACCCCTTCGGGCACGGTAGACTCAGATTCACGACCATATTTGTAACCACAGAATGGGGCCGCCACACGTTTGGCCGCCCCTTCATTGCGCGAGGGGGTCCCCAATGGGCCGCGGCCGGGCGAAGGCGAAGCAAACGAAAGTTGCTCGTGAACTGAAGTACAGTGCACCGAACACTGACTTCGACCGCTTGCAACGAGAGCTGTCAGCCAGCGAATCATCAGTTGACCCGAACGATGGGATCACTGACGATCGATGGTCAGATGAAGATGGGTGGCGACGGGCCTAATGGCTGTCGCGGGTCCGCGACACACGGACCCGACCACCCTTTTTCCAACAGCCCCCTGAAGCGCACCACCTCAGGCGGGCTGTTGGCGTACCCCCACCCAGGCGATGTTTCCGGTGTCCTCGCCTCTGGCCCGCAGGCCCATCCGAGCCTGATCGGGAACACAGTTCCAAACACAAAGGTTCGGCCGACGTGATCGTCGGCCGAACCTTTTGTGGTCTGTGAGGTCGTCAGAACCTCGGGTGCTCGCCCATCAGTTCGGCAACGCCGTTCTTGGCACTCTTGCCCTGCTCGGCCTTGGTCAGATGCGACTTCTTGATCGATCCGAGAACCCAGCAATCCAGGTGACGTGCGGTGAGCACAGCCAGCGCACGATCCGTGTCTTCCGGCGCGACGACGGCGACCATTCCGACACCCATGTTGAAGGTGCGTTCCATCTCGGCGCGCTCGACACGGCCACGGTGCGCGATCATCTGGAAGATCGGTGCCGGTGACCAGGTACCGCGGTCCAATTCGGCCACCAGGCCGCCGGGGATGACCCGGGCGAGGTTGTCGGCCAAGCCGCCGCCGGTGACGTGTGAGAACGTTCGAACGTCGGTTTCGGCGGCCAGCGCGAGGCAGTCCCTGGCGTAGATCCGCGTGGGTTCGAGCATTTCCTCACCGAGGGTCCGTTCGAACTCTTCGACATGACCGCCGAGATCCATGTGGCCCCACTCGAGTAGGACCTTGCGGGCCAGCGAGTAGCCGTTGGAGTGCAGGCCCGAGCTGCCCATCGCGATGACGACGTCACCGGGACGAACGCGGTCCGGAGACAACACCGAGTCGGCCTCGACGATGCCGACGCCGGTGGCCGACAGGTCGTAGTCGGTTTCACCCATCAGGCCGGGATGCTCGGCCGTCTCGCCACCGAGGAGGGTGCAGCCGGCATCGACACACCCGTCGGCGATGCCCTTCACCAGTTCTGCCACCACTTCGGGCACAACCTTGCCGACCGCGATGTAGTCCTGCAGGAACAGTGGTTCGGCGCCGCAGACGACGAGGTCGTCGACGACCATGGCAACGAGGTCACGGCCCACGGTGTCGTGCTTGCCCATCGCCTGCGCGACTGCGATCTTGGTGCCCACGCCGTCGGTGGACGACGCCAGCACCGGTTCGCGGTAGCCACCCTTGAGCTTGAACAGGCCGGCGAATCCGCCGAGGCCGCCCATGACTTCGGGACGCAAGGTGCGCTTGGCATGCGGGGCGAACAGCTGTACCGCGCGCTCGCCGGCATCGATGTCCACTCCCGCCGCAGCGTAAGAGGCGCCGCCAGGCTCGTTGTCGGTCATCTCGCGTCCGGTTTCCGTTCTCGAAGGTTGGCAGGAAACTCCTGCCGGGGCGGTGAATTATCCGGCTTCACGCTACCCGAGCGTGGTGTAGCCATTACTGATGGGCGGTTCGATATCCGCGGGCATGGACATGCATGTACCCGAGCCGATCTTCGCCCATCCCCGGTCACACCGGATGTCGAACCGGTGAAACTGGACGGTTTGCGCTGGTGAACCCCGTCGCTCAGGGACGCCGGACAGCGCTGGCGTTGTCGTTCTCCGCCATGACGTCCTGATCTGTTGCTGCCTTCTTGAGCATTGTCTCCAGAACGGCTTTGCCCATGGATGTCTCGCGTGGCAACTCGATCGGATAGTTGCCGTCGAAGCAGGCAGAACACAGGTTGGCAGCCGGTTGCTCGGTCGCAGCCAGCATTCCTTCGGTGCTGATGTAGCCCAGCGAGTCTGCGCCGATGGCATGCCGGACACCCTCGACCAGATGCTCTTCGGAGTCGGTGCCGTTGGCGATCAGTTCGGCCGGCGACGCGAAGTCGATGCCGTAGAAGCATGGCCAGCGGACGGGGCTCGATGCGATCCGCACGTGCACCTCGGCCGCACCGGCCTCGCGGAGCATCCTGACCAGCGCACGCTGGGTGTTGCCACGGACGATCGAGTCGTCCACGACAACCAGGCGCTTGCCCCGGATGACCTCTTTGAGGGGATTGAGTTTCAGCCGGATTCCGAGCTGGCGAATGGTCTGCGAGGGCTGGATGAACGTCCGGCCCACGTAGGCGTTCTTCATCAGGCCCTGGCCGTACGGGATGCCCGATTCCTGGGCATATCCCACAGCGGCCGGCGTACCTGATTCGGGAACCGGGATCACCAGGTCACCTTCGGCGGGGAACTCACGAGCAAGGCGACGACCGATCTCGACACGCGTGGTGTGCACCGACCGGTTGTTGATCACGCTGTCCGGCCGGGCCAGGTACACGTACTCGAAGACGCAGCCCTTGGGCGTGGCCTCGGCAAAACGACTGCTGCGGACTCCGTCGGCGTCGATGGCCAGGAGTTCGCCGGGTTCGATCTCGCGAACGTACGAGGCGCCGACGATGTCGAGTGCCGCGGTTTCGGACGCGACGACCCAACCACGATCAAGACGTCCCAGACACAGCGGACGAACGCCGTGCGGATCGCGGGCGGCATAGAGCGTGTGCTCGTCCATGAAGGTCAGGCAGAAGGCCCCGCGCAACGTCGGCAGCAGTTCCATCGCGGCCTGTTCGAGCGTCGAATCCGCGGCGCCGTGTGCGAGCAACGCACCGACGACATCGGAGTCCGAGGTCGCACCGCCGAGGCGGCGGGATTCCATCAGACCCAGTTCACGCGCCTTGCTGGCCAGGTCCGCGGTGTTGACGAGGTTTCCGTTGTGGCCCAACGCAACACCGGTACCGGCAGCAGTGGTTCGGAAAATCGGCTGCGAGTTCTCCCACGTTGTCGACCCGGTGGTGCTGTACCGGCAATGCCCGATGGCCACATGACCCTGCATCGCTCCGAGTGTCTGCTCATCGAACACCTGAGAGACCAGACCGAGGTCTTTGAAGACCAGGACCTGGGAGCCATCGGCCACGGCGATGCCGGCGGCTTCCTGCCCTCTGTGCTGCAAGGCATAAAGGCCGTAATAGGTGAGCTTTGCCACATCCTCACCCGGTGCCCAGACACCGAATACACCGCATTCTTCGCGCGGTTCATTCTCTGGCTCGTCGGGATCTAGCAGGTTCTTGCTGTTGATCGACAGCTCGGTCACAAGCGCTCCCAATTGTGGGCCGGTGGAGGGCGTATGCGTGAGTCTACGGGCACAGGTTTAACCATTGCGAATCGTCGCGGCGTGTCGTTGCCCGCACTAACGAGTTTGGCGTGTCACAGCCGCAGCAATGGCAGCCAATGAACGATCTCCCCGGCCCGGCTTCCCGACGCCGACACCCTGCCATCTGCCAGTGCACCGCCGAGATCCAGTTGTCCGGTGGCCAGCTGTAGCCAGGTGCGTGGATCGGTCTCGACAACGTTCGGCGGGGTTCCACGCGTGTGCCGGAGACCCTCGATGCACTGAACAGCCACAAACGGGGGCACGCGCACCTCGACCGAGCCACCCGGCGCGAGTTGCGCCAGGGTTCGCGCGGTCATCCGGACGGCGTCGGCGATCTCCTGCCTCGTCGGCTCAGCGGCGTCGGGGTCACGCAACCACGGCGCCACGATTTCGACGGCTGTTCGCATCACGGCCGGATCTACGGACTTCTGAGGTGCCACGAGCACATCGTCGCAGCCCCGGGCGATACCCTCACAGCCACCACCCATGAGGAGCAAAGCCATCAGCGCCACCCTGCACGCCGCCGGACTCACTGCCGGGCACGGCGAACGAACGTTGTTCTCCGACCTCGACCTCACGGTGGCCGACGGAGACGTCTTCGGCCTGGTCGGTGCCAATGGCGCCGGTAAATCAACGTTGCTGACACTTCTGGCGGGAGTCGGATCAGCGGACTTCGACGGGACCATCACGCTGAGCCCGCCCGACGCCGAGGTCGGTTACCTCGCGCAGGAGGCGGAGCCGACACCAGGAGAAACCGTCCGCGAGTTCCTCTCCCGACGGACCGGCGTCGCGCACGCACAGTCGACGATGGACGCGGCGGCCGAAGCACTGGCCGACGGCGGCGACGACCTCTACTCCCCCGCCCTGGATCGCTGGCTACATCTGGGCGGCGCCGACTTCGATGAGCGCGCCGACCAGGTAGCCGCGAACCTCGGCCTGACCGTCGACCTCGATCTGCCGATGTCGGCGCTGTCCGGCGGTCAGGTGGCGCGAGCCGGTCTCGCGGCACTGCTCCTGTCGCGGTACGACATCCTGCTGCTCGATGAACCGACCAACGACCTCGACCTCGACGGCCTCGCGCAACTCGAGGAGTTCGTGTCGAGCTCCCGGACGCCGATGGTTGTCATCAGCCACGATCGCGAGTTCCTGGCGCGCACGGTCACCGGAATCGTGGAACTCGACCTCGCCCAGCAGCAGGTCTCGGTGTATTCCGGTGGCTACGAGGCGTTTCTGGCCGAACGCGAGGTCGCCCGCCGCCACGCTCGTGAGGCCTACGAGCAGTATGCCGACACCAAAGATGCATTGACCGATCGCGCTCAGATGCAACGCAATTGGATGGAACACGGCGTCCGCAACGCTCGCCGCAAATCCAAGGACAACGACAAGGTCGGCAAGGGCCTGCGCCTGGAGTCCACCGAGAAGCAGGCATCGAAGGCCCGCCAGACCCAACGTCGCATCGAACGTCTCGAGGAGGTCGCCGAGCCGCGCAAGGAATGGGAGCTCCGGATGGAGATCGCGGCCGCACCCCGGTCGGGGACGGTGGTTGCGACGCTCAACGAAGCGACACTGACCCGCGGCGACTTCACGTTGGGACCGATCAGCACCCAGATCGACGCCGGTGACCGGATTGTCATCACCGGCGCCAACGGATCAGGCAAGTCGACCCTGTTGTCACTGCTTCTCGGCGCGCAGGGCCCCGACTCAGGTTCTGCGTCACTGGGCTCGGGTGTGCTGATCGGCGAGGTCGATCAGGCCCGGGGATTGTTCACCGGCGACACCGCACTCGCCGAGGCCTTCGGCGCACAGATCCCCGAACAGACCGACGCGGACGTCCGAACCCTGTTGGCCAAGTTCGGATTGAAGGGGCATCACGTCACCCGCTCGGCCGACTCGCTGTCGCCCGGTGAACGAACTCGGGCGGCGCTCGCCCTGTTGCAGGCACGCGGCGTCAACTTGCTCGTACTGGACGAACCCACCAACCACCTGGATCTGCCCGCCATCGAACAATTGGAACAGGCCGTCGAATCTTTCTCCGGCACAGTACTTTTGGTCACCCACGATCGACGGATGCTCGCCACCGTCCGAGCAACACGCCGCTGGCAACTGTCGGACGGCAGGTTGACCGAAACCCTGGCCTGAGCTGTCGGGTCGTTCACCCGGTGTTCGTTTGCGCTCTGGTTTCGATATCTGTCAATATCGACCCATGTCGAAACCGGACTTGTCGTTGACCGAGGTGTCCGCCTGCGCGGTCCAGCCGCTGGTGCGTGAGCCGCTGTCAGTCGACGCTGCCGCTGATCTGGCGCCGAAGCTGAAGGCACTCGGGGATCCGGTGCGGTTGCGGTTGCTGTCACAGATCGCCGGCCACGCCGGCGGAGAAGCGTGTGTCTGCGATCTGTCGATCGGGATCGACTTGTCGCAGCCGACGATTTCGCATCATTTGAAGGTGCTGCGCACTGCTGGTCTGCTCGAGTCCGAGCGCCGCGCGTCGTGGGTCTACTACCGCGTCGTCCCGGATGCGTTGCAGCAGTTGTCGTTGCTGCTGGGCACCGGCATCGTGGCCGGGGACGGCCGATGAGCACGATCCCGCTGGGCCGGCGGTTGCTCGCCGAGTTCGTCGGTACCGCGCTGCTCGTGACCGTCGTGGTGGGTTCCGGGATCGCTGCAGAACAGCTGTCGCCGGGCGATATCGGGCTGCAACTGTTGGAGAACTCGACTGCAACGGCCTTCGGCCTCGCGGTGCTGATCCTATTGTTCGGACCGGTGTCCGGCGCACATTTCAACCCCGTGGTGTCGGCGGTGGACTGGGTGCTGGGCCGCCGCGCCGGGACCGGTCTGCCGGCGGCCGATGTTGCGGCCTACACGGTTGCGCAGATCGCGGGCGCCATCGCCGGCGCGGTGCTGGCGAACGTGATGTTCGACCTGTCCGCATTCCAGATCTCCGACAAGGACCGGATCACGTCAGGTCATCTGGTCGGCGAGATCGTGGCCACAGCCGGGTTGATCGCGTTGATCTTCGCCCTGGCCCGCACCGGCCGACATGCCCTGTCCGCTGCCGCGGTCGGCGCTTATATCGGTGCCGCGTACTGGTTCACCTCGTCCACCTCGTTCGCCAACCCGGCTGTCACGATCGGACGCGTGTTCTCCGATACGTTCGCCGGGATCGCGCCCGGCTCGGTTCCCGGGTTCATCGTCGCCCAGATCGTCGGCGCGTTGATCGGGCTCGCGTTGATCGTCGTCCTTTATCCCGACGTCGCGAAAACCGCCGACAACGTTGTTGTCCCGCATCACGATCATCCCGCCAACTCCTGACATCTGACACACGACTGAAAGAGGCTCCTTCCCATGGCATCAGCGACCCCCAGTGTGTTGTTCGTCTGTGTCCACAACGCCGGCCGCTCGCAGATGGCCGCGGGTTTCCTCGCCCACCTCGCCGGCGATGCGATCGAGGTCCGCTCCGCCGGCAGTGCCCCGGCCGAAACCATCAATGCTGCGGCTGTCGAGGCGATGGCCGAAGTCGGTATCGATATCTCGGCGCAGTCCCCGAAGATCCTCACCCCCGACGCCGTGGAAACCTCCACGGTTGTCATCACCATGGGCTGCGGCGACGCGTGCCCGGTGTTCCCGGGCATCAGTTACCGCGACTGGGCACTCGAGGATCCGGCCGGTCAGGGTGTTGATGCGGTCCGCCCGATCCGCGACGACATCAAGGCCCTCGTCGAGGACTTGATCGCCGAACTCGTTCCCGCTCACGCAGGAAATGGCCGATGACCGCTCCGTCGGTGTTGTTCGTGTGCGTGAAGAACGGCGGCAAATCGCAGATGGCCGCCGGGCTCATGCGCCAGGTCGCCGGTGACCGTGTCGAGGTGCATTCGGCCGGAACCAAACCCGGCGCCGCCGTGAACGCACTGTCAGCTGAGTCCCTGCTCGAGGTGGGCGTCGACATCTCCGATCAAACTCCGACACTGCTCGATCCGCAGCTCGTCGAGGGGGTAGACCTGGTTGTCACGCTGGGCCGCGAAGCGCATGTCGACCCGATCGCGGGTACTCGATTCGAGAATTGGGACACTGACGAACCGTCTGAGCGGGGGATTGACGGTATCGAACGGATGAGGCTGGTCCGCGACGACATCGCCACCCGCGTCACCGACCTCGCCGCCCGGCTCCAGAACACCCCGAGCACCGAACACCAGGAGATCTGTTGACCACCATCGAAGTATTCGAACCCGCCCTGTGTTGCAGCACCGGTGTCTGCGGCGAGGACGTCGACCAGGGGTTGGTCACCTTCTCCGCGGATCTGGACTGGGTCCGCTCTCAGGGCGGCGACATCGCCCGGTTCAACCTTGCCAGTGAACCGTTGGCCTTCACCCAGCGCGAACCGGTCACCGCGTTCCTCAAGCTTTCGGGCTCGCAGGGGTTGCCGTTGGTCCTGGTCGACGGGATCACCGCGCAGACGGGCCGCTACCCCGACCGGGCGCAGCTCGCGAAGTGGGCCGGCCTCGACACCCCGGTCTCCGCTTCTGCGCCGGCCGGGATCACGATGCTCGGGCTCACCGAGACCACCAGCGACGCCGGCGCATGCTGCGCTGACGACGCGGCGAACTCGAACTGCTGCTGAAAAGGATTGCCCGACATGAAGTTTCTCGACGACCCGCCCCGCTTCCTGTTTTTCACCGGTAAGGGCGGGGTCGGGAAGACCTCCATTGCCTGCGCCTCGGCGATCGCCCTGGCCCGCGACGGTCGCAGGGTGCTGCTCGTCAGTACCGACCCGGCCTCGAACGTCGGTCAGGTGTTCGGCCTGAGCATCGGCAACACCATCACCCCGATCGCGGCCATTTCTGGCCTCTTCGCACTCGAGATCGACCCGGAGCAGGCCGCCGAGGCCTACCGCGAACGCATCGTCGGGCCGGTCCGGGGTCTGCTGCCCGACGCCGAGATCGCCTCGATCACCGAACAACTCTCGGGCTCGTGCACCACCGAAATTGCTTCATTCAATGAATTCACCGCCCTGCTCACCGACGCCGACGGCATCACCGACGGGTTCGACCACGTCCTGTTCGACACCGCCCCGACCGGCCACACCATCCGGCTGTTACAGCTCCCCGGATCGTGGACCGACTTCCTCGACGACGGCAAGGGTGACGCCTCGTGCCTGGGTCCGCTCGCCGGGCTCGACAAGCAGCGCACCATCTACGCCGATGCCGTCGCCGCTCTCGCCGACCAGAGCCGCACCCGACTGGTCCTGGTCGCCCGGGCACAGCGAGCGTCGATCGCCGAAATCGCCCGCACCCACACCGAACTCGCCGATATCGGACTCACTCACCAGTACGTCGTTGTCAACGGAGTCCTACCGAACCCCGATGGACACGATGCCCTCGAAACGGCGATCCACGACCGCGAACAAGGCGTCCTCGCCGCGCTGCCGGCGAACCTGCGGACGCTGCCCCTCGACGAGGTCGACCTCAAGCCCACCAACATGGTCGGCATCGACGCTCTGGACTCGCTGTTCACCGCATCCACCGCCGGGGAATACGAACCCGCACCCGCCACCGCGCTCGGCGAAATTGTCGATCGGCCGCTGTCGGCGCTGGTCGACGAACTCGCCGCGAACGATCACGGCCTGATCATGTGCATGGGCAAGGGCGGGGTCGGCAAGACCACCGTCGCCGCCGCGATCGCCGTTGCCCTGGCCGGCCGTGGTCACCAGGTGCACCTGACCACCACCGACCCCGCCGCGCACCTCGCCGACACGCTCGACGGCAGCATCACCGGCCTCGAGGTCTCGCGCATCGACCCCGCCGAGGCCACCGCGACCTACCGCGACCGTGTCCTGACCACCAAAGGCGCCCGCCTGGATGAGCAGGGCCGGGCCACCCTGATCGAGGACCTCAAATCCCCGTGCACCGAGGAAGTCGCTGTCTTTCAAGCCTTCTCGCGGGTCATCCACGAATCGCGCCGCACGTTCGTCGTCGTTGACACCGCCCCGACCGGACACACCTTGCTGCTGCTCGACGCGACCGGTTCCTACCACCGCGAAATAGCCAGGCAGATGGGCGAGAACACAAACTTCACGACGCCGCTGATGCGGCTGCAGAACCCACAGGAGACCAAGGTCATCCTGGTCTCCCTCGCCGAAACCACGCCGCGGCTCGAAGCCGCGGGCCTGCAAGCTGACCTCGAACGCGCCGGCATTCACCCGTGGGCGTGGGTCGTCAACAACTCCCTCGCCGCCGCGCACCCGACATCGGCACTGCTCCAACGCCGTGCCGCCGCCGAGGTCGTCGAACTGACCGCCATCACCGATCACGCCGAGCGGTATGCCGTGGTTCCCATGCTCGCCGAGGAACCGGTGGGAGTGGTGGCTCTGACCGCTCTCACTGGTTCGGCTGTTTCCGGAGTGTGAGAACGACGGCGATCACACCGTTCGTTTCCGCCACACCATTGACGACGGCGCCTCGGCCGTGCTGAGTACCGACGAAGGGCTGCGCAACAAAAGTTGCCGGTGCTGGCGCATCTGTTCGACGTGTCCTGACCTGGACCGAAGCCGATACCGGCCAGAGAATGTGCGACTCCGGCTGAGCTACAGGGTCGGGGGGTATGTAGCTCAACCGGAGTTATCTGGTTTCATCGCGGCGGCGATCTGAGGCGTTACACCGTCATCGAATGAGCCTGATGGCCTTCTCTCGGCCACCCTCCGCAGCTATGAACTGCTCAGCAGCAGGCCGCGGCGGTACTCGGCGCGGGGTCTGCCTCCGTGGAAACGGACGTGCCGCAGCACACCGCGGACTGCTCGTCGCTTTGAGTAGCGTTGTCGGCCAGCAGCTTCGGGCTCGTGCCGAAAGTCTCTGAATCGGCGAGCACGGTGTAGATCTCCCACTTTTCACCGGCCGGACCGCTCACCCACACCTTGTCCTGGGTGGCGAAGCAACAGGTCGTGCTGATCTCTTCCTCGGTGAACAGCCCTTCCTCGCTGAGCCGGGCGATCTCGGAACGGACTCTGTCGCTGGACTCCACCTCCACACCGAGATGGTTGATCGTGCCACCGCGGCCGGGGTTCTCGAGCAGCACCAGTTTGAGCGGTGGCTCGACGACCGCGAAGTTCGCGTATCCCGGCTTGCGTTTGGCCGGCGCAACATTGAACAACTTCGAGTAGAACTCGACGGCCTGATCCAGATCGTCGACGTTGAGTGCCAGTTGCATACGGGACATTGTGACTACCTCCACCTGTGAGACATATATCTAACTCTCCTGCCGATGCCCAGAATGCCAACCCCTTAGACATATGTCAATAAGGCAGGCTGAATTGGGTGAGCCCACCTGCGTCGAATCAGGTGGGCGCCGGCGAGACGTCCGGTACGAGCCGAGGTATCAGGCGAACGTAGATGACCATGCCGATGACTTCGACGAGTGTTTGGGTGACGACGACTGCGGCAGCGAGTTCCAGGCCGTCGGGCAGGGCCAGGGCCAGCGGTAGCACCACCAGCGAGTTGCGGGTGGCGCCTGAGAACACGATGGCGCGGCTCCCGCCGACGTCGAACCGGAAGGCTGTGGCCAGGGCCCTACCGGCGAAGGCCATCACGATCAGGAAGGCGATGTAGAACGGGATGACCGCGACGACATCGGCGAGGTTGTCTTCGATGGCGGGTATCTGGGAGGCGACGACGATCGCGAGGACGGCGGCCATCAGGGGCACCATCAGGGTGCTCGCAGCGGCGTACACGGTGCGGCCGGCGGGTTTGCGTGCCGCCCAGACTTGCGTGGCCCACGCCAGGATCAGCGGGATCATGATCAGTACGAGGAACGCTTCGAGGAACGGGCCGACCTTCACGATGTCGGCGAGCTCCGAGCCCATGAACAGCAGCAAAAACAGTGGCAGCAAAGCCATTTGGGCGATCAGCAGCAGTGGTGTGGCGGCCAGCAGGCGTTCGCTGCTGCCGCCGGCGAGGCCGGAGAACACGATGACGTAGTCCACGCAGGGGCACAGCAACACCAGCAATACGCCGACCCGGATGGCCTGGTCGGCGGGCAGCAGGAAGAACATGGCCGCGACCACCAGCGGAACGATGACAAAGTTGATGACCATCGCAGCGGAGAGGAACCGGGCATCGCGAATTGACCGGGGCAGGTCGGCGACGGGCACCTGGAGGAACGTCACATACAGCAGTGCGCCGAGGACCGGGTTGATCGCATGCTCGAGTGAAGCGCTCAGTCCGGGAGCGGTCAGCCCGATCCCGGCGCCCGCGACCATCGCCAGTAGGTAGATCACCACCTGATGCTGTTCCATCCGATCAACCAGCCCCACCGGTGGTTTCAACTCGGGTCTCCTTCGAGGTCTTCGTTTGCACCTTCAACCCGACTCGAAGGTCAAGCCTGACGAGAGGGTCATTCCACCCGGGACCGTCGCCGCGTGATCTGGGGCTTCCAGGTCGAATAGGCCAGCGCTGCGAGAGCGGTCGCGGTCTGGTCGCAGAATTGCTCGTGATCGGCGAGGCCTACCGTCAGGGCCCGGAGGGCGGTGGTCGCGACGAGAAAATCGAAGACTGCGTCCGATCGGTGATTCAAGGCTTTCCCTGGCATCTCAGGCAGATAACCGCTCAGCAGGTCGCGCATCAGGACCCTGACGTCGTGCTCTGATCGGTTCACGAGGCGGGCGTAGAGATCCTCCTCCTGTTGATATGCCGACAGCAATCCCGGAATCGCCGCTCGTGACACGGGATTGGCGAACTGGTGCAAGAAGATCGACGACCACGCCCGGAAGTCTTCCCACAGGTCGCCGGTGGCCTCCGGGACCACGCCCGGCTCGGCCTTCCCGAACGCGGCGTCCTCGATCAGTGCTTCCCGGCGGGCCCATCGGCGGTAGATCGTCGGCGCCCCGACCCCGGAGCGCCTGGCAATCGCGGCAATCGTTGTCGACTGATACCCCACCTCGACCAGCAACTCTCGCGTCGCCTGGAGCACGTCGACATCCTTCTGCGGATCGCGTGGGCGACCGGGAGGCGGCTGGGTATTGGTGGTCACCTCATGAAAGTACCGCAAAACCATTCTTCAATTACGTTTCATGCTCTAACGTATATCCAAACGCCCCGGAGCAAGGAGACGAGTGCCGTGTTGACACCGAATGACGAGATCCTGGCCCACCAGCTGCCGACCACCTTCGACCACGTGTCGCAGAGTGATCTGCGCTGGGTGGAACGCGTGGTGATGTACGGATTCGACAAATCCGGGGATATCAACGTGATGACCGGGATGGCCCGTTACCCCAACCGCAACGTGACCGACGCCTATGCGATGGTCACCAAACGCGGCGGCGAGGCCAAGGTGGTCCGGATGTCCACCACACTCAACCCTCAAACCGGTGGACTCGGCGAATACAACATCGGCCCGTACACGTACACGATCGAAGAACCATTGCGCCAGGTGCGAACTCGGGTGGCCCCCAACGATCAGGGCCTGAGTCTGGACCTGCGTCTCACGGGGCAATTCGACACGTACGAGCAGACCGCCGCGTTCCATCGCGTTCGCGGGCGCGTGTCCGAGGATGCCCGCCGGTTCTATCAGAACGGTGTGGTCGAGGGCTGGATCGACATCGACGGTGAGCGCATCGAGATCGATCCGCAGCGATGGTGGTTCGGTCGGGATCACTCCTGGGGGATCCGCAACGGCGGCGGCGGTGGGAGCCTTTCCGAAGGCACCGAACTCCAGCCGGGAGAACTACCCGAAGGTGTCCTCTACTACATGGGAATCTTCCAATTCGACGACGAGCTGGTGCATTTCGCGCAGCGTGAGAACAGCGACGGGTCGAGGTGGCAGTTCGAGGGTGAACTCCTCTACCCCACCGAATCCGGTCGGCCGCACGCGACGATCATCGATGTCGAACACGACCTCAAATTCCGGAATGACGCCCGCGTCGTGTCCGGCGGAACGTTCACGATCATCCGCGGCGACCGATCGACGAGCACCATCGAGGTGCACCCGATGACCGACTTCTGGCCCGGACTGGCCGGCTACGACCACTACAACGGCTATGCCAGCGGCTACTACCGCGGGGACAACTTCCTCGACGGATTCTCCGTCGATACCAACAACCCAGAGGCTTTGGCGCCGGTGCGGATGCTCAGTGAAACACTCTGCGAGGTCAGGATGGACGACAAGGTCGGCCACGGATTGGTGGAGATGGTATTCATGGGCGCGTACCCGCGCTACGGATACACGGGCTGGTGACGCCATGACGTCCGCGTCGCCTTCGCGGCTTTCTGCCGACCAACTACCGGAGGCCTTCGAAGCTGTACTTCGCCAAAGGATCCCAACCGCACACGCCGCCACCATCTCCAACTGGAGACCTGCCGAACAGGGCTTCTCCACCGAGACCTACCTGTTCGACCTCGTAGCAGTGGAATCATCTGACACGACTGCGGCCGGCACTGCGGGATTGGTCTTTCGCCGACCACCCGACTTCGCGGTTCTGCCGGACTTCGATCTCCGGCGGCAGTACCTGGTGATGCAACGCCTCGCCAATTCGCCGGTCCCCGTACCGAAGACGCGATGGATCGACGCAGAAGGCACCGATCTGGGAACGCCCTATTTCGTGATGGACCGCATCGATGACGTCGTCTCGGTCAGTGATGTCCCCTCGTATCACCAGGAGGGCGTCTACGCCGAGACCGATGACGACGGCCGGGCCCGGCTGTGGAACGGGTGCGTGGATCTCATCGCGCGGGTACACCAGATCGACACCAACGAAAGACGTTTGGGATTCCTGGATCTACGCAGGTTCGGCGCGACGCCACCACAGCGCCTGGTCAACTTCTTGCGGTACGCACTCGACTGGGCAGGCGATGGCAACGCGCTGCATCCGGGTCTGGCGCGTGCCCTCGATTGGGCCGAGAACCACATGTATGAACCAACGCGAGTCACGTTGTGCTGGGGCGATTCACGCATGTCCAACGTCCTCTATTCCGGCACCGACCACCATCCGGTCGCAGCGCTCGACTGGGAGATCGCGTACCTCGGAGACCCGGGCGCCGATCTGGCCTGGATGTTCCTGACAGATTGGGTCAGCAGCCCACTCGACGATCACGCATCATTGCACGGGACGCCCTCGCGTGAAGAGACACTCGAACGCTACGCGGGTCTGACCGGATGGCGGCCGACCAACATGTTGTTCAACGACGTCACCGCCGCGCTGTTGCTCGCCGTTCCGCTGATCAGGCTCAACAAGAAACTCAACCTCGAGGGGGTCGATCTCGCCGACATCTGTGCACGAAGGATCGCAGTGGTTCTGGACGGGAGCTGACCACGCCAAACGACCGGAAACCCACGTCGCCCCTTGTTCGCATGGCACGATGGGACGATGGGCACGGAGGTCGACCACCGCGATTTCAGCCGCGAGGACAGACGGCGCTTTCGCGAGCAGGTGGGACGCTGCACCGAGGCGGTGGCCCGCATGCTCGCGGATGGCCTGTTCACCGATCAGGGCAATCCGCCCGAACCCTTGCTCGGAATGGAAGTCGAGCTCAATCTTGTTGACCGGGCGATGAATCCGGCGATGTCGAATGCGGTAGTCCTCGAAGCGATCGCCGATCCCGACTACCAGACCGAACTCGGACAGTTCAACATCGAGATCAATGTGTCCCCGCGACCATTCGTCGGCGCCGACACCGTCTCACTCGAAACAAGCCTGCGTGAATCACTCAATCAGGCCGACGCCAAGGCCGCGAGCATCGGCAACCATCTGGTGATGATCGGCATGCTACCCACCTTGCGGCAGGAACACTTTGCACACCAGTGGATTTCGGCAAACCCACGCTATGACCTGTTGAACCAGCAGATCTTTGCCGCACGTGGTGAAGACATCGAACTCGACATCACCGGCGTCCCCCTGGTACCCGGCGAGATTCCCGACCGTCTCCAGACGTCAATCGATTCGATTCTGCCCGAAGCCGCGTGCACGTCACTGCAACTACATCTGCGCGTCGCCCCGGAAAGCTTTGCCGATCATTGGAACGCCGCTCAGGCGCTGTCCGGCGTTCAGGTGGCGCTCGCCGGCAACTCTCCGTTCCTGGCCGGCTCCGCCCTGTGGCACGAAAGTCGTATCCCGGTATTCGAGCAGGCCACCGACACCCGACCCCAGGAGCTCATCAACCAAGGTGTCCGTCCCCGGGTCTGGTTCGGGGAACGTTGGATCACAACGATATTCGACTTGTTCGAGGAGAACACCCGCTACTTTCCCGCCCTGCTGCCAGTGACGACGGAGGACGATCCGCTGGCCCAGTTGGAAGCCGGCGAGATACCGGAACTGACCGAACTCCGCATGCACAACGGGACCGTGTATCGCTGGAATCGACCGGTGTACGACGTCATCGACGGGCAGGCACATCTGCGGGTGGAAAATCGCGTACTCCCGGCGGGTCCGACCGTCCTGGACATCATGGCCAATGCCGCCTTCTACTACGGCCTGCTGCGTGGGCTTGTCGACGCCGATCGGCCGATCTGGTCGCAGATGTCGTTCGATGCCGCGGCCGAGAATCTCCACGCAGCGGCTCGCGACGGCATGGACTGCCAGTTGTACTGGCCGACTGTCGGCTGGGTGCAACCCGATGAGCTGGTGCTCCGCAGGCTACTGCCCATAGCCGAGGAAGGCCTGGCGGCATTCGGCGTCGCATCCGACGTTCGCGATCGGTACCTGTCGATCATCGAAGGACGCGCGGTCACGCTCCAGACAGGTTCGGTGTGGCAACGCTCCTGCGTCGCCGCACGGGAAGAGGCCGGCGACAGTCGCGAGGTTGCACTGTCCGGGATGCTCAGCGAATACATCGAGCGCATGCACGACGGCGCTCCCGTCCACACCTGGGATCTCTAGAACCACAGCGGTTCAGCCGTGGGCAGCGCCCACGACTGCGGCGCCATTTCGTCGCCAGGCACCGGGCGCCTCCCCGACATCTCGCTTGAAGGCCCGGTTGAACGCAGATTCTGACTGATATCCAACAGCATTCGCGGCCTGCGAAACACTGAGCGAACCGCTCTGCAGCAATCGGGCAGCGAGCTGGAGGCGCCATCGAGCCAGGTAGGTCATCGGCGGCACCCCCACGTAGGTGGTGAACCGATCGGCAAAGGACGAGCGGGACATTGCCACCTCGTGTGCCAGCTGTTCGAGCGTCCACGGCTCGGCGAATCGGCCGTGGATGAGTCGCAGCGCTGAACCCACGTCAGGATCGCGGATGCCGGCGGCCCAGTTGCGGGTGTCTGCCGGCAATTCGTCGATATGTGACCGGAGTGCTTCGACAAACATCAGCTCGGACAATTTGGCCAGCATCGCCTCCTGCCCGGCGTTGTGACCATCGCTTGCCTCGATGGCTGCGTCGAGGAGTCGCGTCATCCACCCCCAGCTACGACTCGACACCGGGGCGTGGACCATCCTGGGCAATGATTCGAGCAACGGGTTGAACGGACGCCTGTCACACGCGAAGTAGCCACACACGATCCGGCAGCGCTCAGCGTTCGAGTCGCCGTTGATGTCGATGACAAACGGCAGGGCTTCGGTCAGCGGCCGGTAATAGCGAGACAGGTCGGGCTGCCCGCAGAGGCCCGGAGCCGACGCGAGGAGGTGTGCCTCGCCGCTGGAGACGATCACCATCTCGCCGGCCCGCAGCATTTGTGCGGGCTCGGGTTCGTCGACCGTTTCGACCCAGCAAGCGCCGTGAGTCAGGACGTGGAAGGCGATCAGGTGCTCCGCTTCCGTGGCGATCTTGGCAGCGATCACATCGGTCGGCGGACTCTCGAGAACAAAGGGCGAGCGGGCATCGACGTCGAAGTACACCGCACCGGTCAACCGCACAGCGAGTAAAACGTCGGATAGGACATCCATGACGTGACTCCCGGACGATCAGACAACACTTCTGGACGTGCGGCACAAGCTGATCCGATAGGCGGACGTATGGGCAAGTCCTTCGGCGCCTCGGGCATTCCCACAAGTAACCGCTTTTCGTACCGTCAACTTCACAGTCTCCCACCATGTCAGCCCGTACATAAGGAGTGCACCAAATGTCCCCCAATGAAGCCACCCCGGATGCCGTCATCTCCGAGCTTCGCCAGACCCTTCGCGGCCCGCTGATCGGTCCCGACGACACCGACTATGACGAGGTGCGGAAGGTCTACAACGGGGCCATCGACCGACATCCGGCGGCCGTCGCCTGCGTCGCGGATGTCGCGGACGTGATCACCGCCGTCAACTTTGCGCGACGTCATCAGATCCCCCTCGCGGTACGCGGCGCCGGCCACCACGGTGCCGGGTTCAGCGTGTGGGATGACTCCCTGGTGATCGACTTCCGCACGCAACGCTCGACCAACGTCGACCCGACAGCCCGCACCGTACGCGTGGACGCCGGGTGCACCTGGGGCGACGTGGATCACGCGAACGGCGCCTTCGGCCTGGCCACCCCGTCTGGTTTCGTCTCCACAACCGGAGTTGCAGGACTGACGCTCGGCGGTGGAACCGGCTATCTCACAAGGCATCTCGGTCTGACCGTCGACAACCTGCTCTCCGCCGACGTCGTGTTGGCCGACGGTTCCTTTGTGACCGCAAACGCCGAGAGCCATCCTGACCTGTTCTGGGCACTGCGTGGCGGCGGCGGCAACTTCGGTGTGGTCACCTCGTTCACATTTCGATCCCACCCGGTCGGTGAGGCCGGGGAGGTCATCGGCGGGCCGATCCTCTACGACATCGCCGACGCCGAAGAGGTCTTCAAGTGGTACCGCGAGCTGATTCCGACACTGCCCGACGACTTGAACGGCTGGATCGGCGTTCTGGAGGTCCCGGGCGGTCCACCCTTCCCCGAGGAGTTGTGGGGCCGAAAGGTCTGCGGGATCGTATGGTGCTATTCGGGGTCGCACGACAAAGCCGACCAGGTGCTGGCGCCCATTCGGGATTTCGGCTCACCGCTCCTGTCCGGCGTCGCGCCGATGCCGTTTCCCGTGCTCCAGAGCGCATTCGACGGGCTCCTTCCCAAAGGGTTGCAGTGGTATTGGAAGGCCGACATCTTCGAGGAGATCACCGACACCGCGATCGGATATCACCGTCAGTATGGCGAATCCCTGCCGTCGTCCCTGTCGACGATGCACCTCTATCCGATCAGCGGCGCCGCGGAGCGTGTTGCCACGGATGCAACTGCGTTTGCATACCGGAACGGCGGGTGGAACGGAGTCATCGCCGGCATCGATCCCGATCCGGCCAACCTCGGAAAGATCACGGAGTGGGCCAAGAACTATTGGGAGGATCTGCACCCGACGTCCGCCGGCGGTGGCTACGTGAACATGATGATGGACGAAGGTCACGAACGCGTTCAGGCCGCCTATCGCGGCAACTACGACCGACTCGTCGAGGTCAAGCGGAAGTATGACCCGAACAATCTCTTTCGGATCAACCAGAACATCGTGCCGGCTTGATCCCCGCCGGGACGGCTACCTTGCGGCGTTCTTGATGAACCCGGCCCTGGGCGTTTGTATGCGAAGGTACGGCGCGTCAGGGCAGTTCATGCAGGTCAATAGCGTTGTTAGCGTTGGCCAGTCATGGCGTGGACCGAAGCTACTGCGGACGGACCTATGAATCCCGCACCAGGTGACAGAATCCGTAGGCATGACCAAAAGCACGTACTGGCTATCAGTCGCTGGCGCCACCGTAATTGGGCTCACTGTCGGTGGGCTGTTCGGGTGGTTCGTGCGTGGTGGATGGACCGCCGAATGGGTGACCGCCGCAGGCACCTGGATCGGAGCGGGCGCTACGGTGGCCACTATCGTCTGGGCGGTGCTCTCCTTTCGGCACGAACAGCGCACTGAACGTCGCCGTGTCGAAAAGATAAGGCAGCGAGGACTTTCCAGACAAGAGCGCGAAGCCGGCCAGGTCATGTTCCGATGTCACGGCGGAGGCCGTAGCGGGCAGAAGAAGCAATTGCGCGTAGGCATCACGAACGGTACGAGTAAGCCCATAGAGGTCCGTGGTGTAGAGGTCGTCGAGCCTGCTGCAGCGTTCCATCGAACGTATTTTCAGAGCCCCTTCGTCGTCGGGTCAGGTGATACCTGGGCATCGACCGCGACCAATATTCGGATGGAAGTCGAGTACCCGGAGGGGCAGGAGTTCGACTACCGAGCTGAATTGCCCGAATCTGTACTGCACTACCGAATCGACGGCATCGCGTGGCGACGAAATCCGACCGGACACCCTGAGCGGTGCGACGAGTAGAAGGTTCCAGGAGGTTCGGATTCTGAAATCGCCTCCGCATAGCCTTCTTCGCTGTTCAGGCATGGTTTTACACGTAGGTTTGGACGCCCGTGAAAAACGCCTGATCCCGTCGACCGGGACGTTCCGGTCCCTTGGAGCCTATGGGCCACGACCTGCGCAATTTCTTCACGTCCGGGCTCATCGCCTCCGGCGTCGATGTCGTGGCTGTCAGCAAGGCGATAGGACGCAGCTCTGCCGCGTTCATCTGAACACCTACGCGCACCTGTGGCCGAAGTCCGATGACTAGACCAGCGCCGCTGCGGCCAGTCTGATCACCTCGGTCAATTCTCCTGCGGACGCTATAGCCACTGACCTGGGTAAACAGTCACCGTGCGGCGTTCTTGATGAATTCTTCAACTCCTGCAGCAGGTTTTGTGCCACCGAAGTAGCCGCCGCGCACGTGCCTGCGCTGGGTGTTGTCGTCGGTGGCCCGAGCCGCGGAGTGCCAGAGGTAGGCGTCGTGGAGGATGACGTCGCCGCGTTCGGCGTAGATCCCGACTTCGCCGCGGATCTTCTCGAAACCCAGCGGCATCTCGAAGGGCGGCTTGCGGCCCGTCCGTCCTCCGGATGGTTGTGCGGTGTCGGGTACAGCGACGCCGTTGACGTTGCGGTACGGCGCAGGGGTGTCCCAGAGGTGACTGCCCGGCACCACCCGCAGGAACCCGTTGGCCGGACTGGTGCCGTCGATGTGCAGTGTGAATGCCGTACTCGGCCACACATCGAGGCTGGGACCGGACTGCCAGTCCGAATGCCAGCCGATCCGGGTGTAGCCGGACTCCTTGCCGGGGCGGGCATCCTGATAGACGACCCCGTACTGCTCGTGATCACGCAGCCAGCTATCCGGGCCGAGTAACCGCCTCATGACGTCCCTCATCACCGGGCCGGCGATGGCGGAGTCGACCGCAGGTGATACTTCACTGACGTATTCGACGTAATTGGCGAACTTCTCCGCCTTGGCCGCCTCATCGATGAAGACGGTGGACCCATATCGGGAATCCAGGTCGCCGGCGACCACACCTTGCTGCGCGGCAACGCATTCCGCTTCGATGGTGTCGACGTCGGACTCACTCAGGACACCCCGCAGGGTGGCATATCCGTACATGTCGTAAAACCAGACCAGGCCGTCGAGATCGCCGGGACCGAATACGCCGGGTGTGGAAAGCGGTGCTGCCATGAAAAAACTCTAGGCCTGCGGCGCCCATCCGTCAGCGCAAGTGCGCTCGATCACTCGCCGAAGAACATTTCGACAGCCGAGATCGACCCCCGCCTGGTCCCAAACACGAAGAACCCCAAACCTTTTCGATCGCTTAGGTTCAGGGCGACGGCAACGGTGTCACCGGCCGCCAGAAATTTGTGCGCCTCGACCCCACGGAGTTGCCCGACGACGTGTTCGACGTCGTCGGTCTCATCACCGAGGACCACCACCTGCGCATGGGGATCGAGCAGTCGCCGAGCACCCGGGACATCCCCGCGCGATGCCGCGTCGAGAAAGTTCTCGACCGCCGACTTGGCCCCTGCGCCCACACGCCGGAACCCCTGTGCAAACCCGAACGTGCCCCGGATCCCCTGATTGCGGAGCAACGCCAGGGTCAGCTTCACCCCGACCGGCCCGGCGGCCACACCGCATCGCATGAACTGCGTGATCATCCCGGGCAGTTCCCAGAACGCCGCCAGCCGGGTGATGTGCAGGGCGCCGTCGCACTCCTGCAGGTCGTATCGGATGAAGACCGGCACCCGCAGCGTCACCTTGGGCGACATCTCGACTTCGAGTTCGAGGTCACGGATGACCGAGTGCTCCCCTACGACGTCGACGTCGCGATGAAACGTGATGTTCCGGGGACCGATGAACGTGTCGTAGAAGCGTTCGATCTCGCCGACGCCCACGTGCGCCCGCGATCCCACCGGATCATTGACGGTGCCGACGTCGACGAACAATCCGACCCAGGCGTCGCGGTCGTGGACACCCGCGGCCGCCGGTGAGCGTTCCACAAGTGCAAGCATCCGGTCCCGGCCATACGTCGCCATCGGTCGCCATCACCTTCCGAAAAGTTAGAACGTGTTCTATTCTACTCAAAGTAGAACACGTTCTAATATCGTAGGCGATGGCCCCTGGCCACCAATCGAAAGTGATCGCGATGAAAGTTGCTGTAACCGGCGCCGCCGGGTTCGTGGGAAGCAATCTGGTCGAGCAGCTGGTCAGGCGCGGTGACACCGTGGTCGCCATCGACCGGCAACGCCCGGCAGCCACCCCCGACATCGCGGCAGTCGAGTGGGTCGGTGCCGACATCCTCGATCAGGCATCTCTCACCACAGCATTCGACGGTGTCGACGTCGTCTATCACCTGGTCGCGGTCATCACTCTGCGCCAAAACGACGAGAATGCCTGGCGGATCAACACCGAGGGCGTGCGCAATGTAGCCGAAGCCGCCCTCGACGCGGGGGTCCGCCGGATGGTGCATTGCAGCTCGATCCATTCGTTCGACCAGTACCTGTGCGGCGGCCAGATCAGCGAGACGTCGGTGCGATCCGCGGATCGTGCGCTTCCGGTGTACGACCGCTCCAAGTGGTCCGGCGAGCAGGAGCTGCACCGGGTCATCGCCCGCGGTCTCGACGCCGTCATCTGCAATCCGACCGCGGTGTACGGCCCCGCCGATCATGCACCGTATTCGCGGATCAACGGCATGCTGCGCGACTCCGCGCGCGGTCGCGTTCCCGCGCTCATCACCGGTGGCTTCGATCTGGTCGACGTCCGCGATGTCGCGGCCGGACTGATCCTCGCCGGCGAACACGGCGTCTGCGGCGAAAACTACCTGCTGACCGGCGAGATGGTCGAGATGTTCGACGCGTTCCGGATGGTCGCTCGCGAAGCCGGACGGCGCGGACCCGCCCTGGCGTTCCCGATGCGCTGGGTGGAGGCGATCTTGCCGGTGGCCGAACCGGTCTGCAAACTGTTCGGTTCCGACCTGGTGTCGAAGGCCGCATTGGGCTCCTTGGGGGCTCAGCCCTACGTCGACGGAACCAAGGCACGCACCGAATTGGGTTATGCACCACGACCTGTCGCCACCACAATGCGCGACTACGCCGACTTCCTCGTCGGCGCAGGACAACTCGAACGCCGGCGGCCGATCACGTTGCCGCGACGGGCGAAAGCTTTCGCCTGACACCCCGCCCACCCGAATTCGCACCGCCCACCGGCAATTGTCGGTGGGCGGTGCGAATTCGGGTGGATGAGGGCCGATACGACGGGATCAGTCCTTCGTCACCAATCCACGACCCGTGATCTGTGGGAGGTCGAGTGCGGTGAGAAGGCCGGGCGCAGCATTCACCACGGCTTCCACCGCGTTCACCAAACGCATTGCGGTGACGAGCATTCCGGAGTCGTTGTGGTCGCCGTTCTCACCGTGGTGGACGAAGTCGACGGTCATCACCGGGTCGCCAGTGATCTCGATGCGGTAGCAGCCGTCGCCGTTGCTGGGTATGGGCCAGTCCGGCTGAGCATCACGCTGCGTGCGGGTGACATGTTCGAGAACCACTCGGGGAACACCGTTTACAGTCCCGATCACCTCGAACCTGACGGCGGCCATCGTCCCCTTGGCGATATGGCAGGAGGCGATGTCGTAGTCGCTCTCTGCCGGCCGGCGGTCGATCTTCTCGATCAGCGGCTCGTCGAGGGTGACGTCGAGGCCGGCTGCGAGTTGTCGCACCACCGGACCCCAGGCCAGGGACAGGACACCGGGCATCCACAGCATCGACTCGGTGTCCATCGGTTTGCCGAAACCGAACAGCTCGGTCATGGTCATCGGCTGGTAGTACGTCGCATAGTCGGCGATCTCCGCCACCCGCAATTCGTCGATCCGCTTCGACAACGACGTCATCGCCAGCGGCAGAACATCATTGGCAAACCCGGGGTCGATGCCGTTGACGTGCAGGGTGGCATTGCCCGCCCGCGCGGCGCTACGGATCCGCTCGTTGAGTTCGTCCGGGAACACGCCGTCGGGATAGACCAGCGCAACCGGTCCGGACGAGACGACGTTGACGCCGGCCTCGAGGAACGAGATGAGGTCGTCGATCGCCTCCATGATGCGGTCGTCGGTCATCGCGCCATGGACGATGCAGTCGGGACGCAGCGCCAGTAGCGCTTCGGTGTCATCGGTGGCAGCGAGACCGAGGTCGCGCCCCAGTCCGGCCAACTCGCCGACGTCCTTACCGACCTTGTCCGGGTTCGACACCCAGACCCCGACCAATTCGAGTTCGGGACGGGCCAACACCCCGGCTATCGCCAGCTTTCCGATGGTTCCGGTGGACCAGACAACAACACGCAACGACACCACAGACCTCCGTACGCAGGAAACTAGAACACGTTCACCCTAGCCCGCCCACACCCGAAAGTGTGCCCTTTTGGCGAACAAAACCCCAGGTGGGGACCGCCAAAAGGGCACACTTTCGGGTTCAGGAGAAGAGTTTGGGAAGCGTTCCCTCGAAGGCCTCACGCAATTCGGTGAGTGGGATGGTGAAGGCATCCTGGACCTCGACGGAGTCGCTGCCCTGATCGACCACACCGATCCTGGACCACGGCAACTGCCGCGCGTCGAGCATGCCGCAGAAACGCACCTCTTCGGAGCGTGGCACCGCGACCAGCACCCGACCGGACGACTCGGAGAACAGCCAGACAAACGGATCGGCGCCCTCGGGCAGCACGATCCGGCATCCGGTCTCCCCCGCGAGCGCGGCTTCGATCACAGTCTGGGCGAGTCCACCCTCGGACAAGTCGTGGGCAGCCGAGACGAGACCGTCCCGCGATGCGGCGGTGAGGATTTCGCCCAGGAGACGCTCGCGCTCGAGGTCGACGGCCGGCGGGGTGCCACCGAGGTGATCGTGGGCCACCTGCGACCAGATCGATCCGTCGAACTCGTCGTGGGTGTCACCGAGGAGGATCAGCGTCTCGCCGATCTCGGTTCCGAAACCCGTCGGGATGCGCCGACGGACATCGTCGATCACGCCCAGAACACCGACAACCGGGGTGGGCAGAATGGCCGTCGCACCGGTCTGGTTGTAGAAACTGACGTTGCCGCCGCAGACGGGAATGCCCAGTTGCGCACAGCCATCGGCCAATCCGCGGACGGCCTGCTGGAACTGCCACATCACGGCCGGATCCTCGGGCGAGCCGAAGTTCAGGCAGTTGGTGACGGCCTTGGGTGTGGCACCGCTGACGACCACGTTGCGGTAGGCCTCGGCCAGTGCCAGCTGCGCGCCACGGTAGGGATCGAGGTAGGTGTAGCGACCCGACGCGTCGGTCGCCAAAGCGATTCCGCGACCGGAGGATTCGTCGATGCGGATCATGCCGGAGTCGGCATGTTCGGCCAGCACAGTGTTGCCGCGAACGTAGCGGTCGTACTGCTCGGTGATGAACCGGCGGCTGCACAGTGCCGGCGAAGAGATCATCTCCAGCAACGTGGCCCGCAGTTCGTCCGGGGAGGCCGGACGCTTGAGGTCCTTTGTGCTCGAGGCGATCACGTCGTCCTGCCAGTCCGGCCGGACGACGGGGCGCTCGTAGACCGGCCCGTCATGGGCGACGGTCCGCGGCGGCACGTCGACCACGGTCTCGCCGTGCCAGGTGATCTCGAGATGCTCGCCGTCGGTGACGTGGCCGATGTCGGTGGCCAGCACGTCCCACTTACGGCAGACCTCCATGAACGCCTCGACGTTCTCGGGGGCGACCACCGCGCACATCCGCTCCTGCGATTCGCTGGAGAGGACCTCGGCCGGGGTCATGCCGGTGGCCCGCATGGGCACCTTTTCGAGTTCGATGTGCATGCCACCGTCGCCGGCAGCAGCCAATTCCGAGGTCGCACAGGACAGTCCGGCACCGCCGAGATCCTGGATACCGATCACGATGCCGGCCTTGTACAGGTCGAGGCAGCACTCGATGAGTACCTTCTCGGTGAACGGATCGCCGACCTGCACCGCAGGCAGCTTCTTCGGACGGCCACCACCGGTGTCGTCGAAAGTCTCCGACGCGAGGACGGACACGCCACCGATACCGTCGAGACCGGTCCGGGCGCCGAACAGGATGATCCGGTTACCGGCACCCGACGCGAACGCCAGGTGCAGATCTTCGACCCGCATGACACCCGCACAGAGCGCGTTGACCAAGGGGTTGCCCGCGTACGACGCGTCGAACACGGTTTCGCCGCCGATATTCGGCAGGCCGAGCGAGTTGCCGTAGCCACCGACACCGCGGACCACACCGTCGACCACCCGGCGGGTGTCGGGAGCATCGGCCGCGCCGAAGCGGAGCTGGTCCATGACCGCGATCGGGCGGGCACCCATGGCCATGATGTCGCGGACGATGCCGCCGACGCCGGTGGCCGCACCCTGGTACGGCTCGACGTACGACGGATGGTTGTGCGATTCGACCTTGAACGTGACGGCCCAGCCGTCACCGATGTCGACAACACCCGCGTTCTCGCCGATTCCGGCGAGCATCGACGACCGCATCTCATCGGTGGTGGTCTCGCCGAAGTAGCGCAGGTGCACCTTCGACGACTTGTACGAGCAATGCTCGGACCACATCACCGAGTACATCGCCAATTCGGCGGCGGTCGGGCGGCGACCGAGAATCTCACGGATCCGCTGATACTCGTCATCCTTCAGACCCAACTCACGGAAGGGCTGCGGCTGATCGGGCGTATCGACGGCGACGGAAACGGTATCTACGTCTGCACTCACGAGAACAGTCTAGGCGGTACCACACCAACCGCTGACCATGCCGTCTCGGCAAGCGGTCGTCGCCACCGTTCTCGGCGGTCCGGCGCCCCGATCCGGCGAACGCCGGTAGTCTGTCCCTCGCGCGCCGGGGGTGGCGCGCCGGTGGTTATGACGGGGGTCATTCATGAACAATGGACCAGCTACGCCGGGTTCTCGCTCGGCGGTCGCCAAGGCGCGTCAGCTCTTCGACTTCGCGGTGCGCTCACTGGGCATCCCGGTCGACACCGAGGAGTACCCGCCCGACCGGGACAAGGCCACGCTCGCATTCACGCGGGCCACCGAGTGGGACCCCACCCTCGCCGACGCCTGGCTCGGGCGGCTCGCCTGTGGCGACAACTCCCCCACCGTGATCCTGCAGTTGTATCGGGCCCGCGCCACCATCGGCGCCGAGCAACGACGAATCGGACTACCCGCCCGCACCCTGTCCGGACGTTTCTCGACCGGCCTGTACATCGACTATCCGCTGGCCGACCGCACCGAGGCCATCGCCGCCTACGCCGCCACCCTCATCACCGGCGCCGACCATCAGGGTGCCGAAGATGCGCTCGACGAGGCTGCTGCCACGGTGGTCGGACGAGCGCCCATCATCGACTACCTGCGAGCGAGCCTGCACTTCAAAACCCAGCGCTGGCCCGATGTACTCGCGTCGCTGTCCGAGTCGGCCTCGTGGTCCGACGCGTATTTGAATGCCGGCGCCGATCTCATGGCCGGGTCTGCGTGTGTGCAGATGGGCTTGTTCGCCGAAGGGATCCGCCGGCTCGAGGCTGCCCAGGAGGGCCCGATCCCGGCAGTGGCCACCGCGGCGACGTTCACCCACGGCCTGGCACTGCGCGAACAGGGTTCCGAGGCCGCGGCCCGCCAGCGGTTCGAAGCCGTCTACTCCCGCGACCCGGCGTTCGCGGCAAATGCCAAAGCCCTGTCCGACCCACGATTCCGGCTCGTGATCACCAGTGCCGAAGACATCGAAGCGCGCACGAACAAATGGGATCCCACCTCTGTCCCCGACACGTCGGGCCTTGGCGCCGACGGTGGCGGTGATTCCCATCTACTGGCGACCGCGCAGGCCGAACTGGACGAACAGATCGGCCTGGAATCGGTCAAAACCCAAGTCGCCAAACTGAAGTCCGCGGCAACACTGGCCAAGATCCGCGCCGACAAAGGCCTCGCAACCGGACCCCGGAGCCTGCATCTGGCCTTCACCGGGCCACCCGGCACCGGCAAGACGACCATCGCCCGCATCGTCGCCAAGATCTACTGCGGCCTCGGGCTGATCAAAACCGATGCGGTGGTGCAGGTTTCGCGGCGCGACCTGGTCGGTGAACACCTCGGTAGCACGGCGATCAAGACGTCCGAGGTGATCGACCGTGCGATGGACGGCGTGTTGTTCATCGACGAGGCCTACACCCTGATCCAAAGTGGCCTGTCCGGCGGCGATGCGTTCGGACGAGAAGCCGTCGACACCCTGCTCGCGAGGATGGAGGACGACCGCGACCGGCTGGTTGTCGTCATCGCCGGGTATGACGCCGAGATCGACCGGCTCCTGTCGGCCAACGAGGGCATGTCGTCCCGTTTCGCCAAACGCATCCGATTCGACTCCTACAGCCCACCGGAGCTGGCCGGCATCGCCGAACTCCTTGCCCGCAAGCGTGATTCGATCATCAGCCCGGAGGCACTGCAGGAACTGGAGTTCGCCTGCGGCCCGCTCTGTCACCAGATTCAGCCGGACGCGTCCGGCGGCGGGCGCCGTTCCATCGACCTGGCCGGCAACGGGCGCTTTGTGCGCAACGTGGTCGAGAGCGCCGAAGAAGAACGGGAACACCGGCTCACCAGTGGCGTAATCGACCTCACCGACCTCGACGACGACGCGCTGATGCGGATCGAGGTCGCCGACATCCGGGCCGCCCTGGACAACGTCCTACGGTCCCTTCAGCGTCGGCCCGCCTGAGCGTTCAGGCCTGGCGCGTGACCTCGAGGATCGTCTCGGCCAGTTCCGGCCGGCAAACGATGAGGTCCGGAAGAAAGACGTCGCGCCGGTTGTATTCCAAGGTCAGCCCGTCGGCTCTGCTGCACCACAGGCCCTGCGACTTCGCGACGGCCACCGGCGCCGCCGAATCCCACTCGTACTGACCGCCGGCGTGGACGTACGCATCGGCTTCACCCCGGACCACCGCCATCGCTTTGGCACCGGCCGAACCCATCGACAACAATTCACCGCCGACAGCGGCAGCCACGGCCTCCGAGAACGCCGGCGGACGAGTACCGCTGATCACCACCCTGGGTCGATCTCCCCGCGGAGTCGCAGCCAGACCATCGGCAGGTTCGATGGGCGCACCGTCGTTGGTGTACGTCACGCCGAGCGCGGGCAACGCCACTGCGCCCACCGACAACGCCCCGACCCCGGTCTGGCCGTCACGTTCCCAGAGGGCGACATGCACCGCCCAGTCGGTGTGGCCTTCGGTGCCGTATTCCCGGGTGCCGTCGACCGGGTCGACGATCCACACCCGGTCGGCCTCGAGCCGGACGAAATCGTCGGACGATTCCTCGGACAGCACGGCATCGTCGGGACACAAACGCGCCAACTCTTTGAGCAAGAACTCATTCGCCCGGAAATCGCCGGCATTGCCGAGCTCTTTGCCGGTCAATCCGGAGGTGGCCCGCAGGTCGAGCAGCAACTCACCGGCGGCTGTGGCCAACCGGCCGGCCAACTTGAGGTCGTTCGAGTCAACAGTCACACGCCCAGGTTACGGCGAATCGACTCGGCGACATCCCTTGGCGCACCGTCCGTGGGCGTGATGACCACGTCCGGATCGGCCGGCCGCTCGTACGGCGAGCTGATCCCGGTGAAGTGCGTGACCTCTCCCCGGCGCGCCTTGGCGTACAGCCCCTTGGGGTCGCGCTCTTCGCAGAGGTCGAGCGGCGTATCGATGAACACTTCGTAAAATGGGATTCCGCGCTGCTCGTGGATCTCTTTCGCCCTTTGGCGCTCCGCCGCGAAGGGGCTGATCAGCGACACGATGGCGACCGCGCCCGAGTCGGCGAACATTGCAGCCACTTCTGCGGTCCGGCGAATGTTCTCGCGGCGATCGTCGTCGCCGAAACCGAGGTCGGAGTTGAGACCATGGCGCAGATTGTCGCCGTCCATCAGGTAGGCCGGGCGCCCCTCGGCGACCATCGACCGCTCCAATTCCACTGCGATGGACGACTTGCCCGCACCTGACAGGCCGGTCAGCCAGATCGTCGCACCCTGGTGAGACCGCTGCTCCCTGGTCACCGACGAGCTGTGCCAGACCACGTGGGAGTCACGGCTCACCGGGCCGTTGATCATCCCGGCGCCGACGGTCTTGTTCGTCGCCTCATCCACCAGAATGAAACTACCGGTGTCCCGATGCTGACGATAGGCGTCGAACATCATCGGCTGCGCGGTGCGCACCGTCACCCGGCCTATTTCGTTGAGCTGCAACTCTTGCGAACTCCCGTCCCGGTGCAGGGTGTTCACATCGAGGCGATACGTGAGGTCTTCGATGACGGCCTTCGACTCCCGCGTGGAGCTCTGCAATGTGTACCGGTTACCGGGTTTCAGTGTGGTGTCCTCGGAGAACCAGCACACCATCGCGTCGATGTCGCGGCCGACGTGCGGCCGGTTGCCCGGGCGGGCCAGCATCTCGCCTCGGCTGATGTCGATCTCGTCGGTCAGTGAGACGGTCACCGCCATCGAAGCAAACGCCTCGTCGACCTTCGCTCCACCCGGACCCCAGATCTCCGACACCGTGGTGCTGAACCCACCGGGCAGCACCACGACCTCGTCGCCGGGTTTGAACGTGCCGCTGGCAATCGTGCCGGCATAGCTGCGATGGTCCGAACCGTCGGCGAGCTGCGGCCGGATCACATATTGGACGGGCAGGCGCGCGTCGATGAGGTTGTGGTCCGATGTGACGTGGACGTCCTCCAGATGTGCCAACAGCGAACCTCCTTGGTACCAAGGAGTATTCGAAGACGCGTCCACCACGTTATCGCCGAGGAGCGCCGAGACCGGGATGAAGCTCAGATCCCTGACGTCAAGTTTCGCGGCGAACAAGGCGAACTCCTCACGGATCTCGTTGAACCGGCCCTCCGACCACTCGACGAGATCCATCTTGTTCACGCAGAGCACCACGTGCGAGACGCCGAGCAACGACGACAAAAATGCGTGGCGCCGCGTTTGTTCGAGAACACCCTTTCGGGCGTCGACGAGGATCAGCGCCACATCCGCCGTGGATGCACCGGTCACCATGTTCCGGGTGTACTGCACGTGCCCCGGGGTATCGGCGATGATGAATTTCCTTTTGGGAGTGGAGAAATAGCGGTACGCGACATCGATCGTGATGCCCTGTTCCCGCTCGGCACGCAGCCCGTCGGTCAGCAGAGCGAGGTTCGCGTATTCATCTCCACGCGCGGCGCTGGTCCGTTCGATGGACTCCATCTGATCGGTGAAGATGCTCTTGGAGTCGTAGAGCAACCGTCCGATGAGCGTCGACTTTCCGTCATCAACGCTGCCGGCGGTAGCCAAGCGCAACAACGCCTTTCGACCGCCGATCACCGTGCTGGCCGCGAGACTTCCGTGGTCAACAGTCATCAGAAGTACCCCTCCTTTTTGCGGTCTTCCATTCCGGATTCAGAGATCCGGTCGTCGGCCCGGGTTGCCCCGCGTTCGGTGAGCCGGGTCGCGGCGACCTCGTCGATCACCTGGTGGACCGTGACTGCATCGCTGAGAACACAGCCGGTGCAGGTCGCATCCCCCACTGTCCGAAATCGCACCTGCTCGGTGTATGTCTTCTCCCCAGGCCCCAACTCCAGGAATTGTGTTCTCGCCAAAAGCATTCCGTCCCGGGCGACCACCTCGCGACGATGCGAATAGTAGATGCTCGGCAGAGCGATCTCCTCGGCCGCGATGTACTGCCAGATGTCGAGCTCGGTCCAGTTGCTCAGGGGGAAGATCCGGATGTGCTCACCTTTGTGATGGCGTCCGTTGTAGAGATTCCATAGTTCTGGGCGCTGTGCCCGCGGATCCCAGGCACCGAACTCATCCCGGAAGCTGAACACCCGTTCCTTGGCGCGGGCCTTCTCTTCGTCGCGACGCGCGCCACCGAAGACCGTGTCAAAGGAATTCTCCCTGATCGCGCGCAGCAACGCCGCGGTCTGCAACCGGTTGCGACTGGCCCCCGGCCCCGTCTGTTCGACCACCCGGCCGGCGTCGATGTCATCCTGAACCCTTGAAACAATCAGCCGGACACCGGTTTCGGAGACAACCCGATCCCGGTAGTCGATCACTTCTTCGAAATTGTGGCCGGTATCGATGTGCATCAGCGGGAACGGAACGGGCGCCGGCCAGAAGGCCTTGCGGGCGAGATGGAACATCACCACCGAGTCCTTGCCCGCGGAGAACAACAACACCGGGCGCTGCGCAGTAGCGGCGACCTCCCGAAAGATGTGCACCGACTCCGCTTCGAGTGCGGCGAGATGTGTGAGCTCGTACCTCGTGTTCAACACCGTGATGACCTTCCGCCCTGGTGTTCGATTCCCCACGGGCCAGACCCGCGGTGTTGACTTGTCGAATATTCGACACTAACGTTCGACAATATGACATCGACGGTAGATGACGGCAACGGGGCCGGTCAACCCTCGCCACCGACACAGCGGGTGGTGCGGACGATCGAACTGCTGGCGTCCAGCATCGAAACCCCACTGTCGCTCGCGGAGATCGTCCGGCGCACCGGGTCGTCGCGGGCCACCGCCCACGCCGTGCTGGCGCAACTCACGCGCGATGGCTGGGTGACCCGCCACGACGGAAACTTCAGCATCAGCGCCGGATTCGTCGGGCTCGTTCAGCGGGCCGAACGCGGTTTCCCCCTGCGGCGGCTGGCGGCCTCGGCGTTGCAGGACATGGCAGACACTCTGGACATGCCGGCTTTCCTGGCCGAGCGCACCGGCGAATCGATCACGGTGACCGATGTTGTCGGCACGCCCGAGCTCGCGTGGATCAAACCTGGCCGGCGCATCCCACTTCGCCCCACCGTCTGCCGGGAGTTCGTGGCCTGGTCACCGGAGAACGCGATCACGCGGTGGGTTGATGCCGCACCCGCCGGGGCCCGGAGCCGGCTCCGCGACGTTCTCGATTCCATCCGCGAACGCGGCTACGCGGTCGAACGAATGACCCCGGACCATGCGCACATGGTCGAGACCCTTGCCTCCCTGCGGGATTCCCCGGTGTCGGACTCATTGCGCTCACGCGTCGACGGTCTCCTCACGGAACTGACAACGATCGACTATCTGTCAGAAGAAATCGTCGGCCGGGTTGCCGTCGTCACCATCGGCGCCCCCATCTTCGACGACACCGGCGCAGTGGTCGCGTCCATTGTTGCCGTCCCCAATCGCGAGATGCCGGCCGACGAACTGCAGCAGATCGGAAAGGCCGTCGTCGCAGCTGCTGATCGCGTCGGGGAAGCCCACATCCGTCACGGGTTCAACGGCGCTTGAGAAGCGCCCCACCAGGCGCATCGGTCAGAACACCGTCGGTCACCTGATAGACCGAATCCATCTTCGCGAAGTGGGTTCGATCGTGAGTGACCAGCAGGGTCGCCGCTTGATGGTCCCGGACCACACCCACGATCAGATCGATGATGGCGGCGCCCCGTTCCTGATCGAGGGCACTGGTGGGTTCGTCCACCACCAGCAGCCCGGGATCGTTCATCAGGGCCCGGGCCAGATTGACGCGTTGACGCTGGCCACCGGAGAGCTGTCCGGGCTTCTGGTCCCGCTGGTCGATCAGCCCGACCGCATCCAGCAATTCCATCGCACGATCCCGCGTCTGCCGCCGGCGACGACGCGGCACCACCAGGGACTGTCCCAGATGCGCAGTCACCTCGAGCTGTTCCAGTGCCGTCAGCGACGACACCAGGTTCGACTGCTGGAACACGAATCCGATCTCGCCTCTACGCACCGCCGCAGCATCACGACCCGACAGCCCGGTGATATCGGTCCGGCCTTCGCCGGTCCACAGGTAGACATGACCGTTGTCGGGGCGGATGAGTGTCGAGGCCACCGCCAGAAGACTTGATTTTCCCGACCCCGAGGGGCCGGTGATCGCGGCAATCTCGCCGCGGCCCAGACGCAGTGACACGTCATCGAGGGCGGTGACGCGGCGGGCTTGTCCGTCCGCGAAGGTGAGTGTGACGTGCTGGATGTCGAGCGCGATGTTCATCGGGTACTCCCCAGGGCAGTGAGTGGATCGGTGGTGGACACGAAGCGGAGCGCGAAACCGGCGCCGAGCAGCCCTAATCCGATGAGTGCGGCCGCCGGCACGATGGTGGTGGACGCGTCGACGACAAAGGGGACCGCGTCGCCCATGACCTGTCCGGCGCCCACGGTGATGGCCAGTCCGGCACCGACACCCACGACGAGGACTATCAACGCCTGGCCCAACGCATCGCGAACGAGCGATCCGGTGCTGGCCCCAAGGGCTTTGAGAACAGCGATGTCCGGGGTCCGCTGAATGGTCCAGACCGTGAAGAAAGCACCGATCACCAGAGCTGAGATCGCAAACAGCATCACGGTCATCAACGTCAGGGACATGTTCTCGGATTTGTACGAACCGATCGCTTCCATCGAGTCCGCCACAGTCGTCGACGTCGTACCGGCGGCCCTGTCGACCGCATCCACGTTCGAGATCCCCGACACCGCGAGAACAGTGGCGCCGGTGGTCTGGTTCAACGCCTGCCAGTCGGTGAAACCGATCCAGACCACGGGGCTGTGGCTGAACCAGTCGTCGCCGCGGATCGCGCCGACGACTAATTGTTTGCCGCCAACGGTGACGGTGTCCCCGACTCCGGCGTCGAGGTCGGATGCTGCGGGTTCGCTGAGCACCACGGTATTTGGCATGGCCGGCACCCGGTCCCCGACGCCGTTGTCGGCCCCGATCACTGCCACCGCTGCCGTCGATCCGCCGTCAGACATTGCCTTGGCGCGAGTGATCCCGATCGGGTCGACCTCACCGCCGGCCCGTGTCCAGGTGGCAATCTGCTCGATGGACACGCTGGAATCGTCGAAGGACGGATCCTCTCCGGAGAAGACCACAGTGTGAGCGGTGATCGATTCGATGGCCGATACGTTCTGGTGGCGCAGCCCAGCGGTCAGGCCGCTGAGAAAACTGGTGAGCACGGCCACCATCAGTACGACGAGGGTGATGAGCGCGAACCTGCCACGCGCAGCGCGCAGATCCCGGAGAGCGACGAACACCAGCATTCCTTTCATCGACACCACGTTGTCGCGGCCTCGAGTTCATCGTCGCGGTGGTGGGCGATGCCGCCATCGCACGGAAGCGCCGGTCCGTGCAGGTCGAACGATGGATGCGCGACTACTTCTTTTGATGGATGCGCAGGAGTGATGGTTGTTTACGCTCGAAGACGTGCGCGACTCGTCCCTGACCCCTGTGTTCGCCGGCCTGCAGAACGCGCTGCATGTGCTGATCGTCGCGCTGAGCATGGTGGTTCTTTTGCGAGCCCTGCTCCTCGATGAACCGCATCAGATGGCGGTGGTCGTTCTCACGCTCGGGTTCCTGGGTGCGTATCTCGTCGGTGTCGTGGTCCGGTTGGGGCGACGGGGACGAGGAGTGTGGATCGCCACCCTGACGCTGTTGTGGCTGGTCCTGATCGTGCTGACACCCGATGCCGCCTACATCGCGTTCGGACTGTTCTTTGTGTACCTGCGGGTCTTGCCCCCTCGGTGGAACCTACTCGCGGTCGCCGCGGCGACTGCTCTCGCGATCGTCAGTACCGGGGTGCATCGGGGCTGGTCGGTTGCCGGGGTGGTCGGTCCGGTGATCGGGGCCTGCGTCGCCGTTGTCATCGGCGTGGGCTACCGGACGCTGTATCGGGAGGCCAGAGAACGTCAACGACTGATCGACGAACTCGTCGCCACCCGGGAAGTTCTCGCCGCCCAGGAACGTGCCTCCGGCATACTCGCCGAGCGTGAGCGGCTGGCCCAGGACATCCACGACACCGTCGCGCAGGGGCTGAGCAGCATCCAGTTGCTGCTCCATGCCGCCGAACGGGCCGACCCGCAGCACCCCGCGATCCAAAAGATCCGGATGGCCCGCGACGTCGCGGCCGACAGTCTCGCCGAGACCCGTCAGCTCATCGCCGAACTCACTCCGGCGGCGTTGGAGGGGCAGACATTGGGGTCGGCAGTGCGTCGGATCTGCGCCCGGGCGCAGTCGGAGACCCTCGACGTGCACACCTTGGTCGAGGGCGAGGCAGTGCAGTTGCCGATGCCGATCGAGGCGGCGATGGTGCGGATCACGCAGAGCGCGATGGCAAACGTGGTCCAGCACGCGCAGGCGGCGAGGGTCCAGGTGACGCTGACTTACAGTGACGACGTGGTGTCACTCGACGTCGTCGACGACGGGATCGGATTCGATGTGCGAATACTCGACCAGGACCCGTCCGAATCGTTCGGTCTCAATGCAATACGACGACGAGTGGAACAGCTTCACGGTTCACTCGATCTGGAGGCCGAGCCCGGACACACCGCACTGGCGGTCTCGTTTCCGATCGCCGCAGTGGAGACCCCACGATGATCCGCTTGCTGTTGGCCGACGATCACGCGATCGTGCGGGCGGGTCTGCGCGCGATCCTCGAAGAGGGCGACGACATCGACGTGGTGGGCGAGGTGGCGACCGCAGAGGCCGCGATCGCCTACTGCACCACCACTGACGTGGATCTGGTGTTGATGGATTTGAGATTCGGTTCCGGCACCTCGGGAGTCGAAGCCACGGCAACCCTCCGCGAGCTTCCGAACGCGCCAAATGTGTTGGTGGTGACCAACTATGACACCGACAGCGACATCCTCAATGCCATCGAGGCCGGCGCCTGCGGCTATCTCCTCAAAGACACTCCACCGGCCGAGCTACTCGCCGCGGTCCGGACCGCTGCCGTCGGCCAGAGCGTCCTGTCGCCCGCCGTGGCATCCAAACTCATGACGCGGGTTCGCAAACCCGAGTCGTCGCTCAGTCCCCGGGAAATCGAAGTCCTCGGGCTCGTCGAGGCGGGGATGTCGAACCGGGCCATCGGTAAGGCGCTGTATCTCAGCGAAACAACCGTCAAAACGCACCTGGTCCACATCTACGCGAAGCTGGGTGTCAATTCCCGGACCTCGGCGATTGCGCGGGCCCGGGAACTGGGAGCCATCTGATTCGGCGCACCAGTCGGAAGACACGCTGATCAACGGGCTTGCTTGCGCCTCCAGAATCGGCGCCGACGAAATCGGCGACACCCATCGGCCTCGCAGAGCGCACAGTCGGTGCCTGGTCGGAGGTGCTCATGAGCAGCCTCCGGATGGCCACAAACACACTTCACGTCCGCCGAATAGAACCTTGCCATCACATCACCACCAGACGCGCGCCCGAGCCCTTCAGACGTCGGCAAAGCATATGTCGAGAGCCGCGTTCGGTGGTCGAAAACAGGGCGTGACCATCACCGCGGGTTTACCAACCAAGCATTTGCTAGGTATGGTGTTCGGTGTGACGATCCCGAGCCCCCTGAGCGCTGCAGAACTAGGCCCCGACACCTCGCCGGTGGCCTACGACGTTGTCGGTGCCACGGCATACATCACCCTCAATCGACCTGAGTTCCGCAATTCCCAGAACTCGGTGATGACCTACTCCCTCGACGCCGCCTTCGGACGCGCTGTCGACGACGCCGGCGTCAAGGTCATCGTGTTGCGCGGCGCCGGGAAACACTTCTCCGCCGGCCACGACATCGGCACGCCAGAACGCGATGTCCACGTCAAATACCCCAACACCGCCACTCTCTACTGGGACCACACCGACCGTGTCGGCGGTGACCAGCGACTGGCCCGTGAGACCGAGGTCTACGTCGGGATGTGCCGGCGCTGGCGGGAGATCCCGAAGCCGGTCATCGCCCAGATCCACGGCGCCTGTATCGCGGGCGGGCTGATGCTCGCCTGGATCTGCGACTTCATCGTCGCCTCCGACGACGCGTTCTTCTCCGATCCGGTTGCCCGGATGGGCATTCCCGGTGTCGAGTACTTTGCCCACGCATTTGTCCTCGGCCCGCGTCGTGCCAAGGAGATCTTGTTCACCGGGGAACGTTTCGGCGCGGCCGAAGCGCTCGAGTGGGGCATGGTCAACCACGTTGTCCCGCGTGATCAGCTCGAAGCCAAGGTCGAGGACATCGCCGAACGGATCGCCCAGATGCCCCAGCTCGGGCTCGCGCTGACCAAGAAGGCCGTCAACATCTGCGAGGACCAGATGGGTCTGCGCAATGCGATGGATTCGGTCTTCGGCTGGCATCACTTCGCGCACAGTGCGAATGCCGAGACCATGGGCGGAGATTCGCTGGGTGGCATGGATGCCAAGTCGATGAAGTCGAGCGCCGACAAGCAGAGCTCCTGATGGATCTACTTTTCGATTCAGCAGCCGACGAGTTCCGCGCCGAGGTCCGTGGCTGGCTCGCCGACAATGTTCCGAAAGAGCCACTGGCTTCAATGGACACTGCCGAGGGCTTCGAGGAGCACCGACGCTGGGAACGCCAGATGGCCGACGCGCGGATGTCGGTGGTGAGCTGGCCCGTCGAATACGGCGGGCGCGACGCCCCGCTGTTGCACTGGCTGATCTTCGAAGAGGAGTACTACCGCAGCGGCGCGCCCGGCAGGGTCAGCCAGAACGGGATATTCCTGCTGGCACCCACCCTTTTCGAGCACGCACACCCCGAGCAGCTGGCCCGGATCATGCCACGGATGGCGCGGTCCGACGATATCTGGGGTCAGGCGTGGAGCGAGCCCGAGGCCGGCAGCGACCTGGCATCGCTGCGGTCGACCGCCACCCGCACCGACGGCGGCTGGCTCCTCAACGGCCAGAAGACCTGGAGTTCGCGCTCCAGTTTCGCCGACTGGGGCTTCGGTCTGTTCCGGTCCGACCCCGATTCGGCCCGCCACAAGGGCATCACGTATTTCATGTTCGACCTGCGGACCGATGGCGTCACGGTGCGACCGATCAAGCAGCTCGACGGCGAAGCCGGCTTCGCAGAACTGTTCTTGGAGAACGTCTTTGTCCCCGACGATCCGGGCGCGCCCGGCGATTCCGGCGTGATCGGCTCGGTGAACAACGGCTGGAAGGTCGCAATGAGCACCGCCGCCAACGAACGTGGACTCTCGCTCCGCTCCCCCGGGCGGTTCCTGGCCACCACCGATCGGCTCCTGGCTCTGTGGAATGACACCGATGCCACAGCGCGCAAGGAGTTCGGCGATCAGGTCGCCGATGCGTGGATCGGAGCCCGGGCCTACGAGCTCTCGACCTACGCCACCGTCAGCCGGCTCGCCGAGGGTGGCCAGCTCGGAATGGAGTCATCGATCAACAAGGTGTTCTGGTCGCAGTGGGACATCACCACCCACGAGACCGCACTCGATCTGCTGGGCGCGGATGCCGAACTCGCGCAACGACAGCCATCCGGTGATTGGCTGGGTGGATACCTGTTCTCGTTGTCGGGACCGATCTATGCCGGCACCAACGAAATTCAGCGCAACGTCATCGCCGAACGCCTGCTCGGCCTGCCGCGAGGGGACCGCTGACATGAGATTCTTACTCGAAGAAGAACATCACGACCTGGCCGCGTCCATCGATTCGATGCTGGCCAAATCCGATCTCCCCGGCGTCATCCGCTCCTGGAGTGACGGTGACACGAAACCCGGAGAGGTTGTGTGGTCGAAGCTGGCGGAGACCGGTGTCAACGCCCTGTTGATCGGTGAAGATCATGGCGGAATGGGCGCGGGGGCCATCGAGATGGTGGTCGCGGCGCATCAACTCGGCCGGTATGCGGTACCCGGACCGGTTGCCGAAACCATTGCCGCAGTGCCGATTCTGCTGGCTGATGCCGGGGCCACCGATCGCTTGGGGGCCTTGGCCGAAGGCGAATTGGCCACCGTTGCCCACCCCCCGCTGGTGCCGTACGCCGTCGATGCCGCGGTGGTCGGGCAGGTCTACATTGTTGACGACCACACCCTCAATACCGGTGTCGCCACCAATCCAAGGCCATCGGTCGATCACACGCGTACGTTGTCGTCGGTGGACATCGATGCCCCGGTGGGGACGGTGGACCCGGTGCGGGGCTTCGACTTCGGCGCACTCGCCACTGCCGCCCAACTGATCGGACTGGCCGACACCATGCTCGCCCTCACCGGCGAATACGCGAAGACCCGCAAGCAGTTCGGACGGGAGATCGGCTCGTTCCAGGCGGTCAAACACCACCTGGCAGACGTGGCCGTCGCAGTGGAGATGGCGCGGCCGTTGATTCACGGCGCCGCCCTGTCATTGGACGGTTCCGTTCCCGAACCGCAGCTCGCATCCCGCGATGTATCGGCGGCCAAAGTTGCTGCCGGCCAAGCGGCCTATCTCGCGTCCAGGGTCGGACTGCAGGTCCTCGGCGCGATCGGCTACACCCAGGAACACGACCTGTCGTTGTACCTGACCAAAACTCGCGCACTGATCACCGCCTGGGGAACACCCGCCGCACATCGGGCCCGGGTATTGGAGGCGATCACCAAATGAGCATCCATTCCCCCGGCATCGACACCGAAGAGCAATCGGCACTACGGGATTCGGTCGCGAGCCTGCTCCGTCGAAGCGGCGACTCCTCGGCGGTACGTACGGCGATGGCGTCGGAAGGCCGCACCGACCGTGCACTGTGGGCAACACTGTGCGAACAGATCGGGGTCGCCGCGCTGTCGATCCCCGAAGAGTTCGACGGTGTCGGCGCGACTCTGAACGAGACCCACCTGGTGCTCGAAGAACTCGGCCGCACACTGTCCCCGGTCCCCATGCTCGGATCCGCCGTGCTCGCCACCCAGGCACTGCTGCTCAGTGGCGACACCGACAACTGCGCCGCCACGTTGCCCGCTCTTGCCTCCGGCGAGAAGACGGCCGCCCTGTGCTGGGCGAACGAGGCCGGGTGGGACCGGCCCGGCGTCGAGGCAAACGCCGGAATCCTCTCCGGCACCGCCCACTACGTTCTCGACGGCGAAACAGCCGATGTACTGGTTGTTCTGGCCCGCACCGGTGGACATGTCAACCTGCACGTCGTCGATGCGACCGCAGACGGCATCACACGCTCGGCACGTCCGACGATGGATCCCACCCGGCCGCTGACCAGCATCACGTTCGACGACGTCGACGCGACCGCCATACCCACACCGGCTGATCTGGCCGACCGGCTTCGCGCCGTCGCCTACGTCGCGCTGAGTGCCGAACAGGTCGGCGCTTCTCGGGCCGCGCTGGATCTGACGGTCGAATACACCAAGTCCCGCAAGCAGTTCGGTCGTGTCATCGGATCGTTCCAGGCTCTGAAACATCGGATGGCCGACATGTACGCGCTCACCGAAACCGCACACTCGATCTCCTATGCAGCGGTCGACGCATTGGTCTCCGGTTCCGACGACGCCCTGGATATGGCGGCCGCGGCGCGCGTGTACTGCTCGGATGCGTTCTCACACATCGCCGGCGAGACCATTCAACTACATGGCGGAATCGGTATCACCTGGGAACACGATGCCCACCTATACTTCAAACGGGCACATGGCAGCGCACAACTCTTCGGTCAGCCTCATCAGTCACTCACCCGTTTGGCCACAGCCGCCGGCCTCTGACACAGCCACGCAACCCACCGCCCCTCCGTCGAGCGTGCCGAACACGCCGCCGAGCGTGCCCTTATTACCGCCGAGCGTGCCGAAAATGGTTGCGCGCCTGCAACTTCGGCACGGTCAACGGTGCGTTCGGCACGCTCGACGGCGTTTAAGGCACGGTCGACGGCGGTTAGGCGGGCGTGTAGACGCACGATTGCACGCTCGACGTCATCAGTCACTCACCCGATTGGCCACAGCCCGGTCTCTGACACAGCCACGCAGTCGCGCAGCCACCGCCCCCTCCGCCGAGCGTGCCGAACACGCCGCCGAGCGTGCCCTCATTACCGCCGAGCGTGCCGAAAATGATTGCGCGCCTCCAACTTCGGCACGGTCAACGGTGCGTTCGGCACGCTCGACGGCGTTTAAGGCACGGTCGGCGGTGGTTAGGCGCGGGGTCAGCGAGTGTGTAGACGCACGATTGCACGCTCGACGTGATGTGCGTCCAACGGCGGCTCGACGATCGGTTCGGCACCGGGGCGTAATCCGGCGATGACAAGGGCGAGGTGGCGCCGCCAGGCGGTATCGCTGACACCCCTGGTCGTTTCGATGACTCCGCGCAGCGCCCAGAAGGTGAGATCCACATCGGACTGGGCGGCATCCTCCCGGATCCGCCCGTGATCCTTCGCCGATATCAGCAGCTCGGACAGGATCCGCCGGTACTCCAATTTGAGCACCTCGGTCTCCTCGTCATTCCACATGCGCGAAATACACCCCCGTTGGGATGCCTGGATCTCCCCGGTCCCGTACATGACCTGCTCGAGTCCGGATCCGTCGGTCACCTCGAGAGCATTGGTGGCAAGTGCGACCAGGTCGATCAACAGCTGCCGGACGAGTTCGCTGATCAGCGCATCTTTGGTGGGGAACCGGCGATACAGCGTGCCGGTTCCGACGCCGGCAACCCGGGCGATCTCGTCGACGCTCACGTCCAGGCCGCGCTCGCTGAACACGGTTGCTGCCGCATCCAGCAACCGCTGCCTGTTTTCGGCCGCATCACGTCGCAGCGTCTTTTCTCCGCCGACTGCCTCGCCAACACTCACGTCGGACCTCACTCGGATTTGTCACCCGACAGAGTACCGCCGGCAACCATCGCGAGCTCAGGATGCGAGAGCTCCGCAGTTTCTTCGCGATGGGTCTTCTTGTCTCGCGTCAACGCCGGAATGAACAGAGCGGCCACGGCGGCGAGGCCGCCGGCTATGCCCAGCATCATGAAACCATTGGTGTATCCGGCTTCGGTCGGAAGCCCCGACGACGATGCGCCCGCGGCCACCACACTGGCCATGAACGCCGCGCCCAGAGATCCACCGATGGTGCGGATGTTCGCATTCATGCCGCTGGCGACACCGGTTTGTTCCGGCGGCACCGCTGCGACAACAACGTTCGACATCGCGGCGAACGCCAAGCCGAAACCGATGCCGGCAATCGACATCGCCACGATGATGTCAATCTCGGACGAATGCAGAAATGCGATGATGAAGTAGGACGATGCGGTGACAAGCGATCCGACAATCAACAGATTCTTGGAGCCGAATCTGGCCGCGAGCCGGCCTGAAAAGAGCCCGACCGTGAGCATTCCAATCGCATTGGGCAGCAACAACAGTCCCGAGTGGGTGACCGAGGCTCCGAAACCGTATCCGGCCGAACTGGGCGTCTGCAGGAACTGCGGCAAGAAGCCCAACCCGGCGTACATACCGATACCCATCAGCAGTGCGACCAGGTTTGCGGCCCACACGCTACGGATGCGCATCATCTTCATGTCGATCAGCGGATTCGACGAGCGGGATTCGGCGAAGATCCACGTCGCCGCCACGATCGCCGCGGCCACGATCATCCCGATCACCTTCGGCGAGCCCCAACCCCAGCTGGGCGCCTGACTGACGGCCAGCAGCAGCAGCACCAGCCACGCGGACAGCAGGAATGCGGTGAGCCAGTTGATTTTTCCCTCGGACCGAATCGGAGACTCGGGAACAAGAAAGAACGCCCCCAGGGCGGCGATGCTCGTGATGATCAGCGGAATCCAGAAGAGCCATCGATAACCGAGAGAGTCGACGATCGGTCCCGCCAAAACGGTGCCGGCACCGGCGCCGACGGAGATGAGTGCAGCGATCAAACCCACAGCCCCTGGCACCTTCTCCTTGGGGAACTCGTCGCGGATGATGCCGAATGCCAGCGGCAGGACACCGCCGCCGATTCCCTGGACCGCCCGAGCGATGATCATCACCGACAACGATGTGGCCAACGCGGCCAGCAGCGAGCCTGCAGCGAGCGCGACCAGAGCGATCACAAACACTCGCTTCTTGCCATGCATGTCACCGAGGCGACCCATGATCGGGGTGAAGATCGATGCCGACAGCAGATACGCGGTCAGCACCCAGGTGACGTTCGTCTGGCTGGTTCCCAACGCTGCCTCGACGGTCGGCAGGACCGGCATCACCAGCGACTGCAAGAGCGCGAAGGCCGCGACACCCACGGTCAGGACGGCAAAAGTCACCTGATGGTGCGTTCGGGTGGGCGCGGTTTCCATTCATTCTCCTGACGGCAACAAGCGGAGAAATCACTCCGGATACCGGAACAACTTAGCATCCGAAACGGAGGCGTCGCTCCGCATACCGCGATACCGGCAGGTCATCAGGGGATCGAACCGTCAAAGTGGACGGGGGTCGGTCAGGCGAAGGCGTCGTTGACCTGTGCCTCTGTGAGGCCGTAGTCCTCCAGGGAGTACTTGTGAACCGGCTTGCGGTCGCCCGATTGGCTCTCTTCGTCCAGTGCCCGCATCGCCGCGACCGCGCCATCAGTGAGGTCGATGTCGAACGTCCGGTAGATGTTCTCCATCGTGCCCATCGGATCGGCGCGGAAGTCGCGGAAGTCGACGTCGATGAATTGGGCCGGGTCGTACTTGGCACGGGCGGTGTTGAACTGATGCAGCCCCCGCGACCACAACTCCAACTGCGACTGGCCGATCAACTCTCCTCTGTATACCGTCGACCATCCGTCTCCGGCGGCCTCGGCGAGGCTGCACATCGACGGGATGATCGTCGCCGGTGGCCGATGGGTCTGGATGATCAGCGCATCGGGATAAACGGCCATCAGTTCGTCGAGTGCGAACAGGTGGCTCGGATTCTTGAGAATCCACCGATGATCCGGCTCGTTCACACCGATCAACTGCAGGTTCTTCTTGTGCCTGACGTAGGCGTTGACCCAGTCCTGCTCCTGCAGCCACTGCGAGTATGTCGGCAGGTACGACAACGACTCGTACGAGATCGACTTCATGGTCTGCCGGAGCAGCTGCCAACATTCTTCGACGTCGGACGCACTCATGTAGTGCAGACCCATGAACTCGGGGTTGGCGACGTGGTGCTGCTCGAGACCCGACTGGATCTGTTGGAACACCGGATTGGACTCCCACGTGTCCCGTGGTGGACGCGGCTGCGGGAACTCGGCGAGCCACATCTCCAAACCCTGATGTCCCGGATCGACAGTCAGCATCCGGTGCAGCGCGGTGGTACCGGTTCTCGGTAGCCCGGTCACAAAGATCGGCCGGTCGATGGGAACCGACGCGTACTGCGGATTCGCCTTCCACGACGCTTCACTGAGTAGTCGGGCCACCAGGGCTCCGCGCAGGAAGAACCGATTCATTTTGCTGCCGAGTTCGGTCAGCCCGGCATCGCGTACATACGATTCGAGCAGCACCCCGAGCGCCTCGGTGAAGTCGTCCTCGCCGAAATCGTCCAGCCCAACCGCTTTGGTGGCCGAAGCCTTGAGGTCTTCGACCGTTCCGACATCCGTTCTCGTGCTCACAACTACTCCCTAGACGTGGTACTCACCGCAGTTGACATCCAGCGTCTGGCCGGTGATCGCGCTGGCCCAATCCGAGGCCAGAAAGACTGCGGCCCGGGCAATCTCATCGGGTTCGGGCAGCCGCTTGAGATCCGACTTCGACGCCGTCTGCTCATAGACCTGCTCTGGTGTGATGCCGTATTTCTTCGCAACCTCCCCGAAGTACCACTTCAGCTGGTCGTCCCAGATGTAGCCCGGAGCCACGGTGTTCACCCGGATACCTTTGTCCCCGAGTTCGGTGGCCAACGTCTGCGACATCGCCAGCAAAGCCGATTTGGCCAGCTTGTAGCTGCCGTACCGGGGCTCGGAGTGGCGGATCACCATCGAATTGATCATGACGACCGACCCCGACGTCTTCTCGAGTTCATCGGTGAACGCCTTCGTCATCCGCAGTCCGCCCACGATGGTGAGATCCAGACTGGCCCGGATGTGATCGAAATCCGTTCGGGCCAGCGGTTTCATCGATGGCAATGCAAAGGCATTGTTGACCAATACGTCGACTTTCCCGAACTCGGCCACGGTCGCGTCGACGAGTGCGGTGACAGCATCGTCGTCGGTGATGTCCGTCGGAACCTGCAACGTGACCCCGCCGGTGGCGGAAATCTCCTTCGACACCTCTTCAAGTCGCGACGCGGTGCGGGCTGCGAGTACAACCTTGGCGCCGGCGGCGGCCGCCTGCAAACAGATCGACCGACCCAGCCCGGGCCCGACACCCCCGACCACAACCACCTTGCCGTCGAGCAATCTACTTCCCGCAGTTGTCATCCCAGCATCCTTTGTCCAAAACCTCGTTGGCGCTCGGCGATCCGCGCCTTCCACTCGTCATCGGTGACGACGTTGGACTCGTGATACGGCAGATGGGCGGGCACGTCGGCGATGTCGATGATCGCCACCGACGGTGCGTCCGAGGCTGTCAATGTCCGATCGACCCGCTGCCACCGGAATTGCGCAATCCCGCGCTGCCGTCCGGTCGTCTCGATCCAGTTGGCGATCCCCGGGTTCTGCGCACTCACCACCAGGCGAATCATGCCGTCGGGGTCGACCTGCGCCTGCGCGGCATTCAAGCTGGTCTGGTGATTGACGTAGTCGAGGGAGATGTACCACAGGCTGCCGAGCTGAAAACCTTGGTACGGCGCATCGGATTTCGGGACAGTGATGAGCATCGCCTCATTGTCGGCGAGCTGATAGTGCCCCACCGACGAGAACTGGGTACTGAGTCCGCCCGGCGTCAGCCGGGGTTCGGTGAGTGTGTTCACCGGAAGGTCGAGGTAGAACCACTTGGGAAAGTTGAACCAGGTGTTGATCCGCGACAACAGCATCTTGCCGGCGATCTGGTAGCGACGGGTGATCTGCGCGAGGTCCGGCTCCTCGGGTGCGGTACCAACGGTGTCGACCCGCTCGATCTGGATCGAACCCTTGCGCTGTTCCCAATTGTTGTAGACCTCACGAACCGCCAGCATCGACGAACCCTCGCCGAGGACAAAGTAGTTGGGACCGGGATCGGATTTCGGTGGCCCGAATCGCAATTCGAATGAGCCGTCGGCCTCGATCTTCAGGCGTCGATCATCGAACGCATCGTCCCCACCGGGAACGTTGGTAGACGTGTAATCGCCCTTGAGGACCTGGAAACTCAGATCCGCTGTGTCACCGCGCGTTCCGGTGATCCGGTACTCGGCGTCGGGAACCACGTTGGCGTGGTAGTACAACGTGTCCGGGTTGTCGAGCCCCATCTTGGCGTACGGCCCCGTGGACGTCACGAGGTACGGATGACTCTTCGCGTGCGCCCACGCCATCTGCAGACTCGCCTTGATACTGCCGGCCAGATAGTCGAACCCCTCGGCCAGATCCTGGTCGTTCTGAATGAATTCCGCTCCGGCGATCATCTTTTCGGCCTCGGCGATCGCCTCCCGGAAGGGGCCGGTCACATCGGGGGCGAATGGTTGTGTCATCTCTCTCCTTTGAGAACCGGGGGAACCTAGTGCCCCGACACTAGAGCCAGGTGTCGTCACCGTTCCAGGTCAGGAAGTTCTCCAGTTCGGCTTGTGCCGGTGTGACCCGCGGATGTTCGGTGGACAGGTATCCGCCACGGTAGAACAATAAGGGCTTGTCCTGCAGCAGTTCTCCCAAAGTGTGGACTCGCCCGATCGCGATGAAGTGGTCACCGCCGTCATCGACCCGATCAAGGGTGCAATCCACCCAGGACAACGAATGCTTGATGACCGGCAGCCCCAGTGGCGAAATCTCCCATTCGATGCCGGCGAACTTGTCGTCACCGGGTGCACCGAATGCGGCGCTCACGGACTGCTGGCTGTTCGACAGGACGTTGACACAGAACTTCTTGCTCTGCTCGATGGCCTTCCAGCTGCGCGACGACTTCATCGGACAGAAGAGCACCAGCGGCGGATCCAGGGACAGCGCGGCGAACGACTGGCAGGCGAATCCGACGGGCGAACCGTCGTCGGTCACTGTGGTGATGACCGTGACCCCGGTGCAGAACTGTCCCATGGCCGTCCGGAACTGCCGGGCATCGAAATCATCTGTCCCGCGCGGGCCATCGGAAATCGGCCGAGCTCCGTCTCCAGCCATATCAGGCGTTCTTGAATCCGATGGAGAAATCATGGCCCCACAGACTGACGGCGGTGCTTTCTCGGGCGACCCAGTCGTGATCGTCGACCTGGCGTCCTTCACAACCGAATTCGACGTCGAATCCACCAGGGGTCTTCATGTAGAACGAATACATCAGATCGTTGACGTGGCGGCCGAGTGTTGCCGACATGGGCACCTTCTTGCGAAGTGCCCGATCATGCGCCAAGCCGACGTCGTCGGTGTTCTCCACCTCGATCATCAGGTGCACGATCCCGGTGTCGTTCGGGAACGGCATGAATGCCAGACTGTGATGCCTTGGATTGCAACCGAAGAACCGCAGCCACACCGGTGGGCTTCCCGGCTCACGCCCCGCGATCTCCGCGGGGAGACGCATCGAGTCCCGCAGCCGGAATCCGAGCACGTCCCGATAGAACTCGAGCGACGCGTTGTCGTCGTCCGTGGTCAGCACCACGTGACCCAGGCCCTGTTCCCCGGTGACGAACTTGTGTCCGTATGGGCTCACGATTCGCCGATGTTGTAGCGCCACACCGTGGAATGCCTCGAGCACATTGCCCGAAGGATCCTCGAAGACCACCATCTCGACGACCTGGCGGTCCGCCAGTTCGAAGTCCTTGGCCTCCCGGAACACCACCCCCGCCGACGACAGCCGATCCCGAACATCCTGCAATGCAGCAGCATTCGCGCACTCCCAGCCGGAACTGGCCAGGTGATCGCGATCGGCCGGCACGATCACAAGCCTGGCCGGGAAGTCGTCCATCCGCAGGTAGAGGGCACCTTCGGTGGGTCCGCTACCTTCTGACATGCCGAGGACCTTGAGTCCGTAGTCACGCCAGGCCGCCACATCGGTGGCGTCGATACGCATGTACCCCAGAGAACGGATGGGGCCCGAGTCTTGCGTCATCGTCGATCTGCTCCTTATGCGAGAGTTTGCCGGGATCACCTGTCCTGTCAGACCATCGTGTCGCCGATCGGGATGCCGAACTCTCCGTTTCCGAATGCGACGTATGCCCTTTCGGCATCATTCGCGGCATGGACCCGGCCGGCATGGGCATCGCGCCAGAACCGCTGAATGGGTGTGTCGAGGTCGAGCGCGTGTGCACCGGAGTTCTCGAAGAGCCGATCGATGGACGCGATCGACCGGCCGGTCGCACGGACCTGATCGCGGCGGGCCTTGAGCCGCAACTCCATCGGAATCTCGTCACCGGCCAGCAGCAGGTCGTATTCGGCCTGCAAATTGCCCGACAACTGCGACCAGGCTGCGTCGATGTCGCTGGCGGCCTCGGCGATCCGCACTTTGGCGAATGGATCGTCCTTGGCCTTTTCTCCTGCGTACGCCGCCCGCACGCGCTTGCCCTGATGCTCGACATGAGCCTCGTAGGCGCCGTAGGCCATACCGACGATCGGTGCCGAGATGGTGCTGGGGTGGATTGTCCCCCAAGGCATCTTGTAGACCGGCGCGGTGTTCTTCTCCAGACCCGGGGCCCCACCGGTGCTCATCGCCCGGAAGCTCAGCATCCGGTGACTCGGCACGAAGACATCCTTGACGTCAATCGTGTTCGACCCGGTTCCCTTGAGACCCACAACATTCCAGACGTCCCGGATCTCATAGTCGGAGCGCGGGATGAGGTAGCTGACGAAGTCGACCGGTTTGCCGTTCTTGATGACCGGGCCGCCGAGCACAACCCAGCTGGCGTGGCCCGATCCGGACGACCACGCCCAGGATCCGTTGACCTTGTATCCCCCATCGACGACCTCACCCATACCCATCGGCGCATACGACGACGAGATCCGCACCGAGGGGTCGTCCCCCCAGACGTCTTCCTGAGCCTGCTGCGGGAACAGTGCCAGATGCCAGTTGTGGACTCCGATGATCCCCGCGACCCAACCGGTGGACCCGCACGCGGATCCGAGGCGGCGCACGGCTTCGTAGAAGGTCACCGGGTCGACCTGGTATCCGCCCCACTGCTCGGGCTGCAACAGCTTGAAGAAGCCGATGTCTTCCAACGAGGCAATCGTCTCGTCGGGGATCTGGCGCAGATCCTCTGCTTCTTGTGCGCGTTGCGCGATCTCGGGTAGCAGGGCACTGATCTTGTCCAGTACTTCTGCGCCTGCCTGGCTGCGGTCACTCATCGAGCAACTCCTCGCTGTCGTTCCACGTCTACTCAAACGAGATTAGAACACGTTCTCATTTATGTCGAGTACTGCGGGTTTACCAGCTTCTCCTGCGCCGTTTACGCGGATTCACTGGCATAAAACCGCACACTTTTGTAACATGTTCTACTAAGCGTCTGCGCTTAAGGGCGGGAAGCACCAGAACGTGCCGAACAGGGCAGACAAGCGAATGTACGAGGGAGCAGCAGATGACCGACATCGACGGCGGCGCGATCCGCGAGATCGACACCGGAACCCCACCGACCCGTTTCGCGCGGGGCTGGCACTGCCTGGGCTTGCTGTCCGACTATGACGACGGAAAGCCGCATTCGGTCAACGTGTTCGGTACCAAACTGGTGGTCTGGGTATCCGAGGGCGAGCTGAAGATCCTCGATGCGTACTGCCGGCACATGGGCGGTGACCTGTCTCAGGGCTCGATCAAGGACGGCAACATCGCCTGCCCGTTCCACGATTGGCGGTGGAAGGGCAACGGCCGTTGCGCCGGAGTGCCCTACGCAAAGCGCGCACCCAAGCTGGCCAAGACCCGTTCCTGGCCGGGCATGATCAGGAACGGACAGGTCTTCGTCTACAACGACCCCGAGGGCAACCCGCCGCCGGACACCGTTGTCATCCCCGAACTCGAAGAGCTGGGCAGTGACGAGTGGACCGGCTGGACCTGGAACAGCATTGTCATCGAGGGCTCCAACTGCCGCGAGATCATCGACAACGTGGTCGACATGGCACACTTCTTCTACGTCCACTACGCGTTGCCCGACTACTTCAAGAATGTTTTCGAAGGCGAGACGGCCGCGCAGTACATGAACTCGCATGGCCGGCCGGACATCGAGATCGGCACCGGCTACGCGGACACCCGCCTCGAGTCGATCGCCGCCTACTACGGTCCGTCCTACATGCTCAACCCCATGGTGCAGTACTACGGCGGCTTTGCCATCGAGACGATCCTGACGAACTGCCATTACCCGATCGACAACAACTCGTTTGTCCTGATGTACGGCGTCATGGCCAAGATCCCCGAGGGTCTGACTCCGGATCAGACAGACAAGATGGCCAAGAAGATCACTGCCGGAATCGAAGTCGGCTTCCTGCAGGATGTCGAGATCTGGAAACACAAGAGCCGCATCGACAATCCGCTGCTGGTGGAAGAAGACGGCCCGGTCTATCAGCTACGACGCTGGTACGAGCAGTTCTATGTCGACATCGCCGATGTCACCGAAGAGATGACGCAGCGCTACGAGTATGAGATCGACACCACCAAGGCCGTCGAGAACTGGAACCTCGAAGTCCAGGAGAACCTGCGACTCAAGGCCGAACAGGACGCCGCAGATCCGGTGTCGGCGAACTGATGGTCGATCGGTCATGACTGCGGGCTGGTCGAAGGCTCCGGATTTCCCAGATCCGGAGCGTCGCGCTGCAGTCCACGCCGCCACCTCCCGGGACAAGGAGCACTATCTCCGCGGCGGCCTGACCGAAATCGAGTGCCGCACATGTCATGCGAAGGTGCTGGTCAAGAAGTACAGCCCCCATCACACCAGCGTTCAGTGGAACAAAGAGGCACGCGAGCACTGCGCCGAACTCAAGGCCATTCGTGCCGAAGGCGGCAACCCGGCGATGCTGCCGACGTGCCCACGCCTGTCGGCAAGTATCGACCACGGGGTCAGCGAGGGCATCGTCCCCAGGGAATCACCCGACGTCGACCCCGACGGTTACTACTGACTTCACGATCCGTAAACAAAACACCATCCACGCAATCTGATTGCGTGGATGGTGTTTTCAGATGTTCGACGTAGCTACTGCTGTCCGTACGGGGGCTGCTGACCTCCGGGGTTCTGCCCGGGATTCTGCTGGCCCGGGTACTGCTGGCCCGGGTACTGCTGACCCGGGTATTGCTGTCCGGGATCCTGTGGCTGTCCGTGCTGCGGCCCGGCAGGCGGTTGTCCGTACTGCGGGCCGGCAGGCGGCTGCCCGTACCCACCGGCAGGAGGCTGGCCGTAACCCTGTTGCGGCGGAGCGTAACCGCCGGGCTGCTGACCGTAGCCCTGAGGCCGGCCCTGACCACCGGGCTGCTGCGGCGGCGCGTAACCCGGTTGCCCCTGGCCGGATCCGGGGGCGGCCGGGGTACCGGGCTTCGAGGTCAACGCGAGGTAGGTGGCAAAAGCAGAAACAACAAGGGCGGCAACCGCACCGAGGGTAACCAGCCACAGGCCCCATCCGGCGTCGCCGATGCCCGAATCGTCGCCGACACCTGCATCACTGTCGAACACAGCGCCGGCCGGGTCGAAGAGGAACAGCAGCGTAATGATGACGGCGATCAACGCGAACACGGTGCCGGCGACGGCCGCAATACCGGGAAACTTGTTGACGATCAGGGCAGCACCGGCACCGGCGACGAGCAGACCGATAACGATGGTGTAGATGCCGGGAGCGGTGGTGTCTTTCTCTGTTTGCTTCTCGGCTTGTGATTCCTCATCCGCAGACAGACCCGCATCGTCGCTGAATTCGAAAGAAACTGAGCCGAAGCCGGTGACCGAGACGCTGTTGCCATTTTCGGTGTTGGCGGCCCAGCTGAAAAAGCTGAACAGCACCATGATCAGGCCGGCGACCACGAGTCCGATACCGGTGAACTTCAGCGTCGGGTTGGCCGATGATGGGGCCAGCAAGGCAGTCGTGACGGACTTCTTCTGCCCGGCCGGAGCACCAAATGACTGCTGGTGACCCGGTTGCTGCGGCGGCTGGTATCCGCCTGGCTGTCCCTGATTCGGCTGACCACCGGGTTCGTTGGAAGGATATCCACCGCTGTTACCGGGTGGCGGTCCGTACGTCATGGTGTACCCCTGCTCTGTCGTCCGCCCGCCGGCAGCGGGCATTGATGTCGGGCATTGATGTCCGAAACGATCGTAACGCCCCACCACCGGTCGCTGACGGAACTTTCGGTTGCTGCTCTGGCCGTGTCAGGTCTGGATCACTGGCTGTCAGAGGCCCGGTGGCGAGGCGCCGGAGGGGTATTGCGCCGGAGGGGCGGTAGCCCGCGATCTGGACCCGCAGTCGAAGTGGAGCGTCGAATCGGTGGGAACGGTGTCGAATCGCTTTGGAACGCACGCTGGTTCGGGCGCGGTGCCCCGGCGTAGGGCTGTCGCCGAACTGGTTTGGCCGCGGTGGCGGGCGACCTGTCCGCAACCGGCGGCGGCGTGCTCCCCAACACCGTCACGGTGGAGTACGCGGATACCGCCGCGGCCACACACGCACCCAGCGTCACCAGCCAGAGACCGGCAGCGGCATAACCGATTCCGGCATCACCGGTGCCCTCGAGCACCGCCGATCCCGGGGCGAAGAGGTATTCCAGGCAGATGAACACCGCAATCAGTGCCAGCACGGTACCCGCAAGAGCACCTATCCCGGGATATCGGTTGATCAACAACATCACCGCCGACGCAACAAGGAGAACTCCGAGGGCAGCGGTGACCACGCCTGGCGACTTGCTGTGTTCGTCCAAATCAGCGGTCGCCTTGGTCGCCCCGCCCAGCGCCTGGGCCCGTTCGGCCGAGATGTCGAGGGACACTGCGCCCATACCGGTCACGGAAATACTGAGATCGTCGTCTGAGGCCGATGCCCAGGGGAAGAAGCTGAAGATCACCATCACCAGTCCGGCAACGGCCAGAGCGACGCCCGCTGTCCGTAGCCGCGAGTCACCCAACCGTGCGGCGAACAACCCGCCACCGCTGGATTTTCGGCTCCTCGCACCTAGATCGGCACCTGTCCGGTCGTACGTCATCTGCGCCCTCGTGATCAGCTCGCACCACAGCCGACTCACTCCGGAGTCGCCGATTCGGACAAATCGTAGCCTGCCCGCCGCCACGACCCGTCGCTCGAGTGACGATGCGCTGCACGAACACCGGCGACTTCGGATCCCCTGGCTCGCAGCTCCGACTACACCCCGGCGTTGGCGTCCTGCTTCTTCTTCAGTTCCAGAGCGATGTCGATCAACTGATCTTCCTGGCCGCCAACAAGTTTGCGGTTTCCGGCCTCGATCAGGATGTCGGCAGCGCTGACGCCGTACTTGTCGGCATGGCCTTCCGCATGCTTGAGGAACGAGCTGTAACAACCCGCGTAGCCCATCATCATCGACGGACGATCGACCAGACATTCCGTGGGCATCACCGGCCGGACCACGTCCTGCGCGGCGTCCGCGATTTTCATGAAGTCGACGCCGGTGGTGATGCCGAGTTTGTCGCAGACCGCGACGAATGCTTCCACCGGAGTATTGCCCGCACCCGCACCGAACCGGCGGACCGACCCGTCGATCTGCTGGGCCCCGGCCCGCACGGCGGCAACCGAATTGGCGACAGCGATGTCGAGGTTCTCGTGGCCGTGGAAGCCGACCTGCGCGTCGTCACCGAGTTCGGCCCGCAGCGCCGACACCCGATCCGACACCTGCTCGAGAACCAGGGCACCGGCCGAATCGACCACGTAGACGCACTGACATCCGGCGTCGGCCATGATCCGTGCCTGCTTGGCAAGGACTTCCGGTGGCTGACTGTGCGACATCATCAAGAAGCCCACCGTCTCCAGACCGAGCTCACGGGCGAGCCCGAAGTGCTGGATCGACACATCGGCCTCGGTGCAGTGGGTGGCGATCCGGCAGATCTGCGCCCCGTTGTCCTGCGCCGCACGAATGTCGTCTTTGATGCCCAGGCCCGGCAACATCAGGAATGCGATCTTCGCCGACTTCGCGGTTTCCACCGCCGCCTTGATGAGTTGCTGCTCAGGTGTTTTCGAGAAGCCGTAGTTGAAGGACGAACCACCCAGTCCGTCACCGTGCGTCACCTCGATCACCGGTACTCCGGCACCGTCGAGGGCGCCGACGATGTCGCGGACCTCCTGTTCGGTGAATTGGTGCCGTTTGTGATGGCTACCGTCGCGCAACGACGAGTCGGTGATGCGGATGTCTAGTGTGTCGCTGAACTTACGAGGATCGTTGATACCGAACATTGCTCAGACACCTACCTTCTTCTGCGCTGCGGCCAGCTTCTGTTTGGCGATCTCTTCGCCCACCTTCGTGGCGGCGGCGGTCATGATGTCGAGGTTGCCCGCATACGGGGGAAGGAAATCGCCGGCACCTTCGACCTCGACAAAGATCGACACCCGGGCCATGCCGCCGTTGCCGACGCTCGGTGCATCGAACTGGGGATCCTGCAGCAGGCGGTATCCCGGCACATACTCCTGGATCTCCTTCTCGCGCTTGTGGATCGCTTCGGCGATGGCGTCGATGTCGGCATCTTCCGGAATGGCGCAGAAGATGGTGTCGCGCATGATCATCGGCGGATCGGCCGGATTGAGGATGATGATGGCCTTGCCACGATCGGCGCCGCCGATGGTCTCGATACCGCGAGAGGTGGTCTTGGTGAACTCGTCGATGTTGGCCCGGGTGCCCGGGCCTGCCGACTTGGACGACACCGACGCCACGATCTCCGCGTACACCACCGGAACCACCGACGACACGGCGTGCACCATCGGGATGGTGGCCTGCCCGCCACAGGTGATCATGTTGGTGTTCGGTGCATCGAGATGCTCGCGCAGGTTGGCCGGCGGCACCACCGCGGGTCCGATGGCCGCGGGGGTGAGGTCGATGGCGGTGATCCCGGCAGCCTCGTATTTGGGTGCGTATTCACGGTGCACGTACGCCGACGTCGCCTCGAAGATGATGTCGGGCTTCTCGGCTGATGCGAGTAGTTCGTCGGCGCCACCCGACATGGTGATCAGCCCCAGGTCGGCGGCCCGTTTCATGCCTTCGGACTCCGCGTCGATGCCCACCATCCAGCGGGGTGAGATGACCTCTGAGCGTGCGAGTTTGTACATGAGATCGGTGCCGATGTTGCCCGATCCGACAATTGCGGCGGTGATCTTGTCTGCCATGTGTCCTCCTGACGTAGAACTGTTCTCGGTGTGAGAGTCGGCCGGTGATGTCGCAGTTACTATGTGAAATCCAAAGTCACACTTCCCAAGCCGACGAAGTCGGCGACAAAGTGGTCCCCTGAACGAATATCGATCGCCCGGGTCGCGGTTCCGGGCAGGATCACATCGCCTCTGCGCAGTCTGACCCCGAAACTCTCGACCTTCCTGGCCAGCCACGACACCGCGTTGAGCGGATGGCCGAGAACCGCGCTGGAATTGCCTTCGGCGATCAGTTCGCCGTTGCGGTGCAGGGTGGCGTGGATGTCGCCGGTGTCGATGTCGGCGATCCGGACGCGCTGCTCCCCCAGGATCCATCCGCACGACGAGGCATTGTCGGCGATGGTGTCGGGCAGCGAGATCTTCCAGTCCCGGATCCGGCTGTCGATGAGTTCGATGGAGGGCACAACCCATTCCACCGCCGCGATCACGTCTGCGTTGGTGCATCCGGCGCCGGGCAGATCTTCACCGAGGATGAATCCCACCTCCACCTCGACGCGGGGATAGCAGAACTTGCCCGCGTCGATCGGGGTGTTCTCGTGGTACTGCATCACGTCGAGCAGATGGCCGTAGTCGGGTTCGTCGACACCCATCATCTTCTGCATCGCCTCGGACGCCAGACCGACCTTGTGCCCGGCGACCGTGGCACCGGCGGCCAGCCGCTTCCTGATGTTGATCAGCTGGATCTCGTAGGCGTCGGTCACGTCGAGATCGGGGTACGCGGTGGCCGGTGGATCGATCGCCGCAGCCTGCTGCTCTGCCGCCGCCAGACCATCGGCGATCTCCTGGCGGAGCCGATCGGAAATGGTCACAACTTGCCTCGCTTCTCAGTTCGAGCAGAATAGAACGTGTTTCCATTTTGGAGCATCGGAGGTCTCGCCAACCCATTCCAGGCTGGTATAGCCTGCCTGTTGAGTCAGTTTATAACGTGTTCTACCTTGCGGGTGGAAGTCCGCAATGCGCGAAGGGGCAATTCATGACTGGTCCGGACAGCGGACAGGGCAGCACAGAGCCGAACCTCGGGGACGAAACGTATGACGTGATCGTTGTCGGCGCCGGCGGCGCGGGCATGAGCGCCGCCATCACGGCCGCGGCGCACGGACTGAAGACGGTCATCGTCGAGAAGTCCCCGTATTGGGGCGGGTCGACGTCACGCTCGGGCGGCGGCGTGTGGATTCCGGACAACCGGATCCTGCAGCGTGACGGGGTGAAGGACGACCGTGAGGCCGCCCGCACCTACGTCCGCTCGATCGTCGGAGACGTGGTCTCGCCCGACCGCATCGACGCCTATATCGACCGCGGTCCCGAGGCGCTCGATTTCCTGATGGAGCACTCGCCACTGGAGCTCGAATGGGTCAAGAACTACTCCGACTACTACCCGGAGGCACCGGGTGGACGCGTCGGTGGGCGTTCCTGCGAACCCAAGCCCTTCGACTCCCGCAAACTCGGCGCCGACTTCAAGACCATGCACCCGCCCTACACGAAGTCCCCGCTGAACGTGGTGGTGATGCAGTCGGACTACCGCTGGCTGAGCACCGGGCTGCGGCACTGGAAGGGACCGCTGCGTGCCGTCAAGGTCGGCATGCGGTTCATCTGGGCGAAGCTGACCGGCAAGAAGCTGATCGCGATGGGTGCCGCCCTGATGTCGGAGCTGCTCCTCGGAGTTCGGCAGGCCGGAATTCCGTTGCTACTGGGTACCGGACTGGTCGACCTGGCGACGGAGAACGGCCAGGTTGTCGGGGTCGAGGTCGAATCCGACGGAGTCAAGCGCACCCTGCGCGCACGCCACGGTGTGGTGCTGGCCTGCGGCGGTTTTGAGCACAACGACGAGATGCGGCACAAGTATCAGCGCGAGCCGATCGGTTCGCAGTGGACAACCGGAGCCGAGTCCAACACCGGCGACGGCATCAATGCCGGTCTCAAAATCGGTGCGGGCGTGAGCTTTATGGAAGATGCGTGGTGGGGACCGACCATCCCACTCCCCCGCGGCCCCTGGTTTGCACTGTCCGAACGCGCGTTGCCGGGGAGCATGATGGTCAACGACCGCGGCCAGCGATTCATGAACGAATCGCTGCCGTATGTCGAAGCGGTCCATCAGATGTACGGCGGCGAGTACGGCCAGGGCGATGGCCCCGGCGAGAACCTTCCGTGCTGGCTGGTCTTCGACCAGACCTACCGCAACCGCTACATGTTCGCCTCGGTGTCCGGACGGCAACCGTTGCCCGGCAACTGGTTCAAGTCGGGCGTGATCACCAAGGCCGACACCATCGAGGCATTGGCAGAGAAGATCGGCGTACCGGCCGACGGCCTGACCCGGACCACGAAGCGATTCAACGAGTTCGCCGCAAAAGGCGTCGACGACGACTTCGGTCGCGGCGTCAGCCAGTACGACCACTACTACGGCGACATCACCAACAAGCCGAACCCGAGCCTCGGCCCGCTGGAGAAGGGCCCGTTCTACGCGGTCAAGATGGTGCCCGGCGACCTCGGCACCAAGGGTGGCATCAACACCGACGCCGCCGGCCGCGCCCTACGTCCGGACGGTTCGGTCATCAACGGTTTGTACGCCGCAGGCAACACCAGCGCACCGGTGATGGGTCACACCTACGCCGGACCCGGGGCAACCATCGGTCCGGCAATGGTTTTCGGTTACCTTGCGGCTCTCGACATCGCCGCACAAGCACAACAGGATCGAGTACAGGAAGAGAAGGCCGGCTGATGGCAATCGATCCGGATATCGCGCTGGGCGCCGTCGTCTCGAAGGAGACGTACAGCTGGAACGCCTCGGATGTCGCGCTCTACAACCTCGGGGTGGGCGCCGGCGCTGATCCGCTGGATTCCGCCGCCCTGGGATACTTCGACGACAATCACCCGAAGGTGTTGCCGACGTTCGCCACCGTCGCGGCACATTTCCACGACACCGAACCGCCGAAGGTCTCCAAGCCCGGCGTCGAGATCGATCTCGCAAACGTAGTGCACGGATCGCAGGAAGTGTTGGTGCACAAGCCAATTCCGGCAGCCGGCACCGCGACGACCACGATCAGGATCATCGAACTCCAGGACAAGGGTTCGGCCGCGGTGATCATCGAGGAGTTCACCACCTTCGACGATGCCGGTGAGCCCCTGTGGACCGCCCGCTCGTCGATTTTCGCCAAGGGTGAAGGCGGCTTCGGCGGCGAGCGGGGCGAGTCCGACAAGGTCGTCTACCCCGACCGTGAACCGGATCACGTCATCGAGGCGAAGACACTTCCACAACAGGCCTTGCTCTACCGGCTGTGCGGCGACCGCAACCCGCTGCATTCCGACCCCGGGTTCGCCGAGAAATCAGGCTTCCCGCGGCCGATCCTGCACGGACTGTGCACCTATGGGACGGTGTGCCGCGCTGTTGTGGACACACTGCTCGGTGGTGATGTTGATCGAGTTCAGCGATTTGGCGCCAAGTTCGCCGGGGTCGTGTTTCCCGGCGAGACGCTGCGAATCAAGGTGTGGGAGGACGGATCTCGCCTCCTCATCACGGTGACGGTGGCCGACCGCGATGACGCGCCCGCGCTGGGCAATGTCGTGCTGACGACGTTCGGCCACGAGGCCTGACGTCTCCTGGCCCGATTTCGGGTCAGGCAGCACTCATGAATATGGCGACAAGGCCGACGAAGATCGCGGCCAAGGAGCCCAGCAGGGTGAGGACTCGCCAGATACGTAGTTTGATGACAGGGGTGTTGTTGACGTGAACTGAGGCCATCGGATTCCCTCTCTAATGAACATGGCCAGCCCGGCTGGGTCGGTCGTCACCAGCAACCTCGAGAAGTTGTGTTACCAGCGTGATTAATGTGACACATGAGACGTGTGATACAGGTGAGCGACACCCGACACCGGTGATAACAATTACACAACACCAACAGTTGGCTAGAACAGGTTCCACTCGCCTAAATTAGACAAATGGACACTTCTGGGGGAGCGCCGACGCAAGACAAGCTCGGTTTTCGCGCGATCTGGCTGATCGTGGTGGCCTGTGCCGCACTGAGCATGGTCATCGCGGCGATGGCCTCCCTGAACACCGCGATCCCGGAGATCGCACCGGCAATCGGGGCCAACTCCAATCAGGTGACCTGGCTCATCGACGGATACACGCTCGCCATCGCCGCCCTCCTGCTTCCCGCGGGTGCGATCGGCGACCGGTACGGACGCCGAGAGGTGCTCGTAGGCGGACTCGTCGTCTTTGCCATCGGATCACTGCTCCCGATCTGGGTGTCCAACCCTGACCAGTTCATCGCCGCCCGGGCGCTGACCGGCGTCGGGGCCGCGTTTGTCATGCCGGCGACGCTATCAGTCATCACCGCCGGTGTCCCCGAAACCAAACGCCATCTCGCCGTGAGCATCTGGGCCGGTGTCGGGGGTTCCGGCGGTATCGCCGGATTCTTTGTGACCGGCGTGCTCCTGGAGTTCTTCAGCTGGGAATCGATCTTCCTCACCTTCGGCGTCTCCGCGGCACTCACCACAGTGCTGGCGTGCACGATCCCGACGTCCAAGGACTCGACAAACCACAGGTTCGATTGGATCGGTTCGTTCACCTCGGCGGCCGGCATCGGTCTACTGGTCTTCGGACTCATCGAGGCACCCCATCGAGGGTGGCTCGATCCACTGTCGTTGCTCGCACTGATCGGCGGACTGGTGCTCATCGGGGTGTTCTGGTGGTGGCAGCTGAAAAACACCGACCCGCTGCTCGACGTCCGGCTGTTCAACAACCGAGCCTTCTCCGCGGGCACCCTCAGCATCACGGTGCAATTCCTTGTCATCTTCGGAATCTTCCTGGTGCTGCTGCAGCAGTTGCAGCTCGTCTTCGGGTACTCACCTCTCAAGGCAGCGGTCGCCCTGCTCCCGATGGTCATATTGGTGATGGTGTTCTCGCTGGTCGGGAACTGGCTGACCACGAAAACAAGCCTGCGACTCATTCTGGTGTTCGGCATGGTGGCGATGGGTGTCGGCGCCATTTATCTCGGCGCGGTCCACCCCGACGACTACAAGACCATCGTCGTCGCCATGCTCATCCTGGCCGTCGGACTGGGTATCGCGACGGCGCCGTCGACCACCGCGATCATGGTCAACACACCCACCGGCAATCAGGGTGTCGGTTCGGCAGTGAACGACACCGCCCGAGAACTCGGCTCGGCCATCGGCATCGCGGTCGGCGGAAGTCTCTTGGCCGCCGGTTACACCCAGAACATCGCGCCCGTAGCCCAAGACGCCGAGGCCTCGATGCAACAACTGTCCACGCAGCTCAGCGCCGCTGGACAAACCGCGCAGGCCCAGGAAGTTGCGACAGCCTCTGAGTCCATCGGCGAGCACATCACCAACACCCTTGCCGAAGCACTGCAGGTGGCCGCGCACCTGTCGCCGGTCGATCCGGAGCTTGCCGCACGCATCAGCAGCGGTGCCATCGACGCCTTCGAAGGTCCGATGGGCACGTCCTGTATCGCATTGGGCGGCGTCTGTCTGGCAGCGGCAATCGGCCTGGCGTTCCTGACCCCCAAGCAGATCGACGACGGCACGGCCGAACGTGCTGCCGCCGCAGAGCAGGCCAAGGCAGACATCACCGAGTGACCTCGGCGGGTAGCCGCCCGGCCGCAAGCCGTGGTGGTGCTGCCGCCGCAGCCCGTCTGGACGGCAGCACCCCGCGGATTTCACACTATGGAGTTGTCAACGGTACATGCGCGGTCCCGACGAGGAGCCGGGTGCGACAAGGGAAGTCAGTGTTCGATCGACCTGCTGTGTCAGGCGGCGAGGGTAAGCGTTCGACGGTTGTAGGCTGGTAGCGGTTTTCGTAGTGGATCGACGTCAGCCGGCGGGATCAGCCACGGATGGCCGTCGTCGCCCATGATCACGTCCCAGTCGGTGTTATGGACCGCCATGTGGCAGGTACGGCACAGCAGGCATCCGTTCTCCAGGGTGGTGGCGCCACCGTCCACAAAGTGCTTGATGTGATGGCAGTCCGACCAGCTGGCATGCGCACCACATTTCACGCAGCAGGCATCGCGGATGATGATCGCTTTCCGGACCAGTCCGGTGAACAGGCGTTTCGGTGGACTCACATCGATCGGAACTTGTTGCCCGTCGAGGGTGATCGAGGTGATCGACGAATCACAGGCCAGCGCAGCGGCAGTTGCTTCGGTGACCGGACCCATCCAGGACAGCGAGGCAGCCTCGGGATGGTCGGCGGGTACGGTCACCATCACCTCGGTCCGCGGCGCGGACACCAACGTTTGGCCACCACCACAGTCCAGGAGTTGATGTAGCGCATCAGCCCGGCGTTGCGTCGGGGTACGCGCGTCGTCAGAACCATCCGGTTCGGGACGTGCCCTGGACCAGAAGTCCAACGCGGAGAACAGCTTCTCCCCGATCACCGCATCAACATCGAACTTGCCGACGAGGCGCCCGTCTCTGACCGCATAATCCACACTGTTCAGTGACCGATCTTCTGCAGGCGGTGGCCCACCGGTGTCCCTGGCCACCTCGTTCCCCAGGGCTCGGGCTGCCGCGCCGATCGCAGCCGGTGGGGCTCCGGAGATGGCGTGGCTCAACAGTTTCCGCTCAACATCTACCCGATCCGCGTCTGTCATCGGATCCCGCGACCGGTCGACGACATGCGCCACACCCCTCACCACCGCGTCCACATGCTCGGAGGACAGATACCCGTCCCGCGAATAGCCAGCGGTACGATCCAAACCCGCCAAACCCGCACCGATACGCAACCACCGATACGCCGATGCCGGTGCGGCACCGTTGGCCTGCAACAACTTTGCTGTAGTCGACCCCGCTTTGCGCGCCACACCCGACGCATCGATGGCCGCAAGTTGATGATCGGTAGCGTTGCGCAGGGTGATCAGGTCTTTCGTCATACCGAGCACCGATTCAGGGTCATCGGGTATGACCAGGTCAACCAGGGAATCGACCATATCGAGCAGTCGCATCACAAAACACCTCCAGGCAAGAAGCAACAGGAAAGTTGACCAGTTCTCTCGGAAGGTGTTTTGTTCGATTCGTCGTTGTCTCGATGATCAACTGATTCCACAGTAGCCATTCGAACATACATTCGCAAGGGCTGATCTGCATCAATTTTCCTCGTGCACAACAGCTTCCGTGGAAACTCACGCCCGCCTCACGCGGACACAGCCTGCGGCGCCGAATCTATCAGCACCGTCGGACAAGAGAATCTGGCCCGGCCGAGTACCACGCCTTGCCGCCACCCGGTCACCTGCTATTCAGTATTGCTATGTACTGGTACTCGGCGTAACTTGGTACCAGTACTCAGCATCACAGACTAGACAGAGGGGGTGAGTGATGGGCAACCAGATGACGGAGATGCTCAAGGGCACGCTCGAGGGCATTGTGCTCGCGCTGCTGGCCGATCGTCCCGCTTACGGATACGAGATCACCACGCTGCTGAGGGAGCAGGGATTCTCGGATCTCGCCGAAGGCACCGTCTACGCCTTGCTCATTCGCATCGAGCAGCGAGGCTTCGTGGATGTGGTGAAGGTGCCGTCCGAGAAAGGACCGCCGCGAAAGGTGTATTCGATCAACGCCCAAGGGCGCGAACAACTCAACGAGTTCTGGACCACATGGAAGTTCCTCACCGAACGTATCGAACGACTTCACGACAAGGAGACGTGATCATGACCAACTGGATGACAAACATCGTCGGTTCACTCGAGAAGAAGCGGGAGTACAAGAAACACCAATCACGCATTGATTCGCTTCCCGAGCCCTACCTCACGTCCGGTAAAGCCCTCCAGCGGTACCTGACGTATTACGGAGGCCTCACCGACGGCGAGACTATCGTGAAGATGCTCGGCGACTTCGTCGACCTCTGGGAGCGAGCCGCCGTCGACGGCACCCCGGTCCGCGACATCGTCGGCGACGACCCGGTCGAATTCGCCGAGACATTCGCCCAGGCCTACAACGGGCGGCAGTGGATCGACAAGGAGCGCGCCCGCCTGACCAAGGCCTTCGAGGACGCGGAACGAGGCCAGAAATGACCGCGGCCGCAGCGATCCGGGTGCAGGGTTTGGAGAAGTCGTACAACGACTTACATGTGCTGCGCGGCGTCGATTTCACGGTGCCTACCGGCAGCATCTTCGCCCTGCTCGGATCGAACGGGGCGGGCAAAACCACGGTTGTCAAGATCCTCGCGACCTTGCTACGGCAGGACGCCGGCACCGCAAGCGTGGACGGCTTCGACGTCGCCACGCAGCAACAGAGTGTGCGAGAGTCGATCAGCCTCACCGGACAGTTCGCTGCCGTGGACGAAATCCTCAGTGGCCGAGAGAATCTCGCACTTGTCGCCCGATTGCGGCACCTGAAGGACCCCGGCACGATTGCCGACGAACTGCTCGACCGCTTCTCGCTGACCGACGCCGGCGACCGGAAAGCCTCGACCTATTCCGGTGGAATGCGTCGCCGGCTAGACATTGCGATGAGCCTCATCGGGAACCCGCCTGTCATCTTCCTGGACGAGCCGACCACCGGGCTCGATCCCCAAGCGCGCCTTGAGGTGTGGCAAACGGTGAAGGAACTCGCCGACACCGGCACCACTGTGCTGCTCACGACGCAACACCTGGACGAGGCCGAGTATCTCGCCGACCAGATCGCGATCCTCCACGAGGGCCGGATCGTCGTCAGCGGCACGTTCGCCGAACTCCAACAATTGCTGCCGCCCGCGAAAGTCGAGTACGTCGAGAAGCAGCCCACCCTCGAGGAGGTCTTTCTCGCAATAGTCAGCAAATCCCCTACGAGCCGGGAGGAATGATGATCACCACCGCACACTTCTACAGCGACACCACCGTCCTGACGGGGCGGTCGCTGCGCCACATCCTGCGCAGTCCGGACACCATCATCACCACTGCGATCACCCCGGTCGCACTCATGCTGCTGTTCGTCTACGTGTTCGGCGGCGCGATCGACACCGGTTCAGGGTCGTACATCGACTTCATGCTGCCCGGCATCCTGCTCATCACGGTCGCGTCGGGTATCGCGTACACCGCCTACCGCCTGTTCATGGATCTGCACGGCGGGATCTTCGAACGATTCCAGTCCATGCCGATCGCACGCTCCAGCGCGTTGTGGGCACACGTACTGACCTCACTGGTCGCCAACCTGACCTCGGTCCTGATCGTCATCGGCATTGCCGTCGTCATGGGGTTCCGCACAGGGACGGGCGTGCTGGGGTGGCTCGCAGTCGCCGGCATCCTCACCCTGTTCACCCTGGCGTTGACGTGGGTCGCTGTGATCGCCGGTCTTTCCGCAAAGACGGTCGACGGAGCGAGTGCCTTCGCCTACCCGCTGATCTTCCTGCCGTTCATCAGTACCGCGTTCGTGCCCAGCGAATCGATGCCCGCGCCGGTGAAATGGTTCGCCGACAACCAGCCGGTCACAGCGATCGTCACCACGATCCGCGACATCTTCGCCCAGCACCCGATCGGCAGCGACATCTGGATCGCCCTGGGCTGGTGCGTCGGCATTCTCATCGTCGCGTACACCGTCGCGATGTCCGTCTACCGACGCAAAATCAGCTAGTACCTCAGCTGCTCACGGCACCCGACACAGAAGCATCCAGTGCCGTTTCCTTTGCCCACCGGTAGTCGGCTTTGCCGGCCGGAGTGCGCTTGATCTCGTCGACCAACACCAGGAGACGGGGAATCTTGTAGCCCGCCAGCATGGTTCGGCAGTGTTCCTGGATGTCGTCGAGCGTCGGTTCGGGCTTGTCCGGACGGACCGCGACCACCGCGGACACCTTCTGGCCCATCCGCTCGTCGGGCGCCGCGACCACCAATGCGTCGGCGACCGCGGGGTGCGCGTGCAGCGCGGCCTCGACCTCTTCGGCGAAAACCTTTTCGCCACCGGTGTTGATGCACTGAGATCCACGTCCCAGGAAGACGATCGTCCCATCGGCCTCGACGTGTGCCATGTCGCCGAGCACCGATACCCGGGTGCCGTCAGGCAGGGTGGGGAACGTTCGCGCAGACTTCTCCTCGTCCCCGTAATAGCCCAGCGGTACATTGCCGATTCGCGCGATCATCCCGACCTCACCGGAGCCGGGTTCGATCACTTCGAGCTTCTCGTCGAGGACGGTCATCTTCGATGAGGGAGGCATCGCCAGAGTGCCGTCTTCGCGGACCTCGAAGGCGCCGTCATTGCCCGACTCCGACGCGCCGAAGTTGTCTCGCAGCAACAGATCCGGCTTTACCGCACGCATCCGTTCCCGCACCGCGACCGACCAGATCGCGCCGCCCGAGGTGATCGAGAACAGAGCCGACATGTCGACCTCGTCCTTCAACTCGGCCATCGCGTCGGCCAGCGGCGAACCCATGCCGTCACCGACGATCAAGATGACGTTGACCTTGTCCGACTCGATCGAGCGCACGACCTTCTCGGGGTCAAATGATCGCATCAGCACCAGGCGCGCACCCAGGGTCAGGAACGTGAACAACGAATACAGTGCTGCGCCGTGCATCAGCGGTGCCGCGATCAGGAACGCCAGCTCAGGGAATTCCTTTGCAGCGGCGGCAACTTCACCGAGGTTCTTCCGCGGATTGTTGTCCTCGTACGGGTTACCACCCGACAGCGGTTTGTGGAAGAAGTCGTCATGCCGCCACATGACCCCCTTGGGATAACCGGTGGTGCCACCGGTGTAAAGCACCCACAACTCATCACCCGTCCGGGGTTCGAAATCGCGCACATCCGAATGACCCTCCGGTGCAAAGGGTGCCACGGTCACACCGGCCTGCGCCGCGGCATCTGCCAGCGAGTCCGCGACCTGACCGATGACCAGGACGGTCCGCAGGGTCGGGACCTGCCCGATGATCTGCGCCAGGTTGTCCTGATGTTCGGTCTCCTCGACAACAATCGCGACCGAGTCGGAGTTCTCGAAGATGTACAGCAGTTCCGCCGGGGTGTACCGGTAATTGACGTTGATCGGAACGGCGCGCAGTTTGATGACACCCAGAATCGTGGTGACGTGCTCGAGACTGTTCTTGAGGAACAGGGAAACGTGCTCGCCCGCCACGATTCCATTGGCCGTCAACAGGTGTGCCACCTGGTTCGACTCGCGTTCGAGCAACTGGTAGCTGTGATCAACGCCCTCGTAGGTCAGCGCGATCCGCTCGGGAACAGCATCCGCGACGGTTTCGAAAACATCGGCAAGGTTGAATGCCATCTGAGAAATCTCCTATGCGATGAGAACTGAGCAAGAACTATGCGGTGAGGACAAGACCGCTCGTGGGGACTCCGGTGCCGGCGGTGACAACCACCTTGTCGGCCCCGTCGACCTGATTGACCGATACGCCGCGAAGCTGCCGGACGGCTTCGGCGATGCCGTTCATCCCGTGGATGTACGCCTCCCCGAGCTGTCCGCCGTGGGTGTTGAGCGGCAGCCGGCCACCGACCTCGAGCGCACCGGGTTCGCGGACAAGGTCTTTGGCTTCTCCCCGACCACAGAACCCCAGCTCCTCGAGCTGCATCAACGTATACGGCGTGAAGTGGTCGTAGAGGATCGCCACGTCCATGTCGTCGGGACGCAGGCCCGACTGCTCCCACAATTGCCTGCCCACCAACCCCATTTCGGGAAGTCCGGCGATGTCGTCGCGGTAGTAGCTGGTCATGATGTATTGGTTCTCGCCGCTGCCGGACGCGGCCCCCGCGATGATCGCCGGGGTATGCGGAAGGTCCTTCGCGCGCTCCGCCGACACCACCACAATCGCCACGCCACCATCGGACTCCTGGCAGCAGTCGAGGAGATGCAGGGGCTCGGCGATGTACCGCGAGCTCTGATGATCGTCGAGTGTGATGGGTTTACCGTAGAAAAACGCTTCGGGATTGACGGCCGCGTGTTTCCGGTCGACCACTGCGATCTGGCCGAAATCCGCGCTGGTGGCGCCATATTCGTGCATGTATCGCTGCGCCACCATCGCAACAAATGCCGCCGGGGTACTCAGTCCGTGCGGATAGCTGAAGGCGTTGTCGGTGCCCGACGAGTTGTCCTGCGCGACCAGTGAGGTGTTCACCTGGCCGAATCGCATGCCCGACCGCTCGTTGAAGGCACGGTAAGCGACCACCACATCGGCGACGCCGGTGGCCACAGCCATCGCCGCCTGCTGCACGGTGGAACACGCCGCTCCCCCACCAAAGTGGATGCGAGAGAAATACTTCAGCTCACCGATACCCGAGGCCCGGGCGACGGCGATCTCGGTGTTGGTGTCCATAGTGAAGGAGACCAGCCCATCGACGTCGGCCGGTGTCAGTCCGGCGTCGGCGATCGCAGCGGTCACCGCTTCGGCAGCCAGCCTCAGTTCGCTGCGACCCGAACTCTTGGAGAAGTCGGTGGCCCCGATACCGACGATGGCGGCCTTGCCGGACAACCCACTCATCGACTGACTCCCGCTTCACTTTTCCCGGCCGCTTCACTGACCTCGGTGTGGTCCATCACCAGTGTCACCACCGACGTCACGTGGTTCCCGAGGCTGTCCTTGCCGACGACGTCGACCGTCACCAGACCGTTGTCCACCGCACTCACGGTGCCGCTGAGCGTCAGTGTGTCGTAGGCATACCAGGGCACGCCCAGTCGCAGCTTGATCGACCGGATCTGCGCGCGCTGCCCCGCCCAGTCGGTGATGTACCGCTGCACCAGCCCGGTGTCGGTGAGGATGTTGACAAAAATGTCCTTCGACCCCTTCTGGTGCGCGAGGTCGCGGTCGTGGTGGACATCCTGAAAGTCCCTGGTGGCCAAGGCCGTCGAGACCACAAATGTCGGCGTCGCGTTCACCGTGAGGGCCGGCAGTTCAACACCGACGGCAACGGCGGGCGGGATGGCGGGCGGTACATCAGTAGGGACGGCGGAGGGAACACTCACGACTGCACTCCTGTTCCGGCGGGTTGCCATGCGTACAAGGTCCAGGCGTCGGTATCGTCCGCAGCCGGAAAGTCAAGGAACTCAACACGTACCGGCAGTCCGATGCTGACCTGCGCCGGGTCGACCCCGCGGAGCTCACCGAGGAGCCGTACACCTTCTTCGAGTTCGACAAGCGCGACGACAAACGGCACCGAACGTCCGGGAACCCTGGGGGCATGGTGCACCACGTAGCTGTAGACGCTGCCCAGACCGGACGACACCACGTAGTCGGTGTCCTGTCCCTTGGCTTTCCAGATCGCCGGCACCGGCGGATGGCGGAGCGATCCGTCCTCGAGCTTCTGGATGCGCAGCTCATGGTCACGGACACCGTCCCAGAAGAACAGCGTGTCGAGAGAAGGCGTGGGGCGCATCATCTTCGCCGGGTCGAAGTCGGCGGTCGGTGACCCGAGGGACGAGATCACCGAGTTGTCGGCCGACGGGCCAGGATCCTTGTCCGACACCGCATCCTTGGCCGGTGGCCGGAACTTGAGAATCCGGAAGTCCATTTCGGCGACCACTTCGTCACCGACCTTCCACGTGTTCCTGGTGGTGAAGAACCAGCCTTCACCGAGCCCGGTCTGCTTGGGCCCCACCACATCTGTCAGAGAGGCCTCGATCGTCACCTCTTCGCCCGGCTTCGTGTACCGGTGATAGGTCGAATCACAGTTGGTCGCAACCACCGACGTGTAGCCGGCCTCGTCGAGAATCTCGGTCACCCGACCGAGTGGGTCGTCGTCGGCGCGCGCCCTCGTCAGCCCGCGCATCGTCCAGACCTGCGCCATCGCCGGTGGCGCGACGATGCCGTCGTACCCGGCGGCGCGCGCGGCGTCATCGTCGACGTAGATCGGATTGGTGTCCCCGATGGCTTCGGTCCAGTTGTTGATCATGGCCGTGTTGATGGGATCTCGGCCGGCCACCGGGGCGCTTGTGCCGGCGGCCCGGACCTCGTCGGTGGCCGCGATGATCCCTGAAGCATCAACGGTTGTCATGGCAAGGCTCCTCTCTCAGCGCTTTCCACGGGGCAGCCCGAGTCCGGCGGTGGCGATCATCTCGCGCATCACCTCGTTGACCCCGCCTCCGAACGTGATCACGACGTTGCGTTTGGCCTGGACGTCGAACCAGTCGGCGAGTGCGGCGGTCTCCGGATCGGAGAAGTCACCGTGGCGGCCGATGATCTCGTCGATCAGCCGGTGCACGTGCTGTAGCCGTTCGGTGGCAAAGACTTTCGTCGCCGCCGCGTCTGCCATCGAGATCGAGTCGCCACCGGCCGCGACCTGCCAGTTGAGCAGCTCGTTGACCCGGTAATAGGCGTGCAATTCGGCCAGAGCACGTTTCACGTCCCCATGCTTGGCGGGTACGGTGCCGTCGGGCCCCGGCCGCTGCGCCCACTCGGTGATGCGCGCCAGAAGTCCGTCGAGTCGTCCGGCGGGACCGAGCATCACACGCTCGTGGTTGAGCTGCGTGGTGATCAGACGCCAACCACCGTTGACCTCACCCACCACCATGTTCGCCGGCACCACCACATCCGAGTAGTACGTGGCGTTCACATGATGGGCGTGGTCGGCGGTGATGATCGGAGTCCAGCTGTATCCGGGGTCGGTGGTGTCGACGATCAGGATCGAGATGCCCTTGTGCTTCGCCACGTCCTTGTCGGTCCGGCACGCGAGCCACACGAAGTCGGCGTCATGGCCGCCGGTGGTGAAGATCTTCTGCCCGTTGACGATGAACTCGTCACCGCGACGGACCGCGGTTGTCTTGAGCGATGCCAGATCTGTGCCCGCATCGGGTTCGGTGTAACCGATCGCGAAGTGGACCTCGCCGGCGAGGATGGCGGGCAGAAACCGCTGCTTCTGCTCGTCGTTGCCGTAGAGCTGCAGCGTCGGTCCCACCGTTTGCAGTGTCACCGATGGCAACGGGATGTCGGCGCGCGCAGCCTCGTTGACAAAGATCTGCTGCTCGATGTGGCCAAAGCCGCGGCCGCCGTACTCCTTCGGCCACCCGACCCCGAGCCAGCCGTCCTTGCCCATCTGACGGATCACCTTGCGATAGGTGGGTCCGTGGCGCTCGGTGAGCATCACCTGCGCGTCGTCCGGCGAGATCAGCGTCGAAAAGTATTCACGCAGCTCGAATTTCAGTGCGCGTTGTTCGGGTGTGAGATCAATGAACATCGGTTTACGCTCCTGCCTCTACCTGCTCGGCCAGCGCGTCGAGGCGACTCGTGGCTCCCCCGACCAGACGCGCCAGGTCCTTGGCGATCGAGAAGTACCGGTGCAACGGGTATGTGAGGTCGACGCCGATGCCACCGTGGAGGTGGACCATCGTCCGCATGGTCGCCGGGATCTCCTGTGCCAGCCAGTACGTCGCCACCGCCAGGTCGGACCCGGCATCAAGGCCTTCGGACAGACGCCAGCCGGCTGCCGTCGTTGCCAGCGTCATCGACCGTGCCACCACGTAGATGTCGGCGAGTTGCTGCTGTACGGCCTGGAACGTCCCGATGGGCTTGTCGAACTGAACACGCTCGGTGACGTGGGTGGCCGTCAGTTTCATCGCGCCGGCGATCAACCCGTCGGCGTAGGCGGCGATCCCGAGCGAATGATGCTCGATGAGCCAATCCGGATCACCCTCGACGACGTTCTCGACCGGTACGTTGTCGAATTCGACTGTGTACTCGCCCCATCCGGACGACGAGGTCGTCCGGGTGATGGTCACATCCGCGTGGTCCGCGGCGACGATGGCGACACCTGTGTCGGCGGCGACAAGCAGTGCAGAGGCGCCTTCGGCATGCAGCACACCGGTTTTCGTACCTGTCAGTTTCCCGCCGGACACCCTTGTGTGGGGCGTGGTCGTCATGGCCGCGCCCGGCTCGTTGATGGCTGCGGCGAGCCACCCACCGGATTGCACTGCGGCACCGAGTTCGGCCGCCAGTTCGGGGGCCCGCGCGGCCAGCGGAGCCAGCCCCGAGATCAGGGTGCCGATGGACGGCGTGACGCCTGCCGAGCGCCCCAGCGCGGTGGCGACCGGGATCAGCCCACCGACACCGACGTCGTCACCGCCCTGATCCTCGGGCAGGGGCAGGGCGAGCACGCCTCCACCGGCCAGCGCCGCCCACAATGTCGTCTCAAAACCACCGAGATCTGTCAGCTCCGCGTCCCAGACCGTCTCGTGCCGCTCCAGCACGGAGTCCATGACATCGCTCACAGTTTGGGCGGTGGAATCCAGCGTGAAATCCACGTTCTACACCCCTCCAAGAAATTAGAACCTGTTCTAGTTGTATCAGACGAACGCGACGTCTGTTTCGACTTGCGTCAAGCTGCATCCGGACCTCACCGGGGCAGGCCCAACAACCTCTCGGCCGTCGCCGTCAGCAGGATCTGCGTGGTGCCGCCCGCGATGGACAGGCACCGGTTCAGCAGGAAAGTGTCGGCAGCCGCGGACAGCGCCAGCCCTTCGCTGCCATGCAGTTGCTGGGCGAACTCCGGCACCGATTGCCGGTGCCGAACCCCGATGAGCTTGCGGACACCGGCCACCGCCCCGGGATCGGTCCCGTTGATCGAGCCGAGCACCGACCGCAGGTCCAGGACCTGACCGAGCTGCGCCTGCACGATCAGCTCACCGAGACCCTCGGTTTGCGCAGCGGTCAGAACCGAGTCACCGATCTGCTCGAGAAGCGCTTCCATTTCCTTACCCAGGGCGGAGCCACCCATCGCCACACGCTCATTGGCCAGCGTCGTCCGAGCCAGCCGCCACCCGTTGTTGACCTCACCCACCACGCAGTCGTCGGGGACGAATACGTCGTCGAGGAAGACCTCGTTGAACAGGGAACGACCGGTCAGCTCACGCAACGGCCGCGTCTCGATGCCTGCCGATGTCATATCGACGAGGAAGTACGTGATCCCCTTGTGTTTCGGCGCATCCGGATCCGTGCGCGCCAGGCAGATGGCCCAATCGGCGTCATGCGCATGCGACGACCACACCTTCTGGCCCTGCAACCGCCATCCGCCATCGACCTTGGTGGCCTTGGTGCGCAGCGACGCGAGGTCCGAACCCGCGCCCGGCTCGGAGAACAACTGGCACCACGTCACGTCACCGTCGAGCGTCGCCTGCACAAACCGTTCGCGCTGCCCGTCCGTGCCGTGCGCGACGATCGTCGGGATCGCCCAGCCGGCGATGACCAGATCCGGGCGCCGCACCCCGGCCCGGTCGAGTTCAGAATCGATGAGCACCTGATGCGAGGCGTCGGCACCGAGGCCGTACGGCTCGGGCCAATGGGGCGTCAGGTATCCGGTGGCCGCCAGTGCGCGCCGGCGATCCGGCTCTGCCGCAATCGATTCCACCTGTGCTCTGACCTGTGGCCGGTCGCGCTCGGCCTCACCGAGCTCGATGGTGAACCGGCGCCGCACCCCGGCTCGATTCAACTCCGCGACCCGGCTGCGCCACTGCCCCGGATCACCGAGCTGGGCCTGCCAGGACAGAGCCCGGCGCAGGTAGAGATGCGCATCGTGCTCGAAGGTGAACCCGATGCCACCGAGCACCTGGATGCAATCCTTGGCGTTCGCCACCGTCAGGTCGGCGACCACCGCGGCCGCAGCCGCCGCACTGATCTCCAACTGCTCCGTTGCCGCGTCGCGGTCGGCCGCTTCGGCTTCCGTGAGTTCGTCGATGGCCTCGGCGAGGTCCCAGGCCGCGGCGCCGACCTGCTCGCTGCGGCAGAGCATTTCCGCGCAGATGTGTTTGACGGCCTGAAAGCTCCCGATCGGTGCCCCGAACTGCTCGCGCACCTTGGCGTACTCGACAGCAGTATCGAGGCACCAGCGGGCGACTCCGGCCGCCTGGGCGGCAATGCCTGCGATCACCGTGGCCCGCACAAACGAATCCGACACGTGCAGCACCTCGTGGGCGGGTATCCGGACCTGCTCGAACCGGACCCGCGAAAGGTCCATCGAGAAGTCGACGCCCTCGACCTTCTCTGCGACCACGCCCGGGGTGTTCGGTTCCAGCAGGACCCACCGATGACTTCCGGCAATGTCCACCTGCGCCAGCAACGCGACACCGTCGGCATAACCGGCAACCAGTCCGAGATCGCCGTCGGCCGACAGGACTCCCCGTTCAGGTTCGGTCGCCTGGGCGGCTTCGCCACCGGTCAACACGCCGGTACCGATCGAAACCCCCACTTTCCCGGCCAGCAACTGCCCGAGTAACGCGTTCTCATTCGGAGCACCCGCCACCGCCGCCAGCAGAGCCCCGATCGCGGTTCCCGTCACCGGGCCCGGGACAAGATCGTGACCGGTTCGCTCGAGCATCACGGCGAGGTCGATGAACATCGCGTCCATTCCGCCGAGACTCTCGGGAACCGCGGCCGCGAATACACCGAGTGCGGCCAGTTCGGGGAACAGTGCAGGCCAGGCGTCGGCCTGCACGTCGGACCCGGGCTCGGCCGCACGGACCGAGGTGATCGCCGACACCTTTTTGGACCATTGACCAATTGCGTCGGCCACAGCGGTATGTTCTTCAGTGGTAGCGATCGTCATAGACCTGAACATCCTGACTCGTCGGAGTTGTCGGTACGTCGTAGAACCTGTTCTAATATTGCACGTTCGACGCATCAGAATGAAGGGGGCTGCGGCACGCGGCGACAAATCGCATTTTCGGTAATAGCGATTAACGTGTAGTTGGCCGGATGCATTTCACGGTCAGGCGCACACCAGGACCCACCGGGGCGCAGAGACGAAAGAGGTCAGACCACTGATGGCTAGCCCGAATCCGACCGGCGATTCGGTCAGCAATGCTGCCGTCGCTCCCGAGGTCGACCTCGGCTCCAACGCCCAGCGCGAACGCCGGCGCCGCATCCTCGACGCGACCCTCGCACTCGCCTCCAAAGGCGGCTACGACGCCGTGCAGATGCGTGCTGTCGCCGATCGCGCCGACGTTGCCGTCGGAACCCTGTACCGGTACTTCCCGTCGAAAGTGCACCTGCTCGTCACCGCTCTGGCCCGCGAGTTCGAGGCCGTCGAGGCCCGCGCCGACAAGACCCGCCTCCGCGGCGACACGGCACTCGAACGGCTGCGCCACGTCCTGGACATGATCACCCTTGCGATGCAACGGGATCCGCTGCTGACCGAAGCCATGACCCGGGCGTTCATGTTCGCCGACGCCTCGGCCTCGGCCGAGGTCGACAAGGTCGCCACCATCATCGACCGGCTGCTTGCCAACGCCATGGTCGAGGGTGAGCCCACCGACATGGACCTGAAGATCGCCCGCGTCGTCTCCGACGTCTGGATGTCGAATCTGGTCCAGTGGCTGACCCGCCGGGCCTCGGCCACCGACGTCACCAACCGCCTCGAACTGACGATCACCCTCCTGCTCGCCGGCCGCGACAACGACGCCGCAGACAAGTAGTCACCAACCCCGACCGTTGTCTGCCACGGTCCGCAGACACAAAGAAGGGGCGCAACCACTTTCGTGGTTGCGCCCCTTCTGCGTCAGTTGCTACTTCTCTGAGTCGCCGGTCTTGGCGAGCTCCACCGGGGTGTCCGGAAGCTCGATCGGCTTCTTCGAACCCTTGAAGGTGAACTTGGCGTCTTCGCCTTCGCCCTCGCCGTCCCAGTTGTCGACATCGACCAGGATGATCTCGCCGGCACCGATCTCGTTGAAGAGGATCTTCTCCGACAGCTGATCCTCGATCTCGCGCTGGATGGTGCGACGCAGCGGCCGGGCACCCAGGACGGGATCGAATCCACGCTTGGCGAGCAGGCTCTTGGCCTTCTCGGTCAGCTCGATGGCCATGTCCTTGTTCTTCAGCTGCGTCTCGACGCGAGCGATCATCAGGTCGACCATCTTGATGATCTCGTCCTTCGTGAGCTGATGGAACACGATGACGTCGTCGATACGGTTGAGGAACTCGGGGCGGAAGTGCTTCTTGAGCTCGTCGTTGACCTTCTGCTTCATCCGCTCGTAGTTCGAGCCTTCCGCATTCGACTGCGAGAAGCCCAGACCCACGGCCTTGGAGATGTCACCCGTACCGAGGTTCGAGGTGAAGATCAGGACGGTGTTCTTGAAGTCGACCGTACGACCCTGACCGTCGGTGAGACGGCCGTCCTCGAGGACCTGCAGGAGCGTGTTGTAGATCTCCTGGTGAGCCTTCTCGATCTCGTCGAACAGAACGACGGAGAACGGCTTGCGGCGCACCTTCTCGGTGAGCTGGCCGCCCTCTTCGTATCCGACGTACCCGGGAGGGGCACCGAACAGGCGCGAAGCGGTGAAGCGGTCGTGGAACTCACCCATGTCGATCTGGATGAGCGCGTCGTCCTCGCCGAACAGGAAGTTGGCCAGTGCCTTGGAGAGCTCGGTCTTACCGACACCGGACGGGCCGGCGAAGATGAACGAACCCGACGGGCGCTTGGGGTCCTTCAGGCCGGCGCGGGTACGGCGGATCGCCTTCGAGACGGCCTTGACCGCTTCGGTCTGGCCGATGATCCGCTTGTGCAGCTCATCTTCCATACGGAGCAGACGCGTGGTCTCTTCCTCGGTCAGCTTGAACACCGGGATGCCGGTCCAGTTGCCCAGAACCTCGGCGATCTCGTTGTCATCGACCTCGGCGACGATGTCCATGTCGCCACTGCGCCACTGCTTTTCACGCTCGGCGCGCTCGGTGACGAGCTGCTTTTCCTTGTCGCGCAGGTTCGCGGCCTTCTCGAAGTCCTGGGCGTCGATCGCCGATTCCTTCTCCTTGCGGGCATCGGCGATGCGATCGTCAAACTCGCGCAGATCTGGTGGTGCGGTCATCCGGCGGATGCGCATCCGGGCGCCGGCCTCGTCGATCAGGTCGATCGCCTTGTCCGGTAGGAAACGGTCGTTGATGTACCGGTCGGCCAGCGTCGCGGCAGCAGCCAGGGCCCCGTCGGTGATGGAGACACGGTGATGCGACTCGTAGCGGTCCCGCAGACCCTTGAGGATCTGGATGGTGTGCTCGACGCTGGGCTCGCCGACCTGAACCGGCTGGAAGCGGCGCTCGAGGGCGGCATCCTTCTCGATGTACTTGCGGTACTCGTCGAGGGTGGTCGCACCGATGGTCTGCAGCTCACCGCGGGCCAGTTTCGGCTTGAGGATGCTGGCAGCGTCGATCGCGCCTTCGGCAGCACCTGCGCCGACGAGCGTGTGCAGCTCGTCGATGAACAGGATGATGTCGCCGCGGGTGTTGATCTCCTTGAGAACCTTCTTCAGGCGCTCTTCGAAGTCACCGCGGTAACGGCTGCCCGCGACCAGCGAACCGAGGTCGAGGGTGTAGAGCTGCTTGTCCTTGAGCGTCTCGGGAACGTTGCCGTTCACGATCGCCTGGGCCAGGCCTTCCACGACGGCGGTCTTGCCGACGCCGGGCTCACCGATGAGCACCGGGTTGTTCTTGGTCCGGCGGCTCAGCACCTGCATCACGCGCTCGATTTCCTTCTCGCGCCCGATTACGGGGTCGAGTTTGCCCTCGGAGGCGGCGGCGGTCAGGTTGCGGCCGAACTGGTCGAGGACCAGCGACGTCGACGGTGTGCCCGCTTCGGTGCTGCGACCGCCGGTGCCGGATTCCTGGGGCTCTTTGCCCTGGTAGCCCGAGAGCAGCTGGATGACCTGCTGGCGGACACGGTTGAGGTCGGCGCCGAGCTTGACCAGCACCTGGGCAGCGACACCCTCACCCTCGCGGATGAGGCCGAGCAGGATGTGCTCGGTACCGATGTAGTTGTGGCCGAGCTGCAGGGCCTCACGCAGCGAGAGCTCGAGGACCTTCTTGGCACGGGGGGTGAAGGGAATGTGACCGGACGGCGCCTGCTGACCCTGGCCGATGATTTCCTCGACCTGGCTGCGTACGCCTTCGAGGGAGATCCCCAACGACTCGAGGGACTTGGCAGCAACGCCTTCGCCCTCGTGGATCAGACCCAGCAGGATGTGCTCGGTACCGATGTAGTTGTGATTGAGCATCCGCGCTTCTTCTTGAGCCAGGACTACAACCCGACGAGCGCGGTCGGTGAACCGTTCGAACATTGTTCTCCCTTACGTTTCAATGGGTCGGCCTCGGCCTAACAGCTTCTTGTCCCAGTCTGACTGGTCCATCGGCGTCGATCTTCCCAGGGTGGGCCTGTGCCGACGGCAACAACGAAACGTCACCCTCAGCGGCCTTGACTCCACTCTAATGGCCGCAGGTCACCGGCACCGCAGATGTGTCACCCTGTTCGCCCTGCGGACCCTGTTTTCGACGCTTGAACTCATCAACACCGCAGCTCGCGCGGGTATTCGGTCTGCGATACGCCGTCAGCGAACGGGCCACACCCATTCGATCGTGATGGCTCTAATCACCCGTCACGTGATATCGGGCATCTCGGCACGGGTGTTGTCGGGGTTTGGTCGCGCCACCGGCCTACCCAAGTTTGCTCCGCCCACCGACAATTGTCGGTGGGCGGAGCAAAAACAGGTGGGTGGCCGGAGAATGTTCACATCTCCCCCGGCTATTGGGTCGCCAGACCGGTGGCGAGCACAGCCAACGCTGCCGTGCTCGCCACCGCCCGGACGATGTTCCACCGCACCCAGGAATCCTCGAAGGCCTCCCGGACCGCGGGCAGATCGCTGATCCGATCGGGGTCCCCGGCCGCCGCGATCTGGTTGTTCAGCGGAATGTTGAACGCGACGGTGATCACCAGCGTCACGCCGTACAGAACCGCGCCGGCGACGATCCACCACAGCATCGGCTGGTCGCGGTAAAGCACCGCGGCGACCGCCGTGAAGCCGATGCCACCGAAGAAGATCAGCAGGAACAACGGATTGACGATTGCCACGTTGATCCGCTGGATCGCCGCCACGAAGGTCTTGTCGTCGACCCGCCGGAGCGCCGGCATCACCGCGTAGGAGAAAGCCGAATACAGCCCGGCCATCAGGCCCACCGTCACCACTCCGACGACGAGCACCGACTCGCGCCAGACGGTCATCACCAGACTCCCTGCAGGGCAGCCCTTTTCGCCACATCGGAGAAGTCGTTCGGTTCGCGTCCGAGGATCTCGCGCACGCCGTCGGTCAAAAATTCGTTACGACCGTCCAATGACGTTCGAAGCAGCGTCATCACCATCTCTGTGAACTCCTCGCCGACGCCCTCTGCCAGCAGCGCGGCGCGATAGTCGTCAGCGGGAACCGTCACGAACGCGATGTCGCGGCCGAGGACCTCCCCGATCTCGGCGGTGGCGTCGGCAAAACTGAGCAACCGCGGGCCGGTCAGCTCATATACGCGTCCGGTATGACCGGTGCCGGTGAGCGCTTCGACGGCGGCGTCGGCGATGTCGTCGGCATCCAGGAACGGCTCACCGACCGATCCGACCGGCAGAACCAGTTCACCGCCGCGGATCCCGTCGACCAGGAAGGCCTCACTGAAGTTCTGAGCAAACCAACTGCACCGCAACACTGTTGCGGGGATACCGCCGGTGAGAACGATCTGTTCACAGGCCAGCGCCTCCGGCTCACCGCGCCCGGACAACAGCACCAGCCGATCGACGCCGGCTTCCTCGGCAGCTGCCACGAATGCAGTGAGGTCGGCCGTCGACGTCGGCGCGATCAGATCCGGTTGGTAGGTGACGTAGACCGCGCCCGCACCGTCGAGTGCGGGCTTCCAGGTACTGCGGTCGGTCCAATCAAAAATTGTGGTCGATGTGCGACTGGCCCGCCGGACCGGCAGACCCGATCGCTCTAGACGGTCGACCACTCTGCCACCGGTTTTGCCGGTGGCACCGATAACGAGGAAGGGACGTTGCTGGGGAAATGTTGTGTTTGTCATGCACTCCAGTACAGGGCTCAAGTGCGAGCGTTTCCATGGCTTATCCGCTTGATTTCATGTTTAATCGTCTTGTGGATGCGCTAGGCAGTGTGCTCAACGGACCCCGCGCGATGGATGCCTTCCTGTTGCGGGTGGTGATGACGCCGCCGTGGTCGATCCGGGTCGAGGACCAGGCCCCGCTGACGGTGGTGGTGGCTGTATCCGGCACCGCCACCATCGCTTTCGACGACGGGGAGCAGGCAACCGTGTTCCCCGGCGATGTGGCGATCATCCGGGGCCCCGACCCCTACACCTACGGCGACGGCACGTCTCCGGTGACCGCGATCATCGACGAGGGGCAGCACTGTGTCAGCGTCGACGGCGCCGAACTGATCGATGCGATGCGCCTGGGGATACGCAGCTGGGGCAACAGTGCAGACGGCGAATCCGTGTCGCTGGTCGGCACGTACGGTGTTGCCGGCGAGGTATCCACCCGACTCCTGAACGCACTGCCCCGACTGATCATCCTGCGCGACAACAGTTCCCCGCTCATCGATCTCCTCGGCACCGAGATCCTGCGCGACGCCCCCGGACAGGACGTGATGTTGGATCGGCTCCTCGACCTGGTGTTGATCGACTCGCTGCGGTCCTGGTTCGCCACCACCGAGTCGTCGGGATCGAATTGGATTGCCGCCGAATCGGACCCGGTCGTGGGACGGGCATTGACACTGATCCACAACAACCCGCAGCATCCGTGGACGGTGGCCGGTCTCGCCACACAGTGTGCGGTGTCCCGGGCCGTGTTGGCCAAGCGGTTCACCGAGCTCGTCGGCGAATCGCCGATGGCCTATCTGACCGAATGGCGCCTGTCGATGGCGGCCGATCTGATCGCCGGCGGCGACCGCACGCTCGATGCCGTTGCGGCACAGGTGGGCTACGGCGGCGCCTATGCACTCAGCGCCGCATTCAAACGGGTGCGGGGCATCAGTCCCCGCGACTACCGCAGGTCCCTGGCCGGTTGAGGCCCATGATTGGATGAGCGTCATGCTCAAAGGCCGGTCCGCCCCGGGAATCGGATTCGTCGTGTTCCTGCTATCGATCATCATGGTGGTCACCGTGGGCGCGGTGATGGCGATCGATACGCCACCACAGCGCACCACCGCCTACGACAATGGTCAACTCCGGTCGTATCCGATCGAACCCGAAGAGCGGTGGAGCCTCGACCTCAGTGACATGCGCACCTACGACGCCGGCGCCACGCCGCTGGTGGCGGGCACGTTCGAGGACACCTGGCTTATCTCCTACCCATCCGGGCTCGGCAACACCTACCTCGCCATCGATCGCCGAGGCGGTGAGCGTCTCTGGCCGCGGCCGATCGACGCCGGGCTCGGTAGTTGCGCCCTCAATGCCCGTGGTGAGGTCGGCTGCGCGGTGCGCCTCGGGGATCATCCCGACGGTTTCTACACCGCAGAACTGGACACCGGAGAACTCGACTCGGTCTCTGACCTCGACAGCACCCAGGCCGTCACCGGGTACGGACCCGACTACCTGCGGGTGAACAGCTCCGGCTACCAGGTGAGCCGGAACACCCCGGACGGCACCGAGGTCTGGGCCCGAACCTTTGCCGGCGCGGCAACCGTCGAGGTGGACGGCGACGTGGCGATCGTGCGGGCGTCGGACGGCACGCAACACCTCATCGACCCAGCCACCGGCGACGACCGGTTCGGATGCTCCTGCGATCTGGTGATCTATCCGACCGGCATCGCGGCCCAGTTCACCGAGCGCGATGCGCAGCGCGTCGAGTTCCTGCTCCCCGACGGCACCAGCACATCGAACAACGACAAGCAGCAATTGGTGCCGGGCCCGTCGACCCTCGCCGTCACGACGGGCGCAGGCAGCGAGCAGATCTACCAGACCCAGGGCACCTACGCCGCGTACGACCCGCAACAGGCGACCAGGCTCTGGCAGGTCTCCGAGGCCGAGCTGTCGAAGGTCGGCGCCCGACCCTGCGGTGACACGGTGTCCTTTGCCCGCAAAGACGGGACGCGCGCGGTTCTCGACCTCGCCACAGCGGACAAGCTGGGAGAACTTCCCCGCAGCGACCCGATGAGTCCGTCCACCAACATCGACATCCTCGGATGCGTCGGGCAGGGCGGGAACACCATCGTCTTCGGCGAAAACTCCCAGCTGACGGCCTACAACATCGCCACCGGATCGGTCGCCTGGCAGCGGTCCGTGGTCGGTGGCCAGCCAGCTGTTGTCGACGGTTACCTCGTACTCGAGGAGGGCACCACGCTCTCGCTGCTCGCACCGTCGTAGAAAGGTTGTCGGTTGGGCGTCGGAAAACCGGCGCCGCGGACGACTATGAGTATGTGAGCAGCTCAACGGGTGGGAACCCCCACGATCGGTCCGGCGCCGCGCCGGCCGGTACCGCGCTGCTCGCTCTGTACGACGAAGCGTTGCCGGCGGTGTACGGATACGTGATCAGACGGGCCGGCGACAGAGACGTCGCCGAGGACGTCACCTCGGAGACATTCCTGGCCGCGATGGACCGGGCTCGGGGCGACGATCCCGTCGAACCGACGATCCCCTGGCTCATCGGCATCGCCAGGCACAAACTGGCCGACCACTGGCGCAAGATGCAACGCACACCGACGCCGGTGGAAGATGTCCCGGATCAGCCGGACGGAGATGAATGGGACGTGCACCTCGACCGGATGCTCGCCGAGTTCACCCTGGCCCGGCTGTCGAACACCCACCGTTCCGTTCTGACACTGCGATACGTCGACGACTGCACCGTTTCGCAGTGCGCCGAATTGCTCGGTCGCACAGTCACTGCCACCGAAGCACTACTCACCCGGGCCAAGCGGGCCTTCCGCGCGGCCTACCCCGACCACACCGCGCCCATCGTGAAGGGAGGCCAGTCATGAACGCACCGAACGCCTTTGACCCGTTCACCGTGCTGGCCACAGCGGACGTGCCGGTGTCCCCCGACGCCGACTTCGCACGTCGCCTGCGTACCCGTCTCGAGCGCGGACTCGAACTACCCGAAGGAGTCACCATGAGCACCGACATCGGTTCTGCGCCAACAGCCCAGACCCTCACATCAGAGATCCAGACCCTTGCGGAACGACCCGGGGCCCTGCCCTACCTCACCGTCTCGGATCCGGCCGCGGCGATCGAGTGGTACGTCGCCCACCTCGGAGCCCGCCTACGCGGTGAACCGATCGTGATGGATGACGGCACCATCGGACATGCGGAACTGCTGGTCGGCGGAGGTGTGATCTACCTGGCCGGCGAGTTCCCCGACCTGGGCCTGCGAGCACCACTGCCACAATCGGTTTCGGTATCGCTGATGCTGACGGTCACCGACACCGACGCTACCTTCGCCCAGGCGCGCGACGGAGGCGCAGTGGTCCAGCGTGAACCGTATGAAGACCACGGCGCTCGAACCGGAGTGATCGTCGACCCGTTCGGCCATCGGTGGATGATCACCGGTCCGATGACCGGTGCGAAGGTCGAGCAGATCCACCGCGGCGACATCGGATACTGCTCGCTGTGGACCACGGACGTCGACCGCGCCGCGGCCTTCTACGGATCGGTCCTGGGCTGGGAGTTCAATGCCGCCACCGGCCAGGTCACCAACTTGTCCCATCGCCTCGGAATCTATTCGGTGCCAGGCGATCCGACCATGCTGTGCGTGTACGCCGTCGACGACATCGATTCCGCCCGCGCCGACATCATCGCGGCGGGTGGTACACCGAATCAGGTGCAGGAGTTCGGCTTCGGCGAACTGCTGGACGCCGTCGACAACCAGGGTGTCGCATTCTCCGTCTATCGGCCGACAGCGCTGGATCCGCGTCCGTCACTCAACGCCACCGGCCACGGAGAGCTCACGTACATGACGTTCTACACCCCGGACAGTTCGCGACTACGCGACTTCTACGGCCGAGTGCTGGGTTGGACATTCAACGGTGGCCGTGTCGACGACGGCTGGGAAGTCGAGGGTATGCACCCGATGACCGGTTTCGTCGGCGGGCAGGATCGTTCGGTGGCCGTCCCGATGTGGGTCGTCGACGACATCGAAGTGGCCGTGCAGCGGGTACGCGAGGGCGGCGGCACCGTGATCGCCGAACCGTCACAGCAGCCGTACGCCATCACCGCCGAATGCCTCGACGACCAGGGTGCCCGCTTCTACCTCGGCCAGTACTGACCCGCACCCCGCACCCCGATGATGTGGCCTTTTGGCGAGCATTTCCCCAGGTGAGAGCCGCCAAAAGGCCACATCATCGGGTTCAGGGAGCGAGGAACGCGGCGAGGGCGGCGGAGTACATACCGACGTCGGCGCTGCCCATGACCTCACGGGCGCTGTGCATCGCAAGCTGCGGCGCACCGACATCAACGGTGTTGAGTCCGGTGCGGGTGGCGGTCAGCGGTCCGATCGTCGAACCACAGGGCAGGTCGGCACGATGGACGTACCGCTGAAGCGGGACCCCCGCCTTATCGGCCGCGACCGCGAACAGCGCTTCGCCGGCCGCATCGCTGGCGTAACGCAGATTCTGGTTCACCTTCAGTACCGGACCACCGTTGATGGCGATCTGATGCGCCGGCTCGTGGCGATCGGGATAGTTGGGGTGCGTGGCATGTGCCATGTCTCCGGACGCGCAGGCACTCATCGCCATCGACCGCAGGTAGTCTTCCCGAGATCCACCGCCGGCCAGCACAATTCGCTCGAGTACGGTACCGAGCAGATCCGACGACGCACCGCGGTCCGAACCACTGCCGACCTCCTCGTGATCGAAGAGGGCCAGCACCGGGATGGCTGCCGACGACTCCGATTCGATGGCGTCGATGAGCGCTCGGGTACCCGCGTAGCAGGTGCCCTGGTTGTCCAGGCGTGGTGCACTGATGAGGTCGCCGCCGACCCCGACGACCCGGCTCGGGGCCAGATCGTGGGTCATCAGTTCCCAACCGAGAACCTGATCGAGCGCCACACCTGCCTGCGCCGCAATCCATTCCATGAATCCCGGGCCATCGACCCCGACACCCCACACCGCGTTCACGTGACGCTGCGGATCCAGTGACACCCCGGCGCGATCCTCCGAGAGATGGATCGCGAGTTGCGGGACGCGCAGTACCGGTTCGTCGATGCGGATCAGATGTTCACGCAGGCCGTCGGGCTCGCGGATGGCGAGACGGCCCGAGATGCCGAGATCACGATCGAGCCAGGAGTTGAGCCAGGCACCGCCGTACTTCTCCAGTCCGACCATCCGCAGGCCGGCCGAACGCAGGTCCGGGTTCTGCTTGACGCGAAGGTTGGGACTGTCGGTGTGGCCACCGACGATACGAAAGCTACGACCGCGGGCGGTGCTGTCCCAGGCGACAATCGATCCGCCCCGGATGACGTAGTGCCGACCGGGCTGCGACGGCCACTGGTGCGACTCTTTCAGCTCCCGAAAGTCATTGGCTTCCAGAACTTTTGCCACCGATTCACAGACGTGGAACGGCGACGGTGACGCATCGACGAAACTACAGAGACCGGCGGCATCGGCGGACGTTGTCACCATGTGCGGCTCAGGCGTTGGCGAGAACGGCGTCGAGGGCCGAGTAGAAGAGACCCAGACCGTCGTCGCTGGGACCGGTCAGCGCTTCGGTGGCGTGCTCGGGATGCGGCATCAATCCGACAACCTTGCCGTTGGCACTGGAGATACCCGCGATCGAACGCATCGACCCGTTCGGGTTGTCGCCGGCGTAACGGAAGACCACCCGGCCTTCGCCCTCGAGCTCGTCGAGCACGGCTTCAGAAGCGACATACCGTCCCTCACCGGACTTCAACGGGACCAGGATCTCGGCACCCTGTTCGAAGCGGCTGCTCCAGGCCGAGGTGTTGGACTCGACGCGCAGCCACTGGTCGCGGCACATGAAGTGCAGTCCCTGGTTGCGGGTGAGCGCACCCGGCAGCAGCCCGGCCTCACACAGCACCTGGAAACCGTTGCAGATCCCCAGAACCGGCAAACCCTTGCCGGCGGCCTCGACCAGCGAACCCATCACGGGCGCAAATCGGGCGATCGCACCGGCGCGCAGGTAGTCGCCGTAGGAGAATCCGCCGGGCACGACAACCGCGTCGACGCCCTTGAGGTCGCTGTCGCCGTGCCACAGATCAACCGCCTCGCCGCCGGATAGGCGCACGGCCCGGGCAGCGTCGATGTCGTCGAGTGTTCCGGGGAACGTGATGACCCCGATCCGTGCGGTCACGACGATGCGCCGTCGACCCGGGTCACCGAGTAGTCCTCGATGACGGTGTTCGCCAGGAGTTCGGAGGCGATCCGGTCCAGGGCCTCGTCGTCGACCGAGTCGTCGACCTCCAGCTCGAATCGCTTGCCCTGCCGGACATCGGCGACACCGGCGAATCCGAGTCGGCCCAGGGCGCCACTGATCGCCTGTCCCTGCGGGTCCAGGATCTCGGCTTTGGGCATGACGTCCACTACGACTCGGGCCACTTCGGAACTCCTCTTCAGCTGCGGTTTGCTGGACGTAACTCTACCGGCTGACGGCAGACTTCCCGGCGGGAGGACTCCGATCAGGCAGCGCTGCGGGCAGCCGATGCCTCCACCGTCCGATACGTCGTCGGCAAAGCTCCTTGCAGCAGCGCCAGATCGACACAGTTGATCAGCGCGTTGGCGGCCATCGGGGTGTCCAGATGTTTGGCCGCCACCGAGAGCCGGACGATTCCTCCGCGACGGGCCACCCGCACCGTGTTGGCGATCAGCAACCGGCACCACCAGGCATCGGTCCCGAATCCGTCGCCGATGCCCAGCACCCGGGCGCGCAGGCGATGACCGGTGACGAGGTTGTCGATCGACGTCAGGCCCAGGTCGATCCGGAAACCCCGGCCGGGCAGCACTTGCCGGGCACCCGGCGAGGAGTTCCAGCGGGGTGCGGCGAATATGCGCGTGCGCAGTCCCATCCGTTCGAGAACACGGTCGGCGGCGAGTAGTCGCAGGTCGGCCTCGTGCGCACCCAACACAGCGAACTCTGCACGACGACGACGCACCGGCGCCTGGTCGTATCCGTGGAGCACGATCGCGTCGTTCCCGGCCCGGCGCCCACGCAGCCATTCGCAGGTCGCGGCGTCGTCGGCCAGCCGGTATCGACCCTTCAGACGCGGGGCGACCAGCAACGAGACCGGAACGTCTCGTGCGGCGAGCCGTTCGGTGAAGGCCGCAGTCGCTTCCAGGGTTTCCGTTCTGATGCCCGAGATGGACACGATGAGTTGTCCGGTCACGGCCATCAGTATCGCCGTCGGACGTGGTCAGGCGGTTGCCTCGATGTGGACAACATACGAACACCCGGCACACGCAGGTGACCCGACTCACTGCTGGTGCCACCTGTAGTGGATCGCACATTGTTTGCGTAGGAGTCGACGGTTGCCTGGACGATACCGTTAGCCGGTATCAGGACTGCACCGATCACCGGGCGTCCAAGTGATTGCTTGCGTCGGCATCGCCGGCGATACCGAAGACGAAGCATTTCAACCCTTTTGCAGAAAGCACTTTGATGACCTCGACCGACAAGGCCGCGCTGCCGAGTCAAAAGCTTGATCCGGCCGTCCTGAAGATTGCCGTAGTAGTCGTGCTCGGCGCCATCATGGCGATCCTCGACACCACCGTTGTATCGGTGGCGCAGAACACATTCCAGGAAGAGTTCAACACCAACCAGGCCGGGGCGGCCTGGACCATCACCGGCTACACACTGGCACTTGCCGCCGTGATCCCGCTGTCCAGTTGGGCCGCTGCCCGATTCGGCACCAGGAACGTCTATCTGACGTCGCTGGTCCTGTTCGTGCTCGGCTCGGCACTGTGCGCGCTCGCCTGGGACATCACGTCCCTGACCGTGTTCCGCGTTCTCCAGGGCCTCGGTGGCGGCATGCTCATGCCCATCGGAATGATGATCTTGACCAAGGCGGCCGGTCCGGCCCGCGTCGGTTCGGTCATGGCCATGCTCGGTGTCCCGATGCTGCTCGGCCCCATCATGGGCCCGATCATCGGCGGCGCACTCATCGAATACGCCAGCTGGCACTGGATCTTCCTGATCAACGTGCCGATCGGCATCGCCGCCTTCTTCTACGCGTTTGTCATCCTGCCCGGCCAGTCAGAGAGGGCGCGACCCTCGTTCGACTTCATCGGACTACTGCTGCTCTCACCCGGTTTGGCGCTGTTCCTGTACGGCATCTCCCTGAGCACCGAACACGGCAGCTTCACCGACACCCCGGTCCTCGTCACCGCCGGCATTGGACTGCTCCTGATGATCGGGTTCGTCTTCCACGCGACCCGCGCGACGAATCCGCTGCTCGATCTGAGCCTGTTCAAGAACCGCAAGCTCACCATGGCCGTGACCACCATGACGTTCTTCATGATCGCGTTCCTCGGTGCCGCACTGCTGTTCCCGCAGTACTACATCGGCGTACGCGGCGAGTCGACCCTGATGACCGGGTTGCTGCTGGCACCGCAGGGACTCGGCGCGATGCTCACCATGCCGATGTCGGGCAAGCTCACCGACAAGCAGGGCCCCGGCAAGTTGGTGATGATCGGCATCGTCTTGATCACCCTGGGTATGGGCGCCTTCATCTACGTCGGCCCGGACACCTCGTTCTGGCTGCTGAGCATCGCGCTGTTCGTGCAGGGTCTCGGTATGGGAATGACGATGATGCCGATCATGTCTGCCGCGCTGGGAACCCTGTCCGACAGTCAGGTGCCGGACGGTTCGACCCTGATGAATGTGGTTCAGCAGGCCGCCGGCTCGGTGGGTACCGCCATCACCTCGGTGATCCTGGTCAACAACCTCAAGGGCGCCGAGAACCTGACCGACATGGCCGGCGGGTTCGGTGCCACGTTCGTCGTCACCACCCTTCTGATAGCGCTCTGCTTCATCCCGGCATTCTTCTTGCCGCGCAAGGCAGTTGCCCGGGTGCTCGAAACCAACGACAAGCCCGTGCCGGTGATGATGCACTAGCGATTCGCGCACTACACGACAACAGCGCCGCCCGGGGAATCTTCCCGGGCGGCGCTGTTGTCTGTATTCGGTTGTGGGACAGATCAGACGGCGCCGGTCTGCCGCAGGACCCAGGCGTACTCGAAGGCAACCTCTTCCCACTGCTTGTAGCGCCCACTGACGCCGCCGTGCCCGGCTTTCATCTCGGTCTTGAGCAGGATCGGGGCGTCACCGGTGGTGTTGGCCTGAAGACGGGCAACCCATTTGGCCGCCTCGGTGAACAGCACCCGGGTGTCATTGAGGGAGGTGACCGCCAGGATCTCGGGGTAGGGCAATTCGGCGACATTCTCGTACGGTGAGTACGACCGCATGTAGTCGTAGACCTCTTTGTCCGCCAGCGGATTTCCCCATTCGTCCCACTCGATGACCGTCAGGGGCAATGAGGGGTCGAGGATGGACGTCAGCGGATCCACAAACGGCACGACCGCCAGGATTCCGTTGAACAGTTCCGGCGCCATGTTGGCGACGGCACCGATCAGCAGACCACCGGCACTGCCGCCCTCACCCACCAGATGTTCGGCGTCGGTGACGCCGGTGTCGATGAGATGCCGTGCCGCGGCGACGAAGTCGGTGAAGGTGTTCTTCTTTGTCAGGGTCTTGCCGTTGTCATACCAGTGGCGACCCATCTCGCCACCGCCACGGATGTGGGCGACCACAAAGACGACGCCACGGTCGAGCAGTGACAGCCGCGAGATCGAGAAGCCCGGATCGTTGCTGGATTCGTAGGAACCGTAGCCGTACAACAATGTCGGGGCCGGCCCGGCAGCGGCGCCGCTGCGGCGGATCACCGACAACGGGATCTTGGTGCCATCGGGTGCGGTGGCCCAGTCGCGGCGCTGCTCGTAGTCGGCCGGATCGAAGTCGCCGAGCACCTGCTGGCGTTTGAGCAGCGTGCGCTCACCGGTGGCGACATCGAGGTCGAAGACCTCTGTTGGGTTGATGAAACTCGTGTATCCGATGCGCAGTCGCGGGGCCGCCCATTCGGGATTGGCCCCGAGACCGGCCGAGTACAGCTCCTCATCGAAGGCGACTTCGGTGAACACCGGGTCGCCGGTTGTCAGTGGGGCGATCGACAGTCGCGGCAACGCTTCACGCCGGTAGCTCAGGACCAGCTGGCCGGCAAACGCGTCGACGTCCTCGAGGCGAACCGCCGGGTCGTGCGCGACCAGGATGCGGGTCGCGGTGGGATCGCTGATCGGGGCCTCGAGCAGCTCGAAGTTCTCGGCGTTGGCGTTGTGCAGGATCAGGAAGCAATCACGATCCTCGATGACGGCATGTTCGACGCCGTATTCGACACCCTCTTCGCGCGGCCACACCACCGAGAACTCACCGGTGGGATCGTGGGCGTCGAGGACCCAGACCTCCGAGGTGATCTTCGATCCGATCGTGATCATCAGGTACTTGTCGCTGCGGGTTCCGCCGATGCCGACCCAGTACTGCTCGTCGGGTTCGTGGAACACTTTGACGTCCGGGGTACCGGCACCGAGGTCGTGCCGCCACACCGTGTCGGGACGCCAGGCCTCGTCCACCGTCTGGTAGAAAACGTGACGGCCGTCCAGCGACCACAGCGCACCCGGCGCCGTATCGGCGATCTCGTCGGCGAGCAGATCACCGGTACGAAGGTCCTTGAACCGCATCGTGTATCGCTCGTTGCCGGTGTTGTCGACACTGTAGGCCAGAAGCGTGCCGTCCTCGCTGACCGATAACGCGCCCAGACTGAAGAAATCGGTGCCCTCGGCCTCGACATTGGAGTCCAGCAGGATCTCTTCACCCGGAACCGGCTGCCCCGGTTCCACGGTCGGTGGAGTCCAGTCGTCCGGGCCGCTGATCGGGCAGCGTGCACTCAGCGAGTACTGCTTGCCCTCCTCGGTGCGGGCGTAGTACCAGTACTGACCCCGCCGGGTGGGCACCGACATGTCGGTTTCCTGTGTGCGGCTTTTGATCTCGCCGTAGATGTCGGCGCGCAGATCGGCGAGCTCGGCGGTGCGGGCAGCGGTGTACTCGTTCTGCTGCTCGAGGAACGCGATGACCTCGGGATCCTCTTTGTCCCGCAACCACTCGTAGTGGTCGATCACGGTCTCACCGTGATGGGTACGTTCGAATGGAACCTGTTTTGCGACGCGCGGCACGGTGGCTGCGGAATCCTTCGAGGTGTCGTTCACTGCTCTCCTCTTGGCCAATCATCGAATGACAGGCCTGAAATACGTTCGTACGCTTCGATATAGCGGACGCGAGTGCGTTGCGCGATGTCGTCGGGCAGAGCCGGTGGTGGAGTGTCAGCAGCCCGATCCCATCCGGAATCGGGGCTGATGAGCCAGTTGCGGACGATCTGCTTGTCGAAACTCGGCTGCACCTGTCCGGGTGTGTAGGTGTCGGCATCCCAGTATCGCGAGCTGTCCGGGGTGAGGACCTCGTCGGCCAGCACCACCGTGCCGTCGCCGTCGAGTCCGAACTCGAACTTGGTGTCGGCCAAGATGATTCCGCGCTCGGCCGCCAATTGCGACCCACGCGAGTAGATGTCGAGCGTCAGGTCCCGCAGACGGACCGCCAACTCTTCACCGACGGTGGTCACGACCGCGTCGAAGCTGACGTTCTCATCGTGCTCTCCGATCGTGGCCTTGCTCGCGGGGGTGAAGATGGGTTCGGGGAGCTTGCTGGACTCGCCCAGACCGGACGGCAGTTCGATCCCGCAGACCGATCCGGTGGCGTTGTAGTCGAGCAGGCCCGACCCGGTGAGATATCCGCGCGCAACGCACTCGACGGGCAGCATGTCGAGCTTCTTGACCACCAGCGCCCGGCCTAGTAGCTCCGCCGGAATCCGTGGATCCTCGGGCCCGCCCGCCAGGTGATGCGGAACGCCCAGCGCACCGAAGTAGTAGACGCTCATCGCGGTCAGGATGCGCCCTTTGTCCGGGATCGGCGTCGACAAAATGTGGTCGAACGCAGATATCCGGTCCGAGGCAACCATCAGCATGGTGTTGTCGTCGATCGAATAGAGATCCCGCACCTTCCCGGCTGCGAGGTGTTCATAGGACTCCAGAGCAGGACGCATGCCCTCAAGGTTAGTGGCCCTCGACGGACGCGATGTATCCGCCCGGCCCACTTCGGTCGGCACCGTCGACGCAAACGGCTGCGACAATAGGCCCGTGAGCGAATCGAAAGCTGCCGTCACCATCACCTACTGCACCCAATGCAACTGGGTCCTCCGGGCATCCTGGATGGCCACCGAACTGCTCAACACCTTCGGCACCGAGCTCGGTTCGGTCACACTGGTTCCCGGCACCGGCGGCGTGTTCCACATCGAGGTGGACGGCACGCTGATCTGGGAGCGCAAGCGGGACAACGGCTTCCCTGACATCGTGACGCTCAAGAAGCTCGTCCGGAACATCGCCGTACCCGACTGGAACCTCGGCCACGCGGACTCGACGCCCGAGTGATCCCGTCAGCGTTTCCTCACCGCGGCCGGCGCCGCGCCCGGGAAACGTGTTTCGAAGTCGAGCACACCCACCCACGCCGGAACCACGGAGATGCGATGCATCTGTGCCCCGCCGGCCCGCAGGTCGGCGAAGTATCCGTCGGCCACTTCGGCGGGCATGCCGCGGCGCATCATCAGCTCATATTCCTCGACCACACCGTCGACGTCGGTGATGACGGCCTCGCCGCGCATCTGCAGGACATGGGGTTTGCCGGCCACGGTGTCGATCGTCAGCGCAACCGCCGGATGTCGTCGTAGCGCCGGCACCTTCGCGGCACCGGTGAACGTTGCCATCACCAATTCGGTGCCGTTCCACCAGAAATTCATCGGCAGCACCCGGGGTGTGCCGTCAGCGGCGACGTACGCGAGTCGAGCCGGGATGTCCGTGTGCAGCAGTTCCTGCGCCACCTCGGTCTCGAGCAGCGCGAGGTCTCCCTGCGGTAGAGCGTCGGCGGTGATCATGGCGCTGTCTCCAGCTGACGGTGCAGCTTGTCGAAGCAGCTGTTCCAGCCCACTCTGGCGCCATCATCGGGACTGATCGGACCGGGCGCGAGCAGATGGAAGGTCATGGTGGTCCGACCCGGAGCCGATTCGACAAACGTGACCGTGCACAACGAAACACTTTCCGGCGTTGTCGGATCGGGCCACGTGAACACCAGGCGGCCGGGGCGATCGACCTCCTTGTAAACACCATCGATGGATGCTTCGAGTCCGTCTGGGAGCACCATCACCGCGCCGTACCCGCCACCGGGCCGCGGATCTCCGTACATGCGCTCACGCGGTGTGGTCAGGCCTTCGGGCGCCATCCACTGCGACAATTGGTCCAGATCGACCCAGGCGTCGAACACCACCTCGGGCCCCGCCGCGAACTCGCGGACGATCGTGAACTCTCGATCTGCTGTGTCGGTCATGATTCTTCCTCTCGGTTGCCGGACCCGGCGATCCGGTTGATGTGTTCTTCGAGTCGATCGAATTTCGTGTCCCAGAAACGTCGGTACTCGCCGAGCCAGTCACTGGCCTGCTCGAGCGGTCGGGCCTCGAGCGAGCACGGACGCCACTGGGCATCGCGACCTCGCGAGATCAGACCGGCGCGTTCGAGGACCTTCAGATGTTTGGACACCGCGGCCAGACTCATGTCGAACGGTTCGGCAAGCGCCGACACCGTGGCCTCGCCATCGGCCAGTCGCTCCAAGATCGCCCGCCGCGTCGGATCAGCGAGCGCCGCGAACACGGCACTGAGTTGATCGGCCATTGCTGCACCCATCGGCTTCCACCCTCCCGGGCTATTCAACCTATTGGTTATCAACCAACAAGTTGAATACTACTGCGAGGTCGATGAGTGTCAACCCCCTGAAGAAGCCCGCAATAAAGGCACGCTCGGCGGCCGTCCCCGTCGAGCGTGCCTTTATTGCCGTTGAGCGTGCCTTTATTGCCGCACCTTCGGCACGCTCGGCGGCTCGATGGGCACGCTCGGCGGTCCTCCCCGTTGAGCGTGCCTTTGTTGCCGTTGAGCGTGCCTTTATTGCCGCACCTTCGGCACGCTCGGCGGCGTTATGGGCACGCTCGACGGACGCGGGTCAGAGAATGGGAGCGGGGGTATACGCGGCGGCGTCCGGGTACTGCGCGACCAGCTCCGCGACCTGCGCCACCACAGCGGCGACCTGATGTTCGGCAGCACCGATGAAGGCCGACTTGTCGGCGAGTGCAGCTTCGAGTGCCGCCTTGTCCAAGGGCAGACGGTCGTCGGCGGCCAGCCGGTCGAGCAGGTCGGGCTCGCGGCCGTCTTCCCGCATCGCCAGCGCCACGGCCACCGCGTTCTCTTTGATCGCCTCATGGGCGACCTCACGTCCGACTCCGGCACGCACTGCCGCGATCAGCACCTTGGTGGTCGCGAGGAACGGCAGGTAGCGGTCGAGTTCGTTGGCGATCACCGCTGGGTACGCACCGAACTCGGCGAGGACGGTCAGGAAGGTCTCCATCAATCCGTCGATGGCAAAGAACGCGTCGGGCAGGGCGACCCGGCGGATCACCGAGCAGAACACGTCGCCCTCGTTCCACTGGGCACCGGCGAGTTCGGCAGCCATCGAGCCATAGCCACGCAGGATGACCTGCAGACCGTTGACCCGCTCACAGCTGCGGGTGTTCATCTTGTGCGGCATCGCCGAGCTGCCGACCTGTCCGGGCTGGAAGCCCTCGGTCACCAGCTCGTGGCCGGCCATCAGGCGGATGGTCTGCGCCAACGACGACGGTCCGGCCGCCACCTGCACCAGTGCCGACACCACATCGTGGTCGAGCGAGCGCGGGTAGACCTGACCCACCGAGGTCAGCGACTTCGAAAAGCCTAGGTGCTGAGCAACTTTCGACTCCAGCTCCGACAACTTCTCCACGTCGCCATCGAGCAGATCAAGCATGTCCTGGCTGGTGCCCATCGGCCCCTTGATGCCGCGCAGCGGGTAGCGGTTGATCAGCTCACGCAGCCGGGTCAGTGCGATCAGCAATTCATCGGCAGCGGAGGCGAAACGCTTGCCCAGCGTGGTCGCCTGCGCGGCGACGTTGTGGCTGCGTCCGGCCATCACCACAGACGAGTATTGAGCCGCCCGTTCCGCGAGCCGGGCCGCGGTGGCGACACCGTGGGCGTGGACGTGTTCGAGCGAACGCAGGATCTGCAGCTGCTCCACGTTCTCGGTGAGGTCGCGGCTGGTCATGCCCTTGTGGATCTGTTCATGCCCGGCGAGGGCGTTGAACTCCTCGATCCTGGCCTTCACGTCGTGCCGGGTGACCCGTTCACGCTGCGCGATCGACTCCAGATCGATCTTGTCGAGGACCCGCTCGTAGTCGGCGATCGCCTCGGCCGGAACGTCGATTCCGAGTTCCCGCTGCGCTTTCAGGACCGCAACCCAGAGCTGGCGCTCCAGGACGATCTTGTACTCCGCCGACCACAGTCGCACCAGGTCAACGGACGCATAGCGACCGGCCAAGACGTTGGACACGCGGGGCTTCGTCAGGGTTTGCTCGGTATCAGACACCCGTACATTATGCGGCACCCGAGAATGCCGTCCGCATCCGCCGCAGGTCAGCCCACCGCTACCGGTGCCACCGGAGCCACGTGGTCGATCACTTCACACAGCGCGATCTTGGCCGCGGAGACGACATCGTCGACCGAATCGGCGAGCGCGCCGATCACCACACCGTCCTCGACGGCCATCAACTGCGCGATCCCGGACAGGTCTGTGCTGCGCCCGGACTTCTCCAGGACGTCGAAGTGGACGTTCCGGATCCGGTTCCGATGGTCGGCGAGTATCTGATGAAGGCGGGGCATCCGCGCACACAGGATCACCGCTTCGTACCGACAGGTCAGTCTGGCCCGTGGCGTGCCGTCTCCGACGAACACTTCAGCGAGCGCTTCCGCGGTCGCCTCGGCACCGCGACGCCGCCGCGAGAGGGCTCGGCTTCGCTCGGCGATGGCGTTCCGGTCGTCGTCACAGACATGCTCGACGGCCTCGGCGACCAGATCTTCAAGAGACGCAAAGTAGTAGGTTGTCGACGCCAGTGGCAGTCCGGCCCGATCCGCGACCGCACGATGCCGGACCGCATCAAAACCACCCTCCAGTAGCAACTCTCCCGCGGCAGCGATCAGCAGCGCCCGACGGCGCGCACCTTTGGGAGTTCCTGCGGAGTTCACCCCGTCATGGTGGCAAAGGCCGCGCGGAGATGGGTGGTTTCCGTCAAATACTGGCGCTGCGCAAGCATTTCGGCTAGAGGACCGGCGCGAGGCGCTCCAATGCCAGAGCGATGTCCTCGGTGGCCCCGGCGAAACTCATCCGGACGGTCCGATTTCCGTGGCGGGTATCGAAGTCCAGCCCGGGCGCCATGGCCACTCCGGTTTGTTCGAGCACGCCCTCGCACCAACCCAACGAGTCGTCGGTCCGGTCACCGAGGTCGGCATAGACGTAGAAGGCGCCATCCGGTGGGGCGATGTCGTCGATACCCAGATCGGCCAATCCGCCGAGCAACACTTCCCGATTCCTGGCGTACCGCGTGACGTGACCGTCGAGCTCGATCTTCGACTCCGGACCGAACGCGGCGCACGCCGCGTACTGACTGATCGCCGGCGGGCAGATCGTCAGATTCGCCGTCAGCCGTTCCACCGGGCGGCGCAGTGGCGGTGGAACCAGCATCCAGCCGAGGCGCCATCCCGTCATGCTGAAGTACTTGGACACCGAACCCATCACCACCGACTGCCGCGAGGTGTTCCACGCGCACGTCGTCTCGCGGCCATAGCTGATGCCGTGGTAGATCTCGTCCGAGATCAGCAACGTGCCGTGGGCGTCGCACCAGCGCGCCAGGCCCGCCAGCTCGGCCGGGTCGAGGATGGTTCCCGTCGGATTCGCCGGGCTCGCGACGATCAACCCGGCCGGCGGCCGATCCAGGGCTTCGAGCATCTCGACCGTCGGCTGGAACCGGGTCTGCGCACCGCAATCGAGTTCGATGACCTCGCAGCCCAGTGCCGACAGCGCATTTCGGTACGCGGGGTATCCGGGACGGGCCATCGCAACGGTGTCCCCGGCGTCGAACGCTGCCAGGAAGATCAGCGTGAAGGCACCCGAGGATCCGGTGGTCACCACCACGTCGTCGGGCTCCACCGGGATGTCGTAGGTGTCGCGGTAGTGTCCGGCGATCGCTTCGCGTAGCGGCGCGATACCCAGCGACTCGGTGTACCCGAGCAACGATTCGCCCAGCGCCTTGGTGGTCGCGGCCAGGACCGGGGCCGGCGCCGGCGTCGACGGCTGCCCGGCGGCAAGCGAGATGACGTCGAGACCCCGGGCTCGCCGCGCAGCGATCGCGGCCTGCACGTCCATCACATGGAACATCTCGACCTGGGACCTTTGAGATTCCGAACGCATACGTCGAAACTATCTGTTCCCCTTCGAAACCGGGAGTTCACCGCCATTCGGCGACTAACTGGCGCAACCCACCGGGTACCGTGTCTCGCGATGACTACCTCCGCGAACCAGGCCCCTTCGCCTGGACCCCTCGGCGACTCTCGGACACGCGGTGGCCCGGTGACCGGCCGTCGCGCGCTGCTGGGTGCCGGGCTCGCGGCCGGAGCCCTCGGATTGCTGGCGGCATGCTCGGACGAGAAGGTTCAGCGGGTCGCACCCCAACCGGTGCGCGCCGATGATCCGTCCGCCCAGGCACCGAAGACCCCCACACCCACCGATGCCGCGGAGATATTCACCGGCAGTTTCGAATCGGCGCAGATGCTCGGGCGCGAGACGAACTGGATGGTGGCCCGCCCCGCCGGGGTGACCGGCGAACTCCCGGTCGTCGTGGTCCTGCACGCTCTCAACACCGACCATCGAGCCGCGTTCATGGGCGGCCTGGAGATGCAGAGCCTGATGCAGGACTGGGCAACCGAGGGCAACGCCCCGTTTGCGCTGGCCTCGGTGGATGCGGTCCGCAGCTACTACCACCCGCGGACCGACGGCACCGATGGCGGCGCGATGGTGCTCGACGAGTTCCTCCCGCTCCTTGAAGGCAACCCGGAGCTGGGCCTGCGTACCGATCGCATCGGCTTCTTCGGCTGGTCGATGGGCGGATACGGCGCGCTGCGCCTCGGTGCGATGCTCGGCGCTCCACGGGTGGCGGCGATCGCGGTCAGCTCGCCCGCACTGTGGGGCGACCCTGCGAACTTCCCTCCGCGAGCTTTCGACACCCTCGCCGACTATCAGGCCAATTCTCTTTTCGGACAACAGGATTCGTTCACCCAGATACCGCTGCTGATCGAATGCGGATCCAGCGACCAGTTCTTCACCTACACCCGCCAGTGGATGGCCGGACTCCGACCACCCCCGGCATTCGGCACATCGCCTGGCGGACACACCAACCGGTACTGGCGTGGGGTACTCCCCGAACAGATCGCCTTCCTCGGCCGCAGCCTCGCGGACTGAAAGTCCGAAAGTGGTGGGTTCTGGTGAGCAAACGCCCAGGTGGGCCACACCAAAACCCACCACTTTCGGGCGTCCTCAGATGCTGATCCGGCCTTCTTCGGCGGCCAGCCCGATGTCGGTGCGGAAGTGTGAACCCGCCAGTTTGACCGTTCCGAGCCGGCTGTAGGCCTGGGCCCGCGCGGCGGCGAGGTCGGCGCCGACCCCGACAACACTAAGCACGCGGCCACCGTTGGACACCACTGCACCGTCGGAGATCGTGGTACCCGCATGCAGGACGCCTTCGCCGTCGGAGCCGGTGATCAGATCGCCGGTCCGCGGCCGACCCGGGTAGTTCTCGGCGGCCACGACCACGGTCACGGCGGCTCCGTCTTCCCATTCCAGGGGCGCCAGCGCCGCGAGCGTTCCGGTGGCCGTGGCGTTCAATGCCACACCGAGCGGCGACTTGAGCAGGGCGAGCACCGCCTGTGTCTCCGGATCGCCGAAGCGACAGTTGAATTCGACGACGGCCGGACCCTCGGCGCCGATCGCGAGTCCGGCATAGAGCAAGCCGGAGAACGGGATACCGCGGGCCAGGAGCTCGGCTGCGACAGGCTTGACGACGTCGTCCACGATCTGCGTGACCATGGCGTCGGGCAGCCACGGCAACGGGGTGTACGCACCCATGCCGCCGGTGTTGGGTCCGGCGTCGCCGTCACCGACCCTCTTGTGGTCCTGCGCCGGCAGCAGCGGGACCACTGTGGCTCCGTCGACCAGGCAGAACAGCGACACCTCAGGTCCGTCGAGGAAGGATTCCAGCAACACCGGATGCCCACTCTCGAGCAGATCCGCGGCATGGATCCTGGCGGCGTTGCGGTCCGCGGTGACAACCACGCCCTTGCCCGCAGCCAGACCGTCGTCCTTGACCACCCAGGTGGGTCCGAAGCGATCGAGTGCAGCGTCGAGATGTGCCGGATTGTCGACGATCTCGCTATGCGCGGTCCGCACGCCGGCCGCAGACATCACATCTTTCGCAAATGCCTTGGAGCCCTCGATCTTTGCGGCTTCGGCGCCGGGGCCGAAGGTGGCGATGCCGGCTGCCCGCAGGGCGTCGGCCACCCCGAGTACCAGTGGCACCTCGGGACCGATGACCACCAGGTCGGCCTTGATCGATGTGGCCAGCGCCACAACAGCATCGGCAGAGACGATGTCGACCGCATGATTGGTGGCCAACGCCGCGGTACCGGGGTTGCCCGGAGCCACATGTAGGTCGGTGACAGACGGGTCGCGGTTCAGACCCAGGACGAGGGCGTGTTCACGGCCGCCCGATCCGATGACGAGTACTCGCACGTGCTGACCCTACCGCCCGCATCCCGTGCTCACACCTACGCCTCCAGGACCTCCAACGCCTGACGCGTGCGCTCCCCACCGGAGAGTTCGTCGACGACTATGCCCAACGCCGGGGCCAATGCCACGACCATCAGGCAGATCGTTACCGAAACCCCAGCGGCGGCAAGCACAACCGCGACGGAAAGAATCACCGCCATGCCGGCCAGTTCGGCCAGGTGGACGCGGTCGAAGCCCAGCAGGAAGCCGTAGAGCAGGAAGCCACTCGCCAGATATATGCCCACCGGTATGACCACCGCGACCACCACGGCGGTCTCGCCGATCGTCGCCTCGTGTTCGAGGTAGAGCGCCGCGACGTGCAGTCCGGCGCCCATCATGGCGATGGACATGAAGATGATGATGTGGAAGTAGCCGAAGACGAACGCCCGGCCACGACGCCGGTGGAGCGCCCGGCCGGACGGGACCACGAAGTAGATCCACCACATGCCAAAGGTGATACCCACACCTGCCAGACCAAGGACCGCGGTCTCGACCGTCCAGCCCTGCAGGTGCACCACGGCCTGGAGGGCTGCAGCGGTGCCGACGATGCCCTCACCGAGAGTGATGATCGCCAGCAGCCCATACCGCTCGGCAACGTGATGGGCATGCCACGGTGTGGATCCTTCGTCCGCCAGTTTCTCGGAGATGACCGGTACACACATCTCGAAGACCACGAGAATGCCGACGAGAACAATCGTCGAATACAGCTCGGTGTCGAGGAATATTGCTGCCACCCAGGCGATCTGCGCGACAGTGATACCGCCTGCATAGACGAGGCACGTGGTGCGGTAACGCGGCTCCCCTGCCGCCGCCCGAACCCACTGCACCACCATCGCCAGGCGCATCACCACATAGCCGAGAACCAACACACGGTTGTTGATCACACCCCCGGCGTCGATGGATTCGAAGACCGGCTCGATGCCCAGCGCCAGAATCAGCACACCGATCATCTGGATCATCGTCGTCAGTCGGTACACCCAGTCGTCGGTGTCGAACGCCGAGGCGAACCAGGTGAAGTTGATCCACGCCCAGATCGCGGCAAACGTGGTGAAAACGAATCCGAGCACCGCTGTCTTGTAGTGCCCCTCGGCCACATAGTGCGACACCTGGACGCCGGCGAAGGCGAAGGCGACCACAAACGTGAGGTCGAAGAACAACTCCAGGTTTGTGGCCGCCCGACCGCCCTCGTGGGGGTTCCGACCAGTCATCCTGGTCACCCGATGCTTGAGGTCGGTCACAGCTGCCACCGCCGGTGCGCCACCGTTGTGTTGGGTCATGCCGAGCGACCACCCTTCTCCATTCACGATCACCGGCCTGTGGCCAGGATCAACCCGACCCAGGCCAGGACCGCACACGGAGAATCGGGTGGATCAGGTGGGCTCGGTGAGATCGTAGAGGGTCACCGAACCAACCGTCTTACTGGTGAAGTTGGCCTCGATCCACTCGGTGATCGCCGAGCTGGTGCCACCGCTTCCACCCATCCGCCCACCGCCGGAGATGAAGTAGTGGATTTTGCCCTCGTTCACGTACTCCTGGAACTCGGCCAGCGTCGGCGACGGATCACTGCCGTTGAACCCACCGATCGGCATCACGGGGTGCTCTGTCGCAAGCTGATAGCCCGACGCACTGTTCGAGCCGATCGCCGCTGCCACCCAGGTGTAGTCGTCGGCGTTGTCGTTCAACAGCGCGACCATCTCCTCGGTCGGTTCCGATCCGGCCAGCAATCCGCCACCCGCAGCACCCATCTGACCTGCCTCACCCATCTGGGTCCGGCCATCGGTGGCGCCACCGAATCCCGGCATCGCACCTTGACCGCCCGGTGTTCTCTGCATCCCGGGCATACCGGCCATGCCCTGTTGTCCGGTCATCCCGGGCGGCATCATGCCCTCGGCGTTACCGGCCATCCGACGCATCCCACCGCCCGGACCGAAACCGCCTTTGGTGGCCGGACCCGCACTGGGGATGGAACCCGACCGGGTCGACGAGACGGTATCGATGGCGTAAGCGGCCGGACCGGCCAGCCCGAGTGCCAGAGCGACAAATGCTGCGACGAGCGCGCCACGGCGCAGCGCCGGTGCCGCCAGATGCGAGAAGAGCAACACGACCGCGGCGATGATCGATCCGATCAACACGACATAACACAACCACGGCAGGAAGTCCGGGGAACGGCCCAGCAGGACGTAGGCCATCGCACCCGTTGCCACGGACGCACCGGACAACACCAATCGCACCCACAACCGATCACGGCGCTGCCAGCACTGCACTGCACCGGCACCCACGAGGGCGGCGATCGCCGGGGCGAGCGCGACCGTGTAGTACGCGTGGAAGATCCCCGCCATGAAACTGAACACCGCCATCGTGGTCACCAGCCACAGACCCCACACCACCAGCAGGGCACGCCTGCTATCGGTTCGTACTACCTTGCCGCGCAGGATGATTGCGCTGATACCCAAGATGAATGCGGCGGGGATGAGCCAGGCGATCTGTCCGCCCTGGGCTGCCTCGAACATCCGCGTCCAGCCGGTCTCGCCCCACATGCCGCCTCCACCGGGACCGCCGGCGCCACCGGGAAATCCCGCAGCACCCCCGGTCAAGGCTTCCGTTCCGCCCATTCCGCGGCCGCCAGGGGTCACACTGCCGGTCTCATTTCCATTCAGACGGCCGAATCCGTTGTATCCCAAGGTGAGATCGAGGATCGAGTTGTTCTGCGAACCACCGATATAGGGGCGCGAGCCGGCCGGCCAGAGTTCCACGGTCAGTACCCACCAGCCGGCCGAGACGATCATCGCCCCGAGTGCGGCGATCAGATGCCCGAGCCGGATCAACCAGGTCCTCTGCCCAAAAGCGATGTACGTCAACGCCAGTGGCGGGATGACCAGGAACACCTGCATCTGCTTGGTCAGGAATCCCAGTCCGACGAATACGCCGGTCAGGATCATCCACCGGATGCGGCCGTCGTCGATTGCTTTCAAGGTTGCCCAGACGGCCGCGATCATCAGCAGCACCAGCAGTGCATCGGGATTGTTGAAGCGGAACATCAGTACCGCGATCGGGGTCAGTGCCATCGCGGCGCCTGAGATGAGACCGGCGACAGGACCGAAACGCTTGCGGACAATCCAATAGAGCAGCGCGACCGAGGCCACACCCATCAGTGCCTGCGGCACCAGAATCGCCCACGAGTTCAGCCCGAAGAGCCGAACGGACAATCCCGGAATCCACAGTGACATAGGTGGTTTGTCGACCGTGATCGAGTTCGCGGCATCCGACGACCCGAAGAACCAGGCCTCCCACGACTGCGATCCCGCCTGAATTGCCGCGGAGTAGAACGAGTTTGCCCAGCCGTTGATACTCAGATTCCACAGGTACAGGATCGCGGTGGCGACCAGGAGCAAGCCGAATGCCGGCCATTCCCACCGCGGCCGGGGCGACGATGGCAGCGCATCGTCATTGGATTCGGGTCCGGGCGTGGCGGGCGGTCGATCGATCAGCACCGTCATGCCGGTACCTCCTTGTTGTGTTGTGGTTTGCGGAAGACCAAGCGGTATCCGATGAATCGCATGATCGTGGCAACGAGATTCGCCGCCACCAGCACGATCAGTTCGACATGTTTGGACGTCTCAGGTGCCCAGATGTGCAGGAGCAGCAATGATCCGGCGGTCAGCATCCAGCCGAAGCCGAAGATCACGATGCCCTGGAGCTGGTGCCGGGCGGCGCCGATCCGGCCCCGCACACCGAAGGTGAACGCCCGATTGGCTGCGGTGTTGAACACCGCGGTGATCAGCAGCGCGAGAAGGTTCGCGGCTTGGGCGCCGACGATGGAATGCAGCGCAAGATAGAGCACCGCATACGCGGCCGTCGAAATGACGCCGACCATGCAGAATCGGACCAGCTGACCGGTCAGCCCGCGCGGGACACCGACAACCTGTGGTCCGATCTCATGGCGCCCCAGGCTCTCTCGCAGCTCGGCGACCGGGAGTCGTCCGGCGGCCAGCGCCCGGCCCACGCGCCAGCAACCTTTGATGTCTTCGATTGCGGTCGCGATGATGTCGACCTTGCTGGCGGGATCATCGATCCAATCGACCGGTATCTCGGCGATCCGCAAACCGGCGCGCTGCGCGATGACCAGCATTTCGGTGTCGAAAAACCAGCCGGTGTCGTCGATCATCGGCAGCAGTGAGCGTGCAACATCGGAACGCACTGCCTTGAAACCACATTGGGCGTCGGAGAAACTCGCGCCCATGGTGGTGCGCAGCATCAGGTTGTAGCTCCGCGAGACGAATTCCCGTTTGGTCCCGCGGATCACCCGGGATGACCGCGTCAACCGCGAGCCGATCGCCAGGTCGGAATGCCCGGACACCAGTGGCGCCACCAGGGGCAGCAGGGCGTTCAGGTCGGTCGAGAGGTCTACATCCATGTAGGCGACCACCAAGGCGTCACTCTGCTGCCAGAGCGCCTTGAGTGCGCGGCCACGGCCCTTCGCATCGAGGTGGGCGACCCGGACCCGCCGACCGTCCCCGATCGAGTCCGCCAGTTCCTTGGCGATGGCCAATGTGCCATCGCTGCTGGCGTTGTCGGCGATCGTGATGCGGGCCGAATACGGCATGTGAGTGCCGAGGTGTTCGGAGAGCCGATGGATACACGAGCCCAGGTCGGCTTCCTCGTTGTAGACCGGGACGACGATGTCGAGCACCGGCGCCGCCGGGGTGAGGTCGACGACGATCGTGGCCACCTCGGCCGGGACGTCGTCGATGGTGTCTGCTGTCATGTCATCCACTGTGGAATCCGCAGATGTCGCAGACCTTGGCCCTTCCTGCCAGGTTCCTATGAGTGCCGCATCGCCCGCGGAGATATGGTCAGGGCATGGCATCGGTTTTCACAATGATCATCAATGGCGACATCCCCGGACGATTTGTGTGGAAGGACGACGACGTCGTGTCGTTCCTGACCATCAACCCGGTGACCGACGGACATCTGCTGGTGGTTCCGCGACAGGAGATCGATCACTGGGAAGGTGTCGATCCGGAGTTGTTCGGCAAGATCAGCTCAGTTGCGCAGAGCGTGGGGCTGGCCGTGAAAGCGGCCTTCGACGCGCCACGAATGGGACTGCTGATCGCCGGGCTGGAGGTTCCACACCTGCACGTTCATGTGTTCCCGGCGTGGCAGCTGGAAACCTTCGACCTGGCGAACGCGCAAAAGAATCCCGATCCCGCGGCCCTCGACGCCGCCGCCGACAAGATCAGGGAACAACTGCGCGCCCTCGGTCATGGCGACTACGTCAGCAACTGAGGCCGACTACGTCAGGGACTGACCTGGTCCCGCGGAATCCGTACCCAGAACGTCGCGCCGGCCCCGGGCTCGGAGTCGACGCCGACGGTGCCTCCGTGGGCGGCGACCAGTGCCGCGACAATGGATAGGCCCAGGCCGCTGCCCGACGAGTTGTCCGTGCGGTGGCGCGAGACATCAGCGCGATAGAACCGCTCGAACACGCGCGCCCGGTCCTGCTCGCTGAGCCCCGGACCGGTGTCACTCACCGACAGCACCGCGTCGTCGTCGACGGTGCCGACACGGACGGTGATCGACGCGTCGTCGGGTGTGTGCAGGATGGCGTTGCCGACCAAGTTGCTCAGCACCTGCGCCAGCCGGGCGGCATCGCCGGATACCTCGGGAATCCCCGGTCCGTCGAACACCTCCACCGAGATGGCTCGGTCGGGTGCACTCGCTTTGGCGCTGTGCACCACGTCGGATGCGAGAGCCAGCAGATCCACCGGCGCACGTTCCAGCGGGCGCTGCGCATCGAGTCTGGCCAGGATCAAGAGATCTTCGACCAGCAAACCCATCCGCCCGGCCTCGGTTTCGACACGCGACATCAGTACTTTTGTATCGGTCATCGCGCCCTGTCGGTACAGCTCGGCAAACCCCATGATCGACGTCAGAGGTGTGCGTAGTTCGTGGCTGGCGTCGGCCACGAACCGGCGCATGTTCTCCTCCGAGCGGCGGGCCTGATCCTCGGAGGCCGCAGACGTCGCGAAAGCACCCTGGATCTGATGCAGCATCGTGTTGATCGACGCCGCCAGACTGCCGACCTCCGTGTTGGCCGCCGCCGGTGGCACGCGCTGATTCAGATCTCCGGCGGCAATGGCGTGCGCAGTGCTCTCGACCCGCTCCAACGGCCGTAAACTGGTGCGCACCAGCAGATATCCAAGAGCGCCGACAACCACGATCACCCCGGCACCGATCCCCAGCTGCAGCCAGATCAGTCGACTCAGCGTGGCATCGACATCGTCCAACTGCACCGCGACCAGGGCCGTACCGAAGGGTGAAGTCGTCTCGACCACCCGCCACCGCGGCCCGTCACCGTCGGCCGACTGCACGGTCACCGGCTCCGACCCGAACTCGGTGGGATCAGACAGATCCGGCTCCTCTCCGGTGTCGTTGACAACAACCGTCGTACCGTCCGAGCGGTTGATCTGAACGTAATACGGTGTCGGTGGACGGCCCTTGTCAACGTCTCGAGAGTCCATCTCACCCGGCGGAAGCGCCCGCGGTCTGGCCCACCCCGCGGCGGCCTCCCGCAGCGACTTGTCGGTGCGGTCCATCAGGTCATTCCGCATCGCCGTGGTGACCGCGATGCCCGAGACCAGCAACCCGAGGGTCACGAGCACCAGCGTCAGGGCCACCAGCGATACCCGAAGCGGGACGCCTCGGCGTGGCCGCGATGCACTGGTGACCTCCGCGGTGGTGGTCACCGCGGTTCGCGCATCACATATCCGACACCGCGCAAGGTGTGGATGAGCCGTTTGTCGCCCGTGTCGACCTTGCGCCGCAGGTAGGACACATAGGACTCGACGACGTTGACCTCGCCACCGAAGTCGTAATTCCAGACGTGGTCCAGGATCCGGGGCTTCGACAGGACGGTTCCGGCGTTGATCATGAAGTAGCGCAGAAGTGTGAACTCGGTCGGTGACAACGCCACGAGGTCGCCGCTCTTCCACACCTCGTGGGTGTCGTCGTCGAGTTCGATGTCGGCGAATGTGATGCGCGGATTCTGTTCCGGGTTGTCACCGAAACCACCACGCCGCAGTAGTACCCGCAGGCGGGCGACCACCTCTTCGAGGCTGAAGGGCTTGGTGACGTAGTCGTCGCCGCCGATCGTCAGCCCGGTCACTTTGTCTTCCAACGAGTCCCGCGCGGTGAGGAACAGCGCCGGGGCCTCGACACCGTCGGCCCGGAGGCGACGCAGCAACCCGAAGCCGTCCATACCGGGCATCATCACGTCCAGGATCAGGGCATCAGGACGGAAGCTGCGAGCACGATCGAGCGCCCTCGGGCCATCGGCAGCGGTTTCGACATCGAACCCCTGGAACTTCAGCGACACCGACAGCAACTCCCGAATGTTCGGCTCGTCATCGACAACCAGCACTCGGGCACCTTGATCACTCATGACACCCACAATGCCTGGTGATACTTTCGGCTTCCTGCCGGTGAGCTGGGAAGTTGCTGTGAACCGTCCTCATTTCCCCAAGATACCTTTCGGAAGGCTCATATTTCGGCAGGCTCACTATCGCAAGGAATTCATTTCGGGAGGAGTTTCATTTCGGACGGAATTCATATCGAACGGCTCGCTATTGGCACGATTGCTTCAGGAAAGACTAGCCAGATGAACGTTCAGATCGCCGTGGTCGCAAACCTCGACGGCGAGCAGTGCCAATGGAAATCTGTTTTCAGATAACGCGGGTGTGGCCGAGCGGTCAGGCACCGGCCTGCAAAGCCGTTTACACGGGTTCGAATCCCGTCACTCGCTCCAGGTGTGACCCCGGCAAAAGGGGCCGCATTATGCGAATATCCGCAGGTCATCGCCTTGCGTCCGGAACGCAAGGCCTTCCGCCGACCGGTGAACACGGCTGTGCACCTTTGAATACCTCGGCAGATGCACGCGGCGGGCACCCGCCTTTTCGCCATCTACACGGTACCGCGCGAGCGTGGAAGCGGCACTCCGAGATCTGCGATTAACTGAAATGACCCGAATTATTCTGTCCCGGTCGAAAATACAGATCACGAAACGATAACAGTTTGGTTATTGAGCCGGGTTTCCACCCGCTCTGCAGTAGACCAATAGTCAGTGCAATTGGCGGATAACCGGCCAACGGATCGCTCGGCGATCGGGTTGGGTCGTCCCTTCGACGGCATCGATCGCATTTCCCGAGACAGCGCGCCGTGGGATCGGCCAGCCTGGCGCACGTTCTAACTATGTTCTAACTATGTTGCAGTACATCACTATCCGTGTTCACTGGGACGTCAAGACCGATGCGTACCATGAGCCGAGGTCAAGGGGTAAATCATGGTCCACAAGTATCTCCGGTCGATCGCCGCTGTGGCGGCGGCGACCGCCGTGGCAGCGTCCGTCGCAATCAGCGCGCCGGCCACGGCGGCGCCCGATATCTCCGACCCGATCACTCTGCTTCCGCCAGGCTTTCCGTGCATCCACACGAACGTCTATCCGGTCCCCGTTCTGGACTGGGGCTGGCGACCGATCGATGGGGAGGCGCCGAGGTATATCGAAGCTGAAGGCGGAAAGGGACGTGGGTATCTAGATCTCTACACGACACCGGGCGGAAGGACGAACTTCTTCCACATTGGGATCAGCACTCCTCTGTCCGACCTTCTCGGCCCGGAGAGCCTCGGGTTCTTGCACAGCGGGCAAACCGCGTTCCAGTTGCGCATCACTCGGGCGGAGAGCATAGGCGATCTGAGCGGCTTCACCACGCTCGTATGGGAGCCGGCATACAACAACAATGCAGGGTTGAACGGCTGGGTCGACAGCAATGATCTGGCCCGTGGCCGGTGGTGGTCGACCAAGCCCATCGCGGGACTGGAGAACAGAGACACGTGGCTGACGCTTGACCAAATCTCAGCATTGAACCCCCGTGCCCAGGTCCTGGACTACGGCGTGTCCGTCGGCACAGCTGGAAGCCAGGCGATACTTGGCACCGCAGACGACATCAGATACGGCTGCGCGAGGTGGGACTTCGAACCATTCAGGTTTGGGAGTTAACCGAACCGATCACAACATCACCGCGGGTCTGCGTGCAGACCTGCGGTGGCGTGTTGACCGGCACCCTCCGTCCACCACGTCAACCGCCGGGCAGAACCTTGTGAAACGGCGCCGGGTAGCCAGGCTTGGGTCTGGCGTCACCCAACCAGGACGACAATTCATCGGCCCGCTCATGGATCGCCCTTGACCGCAGGTCGCGCGACCTTCTCCAGCATGTGCACACCCACGGACCCGTCCGCCCGTTGATACCAGCCACCCACGGCCCGCCCGTCCCACCAGACCGTTGCCGTTGCTGTCGAACAGGTGTGAACCATGCGGCCCAGTCCCGCTGTTTCCAACCCATCAGGGTGGGATCGAGTTCGGGTAGGAGCAACGCCGTGGGCGGCGCGGGTTCGAGCGGCTCGAGATCGTCGGCCATGACGTACCCGACCGATTCGTCATCGAGATCGACCTCGACCACTTCGAGTTCCGAAAGCGCTTTGCGGACGGCAGTTTTGGTCAATCCCAGCCACCAGACGATGTCGGTCTCGGTCCCGGGCCCGAACCGTCGAAGCCAGCGTTCGATCAGCGCCCGGTGCCCGCCGGCGACATCGCTCAGCTCCAGCGGAGCCCCCAGCCAATCGGACATCGACGTCCAGCGCGGCCGTGACCGTAGCCAGTTGCCGTCGTTCGGTCCGCGGACGATCGCTCCGGACGCACACATATGACTGAGCACCCGCGGACCCATCGTCGTCACCGCGGCCCAGGAGGTGCCCTCCTCGTACGCACCGACCCGACAGTTCGGGCAACTCCTTGCGCAACCCCATCGACCTTGGTGATGTTGCTTCGCTTACTGCCGGCAAGTCGGGAGGCTGCTGTCAACCGTCATCTATTTCGAATGACACATTTCGAAGGTGCACTTTCGAAAAGCTTACTATTCGCGCAGACTTAATTTCGAATGACTTGCTTTTTCGGCAGGCTTGCTTTTCGGAAGGAATGAGCTCGGAAGAATTGCCCTGGGTTCGGATCACCGTGGTCGCAAACCTCGACCGCATTCCGCACCGGAGGGAACTGTTCACAGATCAAGCGCGCGTGGCTGAGCGGTCCAGCGCGGGCCTGCAAAGCCATTCACACGGGTTCGAATTTCCGTCGCTCGCCACTGCAGCCATCCGAACAATACCGCGCAAGCGAGGAAGCGTCACTTCGAGATCTTCGCGTGATGGAAATGGCTACCCAATCAGTCCGCTCCCCGATCGAAATTTCAGATCACGAAACGGTAACAGATTGTAATCTGAACTGCATACGGACCCGCCCTGCAGTAAACCAATAGTAAGTGCAATTGGCGGATAGTTGGCCAACGGGATCGCTCGGCGATCGAGTTGGACCGTCCGTTCGACGGCACCGATCGTATTTCCCCGAGACAGCGCGCCGTGGGATCGGCAGTCTGGTGCATGATCGAATTATGTTGCAGCGCATCACTATTCACTCATCAGTCGAAGTCAAGGGGTAAACCATGGTTCACAAGTACTTCCGATCGATCGCCGCCGTGGCGGCCGCGACGGCGGTCGCAGCCTCTGTCGCATTCACCGCGCCGGCCTCGGCGGCGCCCGGCGACGGCAGCTCCGGTGGCAGTGTCGACCCGATCACGCTGCTTCCGCCCGGCTTTCCGTGTGTTCACACGAACGTCTATCCGCTCCCGGTCCTGGAGTGGGGCTGGCAACAGCTCGAAGCGACGGCGCCGACGTATGTCGAGGGTTCCGGGGGGAGAGGAAATGGGTATCTGAATCTCAGCGCAGAGCCGGGCACACAGTCGAACCTTTTCCATGCGGGAATCGACACTCCGTTGTCCGACCTGCTCGGCCGCAACAGCCTCGGGTTCGAGCACCAAGGGCCGACCACATTCCAGCTGCGCCTCCGTGGGGCGGATCGGGACGACGACGATCGGTACGGATTCACCACGCTTGTGTGGCAGCCGGAAAGTAACGGCAACGTAGGGTTGGACGACTGGGCCGACAGCGACGATCTGGCCCTCGGCCAGTGGTGGTCGACGCGCAACATCGCGGGGCTCCCAGCAGACATGGCGAAGTTCGCGACACTCGCAGATATCGCAAAAGCGAACCCTGATGCACAGGTCACCGCATACGGCGTACTCGTCGACAACAAGCAGAGTTCGCCACTAGCCGGTAAAGCCGACGACGTCAGATACGGCTGCGCGAGGTGGGACTTCGAACCCCTCCCGGCCGGTTCGAGTTAGCCGAACCGATCACCACATCACCGCGGTTCTGCTTGCAGCCCGCGGTGATGTGGCACTCGCTGTTAACCGCCAGGCAGAACCTTGTGAAATGGTGCGGGGTAGCCGGGTTTGGGTCTGGCATCACCCAGCCAGGATGACAACTCATCGGCCCGCTCCCGGATTGCCTTGGCGGCCGGTCGACCGACCTTCTCCAGCATGTGAACGCCCACGGACCCGTCCGCCCGTTGATACCAGCCACCCACGGCCCGCCCGTCCCACCAGACCGTCTGTCCGCCGTTGCCGTTGCTGTCGAACAGGTGTGAACCGTGCGGTCCGAGATACCAGTCCCGCTGTTTCCAGCCCATCAGGGTGGGGTCGAGTTCGGGCAGCAACAGCGCCGTGGGCGGCGCGGGTTCGAGCGGCTCGAGATCGTCGGCCATGACGTACCCGACCGATTCGTCGTCAAGATCGACCTCGACCACTTCGAGTTCCGAAAGCGCTTTGCGGACGGCAGTTTTGGTCGATCCCAGCCACCAGACGATGTCGGTCTCGGTCCCCGGCCCGAACCGTCGTAGCCAGCGTTCGATCAGCGCCCGGTGCCCGCCGGCGACATCGGTCAGTTCCAGCGGAGCCCCCAGCCAATCGGACATCGATGTCCAGCGCGGCCGTGACCGTAGCCAGTTACCGTCGTTCGGTCCGCGGACGATGGCTCCGGACGCACACATGTGGCTGAGCACCCGCGGACCCATCGACGTAACCCCGCCCCAGGACCTGCCCGCCCCGTAGTGGATCGACCCGGACAACTCGGGCAACTCGTTGCGCAACTCCGTCGACGAGGCGCAGCGGCCACCGGTCAAGGCCCCGGCGACGGCGGCCCGCGCCTGCACGATCCAGCCCTCCGGATCGGGGAAATCCTCACTTCGGCGCAGATCACGAAGCATGTTCGTGCGCTCACTCGCCGCCACCCGCGGGCCGACGGCACTGACAGCGTCGACGAGTGCCGGCCGGGGAAACACGAACAGCGTCCGCCGCATCGCCAACTGTTTGACCAGCGTCCGATCGGTGTACAGGGCCCGCTCGAGGTCGGCGACCTCGAAGGCCTCCATCCGCGCCCACGCCGACAAGAACACCGTCGAGGGTGTGGTCGCGTGCAGGCCGATGACAGCCTCCGCGACCTGTTCCGGGGTATCCGCGTACTCGTCCGCCACCAGGCGATGCCGGCGCAGTAGCCGCGCGCGCCGCTGCTCGGTGCTGATCGCCGGCCGATTCATCAGGGCGCGATCGCCGCCACGGCTTCGATCTCGACGAGTTGGTTGTCGTAGGCCAACACCGACACCCCCAGCAGGCTGCCGGCCGGTTTGTGATCGCCGAACGCGGCCGTGACGACATCCCACGCGACGACGAGGTCGGCCTGGAGGTGTTCGGCCACAAACACGGTGACCTTCGCGACATCGGTGAGAGACGCCCCGGCCTCGGCGAGTGCGTCTTCCAGGTTCTTCATGCACCGACGGGCCTGTTCGCTGACATTCCCCGGTGCGACCGTGACGCCGTTCTCGTCGATCGGGGCGGCGCCGGCGGTGAAGACAAGACTTCCGGGTGCCGTCGTCGCGCTGCGGGTATGACCGTTTTCCGGTCCGTTGATCTGCACTGAGGACATGCCGCAATCCTAGGTGTGACCACATCGGCGGCAATTCGACCCGGGCCAACCCGCGCGGTTTCCGACGGACGACCGACAGCACTGGCACAATGCCGTCATGGGACCTGGTGTCACACCGCAAAGCGCCTATTTTGTTCTCGGTATGCCTGACCACGCTCTGGTCGGCACCGGACTCGACATCAGCCAGGCCGAGGTGTTCTTCGAAGAAGACGCCGCCCTCGCCTCGGTTGATCACCACTACACACTGGCCCGCGACATCGCGTCCGAACAGGTGCTGGAGTCGGCCGACTGGTTTGTACTCACCGCTCTGGTCGGCGATGGCGTCAGCCCTGCCTACGGCGACCACTTCTTCGCCTACAACGAAGAAGACAGACCTTGGGCCATCGCCGGTGGCTTCACCCGCGCCGTGGAGATGACGGACTGGCTGCCATTCATCTTTGCCGTCGAAGACCTGCACGAACACTGGTCACCGGGCGGCGTCGACCACAACCTGGTGCCTTTCGAAACCACCCGCGATGCCGGTATCGACCTCTCGCGGGTGTGGTTTGCGCCGGTGATGTCGCAGCGGGTGTACCCCACCGCTGCGTGAAGAATCGTCCCGGAACTCGCCGTGCCGACCCAGCTGATCAAGCCACTGGACGTACAGAGGCTTGACGTCCGCTGCAATGTCGGCGACGCGATTGTCGCCAACCTGGCGATCCACCTCGTCTTTTTCTTCAAGCGGCATCTCGACGTCACGGCGCTCGGCGATGCGTTTGCGCAGGCGCTCACGAATGTTCCGGTCTTCGCGGGGCGAATGACCTTTGCCGGCGGCACGATGCGAATCCGCTGCGAGGGGCAGGGTGTGCCCTTCACGTCTATGTCGTCCGACCGCACGCTCGCTGACGCCATCCGTTCCGCAACGGACGAGGGTGGACTGTGGCTCATCGACCCGGTGAACGGAGCCACGGCCCGATGGGGTCGGGGCCCATTGTGCAAGGTCCGTGTCACGCATCTTGCAGACGATGCGACCGCGATCGGTTTCTCGTGGCACCACGCGATCGGCGACATGCAGACGTTCATGGTTTTCATGAACGCATGGACCGCCGCCGCGGCCGGCGAGCCACTCGCTGAACCGTTGATCGTCGAAGACCGCGCTGCCTACCTCGATGAGCATCTACCTGCCGATGGCGCGCGGGAGCCCGGGGTGCGAACTCTCGGGCTTGCGGAGCTTGCACGAAGCGCGCTGTACCTGGCAAAGGATGCGCGCAAGCAGCGAACTCTGAGTCTGTACTTCGGAGACGACGAAATCATTCGCATGCGCGAGGCCTACGGGAACGGGAAGCGCTTGTCTGCGAACGACGTTGTGTGCGCGCACGTCTGCGAGGCGCTGATGGAGGCGGATCCCGCGGTGGATCGTCGCACCCTCGCCATCGCCGTGAATGCGCGGACTCGTTGTGGCCTCGATCCGCTGCTGATCGGCAATATCCTCACGACGCTGAGTCTGGAACTGCGGCGAGGAGAGGCCGCGAGTTCCATTGCCGAACGCCTGCGCCACATCGTGGACCACTTTGCCGACGAACACTGCGACATGCGTATCAACCAGCAGTTCCTGGACGCTGCCGGTCCATGGCGGGCCGCTCGCTGTGTCTCCACGGCCTTTGATCCGGCCCAGTGGAACCCGCTTGTCTCGAACCAGAGCGGCTTCGGCGTGTACCGCCTCCAGTTCGAGGGCACCTTCCCGTTCTATTACACGGCGTTGCTGAAGTTGCCCGTTGCCGGGCTCGGTGCCCTGCTGGACGGGGCGGATGGCCGCGGACTGGTCTTCCAAATGGCCTTGCCGCCCAAGGAAATCGAGGCCACGTCCAGCCCCGCGACTCGGGAACACATGCACCGGTTCCGGCGCGGGGGCGACGACATTCCAGGGTTGCACCGGGAGATTCACGGCTGACGGCTGCCGTTCCCTGGCCACCTCGCTCGTGTCGTCAACTCTCTCGTAGCACCTCGACCGCCTCCAGCCGCCGCGAATGAATCACGGGGTACACCGCAGCAGTCGCGACGAGTAGGAATACGGCTGCCACTCCGGTCAGCAGCGACGGGTACAAGACACCCCATTCGATCTTGATGCCGTAGTAGACCGGTGAGCCCAGCGACCAGAGATAGGTGAGACCCATACCTCCGAGCACAGCGACCGCGGCGACCAGTACACCGAGCAGCGCGGCGTTGACAATGATCACGCCCTGCTCCTGCCCGGACGTCATCCCGATTGCCCTCAACACCGCGCGTTCACGCCTGCGTTGGACAAGTCCCAGCACGAACACGTTCAGCACGCTCAATCCGGCGGCGATCATCACCACGTACCCCGCGAGCGTCAACGGCTCCAGGAAGCGGGTGATTCCGGTGGTGGCCGCCGATCGCCACTCGTCGTTGTCGTACACCCACAATCCGGCGCCGAGGGCGAGGTAATCGTCACGGTGGGCGGTCGCTTCGGCGGAGGACGGATAGGCCACCGCCACCTGGTCGCGGACGGCAGCCCAATCCGAACGCGCCAGAGAATCGGATACGAGGACGATGTCTCCCACTGCTGCGTCGTTGATCATCCGTGGATGAAAGGTCCCGGCCACCCGGTACTGCTTTCGTCCTTCGACGGTCGGCAGCTCGACGGTGTCGCCCACCGCAACATCGAGCCGGGCGGCAGCGATCTCGCTCAGGCCGATCTCCCCGTCCCTTAATCCCTGCCACAGCTTGTCCCCGCCTTCGGCCGGCTCATACAACGCCTGGCTGTACCAGTCACCCGGCGTGACACCGACGACCAGTCGCGACAACGTCCCTGACGAGATCGTCGATCGGCGGCGGGACGACACGCTGCGCCCGTCAGCGGCGCCGGTCACCGACTCGAATGTGGAGTCGGAAATCGCGCCGTCCCGCTGGTCGAGCACCGATTGAGGGGCGATCAACAACGCTGCCGGCAGTCGGTCAGCCTTTTGCTCGGCAACCTGCTCGGTGCCGAGGAGTTGCATGCTGTGCGAGCCGATGGCAAAGCTGGTGCCCTCGGCGAGCAGAGCCGCGGACATCGCGAACATCAGTGTGTAGCGCCGAAATTCGGCTCCGAGCAGCCGCCCGACCGCGGGACGGGCAATCGTCAGCAACGCGATCGCCAGCCCGGCGGCACGTGGAGCGACCCACACCGTCACCAACACCACCCCGCACAACGCCACCGTCATGCCGTTGACACCCACGTTCAGCGGCAGCGACCCGCGCTCGAAGATCTTCAGCACGACGACGGCCCCCGCCAGCAGGACCGCCCCGACGAGCAGCGGCCACAACGGGATACTCCGGGCGCGCTGCACTCCACCGACGCTCGCCATCGACGCCAGGGGTCCGTCGCGAACCAGCCTGATGGCCGGCCCGATCATCGCAAGTATTCCGCAGAGGATCCCGGCAATGGCTCCGATCAGGATCAGGTCCGGCGTGAAATGCGCGGTGATGGCGCCGCCGGACCCGGTCAACATGGACTGCCCGAATCTGTCCACCAGATACATCCCGAACAGAAATCCGCTCGGAACCCCCAACAAACCCCCGACGAGGCCCACGACCGCGCCTTCGCCGAGCATCCCGCCGAACAACCCGACGGGTTTGGCGCCGATCGCGCCGATGGTCCCCATCACCGCTCGCCGATCCTCCACGGCCAGCAGGATGGTGTTCACGGCGATGAGGACGCCGACGATGATTCCGGCCAGCGCGACGAGGTTGAGACTCTGCATGCTGTTCTCGAAGATGGCCGGCAGGTGCGGACGGGGCGGGCCTGCCGTCGCGACGCCGGCGATGGCTCGGTCGACGTCGGCTGCGATATCCACGCCCGGTGTCGGGACCACGAACGCGGCCGTGACGTAACCAGGCGTGGAGAACAAGCCCGCGGCAATGTCCGAGGACGGGGCCACCACCACGTAGCCGTCGTTGATGCCCTCGACGCGCTCGAACTCCGGGAAGGTCGATCCGAGGTGCGCCGACCCCGGAGGCAGGCCCGGGATCCGCAATTCGTCACCGAGCTGCAGGTCATGCCGCTCGGCAATGGCCGTGGGCATCGCGAGTGGCACGCCCGGACCGTCTGCCGGGGTGACCTCGCGGGCACGCTGCTCGCAGTCGAACGGGCCGATCAGCAGCTCGATCTGGCACGACCCACCGAGCAGAAAAAATCCGTGTGAGCCGCCGTCGCCGGCCACGGGTGTCAACCCGGCGACGATCGGAATGACGGCCTGAGCGCCCGCCACCTCGTCGTCCAGCCGGTTGACCGTCTCGATCGGCAAACGGCCACTGACGTTCGGCGTCACCTCGACCACCCCGGCGTCGGCGGCGTGAGTGAGCGACGGGCCAAACGAATCGAACGGGCGGACGAGTTCGGACTTGAGGATCAGGACACCGAGGACGACCGTCACCCCGATCGCAACCCCGATCACGCTGAGCAGCGTCCGGCCCCGATCGGAGATCAACGCGGCGAGGTGGATGCGCCGGAAGGATGTCCATCCGGCACGCAACCGTCGCATCATTTCTCCTCGGCGGGCGCGGCTTCGTCGACCGCAGATGCACGCCCGTCGACCAGGCGCAGCTCGCGGGATCCGTAGCGGGCCGCGGCCGGGTCGTGGGTCACCATGACGACCGCCGCGCCGTCTTCGTCGGACAGCGACCGCAGTAGATCCAGGACCTCGGTCGAGGAGTGACTGTCCAGGTTTCCGGTCGGCTCATCGGCCAGAATGATCGACGGCCGGGCCGCCAGCGCGCGCGCCACGGCCACCCGTTGCATCTGTCCACCCGACAGTTCGGCCGGCCGGTGCCCGGCGCGGTCGCCGAGACCGATCCGTTCCAGTAGCTCGCGGGCGCGGGCGTCGGCCGACCGGGCCCGCACACCGTCCAGGACCAGCGGCAGCGACACGTTCTCCACCGCGGTCAGCATCGGCACCAAGTTGAAGAACTGGAACACAAATCCGAGGTTGCGTCGCCGGAACGCCGCGCGAGCGCCGGCGCTCATCGACCACACGTCCTGACCGGTCACCGAAACGGTCCCGCGATCCGGTGCATCCAACCCGCCGGCCACATGCAGGAGGGTCGATTTGCCGGCTCCCGATGGACCGGTCACGACAACGAATTCGCCTGCGTCCAAAGTGAAGTCGAAATCATCGAGGACGAGGACCTGCTCGTCGCCCCGGCGGTATGACTTACCGACGCCCTGGAGTTGCAATACCGGCTTCATGTCGAATCAAGCCTCCCTTTGGTGGCGTGACCGACGAATCTCCAGCCGCGAGATGCGGTGGTCGCATAGGAAATGCTAAAACTCCACGCCCGATCCCGGCGCGTTTCTGCTCAAGCGCGCAGACGACAACAGGGCCAACCCCCCGGAACCGGCGAGTTGACCCTGAAGTCTGTGGAGCCCCCTGTCAGGATTGAACTGACGACCGCTCGCTTACAAGGCGAGTGCTCTACCACTGAGCTAAGGAGGCAACTGCGTGCGTGAGTATATCGCGAGACTTCCCCGGCTCATCGCCGGCAGTCGTCGAGCGACGATCGACACGATCGAGCCGTTCGAACCCGCGGTATCGCCCAGACAGCCGATCGACCTCACCGACGATGCCGCAGTTACCGAAGTTCTCAACCTTGCGATCCAGGTAGGAGCGGTGTTGCTCGACTCGGGCACCGGCGCGATCGATACGCAGATGCAGGTTCGGTTCGTGGCGAGCATGTACGGCGTCGAGAACTGCGAAGTCGATGTGACGTACAACACCATCTGGGTGAGTGCACGTCGCGGTACGTCGATGCCGCCGGTGACCGCGATGAGATCGGTGCACTACCGCTCACTCGACTTCACCCGACTGGCGGCGGTCGACCGCCTCGTCCGCAAGATCCGGAACCTCGCGATCGATCCCGGCGAAGCCCACACGGTCATCGACGCCATCATCGCCGCACCCCACCCCTATCGGCGCTGGGTCGCGACCCTGGCCTGGGCGTCGATGGCCGGTGCGCTGGCGGTGCTGCTCGGCGGCGGCTGGCTGGTCGCGGTGGTCGCCTTCCTCACCACGGCGGTGATCGACCGAACGAACCGTCTGCTCAACAAGATCGGCACACCCCTGTTCTTCCAGCAGATGACCGGTGGCTTCATCGCGGTGATACCGGCGGCGATCGTCTACGAGAACCGGGAGACCCTCGGGGTCGACATCAAACCATCGCTGGTCATCGCGGCCGGCGTGGTGGTGTTGTTGTCCGGGCTCTCGCTCGTCGGCTCCGTGCAGGACGCCATCACCGGCGCACCGATCACCGGCTGCGCACGCTTCTTCGAGTTGCTCATCATGACCGGCGGCATCATCAGCGGTGTCGGTATCGCCATCCGGCTGATGGAGGCCACCGGGATCTATCTGCCGACGATCACCTCGACCACCGAATTCGACCTCGCCAACACGCCGGTTCGGGTGATCGCCGGCGGTACCGCCGCCGCCGCGTTCGCCGTCGCCAGCTACGCGGAGTTCCGGGCGCTCCCCACTGCGTTCATCGGTGGCGCCATGGGTGCTGCCATCGTCGCGACTGCCGGCCACTACAACTTCGGCCCCGTAATTTCTGCGGGCATCGCGGCCTCGATGGTCGGGCTCGTCGGCGGCCTGCTCGCCCGCCGGGCACTGACGCCGCCGCTCGTTGTCGCGGTCGCGGGGATCACCCCACTGTTGCCCGGTCTGGCGATCTACCGAGGGCTATACGGATTGATCAGCGGTCAGACGATCGACGGCCTGACCGCCTTCGGATCGGCGATCGGTGTCGGTTGCTCACTGGCAGCCGGCGTGACCCTCGGTGAGTTCGTCGCCCGAACGCTGCGCCGGCCCCGGATTCCGACCCGGCCGACCCGGGCGCTCCTGACCGCGCGCTCGGGCATCCGCCCTGGTCGCATGACCGGCGAACCCGATGTCGACCCGGACGCCGTCACCCAGCCGTTGCGGAAGTCAGACGTGCGCCCAGGTCTGACCGACAGACGAATATGACCAGGTAGGATATTCGCCATGCCTGCCAAGACCAGTGAAAAAACAGACATCGCAGACGAAGATCTGGAGCCCGTGGCCGACGAGACCGCGAACTCCGCCAGACGGGTCGTCGCTGCGTACGCAATCGATGCCGACGAGTGCCGGATGTTGCTGGCAATGCTCGGGATTGCACCGGGCGAAGCCTGATCTGTGCCAACCAAGCGATCGAACAAGTCCGACACCCGCGCCGACTTCGTAGTGGTCGCCAATCGGCTACCGGTTGACAAAGAAGTACTCGCTGACGGCAGCATCCGCTGGAATCGCAGTCCGGGCGGCCTGGTCACCGCACTCGAACCGATTCTGCGGTCGCAAACCGGCGCCTGGGTCGGCTGGTCCGGGCTGCCCGATGTCGAAGAGCATCCCGAAGTCGAAGGGCTCCAGCTCTATTCGGTGCCGTTGTCGGCCGATGAGATCGCCGAATATTACGAGGGCTTCTCCAACGCCACACTGTGGCCGCTCTACCACGACGTCATCGTCAAACCCGAGTACCACCGCGAATGGTGGAATGCCTACGTCGCCATCAATCGACGGTTCGCCGAAGCCACATCGAAAGCGGCTGCAGAGGGTGCGGTGGTCTGGATCCAGGACTACCAGCTGCAGCTGGTGCCGAAGATGCTCCGGATGCTGCGCCCCGATCTGAAGATCGGCTTCTTCCTGCACATCCCGTTCCCGCCGGTCGAGCTGTTCATGCAGATGCCGTGGCGGACCGAGATCATCGAGGGATTGCTCGGGGCCGATCTGATCGGCTTCCATCTGCCCGGCGGTGCCCAGAACTTTCTCTACCTCGCCCGCCGGCTCGCCGGCCAGGCCACCTCCAAGGGACAGGTCGGCGTCCGCTCGAAATTCGGTGTCGTGCAGGTCGGTTTCCGCACGGTACGCGTCGGCGCCTTCCCCATCTCGATCGACTCGGGCGAACTCGATGCCCGCGCCAAGTCCAAAGAGATCCGCAAGCGCGCCGCGGAGATCCGCCAAGAACTCGGCAATCCGAAGAAGATCCTGCTGGGAGTCGACCGCCTCGACTACACCAAGGGCATCGATGTCCGGTTGCAGGCGCTTGCCGAACTCCTCCAGGAGGGTCGGATCAATCCGGACGACATCACGATGGTGCAGCTCGCCACGCCCAGCCGGGAACGGGTCGACAGCTACATCAAAATGCGCGGCGACATCGAACAGCTCGTCGGAAACATCAACGGCAACTTCAGTCAGGTCGGACATCCAGTGGTGCAATACCTGCACCGCCCGGTCCCCCGCGACGACCTCATCGCCTTCTTCGTCGCGGCCGACGTCATGCTCGTCACGCCGTTGCGCGACGGCATGAACCTGGTCGCCAAGGAGTACGTGGCCTGCCGCAGCGACCTCGGCGGCGCGTTGGTGCTGAGCGAGTTCACCGGTGCGGCAGCTGAACTCCGCCAGGCATTCCAGGCCAATCCCTACGACACCGACGGTGTGAAGCTGGCCATCACCGATGCGCTCGAACAGGACCCCGAGGAAGGCAAACGCCGGATGCGGGCCCTGCGACGCCAGGTCCTCACCCACGACGTACAGCGCTGGGCAAAAAGTTTCCTCGGTGCGCTCGGTGCCGACACCGAAACGATCCCGAGCGAGAACCGCGGACTCGACCTCGTGTGAGGGGTTTGCGCCGGCAAAACTGTGACGAGCGATGCAATTACACACATAACGTCTGCTGAATTGGACTCAGCCCGGGTGCGCAGACTTAGACTCGCGTGGTGAGTGCACAAGACCTGGCTCCGGAACTGCGGCGCGCCCTCAAAGCAATCGCTCGAATGCCCCGGCTGCTCGTGGCCTCGGACTACGACGGCTGCATGGCCCCCATCGTTTCCCGCCCCGAAGATGCACGACCCAACGGCGATTCTGTACGGGCCATGCGCGCCCTCGCCGACTTGGATTCGACCACCGCAGCCGTGATCTCCGGGCGTGCGCTGCGCGATCTGGCCACGCTGTCGCGCCTGCCTGCCGAGGTCCATCTCGTCGGCAGCCACGGCAGTGAGTTCGATGTGGGCTTTGTCCACGAGATCACCCCTGAGGCCACCGAACTCCTCGACACGCTGATCGTGGAACTCCGCGACATCGCCGGAGCCTTCGCCAACGTGACCGTGGAGACCAAACCGGCCAGTACCGCACTGCACGTGCGGAACGCCTCGACCACCGATGCCGATGCCGCGCTGCACCGCGTCCGCACCGGGCCGGCCACCTGGGACGGTGTGCAGGTCACCGAGGGCAAGTCCGTCATCGAACTCGCGGTCATCAAGACCGACAAGGGTCAGGCTCTCGACATCTTGCGTCATGAGGCCGGCGCCAGCGCGGCGGTCTTCTTCGGCGACGACGTCACCGACGAGAAGGCCTTCCACCGGCTCCACGGACCGGATTTCGGTGTCAAGGTCGGCGACGGCGACACCCTGGCCACCTACCGGGTCGACGACACCGAGCAGGTCGCCACCGCGTTGGCGTTCCTCGTCGAGGAACGTCGCACCTGGCTTCGCGGCGACGACGCGGTCCCCATCGAGCGTCTGACGATGCTCGCGTCGCCACGCACCGTCGCCCTGGTCACCCCGGAAGCCAACGTCTGCTGGATGTGCCATCCCGAGCCCGATTCGGCGGCGCTGTTCGCCGGCCTGCTCGGCACGGATGAGGCCGGCGAGTTCTCAATCGGCCCGGCGGTCGAGGGTGGCAAGCGCCCCCTCCCGCTGAGCCAGCGCTACATCGACGGAACGATGACCGTCCGGACCCGCTGGGCCGGCCTCGAGGTCACCGACTACCTGCCACACGACGTCAGCGTCGGACGCACCGACCTCACGCGCGTGATCCGCGGAAGCGTCAAAGCCCGGATCCGGTTCTCGCCGCGTCCGGAGTTCGGTCAGGCCGCCGTCCGCATCGAGACATTCGACGAAGGACTGCGCGTGTACGGCTCGAATGAGCCGCTGGTACTGCGCGCCCCCGGCGTCACCTGGGAGATCCAGACTGATCGTCAGCACCAGACCGCCACCGCGGTGGTCGAGCTCTCGGAGGAGCCGTTGGTCCTCGAACTGCGCTGTGGTTCCGAAGATCTCGAGCCCTCCGCGGTTCCGGAGTCCGAGCGTCGCTCCGCGTCGGAGAAATACTGGAGCGAATGGGCCGCCACCCTCGACCTCCCCGGCATCAAACGCGACCTGATGAAGAGGTCGGCGCTGACACTGCGCGGTCTGGTCCACTCAGATACGGGGTCGATCATGGCGGCGGCCACGACGTCATTGCCGGAGGAACTCGGCGGCGTTCGCAACTGGGATTACCGCTACTGCTGGCTGCGTGACGCAGCGCTGACCGCGTCCGCTCTGGTCTCCGTCGGTTCGTACACCGAGGCCGAGAACTACCTGGGATGGCTGCACCGCGTGCTCGGTACCGTCACCGGCCCCGAATGGCTGCATCCGCTGTACACCCTCGCCGGCGGCGGGCTGCCGCCCGAAGCCGTCATCGACTCGCTGCCCGGTTACGCCGGTTCGCGTCCGGTCCGTGTCGGCAACGCGGCCAACCAACAGGTCCAGCTGGACGTCTTCGGACCGATCGTCGACCTGATCTCGACGCTGGCTCACGCCCGGAAGGCCGCCGGTCACGGCGAGGCCTTGTCGGCCGCCGACTGGGACCTGGTGAAGGACATGGTCTACGCGGTGGAACGCCGCTGGACCGAGCCCGACCACGGTATCTGGGAGATCCGCGGTAACCCCCGCCATCACGTGTACTCCAAGGTGATGTGCTGGATGACCGTCGACCGGGCACTCAAACTCGGCGAGGAATTCGGCTACGAGACCGAACTCGGATGGCCCGTGCTGCGCGACACCATCGCGCGCCAGGTCATGAAGCAGGGCTGGAACGCCAAGGCGAAGTCATTCACTGCCGCCTACGACGGCGTCGACCTCGACGCCGCGACCCTGCACATCGGATTGTCGGGTCTGATCGACCCGTCCGATCCGAAGTTCACCGCCACGGTCGTCGCGACCGAGGCCGAACTCCGCAGTGGCTCAACGGTGTACCGGTACCACCACGACGACGGTCTGCCCGGCGACGAAGGTGGCTTCCACCTCTGCGCCGCGTGGCTCATCGAGGCGTATCTCCTCATCGACCGCCGCAACGACGCCGAGGCCCTGTTCGACCAGATGGTCAAAGCCGCCGGCCCGACCGGACTGCTCTCGGAGGAATACGATCCCGTCGCCGAACGGTCCCTGGGCAACCATCCGCAGGCCTACAGCCACATCGGGCTCCTCCGGTGTGCCCGACTGCTGGGGGCGTAGCAACCCTCACCGAGATGTCAGGTGGGCTTGCACTGCAATACCTTTCAGCCATCGTGCCGGTCGTGGAATCGCGCCTGGGAGTTCGACTCCCAAGCGCGTTCCAAGCGGATACCAAGCACCGGATTGCACAGTTTCGGTATGAACTACCAACCACGCCGCGCGAGAAGCAACACGTCGATCTGTTCGGCCGGCACGCCGGCACCGGAGACCCCGATGCCCACAACGAAGTCCACCGCACTGACGCGATGCACGAACCCCCGCCCCTGGCGCTCCCCTGCCCGTCGCCACAGTCTGTGAACCGCTCCTACCGCAACTGAACCTGCAACGTCGGATCGTCGATCGGCAGGTAGCCGGACACGACCGCACCCACCTCGTAGCTACGAAGGACGATGTCGCCGAAATGGCTGTCGAGGAACGCCGTATCGGCGGCATCCCGGCCGGAGGCGATCCGGACCAGCGATTGACGTGGCGCGAGCCCGGTGGCATCGACAATCACCCACCGGCCGTCGATCAACGCCTCGGCCACCGCGTGGAAGTCCATCGGGTACAGCCCCGGGGCGTACACCGACACCAGCCGGGCCGGAATTCCCAAGGCACGCAAGAGCGCAACCACCAGATGCGCAAAGTCCCGGCACACCCCGGCCCCCGACAGCAAGGTGTCGACGGCACCGTCGATGGGGTCGCTCGCCCCGAAGATATACGCAAGTCGCTGTCGGACAAAATCTGTGACGGCAACCAACTGGTCCGCCGGCGGCATACTCGTGTCGAATTGGCCCGCCGCGAAGCCAAAGAACTTGTCGGCCTCCGCATATCGACTCGGACGGAGATAGAGGGAGCGGTCGAACGCAGCCACCTGCGCCGGTTCGGCCGGTGTATTGATGCTCGCCGAGTACTGGATGTAGAGGTCACCCGGTTCCGCCTGCAACCAGTGGATACGACTACCGCTGGCCGTCACGATCTCTTCCGGGATGATGGGGTTGCCATTCAACTGAACCGACAAGGTCTCGGTCACCTGCGCCCCACCGAGCCGGGACACAGCGATCTGCAGTTCGATCTCGGCGGACTTGTTCACCACCACATCGAGTACAGCCGTTACATCGCGTTGAGCGGTTTGCCCGAAGTCACCTGACATGGATATGGATGATCCCTTCCCGAAGGTCTGCCGAGTCAGGCACTGAAGTTCTGCAAGGCACCGATTGGGTCAGCGTAGAGCGCGCCGAGCGATACCACCACGGCTGCACCTTCCTGGACCCGCGCACCGAATCGCGGCGGCGACAATTCCAGCGGCGGCAGGCCGCTGGCCGCGTCGAATGCCGCCTGCACCGGGGCCAGACCGTGGCGATGCTCGGCAAATACGTGACCGGCCAGGACCACCCGATCCGGATTGATCAGATCGCGCACCAGCGCCACCATCTCCCCGAGCACCCTGGCTCTTTCATCATGCAGGTCGCCGGCATCGCGCCCGGCGGCCACAGCGTCGTCGAACGCCTTGCGGCCGACGACGTCCTGCAATATCGATTGCGGCCGCCCCGTCAACAGCGGTGCATGCACCGGGATGTGACCGATGTTGCCGGGCCGCTCCTGGACCCTGCCGTCGATGGTCGTGGCCAGGCCGACCGTCTCACGAACGTAGAAGAGCAAGTCGGTGCCGGTGGTGTTGCCGGCGCCGGCCAGGAGTAGTTCGGCCGCGGCCATCGCCTGCACATGTGGGCTGACCGACACCGGCAGACCCAGTTCGTCCTCCAGCGCCGCTCCGACCGGAGCCCGACGCCAACCGAGTTGAGCGTGATCGACACTGCCGTCCTCATGAACCGTGCCGCCGACGGCGGCACCGGCCCACAGCGGTACCCGCTGTGTGAAGGAGTCGGCGACCAGCGCCGCCCGGCGCGCGATCAGCCCGAGCGCTTCCGGCGCCGGACCGACCGGCGTCGACATCGCCACCGTCTGCAGCGGCCGGCCACCGAGGTCCGCGACCATCAGCAGGGTCGAGAGCGCACCGATGTGCACGGCGATCACACAGAACCGATCCCGATCGAGGGTCAGCGGGATCTTCGGGCGTCCGATGGCCCCGCCCGCAACGAGATCCGGGCGTTCGCGAACGAGCCCCAGCCGGTCGAGTGCCTGCAGTTGCCGATTGACCGTCGCCGGGGACAGGCCCGTTGCCGCCGGCAGTCGGTCCCGCGTGACAGGCCCCTGCGTACGGACCGCCCGAAAAACCACCGCGGCCGCACCGTCGCCCCGTTCGAACGACACGGTCCTCGAATCCCGCACCCGGATGGCTGGTCGCGCTCCGCCTCCCGCTTCATCAGACCGCATGCTGAAAAAACTACCGGTCCTCCCGCACCTAGACTGCACACCATGACAATTGCAGCCACCACCGCGTCCAATCCTGGTGATCGCAAGGTCGCCGTTGTAACCGGGGCCAGTTCCGGTATCGGCGAGGCCACCGCCAGAGTTCTTGCTGCGCAGGGCTATCACGTCGTCGTCGGCGCCCGTCGCGTCGACCGCCTCGAAAAGCTGGCGGGCGAGATCGACGGAACTGCGATCTCGCTCGACGTCACCGATGAAGAATCCGTGCAGAAGTTCTGTGAACAGATCCCCGCGGTCGACGTCCTGATCAACAATGCCGGCGGCGCAAAGGGGATCGCCCCCGTCGCGGACGCCGACCTCGACGACTGGCGCTGGATGTGGGAGACCAACGTCCTCGGAACCCTGCGGGTGACCAAGGCACTGCTGCCGAAACTCATCGACTCCGGTGACGGCCTGATCGTCACCATCAGCTCGATCGCCGCGATCGAGGCCTACGACAACGGGTCCGGGTACACGACGGCAAAACATGCCCAGGCAGTCCTGCACCGCACGTTGCGGCCCGAACTCCTCGGCAAGCCGGTGCGACTGACCGAAATCCAGCCCGGCATGGTCGAGACCGAGTTCTCCCTTGTTCGTTTCGACGGCGACGCGGAGAAGGCCGGAAAGGTCTACGAAGGCCTGACACCACTGGTCGCCCAGGACGTCGCCGAGGTGATCGGTTTTGTGGCGAGCCGGCCGCCGCACGTCAACCTCGACACCATCCTGCTGATGCCCCGCGACCAGGCCTCCGCACGCCGAAACGTCAAGACCGGCTGATCGTCTTGGTACGTTCGCATGAACCTCCCGGGGTCCGGTAACAGACCGCACACATCGCGCGACCTTCAGACATAATCCATGAGCGGGTACACCTGCCCCTCAGACGGCGGGCCGAGGTCCGCACCCGACGTTGGAGACGCGAGTGAGCTACCCCTATAACGCTGCCCCGCCCGCACCGATCCCGTCTCCACCCAATGATCGAAAACAGATAGTCATCGTCCTTGCAGTGGTCGCTGCGCTGTTACTGACGTTCTTGGGGGTCGGCGCGGCGTACATGCTCACCAACTCCGGCAGCAAGGTCGAGGCGACGACGGCCCCCGACCTGGTGCTGGAGGCGGCAGGCAGCAGCGGCACCGATCCGTTCTCCCCGTCGGTGGCGGTCAGCAACCGGCCGCTGGGCGACGCGGCCGCCCTCGCCCCGCAGGGCGCGGTCACCGTTCGTGGCGTCGAGGGCATCGACGGCACCACGAGCGGGTTGTATGCCTCCGACGGTGACGCAGTCTGTGACACCGCCGCGCTGGCCAACTTTCTGGCGAACAATCCCGCGAAGGCGCGTGCCTGGGCGAGCGTGTTCGGGATCGACACCGCACAGATCCCGTACTACCTCGACACCCTGACCCCGGTTGTCCTGACCCGTGACACCTGGGTCACCAACCACAGTTACTCAGCTGACGGGGCATACGCGTTCCAGTCGGTGTTCCAGGCAGGTACCGCGGTGCTCGTCGACGCCTACGGTGTCCCGCGTGTGCGCTGCGCCTGCGGCAATCCGCTTGCGCCACCGGCGAGTACACCGATTGCCGGGTACCGCCCCGTCGGCCATCCGTGGGACCACTACGGCCCCAGCCAGGTTGTGTACGTGACCTACTACAACGAGCACACCACGATCGTCAACAACACCACAACCGTTGTGGCAGCACCCAATCCGGCACCTGCTCCGGCAGCCCTGACGCTTATCGACCTCAACACCTTGCAGCCACTGATCCGCACGGTCGGTGGCATCTTGAACCTCGAGGGTCTTCCGCCACTGACGGAACCGCTGCCCACACCGGCAGCCTTGAACACCCCGTTCACGACAGATGATCCGGTTCTGCAGGAGGCCAACGGAATCCAGGCGGATGGAGCGCCCGCTCCGGAAGTCCAGCGCCGAGCGGCGGCAGTGACATCCGTGTCGGCGGCGATCGATTCGGCAGCACCGCAAGCCGGGTCATCCGGCGAATCAGCCGACCCCGCAGCTCCGGTGTCGTCGGATCCGGCTGTTCCCGCGGTCTCCGGAGCTCCGGCTGCCCCGTCGTCCAGCGCCGCACCGGCAGCACCCGCTGCCCCGGCCGCACCCGCGCCGAGCAGCAGTGCCGCCCCGACACCGACGGTGTTCACCGGCAGCGGTGACATCGTCTCGCGCTTCACCTTCACCGCCGACAACACATCGGTCACCTGCACGGTCCCCGATCCGACGCAGACCACGGCCGAACTCATTTGTAGCGATGGTGTGAAGCGGACGGTCTCGACGAGTTCGCTCGGACAGACCTCGATCACCACCGCAACCGACACGTTCGGGGTCTGGGCGGTCAAACTGACCGACATCACAGATCCGGCGCTCCCCAAGCAGGAGACGGCGACGATCACATCGGCGGTGTGGACCCTCATCCCGACCGCCACCGTGGCGCCACCGACATCGACTGCGACGGCTGCGCCGACCAGCAAGCCGACCACGGTCACGAGTGAACCCACCACCGCGTCATCGGCACCGGCGGCCGGCTGACGACACACCGAAGACAGATGGCAGTGCCCCGGAGCTCGGGCTCCGGGGCATAGTCATGTGGTCCTCATGCCGGTGTCCGGCCGGACTCAGCCGACCGGCGCTTGCGGTGCCCCTGAGTTCACCGGAGTGCTCGGGATGCCTGAGACGTCGGGGGCATTCTCCGGTGTCGCCGGGGCCGACTTCACCTCTGGCTCACCGGCAATCGCCGACATCGACGTCCAGGTTTCCCAGTCGTAGATCCAGTCGTAGATGTCACCGTCGGCCTCCGACAGTGGGATCCGGGTGTTGATGACCTCAACCGGATCGCCGTACATGGCGGTGTTGAAGTACTGCTCGGCGTCACTGAGCGAGAGGTTGATGCAGCCGTTCGTGACATTCGAAGATCCTTGCACGCCAACCGTTTGAGGGTTGGCGTGGATGAACTCACCGTTGTTGGAGATCCGGACGGCAAAGCGCTCGAGGACATTGAAATATCCTGCAGCCGGGTTGCTCATGTAGAACTGCTCGTGCTTTTCGCTGACGACATGGATACCGGAGCGCGTGACATTTCGGTCGAGGTCACCTTCGCCGTAGCTGCACGGCAACGTCATCAACGTGTTGCCGTCGTTCTGCACAACGATCTGATGCGAGTCGGCGTCGGCCTTGACGATCTGGTTGCGACCGATCACGAACTCGCTTGTCACGTCGGCCTCGCCGTAGCTGCCGTCGCCGTAGTTCACGCCATAGAGTTTGCCGACCATCGAGACCTGGGTGCCCGGTTGGTAGTAGTCCTTGGTGCGCCAGTGCACACGGGAACCGCCGTCTTCGCCCAGCCAGGCCCAGCTGCCTTCGGTTTCCGGTGTGGTGGTGACCTTCAAGGCCTCTTCGACGGCCTTCTTGTCGGTCACGACACCATCGAACTTGAGGATCAACGGCGCCGCGATACCGACTTCCTGACCGTCGGCGATGTTGATCACCAGACTGATCTGGTTGTCCGGGGTGAGTGTGCCGAAGGTGCCGGCGATCTGCACGGGCTTGCGGTCCTCGCCCATTGCCGAACCCGCCCAGGTGTACTGGCCGCCGTAACCGAGAGGTTCGGTGATCTTGAACGTGGTGCGGTCGGGCGACAGCTCGCCGGTCACGACCCGGCCGTTCGCATTGGTCAGTTGCACATCGGGATTGAGCACTCCACCGGTGACCTTGACCGACACCTCGTCGATCGGTGAGGCATCGGTGGTGTCGAGGGCCGGGCTGTACGCAATGTCGGCCTTCGGCTCGTCGGGCGCCTTGCTTTCCTCGGCACTGCCGGGGGAATCGCTGTCGGAACTGCAGGCTGCTGCGGTCACCCCAGCCGCGCCGACGGCAATCGCCGTGAGTGCCGCGCGCCTCGACAGCAGCCAACGGTCACGGTAATCAGTCATGCGCCAAACCCTACCTGTGGTGTCGGGTTCCGCCGGACGCCGGACCCCTGACCTGCGACGACAACGTCGCGATTACGAACTACAAAGAGCAGCCGACCAGGATCGGTTCCGGTTCGAGCCACAGCCCGAACTTGCGATGCACGCCTTCACGAACCGCTCGGGCCAGGTCGATCACGTCGGCACAGGTGGCCTGCCCCCGATTCGTCAGCGCCAACGTGTGTTTGGTCGACAGACGTGCGCGGGCATCGGCATCGGGGTAGCCCCGCGCGAAGCCCGCACGCTCGATCAGCCAGCCGGCCGAGAGCTTCACACCGGACTCCGCTGGGAACTGCGGGACGGTGGTGGCCTCGTCGCCCAGTTCCTGAACGATCTGCGTCAGGACTTTCGGCAGATACTCATGTGGGACAATCGGATTCGTGAAGAACGACCCGACGCTCCAGGTGTCGTGGTCGTCGGGGTCGAGGACCATGCCCTTGCTCGCCCGCAACGCCAGCACCGTCTCGCGGACCTGCGCCACCGGCGCTCGCTCCCCGTCCTCGATGCCGAGGGCCCGCGCCAGTTCGCCGTAGCGGATCGGCTCGCTCAGACCGTCGTCGCGCAGCCGAAGCGAGAGCCGGACGACCAGTTCGTCGCTGCGGTGTTTGAGCCTGCTGGTGCGGTATCCCAGGTCCAGATCACCCGGATCAATCCAGTTGAGTGCACCGTTTCGGCGGTCCAGCACCTGTACCGACCGCAACAGGGAACCCACCTCGACGCCGTAGGCCCCGACGTTCTGAACCGGCGTCGCCCCGGCAGCACCGGGGATCCCGGACAGGCACTCGAGTCCCCCGAATCCGCGCGCGACGCTTTCGGCCACCAGCGCATCCCAGTTCACACCGGCATCGGCGACGACGTGATCGGATCGCCAATCGAGTCCGGTGTTGTTGATCCGGACCACGGTTCCGTCGAATCCGTCGTCGCCGATCACCAGATTCGATCCGCCGCCCACCAGCAGCACCGCCGTCCCCGCGGCATCGAGGCGCCCGATGGTCGCGATCAACGACTCGGCGTCGTCGCAGTTCACGATGTCGAGGGCGGGACCGCCGACGCGCAAAGTGGTGAGTTCGGACAATAAGGGGCGGTCATGTGTTTGTGCGGCCACCCCGCAACGGTAACCTGCACTCATGGCGACCAAGCTGCAGCATTCGATCGACTTTCCATGTCCCCCGGCCGACTTCGCTGCGGCGGTCACCTCCGAGCAGTATTGGAAAGACCTGGTCGCGAACGTCGCCGCAGACATCTCGGAGCTCGAATCCTTCACCGCCACCGACGACAACGTCACCGTTGTCCTGCAACAACGGGTTCCCGAGGACAAGCTGCCCTCGATCGTGACCAAGGTCCGGCCCGGTGATCTGCGCATCGCTCGCACGATGATCTGGTCGACCGCCGGCGGCACCGTCTCGACCGGTGAGTTCGCCGCGCAGGTCGAAGGTGCACCCGCCAAGGTGAACGGCACTCAGATCCTCGCCGCGACGGCAACCGGCAGCACGGTGACGTTCGAGGGCTCCGCCGAGGTGGCGATCCCCTTCGTCGGGGGCAAGGTCGAGAAGGCGATCGTCGAGAACATCATCGATCTGGTGACGGCCGAGCGCGACTACACCGTCGAATGGATCAACGCGCGCTGATCACCTTCTGCCCGCCTCGATCGACGGGCGGAACTGGGAGCCGCACTCCCCACGGGTTACCCTTTTCCGCATGGCACGACGTCTGTCCTACTCCGCCCGATACCACCATGCCCCGAAGAAGGTGTACGAGGCGCTGAGCCTTCGGGAGTTCTGGGATGCGCAGATGGACGAGTTCCGGAAGCTCACCCCGCAGTCGGAGATCGATTCCTACACCGTCGGTGACAACGGAGTCGATGTGGTCCTCAAGCAGGTCCTTCCGCGCACAGAGCTACCGCCCATCGCGCAGACCGTGATGACCAAAGACATGATCATCACCCGCACCGAATCACTGGGCCCGTTCGACCCGGACAGCACCAAGGGCACGTACGGGGCATCGATCCCGGCCGGCCCCGGCAGCCTGACCGGTGTGCAGGAGCTGTTCCCGACCGAGACCGGCTGCACCATCCGCCGGACCACCGAGGTCAAGGTCTACATCCCGTTCATCAACGGCAAACTCGAGCAGTTGATGCTGGTCAACCTCGTTGACCTGTTCCGCGGCGAAGCGGAATTCACGTCGGGATGGATCGACGCCAACCTCTGACCACCGGCCGGACGGGACGATCACCCGGGGCACCACCGGCATCAACCGGCTCCGGCGGATCGACCGCTGGATCGTGCACCACGAGCCGATTGTTGCCGCACTGGAATCGGCGCAACAGCCGCTCGCGGTCGACCTCGGCTACGGCGCCCGCCCGGACACCGCACTGGAACTGGCATCGCGGCTCCGCGCCGTGGTCCCCGCCACCCAGCTCGTCGGACTCGAAATCGATCCCGCCCGGGTGGTACCGCCGCAGGAGGGGGTGCGCTTTGCGGTCGGAGGTTTCGAATTGGCCGGCCTGCGACCACACCTGGTTCGGGCCTTCAACGTGCTCCGCCAGTACGACGAGTCACAAGTCGATGCGGCCTGGTCACGGATGCAGCGCCAACTCGCACCGGGCGGTTTCATCGTCGAAGGCACGTGCGACGAGATCGGCCGCCGGTGCTGCTGGATCCTGCTCGACGCACACCGCCCACTGACCTTCACGCTGGCCTGGGATCCGGCGCACAGCGCCCGTCCCTCCGACCTCGCCGAACGCCTTCCGAAGGCGCTCATCCACCGCAACGTGCCCGGTGAACGAGTCCACGATCTCCTGGCAAGCCTGGATCGCTGCTGGGACATCGCGGCACCGCTGGCGCCGTTCGGGCCCCGGCAGCGCTGGCAACACACGCTGGAGTTGTTGTCGGGCTTCGGTTTTGCACCGACCCCCGATCGTCGCCGTCAACGCGACAACATCCTGACCGTCCCCTGGGAACAGGTCGCACCGGCCACCTGACCCCTCCGCCGAGCGTGCCTCAAAAACCGTCGAGCGTGCCGAAGTTGCAGGCCAGAAGGCATTTTCGGCACGGTGAACGGTTCGTTGGGCACGCTCAACGGTCGGATGGGCACGCTCACCGGCCGTATAGGCACGCTCGACGGTCGTAGGGTGGATTGCATGCGTATCGCCATGGCCCAGATCAGCAGTGGATCGGACCCGGAGAAAAATCTGGTGACGGTTGCGGAGCAGACAGCCGCTGCGGCAGCGCGGGGTGCAGACCTGGTCATCTTCCCGGAAGCCACGATGTGCCGGTTCGGTGTTCCTCTCGGCCCCGTCGCGCAACCACTCGATGGTCCCTGGGCGACCGCGGTCGGACAGATCGCCGCCGAACATCAGGTCACCGTGGTGGCGGGGATGTTCACGCCGGGCGACGGCGATCGGGTCCGCAACACCCTGGTGATCGCCGGCCCGGACGGTCAGATCCAGGGCTACAACAAGATCCATCTTTACGACGCCTTCGGTTTTGCCGAATCACGCACCGTGGAACCCGGCGACCGGACCGTCACGTTCGAATCCGGCGCAGTCACCATCGGGACCGCAACGTGTTACGACATCCGCTTCCCGCAACTGTTCACCACGCTCGCCGATCGCGGTGCGACCCTGATCGTCGTCCCGACGTCGTGGGGAGCCGGTCCGGGGAAACTGACGCAGTGGCAGACCCTCGCCGCGGCCCGCGCGCTCGACAGCGGATGCTTTGTCGCGGCGGTGGGTCAAGCAGTGCCGTCCGACCCCGCGGTTGCCGAATCGAACGCCCCGACCGGCATCGGCCACTCGATCCTGGCCGGCCCTTTCGGAACGGTCCATGCCGAACTCGGCGAAACCCCTGAGCTGGCGGTGTTCGACCTCGACTTCGACGAAGTCGACCGGGCACGTCGTGCGATCGCAGTACTGCCCAACCGCCGCGACATCAATTCCCTGGCCTCCACCAGCGCCGATGCGGAGTCTTAGAAAACTCTTATCCACTCTGCCGCAACGACCGGGCATCATCGACGGTGATGAATAATCGCGACGATTCCGACTCCACCTCGGACGGCGAGCCGCAGACTCCGGCCCGGGCCGAGGGTGCGCAGACGCCTGCCGTGTCAGAGAATGCATCCGGTGACGAGTTCAACCCGACTACCGATCAGTTCCCACCGATCGCGCACGGGCCCATCCCCGAGGCTTATTCGTACGGCCGTCAGGACACCGCGCAGCTCGAACTACCGCCGGACGGCTTCGAGCCGTACTCCGCTGTCCCGAATGACGCTGACCCGGCACGCGGCCCGATCACGCCGGAGCGCCCCAAACGGCGGACCGGCGTGATCGCCGGCGTAGTCGCGTTGAGTCTTGTCCTGGTACTGGTGATCGCCGGTCTCGGCAGCGAGTTGTACATCCGCAACAAAGCCCAGAACTGTCTCGAAGAGTCCTTCGGCGACCTCACCGGCGCCTCGACCTCGGTCACATTGAGCAAGAAGCCGATGCTGCTGCAGTGGGCTTCCGGAACGGTCCCCTACGTCCAGGTCGACACGAGCAATGAGGGCGAGTCCGCGATGCGCCTGCACGCCCGCGCCGACGACATCAAGAACGGGGACAACGAGACCACCATCGCTGAACTCCGGGGCTCCGGTTATGTGCCCTTCGCCCGCATCATGGAACTCAGTCAGACGCCGCAGGGTGAGGCCACAGAACCGTCCGACCCCAGCAGCGGAGGCGGTCTGGCCGGCCTGCTCGGCGCCATGGGTGGCGGGATGACCGTGGAGAGTGTCACCGGCGACGCCGCCGCCGGCACGATCACCGTCAAGGGCAACTTCCAGTTGCTCATGCTTCCCATCCCGGCCGAGGCCGAGCTCAAACCCGTCACCAAAAACGGAAAACTCACATTCGAGGTCGTCGATGCCAGCGCCGCGACGCTCGGAATCCCCAACTCCTGGGCGCAGGCACTGGTCGATCAGATCAGCGCCGGACTGTTCCCGCCGCTGTTCGACGACCTGACCTTCGAGCAGCTGACCGTCTCCGACAAGGGTGTGGAGTTCGCGGTCTCGGGCAACGATCTCGCGTTGAACGACCAGACCGTCGGTCCCACCAGTAAGTCGGGCAGCCAGGAAACCTGTTCTGTCATCTGACCCGGGGGCCGACGCTCACGGCGTCAGCTGAAGACCACGGTCTTGCGACCGTGCACCAGAACCCGGTCCTCGAGATGCCACCGGAGCCCGCGTGCGAGCACCAGCTTCTCGATGTCGCGGCCCTGGCGCACCATGTCGGCCACCGAGTCCGAGTGGTCGATGCGGATCACGTCCTGTTCGATGATCGGCCCGGCATCGAGCTCGCCGGTGACGTAGTGGCAGGTGGCACCGATGAGCTTGACGCCCCGGGTGAAGGCCTGGTGGTAGGGCCTGGCACCGATGAACGACGGCAGGAAGCTGTGGTGAATGTTGATCGCCCTGCCCGCCCAGTGATCGCACAGGGTTTCGGGCAGGATCTGCATGAACCGCGCCAGCACGACGGCATCGGGATTGTGGGAGTCGACAAGGGTACGGAGCTCTTCGAATGCACCCGCCTTGTCCTTGTCGAACGGGATGTGATGGAACGGCACACCCATGCGGGTGCTGAAGTCTTCGAGGTCGCGATGGTTGCCGATCACGGCGTTGATCTCCGCGGGCAGCTCTCCCCGATACGACCGGCCCAGCAGGTCGCCGAGGCAATGACCTTCCCTGCTCACCAGGAGAACAGTCTTCTTGGGTACGGCCGAATCACTGACGCGCCATTCGGTTTCCGGGCCGAGCTCTGCCACCACTTCGGCTTCGAAACGGGCGCGTAGCTCTTCGACGCTCAGCGCCACCGAATCGGCCCGGACGGCCTGGCGGGTGAAGAACCAGCCCGTGTCAGGATCGGAGTGATACGCGGCCTCGACGATCCAGGCGCCGACCTCGGCCAAAAAGCCCGAGATTCGCGAGACGATTCCAGTGGTGTCGGTGCATCCGAGCGTCAGCACGTACCGATGGCCGTCCGGATTTGGCGGCGAGAATGTGGTCACAACTGTTCAGTGTGCCAAGCTCGATCCATGCCCGACACCCCGACCGGTACACAACTCACCCGATCAGTCGTCGCTGCCATGGTCGACCACACGCTCCTCAAGCCCGAGGCGACCCGCGCCGACGCCGAGGCCACCGTCGCCGAGGCCGCCGAATTGGGCGTGCTCGCGGTCTGCCTGTCGCCGTCGATGCTCCCCATCGACACCGGAGACGCCCTCACCTGTGTTGTCGTCGGCTTCCCGTCGGGCAAGCACCATTCTCTGATCAAGGCGACCGAGGCCAAGCTGGCTGTCGACTCCGGCGCGCAGGAGATCGACATGGTGATCGACGTCGGAGCGGCGGTCGACGGCAAATTCGACGAGGTGTTCGCCGACATCTTGACGGTGCGCGAAGGTATCGGCCCCGACGTCACCCTGAAGGTGATCATCGAGTCCGCTGCACTCCTCGCGCTCGCCGGTCCGGAGACGGTGACGTCGGTCTGCAAGGTCGCTGTCAAAGCCGGCGCGACGATGGTCAAGACCTCAACGGGCTTCCATCCGGCCGGTGGTGCGAGTGTCGAAGCCGTGCAACTGATGTCGGCGGCGGTGCCCGCCTCCGTCGGAGTCAAGGCCAGCGGCGGTATCCGGACAGCGGAGTTCGCCGCCGAACTGATCGCGGCCGGCGCCACCCGGCTCGGGTTGTCCGGGTCGCGGGCCGTCCTGGATGGCTTCCCGGAGGCCTGAGGTAGGGCCTGCTACGTCAGTGGCCCGCAGCAGACAGGTCGGCGATGACGGCGTTGAACCGGTGCGGCTGTTCCCAGTTGAGCAGATGTGTTGCATCCCGCCAGGTTTCGAACCTCTCCAGCGAACCCGTGTAACGCAGGGCGTCGGCGACCCGGATCGCAAGCCGTGGCGGTGTGAGTCGATCTCTGGACCCGACCAGCACCGCAACCGGCACATCCATCGCCGACAATCCCCGTGCCACACTCAAACCCTCGAGTGATCGGCCAACCTTTTCCCTTGTGCGCCAATCGGTGTCACGCAAGATTGTGTCGAGGAATATCAGCTGGGCACGGCCGGTACCGGGAAAGACCATGCCCGCAGCCATCATTCCGGATCTCATCAGCAGGTCACCGCCGGGCCAGTGGATGGCGGTGAACGCCAGCCAGGCCGTTTCGTACTGGACGCGGCGCACCACACTGACCGGTTTACCCAGGCGGACCGGCCTTTTCGTCACCGGCGACGTTGCCGAGGTACCGGCGAGCACGATTGATCTCGCGTACCGGCCGACCTCCGACGGATACTGCGCGGCCCAGCTCATCACCGACATACCGCCCATGCTGTGCCCGACGACCACGGCCGGCCTCCCGTCGGCCACAGTATGTTCGAGCACCGCCGACAGGTCTTGGCCGAGGTGTTCGTTGACCGTCGTCTCGCTGCCGAGTTCGGACCGGCCGTGGCCGCGCTGATCGTAGGTGATCACCCGAAATCGTCCGGCCAGACCGTTGATCTGTGGATTCCAATACCGCGCACTGACGGCGAAGCCGTGCACCAGCACCACCGGGTCACCGTCGGCGGGACCGTATTCGTAGACGGCGATCGACGCGCCGCCCGGCCGGTCGACGACGGTGTGTCGCACAGCGAACTGCGGGGCCTGCAACAGCGACTGACCCCCGGACATCAGCCTGCCGTTCGATCCAGAAGATCGGTGAGCAGGGCGTTGTAGCCCTCGGAGTTCTCGATGCTGCTCATGTGCCCGATGCCCGGCCACACCACCAAATTGTCGAGGTGCCCGTGCTCGCGGAGCGCGGCAGCCATCGATTCGGCGTGGACCACGGGGGTCAGTTTGTCGTCTTCGCCGACCACCACGAGTGTCGGGACAGCCAGCGCGTCCAGTCCGCCGGATACGTCGAGCCCGACCATCGCGTTGCCCCACTTACCCCGCGACCGGCCCGGGCACGCTGCCACCATCTCGTCGCAGAAGTCCACGTGGGAGCCGCGCGAGGTCGTGTTGAGAGCCATGTACTGGGTCACCTTGCGCGACATCTTGGTTCGCGGTAGACGAACGGTGGCACCGGCGACCAGTCGACACATCAGATACTCGATCGGCGACAGTGCGTCCGGTAGATCAATCGGGATGAGTCCGAGGTTGGGCAGCAAATTGTCGGCGCAGGTCGACGTGAGCACCACTGCCCGGGCTGTGTCCGGGACGCTGCCAGGGAACTGGTTCGCCCATGACAGCACAGTCATGCCGCCCATGCTGTGCCCGGCGATGAGCGCCTTACGGCCTTGCGGGACAACCGCACTCAGGACCGCCTGCAGATCCTGCCCCATCAGATCAACGGACAGCTTGGACGTCCCTCGCGGCGAGCCCCCATGCCCGCGCTGGTCGTACGCGACCACCCGGTACCGGTCGGAGAAGGCATTGATCTGCGGGTACCAGTACTGCGTGTTGCAGACCCAGCCGTGGACCAGTACCAGCACGTCACCGTCGGGAGGACCGTAGGCGACAACGTTGAGCTCGGTCCCGTCGGCGGCGCGAACGGGTATTCGGTCCGGCTCCGTGGCTGGAGTGGCCAGGAGTGGATCCGGTTGATCGTCAACAGGATCCGGCGCGAGTAGCGCCGCACCCACAATCGACCCCAGGAATGTACCGGTGATCGCAATACCGGCCGCGACAACACCGGCCCCGACGATGCCACCCCCGATGGCGACCTTCTTTCCGTCCACACTTACCCCCTCGTGCTCGATCTAGCGAGTATCCACATCTGGAGCCGCGGCCGACTTTTCATCATCCGAAGCCATCATCATCTCGGCACCGCGATCGAGTGCCTTGGAGATCTCCGCATCCATCGCCTTACCGAACGCAACCTCGACGATGTCGTGCGCCATCGGCCGGACCGTCTGCACCAGCTCCGCCAACCGGATCACCTCGCTCTCCTCCATTTCGAAGGTCGTACCTTCGGCGAGGTACTTGTCGGTGACGATCGAGACGAAGCTCGCGGCGATGTCCTGGAGATCATCCTGGACGCGCTCCCAGCGGTCGAGCAGCACTTCCAGGTCGATCCCGGCCTTCACCAGGACCTCGGCTCCGGCGAGAACCTCGGGATTGGTGACGGCGTATCCGGCGCCTTCTTTGACCAGCAGACCGAGCCGCTGACCGAGGGCGATGCTGCTGTCGGTCGCGCCGAGGCCTTTTCGCAACTCGGAGATGGTGATCGTGGCAACGCGGCGCAGGCTCTTCCAACGGCTGTTGCGCTTGGGCTCACCCTCGAGGACGTGCTCCACTGTGAGCCCGTTTCGCGCGGCCATCAGCAGTTCGCTGATGGTGGCGAAGGTGTACCCACGCTCGAGCATCTGAGAAATCATCTTGAGACGACTCAGATGTTCGGAGGAGTACCACCCCGTGCGCCCCTTGATCTTCGGAGGGGGCAGCAACCCGCGATCCTGATAGACCCTGATGTTGCGAACACTGACGCCGGAGATATCAGCGAGCTCGTTGATCCGGTATTCAGCCATTTGCTCATTCTAGGTCGACCACCAGCGGTTCTTGGTGATGCCACCAGGGTGCTATATGACACCAGGCATTGTCAAGGTCTGGTGCGTCACGGTCGCGGCGGCAACGCGCACACGACGTCGGCGATCAGGACTTACGGAACCACGACTTGTTCTGGATCGAATCCACCCGCGGCCGGACATCGACGAGGTAGACCAGCATGGCCACCACCCCGGCGATCCCCAGCAGACCGATGGCCCCGAAGAGCCAGATGAACGCGGTCGCGGCTGCCAGTATCGACACCCAGATCACCTTGGACTGGCGATCGACGGCCGGAAACGCATCAGGCCGCTGGATGGCCGCATGGACCAACGCGACCGCCGCCGCAGTGCCGGCCACAACCGTCAGAGCGAGGAGGACAAAGTTTTGCGCGTAACCCATGAAAGCCAATACATCCACGAGTTCACCTTACTGTCCTCATCACCCGACGGTCGCAGCGTCGCACTGCGGCGGCGGTGTGCCGAAGCTACCAGCCGAATGCTCTAGTCGGTCGTGGCCTTCTTGGCCGGAGCCTTCTTGGCCGGAGCCTTGGCGGGAGCCTTCTTGGCCGGAGCCTTCGCCGGAGCCTTGGCCTCGGCGATCTTCTTGGCGGGCGAATCGCTCGCGGTGCGCGCCTTCGCCTCGACCGTGCCGGCGGCACCGTTGATCGCGTCGGTGGCGTTGTCGGTGGCTTCTTCGATCTTGTCCGCGACGTCTTCGACCTCGCCCGCCACGTCGACGATCTTGTCCGACGCGAGTCCGGCGAGCTTGGCGGCCCGCTGGCCGACGGCCCGCGTCTGCGACGAGATGGTGCCGAGGGTGTCCTCGGTGAGATCGACGGCGTCGCCGTAGACCTTCTCGACCCGGCTCAGCTGCTCTTCGACTGCGGGGGTGGCACGCAACCGCACCACGGTCTCTTCGCCGCGCTCGGCGAGCGAGTTGTAGATGTTGGCCGCGACCTCGATGTAGGCCTCGGCGACCTTGCGCAGTTCGTCGGCGGTGAACTTGGCACGCAACTCGTCAATGTTTGACGGAACCTCTTCCGGCAGAGCCGAAAGCCGCTCGCGAGTCTCTTCCAGACGGCTCTGCGCGGTGGTCTTGGTCTCCTCGAAACGGGCCTGTGCGGTGGTCTTGGTCTCGTCGAAACGCGCTTGCGCTGTCTCGGTGGCGGTTTCGGTGCGCTCACGCAGCTGCGTGATCACATCGGTCACCGATTTGAGTGCCAGATCTCCGGCACCGACAGCGGCGTACAGCGGGTTTGCGAGATTACGTTCAGCTCTGGTCATCATGTTCCTCCAGCGTGGACTTTGAGGTCGTTTGTGTTGTGGTCGTGTCACTTTCAACCTCGGCCCGGTTCTCTTTACAGAAGGACTCGTAGATCTCGAGCAACACTTGTTTTTGGCGTTCACTGATGACGGTGTCGGCCATCAGCGCGTCGCGCACCGGGCTCGCGGGACGCTCTTCGAGAATCCCGGCCCGCACGTACAGCACTTCCGCCGATACGCGGAGACCCTTGGCGATCTGGGCCAGCACATCGGCCGAAGGCTTGCGCAACCCTCGTTCGATTTGACTGAGGTACGGATTGCTCACCCCTGCCCGCTCCGCGAGCTGGCGTAATGACACCTCGGCGGAAATCCGCTGAGACCTGATGAAGCTCCCGATATCTTGGGCGGCAGTGGCAACGTTGGCACTGATGTCCTGAGCGATGTCCTGCGCCGCATGGGCAACAACGGCCGTCACCGGACCGTCTTCTGGATCAGTTGGCATTGGAACCATCGGTCACTCCTTCAGGTTTCGATACCCATGGTGCCACATGTGCTAGCAATTGCAAGCACTGTGCTAATTCGTGACGAAGGCCACAGACAGCCCGCCTTTTTTCGGGCGGATCTCACTGAAAGAGCAGTACAGACACCGTGTAGATCGTCAGTCCGGCCAATGCGCCGACAACCGTGCCGTTGATGCGGATGAACTGGAGATCACGACCGACCTGCAGTTCGATCTTGCTGCTGGTGTCGTCGGCATCCCATCCGCGGACCGTCTCGGTGATGACCGAGATGATCTCCTGCGAGTAGTTCTCCGACACGTGCCGCGCCACCCGGACCATCCACAGGTTCATCTTCTCCTGCAATTCATGATCATCACGGATCCGCTCGGCAACCCCGATGACGGAATCGGTGAGGGTCTTGCGCAGGGTGCCGTTCGGGTCGGCGAGCAGCTGCTCGATGAGGGCCTTGCCCGCACTCCAGGCAGTCGAGGCCGCACCGGTCACCTCGTCGCGCTCGAGCAGCTCCGACTTGATCGTCTCGAGCCGCTCGATGGTGGCGGGATCATGCTGAAGGTCGTCGGCGAGCTGCACCAGCATCGCCGTCATCTCGAGCCGTACCTGATGAGATGGATCGGACTTCACCTTGAACGTGAACTCCACCAACTCGCGGTAGATCCGGTCTCCCACAAAGTGATTGACGAACTTCGGTGCCCACGCCGGCCCGTCCTTGTCGATCACCTTCTCGATCATTTCCTCACTACCGAGAGCAAAATCATGCGCCCGATCGCAGACGAGCTGAATGACCGGTTCGAGTCTGTTCTCGGCGATGAGCTGTTCGAGTACCCGTCCGGCGGGCGGGCCCCATTCCGGCTCGGCAGCCCACTTCATCGCGGCCAGGATCAGCTGCTCGATGTCTTCGTCATCGAGCATCTCGGCGGCAAACGCGATCCCGCGCGCAGCCTCTGCCCCCACCCGCGGCGCATTCTTCGGATCGGCGAGCCACGACGACACCCGTTTCGGCAACGCCAGCTGGGCGACCTTCTCCTCGATGACATCCGGCGTCATGAAGTTCTCTTCGATGAACTCGCCCAGCTGATCGCCGATCTGATCCTTCTTCTTCCGGATCAATGCGGTGTGCGGGATCGGGATGCCCAGCGGGTGCTTGAACAGCGCCGTGACGGCAAACCAGTCGGCAAGCGCACCGACCATGCCCGCCTCTGCCGCTGCCCGCACGTACCCGACCCAGGCCGCGACGTTCTCTCCGTCGCGGTCCTCGAGCCAGCGACAGAAGAAGTAGATCACCGCCGCGAGCAGCAGAAACCCGGTCGCGACCATCTTCATCCGCCGCAATGCGGCCTTGCGCTGCGCGTCAGCGCCCCCGATGCCGGCGATGGTGCGCTTGGGCACAGCCTGCGGTACCGGTGGCGCCTGTGTCGTTTGCATCCATCCAGTGTTACCGAATGTCGGGCCGTGAAACCGGTACGGCTGATTGCGACCTCCTCTCAATGCGGTTACCCGGGTGCCCGGGAACATAAGGTGGACGGGCAACGACCGTCGACCAGAAGAGACCTGTGTGATGTGCCCTCGACCGAACCCGGCAGCAGCCGCGCGCGCTGCGGTCGCCGCCGCGGCGACGGCCGCCGCCAAGGGCGTTTCACTGCCCCAGGCCATCCGCAGTCAGGTGGGCATCGACGACGTGAAGACCGACGGACGTAAACGTCGCTGGGAGGGGCACAAGGAGGCCCGGCGCACCGAACTGGTCGACGGAACCCTCGCCGCGGTCCGCACACTTGGTCCCGACGCCGGGATGGACGAGATCGCCGCCGAGATCGGCGTCTCGAAGACGGTTCTCTACCGATACTTCAGCGACAAGAGCGACCTCACGACCGCCGCGATGATGCGTTTCATCGAGACGGTGCTGGTCCCACGTCTGGGCAGTGCCATCAACGAGGACCTCGAAGAGTTCGACCTCACCCGGACGGTCATCTCCGTCTACGTCCAGACCGTCGCCGACGAACCCCAGATCTACTCGTTTGTGATGGTGGGCGGTTCGGGTGCGCAGGTCCTTGCCGACTCGCAGAAGCTCGTGGCCCAGATGCTCGCGTTTGTGATGATCAACCGGATGGTCGACCAGGGCTCGGCGACCGCGGGCGTCGAGACGTGGGCGTACAGCCTCGTCGGCGCCATCCAGCTCGCGGTGCACTGGTGGATGGTCGAGCAGCGCCTCGGAAAAGAGGAGCTCATCAACTATCTGACGATGATGGTGTGGTCGGCCATCTCCGGAATCGCAGCCGCGGGCGGCTCCCCCGAATACTTCAACGCACAAGAACATCCCCTCCCCGAGGCACCTCCACCTATAGATTGACGCCCATGGGTGAGGACAAGTCAGGCGCTCCGGTTGCTCTGGTCACGGGGGCCAGTCGCGGTGTCGGCAAAGGAGTTGCCACTGCATTGGGCGCGGCCGGCTGGACCGTATACGTGACCGCGCGCGGCGGAACCGGTCCCGACGACCGACTGGGTCAGACCGTGGCCGCCATCGATGCCGCCGGTGGCACTGGGATCGGCGTCAGCTGCGACCACGCCGACGACGACGCGGTGGCCTCATTGTTCGCGACGATCTCGTCCGGTCACGGCCGGCTTGATCTGCTCGTCAACAACGCGTGGGCCGCACCAAAGGGTTTCGGCGGTTTCAGCGACAGGTTCTGGGAACGTCCGATCACCGACTGGGACACCCTGATCACCGTGGGCGTGCGCGCCCATTACGTTGCGTGCGTTCACGCCGCACAGATCATGGTTCCGCGAGGCAGCGGGTTGATGGTCAACATCTCGTCATTCGGAACCCGCGGCCATCTGCATTCGGTGCTCTATGGGATGAGCAAAGCCGCACTCGACAAGATGGCCTTCGACATGGGTCACGAGCTGGCCGGAACCGGCGTGAGCGCAATCTCCCTGTGGCTGGGCCTGATTCAGACCGAACTGCTCATGTCGCTGGGTATCGACGAGTTCGCCGGCTTCCGCCTCGACGAAGCGGAGCACCCGGAATTCGTCGGCCGGGTCATCGACCGCCTGTGGCGGGATCCGTCGCTGCACGAGAACAACGGCCACACCCTCGTGACCGCCGAACTCGGTGCCGCATACGGGTTGACCAACAACGATGGCGGATTGCCGAAGTCGCATCGCGAGCCGTTCGGCGGCGGTCCATTGTTCCCGCCGAACTGACTCGATCCGTACGGTGTATTCGCACGCGCTGAGTGCACCTATCACCAAGGGTGCAAAAATAAATCATACGAACATCGGGCAAATAAATACGCCCTGTATTTAATAGTCGACATTTTCTGCAGGCTGCCATTGACTTTTTCGGTTGCGAATTCGCGCGAGCGGCATCGTCCCAGCTCGTGCCGCATGCACGAAAGACCCCATCGCACACCAACTTAGCTCGCACCATGGAAATCGCGGCTGAAATGTTTAGTCTTGTTAATGCCAGATGACGGACACGTTGCAAAGGGCTCGTATGGCGTTTGCTATGTTGACGTCGAACAACATATGTAGTCACTTTCTGGAGGTCGTTACACCGCATGAACCGCATCATTCTCCGCACCACGACGGCAATTGCCGCAGTGACAGCTGCGGCACTTTTCTTCCCCTCTGTCGCCACCGCTGCGCCGGGCGCATTGCTGTCGACCGCCGCCAAGCCGAATGGCTGGGAGATCCCCTTCGATGACGAGAAGGGCCAGGAAGCGATCCACTCGGCAGACATCGTGAGCGACAAAGACGGCTCACTGAAGTTCGAGACCACGCCAGAAGCCCCTCGCAAGCGGCTCTACCACACCGCCGGCGACGTCCCGCTGATCGACATCGTCGGCAAAACGCTGAGCTTCGAGCAGACCGGTGCCGGACTGAGCTGGCAGATCCGGCTCACCGGTGCCGATACCATTGCTCCCGAGTCGGAGAACGGTTTCGCGACCCTCGTGTGGGACGCACCCGCCGGTAACGACGCCTTCCGGAAACTAGACGCGACCACCTCACCCTTGTGGCGGTCTACTCGCGACCTGCCGGGTATCCCGAAGAACACGCAGAAGACCTTCGCGGAGCTCGCAGCAGCGGCAGGCCCCGACGCCAAGGTGACCCACTACGGCATCCTGCTGTTCTCGGCCAACCCGCCGGCGCCGGCTACTGCTCACGTCGACCACGTCACGTTCAACGGGACGACCACCAACTTCGCCAAGCAGGCGTGGTCCGATGCCGACGCATTCGGCTCGCTCAGTGGCGTCAGCCTCAGTGGCGTGACCGCGCGTCCGTAATACCTGCACCAACAAATTCGCGCCACCCACTGACGTTTGCTCCGGTTGCGACCGGAGCGAACGCCGGCAGGTGGCGCGAATTTTGTTTCTGAGGAACTTGACGACTACAACGCGGCGGCAACGTCTTTCGACTCGACCGGATGAGAGAACATCGGGTAGTCGAAGTTGATCGCGTTGTCGTGTTCCTCGACCGACGTGCCGGCCGTGCAATCGGTCAATGTGATGACGCGGTAGCCGTTTTCGTATCCGGTCCGCATGGTCGACTCCACGCAACAATTGGTCAGGAATCCGCCGAGGATGATGGTGTCGATGCCCTTGCTACGCAGGATGAAGTCGATGTTGGTGCTGGCAAAGGTGTCGAGACCGCGTTTGCCCTCGATGACGATGTCACCGTCAGCGGGCGAGACCTCGGCGACGAATTCCGCGCCCCAGGTCCCCTTCACAAAAGCGTTGCCGTCGACGACTCCTTTGAGAATCCCGTACGGATGTTTGGTGATCTCGCCGTAGCCGGCGGCGAAGGTGATCGGCGCATGCAGGATGGTCACCCCGGCGTCGCGGGCCCGGTCGACGAGTGCGGCGGTGTTCGCCAGCATGCCGTTCTTCTCCATGACCGCTTTCACGGCGTCGTGCAGCACCCCACCCTCGGCAGCGAACTCGTTTTGGAATTCGATGAGCACCAGGGCGGTCTTGGTCGGATCGAGGGTCAATGCGTCAGACATTCAAATCACCAGTTCCTGCGAAGTGTGGACGGGCCGTTCGCCCGCGCAACTACCATTTTCCTCAGCGTGCGCCTGCAGATGACGAGAATGGAGAACCGAAGTGATTTTCATCGTGGTCAAGTTTCAGGTGAAGCCGGAGTGGACCGACCGCTGGTTGGATCTGGTGGCACCCTTCACCCAGGCGACACGCAATGAGCCGGGCAACAAGTGGTTCGACTGGTCGCGCAGCGTCGACGATCCGAACGAATTCGTCCTGGTCGAGGCGTTCGAAAACGATGCTGCCGGAGCTCACGTGAACAGCGAGCATTTCAAGACCGCCACAACACAAGTGATGCCCCAGGCACTCGCAGCGACGCCAAGGATCATCAGCCACACCATCGACGCCGACGACTGGTCGGCCATGGGTGAGATCACCATCGACTGAGCATCCGCGGTCGTTAGTTCTTGGCGCCGACCTTTGTGTCCGCGTACTGGTAGAAGCCGTGGCCGGTCTTCTTTCCGAGCCGGCCGGCCTCGACCATGCGCAGCAACAGCGGCGGCGGCGAGTACAGCTGTTCCTTGAACTCTTCGTACATCTTGTCAGCGATGGCTTTGACGGTGTCCAGGCCGACGAGGTCGGTGAGCTTGAGCGGTCCCATGGGGTGTGCGCAGCCGAGGACCATGGCCTTGTCGATGTCCTCGACCGTGGCAAAGCCGCTCTCCACCATGCGGATCGCCGACAGGAGGTACGGGACCAGCAGTGCGTTGACCACAAACCCGGAACGGTCGGACGACCGCACGACCTGCTTGCCGAGGATGTCGCGGGCGAACTCTTCGGCGCGAGCGGTGACATCGTCCGCCGTCAGCAATGTGGTGACGAGCTCGACCAGAGGGAGCACCGGCACCGGGTTGAAGAAGTGCATGCCGACGACACGATGGGCGTTGGCGGTTGCCATGCCGAGTTTCATGATCGGTATGGACGAGGTATTGGAGGCGAGCACCGCGTTCGGATCGATGACAACCTTGTCGAGCTGTTTGAAGAGTTCGGTCTTGACGGCTTCGTCTTCGACAACGGCCTCGCACACCATCTGACGATCGGCGAAGTCACCGAGATCGGAGGTGAAACGCAAACGCCCGGAAGCTTGTTCACGCTCCCGCTCGGTGAGCTTTCCGCTGCTCACACCTCGGTCGAGCGAGCGAAGGATGCGAGTTCGCCCGGCAGCGGCAAGCTCGCGGGTCGTCTCATAGACCAGAACGTCGGCGTTCGCACGAGCACACACCTCGGCGATGCCTGCGCCCATCTGACCGGCACCGATGACGCCCACCCGCGAAATCTTCTCGCTCATGACTCTCCTCAAAAACTGCTGAACCGCACTATCTTTGAACTAACAAGAACCAACACCCAAAGGCGAGATGAGGGTAACCCTTGTGGGGTACGCCCAAAGCTCGCTCTAAACCAGCAGGCGGCCCGCAACGGTAGTCGCGGACCGCCTGACTAATTCGCCAAAGTCCCGGAGTGGCGGTGGAGCCCGCAACGGTAGTCGCGGACCGCCTGACTAGTTCGCCAATGTTCCGGAGAGGCGGTGGAGCCCGCAACGGTAGTCGCGGACCGCCTGACTGTTTCGTCGAAGTTCCGGGGAGGCGGGTGAGCCTAGTGGAACTGGCCTTCTTCGGTGGAGCCCTTCAGCGCGGTGGTGGAGCTGTTGGGATCAACGGTGGTGGCGATGCGGTCGAAGTAGCCGGCGCCGACCTCGCGCTGGTGCTTGACGGCGGTGAAGCCGCGCTCGTCGGCAGCCTTGAACTCGCGGTTCTGCAGGTCGACGAAGGCGGTCATCTGCTCGCGGGCGTAACCGTAGGCAAGGTCGAACATGCCGTAGTTGAGGGCGTGGAAGCCGGCGAGGGTGATGAACTGGAACGTGAATCCCATTGCGCCGAGCTCGTTCTGGAACTTGGCGATGGTGGAATCGTCGAGGTGCTGGCTCCAGTTGAACGACGGGCTGCAGTTGTAGGACAGCAGCTGGTCGGGGAACTCGCTCTTGACGGATTCGGCGAACTTACGAGCCAGCTCGAGATCGGGGGTACCGGTCTCCATCCAGATCATGTCGGCGTACGGCGCGTAGGACTTCGCACGCGCGATGCACGGCTCGATGCCGTTCTTCACGTGGTAGTAGCCCTCGGCGGTGCGCTCACCGGTGACGAACGGCTGGTCGCGCTCGTCGACGTCGGAGGTGATCAGGGTGGCGGCCTCGGCGTCGGTGCGGGCGATGACCACGGTCGGCACGTTGGCAACGTCAGCAGCCAGGCGAGCCGAGCTCAGGGTACGGATGTGCTGCTGGGTGGGGATCAGCACCTTGCCACCGAGGTGGCCACACTTCTTCTCCGAGGCGAGCTGATCTTCCCAGTGGGTTCCGGCAGCACCGGCGGCGATCATGGCCTTCTGCAGTTCGTAGACGTTCAGTGCGCCACCGAAGCCGGCTTCACCGTCGGCAACGATCGGCACAACCCAGTTGTCGACGGAGTTGTCACCCTCGACGCGAGCGATCTCGTCGGCGCGCAGGAGTGCGTTGTTGATGCGGCGAACAACCGAGGGAACCGAGTTCGCGGGGTACAGCGACTGGTCCGGGTAGGTGTGTCCGGACAGGTTCGCATCACCGGCGACCTGCCAGCCGGAGAGGTACACGGCCTTCAGGCCGGCGCGAACCTGCTGCACGGCCTGGTTGCCGGTGAGAGCACCGAGCGCGTTGATGTAGCTGCCGTCGCCCTGGGTGACACCCTCCCAGAGGATCTCGGCGCCACGACGTGCGAGGGTCTGCTCCTCGACGACGCTGCCCTGCAACTCGACGACCGACTCAGCGGTGTAGTCGCGGGTGATGCCCTTCCAACGAGGATTGGTGTCCCAGTCCTGCTGGATTTCGGCGGCAGTCCTTGGTTTTCCGACGGTGCTCATATTCTCGCGCTCCATATTCGTTGAGCTTGTGCTGTGTGGCGGTCCGCCCGAGTCCGGTGGGGCCGGACTCGGTTCGGGGCGAATTAGCAATTCGTTTACCCCGAGGGGCGTCTGCTTCACCGAGAGTGCCACAGGCAAAGCCGCAGGTCTACACCCCGCAGATGTGAATTCGGGCGAGGTTTTCGCGAGCGTTTGCAAATATTGCGAAGATTGCGCTGTAAACAACTTACGATTCACTACTCGTGAGTACGCCAAAAAGTACGCGCGTACTGCAAGTTTGGTGACCCCTCGTTCCAGCGAAGACCGGTTCACGGCGCTCGTTACCGCAGTCGGATCTCGGATGCCAATGTCCGTCCCGGTGAGCGGAATCACATGGCGCCGATGCCACCGATCAGTCGGTTGCGGCGCTGACCCTCGCCACGGCTTGGGCGAACAGATCAGCGAACTCGAGGTCGCTGAGCCCATTTTCGGTCGAATTCGCGACCAATTGCACGGTCACTCCGTTGACCACCGCGTACCCGGCCAGCGTCTGAGAGGTCGCCGTACGTCCCCCTGGATATGTGGTGGTCGCGACCGATTCAGCCATCAGCGAGAGTGATGTGGGAAGCGGCGGTGGTGTGAGTCGCCGGTTCTGGGTGAGGACCGTGGTCGCGGCGGTACTGCCCTGCGTGATCGTGATCGTGACCTGCGCGCACTCACCCACGGTCGCTCGCACATCCGCGTCGATATCCCGCGGAACGGTCGTCACCAATTCGGTGATGGTGTTGCCGGCTGCTGACTGCCAAGCCGAGACCGCCGTGTTGGACACATCGAGCTTGCTGTTCAGGTCGGCGTCGGCCGTGGGCCGGCACTGCGGCGGGTCGAACTGTGCCGAGCCCGCAGATTTGAGGGCAGCTGCGTTCTGTTCGCGCAGGTCGATGACACTCAACTCGGCGGGCTGATAGCCCTGGGGAAATGCTCGAGCCGGGAGCAGGAGTGCGGCGGGCGTGTTCGACGGCGGTGGCGACGACTCCGATACCGGCGGGGAGTCGTCCGAACACGATGTTCCGAGAAGGCACAGAGACACCAAGACAATCACCGATACAGTCAGCTTCCCGCGCAGCATGCCCACAGCCTAGACAGCGCCCAGCCCGGGCTCGGTTGCCGACATGCGCTGGTGAGCCACTGCGCCGCATACCCTAGAAGTATGTCCAAGACCTACGTCGGTGCACGTCTGCGGCAACTGCGCTCCGAGCGCGGGATGTCGCAGGTTTCGCTGGCGCAGTCACTCGAGATCTCGCCGTCCTACCTCAATCAGATCGAGCATGATGCCCGCCCGCTGACGGTGCCGGTACTGCTCAAGATCAGCGAGGTCTTCGGTGTCGACACCGGCTTCTTCAATTCTCAGGACAACGCCCGGCTCATCGCCGAGATGCGCGAAGTGATGATGGACGAGGACCTCGATTCCAGCGCCGACGCGCAGGAGATCTCCGACTTGGTGGCCAGCCATCCCGACATGGCCAAGGCCATGGTCAATCTGCATCGCCGCCTGCGGATCGCCACCGAACAGCTCGCCGCCGCCACGGATGAACGCGGCGACGGCAGCATGCGCGGTTCCATCAGCGCGCCCCACGAAGAGGTCCGCGAGTACTTCTATCAGCGCCGGAACTACCTCCACGAACTCGATGTCGCCGCCGAGGAGCTCACCACCCGGATGCGGATGCACTCCGGGGATGTCCGCAACGAGATCACGAATCGGCTGCAAAACGTCCACGGTGTCCAGATCGTGCGTCGCGTCGACCTCGGTGACACGGTGCTGCACCACTTCGATCCCGAATCGCGGCGTCTGGAGATCTCCGGCCACCTGTCCCAGGGCCAGCGGGTGTTCAAACTGGCGGCCGAGTTGGGTCATCTCGAATGCGGTGACCTCATGAAGCAGATGGTCGACGACGGCAACTTCACCTCCGATGAAGCCCGTGCGCTGGCACTGCTCGGCATGGCCAATTACTACGCCGCCGCGGCAGTCCTGCCATACGCCCAGTTCCACGGCGCTGCCGAGGACTACCGCTACGACATCGAACGGCTCTCTGCCTTCTACGCGGTCTCGTACGAGACGATCTGCCATCGACTCTCCACACTGCAGCGTCCGAACCTCCGGGGCGTCCCGTTCACCTTCGTCCGGGTCGATCGCGCCGGAAACATGTCAAAGAGGCAGTCGGCCACCGGTTTTCACTTCTCCAACAGCGGCGGCACCTGTCCGCTGTGGAATGTGTACGAAACCTTTGCCTCACCCGGCAAGATCCAGACCCAGATCGCGCAGATGCCCGACGGCCGCAACTACCTCTGGGTCGCACGCACCGTGGAACGCCGCGCGGCCCGCTACGGCCAGCCCGGCAAGACCTTTGCCATCGGAATCGGTTGCGAGCAGCGCCATGCCGCGCGATTGGTCTACTCCGACGGGCTCGAGATCGGTCCACAGGCCAACGTGACACTCATCGGCGCAGGTTGCCGGGTCTGCGAACGGGTCAACTGCCCGCAACGTGCATTCCCCGCACTAGGAGCCAAACTCGACATCGATGCGCATCGCAGCACCGTGTCGCCGTATCTGGTGCGCTGACGTCCACAATCCACGCGTTGCAAGCGGGTTCGCGCTACACCGGATCCAGTATGCGGCGTAGAAATTGTTTCGTCCGTTGATGTTTCGGCTTCGAGAGGACCTCTGCGGGAGGCCCCTGCTCGAGCACGATACCCCCGTCGGCAAAGAGAACCTGGTCTGCGACTTTCTGGGCGAAATGGATTTCATGGGTGACGACGATCATCGTCCAGCCCTGTGTGGCAAGGTCTTTCATGACCCCTAGAACCTCACCGACCAGCTCGGGATCGAGCGCTGAGGTGGGTTCGTCGAACAGCATCAGCCTGGGTTTGAGCGCCAGCGCCCGAGCGATCCCCACTCGCTGCTGTTGCCCACCGGAGAGTTGGTGCGGGTACTGGTCACGTTTGTCCGAGAGTCCGACTTGGATGAGCAATGCCTCGGCGTCGGCCACCGCCTCGTCGCGCTTTCGCTTCTGCACGATCACCGGACCCTCGATGATGTTCTCGAGCACCGACTTGTGCGGAAACAGATTGTGTCCCTGGAAGACCATGCCCGACTGCGCCCGGTATATGACGAGTTGAGATTTCGGGACCGTCTTGCCGAAGTCGACGGTGACATCACCGATGGTGATCTGGCCACCATCCGGGACGTCGAGCGCATTGAGCGCCCGCAGGATCGTGGTCTTACCCGATCCGGACGGGCCGATGATGGTGGTGACCGATCCGGCCGCGACCGTGAAGTCGATACCCCGGAGAACGTGATTGTCTCCGTACGATTTCTGTAGGCCGGTCACCGTCACGACGTTGTCGGCCTCACCGGAGGATTCGGACTTGTTCTGGGGCACCGGAGTATCGGTCATATTGCCACGTACCTATCCAGTCGGATCTCGATGCGGCCCTGAACGGACGACAGGACCAGGCACACCACCCAGTAGTACAGTGCGGCGGTGCCATAGAGGGCAAAGAACTCGAAGGTCGGCGCGGCCGCGATCTGGGCGGTGCGCAGTAGTTCGGTCACCAGGATCGTCGAGGCCAGCGACGTGTCCTTGACCAGCGAGATCAACGTATTCGACAGCGGCGGAACGGCCGTGCGCAACGCCTGCGGGAGGATGATGCGCCGCAACGCGGTCCGATAATTCATGCCGATCGTCTCGGCGGCCTCCCATTGCCCCTTCGGGACGCTGCCGATGGCCGACCTGATGATCTCGGCCGCATAGCCACCGACGTTGAGACTGAAGGCGATCGCGGCAGCCGGAAACGGATCGATCAGGATGTTCAGCTCGGGGAGTGCATAGAAAATGATGAAAAGCTGTACCAGCAGAGGCGTTCCGCGGATCAACGAAATGTAGACCCGCGCGAAAGACGACCACGCCCGATTCTTGGACATGCGCGCCATCGCTATCCCGAGCGCGATGATCAGGCCGAAGAAGAAGCTGATCGCGGTCAACGGGATCGTCACGGTGATGGTGGCTTTCGCCATCGGCCACAGATTGTCGGCGATGAGTTTCCACGTACTGGGCGCAGTCTTGTCCTCCGAAGTCCCGGCCGCGTTGGCTTTGAGATACTCCTGCGAGATCGCCTCCAGGGTCCCGTCCTCTTTCAGTTCGGCGAGGGCACCGTTCACCGGGTCCAGCATTCCGCTGTCTTTGACGGCGGCAAAGGCCTGCTCGCTGCGCTCACCGATATTGGCGGCGATCTTGATGCTCTGGTCACCGGTGGTCGCCTGATATGCGAGCACCGAAAGGCTGTCGTTGACGGTGGCCTGCACCCGCCCCTGATGCAACAGTGTGATGGCCTGGGTGAACCCTTCGACAGCCTCCACCTGCGCGCCGGCGTCCTTCGCCACCTGCGCCCAGTTGCTGGTGATCGATTGCGCGGTCGTCTTTCCCTCGAGGTCATCGAGCGAGGTGATCGAGTTGTCGTCGGCGAGGGTGACGATCACACCCTCACCGATCGCGTAGGGGTCGGAGAGGTCGTATTTGGCCTTGCGCTCATCGGTGATCGTGACCTGATTGGCGACAACATCGAACCGCCCTGATTCGAGAGCCGCGAAGATGGAATCCCATGGTGTCTCGACGAATTCGACATCCACGCCGAGCTTGTCCGCGACCTCGCGGGCAACGTCGACGTCGTAACCGACCAACTTGCCGGAAGCCGAGTCGTGGTAGCTGAAGGGCGGGTAGGTGCCTTCGGTGCCAACACGCAGCACGCCGGATTTCTCGACTTTGTCGAATCCGGTTGCGCCGTCGTCCCCGCCACAACTCGCCAGCATCACCATCGCCAGAACGCCGGCCGCAATCACGATCAAGATCCGACGCACGGTAGGACTCCCGTCCTTGAACGACCAGTCGGGGAAGACTAACACCGACTCGCAAGCGATGAAACGTTTGCGATCAGACATCCTCCACCGCCCTTCCGCTAGGTTGGCAGACGTGACCACACCACGCATCGACCCCGGCAACTTCCGCCAGCTCGGGCTCTTCAACTGGGTGTTCAGCAAGGGTGCTGCGCGCGTCATCGGGGTACCGGACGCACATATTTTTTCGACACTCGGACGAGCCAAGGGCCTGTTCCGCGGATGGCTGTACTTCTCGAGCCGGATGATGCCGTTCGGTCGACTCTCCCGGCATCACAGCGAGATGGTGATCATCCGGACCGCTCACCTGCGAGGCTGCCAGTACGAATTGGACCACCACAGGCGCCTCGGCCGGCGGGCCGGTATCGATGACGCCGAGTTCGAACGCATACTTGCCGGTTCCGAGGCCGACTGGGCCGACCTCGAGGCGGCGTTGCTCCGCGGTGTCGACGAGTTGGTCGAGACCAAGGATCTCAGTGATGTCACGTGGAAAGAGTTGTCCTCCCATTTCGACGAACGCGAACTGATCGAGTTCGTTCTCCTGGTCGGACAATATGATTCGCTGGCCACCACCATCGGCACCCTGCGGATCCAGCGGGACTTTTGAGTACCGCGCTCGCACGTGCCCGGCAACTCCTCGATTCGTCGCGGCTACCGGATGGCATCGACGACAGCCGGGGCTATCTCGATCTTCTCGGGCCACCGGAGACCGCGGCCACCAGCACCCTGTGGTTCATGCAGAACCCGGTGTTCGCACTGGTTTACGAGCGCGCGTGGCGTCCGGTGTTCACGCGACTTTTCAGTCTCGGTGGCACGTCGACGAAGAAGTTCGATACCCGGCTGGTCGCCCACCTCGGTCGCGCCGGCAAACGAACGGTCCTCGATGTCGCCTGTGGGCCAGGCAATTACACACGCCGGCTGTCGGAACGATTGACCGGTGAAGGTCTGTGCATCGGCCTCGACTTCTCGATCCCGATGCTGACCCGGGCCGTGGCCGACAACAGCGGTGAACGGGTTGCCTACATCCGCGGTGACGCACGTCAACTGCCGTTCGACGACAACTCGATCGACACCGTGTGTTGCCTGGCCGCGCTGTACCTCATTCCCGAGCCCCACGAGGTCATCGACGAACTTGCCCGCGTGGTGGCTCCCGGGGGTGAGGTTGCGATCTTCACCTCGGTACACACACCGCTCACCAGGTCGCGGGTGGTCACCAAGATCGCGAATGTCGGTGGCTACCACGTTTTCGGCCGCAACGAGGTGACCGACCGACTACGGAACGCCGGATTGGTGGACGTCGAACAGACGATCACCGGGCTGGCCCAATACGTGACTGCCCGCAAGCCCGACTGAACCACCACGCGTCAACCCACCGCGTGCAGGTTCCTCGCGGTCGGCGATTTCGCCACGGAGTCCGGATCGGGATATGTCCCGAGAATCCGGTCCGCGGTCCCCGCCGTGGTGACCGTGAACCAGTAGTGCTCGTTCTTGTAGTGGTGGAACCGATGATTTCTCCAGGTCGCGCGATAGAACCGGCTCTTGGGTTTGTAGTCGGTGTGGATGAGGTAGTGCGTCCACTCGTATGCGAGGCCGAGCAGTCCCAGGGTCGCGAGGAACGTAAGGCCCAATCCGACTCGGCCGAAAGCGAATACACCGAGTAGCACGACGGCCGGAATGACACCGCAGAGCACCTGCCACGGGATGAAGACCAGCGGGATGTCCCGCGGATTGTTGTGGTGCTCGCGATGTTTGCGCGACAGCAGCGTGTCGATCTTCAATCGGCCCAGCGACCGTGGTCGCCAATGCAGGATGAACACGTGAATCAACCACTCTGCCAGTGGAAATGACACGATCATCACGACCGGGACGAGCCCGTCGGTCCAGGCGAAGTCGCCGACGACGATCCTCGCGACCACCGATCCGAGAGACAGCGGAGCGATCATCCACGGTGTCGGGTACCTTGCGAACTCGCGAAAGGCTTTGTCCAAAGTCATCTTTCGGCGTGATTGCGCAAGCTTGCGCTCGTCACCATCGACCTCTGCGCGCGCGGCGCGTTCAGTCGTCATCCGGACCCTCCTTCAGAATTGCCTCCATCTCGGTGAACGCCGACATCAGGGTTGTCGTGGCAGGTTCGAGCAGCACCGTCGCGGCCCGGGCTGCCCCGATCGGATCACGTTTTTCGACGGCATCGACGATGGCGCGGTAGCCGTCGGCATTCCCGACCTCCGCCGACAACGCGCCGGCCAGCGCCGGAAGCGCCGGCTCGTACGCCACTCGCATCGTGTTGTACATCAACCGAAACGCAATTGAATCCGCACCGTCGACCAGTGCATCCCAGAAGTCCAGGGCGACAACCTGCTGCGCGATGGGATCGGTCAGGTCGGCAAGTTTGGTCGCCGCATCGCTGACCGCGGCGATCTGGTCGTCGGAGGCGCGCTGTGCCGCGAGTTCGGCCACCTTCGGTCCGATATGCGCCCTGGCTTCGATGACCGAACGAGCGACCGAGACGTCGAGCTCGCCCTGCCGGATGAGTAGTCGGGGCAACAGGTCGAGGCCACCGAACTTACGTACATCGCGAACGGTCGTGCCGTCTCCCTGCCGGATGGTGACAAGTCCGGCGGCAGCCACCCGTTTGAGCGCCTCCCGCACCGCGGGCCTCGACACCCCGAGCACCCGGGCGAGTTCACGCTCACTGGGCAACGATTGTCCGGCTGCGAGATCACCGCTGAGGACACCTTCGATGATCTGCTCGAAGACGTCTTCGGGGACACTGCGGTGTTCGATGGGCTGGAACGGCATATTTCGACGGTAGGACCACCGGCGGTAATAGGTCAAGTGATCTTACCAATTTTCCTCCCAGTACCTTGTTGGCATGACTGACCGCACCCACATCCACGCGTTTACCGACGACGCGCTGGGCGAGCACGACGCAGTGTCACTCGCGGCCGCCATCGCGGCCGGTGAGATCAGTGCCCGCGAGGCCGCGGAGGCCGCCATCGCCCGGGCTGAGAAGGTGAACCCCGACCTCAACGCGCTGGTCATCCGGGATTACGACCGGGCGCTCGCGGCGTCGGATTCCCCGGCCACCGGCGCATTCGCCGGGGTTCCCACCTTCATCAAGGACAACACCCACGTCGCCGGGTTGCCGACCGCATACGGTTCGCGGGCGGTCCATCCGACACCGCGGCCGGCCAACGAACCCTTCACCGACCAGTACCTGTCGACGGGCATGACAGTGCTCGGCAAGACCACGCTGCCGGAGTTCGGCTTCAGCGCCTCCACCGAGTTCGAGTCATTGCCACCCACACGAAACCCCTGGAACACCGGCTACTCGTCCGGAGCTTCGTCGGGCGGTTCGGCGGCGATGGTGGCGGCCGGCGTTGTTCCGATCGCGCATGCCAACGACGGCGGCGGGTCGATCCGGATCCCCGCCGCGGCCTGTGGCCTCGTCGGCCTGAAAATGACACGCGGGCGCGAAGTCCAGTCCCTGCAAGGTCATCAGATGCCCGTCGACATCGTGTCGAACGGAGCGCTCACCCGGACCGTGCGGGACACCGCCGCGTTTGTGGCGGCGATCGAGAAGTACCGGCCCGCAAAGAAATTGGTGCCGATAGGAAAGGTTGACGGGCCGTCGGACCGACGGTTGCGGATCGGACTGGTCACCAATTCCATCGTCGGCGATCCGACCGATGCCGAAACCAAAGACGCCGTTGTCCAAACCGCGGACCTGTTGACGTCACTCGGCCACGACGTCTCGGAACTCACCGTCCCCACCGACCTGACATTTGTCCGCGACTTTGAGCATTACTGGACGCTGATGGCGTTCTCCACCAAGCACTTTGGCAAGCAGGTCACCGGCGACAAGTTCGACAAGACCCAAGTCGATGCACTCACCGCGGGATTGGCCCGCGACTTCCTCCGAAAGCCATGGTTGACACCGGTGTCGATTCTCGGCCTGAAGCGCAGCGAGAAGAAGTACCGAGCAACGTTCGCCGACGTCGATGTGGTGCTCTCTCCCGTGCTGGGTCACACGACACCCGAACTCGGCTATCTCTCCCCCGCGGCCGGTTTCGACGTGATGTTCCCGCGGTTGGTCAACTACGTCAGCTTCACACCCCTGAACAATGCCGCCGGCGGACCGGCGATGTCACTCCCGCTGGGCCACACCGCATCAGGACTGCCCATCGGCATCCACTTCTCCGCCGACCATGGCGACGAGCGCACCCTGCTCGAATTGGCCTTCGAACTCGAGGCTGCTCACCCCTTCGCCCGCATTCAAGACCAGCCCACCTGACCGTCGACCGGGCCCTCGTTACCGTCGACCGGGCCCAAGCAACCGCCGACCGTGCACATCGGACCGCCGAGCGGGCCCAAGCAACCGCCGAGCGGGCCCAAGCAACCGCCGAGCGGGCCCTCGTTACCGTCGACCGTGCTCTCGTTACCGCCGACCGTGCTGTAAATGCGGCCTAGCTGGGCCTAACTGACGCTCGCCAAGGCAAAAGGCAGCACCTCGACAACGCCAGCGCGACGAAGTTGGCGCGCTGCGATCGTCAGGGTCCACCCGGTGTCGGCGAGATCGTCGACCAGCAGGACCGGCCCGGTCAGGTCCGCGATGACGGCAGGGTCCGGGTCGATCCATGAATTAGCCAGGGCTGCAACCCGATACGCCGAATTCGCGGCCGTCACCGGTCGATGTTCCGGTGAGTATCGCAGGGTCCCGAGGTTGGTGAGACGTCCCAACTCTGACAGGCGATCAACCACCGACCCGATCAGGATCGGATGTGTATCCGAATCGAGCCCGATGATCGCGGTGGGCCGAGTCTGCCACGGCCAGGCCGCGAGAACGGCAACGGCGGCGCGCACAACCTCGTCTGGAGCGGGGCCGTCCGGTTCATCGAGCAACCGGCGCAGCCGGGTACCCCATCCGAGATCGCTGAGTCGACCGATTACGCGGCCCATCGTGGGTCCGTCCGCGATCTTGCCCGACAGTTCGACGCCCAACTTCTTCATGCCAGTCGGCCACTGTTTGCGGGGCGCCAGTTCAACACCCGGACGCTGCAACTGTTCTCGCGCCGCATCCAGTGATTTGCCGTCGACCGTTGCCGAATAACGTTGGCCTGCACAGTTGTCGCATCGACCGCACTTGCTGTCGGGCACCAGATCCGGATCGTCCAACTGGGAACGCAAGAACACCATCCGGCAATTCGGAGTGCTCTGATAGTCGAGCATCGCCTGCTGTTCGCGCTTTCTGGCCAACTCCAGTTTCTCGTAGCGCGCCTCGTCGTATTCCCAGGGCTGACCTGTGCCGATCCAGCCACCTTTCACCCGCTTGACCGCGCCGTCGACGTCCAGAACTTTGAGAACCATCTCCAGCCGGGACCGACCGAGGTCGACGAGGGGCTCGAGCGCTTGAGTGGATTGCGCCCGATCGGCATCGAGAACCTCGATCACCCTGCGTACCAACGTTTCCGACGGAAAAGCCACCGAAGCGAAATATCGCCAGATCTCCTGATCTTCGCTTCCCGGCAGCAAGATCACCTCGGCGCTGGCGGTCGAACGGCCCGCACGTCCGACCTGCTGGTAGTAGGCGATCGGCGAAGACGGAGCGCCGAGGTGGATGACAAAGCCGAGGTCGGGCTTGTCGAAACCCATGCCGAGCGCAGAGGTGGCGACCAACGCCTTGACCCGGTTGGCCATCAGGTCGGCTTCGAGTTGCTCCCGCTCGCCTGAATCGGTGGAGCCGGTGTATGCCGCAACCTTGTGACCGAGGTCCGTGAGGAGGGTCGCGATATCTCGAGCAGCCGACACGGTGAGGGTGTAGATGATGCCCGAACCCTCGATCGAATCGATGTGGGCCGCAAGCCATGCGACTCGTTCGGCAGACGTGGGAACCTTGACGACAGACAGGTGCAACGATTCCCGGTCGAGACCACCACGCAGCACCAGCGTGTCGCCGCCGCCGACTCCGAGCTGCGCCGCGACGTCGTCGACAACACGATCGTTGGCGGTCGCGGTCGTGGCGAGCACGGGGACGTCGGTCCCGAGTTCTGCGACCAACGTCCGGATTCGGCGGTAGTCGGGACGGAAATCGTGGCCCCAATCCGACACACAGTGCGCCTCATCGACCACCACCAGTCCGGCGTCGGCGGCCAGGGCCGGCAAGACGTTGTCTCGAAAGTCCGGATTGTTGAGTCGTTCCGGGCTGACCAGCAAGACATCGAGATCGCCGTCGGCCACCCGCTGATGGATGTCATCCCACTCGGTGACGTTGCCGGAGTTGATCGTGGCGGCCTTGACCCCGGCACGCTCGGCGGAGGCAACCTGGTTTCGCATCAGCGCGAGCAAAGGCGACACGATGACGGTGGCACCGCGTCCCTCGGCGCGAAGGAGCTTGGCCGCGATGAAATACACCGCTGACTTGCCCCAACCGGTCCGTTGTACCACCAGCGCACGACGGCGCTGGACGACCAGCGCCTCGATGGCCGTCCACTGGTCGTCGCGCAGTGTGGCGCCGGGGCCGGCCAGTTGCTCGAGGATGGTTTGAGCCTGCTCGCGGGTGGCGGTGGTTCCAGTGGTCATGTGCCCATCGTGCCCTGTCACCCCGACATCCCGCGCAGTGGCGCCTGACCAGCAGCACCCCGCCGTCGAGCGATGCTCCTATAACGCGCAAGGGGTGGTTTGGGTGGTGATGAGTCGGTAGGTTTCGCGGGCGATGTAGCGCTTGAGGCTGCGGATG
>QJJF01000003.1:601924-602223 GCA_003202005.1 Williamsia faeni | reverse complement strand
CGAAGTCCGTCCCGGACAGTACGCGGCCTGCCATTTCCCACTCTTGCCGGTCAGTGACGCCACAACCTCACTGACCAAACAACTCTGAACCGCACGCGCGGGTAAACGCTACACAGCCCGGCTCTCGGGTAGACCTCTGCTGCCAGCTCTCGGGTAGACCTGTGCTGCCCTCCATACTTCTGCTCTCGTTTTCGTTGCAAACGGCAACGTCGTTCTATACTGTACGAGAGTGTGATTCTAGTTACAGGGAGATCGGCGGTCCATACCGGTTCCGTGTCCATCCCTTTGAACCGTGAATG
>QJJF01000003.1:577685-601826 GCA_003202005.1 Williamsia faeni | reverse complement strand
GGCAACGTCGTTCTATACTGTACGAGAGTGTGATTCTAGTTACAGGGAGATCGGCGGTCCATACCGGTTCCGTGTCCATCCCTTTGAACCGTGAATGGAGATGACAGTGACTGCGCAGCACAGTGCCCTTGATTTGAATTGGTTGATTTCTGTTGATGACCACATCTTGGAGCCGCCGCATATTTGGCAGGACCGGATTGCGGCGAAGGATCGTGATCGGGCGCCGAAGTTGGTGCGGACCGGTGACAAGGAGACCTGGGTGTATGAGGGTCGGGTGGTGCCGACCAGTGGGTTGTCGGCGGTGGTGGGTAAGTCGCGGGAGGAGTTCAGTCCGGAGGCGATCACGTATGCCGATATGCATCCGGGGTGTTATGACCCGAAGGCGCGTTTGGAGCATATGAACGAGGCCGGGATTGTGGCGTCGTTGGGTTTTCCGTCGTTCCCGCGGTTTTGTGGCCAGATCTTTTATGAGGCCCAGGACAAGGATCTGGCGTTGCGGTGTTTGCAGGTGTATAACGACTGGATTTTCGAGGAGTGGTGCGCCACCGATCCGGGCCGGTTCATTCCGTTGGTGATCATCCCGTTGTGGGATCCGCAGCTGGCTGTCAAGGAGATCGAACGTACTGCGGCCCTGGGTGCGCGCAGTGTGGCGTTTTCGGAGAATCCGGAGCCGTTGGGGTTGCCGACGATCAACGATCCGGGCCGGTATTGGGATCCGGTGATGGCTGCTGCGGCTGATCATGATCTGGTCATTTCGATGCATGTGGGGTCGTCGTCGCGGTTGCCGACGATCGCCTCTGATGCGCCGTTCATGGCGAACTTGACCTGGGGTGCCACCCGTACTGCCGGCACGATGTTGCAGTGGTTGTTCAGTGACTATTTCGAGAAGTTCCCGAATCTGAAGATCGCGTTGTCGGAGGGCAATATCGGGTGGATTCCGTATTTTCTGGAGCGGGCGGAGCAGGTGTATGACAAGCAGCGTTTTTGGGCTGCCAAGGGTGTGAAGTATGAGGGTCATGCTGCTACCGAGGTTCCGATGGATCTCGATATCCGGCAGCGTTTCAAAGATCATGTGTATGGCTGTTTCATTCAGGATGAGGCCGGTATCGCGAACATCGATTTGATCGGTGAGGACAACATCATGTTCGAAACCGATTATCCGCATTCGGATTCGACGTGGCCGGATTCGATCAATGTGGCGCGTAAGCAGATCCAGCATCTGCCTGAGGCCACCCAGTACAAGCTTCTTCGTGGTAACGCCGAGAAGTTGTACCGCTTCACCCCCACCGTCCCATCCGTCCGAGCCTGACCCATCGAGCTCGAATCTGGAAGAGAGACCCATGAGCAAGATCATCAGCACCAGATCGCCGTATATCGACGGCAAATTCACTGTCGGAGAGGGTGACCCGCTGACCGTTCTCAATCCCGCGACCGAAGAAGCGGTCACCGAGGTCGAGACCACTTCGGTGGGGCAGGTCGAGGCAGCCATTCTCGCCGCCCGCCGGGCGTTCGACACCGACGACTGGGCGCGGTCCGATCGCCGGGACCGGGTTCGCCTGGTTCTCCGGATGCTCGACTACTTCGAAGAGCATCGCGACGAACTCGGCCAGACCATCCAGCAGGAGGCCGGCGCAACCACTCGGATGCTCGGTTCGGCGCAGTTGGATCACGCGATCGTTCAGATGCGGCAGACGGTCGACCTGTATCTGTCGCTGCCGGAACAGGAATACAGCCCGCGGCCACTCGATCTCGCGATTGCGGCGAACTCGGTGGGGCTGAGCGTGATGGCGTACGAGCCGGTGGGTGTGGTGTCGTGCATCTCGGCGTACAACTGCCCATTCTGGATCAATGCGTGGAAGGCGATCCCCGCCCTGCTCACCGGTAACACCGTGGTGCTGCGTCCCAGTCCGTTCACACCGTTGTCCGCGTTGGTCTTCGGCGAGGCGGCCGAGGCCGCAGGGTTGCCGCCGGGTGTTCTCAACGTGGTCGTCGAGGCCGGCTTCGAGGGTTCTGCGCTGATGACCACACATCCGGCGGTCGACCAGATCAGCTTCACCGGCTCGACACAGGTCGGAAAGACGATCATGCGGCAGGCCGCCGATACCACCAAGCGCGTGATGCTCGAGCTCGGCGGCAAGTCCGTCCAGCTGTATCTCCCCGACGCGGTGGACCGGGCCCCCATGGGTTTCCCCACCGTTTTCGCCAATCACGCCGGGCAGGCGTGCGTGGCGGCGACCCGCATGCTTGTACCGCATGACCGCAAGGACGAGGTCCTGGAGAAGGGTGCAGCAATCGCCTCCCGGTTGACCATCGGCGACCCTGCTGACGACTCCACCCTGATGGGGCCACTGATTTCCGCTGCCCAGCGGGATCGGTGCGAATCGTATGTGCAGCGTTCGGTGGCAGCGGGTGGACGTGTGGTGACCGGCGGACAGCGCCCGAAGTCACTGCCCCGCGGCTACTTCTTCGAACCGACGATCCTCGACGTCCCGGACAACTCCAACCCCGCAGCGCAGGACGAGATCTTCGGGCCTGTGGTCACGGTGATCGGCTACGACACGGTCGATGAGGCGGTCGCCATCGCCAACGACTCGCCGTACGGGTTGTCGGGGCAGGTCTACAGCCCCGATCTGGTTGCGGCAACAGCAGTAGCGCGCCGGATTCGGGCCGGCGCGGTCAACGTGAACGGGCTTGGTGCGAGTGCGTTCGCATCATCTGGCGGTTACAAACAGAGCGGTCTCGGGCGCGAGCGCGGAGTCGACGGACTGCGCGCGTACCAGGAGATCAAGCATCTCAGTGTGAGCAATTGGTGACCGCGGGATTCGCGTCGCAAAACCTACCACCACTAGGAGATCTCAGTAATGCAGCTCAAAGGTAAGTCAATTGTCATCACCGGGGCGGGGTCAGGTGTCGGCAGGGCTGCCGCACTCCTGTTCGCCCGCGAGGGCGGCAACATCGTGTGCGCAGACGTCAACGACGAATGGGCCAAGGAAACGGTCCGGCTGATCGAGGCGGCGGGCGGCAATTCGATTGCCGTGCACTGTGATGTCACGCAGGAGGCCGAGGTGATCGCAGCCATCGAGGCCACCGTGCGCGAATACGGTCGCCTTGACGTCATGTACAACAACGCCGGTGTCGCCACCCCGCGTCCCGGCCTCCGGTTCGAGGACCACACCGTCGAGGACTTCGATCGACTGATGTCGATCAATCTCAAGGGCGTGTTCCTGGGTACCAAACATGCAGTGCGGCAGTTTCGAGCCCAGGGCTCACCCGGATCGATCATCAACACAGCCTCCGTGGCGGGCCTCGTGGGCTGGGGCGGCACCGTCTACGGCGCCACCAAGGGCGGTGTCATCCAGCTCACCCGGGCAGTTGCCATCGAATCTGCGCCGCACGACATCAGGGTCAACGCCGTCTGTCCGGCCGGGATGCCCACGACCAACTTCATGGACATCCCCGCCGACGAGGCCACCCAGACGGCCGCATTCGAAAGGGTTGCTCAACAACATCCGTTGGGCCGGAACATTACTCCGGAAGACGTTGCGGCAGCGGCGCTCTTCTTCGCCACCGACAACGCACGCAACATCACCGGCGTCGTCATGCCGGTCGACGGCGGATACGTCGCGCGATAGCCCAAGGAGCGAATATGACCACAGATAGCAACGAGACCCAGTATCAACCACAGAACCTGACCCTGCGCAACGCCGAGCACACCGCGCTCTACCGGGCAACCAACGGTGAAGAAGGGCACATCTGGAACGGGGTGACGTGTCTGCTGCTGACCACCATCGGACGCACGAGCGGAGAGCCCCGCGAGACCCCACTCATCTACGCACGGGACGGCGAGGATTTCATCGTCATTGCATCCAAAGGTGGAGCTCCCAAAGCTCCCAACTGGTTCGAGAATCTGTTGGTTGAGCCAGAGGTCACGGTTCAGGTTCTGGCAGAACGTTTCCCGGCGCACGCGCACGTTGCTGAGGGCGACGAATACACCCGACTGTGGAACCTCGCCGCCGACGCGTGGCCGAACTACAACGTATACGCACAGCGGACCGACCGACGTATTCCCGTCGTCGTCCTCCGACGGACACCCACACAATAACCGGGAGAACAATCATGAAGGTACGAGTCGACCCGCAACGCTGCCAGGGGCACACCCTGTGTGCAATGGCAGCCCCAGAAGTCTTCGAGCTCAGCGACTTTGACGGGCACGCCTCCGTCATCACCGACCCGGTCCCGGAAGGTATGGAATCGCAAGTACGCGACGCCCGGAGCTCCTGCCCCGAACAAGCCATCGCAGAAGAGGATTGAGATCATGAGCGACGACAATGCAGCGGTCACTGCCCGCAGGAAACCGACGTTTCACTTCGAGCGTCACGGTCCTGAGTTTCGCGACAGCTTCTTGGACATCACCGAAGAGATGCAGTCCAAATGTCCGGTGGCATGGTCGGATACTCACGGCGGACACTGGGTTGCCGCCACCGCCGACGCGAACTTCACGTTTGCGCGCTCGGCCGACGTCTCCAGCGACCACGATGTTCGGGGTAAGCGCAACGGGTACAAGGGCGTCACCATCCCTACCGCAGCGAACGTGACGAGTATTCGAGGCGGTATAGCCGAGATGGACGAGCCCGAGCACGGGAAGTATCGCGCGATTCTCAATCCCTTCCTGTCACCTGCGGGAATCAAGAAGTGGCATCCGATCATCGACGAGGTGATCCGGGCCTCCCTGGACGAGAAGATCGAGTCCGGCTCCATCGACTTTGTGGATGACCTGGTCAACATCGTGCCTGCAGTGATCACCCTGGGGATGCTCGGCATCCCGATCGAGAAGTGGTCCGTCTACTGCGAGCCGGTCCACGCGTCCATCTACACCCCGCCGAACTCGCCAGACATGGAGCGGATCGGTGAGCTCAAGAAGGTGATGGGCGCTGACCTCCGGGCCAGCGTCACCGAGATCCGGGAGAAGCCACGTCCCGGCATGATCGATGCGCTCGTGCGGGCCGAGGTCGATGGTGAGCAGCCCGACGACGCCGAGGTGCTCGGCATCCTCAGCCTGCTCATCGGTGGCGGGTTCGACACCACGACGGCGCTGTCCTCACATGCTTTCGAATGGCTGTCGCAGAATCCTGATCAACGCACTCTCCTGAGCGAGGACCGCGACGTGATGCTGAACTCGGCAACCGAAGAGTTCTTGCGTTTTTACACGCCGCTGGCCGGCGCCGGACGCACCTTCGCCGCCGATTGCGAGTACAACGGTGTCGAGATCCGCGAAGGCGAGCGGTTGTGGCTGTCCTGGACGATGGCCAACCGCGATCCGGAACTCTTCGACGCCCCGAACGAGGTCGACCTTCTTCGGACGGCGAACCGGCACTTCAGCTTTGGCTTGGGAATTCATCGCTGCATCGGCTCGAACCTGGCCCGCACCTTGTTCAAGCGGATGCTGCTCGCGGTGCTCGATCGGATGCCCGACTACCTCTGCGATCCCGAAGGTGCGGTGCACTACGAGTCCGTCGGCACCATCCAGGGGATGCGCCAACTTCCCGCGACGTTTTCGCCTGGGCCACGCCTCGGTGCCGGTTTGGGCGAAACCCTCGCAAAACTCCAGGTCATCATCGACGAGCAACGTCTCGCCGAGCCGGGTGCAGCGCCGAGGTGAGACGCGGAGGCGACCGACCCCGAGCAGCTCTAACTAGGTAGTGTAACTCTGTTCGGCGGTTGCTGGCGCAACAGCTGTATCTGACGGGTTAGGGTCGAGGGGAACACAACCAAAAGGGTGGTCAAGGGTGAAAGACGCTTCGAAAGGTCAGGCTCAAGCGACGTGGGAGACGCGTGCGCTCGATCGCTCTGCTATTCGCGCACAAGAGAAGACCGCGACCCGCCAGCTTGTGACAGCGCGGGAGATCATTGCCGCCGGTCGACAGTTGTTCAATGAGACAAGCAGCTTCCAGTTCACGATGAAACAGGTCAGCGTCCGGGCCGGGGTGGCGCTACAGACGGTGTATCGACATTTCGAAACCAAGGACCTCCTGGTGCTCGCGATCCTGGAAGAAGAGATTCGGTCGTCGGTCGAACTCATCGAAAAAGCTATCGCCGAGATCTCAGATCCGCTCGAAAAGGTCCACGCCCTGATCGTTGCGCCGGCCTCCGGCCGTGCCTCTCGTGAGCGGAGTCTGATGGGTGCGGCAATCGTCCGGGAACACCTTCGCCTACAGGTCGATCACCCCGCCGATGTTGCCCTGGTCACGGCGCCATATTTCATCCTGCTGGAGGAAGCCCTCCGCGCCGCTTCCGAAGCCGGCGCCCTTCACATCATCGACGCCGAACGCGATGCGCAGATCGTCCAGAACCTTGTGATGTCCTTCTACCACCAGTTCGCTCTGGGGGTCTTCACCGGCGATCCGGAACAGACAACCGAGTACCTGTGGGGCTTTTGCAAGGCAGCGTTGGACCGTGGGCGTCCCACACCGGCCCCGGCAACGCCGCGCCGCCGGAACACGGCAAAACGACAGGTGACCTGAGGGAAGAAGTTGGGGGAGTTGGTAATTCATCGCCCCATAGCCGACTCGCCGACATCGAGCAGCTCGATGTCGGCGAGTCGGTTTCTAGTGGAGTGCGAGCGCCTGCGTCAGTGCTTCATGATCGGCGGCTGCTGTGCCCAGGCGATGCAGGAGGATCTCGATCAGTCGCGGCTCGACCTCGGCAGTGATACTCCACAGATACAACCCGTGCACGATTCCGAGACCAAGTGCACGCCGTGCCGTCTCGAACGGCGGCGGTTCGACCCCGAGATCGGCGAGGCTCTGCAGGTAATGTCGCAGCAGTTCGTCTTCAGATCGACGACGATCCTCGACACTGAGAGTGGCGGCAATGTGATAGCCGACATCGAGATACCACATTCCACGCTGCACGAGCTGCCAGTCGAACAACGACGGTCGACCCGCGGGGTCGAGAAAGAGGTTTCCGGGGTGACTGTCGCCGTGAATCACGCACCAGGGCAACGTTCTATCGGCCACAGCTGCCTTGGAATGAGTAACCACGTTCCGATACGCGTCCACTATCCGTTTCGGGTCGCGAATCTCCTGAGAAACACCACTTGCATTGGCGCCGAACATATTCGCGCCAATCCTCGACATCACGCCGTCGTCACCCCAGAGGGTCAGGGTCTTGCCGATTCGGGACGCCAGCCATGGTTGGTCCGCCCAGTCGGGGTTGTTCCACGTCGCCGCATGTAGCCGCGCCATGTCGCCCAGGGTCGAGGCGGTCTGCTCCGGTGTGTAAGCGCTACTGGCGTCGAGAAACTCACCGCCCTCGGCGACAAGATCTTCGGTGATGACCACACCGTGGCGGGTGACGGGGTCAACCTCCGCATACAGGCAGGTCAGCGTACGAACACCAACAGCGTCGGCCAGATCGCGGTAGAAGTATGTCTCCGATTCGCCGATGTAGCGGGCGGCCTGACCGATCTCGTTGAAATAGCCCTTCACGCATAGTGATCGTGATGGACCCGGCGACGTGGTGCCGGAATACTCGATGGTGAATCTGGCGTTGGTGGACACTCGGGACACAACCGGTCCCGGTGTGACTCCGAGGATCTTGATCCCCGGAAATCGCCGTTGTAGTGCGGCAGTGAGCCATTCCGGTGACTGTGCCGTGTCAAGGGTCTCCGGAACCGGGACGGCCACGGAGGTGCTCACGACAGGACCCTCGTGGGTACGCCGGCCGGTGCTGATCGATCGCTCATTGTTACCTCTATCCTGCTATGGCTTTGTCTATCGGACTCATACTCGTCCAGCCGATTTTCCACTGCTGCGACCAACCTCATCGCCAGCTGCCCGGAGGTCCGGGATGCTTTGGCGCACAGCATGTTTTTGCACCTTGCCGCTGGCGGTGCGTGGCAGTTCGTCGACCACGAAGAGTTCTTCGGGCCATTTCTGCCGGGCCATCCCGGCCCGCTCGAAATGGGCTCGCACATCTTCGAGGGTGGGGGCGTCGTGGTCCGGCCGCAGTCGCATAACCCCGGTGGCATGTTCGCCGAGCCGGTCATCGGGGCCGGCGACGACCACCGCCTCCGCGACCGCGGGCATCGACAACAGGACGTCCTCGACCTCCACGGCACTGATGTTCTCGCCACCTCGGATGATCAAGTCCGACTTGCGATCGGTGATGGTCAGGTAACCATCTTCGTCGAGCGCGCCGACATCGCCGGTGCGGTACCAACCGTCGGTGTCGAAGGCAATCTCGGTCAGTGAGTCGTTGGTGTAACCGAGGCACAGATCTGGACCCCGGCTGAAGATCTCACCGTCCTCACCGAGTCTGATCTCGACGCCGAGGCGTGGTTCACCGTCGGTATATAGCCGCTTACCCTCTGGCGCGGTGAACTGTGAACCGGTGATCGAGGGATGCTCGGTACTACCGTAAGAGCGCGCGACACAGATCCCGAGGTCCGCGAGTTGACGTGTGACCGTTCCGGGAACCGAGGATCCGCCGAGTCCCATGTACTTGAGGTAGTCCAGGTGTTCGGGATTGAAGTGGGGTTGATCGACCAGACTCGTCACGAAATAGGGAGGACCGCCACCAATGGCCACTCCGTGACTGTCGATCAGTTCGAGCACCCGGGCCGGATCCCATTGGTCGAGCAGATCGACAGACACACCCTCGAGCACGGGGGTGAGTAGAGCGCTCACCATCCCGATGAAGTGTCCTACCGGTAGCGCCGTGAGCTGGGCGCCACGGTCAGCAGGGTAGTTCGCCAGAAGTTGGCGGGTTTCGAATCCGAGTGTCTGATGGCTGTGAATGACACCTTTGGGGTCGCGGGTGGTCCCGGAGGTGAAAGCGATGACAGCCGGATTCGCGGGGTCCACCTCGAGGGTGCCGATCAGGGGCTCGTCATCCAGAAGGTCGTCGAATCCGGCACCCACCACACCGACTATGGGCACGTTCGCGCTGACATCGGGGTCATAGGACATGCGACCGAACTGCTTGGCGGTGATGAACACCCGTGGTTTGGTCTCTGCGAGCACGAATCGCAGTTCTTTCGGGCCATAGAAGTGCACCATGGGCACCACCACGGCGCCGAGAAACGACGATGCCCAGAACGTCGCCGCCGCCTCCATCCAGTTGGGAAGTTGCATGACCACGACGTCACCGGGACCCACGCCGCGGGCTTTCAGCCCCGCGGCGAGCTTTCGGGCCACCAGTTCGACCTCGCGGAATGTTCCCTCGTAAGGGCGCACCGTGGAATGCACCCGGAACGTGACGTCAGGGTTGGCTTCAAGTCCGCCCGCGAGCATCGTCCCGATGGACTCGTCTGTCCACCACCCCTCGGACTCATATCGCCGGGTCAGCTCAGCGGGAATAGTTCGCATGAGATTGTTCGATCTCCCTTCGAAATATCAAGTGACACCAGCGTTTTCTTGTCCGTCAGGGCGTGACGGCGCCTGCCGATGTCTGGATCCGTGTTACGGCCAGTGCGGAGTAGTCGGGAGAACCGTGCTCTCTCCGATGACGAGAACCATACTCTAGTGATTGTTAGAATCAGAGTGTTTCGCGAAATCTCTGTTCGCAGATCCGTTCGGCGCATGTGCGTGGACGAGATCCGGTGCCCGCCTTGACAAAATCGATTGATGTGGCGGTATGGTGCGCATCGGTATGGCATTCTCGCTCTGGCGAGACGGCTGTTCCGCCGCATTCCAGACCCTCGTCGCGAACTCGCAGACCGCCCGCGTGGGGTCACTGAATACCGAGTCGACCAAAGGACAACACCATGCCACATGCCAAGCCGGCTGATCTCCCCAACGGTGGAGGCGGGCGATGGCCCGCATCCAACGATCGCTTCCGATCCGTGCAGTGGGGAGACCTGGAGGTGGGTTACACCACCACCTCGACCCCCGTTGACACCACCGAGCTGAACAGGATCGGTGGACTACCTGGTGGCGTGTGCCCTTGTCCCCACTATGGCTATGTGTTCGAAGGTGCCATCACAGCGGTCTACCCGAACACCGGCAAGCCCGACGAAGTGATCTCGGCGGGCGAGGTCTACTTCATTCCGGCGGGCCACGTCCTGAAGTACAGCGAACCGACCAATCATCTGGAGTTCAATCCCGCGTACGCATTGCAGCAGTGCATGGACGCGATGCAAAGGACGGCTGACATGGCCGCGAAATCGGCCACTGAGTCAACCTGAAACCGTACGTAACGGCGTGGCCTGTGATGCACGGGCCTGGTGTGGCGGCGCATCGCTGTGGGCGGTGTGCCGCTGCTGTGTGTCGCTGAAGGTCACGTGCGAGTCTGTCAAATATGTTCGCAGACAAGCAATTTGACCACGGCTGCGAGTATGTGAATCGACGTGGAGCGAACGCTCGCCGGGTCCGGGCGGTCGGGTATTTGGTTGGGGTTTCCGTTTTCGTTGCAAACAGCAACGTCGTTCTATACTGTACGAGAGTGTGATTCTAGTTACAGGGAGATCGGCGGTCCATACCGGTTCCGTGTCCATCCCTTTGAGCCGTGAATGGAGATGACAGTGACTGCGCAGCACAGTGCCCTTGATTTGAATTGGTTGATTTCTGTTGATGACCACATCTTGGAGCCGCCGCATATTTGGCAGGACCGGATTGCGGCGAAGGATCGTGATCGGGCGCCGAAGTTGGTGCGGACCGGTGACAAGGAGACCTGGGTGTATGAGGGTCGGGTGGTGCCGACCAGTGGGTTGTCGGCGGTGGTGGGTAAGTCGCGGGAGGAGTTCAGTCCGGAGGCGATCACGTATGCCGATATGCATCCGGGGTGTTATGACCCGAAGGCGCGTTTGGAGCATATGAACGAGGCCGGGATTCTGGCGTCGTTGGGTTTTCCGTCGTTCCCGCGGTTTTGTGGCCAGATCTTTTATGAGGCCCAGGACAAGGATCTGGCGTTGCGGTGTTTGCAGGTGTATAACGACTGGATTTTCGAGGAGTGGTGCGCCACCGATCCGGGCCGGTTCATTCCGTTGGTGATCATCCCGTTGTGGGATCCGCAGCTGGCTGTCAAGGAGATCGAACGTACTGCGGCCCTGGGTGCGCGCAGTGTGGCGTTTTCGGAGAATCCGGAGCCGTTGGGGTTGCCGACGATCAACGATCCGGGCCGGTATTGGGATCCGGTGATGGCTGCTGCGGCTGATCATGATCTGGTCATTTCGATGCATGTGGGGTCGTCGTCGCGGTTGCCGACGATCGCCTCTGATGCGCCGTTCATGGCGAACTTGACCTGGGGTGCCACCCGTACTGCCGGCACGATGTTGCAGTGGTTGTTCAGTGACTATTTCGAGAAGTTCCCGAATCTGAAGATCGCGTTGTCGGAGGGCAATATCGGGTGGATTCCGTATTTTCTGGAGCGGGCGGAGCAGGTGTATGACAAGCAGCGTTTTTGGGCTGCCAAGGGTGTGAAGTATGAGGGTCATGCTGCTACCGAGGTTCCGATGGATCTCGATATCCGGCAGCGTTTCAAAGATCATGTGTATGGCTGTTTCATTCAGGATGAGGCCGGTATCGCGAACATCGATTTGATCGGTGAGGACAACATCATGTTCGAAACCGATTATCCGCATTCGGATTCGACGTGGCCGGATTCGATCAATGTGGCGCGTAAGCAGATCCAGCATCTGCCCGAGGCCACCCAGTACAAGCTCCTTCGTGGTAACGCTGAGAAGTTGTACCGCTTCACCCCCACCGTCCCCGACCTCACATAGACGCCGCACCAACGTAATCGGTCAAAGAACGAAGGAGAATCAGGGTGGATGCGACGGCGGGAACCAACGTCTTCGACGGCGTGAAAGTGGTGGAACTGGCTCAATGGGTGTTCGTACCCGTGGCCGGCGCGTTGCTGTCCGACTGGGGCGCGGACGTGATCAAGGTCGAGTCGCCGACCGCCGGTGACCCCTACCGTGGTCTCGTAGAGCAAGGGGTCACCACCGGTACCGAGCGGGTGAATTACTCGATCGAGTTGGCCAATCGGGGTAAGCGCAGCATCGGCCTGGACCTGAAGAACCCGGAAGGTCGGGAGATCTTCTACAAGATGATCGCCGAAGCGGATGTCTTCCTCACCAACTTCCGTTCGTCTGCCCTGGACCGGTTGGGATTGAGCGTCGATGAACTGCGAAAGCGCAACCCGCAGTTGATCTATGCGCGTGGTCACGGGTTCGGAGTTCGCGGGCCGGACAAAGACATACCGGCTTACGACAACACCGCTTTCTGGTCGCGTGGCGGAATGGCGCACGTATTGACACCCGAAGGCCTGGACTATCCACTGTCACCCCGTGGCGCGTTCGGTGACCGACAGGCAGCGATGAATCTCGCGTTCGGCGTCTCGGGCGCGCTGTTCCGGCGGGAACGGACCGGGGAACCTTCGGTCGTGGACGTGTCCCTGCTGGCCAGCGCCATGTGGACCCTCGGTTCCGACATGCTGGGCGCACTCCAGGGACAGGAGCCCCGGGCCCGGTCGTCGCGTGGTCAGGGTCCGAACCCGCTCGGTAATGTCTTCCGCACGCAGGATGGTCGCCACATCACTCTCGCGCTGCTCCAGCCCGATCGCTACTGGGCCGAGCTCTGTGACGTTCTGGGACAGCCGGAGCTGTTCGGCGACAGTCGTTTTGCGACGATTACGACGCGGGCGGAGAACCGGGTCGACTGCCTCAAGACGCTGGACGAGATCTTCGCGAGCCGTACCTACTCGGACTGGGTGGTGCGCTTCGAAAAGTCGGACATGCCCTGGGCTCCCGTCCAGTCCGTCGAGGAAGTCCTGGTGGATCCACAGGTGGTCGCGAACGGCTACCTCTCGACGGTGGAATCCGACAACGGTGCCGAACTGACCTTTCCCAACGGGCCGGTGCAATTCGACGAGGGCCCACCAGACCTGCGTCGGGCCCCCGAGCACGGCGCAAATACGGAAGAGATTCTCCTCGAACTCGGCTTCGACTGGGGCAACATCGTCGAGCTCAAAGAGCGTCACGCTGTCATGTGAGCCGTCCGGCCTGCCCCGATTCAGCAGTTCTGCAGCATTCTTCACCAGCCCAATAGGACTACTCTCGAGAGGTCGAGGATGATTCGACAACGACGTCTGCTCACCGCCGCGATCGCGGTGTTGAGTTCGGCCACACTACTTTTGACTGCCTGTAGTTCACCTTCGAGCACTGGTGCATCGTCCGAAGACGAGGGTGCCCCGGTGCCCGGCGGTGCGGTCAACGCGATCCAGGTCAGTGAACCGCGCACCCTCGATCCCGCCTCGCTGGGAAATGTGTGGGCGAGCCAGGCGATGTTGGGTAATGCGCTGTACGGCACGTTGATGATCAACAATCCCGAGACACTCGAAATCGAATACAAGATGGCCGAGGATTTCTCCACAACCGATGGCGGCGCCAGTTACACGATGAAACTGCGTCCGGGACTGCAGTTCACAGACGGCACACCACTGGACGCCGCGGCGGTCAAGTTCAACTGGGACCGCGTGAAGGACCCGAAACTGGGATCAGGTGCGAGCAAGGTCAGTCCACAGATCGCCGAGACCACGGTCGTCGATCCGTCCACGTTGAGGGTCACGATGGTCGCCCCCAACTCGCACTTCGATCAAGCTGTGGTCACCAGTGCGCTGAATTGGATCGCCTCGCCCTCCGCGCTGCAGAAGAGCCGTGCGGACTTCGACGCCGCACCGGTGGGCGCCGGTCCGTTCACGCTGTCGGAGTGGAGTCGACAGAATCAGATGACGCTGACGAAGAACCCCGGCTACTGGGAGGCGCCCAAGCCCTACATCGACTCGATCTCGTTCAGGTTCGTGCCGGACACCGCTCAGCGTTTCAATGCGGTTGTCAGTGGCAGTGCCGACATCAGCGCGGAGTCGAACCCGAAAAGCATTGAAGATGCGATGGCCCAGAATCTGAAAACCGAGGTAGTGGAGACCGGTGGCGGACAGTATCTGGCCATGAACACCCGGCGCGCTCCGTTCGATGACCCGAGAGCCCGCCAGGCGGTTTCGCTGGCGCTCGATCTCGACGCTCTCAACACCGTCGTCTACAGCGGTGCGGGTGAGGTGCCCAACACCTTGTTCCCCGAGGAGTCCCCGTTCTACAACGACATCGCTCTGCGAGAGCCCAACAAGGCGCAGGCACAGGCTCTGTTCAACGAGCTTGCCGCCGAAGGAAAGCCGGTCAGGTTCGACTTCACCAGCTTTTCGAGCAATGAAAACAAGATGGCTGCAGAGGGTGTCCAGGCTCAGCTCAGTGCCTACGACAATGTCGAGGTCGGCGTGAAGAATGTCGACTCCACCGCCATCCAGTCCGTCATCGGGCAGCGAGACTTCGAGATGGTTGTCACCTCGGCCAACATCCTCGACCCCGACACTGAACTCTGGGTCAGCTTCCACTCGAAGTCCTCAGGCAACATGACGGGGATCAGCGATCCCGAACTCGATGCGGCACTCGATGCCGGCCGTGTCGGCGCGACGGTCGAAGAGCGTAAGGCTGCATACGACACCGTTCAGGAACGACTCGCCGTGGTCGTACCAGGCATCTTCTATATCCGGTCCACACCCTCGGTGATAGCCGCGTCGAAGACCAAGGGCATCAACCTGTACGGCCTCGGATCCCCATTACCTGAAGAGTTGTGGATCAATTAGCAACGTGAATGTTGAAGAAGGTCCGCCGGCGGCGGACCTTCTTCGGCGTCATCCGGCACGGACGACTGTCGATCACTACGGAGGACAAACGTGGCCCCCCAACCAGACGCTGCAATCGCCGGTCTCGGTCTGACCGAACAGGGTCGGCACCTTGGTATTTCACGGCGCGAATTGCGTCGACAAGCGCTCGACCTCGCCCTGGACGATGCCGGCCTCGAACGGTCGGACGTCGATGGCTACATCCTGATCGGTGCTTCATTCGAAGATCTCCGCTATCTCGGACTGTCTCCGGCCTTCGCCTATTCGTTGATGACCGGAGGTGCCTCGCCAACCGCGAGCGTTCTGGTGGCCGCGGGTGCGATCGCCACCGGCCAGGCCAAAACCGTCGCCTGCGTCTACGGGGAGGCGTATTCGTCGGAGCCTCCGAAACTGGTGCCGCACACCACCGGTGGTGTCGAGCGGGACATCAGGGCCTACAGCTACGGCTACCCCTACCTGTACGGCATGGTGGGACCGGCGTCGACGTACGCGCTCGCGGCGCGTCGCCACATGGAGCTCTACGGGACCACCTCGGAAGACCTGGGCCGGGTAGCTGTGGTCGAGCGCGAGTACGCATCGATCCGGCCCGGAACGCAGGGGTACGGGCAGCCGATCACGCTTGCGGATCATCAGGAGTCGCGCATGATCGTTGACCCTCTGCGGCTCCTGGACTGTTCTCGACCGACTGACGGTGGCGCCGCCATCATCGTCACATCGACCGACCGTGCGGCCGATCTGACCGATCATCCGGTGCGCGTGCTCGGCGGCGGAACCTCGCATGCGATCGAAACATGGTGGGATGGAACGATGTTCGAGTCGATGAACGTCGACCGCGCGGCCCGGACGGCACTCGGGCAGGCGCAGATGAACATCGGTGACATCGACGTGGCGCAGCTGTACGCACCCTTCACCATTGCCGTCCTCATGCAGCTCGAGGAGTATGGCTTCTGCAAACCGGGCGAAGGAGGCGCGTTCGTTGCCGATGGTCACACCGGGCCGACCGGCACGATACCGACAAACACCGGCGGCGGGCAGTTGTCCGGTTTTTACGCAACGGGTTTCACGCCATTGAGTGAAGGGATACTCCAGATGCGCGGTCAAGCTCCGAGCAGTCAGATCGCAGATGCGCGGACATGTCTCGTCAGCGGATCGGGAGGCAATGGCGGGATCCAAGGATCCTGGTCACACGCCACCCTCGTGCTGGGAGCAGACCGGTGAGCGTCGGCCGCCCGCTACCGGGCGATGTCGTCGAGGACGCGATCGACCAGCCGTTCTGGGACGCGTGCAACGATGGCGTGCTGCTGGTCTACCGCTGCAACATCTGCGCCACGTCGTACTGGCCCGCGGGATCATGTACCGCACATGGCATGCGCGACATCGAGTGGGTCCCCGCCGCGGGGACCGGTCACCTGCACACCTGGACCGTCGTCCATCAGAAATACAGTAAGTCGTTCACGGACAAACCGACTGTCGTCGCGGTGGTGAAACTCGACGAGGGGCCGATGTTGCACACGAACTTGATCGATGCCGAAGGTACGAACCTGCGGGTCGGTATGCCGGTCGAAGTGGTCTTTGAAACCATCGATGAGGGCGCGGTACTGCCGGTATTTCGACCACTCCTCTGACGCGTCGGCCGCAGCCTCAGGCTCGCACGATCGGATCGAGCATCTCACCGAGTTGCTCGACAATGTCACCGACCGTCGGTTGCGCCAGTCGAGCCCAGCCGACTGCGGCAGATCGGATAGCTTTTGGGTGGCCACTGTAGATTACCGGTTGGTGCGCCGTCCGCAGAGCGTCCGTAGTAGTTCCCATCATGCCAAGATGTCGTAAAGGCAGCAAACAACTGTGACCTGCGGATACTCGCGAATCCGCAAGGCCTCAACGCCAGCAAACGCGCAATAGGGAAGGTTATCTGAAGTGACGCCCCAGGTCGTTCTCACTGGGCAGCTGGTCTGCGCGAGTGATGCTGAGGTGACGGCTGTCCTGCTACATCTGCCACGTCACACCGAACTGACTCGCGCCGAGTCCGGCTGCATTTCGTTCGAGGTACTCCGGACTGACGACCCGTATGTGTGGCAAGTCGACGAACGATTTGCCGACGCTTCGGCATTCAACATCCATCAGGACAGAGTTGCCGCAAGTGAGTGGGGAGGAGCCACTGCCGGAATCGAACGCCGATACTCGATCTGCGGTGCGGAGCGATAGCCCCGCACCGCTGATTCCGACTGCGAAGCGTGTCTTCAGGTCGCCTTTGACGAGTTTGCCGAGGGTAGGTAGGCGATTGTGGATCTCTGGCCTGCGGTAACTTCGTGGGTCATGCTCTACGACGAAGTGGCACTGGCTCACCCAGTTTGGACTGCAGGAAATCCCGTGTATCTGCGGCAAATGGGCGTGACTGGCCGGAATCGGCATCGACTGTGACTGTGGTCATTTCGCAGTACGCGACCACGTTGCCGTGCCCATCGCGCAATTCACTTCCGAGATCGAACGACGACGTTCCCACGCGCGATGTCCACAGCCGGACCGTAGCCGGTTCGGGGGTGTAGTACATCGGCGCAACGAACTCGATCTCGAGTCGTGCTACGTGCGCGGCGCCAGTGCCGGGCATATCGGGCGTAAACCATTCGCGGAGTATCCGAACCCTTCCCTCCTCGAATAGTCGGGCCACTTGAACATTGTTGACGTGCCGGTTGACATCCATATCGGCCCACCTCACCTGCACGAGAGCTTCAGACGCACCTTGCGAGGGGTTGACCATCGGCTGGGTTCTCCTTTCAAAGACTCTTCAGAATGCTTCAAGTCTGCTGTATCGCAGACATTTTCGCATACAGCTGCTCTCATCGGATCAGGCTCGCGTTCCGCAACCACCGATGCGATGTTGGCCGCGTCAGACCGTTACCGAATGTCCCTCGCTCCGTTCGGTGTCCCAGATTCCTGCGGGCGCGCACGGCAAGCCCACATCCTTCAGGGTCAAAATGCCCGCCGGCGCGGCGGCAACGTTGAACGCAGCGCTGACCGCCGGCATGGCGGTCATCGTGTCCCATTCGTGATTGCCCCAGTGCTCGGGCGGGATGAACCGGATGCGGGTCTGGATTTCCGGTTCACCCTTGATGACGACGTGGTAGTGATCGTCGTCAAACACCCAGTCCCCGTTGAGCTTCTTCGTCAGATACCAGGCGACGTTGGACTGGACAACCGTCTTTCCGTTCACCTTGCCATTCCACCCGGCACGGATCGCGGCGATGGTGTCCTTCTTCATCAACAGCCAGCCCAGATCGACGTCCTCCGACGCGGTCTGGTGTTCGATGAAGAACTCCATGTCGTCGAGGTCGTAGTGCAGCGCGACAGCCATGCGTCCGACGGAATCGTGAAACGGGCTCAACCACATCTTCGCCATCTCGAGCACCTCGGGGGACGCCTCCGGCAGCGAAAAGCCCAGCCCCTGCCACGTTTCGGCCGACTCGTACACCGAGCAGTCCGCCGACTCGAAGACCGACACCTGCTGCACGTCACGGCAGACGGCAGTCATCGCCGTCACCATCGTGTTGATCCAGCCCGGATTGACTCCGGAGATGTAGAGCGAACTGTCGCCACGCTCGCACGCGGCGGCCAGCGCCTTCTCCGTCTCACCCGCGATACCACCGACGTTGAGGAACAGGTTGGTGCTGATCACGTCGAGTCCGCTCTCCAGCAGACGGACGGTGTGGTCGAGGTCGGCCATGAACGGGTTGTAGAAGACGGTGTCGGCACCCAAGGCGATCAGCGCGTCGATGTCGGTGGTGGCCAGGACGCCGGTGTCAGGTCGTCCGCACAGGGGTCCGGCGTCGGTGCCGGCTTTGTCCTCGGAGTAGGCGTAGACACCGACCAGTTCGAGCCGCGGATCGTCGAGAATGCCCCGCAGACTGAGCTTCCCGACCTTGCCGGTGGTCCATTGGATGACGCGTAACTTGTCCATGATTTCCTTCGGTTTGAGGCCTGTCGGCTGATCGGGGCGGATGGTGAGGTTCATACGTTGGTCAAGAGTTGTGGCGCACGATTCAGACCGGGTAACTGACGGCGGTCAAGCCCTCGGAGACTTCCCACAGCTGGCGCCGGAGTCCCTCTTCGTGGGATTTGGCACTGGATCCGACCACTACCGGGTGGCCGCGCTGTTCCATGAATCCGCCAGGACCGTAGTACTGGCCGCCATTGACGGCGGGGTCGGTCGCGGCCCGCAGGGTCGGCAAAGCGCCCATGGCGGCGCTTTGAAAGAGAACCTTGGCTGCGAGGCTTTGAGCCCAGCGGAGTTTCGAGGGAGTGTGACGCGTCAGGTTGGTGTTGGCGCCGCCCGGATGTGCCGCTACCGCGATGGTCGTCGTATTCGTTTGGGCGGTAAGACGGTTGTTGAGTTCGTAGGTGAACAAGAGGTTGGCCAGTTTTGACTGCGCGTAGGCGGCGCTCGGTGAGTACTCGTTCTCGGACTGTAGATCTTGGAAGTTGATGGCGGCGCGAACCTTGTGAGCCAGGCTGCTGACGGTCACCACGCGTGAACCCTCGACCGGCAGCATCTGGCCGAGGAGAAGTCCGGTCAACGCAAAGTGTCCGAGGTGGTTGGTCGCGAACTGCAGTTCGAAACCGTCTTCGGTGACGGTCTTGGGTGGGAACATCACCCCTGCGTTATTGATCAGCAGATCGATCTGGGGGTGAGTCGAGATAATCGCCGCTGCAGCGTCTTTCACCGATTGCTGTGACGCGAGATCGAGCTCCTGGACGGTGACTTGTGCGTGCGGGTGTGCGGCGGTGATCCGTTCGGACGCGTCTTTGCCCTTGGTGGTGTCGCGAACTGCGAGCACCACGTGGGCACCGCGGCCGGCGAGTACGAGCGCCAGTTCGTATCCGAGGCCGGCACCACCCCCGGTGATCACCGCGACCCTCCCGCTTTGATCGGGAACATCAGTGGCGTTCCACTGGTCTTTCATTCGGCGTTTCCTTCGGTGAATGGGTTGAGGTGGCTATATGTGTTCACGTTGCGGGGGCGAGGTCGGGCGCGAATGCGTGTGCGGCAGGTGGCTGCTCGATAAAGGTCTCGATGCGGCCGACATCTTCGGTCGGCATGGATTTCGCCGCCGAAAGAGCTTGAGCTTTGAAGACGAGCGCCGCGATGCTGAGTCGGTGGTCAATAGAGTCACCGCGATGACCCTCGTACTCAGATCTGTTGCCCCACAGCAGGACCTTGTTGAGCCCCCGCTCGATGGTCTGCTGTCCCAACCCGATGCGGATTCGCGGTTCGCTCTCATAGAGATACCGAGAAAGCGCGATTGCGTGGGGCCACGGGTCGCCGGCCGTCGCAGACATCGCATATCTCATTTCGCGTGTCAGTGCCAGGTCCAGGTTCAGAAACCCCGATCCGAGGATCCGTGTTGCCCGATGATTCGTACTCCCTGGGACCAGGACGGTGACATCCCAGCCGGCCATCACGCGATCGAACACGAAGCCTCCGGCGTGCTCGACCACATCAGCCATGCTCGACCCCAGAACTGCAAGCCGAGGTCGGAGGTAACGTCGTCGGGCGTTACGCCGCGCACTGTCGATCAGCTGGTTTGCCCCGATGTCAGCGTTTCCGAGGCCGTCCGTGCTGACGACGGCCATGTCCCTAGACATCCTCGTCGGACATCCAGTTCACGAAACGCTGCAGGGAATACATCGCGTCGTGAGGGCTGCCGAGGACGTGGCTGGCCGCCGACCCCAAACGCACCACGCGCTGCGCGCCGGCACATGCGAGCCGATCCCGTAGCGCCGCTTTCCGTTCATAGGGGTAGATCCCAATTGTCTGAGTGGCGACGTTCACAAATGGAACGGCATCGTCGAGCGACTCGACGTGCACGACGTTGACAGTTTTTCCGCTGGGGTGGAACGAGACTCGTTCATCGGAAAGCACGACCATTCCGGCACCGTCGAATTTGCCGAATACTTTGTACTCCCCACCCACCATCTTCAGCATCTCTATTTCTTCGCGCATCTCGGGAGGAATCGGTGGCGCGATGGCGGACGCTGTCTCCCGATCGACACCCAGGCGTTCGGCGAGCGTTGCACAGTACTGCTCGATGCCTTTTCGATCACCTTCGGCATAGACGAAACGGCTTGCCAGACAGGCTTCCTGGTTGAAGAGTGTGGCATCCTGCGCGGTCTGTTCGGCCACAGCATCGATGGTCGCGGTGTCTGCGAAGGATTCTTTGCCGAGCATGGAGATCGAGGTCTTTGGATCGAACGAAACCAGTTGCAGTCCTGGGCCGAGGTAGCGGATGACGTTGTCGATCGCGGGACCGCCACCCCAGGCGGCGATCTTGTCGATGTACTGCGGCCGGTACAGGGTGCGCTCGATGGATTCGTCGCCGCCGCGCCAGTAGACAGCCGACATCGAACGAACGACCGGATGGTCCGGATCGATGTCAGCCATGGTCCGCAGGACCGCCACGGTGGTGAACGGGTCACTCGAAGGCATCTTGAATACATTGACTGCTTTGACCAGTGCGCCCTGTGCAATCGACGAGACGCAGCCGGCAGGGGAGTTGCCGGCGAGCATGTGGACCATCCGGGGTGGGAATGCGCGAACCGCGCCGCTGTTGCCATGAACGTCGGTCCGTGAAACCCAGCCGTCGAGGGCTGCCGGGTTCGCGAAGTTCGACTCGACCATGGACGTGAGCATGTCCTTCTGGAGTAGATACGGGGCACCCCGATACAGATTCTCGACCACTCGGCGAGGTAGTGGATTGGTTGCCACGACGCGTTCGAGTGCTTCTTGCATGTATGAATTACTGTCCAGATTGAGGCGTTTGCCGGTCTCGACCAGGAAGTCGATGATGTCGTCGACTTTGACGTCCAGCAAGGGCGGCAGTTCGGACCGCGGCTGAATCAGCTGGTTCAAATCAATTCTCGGCGTGGTGAAGTCGACGCCGAGGTCGCGCGACCGGTGCAGCACCGCAGCATCGGTGACCAGTTTGCCTCTGACGAAAAAGTACGCCGCGACGGCCGGTTCTTGGTCGATCGGCGAAGTGGTGGTGTCGACACTCATGAGATCCCCCGGACGTAGGCATCGGTGGTTCCGGAGCAGCTGATCTTGTCGCCGCCGGGCGTGTCCGCGTATCGGCTGATGTTGTCGCGAATGGATGGGCTGCGGTTTCCGCAGGCGCAGGGGTTGTAGTCCGCCACGATCTTGTCGCCGGAGATGACACCGTTCCACCGGCCGTGCACCGACAAGTCGAAGAAGGCTGCACGCCCCTCGACTTCACCGGTCGAATCCGGGAGCAGATTTTCACCGGTCTCATCGAGCAGCAGCAGCATCAGCCAGGCCGGGACGTGATAACGCTCGGACGTACAGCGCGGCATCGCTGCATTCATCTCCTGCATGCCGTACATCTGGAAGGTGCGTTCGGGTGCGAGGTTGAAGGTCTCGGCGATGTATTCGCGGTAGTCGGCGGGCAATTCGGCCCCCTTGAGGCCACCGCCGATGTAGATCGTGTTCTCGGGGTCGAAGTCGCCGGCGCTGTACCCGAGTTGCCGGACGTTTTCGGCAATCTTGTAGAGGTTTGCATACATTCCGGTGAGCAACAGCTTCTTGTCACGGTTGGCAACCAGGGCCTCTACCGACAGCAACAATGCGTCATCCATCGACTTCTGCCGGGCAGCGGAGGTTGCTTCGAACTGGGCCATATCACCAGGCCGCGCGGTTCCGTCGGCCATGGCCTTTCGCAACGCCACCATACCGGTGATCTGCCCAATCGTGATGGGTGGCACCGGATACAGGAACGGCTCGAGGTCAGGGTCGCTGAATCCTTCGATGAGGGCGTCTCGGATCGCGTTGTTGCGGGCTACGGTGGACCCCGGCCCGAGGCCGAACATCATGCGTTTCTCGCCGATCTGTGATCCCGATCCCCATGCGAAGGAGCTCATCGCCTCTTTGCGGTTCCAGACCAGGTCTGCCTGCGTCGAGTTCATCATCGCGGACTTTCCGGTGGTGCCACTGGAACAGCTCAGGAAGTGGCCTACCTGCTCCAGCCGGGACAGCCAGTCATCGATATCTGAGACTCCCTCGAGATCAACATCTTTGACATCGTTGGTGGAGATCGTCGAAAGCCATCGGCCAAGGCGATCCCACTTCTTCTCCAGCAGCCAGCCCTCGGGGTAACTCTTGTAGGCAGTGTGCGCAAACAACAGGGGAACGAGATCCTCGCGCGATGTGACCGATGTGATGCCACCCTCCTCTGCGCGATTCTTGAGCAGCGGGATCTTGTCGAGCCGATCCTGGAAGATGCCGTTCGCGGCTTCCAGTTGAGTGTCCAGCAGGTCGGCAGGCGGCACGTCGTACCTGTCCTTCGCGTTCACCATGTCTGTCAGCCGTGTCAGGGCCGGTCCGGTTTCCGTTGGCGTGGACATGCAGTTCTCCCTTGGTCCTTGGTGCTTGATCTATCGTGGTTCCGAGTAAAGCATTAATGGCCCACGAGCGTTTCATTTTGGAGATTCTGTTGCTGACCACCTCGACCACCCAACGGCGATGACACGGTTGCCCGCCGGGTCGCTGCAGGCCAAAGGGCCTGGTAGACCTACCAAAGCGCAGGCAGAAGCGCGCCACGAGTTGCTGCTCGACCGGGCCTTCGAAATATTTCTGGAGAAGGGTTTCGAGCAGGCGACCATTGACGGAATCGCCAGCACGGTCCACATGACGAAACGCACGGTGTACGCCCGGTACGAGGACAAGGCCGCGTTGTTCCGGGCGGCCGTCCAGCGCTCGGTCGACCGGTGGATAGTCTCGATCGAGACCATGCGTGCGGTTGAAACGGATGACCTCGAAGAGACTCTGACCGCGATAGCTCGAATCCGGGTCAAGTCCGCAATGAGCCCGAGCGGTGTGCAAATTCAGCGCATCCTCGATGCGGAGGCCTACCAGTTTCCCGATATCTCCCGGCTGTATTACGAGCAGGGCACTCTGCCTGCCATCGCCTACATCGCGGAAGTGCTCGAAAGGCATGCAGAGGCGGGCGCGATCGAGGTCGATCAACCCGAGTTGCTGGGCAACGCCTTTCTGAGCCTGGTCGTCAGCGGTCTTGCGCGTGGCGCGATCTGGGGCACAGCTCTCGACGAAGAAGAGATCGAGGAAAGTATCAGATTCGGTGTTCGGCTCTTCCTCGACGGAGTGCGACCACGCGAAACGCCGGCATCATCCACCGGCCAGGCCGATTTCCATGCTCAATTTGATTGACGGTGGCTTCGCCGTTCCGAAACGTCAGTGGCGCGCAGATCGTCATCACGCGCAGAACGGGGAGCGCGCTGAAGGATATCGCTGCCGATCTGGGTATCGACTATCTGGTTGCGACCACTCGAGCCCTGCGGCAGCTGCTCACGTGTGGGATCACGGTGCGGGCGTGAACTCGATGTTGAGTTCGGTGAGTCCGCGCAACAGGAACGACGGCTCGTACTCGTATGAGC
>QJJF01000003.1:0-577587 GCA_003202005.1 Williamsia faeni | reverse complement strand
GCAGCTGCTCACGTGTGGGATCACGGTGCGGGCGTGAACTCGATGTTGAGTTCGGTGAGTCCGCGCAACAGGAACGACGGCTCGTACTCGTATGAGCGGTTGTCGGCCGGTCCGTGAGTCACTTCGTTGATATTGAAGTCTTGCATCCTGTCGAGGAGACGGTTGAGGGTGACACGGCCCTCGATTCTGGCCAGTGGTGCGCCCGCGCACGTGTGCAATCCACGGCCGAAAGCGACATGATCGTGAAGATTCTTGCGATCGAGGCGGAACTCGTTCGGGTTCTCGAACTTTCGAGGATCTCGGTTGGCGCCGGCGAGGCTGAGCATCACGACAGTTCCCGCCTTGATGTCAACGTCGCCGATGGTTGTGGTCTTGCGCGCCAATCGGAAATCGATCTTGGTGGGGCTGTCGTAGCGCAGGGACTCTTCCATGAACGGTTTGATCAGGGTCCGGTCCTCACGGAGCATTTTCTCGAACTCGGGACGCTCGCCGAGCATGCGCAGCGCTGAGCTGAGGAGTTTGGTGACGGTTTCTTGCCCGGCGCCGAATAGGAAGGTTGCGGGGCGAACGACTTCGATCAATTCGGGCGTCGAGCCGTCGGGATAGGTGGCGGTTGCCAACCCGCTCAAGATGTCGTCTTGCGGGTTGCGTCGTCGTTCTTCGAGGTAGGACTTGAACTTCTCGTCGAGGTACTCGAGTGGGTTGACACCGACCGGGGTGTGGTCCAACGCGCCCACGGTGTGTTGGGTCTCGGCTCGCGATGCGAGGATGCGCCGAAACTCGGGACGTTCTTCCTCTGGTACGCCGAGGAGGTCGGTGATGGCCAGTGTTGCGAAAGGCTTTGCGTATTCGCCGAGGAACTCGCAGCGACCGTTGTCGATGAACTCGTCGATCTGGGCGTCTGCGAGCTTCCAGATGTACTCTTCGTTTTCTTGCAGTCGCTTCGGGGTCAGGAGCCGGTGAAGGAGTGATCGTGCCATGGTGTGGTCCGGCGGATCCATCACGACCATGTGCTCGGCGATCGGGAACAGATGGCGGTGCGCTTCGATCTGCTCGGTGATGTCGTCGCCTTCGGGTTCGAAGGGCAGCGGTGGGAATGGGCCGCCGATCGCGTTGACGGCAGAGAGGTCCTCGGAGTTCTTGAACGCTTCGATTACTTCTGAGTGACCGGTGACGACAACGACGTTGTGGTGGGGCTCGCGGTAGACGGGCCCCAGTTCTCGGAGAGCATCGAAGTACTCGAACGGGCTCTGAGCCAGTGCCGGGTCGGTGAAGTAGTCGGCGGAAGCGATGTCGGTCATGAGACTAGGGGTCCCTTCGGGTTGTGGGGGCAGTGCGAAGTGGGCTGGTTTGTGCGTATCGGCGGTCAGGGTCTGTCGACCATGCTGATGGCCTGACGTGGGCACCCGCTGATGGCGGCCTTGACGTCCGGCAACAGGGCTTCTGGCGGATCTTCGTCGCAGGTGGCGACGTCGGCGTCGTCGTTGAGTACGAACACCTCAGGTGCGATCTCGACGCACAGCGCGTGCGCTTCGCACAGCTGAGGGTCCACTTGCAGTCTCTTCTTTGATGACGTCATCTGGTGTCCTCTCGAGCAGTGTGCGATCCGGTAGCCGTCAACCGCCGAATCCGCTGTGTAGATCCCGAACTGACTGCGCCCTGCGATGCCGGGCGACCGGGTTGAGCCGCGCCGGCAGACGACCAGAATCGGGAACCCGGTTCGGGCAACGGATTTCGATGAAATTCTCGGAAACCGTTGGAGTACGGTCCGACGAGTATTACATTCTGATTATGAGAATACAACGTTCTACCTCATGCTGGACACTCAACGATCACAAATCCGAATTGCGTGTAGCGGCCAGGCCGACTGACGTCCTGTCGAAGGCGGCTCGCTCATGAATGCAGGGGTCCCCGACACTCTCGAGGAGGCGCTGTCTCCGCAGTGGCTGTCTGCTGCACTCGAACCTCGTTTTCCGGGAATTGCCGTGCGCGGGGTGACCCTGGGACCGATCGTCGATCGGGTATCAACCAACGCGCGTTTCACCATCGAGTGCGAAGGGGGAGTCCCGGAGGGGCTGTCTCCACGTCTGTGCGTCAAAGGGTATTTCAACGAACAGGGGCGAGAGGCTCGGTTCGTCGGTGAGCGCGAGGCCTACTTCTACCGGGATCTCGCTGCGGAGAGTGGAGTGCGTACGCTGCGCAGCGTCTATGCGGACTTCGACACCGAGGCACGTCACGGCGTGGTCGTGACAGAAGATATCGTGGCCGACGGAGGGTCCTTTTTGGATGCCGCCAGCCACATCACCCCAGATCGCGCGGCCGACAGCCTGAGTCAGTTCGCCAAACTGCACGCCTCGACCTGGGGCAATGACAAGTGGTCTGAAAAGCCTTGGCTGGCTTCCAATTTGGCGGGTGCACTGAGGGCCTGGGGAGAGGACGCGATCACCGCTCGAATCGAGGGTAACTTCCACGGTCCCAACGGTCGGCGTGTCCCCGACGAGATCAGCGACGCGCCTCGGCTGACCCGGGCGTACAGCTCGCTGGTGACGACCCTGGAAGCCGAGCAAGCATCGTCGGATTGGTGCGTCATTCACGGCGATGCCCATATCGGGAACACGTTCCTGGATCCTTCGGGAGCTTTGAGCCTGGTTGACTGGCAACTCGTACAGCGCGGTATGTGGTACCTGGATGTCGGAACGCACATCGCGACCGCTCTGACCGTCGAGGACCGTCGGGCCAGCGAGAGGGACTTGCTGTGGCACTACCTCGACTGCCTCGAATCCCATGGCGTCACCCCTCCGTCGCGGGATGTTGCATGGCGAGCGATGGGCCGCGGGATACTGCGTGGATTGTTCCTCTGGGGCATAACGACGAAGGTTGCGCCGAACCTCATCGAGATACTGTTGCATCGGCTCGGTACTGCGGTCGCTGACCACGACGCGCTCTCGCCTGAGATGTACCTTGCGCCACTGTGAAAGAAACAGGGCTGCAACAGATCTGCGTAGCGGTGCTGCCGATGGTGCGTTGAACGGCTCGCGCATCGCGTCGGCCGGCGCGGACGACGGCTAGAATCCGCAGCATGTCCCGTGCTGAGGAGAGGTCACCTGTGGTTCAGCGATCGCGCAAGCGTTCGGCGGAGCAGGTGCATTCCATATTGGGGGCCGCTGTGCGGCTCATCGAGAAAAAGGGAGACACATTCACGACCCAGGAACTGGTCAAGGAAGCCGGTGTTGCACTCCAGACCTTCTACCGATACTTCACGAGCAAGGACGAACTGCTGATCGCCGTGATCGGCGACCAGATGGCAACGGCCACTGCGCAGTGGGAGGCGGCAGCTTCTGAACTCGACGACCCGTTGGACAGACTCCGATTCTACGTCGGACACGTACTGGGCACGCTGGGGCAGGATCCTCGTCGCGACGCGCTTGCCCGATTCGTCATAGGCACGCATTGGCGGCTCCACCGAGTCTTCCCAGAAGAACTTGCAAAAACTGACAAACCGTTTGTGGGCCTGCTGCACAAGGAGATTCAATCTGCGGTGGACAGAGGGCAGTTGACCACTGCCGACGCAGAGGGCGATGCCTGGTTCATCGCCGAACTCGTCCGGTCTGTGTACCACTACTGGGCCTACGCTCCGGGTGACCGCGATGATGTGCAGGACAGGTTGTGGGAGTTCTGCCTCCGCGCACTCGGTGGAACATCCGAGTAGGCAAAACATCTGCCCGGGAACATATTTCGCGATGAATTGAAAATCCTTGTGTTCCAGTACTTGTCTTGAGTGTCCGGTCGAGCATATGGTGTCCTGGATCACGTTGCTTGGTCAATGCATTCCGAAGTCCTTGTCCACCGGGATATTTCACTGATTCGCACGGTACGCCGAAGCGGTCACCTCCAATTTCTGATCGTCGCCCGCTTCCGGCGTCATCGACCACTCCAATCGAAAGGCCGTTCCATGTTTCACCACACTCGCTCTCGGAGGTTGACGCTCGCCGTCCTCTTCGCGACGACACTGATGCTCGTAACTGCCTGCGGGGGTGGGGGCGACGTCGCATCGAGTGGCGCACCTACTGCGGAAGGTGAACCGGTACCGGGCGGATCAGCCCAGATCATCCAACTCGCTGAACCCCAATCACTCGATCCCGCGGCATTGTCGAATACCTGGGCGCATATGGCCACGCTCGGCAACGCGCTGTACGGGACTTTGATCACCAACGACCAGGCCACGCTGGAAACCCAGTACAAAATGGCTACCGACTTCGTGACCACGGATGGGGGGAAGACCTTCGATTTGACGTTGCGCCCGGGATTGACATTCACCGACGGCACCCCGCTTGACGCGGCCGCGGTCAAGTTCAACTGGGACAGGCTGAAAGACCGCTCGCTCGGATCAAATGCAACCCGCTACGCGATCCTGGTGGAGAACACGGAAGTTGTTTCGCCCAACGTCATGAAGGCCACGCTGGTTGATCCAAATCCTCAGTTCGCCGAGACCCTGGTTGCCTCGTCGATGAACTGGATCGCTTCCCCGACGGCTCTGCAGAAGGGCAGTCAGTCCTACGCGGAGCACCCAGTGGGAGCCGGGCCCTTCTCTCTGGTCAACTGGACTCGGCAAGCGGAGATCGAACTCGAGAAGAACCCGAACTACTGGGATGCGCCGAAGCCTTACCTCGACCGTTTGACCATCCGTACGGTCCACGACGCCAGCCAGCGTCTCAATGCGGTCGCCACCGGTGGAGCCGATCTCGCTTCGGAATCCTCGATGAGCACGATCGAGGAGGCCGGCGCACAGGGCTTGCACTACGAGATCGTTCCCACAGGCGGCGGCCAGATCGTCGCCATGAACCACAGACGGGCACCATTCGACGATGTCCGGGCGCGTCGTGCGGTCCAAATGGCTTTGGACACCGAGGGTTTGAACACCATCGTCTTCGCCGGTAAGAACGAGGTCCCGCAGACTCTCTTCAACAAAGAGTCGCCGTACTACGCGGACATTCCGCTCCAGGATTCGAACCGCCAAGAAGCGCAGCGACTGTTCGATGAACTGGCTGCCGAGGGCAAACCGGTTGCGGCAACATTCATGGCGTACCCCACGAGCGATTCTCGAATGCTGGCAGAGGCTGTCCAGACCCAGCTGAGCACCTATGACAATGTCGAGGTGAAGCTCGACGTCCGCGACATCGCCGGGGCCACCAAGGCGACAATGACCGGTGACTTCGACTTGACGATCTCGGCCGCGATCGTGCAAGGCCCCGACTTCGCACTCTGGACTGCGTTCCATTCGACGTCGGCCGGTAATCAGATGGGTGTCAACGATCCGGAGTTGGATGCAGCACTGGACAAGGGGCGGGTCGCAACGACTGAAGCCGAACGAATCGAGGCGTATACCGACGTCCAGAACCGCATCAAGGCAGTGGTTCCCGGGGTGTGGTACACGCGCGCTGTTCCCGCTGTGATCTACGGGAAGAACGTGCGTGGTGTTCAGATGTACACGCTGGGATCGCCATTGCCGGAGGAGCTCTGGATCGTCAAGTAGTAGTCACGACAACCGCAAGTTGGCCCTCGGCCACGATTTGCAGACAGGTGCCCGACATGGAAAGACGTGTCGGGCACCTGGCGGTTGCCGTCGAGATTCGGCGTTCGGCTCTTCCTCGACGGTGTGCGGCCATGTTGGACATCGATTGCATCCACCGGCCAGGCCGATTCCCATGATCAATATGATGGACGGTGGGCTTCGCCGTTGATCGTGAAGGCCATTCGCCATTTCGGCACGATCCAATGAACGGAGGGCACATGCAAATTCTCATAACCGGCGGAGCCACGGGTATCGGAAGGGCAATTGCCAAGGAGTTTCGAAACGTCAGTGGGGCGCAGATCGTCATCACGGGCAGAACGGAGAGCGCGCTGAAGGATACCGCTGCCGATCTGGGTATCGACTATCTGGTTTGCGACCACTCGAGCCCTGAGGATCTATCGGTTGCCGCGCAACAACTCCCGGCTGAACTCGACGTCATCGTGAACAATGCTGGGGGTATCGCCGGATTCGACGAAGCCCGAGCCGGACTTGCCGGCGTCAAGGATGTGTGGCTCGAGAACTACGTTGCAAACGTCCTCACCGCCGTGCTGACGGTCAGCGAGTTGGGTCGCCGCATCAACAACGGCGGAAGAATAATCAACATCGGTTCGATCGCGGCGGAGAGCGGGGCCGGCTCTTACGGGTCCGCGAAGGCCGCTGTCAGTTCGTGGACGGTGGGTCTCGCAAAAGAGTTCGGGCACAGGGGAATAACTGCAAACACCATTTCGCCGGGGTACATCGCCGACACAGACTTCTTCAAGGGCGGGCTGACTCCGGAGAGGGAGCGCGACCTCGTCTCCAAGACGCAGAACGGGCGACGAGGTGCCCCCGAAGACATAGCCGCACTCGCCGGATTCCTCGCGTCACCGGGCGCTGCCCACATCACTGGTCAGACCCTCCACGTGAATGGCGGAACGTACACCACACGCTGAAACCGACTCCGCCTGCTGCAGACAATGTCTGACAGCAGGCGGAGTCCGGCGTGAGTTTTGTCGGGGTTCGTCTGCTACTTGAGCATGCTGCCGGCGTCGACCGTGAGCGGAAGGCCGGTGACATAACGGGACTCGTCCGAGGCTAGGAACAACACGGCATTGCTGATGTCCGAGGTCTCTACCCAGCCCACCGGAAGCACATGCATGAACTTTGCCGCGACTTCCATGTCATCCGCAGTGGGATTCTCGAGGTCGGGGCGGAACATCTTCATCGTGGCCTCATGCATGAACATCGGTGAGTTCACGTTCGTGGGGTGAACCGAGTTGGCGCGGATGGAGAATTCGCCCAGTTCGACCGCAAATGATCGCGCCAGTCCCACCACACCGTGCTTGGCAGCGACGTAGGGTCCGATGTTCGGATGGGCTTTCAAACCGCCCACCGAGCTCGTCAGGATGATCGAGCCGCCTTTGCCGCCCGCCAAGATATGGGGAACGCCTGCCTTTACCGACTTCCACACGCCCGACAAGTTGATGTCGATCATCTCTTGCCACTCGTCCTCGTCGACCCGGTCCAGACGGGTGCCACCGGTACCGATGCCGGCGTTGGCGACGATGATGTCGAGGCGGCCCAGCTGTTCGACGCCACTGTCCACTGCAGACTTCAGGGCGCCGAAATCGCGGACGTCCACCTCGGCAGTCACGATGCGGCGATCGAATGCCTCTACCAGTCTTACTGTTTCGGCCAAGTCTTCCGGCGTTGCTCCGGGAATGGCCGAATCCGGATGGATCGGTTTGCAGATGTCGATCGCGATGATGTCCGCGCCTTCCTGCGCGAGGCGAACAGCATGGCTTCGTCCCTGACCCCTGGCCGCGCCCGTGACGAACGCGACCTTTCCTTCAACTCTTCCTGGCATGAAAACCTCTCTTGTTACTCATCGCGCACGTCGCCCGATGTGATGTTTGGACAGCTCGATGTCGAACGCAAGCAGCAGCGACGTCGTCCGCGATGACGCCATCTATGGTGCGCACCGCATGGACACGGATACAGGTCCTGGCAAATGCAGGTTTGTCGCCGGGCGCGGGAGCTACTACGAGCTCAGCTGCTCACGTGTGGGATCACGGTGCGGGCGTGAACTCGATGTTGAGTTCGGTGAGTCCGCGCAACAGGAACGACGGCTCGTACTCGTATGAGCGGTTGTCGGCCGGTCCGTGAGTCACTTCGTTGATATTGAAGTCTTGCATCCTGTCGAGGAGACGGTTGAGGGTGACACGGCCCTCGATTCTGGCCAGTGGTGCGCCCGCGCACGTGTGCAATCCACGGCCGAAAGCGACATGATCGTGAAGATTCTTGCGATCGAGGCGGAACTCGTTCGGGTTCTCGAACTTTCGAGGATCTCGGTTGGCGCCGGCGAGGCTGAGCATCACGACAGTTCCCGCCTTGATGTCAACGTCGCCGATGGTTGTGGTCTTGCGCGCCAATCGGAAATCGATCTTGGTGGGGCTGTCGTAGCGCAGGGACTCTTCCATGAACGGTTTGATCAGGGTCCGGTCCTCACGGAGCATTTTCTCGAACTCGGGACGCTCGCCGAGCATGCGCAGCGCTGAGCTGAGGAGTTTGGTGACGGTTTCTTGCCCGGCGCCGAATAGGAAGGTTGCGGGGCGAACGACTTCGATCAATTCGGGCGTCGAGCCGTCGGGATAGGTGGCGGTTGCCAACCCGCTCAAGATGTCGTCTTGCGGGTTGCGTCGTCGTTCTTCGAGGTAGGACTTGAACTTCTCGTCGAGGTACTCGAGTGGGTTGACACCGACCGGGGTGTGGTCCAACGCGCCCACGGTGTGTTGGGTCTCGGCTCGCGATGCGAGGATGCGCCGAAACTCGGGACGTTCTTCCTCTGGTACGCCGAGGAGGTCGGTGATGGCCAGTGTTGCGAAAGGCTTTGCGTATTCGCCGAGGAACTCGCAGCGACCGTTGTCGATGAACTCGTCGATCTGGGCGTCTGCGAGCTTCCAGATGTACTCTTCGTTTTCTTGCAGTCGCTTCGGGGTCAGGAGCCGGTGAAGGAGTGATCGTGCCATGGTGTGGTCCGGCGGATCCATCACGACCATGTGCTCGGCGATCGGGAACAGATGGCGGTGCGCTTCGATCTGCTCGGTGATGTCGTCGCCTTCGGGTTCGAAGGGCAGCGGTGGGAATGGGCCGCCGATCGCGTTGACGGCAGAGAGGTCCTCGGAGTTCTTGAACGCTTCGATTACTTCTGAGTGACCGGTGACGACAACGACGTTGTGGTGGGGCTCGCGGTAGACGGGCCCCAGTTCTCGGAGAGCATCGAAGTACTCGAACGGGCTCTGAGCCAGTGCCGGGTCGGTGAAGTAGTCGGCGGAAGCGATGTCGGTCATGAGACTAGGGGTCCCTTCGGGTTGTGGGGGCAGTGCGAAGTGGGCTGGTTTGTGCGTATCGGCGGTCAGGGTCTGTCGACCATGCTGATGGCCTGACGTGGGCACCCGCTGATGGCGGCCTTGACGTCCGGCAACAGGGCTTCTGGCGGATCTTCGTCGCAGGTGGCGACGTCGGCGTCGTCGTTGAGTACGAACACCTCAGGTGCGATCTCGACGCACAGCGCGTGCGCTTCGCACAGCTGAGGGTCCACTTGCAGTCTCTTCTTTGATGACGTCATCTGGTGTCCTCTCGAGCAGTGTGCGATCCGGTAGCCGTCAGCTGCCGAACCGGTGTAGGTCCCGGACGGAGCCATTGACTGGCGCCCTGCATGCCGGGCGACCGGGTTGAGCCGCGCCTGCAGACGACCAGAATCGGCAACCCGGTTCGGGCGCGGAAATCGGTGAAGTTCTTGAAAAACGGATGGAGTGTCTGTCCGTCAAGTATTGCATGTATAAAAGTAGGTCACAAGACTTATTCTTCAGTCGCACGATATGGAGGTAGGTCAGAGGTGCTCTTCCGGCAATGCGTGTAGGTGGTCGTGGTGGATCCGCTGTGATCACCAGTTCCACCGCCGGCCTGAAAGCAGCTGCGTCGATGTTCGCCAGGTATGGCCTACGCCTCGGCGAATGGGACTGGTTGCTCTGATGCAGGGGCTCGCGAGTTCCCTTGCTCCGGAGTGGATTTGCGTGCGGTTGAGGAGAAGTTGGGTGAACTGATCACCGGTGGTCACCGCATCGGTAAGTGAGTCGTCGACCAAAAACGGGGCCGAGATCATCGCGCCCCCGTTTCGTTGTCAGCGGGACATTGGCCGATTGGGACTTACGCCGTAGAAACTATGCCGGCGCTTGATGGCACCTGTCCGGTCAGGTATTCGCCCCGCGCTGCACTCATCAAGTCGTCGGTTCGGACCAGCTTGATCCGCGGGCGACCGTCGACCTTGCCGGTCTCGCGTTCGTAGCGGTCGATGTTCGCCCACTCGGACTTGCCGAGCACATGCGCACCTCGTCCGGCTGCGATGTGCGCAATGTCCGACAGCGTGTCGGTGGGTTCGGGCAGGATACCTGCGACGAAGTCCGCGATCACCGCCCGGGCGGTCTCCTGACCGCAGAGCCGGTTCATCCCGATGCCGCCACTTGCGCCGCGTTTGATCCATCCGGCGACGTAGAGTCCGGGGACGACGGACCCATCGGGGGTTTCCGTAACTCGGCCAGATTCATTCGGGACCACGCCACGGGCAGCGTCGAACGGCAAGTCGACCAGAGGAACTCCGGTATAGCCGATCGCCCGCATCACCAGTCCGGTGGCGAAAGTGGCGGACTCCCCGGTAGGAGCGACTTGCGCAGATTTGCCGCCGCCATCGCCTACGAAGGCATTTCGCGCACATACAAGAGTGTCCGCCCCCGTCTCGGGTGTTCCATAGATTGCCACCGGGGACAAGAGGTAGCGGAACACCACACGCTTCCGCCCTGGAGTTGGAGTGCGGGCGGCGAACTCTTCGGCAATCCGTAATTTCGTCGCGATGGTCGAATCGAGCGTGCCCTGCGCCCTGGCCCGTGCACTGTCGGCGTCGAGCACCAGTTCGGCGGGGTCGATGACGACATCCACATCCGCAATGTCGCCCATCGCCAAAAACTCGCCGATCGTGTACGCAGCCTGCGCGACACCACGACGCGCCAACAGCACGACCTCCCGAATGTTGCTGGCGCGCAACGCGGTCAGTGCGTGGTCGGCGATGTCGGTCGACGACAGTTCTGCGGGATCGCGGAGGAGGATCCGCGCAACGTCCAAAGCGACGTTACCGTTGCCCACCACTATCGCTCGCTCTCCAGATAGGTCAAATCGTCGACCCGAGTAGTCAGGATGGCCGTTGTACCACGCCACAAAATCTGTCGCCGCGATACTGCCGGGCAAGTTCTCGCCGTCGATTCCGAGTGGTTTGTCGGTAGAGGCTCCGTGCGCGTAGATGACTGCGCCATACCTGTCAGCCAGTTCGGAGTGGAATACATGGGTACCCACCTCGACTCCGAGGTGATATCCGAACGCAGGATTAGCAGCGACCGTGGCAAACGTTTTGTCCACCAATTTGGTCGACGGATGATCAGGAGCTACCCCTGCTCGAACGAGACCGTACGGGGTTAGCAGTCGATCGAACATGTCGACCGTCGTGGTCGGGTGTTTCAACAACTCCTCGGCAGCGTAGAACGCTGCGGGCCCGGCGCCGACGACCGCCACTTTCAAGTGCCGATCATCGGGTAGCTGTACGCGTTTGGGCCGCGCCATCAGCCCCGCGTCTACGCTGTGATCGTCGTAGTAGTCGGCGTTGATCTGCAGATATCTTTCCTGCTGCTCGGTGAGGACCTCTTCAGGGAAGATTGCTTCGACAGGACATGCATCGATACACGAACCACAATCGATGCACGTCTCAGGATCGATGAACAACATCTCAGCGCTGCCGAACTCGGGCTCATCCGGCGTGGGATGAATGCAGTTCACCGGGCACACGCTGACACAGGTGGCATCGTTGCAACAAGGCTGCGTTATTACGTATGCCATTTCTGAGGTCCTTCTCTCGGCGGGGGTGGTTTTGGAGCGCGGCATAGCCGACACCGGATCCAGCGGTCGCGCATTCAACGAAATCGGCTAGCGCTGCGTATGTTCAAATTCAGTGGGTGGTCGATGGTGCTGATCGGCTGACGTGGGGCGGGCGGCGATCGCAACTCGAACTCGTCGGTTGCGTTCCGCAAAACTGTTGATCGATTGATCAGAATCCTAGCGTAAGCCATGGATAGCATGGGCCGCAAAGGATGGTCAAGTGGACGACCGTCGATCTCGCGATCGTATAGTCATGTCGCTCATCGCGATCGGCGAGGATGCGGGCAGCCACGGCCGGATAGACGACTTGTGACAGCAGTTCCCGTGAGCTCGGATGGATGGATGAACTGATCGATCGATCAAGTCGACGTCCTGATGGTCGAACTCGTGAGTCGAATCCACTCGGCGCTTCCTCGACGGAGTGCGCGAGACACCGACTCGGTAATCGACGGATACATGCGCCACGAATGTGGCAGACGCCGACGAAGACAAGTGGCCGACAACGACTCCGATGGTGGTGGAAGTCGAGATCGGCCAGATGTAAGTGGGTGTTGTTCCCCGGATCAGCTTTCCTCGAAGAGGCTGATCGCCTGGCGGGGGCAGGCCGCGATCGCGGCACGGACCTCTTTTTCGGTACCTTCGGGCGGATACTCGACCCAGACTGCCAAATCATCGTCGCCGATGTCGAAGATGTCTGGTGCGTTCTGTGCACACAGTGCGTGACCCTCGCATCGGGCTTTGTCGACCTTCAATCGTGATGTGCTCATTGTCTTTCCCATCAAGCGGCCGGCGGGGTGAACAGGAGGTGAAGTTCGGACAAGCCGCGCAGGAGGTAGGTCTTTTCGTAGCTGTACCGGCGATTGCCGGCCGGACCGTGCTTGTCCTCGTTGATGGCGATGTTTCCAGTGTTGGCGAGGTATCGATCAACGGTGGTGGTGGCTTCCACGCGTGCCAGGGGCGCCCCGGGGCAGGTGTGCGCGCCGCGGCCGAATGCGATGTGTTGGTTGTTGTTTTCGCGAGTGAGGTCGAACTCGTCGGGGTTTTCGAACTTGCGGTCGTCGCGGTTGCAGGCGCCCGGATGCACCATCATCGTGGTTCCTGGCGGAATGTCGACGCCACCGAGGTTGACGGCCGTCTTGGTGAACCGGAAGTCGCTCTTGGTGGGGCTTTCGGTGCGCAGCACTTCTTCGACGAACGGCGCGATGAGCTTCTTGTCTTCGCGCAGTTTCGCTTGTAGTTCTTGATCTTCGGCGATGATACGAAGGGCTGAGCCGATCAGGCGTGCGGTAGTGTCCTGGCCGGCGCCGAATAGGAAAGATGCCAGGCGTACGACCACGTCGGGCTCCGGGGTGGAACCGTCGGGGTACGTGGCGGTTGCGAGTTGCGTCAGCACGTCCTCCCGCGGGTTCTGGCGCCGGTCGATGACGTATTCCATAAAACGTTCTTCACAGTACTGAAGCAGGTTGGTCTCGACGGTCTGTGAACTTCCAAGGGCGCCAACTACTTTGGACTTGAAGTTGCTCATCCGCAGGTTTTCCCGGTCTTCGTCCGGCATGCCGAGCAGGTCGGCGATGACCAGCGTGGTGAACGGCCGGGTGTAGTCCGCGATGATTTCGCTCGACCCGGTGCGTACATTGTCGACGAGGCATTGGTCGGCGAGGGCTGCCATGGCGTCGGCGTTCTCCTTGAGGCGACGCGGCGTCATGATGCGACGAAGGAGGCCGCGTTCGCGCTCGTGTGGCTCACCGTCCATGGTGATCAGGTATTCGAAGAATCCCCAGTGCTCCCGATTCTGTTCCACGTAGTCGCTGATGTCGTCGCCTTCAGGCTGACCCTCCAGTGGGGGGAAGGGGCCGGCGACCGAATTACAGGCCGAGAACACTTCTGGGTCCCGGTAGACCTCGATCGCTTCCTCGTATCCCGTCACTGCCATGACACGGGGGGTCGCGATCGGGTGCACAGGGCAGCGGGAGCGCAGCTCGTCGAAATACGGATACGGATCGTCCGCCAAGGCGGGGTCGCTGAAGAAGTCTGCCTTTGTGACATCAACCATTAGAGGCCTTTCAAAGAGTTGGATGTTGAGCTGAGGTAGTCCCGAAAACTGATCGACTGATCAGAATGTTACATTGAGTCATGGGTAGCACGTGCGCGAACGACCGGTCGAGGCCACTTCGGACGCCGAGTTCGGGCACCACCGGTCTCGGGAGGAATTGAGATGGCGACCTCGCGGACAGACGGGGGCAAGAACGTCAACGCCCGGACTCGGCTGTTGGAGGCCACGGTCGAGATCATGTACGAGGAGGGGTACGCGGCGGCGACATCGCGCAAGGTGGCCGCGCGTGCGGGAGTCAAGCAGGCGTTGGTGTACTACTACTTTCCGACAATGGACGATCTCTTTCTCGAGGTGGTGCGCTCCGGTGCGGAAGTCACGCTCGAACGCCAGCGCCGGGCCTTGGAGGAGAACGATCCACTGCGCGCATTGTGGCTGGTCAGTGGGGATGCCAGGGGGACAAAGCTCAATACCGAGTTCATGGCCTTGGCGAACCATCGCAAGGTGATCGGTGCGGAAATGAAAGCGTCGGCCGAGCGAGTTCGTGACATCGAGACGGCCGCGGTCACCATGGTCCTACGTTCGCAGGGCGCTGACCTCGACAAGTACCCACCGATTGTGATGGCGATGGTACTCACCGGCATGGCTCGCAACCTTCGCAATGAACAAGCGGTCGGACTCACTGCTGGGCACGCCGAACTCACTGCCTTCGTCAACCGCATTCTCGACGAGTTCGACTCAGCGCGGACTGCGAACACGTAGGTCCGCGACCGCGTCGGTCTTGTGGTCTGTTCTGATCGAATGACCAAATCCGTGCATTCGCGGCGTTCCGGCTGCACGGGCCTGGTCATCGGGCTACTTGAGGAGGCTACCGGCGTCGACGGCCAGAGTGGCCCCGGTGATGTAGCGGGCTTCGTCCGACGCCAGGAACAGAACTGCATAGCTGATGTCCCTCGGCTCGACCCGGCCGATCGGCAGGACGTGCATCATCTTCGCGACAACCTCGAGGTCGTCGGGCCCGGGGTTTTCGAGGTCGGGGCGGAACATTCGCATGGTGCCCTCGTTCATGAACATCGGGGTGTTCACGTTGGTCGGACACACAGCGTTGACTCTGATCGAGTGCTCGCCGAGTTCGACGCCGAAACTGCGCATCAGGCCCACCACTCCGTGCTTGGCGGCGATGTAATGTCCGGTATGCGGATAGGCTTTGAGGCCGCCGACTGAGCTGGTCAGAATAATCGATCCACCATTGCCGGCCGATATCAGATGCGGTACAACGGCTTTGACTGTCTTCCAAACCCCGGATAAGTTGACGTCAATCATTTCCTGCCGTCGCGCTCACTGGTTTTGTCCAAGGTCGCGCCGCCGTTGCCGATGCCGGCGTTGGCAACGATGACATCGAGCTTCCCCAGTTCCTGACACCGTCGTCCACGGCGGTTTTGAGGGCGTCGTAGTCGCGCACATCGCCTTCTCGTCGGAGATCGGCCCACAGACGTCGACGGCGATGATGTCGGCACCTTCCTCTGCCAATCGCACTGCGTGACTGCGCCCTTGGCCACGTCGTCCCGCGAAGTGATGATTCTCTTCGCGTGGGAGGGCGGTTTTTCCGCCTATTGACTCCCTCGCGGCCACAGCGACCGTCGTACAGGTGGTCAGCTTGCGCTGGTTACGCCTTCGTCGGACCAGGCATCCAATGCCGCGAGCGTCTCTTCGGACGGTTGTGTTGTAAGCGTCGCCATCAAACTGTCGAGCAGCTGACTTACGTGGACTGCGTAGGGCGGAACGGCTGAGCCGAATACTCGGGTTTGGTGGCGGTCGGCGCATACGTGCAGAGCGGTTGCGGAAGCTTGCTGAATCCTGATGTTCCGCAGGGTTTTTGGAATCTGCGGCAGTAGTGCATCGACGCGCTCGTAGTAGGCGCTCTCTACGGCGAGGTTGTGGGCCGGGAGTGAATGTATCGGGTTGGCCTTGCGCGCCAGCTGTTCAAGGAACTGCAGGTAATAGCAATCGTCGTCCTCGGCGAGTTCGATCAGCGGCAGTTGGTGAGCCTCCACCACCGAACGCAAGTCGTGCGCCGGCGCACGTGCCAGTAGCAGTTCGCGGCGGCGATCCAGGTTGTCGAGCCGGTTGATCAGGATTGCCTCGATCAGACCTTCCTTCGATCCGAAGTGGTACTGCACCGCGGTCTTGTTTGCCATACCGGCCTCAGTGACTATCTGACGCATCGGCACGCCGTCGAGTCCGTGGATTGCGTAGAGACGCTCGGCAGTGAGTACCAAACGCTCTTTGGCGGGCGCGCTGAAGCGGGGGTTGGACATCTTTCAATGAAACCATGGACAAAAGTAGGTCGCACGACTTATTCTTCAGTCATACGATCTGAAGGTAGGACAAGCAATGGAATCTTTGGCCCCCGCTACTTATAACGAGATCATGATGGCAGATCCACCGGCCGTGACGACGCCCTTTGTCGACGCGCAGCGCGATTTCCTCGTAGGTCAGGTGTGGTCCCGACCAGGACTGAGTCGACGAAACAGGCGATGGGTGACGCTGACCTGCGTCGGAGCAGCGGACGCCCAGCAGCCGATCGAAGATCATGTGCGTGCCGCGCTCAGCAGTGGCGACATCGACGTCCACGAATTGCTGGAGTTTGTTCTTCACTTCGCTGTCTACAACGGCTGGCCGAAGGCCTCCCATCTGGAGGGCGTCATCCGGCGCCAGTGGGCGATGATGGAAATCGCCGAGGGACGATCAGGTGCATTGACGGCCCCCGACCAGGCATCGCTAGGTCCGAATGACTGGGACGAGCGGATTGCCCGAGGAACCCAAGAGTTCATCGACGTCAACCTCATCGAGGCTCCCAAACCTGAAACCCCTTACATTCATGCCGGCATCCTGAATTTCGTGTTCGGGCACGTCTGGCAGCGCCCGGGATTGAGTCGGCGCGATCGTCGATTCATCACGGTTGCTTCTGTGGCCGTGTGTGATTCGATGCTGCCATTGAAGTCGCATACCGGATCGGCCCTCGAATCGGGGGACATCACCAAAGCCGAGATGGATGAGGTGGTTCTTCAATTGGCGGCATACTCCGGATTCGCCAAGGGTGAAGCACTTCACGCTGTCGCAGAGGATGCGTGGGCTCGACTCGGTAACTGACGCACACGGTCGAGGCCGCTGATTGCTCGCCCAGGCCGCCGATCCCGAGCTTCTCCCCAATATTTGTTCGAACGGCCGTAGAGCCAGAAAAGGAAGTTGTACCCACATGTCAGGACTTGAAGGTCGCGTTGCATTCATCACCGGCGCGGCGCGTGGTCAGGGCCGCGCCCACGCGGTGCGCTTGGCCCAAGAGGGCGTCGACATCATCGCTGTCGACATCTGCGAAGACGTCGCTTCGATGACTTACCCGAACGCAAGCGAAGACGACTTGGCAGAGACGGTCCGTCTGGTCGAGAAGGAAGATCGCCGAATAGTTGCGCGGAAAGCCGATGTCCGAGACTTCCAGGGTCTCTCGGAGGCGTTCAATGCCGGATTTGCAGAATTCGGTCGAGTGGACATCGTTCTGGCGAATGCCGGAATCATCCGCATGGGATCGGAATCGGACGACTTCCTGGCCGACTGGAATGACGTCATCGACACCAACCTCACCGGGGTGTTCCACACCGTCAGAGCCGCCCTTCCGGCATTGCGCGATGGCGGTCGCGGTGGATCAATCGTGATCACCAGCTCCACCGCCGGCCTGAAAGCATCTGCGTCGTTGCACGCCAGCGGTATGGCCTACGCCTCGGCAAAACGGGGACTTGTTGCTCTGATGCAGGGACTCGCGAGTTCCCTTGCTCCCGAGTGGATTCGCGTCAACACCATCCATCCGACCGGTGTGGCCAGTGGCATGACGATGAACGAGGCAATGATGAAGTTGTTCGAGGAAGCGTCCGCCGGAGGCGCCAACTCGATCTCCGGGATGCAGAACGCATTGCCCATCGAGATGCTTCAACCCGAAGATGTCGCCAACGCAGTGGCGTTCCTGGTCTCCGATGAGGCGAAGTTCATCACCGGCACCGAGTGGGCGCTGGACGCCGGCTTCATGATTCGCTGACATCGGTCTGCGAAGACGATGTCTGACGTCGAGGACGACATGATCTCAAATACTGTATTTGCACCGCCGGCCGAAGACCTGCCCACCGCCCTGCTCATCGGTGGTGACCGGGTGACCGGCTCATCCGGCGGCACGTACGACCACATCTACCCGGCCACCGGAGAATCCAACGCCACCATCGAGCTGGCCGGCGATCGCGAGGTCGACCGCGCCGTGATCGCGGCCAAAGAGGCTCAGCGCGAGTGGATCTCGATGCCGCCGGAACGTCGGAGAGATCTGATGTTCGACCTTGCCGATGCAGTCAAGGCGGATGTTGATCGTCTGTCCCGCTTCAACGTCCACGACTTCGCTGTTCCGGTCCGGACGAGCCCCGGCCACGTCATGCTCGCCGAGGGGTTCATCCGGTATTACGCCGGGTGGGTGGACAAGGCCTCGGGATCCAGTACCCCGGTGTCGAGCAAGTTCGACGTCAACCTCATCGAGCGAGAGCCGTTCGGCGTGGTCGGCATCATCGCGCCGTGGAACGGCCCGATGGTTGTGGTCGGGTTGAACGTGGCTCCCGCCTTGGCGGCCGGGAACGCGGTGATCCTCAAGCCATCCGAGCTGTCCCCGTTTACACCCCTGCGGTTCGGAGAAATCTGCGTAGAAGTCGGATTGCCGCCAGGGCTGGTGAACGTCTTGCCGTCAGGCCCAGAAGGTGGTGCCGCACTGGTCCGTCATCCGGGCATCGGCAAGATCCACTTCACCGGTGGCGGCGACACCGCGAGGAAGATCATCACCGCAGCAGCTCCGAACCTGACACCGGTGGCAACCGAGCTGGGTGGCAAATCTGCCAATCTGGTCTTCGAGGATGCGGACCTCGATCAGGCGGCCATTCTGGCAGCGTGGCAGGGCCCGCTCGGTCAGTCCGGGCAGAGTTGTGCATGCGGCAGTCGAATTATGGTGCAGGACAAGGTCTATGACGCTTTCCTGGAGCGATTCTTGAAGGTGATCGATTCTGCACCGATTGGTGACCCTTTCGATCCCAGCGTCATGCTGGGCCCCGTGGTCAGCCAGGCCTCCACCGAACGGATATTGGCGATCATCGATCGTGCGGTCGATGAGAACATGGGTGAACTGATCACTGGTGGCCGCCGGCTCGGCGGAGAACTCAGTTCCGGTTTCTATATTGAGCCCACTGTCTTCGGCGACGTCGACAATCGGTCGCCGCTGGCGACCGTGGAGACGTTCGGTCCAGTCGTGTCGGTGATGCGGTTTGCCGATGAAGCTGAGGCAGTTGCCATGGCCAATGACACCACCTTTGGGCTCAATGCGTTCGTGCAGACCGCGAATCTCACTCGCGCACATCGGGTTGCCCGCCAGCTGGAGTCCGGTTCGGTGTGGGTCAACCGAAACAGTGATATTTCGCCGCAGGGCCCGTACGGAGGCTACAAGCAAAGTGGTACGGGCCGAGCCGGGGGACTCGAAGGTCTCCATGAGTTCCAACAGGTGAAAAACATCCGTATCGGTATGTGAGCTGTGCCGGACATATTCGAGGAGGAAGAATGAAATCACATCGCATGCTCATCGGTCTGATGGCAGCAGTGTTGCTGGTTGCTGGTTGTAGTGGACGCAGTGGCGACGGGGGTGAAGACGATCAGGGTGGCGGTGGATCGGCCTCATCCGCCAGCGACATCGCGAGTGGTTTCGGAGATCTATCCGATGTATGTCAGGGAGGATCGGCTTCTTCCGCGCCTACTCAGGGCGTTACCGCCCAGGACATCAAGGTTGGCGTCTTCTCGGATGTCGGCTTCAACAAGAACGCCGAATTCGTCAACGCTGCCAACGTTTTCACGTCGTGGTGCAACGAGCTGGGGGGCATCAACGGACGCAAGGTCGTTGCCAATATCCGCGACTCCAGACTGATGGACGTGCGCAAGCAGATGTTGAACGCGTGCCGTGACGACTTTGCGCTGGTTGGCGGAGGGGCCGCGCTCGACGGTCTCGGGGTGAAAGAGCGCGTCAGCTGCCTGTTGCCCAGCTTCCCGGCCCAGGTAGCTCAATTGACGTCCGTGGGTTCGGCTCTCGAGGTCGCCGCTGATCCCACACAGGTCCCCGGATATGACCCCTACTTCGGGTTCCGGCAGTGGCTGATCAAGGATGCGCATCCGGATTCCGCGAATGCTGTCGGCATCATCAACGGCGATTCGCCGGTGACGAAGGTACTTGGCGAGCAGGCGGTCGAATCAACCGAGGCTGCGGGCGGGACGTTCGTCTACAACGACCTGTATCCGGGGATGGGCGTTTCGGATTGGACTCCGTACGCCCAGGCCATGAAGAGCAAGGGAGTCAAGGGCCTCATCTTCTATGGTGAATTCTCGCAACTGGCCAAACTCGAGTCCGTCTTGACGAGTATGGAATACAAGCTCGACTGGATCGATACGAATAGCAGCGCTTACGGAGAACAGTTCGCAGACCTCGCGGGCACCTCAGCCGGCTACCAGAGCAACTACGTCGATCTGGGCGGCAACCTTCCCCTGAGTAGTGATGCCCTGCCGATGAAACAGCTCAACGAGTTGTGGGAGAAGTACGCGCCGGGTGAGAAGCTCACCTTGCCGGCGGTCCGCGCGATGTCAGCATGGTTGCTGTTCGCCAAGTCTGCGTCGGCCTGTGGCGATGACCTGACGCGAACTTGCTTGCTCAGCACCGCGACCGCCGAAACAGCATGGACAGGCGGCGGATTGCACGCCTCGGTGAACGTGTCTCAGCCGGCCCCGCCGTCAGGGTGCTTCAACATCGAGCAACTGACCCCGGAGGGTTGGGAGACAGCCGATTTCAAGCCTGACGCAGGCCCGTTCCGGTGCAACGTCCCGCCCTACAAGTACACCAAGAATTACGGCACACCGCTCACCTTGGCCGACGTCGGCAAGACCATGGCCGACGTCAAATGACGAGAACGGTCATCGAGCAGTACGTCGGCACCCGCGTTCCGAGGACTGAGGATCCTCGACTGCTCACGGGAACCGGGACCTACGTGGACGACGTGATACGTCCGGGCATGTGGCACGCCTGCTTCGTTCGAAGCCCGCTACCTCGTGGACGTATCCTCGGGATCGATATCTCCGAGGCAGTGGCACTGGACGGCGTGGAAGCGATATTCCTCGCCAATGACCTCAACCCCCTCGTGCACGAGGTTCGGTACTCGCTCGATGGCCGTTACTTTCCGACGTTTCAATGGCCGCCCCTCGCCGATGGAGAGGTCCGATTCGTCGGAGACCCGGTTGCTCTGGTCGTGGCCCGCGATCGATACGTGGCCGAGGATGCGGCGGAACTGGTTGTGGTGGACTACGACCCACTGACGCCGGTCGTCGATTACACGACTGCGGATCAGTCCGAGAACCTGGTCCATCCGCAGTATCCGGGGAATAGCGCCGGCGAGTTGGGTGGAAGGCCGGCGGAAGATCTGGCTCCCATCTTCGACGGCGCGCGACACGTTGTTACGCAGAGCATTTACCAGCAGGCGTATATGCCGATGCCGATGGAGACCCGCGGCATCATCGCCGAATGGTCTGCGTCGTCCGGGGAGATGCAGATATGGACGTCAACCCAATCGCCGCACGAAACCCGCCTCGTATGCGCTCGTCTGCTGGGCATCGACGAGCATCGCGTACGTGTCGTGGTTCGCGATACGGGCGGCGGCTTCGGCCAGAAGGTGGCGCCTCAGCGCGAGGACATGGCCGTGATGCTGGCCGCAACGAAACTGTCGGCGTCGCTCAAGTGGATCGAGGATCGACAAGAACACCTCATGTCTGCGGGAATGGCAAGGCAAGAACACGGCGAAGCCCGAATGGCTTTCGACGAGGACGGGCACATTCTCGCCGCGCAACTGCAGCATGTCCAGAACGTGGGTGCGTACCCGATCACGTCTCCGCTGACAGCGGCCTCGGTCGTCGGGATGCTGTTCCCCGGTCCGTATCGGGTCACCGACGCCACCTTCAGTCTGAAGTTGTTCTACTCGAATACTGTTGGACGTGTCGCATACCGGGGGCCATGGCAGTTCGAGTCCATGGCCCGCGAGGTGCTCCTCGACACGGCCGCCCGTCAGATCGGCATCGACCCGGTGGAACTACGCCGACGAAACATGTTGAGCAGCAAAGACATGCCGATGATAAGCCCCAACGGCATGCCCTACAGCGATGCCACTCCGTCGGAGACCTTCGAGCAGGCCCTGTCGATACTGGACTATGAGGCATTTCGTGCCGAGCAGGAAGCGGCCAGGGCGGCAGGGCGATACCTGGGTGTCGGTACTTGTACCTATCTCGAACCCACTGCCGGCGCCGCTCCGTTCCACGTCACCGAAGGCGCAACAATCCGGATCGAGCCGTCGGGCAAGGTCAACGTGTATGTCGCCGGTGGATCTGCCGGCAACAGCCTGGAGACCACCGTCATCCAGTTGACCGCTGACGCGCTGGGTGTGGACATCGGCGATGTCAACACCATTCAAGGCGACACCGCGGTCACCCCTTTCGGTGGCGGCACGGGAGGCAGTCGTTCGGGTTCGATGACCGCGGGTGCCATCAACGAGACAGCAGCGGGCCTTCGCGAGCGAATTCTGGCGATTGCAGCGCACCGCCTCGATGCCCAGGTCGACGACATCGAGTTCATCCGGAGCCGGGCAACCGTTCGCGGCGTTCCCGATGTTGAACTGTCTTTGGCCGAGATCGCAGACATTGCGTACTTCGGTGTTGAAGGGCTTCCCGCCGGTGTACCGGCCGGACTAGAGGCGAGTGGACGCTACCGATCGCCACTCCCGATGATCTGGGCCAACGCGACCCACGTATGTACCTGCGAGGTCGACGTCAACACCGGCGCAGTCACATTGCTGCGCTACATCGTCAGCGACGACTGCGGCCCGATGATCAACCCCAGCGTCGTCGAGGGTCAGATCTGGGGCGGTACCGTGCAAGGAATCGGTGGTGCACTCTACGAAGAGTCGGCCTACGACGAGAGCGGAAATCCCGTGACCACAACATTCATGGACTACCTGTTGCCAACAGCAACTGAAGTGCCGGTCATCGAACTCGGACACGTCGAGACACCGAGTCAAGGTCCGGGTGGGTACAAGGGCGTCGGCGAAGGTGGTGCAATCGGGTCGTCTCCTGCGGTCGTGAATGCCGTGGCCGACGCGCTGGCTCCGCTGGGTGTCGAGATCAGCCGTCTGCCCTTGTCGCCGTCGAGAATCGTCGGCCTGATCGAGGCCGCGCGAGCCGGGGCGGGTGACAAGTGAAACCGGCTGCGTTCGACTATCACTCACCGGCCACGATCGATGAGGCCGTGCAACTGCTGTCGGAACTCGGTGATGATGCGAAGATCATCGCCGGCGGGCAGAGTTTGATGCCGATGCTCAATCTGAGGCTGGCCGCCTTCGACCACCTGGTGGATTTGAGGCGTATCGGTGACCTGCGCGGCATCGAGGTTCGCGACGACTCGGTGTGGATCGGAGCCGGAACCACGCATACGGCGATCGGCAGGTCGGCGCAGATCCGCTCGAACGTGCCGCTGCTGGCCGAGGCCACTCCGCTCATCGGTCATTTCCAGATTCGCAATCGAGGGACGATCGGCGGATCCATCGCCCATGCGGATGCTGCGGCCGAGTATCCCGCAGTGACTTTGGCGCTCGACGCCGAGTTCGATGCAATTTCTCCTCGTGGTGTGCGCAGGATCGCGGCGACGGACTTCTTCAAAGGATTGTGGGGTACCGAACTTGCCGAGGACGAAATCCTGACCGGCGTCATCGTACCGATCCGAAGCGGTCGAACTGGATATGCCATCGAGGAATTCGCCCGGCGCAGTGGAGACTTCGCAATCGCCGGCGCTGCGGTGAGCGTCCGTCTCGACGCCGACTCACGGGTCGAACATTGTGCCATCGCCTTGTTCGGACTCGCCTCGTCGGTGGTGCGGGTTCAGACAGTAGAACAGTCCGTGATCGGCCTGCGCGCTGATGACATTGAGCCTGACGGGATCGGAGTCGATGCATTGGCGTCGTTGAGCTCGATACCCGCCGATCTGCACGGATCGGCGGATTACCGAAAACGTGTGGGTTCGTTGATGGTGGCGCGCGCCTGGCGTCGCGCCGTAGAGGGAGCGATCAATGACCAACATTGATATTGAAGTACGTGTCAACGGTGTGCCGCAACGGCATTCGGTGCCGCCGCGGCTGACACTGGCGGATTTTCTGCGGGTCGACTGCGGTTTGACCGGCACGCATCTGGGCTGCGAGCACGGGGTATGCGGGGCCTGCTCGGTGATGCTCGACGGTGAGGCTGTACGCGCCTGTTTGGTGTTTGCAGTCCAGGCCGACGGTGCCGAGATCACCACGATCGAAGGTATCGCGTCGAAAGACGGCACCCTGTCCACAGTTCAAGCCGCATTTCGCGACAATCACGGACTGCAGTGTGGGTTCTGCACTCCGGGGTTTGTCATGACGGCAACTGCGCTACTGAAAGACAACCCACGACCGTCAGATGACGAGATCCGAGAAGGCATCTCCGGAAACCTGTGCCGCTGCACGGGTTATCAGGGAATCATCGCAGCGGTGCGAGCCGCCGCAGAGGCCGACGACCAATCGCATTGAAGGGCAGAATATGAAGCTCGAGAACAACTTCAACATACCGGTGCCCACTGCTGACGCCTGGAAGGTACTGCTCGATCTCGAACGAATCGCACCGTGTGTACCCGGTGCCGAGGTCACCTCGCGGCAGGGTGATGAGTTCAACGGCAAGATGAAGGTCAAACTCGGTCCAATTGGCCTGACGTACAAGGGTGTCATCAAAATCGTCTCCCGCGATGAATCCGCTCACGTGGCCGTACTGGAGGGTGGGGCCAGGGAAGCTCGCGGAAACGGTACCGCCAAAGCGCTCATCACCTGCAGGTTGGCGGAATCCGGTGACACGACAGATGTTTTTGTGGAAACCGATCTCGACATCACCGGCAAACCGGCGCAGTTCGGACGTGGCACCCTCAACGAAGTTGCCGAGATGCTCATCGGGAAGTTCGCGGACAACTTGGCCGAGGAACTTTCCGCGGTACGTCCAGACGCAGATGGAGCGGTGACCGAACCGGAGGAAACGTCAACTGGTGCTTCGACAGCATCACCGGACCGTGACGGCAACAGCGAAATCGCCGACGCCGGACAGTCGAGCGCCCCTAAGGTGTCGCAGCCGTTGGACTTGTTGCAGGCAACCGGGTTTGATGCCGGTCTGAAGAAGGTGTTGCCGGCGGTTGTGCTGGTCCTGACGGGATTCTTGGCTGGTATTGCGTTCGCGCGCAGATCGAAAAATTAAGGTCTGTGCACGTTCCGATCTTGCGGCGAAGGGTGTCGCTACTGGAGTTCCTCGACCAGCCCGATGACGATGCCGTCGGGGCCGCGTAGGTAGCAGTACCGGTAGATGTCTTCGTATTGGGCTACCGTGCCCACGAGTTCGGCGCCATGGGCGTGCAGGCGGTCGAGGACGTCCGCGACGTCGTCGACGACGAACGTCAGGCGAGGGATGCCCGGGGTGTTCACCGGCGCCTTCGGCGCCGTGCCGGCGGTCGCCGGCGAATGGAACGTCGAAACCTCGACCTTGGCATTGCCGTCCGGAGTCCGCAGGACGGCGATGCCTGCTCGGACCCCGTCCAGTCCGAGGAGGTCGTCGGCCCACTGGCCACCGACTGTTGCTTCGCCTTCAAGTTCCAGGCCCAGTTCGACAAAGAACGCGATGGCAGCCGCGAGATCCTCGACCACAATACCGACGTGATCCATCCGGCGGATCGTCATGATGTTCTCCTTGAATTCGCTGCGGCCCATTCTGGCCGGGTTGATCGTTTCACGCGCGCTGACGTTCGGCCCGCTGCTGGACCAGTTCCTCGACCGCGGTGGGGAGCGTGGTTTCGAAATCGATCAGTTTCACCCAGGTCGGAGTGATCACGATCCGGACCATGCCGTCGTAGAGCGAGCGGACCTCGGCCTCCCATTCGGCGCGTTGCTCGCGCGTCATTTCGTAGCTGCCGTTCATCTGTAGGTACTCCTCCGGGATGTCCTCGACCACGTCCAGCTCGGCCCGGCCGCGGATGAGTAGGAGCTTCGGCGGATGTACCTCGGTGTCGATCGTCAGCGCGACCTCGGGGTGGTGGCGCAGGTAGGGAAGCTTCAGGGCATTCTTCGTGGTGCAGACGACGATCTGTGAGCCGTTCCAGGTGAAGGCGATGGGGATGTTGCGGGGTGTTCCGTCCTGCGCGACGTAGGCCATGCGCAGCAGGTCGCGTGCCAGGAGTTCCTGACTGATCGGGAGGTTCAGGATCTCGGCGATCTGGTTCGGTTGCATGATCGCTCCTTCGTCGGTGTCATCGAGGCCCGTTTGGCTGCTCGTACCCCTGGGACGGAGCCGCCCGGGCGTTCTCGACATCCACGGCGAATGACGTTCCAGACATGCGGACATCTCGGTCCAAGAAACCTCAAAACGCGTCCCGGAACTCCGGTGGCAGGTAGCCCATACTTCTGCCCGATGACTGGGTGTGCTCAGTTGAAATAGCCGGCAACCGGGTTGTGAAGTGCTGCCGTCAACTCCGCTCCGGAGGCAGCCGGAGCATGGGCACGAGGAATTGACGCGCGACGGCAACCAGTTCTTCCTCGGTATCGAGGTTGACGACGTGACTGCGGATCGTCAGGAACGAGGCCGAGATGCGTACCATCACTTCGGCAGTGAGATCAGTGTCGAGATCTTCGGCTATGTTCCCGACGAGTTGTTCGTGGCGCAGCTGACCGGCCACAAATTGTCTTACCGCGGCAAGCATTCTGCCGTCATCGCCGACCATTGCGCCGACGGACAGGTTGGGTTCGGTGGCGATGAGGCTGCCGATCAGCGGGTTACTCCTGAAAGCCTGAAGCGAACTGACGAAGCCGACCACGAGGCGGTCGGCCGCCGTCTCGGCGCCTGTGATGTCGATGCGAAATTGATCGAAGTACCGCCTGATTTCCCTCAGGATGACGTGCTCGACCAAGGCGTCTTTGGTCGCGAACCGTCGGTAGACCGTGATGCGCGACATCCCTGCCCGCTTGGCCACATCTTCAACGGAGGAACGCTGAATCCCGGTGCGGCAGAACTGCTCGTATGCCGCATCGAGTAGTCGGGTCCGGGTGGCGTCGGTGTTGGCGCTGCACTCTCGAGCCTCGGTGAACGCGCGTTCCAGTAGAGACTGCGGACCCGACGGACCACCTGACAACCATCGAGCTGAGTACTCCAAGGGCCAATCCTTTACCTGTGATATCGGACATTGGTGCCTGATCTTGTGATTGCTGCCACAGGCGTGTACCAATGATACGAAGTTACTCACTTTGTATCAATGGCGCATGATGGGGACGGGGATTCGAGATGGACAAATTCAATAGGCGCAACATGCTCAAGGCCGGCGGGGTGGTCGGGGCGGCGGGTGCGTTCAGCCTGATTGCTCCGGCGACTCCTTGGACGTGGTCGCCGGCCGGCTCGGTCCCGGGCATGGGTAGCGGCGCTGATCCGCGCGGGGTGTGGGATGTCGAGGCCGATCCCGTGGTTGCCGGATTGCTCGATCGTGGAGAAGTGCCCAAGGCCAACGAGTTGCTCAGGGGCTGGACCAAGAACGCTCAGGCATTGCCTGCGGGCCTGCCGTCCGAACTGCGGGACTTCATGGAACATGCCCGGCAGCTGCCGTCGTGGACCGATCAGGAAAAGCTGGTCAGCGCAGTCAATTTCAATCAGAAGCGCGGAACCTATCTCGGGGTCTTGTACGGCTTCGCCAGCGGCATGATGAGCACCGTCATCCCCAAAGAGGCCCGCGCGGTGTACTACTCCAAGGGTGGCGCGGACATGAAGGACCGCATCACCAAGACCGCGAAGTTGGGGTATGACATCGGGTCCCTCAACGCCTATCAGCCCGACGGTGAAATGGTTGTCACCTGCGTCAAGACCCGGCTGGCACATGCCGCGGTGCGCCACCTGCTACCGCAGTCTCCGCACTGGGTGAACTCCGCACCCGAGGATGTCCCGATCAGTCAGGCCGACATCATGGTCACCTGGCACAGCCTGCCCACTACCGTCATGCGCAATCTGAACAAGTGGAAGGTACCGATCGCCGCCGACGAATCCGAGGGTTTTCTGCACTCGTGGCAGCTCAGTGCCCATCTGCTGGGGGTGGAGGACCAGTACATCCCTGCCTCCTGGAACGAAGCCGATTCGCAGGCCAAACAGGTCCTCGACCCCATCCTGGCGCCCACGCCCGAGGGCATCAAGCTCGCCGATACCCTCCTCGATCTCGGGATGAACCTGGACCTGACGTTGCTCACCAGACCGATCCTCGGCGCCCTGACCCGCTTCATGCTCGGCGATGAAGTCGCCAACTGGCTCCATATCCCTACCGAACCTGTCTGGACGCCGCTTCTCGAAACAGCTTGGGGCCCTTACGTCCTGGTTCGCGAAGGACTTCTCGATGCCGGCCTACCCAAAGAGGCGTACTTCCTGTTCGACGAGTTTCTCCGTCAATTTGTGCTTTTCTACATGTCTGAACTCCGTATGCCCATCAACATCAATATCCCCGTGGGCAACAATCCGAACTACGGTCGCTGACCACAGCCAGGACTGCTCGGCGCGGTCACCTCCGGGCTGGGACCGGAGACGCCGTGCAGTTCGTCGGGTACGACGCTACGACGGGCCAGCAGTCGTCGCCCGAGAGGTCAGCGACGCCCGCGTTCGCGAAGAGATCAACATCTTCAACCAGTTCCTACAGTCAGGTGCGCACGCGAATTACGCCGCATTTCAGGTGGATTCGGATGTGACCGCCGTGGAATGGGCGCAAAAGCGCCTCGCTGATCTCGCCTGACCACAGAAGAAGAGGACATTTTTATGGACAAAATTCTGCTCGAACAAAGTTTGGCGCTCGTCGCTGCCGACGATCCGGACTTCACCGTTCGATTCTATGAGCGACTGTTTGCCGACTATCCGGAGGTGAAGGCGCTCTTCGGCAAGAACATCCGACCACAGGCCACGATGCTGCAGGAAGCGATCGTTGCGGTTCTGGAACATCTCGACGACCCCGGCTGGCTGGAGACATCGCTGAGTTCGCTCGGCAGGGTGCACGCTTCGCTCGGTGTGACGCGGAAGATGTACGGCTGGGTGGCAACAACATTGGTTGCCACCATGGCTGACATCGCCGGTCCCCAGTGGACGGATGCCATGTCCAAAGAATGGAACGAGGCACTGACCGCAGTGGCCGCGATGATGCTCGACGCATACCCGCCGGAATCACCGGGCCAAGAATCCAACACCACCGACCAGCATCTGCTGAGCGGGCCAGGTCGAGGAAAGGGATAGAAATGAATGCTTTGCAGCCGTGGCACATCGTTTTGGTGGCTGCTGTCTTTCTTGTGTTGTTCGGATCCAAGAAGCTGCCTGATGCAGCCCGCGGACTCGGCAGATCGATGCGAATCTTCAAAAGCGAAGTCAACGAAATGCACAACGACACAAGGGCCGAACCGCCGGCTGCTACCGGTACGCGCGAACTCAGTCCCAGCCAGACCACAACGGACCGTGCCGACGAAAACGTTGAGACCGCTCGTGGCGACCACACCAATCCCAGTGGCCACCAACGCGACTGAATTGAGGCATCAATTCAGTCGCATTTGGCGGCTTGTTCAAAGGGGTGTTGGCACGGAACCTCAGTGTCCGCAACACGCCTGGCGTCGACGGCGAGACAGGGAGAGATATCCGCGTTGACGGCCGATTCATTTCCCGCCGGGCAGACGGCTTCGCCCTTGGTGGAGTCCGCGTCACCGTGGTATCACCTGGGATATGTCTGAAATCAGCCTCGCCGCCCGGCGCATTGCAGAATTTGTGGCGCAGCATCCCGACTATTCCGTCATCGCGTTCGACGCGGACGGCGAGACCATCGATTGGATGACTGCCGGCGGCTGGGTCAACGGATCGGTCAGGGGTGAGCGCTTCTACACGTTTGGCGGTGGGGGTGTCAGCGAGGTCGCGGTTCAGTGCGAGCTCGATCGACAGGATTCACGCCGCTGAGTCGGCGCTCATTGTGTGAGCAGCTCGAGAACATCCGCCGTGGTACCGGTCTCGGCGAGCAGCGGGAAGATGCGTTCGACGCTGTTGGCGTGTGTCTCGGGCCGGATGTCGGTCACGGCGTCGGCCACGACGGTGACGCTGTAGCCGTGTTCATGTGCTGCGCGGGCGGAAGATTCGACTCCCAGGCTGGTGGCGACACCTGTGAGGACGATCTGGGTGATGTCGCGGCGCCGCAAGTGCAGGTCCAGATCGGTGCCGTAGAAGGCGCCCCAGTTGCGTTTGGTCACCACGATGTCCTCGGGGTGCCCCGACAATTCGTCGACGAGCTGATCCCAGCCGTCTGGAAACACATGTGGTGCTCGCCCGGACATGTCGGTGCGACCGCGTGTATCCGATCCGTCAGAGGTCATGCGCACGAGGACAACCGGAAGTCCACGGTTGCGGAAGGCGTCGGCGAGGATGACGGTCCGACTGATCACCTCGTTGATCGGGTAGGGTGCCTTCTCGCCGGCGGCGGTACCCTGTTGAAGGTCGATCACAACCAGGGCGCTTCTCGTATCTAGCTGTGTCAGAGGCATTGTCGTATCCTACTGAGCCGTCAGCCGGGTCATGACCCGGTCCATGAGTGTCTTGTCGGCGCGGGGACCGCCGGGTGTGTGGGCGCCGTATCGCTCTATCTCGGCGTCGATGTCGAGTGGCCGAGTCGGTGCCACCCCGGGCACGATCTCGTTTTCGAGTTGGGAGTCCGGCACCAACCAGGTGATCTCGAATTCGATGCCGTCCGGATCGCGGCCATAGAGGGCCTTTGTTCCGGCGTGATTCGAGGATCCGTTCAGGGCGCCCGCACCGTGCAGTCGATCGTGGGTCTGTGCGAACTCGTGCAGTGTCGACACCTCCCATGCGAGGTGGTAGAGGCCGACTGATCCGTCGGCGGCGCGGGGGCCGGTGGCCTGGAACAGCCCGAGATCGTGGTCATTGGCTGAGCCCGCGCCGCGAAGGAATGCACCGCCGGGAAAATCCACCGGCAGGCGTTCGAATCCCAGTACGTCGCAATAGAACGCGACGCTTCGTTCGACGTCGGAGACGAACAAGACGGCATGGTTCAGACTTCGGATCGACACGGATCTCCTTCTCGGGCCATCCAGGCACTGGTGTGGTTTGCGAGGTCTCGGCGCAGCGCATTGCCGGCAAGTCTCGCCGAGCGGAACATGGCCTGTCCGAATCCGTCCCGGTGAACGGTACAGCCGGTGGAACCGAGTGCGGGTGGCAGACACAGTGGACCTTAACGGTTTGCCGGTGTGGATCGCGTCAGAAGACTCGATCCCACTGGCGGTCGCCCGACTCCGTGCCGCCCGCGTGCAGCGCATGTTGCACGACGGAAGCTGCGACGACACCCGAGAGGATCCGCCATGAGCACCACATATGAACCCGAGGGCACATACGAAGGTTGCCCGGCCTACCACTTCGACAATCGCGTCGGAGGGCCGGTGATGAGCCATCAGCAGCGTTGGGACGAGATGGCCGGTGCGCATTCGGGTTTCCGCAGCACCATTTCCAAGGGCTACTGGGTTGTCACCGAGAGTGACGCGGTGCAGGAGGCTTTGCAGGATTGGGGCACCTTCTCGAACAAGTCGGTGACGGCCCTCGAAGCCAATCCCAAGTTCCTGTGGATCCCGGAGATGCTGGATCCGCCCGTTCACACCACGTGGCGGCGTTTGCTGGGCAATGCATTCTCCCCGAAGACGATCGCGGCCCGGGAGGCCGAGGTCCGCGAAGTCGCGATCGAACTGATCGAAGAACTCAAGGGCGCCGGGGCCGCGGAGGTCCTCGATGCCTTCGCCCGTCAGTTCCCGACCAAGATCTTCATGCGGATGGTGGGTTTGCCCGAAGAGGATCTCGGCCAGTTCCTCGACTGGGTACACGATCTGCTGCATCTGACCTATGACGAGGATCCCGAAGGCCTCCGGCAGCTCGCTGCCATGCACGCGGTGTCTGCCTATTTTGATGAGCAGATCGCGTTGCGTCGCGAAGCGCCACGTGACGACCTGCTGTCGACGGCCATGACGTGGGAGATCGACGGCGAGAAGATCAGCGATTCCGACATGCATGCTTTTTGCATCTTGTTGTTCCAGGCCGGATTCGACACCGTTCCGATCTCGATCGGTTGGGCTTTTTACCACTTCGCGACCCACCCCGAGGACCGTGCCGCGATCGTGGCGGATCCGTCGTTGATCCCGGTCGCCGTGGAAGAAATCCTCCGCGTGTACTCATTTGTGGTTCCTGCCCGTAAGGCGACCACCGACGTGCAGATCGGTGGATGCCCGGTGAAGGAAGGGGAGATGGTGATGCTCCCGTTGTCCGTGATCAACCGTGACGCCGAGCGTTTCGAGAACCCGACCGAAGTGGATCTGGAGCGCGTCACGAACAACCACGTCGCGTTCGGTTCCGGACCGCATCGATGCCTCGGATCGCACCTGGCCCGCCTGGAACTGAACGTTGCCATCGAAGAGTGGCACGCGCGCATTCCCGACTACACGATCGCACCGGAACAGGAACTCTGGCAGCACGGAAACATGTACGGCATCAATTCGCTTCGCTTGCAGTGGTAACCGATTGGCACTGAGGTGAACTCGAGTGTGGTCGCCGGCAGGAACGAGATGAGTGGGTCATGACTACAAACGGTACAAATCCTCGGCCGGTCGGGCTGGAACATCTGAGCCTGTATGAGGACCCGATACCGGTCTTCATCGGTGCAGCCGCCGGGGCCGGCGCGGATTCGATTTGCCTGAGTGTCAATCACCCTGGCGTGCTCGACCCGAAATCATTGCGCGACAGTCTCTCCCGGATTGCCGATGCGAATCTTCGGGTGTCGATGGGTGACGGCTTTCTCCTCAATGCCGGCGAGAACCTGGATGGTCTCAAGCGGCACCTGGACACGCTCATCCAATTCGGTGCGCCGTATGCGAACGCGTGTGCCTTCGAGCCTGATGAGACAGCGGTCCGCAATCCGGGCCTCATCCAGGAACAACTCGGCGACTTCACGCGGCTTGCGCAGGCGGCCGGGGTGGGTGTGCTGATCGAGTTCACGCCTCTGTCTCATGTGCCGTCGCTGGCTGCTGCAGCGGAATTGGTCGCGCAGATCAATCAGCCGAATCTGAAGATCATGGTCGACACCCTCCACCTGGCACGTGCTGGTGAGGGTCCTGATGACATCGCGAACATCGACTCCACCCTGTTCGGCTATTGCCAGCTGAGCGACGGCCCGCTCGGGGCGATGAGCCTTGGTGCCTATATGGCCGAAGCCATCTACAACCGGGCCATCCCGGGAGACGGTGAGTTTCCGCTCGAGCGCATTCTGGCGCTGCTGCCGGATGACATCACGATCAGTGCCGAAGTTCCTTTGCAGAGTCTCAAGGATGCGGGCGTATCGCCCGAAGACAGAGCTCGTCGTATCATCACCGGAAGTCGTCGGGTTCTCGAGGGTGCCCACCGTCAGTCACAGAACGCTTGATCAGCGTGTGATGGCCGGCGGCCACGCGGCCGCCTTCGATATCCCACACCCCCGGTGTCACCGCAAAATGCGGTGGCACCGGGTGTTTTTCGTTGCACGTCGTACCGACAACTGAGCCCCCGCTCCCGGATGGGAGCAGGGGCTCAGCGGTACGTCGAGGGTCTAACTGGGTCGACTGTTCAGCTGCCGACGGTCTGCGGATCGGTCGGCTGACCGTCCTTGATGGTCAAGACAATCGAGCCTTTGCCACAGATGGATGTCAGCGGTGGCAGGGCGGTCCCGTTGCAGGTGAAGGTCAAGCCCTCGGCAGCCGGGACGGGAACGTCTTTGGCCGCCTTGATGGCCGCGATGATCGCAGCCGCGGAGGTATCAGTGCCCTGCACCGACTCGGTCGCCCGGATCAGACCGAGCATCCCCTGGTACGCGACGGGGGTTTGGCCGCCGGTCTCGGTGCTCGGGGAGTACTTTTCCATGATGCTCTTGAACAGATTCGCTTCCGGGGTGTCGCTTGTGGCGTCGTACGCAGCGAAGACGTGAGCGCCCTCGATGGACGATCCGACTGCTTGGACCACCGAATCGGCAGTGCAGGAGGCGTTGGTGAACTTCTCCGCGGTCGACCCGAGGGTGCCCAGTGCCTTGAAGACCGAGGTGCACGCTGTCTCTTCACCGACCACGATCACACCCTCAGGGTTGCTCGCCAAACCGGCACTGACCTGCGGGGTGGCATCAGGGGTGCCCAACGGGATGGGAACCACCTTGAGGTCCACACCCTGGGCCTTGAACGCCGGGATCCCCAGCTTCTCCAGACCGTTGACCGCCGCCGGCACGTTGATGGTGAACGCGGTGACGTTCTTCATGCCCTTCTCGCCGGCATACGAGGCCATCGCATTGAGGCTGGCAGGGAAACCGCCGGTCCACAAAAACGAGCCCGGATTGGTCAACTCAGAAGTCGACTGCCCCGACGCAGTGATATATGGAATGCCGGCGCCGGTGATGGTCGGCACCATCACATCGCCCAGACCGGTGCTGGTGATCACCGCGGCAGAGACCTTCGCCTCGACCATCTGATTGGCACAGTCACGTGCAGAGGCGGGCTCCTCAGCTTCCTTGCAGATCACCAACTCGATCGGGCGACCACCGATACCACCGAGATTCTCGTTGGCGTACTTCACCACAGCCTCAGCGGCCTCGCGGCTCGCCGGCTGCGAGATCGCCTGGCCACCTTCGTTGTTGATCAGACCGATCTTCACTGGATCGCCCGTGGCAGCAACGCCCGGGTAGGAACCCTCGGGCGCTTCTACAGCGGAGGAGGAATTGGAGCTGTCATCACTGCTGTCGTCGCTGCTACATGCAGCGGTGGAGGCCAACGCGATGACGGCGATGGAGGCTGCCATGACTTGGGCGGCCCGCAGACCTCTGAGCTTTTTCATTGATGTCCTTCTCGTTCGAATCGACACTGTCCGCGCGGGGGTCTCCGACCCGGAGGTCAACATAGCTAAACAAGTACACGTGAACTATGGCATACAGACATGACCTATGTCACTTGTTTGCCTTGCAGCGGCAGAGAATATCGTCGTTCTCCCGGTGACCGGTCATGCTGCGACATCGTTTCACCGCAGGCCAGTGGTCAGACTAAGGCGCTAGCGGACGGCCGCGGAACTTGGCCATTGACTTCTCTAGAAGAAGATTACTACTTTTAACTTGTTTCTGGCCGGCTCAGGAAGGTGGTCGCAACAGTGGAGACGTTCCGCGACATCCCTTCGCTCGTGGCTGCGACGGGACGGTCGCTCGGGCCTTCGGGCTGGTTGCAGATCGACCAGGACCGTGTGGACACCTTTGTCCGCGCCACCGGCGAGGGTGGCGGAACCGTTGTCCCGGATGGGTTTCTGACGCTGTCGCTGGTTCCGTACTTTGTTGCCCGCCTGCGCCGGGTCGAAGATCTGGCAATGGGTGTCAATTACGGAATCGACCGCGCGCGCTTTCCGGCGCAGGTCCGCGTGGGTGACCGAATCCGTGGCCGGACAATGCTTCTCACCGTGACGGAGCTCGAAGCCGGCTCCGTGCAACTCGTCGCGCGAACGACGATTGAGATCGCGGGTTCGAGCAAGCCCGCTTGCGTGGCCGATATGGTCAGCCGACTCTGGTTCCGTCGACGGAGCGGCATCGGTACTGATCGGTCGTCACAATAAAACTGAAGTGGCACAACAATATTCAAGTGTTCAATTTACAACGAAGTAGAGGATGATCATGACAACTGCAGTACCGGAAAGCCCGCTTCCCGACGCTCCGAACGGTCGGCGTTACGAAGGTAAGGTCGCCTTCGTCACCGGCGCAGCGCGGGGGCAAGGACGCGCAGTTGCGCTCCGGCTGGCTGCCGAGGGTGCCGACATCATCGCCCTCGACATCTGTGAGGACCTGCCGACGACGCAATACGCCGGCGCCACAGAAGCCGATCTGGCCGAGACAGCTCGACGTGTCGAAGCGCTGGATCGCCGCATCGTCACCACCAAGACAGACACGCGAGACTTCGCCCGGGTGAAGTCGGAGCTCGAACGTGGCGTGAGTGAACTCGGGCGACTCGACGTCGTGGTGGCGAATGCGGGGATGACCACCACGGCGTTCGCCTGGGACATGTCACTCGAGAACTGGGATGCCACGATCGGGATCAACCTCACCGGCGCCTTCTACACGGCGAAGGCGGCCATCCCCATCATGTTGGAGCAAGGGACCGGAGGTGCGATCGTCTTCACCAGCTCCACCGCCGGCATCGTGGGCCTGCCCCTGATGGCTGACTACGTCGCGGCAAAACATGGCGTCACCGGATTGTCGAAGGCGTTGGCAAATGAACTCGCGGAGTATCGTATTCGGGTCAACTCCGTGCATCCGTACGGAGTGAACACGGACCTGAAGCCCGGTGGGCTCCATGAAGTTCTCGAGGACAAACCGAAACTCGGGGCCATGTTCATGCCCGCCATGTCGGACCAATACAGCGAACCTGAAGACATTGCCGCCGCCATCGCCTGGATCGCATCAGGGGAGGCCCGGCACGTGACCGGTATCCAGCTTCCCGTTGATCTGGGGCGTTCGAATCGCTGATCGAGCTCGAGTCGGCCGGCCGTTGACCGGCCGACTCGGTCGTTGGTTCAGTCGAGGATGTCCTTGACCTTTCGGTCCAGATTTCCTCCGACAAGGGTGCGGGCGACCACCATGTGCTTTTGCCAGTGTGCGGTCGCGCCTTCGGCGTCGCGGGCGCGGAGAAGCTTGATCAGCCGTCGTTGGGACCGGACGAAGAGCTGATAGTTCGCCTCATACGCCTCGGTATCGGTGAGGCTACGTGAGCGGGTTGCCGCGATTGTGTGCTGTTCGAAGATCTCATGAAGCATTCCGGCGATGAGTGCCAGCGTCGCATTGCCCGACAACTGGACCATCCGGAGGTGAAAGCGCGCCACTGCAGCCCCGAAATTGTCTTCGGCGAACGCGCGTGGAATGTCCTCGTCGACGAAACGCTCGAGTTCGTCGAATGCCTCTTCTTTGCCCTGGGTGGCCAGAATCGCGGCCGCAGCGGGTTCGATTGACTCTCGCGCGATGAGCACATCTTCGACTGTGGTCCCTGACAATTCGAGAAGCAGCGACGCCGGGCGGGCCACTATCTCCGGTCCGGGCACGCAGATTCGCGCGCCGGTGCGGGAACCTCGACGGACCTCGACGAGCCGTTCGGCTTCCAGAACTCGCACCGCTTCGCGAAGTGTCGGCCGGCTGACAGAGAAGTGTGCGGTGAGCTCCGCCTCGTGTGGGAGGTGATCACCGTCGACGAGTTGGCCGTCGACGATCATCTGTCGCAGTTTACGGGCGACGAGTTCGGCGGTCTTCCGTGTGCGAAGCGGTCGGCCGAGCTTGTCGGCGAGCTCGGTTTTCGATGCCGATGCTTCTTCCGCCACCGTTCACCTGCCTTCCCGTTCAGTGTTTCTGCCCCGGTCTGCGGTCAAACTTCACGAGACGCCTGAGCCAAGACTAATACCATGTGAAATAAGTTAGATATAAATCTATATTGCATCACCCGGAACGAGCCACTTTTACGAAGACGAGCCACCTGTACGTGTAGGTGGCTCGTCCTTGTAGAAGTGGCTCGTTTTGCGGAAGCCTCTACATCTTGATGACGATCTTTCCCGAGGCTCGCCGTTCGGCAACCCGGGTCAAGGCCTGCGGTACCTCCTCGAGCGAAAACGTCTCTGAGATGAACGGTCTCATTCCTTGTGAGACGAGGTCTTCGATTTCTGCGGCCCCGCGCGACACCGCCTCGCGGTCGTGGTCGGCGAGCGTACGAATCTCGAAGCCGCGCAGGATCGCACCCTTCAAGAGCACGAGGTTCAGTGGGATGCGGGGGATATCGCCCTGGGCAAAGCCCAGGCATACATAGCGCCCACCCCAGGTGATTGCCCGGATCGCTTGTTCGGCATAGGTTCCGCCGACAGGGTCGATGACCACGTCCGCACCTTTGCCGGTGATCTCCTTGATTCGCAGCTTGAGATCTTCTTCGTCGTAGGCGATGGCCTCCACGGCTCCCAGCGACCGGCACATGTCGGCGCGCTCTCGTGTCGACGCGGCGGCGATGACCCTGCCTCCCAGGCGGGTGGCGACGTCGATGCATGCCGTGCCCACGCCACCCGCAGCACCCAGGACGACCACCCAGTCGCCGGGTTGCATTGCGCCGAAGGTCGTCAGGGAGTGATAGGCAGTTCGATATGTGACGTTGAAGGCAGCGGCATTGACCATGTCCAATCCGGCGGGAATCCGGGTCAGTGTCTTCTCCGGGACCGCGATCTGCTCGGCGAACGCGCCGCCGAATGCCGTGCCCATGACTGCGTCGCCCGGAACGAGGAGTGCCACATCGGGGCCGACCGAGAGCACGCGACCGGCGAACTCACTTCCGGTGGTGAATGGGGTCGGCACGGTCACCTGATAGCGGTCGGCAGCGATCAGTACATCCGGGTAATTGACTGAGGCCGCTTCGATTCCGACAACCACCTCCCCAGGACCCGCGACCGGGTCGGGTAGATCGCGGATCACGATCTTGTCCGGAGTTCCGTGAACCTCACACCGTGCTGCCCGCATGTTCATGCCTTTCTGGTGGGGCGAAATCCGATCGGTGTTCGATCGAATGTGTTGACTTCTAGGTCGAATCCGGGACGACCGGCGCAGTGAACCGCAGCCGGAACCGGTCGAGGTCGGACTGATCGGCGCCGTGGTCGCGCATCCACCCAGACGGCCCACCAGGCCAGGTCTCCAGGATGTTCACGACAAACCGGATACCCTCCTCTGTCACGTCGAGCAAGGCCTTGTTGAACGGGCGGCCGCTCGGGGTGGAGCGAGCGACGTCGGCTGACCGTAGCTTGTCCCGCAACGTCGGCATATTCGGTTCGGTGGCAAGGTAATCCGCGACCACGGCCTCGGGTTCGACGCCGACGCTCAACAACAGAGCGGCGATCACGAGTCCGGTCCGGTCCTTGCCCATCGTGCAATGGACGAAAACCGGACCTTCTGCGGCAGCCGTAAGTGCCACGGTCGCCGCGATCCGATGCGGCGTCGTGTTGACGATCTTCTGATAGACCCCGGTAAGTGTGTCCGGGATGTCCTCGGTCGGCGCCGCGGCGTCATGCAGAGGGTGATTGTGGACGATTGGACCGGTTGGCCATGCGTACCCGACCCGCCTGGATTCTTCTGGCGTGCGCAGATCGATGACCACCGCCGGTGGCCACGGCCGGACGTCGTCGGGTTCGACGTCGCCCGGATGAAGCGCGTCGCCGCGGTAGAGAACTCCGGGGTGGGTGGTACCGCCGCCGATCAGCGGCAGTCCACCCAGGTCCCGGAGATTCGTCAGGCGCGTGATGGTGTTGCCTGGCGCGTTCATCTACGTAATTTCAGTAGAGGCCGCCGTCGACGCGGATGAGCGACGAGGTCGTGTAGCTCGAGGCGGGACTGGCCAAATACAGTGCGGCGGTGATGATCTCCTCGGGGTTGCCCGGCCGTCCGATTGCGCTGCGGGCGGTTTCACGTTTCTCCGGTGCCCATGCCTTGGAGATGTCGGTCAGGAATGGTCCTGCCGAGATCGTGTTGACGCGGACGTTGGGGCCGTATTCGCGTGCGAACACCTCGGTGAGGGCGTTGAGTGCGGCTTTCGCGCCGGCGTAAGGGCCGAAGCGGGGTTGGGGGAACAGTGCGCCGGAGGACGAGATGTTGATGATCGAGCCGCCGTCGCCGGCTGCCATCCGTTCGCCGATGACGGAGCTCAGATGAAATGGTCCCTTGAAGTTGACTCCGATGACTTTGTCGAAGAGTTCTTCGCTGGTCTCGGCCGATGATGGTGCAACGGGCGACATTCCGGCGTTGTTGACCAGGATGTCGACCTTGCCGAACACCTCGTACGCCTTGTCGATCAAGGCGTCGACTTCCTGCCATTTGCCGACGTGGCAGCTCACCGGAAGGGCCTTGCGGCCCAGCGCCTCGACCTCGCGGGCCACATCGGCGCAGGCTTCGGCTTTGCGGCTGGTGATGATGACGTCGGCGCCGGCGGCGGCGAAGGCGAGGACCATTTCGCGGCCGAGGCCACGGCTGCCGCCGGTGACGAGGGCGACTTTGCCGTCGAGGGAGAATTTGTCAGTTACAGAAGGTGTGGTGCTCATGCGATTCCGTACTCCTGGAGAACGTCGGCGTGCTTGATCTTGGCGGCCGCGAGTCGGGTGGGGAGGTGGTCGGTGGGGAACAGGCCTTCGGCAGGGGAGTAGTCCTTGAGGACTCCGCGGGCGACCGCGACCTTGTGAACTTCGGTGGGTCCGTCGGCCAGGCCCATCGAGAGCACGCCGGCCCACCAGATGTGCAGAGATGTTTCGACGGTGGCGCCCAGGGAGCCGTGGACCTGGATGGCTCGGTGGATGATGTCGTGGTAGATCTTGGCCATCGCGACCTTGCACATGGCGATGTGGGTGCGCGCGGCGCCGTGTGGCTGGTTGTCGATGATCCAGGCGGTCTTGATGACCAGCAGCCGGTACTGCTCGAGTTCGATGGCCGAATCGGCGATGAACTGCTGTACCAGTTGCTTTTTGGCGAGGACCTCGCCCTGGGTGTGGCGGGAGAGTGCGCGTTCGGCCATCATGTCCAGGGCACGCTGACATTTGCCGACAGTGCGCATCGCGTGGTGGACGCGGCCACCTCCGAGGCGGGCCTGGGCCACCTCGAAACCCTGTCCCGGACCACCGAGGATGGCGTCCGCGGGAACCCGGACATCGTTGTAGCGGATGTAGGCGTGGGTGCCTTCGTCGAGCTCGTCGCGGTCACCCATCACCGAGACGTTGCGAATGATCTCGATGCCGGCTGTTTCGGAGGGTACGACGAACATCGACATCCGGCGGTACGGGGAGGCGTCGGGATCGGTGACGGCCATGACGATGAGGAACGAGGCGTAGCGGGCGTTGGAGGAGAACCACTTCTCGCCGCTGATGACCCACTCGTCACCGTCTTTGCGTGCGCTGCAGATGAACTCCTTGGGGTCCGAACCGGCCTGGGGTTCTGTCATCGAGAAGCAGGAGACGATGTTGCCGTCGAGGAGTGGCTGCAGGTATCGGGCCTTTTGTTCCTCGGTACCGAACATCGCGAGGATTTCGGCGTTGCCGGTGTCGGGTGCGGCGGTGCCGAACACGGTGGGTGCCCACATCGATTGGCCCAGTGCCTCGTTGAGCAGGGCGAGCTTGAGCTGGCCGTAGCCCTGTCCGCCGAGCTCGGGGCCGAGATGACAAGCCCAGAGACCTTGCGCCTTCACCTTCTCGCGCAGCGGCTCGAGGATGGCCCGGGCTGCCTTGTTCTCGGTGTTGTACGGCTGACCGAGATGCGGAAAGAGCACGTCGAGGGGTTCACACTCTTCGCGAATGAAGGTGTTCGCCCAGTCGAGCTTTTCCTGGAACTCAGGATCGGTCTGGAATTCCCACATTGTTTGATTCCTTTGGTGATTCGGGCGTCGCCTCGGATGGCGACACCGGTGCATGTTGTTTGCCCTGCGTGATTCCCGCGAGACAGAAGCGGGACAGATGTTCTCGCACTTGCAGTGTCGGTTCCTGTCCCGACTCCAAATACGTTGTTGTCAGCCCCATCACAAGTGTGTGCACGAACAGCGCGGTGCGATCAGCGTCGGGCACCTTGCCGTCGATGAGGATGGTGCGCAACAGGTCGACTATCCGGGAGCGACCGACCGGTTTGATCTCGCTCTGATTTCGCGCGATCTGACCGAGATTCCAGAGAATCACGGTGCTCAGCTCGGACAGAGTGGGATCCTCGATCTGCGCGAGCACGCCGTCGATCCAGGCGGTCAGTCGATCCTCCAGATGTTCGTGTTTGAACACCTGCCGCTCCAAATAGCCGTGGATCGTCAACAGTCCTTGTTCGTACGTCGCGACGATGACGTCATCGCGCGTCCGAAAGTGGCGGTAGAACGCCTGATTGGACATGCCCGCCTCACGGACGATGTCGGCGAGTCTGGGCTGTGCAGTGCACCCTTCGCGCAGCATGACCGTCTGCGTGGCAACGATCAGCCGGCGAACCTCGTCGTCGTACGAGGCCTGTCGGCGTGGGGTCGCCACGCGCCGGAGCTGTGTGCCACCGGAGATCACGGGTGACTGCGTCGGGTGACTCATGCGTCAGAGCCGGATCAAATCCATGGCTTCGGACAACAGGGTGGGCAGAGCCGGTTCCATGAGCTTGAACGATTCAGTCATGGTTCCTGCCCGGCGCGCTCGCTTGATCAGCAGTGCGGTGGCAGCTGCTTCCTTGTATCGGGTGAGCGCGTGGAACCAGTCGATGTTCTCGACCCGGCTGCCGAGCGTCTCTTCGTAGAGGCCGACCACCTCGTCGATGGTGGGAGTGCCACACGGCTCGGTGCCCTTGGTGGCGGGATGGCGTGCCTCGTCGGTGAAATAGGCAAGCCAGGTCAGGTCGATGCGCGGATCGCCGACACTCCAGATCTCCCAGTCGATGATTGCCGTGACACGATCACCTTCACATAGCGTGTTGCCCAGGCGATAGTCGCCGTGATTTATGACTGCGGGGGCCGCGGGTGGGATCGAGGCGTGCAGAGCTTTTGCGCAGATCGTGTAGTCGCCCTGCAGATCTTCCGGAACAGTTTCGAATGCCCTTGTCCAACGGTTGATCTCGTCGGCGATCGAAACATGTGGCTCGTCACCCAAGCCGACATCGGCCGGCGTGATCTGATGCAGATGTGCCAGCATTCGGGTGGCGTCGATGTAGCGTGCTCGATTTTCGGAGCGAGTCGCGGCGTCGCGCGGCCGGTCACCGTCGAGGATCGGTTCGACGCACTCGCCGGGGAGCATCTGCATGCCGACAAACGGCGGGATCTCGGGCGGGGAGCCGGGGTGTTCGAAACGAATCGCCGGAGCGGCCACCCCGGTGATGCCCTGCACCGCCTGCATCACCCGTCCCTGTCGTAGAACGTCGCGGTTGCGCACCGGTTCGAGCCCGGGAGGCGCGACCTTGAGCACCACGGGTTCGGTGATCGACCCGGCCGTGGCGTCGGCGACGAACGTCAGACTCGACGATCCACCGGTCAGCGAACGCACATTGGTGACTTTGAGTCCGGGTCGCCATTGATCGCCGGCCTCAGTGGCGCGGGACGTCAGATCCGCGATGAACGCGGCTTGTTCGGATTCGTGCATTGACCAACCCATCTTTTCCGGGACGGCGGTGAAAGTGAGATTGCCGTTCTCAGATCAGTGTTCTGGGTTGTGATCTCGTTGTCAGCAACAGAGTCCGTTCAGTGGAACGCGATCACACCGGATGGCCTGGAGTCGTTGCCTTTTCGATGTATTTCACGGCCCGCCGGGCAGCTTCGACGGTGCCTTCGGTTTCCATTCGCGGACCGAACTGTTCGATGTCGAACACGCCTTGATAGCCGGCTGCGGCAACCTTGCCCAGCAGTGCGTCAAGAGGGATGGTGCCCTCGCCCGGAACGACTTTGACGGGCTTTCCCTCTTCGAGCACCGTATCGCCGACCTGCACGAGTCCGATCAGATCCAGGTGATGCGAGAGGAAGTCGTCGAACATTGGGTCGTCCCAGACGTGGTACAGATCGAAACAGACACCCAGTCCGCTCTGCCGGTTGAGTTCCAGAACCTCGTCGAGTGTGTGGACAAAGGAGACCCAGGCATATTCGCGGATGGTTGGTTCCACCGCCAGTTGCACACCGACACTCGCCGCGTAGGCGGCGACCGGTGCAATGAAATCGCCGAACATTGCCACAGAGTCGTCTCTGCTCTCGGTGACCAAGGGGCCGGTTACCGAGTAGACAGCTTGTGATCCCAACGACGCTGCCGCATCGAGGGTCTCGATGTAATCGGTACGCGCCGCCTGCCAGGATTCCCGATTGCCGAGGTCCTTCGGAAACGGGCCGACGAAGCCTGCGACGGCGATGCCGGAAGCCTTGATCTGTTCGATGCCCTTGTCCCACCCGAATTCTCGTACCACCGCGGTTTGCAGGGTGGTTGCGCTCACCCCGGCCTCCTGCACGGCGTCGAGGGTTCGGGCGAGATCGAAGTCGGGGAAGCACAAGCCGCTCACCGAGAGTTGGTTGCTCATCTGTTACACATCCCATTCCAGGATGACGCCGCCGCTCGGACCCAGCTGTGCGCCGGATTCCTTGGGGTCGGACTTGTCGGCGAGGCGGTATTCCGGGATCAGCCGGTGCCATTCCTCCAGTGCGATCTTGAGTTCGCGGCGGGCCAGGTGCGATCCGAGGCAGCGGTGGGGTCCGGCGCCGAAGGCGATGTGGTTGTTCGGACTCCGGTCGATCAGGACCTCTTTGGCATCGTCGTACACCGAATCGTCGCGCGTCGCGAGATTGAGCGGTACCGAGATCATCTCACCGGCCTTGATTGGGCAGCCCGCGATCTCGGTGTCCTTGGTGACCTTGCGTGAGGGCAACACGATGGCGTGCGCACGCAGCATTTCCTCGATGGCGGTCGGGATGAGCTCGGGATCTTCGGCGAGGCGGCGGCGATCTTCGTCGTGGGTCGCCAGGTGCAGGAAGGTGATACCCAGTGTGGCCGAGACGGTGTCGAGGCCGGCCATGAACATCAGCAGGCAGAAGGCGCGCATGTCTTCGTCGTTGACCGGCTTCCCGTCGATCTGGAAAGCGAGGGCCTTGCTGACGAGGTCGTCCTTTGGCTCGATCCGTCGCGCCGCGATGATCTTGTCGAAGTACTCGGTGACTGCGATGGTCGCGGTTTCGCGCCGCTGTGCGGTCTCTTCGGCCGTGCCGGCCGATACGTGCAGGATCTCGTCCTCCCAGTGGAGGAATTTGTCCAGATCTTCGAAGGGCAGGCCCATCAGTTCGAGAAAGATGAACGACGGGTACTGATTCGCGAAATCCTTCATGAAATCGCAGGATCCGCGTTTGGCGATGGATTCGATCAGTTCGACGGCACGGTCCCGCACCTTGTCCTCGAGAACCTCGACGGCCTTGGGCGCGAACTGCGGACCCAGCTGCTTGCGCCACTGACGATGCTCGTCACCGTCGAGCATCTCGGGGATCCAGCGATAGGTGGGGTTCGGATTGAACACCGTGACCGCCGAATTCGAGAACGTCGCGGCATCCTGGTACACCGCCATGATCTCCTCATAGCGGGTGACGATGTAGTGGCCGTTCGCGAACTCGTTGCGGACGATCGGTGCCTCGTCGCGCAAGCGGTCGTAGAAGTCGATCTTCTCGCCGAAAGGCTTCTCTTCGTAGTGATTGAAATTGTGAACCGGGCAGGTCGAGGGAGATTCGGTGGTGCTCAAGGTTATTCCTCCGGTTGGTTTGGCGGACGCTGGTGGTCGCTCTGAGGAATCAGCTCAGGCTGATCGCGCGTTCGGGGCAGGCGGCGACCGCATCGCGTGCCTTGCCTTCATCGCCTTCCGGGATGTCCACCTGGGCGTGCAGGGCGTATCCGCTTTCGTCGAGGTCGAACAGTTCGGGATCGACCATGAAGCAGCGGGCGTGACCCGAGCACTTGTTCAGATCGATTTCTACCTTCATGGCGGCCTTCTTTCCTGTGTGGTTGATGTCGATGTCGGTCACGTTGGGCTGCTTTCGAGTTGTTCGGTCGACAACCGGTCGTCGACGAGATTCATCGGTCCGAGTTCGGCCGCGGTGAGTAGCGCATTGATTTCGACGTTCAGTTCAGAAGCAACCGTGCGGACCGTGTCGAGGTCCTTCCGCAGATAGCGGGGGAGCCGCTCGCTGTATGTGACCGCCGGCTGGCCGGATGCGGTGATGTAGGTGGCGGCGGTGCTGCCGCCACTGCAGGCGGCAAGTACCTCCAAAAGTTTTTCCTCGGTGAGTCCGAGTGTTTCGGCGGACTGCAGTGCCGAGAGGGTGATCTGTGAAAATGCCGCGAAGAGTGCGTTGTTCAGCAGCTTGGCCGCCAGAGCCGTTCCGAGGCCACCGGTGCGAATGATGTTGCAGGCGTACGCAGAAACGGTATGTGCTGCAATGTCGACGCCTGTGCCTTCACCGCCCAGCATCACGGTCAATTGCCCCCGGCGGATTGCCGCCGGATTTCCGCTGAACGGGGCCTCCACCACGGACACGCCGACATCGGCGGCGAGCGCTCCGAGTCGACGCACGGTGGAAGGGCTTCCGGTCGTATGGGACAGGAAAACCGAACCCGGACGCATCTTCTCGATGATGGGTGGGCAGACCTCGAGTACCTGGTCGTCCGTGAACAGGCAGGCGACAACGACGTCGGCTGCCGCCAATTGTTCTGGTGTGGTTGCGGTGATCGCGCCGAGGGCGCCGAGCCGCTCACGAACTTCTGGGCGGCGGGCGTAGACCGTAGTCGAACACCCATCGGCCAGTAGCCGTTCGACCATGGGTTCGCCGATCAGTCCGGTGCCGACGAATCCGATGCGGGGGGAATCGCTCATGTTGTGTGTCCTGTGTCGATGCGCGTCGTGGTGAAGGATCGGTTGGTCGGCCGCCGACCGCTATCCGGACGCCACGCCCCACGCGATGGTCTTGGTCTGCAGGAACTCGTCGAGTCCGGCGTCACCCCGTTCTCGACCCAGACCGCTCTGCTTGTATCCACCGAACGGTCCGTGCGGGGTGAGCCCGCCGCCGCCGCCATTGACGGTGACGTAGCCCGTCCGCAGGCGTTTGGCGATTGCGTATGCCCGCACCGGATCCTTGGACCACACGCCGCCGGCCAACCCGTACTCACTGTCGTTGGCGATACGGACGGCGTCGTCGTCGGTTTCGAAGGGGATCATCACACCGACCGGGCCGAAGAACTCGCGTTGCGCGATGGTCATCGAGTTGTCCACGTCGACAAACAGAGTCGGCTCGATGTAGAAGCCCTTCTCGAGGCCGGCCGGGCGGCCACCGCCGACAGCGATCGTTGCGCCCTCGTCGACGCCCATCCCGATGAGTTCTTCGACCTTCGCGCGTTGCGCGGCGCTGCCGAGTGGTCCCATCACGGTATCGGCGGAGGCCGGATCTCCGACTTTGACCGCTGCCAGGGCGGCCTTGGTGAGTTCGGTGAGCTCGTCGAGCCGGGAGGCGTGGACAAGTGTTCGGGTCAAGAAGGCGCATCCCTGGCCGGCATGCAGAATCGTGTCGCGCACAACCGATCCCACGGCCTTGGTCAGATCCGCATCCTCGCAGATGATGTTGGCGGACTTGCCGCCGAGTTCGAGGATCACCTTCTTCAGCGTCGGTGCCGCCTGCTCGAACACCTTGCGCCCCACCATCTCTGAGCCGGTGAAACTGACCACATCCACCATCGCGTTGGTGCTCAGTTCGACCCCGGTGTCGAGGTCTCCCGCAATGATGTTCAGGACGCCGCGCGGCAATCCGGCCTCGTCGGCGATCTCACCCAGGATGAAGGCTTCCAGAGGTGTTGTCGGAGCGGGTTTGAGGATCGTGGTGCATCCCGCTGCCAGCGCCGGCGCCAGCTTCATCAGGTTCAGGTAGAGCGGGAAGTTGTACGCCGAGACCAGCGCTGCCACCCCGAACGGCTCGCGCCGGATGACACCCTGGCCGATCCCGACACCCACATGGGGCGCCATCGGTTCTTCCATCGGGAATCTCAGCATCACGCGTTCGGCCATGTCCCGGAAGTGGGCGATCGGAATGCCGGTCTGGAAGGACTGCGCGCCGGCCCGGGTGCTCCCGGCCTCGGCGATATTGAGCTCGACCAACTCTTCCTGTCGCTTCTCCATCACGTCGGCCATCCGGATCAGGATCTCGGAGCGTTCCCTCACCGACATCTCCGGCCAGGGGCCGTCGTCGAAAGCCGTACGCGCAGCCTGGATTGCCCGTACGACGTCACTGCGGGATGCGACCGGTGCAACCCCGACGATTTCCTCGGTTGCGGGGTTGATCACCGGTGCGGTGCGTCCGGTCTCCGGGGGCACCCAGGCGCCGTCGATGTAGAGGTTGTGGAATTCCTTGAGCATGGTGATCCTTGGGAGAGTGCGAGAAGTGACCCGGGTGCGACTGGTGGCTAGGCGAGAGTCATTTGATGGCGTACGCGTGGGTATGCGCAAGCGCCTGTCCCGCATCGACTTTCATCTGCAGGCCGGTGACGAACTGAGCGTCGTCGGAGGCGAGGAACAGCACGGCCTTGCTGATGTCCTCCGGCTCCACCCACGGCGTGGTCGGCATCGGCTGAGTCGATGCGAATGCGTCGACGGTGTCCTCGCGGGTGGGCGCTTCGAGGTCGGGACGGAAGATCTTGTACATGCCTTCGCTGTGCAGCATGTCGGTGTTGCAGTTCGTCGGGTGCACGGCATTCACGCGGATTGATTCGGGAGCCAACGCCTTGGCCGCGTCGTGAACGAACTGCGCAACACCTTTTTTGGCATGGGTGTAACCGGCGCCGCCGGGACCCATTGCGGGACTGTCGCTGCCACCCTTCATCAGTGCAGCGGTGGATCCGGTCGCGATGATCGAGGCGCCGGCGCGCAGGTGCGGGTATGCGGCGCTGACGGTGTTGATCACACCGACCAGGTCGACGTCGACCGCATCTAGAAAGGCGTTCCCCGGCATCTGGCCGAGAGGGCAGATACCGGCATTGGCCACCACGATGTCCAGACGTCCCAGTTCGGCCACACCCTGCTCGATGGACTGGCGTAGCTGTCCGGGATCCCGGACGTCGGCGATCGAGGTCACGCACCGGCGGTCCTCTTTCTCGACCAGGCGGCGGGTCTCCTCGAGATCGTCGGAAGACGCCAGAGCATAGGTGTTTGTCTCGATGTCGGCGCAGATGTCCACCGCGATGATGTCGGCGCCTTCAGCGGCAAGTGCCAGAGCATGGCTGCGGCCCTGTCCCCGGGCCGCGCCCGTGATGAATGCAACCTTGCCGTCAAGCTTTCCCATGGTGACTCCTCGTCGGATGGTGGTGCCCTGCAGTCTTCCGATCAGGTCCCCGCACGGCACGGGTCGGTACTTCCGGGCGACGAAACTCGCTCCGAACTCAGAATGATCTAACTAGTAATACCTTGTGGCTTGCATCACTGTAAACCTCCACTGCGTTTTGGGGTGCATCCGGCGTGGAAATGGATGGCAATATGAAATGGGTTGACCATATCGCCGTGGCATATGGGCTGGTCAAAGATATTCCGAAGAGTGGAACCGTGTGCCGGTGACCGGAAATGCCGCGCCGTTGTCGCAGGAGGGCGGTTAGAATCCGTCACATGGAATCCGGACAAGGCGTGGGGTGGGCGTCCGTCGGTGCCGTTGCCGCCGACAGCGTGCGAACACCGAAGGCGTCGGAGCAGATTGCCGACAGGTTGCGGGGGCAGATCGTCCGAGGTGAGATCGCCACGGGCGAGATGTTGCCTCCGGAGAAGACGCTGATCCAGTATCTCGGGGTCTCACGTCCGACATTGCGTGAAGCGTTTCGCATCCTGGAGAGCGAAGGCCTGATCACGGTGGTCACCGGATCGCGCGGCGGGGCGAAGGCGCAATTGCCTGACCTGGGCATTGCGACGCGCCAGATCGGTCAATACCTCCAGGTCCACAACACGACCCTGGCTGATCTGCTCGAGGCCCGGACCGATTTCGAAACGGCATGTGTACGCCACCTTGCGGACCGGTGTCCTCCGGAAGGGCTGCAAGCTTTCAAACGTTGCCTCGCGGCCCATCGCGCAGCACTCGACAAGGGTGTTGATGATCCTGCTGCATTTTCGGATTGGGTTGCGCTGACTGCAGAGTTCCATGAGCTCATTGCGCGCTACTGCGGTAACAAGACGCTCGAAGTGCAGGTGAGCGTGTTGTCGGACGTGCTTTTGCAGCATCGGCAGATGGGTATCAAGCAGCGCGAAGAGGATGTCGAAGTACCCTCGCGGACCTCGTATATTCCGTGGGTGATCGACGACTATGCGACGCTGATCGTCCTGGTCGAGGCCCGCGATTCCGCGGGAGCCGAACGACATTGGCGGCGCCATCTCGAGGCGGCCACTGAGGTCACGTACCGAAATCGAGATCGGCAAGCCACCGTGAGTGTGTTCAACTGACCTCAATTCTGTAGTCCGCCAACGTATTCAGCGGACGTTCCAACCTATGACGGCACGCGGGCCCCGCGTGCCGTCTTTTATGTCTCGGCCTTCGGATCGGCCGAATTCGGGTGAATTTCTCGGTCGGGATGGTGACGCAGGCAACATATTCTGATAGCGTCGAGAAAGTTAAACAAGTAACCGCCTTCTTGCGCTCTGCGCACACCTCAGGAGGACTCATGCCACTGCAGAGCCACATGCAACTCATTTCCACCGACGACCACCTGATCGAGCATCCGCTGCTCTGGTCGGATCGCCTGCCCAAGAAATTCCTCGAGGCCGGACCGAAGATCATCGAGAAGGAGATGCCGAGGTCGATCCACGTCGGAGACGGCGGGCGGAAAGACGGCGGCACCAAGCTCGCCGAGGTGTGGGAATACGAAGGCCGCGTGTACCCGTACATCGGACTGAACGCGGTCGCGGGCAAGAAACCCGAGGAGTTCGGTGCCGAGCCCACCCGGTACGAAGACATGATCCCCGGCTGCTACGAGCCGAAGGCCCGTATTGCGGACATGGACATCGACGGCGTGCACGCGACCCTGTCGTTCCCCTCGTTCCCTCGCTTCGCCGGCACGGTCTTCCTCGATGGTCAGGACAAAGAGCTCGCACTCCTGTCTGTTCAGGCCTGGAACGACTATGTGCTCGACGAATGGTGTGCTGCCGCGCCGGATCGCCTGATCCCGCTGGTGATTCTTCCGCTCTGGTCGGCCGACGAAGCTGCCAAGGAGGTCTACCGGACCGCGGCCAAGGGCGCCAAGGCGATCTCGTTCCCGGAAAACCCGTCACCACTGGGTCTTCCGTCGTTCCATACAAACCACTGGGATCCGGTGTTCAAGGCTGCGGTGGAGACCGGGATGCCGCTCTGCGTTCATTTCGGCACCTCCGGAAAGGCGCCGATCACCGCGCCCGAGGCTCCGATGGCCGTGATGACGTCGCTGTTCGGCTGCAACTCGATGTATGCCACCGCCGATCTGCTGTTCTCGCCGACCTTCCACAATCACCCCGAACTCAAGGTGATGTTGTCCGAGGGTGGCATCGGCTGGGTGCCGTACATGCTCGAGCGCATGGATGCGGTCTGGACGAAGCATCGCTTCTACCAGAACATCAATCAGAGCGCACTCCCGTCGGAACTGTTCGCCAAGCACCTGTTCGGCTGCTTCATCGAGGACGAGTTCGGTCTGGCGAATCGGCACCATGTCGGAATCGACAACATCACCTGGGAAGGTGACTACCCGCATTCCGATTCTAACTGGCCGAACAGTCGCAAGCTCGTGCACGACGCCATGCTCAATATCCCGGACGAGGATGTGCACAAGATGGTCGAACTCAACGCCCGCCGGCTGCTCAATTTCCCGCGCACCAGCTGAAACTTTCGCCGAAAGCCGTTATCACCGAAAAGGATTGAACAGTCAATGGAAGAGCCGATCGAACAGATTCCACAGGACGACTGGGTAGAACAGGATCTGTTGACCCGGGATCTGGCGGGCTCGCTGCTCGACGGTGAGATCGCTGCCGAGCGTGACCGGCTGGCGCGTCTCGAGCGTGGTGAGGGCGGCGACGACATCGTGATGAGCAAAGCGGACATGGAACGCAGGCTCGCGGCGATGATCGACATCCGTACCAAGAACGCGCACAGAGGCTGAAACTGCGGCGCGTGCGACTGTGAGTGAAGTGGAGGAACGTGTGACAACGATCGTTGAAACCGGACGGCCGGTGCCGCAGCCGACACCCGGACGGGAACCCTACTGGGCCTCGGGTGCCGACGGGCTCCTGCGGATCGCGCGCTGCCGGGACTGCGCCGGCTGGATGCATACTCAGAACGTGCTCTGTCCGCATTGTCGCGGTCGGGACATCGGCTGGGAGCCGGTGTCCGGGCGCGCCACCGTGGTGGGTTTCACGATCAATGTCCAGCAGTGGCTTCCCAAGTTTCCTCCTCCCTACGTGGTGGCAATCGTTGCACTGGAAGAAGATTCGCGTGTCCGATTGACCACGAACATCGTCGGGTGTGACCCGGCGGACGTCTCGGTGGGCACGCAGGTCCGGGTGGTGTTCGAACAGGTTTCTGAGAATGTCTGGCTGCCGTTGTTCGAATTGGATCCCGAACGGGCAGGTGTGGCCGGGACTGTGCCAGAGCCGGACGATCTCCGGCCACGGCTGCGACCGCCGGCGTCATCGCGCAGGTTCGAGCACGAGGTCGCGATCACCGGTGTCGGGCAATCGAAAATCGGGCGCAGGCTCATGGTCGAACCACTGTCACTGACGGTGGACGCCTGCCTGCGGGCAATCGAAGATGCCGGGCTGACACTCGAGGACATCGACGGGCTGTCCACGTATCCCGGAAGCGGCGGTGCCGGCGGTATGTCCGAGGGCGGCATCATGGCCGTCGAGCAGGCACTGTCGGTCCGGCCCACCTGGGTCAACGGTGGCAGTGAGTTGCCGGGACAGAATGGATCCATCGTCGCGGCGATGCTGGCGGTCGCCTCCGGGTTGTGCCGCCACGTGCTGTGCTTCCGCACCGTGTGGGAATCGACCAATGCCGACCTCGTCAAGGCCGGGCGATGGAAAGCGGCCGCGGGCCCGGCGGTGGGGATGTTCGAGCATCGTGCCCCGTTCGGCGCGATGTCCGCGGCGAACTGGATTGCCTGTCAGGCGTCGAACTACTTCCACAGGTACGGCGGCACCAGGGAGACCCTCGGCGCGATCGCGGTCAACGCCCGCAGCAACGCATCCGCGAATCCCGAAGCGGTGTACCGCGATCCGATCACCATGGACGACTACCTGTCGGCGCGAATGGTCTCGTCGCCATTCGGCCTGTACGACTGCGATGTCCCCGTCGATGGTGCGGTCGCGGTGATCATCTCGGCGGCCGAGACCGCGGTGGACCGGCCGAATCCGCCGGTGTATGTGGAGGCGGTCGGTACCCAGATCATGGAAAACCTGTCCTGGGACCAGGGCACCCTCAGCCATCTGCCACAGTCTCTCGGGATCGGCACACATCTGTGGAGCCGCACCGATCTGCGGCAGGACGACGTCGACGTCGCACTGCTCTACGACGGGTTCACCTTCAACGCGTTGTCGTGGCTGGAGGGCCTCGGGTTCTGTGAGCTCGGTGGCGCCGGTGATTTCATCGATTCCGGTCGCGGGATCGCGATCGACGGCAGGCTGCCGCTGAATCCGCATGGAGGTCAGCTCTCCGCCGGCCGGACACATGGTTATGGGTTCTTCCGCGAGGCCGTCCTGCAACTGCGCGGACAGGCGCCCGGCCGGCAGGTGGCCGATCCGAAGGTCGCGGTGGTGAGCTCCGGCGGCGGTGTTCCCTCCGGCGCAATCCTGCTCCGCAACGTATGAATTGTCTTGCTTCCCAGTCCCATTGAATCGATCCTCTTCAATCAACTCAGGAGTTCTCATGCACCGTCCCATGGAAGGGATCCGCATTCTCGAGGTTGCCCAGTTCACCTTCGTGCCCGCCGCCGGTGCGGTGCTGGCGGATTGGGGCGCCGACATCATCAAGGTGGAGCACGCCGAGACCGGTGATCCCCAGCGCGGCCTGGTCAAGGTCCTCGGCTATGACGGTGCCCAGGCTGGTTCGTCGTTTGCCCCCATCATGGAGGGGCCCAACCGGGGCAAGCGGAGCATCGGCATCGACCTGGCCAACCCGGCCGCGCGCCCGATCCTGGAAGACCTGATCCGCCGCTCCGATGTGTTCCTCACCAATTACCTTCCCGGCGTGCGCCGCAAGCTCGGGCTGACGTTGGAAGACATCCGGGCCGTCAATCCCGACATCATCTACGTGACCGGAAGTGGATTCGGTAGCGAGGGACCGGATTCCGATCGTGGCTCATACGACGCCACCGGTTTCTGGGCGCGAGGAGGCAGCGCGGACGGTGTCATGCCGGCTGATGCCGAATCCATGGCCTTCATGCCGGCGGGCGCGTACGGAGACAACATCGGTGGCATGACCATCGCCGGCGGTATCAGCGCTGCATTGCTCGGTCGGGCGCGGACCGGGGAACCCTCGGTCGTGGACGTCTCACTGCTCGGTGTCGGCGCATGGGCCACCCAGTTCACGGTGAATCTGGCGTTGTTCACGGGCGGCCCGCTGCCGAAGGTACGCAAGAAGTCGGCGGCGGCCGGCAACCCGCTGACCGGTTCGTACAAGACGTCCGACGGCCGCTGGTTGCAGTTCTCGATGCTGCAGCCCACCCGATTCTGGAATGAGTTCGTCACCACGATCGGGCTCCCACACCTGGTCGACGACGAGCGCTTCGCAACCATGGAGGCGATCGCCGCCGCCAGCGAGGACATCGGTGGCTGGTTTGCCGACGCGTTCGCACAGCACACCTACGCAGAGTGGCTCGAGACCCTGGCGGGGCTGAGTGGTCCCTGGGCGCCGCTGCAGAACAGCTGGGAACTGGGCAACGATGAAGCGCTGATCGCGAACGGCCGGATCTCGGAAGTCGTCGATGCCGATGGCGTGACGCAGAAGCTGGTCGCCAATCCGGTGAAGTTCGACGACGCATCAGTGGATATGAAGCGGGCCCCGCAGTTCGCCGAGCACACCGACGAGATTCTGCGCGAGCTCGGACTCGACGATGACCAACTGATCGAACTCAAGATCGCCGGCGCCGTCACCTAGCCCCACCTGCTCGAAGTCGAGGCCGGATGCGTTCCGCTCAGTGGATTCATCCGGCTTCGAAAGAGGTTACTTCTTCTACTCTCTAACTATCTTTGCCCCGGATTCCGGGGTCTTTGTATCGCTGCTGCCCGGTCCATGACCCGCATCCAGCTCGAATGGAGGAATCATGATTCTCAAAACAGGCCAGTCTCTGGCCAGTTCCGTTGACGCGACCACGATCGTCGTGGTCCGCGCGCCGGCAAGCGATATTTCGCTCACCTGCGGTGGGGCCGACATGATTCCCGGCCGCGAGCCGGGCGGTGATGGTTCGTCGGTCGACCCCGCTCACACCGGCGGCGCGCTTCTCGGCAAGCGGTACGTCGATGAAGGACTCGGTCTGGAGGTGCTGTGCACGAAGTCGGGTGTCGGTCGCCTCGAGGTCAACGGCACCGTACTGCCGATCAAGTCCGCCAAGCCGCTGCCGGCGTCGGACTGACCTCCGGTTTCGCCAGCCCTTGATCCCAAAAGTGAGTGTCGGATGAATATCACGATGTTGTTGGACATGGCCGCGGACGGATTCGGTGACCGCGTGGTGGTCGGCGGTCAGGACCTGGGCCTGACACCGGCTCGGCTGCAGCACCTTTCGTATGCCGGTGCCGAAATGATCCGGAAGTCCGGCGCGGACGCGCTGGTCTACCTGGCGGTCAACGGTCCGGCGTTTCCGGTCGCGATGTTCGCGGCGGCACGGGCCGGTGTCCCGCTGGTGCCGGTCAACTACCGGCTGGGTCGAGAACAACTCGACGCTCTTCTGTCGAATCACCCACGCGCACTGGGTATCGCCGGTGCAGAACAAGCGCAGGCCCTGCACCGTGCCGGGCTGACCGTCTTGTCGCCCGATGAATGGCTCGGCACGTTGGCAGCTTCGGTTGACGGTGGGACCGCCGCCACTGCGCCCGAGGACGGCGACTCCGACGCCCCGGCCGTGATCATCTACACCTCGGGCACCACATCGGCGCCCAAGGGAGTTCTTCTGCGGCACGAGAACCTGTCGTCCTATGTTCTGGCGTCCGTCGAGTTCGCTGCCGCAGGCGCGGACGAGGCCGCGCTGGTGAGTGTTCCGCCGTACCACATCGCGGCCGTTGCGAACGTGATCACCAACCTCTATGCCGGGCGGCGAACCGTTGTGCTCGAACAGTTCACACCGGAACAATGGCTCGATACCGCCCGTCGAGAAGGCATCACCAATGCCCTTGTCGTGCCCACGATGCTCGCGCGGGTGGTCGAGTCCGATGCGGACAAGGCCATGCCATCGCTCCGTGGTCTTGCGTACGGCGGAGGGCCGATGCCCGCGCGGGTGATCGAAAGGGCACTGCAGATCTGGCCCGACGTCGGATTCGTGAACGCCTACGGTCTGACCGAGACGAGCTCCACCATCGCCGTTCTGGGCCCGGACGATCATCGCGCCGCGCTCGAAGGCGACGAGTCCGTCCGGGCACGACTCGGTTCGGTTGGACAGGTCGTACCAGGGATCGAGCTCGAGATCCGGGACGCCGATGACCGAGTGCTCGAATCGGGTGTCACTGGCCGTATTTGCGTACGCGGAGAACAGGTTTCGGCCGAGTACGCAGGTATCGGCCGGATGGTCGATGAGCGCGGTTTCTTCGACACCCGCGATCAGGGTTTCCTCGACGACGAAGGCTTTTTGTTCGTCGGCGGGCGGGTGGACGACACCATCATCCGGGGCGCCGAGAACATCGCGCCTGCCGAGATCGAAGATGTGATCCTGCGGCATCCCGCGGTTCTCGATGTGGCTGTGGTCGGGATGCCGGACCCGGATTGGGGTCAACGCATCGAGGCTGCAGCCGTGCTCCGGCCAGGTTCGGCACTGACGCCGGACGAATTGCGCGACTTCATTCGCGCGGCGTTGCGGAGCAGTAAGACACCAGAACGGATCGTGTACTGGGATGAGCTGCCGCGCAATGAAACCGGCAAGCTCGTGCGCCGCCATGTGGTCGATCGACTGACAAAGCAGGCGTCGGGCGTCTGACCGCGCCATACCAAGCACCCCCTCAGCGGCGCCGGCCCCGGCCGAAGCGCCCTTTCACCGGAAGGCATACATGAGTACCGAGACGACTGACAAGACCGAGGTCTACACGTTCAAGGATGAGGACATCCAGCGAGCACGGGACATCGTGGGCATCTATCACGCGGTGACCCAGCGCGAACAGTTCTCCCGCGCGAGTCCCGACGTCCTGCGTGCCTTCGCGCGCAGCTACGGGGACGACAACCCGTTGTTCACCGACGATGACTACGGCGTCAACACCCGATGGGGGAGCCAGATCGCCCCGCCGATGATCAACATCGCCCTGACGAAAGACCTCCTCGCGGACAAGATGCCGAAAGAGCATCGCCGGCCGGCGTTCCGTGGCATCCATGTCTTCGTGTCCGGGACCACGACGGACTGGTATCAACCGCTCTATGAGGGGGATACTCTCTACTCGTACGAGGGTTTTCACAACGTGGAGATCAAGGAGTCTGAGTTCGCCGGACGCTCGTTGATCGTGACCCGTATTCACGTGGAGTTCAATCAGCGCGCGGAGATCGTCCAGATCCAGAAGGTGCTGACCATTCACACCGAGCGGCACGAGTCGAAGAAGCGCAAGAAGTATGACGCCATCGAACCCGCCACCTACACCCCGGAAGAGATCGCCGAGCTCGACGCGATCTACGAGGCCGAGGCGCGGCGTGGTGCCGACACCCGGTACTGGGAAGACGTGCAGGTCGGAGACGATCTGGGCTTGATGGCCAAAGGCCCGCTGACCACCACGGACATGGTTGTCTTCCATTCGGGCGGTTACGGTTTCGCGCCGTACACGCCCTGCACCGGCCGGCTGGCCTACAAAAACCGGCAACGCATCGGTGCGTTCTACATCCCCAACGAGCAGGGCATTCCCGATGTTGCGCAGCGTATTCACTGGGATGCCGAATACGCCCGCTCGATCGGTTTGCCGACATCCTATGACTACGGCATGATGCGCGATTGCTGGCTGACCCACTTCCTCACCAATTGGATCGGTGACGACGGCTGGATCGAGACGATGTCCAGCCAGATGCGAAAGTTCAACTACCTGGGCGACACTCACCGATTCACCGGTGAGGTGGTCGGCAAGCGCATCGAGGGTGATCGCTACCTGGTCGACCTCGAATTCCGTGGTACCAGCCAGCGCGGTGAGGTCACGTGTCCGGCGACGGCAACGGTCTCGCTGCCGAGTCGTGAGACCGGCCTGGCGGCACTGCGGACCCCGCCGGCAGATCTGAGCGCCATCGCCGTCCAGATGCTCAAGCGACACGGTGAGTTGCGTGCGGCACAGCGTAACGCCTGACCCGCCGGTGAAGGCGGGTGCGGCGGAGACGGTGTTCGTACATGTCGCCGCGAGCGGGTTTCCGCCGAGTATCCCGTTGATCGTTGTGCGGGAATGCGTCCCGCGTGTACCAGAGGAGGAACTGTGGAGCTGACCGCACTGACCACGGTGATCGCAGAGGTCAAAGACCACGTTCTGACGATCACCCTCAATCGTCCCGATCGGATGAACTCGTTCACCAACGCCATGCGTGGCGAGTTCCGCGACTTGTGGGCGTACGCGGACGCAACCGACGATGTCCATGTCGTTGTCCTGCGGGCGAGTGGCGACCGCGCCTTCAGTACCGGCATGGATGTCAAAGAGGGCACCTATGTGGCCGAGAATCCTTTCAGCAGGCGTGATCCCGGGGCAGATCTCTCCCCGAAGCACAACGGTTGCTGGAAGCCCCTGATCTGCGCGGTGCAGGGCATGGTCGCGGGCGGTGCGCTGTACTGGCTCAACGAGGCCGACATCATCATCGCCAGCGAAGATGCACAGTTCTTCGATCCGCACGTCTCGTACGGAATCGTCGCGGCGCTCGAACCGATCGGACTGGCACATCGGATCCCGATCGGCGAGGTGTTGCGGATGGCGCTGCTCGGTCTCGACGAACGGATGTCGGCCCAGCGTGCACATCAAATCGGCTTTGTCAGCGAAGTCGTCGCGCGCGACGAACTCTGGGGTCGGGCGGCGCTACTCGCCGAGCGCATCGCGGCCAAACCGGCCGCCGCGATCCAGGGCACGGTCCGTGCGATCTGGGAGTCGAAGGACACCGGACGTTCGCATGCACTGGCGACGGCGATGTCCTACACCGTGATCGGCAATCCGATCGGCAAGGCGCAGGTGGATCGATCGGCAGTGCCCACCCGTGAGTTCGAGATCCGGGGCCCGGCATGAGCTTTGAGCGGAGGATCTGACATGGACTACGGGATGACACCGGAACTCGAAGAGTTCCGGCAAGAAGTGCGCGCCTTTGTCGCCGCGAACAAGCCGGCCATCGCCCCCAAAGCAGGTGTGCGCAGCGCGGAGTCGGTCGAAGAACTGGCACTGCTCAAAGAGTGGACCGGCAAGCTGTTTGCGGCTGGCTACCTCGGTGGTGACTGGCCCGAGCAGTACGGCGGCTCGGGTTCGATTCACTCGGCCGAGCGCAGCGTCGTCGTCGGTGAGGAGGCGGCGCGGGCTCGTGCCCCACTGGCGACCGGTGCTGGAAATCTGGTCGCACACGCACTGTTCGATTTCGGTACCGAGGCCCAGCGACAGCGGTATCTGCCCGGGATCCGGTCGGGGCAGGAGATCTTCTGTCAGCTCTTCAGTGAGCCGAGTTCGGGTAGCGACCTCGCCTCGTTGCGCACGAAAGCTGTTCGGACCGAGAACGGATTCCGGATCTCCGGCCAGAAGGTATGGACCACCCACGGCCAGTGGGCGGATTTCGGTTACCTCCTGGCACGTACCGATCCAGATGCGCCCAAGCACAAAGGCATCAGCGCGTTCATCATCGACATGCGCACACCTGGTGTCGACGTGCGGCCGTTGCGCGAGATGACCGGTACGTCGGACTTCAACGAGGTGTTCCTCGACAACGTCGAGCTCCCTTCCGAGGCGTTGATCGGCGAACCCGGCCAGGGCTGGAAAATCGCGAATTCGAGTCTGGGGCACGAACGGTCCGGAGTGGCCGCGAGCGCTGTTCGACTCCAGCAGAATGTTCATGCACTCAAGGATCTGGCGAAGAACGTCACGCGAGGCGGACGTCCCGCGATCGAAGACGCTCTCGTCCAGGATCGGCTTGGACAACTCACGGCTTCCGTCGCGGCACTGTCGGCGCTGGTGTACGCAAACATCAGCCGATGGTCCACCAAGACCGAACGCGCGTATGACGCCCCCATGGCGAAGTTGATGTTCAGTGAGATCGGCGTCGAGATCGAACGCTTTGCCCTCGAATTGAGCGGCCAGGCAGGGATTCTCGTCGAGGGTGATCCGGCCGCGATCGAAAACGGTCGATGGCAGGACGGATTTCTCTACGCCCGGGCCTACACGATCGCCGGTGGCAGCTCCGAGATCATGCGGAACATCATCGCCGAACGAGGGCTGGGCCTGCCCCGCTAGCCCTTCGTCATCCAGTCATCTATGAAAGTGCCAGTTTTCTCGTCGGCAGAAGTGGAGTCATCGACATGACGAGTATCAGAGAAGCGTTGGGCTCGTTGTGGACCGCGTCAGATGACGCCCGCATGATCCAGCAGGACAAGCAGTGGTACACTTGGGGCCAGGTGCGCACGCTCGCAGAGCGGATCGACGCGGAGCTGACCCGGGTCGGCGCGGGAGAGGGCGCCCGCATCGGCGTCCTGCTCAGCAACCGGATGGAGTCGATCGCGGCACTCATCGCGATCCTGGCCAAGGGTCGCACCGTGGTCACCCTCAACCCCATGCAGCCGGTCGCGCGTGTGAGTGCAGACGCGGTCGCGTCCTTGCCTCAGGTGGTGCTCGGATCTGAAACCTATTGGAATGAAGATGAGTTCGTCGCCGCAGTGACCAATGCCGGGATCGTCGGATTCTCGTTCGACGGCATCGACGTCGAGCAGCGTTGTGGTGGTGAGCAGATCACCCTGTCGGCCGAACGCAATGACAAAGACCCGGTTGCCGTCGAGATGTTCACGTCGGGCACCACCGGAACCCCCAAGCGGATTCCGCTGACCTGGCGACAGCTCGAGTCGTCGATATCGGCAGTGCATGGGCACACCGGTGCGGCAACGGGTGGGCGGGAGCCGCTGACCGGTGGCGTCGCCCTGGTGACACTGGCGATCGTTCACATCGGCGGGATGTTCAGCGTCATCCAGTCCCTGACCGAGGCCCGCCCGTTTGTCCTGCTGCCACGCTTCACCGTCGACGGGTGGGTCGATGCGGTCAGCGAGCACGGGCTCCGGGTCGCAAGTTTGCCACCGGCCGCCATGCGGTCGGTACTCAGTGCCGGCGTGCCCAGGGAGAAGCTGGCCAGTCTTCGTGCGGTGACCGCCGGTACCACCTTTGTCAGTCCTGAACTGGCCGACGAGTTCACCGATCGCTACGACATCCCGGTCATGATCGTCTACGGCGCCACAGAGTTCGGTGGGGCAGTGGCCGGATGGAGCAAACCGCTGATCGAGAAGTGGTGGAAGAACAAGCGTGGCAGTGTCGGCCGGCCGTTTCCCGGCGTCAAGATGCGTACCGTCGATGCCGAGGGAACTGTGTTGCCGGTCGGTGAGAGCGGTCGGCTCGAGGTGTCGGCGAAGCAGGTAGGTGACGGGGAGGGCCATTGGTTGCGAACCAGCGATCTGGCGCATCTCGACGACGACGGATTCCTCTACATCGACGGACGCGCTGACGACGCCATCGTCCGCGGTGGATTCAAGGTGCAACCGGAGACCGTTTGCAATGCCCTGCGGGCGCACAGCGCGGTACACGACGCCACGGTCTACGGGAAGGCCGATGACCGGTTGGGACAGGTGCCGGTCGCGGTCATCGAACTCATCGAGAACGCCGAGCCGGTCGACGAGGACGAACTCAAGAAATTTGTGCGGGGACAGCTGACCGGCTATGAGGTCCCGGTGGCCATCCACACCGTCAGTGCACTGCCCCGCAACCCATCCCTGAAGGTCGACCGCCGTCGACTCCTGGAGATGGTTGCCGAACTGGAAACCGCGCGCGTCTGATTTTCGCGCGATCAATTGAACTCCGGGCACCTACCGCCCGGCACGAAGCACCAAGGAGCACAACATGTCTGCAGTGATCGTCGGCGCCGTCCGGGCGCCGGTCGGAAAGAGGAACGGTGGGTTGTCGGGGGTCCATCCGGCCGACTTGTCCGCGGCGGTGTTGAACGCACTGGTGGAGCGCGCGGGCATCGATCCCGTGATCGTCGACGACGTGATCTGGGGGTGTGTGCAGCAGCTCGGTGATCAGGCCAACGACATCGCCCGCAACGCGGTGCTGTCCGCGGGCTGGCCGGACTCGGTGCCTGGCGTGACGATCGACAGGCAGTGCGGATCTTCCCAGCAGGCACTGAACTTCGCGGTCGCGAGTGTGGAGGCCGGTCACTACGACGTCGTGGTCGCCGGTGGCGTCGAGTCGATGTCGCGGGTCGCGATGGGCTCGGCCGGCAAGATCGGTGGTTCGCCCTACGGCCCTGCATTCATGGCCCGATACGAGACCGCCCCCAATCAGGGCATCGGCGCCGAGATGATCGCGGACAAGTGGAATTTGTCCCGGACCGAGCTCGACGCATTCTCGGCACGATCACATGAACGTGCCGCCGCGGCGCAGGACGCCGGCCTTTTCGACGCGCAGATCGTGCCGGTGACCACACCGGACGGCACCGTAATCTCGAAAGACGAGGGTATTCGTCGCGGGACCACGGTGGAGAAGCTCGCCGGGTTGAAGACCGTCTTCAAAGAAGACGGTGTCATCCACGCCGGCAACGCATCTCAGATCTCCGACGGCTGTGCCGCTCTGCTGATCATGAGCGAAGAGGCAGCTGCCGAGCACGGACTGACGCCGATCGCGAAGATCCATACGGCCGTGGTGGCCGGTGCCGACCCGGTCATCATGCTGACCGCACCCATCCCGGCCACGGCGAAGGCCCTGAAGAAGTCGGGCTTGAGCGTCGACGATATCGGTGTGTTCGAGGTCAACGAGGCCTTCGCATCGGTGCCCTTGGCGTGGCTGAAGGAAATCGGGGCCGATCCGGAGCGGGTGAACCCGAACGGCGGGGCCATTGCCCTGGGACATCCGCTGGGCGGCTCGGGTGCGCGAATCCTGACCGACATGATTCACCACATGCGGAACAACAACATTCGGTATGGCCTGCAGACCATGTGCGAAGGCGGTGGGCAGGCCAACGCCACCATTCTGGAACTGATCGACCCGAGTGAGGAAAAATGACAGAAACCACGACTACCCAGGCCGGTGCGCTCGTGAGGCGCGAGGGCAACGTCATGGTCATCACGATCAACCGGCCCGACGCGCGCAATGCCGTGAACTCGGTGGTCAGCGAAGCGGTTGGCGAGGCCCTCAATGAGGCGACCCGAGACCCGGACGTCCGGGCCATCGTCATCACCGGCGCCGGCGACAAATCCTTCTGTGCGGGTGCTGATCTCAAGGCGATCTCGCGCGGCGAGAGCCTGTACGCGCCGGGTCATGAGGACTGGGGTTTTGCCGGGTTCGTGAACCGGTTCATCGACAAGCCGACCATCGCCGCTGTCAACGGAACCGCACTCGGTGGCGGTACCGAACTGGCGCTGGCCGCTGATCTGATCGTCGCATCGGAGAATGCAACGTTCGGACTTCCGGAGGTCAAACGTGGGCTGTTGGCCGGAGCGGGCGGCGCTTTTCGCCTCGCGGCCCAGATTCCGCGACGGTTGGCGATGGAGATGCTCTTCACCGGCGATCCGATCACTGCCGCCCGTGCCCTCGAGCTGGGATTGATCAATCAGATTGCACCCGAGGGTGGTTCGGTTGATGCAGCCATCGAGCTGGCTCAGCGGATTGCGGTCAACGCCCCACTGTCGGTACAGGCGAGCAAGCGTATTGCGTTCGGCGCCGTCGACGGAGTGCGCACCGACGAGGACGCTCAGTGGGCGCTCACCGCGGCCGAGTGGGCGGAACTGCGGAAGAGTGAAGACGCAAAGGAAGGCCCTCGGGCCTTTGCAGAGAAGCGTGAACCGAAGTGGCAGGCTCGCTGACACCAAGCGGCGACTGCAAGAGAATTGATCAAGGGCGGGAACCGAAACCGGTTCCCGCCCTTGATCGTTTATCGAGTTGTAGGTGCCTGTGGTTCAGGCGGTGACGAGGCGGCGGCGGTGGTAGGAGACAGACCCGTCCAGCAATTCATCGACCTTGATGCGACGGAGCAACAAGTGCAGGTCGTGTTCCCAGGTGAACCCGATACCGCCGTGCACCTGCAGTGCGGTTTGCGCGGTTGTGCTGGTGGCCTCACCGGCGTACGCGGCCGCTGCCGACACGGCAGTGGGCCTGGTGTCGAGGTTGTCGTCGAGGGCAATTGCGGCGGCCCACAGTGCTGCGCGGGAGGATTCGGTGGCCACGGCCATGTCTGCGCAGTGATGCTTGATCGCCTGAAAGCTGCCGATCGGACGATCGAACTGGGTTCGCTGGCCTGCGTATTCGACGGTGACATCCACCAGCTGTGCGGCGGCGCCGAGTGCATCGAAGGAGCGGTAGGTGGACAGTTCGTCGTGCACGTAGGCAGCGGTTCCGGTGGGTAGCGCGCTCCACTCCGACTCCGGGACAACCAGATCGAGTTCGACCACCGACCACGATCGGGTCAGGTCGAGTGTCTCCAGGGTTCGTACGGTCACCGATTCGACGGACAGCAGCGCTGCGACATCGGTACCGGAGACGGTGGTTGTGACGAGAAGAATGTGGTCGGCGTCGAGCAGTCCGCTGATCGGCGCGGTAGCACCACTCAGGCGCAGGCCCGTTCCATCGACGTCCGCATGTAGTGCGGAATCCTCCCGCGTCGACACTGCTGGAAGGACGAGTTCGGTGCCGGACTCGGCGACCTCCCGGATCGGGTGGTCGATGACCTCGAGCAGTCGGGCCGCCACTGCGAGATCCGCGAGCGGGATGGCGCTGCCGGCCCGCCCGTGCTCTTCGGTCAAAACGGCGAGATCGACATGGGTGCCGCCCATTTCGTCGGTGAGCAACCCGATCAGGCCCGAGTCGGTCAGATGGCGTCGGTCCGCAGCGCTCAGGCGTGCCGGTCCCTCGTCCACGGTTTGCCGCCGCGTCTGCAGTGGATCGTTTTTGGTGAGCCACGCGCGCTCGGAATCGGCGAGGGATGTCTGTTCGGCGCTCAACGCGAAGTCCATGGCGTTCCTTTCAATCTGTTTGACGTATTTAACCATGAGGATCTATGTTGAGAAGCAATACGCGTGTAGCACATGTATTTGCTCCGCGTGCCTCCAGTGCGAGCGATAGCGATCGGAGCAAAAATAGTCATGCAGAACCGGGAAGCAGTGATCGTCGAAGCGGTGCGTACACCCATCGGCAAGCGAAACGGATCGTTGAGCGGCATCCACCCCGTGGATCTGTCCGCGGTGGTGCTCAAAGAATTGGCGCGCCGGACCGGTGTTGATCCCGTGACGGTCGACGACGTGGTGTGGGGATGTGTCACGCAACTCGGCGACCAGTCGAGCAATGTGGGCCGGTTCGCGGTGTTGGCCGCGGGGTGGCCCGAGTCGGTTCCTGCGGTGACCGTCAACCGGGCGTGTGGGTCGGGCCAGCAGGCCATCGAATCCGCCGCCCACGCTGTCATTTCCGGTGCCTACGAGATCGCCGTTGCCGGTGGCGTCGAATCGATGTCGCGGATCCCGCTCGGCGCGGCCCGGGCCACCGGATTCCCGTACGGGCAAACAGTTCTGGACCGCTATGAGACGGACCATCTCGACCAGGGCACCGGCGCCGAGATCATCTCCGCCCAGTGGGGGCTGACGCGAGCCATGCTCGACGAGTACGCATCGCGCTCGCACCGTTTGGCCGGCGAGGCGATCGACAGCGGTGCCTTCGATGCTCAGTTGGTGAAGGTCGACACGGTCGACGGAAAACTGGAGGTCGACGAAGGATTGCGTCGCGGCACCACACCGGAGACTCTTGCAAAACTGAAGCCCTCGTTCCGTGAGGACGGCGTCATCCACGCCGGAAACGCGTCGCAGATCTCCGACGGCGCTGCCGCCGTGATGATCATGACGGCACAAAAGGCGAAGGAACTGGGACTGACCCCGATCGTGCGCATCGTGGCGGGCTCGGTCGCCGGCGACGATCCGGTGAAGATGCTGACAGCGCCCATCCCCGCGACGAAGAAGTTGCTCGCCCGGACGGGTCTGTCGATCGGCGATATCGGCGCCATCGAGATCAACGAGGCATTCGCGCCGGTACCGCTGGCATGGCAAGCCGAGCTCGGTGCGGATCTCGACCGGATCAATCCACTCGGCGGCGCCATCGCGATGGGCCACCCACTTGGTGCCACCGGCGCAATCTTGACCACGAAGCTGATCCACCACATGCGCGATCAAGGGCACCGCTACGGCCTGCAGACGATCTGTGAAGGCGGCGGAACCGCGAACGCGACCATCTACGAATTGATCGAGTGAGACATCCGGGCGCATCGCGCTCGCGCTGACCCGATTGTCACTTCAACCAGGAGACCGCTGTGCCCCAACCGTTTTACGAGTCCGACCATGTTGCATTCCGGGATGTCGTCCGGGAGTTCGTCAATCGCGAGGTCGTACCGAACATCGACCGCTGGGAAGAGGACCGCAGCACGGGCCGTGACGTCTGGCTCGCCGCCGGTAAGCAAGGTGTACTCGGCATCCGCTTCGCGGAGGAGTTCGGTGGCGGCGGTACCCGGGATTACCGGTTTCGGTGTGTCATCCAGGAAGAGTTCGCGCGGGTGGGTGCAGCGGCACTCGCGTCCGGGTTCTCGATCAACGAGGACATCGTCGGCTCGTATCTGACGACCTTCGGAACCGAAGAGCAGAAACAGCAGTGGCTTCCGGGCATGTCCGACGGTTCGATCGTGGCATCGATCGCGATGTCTGAACCGGCGGCGGGCAGTGATCTGCGCGGAATGAAGACCACGGCTGTCCGAGACGGTGACGACTGGGTGATCAACGGTGCAAAGACATTCATCACGAGCGGATTCTCGTCCGATGTGGTGATCGTCGCGGCACGTACCGGTGAGCGCGAGGGGCGGCCGCAGCTGTCGTTGATCCTGGTGCCCACCACAACTGCCGGATTCTCCCGCGGCCGAAAACTTCGTAAGTTGGGTCTACATGCGCAGGACACTGCCGAGATCGCGTTCTCCGATGTTCGCGTTCCGGCGACCAATCTGCTCGGTGAGCTGGGGCGCGGATTCCACCACCTGACTGCTCAGCTTCCGCTGGAACGTCTTTCGATCGCGTGGCGGTCGTTGTGCGCGGCCGAGGCCGCTCTGGACTGGACGATTCGGTACACCAGTGAACGAAAGGCGTTCGGAGAACGGGTCATCGACTTCCAGAACACGCGCTTCAAGCTGGCGGAATTGACCACCGAGGTGGAGATCACCCGGACGTTCCTGGAACAGAGCATCCTGGCATACAACGATGGCACCCTCGATGCCGCGGTCGGTGCGAAGGCCAAGTGGTGGACCACCGAATTGCAGAAACGTGTGATCGACAGCTGTCTCCAGTTCTTCGGCGGTTATGGCTACATGGATGAATATCCGATCTCTCGCGCCTATGCCGATGCGCGCGTGCAGACAATCGTCGGCGGCACGACAGAGATCATGAAAGAAATCATCGGCCGCGAACTCGCTGCGCGATACCCGGCCTGAGTCCTGATCCAAGCCACGGCAGATGTACACCACAGAGAAAGTCTGAATCCAATGAAGTTGACGGACAATACATTCCTCGTCACGGGCGGAGCTTCCGGCCTCGGTGCCGCGACGGCCGCGGCCATCGTCGAAGGAGGTGGACGAGTGGTGATCACCGACCTGGCGACCTCTGACGGCGAAATCACCGCGAAGAGCCTGGGCGATGCCGCACTGTTCGTTCCCGCCGACATCACCGACGAGGCCTCGCTGGGCGAAGCCCTCGACGCCGCAGAAGCGCACGGCACATTGCGCGGTGCGGTGCACTGCGCGGGGCGTGGTGGCGACCGGCTCCGAATTCTCGACAGGGAGAAGAATCCCGCGTCGTTGGACAGCTTCCGAAATGTCCTCGAGGTCAACCTCATCGGGACCTACAACGTGCTGCGCCTCGCGGCGTCGCGCATCGCGCGAAACGAACCCATCGATACCGAACGTGGCGCAATCGTGCTGACCGCCTCCGTTGCCGCATTCGACGGCCAGATCGGCCAGACCTCGTACACCGCGTCGAAGGCTGCGGTACACGGCATCACCCTGGTGGCTGCACGTGACCTGGCCAGTGTGGGTATCCGGGTGAACACCATTGCCCCGGGGGTCTTCGACACCCCGATGCTCGCCCGGTTGCGCGACGACATCCGCGAGGGACTGGCCGCCGATGTTCCGTTCCCCAAGCGCCTGGGCCGGCCTTCTGACTACGCCGACCTAGCGCTCTCGCTGCTGCAGAACGGGTATGTCAACGGTGAGACCATCCGTCTCGACGGTTCGATCCGGATGGCTCCACGGTGACCGACGCGGTCAGCACTTCAGAGACCGGCCCCGTCAGCGAGGTTCTCGTGGAGGTCGATTCCGGAATCCTGACGATCACCATCAACCGTCCGGCGCAGCGCAATGCGATGACGCGGGCGGCGGCCGAGTTGATCGCCGAGGCCCTCATCCGCCTCGATGCCGAACCGGACCTCCGGGTCGGGATTCTGACCGGCAATGGTGGAACATTCTGTGCCGGAATGGATCTGAAGCGTTTTCAGTTGGGTGAGCGGCCAGTTGTCGACGGACGGGGTTTCGGCGGTCTGGTCCAGGCCCCGCCGCGCAAGCCGTTGATCGCTGCGGTGGAGGGGTGGGCCCTCGGCGGTGGCTTCGAGCTTGTGCTCGCGTCGGATCTGGTTGTCGCGGGAGAAGGAGCGAAGTTCGGTCTGCCCGAGGTCAAACGCGGGCTTGCCGCCCGGGCCGGCGGGATCTTCCGTGCGCCTCGGGCACTGCCGCAGGCAATCGCGTTGGAGATGCTCTTGACCGGTGAACCGATCACGGCTGCCACCGCGCACGGATACGGATTGATCAACCGCGTGGTCGAGGACGGTACCGCGGCAACGGTGGCTCGGGAGATCGCCGCCACCATCGCTGCCAACGCCCCGTTGGCCGTCCAGGCGAGCAAGGCCCTGGCGCTCGAATCCCGGACCTGGACCGACGCAGAGGCTTTCGAACGGCAGAGTGCATACACCGATCCGGTGTTCGCATCTGATGACGCCGTCGAAGGCCCCAGAGCCTTCACCGAGCGGCGCGCACCGCAATGGACCGGCCGATAGGCTGCCTTTCGCAGATGACACAAGCAGGGCCGGTGGGAGATTCCCACCGGCCCTGCTTGTTTGCCTGTCGTAGTTCAGTTCACCAGCCGTGGAGGTCGTCCAGCATGTGGTGTGCGGTGGACTTGTAGTCGCCGTATCCGCCGCGGAAGAACAGCAGTGGTGTCTTCGTCGATGCCACACCCAGGTCACGGACGAGACCGACAACCAAGAAGTGGTCTCCGAGTTCGACGACCTTGTCGATCGCGCAATCCACCCAGGCAACAACACCGTCGAGTATCGGGTTCTCCGCCGGAGACGTCTCCCAGGCGACGCCATCGAAGCGTTGCGCGCCGCGGGTGGCCATCTGCCGGCACAGTCGTTCCTGATCCGAAGCCAATGCATTGGCGCAGAAGCGCTGTGCTGCGATGATTTTCGGAAGCGTCGACGAGGAACGGTCGACCAGGAACGACACCAGAGGTGGATCGAGGGACACCGAGGTGAAAGAGCCGACGACCATGCCGACGGGCTCTTGCTCCGGCCCCAGCGTGGTCACCGCGACGACGCTGGTCGGGAAGTTGCCCATCACGTCGCGAAGATGGCGGGCGTCGAATGACTTGGTCATCGGCTCTTTCGTTTCTGTCACAGCGTTTTTTTCCCTGTGTGGGTTGCCCTACAACGATGTGGACTGCAGGTGGTGTGTTCTACCGATCAGAGCATGACCAGCATTCCGGGAGGGGTCTCCAGGCCCATCATGTGGAGGCCGTTGGAGTGGTAGGCGATGCCGTCGACGTGGATCATGTGCTGCAGACCGACGTGCACATCGCGCCAGTAGCGTTGCATGGGGCTGTTTTTGCGGATTGCGCCACCGCCGGAGCGAGTGAAGATCTCGTCGACTGCGCGTACTGCGCGCCAGGCGCAGCGCACCTGGTTGCGGCGTTGGTTGGACTTGTCCTCGGTGGTGGGTGTGCCACCGGATTCGACGATGTCGTAGAGGCGGCTGATGCCGTCGATGAGTTGGGTCCGTGACGCCGAGATCTCGGAGGCGGCTTCGCCGGCGGCGTAGAGGGCGTAGGGATCGTCTTTGACCTGGACGCCGGTGACCGCGACGCGGGTCTTCTGGATCTCGAGGTGAGTGGCCAGTGCACCTTCGCAGGCGCCGATCACTGCGGACGTGATGCCGAGGGGGAACATCACACCGAAGGACAGTTTGTAGAGGGTGTCGGTGCGTCCTACGCGGGCGGCGGCGACGCCACCGGCGATATCGGATTGCAGCACTGTGCGGTAGTCGGGGATGACGGCCTGGTCGACGACGACGTCTTTGCTACCGGTGCCGGAGAGTCCGACCACGTCCCAGGAGTCGTCGATGATCGTGTAGTCCTTGCGGGGGAGTACCACATGCATGACCTCGGGCGGCATGATCGGTTTGCCGGTTCCGTCGCCCTTCATGGCACCGAGGAAGTCCCACTGACAGTGATCTGCACCGGACGAGAACGGCCAGCGGCCGCTGAGGACGTATGAGTCGTTGTCGGTCGGGTTGGCGACACCATTCGGCATGTACGGCGAGGCAACCCAGGTGTCGGGGTTTTCGCCCCAGATCTCCTGCTGGAGCTTGCGGTCCATCTGCGCCAGCTCCCAGGGGTGCACGCCGACGACCCCGGAGACCCAGCCTGCTGCCGGGTCATGTTTCGCGATCGCCATGACTGCTTCGGCGAAGTCGCGGGGGTGGGCGGCGTAGCCGCCGAAGTCGGTGGGCTGGAGCAGTCGCATCACGCCGATCTGGCGGAGGAGGTCGGCGGTGGTGTCGCTGAGTTTGCCCAGGCGTTCGTTTTCTTCTGCGAGTGCCGCCAGTTCTGGGCCGAGTTCTTCACTGCGTTTGACTACTTCGTGTGTCATGGCGCGTACCTCATACTTCCTTGTGGATCACATTCCCGCCCTGGCGGCAGGTCTGTTTGATTGTCTTGCCTGGAACCCGTTGGCCAGCCGAGTGTTTCCACTCAGTGAGACATTTTCAGGCTGTGTGCCGGGTCAGGAACTCGTGCACGACGCGTTCGAAGTCGGCTTTGCGTTCGACCTGGATCCAGTGCCCACAGTGGGCGAAGGTGTGTAGTTCGACCTCGGGGAGCCAGCGGGTTGCGAAATGTGCCTGGTCGTAGGGAATCATGCGGTCGTCGCGGCCCCAGAGCAGCAGTGTGGGGGTCTTTAGCGATTCTGCTTTGGTCCACAGCGGTACATAGGAGGTCCGGAAGGCCGGGTTGAACAATGTTCCGAAGATGGTTTTGGTCTTCCCGAGTACGCCCTCGGCCAATGCGTTCGTCAGGCGTTGGTCGACGAGTTCGTCGGTGATCAGGGCCTTGTCGTAGACCATTGTCTTGATCCAGGCGATCATGCGGTCGCGGACCGGGTCCTCGAGGAACTCGAAGAGTCGCAGGAAGCCCTCGCTGGGTTCGGCTTGGAAGATTCCGACCGACATGCCGCCCGAGCCCATGATGGCCTGCCGCCGGACTCGTTCGGGGTGTAGTGCGGCGAGTTCTGCGACGACTGCACCGCCCATGGAATTGCCCACGAAGACAGCTGATTCGATACCGAGGTGGTCCATGAACTTGGCGATCCAGCGGGCTGCGGCGACCGTGTAGATCTCGTCCAGTTCAGGGAGATCGGTGAGTCCGAAACCGGGCAGGTCGGGCATGATCGTGCGGAAGTTGTCGGCGAAAAACGGTAGATTGGGCCCGAAGTTGGACCACGCGGTGACGCCCGGACCGGACCCGTGCAGCAGGATCAGAGGTACGCCCTCGCCGGCTTCGTGGTAGTTGAACTTCACTCCGTCGACCTGGGCGGTTTTCTGGGTCGACTCGAACGTGACTGCACTCGTCATGGGTGTGCCTTCCTGACAGTTTTCCGTGCACACAGGAGCGGGGGGCCTCTGTGATTCTTTGCGGCTATGTTTCAAAATGCGGTGGCTGCAACAGCTCTCGGCTCTGGTAGTGCATCGACACAGCGACAGGACGTCTACGGGATGGGGCACCGCAGACGTCGCCACGTCGGGAACTACGCGCGAGGCGTGGATTGGCCTGATTCGACGCTAATTCGATTGGTGGCCGAATCGTGGTGAAAATCCCGGCCAGCGGAACAGGACAACAAATAGCGAAGTCCCTGGCTCGTGGAGAGTCAGGGACTTTGCTGCGGGTCCGACGAAACTGACTGGGTCAGTTGTGGATCCAGCCCTCGTCGTGCCAGTACGTTTCGAGCTCGGCGATCGGTTTGGACCAGGTCTCGACGAAGATCGCGCCTTCCGGACCAGCCGTCAGGCGGTGCGGGGTTTCGGCAGTGGTGACCCAGAATTGACCTGGACGGATCGTCCGGGCCCCTTCTTCGCCGTTCGCGCCCCAGTTGACCCGCAGCTCGCCGGCGAACACGAAGATCAGTTGGTCGAGATTCTGGTGGCGTCTCGGGCCGGAATAATTCGGCGCAAGTCGCAGGCCGTTCAGGTGAAACCCTTTATTGACCTTTGTCGAGACCGACACGCCGTTGAACGTTTTGTCCACGTTGACCGGGGCGTCGGCGAGGAGGCCCCCTTCAGTCCAGAAGTGTTTGGGGGAGTACTGGTCGATCGCCAGATCTGCCCAGCCTCCGTCGGCCACAAGGCTAAAGTGCTCAATTGTCATGTCACGAGTGTTGCGAACGTCGCCGGTGATTTCATCCGACGGTCCCATTGGACGGAATGGACCCGAAAGCTTTGTTCGACAAGCAAATTCCATCGAGCGGAATGGTCCGGTGACACCGCCGGCGGCCGCACTTACCGTGGTTGCCATGACAAACAGTTTTGGCAATCTGCTGAACCCCGATGCTTGGTTCCACATGCCCCTGGATCAGCAGGGGGTGCCGAGTTACTTCTGGAAAGATGGCGGTCTACTCAACGATGCGCCGGTGGATTTCGCTGCCACGTTCGCCGATCACATGGATTTGACCAGCGAGCCCATTGATCTCATGCACTTCAACCGCAATCCGCTGCGGGTGACCCCGGGCTTCGTCGTGCCCAAGCACCAGCACAATTGTGACGAGATGTTGTTCGTCTTCGCAGGCGAGTACAGCATCGAGGTTGACGAACCGGACGGCAGCACCAAAACGGTGGTCGTGCGTGCGGGAGATATGTTCGTCAGCCATGCGAATACCCCGTACACGATGACAGCCGGCCCGGAAGGCGTCACCTACATCGAGACCTGGCCGGTTCCGGTGACCGAGCTGGAGACGATCTGGCACGATGTCGGTTGGGTTCACCGCTGAAATACGCCATCGCACAACACACTGACCCCCTCAGAGTCTCCAGACTCCGAGGGGGTCAGTCTTTTGTCACCCGTCGAGCGTGCCCAACCAACCGCCGACCGTGCCCAAATGACCGTCGAGCGTGCCGAAACTGATTGTCGCACAAGCAACTTAGGCCCGCTCGACGGCAACAAAGGCACGCTCAACGGGGGACCACCGTCGAGCGTGCCGAACCAACCGCCGAGCGTGCCCAAATCATCGTTGAGCGTGCCGAAACTGACTGTTGCACAAGCAACTAAGGCCCACTCGACGGTCGGTTCGGCCCGCTCGACGGCTTCTTCGGCACGGTCGGCGGAGTCACCAAAGTCCCTGCCTCGATGAGGCAGGGACTTCGGTGATTTCGCTCAGGAGTTAGGTGCCTTGATGAAGACGTTTTGCGGGTCTGTCTGCTTCCCGTCCTTCATCGTGAGAATGATCAACCCGTTGGAGCACACCGACTGGTAGCCGGCGATCGCCTGCCCATTGCAGGTGAAGGTCAAGCCGTTACCGGCAGGCGTGACCACGTCCGTGGCGGTCTTGATTGCGGTGTTGATCGCTGCCGGGGAGGTATCGGTTCCGGCAACTGCCTGCGTTGCCCTGACCAGGCCGAGCATGGCCTGGTAACCAACGACAGCATTGCTCTCGGTGGGGGTCTTGGGGCTGTACTTCTTCATCACGTCGCGGTACAGGACTGCCTCCGAATTGTCCGAGACGGTGTCCGCGGAGCTGAAGATCTTGGTGTTGTCCAGTCCCGATCCGACGGCGTCGACGACCTCTGGGGCGGCACAGGAGATGGCGGTCCACTTCTCGGCCGTGGAGGCCAATGTGGTGAGCGCCTTGATGACCGAGGTGCAGACGGTGGAATCGCCGAAGACGATGACGGCCTCAGGGTCGTTCTCGAGACCGGCGCTGACCTGAGGAGTTGCGTCCGGTGTTCCCAGGGGAATGGGTACGATCTTCAGGTCGGTACCATTTGCCTGGAATGCCGGCTGTCCAACTGCTTGGAGCGCACCGATTGCAGCCGGGACATCGATGGAGTACGCGGTGACTTTTTTGATGCCGTTCTCCGCTGCGTAGGCAGCCATGGCCTGCGTCGAGTTGGAGGAAGCGGTCAAGGAGTAGGCGCCCGGCGAGGTGAGCTCAGGGACGCTCGATCCCTGTGCAACCACGTATGGAATCCCGGCGTCGACGATGATCGGTGCGATGATGTTGCCCAGGCCGGCAACCGGAACGACGACTGCCGATACCTTTTGCTCAACCATCTGGTTGGCACAGTCGCGGGCACTCACCGGTTCTTCTTGCTGCTTGCAGCTCACCAATTCAATTGGGCGGCCGCCAATTCCGGCGAAATTTTCGTTGGCGTATTTTGTGACTGCCTCGGCGGCTTCGCGGGTCTCGGGCTGTGAGATGGCCGACCCGCCCTCGGCGCTGATGAATCCGATCTTTACCGGGTCCCCGCTGGCTGCCTTTCCCGGAAAGGCGTCCGAGGGCGCCTGGGCACTCGACGCGGTGCTGTTGTCCGAACTGTCGTCGTCACTGCTGCAGGCCGTCAGCGCCGTCAAGGCGACGACAACTGTTGACATCGCCAGAACCTGCGCTGTACGCAGGCCGATTGAGCGTTTCATCGAGGTGTCCTTTTCGTTGAGCGCCGGCGCAGATGCCGGCTGGGCGACAAACAAACCCGCACGTAGGTCTTTCATCCGCCAACACGGGAGAGGTGCGTGATTGTCTTGTCAGGAGTGTGACGAAGATCGACCGGTGTTTCATCTATCTTTTCCATTGGCCGGGATGGACGCGAAAAGTGTTGCTTCCCAAGTATTTTGCATCACCTGGATTGAACCGACAGCTGCTGGAGGACAGAACAAGCTGACCCCTCCGAGTCGGCGACTCGCAGGGGTCAGTTGTTGCGCGTGAGTAGTTCAGCTGGGGGGCATTGGGGGCGGGGTGAACTTGTGGCCCCAGAGCGCACCTTCGGTGATTTCGTAAGTCGGTTCTTCGTGCTCGACCCGAAGGCCCTCGAAGCCGCACTCGACTGCGTACAACTCGGGTGAGTAGACGTAGAACGACAGCATCTGGTCGTTCGTGTGCTTGCCGAGGGTGTTCATCATCGGAATATTCATGTCGGCAGCCCGGTCGAGCGCGAGGCCGACATCGTCGATGGTGGCCATCTCGACCATGATGTGGACCAGCTTGCCCGGACCCGGTGTGGGAGCGATACCAAAGCTGTGATGGCGCGGATTGCAGCCCATGAAGTAGGTGGGTCCCGCGGTGTTTCGCTCGATGAACCCGAGTACCCGAGAGTAGAAGTCGAATGTCGTCTCCACGTCCTCGGCGGTCACGATCACGTGGCCCATCCCCATGTCGCCGGTGACGAAGCTGCTCACCAATGGCGTCTGGATGCGGACGTGGTCGAGAATCGGGCCGTAGAACAACTCGACCGGGTTGCCGGCCGGATCGTCGAACTTCGCCAGACCGGTGACGCGGCGTTCGGCGCGCTCGGCGTCTGTGCCGGTGGAGACCTTGATGCCTTCGGCCTCCACTGCACTCACGAGCTGCGCGAGTTCACGCTTGTTCAGGACCTCGAAACCCAACGCACCCAGCGAGGGTTCTTCGGCCTGGGACACCACCAGGCGCGGCGGATAGTGGTCGATCCGGAAGTAGAGCGAATCCGGGGTGTTCCCTTCCACCCGCATCATTCCGAGGAAGTCCTCGCCGAAACTCCTCCATGCCTTGAGGTCTGGCGAATTCAGCCGGACATAGCCAAGTGATCTGACGCCCATTTTCTTGCTCCAATCATGAAATAACTTGTGCGACATCGAGGACGACGTCGAGTGTAAGAACAAGGACTCGGCGCCAGGGGCCGGTGTTCCGGTCTGCGGACGCCGAGTCCAATTTGTTACAAAGGGTCAGTCGGCCCAGAGGTAGCGGTCGGCCACCCGGTGGTGGTTGTAGATGGTCATCTCCTGCTCTTCGCTGAGCCGATGGCCGTCAAAACTCGGTGAATGCATTCCGACGGTGACCTCCTTGGCGTTCGCCATGTCCTGGCCGAAGACCTCGCCGAGGTCGGCGTCCCGGTAGTCCTCGAAGAACTGGTGCTGGAACTCGCGCTTCTTGTCGTAGTCGGCAACCGGGATCTGGTCCAGGCTGAAAATCTCGAAGAGGCAGGTGTCCGGGTCGTCGCCGTACGGGCGTGCCCGGTAGACGAACACCGAACCCTGGTTGGGCAGGATGATCGTGTTGGGGAACACATTCCACGCGGTACCGGCTTCGGCCCACTGCTGTCCGGTGAGCATCGGCCAGTCGTAGCCTTCGGCGATCGCCATGTCGCGGTGCAGCTGCATGTACACCTCGCCGGCGTTCGATCCCTCGGGCACTTCAGCGGTCTTGAGTGCTTCCGCGGCGCGCCAGCTGAGTTCGTTCTCGAGGCCGCGCATGTCCTCGGCGACATACTGCACCGACATTGCGATGGACAGCCGCTCATCGGTGATCTCCGCGGTGCCTCTGGCAGTGGGATCCTTGACGGATTCCGCGGTGGCATCCTTTTTCGTCTGGCCGACGGCCGAGTAGTGCGAGTGCCGCTCGTAGACAGTGGTGGGTGCCCAGATCCGCTCGTCGAGTTCTTTGAGGGACTGAAGGTTCAGGTTCGTCTTGTCGACTCGGTAGAGCTGTGGATGCGTTCCCGCAACGTGATATGCCTCGAGGAATCCGTCGAGCGCTGTCTTCCAGTTGCAGGGCAGGATGAAGCCCTTCGCCCAGCGATACCGCATGTTCTCGATATGAAACGGCTCAAAAATGCGTGCGATCGGGTCGAGGTACTCGAGAAGTGGCTTGGCTTCGGGGTCCATGTTGATGAACACGAAACCGGCCCACTGGTCGACGCGGACCTGCTCCAGGCCCAGGTCGTCATCGGAGCGCGGGACGAACTCCTCGCGATCGAGCACGAGCCGGATCGAGCCGTCCAGGTTCCATCGCCAGCCGTGGAACGGGCAGATGAGCGACCCGACGCGACCCTGGCCGCGGGCAAGACGGGTTCCGCGGTGACGACATGCGTTGTGGTACGCGCTGATCTTGGTCTTCGACTCGCGCACGATCAGGATCGAATAGCTTCCGATCTCGTACTCGATGTAGTTTCCGACCGACGCCAATTCCTCGACACGGCAGGCCATCAGCCAGGTCTTCTTGAAGACCTTCTCGAGCTCCAACTTCTGGAATTCGGGGTCCAGGTAGCGCCCCTTGGGCACGTAGGCACGCGACAACCGGTATTTCTCCGGCACTTTCTCGGGATCTACATCGCCTTCGAACCAGGGGACGAAACGGTCTACTTGCGGTTCCTCGATTATCGACACCGGGAAATCACTCCTCTACTAGTGCTTTGGGAATTGCTCTGGCTGCTTGCGTGTTTGCGGGACGTCAGGCGTCGGGGCCGGCGATTTCGACGCCATCGGCGGCGCGGACGACGTGAATGCAGTTGCCCGGGCACCCGTCGGCGGCATCGATGACGTCGAGTCGAAGCTCGTCGTTCACATCGGTCTGGGAGCCCTCGGTCTGCAAAAGGTTTCCGTCTGCGTCCTTGACATACGCCAGTCCGTCGGCGCCGAACTCGAAAATATCGGGGGCGTACTGGACGCACAGACCGTCGCCGGTGCACAGTTTTTGGTCGATCCAGACCCGTACGTCTTCGCTCATTGTCGTCGACCTCCTCATCGATGGAACGCTCCGGAGACTTCACGAAGCAGGTATTTCGCCAGGCGTTGATTACCCGGCCGCGCTATCGGCGTGGCTCACGTTCCCCGCCGATCTGGCGCGGTGATTGACCTGAGAATCACTTTGACCAAGGCCTGCGCGGTTGTCCATCGGGCATTCCATCAGACGGAATCAGTGCACTCTATTAGGCGCGGGCCGACTTACACTTCGAAGATCAACCCCGGACGTGCCATGTCGGCCGTAGGTCCCATGCATGACATGGGCAGTGAGATATCTACGCGGGCAAGGTTATTCGAGTACGGACTCGGGTGTCGGTCGAACCCGGCCGAACTCCGAGGTCAATATTTCCGCAACACACACCAGGAGGTCGGCTCGTGGCCGAGACCATCACAACAGACATCCTCATCGTCGGCGCCGGCCCGGTGGGCCTGTTCGGCGCATACTGCGCGGGCTTCCGCGGGATGCAGACCGTACTGGTCGACGCGTTGCCGCAGTGTGGCGGCCAGATCGCCGCCTTGTACCCGGAGAAACACATCCACGACATCGCAGGGATTCCCGGTGCCCGCGGCCGGGACGTGGTCGCTGCCCTCAAAGACCAAGCGGACACCTACGGTCCGACGTACCTCCTCGGCCGCCAAGCGGTCGAGCTGGTGCACTCCCCGGACGGGCGGCCGCAGGTCACACTCTCCGATGGCACCGTGATCGACGCAGGGGCGGTCATCCTGACCGCGGGGATCGGCACGTTCACCCCCAGGACCCTTCCGGCCGGTGAGGAGTTCCTCGGGCGCGGACTGAGCTACTTCGTCCCAGCACCAGAGGAGTATTCGGACCGCGATGTGCTGGTTGTCGGCGGGGGAGACAGCGCGATCGACTGGGTCCTGGCACTCGAGCCGATCGCCCGCTCGGTGACACTCGTCCACCGCAGAGGCACCTTCAGGGCGCATGCCGCGAGCATCCGCGAAGTACACGAAAGCACGGCGGACATCATCATCAATGCGCAGGTAGAAGCGCTGTTCGGTGACGACGTGCTGCGCGAGGCGCACGTGCGGGTCGATGGAGAGCAGGAGGCGCGGGTGCTCAAGGTCGACGCGGTTGTGGCCGCACTCGGCTTCATCAGCAACCTCGGACCACTCGAGGCCTGGGGCCTGGAATTGGACCGCCGCACGATTGTTGTCGACACCCGGATGGAAACCACCGTCGAGCACGTATATGCCGCCGGTGACGTCACGTCCTACCCCGGCAAGGTCAAATTGATGTCGGTCGGGTTCGGTGAGGTGGCAACCGCAGTCAACAATGCGGCAGTCTCACTCGACCCCGCCCTGTCCTTGTTCCCGGGCCACTCGACAGATTCCGCCTGATCGTCGATTCTCGCGAACTGATCCTTCAGGTATCACCTTTGGGATGAAAACTGTTCGCACAGTGGGCTATTGGCGAGTCAAGAGCCTGGGGTGGACCAGAAGAATGCTCTCGCTGCGTCGCAGCGGGAGCATTTTTGACGCCTCATTGATTCCCTCGCGGAACAACGCGCAAACTGCAGGACTCCACGGGCGTCACCCCCCCTTCTACGAGCGGTACGCAGGTCCATCGAAACTGGAGCTCTCGTGACGCTTGACATGTGGGCTCTCAGATGTGACTGTGGTAACACTCCCGCAAAAGAGGATACTCAATACGGGACCTGCCCCCAGATTTGTACTCAGAAACCCGACTGCGCGACTGCGCGAAGGTTAGATGGGTGCACTGAATGAAAGCGTGGCTACCTTGTCATCTAGCTTGTTGCAACGAAGTGTGGTTTCACCAGAGGAAGTGACTGGTGATTCCCAGGATGGAATCAGGGCCGCGCTGACAAGCGGTAATGCCGGTGAGTCCTGCGAACGGCGAGGCCCGGAGCGGACGGTGATGGGTCGAGTTGCGTCCATCATGGATGCGTTCAACTGCAGTCAGCAGGTCCTCAGTCTCGGTGATCTCAGTGATCGCACCGGTCTGCCGAAATCGACCCTGCATCGCCTCGCCGATCAGCTGTGCCAGATCGGCTGGATCGAGCGCGATCCCGGTGGCTACCGGGTCGGTTTGCGGATGTTCGAGTTGGGGAGCCTCGCTGCCGAGGGGGGTCAGCTCCGTGAGGTTGCCTTCCCCCATCTGCAAGCGCTCGCGGTCAGGACCGGGATGACCGCGCAACTCGGCGTCCTCGACCACGGCGAGGTTGTATATCTCGAACGGATCGCGGAGGGTTCGCTTCGTTTGCCGACCCGACGTGGTGGACGTAATCCCGTGTACTGCACCGCAATTGGCAAAGCGATGGCGGCGTTCGACGACGAGGTCATTCTGGCGGTGACCAGCGGGGACATGCCGAGGAGAACGGTTAACACGATCACCGATCCTCTTGCCTTGAAAGCGGAATTGAACCAGGTTCGACGGTTGGGAGTCGCGTTCGATCGCGGCGAGGCCTACGACCGGCTCGTCTGCGTCGCCGCGCCGGTTCGAAATGCGGGCGGTGCCGTTGCTGCGGTGTCCGTCACCGGCCCGGCGGGTCAGATGAGATGGGGCATGGTTGCCGAGGCCGTCCGGGGTACCGCTAACGCGATCTGGAACGCGAGCGTCAAACTCGGGAACGCAAGCGCGCGGGTGTAGTGACGCCGTCCGCCAAGGCTGTTCGCCCACAGGGTGATTCAGCCTCGGCGGGACCAGGGTTCTGGTCTCACCAAGTGGCGAGATCCTGGAGGTGCCGGCGCATGCGGTGCTGGGCGAGCCCCTCATCGCCGGCGAGGACGGCGACGAGTATCTTCTCGTGGGCATCGCGAACATCGGATGCACCCTGAGCACTTCTTGCTTTATCGCTGAGGCCGTTGCGGGCTCGGAGTTCCGTGGTGATCCGCAGGAACAGTGACAGGATCGGGTTACCCGCCAGCTCGGCGATCTCGGTGTGGAACAGGTCACCGGAGTCACCCTGCTCAGTCGAAAGATCGAGTGCCTCGCGAAGGCGGGAGGCCGTGTCGGGGGAGAGCTCACCGGCGGTGAGTGTGTGGACACATTCCAGGGCGATGGCCTCATGGACCACGAAGAGGTCGTCAGGACTCAATCCCCGGTAGTTGAGGTAGAGGGCCATCGCGCGGATATTTGCTGTGGGGTCGGGGGCCAGAATGACCAATCCACCACCCGGCCCGCGTCGCATTCGGGCAACGCTGTGGTGTTCGAGGATCTGGAGGGATTCTCGAAGGACCGCACGGCTGACGCCGTAACGGGTCAGTAGGTCCGATTCCGATCCGAGGATCTCACCAACCTGCCAGTCTTCGGTGGTGATGTCGTTGTGTATGCGGCCGGCGACGATCTCGGCGAGTTTGTCTCCCGACTTCGGGTCGGGATCCACTGGCCGGGTGCGCATTCGCTCGACTTTGGGATGAATCTTCTGGGCCAACATCCATGTAATGACCTCTTCGAGGTGAGTCGTCACACGGGTCTGCGCGGCTGCGCCGTCACCGGCAATCACTGCTTCGACGATTTCGGAATGCCGGTTGGCGACGTGAGTCCTGGCCTCGCGCGCGGCGCCTTCCGCGATACGTCGTGAAGTTTGCAAGTAGCGGGTGCTCAAACCTGTCACGACTTCGGTGAACATCTGCAACAAGGCATTTCCCGACAACTGGCCCAACATTGCGTGGAAATCTTTGCCGGAGGCAATGGACGAATCAGCGATTCTCGCGTGCTCTTCGTTCACGATGGCGCGAAGAGCGTCGATACTCGACTCGGTGACGGTCTCGGCGGCCAGTCTGGCCGCCAATGGCTCCAGAAGCATCCGGGCCCGTCCCAGGTCCTCGACACTCACCCCGATGTATTCGAGATAGATCACGAGGGCGCGAATGGGCAACGAGGTGTCGGGCGCACTGACGACGAGCCCGCCACCGGGGCCACGTCGCATTCTGGCGACCTGCTGGTGCTCGAGTAACCGGATCGCTTCCCTCAGAATCGATCGCGACACCTTGAAACGCGCCTGCAGATCGGTTTCTGATCCGAGGACCTCGCCGATCGGCCATTTACGATCCATGATCTCGTTCTCGAGCTGTCGGGCAACTTGGGCCGCGAGTTTTTGCGGCGCCACCGAACCCGGCACGTCCCCCTCTGAGATTGTCATCAAAGTCGATCTCCATCCCCAAGACCCACTGACCGCGATACCGCGATCAGGTCAGCGCGCTCACCATCTGTCGAAATCCGAGACCGGGACACCATTCTTTCTTCAGTGACCCGTCGATACCCGATGGTAAGCGACCGAAATTGTAAGAAACTTCTGTCAGGCACCAGCATGTTCAGTGATCCAGTGGCCAACCTCTTCGATGTACGCCGTGTATCCGGACCGCGCTGCGAGCACAACCGCAGCGACCTTCTCGGGCTCGGTATCCATATACAGCTGGACGAGGACGTTGTGAGGGGCTTCTGGAGGCGAGAGAACGGCTCGCAGGTCTGCGTCGATCATGCCGACCTTCACCACCGCATCGAACGCAGCGGTCGGTGTTTGCGGCATTTCGCCAAGCGCTCTTGCGCCGACCCGAGTGTTGACAGCGAAAGCCTGGTCGGCCAAGAGCCACAGCACCCGCTCGCAGACGAGGCCAATTGCCGGATTGCTCTCCAGGAGGTGAGCTTCCACTGGCCCGAGTTCGTCGAGTTGCCTGACTGCTTTGCGCATGGTGATCAGCCGGTGTTTCACCGGCTGCCATACCGGGTCTGCGATCGGCTGATCGCCTCCCGGCTGCTCCGTCCTGGACAGCAATGTCGGTGCATTGCTCAATGTGGCCATATTTATATGTTTCCATACCTGGCCGCGGGTGTCCGCTTTGATATTCCGCCTGGTGGCATCGAAGAAAGGCGCGTTGTTCCGGATGGCCCCGGTGATTCCGTCTGATGGGACCGGCAGTGGACGACAGGTTGTGGAAGAGGCGAGAGTCGTTTGCGTAATGGTCTGCCCTGTGCCGATAACAATGACGCGCAACACTTTTGCCGCGACTGAGGAGATTTTTGATGCGATCTATCGATGACTTGTTCCGCAATTTCATGCAGGTGGGATATGTGACGGATGACATTGATGTTGCGGCCGCTTACTTCGAGTCCAAACTGGGGACAGTGGAGTGCGTGAAGCACTACGGGGCGTCGATGGGCGGAGGTCGGCCGGCGACGGGCGACAGCGCAGCGGTCACCCCGTATGTAGTGGTCGACGGCGAGCCGGCCGACGAATGGCTCATCGATGTTCTCCTGGTCAACGCAGGTGCAACGAACTTGGAGGTCATCCGCCCGGTTGCCGGATCGGTTGACCTCTATCGGGGTGCCATCAGGCCCGGGGAGCCGGCCACGCTGCATCACCTGGGATTCCGTGTTGATGACTTCGACGAAGCGTCCGCAGTGGTCGCATCCAGCGGCCGAACCTGGGCACAGTATGGGATCAGTGGCGGGATCCGGATGGGCTATCTCGACATGAGGGCGGAATTGGGCCATTTCGTCGAGGTGATGGAGCTTGATGAGGAGTCTGCTGACGGCTTCTTGCAGCTTGAAGCCTTTTCGAATGCGAAATACGCGTAACCCGCCCCCTTTACCGTTGTGAGAGGAAATCGCCATGAGTGAGAATGCAGCTGATTTGTACGACGTAATTGTCGTGGGTTCGGGTGGAGGTTTGATCGGTGCGTACGCGGCGGCAGCACGCGGCCTGCGGACGTTGGTCATCGAGAAGACAGAGTTTGTCGGTGGTACCACCTCGTATTCGGGTGCGGGAATGTGGTTGCCGGGGAATGCTGCTGAGCAGCGGGCGGGGTTGCCGGACACTCGCGATGGGGCGCGTCTGTATTTGGATGCGATCGTCGGAGATGACTCGCCTGCCTCGCTACGCGAGGCTTTTCTGCAGGCCGGGCCTGCGATGATCGAGGAACTGGAGAAGAACCCCAGGTTCGGAGAGTTCCAGTTCCTGGGTGTTCCCGACTACTTCGCGGGGCAGCCGGGCGCACTGCCGGGGGGACGAACGATTTTCCCGCAGGACTTCGACCGCGGTGAACTCGGCGATCTGGAGCCGTTGGTACGTAGGCCGCTGTGGACTGAGCGTTGGGGTGTTGACGTCGAGTCGACGATGGTCGGTGGGCAGGCCCTCATCGGGCGCGCACTGCTGGCATTCATGGAGACCGGCAACGGCACCGTCCTGACGAACACCGGGCTCGAGCGGCTCATCGTCGAAGACGGCGCCGTGGTCGGAGTGCAAGCCTCGAGTAATGGTGAGCCGGTGACGTTCCGCGCCGGCAAGGGAGTGATCCTCGCGGCGGGCGGATACGAGCGAAATGCCGAGCTGCGACGGAAGTACCAGCCCGAGATCGGTGATGAGTGGACTCAGGGTTGTGAGGGGAACACCGGGGATGCTCTGACTGCAGGCATCGACATCGGTGCCGCGACCGACCTACTCGAGGAGTCGTGGTTCGCGCCCGGTCTGGTCGTTCCCGACACGCGCCCGGTGTTCTATACATCGGTGTGGAGTGGGATCTGGGTCAACGCTGCCGGTCAGCGTTACATGAATGAGCGGCTGCCGTACGATCGGGCCGGGCACGAGATGCTCAAGGCACACAGGACTTCTGACGCTTCGCCGTTGCCGACGCACTGGGTGTTCGATCAGCGTCAAATCGACAACGAAAGTGCTTTCGCGGCGGCGCTGCCGGTCGCGCCGGACGTTCCGGGTTGGTTTGATGTCGAAAAGTTCATCGCCGCCGGGGTATTGCACCGGGCCGATACCTTGGATGAGCTTGCAGAGCTGATCGGTGTCCCGGCTGGGGCACTGACGAAGACTGTCGATCAGTACAACGGTTATGCCCGCACCGGAAAGGATGAGGACTTCGGTCGCGGCGAGGCTCCGTGGGATCTGATGACCGTGTACCTGGGCGGCGCTCACACTGACGGCCCCAATCCGTGTTTGGGCGTGATAGATCAGGGGCCGTTCTATGCGGCGAAGATCGTGTTGTCTGATCTGGGGACCAAGGGTGGTCTCAAGACCGACGACCATGCGCGCGTCGTCCGGCCGGACGGCTCGGTGATCGCGGGCCTGTATGCATCAGGAAACACGATGGCTCCGGTTACCGGGCGAATCTACCCCGGTGCCGGTGGTCCGATCGGTTCGTCGATGGCATTCGCGTACATCGCCGCGCTCGACATGGCTCAAAAGAGCTGATAGAAGTACTGCGGGCACCACCGCCGCGAACCGCCGAGCGTGCCGATCCAACCGTCGACCGTGCCGAAATCACCGCCCACCGTGCCGAAAATCCTGGTGCGCAATCACTTTCGGTACGCTCAACGGTAACGACGGCACGCTCAGCGGTTATTTCGGCACGCTCGGCGGTGGTGCTGTGACTGTGCCGTCACCTGATCAGCGGGGACCGTGACGCCTCTCAACCGTGCACGGATGTCTCGGTTCGTTGGGTAACGACGGGTATTGATAGCGCGACAGTGAAACGCAACACCAGCCAAAAGCCGAGCCGCGCAGCTGATTGAGATCTGCTGCGCGGCTCGGGGGTAGGGCTGTGTCTTATTTGAGCGTGCTGCCGCCGTCGACGGCGAGCGTGGTACCCGTGATGAACCGGGCTTCGTCGGATGCCAGGAACAGCACTGCGTTGCTGATGTCTTCGGCCTCGACCCAACCGATCGGCAGCACGTGCATCGTTTGTGCGACGACCTTGAGGTCGTCGATTCCGGGGTTCTCGAGATCCGGCCGGAACCACTTCATTGTGTAGTCGTTCATGAACATCGGTGTGTTCACGTTGGTCGGATGAACTGAGTTGACGCGGATCGAGTATTCCCCGAGTTCGACGGCGAAGGCGCGCATGAGGCCGACCACACCGTGCTTGGATGCGATGTAGTGCCCGGTGTTCGCGTAGGCCTTGAGTCCGCCGACTGAGCTCGTCAAGATGATTGATCCACCCCGTCCGCCCGATTTCAGGTGTGGTACACCGGCTTTCACAGTCTTCCACACGCCCGACAAGTTCACGCCGATGATGTCGTCCCAGTCGCTCTCGCTGACGTTCTCCAGCGTTACGCCGCCCGTGCCGAAGCCGGCGTTGGCCACGATCACGTCGAGCCGCCCGAGTTGCTCGACGCCACTGTCGACGGCGGATTTGAGGGCGGCATAGTCCCGCACATCGACTTCGGCTGTGACGATTCGGCGGTTCAGGCCTTTGACCAGGTCGGCGGTTTCGAGGAGATCCTCGGGTGTGGAATACGGCGTCGGGCTGTCGGCGATTACCGGCCCGCAGATGTCGACGGCAATGATGTCGGCACCTTCCTGTGCCATTCGCACTGCGTGGCTGCGTCCTTGTCCGCGTGCAGCTCCGGTGATGAAGGCAACTTTGCCGGCCATTCGTCCAGTCATCATTCACCTAAACCTTTCATTTCCAATTGTCCAGCGATGGGAGAGGTGATCGAGATGCTGCGGAGATGCTCAGTCCGTCAGCCCATGTCATTCGGTCGGGTGGGCCAGCGCTCCATGTCGGGGTAGTTGGCAGTGATGGTGTCCGGGAAGTCCGGGGCGCGCTTCTCCAGGAAGGACTCCACGCCCTCTCGCCCGTCAGCGCTCGCACCGAGATGACGCATCGCCCGCGAGTCGGCCCGATGCCCTGCCCACGGTGAGTCCTCACCGAGCATCGACCACAGCATCTGTTTGGCCACCCCGACAGAGACGGCCGAGGTGTTGTCCGCGATCTCGCGCGCAAGCGAATATGCGTGGGGGAGTAGATCCTCTGGCGGAAGAATCTTCGAAATCAGGCGGCCGGCGAGGGCTTCTTCCGCGCCGAAGATTCTGCCCGTCGCCACCCACTCGATGGCCTGCGAGATTCCGACGATCCGCGGCAGGAACCAACTCGAAGCCGCCTCCGGGACCAGGCCCCGGCGAGCGAACACAAATCCGAACTTGGCTGATTCTGACGCCAGCCGGATATCCATCGGCAAAGTCATCGTGACGCCCACACCAATGGCAGGGCCGTTGATGGCCGCGATCACCGGTTTTCGGCAAGCAGCAGAGGTCAGAGCGGCCACCCCGCCACCGTCCCGCGGCGCGCCGCCGATCGTTCCGATGCTCGCTCGCTCCACCGCTTTTGCGTTCGGGCCGAACACATTGGCCCCCGCGCTCAGGTCCGCCCCGGCACAGAAGGCCCGATCGCGGCCCGTCACGACAACCACACGCACATCGTCGTCGAGGTCGGCGGCCACGTAGGCGGAGGCCAGTTCGTGCATCATCGTTGTGGTGAACGCGTTCAACCGGTCAGGCCTGTCCAGGGTCACGGTCGCGACCCTGTCCACCACCTCATAGGAGATTTCGGTGAAGTTCATCGGACGTGGGTTCGGTGAGCGTAGTGGTCCGGTGCTGCCATCGTTGAAACATAGGCGAATTGGGTGGCATGCAGCAGTACCTCGTTCCGCTGAGTGAAATCGATCGGCACCCTACCGCGGGCGGCCATGGATGAGCCCATTCCGCTCTATAAGACGAGTCGTGGACGTCGCGTCAGGACGGGCTTAGGCTCCGAACGGAAACGATCGTGCAGGTCGCGGCGTCGTGCCTGAATGTATTGAGGGATAGCCGATTATGGCCAGGTCGCACAACACCATTGGGTGAGTCACGATGCTGCGGTTGCGATGTGGGCGATTGAACCATCTGTCTTGTCGGGTAGCGGAACTATTTCCGAGAAAGAAGTCGAGAATGACCACATTGCTCAATGGACGGCGGGTGCTCGTCACCGGCGCGGCCACGGGAATCGGTGCGGCAACGGTCGACGTACTGACCCAAGCAGGCGCCCACGTCGCAGCGACTTTTCACAACACGAAACCGGAAGACACGGCGTCGGCATCGTGGGTTCACTGTGATGTGACCGACCCGGCATCGGTCGATTCAGCGTTCGGTGAGGTCGTCGGGACGTTGGGAGGTCTCGATGTCCTGATCCATGCTGCTGGGTTGTGGGCACCGGGTGTACCCGGACACATCGACACCGCGAACATTCACAAGATGATCGACATCAACTTCACGTCGACTGTGCTGACCAACCAGGCCGCACACGCGGTCATGCGTGAAACCGGTGGCCAGATAATCAATTTCGGCTCGAGTGAAGGCGTATCGGGAAGCCCGATATCGGCTACGTACGCGGCATCAAAGGCGGCGGTCCACTCCTGGTCACGCTCAGTGGCCAAAGCTTGGGCTGCCGACAACGTCACCGTCAACACGATCGCACCTGCCGTCGAGACTCCGGGCGCCAACCGGTTGCGCGAATTCTTGGGCCCAGAGGCCGCCGCGCAGTTGACACAGCAGTTGAAGGCGGCGATACCGCTCGGTGGTGAACTCGGTGATCCGGCCACTGATGTGGGTCCCATGCTCGTGTTCCTGTCGGGCGAAGGCGCGAAGTTCATCACCGGCCAGTTCCTTGCTGTCAACGGCGGCCTGCTGATGGTCGGCGGATAGCACGCCGGACGCAAGCGGGCCAGGCCGTACCGCATCGAACAAAACAATCACGGATCCTCGAACACCCAGATCGCAAACAACAAGGAGAACTGTTTCATGACAACAGATTTGGCCAACAAGTATGGACCCTGGGGCATCGTGGCAGGTGGGTCTGACGGAGTAGGCGCGGCATTCGCCCAGACGATGGCAGCGCGTGGCATGAACGTCGTTCTCGTGGCGCGGCGAACGTCAGTGCTCGAGGAGACCGCCGCCGAGATCCGGGATCGCCACGGCGTGGAGGTGAGGACCATTGCGCTGGACCTCAGCGACACCTCGGCGATCGCGGACCTGGAGAAGGCAACGTCCGATCTGGAGATCGGCGTGTTTGTGTTCAACGCCGGCGGCGGCAACCACAGTGCCTCGTTCCTCGATCAGAGCCTCGATACGCACCTTGAACTGGTCCAGCGCAACTGCGTCAGCGTTCTGGAGGCTGCGCATCGGTTCGGGGCACCGATGGTCGCCCGTGGTCGTGGTGCAATGGTTCTGTTGAGCTCGACGTCAGCATGGATCGGTGGCGCCAGTTACGCCTCTTACAGTGCGACCAAGTCATTCGATCTCATCCTGGCAGAGGGTTTGTGGGCGGAATGGCGCGACACCGGTGTCGATGTGCTGGCGCCGGTACTGGGGCTCACCGACACTCCCTCGATGCGTCGGGTGGTCGATGCCGCGACGTTGGAGCACGTGGAAGCAGCCGATCCGAACGAGGTCGCGGTGGAGATACTTGATCATCTCGCAGACGGCCCGACCTGGATCCTCGGCAGCGACGATCCGCTCGGTGGATCGCCGTTCGGGGCGATGAGCCGACGCGACGGCGTGCTCACGATGCTTCGTATGGTGTCCGCCGGGGCCGATAGCTGACAGAGCTTGAAATGACGAAGTCCCTGCCCTCGCTGAGGGCAGGGACTTCTTTCTGTCGTCGTGAAGGGTGGAATCACTGCATCCCAATGAAACAACCCGCCCGCGCAACCCTCTGGGGGATGCACGTGCGGGTTGATCGATGAACTGGACCTGCTATTCGGCGAATGCCGAATGCAACTGTGGGCAGGCGATTCTCACCTGGCCGTTTCGATGTCTGCGGTTGTGTGGTGGGGTTCGTTGGTACCGAGGTAGGCGTCTTCGATGAGGTGTGGGGTCGCGGCGAGTTGTCGGGCGTTGCCTTGCAGGACGTTGGTGCCGTGGCGCAGGACCAGGGCGGTGTCGGCGACGGTGAGGGCGAGTTGGACGTGTTGTTCGACGAGGATGACGGCGGCGTTGGTGGTGTCGGCGACGGTGCGGACGATGGGCAGGAGTCGTTCGACGATGACGGGTGCCAGGCCCATGGATAGTTCGTCGATGAGCAGGACAGTGGGGTGCTGCACGAGCGCGCGGCCGATGGCGAGCATTTGTTGTTCGCCGCCGGACAGGGCGCCGGCGGGGATTTTGAGGCGTTCGGCGAGGCGGGGGAAGAGGTCGAGGATGCGGTCTTTTTCGGTGGGCCAGTCTTTTCGGTTGGTGACGGCGAGGCGGAGGTTCTCCTCGACGGTGAGGGTGGTGAACAGGGCGCGGTCGTCTGGGACCAGGACCAGGCCGGCTTGGGAGGCGTGGCGGGCGTGGCCGGGTTTGACGGCGTGGCCGGCGATGTCGATGGTGCCGCCGAGGCTGGGTAGGAGGCCGGCAAGGGTCATCAGGACGGTGGTTTTGCCGGCGCCGTTCGGGCCGAGGAGGGCGAGGACTTCGCCGGCTTTGAGCTCGAGGTTGAAGTCGCGCACGCAGGGTCGTCCGGTGGAGTAGCCGGCGTCGAGGTTGGTGCAGTGCAGGACGGTGGCTTGGTCGGTGAGGGTGGTGGTCATGCGTTGAGCTCCTGTCCGGTCGGGGCGGTGTGGTGCGCGGCGGAGTCAGCCGGCGTGGTGGGTTCGGCCGGCGCGCTGGGCTCGGGTGTGGCGGGGGTGCCGGTGGTGCCGAGGTAGGCGGTGGTGACGGCGGGGTCGTTGCGGATCTGATCGGGGGTTCCGATGGCGATCACTTTGCCGAGGTCCAGGACGACTATGCGGTCGCAGATTTCCAGGACGAGTTCCATGTCGTGGTCGACCATGACGATGGTGGTGCCGGAGTCGCGGATGGCGCGTAGGCGGTGGCCGAGCCACATGCTTTCGGTGCTGTCGAGTCCGGCGGCGGGTTCGTCGAGCAGAACGACGTCGGGTCGGCCGGCCAAAGCGCGTGCGACGGAGACGAGTTGGCGTTGTCCCTGGGAGAGTTCCTTGACGGGACGGTCCACGACCTTGCTCAGGTGCAGCAGCTCGAAAAGGTTGTCGAGGCCGGCGGCGTCCAGCGGTGGGTGGTCGGGGCCGTGGTGGTGAGCGGCGGTGGTGCCGACCGAGACGTTTTCGTGCACGGAGAGGTCGTCGTAGAGTTCGATGCCCTGGAAGGTGCGGCCCAGTCCGTTGCGGCTGCGTCGGTAGGGTTTTTGGCCGTCGAGGACGGTGCTGTTGACGGTGACGGTGCCGGTGGCGGTGGCGAAGCCGCTGATGGCGTCGATGAAGGTGGTTTTGCCGGCGCCGTTGGGGCCGATCAGGCCGATGATTTCGCCGTCGCGGACGTCGAAGGAGACGTCGTCGAGGGCGGTGACGCCGCCGTAGCGGACGCCGATTCCGTTGGCGGAGAGCACAACATCGCCGAGGGGCCGAGCGGCGCCGGGGTAGGTGGTGTTGTCGTCGCCGGTGACGTCGAGGTCGATGATGTCGTCGACCGGGGCGGTGCGGTGGAGTTTGGTGCGGGCCCAGGCGATGTTCTTGTGGATTTCGGAGATGATGCCTTCGGGGTTGGTGATGACCGTGATGACGAGCAGGACGCCGGTGATGACGGCGTAGTAGTCACCGATGTTGGCGACGCGGTCGAGGAAGATGAACATGATGCCGCCCGCGCCCATGATGCCGGCGAGGATGGCGCCGGAGACGCAGGTGACACCGGCGAGGTAGACCACGGCGAACATCGCGATTCCGCCTATGGCAGTGAAGGATTCGGGGACGGCCATGGTCTGCTGGTAAGCCATCAGGGTGCCGCCGATGCCGGCGATGAAGGCGCCGATGGCGAATGCGATGAGTTTGGTGCGCGAGACGTTGATGCCGGAGGCGGCAGCGGAGCGTTCATTGGCGCGCACGGCGAGCATGGAGGCGCCCAGGCGACTGGTGCGTAGTTTCGCGGTGGCCAGCGCGGCGACGATCAGCACGATCAGGCACAGGACGCCGAAGGCGATGGTGGGGTAGGAGTCGCCGGAGCCGATGCCCAGGTTGATGCCGAACAGGGACGGGTCGTCGACTTTGGCGCCGTTGATGCCGCCGTTGAACTTGTTGTTGCGGAACCAGAACATTTCCAGGAATACCGCGAGGCTCAGGGTGACCACGGCCACCGGTAAGCCGCGGATTCGCAAGGCGGGGAGTCCGAAGACCACGCCGACGACGGTGGCGACGAGGGCGGCCAGGATCGGGGCGACGGGGAAGGGGACGTTCCAGACGGTGGTCAGGCGGGAGAGCATGAACGCCGCGACACCGGCCAGGGTCAACTGCGCCAGGGAGATCTGGCCGGCGAAGCCGGTGACGACGACCTGGGACAGGGCGATGATGGCCAGGGTGAAGGTGACGATGACCGCGCCGCGGTAGCTGCCATCGGTCATAACCAAAGCACCGAGGGCGACAAGGGTGCCAATGATGGTGGGGAGCAACAGGTTTTTGGGTCGGGGGGCCGCACCCAACGTGTTGGCGATGATGGCGCCACGGGACGGCAGTGGTTTGCCACGGAAGACCAGGAAGATCAGAATCAGGACCAAGGGGATGAGTTCGGCCATGCCGGCTTGGGGCATCCAGCTCACGGTGGACTGCAGGTGGGTCATTTCTGACTGCAGGACACCGATGCCCAGGCCGGCGGCCACGGCGGGGCCGATGGCACTGAAGTTGCCGACCAGGGCGGCGGCCAGGGCCGGGACGATGAACAGGGTGTAGGAGACCGGGATCAGCGGGACGATGGGGGCGATCAGGATGCCGGAGAGACCGGCGATCATCGTTGACAGGGCCCAGTTGGCGTAGGCGATGCGTTCGGGGGACAGGCCGGTGACGATGGCCCCCTTTTCGGTTTCGGCGGCGGCGCGGGTGGCCAAACCGAAGCGGGTCAGGCGGAACGCCAGGATCAGCAAGATGGTCAGCACGATGATGACGACGGCGAACCAGAGTCGGTCGGCGGGAATGCGGATCTCACCGATTGTGATGACGTTGGTCGGCAAGATGGCATCGACAGAGACCGGGGTGGTGCCGACGCGGGCGGCGAGCAGAGCCTGCACGGCGAGCATCAACGCGATGGACGCGACGGCTTTGGCTGTGGCCGGTGCAGTCCTGAGCAATCTGAAGACGGCGAAGTACATCAGGAGGCCCAGCCCCGCGGCGATCAGCAGTGCGATGGCCATGGCCGGTGCCAACGCCATCGGCCCACCGAGATCCACTGTTTTCGGTAGCCCGGGGATCGGGATCAGCAGTTCACCATCGCGCAGGTAGGCGTACGTGTAGGCCACGTACAGGGCGATGGCACCGGTGGCGAAGTTCACCACGCCCGAACTCCGGTACGTCATGACCAGGGCCAAGGCCAATGCCGCATACACCGCACCGTTGCCCAGCCCCAGGAACAAGAACTGCAGATCTTGAGTCATCACACTGTCTTTCGGTCGTAAAGAGGTTTGCCAACGCAGCGATCATGGATTACTTAGATAACTAAGTCTGCGAACTACTATGGCACATACACATGATCTAAGTCACTTATCTGGCCAAATGTGTTCCACTGTTCCGCTGGGTGGAAGTGGTTCTGCGCGACGCGCCATGGCGGGGCAGGGGCACGGAGCAGGAGACGTCTGGCCGCATCGTGAGAACGGCATGATTCAGCCGGCGTAGAGCACGGAATCAAGCGGTCGAGATCCGTGCGACGCCACAAGGGGTGGAAAGGATTCGGCCACTTCGTGACGCGGTCACGTTGTCCGGCCAAACGACTGCATTCAGTCGAGGATGTCGCGCACCTTGACGTCCAGATGGCTGGCCATGGCTGTCGAGCGTGCCACTGCCATGTGCTTCTGCCAGTGAGCCGTGGCACCTGCGCTGTCTCGAGCACGTAGTAGCTTGATCAGCCGGCGCTGCGATCGCACGGACAGCTTGTAGGTGGCCTCCGAGACCGCAACGTCCCCGCGACCCACTTCGCGCGACACCGAGACCGTATGGCGTTCGAAGATCTCGTTCAGCATGCCTGCCACAAGAGCGAGAGTTGCATTGCCCGACAGTTGGACCATGAGGAGGTGAAAGCGCGCAGAGGCGTGCCCGAAGTCACCGGCCGCGTATGCCGCCGGTATGTCTTCGTCGACGAATCTTTCCAGTTCGTCGAAGGCTTCTTCTGTTCCTTCTGCCGCGAGAATGCCGGCCGCTGCGGGCTCGAGGGATTCACTGGCAACAAGGACGTCAGCGACTGTGGCACCGGATAATTCGAGTAGGAGCGATGCCGGGCGGGCGACTATTTCCGGTCCGGGCACGCAGATTCGCGCGCCGGTGCGGGAACCGCGACGGACCTCGACAAGTCGTTCGGCCTCGAGCACTCGCACGGCCTCGCGAAGAGTCGGCCGGCTGACAGAAAAGTGCTCCATGAGTTCGGCTTCGTGTGGGAGGTGATCACCGTCGACGAGTTGACCGTCGACGATCATCCGTCGCAATTTGCGTGCGACCAACTCGGCAGTCTTCGGAGTGCGGAGCGGGCGCCCGGTGGTGTCAGTCAGACCGAAGGTCGGCGTACCAGCTACTTCGGCCACTGCTCAGCCTGCCTTCCGTCAAGGGCAACATCGATTACGTCGATTACACAGTATTGCATCTGCCGATGTCGCATAACCTTGCAAAGCTCGACATAGGCAACTATGTTAGCTATGTGCGGGTTCAGTCGGTGTCCGAACTGACGATCTCAAGAACTTTCAAGCCGTCCCGCCCGGCGGACACCAAGGAGTTTGCATGTTGAAGACTCGCTTTACCGAAGAGTTCGGTGTCGAGCACCCGGTTGTGCAGGGCGGGATGATGTTTGTCGGTCGCGCAGAGCTGGCGGCGGCGGTGTCCAATGGTGGTGGTCTCGGGATCATCACTGCGTTGACGCAGCCGACGCCGGATGACCTCGCAGCCGAGATCGAACGGTGTAAGGCGTTGACCGACAAGCCGTTCGGTGTCAACGTGACCCTGACACTGTCGATCAATCCGCCGCCGTTCGCGGAGATCCGGCAGGTGATCATCGATTCCGGGGTGAAGATCGTCGAGACCGCGGGTTCGGATCCGACGGTGCATATCGAGCATTTCAAGGAGAACGGCCTCAAGGTCATCCACAAGTGCACCAGCGTCGCCCATGCGCTCAAGGCCGAGCGGATCGGTGCTGATGCGGTGAGCATCGACGGATTCGAATGTGCCGGGCACCCAGGCGAAGACGACGTCCCGGGTCTGGTCCTGATCCCGGCGGCGGCCGACGCCCTGACGATTCCCTTCATCGCCTCGGGTGGGTTCGCGGACGGACGCGGTCTGGCCGCCGCCCTCGCGCTGGGAGCCGACGGGATCAATATGGGTACCCGTTTCATGTGCACGCAGGAAAGCCCGATCCATCAGAACATCAAGGAGCAGATTGTCGGGGCGTCCTCGTTGGACACCCAGCTGATCATGCGCCAATTGCGTAACAGCATGCGGGTGTCGAAGAACTCCGTCAGCGAAGAGGTCATCGACATCTTGAACAAGGGTGGCCGGTTCCGGGACATCAAGGATCTTGTCGCGGGTGTTCGTGGCCGAACGGTGTACGAGTTCGGTGATCCCGAACTCGGCATCTGGACCGTCGGACAGTCGCAGGGGCTGATCAACGACATACCGGCCGCCGGTGATCTGGTGCAGCGGATCGCGGCCGACGCCGAAGAGACGTTGATGCGCCTGTCCCGCAGTGTTGTTGCCGACACTCGTGCGGCGGTCTGAGCCCGCCATGACCGAAAACACCTCCGGATCCGGCTCTCCCGCGAACGATGAACTGCCACTGGTTGTCACGCGCGACGGTCATGTAGCGGTGTTCACACTCAACCGGCCCGATACCCGCAATGCGATCAACCGTGCGATGCGCAAGGCCCTGAAGAGGGAATTGTGGCGCGCCGACAACGACGAGGATGTGCGGGTGGTGGTCATCACCGGCGCGGGTACGGCGTTCTCGTCGGGTGTGGATCTGCCTGAAGCGCTGGCCGGTCCGGCGCCGTCGACCGAGGGGCCGACACCTACGCAGGTGATGCGTGGTATTTCCAAGCCGGTAATAGCGGCGGTGAACGGCCCTTGTTACACAGGTGGTTTCGAGCTTGCGGTGAACTGCTCGTTCATCATTGCTTCGGATCGTGCGCGGTTCGCTGATACCCACGCTCAGATCGGCTTGCTCAACGGCTGGGGTGGTAGTGCACTGTTGCCGCGCACCGTCGGTTTGGCGGCGGCGATCCAGATCATCCTCAGTGGTGAGCCGGTGGATGCCGAGACCGCTGCGCGGACCGGTCTGGCCAATGAGGTTGTGCCGCATGATCAGTTGCTCGAACGGACGATGCAGGTCGCTCAGGCGATCGCCGCCGGCCATCCGGGCGCGATCCAGCGGATGTTGAGGCTGCTCAAGGAGGGAGCCGGTACGTCGGTGACCCATGCGCTCGGACTCGAGGCCGAGGCCGGGGCCACGTTCCGCCGCAACGGCGCCGATGTCGGAGCGCGGTTCGGTCGTCAGCGCGCGGCGACAACCGACTGATACATCAACTCTGAAGACAGGGAAGTCCAGTGCAAGAGAACTCCACCGTGGTGCTCGATGCTGCGCTCGATGCAGCAGGCGAGGACTGGCGACTCCGGTTGTCAGCTCTGCTCGACGACTACCGCAGGCGTCCGCGCCCGGGGACGTCGCAACAGCGTCTTGAAGCGGCAATCGCTTGGCAGTCCGAACTCGTCGATGCCGGTCTGGCCGCGCCCGGCTGGCCGAAGGCGGCGGGCGGGATGGAACTCGGGCTCGAGGATCAGTTGGACTACTACCGGCTGACCTCTGCCGCCGGTGCCCCCAAGCATCCGTGCAACCTGTCGTTCATCGTGGCGCCGACGTTGATCGTCCACGGCACCGAGGAACAGAAGTCGCGATTCCTCGAGCCGCTGCTGCGGGCTGATGAGTTTTGGTGCCAGGGCTTTTCGGAGCCGGGCGCCGGCAGTGATCTCGCATTATTGTCCACCCGCGCGGTGCGCGAGGGCGACGTTTATCGGATCACGGGGCAGAAGATCTGGACGTCGATGGCCGACAAGGCCGACTGGATTTTCGCCCTGGTCCGTACCGGGCCGGTGGGCCGGGGAACCTCCGGGATCACTTATCTGCTGATCCCGATGAACTCGCCCGGCATCGAGGTCCGCCGGTTGCGGGATGCAGCCGGGGGCCACCGCTTCGCTGAGGTGTTCTTCGACGATGTCGAGGTACCCGTGGCGAATCGGGTCGGGGAGGAGGGGCAGGGATGGTCGATCATGCGTACCTCGCTCGGCCATGAGCGGGCCACCGCTTTTCTCGCCGATGAATTCCGGTACCGCGCAACGGTCGACAAGGTCTTCCGGCTCGCGCTCGACCAGGGATATGAACACGACGCGCTCGTCCGACAGCAACTCGCCGGCATCGAAACCGATGTCCGGGTTATCGCCACGAACAGTGCCCGCGCACTCGATGCCGTTCTCCGTAACGAGGATCCGGGCGGCGTTGCGTCGGTCAACCGGCTCGTCAAATCCGAATTCGAGCAGCGTCTGCACCGGCTGGCGTTGCGACTGACCGGCACCGGAGCGGTGCTGGGCAACCGGTCGGAAGGTGCGGTGGACAAGGGCCGCTGGAGTTATGGATACCTGATGTCGAAGGCCGCGACCATCGGTGCGGGTACCTCGGAGATCCAGCGGAACACCATCGCGGAGTCGGTACTGGGCCTGCCCTCGCATCGTGGTGAGGGCCGGCGAGCCGCGGCTGTTACACCGGGACGCCCGCTGGCCGCCCCGGAATCCGATGAAGCCGCACTGCGCGAGGTCCTGGGATCGGCTGTGGCATCGCACGTGGACACCGCATCGCTTCTGGCCCGTGCCGGTGAGCCCGTGCAGCTGGACTCCGCCCTGTGGAGCGAACTCGTGCAGTTCGGTCTGCCGGGCCTGGCCGCGCCCGAATCAATCGGCGGCGGCGGGGCTCCGCTCAGACTGCTCTGCGCGGCCATTGAGGAAGCCGCCTACCACTTGGCCCCGGTCCCGTTGGTGCCCACGGTGATTGCGCTTGAACTGCAGCTTGCCGCCGGTGCGTTCGACACCGCCCGGGCCGTGATCGACGGTGCCACGGCCGCGGTTGCCATACCGATCGGTGACGGTGGCTGGATCACTGACCACGGCCTTCCGATTCTCGAGGCAGGTGTGCTCACCGGGTCGGTCGAGCGGGTGGCCGGCGCGCCCGTCGCCGAGATGTTCGTCGCGGCCGCCACCGATGCCCAGACCGGCGAGATCGTTCTCCTCACCGTCGATGCAACGTCGGCGGCAGTGGTGGCCGGCGAGTCGATCGATCTCACCGCAACAGTGGGAACGGTGTCGTTCACCGGTGCTCCGGTCCGGGTGATTGCCACCGGTTCCGACGCCCGGGACATCCTCGCCAAGGTTCGTCGTATCGCGCAGCTGATGGTCGCGGCGGATGCGGTCGGAGTGGCGAACCGGGCGCTGGCATTGGCGGTGGAATGGGCCGGCATGCGCGAGCAGTTCGGTGTTGCCGTCGGTTCGTTCCAGGCCGTCTCGCATCGCCTCGCGAACATGCTCGTCGATGCCGAAGGTGCTCGTAATCAGGTGCTTTCGGCCGCCGACCGCGAAGCGGACGATCCTGATTCCGCGGTTGCCTCCGATCTCGCGACAGCGGCGGCTCTGGATGCTGCTGTCCGTGTCGCCGAGGGCTGCGTCCAGGTCCACGGTGGCATCGGCTTCACCTGGGAACATCCGGCGCACCTGCTGTTGCGCCGGGCCACCGCCGACGAGGCATGGATCGGCCGTCCGGAAGTTCTTCGCGACCGCGCCGTCAGCAACGTATTCGAGCGACTGTCGTGACAGTGGTTGTCACGACAGTACTGACACCACAAACGTTCTTTATCGAAATGAAAGTCGAAGGAGTACAAGGATGAACATCGAGGGCAGTGTTGCACTGGTGGTCGGCGGCGGCGGCGGTTTCGGCGGGGCCACGGCCCGCCGTCTGGCCAAGGCCGGAGCGAAGATCGCAGTGCTGGATCTGGACGAGACCAAGGGTGCCGCCTCGGCCGCCGAGATCGGAAACGGGGCCATCTACGTCAAGACCGACGTGACCGACGAGGACAGCATCCTCGAGGCGATCGCTCGTGCCGAAGAGCTTGGCCCGCTGCGTATTGCGGTTGTGGCACATGGCGGTGGCGGTGGTGACGGACGCGTTGTCCACCGTGATGGTCTGGCGCACAGCTACGAGGCGTTTCGCCGGGTCGTCGACGTGTTCCTCAATGCGACGTTCAACGTCACGCGGCTCGCTGCGGCGGCGATCGCCAAGACCGAACCGCTCGAAAGCGGTGAGCGCGGGGTCATCATCAACACCGCATCCATCGCAGCGTTCGACGGCAGCATCGGGCAGGCCGCGTACGCCGCAGCGAAGGCCGGCATCGTCGGCATGACGCTGCCGATCGCGCGTGATCTCGGACCACTGGGCATTCGCGTCATGACCATCGCGCCCGGTGTATTCCTCACCGGCGCATATGGAGCCGCAGCTCCGGAGGACCTGCAGGCGCACTGGGGCCCGGCAGTTCCGTTCCCGGGCCGGATGGGTGAGCCCGACGAGTACGCGATGCTCGCGCAGCAGATCTGTGAAAACCCCTACCTCAACGGTGAAGTGGTGCGTCTCGACGGTGGGATCCGCTTCACCAAAAAGGGCGTCTGAGCGCCGACCTCAAACGAGCCACGACTACAAAGGCGAGCCACCTGCAGGTGGCTCGCCTTTTGTCTTGGGACTCGGATGATGAAGTGCTACATGGCGTTCTGGGTCATCGATGCATCCCGGAAGCGTCGTGCGTCGTGGCCGGCGCGGACAGGCCGCGCATAGGGGGCTCCCGCCGATCGGAACAGCGGCGTCGGCGCAGTGTGCGGGGTTGCCGTCGCCATGAGCCGACGGGAGATCTCGGCGGCGGTCCACATCGCGCGTTGTTTGAGCTCGGGCACATTGAGTCGCTGCTGCGGTCCGCAGACAGAGATGGCGGCCACCGCGCCACCGAACTCGAGGATGGGTGCGCCCACACATCCGACTCCGCGTAGTGCTTCGCCGGACTCGGTCGAATAGCCGACGTTGCGGATCTGAAGAATCGCGGCTTCGAGTGCCTCGGGCGACATGATGCTGGCACTGGTCTGGCGCCGCAGACCGCTCTCCAGGTACTCGTCGATGACGGCGCGGGAAGAGTAGGCGAGGAGGACCTTGCCGACCGCTGTGCAGTGTGCGGGAAGACGCCCACCGACTCGTGACGGCAAGCTGCTGGCGAACGCTCCGCCGACTTTCTCCAGGTAAACGACATCTTGCTCGTCCAGGAGGGCGAGATGCACCACATGGCCGGTCGCCGCGCACAATTCCTGCATGAAGGGCCGGGCGACGTCGCTGATCCGCGTGCGCTGAACAACCTGGCTGCCGATCTCGAACATCCGAAGACCCAGCGTGTATTCACTGTCATTGCGCTGCAACCACCGGGCGTTGACGAGCTGCTGCAGGATCCGGTGGACCGATGAGCGGGGCAGTTTGCTTCTCGAACTGATCTGGCCCAGCGTCAGCGTGCCCGACGACCGTTCGAAGACACTCAAGATGAGCACAACCCGATCGACCATGCTTGCCGGTGCATCAGACATTGGGGACCTCCTTGACGCCGGGGCGCCGAACCAGTGGAACTGTATTACTTGTTTCAACAAGCCTACCTCTTAGAGTATGACTCAGGACACGTGCCTGGTGGAAATGGGACGCCTTTTGAACTCTCGAAGGCGTGCGCATTGGGCCTTAGGTCCTCAGCTGGATTGCCGTCTCACTCAGCGGAAGGACGACGCGGAACGGGCCGTCGCGACAGTCACACTTGACCTGCCCGGCAGAAGAGAGCTGGGTCACTAGCCCCTGGGATGATGGGCCACATCACCGCCGGTTTGCGTGAGGAGAGATTTGTGTGGGCAATCAGCTGAGCCGGATCGGCGCGTGTGTGGTGCGGCAATGAGTGGTACCAACACCGTTGTCGAGACGCCGGTCGTGGTGTCCGAGCCCAAGAGACTTCCCGGCGAACCCGGGCTCTGGGTGTTCCTGTTCGGCGACATGGTCGTCTTCGGGATCTTCTTCGTCTATTTCCTGGTCGAGCGGGGTAAAGCACCGGAAGTTTTCGAATCATCGCGCGAAGCCCTTGATCTGACGATCGGCCTGACGAACACGATGATCTTGCTCACCAGTTCGCTGCTGGTGGTCATCGGTCTGCAGGGTGTCCGCACCGGCCGGTTCACGAATGCGTCGAAGATGTTCGCCCTCGCGATGGGGTGCGGGGTCCTGTTCGCGATCTTCAAGGCCATCGAATACATCCACATGGTCACCAGCGACCACGGTCCCGGCGTCAATGCGTATTACCAATGGTTCTTCATCCTCACCGGCACACATCTGTTCCACGTGTTCATCGGTATCGGGGCCTTGTCCCTGGTGCTCAAGAGGGCGCGTCGGAAGATTGAGCCGACAGGTTCGGACCGGATGTTCTACGAGGGTTGCACCTGCTATTGGCACCTTGTGGATCTGCTCTGGATGGTGTTGTTCCCCCTCGTGTATCTGGTGGCGTGATCATGACGCTCAAGGAAGTTCTCAGCGCTCGCTTCTTTCGGACCTGGGTTGTGCTCGTGGTTCTCGCGGTCATCGCGCCGATCGTCAGCCTTGAAGGTCATAACGGCACCGCGGCCGCAGTGGTGGTCTTTGCCCTCGCCTCGTGGAAGGTGCGACTCGTCGGGCTCGACTTCATGGAGTTGCGGCACGCGCCGTGGGCGGCTCGGGCGGCCTTCGAGGCGTACTGTGTCGTGCTCTTCGCTGTCCTCGCCGGTGGCTATGCATGGTTGTAAAGCCAAGCGGCACAATAGTTTTCTCAACTTCGACGGACCACAACTGGTCTTTCGTGCGAATCGTGAATCAAATCTAGGAGGTAGTGATGACCACAAACGAAGAAACTTTTGACGTCATAGTCGTCGGGTCCGGCGGCGGACTGGTCGGTGCCTATGTGGCAGCATCCCGCGGACTGCGGACTCTCGTCATCGAGAAGACCGGACTGGTCGGCGGTACCACCGCTTATTCTGGTGCGGGACTGTGGTTCCCGGGAAGTGCTCCCCTGAAACGGGCCGGCATCGACGACGGCGATCTCGAAGAGGCACGCACGTACCTGCGCGATCTCGTCGGGGACAGCTCACGCGAGGACCTGCAGAACGCCTACCTGAACGCCGGCGTCGCACTCATCGACGAACTCGAACAGAACCGGTGGTTCCAGTCGTTCGTGCACGGCCCGGTGCCCGACTACTACCCTTCGCAGCCCGGTGCCACCCTGCATGGGCGCACCATCTTCCCGCCGTCGGTGTTAGCCGCCGAACTCGGGGACAATGCACCGCTGATCCGGACCTCGATCCCGTCCGAACGCTTCGGCTATGACGAGGGGCCGGAAATCAACGGAGGGCGCGCTCTGATCGGCCGCGCGCTGATGGCCTTCCTGGAGACCGGAAACGGAGTGCTCCGACTGAACACAGCTCTGGAGAGTCTGGTTGTCGAAGGCGGCAAAGTTGTCGGCGTCGATGCTGTCTCCGGGGGTCAGAACATCCGGCTCCGCGCGACGGGTGGCGTCATCCTGGCCGCAGGCGGCTATGAACGAAACGGTGAGCTCCGCACGAAGTTCAGTGCGGTCCCGATCACCGGTGAATACTCGAACGGTGTTGTGTCCAACACCGGCGATGCACTCCAGGCCGGCATCACCATCGGTGCCGACACCGACCTGCTCGACGAGGCCTGGTTCATTCCGGGACTCATTCAGCCGGACGGACTTCCGGTATTCCATACCGGCACCCGCGGTGGAATCTTCGTCAACGCCGCGGGCGAGCGCTTTGTGAACGAGACACAGCCCTACGATCAGACCGGTCACGCAATCTACAACGCGGAGGCCACAACTGGGGTATCTCATTCCCCCGCACACTGGGTGTTCGATCAGATGCAGTTCGAGCGTGACGGAATCGGCCGCGATCCCGCTGCGGGGGTGGATGCGGAGTGGTTCACCTCGGGTGCGCTGAAGAAGGCCGACACCCTCGAGGAGTTGGCGCAGATCATCGGCGTGCCGTTCGAGGCCCTGAGCCGGTCGATCGAGGAGTTCAACGGATACGCCGAGTCAGGTGTCGACGAGAAGTTCCATCGCGGTGAGACTCCCTGGGATCAGATGTTCCACCACATGGTCGGTTTTGCTGCGCATCCGGAGCAGAACTACATTGTGCCGATCGAGACCGATTTGCCGAACCCGCTGGTTGTCCCGATCGGTGAGGGTCCGTACTACGCGGCGACAATTGTCTTGTCGGACATCGGCACCAAGGGTGGATTGAAGACCGATGCGCGAGCGCGGGTGTTGGGTCAGGACGGCCGGCCGATCGCCGGGCTGTACGCGTCCGGCAACACCATGGCCGCGATGTCGGGCAGTGTGTACCCGGGTGCCGGAACCCCGATCGGTTCGAGCCTTGCATTCTCATACCTTGCGGCGCTTGACATCGCCGGTGAAGGACAGGCCGGCGAGTAACGGCCACCAGCCGAGTCGGAATCGACAATCAACAATCGTGCCTCTCTGAGGCGTCAGCAATGGGTCGGGCCGCCAACAGGCGACGCCGACCCATCGTTGGATGAGTGGAAAGCAGTTCTGTTGTGACACAACGCATGGAAGGCAAGGTCGCCTTCATCACCGGCGCAGCGCGAGGCCAGGGGCGCGCACACGCCGTACGCCTGGCAGAGGAGGGTGCGGACATCATCGCGGTCGACATCTGCCAACAGATCGAATCGGCAACCTATCCGATGGCAACCGAGGCCGACCTCGCCGAGACCGCTCGGCTCGTGGAGGCGCTCGACCGCCGGGTGGTCACGCGAGTTGCCGATGTCCGTGAACGTTCGCAGCTGGTCGCCGCAATCGAGGCCGGGATTGCAGAGCTGGGGCATCTCGATGTCGTGGTGGCCAACGCGGCGATCTGCCCGATCGGTCCGGACGTGGCGCCCCTCGGGTTCTTCGATGCACTCTCGGTGGATCTGGTGGGTGTCATCAACACCGTGGAAGCAGCCTTCCCGCACCTGAAATCGGGTGCATCGATCGTCTGTACCGGCTCGATGGCTTCGATGCTGACCGGCCTGGTCGACAATCCGGCCGCCGGCCCCGGCGCTGCCGGCTACGGACATGCCAAGCGGGCCGTTGCTCGATTCGTCCACGAGGCCGCACTTCAGTTGGCGCACCTCAACATTCGGGTCAATGCGGTACATCCAGGAAATATCGACACCGACATGTTGCAGAACGAGCCCATGTTCCGGCTGTTCCGGCCTGATCTGGAGAACCCCACAAAAGAAGATGCGCAGCCGGCTTTCGGCAGTTCGCACCGATTGCCTGTGGTCACCATTCCGCCGCGCGACGTGAGCGAGGCGATCTTGTTCCTGGCCTCGGACGCGTCGCGCTACATCACCGGACAGCAGCTGAAGGTAGACGCCGGAGCCCTGTTGCCCTCCACCACTTCCGGCGCTGCAAACGCCTGAGGATCGTGGACGAAAAAGCTCCCCGTGTCGCACGCGACACGGGGAGCTTCTTCATGAATTGCCAAGCGCGATCACGCCATGGACGGATCAACCTTTGTGACGTTCTCTTCGGACTCTTCGAACTCGCTCTTTGCGGCCTTGAGCAGCAGCAGCGGGGTCGAGATCTTCCAGACGAGGTAGGCGATCGACGGCAGCCAGAACGCGAACAGTCCGTTCCATGCCAGGGGGCCGTCCTTGACGAGGAAGATGAGGCAACCGGGTGCGAGAACAACTCCGAGCAGGAAGTTGATGTATGCGAACCATCGCGGGAAGACGGGATTTTCGCGCTTGTCCAGGAGTACTGCCCAGCCGATCACAAAGACCTGCAGGACGAAGACCAGAGCAAAGCCCACGTACATGAAGAAGAACAGATCCACGAGTACCGAGAGAATCTCCGGCGAGCGTTCCTCGGGCCGGTATGCGGCCGTGGCCAGAACGAACAGTGGATACATGAACCCGATGGGGGCCACGACACCGGTCAGCACCTGGATCATCGACAGCGGACCCCAACCACCCTCGATCCGGCGCATCTGCCAGCTCGTGGTCACCACGAACAGGTACTCGAGTGGGACCACCAACGAGATGAGAACGATCGACCACATGATGCCGGTCTTGTTGTCGATCAGGAAATCTTTGATCCACTCAGGCGACTCGGTCGGCGACAGCGGTGGCTGGACCTTCGCGAACGAGAAAAAGCAGATCCCGACCACAATCATCACCAGGAAGCCGGAATATGCCGACCAGCGCTGGAAGGTATAGAGGGTCTTTCTGTCCATCACGGATCTCCTTTGATCAGTCTTTTGGCGTCGGCGAAGTAGTCGCCCGCTTGTGAAGTTGCCTCAGTGTGGCAACCCGCACACTCGGCCTCATCCGGAGATTCCGGTGACCGGAACACATTTCGGTCATCGGAGGTGACTGACCGTCAGGTGAGCACCGTGTACGAGAGGTCAGTGGTGTCGCGGTGGCCCTGCGGCATCATGTCCGGGCCCGGCCCTGCCGGATTCTGGGCTTCGAGAATCATGTCGCCGACATAGGTCCGATGATCGATCGCCCAGACACCGTCGCGGAGGGACCACCGGTCGGCGTAACGTCCACGATGGAACTGATCTCTCGCGATGCCGTCGGACGGGGCGGTCCGCAACCAGACGGCCACATAGGTCTCGCTTGATGCGGTCCCGGCCTCGAGATCCACCCGGATGAGGATGTTGCTCACCATGTGTGAATGATTTGCGAATCCGGCGTGGTACTCCCAGACAAAGTCGAGGAAGCCCGAACCACTACCCCGATATCCGGGACCGTAGTCCGCGGTACCGTCCTGATGCCATACGCTCTCGGCGAGAGTCCGCTCCATCCGGTCAAGGCCCCGGCAGTACGAATGAAGGGCCTCGGTGATCGCCTGCTTGGCAACCAATTCGGCGATGGCATTGGTTTCGGCAGTTGGCATGATAAACCTCCCGGGTCGGTGGCAATCACCGTAGAGTTGTGTGATCAGCTGCGGGCGTTGAGATTCCATACAGCGGAACGGTGTCCGGTGACCGGTCGTTTGGGTGGAACGCAGATCTGAGATCGGTTGTACTGTCGGTCGGCGACCACTGTGCCGGTCCACCGATCAGCGCCGGCGAAAGGATTCCTGTTCTCATGGACGACATCTCAGCGATCAAACAGGTCAAGTACCGCTATCTACGTGCCATCGACACCAAGGATTGGGATCTGCTGGCGAGCACACTGACCGAGGACATCATCGGCAACTACGGTGAAGACGGTCACCAGGGCGGCAATCTCGTTCTCACCGGTCGGGACAACCTGCTCGGGTTCATGCGAGATTCGCTGGGACCGAACATCATCACCGAACATCGCGTGGATCATCCGGAGATCACCGTCGCCGACGATGAGGCCACCGGCAGCTGGTACATGCAGGACCGGGTTGTCATGATCGACCACGAGATGATGTTGACCGGAGCGGCGTTCTACACCGACCGATATCGGCGCACCGCAGATGGTTGGAAGGTGTGTGAGACGGGGTACGACCGCACGTATGAGCTCACGATCTCGCTCCACGACCTACCCAGTTTCAAACTCAAAACCGGTGTATCACTGAATCTCTGACGGCGGGTTTCGTGTTCGGTTTCAGTGAGCGGGACACCGGGGAGAGGGCGTCGAGGTTGCGGCGTAGCGTCCGCCGGTATGACTGAAAAACTGGATAATCTCGAGGACCTGTCGGCATTTAAACTCACGGCCGACGAGCGCGAAAAGCTGTTCGAACTCCAGGACGAATGCACTGTGTCGTGGACCAACAAAGATGGTTGGCCGGTATCGATGCCACATTCTTTCGTGCGCTCGGAGGGCAAGTTCTGGGTGCACACCGCATCGAACAGGAAACGGGTGCAGGCACTTCGGGCCCGCCCGCAGAGCTGCATCACCGTGTCGAGTCTCGGGACGGAGATGATCGGGGCGATGATCACCACCAAGACCTTGGCCACCGTCCACGACGGTGATCGAGACCTGGTGCGGTGGCTGCTGCCGCTGTTCTTGAAGCGCGTCGGCATGGCTGCAGACGATGAGGCCTTCGATCAGCAGATGGCGTTGCTGGACACACCGGCCCGCGTCGTGATCGAGTTCGATCCGGTGGACTTCTTCACCTACAACTCCGAGGCCCTGAGCCGCGCGGTTGCTTCCAGCGGCTACGACCGCTGGGATCGGACCTGAACCGGTTCCTTGACGTACCGCCTGACGATCGTTGTCGCCTGGGTGGTGCTTATCGCCGCCGTCTACATGGGAGCGCGATGAGCTCGGGACCGCTTGACCACCGCCGGCTTTGACAGCCGGTGTACACCACTGGCGATAGGAACAAACATGGCGAAGAGCGGACCGCTGCGCGGCATCCGGGTTGTTGAGTTCGCAGGGATCGGGCCGGGCCCGCATGCCGCGATGATGCTGGGCGACCTGGGTGCCGAGGTGGTGCGGGTGGAGCGGCCCGGCAAGTTGCCCGCCGAGGGTCAGGTGGCCGACCAGATGCTGCGCAATCGGACCGTGGTGGAGGCCAACCTCAAAGACGCCGTCGACAAAGCGGCAGTGATGAACCTAATTGCGAGGGCCGACGTTGTCATCGAAGGATTTCGGCCGGGGGTGACCGAACGCCTCGGTTTCGGGCCGGAGGATGTCGCCGCGGTGAACCCGCGGATCGTCTACGGGCGGATGACCGGTTGGGGGCAGGATGGCCCCATGGCGCAGGTGGCCGGGCACGACATCAACTACATCGCCATGACCGGTTTGTTGCATGCGGTCGGGCGTGCCGACGAAAGGCCCACGCCGCCATTGAATCTCTTCGGCGATTTCGGTGGGGGATCGATGTTTCTGGTTCAGGGCATTCTTGCCGCGCTCATCGAGCGTGGAACGTCGGGTCGAGGTCAAACCGTCGATGCAGCGATGGTCGACGGGGTCTCGGTCCTCGGTCAGATGATGTGGTCGTGGCGCGGTGACGGGCGCTGGGAGGACCAGCGCGGAGTCAACAAACTCGATACCGGGGCGCCGTTCTACGAGGTGTACGAGACCGCCGATGGCAGGTATTTTGCGGTCGGCGCCATTGAGCCGCAGTTCTATTCGCTGCTGCTCGAAGGTATGGGACTCGGCGCGGATGGCGCTCTGCCCGACCAGCTCGACAAGTCTTCGTGGCCGGCGATGAAAGTTCGTTTTGCAGAGGTGTTCAAGTCCAAGACACGCGACGAGTGGACTGCGATCTTCGACGGCACAGATGCCTGCGCTTCACCGGTACTGAACTGGGACGAGGCCACCCAGGACAAGCATCTGCTGAACCGTCAAACACTCATCGAGCTCGATGGTGTCACGCAACCGGCTGTGGCACCGCGCTTTTCGCGTTCGGTGCCGGATACGCCGCTAGCACCTGCCCGAGCGGCCGCAGACCCGGCCACGCTCTGGTTGGACTGACGCCGATCGCCCGTTTGCCGAGCGGGCTACCAGTCCTGCATGACCCACAACGGCAGCGTGGGGTTGTCTGGGAACACGCCGAACACCACGCGCCCGCTGGGATGGGCAGCGGCCTCTGCGATGACTTGCTGACCTGTCACTGTGTTCCATGACCGGGCCAGCACGGGGAGGTCGTCAGGGCCCCGATATTTGGAACCGTCCTCGAGGAGCACACCCCAGCGATTGTTGCCGAGCACGGCGTTGATCACGTTGCCGGCCCCTATCTGGGCAGCGGCAACGGTCTCGGAGTGCGTCAGCTCGATGATGACCACTCGGTCGCGGAACATCGGGCTCAGATAGACCTGCGCCGCTGAGGCGTTCGATGTCGTGATCATGGAACCGCTGATCACACCCAGCGCGGCGACCACGGCGACGGTGAACCGGTTCATAATCTCCCGCATCGTGGTCCTTTCCGCCGGTATGTGTCTACCTAACGACGCTCATTACTTTAGCAAAGACCAGTCGTGGACCCGGATGCAATGTGGCGATTGGTCCACGTCGTCAAACTTGTCGCGGTGAACGTCCCAAGGGTCGCTGTCATGGTGCCCGTCGGAATCGGCAGTGACGGACCGAATGGAGTGGTTTGTGACCGGAATGTTTGGTGCACAACGATTTACCTACCCTGCCCCGGCGGATGTACGCGCACGCGGATTACGCGCTGACCTCCGTAACGTTGGCAAACGCGGCCAGCGCGGTGGCGAGCGTGGGGTAGATGGTCATCGCAAGGTGCAGTCCGACGAGCTTCAGCGGCCTGCCCGTCGATGGGCCGTCGGCAACGACGCCGAAGTGTCCGGTGGGTGCGCTGGCGTGCGCAACGAGTAGTGCACTCATCCCTGCTGATGCCAGGAAGACGGTGTCGGTCAGATCGATGATCAGGCCTCCGGGGTGACCGGCCAGAGCTGCTGTCACCGCGTCGGTCAAAAGCGGTGCTGTAAGCGCGTCGATTGTGCCCGCAACGGAGAGAACCACCAGGTCGTGGTGCTGCGCAGACATCACGGTGATGGCAGAGCTCTCCCCCCTTCGGGGAGCGTGGTCGGGAAGAATGGGGTTCGTAGCGGTTGTTCGCATGATTCGTGTCTCCAGCTCGCCGGAACGATGCTGACTCGTCATCATGGGAGTGAGACTGTCAGTTGACGGCGTTGGCTGTACCGCCTCCCATCATGTCACGGAATCGTCCCAAACAACGAACTATGCCGGACAACGTTTAGAAATGCGCTTGGCGGGCACACGTTTTCACGTTGGCCACGATAGCTGTGAGGGTCCCGAAGAGAGCACGGCAGAGATGGTGGATTGACGTCCGACCCCGGCAAGCCATACCGGTGCATCGGGCGGCCCAATAGTGCTGGGCAGCAGTAGGACCCGGTCGAAAACACGCTGCGGAACAGGTCTTGCAATCACTGGGGTGGGTGCCTAATATCTGTGACTGGGAATTGGTGGGTTCGACATGGAGGACGGCCATGAACGAGTACACATTGAATCTCCCCGAAGACCTCGCTGCAGTAGCGCGAGAGCTATCCATCGCACGCCATGACACTGCCCTGCTCGCTGCGACGATATCGAAGACAGCGACGCGCCTGGTGCCGGCCGCGGACTATGTCAGCGTCGTCGTGGTTGCCAAAGGAAAGATCGAGCGGGCGGGTGTGGCCGATGATCTTGCCGACACCTGCGACACCCTCCAGTCTGACCTGGGGGAGGGGCCGAGCTTCGATGCTTCCGTAAACGGCGACACTGTGGTGATCAACGATGTATCGCACGAGAAACGATGGCCCCAATTCATGAATGCGGCGGCTGCAGTAGGGGTGCGAGCAATGATGTGTGTGCCCTTCGATGCGGGTGAAAACAAGACGGGAACCGTCAACATGTACAGCTCCGCAGCGGACGTATTCACCGGTCGGTCCAGGAATGTGGGCGAACTGTTCACCGCGCACGCCGCGGTCGCGATTGCCGCCGGTCGCGAAAGCGAGCAACTCCATCAGGCAGTGCAGGGGCGAGACGTCATCGGGCAGGCCAAAGGAATGATCATGGAACGCTTCAGTGTCGACGCCGATCACGCGTTCGGCCTCTTGCGGAAGCTGTCCCAGGATTCCAACGTCAAACTTTCCGAGATCGCTCAGCGGCTTATCGAGACAGGTGCCGACAGCGCCGCACCGGAGACAACCCCCGGACGGACATCACATTCGAACGGCAGCAACGTAGATCTCGACGTGAAGAGAAGGTCTTTGGATGGCAGATGAGCCAGCCCAACAAAGTGGCGGTGGCAATGCTGATGAGTTGTGCATGCCCCACACGAGGAACCTCGCGACCTCGAGTATGGAGGCGGTCGAAGCCGACGGGGCCGCAGTGTCGATCCTGACCGACGACGCTCGGTCACGCGATCTGTTGTATGCGACGGATGCGGTCGCGGCACGGATCGACGAGTTGCAGTTCACGGTGGGAGAGGGGCCATGTCTGGAAGCCTTCAAGCAACGTGTGCCGGTATCACTACCCGATATCAGCAGCCGAATGTTCCCGGCACGATGGCCGGCGTTCAGCTCTGAGGTATTCAACGAGCTCGGTGTTCACGGAATCTTCGCATTCCCCATACTCACCGGTGGGGCTCGACTAGGGGTACTGGAGTTCTATCGCCGGCACTCGAAAGCCGACCTGACGTCGCCGCAATATACGACCGCACAAGGATTCTCGGAACGTCTGGGTCAGGCGGTGCTCGACGAACTCGTGGACTACCGGTGGACACTCGAACAATCGCATTATGAACATCGGCAAGGCAACTACCAGTTCGCACGCGCTGACGTGCACACCGCAATCGGAGTTCTGTCGGTCCGCTTGGACATATCGATTGCCGACGCCGGCGCTCGACTGCGGGCACGGGCGTACGTCGAGTCTCGGTCCATCTCCTCTCTGGCGCACGATATCGTCCACCGACGGGCGGACTTCACCGATGAACGTGCCTTGTGACGGGCCGACGACTTCGTTCGCGGGCGCACCGTTCCGGATATCGGAATGATCGGTTTCCCTGTGCCACTGCACCATCTAGCGTGACCGGTCAGGAGATCCGCCACAGGCGTGGTCTTGGCCAATGCCGATCATGCGGGAGATCTTGATGTCTGAAGAGAACAACAACCGGTGGGACGAAATCGTCGACGTGGTCGTCGTCGGTAGCGGTGGAGGTGCCCTGACGGCGGCATTGCGGGCCACCGACGGTGGCGCGAGCGTGCTCGTCGTCGAGAAAGACGAGTACATCGGCGGCACCACTGCGGTCTCCGGTGGCGACATGTGGATCCCGAACAACCACCACGTTGCCGACAAGGATTCCCGTGAGGACGCGATCGCGTACATCCACCGGCTGTCCGACGGCCGCGAAAGCGACCCATCGCTCGTCGAGGTGTACGTCGACACCGCGCCGGAGGCGATCCTCTATCTGGAGGAGCACACCGGATATCGGTCCGAGCCACACATCATGCTCGATGACTACTACTCGGTGATCGGTGATCGCATCCCCGGCGTCCGCCCGTTTCCGAGATCGTTGTCCCCCAAGGCTTATCCGGCTGCGGCCGAATTGGGCGAGGAGCTGGCGAACAAGATCAACCGGGGCCCCTGGGTGCCGCCGGCCGAGGTGAGCTTCGCCGAGCAGCGGCGCGGTGACGTCAGCCCCGAGGAGCTCGAAAAGCGTCAGCGCGAGGGATGGCGGGCCAAAGGTGGCGGCCTGATCGCGCCGCTGCTCAAGGCGCTGGTCGACCAGGGTATCGAGGTGCGCACCGAGTCCCCGGCAGTCGAGCTGGTCAAAGACGGATCGGCGGTTGTCGGTGTCGTGGTGGACGGACCGCAGGGCAAGACCAGGATCGGTGCACGCAAGGGCGTCGTGCTGGCTTGCGGTGGCTTCGAGTGGAATGCCGACATGGTGAAGGCCTACATCGGCTACGAGGTCAAACCGATGACACCGTGGGCGAATACCGGTGACGGCCACCTCATGGCGATGGAGATCGGGGCCAAGATGGGCTCTATGAGTACGTTCTTCAGCTACGGCGTCGTATACGAGCCGTGGGAGACCGGACGCGACGGCAACCCGCTGCCGCAGATGATCATGGGCTTCGGCCCGGGCTCGATCATCGTGAATCAGCAGGGCGAACGGTTCATGCACGGCGGCTACACCTACAACGATTTCTCACATCCGTTCAACACCTTCGATCAGCGGGACCCCGGCTTCCCGAACAAACCTCCCGCGTGGATCATCTTCGGCGCTGCGCACTTCGAGCAGGGGATCATGGGCTCGAAACCGGGCATCGAACTGAACCTCACCGGACCCAACGGCGAAGAGCCACCGGAGTGGGTGGCGGTTGCCGGTTCGATCACCGAGCTCGCCGAGAAGATCGGCATCGACCCCGAGACGCTGTCGCAGACGGTGAACCGGTACAACGAACTCGCCGAAAAGGGCGAAGACCTGGACTGGGGCGACCCACAGCAGACGCACGCGCTCACCGGGCCCGACGTCGTTGACATCAAGCCGATCGTCGGGCCGACATTCGGCGCGATCCAGCAATGGCCGGGCACCATCGGTACCAACGGTGGCTGCCGGGTCGATGCCGATGGGCGAGTTCTGGGCAACCGGGTACCGATCATCGACGGCCTCTACGCGGCCGGTAACACCTCTGCGTCGATCCTCGGGGCGACCTACCCCGGCGGTGGCGGATGTATCGGTCCGAGCGTCACGATGGGCTACCGGGCGGGTCGACATGTCGCTGCTCAGCCCAACCGCGACATCGGCGCCTGACCGTCGAACCCGACTGAACTCTGGGAAACTTCCCCAACAGTTCCGCTTTTTATCCTGCAGGAGACGGCTCTTGCTTCTTCGGGACCGGGACCCGGTTTTCCGCTACCGTGAGACCCCATGAGTGGTGATTGGCGGGAATCCCGGGTAAGTGAGGTGCGGTCCCTGATCGTGCAGGCCGAGCCTGAGATCGTCGAAGAAGCGAAGTGGCGTAAGGCCTCGAATCCCGATGGTGTGCCGACGTTCTCGCTCGACGGCCTCATCTGCACACTCGAGACCTACAAGGACAAGATCAAGGTGACTTTTGCCCGGGGCGCCTCGCTCCCGGACCCGTCGAAATTGTTCAACGCAAGTCTCGATGCGGGTGTCCGGCGCGCGATCGACATCAAGGAGGCGGATGTCGTCGACGCCGATGCCTTCGTGGCACTGGTACAGGCCGCGGCCGCCCTGAATCGAGGGTAGCGATGATCAACTGCCGGAGATCGCTCAGCGCTCGGTAACCGGCGCTTCGCTCAACGTCCGGCGAGTGATGAACTCTCGTGGCAGTCCCGACAGTGGATCGGTGAATTCCAGTTCCCGCGCCAGCAATTGGAGTGGGAGGGAGTGGTCGTCTGGTTCTTCGGTGAGCAGGTCGGGATACCAACTGTCGCCGAGGATACCGATTCCGAGTGCCGCAAGATGCACCCGTAGCTGGTGCTTGCGGCCGGTGTGCGGACGCAGGATCGTGTGCAGCACAGCGCGTCCGGACGCGCTGATGCCGCTGTCCTTCAGCTCGATGACGGTCTCCGCGTTGGGCGCCTGAGCATCGTCGACGACAACCCGTAACTTGCCGCGAGTCGCCGCTATGTGGTTGCGGTAGAGGACAGGAACGGTGCGCCCGGCAATCGCCGGTTCGTCGGAGTCCCACTCGAGCGGTCGCGCCGACACCGCCTCGTAGACCTTCACCACCCGTCGCTTTTCGAAGAGCGACTGGTATGCGCCACGCGTGGCGGGTCGGGCCGAGAACATCAGCAGACCGGCTGTCGCCCGGTCGAGGCGATGGATCGGCGTCAGATCCGGATTGTCGAGGCGGGTCCGCAATCGGACGAGCGCGGACTCGCGCAGATATCGCCCGCCAGGGGTGGTCGGGAGGAAGTGCGGCTTGTCGATCACGACGAGGTCGTCGTCGGCGTGCAGGATCTCCTCCTGGAACGGCACGCGGTCCTCCGCCGGCAGATCGCGGTAGTACCAGAGGAAACGGTCCGCACCCAGGGCCGTGCCACGACCGATCGGACGGCCGTCGGTGTCCACGATCTCACCGGCGTCGAACCGGCGGTACAGGTCGCCGGAGTCCAGGTGGTCGAACTTCGCGACGAAGTAGTCGGCGATGGTCGCCCACGGCCCGGATGTCGGGATACGCAGCCGCGTCGGTCCGACCCCGTTCTTGACAGGCAGTGGTGAGGGCATCGGCACGCGTGTCATCATCCCACCTGATGCTGACTCGAGTGCGCCGCGGGCCGCTTCGACTTGTAAGGCACTCGACTGCCGTACGGGGTTATGTTGGAACGTATGCCGCCTGATGCCGTGGTGCTCGACCTCCCCTTCAGCGGGAGGTGGATGGCCCGCAACAGTCCGGCGCGCCGAATACCCAGTCATGGATCACATCTGTTCGGAACGACCTATGCAATCGATTTTGTCGCGGTGGGACGCAACGGTCTTCCCGCGCCGCGCAGTTGGCGATCGGCATTGTGGGTCGAGGCGCCGGAGATCTTTCGCGGTTTCGGTGAACCGATCGTCGCACCCGCCGAAGGCACTGTGGTGCTGGTACATGACGGGGAACCGGATCATTCGGCTCGGCGCTCCCAGATCACCCTGTTGCCGTACATGCTCGGGCAGGCCAGGCGCGTCCGCGACGGAGTTCCCGCAATTGCCGGCAATCACGTCGTGTTGGCTCTGGGACGTGGTGGTCCCTTTGTTCTGTTGGCTCATTTACGTTGCGGCACTGTTGAAGTCGATGAGGGTGATCGGCTGTCCGTCGGAGACCGGATCGGTGAATGCGGAAACTCTGGAAACAGCACCCAGCCACATGTTCACGTACAGGTAACCGAATCGCTGAACTGGTCCACGACTCGCGGTTTACCGGTGGCGTTCCGGCGAGTGCGCGGACATGGCGGCGAGACATGGTTGCCTCGGGAATCCGAGATCTTTGACGCCGGCGCGCCCTGATTAAGTGTCCCAAGCTCGTTCAGCGACAAACTGATCGACTGGCTGGGAGACTCTAGATGCAACGCGAGGCCAACCAGACGGGACCTGACGATGACCGAAGGCAAGACTGCTGGACCGGGCGCGCCGGTGGGTGAACTGGAGAAAAGGAAGATCTACGCCATCTTCGGTGGCCTGATGCTGGCGATGTTCCTGGCAGCGCTTGATCAGACGATCGTGTCGACGGCGTTGCCGACGATCGTCAATGATCTCGGGGGAGCCGACCATCTGACCTGGGTGGTCACCTCGTACATGCTGGCGACGACGGTGACGACTCCGCTCTGGGGCAAGCTCGGCGACCTGTTCGGGCGCAAGCCGCTGTTCATCGCGAGTGTGGTGATCTTCCTCGTCGGTTCGGCACTGTGTGGCCTCGCCGGGTCGATGGCGACGTTGATCGCCTTCCGCGCGTTGCAGGGTGTGGGCGCCGGTGGCCTGATGGTGTTGGCGCAGGCCATCATCGGTGACGTGGTTCCCGCCCGTGAACGCGGTCGCTATCAGGGGCTTTTCGGTGCCGTGTTCGGACTGGCCAGTGTCGCAGGGCCATTGCTCGGTGGATTCTTGGTCGACAGTCTCAGCTGGCGGTGGGTCTTCTACGTCAACCTGCCGATCGGTGCGGTTGCCCTGGTCGCGGTGATTCTGGTGTTGCCGACGACCACGGCCCAGGTCAAACCCAAGATCGATTACGTAGGTGTGCTGCTACTCGCTTCTGCCGCCACGTCCATCGTGTTGGTGACCAGCTTTGGTGGACTGTGGGGGTGGACCTCGGTGCGCGTGCTCGGGCTGGCCGTCATCGGTCTGGTGTGCGTTGTTGCGTTCGTGATGGTGGAACGGCGAGTTCCGGAACCGGTGATGCCACTGCGGTTGTTCACCAACCGCGTGTTCGCCGTTGCCGCGGCCGTCGGATTTGTCGTCGGCTTTGCGATGTTCGGTGCCATCACGTTCCTGCCGCTGTTCCTGCAGACGGTGGGCGGGGCGACGGCCACCGAGTCGGGCCTGAACATGATCCCGATGATGGCGGGTCTATTGATCACTTCGATCGGCAGTGGCCAGCTCATCAGCCGGACCGGACGCTACAAGGTGTTCCCGATCCTTGGCACCGCGATCTTCACCGTCGGGTTGTACCTGTTGTCGACGATGGATCGTTCAACCTCCGATGTGACCATCGGGCTGTATCTCTTTGTCCTGGGTATGGGACTGGGGATGGTGATGCAGGTTCTGGTTCTCGCGGTCCAGAACGCCGTCGAGTTCCGCGACCTCGGAACCGGAACCAGCGGTGCGACATTCTTCCGCACGATCGGCGCATCGGTGGGTGTGGCCGTCTTCGGTGCGGTGTTCAATTCTCAGCTGGAATCGAACCTGTCGGGCGCCGTGCCGGACGGGGCAGTGGGACGGTGTTCTTCGGAGATCCTGCAAGCCTCGTCGGACGGACTCCTGACCTGCCCACCGGTGGTGCAGGAGTGGTTCCTCAGCGGTTTCACCGACGCGTTCGGAGTCGTGTTCATCGTGGCAGTTCCCTTCGGAGCGCTGGCATTCGCACTCGCCTGGCTGTTGCCGGAGGTTCCACTGCGGGATGTCACGAAGATGCCCGATGTCGGGGCGTCGTTCGGCTTGGCCGGTGAGCGAACATCCTTGGAGGAGTTGCGGCTTCAGATCTGGCGAACCCTCGGCCGCGAAGATCGGCTCCGGATCTGGGAAGGGGTGGTCGATCAGGCAGGCAGCTCGCTGACGCGAGGTGAGGCCTGGATGGTCAGCCGAGTGGCCGAAGAGGGAACCCGCGAACTTCACCTGATGTCGGAGGCTTCCCAGACGCCGCTCTCGGTCGTCGAGGAGACCGCGCAGCAACTGCAGCAGCGCGGAATGATCGACATCGGCCATGGTCTGGCGGTCATCACGCCGGCCGGTCAGCAGGAAGCGGAACGTCTGTTGGTCGCTCAGCGGCAACGGCTCCAACATTTTGTCGACAATTATCCCGGCAGCGATGAAGCCGACGTCGATGAATTGCTCGACGAGATCGCGCGGCGGTTGCACGCCGAGTCCCCGGCCTGAATCGCGTCACCGCTTTCTCTGTACGAGTGACAAGTTGGCACACTCTGGTAAAGAATGCTTCGCAGAGCCAAATCATCTGAGGGATCGCCAACCGCGTGGGGGATGGTTACGAATGTTTGAAGGGGACGGTCCACGGGGTCTTGATGCGTTGTCGCGCGTCGGCGGTGGCGGCGATCGGTGGCGACCGGAAGCTGTCTATCCGGGTGGGGACGATCTGCGGACGAAGGCGCTGGTGTCGGTGATTCGCCGCCTGGCTTCACCGGCGGCTGATCAGATCGCGTTTCTCGACCGTTTGGATGTGGGTGTCGACGAGCTCGCGCTGCAATTCACCGACCTCACCACGTCGATGCCGCACGGGCTCAGCGAGGCGTGTCGTGGTGACCTGCGGCGGCTCGATCAACTCCTGGCGGAGATCTCGGCGCCAGGTAGGTCCGCGCTGCTGGTGTTCGACGCTCTCGAGTCTGCGCCCGAGTGGGCACGGGTACGCACACTCGCCCACACGTTCCTGGCCGACCTCGCAGCGCCGCCGGGAACGGGTCGTTGGTGATCAACCGATCCGGGTGAGGTCAATCGGCATGCCGTCGGTTGGATAGGGCAGTGAAATCCAGCTGAGCTCTGCCGGCCTGTTCGCGGGTACCGTCCAGCGGAAGTTGAGCAGATAGTGGTGCAGCACAGACCGCACCTCGAGGTCTGAGAACACCTGCCCAAGGCATCGATGTGCGCCGCCGCCGAATGGGTTCCACGAGAACTTGTGTGCCTTGTCCTCCTGCCGTTCGTCTGAAAAGCGCTCGGGATCAAAGCGCTCCGGATCGGTCCAAAGCTCGGGCAGGTGGTGGTTGTGATGCAACCCGAGCGCGACCGGTGTGCCTTTCGGGATGTGATGGCCTGCGATGGTCGTGTCTGCACGGGCCCGTCGGACGACCACCGGGACCGGCGTGATCAGCCGTTGGCACTCTTTGATCACCAGGGTGGCCGAAAACAGTTCGCCGAGTTGGTCAGGGTTGGGTGAGCCGGTCTCTAGCGCAATCGATTCCTGACGGCATCGCTCCTGCCACTCAGGATGCTTCCCGAGTTCGAAGAGAACGGTACTCAGGGTGCTGGTGGAGGTGTCGTGGGCGGCCATCATCAGGAAGATCATGTGATTGATGACGTCTCGTTCCGACAGACGTTCGCCGTCGGCTTCGACCCGGCATAAGACGCTGAACACGTCGTCGCCCAATCGTTCTCGTCGCGACGGCAGATAGCGCTCGAAAAACTCCTCGAGCGTGGCCCGCCCGCGGACGCCTCGGCGCCAGCGCGTGAAGGGAAGTGGGTATCGCACAATCGAGGTCGCGGCCTGAACACATCCGATGAACGACCGGTTGACTCGGTCGATTTCACCGGGCTGGAGTCCCTCGGCCCCGCCCATGAACAGTTCCGTGGCGATGTCGAGGGTGAGTTTCTTGAGCGCCGGGTAGGCGAGATGATTTTCCGACGTAACCAAAGTGCGAACATGTTCGGCGATGGCCGGCTGCATCAGTTCCGTGTAGGCGGCCAGTCGTGCCCGGGTGAACGCCTTGGCCAGGATGCGTCGATGGCTGCGGTGTTCGTCGCCGTCGAGCAGCATCAGGCCCCGATCGAAAAACGGGCCGATCAGCGTGCGCCAGCCATCGCCGCTCACCAAGGCACCGTCGCGGTTGATCAGGGCTTCGCCCAGGGCGTCAGGTCCGAGGACCAGCGCCCACTTCTGGCCCAGGAATGACAGCTCAGAGACCTGGCCGTGCACCCGGTATTGCTTCTCCATCAACTCCAATGGCTTGCGGAAGTAGGCGTACGAGTGTCCGAGAAACGGCACCGCGCGACCACCGCTGACAGGTGTGGTGCCGGCCGGTGCGAGGGATGTCTTATGGGCCATGCGAGCGATTTCCTATCTGACAGGACTGCCTTCCTGATTAGGTAGCGTGCATCACGTGAGGGCTGGTGTCAACATGGTGCGGTGGCCGGATCAGAGCGAAAGTACGGTGGCGCAAGCGCTCATGAGCGCGTGAGTCGTCGGCGTCGGCAATTGCTCGATGCGGCCTTGGAAGTTGTGTCGTCCATGGGAGCCGAACGCGCGACCATGACGGCCGTGTGCCGCTGCGCCGGATTGAGTGAGCGGTACTTCTATGAGAGCTTCCCGGGACTGGACGCGCTGATGGGGGATCTGCTCGACGAACTTGCGCATGAGGTGCGGGCCGCGGTCCTCGCGGCGTTGTCGCACGATATGAACGCCGCGCCAGAGGAGCAGATCCGTTCGGCCATAAGCGCTTTTATCGCCATCATGACCGAGGACCAGCGCAAGGGGCAGGTCGTGCTCACCGAGTCGCTGGGTCTGAGGGCGACACGCGAGCATCGCCGCGCCATCGTCAACGAGTTCGCCGACCTGTTGGCCGCTCGGATTCCAGAGTTGTTCGGCGACGACGCGGTGCCGGTCGAAGACCGCAGGCCACTGGCTTTGTTGCTGGTCGGAGGTATCGCCGAGCTGACTGCCGAGTGGGTTTCGGGCGGACTGGTGGCAACACCGGACCGGATCGTCGACGTGGTGACGAGGCAACTCGCCCTCAACCGGATCTAATTCTGGGAAACTGTTACCGACGCAGATGTCGGGAGGGGAGTGCGCTGATGAGGGACAGCTACTTCCACTGGAATCTGCATGCGATGCCGGATCAGAGTGGGCGGCGGATCATTGTCACCGGCGCCAGCAGTGGGCTCGGCGCGATCATGGCCCGGGAGTTGGCGAAACGCGGCGCCGAGGTGGTCCTGGCGGTACGCGACGTCGTCAAAGGACAACGGGTGGCCGAAAAGATCCGGGCCTCGCGCCCGGACGCCCGGGTGCAGGTCGGTGCGATCGAATTGACCAACCTGAAGTCGGTGCGGGCCTTTGCGAGCCGAATGACTGCTCTGGACAAGCCGATTGATGCTTTGATCCTCAATGCCGGAGTCGGCAATCAGCCCTACGTCGTCACCGTGGACGGTATCGAGAGCACCTTCGCCGCCAATGTGGTCGGACATTTTGAACTGACCGGCAAACTGTTGCCGCTTCTCGAACGTGGTGACGCGGCCCGGGTGGTCAGCGTCGGCTCCAACCTCTACCGTCGGGTCAAGGTGGATGTCGACTTCAGTGACCTGAGTTTCGAGCACGACCATTCACCGCACGGCGCCTACGTCGTCTCGAAGGTGGCGACTGTGCTGTTCGCCGTTGAACTCGAGAATCGGCTACGTGAAAGCGGGTCCTCGGTAAGGAGTTTCATCGCTCATCCCGGATTGAGCAAGACTCCCATGCACAACGCGGTGAACGGTATTGTGGCGAAATCGGTGATGGCGGTGGCGCATGCGACGGTGTCCCGCAACCCAGAAGAGGGTGTCTTGCCGCTTCTCTTCGTCGCCACCAGTGCGCACGCGGATACCGGCAGATTCATCGGTTGGCATCTACGTCGGAGCGACAAACGGATATGGAGCGATGAGATCAGGGGTGTCGGTCTCAATCATGATCTGGCGCAGCAGATGTGGGAAGCGATCGAATCGGTGACCGCGGCCTCGGAACAGGACAGGTGAGTCGGTCCTCACAGATCGGGGATGTCGCGCCCTGTGCGCTGTGAAGTCGACCGTTAGGCTTGCGCAGTGAACACCAAAGAACCTGCGGCCGCGCCTCGGATCACCGGTCGCCATATCTCGTACATCGCCTTCGCTGTCATCGTCATCGTGTACCTGGTGATCATCCAGTTCGGGGGTCGCCTCATCGAGGGGTGGGCAGACGAAGACGAAACCTTCACCACCCGCGGTGTCGTCTTCACGATGGTGATTCCCCTTGGACTGGCCTTTGTGTTCACCTACTCGGTCATCTCGGCGCTGGGCTGGTGGCGGCCGGTGATCAAGGACGACAGACCGGTCAACCGCTGGGTGTGGGTCGTGCCCATCGTTCTGCTTGTCGCCATCCTGCTGGGCATCGACTACAGCGCGCTTGCCGACAAGGGATGGCTGTTCATCGTCGCTCTTCTCGTTGCCACCCAGTTCGTCGGATGGGGTGAGGAAGGCATGTTCCGCGGCATCGGCGTGACCGTGCTGCGCAACCATGGCCTCAGTGAGGGCAGGGTTGCGCTGTGGTCCAGCGTCATCTTCGGTGCAGTCCACCTGACGAACGTATTCGGGCATGGTGCATCCGCCGTCCCACAGGCGATCATGGTCAGCTTCGCCGGATACTTCTTCTATCTCACCCGCCGGGTCTCGGGCGGTAATGCGCTCAACTCGGTACTGCACGGACTCTTCGACTTCGCGCTGCTGAGCAGTACGGCGATCGTGCTGGATCAGGCGGTCTACGCCGGCGCCTTCGCTCCCATCCTCGTCTACCCGATCTTGGCCATCGTCCTGTTGGTCAAACGGCACGACATCGAGCCGACCCGTGAGACCGGCGACCCGATCCCGTCCGCCGCGTAACAGCGACCTTTCCACCGCAGGGGCGATCAGCAGCAACGGCCCTGAGGGTTGTTGTCCTGCGCGGCATAGCGATTGCGCCAGTAGTCACTTTCGGTCAACGGCGGTGTATCCGGATGCCGCGCAGTGTGATGCGTGACGTAGCGCCGATAATCGTTGTCGCCCATCACCGACCGGATGTACCAGTGCACCGCCCGGATACCGCGCCGCATCAGTGATGCAGCTGTCGTGGATTCTCCTTCAGATACTCGTCCCATTCCCGTTGCACCTCCTTTTCGGTCGGTGTCGGGAACATTCCGCTGGGCGCGAAGTATGTGGATTCGGTGGGTTCATCCTCAGCGGTCGGTAGTCCGCCCATGCGAATCGCTTTGACGGAGACGAAGACTGCGGCGATGACGACGATCAGGACGAGCACCGCAAACACGATCGAGAGCGTGCCCTGGATGAACGTATTGCGGATCACCGCGTCGATCTCGCTGGATGTCTTCGCGGATTTGAAGGCGGTGAGGCCTGAATCCTTCGCATCGACAAAGTCTTGATGCTGTTGCCAATAGCCGATGGCGGGGTTGTTCGAGAAGATCTTCTCCCACGACGCCGTCATGGTCACCGCCAGATCCCAGACCAGCGGAACCCCGGGTATCCAGGCCCATTTGAGGAGTCCGCGCTTGAGCACGACCACCAACACCACGGTCAGTGCGATCGCGGCCAGCAACTGATTGGCGATGCCGAAGAGGGGGAACAGGGTGTTGATACCACCGAGGGGGTCGGTCACACCCATCAGCAGGATCGATCCCCACAGTGCGACCACGATCAGGGTGCACAACCAGGCACCCGGGCGCCACGACGGATTCTTGAAACGCTTGCCGCCCTTCACATTGCTCAAGCCGTCGGAGAGCATGAACCGGGCTACGCGGGTTCCGGCGTCGACGGTTGTCAGGATGAACAGCGCCTCGAACATGATCGCGAAGTGATACCAGAAGGAACGCATCGATTCGCCGCCGAATGCTTCCTGCATCGTGTCGGCCATACCCATGGCCAGTGTTGGTGCACCACCGGTTCTGGAGATGACCGATTCTTCGCCGACCGCTCTGGCCGCCTCCTCCAACTGAGCGGCCGTGGCCGGATCACCCCTCAGACCGAGGCCGTTGACGTAGTCCGCAGCGGTTTCCGGCGTACCACCGGTGACTGCTTTCGGTGCGTTCATCGCGAAGTACAAGTGCTGGTTGAGGATACAGGCGGTGACCAGGGCCATGATCGCGACAAACGATTCGGTCAGCATGCCGCCGTATCCGATGATCCGGGCCTGGCTCTCCTTCTCGAGCATCTTCGGCGTTGTCCCGGAAGCGATCAGGGAATGAAAACCGGAGAGGGCGCCGCACGCAATGGTGATGAACAGGAACGGGAATAGCGAACCGGCAAAGGCGGGTCCCTGGCCGTTGTGGGCGAACTCGCTGACCGCGGGTGCCTGCATGACCGGGCGGGCGATCACGATGCCCACTGCCAGCAGCAGGATCGTGCCGACCTTCATGAAGGTGGACAGGTAGTCGCGCGGTGCCAGCAGTAGCCAGACAGGCAATACGGCCGCGGCGAACCCGTAGATGATGATGCACCAACTCAGGAAAACCGGTGACAGACTGAACAAGTCTTTGCCCCAGGCTGATTCACCGACCCACCGCCCGGAGATGATGGCGAGCATCAGCAGGACGAAACCGATCACCGAGACTTCGGAGACCTGCCCTGGGCGCAGGTAACGCAAATAGACACCCATGAACAGAGCGATCGGGATCGTCATCGCCAGAGAGAAAACGCCCCAGGGGCTGTCGGCCAGCGCGTTGACAACCACCAGTGCCAATACCGCGATCAGAATGATCATGATCACGAACACCGCGATCAGTGCCGCGAAGCCACCGACATCGCCGAGCTCGTCGCGGGCCATCTGTCCCAGGCTGCGGCCACGTCGCCGGGTGGAAATCGACAACACCAGATAGTCCTGGACGCATCCGGCGAACACTGCGCCGATGATGATCCAGATGGTTCCGGGTAGGTAACCCATCTGTGCCGCCAGCACCGGGCCCACCAGCGGTCCGGCGCCGGCGATGGCGGCGAAATGGTGTCCGAACAAGACCCGCCGATCGGTCGGCATGTAATCCTGCGCATTGTCGAGGACTTCGGCAGGCGTCGCGTGGTCGTCGCGCGGCTGCACGATCTTCATCTCGATCAGCCGCGCGTAGAACCGGTAGCCGATGATGTAGGTGCAGATCGCGGCGATGACAAACCAGACGGCGTTGACGTTCTCACCCCGCACGAACGCGATGATCGCCCAGGCGAACGCACCGATGACGGCGATCACAGCGAAGGTGACTCTTTTTCCGACGGTCATCGGGCTGCGATCGATGATCGCAACCGGCGGTAGGTCGGGGTCTGTGCGGATCAGGTCGATATATGGATCTGGTCGGCGTTCCTGCGTGTCGGTCACCGGGACTCCTGGGTGCGTTGTGGGCGATAGGAGAATGCTTCACCATTGTGGCGCGCGTCACTCTACGCCCGGACCGGATCCGTGATCTTCACCCCCTCCGTCGTTGATTCGCAACCTCATCGGGTAATGGTGCTCTTGCCCAATGTCAGTCCGGCGAAGGCGACCTCATGGCGCGAGGCCTCGACAACACCGCCATCGCGCAACGACTGTTCCTGTCGGAGAACACGGTCCGGAGCCGGGTGAGTCAGCGGTTCCGGACCTTCGCAAGGCTCTGCGTCCAGGCGAGTTTGGTGATCGCCGACAGGTGGGCCGGGTTGACGCTCTCCTTCGCGAGCAGGACGAGGGCCAGTGTTTTCGCCGAGGTGGATGCCTTGCCGAGGTGTCCGGCATCAAACGGCGGTTGCGGGTCGTACTCGATCGCCAGCTGGATCGCCTCGGCCCGTGTGGTCCCACCGACCTTCCCGGCGATCCACAAGGCCAGATCGATCCCCGCCGACACCCCGGCACTGGTTACCACGCGGCCGGAGAACACGATTCGCTCATCGCCGACGGGGGTCACGCCGAACAGATGCAGCGAGGGCAGCGCCTGCCAATGACTGGTGGCACGCTGGTCGGTCAAGAGGCCGGCCGCAGCAAGGATGACCGAACCGGCACACACCGACGACGTCCACACCGTGGTCTCATGCACCTGGCCGAGCCAGGCCAGCAGCTGCTTGTCCCTGGCATGGATTCCCACGGACGAGCTACCGCCGGGCACCACCACGATGTCGGGGCGCGGGGTTTCGGCCAGGGTGTGCGTGGCCCCGAGTACCGCGACCCCGGAGTCGGCGGTGATGGGGCCGGTCTCGTGCCAGACGAACCGGACCTCTGCGTGCGGAAGAAATCTGAGAACCTCGTACGGGCCGATCACGTCGAGTGCGGTGAATCCGGGGTATAGAACGATCGCTATCTGGGTCATGTCAACGCTCCGAGGATTCGAGTTCGGCGGCGGCGGCGAGTGCCGCGGTCCTAAAAGGGGAGTTGGTCTGCGCAAAGGACTGCCGGTAGGTGTCGGGGGGTATCCCGATGCTGCGCAAGAAGGCGCGGCGCATCACTTCGGCGGAGCGGAAGCCGCACCGCGTCGCAATGGAAGCGTTTGTGTCGCTGGATGTTTCAAGGTGTGACCGGGCGATGTCAACCCGGATCTTCTCGACGTAGCGGCCCGGCGGTGTTCCCACCTCCGCGGTGAACAGGCGGGTGAAATGCCGCTCACTAGTTCCGGCCCGGCCGGCGAGATCGGGGACGCCGCACGGCCGAGAGGGATCTGCCTCGATGTATTCCTGTGCCGCGCGGACAGGTGTGGAGCGGGCTCGTGGCGTCCACACCGGGGGCGCGAACTGGGATTGGAAGCCGGACCTACGCCGATACAGCACCAGCCACTGGGCCACCGACTGCGCGATGTCCTGATCGTGGTCGTCCTCGACGAGGGCGAGTGCCAGATCGATCCCCGAAGAGACACCGGCCGAGGTCCAGATCTTTTCGGAGCTGCGACAGAAAATCGACGACGGATCGACCTCGACGGCCGGATATCGACGCCGGAGTTCGTCGGCCAGTGCCCAGTGTGTGGTCGCGGGCAGGCCGTCGAGCAGGCCGGCTTCGGCCGCGAGAAACGCCCCAGTGCACACCGTGGCAATCCGGGTCGATCGGAAGCGTTTGTCGGCCAGCCATGCAGTGCAGTCAGGCCCGGTGCTGTGGTCGACCGCGCCGACGCCACCCGGGGATGATCAACGTGTCGATGTGTGATCCGGGTTCGGGCAGCGGGCAGGTGTGGAAGGTGAGGGAACCGCTCGTCCGCAACGGTTGCCCGGTCGGTGAGGCCACGACGACGTCGTAGCCGTCTCCTTCCGGAAGTAGGAGCGTGGCGGTGTCGAACACCTCTGCCGGTCCGACCAGGTCCAGCGCCTGGACACCCTCATACGCAAGCACGACGACGGTTCTGGTCACCACAACAGCATCTTCCACCGACGCCGTGGCGTCCAGGACAGGTATCCCACGATTTCGGACACCGCAACGATTCGGGACATTGCCGCGCAGGGAATCCGGTGCCTCGACGTTGGTTGCTTCGGTAGGTTCACTACATGGAGCGAATGGCGCCGGTCGACGCCCAGATGTACTGGATGTCGGACAAGATCCCGAACGACCAATTCCTCCTCTATGCCTTTGACGGTGCGCCGAAACAGCTGGACACCGCAATCGATGACGTCCTCGAACGGGCCCGGGCCGTACCAGATCTGAGCCTTCGGATCGCTGCCGTCGACTGCGCCCTGGACTACCCGTACTGGGTTCGCGGCGGTGTCGACCGCGATCAGGTGCTCGTGCACAGCGAGGGGACCACCCAGTGGCCCGATTGCCTCCGCATGGTGGCCGGTCTGGCCGATGACCAGCTCGATCCGCGGGAGTCCACGTGGCGGCTGCATCTGTTCGGAGCCGTTGAAGGCGCGCCGAATTGTGGGGCCACGGCCACCGTGGCGGTCTTCCAGGTGAGCCATGCGCTGGGAGACGGAATCCGGTCGTCCGCTCTGGCCCGCGCAATATTTTCGCCGCAGCCGCCGACGGACCCGTTGACAGCCGAAGCCCAGACGCCTTACTCCGTCGTGCACGCAGCCGCGCTCGCAGCCATCCGGTTTCCCAAACAGATCGGATCGCTGGGCTGGCGGGCGATCGAAGCCACCCGCACTCATCGGCAGCTGGTCGACGACGTCGCCACCGGCGCAGTGCCTCCGGCGTCAGCAGGCCGGCCACTGCTGTCCACCAACAGCCGCCCCGAAGGGGAACGGGCGATTCGAACCCTGGTGTTCCGCCGCGACGACTTCCCCGGGCCGACGGTGACCATCAGTGCGCTCACCGCGATCTCGCTGGCTTTGTCCGATCACTTACGGTCAACCGGCGAGGACCCTGAGACACTCGGTGCCGAGGTATCGATGGAGAAGTTCGGAAAACCAATGGGGCGTAACCATTTCCGAAACGTCGGAATCGGCCTGTACTCGGGGACGGCCGCATTGGAGGTCCGGACCGGACAGATCGCCGAAGCGTTGGGGGAGCGGCAGCTGAGGAACAGCCACCCGGCACTGCGGGCGTCCGACGAAGCATTCGCGGCGATCCCGGCGCCGTTGTTGCGATGGGGCGTCTCACAATTCGACCCGACCGTCGTACCGCCTTCGGTGTCCGGCAACACCGTGGTGTCGAGTGTGAACCGGGGCGCGGCGGACCTGAGGTTCGGAGACCGGCCGGTGGCCTTCACCGCGGGCTATCCGGCGCTGTCGCCGGTGATGAGTGTGACGCACGGGGTCCACGGCATCGGCGACACCGTGGCGATCAGCGTGCAGGCATCGCACTCGGCGATCGAGGACATCGACAGCTACATGGACATGCTGCGGGCCTCGGTCGCATGGAACCAGATCGTCAGGGCATCCGGCCGTTAGCGGGGGCTGAGCCGGGTTCGCGCACCTACTCGATCAGTCCCTCGCTCTTGAGCCAGTCGTAGGCCACATCGGCGGGATCCTCGCCGTCGATATCGACACGACCGTTGAGTTCCTGCATCAGATCGTCGGTGAGGCGCTCGGAGATCGCGCCGAGCAGATCCCGCAATTGCGGGTAGCGCTCGATGATTTCGCCTCGAACGACTGCCGAGCCGCTGTAGGGCAGGAAAAACTCTTTGTCGTCGTCGAGGACGACGAGGTTCAGGTTCTTGATCCGACCGTCGGTGGTGTAGACCATGCCGAAATTGCACGGATCGCTGTTCGCCGTCGAGGTGTAGACCACGCCGGCATCCATGCGGGTCACGTTGCCGGTGGGAACCCCGTTCGGGGTGTTGTACGGAATGCCGTACTTCTCGAGCATCGGCAGGAAACCGTCAGAGCGACTGAAGAATTCGTCATCGACGCAGAACGTCCGGTCCTCAACGGGGAGTGCGGCGACGTCGGACAGTGTTTTCACCTGCAGGCGTTCGGCCGTCGGCGTGGAGGCGCCGAACGCGTAGGTGTTGTTGAAGTTGGCCGGCGGCATCCACTCGAGGTTGTACTCGCTCTTCTCGATGTCGTGCACCCGTTGCCAGAGCTCTTGCGGGTCCGAGATCGTTTCGGTCTGGTTGTGGTAGTTGACCCAACCGGTTCCGGTGTATTCCCAGAGAATGTCGGCGTCGCCGTTGAGCTGGGCTTGTCGCGACGACGCGGAACCCGGCGCCCCGGTCAGGTCGGTGACGTCGGCGCCCGCTGCGGCCAGGTAGGTGGCGGTGATCTTGCCGAGCAGTACACCCTCGGTGAAGCTCTTGGATGTGACCACCAGGTCAGCACCGTCCAACGGCTTGTCTCCGCCTGGCAAGCTCGCGTCGTGAAAGGTTCCTGACGAGCTCACCAAGCCGCAGCCGGACAGCATCGCCACTGCCGCGACAAATGTGAAAAGGGCGGTGGTCAGTCGTGCCCGCGACGACCTCATGCGATACCGCGTGGGGTCGCGGCGAGCTCAACCAGTCTGCCGAGCCAGTCGATGATCAACGCCAGCAACGCGACCAGGATCGCGCCCGAGAGGAGCAGTTTGGGCAGGAACAGGGTGACCCCGGTCGTGATCAGCGTGCCGAGACTGGTCGCGCCGATGAAGGTGCTCAGCGTTGCGGTGCCCACCAGGATGACGAGCGCCGTTCTCACACCGTTGAGGATCACCGGCACCGCGAGCGGCAGCTCTACCTGGAACAGCGTCCGAGCGGCCGAGTAGCCGATGCCGCGCGATGCCTCGATCGTGCGCTGATCCACTTGCCGGAGTCCGGTGATGGTGTTCTGAAGGATCGGCAGTGTCGCGTATACGACGAGACCGACGACCGCGGTGCGGAATCCGGTGCCCAACCAGAAGGTGAACAGGACGAGTAGACCGACGGCAGGCGCGGCTTGGCCGACGTTGGCGATATTGATCACGACGGACTCGTAGCGCTTCAGCGAGCGGCGGGTCAGCGCGATGCCCAAGGGAATCGCGATGACGATCACGATCGCGGCGGCCGTCAGGGCGAGCCTGATGTGGTCGAGAATCGTGATTCGCAGGTTGTCCCAGCCCAGCGATGCCGACTCCGTGGGGGTCAATGTCGTTGATTGGTACCAGAGGATGTACCCGACGCCGACGACGACAATGATGATCGGTTCGAACCACACATCCATCGGCAGGCGGCGCAGTCGAGTCATGGCTGCGTGCCCGATCCGTTGTCGTCAGAGGCGACTTGCGATTCGGCTTCGACGACCACGTGCGGTTCCCCGTCGGCTGCCACCACCGGCGTCGGCGACGTATCCGATCCTTCGACGTAGTTCTCGTACGAGGTGCCGTACTCTTCGGCGCGCACATCGGCGAGCTTGGTTTGAATCGTCTGGGTCACGGTACCGATGCCGAGCGAGCCGATGACCGCGCCGCGGCCGTCGGTCACGAGCGCAGCACCCTGGCTCGCGGCAAGCATGGCATCGAGCGCATCGTTGAGAGTCGAGGATTGAGCGATGACGGGCAGCCGACGATCGAGATAGTCGGATACGGCCGGTTTGCTCGCCAACTGCGACAACGACGGCCACGACCGCGGCCGTCCGCTCTCGTCTACGACGACCACCCACGTCTGCCCGGCCGCCCGCGCGCGGTTGATCACGCCTTGCGACGCCTCGCCGATCCGCGCGGTGACTATCTCGTCGTACTCGACGTCGCGAACCCGGGTGACGGTCAGATACGCCAGCTTGGCCCCCGACCCGACGAACTCCTCCACGAAGGGCGTCGCCGGGTCTGTGAGGATCTCTTCCGGTGACGCGTACTGCTCAACGTGTCCGCCCTCGGACAGAATGAGGACCTTGTCGCCGAGTTTGGTGGCTTCCTCGAAATCGTGCGTGACGAACACGATGGTCTTGCCCAGTTCGTGTTGAATCGCAATCAAGCTGTCCTGCAAGCGAACCCGAGTGATGGGATCGACCGCACCGAACGGCTCGTCCATGAGCAGGACCGGCGGATCGGCTGCGAGCGCACGGGCCACCCCGATGCGTTGCTGCTGCCCGCCGGACATGTCCTTGGGCAGCCGATCGGAGAAGACATCCGGGTCGAGACCGACGAGATCGAGCAGGTACTCGGTGCGTGCGGCGATCCGCTTTTTGTCCCAGCCGAGCACCCGCGGGATGGCACCGACGTTCTTGGCAACCGACCAGTGCGGGAACAGTCCACCGGACTGGATGACATAGCCGATCGACTGCCGCAGCGTGTTCGGATTCTCTCTGGTGACGTCGCGTCCACCGATGAAGATCCGGCCCTCGGTCGGCTCGATCAGCCGGTTGATCATCTTGAGGGTGGTCGTCTTGCCGCAGCCGGACGGACCGACGAACGCGACGACATCGCCTGCCTCGATCTCGAGGTCGAGTCGTGCGACCGCCGGCTTGTCCTGGCCCTTGAAGCGTTTGACGACCGCGTCCAGCGTGATGGCAGCGCCGGTGACGTTGCGATCCGGTGCTGCCGGGGCGGGCCGGCTGGTCACGTCGTCGGTCATGAGAGTCCCTTTGCGATGGTGAAGCGGCCGAGCAGGACGAGGAGAGCGTCGAACACCAGCGCGATGATGACGATGAGAATCGTTCCGGTCAGGGTCATTTCGAGCGCATTCGCGCCACCGAGCCGGGACAGTCCGTTGAAGATCAGCGAGCCGAGGCCCGGTCCGAGCACGTAGGCGACGATGGCGGCGACCCCGACGATCATCTGAGTGGAGATCCTGATCCCGATGAGTATCACCGGCCAGGCGATCGGGAATTCGACGGTCAGCAGAATTCGCCAGCGCGACAGGCCGATGCCTTGGGCGGATTCGATGACTGACGCGGGCACGGACCGCAACCCGACGATCGTGTTGCCGATCACCGGCATCGTCGCGAAGAACGCCAGCATGATGAACGACGGGACCACTCCCAGCCCGAACGGAACGAGCAGAATCGCCAGCAGCGCCAGCGAGGGAATCGTCAATGCAACACGACTCGACGTCAGGGTCAGCGCAGACAAGAACGGGAGCCGATAAACCGCCACCGAGATGAGAATTGCCGCGATAGTGCCGACCAATACGGTTTGAAATGCCAGGGACGCGTGTTGATAGGTCAGGAATGCGAGAGTCTCACCTCGCCCTTGGAGGTAATTCCACAAGTCCACTGGATTCCCATCGCCAGCCATCACGACCGTTGGTTGATTGCACGAGGTCACCAATCAAGTTGACGATGACGATATCCCACCCTGTGTGCCCGGCCGGGGAAGCACACAGTCGGCGATTTGGGGGTTAGGACACCGCGGTCCGGGTGCCACCGGTGGAGTACGACTCGGCATTGCCTGCGATCGCCGTGCTCGGCACTCCGTCGACGCCGACCGGGATGGGACCGGCCAGGGTGATGCGGGTGAGCTTGCGGCGCTCATCGGCGTCGTAGTCGTCGACGGCATAGTGCTGTGTGGCGAGGTTGTCCCAGATGGCGACGTCGCCGAGCTCCCAATTCCAGCGGGTGGTGTTCTCCAGCCGGGTCACCCGGTCCTGGAACAGCCGGAACAGCGCGCGTGACTCGCTGCCGGGCAGGCCGACGATCTCTTTGACGAAGCAGCCGAGCAGCAGCGCACGTTCGCCGGTATCCGGGTGAACGTGTACTACCGGGTGTTCGGTTTCGAAGTAGGTTGACTCGAACTCGCGGCGGTACGCCACGGTGCCGGCGTCCGGGTGTTCCGCGGATTCAGCGACATAGTCGTATGTGTTGCTGTGCCGGGCACGCAGATTTTCCGCCAGCAGCTTGAGCGGTGCCGGAAGCGCGTTGTACGCCTCGACGGTCGAGGCCCAGGTGGTGGAGCCACCGTAGCTGGGTAGCGTGACCGCGCGCAGAATCGATGCCCGCGGGACGCGATCGACGAAGGTGACGTCGGTGTGCCAGACGTTGGACCGGCCGCCGTACCGGGAATCGATGTCCAAACTCTTTGCACCCGCGGACGTCAGGGTCGGGTGCGGGGTGGTCGGGCTGCCGAGCAGTTGCGCGAATTCGTACTGCCCGTCCTCGCTCAGGTGCTGCTGGTCGCGGAAAAAGATCACCTTGTGCTCGTTGAGCGCGGCGCGGATGGTCGCGACCGTCGCCTTGTCCAGGTCACCGCCGAGGCGAACCCCACTGATCTGTGCGCCGATATGGTTACCGAGCTTGACCACCCGCACCGTGGTGGTGGGGTCAGCGGCAGCGTAAGCGAGGGACATGAAGGGCCTTTCGTTCGAAGAACGATCGGCTCAGATGCAACCACCCGTTGCCCGGCCTCGACAGGATTACAGTCAGCCAGATCGAAAGGCGGCACCGGTCATCAACGGGGGTGGCTGCCGGCGGCTCGATGCGCTCACCGACGATTGGTGCACAGCGAAGGACCGAAAGGAGAAGTCGACGTGATCGGAGACGATGAGCAGTTGCTCGCCTCGCCACACCTCTATATTGACGGGACCTGGGTGGCCTCGGTCGGCGGCGGAACGCGGCAGATCCGCAATCCGGCCGACGGCACGGTCATCGCCGTGGTCGACGAGGCAGGTTCGGCAGATGTATCTGCCGCGGTTGCCGCCGCCCGGCGTGCCTTCGATGCCGGCCACTGGTCGACGCGTCCGCCGACCGAACGTGCCGAGCTGCTGCGGCGGGTGGCCGAACTGCTCGACACACACCGCGACAGCCTCGCCCGGATCGAAACACTCGATACCGGGAAGACGCTGCACGAGAGCCACATCGATATCGACGACGTGATCGCGGTATTTCGGTACTACGCGGATCTGGTGACGACGGACTCCGATCGGCTTGTCGATACCGGTAACCCGGCAGTGGTGAGCCGCGTCGTGCACGAAGCTGTCGGGGTGTGTGCGCTCATCGCGCCGTGGAACTATCCGCTCCTGCAGATGTCATGGAAGGTCGCGCCGGCGCTGGCCGCCGGCGCCACGATGGTGGTCAAGCCGAGCGAGGTCACACCGCTGAGCACGATCGCGCTGGTGCGGTTGATCGCACAGGCGGGGGTGCCGGCGGGAGTCGTGAATCTGGTGCAGGGTGACGGAGCGGTGGTGGGCGCCGCGCTGACCGGCACACCGGACGTCGACCTGATCTCCTTCACCGGCGGCGCGTCGACCGGTGTCGCGATCGCGCGAGCGGCCGCCGAACACATCACGCGTGTCGCCCTGGAACTCGGTGGAAAGAATCCGCACATCGTGTTCGCGGACGCCGACCACGCCATCGCCGTCGATGCCGTGCTCACCGGTGCGTTCCTGCACTCGGGGCAGGTGTGCTCGGCCGGGACGAGGGTGATCGTGCACGAATCCATCGCCGACGGTTTCGTCGCCGAGCTCGTTCGCCGCGCGGCCGGGATCCGGGTCGGACCCGGCATGGACCCGACCAGCCAGACCGGTCCGCTGGTGTCGTCGGAGCACCGATCCAAGGTGGAAGCGTATGTGGCGCTGGGTATTTCGGAGGGAGCTGAACTGGTCGCGGGCGGAAAGCGGCCGGACGATCACCGGCTCGCGAACGGAAGCTACTACCTGCCCACCATTTTCGACCGTTGCCACCGAAGTATGAGGATCGTCCAGGAAGAGACATTCGGACCGATTCTCACCGTGGAACGGTTCAGTACCGAGACCGAGGCCATCGAACTGGGCAACGACACCTCGTATGGGCTGGCTGCGGGTGTCCAAACCAGCGACCTGGACCGCGGTGAACGTGTGGTCCGTGCGCTGCGGCACGGAACCGTGTGGCTCAACGACTTCGGCACCTACACCCCGGCAGCGGAATGGGGTGGTTTCGGACGGTCCGGTACCGGCCGCGAACTCGGCCCGAGCGGATTGGCCGAATACCAGGAGAGCAAACACATCTGGCACAACACCGCCCCGACCGTGGGCGGATGGTTCAACTGACCACGTACCGCGCGCCTGATGCGGAACTAGTGGTCGTGGCCGTTCCTGCCGCGTACCAGGCGTTTCGGTAGCCGGCCGACGAGTTCGCCGACCGGTGCGACCGCATCGTTGAGCGCCCCGGCCGCGTCGTTGAGTTCCACGACCGTCTCTTGGAGCTTGTCGATGCTCGGCGCCAATTGGCCGATCATCTCGACGAGTTCGGAGAGCCGGTCGATCGGTCCGCCGGGTGCGATCGTCCGTTCGAGGGCGCCCCCCTCGCCGACAAGTTGTTCCAGCAGACCCTCTTCGACAGTCAATCGATCGAGGAAACCCTCGTCTTCGGAAATGCGATCGAGCAGACCGCCCTGTTTCGTGAGCTTGGCGAGGACCCCCTCCTCGGACAGCAGGCGATCCACCGGTCCACCCCGCGAGAGCAGCCGGTCGAGCGGACCGCCTGCCTCCGTCATCTGGTCGAGCACACCGTCTTCGGCCAGTACCCGTTCAACCAGGCCGTCCTCGGCCAACAGTCGTTCGAGGGGTCCGCCGCGCGCGAGTATTTTTCCGAGTGAACGGTCTTCTTCGAGCAGTTCGCCAAGCTGATTGAGCAGCTGCAACGGGCTGCGAAACGCGGGGGTTTCCCGCATGCCCAGGGTGGAGGCGATCTCGTGGTGCGCGTTCTCGACGGCGATCCGGCTCAGTGCCACGGTGGCCTCGACGGCGCTGAGCGCTGCGCCGGCCACTGCAAAACCCAGCCGTGTCGGGATCTCGATCACCAATTTGGCATCCATGACTTCACCCTAAGGGTTTGACGTAACTCCCGGACACGTTCATCGGCCTTGACACATTCATCGGCCTTGACACACTCAGCCGGTCTTGGCGGCCTTGGCGGCGGCTTTCGCCTGCTTCTTGAAATCGCGGACCTCTTGCAGGCTCACGCTGTCGACGACGTCGGCCACCGACCGGCGTTCGCCCTCGTTTCCGTAATCCCCGGCGGCCTGGCGCCAGCCGTCCGGCTCCACTCCGAGCTGCTTGCCGAGCAGGGCGAGGAAGATGCGGGCCTTCATGTCGCCCCAACCAGGGAGCGATTTGAGGCGTTTGAGCACTGTCTTTCCGTCGGGATCACCCTCGGTCCAGATGGCGGAAGGGGAGCCGTCGTAGTTGTCGGAGATGAAAACTGCCAGGTCATGGATGCGTTTTGCCATCGAACCGGGGAACCGGTGGATGGCCGGGGTCTGCGAGCACAGCGCCACGAACTCATCCGGATCGGAGGCGGCGATCTTCTGCAGTTCAAAGCCGTCCATCCGCTCGGCGATTTTCTGCGGGCCTTTGAACGCCGCTTCCATCGGGAACTGCTGATCCAGGGTCATGCCGACAACCAGTGCGAAGTCATCGACGGACAGGAGCTTGTCGGCTTCTGGCTCTTGCGCGATACAGATCTGGCGGGTCATGCGGACCTCCGGTCGCCGGGTGATTTCTGCCAACCCAGCTTATCGGCAGAGACGGAAAATGCCGCAGAGCATCCCGGTGAGCTGGTTCAATGCAAGAGGGTCGGGTCACGTGCACAGCTGGAGGCGATGCATCATGACCAGGTTTTCGTTGCTGCAACGAATAGCGGCGGTCGCCGTGGCCGCGGGTTCTGGAATCGTGCTCGGGGTGGTGGCTGCACCGGCGGCGGCCGAACCGCAGCTCATCGACACCATCAGCTGCAACAGTCCCGATCCGTGGTCGTCAGTTCCGTTACGCATCGCCGTCGACGTCTACAACAACGTCGAAATCCCGAAAGACGGTGCCAGACCGCCGGTGCTGTACCTCAGCGCCAACACCCTGCGGTCGGCGTCGCTGTTCGAGTACACCGTGGAGACAACCGTGCGCTGGACCAACACGAGCACCGGTGCCGTCGGGACGGTGATCCTCCCATCTCGGGGGCATTCGGTGAACTGGGAAGGATCGCTCCAAACAGGCCGGGGCAACATCTCTTTCATCGTGCATCAGAAGATCGGGGCACTGGCGTTTGTTCCGATGGTCAATCCGCAGTACTCATCTTGCTCCGGCTCTGCGACGGTCTGAAGCCCGGTTCGTACTTCGATGGTGACCGAGTTGTGATCGATCTTCTTCTGCCAACCTAAAGACTTCGGCAGCATCAGCGGCGTAGCGTCACCTGATGGTGAATCTGTCGGAGCTGACAGGCGGCCGCCGCCTGGGAAGGTAGGTCAGATCTATGTCCACTGGCGCAGCCAACAAACCCAAGTCGCAGCAAGGCCGAGATACCCACGTTGCCAAGGTCATCGGTGTCACCGTGGCCGCTGCCGTGGGTGGCTTCCTCTTCGGCTTCGACAGTTCCGTGGTCAACGGCGCTGTCGATTCCATCGGTGATCACTTTGAGCTGAACCACTTCATGAAGGGTTTTTCAGTCGCGATCGCACTCCTCGGGTGTGCGCTCGGCGCCTGGTTTGCCGGCCGCCTGGCAGACATCTGGGGTCGCAAGAAGGTGATGTTGCTGGGCTCGGCGCTGTTCACGGTGTCGTCGATCGGCACCGGACTGGCCTTCTCGGTCCCAGATCTGTTGTTCTGGCGTGTGATCGGCGGCCTCGGCATCGGTATTGCGTCGGTGATCGCGCCGGCGTACATCGCCGAGATCGCACCGGCCACCTACCGCGGCGCGCTGGGCTCCTTGCAGCAATTGGCCATCACCATGGGTATTTTCATCGCACTGCTCTCGGATGCATTGCTCGCCGACAGTGCAGGCAGCGCGAGCAGCGATCTGTGGTTCGGCATCGAGGCCTGGCGCTGGATGTTCATGGTGGGCGTCGTCCCGGCCCTCGTCTATGGGGTCTGCGCGTTGACGATCCCGGAGTCGCCGCGCTATCTGGTCGGCAGCAACCTCGACCAAGAAGCGGCGCGCATTCTGACCGAGGTCACGGGAGAGGCCGACCCGCTGGCCCGGGTCAAAGAGATCCGCCTGACCCTCAAACGGGAATCCTCGGTGTCCATCAAGGACATTCGCGGCCCGTCCTTCGGTTTGCACCCGCTTGTGTGGGTGGGTATCTGGATCGCGGTGCTGCAACAGTTCGTCGGCATCAACGCGATCTTCTACTACTCGACTACGTTGTGGCAGTCGGTCGGATTCAGCGAGAGTGAGTCGTTCAGGACCTCGGTCATCACCGCGTTGATCAACGTGGTGATGACATTTGCCGCGATCTTGTTCGTCGACCGGATCGGTCGGCGAAAACTCTTGTTGATCGGTTCGGTCGGCATGTTCATCGGACTGTTGCTGGCGTGTATCGCGTTCACCCAGCAGGTCGGATCGGGCGATGACATCACCCTGCCCGACGATTGGGGTGTGGTCGCATTGATCGGCGCCAACCTCTTTGTGGTCGCGTTCGCCGCCACCTGGGGTCCGGTGATGTGGGTGATGCTCGGTGAGATGTTCCCCAACCGCATCCGCGGTGTCGCACTCGGTATCTGCACCGCGGTCAACTGGCTGGCCAACTTCACGATCTCGCTGCTCTTCCCCGAGCTCAACAGCGTTCTCGGTCTGGCCTGGATCTACGGATTCTTCGCCTTCTGCGCGTTCATCTCCTGGTTCTACGTGCACTACAAGGTGCCGGAGACCAAGGGCATGGAACTCGAGGACATGGATTCACTCACTGAAGTCGAAGCTGTTCTCAAGGAGCACGGCAAGCTCTGAACCCACGATCACCCGCGCCCGGGTGAGCGACGAGTGACGCTGACCATCCCGTCGAGCAGCAGCATCTGGGCCACGAAATACGTTGACAGCACGGCGGCTTCGGTGACCGCGCGTGAACCCGTGCCACGCAGCAGGTATCGGCGATTCATCAGCAGCGCATCCGACGCCATGAATGTGATCCCGCCGAAGGACAGCTTGCGGATGGGGTCGCCGGGGTCACCAGCGGTGAGTACCGGATCACCGGCCGTGGCCGCCATGGTCGCCAATGTTGCTCCGTAGGTTCCCAGGACCGGAAGCAATCTCGGCGCGTTGACCACCAGCAGTGCGGTGACCTCGTTCATCACTCCGAAGCGGGACAGCAATCGCGCTCTGGTGGGCCGCGCTCCGTGCCTCGTCAGCAAGCCGAGATAGGACAGGTGCGCCAGACCGAACATCGTTGCACCCGTTTGGATCTGTCGGTCCTTCTCGGCACCGGTGGCGAACTCCTCGCGATACATGAAATAGTCGCCGGCGGCCGAAGCAGTGATCGCGGCCGTCAGCAGTGCGTTGTCGATGCCGGAACGTTGCCGTGCACCGCGCGCCACGCCCACGGCCAGTGCGGCCAGAGCAGCAGGTTTGGCGACGGCCACGCCGGGCCGCCACCGCGCGGCGCCGGCGGCCGAAACCGCCAGCGTCGCAGCGAGGAAGACCTTTCGCTCGGGCAACTCCCAGTGGGGCAGACGCATACCGCCTCTACCGGGCGAACAGCGCGGCGACAAACGACGAGGCGTCCGGGAATGCTGCTGCCGCAGTTCCCTGTCCGTCCACCGGGTAGGTGAGGATGGTTGTCGATTGGCTCGATGCCTCGACGCGGCCGAGGAACTCGAGCGTGTAGGGCAGGATCACGGTGGTGTCGAGCAGGCCCTGGCCGAAGAAGACCGGCTTGACGTACCCGGTGTCGGGAACCCCGAGATAGGCCTGCACGATGGGGCGGAGATTCGGAATCGATGCCACCGGACGGCTGAACAGTTGGTTCAAACTGGTCGACGCCACCGCGCTCTGCAGTTCGGCCGAGCACATCGTGACCGCCTTGTCCGCCAACGCTTTGCCCTCGGTGGTCAGGTACGAGTCCAGGTTCAGCTCGGGATGCGATCCGCGGATACCGGCAACGGCGTACAGCACCTCTGCGGTCAGGTCCGACGGCAGTGGCACCGGGATGAATTCGGGACCGGCATTGAGGACGAGTTCCCCGAGGTTGTCGGGAACGCTGGTGACCGTTGCGCCGCGGAAGTCCAGTCCGGGACCCTGGATCTGAGTGGCACTGCGAGCAGTGGCCAGCGCTGCCGTTGCGCCGCTGCCGTTTCCGTTCACAACCCATCGGTCGGAGAGTTCTCCGGTGATGTCGTGTGCGGCCTTGACGGCGTCAACGATGTTGTGGGCCTTGATGTTCGTCTGGAGGTCGGGGAGTGCGCCCTCGACGCCGAGGCCGGCGTAGTCGGAGGCGACTACTGCGTAGCCCTTGCGGAGCCACGGTGTGATGTCGTTCCAGTGCGCGGCCGATTCGGTCTTGCCCGACCACGACGGTGCGCACTTGTCCGCCAATCCGACGGTGTCATGCGCCCAGGCCACCACCGGCCATCCGCCCTGCGGTGCTTGCCCGCGGGGGAGATAGACAGCGGCGCTGCTCAGTTCGGTGCGTTCGGTGGCGGCATCGGTCCAGTACGTGAAGCGATCGGCGGATCCGGCACCTGTTACCCAACGATCATCGGGCAGACCGATGTTCGCGAACACCTTGCCCGCCGTTCCACCCGTCGGAACGGGCTCGGCGGATGCGATACCGGTGGAACCAAGACCGCCGGCGACCACTGCCGCAATCGCGGTGGCGGTGAGGCCGCGGGCCCCGACACGTCGTAGTGCTTGCTTGTGAACACTCTTCATGACCACTTCTCCTACAAAGGTCCGCGTCGGCGGACTAAACCTGAGTGATCCCGATCATCGGGAGGAAGAAACAACTGCGGTCACCGTTCTGCACGGTGCCGAAGACAGCCGACAGCACGGTGCCGTTACCGGTCGCGACCGGTGCGAGACGGGCGCCGGGCAGGTCAAATGCCTTTGCCAGGGGGCTGATGACGGCGCGAGCAGTGGCTTCTTCGGTGGGGCTGAGATTCCTGACCTTCTTCACCTGCTTGATCAGCTGGTCGGTGATCGTGGTGCCGACCGGCGCCATGTCGACAAAACCACCTTTGAAGGTGTCGATGTTGAACCAGGCGACCTGCATGCCGGTGCCCCCACCGTCTGCGGTGATCCCTGCCGGGACGAATCCGAACAGGGTTTCACCGTCGCCGACCAGCTCGGGCGAGAAACCCGCCGGGAGAAAGGGCTTCAGAAACTCCGGAACCTTCAGGCCCGGGATGACATACGGACCCGGTGCGGCACCGCCGACGGCCGGAACGAGTCCGAACGGATTCTCCTCGGTGGGCGCGACGCAGTTGAAGGCGACGGAGGGGTTGATGAAGGATTGGATGCCCAACTTCTCCAGCGCAGCATCGGCTGCGGCGAGTGACGCCGCAAAGTCGGTGGCGTCGGCCGCCGGCGTGGCAGTGATCTCTGCGGCCGGTGTGGACTCGATCTGCGGTGTGCCGCTCAGGAGTGCCTTCGCGGCGGCGAGGGCAGCAGGATCGACTGCCGACCTGGTGAGCGCGGCGATCGCGGCCTTGAGTGCGTCGTTGCCCGGGGTCTGCGCCGGTGCGGTCACGGTGACCGCGTCGGGTGCGACCGGTGCAGCCAGTGCCATGGCCGGGGTCAGCAGGGCGGCAGACAAACCGACCGCCAGGGCTGCGGCGCTGCGGCGGATCATCGTTGAGCTGGGCATGGATCTCCTTGGACAGACGCTGTGGTCCCATCTGTTACAAATGTGACAGATGTGGCCAATGTTGCTCTTGGTACACAAGACCACGGCGCCGGAGGCGTATGCAAGTTGTGAGTTCAACCTGTGACGCAACCGCGATCGTTTCGCTGTTCGACTGTGCATCAACGGATCTGGGGCGATCCGAAGTGTGCTCTGGACAACACAAAACAGGCGCCGACCGGAAGGTCGACGCCTGCTGTGGAGTACGCGGTGGCTAGATGACTGCCAGTCCGACAGTGGGGACGATCGTGCAGCTCACGGTATTACCCTGGATGTTGGTGGTCACGTTCCCGTAGATCGCCGAAATCACACGACCCTTACCGGTTTTCACGATCGTGGTGAAGGTGCCTGGTCCTTCTTTGGCGTTGATCAAGGGATTGCGACGCAGGTTCTGCTGGCCCGTGGCCCCGGTGTCGATATTGATCCAGGCGACGGTGAGCGGAGCGGCGTCGTTGTTCAGCGCCGGGCCGGTGCCCAGGCTGGTGTACACGTAGCCGGCCTCACCCGTCTTGGGGCCGGGCGCGGGTGCCTGCTGCGGTCCGGCGGTCACCAGTGCGGAACCGACGGAATTGCCGCCGGGGATGCAGCCCTGGCCGATGGTCGGGTAGAGGAACTGCTGGATGACCGGCGCGCCCGGGCCCGATGGAATGTCGGGTCCGCCGCCACCGGAGCCGTCGAGGAAGCTGACAACCTTGTCCCAGATCGCCTGGATTTCCGGCGGTAGAGCGGTATCTGCGGCGAGCACCTTGGCGTTGGAGAGCAGGCTGGCGTCGACCTTGCCGTCCGGGCCGGGGGTGGCTGCCGACCCGATGATCGCCGGCACGAACGCGCCGAATGACTTCAGGGTCGTCTCATCGATCTTGAGGTTCTTGGGTATGGGAGGAAAGGGGGCGGGGTCAGCGGACGAAACAGCCGGCACCGCCAGTGCCGCGGTGGCAGCGATCGCCACAGCCGTGACTGCTCGGCGGACGCCACGGCCGGTGGAGGCCTTGGTGAAGCGTCCGCGGTTGCGTCCTGCCTGCTGATTCAAAAGCACAGTTCCTGGTGTCCCATCTCGCGTTCGAGCCCGATTCGAGCACGGCTCAACATGTCTATCGCCGTGCTGACGGTAACCGTTTCATCACTTTGCCGCCAGTAGCGCTCGGCCAACTCAGAGTGGCTGACGTCGCCCTGGGACCATAACTGGCAACCAGAGTGATCAGTGTTACTGGTGATGCAATTGTGATGTCACATTGTGGGCACGGGATTCAGGTCGCACTGATCTGAAAGCGCTTCCGAGGTATCGGGAGGTGATCGTCACGGTCTATTTCTCGCCGACTTCCGTTGCCTGCTTAGATTCACGGTGGCGGAACAACCGCGACGATCTACGGATAACAACCCACCTGGAGGGTCGATGCTTCGACAATTACAGCTCGCCGCAGCACTCGTCGCACTCTCCGTCGGGGCCGGCGTCCTCAGTGCGTGTGGCGATTCCGACTCCGCCGACGAGGTGGTACTGCTCACCCACGACTCCTTCGTCCTGCCTGACGACGTCCTGGCCTCGTTCGAAGCCGAGACCGGGCTGACCCTCAAGGTCGTGCGGGAAGCCGACGCCGGGCAGTTGTCGTCGTCGATTGCGCTCACCGCCGGATCGCCACGCGGCGATGTCGTCTACGGCATCGACAACACCTTTGCCTCCCGGGTTCTCGACGCCGACGCCATCGAGCCCTACACGAGCCCGGACAACAACCTCGGTCCGCAGGAGTACTCGCTCGGAGAACCGAATCGGCTCACGGCGATCGATCGCGGCGACGTCTGCGTCAACGTCGACAGCGAATGGTTCACCGAGCGAAACGTCACACCGCCCGCCGACCTCGAAGACCTGACTGCCGCCGAGTACAAAGGGCTGACCGTGGTGATGGACCCGGCCACCTCGTCACCCGGAATGGCATTCCTGCTCTCGACGATCTCCGCATACCCGGACGAGGGTCAGTGGGAGGCGTATTGGGAGCGACTGAAGGCCAACGACGTGAGCGTGGTGCCGGGCTGGACCGAGGCATACAACCAGGAGTTCACCGCGGGCGAAGGAAAGGGCAGCAAGCCGATCGTGGTTTCGTACGCGTCGTCGCCGGCTTTCCTGCCGACCACCAAGGCTCTTCTCAACACCTGCTTCTCCCAGATTGAGTACGCGGGTGTGCTCCGCGGTGCCGAGAATGTCGAAGGCGCCCAGAAAGTGGTCGACTTCCTGCTCGGCGAGCGGGCACAGGCGGCAATGCCCGAATCGATGTACGTGTATCCGGTGCGTACCGGAACTCCGCTACCGGCCGATTGGGCGCAATTCGCACCTCAGCCGCAGGCACCTGCCTCGATGCCACCGGAAGTGATCGCCAAAAACCGGGAGACCTGGCAGCAGGAGTGGCGCACCGTAATGGGTCGCTGACCGCCGTGCCGCTTCGCCCGGCCGCCTGGCGCGCACCCTCCACGCGGGGGTCGAGAACAGCTGTCGTGGCGGCCGCGGGCACCCTTCCGCTGCTGTTCGTGGGAGTGATGTTCGGGTGGCCGCTGGTGGCCTTGGCGCGGCGAGCCTTCGGCGATAGTGCGAGCGTCGACTTCGTGTCGTTGCTCGACGATGCCAATGCCGTACACCTTCTCTGGTTCACCGTCGCCCAGGCTGCGGCGAGTACGGCCCTCACCCTCGTTGTCGGCCTACCGGTGGCGTGGGTGCTGGCCAACTTCGAAATACGCGGCGCACTCGCGCTGCGGGTCATCGTCACGATTCCTTTTGTGCTGCCGACCGTCGTGGTGGGTGTCGCGTTCACTGTCTTGCTCGGTGAGCACGGACCACTGGGCCGATTCGACATCGGATCGTCGGTGTGGGCAATCCTGCTGGCGCACATGTTCTTCAACATCGCGGTGGTGGTGCGGACCGTCGGTTCGGTGTGGGGCCAGCTCGATCCGCGCGCCGAACAGGCCGCCCGGACCTTGGGCGCAGGGCGATGGCACGTATTGCGGACCGTCACCCTGCCGGCCCTCGCGCCGGCGATCGCGTCGGCCGCGTCGGTGGTATTCCTGTTCTGCGCCACCAGTTTTGGTATTGTGCTCATCCTCGGTGGTGGCCGGTACAACACACTCGAGACCGAGATCTACCGGCAGGCCATCGGGTTCTTCAAACTGCCTGCCGCCGTGGCGTTGTCGATGGTCCAGATCATCGTTGTCGCGGTGGTTGTCGCGGTCAGTGGGGTGCTGGGTCGTCGGGTGCGTGGTGTCGGTGCGCCCCGTCGGCGCCACCGTCCGCAAGGGGCCCAGCGGCTGGTGGTCGGGGGGATCATCGCCGCAATCCTGGTGGTGCTGCTGGCACCGCCCGCGGTCCTGGTCTGGCGTTCGGTGCGGCCCACCGTCGGTGGCAGCTGGAATGTCGACGGCTATCGGGCACTGGCGGAGCCGGTCAACGGCCAAACTCCCTGGGAGGCCATGCAGTACTCCCTCGTCAGTGCCCTCTGGGCGACGCTCATCGCGCTCGTCCTCGGATTACTGGGTGCGCTGGCGTTGTCGCGGGCGAGCGGGGTGTTCGCCGGGGTCGGTACCGGTGCGGCGATGCTCCCGCTGGGTGTCAGTGCGGTGACCGTCGGCTTGGGCTACCTCGTGATCCTGACCTCGATGCCGCGCGAGGTCGCCACCTCGCCGGCTGTGGTCCCCGCCGTGCAGGCGCTGATTGCCACCCCGCTCGTGATCCGGATCCTGGTACCCGCGATGGCCCTGGTCGATCCGCGCCTGCGGCAGGCGGTGGCGACACTTGGTGCCGGCCCGCTTCGGGTCTGGTGGACCGTCGATCTCCCGATCATCAAAAGGGCGCTGTGTGCGGCAGCGGGTTTCGCGTTTGTGATCGCGATAGGCGAGTTCGGGGCGACCAGTTTTGTGGCCCGGCCCGACACCACCACGGTGCCGGTTCTGATCGGCACGGCACTGTCGCGTCCGGGGTCGGGTAACTTCGGCACTGCGATGGCATGTTCAGTGATGATGCTGGTGGTGACCGCACTGGTGGTGGCCCTCATCGAGGTTGTCCGGCGGGATGAGGGAGGTGAGTTCTAGGTGCTCGAATTGTCTTCCGTATCAGTGAATTACGGATCAGAGGTGGTCATCTCCGATCTGGATCTGGCGATCGGTACCCGCGGCGCGACGATCACGGCGTTGCTGGGTCCGTCGGGGTGTGGCAAGTCGACACTCATCCGTGCCATCGCCGGTCTGGAGCCGTTGTCGTCCGGCACGATCACGTTCGACGGAGTCGATCTGTCCCGGACACCCACCCACCACCGCGACTTCGGTGTGGTGTTCCAAGACGGTCAGTTGTTGCCGGGGCGCAGCGTCGCCGACAACGTCGGATACGGCCTGCGGGTCCGGCGCTGGCGCAAGCCGGACATCGCGGAGCGGGTGACCGACCTGCTCGATCTGGTCGATCTGCCCGGTCTCGGCGGCCGCAAGGTGGCCGAACTGTCCGGTGGTCAGCAGCAGCGGGTCGCTCTGGCCCGGGCTCTGGCCCCACGACCGCGGCTGCTGCTGCTCGACGAACCACTGTCTGCCCTCGACCGCCAGTTGCGCGACCGGCTCGCGCTGCAGATCGCCGAGATCATCGGGGCCACCGGTACTCCGACGATCGTGGTGACCCACGACCATTCCGAGGCGGCGATGATGGCCGATCGCATCGCGGTGATGGACGGCGGCCGGATCGTGCAGGACGATAGCCCCGAAAAGCTTTGGCGCGCACCAAGGTCCGTACGGATTGCGAAATTCATCGGCTGCACAACCGTCGTCGGGGCGACCATCTCCGGCGGTGTCCTCGACAGCTCGCTCGGCCGGGTCCCGGTCGACCTGCCCGACGGTGGTGTTCGCATCGGGCTGCGGCCGGAGGCCGTCCTCGCGACGTCGGTCGTCAAGAAGTCGCTCGCCAAGGGGAACGGCGGTGTCATCGGCACGGTCCGGCATGTCGCATCGCTACCCGAGGGGACCAGGGTTCGGTTGTCGGTCGCGGCGGACCTGGTCATCGACGCGGTCGGCGATCCCTCGCTCCGGGTGGGCGACGAGGTCACGATCACGCTCGATCGCGGCCGAATGGCCATCATCTCCGAAGCTCCTGATGAGTCGTCGAGCGAAACGGCAACCTCCGACGACAAGGGAACAGTGGGCCGGAATGCGTGAGGTCGTGGCTGGCGCCGTGATCGCCGGTGGGCGATTGCTGCTCGCTCAGCGCACGTATCCGGCCGACGTGGCCGGCCTGTGGGAGCTGCCCGGTGGCAAAGTCGAGGAGGGGGAGACCCGGGCGCGAGCGCTCGAGCGTGAACTCGTCGAAGAACTGGGGATCACGGTGGCCGTCACCGATCAGATCGGACCGCCGGTGCCGCTGCGCCCCGATCTGGCACTGGTCGCCATGGCCGCGACACTGATCGCCGGAGAACCGCATCCGCACGAACATTCCGCCGTCCGCTGGGTGGATGCCGACGACCTCCGGCGGATGACCGCAGCCGGCGAACTGGTGCCCGCCGACGCGATCTGGCTCGACGACCTCATCGCACTTCTCTGACCGATCCGTCGAGCGTGCCCTCGTGACCGTCGAGCGTGCCTTCGTGTCCGCCGAGCGTGCCTTCGTGTCCGCCGAGCGTGCCTTCGTGTCCGCCGAGCGTGCTCTCACTACCGCCGAGCGGGCCCTTGTGCATTCGCCGCATGCGGCTTCGGCACGGTCGAGGGACATTTGAGCACGCTCGACGGTTCGATTGGCACGGTCGGCGGTGGTGGTGGGGTGGTGGGGACGGGTCAGGCGGCGCGGGCGCGCACCTTTCTGAGGGCTTTGGTGAGCTCTTTGTTCGACATCCCCTGTGCGGAGAATTTCTGCATCTTGTGGATGACGACGGGGCACCGGAGGCAACGGGTGGAACTGCGGCAGCACTTCTTCTTGGGCTTCATCTCGCAGATGTCCGCCACATTTTTCTTGCCCACGTACCCACCTTTCCAAGGACCGTCTTGATGAAAGTTAGGTTAGCAGCACCTTAATTGTGGGCTCGCGGGGCATTGTGATGCCGCTCTCATTGCGCAAGAGAGTACCCTTGACTGGTTTGAGCAACTAGCTCGACGGTATTGACATGCCCACTTCACGTCCGGAGAACTTCAGTGACTGCTGCCCCCAATTTCCGCAACGTTGCGATCGTTGCGCACGTCGACCACGGGAAAACAACCCTGGTTGATGCGATGCTGCGGCAATCGGGCGTCTTCGAGGAACGCGCCGAACTGGTCGACCGCGTCATGGACTCCGGCGACCTCGAGCGCGAGAAGGGCATCACCATTCTCGCGAAGAACACCGCGGTGCACCGTCGTCAGCCCGACGGCACCGAGGTCGTCATCAACGTGATCGACACCCCCGGCCACGCCGACTTCGGTGGTGAGGTCGAGCGCGGCCTGTCGATGGTCGATGGCGTTGTGCTGCTGGTCGACGCCTCGGAAGGTCCGCTGCCGCAGACGCGCTTCGTGCTGCGCAAGGCCCTGGCCGCCTCGCTGCCCGTGATCCTCGTGGTCAACAAGACCGACCGTCCCGACGCCCGCATCGCCGAGGTCGTCGAAGAGAGCCACGACCTGCTCCTCGATCTCGCCTCTGATGTCGACGACGAGGCCGCCGCCGCTGCCGAGCTCGCGCTCGATCTGCCGGTCCTCTACGCCTCGGGTCGCGCGGGTGTCGCCAGCACCGTCGCACCCGAAAACGGTCAGGTTCCCGATGCCGAGAACCTCGACGCCCTGTTCGACGTGCTGCTGTCGTACGTGCCCGCTCCCAAGGGTGATCTCGACGCGCCCCTGCAGGCGCACGTCACCAACCTCGACGCCTCGGCATTCCTCGGCCGCCTCGCGCTGGTCCGCCTGTACGCCGGCACCCTGAAGAAGGGTCAGACCGTGGCCTGGTTGCGGGAGGTCAACGGCGAGCCCGTCACCGAGCGCGCCAAGATCACCGAACTTCTGGTCACCGTCGGCGTTGCCCGGACCCCCGCCGAGGTCGCCGTCGCCGGCGACATCGTCGCCGTGGCCGGTATGCCGGACATCATGATCGGTGACACCCTCACCGACGTCGACCACCCTGTCGCACTGCCGCGGATCACCGTCGACGAGCCCGCCATCTCGGTGACGATCGGCACCAACACCTCGCCGCTGGTCGGTCGCGTGAAGGGCCACAAGCTCACCTCGCGCATGGTCAAGGACCGCCTCGACAGCGAACTGATCGGCAACGTCTCCCTGCGCGTCCTCGACATCGGTCGTCCGGACGCCTGGGAGGTCCAGGGACGTGGCGAGCTGGCCCTGGCCATCCTCGTCGAGCAGATGCGTCGCGAAGGCTTCGAGCTGACCGTCGGCAAGCCGCAGGTTGTCACCAAGCAGGTCGACGGCAAGCTGCACGAGCCGTTCGAGCACCTCACCATCGACGTCCCCGAGGAGTACCTCGGTGCCGTCACGCAGCTGCTCGCTGCCCGCAAGGGCCGCATGGGCGACATGGCCAACCATGGCAGTGGCTGGGTTCGGATGGAGTTCATCGTTCCCTCGCGTGGCCTGATCGGTTTCCGCACCGACTTCCTCACCGAGACCCGCGGTACCGGTATCGCCAACGCCGTGTTCGACGGCTACGGCCCGTGGGCCGGCGAGATCCGTGCCCGCCACACCGGTTCGCTGGTCTCCGACCGCGCCGGATCGGTCACCCCGTTCGCGATGATCCAGCTCGCCGACCGCGGAACGTTCTTCGTCGAGCCGGGCGCCGACACCTACGAGGGCATGGTCGTGGGTATCAACCCGCGGATGGAAGACCTCGACATCAACGTCACCAAGGAGAAGAAGCTGACCAACATGCGTCAGTCCTCCGCCGACGTGATGGAGACCCTGGCCAAGCCCATCAAGCTCGAACTCGAAGCCGCGATGGAGTTCTGTACCGACGACGAGTGCGTCGAGGTCACCCCCCAGGTGGTCCGGGTGCGCAAGGTCAACCTCGACTCCAACACCCGTGCACGTGAGCGGTCTCGCACGAAGGCTCGTAACCAGAGCGTGAGCTGATTGGGTAGAAAGGACGCAATCGGCGGTCGAGTACCGACCGCCGATTGCTGATGTCGACCGGCGGACAGGGGAATCGGGTTTTGGGTAGACGACGGACGACCGCGACTGCGATGGCCGCGATCGCGCTGTCCTGCCTGCTGCTCTCGAGCGCATGCGTCGCCGATCCTCCGCCGCCGGTGCAGCAGACGAACTCGGTCCCGCCGGAGCCGACAGAACCGTCGGGCCGCGTGCTGTACGTCGCCACCGATTCGATCGGCAACGGGTTCAATCCGCACCTGGCCGCTGATCAGTCGGCCGTCACCACCGCGGTGGCGGCGATGACGTTGCCGAGTTCGTTTCGCCCGGTGAACGTCGACGGCCGGGTCGTGTGGCTGATGGACCAGGCGCTGCTGACCAGCGCCGAGGTCACCGGCACCGAACCGTTCGCGGTCACCTACAAGATCGATGACGATGCGCAGTGGTCGGACGGATTGCCGATCACCGCCGAGGATTTCATCTACCTATGGCAGCAGATGTCGCGGCAACCCAACGTGACCGCGCCCGCGGGCTATCGCATGATCACCGACGTACGCAGTTCCGCCGGCGGCAAGGAAGTGACGGCGACCTTCGCGGCGCCCTACCCGGCGTGGCGGGAACTGTTCGACGACCTGCTGCCCTCCCACGTCCTCAAAGGCGCCCCCGGCGGTTTCCAGTCCGGTATGGACAGCGGCTACCCGGCCTCCGGTGGCCCCTACACCATCAGCGGTATCGATCACAGCCGCGACGAGGTCCGGCTGATCCGCAATGACCGGTTCTGGCTCACGCCGGCCGGTGTCGACCGGATGACCCTGCGACGCGCAGGCACCACCAGCCAACTCGCGGATTCGATGCGCTCCGGCGACACCCGGGTCGTATCGGTCAGTGGCGGTGATGCACTCGGCGCGACACTGGGCAGCATCGGTGGAGTCCTGACCGGCAAGGTCGCGCAGTCGCGGACCTTGGGCATCACGGTCAACACCCGTACGGAGTCGATGTCGAACATCGATCTGCGGCGTGCGGTGCTGGCAACCCTCGACACCAACCTCGTGACGTTCGCCGGTGCCGACGACACCGAGGTCCTCCCGGACAGCAACTCCGTCTACGCACCGTCCGATCCCGGCTATTACCCGGTGCTGCGGCCCGTCGTCACCCCCGAGCAGGTCGAAGGCTGGCTGACGGCAGCGGGATATCAGCGTGGCCCGGTGACTCCGGCACTCGAACCGCCGACCGCGTCCGGGGAACCGAGCACCAGCGCCGCGCCGTCGACCCCGACGAGCACCACCAATGAGACGTCAACGACCCCGCCGAGCGACCTTCCGCCGCTTCCCGCCGGCACAGCGCCCGTCGAAAAAACGGACGGTGACGCCTTGGTGGTCCGGGTCGGGTCGGTCAAGGGCGATCTTCGGACGGGTCCGGCGGCGGCCAACATCGTCGACCAGTTGAATCGTGCCGGGATCCGCGCCACGAATGTGGCCATGTCGACTGCCGAGTTGTACAGCTCGGCACTGACCGGACGACAGGTCGATCTGGTGGTCGGCTGGAGCCGGGCCGGGGAATCACCTGCCACAGTGCTCGCGTCGAACACCGAATGTCTGCGCACCGAAGAAGAGACCGCCGCGTCGAGCTCTGTCCCGGACCCGTCCGCTGCAGCCACGGCGACCAGCGCAGCACCGGAACCGTCGGTCACCTCATCGGAGGTTCCGTCGTCGGAGGCCGATTCGGCGGAGCGCAGCGAACCGCGGTACACCAGCAATGTCTCCGGCCTGTGCGACCCGGAACTACAGCAGATCGCGACCCGGGCCATCTCCGCGGAGGATCCGACCGAGGATCTGCGCACCGCGCAGCGCCTGCTCGATGATCGTTCGGTGTATCTGCCGGTGTATCAGGATGTCCTGACCACCGCCGTCTCTCCCTTGGTCACCGGCGTCCCGGTCACCGGGCCGGTGCAGACCGGCATCTACGGTGACTCCGCGGTCTGGCGCCAGCAGACCGGTAACTGAAAGCGAACCCGCAATCCCATGAATCGTCTGTTGCTCGTTCATGCCCATCCGGATGACGAGACCATCACCACCGGCGGCACCATCGCCAAGTACCTCGATGCCGGCGCCGAGGTCACCGTTGTCACCTGCACGCTGGGTGAGGAGGGTGAGGTGATCGGGGACCGGTGGAGTGGCCTGGTCGCCGCCGGCGGCGGCGACCAATTGGGTGGCTACCGGATCATGGAATTGACCGATGCGCTGGCCGAGCTGAGTCCCGATCCATTTGCCCCCGTGGAACCAAGGTTCCTCGGTGGTGCCGGACGCTGGCGGGATTCGGGGATGCAGGGTGCGCCCTCGAACCATCACGAACGCGCATTCATCGCCGCCGGATCAGAGACCCCCGCCGCAGTCCTCGCGGATCTGATCCGCGAACTGCGACCGCAGGTCGTGGTCGGATACGACCCCGTGGGCAGCTATGGACATCCGGACCACATCCAGGTCCATGCCATCGCTCACGCGGCCATCGAACTCGCGGCCACCGGGGACGACGGATGGTCGGTGTCCAAGCTCTACTGGACCGTCACCGAAGAATCTGCACTGGAGGCCGGTCTCGCCGAGGCGAGCGGCCGGATCCCGAAGGGATGGCGGTTGCCGACGCCGGGCGAGCTGCCCAGCCATCCCGATGCCGAGATCACCACGGCGATCGACGTGCGTGAGGTCTACGATCGCAAGGTGCGGGCGCTGAGCGCACACGCAACGCAGGTGACCGTGTCCGCGTCGGGCACCGAATATGCGCTGTCCAACAACATCATCCAGCCGATTTTTGCCGAGGAACACTTCATGCTGGTCGCCGGTGAGCAGGGACCGACAGACGGGTCCGGACGTGAAACCGACCTCTTCGGTGGCCTGTGATGACAGGATCTTTGATGCGCTGGGCGCTGCTGGGCCTGCTGTGGCTCGACGGCTTCCTGGTCGGCGTCATGGCCTTGGCATTTCTGCCGTTGCACATCGGGTCGGTGCCGTTCCCGATCAGCGCGGTGTTCGCGGCGATCGCCAACTACATCCTGCTGTGGTGCAGCGCCACCCTCACCGAAGGGTTCGCCCGCTTCGGTTCGCTGATCGCGTTCATGATCGCGTTCTTCGTTCTGGCCGTGGGTGGGCCCGGCGGCGACGTGGTGGTGCCGCAGGATCTGACCGTGTTCCTGCTCCTCGGCCTGGGACTCATATTGCCGGTGTTCGCGGCTTTTGCGGGCTGGCTGCCCGATACGAAGGGTGACGCGAAACCGGTGGTGGCGGGGTCGGGGGAATGATCTGCCACCCATGCAGCATTATCAGGGAGTGACCTCGCAGATCCCCGAAGCCCTCGGTACGTCATCGGATCCGACGCTGCTCCCTGATCCGGCGATGCCGCCGCGTTCCGGTGGCATGGCGCAGGTGCGCCCCACCAGCGATGCGATCAGGCAGGTACTGGCCCAGGTGGACGAGGGCGCCGAGCTCGATGTCGCCCGGGCCGCGACGCTGCTCGCCGCGCGCGGGGACGAACTCACCGAACTCTGCGCGATCGCGGCGGGGATCCGTGATGCCGGTTTGATCGCCGAAGGTCGCGAGCGGCAGATCAGCTACTCGCGCAAGGTGTTCATCCCCCTGACCCGGCTGTGCCGCGATCGGTGCCATTACTGCACGTTCGTGACCGTTCCGGGCAAGCTGGCCCGCGACGGCCACGGAATGTACCTGGAGATCGAGGAAGTCCTCGACATCGCTCGCAGCGGCGCCGAGATGGGATGCAAGGAGGCCTTGTTCACGCTCGGTGACCGTCCGGAGGAGCGGTGGCCCGAGGCGCGGCAATGGCTGACCGAGCGGGGCTATTCCTCGACGCTGGACTATGTCCGGGCAGCCTCGATCCGGGTTCTCGAGGAGACGGGGTTGCTGCCTCACCTCAATCCCGGGGTGATGAGTGCCGACGAGATGGCCCGGCTCAAGCCGGTTGCGCCGTCGATGGGCATGATGCTCGAGACCACCGCGCGACGGCTCTTCACCGACAAGGGCAACGCCCACTACGGCAGCCCCGACAAGGACCCCGAGGTCCGCATGCAGGTCCTCATCGACGCGGGCCGGCTCTCTGTGCCGTTCACCACCGGAATCCTGGTGGGCATCGGTGAGGACCTCACCGAACGCGCCGACTCGCTGATCGAGCTGCACAAGGTGCAGAAGGCGTTCGGCAACATCCAGGAAGTGATCGTGCAGAACTTCCGGGCCAAGCCCGATACCGCGATGCGCGGTGTCGCCGATGCCGAGTTCGACGAGTTCCTGGCAGCCGTGGCGGTGGCCAGGATCATCCTGGGCCCGCGGATGCGGATCCAGGCCCCTCCGAACCTGGTGTCGTCGGCCGAATGTGCCGCACTGGTCGGTGCCGGTGTGGACGACTGGGGTGGTGTGTCGCCGCTGACGCCCGACCACGTGAATCCCGAACGGCCCTGGCCGCATCTGGATTCGCTGGCCGCCATCACCGCCGAGACCGGGTACATCCTGACCGAACGTGTTGCGGCACAACCCCGATACGTTTTGGCCGGCTCCCCGTGGATCGACGAGCGGATCAGCGAGCACGTGTGGGCGCTGGCCGATCCCGAGACCGGGCTGGCCGCCGACGTCATCCCCATCGGGCGTCCCTGGAGCGAAGCGGGCGAGGAGTGGGAACCCGTCGACGCAGGTCTGCATACTGCATGAAGTTGCCTCTGCCGACCGCACAACCGCTCTCGGACACCGACGTTGCGCGTCTGCTCCATCGGTCGACCGGGGTGATCGGTCTGCTGCTCGCTGCGGCCGACAGTGACCTGTTCGGTGTAAAAAGCAGGACATTTCGGGGTGCGGATCAGCAGCCCGGCAGTGTTGATGATGCTGACAGGGCTGACGAGGCCCTCATCGCCAAGGTCATCGGCACCGTCGGCGCCTCGTTCGTGTGGGCCGCCGACGCCGCCGGATTGCCCGGCACCGCGCGGTGGACCGGCTGGACGCCGGCACAGCGTCGTGACTGGTGGATCAATCGGGTCGGTGCCATCACGACCGTCGGCGTTGCGTACCCGGGTGTCTTCGGACCGCTGGTGAAGCGGCTGCCCGTCCAGACCGCGCTGGGATTCGGGAACCAGGCGATTCTGCTGTGTGCGGTCGCGCGCGCCTACGGCATCGACGACCGGTACCGGCAGACCGACCTGCTCGCCGAGGTCCTGTGCCGCCGGAAGATGAACTCGCGGGCGCTGCTGACGGGTGAGGCAGACGACCGCAGCGATAAGGAAAACGACGCCCGGGTGAAGGACCTGTGGTCCGGTATCGAGAAGTCGCGGGCGGCTCTCGGTGAGCTCGAGCGGCGGCCGTCATCGAAGCAGCCGTGGCGGCTGCTGACCGGGTTGCCGCTGGTCGGTGCGCTCGCCGGGTACATCGGTGAGAGCGACGCGCTGCGACGGGCATCGAATGCTGTTGTCCGCGAAATTGTTTGACGTCGTAGTCGAGCGGCCGGATCAGCGTGAGGTGCCGCTGATACCGGCGGCGATGAGTGCCTCGTAGCCGCCGATCACGTCGGTGGCGCGGTGCAGTCCGAGTAGTTGCAGCGACGCCGCCGCCAGGCTCGAGGTGTAGCCCTGCGAGCAGATCACCACCCACGGGACGTCGTGGTCGACGGCCTCGGGGATCCGTGCGTCGGAAGCCGGGTCGAGGCGCCATTCGAGGACGTTGCGTTCGATCACAAGTGCGCCGTCGAACTCGCCTTCCTGTGCGCGCTGCGCCGCCGGGCGGATGTCGACGACCAGTGCGCCGTCGGCGAGTGCGGTCGGGAGTTCCGGTGCGCTGATCCGATCGAGTCCGGCCCGGGCCTGCAGGAGAAGGTCGTCGATGGTGGTCACAGAACTCATGCTGCGCCACCGTCGGTGAGAACGGTCTTCGTCCGGCGAAGTGACTGTGTGTCGGTCACCTCGTAGTACGACATCGCGCTCAGCGGCGGGGAGTAGGCGTGGACACTCAATGTGGGTTCGCTGGTGACCGGGGTGGCGGGGTTGCGGACCACGTCGTGCACCCAGCCGAGCGGGAACGAGGCCTGGTCGCCTTCGTCGAGGGTGCGGGCTCGCAGTTGGCTCCCGGTCCAGCGGTACTCGGTCAGGGCGCCGGAGAGGACGGTCAGCGCGCCCAGGGATCCGGCATGGTCGTGCAGGTCTGTCGACTCGTCCGGGGTCCAGCTGATCAGCCAGACATCGACATCGTCGTCGTAGTGCAGGCGGGTGGCCCATCGGTTCTCGCGGTCCCAGCGCTTCGGCAGCAGGTGGTCGTAGATGCCGTCGATCACGTCGGAGGCGCCCTGGTCTGTCAGCCGCAACAGGTCAGCGGGCCGCAGCCGGGTGGGAAGGTGGTGACTGGGCAATCCGGCCACAGACGGGCGGGACAAGGTAGAGGTCATGCGGGGAGGCTCCTGTGGAAGGTTCGAATGAGTTGAGGGTTGCGATCAGCAACAACACATTCGGTTCCACGGGAGATTTCGGCGCAAGGTCACGTTGACAACAGTGCCTTCCGGGCCGGTTCCGGTAAAGATTTACGCGCTCACTGATTTGAAACCCGCGTATGGCGGCGAAGTGTGCGCAATGCGCGGCCCGCCGCCTCGCGGACCACGGGTGGGGTCGGTTTTGACTTGACATCGGTGACCCGGATACTGGAAGGCGACAAGCGGGCAGCCGACGTCAACCTGATCGGATGGCATGCCCGCTTTTGAGCGCGTACAGCCCACGCGCTAGGAACTGAATTGATGAGGAGGGTTGTCGGTGACATACATCATCGCTGAGCCTTGCGTTGACCTCTTGGACAAGGCCTGCGTGGAGGAATGCCCGGTCGATTGCATCTACGAGGGTGAACGGATGCTCTACATCCAGCCCGACGAGTGCGTCGACTGTGGTGCCTGTGAACCGGTGTGCCCGGTCGAGGCGATCTTCTACGAAGACGATGTGCCCGACGAGTGGGAGCCGTACGTGAACGCCAACGTCGACTTCTTCGACGATCTGGGTTCGCCGGGTGGTGCCAGCAAACTGGGCAAGGTCGCGTACGACTCCCCGTTTGTGAAGGCTCTGCCTCCCATGAACACCGAGGAATGACGGTCGGATGACCTCGATGCGTCGTGGCCGGGCCCCTGTCTCGTCGCGGTTGCCGGAATTTCCGTGGGACACGCTCGCCGATGCCAAAGAGCGTGCGGGTAAACATCCCGATGGCATCGTCGATCTCTCGGTGGGTACCCCGGTCGATCCGGTGGACCCGCTGATTCGCGATGCTCTCTACGCGGCCTCGGATTTCCCCGGATATCCGGTCACGATCGGCACCACCATGGTCCGGACCGCGGCCTGCGCGTCGCTGGAACGCCGACATGGGATCACCGGCCTCGACAACTCGATGATCTTGCCGGTGATCGGGACCAAAGAGGTCATCGCCGGTCTGCCCGCCACGCTCGGGATCGGTGCCGGCGATGACGTTGTCATCCCGGAGATCGCCTATCCGACCTACGAGGTCGGTGCGCTGCTGGCCGGAGCCCGGCCGGTTCGGGCCGATTCACTGACCCAGCTCGGGCCGACTTCACCCGCGCTCATCTACCTGAACTCGCCGTCCAACCCCACCGGCAAGGTGCTGCCAGTCGAGCATCTGCGCAAGGTGGTGCAGTGGGCGCGCGAGCGCGGCTCGATCGTCGTTTCCGACGAGTGCTACCTGGGTCTGGCCTGGGATGACGAGCCGGTGTCGATCCTCGATCCACGGGTGACGGACGGTGACTTCACCGGGTTGCTGGCCGTGCACTCGCTGTCGAAGACCTCGAACCTGGCGAGCTACCGGGCGGGATTCCTCGCCGGCGATCCGGCTCTGATCGGTGAACTGCTCGCGGTCCGCAAGCATGCGGGCCTGATCGTGCCGTTCCCGGTGCAGGGTGCGATGGCAGCGGCCCTGGACGACGACACCCACACCGCACAGCAGCGGGAGCGCTACCGGGCGAGGCGCGAGGTTCTCCGTGCGGGCCTACTCGGTGCCGGGCTGCGGATCGACGAATCGGCGGCCGGCCTGTACCTCTGGGCCACCCGCGACGAAGACAGTCGCGCCACCGTCGACTGGCTGGCCGATCGCGGCATCCTGGCGGCGCCGGGTGAGTTCTACGGTCCCCGCGGAAACCGCCATGTCCGGCTGGCGCTCACCGCCACCGACGAACGGATTGCCGCAGCAGCGCAGCGCCTTTCTGCCTGAATTCTGTTCAGCACCACCTGAATTTGCACCGCCCACCGGCAATTACCGGTGGGCGGTGCAAATTCGGATGGAGGACGAGGGACCCTCGCTCAGTTGGCGTGCAGGATGGCGTTGAGCTCGATGCCGTCGCCCTTCCACGGCACGACCTCGACCGCTCCGGAGGTGCTGTTGCGGCGGAACAGCAGGTTGCTCTGGCCGGACAGGTCGCGGGCCTTGATGACCGTTCCGTCCGGGCCGGTCACCTTGGTGCCTGCGGTGACGTAGAGGCCGGCCTCGATGACGCAGTCGTCGCCGAGGGCGATGCCCAGTCCGGAGTTGGCGCCGAGCAGGCAGCGCTTGCCCAGGGAGATGATTTCTTTGCCACCGCCGGACAGGGTGCCCATCGTGGAGGCGCCGCCGCCGACATCCGAGCCGTCGCCGACGATGACGCCGCCCGAGATGCGGCCTTCGATCATCGAGGCGCCGAGGGTTCCGGCGTTGAAGTTCACAAATCCCTCGTGCATGACGGTGGTGCCTTCGGCGAGGTGGGCTCCGAGGCGGACGCGTCCGGCGTCGGCGATCCGAACCCCGCTCGGCACAACGTAATCGACCATGCGGGGGAACTTGTCGATGCCGTTGACGGTCACCTGACCGCGGGCCTTGAGATTGGCACGGGTGAGCTCGAAACCTTCGACGGCGCACGGTCCGAAGTTGGTCCACACCACGTTCGACAGTTTGCCGAAGATGCCGTCCATGTTGAGGCCGCGCGGGATGACGAGCCGGTGGGAGAGAAGATGCAGACGCAGGTAGGCGTCGTGTGCGTCGGCGGGGGCGTCGGCCAGCACGATGGAGGTGCGGACGGCGACGGTGCGAACACCGCGGTCGGCGTCGGTGCCGACCAGCGAGGTCAGTTCGGCCGGGGTCTCGTCGGCGGCGAGCTCGGTGGTCCCGGACGTGGCCGACTCACCCAGCTCGGGGGACGGGTACCAGGTGTCGAGCACAGCGCCCGAGTCGGTGATGGTGGCGATGCCGATTGCGGAGGCTCCAGATGCGTTGGTCACGCGGAGAAGTTTACGCGGGAGCATTTCACCGGATCAGCCCAGCGCGGCGTAGAAGTCGACGCCGTTGCCGTCCGGGTCCTTCACGGTGGCGTACCGCTGGCCCCAGAACGCGTCGAAGGGCTCGAGCTCTCCGACATGCCCTGCCGTGGTCAGCGCCGCATATCTGGCGTCGACCTCGCCTGTGGTCGCGCATTCGAAGGCCAGCGAAATGCGTTGGCTGCCGGACGGCGCCGACCAGCTCCGGCCGAACGAGGCGAGACTGTCGGCGGTATCGAAGAGGATCCGGAATCCGCCGGCAGCCGTGGTCTCGGCGTGCGGGGCGGTGTCGGCATCGTCGGGGAAGTCCAGTCCGCAGGCGCGGTAGAACGCCAGCGATGCAGCCATGTCGTCGACGACGATGGAGATGGCGTTGAGTTTCGGTGTGGGGGAGTCGGAGGACGTCATGACCTCGACGCTATCGCTGCCCGGGCGGCCGGTCATCAACATTTCGGCCATCGGGGAGTCGTGCCCGCCATGGGTCGGCGACTACCGTGTTCACCGTGACCACCACCGCTTTGGACCTGCACGCCGACCCGATCGATCTGACGGCGGCGCTTGTCGACATCGCCAGCGAGAGCCACGACGAGGCGGTGATCGCCGATGCCGTGGAAGCGGCGCTGCGCGAGCAGACCACCGGCTTCGAGATCCTGCGCCACGGCAATTGCGTGCTGGCCCGCACCAACCGCGGCCTGGGCCGCAGAGTGATTCTGGCCGGACATCTCGACACCGTCCCGATCGCCGACAACGTGCCGAGCCGGCGCGAGCGCGACAGCCCCGAAGGTGATGTGCTCCACGGCTGCGGCACCGTCGACATGAAGTCCGGTGACGCGGTCTTCCTGCATCTCGCGGCCACCCTCGACGAGCCGACCGCCGATCTCACCCTGATCTTCTACGACTGCGAGGAGATCGCGGCCCAGTACAACGGGCTGGGGTTCATCGAACGCGAACTACCCGACTGGCTGCAGGGCGATGTCGCGATTCTCGGTGAGCCGACCGCCGGCCAGATCGAGGCGGGCTGCCAGGGGACCCTGCGCGTGCGGCTGACGGCGTCGGGCACGCGGTCGCATTCGGCGCGTTCGTGGCTGGGGGACAACGCAATCCACAAACTCGGTTCGGTGCTGCAGACGATGGCCGACTACAAACCGCGCTGGGTCGACATCGATGGCTGCGAATACCGCGAAGGCCTGTCCGCGGTCCGGATCGACGGCGGTGTGGCCGGGAACGTGGTGCCCGACGCGGCGAGCGTGGACGTAAACTTCCGCTTTGCCCCGGACCGTTCGGTGGAGCAGGCCACCGCGCATGTTCGGGAAGTGTTTTCTGCCGCAATCGATTCCGGCTTGATCACGTTCGAGATCACCGACGCGGCCGGCGGTGCATTGCCGGGATTGTCCAACCCGGCGGCGGCGCAACTGGTTGTCGCGGCCGGTGGCCGGTTTCGCGCCAAGTACGGGTGGACCGACGTCTCGCGATTCTCGGCGCTGGGTATCCCGGCGGTGAATCTCGGGCCCGGCGACCCGAACCTTGCCCACAAGCGCGACGAGCGGGTGCCCACGGCGCAGATCACCGAGGTGACGGACATCCTGCGGCGGTATCTGCTCGGCTGATGTGACGGTGACCTTGGCTGTCCGACGATTCGGATTGCACATTGCTAGCGTCTCCCTATGGCACAACCCGATCGCGACACCCGGCTCAACTACCGCGGCGCAGCTCGGATCCGCGAAGACCAGAGCGCACCCACCCAGACGACCGACCAGCGTTTGCTCAGGTCGGCGGATTCGGCCCGAGATCCGTGGCGAGTCCTTCGGATCCAGTCCGAGTTCGTCGAGGGGTTCGACAACATGTCGACGGTGGCACCGGCCGTCACCGTGTTCGGGTCGGCCCGCACGGCGCGCGACACCCCGTACTACAACCTGGGCCGTGAACTCGGTGCCGCTCTGGCCGAAGCCGGGTATCCGGTGATCACCGGCGGCGGACCGGGTCTGATGGAGGCGGTGAACCGGGGGGCCTGCGAGAGCGGTGGGCAGTCCATCGGTTTGGGCATCGAGCTCCCGTTCGAGCAGTCCCTGAACGAGTGGGTCGACCTCGGCATCAACTTCCGGTACTTCTTCGTCCGGAAGACGATGTTCGTGAAGTACGCGGAGGCCTTCATCTGCCTGCCGGGTGGGTTCGGCACCCTCGACGAGCTGTTCGAGGCACTCACGCTGGTGCAGACCCGCAAGGTGACACAGTTCCCGATTGTGTTGCTGGGCACCGAGTTCTGGGGTCCGCTGCTCGACTGGATCAAGGGAACGCTGACCGAACAGGGCTTTGTGTCGCCGGCCGACGTCGACCTGCTCCAGGTGACCGACTCCGTCTCCGAAGCGGTCGAGATCGTCAAGGCGTCGCATCAGCGGCAGTCAGAAGCGGAGGCCAGGGGATGAGCGCGATCTGCGTCTACTGCGCATCCGGACCAGTGGCCGACAACTACCTGGCGCTGGCCACCGAACTCGGGAGCGCGCTCGGTGCCGGCGGGCACACCCTGGTCTCCGGCGGCGGCAACGTCTCGATGATGGGTGCGGTTGCCCACGCGACCCGTGCGGCCGGCGGCCATACCATCGGGATCATTCCAAAGGCGTTGGTGCAGAGGGAAGTAGCCGACCTCGATGCCGATGAGCTGGTGATCACCGACACGATGCGTCAGCGCAAGCAGCAGATGGAGGACAGGGCGGACGCCTTCATCACACTGCCCGGCGGTATCGGCACGCTGGAAGAGCTGTTTGAAACATGGACTGCCGGGTACTTGGGTATGCACCGCAAACCGGTGGTGCTCCTCGATCCCGACGGTCACTACACACCGCTGCTCGACTGGCTGCAGACGTTGACCGAATCAGGGTTTGTGTCGACGTCAGCGCTGGACCGGCTGGTCCGGACCACAACGGTCAGAGAGGCGCTCGCGCGTTGCGCGGTTTATCTGTGAATATCGGTAACCTTATCCGCCGGGGGGCCTTACCGTGATAGTCGAGCGAGCATCTCGGCAGTCGGGCCCAGACACATCACGAGCATCGGAGCTTAAGTGGCCAGTGAAAACCGGACGAATGTTGGACTGATCGACGTCGCCAAGGGAGCTTTGGCGATGGTCCCCGATCTTCCGGGGGTCATCCGGCACGCACCAGGACTGGTACTGCGACGTCCGAAGGCGAAAGACACCATCGGCTCGGTCTTCAACGATCTGGTCGCCAAGCACCCGGAACGTCCCTTCATCCGGTTCGAGGGCAATTCGATCACCTACGGTGAGGCCAATCGGAAGATCAATCGCTATGCCGACCACTTCACCCGCAACGGTGTCGGTGTCGGTGACGTCGTCGGAGTCCTGGCCAAGAATCATCCGCAGACGCTGCTGGTGATGCTGGCGACGGTAAAACTCGGTGCGATCGCCGGGATGCTCAATTACAACCAGCGCGGACACGTGTTGTCGCACAGCCTCGGCATCCTGGATGCGAAGGTGCTGGTGGTCGACCCCGAGGTGAAAGACGCTCTGGATTCGATCGACAAGTCGCAACTGCCATCCCTGACAGTCGACTTCACCGAACTCGACGAGCAGGCGCAGGGATTGAGCGAGCGCAATCCCGAGGTCACCGCCGACCTTCCGTCGTCGACCAAGGCCTTCTATATCTTCACGTCCGGGACCACCGGGCTTCCGAAGGCCAGCATCATGTCGCACTACCGCTGGATGACGAGCATGGACGGCATCGGCGGCATGGGCGTGCGGCTCCGGCACACCGACACCATGTACTCGGTGCTACCGCTCTATCACAACAATGCGCTGACGGTCTCGCTGTCATCGGTGCTGGCGTCGGGTGCCTGCCTGGCCATCGGCAAGTCGTTTTCGGCCTCCCGGTTCTGGGACGAGGTCGAACTCAACCGGGCCACCGCCTTCTGCTACATCGGCGAGTTGTGCCGGTACCTGTTGGCCCAGCCCGAAAAATCATCCGATGCCACCAACGGGATCAAGACCATTGTCGGCAACGGGATGCGCGCGGAGATCTGGGACGACTTCGCCGGCCGGTTCAAGATCGAGCGGGTGGTCGAGTTCTACGGTGCTTCGGAACTGAACCTGGCCTTCATCAATGTCTTCAACATCGACCGCACGGCCGGCTTCTGCCCACTGCCGTTCAAGATCGTGCAGTACGACCAGGAATCCGGTGAACCCAAGCGTGATTCGCAAGGAAAGCTGACAAAGGTCTCCAAAGGTGAAGCAGGCCTTCTGATCTCCGAGATCTCAGCCAAGGTCCCGTTCGACGGCTATACCGATGACGACGCGTCGACCAAGAAGATCATCACCGACGCGTTCAAGTCCGGCGATCGCTGGTTCAATTCCGGCGACCTCGTCCGCAATCTCGGGATGGGTCACATCGCATTCGTCGATCGTCTCGGAGACACCTTCCGCTGGAAAGGCGAGAACGTGGCCACCACCGAGGTCGAGGGCGCGCTGGATGATGTCGAGGAGATCGAGGGAGTCGTGGTCTACGGCGTCGAGGTCCGCGGCGCCGACGGCAAGGCGGGGATGGCCGCCATCACCCTCCGCGAAGGCGCGGAGTTCGATCCCAAGGCGTTGGCGGATCACCTGTACGGGGAACTGCCGGCCTATGCCATCCCGCTGTTCGTCCGGGTGGTGCCCGAGCTCGAACAGACCTCGACGTTCAAGAACCGGAAAGTGGAGCTCCGCGAGGAGGGGTTCTCCGACGTCGGCGACGACGATCTCTATGTTTTGACCGGTCGCGGCGACGGGTACGTCAAGTTCTACGATGACTACCCAGATGATGTCGCAGGAGCGAAAGTACCCAGAGGCTAGCGTGCGTCCCGATGGCACCGGGGCGGGTTCCGACGCGCCCGGGGTTGTCGGGACCGCGGTCTCCGACACGTTGTGCGGGCGTCCGGTTGCCACGGATCGGGCCTTGGTGATGGCCATCGTCAACCGCACGCCGGACTCGTTCTACGACCGCGGAGCGAGCTTCTCCGACGATGCGGCGAAGTCCCGGGTCGATCAGGTGGTCGCCGAAGGCGCCGACATCGTCGATGTCGGGGGCGTGAAGGCGGGCCCGGGTGACCTCGTCGACGCAGCCGAAGAGATTCGGCGGGTGTTGCCGATGATCGCCTGGATCCGCGATCGCCACCCTGGCCTCATCGTCAGCGTCGACACCTGGCGGGCCGACGTCGCGCGCGAGGCCGTTGCCGTGGGCGCAGACCTCATCAACGACACGTGGGCGGGCGCCGACCCGGACCTGGTGTCGGTGGCGGCGGAACTGTCGGTGGGCATCGTCTGCTCGCACACCGGTGGAGCCGTCCCGCGTACCCGGCCGCACCGTGTCCGGTACCCGGACGTGGTCGCCGATGTCCTCGCGGAGGTGACCGGTGCGGCAGATCGAGCCCTCGCGGCGGGGGTGCGACGCGATTCGATTGTCATCGATCCGACCCATGATTTCGGAAAAAATACCCATCACGGGCTCGCTTTGTTACGTCAGGTAAACGTTCTGGTTAATACCGGTTGGCCAGTGCTGATGGCGCTCAGTAACAAGGATTTTGTAGGGGAGACTCTGGGTGTAGGCCTGGAAGATCGGTTGGAGGGGACTCTGGCCGCGACGGCACTCGCCGCCTCCGCGGGGGCTCGGGTGTTTCGCGTACACGAGGTAGCCGCCACTCGAAGGGTGGTCGACATGGTGGCCGCGATAGTGGGCACCAGGCCACCTGCCCGAACAGTAAGGGGTTTGGCATGACCGCTGGGAAGCAAGTCACCGGAAAGACCGAACGTGTGTGGGCGCCGATCGCATCGGCACCGCAGGACTCACCTTCGGCCCGCTGGGCCGCCGACCACAGTTGGGACCGTCCTGACTGGACCGTCGAGGAACTTGTCGCGGCCAAGAACGGCCGGACCGTGTCGGTTGTCCTGCCGGCATTGAATGAAGAGGACACCGTCGCAGATGTGATCGCCTCGATCCGTCCGTTGCTCGGCACCCTCGTCGACGAGCTGATCGTCCTGGACTCGGGTTCGACCGATGCCACCGCCGAGCGGGCGACCGCGGCCGGCGCGCGGGTGGTCAGCCGGGAAGAGGCGGTCCCCGAGATCGAGCCGGTCCGTGGCAAAGGCGAAGTGCTCTGGCGCTCGCTGGCCGCGACCACAGGTGATCTGATCGCCTTCGTCGACTCCGATCTGATCGATCCCGATCCGATGTTCGTCCCCAAGCTTCTCGGGCCTCTCCTCATGAACACCGAGATCCAGCTCGTGAAGGGTTTCTACCGCCGTCCGCTGCGCACCGGACACGTCGAGGACGCCAACGGTGGCGGCCGGGTCACCGAGCTCGTCGCCCGTCCGCTCCTGGCCTCGTTCAAGCCGGAACTGACCGCAGTGCTGCAGCCGCTGGGCGGCGAGTACGCCGGTACCCGCGAGTTGCTGTGCGCGGTGCCGTTCGCACCGGGTTACGGCGTGGAGATCGGCCTGCTGGTCGACACCTACGACCGGTACGGCATGGCGGGCATCGGCCAGGTGAACCTCGGCGTTCGTACACACCGCAACCGGCCGCTGGTCGAGCTCGGTGTGATGAGCCGCCAAATCGTCGGGACGCTGATGGGCCGCTGCGGGATCGTCGATTCCGGTGTCGGGCTCACCCAGTTCAAGATCCAGCCCGACGGCACATTCAGCCCGAAGACCACCGAGGTCTATCTGACCGACCGGCCGGCGATGAACACGCTGCGTCCACAGGTGCCCGTACGCGGTCGCCGAGCCTCATAGCGCCGCCTCCAAACGAGCCAGATATACGAAGACGAGCCGCGAATACGCGGCTCGTCTTCGTATATCTGGCTCATTTGCGGCTCGGGCCAGCTACCGTGTCTAGAACACGTTCTAGTTCTACGGGGAGAGTTGGTCGATGGCGGATTCGATGGCGGGTAAGTCAGTTCTGGTCACCGGTGGTGGCAGTGGGATCGGTGAGGGCATTGCCACACTGCTGTGTGAGCGGGGCGCGCAGGTCACGATCGTCGGCCGCGGCGCCGAGCGTCTGGAGGGGGTTGCCGCCAAGCTCAATGCCGGCACCGGACGCGGTGCCGTGTTCGCTCACGCCGCCGACATCACGGTCGAGGATCAGGTGGCCGCAGCGGTCGCCGCGGCCACCGCACACACCGGGCGACTCGACGGAATCGTCGCCTGCGCAGGCGGCAGTGAGACCATCGGACCGATCACCCAGATGGACACGGAAGCCTGGAAACGCACTGTCGATCTCAATCTCAACGGCACGATGTTCACGATCAAACACGGTGCGCGCGAACTGGTTCGGGGTGGCGGCGGTTCCATCGTCGCGATCTCGTCGATCGCCGCGAGCAACACGCACCGATGGTTCGGTGCCTATGGGGTCACGAAGTCCGGGGTCGATCATTTGGTGGCGCTGGCGGCAGACGAATTGGGCGCGAGCAATGTCCGCGTCAACGGTATCCGGCCGGGTTTGACGCGAACCGAACTCGTCGGGCTCGTCACTCAGGATCCGGCGCTCAGTGAGGACTACCGGATCAGCACGCCACTGCAGCGGGTCGGCGAGGTCGAGGACATCGCGGGGCTGGCGCTGTTTCTGCTCGGCGCGGAGTCGACGTGGATCACCGGACAGGTGATCAACGTCGACGGTGGCCAGATGCTGCGTCGTGGACCCGATTTCAGCTCGATGCTCGAACCTCTCTTCGGCGCCGAGGGATTACGTGGTGTGGTCGCTGCCGACGGAGCAGCGTCATGACCGCGTACGAGGTTCTCGGTACCGAGGTGCAGATGCCGGTCCGGATCCGGCACGCGAGTTGCTTTGTGGCCGGGTACACCGCGTCTGCCCCTGCGGCACAGGCGATGATCGCCGACACCGGACTACGGGTGATGCAGGTCAGGCCGGGCCGCACCATGTGCATGCTGGTGTTCGTCGACTATGTCGATGGAGATCTCGGACCCTACAACGAGTTTGGGGTGTGCCTGCTGCTCGAAGATCCCGACACGCCCGGGAAGGCGACGATTTCGGGAAATCTTCGGGCACTGGCGACCGGACAGGCCCGTGCCCTGGTGCATCGACTACCGGTCGATGGCGACTTCACGCTTGCCGCCGGGCGCGGGATCTGGGGTTTTCCGAAAACGTTGGCGGACTTCGACGTCGACCATGCGTCCGCCACGAAGCGAGGTGTGGTCAGTGAAGCGGGCAAATTGATTGTCGCGCTCACGGTTCGGCCCGGGATCAAGGTTCCGGATTCCGATGCGACGGCGGTGCTTCGGGCGTATTCGTATCTGGATGGTGTGACGCGCGAGACCCCATGGGTGCTCAACCGGACCGGCGATACCCGGACCCGATTGGGAGGGGCGAGCATGCAGCTCGGATCACATCCGATCGCCGACGAGCTGCGTCGGCTGCGGCTGAGTCGACATGCGCTGATGACATCGTCGGTGGGCCATATCGAAATGACCTTCGAGGACGCCCAGGAGCGGAGGAGCCCGCAGACCATCGCTGATGACCTGGAATAGTGGATGAGGTGCTGACCCTTCTGCTGTACCTGCTGATCATGGTCGCGGTGATCGGTGTGGTGTTCGCCGTCGTCTGGCTGGTCTTCGGCCGGTCGGAGGATCTTCCCCCGCTGGAACGCGGAACCACACTCACGCGCCTGCCGCGAGCCGGAATCACCGGCGAAGACGTGCGGTCGTTACGCTTTGTCCAGGTGACCCGCGGCTACAAAACCGGCGAGGTCGACTGGGCGCTGGAGAAACTCGCGCGCGAGATCGACGAACTCCGGATCGCACTGCACGATCTTCAAGCTCGTGAAGACGCCGAAAGCCCTGCGCAACGGGGAGAATAACCGCTCTGCGATCCGTAGTATGGATCGAGACCACGCAGCACCGAAACGTGCGGTGTCAGCATTTGTTGGCATCGACCTAATAAGATCAGACTTCGACGCCGACTGCGGCAGCGAATCTGAAGGGAGCAGAAATGGCGGCGATGAAGCCACGGACCGGGGACGGTCCCCTTGAAGCAACCAAGGAGGGGCGAGGAATCGTTGTTCGCATCCCCATCGAGGGCGGTGGCCGACTGGTTGTCGAGCTGACCTCGGACGAGGCGGCAGCTTTGGGTGAAGAATTGCGCGCGGTGGTCGCCTGACCAGCGCGCCGTAGGGCAACTGAGGGAGACGGTCGACTCATGTTGTCCACAGTGGTCGATCTGTTGAGTTGCCCGGTGTGTCGAGCATCGCTCGAATTGGCCGACCGCACACTGTGGTGCCCGGCCGGTCACAGCTTCGACCTCGCTCGACAGGGTTACGTCACCCTGTTGGGTGGGGCCGGCAGCAACTTTCGTTCAGACACCGCCGACATGCTTGCCGCGCGAACCCGATTCCTCGACAGCGGATTCTTCGATCCGATCCTGTCGGCTGTCTCGCGGCAATGTCCTCCGGCAGCAACGATTCTCGATGTCGGCGCCGGAACCGGGCACTACCTTGCCGCCGCAGTCGATGCCTGTGGCGGTCGCGGTGTGGGACTTGATCTTTCCAAGACGGCGGCCCGCCAGGTGAGCCGACTGTCCGATTCCATCGGTGCGGTCGTGGCCGATGGCTGGCAACCGTTTCCGATCGCCGATGAGGTGATCGATGTTGCTCTGTCGATCTTTTCGCCCCGGAACGTCTCCGAATTCGCGCGTGTTCTCCGCCCTGGCGGGACGCTGGTCGTGGTGTCTCCGACCCCTCGCCATCTGGGTGAACTGGTGGCACAGGTCGGAATGATCGGTGTCGACAAGGACAAAACCGAACGCATCGGCAACAGCATGACCGGCCATTTCGTTCGCACCGAACGCACACTGGTCGAGTACCAGATCGACCTCGGGCACAGCGACATCGCGGACGTGGTGCTGATGGGCCCGTCGGCCTTTCACCTCACCAAGGCGCAGGTGGATGCGAAGCTGGCCGCGTTGCCCGATCCGATGACGGTTACCGCGTCGGTGACCGTCGGGGCGTATCAGACCGGCTTGCAGACGGATTCGTAGATCCGCAGAGTCTGCTCCGCGATGGAATCCCAGGAGAAGTCGGCGATGGCCCGTGCGCGTCCCGCCTCACCCATCGACCCCGCCAGTTCGGGGTCGGCGACCACCCGGTTCACCGCATTTGCGAGATCGTGTTCGAAGTCGCGGCCCTTGTCCGCGTCGTAATGCACCAGGAGTCCGGTGATCTCGTCACGCACCACTTCGGGAATGCCGCCGACGTCGGACGCGACGACGGCTGTCCCGCAGGCCATTGCCTCGAGGTTCACGATGCCGAGGGGCTCGTAGATCGACGGACAGATGAAAACTGTTGCTGCGGAGAGTATTTCGCGGATCTTGTCGGTGGGAAGCATTTCGCGGACCCAGAACACACCAGACCTGGATTCGGAGAGTTGTTCCACGGCCGCGGCGATCTCGGCGCCGATCTCGGGGGTGTCCGGGGCGCCGGCGCACAGGACGAGCTGCAGATCGGGATCCATGTGGTGCGCCGCGGCGATCAGATGCCGGACGCCCTTCTGCCGGGTGATCCGGCCGACGAACGCGGCAACCGGCCGATTCGGGTCTACCCCGAGGGCAGTCAGGGCGGTGTCCGACTCTGCGCGATCCACCGGATGCCACGTCTGGGTGTCGATGCCGTTGCGGACCACGTGCACCTTTTCCGGATCAAGGCGGGGATAGGCGTCGCAGACATCGATGCGCATGCCTGAACTCACCGCGATGACCGCGTCGGCGTACTCGATGGCGTTCTTCTCGGCCCAACTCGAGACGCGATAGCCGCCCCCGAGTTGTTCGGCTTTCCACGGCCGTCGCGGTTCCAGTGAATGTGCCGTCAGCACATGGGGTATGCCATGGAGCTGCGCGGCGAGATGCCCGGCGAGGCCGGTGTACCAGGTGTGGGAGTGCGCGACCTGGGCACCTTCGGCGGCAACTGCCATCCGCAGATCCGACGACAGCGTGGTGATCGCCGGATTCGCCCCGACCAGCGCCGGATCGATGCCGTGCACTTCGGCGCCGTCGCGTTCGGCGCCCATGCAATGGACATCGACGGTGGCCAATGAGCGCAGGTGCCGTACCAGTTCGGTGACGTGGACCCCGGCCCCGCCGTAGACCTCAGGCGGATATTCCCTGGTCATCATTGCCACGCGCATGACCTTGACGCTAGTCGGCTCAGTGGACGCACGCCAACGCTGGGAGAAAAGTTCACAGGTCCGGGGCCGAGAGTTTATTCGGGCGGGGGCAAGCGATTTCGAAAGATGTCTGCCTGTCTCTGGCCGCGAACTCTGTCGGCGGGATAGGTTGGGGGGGTGATTTCACAGCGCCACGTCCTTGGGATCGTCCTTGCCGGCGGCGAGGGCAAACGACTCTTTCCCCTGACGATGGACCGCGCCAAACCGGCTGTCCCCTTCGGGGGCGGATACCGCCTGATCGATTTCGTTCTCAGCAACCTGGTCAACGCCGGGTATTCACGTCTATGTGTGCTCACCCAGTACAAGTCACATTCACTCGACCGCCACATCTCGCAGACGTGGCGGCCGTCCGGATTCAACGGTGAATACATCACGCCGGTGCCGGCGCAGCAGCGACTCGGACCGCGGTGGTACACCGGCAGCGCCGACGCGATCTTCCAGTCGCTGAACCTGGTCTACGACGAACAACCCGACTACATCGTGGTCTTCGGTGCCGATCACGTGTACCGGATGGATCCGGAGCAGATGGTGGAGGCGCACATCGCCTCCGGTGCCGAGTGCACGGTTGCCGGTATTCGCGTTCCGCGTGATGAGGCGACGGCGTTCGGTTGCATCGATTCCGACGACAGCGGCAAGATCACGCGGTTTCTCGAGAAGCCCGCGAATCCGCCCGGTACCCCCGACGATCCCGACGCCACCTTCGCGTCGATGGGCAACTACGTCTTCACGGCGGCCGCACTTGTCGAGGCCATCAAACTCGACGCCGACAACAGCGACTCCGACCACGACATGGGCGGCGACATCATCCCGGCGTTCGTCGAGCGGGGTGAGGCGTTCGTCTACGACTTCAAGGACAACCAGGTGCCCGGCGCCACCGACCGCGACCGCGGGTACTGGCGCGACGTCGGCACGCTCGACGCCTTCTACGACGCGCACATGGATCTGGTCTCGGTGCACCCCATCTTCAACCTGTACAACCGACGCTGGGCGATCCACGGGTCCTCCGACTACCTGGTGGCACCGGCGAAGTTCGTCCAAGGCGGACTGGCACAGGAGTCGATGGTCGGGTCGGGCAGCATCATCTCCGCCGCCACCGTCCGCAACTCGGTGCTCAGTTCCAACGTCATCATCGAGGACGGTGCGACCGTCGAAGGCAGTGTCCTGATGCCGGGCGTCCGGATCGGTAAGGGTGCCGTGGTCCGAAAAGCCATCCTGGACAAGAACGTTGTGATCTCCGACGGCGAGATCGTCGGCGTCGACGAACAACGCGACCGCGAACGTTTTGCATTCAGCGCCGGTGGCGTGGTGGCGATCGGTAAGGGCATTCGGGTCTGACCGGTCAGGCCCGACCGGTCAGAACCGGCCGAGGGCCGCGGTGATCAGCTCGGGGATCGCCGGATGTTCGGTGTTCTCCGGTAGCGCATCGATCGGCCACCACCGCAGGTCCACCGACTCGTCGCTCTGCACGAACTCGGGCAGTGAGCCATCCGGACGGTCCGGCGCGAATGCGGCGAACCGCAGGTCGAGATGCCGGGTCGGGACGCCGAGCGAGCAGGTGATCGGATGGGTGTGGATCTGCACCAATTCGTCGATGACCCCGAGTCCGGCGATGCCGGATTCTTCCCGGGCCTCGCGGGTGGCCGCATCGGTGATCGTGGTGTCGTCCTCTTCGCAGTGACCGCCGAGTTGGATCCACTTGCCGACCCGCGGGTGCAGCGTCAGCAGCACGTGGGTGCGCGCGGCGTTGAACACGATCGTCGACGCGGTGATGTGGCCGGCGGCGGATTCACGCAGGCACCCGTCAGGGGCGGCCGCGAGAAAAGCCAAGATCGTGTGGCGCAGTGAATCCTGGTGCGGATCAGGGGTTTGCCACCGGGTCAGCAGATCGGTGGCCGATGCGTGCAGGGACTGCCGGCTCACAGTTCCACCACCAGCGAGTCGATGGCCGCGGCCGGGCGCGGCTTGTCGGTGGGTTCGGTGGGGAAACCGATGGCGACGGCGCCCAACGGTTCCCAATCACCCGGCAGGTCGAGCTCGTCACGCACCAGTTCGGGAGCGAATATCGTCGACCCCACCCAGCAGCTGCCCACCGACCGGGTCGCCAGGGCGACCAGCAGGCCCCCGACCGCCGCGCCGCCGGCCACGGTGAACATGGTGTGCTCGGCAGCGCTGCGCTCGGCATCGGGATAGTCGTGGCGTCCATCGCCGGTCAGCACGGGGATGACGATTTCCGGTGCGGTGTACAGCAATTGGCCCCGGGCCACGCGTTTGGTGACGGACTCTGGGGCCTTGCCGTCGGCCCTCAGATGCGTCCGCCAGCGTTCCGCCATGGCATCGAGGAGTCTGAAGCGCCGCGCATCGTCGCGTATCCAGATGAACCGCACCGGGTGACTGTGGTGCGGAGCCGGCGCGGTCAGGGCTTCGGCGAAGGACGCCCGCATGATCTGCTCGGGAACCCGCTCATCGGTGAACTTGCGCACCGATCGCCGCATCAGCAATGCCTGCTGACGGCCGAGTTCCAGCGCCTCGGCGGTACCGAGCCAGAACAGGTCCTCCTCGCCCGGACGCACGAGATCCCTTGCAGTGGTGCCATTTTCGCGAGGTTGCAGACCTCGGACGACGGCCACCGGGATCTCGCCGATCTTGCCCTTGACCAGATCGGCGGCGGCGGCCAGTTCGTCGGCGATCGCGATCTCGGTGACGATGAGGGGGTTGCCGTATTCGTCCACCGAACCCTCGTAAGGGTGCGTGACAGCGATTCCTGCAGCCCCGATCGCCGCGTCGGTCTGTCCGATGCGCCAGGCCCGTCCCATCGTGTCCGTGATCAATACAGCGACGTTTACGCCGAGGCGCTCCTTCAGCGCCGATCGCAGGGCTGCCGCACTGGCATCGGGATCGACCGGAAGCAACGCCAATTCGTCGCTGCCGACATTCGAACCGTCGACGCCGGACGCCGCCTGCACGATGCCGAGTTTGTTCTCGGTGATCAGCGTGCGGTTCTTGCGCGCCAGCACTCGGACGGCTTCGGCGTCGACCAGTGCCCGGCGGGCGGCGTCGCGCTCGTCGGGATCCGACGGCGCGGGGACCATCCGACCCTCAACCTTCGAGATGATCTTGCTCGTGACGACCAGGATGTCCCCGTCGCGGATCCATCCGGCAGTGTCTGCCAGCGCCGCGGCGAGGTCGTCGCCCGGGTTGAACCTGGGCAGGCCCGGGATCGGGATGATCTCGATGCTGCCCGCCGAAGCGTGATCAATGGGGGCGTGGTCGGCCGGGGTCTGCTCACTCATACGAGACACCCACCAGATCGCAGGCGTCACGGACCATCTGGGCGGTGGTGGCGGGGTCGGTCATCAGCAGCGGTACCGAGGCGACCTTCACGCCGGGGATGTCGGCGGAGTCGCCGGGCGCGATGAGCCAGCCGTCGAGTACGCCATTGGCGCTGCGGGCGCCGTAGTGGCGGCCGACCGCTTCCGGGGTCGTCTCGACGTCTACCACCGACAGGCATTCGTCGGCCATGCCACGCAACGGGCTCGTCCCGATGATGGGGGAGACGCCGACCACGGGAGCTTTTGCGGTGCGCAGGGCGCCGCGGATACCGGGCACGGACAGGATGGCGCCGACGCTGACCACCGGATTCGACGGGGCGAACAGGATGATGTCGGCCTCGGCGATCGCTTCCAGCACACCGGGTGCCGCCTTGGCGTCATCGGAACCGACCTGCGCGAATCCATGCGTCTGGATCTGGGCGCGGTGCCGGACCCACCATTCCTGAAAGTGGATCGCCACTTTCTCTTCGGCCGCATCGGTCCCATCGGCGGCTTGCTTCGCTGCGTCGACGGGGCGCGTGACCACCACGTGGGTCTCGTGCCGGTCGTCGGTGGCGGGCAGCAGGCGTACGCCCGGATCCCACCGCCGGCACAGAGCTGCGGTGATGTCGCTGAGCCGATATCCGGCGTCGAGCATCTGGGTGCGGATCAAATGCGTGGCCAGGTCGCGGTCACCGAGTCCGAACCAGTCGGGGTCGGCGCCGTAGGCGGCCAGTTCCTCTTTGGCGTGCCAGGTTTCCCCGCGCCGGCCCCATCCGCGATCGGTGTCGATGCCATCGCCGAGGGTGTACATGCAGGTGTCGAGATCCGGGCAGATACGGACGCCGTGCATCCAGGCGTCGTCGCCGACGTTGACCACCGCCGTCACCTCGTGCTCCGAGGGAGGCAGACCCTCCGCCAGCACGTCGGGGAACGACGTGCGTCCAAGGAGTTCGCGAACACCCTGCAAAAATCGGGCGCCACCGACGCCACCAACAAGAACCGTCACCTTCACAAGCAACCACCCTAGGGCCCCGGGGCTTCGGCCTCGCACCGTGTCGGCGCCACGTAGCATTGACCGGGCCGGCAGACGGTGTCGCCGGGTGTTCGAAGTGTTCGAATCGCGTCGATGTCTTTTTGGCTCTCAACCCCGTGTCGAGACCTGAGAATGACTCTGCGGGGTGGTAAAGCAATTTCGCCGCGCGGCTTGACCTGGACCCCTGAACCGATGTCTAATCACATCAGTGTCATTCCCAATTTTGACAACGAGAATTGTTGTGGGGCATGGGAATCGATCACATGTTCGAATATTACTGACCACCTGCACAATTCGAAGTGAGATGAGGAGGCGGGGCGATGGCTCTGGAACACATGGCTACCAACAGCCTTGAACCGCAAGTCGATTCGCAATTGAACGCACCCGAAGACCGTCAGAACGAACGTCCCCGGCTCAGCCTGGTCACCACTGCATTCGACGAGATGTTCGACATCGTCGAAGATCAGTGGCAGGACCGAGCACTCTGTGCCCAAACCGATCCTGAAGCATTCTTCCCTGAAAAGGGTGGCTCGACCCGCGAGGCAAAGCGGATCTGCCAGGGGTGCGAGGTCCGTGCAGAATGCCTCGAGTATGCGCTGCACAAGGATGAGCGGTTCGGCATCTGGGGTGGCTTGTCGGAACGCGAACGCCGGCGCATCAAGCGCGGCATCGTCTAGTTCGGGGGATTTCGGTCACCGACCATCGGTGACGTTCACGGGGGTGACATCGGGGGATGGCCGCGCAGTGTGAGCTGTTGCGGCACTTTGTTTTTCGGCACATCGCGACCCGCAAGCCCTACTGGGGCGGCGGGTCGATTGTGTCTTCGTCGACGCCCAGATGGGCGGCAACCTGCTGGACGAGTACCTCGTGGAGGAGGTCGAGCAGGTCTGCGCCCTTCTTGGCGCGGCTTTCCAGTGGTCGCCGGAACAACAGGATGCGAGCCTTGGTCGCCCGGCCGTCGCCGTCCATACCCGGCGGGATGAGCCGGGCCAGCGGGATCGGTCCGTCGGCGGTGACTTCTGCGGGCCACTGAACGGTGTCGGGGTCCCGCGGCAACATCCGGGGTACCTCGTCGACCGCGATGTCGAGTCCGGTCAGCCGGTCGTGCCAGCGGGCGTCGATCTCGGCAAAGGCCTCCAGGACGACCGCATCAAACGATTGGGATCGGCTCGTCCAGGCCGGTACATGGGTGGGGAGCAACGATGATCGCAGGCCACGGCCACGACGATCCCGGACCCGGAGGACGCCCCGATCCGATCGTCGACGCCGTGGTCGGGCCAGCGGAGGACGAATGGGTGCCATAAGTCGCAAGTCTAGGCAGGTATGTGCGGTGTGTCCTGCTTCGACCCGCCCGGCGAACGGGATAATCTTCCACCCGTGAGGCTTCCACGTCAGTGTTCTCGGCCCGGCTGCGCCAACCCGGCGGTCGCAACGCTGACTTTTGTGTATTCAGATTCGATCGCGGTGGTCGGGCCGTTGGCGACGACTCCCGAACCGCACTCGTGGGATCTGTGCGATACCCACGCGACCAGGATCACGGTTCCGCGTGGTTGGGAGATGCTGCGCAGTGAGGGTGGATTCGCCGCGCCGTCGCGTGATGAGGACGACCTGACCGCGCTGGCCGAAGCCGTCCGCGAAGCCTCCGGTGGCTCGTTGGTGTCACGTGTCTCGTCGGCGAGCGACGCTGCGCCTCACCTCAGTCGGGCGCAGACGCAGGTCAGCGGTCCCGAGCCGCTTCCGCGCCCGCGACCGGGTCGACGTGGACACCTTCGAGTGCTGCCTGATCCCGTCGACTGAACGACACTGTGGCCGCTTCCATCTCCGCGGCTTCGGCGACATCCGCCGGGCCGCGTCCTTTGCGCCTGTACCAGGCCTTTTCGCCGTAGTTGCAGATCACCATCACCAACGCGGCCAGACTCCACCCCAGGATCAGGTCGATGACGTAGTGCTCGGCCGAATACACCAGGGTGAACCCCATCACCAGGGCATAGCCGGTGAATATCGTGCGGCCCAGCGCCCGCGTCCGGCCCCACATGAACATGGCGAGCAGGGCGGTGACCCCGGCGTGCAGTGAGGGGATCGCGGCGACCTGGTTGGACTTGTCCTGTCCGACCTCGATCACATCCCGGACCGGACCGATGTGCAGTGCTTCCCAGCCGCGGCTCGAGATCCGCTCGACGTACGGCGCCGCGCCGTCATGGACGGGCACCACCTGGCCGAGAAGGTTGTTGGGCACGACCTGCTCGGGCGTGGTGATACACGTGGGGAACGCGGGCCCGTCGACGACCTCGACGGAGGTGCACTTTGCCGCGGCCCACGGCGGAGCAGCGGGAACCATCACATAGCCGATCAGCCCCAGGAAGAAGATGGAGATGAGGCGGAGGGTGAACTTGCGCCACTGGTCCCGGTCGCGGAGCCACAGGAAACCGGCGACGGCGTAAGGGACGACGAAGTAGGACATGTACACAAAGCTCGTGAACACCTCCCACCACTGGGCTTCTGCCATCTTCAGGTGCGCCTGCAACCAGACGGTGGGCACCACGCCGAACATCCACCGGTCGGCGTCGACGGCCAGATGCCACCGGGTGGGCATGCCGAGGAACGCGGCGATCCCGCGCGTGGAGTCGTACACCGTGAGCAACACACCGAACGGCAGCCAGTCGCGGATCACCGACAACAGGTTGCGGCGACCGATGGACGCCGCGGCGAGTCCGATGGCAACTGCGACAAGCACATACGAACGGCCGAATGACATGGTCCGGGTGGCGAGCAACACAACGATCGTCAGCGCCCAGATCGTCACGGTCAGGCGCCGGATGAGCGCCAGGTTGAATCGCTCCGCCCCGAGGCGGGCAACTTTGAACTCGGCGAAACGCAGTCGCGAGTACCAAGATGATGGAGGGGCGTCGGTCTTCGGGGTCTGTGTCTCCGTCATGATTAGGCGGTGACCCCGCGCTCGACTGCCGGGACCACCGGCGAGAACTGACCGCAATGGACCGGCTGCGCCCGCGCGGGTGTGTATGCAAGATCGTAAATCTGTACTGACAGAGAAGGAGTCAACCCGTGGAACGTCCCGCGCAACTCTTCAGCCAGGAGCTGGTGAGTGCCGTCATCAAGGCCTACGACGTTCGAGGGCTTGTCGGAGAGCAGATCGATGCCGATTTCGTCCGTGCTGTGGGAGCTTCCTTTGCACGCCTGATGAAGGGCGAAGGCCAAACCGCGATGGTGGTCGGACACGACATGCGGGAGTCGTCCCCGGAACTCGCCGCGGCGTTTGCCGACGGTGCGCTGGATCAGGGGCTCGACGTCACCCTGATCGGGCTGGCCTCCACCGACCAGCTGTACTTCGCCTCCGGAGATCTCGACCGGCCGGGCGCGATGTTCACCGCGAGCCACAACCCGGCGAGCTACAACGGGATCAAGATGTGCCGGGCCGGCGCAAAACCGGTGGGCCAGGACAGCGGTCTGGCGACCATCTCGCGTGAGCTGGTCGAGGGTCCGGGAGCCGAGACGGCGGGGCCCGTCGCCCGGGGTTCGCTGGACGAACGCGACGTACTGAAGGACTATGCGGCGTTTCTGCACAAGCTCGTCGATCTTTCCGGTCTGCGGCACTTGACAGTCGCCGTCGATGCGGGCAATGGCATGGGAGGTCACACAGTTCCGGTGGTCCTGGGTGGTTCCGAGGGGTTCACCGTGCGTTCACTGTACTTCGAGCTCGATGGAACGTTTCCCAATCATGAGGCCAATCCACTCGATCCGAAGAATTTGGTGGACCTGCAGGCCTATGTGAAGGACACCGGGGCCGACATCGGTCTGGCCTTCGACGGTGACGCCGACCGGTGCTTTGTGGTCGATGAACTGGGCGATCCCGTGTCTCCGTCCGCGGTCACCGCACTGGTTGCCGAGCGTGAGCTCGCCAAGAATCCCGGAGGTGTCGTCATTCACAACCTGATCACCTCGCGGGCGGTTCCGGAGCTGGTCCGGGAACTCGGCGGTGAGCCCCTGATGACCAGAGTTGGCCACTCGTTCATCAAGGCACAGATGGCCGAGACCGGTGCGGTATTCGGTGGCGAGCATTCGGCTCACTACTACTTCCGGGACTTCTGGGGCGCCGATTCGGGCCTGCTCGCCGCCATGCATGTCCTGGCCGCTCTCGGGGCCTCCGATCAGCCGCTGTCGAAGATGATGGCGCGTTATGAGCGCTACGCCGGTTCCGGTGAGATCAACTCGACGGTCGACGATCAGGCCGCACGCACCGCCGCGGTGCTGGCGGACTTCGCCGACGAGATCACCGACATCACTCGGATGGACGGGGTGACGGTCGATCTCGCCGACGGTTCGTGGTTCAACCTGCGGGCGTCGAACACCGAACCGCTGCTGCGACTCAATGTCGAGGCGGCGACGACCGAACGGGTGAATGTACTGACCGAACGAATCCTGGGGGTCGTTCGGGGCTGATTCACACTAGGCTGGACCCATGTTGACCGGAGCGCCCGAAATCGACGACGTCGCCGCGTTGCTCGACGCCGATGTCGAAGGTCTGCTGCCGGCTTCGGCGATGGCCGGTGCCCAGTGCCGCGCGATGGCCGCGGCCCGGGACGAAGGCGTGCTCGAACCACTCGAACAGCTCCGGCCCCGCGCGGTGGTGGTGGTCTGTGGTGACGGCACCTCCGGGCGGGCAGTGGATCTGGTGATGGCGCTGGCCGGCCCGCATATCGATGTCCCGCTGATCAAGTGCGCCGCGGTGCCGCCGTGGATCGGGCCGCTGGATGTGGTCGTGGTCGCCGGTGACGATGCCGGTGATCCACGGCTGGCCGATGCGGCTGCGCGGGCCGGCCGGCGTCGCGCCGAAGTTGTCGTCGCGGGACCGGTCGAGGGACCGTTGCAGGAGGCCCTGGTCGGTCCGGTGGTGGATCTCTCACCACGCGTGCATGTCCCCGCCGCATACCGCTTCTCGCATTACGTCGCGGCGCTGTTCGCGGTGCTCGACGCTTTGCGTGCGGTGCGGTTCGAGGGCCGGCACCCGGACCTGTCGGCGATGGCCGACGAGCTGGATACCGAAGCCGCCGGAAACCATCCCGGCCATGAGCTGTTCCACAACGCCGCCAAGGAACTCGCGGTACGAGTTGCGGATCGCAGAACCGTGTGGACAGGGGATACCGCAGCCGGGATGGTCGTCGCGGTGCACGCGTCCCGCGCGATTTTTGCCGGTGCCGGAGTCGTCAGTACCGCAACGGATCTGGGTGAGGTGGTCGCGGCGGGGACGCTGTCGGCGGGGTACGGTGGCACCATGCCGTCAGACTACGATCCGATCTTTCATGACGTCGAGATCGACGGTCCGATACCGCGTGAACCGATTCGCGTGCAGGTCCTGACCACCCCGGATCGGGAGTGGCTGGTGCGCCGCCTGACCGCTTCGCTTACCGACGTCGACGTCCGCACCAGTGGTCCCGCCGAGCAGTCCTCCGCCGAGCCCCAGCCCAGGGGTTCGGGGATGGAAGACCTTGTGCCTCTGATGATTCTCGCCTTACGCGCCGATATGGCCGCGGCCTACCTGCGGTTGGTCGGTAGCCGCTGATGCACTTGCTCGACGGTGTGATCAGGCCATACGCCTGGGGTTCCCGAACCGCGCTCGCGGAATTGCGTGGACTCCCGACGCCGAGCCCGCATCCGGAGGCCGAGCTCTGGTTCGGTGCACACCCGGCGGCTCCGGCACGGGCCGGCGGCGGGTCGGACGACCAAACCCTGCTCGATGTGGTCGATGCGGATCCGCGTGGTCAGCTCGGTGGCGCGTGCGCAGACCGATATCGGGGCCGGCTGCCCTTCCTGGTGAAAGTCCTTGCGGCAGATGAACCATTGTCGTTGCAGGCCCATCCGAGCCTGGAGCAGGCCAAAGACGGATTTGCCCGGGAGAATGCCCAGGGAGTCGAGGTGGGTGCGCCCAACCGCAACTACCGCGACGACAATCACAAACCCGAATTGGTCGTGGCCATCACCGAGTTCGAGCTGCTGGCCGGTTTCCGCAATGTCGCCGAGACCGTCGACCTGCTGCGGGCACTGCAAGTGCCCGAACTCGACGCCTACCTCGGAATGCTGGCGGGACAACCTGATTCGCAGGGCCTGCGGGCGTTGTTCACCACCTGGATCACCCTTCCGGAGTCGGCGCTGGCAACTCTGATCCCGGCGGTCATCGACGGGGCCATCGCATATCTGGCGTCGTCCGGGAACGGTCAGTTCGCGGCCGAGGTCCGGACATTTCTGGAGATCGGTGAGAACTATCCGGCCGACTCGGGCGTGCTGGCCGTATTGCTGCTCAACCGGATCTCGTTGCGTCCCGGCGAGGGCCTGTTCCTGCCCGCCGGCAACCTGCATTCCTACCTGGGCGGTACCGCTGTCGAGGTGATGGCCAGTTCCGACAACGTCTTGCGGGGTGGTCTGACACCGAAACACGTGGATGTGCCCGAACTGCTCCGGGTCCTCGATTTCACGCCCGTCTCGCGGTCCGAGGTCACCCCGACGATGCACACACTCAATGCCGAGTTGATCTACCAGACACCGATTTCGGAGTTCCGGTTGTCGATGGTCGAACTCGACGGCACCGGCATCCACAAGCCGTCATCGATTCTGTTCGATGTTCCCGGGCCACAGATCCTGCTGTGCACGTCCGGTGCGATCGAGTTGCGGGGAGCGGGCACCAGTCTGCTGGTCCCGCAGGGCCAGGCGGTGTGGCTGGCCGACTGCGATCCGGACGTCGTGGTGCACGCCGGCAGCGCACGAAGCATTTTCTTCCGGGCTCTGGTCCCCGGTCAGTAGTCCGGTGCGGCCCCGACGGCAGCATCCCGCTCGGGCGCTGGGCCACCCGATGCCCGGGCGGCGTTGGTCGAGGGCAGGCTGCTTCCGATGAAACTGATCTCATCTCCGGTTGCCACCATGGTGACCATCGCCGAACCACCTGGTGTCGAGATCCAGATGTCCTGGGGGGCAGCATGATTCTGGACGAGCCGGATATCGGCCGGCTCGGTGTGGGTGCCGGGGGGTACCAGGATGACGGTCGTCGGCGTATCCACCGTGGCCGGGGTGAGACCGTCGAACATCGCCACCGTGAAGTGCCCCGGAAAGACGCGCCCACCGGCCAGGGCCACGAGTCCGGGATCGCCCACCGCGGTCACGAATTGCTGCCAGTCGGCGGGCCGGTCGCTGTAGATCAGCACGCGGGCACCGACTCCGATGGCCCGCAGGAGTACCTGCTGGGCGAGGTGCAGTCCGCCCGCGATCGAAATGCGATGCGGGCGCCCACCGAGTAGATCGACCGCCACCGCGCGTCCGTTGTGATCGGCGCCGATGAGCTGGCCACAACCCGCAGCGGCCAGGAAGACGCGGGTCAGATCGTCTGCGGCGACGGCGTGTTCGGAGATCGGCGGCAGTCGGTCGGCAGGCCCGACGGGCAGGCTCGCGGCCAGGGCGGCGCGCTGACGGCCATGGAGAGGGATGAGTCCCTCGATCGGCGGCCCACTGATCGGGGTGTGTTCGGTGATGATCGTGTTGAACCTGACCAGGGTTCGCAGGGAGATTTCCCCTTCCGCGGTCGGCCGAAGTCGGGTGGTGACGGTCGTCGACACCGACGGCACCGCCCACACCTCGTCGAGAGTGCGCGCGAGATGTTCGGGGGAGACCGCAAACGTGGACATCTGCAGTCGGCCGACCGACACCGACTCCCAGCGTTCGGAGACCTCGCCGCCGCCGGCTCCGTGAGCGAGTTGAGTTGTCGCTGCGGTGATCTCCGCCCCGGTCAATGCGGTTGTCGACAGCCCGCGGCCACCGATCCGGTTGGCGACCCGGCGGGTGGCGACGAGCGCGGTGCGCAGTGCGCCCTCGGACCCGCCGCCGCGGCGGGCCACCGCCTCCGGACATCGGGAGGGATCGAGGCGAAGGACCACCAGCACCGACCGGTAGGCCGTGGCCGGGAGCGGGCCCAGCGTGCGCAGGTAGACCTGCGCCACACGGCCGGCGCCATGCGAACGGATGCCGTGGCTGATGACGTCGATCGATTCGAGTTCGATGTCGAACTGGCGAACACTCTCGGCGAGCGCCGTCAGCGGGATGCCCGCAATCCCGGTGGTCGGGACACCCGGGTTGAGCAACGCGATTGTCGGCGGCGGAGTGTCGATCCGCAGAACGGTGATCAGGGAGGTGCCGTCCCAGCGGGCTCCGATGGGTGTCTCGTCAGGGACCGGGATATCGAAGGGTGCCTGGTCCGGCCTGGATCCGTCCGGTTCGGATCCCCGCAGAAGGCGTCGACGCCATAGTCCGAACCGCAACATCGACAACCGCGCCACCGATGTCCGGCCAGGCGGTGACACCAGCATCGCCGACAAGAGCACAGCGGCGATCAGCGCAGTCCACCACAGCGGGCCGTTGTCATACGCGAGCACCAGCGCGCCGGCGATCAACAGCTCGATCGCGACCACAACAGTCATGAATTCCCCCCACAGCCATCGGCCCCGATCCAATGGTCGAGCGCCGGACGTACCCCCGGCGCTCAATGCTGCTATACGCTACACCGCGGGAGGACTGGGGGGATGTTTTGCCTGCTCAATTGACGACAAAGGCTCAGGTCAACGGCTACCGCTTTTTGCTGCGCCGACTCGAGCACGCGCTGATCCGGCGTGATGTACGGATGTTGCACGATCCGATGCGGTCACAGTTCCGTTCGCTGGTGGTCGGGCTCGTGCTGGCGTTGCTGGTGCTCGCCGGATTCGGCGTCTACGGACTCATCAAACCGCAAGGCACCGTGGGGGACTCGAAGATAATCGTGAGCAAGACGGCCGGCGCGATGTATGTCGTGGTCGACGGCCGATTGCATCCGGTTCTCAATCTTGCGTCCGCCCGGTTGATCAGCGGCAGCGACGAGTCGCCGAAATCCATCGCCGAGAAGAAGCTCACGGGGTACCCGCGGGGACCGTTGCTCGGGATACCCGGTGCGCCACCGGCATTGCCGGGACCGCTGTCCGCCGACACTTCACAGTGGACGGTTTGCGACATGGTGTCCGATGATGCCGCAGTCACCACGGTCGTCGCCGGAGAGCCCGAACTCGGCGACCGGGTGAGGGCGGCGACGACGGGCGATGCCTCCCTGGTCACCGCCGGTGACGACACCTATCTCATCTTCGACGGGAAGCGGGCACGGGTCGATACCGGCAGTGTTCCGGTGCGGCGTGCGCTGGGCATCGACGGGGCGCCGGTGCGAACGGTGAGCCCGGGCTTGCTCAATTCCCTGCCTGAGGTCGAACCCATTGTGGTTCCGGCGATCTCGGGTGCGGGAACGCCGTCGGCGCTGGGCGACGACATCTCCGTCGGAACGGTGATCAAGGTGACGGGCCTGTCGGGTGCGACGACCTACTACGTCGCACTGGGACGGGGTGTCCAGCAGGTCGGTGAGGTGGCTGCCGAGGTCATCAGGCAAGCCGACACGGCCGGTGGTGGCACTGTCCCGACGATGGGTCCGGGTGCGCTGACCGGTGTCGACACCATCGACGAATTGCCGGTATCGGACTTCCCTTCGGTGACGCCGGTACTGACCGACGTCGATGCCGACCCGGTGTTGTGCAGCGCGTGGGTGCGGTCGAAGGACGATCACCAGGCGGTACAGAGCGTGCTCCTCGGATCGACGTTGCCGCTCGGTTCGAAAGAAGCGCCAGTGGTACTGGCCGGAGCCGATGGACCCGGTGCCGGACTCGACGCGGTGTTCGTCGAACCGGGCCGCGGGCATTACATCCGCGTCACCGGTTCGGAACCGGACAGCACACGCGCGGAATCGCTGTTCTACGTGAGTGATTCGGGTGTGAGATTCGGTGTCCCGGATCAGAACACGGGTATTGCCCTCGGGTTGGGGGACAGCCCGGTCCCGGCACCGTGGTCGATCGTCTCATTGCTGGCCAGGGGGCCGACTCTGTCGCAGAGCAATGCGCTGGTGTCGCACGACGGGATGGCGCCCGACCTCGCCGGGACACAGATCGGCGCACCCGAGAACTGAACCGGCCGAACGTGGTTCAGCCCTTCGTGGGCTGCAGTGACCGGACCAGGGATTCCCACTGATCGGCGATCTGGTCGAACGGCATGTGGTCGTGGTGATGCAGGTGATAGATGGCCGGTGGGTCCAGCGGAGCGAGCACCGCGATGCACATCAACTCGAGGTTGCCGTGAAAGCCCATGGCCTGGAGCAGTGTCCTTGTGTGGATGACCGACACGATGCGGGTGGGGTGCCGAAATCGTTGGGGGCCACCTTCTTCGGCTTCCAAGAGAATATCGAGGTGGGCGGCGGCGGTTGTCAGCCGTGCGCGTCCGTAGGCGATGAGCCGGTCGAGCGGGTCGACCTTTTCGCCGGGGGCGCCGGGGCCGAGCGGAGCGGGTCCGCTCAGGAAGGCCTGCTGCAACTGGGACTCGGAGTGATCGAGCAGCGCGATCATGAGTCCGGATCTATTGCCGAAACGGCGGAAGACCGTGCCCTTGCCGACACCTGCCTCCTTCGCCACGGCGTCCATCGTGACGGCGGATGCACCATGGCGATCGATGAGCCGGGTGGCTGCTTCGAGCAGGAGTTGGCGATTGCGGGCGGCGTCCGCGCGCTCCGACTCGGCCGGCGCGACGAGCGATGGCCCAGTCGGGCGCCGCAGGGGAGTCGGTGGCGGCGTCGTCAGCAGAGGTAGTGCGCCGACAGGTGTGCCAGATTGCTGCTGGTCTGCACCCGGGGCCGGGTGCCGAGGGGGCGTGGACACAGCACTGACTGTAACGGTAGCCACATCGGGAATAGTTTCGGACTGCGGTCCGGTTAACCTGAGTAGGTTTGGCAATTAGCTGCAGAAACGAATAGGGAGTGACCTTGACCGACAACGCTACTGATACGAACAAGGCGTCTGGCGCCACCGCAAAGGTTCTGGTTCTGGTGGGAAGTCTGCGGCGCGATTCCGTCAACCGGGTGCTCGCCCAGGTTGCGGCGGACAATGCGCCCGCCAGTGTCGAGGTCGCGTTGTACAGCGGACTGGAGAAGCTGCCCTTCTACAACGAGGACCTCGACACCGATCAGGTCGACGAGACAGTGACCCGGCTGCGTGACGCCGTGGCCGGCGTCGATGCGCTCCTGATCGCCACCCCGGAATACAACGGCACCATCCCCGCCGTGCTCAAGAACGCGATCGACTGGCTCTCGCGTCCCTACGGTTCCGGTGCGATCAGCGGCAAGCCCGTGGGTGTGCTCGGTGCGGCCCTCGCGCAGTACGGCGGCAAGTGGTCACACGCCGACACCGCCCGCTCGGTGGGCATCGCCGGCGGCAAGGTTGTCGAGGACGTCGACCTGCACCTGGCGATCGGAAGCCTGGAAGGCAGGGCCGTCGCCGACGTTCCCGAGGTCGTCGAGACCCTTCGTGCGGCAGTGGCGATCCTGGTCGACCACGCGGTGACCGTCGACGCCTGAGTTTTCGGGAACTCTGAGTTCTACTCGGCCGGGTGTCCTGGACATCCTCGAGCCGCTCCACGGAGCGGTTGGGGGGCGTCCCAGGGCACCCGGCCTTCGTCTGTGTGGAGGCCACTTGTCGGTGGTGAGGTGTTGGATGTGGGTGTGTGGTGGCAACGCGTGACGGTTGTGACCGGTGGGACACGCCCGACGCGCCGAGACACGCCGAAATTCATGTTGGTGTAGTTCCCGTGACCTGGGACTTTCATGAATGTGATTCGCAACGTGTTGTGTTGTTCCGAATGTCAGACACTAGGTGTAGTGTTTGGAACACCGAACGGCACCACGGGGTTGGAACTGAAGGACAACGAAGTTCTCCTCCCCGAAGCCGCCGGGATAACTATTTGAAAGTCAAATCTGGACCGCTATCTGGTGCTGTTGTGGGTAGCAATCACCGGTTCCGTCACAAAGGAGTTCTGGGAATATGACTACTGCGACAACCGCCACCATCACCGTCTACACCAAGCCTGCTTGCGTGCAGTGCAACGCCACCTACAAAGCCCTCGACAAGAACGGCCTCGACTACGAGATCGTCGACATCACCGAGGACTCCGAAGCCCGCGACTACGTCATGGCGCTCGGTTACCTGCAGGCTCCCGTTGTTGTCACCGGTGACAGCCACTGGTCGGGATTCCGTCCGGACCGCATCAAGGCGCTTGTCGCAGCAGCTGCCTGATCTTCGTCATTCGTCAAACGTTCTACCTGTCATCTATTTCGTGGAGGTCGGGACATGGGGAAGGTTCCCGTACACACCACAGATGCAGAGACGAGGGCGACGCCGGAGCTCGACCAGTTCGCCGGAAATCTCTCCGAGGCGCCGCTGATCGTCTATTTCTCGAGCGTCTCGGAGAACACGCACCGATTCGTCGAGAAGCTCGGTTTGCGAGCCCGGCGGATACCGCTCATCGATCGAGACGGCAGTTTCACCGTCGACGAACCATATGTCCTGGTCTGCCCCACATACGGGGGCGGGAAGGCGTCTGGTGAGGCCGGCGGATTCGTGCCCAAGCAAGTCATCAAGTTTCTCAACGACAAAGCCAACCGTTCCCTGATCCGTGCGGTCATCGCCGCCGGCAACACCAACTTCGGGGAAGAGTTCTGTTACGCCGGAGACGTCATCTCTCGCAAGTGTCGGGTGCCCTATCTCTATCGGTTTGAACTGATGGGCGACAGCGAGGACGTCGAACGTGTCAGAACCGGTCTCTACCATTTCGCGCAATCGTCAGATCTTTCTCACAAGGAGTCGCCACAGTGTCGCCAACCGCAGCCTCAGTAACTGATGTGAGAGCAGCAGAGCGTTCGGCCATCAAATCAGGCACGCATGCCGACCCATCGGGACGCGAACCGGGGGAGATGGACTTCCACTCGCTCAACGCGATGCTGAACCTGTACGACGCCGACGGCAAGATCCAGTTCGAGAAGGATCGGGAAGCGGCCAACCAGTACTTCCTCCAGCACGTCAACCAGAACACGGTCTTCTTCCACAACCTGGATGAGAAGCTCGACTACCTGGTGGAGGAAAACTATTACGAGGCAGAGGTTCTCGACAAATACGACCGTGCGTTCGTGAAGGGTCTCTTCGACCACGCGTACAGCAAGAAGTTCCGGTTCCCGACCTTCCTGGGTGCGTTCAAGTACTACACCTCGTACACGCTCAAGACATTTGACGGCAAGCGCTACCTCGAGCGGTTCGAGGATCGCGTCTCCATGGTCGCTCTCACCCTGGCCGACGGCGACACTGTTCTCGCGCGGGCCCTGGTCGACGAGATCATCGACGGACGGTTCCAGCCGGCCACCCCGACGTTCCTCAACTCGGGCAAGAAGCAGCGCGGCGAGCCGGTGTCGTGCTTCCTCCTGCGTATCGAAGACAACATGGAGTCGATCGGCCGCTCCATCAACTCCGCCCTGCAGCTGTCCAAGCGTGGCGGCGGAGTCGCTTTGCTGCTGAGCAACATTCGTGAGCACGGCGCTCCGATCAAGAAGATCGAGAACCAGAGCTCGGGTGTCATCCCGATCATGAAGTTGCTGGAGGATTCGTTCAGCTACGCCAATCAGCTCGGTGCCCGTCAGGGTGCCGGCGCCGTGTACCTGCACGCGCATCACCCCGACATCTATCGCTTCCTCGACACCAAGCGTGAGAACGCGGACGAGAAGATCCGGATCAAGACCCTCTCGCTGGGTGTTGTCATCCCGGACATCACGTTCGAGCTCGCCAAGCGCAACGACGACATGTACCTGTTCAGCCCGTACGACGTCGAGCGCATCTACGGTGTGCCGTTCGCCGACATCAGTGTCAGCGAGAAGTATCACGAGATGGTCGAAGACCGTCGGATCCGCAAGACGAAGATCAAGGCGCGCGAGTTCTTCCAGACCCTCGCCGAGCTGCAGTTCGAATCGGGCTACCCGTACATCATGTTCGAGGACACGGTGAACAACGCCAACCCGATCGACGGCAAGATCACCCACTCCAACCTGTGCTCGGAGATCCTGCAGGTCTCGACTGCATCGACGTTCAACGACGATCTGTCGTATTCGACCATCGGCAAAGACATCTCGTGTAACCTAGGGTCGCTCAACATCGCCAAGACGATGGATTCGCCCGACATCGCACACACCATCGAGACCGCGATCCGCGGACTCACCGCGGTGTCGGATCAGACGGCCATCACTTCGGTGCCGTCGATTCAGAAGGGCAACGACGACTCGCACGCGATCGGTCTGGGGCAGATGAACCTGCACGGGTACCTGGCGCGTGAGCATGTCTACTACGGGTCCGAAGAGGGCATCGACTTCACGAACATCTACTTCTACACGGTCCTGTTCTACGCGCTGCGGGCATCGAACCGGATCGCCAAGGAGCGCGGCAAGTCGTTCGGTGGCTTCGAGCGATCGAAGTACGCCACCGGTGAGTTCTTCGACAAGTACACCGAGAAGACCTGGGCTCCGGAAACCGACAAGGTCCGAGAGTTGTTCGGGCAGGCGGGGATTACGATCCCGACACAGGACGACTGGCGCGAGCTGAAGGCAAGCGTGCAGGAACACGGCATCTACAACCAGAACCTCCAGGCGGTTCCGCCGACCGGTTCGATCAGCTACATCAACCACTCGACGAGCTCGATCCACCCCGTTGCGGCGAAGGTCGAGATCCGCAAAGAGGGCAAGATCGGCCGTGTCTACTACCCGGCGCCGTACATGGACAACGACAACCTGGATTACTACCAGGACGCGTACGAGATCGGCTACGAGAAGATCATCGACACCTATGCCGCGGCGACGCAGCATGTCGATCAGGGTCTGAGCCTGACCTTGTTCTTCAAGGACACCGCCTCCACCCGCGACGTGAACAAGGCGCAGATCTACGCATGGCGCAAGGGCATCAAGACGCTCTACTACATCCGCTTGCGTCAGATGGCCCTCGAAGGCACCGAGGTGGAGAATTGCGTCTCATGCATGCTGTAAAGGTCCGCGCTGTGAACACCGCTGACACACCATCTTCGACCAGCACATTTTCGAACATCAGGGGAGCACGATGACGTCCACCCACAGCCCCGCAGACGGAGCACCCATCAAGTTGGTAAGCCGGGTGTCGGCGATCAACTGGAACCGGGTGCCCGATGAGAAAGACGCCGAGGTCTGGGATCGCCTGACCGGCAACTTCTGGCTGCCCGAAAAGGTGCCCGTGTCCAACGACATCCCGTCGTGGGGCACCCTCACCCCGCTCGAGCAGCAGCTCACGATGCGCGTCTTCACCGGACTGACCCTGCTCGACACCATTCAGGGCACCGTCGGCGCAGTCAGTCTGATTCCGGATGCGACCACACCGCACGAAGAGGCGGTGCTGACCAACATCGCGTTCATGGAGTCGGTGCACGCCAAGAGCTACAGCTCGATCTTCTCCACGTTGTGTTCCACCAAGGAGATCGACGAGGCGTTCCGCTGGTCCGAGGAGAACGAACAACTCCAGACCAAAGCCCGGATCGTCATGGACTACTACCGTGGCGACGACCCGCTCAAGCGCAAGGTCGCCTCGACCCTGCTCGAGTCGTTCCTCTTCTACAGCGGCTTCTACCTGCCGATGTACTGGTCGAGCCGCGCCAAGCTCACCAACACCGCCGACCTGATCCGGTTGATCATCCGTGATGAGGCCGTCCACGGGTACTACATCGGATACAAGTATCAGCGCGCTCTGGAGACCCAGACGCCCGAGCGCCGGCAGGAACTGAAGGACTACACCTTCGAGTTGCTGTTCGAGCTCTACGACAATGAAACCGACTACACGGAAGCGCTCTACGACGATGTCGGCCTGAGCGAAGACGTGAAGAAGTTCTTGCGGTACAACGCAAACAAGGCCCTGATGAACCTGGGCTACGAGGCGATGTTCCCGCGGGATGAGACCGATGTGAATCCGGCGATCCTGTCGGCACTCTCACCCAACGCCGACGAGAACCACGACTTCTTCTCGGGGTCGGGCAGCTCGTACGTCATCGGCAAGGCGGTCATCACCGAAGACGACGACTGGGACTTCTGACCTCAGACCTGCATGCCAAACAGCATCCGCACCGATACTTCGGTGCGGATGTTGTTTTTTCTGCCCACTCGACGGCGATTTCTGCCCGCTCGGCGGTCGGATCGGCCGGCTCGACGGTCGGATCGGCCCGCTCGGTGGGGGTCCACCGTCGAGCGTGCCGAAATCACCGCCGAGCGTGCCCTCGTTTCCGTCGAGTGGGCCGAAGATCAGCCGTATTGTGGTGTCCGGAGGTGGTCACTATGGCGACCATGTTGAGCCAGTACCTGATGTCGGCGCTCGGGAGTCTGCGGTACGAACCCACGGTCAAAATGGTGACGGTGACGTCGGCGGAGCAGGTCCTCGCGCGCACCGATCATGCCTACCTGGTCTGGGAACCGCAGCGCATCGTTCCGTCCTACGCCGTTCCGGTCATCGACCTGCAAGAGCCGTTGGACGATGTCCGTCCATACACGGCCGACGCGATACCGACCGGGATGCTCGATCCGAGCAACGCCTTTGCCCAGCACACCTGCGCCGGTCGCACGGCAGTCGTGCATGGTGCCGGCGGTCCGGGTGAGGTGTTCCTGCCCGACGACCTCGACGGGTACGCCGTGCTCGACTTCAGTCCCTTCGATTGGTTCGAAGAGGATGAGCGGATATTCGGACATCCGCGGGATCCCTTCTCACGCATCGACATCCGGCACAGCGCCCGCGTGGTACATATCGTTTCCGGTGGCGACATCCTCGCCGAATCCGGACATCCACTGATGCTGTTCGAAACCCACCTGCCGCCGCGGTTCTATCTCTCGCCGGGGGACGTGCTGGCAGATCTGGTGCGCAGCGACACGTCGACAACATGTGCGTACAAGGGAGAAGCCACCCACTGGTCCGCGCCGCGGCTCGGCGACGCCGGCATCGACATCGCGTGGAGCTATGAAAATCCGCCGCCGGAGATGCATCAGATCACGGGACGAATCTGTTTCTATCAGGAAAAGGTCGACTTCGTCATCGACGGAGTCCGGGGCGAACGGCCCGTCACGCCGTGGTCGCAGTGAGTTCACCAGAAACGATTCTGGATCACGCAGGACGAGTTCTCTGGCAGGGCGGTGGTGGCACCCTCATCGGACGTGCCCGGGCGCCGGAGCATCAGGGTCCGGGACGTGCCTCGCGCAAGATTGTGCCGCGGCGCTCGCTGGGGGTGTGGAACCCGGCGACCCGCGGCCACGACGCGCTCGAGACGATCCTGGCGCAGAACGCGATCCGCGCCGCCGACCTGCTACCGATCCGGCACGGACGGATGAGTCAATCGCAGTGGACGTACTACCGGGGCGCAGCGGCGGTGATGGCGGCCGACCTCGCCTCGACACCCGATACCGGTATCACCGTCCAACTGTGCGGTGATGCGCACGTTCTCAATTTCGGATTGTGGAACACCCCTGAGCGCACCCTCGCGTTCGATCTGCGTGATTTCGACGAGACCCTGCCGGGGCCGTTCGAGTGGGATGTGAAGAGGTTCGTGGCAAGCCTGGTGGTACTCGCCCGCAGCAACAACGTCTCGCCGTCGGACGCCAAAAGAGCTGTGTCGGAGGCATATCGCGGTTATCGCGAATGGATCGGGATCTACGCCCGGATGCCGGAGATCGACGTCTGGTACGACCAGGTCGACGTCGGTCAGCTCATCGGATACACAGCTGAGGACGACGAGGACCGCCTCGACGCGATGATCGAGAAACAGGCGCGCAAGCGGTCGAGTCGCGGTGCATCGAAGAAACTCACGAATGTGATTGACGGACAACGGAGGATCAGTGAAGATCCGCCGTTCCGAACCCATGCGCTGGCCGAGTACGCGGGGCTGTTCGATCAGATCATCGGGATGTACCAGAGTTCGGTACCCGATCACGTCTCGAGCCTGCTGTCGCGCTTTGACGTTGTTGATGCGGTACGCCAGGTCGTCGGGGTCGGCAGCGTCGGAATGCGGGTGTTCCTCACCCTCATCGAGGAACGCCGCACCGCCGATCCATTGTTCCTGCAGATCAAGCAGGCCGGCCCGTCGGTATATGAACAGTTCCTCCCGGCCAGCCACTACGCCAACAACGGTGAACGGGTTGTCCACGGCCAGCGCATGATCCAGAGCGCAACCGACTCATTCGTCGGATGGACGACCATCGACGACATGGACTTCTACGTCCGGCAATTCCGCGACGGCAAGGTGATTCCCAAAGGTGAGGTCGTCGCGTACCGGCTGCCGCAGTTCGCCTCGGCCTGCGGGCACGTCCTGGCGAGGGCGCATGCCCGCAGCGGAGACGCCGCCGCGATCGCCGACTACCTCGGGACCTCTGACAAGCTCGAGGACGCGTTCATGTCGTTCGGCTTTGCCTACGCCGATCAGAACGATCGTGATCACGCACAACTCGTCGAGGCGATCGACGACGGCACCATCGAGGCAGTCGACGGCTGGCCGGCGTAGCGCTGCGGCCGGGTGGTCACACCGCCGCGGCGCTGCCTTCGATGGCGGAGACAACCAGATTGCTCTTGGGTAGAACGGCGCCGGCCGCGGTGGCATCGGTCCATTCGGCGGTGGTCGCGACAGCCGCGAAGTTGGACTGCAGCAGCACCATGAGTGTGTTGTGCAGGTTCTCGGCCGAGACCTTGCCGGCCTCGTTGGCCAGGTGAATTGCGCCGCTGGCGTCGGAGAGGATCTCGGCGGCGAATCCCAGTCCCTCGGCCTCGACGGCGGAGGCCAGATCGCAGTTGTTGGTCATGAAGCCGGCCAGCGTGATGGTGTCGATGTTGTTGTCGCGTAACCATTGTGCGAGATCGGTGCCCGCGAAGACACTCCCGTACTGCTTGTGGATGCGCTTTCTGGAACCATCGGCGACCGACTCGACCTCGGGGTGAAGTTCCCATCCCGGCGTCCCCTCGACAAACACCGGAGCGCCCGCCGGCATGTGATGCTGCACGACGACCACCGGGATGCCGCGAGAGTCGGCGACTCCGATGGCGCTGACGATGTTGGCCAGTGATTCCTCCCGGGGCGGGTATTGGATCTGCAGCGGGCCGTTGAAGTACTCCTGCTGGACGTCGACAACAACGAGGGCGCGGCGCGGTGCGGTCATGTTCACTCCTGTGGACGGGATCTTGCGGTGAAGGTTGGTTCGATTCCCATTGTTTCCCGGTTCGAGCGCGAGCGTGAGTGGCATAGATGCATAATTTCGATGAGATCAGGCCAACTTGGGAGGACGTATGCGGATCGGCATCTACGCATTCGACGGCATCACGATGTTCCATCTCGCGGCGCCGCTGATGGTGTTCGGCGAGCTCGGGCGCCTCGGTTTGGCAACGGATTGGGAGACCCGACTGTGGTCGGACCACAGTGGCTCGGTGCGGACGGCCGAAGGTTTTCCGGTGGGGGAGTTGGCGGATTCGAGCACGATCGAGTGGGCCGACATCGTGATCATTCCGTCCTGGCCGCTACCCCTCGCGCCGCCCACGGACACATTCCGACGCGAGGTGGTGCGGGCGCACGAGCGAGGGGCGCTGATCGCCGGTCTGTGCCTGGGCGCTTTTGCGGTGGCGGATGCCGGTGTGCTCCAAGGGCGTTCGGCGGTGACGCACTGGGAGATGATGCCGATCCTGGCAGAGCGCAGTCCCGGCAGCCAGATCGATGCTTCGGTGCTCTACATCGATCACGGCGATGTGATGACGTCGGCCGGAACCGCATCATCGATCGATGCCTGCCTGCACCTGGTACGCAGGTACCTCGGATCGGCGGTCGCGACCCGCGTCGCACGCAGTCTCGTGGTCGCCCCGCACCGCGACGGCGGGCAAGCGCAATACATCGAGCGTCCACTGTCGCGGCCCGCCGAGGAGACTGCGATATCGGTGGTGCAGGAATGGGCACTGGGCCGGCTCGGCGAGACATTGTCGGTCGACCGGCTCGCAGAGCAGGCCCGGATGAGCCGCCGGAGTTTCGTGCGGCAGTTCCATCGGGCGACCGGCACCACACCGGCGCGCTGGGTGCTCGAGCAGCGGCTCAATGAGGCACGCGTGCTGCTCGAGACAACCGACTGGGGTGTCGACGAGATCGCGACGGCGTGTGGATTCGGCAGTGGGGTCACATTCCGGCAGAACTTCGTATCCGCTTACGCCACAACACCGACGACTTATCGTCGGCAATTCGCGAACTCCGGCGTGTGATCACGCGGGTCGGAGTCCGATTGGTCGGATTTACCGCGTCAAGTCTGGAGTCTTCCCGGCGTAGGCGGCGTCTGGCTGCCATACTTGGCATTTCGCCCATGTACAGCGAGGTGCAGAAATGACCGTCACACCGGTTCCCGAAACCCCGGTTCCCGAAACTCAGGTTCCCGAACACACAAAAGCAGGCCGCGAGGCCAGGGAGCGCGTCCACCGGCGAGAGTTGGGTAAATGGAATCCGGCAACACGGGGGCACGATTCGTTGGCAACGATCCTGGCGCAGAGTGACATTCGCGCCCCAGATCTGCTGCCGATCCGCCATGGGCGAATGAGCCACTCGCCGTGGACGTACTACCGCGGCGCTGCAGCGGTGATGGCGGCGGATCTGGCATCCACCCCGCACACCGGGATCATGGTCCAGATGTGCGGTGACGCCCACATCCTCAACTACGGGCTGTGGAACTCGCCCGAGCGGAAACTGCTCTTTGACCTCCGCGACTTCGACGAGACCCTGCCGGGACCGTTCGAGTGGGACCTCAAGCGCTATCTGGCCAGTGTGATCGTGTTGGCCCGGGACAACGGATTGACGGAATCCGTTGGGCAGGAGGCGGTTCGGAACGGCTACCGCAGCTACCGAAAGAACATCAGGCGCTACGCCCAGACACCGCAGATCAAAGTCTGGTACGACCAGATCGACGTCGAACGGCTCCTTCAATATGCAAAGAAGGAGAACGAGGAGGCGCTCGATCAGCTGATCGAGAAAAGCGCGGGAAAGCGCACCAGTCGTGGTGCGTCGAAGAAGCTCATCGCCACTGTCGAAGGTCGGCGCCAGATCACTGAAGATCCGCCTTACCGGACCCATCGGCTCGGCGATGACGCCGAGGCCGTTCTTCAGAGTGTGCTGGACGAGTATCGCAAGTCGGTGCCCGATCAGCTCAAATATCTGCTGAGCCGATATGACGCAGTGGATGCGGTGCGTCAGGTGGTCGGCGTCGGCAGCGTCGGGATGCGGGTGTTTTTGACGCTGCTCGAGGAACAACGCTCCGGTGAGCCACTGTTCTTTCAGGTGAAGCAGGCCGGCCCTTCGGTGTACGAACAGTTCCTGGGCAAGAGCCAATACGAGAACCACGGCGAGCGAGTTGTCCAGGGGCAACGGCTGATTCAGAGCGCGACGGACATGTTCGTGGGCTGGACGACGTTCCAGTACCCCCCGATGGATCTGGACCTGGACTTCTACGTCCGGCAGTACCGGGACGGGAAGGTCATTCCGAAGGGGGAGGGCGTGGCCCTGGGGCTGCCGCGCTTCGCCGCCGCCTGCGGGCATGCACTGGCGCGAGCCCATGCGCGCAGCGGTGATGCTGCGGCGATCGCGGATTACCTCGGCAACAGCAACAAGGCCGAAGACGCGTTGGTCGAGTTCGCCAGCGCGTACGCCGACCAGAACACCGCCGACCATGCCCAGCTCGCCAGGGCCGTCGAGAATGGCGACATCCCGTCCGAGAAAGGCTGGCCGGACATCCCGTGAATTGTATCGGCGGACGTTGAATCTGCCTGTGCGACAGCAAAAAAGCTCCACCAGCACAGTGCTGGTGGAGCTTTTTCGTTAGATCCGATCCGGTGGATGGAGTCAGACCTCGACCTCGTTGAGCTTGCCCGTGGCGACGTCGAAGACGAACCCGCGCAGCGATGTTGTCTTGGTGATGAACGGTGAGTTCTTGATCCGCGTGAGTGACTGCTTCACATCTTCGTCCACGTCGGGGAAGGATTCGGCAGACCACGGCGGCTTGACGCCGATCTCGTCCTGGATCCCGCGCTTGAAGTCATCGTCGGTGAACGTCAGCATGCCGCAGTCGGTGTGGTGGATCAGGATGATCTCGGTGGTACCGAGCAGGCGCTGGCTGATGGCAAGGGACCGGATCTCGTCGTCGGTGACCACGCCGCCCGCGTTGCGGATGACGTGTGCCTCGCCGTCTTTGAGTCCGAGGATGCGGTAGACGTCGAGCCGGGCATCCATACACGCGACCACTGCGAGGTGCCGACTGGGTGGCAGCGGTAGCGGGCCAGAAAAGCTCTCCGCGTAGGTGCGGTTGTTCTCCAGGTATTCGTCGGTAACAGTCATGCATTCATGCTCGGCGCCGCATGAGCGGGGGACAAGGTTTCGGTCACCATGATCGAAACCTCACACCACTTCTGACCAGCGTGAACTGGTTCGTCAGAGGGTGGTGCGGAGGTTGAGGAGAACGATGTTGGCAGCAGACAGTCCGCCGCTGCCGAACCAGACCTCGTCCTCGACCAACCACGTGCGGCCCCAGCTCGGCGCGCCCATGTCGAGCCAGCGGTCGGTCTTCAGGATCGAGGTGCCGTAGTCCTGACCTTCTTCGCCGTCGAAGCCGGCGTAGATGACATCACCGTCGGCGATCTCGAAGTTCTTGTCATCGAGCACCGTCGGTTCGGGCTCACGCTGACCCGGGGGGCGCTGCGCACCGACGTCGGTGAGTACCCGGGCGGCAAACGCGTCGGTACCCATCACAATCGTGGAATCTGCGGTGAATTGCACCAGCGATGCCTGTGTATATCGCGCGCCCACCCGGACACCGAGTGCCTTGGCCGCGTCGAGGTATCCCTGCAGGCGTTGGTCTCCGGCCCCGGTCCGGCCGACCGCGGCTGCGACGGCGACAAACCGCTGTTTCCAATCCGCAGCGGGATCGACGGTGGCGTCCGGAACATCGGCGAGGGCGTCGGTGACGGGGGAGTTCCCGACAGTCAGGACGAGATCGGGATCGGATGCGACGGCCTTGGCCGGATCCGGCGCCGCGACATCGCCGATGGTGGGCAGCGAGTGCACCGCGTCACCCATATAGGTCGGAGTTGTGCCGTCGATGGTGGTCGTGGCGACCACGCGGCCCTGCAGCCCGAGCGCACACAATGCGTCGAGCAGGCTCGGATCGGCGACCAGGATGCGCTGCGGATCCGGTGCGCCGGGATCGAGCGCTGCCGTCGGCTGACATGTCGTGTTGGCATCCCGATCAGGGTTGACCAGATCGACCGCGGCAATACGTGATGTCGTCCGGGCGACCGAACCCTCGCCACCGGGGACCGACGAATCGATACACGCTGTCGCACCGACGCTGACGAGCGCTGCCAATGCCAACACCGCCATGCCGCGCGGACGGCGGATCACATCGCTCACTGCCACTCTTTCGGTGATGTCTTCCAGATGGTCGAATTCCCGACCAAACTAGCACTGTGCGAAACGATCGAGGTTCCCCTCGGCGCGCCGGATCGGGCACACCGCATCGAAATACGACAGTTCGTAGGAGCCCGCGCGGTCCCGTCGCGGGGGAGGGTTTACGATTCTCCTCAGCGCACATTCATCGCCGTGCCCTCATGTCGTGAGCGGAAGCTTTTTCGCCGCGACGGACCGGAGTGGCCACGCAGGTAGGAGGATCAGTGACCGCGGTAGACCAGCCCACCACGCAGGTGGCTCCGGTTAGGCCTTACCCCGAGCGCACGGGGCCCAAGGGGTCGTTCATCTACAAGATGCTGACGACAACTGATCACAAGATGCTCGGCATCATGTACTTGGTTGTGTGTTTCGCGTTCTTCCTCATCGGTGGCCTGATGGCCCTGCTGATGCGAAGCGAGCTCGCCGCACCCGGCTTGCAGTTCTTGTCGACCGAGCAGTTCAACCAGTTGTTCACGATGCACGGCACCGTGATGCTCCTGATGTACGCGACCCCGATCGTGATCGGCTTTGCCAACGTCGTCCTGCCGCTGCAGATCGGTGCTCCCGACGTCGCGTTCCCGCGTCTGAACGCCTTCAGCTTCTGGCTGTTCCTCTTCGGCTCGAGCGTGGCGCTGCTCGGCTTCATCACCCCCGGTGGTGCCGCTGACTTCGGTTGGACGGCCTACACCCCACTGACCGACGCGGTGCATTCACCGGGCGCCGGCGCCGACCTCTGGATCCTGGGACTCGGCGTGTCCGGTCTGGGCACCATCCTCGGTGCGGTCAACATGATCACCACCGTCGTCTGCCTCCGGGCGCCCGGCATGACCATGTTCCGGATGCCGATCTTCACCTGGAACATCCTGGTCACCAGCGTCCTCATCCTGCTGGCGTTCCCGCTGCTGACCGCCGCACTGATGGGCCTCGAGGTCGATCGCCAGTTCGGTGCCAACCTCTACGACCCGGCCAACGGCGGTGTCCTCCTCTGGCAGCACCTGTTCTGGTTCTTCGGTCACCCCGAGGTGTACATCATCGCGCTGCCGTTCTTCGGCATCGTCTCGGAGGTCTTCCCGGTCTTCAGCCGTAAACCGATCTTCGGCTACAGCGGCCTGATCTACGCCACACTGTCGATCGCTGCGCTGTCGGTCGCGGTGTGGGCGCATCACATGTACGCCACCGGCGCCGTGCTGTTGCCGTTCTTCTCCTTCATGACATTCCTCATCGCGGTGCCAACCGGTGTGAAGTTCTTCAACTGGATCGGCACGATGTGGAAGGGTCACATGACCTTTGAGACGCCGATGCTGTTCTCGGTCGGCTTCATCATCACGTTCCTGTTCGGTGGTCTGACCGGTGTGCTGCTCGCCAGCCCGCCCCTGGACTTCCATCTCTCGGACAGCTACTTCGTGGTTGCGCACTTCCACTACGTGCTGTTCGGCACCATCGTGTTCGCCACCTACGCCGGCATCTACTTCTGGTTCCCGAAGATGACCGGACGCATGCTCGATGAGCGTTTGGGCAAGATCCACTTCTGGTTGACCATGATCGGCTTCCACACGACCTTCCTCGTCCAGCACTGGCTGGGCAACGAGGGCATGCCGCGCCGCTACGCCGACTACCTCCCGACGGACGGGTTCACCACGCTCAACGTGGTCTCGACCGTGGGTGCGTTCATCCTCGGTGCCTCGACCCTGCCGTTCCTGTGGAACGTCTTCCGTAGCTACCGCTACGGCGAGGTCGTCACCGTCGACGACCCGTGGGGCTTCGGCAACTCGCTCGAATGGGCCACCAGTTGCCCGCCGCCGCGGCACAACTTCACCGAGCTTCCCCGGATCCGCTCGGAGCGGCCCGCGTTCGAACTGCACTACCCGCACATGATCGATCGCATGCGCGACGAAGCACATGTCGGACCCGGACACGGGAGCAGCAGTGACCACGCCGAAAAGGCGCGACGCGATCCGCTGACGGTCGGCAGCCACGAGTCGTCCACCGACCCGGATCCGATCTGACCTGGGTTTTACACCTCTGAAGCCGGTCATCTCCTACGACAGTTTGTAGGAGATGACCGGCTTCAGTGGTCTTTTGGGTTTACGATCAGATCCAAGAATCGTGCCGAGCTCTTACGCCGCGGTCACTGATCAAGATCTGTGTGACATCGCGGTCGACCTTTGCAGGTAGGAGGATCCGTGACCGCGATAGACCAGCCCAAATCTTCAGTGACGCCCGTGAGGCCCTACCCCGCTCGGACGGGCCCCAAGGGGTCGTTCATCTACAAGATGCTGACGACCACCGACCACAAGATGCTCGGCATCATGTACCTGTGCGCCTGCTTCGCGTTCTTCCTCATCGGTGGCCTGATGGCGTTGTTGATACGCGCGGAGTTGGCCGCACCGGGCTTGCAGTTCTTGTCGACCGAGCAGTACAACCAGTTGTTCACGATGCACGGCACCGTGATGCTCCTGATGTACGCGACTCCGATCGTGATCGGGTTTGCCAACGTCGTCCTGCCATTGCAGATCGGTGCTCCCGACGTCGCCTTCCCGCGTCTGAATGCTTTCAGCTTCTGGCTGTTCCTCTTCGGCTCGACCGTCGCACTCCTCGGCTTCATCACCCCTGGTGGTGCCGCTGACTTCGGTTGGACGGCCTACACCCCACTGACCGACGCGGTGCATTCACCGGGCGCCGGCGCCGACCTCTGGATCCTGGGACTGGGCGTCTCCGGTCTGGGCACCATCCTCGGTGCGGTCAACATGATCACCACCGTCGTCTGCCTCCGGGCGCCTGGTATGACCATGTTCCGGATGCCGATCTTCACCTGGAACATCCTGGTCACCAGCGTGCTGATCCTGCTGGCGTTCCCGCTGCTGACCGCCGCACTGATGGGCCTCGAGGTCGATCGGCAGTTCGGTGCCAACCTCTACGACCCGGCCAACGGCGGAGTGATCCTGTGGCAGCACCTGTTCTGGTTCTTCGGTCACCCCGAGGTGTACATCATCGCGCTGCCGTTCTTCGGCATCGTCTCGGAGATCTTCCCGGTGTTCAGCCGCAAACCGCTCTTCGGCTATTCGACACTGGTGTACGCGACGTTGGCCATCGCTGCGCTGTCGGTCGCGGTGTGGGCGCATCACATGTACGCCACCGGTGCGGTGTTGTTGCCGTTCTTCTCGTTCATGACGTTTGTCATCGCGGTGCCAACCGGTGTGAAGTTCTTCAACTGGATCGGCACGATGTGGAAGGGGCATCTGAGTTTTGAGGCGCCGATGCTGTTCTCGGTCGGCTTCATCATCACGTTCCTGTTCGGCGGCCTGACCGGGGTCATCTTGGCGAGCCCGCCCCTGGACTTCCACATCTCGGACAGCTACTTCGTGGTTGCGCACTTCCACTACGTGCTGTTCGGCACCATCGTGTTCGCCACCTACGCCGGCATCTACTTCTGGTTCCCGAAGATGACCGGACGCATGCTCGACGAGGGTCTGGGCAAGTGGCACTTCTGGCTGACATTCATCGGCTTCCACACGACGTTCCTGGTCCAGCATTATCTGGGTAATGAGGGTATGCCGCGTCGCTACGCCGACTACCTCCCGACGGACGGCTTCACAGCCTTGAACGGGGTGTCGACGCTCGGTGCGTTCATCCTCGGTGTGTCGACGCTGCCGTTCCTGTGGAACGTCTTCAAGAGCTACCGGTATGGCGAGGTTGTCACGGTGGATGACCCGTGGGGCTTCTGCAACTCGCTCGAATGGGCCACCAGTTGCCCACCGCCCCGGCACAACTTCACCGAGCTTCCGCGCATCAGGTCGGAGCGGCCTGCATTCGAGTTGCACTACCCGCATATGGTTGACCGCATGCGCGATGAAGCACACGTGGGTCACGTCAGTGAGAAGGCCGAAAACAAGAAGCACCAGCCGCTAGAGGTCGGTGCCCACGAATCCTCTACAGAATCCGATCAGAACTGACGTGACGAGCAACATCAATCCCGCTGCCGTCGGTGCCGCGGGAGCAGGAACCACTGTCCTCATCACCGTCACCGGGCACGACAAGCCGGGCGTGACCTCGGTGCTGTTCGGGGCACTGTCGACTCGTCAGGTCAGCATTCTGGACGTCGAGCAGGTTGTCATCCGGGGGCGGTTGACCCTGGGCGTGCTGGTGCGGTGCTTCGGCGACAGTGAAGAACTCCAAGAGGTCATCGAGCAGGCGATGGATTCGCTGGGCATCGACGTCACCGTCGAGGTCGGCGCCGACAACGAGACCCGACGGCTGTCGACCCACGCCGTGGTTGTTCTCGGAAGCCCGGTCAGTGCAAAGGGATTCAGTGCACTTGCCGGAGAGCTGGCCCGCCAGGGTGGCAACATCGACTCGATTCGCGGCATCGCCGACTATCCGGTCACCGGCCTCGAGCTGCTGATCAGCGTCGACCGTGACAGCGTCGCCGCCGATGCCGCGCTCCGCAAAGGCCTTGCCGTGGTCGCGAGCAGCCACGGTATCGATGTGGCCGTCGAACGCGGTGGCCTGGCCCGGCGCGCCAAACGACTGATCGTCTTCGACGTCGACTCGACCCTCATCCAGGGCGAGGTCATCGAGATGTTGGCCGCCCGTGCCGGACGTGAGGCAGAGGTCGCTGCCGTGACCGAGGCCGCCATGCGCGGCGAACTGGACTTTGCCGAATCGCTGCACGAGCGGGTCAAGGCGCTCGAGGGCTTGGACGTGTCCGTTCTCGAGGAGGTCGCGAGCGAACTCGAGCTGACGCCCGGCGCCCGAACGACCATTCGCACACTGCACCGGATGGGCTACCACTGCGGCGTGGTGTCCGGTGGCTTCCGTCAGGTCATCGAGCCGCTCGCGCATGAACTCGAACTGGACTTCGTGAAGGCGAACACCCTGGAGATCGGTGCGGACAACAAGCTCACCGGCCGCGTGATCGGCGAGATCGTCGACCGGCCCGGAAAGGCCACCGCGCTGCGGGCGTTCGCCGACAGCGTGGGTGTCCCGATGGAGCAGACGATCGCCGTCGGCGACGGCGCCAACGACATCGACATGCTGACCGTTGCCGGATTGGGCATCGCGTTCAACGCCAAGCCGGCACTGCAGGAGGTTGCCGACGCCGCGCTATCGCATCCCTTCCTGGATGCGGTGTTGTTCATCCTCGGTATCACTCGCGACGAGATCGAGGCGGCCGACGCGGTCGACGGTGTCTTGCGTCGCGTGCCACTCAACTGACGATGGAACCCGGGCAGGAGGAGAGTCCTGACGTTGCCGAGCGCCCCGATAATTTCGAGAACACAGACGCGTTCGGGAAACGCTATCGGAGACTGGTCGAATACGTTGGCGGACACAGTGATCCGGACGATCCCGGTCAGGTGCTGGCCATGCAGATGGTGTTGCACATCCCGAAATCGGAGCCGGTGAACCGGACCGAACTGCTCACCGCAGCCGCATCGGCGGTGGCTCTGCTCTGCCTTGATGAGCGCAGTGGACCGGATGGGCCGTGGGCGACCGAGATGGACAACTGGTGTGACGCCAGGATCCGGAAGATCGCCCGACGAGCCCGCGGTGCGCATTGGGAAGCGGCCCAGGACGTTCCAGGGGTCACGGCCGTCCACGGGGCCGCGCAGGCCCGGGCGATAGTGCCGGGTCCGGTGGGGCATACCGATCGCCGGATCGCTCGCCTGCAGATCGGTGGCACCGAGGTCGGCGACCTCGGTACCGACGACAGCGGTGCCGATGACACAGCCGTTGTCGATGGCACCGCGTCCGCGATCCGTCCGACGCTATGGGTGAACCCGACCCTGGAGATGTCGGTCGGGAAGCTGGCGGCGCAGGTCGGCCATGCGTCGATGCTCGCGGTCAAACTCATGGACCAGGACCGGGCCGCACAATGGTTCGCTGACCGATGCCCGGTTCGCGTTCGGACATCGGCCGAATCCCGGTGGGAACAACTGCTGTCCGCTGATGCGGCGGGTACGGCGGTCGCCGTCCGCGATGCCGGGTTCACCGAGATCGCACCGGGTTCGGTGACGGTGATCAGCACGTTCTGACGGGAATGTGCCCCGGTGATTAGTCTCGATCCATGACAGAGCTTCCGGATTGGGCCGTGAACCTGGAGTTGGAGCCTCACCCGGAGGGCGGGTTCTACCGTCAGACCTGGATCAGTGATCTGACCATCCCGAAATCAGTGCTACCGCAGGGCTATCCCGCCGATCGGTCCGGTGGCACCGCGATCCTGTTCCTGCTCATGCCCGGACAACAATCGGCGTGGCATACCGTGCGCGGATCCGAGATCTGGCTGCATCACCGCGGCGCCCCGGTGGCCTTGGGACTCGGCGGTCAGGGCAGCGGGCCGACCCGCGAGCGCACCGTGTACGTCGGCTCGGATGTGCTCGCCGGTCAGCAGCCGCAGTACGTGGTGGCACCGGGTGAATGGCAGCGTGCGTCCCCGCACGGGGATGAAGCCTCGCTGGTCAGCTGTATTGTTGTGCCCGGCTTCGATTTTGCCGATTTCGCGATGGTCGAACCCGGTTCCGGTCCCAACTGATTTCGGGTTCGATTCCCGACACTCCTCCGTGGGCGCCGTGTGAGCGGTCGGCGTGCGGCACGATAGGGGGGTGCGTGAAACGGATCCAGACCTGCTGATCGACTTCGAAGATGTGGCGCTGCGGCGTGAGGGCAACAACCTCGTCGGGCCCATCACCTGGAAGGTGGAACTCGACGAACGGTGGGTGATCCTCGGACCCAATGGGGCGGGCAAAACCTCGCTGCTGCGGATGGCCTCCGCCGAAACCCATCCGAGCAGCGGAAGCGCTTTTCTGCTGGGGGAGCCGGTGGGGCGGACCGAGGTGCGCGAGCTGACCGCACGCATCGGTGTGACGTCGGCCCTGCTGGCCGATCGCATTCCGGTCGACGAGGTGGTCAGTGATCTGGTGGTCTCCGCAGGTTACGCGGTCCTGGGTCGCTGGAAAGAGGTCTACGACCAGGTCGACCGCGACCAGGCACTGGAGATGCTCGAGTCCATGGGCGCCGAGCATCTGGCGGACCGGGCGTTCGGCACGCTGTCCGAGGGTGAGCGCAAGCGAGTGCTCGTGGCACGGGCGCTGATGATCAATCCCGAACTGCTGCTGCTCGACGAACCGGCGGCCGGTCTGGATCTGGGTGCTCGTGAAGAACTGGTGGCGCGTCTGGAGGTGCTCGCCGCCGACCCCGACGCTCCCGCGACCGTTCTCGTGACACACCATGTGGAGGAGATCCCGAACGGGTTCACTCACGCGATGCTGTTGAAGGAGGGCGTGGTGGTCGCACAAGGACTATTGGAAGACGTCCTGACATCGGCGAACCTGTCGGAGGCGTTCAGCCAGTCGATCGTGCTGAGCAAGGCCGGTGGCCGGTACTTCGCCCGTCGATCGCGCCGCGCCGGTGGCCACCGGAGAAGGAGAGCCGAATGAGCTTCACACTTGCCGAGAATCCCGAATCGGTTCCGATCCGGGACGCCGCGACCGTGGTGCTGATCCGTGAGAGTTCGCAGTCGGAGACCCCGATCGACGTGTTCCTGATGCGCCGGGTGAAGGCCATGGACTTCGCCGGCGGGGTGACCGTCTTTCCGGGCGGCGGCGTCGACCCGCGTGATGCCGAGGCCGATCTCGCCTGGGAAGGGCCGGACGAGCACTGGTGGGCCGGGCAATTCCATACCGATGCCGCAACCGCCCAGGCGCTGGTGTGTGCAGTCGTCCGGGAGCTGTTCGAAGAATGTGGTGTGTTGCTGGCCGCCGATGCCGACGGGAAGTTTCCCGACACGTCGGTGTTGACCGCCGAGCGTGCGGCGCTGGTCGACAAGTCGCTGTCGTTTGCGCAGTTCCTCCGCGACCACACCTTGCGGTTGCGGGCCGACCTGCTGCGTCCGATGGCGCACTGGATCACCCCCCTGGGCGAGCGTCGCCGCTACGACACGAGATTCTTCCTGGCGGTTCTCCCGGAAGGCCAGGAAGCCGACGGCGAGACCACCGAGGCCTCTGAGAGCGGCTGGACCACACCGCAGGCCGTACTCGCTGACTGGGAAGCCGGAAACACCTTGCTCCTGCCCCCGACCTGGGCACAGCTACATGACCTGATCGAATCCGGCAGTGTCGACCACGCCCTCGCCCGCGAGCGCCACATCGAAGCCATCATGCCCACCCTGGTGTCGACCGGCGAACGCGTTCGGATCGTGTTCGACGAAGAAGACACCTACGGAATCGAACGCACATTCCTGAATTGACCTGACCGTCGAACGTGCCTCCGTCGAGCGTGCCCATACCGCCGTCGAGCGTGCCGACATAGCCGTCGAGTGTGCCCAAACCGTCGGTCGGTCAGTCGGGGTCGGGTGTGGGTTCGGCGCCTTCGCGTTCATCGCGGTCGGCCCACTCCAGGAGCGTGTCCAGGCGGAATGCCTTGTCGTCTATCTCGCTGTGGAGATCGCCGAGTTCGGCGAACCGCGCCGGCACCGTGGCAATCGTGAACTCCTGGGGTTCGACGTCGTCGATCTCGTCCCACGTGATCGGTGTCGAGACGGTCGCCTCGGGATTACCCCGTACCGAATAGGCACTGGCGATCGTGTGGTCGCGGGTGTTCTGGTTGTAGTCGACGAAAACGGTTGTCGGGTCGCGGTCTTTGCGCCACCAGGTGGTGGTCACCTCGGACGGCGCGCGTCGCTCGACCTCGCGGGCAAAGGCGTGGGCGGCCCGTCGGACATCGGCGAAGCCCCATTCGGGTTCGATCCGGACGTAGATGTGCAGCCCCGAACCGCCGGATGTCTTGGGATAGCCGCGGATACCGAGTTCGTCGAGCACCTCGTGCGCGACGTGGGCGCTCCGGCGGACCCGGACGAACGGACAGTCGGGCATCGGATCGAGGTCGATCCGCCACTCGTCGGGTTTCTCGGTGTCGAAGCGGCGTGAGTTCCATGGGTGGAACTCGACGGTCGACATCTGTACCGCCCAGATCACACTGCCGAGTTCGGTGACGCAGACCTCGTCGGCAGTCCGGCCGAATCGGGGGAAGTAGATGTTGACGGTTTCGAGCCAGTCCGGAGCGCCCGCGGGGATGCGTTTCTGGTGGACCTTCTGACCGGTGACTCCCTTGGGAAATCGGTGCAGCATGGTGGGCCGGTCTCGCAGCGCCCGGACGATCCCGTCGCCCACCGAGAGGTAGTAGTGGACAAGATCGAGCTTCGTTTCGCCGCGGGCCGGGAAGTACACACGCTGTGGACTCGAGACGCGGACGAGGCGCTGGCCGACCTGGACTTCGACCGGCTCGCCATGCGAGCTTGTTGCCATTACCCGACAGTAGGGTATCGGGACTGGACCCGGTAGCCTGCTCGGCATGCCTGAGTTCGTATCGTTGCAGACCTCTGAGGACTTTCCCGGGGTCGGAACCATCCTTCTGAATCGCCCGCCGATGAACGCGCTGAGCCGCCAGGTCCAGACCGAATTGGCCGAGGCCGCCCGTGAGGCGACTCTCCGTGATGACATCAAATCCGTGGTTGTCTACGGCGGCCCGAAGGTCCTCGCGGCCGGCGCCGACATCAAAGAGATGAACGACATGGAATACGCCGAGATGCGCAAGGTGGCCGGCCGGCTGCAGCGCGACATCGGCTCGATCTCGACCATCCCGAAGCCCACGGTCGCGGCCATCACCGGCTACGCGCTCGGCGGGGGACTCGAAGTGGCGCTCGGCGCAGACCGCCGTATCGCCGGTGACAATGCCAAGCTCGGTGTGCCCGAGGTCCTGCTCGGCGTGATCCCCGGCGGCGGTGGCACACAACGCCTCGCACGTCTGATCGGTCCGGCCAAGGCCAAGGACCTCGTCTTCACCGGACGTTTTGTCGGTGCCGCGGAAGCCCTTCAGATCGGACTGGTCGACGAGGTCGTCGCACCGGACGAGGTGTACAACGCCGCGCTCAAGTGGGCCTCGCAGTTCAGTGGTGCCGCCGGTGTGGCGATCGCCGCCGCCAAGGCAGCCATCGACGAAGGCCTGGACGTCGACCTGGCGACCGGCCTGAAGATCGAAGAGCACGTCTTCGCCGCGCTGTTCGCCACCGAAGACCGCAAGATCGGAATGGCCTCGTTCATCGAGAACGGGCCAGGCAAAGCAAAGTTCGTCGGCAAGTAATCACCTCGATGCGAAAGTGGTTGTAGAACACATGACTTCGTCTCCCAACGATCCAGCGCCAAATCCGCACGCCACCGCGGACGAGGTACAGGCAGCACTGCAGGACAGCAAGCTCGCCCAGGTGCTCTACCACGACTGGGAAGCCGAGTCCTACGACGACAAATGGTCGATCAGCTATGACGAACGTTGCATCGACTACGCCCGAGGCCGATTCGACGCGGTCGCCGGTGACCAGCCGCTGCCGTATGAGCGAGCGCTCGAATTGGGTTGCGGTACCGGATTCTTCCTGCTGAACCTGATGCAGGGAGGTATCGCGAAGAAGGGGTCGGTCACCGACCTCTCGCCGGGCATGGTCAAGGTCGCGCTGCGCAATGCCGAGCACCTCGGTCTGGACGTCGACGGCCGCGTCGCCGACGCCGAGACCATCCCGTACGACGACAACACGTTTGATCTTGTGGTCGGGCACGCTGTGCTGCACCACATCCCGGACGTCGAGAAGTCGCTGCGTGAGGTCATCCGGGTGCTCAAGCCGGGCGGCCGGTTCATCTTCGCCGGCGAACCGTCGACCATCGGTGACTTCTACGCGCGGTGGTTGTCCCGCGCGACCTGGGCCGCGACCACCACTGTCACCAGGTTCGGACCGCTGCAGAGTTGGCGTCGACCGCAGGCCGAGCTCGACGAGTCGTCGCGGGCCGCAGCACTCGAAGCGGTCGTCGACATCCACACCTTCGATCCGAGCGACCTCGAAGCGATGTCGAAGTCGGCCGGTGCGGTCAACGTGAAATCGGCAACCGAAGAGTTTGCCGCCGCGATGCTCGGATGGCCGGTGCGTACCTTCGAGGCGGCTGTTCCCCCGGGGAAGCTGGGCTGGAACTGGGCCCGTTTCGCGTTCGGTGGCTGGAGGACTCTCACCTGGGTGGACGAGAACATTCTGCGGAAAGTGGTGCCGCCGAAGTACTTCTACAACGTGATCATCACCGGCGCGAAGCCGCAATAGCTGCCGAAATTGGTGGGTTCTGGCGAGTGAACGCGCAGGTCGCGGTCACCAAAACCCACCAATTTCGGGTTAGCAGGCGGCCAGGATCTGGGTCATCGCGTCCTTTTCGGCCGCGGTGACCCAGATTTCGTATCGGGCCTTCACGTCGATCTGGCGCGCGATATAGGTGCACCGGTAGGCCTTGTTCGGTGGTAGCCAGGTGGCGGCGTCGCTGTCGCCCTTCTGTTGATTTGTCGGCCCGTCCACGGCCTGCAAGTTGATCGGATCGTTGGCGAAATCGGTTCGTTTCAGCACATCCCATTGCGCGGCGCCCTTTTGCCAGGCATCCGACATCGCCACGACATGATCGATCTGCACTGCGGTAGAGGTCTTTTCGCCCCGGACGAAGTCAATCGTCTTGCCCGAGTACGGATCGTCGAGCACGCCGGTGACCACCACACAGTCGCGGGTGCCGGGTTTGTACGTGACGACGGTGAGGTCGCGGCGCAGGATGTCGTTGCGCGTATCGCACCCGTTGTGGCCGTATTCGACGTTCACGTCGTCGGTCCAGGACTGGCCGAACTCGTCGCGGGAGTAGCCGGTCTTCGGGGCCCGGCCCTTGACGGCGAGACCCTCCAATTGAGTACGAGCAGCGCCGAAATCATCGGAAGGTTGTGCAACGGCTTCCGGCGGGGTGGTGAGTTGCCCGGTGGCCGAGGGCGGGGTTGATACGGCGGTGTCGAGTGTTCCCGTACAGGCGACTCCTCCGACCACGGCCGCGATCACGACCGCCAAGATTCCCGTGCCCCGAGATGTGCTGGTCACGATCTCATCGAATTCGACATCGTTACAGTTATACCCGTGGGCTACGACTTCTCGATCGATGACGTTGCGTATCTGCGGTCCGATGCCGGTCGCAGCGCCCTGGCGTTCGCTGATTCGCTTGCGCTGCAACCCGACACGATGCTCGGTGATATCGAGAAGCTGGCGAAGGGGTATTCGCCCCATCAGGCCGCGTTGGTCGAGACCGTGACCTGCCGGCGCAAAGCGGTAGGCAAACTTCGAGATCCCCAGCGCCTGCTGCTGACCGCGGATGCACTGCAGCAGGCCACCGCCTATCCGGTGGCCGATCATCGAGCCGCCGAACTCGCTGCCCGGTACCCGGGGGCCACCGTCCACGACGTCACGTGTTCCATCGGCGCGGACCTCGCCGCACTTGCGCGAACCCGCGGACTCGGTGATGTCATCGGCAGCGACCTCGACGAGGTACGACTGGCGATGGCGCAGCACAACGTCCCCGAAGCGGCGGTGAGCCGGGCCGATGCCCTGGTGCCCAGCAGCGATGCCGATGTGTTCATTGCCGACCCCGCCCGTCGCAGTGGGGGCCGCCGCACCTTTCGGATGGATGACACCGAGCCGCCGCTGCTCGACGTACTCGACGTCTATGCCGGCCGGCCCCTGGTGATGAAATCGGCACCCGGCATCGACTACACACTCCTGCGTGAGCGCCACGGATTCACCGGTGAGGTGCAGGTGGTTTCGCTCGACGGGGGAGTCCGCGAAGCCTGTCTGTGGTCGGAGCCGGCGCCCGGTGTGACGCGGCGGGCCACTGTGATCCGGACCGGAACCAACACGACCTACGAAATCACCGACGCGGCCGATGACAGTGCCGCTGTCGACGACGCCGGCATCTGGATCATGGACCCCGACGGCGCGGTGGTTCGCGCAGGTCTGGTGCGGCACTATGCCAAAGCCCACGGTCTGTGGCAGCTCGATCCCCAGATCGCTTACCTCAGCGGCGACGAACTACCGGTCGGGGAGCGGGGATGGCGGGTGCTGGAGCAGCTGGTGTACTCGGAGAAGCAACTCAAGCGCCGATTGGCCGAACTCGACTGCGGCGCAGTGGAGATTCTCGTCCGCGGTATCGACGCCGACCCCGATGCGTTGCGTAAACGGCTGAAACTCAAGGGTTCCCGGTCGCTGGCGGTGGTGATCACCCGCATCGGCCGACGCGGGGTCATGTTCATCTGCGAGGCCGGAGTCCGCCGCACCTGACCCACCCGCAAACGAGCCACCTATGCAAAGACGAGCCACATACTTCCGGCTCGTCTTCGTAAAAATGGCTCGTTTGCGGGAGTGGTGAGTCAGTCCTTGGGAGAGTCGAAAAAGTAGACCTCGCCGAGATGGGTGGCCACGGCGACCTGTCCCGACCCGGACACGGCAACGCCGGTGGTGAACCCGAGCGCGCCCGGCATCTCCAGGGTGCGTTTGGTGGTGCCGTCGCCGGAATCGAGTTCGGTCAGGGTGAGGTTGTCTTCGCCCGGTTCGCGGACTACGGTCCACGCGGTCCCGGAGTCGGTCAGCGTTGCGAGACTGACGGATCGCAGATCGGTGCGTTCCCACACCGGAACCGCCTTGTCGCCTTCGTCTCGGAAGGCGCGAACCGGTGAGCCCAGCAGGCCGGTCGGGATGAACGTGCCGTCCGGCGCCACCGTCATCGTGGCGAAGCCGAAATTGCCGACCGAGTAGTCCCATTTGTGTTCACCGGTGTCGGCGTCCAGCGCATAGATGCTGCCGAGACGGTTGAACACGTACAGCGTTTTGCGGTCGCTCGACAGCGTCGGCGGTCCGATGACACCGCCGGGGATCTCGGTGCTCCAGGCCTCCCGGATGGAGCGACTGTTGCCTTGCCTGCCGTAATCGAAAGCTCGCACACCGGAAGCGATCTCGCCCTGCGGCCAGTAGTTGAGGTAGAAACGCTCGCGGTTGTCGTCGACGGCGGGTGGCGCCTGCACCGGACACGCGGGCCCGCCCGTCACGCAGTCACCGAGACCTTCGAGTGGTTTGGCGGGGTCGGCACCCGGCCGCAGAGCGATCCCGGGGGCCTGCAACTTGCCGGACTGCGAGTCGAACAGCAGGATCTGACCGAGGTGAGTGACCATCAGCACCGATCCGGGGCCGGCGAACTTGGCCGACACCGGGACACCGACCACGCCGAAGCGCCACCGGGTGTCGCCGCCGCCGTTGAGACCGTAAAAGGTTCCGGCCTGGCCGATGTACGAGTTCTCGTATTGATCGACCAGCATCGAGTTCAGCGCGACACCGTCACCGAAGTACTTGCAGAAGTTCTTCCGGCCGGCGCGATCGTCGAACTGGAAGATGTTGCATCCCCCGCCGGTGGTAGCGGTGACATTGACATTCGAGCGCCCGGAGACCGTCACAGGGGCACTGATCTCACCACCCACCGGCCGCGACCACGACAACGTCAGGTCGCTTTTGACCGTGGCGTCGGTGAAGTTGGAGTTCTCCGCGTTACCGCCATAACTCGGCCAGCCTGCACTGGAGTCGGACCGCACATCGTCGACACCGTCCGAGCAGGAGCTCAACAGGACAGCGACTAGCGTCAACATCACCGCGGCAGCCCAACGCGCAGGCCCGCTCCTGGTCGAGCTCCGCTTCGCTGCGTCTCCCGTACAACTCATCTGACCCGTGTTTTCCCTTCGCCTCGATCGGGCCTGAGCCTATCGTGAGAGACCCGTGCCACCGGGTATCGGCGTCCGCACACCCCATTCTTTCGGGCGGGTGTCGCGCGATCGGGCGCCGACGTTAGTCTTCGTAGCCATGACGAGCATGTGGAATGCGCCACTGCGTCGCCGCTGGCGGGCAGGCCTGCGCGGCGATCAGGGGCAGGCACGCTTCCTCACCCGGGATTCGCTGCGCTGGGTGATGCAGAACAGGGCGTATACCCCTTGGTACCTGGTCCGCTACTACCGGTTGGCCCGGTTCAAGCTGGCCAATCCGCACATCATCCTGCGGGGCATGGTGTTCCTCGGCAAGAACGTCGAGATCCATTCCACGCCCGAGCTCGCGCGGATGGAGATCGGTCGCTGGGTTCACATCGGCGACGGCAACTCGATCCGTTGCCACGAGGGTTCGCTGCGGATCGGGGACAAGGTCGTCTTCGGTCAGAACAATGTGGTGAACGCCTACCTCGACATCGAGATCGGCGCCTCCACGCTGATCGCCGACTGGTGCTATATCTGCGATTTCGACCACAAGATGGACGACATCACCGTGGCGATCAAGGACCAGGGCATCGTTAAGGGCCCGGTCCGGGTCGGCCCGGACACCTGGATCGCGACCAAGGTCTCGGTGCTGCGCAACACGGTCGTCGGACGGGGCTGTGTCCTGGGGGCGCACGCCGTGGTGAAGGGCACCATCGGAGACTTCTCGATCGCGGTCGGATCACCGGCCCGCGTGGTGAAAAACCGCAAGGACGACTGGGCCTCCAATGCCGAGGAGCGTGCCGAACTCGAGCGCGCCCTGGCCGATATCGAACGCAAAAAGGCTACTGCGCAGGCGAATAGGGACGCAGCGCGGAAGAGGTAGACCGGAGGCCGGCCGCAGAGAAGCGGCCGGCCGGCCTATTCGGCAGGCAGCACGATGGCCACCGCTACGGCGGGGTCGCGGTCGGGCAGCGGGCGTTCGACGATGCCGGGACGTCCCATCGGGCGCCGGATGCGGCGTTTGGCACCGAGATACACCCCGGCGGTCCGTTCGGCGACCTGGTTCCAGGCAAAGCCGTCGGTCACCCGGTCCCGGGCGGCGATGGCACGTTGTTGTGCGGCAGCCGGATCGCCGAGGACGCCGCGGATCGCCGCCGTCAGGCCGGTCACATCTGCGGGTGCAAAACTCAGGCCGGTCACACCGTCGGTGACGGCCTCGCCGAGACCGCCGGCGGTGGAGGTCACCAGTGGGATACCGGTAGCGGCGGCCTCGAGGGCGACCAGTCCGAACGGTTCGTACCGGCTCGGCAGCACGATCGCGTCACAGGCGTGCATCAGCGTTGTCAGGCCGACGCGGTCCACGCTGCCGACCCACCGGATCGCCCGTGACACACGGTGTTTCCGGGCGATCTCCTGTAGCCAGTCCAGCTGTGTGCCCTCGCCGGCGACGGTGAGTGTGGCGCCGGGGAAGGTCCGGCGGATGCGGGCCAGCGCGGCAATCGCGTCCTGCAGGCCCTTCTCGTATTCGAGGCGGCCGGCGTAGAGCAGATTCGGCGGCCCGGGGTGAGGGGTGCGCAGCGCGAACGGCCAGGTCTCGACGTCGATGCCGTTGTTGATGGTGTGGATCTCGGCGAGTTCCGGACCGAACAGCCGGTTCACCTCGTCGTGCATCGATTGGGAGCAGGCGATCAGGGCGTCGGATTCGGCGGCGAGCCACCATTCGACGGAATGCACCTGCCGGTTGACGCGTCCACTGACCCATCCGCTGTGGCGCCCGGCCTCGGTGGCGTGGATGGTGCTGACCAGTGGCACATCGAAGTGCTCGGCCAGTGCGATCGCCGGGTGGGCGACCAGCCAGTCGTGGGCATGGACGACGTCGGGAATCCACGGACCCTGCGCGCCAAGGTTTTTCGAGTCGCCGAGTTTGAGGCCGGCGCGGAGCATGGAATGTCCCATCGCGAGGGTCCAGGCCATCATGTCGTCGCCGAACACGAAGTGCGGTGGGTCCTCCGCCGCGGCGATCACGCGCACGCCCTCGTCCCGCGCGTCGGTGCCGGGATGGGTCAGGCCGTCAGTGCCCCCGGGTTGCCGCGACAACACGACCACGTCGTGTCCGGCGCGCGAGAGTTCGACGGCGAGATGGTGGACATGCCGACCCAGTCCGCCGACGACCACCGGTGGGTATTCCCACGACACGATCAGAACCTTCATAGCGCCCCCACCATCCGAATCTCGGTCGAACTCATAGTGATTCCCGCCCCGTCACGGTCGATCGACTGCGTCGAGAAAAGTCAGCCGCCGTGCATCGAGTCCCGGGAACAGATTATCCGCCCGATTCCATTGCGCAGCCAGTTGTGCCGCAACGGATTCCCGCCCCCGGTCGGCGGCATCGCAGATTTCCCTCGTCGCATGGGCGTGGGTGTAGAGACGATTGCGCGCGTAGTCGGCCGCGGTCTCCTTCGACACCATGAAGGGCCAGTCCGACGAGAGCGTCATCAGGGTTTCGCGCAGGATCTGATCGCTGACGTGGTCGCGCATGGGTTGCTGATCCCGTCGCTTCTGAACGGTGGCCAGCGCCGCCGACACCACCTCGGCGTTGATCTGGACCAGATCGTCGACGACGGGACCGTTCCAGACCCGCCAGTCCTTGCCCGACCCCCAGGACGATTCGCTCAACTCCACGGGGTCGCCCACGTAGCCCTCGTCGCGTGCGGTCTGCAGCGTTCCGACGGTGATGCCGGCTTCCGGCAGGGCGCGCAAGACGGCTTCAAGCCATTGCGGACCTTCGTGCCACCAATGTCCGAACAGTTCGGTGTCGAAGGCAGCGACCACATGTGCCGGGCGCCCGATGCGTTCACTCTCGCTGATCAGGCGGTCCCGGACGCTGGTGATGAAGTCGTCGACGTGGCCCTGCAGGGCGGCCTGCGCGCGGGCCGGTTGGTACGGCTTCTTGTCCGCGCCGGAGACAGTGCGCCCGGTGACGCGAGCCGGCTTGAGCCCGAATTGATGGTCGTAGGTATGGAAGTCGCGGTAGGCGCTGTGACCGGGGTAGCCGGATTTGGGTGACCACACCCGGTATGAGACCTGCAGGTCGCGGCCAAAGGCCACCACGTCGCTCGTTCCGACGGTGCGGCCGAGGCTGGTGTCGCCGTGCAGGGCCGGCCCGTCGACCATGAAGTGCCGGACCCCGGCGCTCTGGTAGTCCGACTCCATCCCGGGTGCATACGCGCATTCCGGCGCCCAGATCCCTTGTGGGCGGGTGCTGAACCGCGCCTCGGCGTCGTAAAGGCCTTCGCGGAGCGAGAAGTCGCGTAGTCGGGGATCGAGGAGGGGCGCGAAGGGATGGGCCAGCGGCCCGCCCAGCAACTCGATGGTGCCGGAGTCGACCACTGACCGGATCAGCGCGGACCCGCCATGGCGCCAATGTGTTTCGAAGTCACTCAATGCGGCTGCCGCAGCGCGGTATTCACGAGTTCCGAGCTCGTTGATCGACGACGTCGGACGTGCGGTGCTGCCGGTGTCTTCGCGGCTGATGGCGGCCTCGGCACCGCGGAGCTGCCAATCGGCGAGCCACTCGTACATCGACGTCAGGCAGTGGGGATCGTCGAGTTGTGCGGCCAGGACCGGTGTGATGCCCAGCGACAGCTGGTTGGTGAAGCCGTCGGCGGCCAGTCGGCGCAGCGCGGCGAACACCGGTTGGTAGGACGCGGCCCACGATTGATACAGCCATTCCTCGCCGACCGGCCAGCGGCCGTGATTGGCCAGCCAGGGCAGATGAGAGTGCAGCACCAGGGTGAACATGCCCGGTGCCGGGCTCGCCTTGTCGCTCAAGGCTTCACCGCGACGAACAGCAGGTCGAGGCTCGCGTCGAGATCGGTACCGGTGATGTCGAAGTCGGCCGTCGCGACACCCGCGACGTCGTCCGTCAGTTCCGCAGGCCAGGGTTCTCCGGAGAGGGCACGCTCGATCTGTGCGTCGATGAACGAACCGCCCCACTTGCTGTCGAGGGCCTGCATCCCGGCGCCGTGGAAGACACCGAGCGCGTCGGTGACCGCGAAGCCGGCGTCCTCCAGCAACTCCCGCAGCTCGCCAGGATTGAGTTCCCGGGTGTGGAAGGGATTGAGCGGGGTGTCGCGGCCGGGGGAGAACGTGATCCGGTTGGGCGTCGAGATGAGCAGTTCGCCGCCGCTTCGCAGGACGCGCAGGCATTCGGCCACAAAGGCGGGCTGGTCCCACAGATGTTCGATCACCTGGAAGTTCACGACCAGGTCGACGGATTCGTCCGCAAGCGGCAGGTCGATCAGGTTGGCCTGATGGATGGTCAGCCGGGGATAGCGGGCGCGGGTGTGTTCGACCGCAGAGAGGTCGTAGTCGACACAGGTGACCCCGGTGGCCACGGTCGAGATCAGATCGGCGCCGTAGCCCTCGCCCGACCCGGCTTCGAGCACGTCCTTGGCCCGGCAGCGCTCGAGGATGTACTCGTAGGCCACCTCGTGGCGGCGGAACCAGTAGTTCTCCTCGGCGATCCCCGGGACCGTTCGTTCGCCGGTCAGGGCAAGCGTGGGCGGCACGGAATCACCGAGATCAGGTTGGCTGATGGTGTCGTGTGATCCACGCGTGCGGTTGGCCATTTAGGGGAGCCTAGTGGTCGCGGAGTCGGACCTGAAGGCCGACTTGGAACCGGAGTTCAGATTCTCGTCGGGGATCGTTCCTGGCGGCCGGAATGTGACGGAGGTCATTGTGACGAGAATCGGGTGCTAGACCTGCAGTTGGTGCGCGCTAAGGTGGTACAGAACCAGGAGTACTTACCGACGGGTAAGTTGTCCAGAACCCTACGCAGGAGGTCGACGTAGACCCATGACAAACATTGTCGTACTGATCAAGCAGGTCCCTGACACCTACTCAGAGCGCAAGCTCAGCGACGGTGATTACACCCTCGACCGTGAAGCAGCCGACGCCGTGCTCGACGAGATCAACGAGAAGGCTGTCGAAGAGGCTCTTCAGATCAAGGAAGCAAACGGCGGTGAAGTGACCGTGCTCGCCGTCGGCCCCGCCCGGACCACCGACGCGATCCGTAAGGCTCTGTCGATGGGTGCCGACAAGGCGATCCACGTCCTCGATGACGCGATGCACGGCAGCGATGCCGTCCAGACCGCATGGGTTCTCGCCCGCGCGCTGGGCACCGTCGAAGGCGTCGAGCTGGTCATCGCCGGTAACGAGGCCACCGACGGCCGCGTCGGCGCTGTGCCCGCGATCATCGCCGAGTACCTCGAACTGCCGCACCTGACCCACCTGCGCAAGCTGACCGTCGACGGCGAGAAGCTGATCGGTGAGCGCGAGACCGACGACGGCATCTTCCACCTGGAGTCAGCGCTTCCGGCGATCGTCAGCGTCGGCGAGAAGATCAACGAACCCCGCTTCCCGTCCTTCAAGGGCATCATGGCAGCGAAGAAGAAAGAGGTTCAGGTTCTCTCGCTTGCAGACATCGGCGTAGAACCCGAAGAAGTCGGTCTGGCCAACGCCGGTTCGACGGTCACCACCTCGACCCCGAAGCCTGCGAAGACCGCCGGCGAAAAGGTCGTCGATGAGGGTGACGGCGGCACGAAGGTCGCCGAGTACCTGGTCGGCCAGAAGATCATCTGATCTCGCCGCCCACCCCCACCACATCGACCACCATCCAAGGAGTAAAAAACCATGGCTGAAGTACTTGTCCTCGCTGAGCTGGACGCCGAAGGTGCCCTGAAGAAGGTCACCTCTGAGCTCATCACCGCTGCCCGTGCCCTGGGCAGCCCGTCGGTGGTTGTCGCCGGCAAGCCCGGAACCGCCGACGGCATCATCGACGGACTCAAAGAAGCCGGCGCAGAAAAGATCTACGTCGCAGAGTCCGACACGGTTGCCGGTTACCTGGTCACCCCCCAGGTCGACATCCTCGGCACCCTCGTCGAGCAGGCCTCCCCGGCCGGCGTCCTCGTGGCCGCCACGGTCGACGGCAAGGAGATCGCCGGTCGCCTGGCCGCACGGCTCGGTTCGGGCGTGCTCGCCGACGTCATCGAGGTGAAAGAGGGCGGCATCGGCGTCCACTCGATCTTCGGTGGTGCGTTCACCGTCGAGGCTCAGGCCGGCGGCGACGTCCCCGTGTTCTCCGTCCGCCCCGGTGGCGTGGAGGCTGCCCCGACAGCCGGCGCCGGTGAGCGTGTCGACATCGAGGTGCCCGAGGTACCCGAGAACGCCGTCAAGATCACCAAGGTCGAGCCCAACGTCGGTGGCGACCGCCCCGAGCTGACCGAGGCCGGCATCGTGGTCTCCGGTGGACGTGGCGTCGGAAGTGCCGAGAAGTTCTCCGTCGTCGAAGAACTCGCCGATTCGCTGGGTGCCGCCGTCGGCGCTTCGCGTGCGGCCGTCGACTCCGGTTACTACCCGGGACAGTTCCAGGTCGGTCAGACCGGCAAGACCGTCTCGCCCCAGCTCTACGTGGCACTCGGCATTTCCGGTGCGATCCAGCACCGGGCCGGCATGCAGACCTCGAAGACCATCGTCGCTGTCAACAAGGACGAAGAGGCACCCATCTTCGAGATCGCCGACTTCGGCATCGTCGGCGACCTGTTCAATGTCGCCCCGCAGCTGACCGACGCCATCAAGGCCCGCAAGTGAGCGCATAGCTCCACCGCTCCACAGCACATAAACGACCCTCTACCCGGTATACGGGTGGAGGGTCGTTTGCTGTTCACCCACTTTGCACCAACATCTAACGTGTTCGCTGCCGCCTGATAGGGCAGGGTCCGTACACCTAGGCGCATGAGGACATATGCCGCACCGCGCGACACCGCACTCGTATCCGGCCCCACCTACAGCCTGTATCTGAGCAACGACCTCACCGACATCGACACCATCGCCCGGCTGCGTTACCGGATCTTCGCCGCCGAACCCGGATTCAGCGCGCCGGCATCGGCAGCTGCCGATCAATGCGACTCCGACCGCTTCGACGAATTCTGCGATCACCTGATGGTCCGGCACAATCACACCGGGCAGGTGGTCGGCAGTTACCGGCTGCTGCCGCCACCGGGGGCGATCGCTGCCGGCGGACCTTATCTGACAACCGAATTCGACATCACCGAACTCGACCCGATCGCCGCGCAAACCGTCGAGATGGGGCGGGCGTGCGTGGACGCAGAACACCGGTCCGGTGCGGTGCTGGCACTGATGTGGTCGGGAATCCTGGCCTATCTCGAGCGCAGCGGATATTGCTACCTCATGGGTGCCACCTCGGTACCGATCTGCACCGACCCGACGCGGGACCGGCCCGGAGCCCAGGTCCGCAGGATCCGCGATTTCGTGAGGGACCGGCACGCCGGACCGTGGCAGGTCCGCCCTCATCGCCGGGTCGAACTCGACGGCAAGGGGCTCGATGACATCGACCCGGCGCCGCGCCTGCAGATGCCGCCGCTGCTCAGCGGGTACCTGCGGATGGGGGCGGTCATCTGTGGGGAGCCGGCCCACGATCCGGACTTCGGTGTCGCCGACTTCGTGACGGTCCTCGACGGTGAACTCGTCAACCGCAGATACCTGGACCGACTACGACAGGCGACGTCCGGAGCCGGGCAATGACCACGGCCGCGACCACAGCGATGACCACGGCCGGCACCCCCGGCGCGGTGGCTGTGCCGGACCGGCACAGCTGGTTTCCGGTGAGTGGCTGCGACACCAGTTGCGTGCGCCCAGGTGAGCACCGGGCCGGACGGATCCGGCGGGGCCGGCGGATGGTGGCCTTGCCGCTGACCATCGGCTGGGTCCTGGCGATCGGTGTGGTGGTGACAGCGGCACCCCGGCGCTTTCGGGCAGCTTATCTGCGGTTCGCCGCCCGGCGACTCCTTGCCGCGCTCGGGCTGCGTCTGGACATCGACCGCGGGATCGGCGGCAGCGGTGCGGTGGATGGCGGGGCGGCGGGTGGTTTGATCGTCGCGAACCACATCTCGTTTCTCGACATCCTCGCGGTGGCCGCGGTCAGCCCGGCGCACTTTGTCGCGAAGTCCGAGGTGATCGCGTGGCCGGTGATCGGGCTGGTGACCAGGAGTATCGGTGTCATCGGCCTGCGCCGCGAGTCCCTGCGGGAGTTGCCGGCCGCGGTCGACGCCGTCCGCGCCGATCTGGCCGCCGGTGACAGCGTGGGGGTGTTCCCCGAAGGAACCACCTGGTGTGGTCGCGGTGGTGGCCGGTTCCGGCCGGCGTTCTTCCAGGCGGCGATCGATGCGCAGGTCCCGGTGCGCCCGATGGTGGTGAGTTTCCACACATCAACGGGCGACATCAGCACTGAACCCTGCTTCATCGGCGCCGACAGTATCGGGGACACGCTGCGACGGGTGATGCTGGCCAAAGGACTGACCGTGCGGGTTCAGCTTCGTGAGCTGCAGTTTTCCGACGGAGATCGTCGAGAACTCGCGGCGCGGTGCGAGCGGATCGTGTTCGGGGTGCCGGATCTGATCGACCGGCGCGGCACCGCGGGTGTGGCGCTGGCCGCCTGAATTGCCGGTGCTGCGGTGGTGGAAATACCGAGGGCGGTGATGCGGTTATCCTTGGTTGGTTATGTTTTCCGCTGATCGCACGCCTATTTACCTCGACCACGCCGCGTCGACCACGATGGTCCCCGCCGCTGTCGTGGCGATGAATGAGCTCTTGGGCATCGCGGGCAACGCGGCGTCGCTGCACGGATCGGGTCGACGGGCCCGTCGCCGCCTCGAGGAATCGCGCGAATCGATCGCGGCCTCACTGGGCGCGCGGCCCTCCGAAGTGATCTTCACCGGCGGTGGCACCGAGAGTGACAACCTGGCCGTCAAGGGCATTTTCTGGGCGCGAAACAAAGATCCGGAGACCCCGCGCAAGCGGATCATCGCCTCATCGATCGAGCACCACGCGATCCTCGATCCCGTCCTCTGGCTCGCCGATTACGAGGGCGCCGAGGTGACCTGGCTGCCGGTCGACGCGCAAGGCCTCGTCGATCCCGCAGTCCTTCGCGCCGAGCTGTCGGCGCATGCCTCAGAGACCGCGCTGGTCAGCGTGATGTGGGCCAACAACGAGATCGGGGCGATCGAGCCCATCGCGGAGCTGGCCGCCATCTGCCGCGAGTTCGCCGTGCCGATGCATTCCGATGCGATCCAGGCCGCCGGGCATCTGCCGATCGACTTCGGGGCCAGTGGCCTGTCCGCGATGAGCATCACCGGACACAAGTTCGGTGGCCCGCACGGAATCGGTGCGCTGTTGCTCGGCCGCGACGTCGAATGTGTGCCGCTGCTACACGGCGGCGGACACGAGCGCGACGTTCGTTCCGGCACCCCCGATGTACCTGCCACGGTGGGTATGGCTGTGGCACTGGATGTTTCGGTTCGCGAGCTCGACACCACGATGCCCGCTGTCGCGGCGCTGCGCGACCGCCTCTTCGAGGTGCTCAGCGAATCGAGCGCGGGATGTGTCGTCAACGGACCGATCGGGCCGCATCGACTTCCCGGAAATGCGCATGTTTCTTTCCCCGGCTGTGAAGGTGATTCGCTGTTGATGTTGCTCGACGCCAACGGTATTGAATGTTCTACCGGTTCGGCTTGCACCGCCGGAGTGGCGCGGGCGAGTCACGTTCTGACCGCGATGGGGGTGTCGACCGCCGATGCCCGTAGCTCCCTGCGCTTTTCGCTCGCGCCGACCACCACGGCCGACGAGATCGAGGCGGTGGGTGCGGTGATCGGTGAGGTCGTCGCCCGGGCTCAGGCGGCCGGTATGGCCACCGCGATGGCGGGTGATCGCTGATGCGGGTACTTGCTGCCATGAGCGGCGGTGTCGACTCGGCCGTGGCCGCGGCCCGTGCCGTCGAGGCCGGGCACGAGGTTGTCGGGGTGCACCTGGCGCTGTCAACCGCCCCCGGTGCGCTGCGTACGGGTTCGCGTGGTTGCTGTTCACGGGAGGACGCCGCCGACGCGCGTCGTGCCGCGGACGTACTCGGGATCCCCTTCTATGTCTGGGACTTCGCCGACCGGTTCAAGGACGACGTCATCGACGAGTTCGTGGCCGCCTACGCTGCGGGCCAGACGCCCAACCCCTGCTTGACCTGCAACGAGAAGATCAAGTTCTCCGCGCTCTCCGAGCGCGCGATCGCCCTGGGCTTCGATGCGGTGGCCACCGGCCACTACGCCCGGCTCGACAACGGTGAGCTGCGCCGGGCCGTCGACCACGACAAGGACCAGTCGTACGTGCTGGCCGTGCTGACCGCCGATCAGCTCTCGCGGGCGATGTTCCCGGTGGGGGACACCCCGAAGGACCAGATCCGCGCCGAGGCCGCTGCGAAAGCACTGTCCGTGGCCGACAAGCCGGACTCACACGACATCTGCTTCATCCCCACCGGTGATACGCGGGCCTTCCTCGGCGCCACCATCGGTGTGCGGCCCGGCAAGGTCGTCGACGCCGATTCCGGTGCCGAGCTCGCCGACCACGACGGTGTCCACGGATTCACCATCGGTCAGCGCAAGGGCCTCGGTATCGAGGCCCCGGCCACCGACGGCAAGCCGCGCTACGTCACCGAGATCGACCCGGATTCGGGCACGGTCACGGTGGGTTCCTCCGAGCATCTGCAGGTATGGAGCATCACCGCCAACCGGGCGATCTGGACGTCCGGGCAGACGCCGGCCGAGCCGTTCGAGGCGATGGTCCAGGTGCGGGCCCATGGTGGCCTGGCGCCGGCGACGGTCGAAGCGATCGACGACGGCACCGACGGCATCGAAGGTCCGGGTATCCGGATCCGCCTGCAGGCCCCGCTGACCGGTGTGGCCCGTGGTCAGGCAGCGGTGGTGTATCTACCCGATGCGGTCAACGGCGATCTGGTGGTCGGCAGCGGACGCATCGTGGTGACCGGTTCGGTGCCAGGTGACCTGGTGAGCAGTACCGGCGCGTGAGCGTCCTGCCAGTCGGATCGGGCACCGGGGTCGGCTCCATGCCGGGCACCGACCCGCGCATTGCCGCCGAGATCAGCGTCGGTGAAACAGAATTCGCGTTCCTTCCGGAATTGCCTGCCCGTGGCCTGGGCGCCGACATGGTCGGCCGCGCCGCAGTGCTCCTGGTGGACATGCCGATGGACGTCGCGCCATCGGGTTACCGCCTCTCGGGACGACCGTCGGGTCTGAGCCGGCGGGCCAGGGACTTCCTCTCCGCCGATCTCGACGCCTTCGAAGAGGCCTGGGAGCGCGCCGGTCTGATCGGGACCGACCGCACCGTCAAAGTGCAGGCCTGCGGACCGTTCACGCTCGCGGCTTCGGTCGAATTGGCCGGTGGCCACAAGATCCTCCACGACGAGGGCGCGTGGTCCGACCTGGTCGAATCGATGGCCGAAGGCCTGCGGGTACATGCCGACGATGTTCAGAAACGGACCGGCGCAAAGGTTGTCGTCCAAGTGGACGAACCGCTCATCGGCCGGGTGATCGAAGGGTCGATCAAGCCGCTGACGCGGTTCAACATCATCAATCCGATCCCGGTGCAGGTGGTCGCCGAGCACTACGACAACTTCATCACCGTGGTCGACCGTCCGGTGATCCTGCACGACTGCTCGTCGCAGGTGTCGTGGGACCTGCTGGCGCGGAGCCGATTTGCCGGCGTCAGTGTTGATCTCGCACAGATCCGGACGGGCGATCTCGACGGGATCGGGCAATTGCTCGACGAAGGTACGGAAGTGGTTCTGGGCGCCGTACCGGCCACCGCGCCCGACAAAGAACTCGCTCCCGAACAGGTGGCCGCCAACTGTGCGGAGCTGACCGACCGAATCGGGTTGTCCCGCAAGGTGCTGGCGGAACAGCTCGTCATCAGTCCGGCCTGCGGTCTGGCGGGCGCAGACGCGGACTGGGCAACAGCGGCACTGACGTTGTGTGGCAAGGCCGCTGGGGGCCTGCACGCCGACCCCACCTCGGTCTGAACAGCCGGTCTGAACCCGGTCCGGAAATCACACTCGGGAACATTCCGGGGTGCGCCGCGACTCTGACCACTATGAGCAACTACAACGTCAGGGTGTGTGAGCACCCGACGCGCAGAAGGCGAATGCGTCCCCGATCAGGCAGCGCGCCTACCCACCCACCAATGCCAACCCGCCGTCACGATCAGGGCCCCGACGATCGAACCGATGATGCCGCTGATGTGGAAGCCGATCCCGTCGCCCGAGATCAGGCTGATCAGCAATCCGCCGATGAATGAGCCGACCAGGCCGGCGATGATCGCCAGCGTCCAGTCGATGCCACCCTTCGGCTTGCCGAGGATGAGCTGGGCTCCGGCACCGATGAGCATGCCGAACAGGATGATTCCGAGGATGAGCATGTGGGGAGTATATGCAGTGGAGTGACCGGGATCGGCGGTTGCACCCGGGTATTGGTTCGGCGGGTGCAGTCGGTCGGGGTTGCTCAGTCGAGTTCTGCCGGACGCTCACCGGCGTCGAGTCGGGCGACGAGTTTCTTGGGGGCGATCAGGCGGTAACTCGTGTCGAGCAATTCCGCGACTTCGGTCCAGTCCGGTTTCCCGGAGAGGTCGAGGCCCAGCCACCCGTACGCGCCCACGTACGCCGGGAAGAAGAATCTCCGATCCTGTTCCAGCGCAGTTCGTTCGGACTGTTCGACCTTGAACAAGATCGAGGCGTCGTACCGCGGGCCGCCCTTGACGCCACCGCCATACATCCCGAACATCTTTCCGCCCCGAAATGTGGGCCTGCCATGGGCAACGACCTCGGTGGCGTCGGGAAATGCCAGAGCGATGCCGCGTAGCCGTTGCAGCACCGGGTCGTCGTCGGAGAACATGATCGGGTGCGGCATGGTCACAAGCGTAGAACGATGACATGGCCGGTTTCGACTGTTCGGCCGCGGCCGGAATGATCTGTCGGTCGCCTCGACTATCTTCATAGTGTGTCCGACAGTGCAGATATCGAGGAGCCGACGCCCGCGGAACCCACCCCGTCGGGTGTGCGTGAGCAGTGGTCGAAGCTGGCCGAAGAAGTGCGCGAGCACCAGTTCCGCTACTACGTCAAAGATGCCCCGATCATCACCGACGGTGATTTCGACAAACTCTTGCAACAGCTACAGGCACTCGAGGATGACTATCCCGAGCTGGCGGTGGCCGACTCACCGACCAAGCTCGTCGGTGGTGGTTTCGCGACGGAGTTCAAGGCGGTCGATCACCTCGACCGCATGATGTCGCTCGACAACGTCTTCGACGAGGAGGAGATGCGCGCCTGGGTCGGTCGCGTCGAAGCCGACGCCGGGGTGGGCCTGGAATACCTGTGTGAGCTGAAGATCGACGGCGTTGCGCTGAGTCTGGTGTACGAGAAGGGTGTGCTGGTCCGCGGCACCACCCGCGGCGACGGACGCACCGGTGAAGACGTCACCCTCAACGCCAAGACGATCAACGATGTCCCACACCGGCTGACCGCATCGGAGAAGTACCCGGTCCCGGATCTCCTGGAGGTCAGGGGAGAGGTCTTCTTCCGGGCCGAGGACTTCGAGGCGCTCAACGCGTCGCTGGTCGAGGCGGGCAAAGCGCCGTTTGCGAATCCGCGCAATTCCGCGGCCGGTTCACTGCGTCAGAAGAATCCCCAGATCACCGCACGTCGCCGATTGGGCATGATCTGCCACGGACTAGGCCGGGTCGAGGGCGCCGCACCCAAAACGCTGCACGACGCCTATCTCGCGTTGGGCGAATGGGGGCTGCCTGTGTCGACGCATACCACCAAACTGGTTGGTGCCCAGGCAATCCTGGACAAGATCGCATACTGGGGTGAGCACCGCCACGACGTCGAACACGAAATCGACGGCATCGTGGTCAAAGTCGACGATTTCGGTTTGCAGCGCCGCCTCGGTTCCACGTCGCGGGCGCCGCGCTGGGCAATCGCCTACAAGTACCCGCCCGAAGAGGCCACCACGAAGCTGCTCGACATCCTCGTCAACGTCGGCCGGACCGGTCGGGTCACACCGTTCGCCTCGATGACACCGGTGCTGGTGGCCGGCTCGACCGTCGCGATGGCAACGCTGCACAACGGGTCGGAGGTCAAGCGCAAGGGCGTCCTGATCGGTGACACCGTCACGATCCGCAAGGCCGGCGACGTCATCCCCGAGGTCCTCGGGCCGGTGGTCGATCTGCGTGACGGCACCGAGCGTGAGTTCGTGATGCCCACGCACTGCCCTGAATGCGGCACCGAACTCGCGCCGCAAAAAGAGGGCGACGCCGACATCCGGTGTCCGAACAGCCGGTCGTGCCCGGCGCAACTGCGGGAGCGGCTCTTTCATCTCGCCGGCCGCGGAGCCTTCGACATCGAGGCACTCGGATACGAGTCCGCCGGGGCGCTCCTGAGCTCCGGGGTACTGGAGAACGAAGCTGATCTGTTCAGTCTGACGGCCGACGACCTGCTCGAGACGGATCTGTTCACAACCAAGGCCGGGGCGCTGTCGGCGAACGGCAAGCGACTGCTGGCCAACCTCGACGCGGCCAAGAAGGTACCGCTGTGGCGGGTGCTGGTGGCCTTGTCGATCAGGCACGTCGGCCCCAGTGCGGCCCGTGCGCTGGCCACCGAATTCGGCACCCTGGAAGCCATAGAGTCAGCGACTGTCGAGCAGCTCGCTGACGTCGAAGGTATGGGAAACACGTTGGCGCAGAGCGTCGTCGACTGGTTTGCCGTCGATTGGCATCGCGAGATCGTCGAAAAATGGCGAGCCGCCGGTGTCCAACTCGAAGACGAGCGCGACGAGTCGATCCCACGCAACCTCGAGGGGCTGAGCATCGTGGTCACCGGATCGTTGCAGGACTTCTCCCGCGACGGTGCCAAAGAGGCGATCCTGGTCCGCGGGGGCAAGGCATCGGGATCGGTGTCGAAGAAGACCGCTTTTGTGGTCATCGGAGACGCACCCGGCACCAAAGCGGCGAAGGCCGAACAATTGGGCGTCCCGATCCTCGACGAAGTCGGCTTCAAAAAGCTGTTGGCCGAAGGTCCGCCTGCGACGGACGCCGCCGACGCCGTGAGCGAGCAGGATCCGGCCGGTGAAGCCAACCCGGGTTAGCTCTGGGAGAGCACCGTGGTGACGATTTTCGCCAGGTAGCCGATGCGGGCGATTTCGGATGGCCGGAAGTCGGGGCCGCCCGGGCGTCCGAGCAGCATCGCCTTGCCGGGTGTGCCGATCGGGGCAGCGGCCAGCCGAATATCCATGTCGCGCCAGGACTTCGGGACCCACGGCGATTCGGGATTGAGTTCGGCGGCTGCGGCGATGGGCAACCAGCTGGCGTCGGTCAACTGGGTTTCGGGCGCACTGGAGCTGCCGAACAGCTGGATTGCGCCGCCACCACTGCCGGCGGTGATGATGGTCGCCCAGTCGACGCGCAGCACGCGCGGCGCGGAATCGACCAGAACTTGCAGACGGTCGCGTCCGGCGCCGGCGATGTCGTTGACCAGTTCGAGTTCGCGATGGGTCTCGAGTATTCCGGTGTACGGCCGGATCGAGTCGACGCGGACGCCGTCCACTTTTTCCGCCGCGGTGATCAAGGTGTCGGGCAGCGCGCCGCGGGGGACCTCGACGACAATGTCGTCGACTGCGTAACCCTCACCGCGCTCGACAACGTCGAGCGAGAGGATGTCGGCGCCGACATTTCCGAGTGACACGGCCAGCAGACCGAGTGAGCCGGGGCGATCTTGCAGGTAGACGCGCAGCAGATAGGACACGCGGGCCATTGTCCCACCGCTGGTGCTCCTGCGCCGCTCAGGCGGGTGGCACCGGGACCGCGAGGTCCGTGGTATCGGGCGATCAGGCCTGGGGTGGGTTCCCGGCGAGGGGTTCGATGACGACCGCGGTGCCGTACGCACAGACCTCGATGCCGGTGCCGGAGTACTCGGTGGTCTCGAATCGGAATGCGACCACCGCATTGGCACCCCGCTGCCCCGCTTCGGTGGCCAGGCGTGACAGCGCTTCCTGGCGGCAGTCGTGCAGCAGGGTGGTGATGCCCTTGAGTTCACCACCCACCATCGACTTGAATCCGGCGCCGATGTTGGAGCCGAGGTGGCGTGAGCGAACGGTCAGCCCGAAGCACTCGCCGAAGGTATGGGCAATGCGGTACCCCGGAACGTCGTTCGATGTGACGATGATCATGCGCAAGGCTATCTGGATATCCGGGTGACGGAACGGACTCCGAGCGCATTCTTGGCCGTATCCGGGTCAGCGGACGGCCGTGCCCGCGGCCGGTTGCAGGCCGACTACTCTGGCTCAAGGGTTTGACCACATGTCGTGGCCACCCCTACCGACAAGAAAGGGTGCATCTGCGTGTCTGCCATCTCGCGTGATGAAGTAGCGCATCTGGCCCGGCTGTCCCGGCTGGCGCTGACCGACGACGAACTCGACCACTACGCTGGTCAGCTCGATTCGATCCTGTCGCACGTCGCGAACATCTCCGAGGTCGCTGCCGCCGACATCCCCGGCACCGCGCATCCCGCCGACCTCGCCAACGTTCTGCGTCCGGATGTTGTTGTGCCCGGGCTGACCCCCGATGAAGCCCTGTCCGGTGCGCCCGCCGTGGAGCAGCAGCGGTTTGCCGTCCCTCAGATCCTCGGAGAAGAAGAGTGAGCGCCCCCACCAGAGAGTCCGGTGTCATCACCGGACAGTCCGCCGCCGACCTCGCCGCGAAGATCCACGCCGGTGAGCTGTCCGCGGTGGAGGTCACCCAGGCCCACCTCGACCGGATCGAGGCAGTGGACGGTGAGCTGAACGCCTTCCTGCACGTGGGTGCCGAGCAGGCGCTCGCGACGGCAGCCGAGGTCGACAAGGCCGTCGCAGCGGGTCAGGCCCCAGCCTCACCGCTGGCCGGAGTTCCGCTGGCGCTCAAGGACGTGTTCACCACCACCGACGCGCCGACCACCTGTGGCTCGAAGATCCTCGAAGGCTGGGTTCCGCCGTACGACGCCACCGTCACCGCCAAGCTGCGCGCGGCCGGCATCCCCATCCTGGGCAAGACCAACATGGACGAGTTCGCGATGGGTTCGTCCACCGAGAACTCCGCCTACGGCGTGACCCGGAACCCGTGGGACACCACCAAGATTCCCGGCGGCTCGGGTGGCGGTAGTGCGGCTGCATTGGCGTCGTTCCAGGCGCCGCTGGCCATCGGTACCGACACCGGTGGTTCGGTGCGTCAGCCGGCATCGGTCACGGGCACCGTCGGCGTCAAGCCGACGTACGGCACGGTGTCGCGGTACGGGCTGGTCGCGTGTGCGTCGTCGCTGGATCAGGGTGGTCCTTGTGCCCGAACGGTTCTGGACACCGCGATGCTGCATCAGGTGATCGCCGGCCATGATCCCCGCGACTCGACGTCGATCAACAAGCCCATCGCCGATATGGTTGCTGCTGCCAAAGCTGGTGCCGCCGAAGATCTTTCGGGTGTCCGGATCGGAATCGTCACCGAGCTCCAGGGTGATGGATACCAGGCCGGTGTATTGGATTCCTTCAATGCCGCCGTGACCACGCTGAAGGAGCGCGGCGCCGAGATCGTCGAGGTCTCCTGCCCGCACTTCACCTACGCGCTCGGTGCCTACTACCTGATCCTCCCGTCGGAGGTGTCGAGCAACCTCGCCCGCTTCGACGCGATGCGGTACGGCTTGCGCGTCGGCGACGATGGCACCAACAGCGCCGAGCAGGTCATGGCGATGACCCGTGACGCCGGATTCGGTGCAGAGGTCAAGCGCCGCATCATGATCGGTACATACGCACTGTCGTCGGGCTATTACGACGCGTACTACGGCCAGGCGCAGAAGGTGCGGACGCTGATCGCCCGTGACTTCGCCAAGGCCTACGAGTCGGTGGACGTCCTGATCTCGCCGACCACCCCGACCACCGCGTTTGCGATCGGCGAGAAGGTCGACGATCCGCTGGCGATGTACCTGTTCGACCTGTGCACGCTGCCGGTGAACCTCGCGGGCAACTGCGCGATGTCGGTGCCGTCGGGTCTGTCGGCGGACGACGGTTTGCCCGTCGGTCTGCAGATCATGGCGCCGTCGATGGCCGACGAACGTCTCTACCGTGTCGGTGCCGCCTACGAAGCCGCCCGAGGCCCCATCATCTGACCCGAAATTGGTGGGTTTTGGCGAGCAAAAGTCCAGGTGGCGCTCACCAGAACCCACCATTTTTGGATGTCGGTGAAAACCCGTAGCTCAGCCAGAGTCGAGGATCGGTTGCACAATTGACTTACGGCGGGAAAACGCCCGCCGTAGTGACGCCGGAAACTGATTGTCAGACGAGGAACGGGACACCTGATGCGCATTGGAGTGCTTACCGGTGGCGGCGACTGCCCAGGATTGAACGCGGTTATCCGTGCGGTGGTCCGGACCAGCGAGGTCCGCTACGGTTCGGCCGTCGTCGGGTTTCTCGACGGCTGGCGGGGGCTGTTGGAAGACCGGCGGATCCATCTGGCCGCCGATGATCGGAACGACCGGTTGCTGGCCAAGGGCGGCACGATGCTCGGGACCGCCCGCACCCACCCCGACAAGCTCCTGGCCGGGCTCGATCAGATCAAACAAACGTTGGATGACAACGGAATCGACGTCCTGATCCCGATCGGCGGCGAGGGCACACTCACGGCGGCGAGCTGGCTCGCCGATGAGGGCGTGCCCGTGGTGGGGGTGCCGAAAACCATCGACAACGACATCAATTGCACCGACGTCACTTTCGGTTTCGACACTGCCCTCAACGTTGCCACCGATGCCATCGACCGCCTGCACAGCACTGCCGAGTCGCATCAGCGCGTGATGCTCGTCGAGGTGATGGGCCGGCACGCCGGCTGGATCGCACTGCATTCGGGGATGGCGTCCGGAGCGCACATGATCCTCATCCCCGAGCAGCCCTTCGACGTCGAAGAGGTCTGCCGCCTCGTGAAGCGCCGGTTCCAGCGGGGTGATTCGCACTTCATATGTGTGGTGGCCGAAGGTGCCAAGCCAAAGGAAGGCACCTTTGCCATGGCCCAGGGCGGCCTCGACGAGTTCGGGCATGAGCGCTTCACCGGTGTGGCGCATCAACTCGCCATCGAGATCGAACGGCGGATCAACAAAGAGGTCCGGACCACGGTGCTCGGGCATGTCCAGCGCGGTGGCAAACCGACCCCGTTCGACCGTGTGCTGGCAACGCGATTCGGCGTCAACGCGTCAGACGCCGCCCACAACGGCGACACCGGCATGATGGTCAGCCTGCAGGGTCCCAACATCGGTCTGGTGCCGATCGGTGAGGCCACGAAAGAGCTCAAACTCGTCCCACAGAACCGTTACGACGACGCCGCCGCCTTCTTCGGCTGACCCCCGACCCCGATGATGTGCCCTTCTGGCGAACAAAACCCCAGGTGGGCGCCGCCAGAAGGGCACATCATCGGGGGTGGGGGAGCCAGTTAAACTCGTGTCATGACTGACTTGCTCGACTATGACGATGTGATCACGGAATTCGACCCGGTGATGGGCATGGAAGTCCACGTCGAGCTCGGCACCAACACCAAGATGTTCTGTGGTTGCCCCACGACATTCGGCGCCGAGCCCAACACCCAGGTCTGCCCGGTGTGCATCGGACTGCCGGGCTCATTGCCCGTCGTCAACGAGACGGCCATCGAATCGGCAATCCGGATCGGACTCTCCCTGAACTGCTCCATCCGGCCGTCGAGCACGTTTGCCCGGAAGAACTACTTCTACCCGGATCAGCCGAAGAACTACCAGATCTCCCAGTACGACGACCCGATCGCGTACGAGGGCTACCTCGACGTGCTGCTCGACGACGGCACCACCTGGCGGGTCGAGATCGAGCGCGCCCACATGGAAGAGGACACCGGTAAGTCGTTGCACGTCGGCGGAACCGGACGGATCTCCGGTGCCAGCCACTCGCTGCTCGACTACAACCGTGCGGGTGTCCCGCTGATCGAGATCGTCTCCAAGCCCATCGAAGGTGCCGGCGCCCGCGCACCCGAGGTCGCCCGCGCGTATGTCACCGCGTTGCGCGATCTGCTCAAGGCGCTCAACGTCTCCGACGTCCGGATGGACCAGGGCTCGATGCGTTGCGACGCCAACCTGTCGCTGATGCCCAAGGGCGCCACCGAGTTCGGAACCCGCACCGAGACCAAGAACGTCAACTCGCTCAAGAGCGTCGAGGTGGCGGTGCGCTACGAGATGCGCCGTCAGGCCGCGCTGCTCAAGGCCGGTGTCGCGATCGTCCAGGAGACCCGGCACTTCCAGGAGACGGACGGTTCGACGTCGGCCGGCCGCCGCAAGGAGACCGCCGAGGACTACCGCTACTTCCCGGAGCCGGATCTGCCTCCGGTACAACCGGATTCAGCGTGGATCGAAGAGATCCGGGCAACCCTGCCGGAATTTCCGTGGCTGCGCCGGGCCCGGATCCAGGAAGAGTGGGGTGTCTCAGACGCGGTGATGCGTGACCTCGTCAACGTCGGTGCCGTCGACCTGATCATCGCGACGGTCGACGCCGGTGCGCCGGTCGAGGCCAGCCGCGGTTGGTGGGTGTCGTTCCTGGCCCAGCAGGCCAACTCCCGCAACACCGAACTGGCCGACCTGCCGATCACCCCGGCGCAGGTCGCGACCGTCATCAAGCTCGTCGAGGACGGCAAACTGACCAACAAACTCGCTCAGCAAGTGGTGACGGCAGTACTCGACGGCGAGGGCGAGCCCGAGCAGATCGTCGCCGATCGTGGCCTCGAGGTCGTCCGCGACGACTCCGCGCTGCAGAAGGCCGTCGACGAGGCACTGGCCAACAACCCCGACATCGCCGAGAAGATCCGCAGCGGCAAGGTCGCGGCGGCCGGCAAGATCGTCGGCGACGTCATGAAGGCCACTCGCGGCCAGGCCGATCCGGGCCGGGTCAAAGAACTGGTGCTCGCTGCCTGCCAGTAGCCGCCCAGATGTAGACAATGCCTGGCCTCGGGTGACCGGGGCCAGGCATTGTCATATGTGTGCCGGCAGGCTCACATATTGGTGTCCGCGGCGCCCGCGGGCAGCGGAACGATGACCACGCGGTCGTCGGTCGGACCGGCCGTACCGGTCTGCTTGTTCACGGTTCCGACTTGAAGTAGTCCGGCCGGGACCGCGGTGAGGCGGCCGAGGGATCCGTATTTCTTCTCCAGGAACGTCGTCGGTGCGTCGATGCCGGGCTTCTCCTCGGTGGGCGCATTCAGGTACTGCAACGACTGAGTGCGGGTCTGTGACACCACGATCATCCCGCCGACGGCCGCGCAGCCCGCGGTTTCGGGTTTGTCGGGCCAGGTCCAGAGCACGCGGCCGACGCCGGTGGGGCTGATGAGCTGCAGGCGGTCCTCGGCCGGTGCGCGGTCGGTCAGATACAGCGCGCCGGTGGTGACGTCGGGGCACAGTGCCGGGTTGGCGCCGAGGCCGGAGGTCAGAATCTGCGGTGGCGTGGTGCTGCCCGACGACAAGTCGGTGACCGAGAGCAGCTTCCCCGCAAGCGAATTGGGGTCGGCGGCGGCCTGTGGATCGCCGGCGTCACCGGTCGCGACCAGCAGTTCGGTGGGGCTCTTGAAGTAGATCGTGCCCATGTTGCCGGTGTCGCCCTTGGGGATCCCGACCAGAATCGGCTTCGGGACGTCACCCGCGGCGATCCGGACGACGCGGTTGTCGGTCGCGGTGGTGATGTAGGCGTAGAGCAACTGATCCTGCGTGTAGTCCGGGGACGGCGCGAAGTCGAGCAGGCCGCCGTCACCGGAGGCGTCGACGTCGAGCGATGCCACCTCCACCGTCGGGCCACCGCGTTTGGTCCGCACGATCTTGCCGGTGACACGTTGCCCGACCACGGTCGAGGTGGCGTCGGCGCTGGCCGCCAGGACTCCGCTGGTGGCGTCCAGGCACGTTGCGATGACCGCCGGGTCAGGATCGGGACACGGACCGTTGTTGCCGCCGGGGTCGGTGGGGGGAACGCTGGGCACGGTTTCCGTGGGTTGTTGCATCGGCGGGTTCTGATTCTCAGAGAAGTCCCCGGCCTCGAGGTTGCGGTCCTGCTCGGCAAAACCATCGCTGCAACCGGTCACCATCAGGGCTGCCGCCACCAGCGCGACCATGAGTCGGGCAAGCGCAGGCCGGTGGCGCAATGTCATGGCGTCCACCCTACTGATTGCCCCCGAAGCGGCTGACGCGGAACTGGCAGAGCCGAGGGGGCCCGGTGAACGCGACCCCGCGTAAGACAACCTCTATGGTCGCTTGTGTGACCAAACGAGATCCCGACGGCCAAGGGTCGAGCCCGTACGACGAACCCACCGAACAGATCGAGTTGCCTTTGACGCGCGCACATGACCCGCGTCGGGCACACGAGGAAGGGGATACCGGGGAGCACGGCTACGCGCCGTACCGAGCCCGCGGCTTCTCGGATGGAGGTGGTTTCTCAGACGCCGAGACCGAGCTCGAGGAAACAGAGCAGATACCGACCATGCGCAAGCGCCAGTCGAACGATCCGGTTCCGGCCGAGATCGCCGATCGGGACACCGACGTGGTCGCGACGACCGGGGCCGCCGATGCACCGCCGTCGAACTCGACAACGCAGATCCCGGTCGGAACGGTCGACCGCGACGACTTCCACCGTGAGTTCGGCCCGCAGCCGCGCTATGACGACGACGATGATTTTGCAGAGCGCGGTCCGGCCGAACCAGAACCGGTTGGTTCGGCCGTCACCGAGGTCCCGGCGCGTCGCGGCACGCTCGATCTCGGGCTGCTCCTGCTCCGGCTCGGCGTCGGTCTGATCGCCATGGCACACGGCAGCCAAAAGCTGTTCGGTTGGTGGAACGGGCCGCGTCTGTCCGGGTTCGAGGACTACCTGATCAATACGCCCAACACCGCGATCGGTTTCAACGCGGATGCCGCCAAACCTCTCGCAGTCCTCGGCGCGCTCTCGGAGACCATCGGCGGCCTGATGCTGGTGGTCGGTCTGCTGACACCGATCGCCGGCTCCGCCGTACTCGGTGTGATGCTGCTGGCAGCGGCCTACAAGGCAACTCTGGCCGGGGGTGTGTGGTTCTTCGCCGCCGACCCGGACAACACCGGGGGCGGCATCGAGTTCGAGTTGTTCGTGGCGCTCGCCGCCGCGGTGATCATCCTGACCGGACCGGGCCGCATCTCCCTCGACTTCGGTCGGGGCTGGGCGACCCGTCCATACATCGGTTCGGTGATCTGGCTGGTGATCGGCATCGCCGTACCGATCACAATCTGGTTCGTGTTCAACGGAAGTCATCCGTTCGAATCCCCGGGCAATCCCACACCCTGACCCGAGACTCAACATCAAACGAGCCACCTATACGAAGACGAGCCACATATTTGTGGCTCGTCTTCGTATTAGTGGCTCGTTTGCGGTGATGGTGGGGTGAGGCTGGGGTCAGTCGACCTTGCGGACCGCGCCCTTGTCGGCCGATGTGGCGAGTTTGGCGTAGGCACGCAGCGCGGTGGTGACACGGCGTTCACGGATCTCACGTGGCTGCCAGGGCCGCTCGGAGGCCTCGATCTTGGCGCGGCGCATCGCCAGGGTCTCGTCGTCGACGAGGACCTCGAGCTTGCGGGTCTTGACGTCGATGAGGATCTGATCACCGTCTTCGATGAGACCGATCACGCCACCGGAGGCCGCCTCGGGTGAGATGTGCCCGATCGACAGACCCGACGAACCACCGGAGAACCGGCCGTCGGTGATCAGGGCGCATTTCTTGCCCATGCCGGTGCCCTTCATGAAGGCCGTCGGATGGAGCATTTCCTGCATTCCGGGTCCACCGGCGGGACCCTCATAGCGGACCACCAGCACCTCTCCGGCCTGGATGGTCTTGCTCAGGATCGCCTGCACGGCCGCTTCCTGTGACTCGACAACACGTGCCGGACCCTGGAAATGCCAGAGATCCTCGTCGATGCCGGCGGTCTTGAGGACGGCACCGTCCTCGGCGAGGTTGCCCTTGAGAACGCAGAGGCCGCCCTCGACGGTGTAGGCGTGCTCGAGGTCGCGGATGCAGCCGCCGGCCGCATCGGTGTCGAGTGTGCTCCACCGGTTGGCCGTCGAGAAGGGCGTGGTGGTGCGGACGCCACCGGGGGCGGCGTGGAACAGCTCGAACGCTTCGTCGATGGCCTTGCCGCCGCGGATGTCCCAGTCGTCGAGGAAGGTGCCGATGGTGGGGGAGTGAACGGTGCTCGCGGTGTCGTCGATGAGTCCGGCGCGACGCAATTCGCCCAGGATCGCGGCGATTCCGCCGGCCCGGTGCACATCCTCCATGTGGTAATCGGAGTTGGGAGAGACCTTCGACAGGCAGGGAACCTTACGGCTGATCTCGTCGATGACATCGAGATCGAAGTCGTCGACCTCACCTTCCTGCGCGGCGGCCAGCACGTGCAGAACAGTGTTGGTGGAGCCGCCCATGGCGACGTCGAGGGCCATCGCATTGCGGAATGCGGTGGGGGTGGCGACGTTTCGCGGCAACACCGACTCGTCGTCCTGGTGGTAGTACCGCATGGCGGCCTCGACGACAACGGTGCCGGCGCGGGTGAACAGGGCGTGCCGCGCCTCGTGGGTGGCCAGGGTCGAGCCGTTGCCGGGCAGTGCCAGACCCAGAGCTTCGGTGAGGCAGTTCATCGAGTTTGCGGTGAACATGCCCGAGCACGATCCGCACGTCGGGCAGGCCGCGAGTTCAACCTCACGCAGCGCATCTTCATCGACGGCGTCGTTGGCGGAGGCGGAGATGGAGGTGATGAGATCCGACGACGGGTGAACGGTGTCGCCGACGACGACGGCCTTGCCGGCCTCCATCGGGCCGCCGGAGACGAACACGGTCGGGATGTTCAGGCGCATCGCGGCGTTGAGCATTCCCGGAGTGATCTTGTCGCAGTTCGAGATACAGACCAGCGCGTCCGCGGTGTGGGCGTTGACCATGTATTCGACGGAGTCGGCGATGATCTCGCGGCTCGGCAGGGAGTACAGCATGCCGTCGTGACCCATGGCGATACCGTCGTCGACGGCGATGGTGTGGAACTCGCGAGGCACGCCGCCGGCAGCGCGGACCGCGGCGGCGACGATCTCGCCGACGTCCTTGAGGTGGACGTGGCCGGGGACGAACTGTGTGTACGAATTGGCAATGGCGACAATCGGTTTACCGAAGTCGTCATCGGTCATACCGGTGGCGCGCCAGAGTGAGCGTGCGCCCGAGGCGTTGCGTCCGATGGTGGTGGTTCGTGACCTCAACTGCGGCATGACTATTGGTTCCTCGACTGTCGACCAGTTCCGACCGGGGCTGCGGTGCGGAGAGTTGCGCGGCTCACGCTACTCCGCTACGCGGCGCTGTTTCAAAACGGTGATCAGGAGGTCTTCTCGTCGGAGCTGCTCCCGGCCGTCGCGTCCTGAGCTGCGTACGGGTCGGGGATTCGCCCCCTGCTGGCGGCCGACAGACGCGGGAGGTCCCGGAAGCTGATCGCGGGGAGTTTCAGCGTCGAATCGTCTCGGAGCACCGCCCGGACCGCGCCCCAGCGCGGGAACTGGAGTCCGGTGATCTGGCCCCAGGTCGCGCTGCGCCGTCCGCGCAATGTCTGTGTGGTGAGCCCGTCCTCGGTGACGATGGTGCGCAGGCGATGGACCCACACGCCGGCGAGAACCGGTACGAAAAGCGTCCAGCCCAGGTAGGGCAGTGAAACCCCGGCAAGTACGAGTGCCGAAACCGCCATCATGAAGACGGCGAAATAAGAGATGGGATGGATGCGGAACACGGCGGGCAACTCGATTGCTTCTGGCTCAGACACGCCTATATTGTCCCATCCCGCAAGAGTGGCCTGTGACAGTCCGGTGCGCCAAGGCTTCGTGACCTGCGGATTGAGCCGACGATCCCATGATGTGGGATCGGTGGGGGACGAGTTTGACTCTGTGAACCCACAGTTCTAGCCTCGTTAATTGTGATGCAAAAACAGATTCTCGTACTCGGCCGGCGCGTCTTCGCCTGACCGGGTACTCGAAGTACTCACAAAGCATCGACGCGCCACCCTCGCACAGCACCGCTGTCGGGGGTTTTTTGTTGTCCACCGACGTTGCGCCCCTTCGGGTCGCGCGTCTGAGTAGAGGGAAGGTGCAGTGAGCGCACCAACAGCACGCACCCAGCCGGGGCCAGGCCCCCGCGGAACGGGATCGCGCAACACGGGCAATGGCGCCCCGGCCGTACCGGCGCCGCAGCAGCGGCGCACGGTCGCGCCCGAGCGTGTCAGCGGGGCGCAGGCAGTAGTGCGCTCACTCGAAGAACTCGGCGTGACGTCGGTATTCGGTATTCCCGGCGGAGCCGTCCTCCCTGTCTATGACCCGCTCTTCGACTCCAAGCAGGTCCGCCACATCCTCGTTCGCCACGAACAGGGTGCCGGTCACGCCGCCACCGGATACGCACAGGCCACCGGCCGCGTGGGTGTCTGCATCGCGACCTCGGGTCCCGGTGCCACCAACCTGGTGACCCCGCTGGCCGACGCCCAGATGGATTCCGTTCCGGTGGTTGCGATCACCGGACAGGTCGGCCGGGCGCTGATCGGTACCGACGCCTTCCAGGAAGCTGACATCTCCGGCATCACCATGCCGATCACGAAGCACAACTTCCTGGTCAAAAATGGTGCGGAGATCGCCAAGGTGATGGCCGAGGCCTTCTACATCGCCGAAAGCGGTCGTCCGGGCGCCGTCCTCGTCGACATCCCCAAGGACATCCTGCAGGCGCAGACCACGTTCTCGTGGCCCCCGCAGATCGACCTGCCCGGCTACCGTCCGGTGACCAAGCCGCACGGCAAGCAGGTTCGGGAGGCCGCGCGGATGATCGCCGCGGCTTCGTCGCCGGTGCTGTACGTCGGCGGCGGTGTCATCAAGGCCAACGCATCGGCCGAATTGCTCGAACTCGCAGAACTGACCGGCGTTCCAGTGGTCACCACCCTCATGGCCCGCGGCGCTTTCCCAGACAGCCACAAGCAACACCTGGGAATGCCCGGAATGCACGGCACCGTCGCGGCGGTTGCCGGTTTGCAGCGCAGCGATCTGCTGATCACCCTCGGCGCTCGCTTCGATGACCGTGTCACCGGCATGCTCGATTCGTTCGCGCCGGACGCCAAGGTGATCCACGCCGACATCGACCCGGCCGAGATCGGCAAGAACCGTCACGCGGACGTTCCCATCGTGGGCGACTGCAAGGCGGTCATCACCGAACTGATCGAGGCGGTGCGCGACGAGCGTGCGACCACGGCCGACGCCCCGGATCTGAGCACCTGGTGGTCGTACCTCGACGGCATTCGCCGCACGTACCCACTGAGCTATGACCGCCCGTCTGATGGCGCCATGTCTCCGGAGTTCGTGATCTCGGCGATCGGCAAGACCGCCGGACCCGACGCGATCTACTGCGCCGGCGTCGGTCAGCACCAGATGTGGGCCGCACAGTTCATCTCGTACGAGAACCCGCGGACCTGGCTCAACTCCGGTGGTCTGGGCACGATGGGCTACGCAGTGCCCGCAGCCATGGGCGCCAAGCAGGGTATGCCCGACTCCGAGGTGTGGGCCATCGACGGCGACGGCTGTTTCCAGATGACCAATCAGGAACTGGCGACGTGTGCGATCGAAGGCATCCCCATCAAGGTGGCCGTGATCAACAACGGCAACCTGGGCATGGTCCGGCAGTGGCAGACGCTGTTCTACGACGAGCGGTACTCCAACACCAATCTGTCGACGCACAATGCGGATCCGTCGCAGCGCATCCCGGACTTCGTCAAACTGGCGGATGCCCTCGGTTGTGTCGGACTCCGTTGTGAGCGTGAGGAAGACGTCGACGCCGTGCTGGCGGAGGCCCGCGCGATCAACGACCGGCCGGTCGTCATCGACTTCATCGTCGGTGCCGACGCACAGGTGTGGCCGATGGTCGCTGCCGGTACCGGCAATGACCAGATCATGGCGGCCCGCGGCATTCGTCCACTGTTCGACGACGATGAAGCCGCATCCACCCATCCCGATGAGATCCATCAGGCGATGACCCGCAGCGTCGAGAAGGGCGAGCAGAAGTGACCACCCACCACACGCTCAGCGTGCTTGTCGAAGACCGTCCCGGCGTTCTCGCCCGGGTGGCGTCACTGTTCTCCCGGCGGGGATTCAACATCGAGTCGCTGGCCGTCGGTGCCACCGAACTCAAGGGCATCTCGCGGATGACCATCATGGTCTCCGTCGAGGACTTCCCCCTCGAACAGGTGACGAAGCAGCTCAACAAGCTGATCAACGTCATCAAGATCGTCGAGCAGGACCCCGACACCTCGGTGGCCCGCGAGCTCCTGATGGTCAAGGTGCGCGCCGACGCATCCGCCCGCGGAGAGGTCATCGAAGTGGTGAACCTGTTCCGCGCCAAGGTTATCGACGTCTCACCCGACTCGATCACCGTCGAGGCGACGGGTACGCAAGACAAGCTCGACGCGCTGTTGAAGATGCTCGATCCGTACGGCATCAGGGAGATCGCCCAATCGGGCATCGTCGCCCTGGGCCGTGGCCCCAAGAGCATGTCCGCGGCTCGCTGACACAATCAAGGCAAAACAGAACTGATCCCTGGCCAATGAGGGCCGGGAGATTCACCAAAGAAGGGAAGTCAAGTGGCAGTCGAGATGTTCTACGACGACGATGCCGACCTGTCGATCATCCAGGGCCGCAAGGTTGCGGTCATCGGATACGGCAGCCAGGGTCACGCGCACTCACTGAGCCTGCGCGACTCGGGCGTCGAGGTCCGCATCGGCCTCAAAGAGGGCTCGAAGTCTCGCGCCAAGGCTGAGGAAGCCGGCCTGACCGTCGGTACGCCGGCCGAGGTTTCGGCATGGGCCGACGTCATCATGGTGCTCGCACCGGACACCGCTCAGGCAAGCATCTTCACCGATGACATCGAGCCCAACCTCAAGGACGGCGACGCGCTGTTCTTCGGTCACGGCCTGAACATCCACTTCGACCTGATCAAGGCCCCGGAGTTCGTCACCGTCGGCATGGTTGCACCGAAGGGCCCCGGCCACCTCGTGCGCCGTCAGTTCGTCGACGGCAAGGGTGTCCCCGCGCTCATCGCGATCGATCAGGATCCCAAGGGTGAGGGACAGGCGCTGGCGCTGTCCTACGCCAAGGGCATCGGTGGCACCCGCGCGGGCGTCATCAAGACCACCTTCAAAGAAGAGACCGAGACGGACCTCTTCGGCGAGCAGGCCGTGCTCTGCGGCGGCACCGAAGAACTCGTCAAGATCGGCTTCGAGGTCATGGTCGAGGCCGGCTACGCACCCGAGATGGCGTACTTCGAGGTTCTGCACGAGCTCAAGCTCATCGTCGACCTCATGTACGAGGGTGGCATCGCCCGCATGAACTACTCGGTGTCCGACACCGCTGAGTTCGGCGGCTACGTGTCGGGCCCGCGGGTCATCGACTCGGGCACCAAAGAGCGCATGCAGGGCATCCTCAAGGACATCCAGGACGGCACCTTCGTCAAGCGCCTGGTCGCCAACGTCGAGGGTGGCAACAAGGAGCTCGAAGGCCTGCGCAAGCAGAACGCCGAGCACCCGATCGAGGTCACCGGCCAGAAGCTGCGCGACCTGATGAGCTGGGTTGATCGCCCGATCACCGAAACCGCCTGATACTCAAGCGACTTCATAGAAAGGCCCCGGACCGTTGGTCCGGGGCCTTTTTGTCGCGTGGGTCAGGCCAGGCGATAGCCGGTGACGCCCCGGCGCTGGAGATCCTGCATCACCGGGCCGATGTTGGTGCCCTTCTCCGGACCGAGGCACGCGATCTCGAAGTAGGCGTTGACCATGCCGATGAGGCGGTCGCCGACCACCACCGGGCTGCCGGAGTCACCTTCGATGACGCACATCTGGGTGATGTGCACCTCGTGGCCCGAGATCCAGACGATCCCGCAGCTATGGCCGGAGGTCCGGCCGTCCTTGCACGCGATGTCGGGGAATTGCGGGGGAGTCACCTGGACCGATCGGATCGTGACTCCGCCGACCGTCCTCAGTGGTCGCACCGCGGAACGGTCGAACCGGATCAGCGCGTAGTCGAGGTCGCGGTTGACCTGATCGATGACACCCACCGGTCCGCGTAGCGGCCACAACTCGGACAGGACTGTCGACCCGGCGTCACCGCAGTGGCCGGCGGTGAGGCCGATGAGTTCACCGCGCTGGTCGTAACCGATGGTGGTGAGGGTGCACAGTGCGGCCGAACCGTCGGTTTGCAGGATCGCGATGCCGGAGCCGCCGCCGAGCGGGGCCATCCCGGTAGTCGCCGAAGCCGCGGATGTCACACCGGTCAGCGTCATGATGGCAGCCGCAGCCATGATCAGCAGGCCTTTGCCGACGGTTGAATGGTGCAGGCGGATACGTGATCGGATCACTCATGACTCGTTTCTCGGCACCCCGACAGGCCGCAGGTGCCTCGACCGTAGCCGAGGTCAGCGCGGTGTGAGTGCGATACGAGCGGGTCAGGCCACCTTGAATCCGACAACCCCGCGCAGAGGCAGGTCGTCGAGGATCGGCTTGATGTTGGTGCCCGTCTCGGGGCCGATACAGCCGACGTAGTAATAGGCGTTCACCATGCCGATGAGGCGATCACCGACGACCACGGGGCTGCCCGAATCGCCTTCGAGGACACAAATCTGGCTGATGTGCTCGACACCGTCCGCGAACCAGGTGACACCGCAGGTGTTCCCGGTGGTGCGGCCCTCCTTGCACGCGATGTCGGGGAAGGCGGGGGGCGTGGTCTGCACGGTCCGGATGGTCACGTTGCCGACCGTGCGGGTGGCGGCGACCTTCGACGAATCGAACGCGATGATCGCGTAGTCGAGTTTGTGGTTGGAGAACGTGATCCGGCCCAGGACACCGCGATTCTGGAATTCCTCGGACGCGACCCGTTGTCCGCCTTCACCGCAGTGTCCCGCGGTCAAGCCGTAGAGGGTGCCGGTGTTGTCGGTGCCGATGGTGGTCAGCGTGCACGCCGACGCGCTGTTGCCGCCATTGAGGATCAGGATTCCCGAGCCGCCGCCCAAGGCCACTTTCGCCGGAGCCGCGACCGCCGTCCCGCCCCCTGTGACCAGCAGTGCAGCAGATGCCAGCGCCACGCAGGCGACAAGCAATTTCTTCAACATCTGATCCCCAATCATCGTTCATGGTGCAACCCGGTGAATCTCCCCCGACGCCGGAATGCCCTAAGTGGAAGATAGTCGTAATCGATCTCACAGGCGGCATTTCCCTGGTGACAGGACCGACGGATCCGATTCGTGCAGGTCCGCGCGGGTTCCTCGGATATACCCGGGAACAGATCGCTGTGGGCGGCAACTAAGCTGATCGCTGGAGTTGCCACTTTCGCTGGCTCCCGGTAAGCGCCGGGCGCTACCCGACCCCAGGAGAATTCACTGTGAGCCCCACCGGCCGCCCAGTCGTCTTGATCGCCGACAAACTGGCACAGTCCACGGTTGCCGCCCTCGGCGAAGATGTCGAGGTGCGCTGGGTCGATGGCCCCGACCGCCCGAAGTTGCTCGAGGCAGTCAAGGATGCCGACGCCATTCTCGTGCGTTCGGCCACCCAGGTCGATGCCGAGGTCCTTGCCGCCGGCCCGAACCTGAAGATCATCGCCCGCGCCGGCGTCGGACTCGACAATGTCGATGTCCCGGCCGCCACCGGGCGGGGTGTGATGGTCGTCAACGCGCCCACCTCGAATATCCACACCGCCGCAGAGCATGCGGTCAGCCTGCTGCTGTCTGCCGCTCGTCAGATCCCGGCCGCCGACGCCACCCTGCGTGAGCACGAGTGGAAGCGTTCGAAGTTCAACGGCGTCGAGATCTTCGGCAAGACCGTCGGTGTGGTCGGCCTCGGCCGGATCGGACAGCTGTTCGCGCAGCGTCTGGCCGCCTTCGAGACCCACATCATCGCGTACGACCCCTACGTCTCCCCGGCTCGCGCCGCACAGCTCGGTATCGAGCTGGTGACCCTCGACGAACTGCTCGAGCGCGCCGACATGTTCTCGGTGCACCTGCCCAAGACCCCGGAGACCCTCGGTCTCATCGGTGCCGAGCAGCTGGCCCGCACCAAGAAGGGCGTCATCGTCGTCAACGCCGCTCGCGGTGGCCTGATCGATGAGCAGGCGCTGGCCGATGCCATCAAGTCCGGCCACGTCTTCGGCGCCGGCCTCGATGTCTACGCCACCGAGCCGTGCACCGACTCGCCGCTGTTCGACCTTCCGCAGGTTGTCGTGACCCCGCACCTGGGTGCCTCGACCTCGGAAGCCCAGGATCGCGCCGGTACCGACGTCGCGAAGAGCGTGCGTCTGGCACTGGCCGGCCACTTCGTCCCCGATGCCGTGAACATCACCGGTGGCGCAGTCGACGACGAGGTCGCGCCGTGGCTCGAACTGACCCGCAAGCTCGGTGTCCTCGTGGGCGCCCTGTCGGGTCAGGTTCCGGCGAACCTCAGCGTCGACGTCCGTGGTGAGATCGCCGCCCGCACCGTCGACGTCCTCGGACTGTCCGCGCTGCGTGGACTGTTCTCCGCGGTCATCGAGGATCCGGTCACCTTCGTGAACGCACCCGCGCTGGCCGCCGAGCGTGGTGTCAGCTCCGAGGTGACCACCGCTTCGGAGAGCCCGAACCACCGCAACCTGGTGGACCTGCGCGCGGTCTTCGGTGACGGCACCGTCCTCAACGTCGGCGGCACCCTGTCGGGTCCGGCCGAGGTCGAGAAGATCGTCAACATCAACGGCCGCAACTTCGACCTGCGTGCCGAGGGCCTGAATCTTGTTGTCTCCTATGGAGATCAGCCCGGGTCGCTGGGTAAGATCGGCACCCTGCTGGGAAACGCCGGCATCGACATCCAGGCTGCCGGACTGTCTCAGGACGCCGAGGGCGACGGCGCGACCATCCTGCTGCGGGTGAGTCAGCAGATTCCCGAGGCCGTGCTCGTGGCCATCGGCGAGGCCGTTGACGCCACCCTGATCAAGCAGGTCGATCTGTCATGAAGCTTGCTGTAATCCCCGGCGACGGAATCGGTCCCGAGGTTGTCGGCGAAGCGCTGGCCGTCCTGGAACAGGTGCTGCCGGGTGTCGAGACGACGCACTTCGATCTCGGTGCCCAGCGGTACCACCGCACCGGTGAGCTGCTGACCGACGACGATCTCGCAGCCATTCGCGGCCACGACGCGATCCTGCTGGGTGCGATCGGCGATCCGTCGGTCACCCCCGGCATCCTCGAGCGCGGGTTGCTGCTGAAGATGCGCTTTGCACTCGATCACCACGTGAACCTGCGGCCGAGCAAGCTGTTCCCCGGCGTCACCTCGCCGTTGGCCGGTAACCCGGACATCGATTTCGTGGTGGTCCGTGAAGGCACGGAAGGCCCGTACACCGGCAACGGTGGTGCCATCCGCGTCGGCACCCCCAACGAGGTCGCCACCGAGGTCAGCGTCAACACGCGCTTCGGTATCGAACGTGTTGTCCGCGATGCCTTCAAGCGTGCGCAGGCTCGTCGGGGGCACCTGACGCTGATCCACAAGACGAACGTCCTGACGTTTGCCGGTTCGATGTGGAAGCGCACGGTTGATGAGGTCGCGGTCGAGTACCCCGAGGTCACCGTCGATTACAACCACATCGACGCGGCGACCATCTATATGGTCACCAACCCGGGTCGGTATGACGTCATCGTCACCGACAACCTGTTCGGCGACATCATCACCGACATCGCCGGCGCGGTCAGCGGTGGAATCGGCCTGGCGGCATCGGGCAACATCGATGCCACCGGCACCAATCCGTCGATGTTCGAGCCGGTCCACGGAAGTGCACCGGATATCGCCGGTCAGGGGATCGCCGATCCCACGGCCGCGATCCTGTCGGTGGAACTCCTGCTGCGGCACCTCGGCCACGAGACCGAAGCCGACCGGGTCGCGAAGGCTGTTGCCGCGGATCTGGCGAGTCGCGGAGAACTTCCGGTCAACACACAAGAGATCGGAACCCGGATCCGGGCCGCCCTGATCTGACGCCTACCCCAGAATTCGCTCCGCTTCCCTGCGGCCGCTCCTTTTGCAACAGGAGCACACGCAGGGAAGCGGAGCGAATTTCGTTGTGGGTTATGTGGGTGCGGTGACCAATGTCTTGCGTTCTTCGTCCGGAGGGACCAGTCCGATCGCCGCGGCCGGGGCCGCGGCGGCGATGAGGAAGGCGGCCGGATAGCCGAAGGCTCCGATCGCCATGCCGAACAACGGTGTGGACGTGGCCATCCAGAGGTACTGCCCGGTGTTCTGGACGGCCAGGGTGCGGCCGCTCCACCCCGGTCCGGAGAACTCGGCGATGGCGGTGAACGCCAATCCGTTGTCGGCCACCGTGATCACGCTCGCGATCACCATGACCACCGCCGCGGTGGGGCTGTTGCACCAGTCGGTGAAGGCCAGCAGACCCACCGATGCGGTGGCACCCATCGCGATCAACCGGATCGGTTTGGTGCGTGAGCCCCACACATCGGACCAATGGCCGGCGCCGATCCGGCCGGCGGCACCGAGGATCTGACTGACGGTCACCAGCACGCCTGCGGTCAGCGGAGACCAGTTGTGCTCCACGATCAGCCAGGCGGGCACGAAGGTCCAGAGCATGCTCTGCGGGACCGCGAGCAGAATGCTCACGCCGTGCACACGCGGCAGGAACTGGCTTCCGCGATAGGGATTCGACGCTGCGTGTGCCCCGGAACCCGAGGCTGACGGCCTCGGTGGGTCTGCCACGACAGCCAGGACGACCACGGTGGCGATCACCGTCACGATCAGCGGTACCGCCAGACCGGCCCCGACGCCGAATTCGTGGGACAGGACCGGGATGGTCAGCGCGCTGACGCCGATGCCCAGTGGCTGTGCGGTCTGCCGGACACCCATTGCGGTGCCGCGTTTCTCAGGTGGGAACCAACCGACGACGATGCGGCCTCCGGCTCCGTTGGTGGCCGCCGAGGTGACGCCACCCGCCAGCAACGCCAGGCCCAGAACGGACGTCGGTGCATCCCACATATTGGCCAGGCACGCCACCGTCATCGCGGCGATGGTGAGGGTCAGCGACAGCAGCAGGATCCGGCGTTCGCCGAACCGGTCGAGCGCGATGCCCCAGACGTAGGTCGACAGCAGCAGACCGAATATCGGTGCGGCGGCGAGAGCTGACGCCTCGGTCAGCGACATGCCTTCGGAGCGGTGCAGTTCGGGGATGAGGAAGGCGACTCCGCTGACAACGCAGGTGGTTGCCATGGCGGACAACAGGGAGGCCGCGAGCATCGCCCAGCGGCGGGCTTCGGTGGGCATTACTGAACCTCCTCGGTGGTTTCAACGGGTCCGGTGTCGTGATTCCATTCCGTGTCTCATCATGTGAAACGGAATGCCCATATACTAAAACAATGGTGGAGTCGTGCCAAGCCGACTCCCGGCTGTTGGGATATGCCGGGTGCGATAGTGTGGCGGCCATGCGACTAGGTCGAATTGCCAGCCCTGACGGGGTTGCTTTTGTCAGTATCGAGGGCGACGGCAACGCCGCCACGGCGCGAGAAATCGCCGAACATCCCTTTGGGACACCCACCTTCACCGGCCGTAGTTGGCCGCTGGCAGACACCAGATTGCTGGCGCCGATCCTGGCCAGCAAGGTCATCTGCATCGGCAAGAACTACGCCGCTCATGCGCAAGAGATGGGGTCTGAGGCGCCGGAGAATCCGGTGATCTTCATCAAGCCGAACACGTCGATCATCGGTCCCCAGGTGCCGATCCTGCGTCCGAAGTCGTCGGACCGCGTGGACTACGAGGGTGAACTCGCGGTCGTGATCGGACAGCCCTGCCGCGACGTCAAGGCTGCTGCGGCGAAAGGCGTCATCCTCGGTTACACGATCGGCAACGACGTCACCGCCCGCGATCAGCAGGCGGCCGACGGACAGTGGACCCGTGGCAAGGGCCACGACACGTTCTGTCCACTCGGGCCGTGGATCGAAACCGAACTCGACCCCGCTGATCTCGAGATCCGCACCGAACTCAACGGTGAGGTGAAGCAGCGCAGTCGGACGAGCCTGATGCTGCACGACATCGGCGAGATCGTGGAATGGATCAGCGCCGTGATGACGCTGCTGCCCGGCGACGTGATTCTCACCGGCACGCCCGAAGGCATCGGACCGATGGCCGCCGGCGACACCGTGAGCGTCACCATCGAAGGCCTTGGCACGTTGACCAATCCGGTCGCCGATAGGCGGTAGTGGTGCGTCCTTCGCCGAAAACAGCTCAGGTCAACGGGATTTCGCTCAGCTATGAAGATTCCGGATCTGGTCCACTGGTGGTGATGGTGATGGGCAGCGGCAGCCCGGGCCGAGTCTGGAAAGCCCATCAGCAACCCGCTCTGGTCAAGGCGGGCTATCGCGTCGTCACCTTCGACAATCGTGGAATCGCCCCGTCGAGTGAATGTCCCGAGGGTTTCACCATCGCCGACATGGTCGCCGACACCGCCGCGCTGATCGAGTTTCTCGGTGGTGAACCGGCAGCGGTGATCGGAACCTCGCTCGGTGCCAAGGTCACTCAGGAACTGGCGTTGGCCCGGCCCGATGTCGTCCGGTGTGCCGTCATGATCGCGACGTACGGACGTAGTGGGCCGCTGCAGAAGTGGATCTCCGAGGGAGAACGGCAGATCTACGACCAGAAGATCACGTTGCCGCCGCACTATCAGGCGGCAATCACCGCCCACCTCAATCTGTCTCGTCACACACTCGACAACGACACCTCGGTGCGCGATTGGCTCGATGTCATCGAGTTCTCCGGGCAGAAGATGACACCGGGTATGCGAGCGCAACTCGGTCTGCACGACGGTGAAGGTGATCGTCTGGCGGCATACGCCGGGATCACCCGGCCGTCGCTGGTGATCGGATTTGCCGACGATCGTTCGTTGCCACCACATCTGGCTCGCGAGGTCGCCGACGCGATACCCGGTGCGCGGTACGAAGAAGTCGCCAAGGCCGGCCATTACGGCTACCTGGAGCAGCCCGCTGAGGTCAATGCCCTCCTGGTCGAGTTCCTGGCGCAGCAGAGCGCCTGAAGGTGCGGGGGTGACAGCGGCACTGTTACCCCCGCGTAATCTGGCCGCATGAGTGAATCGCAGGTCCGCGTCCGTTTTTGTCCATCTCCGACCGGCACGCCACATGTCGGGTTGGTGCGTACTGCGTTGTTCAACTACGCCTACGCCCGGCACCACGGTGGCGCATTCGTGTTCCGGATCGAGGACACCGACGCCGCCCGTGACTCGGAGGAGTCGTATGCGGCGATTCTCGACGCGCTGCGCTGGCTCGGCCTCAACTGGGACGAGGGCCCGGAGGTCGGTGGCCCGCACGAGCCGTATCGCCAGTCGCAGCGCAGGCCGTTGCATCTCGATGCGGTGGCCAAGCTCCTCGACGCCGGCGAGGCGTACGAGGCGTTCTCGACCGCTGACGAGGTCGAGGCCCGGCACAAGGCGGCCGGCCGCGATCCCAAGCTCGGCTACGACAACTTCGACCGCAACCTGACCGAAGAGCAGAAGCAGGCTTTCCGTGACGAGGGTCGTTCGGCCGTCGTCCGGCTGAAGATGCCCGACCGCGACATCTCGTGGGACGACCTGGTTCGTGGCACCACCACCATCCCGGCCGGGACCACGCCCGACTTCGCACTCACGCGTGGCAACGGAGATCCGTTGTACACCTTGGTCAATCCGGTCGACGACGCGTTGATGGAGATCACCCACGTCCTGCGTGGTGAAGATCTGCTGTCGTCGACGCCGCGTCAGATCGCGCTCTACGAAGCGCTGGCCCGTGTCGGAATCGCAAAGGGGACACCGAAATTCGGCCATCTCCCGTTTGTGATGGGGGAGGGCAACAAGAAGCTGTCGAAGCGCGATCCGCAGTCGAGCCTGTTCCACCACCGCGACCGTGGGTTCATCCCCGAAGGTCTGCTGAACTACCTGGCGCTGCTGGGATGGGGCATCGCCGACGATCACGACATCTTCACGCTCGACGAGATGATCGCGGCCTTCGACATCTCAAAGGTGAACTCGAATCCCGCGCGGTTCGATCAGAAGAAAGCGGACTCGATCAACGCCGAGCACCTGCGCCGGCTCACCCCGGAAGACTTCGCCGGACGTCTGCGGGGATACCTCGTCCACGGCGGCCTGCTGAGCGAACCGGTCGACGAAGCCCAGTGGGCGATTGTCGCCGATCTGGTCCAGACCCGCATCCAGGTCCTCGGGGACGCGTGGGGACTCATCGCGTTCCTCTACGTGTCGGACGACGATTTCAGCATCGACGAGGCGGCCGCCCGTAAGAACCTCGGAGCCGATGCGGTGCCCGTTCTCGACGCGACCATCGAAGCGCTGTCGGCATTGCCTCAGTGGACGACTGAGGCCATTGAAAGCGCGCTCAAGGAAGCCTTGGTGGAGCGGCTCGAACTCAAACCGCGCAAGGCGTTCGGTCCGGTTCGGGTGGCGGTGACGGGGTCGCACATCAGCCCGCCGCTGTTCGAGTCGCTGGAGCTCCTCGGGGCCCAGCGGAGCCTGGACCGCCTGCGCGCCGCGCGCGCAACAATTGCGTAGAAAGCGCCTCTGACCTGGCGATTACAGGTTCGGGCGCAGGGTTTGATAATCTCTTCCTCGTTGCTTTTCCAGCCGCCACAAGCGACTGGGAGAGCAGCGAATGGGGTATGGTGTAATTGGCAACACAGCGGTTTCTGGTACCGCCATTCTAGGTTCGAGTCCTGGTACCCCAGCGACAACAGAGTAATACTGTGTCAGTTCTGGCCCCGTCGTCTAGCGGCCTAGGACGCCGCCCTCTCAAGGCGGTAGCGCGGGTTCGAATCCCGTCGGGGCTACAACGAAAACCCTTCTCCTGCATCGCGGGAGGAGGGTTTTTTCCTGTCCGACCGACAGCTTGAACATCACCCTGTCGGCACGCATTCTTCAGCGAGATGCACAACCTGATCGGCGCCGGCCGCATGCTCGACGATGTGGCCCGCGTGATGCCGAGGTGATGCGCGCGGTCGTCCGTCGTAGCCTCTGGCCGACCGGCTGACGCACTCCCGCGGTGATACCGCAGGCCCCCGGCGGCGCTGGTGCGAACGCCGTACGCGAGGCCACGTATCAATTCAGGGTTGAACCAACCGGCAGCGGAGGGGCAGCATTGTCCGATGACCAAAAAGACGACAAAGAACGAGTTGCTCGCCGAATTGGATCTCGAAATCGAATCGGCGTCGCCGGACCTGGCGTCGTCGGGGGAGACCCCGCCTGCGAGTGTGGCCGATGTCGAGGAGCGGCACCGCACGTTGACCGGGTGGCGCGAACAGATCGAGGCCGCCGATGACGATGATCCGATCATCGAGGAGATCGCGGCAAAGCTCGACTCCTGACCCGCCAAACATCAACGGCCCCCGCATCCGATGGATGTGGGGACCGTTGGCGTAGGCGATTACTTCGCCAGGAACTCCGCCGTGGTTCCGGCGAGTGGTACTTCGGGGAGTCCGAGCTTGCGGTGGTCCCAGCTGCGGACGCGGTCGGCCTTGATGCGGACCGCAACCCGCTTGTTCATCATCTGATCGACGTATGGGCGCATCTCGTCGGTGTAGGGGCCGTTGTAGCGTTCCCACACACTGATGCCGCACTTCAGGATCGAGTCCGGATCGTCGAGGATCTCGCCGGTCCCTTCGATCGACACACCACGAAGCTGGTTGTAGGTGAGGCCGTCCTCGATCATCACCGTGCACGTCGGATTGCGGCGGATGTTCACGGCCTTCTGTGATTTCGCCTTCGTCTCGAACCAGATCTCACCATCGATGACGCCGTACCACATGGCCACCAGGTGGGGACGGCCCTGCGCGGACACCGTTGCCATCGTTGCGGTGCGACTGCGGACGATGAAGTCGTCGATCTCTTCGTCGCTCATCACGATCTTGCCGCGCTCGTTGGTTCCCATCGGTGTCCTTTCGCAGTCCCTACCGGGCGACTCGGAGGCCGTGGCAGGTCAATGTCTTTCGATGATGTGATTCTCGCTACTCACCTTAGAGCCGCGCAAGAAACTTCAGACCCGCGACTCTAGAGCCGCTTGTTGATCGCATCCGCTGCGGCCAGTAGGTCCGCAGCCCAGCGCGATCCCGGCCGCCGGCCCATGCGGTCGATCGGCCCGGAGACCGAGATCGCCGCAATCACTTCGCCGGCGTTGTCGCGTACCGGCGCCGAGATACTGGCGACACCCGGCTCACGCTCGCCGATGCTCTGCGCCCAACCCCGGCGGCGGACCTCGAGCAGTGTCCGTTCGCTGAAGCCGTTCTCACCCAGGAGGAGCCGGGCCGTGGCCGGGTCGGCCCAGGCGAGGAGGACCTTCGCCCCGGAGCCGGCGTTCATCGGCAGCCGGGCTCCGACCGGGACGGTGTCCCGGAGCCCCGACGGCGGCTCGATGGCGGCGACACAGATCCGGTCCGCACCCTCTCGGCGGTAGAGCTGCACGCTTTCTCCGGTTATCTCCCGCAGTCTGGGCAGCACCAGTCCGGCGGCCTCGCGCACCGTGTCGGTGGCCCCCGCGGCGAGTTCGCCGAGCGCGGTGCCCGGGCACCACAGTCCGGATACATTGCGCGCCAACAAGCGGTGGGTTTCGAGCCCGACGGCGAGCCGGTGCGCGGTGGCCCGTGGCAATCCGGTCCGCGTGCACAGCTCATTCAGGTTGCACGGCCCCTCGGCGACGGCGTGCAGAACAGCGACGGATTTATCCAGAACACCTATCCCGCTGACTACTGCCGATGCGGTATCATTTCTCACAAGCCGATACTATGCTCTCGCATAGTGAGATGCCAGCCCATCTCGTAAGAAGAAGAAATTTGGTGATCATGATGACCGAACGTCCAATGACCTTGGCCGAAAAGGTGTGGGAAGAACATGTTGTGGTGCGTGGTGACGGTGAGGGTGCCGGACGCAAACCCGACCTGATCTACATCGACCTGCACCTCGTCCATGAGGTGACGAGCCCCCAGGCATTCGACGGTCTGCGTCTTGCGGATCGTCCGGTGCGACGCCCCGATCTGACGATCGCGACCGAAGACCACAACGTGCCCACGGTCGACATCGGCAAGGTGATCGCCGATCCCGTCTCGCGACTGCAGGTCGACACCCTTCGCAAGAACTGTGAAGAATTCGGAATCCGATTGCATTCCATGGGGGATGTCAATCAGGGCATCGTCCACATCATCGGACCGGAGCTCGGTCTGACGTTGCCGGGTATGACCGTCGTCTGCGGTGACAGCCACACGTCCACGCACGGTGCGTTCGGGGCGATCGCCATGGGTATCGGTACATCTGAGGTCGAGCACGTCCTGGCGACACAGACGTTGTCGTTGCGCCCGTTCAAGACGATGGGGATCAATGTGGACGGCGAGCTGCCGGCCGGCGTTACCGCCAAAGATCTCATTTTGGCAGTCATTGCGCAGATCGGAACCGGCGGCGGCCAGGGATATGTCCTCGAGTACCGCGGCCCGGCCATCGAGAAGCTCTCGATGGAGGCCCGAATGACCGTGTGCAACATGTCGATTGAGGCCGGAGCCCGGGCCGGGCTCATTGCACCCGATGACATCACGTTCGACTACGTCAAGGGGCGCCCTCATGCGCCCACCGGCGCCGACTGGGATGCCGCGGTGGAGAACTGGCGTCAATTGCGTACCGACGACGGTGCGGTCTTCGACGCCGAGGTCCATATCGACGCGACCACGCTGACGCCGTTCGTCACCTGGGGAACCAATCCGGGACAGGGTTTGCCGCTGGGTGCTTCGGTGCCCGACCCCGCCAAGATCGCCGATGCGGCGGAAGCCGAGGCGACCGAGAAGGCGCTGCGGTACATGGATTTGACGCCCGGTATGCCGCTGCGTGAGGTCGAGGTCGACACCGTTTTCGTCGGCTCCTGCACCAATGGTCGTATCGAGGATCTGCGCGCGGTGGCCGAGGTTCTCGAGGGCCGTCACGTTGCCGACGGCATTCGGATGCTGATCGTTCCCGGGTCGGCTCGCGTTCGACTGCAGGCCGAAGCCGAGGGTCTCGGCGACATCTTCGAGGAGGCCGGCGCCGAGTGGCGGCAGCCCGGATGCTCGATGTGCCTGGGAATGAACCCGGATCAGCTCTCACCCGGCGACCGGTCCGCATCGACCTCGAACCGCAATTTCGAAGGGCGGCAGGGCAAGGGAGGCCGAACCCACCTCGTGTCACCGGCGGTGGCTGCTGCCACGGCAATCCGGGGACGCCTCTCCGCCCCGACCGACCTGACCGATCCAGTTCCCGCGGTCTGAGCGCGGACGAGAAGGAGAATTGACGATGGAACCGATCAACATCCACACCGGAATCGGTGTGCCACTGCGCCGGGGCAATGTCGACACCGACCAGATCATCCCGGCGGTGTTCCTGAAGCGGGTGACTCGCACCGGCTTTGAGGACGGTCTCTTCAGCGCCTGGCGCAACGACCCGAACTTCATCCTGAATGTCGAGCCGTACAACCATGGCTCGGTCTTGGTGGCAGGCCCCGACTTCGGCACCGGATCGTCGCGTGAGCACGCGGTCTGGGCGTTATCGGACTTCGGATTTCGGGTCGTGATCTCGTCGCGCTTCGCCGACATCTTCCGCGGCAATGCCGGAAAAGCCGGTTTGGTGGCCGCTCAGGTGGACCAGGCAGACGTCGAGCTGATCTGGAAACGGCTCGAGGAGCAGCCCGGGCTGGAATTGACGGTGAGCCTTGAAGATCAGACGGTCACCGCAGCGGACCTAGTGGTGCCCTTCGCAATTGATGAGTACACGCGATGGCGTCTGATGGAGGGTCTGGACGACATCGGATTGACATTGCGGCAGGTCGAAGCCATTTCTGAGTATGAAAAGGCAAGGCCCGTATGGAAACCGAAGACCCTGCCGGAGCCCGCTTCGGGGAGCTGAACCAGGGCGCAGCCGTAACCTGTTAGACGGCATACCTTTCGCCACGCCGAGCGAGTTTGGCGCGTATCGTGGACGTTTTGCGATTTGACGTTTACCGTATTCATTTAGATGGCCCAAAGTGGGTCAACAGTTTGCGGAGGTTGAATCCATGAACAAGGCAGAGCTCATCGATGAACTAACAAAGAAGTTGGGGACCGATCGCCGTACGGCCACAGATGCCGTCGAGCACATCGTCGACACAATCGTGCGGGCGGTGAACAAGGGTGAGAGCGTGACGATCACCGGTTTCGGTGTCTTCGAGAAACGTCGTCGTGCTGCTCGGGTTGCTCGCAACCCGCGCACCGGCGAAACCGTCAAGGTACGTCCGACGTGGGTACCGGCATTCCGTCCGGGCGCACAATTCAAGCTTGTCGTCGCCGGCAAACAGAAGCTGAGCGCTTCGGGCCCGGCCGTCAAGCGTGGCAGTGCAACTGCAACTGCCGCACCGGCCAAGAAGACCGCAGCCAAGAAGGCCGCACCGGCCAAGAAGGTTGCCGCCAAGAAGGTTGCACCGGCGAAGAAGGCCGCACCCGCCAAGAAGGTTGCCGCCAAGAAGGTTGCACCGGCGAAGAAGGCCGCACCCGCCAAGAAGGTTGCCGCCAAGAAGGTTGCACCGGCGAAGAAGGCCGCACCCGCCAAGAAAGCTCCGGCGAAGAAGGCAGCTCCCGCCAAGAAGCGTTGACGTACACACGAAAAACCCCGGTGGACCTTCCCTCCACCGGGGTTTTTTGGCGTTCAAGACGTTTCGGTTATCGGCAGCTAACCCATCGGACTGTCGATATGGTTGGCGGCGACGAGCTTTCCGTCGTGCAGCGAGAGCACCCAGAAACTTGCTTTCCGGTTGCGCGCCGCCGGAAGTTTCACCTCGTCCTGTGCAGCCCACCATTTGAGCAAGTGAGGAATCACCTTGCCCTGGCTGCACACGACGCGAATCCCGGCCGACTGTCCGATCTCTCGAATCCGGCGGCGACCGGCCTTCGGATCGTCGGCATAGGACTCTTCGGTCAGCGCCGGCTCCTCTTCGACACGGACATCGAGTTCATCGGCCAGGGGTGCGACCGTCTGTACACATCGCACGCGATCTGCTGAGTGGACGTGCGTGGGGCCGAACAACAACAGCTGCGACAGCAGGGCCTCTGCCTGGGCTCGTCCCACCTTCTCGAGGGGGCGCAGCCGGTCGTCACCCTTGTAACGTGACTTCCGGCCCGCCTTGGCATGGCGCACCAACAGCACGATGTCGAGCTTTGCCGGCAGCGTCTGAAACGACTTCAGGACCTTTCGGTCCAGATGGTACGAGATCAGCGAATCCGCGGATTCGATTGGTAGCCAACGTAATTCGTCGACCTCGTGGTTGGGTGCGAACTCGCCGCAGACATACTCCGCCGACCAGTAGTGAACGTGCTTGCGGCCGGGGCCGCGCAGGTCGTAGCTGACCATCCGCACGTGCCTGCCGAGCCGGACGTGATAGCCCGTTTCCTCTTCGATCTCGCGGACGGCGGCACTGAGGAAGGTTTCCCCGTCCTCGACCTTTCCCTTGGGGAGTGTCCAATCGTCGTACCGGGGACGGTGCACGATGGCGACCTCGACGTCCCCGGCCGGGTTTTCGCGCCAGACAACCCCGCCGGCCGCGTAGACGACCGCGCCGTTGCCGTTTGCGGACTTGCTCATTGGCTCAGGTCGGCCCGGCGGCGGTTGCGGCGCATCATCTGGCCCTGATGATCGCGGACTTCCTCACCCGCGGCCGGTGACGCCGTCCAGCCACCGTTCTCCCCGAGTGTCCAGCAGCGGGTGGTCGGATCCATCGCCGAGGCAAAGACGTAGTCCAGTTCGCGGGTGAGTCGCGGGTCGCGAACCTGAGCCATCACCTCAACCCGCCGATCGAGGTTGCGGTGCATCATGTCCGCGCTGCCGAACCAGAACTCGTCGATCGACTGGAAGTGGAAGATGCGCGAATGTTCCAGGAACTGACCGAGGATGGACCGCACCGTGATGTTCTCGCTCAACCCCGGAACGCCGGGGCGCAGCGCGCAGATGCCGCGGACCACCACGTCGACCGGAACGCCGGCCTGCGACGCCCGGTACAGCGCGTCGATGACCTGTTCGTCGACGAGCGCATTGGCCTTCAAGCGAATTCGGGCATCGGAATGTCCGCTTTGCGACCGCTCGATCTCGGCAGCGATCCGGTCTACGATGCCGGCCCGGACACCGTGAGGGGCGACGAGCAGGTTGCGGTACTCGACTTTCCGTGAGTATCCCGTGAGTGTGTTGAACAGGTCGGTCAGGTCGGCACCGATATCCGGTGCGGCCGTGAACAAGCCGACGTCTTCGTAGAGCCGCGCGGTCTTGGGGTTGTAGTTGCCCGTTCCGATGTGGCAATAGCGGCGGATGGTCGAACCCTCACGCCGGACCACCAGACACGTTTTGCAATGTGTCTTCAGTCCGACGAGTCCGTACACCACGTGTACGCCGGCCTGTTCGAGCTGCCTGGCCCACTTGATGTTTGCGTGCTCATCGAAGCGCGCCTTGATCTCGACGAGTGCCACCACCTGTTTGCCGGCCGCGGCCGCGTCGATGAGGGCGTTGACGATCGGGGAGTCGCCGGAGGTGCGGTAGAGCGTCTGCTTGATCGCGAGGACATCGGGATCAGCGGCTGCCTGTTCGATGAACCTCTGCACGCTGGTGGAGAAGGAATCGTAGGGGTGGTGCACCAGGACATCGCCGTCACGCAGCGTGGCGAAGATGCTCTTGGGGGTTTCGCGTTCGCCGAAAGCCGGGTGGGTGGCCGGGACAAAGGGTGGGTTCTTGAGCGCGGGGCGATCGATTCCGGCGACCTGGAAAAGGCTCGAGAGGTCGAGAAGGCCGGGCACCTCGATCACGTCTTCCGGATCGACATCGAGTTCGCGCAGCAGCAATTCGAGCATGTGCTCGGTCATGTCGCCGGCGATCTCCAGCCGGACAGGTGAACCGAAACGGCGGCGGGCAAGTTCGCGTTCGAGTGCCTGGAGCAGATCTTCGTCGCGATCTTCTTCGACCTCGAAGTCGGCATTCCGGGTGATCCGGAATGCGTGATGCTCAACGATCTCCATGCCGGGGAACAAGTGGTCGAGATGAGCGGAGATCAGGTACTCGAGGGGGAGGAGTAGCGGTTTTGCCGGTGCTGATTCGGTTTTCGCGTACAGGTGACGGAACTCGGCGGGCATCAGGCGGTCGACCCGGACAAAACGGTCCACGTTGTCAGGGACCTTCACGCGAGCAAAATGCTCGCCGCCCTCTTCGACATCCTTTACCGTCACGGCCAGATTCAGGCTCAGTCCGGAGATATAGGGGAACGGGTGCGCCGGGTCGACGGCCAACGGCGTGAGAACGGGGAAAACCACTTCGTGGAAATACTCGCTCATCCGGCGGCGTTCGTCGTCCGTGAGGACATCCCACGTGACGATGTGAATGTTGTTGTCTGCCAGGGCAGGTTGTACCGAGTCGAGGAACGCGCGGGCATGCCGGTCGGCAAGCACCTGGGTGCGCTGGGCAATCAGAGCCAACTGTTCGCGCGGCGACAGGCCGTCGGCGGAGCGGACCGACAACCCGGTTTCGTGACGGCGTTTGAGGCCGGCCACCCGCACCATGAAGAACTCATCGAGATTGGCGGCGAAGATTGCGAGGAAGTTCGCACGTTCGAGCAGCGGCATCGAGGTGTCCTCGGCCAGCGCCAGAACCCGGGCGTTGAAGTCCAGCCAGCTCAGTTCCCGATTGAGGTAGCGATCTTCAGGAAGATCGGCGGTGCTGGTGGGTAGAGCGGTTGCCGCGGGTGGTGCTGTCGGCATCGCGGAAGAGGGAGACGACTGATCCGTCGCATCTGTTGTGCTCACGTGACCATCATGGACCATCCGGCCCGAGTGTGGAATCCGGAGTTTGTGTTTGTTCACTCAAGCGCAGGCGGGACAGAATTGCCGATGTTGACGGGCCGAGGCCGAACCGGGCGGCGGTCAACAGATCATCCACGGTGTCCACATCGATCCGCAGGTCCGGCCAGCGGTCGGAGTCGGAGGTGAGATCGACGGCGCCGTGGTCGGAATGACGCTTCGCCGAGTCGGCCCCGAACCGCAGGAAGTCGGCAGCGTGAGGACCTTTGAGATCGAGAAACAGTGCGGTGGTGCCGGTCCCGGCATGGTCGGGGATGTACGACGACGGAAGCGGTGCCGACTCCTCGACGGCTGCGGTCAGGCTGGCCGGAGTCGCAGCAGGGAGATCGGCCTGCAGCACCAGGATTCGGCTGCCGGGCCACCGGGTCAGCGCGTGATCGATCCCCATCGCAAACGCTCTGTTGAGTACGTCACCCTGGTCGACCACGGTGTCGGCGCCGAACGCGCCGGCGGTGGTGGCGACCGCTTGGTCCGGTGAAACTACGACCACGCGCTCGAGTCCGGTGCCGGCCACCGCGGTCAATGTGTCCTCGAGCATCGCCAGGACCAGGGCGCGGCGGGCGTCGCGGTCGAGGGCCGGAGCCAGTCGCGTTTTGGCCGCGCTCAGTTCTTTGACCGCAATGACAACTGCGACCGGGCGCGTCTCCATGAGGTCCATCATGGTCGGCGCCCGTGCCGGGGTGAAAAGGTACCCCGCCTTGGCACCGCCCTCTAGGCTTGGATCGTCGCGGAGAGACCGGACAGCCGAGGAGACAGAGGGTGGGTGGCGTTATGCGCGCGGTCGTCATGGGCTCGGGTTCATGGGGCACAGCGATGGCCAAGGTCTTGGTGGAGGCCGGCACCCCGACGATCCTGTGGTCGCGGCGGGCCGAGTTGGCCGACGCCATCAACTCGACGCACACCAATCCCGACTACCTCCCCGATGTGCCGTTGCCCGAGGGTTTGCGCGCCAGTGCCGATCTGGCAGAGGCACTCGGTGGCGCGGATCTGGTGGTGTGTGCGGTGCCGTCGCAGTCGTTGCGTTCGAGTATGCAGTCATGGCTTCCGTATCTGAGTGACACCGCGACGCTGATGTCGTTGGCCAAAGGTATCGAGACCGGCACCCTGCTGCGGATGAGTGAGGTCATCATCGAGGTGACCGGAGCGAGTCCCGATCGGGTGGCGGTGTTGTCGGGCCCGAACCTGGCGGGAGAGATCGCGATGGGGCAACCGGCCGCCACGGTGGTGGCGTGTGCCGATGAGGTTCGTTCCCGTGAGATTCAAAAGGCTTGCAGCACCAAATATTTCCGGCCGTACACCAACACCGATGTGGTCGGATGTGAGGTCGGGGGGGCCGTGAAGAACGTCATCGCACTGGCCTGCGGCATGGCGTCGGGTGTGGGTCTGGGCGACAACACCCGCGCGTCGATCATCACCCGGGGCCTGGCCGAGACCATTCGACTCGGTGTCGCACTCGGGGCCCGTCCGGAAACGTTGGCCGGGCTGGCCGGCATCGGCGACCTGGTGGCCACATGTTCGTCGCCGCTGTCCCGCAACCGGACCTTCGGTAGTCGCCTCGGAGAAGGCAAGTCGATCGCGGAGGCGCAGGAAGCGACCAATGGTCAAGTGGCCGAAGGCGTCAAGTCCTGCTCATCGGTGCGCGCGCTCGCGCAGAAGTACGGGGTCGACATGCCGTTGACAGAGGCAGTGCACCAGGTGTGTCACGAAGGTCTCACCGTCACCGACGCCATTTACCAACTGCTCGGTCGCCGGACAAAACCCGAGTGACTCCGTCAATCCGAGCCGGAGTGGCCGGCTCCGCCGCCTTCCGCCCGGATTGCTAGTTGCCCAGATCGATCGGGGCCGTCGGCAGGTGTTCTTCGATCAGTTGCGAAATCTGTTGGATCGGGCCGTTGCCCACGTTTTCGGGAAGCCAGATCGCCACATAGGGTCGGTGGTCGACGGCGTACCAGAGGAAGCCCGGGTCCTCGGTGGTCGCCGGCACCAGGAACCACTGGACGGGATCGACCACCTGCAGGCCCGAGGTGGGGGAGAGGGATTCGGGTCGTTCGACGCCGCACCGCAGCTGTACGGGTCCGGGCACCTGATTCCCGGGCGGCCAGCTGACCATGCCGTCGTCGGACGTCGTCTTCTTGCCGAATCCGTCGAAGGTCTCGGGCAGCGCGGCGATCAGGGCGGCGCAGTCCGGCGACGAACTCTCGGGAGCCGACATCGCCTTCAAAGGCGTGTCGGCGGACGTTTTGTCATCGGTCTTGATGACCGCGTAGGTGATGAAGGCCACGATCACCATCACCGGGATCGTGATGATGGTCGCAATGATCGCCGGGCTGAGCCGGCTCGGGGCCGGCTCGCTCACACCTGCCTCGGGATGCCCGTCACGACCGGGCACGTCAGGGTTCGAGTGATCCCATCCACCTGCTGAATCTTCGGGACAACATCCTCGGTGAGGTGCGATGCATTGGTCGCGTCGACCCGCACGATGACGTCGTACGGACCGCTGACCTCCTCGGACGAGGCAACACCGGCAATTTCCGAGATCGTTGCTGCCGCTACGGCAGCCTTACCGACCTCGGTCTGGATCAGTATGTAAGCCTGAACCACGGTGTTCCTTTCGTTCACGACGACGATCAGCCGGTGGCTGACCCAAATAGACTGGCACATATTGTCACCGACAACGGTGCCGAGTGCCCAATCAAGCGAGTCCACATGAAAACGAAAGGCGCGGTGAGAACGCTGTCCACCGATCCGGTTCCCACGGTCAGTGAGGTCGGCGAGCAAGTGCTGATCGATCTGTTCACCACCCCCGACGAAGATTCGCGGGGGGATCATGTGGTGCTGGTCGGCCCCGGCGACGACGCTGCCGTGTTGGTCGGCGGCGGACCCGTGGTGGTCAGTACCGACGCACTCGTCGACGGCCGGCACTTCCGCCTGGACTGGAGCAGTCCGCATCAGATCGGGTTCAAGGCGGTGGTCGCGAATGCGGCCGACGTGATCTCGATGGGCGGGCGGGTCACCGGATTTCTTGCCTCCGTGACCTGTCCGAAGGACATCCCGGTCACCACGTTGGTGGGTCTGCGCGATGGCATGCGGGAGGCCGCACGCCGATATGGGGCGAATGTTGTCGGCGGCGATCTGACCGCAGGCGATCAACTGGTGCTCGCGGTGACGGCGATCGGCGCCATGGACACGCGTAAACCGGTGCGTCTGTCGGCCGCGCAGGCCGGTGACGTCGTCGCGGTCTCGGGCCCCCTCGGCTCATCGGCCGCCGGTATGGATCTGCTGTCGGCCGGCATCAGCGACTTCGCCGCTCTGGTGCAGGCACATTGTGCGCCGGAGCCGCACCTGGAGCTGGGCGTGGCAGCCGCCGAGTCAGGTGTTCATTCGATGACCGACATCTCCGACGGACTGGTGCGAGAGCTCCACACGATGTCCAGGGCGAGCGGGTTGAGGATCCAGATCGACGTCGCCGCGATCCCGGTGGTGTCCGAATTGCCCGCTGCCGCAGCCAGGCTCGGTGTCGACATGAATGTCTGGACAACAGCCGGCGGCGAAGATCACGAGTTGCTGGCCACCTTCGCGCCGGGCGAGCTTCCGGCCGGGTGGACGGCGATCGGATCGGTGCATGCCGGGCCGGCAGATCCACCCGTCACCATCAGCGGGATGGATGCCGACCCCGAAGCCGGATGGCACACCTTCTGACGGGTGGGTTGTTCGATGGCGGCTACCGATACTGTGACGTGTATGGCTGTTTACGCACTCGGTGACCGCGAACCCCAACTTGGCGAAGGTGCCTATGTACACCCCGATGCGGTGGTGATCGGCGCTGTGACACTCGGGGCCGGAGCTTCTGTGTGGCCCGGGGCCGTGCTCCGCGCTGACTACGGGACGATCCACATCGGTGAGAAGACGAACATCCAGGACGGCACCGTCATCCACTGCACACCTGTGCATCCGACGGTGATCGGTGCGGGTTGTGTGGTCGGGCACAACGCCCACATCGAGGGCGCGACCATCGGCGACAGCGTTCTGATCGCATCAGGTTCTGTGGTGCTCAACGGTTCTCGTATCGGCGCGGGGTCGATCGTCGGCGCCGGTGCGGTGGTCGCCTACGGCTTCGAACTTCCTGAACGTTCGATGGCGCTGGGTGTTCCGGCGAAGATCCGTGAAGGCTACGAGGTCGCCGAGGGACACATCGAGATGAGCGTCGAGAACTACGCGGCGAACGCGGCGTACTACCGCACCGCACTCCGCCGGCTCGACTAGTGCCATTCGCTGCGCAACCAGTGGCAGGGGGATCCGAAATGCCTGACGCACAACCACTGTCGGCCCTGGTCGATCCGGGCTGGGCCGATGCGCTTGCGACGGTGGCCGACGATGTCACCCGGATGGGCGTATTCCTCCGGGGTGAGCTCGCCGATGGCCGCAGCTACCTGCCCGAGGGCGCACATGTGTTGCGCGCCTTCACGAATCCGTTCGACGACGTTCGGGTTCTGATCGTCGGGCAGGATCCCTACCCGACGCCCGGTCACGCTGTCGGCCTGAGCTTTTCGGTGGCTGCCGATGTGAGACCGGTGCCACGGAGCCTGGGCAATATCTACACCGAGTACTGCGACGACCTCGGATTCGAGCGGCCTTCGAACGGCGACCTGACACCGTGGGCGAAGCAGGGCGTCCTGCTTCTCAACAGGGTGCTCACCGTCGCACCGGGGGCTGCGGGAAGTCATCGGGGCAAGGGCTGGGAATCGGTGACCGAGTGCGCCATCAAGGCGCTGGCTGCGCGGGACCAACCGTTGGTCGCCATCTTGTGGGGTAAGGATGCCGCGTCGCTGCAGCCATGGCTACCCGGTGTCACGACCATCGTGTCGCCGCACCCGTCGCCGCTGTCGGCCCGACGGGGATTCTTCGGTTCCAAACCCTTCTCGCGCGCCAATGCGGCATTGGTGGAACAGGGTGCAGGCGAAGTCGATTGGCGCCTGCCCTGACCGTGCCTTGAATGCAAAAATGGCCACCCGCAGAAGCGGGTGGCCATTTTTGGTTTGAAGAGCTCGTCAGTTCACGAGGGGTCAGCTTTGTGCGTTCACAGACGCGTAGTCGGGCTTGGTCTTGCCGACAAACGCGTTGACACCCTCGATGCCGTCCGGAAGTGCGGACAGTGCGGCGATCGACTCGGCTTCGGCGTCCAGCTGCTCGGTGAGCGAGCGGGTGGCCGATGCGGTCAGGAGCTTGCGGGTGGCCGCGAGCGTGCGCCACGGGCCGGCCGCGATCGAAGCTGCAGCAGCCTCGGCGGTGGCCAGCACCTGATCGTCTTCGACCACACGCGAGAACAGACCGAGGTCGAGGCCCTCGGCGGCGTCCACCGCGCGGTTGGTCAAGATGATGTCGCGAGCACGCGCGGCACCGATGACCCGCGGCAGCGACCAGGTGAGGCCGCCGTCGGGGGACAGTCCGATGCCGAGATATGCCGGACGGAGCTTCGTCGAGGTACCGGCGATCGCAACGTCACAGTGTGTGACGATGCTCATTCCGGCGCCCGCGGCCCAGCCGTGCACAGCGGCGACGATCGGTACGTTCGCAGCAGTCAGTGCACGGATGAAGTCGTGGAAGTCTCCGGCCAGTCCGGCCAGGAACTCGGCACGATCGTCGGCGGAAGCAAAGTCACGGACGTTGCCGCCCGCACAGAAATTCGCTCCGGTACCGACGAGCAGCACCGCACCCGCCTTGATCTCGCCGCGAGCCAACTGACGCAGTGCAACAGCACCACGATCGAAGTAGGCCCGGTCCAGCGAGTTACCGGCCTTGTCTGAGGCGATGGCAATGCGGAGCACACCATCGACGAGTTGAACTGAGTCGGAATCGGTCGGAGTGGACCGCAACTCGGTCACACTCAGCCCCGAACGACTTTGCCGGCCTTCAGGCAGGAGGTGCAAACGTTGATGCGCTTGCGGTTTCCGGGGGCGACCTGCGCACGCACGGACTGGATATTCGGGTTCCAGCGCCGGTTTGTACGCCGGTGTGAGTGCGAGACCGACTTACCGAAGCCGGGGCCCTTGGCGCATACGTCGCAGACGGCAGCCATCGTCGAACTCCTTCATGAGAAAATTAGGTGGTCATCGGCCCAGTGATGCCGACACGGATGTCAGCGCCCAATGGGCAACCCTGCAAGGATAGCCGTTGGCACACCTGCGATCCAAATGCGGTGGAAACGCCTGGCCAGATGGTCGTGAGCGGCCCCTGGGAAACTGGTTGAGAGCGGCCCCGGGAACTGGTTGAGATCAGCACTGACGGTCCCTCAGATTACTCTGTGGGTCAGACCACAAGAAGGAGGTGCGGCACGTGGTGGATCAGGTCGGGGCACCTGCGATGGACCCTGGTGTGTTGCGGGATTGGATCCATGGCGCCGTCACCAGCCTCGATGCGGTGCGCGCCGAGATCAACGATCTGAACGTCTTCCCGATCCCCGACTCCGACACCGGCAGCAACATGCTGCACACCATGAGGTCCGCGGCGCAGGCCGTCGATTCTCTCGACGACGAGGCCGACACCCCGGCGGTCGCCCGGGCGATGGCCGAGGGTGCTGTGGCCAAGGCCCGCGGAAACTCCGGGATCATCCTGTCGCAGGTCCTGGTCGGCCTGGCCGATGCCGCCGAGATCAATGCCGTCGAACGCCGGGTCTCCTTCAACAGCCTCTGGGTTGCCGGGCTCCGCCTGGCATCGCTCGCGGCGACCAGGGCGGTCAGTGAACCGCGGGAGGGAACGGTCCTGACCCTGCTGCGGCGCTCCGCGGAGAACGCCGCCGACCATGCCGAAGCCACCCCGGCCGACCTGGCCCGCGCCATCGCCGACGGTTGTGCCGACGACCTCGAACTCACACAGTCGCAGTTGGACGTCCTGGCCCAGGCCGGCGTCGTGGATGCCGGTGGCCGCGGATTGCTGGTCATCTTCGATGAGCTCGTGAAGGTACTGACCGGTGTCTCGGTTCGCCGCCGTCGATATCAGGGCGCCTTGGTCGGTGGCGGGGATCGGATCGGGCACCAGGTCGGTGAGCCGTGCGAGGGCGACGACGAGATGGACTTCGAGGTGATGTACCTGCTGGGCGGTGCCGCCCCCGATCAGATCTCGACGCTGCGTACCAACCTCGGCGAACTAGGCGATGCCGTGGTGATCGTCGGGGACAGCGCGGATGACGGTGCCGGCGAACGCTTTTCCATCCACGTCCACACCTGCGAGCCCGGCGCCGCGGTCGAGGCCGGCGTGGCGCTCGGCCGGGTGAGCGACATCAGGATCAGCTGTTTTCTCCTCGACTCGTATCGGGGACAAGGGGACAAAGCCCCGCGCCCGCCGCGTCGCAAGCGTGCGGTGATTGCCGTTGTCACGGGCGACGAGGCCGCGGAGCTGTTCGAGCAGGAAGGCGCGGTGGTGGTCCGGGCCGATGCCGGTGGGGCCGGCGAGCTGGATGCCGAGGTGCTGGCCAAGGCGATCATCGATGTCGACAGTGCACATGTGATCTTGATGGGTAACGGCGCGTTGCCGGCCCCGGACCTCGTTGCTGTCGCCGCGGCAGCGCGTTCTCGCGAGCGTTCGGTGGTGATCCTGCCCGGCGGTTCGATGGTGCAGAGTCTGGCGGCGATGGCCGTGCACGACCCCAGCGAACTGCCCGACGACGACGCGTACGCGATGGCCGATGCCGCTGCCGCCACCCGGTTCGGCGCGGTGGTCACGGCCACCGAGCGAACCCTGACATTTGCCGGTACCTGCGAGCCCGGTGATCACCTGGGGCTCATCGGCGATGGTGTCCTGGTGATCCATCCCGAGATCATCGGCGCGGCAGCAGGTTTGGTTGATCTGCTACTCAGCACCGGTGGTGAGATGGTCAGTGTGCTCGCCGGGCGCAATCTCGAGCCCGAGGTGCTCGAGCAACTCGAACATCATGTGAACACCCACCACCCCGGAGTCGAGTTCGTGAGCTTTCCGGGCGGGCAGGTGGGCGAACTGCTTCAGGTGGGAGTCGAATAGCAGTGGTGGCATTGTCTGAGTCGCTCGATGTGGTTCTGGGAGCCAAGGCGGCGGATCTGCTTGCCGAGCAGATCAACGTGCACACCGTTGGCGAACTGTTGCGGTATGTGCCGGACCGCTACGTCAAGCAGGGTGACCTCTCCGGTGAGCGCAAACCGGAAGCCGGTGAACGGCTGACGGTGGTGGCCCGGGTCGAGGAATGCAGGACCGTCCAGGCCCGGAACTCGCGAACCAAGTTGACGAAAGTTGTTGTCTTCGACGGGAATGCCCGGATCTCGGTGACATTCTTCAATTCGCCGTGGATTGCCTCGAAGCTCCCGAAGGGCTCTCGGGTGATGATGGCCGGTCAGGTGAAGTATTTCAACAACGAGATGCAACTGACACACCCCAATTGGCTGAGGCTGCCGGAAGACGGCACGTCGATCGAGGCGGACGACGCGGTGGGTTCGGCTCTGATGCAGGGCATCGCAAAGGCATTGGCGACGGACGCCGGTGGCGGCGGTGAGAACACCGACCGCACAATCGATTTCTCGGAGTTCGTGCGCGACGTGATTCCCGTCTATCGGGCTACCGCGAAGCTGCAGGCCTGGACCATCTGGCAGTGCGTGCGGGCGGTGCTGGGATGGCTTGATCCCATCGAGGATCCGCTGCCCGAGGCCGAGCGCGAGGCACGGGGTCTGATCGGCGCCGACGCCGCGATCCGCAAGATCCACGTTCCCGAGGGGCAATACGACATCGATCAGGCGTCGGCGCGCCTGAAGTTCGACGAGGCCCTGGCATTGCAGCTGGCGCTGGCGCAACGCAGGTATGTCGACCGGGGCGCCGAAGCACCGTCCTGTCCGCACGTCGCCGGTGGTCTCGAAGACAGATTCACCGAGCGCCTGCCGTTCACGCTCACCGACGGACAGAACGAAGTCATCGAAGAGATCACCGCGGACATGGCGCGTCCCGAATCGGCCGGTCTGACCAAGGTCGCGCCGATGAGCCGGCTTCTGCAAGGTGAGGTCGGATCGGGAAAGACCCTGGTGGCATTGCTCAGTATGCTCCGCGTCATCGACAACGGGTATCAGTGTGCGTTGCTCGCCCCCACCGAAGTACTTGCCGCGCAGCATTTCCGGACACTTCAGAACATGCTCGGCGGGCTGGCCAAAGAGGGCGAACTCGAAGGGGAGGAGGGTGCCACGCGTATCGCCCTCATCACCGGGTCGATGAAAACCGCCGCCAAGCGCACCGCACTTCTCGAGACGGTCACCGGGCAGGTGGGCATTCTGATCGGCACGCACGCGTTGCTCCAGGAGCATGTCGACTTCTTCAACCTCGGATTCGTGGTTGTCGACGAGCAGCACAGATTCGGCGTGGAACAACGGGATACGCTCCGGTCGCGGGGCCGCGACGATGTGGTTCCGCATCTGCTGGTCATGACCGCGACCCCGATTCCGCGCACGGTGGCGATGACCGTCTTCGGCGATCTGGAGACGTCGACATTGAAGGAACTGCCGCGGGGTAGGCAGCCGATCACCACCAGCGTGGTGCCCAAGGGCAAGGCGTCCTGGGTGCAGCGCACCTGGGAGCGTGTCGACGAGGAAGTACAGGCCGGCCGGCAGGTTTATGTTGTGTGTGCCCGGATCGGGGACGACGGTACTGCGGCCGGCCAGAAGTCGGCGCAGAAGTCTGCTGAGGCGGGCGGGGAGCCGGCCGTCGCGGCGGTCGACATGTTCACGACGTTGTCGACGGGCCCGCTGGGCAAACATCGAATCGAGTTGCTGCACGGGCGGCTTCACGCCGACGACAAAGCTCAGGTGATGGCCGATTTCACCGCCGGCAACATCGACATCCTGGTGTCGACCACTGTGATCGAGGTCGGTGTCGACGTGCCGAACGCCACGACGATGGTGATCGTCGATGCCGAGCGGTTCGGTGTCAGCCAGCTGCACCAGCTGCGTGGTCGTGTCGGTCGTGGTGGGCTCCCGGGCCTGTGCCTGCTGATGAGCGGAGCGGCGGATATGTCTCCGGCGATGGAACGGTTGCGTGCCGTTGCTGCGTCCAATGACGGGTTCGAATTGTCGCTCGTGGATCTGGCTCAGCGGAGGGAGGGTGATCTGCTTGGCTCGCTCCAGTCCGGTGAGACGTCCTCGCTCCGGTTCCTCTCGCTACTCACCGACGCCGACCTCATCGATGACACCAGGGCGATGGCCGACGCGGTCGTCAGCGCCGACCTCACCCTGGTGGAACACAAACCGATGGCGGCACTGGTCGATTCGATCCTGGGGCCGGTCCGGTTGGCGTTCTTGGACAAGTCCTAGCGGGGGTCGGCTCCCGGTTCGCGTGTGGGCCGGGCTGATCGCGTTTGCAATCTCTGCTGTGGTGGTGGCCGGTGTCGGCGTCGCGATCAACCGTCCGCCCGACATTTCACCCGATGCGCAGCGGCTGCTCGGTGAACTGGCGCTCATTCCGGCGCTCGCCGCCCGGCCGGATCCGCCCGACTATGACCGCAGCGCATTTGGTGCGGCCTGGACCGACGCCACCGATGCCGGCGGCTCGGGCAACGGGTGTGACACCCGCAACGACATCCTCGATCGCGATCTGAGAGACAAGACGTTCGTGGCGGTCGACAGCTGTGCCCGGGCAGTGGCGACAGGTGAGTTTCGTAGCCCGTACAGCGGCGCCTGGATCACCTTTCGACGCGGACAGGGGACCGGTGCCAAAGTCCAGATCGACCACATCGTCCCGCTGTCGTTTGCCTGGGACATGGGTGCGCGGTTGTGGAATCCTGCTGTGCGGCAACGTTTTGCCAACGATCCCGCGAACCTCGTAGCGGTCGATGGCGATGCCAACCAGGACAAAAGCGACAAACAGCCGTCGCAGTGGATGCCGGCGAACAAAGGATTTCATTGCCAATACGCGGCGCAATTCGTGGTGGTGATGCGTACCTATGGGCTCTACCTGGATGCCCCGTCGGTGCCGGTATTGCAGTCGGCCTTGCGTCGCTGCTGATGTGCGTGCATTTAAGGCACACTCAACGGTTATTTCGGCACGGTCAACGGATTCCGTTGAGCGTGCCGAAATCCCCGTCGAGCGTGCCCAAATCGCCTGCGAGCGTGCCGATCAGGCTCCGGTGGTCACGAAGGGGACCGCTGCTTCGCCGGTGTAGACGAGGAAGGTGAAGGACTCCTGGAAGTACAGGTTGACGCCGGTGGCGTCGTGGGAGTCGTAGCCGATCGAAACGTCTTGTCCGATGGTGAGATCGAAGTCGCCGCCGCGGGTGCTCAGCAGGAAGGCCGAGTCGATTGCCGGAGCCCACACGATGTCACCGTCGATCAGACGCTGCAGGTGCTGGATGATCGGGTAGCCATGGTTGGAGGTCTCATTGACCTTGAGCCACACGTCGGCGCCCAATGCGAGCGAGTAGGGACCGTTCATCGACGACAGGCGAAGACGGCTCAGCGCCTGGCTGATGGCCTCGGGGTACTCGCGAACGTCGCTGGGGAGCTTGACCGGATCGCCGGGGGACTGACTGCGGATGCCTGAGATACCGGCTGCCGCATAGCCTTCGAAGATGGCGCGGTCCTCGGCCTGCGCGAGGCTGCGGGCGGCTTCGATGACCGGATCCCAGTCGGAGTCCTGTGCGCCGCGGTCGACGTCGTCGACAGCCTGGCGGCTGACTGTGAACGGAACCTTGAACTCGACGAGCTGCTGCGACGTGCGGGCGCTGGCCTCGATACCGGGCCGAGGTGCGTCGATCGGCAAGCGACGACCGGTGGTGACCGCTGCGAGCTCCAACCCGTGCGGACCGTTGACGTCGACCAGTCGACGACCTGCGCTGTTGCGCTTGAACGTACGGGTCGCCTCTTCCTCGATCGCCTCCCATGCTGCAGACGAGATGGGTGCGAGTTCGCGGTGCAGGTTGTTCATTTTTCCTCCGTGGTCAACTGCCGGCGCCGGGAGAGGTCGCCGATCCGAAGTGATCCCATGCTGGGGTCGACGTCGGTGGTGATCGTTTCGGGTTCGTTCGTTTCATTGTCGACGGCCGGCAAGGCCGGCGGATCGTCGAGAAAATCGATGGTGGGCGCGAAGTATCGGCTGCCGGTGACAGCAGTGGAAAAGTCGAGGAGCCGGTCGTAGTTGCCCTCGGGTTTGCCGATGAACATGTTGCGCAACATCTCATCAGTGACCTCGGGTCCGGCCGAGTAGCCGAGGAAGTAGGTCCCGAACTCGTCCTGGCCGACCCGGCCGAAAGGCATGTTGTCGCGCATGATCTGGACTTGCTCACCGTTGTCGTCCTCGATGACCGTCAGCGCGGTGTGCGAATTGGACGGCTTGGTGTCGTCGTCCATTTCGATGTTGTCCCACTTGGTCCGTCCGAAGACTCGTTCCTGTTCGTCGGTGCCGGCGGCGTTCCATGCGGTCATGTTGTGCAGATACTTCTGGATCAGCACGTAGCTGCCACCGGCAAAATCGGGATCGTCGTCCGGGCGTACGGTCACGGCCCGCTCGGCTGCCGGCCCAGCCGGATTCTCGGTGCCGTCGACGAATCCCACCATCGAGCGCATGTCGAACAACCGGAATCCGTGGACCTCATCGACCACCGTCACTGCGCCCTGCAGCGCATTGGTGATCTGGGTGGCCATCTCGAAACAGGCGTCCATGGTCCGGGCCCGGATGTGGAAGAGCAGATCGCCGTCGGTGGCCGGGGCGGTGTGGACGGCTCCCTGCAGGGCGATGAAGGGCGCCAAGCGTGCCGGCCGTGGTCCGGTGAACAGCCGGTCCCAGACATCCGACCCGATGCCGACAACACAGCGAAGCCGGGAATCGGGAACCCGGGAGGCGACCGATCGGATGAGACCGGTGATACCGGAAAGGAAGTCCCAGACCGCTTCTTCGGCGTCTGTGTTGACGGTGGCAACCAGGAAGATTGCTGCTTCCGGCAACCGCGCCAATATGGGTTGCGGTGTCGGATCCTTGGAACCGCTGATGATCGTGACCTTCCGCCTGCTGTTAGACCTGTCCGAATCACGTTAGCGTTTCTCGGCACGGGACGGGTTGGCAGCACCATCACAACGATTCGCCCGCGGCACCGCGCCTGGCGGTCATGAGCCGAACATCCCTGCTAGGCATCGGTGCACGAGGTCGAACGAGTGCACGAAAACGCCTGCCCGCAGATGGTGCAGCGCGCTAGGTTCGGGGTAGTAGCCGACCCGGGAGGTGGGGCGCAGATGACACCGACTTTGGTGAACGTGGATCGGGACGGTCCGGTCACCACGATCAGCATCAACCGCCCGGAGGTGCGCAACGCCGTCGACGGTCGGACCGCGCAAGCGCTGGCCGACGCCTTCCGCGCGTTCGATGACGATCCCGGCGCCTCTGTTGCGATCTTGCATGGCGAGGGTGGAACATTCTGTGCCGGTGCCGATCTCAAGGCGGTGGCGTCCGGGCACAACGTGAATCGGATATCGGGTGAGGGTGATGGTCCGATGGGTCCGACCCGAATGCGGTTGTCCAAGCCCGTGATCGCGGCCATCAGCGGCCACGCGGTGGCGGGCGGCCTCGAGCTCGCGTTGTGGGCGGACCTCCGCATCGCGGAGGAGGACGCCGTTCTCGGGGTGTTCTGCCGTCGTTGGGGCGTACCGCTCATCGATGGCGGCACCGTGCGATTGCCGCAACTGATCGGGACGTCGCGTGCCATGGACCTGATCCTCACCGGACGCGCGGTGTCCGCGGAGGAGGCCGCGCACATGGGTCTGGTCAACCGGGTCGTGCCACAGGGTGAAGCGGTGCCGGCGGCCAAGCAGCTCGCGCACGAACTGGCCGCGTTCCCGCAGACCTGCATGCGGCAGGACCGGTTGTCGGTGCTCGAACAGGAGGGGCTGTACGAGGAGGACGCGATCCTCAACGAGTACGTCCACGGCCTGACCTCACTGGCGGCCGACACGATCGACGGGGCAACCCGGTTCGCCGGGGGAGCCGGCCGGCACGGGTCGTTCGACAAAGAGCGATGAGCGGTGGGCGTCGGTCGGCGAGAACGCCGATCTCATCACCACCTATTCTGGGTAGATGAGTGCCACCACCACGACTCCGGCCGACGTCGAACAGATCGTGCGCGCCCAGGCGACCGCAGCAAAAGCCGCATCACGTGTGCTCGCGGGCCTGACCACCGACCAGAAGAACCGGGTTCTGAACGACGCCGCCGAGGCGTTGCTGACCCAGTCCGACGCGATCCTCGCTGCCAATGCCGAAGACGTCGCGCGGGCCGAGGCCGCCGGGACCGAGGTCAGTCTGATCGACAGATTGCGGCTGACGGTCGACCGGATCGACGGCATCGTCAGTGGTCTGCGCCAGGTCGCCGGTCTCCCGGACCCGATCGGCGACGTGATCGCCGGCAAGACGTTGCCCAACGGCATGCAGCTACGGCAGGTGCGGGTACCGCTCGGTGTTGTCGGCATGGTCTACGAAGCCCGCCCCAACGTCACCGTCGACGCCTTCGGAATCGCCCTCAAGTCGGGCAATGTGGCGCTGCTGCGTGGCTCGTCGTCGGCGGCGAGCTCCAATGCCGAACTCGTCCGGATCCTGCGTGAGGTGCTGACCGCCGCCGGACTCCCGGCCGACGCGGTGCAGTTGCTGCCGTCAGAAGACCGGTCCAGCGTCACCCACCTGATCCGGGCCCGCGGGCTCGTCGATGTGGTGATCCCTCGCGGCGGCGCCGGTCTGATCAAGGCCGTCGTCGAGAACGCGACAGTGCCGACCATCGAGACCGGAACCGGCAACTGCCACATCTACATTCACTCGGCAGCGGACCTCGACATGGCCGAGGACCTGGTCCTCAACTCCAAGACCCGTCGGCCGAGCGTCTGCAACACCGCCGAGACCGTCCTCATCGATCAGGCGATCGCCGACACCGCTTTGCCCCGACTGACCCAGGCGCTGCAGAGCGCCGGCGTGGTCATACACGGTGACGAGCCGGGCATGGTCCCGGCCACCGAAGAGGATTGGGCCGACGAATATCTGACGCTCGACATCGCGGTGAAGATCGTCTCCGGCATCGACGAAGCGATCGACCACATCGACCTCTACGGCACCAGCCACACCGAGGCGATCGTCACCGCCGACCTCGCGGCGGCCACCGAGTTCACCCAGCGGGTCGATGCCGCGGCAGTCATGGTGAATGCCTCCACGGCGTTCACCGACGGCGAGCAGTTCGGTTTCGGAGCCGAGATCGGTATCTCCACTCAGAAGCTGCACGCGCGCGGACCGATGGGACTCCCCGAACTGACGTCCACCAAATGGATCGCTTGGGGCAACGGACAGATCCGGCCCCGCTGACAACACGCCAGCTTGGGTCCAATCACATCTTCTTAGGAGCAACACGATGGCCGTAGAGCCCAGTTTCACCGACGTGCCCGGCGTACGCGAGACGCTTGCCGGCGTCGGGTACCTGGCCGACGAAGCAACCTCGACGTCGGTGTTCCTGGCCGACCGGCTGGGCAAGCCGCTGCTCGTCGAAGGACCCGCGGGTGTCGGTAAGACCGAGCTGGCCCGTGCGATCTCGCAGACCACGAACGCCGAACTCGTCCGGCTGCAGTGTTACGAGGGCATCGACGAAGCCCGCGCGCTCTACGAGTGGAACCACGCCAAGCAGATCCTGGCGATCCAGGCGACCGGTCAGCGCGGCTGGGACGAGACCAAGGCCGACATCTTCTCGGACGAATTCCTGCTCCCACGACCGCTGCTGAAGGCCATTTCCAACACCGGACCGACCGTGTTGCTGATCGACGAGGTCGACAAGGCCGACGTCGACATCGAAGGCCTGCTGCTCGAGGTGCTCAGCGACTTCGCGATCACCATCCCGGAGATGGGCACGGTCACCGCCGCAAGGCGACCGATCGTGCTGCTGACGTCCAACGCGACCCGCGAACTGTCCGAGGCCCTCAAGCGGCGCTGCCTGTACCTGTACATCGACTTCCCGGATGCTGCGCGTGAGCGTGAGATCCTGGCCAGCCGGGTTCCCCAACTCGCCGAGTCCGTCGCCAAGGAACTGGTCCGCATCATCGGCGTCCTGCGCACCCTCGACATCCGTAAGAAGCCGTCGGTGGCCGAGACGATCGACTGGGCCAACACCCTGCTGGCACTGGGCGTCGGCGAGAAGCCGGGGTCGGAGATCGACAACGCGATCATCGCCAAGACCCTGGGCGTCGTCCTCAAGCACCGTCCGGATGTGGCCACGGCCCTCAAGGAACTGAAGCTGAGCTGAGCACGCTGTGACTGCCCCCTTCATCACTCAGCTCACCGGGTTCGTCGACGACCTCCGGGCCCGCGGGATCGTGGTCGGTCCGGCGAACCTGATCGATGCGGGTCAGGCGACCGCAGTGCTCGACCTCCTCGACCGCGAGAGCTTCCGCGAGGGGATGGCCTGCACGCTGCTCCACGACAACGGACACCGCAAGGTCTTCGACTCGGTCTTCAACCTGTGGTTCCCGCTGGGCGCGGGCGACCGCAGCGGCGACCTCGACGACGCCTTCGCCCTCGATGCGGACGGCAAGATCGACAGGGAGGCGGTGCGTGACCGCCTCGCACAACTCCTGGCCGATGATTCTCCGGAAGCCGAGGCCGAGCTGGCCCGATTCGCGGCGATGGTGGTCGCCGAGATGGGTAAATACCAGTCGACCCGGGATTCGGCGTACTCCACCTATCAGGCGATGTCGGCGATCGACCCGCAGACATTGATCGCGCGGATCGCCGCGGCGATGGCCGTCGGTGCCGGCAATGATGCCGACGGCAGGGATCCGGTCTTCCGGAAAGCTGCGGCCGACCGGGTGAAACAGTTCCGGACGATGGTCGACAACGAGACCAAGCGCCGGATGGCCGAGCGCAACGGACGCGAACGGGTGTCGCAGTACGCGGTACCGCACCTTCCCGAACGCGTGAACTTCCTGTCCGCCGGGGCAGCCGACATGGCCGAGGTCAAACGCACCATCGCGCCGCTCGCCCGGCTCCTCGCATCCCGGCTGGAGATTCGCCGGCGGCGCGCTCATCGCGGTGCCATCGACGTCCGCAAAACGTTGAGGGCCTCGATGTCGACCGGTGGTGTCCCGATCGATCTGGTCCGCCGCAAGCCGCGTGTCGGACGCCCTGAACTGGTGGTGCTCTGCGACGTGTCGGGCTCGGTGGCCGGGTTCTCACAGTTCACCTTGCAACTGGTTTACGCATTGCGGCAACAGTTTTCAAAGGTCCGGGTTTTTGCATTCGTCGACACCGTCGACGAGGTGACCGAGTTCTTCGACGGCCCCGACCTCGATTTCACGGCGGCAATTCACGACATGATCGCCTCGGCCCGTCTGATCACGCGCGACGGGCACTCCGATTACGGCCATGCGTTCGACGGCTTTGCCGGCGAGTATCTGGACGCGCTGACACGGCGTGGTGCGCTGCTCATCCTGGGGGACGGCCGCAACAACTATCGTGACCCGAAACTCGACGCGCTGGCCAAGATGGTCGACCACACGCGCCACGCCTACTGGCTCAATCCGGAGGCCGCGACCCACTGGGATTCCGGCGACTCGATCGCCGCAACCTACTCCGATGTCATCGACATGCACGAATGTCGCAACGCCTCTCAACTGGCCAAGGTGATCGCCAACCTCCTGCCCGTATGAGCTGATCAGTAGACTCAACCCTCATGCCCGATCCGACACCCATCTCCCGCGCCTCCACCGGTCGGAAGATCGGTGTCATGGGCGGCACGTTCGACCCCGTTCACAACGGCCACCTGGTCGCTGCGAGCGAGGTCGCGGACCGATATGGCCTCGACGAGGTCATCTTCGTCCCCACCGGTCGGCCCTGGCAGAAGTTCCAGGACGTCGCCGCCGGGGTCAGCCCGCCCGAAGACCGCTACCTGATGACCGTGATCGCCACCGCGTCCAACCCGCGGTTCTCGGTCAGCAGGGTCGACATCGACCGTGAAGGCGACACCTACACGGTCGATACCCTGCGCGATCTCAAGCGTCTGAACCCGGATGCGGAATTGTTCTTCATCACCGGTGCGGACGCGCTGGCATCGATCTTGTCCTGGCAGGACTGGGAAGTGCTGTTCGAGTTGTCCAACTTTGTCGGGGTGTCACGCCCCGGCTACGAACTCGGCGCCGCACATCTGGACAGGCACCTGCAGAAGCTTCCTCCCGATACCCTCCATCTGATGGAGATACCGGCGTTGGCGATTTCCTCGACCGACTGCCGCAAGCGTGCGGCGGCCGGCCGGCCGGTCTGGTACCTGGTACCGGACGGAGTGGTGCAGTACATCAGTAAGAGAAAGCTCTACCAATCGAAAGGCACTCTGTGACAGCGTCACCCGAGGCGGTCGCCATGGCCACCGTCGCCGCCCATGCGGCCGCCGACAAACTGGCCGCAAATGTGATCGTTCTCGATGTTTCCGAGCAGCTGGTCATCACTGACTGCTTTGTCATCGCATCGGCCGACAACGAACGACAGGTCAGCGCCATCGTTGACGAGGTCGAGGAGAAATTGCGCGAAGCCGGCCACAAGCCGGTCCGTCGTGAAGGTGCGCGTGAGGGGCGCTGGACACTGCTCGACTACGTCGACGTCGTCATCCACGTTCTGCATGAAGAGGAGCGGGAGTTCTACGCCCTCGAACGTCTCTGGAAGGACTGCCCGACGGTCGACATCCCCGGGCTCGACACCCCAGTGATCGCGACCGGCGGTGACGAAGAAACCGAAAGCTCGGACCATGAATGAGTTGTTGCGTCCGGACAGCCACGACTCCAGCGTCGAGCGGATGACGCCGGTGGTGCGTCGGCTCGTGCTGCTGCGGCACGGGCAGACCGAATACAACGCGACGAGCCGGATGCAGGGTCAGCTCGACACCGATCTGTCCGAACTCGGCGTCCGGCAGGCCGCTGCTGCGGCGAAGGTGCTCGCCGCCCGTGAACCGCGTCTGATCATCTCCTCGGACCTGCGGCGCGCGCGGGACACCGCGGCTGCTCTGGCCGAACAGGCCGGCCTCGAGGTCGGTCTGGACAAGCGGCTGCGCGAAACCCATCTCGGCGACTGGCAGGGACTGACCCACCAGGAGGTCGATGCGAAGCTCCCCGGTGCCCGCCGGATCTGGCGTGACGACGCCACCTGGACGCCACCGGGTGGGGAGAGTCGCGTCGATGTGGCGCGCCGGAGTGTGCCCCTGGTGGAGGAACTCGTTGCCGGACTTGGTGATTGGGGTCGCGGCGACAGTCCTGACGCACCGGTTGTCCTGGTGGCGCACGGTGGGGCGATCGCAGCCCTGACCGCCGGGCTACTGGGTCTGCCCATCAGCCACTGGCCGCTGTTCGGCGGACTGGCGAACACCAGTTGGGTGCAGCTCAGCGGACACGGTGAAGACAACGACACCACGTGGCGGCTCGACGTATGGAACGCGTCCGCCGAGGTATCCGATCCCGCGGTGCAATGAGCCAGGACATCGCGCAGCCCACGCGGGGCAGCCTCTTGGTGCTCTCGGACTCCTTGTCCTATTACGGCCCCAAGGGCGGCTTGCCCGCCGACGATCCGCGGATCTGGCCGACACTCGCCGCGCAGGAGCTGGGGCTGGAGCTCGAGCTGTTCGGGCGGATCGGCTGGACCAGCCGCGACGTCTGGTGGGCACTGACCCAGGATCCGAACATCTGGGCTGCCGTTCCACGGGCGAGCGCGGTCGTTTTTGCGTTCGGCGGGATGGATTCTCTGCCATCTCCACTGCCGACCGCCTTGCGTGAGCAGATCCGCTACGTCCGGCCACCGCGACTGCGTCAGTACGTTCGCGACGGCTACGGCTGGCTTCAGCCGCGGCTGGCCCGCACCGGGTGGCCGTTGGCACTGCCGCCGGCACTGACCGCGGACTACCTCGGCAAGATCCACGAGGCTCTGATCACGATCCGCCCCGACCTGCCGGTGGTGGCCTGCCTGCCGTCGACACATCGCAGTCCGTACTACGGCAACGTGCACAAGGGCCGGCCACAAACGGTGGCCGCGATGACCACGTGGGCGGAGTCGGCGCAGGTGCCTCTCGTCGACCTCATGCCGCCGACCGCCGCACATTTTGATCGTGGTGAAGGCAACCCGGATGGCATCCACTGGGGTTTCGGGTGTCATCGCGAGGTGGCCGATCTCGTTCGGTCCGCGGTGTCCGACGTCCTCACGACTCCCGGCGTCCCGACGACTAACGTGGCCCTGTGACCGTTGTCGTCGTGACCGATTCCTCGGCGCGCCTGCCGGATGCGCTGCGCGAGCGGTACCGCATCATTTCGGTGCCGCTCCATGTCCTGTCGGGGGATCTGGATCTGCGCGAGGACGTCGACGAGATCGGCCCCGAGATCTACAACGACTCGCAGACCACGACGTCGGGTGTGACACCCGCCGACCTCGAGGCCGCATATGCGCGCGCCATCGAGGCGAGCGAGGGCGATGGTGTCGTGGCAGTACATCTGTCCCGGCGGTTCAGTGGGACCTGGGGCACTGCGCAAGTGGTGGCCGAGAAGTTTCAGGGTCATATCCGGGTGGTCGACTCACGGACCGTGGGGCTCGGTGTCGGCTTCGCTGCCCTGGCGGCGGCGCAGCAGGCGGAATCCGGGGCCGATATGGACCGCGTTTATGAAGCCGCGATCCGAGTCGGATCGACGACGGAGTGTCTGCTGTGTGTGCAGCAACTGGACAATCTGCGGTCGAGTGGTCGGATCGGCGTCGCCACCAGGTTCTTTGCGTCCGCTCTGGCGATCAAGCCCATCCTGAGGGTGGTCGACGGGACGTTGGCGCTGAAGGACAAGCAACGGACCACATCCAAGGCCATCGCCAAGCTCATCGAATCCGGCATCGAGATAGCCGATCAACGACCGGTGACACTGGGCGTACAGCATTGCGAGGCACCGGATCTCGCGGAGCAGATCATCGACGCGCTGCAGTCGAAACTGACGATCACCTCGCTGGTGCAGTCCGATTTCGGTCCGGTGTTGTCGCGGCATGTGGGGACCGGAGCAGTAGGCATCGCCGTGACAACGTCACTCGACCCGATTGATTTCACCTGACGTTGTCCACAGTTCGATGCAGATCTCACAGGTTCGGACCTCTGGTCGCTCTGTTCGGGTGAATCGCCGGATTCGCTTTCTACGGTTCTGCCATGAGAAGCAATCTCGATCGCTTGGCGGGATCGGGTGCACCCGTGGCGGGTTCACCCTCGGCGTCGGCCGATCCGACTCGGTCTGAATGGCCTCAGTCCGAATGGTCGCAGCCGGGACCGGCACCGGACGATGCGCCATGGCCGCCGGAATCCGCGCCTGATCCGGTCGCACCGGACTGGTTGGGATCGGCGCAGTGGTTGCACGGCAATCGATCAACCGAGCCTGATCGCGATGGTCGCGGTGGTGACACCGATGGGACCGATGACGTCGACGACGGGTATCGACCTCGCTGGGCTGATGACACCGAGGACCCGCAGGCCGACGGGCCGCTGAGACGGCGATGGCGATCGACACCCGCGGCGGCGATCGCCCTGGTGGCGGTGGGACTCTGCGCCACGGCCATCGCCCTCTACACGGCATTCGCCAGTGGTGACACCGGATCGCAGGTGCCGGTGAACTTCCCCGCCACCGCGGGCGTGGCCGCACCGAGTGCGAGTGCCGCACCTCCTGAAAGTGCCCAGCCCCCAGCCGAACTCGTGGTGAGTGTGGTGGGTCTGGTGCACCGGCCCGGTCTGGTCCGTCTCCCTCCGCAGTCCCGGGTGGCCGATGCCATCGACAAAGCCGGTGGGGCTAAGAACGGAGCAGACCTGTTGTCGTTGAACATGGCTCGGCCACTTCGCGATGGCGATCAGATCCTGGTCGGTTTCGCGGATCCGGCGGGTGGTGTCCAGATGCGGAGTGCGGTGGTCGCGGTGGACGGCGCCGGTGCCACTCCGGGCAGCGCTGCACCCCAGGGATCAACCGCGCCGGGAACCGAACCTGCCGGGGGACTGGTGAATCTCAATACCGCCACCGACGCCGAACTGGATACCTTGCCCGGGGTGGGTCCGGTGACCGCCGCCGCCATCATCGCGTGGCGGCAGGCCAACGGGCACTTTGCATCCGTCGATCAGCTCGCCGAGGTCGACGGGATCGGTCCGGGACGTCTGGAGAAGATCCGGGGCAAGGTCACGGTGTGACCGGCCGCGAGCCCACCCGGCTCGACCTGCGGTTGGTGCCGGCGGCAGTCGGAAGTTGGCTCGTCACAATGCTGGGTGTGATCGGCTCGATCCCGGTCACCGGTGCTGCCGCCGGTACGGCGTCGCTCTGCACCATGCTGTTGATCGTGGCGTTGATACGGCGGTCACGAATGATGTTGTTGCCGATACTGATCGGTCTGTCGGGGACCCTGGCCGGATTCGGGTGGGCAATGGTCTTGCGGCAGCACCATATCGCGTCGAACCCGTTGTCCGATGAAGGCGCTCAGGGGAGTAAGGCCACGGTCACGGTCCGCATCTCTGACGACCCGAAGATCGTTGCCCGCACCGATCGCGTCGTGGTGGCGGTCTCCGTGGTGAGAGTGCGAGGCAGTGCGGTTCCGAAAGCCGGAGCCACGGTGCTGGCCCCGATCGATGGGTGGCTGGAATTGATTCCGGGGCAACAGGTCTCTGCGGTGTTCACGGTGTCTGAACCCCGCAGACCCGATCTCACCGTTGCCACCCTCACCACGTCGAGCGCGCCGAAGGTTGTGCGTGGTCCACCGGCCTATCAGCGATGGGCAGACGCGGTACGGGCGCAGTTTCGGCAGGTGTCCTCGCAGGCGTTGGGGGAGCCGGAGTCTGGTCTGTTGCCGGGACTGGTGCTGGGGGACACGTCCGCACTGAGCGACGATCTGAAGGACAACTTCCGAACCTGTGGGCTGACGCATCTGACCGCGGTGTCCGGTGCCAACTTCGCGATCATCATTGGGGCACTGCTGTTGGTGGTCCGTTGGCTCGGTGCCGGACCTCGGCCGGCGGTCGCGCTCACCGCGATCGCCATTGTTGTGTTCGTGATCCTGGTCCGGCCGAGTCCGAGTGTGGTCCGGGCGGCGGTGATGGGTGGTGTGGGATTGTCGGCGCTGTTGATCCGTCGAAGGTCGCAGGCCATGCCCGCGCTGTGTGCGGCGATCATGACGCTGTTGATGATCTGGCCGGCTTTTGCGGTCCAGCCGGGATTCATTTTGTCGGTGACGGCCACTGCCGGGCTCATCGTGATCGCGCCCGTGGTCGCGGAATGGCTTCGGAATCATCGTGTCCCGGGCGGTGTCGCCGAACTGCTGGCCGTGGCCGTCGTTGCGCAGGCAGTGACCACTCCGACCGTCTTGATGATCAGCGGACAGATCAGCACGGTGGCGATTGTGGCGAATCTGGTGATCGCGCTGGTGATTGCACCGATCACGGTTCTGGGTACCTGCGCATCCGTGGCGGCCTTGGTGTGCCCGCCGGTCGCGGTGCTCCTCGCACGATTCACCGGTCCGGAATTGTGGTGGATGGTGTGGGTCGCCGAAAAGCTCAGTCGCATTCCGTTCGCGACATTGACGCTGTGGTGAACAGCCGGGACGCGGGAGGTGTCGCGGTGCTCTGGCACGATGACAGTGTGAACAGCGTGCACCTGATCCTCGGTGATGACGAATTTCTTGCCGAACGCGCGACGTCCGCGGTCATCGCCGAGGTTCGTGGTGCGGTCGACAACCCCGACGACATTCCGATCACGCGACTTCGGGCCGGTGATGCGACGGCACCGGAACTGGCTGAGCTGCTGAGTCCTTCGCTCTTTGCCGAGGACCGGATCATCGTCCTGGAGGCGGCGGGTGAGGCCGGGAAGGAACCGGCGAAGCTGGTGACCGAGGTGGCGGAGAATCCGCCGGAGGGTGTGACACTCGTCATCTGCCATTCAGGTGGTGGCCGCGCGAAGTCGATGGTTGCGGCACTGCGTAAATCAGGCGCCGAGGTCCACGATTGCGCCAAGTTGCCGCCCTGGGAGATGGGCACGTTTGTGCGCGCGGAGTTCGGAAGACTCGGCGTCAAAGCGAACCGCAACGTTGTCGACAAACTCGTCGAGTCGGTCCGCGCCAATCTGCGTGACCTGTCGGCGGCATGCGCGCAGCTCGTTGCCGACACCGGTGGCAAGGTCACCGTCGAGTCGGTCACCCGTTACTACTCGGGGCGTCCGGAGATCAAGGGATTCGACGTTGCCGACCTCGCTGTCGGCGGAGATCGGGCCGGAGCTCTCGAAGCACTGCAGTGGGCGCACCACCACGGTGTTCCCCATGTGCTCGTGGCCGATGCGCTCGGTGAATCCATCCACGGGATCGCGCGGGTGTACGGCATGGGTAAACCCAATCCGCAGGCCATCGTGTCGGAGCTGGGGATGCCGCCGGGCCGGGCCAAGCGGGTGCAGGCTCAGGCCATCGGGTGGGATCCGCCGTCGATCGCGCGTGCGATGTCTGTGGTCGCGACGCTGAACGGGGACGTCAAGGGCCAGGCCGCCGACGCCGACTTCAGCCTGCAACGCGCCGTCGCCGCCATCGCTGATCTGCGTCCGTCACCACGTCGCTGACCGGTCGGCCGGTCTCGCGGGTCATTGCCCTGCACCCCGGCGAACCGCGAAATGAGCTGAACATCTTCAGCGCACGACAAAAACCCCGGCGACTGCGTGGGAGCCGCCAGGGTTAGCGCGTCTTGCTGAAGTTATTGTGCCCGGTGAAGGGCGGGGTAAATCAGAGCTTGTTCAGCGCCAATGCCATTGCCGACTTCTTGTTGGCGGCCTGGTTCGAGTGGATGACACCCTTGGTGGCAGCCTTGTCCAGCTTCTTGCCGGTGGCGACGAGGAGCTCGGAAGCCTTGTCCTTCTCGCCGGACGCAACGGCCTCGCGGAATGAACGGATCGCGGTACGCAGCGCGGACTTGGTCGACTGGTTACGCAGTCGTGCAGCTTCGTTGGTCTTGTTCCGCTTGATCTGAGACTTGATGTTTGCCACGCGTGTATTTTCCTTAGCTCAAAGATTGTGGTTTTGGTGTCAGCACCAGCGAGCCACGTTACCAGCCGCAGGACTGCCACCCAAATTATCGGACCGTGACGGGCAATACTGCGCTGAGCTCTGCCGATTTTCGTCTCTTGCGGCACCATAAGTCACATGATTGCGGCAACAACAGCAGGTTCAAAGCGCGCGAGCGCGTCTCGGGGGACCGGAACCAACGTGGCGGGCGACACCCCGCCGGTGAAGAAAAAGGCCGCAAAGGTCGCAGGTACGGGCGCGGCGCGGGATAAGGCGCCGGCGAAGAAACCTGCGGCCGGCACCACCGCAAAGTCGACTGACTCGGCGGGGATCTTCGAGGGATATGGCGCCGGACCGTACGGCGGAGCCTTCGACGAGATGTTCGACGGCTACGACAGCGCGGACGTCCGCGGCCCGTACAAGGGCATCCACAAGGCACTCGGCAGCTATGACGGCGCCGATCTCGAGACCCGCGTCGACGCCCTCGGCCGGGCATTCATCGACCAGGGCATCACCTTCTCGCACTCGGGCCAGGAACGACCTTTCCCCCTCGACGTTGTTCCCAGGGTCATCTCCGCCGGCGAGTGGGCAAAGCTCGAGCGCGGCATCACGCAGCGCGTCAAGGCGCTGGAGATGTTCCTCGACGACATCTACGGCGACCAGGTCATCATCCGTGACGGGGTGGTGCCGAAAAGGCTCATCACCTCCTGCGAGCACTTCCATCGTCAGGCGATGGGCATCCGCCCGCCCAACGGTGTGCGTATCCACGTGGCGGGTATCGACCTGATCCGCGACGAGCACGGTGACTTCCGCGTCCTCGAGGACAACCTGCGGTCACCGTCGGGTGTGTCATACGTGATGGAGAACCGGCGAACGATGGCTCGGGTGTTCCCCGATCTCTTCGCCTCCCACCGAGTACGGGCGGTCGGCGATTACTCGTCGCACCTGCTGCGTGCCTTGCGCGCGTCGGCGGCATTCAACGAGGCCGACCCGAACGTGGTGGTTCTCACACCAGGCGTGGCCAACTCGGCATACTTCGAGCATTCATTGCTCGCTCGTCAGATGGGTGTCGAGCTCGTCGAAGGCCGAGACCTGTTCTGCCGCGACAACGTCGTGTACATGCGCACCACAGAGGGTGAGCAGCGCGTTGACGTGATCTATCGCCGCATCGACGATGACTTTCTCGACCCCATGCAGTTCCGCCCCGATTCGATGCTCGGCGTCGCCGGGCTGCTGAATGCCGCGCGGGCCGGCAACGTGGTCATCTCCAGTGCCGTCGGCAACGGCGTGGGCGACGACAAGCTGACCTACACCTACGTTCCCGAGATCATCGAGTACTACCTCGGTGAGAAGCCGAGCCTGGGCAACGTCGACACCTTGCGCTGCTGGCTCGATGAGGAGTGCGAAGAGGTCCTCGACCGAATCGACGAACTGGTCGTCAAACCTGTTGAGGGTTCAGGTGGTTACGGCATCGTGTTCGGCCCGGATGCCACGGCCGACGAGCTGAATGTATTGGCGAAGAAGGTCCGTTCGGACCCGCGCGGGTGGATCGCGCAGCCGGTGGTGCAGCTCTCGACGGTTCCCACGAAGATCGGTGGACAGCTGTCGCCGCGGCATGTCGATCTGCGGCCCTTCGCGGTGAACGACGGTGAGTCGGTGTGGGTGCTGCCCGGCGGTCTGACCCGCGTTGCGTTGCCCGAAGGGTCCCTGGTGGTCAACTCCAGCCAGGGCGGCGGCTCCAAGGACACCTGGGTGCTCGCCTCACGTAGTTCTGCCGAAGAGCGCGAGCTGGCCGGTGAAGAACTGGTCAGCCGGTCGGGCGCGACGCCGAGTACACCAACGGAACAGGGGCCGGACATCACGTCGCAGCAGGAACAACAGCAACAGCAGCAGGAATTGCAGCAGGACCAGCAGGGCGGTATCCGCTGATGATGCTCGCTCGAAATGCCGAATCCCTCTACTGGATCGGCCGCTACGTCGAACGTGCCGACGACACCGCCCGCATCCTCGACGTCGCCGTCCATCAGCTTCTAGAGGACACCACCGTCAATCCGGATGCCCGTTGCCGGCTGGTGCTGCAGGTCCTCGGAATGGAGTTGCCGCCCAAACGCGAGTCGCTCGATGCTTGGTCGCTGACCGAACGGGTGGCGTACTCGAAGACCCTGCCCGGATCGATCGTCGACAGTGTCGGGCAGGCTCGTGAGAATGCCAGGGGTGCAAGGGAAGTCACATCCAGCGAGATGTGGGAATGCCTCAACACCACCTACAACGGACTCGCTGATGCCGAACGTGCCTCACGGAAACTGGGCCCGTACGAGTTTCTCTCTTATGTGAAGAACCGGGCCGCGATGTTCGCCGGCCTGGCCGACGCCACCCTGAGCCACGACGACGGATACCGGTATCTGTTGTTGGGGCGCTCGGTGGAGCGGGTCGACATGACGGTCCGAATGCTGTTGTCGCGAGCCGGCGACCGGTCGGGTTCACCGGCATGGGTCACCGTATTGCGTTCGGCGGGTGCGCATGACACGTATCTGCGGACATATCGCGGTGCGCTCGACGCCACGCGTGTCGTCGAGTTCATGTTGCTGGACCGGCTTTTCCCGCGATCGGTGTTCCACGCGATCAATCTCGCGGAGCAGCAGTTGCTCCATCTCGACAATCGCCCCAGTCGCGTCGGCGCGCGGGCGGAGGCGGAGCGACTCCTCGGACGCGCTCGCAGTGGCCTGGAATTCATGCAACCGGGAATGTTGTTGGAAGACCTGCAACCTCGATTGGTGGATCTGCAGGAGACCTGCCGGGAAGTCAGTGAGGCCGTGACGGCGCAGTACTTCCACGTGTCGCCTTACGTCGCATGGGCCGGGGTTTCGGCCAGCGATTCGGTCAATCGTTTCATCGAGGAGAGTGAACTGTGAGCTGGCGTCTGCGGGTTGTCCATTCAACGGGTTTTGCCTACAACGCCCCGGTCACGTCGTCGTACAACGAGGCCAGGCTCACGCCTCGCAGCGATGCGCGTCAGAACGTGATCATCAACCGTGTCGAGACGATTCCGGCCACTCGTTCGTACCGTTACACCGACTACTGGGGTTCCGCGGTCACCGCGTTCGACCTCCACGCACCGCACGAGGAGCTCGAGGTCTCGGGGATGTCGGTGGTCGAGACCGAACCCGACGAAATGCCCAGTGAGGAAGACCAACTCGATTGGGAGGAGTTGCACTCGTACAAGGTGGTCGACCGGTACGACGAGTTGCTCACCAGCACCGGTTATGTGCCGGACAGTCGCCAATTGGCCCAGGTCGCCAAGCGTCTGACCAAGGGGATGACTCCACAGGAATCCGTGCTCGCGGTGTGTCAGTGGGTCCATTCCGAGATGGAATACGTGCCGGGCACGACCGGGGTCCACACCTCGGCTGTCGATGCCTGGAAGGCAAAGAAGGGTGTCTGCCAGGATTACGCGCATCTATGCCTGGTGTTGCTGCGCAGCCTGGGTATCCCGTCGCGCTATGTCTCCGGCTACCTGCACCCGAACAGCAAGGCGACGATCAACCGGACCGTCGAAGGACAGAGCCACGCCTGGATCGAGTCCTGGACCGGTGGATGGTGGGGTTACGACCCGACCAACGATGTGTCGATCACCGAACGCCACGTGTCGGTCGGTGTCGGCCGCGACTACTCCGACGTGACACCGCTCAAGGGCATCTACACCGGGGCCGGCGCGAAGGACCTCGAGGTCAAAGTCGAGATCACCCGGCTCGCCTGACGGCTTCGTACCCCTGAAACCTGTCGAAAAGGGGCAGGGCGAGGGCAAATAGCCCTCGCCGCCTTCCTATTCGTCAGTTTTCAGGGCCGGTTGTCAGTGCCAGCCGTATTTGGTGCGCAGGATCGCAGCGACCTGATCGAACTGTGCGCGGGGCACGATCGCACCTTCGCGGCGGATACCGCTCTCGGCGATGTCGAGAACGCGGTCGAGGCGGATGAAGCTCTCGCGGTGCTCGCTGTCCCATGACCCCGAGCCGATGCTGAGCCAGTTGCGGTCGTCGCGGCGATGTTGCTGGCTCGAGAGCATCAGTCCCAGCAAGGTGTTGTCGTCGCGGCCGACGACAAGTACCGGCCGGTCTTTGCCCTGACCGGAATCCTCTTCGAATTCGACCCAGGTCCAGACGATCTCGCCCGGATCAGCTTTCCCGTCCGGTTCGGGGGAGTACTCGAGCCTCCTGGCGCGCTGCTGGCTGGGTCGCGTCGGAGTCGGGCCCGTTTTCGCACCGGCCGTGGTCAGCTGGCGGAGCAGCTTCGGTCCGTGTTCCCGGACTAGCGACATCGCCATCCGACTGAATTTTCGTGCCATCAGATCAGCCTATTCACGCCTCGGGGATCGCGAAGAACTCGAACACGGCGTCGGCGGCGAGTCGGGGGGCTCCGGAGCGGTCGGGTTTGAGATCGTGTCCCACTTTGGGCAGGTCGATGAGCCGGGTCGGCGCGGGGATCAAATCGAGTGCACTGGTGAGTTCGTCGGTGGTGCCGAACGGATCGCTCGCGCCGTGGACCACGAGGACCGGCCGGGTGATCGACGGCAGGTGCTCGGTGCGGAGGCGGTCGGGCTTGCCGGGTGGATGCAGCGGGTACGACGTCAGCAGCAGTCCGTCGGCGACGGACGGGTCGTCGGCCACCACCATCGAGGCCTGTCGTCCGCCGTAGGAGTGACCACCGACGAGCAACGGGCCGGCGGATTCGCCCCGAAATGCGGCGCATGCCGCAACGATCCCGGCGCGATCGGTGGCAGCGCCGGACGGGCTGGGCGGACCCTTGGGTCGCTTCTGCCGGTACGGCAGGTCGATCCGGGCGACCGCCACATCGCGTTCGCAGAGCAGCTCGGCCACCGCTCGCAGCATCGGTGAATTGTGATTTCCGCCGGCGCCGTGCGCGAGGACCACGACCGCGGCAGCGGTGCGCGGCGGGCGGTGCAAGGCCCCGACCACCCCGTCGGAATCCCAGTCGATGACAGTCATGAACTCACGCTAGCTGCTGCGCAGCACACCGAATGGCAGCTCCGCGGCCCGGTCATGAGAAACTGGAGGTCATGCGTCAGCTATGACGCCGGCGAAGCTCGACCAGCATCACCGCGTCACCCAAGGAGTGAGTTCAATTCCCAGGCTTTCCGACACCACGTTCACTGATCCCGCCAAGATCAGGAACTTCTGCATCATCGCGCACATCGATCATGGCAAGTCGACGCTTGCCGACCGGATGTTGCAGGTCACCGGAGTTGTCGATGGCCGCGACATGCGCGCGCAATATCTCGACCGGATGGACATCGAACGAGAACGCGGCATCACCATCAAGGCGCAGAACGTGCGACTGCCGTGGAACGTCGACGGCACCGACTATGTGATGCACCTGATCGACACGCCCGGCCACGTCGACTTCACCTATGAGGTCTCGCGGGCGCTCGAGGCGTGTGAAGGTGCCGTATTGCTCGTCGATGCGGCTCAGGGCATCGAGGCGCAGACGCTGGCCAACCTGTATCTCGCGCTCGACAAAGAGCTGACCATCATCCCGGTGCTGAACAAGATCGACCTGCCGGCCGCCGACCCGGATCGCTACGCCGCGGAGATCGCGCACATCATCGGCTGCGAGCCCGGCGACGTGCTGCGGGTCTCGGGCAAGACCGGCGTCGGCGTCACCGAGTTGCTCGACGAGGTCGTCAAGCTGATCCCGGCTCCGGTCGGCGATTCCGATGCTCCGGCCCGCGCGATGATCTTCGACTCCGTCTACGACACCTACCGCGGTGTGGTGACCTACGTGCGTGTGGTCGACGGCAAGATCGTGCCCCGCGAGAAGATCAAGATGATGTCCACCGGCACCACGCACGAGTTGCTCGAGGTCGGCATCGTCTCGCCCGACCCGAAGCCCTCGAAGGGGCTTGGTGTGGGTGAGGTCGGGTATCTCATCACCGGTGTGAAGGACGTCCGTCAGTCGAAGGTCGGTGACACGATCACGTTGGCCCGCAACGGCGCCATCGAACCGCTCACCGGCTACCGTGAACCGCGTCCGATGGTCTACTCGGGTCTGTACCCGGTGGACGGATCCGACTATCCGGTCCTGCGTGAAGCGCTCGACAAGCTGCAGCTGAACGACGCCGCGCTGGCCTACGAACCGGAGACCTCGGTCGCGCTGGGATTCGGATTCCGCTGTGGCTTCCTGGGGTTGCTGCACATGGAGATCAGCCGCGAACGCCTCGAGCGCGAGTTCGGCCTCAACCTGATCTCGACCGCACCCAACGTGGTCTACCGCGTCGAGATGGAAGACGGCAGCGAACATGTCGTCACCAACCCGTCGGACTGGCCAGAAGGCAAGGCCCGCAACATCTTCGAGCCGATCGTCAAGACGACGGTGATTGCGCCGAGTGAGTTCGTCGGCTCGATCATGGAACTGTGCCAGCAGCGGCGCGGTGAGCTCGGCGGCATGGACTACCTGTCGGAGACCCGCGTCGAACTGCGCTACACGCTGCCGATGGCCGAGATCATCTTCGACTTCTTCGACTCCCTCAAGTCACGTACGCGTGGCTACGCCAGCCTCGACTACGAGGAGGCCGGCGAGCAGGTCTCGAGCCTGGTCAAGGTCGACATCCTGTTGCAGGGTGAAGCAGTCGACGCCTTCAGCGCGATCGTTCACAAGGACGGCGCTGCCGCCTATGCAACCAAGATGACCACGAAGCTCAAAGAACTGATCCCGCGCCAGCAGTTCGAGGTCCCGATCCAGGCTGCCATCGGATCGAAGATCATTGCGCGTGAGAACATCCGGGCGATTCGCAAGGACGTGCTCGCCAAGTGCTACGGCGGTGACATCAGCCGTAAGCGCAAGCTCCTCGAGAAGCAGAAAGAGGGCAAGAAGCGCATGAAGACGATCGGTCGCGTCGAGGTGCCGCAGGAGGCATTTGTGGCGGCGCTGTCGTCGGATGCGTCGAGCGACAAGCCGAAAGGCAAGTAGCGCCCACACATGTCGGTGTGACACTACGATCGGCCCATGGCATCGAATCCTGTCCTGGTCCCGAGTACGCACCTGCACGGCCTGCCCGACTTCCCGTCGATCAGTGACGACGACTTCCTGCCGGCGTTCGACGAGGCGATGGGCGAGCATCTGCGGGAGGTCGAGAAGATCGCCGCCCTCAAGGCCGAGCCGACGTTCGCCAACACGATCGAGGAGCTCGAACGCAGTGGCCAGTCGCTGGGCACGGCGGCGGGGATCTTCTTCAACCTCAGCGGTGCCGATACCAATCCGCAGCGCAACGCGATCTCCCGGGAGCTCGCGCCCAAGCTGACGGCGCATGCGAACACGATTGCGCTGCACCAGGGTTTGTTCGCTCGGATCAACCAGCTCTTCGAGACCCGCGAGACACTGGGCCTCGACGAACCGTCGTTGCGCTTGCTCGAGAAGCGTCATCGTGATGCGATCCGGGCCGGTGCCGGGCTCGATCTCGACCAGCAGTCGCGGATGCGTGAGATCTCGGAGCGGCTGGCGACGCTGACCACCGAGTTCGGGCAGCGAGTCCTCGACGGCAGCAACGAGGCCGCGGTCCTCGTCGACTCGGCCGACAAGCTCGCGGGATTGTCCGACGGGCAGATCGCCGCGGCGCGTCGGGCAGCCAAGGAAGCCGGCCATCCGTCGGGGTATCTGCTGGCCATCGAACTGCCGTCGAGCCAGTCGACGGTTGCGTCCCTGGAGGATTCGGAAACCCGCCGCCGGGTGTTCGAGGCGTCGGTGAATCGCTGCGCGCAAGGTGGCCCCAACGACACCCGCGAGCTCGTGCTCGAGATCGCCGCGCTCCGAGCCGAGCGGGCGCGGCTGCTCGGCTACCGCGATCATGCGGAGTTCGTGATCGCCGAAGAGACCGCTCCCAGTCCGGAAGCCGTTGAAGATCTGTTGTCCGACCTGGTGGCCTCTGCAATGCGGGCCGGTGGACGCGAGCTGACCGGGCTCGCTGCCGAGAACGGGACCGAAATCGGAGCAGCCGACCTCACTTATCAGTTGGCCAAAGCCGAACAGCAGCGGTCCGCGGTGCCCCTGGATACGTTCTCCGACTACCTCGAGCTCAACTCGGTCCTCACCAAAGGTGTGTTCTACGCGGCCGGGCAGCTCTACGGGCTGCGATTCCAGGAGCTGACGGATCTGCCGGTGTATCACCCCGATGTGCGGGTTTGGCAGGTGCTGGATGCGACAAACAGGTCGGTGGGCCTGTTCCTCGGTGACTTCTACGCCCGGCCCAGCAAGCGCGGCGGGGCCTGGATGAACACCTTCGTCGACCAGAGTTTCCTGCTCGACAAGAGGCCGGTGGTGGTCAACGTCCTCAACCTCACCAAACCTGAAGCGGGACAGCCATGTTTGCTGACGATGGATCAGCTGACCACCCTGTTCCACGAGTTCGGGCATGCGCTCCACGGGTTGCTGTCGGCCGTCGAATACCCGTCGCAGTCGGGGACGTCGGTACCGCGAGACTTCGTGGAGTTCCCGTCCCAGGTCAACGAGATGTGGGCGCTGCATCCCAAAGTGCTCGACAACTACGCGAAGCACCACCAGACCGGTGCCTCGATTCCGGCGGAATTGGCCGAGGCGGCCCGCGCCAACGCCGACGTCGAATCAGCCCACGGCACAATCGAATACCTCGCGGCCGCGGTCCTCGACTTGGCCTGGCATCGGATCACTGTCGAAGACGAGATCACCGATGTCGAGACCTTTGAGAAAGCCGCATTGGTGAAGGCGGGCGCGTCGTCCGAGCTGATCCCGCCGCGGTATCGCAGTGCGTATTTCAACCACATCTTCGGTGGCGGCTACTCGGCCGGTTATTACTCCTACATCTGGTCCGAGGTTCTCGACGCCGAGACCGAGCAGTGGTTCCTCACCGGTGGTGGACTATCCGCCGACCTCGGCGCCGACTTTGTGGAGCACACGTTGTCCCGCGGCGACAGTGTGGATCCGATAGCGGCGCACCAAGAACTGCTGGGTCGTCCGGCGCAGATCGAACCACTCCTACGCAGGCGGGGACTGCTCCCCGCCTGACCCGCCGAGCGGGCCCAACCGACCGCCGAGCGTGCCCAAATCACCGCCGAGCGTGCCCAAATCACCGCCGAGCGTGCCGAAGTTGTTGGAGGCCAGACATTTTCGGCACGGTCAACGGTCGGTTGGGCACGCTCGACGGCGTTATCGGCACGCTCGACGGATCAGTTGGCGGGGATGAAGGTGTTGTGGCCCAACGATTCTTCGGCCCGGATCACGTGCATCACGGCATTGATCAGGGCCAGATGGGTGAAAGCCTGAGGGAAGTTGCCGAGATGGCGACCGGTCTGCGGCTCGATCTCCTCGGCGTAGAGTTTGAGCGGGCTGGCGTAGTTCAGCAGCCGCTCGCACAGGGTCTTCGCCCGTGCCAATTCGCCGATCTCGACGAGCGCTGACACCAGCCAGAACGAACAGATCGTGAACGAACCCTCTTCGCCGGACAGGCCGTCATCGGTCTCTTCGACGCGGTAGCGCAATACGAGCCCGTTCTCGCTGAGTTCGTCGGCTATGGCGATCACGGTGTTCCGTACCCGGGGGTCATCCGACGGCAGGAACCGCAGGAGCGGGACCAGCAACAGCGAGGCGTCGAGAGCGTCGTGCCCATAGCGCTGGGTGAAGATGCCACGGTCGTTGACACCGAACTCGAGGATGTCGGCCTTGATCTCGTCGGCGATCTCGGCCCACGTCTTCGCGTAGGACTTCTCGCCATGGATGGCTGCGAGTTTGGCGCCGCGGTCCAGCGCGATCCAGCACATGACCTTGGACGAGGTGAAATGCTGTGGCTCGCCGCGGACTTCCCAGATCCCGCGGTCGGGTTTGCGCCAGTGCTTGATCGCTTCTTCGACCTGGGCTTTGAGGACCGGCCACAACGTCTCGGACACCGTTTCGGTGGTCTTCGTGTTGAGGTAGACCGAGTCGAGCATGGTGCCCCAGATGTCGTGCTGGCTCTGGTTATAGGCGCCGTTGCCGATGCGGACGGGCCGGGCGCCCTCGTAGCCGGAGAGATGATTGAGTTCGGCTTCTTCGAGCGTGCGTTCGCCGCCGACGCCGTACATCACCTGCAACGGATGATGCTCACCGTTGGTGGCGCCGGAGACGTCGGCGATGAAGGAGAAGAAGTCGCTGGCTTCGCGGTCGAGGCCCAGGGTGTACAGACCCCACAATGCGAAGGTCGAATCGCGTACCCATGCGTAGCGGTAGTCCCAGTTACGTTCTCCCTGAGGGGTTTCCGGCAACGAGGTGGTGGCTGCCGCCAGCAGGGCACCGGTGGGTGAGTAGGTCAGCCCTTTGAGGGTGAGGGCACTGCGCTGCAGATAGTTCCGCCAGGGGTGGTCGGGGAAGGTGCCGATGTTGATCCACTGCCGCCAGCACTCGGAGGTCTCCCACATCATCTGCGCGGCCTCCGCCCAGTCCTGCGGAGGTGGCTGGCTGCCCCAACTCATGGCGACGAAGTGGTTGTCACCTTCGACCATGCGGGTCCGGGCGCGGGCTTCACGTCCCTCGAGTCCGAGCTTGAGGCTGGTGGTCAGCTTCAGCGACTGGACCTCACCGTCGACACCGGTCGCGCCGGCAATCGCTTCGCCGTACGCCGGGCCGGAGTATTCCCATTTGGTACCGCCCCGGTGGTAGTCGAACGCCGGCTCGCAGCTCATCGCCAGTTCCACGGTGCCGTTCACACAGCGGACCGTACGGAGGAGGACGTGCTTGGCATCCCAGTCGGTCGGCGTGCGCTTATGCGTGCGCGACCGGGCTTCGTTGTCGTGCCATTTGCCCATCACCAGCGCGTCGCGGACGATGAGCCAACCGGTGTCGGTCTGCCACGTCGTCTCGACCATCAGGCTGCCGGGCAGGTACCGGCGGTCGACCGGAACGTTGACGCCGTAGGGCGCAAGTCGGAAATGGCCGGCGCTGCGGTCGAGGACCGCGCCGAAGACACTGGGGGAGTCGGGACGAGGGACACACATCCATTCCACCGAACCGTTGCGTGCGATGAGGCAGTTGCATTCGCAGTCGGACAGGAACGCGTAGTCACCGATCGGCGGGAATGCATTCTGCGGCATTCCGGGAGACGCGCCGATCGCCGGCGAGCTCAGTGCGGAATGCTGGCGCTTGGGGACGGCGCCCGCACCGGTGGGCGCGGTGTGGCCGGTATTGGTGAGGCCAGCGATACTGCTGTCCTCGGATGTGGTTGTCATGGCTCTATCATGCTGGCGGTCGTACTCCGCTGCCACCGCTGCAGAGATTCTGTTCGGACCCGGATTCTCGGGCCGGGGACCCCTGGTGATTGCGACTCCGGACTTTTAATCACGGTGATCAAAAATCGAGGGGCTAGGCTTGCCCGGTGGATTCATTGACCCGATGGTGGGATGGCGTCGAAGAGTGGCTGACGTCGATGTCGTTTGTGCCGCAGCTCCTTGTCTGCGCGGCGATCGTCATCCCGCTTGCAATCGGCATCGCTGTGTTGATGAATGTCCTGGTAGATGCATCGTTTCGGCTCTTTGACCGTCGCGATTCAACTGATGTCGATGGAGGGGAACGGTAATGCCGCGCTCGAAGGTCACCGTCGCTTTGATCGGTCTGGTTGTTTTGGTTGTCGTCGCCTGGTTGATCTTGCGCTGATCGGGCCTCACCCGCCCCCTTGTTCGTGAGGTTCACGCGCCAAATTCTGGTGCTAATGTTCCGCCTATGTCTGCAGCCGACGGTTACCGCGTGCACCACACCCTGGTGCTCTTCGCGGTCGACTATCGCTCTGTTTTTGACGCACTGTGTCGTTGAACGCCGTCCAGATTCGGGCCATCGCCCACGACTCGCTCATCCATAGACCTACTGACAGTGAATATAAGGGGATACAACTATGCTTTTCCGATCCTCGCGCCATGCGCGGCCACGGGGGCGAAAGCGGAGCGCGGGGGGTCTGTCCGTGGCCGGTTCGCTCTGCGTGCTGGTCGTGTCGGCGTTGGTGTTGTCGGGCTGCGGGGGCGGCTCGACAGACGAACCCGGAGGTCAAGACATCTCCAGCGGTTCGCATCACCTGAATCTGTACGCCTACGCGGTGCCGAAGGTCGGCTACGACGCGATCATCCCGGCCTTCCGGGATACGCCGGAAGGCGGGGACATCGGTTTCTCGGCGTCCTACGGGGCCTCCGGTGACCAGTCGCGCAAGGTCGCCCGCCGAGTTCCTGCCGACGTGGTGAACTTCTCGGTCGCGCCCGACATCACCCGTCTGGTGAAAGCCGGTGTGGTCGACAAGGATTGGGCCGAGCAGTACCCCAACGGAAGCACGCCTTTCGGTTCGGTGGTCGCGTTGGTGGTCCGTGAGGGCAACCCCAAGAACATTCAGACCTGGGACGACCTGCTCAAACCGGGCGTCCAGGTGGTCACCCCGAACCCGGGTAGCTCGGGATCGGCCAAGTGGAACCTGCTGGCACCGTACTCCGCGAAGAGCAACGGCGGTGTCGACAACCAGGCCGGCCTCGACTATGTCGCCGAGCTCGTCCGCGATCACACGAAGGTCCAGCCGAAGTCCGGACGCGAAGCCACCACCGCTTTCGAGCAGGGTCAGGGCGACGTGCTGATCAGCTACGAGAACGAGGCGATCTTCCTCAAGAATCAGAATGCGACCGCCGAGCCGGGGGAGCGCGTCGACTACGTCATTCCGTCCGAGACCTTCAAGATCGAGAACCCGGTGGCGGTGGTGAACACCACCGAGGAGAAGGACGCCGCCAAGGCCTTCGTCAGCTACCTGTTCACCCCGGAAGCGCAGCGGATCTGGGCCGAAAACGGATTCCGCCCGGTTGATCCGGCGGTGCTCGAAGAGACCAAATCCCTGTTCCCGGGTGACATCGCGAAACTCTGGACGATCAAGGAGTTGGGTGCAGTGCTGGGCGAGGGGACGGCCGCCAAGAACGACGGCAAGGACCTGAAGGGCTGGTCCGCTGTGGACAAGGCGCTGTTCGGTGCGTCGGGTGCCATCACCAAGATCTACAACGCCGGAGGCAACGTATGACCATCACCGAAGTGGCGCCACCGGTCGCCAAGTCCAAGCCCACCAGGCGCACCTGGGGCAGTGTGGGACCGCTGGGTGTCGGAGTTGCAATGCTGTGGCTCACCATCATCGTGCTCCTGCCGCTCGCCGCGATCACCAGCGAGGCGTTCGACGACGGGTGGAGCGGTTTCTGGGACGCGGTCACCGCAGAGGGTGCTCTCAACGCACTCAAGATCACGGTCCTGGTCTCCCTGGTTGTCGCCGTGATCAACGTGGTCATGGGCACGATCATCGCCTGGGTTCTGGTTCGTGACGAGTTCCCCGGCAAGCGGTACGTCAACGCACTGATCGACCTTCCGTTCGCGCTGCCGACGATCGTCGCCAGCCTCGTGTTGCTCTCGCTCTACGGCCCGAACAGCCCGATCAACGTCGAGCTCAACGCCACCCAGCCCGCGCTGGTGATCGCCCTGGCCTTCGTGACGCTCCCGTTCGTGGTGCGTCAGGTCCAGCCGGTGCTGATCGAGATCGACAAAGAGGTCGAGGATGCAGCCGCTTCGCTGGGCGCCAACAACTGGGTCATCTGGTGGAAGATCATCTTTCCCGCACTGGCCCCGGCAGTCCTTTCCGGTGCCGGCCTCGCCTTCAGCCGCGCCATCGGTGAGTTCGGTTCCGTGGTGCTGATCGGCGGCAACATCCCGGGCGAAACCCAGGTTGCGTCGCAGTACATCCAGCAGCAGATCGAGGTCGACTCACCGGTCGATGCCGCAACCGTTTCGCTGGTGTTGCTGCTGATCGCGTTTGTGGTGCTGCTGGTACTACGCGTTGTGGGTCAACGGACCTCACGCCGTGAGGAGCTGAACTCGTGAAACTGTCTGCCTTTCCTCGCATCTCGTTGCGCATCATCGCGCTGCTCTACCTGTTCGTCCTGGTGGTGGTCCCGGTGGGACTCATCTTCTGGCGGTCCTTCGAACACGGCATCGCCCAGTTCTGGGACTGGATCACCACCCCGGCCGCGATCTCGGCTCTGCAGTTGAGCCTGTTGATCGTCGCGATTGTGGTGCCGCTCAACGTGATCTTCGGTGTCTTCACGGCACTTGCACTGGTGCGCGGCCGTTTCCGTGGACGTGGAGTGATGGAAGCCATCGTCGACCTCCCGTTTGCCGTCTCGCCAATTGTTGTCGGTGTGGCCCTGATCCTGTTGTGGGGCTATGGCGGTTGGTTCGGCGGTCTGGAGAGCACCGGTTTCCGGGTGATCTTCGGCCTGCCGGGCATGGTCCTGGCAACACTGTTCGTGACGTTGCCGTTTGTTGTCCGCGAAGTCGAACCGGTGCTGCGTGAGATCGGAACCGAGCAAGAAGAGGCCGCGGCAACACTCGGGGCCAGCGGATGGCAGACGTTCTGGCGGATCACCTTGCCGGCGATCCGGTGGGGCCTGTCGTACGGCGTGGTGTTGACCATCGCCCGTGCGCTCGGTGAGTACGGTGCCGTGATCATCGTGTCGTCCAACCTGCCCGGTGTCTCGCAGACACTGACACTGCTGGTGTCGTCGCGCTACACCGACGATTACAACGAGTACGGCGCGTACGCAGCCGCGACTCTGCTGATGATGATCGCGATCATCGTGTTGCTGCTGATGACTTTTGTCGGCAAGCGAACTGACACCAATCAACTGTCCCGCCGCAGTGCGAGCAAAGAGGCCGATGCGGTTGTTGCCCCGGCTGAAATAAGCCCGAAAACCCAGGAGAGTGAACTGGTATGACCATCTCGGTAATCGACGCGAACAAGCACTATGGAGACTTCGCCGCGCTCGACAACGTCTCGATCGACATCCCGGTCGGTTCGCTGACCGCATTGCTCGGACCTTCCGGGTCGGGCAAGTCGACACTCCTGCGGGCGATCGCCGGCCTCGACCAGCTCGATTCGGGAACCGTGATCATCAACGGCGACGACGTCACGCGGGTGTCGCCGCAGAACCGCGACATCGGGTTCGTGTTCCAGCATTACGCCGCGTTCAAGCACATGACGGTGCGGGACAACGTCGCCTTCGGTTTGAAGATCCGGAAGCGCCCGAAGCCCGAGATCAAGAAGAAGGTCGACGAGCTGCTCGAGGTCGTCGGGCTGGCGGGCTTCCAAACCCGTTACCCGGCACAGCTTTCGGGTGGCCAGCGTCAGCGCATGGCGTTGGCGCGGGCGCTCGCCGTCGACCCGAAGGTGCTGCTGCTCGACGAGCCTTTCGGTGCTCTCGACGCGAAGGTCCGCGAAGACCTGCGGGCATGGCTCCGTCGTCTGCACGACGAGGTGCACGTGACCACCGTCCTGGTGACCCACGATCAGCAGGAAGCCCTCGACGTCGCCGACCGCATCGCGGTGCTCAACAAGGGCCGTATCGAGCAGATCGGTTCACCGGCGGACCTGTACGACCGTCCCGAGAACCCGTTTGTCATGTCGTTCCTCGGCTCCGTGGCCAAGCTCAACGGTGTTCTGGTGCGGCCGCATGACATTCGGGTCGGGCGTACTCCGGACCTGGCTCTGGATTCCGCTGAAACCGCAGCTGCGGAGACGGGCGTCATCAAGGCGCGGGTCAAGCGCGTTGTGTATCTGGGCTTCGAAGTTCGGGTGGAGTTCGAAAACCTCGCCACCAATGAGGACTTCCACGCGCAGATCACGCGCGGCGACGCGGCAGCACTGGGCCTCAATGACGGTGACGAGGTGTACGTGCGGGCCACGCACATCCCTGAGGCCGCACTGGCCTGATCTCGGCGCCTCCCACGCTCCGCAAACGAGCCATCTATACGACGACGAGCCACAAATATGCGGCTCGTCGTCGTATAGGTGGCTCGTTTGGGGTTGGGAGGGGCGATCAGGTGGTCTGCAGGAACTCGGCGATGAGTTCGGCGGTGCGCTCGGGTTGGTCGAGCATGATCAGCACGTAGGCGTCGTGGACCTCGACGAGTTTGCCGTTCGGTGCGAGATCGGCCAGACGTCGACCGTGCTCGCGGCGCATTACGTTGGTTTCCGGGGCCCAGAGCACCAGCACCGGACCCGTGAACTCGCGCAGCTGCTCGGTGTCGGCGATCAGGGCGCGTTTGTCGAACTTGGTTCCGCGGGCGTAGGCGAGTACGTCGCGACGGACATCGGCCGACGCCAGGCCGGGATCGGTCCAGGAAGTGATGATGTCGTCCGGGATCGGCTTCTTTGCCATCAGTCCGAGCACCATCGGGGTTCTGCGGAGTATCCGGCTACGGAACTGGCGCAGCGCGAACGTTATTCCGCCCGGCATCGTGGCCGCGACCACGGCCATCTTGCCCGGGAATCCGGGTGGGAAATTGTCGAATGCTTCGGCCGGGCAGATCACCAGGCGGCTCACCCGTTCCCCGGTCTGCAGTTCGGGCAGGAACAGCGGGCCGCCCCAATCGCTGAGCACGACTGTTGCATCCCGGAGGTCCAGCGCCGACAGGAAGTCGGAGAGGACCCCGACCATCCCGGGCATCGTCAGATCTGCGTCAGGCTTCATCGGGATGCGATGACCGCCGAGGGGAAGGACCGGCAGAAGATAGCGAAAGGTGTTGGGCAGCAAGGGGAGTACGAGGTCCCATTGATGGTCGTTCATGAGTAGTCCGTGCGTGAACACCACCGGCCGGCCGTGTGGATCGCCGGCTTCGCGATACTCGATGGTGCCGGCGGTCAGTTCGACGCTTTGCATCAGAGATCTCCTAGAGCGCTCGTTCTAGAGCGACTGTTCTAGTATGTGACGAAGGAGGTGTGATGGCAAGGGATACGCGCGAATCGATTCTGACGGCCGCGATCGAACTCATGCGTGCGCACGGGTATGCGGCGTTGAGCATGAAGCAGATCGTGGCGGCCTCTGGCGCGCCGATCGGATCGATCTATCACCACTTTCCGGAGGGGAAGGCGCAGATCGCGCGGGAGGCGCTGGTCAATGCCGGCGTCGCCTACGCCGCCGTCGTACCAATGGTGATGGCTGATCAACTCGACCTGGGTGCGGGCATCCGGTTCGCGTTTGCCCAAGCGGCCGAAGACATGGAATCGACCGGATACGCGAACATGTGCCCCGTGTCGACGGTTGCCGGCGAAGTGGCAAACGCCGATGAGTCGCTGAGGGTGGCGGCGGCGTCGATCTTCGGTGACTGGATCACGCTGGGGCGCACGTATTTTCACAGTCGGGGCCTGCCGGAGGACCTCGCCGAAGAGGTGGTGATCGCGATCATCTGCTCGCTAGAAGGTGCCTTCGTGATGTCGCGGACACTCCGGAGCACGGCGCCGCTGCTGGCGGCCGGGCGCGCATTGTCGGGGAGCTACAACGGGATCGCACTCAGGCCGGTCGCCGCTGCGGCCGACCTGTAGCCGGTTTGCCGGTGGGGGACGGTCAGGCGTGGATGGGGAGCGCGGCGCGGTAGCGATCGCAGACGACGTCGATCAGAGCCGGGTGGGCACCGAGAGGTCCGGCGATTTGAGCACCTGGTGCGAGATTGTCGATGGCGGTGTCGACGCGTTCGGTCAGCAGGCCTGCCGACAAGAAATACGGGCTCACAACGATGCGCTGTGCGCCCTTGCGGCGAAGATTGTCGATGGCGGCGCGCAACGTCTCGTTGGCCGCGCCCAGGCGGGTCGCGAACACGAGTTCCACCAGCGGGGTGCCGATTTCGAGAGCCAACTCGGTTGCCCTGGCCCGCACGGCGTTGTCTGCCACGACGTCGCTGGAGCCGACGGCCGTCATCACAACACCGTCGGTCCGACGCAGGCCGACCTGATCGAGACGGTCGGCCAAGGCGGTGACGATCCGCGGGTCGCCGCCCAGGGTGGGCAGCTGACGGACCGTCAGAGTCGGGTTGTCGCGGCAGGCCTGATCGACCAGCGAAGGCAGGTCGATCTTGCTGTGGAAAGCCTCCGACAACAGCAGCGGCGCGAGCAAGATCTCGCCGCTGCACTGCGCCAGGACCTCGGACACCGTGGGAGTGTTGAGGTCGAGGTACGCCAGCCGCACATCCACGTCGCCGAGGCGATCGCGGACGGCGGCACTGATCCGTGCCACGGTGGCCGCGAACCGAGGGTCGCGGCTACCGTGGGCAGCGAGGATCAGTGTTGTCACACAAGCTCTTTCAGGTGCAACGTCGACAACGCGTCGCCCACCAGGCCGGCGCCGAGGGTGTTGCCACCCTGCGGGTCGATCAGCAGGAAGCTGCCGGTCTCGCGGTTGGTGTTGTAGTCGTCGGCGCTGATCGGCTGCGCGGTCTGCACCGAGATGCGGCCGATCTGATTGAGCTCCAACGATTCCGGGGATTCGCGCAGCACCAGTTCCTGCTCGTCGAAGAGGACTTCGAGTCCGCCGACGATGGCCTGGGTGGTGCGGGCACCGTGCTTGAGCAGCAGGCGGGCGCCGGGACGCAACGGCTTGTCGCCCAACCAGCAGACGGTGGCGCTGAACTGCGAGATCGGTTCGGGTGCATCGGACACCGCAGCGATGACATCGCCGCGCGAGACGTCGACGTTGTCGGCGAGAATGACCGTGATGCTCCGGCCGGTGTGCGCCGACTCGAGCGAACCGTCGGCCGTGTCGATCCGCTCGACGGTGGTGCGGGTGCCGGACGGCAGGATCACCACCTCGTCACCGACCGTCACGCGGCCCGCGGCAACCTGACCGGCATACCCGCGGTAGTCCGGGTATTCCGCTGTGCGAGGCCGGATCACGTACTGGACCGGGAACCGGAAGCCGACCGGCTTGCGATCCTCACCGGCGGGCACCGATTCGAGATGCTCGATCAGGGTCGGTCCGGTGTAGAACGGGGTCTTGTCGGACCGGATCGCCACGTTGTCGCCGTGCAACGCCGACACCGGGATGGAGACGACGCGTTCAGCGCTCCACCCAAGGGACGTCGTCATGTCGGTGAACTCGGTGCGGATCTCGTTGAAGACCTTCTCCGGATCGTCGACGAGGTCGATCTTGTTGACCGCCAGCACCAGACGCGGAACTCCGAGCAACGCCATCACCGCGGCGTGCCGGCGGGTCTGCGAGATGACACCCTTACGGGCGTCGACCAGCAGGATCACCAGACCGGCCGTGGAGGCGCCGGAGACGGTGTTGCGCGTGTACTGCACGTGTCCGGGGGTGTCGGCGAGAACAAACGACCGCGCCGGGGTGGCGAAGTAGCGGTAGGCGACATCGATGGTGATGCCCTGTTCACGCTCGGCGCGCAGACCGTCGACCAGCAGCGACAGGTCGGGCTGGTCGAGACCGCGGTCCACCGATGCCCGGGTGACGGCGTCGATCTGGTCGGCCAGAACCGATTTGGTGTCGTAGAGCAACCGGCCCACGAGGGTGGACTTGCCGTCGTCGACGCTGCCGGCCGTTGCCAACCGGAGCAGATCAGGAGCGTGATTCATCAGAAGTAGCCTTCTCGTTTGCGGTCTTCCATGGCGGCTTCGGACACACGGTCGTCGCCGCGGGTGGCACCGCGTTCGGTGAGTCGGGAAGCGGCGACCTCGGCCAGCACGGCTTCGTTGTCGGTGGCGTCGGAGAGAACCGCACCGGTGGTGGATCCGTCGCCCACGGTGCGGTAGCGAACCGAAAGGGTCTGCAGCTCTTCACCTTCGGCGGGGCCACCCCAGACGCCGGGCGTCATCCACATACCGTCACGCGAGTAGACCTCGCGCTGATGGGCATAGTAGATCGACGGGAGCAATACCTGCTCGCGGGCGATGTAGCGCCAGACGTCGAGCTCGGTCCAGTTGGACAGCGGGAACACGCGGACGTGCTCGCCGGGGGCGTGCTTGCCGTTGTAGAGGTTCCACAGTTCGGGGCGCTGACGCTTGGGATCCCACTGACCGAATGCGTTGCGCAGCGAGAAGATCCGCTCCTTGGCGCGGGAGCGTTCCTCGTCGCGGCGGGCGCCACCGAAGACCGCGTCGAAGCGGTTCTCGGTGATCCCGTCGAGCAGCGGCACAGTCTGCAGCGGATTGCGGATGCCGTCGGGCCGCTCGGTGAGGCGTCCGTCGGCGAGGTAGTCCTCGACCTTCGCGACATGCAGGCGAAGGTTGTGCCGCTCCACCACGTCGTCGCGGAACGCGAGGACCTCGGGCAGGTTGTGCCCGGTGTCGACGTGCAGCAGCGAGAACGGCAGCGGTGCCGGCCAGAATGCCTTCAGCGCGACGTGCAGCAGGACCGTGGAGTCCTTGCCGCCCGAGAAGAGGATCACCGGACGTTCGAACTCGCCGGCGACCTCACGGAAGATGTGAATCGCCTCGGACTCGAGGGCGTCCAGGGTGGTGAACTCGTCTTCGGTGTCGACCGGGAGGACGTTGGTGCTTGTTTCGATGGTCATGAGGCGTGCAACCCGCATTCTGTTTTGGCCAGACCGGCCCAGCGGCCGCTTCGTGGATCGGCACCGGCGATCGGCTTGCTGGTGCAGGGCGCGCATCCGATGGACGGATAGCCCTCGTCGACAAGGGGATTGACGAGTACGCCGTTGGCTTCGATGTACTGCTGGAACTGCTCGTCGGTCCAGGCGGCCAGCGGATTGATCTTCACCAGACCGAAGGCGTCGTCGAACGAGATCAGTGGGGCATTGGCCCGCGTGGGGGATTCGACCCGGCGGATTCCGCTGACCCAGGCCCGGTAACCGGACAGTTCCCGCTTCAGGGGTTCCACCTTGCGCAGGCGGCAGCACTCGCTGGGATTGGAGGCGAACAGGTTTCGCCCGAGGAGGGCGTCCTGCTCGGCCACGCTCTGCTCGGCCCTGGCATTGACGATCTCGACGCCGTAGACCTGCTCGACCGCGTCGCGGGTTCCGATGGTCTCGGCAAAGTGGTACCCGGTGTCGAGGAAGAGCACCTTGAGCTTGTCGCCGGCGAGCTGCTCGGAGCTGATCGCATTGGTCGCGACATCGATCAGGACGGCGTCCTGCATATTCGACGCGACCAGGAAGTCGCTGCCGAATGTGTCTGCGGTCCAACGGAACAGGTCCTGTGCCGAGGCATCGGGTCCCAGTAGTGCCGCGCCGGCCTCGGCCAGCCCACGCAATTCCGTTTCATTGCGAACGGCGGTGTTCATCGCAAATCCTCCTCATCGGCGCGGATCGCCCACTGGGCGAACCGTTCCCCTTCATTGCGTTCCTTCACGAAGTTGCGGACAACTCGCTCCATGTAGTCACCGATATCGGTCGAGAGCACCTTGTGCTGGCGCAACTTTCGGCCGAATGCCGCGTCCTGGCCGAGGCTGCCACCGAGGTGCACCTGGAAGCCCTCGACGGTCTTGCCGTCGTTGTCCTCGACGAGCATGCCCTTGAATCCGATGTCGGCGATCTGGGCGCGGGCACAGGAGTTGGGGCAGCCGTTGATGTTGACGGTGATGGGTACGTCGAGCTGATCGTTGATGTCGGCCAGACGTCGTTCGAGATCGGGAACCAGGACCTGCGAACGCTTGCGTGTCTCGGTGAACGAGAGCTTGCAGAACTCGATGCCCGAGCAGGCCATCAGGTTGCGGCGCCACGGCGACGGGCGTGCCTCGAGGCCGTGCTGGGAGACCTCGTCGATGAGCTGCTCGACCTTGTCGTCGGGTACGTCGAGGACCACGAGCTTCTGGTACGGCGTGAAGCGGATGCGGTCGGAGCCGGCTCGCTGGGCGGCGTCGGCAACGGCGGTCAGCTTGGTGCCGGAGACGCGGCCGGCGATGGCTGCGAATCCGACCGAGTTCAGGCCGCTCTTGAGCTTCTGCACGCCGATGTGATCACGGGGGGCGGTCAGCGGCGTGGGCGCCGGTCCGTCGATCAGCTTGCGGCCGAGGTACTCGTCTTCGAGGACCTGACGGAACTTCTCGATGCCCCAGTCCTTGATCAGGAACTTCAGGCGGGCCTTGGTGCGAAGCCGGCGGTAGCCGTAGTCGCGGAAGACCGAGACGACACCTTCCCAGACGTCGGGGACCTCGTCGAGCGGGATCCAGGCACCGACCCGCTGCGCGAGCATGGGGTTGGTGGACAGACCACCGCCGACCCAGAGGTCCAGTCCGGGGCCGTGCTCGGGATGGTTGACACCGATGAAGGCGATGTCGTTGACCTCGTGGGCGACGTCCTGCAGGCCGGAGATCGCGGTCTTGAACTTGCGGGGCAGGTTCGAGTATTTCGGATCGCCGATGTAGCGGCGGACGATCTCGTCGATCGCCGGTGTGGGGTCGAGAACCTCATCGACCGCTTCACCGGCGAGCGGGGAGCCCAGGATGATGCGGGGGCAGTCGCCGCACGCTTCGGTGGTTTTGAGTCCGACTGCCTCGAGCCGGCTGAAGATCTCCGGGACGTTGCGGATGTCTATCCAGTGGTACTGGACGTTCTCGCGGTCGGAGAGGTCTGCGGTGTCGCGGCCGAACTCGGTCGACAGCTGACCGACGGTACGCAACTGCTCGACGTTCAGGGCGCCGCCGTCGCACCGCACCCGGAGCATGAAGTGCTTGGCCTCGAGGATGTCGATGTTGTCGTCGCCGGTCCAGGTGCCGTCGTAGCCCTCGGCGCGCTGGGTGTACAGGCCCCACCAGCGCATCCGGCCGCGGAGGTCCTGTTTGTCGATGGAATCGAACCCCTGCTTGGAGTAGATGTTCTCGATCCGCGCACGGACGTTGAGCGGGTTGTCGTCCTTCTTGACCTGCTCGTTGGGGTTCTGCGGTTCACGGTAGCCGAGCGCCCACTGACCTTCTGCTCGGCGCTTTACGGGACGCGCACGGCGCGCGGGCTTGCCGGGGGCGTCGGTCGTCGACGTCATGTTGCTCCTGTCTGGCGGACCCGGGGCAGCGGTGAGCGTGTGCCGATGGCACCCAAGAGTCCTGCGAAATGAAGTGAGGGGAGGGCGTAGTTAGCACGAGAACCCGGCGCAATCCCGGGCTGCGGGACGCGAAGCGGACGTGCTGATTACATGCGACAGAGCGCGCTGCATGCGCGCCCGAGATCAATGTGTCGCCGCATCGCGAGCCACACCCCTTGAGAAGTCACGTCGCCCATAGTGCCACGGACCCCCTCGATGCGTCTACTTGGGTTTATTTCGACTCATCCTGAGTCGAAGTCGGGCTGCCGGAATTTTCCGGCTACCAATCAGGCACAACAACCGGTGCGCAGAACTCATTCCGGGCCGGAAGATTTTCCGTCCCGAATATCGCGGCCCCACTTCACCGCGGCCAGGATGACCTTGATCCCCACACCGACGACGATCAGGTTGAGCACCATCTGGAAGCTGACCACCGCCCGCGACACGTCCACCGCGGCGGTGATGTCGCCGAATCCGACGGTCGCGAACACCGAGAGGGTGAAGTAGAGCGAGCCCATGAGGCTCAGCGGCTCGGTGAACTGGTCAGGATTGTTCTCCGACATCATGAAATAGCAGAGGGAGAACGCGAGCAGGTAGATCGGCCCGATGATCGCCAGCGCTTCGATGGCGTGGACCGCCGGGGCCGGCGATTTCAGGATCTGGCCGACCTGCCAGACCGCGGTCGCCATGGCGATGACCAGGAATCCGATCACGATCGCCAGTGACCACCAGTCGCTGAATTGGTCCCAGGGGACCAGGAAATACGCGACGAGATACAGGACCACGATGACCACCGATCGCAGCAGCGCCCAGACGAGCAGGTGGGTGGGCCAATCTGGTCTGCCTGCCGGTGTGTCGGCGGCTGGGGTATCGGCGCTCGGCTCATGCCCGTCCGACTTGTCTGTGGTTGCCATTGGCTTGACCCCTCGTGTGAAGTCGTCCTGAATTCGGTTGTGACAAGCGTGCCTGGGATGATCGGCTTACGATGCAAAACTTATCGATTCCGAAGTCTGACAGTGAAACGCCGCTGGGGCTGTACATCCACGTGCCATTCTGCGCGACACGCTGTGGTTACTGCGACTTCAACACCTATACGCCCGGTGAACTGGGCAGTGCGTCGTCGCCGGATCAATGGATGACCGCACTCGACGGCGAACTGGCGATGGCCGCCCGGCAGTTGTCGCCGGCGCGACCGGTGTCCACGATCTTTGTCGGGGGCGGCACGCCGTCGTTGCTCGGAGCTCAGGGACTAGGGCAGGTCCTGACGTCGGTGCGAAAGTACTTCGAGATCGCCCACGGCGCCGAGATCACCACCGAATCCAATCCGGAGTCGACGTCGCCGGAGTTCTTCGCCGGCATCGCAGGTGCCGGATTCAACCGGGTGTCGCTCGGAATGCAGTCTGCCGCAAGCCATGTGCTCGCAGTGCTGGATCGCACCCACACACCGGGACGGGCGGTGGCGGCGGCCCGTGAGGCGCGTGAGGCCGGGATCGAGCACATCAACCTGGACCTGATCTACGGAACACCGGGTGAACGGGACGAGGATCTGGCGATGTCGCTGGACGCCGTTCTCGAAGCCGGGGTCGATCACGTCTCGGCCTATGCGCTGATCGTCGAGGACGGGACTGCGTTGGCCCGTCGGGTTCGCCGGGGCGAGCTGCCCGCGCCCGACGACGATGTCCTGGCCAGTCGGTACGAGATGATCGACACCCGGCTGACTGCGGCGGGGATGCGTTGGTACGAGGTGTCGAACTGGGCCCGGCCCGACGTCGCGAATGCGGAGTGCCGCCACAATCTCGGTTACTGGGACAGCGCTGACTGGTGGGGTGCGGGGCCCGGGGCGCATTCACATGTGGCGGGGGTTCGCTGGTGGAATCACAAACATCCGGCCACCTATGCGGCTGCGGTGGCCGCGGGCGACCTACCGGTGGCCGGCAGTGAGGAACTGACTGCGCAGGACCGCCACACCGAGCGGGTGATGCTCACGGTGCGGCGTTCGAGCGGGTTGCCCTGGACCGAACTCGACCCGGACGAACAGATGCGCGCGCGTCAGACGATCGCCGACGGCCTCACCGAGTTGGTCGGCGACGACCTGGTTCTGACCAGCCGTGGTCGACTACTGGCGGACGGCGTCGTCCGAAACCTGTTGGCGGGGTAGGGAATTCATTAGTGCTGTTCATGTTCTCGGGATTGGCCGATGCTGCCGAGAGGTGGTCGAGGTCGAGGAGCCGGGCGTGGATGACGTTCCGGTTCCTCAGTGCTGATCGCACAGCCCGGTGCAAGCCGTCCTCGAGGTAGATCTCGCCCTGCCATTGCACGGCGTGGGCGAACAGGTCGCCGTAGAACGTCGAATCCTCGGACAGCAGCTTGTCGAGCGCGAGCACGGTCGTGACAGTGGTCAGCTGGTCGAGCCGGAGCTGCCGCGGTGGGATCTTGGCCCAGTCGCGGATCGACAGCTGATGATCCGGATACGGTTTGCCGTCACGGACGCCCTTGAAAATCACCGGTTCACCGTAACCGGTATTCGTCGCCGTAGACTGGTCAAACGCTGTGAAGACGAATACGTCATCGTGGAACACGTTTTGCCCATCGTGAGACTGGAGGTGACTGCTCGTGTCGAGCACCGACGATCGTCGTTTCGAGGTCCTGCGCGCCATCGTGACGGACTACGTCGCCACCCAGGAGCCGGTGGGCTCCAAGGTGCTGGTCGACCGTCATCACCTCGGTGTGTCGAGCGCCACAGTCCGCAACGACATGGCGGTCCTCGAAGCCGAGGGCTACATCACGCAGCCGCATACGAGTTCGGGGCGGGTGCCCACCGACAAGGGGTACCGGCTGTTCGTCGACCGCATCAGTGAGGTCAAGCCGATCTCCCAGGTCGAGCGGCGGGCGATCCTGAGTTTTCTCGATTCCGGTGTCGACCTCGACGACGTCCTGCGGCGTTCGGTGCAGTTGCTGGCCCAGCTGACCCGGCAGGTCGCGGTGATCCAGTACCCGGTTCTCTCATCGTCCGCGGTTCGGCACCTCGAAGTCGTCGCGCTGACCCCGGCGAGGTTGCTGCTCGTGGTGATTCTCGACACCGGTCGCGTGGAGCAGCGCATCGTCGATCTGGGCGAGGACCTGGGCGATCAGGAGATCGCCCAGCTGCGGGACATGTTCTCGGCCGCCCTGAACGGGCAGCGCCTCGAGATCGCCTCCCATGCCGTCGCCGAACTCGCCAACAAGGCTCCCGAGGACCTGCACCAACCCTTCATCAGGGTCGCCACTGTCCTGGTCGAGACCCTGGTCCAGCGCTCGGCCGATCGACTGGTGCTCGGTGGTACCTCCAACCTGACGCGGGCCGCCGCGGACTTCGCGCCGATGGCCGGGGCGATGGGTTCGGTGCTCGAGGCACTGGAGGAACAGGTGGTTGTCCTCAAACTGCTGGCCGCCACCCAGAACACCGGAACGGTGACGGTTCAGATCGGCGAAGAGACCCGTGAGGAGAACCTGCGGGGCACCGCTGTGGTTTCCACCGGGTACGGTGCCTCGGGAACAGTGTTCGGTGGCCTCGGAGTGCTGGGTCCGACCCGGATGGACTATCCGGGAACCATTGCCTCGGTCGCCGCCGTTGCCAGATATGTCGGTGAGGTACTTGCCGACCGATGATGTGCAGCGAAGCACATCAAGACGATCCACCCAAAGACAGAGTGAAGACTTTCCGGACACCATCGGGTGCACCTCCGGAACTGCAGAGAGAACGGATGACTCACCGCCGTGGCACGTGATTACTACGGGATACTGGGCGTCGATCGCGGCGCCGGAGATCAGGAGATCAAGCGCGCGTACCGCAAGCTGGCCCGCGAGCTGCACCCGGACGTCAATCCCGACGAGTCCGCCCAAGCCCGATTCCAGGATGTGTCGGCCGCCTACGAGGTGCTGACCGACCCGGAGAAGCGCCGGATCGTGGACGCCGGCGGCGACCCGCTGGCCTCGGCCGGTTCCGGGTACGGCGGCGGCTTCGGCAACGGAGGGTTCTCCGGTGGCCTCGGCGACGTCTTCGAGGCGTTCTTCGGTGGGTCCGGAGGCGGTGGCTCCCGCGGTCCACGTGGCCGGGTCCAGGCCGGCTCGGATGCCCTGCTGCGGATGAAGCTCGATCTCGACGAGTGTGCGGCGGGCGTCAACAAAGAGGTCAATGTCGACACCGCGATCCTGTGCGACGTCTGTACCGGTTCGGGAACCAACGGCAACAGCAAACCCGTCACCTGCTCCACCTGCCGGGGTGCGGGCGAGATCCAGTCGGTGCAGCGTTCGTTCCTCGGTCAGGTGATGACCTCGCGGCCATGCCCCACCTGTAGCGGTGCGGGCGAGACCATCCCCGATCCCTGCCACAAGTGTGGCGGCGACGGCCGGGTGCGGGCACGACGCAAGCTGACGGTCAAGATCCCGGCCGGCGTCGGTGACGGGATGCGGGTGCGTCTGGTCGGCCAGGGTGAGGTCGGACCCGGCGGTGGACCGGCCGGTGACCTGTACGTCGAGGTCTCCGAAGTGGCCCACAGCGTATTCGTCCGCGACAGCGACGACCTGCACTGCACGGTGCGGGTCCCGATGGTCGATGCAGCACTCGGCGGTGAACTGGAGATCGACACGGTTCTCGGCGGGTCCACCAAAGTGACCATCGAGCCGGGCACGCAGCCCGGCCAGGTCGCCAAGGTCCGCGGGCAGGGCATGCCCCATCTGCACACCGGTGTGCGCGGAACGCTCCACGTGCATCTCGATGTGGTGGTGCCGACCCGTCTCGACTCGCATCAGACCGCAAAGCTCAAGGAATACCGGAAGATATCGGAGAGCGAGCAGATCGAGCTCGTGAACAGCGAATCGTCCAACACCGGTGGTCTGTTCTCGCGCCTGCGCAACGCATTCGCCGGGCGCTGACACCCGACCGATGAGTCCACCGCTGTTCTGGGTCGACCACGTACCCGACGCCGGCGACGTCGTCCGGCTCGACGGAGACGAGGGGCGGCACGCGGTCACCGTCACCAGAGTTGTTGCCGGCGAACGGATCATCCTCGGCGACGGTGCCGGTCTTACGGGACTGTGCGAGGTGATCGCCACCGAGGGCAAGTCGGCCCTGCAGGCCCGGGTCCTCGAAACCGTCGCCACCGGCTCGCCCGATCCCCGGGTGACGGTGGTGCAGGCATTGCCCAAATCCGAACGGTCCGAATTGGCGGTCGATCTCGCGACCGAGGCCGGCGCCGATGAGATCGTGCCCTGGCAGAGTGCCCGGTGCGTCGCCAAATGGGTTGGGCCGAAGGCGGACAAGGGCGTGGCCAAGTGGCGGTCGGCGGCCGTGGCCGCCGCCAAACAGAGTCGCCGGGCCCACATCCCGACCATCGCGCCGCTGGCCCGGACCAGCGACGTGCGAACCATGGCGTCCGACGTGGTTCTCCGCGGGGGAGTGGTTGCGGTTCTGCATGAATCGGCGACGACCAGCCTGCGGTCGCTGGACCTCGCTGTTCCCGAGATCATGCTCGTGGTGGGTCCCGAAGGCGGACTGGATGATTCCGAGATCGACGACCTGACGGCCGTCGGTGCCACGGCCGTCATGCTCGGTCCGGAGGTGCTGCGCACGTCGAGCGCGGCCGCGGTGGCACTCGGTGCGATCGGTGCGATGACGTCGCGCTGGGAGGTTCGTCCCCGGTGGTGAACGCCGTCAAACGGGTGAAAGTTGCTTACGGGGAACGCAATTCGCAGTTCGGTCATGTCTATCTGCCGTCGGTGCCGGCGGCAGGGCCGGTTCCGGTGATCGTGCTCATCCACGGCGGCTACTGGAGCACCGAGTTCGCGCTCACCATCGAGACCGCGATCGCGCGGGATCTCGCGGCCCGTGGCGCGGTGGTCTGGAACATCGAATACCGCCGCGTCGGCGAGGACGGTGGCGGGTGGCCGCGCACCGGCAACGACGTCATCGCGGCGATCTCCGCGCTCGATGCCCCGGTCCGCTACGCGCTGCCCGAAGAGATCCTGAACAAGATCGACTGGTCGAAGGTCGCCATCATCGGCCATTCGGCGGGTGGGCAACTGGCCGTCTGGGCGACCTCGCGCCTCGGGGCGCGGACCAAGAAGGCGTCCATCGCCACCGTCATCGCCCAGGCCGCACCGTTGGACCTGCAAGTTCGCGAACGCGCAGTTCGCCCCTCGCTCCGGGCGCTGATGGGCGGTTCGATCACGGAGGTTCCGGCTCGGTATGCCGATGCCTCTCCCGTGGACCAGCCGATCTTTCCGGCACATGTGGTGGCCGTCCATGGCACCGAGGACTCGTCCGTCCCTGTCGAGGTCAGCCGCGACTATGTGCGCCGCGCCTCCGCCGCCGGACAATCGGCCGAGCTGATCGAGGTGGCCGGCGAGGGCCACGATGTGTTCGTCGATCCGCGCAGCCGGGGACATCGAGAAACCGTCCGGGTGCTGGGTATATGAGGGTCTTGGGGGTGCTGTCCGAGGGCCTTGACAGGGGGCGAAATATTGATGTGAAGCACGGCGTTTGATGGACGTAGAATCAAAGCACCTACAACCCAATTCACAGACCTAACGGCAGAGCAGGAGAAACACCTTTCGTGAGTGATGACAACAGCGCGACCCGGACGCAGAGCAGCGCGGCCGGAAACAGGGCGCCTGGCGCGGTGACCTCGACAATCGAAGTGTCGCCCGATGTCATCTTCGGACTGCTTGGTGCCGGGGACAAGAACCTCAAGGAACTCGAATCGCACCTCGTCGCCGATATTCATGTGCGGGGCAATGCCGTGACGCTCACCGGCGAACCGGCCGACATCGCGATCGCCGAACGGGTCCTGTCGGAGCTGGTGGGTGTGGTCCGGCGTGGCACCGACCTGAATCCTGACCTGGTGCGACACAGCGTGCGGATGCTGACCGACGGCTCCGGACAGTCACCCGCCGAGGTCCTCAGCCTCGACATCCTCTCCCGGCGCGGTAAGACGATCCGCCCGAAGACGCTCAACCAGAAGCACTACGTCGACGCCATCGACAAGAACACGATCGTGTTCGGAATGGGACCGGCCGGTACCGGCAAGACCTACCTGGCGATGGCCAAGGCCGTGCAGTCGTTGCAGAACAAAGAGGTCAGTCGCATCATCCTGACCCGGCCGGCGGTCGAGGCCGGCGAGCGCCTGGGGTTCCTGCCCGGCACCCTGCACGACAAGATCGACCCTTATCTGCGCCCGCTGCACGACGCGCTGCACGACATGATGGACCCCGAGGCCATTCCGAAGTTGATGGAAGCCGGTGTCATCGAGGTCGCGCCGCTGGCCTACATGCGTGGCCGCACCCTCAACGACGCATTCATCATCCTCGACGAGGCCCAGAACACCACGGCCGAGCAGATGAAGATGTTCCTGACCCGTCTCGGGTTCGGCTCCAAGATCGTGGTCACCGGTGACGTCACTCAGGTCGATCTCCCCAGCGGCGGCTCCGAGAGCGGATTGCGTGCGGCGGCCCGCATCCTCGAGGGCATCGACGACATCTACTTCTCGCAGCTCACCAGTGCCGACGTGGTCCGGCACCGCTTGGTGTCCGACATCGTCGATGCGTACGGACGCGCGGAGGCCGCGAACGAATTGCACGGAAACCGCGCCCAGCGTCGCGCCGGAAATGGACGGCACCGATGAGTATCGAGGTTTCCAACGAATCGGGTGTCGATGTCCCGGAAGAGATGCTGATCGAGGTCGCGACGTTTGCGCTCGAGCGGATGGACGTCCATCCGGCAGCGGAGTTGTCGATGGTTCTCGTGGACAACGAGACGATGGCCGAACTGCACATGCGCTGGATGGATCTGCCCGGACCCACCGACGTGATGAGTTTTCCGATGGACGAACTCAGCCCCGGTGGACGGCCCGATACCGCCGGACCCGGTCCGTCGATGCTCGGCGACATCGTGATCTGCCCGGAGTTCGCAGCCGAGCAGGCCGCCACTGCCCGGCACTCCACCGACCACGAGCTGTCTGTGCTGACCGTGCACGGTGTGTTGCATCTCCTCGGCTTCGATCATGCCGAACCCGAGGAAGAGAAGGCGATGTTCGGCCTGCAAGGCCAGATCATCGAAGACTGGTACGACGACCGCAGGTCGCGTGCACGTGCTGCCCGCGTTGCCGAGCGCGACGCAAAGCTGTTGAACAACATCGGTTTCGGAGAAGACAAACCGGCCGGGGAGAGCTGATCACCGGTGCTTTCTGACTTGTTGCCGCTGCTCGCCGCGGTGGCGCTGGTGCCCATTGGCGGCCTTTTTGCCGCTGTCGACAATGCTCTGATGACCGTGTCCCCGGCGCGGGTGGACGACCTGGTGAAGGACGGCCGCCCCGGCGCCCGCCGATTGCGGGACGTATTGTCCGATCGTCCGAAATATGTGGCACTTACGGTCTTGCTCCGGATCACGGCCGAGACCGCGGCCACGGTGTCCGCGGCCGTCTATGCGATGGACAAGCTCGGAACCGCGTGGGGTGTCGCCGCCGCGATCGCGGGTATGGCGGTGATCAATTACGTTGTGATCGGTGTCGGTCCCCGGACTCTGGGTGCGCAACATGCGTATTCGATCGCGGTGAACTCCGCTGCGGTACTGCAGGGCATCGGGGTGCTGCTGACGCCGTTGACGCGACTCCTGATCATGCTCGGTAACGCCATCACGCCCGGTAAGGGATTCCGCAACGGGCCGTTCGCGACCGAGGTCGAGCTGCGTGAGGTGGTCGACATGGCCGAACTCACCGGTGTGGTCGCGGCGGGGGAACGGAAGATGATCCAGTCCGTCTTCGACCTCGGCGACACCAGTGCTCGCGAGGTGATGGTTCCCCGCGGTGAGATGGTCTGGATCGAAGGCACAAAATCCGCGGCACAGGCGATGTCACTGGCGGTGCGGTCAGGTCATTCGCGTCTGCCCGTGATCGGGGAGAACCCGGACGACGTGCTCGGAGTCGTGTATCTCAAAGATCTTGTCCAGCGGGGTCTTCCGCCGGCGCAACCGTCCGCGGTCGAGGTGCGGGAACTGATGCGTCCACCCGAGTTCATCCCCGACTCCAAACCCCTCGACAAAGTCCTGGCGGACATGCAGCGCAGCCACAATCACATGGCGGTGCTGGTCGACGAATACGGCGGCGTCGCCGGTCTGCTGACAATCGAGGATGTGCTCGAAGAGATCGTCGGTGAGATCAACGACGAATACGACAGCGATGAGACTCCGCCTATCGAGGCACTCGACGACGGCTCCGGTGGGTACCGGGTGTCGTCGCGCCTGCCCATCGGAGACCTCGCGGAACTCTTCGATGTCGAGATCGACGAGGACGACGTCGAAACCGTCGGTGGCCTGTTCGGGCTGGTGCTCGGTCGAGTGCCGTTGCCCGGGGCGACGGTCGAACTGCATGGTATCCGGCTGCTCGCGGAAGGTGGTCCCAACCGCCAGGGGCGCGTTCGGATCGTGTCGGTGGTCGTACACAAGCTCGCCGAGAAAGCACTCGAAAAGAAGAAGAAGCGGAAGAAGAAGCGCGACGCCACGGCGGATCCGGCTGAAACCGACATGAAACAGCTTGAGGAGGCCGAGGACTCGGCTGAGAATGAAGACGGTTCGCAACAGCACGAGGAGGCCTCATGACTTCGGGTTCAGCCGGAACCGAGCTTGATGCCGAGGACGGAAAGTTGTTGACCCTGGCCCGCGGGGCGATGGCCCGCGCGGGTGCGTCCTCCGGTGCCGCGGTGCGCGACTCCGATGGGCGAACCTATTCCGCAGGGCCGGTTGAGCTTGCCGCACTACAACTTTCCGCGCTCCAGGTGGCCATTGCGATGGCAGTTGCGAGCGGCGCCGAAGGACTTGAAGCGGGACTGCTCGTCGGCGGTTCCGGAACTACCGGGGACCGTGCAGACACGGATCCCGGACTGGCGGCGCTGACTGAGGTGAGCTCGTCGGCGTACGCGATCGTCGCGGACGCAGGTGGCGGAAACCCGCGACGATTGGATCAAAATAATGGCTGAGTCCGAAGAATTCCGTTCCGGCTTCGTGTGTTTCGTGGGACGGCCCAACACCGGCAAGTCGACGTTGACCAACGCGCTCGTCGGCGAGAAGATCGCGATCACCTCCAGTCGCCCGCAGACCACCCGGCACACCATCCGCGGCATCGTCAATCGTGATGACACTCAACTGATCCTGGTGGACACCCCCGGATTGCACCGGCCTCGGACACTGCTGGGCAAACGGCTGAACGATCTGGTGCGCGACACCTACTCAGAGGTCGACGCGATCGGTTTCTGTATTCCGGCCGACGAGAAGATCGGTCCCGGCGATCGGTGGATCGCGGAGCAGCTCAGGGAGATGGCGCCCAAGACGCCCGTGGTCGGTCTGGTCACCAAGATCGACAAGGTCAAGCCCGAACGTATTGCGCAACAGTTGATGGCGCTGTCGGCGCTCCTCGGGCCAGACGCCGAGGTCGTCCCGATCTCGGCGACGAAGGGCAAGCAACTCGACGTGCTCGTCGATGTGCTGCGAGGGCTGATGGAACCGGGGCCGGCCTTCTATCCCGACGGCGAACTCACCGATGAACCCGAAACCGTCCTGATGGCCGAGTTCATCAGAGAAGCGGCACTCGAAGGTGTCTACGACGAATTGCCGCATTCGCTGGCGGTGGTGATCGAGGAGATCATCGAACGCGAACGCGGTGAGGATCAGATCCCGATGGTCGACATCCATGCGATCTTGTACGTCGAACGAAGCAGCCAGAAGGGCATCATCATCGGCAAGCAGGGTGCTCGCCTCAAAGAGGTCGGGACGGTGGCGCGAAAGCAGATCGAGCGGCTGCTGGGCGCCAAGGTCTACCTCGACCTTCATGTGAAGATCGCCAAGGACTGGCAGCGTGATCCGAAGCAGCTGGGGCGCCTCGGATTCTGACGGATCTCCACCCGTGGTGTCATGACAAGACCGATACCGGCAGGGTTCAATTGCCGGTATGACAGAACCAGGGGGCGGGCAGTCCGACACCGAACGTGAGCGTCCACCCGGAGTGATTCATCCCGGCGTCGCGGCGGAATTGCGGTCGTGGGGATTGTGGGTCCGGCCGCTTGCCGTTGTCGTGGTGGTGATGGGTCTGCTCGGGGTCATGTACATGGCACCGGCCGTCGATCCGGGAAAGCACCTGCACCAGTTCCCCATCGTCGTGGTGAACTCCGACACCGGCGCGCTGCAGCCCGGTACCGATCAGAAGCAGTATCTCGGTGCGCAGGTGGTCAAGGGGCTCAAAGCCGGAGTCGACGAGCAGTATCCGGGCAAGTTCGATCTGGATGTCGTGGACCGCAGCACCGCGCTGACCCGCCTCGACAACGCGCACGCCTACGGCGCGATCTTCATACCGGCGAACTTCAGCTCGGAGAGTTTTGCCTTCCTCGGTTCGGCGATCGGCGATACCAAGGTCGAGCAGCCCGTGATCCAGGTGATGACGAATCCCGGCGCGGGTGCGGTTGCCACCCAGATCACGACGCAATTCTTCTTACGGTCGATGGCACAGGTGAACGAGCAGTTCGGTCAACAATTCACCGCGGCGCTCGTCGAACAGACCGACGCAGCCGGGATCAAGGTGGCCGGAGCCGGCCTCACGGCGATGACCACACCGATCGATATCCAGGCGTCGGAGGCAAATCCGTTGCCGGACAACGCCGGTAGTGGTTTGACTGCCTTCTATTACGCGTTGTTGCTCATCTTGGCCGGATTCACCGGGACGATGATCATCTCCGCGCTCATCGACGGCCGATTGGGATTTGCGCCCATCGAATTAGGGCCGATGTACGAACTGCGCCGGCGCGTCCCGATTTCCCGGCTGGGGACTCTGGTCGTCAAATGGTGGGCGATATTCGTGGTCTCACTGATCGTGTCCGGGTTATTCGTGCTGACGAGTGTCCTGGTGGATATGTACGCGCCGAACAAGATGGCTCTGTGGATGTTCGGGGTGCTGGTGATCATCGGCGTCGGCATCATCGCCAATGCGATCCTCTCGATCTTCGGGAGCGCGGGCCTGCTGATCAATCTGATCTTCTTTGTGGTCCTGGGACTGCCGACCTCGGGTGGCACGGTGCCGTTGGAGGCGGTGCCGGGGTTCTTCCGCGGACTGGCAGTCGGCGAACCACTGCACCAGGCCTTCGTCGGAGCCCGCTCGATCCTGTATTTCGACGCCAACATCGACGCCGGTCTCGGAACCGCGATCGCGATGTTCGTACTGTTCACCGTGATCGGACTGATCTTCGGACCGATCGCTTGCGTCGTCTACGACCGCCGGGGGCTGATCCGCAGGCCTCCCCAGGCGACGGAGGAACCGGAGGTTCCGGCGCAGGTGTGATCACCGCAGTGCGCCAGGCATGTCGGGGTACGGTTCGTCGGTGGCGGGTGGAACACTGGTCAGGTGAGGTTGTACCGCGATGAGGCCGTTGTCCTCCGCCAGCACAAGCTGGGGGAGGCCGACCGCATCATCACGTTGCTGACCAAGGAGCACGGACTGGTCCGTGCGGTCGCCAAAGGGGTCCGGCGCACCCGGTCCAAGTTCGGCGCCCGGCTCGAACCCTTCGCCCATGTTGATCTGCTGCTCCATCCGGGCCGCAACCTCGACATCGTCACCCAGGTCCACAGTCTGGACACCTTTTCCGCGGCCATCGTCTCCGATTACGGCCGGTACACGACGGCCTGCGCGGTGCTGGAAACCGCCGAACGCCTGGCTGGTGAAGAACGGGCTCCGGCCGATCGGCTGCAGCGGCTGACGGTGGGTGCGCTCCGGGCGATCGCGGCCGGGCGGCGTCCCAAAGAGCTGGTCCTCGACGCGTTCCTGCTGCGGGCGATGGACTTCGCCGGATGGATGCCGGCTCTCGAACATTGCGCTCGCTGCGGAGACCCGGGGCCGCATCGCGCTTTTCATGTCGCTGCGGGTGGCTCGGTGTGTGTGCACTGTCGTCCGGCGGGATCGGCAACGCCTTCACCCGGCGTTCTCGATCTGATGGACGCGCTCTACCGTGGCGAATGGGAACACACCACAGAGACGACCGAATCGTCTCGACGCCAGGCCAGTGGATTGACCGCGGCGCACCTGCAGTGGCATCTGGAACGGCAGCTGCGCACGCTGCCACTGATCGAGCGTGAGGCCCCTCATCGCGGTCTCGCCGCCGCTGGTGTGAATGCCGCCACCGGCAGGAAGGACACACATGATCGTGCGACGGCGGAACGCAGCACAGCAGGCTGAACCGGTACGAGAGGTCCGGCCACCGGATCCACATCCGTCCGGAGCACGACCGCCGGCGATCCCCGCCGAGTTCGTACCGAAACATGTGGCGCTGGTGATGGACGGCAACGGGCGGTGGGCCACCGATCGCGGACTGCCCCGGACCGAAGGTCACAAACGCGGCGAGGCCGTCCTGATGGACGCCGTCTGCGGCTGTATCGAGATGGGTGTCGGATGGCTGTCGGCGTACGCGTTCTCCACCGAGAACTGGAGTCGCAGCCCTGACGAGGTGAAGTTCCTGATGGGCTTCAACCGTGACGTCATCCGTCGCCGCCGCGACGAGATGAACGAGATGGGCGTGCGGGTCCGCTGGGCCGGTCGTCGACCACGGTTGTGGCGCAGCGTCATCCGCGAACTCGAGGTCGCCGAGGAACTCACCGAGCACAACACGGTGATGACCCTGACGATGTGCGTCAACTACGGCGGACGGGCCGAGATCGCCGACGCGGCCAAAGAGATCGCCCGTCGTGCCGCGGCCGGGACACTCGATCCCGAGCGAATCACCGAGGCGTCGTTCGCGAAGTATCTCGACGAGCCGGACATGCCCGACGTGGACCTGTTCCTGCGTCCATCGGGGGAGCAGCGGATCTCCAACTTCCTGCTCTGGCAGTCGGCGTACGCCGAAATGGTCTACCAGCACAAGCTCTTTCCCGACTTCGACCGCCGCGACCTGTGGGATGCCTGCGTGGAATACGCAAGCCGGGACCGCCGGTTCGGCGGAGTGCCGGGGTCCACCGGTGTCTGATGACAACGATCGGCCCGGTCTCATCGACCGGGCCGCGGAATTGTTGTCGACCCAGATGTCGGTACAGTCCGGCGACGACAGTTCAGTGACGGCGTACTTCCAGGGAACCGTTGTCTCGATGAGGGCGCTCGCGCTGGCCCCGGGCCTCGACGTGTTGTCGTTGACGCAAGTGCTCGCGTGGGATCTGCCGGTCACCGATCAATTGCGCGAGGATGTCACGGCCGCCGCTGATGCGTCCAACTTCGGCACCGTGAAACTCGCGGTCCATGAAGTCACCGCTGATGTGTTGCTGCACTACACATTTCCGGCCGGAACCTTGAGCGACGACGCCCTGCGCACCATGCTGATGATGGTGCTCGGATCCGGCGCTGACGTCGGCGTCACCATCCGCGGCTGACCCCCGCCGAGCGTGCCGCCGACCGCCGACCGTGCCTGAGTTGCTTGGGCGGCAAGCATTTTCGGCACGCTCAACGGTGATGTGAGCACGCTCGACGGTTGCTTTGGCACGCTCGACGGAAGGTCGTGCCGCCGACCGTGCCGAACGGGCGATCGAGTGTGCCGAAATTACGAGCAGGCCTGGCAGCGACCGAAGATTTCGACGGTGTGGCTGATGTCGGTGAAGCCGTGTTGGGCGGCGACATCGACCGCCCATTGCTCCACGCTGTCGGCCTGGACCTCGACCGTGCTGCCGCAATCCCGGCAGACGAGGTGATGGTGGTGATGGGCGGACGAGCAGAATCGGTACACCGATTCACCGGTGTCGGTGCGTAGGACGTCGACCTGGCCGGCGTCGGCCAGTGCCTGCAGGTTCCGGTAGACGGTTGTCAGCCCGATGGACTGTCCGGCTGCCTTGAGCTGGTCGTGCAGATACTGCGCGGAGCGGAACTCTTCGCTTCCGGACAGGAGTTCGGCGATCGCGCTGCGCTGCCGGGTGGAGCGGACACCGGTGACCGGACGTTGTTCGGTGCCCGAACTCATGACTGGTTCTCCTCGGTCGCGTGCGTGATGGCGTCGGTGACGATGTGGGCGAGATGGTCGTCGACGAGGGAGTAGACCACTTCGCGACCCGAGCGTTCGCCGTGAACCACACCCGCCGATTTGAGGACACGCAGATGTTGACTGATCAGTGGCTGGGGCACCGACAGCGCTCCCACCAGTTCGTGGACACATCGACCACCGCCGAGCAGTTGGAGCACGATGGCGATCCGGATCGGTGCCGACAATGCCCGCAGGAGTTCGCCGGCAGCGTCCAGGGCTTTCCTGTCGACGGCTTTGTTGTCGACGGTTGTCGGGCCCGTGGTTGCGTGCTGACTTGTCACAGGGCACTCCGTTGCGCGGGGGGATCTGGCGGCTGTTGGAAACCATTTTCATATGCGTGGGCGGCTATGTCAAACAAGGACATCCCGATGTGGTTCGAGCGCTCGATGTGGCGCCCGCCCGCCGCTCGTCAGGTGCCTCGCGCCGCCCGATAGGCTGTCATCCGTGGCAGGCAAAACCAATCTCGTGGAAACCGTAGTCAACCTCTGTAAACGCCGGGGGTTGGTGTATCCGTGTGGAGAGATCTACGGAGGCACCAAATCGGCGTGGGACTACGGGCCCCTGGGTGTTGAACTCAAGGACAACATCAAGAAGCAGTGGTGGCGCAACATGGTCACCTCGCGTGAGGACGTCGTCGGACTCGACTCGTCGGTGATCTTGCCGCGAAAGGTCTGGGAAGCGTCCGGACACGTCGAGACGTTCAGCGACCCCTTGGTCGAGTCATTGCATACGCACAAGCGCTACCGCGCGGACCACCTCATCGAGGCGTACGAGAACAAGCATGGACATCTGCCTCCCAACGGCCTGGCAGACATCAACGATCCCGAGACCGGTCAGCCGGGTTCGTGGACCGAGCCCCGCGCATTCTCCGGTCTCATGAAGACCTACCTCGGACCCGTCGACGACGAGGCCGGGTTGCACTACCTGCGTCCCGAGACGGCCCAGGGCATCTTCGTCAACTTCAAGAACGTGATGACCACGTCGCGCAAGAAGCCGCCGTTCGGCATCGGCCAGATCGGCAAGAGCTTCCGCAACGAGATCACCCCCGGAAACTTCATCTTCCGGACGCGTGAGTTCGAGCAGATGGAGATGGAGTTCTTCGTCAAGCCGGGCGACGACGAGCAGTGGCATCAGTACTGGATCGACTACCGCCTGAAGTGGTACACGGATCTGGGTATCGATCCCGAGAACCTGCGGCTGTTCGACCACCCCAAGGAAAAGCTCTCGCACTACTCCAAGGGCACCGTCGACGTCGAATACCGATTCGGTTTCGCCGGTGGCGAGTGGGGCGAGCTCGAAGGCGTCGCCAACCGCACCGACTTCGACCTCAGCACGCACATCAAGCACTCCGGTGAGGACCTGTCGTTCTTCGATCAGGCCACCGGTGAGCGCTACACGCCGTACGTGATCGAGCCGGCAGCCGGCCTGACGCGTTCGCTGATGGCATTTCTGTGTGATGCCTACACCGAAGAGCAGGTACCGAATGCCAAGGGCGGCACCGATACCCGGACGGTGCTCAAGATCGACCGCCGACTCGCACCGGTCAAGGTCGCGGTGCTTCCGCTCTCGCGCAACGAGCAGCTGTCGCCCAAGGCGAAGGATCTGGCCGCCGAGCTCCGCCAGAGCTGGAACGTCGAGTTCGACGACGCACAGGGCATCGGCAAGCGCTACCGGCGTCAGGACGAGATCGGTACGCCGTTCTGTGTCACGGTCGACTTCGACACGCTCGACGATCAGGCGGTCACCGTGCGTGAACGCGACAGCATGACGCAGGAGCGCGTCGCTCTGGACAAGGTCGTCGAGTACCTGGCAGTCCGGCTGATCGGCTGCTGAACCCGGTGTCGGCTGCCTAGAATCACAGGCGGCAACGACGCCGGAGTGGAAGGTCGGAGCGGATATGAAAAAGATCTTGAAGTCCCTGTCCGAAGAGGAATACCGGTTGGTCCGGAAGACCAAGCGGAAAGCCATGGCGGATCTTGACGAAGACGCGCTCATCGACCTTCATATGAGAACTCGGCGTGCACGCAACAAGCACGTCAAGAACTACCGGCAGGCGGGCGCCGCCAAGGTCACCAAGAAAGGTGGCCGGGGTGCCGCCCGCCCGGTCAACTCACACAACGCGGCCCGCGCCGAGGTGTTCGAGAAGGCGTTGGCGCAAGTGAGTCGACAGCTCGCTGTGGTTGCCAAGAAGAGCGCTGCCGACCTCAAAGACGCCCGTCTGTCCAAGGCCTCCGGCAACAAGATGGAGAGGCTGGAATTCATCGTCGACGGCAAAGTCAAAGGGGGCGGCAAAGGCAAAGTCATCTCGGCAGGCAAGGACCGTGTCGACGCCACCCGCCAGTCGCCGGGCCGCAAGAAATACGAGGCGTCGTCGAAGGCTGCGGGCAAGCGGCGGCAGGCGAAGAAGGACAAGAGATAGTCCGGGCTCGTCACTTTCACGGTCGATTCGGCGCAGGCGATCGGTTAGGTGTCTGAATGCGCCGGCATCTGAGATACTGACGGTTGCGCAAGCCGTTCGGCCACACATGGGGTGAGGTCGGTATATGCGGCGAGAGAGTGGGTAACCGTGTCTGTGAGTGGAAAAATCGTTCATTTCGACGCCAACAAAGGCTTTGGATTCTTGGCGCCCGATGCCGGCGGCTCGGATGTCTTCCTACATATCAACGACATCGACATCGACGAGAGTTCCCTCAAGCCGGGCGCCGAGGTCGAGTTCGACATCGAAGAGACCGATCGTGGATCCAAGGCGATCAACCTGGTGGTGACCGGAGCCGCGCCTGCAGGTGCAGCGCCCGAGCGTCCGCGTCGTGAAGAGCGCGGCCGGCCGGAACGTCGCCACGACGACCGTGGCGCCGCCCGTGACGACCGCCGCAAGCCCCGTCACATCGACTCCGCGACCCTCGATTCGGGCGCGTTCTCGGAGGAGATCACCGAGCTGCTGCTCGACGCGTCCGGAACCCTGACGGCAACCCAGATCCTGGCGATCCGGCAGCGCGTCACCGATTTCGCGATTGCGCGCGGCTGGGTGCTTGACTGACTTGTCGGCGGATACACCGCCCCCGGTTCTACGTGCCGACTACGACGAATCCGACGTCGAAAGGCTGATCCCGGAGGGCGCGAAGGTTGCTGGGCTGACCGGCACCCGCAATGACTATCGCAGCGCGTTCGCACGTGACCGTGCTCGCGTATTGCATTGTGCGGCACTGCGTCGGCTGGCCGACAAGACCCAGGTCGTCGGTCCGCACGAGGGCGATACCCCGCGTACCCGACTGACCCATTCGCTCGAGGTGGGTCAGATCGGCCGGGGCATCGCCATCGGTATCGGCTGTGATCCGGATCTGGTCGAGCTCGCCGGACTGGCACACGACATCGGCCATCCGCCGTACGGCCACAACGGCGAACGTGCGCTCGATGAGGTCAGCAGTGAGCACGGCGGCTTCGAGGGCAACGCGCAGAATCTGCGCATCCTCACCCGGCTCGAGCCCAAACTCATTGATGCGCAAGGTCATAGCGTCGGTCTGAATCTGACGAGGGCGTCGCTCGATGCCACGTTGAAGTACCCGTGGACCCGCAAGAAGCCAGGCGGGAAGTTCGGTGCCTACGAAGACGACGCCGCAGCACTGGCATGGATCCGGAACGGTCGTACCGATACCCGGCAGTCGCTCGAGTGCCAGGTGATGGACTGGTCCGACGATGTCGCGTACTCCGTCCACGACGTCGAGGACGGTGTCATGGCCGGTCGTATCGATCTGCGCAGTCTCGGTGCTCCGACGGAACAGCGTGATCTCGCGGCGGTCGGCCTCAAGGAATTCCCGGAACTGGAAGAAAACGTTCTGATCGAGGCCGCAGCCCGGCTGTGGGCGATGGACATCGTGCAGGACGTCGGCGCCTACGACGGCACCATGCTTCGGTTGGTGGCGCTCAAACGCCTGACCAGCGAGCTCGTGGGCCGGTTCGCGTCGGCGGCAATCACGACAACCCGACGCACGGCATCCGAGCGTGCGGTCAGCCGTTACGACGCCGACCTGGTCGTCCCGCCGATCGTCGCCGCCGAGGTCGCGATGCTCAAGACACTCGCCCTGCGATTCATCTTCTCGGATTCGCGGCACCGGTCTCACCAGGCCCGTCAGCGTGACCGTATCCACCGGGTCGCCAATTGGCTCCTGAATGCTGCTCCGGGTGGCCTGGATCCGTTGCTGGTGCCGGCGTGGAACGACGCCGCCGACGACGCCGCTCGGGTGCGCGTCGTCATCGACCAGATCGCCTCGATGACAGAAGGCCGCCTCGAGCGGATGGATCGTCAGAACATGGGTGCATCCGCGCATCTGGGCTAACCGGTCGTGTGCCCTTCTGGCGAACGGTCACACGGGTCGAGCTCCGCCTTCGGCTTCGTCTCCGCCCAGGTCGGCACCGCCAAAACACCACATCATCGGGGTGGGGCGGGCACCGGTCGAGTTCCGCCTAGACTGGTCCCGTGGCAGGCCGAATTCCCGATCGTGACATCACGGCGATCCGTGAGAGCACACACATCGAGGAGATCATCGGCGACTACGTCGCGCTGCGTAAGGCGGGCGCCGATTCGTTGAAGGGCCTGTGCCCGTTCCACGACGAGAAGTCGCCCTCGTTCCATGTGCGTCCCAACCATGGACACTTCCACTGCTTCGGATGTGGCGAAGGCGGCGACGTCTATTCGTTCCTGCAGAAGGTCGAACACGTCAGCTTTGTCGAAGCGGTGCAGCAACTCGCTGACCGGATCGGTTACCAGATCAGCTACGAGGGCGGTGGCACCAGCGTTGTGCGAGATCGCGGCACCCGCTCGCGCCTGGTGGCAGCGAATGCCGCGGCCCAGAAGTTCTATGCCGAGCAACTGAAGTCGCCGGAGGCGCAGAAGGCCCGCGACTATCTCACCGAGCGGTCCTTCGACGGCGCCGTCGCACTTCAGTTCGGCTGTGGCTATGCGCCTGCCGGCTGGGACACGATGACCAAGGCGCTGATGTCGCAGGGATTCGAGTTCGCCGAACTCGAGGCCGCGGGATTGTCGAAGCAGGGTCAGCGCGGCCCGATCGACCGGTTCCATCGCCGCCTGTTGTGGCCGATCAAAAACCTCGGCGGCGACATCATCGGCTTCGGTGCCCGCAAGTTGTTCGAGGACGACAACCTCGGCAAGTACATGAACACGCCAGAGACCATGTTGTACAAGAAATCTCAGGTGTTGTTCGGTCTCGATCACGCCAAGAAGAACATCGCCAAGGGGCATCAGGCGGTGGTGGTCGAGGGATACACCGACGTCATGGCCATGCACCTGGCCGGCGTGACCACGGCGATCGCGTCGTGTGGAACCGCCTTCGGCGAAGACCACCTGGCGTTGCTGCGTCGGCTGATGATGGACGACAGCTACTTCCGCGGCGAGGTGATCTATACCTTCGACGGCGACGACGCCGGTAAAGCTGCGGCACTCAAAGCTTTTGAGGGCGAGCAGAGTATCGCCGGACAGACGTTCGTGGCCGTGGCGCCGGAAGGCATGGATCCCTGCGAGCTCCGGCAGAATCAGGGCGACGCCGCGGTCCGGGACCTGATCGCCCGTCGAATCCCGATGTTCGAGTTCGCGGTCAAGGCGCTGCTGGGCAACTACGACCTCGACACCGCGGAAGGCCGCGTGCACGCGCTTCGCGAGGCGGTACCGGTTGTCGCCCGGATTCGCGACGTCGCCCTGCGGGACGAGTACGCCAGGCAACTGGCCGGCTGGGTCGGCTGGGAAGAAGTGCCGCAGGTGCTGCGCCGGGTGCGCGAAGAGTCCGCCAAGCAGGCGAAGGCCGCGCGGTCGGGCGTCAAGGACACCTCGAAGTCGCGGGACCGGAGAGTACAGACGTCGACTCCGCTGGTGCCCGAACCGGATCCCGACTCGAAGAACCCGACTGTCGTACGGCCCCGGCCGTCCGATCCGCGACTGTGGGCGCAGCGAGAGGCCCTCAAATCGGCGCTGCAGTATCCGGCCATAGCGGGGACCGTTTTCGACTCGTTGCCCGAGGAGTGTTTCACTGAGCCCGCGTACGAGTTGATCCGTACGGCGATCAAGGCGGCCGGCGGCACCAGCGCCTCCCACGGGGGCGCGCAGTGGGTGGAGACCATCGGCAAGTCGGTCGACGGCACGGTTCTCGAGTCGTTGGTCACAGAACTCGCGGTCGAGTCGATGTCGGTGTCGGAGAACATGATCCCGAAGTACATCGGCAGCGTGCTCGCCAGACTCCAGGAAGTCTGGGTCGGCTCTCAGATCGCCGATCTGAAGTCGAAACTGCGTCGGATGTCACCCGGGGATGACCCGGACGCCTACAACGCCTTGTTCGGCGATCTGGTGGCTCTCGAGGCCTATCGCCGGAGTCTGCTGGAGCTGGCCGTGGGACCGGACGAGAACACCGCCTAGTTCGGTGGGGGAGTTGGCACCCTCAGTGTTCGTTCTCAGTTGTTCCGGTTCTCGTCGGGCCCGAGCACGGTCGTGTCGTCGTCGATGGCACGCAATTCCGTCAGCTTCGGCTGCGTGCTGAGCTTCTCGGAGAGCTTCTGCCTGCCGACGTCCACGGCCTTCTTGGTGGCCGGCGACTCGGCGATGGAGCGGTACGCGCGGTTGATCTGCTCGTAGCGCTTCCGACCGGCCTTGGCCCCGAGGACGTAGCCGATGCCGAGTGCAGCGAGAAATCGAACCATTAGTAGCCAGGCCTCCGTGGTGCTGTGCGAAGCGAGCGCGTCCGGCGCGTCCGCATGGTGGTCTCCCCATCCTGCCTGATCGAGTCCGAAGTGGGGGATCTGGCCGTCGAAAGGCCCGTCACCAGCACGATTTGGCATCAGGCCACCCCAATGCGCTAAAGTCTTTTTCGGCCCCAGGGCCAAGATATTCCCCCATAGCTCAATTGGCAGAGCATTCGACTGTTAATCGAAGGGTTACTGGTTCAAGTCCAGTTGGGGGAGCAGGAAACAACAGGTCATCGGCACTTTCCGCCTCAGGCGGAAGGTGCCGATTCTCGTTGGCCCCGGATAACCGGGGTTCGCAGATCGATTCGGTGTTAGGTTGTGCTGGATCGCGGCCCAGCGAACTCTAGGAACCGACTGTGGCAGACAGCAGAATTCCCCAAGGCGTGCGGTTGGCCCGGTTGTGGCTGCTCACCCTCGTGCTTTTCGGGTTGGCACTGGCACTGATGGCGGTCGGTGCGTGGTTCGCCTGGCAAGCCCAGCCGACACACGACGATGTCGGGTACGTACCGGTCGGTGTGGCTGCCAGCGTGCCTCCGGCTTCGGTAATCTTCGGGGCCGGCGCGGTGGTGACCGGTTGCTTCTTCGGTCTGACAGCACTGCATGCGGCCGCCACGATCCGGGTCCTGGCCCGCGACCGGCGGATTCCCGCGCCGCTCCCCGCTGAGATGCGCCGGATGCGCCGCATCATGTTGACTCCGCTTGGTCCGTCGGCGATGCGCCTTGTGACGGCCGAGCCGGACCTACCGCCCAGCCAACTTCCCGAACCCTCCGTTGCGTCCGTGGCCGCACTGCATCTGACCGTGCTGGTGCCTGCCCACAACGAGCGGCTCACCATCGGAGCGACGTTGGAGTCGTTGTGGACGCAGACCCGCCCACCGGACCGAGTGGTGGTCGTTGCCGACAACTGCAACGACAACACCGCCGACATCGCCAGGCATCATGGGGCCGAAGTCTTCACCACGGTTGCCAACACGGACAAGAAGGCAGGCGGACTCAATCAGGCACTGTCGGAGATGTTCTCCGACATCGATGTCCGCGACATCGTGATGGTGATGGACGCCGACTCGGTCATCGTGCCCGAGTTTCTCGACACGGCAATGGCTCGGCTGGAGGCCGACACCGACCTCATCGCGGTCGGAGGGGTCTTCTACGGCGAATCCGGTAGCGGGTTGGTCGGGCAGCTGCAGCGCAACGAATACGCTCGTTACGGGCGCGCCATCGGCCGTCGGCACGGCAAGGTGTTCGTCCTGACGGGCACCGCGTCCCTGTTCCGCGCGTATGCACTCAAGGCCGTCGCCGACTCCCGTGGGTCGCTCATTCCGGGCGATACCGGCAAGGTGTACGACACGTCGGCGATGACGGAGGACAACGAGCTGACCCTGGCGTTGAAGTCGCTGGGGGCGAAGATGGTGTCGCCGATGCAGTGCCGCGTCACGACCGAGCTGATGCCGACATGGCGATCGTTGTGGCGTCAACGGATGCGGTGGCAACGTGGCGCGTTGGAAAACATCGGTGCCTACGGACTGACCCGCGCGACGCTCCGGTACTGGTTGCAGCAGTTGGGCATCGGATACGGCACCATCGCGCTCAACGCGTACCTGCTCCTCATGCTGATCACGCTGCTCTCGGCGAGCAGCATCGAACTGCCTGTGTTCTGGATTTCCGTGGGCTCGATTTTCTTGGTCGAACGTGTGGTCACGGTATGGTCGGCCGGCTGGCGGGGCAGGCTCGTCGCGGTCCCACTGGTGGTGGAAATCGCGTACGACCTTGTGCTGCAGGCGGTCTATGTCACGTCCCTCTTCGCCATCGCAGCCGGACGCGAGGCCGGCTGGAACTACGTTCCCCGAGAGGCGGTGGCCCAATGACGGACCTGGCCGGAATTCTGCTTCCGACAGACGTACTCGGTTCGGGCTGGTTCCAGGTCCTCGCCGCCTTCGTGGCCGTCAACACCCTTGTCTATGCTGCGCTGAGTCTGGCAAAGCTCTTTCCGCGGCGACGCCGATAACCGCTGTCCTCGTCCAGGGCTCACTCAAGATGTCCGGGCCTTACCCGTGCGGGTCCGCGGCCAATGCCCGCGCGATGGGGCGGTTGCGCACCGGGGACGGTCACTCGGTAGCATCATCGAGGTTTGTGGCGATTGTTTCGCCACATCTGGGGCGGTAGCTCAGTTGGTTAGAGCCGTGGACTCATAATCCATAGGTCGCGGGTTCGAGCCCCGCCCGCCCCACCACGTCGGCCTGGCCGACGCAAACGCTCCACCTACACGAAGACGCTCCGCAAGTACGCGGAGCGTCTTGTGTTAGTGGAGCATTTGGCGGCCTCTGGTGGCGGGCATTCGAGGATGCGTGTCAGTCCGCGCGTCGAGATAATCTCTCAAAAATTTGGTGAAAACCACTGGGCACCAGAATATTTGACACATCTGCTGTTCGGAGAACGTCAATTTCGATTGTGCTGCAGTCGATTACGGTAGTGATTTCAGTATAGGTATCAAGCTCTGTGAATGTGTGGGCGATTCAGGTGGGCAGCTCATGGGAATGGCCGGAAATTGTGACGTGTGACATGGCCGATGCATGGCGGTAAATGTGCTCAGAAAGATGCCTGCCCCAACCCTTGGCTGGGCTGGGGCAGGCATCTTCTGGCTTGGATAGCGGTTCATCCGAATCGGATTTCACGCGATTAGGCAGATCTGGAGCAGCGCTTTCTAGTGTGCTTCGTCGTAGGCTTCGATGATTGCGGCAGGGATGCGGCCCCGGTCGCTGATCTCGTATCCCTCGTCCTTGGCCCATTCCCGAATCGCTTGCGTCGGGGCTTTTTCGACCTTCTCCGCTGCGCGTCCACCCTGGCGGGATGCGTTGACGCGTCGTGATGCGGTCAGGTACTTGGCGAGTACGCGGCGGAATTGCTCAGCGTGTTTGGGGGACGTGTCGAACTCGTATTGCTTGCCGTCGAGTCCCCATCGAACGGTCTCGAATTCTTCGAGAACCTTCCCGTCGAGGTCGTCAATGAACTCCACTACTTGCTTCTTCGCCACTTCTGGACTCTCCACTCATTGTGCGACCGACGATCACGAACTCAACTCTTATGTAGGTCGATCATATCAACCTGACCTGTGAAGAAGGCAAAAGATAGCAATAGTCCGGTATCAGCTACGAAACCCGGCGCCTGTCCGAATTGTGGTGAACCGAATCGCATTGAAAACAGTCAAGAGATGACGGTCGATCCAGCCCACTCGTGAACCAGGTCCCGGACCTCGTCGCGGGTCAACGTACTGCCGGTCAATGATTCTCGGGCGAGGATTTCGGGATTGATCTGCGATCGCATGGTCGAACCGAAAGCGGCGAGTTCGACAACATCCATCTTTTCCGGGGAATATCCGGTGAGGTCGGTCATGTTGTCGACAACCCCGATGAGGCGGCCGGCGTGTTCATGGAGGCCTCGCCGAAACAACGCATATGCCAGCGTGAACAGTGCAACCATCCATGATGTCAGGTCGTAGGCACGTTCGCAGTACCCGACCATCTGGGCGAGCTTGCGTTCGGCGGGTCCATCCCATTTCTCTTGTGCGATATCACTTTTGGCGTGAATCCAGAGTGCGGAGGCGGCGAGCCAGTCGTATCCGCAGTCGCGTCCGGCGACGACTGCGGCCTCGAGATGCGTGCCCGCCGAACTGTGATCTCCCGCCCGGAAGTCGGCCGTGCCCAAAGACATCAACGCTTCGGCGACAGTCCAGGGTGAGTCATACCGGCGGCCGAGTGTGAGTGCCACGTTGGCGTGGACCCGGGCGGGATCGATGAGGCCTGACCCGGCTTCGAAAAATGCCAGCGTCACCGCCGCGTCACCGCGCGCGACCTGTTCCACCCGGTCCTCCGAGGTGAGGTCGAACTCGGAGTACACCTCACCGAGGCGGGTCAGTGCCGCGAACAGCGACGGGAGATCTGCGCCCAGGTAGCTCATGATCGCGCGACCGGCGAGGGCCCGAGTCCGGGTGGCGATGGGGACGTCGGCCGGGGCGTCGACGGCGGGCTCGAGCATTCGCATGCCCTCGTCGGCGAATCCACGCCGAAACCAGAACCAGTAGACGTTGCCGACGATCTCGAGATAGGTCTGCGAGTGGGGATCGACGAGGTCGAGGGCGGCACGCACGTCGGCCATCTCGGCGTCGAGCCGGCGGGTCCATTGCAGACACCGGGGTCCACGAAGTCCCAGATATGCGTCGGTGGCCGTGGCGAGCACCCATGTGATGTGAGCCCGCCGCAGTGAGGCGGCCCGGTCCGGATCTTGTTGAACCCGTGCGTAACTGCGAAGAGTTTCGAGCATCAGATACCGGCGGGGATCACCCCCCATGGCCTTGAGCATCGACTTGTCGATGAGAGCGCTCAGGTCCGACAGGAGCCCGCGGTGGCCGGTGACCGCCTTGGCGGCATCCAGGTCGAATCCGCCGTTGAACACCGCGAGGTCGCAGAACAACTGCTGCTCGCGCTCGGTCAACGACTGGTACGAGCCGTCGATGGCCGCCTGCATGGTGGCATGCCGTTTGTTGGTCCGGGGTCCGCCGCGGAGGATCGCGAACCGGTCGTCGAGCATGTCGATGATCTGCCGGACCGAGAGCGTGGCGGACTGTCCGGCCGCGAGCTCGATCGCCAGTGGGATGTGATCGAGTGCGCTGCAGAGGTTTTCGACTTCATCGCGGGTGGCATCCGTTGCGGCGGAACCGGCCCGTTCGAGGAACAGTTCGGCCGAGTCGGCCAGGGGCGGCATGTCGAAGACCACTTCTCCGTCGACGCCCAACGCTTCGCGGCTCGTCGCCAAGATCCGCACCCGGGGGCAGGTGCGCAGGATTGCGGTTGCCAGTGCCGAGACCTCATCGAGGAGGTGTTCGCAATTGTCGAGTACAAGAAGAAAATCGCGGTCGTGCAGAATCGACGTGAGGACCGGAATTCCGCCGTTGAGTGTCAGACCGAGCGCGGACACCACCGTGTCGAGTACGGCGTCGGCGTTCTGCGCGCCGGCAAGTTCGGCGAGCCAGGGGCCGTCGGCGTCTTTGCGTTCCCGGGCGACTTCGAGTGCGGCGCGGGTCTTGCCCATCCCGCCGGGGCCGATGAGCGTCACCAACCGGTGTTCGGCGACGAGATCGGTGATGTCGTTGATCTGCTCGACGCGACCGACCAGCGAGGTCAGTGCCAGCGGGATGTTCCCGGTAGGTCGCTCGGGGTTGTCCGCCGGTCGGGTTTCGGCTGGAGCGCGTGTGGCGGGCGCTCCGGACATCAGGAACGAATCCTGGTTCAAGATGGCGCTCTGCAGGTCGAGCAGGCTCTGGCGGGGGTCGGCGCCGAGTTCGTCGGCGACTCGTTCGCGGGCAGTCCGCAGTGACGCGAGCGCGTCGCCCTGCTTGCCCGCGCGGTACTGCGCCAGCGCCAGCAGTTCCCATGCACGTTCCCGGAGCGGGTCGGCAGCCACGATGGCTTCGAGTTGGGCGATGACCGCGGCGTGCTCGCCGCATTCCGACCTCGCCGCAAGATGATCTTCCAGGGCATCGTCGCGGAGGCGTTCGAGGCGGACGGTTTCGTTGGCGGCGAAGTCCCACTTGGCGGCATCGGCATAGGCTGGGCCCCACCATAATTCGAGAGCCTCGGCGAGCGTGGTCCGGGCCGCATCGACGTGTCCGGCGGCAAGCTGATCCCGGCCGGCCTCGGCGAGTGTCTCGAATCTGCCGGCATCCACCTGTTGCGGGTCGATGGCGAGCGCGTACCCGGTGCCTTGTCTGACCAGAACTGCAGGCGCTGATCGTCCCCGCTCCGGTTCGAGCGCCTTGCGCAAAGAGGCCACGTAACCCTGGAGGGTCAATTGAGCCGACCGCGGGGGACTGTCGCTCCAGAGGTCGTCGATCAACGTCGCATCGGGCACCATGTGACCGCGGGCCATCACCAATCGTGCGAGTAGTGCCCGGGGAAGCGGACCGCCGAGTGCAACCGGTTCACCGTCGCGAATGACGGTGAGTGCGCCCAGGACGCGCACCGATATGTCTGGCATGCACCGAGAATAGAGAATCGCGGCCGGATTCTCAGCTCTCGGTCGACGCCTCGGCGATGGTGTCGTCTGCCCACAGTCCGACGGATTCGAGGTGGCGGGTCAGGCGCTCGGCGCCATCGGTGAACTGGCGGCGGGTCTGGGTCACGACCTCGTCGCGGTCACCGTTGCGATAGGCCTCGATCAATTTCGCGTGACTCTCGCAGGCGACCTCGCCCCACTGTGGATCACTGGCGTAGAGATCCTGCGGCGTGTAGCGGGTGGCGTTGAGCAGGAACCATGCCAATTTTCCGCCGTCGGCGATGCGGTTGTGGACGCGATGGAACTCGAACTCGGCAGCGGCGACGTCGGCGGGACGACCCGAAGCGATGGTGGCCTTCAGCTGGTTGTTCAGCTCGGACAGCTCGTCGAGTTGCTCCGGTGTCACCGTTTTCGAGATCCGGACGGCGAGTTCGACGGCAAGGACGCCCTGGAGCCAGAAGATGTCCTCGACGTCTTGTCGAGTGAGCTCGGCGACCACATATCCGCGGTGCGGTGCCAGGTTGACCATCCCTTCACCCCGCAGAGTGAGCAATGCCTCGCGCACCGGGGTGACGCTCACCTGCAGGTCAACCGCGGTCTCGTCCATCCTGATGAACTCACCGGGGCGGATGGCGCCGGTCATGATGAGATGACGAAGATGGCCGGCGACCTCCTCGGAGAGTTGAGGCCGCCGGCGCAGCACCGCGCGTGAAGATGACGTCAAGGCACTTACAGACCGTAGGTCTTGCCGATGATGTCGCGCTGGATCTCGTTGGTTCCGCCATACACAGTAGAAATGATCGCACCCCGCATCAGGCGCTCTGCATCGAACTCGGTTGCATAGCCGTATCCGCCCATCATCTGCATACCGTCGATGGTCATCGCCTTGGAGACCTCGGTGGCCTTGAGCTTGGCCATCGATGCCTCGCGCGGCAGCATCTTCTTGGGATTGGCATCCGATTGTGCGGCGACGCTGTAGACGAGCAGCTTGGTGCATTCGATCTCGGTGGCGTGATCGGCCAGACGATGCCGCAGCGCCTGGAAGGTACCGACCGGGCGTCCGAATTGTTTGCGCTCACTGACGAATTCGAGGGTGTTGGCAAAGGCGCGTTCGGCGACACCGAGCTGCATGGCCGCCAGGATCAGGCGTTCGGTGTTCAGACCGCTCATGAGCTGGTTCCAGCCGTTGCCGACCTCGCCCACCACTGCGCTGTCGGGAACCCGGACGTTCGTGAAGTAGAGGTCGTTGACCTCCCGTCCGCCGAGGGTGTCGATGCCGCTGATCTCCAGTCCTTCGGTGCCCGCCGGGATATGGAATTGGGTGATGCCCTCGTGCTTCTTGCCGTTGCGATCGGTTCGCGCGATGAGCAGGATGCTCTTGGCGAAGTGGGCGTTGGAGCACCACGTCTTCTGACCGTTGATGACCCAGCCGCCGTCGACCTTCTCGGCGCGACAGGTGAGTGCGGCGACGTCGGAACCCGCTTCGGGCTCGGACATCGAGATCGAGAGTGACTCGCCCGCAACAACATCGGCGAGGACTTCCTTCTTCATCTGCTCGTTCGCGAACTTCTGGTAGGCCGCGGCGGTGATCAGGGTCGGGCCGATGCCACCGATCGGGGCATTCCCGCGCATGGCCTCTTCCAGGAGGATGCACATCTCCATGTTTCCGGCGCCTGCGCCGCCGTATTCCTCGGGTACCAGGATTCCGGCCCAGCCGAGTTCGGCCATCTTCTTGTACAGCTCCACCGAGTGCAGTTCGGTACCGCCTGCGGTGAGTGCGTCGCGCTGCTCACGGGTGCCGGCCTCTCGGGCGCAGAAGTCCGCGACCGACTTGGCGAAGTCGGCCTGTTCGGGCGTGAAAGTGGTCATGAAGGTGCTCCTGGATCGTCGGTCGGGCTCGCGGCGCCAAAGTATCACATCACATATATTTGATCGAATACCTGCAGGTGGCCGATCGGCGAGCTCGAAAGTGGTGTGGCGCCGGTCTTCGGAGGGCCTACATTGGCGGCATGAGTCCGAAAGCGAAGGTTGATCGAAACGGGGAGTCCGGCGATGAGCCGGTGACGACCGAGCCTGTGGCGACCCGGCCGGTGACGGCCGAGCCCGAAGAATCCGCGGTCGATTCCACCGTTCAGTCGGATCCGTCGCCCTTCGACTCGGAGGCGTTTCTCGAGGCGAATCGCCGTAACCGCGACAAGATGCGTGCCGCTGCCGAGGCAAAGCGGGCCAAAGAGGCGGCGCGCGAAGAGCGTCGGGCGGGCCGCGGTGCGGTGGCGACGTCGGATGGGCAGGCCGCTGATCGTCCGGGCCGGCGAGGTGGCCGGTGGACCGTCCCGGTGCTCTCGATTCTGTTGATCGCGGCACTGGTTGCCGCCGGGGTCTTCGCGTACCTGTACCGCGAAGCCGACAACCGGGCTGCGGGCGATGACCAGGTCAACGACCTTCGTCCCAGTGCTGTCGAGGACGCCGGCCGGTATGCCGCGGACCTGCTGACCTACGATTCCGCGAACTTTGCGGAGCTGGATGCCCGGATCACCGAGATCTCCACGCCGGCGTTCGCCAAGGACTTCATCGAAGGATCCCGGCAGGCCCGCGAAGGTAGCGCCAATGCGCAGGCCGTTGCGTCGGCGAAGCCGAAAGAGGCCGCACTGCAATCGATTTCATCGACAGATGCGGTGGTCCTGGTGGCGATGGATCAAACGGTGAAGTCGCCACAGACGGACGCCGAACTGCCGGAGGGGATCCCGTATCAATCCATGGTCAAGGTGACACTCGAACGGGTGAACGGCAAGTGGCTGATCTCTGACTTCAAGGTCGTGTGACGGGCCGAACCGCTGTCCGGTCTACTGCTTCGGAAGCAGGATCGCGGTCATGACGGCCTCGATGCGAAGCCGGGTCGCCGGTCGGGGGTCGTAGCGTACCCAGTTGCCGAGGTCGAGCACGGTGTTGAAGGCGGCATGCACCAGGTACCGGGCTTCGACCGGGTTCACGCCTGGGCGGACCTGGCCGACGAGTTGTGCCCATTCTTCGACGTTGCGGCGCTGTTGGTCGCGGAGTTCGATCCGCTGCGGTTCGGGCACGCTGCCGATCTCTGACAGGTACAGATTGAGTAGTTCGCTGTTCGCGAACGAGAGGTCGACGTACTTGGTGACCAGCTTCTCAACGGCTTCGTCCGGCGTCGCAGACTCGGCGAGGGCATCGCTGATCCCCGCGGTGATGCGCTCACTGGCCCGGGAGAACGCGGTCGACAACATGGCGACCTTGGTGTCGAAGTGGCGGTAGACGCCCGACTGGTTCATGCCGACCGCGGCGCCGATCTCCTCCATCGTCACGTCATGGAATCCGCGGGCACTCATCAATCGGATCGCCTCGGTGAGCAGGGCTTCCCGCTTCGATGCCATCGGAAGACCGACCGATGCGGCCGGGCGTGCGGGCACCGCCGTCGGATCGTTCGGCGGGAGATCGGTCCGGGCCACGTCCATCGCGGCGGCGAGGATGACTGCCTCGATCCGCTTGCGGGGCAATGAGGCCCGATGCGTCGTGATCGATCCGATGACGCTGAGCACTGCTCCGCTGAGGTACTGCGCGTCCGTCGCCAGGCGTCCCGGCGCCGGCACACCTCCGGTCGACAGTTCTGGGCGGATCTGGTCCAGAATGGACGCGAATCGGGCGTGCATCCGACCCACGAACTCGCCGAGTTGCCGGCGGTCCTCTGGATTCAGGTATCGCGCCTCCCATCGGTAGAGGGCACCGCGTGAGCGATTCTCGATCGTGGTCCGGGTGAGTTCGGTGATCAGCAGGTTCAACTCGCGTTCGGGTTCACCGGGTAGGGTGGGCACCTGTGCGATCGCGCGATCCAGGTCGGCGCCGAGTGTGCGGACCGTCTCGGAGAAGAGTGCGTACTTGTTGGGAAAGTGCCGGTACAGGGCCGGGCCGCTGATTCCGACCTGACCGGCGATCTGATCGACACCGGTCGCGAAATAGCCGTGTTCGCTGAAGGATTCGGCGGCGACGCGAATTATCTGTTCGCGGCGGTCCTTCGGTCGCTGACGGGTTCTCGGTGCGGCAGAAGCGGGTGTGGGGGCGTCGTTGACGCGTCCGTTGGCTGAAGCCATTTATCAATGTTAGCCGCAGGCGGCGACTATCTGCAGCGGAGGGGGCGTATCCCGTCGACCAGCGAGGACAACCGCTCGCGAACACTTGACGCGTCCGGCAGAAATCTGACAAGTTAATGTGGATTCACGTGATCTACATCGCAATTGTGAGAATCTGAGGGTTAGGGTGGCGAGCATGCCGGCGAACAATGGGCTTTCTGTGGCTGTCGACGACCGGGGCGTTGCGCGCGTTCTGGTTGATCGGCCTGCCCGGAAGAATTCGATGGACTCGGCGACGAGCTCGGCGCTGATCGAGACGCTCGGTGAGTGGGCGGCAGACCCCGCGGTGAGGGTTGTGGTCATCGGTGCTCCCGGCCGGGACTTCTGCACTGGTGCCGATCTCATCGAGATGGCCACTGCGGAACCGCCGGCGTCCGAAGAGGAGGCGCGGCAGCGCGCGGAGCGGACCATCAACACCGGATCCGATGTCGTCCGCGCGATCCGGGCGCTCGAAGTCCCGGTCGTCGCGGTGGTCGACGGGGCGGCAGTCGGTATCGGCGCATCGGTCGCTTTCGCGTCCGATCTCATCTATGCCTCCGAATCGGCCTACTTCCTGCTCGCGTTCGTCAACATCGGTTTGATGCCCGACGGCGCCGCCACCTCGACGGTGGCTGCGGCGGTCGGCCGTGCTCGCGCGAACGAGTTGGCGTTGCTCGGTGAACGCCTGCCGGCGACGCAGGCATACGCCGACGGTTTGGTGACCGCAGTGCTGCCGTCGGAAGCGTTGGCGGACAAGGTCGATCAAGTGGTGAACAAACTGCTGGCGGCTTCACCCCGGGCTCTGACGCTGACCAAGAAGGCGATCGACGCCCAGACGATGGCCGGTTTCGAATTGGCGTTGCAACTGGAGACACAGGGCCAGACCGAACTCCTGCAATCACCCGAATTCGTGGCATTGATCGCCGCATTCGCAAGCAAGAGCAAAAACCAGACAGTTGCATCCAATTAGCATTCGGAAACATCAACGCTTGAGGTCGATCTCGGCGTTGGTCACACAACAAGGAAGCGGAAAATGACGAGCTCCACATTGCCTCAGTCCGACCACCTCGTCGAGGAGCCGTTCCGGTCTCGGCGCAACAACTGGAACACCCACATCCGCCGTCACGCAGAGATGAAGCCCGACCAGGTCGCCTTGCGCTTCTTGGGACAGGACACCTCTTGGAAGCAGCTCAACGACCGTTCCACCGCATTCGCCGCAGCGCTGTACAACCGCGGTGTTCGTTTCGGTGATCGCGTGCTGGTGCTCATGCTCAACCGCAGCGAGTACGTCGAGGTCATCTTCGGCGCCAATCTGATCGGCGCGATCGCGGTGCCGGTCAACATCCGGATGACGCCTCCCGAAGTCGGCTATCTCGTCGCCGACAGCGGTGCCAAGGTCATCGTCACCGAGTCGCTTCTCGCCCCGCTCGCCGATGCGGTCCGCAAGACCACCGAGGGTGTCGAGAACCTGATCATCGTCGGTCCTTCCGATGTCGGGGATGCACTCGATTACGACACCCTGATCGCCGAGGACCCGTCGGACCTGCCGGCCATCGACGTGCCGGAGAACTCGATCGCGATGATCATGTACACCTCGGGAACCACTGGTAATCCCAAGGGCTCCATGCTCTCTCACACCAACATGCAGGCGCAGGCCGTCACCTGTATCTCGGCGCTGCAGATCCGCAATGACGACGTCGGCTCGTGTGTGGCACCGATGTTCCACATCGCGGCGATGGGTGCGATGGCCCCGCTGTTCTACCTCGGTGTGCCGACCGTGATCCATCCGCTGGGTGCTTTCGACCCTGAGGCGTTGCTGGATGTACTCGAGGCGGAAGGCATCACCTCGATCTTCCTCGTTCCGGCGCAGTGGCAGGTGGTGTGTGCGGTGCAGAAGGTCAAGCCGCGCAACGTCAAGTTGCGGGTGATCTCGTGGGGTGCGGCACCGGCGTCGGACACCGTGTTGCGGGCCATGGCCGAGGTGTTCCCGGACGCCATCAACGTCGCGGTGTTCGGACAGACCGAGATGTCGCCGATCACCTGTGTGCTCGAAGGCAAAGATGCCTTGCGCAAGCTCGGATCGGTGGGGCAGGTCATCCCCTCGGTGCAGGCGAGGGTCGTCGACGCGGAGATGAACGATGTGAAAACCGGTGACGTGGGGGAGATCGTCTACCGCGGGCCGAACATGATGGAGGGCTACTGGCAGAACCCGCAGGGGACCGCGGATGCGTTTGCCGGCGGCTGGTTCCATTCCGGAGATCTGGTGCGAATGGATGACGAGGGGTTCGTCTACGTCGTCGATCGCAAGAAAGACATGATCATCTCCGGCGGCGAGAACATCTACTGCGCCGAGGTCGAGAATGCGCTCTTCGCGCATCCGAAGATCCTCGAAGCAGCTGTGGTGGGCAGGGCCGACGACCGCTGGGGTGAGGTTCCGGTCGCGATCGTCGTCCTCCACCCCGGCGAGCAGTTGACGTTCGAAGAGCTCATCGAGTTCCTCAACGAGCACCTGGCTCGTTTCAAGCAGCCGAAGGAAATGATCGTCATCGACGAGCTGCCGCGCAATGCCTCCGGCAAGGTGATCAAGCCATCACTCCGCCAGGAGTACGGCGGCAAGGACGCCGGACTGCACTAGGTCTGCGACCTGCAACTCCAGCGAACGCGATAACCGTGGCCGGCCGCTTCACAGCGGTCGGCCACGGTTGTTTTCGCGTTGGTGGAGAACTCGCAGGAAACTGGCACTGGCGGCAAAACTGAAACACGTTACAATTTTCTCAACACGGTGACTGCGGTCACTGTCGGGATAGAAGTTGCGCTCCGGCCACAGCCGGACGGCTCTTGGTAGGCACCCCTGTGCCGCGAATTGGGAGGTTCGATGAAGACAAAAGGCGCATTGCTCAGGAACTTCAACGAGAAGTGGGCGATCGAGGAGATCGAGATCGGCGACCCGCGGCCGAGTGAGGTCAAGATCCGGATGGAAGCCGCGGGTATGTGCCACTCCGACCACCATCTGGTGACCGGAGGGATCCCGATGGGTGGCTTCCCCGTGCTCGGCGGACATGAGGGCGCCGGGGTGATCGAGCAGGTCGGTGAAGGGGTCAGCGATTTCGAGGTCGGGGACCATGTGGTGTTGTCATTCATCCCGTCGTGTGGCAAGTGTCCGTCGTGTCGATCGGGCCTGAGCAACCTGTGCGACTTCGGCGCCATGCTCCTGCAGGGTGAAGCCGTGTCGGACCACACATTCCGCATCCACACCGCGGCCGGTGAAAACGTCTACCCGATGACGCTGCTCGGTACGTTTTCCCCGTACATGGTCGTTCATGAAACGTCCGTGGTGAAGATCGACCCGACGATCCCGTTCGAGGTCGCCTGTCTGGTGGGCTGCGGTGTCCCGACGGGTTACGGATCGGCGACTCACAGCGCCAAGGTCAGCCCGGGTGAAGACGTGGCGATCATCGGCTGCGGTGGTGTCGGGATCGCGGCGCTGCAGGGCTCGGTGATCTCCGGTGCCCGCAACGTGTTTGCGATCGATCCGGTGGAGTGGAAGCGCGAACAAGCGCTGAAGTTCGGTGCGACCCACGCGTTTGCCAGCGTCGAAGAAGCTGCGATGACCATTGCCGAGGTGACCGCCGGAGGTATGGCGAAGAAGGTCATCGTCACAGTCGGTGAGGTGCACGGCAAGGACGTCGACCTCTGGATGGGCATCACCGCCAAGGCCGGCACCTGCGTCCTGACCGGTATGGGCAACATGATGGAGAACCAGGTCACGCTCAACCTCGCGATGCTGACCCTGCTCCAGAAGAATCTGCAGGGGACCATCTTCGGTGGCGCCAGCCCCAAGATCGATATCCCGCAACTGCTCTCGATGTACAAGATGGGCAAGCTCAACCTCGATGACATGGTCACCCGGCAATACCGCCTCGACCAGATCAACGAGGGCTACCAGGACATGTTGGACGGCAAGAACATCCGCGGGGTGATTCGTTTCACCGACGAGGACCGCGCTGTCTGATCGCCGGCCCGGCCACGGCCGCGGGCCCTGTCAGTTGCCGCGCACACACTCCGCGTGATGGCATGGGCGTCATGCTCAAGCAACTCGACAGCTGGCCCGTGGGCGCGGTCTCGGCGGCGGTGGTGTCCGACGGACAGGTGATCGAAACGAGTGGTGACACCGATCAGGTGTTCGCGCTCGCGTCGGTGACCAAGTTGCTCGCGGCACATGCGGTGCTGGTCGCGATCGAGGAGGGAGCCATCGAACTCGATCAGCCGGCCGGTCCACCCGGTGCCACGGTGCGGCATCTGTTGGCCCACGCCTCAGGTCTGGATTTTGGCAGTCTCGAAACGGTCGCCGGGCCGGGGGAGCAGCGCGTCTATTCGAGCGCCGGATTCGAGGTGCTGGCCGAGCTGATCGGAACAGAGGCCGACATCGTGTTCGACGAGTACCTCGCGCAGGCCGTCTGTGAGCCGCTCGGGATGACGTCGACGGCGCTGCAGGGCTCGGCCGGGCACGGGGCGCACTCGACGGTCGCCGATCTCGCGGCGTTCGCCGGCGAGCTTCTCGCACCGGCCCTGGTCTCCACCGAGTTGTTCGCCGAGGCGACATCGGTGCAGTTCCCGGGGCTGGACGGGTTCGTCCCCGGCTATGGCAAACACCGGCCCTGTGACTGGGGACTCGGGTACGAGATCCGGTCGCACAAGAATCCGCATTGGACCGGGAGCCGGAACAGCCCGGGAACCTTCGGTCACTTCGGTCAGTCCGGGACGTTCCTCTGGGTGGATCCGGCGTTGTCCGCAGCCTGCGTGGTGCTCACGGACCGGCCTTTCGGTGCGTGGGCGAAGCCGCTCTGGAGCGAGTTCAACGATTCCATCGTGGAGGCTCTTTCACGCTGACAACAATTTCCACTTCGCTCCACCGGATACAAGCAAGAGACGTTGAACACGTGCCACTAGCGCAACACAGGTAACTTGAGGCACAATAGGCAACAAGTGTGGTATCACCGTGGTTTCGCCAGGCCGTTGGGGAAGACGTTCCTCGTCGAAACCGGAGGTGGAAAGTGCGCAACCTGAATCAGTTTGCGGACGTTACGACAGGTGTGGTTTTCGTACATTCCGCACCGGTCGCGTTGTGCCCGCATGTCGAGTGGGCACTGTCGTCGACCCTTGATGCCCGCGCGAATCTGAAGTGGTCGGCACAAGAGGTCAGCCCTGGCCTGCAGCGCGCCACCGTCGACTGGGTCGGACCCGTCGGGACCGGTGCGCGCCTGGCCAATGCCCTGCGTGAGTGGTCTGCCCTGCGGTTCGAGATCACCGAGAACGCCAGTGAAGGCGTGGACGGTGAACGCTTCTGTTTCGTCCCAGGACTAGGTCTGTGGCGGGGGTCGATGAGCGCCAACGGTGACGTCATCGTCGGCGAGGTGCAGCTGCGTTCCCTGATGGAATCGCATGCCGATGGCATGGAACTCGCGGGTGCGCTCGATGCCGCGCTCGGCACGGCCTGGGACGAGGCCCTCGAGTCGTTCCGCATGGGCGGTGCCGGTGCCGAGGTCACCTGGCTGCACCAGCGCGTGGGCTGAGCACCCCGACCACCTGAACACAAACACGCGAACACAAAAGCGGGCCCGGACTTCTGAAAAGTCCGGGCCCGCTTTTGTGTCTTGTCAGAACACTCTCGTCAGATCACAACGGGATGTTCTTGTGGCGTCCACGGCGAGCCGGTGCCGAGGCCAGTGCCTGCGCGATGATGCTGCGGGTCTTGGCCGGGTCGATGATCTCGTCGACCACACCGATGGACTGAGCGCGGCCCACACCGCCGGCGATGGCTTCGTGCTCGACGGCGAGACGCTCATGCAGTGCTTCGCGCTCGTCGTCGGGTGCGGCAGCCAGTGCCTTCTTGTGCAGGATGCCGACCGCTGCCTTGGCGCCCATCACGGCCACCTCGGAACCGGGCCACGCGTAGACCGCGGTGGCACCGAGTGCCCGCGAGTTCATCGCGATGTAGGCACCGCCGTAGATCTTGCGGGTCACCAAGGTCACGCGGGGGACCGAGCATTCGGCGAACGCGTGCAGCAACTTGGCGCCGCGGCGCACCACGCCGTCCCATTCCTGGCCGACACCGGGCAGGTAACCCGGGACGTCGGTCATCACGATCAGCGGGACGCCGAACGCGTCGCAGAGACGGACGAAGCGAGCCGCCTTCTCAGCGCTCTCGGAATTGAGGCAACCACCCATGCGCAGCGGGTTGTTGGCGATCACGCCGACACTGCGACCGGACAGCCGACCGAAACCGATCGTGATGTTCGGCGCCCACTTTGCCTGCAGCTCTTCGAAACTCGAGATCTCGGTTACGCCGTCCGCGGCCACATCGGTGTCGAGCAGCGCCCGCACGATCGGGTGGACGTCGTACGCGCGGCGGTTGGACTCGGGCATCAGAGCCCGCAGATCCATATCGCCCGCCTCGGCCTTCTGCCGGCTGAAGTGGCCCTGCTGACCGAAGGTTCCGATCAGGCGGCGGCCACGCCAGTAGGCGTCGGCCTCGGAATCGGCGGTGATGTGCGAGACACCCGACTTCTTGCCGTGGGTCAGCGGTCCACCGAGCGACTCCATGTCGACGACCTCACCGGTGACGCTCTTGACGACGTCCGGTCCGGTGACGAACACGCGGCCGGCCGGCGCCATGATGACGACGTCGGTCAGGGCGGGTCCATACGCCGCGCCGCCGGCGGCGAAGCCGACGACGATCGAGATCTGGGGGATGTATCCGGAGGCCCGGACCATCGCCTCGAAAACCTCGCCGACGGCATGGAGGGCTTCGACGCCCTCTGCCAGCCGGGCACCACCGGAATGCCAGATACCGACAACCGGGGCCTGCTCGGCGATGGCGGTGTCGATGGAGTTGACGATGTGCTTACAACCCACCACCCCCATGGCCCCGCCCATCACTGTGCCGTCGGTGCAGTAGGCGACGGTGCGGACACCGTTCACCCGGCCGACAGCAGCCTGTACACCAGACTTGTCGCGGGGGTGCAGCAACGACATGGATGCTTCGTCGAAGAAATTGGTCAAGCGCAGCAAAGGATCCCGAGGATCGATGGATTCCTCTTGCTGTGTGATCGGGGCCATGGTGGTCATGAATCTCCTTAGAGGTAGATCGTCAAGCGCCCGGTGAGACTGGCTCCGGGGCAGCGGGTCAGTAGCGCCCAAAGGCGAGCGCAACGTTGTGCCCACCGAATCCGAATGAGTTGTTGATGGCGTAGTCGATCTGTCCGTAACGCGGTTCTCCGTGAACCACGTCGAGTTCACACTCGGGATCCTGATTGTCGAGATTTAGCGTCGGAGGAATGACTCCCTCTTCGATGGCCTTGATTGTCAGTACCGACTCCAGTGCACCCACCGCGCCGATCGAATGCCCGAGGGCAGACTTCGGTGCGTAGACCGCGGCATGGTTGCCCACCGCGATGTTGATCGCCAGCGCCTCGGCGGTGTCGCCGACCGAGGTCGACGTGGCGTGCGCGTTCACGTGGGTGATGTCGGACTTGGTGAGTCCCGAGGTCTGCAGTGCACGGGTCATGGCGCGCGCGGCGCCGGTGCCCTCCGGGTCAGGTGCAACCAGGTGGTAGCCATCGGACGTGATACCACTGCCGAGGAGACGCGCATGAATGTGCGCACCCCGGGCGAGGGCGTGATCCTCACGCTCGATGACCAGCAGGGCGGCGGCCTCACCGAAGACAAAACCATCACGGTCTTTGTCGAACGGACGAGACGCGGCCGCGGGATCCTCGTTGCGCGTGCTCATCGCACGCATCATCGCGAAGCTGGCGATGGGGACCGAGTCGATATGGCCCTCCACGCCACCTGTGACAACCATGTCGGCGTCACCCATGACGATCTGACGCCACGCGTGCGCGATCGCCTCCGAACCCGAAGAGCAGGCGGAGACAGGTGTGATCACACCGGCCTTGGCGCCGATCTCGAGTCCGACCACCGCTGCCGGACCGTTTGGCATGGCCATCGGTACGGCAAGCGGGGAAACCTTGCGGTAGTTGCCGGTGTTGTGCATCGAGTTGTAGGCCTCGATGAGCGCATCGCCACCACCCTGACCGGTACCGATGACAACGCCGAGGCGCTCTTTCTCGATATCGGGTTCGCCTGCGATTGCCCACAGACGCTTGCCCATGACATAGGCGACCCGCTCGACGTAGGCCATGCGACGGGCCTGAACCCGGGTGACCTCCGTCGACGGATCTTTCACGAGACGCCCACCGAACCGGACCGGGAGGTCGTACTCCTCGACCCAGTCATCGGTGAGAGTCTTGATACCGCTCTCTCCGGCGAGAAGACCCTTCCACGTGGAATCGAGGTCTTCGCCGATTGATGTGGTCGCAACCATCGAGGTCACCACCACGTTCGGAAAATTTCCGCCGAGGGTCGAGTATTCGCGAAGAGAGTTAGTCACAGTTGGTCACTCACCGGTGTTCTTGTCGGCGTCGAGCTTGGCGCGGATGGCGTCAGCGGCGTCCGCGTTCTCGGCTTCGAGCTTCTGGATGTAGTTGACGGCGTCACCGACGGTGCGCAGTCCGGCGAGATCCTCATCGGGGATCTTCACGCCGTACTTGTCTTCGGTCTGCACTGCGATTTCAACCATCGACAGGGAATCGATGTCGAGATCGTCGACGAACGACTTCTCTACAGTCACCTCAGAGGGTTCAATGCCGGTGACCTCCTCGATGATCTCAGCGAGTCCGGCAATGATTTCTTCCTGGGCGGCGGCCACTGTGTGGCTCCCTTCATGTTCGTGTATTCGTGTGTTTCCGGAGGAACAGTGCTCACGCACTGCAATGGACGGATGCCAGAGCAACTCTGCTCTGGACATCTCCCGGGGACGACGGCACAGGCGTGCCATCGTCGCTATCCAAGTTCTGTGAGGCCCGCGAGGTCGTCGGGGGTCTTGAGCGCACGGGTCGGTGTTCCCTTGAGCTCGCGTTTCGCGATTCCGGCAAGGGTGCCGGCCGGCGGGAGCTCGACCAATCCGGTGGTCGCGTGCTCGCGCATCGTCTGCGAGCACAGGTCCCACCGTACGGGCCGGGTCACCTGGGCGACGATTTTGTCGAGTGCGTCACGTCCGGAGGTGACCAGCTGTCCGTCGGAGTTGGAGAGCAACGGCCCCGTCGGCTGTTGCGGGGTGATATCGGCTGCCGCACGTGCCACGGCGTCCTGCGCCGGGGCCATGTACCGCGTGTGGAACGCGCCGGCGACGGCGAGCTTGCGGATCCGTGCCTTCTCCGGCGGGTTGGCGATCAGCTCGTCGATGGCGGCGACCGCACCGGCGGCCACGATCTGGCCGGCAGCGTTGCGGTTGGCCGCGATCAGGTCGAGTTCTTCGAGGCGGGCGAGCACTGCGGCTTCGTCACCACCGAGCACTGCCGCCATCGTGGTGGGTTCGAGTGCGCAGGCTTTTGCCATCTCGGCGCCACGGATCGCGGCGAGTGACACGGCCTCATCGGCGGTCAGCACACCGGCGATGGCGGCGGCCGCCAACTCGCCGACGGAATGGCCGGCGATGAGGGTGTCTGAGGGCAACGGAGAGCGCTTGTTGATCTCGTCGTAGGCAAGGAGTGCCGAGACGACCACCAGCGGCTGAGTGACCGCGGTATCGGTGATCTCGTCTGCCGTGGCAGTGGTACCCAAGCGTTCGATGTCGAGATTGGTCAGCTTCGACCACGTGGCGACCTGGTCGCGTACGCCGGGGAGCTCAAGCCAAGGCGTGAGCATTCCGACGGTCTGGGAGCCCTGTCCGGGCGCAAGCAAGGTGAGCACCTGACAAGAGAACACCCATATGACTGTCGGCGAGGGTGTTGTACGCAATGAACCTTGGGCGACGCCTTTGTGGGATCCCTACAAAATTGCACTACAGCGTGCCTGCATCGTCACCTCCCCGATATCCGTTACACCGTTGTGAATTGATGCACAATTGTTGCTTTCACTCCTTTAAGCCTGTGAAGGAAGTGATTGTAGGGAAAATTGTGCGCATGTCGTGTCTTACCTGTGCCAGTCTGCCTACGGTTGTTGCCACTCGCAGTACGTACGCATCACGTGGGTTCATTGGATCGCGACCGGTAATGTCCGAAATTCTCTTTAGTCGATATCTCACAGTATTTGGATGAACGAAAAGCTGTCGGGCGCACGATTCCACGGACCCTCCGGAATCGAGATATGCGTCAAGGGTCGAGGTCAGGGTCTCGCCACCCTTTGCCAGTGGCTTGACCAGTGAATCGTTCAGCGTGGTCATTGCGGCCTGATCGCCGAGCAGCGCGCGCTCGGGCAAAAGTTCAAGTGAGTGAACTGGACGGGGTGCGCTCGGCCAGCCGACGACGGCCTCGATGCCTGACAGGGCATCGACTGCGCTTGCGTGGGCGGCACCGAGGTTGGGGGTCGTGGGCCCGATCACCACTGGTCCGTCGGCAAAAAGGACCAGTAGATCGGTGATGAACGGGTCACCCATCGTCACCGGGCCACTGACGATCGCGACCAGGAGGCTGCCCTGCACCACGGAGAGTGCTGCCCGGTCGTGTTGACGTGCGGTGTTGTGCACGGCAAGGGGTACGGAGACGTTGCGCTCCGGCGGCGGCATCCCCACGAGGACTGTGGCCGTGGCCGCGGTGTCCCAGTTGAGCGCGGCGGCGCGGGACAGCAGAGTCGGGCCCGAGTCGCCGCGGACGACCGCATCGACGACCAGCGCTTCGAGTCGTGAGTCCCAGGCGCCGCGGGATTCGGCGGCGGATGCGTATATAGAGGCCGCAGCGAACCCGATTTCACGGCCGTAGCGCAGAACCGCTTCGGTGAGCGCGCGGAGCTGGGCGTCGTTGCGGGCGAGAAGTGGCAGCCATTTCTCGAAGAATTCCATCGCCACCCGGACCATCTCGACGGTCTGCAGAAGGCTGATCCGGCGGGCGAGGTCCTGGGGTACGACCTGGAAGGCCTGCACCGTGAACTTGACGTTGCCCTCGGGATCCTGCAGCCATTCGACGAAGTTCACCACCGCGGTCTGGACCACCAGCTGCACACTGGCCCGCTGACCCGCTTCGAGATCCTCGAAGTAGGGCAACTGCTCCTGCATCGAATGGACGGCCTCGGTGGCCAATCGGCCGCTGTACTGCTTCACGCGGCGGAGCAGGGTGTCCGGCAGGGCGTCGTGAACATTCGCCGGAGCCGGGACGTGGGCACCCCGTGGACCGAAGAGGTCGCCTACGGGCTGGTCACCCGTACGGGACTCAGTCATGGCATCAATCTATGCCAGTCCGGTGCCCGCGGGGGAGCACTGCGACCACGACCGAAGGCGTGGCCTCCTTGCTGTGGCCACAAACGCCGGCCGCCCACCCGTTGTGCAACGGATGGGCGATCGGGGGATGGGGGAAGATCAGGCGCCGGGACCCGGATCGCTGGTCTGCTTCGGAGCTGCGAGCACGTCTTCGATCTGGTACTTCGCGGCGGCCTCGGCGGCCACCTTGATGTCGATGTGACCGTCACGGGCGAGTGCGGCGAGCACACCGACCGCGATGGATTCACCATCGACATTGAAGTACCGGCGGGCGGCCGGACGGGTGTCGGAGAATCCGAAACCGTCGGTACCGAGGGTGAGATACGTACCGGGTACCCAGCCGCGGATCAGTTCCGGGACACCCCGCATGAAGTCGGTCGCCGCGACAAACGGTCCGTCGGCGTCGGCAAGTGCATCCGTCACGAACGGTTGCGGATGGTCACCCGCGGGTTCGCGCAGCGAGGCCTTTTCGTACTCGACCCCGTCACGGGCGAGTTCGCCCCACGACGTCACCGAGTAGATGCTCGCCCCGACGTTCCAGTCGTCGGCAAGCAACTCCTGCGCCTTGAGAGCACTGGGCATGGCGATACCGGACACCAGGATGTTGGCCGGGAACTCCATGCCCTGCGGCGCATCGGCGAATCGGTAGATGCCCTTGAGTACGCCCGCGACATCAAGGTTCTCGGGCTGCGCCGGCTGCGCGATGGGCTCGTTGTAGATGGTGATGTAGTAGAAGATGTTCTCCGGATCTTCGCCGTACATCCGCTTGAGTCCGTCGGAGATGATGTGCGCCAGTTCGTAACTGAATGCGGGGTCGTAGGTCACCGCCGCCGGATTGGTGGCCGCCAGCAGCAGCGAATGCCCGTCGGCGTGCTGCAGACCTTCACCGGTCAGTGTGGTGCGACCGGCCGTGGCGCCCAGGACAAAGCCGCGGGCCATCTGGTCGGCGGCAGCCCACAGTCCGTCGCCAGTGCGCTGGAACCCGAACATCGAATAGAAGATGTAGAGCGGGATCATCGGCTCGTCATGTGTGGCGTACGACGTGCCGACCGCGGTGAACGACGCCGTGGAGCCGGCTTCGTTGATGCCCTCGTGCAGGATCTGCCCTTCCGGGCTCTCCTTGTAGGCGAGCATCAGATCCGCGTCGACCGATGTGTACAGCTGGCCGTTGCGGTTGTAGATCTTCAGCGTCGGGAACCACGAGTCCATGCCGAACGTGCGGGCCTCGTCCGGGATGATCGGCACCAGGCGCTTGCCGATCTCCTTGTCGCGCATCAATTCCTTGAAGATGCGGACGATGGCCATCGTCGTCGCGACCTGCTGCTTGCCCGAACCCTTGCCGGCGAGCTTGATGGCGCCGCTGGTGTCGGGCTTGAGCACCTTGCTCTTGGTCCGGCGGGCCGGCAGGAAGCCACCCAGCGACTTGCGGCGGTCGAGCATGTACTGGATCTCGGGTGCGTCGGCGCCGGGGTGGTAGTACGGCGGCAGGTACGGATCTTTTTCGAGCTCGGCATCGCTGATCGGGATGCGGGTGCTGTCGCGGAAATCCTTGAGATCGTCGAGCGTCAGCTTCTTCATCTGGTGCGTGGCGTTGCGGCCCTCGAAGTGCTTGCCGAGGGTGTAGCCCTTGATGGTGTGGGCCAGGATCACCGTCGGCTGACCCTTGTGCGCCATCGCCGATGCGTATGCGGCATGCACCTTGCGGTAGTCGTGGCCGCCGCGCTTGAGGTTCCAGATGTCGGCGTCGGACAGATCTTTGACCAGTTCCTTGGTTCGCGGATCGCGCCCGAAGAAGTGCTCACGGACAAATGCGCCGTCGTTGGCCTTGTACGTCTGGTAGTCGCCGTCGGGGGTGCTGTTCATGAGATTGACCAGCGCGCCGTCGCGGTCCTTGTGCAGGAGCGAGTCCCACTCGCGGCCCCAGATCACCTTGATGACGTTCCAGCCGGCGCCGCGGAAGAACGACTCGAGTTCCTGGATGATCTTGCCGTTGCCTCGCACCGGTCCGTCGAGACGCTGCAGGTTGCAGTTGACGACAAACGTCAGGTTGTCGAGGCCCTCGGTGGCGGCGACGTGCGCCAGACCACGAGACTCCGGCTCGTCCATCTCGCCGTCGCCGAGGAATGCCCAGACGTGCTGATCCTCGGTGTTCTTGATTCCGCGATCGTTCAGGTAGTGGTTGAAACGGGCCTGATAGATGGCGTTCATCGGGCCCAGGCCCATGGAAACAGTTGGGAACTGCCAGAAGTCGGGCATCAACCGCGGATGGGGGTACGACGGCAGGCCGCCGCCGGCGCCGGCATGGGAGTGCTCCTGGCGGAATCCGTCCATCCGGGATTCGGCGATGCGGCCCTCGAGGTAGGCGCGGGCGTAGATACCAGGCGAGGCATGACCCTGGATAAAAATCTGGTCGCCGCCACCGGCGTGCTCCTGGCCGCGGAAGAAGTGGTTGAAGCCGACCTCGTACAGCGCGGCGGACGATGCGTAGGTGGAGATGTGGCCGCCGACCCCGACACCGGGACGCTGGGCGCGGTGCACCATGATCGCGGCGTTCCAGCGGATGAACGCACGGAAGCGGCGTTCGACCTCCTCGTCGCCCGGGAACCAGGGCTCGCTTTCGGTCGGGATCGTGTTCACGTAGTCGGTGGAGGTCAGGGAAGGGATCGACACCCGCTTCTCACCGGCTCGTTCGAGCAGACGCAGCATGAGATATCGGGCCCGGCCAGGCCCGGCGTGTTCGAGGAGTCCGTCGAATGAATCAAGCCATTCGTCGGTCTCGGTCGGATCGATGTCGGGGAGGTATGACGCGACACCTTCCCGGATCACCCGAACTCGGGCCTGATTCTTGGGTGCGTGAGTGCTGTCAGTCACTGCGTGCTCTTTCTCCTCGAGTCACTCGGCAACGGTGGCTGCCGTAAACGGGATCGACCCGCCGGGACCGGGGTGTGGTCCGGGCGTTGTCCTAATCGTGCCGCAAGAGATGAGTGTTGGCATCGGTCCGCGGCAAAGTAACCCTACCCACGAGCGTTTCAGTGGTCGGATGGCACGCACGTCGTGCAGTATCGGCACTGTGAAAGTTTGGGCTGTGGCAGTCATCGCGGTGACGGGGTTGGGGTTGGGGTTGGGCGTGACGGGTTGCGCCACGACGATCGAGGGCTCGAGCTCGGTCGACGGGGGCCAGGTGTCGGCCTATCAGAGCGAGATGTCGGTGGCCGCGGAACGGTCGGAGGCCGCCGAATCGTCGCGACGCGCGCAAGCCGCCAGAAATCTCACGCTCGAGTTGTGTTCGCAGTTCACCACCACCGTGGTGACCATGCTGAACAGCTACAACCAGTTCGTCACGAAACTCAATGAAGTGCAGTCCTATTCGGCACTCGGCGACGCCGGACAAATCGCGATCGACCAGCTAAATGCCGGTGAGCAGGCGATCAAGGCCAAACTCGTACCCGATGTCGAGGCGCCGGTGGACCAACTCGTCGGCGATTTCCTGGTCCGGAATCAGGCGTTGGTGAAGGCCGTGGACGGCCAGAATCGGTCCGGACTCAACGAACCGGCAGGGCTCTGGATCGACGCCAGGAACAAGGCCGTGGAGGCGTGCGGACAACTCGCCGGTTGAAAAAGCGGCATTCGGCTTGCAACTTGGGGGTTTACCCTGTTCGCTTGAGTGATCTAAGTGGGCTCGGAACCGAGCTCACCCATTCTTTGAAACAGGAGGTCGTCGCGTTGGTTGCCGCTTCAGATGGTGATCGCGCCCAGAAGCTGGGAGTGACAGCGGGCATGATCGTGCAGGAGCTGGGGTGGGATGAGGACACCGACGACGACCTGCGCGGCCTTATCGAAGACACCATCGACGCTGAGATGGTCGACGAGGATTCCCTTGAGGTCATCGACATGGTCGTGCTGTGGTGGCGCGACGGTGACGGAGATCTGGTCGATGCGCTGATGGATGCAATCGGACCACTTGCCGACGACGGATTCGTCTGGGTGTTGTCGCCGAAAACCGGAAACGATGGTTACGTCGACCCGACCGAGGTCGCCGAAGCCGCACCCACGGCAGGTCTCACCCAAACCAGCGCCGTGAGCTTCGGTGAATGGCTGGGATCTCGTTTGGTCCAACCGAAAACCCGGGCCGGCAAGAGAGCATGACCTCTTCTCTCGGTCGGGAGCTGCAGGTGGGAACCGAGGCTCCCGACTTCAGCCTGCGCGATCAAAACAATCAGGTGGTCAGTCTCTCCGACTACCGCGGAGAAAAAAACGTGTTGCTGGTGTTCTTTCCACTGGCATTCACCGGAACCTGCGAAGGCGAACTGAGCATGGTCCGGGATCGGTTGCCGGCGTTCTCGAATGAGAACTCCGAGTTCATCGCAGTGTCCGTGGGGAGTTCGCCCACACACAAGGTGTGGTCGTCGGCGCAGGGCTACCTGTTCCCGATCCTGGCGGACTTCTGGCCACACGGCGAGGTGTCGCAGGCCTATGGCGTCTTCAACAACGACAAGGGCTATCCGAACCGCGGAACGTTTGTCATCGACAAGAACGGAATCATCACTTTTTCGGAACTGATGGATCCCGGGCAGGTCCGTGACCAGTCGCTTTGGGAGAAAGCTCTGGCCACGCTAAATTCTTGAATGTGTCCGGCACCTTCGGGTGACCGGATGGGCGGCGAGTCCGATGTTTTCTCTCGCCGTCGCGACTGGCGAACTCGCCTTCGTTCAGTCGCCTCGCGCGTATAGCTCAGCGGTAGAGCTCTGGTCTTACACACCAGCGGTCGGGGGTTCAAATCCCTCTGCGCGCACCAGTTTTGTTCCCTGAGATCGTCGCGCGTGTCAGCGCTTCCACTGATAGCGGATCTTGGGCCGGCCGGCGCTGCCGTAGTCGGTGTGACGCAGGAGCGTGCCGTCGTCGGCGAGGCGTTCGAGATAGCGCCAAGCGGTCACCCGTGACACCCCGACGATCTTGGCGGCATCGGCTGCCGTGAGACCCTCGGCGTTGTCGCGGACGATCCGTGCGATCTCGTCGGTGGTTCCTGGTGCCGCGCCCTTCGGGGCAGTGGATTTGTCACTGCTACTTCGTAATTCGGCAATCGCCCGGTCGACCTCGGCCTGGCTGGCGGCGTCGGTGCCGGCCGGGAGGGCTTCGCGGTACCGCTGGTACCGCTGGAGCCGATCACGGAAGGCGGCGAACGTGAACGGTTTGAGGAGGTACGCCAGCGCGCCATTGGCAACGGCCGCCCGCACCACCTCGAGGTTGCGTTCGGACGTGATCGCGATGATGTCGGGGGCCGGTCGAAGCCCGGACAACGCCGAGGCGAGATCGATGCCGCTGGCGTCGGGGAGTCCGATGTCGAGTAGGACCAGATCGATCGGGTTGCCGCCGGCGGCGGATTCGGCAGCCGCCCGCATCGCATCCTGGGCGGTGTTGGCGCTCGCCGCCACCGCGAACCCGGGCAGTCGTCCGAGGTAGGCGCGGTGGGCCTCGGCGATCAGTGGCTCGTCTTCAACGATCAGCACGTTGATCATCGGCGATCGACCCCGATGCGCACCGTGACCACGGAGCCGTAGGTCATTTCGGCATCAAGCGTGCCGTGGTGCCGTGCGACGACCTGCGCGACCAACGCCAGGCCGAGCCCCCGCCGCCCGGCTTCGGTGTCCGACTTGGTGGAGTATCCGCGCTGCATCGCTCTGGAGAATTCAGCGGGATCCATGCCGGGGCCACTGTCGGCGACCTGGATCAGCAGTTGGTCGGCATCTTGGCGCACCGTCACCTCCACCCATGGATCGTCGCGGTCGCAGGCGTCGAGCGCATTGTCGATCAGATTGCCCACGACCGTGATCAGCTCCTGTCCCGACAACGGGACTTCGTCGGCGTCCGAGGGCAATTCGGTGTCATCGGTGATCGTCAGACTGATGGCGCGTTCGTCGGCTTGGGCACTCTTGCCGAGTAGCAGGGCCGCCAGCGCCGGTTCGCCGACCGTGTTCGACAGCCGGTCGACCAATTGCTGCGACAGTTGCAACTCGTCGGTGGCAAACCGCACGGCTTCGCTGCTGCGACCCATCTCGACGAGTGTGACGATGGTGTGCAGCCGGTTTGCCGACTCGTGCGCCTGCGACCGCAACGATTCGGCGAACACGCGCATCGAGTTGAGTTCGCCCAGGGCGCCCTGTAATTCGGTGCGATCGCGGATGGTGACCACCTCGGTGTCGGGGGAGCGGTCCCCGGGGACGTGCGACCGGTTGACGACCAGAACACGGTCGCCGGTCACGTGGACCTCGTCGCGGGCGCCGGGTGAGTATGACCGCAAAAATGGTGGCAGAGAATCTCTGTCGACGTCACCGGCGGGTAGCGACAACAGTCGGCGGGCTTCGTCGTTGGCCAGTGCCACCCCGTTCCGATCGAGCACGATGAGCCCTTCGGAGACCGAATGCAGTATGGCGTCGTGATGTTCGTACATCACCTGCAATTCGGCCGGCCCGAGCCCATGCGTCTGCCGCAGCAGACGACGCCGGATCGCCCAGATCCCGACGAGTGAAACACCCAGCGCGGCAACGGCAATGGCCAAGATCTGCGGCCATTGATCCTGCCATCTCCCGGCGAGCGTCTGCTGGGTGATACCCGCAGACACCAGGCCGATGACCTCGCCCGAATTCGACTTGACCGGTGCGACTGCCCGGATCGAGGGACCGAGGGTGCCGGTGTACACCTCGGTGAACGTCTTGCCCTCCAACGCCGGCTCGATGGTGCCGAGGTACGGCGCACCGATGAGTGCGGGATTGGTGTGGGTGAATCGGGTCCGATCGGGCGCCATGATCGTGATGAATGCGATGTTGGTGTCCTCGCGAACCTGCTCGGTCACCGGTTGCAGTACCGCGGATGCAGTTCCGGATTCGATCGCCGCGGCGGTGGACGGTGATTCCGCGAGCGAACTGGCGATACCGGTGACCTGCTGGCGGGCCGCGGCATCGCCATCGCGCCGGGCATCGATCAGAGCCAGCGTGCCACCGGCCAACACCATCAGCGCGATGACGACGAGCTGCAGCGCGAATGCCTGTCCGGCCAGGGAACGCGGCACCAACCTGGGCATGAACCTCTCCGACCCTGAACGTAATGAACTTAATCGTGACCTGGCTCACGTTGTGGAACACCATTCTTGCAGATCACTTCTCGCCGACTCCACAAAGGAAGTTGCCGTCATGACAACCACACAAGATCGATCAACAGCCGGTGATCCGCCGGCCCGCAAGCAACGCGACCGCACACACTGGCTGTACATCGCCGTGATCGTCGCGGTGGTCGCAGGTGTCGTCGTCGGACTCGTCGCCCCCGAGGTGGGCCAGGAGTTCGGTGTCCTCGGCACCATGTTCGTCAGCTTGATCAAGATGATGATCAGTCCGGTCATCTTCTGCACCATCGTGCTCGGTATCGGCTCGGTCCGGGCCGCGGCGACGGTCGGAAAGGTCGGCGGACTCGCCTTCGCATACTTCCTCGCCATGTCCACGGTGGCGCTGGCGATCGGCCTCGTGGTCGGTAACCTGCTGAGCCCGGGGAGCGGCCTCACGATCGACCCGAGCAAAATGGGAACAGGCGCCAGCCTGGCGGAGAAGGCGCACGAATCCGGCGGCACGATGGACTTCCTGCAGGGGATCATCCCGACGTCGATGTTGTCGGCGCTCACCGAGGGCAGTGTCCTGCAGACCCTGTTCATCGCACTTCTGGTCGGTTTCGCGATCCAGAGCCTGCCGACCAAATCGGGCGATCCGGTTCTGCGAGCGGTCGAGTTGCTTCAGAAAGTGGTCTTCAAAGTCCTCGGCATGATCTTGTGGCTAGCCCCGATCGGTGCCTTCGGCGCCATCGCCAACGTCGTCGGACAGACCGGCTGGAGCGCGATCACCGAACTGCTCACGCTGATGCTCGGCTTCTACATCACCTGCGCGATCTTCGTCTTCGTGGTCCTGGGATCACTCCTGCGCTTGGTGGCCGGAATCTCGATCTTCAAACTGGTCCGGTACCTGGCCCGCGAGTACCTGCTCATCTTCGCCACGTCGTCCTCCGAATCCGCCCTGCCGCGACTGATCGCCAAGATGGAGCACCTCGGTGTGGAACGCAGCACCGTCGGAATTGTTGTCCCGACCGGGTATTCGTTCAACCTCGATGGCACCGCGATCTACCTCACGATGGCGTCGCTGTTCGTCGCCGACGCCATGGGTGACCCGCTGTCGCTGGGTGAGCAGATCTCGCTGCTGGTGTTCATGATCGTCGCCTCCAAGGGCGCGGCCGGTGTCAGTGGTGCCGGCTTGGCCACCCTGGCCGGCGGCCTGCAGAGCCACCGTCCCGAACTTCTCGACGGAGTCGGACTGATTGTCGGAATCGACCGGTTCATGTCCGAAGCCCGCGCGGTGACCAACTTCTCCGGAAATGCCGTCGCCACGCTGCTGGTCGGGTCGTGGACCAATACGGTCGACAACAAGAAGGTGGCCGGAGTGCTTGCCGGTACCGATCCGTTCGACGAGCTGAAGATGATCGACGACGGACATGACCGCTGGGACAAGGTGGAAACCGACGCGGTGGAAACCGAAGACAAGAAGCCGGTCGCAGTCTGACCGGTGAGAAATAGCTGACACGCACGGCGGCCGCGGACCATGATCAGGTCCGCGGCCGCCGGCGTCGGTCAGTGGTTCTGGAGCAACTTGAAGAGTTTGACCCCGTTGAAGATTGCGACGATGGGCCAGCAGACGATGGCCACCCAGACGCTCAAGCTGTGTTCGCCGTTGGCGATGTCGTAAATTGCGACGGCGGTCAAGAGAATTGCGGCGATCTCGACAACTACAAGGAGATTTCTGGTGAGAGCGTCGTTCTTCGAAGAGCCGGTGTTGGTCACCTGATCGAATATAGCCGGGTCGGTCACCTCACTCGAGGTGAATTGTGGCGGTGACCGTGACAACCGAATTCAGCGAATTGGCGATGTAGCACTCGTGATGGGCCTGCTCGACGAGCGCCAGAACTTCATCAGGGTCCGTACCTGTGGCCACCCGGACAGTGGGGAAGAGTTCGATGGTTCCGATGCGAATCGGTGTGCCGGCCTCATCCATCGCTCCGGATGCATCGTCTTCGTAGGCAAGGACATCGATGCCGGCACGAGCGGCAACGGCGAGGAACGACAACAATTGGCAGGAGCTTGCCGCCAGCACGACAAGTTGTTCAGGATTCATCAGTTGCTCGTTGCCGCGGAAGTGCGGATCGGCACTCAAGGCGATCTCGTCGGCGGCCGGTGGTGTCACCGCCCGGTGGTCTCGCGAATATGCCCGATATCCGACTCCGGTCGACCCGTGCCACACGAGATGCGATGAATACACGTGAGTCGCCATGACACACCGTAACTTCTGTGACGTGAACAAGTTTGTGGAAGAGCCGGTCGACAAGCTCGGCTTGTGGGAGAAGCGCACCGAATGGCCGCTGGCAGTGGTCGCGGTGATCTTCCTCATCTCCTACTCGTTCCAGGTCCTCGCGCGTCCGGAGGGTGTTGCCGAATTCGTGCTGTTGGTTGTGGTCGCGGCGGCATGGCTCGCGTTTGTGGTCGACTACGTGTGCCGGTTGCTGCTGGCCCCACGGCGGTTCCGGTGGTTTTACATGCACCTGTTGGACCTCGCAATTGTTGCGCTACCGATTCTTCGGCCGCTGCGACTCCTACGCGTGCTCATCTTGGTCGGTGTGCTCCAGAAGATGGTCGGCGGTTTCACACGAGGACGCGTGATCATCTACACGGTCGCCAGCACTGCCCTGCTCCTCTATGTTGCGTCGCTGGCGATCCTGGAAGTCGAACGGCCGCACCCCGACTCGGGAATCAAGACCTTCGGCGAAGCAGTGTGGTGGTCGATGACCACGGTGACAACGGTCGGATACGGCGACTACGCGCCGGTATCGGGAACCGGACGCGTGGTCGCGGCGCTTCTGATGCTCGCCGGCATCAGCCTGATCGGTGTGGTCACCGCGACACTGGCATCCTGGATTGGCCAGCGGGTTGCCGAAGAACACGCGGCGAATCAAGCGGCGAATCAGGTGGCGACCGCGGCGCATCTGGACCTGCTGCGGAGTGAGGTCGAAGAACTGAAAGGGATGCTGGCGGCGGTAATCTCGGTGCCGTCGTCGGAAACTCACCGGTCGGACGACGACCAGGCGGGCGAAGACCAGGCGGACGAGAACACACGCGAGCGGTGATCAGGCATTGCGGTAGCGCTCGGCGACCTTGACGTGGAAGTCGGCGACTTCGTGGCATTCGGTGCGCAATTCGGCGGGTGAGACAACGGTGAAGTCGGCGTCGAATGCGTAGAGCCACCGCGCGATCGACGTCAGCGACTTGCCGAAGAGCGCTACCTCGCAGCTGTTCACGTCAGCCGATTCGACTTCACCCCACGCGGCGTCGACCATCTCCGCGACCTGTTCGAGCGGGCTGTGGATCCGCACGCGGGCAGTGGCCTGCCGGTACACCGAACCGATGCTGCGGGCGATGAACGCCGCTGCGCCACCCTCGGGCAGCTCTCGCGGGGTGAACCTGGGGCCGGTCGGGATTTTCGGGGTGAGGCGGTCGACGCGGAATGAGCGCCAGTCGTCGCGACCGAGATCCCAGGCGAGTAGATACCAGCGTAAACCGCTGCGAACCAATCGATATGGCTCGACGTCGCGACGACTCTCGGCACCGTCGCGGGCGCGGTAGTCGAATCGCAAACGTTCATGGCGATGGCACACCGCTGCCACGTCGGACAGCACGGTCGCGTCGACCTGCGATGCCGGTGCCCGCATCGGGGTGGCATCGACCTGGAGCGAATCCAGGCGGTGACGAAGCCGAGATGGCATCACCTGCCGCAACTTCGACAGTGCCCGGACACTCGCTTCATCCAGGCCGGTGACCGACGCCGTGGCACCGGCTCCGAGACCGAGCGCCACCGCCAGGACCTCCTGGTCGTCGAGGAGTAGCGGGGGCATCTCGGCGCCGGCACCGAGTTGATAGCCACCGCCGACGCCTACGGTGCCGTCCACCGGATAGCCGAGCTCGCGGAGCCGGTCGACATCGCGCCGCACTGTGCGGGTGGTGATGTTCAGGCGCTCTGCCAGATCGGCACCTGACCATTCCTTCCGGGTTTGCAACAGGCTCAGGAGGCGGAGCAGTCGCGCTGACGTATCCAACATGATTTCAACCATGCCAGAAATTGCGGACCGATTCTGTCCTCATTGGGTCGTAGCTTTGTGTCACTGCAGTTCAGGGGCAACTTCTTCTGGAGGACATGATGACCACAGGCACAATCACGACTGCACCGGCGATCGAGGTCGCGGCGCTCACGAAGACGTTCAAACAGGGCAAGAACACGGTCGAGGCGGTCAAGGGCATCGACCTGACCGTGGCCAAAGGGGAGTTACTGGCCCTCCTGGGGCCGAATGGCGCCGGAAAATCTACGACTCTGCGCATGATCACCACACTGCTGCGCCCGACGTCGGGCTCGGCCTGGCTGGAGGGCCACAACATCGCCGACGAACCCGACGCCGTCCGCCGGAAGATCGGCTACGTGGGTCAGGGCAACGGCGGCGGCAACAACCAGCGCGTCCGCGAGGAACTCGTGACGCAGGGACTGTGCTATGGCCGCAAGAGGTCCGAAAGCGCTTCCCGTGCAGATGAATTGATCGCGGCGCTGGACCTGACGGGTATGGAGAATCGGAAGGTCAGCACGCTCTCCGGTGGACAACGTCGCCGTCTCGATATCGCCCTCGGAATCGTCCATCGGCCGCCGGTGATCTTCCTCGATGAACCCACCACCGGCATGGACCCGCAGAGTCGCGCCAACCTGTGGACGCACATTTCGCGATTGCGCGCCGAAACCGGAGCCACCATCGTGCTCACCACCCACTATCTCGACGAAGCCGATGCGATGGCCGAACGGGTGGTTGTCATCGACAAGGGCACCGTGATCGCCGACGATTCCGCGGCCGCACTGAAAGACAAACTCGCCGGCGACCGCATCGACCTCACCGTCGAACGAGCCGCGGATGCCGACGAATTGGCCCGCCTGGCAACAGGTTTTGCCCAGACCCGGGACGTGACCGTTGACGCTCTGACCGTTGGTCTGCAGGTGGAGCGCGCTGATGTGATGCTGCCGACACTGATCGCGGCGGCAACGGAGCGAGCGATCACCATCCGGACGGCGCAGGCCTCGCGTCCGACATTGGACGACGTCTTTCTGTCCCTCACCGGGCGCAGCCTGCGCGAATCCGCGGCCGCCTGACCCCCGGCCTCCCGACCTACTGCCACCCAAGGAGATTCACGATGACTTCCACGATTGTTCGAGACAGCTCCATCGTCCTGGTCCGCGAACTGCGGCCCACCGTCCGAGATCCGTTCACGGTGATCTTCAGCCTGGTGCAACCACTGATCTTGCTCGCACTGTTCGGTCCGCTTCTCAAAGGTGTTCCTGGCGCGGCAGATTCGGGCAACGTCTGGAATTGGTTCATACCCGGCGTCCTCGCGATGATCGCGATATTCGGCACGTCGATGACCGGGGCGAACCTGATGGATGAAATGCACACCGGCAGCCATGAGCGGATGCTGGTGACTCCGCTGAGGCGTAGTTCCTTGTTGCTCGGCCGGGCGTTGAAAGAGATGGTCCCGCTCGCCGCGCAGTCGGTGATCATCTTGCTGATCGGGTTGCCGCTGGGATTCGACATCAACATCGGTGGAGCGGCGATCGGGATCCTGATCCTCGCCGTCTTCGGCGTCGGATTGGGTTCTCTGTCCTACAGCCTGGCATTGGCTGTCCGCGAACAGGATTGGGTGTTCTGGACGGTGCAGCAGACGCTGATGTTCCCGCTGCTGATCCTGTCGGGAACGATGCTGCCACTCGAAGATGCGCCCGGATGGATGCAGTTCCTGGTGAACATCAACCCGCTGCACTATGTCGTCGAAGCCGAACGTGCGCTGTTCGTGGGCGATTTCGACTTCTCGGTGATCGGCGCCGGCGCACTGGCTGCCGTCCTGACGGCAGCGGCAGGACTGGCCGTGGGCATCAGGGCGATGGGCGCCGCGACTCGCGCCTGATCCCCCGGCACACCCGAAACTGTGCCCTTTTGGCGAACAAAACCCCAGGTGGGCTCCGCCAAAAGGGCACAGTTTCGGGGTTGGGTGGGCAGGGCGGGCCGGCTACGTGAGGACTCGAGCGGCTTTTGCGGCGCGGAGCCAGTCAGGGAACTCGGAGAGCAGACGCTGGTAGAGCTCGTCGTCGGAAACCTTGTCGATGTCGTCGAGGGCAAAGAAGCCGGCGTTGTCGACAAGTCGTCCGTCCATCTCGTCGAGTTGTTCGAGCAGGCCGTAGTTCGCTTTGCCGATACCGACGAACTGCCAGAAGACCGGAGCGCTCGATGCCGTGCGCATCAGTTCGCTGATCGGACGCTTCTGCCGGAATCCACCGTCGGTGAAGAACAGAACCAGGACCGGGTGACCCGGGGTCACCGAGCTCAGGATCTCGTTCATGATCGGGAGTTCGTCGTTGATGGCGCCGATCGAGGCGTAGTCGAACCCGCCGTGTTTGCCGTAGATGTGAAGGTATTCCTCGGTCCAGGTCTCGATGTTGCCGACACTGATGTCAGGCACGCGCAGATAGGACTTGGCATACATATAGGGCTCTAGTTGCCCGTCGTCGTCGATCTGGGTGGCCACCGCCAGCATTCGTTCCACCACACGGTGGATCACTTTCTTCGAATACTGCTTGGCCATGCTGCCGGTCTTGTCGATGACGATGATGACCCGGGCGCGCACTCCGGCGGCATTCTTGGTGAGCAACACCTTGTGGACTTCGCGTTTGCGCATATCGAGGCGCTGCCGCTTCTCGAGGGAGAGTTTTTCTTCTCCCGCAACACTTCTGACGGCCGGTTCGGTTGTTGTCGGTTCCGGTGTCGCTGGCTCGTCGTCGACGCTCACGCCGTGTTCGCGGACGAGGTCGGCGAAACCGCGGTCCCATCCGGCGCTGACGTTCCGGACCTTCCATTGCCCGTTGCGCCGATAGACCTCGCCGAGTACCGCCGCACGCTCGGTGGTGAGCCCGCCGGCAGGCAAATCCACCGTGACGCCGGTGCCACTGATGGCGGCGCCGAGCCCGGGCAGGGACGACAGCCCCGCGGCAAAGCCTTCATCACACGCGACCGCGATGGCGATGGTGTCGATGTCGGCGGGGATCCGCGACAGGTCGATCGAGAGTGTGGTCGCACCCGACAGCGCCACCGCGCCTTCGGGCGACGTCGGCTGGTTGAAGAAGACGAAGTCGTTGTCGTTGCGGGTCTTGTGATTGCCCGCCAGCTGGAAGGCCATCACGTCGACCATGCCGGGCCGCGCCCCCGACACGACGACGGTCAGGGGGCCGGCATCGATCGGGGTGTTGGCGCCGCGCGTCAGGGAAACCATCGGCCCATTATCTACAGTCACCGCCGATCCCGCGGCGACCCGCTCTCAGGCAGCAGGTAGACCGGCGAGCGGTTGCGCGGTTCTGGCCATTCCGTAGTGGGTGCTCCAGGGGTATTCACCGGTGGCGTCGGGCCACACCAGCTGCCACGCCGAGACCTCGCCGTACACCGCCCGCGCCACTCTCAGATCGGAAGTGGTCAGCGCTTCGATCACCATGAGATCGAGATCGTCGCCGATGAAACCGGCGAGGCGTTCCCCCGCGGTGAGTGAGCCGCCGCCCCGCGAGATCCGGTGACCGACGGTGTTGAGGATCGATCCCGCGATGCCCGGATCGAGTCCGTAGACGATCAACTCCGGATGGCCGAGCGAGGTCAGCCCGGTGGTGTACGCGAGAGACGGAAAGCCGGCGTTGGCGCGGACCGCGGTGACGGTCCAGTACCGTTTGGCGATGGCGCGATGGGCGAAGTCGACGGGATCGGACTGCAGGCGCATCGTGTCCTCCTTTGTCGGGCGGGCCTTGTCGGGCCGGCTTTGTCGTGCGGTCGCTGCTCTGTTCCCGAGCAGATCGGCTATGCCGGGCAGCCTAATGCCCGGCTCCGACAATCGAATCCACAAAGCAGTCGAACCACCACCGGCCCGGCCGGATAGAGTTCCCCAGATGCGTGACGTAGCGGTGGTGATCGGTGTACTCGCGCTGATCAATGTGCTCGCCCACTTCACCTTCGACCACGCGACCACGCTTTTTGTTCCCGCCGGCGCTCTCGCGTTGCTCGCCTACGCCCGGTGGCGGGGCTTCACCTGGAACGAACTGGGTTTGGCCCGTAGTCAGCATCGCCGGGGCCTCAAATGGGCCGCGGCGATCATGCTTCCCGTGGCGGTCATCGCGATCGGCGGCGCGTTGTTGCCGTTGACGCGGTCGCTGTACTTGTCCGACCACTACGACACGGTGTCGGTGGCATTGTGGGGCGCGTTCGTGATCATCCCACTGCAGACGGTGATCCCCGAGGAGATCATGTTCCGGGGCGTCCTCAACGCGGCGCTGACCCGGGTGGCGTCGGTGCGGGTTGTCTATCTGGCCGGCGCCGGGTTGTTCGGGCTGTGGCACGTCTCGTCGTCTCTGGGGCTCTCCGAGAGCAATAAAGGCCTCACCGACCTGTTGGGCACGGGAGTGGCCGCTCAGATCGCCGGGGTCCTGGGCGCGGTCATTGTCACCGGCACCTCCGGATTGATCTTCATCTGGCTACGCCGGCGCAGCGACAGCCTTTTGGCGCCGATGGCCTTTCACTGGGCTGTCAACGCAACCGGGGCGCTCGGTGCCGCATTGGCCTGGCAACTGTCCTGACCAGGACGCTTCAGCGGGAATGGCCGATCTGGGCAGCCTCATCGGGATACCACCGCGCATGCACGTCAGGGTGGGCGCGGGTGCGGCTCTTCCAGGTATTCTCGCCGTAGGTCGAATAGAGCGGATTTGCTGGATCCTGTTCGACGCCACGCGCATTGGCGGCGAGTTCGGCGGGCAGGTCGATGGTGGGGATGACCGCGTCGAGGGCAGGACTGAAGAAGTAGGGGATCGACAGTCGCTCTTGCGCGCCCGGTGGCGTCAGGACCCGATGTCTTGTTGCCCGCAGGTAGCCGTGGGTGGCCACTTCGAGCATCTCGCCGATGTTGACCACAAACGCTCCGGGCAGCGGCGGCGCGTCGATCCAGCTTCCGTCGGACGCCTCGACCTGCAACCCCGATGATCCCTCCTCGATCAGCAGCAAAGTCAGGACACCTGAATCCTTGTGTGCGCCAACACCTTGATCACCGGCGACCCCGGCGGCGGGCCGGGCCGGATAACGCACCAGCTTGATCAGGGTGGCCGGCGCGTGTGCGAAGGTGTCGTCGAAATGGTGTGGATCGGCAGACAGGCCGGCCGCCCAGTTGCGCAGGAGCCGTAATGAGACCTGCGAGAGGGCGGCGGCGTAATCGGTGATCGCCGAACGTAATTCGGGCAGGGCGGTGGGCCATTGATTAGGTCCCTGCAGGCGCATGTAGTCGGTGGCCCCCTGAACCGGCGCGCGGTCGGGCCCGATGTCGATCTGCTCGCGCCAGTCGATCTCACCGTTGGTGAACTCACCGCCGAGGCGGTTGTAGCCACGAAAATGCGGGCTGTTGATCATGGCGATCGAGAGCTTGTCCTCATCGGGCAGCGCAAAGAATGCATGCGCGGCGGCCTCCACCCGGTTGATGAGTTGTGGTTCGACTCCGTGACCCATGAGATAGAAGAAACCGACTTCGTGGGTGACGGCCCGAAGTTGGCTGCGGCCCTCGGGCGTATCGAGTTCGGCCAGGTCGATCACGGGAAGCACACCAACAACGGTAGACCTCCGCGCCGGAGCGGACACCCGATGGAGTCAGCGTGATCCGAGCGCTACTCGATCCCAGTGCCACTCGGCGGTAACGGGTCGCGCAGTACCTTGCCGGCCGCCGCGAACTCGCGGACCCGTGCGCTGTCCCAGATCTGTGCCGGAACCCCGCCACCGAGGAGCGCACGGGTCAGCGCCGGGGACCCACCGATCGGCACGTCGCTGCCGGCGATGACGATGTTCCCGTAGCGGCGGCCCTTGAGCATGGCGGGATCGGCGATGATGACCAGGTGCTCGAAGACGGTGCCGATCGTGGCTGCTTCGGCCCGGGCCAGGGTCAGGTCGCGGGTGTCGCCGCAGTTCACGACGTAGATACCACCGGGTGCCAGGACGCGCCGTACCTGCGTCACGAACTCCAGGGTGGTCAGCGCCGACGGGGTGAGCACCCCGGAGAACACGTCCCGGATGATCAGGTCCCGAGTGCTGTCGGTGAGTGATTCGGTGACCTCGCGGGCGTCGCCCGCGCGCAGACGCAGGAGTGGGGCACGGGGCAGGTTGAACCACTCGCGGACCAGTTCGGTGAGTCTCTTGTCGATATCGACGGCGACCTGCCGGGCGTCGGGGTAGGTGGCCGCGAGGTAGCGGGCCATCGAGCAGGCTCCGGCGCCCAGGTGCAGCGCCCGGAGTCGCTCGGTCGCCGGCCAGTGGTCGCCGATCAATTCGGCCATCCACTGCATGTACTCGAAATCGAGGACCGTCGGATCGGCGAGGTTGATGTGTGAACTCTGCGCGCCGTTGACCGTGATCATCCAGCCGTCGGTCAGGTGATCGCGGACGAGTTCACAGGTCCCGGTGTCGATCGGATAGATACCGGGCTTCGGCCCGGAATCCTCGCGAGCCGGGGCCGCCCTGTGGGCGTTCGACCGGGAGTTCTTGCGCGATTTGGCCATCGGCGTCAGTACACGTCACGCAGATAACGCTTTTCGCGTTTGAGTGTGTTCACGTAGTCCTCGGCGGCGTCGGCATCGAGACCACCGTGTTCGGCCACCACGTCGTGCAATGCGGCGTCGACGTCCTTGGCCATCTGTGACGCGTCGCCGCAGACGTAGAGGTGAGCGCCCCCGGATAGCCAGCGCAGCAGCTCGTCGCCGTGTTCGCGCATGCGGTCCTGCACGTAGATCTTGTGGTCCTGGTCGCGGGAGAACGCGAGGTCGACGCGGGTGAGGATGCCGTCCCGCTGGAACTGGACGATCTCGTCCTCGTACATGAAATCGGTGGCCCGGTGATGGTCACCGTAGAACAGCCAGTTGCGGCCGGTCGCGCCGCGGGCTTTGCGCTCGTAGAGAAATGACCGGAAGGGTGCCACGCCGGTACCGGGTCCGATCATGATCACCGGAGTCGAATCGTCGGTAGGCAATCGGAACGACTTGTTCTTCGACAGGAAGACACCTGCGGTGCCGCCGGCGCTGATCCGGTCGGCCAGGAAGGTCGAGCACTGTCCGCGCCGATCGCGTTGTGCCGAACGATGGCGCACCGCGGCGACGGTGAGGTGGACCATTCCGCGATGGGTCAGCGGACTCGACGAGATCGAGTAGACGCGGTGGGTGAGAGGCCGCAACAGGTCGATGAGTTCGGCGGCGGAGATCCGCAGGGTCGGTTCGAGATCGAGGAGGTCGAGGACGTCCTTGCCCCACAGCCAGCCTTCGAGAGCTTCGCGTTCCTCCGTCGACAGGATGTGGACGAGTTCGGCGTCCCCCGAGTGATCGGCCATGTGGTTGATCAATTCCCGCGTCGGCAGCGAGATCTCGTACTCGTGGGTGAGCAGGTCGATCAGTGTCGACTCGCCGGCCCGGGTCGTGATCATCTCGTCGGGGTCGGCGCCGATCCGTTCGATGATCGCTGCGACGAGATCCGGGTCGTTGACCGGCTTGATGCCGAGGCCATCACCGGCTTCGTAGTCGATGTCGCTGTCGCCGAGGTCGAAAACCACGTGGCGGACGTCTTTGCGGGAATCTGCACCGCGCAGTGGACGATTCGCGACCAGTGTCGCGCCGTACGGGTTCTTTCGGGTCCAGGGCGAGCGTTTCGGCTTGCGTGCCGAAGCGGTACCGGGGGCCTCGGTGCTGCTGGTCGCGGTGTGCGCGTGCAGGATCTCGGGTGCGTCAGTGGTCGTGTCGAGTTCACGTAGTGCGGTCAGCGCGCGGGCGAGGATGTCCTCGCGGGTCGCGACGGCGGTCCCGGATGTCGATCCGGTGTCGTACCCGGCGAGAAAGCCGGACAACCACAGCCGCTCGTCACCGGTGAACTGGATGTCATCGGGCAGATTGGAAGTTTTCATGGCCTGGCTGTGCTCTCCGAAGTCGGCGCGCGTGCGGTGCTTTACGAACGCCAGGCGCCGCTGCTCCGTTGAAGCGGCACCGGGCTCGCCAAGCGTACTCAGTGGTTGTTGCCGGCCGAACCGGTGGATCTAGGATGTGGCCGGTGAAGTCATCGGGAGCGCACCGGGCAGCAGGGTTGGCGATCGGCTATCTCCTCGATCGTAGGTTCGGCGATCCCGCGCGGTTGCATCCGGTGGCGGGGATGGGGATATCCGCGGGCAAGCTCGAGCAGCTCTTCTATCGCGATTCGCGGCCGGCCGGTACAGCCTTCACCGCGGTCTGCGTGGGGACGGCGATCGGCGCCGGGATCGTCGGCCGGCGCAGTGGCGTCGTCGGGGTGGCGTGGGCCACCTGGGTGGCACTGGGCGGAACGTCGTTGGCGGCCGTCGGAGATCGACTGGCGGATGCCCTCGAGGCAGGTGACACCGATGGCGCACGCGCACTGATCCCGAGCCTGTGCGGCCGCGATCCGAACAGCCTGGACGCATCCGGCATGGCGCGCGCGGCCCTGGAGTCGGTGGCGGAGAACACATCCGACTCGGCAGTGGCACCGCTCGTGTGGGGCGCGGTGGCGGGCGTTCCCGGCCTGCTGGCGTACCGGATGATCAACACGCTCGACGCGATGGTCGGATATCGAAACGATCGATACGAGAACTTCGGATGGGCGAGCGCCCGGCTCGACGATGTCGCCAACCTGCTGCCGGCGCGTCTGACCGCCGCACTGGTGATCGCGATCGGACCGAATCGGCACCGTGCGGTGACCGCCATCCGGCGTGATGCATCTGCTCATCCGAGCCCCAACGCGGGTGTTGTGGAGGCCTCGTTTGCCGGTGCGCTCGGCGTGTCCCTCGGTGGTGTGACGGTCTACCGTCATCGCACCGAGGAACGACCGGTACTCGGGCGGGGCCCGGTGCCCACCGCGGCGGACGTCCATCGGGCGTCGCAGCTGTCGCGGCGAGTGCAGGTGGGGGCGCTAGCGGCCGTAACGGTCGGACAGCTTGTCGCCGCCGTCCTGGTCGGCCGACGGTCCCGAACCGATCACACCGCCGCGGACATCTGAACCGGCGCCACCGGTCGACGACGCGGCCAGTGCGTCGCGGGTCTCGCGCCCGCGCTCGCGAGGCTTCTTGGGTGGCGCCCCATCCTTGGCGGCACGGCGCTGCTTGTACTCCGACCACGCGAAGTAGCCCAGCCCCAGCGGGGCCATCACACCGAACGCGATCCACTGCAGTCCATACGACAAGTAGGGGCCTGAATCGAGTTGGGGGAGGTTCATCGCCCCGAGGCCTCCGGGCTGATCCTCGTCGAGCTGCAGATAACCACCGGCCAGCGGGAGATCGACGGTGTCGCCCAGGACCACCGGATCGATGGAATACACCTGCAGCGCCCCGGCGTCGACCACCGGCTCGCGTCCGGGACTGGTGCCCTCTGCGGCGCGGATACGGGCTTCGACCGTGACCTCACCGGCCGGGGGCGGTGGCACGGGAGGAAGCGCCGTGCCCTGGACGGGCTTCACGAATCCACGATTGACGAGATAGGTCGTTCCGTCGGTGGCGGCGAACGGCGTCAGCACCTCGTACGCGGGAGAACCTTCATCGACGTGGCGCAAACGCACCACGGCCTGCTTGTCCGGCAGGTAGGTGCCGGTCACCAGGACTTTGCGCCAGTCCGAATCCTTGACCGGCTGCCCATCGGCGTAGAGCGCGGCGATCGCCACCGGCTGCGTTGTCTCCGCTTTGCGGAGCAGATCGTTCTGATGTTCTGTGTTCGAGTTCTTGCCCAACTGCCACGGGGCCAGAACCCAGAAGCACGCCACCGCGAAACCGACCACCACAACGGCCAGCAGAAGCCAGCCCGGCCGGAGGAAACCACGGATTGTGCGCACGCCTATACGGTACCGAGCGGGTCGATGTGGTCCTCGACTCCCCACCGGTCCGTGATCGGGTTTCGAATCGGCTCGGCTGGTTACTCTGGCCTGGGTGGGGTGCCCGGATGACACCCCACATTTGGCGTTGGGCGTGATGCCATCGGCATCATCGAAAGCTTTGGGAAGGCGCGATGCGTGATCTGGTCTGCCGTAAATGTGGGCAGAAATTGTCCTTCGAGAACACGCTGTGTCTGAGCTGCAGTAGCCCGCTCGGTTTTCATTTGCCGTCGCGCACGATGTACACGCTCGACGAGACCGGCAGCACCGAAACCGACGGCAACGTTCTGGTCCGGTGTGCAAACTTCCAGCTGATCTCGTGCAACTGGTTGGTCCCGCCGGTGGAGCCGGGCGCGACCACACCTGACGGAGAACCGAATCCGTCGACGCTGTGTGAATCGTGTCGCCTCACCCGAACCCGTCCGGCCGACAAGGACACCGATGCGATTGCGGTGTTCGGGGCCGCCGAAACCGACAAGCGCCGGGTGATCCTCGAGCTGAGTGAACTGGGTCTGCCCATCGAAGGCCGCGATGTCGACCCGCAGACCGGACTGGCCTTCGATCTGCTCTCCAGCGCAAAGGAGTCGGTGATCACCGGGCACGCCGACGGTGTGGTCACCCTGGATCTGGCCGAGGGCGACGACGTCCACCGCGAACAGTTGCGGGTATCGATGGACGAGCCGTATCGGACCCTGATCGGGCACTTCCGGCACGAGATTGGGCACTATTACCAAATGGTGCTGGTCGGTACCGGCGAATCCCGGCCGCGGTTCGAAGAACTGTTCGGCAACCCCGACGACGACTACCAGGCGGCCTTGGACCGGCACTACAGCGAAGGCCCACCCGGCGACTGGAAGCAGGACTACGTCTCGTCCTATGCAACGATGCATCCGGCAGAGGACTGGGCCGAGACTTTTGCCCATTATCTCCACATCCGGGACACCCTCGACACCGCGGCCGCATTCGCGATGGCACCGTCGGGCGCGACGCTCGACAGCGTGCTGGTCGGGGACGTCGGATTCGACCAGATCATCGATCTGTGGCTACCGCTGACCTGGGCGCTGAACCAGATCAACCGGTCGATGGGACATCAGGATCTGTATCCGTTTGTGCTGCCGGAAAAGGTGCTGGAGAAGATGCGGTTCATTCACGGACTGATCTCACCAGCCGCCCTCTGACATCAGATACGGCTGCGCACCCAGTCGAGGAGTTCGGGCATCGCGGCCTCGATCTGGGTGCGCACCTCGCGGAAGCCGTCGTCGGATCCGTAGTACGGATCGGCGACGTCGTCTCCGTCGGCATCGGGATCGAAGCTACGTAGCAACCGGGTCCGGTCGCCGACACCGAGCTTGCGGAGCGCGGCCTCGTGACCGCTGTCCATCGCGATCAGCAGATCGGCCGCGAGATGGTCGGGTCCGAGCTTGGCGGCGGTGTGTTCGTCGTCGTAACCGGCGGACGTCAGCGCGGTGCGGGCGCGAGTGTCGGCGGGATCGCCGATGTGCCAGCCACCGGTACCCGCACTGGTCACCCGAACGGCTCCGTCGAGTCCGGCGTCCTCGAGTGCCCGCCGAAAGATGTTCTGGCCCATCGGTGAACGACAGATGTTGCCGGTGCAGACAAATGTGACGTGCAGGGGCTCAGCCATGGACCAGTTCCCGCAGTCGCGCGACGGAGTCCGCGGTCCAGGCGGCGTCGGCACCCTCGTCGCCGACGGCATAGCCCCAGTCGACGAAGATCGCCGGGATCCCGAACTGTGCCGAGCCGTGGACGTCGTGGGACCGGTCGCCGATCATGACCACCGGGTGGTCGGCGACATCGGTGATCCCCAGCGAGCTCAGGGCGTGGGCGATCACGTCGGACTTGCTGCGCCTGCTGCTGTCGTCGGAGGCGCCGGCGATGTACCGGAAATGCGAGTCGAGGCCGAAGTGTTCGAGGATCCGGCGGGCCGTGGTCTGGTTCTTCGACGTAGCCACCGCCATCGGACGACCGGCGCGCCTCAGGTCTGCCAGCAGGTCGGCCATGCCGTCGAAAACCGAGTTCTCCAGCCAGCCGAGGTCGACGTAGCGCTCCCGGTAGGCGGTCATCGCGGCCTCGACGTCCGCGTCGTCGAGGCTCAGCCCACGCAGGCTGTCGATCATCGGTGGGCCGGCCAGTCCGGCGACCAGCGCCGGATCGGGCTCGGGGGCTCCGACCGCGGCGAGCGCATGCCGGAAGCTCTTCTCGATGCCATCGAACGAATCGGTGATGGTTCCGTCGAGGTCGAACAGCAGAATGGTCGCGGGGTCGGCGGGGTTGGGAAGGTCTGGTCTGTTGATCGAACTCACATCTCCATCCTGCCCGTAGGCTCGACAACTGTGAAATCGAAGAACAGCGCGAACACCACGGGTGCAGCGACAACGCTGCGTGATTCGACAGCACTGCAGGAATCACTGACCGACCTGGGCCGTCACGGCGATGCCGACGCCGAACCCGGTTTGATCGATTTTGCGGTCAACGTCCGCGGCGCCACCCCGGCGTTTGTTCTCGATGCTCTCGCCGGTCGACTCGCTGACCTGGCCGCCTATCCCGGCACCGCTGATCAACGGCGTGCAGTGGAGGCGATCGCGCGGCGCCACCACCGTGACCCGTCCGAAGTGCTGTTGCTGGCCGGAGCGGCCGAAGGTTTTGCACTGCTTCCCGAACTCGCACCTCGCCGCGCCGCGCTCATCCAGCCGTCGTTCACCGAACCCGAACGGGCCTTGCGCGCCGCCGGGATCGCCATCGATCAGGTGGTGTTGCCATCACCCTGGACACTGGATCCGGATCTGGTGCCCGAGGATGCTGATCTCGTCGTCCTCGGTAATCCCACCAACCCGACGTCGGTGCTGCATCCGCGGCAGGTCATCGAGGCCTTGCGTCGTCCCGGCCGCGTGATCGTTGTCGATGAGGCGTTTGCCGACGTGGTGCCGGGGGAGCCGGAAAGTCTGGCCGGCCACCGCGCCGACGACATCCTGGTGCTGCGCAGCATCACCAAAACCTTTGCGCTGGCAGGTCTGCGGGCCGGTTATTTCCTCGGGTCCCCGGACCTCCTGAATCGACTCGGCCACCGGCGGCCACATTGGCCGCTGGGCACACTGCAACTCGCTGCGCTCGAGGTCTGCGCGGGTGAGGTGGCCACGGCGTATGCCCATGCCGAGGCGGTATCGGTTGTCGAGCAACGTGATTGGATGATCGATGCCTTGACCGCCGCAGGCATCGAGGTGGTCGGACAGCCGGCGGCATCGTTTGTGACGATCGCGGTGGCCGACGGCACCGGCGTCAAAGCGGCGCTGCGCGAGCATGGTTATGCGGTCCGCAGTTGCGCCAACTTCGTCGGGATGGACGCAGACCATCTACGGCTTGCGGTCCGGGACCGCCAGACCGTCGACGGATTGGTCGACACGATCAGAAAGGTATTGGGGTGACGGGTACCGGTACGACCACATTGGCCGAGATGATCGCGATCCTCGAACGCGCCTATCCGATCCGGCTGGCGGAGAGCTGGGACTCGGTGGGCCTGGTCTGCGGCGACCCGGACGACACCGTGACCTCGGTGCTGTGCTGCGTCGATGTCACTGACGCGGTTGTCGACCAGGCGCTCGACTCAGGAACCGATCTTGTTGTCGCCCATCACCCGTTGCTCTTGCGGGGTGTCGACACCGTCGGGACCCACACCCCGAAGGGACGCCTGATCCACCGCCTGATCAAGGGTGGATGCGCCCTCTATACCGCGCACACCAACGCCGACTCGGCCAACCCGGGCGTCTCCGACGCATTGGCCGGGCTGCTCGGTCTGACCAACGTGCGACCGCTCGACCCCAAGCCCGCCGAAGCGATGGACAAGTGGTCGGTGTTCGTTCCGGGCGACAGCGCCGCGGCCGTCCGGGAGACGATGTTCGGCGCCGGCGCCGGTGAGATCGGCGACTACAGCCACTGCTGCTGGAGTACGTCCGGCACCGGTCAGTTCCTGCCGGGGGCGGCAGCCGATCCGGCGATCGGGGAGCGGGGCGAAGTGACTGAGGTCGCCGAAGATCGCGTCGAGATGGTCGCGAACCGCCGGTTTCGTTCGCGAGTCCTGACGGCGCTGCGTACCGCGCACCCCTACGAGGAGCCCGCCTTCGACCTGATCGAGTTGGCGCCCGCGCGCGGGGACGAGGGGTTGGGGCGAGTGGGTGAACTCGGAGAATCGATGACCCTGGCCGCCTTCACGACTCGGGTGGCCCAGGCGCTGCCGACGTCGGCCGTGGGGATCCGCGCGGCCGGTGACCCGGAGACGACCATCAAGACCGTCGCGGTCTGCGGTGGCGCCGGCGACTCGATGCTGGCCACCGCGAGAGCCGTGGGCGCCGACGTCTACGTCACCGGCGACCTGCGGCATCACCCGGTGGACGAGCACTTGCGCGGTGGCGGTCCGGCGCTGATCGACGCCGGGCATTGGAGCACAGAGTTCCCGTGGTGTCAGCAGGCCGCGGACCTGTTGGCCGGCGCCGTGCCCGGGCTTGTCACCGCGGTGTTTTCCCGGCCGACAGATCCGTGGACAATTCACCGGAGCGGCCAATGAGGCGCAGTACCGCGTACGGTTGCAAAAATGTCATCACCGGCGCTTCACGGCGCCGAACGGCTTGTTGATCTGGCCCGCGGGACCGGACAGTAGAGGAATGAAGGAACACTGGTGAAAGCAGATCCGGCCGACCAGCGATTGATGTTGGACATCGCCGATGCCGATGCGGAGTTGCATCGAATCGAACACCGGCGGTCCACATTGCCCGAGATCGCCGAACTGGCCCAGCTCGAAGAGCAACTGAACACCCAGCGGGACGAGGCCGTCCGCGCTCAGATCGCCGCCGAGGACCTGCTCCGCGAGTCTCGACGCATCGACAACGAGATCACGTCGATGACGATGCGGGAAGAGAAGGACAACCAGCAGTTGGCTGCAGGCTCGCTGCCGGCCAAGCAGCTGAGCGAACTCTCACACGAGGTCACCGGGCTGATCCGTCGTCGCGGACTGCTCGAAGACGAGCTGCTCGACGTGATGGAACAGCAAGAGGCCGTCGACGCCGACGAACAGCGGGCGTCGGCCATGACCAACCACACCCAGCGGCAGATCGACGAGGTAACCGCTCGACGTGATGCGGCGCTGGAGAAGATCGATCAGGACGCGGCCAACGTCAGTGAGAAGCGCGCGGCGATCCTGACCAACGTCAACGCCGATCTGATGGCCATCTACGAGAAGCAGGTCAAGGCCGGCCGCGTGGGCGCCGGACTGCTCCGGGCCGCCCGCTGTGGTGCCTGCCGGATGGAACTCGACCGGGGATTGCTCAGCCGGATCAACTCGACTCCCACGGACGAGGTCGTCCGCTGTGATGAGTGCGGCGCCATCCTGGTGCGCACCCACGAGTCAGGACTGGCCTCTTCGTGAAAGTAGTTGTCGAGGCCGATGGCGGCAGTCGGGGTAATCCCGGACCGGCGGGTTACGGTGCGGTCGTGTTCGACGCCGACCGGTCCTCGGTCCTGGCCGAACGCAAAGAGGCACTGGGCATCGCGACCAACAATGTCGCCGAGTACCGCGGGCTGATCGCCGGATTGTCGGCGGCCGAGGCTGTCGGCGCCGACGAGGTGTCCGTGCGGATGGACTCGAAACTCGTGGTCGAGCAGATGTCCGGGCGCTGGAAGATCAAGCATCCGGACATGATTCCGCTGGCCGCACAGGCGAAGTCGATCGCGTCCGGCTTCTCCCACGTCGCCTACACCTGGATCCCGCGGAACCAGAACTCGCATGCGGACCGGCTGGCCAACGAGGCCATGGATGCGGCGGCCGCCGGGGAACCCGAGAAACCGACTGTCACACCATCGAAACCGGCGACATCGGCACCGGGCTGGAACGGCGCGCAGGGTGCTCCGACCCGAATGTTGTTGCTGCGACACGGGCAAACCCCGTTGTCGGTCGAACGACGGTACTCGGGGCGCGGCAATCCGGAACTGACCGAACTGGGCCGGGATCAGGCGGCCCGGGCGGCCAAGCGGTTGTCGGCCCGCGCGCACACGGAATCCGGCGCACCCGGTATCTCGGCGGTGATCTGTTCGCCGCTGGGACGGGCCCGCGAAACCGCAGAAGCCGCCGCGTCGGCGCTCGGTTTGTCGGTCGTCGTGCACGACGGTCTCATCGAAACCGACTTCGGTGACTGGGAAGGGCTGACGTTCTCCGAAGCTGCGCAGCGGGATCCCGAGCTTCACAAGGCGTGGATCGGCGATACCGGTGTCGCACCGCCCGGTGGCGAGAGTTTTGATACCGCCACAGCGCGAATCCTGAAGGCACAGGCGGAGATCGTCGATCGGTATGGCGCCGGGGAAGTCCTGGTGGTGTCGCATGTGACACCCATCAAGGTGCTCTTGCGAGCGGCACTCGGTGCGGGGTCGTCGATTCTCTATCGGTTGCACCTCGACCTCGCGTCGCTCAGTATCGCCGAGTTCTATCCCGACGGCGGTGCATCGGTACGGCTGGTCAACGACACGAACCATCTGGGCGAGATCTGATCTCTCCCAGATGGTTCGGTACGAACCTGGTGTGCGCGGTCAGCTGGCGCGCGATTGTTCCTCGAGGATGACCGTGGCGCGGTCGGCCTGCTCGAATCCCGGCCGATTGCTCCCGACGAACGCGTAGAGCCACGATGCGATGGCGGCGAAGCGGTTTCGGAAACCGATCAGGTAGAACAGGTGGACCGCCAGCCATGTGATCCACGCGAGCATGCCGCGGAAGCGGATTTTCTCGTTGATGGCCACCACCGCGCTGAAACGGCTGATCACCGACATGCTGCCCTTGTCGTGGTACGTGAACGCGGTGCCCGGCAGCTTCTTTCGGCTGATGACGTCTGCTGCGTGGCGGGCCTCCTGCATGGCGACCGGGCTCTGACCCGGGTAGCCGTTCAGCGAGGTCATGTCGCCGATCGCGTACACGTTGGCATAGCCGCCGACCGTGAGGTCCTGATTGATGAGGATCCGGCCCGCGCGATCGGTCTCTGCCCCGGTCGCCTCTGCCAGCACCGCGGTGAATGCGCTGGCCTGCACGCCTGCGGACCAGATGATGGTGTCGGCCGCGATCTTGCGGGTGGCCGCGCCGGCGCCTATCTTGATGGTGACGCCGTCGGAATCCATGTCGGTGACAAGCGAATTGAGCAAAAGCTCCACTCCGCCCGCCTCCAGGGACTTCTTGGCGTAGGCCGACAGCGAACCGCCGTAGACGGGAAGTGCGTCGCCGGCGCCCTCGACGAGGTAGACCGAGACGTCGTCCCGCTTGTAGTAGCGGGTGGCCAGTTCCCGGATCTGGCCGGCGACCTCGACACCGGTGGGCCCGGCCCCGACGATCACAAAACTCAGCAGGCGGCGACGGAGATCTTCATCGGTCGTCTGGGCGGCCTCTTCGAAGTTCTGGCGGATCTGGGTGCGCAGCTTGGTCGCATCGTCGATCGTCTTGAGTGCGTATGAGTACTGCGCGAACTCGTTGCGCCCGAAGTAGGACTGGGTCGCACCGGTGGCGGCGATCAGATAGCGGAATCGAACCGTCTCGGTGGGGCCGTCATGCCGGAAATGCAGCACCCCGGCGTCGGGGTCGACATCGGTCACCGTGCCGCGGCGCACCTCGATGTTCTTGTGCTTCTTGAGGATGTTCGCGATATCGGGTGCGATCTCTTCGCTGGACAGAACACCGGTCGCGACCTGGTAGAGCAGCGGCTGGAAGAGGTGTTCGGGAGTGCTGGATATCAACACGACGCGCAGTCCGGTCTTGGCCAGCCGCTGGGCGGCGGTGAGTCCACCGAATCCCGAACCCACGATGGCGACATCGGCCTCGAGGTGGGTGGGAACGCTGTGCGGTGTGGGCATGGTGCTCATAATCCTTTTATCTCTTGGTGACAACTGCTTTCCATGTATAGCGCAATCAACTCAAGTGATAATCCCTCTTCAGGCCAATATCAAACCTGTTCTAAAGATATAACTTATCTTGATCACTCATATAAGCTGGTCGCATGGAACTTCGCCAGTTGACGTACTTCGTGGCTGTGGCCGAGGAGCTGAGCTTCAGCCGGGCCGCGGCCCGCTGCTTCATCTCGCAATCGGCGATCAGTCACCAGGTGGCCCGGCTCGAACACGAACTGGGCTCGAAACTGATCGCCAGATCGACGCGGACCGTGCGCCTGACCGACCTCGGCGCACAGGTGCTGCCGCTGGCCCAGCAGATGATCCGGCTGGAATCGATGATCGCCGCGACCGCACGCACACCGGGTGGGCGGGTGCGGATGGCGGCCAACATGTCGTTTGCCCAGCAGTCCCTGGCCGCGATCGCCAAGCTGCGCACCGAACACCTCGACGTCGAGATCGAGTTCATCATCAAGAGCTTCGATCAGCGGATCGATGCGGTACTCGGCGGCGACGTCGACCTCGCACTGATCCGTGGTGGTCTGGAACGGCCGGGGCTGGCGATCGAACACCTCTGGGTCGACGACCTGGTGGTGGCGATGTCGCAGCGGCACCCACTGGCCGGCACCGCGGAGGTCGGGCTGGCGGAACTCGGCAGGTATCCGCTGCTGCTGCCGTCGGCACGCGATCAGGTGTTGTTGCACAACGTGATCCGGGATGCATTCGACCGTCATGGGCTCGATCGGCCACGCCAGGCCCCGCCGCTGCCCGTCGACCACACCGCGACCATGGAATTGCTCAACCACCCCGAGGAGTGGACGGTGCTCTACGAACGGACGCCGCTCGCGGGTATCGCTTTCACGCGGGATACCGAACGCGCACTGCGGGTTCCGGTGTCGGCGGTGGTGCGGGCGCCGTCCGGTCAGTCGGAGATCGTCAACGACCTGATCGCCGCGTTGCGCTCGGTGCGCGCTGATCTGGTGGGGGAGAATGACGTGGCCGGCCCGGCTATGTGACCAGCCAGAGTGCGACCACCGACGACACCAGGGTCAGCGGGACGGTCACCAGGCCCACCGCGGTGAATTCGGCGACCTTCACATGGTGGCCATGTTTGTTGACGAGGTTGCGCCACAACAGGTTTGCCAGAGATCCCAGATAGGTCAGGCTCGGGCCGATGTTGACCCCGAGCAGCATCGCCAGGATCAGCGCGGCGGGTGCGCCGCTGCCCAGTGCCGCAAGCATCAACAGGGTGGCCGGGATGTTGTTGATCACGTTCGAGACAATGGCCGCGACGCCGGCGACGATGAGCAGATCGACCAGACCGGTGTCGTCGGGCAGCAGGTCGGCGAGCCGGCTTCCTATCTCGCCGTCGGAGATGCCGGCCACCAGCACCCCCAGCGCGCACACGAACAGCAGGAAACCGGGTTGCGCCGACATGGCCAATCTTCCGACGGTGCACGCCCGGCCTCGCAGGGCCAGGCACGCCATCGCCAGCGCGCCGGCCACCGCGCACCACACCGGTTCGATACCGATCAGTGAGCTCACCCCGAAAGCGGCCAGCGTTGCGCTGAGGACGATGAGCGGAGCCCGGGGTGTGGGGCCGGGTTCATCGAGGACGTCGGGCCCCGGTGGCACCTCGAGGTCGTTGCGAAAGTACCAGCAGAACAACCCGAATTCGACGATGAGCGTCACCACCCAGGGCAGCGCCATCAGGACGGTGAACTCGACGAACCCCAGGCCGGTGGCGGTAAAGGCGAGCAGGTTGGTGAGATTGGAGACCGGCATCAGCGTCGACGCCGAATTGGCAAGTGTGACGGTCGCATAGCTGTGTGGACGGGCGGGTACCCGCAGCGCCGATGTCATCGACAGCAGCACCGGGGTCAGCAGCAAGACGGTGGCATCGAGGCTGAGCGCGGCGGTGGTGATCGCCGCCGCGGCGAACACCAGACCGAAGAGTCGGTGACCGGATCGATGGTTTCCGCCGCCCGGCGGCGACGCACGGTGCGCGATCGTCCGGGCCACCCAGTCGAAGACACCGAGCGCTGAACACGCGTAGGAGATCACCAGCAGCGCCGCCAGGAACAGCACGGTGGACGACAACTCCCGGAGTTCGTCCCAGGCCCGGTGAGGTTCCACCACTCCGACGGCAACGGCCAGAACCGCTGCCGGGACCGCGACCGCGGCCTCTGACAGGCCTCGCGGACGCCATACGGCCAGTCCCAGCGCGGCCACCATCAGAACCACCGCGACAACATCCACGGCGCAATGTTGCGGCATACCCCGGACCTCGCACCAATCCGGCATCGTCGATCGATGCGTGGATCGGGGTCCGGAGAACGTACAGTGATGATGCGAACGAGCCGGCTGGGCGGCCGCGGTCGCGGGGACAGTCGCTTGTGCGGCGAGCCCGTTACCGAGGAAAGTCCGGACTCCACAGAGCAGGGTGGTTGCCAACAGCAACCCGAGGTGACTCGCGGGACAGTGCCACAGAAAACAGACCGCCGGCGCAAGCCGGTGAGGGTGAAACGGTGCGGTAAGAGCGCACCAGCATCACGGGTGACCGTGATGGCTCGGTAAACCCCACCCGGAGCAAGGTCGAAGGTCGCACCAGGCAACTGGTGCGGCTGCGCAGGTGCTCGAGGGCTGCTCGCCCGAGCCTGCGGGTGGACCGCTCGAGGTACCCGGCGACGGTGTGCCCAGATGGATGGCCGCTGCCGACCTTCTGGTCGGTACAGGATCCGGCTTACAGGCCGGCTCGTTCGCCCCGCACGCTAGTGTTGGTGCGGTGCAACGGATACTTCGCGCCGCAGACATAGATTTTGGTGCCATCCGCACCGACCTGGGTCTGTCCGAGGAGTTCGGAGCCGCTGCCGCGGCCGAGGCGGAGCGTGCCGCAGATCGTTGTGCTGCCCATCGCGACGACCGGACCGATCTGCCTCTGGTGACTATCGATCCGCCCGGTTCGGTGGATCTCGACCAGGCCGTCCACATCGCCCGCGACGGCAAGGGCTTCGTGGTGCACTATGCGATCGCCGATGTCGCCGCGCTCGTACAGCCCGGCGGACCACTCGACCTCGAGACCCGTCGGCGTGGTCAGACGATCTATTTTCCGGACGGCAATGTCCCGCTCCATCCGCGGGCGTTGTCGGAGAACAGCGGATCCTTGCTGCCCGACCAGGTCCGTCCGGCAGTCCTGTGGCGGATCGCCGTCGACGCCGAAGGACACCCGACCTCGGTCGACGTACACCGGGCGCTGGTGCGGTCGGTGGCCAGGCTGGACTACGAGACCGTGCAGGCCGACGCCGATGCGGGGCGACTGCATCCGTCCATCGAGGCACTCCCGGATTTCGGTGAGCTTCGGCAGCGGCTCTCGATCGAGCGGGGCGCCGTCGAATTGGGACTTCCCGAACAGGATGTGATGCGTGACGCGCAGGGCGCCTGGCAGCTGGTGGTGCAACCGCGTACCCGGGCCGACATGTGGAATTCCCAGGTGTCGTTGCTGACGGGCATGTGTGCCGGGCAGATGATGCTGGACAGCAAGGTCGGATTGCTGCGCACGTTGCCGTCGGCCACCGACGACGCGGTGGAGGTGTTCCGGGCTGCCGCGAATGCACTGAATGTTCCCTGGCCGGAGAATGTTTCGCCGGGTGCCTTCCTGGCCGGCCTGGATCCGCAGTCGCCGCTCACCCTCGCCGTGATGTCGGATGCGACCACATTGCTGCGGGGGAGCGACTACCTGCCGATGCTGGGTGAGATCCCGGACGACGCGGTGACCACGCATGGCGGGATCGCCGGGGTCTACGCCCACGTCACCGCGCCGCTCCGACGGCTCGCAGACCGCTTTGCCACCGAGACCTGTCTGTCGTTGACAGCTGGGCGGGCAGTGCCCGACTGGGTGTGCGACGCGTTGCCCACCCTTCCCGAGGTGATGAAGAGTTCGAGTTCGGTTGCGAGCAAAGCTGATCGGTCGAGCCTGGACATGGCCGAGGCGATCCTGCTGGCCGACCGGGTGGGGGAGACCTTCACGGCGACCGTGCTGCACGCCGCCCGCGGCAAACGGCCCGCGCAGATTTTCATCGCCGATCCGGCGGTGTTCGCCACCTGCACCGGGGATCCGCCCGAGGGTCGTCAGGTGCGCGTGACCCTCACCGCCGCCGACGCGCAGGCGCCGAAACTCTTGTTCACAGCAGAGACTTAGCCTTTCGGTACGCGCGCATGGCGGCGGCCGCGGCAATTTGTTCGCGGGCATCGAGTCGGCCATAGACGAACGCATCCGCGATGGAGATGCCCGAGCCGGAAGCCAGCTGGGCCAGATGCTGCCGGCTCACCTCGGCGTCGTGGAAATCGCCGAGCGCTGCCTGCTCTTGTTTGGCCTGCTTCGCGATCTTCTTGTGTTTCTTGGTACCGAGCCGATCAGCGGAGTCGGTGGTGTACCGCAGTTGTTTTGCCCGCTTACGGATGGTGTGTAACTGCTCGATCCACTCGGGGGATTCGACCGCCAGGGTCTTGAGCTTGCGTTGCGCCTTGCGGACCCGCTTGGCGCTGCGGGCCACGGCGTGATCGAGGGCCTTTCTCGCCGGCAGGTCGGCATCGGGGCCGGGTTGCGGTTCGGCGACCGTTCGGTCGAGCTCGTTGAGCAACTCGAAATACCGGCCCGATTTCAGGTACTCGAGCACGAATTCGACGGTCGACTCGCATGTTTTGATCTGGTCATCGATGAGCACCGTGACGATGGTCGGCGGCGCGGATTCGGCCGAGAGAAGACCGCGGTTCCGCTCGAGTTGCACCTCTGCGTCGCGCGCGTCGCCGAGAATGCCTGCCAGATACCTCAATTCGCCTTCGAGATGGCCTATCACGTCGCCGTGCAGCACCTCGGGAAACGACCTCAGGACGCTGCGGGCCCGCCGGGTCGCCACACGCATCTGGTGCACCGAATCCGGAGCGCTGATCCGAACCAGTGGGTCCTGCGCGACGAGATGGTCACGGTGAACGGCGAGTTCGGCGATCACGAGCTCGAGTGCCGAGAGTTTCTTGCGCGACGACTTCTTCGCGCGGCGTGAGCCCCGGCTCCCCGCCTCGGCGGATGTGGGTGTGGGGCCGATCGCCCGGGCGAGCTTCGACGCGCTCGTCGCGGTGCGGGCACCATGCGACCGCAACAGCTCATCGGCGGCCTCGAGCAACTTCACGTCGCCGGTCACCAGTTCCAGCTCCCACTCGTTCCACGACTGCGCGTGACCGTGGGACAACAGCGATTGGGTGGTAACGGTGTCCTCGCACAGCACGGCGAGCACCTTCCCGTCCGAATCGTGCAATTCGGTGATGCGGCGAACCGTGGAGATGGTCGCGATCGGGGACAGTCTCCGTCCGCGGACGTGGACCTGCACATGGTCGGTGAGGTCGGTCGGGACAACAACTTCGGAGAACGGGTCGGTGGCCTGCTCCAACGGCACGTGCATCTCTCGGCGGCCGATACCCTCGCCGATCGGTGGCCGCTTGAGGTGCCACCCCTCGTCGTGGCCGCCTTCGCGCCGTCGCAGAGTGATCTTGTTGCCTGCCAGATCGAGAGCGTCGGTGTCGTAGTAAGTCGCGTCGAGATGTTCGATCACCGGGCCCGACACCGAGTGCACCGCGGTCAGCACCGTCAGATCAGGGACCTCCGCATGGGCATCGAGGTCGTACTTGAGCTCGACCTCTGTTGTCTCCTGGGCACTCACCGCTATTTGTCCTTCCCCATTGACTCGCCGACTCCGGCAAAACGATCTGTTGCCTCGATCAGATGATGCCGGATACCTGGTTCGAATGAGGCATGTCCGGCATCTGCGACGATGTGTAGCTGCGCGGCCGGCCAGGCGCGGTGCAGATCCCAGGCACTGCGCGCGGGGCACACCACGTCGTAGCGGCCCTGCACGATGACTCCGGGGATGTCCGCGATCAGATGAGCGTCCGCGAGCAGTTGGCCGTCTTCGAGGAATCCACCGTTCACGAAGTAGTGGTTCTCGATGCCGGCGAACGCGAGCGCATATCTCGCCGGATCAGTGTCTTTGTCATCGTCGGTTGGGGGAAGGAGATGGCTGGTGGCCTGTTCCCATGTCGTCCACGCGAGGGCGGCCCGGACCGCTTTCTCGCGGTCGGTGCCGGTCAGCAGACGGTGGTAGACGGCAACCAGATCTCCGTCGCGTTCCTGGGCCGGGATCGGCTCGAGGTATCCCTCCCACCGATCCGGATAGATGTTCGCTGCACCGCCGTTGTAATACCAGTCGATCTCGCTGCGCCGGAGCAGGAAGATGCCACGCAATACCAACTCGGTGACCCGCTCAGGGTGACGCTGGGCATAGGCCAGACCCAGCGTCGAACCCCAGGAGCCACCGAACACCTGCCACTGCTCGATCCCGAACTCTTCGCGCAGCAACTCCATGTCGGCGATCAGGTGATCAGTGGTGTTGACCGACAGGTCGCCGCCGTCCGCGATGTGCGGGGTCGACTGCCCGCAGCCGCGCTGGTCGAACAGGATGATGCGGTAGGCGTCCGGGTGGAAGAACTGTCGCTGGATCGGGGCGGTGCCACCACCCGGGCCGCCGTGGACGAAGATCGCCGGCTTACCGGCTGGGTTGCCGCTCTGCTCCCAATAGATCTGTTGTCCGTCACCGACATCGAGGTGCCCGGTGGCGTAGGGCTCGATCGGAGGATAGAAATCGCGCATCTGTCCACTATGCCTGTAACTGTCGACCAGGCCCGTGATTGTCGGTCACAGGTCGGTTCACTCCGAGCACGGTGGGAGTCCCGGTGATGAAGTCGGAATCGATTGTGCAAGTGCATAGCTCAGTTATTTGCGAGGCAAATAAAGAGAGGGTAATCGTCCCATTTGTGCGGCGTGATTCGATTTGTCCTCTATCCGGCAGTTCGGTCGCCGAAGGGTTATATTTAGCGCCCGTCATTAAAAAAGTCCCGCCAATCGAGCGGCTGTAGTCGGTGGTCCGACATGGCACAGAAGGCGAGTTCGCCACTGGATGAACCGGGTTGATGACTATCAAGAAGAGATTCCCAAAGGAGAGTTCACGTGGTGAATCCCACTGAAATACCGACCAAGACTCCGCCGAGCACCGCGAAGAAAACAGAATCGCCGAATGGGCAATCGCCGGTGAAGCTCGTGGGTAGTGAAACGACTGCTGCTGTTGCCGAGCAAAAGGCGGATCCAAAATCGGTGTTTGATCGTTCGAGACTTCCGGGCGGTGTCCTCAGCGTGGCGCGTCACGGGGCTCACCTCGTCGGGCAGTTGGCGACTGTCGCACTGGGAAGCTCACCGGTGGAACCGGCCAGAGGTGATCGGCGGTTCAGCGATCCCACGTTCACCGACAATGCGATCTACCGTCGGATCATGCAGGGCTACCTCGCGTTCTCCGCGGAGATCGAAGCCGCGGTGGAGGAGCCGGACCTCAGGTGGAAGGACCGTGAGTTACTGCGGTTCCTGTCGAATGTCCTGACCTCGTCCACGGCGCCGACAAATGTTCTGGTGGGCAATCCGGCGGCCATGAAGCGGGCATTCGAGACCGGTGGCACCAGTTTGGCGCTCGGATTGCGCAACCTGGTACACGACGTCCGATACAACAACGGCATGCCGTCGCAGTTCAAGTCGGGTTCGTTGCGAGTGGGCGAGGACCTCGCCGTGACTCCCGGTGCCGTCGTCTATCGGGACTCGGTGTGTGAAGTGATCCAGTACACACCGACGACCTCAACAGTCCACCGTCGGCCGGTCCTGTTGATCCCGCCGCAGATCGGCAAGTACTACTTCATGGACCTCGCTCCGGGCCGGAGCTTTGCCGAGTACGCGGTCTCCCGCGGCATTCCCTTCTTCCTGATCAGCTGGCGCAACGTCGGTCCGGAGGATCGCGACTACAACATGGATGTGTACGCCTCGTCCGTCCTTCGTGCGATAGATGCACTGCGCGAGATCACGGGCAGCGACAAGGTCAATACGCTCGGCATGTGCGCCGGCGGGATCCTCACCTCGGCGATCCTCGCGCATCTCGCCGATATCGGTGACGACAGGATCAACAGCGCGAGTTTCGGGGTGACTCTGCTCGACTTCGCCGAACCGAGCCCGGTATCGGTGTTCAACCAGCCGCTCCTCGTCGGGTATGCCCGCCGACGATCCAGCAAGGCCGGGGTCCTCGACGCGAAGTCGCTTGCACTCATCTTCAATTGGATGCGGCCGAATGATCTCATCTGGAATTACTTCGTCAACAACTATCTTCTCGGCAAGCAACCGAGTGCCTTCGACATACTCGCGTGGAGCACCGACGGCACGTCGTTACCGTCCGCCCTCCACCACCAATTCCTCAAGATCTTCAACCTCAACGTGCTCGCCGAGGGCCAACTGCAGGTTCTCGGAAGTCGCGTCGATCTGAGCAAAATCGACGTCGACGTCTACGCGACCGGGGCTGTGAACGATCACCTGACCCCCTGGAAGGGCTGCTACAAAACAACTCAGCTCATGTCAGGCGATTGCACTTTTGTCTTGAGCAATGCGGGCCACATCGCGAGCCTGGTGAACCCTCCCGGCAACCCGAAGGCGTACTACATGACAGGTCCGGAACCCGGCCCGGACCCGGAAGCGTGGCGAGCGGAAGCACAGGAAGTGCGTGGAACCTGGTGGGAACATTGGGCGGACTGGGTCCTCGAGAGGTCCGGCGAAGAAATCCCCGCACCGACCGCGCTCGGCAGTGATGCGCATCCGGTGCTCGAAGCGGCACCGGGATCCTATGTCCTCGAACGCATTCCAGAGGCAATATGACGAACCCGAATCTCTCAGAGATTCTCTGGTCCCCTGATTCCGACGACACAACCAAGGCGAACGCCAGCACGTTCATGAAGTGGGTCAGGCAGACCCGTGGGGTCGAACTGTCCTCGTGGGATGAGTTGTGGGAGTGGTCAGTTGGCGATCTCGCATCGTTTTGGGGTGCGGTGTGGGACTTTTACGATGTTCGGGCCGATCGTCGTCCAGACGAGATCATCTCCGACATGTCGATGCCCGGAACTCGTTGGTTTGGCGGAGCCAGGCTGAACTACGCACAGAATATCCTCGCTCGGATGCCGAGAAACCGGCCGGCGATGATCGAGGTCGCCGAAGAAGCCACGCCACGCCCGTGGTCGGCGGAAGACCTCGAGGGCATGGTCGGCGCGCTGTCCGCCCATCTGCTCGAGTTGGGTGTCGCGCCCGGCGATCGCGTGGCGGCGTACTTGCCGAACATTCCCGAAGCTGTTGTCGGCCTTCTCGCGACAACAGCGATCGGTGCAGTGTGGTCGGCATGTGGCCCGGAGTTCGGTGTGACAAGTGTCGTGGACCGATTCAGCCAGATAGGACCCAAGGTCCTGCTCGCGGCTGATGGATACCGTTTCGGTGGCCGCGTCCACGACCGCGCCGATACGATCGCCGAGCTCCGCAGGCGGCTCCCGTCGGTGGAGGCGACCATCGTGGTGCGCAAGTTGCACGCCGATGCTCCGGTCCCCTCGGGAGCGGTCGCATTCGACGAGATCGTGGCGACTGCCCGCCCGCCCGTATTCGTGTCACTACCCGCGGACCATCCGCTGTGGATTCTGTTCTCGTCGGGCACCACCGGCCTGCCCAAGGGCATCGTTCAGAGCCACGGCGGAATCGTGTTGGAGCACTACAAGGTGGTCGGCCTAGGTCTCGACATCGGCCCCGATGACACGTTCTTCTTCGTCAGTTCGACGAGCTGGATGGCGTGGAATCTGCTGATCGGCGGGCTCCTGCACGGCGCCACGATTGTGGTGTCCTCGGCGAGTCCGGGGCAACCGGAATCTGACGGCGCGTTTGCGGTCGCGGCAGAAACCGGAACGACCGTGCTCGGATTGGGGTCGGCCTATGTGACTGCGCTCGCAAAGGCGGGTTCCGAACCGCAGAAGCGATTCGACTTCTCTGGGCTGAAACTGATCATGCCGACCGGGTCGCCGCTACCCCCGATCGGCTGGCACTGGCTCGATGAACGATTCGATGCGCGAATCGATTCCATCTGTGGTGGGACCGATGTGTGCACGATTTTCTTCTGTGGCAACCCACTGACGCCGGTGCGGCTCGGTGAGATCGCAGGAAGGTCGCTCGGGGTCAAAGCCGAAGCCTGGGACGAAGCGGGACGACCGCACGTCGGTGAGGTCGGGGAGATGATGGTGACACTGCCGATGCCGTCGATGCCGTTGCAACTCTGGGGTGATGAGAATGGAGCCCGATATCGTGAAACGTACTTCGACCACCACCCTGGCGTGTGGTGTCAGGGAGATTGGATCACGATCTCGGCCGACGGTGGGATCGTGGTGACCGGTCGGTCGGACGCGACCCTCAACCGCGGTGGCGTCCGCCTCGGATCGTCCGAGATATACGCCGTCGTCGAGCAATTCGAGGAGGTGGTCGACAGCCTCGTCGTCGGAACCGAACGTAAGGAGGGGGACTATTTGCTGGCATTGTTTGTGGTGTTGTCGGACGGTGCAGATCTGACTGACACGCTGCGCGGGCGGCTCGCGGCCGAGCTGAAAGTGCAACTTTCGCCGCGGCACGTGCCCGATACGATCGTCGCCGCGCCCAATATCCCGCGCACGCTGACGGGTAAGAAACTCGAGATACCGGTCAAGCGCATCCTTCAGGGCTCGGCTCCGGCCGATGTCGCGTCCGCCGGAGCTGTCGACGACCCTGGTGCGCTCGACTGGTTCGCGCAGTGGAACGCATCACAGAACGAGGTCGCGTGACGCGCTCGATCACGGACGACAGCGTGTCGTTCGTGATGGTCGGAGACCAAAAGATCCGAGTGATGCACCGAAATCCCGGAGTTGAACATCCGCTGCTCTTGATCAATGGTGTCGGCGCACCACTGGAGATGTGGCACCCCTTTATCGCCGAACTCGCTGACCGGCAGGTGATCTGCCTGGACCTACCTGGCTGCGGACTGTCTCCGGTACCGCGAATTCCCCTGCGAATGCGCGGTATCGCCGACACGGTCGTCCGAGTTCTCGATGTGCTGGGGCTGGCCCGCGTGGACGTACTCGGTTACTCGTTCGGCGGAATTGTCTCCATGGAACTCGCACATCGGTACCCCGACCGGGTCCGGCGGCTGGTGCTCGCCAGCACGATGCCGGGAACGCCGAGCATGATGCCGCATCCGATCGTCTTCGGGCTGATGCTCAACCCATTGCGGTATTACAACCGTCGCGCGGCGCAGGTGATGGTCCCGCTGATCGCCGGCGGTCGGACAGCGCGCGATGCCAAGAAGATGAAGTCTGATCTGACCCTGAGGCAGTCGCACCCGCCCAGCTGGCGTGGCTACACGTATCAGCTCTTTGCGGTTTCCACATTCAGCTCATGGCCGTGGCTCCACAGCGTTCTACACCCCACACTGGTGGTCCACGGGCGCGCCGATCCGCTGTCGCCGGTATTCAACGCGGAACTGATGTCGGCGACATTGCCGAATGCGCAGCTGCACATCGTCCCGGATGGCGGCCATTTGTTGCTACTCGACGATCCGACCACAGTTGTGCCACGGATCCTGGCGTTCCTCGAAGCCACGAAAGCCTGAGGTCGGCCAGCCCATCCGTCGAGCGTGCCCAACCACCCGCCGAGCGTGCCCTTGCGACCGCCGAGCGTGCCGAAACCGCTATCGCCCTTGCGATTTCGGCACGGTCAACGGACGGTTGGGCACGCTCGAGAGGCTGTTGCCGAATCGCGGCGGGTCGTCTGGGCTTTTGGGGATGGGTGCGGAAGAATTCTTGAGATGGCGAAGTCGTATCGACCGGTGGTGCGTGATCAGCAGTATCTGATGCCGGAGAACATGCGCGATTGGCTGCCGGACAATCATGTGGTCTGGTTCGTCATCGATGTGATCGAGCAAGCGGATATGTCGGTGTTTGAAGGACGCCGCCGGCGGCGGTCGACGGCCACTTCCACTGCAGGTCAGCGTGGGTATGACCCGTCGATGTTGGCTGCGTTGCTGATCTACGCCTACTGCGTGGGAATCCCGTCCTCGCGGCGGATCGAGCAGCTGTGCCGCACCGACGTTGCATTCCGGATCGCGTGCGCGGGGGACATTCCCGATCACACCGTCATCGCCCGATTCCGCAAAGACCACCACGCCGCGTTCGCCGACCTGTTCGCCCAGGTCCTGGGGCTCTGCGCCCAGGCCGGGATGGTCAAAGTCGGGGTTGTCGCGATCGACGGGACCACTATCGCCGCCAACGCCAGCATCAACAAAAACAAGACCGAGGCCACTATCCGGTCGATGGTCGACAAGCTCGTCGCCGAAGCTGAAGAAACCGATGCTGCCGAAGACCTCGCTGACGAACCGGATGGGATGAGCGCCCCGCCGGGGTTGGGCACCGGCGCAGCGCGCCGCGCCTACCTCAAAGGCCTCCTCGATCGGATCGAAGGCGACAAGGCTGACTTGCCGATCACCCCGCACGACAACGCTATTCGCCGTCTTGAGGATGCCGAGGCGAGGTTGAGCACGATCACCGATGAGGTCACCGAACGTCACCAGCGGTACGAGGCCGACCTGGCTGCAGGGACGCCGGTCGCCGGGAACAAGCGCTTGCCGCCCGAGCAGCATTCCCATGTCCACCGAGCCCGCGAGCGGGTCGAACGGGCCCACAAGCGGGTCGTCGACTACGGTCCTGGCGGTGCCAAGGAAGCATCTGGTGGGATACGGAAGAACCTGCGCTGCAACCTCACTGACCCAGATTCTCGGATGCGTAAGACCCGCAAAGGTTACGTCCAGGGCTACAACGCCCAACTCGCCGTTTCCGAAGATCACATCATCGTGGCCGCACACATCGTCGACGGCCTCGATGTGGGTGCCTTCAAGTTCATGCTCGAACGTATCGATGCGGCGTTGACCCGTCTCAACGCCGAAGCCTGCGACCAGCACGTTCGCACGGTGGGGACCGCCGTTGCTGATGCCGGTTATCTGTCGGTTGAGAACCTGCAGTGCGAAGGCCCAGACCGGCTTATTGCCACCGGCCGTGCTCACGCGGTCGACAAACGTGCCACTGTCGGAACTATTGAACATACTGCAGCGCAACAACATCCGAAGAAGTATCGCGAACCAGACATCGTTGCGATGGAACAACGGCTCCAACAACCCGACGACCTCGCCACCTACCGCCGCCGACAGGCCATTGTCGAACCCGTCAACGGACACCTCAAAGACCGCCGAAACCTCCGCCAGTTCGCGCTGCGAGGCGCCGCCGCAGTCCAAGGCGAACTTCACCTCGCCGCCCTGGCCACCAACCTCATGCGACTGTTCACCACCACCAACGCAGCCACCGCGTGAACCGGGCCCGCTAGGTCGGCCAATACCTCACACCGCAACCCTCAGACGCCGCCGCCACCGACCCAAAACGAATCGGCAACAGCCTCTCGACGGTGATTTGGGCACGGTCGACGGTGGTTTGGGGCCACCCGAGATCGCGTCAGTAGCTGTGCTCGGGGCCGGGGAACTGGCCGCGGCGTACCTCGTCGGCGTATTGCTCTGCCGCGCGGCGCAATTCGCCGCCGACATCGGCATAACGCTTGACGAACTTGGCGGTCTTGCCGTGGGTGAAGCCGGCCATGTCCTGCCACACGAGCACCTGGGCGTCGGTCTCGTGGCCGGCCCCGATACCCACGGTCGGGATGGTGAGCTTGCGAGTGATCTGTCCGGCCAGGTCGGCGGGCACCATCTCCATCACGACAGCGAATGCGCCGGCTTCCTGAACGGCGATCGCGTCGGCGATGAGCTGGTCGGCGCCGTCGCCCCGGCCCTGGACGCGGAATCCGCCGAGTCCGTTGACGCTCTGCGGGGTGAAGCCGATGTGCGCCATGACCGGGATGCCGGCCGCGGTCAGTGTTGCGATCTGATCGGCGACACGTTCACCGCCTTCGAGCTTCACCGCGTGGGCGCCGCCCTCTTTGAAGAATCGGATCGACGACTCGAGGGCCTGCTGCGAACCGGCCTCGTAGCTACCGAACGGCAGGTCGGCGACGACGAGCGCGTGCGGGGCGCCCTTCACGACACCGCGGACCAGCGGAAGCAGTTCGTCGATGGTGACGGGAATGGTGGTGTCGTAGCCGTACACCACATTTGCCGCCGAGTCGCCTACCAGCAGGACCGGGATGTGTGCGTCGTCGAAGATGCGCGCACTGGAGTAGTCGTATGCGGTGAGCATCGACCATTTTTCGCCCTCAGATTTCATCTGGGCCAGATGGTGCACGCGAGTTGCGCGGCGGCGGGGAGAAGATGGATCAGCTGCGGCGGAACTTGCCGAGGGCGCAGCGCCATATACCGAGGTTTCGGACATCATTGTCTCTTTCGTGCCTCGAGTCCTGCATCCGCAGGTACCCGGGTTGGTGGATGACCCCACCAGTGTTGCACTGCGTGTCAACCAGGGAAACGCCTGGTGGTGTGCAATTTGTCACAATGCGTGCTCCAGGGTGATCGGTCGTCGTGGCACGATGTGCCTGGTGACGAGGCGAACCCGCAGTGGGCGACGAATCCTGTGCGGTGTGATGGCCATTGCGGTGGCGGTCCTGGCCGTCCCCGGCTGCAGTACGAGCCTCGACGGTTCGGCACAGCCCGCGACCTTCAGCTCGGGTACCGCACCCACGCCGTCGCTAGATCGGTTCTACGGCCAGCAACTCCACTGGGAATCCTGCGACGACTACGCCGATCAGAAGTCGTACGGATATCCCGAGGACCGGACGGACTGTACGACCGTCACGGTCCCCATCGACTACGACAACCCCGACGGAGAGTCCGCCCAGCTTGCGGTGCTGCGGGTGCGGGCGAAGGGTGACAAGATCGGTTCGTTGCTGATGAATCCGGGTGGTCCGGGCGGGTCGGGCGTGGAGTTCATGGCCGGGCGCGGCGCCGACTTCTCCGAAACCGAACTCGGGGACCGATTCGACCTGATCGGTTTCGACCCCCGCGGTATCGGCAAGTCGACACCCGAAATCCGTTGTCTCACAGATGCCGAACGCGACGAGCTGCGGGCGGTGACACTGGCCGACATGACCCCGGCGGGGATCGCGAAACAGGAACAGGAAGCCAAGGACACGGCCGACAAGTGTGAGCAGCGGATGGGTACGGAATACCTTGCCCATGTCGGGACCGCCGATGTGGTCAAAGACCTCGATGTGTTGCGGGCCGCGCTCGGCGACGACAAGCTCAACTATCTCGGCTATTCCTACGGCACCCGGATCGGGGCGACCTATGCCGAGGAATTCCCGGCCAACGTCAGGGCGATGGTCAACGATGGGGCGGTCGATCCGGCAGCAGATCCGGTGGAGGACACCGTCGAACAGATGGCCGGCTTCCAGTCGGTCTTCGACGCCTTCGCCGCGGATTGTGCAGCCGGTGGCGGGTGTCCGCTAGGGGATGATCCGGCGCAGGCGACGAAGCGTTTCCAGGAACTCACCCGGCCGCTGATCGACCGGCCGGCGCCGACCGGGCTCGGCCGTTCTCTGAGCTACGAGGACGCGATCACCGGCGTCTTCCAGGCCCTGTACTCCGAGGCGCTGTGGGATGCGCTGCACGAGGGACTCGACCAGTTGGTCCGCGGAAACGGCGACACGCTGCTCCGGCTGGCCGACATGTACGAGGGACGCGACAGCAACGGCCACTACGCCAACGTAGGCGACGTCTTCACCGCCGTCCGGTGCGTCGACGACCCGCCGATCACCGATCAGGCGACACTCGACCGCCTCGACACCGAAGGGCGCCGGGCGGCTCCGTTTGCCGACGACGGCCGGGGCACCGGAGTGGGTGCCCGGGACGAATGTGCGTTCTGGCCGGTTCCGCCCACCAGTGCACCGCACGTGCTAGACGTGCAGGGACTCCCTACGACGGTTGTGATATCCACGACCAATGATCCGGCCACGCCGTACGAAGCCGGTGTTGCACTGGCGAAATCGTTGGATGCCAGGCTCATCACTTTCGAGGGTGACCAGCACACGGCGTCTTTGGAGGGCGATGATTGTGTTGACGATGCCGTCATCGCGTATTTCGTCGATCTCACATTGCCGAATGAAGGCCTCACATGCTGAGAATGTGGTGCGAAATCCCCAGGATATTCTGGATGATGCGCGTCTGTAACACGCATTTAACAGGGCACTCCTAGGCTCGTTTGTCATGGATCGCCAAAAAGAATTCGTGCTCCGAACACTCGAAGAGCGCGACATTCGCTTTGTTCGCCTCTGGTTCACCGACGTACTCGGTTATCTGAAGTCGGTTGCCATTGCGCCTGCCGAGCTCGAAGGTGCATTTGCCGAGGGCATCGGCTTCGACGGCTCGGCGATCGAGGGGTTCTCGCGGGTGTCGGAAGCCGACACCATCGCCAAGCCCGACCCCTCCACGTTCCAGATCCTGCCGTGGACCACCAGCGCCGGCCGGCATCATTCGGCCCGGATGTTCTGCGACATCGTCATGCCCGACGGCGAGCCGTCCTGGGCTGATTCGCGGCATGTGTTGCGCCGGCAGCTGAACAAGGCCGCGGATCAGGGATTCAGCTGCTACGTCCACCCCGAGATCGAGTTCTTCCTGCTGAAGAACCCACCATTGCTCGACGGCTCGGTCCCGGTCCCCGCCGACAACGGCGGTTACTTCGACCAGTCCGTGCATGATTCCGCGCCCAACTTCCGCCGGCACGCGATCGACGCACTGGAGTCGATGGGTATCTCGGTCGAGTTCTCGCATCACGAGGGCGCGCCCGGCCAGCAGGAGATCGATCTGCGGTACGCGGACGCCCTGTCGATGGCTGACAACGTGATGACGTTCCGGTACGTCGTCAAGCAGGTCGCGATCTCGGAAAACGTGTGGGCCACGTTCATGCCCAAGCCGTTCTCGCAACACGCCGGCTCGGCGATGCACACGCACATGAGCCTGTTCGAGGGCGACACCAACGCCTTTCACAATCCCGACGACCCGATGCAGCTCTCGGAGACCGGTAAGCAGTTCATCGCCGGCATCCTGCATCACGCCGACGAGATCAGCGCCATCACCAACCAGTGGGTCAACAGCTACAAGCGGCTCATCCACGGCGGTGAAGCACCCACCGCGGCGAGCTGGGGTGCGGCCAACCGTTCAGCACTCATCCGGCTGCCGCTCTATACGCCGAACAAGGCGTCGTCGCGACGTATCGAGGTTCGCAGCCCCGACTCGGCCTGCAACCCGTACCTGACCTTCGCGGTGCTGCTCGCGGCCGGACTCAAGGGCATCAAGGAGGGCTACGAGCTGCCGGAGCATGCCGAGGACGACGTGTTCTCGTTGACTTCCGCCGAGCGTCGGGCCATGGGCTACAAGGAGCTGCCGGGTTCACTGGCCGAGGCGCTGACGAAGATGGAGAAGTCCGAACTGGTCGCAGAGGCTGTCGGAGAGCACGTTTTCGAGTACTTCTTGCGGAACAAGTGGGCCGAGTGGACCAACTATCGCAGTCAGGTCACGCCGTTTGAACTGCAGAATTATCTGTCGCTGTAGGCCCGGTCCGGGGCTCCGGGCAGGCTCATGGTGTGTCCGGTACACCGACCAGTACGGTTTACGACTGTGACACCACCTGCGTCCAGATCTCGAGTTCCAAGCGTCGGACGGCTAGGTCTGCTCGAGCGAACAGCCACTGCCGACCTGGCCACACTCGGTTGGTATGACGAAGCAACAATCGACCTGTTGTGGTCGCTGTCGCGAGCGCCCAGTGCAGACATAGCGTTGCGTGCCCTGGTGCGTCTGCGCAGTGCCGTCGGGCCGGAATGGCCCGAGATCGATCGACTGCTACGCACCGACCGTAGTTTCCGTGGCCGCTTGTTTGCGGTCCTCGGTTCGTCCACCGCTCTCGGCGATCATCTCGTCGCCGAGCCGGAAACCTGGCGCCTGCTGACCTGCAACCCGCTCCCGGATGCCGATGAGGTCAGGCGGCTGATGCTCGAATCGGTGGGAGCACAGCCCGAGCCGGGCTACAACGATCGCGGAACCGGGGCCGACGACGGCAACCTGGTGTTCCGTGCCGAACTCACCGGACCGAAGGCCGTTGTCGCGCTGCGGCTGGCCTACCGCAACCTGCTCGTGCAACTGGCGGCCCGAGACCTCGCGCCGACTGTCGAGAACGAACCGGTTCTGCGATTTCGCGACGTCGGCGCGTTCCTCGCCGACCTCGCCGATGCGGCTCTGACGGCGGCGCTCGCGGTGGCCATCGCCGACGTTTGTGGCGACAAACCCTTGAAGTCCCGGCTGGCCGTCGTCGCGATGGGCAAATGTGGTGCCCGGGAACTGAACTACGTCAGCGACGTCGATGTCATCTTCGTCAGCGAGCCGGCCGACGGTCAGAGCAGTCGGATCGCCGGCGAGATGATGCGGGTGGGCTCGCTGGCATTCTTCGAGGTCGACGCCGCGCTGCGTCCCGAAGGCAAGGCCGGTGCGCTGACCCGTACCCTCGATTCCCATCTGACCTATTACCGGCGCTGGGCGAAGACCTGGGAGTTCCAGGCCTTGCTCAAGGCGCGTCCGATGACCGGTGACATGGAGTTGGGGCGCGCCTACGTGGACGCCGTCAGCCCGATGGTCTGGGAAGCATCGGAACGCGAGGCCTTTGTCGTCGATGTGCAGGCGATGCGCCGACGGGTGGAGGAGCAGCTACCCGAGGACCTGCGGGTGCGGGAGATCAAACTCGGCCGCGGCGGATTGCGCGATGTGGAGTTCGCCGTCCAGTTGTTGCAGATGGTGCATGGACGCGTTGATGAGTCGCTGCGGGTCAGGAGCACCGTGGAAGCTCTGACGGTGTTGCGTGACGGTGGCTATGTCGGCCGTGATGACGGCGCCAATCTCATTGCCTCCTACGAGTTTCTGCGACTGCTCGAACATTGCCTGCAGCTGCAGCGACTCAAGCGGACCCATACGTTGCCCGAGTTCGACGACCGCGAGGCCATGCGGTGGCTGGCCCGCGCCGCACACATTCGTCCTGAAGGTGACCTCGATGCCGGGGGAACCTTGCGCGAGGAGATCCGCCGGCAATCCCACCGGGTACGCAGGTTGCACGAGAAGATCTTCTATCGTCCGTTGCTCGAAGCGGTCACGCGCTTCGAGAAGGACGAGTTGCGGCTATCGGACGATTCGGCGATTCGGCGGCTCGGTGCCTTGGGCTACGGCAAGCCGGAGAATGCTCTCGGGCACCTCAAAGCGCTGGTCTCGGCGCCCGGCCGTAAGGGTCAGATCCAGGAACTCCTCCTACCCACATTGCTCGAATGGCTGAGCCGCACACCGGATCCCGATGCCGGCCTGCTGAACTACCGGCGGTTGTGCGACGCGGCCGACGACCGGGACTGGTTCCTGCGACTGCTCCGCGACGAAGGTGTTGTCGCCGAGCGGCTGATGACCGTGCTCGGGACCTCGGCGTACGCGGCGGAGCTGCTGATGCGGTCGCCCGACGTGATCCGCCTGTATGTCGACGGTGTGAAGGGCCCCAAGCTGATCGAGGTCGACTCAGAGGATGTCGTCGCCGGGATGGTGGCGTCGACCGTTCGCCAGCGTGATCTCAAATCGGCGATCTCGGTGGCTCGTTCCCATCGACGCGGAGAGCTGGCCCGGATCGCGTCGGCCGACCTCCTCGGCATGCTCGACGTCCCACAGGTCTGCCGGGCGCTGTCGCTGGTGTGGGCCGGTGTGCTCAATGCCGCGTTGCAGGTGGTGGTGAGTGCCTCTGTCGCAGAGCGTGGTTCGCCGGCACCTGCCCGGATAGCTGTCATCGGTATGGGACGGCTCGGCGGCGGCGAACTCGGCTACGGATCTGATGCCGACGTGCTTTTCGTCTGCCAGCCAGCGGGAGGCGTCGACGACGCCGGCGCCGTGCGATGGGCCAATACCATCGCCGACAAGGTGCGTTCCCTGCTCGGAACCCCCAGTGCCGATCCACCGCTCGAGGTCGACACCGGTTTGCGTCCGGAGGGACGCAACGGACCGGTCGTCCGCACGCTCGCCGCCTACGCGGCGTATTACGAGCAGTGGGCGCAGCCATGGGAGGTTCAGGCCCTGTTGCGCGCACACCCGGCGGCCGGCGATGAAGAACTCGGTATGGACTTTCTGCACATGGCCGACAAAATCCGTTACCCGGCCGGTGGCGTCTCGTCGGACGCGGTGCGGGAGATCCGCCGGATCAAGGCACGCGTCGACGCAGAGCGTCTGCCGCGAGGTGCCGATCCGGCGACCCACACCAAGTTGGGCCGCGGCGGACTCGCGGACGTCGAGTGGACTGTGCAGCTGCTGCAGTTGCGGCACGCGCACCGGATCCCGGCGCTGCACAACACGTCCACCCTGCAATGTCTTGAGGCGATCGGGTCGGCCGAACTGCTGGCCGAAGACGATGTCCGGCTCCTCAAAGATGCCTGGCTGACCGCCACCAAGGCGCGCAACGCGCTGGTACTGGTCCGCGGAAAAGCTGTGGATCAACTTCCCGGACCGGGAAAGGCATTGCGCGCGGTCGCTTTTGCCGCCGGTTGGCACGATGTCGACTCCGGGGTGTTCCTGGACCACTATTTGCGGGTCACGCGCCGGGCAAAGGCTGTCGTGCTGAAGGTCTTCGGCGGGTGATACGGACTTCGGAACGTCTCGCCGGACGTGGTCCTGCCTTCAAGATTCTGTACCTGGTCGCCGTGCTTCTGGGTTGGGCGCTGCTCGGCGTCGTCATCGCGGCGATCTGGCTGCACTTCTATCCCGGTAAGGGCCGCGTTTCCACGGCGGTCGCCAGTGCCGTGCCGTGGCTTCTGCTGGCGGGGATTCCGGCGATCATCATCCTCGCCGTGACCCGGCGCTGGCTCACCGCTGCATTGACCGTGGTCCTGGTGGGGGTCGGAATCTGGACGCAGGCACCGTTGTTCGTCGCCGCGGATGCACCGTCAGGCGAACGCATCGTGGTTGTCCAGTCCAACATCGCGCTCGGTGAGGCCGACGTCGATGAGCTCGTGGCGCAGGTGCGGGCCGATAAGGCGCACCTGCTCACGGTCGAGGAACTGACTCCGGAAGCGCTCGATCGGATCGAGCGGACAGATCTGCGGAGTTTGTTGCCGTACGAGTTCGTCGTGCCCCACGACGGCGGTGGGGGTACCGGGATCTTCAGTCGCTATCCGCTGCGGAACACCGCCGAGCTGAACGACTTCGGGCTCAACAATCTCCGTGCCGAGGTCGACCTGCCCGGTGCTGCGACCACGACGGTGTTTGCCGTGCACCCGATTCCGCCCTATCCGGGAGAACCGTGGCGCTGGGTCCAGGAGATGGAGCGTTTGGGTGTGATCATCCATTCCACCGCGACCGATCGGGCGATCGTCAGCGGCGATTTCAATTCGACCTGGGATCACAAGCAGTTCCGCGATCTGCTGGAGAACGGTTACGCCGACGCCACCGAACAGTCGGGGGCGGGATGGAAGTTGACATATCCGGCCGGGCGCAGCTATCCGCCGGTGATCGGAATCGATCACGTGGTTTCTCGTGGGTTCACCGCAGTGGAACTGGGCACTTTTGGGATCGCCGGCGCCGACCATCGCGGCCTGGTGGTATCACTGGTACCCAACTGAGGGAGACGACGCGATGACGGAAACACCTGTCGCCACGGGCACGACGATGGACAGGCTGCGCGCAGCTACTGCGGGCGCTCGATGAAGCGATGCGGGCCTTCGGTTTCAACGAGGCGCTGTCGCCGAACTGGGAGCGTACACCGGCTGGCGCCCGATGATTTTGATGGTTTGTAATTGTCGATATCGGCGAGGTCTATTCGACGTGAGTATGAGACCACTTCGGCAGCGGGCCGAGGCGGCGACCCTTCAAGGAGATTCGTTATGCGCACTCTGATCGTCACGGCTTTTGTCTCGCTGGATGGAGTCATGGAGGCTCCGGGCGGGGAGGCCGGTTACCGCAATTCCGGATGGACATTCAAGGATGTCGAGTTCGATCCGGCCGCGTACGAGATCAAGGGCCGGGAACAGCAAGAGACAGCGGCACTGCTACTCGGCCGGACCTCCTACGAGGCGTTTGCCCCGGTGTGGCCCACGATGAACGAATTCGCCGAGTACAACGCGATGCCCCGGTATGTGGTGTCGACGACTCTGGAATCGGACGACGCGCGCTGGCCCGCGACAATCCTGCGGTCGGTGGATGATGTGGCAGCGCTGAAGGACACCGAGGGTGGACCGATCGCCGTGCACGGCAGCGCGACCCTCGGCCGGAGCCTGGCCGACGCCGGACTCGTCGACCGCTATCACCTGCTGGTGTTCCCGTTGCTGCTCGGTGCGGGCAAGCGGTTGTTCAGCGACGCCGACAAAGACACCACCAAGCTGAAGCTGGTCGAACACGAGGCATACGGCAACGGCATCACCAAGCAGGTTTTCGACGTCGTTCACTGAAGACCGCGATCGTATAGCCCGTCAGAACGGTGCCGGCAGTGGAACGACCTGAGCAACCGCCGAGCGTGCCGATACAACCGCCGACCGTGCCGAAATCACCGTTGAGTGTGCCGAAAATGCTGGTGCGCCAATCACTTTCGGCACGCTCAACGGTAACGACGGCACGCTCGGCGGTTTACCGCTGTTGTGGTGCAGCGGGGATCAGACGACTTCGAGGATCTTGATGGCAAAGATGAGGGTGTCGGTTCCCTCGATGTCGGCTGCCGGGTTCCCGCTCGCGCCGTATCCGTCGTCGGGGGTCATCGCCACGGCGACGGTGGAACCGACCTTCTGTCCGGCGATGGCCTTCTGGAAGCCCGTGACGACACCCGTGAGTGGGAACTCCACAGGAGCGCCGCGTTCGTAGCTGCTGTCGAATACGGTGCCGTCACGGCCGTTCACGCCCATGTAGCAGACCGACACCTCGGCGGTTTCGGACACTACTTCACCTCGGCCTTCGGTCAGTGTCGAAACCTCGGTCGTGTCCACCGAAAATGGTGTTGTCACAGTCACCTTAGGTGCAGCTGTGTCGGTCGAGCCGGTGACCTCCACTGAACCGGTGATGCCGTCCACACTCCATTCCGGTGCCACATCGTCTGCCGGCTCCGCGGTGGGGCAGGACGCGACAGCGTCCGCGGTAGCGGTGGAGTCGGACGAGTCGTCCTCGGAACCGCAGGCGGCGAGCATCAGCAGTGAGGACAACGTCGCGATGGACATGGCAAGGCGCTTGGAGAACATGAAAGAAATCTAACAGCCCCTGATTCACGGGTAGAGCGCGGCGACCTCGTTCACTTTCACCTTGAGGGCGGCATTGCGGGGTAGCTCGTCGACAACCGTGATGGCGACCGGAACGTGATGGCTCGGTAGTGTCTCGCGCACAAGGTCTTTCAATGAATCCTCGGTGGGCGCCGGCTGTCCGGCCCGGACTTCGACCGCGGCAAACGGCACGTGGCCCAGCAATCGGTCTTCGACGCCCACCACCGCGGCGTCGAGCACCGACGGATGTCCGAGGAGGACGCCCCGCACTGTTTCGGGCAGGATCTTGAATCCACCCCGGTTGATGGCACCGTCACCCCGACCGTGGATGGTCACGAATCCGTCGGCATCGACCGATGCGATGTCGGTGGTTGCCACCCAACGGTTGTCGAGAACCTCTGACCTGGCTTCGAGGCGACCCTGCGCGTCGACGGGCGCTTCGACTCCGGTGTCGGGATCGATGATCCGCACCTCGACACCGGGCAACGGCCGACCCACACTGCCGGGTTTGGACTCCCCGAACTCCCGATACAGATCCGGCGTCCATGTGCAGACCGAGCCGGCGAATTCGGTTGCCCCGTAACCCCATAGCAGAATGACGTCGTAGGTCTTTTCGAATCTCTCGCGTAGTTCGGGGTCGAGTGGTCCGGACCCACCCGGCAGGTACTGCAACGTTGAGAGGTCTTCGGGCGGGACACCGGCATCGAGGACCATGCGCAGGATCGCCGGCTGCACACCGGTCCGGGTGATGCGGTGCGTGCGAATCGCCCGCACCCACCCCTCGACGTTGAACTTCTCGAGCAGCACCATGCGTTTCTGGAGAAACGGAGCCGCCAGCAACTGGCAGATTCCGATGCTCCCGAAGGGCCAATACACGAGTTCCGGTGGATCGTCGGGGGTTGCCGTCTGGCCGATGGTCATGCTCAGCACGGTGTGCTGGAGTGCTTTGGTCGGCAAGGGCAGGCGCTTGGGTGGACCGGTGGTCCCGCTGGTCAGGATGTGGAGTCCCGGTAGATCGAACGTCCCGTCGTGATCGTGGGTCTTACGATCGCGCGACCCTGCGAGTTCGACGATGGGCTCGGTCAGCGACAGGACAACCGTCGCGGCACCGATTCGCCCGCACGCGGCAGAAACAGCGTCGGTCCAGTCCTCGCGATCGACAACGACCGCAGCGGGGCGCAGGGTTTCGATGTCGCGGGCGATGGAGTTCTCGGACTGGTAGGAGTAGATCATCGCCATCGGACGGCGGGCGGTGATGAACTGGAAGATCGCGGCGGCGTGGGGTACCCGGTTGCGGACGACAATGCCGACGGACTCGTCTGCCCGGACGCCCGCCTCGGCGAGTGCGTTGTCGATCAGCTCCCGGTAGTGGCCAATGCTGTTGCCGGAGTACCACTGCCCGTCGAACTCGATGAACGGCGCATCACCGTATCCGGCCAGTCGATCGTCGAGCTCGGCGGCGAACCGCGCACCGGGATCTGTTTCGGTACCAGTCATCGTGTTCACCCGAACTGAGGCTGCCGCGATGCCGCAGCGTCGAGTGCCGCCGAGGGCGATGTGCCCCGGACCCTGACAAAGTTGATGGTCGCGATGGCGGCGAGTTCACCTGCCGGCTGGGACGTGATCTCGACGTCGATGATCACTGAGCGTTTGCCGGCGTGCACAATGCGGGCCGTCGCCTGGGCGGCTCCGGCGGTCACCGGTCGCAGATACCGCAGGTGCATGTCGGAGGTCACCACACTGCCGTCCTCGCAGACATCGAGGGCAAGGCGCCCGGCGACGATGTCGACCAACGTGGCCAGCAAGCCGCCCTGGAGGCCTCCGGCGGTGTTGATCACATGGGGGGCGACGGGCAGCTCCCACGCCATCGCGGCGCCGTCGACGGCGGTCCGCCGAAACCCGATCTCGTCGAACAGCTCACCAATGGATTTCGTGAAGGTCATAGTGAAGCCTTTCAGAGATTCAGAACGTCAGATCAGTACTGGCTGACAGCAGTTGACGTAGTTGTGGGGCCGGAACCTTACCGGTGCCTCCGCGGGGGATGTCGTCGTCCGAATCGACCAGCAGCCAGACGGTGGGCACCTTGAACGAACTCAGCATTGCTGATGCGGCGCCTCGCAGCGTTTCGACGGTGACGGTGGCGGTGTCGCAGACGACCGCTACGCCGACTTGCTGCGCGCCCCCGACCGGCACGTCGGTGACGTACGCGGCCTGGATGCCGGCGATGCCGCGCAGCGCCTTCTCCACCTCGCTGGGATACACGGACGCGCCGCTGACCTTGAACATGTCGTCGGATCGGCCGTGGTAGAACAGGAATCCGTCCTCGTCCAGATGTCCGAGGTCGCCGGTGGGATAGAAGCCGTCGGCGGTGAAGATGTCGCCACGGCTGCGCCGGCAGATCCCTTGCAGGACGTGTGGCCCGCGGACCTGGATCTCCCCGGTGGATCCGGTGGGCGCCACACCATCGCCGGAAACGATCCGGACCTCCATGCCGGAGAACGGTTTTCCACAGCTACCCCAGGCAGATCGGGGCATGTCGGTGTCCGCGGGGTATCCGCAGTATGGCCCGAAGGTCTCCGTCATCCCGAACAGTCGGGCGCGAGCACCGGGTGTTGCGCGTTGGTCGGTGGGTAGCAGGGCATCAAGACTGCCGACAACCAGGGAGGACAGGTCGGCCCCGACACTGTGCTGGTGCCGAGCAAGCGCCTCGGCTTGATCGGGCCAGCCCCGAAACAGCGTCACCCGTTCACGTTCGATGAGACGCAGGGTGGTCTCTGGCCGGGGGATCTGTTCGGTCACCAGCGTTGCGCCGGCCACCAACGTCGAGAGGATGCCGCTTCCGAAACCACCCACCCAGAAGAACGGCATCGGAACGTAGAGGCGGGTGTCGGCGGTGATGCAGCGATCAGCGAGGCCGGACGCGACGGCACCGAGCGCGCTGGCATGAGAGTGCATCACGCCCTTGGGTATTCCGCTGCTGCCCGAGGTGAAGGTGATGATCAGCGGGTCGTCGGGATGCACGGTGGCCGCGAGTGCGTCCACGATCTCACCCATCGATGCGTTGTCCGCACTCCGAGGCAGACCGTCATCGGTCCAGATGCGGCGCAAGGAGGGGAGAACCGGATGGTAGATGACCTGATCGGTCAGGGCGTCGACTTGCAATGAGGCCTGCAGATCGTCGAGATACCGGTGTCCGCGGAACTCGCGCACACTCACCAGGAACTCGATCGAGGCAACATCGCACTGTGCCAACAGTTCCCGTGGTGACAACAGGGTGCTCAGCGGAACCAGGACGGCGCCGACGCGGGTGAGTGAGACCGCAACCTGCACCCATCGGGCGCTGTTGGGCATGATCACCCCGACACGGGAGCCTTTGCCGACGCCGGCCTCGATGAATCCCGCGGCCAGCTCACGGGTGGAAACGTCGAGTTCGCGGTAGGTGATCCGGCTGTCGGGATCGACGATCGCCGGCTTGTCCGGGTATTGGGCGGCACCGGATTTCACCATCTGCTCGATGGTCTGTGCTGTGGCTACCGACTCAGACACGTGCACCGCCGGTGTCGAAGTGGCGGCGGACGGCTCCGAGATCGGCCTTGCCGGATGGAGTCCGGGGTATCTCACCGACGACGGCTATCTCCGTCGGGATCTCGTAGCGGGCCAGGATTTTTTGTAGATAGGTGGTCAGTTCGTCGGGGTCGGTGGATCCGTCCGGGCGCAGCTCGACCATGGCCACGGGTGTTTGTCCCAGTCGTTGATCGGCCTTGCCCACGACGGCCGCACCGGCGATGGCCGGATGGCGTTCGAGTGCCAGTCGTACATCGTCGGGCATCACCTTGAATCCGCCGCGGATGATCGCCTGATCGGCACGGCCCAGGATCCACACGAAGCCGTCGGGGTCGATCCGGCCGATGTCGGTGGTGCGAAGCCATGGTGCCGACGTGCCCATCTGTCCGGGTTTGACCTCCAGGACGCCGGATTCATCGGGGCCCAGCGGGTTTCCGTGGGCATCGACGACCCGGAGCTGCGCGCCGCCGGTGGCCCGGCCCACACTGCCTCGTTTGCTCGCCCAGAACTGCTGGTGATCGGCCAATGACCAACCGGCCACCCCACCTCCGAATTCGGTTGCGGCATAAGAGGTCAGGACCGGGATACCGAACTTGGCGGTGAACGCTTCGGCGTCCTCGACGGACAACGGTGCGGTTCCCGAGGTCACGGCACGAATGCTCTGCAGGTCGTCACCGGTCAGGTCCGAATGCAGGACCATTCGCAATGCCGTGGGGACGAGCGATACGGCCCGCGGCCGATAGGCGCGCACGGCATCGGCCCACCGGTCGAGATCGAAACGCGGCAGCAGGACAAACGATCGGCCCTCGCTGACGCATTGGAGAACCCGAAAGATGCCGCCGATGTGCACCAGCGGAGCGTTGACGATCGCGACGCCGTTGCGTAGCTCGTTGGGCGACGACGCCCAGGTCCGGTCCGGCCCCATGACGCTGCGGGCCAACATGTTGTAGGTGATGTCCACGCGTTTGGGCGGGCCGGTGGTGCCGCTCGTCAACATGTGCACGGCAACATCGGACGCCGTCTGGTTGTGGCTCGAGCCGATCTGGCCGGCCTCGCGCACCACCGGATGAGTCGTCAGGTCCGAGATGGCGAGAACTGTTGACTCAGGCGCCGGTGCGACCAATTTTGTGACGTCGTCATCGGTTCCGATGATCAATCGCAGCTTCAGTCCGGCGATGTCGGCCCGGGTGCGATCGTCGCCGCGTGACGGGTTGATCACCGCCACACTGCCGCCCGCCATCAAGATGCCCAGCATCGTCGCCACATGCGCGGGCGTATTCCGGAGCAACACCCCGACCCGGCGCTGCTCGCCGCCGCTGTAAGTGTCGACCAGTTCGCTGATCCGGCCGGACAGGACGGCCAGTTCGCCCCAGGTCGACCACACACCGTCGTGTTCGATCGCTCGCGTATCCGGTTGCAGGGTCAGGACATCGGTGATGCGCCGGCCCAGTGGGTGCCGGGTCGAGACGTCGGTCGGGTCGGTCATCAGCGGATCCTCGGTGTCTGTTTGGTAACCGGGTTGGCGGCGAGTTCGTTCTTGCCGATCGGATTGCCCAGCCGGGTGTAGATCAGGCCCTGATCCATGGCTGCCCGGTAGGGCTTGTCGAGCGATTCCCAGATGGCCTTGACCGTGCCCTGGGTGGCGGTCGGTGGTTTGGCCGCGATGGTCCGGGCGATGGCGTGGGCGCGCTCCCAGAGTTCTTCCGCCGGAACCACTTCGGTGACCAATCTGATCTCCAGTGCAGTCTGGGCGCTGACCCTCTCGTCGTTGCCCATCAGGGCCATTCGCAGGGTGTCACCCAGGCCCACCCGGCGCATCAACCCGATGGGTTCGAGGGCCGAGACCAACCCGGCCGTGACATGCGAGTCGAAGAAGGTCGCGTCCGACGAACAGATCACCACGTCCGCCTCGTTGACGAAGTAGAACGCGCCGGCGGTGCACATACCCTGCACCGCGCACACGACCGGCTTCCACACCTTTTGCCATTTCGGGCTGAGCAATTCGCCGGGATCCTCGTGGTTCCAGACGATGTCCGGCTGACCGTAGGCGGCTTTCATGTCGAGTCCGGCGCTGAACGCCCGGGTTCCGGCCGCCCGCAAGACCACTGCATTGACTCGATCGTCGTTCTTGACGATCTGCCAGATCTCGGCCATCTCGTGACACATCGCGCGATTGAATGTGTTGAGTTGGTCGGGCCGGTTCAGGGTGATGGTGGCGACGCGATCGGTTGAGTCGACCTCCAGCAGGACGGTGTCGAACGACGGAGTCATCGGCACTGCCAGTTCGGAGCCCGCTTTTCGGTGAATGCCCGTGGTCCTTCGAGCGCGTCTTCGGTGCGGGTGACACGTTCGCGGAACGATTCGGCCAGCATCTCGGCTTCGTGAAGGGGGAGGTCCAGGCCCTTGATGATGGCAAGCCGGGTTCCCCGAACCGCCAGTGGCGCATTCGAATTCACGATCGCGGCGATCTCGTGTGCCCGCTCGAGGAGATTGTCGTGGTCGACCACCTCGCTGACCATCCCGAGTTGGTAGGCGCGATCGGCACTCATCCGCTCGTGTTTGCCCATCAACGCCATCCGAAGGGCAACAGACCTGGGCAGGACCCGGGCCAGACGCACCGTCTCGCGGCCGGCCACCAGGCCGATACTGACGTGGGGATCGAAGAACGTGGCCTGGTCGGAGGCGATGACGATGTCGCCGGTGGTGACCCAGTCGAGTCCGGCGCCGCAGCACAATCCGTTGACCGCGACAATGATCGGTTTGGCCATCGTGCGAAACGGTGGGGTGCCCTCTTGCGGCGCTTCCCACTGTTCGTACGTCGACAGATAGGGGCGCTCGTTGACGACCTTGCCGTCGCCGGGGATCTCCTTCACGTCGGCTCCGGTGCAAAAAGCCCGCCCGGTGGCCGTCACGATGATCACCCAGACGTTGTCGTCGTTCTCCGCGTCGTCGTAGGCCGCGCGCAGTTCGGTGATCATGTGGGGGCTGAGCGCATTGAGTGCTTCCGGGCGGTTCAGCGTGACGGTGGCCGTGTGGCCGTCGACCTCATACTTGATGCAGTCGAACGACATGGTGCTCCCTTCGGCCGGCGCGTGGCGCCGGGTTGATCGTTGGTTCGGAAAACGGGGGACGGCGGGCACCGGCTATCGACCATCGAAATCCGGTGTCCGCCGCTCTTTGAATGCGGATAGGCCTTCTTTGAAATCGCTTGTTCGGCACGCCAGTTCAAGATCTGAGAGTTCGTGGTTCATCGACTCGGTGAGGGACGCACCCTGTCCGAAATTGATCGCGGCCTTCGCCAGACCGATGGCGACGGTGGGTCCGCCCGCGAGACGGTCGACCAAAGCGGCGGAGACGGTGTCGATCTCTGAACTGTCGACGGACCGGTGGATCATGCCCCAGTCTGCAGCCTGGGTTGCCGAGACCTTCTCGCCGAGCAGGAGCATCTCTTTGGCTCTGGCGATACCCATCAGTCGCGGAAGCAGCCAGGTGGAACCGGAATCGGGTGTGAAGCCGCGTGCCATGAACGGTTCCCAGAAGACGGCGCTGTCATCGGCGACCGTGAAGTCGGCGGCCAGCGCCAGGCTGCACCCGAGGCCTGTTGCCCATCCCTGCACGGTGCAGACCACGGGGAGGTGAATGGTGGTGACCAACTCGATCACCCGGTGTGCCGTATGGGGGATCCGGCGGATCAGGTTGCCTGCGCGGGGTCGCTGATCGGTCTTGTTCGTCGCCACCCAGTCCGCTCCCGTGCAGAAGTCGCCGCCGGCGCCCCGGATGTGTACGACGCGCAGGGAGTCATCTGTCGCGGCGTCGGTCAGCGTCTGGACGAAGGTGTCGATCATCGCGTGGGTCATGGCATTTCGCCGCGACGGCCGGTCGATCACGATGCGCAGAACTCCACTGTCGATGGAGGCCGTCAGCGTTCCCTTGCCGGAATCTGACGGGTCGGAGTCGCCCATATCTGGTTCGCACCTCTCTGCCGGGTGTCACGAAATCGGCGCTGTCGCCGGGGTTCTGAATAAGCATACTGTTAGACCTACGGTAGATGCTACGATTTTGATTCGCAGCTTGTGATCACCACGCTGCAGCCACATATGTGGCTGCAGCCCAAGAGCCCCGAGGTTGGAAAATGTCCACACCCGTCATCGTCGGTGCAGCCAGGACAGCGATCGGACGATCGTTCAAAGGCGCACTGGTCAACACTCCCGCCGAAACACTGGCGACCGCGATACTTCCGGAGGTCGTCCGGCGTGCGGGTATCGACCCCACTGCGGTTGACGACGTGATCTTAGCCGAGTCGCACTACGGCGGCGGTGACCTGGCGCGATACGCCGCGGTGGCCGCCGGGATGGAGTCCGTCCCCGGACAGGCGGTCAACCGGCATTGCGCCGGTAGCCTCACCGCCATCGGCAATGCGTCGGCCCAGGTCGGCTACGGCATGGAACGCGTTGTTGTCGCCGGGGGTGTGCAGTCGTTGTCGACCGGCCCGGCGATGAAGTGGCGGATACCGGGTCCGGAGCTGGAGTTCAAAGAGGGCTGGATGCCGCCGAGCCACCCCGAGACGCCCGATGCGCCCACACTCGACATGTCCATCACCGTCGGCTGGAACACCGCGAAGGCGATCGGCATCAGCCGCGAGGAGATGGATGCCTGGGCGCTGCGGTCGCACCAGCGTGCGATCGCCGCGATCGACGGAGGCAAGTTCGGCGACGAGATCCTCCCGCTCAAGATCGAACTTCCCGACGGAACAGTTGTCGACTTCAGCGTCGATGAGCACCCGCGCCGCAACAGCAGCCTCGAACGGCTGGCTGCACTCCCGGTGCTGCATCCGGAGATCGAGGGCTTCTCCATCACCGCGGGCAACAGCAGCGGCGTCAACGATGCCGCCGCCGCAGTGGTTGTGGTGGACGAGGAATACGCGCTCGCTGAACGCCTGGAAGTGCTCGGAACCGTAAAAGCCTGGGCTGCCGCGGCAGTCGCGCCGCGAGATACCGGACTCGGTGCGGTCGCGGTGATCGGCAAGGTGCTCGATCGGGCGGGTCTGCGGGCCGAGGACGTCGACCTGTGGGAGATCAACGAGGCGTTCTGCTCGGTGCCGATCGCGGCCGTGCGGGAATACGGGCTCGACGAAGAGCGGGTCAACTTCTCCGGAAGTGGCGCGAGCCTCGGTCATCCGATCGCCGCATCGGGTGCACGTATGGTCACCACCCTTCTGTACGAGCTCAAGCGCCGCGGCGGCGGCATCGGCGTCGCAGCGATGTGCGCCGGCGGCGGCCAGGGTGGCGCCGTGGTCATCGAAGTCTGAAACAAACAATCACATCCAACGAGGGGTAGGCATGTCAGACGAGGTCATTGTCGAGCGCCGCGGGCGCACGCTGGTCATCACCATCAACCGTCCGGACGCACGAAATGCGGTGAACCTGGCGGTCAGTCAGGGTTTGGCCGATGCGGTCGACGAACTCGACAGCAGTCCGGAACTGTCGGTTGCGGTGCTGACCGGTGCCGGCGGCAACTTCTGTGCGGGTATGGATCTGAAAGCATTCGCCGCCGGTGAAGTGCCGTCGATACCGGGTCGGGGTATGGGATTCACCGAGAAGCCCCCGGTCAAACCGATCATCGCCGCGGTGGAGGGGTACGCGCTCGCCGGTGGCACGGAACTCGTGCTCGCCACTGACCTGGTGGTGGCGTCAAAGACCGCGAAATTCGGTATCCCCGAGGTCAAGCGGGGCCTGGTCGCCGCCGGCGGTGGTCTGCTGCGGCTGCCCGATCGCATCCCGTATCAGAAGGCACTCGAGCTGGCGCTCACCGGCGACAGCTTCACCGCAGAAGAAGCGGCCGGCTACGGCTTCGTGAACATCGTGGCCGAACCGGGTGAGGCGCTGAACAAGGCGCTGGAACTCGCCGAGAGGATCACCGCAAACGGTCCACTCGCGGTGGCGACCACCAAAGAGGTGATCGTGAAGTCGCGCGGCTGGAGCGAGCAGGAAATGTGGGAAAAGCAAATGCAGCTGATCATTCCGGTCTTCGGATCGAAGGATGCCCAGGAAGGCGCCATCGCCTTCGCGGAGAAGCGCAAGCCGAACTGGACCGGCAAGTAGTCGACCCCTCTACTGAACAAAACATGTTGTATCACTTCACGTTAGGAGAGCTCTGTGTCATTTGAAGGTCAGTCTGTTCTGGTCACCGGAGGTGCGGGAGGCCTCGGCGCCGCGACCGTCCGGAAACTTCATGCCGAAGGTGCCGCTGTGGTCATCGCCGATCTGGCCGATGACAAGGCTTCGGCACTGGCCGAGGAACTGGGCAACAAGGTTGCCTACGTCCGCACCGATGTCCTCGACGACGACGCGGTTCTGGCCGCCATCGCCAAAGCCGAAGAGCTGGGCGATTTTCGGTCCGTCGTGATTGCGCACGGCGGTTTCGGTGTGCTGGAGAAGGTCGTCAACCGTGACGGTACCCCGCACACGAAAAAGGGCTTCACCGACACGATTGCGCTCTACCTCACCGGAACGTACAACGTGCTGCGGCTGGCAGCTGCCAACATCGCCACCCGTGAGCCGTTGGCAGATGGTGCGCGCGGCGCAATCGTGATGACCAGTTCGATCGCCGGATACGAGGGACAGATCGGTCAATCCGCTTATGCGGCAGCCAAAGGCGGCGTCATCTCGCTCACACTGACCGCCGCGCGCGACCTCAGCGCCGTCGGAATCCGGGTGAACAGTATCGCTCCCGGCACCATGCGCACACCGATCATGGAATTGATCGGGGAAGAAGGGCTGGCCAAGTTCGCGTCCGCAGTGCCCTTCCCGAAGCGACTGGGCCAGCCAGAAGAGTTTGCCGGCCTCGCGCACTACCTGCTGGAGAACACCTACATCAACGGTGAGGTAGTCCGCATCGACGGCGGTCAGCGGTTCCAGCCGAAGTAGTCGGCGAGTAAAACACAGGGATCGAGAATCATGGATCTTGGATTCACCGGTGCCAGTGCAGTGGTGGCGGGCGGCGGCCGGGGTATGGGCCTGGCCGTCGCCCGCTGCCTTGCCGAAGAAGGTGCCCGCGTTGCCGTCCTGGCCCGCACACCTGTTGATCTCGAGAGTGCGGTTGCCGACCTCACCGTCGCGGGCAGCCCGGATGCCGTGGGGCTGGTCGCGGATGTCGGCGATCAAGACCGGGTCACCGAGGTGTTTGCGGAACTGGGGGAGCGCTGGGATGGCCGGCTCAATGTGCTGATCAATGCGACCGGCCCCAATGTGCAGGGCGACTTCGGGGCGCTCACCGACGACGACTGGCAGGCCGGATTCGACGATGGCGTGATGGGTATGGTGCACACCGTGCGGTCGGCGCTGCCGTTGCTCCGAAACGCCGAATGGGCTCGGGTGGTGAACTTTTCGGCGGGTTCGACGCAGCGGCAGAGTGTTCGGTTGCCGGCCTACACAGCGGCAAAGGCGATGGTCACCAGCATTTCGAAGAACCTGTCGTTGTACCTGGCACCGGACGAGATCATGGTCAACGTGATCTCTCCGGGCAGTGTCGCCTCGGATTCACTGATCAAATGGGCCAAGTCGGTGGGCGTAGACAGCGACGATCCCTACCAGCTGATGGCCGCCATCGACAAGCACTTCGGGCATCCTGCTCACCTTCCCCGGGCCGGGTTGCCCGACGAAATAGCGCGTGTGGCAACATTTCTGGCGTCGCGCGCCAACTCCTACATGACCGGCGCCAACGTCAATGTCGACGGGGGCACAGACTTCACCTGAGTCGGCCGACATTGAGCTCCACCCCTGAAAACTGTTGAATACGAGGGCGGCGAGGGAAATCTTCCCTCGCCGCCCTCATATTTGTCAGTTTTCAGGGGTCAGGTCGTCAGAACCGTGGCGGCAGCGGTTCCCGGTGCACCGTAGAGCTGCGCGAAGCCCACCCGGGGCGTGCCACCGACCTGCCGGTCACCGGCCTCGCCGCGCAGCTGGCGAACCAGTTCATGGATCTGGCGGATTCCCGAGGCCCCGATCGGCTCACCGTTGGCGATCAGGCCGCCGTCGGTGTTGACCGGCATCGAACCGCCGATCTCCGTATGCCCTTCGGCGAGCAACTTCTCCTGATCACCGTGGGCACAGAAGCCCGCCTCGGCCATGTGGATGACCTCGGCGCCGGCATCGGTGTCCTGGAGTTGGATCACGTCAACATCTTCCGGGGACACCCCGGCGGCCTCGAATGCGGCTCGCGACGCGTACACGGTGGGGGCCACGTCTTCGTCGACGGGCCCATAGGTGGTGTTGACCTCGTAGGCACCATAGCTGCGTGTCCGTAGCTCCACTGCCTTCACGAACACCGGCTTCGTCTTGAACCGATGAGCGATGTCGGCGTTGCACATGATCACGGCGGCGGCACCCTCGTCGGGGGCGCAGAACATGTAGTGCGTCAATGGGTAGTTGAGCATCGGTGCGCCCAGGATGTCTTCCTCGGAGATCGGCTTGCGCCGGAACGCATTCGGATTGAGCGCTCCGTTGCGGTAATTCTTGGCAGCCACCTTCGCCAGGGTCTGCTGGGAGATGTTGTGGTCGTGGAGGTATCGGTTGGCCTTCATGCCGAAGAACTGAGTGGTGAGGTACTGGCCGTTTTCGGCGTACCACTTTGGCATGCCCACCAGCGTCGGATCCTCCGTGAACGCGCCCCTCGGGTGTTTGTCCAGGCCGATGGCGATACCGATGTCGTAGCGTCCGACGCGGATCGTGTCGGCACAGACCTGTGTTGCGCTCGCACCGGTGGCGCAGGCGTTGAACACGTTGGTGAACGGTATTCCGGTGAGCCCCAACATTCCGACGATGTTGTCCGGATTGGCGACCGTCCAGCTACCGCCGACACCGAACTGGATGTCTTTCCATTCCAGGCCGGCGTCCTTGAGCGCATACCGGACGGCATCAACGCCCATCTCCATGGCGGATTTGCCTTCGAACCGCCCGAACGGGTGCAGGCCCACTCCGATGATGGCGACCTCTGTCATCTTCAAAACCCTTCTGTGGTCGGTGAGTACGGCATCAGATCGCCTGGAAGGCGAACGTCACGATCTCGTTGCCGTCGTCATCTGAGGTGAACGGAATCATCGTCAGCTCGACGTCCATCCCGAATTGCAGTTTGTCCGGATCGCTTTCGGTCAGCCGGCCCTCGACCCGGACCACATCACCGAGCTGGACCAGACCCACCGCAAACGGTGTGAAGGTCTTCGTGGTCTCGCGTCCGGCGTAGGGAGCGCCCGGGAGAAACCCCTGGGTGGTCCATGCGACCAGGGTTCCGCGGCGGGGCAGCAGAGCTGCCGACACCTGGTCGCTGCTGCATCGCGGGCAGAGTTGGTGTTCGGGAAACACTGTGGCATCGCAGTCGCTGCAATTGCTCCCGATCAGTTGTGGATCCTCGTTCGGCCAGTTCGAGATCTCCGGCGCCAGGGCTTTCTGCATCAAGCACTCCATTCTTGGGTCTGCATGTGATGGGAAGTGATCATTCGCCGGTGGCAGCCTGCTGGCGGGCCCACCGGTAGTCGGCTTTGCCCACCGGACTTCGCTGGATTTCCGAACGGAACAGAACGGCCTTGGGAAGCTTGTACCGGGCAATGGACTGCCCCGCGTGGTCGATGAGGGTGTCGGAATCGGCGGTGGCGCCGTCGATCAGCGACACCAGGGCAACCACCTCCTCGCCCCAGCGATCACTGGGACGTCCCGCGACCACGACATCGCTCACGGCGGGGTGGGAGGCGATGGCCATCTCGACCTCTTCGACAAAAATCTTCTCGCCACCGGAGTTGATGGTCACCGAGTCGCGGCCGAGGAGTTCGACGTTGCCGCCGGAAAGCAGTCGCGCCCGGTCGCCGGGCAGTGAATAGCGGACGCCGGCAACGGTGGGAAACGACTTCGCGGTTTTTGCCTCATCGCCTTTGTAGCCGAGCGGTACGTGCCCGCGCTGAGCCAGCCATCCGATACCATCGTGTCCGGCCTCGAGGATCTTCTCGAGATCCTCGGAGAGGACGAAGGTATCCGGTCCGGGACTGAACGTTCCGGTGGAAACCGCTTCGGCAGTGGACAAGTGGGTCATCTGTGCACCCGTCTCAGATGACCCGACGCCGTCGATGACGATGGCGTTGGGCAGGGCGTCGATCAGTCGCTGCTTGATGGTCGGCGTCAGGATCGCACCGCCGTTGGCCACGGCGAACAGCGAGGTGAGGTCTGCGGACGTGTCTTCCAGCGCGGTGAGCAGTGGGCGCGCGACGGCATCGCCGACGAGCATCACCACCCCGGCCTTCTCCCGTTCGATGGTGGCGACGATGTCGCGCGGATCGAGATGGTCGACCACGGTGGGGAACACCAGGGATTGGCCGGTACTCAGCGCTTGCATGGCGGCCCACTGGGCGGCGCCGTGCATCAACGGCGGCAGTACCACGATCTTGATCCCGGGGTTGTCGACCACTCGGGTGGCGATGTCGTCGTACGACTGAGCGAGCTCACCGGTGCTGAGATTGCGTCCACCGAAGGCGGCGACAAAGATGTCGTGCTGGCGCCACAGAACGCCTTTGGGCATACCGGTGGTGCCACCGGTGTAGAGCACATACAGATCGTCCGGTGACGGTTCGACGGGTGGCGATTCGGGGGAGCTCTCGGCGATGACGGTTTCGTAGTCCACCGCGCCGGGCAGCAGGGCGTTGCCGGAGTTGTCGGCAATCTGGATGAGCACCTTCAGGTGGGGGAGGTCGGGCAGCACCTCTGCGAGCTGCGGTGCGAATACGGCGTGGTAGATCAGGGCGCTCGCACCGGAGTCGGTGAGCAGGTAGCGGAGCTCGTCGCTGACATACCGGTAGTTCACGTTGAACGGTGCGACCCGGGACCGGAAGGCACCCAGCAGCGCCTCGACGTATTCGTTTCCGTTGTACGCGTAGATACCGAGCAGATCCTGGCCGGTCTCGTGGCCACTGAGCGCGTCGCGTTCGGTGTGCACTCCCAGGCCCCGGGAATGTAGGTAGGAGGCAAGGCGTTTGGAGCGATCCGCGACCTGGGCATGGGTGTAGTGATTGTCTCCTTGCGAGATGAAGACGCGATCGCCGATCGCGGCGGCGACGACGTCGGCGACCCCGCCGACCGTGAACTCGATGGTGGTCGGCCCGGCCCCGGTATCCGTTTTGGACACGATTCCTCCTCGGTGATGGCAACGTTCGGCCACGCGGCCGGATCCCACTACTGTAAGGCATACGGGAACGCCTGCGACAGAGTTTCGCAACAAGTATTCGAAGGCTCGACGAGCACTTTCAACCGGTGGGCGCTGCCGCGTTGGTGTCGATCAGTCGTTCGGCGTGTTCGAGTATGCATTCGAGTCCGAAGGCGAAGTTCTTGTCGTCGGGGGCGCCGACACTGTGCCCCCGACCGACGCCTTCGGAGAGCAGTGGTGTCGTTTCGGGCGTGATGACCAGATGTTCGTAGTAGGCGCGGGCGTCGGGGTCGGTCGCCTTCTGCTTTTGATACAGCCGCGCCAGGACAACCGAACCCCGCACATGGAGCTGGACCGCCGAGTATGTTTCGAACGCGTCGTCCAGGGAGAGCCCGGCTTTCACCAGATTGGCAACGGCCATCTCGATGAGTTGTGCGCCCGGTTGACCCGCCCGGGGACTCATCGACGCCCTGATCAGGATCAGGTCGCAGAGGATCGGGTTCTCGAGGAACGTCTCACGCATCCCATGGGCGTGGTCGCTGAGCGTTTCACGCCAAGGCCGGTTCCTCGGAAAAGGGGTGTCGCGGGTGAACCGGCTCAGCGCCCGATCGGTCATCGCGTTGAGCAGGTCGTCCTTCTTGCGGAAGTACCAATAGATGCTGGTGACTCCGACGCCGAGATGTTTGCCGAGCAGCGGCATGCTGAGGTTGTCGACCGAAACCTCTTCTGCCAGCTCGAACGCACCTTTGATGATGTCGTCGGGGTCGATGGATCCACGCTCTCGTCGTTGCCGCTTCAATGGAACGTTTTGCTTCGCCATGTGCAGACCACTTCCGTAAATACTCGTCACCGGGCAGCGGGTTCGGCTTACGCGGGATCGCCCTCGTGGCCTGTGCAAACCCCTTGTGGAATGCACTACCGATAGGTATACAGTAATGGTGCCAGAGAGTCCTCGGGGCTGTTTTCCCAATTCAGGAGGTGCCGCCGTGACCGAGGCGGATGTGTCCGACGCGGTTCTGTATTCCGAGACCGACGCCGGGGTTGCTGTTCTCACCCTCAATCGTCCGGAACGGATGAATGCGTGGGGTATCGACATGGCAGATGCCTTCTACGCGTGCGTCGATCGCGCCGAAGCGGCGCCGCATGTCCGGGTGCTTGTCGTCACCGGTGGCGGCGGTGCGTTCTGCGCCGGCGCACACATGGGCTCGTCCGACACCATCGGCGACTCGCTGTCGCGCTCAGGAGATGTCGACATCAGCAAGATCATCGGAGATCGGCCGGTGTCTTTTCTGACCGGCTTGCGCAAACCCGTTGTCGCGGCCATCGACGGACCCTGTGTCGGCATCGGTCTGGTGCTGGCGCTGATGTGTGACGTTCGTTTTGCCTCCACGGGCACCAAGTTTGCGGCACCGTTCGCAAAGCGGGGCCTGGTCGCCGAGAACGGCATCTCTTGGATCCTTCCCCGTCTTGTCGGATGGGGCGTGGCCATGGACCTGTTACTCAGTGGTCGCACGTTCTATGCCGATGAGGCCTACGAACTCCGGTTGATCAAGGAGGTCGTGGCGCCGGAAGAACTGATGAAGCGGGCGCTCGAGTACGCCGAATCCATTGCCCTGCAGTGTGCTCCGAGTTCGTTGGCGCAGATCAAGCAGCAGGCATACCGGGATTCGACCGGCGATGTGGACGAGGCCGGCTCCCGGGCCGAGGCCCTGATGAGTGATTCGCTGACCCGACCGGACTTCATGGAAGGCATCTTGGCCTTCTTCGAAAAACGTAAGCCCAACTTCCCGTCGCTCTGAGGATCGAAAGGACTTCAATGCCGAAACTTCCCTACCAGGCGATTGATGCCGACAACCACTACTACGAACCCCTCGATGCGTTCACGCGCCACCTCGACAAGCGGTTCCGTCGTCGGGGGGTTCAGTTCGCCGACAACGGCCGGCACACAATGGCGATCATCGGCGATCGGGTCAATCGGTTCATCCCCAACCCGTCGTTCGATCCGATCATCGTGCCGGGCTGCCTCGATCTGATGTTCCGGGGTCAGATCCCCGAAGGCGTCGACCCCGCGTCGCTGATGCAGGTCGAGAGCATCGAGATGCGGCCCGAGTATCGCGATCGTGATGCCCGCGTGGCGATCATGGATGAGCAGGACATCGAGACGATCCTGATGTTCCCGACGTTCGGGTGTGGTGTCGAGGAGGCCCTGACCCACGACATCGGAGCAACGATGGCGTCGCTGCACGCGTTCAACCTGTGGCTGGACGAGGATTGGGGTTTTGCCAGGTCGGACAACCGGATCATCACGGCCCCCATCATCTCGTTCGCCGATCCGGAAGCCGCTGCCGCAGAAGTTGATTCCGTCATCGCCAAGGGTGCACGGCTGGTCTGCGTCCGGCCCGCACCGGTGCCCGGGATCCCGAAGCCGCGATCACTCGGTGATCCGCTGCACGACCCGGTCTGGGCTGCTCTGGCCGAGGCCGGTGTACCGGTGGCCTTCCATCTCAGCGACAGCGGATACCTCAACATCGCGGCGATGTGGGGCGGAAAGTCGAACTTCGAGGGCTTTGGCACCACGGATCCGTTCGACAAGATCGTTGTCGACGACCGGGCGATTCACGACACCATCGCTTCGCTGATCGTTCACGGTGTCTTCGATCGCCATCCCACGCTGCGGGTGGCGAGCATCGAGAACGGAACGGACTGGATGCACCGCCTGGCCAAGCGATTGGCCAAGCTCGCCAACCAGTTCCCGCGGTCATTCCCCAACGACCCGGTCGAGACCCTTCGGAATCACGTGTGGGCGGCACCGTACTACGAGGAGGACATGTCCGCTCTGGCGGAACTCATCGGCGCCGACCGCATCCTGTTCGGCTCGGATTGGCCGCACGGCGAGGGGCTGGAGACACCGGTGTCGTTTGTCGACGATCTGACCGGTTTCAACGAGGCAGATGTTCGGAAGATCATGCGTGACAACGCCCTCGACCTGCTTGGGCGTTCAGTTGGGGTCGGTGCCGGCCCCGAGACGAAGGCAGGCCGATGACAGAGTGGTCGATTGGTGATGTGCTCGACGAAGTGGCGTCGGCGGTGCCGGATCGCGAGATGACGGTATGCGGTGGCAGGAGAAGCACATTCGCCGAGTCGGCGGTGCGGACGCGCCGGCTGGCCAACTTCCTGGTCGATCAAGGTTTCGGTGTCAATACTCCGCAGTCAGAACATGAGCGCTGGGAATGCGGGCAGGACCGCGTTGCGCTGATCATGCGCAACGACCTGTTCCCGGATGCGATGATCGCCTGTTTGAAGGCCCGGGTGGTCCCGGTCAACGTCAACTACAACTACACGGCGCGCGAGATCGCCGAACTGCTCGACTACGTTCGTCCGCGTGCGGTCATGTACCACCGCTCATTCGGACCCGAGTTCGCGGCAGCCCTGACCGCAGAGGGTGTCGAGCTCCTCATCGAAGTCGACGACGGAAGTGATGTGCCGAGTATCGAGGGATCGGTGTCGTTCGATGACGCTGTGGCCCAAGGTGATCCGGATCGGGCGCTCCCGTCATCGCCCGACGACATGATCATGCAGTGCACCGGCGGGACAACCGGGCGGCCCAAGGGCGTGCTGTGGCGCCAGAGCGACCTGTACGTGTCGTCGCTGGCCGGCAACGACTACGAGTCGGCCACCGACCTCCACAACATCGCGTTGACCGGCGGTCAGGTGTGGTTCGCGATGTCGCCGCTCGTGCATGCGGCGGGTATCTGGACGGCGTTCTCAGGACTCCTGACGGGGCAGACCGTGGTGCTGTTCGACGATCGCGAGCGGTTTGACGCCAGGTCGGTATTGGAAACCGCAGAGCGAGAAAAGGTTTCGCTCATGACCATGGTCGGCGATGCCTACGCGGCGCCGATCGTCGCCGAGCTCCGTCGCACCACCTATGACCTGTCGTCGATGTACGCCATCGGAACCGGCGGTGCGGCGACCAATCCGATCCACAAGACAGCGCTGCTCGAATGCCTGCCGAACGTCACCGTCATCGATGGATACGGATCGTCGGAGACCGGTGGCCTGGGTTTCTACACCAGCCAGAAGGGTGCGCTGGGAGAGACTTTCGGGCTGCGGCCCGGTGGCACGGTTGTCTCCGCGGATCGCAGCCGCATCCTCGAACCCGGGGACGACGAGATCGGCTGGACTGCCCGGATCGGGCGCGTTCCGCTCGGATACTTCCGGGATCAGGCTGCCAGCGAGGCCACGTTCCCCGTCGTGGGCGGCGAGCGGATGTCAATCCCCGGTGACCGGGCGACTCTCGACGCCGACGGCACGGTGCGACTGCTCGGGCGCGATTCGCTGGTGGTCAACACCGGTGGCGAGAAGGTCTTCGTCGAAGAAGTCGAGGCGGTGATCCGCCGGCAGCCCGGTATCACCGATGCCCTGGTGCTGGGACGCGCCAGTGATCGATGGGGTCAAGAGGTGGTGGCGCTCGTCGCGCTCGATCCCGGATCCGAGGAGACGGAGGAAAGCCTTCGATCACTCTGCAAATCCGAACTGGCCGGTTTCAAGGCACCCAAGGCGGTGATCTTCGTCGAGCAGGTCGGGCGACTGGGCAACGGCAAACCCGACTACCGGTGGGCCAAGGCCGCCATCGAATCGTATGCCGCCGACGCCGCGGTCCCCGCCACCTCATCACACTGAAACGGATTCGCTCACATGCCAACACAAGCAAACGCAACTCCGGCAATCGCTACTCCCGCAATCGACTGTCTGGTCAACGTGCACTTCGGCGAGACCGCCCAGCAACCGGGCTGGATGCTCAAGGTCCGCGACGACTACTTCAAAGGTCCCAAGTCGATGTTCGGGCCGGTGGACATGTCGGAACTGCTCGACGAGATGGATGAGCAGGGTGTGCGCAAGGCGATCCTGATGGACAACCTCGCCACACCGTCCACCACCGCACGCAAGTTCGTCGAAGCCGAGCCCGAGCGGTTCACCCTGGCGATGGGTGGCATCAACCTGCTCAAGCCGATGCCGGCGCTCCGGGAGCTGACCGCGGTTGTCCGGGACCTTCCGGTCACGTATGCCGTGGTGGGGCCCAGTTTCTGGGGTGACGGGATGTACCCGGCCAGCGACGCGGTCTACTACCCGCTCTATACCAAGTGCGTGGACCTGGATCTGCCGCTGTGTATCAACACCGGGATACCCGGACCACCGATACCTGGTGAAGTGCAGCATCCGATGCACCTCGACCGGGTGTGCGTGCGCTTCCCCGAACTGCGGCTGTGCATGATCCACGGCGCCGATCCCTGGTGGGACGTCGCGATCCGGCTGTTGGTGAAGTATGAAAATCTCCGGCTGATGACGTCGGCGTGGTCACCAAAACGACTGCCCGAGAGCCTGTTGCACTACATGCGAACCCGCGGGCCGAACAAGATCATGTTCGCTTCCGACTGGCCGGTCCTGCCGATGCGGCGGGTGCTGCCGGAAGCGGCGGCGCTGGATCTGCCGACGGACGTGCTCGAGAACTACCTCTACAACAATGCGCAGGAATTCTTCTTCGGCGACCGGAAACAGGAGCAGTGACAATGGACCGCTACGAATTGCGCAGGCTGGACTACACCCTGTCGCCTGACCAGATCGACCTCCAGTCCGCATATTCGAAGTTCTTCAGTACCCATTCCACGATCGAGGTGGTTCGCGCCGCAGAACCCGAAGGCTTCGACAAGAACCTCTGGGAACGGCTGTGCGCCACCGGTGCCACGTCGATGGCGGTGCCGGAGTCGGCCGGCGGTGACGGTGCCAGCCTGGTCGACCTGACCCTGGTCGCCGCGGAGATCGGTAGGTCACTCGCGCCCGTCCCATGGATCGACCACGCCTGTGCGGTCCGGCTGCTGGCCCGAATCGGCGCGCTCGCAGAGGATTCGGCCTTCACGCAGGATGTGGTCGCGGGGCGGCAGCTCGTCGCACTCGACCCACACTGCGACGACGTCGAAGGTGCCCGGCTGGTGCCGGCGGGTTCGGTTGCCGACCACGTCGTCCTCCGCGATGGCGACGACATCGTCAGGTTGACCGCGGACACCCGCCCGGCCCGGGTGAACAACATCGGGCATCTTCCGATGGCGTGGGTTGATCCCGCCGGGGGAGAGCATCGCACCGTTCTCGCGAGTGGCCCGGAGGCGGTTGCCGAATATGAACTGGCGCTGGATGAATGGCGCGTTCTGACCGCAGCGGCACTGGCCGGTCTGGTCGAGAAGACGATGCAGATCGCGGCCGAGTTCGCGAAGAGCCGCTACACGATGGGCGTGCCGATCTCGACTCTGCAGAGCATCTCCCATCCGCTGGCCAATATGGCGATCGTGGTGGAGTCGGGACGCAACCTGTCGCGGCGGGCGGCCTGGTTCCTCGACAACGAACCCGAGGAACGGCGCGAACTCGCCAGCGCCGCTTTTGTGTACATGGCCGACGAGGCGGCCCGCAGCGCGTCCGGTGCCGTCCAGGTTCAGGGCGGGCTGGGTGTGACCACCGAAGCGGCGGCCACCGCGTACCTGGTCCGCGCCAGGGGGTGGCCACTGGCGGGCGGAGATCCGGCGGTCAGCGCACGTCGCATCGCCCACATCATCGGATCCCGCGTCAGCGCGGAGGGCTCGCAGCGGGCTCATCTGGCAACACCGGTAACGGTCTAGGAGGGACTAGGAAACATGGATTTCTCACAGGTCGAACTGGGATCAGAAGACCAGGCATTTCTCGATGAGGTGCGCGCATTCCTGAGCACACATGTCACCGATGAGGTGATTCGCCGCGACCGTGAAAGCGGCGACAACTTCGATGAGGGCGTACACCTGGCAATGGGTGCGGCGGGGTATCTCTCGGCCGAGTTCCACTCGGAAACCGAAGGCGGTTGGGGACGGGTCCAGCGGCGGATCTGGCAACTGGAGAAGCGGCGGTTCCACGCACCGTGGGTGACCTGGGGAACCACGGCGATCGTGGCGCGATCGGTGCTGACCTTCGGCTCACCCGAACTCCGGGAAGAGGTCCTCCCAGGCGTTTTCAGCGGGCATGTCCGCATGTGCCTGGGTTACACCGAGCCGGAAGGCGGTTCGGACATCGCGACGTCCAAGACCCGTGCCGTGCGGGACGGCGACAGCTGGATCATCAACGGGTCCAAGATGTTCACCACCGGTGCCCACAACAGCAAGTACGTTTTCCTGATCACCAACACCGACCCTGATGCCAAGAAGCACAAGAGCCTGACGATGTTCCTGGTGCCGCTGGATTCGCCCGGCATCGAAATCCAGGGCATTCGTACTGTCGACGGGGACCGGACCAACATCGTCTACTACAGCGACGTCAAAGTCGACGACCGCTACCGGCTCGGTGAGGTCAACGGCGGCTGGGCTGTGCTGATGGGACCGCTGGCCGTCGAGCACGGTGTCACCGAGCGCAAACCCGATGGGCTGGACGACATCGCCATCATGATGCATCAGGGCCTGTACATGGCGACCACCGTCGACAAGGTCGCGGCCGCCGTATCGCGTGAGACGCCCTCAGGCCAAAAGGCTCTCGATGATTCGTCGGTGGCCTACCGGCTCGGCCGCAGTGCCGCGCGGATGGAGGCGTCGCTGTCAGCGCCGAGCATGTTCGGACGGGTTGCCATCGCCCAGACGATGCGTGACACCGCACCGGATCTGATGGATGTCCTCGGCACCGCGTCGACCCTACCGATCGAGACCGACGGCGCGGCCGATGACGGTGCGTCCGAGTACCTGTACCGCTGGGCGCCGCTGTGTGGCATCTACGGCGGCACGCTCGAGGTGTTCCGCAACATGATCGCCCAGCATGCACTGGGTCTGGGCCGCCCCGACTATTCGCCGCCCAAGGCCAAGGTTGGCCAATAGCAGCCGCTGCGCTCTGTGGCACAACAATTTTGACAACAAGGAGTGTGCAACCATGCCGTCGCGCAAAGTGAACTTCCCGGTATTCGATTCGGACAGCCACATGTACGAGACGCGGGAAGCCCTGACCAAATATCTTCCGGATCACGCCAAGGGCACGATCCGCTACGTCGACATCGACGGGCGGACCAAGATCGTCGTCCGCGACACCATCAGCGAGTTCATCCCCAACCCGACCTTCTCTGTCGTCGCCGCACCGGGTGCGCAGGAGGACTACTTCCGCAACGGAAACCCGGACGGCAAGAGCGCCCGCGAGATCATGGGCAAGGCGATGAAGTCGATTCCGGCGTTCCGGGAACCGGCTGCCCGGCTGGAGAAGATGGACGAGTTGGGTGTCGATTACGCGTTGCTGTTCCCGACGCTGGCATCTCTCGTCGAGGAACGTCTGAAGGACGATCCAGAACTGACCCATGACGTGATCCATGCGCTCAACGAGTGGATGTTCGAACAGTGGACGTTCAATTACGAGGACAGAATCTTCGCGACGCCGGTCATCACGCTCCCGATCGTGGATCGGGCGATCGAGGAGTTGCACTGGTGCCTCGAGCGGGGAGCCCGCACCGTATTGGTGCGCCCGGCACCGGTTCCCGGGTTCAAAGGCTCGCGGTCTTTCGGTTTCGAAGAGTTCGATCCGTTCTGGCAGGCCTGCGTCGACGCCGGCATCCCGGTCTCGATGCACGCGTCGGACAGCGGCTACTCCGAAGTGCTCAACATCTGGGAGCCGGCGTCGGAGTACAAGCCGTTCGCGCCGACGACGGGATTCCGGACCGCCGCGATGGGTAGTCGTGCCATCGAGGATGCGATGACCGCGTTGACCTGTCACGGGACGCTGTCGCGGGTACCGGATCTGAAGCTGCTGCTGATCGAGAACGGGGCGGACTGGCTGCCGACCTTGTTCCGGAACCTCGAACAGACTTACAAGAAGCTGCCACAGCTGTTCTTGGAGAATCCCATCGAGGCATTCAAGCGCTGCGTGTATGTCAACCCGTTCTGGGAGGACAGCTACTCCGACGTGGTCGACCTCCTCGGGGCAGATCACGTCCTGTTCGGATCGGACTGGCCGCATCCGGAAGGACTCCAGGATCCGCTGAGCCTGATCGACAGCAAGCTCTCCGGTCTGTCTGACGAGGACACCCGAAAGATCATGGGTGGCAACATGTCCAAGCTCCTCGGTATCGAGCCAAAGGTCCAGGTGAGCTAGGGAGCGCCTGACCTGCCGGATCTGAAGTGAACTGACAGAAGAACTCTGGCGCCGGGATCGGATCCCGGCGCCAGAGTTCTTTTCGGTTGTGCCGAACGTGTCAGATTATCGCGCCGGATTCCTTGGCGGCGATGATCTCGTCCCAGTCCATCCCGAGTTCGAGGAGGATCGACTCGGTGTGCTCGCCGTATTCGGGCGCGCGGGCACCCTCGGGCGCTGTGTTGTTGAATCGGATTGGAGCACTGACGGTCTGGAAGGCGACGCCGTCGTCGTCGGCCGCCGTCAGGAGGTAGCCGTTGGCCGCTACCTGAGGGTCGTCGAGGACCTCCCGCGGTGTGGCGAGGCTGGCCCACACCCCGGGCTCGTCGGCCAGGAGCTTGGACCATTCGGCCAGATCCCGCTCCGCGAAGATCGCTCGCAGTTCGGCGGTCGCGATGTCCTTGTTGGCGACGAGGTTGGCGATTGGGGTGAAGCGTTCGTCGGTCGCCAGTTCCGGGCGTCCGATCCGGTCGCAGAAGCCGGCCCAGTAGCGATCGGCCTGCAGGAAGACGAGCTGCAACCAGCGGTCGTCGCGGGTCTTGTAACGATTGACCACGGGGTTGGGGGCATCGCCCGGCGCGTAGGCCGGGATGCGGTCGATCCCGTAGTGGTCGGCTGCCACGATATCCGGTGCCACAGCCCACATGCCTTGCGCGAGCAGCGAACCGTCGACGATGTCGGGTTCCCCGGTGCGCTCGCGATGGAACAGTGCGGCCGCGATCCCGCCGGCGAGTGTGCTGCCACCCTGCAGATCACCGAAGGCCGGACCCTGGGCGAACGGGAACTCGCTGCCGTCCGGCGTCAGCGCGTAGGCCACGCCGGCACGGGCGGTGTAGCCGGAGGCGTCGAATCCGCCCTTGTCGCGGTCGGGCCCCTGCGAGCCCTGACCGCTGCCCCTGGCGATGATGATGTTCGGGTTCATTGCGCGAAGCGCGTCGACGGTGAGTCCGGCGCGCTCGAGTGGTCCGGGGAGCCAGTTGGTCAGGAAGACATCGGCGCCGGCAATCAGCTTGGCGAAGATCGCTTTGCCGTCAGGGGTTTTGATGTCCATGCCGATGCTGCGCTTGCCGCGATTGCCGATTTCCATCATGAAGTTGACCTTGACCCGCGAGTCCTGCGGCTGCAGACCACCGACGGTCAGTTGCCGGCATGGGTCGCCGCCGCGAGTGTCCTCGATCTTGATCACGTCGGCGCCCCAGTCGCGGAGGATGACCCCCGCACTCGGAACGTACGTCCATGACGCCAGTTCGACCACGGTGACACCGCTCAACAATGAGGACATCCGCACTCCTTTTCCAACTGATTGACGAGCCTATTGTTCGAGCCTACTGTAATAACTACAGTTAGTCAGCTCATCGGTCCGGCGACAATGGTTCAGGACATGGGAAACTGGAGTGGGGATGGACGTATGCCAGACGTGATCGGATTCATCGGGGCAGGTCAGATGGGTGAGCCCATGGTTACCCGTTTGCTTGCCGGCGGCCACGAGGTCGTGCTCTACGCGCGCAAAGACGAGGTGCGGAACCGTCTGTCGGATCAGGGTGCACGACTTGTTGATTCGGTCGCCGAGGTGGCCGCGGTCGGCGACATCCTGATCCTGTGTTTGTTCTCGGATTCGCAGATCCGCGACATCGGCCGTGGTCCCGACGGATTCATGGCCAACGCGAAACCAGGATCTGTGGTGATCTCACATACCACCGGATTACTCAGCACCCTGACCGCGCTGACGGAAGAGTATCCGGCCGGCCCGGCGGTGATCGATGCGCCGGTGAGTGGTGCGGCAACCGACATCCTTGCCGGTGAACTGACCGTTCTGCTGGCAGGCCCGGAGTCGGTCCGTGACCGGGTCCGGCCGGTCCTGAAGGCCTACGCCGACCCGATCATCGATACCGGTGAGGTGGGAAGTGCGTTGGCGCTCAAACTCATCAACAACGTGCTGTTCGCGGCCAATGCGCAATTGGTCGCCTCGGCGATCGAGCTCGGTGAGAAGCTCGGTGTCAAGGAGAAGTACCTACTCGAGGCGTTGTCCGTCTGCAGCGGGGCGAGCAAGGCGGTGGAATCGTTGCAGCTCATTGGTGGGCTTTCGGGCTTCACCGACCTGGCCGGTCCGTATATCGCCAAGGACGTGGCAGCTTGTATCGCCTCAGCAGCGGAATCAGGAGTTGATCTCGGTCAACTGCGGTCGGTGGTCGAAACCGGTCCGATGACGATCACGTGATGGACCCGAACAGGGAGGAAAATTTCATACCGTTGCCTGCCGGCGACTAGGGTGAACGTTTTGCTTCCGACAAAGTCCGAGCCCGTGCCACCGGCACGGGCTCAGACTTTATGACCCTGTGGGCCCCTTCAAGTCAGGGTGTGATGGTGGTCCGCAGGACGGGCTGGGCAGCAGCCTGCCGGCCGCGCAGAGCCAGTTCCAGCGAGCCGAGGAGAGCATTGCGGGTATCAGCGGGGTTGATGAGTTCATCGAATCCGAGATGTCCGGCGGAGCGATAGGAGGCCTCGAGTTCCATTTCGCGAAGTACGGTGCTCACGTCCTCTTTCGCATTGGATGCCCGGCTCAGCGCCGCCGCGCTCATGGCGCCCATCGTTGCCCCGGGGTATGCGAAAGTGGCTGCCTGGCTGTCGAATCCGATCAGGGACATGACCATCGAGCCGAATCCATATGCCTTGCGCAACGTGACGTGCAACTTGATGGTGGAGGACGTCGTTTGGGCCGCGAACATCCGTGCGCCGCTGCGGAGTACGCCGGCCCGCTCGGACGCGCTGCCCGGGAGCATGCCGGGGTTGTCCGCCAGGAAGATCAGCGGGAGATGGAATGAATCGGCCACGTTGATGAAGTGCGCGGCCTTGTCCGCCGCATCGGAGTTGATGGAACCGGCGAGCACCTGAGGCTGATTGGCCACCACTGCCACCGGGTGACCGCCCAGATGCGCGAGCGCGCAGATGATTGCCGGACCGAAGGTGGGCTGAACCTCGAAGTAGTCCGGCCGATCGAACACCACGTCGAGCACATCGTGCATGTCATAGACCCGGCGACTGTCGCGCGCAATGATGTCGAGAAGCTCAGTGGTGGGCCGTTTTTCGTTGTCATCGTCATCGGCCGCCAGCGATGGCGGATATGACCAGGCACTCGAGGGGAAGTAACTCAGATACCGCCGGATGTCGTCGATGGCGGCTTCGTCGTCGTCGGCGAGGTTGTGGATGACCCCGCTGGCGATCGCGGTCGCAGGTCCACCGAGGTCTTCCTTGGTGATGGTCTCTCCGGTCGACTCTTTGACCACCGGAGGGCCCGCGGTGAAAATAGCGCCCTGTTTGCTCATGACGGTGAAGTCGGAGATGGGGGCGACAAGGGCGCCGTGGCCGGCCGACGATCCGAGAACGGCGGTGATCAGAGGGACCTGACCCGAACACTGAGCCTGCGCCAGCAGGTCGGTGGGAGTGCGCCCGTAGGCGTGTGCGGTGGCGCGGAAGCCGGCTCCTTCGAGCATCATCACCAGCGGGACCTTGTTGCGCACAGCGAGTTCGGCGATGCGGTACCGCTTGGAGTTGCTGCCCGGTGCAATGGTGCCCGCCATCGTGGTGAAGTCCTCGGCACCGACCATCACCGGGTTGCCGTTCACCCGGCCCGATCCGACCACGATGCCGTCGGAGGCGATCTCGCCACCGACCAGGGTGCCGATTTCCTGGAAGCTACCCGGATCGAGGAAGCGGGCAACCCGTTGCCGGGCATCGAGCTTGCCCTTCGCGTGGTGCTTGGCAACCTTTTCCGGTCCGCCCATCCCGTGCGCGTGCTGCCGGCGGTTGTCGAGATCCTCGATCGTCGCCTTCCAGCCCTGTGCGTTTGTCATGTAGCTCATTCCTCGTCGAAAGTGGTGTTGGCGCGGCTATTTGGTTGCGGTGTGCCCGGTGGCTGCCTTGATCTGGGTCTGGAAGTTCGCGAGCTTCACCGACGCGTCGACGGTGTGGTGGCTGCGCGCCTGAATGCTGATGTCATGGCCGGCCGCTGCCGCGCGAAGTGCTCCCACCGTCGCCTTCTCGCGGGGTACATGCTTGAACGGGTCGAAGGAATACCAGCGCATGGCGTTGAGGTGGGTGATCTTGTTGATCTCGTCGTCGGGAACGTTCTCGGCATCGAACACGCCGGACAGTTCTTCAGGGGCGTTGGGCCACACCGAATCGCTGTGGGGGTAGTCCATCTCCCAGCTGATGTTGTCGACGCCGATCTCGTGGCGCAGCTTCACCCCGAGTGGATCACTGATGAAGCAGGTGAGGAAATGCTCGCGGAACACCTCGCTCGGCAGTTTGCCGCCGAAGTCCTGCAACGTCCACGTCGAATGCATTTCAAAGGTGCGATCGACCCGTTCGAGGAAGTAGGGGATCCATCCGGTTCCGCCTTCGGAGAGCGCGATTTTCAGGTCCGGATAGTCCTTGACCGGTTGGGACCACAGCAGATCTGCCGCGGCCTGCACGATGTTCATCGGTTGCAGTGTGATCATCACATCGGGCGGTGAATCGACGGCTGGGATCGAGAGCCGGCCCGACGATCCGATGTGGACCGACAGCACGGTTTCGGTGTCGACCAGGGCCTTCCAGAGCGGATTCCAGTACGGGTCGTGGAAGCTGGGATAGCCCAGAGCTGCCGGATTCTCGCTGAATGTCAGTGAATGAACGCCCTTTTCGGAGACCCGGCGGACTTCCTTGGCGCACTGCTCCGCGTCCCAGATGACCGGCAACGCCATGGGGATGAAGCGTCCCGGATGGGCCCCGCACCATTCGTCGATGTGCCAATCGTTGTAGGCCTGCACCAGCGCCAGTGAGAAGTCGGGGTCGTCCGTCGCGAACAGGCGGGCTGCGAAACCGGGGAACGACGGGAAGTTCATCTGGGCCAGGACCCCGCCGGCGTTCATGTCCTTGACGCGTTCATCGACGTCGAAGCACCCGGGGCGGATCTCGTCCAGCCCATCTGGTTCGAGCCCGTACTCCTCTTTCGGACGGCCGGCCACGGCGTTGAGCGCAACATTCGGGATGACGATGTCGCGGAACTTCCAGACGTCCGCGCCACTGTCCTGGTGGACCAGCCGAGGCGCGTCCTCGAGGTACTTCTTCGGTAGATGGTTCTTGAACATGTCGGGCGGTTCGATGATGTGGTCATCGACGCTGATCAGGATCATGTCATTTTTGTCCACGACTGTTCTCCATTCCGAGGGCCATACAGTATGGCTTTCAATTTAGCCTGCATCGACGATGTTGGGAAGTCATCTCAAGATCTGGGGAATGGGATACGGTATGCCTTACAGTTAGATGCAATCCTCCGAGTTGTGACAGGCATCGTGGTCACCGCCCGGAGACCGGAACACCAACTTTGCGAGGAGCACGTGGGCAGTATGGGCAGACGTCGAATCATCCAGTGGGCCACGGGGACTGTCGGAAGGCACGCGGTTGCGGCGGTTGCCGCGCATCCCGATCTCGAGTTGGTTGGTGCCTATGTGTACAGCGATACCAAGGTCGGTCGAGACATCGGTGAGATCTGCGGAATCGACGACACCGGTGTGGTCGCCACGAACAGCATCGACGACGTCCTCGCCCTCGATGCCGACTGCGTTCTCTATATGGCGCAGGGAGAGATGGATCCGTTCGGTGCGGTCGACAACATCTGCCGGTTGCTGGCCTCCGGAAAGAACGTGGTCTCGACCGCGGTGACCGCACTGATCTATCCGCAGAGCCTCGGCGCCGGTGTGGTGGACAGGCTGGCGGCGGCCTGCGCAGAGGGTGGGACGTCATTCCACGCCACCGGTATCGAGCCGGGCTGGGCGGCAGAAGTGGTGCCGCTGACCATGTCAGGGCTCTGCCGGAAGGTGGACTCGATCCTGGTCCAGGAACTCCTCGACTACGGGGAGTACGACAGCCCCTCGATGCTGTTCGACATCATGGGTTTTGGGAAGCGCCCGCTGGACCAGGTGCCGATGTCCGACCCGGCAGTTGCCGGCTCGTCGTTCCGGGCCTCGCTGATGCTGCTCGCCGACGGCCTCGGCGCCACCATCGACGATTTCACCTTCGACCGCCAGGTCGCTGTCACCGAAGAAGCCTTTGAGGTCAAGGCCGGCAGCATCGGCGCGGGGACCGTATCGGCCCAGCGATTCAGTTGCACCGCCGTCGTCGACGGCAGACCTGCGTTGACCGTCGAACACATCACGCGGCTTCGCGACGACCAGGCACCGGACTGGCCGAGCGGGCGGGGCTGGAAGGTCATCGTGGAGGGCACGCCCTCGCTGGTTCTCGAGGCGCAGATCGCAACCGGCGGTGAGGACGAGAACGACCAGGCCTGCCTGGGGACCGCGATGCATGCTGTGCACGCGATCGAACCCGTCTGCGCGGCGGCGCCGGGGATCCGCACATTCCTGGATCTGCCGACGATCATCGGCAAGCACGTGTTGGCCAGCACAGAGAATTGATGTGTAGGGGAATTCGTATGGCAGTTCCGGGTATTGAGGACGCAGCACGGGTGTTGGCCGATCCGTCGGCGTATGCCGATGACGCGCGCTTACACAGTGCGCTGACCCATCTGCGTGCGACGGCTCCGGTCTCGAGGGTGGAGGAGCCGCACTATCGCCCGTTCTGGGCGATCACCAAACATGAAGACATCATGGCGGTTTCGCGCAACAACACCCTGTTCACCAACTATCCGCGTCCGGTTCTGATCAAGTCGGTGCAGGAAGAGACCGATATCGCGAGCCAGGTGAAAACGCTGATCCACATGGACGATCCCGAGCACAAGGTGGTGCGCGCGATCGCGGGGGACTGGTTCCGTCCCAAAGCGATGAAGGCAATGAAGGCCCGCGTCGCCGAGCTCGCAACCATTTATGTCGACAAGATGCGCGCCATGGATGGCGACTGCGACTTCGTCCAAGAGGTTGCGGTGAATTATCCCTTGTACGTGATCATGTCGCTGCTCGGTGTGCCCGAGTCCGACTTTCCGCTGATGCTCAAGCTGACGCAGGAGTTGCTCGGTAGTGACGAGCCGGAGTATCACCGCGGTGCAACCGAAGAAGATCGAACCATGGCTCTGCTGGAGATGTTCGAGTACTTCAACGGGGTGACCGCGTCCCGGCGTGAACATCCCACCGACGATCTGGCGTCCACCATTGCCAACGCGACGATCGACGGTGAGCCGCTGTCGGATATCGAGACGGTGGGGTACTACCTGATCATCGCCACGGCAGGCCACGACACCACCAGCGCAACGATCTCCGGCGGCATGCAGGCACTGATCGAAAACCCGGATGAGCGAGCACGTTTGGTCGCCGATCCGGGGTTGATGGCATCGGCCGCCGAAGAGATGATCCGGTGGACCACACCCGTCAAGGCATTCATGCGGACCGCGACCCAGGACACCGAGGTGCGGGGTGTGCCGATCACGCAGGGGGAGTCATTACTGCTCTCGTATGTGTCGGGCAATCGGGATGAAGACGTCTTCGAGGATCCATTCCGATTTGATGTCGGCCGCAGCCCGAACAACCACGTGGCGTTCGGATACGGGGTCCATTTCTGCCTTGGGGCGGCACTGGCTCGCATGGAGGTCAGCAGCTTCTATTCGGAATTGCTGCCCCGTCTACGGTCGGTGGAACTCACCGGCCAACCCGAACTGATCGAAACCACCTTCGTCGGCGGACTCAAACACCTGCCGATCAGGGCATCAGTGGTGTGAGCTCGACAAACAAATCCGGCCCGGCGATCTGCATTTCTGCAGAAGGCCGGGCCGGATTTGTCAGATCAAACGATCACACGAATCACACGTCGTAGTAGAGCGCGAACTCGTACGGGTGAGGGCGGATCTGGACGGGCTCGATTTCCTGCTCACGCTTGAAGCTGACCCAGGTCTCGATGAGGTCCTCGGTGAACACGCCACCCTCGGTGAGGTAGTCGTGATCCTCCTCGAGGCGGTCGATGACGGCGCCGAGCGAGGTCGGAGCCTGCGGGATGCCCTTGGCCTCCTCCGGCGGGAGCTCGTAGAGGTCCTTGTCGACGGGCTCGTGCGGCTCGATCTTGTTCTTGATGCCGTCGAGGCCGGCCATCATCATGGCGGCGAACGCGAAGTACGGGTTGCCCGAGCTGTCGGGGCAACGGAACTCGAGGCGCTTGGCCTTCGGGTTGTTGCCCGTGATCGGGATACGCACACACGCGGAGCGGTTGCGCTGGCTGTACACCAGGTTGATCGGAGCTTCGTAACCCGGGACCAGACGCTTGTAGGAGTTCACCGTGGGGTTGGTGAATGCCAGCAGCGACGGGGCGTGGTGCAGGATGCCGCCGATGTAGTGGCGAGCCAGGTCGGACAGTCCCGCGTAGCCGGCCTCGTCGTGGAAGAGCGGCTTGCCGTCTTTCCACAGCGACTGGTGGGCGTGCATGCCCGAACCGTTGTCGCCGAACAGGGGCTTGGGCATGAACGTGACGGTCTTGCCGTTCTGCCATGCGGTGTTCTTCACGATGTACTTGAACAGCTGAACGTCGTCAGCGGCGTGCAGCAGCGTGTTGAACTTGTAGTTGATCTCGGTCTGGCCGCCGGTGCCGACCTCATGGTGGCCGCGCTCGAGGATGAACCCGGCGTTGGTCAGGTTGGTCGAGATCTCATCGCGCAGGTCGACGTAGTGGTCGTACGGCGCGACGGGGAAGTAGCCACCCTTCTGGCGGACCTTGTAGCCGAGGTTCGGTGATCCGTCGGGATCAACCTGGGAACCCGCGTTCCACCAGCCCGATTCGGACTCCACGTTGTAGTGGGTGCCGTTGACCTCAGAGCTGAACGACACCGAGTCGAAGATGTAGAACTCGGCCTCGGCGCCGAAGAAGCAGGTGTCGGCGATGCCGGTGCTGGCCAGGTAATCCTCGGCCTTGCGGGCAACGTTGCGCGGGTCGCGGCTGTAGGACTCGCGAGTGAACGGGTCGTGCACGAAGAAAGTCACATTCATCGTCTTCGCCTTGCGGAAAGGATCGATGCGTGCGGTGGTGGGGTCGGGCAGCAACATCATGTCCGACTCGTCGATCGACTGGAAGCCGCGAATCGACGAACCGTCGAATGCCAGGCCGTCCTCGAAGACGCTTTCGTCGAAGGCCGTTGCCGGGATCGAGAAATGCTGCATCGTTCCGGGGAGGTCGCAGAAGCGGATGTCGACGTATTCGACACCTTCAGCCTTGATGCCCTCGAGCAGTTCTTCCTTTGTGTTGTACACCTGCGGGTGACTCCTTCACTCGTGCCCAATTGCTGCCAGCGCCAGATTCATGGATTTTGCAAGGGCTGGCGATTGTCCTTGTCCACTGTAGAGTGGCGGATCATCAACGCTGACCGTATTGACGTCAGGTTGCTAGGCGGATACTTCGGTGTTTCGCCCGTGTTACGTGCGTCTGACCATGTCGATTTGTTGTGTGAGATGGGCCGCACAATGCGTGGTGAGGCTGTTCTCCCAGCACATCTATGATTGAGCCCATGGGACGAATCACCGGATCGTGGCTTTCTGGTCCGCAGGCGGCACTCGGAGAGAACGGCGAAGTAGGTTCATACCGCGGCGAAAAGCTCGGTCTGCCCGAGTCCGGCCCGAACTCACTGGCATCGTCCTGGCATCGCTGCCTCGGTTTGCTCGCCGACTGGCTGATGTCCGGTGGTGTCACGCTGATCTTCGTCCGTGACCTGGAGTCGCCGATCCTGTCGAACGTGGTGCTGCTCGTCTGGTTTGTGGTCGGTGTCGGGTCGGTGACCGCATTCGGCTTCACCCCGGGACAGTTCCTCACCGGCATGCGGGTGGCCCGCGTCGACGGGGGAGTACGGGTCGGCTTCGTCCGCGCATTCGTCCGGCAGATCCTCATCGTCTTCCTGGTGCCACCACTGATCAACGACTACGACGGACGCGGTATGCACGATCGGGCCACCGGTACCGCATTGATTCGCACTCGCTGACAGCACAGAAAAAACCACCCGTTCCAACTGGCGCGGGTGGTTTTTTGTTGATCTGGGGTGATCAGCGACGACGTGCGGTGCGCTGGATGCTGCGCATCTTGGCGCCTGCGGGCATCGGGCCCTTGGGCATGCCCGGACCGGGCGTTTTGCCACCGAGTGCGGCAAGGCGCGACTCGAGCTGGTCGATGCGCTTCTTGTCGATGTTGTTCGGGAGTTTGTTCAGGTGCCGCTCAAGGTTCTTCAGCGGGATCTGACCCTCTTCGTTGCCGACGGTGATGTCGTAGATCGGAGTGTCGCCGACGATGCGGGCAACGCGCTTCTTCTCCTGGGCCAGCAACGACTTGGTGCGGACGGGAGAGCCTTCGGCGACCAGGATCACACCCGGCTTTCCGATCACGCGATGGATGGCGTCGAGTTGGGCGGTTCCGGAGACGGCCTGCTTGACCCGCCATTGCCCACGCATGTTGTCGAGGGCCCAGGCAGCGGCACCGGCCTGACCGTCGGCCTTCTTGAACACCGTCTTCTGCACGCGGCGTCCGAAGATGAGGAACGCGAGCAGCACACCGAGCAGGATGCCCATCGGAAGGACAAAGATCAGACCGCCGATGAAGATCCCGATGAGAACCGCGATCACCGTCAAGCCGACGATCACGCCGATCATCAGGGGCAACAGCAGCTTGTCTTCTTTGCGCTGCATCTGGAACGCCTGCCACAGCTGTTTGCGGCGAGCGCGCGACGCTTCCCTACGAGCAGCCTTCGCGGCTGCCTTTGATTCCTTTGTCGCTTTTGTTGCCTTCGCCATACCCACCAGGATACTGGCCCGTGGTCGGGGTCCGGTCAACGCGGTACCCCGGACTCGGCCGGCGGTGTGACTCGGCTCGTGGAGAGCGCCGATCAGCGTTCAGCGAGCGAGTCGGGCAATCAGTGACGAGGCTTCCTGGCTGGCGGTTCCGCCGTCGGCGAGATGCGACATCGCTTCGGGGAGTTCCCGTCCGTGATGCTTCATCGCCTGCGCGTACAGACGTCCGGCCCGGTACGAGGAGCGAACCAGTGGTCCGGCCATGACACCGGCGTAGCCGAGGTTCTCGGCGAACGTCGAATGTTCGACGAACTCCTCGGGCTTGACCCACCGGTCCACCGGATGGTGCCGCGGCGACGGACGCAGGTACTGCGTGATGGTGAGGATGTCGCAGCCGGCCTCGTGCAGGTCGACCATCGCCTCGGTGACCTCCTCAGGGGTTTCGCCCATACCGAGGATCAGGTTCGACTTGGTCACCAGGCCGGCATCGCGGGCTGCGGTGATGACGTCGAGGCTGCGCTGGTAACGGAATGCCGGACGGATCCGCTTGAAGATGCGCGGCACGGTTTCGACGTTGTGCGCCAACACCTCTGGGCGCGAAGCGAAGACCTCGGCCATCTGGTCGGGATCGGCGTTGAAATCGGGGATCAGCAGCTCGACGCCGGTGGTCGGGTTGAGTTGTTTGATGTACCGGACCGTCTCGGCATAGAGCCAGGCACCGCCGTCGGGGAGGTCGTCGCGGGCCACACCGGTCACGGTGGAGTAGCGCAGACCCATGGTGGCGACACTCTCGGCCACCCGGCGGGGCTCGTCGCGATCGAGATCGTCGGGCTTGCCGGTGTCGATCTGGCAGAAGTCGCAGCGGCGGGTGCACTGCTCGCCGCCGATCAGGAAGGTGGCCTCGCGGTCTTCCCAGCACTCGTAGATGTTGGGGCAGCCGGCCTCTTCGCAGACGGTGTGCAGGCCCTCGCTCTTGACCAGCGCCTTGAGTTCGGTGAACTCCGGGCCCATGGTGGCGCGGGTCTTGATCCACGACGGCTTGCGCTCGATCGGGGTCTCGGAGTTGCGGGCCTCGAGGCGCAGAAGTTTGCGTCCACCCGGGCCTGCTGCTGCCGTAGCGCTCGATTTGGCTGGTTTGTCGTGAGAAACAGTCACTGGAGTGATCCTACGCGGGGTTGATTGTCACGCTCGGTGACCGTGGTTGATGCAGAGTGTGTGGTGACGGGCAACGTCCCGTCGAGGGCGTCGACCACCGCCTTGGTGAGCAGCGGCCGGACCTCGTCGACGGTGATCGGGCGACCGAGTTCGTTCGTGAGGGATCCGGCCCCGGCGTCGGGTATGCCGCAGGGAATGATGGCTTCGAAGGCACGCAGGTCAGGATCGCAGTTCAAGGCGATTCCGTGCAGCGCCACCGCCCGTGCCACCCGGATGCCGATCGCGCCGATCTTGCGGTCGGGGCGGGGCCCGGGCGCGTCGAGGCCCGGGCTATCGACCGCCCAGACACCCGAACGGCCGTCGACGCGGAAGGTCGGCAACCCCAACGCCTCGCAGACGTGGATCATCGCCTCTTCCAGGCGCCGGACGTAATCGACCACATCGACCGGACTGGCCAACGCAACAATCGGGTAGGCGACAAGCTGTCCGGGGCCGTGCCAGGTGATCTTGCCGCCGCGGTCGACGTCGATCACGGGTGAGCCGTCGGTGGGACGATCCGCATCCTCGGTCCGCCGGCCCGCGGTGTACACCGACGGATGTTCGAGCATCAGCAGGACGTCGTGGTCGAGGACGCCGTCGGCACGTTCGTTCGCCAGCCGGTGCTGCAGGTCGAAGGTCTCCTGGTAGTCGACGCGGCCGAGCCAGCGGATTTCGAGGGGCGTGTCGGACAGACGGGCACTGGACATCACGACGCCTTGCCCAACGCGTATGCGAGCGCAGAGGCGAGGGTGGGATGACGGAATTCGAAGCCGTTGTCGATCAGCACTTCAGGTACAACGTTCTGACCCTGCAACAACATTTCCTCGGCCATCTCACCGACTGCCTTCGACAGCACGACACCCGGTACCGCGAACACCGTGGGCCGCCCGACGGCACGCCCGAAAGCCTTCGTGAACTCGGCGTTCGTGACCGCTCGGGGTCCGCACATGTTGACCGGACCGGCCAGCGGCCGCGTCAACACGAACTCCAGGACCCGTACCGCGTCGAGAAGACTGATCCACGGGAAGTACTGCCGACCGTTGCCCAGGCGGCCACCGAGGCCGAGCCGGTACAGCGGTCGCAGCTTGCCGAGCAGGCCGCCGGACTGCGACAGCACCGGCGCGGTGCGGATCAGGGCGATCCTGGTCGAGGATCCGGACGCCGCAGCGGTGAGCGCCGCGGCTTCCCAGTCGGTGGTGAGATCGGCCAGGAACCCGGTTCCGGCGGCGTCCTTCTCGGTCACGGCTCGTGAACCGGTGTCGCCGTAGAAGCCGGTTGCGCTGGAACTCACAAAAATCGGGACGCCGGCGAGTCGCACGCTCTCGGCAAGGACTTGTGTCGGGATGATCCGGCTGTCCCGGATCTCTTGCTTCACACGTCCCGACCACCGGTGGTCGGCGATACCCCGACCACAGAGGTTGACCACCGCACCGACCCCATCCAATGCTTTGGGATCGATGCCGAATGAATCAGGCGCCCAATGGATCTGGTCCGGGGCGGTAGAGGGTTGGCGAACCAGGCGGAGGACCTGGTGGCCGGCCCCGGTGAGACTTTCCACCAGGGCCGAGCCGATCAGACCAGAAGATCCCGCTATGGCGATCCGCATGGACTTTCTTACAGTCCCAGGTCCGCCTCGAACGCGGCTTCTTCGAGGCGATGCTTCACGGTGCTCAGGAAGCGGCCGGCGTCAGCGCCGTCGATCAGGCGGTGATCGTAGGTGAGCGGCAGGAACGACATCGAGCGCACAGCGATCGACTCCGAACCGTCCGCACTGGTCATCACGACCGGACGCTTGACGATGGCACCCGTACCGAGCATGGCCGCCTGCGGCGGAACCAGGATCGGGGTGTCGAAGAGCGCGCCCTGGCTACCGATGTTGGTGATGGTGAACGTTCCACCGGTGAGGTCGTCGAGCTTGAGTTTGTTGCTCCGTGCCCGCGCGGCGATGTCCGCGATGGCCCGTGCCAGACCGGCGATCGAGAGATCGTCGGCGTTGTGGATGACCGGGGAGAGCAGACCCTGCTCGGTGTCGACCGCGATCCCGAGGTGGACCTTGGAGTAGTACGTGATCTCCTTGGCCTCTTCGTCGATCGAGGCGTTGACGTTCGGATGCGCTTTCAGTGCCTCGACGACTGCCTTGGCGATGAACGGCAGGTAGGTCAGGTTGACACCCTCGCTGGCCTTGAAGCCTTCCTTCGCGGCTGCCCGCAGCGTGGCGATCTTGGTCATGTCGACCTCGAACACCTGGGTGAGCTGTGCGCTCTCCTGCAGGGATTCGCGGGTCTTCTTGGCGGTGATCTGCCGGATCCGGTTGATCTTCTGCGTGGTGCCGACCAGTTTGGCGAGTTCCGGGCTCGGTTTGGCCGGCGCCGACTTCGAGGGTTCCGACTTCGCCTGTGCTGCAGCCGGTTCCGGGGTTGCCGGAGCTGCGGGGGCCTTGGCGGCCTCGGCGGCGGCCAGCACGTCCTGCTTGCGGATGCGGCCACCGACACCGGTGCCCTTGATGGCGCTGAGGTCGACGTTGTTCTCGGCCGCGAGCTTGCGGACCAGCGGGGTCACATACGGGGTCGACTCCTGGTCGGCCCCGGACTCGGCTGCCGGCTTGGATTCTTCCTTCGGAGCAGGCTCTTCCTTCGGGGCCGGCTTCGATGCTGCGACCGGCTCGGGCTTTGCCTCCGGCTCGGGTTCGGGCTCGGGCTCCGGTTCGGCCTCGGCCTCGGGCTCCGGTGCGGAAGGAGCGACGGTGGGCTTGGAGTCGGCAGAGCCGACCACGGCCAGGCGACCGCCGACCTCGATGACGTCGTCCTCGAGGGCGATGATCTCGAGCAGGGTGCCGGCGACAGGCGACGGAATCTCGGTGTCGACCTTGTCTGTGGAGACCTCCAGGAGTGGCTCGTCGGCCGCGACCGAATCGCCGACCTCTTTGAGCCAACGGGTGACGGTTCCCTCGGTGACCGACTCACCCAGTTCGGGCATCGTGATGTCGGTGCCCTCGGCGGACCCGCCGGTCGACGCAGCGGAAGCCGCCGGTGCCTCGGGCTCGGATTCGGGTTCGGGCTCTGCTTCAGGTTCCGCGGCTTCCGGCTCGGCGGCTTCCTGTGCCGGGGCACTGTCACCGGCGGACTCGCCGGCGTCACCGATCTGACCGAGCTCGCCGCCGACCTCGACGACATCGTCTTCCTGCGCGACGATCTTGACCAGGACGCCGGACGTCGGTGCCGGGATCTCGGTGTCGACCTTGTCGGTCGACACTTCCAGCAACGGTTCGTCGGCCTCGACCGTGTCACCCTCCTGCTTGAGCCACCTGGTGACAGTGCCTTCGGTGACGCTTTCACCCAGGGCTGGCATTTGGACGGAGAAGGCCATCGTTGTCGACTCCTTGATTTCGAGAACCGGTGTGCGGTCTACGGTCTGGGCCAAACCACCGGTGTTGGTGGCAGGCATGTGGTTGGTGATACGCCGGATGAGGCGAACCGCCGTTCTAAACCCTACCTTTTGCCTCATCCTTCGGCAGCGATGTCCTCCAGTACCGCAAAGATGGTCCGTACCGGCACCCCGGTTCCACCCTTACCGGTGTAACCCCAAGGGCCGCCGGTGTTGAAAGCCGGCCCGGCGATGTCGATGTGGACCCACTGCACGTCCTTCGCAACGAACTCCTTGAGGTAGATGCCGGCCGAGAGCATTCCGCCCCACCGGTGATTGGTGACGTTGGCGAGATCGGCGACCCGGGAATCGAGATCCGGCCGGAGCTCTTCCGGAAACGGCATCGGCCAACCCGATTCACCTTCTGCCTGCGAGATCGATGCGACACGGTCGCGGAACTCGTCGGTACCCATCACGCCCGGGGTACGGGTGCCCAGGGCGACCAGCTGCGCACCGGTCAGGGTGGCGGTGTCGATCAGGTAGTCGGGCTCGTCTTCGCAGGCGCGCACGATGGCGTCGGCCAGGATCAGCCGGCCCTCGGCGTCGGTGTTGATGACCTCGACGGTCTTGCCGCCGTATTGGGTCAGGACGTCACCGGGACGCTGCGCGGTGCTCGACGGCATGTTCTCGGCCATCGGAACCGTGGCGATCACGTTGACGCCGACATTGAGTTCGGCCGCCAGGATCGCGGTGGCGATGACGGCTGCGGCGCCGCCCATGTCGGAGGTCATGTTCTCCATGCCGGCGGCCGGCTTGATCGAGATGCCACCGGTGTCGAAAGTGACGCCCTTTCCGACGAGGGCGACGGTCTTGGCCTTTCTTCCGGCGCTGTGGCTCAGGCGCACGAGGCGTGGCGGACGCGAGCTGCCCTTGCCGACGCCGACGATGCCGCCGTAGCCGGCCTTGTCCAGGGCGGTTTCGTCGAGGATCTCGACCTTGAGTCCGGCAGCCGATCCGAGGGCCTTCGCGCGGTCGGCGAACTCCTCGGGGAACAGGTGGCTCGGTGGGGTGTTCACGAAGTCGCGGGCGATGGACACGGCGCGGGCGATGGCCTTGGCGCGATCCAATTCGGCCTGGTTGGTCTTGTCGGCCGCGGGCACGATCAGGCGAACCGCCGACAGCGGAGCCTTCTCGGGCGGAGTCGAACGGAACTCGTCGAAGCGGTACGCGCCGAGGAAGAACCCCTCGGCGGTCGCTGCCAGATCGGCGACCGGAAGGCTGGTCACAGCGGTGGCCACACCTTGCAGGCTGCGCGCGGCCACACCTGCCTGACGGCGAATGTGTTCGGCATCGTCGAGTTTTTCTGCTGCGCCGAGTCCGACGGCGAGCACCGATGTCACGCCCAGCCCTGCGGGGGCGGGGAGTTTGGTCAGTTCGCCGGCCGAGCCCTTGGCGCCGACGGCGGCGAGCGCATCGTCGATGGCGGAGGCCGTGGCATCGTCGAGCAGGCCGTCACCGATGACCAGGCTCGGGGCCCCGTCCTCGTCGGCGGTGGTCAGTCCGATGACCAGAACGTCGTCGTCCTTGCTGATCCCGGTGACCAATGACAGTTCAGGACCCAGTTGACGTATCGCGCTTGACTTGCTCACACTTCACTCCCACTCGTAGCCGAACCCTTGCCGAGGACCAAGCTTAGTGGTCGCGCCTTCGTCACACTCGCGGCGCGATAGCGTTGCCACATGAGCGAAGGTGAATTGCTTGCCGGCCCCATCGAAGATCTGCATCGCGAACTCGGCGCGAGTTTCGCCGAATTCGGCGGCTGGAACATGCCGGTGTCGTATGCGGGCACCGTGGCCGAACACACGGCGGTCCGCGAGACGGTCGGAATCTTCGATGTCAGTCACCTGGGCAAGGCCTCGGTCACCGGACCGGGTGCGGCCGAGTTCGTCAATCGCTGCCTGACCAACGATCTGAACAAGATCCAGCCGGGCAAGGCCCAATACACGTTGTGCACCAACAGCTCTGGCGGTGTGATCGACGACCTCATCGCCTACTGGGTCTCCGACGGCGACGTGTTCCTCGTCCCCAATGCGGCCAATACCGCAGCCGTGGTGGCCGCTCTGGCGGCGGTGGCTCCCGAGGGCGTCGAGGTCACCGATCGTCATCGTGACTTCGGGGTGTTCGCGGTGCAGGGCCCGCAGTCCTCGGCGGTGTTGTCGGGGCTGGGGCTGCCCACCGACATGGAGTACATGTCGTTCGCCGACACCGAAATGGTTGTGGGTCAGGAGCGTTACCCGGTCCGGGTGTGCCGGACCGGCTACACCGGTGAGATCGGTTACGAATTGCTGCCGGCCTGGGGCGACAGCGAACCCGTCTTCGCGGCGCTGTCCGCCGCCGTCATCGCGGCCGGTGGAGCCCCCGCCGGATTGGGTGCCCGCGACACGTTGCGGACCGAGATGGGCTACCCGCTGCACGGCCACGAGCTGTCCGTCGACATCAGTCCGCTACAGGCCCGCTGCAGCTGGGCCGTCGGCTGGCGCAAGCCCGAATTCTTCGGTCGCGACGCACTGCTCGCCGAGAAGGAATCCGGTCCGGCGCGCCGCCTGTGGGGTCTGCGGGCAACCGGGCGCGGCGTTCCGAGGGCTGACCTCGCGGTCCTCGATGGGCCGGGTGGAACACAGATCGGCATCACCACGTCGGGAACGTTTTCGCCGACCCTCAAGACGGGAATAGCTCTGGCCCTCATCGATTCATCGGCGAATGTCGCCAAGGGTGACACCGTGGTGATCGATGTCCGTGGCCGCGCGCTCGAATGCGAGGTCGTTCTCCCGCCGTTCGTGACCGCCGGGACCAGCTGAATTCGGTCCGGTCCACCGGAGAAATGGCTCCCGATGTCAGGCGATAGGATTGACGCATGACTTTGGAGTTCGCCCGGTCCGAACACCCGCAGCCGCTGTCGGCAGAACGCCGTGCGGAAATCCTGGCTGCCCCGGGGTTCGGTAAGTACTTCACCGACCACATGGTGACCATCGATCACAGCGCCGATCAGGGCTGGCACGATGCGCAGGTACTGCCGTACGGACCGATCCAACTCGACCCGTCGGCGATGGTTCTGCATTATGCGCAGGAGATCTTCGAAGGTCTCAAGGCCTACCGCCAGGCGGACGGGAGCATCTCGTCGTTCCGCCCCGACGCGAACGCGCGTCGCATGCAGCGTTCGGCGCGGCGTCTGGCGATGCCGGAGCTGCCGGTCGAGGACTTCATGGGCTCCTTGCGTGCGTTGGTGGATGCCGACAACCTCTGGGTTCCGGAGGCCGGCGGCGAGGCCTCGCTTTACCTGCGCCCGTTCATGATCGCCACCGAAGTCGGGCTCGGCGTGCGTCCGTCGAGTGAATACAAGTACCTGCTGATCGCCTCGCCCGCCGGGGCCTACTTCACGCGTGGTGTGCAGCCGGTGAGCGTGTGGCTCTCCACCGAATACGTGCGGGCTGCGCCAGGCGGAACGGGTGCGGCAAAGTTCGGTGGCAACTATGCCGCCTCGCTGCTCGCACAGGCGCAGGCCGCCGACAAGGGCTGCGATCAGGTGGTCTGGCTCGACGCCATCGAACGCCGCTTCGTCGAAGAAATGGGTGGCATGAACCTGTTCTTCGTCTTCGGCTCCGGTGCCGACGCCAAACTGGTCACTCCGGAACTGTCCGGCTCGTTGCTCCCGGGCATCACCCGGGAATCGCTCCTGCAGCTCGCCGCCGACGCGGGCTTCGAATGCGTCGAACGCAAGATCAGCGTCGAAGAGCTGCGCAAGGGGGTTGCCTCCGGCGAGATCACCGAGGTCTTCGCCTGCGGTACCGCCGCCGTCATCACGCCGGTCGGCCACGTCAAGGGCGAGACCGACGACTACACCATCGGAGACGGGCGCCCGGGCGAGGTCACGATGGCCTTGCGCGACACGCTCACCGGTATCCAGCGCGGCACCTTCGCCGACACCCACGGGTGGATGACCACACTCCACGGCTGAACTCGGCCGCAGGTACGTGGGCCTGGGTCGCGAAATCGCGACTCAGGCGATCAGTAACCCGCAGATGGCGATCAGGGCGCTGAGTTCGATCAGCGCGCCGAGCACGTCGCCGTTGACGCCGGCGAATCGGCGGGAGCAGTGAAAGCTGAACCACCAGGCGAATCCGACGACGGCCAGGGCGCTCAACACGCCCGGAAGCGGTAGCGCCGGGTCCACCATGTAGCCGACCGCAATCGCCCCGAGCGCCCAGAAGACGATCGTGAGTCGTTGTGTCCCGGCGGTCAGGGCGCCGAATTTCGATTCTTCGGTCGCGGACAGATTTACGCGGCATCCGACGACCGGTGCCACCCGGCTGGCAAAGAGCACGAAAACGATTGCAGCCCAATCGCTCTGCTCAATCAGGGCACCGTAACCGGCCGCCTGTGCGACCAGGACCAGAACCAACGTGGCGGCGCCGAACGGGCCGGCGCTGCCGCTGTGCATCACCTTGTGCACGCGTTCGGGTGAACCGAAACACCCCAATCCGTCTGCGGTATCCGATAATCCGTCCAGATGCATTCCGCGGGTGAGGATCGCGAGGACCCCGACGATCAGCAGGCCCGCCAGCAGCGGTGGCAGCTCGGTGTGACCCAGACCGAGAGCGATCGCCGCGGTGATCACACCGAGCAGTGCTCCGACGAGCGGCGCCGATCCGATCGCCGCGCCGCCCAGCGCCCGGTCAAAAGGACCCTTGGGTGCCGGGATCGGCAGGATCGTCAACCACGAGATCGCGGTCTGTGGACCCCGAAATGCGGCTCGCACATTCATCTGTGGTCAGGAAGACGCATCGGGTGCACCACTGACCTGGGCTTCGGCAAATGTTGCCATCGATGCGAGCGTGTTCACGGCGGCCTGCACGATGGGGAGTGCGGTCAGGGCCCCGCTGCCTTCACCGAGGCGCATCGACAGGTCGAGCAGGGGTTCGAGATCCAGATGCCGCAAGGCGATTCGATGAGCCGGCTCGGCCGAGCGGTGTCCGGCCACCCACCATTCGCGGGCGCCGGGTGCAAGGTCGTTGGCCACCAGTGCGGCCGCGGTCACCACCAGGCCGTCGAGGATGACAGGTGTCTTGCGCAAAGCGGCCTGCGCCAGGAATCCGGCCATCGCGGCGATCTCGGCGCCGGAGACAGTACGCAGGAGTTCGAGGGGGATCCGCGTGTGGGACCGGCCCCGGCGCATACCGTCCCGCACCGCGGCAGTCTTACGGATCCAGCCGTTGTCGTCGATGCCGGTGCCGCGCCCGACGACCACCACGGGCTCGGAATCGGTGAGCAGGCCGATCAGAACCGTGGCCGGCGTGGTGTTCCCGATACCCATCTCACCGGCGATGAGAAGGTCCGCGCCGGAGTCGATCTCTCGATCGGCGATGGCACGGCCGGCTGCCAGGGCAGCGCGGGTCTCTTCGGTGGTCAAGACATCTTCACGCGTGAGGTCACCAGTGCTGCGGCGAACCTTGAAGCGGCTCACCGCTTCCGGGGTCTGAGCGTTCACGGCCAGATCTTCGACGCGTACCCGCGCGCCGTTCTGCTTGGCCAGCACGTTGACGGCCGCACCGCCGGCCAGGAAATTCCCGACCATCTGCGCGGTGACCTCGGGGGGAAATGCCGAAACGCCTGCCTGGGCGACGCCGTGGTCGCCGGCAAAGATCACCACGGTGGGTTCGGTGATCGGGCGAGGTGGGCAGACTCCCTGGCAGGAGGCCATCCAGATGCCGATCTCTTCGAGCCGCCCCAGTGATCCGGGCGGCTTTGTCAGTTCCCCGTGGCGTTCGCGTGCAGCGATCGCGGTAGTGCGATCTGGTGCGTCCACGAAATCGAATTGTTCGGGGTTCTCGAACTCGGTGACCGGCGCCGGCGAAGGTACCGGCTCGGGTGCCGGAATCGGGGTCGGGGCCGGCACAGCGGATGTCATTGCTTGCGGCTCGGCGTCGACGGCCGCGCCGCCGCGTAGTTCGAGTGTTCGTCCCGCAACGACCAGGACAACCCGGTCGCAGACCGCGGCAACCGCGGCATTGACGATGCCCAATTGGTCCTGGAACAGCCGTCCGGCGGGAACGGGTGCGACCAGCGAAAGGCCGACCTCTGGACTGATGATCACCAGATCTCCGGTGAAATCGGCCACCGCCGTGGACAATTCCGTCACCACGGCGGACATGTCGAAGTTCTCGTCGTCCCAGCCGCCGACCGAGTCGATGTGCCGGCTCAGCCAGCTGCCGAGATCGTCGACCAGCGTCGGCGCGACCGGGTCGCGGCGCAATTCGGCTGCGACATCGGCGGATTCGACCGTGGTCCATGTGCTCGGACGTCGGGCCCGGTGGGCCTCGATCCGGTTCGACCACTCCGGATCGCCGGTCGCCGGATCCGAGGCCGTCGCCAGGTATCTGACACCGCTTTCGGGCAGCAGGCTTTCGCCGAAAGCTGATTTACCCGAGCGTATTCCACCAAGTACGAGGGTTCGCATCACCGATCAGACCGCGTCGCCCGGCTTGACCATGGGGCGAGGTGCGCGCATGAATCGCATCTGCATGGCGCGGCTGAATCCGTACCAGGTGAGTTTGAAACCACCATCGGTGGTGTTCGGGAAGCGTTCGTGGACCCGGTTGTTGAGGGTACGTCCGAGCAGGAAGCCGTCGATGACCAGGAAGACGACGAATACGAGCATGAACAGCGTGGCGTAGACCGCGAGGGCGGGCAGGAACATCACGAGAATCAGCAGAATCGCGAACGGCATGAAGAGGCCTGCGAAGTTGCGCCGTGAATCCACGATATTGCGGGCGTACCGACGGACTTCGCCCTTGTCCCGAGCCATCAGGTAGCGCTCGTCGCCGTCCATCATCTTTTCGCGCTGGTCGGTTCGAGCCTTGCGGCGTTCGTCGGACTGCGCGCGCTTCTCGTCCTTGGTCAGGTTGACCGTCGAACCCTTCAGTTCGCGTTTGCGGGCCCGGGCCTCGGCGCGGGTCGTCGGAGCCGGAGCAACCGGACCGCGTTTCTTGCCCTCGGCGTCGCGACGCTTGGGCGTCGGGCGGCCCTTGCCCTCGGTGTACCTGCGATCGGCCGTAGCTTCTTCCGGCGTCTGCTCGACGGTCGACGTCGCAGCGGACTCGGCGTCGTCGTCTTTTTTCCAGGGCAATTTCACCTATCCAGATTATCTCGCCTGCGCAGGCAGTGGCTGCCGGGTCTGCGACTGCGCGGTTTGTGACGGCTGTGGTGCTTCGATGAGCGATCTCGGGCCCTGCCGACGGGGCCTGTCCTTCTTATACTTCGTCCATGAAGGCTTTGATCGCCCCGGATTCGTTCGGCGACACCCTGACCGCTGTGGCCGCCGCGGAGACGATCGCTGCCGGTTGGGCGTTGTCCCGGCCGGACGACGAATTGATCCTGGCGCCGCAGTCCGATGGCGGCCCCGGATTCGTATCGGTCCTGGCCAGCCGATTCGGAGAGATCCACACAGAAACCGTTGCCGGACCGCTCGGTGCGCTGGTGGATGCGGACTGGCTGCTCCACGGTGACACCGCATACATCGAATGCGCGCAGGCCTGCGGTCTGCACCAGCTGGGCGGTCGCCCGTCACCGCGGACCGCGGTCGCGGCGGACACCTACGGGGTGGGCCGGCTCGTCGCGGCAGCGGTTGCCGCCGGTGCGGTGAAGATCGTCGTCGGTCTCGGTGGCAGCGGCAGTACCGACGGAGGCAAGGGTCTGGTTGATGCCTTCGGTGGACTGGAAGGCGCGGCGCAGCTGCTGCAGGGCGTGGAACTCGTCGCCGCGTCCGACGTGGAGAACCCGCTGCTCGGTCCTGATGGCGCAGCCGCCGTATTCGGTCCGCAAAAGGGTGCCGACCCGGACACCGTCGTCGCGCTCGAGCAGCGGATGACCACCTGGGCGGCACGGCTCGGAGATTTCGCCGGCCATGACATCAGTCCGCTCGCCGGCGCCGGCGCCGCGGGAGGATTGGGAGCGGTGCTGCTGGCGCTCGGCGGCACCCGGATCTCCGGTGCCACGGTGATCGCGGAAGCGACCGGCCAGGCCGAACTGATCGCAGGCGTCGACCTGGTGATCACCGGCGAGGGCAAGTGTGATGAGCAGACCCTCAAAGGGAAGGTCGTCGCGGCACTGACCAGCGCTGCCCGAGCGCATGGGATCCCGACGATCGTGCTCGCCGGACAGCTCGCCCTGACGCCTGCGCAGATCGCCGAGGCCGGCATCGCACGAGGTCACGCCATCGTCGAAGTCGCCGGATCGGTTCAGCGGGCGATGGACGACGCCCAGAATCAACTGACCGAGCTCACCCGCCAGGTGGCCGGCACATGGTCATGACCACCGGCGGCCGACCTGTGTGATACGCGGGAATAGGCCGGGACGGAGTACGGTTGTATCCGACGGAAGTTCGCATCCGATCCCGGACCACTGTGGGTTCGCACGCCGACGCCCCGCACATTGAGGAGAATTCATGACCGCATCGAACGAGACTGCTGTGCAGACCGAGACCGAGGCACCCGCGCACGGTGTGATTATGACTGAGGCCGCGTCGTCCAAGGCGAAGGCACTGCGTGAGCAAGAAGGTCGCGAAGAGCTGATGCTGCGCATCGCCGTTCAGCCCGGTGGCTGCGCCGGCCTGCGGTACCAGCTGTACTTCGACGATCGCAACCTCGATGGTGACCTGGTTGTGGAGTTCAACGGTGTCGGTCTTGCCGTCGATCGCATGAGCGCCCCGTACGTGATGGGTGCGAGCATCGACTTCGTCGACACCATCGAGAAGCAGGGCTTCACCATCGATAACCCGAACGCAACGGGCAGCTGTGCCTGCGGCGATTCGTTCAACTGACACCAAGCCCACTCACCGGGCCGCTTGACCCCCGTACTTCAAGAAATTGGCCGCAGCCGAGCTCAGCTCGGGTGCGGCCAATTTTGTTGTGGGCACACCCTCGACGCCGTTCGTATGATCTGTCCAGGTGCTGCCTGCGTTCACCTGATGGGCAGGTAGCGTTAAGCCATTATTCGGTGAGGAAGAAAGGCACTCCTTCGTGGCCATTGCCATTTGTGGATCGATCGCTACCGACCATCTGATGCGCTTTCAGGGCAAGTTCTCTGAACAGCTCCTGGCAGAACACCTCAGTCACATCTCGCTGAGCTTCCTCGTGGAGGAGTTGGTGATCAGGCGCGGTGGTGTCGCCGGCAACATCGCGTACGCGATGGGTGTGCTCGGCGGTTCGCCGCTGCTGGTCGGCTCGGTCGGCAGTGATTTCGACGATTACCGGAAGTGGCTCGAGGGCAACGGAGTCGACACGCGTGGTGTCCGGGTGTCGGAGACCGCACACACCGCCCGCTTCATGTGCACCACCGACGACGAGATGGCACAGCTGGCAAGCTTTTACGCCGGTGCGATGAGTGAGTCGCGCGAGATCTCGCTGAACAAGCTGGCCTCCGAGCTCGGCACTCCGGAGCTGGTTCTCATCGGTGCCGACGACCCCGAGGGGATGATCGTCCACAGCCGTGAATGCCGCGAATTGGGTATCCCGTTCGCCGCCGATCCCTCGCAGCAGCTTGCGCGCCTGGACGGCGAGCAGGTGCGCGACCTGATCGACGGTGCGACCTACCTTTTCACCAACGAATACGAGTGGGGTCTGCTCCGTCAGAAGTCGGGCCTGAGTGATGCCCAGGTCGCCAAGATGGTCGGTGTCCGGATCACCACGCTCGGTGGTGGGGGAGCAGAAATCGTCGACGCCGACGGTTCGCGCATTCACGTCCCGGTGGTCCCGGAGACCGCGAAGGTCGACCCGACCGGTGTCGGTGACGCCTTCCGGGCCGGATTCCTCGTCGGCAACGCGGCCGGACTGAGCCACGAGCGCAGCGCGCAGCTCGGCTCGATGGTCGCCGTGCTCGTCCTGGAGACCGTCGGCACCCAGGAATGGGTGTGGGACCGCGAGAGCGCACTCGGGCGTCTGTCCGGCATCTACGGCGCCGAGGCCACTGCCGAGATCGCCGCAGTGCTTCCGGCCTGACCCTTCGGAAACACCAAACGCTCCAGATATACGAAGACGCTCCACATACTTGTGGAGCGTCTTCGTATAGGCGGAGCGTTTGCTTGGGTGGCCAGAGCCGGAGTGCTAGAGCCGGACCGGGTAATGATGGTCTTCGATCTGCGGCACGATGGTGCCCTCGACGAAGATCCCGTGCCACACCATGAAGATCAGAACGGTCCACAGTCGACGGCTGTTGTCGACGGCGCCGGTGCGATGCTCGTTGAGCATGGCGCGGATCGCGTCCTTGTTCAGGATGTGGTCGGTCTGTGAGTGCTCGATCGTCTCGTGCGCCCAGTCGTAGAGCTCGGTGCCGCGCAGCCAATGCCGCACCGGCACCGGGAAGCCCAGTTTCTTGCGATGCAGGACATGTGCCGGGACGATCTGTTCCAGCGCCTTGCGGAGCGCGTATTTGGTTGTGCCATGGGAGATCTTCTCCTCAAATGGCAGTGCTTCGGCCACCCGCATCACTTCGGGGTCGAGGAACGGCACCCGCAGTTCGAGCGAGTTGGCCATCGTCATCTTGTCGGCCTTGACGAGGATGTCGCCCCGCAACCAGGTGAACAGATCCAGATGCTGCATCCTGGCAACCGGATCCCAGCCGCGTGAGGTCGCATAGATCGGGGCCGTCACGTCCGTGTGGAGCCAGTCGGGACGGAAGTCCTTGAGTACCGCCCGAAGTCGGGCATCGTCGAAGCTGCGGGCGTTGCCGTAGTAGCGCTCCTCGAGTGTCATGGACCCGCGGTGCAGGAGGCTCTTTCCGCGTTTGCCTTCCGGGATCCGATCCGAGAGTTTGCCCGCGGCGGTGCGCAGGCCCCGGGGAAGTCGTTCGAATGGCTTGAGCGACAACGGCTCCCTGTAGATGGTGTAGCCACCGAACAGTTCGTCGGCGCCCTCGCCGGACAGCACGACCTTCACGTGCTTGCGGGCTTCCTTGGCAATGAAGTACAGCGGGATCAGTGACGGGTCGGCCACCGGATCGTCGAGGTACCAGACAATTTCGGGGATCGCGGCGACAAACTCGGCCGGACTGACAACCTTGACAATGTGCTTGGCGCCGATGAGTGCGGCGGACTCCGCCGCCACATCGACCTCCGAATAACCGTCACGCTCGAATCCGGTGGTGAAGGTGATCAGGTCGGGGTTGTGCTGGATCGCCAGTGCCGCGATCGCCGTCGAGTCGATACCGCCGGAGAGGAACGAGCCGACGGTGACATCGGCACGCATGTGCTTGGCGACCGAGTCGGAGAGCACCTCTGCGATCTCGTCGTAGCGGGCCTGCTCGCCGCCGGCCACGAACGGACGTACCGCGAACTGCGGCGTGAAGTAGCGGTAGACCTTGGGAAGCCGGCCGGGCCGCAGGGTGGCGTAGCTGCCGGACTCGAGGCGGCGGATACCGGCGTGCAGCGTCTCGGGTTCCGGGACGTACTGCAGAACGGTGTAGTGCTGGATCGCGCGACTGTCGAGTGAATCGGAGACGCCGATGCGGTCGATCAGCTCGAGAACGCTTTTCTTTTCGCTGCCGAAGACGGTGCCGCCCGAACCTGTTGCGATGAACAGGGGCTTGATGCCGAACGGATCCCGGGCCAGGAACAGCGACCTGTCCTCGGTGTCCCAGATCGCGAACGCGAACATGCCGCGCAGGCGGGTGACCGAGTCGGGACCCCAGTGATGGAAGGCCGCGACGATCGCTTCGCCGTCACCCTCGGTGCGGAACTCGGCACCCTCGTCCTTGGCCAGCTGTGCCCGGATCTCGAGGTAGTTGTAGATCTCGCCGTTGAAGACGAGTGCGTAGCGATCCGGGTTCTCCGGCGGGCCCCAGCGCAAAGGTTGGTGCGAATGCTCGATGTCGATGATCGAGAGCCGGTTGAAACCGAAAACCAGGTCGGAATCGTGCCACGTGCCCGGTTCGTCAGGACCCCGATGCCGCATGCAGTGCAACGCAGAAGCGACCAGATCAGCGGACTCGGCGGCCGATGCGTCGCTAGACAGCAGACCTAACAGACCACACACGAAAATTGCCTCAATTCGTCCAGGGACGGGGTACGGAACACGCCCGAGTATGCCGCAATCAGGAGTGCCGCCGCGTGTGCGGCCCAGGTTGGGTGGTCGGCCGGCAACACCCGGTGACACGAACCCAAACCCCGATACGAATGTTGGCGGGGGTTGGTCTACGCTGCGTAGTACACGAGATACCAGTCGTGGTTAGCGTTGTGACTGTTTCCAGTCAGGGCAGGGTAGGAAGGCGTGAAATTGGCACACGGTGGGCGACCTCCGGCATCGACCAAGCGTCAGCACCGCGGACGTCGAATCAAGCAGATAAGCGCAGCCTTGTTCCTGGGCGTTGGCGCACTGATGCTGTCGAGCTGCAGCGCTGAAGAAGCGTTGCGATTCGGTTGGCCAGAAGGCATTACGCCTGAGGCCGAAGATATGCGGCATCTGTGGACGTGGTCGGTGATCGCGGCCCTCACCATGGGTATTTTGGTGTGGGGCTTGACGTTCTGGACCATTACGTTCCATCGCCGTAAGGCAGGACAAGACGAGTTCCCCCGTCAGACGGCTTATAACGTCCCATTGGAACTGACTTATACCGCGATTCCTTTTGTGATCATCGCGGTCCTCTTCTACTTCACGATCATCGTGCAGAACAAGGTCGAGGCCAAAGAGTCCGATCCTGCAGTTGTCGTCGACGTGACCGCCTTCCAGTGGAACTGGAAGTTCGGTTACCGGACCGTCCAATTCGAGGACGGTCAGCTCTACGACGGCGCAATTACCGGAGGCAACCCGTACGACCGACAGATTCCGGTTGGCGACTCGGAGCAGTCCGGCGGGGAATCCGGCGGCCATGATGACCTTCCGGATCAGTCGGAAGAAAACGACGTTCGTGACTACCTGAACTTCAACGAGATCGAGACTCTCGGTACGTCCGACGTGATCCCGGTACTGGTGCTCCCGACCGATCGTCGTATCGAGTTCGAGATCGCGGCGACAGATGTCGTCCACTCGTTCTGGGTTCCGGAGTTCCTCTTCAAGCGGGACGTTATGCCGTTCCCGAAGGAGAACCACTCGGACAACCGCTTCCAGGTCAGTGGGATCGACCGCGAGGGCGCGTTTGTGGGCCGCTGCGCAGAAATGTGCGGCACCTACCACTCGATGATGAACTTCGAAGTTCGTGCGGTGAGCCCGGCGAAGTTCGACGAATACATCAAGTTCCGCGAAGCCAACCCCGACGCGACCAATGCCGAGGCACTCGAAGCGATCGGTCAGGAACCGCTGGCGGTCACCACCGAACCCTTCGACACCAAGCGCGGCACGCAGACCGCGTCGAACTAGTCACGGAGAAGCTACGAGATGCATATTGAAGCGCGGATCTTCGAGATCCTCACCGGATTCTTTTTTTCGGTGGCTTTCGCGTACGGGTTGGCCACCGGCCTGACCAGTAAGCACGTCGAATGGGTGGGCGTCGTCGGCATCGTCATGACCGGTGGTCTGACGTTGCTGATCGGCACGTACTTCCGCTTCGTGGCCCGCCGGGTGGACATCCGCCCGGAAGACTACGAAGACGCCGAGGTCTCCGACGGCGCAGGCGAACTGGGTTTCTTCAGCGCCGGTAGCTGGTGGCCGATCCTGATCGCCGCCGGCGCCGCAACGTTCGCCATCGCACTTGCGTTCGCGCAATTCTGGCTCGTCGGTTTTGCCGCGGTTTGTATCATCGGCGCGGTGTCCGGACTGGTGCTCGAATACCACGTCGGACCCGAAAAGCACTGACAACTGTCATCAACACTCAGCTCCCAGGTCCGCAGCTCCAGCTGCGGCACACCTGGGAGCTGAGTGCTTTCTGTCGCAAGGCGATAAGGCAACTCCTCGACCGGGCGTTCGACGGCGACTTCACCGACACCGACTTCGATCACGCACTCGGGGGAGTACACGCGATCATCACCGACGGTGACGTCGTGATCGGGCATGCCGCGGTGGTTGCCCGTTCGATCGTTCATGACGGCCGCGCGTACCGAGTGGGATACGTCGAAGCGGTCGCAACCGATCCGGAGCGTCAGCGTCAGGGCCTCGGCGACCGCGTGATGAGCGCGGTAGAGGCAGTGATCGACGGCGCCTACGACTTCGGTGTCCTGGGAGCCAGCGAGGCGGGTCTGCGGCTCTACCGCGCACACGGCTGGACGCCCTTCGCCGGTCGGCTGTCGGCAATGTCCCCGGCCGGCCTCATCGACACCCCGGAAGGCAGCGTCCACGTCTACGGACCAGCTGCACCGGTATCAGGCCGACTCATCTGCGATTGGCGCTGCGGCGAACTGTGGTGACCCCCTGAGACAACACCGGGGATCGTGCCGGCGGGCCTCTGGTCGTACGCGGGGACAACGGGTGGGGGAGGGGAGTGCGTCGCCGATCATCGGTACATACAACAAGAGCCGGACCGCAATTGCGGTCCGGCTCTTGTTGATTGGCTGTGTCAGCTGATGAAGGGATCTCCCTCGCGCGCTTGCAGCTCGCGCAGCGCGTCCTTCTCGTCGTGATGTGCCTTCTTCTCGAGCTCGACGTTCCGAGTCTGCTCTTCGGTGGGGTCGGCGACCAGCAGTGAACCGGTACCCGGCGAACCCGCCGAGCCGAGCTTGTTCATCCGCTTCGGAAGCGCAGCACCCTCGTACGGCAACGGAACCGGATGTCCGTGGCTGTCGACAGGTCCCAGCGGCTGATGCAGCTCGATGAACTCACCGTGCGGCAGGCGCATGATGATGCCCGTCTCGATGCCGTGCTCGAGCACTGCCCGGTCGCTGCGCTGCAGTGCCAGAGCCCAGCGGTAGGCGATGTAGTACGCCAGCGGCGGGACGATGATCAGGCCGATACGACCCATCCACGTGGTTGCATTCAGCGAGATGTCGAACTTGTACGCGATGATGTCGTTCATGCACGAGATCGTGAGAATGATGTAGAACGCGAATGCCATCGCGCCGACAGCGGTGCGCACAGGTGTGTCACGCGGACGCTGCAGCAGGTTGTGGTGAGCGTGATCGCCGGTCAGCTTCTTCTCGATGAAGGGGTAGGTGAACATGAGTCCGAAGACGATGGTCAGTACCACGACGACCCAGAAGATGGCCGGGATCGTGTAAGCGTTCCCGAAGTAGATCTCCCAGGCAGGCATGAGCCGCGCCAAACCGTCGGTCCACATCATGTAGATGTCGGGCTGAGAACCGGCAGACACGTGAGCCGGGTTGTACGGCCCGAGCACCCACACCGGGTTGATCTGGAACAGACCGGCGATGATTGCCAGGATGCCGAAGGTGACCGCGAAGAACGCGCCCGACTTGACTGCGAACACCGGGAGGATCCGGACACCGACAACGTTCGTCTCGGTGCGGCCGGGGCCAGGGAACTGCGTGTGCTTCTGGTACCAGACCAGCGCGAGGTGAGCACCGATGAGCGCCAAGATGATTCCCGGGAACAACAGGATGTGCATCACGTACAGGCGCGGGATGATGATGTCGCCGGGGAACTGTCCACCGAAGAGCGTCCAGTGGATCCAGGTTCCGATGACCGGAATACCCAGGACGATGCCCGACATGGCGGCGCGAACACCGGTGCCCGAGAGCAGGTCGTCGGGGAGTGAGTATCCGAAGAAGCCTTCGAACATCGCCAGCACCAGCAGGAGACAGCCGATGATCCAGTTGGCCTCACGCGGACGCCGGAAAGCGCCTGTGAAGAAGATGCGGGCCATGTGGATGATGATCGACGCTGCGAAGAGCAACGCTGCCCAGTGGTGGATCTGACGGACGAAGAGTCCGCCGCGCACCTCGAACGAGATGTTGAGTGTGGTGGCGTACGCCTTGGTCATCATGACGCCATTGAGCGGTTCGTAGGCGCCGTTGTAGATGACCTCGGACATCGACGGATCGAAGAAGAAGGTCAGGTACACGCCGGAGATCAGCAGGATGATGAAGCTGTACAGCGCAATCTCACCGAGCAGGAATGACCAGTGGGTCGGGAAGACCTTGTTTATCTGGCGGCGAATTCCGGCCGCCATGTGATACCGGGCATCTGCTGCCTCGGCCTGCTGTCCGATCTTGCTCATGGTCGATCCTCTCCCTTGCCGCGTTCCCAGAACGCCGGGCCGACGGGCTCGATGAAGTCGCCGGCAGCCACCATGAAGCCCTGCTGGTTGACCGTGATCGGCAGCTGCGCCAGGGCACGAGCGGCGGGACCGAAGATCGGTTTGGCGTACTCGAGGGCGTTGAACTGTGATTGGTGGCAGGGGCACAGAATACGATTGGTTTGCTGCTCGAACAACGAGGTGGGGCAGCCGAGATGCGAGCAGACCTTCGTGAACGCGAAGTAGTCGCCGTAGTTGAAACTCTCCTGGCCCTTGCGCTTGATCGCCTTCTCGGCATCGTTCGGGCGGAGACGGATCAACATGACCGGGTTGCTGATGTAACGCAGGCCCTCGATCAGCTTCTGACGAGACTCTTCGGTCTCGCCGGTGCCGTCGGACACGCGCCACGGGAACACGGTCTCCATGCCACCGGCGTCAATGTCTTCGGGACGGACCAGAACGACGGACATCGGGTTTCCGGTGTCGCGGCGCAGGAAGACCGTTTCGTTGGGGTCCTCGGGGGAGTTGTAGATCGGCGACCAGCCGGTGTGCCACAACGGCGCGTCGTCCCCGAGTGCCCACGGGTTCTTGATCATGCCGCCCAGCATTGCGACGACACCGGTCAGCGCGAAGGCACCCAGGCCGAACAGTCCGGCACCCATGATGGCCTTGCGGCGGGGGAGGGTGGAGGTGTCCAGCGAATCGGCGAATTCTGCGGCGATGGTCCGCTTGTCGACATCGGAGGAACCGCCGTCGTGACGATCCTGGACCGAGATCTCCTCGGGGATGAACTTCTTGGTGAACTGAACGGCGCCGATACCGATCGAGAGGATCGACAGGCCGAACGTGAAGCCGAGGAGCGGGGTGTTGAGGATGTACGCCCAGTAGTTGTCACCATCGGGCATCACGAATTCCCAATGGTTGAACAGGAAGATGATCAAGCAGGCGAGGGCTGAAACGCCGGCGAGTGCGAACCAGAACGTGACGGTGCGCTCGGCTCGCTTCTCAGCCTTGGTGCCCGCCTCGGGGAAACGCTCGCGACGGTGGATGACCTCCACGCCGTCGAGGTTCGTGCCGAGCTTGACCAGCTCCGCGTGATCCATGGCATCCAGCTCGTCGGTGGTCGGAGCTGGTTTCTGCTGATCGGTCATGTACGTGATCCCATCCACATCGCACCGGCGACAACAGCAACCGCGCCGACGAACCACATGAGCATTCCTTCGGACACCGGGCCGAAGCCGCCGAGTCCGAAGCCGCCCGGGTCCTTGGCAGTGGTGGCGTACTTGACGTAGCCGATGATGTCGCGTTTTTCGTTGTCGGTCAGCTGCCGGTCGGAGAACTTGGGCATGTTCTGCGGTCCGGTGAGCATGGCGGTATAGATTTGCTGCTCGTTCGGCGCGTCGAGGGAGGGTGCGAACTTGCCCGAGGACAGTGCACCTCCACGGCCGGTGAAGTTGTGGCAGGACGCGCAGTTCAGGCGGAACAGCTCGCTACCGCGGCCGATGTTCTCGCCGCGGAGTTCGCCCTGCTCGATGACGGGGTAACCGTCTTTGAAGATGACGTTGCCCTGTGCATCCTTGGCGTAGACGACCTGGGGGCCGCCGCCGACGGACTGGATGTAGGCGCCGAGCTGGTCGATCTGGGCCTGGGAGAACTTGGCCGGCTTGCGTTCGATCTGGGCCTCGCCGCGGACTGCGGGCATGCGGCCAGATGACACCTGGAAGTACACGGCGGCGTCGCCGACGCCCACCAGCGACGGACCGCGATCGGCGACACCTTCGAGGTTGGCGCCGTGGCAGGTGATGCAGGAGGTCTCATAGAGCTTCCGGCCGTCCTGGACCAGCGCGGCAGTGGAATCACTGTCGGCCTTGGCGACCTGCGCGTCAGGCGTGATGGCGGTGGCCAGTCCACCGGCGACAACCAGACCTGCCAGCAGCAGGAGAATGCCGGAGGCGCGACGACGCATCTTGCGGCGCGACTTCGACTTCTTGGCAGCTGTGTTGCCGGTGCCCTCGCTCAGGGCACCCGTTTCAGAATCCCCAGGTGAGGTGGGTGGGGGAGATGAACTCATCTGTATCTCTCTGCTTAGCGGACTGACTTTGCCTGTGCCAAAAGACTGTTCGGCCGTTACCGAATGAAATAGATGGTCGCGAAGAGTGCGATCCAGACGATGTCGACGAAGTGCCAGTAGTACGAGACGACGATCGCGGCGGTGGCCTGTGCCGGGGTGAACTTGCTGAGCCGGGTGCGGAGCAACAAGATCACGAAGGCGACGAGACCGCCGATCACGTGCAGGCCGTGGAAGCCCGTCGTGATGTAGAAGACGGAACCGTAGGCGCTCGACGAGAGTGTGGTCCCTTCGTGGACCAGGTGGTAGTACTCGTACGCCTGTCCGGCGACGAAGAACGCGCCCATGAACAGGGTGAGGGTGTACCACCGTCGAAGGCCGAAGACGTCGCCCCGCTCGGCGGCAAAGACGCCGAGCTGGCAAGTCACCGAGGACATGATCAACACGGCGGTCACGGGGATCGCCAGTTTCAGATTGAGCTCGGTGGGCTCCATCGGCCAATTGCCGTAGTTTCCGGCCCTTGCCACGAAATACATCGCGAACAATCCGGCAAAGAACATCAGCTCGCTCGAAAGCCACACAATGGTGCCCACGCTGACCATGTTTGGCCGGTTCAGCGAGTGCACGCGCTGGGTGATAGCTGATCCTGTGGGTGCTGCAGCGCTAGTCACCAGAGAAGTATGACGGTTCGTAGTAAGCCCTGACCACTTGGGTCCAGATTTTTTTCTGCACGGATGCGGCGACCCTGGTAGGGGCGGTGAAATGGTTTCTGGCGGCGTGTCCGTCGTGGGGTTTTGGGACACCTGAGAGGCTGATGTGGTGGCACGTGATGTGAATGGCAATCCGATCGAGGTCCCCCGCTGGCGGCGCCTCGCCGGCCGATTCGGAAGTGGACGAAAGCCCAACGGGGAGTTGTCTGTCGACGATTCGTCACTTTTGATCACCGCGGAATCTTTCGACGACGCCGAAGCGGCATCGACGACCCTGTCCGCTTCGCTGTGGAGGTCCGGCGACCAGGCTGTGCTCCGTCATCTCCTGGTGGTTCCGGGGGGCGAGGTCGAGGAGGTCCTCTCCGTCGCCGCGCAGGACCACTATCGACGCGTTTCTGCGGATGCTCCGGGCACTGTCGAGATCGGGCGGGGCCAGGAGTTCGTGGCGCTTGCGCGGGTGCAGTTGATCGATGCACTCCATGTGTCGCAGGAGCGGTCGCGGATGGCGGGCCTGGCGCAGCGCCACGATGGAACCGTCCTAGCCTGGCAGGTGCTGCAGCCTCGGTAGGTCGGTTTTGTTGCAGTGGCGGAAGCAGCCTGCCATTTGTTGAGGAGGCAGGTGCTGCAGCCTCGGTAGGGCTGGGTGTCCCTAAACCTCGTTGGTCGTTCCGGTGGGTCAGTGGATAGTCTTTTCGCGTGACCCACTCCGATGCGCAGGCCCGCAGCTGGCCGCAGGTACTAGGAGTCCTGGCCGACGGCCGGGACCTGACCACCGACGGTGCCGAGTGGGCGATGAACGAGATCATGTCGGACAACGCGACGCCGGCGCAGATCGCGGCATTCGGTGTGGCATTGAAGATCAAGGGCCCTGTCGCGGCCGAATTGCGTGGCCTGGCCGACGCGATGCTCAGCCATTCGACGGTGGTCCCGACTTCCGTGGCGTGTGTCGACATCGTCGGTACGGGCGGTGATCGCTCCAACACCGTGAACATCTCGACGATGACCTCTGTTGTGGTCGCGGCCGCGGGCGTCCCGGTGGTCAAACACGGCAACCGGGCCGCGACCTCGAAGAGCGGCGGCGCCGACGTCCTCGAGGCACTGGGCGTGAACATCGCGCTCGCGGCCGACGGTGTTTCCCGTTGTGTCGCCGAAGTCGGGATCGGATTCTGCTTTGCACCCGTCTTCCACCCGGCACTGCGTTTTGCTGCCGCACCCCGCAAAGAGATCGGGATCCCCACTGTTTTCAATGTGCTGGGACCGCTGACCAATCCGGCGCGTCCGACCAGCGGGCTGGTGGGTTGTGCGTTCGCCGACCTGGCGCCGGTGCTCGCACAGACCTTCGTCGAGCGCGGCGACTCGGTCCTGGTTGTCCGTGGTGATGACGGTCTCGACGAATTGACCACCACGTCGACCTCCACCGTGTGGCAGGCCTTCGGTGGTTCTGTGCGCAAGCAGACCGTTGATCCGACCGTTCTCGGGTTGGCCCGGGTGGAGCTGTCGGCGCTGCAGGGTGGGGATGCCGAGCACAATGCCCGCGTGGCGCGGGAGATCTTTGCCGGTCAGGCCGGGCCCGTCCGGGATGCCGTGCTGCTCAATGCCGCCGGCGCCCTGACCGCGTACCGTCCGCAACCGGATGTGGACCTGCACGACCAGTTGCGGGGGCACCTGGCCGTGGCCGCGGCAGCGATCGATTCGGGCGCCGCCACGGCACTGCTGGCCGACTGGGTGCGCGTCAGCAACTCCTGACGACACCGGCAGCCCTCCTATCACTCGCCGATGGAGAATCCGGCGTCGATGTCGGCGCTCGAATAGCTTTTGAACGCGATGTGGGTGGCCGTGTGCTTGACACCGGGGAGTCGGCTGATGGCCGAGGTGACCACGTCGGCGATCTCGGCGTGGTCCCGGACCCGGATCTTTGCGATCAGATCGACGTCGCCGGCACACGAATAGACCTCGGTGACGCCGGGGATATCGGCAACCGCCTGTGCGGTCTCGGGGATCTGGTGTACGTCCGTCTGAATCAACACGATCGCAGTAATCATGCAATTAGATTAGATCCGCATCGAGCTCGATGGTGCGATGTGCCGAACCGACGAGCTCGCGCCACTGTGCCCACCTCCCTGCCCCGTGGCGCGGGAGACTGAAACCGCTTGTGGCGCAAACAATTCGAACGCCCGGGCTGGTGAGCCAGCGGAAGATGAGCGCGGTTTCCTCCGGCGGGGCGCCGCAGAGCGGCCCGGGTGTGGCGATGACCGTCTCGGCGGAGGCGGCCAGCAACTCGACCACCGGCATCGGTGGGACTCCACGGACCGCGACCCCGGCACTGGCCAGGCGCCCATGCCGGATGACGGCCAGATCCCATCCACCGCGACCGTCGGGTGCCGCGGCGACGAGTTCGGAGATCCGTGCCAGTGCGGCGAGGCGTTGGCAGCGTTCGAGGTGGGCGATGAGCTGATCGAGCCTGTCGCGCAGCCGGGCGGCGTTCTCGAACAACTCGGCATCGGCCAGCGCCGTGAGTCGATCCAGCGCAGCCAGAACGGGTGCATCGCTGCGCCCGGAGAACAGGTCGGCCACCGCCTGTGCCCGGGGGCCGTAGGTCTCGGCATCTGCCGATCGAGAACTCGCGCCGTGACAGCCGCCGACAATTCGCCGGCCGTCGGCACCGACTTCACACTGATGCAGCCCGGACGCGCGCAACGGTGTCCGGCAGGTGCGCAGCTCACAGAGCTCCGAGATGAGGTCGGCGATATCGGATGCGACGGCTCGAGATCGGACGGGACCCAACGCGGCCGGAGCGGGGGTGCGGCTGACCTTCAGACGCGGGAAGGGCTCATCGGTGAGGCAGAGCCACCAACCACGGTGCGGAAACTTGGACCGCCGGTTGTACGGCGGGGCATGGGCTCCGAGTAGCCGTAGTTCTCGCACCCCGGCCTCGATGCGATGTGCGCATTGCACGTGATCGACGCGCGTGGCCAACTCCACCATCTCGCGGATGCGGGTGCGGGTTTCCGACCCGGTGAAATAGCTGCGCACGCGCCGCCGTAGATCGACCGCTGTCCCTATATATAGGACCTCATCCGACGGGCCGCGGAAAAGGTAGACGCCGGGCTCGGATGGCAGGTGGTCGGACAGGGTCCTCTTACTGCGGGTGGCGGCGGAAATCCCGGGGAGATAGTCGCGAAGTTCTCTATATGTATGGATGCCCTGGTTGCCCACCCGCTCGAAGAGTCGGTGCAACACCTCTACGGTCGCGCGGGCATCGTCGAGCGCCCGGTGGGTGGGCCGGGTCTGAACGGCGAACAGCTCCGCCAGTGCCGACAGTTTCACCGTTGGCGCCTCCTCGCGCGTCAGCACCCTCCGGGCGAGCTTCACCGTGCAGAGCACCCGGTGAAGATTCCACGGATGGCCGAGGTCGGTGGCGGCAGCCCGGAGGAATCCGGTGTCGAAGCGGGCGTTGTGCGCCACGATCACCGAATCCTGGGCGAATTCGAGGAATGCGGGCAGCACCTGATCGATGGTCGGTGCGCGATAGACCATCGCTTCGGTGATCCCGGTCAGTCGGACGATGTGCGGCGGGATGCCCCGGCGCGGATCGACGAGGGTTGCGAAATCGCCGAGCACTTCGCCGCCGCGGATCTTGACCGCACCTATTTCGGTGATCCGGTCGTCGGTGGGGCTGCCGCCGGTGGTCTCGAGGTCGACGACAACAAATGTGGTCTCGCGTAGCGGTAGGTCGTCCGGATGTGCCAGAAACGGGTCATCAAACGACAGTTGCGCCCCAGCGGCCTCACCAACACCAATCACAACGGGAACACTAGTTCGATGGTCTGACACGGTCTGCGATGTTTCGGCAGAGGGCGGGCGGGTACCCGGTTCGAGATGTGATGTCGGAGGGTGCCGCTAGCGTCGCGATCGACGTAACGAAAGTCGGCTTCATCTCGCTCCGGGTAAACCCTTAGGGCCCCCGAGACCGAGATGAGTGACCCAATGAGACGGAGATCACATTGCTCATCGAATGCAGCACCTGCCCGGGCCGTCCAGTCGCGTGTGACGGCTGCATGATGACCGTTTTCATGGGCCCGGTAGGGGTCCGGAGCAGCGACAACACGGAAGTTCGCTGTGATGAATTCGTTATTAACGACGAGGTTCGCATCGAAGAAGCGGTCGCGCTGTTCCGTGCCGCCGGGATGCTCCCGAAGTCTGATACTCACGATCATCGAAAAGCTGTCGATGCAGGTCGGGGCAGCTTCTCGGGCGAAAATCAGCAACAATTGTGGGCTGTGTAAAGCGACACGCCGGTAGGGCCCTGTAGTCCCACCAGTAGACATACGCCGCCAGGGTTTCGTAACCTTCCTGAGACCTTACGAAAGCGTTTACTCCACCCGGAGTGAATCGTGAGGCCGCCGCTTAATCACCAAAACGGTGAACCGGGGAACCATCTGATGCGACCACAAGTCCGCATCCGGGGTGAATCCCACCGAACCCTGAGGTCTCGACAGACCTCGCGGGTTCACCGGGTAGGGCCATCTTCCGGCCCGAATCCGACAGCTAACTCGGTCAGCGGATAGGGAAGAAACAAGGAGACCTCGCTTCGTGGCGAAACATCGTTTGAACAAAGAAAGCCGTGGTGCCAAGAGCGCCCGCGGTGCTCTCATTGCCGGCTCGATCACTCTCGGCACCCTGGGAATCGCCGCAGCGCCTGCCTTCGCCGCACCGGTGACCGTTCCCGGTGTCGGAACGTTCGACATCCCGGGTGTGACCCCGGACCAGATTCCGAATGAACTCAAGCCGGAGAACTTCCTTCCCGGCCTCGCCGCTGCACCCGCGCCTGTCAAGACCGCCGGTGAGGTCGCTGCAGACGCCGCAATCAGCAAGATCGGATCGCCGTATGTCTACGGTGCAGCCGGCCCCGACGCCTTCGATTGCTCGGGCCTTGTCTACTGGGCGCACAAGCAGGCCGGTCAGACCATTCCTCGTGACAGCTACGGCCAGCTCGGCGGAGGCACCAGCGTCAGCGCTGCGGACGCCCAGCCCGGCGACGTCGTGATCTACAGCGGTGGCGGCCACGCCGGCATCTATGTCGGTGGCGGCGAAGTTGTGCACTCGTCGACCGAAGGTGTGCCGGTCGCGCGTATGGCACTCAATGGCATGTCGATTGTCGACATCCGTCGCTACTGAGCACAGAACTGATGCAATACAGAACTGAATAAAGCCATTGGGCGGGTCCGCGATGATGCGGTCCCGCCTGACGGCATCCAGCCACCTGTACGGCGATGAGGCCGGGCGATTTCTATCGCCCACCGATGCGCTGTGTAGCCTGGCCGGGTTGGTCTTTTGCAGGACACAGGGGAGTCGGTTCGATGGGTGACCGCCATCGACCGGGTTTGTGAACATCGGTCAAGAGGAGTTGTCAGAGTCGTGGTGCGTGAGGGATATGCCGCCGTGATGCGGACTGCGGTGGCCGGCATGGTCGTCACATTGGCCGTTGCGTTTGGCGCGGGGGCGCCGGCGGGTGCGGAGCCTGCGCCGCAGAGCCCCGACGTGATGCTCGCCGATTACACGAAACTCGGGCGGGAAGCCGAGCAGGCGACCGAGGCTATCCACAACACCGCAATCGAACTGGGCAAGCAGCGCGATGCCGTCGCAGTGGCGACCACCGACACCGACGCGGCCGAGGCCAACCTCGTTGCACTCGACAAAAAGGCCGAAGAATTGCAGGGCGCCGTCGATGCCCTCGTCACTTCCAGTTACAAAGGCGCACGCGTCAACCGCCTCTACGCCGTGCTGGTCAGTGATTCACCGCAGTCGCTCCTCGATCAGATGTCCGGCCTGGAGATGATCTCGCGCCAGACAGTCGAGGACGTCAGGAAGTTCACCGAGGCGAAGACCACAGCCGAAGAGGCCAAGAAGGCCGCGGTTGATGCGAAGGTCAAGGCCGAAGCGGCCGTCGCGACCGCCGAGAAGACCAGTGCGGACCTGCAGGCCCAGCAGAGTGAGCGCGTTTTCAAGGCGACCGAGATCCGGGCCATGTACCAGGCCCTCACCGGCAAGCAGCTCGCCGAGCTCGCCGGTGCCAGCGTCGACTTCGACCCCAAGCTACTTCCCGCCGGCACCGCACCCGAAGTGATCGCGGTGCGTGCGGCGATGACCCGGATCGGTGATCCGTACGTCTGGGGCGCCACCGGTCCCGACCAGTTCGACTGCTCCGGCTTGATGGTCTGGGCATACAAGCAGGCCGGCAAGACATTGCCGCGATCGAGCCAGGCCCAACTCGGCGGTGGAACCGAGGTCTCCCGCGACGACATGCAGCCCGGCGACCTGATCATCTATTACCCCGACGCCTCTCACGTGGGTATGTACGTCGGCAATGGATACGTGATCCATGCGTCCACCTTCGGTGTGCCGGTGGCGGTGGTCCCGGTCGACAAGGCCGGCCCGTTCAACTCGGCCCGCCGGTACTGATCATCGCGGTGCGTAAACGGGGCCCCGGTGCCCTGGCTCCACGGAGTCGACGGATTGTTTGCGCGGCACTCGCCGTGGTGCTCGTTGCAATGGTGGTGATTGCGGCCGCCGTCGTGTTTCGCGATTCTTCCGACGGGCCGGCCGCCCAGACGAGTGTGTCCAGCACCCGGCCCGAGAATCCGTATGAGCAGGGACGAACGCTCGGCGTCACCCAGACCCTGCAGGCCTATACCGATGCGCTGCGTGATGCCGACCCGGAAGCCGCGCTGGCCCAGCTGGACCCGTCCGCCGATGCCGCATTGCGTACCACGACCGAGATCAGCGCCGCCGGAGTCCGTGATTTGCCTCTGACCACGTTCGAATACCGTCTCGCCGACACCCGCGACTTCGAACGGTTGGTGCCGGCGCAGGTCCAGGAGACACTGGATGCGGCCGGCAGCATCGATTCGTGGGTCGCGCCGGTACAGCTGCGCTACGCCTACGCAGGGATCGATCCCACGGCCGTGGTCGTGGACATCCCGATGGTCATGGCCCGGTATGCCGACGGCTGGCGGATCGTGGCCGAAGCCGCACCGTTGTTCGGTGAGACGCCGGCACCCGGGCAGGTGTGGCAGTTCCCGGATCCCAGTGCCCAGGAGGTCGCCACGAGTCCCGGCGAGTCTCTGGTGCTCACCAACGGCACCGACCGTGCATTCGCCGACGACATCGCGGGTCAACTCCCCGCCGCGGTCAGTGCCGTCAACCGGTTCTGGGGTACCAAGTGGCCGCAGAGCGTCGGTGTGATCGCCGCGGCGACCGACGACGAGTTCCGCTCGATCACCGGTGCCGGTGCCGATGACGCCGGGGCCGCCGCCGCGGTCACGGTCTTCGCCGGAATCGACCGGCCCGAGGGTGCGGCACCCACCGCCGTCGGCCAACGTGTTGTTTTCACTCCGCAAGCGGCACAACTGGATTCGGCAAACCTGGCGGTGATCCTGCGCCATGAGGTGTTTCACGTCGCGGCCCGGGCGGTGACCGCGGAGAACGCCGCCATCTGGATCACCGAAGGCGTCGCGGAGTACGTCGGCCGCCAGGGCACCTACACCGACCTGTCGCAGGCGGCGCCGGCATTGGCCGAGGCGATCGCGACCACCGGGCCACCGGAAGACCTGCCCAGCGACGCCGGTTTCGCGCCGAGCAACCCCGATGCCGCCGTGTCGTATCAGTCGGCCTGGTCGGTGGCAGCCTTCATCGCCGAAAAGTTCGGCGAGGACAAGCTGCGGAACTTCTATGTGGCACTCGCCGGTGCAGACAAGCCGGTGGAACCGGCTCTGGTGGTCGCTGCCCAGGACACTGCGTCACAGGTGGTCCTGAAAATCCCGCGCGAAGAACTGGTGCGGCAATGGCGCGATTGGCTCACCGCGCAGATACGGTGAGCTGATGCACCGGACCCTGTTGGTCACCAACGACTTTCCACCCCGGCAAGGGGGAATCCAGTCGTACCTGCAGAATCTGGTCGACCGGCTTCCGGCCCGCGACATCGTCGTCTACGCACCGCGCTGGCGGGGCGACAGTCACATCCGGTTCGATGCGCAGCAACCCTATGAGGTTGTCCGCCATCCGACGACGTTGATGCTGCCGACCCCGATGGTTGCCCATCGGGCCGCCGAATTGGTACGGGCCCACCAGGTGGACACGGTGTGGTTCGGTGCGGCCGCGCCGTTGGCGACGATGGCCGGTGCGGTTCGCCGGGCGGGTGCCAATCGGGTGATCGCGAGCACCCACGGACACGAGGTGGGCTGGTCGATGCTGCCCGTTGCCCGCCAGAGTTTGGGCATGATCGGCCGCAACACCGACGTGATCACCTACGTGAGCAGGTACACCAGGGGCCGCTTTGCCTCCGCATTCGGCGCCGAGGCGGCACTGGAGCATCTCCCGCCCGGCGTCGATGTCGACCGGTTCACGCCGGACCCGGTTGCCCGCAAGGCGTTTCGGGAGAAACTCGAGCTAGGTGACGCGCCGACGATCCTGTGCCTGTCCAGGCTGGTCCCGCGCAAGGGACAGGACTTGCTGATCCGGGCACTGCCGGAGGTCCGGGCGTCGATCGAGGGGGCGACCCTGGTGATCGTCGGCGGTGGGCCCGACGCGAAACGACTCCGTGAACTGGCGGCGCAGACCGGTATGACCGACCACGTCCGGTTCACCGGATCGGTCGCGGCCGACGAGTTGGCGAGCTATCACAACATCGCGGATGTCTTTGCGATGCCGGCCCGCACGCGTGGCCGTGGATTGGACGTGGAGGGTCTGGGCATCGTCTACCTCGAGGCCTCGGCGACCGGTGTGCCCGTGATCGCCGGGAAATCCGGAGGCGCACCCGAGACCGTCTTGGAGGGGGAGACCGGGCTCGTGGTGGACGGGCGTTCGGTGTCCGAGGTTGCCGAGGCGCTGACCACCGTCCTGGGCAACGCCGACCTGCGCGAATCGATGGGCCGTGCCGGACGCGAGTGGGTTCGTTCGCGCTGGCGGTGGGAGCACATGGCCGGGCGGATCGGGCACCTGCTGTGACCGTGATGACCAGGCGCGGCGACCCCAAGGCAGGGTTTGTGGTCGGGCCGCGCTGCCGATATGTGAAGCTATTGCGGTGACCAGCATTCAGGTTGCCGACCAGACATTCATCGCAGCGCCGGCGGAAACGGCGACTGCGGTGATAGCCGACCGCGGAAACTGGCGTCGATGGTGGCCAGATCTCCGGCTGTCGGTTGTCGAGGATCGGGCAGAACAGGGCGTCCGCTGGAGCGTGACCGGCCCATTGACCGGAACCAGTGAGCTCTGGCTCGAACAGGTTCTCGATGGCTTTGTGATGCATTACTTCCTGCATGCCGAACCGACCGGCGAACTTCCCGACGAGCCACGGGCCCGCATGGACGCGGTTGCCACACTCAACCACCGGCGGCGGGTTGCCGGGCGGGCGATGGCATTTGAGGTCAAGGACCGGCTCGAGCGGGACCGGCACGTCGGGGGGCCGGCAGCCGAAGGCGGAGCTGGACCAGTCGGGGATGGACACGTAGCCGAAGGCGGAGCTGGACCAGTCGGGGATGGACACGTAGCCGAAGGCGGAGCTGGACCAGTCGGAGGGCCCGGTAGATGACCGACCGCACCGAGCAGTCCATTGTCATCAACGCCGACGCCGACGTGATCATGGCGGTGATCGCCGACTTCGAGCAGTACCCGCAATGGGTCTCGGCCGCCCGTGAGGTCGAGGTCGTGAAGTCCGGTCCCACCGGCCGGGCCCAGCACGTGCGGTTCGTCCTTGACGCCGGTGTCCTCAAAGACAACTATGAGCTCAGCTACGACTGGTCCGCCGATGGGCACTCGGTCACCTGGGATCTGATCAGCAGCGATCTGCAGACCGCACAGCATGGGCGGTATTCGCTTGTGCAGCAAGCACCCGGATCGACGAAGGTGACCTACGAGCTGACCGTGGATCTGGCGATCCCGATGATCGGACAACTCAAACGTCGTGCCGAGAAGGCCATCACCGACGCTGCGCTCAAGGAACTCAAGAAGAGGGTCGAAGACTGATCGATCTAGCGCCCATCCATCTAGTCCTGGGACCGGGTGGTGCCGGAACGTCGACGGTTGCCGCCGCCGGTGCGGTAGGTGTGCGGAGATCCGCTGGTCGCCTGGCCGGCTCGCGCCGCGGTAAGACATTGGTGGTGTCCCTGGACAGGTTCCATGTCATGTCGGGGATATTCGGGGTGTTTTCGACTCCGGGCCAACCGATTCCGGCGTCCCAGCAGGTTGATCTCCTGGAGCTCGACACCCTGGCGATGCTGGCCGACACCTGGGGCACGGTTCGGGGCGCACTGGCCACCGGTGCGTTGACCGGGACGGTGGTTCCGGGGTCCGACGAAGTGCTCGCGGGTCTGGATCCCGAAGAGATCCTGGGCATGCCCGGGGTGGAATCGCTTCTGGCACTACGGCGTATCCGTGACGAGGCGGCGTCGGGCAAGTGGTCGCAAGTGGTCGTCGACACCTCCGGCGCGACCGATCCGTTCGAGCTGTTCCGGATCCCGCAGATGGTGGCGGGCACCATCGAACGACTCTGGCCGCGCCATCGCCGGCTCGGTGCCGCCACCGACAACACCCGGATCGCACGTGTGGTCGCGGTGCTCGATGCCCTGATCCGGGATTGCTCCGACATCGACGACCTGCTCTTCGATTCGTCGGGTGTGAGCGCACATCTGGTGGTCGGGGCCGACGACCACGGCGTGCTGGCAGCGCGCCGGTATCAGGCTGTGCTGCAAGTGATGGGCTTGCCGTTGACCTCTGTCCTGGCCAACCGGATGCTGCCGGATGCAAGTGCGGATGTGGATGTGACGTCGCACTGGTACGCCCGCAAGTCGGCCGAACAGAAGGTGTGCGTCGAACAGCTGCGGGAGATCGGTGGTCAGGCCGAATTGATCTGCCTGCCTTGGCTTTCCGATCCCATCGATTCGGTACTCCGAATGCGCGAGTTGGGTGCGCGGCTGGAGTCGAGGCCGATGAGCGCGGTCGGTCCGGGCTCGGCCGAGGTGACCCGGGAATCCGGCAGTGGTGTCGACTCCGTCTATCGGATGAGGTGGCGGCAGTCGCTACCGGATCCGGCCGGGCTCAAGCTGGGCCGCAGCGGGGACGATTTGATGGTCACCGTCAGCGGTGTCCGGCAACGGGTCAGGTTACCGTCGGTGCTGCGGCGGTGCGTGGTTCTGGGAGCCCACTGGGATCATGGTTTCATGACCGTGCGGTTCCGGCCCGACCCCGATCTGTGGCCGAGTCAGTCGTAGATGCGTAAGAATGGCGGGCACCGCATAAGTTCGTGACCGATGAGTCAGTTCCGACCGAGAGAAGGGCCGAGTGGACCAAGATCACGACGGCCCGGCAGGTGGAGCCCGGCCCGGGGGAGATGCGGACGCGTGGCGGGTCCTGCTCATCGGCATCCTCGAGAAAGTGGACCTCCTTGCGGCGGGCCTGCTCGGGGACGAGCCTGGCGCCCGGGCACGAGGTGCAACCGGTGCCGGAACCGCTGCGCCGGCCGCGGGCGATCTCTCGGCTCAGTTGCGGGCAACGCTGGAGATCATCGTCGAAGAAGCCGGTGACCTCATCTGGCAGATGCTCGGTCAGCTGATCGCGATCCTCGAGGCCATCCAGCAGGCGCTCGAGCACGTGATGGGCGGAGCACCCGGATCCACCGCGACGTCAGCCGGCGGCGGAGGTGGTGGACGTGAGCACCCCTACGAACCGATCACCGTGCACTTCGAACCCCCGGATCTTCCGCCACAGGGCGGCGTGTGAGCGCCGGGACGACCGGCCCCATCCGGATGGGCGGGGAGTTCGGCGGTGATCTGGCGATCGGCATCGACATCGGCGGCACCAGTATCCGGGCGGCCGTCGTCGACGAGCAGGGACAGGTCCATGACACGGTCCGCGCTCCGACGCCGGGCACCGAGGCGGCCCTGGAGTCCGGACTCGATCGCGCAGTGGCCGAACTCACCAGCCGGTGGAATGTGACGTCGGTGGGACTGGCGGTGGCCGGATTCCTCACCGCGGATCGCCAGACCATTCGCTTCTCCCCACATCTGCCATGGCGTGAGGCGCGGGTCGCCGAAGACATGAGCCGCAGGGTCGGGCTGCCCGTCTTCCTCGAGCACGACGCCAACGCCGCGGCGGTCGCCGAGTATCACTTCGGCGCGGGCCGGGGGCGCAACACGGTGGTCGTCTCGATCGGTACCGGAATCGGCGCCGGGTTCCTGATTGACGGTGAGATCTATCGCGGCAGCTTCGGTGTGGCGCCCGAACTCGGGCATCTACGCGTGATGCCCGACGGTCGGCCATGTTCGTGTGGCAAATACGGATGTTGGGAAAGATATTGCAGCGGTACGGCGTTGGTCGACACCGTCGTCGAGATGATCGCCGACGGCGGTGACTGGAACAGCCAGCTGGCCCGCGAGAGCATGGAAGATCCGGGTTCTCTGACCGGCCGCCGGATCGCCGCCGCGGCCCACGACGGCGACGCGCTGGCCCTGGCCGCGTTCGCGGACTTCGCGCGCTGGCTGGGGTTGGGGCTGGCTATGGTCGGCGACGTCTTCGACCCGGATCTGGTGGTGATCGCGGGTGGTGTGGGGTCGTCGTCGGGGTTGTACCTCGATGAGGCGCGGGAGCATTATTCTGCGCTGCTCACCGGTGCCGGGCATCGCCGGATGGCGCGGATCCGCGGGACGCAGCTCGGGGAGGCCGGCGGGATGATCGGTGCCGCGCAGGTCGCGCGCACCGAGACCTTGGCGATGACGCCGCCCCGGCCGGGTGGGTAAAGTTTGCAGTCGTATTCGGTTTCGGCAACAGCGGCGGGGAGTTCAGCAACTCGTCAGAGAGTGGGAAGACATGTGGTACTGGGTCTTCAAATACATCCTGATGGGACCGTTCCTTCGGCTTATCGGGCGGCCGAAAGTCGAAGGACTGGAGAATATTCCGGCATCAGGGCCGGCCATCCTGGCCAGCAACCACCTCGCCGTTGTCGACAGCTTCTACCTCCCGCTGATGGTTCCGCGCCGGATGTACTTCCTTGCCAAGAGCGAGTACTTCACCGGAACCGGAGCCAAGGGCGCCTTCCAGCGCTGGTTCTTCAGCGCGTCGAGCCAGATCCCGATCGACCGCACCGGGGCCAATGCGGCGGCCGGTGCTTTGTCCGCGGCCAAGCGCAAGCTCGACAGCGGTGACCTGATGGCGATGTACCCGGAGGGCACCCGGTCGCCCGATGGCCGCCTCTTCAAGGGCAAGACAGGGCTGGCGCGGATCGCGATGGAGTGTGGCGTACCGGTGATCCCGGTTGCGATGGTCGGCACCAGTGAGCTGAATCCGCCCGGGACCACCATTCCGCGCCTGGGGAGGATCACGGTGAAGATCGGCAAGCCTCTCGACTTCAGCCGGTACGAGGGCATGGAGGGCAACCGTTTCATCGAGCGGGCTGTCACCGACGAGATCATGTACGAACTCATGCGCCTGGGGGGCCAGCAGTACGTCGATGTGTACGCCGCATCCCTCAAGGAGAAGCCGGTCGCACCGCCCGCCTCCACCTCACCGGCCGCCTGAGCCCGGCGGTGCGTTACTTCTACGACTGCGAGTTCATCGAGGACGGCCACACCATCGACCTGGTGTCGATCGGCATGGTTGCCGAGGACGGCCGCGAGTTCTATGCGGTGTCGACCGAGTTCAACCCGGACAAGGCCGGACCGTGGGTCCGGGCGAACGTGCTCCCCAAGCTGCCGTCGCCGGCGTCGAAGGCCTGGCGGAGCCGGAGCCGGATCCGGACCGAACTCCTCGAGTTCCTGAACGAGGGTGAAGGCACGATCGAGCTGTGGGCCTGGGTCGGCGCCTACGACCATGTGGTGCTCTGTCAGCTCTGGGGTCCGATGACCGCGCTGCCGCGGGTGATGCCGCGCTACACCCGGGAGCTCAGGCAGCACTGGGAGCTCAACGGTCGCCCGGAACTGCCCGACGCCCCCAAAGATGCGCACGATGCGCTCGCCGACGCCCGGCACAATTTGAACAAATGGCTGACCATCGAGGCGTCGCTCGGTTCTCGGCAGGCGTGACCGCGTCTTTGTCTCCGCGGGCCTGGGCACTAGGCTGGTGGGGTGGTGAACTGGACCGTAGATGTTCCTCTGAATGAACTTCCCGAGCTGCCGCCGTTACCCGGCGACCTGGCCGAGCGCTTTGCCGAGGCGATCAGCAAACCGGCGTTACAGCAGCCGAGTTGGGCCGAGGACAAGGCCCGCGCCATGCGGACCGTCCTGGAGAGTGTGCCGCCGATCTGCCTGCCGAACGAGGTCGAGGAGCTCAAGTCCCAGCTCGCCGAGGTCGCGCTCGGTCGCGCGTTCCTTTTGCAGGGCGGTGACTGCGCCGAGACGTTCGCCGACAACACCGAACCGCACATCAAGGGCAACATCCGCACTCTGCTGCAGATGGCCGTCGTGCTCACCTACGGCGCCAGCCTGCCGGTGGTCAAGGTCGCGCGAATCGCAGGTCAGTACGCCAAGCCCCGTTCGTCCGACACCGACGCTCTCGGGCTGCCGTCGTACCGCGGCGACATGGTCAACGGTTTCCCGCCCGATCAGGCAGTGCGTGAACACGACTCGTCCCGGCTGGTCCGCGCGTACGCCAACGCCAGCGCGGCGATGAACCTGGTCCGGGCGCTGTCCGGCGCCGGGCATGCGGACCTGCACCGGGTGCACGACTGGAACCGGGAGTTCGTCCGGACCTCGCCGGCCGGTGCCCGCTACGAGGCACTCGCCTCGGAGATCGACCGTGGTCTCAAGTTCATGGATGCCTGTGGCGTCCGCGACTCGAATCTCGAATCGGCGAACATCTACGCCTCGCATGAAGCTCTGGTCCTCGACTACGAACGCGCTCTGCTGCGTCTGGCCGACAACCCGGACGATCCCGAGGGCGGCAAGCTGCTCTACGACCTGTCGGCACACTTCCTCTGGATCGGGGAGCGCACCCGGCAGCTCGACGGCGCGCACATCGCCTTCGCGGAACTGCTCTCGAACCCGATCGGCCTGAAGATCGGCCCGGGTACCACGCCGGAACTGGCCGTCGAATACGTCAAGCGTCTCGACCCGCACAACGTGCCCGGCCGCCTGACCCTGGTCGCGCGGATGGGTAACTCCAAGGTCCGCGAGGTCCTGCCTCCGATTGTCGCCGCCGTGGAGGCAACCGGACACAAGGTGATCTGGCAGTGCGATCCGATGCACGGCAACACCCACGAGGCCAGCACCGGTTACAAAACCCGTCACTTCGACCGCATCGTCGACGAGGTCCAGGGATTCTTCGAGGTTCACCACGCGCTGGGTACCCACCCGGGCGGAGTTCACATCGAATTGACCGGTGAAGACGTCACCGAATGCCTCGGGGGAGCACAGGACATCTCCGATCTGGATCTATCGGGCCGCTACGAAACCGCGTGCGACCCGAGGCTCAACACCCAGCAGTCACTCGAGTTGGCGTTCCTCGTCGCGGAGATGCTGCGCGGCTGACTCACTGACTCACTGACTCAGTGGCCCCGAGATCGACGTCCGTTAGGGAATCGACGTGATGTCGACGGTGGAACCTGTTTTGACGCGGGATCCGCCGTCGGGGCTCTGGCTCACCACGATCGAGATGTTCGAACCGGTCAGACCGTGGCTGTTCACTTCGAGCCCGGCCTCGGAGAGCTTCTTCTTGGCGGTCCCGACGGTGTCCCCGGTGACATCGGGTACCGACACCGCGTCGGACACAAAGATCTTGACCACCGGATTGCGGGGATCGACGCGGGCGCCGAATGCCGGGCTGGCCGTGGTGATGGCGCCGGCCGCGGCTTTTCCGTCGGTGGACGTTCCGCCGTCTTCGGCGATCAGACCGGCATTCTGCAGGGTGCGACGGGCATCGGCAGGAGTTTGCCCGGACAGGTCCGGCACGGTGATGGCGTCGGAGACCACCAGGGTCACCGTGCTGCCGGGATCTGCGAGTTGGCCGGCCGCCGGCTCGGTACCGATCACGTCGCCGCCGTCGACGTCCGGGCTGAACCGGGTGGTCACCGAACCGGGTTTGAGCTTGGCCCCCTTGATGAGTGCGATGGCCTCGGCCTGATCCCGTCCGGCCACATCCGGTACCGAAACAGGTTCGGGTCCACGGCTGGTGGTGATCTGCACTGAACTTCCCACCGGGACGGTCGTTCCCGAGTTGGGGGTCAGCGACACCACGGTGCCCTTCGGCGCCGTGGCGCTGTACTGCTGCCGGGTCACCTCGGGTACCAGGGTGTATTCCTTCAGAACTTTCTCGGCCGCGGGCAGCGTGGTCCCGGTGTTGATCTCCGGAACCTTCGGCTGACCGACCGAATAGGCAAGTCTCACATCGGAAAACCGGCTGACGCGGGTGCCGACGGCGGGTTCGACCGACATCACCTCGTCGACCGGAATCTCGTTATGGAACGTCGGGTCGGCCACGACATCGAGTCCGGCGTCTTCGATCGCAGATGTCGCGGCCACCCGGTCCATACCGCTGATGTCGGGGACCGTGGTGAACCGGCCCGAACCCAGCCACCACCCACCGACCCCGACCAATGCGGCGATCAGCACCACGACGAGCACCCAGATGATCGCGGTGCGGCGGGATTTACGCCGGCGTTCCTCGTATTCGGCTATGTGTGGCGCGAGCACCTGCGACGTCTGTTGCGGGCCGGGCGGACCCGGTGGATGTCCACGATCGTCCGGGTGGCCGCTCGGGGGCGCGTGGGTGGAGCCACGGGTGTCAGGTGGCAACGTCTGGACGCGGGTGGGATTGCGGCCGGCCGGGGGCGCTGCCGGGGCGGCCGCCCGGATCGGGTCGGTCATGTCCGGATCTGCGGCCGGTGGCATCTTCCGGTCCCGGAAGGCGACCATCGTGTCGCGTTCGGCCGAACGATTCGGGGCCGGCACTGTGAAGGACGGCAGTTCGAGATCGGCGGCGATCTCGTCGAGGACCTCACGCATGTGATCGCCGTCGCGGTAGCGGTTCTGCGGGTCCCGGGCGGTCGCGGTCAGCACGAAGTCGTCGAACTCGGGTGGCACGCCCGCGATGAGTGAACTCGGTGCCGGCACGTCGTTGTTGAGTCGCTGGTATGCCAGGCCCAGGGCGGTATCGCCGGTGAACGGCGTTCGACCGGTCAGCATTTCGAAGACGAGGATCCCGGTCGAATAGACGTCGGAACGAGCGTCGGCCGACGCTGTCTCGACCTGTTCGGGGGAGAGGTAGGCCGCGGTTCCGAGGATGACGCTGCTGGACGTGATGCCCGCTGCGGCGATCGCCCGGACGAGTCCGAAGTCGACAACCTTGACCTCGCCCGCATCGGAGATCAGGACGTTCTCCGGTTTGACGTCGCGGTGGACCAGCCCGGCCCGGTGGGCCGCGCCCAGCGCGCTGAGAACGGGTGCTGTCACCGCGTTGACGGCGTGCGGTGGCATCGGTCCGCGTTCTCGCAGCAGCTCGCGGAGCGTGCCACCCTCGACGAGTTCCATCACCAGGAACGCGTAGTCGCCGTCGGCTCCCTGGTCGTACACCGGAACCAGGGCCGGATCCTTGAGCCGGGCCACCGAGCGGGCCTCGAATTCGAGACGGGCCAGGAACTGTGGGTCGGCCGAGAACCGCGGGTCCATCACCTTGACCGCAACCGGCCGGTCGAGACGTAGGTCCATCCCGAGATAGACGCTGGACATTCCGCCGCGGGCGATGAGCGCGTCGATGCGGTATCTGCGCTCCAGGAGCGCACCCAAAAGCACGTCGGAGGGAGCGTTCACCGTGTCGAAGCCTTCCTGATGGTGTGAAAATTCGGCGGGGACGTCGAACCGAGTCCACATTAGCGATGCGGGATCGAGAATCGGTCACGACGCGGTCGGGCGACCTGCTCAGGTGAGTGATTCGACGGTTTGACCACTGGCTCGGTACCCTCTTGACCGTGGGTTCCGTACCGCTCTCCCCAGACACTCTTCCAGCTGATGTCGACGTCCTGTCGGTCTCTCAGGTTTCCTCCCGAATGGGCTTTTCGAACAGCAAAGTCCTGAACATGATCTCCGACCACACTCTGCTCGCGGTTCGCCGCGACGGCCAGGTCGCGATCCCGGAGTTGTTCTTCGACGGCTCAGACATCGTCAAGCACCTCACCGGGCTGATCAAGGTTCTGCTCGACGGCGGTTTCAGCCGCGACGAGATCATGCGGTGGATGTTCACCGTGCAGGACGATCTGGGTATCACGCCCGCAACGGCACTGCATGGCCATCAGGCCCGCGAGATGGTCCGCCGCGCGCAGGCCGAAGCGTTCTGACTCACGTCGCTCGCTCCTGGTTCGCGATGCGCTCGGCGATCCAGGATTCGATGTCGTGGCGCGCGGTCGCAGCCAGCGCCGTGGGGTGGGACGTGAAGGCGTGTGGCGACTCCGGGTAGATCCGGAGATCGACGTCGTTGCCGGCAGCGGACAGTCGGGCCGTCATGGCCAGATTGTCCTCGAGCAGAATGTCTTTGTCTCCGATGACCAGCAGCGTCGGTGGCAGATCGCGCAGGTCGGCGAAGACCGGGGAGATGTCCGGGGCGGTCCTGTCGTCGACGTGACCGACATAGGCCTGAAGAAAATACTCGTCCGCGATGAGTCGGCCGGCGGGGGTGCCGCCGCTGAGATCGTAGGTTCCGAATTGAAGTGCAGCGCCGCACAATTCCTCGCTGCGACTGCGGTCCCGTAGCCGCAGTAGTGTCGTCATCGAGAGTGTTGCCCCCGCTGACGCCCCACCGATGACCATTCGGGTCGTACCGAATCGCTCCGCGGCGTGATCGAGCAACCACAATGCGGCTGTTTCGCAGTCGTCGGGGGCTGCCGGCCAAGGACTTTCGGGTGCCAGGCGATAGTCCACACTCACCACGGCGACACCGAGGCCGTCGGCCAGCTGACGGTTGCGGGCATCTGAGCGCTCAGCCGAATCCATGTAGAACCCGCCACCATGAATGTCGAGGTAGATGCCATTCGGAGCGGCGTCGCGGGGGGTGAAGACCCGGACCGGGACCCGCCGCCCCTCGGCCTCGGCCGTCAGGGCGACTGCGTCCGGGTCGGTCGCCGGTTGTTGTTCGGCTCGTCGGGCGCGGGTTTCCCGGAGTCCATCGATATTCTGCGGCCCGCGCATCGGACTCTTCGCGGCATTGAACGCACGAGCCTCCTCGAGATGCGCTGCCGGCCACGATCGGCGTGTGTTCATCAACGCCACGGTGCCAGTGCCGCGGCGACGTGGGCGAGGCGCTTCGGTTGCGGTACCCGAACTCGTTGCGTCAGTACCCGGTAACCATTCGCCTCGACCTCGTCGAGGATCGCCCGGTACATGGTGAACGCGGCGCGGATCCCGGGCCGGCTGGCCGGAGTCAGGTGATCGATACCCGGTTCGGCGAGCCGGTATTCGGCGCGGGTCACCGCGATCAGATGTGCCAGGGCCCGGCGCAGTTCGGGTGGGACCTGTCCCGTCCGACGGCACCGCCGAAGCATCGATTCGTCGACGCCGAACGCGGCGAGTTCGTCGGTGGGGAGATAGATCCGGTCGCGGTCGAGATCTTCGCCGAGGTCGCGGATGAAGTTCGTCAGCTGAAATGCGTCGCCGAGCGCCCGCGCCGGTTCGACCGCTTCCGATATCGGCACGACAGTCCCCAGGATCGGGAGCATCTGGAGACCGATCACACCGGCCGACCCGTACATGTACTCCCGGAGTTGCTCCATGGTCCGGTAGCGGCTGACGTGAAGTGGACTCTCGGGCAGGTCCATTCGCATCGAGCGCATGAACGTCTCGAAGTACCGGTCGTCGATGGAGAACGCAGCGGCGGTATCGGCGACGGCCAGTACCTCGGGCAGCTCGGAGCGGTAGGCCGGATCGGCCAGTGCCGCGGCGAGATCGGCTTCGATGGCATCGAGGTGCGTGAGACGGTCCGGTCCCTCCTCGATGTCGACGATGTCGTCGATCATCCGGGCGAAGCCGTACAGCGCGTAGACGCCGTTTCGCTGGTTCTTCGAAAGCAGTTGGGCACCGGCGTAATACGTTCGTCCATGAACCTTGGTCAGCTGCCGGCAGTGTTCATATGCGGATCCGAGTGCGTCGGTCATGTCGGGGCCTCGGTGGCAGTCAGGGATCCGGCCGGTGGCGGTTTCCCACGGGTCAGGCGGCGCAGCCGCAGCGGATCGACCCGGAGGAACGACCACCCTGCCAACGCCGACAACACCAGCGCCTGAAGGACATCGGTCAGTTCGTACATGAAGATCTCGTCGGTCGGGCCGAACACCTGCAACAGGAACACCGAGAACACGATGATCGCCACGATGGCCCGGCGATCCAGAGCGAACGCGGCGGCCAGAACGAGTGCCCAGGTGTAATACCAAGGCAGCGTGGACGGTTCGAGGAGCAGGACGGCAAACATTGCCCAGGCCATACCCTTGACCGCGTCGCGCTCGGATCTGCGGAACCACAGCCACAGACCAACGAGTGCCGCGGCCAGGATCACCGAACCCACGGTGCGGACCACGTCGAGCACGGGCAGCAACGGCAACGCTGTGAACGGTGATGCGGCATAGGTGATCAGGTGAGCCACCGCGGTGGGGACGGTCAGCCAGTTGATGATCTTGTCGGCCCAGGTCAGTCCGAGCAACCAGCCGAATCCGTGGCCGACGACGAGCGTCAGCGCGCCGAAGATCACTGCGCCCAGTCCGGCGATCCAGGCCAGCACCCTGATCACGTCACGGGTCCGCACCGGACGTTCGGCGCGGATGTGCGCCAGCCAGATCCACAGCACAAACGGAATCGCCACCCCTGCGGTGATCTTGATCGCGGCTGCCAGCGCAAGCACACTCATCCCGGCGACGTGACGTCCTTCGACGACCATGGTGACGCCGGCGATCAGCACACCCATCATCAACAGCTCGACGTGTGGTCCACCGACGAGGTGGATCAGCACCATGGGGTTGAGCACCACGATCCAGAGCGCCATCGACGGTTCGGTGCCGAATCGGCGGGCGAGGCGCGGCAGGGCCCACAGCGTCAGGAGCAGGCCGGGCAACAGGACCAGTCGCATCACCAGGACGCCGGCCACCACGCTGTCGCCGGTCACTGTGGTCACCGCGCGGGCAATCGTCATGAAGCCCGGTCCGTAGGGCGCCGTCGTGGTCGCCCAGACCTGTGCCATCGAGTCGAGGAGTGGACCCGGGTTGACCACGGGACCATCGGAGTACGGATTGAAGCCGTCGCGCAGCAGCGCACCCTGTGCGAGGTAGGCGTAGACGTCGCGGCTGTAGAGCGGTATCGCGATCAGCATCGGTGCGGTCCAGGCGAGCGACGCCCAGCCGATGACCGATGCCGGTGTGCGGTTGGTGTTCTGCGCGCTCAGGGTTCGTCCGAGGCGAACCCAGGCGATCACCATCAACGCGACGCCGAGCCAGAAAGCGATGGTGCTCAGGGTTTTTCCGTGGCCGTAGTACATCCACGACAGGTTCATGCTCTGCAACGACGTGTTGTTGCGGGGGATGTCTCCGACACCGAAACTCCCGACGGTGATCAGGAGTGAACCGATGAATCCGAGCACCACATGGCGCCCGATCTCGGTGGCGCAGAACTCCCGCAACCGCCGCATCGAGAACCCGGTCCACCAGCCGACTGTGTTCACCGACTTCGGGGTGGCCGGCTGCGGTGCGGTGGCGGGCGTGGACATCTCGATGATCCTAGTGCCCCGAGTCAAAAGTTCTTTTGCAGTCTCCGGCGTTCGATGCGCGCCTGGCAGCGTTGTCGTCGGTCGACGTAGCTCCGCTATGCCTCCCTCCTCCGCCTTGCCAGCCACCCATCGCTCCACCGGATCCAAGCAAGAAACTTTCGACTCGCGACACTAGTCACCGGTGATGCGGGCGGCGGCCAGGCGACCCGAGACCAGGACAGGCGGAATACCGACCCCGGGCACCGTCGAGCTGCCGGCGAGCACCACGTTGTCGGTTCCGGGGACGAGGTTGGGTGTCCGCAGTGGTCCGGTCTGGCGGACGGTGTGGGCTGCGGAGAAGGGGGTGCCGGCGGCCATGCCCTTGGCCGCCCACGTACCCGGATCGTCGACCTTGGCGATCTCGAAGGTGTCGCGGATCCCGTGGTATCCCCGGGCTTCGAGGACGGCAAGCACCTCGTGCACGTACGGCCGCGACAGTTCGCGCCACGGCAGCGGTGCGGAATCGAGGTTGGGGCAGGGAGCCAGCACCGTCACCGACTCTCCGGCAGCTGTGATCGAGTGGTCGGGATCGGACAGTCCGGGACGATTGATGAGCAGCGACGGATCACTCATGAGTCGGCCACGGCCGCCCCGGGCGGTCAGCTCTCGAAAGGTCTGTGACCAGGCCGCGCCGAAGTCCAGCGTGTGATGCCCGCCCGGCCACCCCGCGGTCACCGACCTCGGGACCACACCGTGTGCGACCACTGCGCTCGGTGAGTAGACGATCTTGCGGGATCGTCCGGTCGGTTTGTCCCCGAGCAGTCGCCGGGTGACGGGAGTGTCGGTGGTGAAGACAACCGCGTCGCAGGGCCAGCGCCGGCCGTCGGAGGTCCCGATCGCCTGCACCCGGTTGCCGTCCCATTCGACCCGATCCGCGGCGGTTCCGAGTTCGCAGCGACCGCCGGCCCCGGTCAGCGCGGCGACCATCTCTTCGGCGACCCGGCCCATCCCGCCGCGCGGGTAATAGACGCCCATGCTGATGTCCATGTGTGCGATGACGGCGTATACGGCACGGGCCCGCTCGGGTGGCACCCCGGCGTAGAGGGCCTGAAAGGTGAAGGCGCGCAACAGTCGTTCGTCGGTGATGTGGCGACCGACCGTCGACGACAGTTTGCCGAGTGCACCGAGGCGCACCAATTGTGCTGCCGCCGTGCGGGTTTTCCGGTCCCTGGCGATCGAGATGGCCGAATCGAAATTCCGGTTGATGAACCGGTCGAACTCGGCGTCGTACAACCGGGCCAGCCAGTCGGTGAGGTTGCGGTAGCCGTCGGAGGCGTCATTGCCGAAGGTGTCGGCGATGGCGGCGGCCAGGTCGTCGATGTCGCGGTGCAGGTTCAGTGTGGTGCCGTCGGCGTATCGCATGTGATAGGTCGGGTCGACGTCGATCAGGTCCAGTCGCCGCGCCGCCTCGTCGGCGTTGATGCCAACTGCGGACATGGGCGCGTGAACGAGCTCGGGCATCGTGAGAATTGTTGCGCCGGTGTCGAATCGGTTGATCCCGACGGTCTCGGTGGCGACGCGTCCGCCGGGCGTTTCGGCTGCCTCGAGGACGGTCACCTCACGGCCCGCACCGCGCAGATACAGGGCTGCGGTCAGTCCCGACAACCCGCCGCCGACGACAACGATCCGGTTGCTGGGGCCGATGGTGGTGCGTTGCATCAGTACTGCCGGCGGGTCATCGCAGTCGCCAGATCGGTCAGATCGGCCTTGGCGGACGGGGTCGCGCTGCTCGAGGTCAAGGTGGCCAGCGCACTGGTCACCAGATCGTCGATCTGCCGTTCCACGTCGATGACGGCTCCGCTGTCGGTGATGATCGCCAAGGTGTGTGCGAGTTCGTCGGCTGTGAGTGCACGGCCGACCCGCCCGCGCAGCACGTCGGCCGCGTTCTGGTCGTGGGCATCGAGCTTGCCCAGCGCCGCAGACAGCAGTGCGGTCCGCTTTCCGGCGATGATGTCGTCCCCGGCGGGCTTGCCGGTGATCGACGGATCGCCGAAGACCCCGAGCAGGTCGTCGCGCAGCTGGAAGGCGATCCCGATGTCGGTGCCGAACGAACGCAACGACTCGATGAGGTCGGGTTCGGCGCCGCCGATGGCAGCACCGAGGTGCAGCGGGCGTTCGACCGTGTATGCGGCGGTCTTGAACCGCATCACGCGGTAGGCGGCCGCCGATGTCTCATCACCGGAGGCCTCGGTGGCGATGTCGAGGAACTGCCCACCGAGAACTTCGGTGCGCATACCTCGCCAGATCGCCGACACGCAGCGGTGCATCGCGGGGTCGAATCCGGCTTCGGTCACCAGGTCGTCGGCCCAGGCCAGCGCCAGGTCGCCGAGCAGGATCGCCACGCCTTCGCCGTAGTCGGCGGCGTCACCGCGCCAGCCGGCCTCGCGATGACGGGCCTCGAACTCGCGGTGGATCGTCGGGAATCCGCGCCGGGTGTCGGAGCGATCGATGATGTCGTCGTGGATCAGTGCGCAGGCCTGCAGCAGTTCCAGGGCGGCGCAGACCGAGAGCAGCCGATCGGGATCGCTGCGGATCGGTCCGGCGGCCCGGTAACCGGCCCAGGCAAATGTCGGTCTGACCCTTTTGCCGCCGCGGAGGACAAATGCGGACATCGCGCTCACCGCATTTTCGAACCCCGGACCGATGTCGGCAGCCGTGGATGCGCGTTCTGCAAAAACGCTCTGCAACAGGTCGGTGGTCGCGGCGGGAACGTCGGTCAGGGACTGGATTGCCACGTCACCCACCCTACGGCGGGACACAGCGGCCGTCGGGGGCGGTCAACGGTTATGCACCGCTTCGCCGTCACCCTATAATTGCCGGGTGAGTTCGCAGATGACGCAATCGTCGATCGTGAAGCGGCTGACCGAACCCCACGCGGGTCCGGTGCCGTTCTCGGTCGAGTTCTTTCCGCCCCGAGACGAGCAGGCCGAGGAACGCCTGTGGCGCACCGTGCGGATCTTCGAGCGAATGAACCCGGCGTTTGTCTCCATGACCTATGGTGCCGGCGGCACCACCCGTGATCGCACACTGCGCATCACCGGGCAGCTGGCTCGCGAGACCACGCTGCTGCCGGTGGCGCATCTGACGGCCGTCGGCCACAGCATCGAAGAGTTGCGGTCCATGGCGGGCGGCTACGCCGATCAGGGCATCACCAACATCCTCGCGCTGCGTGGCGACCCTCCGGGCGATCCGTTGGGTGATTGGGTCAAGCATCCCGAGGGGCTGGAGTACGCGGAACAACTCGTGCGTCTCCTGCAGGATCTCGGCGACTTCAACATCGGTGTCGCATCGTTCCCGGAAGGTCATCACCGGGCACCTGATCTCGATCACGACACCAAGTACCTGGTGTCGAAATTGCGGGCCGGAGCACAGTACTCGATCACTCAGATGTTCTTCGACGTCGAACATTTCCTGCGACTGCGGGACCGTGTCAACGCTGCCGATCCGGAACAGGGTGCCAAGCCGCTGATCCCCGGCATCATGCCGATCACCTCACTCGCCTCGGTCCGCCGCATGGTCGAGCTCTCCGGTTCGGTGCTCCCCGCCGATGTGGAGAAGCGACTGTCCGACGCTGCCGGCGACGGGCCGGATGAGAACCGGGAATCGGTGCGCGCCGTGGGTATCGATCTGGCGACCGAGATGGCGCAACGTCTGATCGACGAGGGCGTACCATGCCTGCATTTCTGCAGCCTCAACTTCGCGAAGGCGACCAGCGAGGTCCTCGAACGACTCGGAATGAACTCGATCGCCGCCTGACCGCCGTCGACCGTGCCGAACGGGCCGCCGACCGTGCCGAACGGGCCGCCGACCGTGCCGAACGGGCCGCCGACCGTGCCGAACGAGCCGCCGAGCGTGCCGAAACTGCAAGTGCGCGAACCCTATTGGCACGCTGGGCGGTATTTACGGCACGCTCGGCGGCCCGTTCGGCACGCTCGGCGGTGGTTACTCGGCGGTGGTTACTCACCGGTGGTGAGTGTTCGCCCTTTCCAGGCGAGGGTGCCGCGACGACGTGATCGCAGCGAGTCGGCGAGTGCGGTGATGCCCACCGACACCGCGACCGGATGTGCGAGCGCCGACAACAGGTCGGCTGCGGTGGTCGTACCGGTCTCGGCCCGCCGGGCCACGAGTCGTGAGGTTGTCGCCGCGGCCACCGCAACGGCCGCTCGCGTGCGGCGACGTCCGGTGATCAGTTGCCACCAGGGGAGTAGGTAGGCCGTCCCCATCACCGCAGCGACAACCACCGCTCCGGCCGGTCCGCCGAATTCGGTGCCCAGCCAGCGGCGATAGCCCTGCCAGGTGTCGGCGGTGCCCTCGTACATCCGGCAACTCGCAACGTCCGACCCGGCGCGGACCGACGACGACAGTCCGGCATCGCGGTAGCGGCGGGCGAGCGCGAGGTCTTCGGTGATGTCGGCACGGACCGCCCGGTGTCCGCCGGCGCGGCGGTAGTCGGCGACCGAACTGACCAGGAATTGCCCGTTGGCCACTGCCATCGACCTCGGTCGCAGCTTTTCCGAGACCGCCAGCGGTACCGATCCCAGAAACGACCAGCACAGCAAGGGCTGGACCAGTTGTTCGAGTGGGGATTGCGCGACCTGGGCGGGCCAGACGGTGAGAAGTCCACCTACCCGGCCACTCGTCTGGGCCGCGCGGGCGACTGCGTGCGGTCGCAGCCGGACATCGGCGTCGACAAACATCACCGTGATGTTTTCGGCGGTGGCGTCCGAGCCGGTGTGTTCCCCACTGGTGTCGATGTCGGCGGTGAGCAGATTGAGAACGTGCGTTTTGCCGGTCCAACCGGGAGGCGGGGATTGCCGGTTGGTCAGCAGCTCGAATCGGGGATCGCCCGCGATCGCGGCCGTGGCCACCGTGCCGGTTCCGTCCGTGGAGTCGTCGTCGCAGATCCGGACGCGCAGGTCGTCGACCCCGATCTGGGCGCGCAGATCTCCGATGATCGCGGCGATGCGGGTCGCCTCGTCACGAGCCGGCACCAGAACCCACACGGGCCGGTCGATGGGACCCGCGGTCCGGAGCAGCGAGCGAAACCGCCGGTAGTTCGCCAGGGCCAGGGCCGTGTTGGTCAACGACACCACCGGCGGCAGCCAGCCGATCAGTGTGGGGTCCCGCTGCCGTCGGTCCCGCTACCCCGGTTGTTCGTCCCACCGACGGATTGCCGCGGGGCGTCATGGGAACGCTTCTGCGGGGCACCAGGGCGAGGTGACTGATCGCGGCTGACCCAGGCCAGGGCGACCACCACGACGGCGACAGCAAGGGCGATGCCGGCCATCAGGCCCGTCCAGCCGGCGAAGGCGGCGGATCCCGGTTCGGGGTAGTGGGCTTCTGCGGTCATCGGGGTGGCCTTGCCGATCTCCGGTTTCCAGGAGGCCGCGTCCTCGCCGTCCTGCTGACCGTTGGTGGCGGTGATCGGTCCGGCGAACTGAATCGAGAACTCGACGTAATCGTTGTCGGGATCCAGCCCTTTCAGGTCGGCGGTTCCGCGGAAGGTGACGGCGTCGCCGCGTCGCTGTGCCAGCAGGTCCATGGTGACCGGTGCATCCGGGTAGGCGTTGTCGACGAGCTCGCCGAGCTGCGCGAACTGGCCGAGGGTGGCTTCGGTGTACGTTGCCCGGGTACCGATCAGTCCGTCGCGCTTGAACTCGGTGGCGCTGACCACCGACTCGAGTGACGGCGGTACCGTGATCTGCGGGCCTTTTTCCTGGCCGATGTCCTTCTCTGCAAGGACGATCGCACCCCACAGCCGGTCGCCGTACTGGGCGGGCGCATCAGAACAGGCGGCAAGTGCGGGTCCACAGAACAGAGCCAGCACGAGCAACACCAAACTGATGGGTCCGCGTCCGCGGCGGCTCACGGGTCCACGTCCGCGGCTATGTCGGGTGATCTCAGGCACGGAGCTATCGTGCCACTAGCCGGGCCGGCGCGTGAGGAGGGCCGTGCTGATCGGGTCAGTTGATACCTGATCGGATCCGGCGAGCCAGTGCCATCGCCGCCGGAACTCCCAGGATCCCCATCCCGATCAACCCGTACGGGACCGCCGCATGTAGGGCCGGATCGTCGAGGAACACCAGAAATGCCAGCGCCGAGCCCAGCCAGGTCCAGGTGAACCAGCCCACCGGTGCCACGGACGTCAACGGTGTCACCGTGACAGGTTTCGGGTCGATGAGTGAGAGCAGCACGAACATGACACACGCGACGCCGGCCCAGCCGATGAAGTTGGTGACCGGGATCTGGTCGATACCGGGCAGCCCGGCATCTTGGGTGGACCAGGTCCACAATCGCGCACTGACCATCTGTGGATCGAGATAGAGATCCCAGCCGACCATCCCGACGGTGGCCAGCGCGATCCGGATCGGGCGACGGTGACTGACCAGCGCGCTGATCCACCACATGCTGTAACCGCCCGCGGTCCAGGCCAGTCCGATGATCACCGGGACCTCGGCAACCGATGGCCCGATCCGGTCGGTGGCGTAGGCGTAGGCGCCGAACGGAAATCCGGTGGCGACACCGACGATTTCCGCGGTCCATCCGACACCGGCCGTTGCCGCAAAGACCGCGACCGCCCGCGGTGGACCGAGCCGGAATGTGGCATGGGCGAGCATCGCGGCGGCCGCGGCGACAACCACGACCACGGTGGCCCGATCGCGGGCGACCCCGTCGACCAGGGGATAGACGACCTGTGCGGCGATCGATCCGGCCAGCAGGATCGCCGAGGCCCACAGCAATGTGGGCCGCTGGGATGTGAGTGTGGTGGTCATCCCCATCTGCCGCGGGTGATCCTGGCCAAAGGGGATCTCCGGTCGGACAGGACCGCACTTGCCGCGATGCGCCCGCTGGCACCACTGACACCACCGCCGGGGTGGGTAGAGGCGCCGGCGAGCACGATTCCGGGAGCACCGGGCACCCGGTGCCTGGCCAGTTCGGGATGGGGACGCCACATCAGCATCTGATCCAGCGACATCTCCACGTGCATGATGTTGCCGCCGGTCATCCCGAGTTCGGATTCCAGATCGGCGGGTGTCTGGACGTAGGTGTGTTCGATCGACTCGGCGAATCCCGGTGCATGCCGGTCCAATTCGTCGATGATCTCCTGGCCGGCGGTGGCCGCGAGGTCGGTCCAGCTGCGGCCACCCGAGAGTTGGTAGGGGTGCCATTGCGCCCAGAGGCTGGTCTGGTGGCGTCCGGGTGGTGCCAGGGTCGGGTCGATCGCGGAGAAGCTCATCGCGATCAGTGCCGGACGACGCGGGAGGTCTCCTGCGGTGGCGTCGGCGTACGCCCGGGCCAGATGTCCACGATCGGTCACCAACAGACCCAGCCCGCCGTGCACCGACGTGTCGTCGGGCAGCCCGGGGTACTGCGGCAATGCGGTGCCCCCGAGGCGGACCGCCATGCCGATACCGCCACCGATCCGGATCTGTGCCCGCCACCGATCGGCGGTGGTGCGATCGAATCCACCCTCCCGCAACAGGTCCAACGTGGTCAGGATGTGGCAGGCGCTGATCACCGATCGGGCGCGATGCACGTCACCGTCGGCGGTCCGGACCAGCCAGCCGTCGCCCTCCTTCTCGATGGCTGTCGCGGCGGCCGACAAAGCGAGTTCACCGCCGTCGTCGTGAAGCTTGCGGATCAGGGCCTCGGTGAGCGCGCCACTGCCGCCGACGGCCCGGCCCGGGGGAATGGTGTGCATAGCCGCGGCGAAGCCGACCATCGGTGCGGTTCCGGGCTCGTTCATCGGTGGACCGGACTGCGCACCGAACCAGGCCAGCGCCGCCTTGAGGTGTTCGGATTCGAACCAGCTGTCGAGGAGCGCATTTCCCGACATCAGGAACTCTTGTGAGAGAGCGACGCCGGCCGTTGCGCCTTTAACGGGGACACGTGCGGGAAGTCCCCAGAACGCCTTGCCGAGAGCCAGAGGTGAGGGAGAAGAGGTGAAGGCCGACATCATCGCGGCCGACCGCCGCGCCCACACCTCGACAAATCCGCGGTAGGCGTGCGCATCTCCGGTTCCGCAGGCCGCCTCGATCGACGCGCACGTCTTCTCGAGGTCGTGGTGGAAGACGATCGGGGGAGCGTTGTCGGTCGCGGGGCAGAACGCCCAGGGATCGCAGTCGATGTAGCGCAGGCCGTGATCGGCCAGCGATAGTTCTTCGAGGATCGGGGTGTGCCGGATCATCAGGTGGGCCGAGGAGCCACGGTCGACGCGATAGCCCGGGAACCGCTCGACGGTGGACACCGCGCCGCCGGCGACGCTGTCCCGTTCGAGCACCCTCACCCGCTGGCCCGCGGCCGCCAGGTAGCAGGCAGCCACCAGGCCGTTGTGTCCGGAACCGATGACAAGTGTGTCGATCATGACGACCTATCTGAGCGGGAGGCTATCTGAGTGGGAGGGCACGGCCGAGCACTGCAAAGGGCCGGGGGTCACCGGCGAAGCTGAAGCCGCGCAAGACGTCTGCGAAACCCAGTCGTCGGTATAGACGCCAGGCCCGGTTGTTCTCCGCATCCACCTCGGGTGTCGAGAGCAGAACCTGGGGTTCGTCACGGCCGTCGAGCAGACGCGTCAGGATTGCCTCGCCGATCTGCTGACCCTGGGCGGACGGATGCACGTGCAGTTCGGTCAACTCGAAGTAGCTGTCGGTGATGGCACTGACCCGCTCGCGGCTGCTGCCGGCGCGGACCAGTCCGCTGCGCACCTGCTGGTTCCACCACTGGTCGTTCGCACCGCTGTATCCGTACGCGATCCCCACCAGGGTCTCCCGGCCGGAGGCCGGACCGAGGGAGTCGAACGCGCCGACGGCCTTCCACCCGGGTCGCTGAATGTGTTCGTGCCACAGGGGAGCCCGTTGCACCTCGGTGCCCAGTGGGTAGTTCATCGCGGTCACGTAGACGCTCAACGCGTCGGGCAGCCAGCTCTGTGCATCGTGGGCCGTGAGGTCGGCGATCCGGATGGGCACAGAAGTTTCCGCCTTTTTCGCTTGAGGGTTGTCGGGGTCGTTAGGTATATTGAATCTGTCGAACGGGTGTTCGAGGCTTCAACCTCCGCAAAGGCGCAAGCCGCATCGGTACCCGCTTACGACGTGAGGGCGGCTCGGTGGCCGACGAGGGAAGCGTAGGCCACCGAGCCGACCCCGCACAGATACACACGATCCGGCGAAGGAGGACCGAGATGGCGACGATGTCACGAACCCCCACACGTGTCTCTCGAAACGGCGCTGCGGCCTCGACGGGACGGGCCACCCGGGTGGCCAGGCTGCCGGAACCGACCCAGATCATCGCCTCCCATGAGTTGTTGGGTCGCGCGGAATCGCGTCTGCGAGAGTCGGATGTCGTCACCGATTCGGCCGAGGCGTTCAGTGCTCTGTACCAATCAGCGCTGCGGGCGGCCGGCGCCGTCCTTGCCGTCTCCGAGCATCCCACCCGACGCCGTGGTTCGCGCAGTGCATGGGCGCGGCTGCCGCAGGCGATGCCCGACCTCTCGGGGTGGGCCACCTATTTTGCCGGGCTCTCTCGTCTCCGTGCCGACACCGAGGCCGGAATTCGGTCGGTGACCGACGAACAGATCGCTCAGTTGCGGCCGAAGGTCGACGAGTTCTTGCACGTGGTCGAGATGGAAATCCTGCGGATCGAGCGAGGGAAACCGTCGAATATGCCTGCCGGTGCTGCCTGAAGGCTCTGAAATTACTGCTATCGGACCAAATTTCACCAACTTGTCGCAGGGAATGGTGGTTCGAAGTTCCAACACCTCGTATCATCAGAAGTGGGTCCACCGTTGTGGGTCCGGGCAGCCGGAATGTCTCCTCCGGAAGCTCTACCGAAACCATGTGCTGAAGGAGGGGCGGGTGCCACTCTCAGAGCACGAGCAGCGCATGCTCGAACAGATCGAAAACGCTCTGTACGCCGAAGACCCCAAGTTTGCGTCGAACGTACGGTCGCGTCGCTATCGCGGCTCCACTGCGCGCCGTCGACTGCAGGCTGCCGTGTTGTTCCTTGTCGGACTGGTCCTCCTTGTCGGGGGAGTTGTCATCGAGGTACAGATCGGCGGATTCCCCATCGTCAGCCTCATCGGCTTCCTGGTGATGTTCGGTGCCGGGCTGATGGCGTTGTGGGGTACGCGTAGCGGACCGACTCCCGGAGGTTCTCCGGGGTCGTCGCGAGGCGGGTCGTCGGGCCGCGAACACAAGCAAGGCCGCAAGTTTTCTGAGCGCATGGAAGAGCGGTTCAACCGCCGCTTCGAGCAGGAGTAGAACTCCACCGCACGTTTGACATAGAAGGCCGTGTATCGCATCGCGATACACGGCCTTTTTGTGGTGTTCAGGGCAATCGCCCCACATTCCACCCAAATCCCCACTTTCTCCCACAGCCTGGGTTCGATCACCGAAACGGGGCTGAAGTGATCCCTGAGGCTCCAAAATCCCCTCCAAACCGCCCGTGAATGCCTCGACTCAGGATCTACGCCCCACCGACTACATGGTCTCTACCTGCGGAATCTGGGCGCATCCGGTCGTGGCAGGGTGTTTTGGGGTGGAAAGTGGTGGATTGTGGGGTACAGTGGTGCTCGTTGTTGGGAGAGAACCGGATTTCCCATCAACCATGGGGTTGGAGGTGACGGCACATGGCCAGCGCTATGTTCTTCGGCACCTACACACCCAAGTTGGACGACAAGGGGCGGCTCACGCTTCCCGCAAAGTTCCGAGACGCACTGGCAGGAGGGGTGATGATCACAAAAGGTCAGGACCGCAGCCTTGCAGTGCACATCCGGGATGACTTCCTCGAGTTGGCTCAACGGGTGTTGAGTTCGCCCAAGGACGATCCGGCTGCTCGGGCCTTTCGACGTCAATTGAGCTCGGGTTCCGACGAGCAGCGGCCAGACGGTCAGGGGCGCATAACACTGTCCCCGGATCATCGCCGCTATGCGGGCCTGGCCAAAGAATGTGTGGTTATCGGCAATATCAGCCACTTGGAGATCTGGGACGCGCAGACATGGCGCGATTACCAGGATGAGCACGAGGAGAACTTCTCGAGCGTGGGCTTCGACGTCCTGGACACGGTCTGAGACCGAGGACCAGGAGACCCACGTGGGTGAATCGAGGCCTTTGCCCGATCCGGCCCTGACGCACTTCCCCAGCGCCAGGTTCGACAACCCGCCCCTGACGCACTTCCCCAGCGCCAGGTGCGGAGATCGGGCAGGGACCAGGATCCACCCACACACCTGCCGGCCAATTGGCGCACCCGGACCGCACGAGAGGTAGCACAGTGGATCTCGCCGATGGCCCCTTCGGGCACGTCCCGGTGATGGCCGAGCGGATGATCGAACTCCTCACGCCGGCGATCACCCGGCAGAGTCCCGACGGATCCGGCGCAATTTATGTCGACGGCACGCTCGGCGCCGGCGGCCACACCGAACTCATCGCCCAGAGGTTTCCCGCAGTCGCGATCATCGGTATCGACCGGGACATCAACGCTTTGGATCTCGCGCGTGAGCGACTGTCTCCGTTCGGCGACAGGATCACCTTTGTCCACACGCGGTACGACGCGGTGGACGACGCCCTCGAGCAGGCCGGTGTCAAGAAGTTCGACGCCGCACTCTACGACCTCGGCGTCTCCTCGATGCAACTCGATCAGCCCGACCGCGGGTTCGCCTATGCGGTTGATGCGCCACTGGACATGCGGATGAATGCCGACGATCCACTGACCGCCGCTGACGTTCTCAACACCTACGGTCATGGCGAATTGGCCCGTGTCCTATCGGAGTACGGTGACGAACGGTTTGCGGGCAAGATCGCCTCCGCGGTCCTGCGTGAGCGTGAGATCGAGCCGTTCACCACCAGTGGCCGATTGGTCGAACTGCTGTATCGCACCATTCCGGCCGCCACCCGGCGTACCGGTGGGCATCCGGCCAAACGCACATTCCAGGCCCTGCGAATCGAGGTCAACGGCGAACTGACCTCGCTCAAGGCCGCTCTGCCCGCGGCGCTTTCGGCGCTGAACGTGGGTGGTCGCCTCGCGATCATGTCCTACCAGTCGTTGGAGGACCGGATCGTCAAGCGTGAGTTCGTCGAGCGGACCAAGTCGCGGACCCCGCCGGGCCTCCCGGTCGACCTGCCCGGAACCGCACCGGATTTCGCGCTGGTGACCAGGGGAGCGGAACAGGCTTCGGATGAGGAAATCGAGTACAACCCGCGATCCGCATCGGTGCGGGTCCGGGTCATCGAGCGGATAGCGGGGGGTAAGAAATGACGGTTACCGACGACAATCTCACCACTGCGCGACGCCGCGATTCCGGTGCGCAAGGGAGCCGCATCCCGGGTGGGACCAGGCAGCGTTCGGCCGCCGCCGAGAAGGCGCTCGAGCGCCGCCGCAAACGCCTTGGTGCCGAGGTTGTCTCGTCCACATCGCGCCACTGGCAACGGACCGACAAGCCGGACGCTCCGGTCGCGAAACCGACGTTGTTGACGCGCGTGCGGACCGCGCCCGCCGCGGCGATGCGCCGGGTCCCGTTCGCGGTTGTCGTCGTCGGCATGTTGCTGGCGGGACTGGCACTCACACTATGGCTGTCCACCATGTCTGCCCAGGACTCATATCAGCTCGGGGTGGAACGTGCCTACAACGAACAGTTGTCCGACCGTCGTGACGCTCTCAAGAAGGAATACGAGTCGGGGGACTCCGCACCTGAATTATCCGAAAAGGCAGGCGAACTGGGAATGATCCCCGGCAAGGACAAAGCTCGCCTGGTGGTCGGAGCCGATGGGCACGCCACGGTTGTCGGGGAGATCAAGCCCGCCGAGGGTGTCAAAGCTCCATCGATGAACAACGGGCCGAAACCGACGGCCGCCAAGCCTGCCGATGATCCGGCCGCCACTCCGACAACACCTGGGGCTCAAGGCATTCCGGTCCAGGGCATTCCCGTTCAGGGAACACCGGTCACCCCCGACGCCGGCACCACCACGCCCGCACAATCCGCACCGACGACCACAGCACCCACGGCCGCACCGCCGGCCGATGCGACGACGACGCCGGCATATTCCAATGTTCTTCCGTCAAATGGCGGCGCGCCGGGCGCAAATTCGGGCGAAGAGCGTTAGCGCAGTACAGAATTGACAACCATGGAGGTCTCATTTGCGATAGTCATCGCGGCGAATGGATCTGCTGACGGCCGGTGCTGCCGATGACGCGGCAGACACCTGCCGGCGACCGCCGTACTCGGCAGCGCGCCACGGGCCGCGAGCGGGTCGGTCCGTCCCGGCGTCCGCGGGGACGTCAGGGAACGGGACCTACCGGTTACCGCGACGGTGACAATCCGGACACCGCACCTCGTGCGGCCACCGGCCGCACCGGTTTTCCCGCCGGTGGTCCCCACCGCGGAAACGACGACATGATCCGGGCCGGTCGGCAGTTCCTGCGACGTCACCGGGTGGTGACGGTTGTCATCCTGCTGGTGGTCCTGGCGGTCACGCTGAAGATGACGATGCTACAGGTCGTCGACGGTCCGGCGCTGTCGGCAGAAGCGGCGAGTCAGCGCGCGGTCACCGAAGTGCTGCCCGCGAAACGTGGTGCCATCGAAGACCGTAACGGCAAGGCAATCGCATACACCGACGACGCTCGCGCATTGACGTTCCAGCCGATCAAGGTGCGCAAGGAGATCGAAGAGGCTCATCAGAAGAATCCGGAGCTGCCCGATCTGGACACCCGCATCGACGAGATCGCCGCCGGGATCCGTGCCGAACTCGGCAACGAATTCGACGAGTCATCACTGCGTGAACTATTGAGCAGCGACGAAACTTTCGTGTACCTGGCACGGGCGGTGAGCCCGGAGTCGGCGAACAAGATCATCGAGGAGTTCCCCGAGGTAGGGTCCGAACGGCAAGACGTCCGGCTGTACCCCGGTGGTGAGCTGGCTGCGAACATCGTCGGCGATGTGGACTTCGACGGGAACGGCCTGATCGGACTGGAATCATCCCTGGATTCAGTGCTTTCGGGAGCCGACGGGTCGCGCACCTACGACCGCGGGTCGGACGGCGCGGTGATCCCGGGCAGTCCTCGCAACCTGCATCCGGCGGTGAACGGCGCCACCGTGGAACTGACCATCGACTCAGACATCCAGTGGTACGTCCAGAACCAGGTTCAGCTCGCCAAGGAGAAGTCCGGTGCGGCGAACGCGTCGGTGGTCGTCATGGACGTCAAGACCGGTGAGGTCCTCGCCATGGCCAACGACGGCACCTTCAATCCGGCCAAACCCCTTGACGAACAAAAGGATGCACAGCTCGGTGACCTCCCGGTCACCTCTCCCTTCGAGCCCGGTTCGGTCAACAAGCTCGTCACCGCGGCGGCCGCCATCGAATACGGCGTCACCACGCCGGACGAGGTGCACCAGGTCCCGGGGTCGATCACCATGTCCGACGCCACCGTGAAAGATGCCTGGGCGCATGGCGTTGTGCCCTACACGACCACCGGCATCTTCGGTAAGTCCTCCAACGTCGGAACGCTCATGCTCGCCGAGAAGGTCGGCGAGGACCGATATGCCGACATGCTCAAGCGTTTTGGTCTCGGGCAGAGCACCGATGTGGGTCTGCCCGGCGAGAGCGGTGGGGTTGTCCCGGCCCGCACGCAGTGGTCGGGCGGTACGTTCGCCAACCTCCCGATCGGCCAGGGCCTGACGATGACCCTGCTGCAGATGACCGCCATGTATCAGGCGATCGCCAACGACGGCGTGCGCATCCCACCGCGGATCATCAAGGCGGTCAACGGCGATGGACAGCCCGGTGTGACCGAACAGCCCCCAGGGGTGCGTGTGGTCAGCCCGGCGGCGGCCAAAACGGTCCGTGACATGTTCCGTGCGGTGATCCAGAGCGATCCGATGGGCGTCCAGAACGGCACCGGTACGAAGGCGGCTGTGCCCGGGTACCAGATCAGCGGTAAGACCGGCACCGCGCAGCAGGTGAACCCGAAATGTGGTTGCTACTCCAACGAGGCCTACAACATCACGTTCGCCGGTATCGCGCCCGCGGACAACCCGCGGTACGTGATCGGGATCATGCTGGACAACCCGAAGCGAAGCAGCGACGGCTCCGGTGGGCAGAGTGCCGCTCCGCTGTTCCAGACCATCGCGTCCTGGATGCTGCAGCGTGAGCGGGTACCACTGTCGTCGGGCCCGACGCCACCACTGGTGCTGCAAGCCGGGTGACCCTGCGACGGTATGTTGAGCACGTGTCTGCTCCCGATAGTTCGGTGTTGCGTCCTGCCCTGGTCACCCCGACCTCGGTCGAGGCTCTCGCAGCAACCGGCAACGCCCGGATAGATCTGATCGGCTCGGCCACGGCACAGACAGAAGTCGGTGGGGTCACCCTGCGGGCACAGGATGTGAGGCCCGGGGATCTGTTCGCCGCGCTTCCCGGCAGCCGGTTTCACGGCGCGCAATTCGCTGCCGACGCTCTGGCCGCCGGTGCGTCCGCGGTTCTGACGAATCAGGCCGGACGTGACGTCATCGCCGGCCTGGATCCGACGCCGAACTGTGTGGTGCTGGTGCATCCGGAACCGAGGGCCGTCCTCGGCGACCTCAGTTCACAGGTCTACGGTCACCCATCCCGGAGCTTGACCCTGATCGGTATCACCGGGACGTCGGGCAAAACCACCACGAGCTATCTCACCGAGGCGGCGCTGATGGCGGCCGGACATTCGGTCGGCCTGATCGGCACGGTCGAGACCCGGATCGCCGGGATCCGCCAGCCCAGTGCGCTGACGACCCCCGAGGCCCCCCAACTGCAAGGGTTGCTGGCCGCGATGCTCGAGCAGGGTGTGGACTCGGTGGTGATGGAGGTCTCGAGCCATGCCCTGTATCTCGGGCGGGTCGACGGGACCAGGTTCGCACTGGGCGCGTTCACGAACCTCTCGCAGGACCACCTGGATTTCCATCCCACGATGCGTGACTACTTCAACACCAAAGCGCTTCTGTTCCAGCCGGATTCGGCGGTTCACGCCGGCGCGTCGGTGATCTGCGTCGATGACGACTGGGGTCGGGAGATGTTCCGCATCGCCGGACGAGGTGCCGTCAGTGTGTCGACGACCGGGTCGGCAGATGGTGTGGATTGGCATGCCGGTACGTCCGAGGTCGCCCGGGACGGCGCGCAGCGCGTGACGGTGACCGATCCGACCGGGCAGTCGTACGAGATGACTGTCCCGATGCCGGGCCGATTCAACGTCGCCAATGCGCTGACCGCCGTTGCCCTCGCGTCCGGCGCGGGTGTGCCGGTCGAGACCGCGATCGCGTCGGTCGGTGATGTCGCGGTACCCGGTCGGGTCGAACGGGTGGTCCGCGGTCAGCCGTTCCTCGCAGTGGTCGACTACGCCCACAAACCCGCCGCGCTCGAGGCCGTCATCGCCACACTTCGGGGCCAGACACAGGGCCGGATCGCAGTGGTTGTCGGGGCCGGTGGTGATCGAGACACCGGAAAGCGTCCCATGATGGGCGAGGCTGCCGCGCGCGGCGCCGAATTCGTAGTCGTCACCGACGACAATCCACGGACCGAAGTGCCCGCCGACATCCGGGCGCAGGTTATTGCCGGGGCCGCGGCGGTACCGCTCGCCGAGCGACCTTCCGGAGCCGAGCCCGTCCAGGAGATCGGTGACCGCGCCGGCGCGATCGCGGCCGCAGTCCGGTGGGCCCGGGCCGGTGACGTGGTGCTCGTGGCCGGCAAAGGGCACGAGGCCGGACAGGAGATCCACGGCATCAAGCATCCGTTCGACGATCGGGTTGTCTTGGGCCAGGCGATCGATGAGCTTGGGACGCAACAGAATCCAACTGACACGGAGTCATTGCAGTGAGCAATCCGGATAGTGACAGGGCCGACGCGGTGGACTTGGTCGACACCAGGGCGGTACGCGGCGCCTTGCGTGACCTCGCCGACGCGGTGCATGCCGCGCCGCAGCGACGCAGCTGGGCCGTACTGGGGGAGATGGATGTCCCGGCCGATCTCGACGCCGATGACCGGGCCGCGATGACGGGCTGGGTGGTGTCGCACGACGAACTCGGAAGACTGGCCGTGCGCCTGGACATCGGGCAGGTCATCTGTGTGGGGACCTCGCGCGCCGTCCACGGACTACACCAAGGTGCGGTCATGGAGGGCTCGTGGGGTTCGGAGGCGGTCCTGGTGTCCACGCCGCAGGCGGCTGCAGAGATACTGGACGCAGAACTCGGCGAGCACGATGTGGTGCTGGTGATGGGTGGGCGTGAGCTCGGTTTGACCGACTTCTTGGAGAGCAGGGTCGGTCACCGGTCTCCGGGTGGCGATCCTGCGTGAGCGCCATCGATCACTGCATTGATACTCGACAGATAGGGATGTTCAGGTGAGGCAGATCCTGATTGCGGGCGTGCTCTCGCTGGCGGTGGCGATCTTGCTGACGCCGGTGCTGATCAAGGTTTTTTCGCGTCAAGGTTTCGGTCAGGAGATCAGGGTCGAGGGGCCCGCGAGCCATCAGACCAAGCGCGGCACGCCCTCGATGGGCGGCGTGGCGATCGTGGCCGCGTTGTGGGCCGGTTACTGGGGATCGCACCTGTTCGGGTTGCTGACAGACGGCAGCGGACCTACCGCCTCGGGCGTTCTGGTGCTGTCGCTCGCGACCACGCTGGCCGTGGTCGGTTTCCTCGATGACTTCATCAAGATCCGCAAGCAGCGCAACCTCGGTCTGAACAAAACCGCGAAGTCGGTGGGTCAGCTGATCGCGGCATTGTTGTTCGGCTTCCTGGTACTGCAATTCCGCAATGAGGCCGGATACCGGCCGGCCAGCTCCCAGTTGTCCTACGTCCGCGAGATCGACGCCATCGCGATGGGTTCGGTGGTGTTCATCATCTTCGTCTGGCTGGTCGTGTCGGCCTGGTCGAACGCGGTCAACTTCACCGACGGACTCGACGGGCTCGCCGCCGGCTCGATGGCGATGGTGCTCGGTTCCTACGTACTGATCACCTTCTGGCAGTACCGCAACGCCTGCGTCGGCGGACCCAAGACCGCCGAGCCGGGCTGTTACACCGTGCGGGACCCGCTCGATCTGGCACTGATCGCGGTGGCCGGCGGTGGCGCCTGCCTGGGGTTCCTGTGGTGGAACGCCGCGCCGGCCAAGATTTTCATGGGCGATACCGGTTCACTGGCCCTCGGTGGCCTCCTCGCCGGCCTGTCGATCACCACCAGCACCGAGTTGCTCGCGGTCGTCGTCGGTGCGCTCTTCGTCGCAGAGATCATCTCGGTTGTCATCCAGATCGCGGTCTTCCGGACCACGGGTCGACGGGTGTTCCGAATGGCACCGTTCCATCACCACTTCGAACTGTCGGGATGGGCGGAAACAACCGTGATCATCAGGTTCTGGCTGCTCACGGCCATCGCCTGTGCGCTGGGATTGTCGCTGTTCTACAGCGAGTTCCTCAGTGCCAGTGGGGGATAGGCGAGTGGAGGATTGGCCAGTGAGGAATGGTCGATGATGTCGGCTTCTCCGGAGCGACCCTGGGGTGAGCGGGTTCTGGTGGCCGGTGCCGGCGTGGCCGGAGCGTCGGCCGCCCGGTTCCTGCTGAACCAGGGCGTCTCGGTCACCGTGTGCGACAACCGCGCAGCGGCACTCGAACCGCTTGTTTCCGCCGGTGCTGCGGCAGTGTCCCCGGACACGCTGATGGCTACACCCGGCTGGATCGCAGACTTCGACCTCGTCGTCGCGTCACCGGGTTTTCGGCCCGACAACCCACTGGTGGTCGCTGCGGCGGATGCCGGACTGCCGGTCTGGGGTGAAGTCGAACTGGCGTGGCAGGTGGACCGCTCGGGTGTGACCGGAGCACCACGCCAATGGCTCGTGGTGACGGGCACCAACGGCAAGACCACCACCACCGGGATGATCGAGTCGATCATGGCGGCAGCGGGAGTGTCGGTTCTGGCCTGCGGCAACATCGGCCTGCCGGTGCTCGACGCGCTGGTCGCCGAGCCGCGTATCGACGTGCTGGCCGTGGAACTGTCGTCCTTCCAGCTCTTCTGGGCACCGTCGGTACGTCCGACCGCGGGTGTGGTGCTCAACATCGCCGAAGATCACCTCGACTGGCACGGCTCGATGGCCGCCTACGTCGAGGCCAAGGCGATCGCCCTGTCGGGGCCGATCGCCGTGGTCGGTCTCGACGATCCGGTCGCCGCAGGCCTGCGCGGATCCGACCCCGATGGCCGAACCATCGGCTTCCGGCTCGGCGCGCCCGGGCCCGGTGAGCTCGGTGTCGTCGACGGTCGACTGGTCGACCGGGTCGACTGGGAGGCGAGCGAGGACTTGTCCTCCGTCGTTCCGATCGACCCCGTTTCCTTGTTCGATGCAGACCGGGTGCGGCCGCCGGGTCCGTCCGGTGTGCTCGATGCGCTGGCCGCGGCGGCCCTGTGCCGTGCGGTCGGCGTGAGCGCACCGGCCGTGGCCGAAGGCCTCGACACATTCACCGTCGGCGGACATCGCAGCGCGCCGGTCGCCATCGTCGGGACCACCACCTTCATCAATGACTCGAAGGCGACCAACCCCCACGCCGCGCAGGCCTCGATCCTGGGACACCGCCGGGTGGTCTGGGTTGCCGGCGGCTTGCTGAAGGGCGCATCGGTCGACGAACTCGTCATCGCCATCCGCGATCGGCTCGCCGGGGTGGTGATCATCGGAGCCGATCGCGACATCATCAAAGATGCAATGACCCGACACGCCCCTTTGGTCCCAACAGTCACACGAGTAACAGGAGAAGATGGGGCGGTGAACATCGCCCCGGCTTCTGCAGTTCCGGCGTCCGCCGACGCGGTCATGGACAGCGCGGTGCGGGCCGCCTGGGATCTGTGCACTGCCGACCCCGATACCCCTGATGCAGTGGTGCTGGCTCCGGCCGCAGCATCCCTGGACATGTTCTCCGGTTATGGAGCCCGCGGCGACAGCTTCGCCGCCAGTGCCCGCGCCCTTCCGGGCGCGCAGGTGCTGGGGGCGTCCTGATGCGCAAGAAGCAGATCACCGACACCGACGATTCTGCCTCCGATGTCGACCTCGACACCGACGCCGCGGAAGACACCGGCGAAGACACCGACCTGGACGGAGTCGACGTCGGCCCCGAGTCCGACACCGACACCGAGGCCGAAGATTCCGGTTCGGTGGGTGGCCGTGGCAGCGGCACATCCAAACCAGTCGCCGAACGCCGGATCATCACTTTGGGTGAGGGGATCGGGTCGATACTTTCCCGGATCGCGGGGGTACTGAGCCGGCCGCTGGCGTCGTTCCACCTGATCCTGACCCTCGCCGTCCTGCTCACCGCGTTCGGATTGGTCATGGTGCTCTCGGCGTCGTCGGTCGAGGGCTATTCGAAGACCGGTTCGTCGTACGGCATGTTCACCACACAGTTGGTGTTCGCCGCCCTCGGCGTGGTGCTGTTCTTCTTCGCCGTCCGGATGCCGGTGCGGATCATGCGCCGACTTGCCGCGCCCGCGATCATCGTGACCACGATCATGCTCATGCTGGTCCTCGTGCCCGGGATCGGCACGATGGCCCAGGGTGCCCGGCGCTGGTTCACGGTTGCCGGTTTCTCGGTGCAGCCATCGGAGCTGACGAAGGTGGCTCTGTGCGTGTGGGGAGCCCACCTGCTCGCCTCCCGCCGCCGGGACAACGCGCAACTGCGTGAACTGCTGGTGCCGCTCATCCCCGTGAGTTTTCTGATCTGTCTGCTGATCATCCTGGAACCGAACCTGAGTACCACCGTCACGATCGCGATCATCGTCGGCGCGTTGCTCTGGTTCGCGGGTCTGCCGATGAAGGTGTTCGGATTCTTTGCCCTCACCGGTGTGGCACTGGCGGCCGTGCTAGCCATGACGGCCGGTTACCGCAGCCAGCGTGTGCTCAGCTTCTTCGGCCAGGTCGATGATCCACAGGGTGCCGGCTACCAGGCCAGACAGGCCCGATATGCACTTGCCAACGGTGGTCCGTTCGGTGAAGGTCTCGGTCAGAGCCGCGCCAAGTGGAACTATCTGCCCAACGCCCACAACGACTTCATCTTCGCGATCATCGGCGAAGAACTCGGACTTGTCGGTGGCGTCATCGTGCTGCTGCTGTTCGGTCTGTTCGCCTTTGTCGGCCTGCGGATCGCGGCCCGCTCGGTGGATCCCTTCCTACGGCTGCTCACCGCGACGATCACGATCCTGGTGACCGCGCAGGCACTGATCAACATCAGCTACGTTGTCGGCCTGCTGCCGGTGACCGGTATCCAGCTGCCGTTGTTGTCGGCCGGTGGCACCTCGACGCTGACCACACTGGTCATGTTCGGCTTGCTGGCAAACGCCGCGCGTCACGAACCGGAGGCGGTGGCAGCACTGGCCTCCGGCGGTGACGGACGCTTCGGCCGGATGCTCCGGCTGCCCCACCCGGTCCCGTATTCACAGACGCGTGCCGAGGTCCTGCGCGACCGCCTGGACCAGCGGCGGGTACACCGCGCACCGAGTCCGGTGGGACGGGCGCGGCGAACGGCGGCCACCGAACCGGTTCGGCGCCCATCGCAGAAACGGCAGCCACCGCGCAGCTACGCACCGCGCGACGACATCCGCCGGGTGCGGACGGCGCGGCCCCAGGATTGGGGATATGGCGGCACCGCGAGCCCACCGCAGCGGCGATCGCAGCCACTGCGTAACAATGACAGCTATGCCCATGATCGTCAGCCGCGAGATATCCGTCGCGGCAGCAATCCATCCGCCCGGCCGGTCTACGGCGAGGACAACCGATACCGCGATCCGCGGCCGCGTCGGTGACCGTACCGCCCGTTGTGGATCTGGACGGGACGCAAGGGGATGGGGTAAAGAGCAATGAGTGATCCGACGCGTCCGCTGTCGATCGTGGTGGCCGGCGGCGGCACGGCCGGTCACATCGAGCCGGCGATGGCCGTCGCGGACGCATTGGTCGAGATCGATCCGACGATCAAGGTCACCGCGCTGGGTACGGCCCGTGGGCTGGAAACCACTCTGGTACCGGAGCGCGGGTATCGGCTGGAGCTGATCCCGCCGGTGCCCCTGCCGCGTAAGCCCAACGCCGATCTGGCCAAACTTCCACTGCGGCTGCGTAAGTCGGTGGCGGAAACCCGCCGGGTCCTCGACGAGGTCGACGCCGACGTGGTCATCGGATTCGGCGGATACGTGGCATTGCCCGCATATCTGGCAGCGCGCCTCCGTCGGCGTTCTGGCGCCCGGATCCCCGTGGTCATCCATGAGGCCAACGCGCGTGCCGGTGTGGCGAACAAGGTGGGCGCCCGGCTGGCGCAGCGGGTGCTGGCCGCGGTGCCCGATTCCGGGCTCGACGCGGAAGTTGTCGGCATCCCGGTGCGCGCTGCCATCTCCGACCTCGATCGTGGCGCATTGCGGTCACAGGCTCGTGCATTCTTCGGACTCGATCCCGATGCCCCGACGTTGTTGGTGTTCGGCGGATCGCAGGGTGCCGGGAGCCTCAACACCGCGGTCCGTGGTGCCGCACAAGCATTGTGCGACAGCGGTATCGGTGTCCTGCACGCCTACGGGAAGAAGAACTCTCTGGAGCCGTTCGATGCGGCACCGGCGTATGTCGGCCTGCCGTACATCTCGCGGATGGACCTGGCCTATGCCGCCGCCGACCTGGCCGTCTGTCGTTCGGGTGCGATGACCGTCGCCGAGGTCTCGGCCACCGGGCTGCCCGCGGTCTATGTCCCGCTGCCACACGGCAACGGCGAGCAACGCCTCAACGCCGCCGCACTCGTCGCGGCCGGCGGTGGGCTGCTGGTCGACGATGCCGACCTGACACCGGACTATGTGGCACAGGCCATCCCACCGCTGTTGACCGATCCGCAGAGACTTGCGGCGATGGCTGCTGCCGCCGCCGGGTCCGGCGCCCGGGGTGCCGCACAGGCTGTCGCCGCGGCCGGCATCGAACTCGCGCGGGCTCATCGCACGGCGGCGAGCCGATGAACGAGCCGATCGCAGGTGCCATGAAACAGCGGTTGCCGCACCAGCTCTCACGCGTCCACATGGTCGGGATCGGTGGGGCGGGCATGTCCGGCCTCGCCCGTATCCTGTTGGCGCGCGGAGGCCAGGTCTCGGGAAGCGATGCCAAGGAGTCGCGCGGTGTCGTCGATCTGCGCACCCGCGGTGCCCAGATCCACATCGGACACGACAGCGCGGCGCTCGACCTGCTCGACGGCGGCCCGACGGTGGTGGTCACCACCCTGGCCGCCATTCCGAAGACGAACCCCGAACTGGTCGCTGCGCGGGAACGCGGCATCCCGATCCTGCTGCGACCGGCCGTGCTGGCGACGCTGATGGAGGGCCATCGCAATCTGCTGATCGCGGGTACCCACGGCAAGACATCCACCACCTCGATGGCCGTCGTGGCGCTGCAGCACTGTGGCCTCAACCCGTCGTTCGCCGTCGGCGGGGCGCTGAACGAATCCGGGACCAACGCACACCACGGCTCGGGCGAGCTGTTTGTGGCCGAGGCCGACGAGAGCGACGGATCGCTCCTCGAATACACGCCGAACGTGGCCGTGGTGACGAACGTCGAATCCGATCACCTCGACTTCTTCGGGACCGAAGCTGCCTATGTGCAGGTCTTCGACGACTTCGCCGACCGCATCGTCGACGGTGGATCCCTGGTGGTCTGCCTCGACGATCCGGGGTCGGCGGCGTTTGCCGGCCGGGTGTCCGACCGGTTGTCGGAGCGTGGGATCTCGGTGCGCGGCTACGGCGAAGGTCTGCACCGCGACCTGGCGCCGGGCGTCGAACCGGCGGCCGAACTGTTGTCCTGGCAGAGCCGGGCCGGCGGCGGCCTCGCCCGGGTGCGGTTCACCGATCACGCCGGCGTCGTGACCGAGCGCGAGGTGAAGTTACCCGTGCCCGGCAAACACATGGCGCTCAACGCGACGGCGGCGGTGCTCGCCGGCGTGGCTGCGGGAGCGGAGATCTCCGACCTGATCGAAGGAGTCGAAGGTTTTGCGGGTGTACACCGCAGATTCCAGCTGCGTGGAACTGTCGGCGGCATCCGGGTATTCGATGACTACGCACACCATCCCACCGAGGTCCGGGCCGTGCTGACCGCGGCGCGCGACATGGTCACCGCGGACGGCGGTCGCGTCGTGGCGATCTTCCAGCCTCATCTGTACTCGCGCACCGAAACGTTCGCGACGGAATTCGCCGGCTCACTCGATCTCGCCGATCAGGTCATCGTGCTCGATGTCTACGGTGCCCGGGAAGAACCGATTCCGGGTATCAGTGGTGTGACGATCGCCGAACAGATCACCAAACCCGTTGCCTTCCAGCCTGATGTCTCGGCGCTCCCGCGTCAGGTGATCGAGCTGGCCCGGCCACAGGACGTCATCCTGACCATCGGTGCCGGTGATGTGACCATGCAGGCCGGGGAAATCGTCGAGGCGCTGCGTGATATCGGTCGGGTGAATCAGGGCGACCGCGCCGTACGGGGCGAAAAGTGAGCGACGACGATCTCGACCCAGAGGCGTTCGACGCCGACTTCGATGACGCCGACTTCGATGACGCCGACTCCGACGATGCCGACTCCGACGCCGGGAAAGAAGATGCCGGGAAAAAGTCCGACAAGAACCGGCGTCGCGGATTCGCGCGGCGCAGCCGTCGTCGCGGGCCGGCCCGTCCGGCGATCAGTGGTATGCGCGTTCTGGTCGGCACCGTCGTCACCACCGTTGTTGTCATCGGACTGTTCCTGGTTGCGTACTTCACCCCGTTGATGTCGGTGCGGACCGTCGACGTGACGGGGAACTCGGTGGTGGCGGCGGGGGAGATCACCTCCGCGGCAGCGATTCCCGAGGGTGAGCCTCTCCTTCAGGTTGATGCTGCGGCAGCGGCACAACGGGTGTCGCGGATCCCGCGCGTCGCATCGGCCCGGGTCAAGCGTGAGTACCCGTCGACCATCAGTATCGCCGTCGAGGAACGCGTCCCGGTCGTCTTCACCGAACGTGACGGACAGAAGTATCTGATGGACAAGCTGGGATTTGAGTTCGCGCAACAGGATCCGCCTCCCGGCCTGGCGCAGCTGCGGACCCCGAACCCCGGTTCGGGTGATCCGTCGACGCGGGCCGCGCTCACCGTGATGGCCGAAGTGCCGCCATATGTGGCCGAGCAGATCGCGGCCGTCGAGGTCAGTTCTCCGGTCAATATCGTGTTGGTACTCAAGGACAACCGCACCGTCGTATGGGGTGACGACAGTCGTAACGCGGAGAAATCGGAGACCCTGCGCCACGTGCTGACGCAGGAGGGGACCGAATACAATGTGTCCAGTCCGTCGAATCCGACGTTCAAATAGCCGTTCTGGTGCAATTCGCAGAGTTCTTTCCCGACACGCCGCACCGCTTGCTGGCTCCGGTGTCCGAAGGTGCCTAGCGTTTCCATCAGCACACAGCTACTTGACATAACTCTAAGCCTATGGTTTAGGTTGAGGGTTTTCGCGACGGCGGCCGTGCACTAGAACCAACCTGGTTCGAAACAGACCAAAAGGAAGGCGAGCGCTATGACGCCCCCGCACAACTACCTTGCTGTGATCAAGGTCGTCGGTATTGGCGGCGGCGGAGTAAATGCCGTCAACCGCATGATCGAACAAGGCCTCAAAGGCGTCGAGTTCATCGCCATCAACACCGATGCCCAGGCATTGCTGATGAGCGATGCCGACGTCAAGCTCGACGTCGGTCGCGATTCGACCCGTGGTCTCGGTGCCGGTGCCGACCCCGAGGTCGGCCGTCGCGCCGCCGAAGATGCCAAGGACGAGATCGAGGAGCTCATCAAGGGCGCCGACATGGTCTTCGTCACCGCCGGTGAGGGCGGTGGCACCGGTACCGGCGGCGCCCCCGTCGTCGCCAGCATCGCCCGCAAACTCGGCGCGCTGACTGTGGGTGTGGTCACCCGGCCGTTCTCCTTCGAGGGCAAGCGCCGCGGCGGTCAGGCCGAGGTGGGCATCACCGCGCTGCGCGAATCCTGCGACACCCTGATCGTGATCCCCAACGACCGGTTGCTGCAGATGGGCGACGCCGCGGTCAGCCTGATGGACGCGTTCCGCAGCGCCGACGAGGTCCTGCTGAACGGTGTCCAGGGCATCACCGACCTGATCACCACCCCGGGCCTGATCAATGTCGACTTCGCCGACGTCAAGGGTGTGATGAGCAACGCCGGTAGCGCGCTGATGGGTATCGGATCCTCGCGCGGCGAGAACCGCGCGACCAAGGCTGCCGAGTCGGCGATCAACTCGCCGCTCCTCGAGGCCTCGATGGAGGGCGCCCATGGCGTGCTCATCTCCATCGCCGGTGGCAGCGACCTCGGACTCTTCGAGATCAACGAAGCGGCCACGCTGGTGCAGGAAGCTGCCCACATCGACGCCAACATCATCTTCGGCACGGTCATCGATGACAACCTCGGCGACGAGGTCCGGGTCACGGTGATCGCAGCCGGCTTCGACAGTGGATCACCGGCGCGCAACCCGGTCGAGTCCGCCGCCACGGTCGCGGCTCGTAGCGCCACGGTGGGAGCCGGGCGAGCCGGTGCCGTGTCGAACGGTGTGGCCACCGAACGTCGCGACCCGCTGTTCGCACAGGTCCCCGCCGGTGACCCCTTCGCCGACGATCGTCAGGGGCGTCCGTCGCGTCCCGCCCACGGTATGGATGAGGCCGACGACGAGGTGGACGTTCCGCCGTTCATGAAACGCTGAGCGTCGCAGTGGGTTTTCGCGTCCGGCGGGTCACCACGTCCCGCGCCGGTGGATTCTCCACCGGCCCGTATACCTCGTTCAATCTCGGCGATCATGTCGGGGATGATCCGGAGGCGGTGTCGCGCAATCGGATCCGGCTCGGTGATGAGCTCGGTGTCGGTGCATCGCGGGTGGTGTGGATGGAACAGATCCACAGTCGCAACGTGACCACCGTCGACGGTCCGGTGTCCGAGCCGGTGCCGGCCACCGACGCATTGGTCACCACCACACCTGATCTCGCGCTCGCGGTGTTGTCGGCCGATTGTGTCCCGTTGTTGCTCAGTGACGAGTCCGCGGGTGTGATCGCTGCGGTCCATGCCGGCCGGGTCGGAGCACGAATCGGGATCGTGCCGCGCGTCCTCGCCGAGATGGAGAAGGCCGGTGCGGTGGTGAGCCGCATCGGTGCGTTCATGGGGCCGGCGGCCAGCGGCCGTCAGTATGAGGTACCCGCCCACATGCAGGCCGATGTCGAGGCGCACCTGCCCGGCAGCGCCACCAGGACACTCAAGGGCACTCCGGGGCTTGATCTTCGGGCCGGCATCCGGCGCCAGCTGCTCGAGGCGGGGGTCAAAGCGGTGGCCGAGGATCCGCGCTGCACGATCGAGGACCAGTCGCTGTTCAGTCATCGCCGTGGCGCGCCGACGGGGCGGATCGCCTCGGTCATCTGGATGGACAGCAGCGGTGCCTGAGGTCTCGGACCTCTCATCCGGTCGCGGCCACGAACTCGCCGAGAATCTTGCCCGTGTTCGAGATCGTGTCGATGCCGCCTGCCGGGCGGCTGGTCGCCCTCCGGCCGATGTGCAGCTGTTGCCCGTCACCAAGTTCTTCCCGGCCACCGATGTCGAGTTGCTCATTGCCGCCGGCGCCCGCGAGTTCGGTGAGTCGCGCGAACCAGAGGCCGGAACCAAGGCGACCGAGGTCCGTGAATCGACCGGTCGCAGTGATCTCCGGTTCCACATGATCGGGCAGTTGCAACGCAACAAGGCCAAGACGGTCGCCCGCTGGGCGGACCGCGTGCATTCGGTGGACAGCGGCAAGCTTGCCCAGGCACTCGATCGGGCCGTGGGGACCGCACGCGAGGACGGTGCCCGCGGGGGAGCGCTGGAGATCCTCATCCAGATCGGTCTCGATGACGACGAGGCCAAGGGGCGCGGCGGCGTGCCCGCCGACGAATTGCCGGCGCTGGCCGACACCATCCTCGAATCGGACAATCTCGAGCTGTGCGGGCTGATGGTCATCCCCCCGCTCGGCGGTTCGCCCGAGCAGTGGCTGGAGCAGACGGCCCGCATCCACCAGGGTTTTGTCGTGCAATACCCGTCGGCAACCGAATTGTCGGCGGGGATGTCAGACGATCTCGAGATTGCTGTCAAGTACGGATCGACATGCGTGCGTGTCGGTACCGCGATCATGGGGTCGCGGCCAGTAATCTCGCCCTAACGGTTAGTCACACGAGTAACACAAGCACCACGGCTAACAGGGATTGTCGAGTACAGGCTGCGACTGAAAGAGGAAATGCGATGAGCACAATCCACAAGTTCAAGGCGTACTTCGGCATGGTTCCGCCGGGAGACTACGAGGACGACTACCTCGAGGATCCGGCTCCGTCACGGGCCCGCCGGTATGAGCGGAACTACCGCGACGGAGAGCAGTTCTACGGCGATGAGGAGCCGGCCCGGCCGTTTTATGCCGAGGATGCTCGCCCGTACCGGGACGAGGTCGATGACCGCGACTACCGCGAGGCCGAATATGCCGCCGAGTACGAGCGGGCTCCGGAGTATGCCTACGCCGGATCGCGTCGTCCCCAGTTCGAGTCCGCCGACCGGTATCCGGCCGCGCCGGCCCGGGTCCCCGGGCGTCTCGAGCCGCTGAGCAGCGCCCGGCCCGCGGCCTCGCGTCCCACCACTGTCGGTGGCGGCACCGGTACTCGTGGCGCCCTGGCGCTCGATTCCCGCGCCGAGATGGACCGGGTCTTCGAGGAAGGCAACCCACTCGGCAAGATCACCACGTTGCGTCCCAGCAGCTACGCCGAGGCACGCACCATCGGTGAGCGTTTCCGCGACGGAAGCCCGGTCATCATGGACCTCGTCGACATGAGCAACGCCGACGCCAAGCGCCTCGTGGATTTTGCGGCCGGCCTCGCCTTCGCGCTGCACGGATCATTCGACAAGGTCGCGACCAAGGTCTTCCTCTTGGCTCCCGCGGACATCGACGTGTCGCCCGAGGATCGCAAGAAGATCGCCGAGACCGGTTTCTACAACCACCAGTAGCGGCCGCAACAGGCTGCTCGGCCTGCAGTTTTACCAAACTGCGGTGAATTCGGGCAGAGTTACAGCGTGACGATCGCGCGCGAGATTATTTACTACTTCCTCTTCATCTACTGGCTGCTGCTCCTGGGGCGCCTGGTGATCGAATTGGTTCGTACATTTGCCAGGGAGTGGCGCCCGAGCGGCGCCTCGGTTGTGGTCATCGAGGGTGTCTTCACCTCCACCGATCCGCCGATCAAGACGTTGCGGCGCATCCTCCCTCCGATTCCGCTCGGTCCGGTCCGCCTGGATCTGTCTTTGATGATCACAATGATCCTGGTGTTGATCTTGATGACCGTGGTCGCCGGATAGTTTTGCGCGGCCGGATTCTATTGCCCGAACATGCGTGGCCACCACCGCAGATCCGCCACGGGTCTGTGGTCCGTCGGCCCGCGAGACACTCCGCGTGAGCAGGACGATGACCCTCCGGGTCACATCGCCCACAGAGCAACGCATTAGTATCGAGTAGGTTGATAACAAACGGGTCACGGATTCACGGCGCGCCGTTCCAAATGGTTCGTTTTGACCGCCGTTTGATTTCGACATAGCAACCATGGGGTGCAACGAACGGTTCTAGTGTGACAGGATGGACGCCAGTTACAGTCTGAGTGCTTATCGTGAATAATATGAACGACATTCACTGTGTGGTACACACGCTAGGACCTGCACCTGCCCTATAAGTAGACCGAAGCTCGACACACGTATAAGGGGACCGACCAATGCGGCTGACACCAGCTGATGTGCACAACGTCGCGTTCAGCAAACCGCCGATCGGCAAACGCGGCTACAACGAGGACGAGGTTGATCAGTTCCTCGACTTCGTCGAAGCCGAGCTGGCGCGTTTGATCGAAGAGAACACAGACCTCAAGCAACGGGTTGAAGAGCTCGAGGGTGAGGTCACCTCGGCCAAGAACGCGCCGGGATCGACTGCAGAACCTGCGACGCAGGCGTTCGCGGCACAACCGGCGGCTCCGGCCCCCGAGCCCGCCCCGGCGGCACCGCAGAACGACGATCACAGCGTGCGGGCTGCCCGAGTTCTGGGTCTGGCCCAGGACACCGCCGATCGACTCACCAACAATGCTCGCAGTGAGTCCGAGTCGATGGTGGCCGACGCCCGCGCCCGCGCTGATGCGATGGTCGGCGACGCCCGCTCGAAGTCGGAGGCGATGCTCAGCGATGCGCGTCAGCGATCCGAGGCCATCCTCGCCGATTCGCAGACCCGCGCCGAGACGCAGACGCGTCAGGCCCAGGAGAAGGCAACCGCCCTCCAGGCCGATGCCGAGCGCAAGCACACCGAGATCATGGGCACCATCAACCAGCAGCGTTCGGTGCTGGAAGGCCGGATCGAGCAGCTCAAGACCTTTGAGCGCGAGTACCGGACCCGCCTCAAGACCTACCTGGAGTCGCAGCTCGAAGAGTTGCAGCAACGGGGTAGTGCGGCACCGGTGGACAACGCACGCGGTGGTGATGCCTTCTCGTCCGATCCGGGCAACGGTGGTTTCACCAACACGGGCGGATTCTCCAAGCCGAGTAACTGACGCGGCCGGGCAACCAGGGCGCATTCGTGTTGGTTTTGGCGCTGGCGGCCACCCTGGTGGGCTTTGTCCTACTGGCGGCGGCGCTGCTGAGTGGTGTTCTCTGGTTGGCCATCGCATGCGTGGTCGTCTGTGTCATAGGTGTCGGATTTCTCATCGGCGACCTACTCGGACTGGGGCGGAGATCTTCTGCCGCAACCGAATCCGACGCGGACGACGATGATGCGGCCGGCAGTGATGCCGGCACTGATGTTAATGATGACGAGGTCGGGACCTCGGATCAGGAGCAGGATGGGGATTGGTCCGCCGCGGCGGAGCAAGAGGAAGATCCCGCATCCGGCGACTCGTCCGAGGACCACTCGCAACCCGCGGAAAGCAATGACGACCCGGGATCGGACACCGACACCCGAGAGATCCCGCGGATCTCGGATCACGATCGTCGGGACGATCCGCCCACCGAAGAAATGTTTCCCGGCAAGCCACGTTAGACTTGTAAGCGCGTAGATCCGGCCATCACCGGGGAGCACCCGGAAGAACGGGACCGAAGGTCCTCAGTAGAACCGGGCGGATGAGGTCCGTCAAAGCCTCGGCGATTGCCAACGCAGAGTGTTGGTCAATCGATGGAGTGGCGCCGATCGTGGCGCAAGCGGGGTGGTACCGCGGCCGATGACACCATCGGTTCGTCCCCGTGCCGGCTGAATACGCCAGAGCACGAGGAGACGGTAGTGAGTTCACAGGAATCGGCAGCACAGGAACCGACGGGGCAGCAGGCAACCGGGCGGGTGTACCCGCTGGTTGATCTCACCGGCGGCATCCGCAGCGGTGCGCCCTCGTTCCCGGATGTCGAGCAGCGGGTGCTCGATTACTGGAAGTCCGATGACACCTTCAAGGCATCGATCGAGAACCGGGCCGATGCCCCGGAGTTCGTCTTCTACGACGGACCTCCCTTCGCCAATGGTCTGCCGCACTACGGCCATCTGCTGACCGGCTACGTCAAGGATCTCGTCCCGCGTTTCCAGACCATGCGGGGCAAGAAGGTCGACCGCCGGTTCGGTTGGGATACTCACGGTCTGCCGGCCGAACTCGAGGCGGAGCGCCAGCTCGGTATCACCGACAAGGCCCAGATCGAGACGATGGGCGTCGCGAAGTTCAACGACTACTGCCACTCATCGGTGCTGCGGTACACCGATGAATGGCGTGAATACGTCACCCGTCAGGCGCGCTGGGTCGACTTCGACAACGACTACAAGACCCTCGACATCGACTTCATGGAGTCGGTCATGTGGGCATTCAAGACGCTGTTCGACAAGGGCCTGGTGTACCAGGGCTACCGCGTGCTGCCGTACTCCTGGTACGAGCAGACGCCACTGTCGAACCAGGAGAGCAAGCTCGACGACGCCTACCGGATGCGTCAGGACCCCGCTCTGACTGTGCGGATGACACTGAACACGAAGGAGTCCGGGCCGGCCGAACTCGACGGCGTCCATGCCCTGATCTGGACCACCACGCCGTGGACCCTGCCGTCGAACCTGGCGATGGCGGTCCATCCCGACACCGAGTACAGCCATGTTCGTGGTGAGGACGGGCAGCAGTACCTGCTGGCCACTGCCCTCCTCGGCAGCTATTCACGCGAATTGGGCGCTGACGCAGAGGTTCTCGGCACCTATATCGGATCGCAGCTGGAGAACCTCAACTACGCACCACCCTTCGACTTCTTCGTGGGCCACGAAGGTGCGCACCGGATCCTGTTGGGCGACTATGTCACCACCGAGAGTGGAACCGGAATCGTGCATCTGGCACCGGCTTTCGGTGAAGAGGACATGGATCTGGCCACGGCCAACGGCATCGAGGTCGTGCAGCCGCTCGATCCGGGCGGCCGGTTCACCTCGATGGTTCCGCCCTATGAGGGCCAGATGGTCTTCGACGCCAATCCGGTGATCATCAAGGACCTCAAGGCCGACGGGAAGATCGTTCGCCACGAGACGATCGAGCACTCCTACCCGCACTCGTGGCGGTCCGGAAAGCCGTTGATCTACATGGCCGTTCCGTCTTGGTTTGTTGCCGTGACCACCTTCCGCGATCGGATGGTGGAGCTCAACAAGCAGATCGAGTGGTCGCCGGAACACATCCGGGACGGCCAGTTCGGCAAGTGGCTCGAAGGTGCGCGGGACTGGAACATCAGCCGCAACCGGTACTGGGGTGCACCGATCCCGGTGTGGATCTCCGACGACCCGGAGTATCCACGCGTGGACGTCTACGGCAGCCTCGACGAGCTCGAACGCGACTTCGGCGTGCGCCCGGACAACCTGCACCGGCCGTTCATCGACGACCTCACCCGCGCCAATCCCGACGACCCGACCGGGAAGTCGATGATGCGTCGCGTACCCGAGGTTCTGGATTGCTGGTTCGAATCCGGTTCCATGCCGTTCGCCCAAGTGCACTATCCGTTCGAGAACACCGACTGGTTCGAGGGCACCGACACCGAACCGGGCCACAGCCCAGGCGATTTCATCGTCGAGTACAACGGCCAGTCGCGTGGCTGGTTCTACAACCTGCACGTCCTGTCGACCGCACTCTTCGATCGTCCGGCGTTCCGGACCGTGGCCGCACACGGCATCGTGCTGGGCGACGACGGCCAGAAGATGTCGAAGTCCAAGCGCAACTACCCGGATGTGAACGAGGTGTTCGACCGTGACGGCAGCGATGCCATGCGGTGGTTCCTGATGGCCTCACCGATCCTGCGGGGCGGCAACCTGGTCGTCACCGAGCGCGGCATCCGTGAAGGTGTCCGGCAGGCACTGTTGCCGCTGTGGAATTCCTACAGCTTCTTGCAGCTGTATGCCGATCGGCCGGCCGAGTGGAGCACCGAATCCACGAACGTCCTCGACCGGTACATCCTGGCGAAGGCCGCGGCCACCCGCGATGCGATGACCGAACAGATGGAGACATACGACGTCGCCGGTGCCTGCGACGAGTTCCGGAACTTCTGTGAAGCCCTGACCAATTGGTATGTGCGCCGGTCGCGTTCGCGGTTCTGGGCCGGTCAGGACGAGGCTCCGGAGGCCTTCAACACGCTGTACACGGCGCTGGAGGTGGCCTGCCGTCTGGCCGCGCCACTGCTTCCGCTGACAACCGAGGCGATCTGGCGGGGGCTGACCGGCGAGCGGTCGGTCCACCTGACCGATTGGCCCGCCGACGGCGAACTGCCTGCCGATCCCGAGCTCGTCGCCGCGATGGATGACGTGCAGTCCGTCTGTTCGGTGGCATCGAGCCTGCGCAAGGCCAACAAGCTGCGTGTGCGACTCCCGTTGCCGGCGTTGACGATTGCCTCCACCGACGCTGCGCGCCTGGCTCCGTACACCGATCTCATCGCCGATGAGATGAACGTGAAGTCGGTGAACCTGACCGAGGACGCGGATCAGTATGGGCGAGTGGAACTGTCGGTGAACGCCCGGGTGGCCGGGCCCCGTCTGGGCAAGGACGTCCAGCGGGTCATCAAGGCGGTCAAGTCCGGAAAAGTCAGCATCACCGAGCGTGACGGTGCCGAGGTTGTCAGTGCCGACGGCATCGAACTGATCGAGGGCGAGTTCAGCCGGAAGCTTGTTGCGGTCAAACCGGAATCGACCGCGGAGTTGCCGTCGGGCGCCGGGCTCGTCGTGCTCGACACCGCGGTCACCGAAGAACTCGAAGCCGAGGGCTGGGCCAAGGACCGCATCCGCGAACTGCAGGAGGCACGCCGCAGCGCCGGACTGGATGTCTCTGACCGGATCGTGGTGGTCCTGGCCGTACCGGCCGAACACATCGAGTGGGCTCAGCGGCACGCCGGTCTCATCGCCGGAGAGATCCTGGCCGTGGACCTGAAGGTGGTCGACGGCCGTACCGATCCCGCATCGGGTGAGTGGGTCGAGCTCGGCGACGGTGTGCAGGGGACCGTCACCAAGGCCGGCTAGGGACGGCCCTACGGGGTCAGTCCGATTCGATCGAGGACGCCATCGATCTGCGAGCTGAACAATGCCTGCAGATCGATGGCCGGTTCCGCACCGAACTGACCGAACACCTCGAGGCTTGTCAGTCCGACGACGGTGGCCCACAGGGAGATGGCCCCGTGCAGGTGCTGATCGTCGATGTCGAGGCCGAATTCGGCTCTGATGGAGTCGAAGTCGACGGCGTCAGTTGTTTTGGCAACTGACGCCGGCCCGGTCGGTCGACCTGACGCGGCCGCGTCGGCGATGGTGCGCATCAGTAGGGCAACAACACGGGTCCCGGGTTCGGTCGTCTGGTCTGCCGGTGCCTGGTATCCGGGAACCGGACTGCCGTAGAGCAGCGCATAGCGCGATGGCTCGGCGACCGCCCAGTCGTGAAAGGCGTTGCAGCTACGCCGAACCTGTTCCCGGTGGTCATTCGCAGGTGCGGCACTGTGCGCGGCGCTGACCTGGTCGGAGAGTTCGGTGTAGGCGTCGACCACCAGCATGGTCAGCAGGTCGTCGCGGGAGGCGACGTACCGGTAAACGGCCGACGACACCAGGTCGAGATCGCGGGCGATCGCCCGCAGCGACAGGGCTGCCGCGCCGTATTGCGCGAGGTGGTCGCGGCCCAACTCGAGAATGCGCTCATTGGTCCGCATCCGGGCCTGCGCTCGCGGTGTCAGCTGTTCGGGCATACGGCCATCCTGCCACAAAAGAGAGCAGTGCTCTTGCATTTGCGGCGACGGCAGTGCACACTCGACATCAAGTGAGAGCAGTGCTCTCTAAATGAAGTGGAGGAGCAGGACATGACCGCAACCAAGCATTACAACCGGCCCGGTAAGGGCACGCACGTCTTCAACGGGATCGTCGCCTGGCTGGCCGACCGCGGGATCACACTCGCCGGGGCGCGCACCCTCGAGGTGCGCGGGCGGGTGTCGGGAAACATCCAGCGGATTCCGGTGAATCCCTTGAAGATCGACGGTCGCACGTACCTCGTCGGAGCGCGCGGGCAGACGCAGTGGTCGCGCAATGTTCGCGCGGCGGGTAGCTGCATCCTGCGTGGTGGCCGGACGTCGACCACCTACGCGGTGGCGGAAGTCGATGTCGCGGACCGTCCTGCGATCCTGCGTCCGTATCTGAAGCGCTGGGGATGGGAAGTCGCGTCGTTGATGCCGGTCAAGATCAGTGCGGATTCCACCGAAGAGGAATTGCTGGCCGCGGGCGCGATCATCCCGATCTTCGAGCTGACGCCCGAGCCGCTGTCCTGACGACTGGGCCATGCCGGCTGTCGTCGTCGGGGCATACGATTGCCGATGTGCAACAACGTGGCGGGAGCAGCAGTTCCCGGTGGGTGATGCATCTCGACATGGACGCTTTCTTCGCCTCGGTGGAACAGCTCACCCGGCCGACATTGCGTGGCCGGCCGGTGATGGTCGGAGGTCTCGGCGGCCGCGGTGTGGTGGCCGGAGCGAGCTACGAGGCCCGGGTCTTCGGCGCGCGGTCGGCGATGCCGATGCATCAGGCTCGCCGGCTGGTCGGCGCAGGTGGGGTGGTGTTACCTCCGCGGGGGTCGGTGTACGGCGCGGTGAGTCGGCGGGTGTTCGGCCTGATCCGCGAGATGATCCCGGTGATCGAGATGCTCTCGTTCGATGAGGCGTTCGGGGAGCCCGTCGAACTGGCGGGTGCCACCGCCGATGCTGCGGAGGAGTTCGCGCAGCGGCTTCGGAAGCGGATCAGCGATGAGGTGGGTCTGGCGGCATCGGTGGGCTTCGGCACCGGTAAGCAGATTGCCAAGATCGCGTCCGGGATGGCCAAGCCCGATGGTGTGGTGGTCGTGAGGCCCGAGGAACAGCAGGAGTTCCTGGCCCGCCTACCGGTGCGCAAACTGTGGGGGATCGGGCCGGTGGCCGGAGAACGGTTGCAGCGCTTGGGGATCGACACCATCGGCGATCTGGCGAACATGTCCCCGCTGGAGGTCTCGTCCGTGCTGGGCGGCACGGTGGGTCCGGGCCTGCATCTCCTGGCCCAGGGTGTCGACGACCGTCCCGTCGCCGAGCGGGCGTCGGCGAAACAGATCAGTGCAGAATCGACATTTGCCGAGGACATCACCGATCTGGTCGCACTGCGCGGTGCGGTGGAACGGTCCGCGGCGTCCGCGCATCGCCGGTTGCTCGCCGATGGACGTGGATCACGCACGGTGGTCGTCAAACTCAAGAAGTCCGACATGTCGGTGCTCACCCGGTCGAGCACGTTGCCGGCGGCCACCACCGAGTTGCCGGTGCTCGCCGCGGCCGCCCAACGGCTGGTGCTCGACCCGCAGGAGATCGGTCCGATCCGCCTCGTCGGTGTCGGATACTCGGGTCTGAGTGCAGTGCAACAGTTTTCGATGTTCCCGGAATTGGACGAGTTCTCCGGGCCCGAACCTGCCGAAGGTGGTGAAACGTCGGCGGAGGAGTTCTATCCCGGCGGACGCACCCCGGAGGCCGATCGGTTGCGCTGGACCACCGGCGACGACGTCCGGCACCGCGAACACGGATACGGATGGGTGCAGGGCAGCGGTCATGGCCGCGTGTCGATCCGGTTCGAAACCCGCGGCAGCGGTCCAGGTTTCGCCCGGACCTTCTCCCTCGGCGATCCTGATCTGGACAGTGCCGATCCGCTCCTCAGCCTCGACTGGCCGGAAGAGCACCTCCGCCAGGCAGCCGACGAAGACTAGCCCACCCGCCGCCGAGCGGGCCGAACCAGCCGCCGAGCGGGCCGAACCAGCCGCCGAGCGGGCCCAAATCGCCACTGAGCGTGCCGAAGTCGTCAAGACACCGACAGCGCGCGTGCAACGTCGGCACGGTCGACGGTGATATCGGCACGCTCGACGGAAGGGGTGGGGGCAGGAAGGGGTGGGGAGCTCGCGGGTGGGGGATTGCGGGGGGATTGCTATTCGGGGGCGAAGAAGGCGGTGATGTCGGTGGGGCCGCCGCCGCCGGCGAGGATCGCCTGGACCGCGATGCGGGCCTGCGACGCGCGAAGCCACGGCGAGATCACGGCGCCGCATCTGATCAGGTCGATGGCGCCCCCGCCGCCGCCGTACAGCGGCACCACCTCGCCGCGGGGCACCCGGGAACACACCACAACCGGCAGTCCGCGGTCGATCACGCGGCCGACGGCCGCGACGACATCGGGATGTGTGTTTCCGGAACCACTGGCCGATAACACAATTGCGGCGGCCCCGGCATCGGCCGCCCAGTCGATGAGGTGGGCATCGACACCCGGGTACAACGCCAGCAGGTCGACTCGAACATCGGCGATCGGAGCCGGGGGCACCAGGCGCCGGGGCAGACCGGGGTGAACCGGACGGAACGGCGACGGTGCGCCGGTGTCGGATTTGGTGGCTCCGCGAGCCGGAACCAGCTCACCACCCATGGCGATGAGAACCCCGCGCCCGCGGCTGGCCGGATCGGCGGCCGCAGCGATCGCCGCTTCGATGTTGGCGGGTCCGTCGGCGTCGGGGGAGTCGGCGGGCAGGCGCGCACCCGTCATCACGACCGCCCGGGTGTCGTGGTGCATCAGGTCGAGCAGCATCGCCGTCTCTTCCATCGTGTCGGTGCCGTGCGTCACAACGACACCGGACACGTCCGGATCGGCGAGTTCGGACGCCACAGCCAGCCGGATCGCATCCTGATCGACGGGGAGCAGTGCGCCGGAATCGACCCGAAGAATTTCGCGGACGCGTAGTTCTACGTCCGTCGATGCTGCGCCTGCGATCAGCTCGGTCCCACCGACATCAGGACGTGCTCCGTCGGCGAAGCGGCGACTGGCAATAGTGCCACCGGTAGTGAGAATGGACACCACTGCCTGCTGTTTTGCCATGCCGGTCAGCTTCGACTGCCTGTCCTCGTGGGTCAAGTTCTGAGGTTTTTGGCATAGTGGGGCGGGACCCATGCCGATTTGGCCCCACGATCAGATTCACCTGTCACTTCTGGTGACCGGTTGTGAAATGAGAAGGACGGATTTTGAAGCTTCGTAAGTTCGTGACTGCCGGAGTCGCCGTATGCGCCTTCCTGTCCATTGCTGCCTGCTCCGATGACAGCGACAGCCCCGCCACCACGACAGCTGCCACCAGTTCGGCTGCCACGAGTTCGGCTGCCGGGGGCGGTCTGACCGATCCCAGCAAGCCGCCGACCGCAGCTGAGCTCAACACCATGCTGCAGAAGGCCCTGGACCCGAACATTCCGGCCAGTGAGAAGACCGATCTGGTGCAGGATTCGGAGAAGGATCCGAAGATCTTTGACACCCTGGTCGACGCTGCGGCAGCCAACCCCGACCTCGAGTACCAGATCGTCGCTCCGGTCCGGCCCGCCGGCACGAACCAGGCCAAGGCCAACGTCAAGGTCAAGTTCCCGGACACCCCGGAGCAGCAGGTCGAGGCGTTGATCGTCTTCGATGACGGCACATGGAAGCTGTCCTCGACCACGGTCTGCCTGCTCCTGTCGGCTGCCAACAAGACCAGCCCGATGTGCCCGGCCACCAGCTAGGACTGCGTCCGTTGACCTGATGCTCAGGACAACAACAGCCAGAACCCCAAACCGGCGCCGATCGCGAACTCTTCGCGATCGGCGCCGGTTTTGTCGTACCCGGGATAGAGAACAACCGGGCTGAGATCTTCTGGCGCAGATCTATTGGGACCAGTTCGATTCGAAGCCGAGTAGCTGCTGGAACTGGGTGTTGTCGCCACCGACCAGCGTGCGACCGCCGGAGATCTTCATCTGGCCGGAGACGGGAACGCCGCGGGTCAGGTCGATGATCACCGTTCCGTTCCCGGTCATCGAGTAGCTGGCGATGGTCAGGGTGCCGCCATCGGGGAGACGGAACACCGAGTTGATCGGTGATTCGTCGATGGTGAACTCGACCGTCAGCTGGTCGCCGTTCCGTGCGGTCAGGGTGGCGTTGATCGACTGCCGGACGTTCGCGCCGGCGTTGACCGTGCGGACGGCCTCCCAGGTCGCTCCGACGCCGATCGGTTCGGTGGGCAGGGTGACGGACCGCTGGAACGTGGACACCAGGGCCTCTTCCACCGCTTGTCGCGCATTGTCGTCCGCGTTGTCGCCCGGCAGGATCCGCAGTGAGATGGGCGCGACACCCGGGCCGATGCTCATGCCCGCCCGCGACCCGTTCTGGGCCTTGAGAGCTTCGTTCAAAGCGGTGTCCGGGGAGCTCGCGGCGCCGATCTGCATATCGATGTCGGTTGGGTCGGTGCAGTTGACGCGGGCGGTCATCGGCAGATCAACCGTTGTCGCCGACTGTGTGGCACTCTCGCCGTCCGGGGAAGCAAAGGTCGACGTCGTGACCAGCGTGGCGGGTTGCGCGTTGGCCCGGTCGAATGCGCTCAATGCCGCCTGTTGTGGCTCGCTGCCCGCGGTGAGCAGAGTCACCTTCGCCGGCGGCACGGGGAGAAGTGCCGCGCCGGCGTCACCGGCTGTGCTGTCGGTGGCGCACCCGGTCGGCGCCGGTGGCGGTGTGTCGTTGCCGTCCGATCCACATCCGGCCAGGCCGAGGGTCAGGACGGCAACAGCGGCGAGGGCGCCGATCGGTCGCGCCAGTCGGGGGAGCCGGGGAACCGGCAGAAATCGGGCTCGGGTCGATGACCGGAGCAGAGCAGGAAAGGACACGGCCGCCAGCGTATCGAGTCACTCATGGATGATGGACAGGTGACAAGCGAGCCCACACCTCAGTCTGCCGGCGATTCCACCGCTGACGTAGCCCAGCAAGCGGCCCGGCCCAGGGTCTGGGTGACCCTGGTTGCGGTCGCCGTCGCGATCATCCTCGCCGACCTGGTTTCCAAGATCATCGCGGTCGCGGTGATCAACCCGGGCGATCCGGTCGAGATCATCGGCGACACGATCACCTTCAAGCTGGTCCGCAACAGCGGCGCGGCCTTCTCGATGGCCACCGGCTACACCTGGGTCCTGACGATCGTTGCGCTCGCCGTGGTGGTCGGGATCGTCCGGTACAGCAACCGGCTCGGCTCGGTCTGGTGGGCCGTCGGGCTCGGGCTGGTCCTCGGCGGCGCCGTCGGCAACCTGATCGACCGCATGTTCCGGTCGCCCGGCGTATTCCGGGGCCACGTGATCGACTTCGTGTCGGTCGGATGGTGGCCGGTGTTCAACGTCGCCGACTCGGCGGTGGTCTGTGGCGCGATCCTGCTGGTGGGCCTGACCCTCTTCGGATTCGAGTTCGACGGCACCCGCGCCGGTGACCACCGTGACGACGACCACCGTGACGATGCGGACACCCCGACACCAACAAAGGCAGCGACAGACAACGTGACCACAGACGACTCGACAGAGAACGGCCGCGACGCATGACCCGGGAATCACGGTCGATGCCGATACCCGACGGCCTCGACGGGATGCGCGCGGATGCCGGCGTCGCCAGGATGCTCGGACTGTCCCGGACCGTGGCGGCGACACTCGCCGACGACGGTGACATCAGCATCGACGGGACACCGGTCGGCAAGTCCCACAAACTCATAGGTGGTCAGTGGCTCGAAGTGGTGCTTCCGGCGCCGGCCCGGGTCCTCACGATCGAGGCACAACCGGTCGAGGGCATGGAGATCATCTACTCCGACGACGACATCGTGGTGGTCGACAAGCCTGTCGGCGTCGCGGCGCATGCGTCGGTGGGGTGGACCGGACCGACCGTCATCGGCGGTCTCGCGGCGGCCGGATTCCGCATCTCGACCTCGGGTTCCCATGAACGTCAGGGCATCGTGCACCGGCTGGACGTGGGTACGTCGGGCGTGATGGTGGTCGCGACATCCGAACGTGCGTACACGTTGCTCAAGCGGGCGTTCAAACAGCGCACCGTCGACAAGCGCTATCACGCGGTGGTCCAGGGACATCCGGATCCGCGCAGTGGCACGATCGATGCCCCGATCGGTCGAAGCCGTGGCAACGACTGGAAGTTCACGGTCTCGGCGTCGGGCAAACACAGCATCACCCATTACGACACCGTTGAGATGTTCCGGGCGGCAAGTCTTCTCGACGTGCACCTGGAGACCGGCCGCACGCACCAGATCCGCGTGCACTTCTCGGCGCTACATCATCCCTGCTGCGGCGACCTCACCTACGGCGGTGATCCGGTCCTCGCCGCGAAGCTGGGCCTGGAGCGGCAATGGCTGCACGCCCGGGCGTTGTCGTTCGCCCATCCGGCTGACGGTCGACAGGTCGAGTTCACCAGTCCGTACCCGCCGGATCTGCAGCATGCGCTGGACGTGCTCCGGGCCGGTTAGCCCATGAGTTCTGCCGTTCGAACCGCAGTCGTGCTGCTGGCAGCGGTGTCCGTGCTGGTGGGCGGTCTGTATCTGGTCGGCGTGGTCAACCCGGTCCCGAAGCCGCCGGTCACCGGTGATGTCCTCGGACCTGAAAACTCCGAACCGGTTGCCGACTACCTGGCCCGCGCCGAGAAGTCGTTGTCCGGCCCCGACACCGACCGGTGGGCGCTGATTTCGCTGAGGCAGGCACAATCGCTCGACGACGGCTGGGCGCTGACCGCAACGCAACCGTCGATGTTGCTGTCGCAGAACATCTTCAACGTGCCGATCGAGCGGGTTCAGACGCCGTCGGTCCGGGCGGCGACAGGCAACACCGAGGATTCGTTCCACTGGTCGCAGCAGATCGCCGCGCAGCAGGTGATCAGCCGTTCGGACGCTACCGAGCGGGCGCGGCAGGTCGGTGCAGTGGCCGCCGCGCGACTGCGGGCGGGGTGCGAGTGCCTGATCGGACTGGTGGTCCGGGACCGGCTCTCCGTCTTGCGTCAGATCGCCGCCGAGCCCGGGGTCCGGGCGGTGGAGGCGCTGCCGGATGACGCCGCAGCGGGACTGTTCGCGGTCGTCCCGTTGCAGCCGTCGATGGTCACGATTGTCGAACCGCTGCCCGACGATGGACCCGTTCCGGCGGCCTAGGCCGTTATATGGTGTGCCCTAGACATTCGTGAGTTGCGGAGGGGGTCAGCATGTTGCAGCCGGGGTCCTGGATCGCCGGGTACCGGGTGGAGCGTGCTCTAGGTAGCGGCGGCATGGGTGCGGTGTATCTGGCCAAGCATCCCGAACTGCCCCGCAGTGACGCCATCAAGGTGCTCGGTGAGCAGGTCGGTCAGGACGAGCAGTTCCGTAAGCGATTCCTGCGCGAGGCCGAGGTCGCGGCCGGTCTCGACCACCCCAACATCGTCACGATCTACAACCGGGGCAGCAGCGACGGCATGCTCTGGATCTCGATGCAGTACGTCCCCGGCACCGACTGCGCGCAGGAGCTGCAGCGTGCGCAGGAGAAAGCCGGTGCACAGGCCGGGTTGCCGCCGGAACGTGTTGTCCGGATAGCGGGGGAGATCGCCCGCGGCCTCGATTACGCGCACCGGCGAGGTCTGCTGCATCGCGACATCAAACCGGCCAACATCCTGCTGTCGGACGAGTCGAGTGAGTTCGGCGACGGGATCGACCGAGGTTACAGGACCGATGCCGACGAGCAGCGGGTGTTGCTGACCGACTTCGGTGTGGCGAAGGCGGCCAACGAGACCGAGTCGCTCACGGTGGTCGGTACGGTGCTCGCGACGTTGTCGTATGCCTCACCCGAGCAGCTCAAGGGCCAGCCGGTCGATGCCCGAACCGATCAGTATTCGTTGGCGGCCACCGCTTTTCACCTGATGGCCGGACGCGTGCCGTTCAAGGGCGACGGCACCGCCGACGTCATCGCAGGACATCTGAGCAAGCCGGTGCCGCGGTTGTCGGAGATGGTGCCCACGGTGCCGCCCGCTGTTGACTCGGTCATCGCCAAGGCCATGGCCAAAGAGGCCGACGACAGGTTCGCCAACTGCCGGCAATTCACCGACGCGCTGCAATCGGCGCTGCACCAGGGTGGCATGACCGCCTACACACCACCGGTCGCGGCCCGGCCCCAGATGAACCCCCGCCCGGCAGGTCCGGCGACACCGCAGCCGCGGCAGCACACACAGCACACCCCGCCGCCCGGCCAAGCCGCAGGACCGCAGCCCTTCGGACAGCCGATGGGACAACAACAGCCGATGGGCCAGCAACCGCTCGGGCAGACTCCGGTTCCGCAGGCGTATCAGCAGCACACCCCGCAGCCTGCGTATCTGTCCTCGACGCAGTATTCGCAGCCGCAGCATCCGGCGCGGAACCCGTCTGCGGGCCCGTCGGGTTCCAATGCGGTGATGCTTGCCCTGCTTATCGGGTTGATCGTGGTGGCGATCGCGATCGTGGTGGCGATCTTCCTCGTCGCGTGACGTGGTCACTCCGGCGTCACATCGCGTCACATGAGGCACATACGTCACTACATCCGGAGGTGGCCGCCGCGCCTGCCCGAGCTCGTCGGTACCCCCGCCTAGACTGAAGACCTTGCGTCCGCGACCCGCTCTCGGCGGTGGTGTCCGGTGGCATTCGAGAGTTCGAATTGAGAGGTAGCGCGTGTCGGATTCGTTTGTCCATCTGCACAACCACACTGAGTACTCAATGCTCGACGGGGCGGCCAAGGTCAAACCGATGATCAGTGAGGCCACTCGGTTGGAAATGTCCGCGATCGGCATGACCGACCACGGAAACATGTTCGGCGGCAGTGAGTTCTACAACGTCGCCACCGACATGGGTGTCAAGCCCATCATCGGTATCGAGGCGTACATCGCCCCCGAATCGCGCTTCAACACCAAGCGTGTCCTGTGGGGTAGCCGGGAGCAGAAGGGCGACGACGTCTCGGGTAGCGGTGCCTACACGCACATGACGATGGTCGCCGAGAACGCAACCGGTCTGCGCAACCTTTTCAAGCTGTCGTCGCTGGCGTCCATCGAAGGCCAGCTCGGCAAGTGGGCCCGCATGGATGCCGAGGTCATCGCGGCGCACGCCGACGGCATCATCGCGACCACCGGATGTCCGTCCGGTGAGGTCCAGACCCGCCTGCGGCTCGGTCACGACCGCGAAGCCCTCGAAGCCGCGGCCAGATGGCAGGACATCTTCGGCAAAGAGAACTTCTTCCTGGAGCTGATGGAGCACGGGCTGGAGATCGAGAGCCGGGTCCGGGACGGGCTGCTGGAGGTGGGGCGCAAGCTGGGGATCCCGCCACTGGTCACCAACGACTGCCACTACGTCACCAAGGGGCACGCGGCCAGCCACGAAGCACTGCTCTGTGTGCAGACCGGCAAGACGCTGTCCGACCCGACGCGATTCAAGTTCGACGGCGACGGCTACTACCTCAAGTCGGCGGCCGAGATGCGCGAGCTGTGGGACAAAGAGGTGCCCGGTGGCTGCGACAACACGTTGCTCATCGGCGAGCGCGTGCAGAGCTACGCCGAGGTCTTCGAGCACCGCGACCGCATGCCGATCTTCCCGGTGCCCGAGGGTGACACGCAGCCGAGCTTCCTGCGCAAAGAGGTCGCGCACGGTCTGAAGACCCGGCGGTTCCCGGACCGCGAGGTCCCGCAGGAATACCTCGACCGCGCGAGCTATGAACTCGACGTGATCATCCAGATGGGTTTCCCCGCTTACTTTCTGGTGGTCGGTGACCTCATCCGGCACGCCAACGAGGTCGGAATCCGGGTGGGTCCGGGCCGTGGTTCGGCGGCCGGCTCACTGGTCGCCTGGGCGCTGGGCATCACCAACATCGACCCGATTCCGTACGGCCTGCTGTTCGAGCGATTCCTCAACCCCGAGCGCGTGTCGATGCCCGATATCGACATCGACTTCGACGACCGCCGCCGCGGTGACATGGTGCGGTACGCGACCGAGCGGTGGGGCAGCGACAAGGTCGCTCAGGTCATCACCTTCGGAACCATCAAGACGAAGGCCGCGATCAAGGACTCGGCCCGCGTCCAGTTCGGCCAGCCCGGCTACGCCATCGCCGACCGCATCACCAAGGCGCTGCCGCCGCCGATCATGGCCAAGGACATCACGATTGCCGGTATCACCGATACCAGCCATGAGCGGTACAAAGAGGCCAGCGAGGTCCGGGCGCTCATCGAGACCGATCCCGATGTCAAGAAGATCTATGACACCGCGCTCGGGCTCGAAGGCCTGATCCGTAACGCCGGTGTCCACGCCTGTGCGGTGATCATGTCGTCCGAGCCGCTGACCGAGGCGATCCCGGTCTGGAAGCGCCCGCAGGACGGCGCCATCATCACCGGCTGGGATTACCCGTCGTGTGAGGCGATCGGCCTGCTGAAGATGGACTTCCTTGGGTTGCGCAACCTCACGGTCATCGGCGACACGATCGACAACATCAAGCTCAACCGCGGCTTCGACCTCGACCTCGATGCCTTACCGCTCGACGACCCGGCGACCTACGAGCTGGTGGCGCGCGGCGACACGCTCGGCGTCTTCCAGCTCGACGGTGGGCCCATGCGTGAGCTCCTCAAACGTATGCAGCCCACCGGGTTCGGTGACATCGTCGCCGTGCTGGCGCTCTACCGGCCGGGTCCGATGGGCATGAACGCCCACAACGACTACGCCGACCGCAAGAACAACAAGCAGCCGGTGAGCCCGATTCATCCCGAGCTCGAAGAGCCCCTCAAGGAGATCCTCGGGGACACCTACGGCCTGATCGTCTACCAAGAGCAGATCATGCAGATCGCTCAGAAGGTCGCCGGATATTCGCTCGGACAGGCCGACCTGTTGCGCCGCGCCATGGGTAAGAAGAAGCTGTCCGTGCTCGAGGAGGCCTACGCCGGCTTCCGGCAGGGCATGCTGGACAACGAATTCTCCGAAGCCGCCATCAAGGCGCTGTGGGACACCATCCTGCCGTTCGCCGGATACGCGTTCAACAAGTCGCACGCTGCCGGCTACGGCCTGGTCTCGTTCTGGACCGCGTACCTGAAGGCTCATTACCCGGCCGAGTACATGGCCGGCCTGCTCACCTCGGTGGCCGACGACAAGGACAAGGCCGCCATCTACCTGGCCGACTGCCGTCGCCTCGGGATCACGGTGCTGCCGCCGGACGTCAACGAGTCGCAGCAGAACTTCTCCGCCGTCGGTGAAGACATCAGGTTCGGTATGGCCGCGGTGCGCAACGTCGGAAGTGGCGTGGTCGCGTCGATCATCGAAGCGCGCGAAGAGAAGTCGAAGTTCACGAGCTTCTCGGACTACCTGGCGAAGATCAGCGTGACCGCCTGCAACAAGAAGGTCACCGAGTCGCTCATCAAGGCCGGTGCCTTCGACTCGCTCGATCATCCGCGCAAGGGCCTGTTCCTGGTTCATTCCGATGCCGTCGATGCGGTCCTCGGAACCAAGAAGGCCGAGGCGATCGGACAGTTCGACCTGTTCGGTGACGCCGGTGGCGACAGCGGCGGCGGTGTCACCGACGATGCGTTCGCGGTGAAGGTCCCGGACGAAGAGTGGGACACGAAACACAAACTCGCGCTCGAGCGAGAGATGTTGGGGCTCTACGTCTCCGGGCATCCGCTCAACGGTGTCGAGCACGTCATCTCGGCCCAGACCGACACGTCGATCACCTCGCTGCTCGAAGGCAATGCCAAAGACGGTGCGCAGATCGTGATCGGTGGCATCATCTCGGCGGTCACCCGGCGTGTCAACAAGAAGGGCGAGTCGTACGCCGTCGTCCAGATCGAGGACATGGTCGGTGGCGTAGAGGTCTACTTCTTCCCACGGGCCTACCAGGCATTCGGCATGGACATCGCCCCCGACGCGGTGGTGCTGGTGAAGGCGCGGGTCAACCTGCGCGATGACAGCATGATGATTTCCGCGAATGATCTTGCCGTGCCTGACCTTTCGCATGTGGGTGTCGCCAAGCCGGTGTCGCTGATCATGCCGACGAGGTTGTGTACCGCCGACCGCGTCAGCGCGCTCAAGCAGGTGCTCGTCCGCCATCCCGGAACGTCAGATGTACATGTCCGGCTCACCAGCGGGTCCAAGGAGACCACGCTGAAACTCGACGATCAGCTCCGCGTCAACCCGACGTCGGCGCTGATGGGCGACCTCAAGGCGCTACTGGGTCCGTCCTGCTTGAGTGTCTAGCGCGGCATCAGAACTCACCGGGGCCAGGAATATCGGCCCGGCGGGGGACGTTGCCACTAATTCGTGCACGCGGTTCGTGCACATGAACATTTGGAGGATCGATGCCACTGCAGGGTGAATACGAACCGAGTCCCACCGACTGGGCGCGCAAGCAAGCCGACCAGATCGTGGAGTCCGGCGGTACTGAGGGAACCGTGCTGAACGGTATGCCGGTCGTGGTGCTCACCACGCTGGGCAACAAGTCCGGCAAGCTCCGCAAGTCTCCGCTGATGCGGGTGGAGCATGAGGGCAACTATGCGGTTGTCGCGTCGCTGGGTGGGGCACCGAAGAATCCGGTCTGGTACTACAACGTGGTCGCACACCCGCAGGTCGAGCTGCAGGATGGCCCCAAGGTGCAGGACATGGTCGCCCGTGAGGTGTTCGGCGACGAAAAGGCGATCTGGTGGGAGCGTGCGGTGGAGGCGTATCCGCCGTACGCCGACTATCAGAAGAAAACCGATCGCCAGATCCCGGTATTTGTGCTCGAACCCGCCTGAAAGCGGGCAGGTGTGGCGGCGGTACCAGGGTTTGGGCGAAGTGAGACGATTGCTGCCGTGACTAGTGGATCTTCGACCGACAACAGCATCGCTCAACCTCTGGATGCCGCCGCCATCGACGCGGCGGCCCAACGCCTAGGTGAGGTGGTCGTCGCCACGCCGCTGCAACTCTGCGAGCGCTTGTCGGCACGCACGGGCGCGACGGTCTACCTCAAGCGTGAAGATCTGCAGTTGGTGCGTTCGTACAAGATTCGCGGCGCCTACAACGTGATGGCACAGCTGACCGAGGCCGAGCGTGCCGCCGGGGTGGTCGCTGCCAGCGCCGGAAACCATGCGCAGGGTGTGGCTTACGCGGCTCGCACCATGGAAATACGGGCCCGGATCTACGTCCCGACCAACACCCCCAAGCAGAAACGTGACCGGATTCGCTGGCACGGTGGGGAATTCGTCGAACTGATCGCCGTCGGAGACACGTACGACGACGCGGCGGCCGCGGGGCTGACCGATGTCGCTGCCACCGGGGCCACCTGGATCCACCCGTTCGACGACACCCGCACCGCCGCCGGGCAGGGGACCATCGCCAAAGAGATCGTTGCCCAGCTCGGTGTGATGCCCGATCTCGTGGTCGTGCCGGTGGGCGGCGGTGGCGCACTGGCTGGAATCACCACCTACCTGCGCGCGCACAGTGGGGACGTGCGGATCGTCGGTGTCGAACCGACCGGTGCGATCTCGCTGTCCGCGGCTCTCGTCGAGGGCGGTCCGGTGACCTTGAACAAGATCGATTCGTTTGTCGACGGTGCCGCCGTCAAACGCATCGGGAAAATCGGCCATCAGGTCATGTTCGCCGCCGGCGCGACGGTCGCCTCACATCCGGACCTGCCACCGCTCAGCACGGTTCACCATGATGTCGACAAGTTGCCCGTCGGCGGCTCGCACATCATGCACGTCGACGAGGGTGCGATCTGTTCGGCGATGCTGGAGCTCTACCAGAACGAGGGCATCATCGCCGAGCCCGCCGGTGCCCTGTCGGTGACGTCCCTCGACGACCTCCCGATCGAACCGGGCTGGAATGTGGTGTGCCTGCTCTCGGGAGGCAACAACGACGTCTCGCGGTACGGCGAAGTCATCGAACGGTCCCTGGTACACCGAGGGCTCAAGCACTACTTCCTCGTGGACTTCCCGCAGGAACCCGGCGCACTGCGCCGATTCCTCGACGACGTCCTCGGTCCCGACGACGACATCACGCTGTTCGAGTACGTCAAGCGCAACAACCGGGAGACCGGCGCGGCGCTGGTCGGTGTGGAACTCGGATCGCCGGACGGTCTCGGGCCGTTGCTCGGCCGCATCGACCACTCGCGCCTGACGTGCGAGCGCCTCGAACCCGGGTCCCCGGCGTATCGCTACCTGACCTGACGCACACTCCAACCCCCAAACGAGCCGGAAATACGAGGACGAGCCACAAATATGCGGCTCGTCCTCGTAATTCCGGCTCGTTTGCGTTGGTGCCGGTCGGTCAGTCGCGGCGCACGATCACCGCGTTGTGCCCGGACATCGTGTTGTCCGGGGCCGGCGGTTCCCAGGCCAGCAGGACGGTGCCGGCAACCGGTAGCGGTACCGACTTCTCGGTCATCGTCACGACGGTTGTGATCCCACCGCGATGCAGCGCGAACCATGTGCCGTCTGTGGCCCAGTCGGTGGCGACCGAGTCGAAGGTGTCCGCGGAGAGTTCGGGTTCGCGTGCGCGGAGGGCGATCAGGCTGCGGTAGAAGTCGAGGACCCGGGCATGCTCGCCGACTTCGATCTCGTCCCACTGCAGTTTCGACCTTTCGAAGGTCGCCGGGTCCTGCGGATCGGGGACCTCGGCGGCATCCCAGCCGTGTTCGGCGAACTCGGCCTTCCGGCCCCGGGCGGTGGCCTCGCCGAGTTCGGGCTCCGGATGGGACGTGAAGAATTGGAAAGGGGAGCTCGCCGCCCATTCCTCGCCCATGAACAGCATCGGGGTGAATGCGGAGGTGAGGACCAGCGCCGCCTTCACCGCGAGCTGACCGGCACTGAGGTATTCGCCGGGTCGATCACCGATCGCGCGGTTGCCGATCTGATCGTGATTGCAGGAGTAGGCGACCAGCGAGGTGGCCGCGACCCGCGCCGGATCGATCGCCGCGCCATGCCGACGGCGCCGGAAGGACGAGTAGGTACCGGCGTGGAAGAAGCCTTCCCGCAGGACCGTGGACAGACATTCGAGGCTTCCGAAGTCGGCGTAATAGCCCTGGCGTTCACCGGAGACCGCGGTGTGGATCGCGTGGTGGACGTCGTCACTCCATTGCGCGGCCAGACCGTATCCACCGAGCTCACGCGGGGTGATCAGGGTGGGGTCGTTGAGGTCGCTCTCCGCGATCAGCGACAGGGGACGGCCCACCCGGGCCGAGAGTTCGTCGGTGCGGATCTGCAGCTCGTCGAGCAGGTGCAGTGCGGTCCTGTCGACGAGGGCGTGCACCGCGTCGAGGCGGAGACCGTCGACATGGAATACGTCCATCCAGCGCAGCGCCGAGCCGATGATGAACTCACGAACCTCATCGGAGTCGGCTTCGTCCAGATTCACCGACTGACCCCAGGAGTTGGCGCCGGAGGTCAGGTACGGGCCGAAGTTCGGGAGGTAGTTCCCCGACGGGCCCAGGTGGTTGTAGACGGCGTCGACGATGACGCCGAGTCCGCGCAGGTGCGCGGCATTGACGAACCGCGCCAACGCGTCGGGACCGCCGTAGGGCTCGTGGACCGCGTACCAGCCGACGCCGTCGTAGCCCCAGTTGTGGATGCCGTTGACCGCGTTGACCGGCATGAGTTCGATGAACTCCACCCCGAGTCCAACCAGGTGGTCGAGCTTGCCGATCGCCGAATCCAGGGTCCCGTCAGGTGTGAACGTGCCGACGTGCAGTTCGTAGATGACGGCCCCGGCGACCCGGCGGCCGGCCCAGTCGGCGTCGGTCCAGACCTCGGGCGCGACGTTGTGGACCTGGCTGAGTCCGTGGACGCCGTCCGGCTGACGCGCGGAACGCGGATCGGGGACGGGCTCGGTCGCACCGTCGATCAGGTATCCGTACCGGGCGCCGGGTGGTGCGTCCACCGGAGAGTCCCACCAGCCGCCGGGGCGCGGCACCATCTGATATCTCGATCCGTCGATCAGTACGTGCATCTGCTGCGCAGCGGGGGCCCACACCGGTAGAAGCGTCACTCCCAAACCGTATGTCCTCGACGCGGACCTCGCTGTTCGTCCAATTGCTCGCATCTGCTGCCGGCAATGCGCTAAGTTAACAGTCAATCGCACCGAATGGCGACTCAGATGGAGACGTGGGCTAGTGTGACTACGCGCAGTCCGATATTTGGGGGGGCTCACCGGAGTCATGTATTGCATAACTTGCATTACGGCTCGGGCTTTCGCAGAAGGTATGCGTGTTCGTCGGTTGGTTCGATATCCGTGTGGCAGTATGAGCGAACTCACATGATGCGGTTATGTGTGGCGGGGACAACGAAGGCAGGGTGTGACTACACAATCCGTGACGTCAGGCAGCGGGGGAGCTGCCGTGACGCGCAAGAAACAGGGACCGCTGAGGCGGTGGTTTCGCGAGCACATAGTTGCCTCGTTCGAGACCTTCGGCCGCCAGATGACGCTGTTTCTCGAAGTGTTCAAAGTTCTCTTTGTCGACATCGTCAAACGGCGGTTCCCGTTCGGCGAGTTCATCCGCCAATGCGCGTTCATGGCGAACACTTCTGTCGTCCCCACATTGCTGGTGGCGATCCCCGTCGGCGTGATCGTCTCGATCCAGGTCGGGAACATCGCCAATCAGATCGGTGCCACATCGTTTTCGGGTGCGGCCACCGGTCTCGGTGTGATCCGGCAGGGCGCGCCGCTGGTGACATCGCTTCTCCTGGCCGGAGCGGTCGGCTCGGCCATCGCGGCCGATCTCGGTTCCCGCACCATTCGCGATGAAATCGACGCGATGAGGGTGATGGGCGTCAACCCGACCCAGCGACTCATCTCCCCGCGTCTGCTCGCGACGATGGTCGTCAGCTTCCTGCTCTGTGGTTTCGTCTGCTTCATCGGCTTCGTCACCGGTTACGTGTTCAACGTCTACGCGCAGGGAGGTACGCCGGGTAGCTATACCGGCACCTTTGCGTCGTTTGCCAGTCCGGCCGATCTTGCGTTCGCCATTCTCAAAGCGGTGATTTTCGGTGCGATCGTCGCCATCGTGTCGTGCGATCGCGGGCTCAGCACCAAGGGCGGCCCCTCCGGTGTTGCGAACTCCGTCAACGCGGCCGTGGTCAATTCGGTCATCCTGCTGTTCACCGTCAACGTCATTCTGACCCAGATCTTTGCCGTGCTCGTCCCGACGAGGGTGGTCTGACATGGTTGCGTCCAAGTACACGCCCCCGGCGCTCAAACCGGTCGCGTTGGGCAAGAAGGTCTATGAGGGACCTCGCGACGTCCTGGTTCTGATGGGCCACCAGGTCACCTTCCTGGTTCGCTCGGTCGGTGCCGTCCCGATCGCGTTCAAGCACTACAGCAAAGAGATCTGGCGACTGCTGTCCGACGTCACCTGGGGCAACGGCGCCATCGTGGTCGGCGGCGGCACGATCGGTGTGATCATCCTGCTCGGCATCATGGGTGGCGCCACCGTCGGTATCGAGGGCTACACAGCGCTGAACCTGCTCGGCATGTCACCGGTGACCGGTGCCGTGTCCGCCTTCGCCACGACTCGCGAACTCGGGCCGCTGCTCGCCGCCGTGGCTTTCACGGCGCAATCCGGATGTCGCTTCACCGCACAACTCGGGTCGATGCGCATCAGTGAGGAGATCGACGCTCTCGAATCGATCGCCATCCGCCCGATGCCGTACCTCGTCACCACGCGGATGATCGCAGCTGTCATCTGCATCATCCCGCTGTATTCGGTCTCCCTCGCCGCGAATTACATCGCGTGCCAGGTGATGTTCCAGTTGCAGAGCGGGCAGGGCAAAGGTGTCTATCTGTCGTACTTCTCCCAGTTCATCCTGTCCCGCGACATGGTCTATTCGGTCATCAAGGTTGTCATCTTCGTCATGCTCACGACGTTCATCCAGTGCTATTACGGCTTCTTCGCCTCCGGTGGTCCGGAGGGTGTCGGGGTGGCCGCCGGCCACGCGATCAGGTTGTCGATCATCGTGCTGGTCTTCGCGAACCTTCTGCTGACGCTGGTCTTCTGGGGTCTGTCACCTGGCATCAGGATTTCGGGGTGACGGCATGCAGGTAGACACAACCGGACGGAACCCATCGTCGACGCAATACCTTCTGCGCGGCGTCGCCTTCGTGATCATCGTGGTGCTGATCCTGGCGGTACTGGCACTGCGATACGACGGGGCCTTCGACGAGAAGGTCGAGGTGACTGCGAGCCTCGAGGACATCGGGGACGGTCTGGTCAGCCAGGCCGATGTGCGCTACAACGGGCTCATCGTCGGTGCGGTCACGTCGATCGACGCCACCGACACCACGTTGTCGAACGTGAACATCAACATCATTCCTGAGCAGGCGCCGGGCATTCCGGCCAACGTGACCGCTCGCACGGTTCCGAGCAACCTGTTCGGCGTCAACTCGGTGGAGCTGATCCCACCGGCCGAACCGGCCGGTCATCTGTCGACCGGGAGCAAGATCGTCGCGGACGAGTCCAAGGAGACGATCGCACTGCAGTCGGTGCAGAACGAACTCCGCGAACTGTTCACGGCGGTACCGCCGGAACAGATCGGTCGCGTCCTGGGCACCATCGCCGAAGCGCTGCGGGGTGGCGGCAATGTGTTCAGCGCATTCGTCGGAATTCTCGATCAGTACTGGGAACAGATCAACGCACAGTTCCCCGACGGGGCGCCGCCGGGATTCGACAACTTCAACGAGTCGATGCGGGGGATCGAAAAGTCCACACCAGAGCTCCTCGACGCGATGGGGCGAGCGGTCGTTCCGTCCCTGACGATCATCGAGCGTCAGCGTGAACTCGTGAGCACCTTGACCGCCGCCCAGGGCATGATCGACGGGCTGCAGACGCTGTTCGCGCGCAACGGCGATGGTGGAATCCGCATCGTCAACGACCTCAACATCATGACCGGGGCGATCGCGGTGGACGCCGAGGCTCTACCCCAAGGTCTGCATGCGCTCAACGTCCTCGCCGGCAACGTGCTGACCGTGTTCACCGGTACCAACGGTAAGCCCATGCTCAACATCGGAGTCAGCTTCAGCCCGTTCCAGATGTACAAGCATCAGAACTGCCCGGTCTACGACGGCGGCGAGTACGGCATCACCCGGGGACCGGGTTGCATCGGACCCGGCACCGGTACCGGGCCCACCAGTTCTGGCCCCCTGGCGATCACCCCGGCCAGTGCGGTAACGGACGCGAACAGTACATCGGCCGGACAACCAAATGTGGTCACCACCGCCAGCGACAACAAGACATTGGAGGCCGCGCTGGAACATGAGCCGACCGCGGCCGACACGTTGATGCTCGGTCCGCTGGTGCAGTCCGTCCAGGTTCAGAAAGGTGGGAGATGAGTTACCGCAAGCCGTTGATCGGCTTCTGTCTGTTCGCCGTCCTCGCACTTGTGCTGACCTGGACGATCTGGTCGACCCTCGAGCGATCTGTCCCGGGCGACACGGACAAGTACACCGCCTACTTCAATGACGTGTCGGGCCTGCACGAAGGTGACGATGTCCGGATGGCCGGTGTCCGCGTGGGTCGGGTGGCGTCGATCAAGCTCGACCGCGACCGCGCCGAAGTGAAGTTCGAGGTCCAGGACGACCAGACGATCTTCACCAACACCCAGGCATCGGTCAAATACCAGAACCTCATCGGACAGCGGTATCTCGGACTAGACCTCGTCGAGGACGCCCCCGAGCAACAGAAGATGAAGAAGGGTTCGACGCTGCAGGTACCGTCGCAGGACTCCTTCGACGTGTCGGCCCTGCTGGCCGGATTCCAGCCGGTGTTCGACACCCTCCAACCGGAGCAGGTCAATCAGCTCTCCGAGAGTCTGGTCCAGACGTTCCAGGGCAATCAGGTTTCCCTGAGTTACACGATCGCGCAGGTCGGTCAGGTCGCAGCCGATTTTGCCAATCGCGACCAGGTGATCGCGGCCGTCATCACGAACCTCAGTGCGGTCATGGGTGATCTGAGTAAGCAGGGCGAACAAATGCAGGGGCTCGTGACCAACTTGGCAGGACTGATCGAGGGCCTCAATTCCAATTCGCCCGCGCTGGGCGCGGCGGTGGACAGCATCGGCAGCGCGACCGACCGTCTCGGTGGACTGATCGGCCAGATCCGTCCCGATGTCGACTCCATCGGCACCGGACTGAGAACCACGACCAGCGAATTGATCGGTGTCGGCGCCAAGCTCGACCAGTTGGCGATCGACCTCCCGCTGTTCCTCGTGCATTTCCCGATGGTGATGGGTCAGGGCAACTATCTGAACATCTATGCGTGTGACCTGGACGTATCCATCGGTGGAGTGCTGTTCCCGCCGGGATTGATCAGTTCGATCGGCGGCAGCGAACACTCGGGGGTGTGCCGATGAGCGCGGTGAGTTCGGAACGAATGCGATCGAGCTGGCACAAGAATCGGTACACCTGGCTCGGTGTTATCGGCTCTGTGGCGTTGCTGGTCATCGTTCTGGCGACGTTCGCGTTGTCGGACGCGGGCATCGGCAAACGTGAGTACACCGGGGACTTCGCTCAGGCCGGAGGCATCCGCGCAGGGGACAAGGTCCGGGTCGCCGGCATCGATGTCGGCGAGGTCTCGTCGACCGAGTTGGCCGGCGATCACGTCAAGATCGACATGGAGGTCAAAAGCAACGTCGAGGTGATGGTCGACGGTTCGGCGGAGATCAAACTCTCCACGTTGCTGGGCCAGCGATTCATCGACCTCAAGATCGGGGATTCGACCGAGGCGCTGAGCGGCTCCCGCATCCCCAACACACAAGTGCCGTACGACCTGCAGAAGACCATCGAGCGTGGCACCCCGATCCTGGCCAAGATCAACGCCGGTGATCTCGCCGACAGCGTTGACGCGCTGAACAAGCAGTTGGCCGATGCGCCAGGTGTCACCACGCAGACCTTGGATGCGCTGACGCAGATGTCGCACGTGATCACCGACCGCACCGACCAGGTCAACATGCTGATCCAGGACACGGCGACGGTGACCGACGTGGTCAACAGCAGTCAGTACCAACTGTCGGTGATCGTCGGGCAGGGACAGCTGCTGGCCCAGAAGATCGCCACCCGGCAGGAGATGGTCGTACGTCTGCTCGACGGAGTTGCCGAACTGTCCAACGAGATGGAAGCCCTCGCGGCGGAGAACAACAACGAGTTCGCCCCGCTGGTCATGAACCTCAACACGATCTCTGAGGGCATGGAGAAGAACCGTGACAACCTGCGTCACCTCCTCGAGGTGCTGCCGTTGACGGTTCGCGCGATCGCGAACACCACCGGATCGGGCCCGTATGCGATGGGCTATCTCCCGTGGGGTGTGTTCCCCGACAACTGGCTCTGCTTGGCAAATGTGGTGCCCGGATGCTGAATCGAACCACGGCACAATTGCGCCGGACCATCATCATCGTTGCGGTTCTCCTTACCACCTCACTGGTGGGTACGGGCTGCTCTCTGATTCCCGAAAGCTGGAAACACGCTGCAGGCCAATCGATCAAGCTGACCGCCTACTTCGACAGTGTCGCCGGTTTGTATGTCGACAACGACGTGTCGGTGCTCGGGATGCCGGTGGGCCGGGTTCTGTCCATCACGCCGCAGGGTCAACATGTCAAAGTCGAGTTCACGGTCGACTCGGACGTCCCGATTCCCGTCGGTGCCACCGCGGCGATCATCAATACTTCCTTGGTGACGACCCGGCACATCGAGTTGTCGCCGACGTTTTCCGAAGGGGCGAAACTCGCCGACGGGGACACGGTGGAAAAGGCGAAGTCCCCTGTCGAGATCGGCACCCTGTTCGACTCGATCGACAACCTGGTCAAGGAGTTCCAATCCGATCCCGACGGCAACGGACCGCTCGGGGACATGCTGACGATTTCGGCGGGCATCTTCGGTGGCAACGGCCAACGTATGGAGACGACGATCGAGGAGTTGCACAAGTTCGCGCAGGTCGGTGTCGACAATGGTGACGCCCTGGTCGGGGTGATAAAGGACATGTCGGAACTGACCACCGCACTCGTGGACAACTACCCGAAGATGACCGCATTCTCGGCGTCGCTCACCGATGTGTCGCACATGCTGGGGGAGCAGGCGCCCGGTTTGCAGGCGACACTCGAAGCACTCAACCAGACCCTCAACAACACCGCCACATTCCTCGAGGCGAACACCACCACGCTCGGTGGCTCGATGGGCCGGCTGGCCGGATTGATCAGCAACCTGAGCGACTACTCGCGGCAGTTGGTCGACACGATCGATGTTGCGCCGCTGGCTTTCGAGAACCTGTCCAACTCTGTCTCGACCGAACAACGGGCTTGGCGGGCACAGCTTTTGGTGGACAAGTCGCTGTTCGACAATGAGCTGCTCTCGACTTTCTGTGAGGCGATCAACCTGCAGAAAGATGGTTGTCGGACCGGCAAGTTGAAGGATTTCGGGCCCGACCTCGGAGTGTTCTCGGCGCTGTTGGAGTTGACCAAATGAGGAACGTGAAGCGGACCAGAAACCGGCTGCGTGCAACCGTGATCACCGCGCTGGCATCAACGATGTTGTTGTCGGGGTGTGGCGCGATCCCCTCACTGACCATCGAGCAGCTGCCGATGCCGGCACCGGGTGGGGTCGGCGACGGCTACGAGATCAAGGGTTCGTTCGGCAACGCGCTCAACCTGCCGTCGCGGGCAAAGGTGAAACTGAACGGCAACGACGTCGGCCTGGTCGAGTCGATCACCGCCAACAACTACCAGGCGGACGTCACCATGCTGGTGCGCAAGGACATCGAGCTCCCGGTCGGTACCGGCGCTCAGCTGCGCCAGGCCACACCGCTCGGTGACGTGTTCGTGGCATTGCTACCGCCGGCGGAAGCCACCTCGGCGGGAGTGATGCAGTCCGGTGACACGCTGACCGGAGACATGACCGAAGCGGCCACCGTGGAGGACCTACTCGTGACCGCAACGGCTTTTGTCGACGGCGGTGCCATCAAGTACCTGACCGAGATCGTCAACGAGCTCTCCGACGCGATCGGCGGCAAGTCGCCGGAATTGACCGGCCTGATCCAGGGTCTGACCACCGGTGTCAGCCGGCTTGCGATGAACACCGAGGAGATCGACACCTCGCTCGAGTCCCTGAACGGAGTGACCACCGACGTGGCCAACGGCCGGAACCAGTTGGTGGCATCGATCAACACGGTGGGTCCGGCGTTGGCTGTGGTCAACGGTCAGATCCCGTCGATCGTCACGACGATGAACAAGACCAAGGCGGTCACCGATGCGCTCAACGGTTTCTTGGACACCCAGAGCGAGAACGCAGTGGAATTGGCCGACAACCTCGCGGCCGACGTCGATGCGTTCGGACGCGCCGCCGGCGAGCTCGGTCCGCTGGCCGACAAGCTCAGGGTCCTGACCCCGAAGTGGGTCAACGCGACGCCGGGCAGTGCTGCGACCGTGTCGGCGCGGGTCTGGTATCTGTCGCCGGGATTCGGATTCGATTCCCGCAGCAGGCTTCCCGAGATGGAGGATCTCACGAATGGGGTCAACAGCCTGGAACAGACGCTCACCAGAGTGCTGGCACGTCTGACCGGTACCCGCGGATGTTGTGGGTGAGGGGCGAGCAATGACAGCCTGGTTGCTGAAACACAAGATATTGCTCTCGAACCTTGCCCTGGTGCTCGTGATGTTCGTCGGCGTCGGCTATCTGAGCCTGGGTGTGCTGGGTTGGCGGCCGCTGGACGACCACTACAAATTGACCATCGAGTTCGCCAATTCGGGTGGTGTGCAAGACACATCGGATGTCACGCTGCGGGGGGCACCGATCGGTACTGTGGAGAAGATCCGGACCACCCCGACTTCGGTCGAGGTGACGGTCGTGGTCGATTCCAAGTACAAGATCAGCAAGGACTCGCACATCGCGGCGCTCGGGTTGTCAGCTGTCGGTGAGCAATACGTCGACTTCCAGCCGAGTACCGCTGACGGGCCGTACTTCTCGAATGGTGACAAGATCTCGATGACGCAGACGTCGTCGACGGTGGCGTTCCCAAAACTGCTCGAGTCGTCACTCGACGTGGTCCGGCAGATTGATCCGGAGAAGCTGAGCATCACCATCAATGAGCTCGACATAGCGCTCGACAGCAGTGGCCAGAACCAACTGCGCGCGTTGTTCAACAGCGGCGGCGTGATTTTCACCGATCTCTATCGGGTGCTTCCGGAGACGGTCAAGTTGATCCAGAACAGCGGCACGATCCTGGAGACGACCGCCGGCATCCAGCCTGATCTGGGAACCCTTACCGGTGGAGTGGCCGGCTTGATCGACGCCCTCGTTGCGTCTGATCAGGAGTTGCGCACGTTCCTCGGCAAGGCGCCGGCGCAGCTGACAACCCTGAGCGGATCCCTGAATCAACTGACCGATCCGCTGACGGGCGTGCTGACGCAGTTTCTCGACATCGCGGAGCAGGGTGCGTTGCGGGCACCGGCCCTGGTGCATCTGTTCCCGGCGATCCGCGACGGTTCGATCACCGCGCAAGCGATGTTCCACGATGGGGCTTGGTGGGCCTACGGGTCGATCTATCCGCGTCCGTATTGCCAGTATCCGGTGTTGCCGGAATCGCCGACCGAAGTCCTCGAGGCCTCGGTACCGGTCAACCTGTACTGCGTCACGGAGGACGAGACGCAGGATATTCGTGGGGCCGCCAACGCGCCACGTCCGCCCGGTGATGACACCGCCGGGCCGCCCCCGAACTTCGATCCGAATGCACGTACCGCCCCGTTGGGCTGAGCTGCGGTGTAGCACGCGCCACCGTCTGACAATTGTGATGAGGTAGAAACGCCGTATGGCCGAGAACAACAATCCCGAATCCGAAAGCGAGCCCACCGAGGGTGTCTCGATCGGAAAGAAGCCGAGCGGGAAGCCCCGACGCAAGGCGACCGCGACCGCGACTGTGGACCCGGAGCCCGCTGCCGCTGAGGCGACTGCTGGTGAGCCGGCAGCCACAGCACCTCTTCCGGGACGGGTCGATAGTGACCCGAAAGCGAAGAGCGGCAAGCAGATCACCATCAGCCTCGCGGTTGTCGGCAAGGTTCTTGCCGGTGTGGTCGTCGTTGCGCTGATCGGCGCCGTGATCGTTTTCGGCATGGCCTGGAAGTCGGACCGGGCCAAGCTCGACGCGGCCTCGGATGCGAAGGCTGCGTCCGACTACTTCGTCACCCAATTGCTCGATTCGATGAACACCAGTACGGCCGGTGAGTACGTCAACAAGATGTCGCCACTGACCACAGGTGCGTTCCGCGACAACCTCCTCAACGAGCGTGACAAGACGCAGTCCGACATCGCGTCGATGCAGCTGAAGATCAAACCCGACATCTGGTCGTCGGGCGTGGTGTCCAATACGAAGGATTCGGCCACCACGTTGGTGGTCGCCGAGATCACGGGTACCAGCAGTGTGGCAACCACCCCCGTGACCAATCTGGGCATCTTCCAGCTGACCCTGGAGAAGCACGACGGGAAATGGCTTGTCTCCCAGATGGATCCGGGTCCGTCCAGCACAGGTGTGGGATCAACCGAGCCGGGTACCGGAACAGATCCAAACGCCACCGCTCCGGCTCCGGCTCCGGCACCGGCACCGGCACCCGCTCCCGCCGGTTGATCAGAGGTCTGCCAAGGCGGCTACAACACTGTCTTCGATTACGGGTTTTGTCAGGCCGAGCCGGTTGAGTACGCCGTCGTCGTGCTCGTGCTCGAGGAGCGCGAGCAAGATGTGCTCGGTCCCGATGTAGTTGTGGCCCAATCGCAGGGCTTCCCGAAACGTGAGTTCGAGGACCTTCTTGGCATCGTTGTCGTAGGGCGTGAGGTCGGGTAGGTCGGTCACCGGTGAAGGCAAGGTCGCGGTGAGAGCTGATCGCGCGGTGTCGAGTGACACATCATTGGATGAAATTGCCTTGCTTGCAAGGGATTCGGGATCAGCAAGGATGCCCAGCGCGAGGTGGGTCGGGCTGATCTCCGCGTTCCCGGCCGCTCGCGCCTCATTCTGGGACGCCATCACCACGTTCTTGGCCCGTGGGGTGAATCTGCTGAAACCCTGGGACGGGTCCAGGTCGTTCGATGACGGCATGTCTTTCGGAACGAACCGCTTCTGCGCGGCCTGCTTGGACACCCCCATGCTCCTTCCGATCTCGGACCACGAGGCACCGCTGCGTCGGGCCTGATCGACGAAGTGCCCGATGAGATGATCCGCCACCTCGCCCAGGTGGTCGGCGGCAATCACGGCGGTCGACAGCTGTTCGAGTGCGTCGGGATGAACGGCCTTGATGTTGGATATCAAGTCGTCGAGACGCACCGGATTGGTCATCGGCGTGGGTTCTTGTGCCATGCGTCAATGCTAGGTTGACGATCTGTACATCGTCAACCCGTGGTTGACGATGGGGGTGTGCCTAAAGGCTGATGCGTTCACCTGTTTCAGGGTGGAAGAGATGCACTTTGCCGCTGATTTGCCGCAGCCGTACCGCCTCGCCGATCTTGGCGGGCGAGCGCTGTGGTGAACGTGCGACGAGGCTGAGGCGACCGCCGCCGAGGGTGTGGACGTTGGGGTCCTCTAGATTGGCGTAGACGTAGGTTTCGCTGCCGAGTTCTTCCAGGAGCGCGACCGTGACGCCGAGGCCATCGCTGCCTTCGGCCAGCGCGAGTTCCTCGGGCCGGATTCCGACTGTCACCTCCTGCAGACCGGACTTCTCGAGCAGGGTTGTCGAGTCGGCGTCGAGGTCGATGGTGGATCCGGCGACGGTGACCACACCGTCGCGCACCGGAGCAGTGAACAGGTTCATCGCCGGGGAGCCGATGAAGCCGGCCACAAAGGCGTTCTTCGGCCGGTCATAGAGCTCGGTGGGCGTGCTGAACTGTTGCAGGACACCCTTTTTCAGCACCGCAACCCGGTCGCCCATGGTCATGGCCTCGACCTGGTCATGGGTGACGTAGACGGTTGTGGTGCCCAGGCGGCGTTGCAGCGCGGCGATCTGGGTGCGGGTCTGGACGCGCAGTTTGGCGTCGAGGTTCGACAGGGGTTCGTCCATGCAGAAGACCTGCGGCTCACGGACGATGGCCCGGCCCATCGCCACGCGCTGGCGCTGGCCGCCGGAGAGTTTTCCGGGTTTGCGGTCGAGGTATTCGGTGAGGTCGAGGACTTTGGCGGCCTCGGCGACCTTGCGCTTGCGTTCCTCGACGCCGATGCCACGCATCTTGAGTGCGAATCCCATGTTCTCGCCGACGGTCTTGTTGGGGTAGAGGGCGTAGTTCTGGAAGACCATGGCGATGTCGCGGTCTTTGGGGGCCACGCCGACCATGTTGTCGCCGCCGATTTTGATTGCGCCGCTGTCGATCTCCTCGAGTCCGGCCAGCATGCGCAGGGCGGTGGACTTTCCCGAACCGGAAGGTCCGACGAGGACGACGAATTCGCCGTCTTCGATGTCGAGGTTGAGAGAATCGACGGCCAATGAATCGGCGCCGGGGTAGACGCAGCAGGCGTTTTCGTAGCTGATGGTTGCCATGATGATGCTCCTGGTTCTTACTTGATTGCGCCGAAGGAAAGGCCGCGGACGAGTTTGTTCTGTGCGATCCAGCCGCAGATGACCACCGGCACGGCGGCGACCACCGAGGCGGCGGATAGTTGGGCCCAGTAGAGTCCCTGCCCGGACATGAATCCGGTGAGCGCCACCGGCATGGTCTGGGCGTTGACCGCTGTCATGTTCACCGCGAAGAAGAACTCATTCCACGAGAAGATGACGCAGATCAGGGCGGTGGCGGCGATGCCCGGTGAGACGAGGGGCAGGATCACTTCGCGGACCGAGGTCCACAGGCTGGCTCCGTCGATCTCGGCGGCCTCGAGTATTTCTTTGGGGACTTCCAGGAAGAACGAGCGCATCATCCACACCGCGATCGGGAGGTTCATCGAGGTGTACAGGATGATGAGGGTCCAGACATTGTCGAGCATGCCGATCTGACCGACGATGACGTAGAGCGGGATGATCACCGCGACCACCGGCAACATCTTGGTGCTGATGAAGAAGAAGAGCGCGTCGGTGGTCTTCTTCACCGGTCGCAGCGACAACGCGAAGGCGGCCGGAACACCCAGTAGCAGAACGAAGGTGGTGGAGACGACGGTGACGAACAGTGAGTTCAGCAGTGCGGTGCCGACGCCGGCGTCGAAGACCTCCTTGAACTGATCGAGCGTGGGGGTGAAGAAGAAGGTGGGTGGGTTGGTGGCGGCCTGGCTCTCCTGTTTGAAGGCGGTTAACACCATCCACGCGACCGGAAAGAAGAATCCGATGGCGAGGATCCAGGTGAACGCGGTCAGCAGGGCCCCGCCCGGATTGCGTCGCTTCCTGATGTCCTTGATGTCGGTATGTGGCTGCGCCGGTGGCTTGTTCAGTGTGGTGGACATCAGATTCCCTCCTCTTTGCTGAAGCTCTTGAAGATCAGACGCAATGCGAGGGTGGACAGGATGATCGTGGCGACGACCGTCACCACACCCATTGCTGCGGCCTGACCGACGTCGAAGCCGAGGAATGCGCGTTGGTAGATATAGAAGGGCAGGTTGGAGCTGGCCACACCCGGACCGCCTGCGGTCATCATGTATACGGCGTCAAAGGTGTTGACCAGATAGATGGCGCCGAGTACCGCACCGAGTTCGATGAACCTACGCAGGTGGGGCAATGTCAGCTCGCGGAAAAGTCGGAAGCTGGTGGCGCCGTCGACCCGAGCGGCCTCCTGGATGTCCTTGGGCATGGACTGCAGGCCGGCCAGGATCAGCAGCATCATGAAAGGGGTCCATTGCCAGATCAATTCGGCCATCACGCTGGCCAAAGGGAACTTGCTGAGCCAGTCAGTATCCCCGGCGCCGAAGGGGCCCAGGGCCCAGTTGACCAGTCCGTTGGTGGGGGAGAGCAGGCTGGTCTTCCACAGCAGTGCCGCCGCGACCGGGGTGAGCAGAAACGGGGTGATCAACAGCGTGCGGACGACGCTGCGGCCGATGAACTTACGGTCGAGCAGGATTGCGAAGAACAGTCCCAGTAGTACCGAGAGGATGACTGTTCCCACGATCATGACCACTGTGTTCCACGCGACTGTACGGAACTGACTGTCGGTGAAGACATCGACGTAGTTGTTGAGTCCGTTGAAATGTCGTGATCCGGGTCGTACGAGGTTCCACGACTGGGTCGAGTAGTAGAGGGTGACGATGAACGGGATCTGGGTGGCCACGATCATGAAGATCATGGCCGGGAGCAGAGGACCCCGACGGCGCCAGCCCTCGGCGCGTGAGATGTGGTCGCGTTTGGATGTTATCGGTGGCGGAGCCGATCCGGGGCCCGGTTCGGCTCCTCGTTCAGCAAGTGTGGTGGCCATGTCCTCACTGCTCCTTCTGGTAAGACTCGCCCACTACCTCGGCATACTTCTGGGATTGTTTGAGCGCTTCGTCGACACTGATCTGTCCGGCAATCGCTGCGCTTATCTGTTGGCTCACCCGGGTGCCGAGATCTTGAAACTCGGGGATCGCCAAGAACTGAATCCCGGTGTACGGCACCGGATCCACGGTCGGATGCAGTTGATCTGCGGCCCGCATCGAATTGAGGGTCGCCTCGGCAAAGGCTCCGGAGATCTCTTTGTAGGCCGGTATCTCATAGGTCGACAGACGGCTACCGGGCGGGATATGGCTGGCACCGAGTTGATCGGAAACCATGTTGATGTAGTCCTTGCTGGTCATCCATTCGATGAACTTCCAGGCGTCCTCCTTCTTTTTGCTGCTCTCCGGGATGCCGAGCGACCATGTGTACAACCAGCCGTTGTTTCCCTTGGCCATTGCCGGTGCCGGCACATAGCCGACGTCACCGGCAATGTTGCTGTCCTCGGGGCTCTCCAGAACCGAGACGGCCGACGTCGCGTCGTACCACATGGCGACCTGGCTCTGCGACATCAGGTTTGCGCACTCCTGGAAACCGGTTGAGGCAGCGCCGGGTTCGCCATAGTTGCGGACGGTATCCACGTAGAACTGGACCGCCGCTTTGACTTCGGGGCTGTCGAGTTGGGCGTTCCAGTTCTCATCGAACCAGCGGCCGCCGTAGGCGTTGATCACGGTGTCCAAGGGTGCGAGATTTTCGCCCCAACCTGGCTTTCCGCGCAGGCAGATTCCGGAGACATCACCCTTGTTGAGGGCTTTGGCGGCCTCCTGAACCTCCGGCCACGTGGGGTCGGGAGGCATGGTGATGCCCGCGTCGGCGAACATCTTCCTGTTGTACATCAGGAACGATGACTCGCCGTAGAACGGGACCGAGTACATGTTTCCCTCATACGAGAGAGCATCTTTGAGTGTCGGGATGAAATCGTCGGGATCGTAGCCCGGACTGGCTTCGATGAACGGGGTCAGGTTGGTGAGCCACCCGTTCTCGGCCCACATCTGGGTTTCGTAGTTGCTGATCATCACCACGTCGAACTCACCGCCGCCGGTGGCCACCGAGGCCGTGATCTTCGCTCGGGACTGATTCTCGGACAGGGTGACGAACTTCAGCTTGATGCCGGGGTTCTCTTCCTCGAACTGATCGGACAGCGAAACCGCGTCCTGCATCTGCGAATTCGACACCATCGCTATCGTGACGGCATCGTCGCCACCGTCGGTGAACGAGCCGGCGCCGGCGCATGCCGTTGCTGTCAACGCGACAGCCGTCACCAGCGCCAGTGGCCCGAATAGTCGGCTTTTTCTCCGCCGCCGCGAGCCGGTTGTGTCGGCGCCGTCTGCGCGCGACCCGGGTAACCCAGTCATGGTTGACCTTTCTGTTGCGAGATGAGCCAGTGCGCGCAGGTCAGATCGGTCACCAGCGTGGTCACCATCCCGCCCCGCAGAGCACCCAGAATCGACTCTTGGCGGTGCGCTCCACCAGACACGAGAAACGTTGTGCGGCAATCGCGCACGATCTCCAGCGGTATCGACACCGTGCGGTTGACGAGGGATGAGGAGACCGGGATCCCGTCGACGTCGTAGAACCGGCCGCCGATTTCGCCGACCGCACCGAGGCCGGCGAGTTCGTCGAGAATGGCGGTGTCGAGGTAGGCGCCTTCGAAGAGGGTGGTCGAGGTCGACACCGATCCGACGCCGAAGACCATGACGTCCGATTCTTCGGCCGCCCGAAGTGATTGGGCGATGATCGAATCACGCTTCATTGCGGTGACTGTTTCTGCATCGACGTACAGCGGCGTCATCAGTCGGAGTGGCTGTGCGCCCAGTCGCTCGGCGAAGCGGGACAGCGCTTGATCGACCCCGGTGTGGTACTCGACCGAGGTCATCGAACCGTCCATCTGCACCACACGCTTGCAGGTCGCTGCTCGTGGGCCGATCGAATCCGCGGTCGCGACCGTTTCCGGTCCCCAGGTGAACCCGAGGGTGTCGCCTGGCTTCAGCCGGCGGACCAGGGCTGACGCGGCCGCGCGACCGAGTGCCGCATTGCCGGCGGCCGACCCGTCCGCGGGTTGATCGATGATGAGCGCCTCGTCGAGACCGAACAATTTCTCCAGGATCCGCTCTTCCTCGGTGTGGATGGACCCGGCGAGGTGAGGCGGCGCATCGACGACCACGCGCACCAGGCCCTGGGCCCGGGCGCGGGCAATGAGCCGTCCCGCCGTCGCACGGGACAGCCCGAGCCGGGCGGCGACCTCGGCCTGGGTTAATCCGTCGAGGTGGTACATGGTGGCCGCGCGTACCAACAGGCGCAGGTCTTGGCCTGTGTCGACGGACGGCTCGAGTGGTGACGCGTTCACCGCGTGCTCCTCGCTAGAGTGTGAGCATCTGCTCACTGGATGTTCATATGCTCAGTAAGCTAACATCCCAAATGTGACCTACGCAACATTTATGGAGGAATGTGACATGCTGCCCACCACGATGGCGGCCAGTGTTCTGGTGGCGCCCGGCGTGCTGAAGGTGGAACGACGAGAGGTACCCAGTCCTCGCGTCGGCGAGGTGTTGGTGCAGGTCAGCGCGGTCGGAGTGTGCGGCTCGGACGCGCACTACTTCCGGCACGGCCGCATCGGGGACTACGTGGTCGACGCGCCACTGGTGCTCGGGCATGAAGCGTCGGGCCGGATCGTGGCTGTCGGCGACGGCGTCCCGCCTGCCCGTGTCGGAGAGCGGGTCTCGATCGAGCCGCAACAGCCCGACCCCGACAGTGAGCCGAGCCGCCGCGGCGAATACAACCTCTGTCCGCACATGCGGTTCTATGCCACCCCACCGGTCGACGGTGCGCTCACCGAATACGTCACGATCGGTTCCGCCTTCGCGCACGCGATCCCGGATGCGGTGAGTGATGAGGCGGCGGCGTTGTTCGAACCTCTGTCGGTGGCGATCGCCACCATGCGTAAGGCTGCTGTCGGGGTGGGTGATCGGGTGCTGATCGCCGGCGCCGGACCCGTGGGCCTGCTCTGTTCCCAGGTCGCTGCGGCCGCCGGCGTCACCGAGGTGATCGTGACCGATGTCAATCCCGACAGGTGTGCCACAGCGCTGCGGTTCGGTGCGACGACTGCGATCGGCCCCGACGATCTCGAAGCCGAGCTCGAGGTGGATGCGTTCATCGATGCGTCCGGCGCCGAATCGGCCATCGTGGCGGGTATTCATCAGGTGCGACCGGGCGGCCGGGTGGTCCTGGTGGGCATGGGTGCCCATGCATCAATGGCGATGCCGGTGGCCCGAATTCAGAATCGGGAGTTGATCCTCACCGGAGTGTTCCGGTACGCGAACACCTGGCCGGCCGCGCGCGGGCTCGTGACATCGGGCAAGGTGGATCTCGACGCCATGGTCACGGCCCGTTTCGGGCTCGACGAGGTGGCTGCCGCACTCGAGGCGGACCGGACACCCGGAAGTATCAAGGCCATCATCTATCCCGCCGGGGTACCGGCGGCACCGAGGCAAGGAGTCGGCAGGTCATGAGGCTCGACAAACAACATCTGGCCGAGATCGTCGACGTCCCGACACCGGGTTATGCCCGGTCGGAATTATCCTGCGGAATAGTCCATTTCGGGGTCGGTGGATTCCACCGTGCCCACCAGGCCATGTACCTCGACAGGCTCTTCGAACAGGATCCACAGTCGCGCACATGGGCGATATGTGGTGTCGGGGTGTTGCCGAGTGATGCTCGGATGCGCGACGCGCTGGTAGCCCAGGACGGGCTGTACACGTTGACGCTCAAACACCGGGACGGGGTCGCCGAGACCTCGGTCATCGGGTCGATTGCCGAATACCTTTATGCGCCGGACGATCCGGAGGCCGTGATCGCCAAGTTGGCATCGCCCGAGACCAAGATCGTCTCGCTGACCATCACCGAGGGCGGCTACAACTTCTCCGCGACCACCGGTGAGTTTGATCTGTCGAATCCTGCGGTGGCAGCAGACCTCGAGCCCGACTCCGTGCCGAGAACGACGTTTGGTCTCGTCACGGCAGCACTGGCGCGGCGACGCGACCAGGGTCTTCCGTCGTTCACGGTGATGTCCTGCGACAACATCGAGGCCAACGGGCACATCGCCCGTGACACGTTCACGAGCTTTGCGCGGCACAAGGATTCCGCGCTGGCCGACTGGATCGCCCAGAACACCTGCTTTCCGAGCTCGATGGTCGACCGGATCACCCCGGCGACCACACCGGAGCAGATCGATGAGGTTGCCGAGCGCACCGGTATCGACGACAGGTGGCCCGTTGTCGCCGAACCCTATACCCAGTGGGTACTGGAGGATTCGTTCTCCGACGGCCGCCCGCAGCTGGAATCCGTCGGGGTCCAGGTGGTCGGTGACGTCGGGCCGTATGAGCTGATGAAGCTGAGGCTGCTCAACGCCGGACATCAGACCCTGTGCTACTTCGGCTATCTCATGGACTACCGGTACGTCCACGACGCTGTGCAGGATCCTTTGGTGCGCAAACTCCTTCGTGAATACATGAGTTCCGAGGCCCGCCCCACCCTGCAGCCGGTCCCCGGGGTCGATGTGGATCAGTACATCGACACCCTGATCGAACGTTTCTCCAATCCGGCCATCGCCGACACCATTGCGAGACTGTGTCAGGATTCCTCCGATCGCATCCCGAAATGGTTGCTGCCGGTGATCCGCAGCCGGCTCGCCGCGGGCGGAAAGATCGACTGTGCGGCGGCGGTGGTCGCCACCTGGACCCGCTACGCTGAGGGTGTCGACGAGCACGGGGATCCGATCGATGTGGTGGACCCACTTGCTGATTCGTTGACTCCACTGGCGCGGCAGAGTCGAGATGAGCCGTTGGCGTTTGTCGGCAACACCGCGCTGTTCGGTGATCTGGCGCAGCAGCAGGGCTTCACCCGACCCTATCTGTGGGCGCTGGAAACCTTGCGCACCAAGGGCGCCCGAGAACTGTTGACCGAACTCCTCGCTCCCGCCTGATCGGCTCGGCGGGCTCAGCGATCGATGGTGAGGTCGGCGGCGTGCAGATACTGCTCGTAGACCGCCGGTTCGGGATCGGCCTCGTAGATGTCTTCGGCTGCCGCCGACCATGTCGGAGGACCTGTGCGTGGAGTCAGGGTCCAGGCGGCCTGTCGTGCGGCACCGAGCGCCACGTATTCGCCGACTTCGGGCACCACCACGGGGTGGCCGAAGATGATCGGGGCGATCTGGCGGATCGCAGCCGACCGGACGCCGCCGCCGACCAGGATGATGCGTTTGATCGTGATGCCCTGATCGGAGATCCGTTCCGCGCAATAGTGTAGGGAACACAGGAGACCCTCGATGGCGGCGCGAGCCACATTGGCGTTGTTCATGTTTCGGCCGGACATGCCGTGCAGTGCACCGCGGGTCCGGGGTAGGTTGGGGGACCGCTCGCCTTCGAAATAGGGAATCAGACTGAGGCCGCCGGCGCCCGCCGGTGCCGAGAGCGCAAGGTCGGACAGCGTCGCCAAATCGAGTCCGAGCATCGTGGCCACGGTGGCCAACACTGGAGCCCCGTTGAGGGTGCAGACCAGGGGCAGATGATTGCCGGTGGCGTCGGCAAATCCGGCGACAAGCCCGTCTGGATCGGCGGGTGCGCTCGTACTGATGGCACTCACCACACCCGACGTCCCCAGCGAGACGACGCAATCACCCTCGGCGGCACCCAAAGCCAGTGCGGCCGCGGCATTGTCACCGGCTCCGGCGCCCAGCCCGGCGCCGGCCCGGGTATGGCCGGCCGTGCCCGCCGGTGTGATGACCCGGGGTAGTAGCGGCCGGCGACCTCGCATCGCCAACTCCAAGAGGTCGGGTCGATAGCTTTCGCCGGCAGCACTGAAATATCCTGTTCCGCTCGCGTCGCTACGATCGGTCCACAGTGTGTCGAGACCCTGTGTACCGGCGAGACGCCAGCTGAGCCAATCGTGTGGCAGACAGACCGCGGCGGTGAGGTCGGCGTTGTGGGGTTCGTGGTCGGCGAGCCAGCGCAATTTGGTGGCGGTGATCGCGGCGACGGGAACTACTCCGACTGCGTCGACCCAGGCCTGGGGGCCGCCGAGGTCGTCGATCAACTCGGTTGCGGCAGTGGCGGATCGGGTGTCGTTCCACAACAACGCATCCCGGACCACCGACCCGGAGTCGCCGAGACAGATCATGCCGTGCTGCTGGGCACCCACCGATACCCCGGCAACGTCGTCGATGCCGCCGACGGCAGCGATGGCCTCCTGGAGGGCATCCCACCATCTATCCGGATGGACCTCCGTGCCCGGCGGATGTTTCGCGCTACCCGACCGGATGATCCGGCCGTCCTCGGCATCACAGACGACAACCTTGCTGGACTGCGTCGAGGAATCGATACCCGCGACCAGCACCATCAGTTACTCCCTCGTGCGTTCGAGAATCGCTACCGCAGTACCGAATCGTGCCATCGCCACGGTACCGGTCAGATCGCTTCCGGTCAGCAGGTCTCGCCAGGTGCCGGGTGGCAGTTCCAATGTGGTCTGTTCCCGCCGGTCCGGCGCCAGACGCGCGGTCCAGCGGCACCCGGTCACGATGACCGAGATGTCGGCACCGGGTTCGCCGCGTCCGAATGCGATGACGTGTTCGGAGGCCGGCCCGGTGGCGGTCAGCGGGTGGTAGTCGCCGGCGACGAACACCTCGCGACGCCGGTGGCGCAGGTGAGCCGCAGTCCGCACGATCGCAACTTTGGGGTGATCGACGGACCGGGTGTAATCGATCTGGCGGCGATTATCGGGATCGACGAGTGAATCATCGAACCATTCGGTGCCCTGATAGACGTCCGGGATACCTGGCGCGAGCATGCCGAGCGCCTTCTGCAAGAGCGCGTCGGACTCGAAATGGGGCTGCACCTCATTCAGCAAATCGGTCATGTCTTTGGAGCAGGGTCCGTCGAAGGTGTTGTCGATCCAGGCATGCACTGCCGACTCGAAGCCGGTGTCGACCTCGGTCCATGTGGTACCGACGGCGCCTTCGCGGATCGCCTTTGTGGCGTAGTCGTGGACCCGGTTCCTCAGGGCGTCCGTGATCACACCGTCGGCCGGCCAGACACCAAACAGGTTCTGCCGCAGGAACAATCCGGTGACACCGTCGGGCGCGGGGTTGCGGGTCTGTGATCGATCGACGAGTTCGGTCCAGCGCGTGGGGATCTGCGACAGGACGCCGATGCGGGCGCGGACATCCTCGCTGCGTTTGGTGTCGTGGGTGGACAGCGTGGTCATGGCTCGGGGCCACGCGCGTGCTCGTTCGACGTTGATGCGGTGGAACTCGTCGATCGAGTCGGTGAACGTGCCCGGGTCGCCGCCGACCTCCTGCAGACTCACCAACCGGGCGGTTCGGTAGAAGAGGCAGTCTTCAACACTTTTCGCGGTCACGGCGCCGCAGACCTGCGCCAGCCGGGCGCGGGCCTCGGCGTCGGTGTCGATCGCGTCGGCGATGAGGTCGAAGGCTGAACTCAGCGCGGGCAGGCGCTGCTTCTCCGTTGCCAGCACCGACTCCAGGGTTCCGGCGAGAATCGGATAGTCGCTGCGATACACGCCGAGGGAGGCGATGACCGCACCGATCGCGGAGTCGAGGTCTGCATCCGGCGGTGCCGTTCCGTCGGTCGCGGACGCCAGCAGTGTGCGCCGCAGGCGCGACCGTTCGGCGGGAAAGGTGTCGGACAGAATCGACAACTTCAGGTGGCGCTCGGTGGCCTCGAGCCACCGATGATCGCCCCGGTCACCGGCGTATCGCTGATGGAGATCACCCAGTGGCTCTTCGCCGTTCGGGTCGACGAGAACAGCTCCGATGACGCGTGCCATCTCGTATCCGGTGGTGCCGTCCACCGGCAGTGAGGGATCGAGTGGCTCACTTTTGGAGAGGATCTTCTCGACCAGCAGGATGCGATCCGGGCCGATGTCATCGCGAAGGTTGCGCAGATAGCCTTGCGGGTCGGCCAGACCGTCGGGATGATCCACCCGGACCCCGTCGATCAGGTCTTCGTCGACCAGCTGCCGGACCAGACTGTGCGTGGCCGCGTAGACCACCGGATCTTCCTGCCGCAGTCCGGCGAGCCCGTTCACCGAGAAGAATCGGCGGTACCCGATGACACCGATGTTCCAGGGCACCAAACGATATGACTGCTGGTCGTGTACCGCCGCTGCAGCCGACCCCGGGGTGTACGTACCGGGCGCGAGGGGAAATCGATGCTCGTAGAACGCGAGCTCGGGCTGCCCGCCGGACGTGTCGATCTCCAGGGCATCGAGGTCGTCGGACGAACCCAGTACCGGCAGAGCGATTTTGCCATCGGCGCCGTTCTCCGGCGACCAGTCGATGTCGAAGTAGCTCGCGTGGTCCGATGCCCCGCCCAGCCGCAGTACATCCCACCACCAGGAGTTCTGGCGAGGGTCTTCGACACCGGTGTGATTGGGCACGATGTCGATGATCACCCCGATCCCACGATCGGCGGCAGCGGCCCGGAGCTCCCGGAGTCCGTCGATGCCGCCGAGTGTGGGGGACACCGCCGGTGGTGGCACCCAGTCGTACCCGTGCTCGGAACCCTTCTGGGCAGTCTGTATCGGCGACAGGTACAGGTGGCTGACGCCCAGTGCGGCATAGTGATCGAGGTTGTCGATCGCGTCGGCGAACGTGAAACCGCTGTTCAACTGGAGTCGGTAGGTGGCGCTGAGCGGCAGGATCATCGTCGACCTCCGGTGCGATGTTGTGGCGGGATCAGTTCACCTTGCGCAAGATCAGCAGCGACCTTCCGGTGACCAGGACCGGGGTTCCGGCCTTGGCGAGGACAGCGCTGTCACCGAGGGGGTGCGCGGTGTCGAGCTCACCGGCCCATTCCTCGGCATAGAAGGTGGTCGGCAACTGGAAAGCGATCGGCTCGTAGTGCGCGTTGAAGCACAGCAGGAAGTCGTTGTCCTGGACGACGCGTCCGCGAATGTCCTTCTCGCCGATGGCCGATCCGTTCAAGAACACCGCCAGTGACTTACCGAAACCGCTGTCCCAGTCCTCGCCCGTCATCTCCTCGCCCGACGGGGTGAGCCATGCGATGTCCCGGGGTTCGTCGCCGGATCGAACCGGCCGGCCCGCGAAGAACCGCCGCCGGCGGAACACCGGATGCGCCTTGCGGAGGTTGATGACCCGGCTGGTGAACTCGAGAAGTTCGGAATTCTGTTCTGCCAGAGACCAATCCATCCACGCGATCGGACCGTCCTGGCAGTAGACGTTGTTGTTGCCGTGCTGCGTCCTGCCGATCTCGTCGCCGTGGGCGATCATCGGTGTGCCCTGACTGAACATCAGGGTGGCCAGGACATTGCGCTGCTGGCGCCCGCGCAGGGTCTCGATGACGGGATCGTCGGTCGGACCTTCGACTCCACAGTTCCACGACCGGTTGTGACTCTCGCCGTCGCGGTTGTCCTCGCCGTTGGCCTCGTTGTGTTTGTCGTTGTACGACACCAGGTCCCGCAACGTGAACCCGTCGTGTGCGGTGACGAAGTTGATGCTGGCGCTGGGTCGGCGACCGGTGGCCTCGTAGAGGTCGGACGACCCGGTGAGCCGGGATGCGAACTCGCCCAGGGTGGCCGGCTCGCCGCGCCAGTAGTCGCGCACGGTGTCGCGGTACTGGCCGTTCCATTCGGTCCACAGGCCGGGGAAGTTGCCCACTTGATAACCGCCTTCGCCGACATCCCACGGCTCGGCGATGAGTTTGACCTGGCTGACCACCGGATCCTGTTGCACGAGATCGAAAAACGCAGACAGCCGGTCGACGTCATGCAGTTCCCGGGCCAGGGTGGAGGCGAGGTCGAAGCGGAATCCATCGACATGCATTTCGAGGACCCAGTACCGCAAGGAATCCATGATCAGCTGCAGGGTGTGCGGATGCCGGACGTTGAGGCTGTTGCCGGTGCCGGTGTAATCCATGTAGTGCCACGGTTCGCCGTCGAGCAGCCGGTAGTACGCGGCGTTGTCGATACCGCGGAACGCGATGGTCGGACCCTTGTGATTACCTTCCGCGGTGTGGTTGTAGACCACGTCGAGGATGACCTCGATACCCGCGTCGTGAAATGCCCGGACCATTGCCTTGAACTCGGGCACGGCAGCGCCGGCCCGCTTGTTGGAGGCATAGTCGGCATGGGGTGCCAGGAAGCCGAAGCTGTTGTAACCCCAGTAGTTTCGAAGTCCCTGATCGAGCAGGGTCTGGTCTTGCAGGAACTGGTGTACCGGCATCAGTTCGATGGCCGTCACGCCCAGCTTGGTCAGGTGGTCGATGATCGCCGGATGTGCGAGACCCGCATAGGTTCCACGGAGCTGTTCCGGGACCTCGGGGTGGGTGGCGGTCATGCCCTTGACGTGGGCTTCGTAGATCACCGTCTCGTAGTACGGGCGGTTCGGTGCCCGGTCGTGCTGCCAGTCGAAGAAGGGGTTGATCACGACCGAGGTCATGGTGTGCCCCAGCGAATCCAGGCGTGGTGGATCACCGAACAGTGGGTCCACCGGCTCGGCTTCGGGCTCGGGTTCCTGTTCCTGTTCAGAGGTGAGGATGGCCTCATCGGTACCGGTGTCGGCTTCGGTCTCGTCGTCCTCGGTGGCCCCCACCTCGACATCGGCTTCATCGTCGGTCAACAATTCGGCCACGGTACCGGCGACCGGGACGTCGTCATCGGCCGCTGGCTCGGTGACGGATTCGTCTGATGTCGAGGCAGTTTCGTTTGCCTCCGGTTCCTCGACCGCAGGTGCGTCCTCCACCGGATCGGGCGCGTCGAGGGTGATCGGATACGAGTACAGCGAGGCGTCGCCGTCGAACTCTCCGTGAAACGACTTGCCGTAGGGGTCGACCAGCAGTTTCGACGGGTCACACCGCAGACCCTGGCGGGGATCGTAGGGTCCGTGGATGCGGTAGCCGTACCGCTGCCCGGGGGAGATCGTGGGCAGGTAGGCGTGCCAGACGTAGCCGTCGACCTCTTCGAGTTCGATGCGTGTTTCGGAGCCGTCCTTGCTGATCAGGCAGAGCTCGACCTTGGTGGCGACTTCAGAGAACAGTGAGAAGTTGGTTCCGGTGCCGTCGAACGTGGCACCGAGCGGGTAGGCCGTGCCCGGCCAGATCATGAGTTCTTCGACCTCTTCATGGATGGCAGCGCTGCCGCCCGCCGGCGGTGTGGTGTCCGATGGCGTTTTTTCCGATGGCGTCGTGTCCGATTGCGGTGTACTCGCGTCGGTCGGCACCGCGGGGTGGCTGTCATCCGTGAGCGCACCACCGTCAGGCGTCGTCATCTGCACTCGATTGTTCATGTCCTCGACCCTACTGGGACGCGGGCCGGGTGGCATTCGGAGCAGAGCCCGTCACACCAGTCGCAATCTGCTGGTTACGTCCAGGGCAGTGCGGCCTGCATCTGACGCTGCAGTTCCGGGATGAGACTGCGGATGTAGGTGGCGCTGAGGTGGTGCCAGTCCTTGTAGACGATGATGTTTCCGACCACGGCAGAGCACGTTGTCGGGTCGCACATCCCGTCGGAGAGATCGATCGGATACATGTTCGGGTATTTCTGCACGATGTCGAGCGTCGGGTCGGTGGGTGACAGTGCCGACGCGCGCGTGGTGCTGCAGTCCTTGTTGGAACTCTTCGACAGACAGTCCGGGGTGTTGATGGCACCGCCACCGTTGTGTGGCCAGGGGCTGTCGCGCATCCCGAGGACAGGGATCCCGGCCTGCGCGAACTGGGCGAAGATCGGGAGGTAGTCGTCGGGGACCCAGTCACCCGGGTTGTTGTCGCGGGGCCGGGTCGAGTTGGTGAACACCGCGTCGGGCCTGTCGGCGATGATCATCGGCATCACCTTGTCGACCCACTCGCGGCATTGCGGGTAGGGGACTCCGTCTTGCTTGGGTTCGGCCTCGGCGGTGAGGGGGCAGCCCATCTTCAGATAGGTCCTCACCTTGAAGTGGTTCTGCTTGCCGAGGACGTCCAGCGCGGTGATCCACATCTCGGCGTGGGAACCGCCGGCGAGCGCAATTGTCTTGGTGGCGAACGGATCACCGTACTCGCCGATGTGGACGTCGCCGTCTTCGAAGTCGCTGATGTGGCCCTCGAACGAGGTTACGGGGAGGTCCATACCCACGGCCAGCGGTGAGGGCTGCGGGTCCACGTGGGGTACCGGGACGCCGTCGAGGAGTGCATGGGCGCCGGGGTAGACGCGAGGATCGAGATTTGTCGTGTCGACCTTCATATGGGTGGCGTGGTACTCCCACGCCTTGAACCCGACCGTCATCACGATGGCGGCGACCAGCAGGATGCTGCCGACCACCGTCGAGTAACCGAGGAGACGGACCCGCCACGGGTTGACGGCTGCGGCATGGGTCGCCTGGTGATGCCGGGTCGGGGTGCCCTTGTGGGGTGGGTTGTCCTTGTGGATGGACACCGAACGCGGCGCGCGCAGCGGTTCCTCGATGTATCGCTTGGTGAGCCATGCCAGCGCGATCGAGACCGCGATCAGGACGGAGCCCTCGACGACGGATGCGTGGTTCTTGTCGCGCCAGGTCAGGTAGAAGATGAGCAGCGGCCAGTGCCACAGGTACAAGGCGTAGGAGATCGACCCGAGCCAGACCATCCGGCGAGTGGCGAGGGCGTTGTTGACGGCGGGGCGCTCCACGGTCGCCCCGACCTGGTGTGCGGTCCCACCGGCCCAGATGATCGCCACCGTGGAGAGCACCGGCACCAGGGCCCACGGACCGGGATACTGCTCGACGCCGACGATCCACCAACCGCAGGTGACGATCAGGATGAGGGCGGTGATGGACACCAGGTTGCGAATCGCATTGGGGACCCGCCACTTCGGCATCCACACGGCCAGCAGGCCACCGGCCAGCGGCTCCCAGGCGCGCGAGATGGTGTCGTAGTAGTTGAACTGCTGGTTCACGCCCATCCGCATGTGCGCCCAATAGAAGGACACCGCGGCGACGCCGAGGATCGCTCCACCGACGAGCACGCGGATCACCGTCGGATTGGCCAATTTCTTGGAGCCGGCCTGCACCAGAAGTTTGATGGCTCCGGCGAACGCGAGCGCGGTGAGCATCGTGACCACGAAGAACTGACCCTGCACCGACATCGACCACAGGTGCTGCAACGGACTGTTCGCCGAGCTCGCCGCGGTGTAGTCCTGGGAATTGAAGGCCAGGAACCAGTTCTGGTAGTAGAACAGGCTGGCGATGACCTCGCGTCCGGTGGCGAGCCACCGGGTTTGCGGGAAGATCAGCAGAGTCCCGAGGCTGATGACGATCAGGATCGCCACCAGGGCGGGCAGAAGCCGCCGGGCCAGACGCGTGAGCCGCTTGACCGGGTTGACGGTTGTCCACAGCGTGGCGCGGTCGTCCTGACTGACGATCGTGTGCCGAAGCAGTGACCCGATGAAGAAGTAGCCCGACAGGGTCAAGAAGACATCGACGCCACCGGAAACCCGGCCGAACCAGATGTGAAAGCAGGCCACGAGGATGATCGCGAGTCCGCGGAGTCCGTCGAGGTCGGTGCGATAGGTAGGCACCGAATCGGCGGGAACAGACGCGTTCCGCTGGTCAACCGTGGGCGTGGCAGTCAATGTTCTGGTGTCTCGTTTGCTCGGAGGGTCTGCTGCGCAATCGTCTCATCGCAGCTGTGGGTGGGCAGTCCAGCCACGTAATGTACCTGCCCCGGCTGGGAATCCCCGGCACGGTTCCGCCGCGCGCCCTCATTAGGGTGGATCCGTGCCCACGTTTTCCGAACACTCGAACGGACACGCTGTGCTTTCCGCAGCGGACATCACCAGGCTCGATTCCGAACTGATCTGGCATCCGTACGGCACGATGCCCCATCCCGCCCCGGCCCCGCGCGTGGTGCGCTCGGCGCAGGGTGTGCGGTTGACGTTCGCCGACGGGACCACGGTTGTCGACGGGATGAGTTCGTGGTGGGCGGCAATCCACGGCTATCGAAATCCGGTCCTCGACGACGCGGCGCGTGCGCAGCTCGACTCGATGGCGCACGTGATGTTCGGTGGGTTGACACACGAACCCGCGGCCCGGTTGGCCGAGCTGCTGGTCGAGATCACACCGGACCCGCTGCGGACCGTGTTCTTCTCCGATTCGGGGTCGGTGTCGGTCGAGGTGGCCGTGAAAATGGCTCTGCAATATTGGCGAGCGCGCGGCGAGACCGGCCGAAACAGGCTGCTGACCTGGCGCGGTGGCTACCACGGCGACACTTTCACGCCGATGAGCGTGTGCGACCCCGAGGGCGGGATGCATTCGCTCTGGACCGACGTCCTGACCCGGCAGGTCTTTGCACCGGTCCCGCCGGTCGACTTCGAATCCGATTACGTGGCGGAGTTCGAAGAACTGGTCACCGCGCATCGGAGTGAACTCGCCGCGGTCATCGTGGAGCCCGTGGTCCAGGGCGCCGGCGGCATGCGTTTCCACGATCCCCGCTACCTGACCGAGCTTCGCCGGATCTGCGACGAGCAGGGCGTCCTTCTCATCTTCGACGAGATCGCGACGGGATTCGGCCGCACCGGAGAACTGTTCGCCGCAGACCATGTGGGCGTCTCACCGGACATCATGTGCGTCGGAAAAGCACTGACCGGTGGCTACCTGTCGATGGCGGCGACATTGTGCACACGTGAGATTGCCGACACCATCTCCGGTTCGGCCGTCGGAGTGCTGGCGCACGGCCCGACGTTCATGGCAAACCCGTTGGCGGCGGCGGTGGCGGTCGCCTCCACGGAATTGTTGCTCGCGTCGCCGTGGCGTGAGCGGGTCACACAGATCTCGCAGACTCTGACGGCCGGCCTGGCGCCTTTGTCCGTTGTTCCGGGGGTGCGCGAGGTACGCGTTCGCGGCGCCATCGGAGTGGTGCAGCTCGACAACCCCGTGGATATGGCCGTCGCGACGGATGCAGCTGTGGACAGCGGGGTCTGGTTGCGGCCGTTCCGCGACCTCGTCTACACGATGCCTCCGTATATCTGTACCGAAACGGACATCGACATACTTATCGGCGGTGTGAGCGCGGCCGTTCACGCCACGGTGGCGGGTAGCGCCACGCCTATTGGTCTATGAGAGGCTTCTCACAGTGAAACCGTTGACGCCGAGCACCGCTGAAGGTGCAGACACCGATACCGCGCTCGACTGGCTGCACGAGGCCGCCGAAGTTCGCGCGGCAGAGGGCCTGCATCGCACGTTGGTGCCACGCGCCACCGATGACCGGCTGCTCAATCTGGCGTCCAACGACTACCTGGGGTTGTCCCGCCATCCCGACGTCATCGCGGCGGCTCGCGTTGCTCTTGATCTGTGGGGTGCCGGATCGACGTCGTCGCGCCTGGTGACCGGAACGACGCAGCTCCACGAATCCCTCGAAGACGACCTTGCCGAGTTCCTCGGCTACGAATCCGCGCTGGTGTTCTCCTCCGGGTACGTCGGCAACATCGCCGCCGTATCGGCATTGATGGGTCGCGGCGACCTGATCGTCTCTGACGGCGGTTCGCACGCATCGCTGATCGACGGGTGCCGCCTGTCGCGGGCCCGGGTCGTGGTCGTCGACCGCGGTGACCATGCCGCCGTGCGCCGTGAGCTGGAAGGGCGCAGCGAACAGCGGGCGATGGTGGTCACCGATTCGGTTTACTCGATCGACGGCGCGATCGCCCCGGTTGCCGAGCTGTATGCAGCGGCCCGCTCCAACGGTGCGGTGCTGTTGGTCGACGAGGCCCACGCGTTCGGTGTTCGCGGCGCCGGTGGTCGCGGCGTTCTGAACGAAGTGGGTCTGTCCGGAGCCCCTGACCTGGTCACCACCGCCGTTCTCTCGAAATCGCTTGGCTCGCAAGGTGGCGTGGTCCTCGGGTCGGCGATGGTCCGGGAGCACCTGATCGACCGGGCCCGCACCTTCATCTTCGACACGGGCCTCGCGCCCGCCGCGGCCGGTGCCGCGCAGGCTGCGCTGCGAGTTCTGCGTGGGCAGCCAGACCTGGCAACCCGGGTGCGCGCCAATGCCAACCGGCTCGCGACATTATGCGGCGGAACCGGGTCGGAGGCGGCGGTCGTCTCGATCGTCATCGGTGATCCGGCCCAGGCATTCGCGGCCGCACAACGTTGCCGCGACCGGGGCGTGCTCGTCGGATGTTTCCGTCCGCCGTCGGTACCGCCGGGCACATCGCGCCTGCGGCTGACCGTGCGCGCGGACCTCACCGACGACGACATTGCACAGGTGGCCGAAGTGGTCACCGCGGTTCTCGCCGAGATCTGAGGTCCGTCTGTGCGACTCGTGATCACCGGGACCTCCACCGAGGTCGGCAAGACCGTGGCGACTGCCGCGCTCGCGGCCGCCGCGATGGCCGCCGGGGCGACCGTGGCGGTGTGCAAACCGGCGCAGACCGGCGTCGGACCGGGGGAGCGCGGTGACGTCGACGAGGTGATCCGGCTCGCGGGTGTCACCGTGACAAGCGAGCTCTACCGCTTCCGCGACCCGCTCGCACCGGCCCGGGCGGCCGAGCGTGAAGGAGCGGCGCCGGTGGACCTGCACAAAGTGCTCGACGGCGTCCGGGCCCTCGACGGTTGTGATCTGACGCTGGTGGAAGGTGCCGGTGGGGTGCTGGTCCGTCTGGCGGCCGACGTCACCATGCTCGATGTCGCGGCCGGTCTCGGTGCGCCGCTGCTGGTTGTCGCGGGGGCCGGGCTCGGCACGCTCAATCACACCGAGCTCACGACCTCGGCGATCAAGGCCGCCGGACTGGAATGCGCCGGCATCGTCATCGGCTCCTGGCCGTCGCAGCCGGGCCTGGCCGAGCGATGCAACCTCTACGACCTGCCCGCGCTCACCGGCGTCCCCGTGGTCGGTCGTATCCCGGCAGGGGCCGGAAGCTTACTCCGGAGTAGTTTTACTTCGCAGGCATCTGGATGGTTTGATCCGGATTGGCTGGCGGGTCTGTGACCCCTCTGCCACATGCCCGATATGCGTGATGATGCACACTGAGGGCTCAACGTTCATGACGAAAGGGATGCCACGTGACCCAGGCGCCAGTACGCACCGACATACTCGACGTCGCACGTGAGCAGGTGTTGGAACGCGGGGAAGGGCTCAACCAGGAGCAGACGCTGCAGGTTCTGCAGTTGTCTGACGACCGGTTGACCGACCTGCTTCAGCTCGCTCATGAGGTGCGGATGAAGCATTGTGGTCCTGAGGTCGAGGTGGAAGGCATCATCTCCCTCAAGACCGGTGGTTGCCCCGAGGACTGCCATTTCTGTTCACAGTCAGGTTTGTTCGCCTCGCCGGTGCGCAGTGCCTGGATCGATATTCCGGCGCTGGTCGAAGCGGCCAAGCAGACCGCGAAGTCCGGTGCGACCGAGTTCTGCATCGTGGCTGCGGTCCGCGGACCCGACAAGCGTCTGATGGCACAGGTCGCCGCCGGTATCGAGGCCATTCGCGCCGAGGTCGACATCCAGATCGCGTGCAGCCTGGGCATGTTGACCCAGGAGCAGGTCGATGAGCTCAAGGCGATGGGTGTGCATCGCTACAACCACAATCTGGAGACCGCGCGGTCGCATTTCCCGAACGTGGTGACCACCCACAGCTGGGAAGAGCGTTTCGGAACGCTGACGATGATCCGTGAGGCCGGGATGGAGGTGTGCTGCGGCGGCATCCTGGGAATGGGTGAGTCGCTCGAGCAGCGCGCCGAGTTCGCCGCGGATCTGGCGTCGCTCGATCCCGACGAGGTTCCGCTGAACTTCCTCAACCCGCGTCCGGGCACACCGTTCGGTGACCTGGATGTGCTGCCGGCTTCCGAGGCGCTCAAGTCGATTGCCGCGTTCCGGTTGGCGTTGCCGCGCACGATTTTGCGGTTCGCCGGTGGGCGAGAGATCACCCTGGGTGATCTGGGTGCCAAGCAGGGCATCCTGGGTGGGATCAATGCGGTCATCGTGGGCAACTACCTGACCACGCTGGGCCGTCCGGCCGAAACCGATCTGGATCTGCTCAACGAGCTGCAGATGCCGATCAAGGCTCTCAACGACTCGATTTGATCGCCGGCCCGCTGATGAATGACATCCCGATCCCGACGCCACTGGCAGCTCCGCTGGTGTACGGCGTTTACACCGGGGTGAAGTTGGACGTGGAAGACCCGCAGTCGATTCCCCGCGCCGCGCAACTCGGGCTCGAACCACCCCGTTATTGCGGACAGTGTGGTCGACGCATGGTCGTTCAGGTTCGTCCTGATGGCTGGTCGGCCCGCTGTTCGCGGCACGGTACCGTCGACTCCGTGGAGTTGTACCAACGTTGACCGGGCGTGCTCGGTCTCTGGTTTTCGTGTCGGCAGGTGTGGTCCTGGTCGGTGTGGTGTGGGGACTGATCTGGGGTTTGCTGACACCGGGTATCGACGGCCGCGTGGTCGCGCCGAACAAAGCGGTCGCCACCGGTGACACAAGCACCGACTTCACGGCGATCGGCGTGTACTTCGCAGTGGCGATGATCGCCGGAGTGATCCTGGCGTTGGTGTTCTGGATGCCGCCGAAATTACGCGGTCCGGCCGGGGTTGCCGGGCTGGCGTTCGGTGCGATCGCTGCTGGAATCATCGCGGTCTGGGTCGGTGACCTGGTGGCACGCCTGCGTTTCTCCGGTCGCGACGGTGTCCCGGTAGACGGAGATTTCACTCAGGCGCCGAGCCTGCGCATGTCGGACGCGTACCTCGACATCGGGGGAGGGATCGGTTTCTCCTGGGCGCTGCTGGTCGTCGCGCCGCTCACCGCGTTGCTGACCTACTTGGTGCTGGTGGTCATGAACCGGTCCGGCGATCTCGGATCCCCGGCCGACCCGGCACCGGCGGTCTCTCCGGCGGTCACGTCCAACGAGATACCGCACTCCTGACCCGATGACGCGGCGATAGCAGTGCCACCCCACAATTATCCGGTGACCTCGGCGCCGGTGCTCAGCCCTCATCGCAAGACTGCGATCCTGGTGACCTGTTGCCTGAGTCTGCTGATCGTCTCGATGGACTCGACCATCGTCAATGTCGCGATCCCGTCGATACGCGTCGATCTCGATGCCACTCCCGCACAGTTGCAATGGGTCATCGACATCTACACCCTGGTCCTGGCCAGCCTGCTGCTCCTCTCGGGAACCATGGCCGACAAGTTCGGGCGCCGACGCGTATTCCAGATCGGCCTGACCACCTTTGCGTTCGGTTCACTGCTCTGCAGCCTGGCGCCGACCGTGGAGGTACTGATCGCGGCCCGGTTCGTGCAGGCCGTGGGTGGGTCGATGCTCAACCCGGTCGCGATGTCGATCATCACCAACACCTTTCCGGGGCGGGTCGAGAGGGCCCGGGCGGTGGGTGTGTGGGGTGCGGTCGTCGGCATCTCGATGGCACTGGGGCCGATCGTCGGTGGTCTCGCCATCAACATGTTCAGCTGGGAAGCGGTGTTCTGGATCAACCTGCCCATCTGCGTTGTCGCGGTGGTGGCCACCGCATTGGTTGTGCCCGAGTCGAAGTCGCAACATGTGCGCAGCCTCGATCCGATCGGCCAGGCACTTGCCGTGGTGTTCATGGCCGGGCTGATCTACGGCCTGATCGAAGGACCCGAGTTGGGCTGGACCGATCCATGGACGATCGGTATCTTCGCCGTCACGGCCATGGCGTTTGCGTCCTTCTGCCGCTACGAATTGCGCCGCCACGACCCGTTCATCGACCTCCGGTTCTTCCGCAGTGTTCCGTTCTCGACTGCCACCCTCACCGGAATCTGCGCATTCGCCGCATTCGGCGCATTCCTCTTCGTGGTGTCGATCTACCTGCAGAGCATCCGTGGGTACAGCCCGGTGGAGACCGGACTGATGTTTTTGCCGCTGGCGTTGGGAACACTGCTCTTCTCGCCGTTGTCCGGGCGTATGGTCGGTCGCTTTGGCACCCGGCCGTCTCTGGTTTCCGGCGGGATACTCCTGGCGGTCGCGTCGACGTTGATGACCGCGGTCGACGAGGTCACGCCGATCTGGCAGCTGCTCATCACCTTCGGAGTGTTCGGAATCGGCTTCGGCATGGTCAACGCGCCGATCACCACGGGTGCGGTCAGCGGGATGCCAAGGGACCGGGCCGGCGCCGCCTCGGCAATCGCGTCCACCAGCAGGCAGATCGGTGTGGCCATCGGTGTGGCGTTGTCGGGTGTGATCGCGGGTTCGGTGATTGCCGCTCACCCCGACGCATCGTCGGCCTCGGATATGGCACCACTGTGGTGGGTTGCCGCTGGTCTCGGCGTGACAATCGCTGCCGGCGGCATCTACTCGACCACCAGGAAGTCGCTGGACACCGCATCACGCGTCGCGGACCTGTTCGCCGAAGCCGGGGAAGGGCCCCTGGCGTCATCCACCGTCCGTTGACCGTGCCGAACCCGCCGCCGAGCGGGCCCTCGTTGCCGCCGAGTGGGCCCAACGAACCGCCGACCGGGCCCAACGAACCGCCGACCGGGCCGAACCCGCCGCCGAGCGGGTCTTCGTTGCCGTCGACCGGGCCCTTGTAACCGTCGACCGGGCCTTCGTTGCCGTCGAGCGGGCTTCGTAGAGTTCGTTCGCACAGCGTTGGCACGGTCGAGCGTTATATGAGCACGCTCAACGGCTCGATTGGCACGGTCGAGGGTTATATGAGCACGCTCGACGGCTTGATTGGCACGCTCGAGGGTCATTTGAGCAGGCGGCGACGGTGTGTTCGGCACGCTGGGTGTACCCGGCCCGGTGGTGTCAGAGGGGCGGGCGGAGTGTTGCGAATTCGTCGGTGATCCGAAGTTGTTTGTCGGCGAATCGGTACAGCGCGGGCGGACGTCCACCCGAAGGGCCGGTACGCCCGACTGTTCCGGTTGCCGTGATCACCCCGCGCCGCGACAGGATCCGCAGCAGGTTGGTCGAGTCCACCGGATACCCGAGAGCGGCGCAATAGATGTCGCTCAGCGCCGACATCGAGAACTCGGCCGGCGCCAGTGCAAAGGCGATGTTGGTGTACGAGAGCTTGGCGGCCAGTCGCGAGCGTGCGCGTTCGACGATCTTGCGGTGATCAAAACTGATCTCCGGCAGCATCGAAACGGGATGCCAGCGGGTGTCCGGGGGCAGGTTCGGCTGCGAGTCCGACGGCACCATCCCGAGGTACGACGACGCGATCACCCGGGGGCCGGGAATTCGGTCGGGTTCGGAGAACACTGAGAGCTGTTCGAGGTGGGCCACCTGGCGCAGATCGACCTTTTCGGCGAGCTGACGCAACGCGGATGACTTGAGGTCTTCGTCGGCGTGCAAGCTGCCGCCCGGGAGCGACCACGATCCGGCCTGCGGATCAAAAGCGCGCTGCCACAACAACACCGACAGAACCGGTGGCTCGCCAGGCAGATGTTCGCGGACCTGGAACACCGCGCAGAGCACTTCGTGGAAGACACTCGGCGACGGCATGGCTGCGAGTCTAGTGGGTGCCGACGCCCATTCCCGACCAGGCGCAACTCCCGCGTTGGGGACACGGAATGTGAGGGTGCGCACAGGGGAGTGCTAGTATCGGGCGAGGTTTTCGATCTACAGTCGAAAACCCCAGCCCATAGCCCAGGCCGGCCACCGAAGACCGGCGCCATGAACAGGAGGTGGTTGTCATGACAACCACGTCACTCAGCCTCGGAGCAACCGAGCCCCTCTACACCGGGGTCGAGCCGACTCCGGAATGGTTCGCCGAGATCAAGAGTCTCGCCAAGAAGCGCAACGCCACGCTGCTCGCGCACAATTACCAGCTGCCGGCCATCCAGGACGTTGCAGATCACGTGGGGGATTCGCTTGCCTTGTCGCGTATCGCGGCCGAGGCCGAAACCGACGAGATCATCTTCTGCGGTGTTCACTTCATGGCCGAGACCGCCAAGATCCTGAGCCCGGACAAGCGCGTGCTGATCCCGGACGAGCGGGCCGGTTGCTCGCTGGCCGACTCGATCACCGCCGACGACCTGCGTGCCTGGAAGGCCGACAACCCCGATGCGGTGGTCGTCTCGTACGTCAACACCACGGCCGAGGTGAAGGGCCTGACCGACATCTGCTGCACCTCGTCCAACGCGGTGGACGTCGTGAACTCGATCGATCCCGACAAGGACGTCCTGTTCCTGCCGGACCAGTTCCTCGGCGCTCACGTCAGGCGGGTCACCGGTCGTACGAACATGCAGATCTGGGCTGGCGAATGCCACGTCCATGCCGGCATCAACGGTGACGAGCTCACCGCCAAGTCGCGGTCGCATCCCGACGCCGAGCTGTACGTGCACCCCGAATGTGGTTGTGCCACTTCAGCTCTGTACCTGGCCGGCGAGGGCTTTGTGCCCGCCGACAAGGTCAAGATCCTCTCCACCGGTGGCATGCTCGACGCCGCGCGGGAGACCGGTGCCAAGCAGGTTCTGGTCGCCACCGAGGTCGGCATGCTGCACCAGTTGCGCAAGGCCGCACCGGATGTCGACTTCCAGGCGGTCAACGATCGCGCGTCGTGCCCGTACATGAAGATGATCACCCCGGCCGCGCTCCTGCGCTGCCTGCGTGAGGGCAAAGACGAAGTCCATGTGGCTGCCGACGTCGCCGAGAAGGCACGTCTCAGCGTGCAGCGGATGATCGAGATCGGTAACCCGGGGTCGGGGGAGTGACGGCCAATCCGGCCGGTACCGCCGAGGTCAAGGCGCTCATTGCTCTCGCACTCGATGAGGATCTGCGTTACGGCCCCGATGTCACCACGGCTGCAACGGTTCCTGACGGTGCCGTTGCCACCGCGGTGCTCTCGAGTCGTCAGCACGGTGTGCTCGCCGGACTCGATGTGGCTCTGCAGGTGTTCGACGAGGTCATCGGTGCCGGTGATTACCAGGTGCTCGACCGTCTCTCGGACGGCGCGCAATTGGAACCCGGATCTGCGGTCGCAACGCTGCGTGGCCCGGTCGCCGGACTACTCGTCGCCGAACGAACCGCGCTGAATCTGCTGTGTCATCTCTCCGGCATCGCCAGTGCCACTGCGGTGTGGGTCTCGGAGGTCGAGGGGACTCACTCCAAGGTGCGGGACTCACGAAAGACCTTGCCGGGCATGCGTTCTCTGCAGAAGTATGCCGTCCGATGCGGTGGTGGACAGAACCATCGGATGGGTCTGGGTGATGAGGCGCTCATCAAGGACAACCACGTGGCGGCCGCCGGATCGGTGACAGCCGCTCTGAACGCCGTACGCGCCGCAACCCCCGACATCACCTGTGAAGTCGAGGTCGACAGCCTCGAACAGCTCGATGAGGCCTTGGCCCTGAAGGCCGAACTTGTTCTGCTGGACAACTTTCCGCTCTGGCAGACGCAGATGGCGGTGCAGCGTCGCAACACGCGGTCGCCGTCGACCAAGCTCGAGAGCTCCGGCGGACTGACGGTCGACGTGGCCGGGGACTACGCCCGCACCGGCGTCGAGTACCTGGCGGTCGGCGGCCTCACGCACTCCGTGACCGCCCTCGACATCGGGTTCGACTGGATCGGCGACTGACTGTCACACAGCCTTGCGCGGCGTCAGCGATCCTGACGATCGGGGACCAGTGCCCCGAGCAGGAAGTTGACCACCGAGATGATGATCGACCCACCGACGGCAGTCCAGAATCCGTCGACGGTGAGACCGAAGTCGGTGGTTTCGGTCACCCAGGCTGTCAGCAAGAGCATCAGCGCGTTGATGACAAGGGTGAACAGTCCCAGCGTCAGGATCAGCAGGGGCAACGACAGTAGCTGCACAAACGGCTTGATCGCCGTGTTGACGATGGTGAACACCAGTGCGATGAACAGCACGACCAGGATCTGCGCACCGGTGTCGCGACCGTCTGTGGCGATCGAGATTCCGTCCATGATGGCCGCGGCAATCCAGATGGCGACGGCGTTGATGAGCAGGCGAGCAGCAAAGACCATGCTCAAATCCTAGGGCCGCTGGTAAAAACTGCTGTCCCGACCGCATATCCTTGGACGTAAGTCCACAGTGGCCAATCCAGGGCGACTGTGGAGCGCTCACAAATCGTCAGGAGTTCGTGCTCATGCTTGCCCGCACCGACCTTCGCGGTGCCAATGCCACCACCGCTCAACTGCGCCGGACGCTTCCGCGCGGTGCCACCGACGTCGACACGGTCTTGGGCCAGGTCAAACCGGTGATCGACGCGATCCGGGAGCATGGTGCCTCCGCGGCACTCGACTACGGCAAGAAGTTCGACGGCGTGGCTCCCGAGACCGTTCGCGTGCCCGGCGAGCAGATCGAGAAGGCGCTGGCCGAGATCGATCCCGACGTCCGTGCCGCGCTGGCCGAGGCCATTGACCGGGCCCGCAAGGTGCACGCAGATCAGCGCCGCACCGACGTCACCACCGAGGTCTCACCGGGCGGAACCGTCACGGAACGATGGATCCCCGTCGGTCGTGTCGGTCTGTATGTGCCGGGCGGAAACGCGGTCTACCCGTCGAGCGTGGTCATGAACGTGGTCCCGGCGCAGGAGGCCGGTGTCGATTCGCTGGTGGTCTCGTCGCCGCCACAGGCCCAGTTCGACGGTCTGCCCCACCCGACGATCCTCGCGGCCTGCGCCCTGCTCGGTGTCACCGAGGTCTGGGCGGTGGGCGGCGCACAGGCCGTGGCCTTGCTGACCTACGGTGGCACCGATACCGACGGCACCGACCTCGATCCGGTCGACCTGATCACCGGACCGGGCAACATCTACGTGACCGCCGCAAAACGGCTGTGCCGCAGCGTCGTCGGCATCGACTCCGAAGCCGGACCCACCGAGATCGCGATCCTGGCAGATAGTTCGGCCAGTCCGGTCAACGTCGCCGCCGACATGATCAGCCAGGCCGAACACGACGTGATGGCCGCTTCGGTCCTCGTCACCGACAGTGTGGAATTGGCCGACGCCGTGGACACCGAGATCGAGGTCCAGATCTCCCGGACCAAACACGCCGATCGTGTCCGCGAAGCTCTCGGCGGGTCGCAGTCGGGAATCATCTTGGTGGACAACGTCGATCAGGGTTTGCAGGTCGTCAACGCCTACGCTGCCGAACACCTCGAGATCCAGACCCGGGACGCAGCCGCGGTCGCTGCACGGGTCCGTAGTGCCGGTGCCATCTTCGTCGGCGACTACTCCCCGGTGAGCCTCGGCGACTATTGCGCCGGCTCCAATCACGTTCTGCCCACCTCGGGTTCGGCACGCTACGCCTCCGGGCTGTCGGTGCAGACCTTCCTGCGCGGCGTGCACGTCATCGACTACGACGAGGCCGCACTCAAGGAGGTCTCGGGCCACGTGCTGAACCTGTCGAAGGCCGAGGACCTGCCGGCGCACGGTGAAGCGGTCCGCCTGCGGTTCGCCGGTTCGGAGGATCTCCGGTGACCTCTTCGACCCCCACTTCCTCGACCAGACGGATCGGGCTTGAAGACCTGCCCTTGCGCGAGACGCTGAAGGGCCAGTCGCCCTATGGTGCACCGCAGCTCGACGTCCCGTTCCGCCTCAATACCAACGAGAACCCGCATCCGCCGTCACAGGCGTTGATCGACGACGTCGCGGCGTCGGTGCGTGCGGCGGCATCCGAATTGCACCGCTATCCCGACCGGGACGCGGTGGCCTTGCGGATCGATCTCGCCGCCTATCTCAGTTCGGCGACGGGTGTCGCGCTCGGGTTTGAAAACCTTTGGGCGGCAAATGGATCCAATGAGATCCTGCAGCAGTTGTTGCAGGCCTTCGGTGGTCCGGGCCGCAGCGCGCTCGGGTTTGTCCCGTCGTACTCGATGCACCCGATCATCTCGACCGGCACCGACACCACCTGGATCGACGGAACTCGCAACGCCGACTTCTCCTTCGACACCGACGGCGCACTCTCGGCAATCGCGGAACTGCGGCCCGACGTGGTCTTCCTGACGTCACCGAACAACCCCACCGGTGGCTCCATCCCGCTCGACGACATGCGGGCCGTGGCTGCTGCCGCACCAGGAATCGTCATCATCGACGAGGCCTACGGTGAGTTCTCGGCGGCACCGAGCGCGGTGGCGCTGATCGAGGAGTTCCCCGCGAAGATCGTCGTCAGCCGGACGATGAGCAAGGCCTTTGCCTTCGCCGGTGGACGCCTGGGCTATCTGGCCGCCGACCCGGCCGTGATCGACGCGCTGCTGCTGGTGCGGTTGCCGTACCACCTGTCGGTGGTAACGCAGGCTGCTGCCAGGGCGGCACTGCGGCACGCCGACGATACCCTCGCCGGTGTCGCAGCGATCGTCGCCGAACGGGAGCGGGTCGCCGCGGAACTGACCCGCCTGGGCTACGCGGTGGTCGACTCGGACGCCAACTTCATCCTCTTCGGGCCATTCGCGGATGCGACCGAGAGCTGGCAGAACTATCTCGACGGGGGCGTGTTGATCCGCGACATGCATATCGAGGGGCATCTGCGTGCCACCATCGGACTGCCGGCCGAAAACGATGCGCTGCTGGCCCGCAGCGCCGAACTGGCCCTCACCGACCTGATCGGAGACCAGAAATGACCGCACAACCGCGGGTTGCCCGCATCGAGCGGACCACCCGGGAGTCCGCGATCACCGTGGAGATCAATCTCGACGGCACCGGGCGCACCGACATTTCGACAGGCGTGGCCTTCTACGACCACATGCTGACGGCGTTCGGTGCCCACGGCAGCTTCGACCTCACGGTCGCGGCCACGGGCGATGTCGAGATCGAGGCCCACCACACCGTCGAGGACACCGCGATCGTGCTCGGCCAGGCCATCAACCAGGCGCTCGGTGACAAGAAAGGCATCCGCCGCTTCGGCGATGCCTGGATCCCGATGGACGAGACCCTGGCCCAGGCCATCGTCGATGTCTCCGGACGTCCCTATTGTGTGTTCACCGGCGAGCCCGAGCACCTGCTGACCACCACCATCGGTGGCAACCCGGGCGTGCCGTACCACACGGTCATCAACAAGCACGTCTTCGAGACCCTGGCCATGAACGCCCAGATCGCGTTGCACGTCCGCACGATCTACGGCCGCGATCCCCACCACATCACCGAGGCGCAGTTCAAGGCGGTGGCGCGCGCATTGCGGGCCGCGACCGAATTGGACCCGCGAGTGACGGGTGTGCCGTCGACGAAGGGTGCGTTGTGACGACGGGCGACAGCTTAGGCGATCGCACCGTTGCGATCCTCGACTACGGTTCGGGCAATCTGCGGTCGGCGCAGCGGGCCCTGGAACGGACCGGCGCGCAGGTGACCGTGACGTCTGATCCGACGGTTGCACTGGATGCCGACGGTCTCGTGGTCCCCGGTGTCGGTGCATTCGCGACCTGCATGGAGGGTCTGCGAGCAGTCAACGGTGACCGCATCATCGATGACCGGCTTGCCGGTGGACGACCCGTCCTGGGCATCTGTGTCGGCATGCAGATCCTGTTCGAGCGAGGTGTCGAGTTCGGTGTCGAAGCCGAAGGCTGCGGTCAGTGGCCGGGCACGGTCAGTCAGCTGCAGGCCGACGTCCTACCCCACATGGGCTGGAATACCGTTGAGGCGGAACCGGATTCGATGCTCTTTGCCGGTGTGCCCGAAGGTGAGCGTTATTACTTTGTGCATTCGTATGCGGCGCAGACCTGGGAGTTGCCGCGGGACGCGCTGTTCAAGCCACCCAAGCTGACGTGGGCCACCCACGGCGGACGGTTCCTCGCCGCGGTCGAGAACGGTCCTTTGTGCGCCACCCAGTTCCATCCGGAGAAGTCCGGTGACGCCGGCGCCCACCTGTTGCGTAACTGGGTCGGGTCGCTCAAGTGACCACCATCCCGGCGTCACCGCGATGAGCACACCGCAGTTCTCGTTCGCCCGGCTGGCCCTGTTCACCGTGGGCGCGGGGGTTGTGGTTCTGGCCATCTCGACGGTGGTCGTCATCGGACTGGCGCAGGTGTCACCGCTGGCCGCCTTGATCGTCGCGGTTCTGGCGCTGGTCCTGGCGATTGTTGCGATGGGTATTGTTGCCAACCGGATGGTCGACCGCGTGGCGCAGGCGATGCGCGAAGAGTCAGACCGAACCGATATCGAAGGAGATTGATCCTCAGCATGAATGCACGACTTGAACTGCTCCCCGCGGTCGATGTGGCCGACGGCCAGGCGGTACGGCTGGTGCAGGGTGCCGCCGGCAGCGAAACCTCTTACGGTTCGCCCCGCGAGGCGGCCCTGACCTGGCAGCGTGACGGCGCGGAGTGGGTGCATCTGGTCGATCTCGACGCCGCATTCGGCCGCGGCAGCAACCGTGAGTTGCTGGCCGAGGTGATCGGTGAGCTCGACGTGAAGGTCGAATTGTCGGGCGGTATCCGCAACGACGATTCCCTCAAGGCGGCACTGGCCACCGGTTGTGCGCGCGTCAATCTCGGTACCGCCGCGTTGGAGGACCCCGAGTGGTGTTCACGCGCCATCGCCGAATACGGCGACCGGATCGCGGTGGGTCTCGACGTCCAACTGGTCGACGGGTCGTACCGCCTGCGCGGCCGCGGCTGGGTGTCTGACGGCGGAGACCTGTGGGACGTCCTCGAGCGCCTCGAGCGTGACGGCTGCAGCCGGTACGTCGTGACCGATGTGACCAAGGACGGCACCCTCACCGGACCGAACCTGGAACTGCTGCGCGAGGTCACCGCCAAGACGAACGCACCCGTCGTCGCCTCGGGTGGCGTCTCGGCCATCGAGGACCTCGTTGCGATCGCCGGGCTGGTCAGCACCGGTGTTGAGGGCGCGATCGTCGGAAAGGCGCTCTACGCCGGACGTTTCACCCTTGTCGAGGCGCTTGCGGCGGTCGCGTCGGCGTCATGACATCGGCGCTCGGAGGGACCCTTCCACCCGAAATGGATCCGGAGCAGTTGCTGGCAAGCGCTGCTGCGATCCTTGATCAGACCGCCGACCGGTTCTTGTCGGGCGTGGGTGCACCCAGCGCAGTCACAAAGGGTCACAACGACTTTGCGACCGAGTTTGATCTCGAACTCGAGCGGACCATCTCTGCGGAGTTGGCCCAGCGAACCCAGATCGCGGTCCACGGCGAGGAATTCGGTGGCCCGGATCTGACCGAGGGCACGGTGTGGGTCGTCGACCCGATCGACGGCACCTTCAACTACTCGGCGGGTTTGCCGATCGCGGGCATGCTGCTGGCGCTCGTCCACGACGGCCGACCCGTGCTCGGCCTCACCTGGTTGCCGTTGTCGGGCCTGAACTATCAGGGATTCGTCGGCGGAGGCCTGGTGTGCAACGGCAAGCCGATGCCGCAGCTGCGGCCGCGCAAGCTCAGTGAGGCGATGCTGGCGTTCGGCGCGTTCAACATCGCGAGCCGGGGTCGTTACCCGGGCGCGTACCGAGTGGAAATGCTGGGTGAGCTGAGTCGTCGTACCTCGCGTCTGCGGCTCTTCGGAAGCACCGGATTCGACCTTGCTCTCACCGCAGGTGGCCAGCTCGATGGCTCGATCACATTTGGTCACCATGCCTGGGACAACGCCGGCGGCGCCGCGCTGGTCTTGGCCGCAGGCGGCCGGATCAGCGACATCGAAGGCCGGCCGTGGTCTGTCACCTCCCCGTCGATCGTGGCGGCGAGTCCCGGGGTCCACGAAGAGCTGATCGAATTGATCGGACGATTGGGCGATCCCGGTGCGTTTGAACCTCCGAAGGAGAAATACACATGACGGTCGCGGTTCGGGTCATCCCCTGTCTGGACGTCGACGCCGGACGCGTGGTCAAAGGTGTCAATTTTCAGAACCTGCGTGATGCCGGAGATCCGGTGGAGCTCGCTGCCGCCTACGACAAGGCCGGCGCCGACGAACTCACCTTCCTCGACGTGACGGCGTCGAGCGGCAATCGCGGCACGATGATCGAAGTGGTCAAGCGCACCGCCGATCAGGTGTTCATCCCGCTGACCGTCGGTGGCGGTATCCGCACCGTCGCCGATGTCGACCGCCTGCTCCGCGCCGGCGCCGACAAGGTCAGCGTCAACACCGCGGCCATCGCGAATCCGGACGTCCTCGGCGAGATGAGCCGCCATTTCGGATCGCAGTGCATCGTGCTGTCGGTCGACGCCCGCACCGTCCCGGAAGGTCAACCGCCGACGCCGTCGGGCTGGGAGGTCACCACCCACGGCGGTCGTGAGGGCACCGGCATCGACGCCGTGGAATGGGCCCGCCGCGGCCAGGACCTCGGGGTGGGGGAGATCCTGCTCAACTCGATGGACGCCGACGGCACCAAGAACGGCTTCGATCTCGCGATGATCACCGCAGTACGCGCTGCGGTGAAGGTGCCCGTGATCGCCAGTGGCGGCGCGGGTGCCGTGGAACATTTCTCACCCGCGGTGCGTTGCGGAGCAGACGCGGTGTTGGCCGCCTCGGTCTTCCATTTCGGTGAGCTGACCATCGGGCAGGTCAAGGATGCAATGCGTGCCGAGAATATTGCGGTTCGCTGAAACAGGCGCTGCACCAATTATTTTCAGATAGGGAAGTGGCAACGATGTCGCTGGACGCCGGAATCGCACAGCAGCTCAAACGCAACGCCGAAGGGCTGGTCTGCGCGGTTGTACAGGAAGCGGGCACCGGCCAGGTGCTGATGGTGGCCTGGATGGACGACGACGCCCTCGCCCGCACCCTCGAGACCGGTGAGGCGACCTACTTCTCGCGGTCACGGGGCAAGCAGTGGATCAAGGGTGAGACCAGTGGCCACACCCAAAAGGTTATCGAGTTGCGCCTGGACTGCGATGGCGACACCGTCCTGATGACCGTGGAACAAACCGGGGCGGCCTGCCACACCGGCGACCACACCTGCTTCGACGCGAACGTCCTCTACTCCGCATCGAACTGAACCTGCGGGAAGTCCGCCGAGCGTGCCCAAACCGCCGCCTTGGGGTCAAGGGGTCGTCGCAACACCCTGACGATGGGTGGCAGGGATGGGTACACCGCCGGTTCCGGTGATGAAGGTTCGAACGTTTTGGCAT
>QJJF01000002.1 GCA_003202005.1 Williamsia faeni | reverse complement strand
CGGTCCCATTCCGAACCCGGAAGCTAAGCCTACCAGCGCCGATGGTACTGCACCCTAATCAGTGTGGGAGAGTAGGACACCGCCGAACACAATTTCCATTGAAGGCCCTCGACTATGTGTCGGGGGCCTTCAGTGCGTTCCGGGGTAGACCTCCACTGTCTGTTTCAGCGGCGCGATGCCTGGGTAACTGGCATTCGGGAGACGGCTGCAGCCCGTTGCCGGCCTCCCGATTGCCGATTTCCGAGCATGGAGGTGCGCATGACCGACGAGCAGATCTTCACCACAACCGATGCCGGTGCCCCGGTGGCCAGCGACGAACACTCGTTGACTGTTGGTGCCGGCGGCCCGATCGTGTTGCATGACCACTACCTGATCGAGCAGATGGCACAGTTCAACCGGGAGCGTATTCCGGAACGGCAGCCGCACGCCAAGGGCAGTGGCGCTTTCGGTGTCTTCGAAGTCACGGCTGATGTGTCGGCCTACACGTGCGCATCGGTGTTTCAGCCCGGTGTGACCACCGAGATGGCAGCACGATTCTCGACTGTCGCCGGTGAACGCGGGAGCCCCGACACCTGGCGTGATCCCCGTGGCTTTGCGCTGAAGTTCTACACCAGCGAGGGCGTGTACGACATGGTCGGCAACAACACCCCGGTGTTCTTCATCAAGGATCCACTCAAGTTCCAGCACTTCATCCGCTCGCAGAAGAGGCGAGCGGACAACAACCTTCGTGACCACGACATGCAGTGGGACTTCTGGAGCCTGTCCCCGGAGTCTGCGCACCAGGTGACATGGCTGATGGGGGACCGGGGCATCCCTCGGACTTGGCGGCACATGAACGGGTACAGCTCCCACACCTACCTCTGGGCCAACAGTGAGGGTGTGAAGCACTGGGTGAAGTACCACTTCATCACCGACCAGGGCCACGAGTTCTTCACGCAGGATGAAGCCGATCAGATGGCCGCGATCGATACGGACTATCACACGCGAGATCTGTTCGAGCACATCGCCGATGGCGAATTCCCGTCGTGGACGTTGAAGGTGCAGTTGATGCCGTTCGACGATGCGGCCGCGTATAGGTTCAATCCTTTTGACCTGACCAAGGTCTGGCCGCACGGGGACTATCCGCTCCATGAAGTCGGACGGATGACGCTGAACCAGAATCCAACTGACCATCACACACAGATCGAGCAGTTGGCATTCGAACCGAACAATCTGGTGCCGGGGATCGGCTTGAGCCCGGACCGGATGCTGCTGGCCCGTGGTTTCGCCTATGCCGATGCACATCGATACCGCATCGGGGCCAACTACAAGCAGGTCCCGGTCAACGCATCGAAGTATCCGGTGCATTCGTACTCCAAGGACGGCGCGATGCGGGTGATCAATGCCGTCGATCCGGTGTACGCGCCCAATTCAAAGGGCGGACCGGCGGCCGCGACGGGCTTCCAGACCGAACCGGGGTGGGCGGCAAGCGGAGAGATCGTCAGGTCCGCTTATGTTGATCATCCCGAGGACGACGACTTCGGTCAGGCCGGGACGATGGTGCGTGAGGTCCTCGACGACGCCGCGCGAGAGCGGCTGACCGACAACATCGTTGGCCACCTCCTGAACGGAGTCAGCGAACCGGTGCTGGCCCGGGCGTTCGAGTACTGGAGGCGGGTCGATCCGGACCTGGGAAGCGCCGTCGAAGCCGGTGTGCGCGCCAAGGAGAACGAACTCGATCCGAAGGCTGCAGAGCAGGGCAATCCGGCGCGGACCGGCGCTCAGCACAAGGCGTAGTGAGGTGGTGGACGGGGCCGGGAGTAGTCGGGTGAAAGACGGGCAAATCGCAATCCTGTTCGACATCGACGGCACGCTTGTCGACTCCGTCTACACCCACGTTGTGGCCTGGCATGAAGCGTTTTGCCAGGCGGGGCTGACGGTTCCGCTCTGGGAGGTCCATCGACGCGTCGGCATGGATGGTGGGCTCTTGGTTGACGAACTGCTGGCGCTCGCCGGTGTCGAGGACAGCGATCCCAAGCGACCCGAACTGGCCGACGATATGTCGGAAGGCCACAGTCGGATCTATCGAGCGGCTGCTCAGAGATCACTGCGGGTGCTGCCCGGTGCACGCGAGGTCGTCAAGCGAGCGAAGACATTGGGGTTTGTGGTGGTGCTTGCATCATCGGCACCGCAGGAGGAACTCGAGCTGACTCGTGGTCTGCTGGATATCGAGGAACATGTTGATGCCGTCACTTCCGGCGAGGACGTCGACACCGCGAAACCCGATGCGACACTGGTCAAGATCGCGATAGAGCGTGCGGGTGTGACCCCGTCCAACGCGATCATGGTCGGGGATGCGACGTGGGATGCAATTGCAGCCACGAAGGCCGGTGCCCGGCCGGTCGGGGTGCTGACCGGCGGCGTCAGCGCTTGTGCACTGCGCGATGCCGGCGCGAGTCTGGTGTTTCAGGATTGTCGGGACCTGGCCCTTGACCTGGAGAATGCGGTGCAGAGCCTTACCTCCGATTCGGGAGGTGGGGTGTGATGGCAGCCGCGAGACCACGACCGGAGAGCATTGTCGTCGTCGTTCCTGCCCACAACGAGATGGATGTCCTGCCTGCGTGTTTGAGCTCGATCGATGTTGCTGCCGAAATGGTGGATGTACCGGTCCGGGTGGTGGTTGTGCTCGATGACTGCTCGGACGAAACGGCGGCCTGCGTCCCTGACGGTATGGAGTCGATAGCGGTGAGCGGGCGATCTGTCGGTCAAGCCCGCAAAGCGGGTTTTGACCACGGTTTCTGGGATGACCAAACCTGGTTTGCCACCACAGACGCAGATTCGGTGGTGCCGCCGAACTGGCTCAGCGAGCAGCTGTCGGCCGCCGCCGACGGATCGGATGCCTTCGTCGGAACGATCGCCGTGCGCACTTGGCCGGATTGGCCACCCGAGGTAGCCGCGAAGTTCTCGGCCGAATACCAGCCTGCAGAAGGCCACCGTCACGTGCACGGAGCAAATCTGGGGATGTGGGCGTCGGTGTACTTCGGTGTCGGTGGGTTTGCGCTCATCGACCATGACGAGGATGTGGATCTCGTGGCGCGCCTGCGGCTTGCGGGAGTTCGCATACGTTGGAGCGCTCGGGCGCCGGTGCTGACATCCACTCGACGGGATGGCCGGGCAACCGGCGGCTTCGCCGACTATCTGGGCGGCCTCCTCGACACCGGAGAGGCGTCGTGAGCTCGGGAGCGATCACTCGAGCGTTCGCCATCGTGTCAGCGTCCGAGTTCAGTCTCCCGCTGCCGGGAGAAGGAGACACGATCGGGCGGTTCCGGCAGTTGGCCGATCTCACCCGCAGCGATATAGCGGCGGGACGCATGGTGGAAGCGCACTGTGATGCCGCCGCAATTCTCCACGAACTCGACGGGCCGCCGATGGGGCCGGGGGACCTGTGGGGTGTCTGGGCCGCGGAACCACCGGCACCGCTGGTGACGGCACAAATCGAGTCGGGTATCTGGACACTGACCGGGACCAAGGTCTGGTGTTCGGGCGCCTCGGGGTGCACACACGCGTTGGTGACGGCGAGGGCTGATGGATGTCGACGGTTGTTCGCCGTTGATCTTCGGCAGAGCGGCGTGCATCCGTCGGCGGTCGAGTGGTGCAACCGCGGAATGGCCGAAACGAATACTGCAGCGGTCGAATTCGTGGACGTCGAGGCCCGGCCCGTGGGAGAGCCCGGAGGATATCTTGACAGGGCCGGCTTCTGGCACGGCGGTGTCGGGGTTGCCGCGTGCTGGTTCGGCGGTGCGGCCAAGGTGGCACAGGCCTTGTACCGCAAGGCCCGCTCCGACAGTGACGACATCACCCTGATGCACCTGGGTGCGGTCGATGCCCAACTGGCCACCGGTTGGGCGGAACTGGCTCAGGCCGCTGCCGACATCGACGAGAAGCCCGGTGATCTCGCTGACGCACGTCGTCGAGCCTTCAGAGTGCGCTGGTCGATCGAGCAGATCGCCGCCGGTGTACTCGATCGGGTGGCACGCGCCCTCGGGCCGGCTCCGCTTGTCGGAAACCGGGATCACGCGCAGGCGGTCGCAGATCTGAGCATCTACATCAGACAGTCCCACGCGGACCGCGATCTGGTGGAACTCGGGCGGCTCGCAGCGGGAGAAGATGCCCGATGAGGTCGTCTGAGCGGTTCAGTGCCGTACCCATCGATGAGCGGGGGACCACGGAAGAGCAGTGGCGGAGCTGGCTGTCGACACGCGAGTGGCCGCAGCTCGAAGTGAAGGTGGATCGGCTGATCGTGCTCGCCGCCCACCCTGACGACGAGGTGCTGGGCGCCGCAGGCATGATGATCGCCGCCGCGGCAGCTGGGATCGAGGTGGTGCCGGTGTGTTTCTCCGACGGAGCGGGTTCCCATCCCGGATCGCCGACCTTGTCGCCCGAAGAACTTGCCACCCGACGGCAGGAGGAACTCGATGTCGCCACGAAGGTGTTGGGAATCAGCAGGTCTCGCTGGTTCGGCCTGCCCGACGGAGGTCTCGATCGCGAGCACGATGCGATGACATCGATCATCAACGACATCTGCGACGAATGGCCGGAGGAAACCCTGGCTGTACTTGCGGTGTGGGAACACGACGGCCATCCAGATCATGAGGCGGTTGGCCGATGCGCGCGTGAGGTCGCTGCAGACCGTGGCATCGAATTGTGGCAATACCCGATTTGGATGTGGCACTGGGCAACTCCGGGTGAATCGAAGATTCCCTGGGAAGACATGCGACGGCATCAGCTCTCGAATACGGCGCTTGCCACCAAACGAATCGCGATCACCGCGTTCGACACGCAGATCAACCCGTTGTCGCCGGATGCCGCCGACCGACCGGTGCTCCTGCCACACATCCTCGATCGGCTGACCCGCACACACGAGTACGTCTTCGGCTGAGGAGCGTTGTTGGACAACAAGTATTTTGACGAGATGTATCGCGATAGCGATGATCCCTGGGGTTTCACCACCCGCTGGTACGAGGAAAGAAAGTATGGGCTGACCTTGGCGTCATTGCCAAAACAGCGCTACCGCAATGCCTTCGAAGCCGGTTGTTCGATAGGTGTGTTCACCGAACTACTCGCGGACAGATGCGACAAATTGTTGGCCGTTGACCTCAGCGAGCGGGCGACCGCGATCGCCGCCGGGCGTCTCGCATCGGTGGCCGACCGGGTGCAGGTTCAGGCCCGCGACTTCGTCGACGACTGGCCGAATGGAACGTTCGACCTGATCGTGCTGAGCGAGGTGCTCTACTACCTTGATCCGGCACAGTTCGAGACGGTGCTGGAACGATCTCTGGAGACCCTCACCGATGATGGTGACCTGGTTGCCGTTCACTGGCGTCGTCAGGTAGACGAATATCCGACGAGCGGTGATCATGTCCATCATCGGCTGTCGCAGACCGATCTGGCGCATGTCGCGGGTTACACCGATTGCGACTTCCGACTCGACATCTTTCGCAAGACACCGGGGCACACGGTCGCCGAACTCGAGGGACTTGTCTGAGTCGGGCTCAACGATCTTCGGGCCCGGCGTCGACCACACGCTGTGCCACATCGACCAGCTTCACATTGGAATCCTGCGACAGCTTCGCCAGCAACCGAAACGCCGCGGTCGAATCGAGGTGGTAGCGCTCCATGATCATGCCCTTGGCCTGACCGATCAGATCCCGGCTGTTGAGAGCGGTGCGTAGTTGTTCCTTTTCGCGCACGCTCGACAGCGCGACACTGGCGTGATCGGCGAAGAGTTGCCCGATGGAGCGTGCTTCGTCGTCGAAAATCGAGGGGGTGGTGCTGTGGAGGTTCAATGCGCTGAACTGGTCGCCCTCGACGTACAAACTGAAGCAGATCATCGAGGCGATACCCAGTGCATCGGCGGCGGCGGCAAAACGGGGCCAGCGTGTCTCTTCCCGCATGTCGTCGATCCACACAGTCTTTTCCCCGACGGCGGAACGGATGCAGGGCCCTTCGCCCAGTTCCTGTTGCAGCGCATCGGATCTGCCTGCGAGATCCCCGATCGCGACCGGTGTCTCGACCCGAGATTTACCGGTGACCAGGGTGACACTTGCGTATTCGGTGCCTGGGATCGAATCGATCGCCGCCTTCGAAATCGCACGTAAAACGGTTTCGATGTCATCGCTTTCAGCACGCAAACTCCTGGCCACATCGGCCATTCGTCGAGACAGCTCCAGTTGTGACGTTTGCATCTACGCGCCCCCTTTCGAGTGACAGATAAGACTTCCTACCATAGACCGCAGAGCATCCTAGGAGATTCGGTTGCCACGGTTTTCGGGGGTATCTGTCATGGCGTCGATAGCTGCTTCCAGAGTCGTGTAGATGGTCATCGCCTGGTCCAGGCCGACCAGTCGCATCGGCCGAGCAGTCGACGGGCCGTCGGCCACAACGCCGAACCATCCGGACGGAGCGATTGCTTCCTGCGCGGCGATCAGCACAGTCATGCCGGCGGACGACAAGAAGTCCGCAGAAGTCAGATCGATGATGAGGCCGGGGGGCTGTTTGGAGAGCACCTCACCGACAACCTCGGACAACGCAGGTGCGGTCAAGACGTCCAGGCTGCCCGCAACAGTGAGAATGGCCAGCTCCCCGTGATGAGCCGTGACCACCGACACCGCAGCACTTCCAGCACGGGTTCCACTGGTGTCAACGAATTTTGAGTTCTCTGGGTGCTGCACAGCTGCGAGTCCTTTCGACCACGACAAATAGAGAACGATCGCGGTGAAAATGGTTCCGGATCGGATCTCGCGGCTGCTGTCTCGACCGGTTCTTCTAGTTTGTCACACCTCAGACCCAATCGTGGCATCTGTATGGGCACAGGCACGTTCTCTGGATAGTGAACATTAAGCAGTGTTGATCAGGGCCGATGCTAATGATTGCGGAGCTCATCGATGAGGTCACCCTTATTCAGTTTCGAATACCCGCGTAGCCCGAGTTCTTTCGCCCGGCTCTTGAGTTCGTCGACGGTCCACTCGTCGTATGAACCGGACTTGCCGCCTTTTCGTCCCACGCTGCTGCGTCCCCGCTTCGCTGCGGCATTCGAGATACGTGCAGCCTTCTCTTTGGATGCCCCTTGCTCACGCAGATCTTCATAGAACTTCTCGTCTTTGAGCTGAGGCTGCGAACTCTTGGTAGCCATGTCTCCGTCCCTCCGTCAACGCCCGATTTGTGATCACAAACCACAGTCGGCACATGCCTTCAGTTGCCCCCTGCGAGTACCCACTTCCCGGTACCCACACACCTGGTCAGGTGTGCGCGGCAACGGAATGTGTTCGGAATGTGTTTAAGCCGTTGCAGTCTGGGTAATCGGACAAAACGGGGTTTACGGCACGCCCGTGCTGAAACAGTCAAGGACCCCGCGAGTGGAGACGGACGAGCTCTCGTCCATCCAGTCCCACCGCATGTCAGTCTGGAGTTCATGTGATCATCATCGGCGCAATACTGCTCATCCTTGGACTGCTCTTGGGCATCCAAATTCTGTGGATCGTCGGCGCGGTCCTGCTGGTAGTCGGTGCGGTGCTCTGGATCCTCGGTAGCACCGGACGCAAGGTGGGCGGGCGAGCTCACTATTACTGAGTCGACTGCTACTGAGTCGACAACTGCTGACTTGACTCCACTAACCGCACCATCCTCGAGGACTGCCTCGAGGATGGTGCGGTCAGTCCACTGGGTCGTTTGACCCACATTAATTCGCCGGCCGGGTTAATATTCCGGCCATGTCCAACCACGAACCCTCCAGCGCTGGTCACCGCCCACTGACCGGAGTGCCGATGACGCGTCGGCGACTCCTGGGCGGTGCCGCGCTGGGGGCCATTGGACTCTCTGTCGGCGGCACTCTCTTGGGCACTGCGACGTCCTCGGCGTCGACGAATGGTGCACCGGGGGGCGCCCCTGGGACAGAGACCTATGACGCGGTGGTCGTCGGAGGCGGGTTGTCGGGGCTCGCTGCCGCAAAGCAGATCGCCGAATCCGGTAGATCGGTCCTCGTTCTCGAGGCCCGTGAGCGTGCCGGCGGGCGGGTGCACAACATCTCCACTCCGAAGTTGGGTGTGACCCTGGACGCCGGAGCCGAATTCATCGGACCGACCCAAAACCACATCGCCACGCTCGCCCGCGAATACGGCATCGCCACACTCCCGACATACAACGAGGGTGACAGCGTCTACTGGAACAGCGGACAGCGTTCCACTATGCCCAGCGCGCTCGGCCTCCCGATCGATCCGGCCACGCCGGAGGCGGCGCTTGCGCTGGCACAGGTAGAACTGCAAGCATTTCTGAACTTTCCGGTGGGTGAACCCTGGAAACATCCCGATGCCGCTTATCTGGATTCGGTGACCTGGGAGCAGTGGCTGGAAAGCCGAACGATGTCGCCGACCGCGCGCATGCTGCTCGGTCTGGCGAGTTCTGCCGCCTTGTCAGTGGAAGCGCACGAATTGTCGGCTCTCTACTTCTTCAACTACGTGGCAGCCGCCGGTGATGAGGCCAATCCGGGCAGCCTGATCCGCTTGCTGAGCACTTCCGGGGGCGCGCAAGAACAGTTGTTTGTCGGTGGGGCAGCGCTGATTCCGCTTGCGATGGCCGCCGAACTCGGGGACCGGATCGTCTACAACGCCGCAGTCCGTTCGATCGGGTGGGCAGATGGCGTCGCCACCGTTTGCAGCGATGTCGGAATTGTCAAGGCGCGCAAGGTGATTGTTGCAATGTCGCCGGCCATCAGCGGCGACATCGAGTATCTGCAAGGCTTGTCCACGGAGCGTCAGGGACTGCACGCCGGCTACCGGATGGGCGCGATCAGCAAGTTTGCCGCGGTGTACAGCACGCCGTTCTGGCGGGCGAAGGGTCTGTCGGGTCAGGTGATCGGCAATGGTGAACCGATCGACGTCTGCTTCGAGAACTATGCCGAGGGCAATCACGTCCTGATGGGCTTCATATCCGGTGATGCAATGCGGCGCCTGGACCACGCTCCCGAGGAACAGATCGTCGCCGAGTGCACCCAGAACTTTGTCGACTACTTCGGTCCCGAAGCACGCGACCACCTGGACTACGGCATCTTCAAATGGGACCTCGAGCCCTGGTCACAGGGCGGACCGGTGGCGGTCAGCCGTCCCGGCACTCTCACCCGATACGGGACGGCGTTGCGCGCGCCCGTCGGTCCGATCCACTGGGCGGGCACCGAGACGTCCGACTACTGGACCGGATACATGGATGGGGCGGTGCGGTCCGGGCAACGGGCTGCCGCTGAAGTGTTGCGCAGCCTGAAGTAGGAGTCGCTGGAGTATCGGGCAGCCCGATGAGGTGATCCTTTTCTCCGGAATTAGCCGTTCGACGACTCCAGCGGCTATTCTGGTCAGCGGCCATTCGGCCATTCCAACGAAACTACATAGCGTGAATCCATCGATTCTGCGTCTTCGCAGGTGATGTGATCGTGGCGAAGAGGCAGACGTGAACGACCGACCTATCGGCAACGGCAGTGGTAACAGCCGAGGCAATTCCAACAGCGGACGGCCCTCCGATCGCCGTGGTGGATCCGAGCGTGGTGGATCAGACCGCGGCGGCCGCAACTTCCGGAACGACTCGAACGCTCGCCGCGGCACCGGCTCGGCCAACCGCCCACCCGAGCCCCCGCTTCCCGAAGATGTTCTCCCGCAAGACCTCGACACCGAGGTTCGTCGCGATCTGCTCAGCCTCGACCGGGTGAACGCAGACGCGGTTTCGCGCCACTTGATCATGACGTTCCGCCTGCTGGACGAAGATCCACCCTTGGCTCTGGAACATGCCCGTGCGGCACGACGCCGTGCCGGACGCATCGCCATGGTGCGCGAAGCCGCCGGGCTGGCCGCCTACAACGCTCAGGAATGGGCCGAGGCACTTTCCGAATTGCGCGCTGCAAAGCGGATGTCGGCCGGTAACGCACTGCTGCCGATGATCGCGGACTGCGAACGCGGCCTGGGCCGTCCCGAGCGAGCGATCGACGTGGCACGCAGCGACGACGGTCGGGCGCTGACCGGTGAGGTTGCCGCCGAGATGCGGATCGTCGAATCCGGCGCACGCCTGGACCTCGGCGACTTCGAGAAGGCCATCGTCACACTCCAGACCAGTGATCTGGATCCGTCGCGGGTCGGCACCGAAGCTGCCCGCTACTTCTACGCCTATGCCGCAGCCCTGCTGGCCGGCGGGCGTCGCGACGAAGCGATCACCTGGTTCATGAATGCGGCCTCGGCCGACGAGGACGACATCACCGACGCCGAAGAGCGCTTGATGGAGCTGTCGGAGCCCGAAACCGAGCCCGAAACCGAGCCCGAAACCGAGCCCGAAACCGAGCCCGAAGCCGAGACCAAAGCGGAGCCCGGGGCCGCGGATCTGCCATCCGAGGTGCAGGCACCGGTCCGCTCCGAGGCCCGCGTTGCTGAAGTCGCCCCGGTTGCTGTTGCCGAACCGGTCCGGCCCACGCTCGTTCCGGCGGCGCCGGCCGCGGCCGGTGATCGTTTGCGCGATGCCTACGATGCCCTGTTGCTTGATCTCGACGGCACGGTCTACGCCGGCAAGCTGGAGATCCCGGGTGCAAAGGACGCGCTCGACCGGGGTGACCAGAAGAACTACTACATCACCAACAACGCGAGCCGTTCGCCGGAGACCGTCGCAGAACATCTGCGCGACTTGGGATTTGCGGCAGATCCCGACGAGATCGTCACCAGCGCGCAGACTGCTGCGCGGTTGTTGTCGGAGCGTTTGCCGATGGGTTCGCGAGTGCTGGTTGTCGGCACCGAGGCGCTGGTCCACGAGGTCCGCTCGGTGGGACTCGGCGTGACCCGCAGCGCGGATGATCGTCCGGCCGCTGTGGTGCAAGGACATTCGACCGAGACCGGCTGGGCGATCCTCTCCGAGGCCGCTCTCGCCCTGCGTGCCGGAGCTCTCTGGGTGGCCTGCAATGTCGACGCCACGGTGCCGACCGAGCGTGGGCTGCAGGTGGGCAACGGTTCGATGGTCGCCGCAGTTGCCCAGGCCACCGGCCGACAGCCGCTGGTCGCCGGTAAACCTGCCGCGCCGTTGATGATCGATGCCGTGAACCGCAGTGGCGCCAAGACTCCGCTGGTCGTCGGTGATCGTCTCGACACCGACATCGAAGGTGCCAACGCGATCGAGGCCGACAGCCTGTTCGTCCTGACCGGTGTCAACAACGTTGCCGACGCACTCAATGCGCCCGAGGCGCAGCGCCCGACGTTCGTCTCCGCCGATCTGAGTGGACTCAATGCCACCGCCGACGACATCATCGTCGGACCTCGTGCGGGTTGGCACGTCAGTGCACTCGACAGCACCTTGACCGTGGTGGCCACCGACGACGACGCCGACCCGGCAGCAGCGCTCTACGCGGTTCTGCACGCCGGCTGGTCGAACGAACGCACCGCAGCGACGTGGACTGTCGAAGCCGCCGAAGAGAAGGCGCAGAACGCGCTGAAGAGTGCAGGTCTGCTCGCCTGATCCGGTTGGCCTCGGGGTGACTTCAGTTTCTGGAGAGCTTCAGCTCTTGGAAAACATCAGCTTCTGGAGAACTCTGAGGCAGCGGCGATCTGCGCGTCGGTGGGTCGCACTCCGGTGTAGAGCACGAACTGCTCTGCGGCCTGGAGTGCGATCACCTGCGCACCGGTGATCACCGGCTTACCGGTCGCGGCGGTGATGAGCGGTGTCTGTGAGGGCATCGCCACCACGTCGAACACCGCCTGCGCTGCCCCGACCGCCGCAGCGGAGAAAGGCATGCCCTCGGCGTCGGGGCCGCCCGCCATCCCGATGGGTGTGGCGTTGACCAGCAGGTCCGGTGTCTGGGTTCCGAGCTCGGGTTGCCAGGTGAAGCCGTATCGATCCGCCAGTGCCCGCCCCGCCGATTTGTTGCGGGCGACCACGACGGTGTCCGCAAATCCCTCGTCGCGTAGCGCGGCGACCACTGCTTTGGCCATACCTCCGCTGCCTGCGATAGCCACTGAGCTGCCGGTGGAGATTCCGCTGTCGCGCAACAGATTTGCCGCAGCCTGGTAGTCGGTGTTGTAGGCGTGGAGCGTTCCGCCGTCGTTGACGATCGTGTTCACCGAGTCGATCGCGGCCGCTGAATCGTGCATCACGTCCACCAGATCGATGACCGCCTCCTTGAACGGCATCGAGATTCCGGCTCCCCGGATGTCGAGCCCCCGGATCCCGGCGATCGCGGACGGCAGATCCGTTGTGCTGAAGGCCTTGTAGACGTAGTCGAGATCGAGCACGTTGTAGAGGTAGTTGTGGAATTTGGTGCCGATATTGCTCGGCCGTCCCGACAACGATATGCACAGCCTGGTGTCGCGGCGCAGGACTCGAGCGTCGGGTGCAGTCGGATCCGGGTGCGGTCGCGTGGTCGAGGTCATCACTCGACGCTAACAATCGAATAGCCCCCGAGATCGACTAACCTTGGCAGGCGATGAACCAACCCCTTCCCGGCCCCAGACCCACACCCGGCCCCACTCCGGGACCCCGACCGACCCCGGGCCCCGTCCCGGGCGCGGTCGCACCCACCGCTGCCGTCGATCCCGACTCGATCCGGCGTGAGGTTGCCGCGTTGCTCGAACAGGCCGACAACGTGGCCGTGACAGGCAACGACACCGTCGGCGACGAGCGCGCGGGCGACGTCGTGACCGGTGGTGAGTCGCTGATCCAGCTGGCCAAGCAGGCGCATCTCCTCGAACAGGCGCATACGGTGATCACCGACGCCCTGGAGAAGGTCGACCGTGTCTGACGTTGTTTTCGGGGTCGTTTCCGGGCGTGTGCGCCATGGCGCGTAGGGCTCGCCTCGATGCCGAGCTGGTCCGGCGGGGGGAGGCCCGATCTCGGGAACATGCCCGGGAGCTGATCGAAGCGGGTCTGGTCAAGGTCAACGGCACCGTAGCCGGCAAGCCGGCCACCAACGTCGATCTCGGCGCGCCGATCGTGGTGGCGGCGAACAACGATGAGGGCTGGGCGTCACGTGGTGCCCACAAACTGCTCGGTGCGCTGGCTGCGTTCGAGCCACACGGTGTTTCCGTCACCGGAAAACGGTGCCTCGATGCGGGTGCCTCCACCGGCGGTTTCACCGACGTCCTGCTTCGCCGGGAGGCCGCAGAGGTCGTTGCCGTCGACGTCGGCTACGGCCAGCTGATCTGGCGTATTCAGAACGATGACCGGGTCCACGTGCATGATCGCACCAACGTCCGCAGCCTGACCGCCGAGCAGATCGGTGGTCAGGTGGATCTGGTGGTGGCCGACCTGTCGTTCATCTCTCTCAATCTCGTCCTCGCCGCGTTCGCCGATTGCGCCAAGCCCGGTGCCGACCTCCTTCCGATGGTCAAACCTCAGTTCGAGGTGGGCAAGGACCGCGTGGGATCGGGCGGAGTGGTGCGCAGTGCCGCGCTGCGTGCAGAAGCAGTGACCGATGTGGCCGAGACCGCGGCGGGCCACGGCCTGCAGACGCTCGGTGTCGTGGCGAGCCCGTTGCCGGGTCCGTCGGGCAATGTTGAATACTTCCTCTGGCTGCGTAAACAGAGCGAACCCGCTGTCGTAGATGACAATGTGCGTATGGCAATTGCCGAGGCGATCGAGAAAGGGCCCCAGTGAGTGATGTGGTGGGTGTCCCCGCTGTAGAGGTTGTGGAGGCGGGGCCGAACGAACGTGAGTTCCTGGTTGTTGCCCACACCGGCCGCGACAACGTGCAGGAGACCATGGCGGTCATCGCGAAACGCTGCGCCGATGCCGGTATCGGATTGCGGGTCGTCGATCACGACATCATGTCCAGCCATCCCGAGCAACGGTATGTGAGCGCGGTTTATCCGCTCGATCCCAACGAACTGCGCGAGATCGGTGCCGACGTTGCCGTGACAGCCGGCGACGACCAGTCGGCCGTCGGTTGTGAGGTCGTCATCGTGCTCGGTGGCGACGGCACATTCTTGCGTGCCGCCGAACTCGCACACCCGGTGTCGGTGCCGGTACTCGGAATCAACCTGGGGCACATCGGGTTTCTCGCCGAAGCGGAAGCGAATCGCATCGACGAGGTGATGGCGAAACTCGTCGACCGCGACTATGAGATCGAAGACCGGATGACGCTCGACATCAGCATCCGGGTCGACGGAAAGGTCATCGCGCAGACCTGGGCCCTGAACGAGGTGAGCATTCAGAACCTGTCGCGGCAGGGTGTTCTGGAGCTGATCACCGAGGTCGACGGACGTCCGGTCTCGGCGTTCGGTGCGGACGGCATCCTGGTGTCGACACCGACGGGTTCCACCGCCTACGCGTTCTCCGCGGGGGGACCGGTCATGTGGCCCGACCTGGAGGCCATCCTGCTCGTTCCCTCGAACGCGCACGCACTGTTCGCCCGACCGATGGTGACGAGCCCCCGCTCGCTGGTCGCGGTCGAGGTGATGGCTCGTGGGCAGGATGCGCTTGTTTCCTGCGACGGGCGACGCAACATCGACGTACCGGCCGGCGGCCGCATCGAGGTCATCCGTGGAGCCAAGCCGGTGCACTGGATCCGGATCGACTCCGATCCATTCGCCGACCGGCTTGTGCGCAAGTTCGAATTGCCGGTCACGGGGTGGAGGGGAAGGCAAACCTAGTGCTCGAAGAAATCTCGATCAGCGGTCTGGGCGTCATCGACAAGGCCGGCGCCGAGTTTCATGAAGGCCTGACCGTGCTCACCGGCGAGACCGGTGCGGGTAAGACGATGGTGGTCACCAGCCTGCATCTGCTGTCCGGTGCCCGGGCCGATGCCGGCCGCGTCCGTACTGGCCAGAGCCGGGCAGTGGTGGAAGGCCGTTTCCGGATCACCGGCACCGAGGCCGCGGAAGTGCTCGATTCATCGGGTGCCGAATTGGACGACGACGGCACGGTGATCGCGGTCCGAACGGTCAACGCCGACGGCCGATCCCGGGCTCACCTCGGTGGCCGGTCCGTCCCGGTTGGACTGCTCGGGCAGTTCACCAGCGGCCAATTGGCGATCCACGGACAGAACGACCAGTTGCGGTTGCTGCGCGCGGAACATCAGCGCGATGCACTCGACCGATTTGCCGCCGATGCCGTGACCAAACCGCTCAAGGCTTACCGCGAAGCACGCGACCGGTGGGTCACACTGGCCGATCAGCTCCGGGAACGACAGGCCAACTCCCGCGAGATCGCGCAGGAGGCCGACCGACTCCGGTTCGGCCTCGACGAGATCGACAAGGTCGCGCCGCAGGCCCGCGAAGACGAAGAGATCGCGATGACGGTCCGCCGGCTCGGTGATCTGGAAACTGTCCGCGCTGCCGCGGCGGCCGCGCTGGTGGCGGTCACCGGCGCCGACCCGAACCACGAGGGACAGCTCGGCGGCTCGGTCCTCGACGGACTGGGCGTTGCACGGACGAGTGTGAGCACAATCAATGACGAGACGCTGCGTGGTCTGCTGCCGCGGATCGAGGAAGCGCTGAACGTCGTGGGCGACATCGGTGAGGAGCTCAGCGGTTTCCTGTCCGGTCTGCCCGCAGACGCGGCCGAGCTCGAGCAGTTGCTGCAGCGCCAGTCCGAACTCAAGTCACTGGTCCGCAAATACGCCCCGGACATCGATGGTGTGATCGCCTGGGCCGATGCCGCCCGGTCACGGCTCGCCGAGATCGGCGATTCGTCGGAATCGCTCGAAGACCTCTCGGCCCGGGTCGCCGCTGCCCGCGACGACGTGGGTGTGGTCGCAGGCAAGCTCACCAAGGTGCGCGTGAAGGCGGCAAAGTCGCTGGCGACGAAAGTCAGTTCCGAACTGACCGGTCTGGCGATGGGGGATGCGCAACTGGAGGTCATCGTCACTCCAGACCCGGCAACCGACAACGATCGCCGGTCGCTCGAGATCGCGGGCCGTCAGGTCCATGCCGGCCCCGACGGTACGGACAAGGTGGAGTTCGGACTGGTGGCCCACGCGGGCGCGCCCGTCCGGCCGATCGCCAAATCGGCGTCGGGCGGTGAGCTCTCCCGCGTGATGCTGGCGCTGGAGGTGGTCCTGGCCGGTCCCGGTGGCGGATCGACGATGGTGTTCGACGAGGTCGATGCCGGTGTCGGCGGTCGCGCTGCGGTCGAGATCGGTCGGAGGCTGGCCCGCTTGGCGCAGGCGCATCAGGTCATCGTGGTCACGCACCTGCCGCAAGTTGCGGCATTTGCCGACAATCACCTTCTGATCGGAAAACAGACCTCGGCGGGTTCAAAATCGGCCAGGGGTGCGTCGGTGACGAGTTCTGTGGCAGTTCTCGACCGTGAGGAGCGCGTGGCTGAACTGGCCAGAATGCTTGCCGGACTTGGTGATTCGGATACCGGACGGGCTCATGCCGAGGAGCTCCTGGGGACTGCGGAGCAAGAGAAAGCGGCATTCTGAGCGCGATACACGTGTTACTCGTGTGACAAAAGAGGCGTGTGTTACGGCGCGCCTCCGACAAAAGTATCGAGTTGTGGTTCAGTGTTTTCCGCATGAGGATGCCTGCCCTGCTATCACGCACAACCGAAACTCTGCCTGGGATCAGCGGTATCGCCAGGATCGACAAGAACACCAAACGACTGCTGTCCAGAGTCGGCCCCGGGGACATCGTGATCCTCGACGAGGTCGACCTGGACCGCATCACGGCCGACGCACTCGTCGCCGCTGATGTGCTGGCCGTCGTGAACGCTTCGACGTCCATCTCCGGTCGTTTCCCCAACCTCGGACCGGAGCTGCTGGCAGCTTCGGGCATCACCCTGATCGACGACGTCGGAGTCGAGGTCTTCCAGCGGATCAAGGACGGCGCCAAGATCCGCGTCGACGAAGGTGGCCTGTACTCGGGTGAACGCCGGCTCGCCAAGGGCACCGAACTCGGTGAGCGTGAGATCGCCGACCTGATGATCGATGCCAAGGCCGGTCTGGTCGATCACCTCGAAGCCTTCTCGGGCAACACCATCGAATTCATCCGGAGCGAGTCGCCGCTGCTGATCGACGGTGTCGGTGTCCCGGATGTCGACGTGCGCATCGAGGGCCGCCACGTGGTGGTCGTCGCCGACGGACCCGATCACGCCCTGGATCTCAAGCGCCTCAAGCCGTTCATCAAGGAATACCAGCCGATCATGGTCGGTGTTGATGGTGGCGCCGACACCCTGATGGCGATGGGCTACCGACCAGACCTCATCGTCGGTGATCCCGAAGGAATGAAGTCCGCCACACTCAAGTCCGGCGCCCAGGTAGTCCTGCCTGCCGACCCCGATGGCCATGCCCCGGGACTCGAGCGGATCCAGGACCTCGGAATCGGCGCGATGACGTTCCCGGCCGCCGGATCGGCCGCTGACCTCGCGCTGTTGCTCGTCGACCATCACGGCGCCGCACTCATCGTCACGGTGGGCCACCCCGCCTCGATCGACGAGTTCTTCGACCGCAGCCTGCGTGAATCGAACCCCTCGACCTTCCTCACCCGGCTCAAGGTCGGTGCCAAACTCGTCGACGCCAAAGCCGTTGCGACCCTGTATCGTTCGCGGGTTTCCGGCGTTGCCATCGCACTGCTGATCCTGGCCGCACTGGTGGCCGTCGTCGTCGCGGTGATGATGTCGAGCAGCGGCAACGAAGTGGCCGACTGGATCGTCGACCAATGGAACCGCCTCACCGACTGGGCTGCGCGCGTGTGGAATGAATGATCGCCGCCGGTGACCTCTGGGCGTTGTTGCCTCTGAGGGTTCTTCGGCTGGTCCGATCTAATACTCCTGGAATGAGATTTTTGTGATTTCGCTTCGCCAGCACGCTATTTCGCTGGTCGCGGTGTTCCTCGCCCTCGCTGTCGGTGTGGTGCTGGGATCCGGATTTGTTGCTGACACGTTCGGATCGGCCAGTGGCGCCGAGGACAATCATGAGCAGGAACTGCGCGACGAGAATCAGCAGCTGACCAACAATGTCAACTCCGCCAACAACTTCGACACCGCGATCGCGGGTCGCCTGTTGGCCGACTCCCTGACCGACCGTCCGGTGCTGATCATCACCGCTCCGGGCGCCGACGAGGGTGATGTCGCGACCGTCAAGGACAACCTGAACAAATCGGGAGCCATCGTCAGCGGACAGCTGGCACTCACAGACAGCTTCGTGAGCGATCAGAATGCGGAGAAGATGCGTTCGATCGTCGACCAGTCGATTCCGCCCGGCAGTACCTTGAAGACCGAATTGACCGACTCCGGCGGTCGGGCCGGTGATCTGTTGGGGCTGCTGCTCAACTTGTCGCCGGAGGATGCGGAACCGCAGGTGGACGCCGCTGCCACCGAGGCCGGCCTGGCCGCACTCAAGCAGGGTGGGTTCATCGACTACGCCGACGGTGCGGTGGCTCCGGCTCAGCTCTCGATCATCGTGACGGGCAACAAGTTTGCCGACGACTCCGGTGCCCGCGGACCGGTGATCGCCCGCTTTGCGTCGGCTTTCTCCGCACGCGGTGCCGGCACCGTCCTGGTCGGCCGGACCGGATCTGCGGACGGCTCGTCACCGATCGCGGTGGTCCGCGCCGATCCGAGTCTGAACGCAAAGGTCTCCACCGTCGACAACGTCAATCAGACCACCGGCAACATCACCGCCGTACTGGCGCTGATCGACGAGCTGGGCAACAAGAACGGTGCCTACGGCACCGGGCCCGGAGCGACAGCAATTGCGCCGGAGAGTTGATCGAACTCGCCCGACCGCTCTGAAAGCCTGACTGCGATGCCACGTGTCATCTGCGCCACATCGGCGTGCGGCACGTGGCGTTCGTGTCTGTGACGTCTGGTTCTGAGGAATCGCCGAGTCGTGTCAACAGTAGGAAATCTGTCCATTGGTGTTACCGTGGAGTCCCGTAGGTAGGCAAGGATTTCTTGCCGCAGTACTGACAAGTCGAGCTTTGTGTTCGGCTTCGTCTTACAACCGGCGGGCCGAACGATGAGTTCGGCTCCGTCGCACGCCGAAACGGGAGAAGCGTTGCGTCCACTACGTCATGTGCGGTCAGGCACAAAGCACATCTTCGTGACCGGGGGCGTCGCATCGTCACTCGGCAAAGGTCTGACGGCTTCGAGCCTCGGCCAGTTGCTCACCGCGCGCGGTCTGCGGGTCACTATGCAGAAGCTGGATCCGTACCTCAACGTTGATCCCGGAACGATGAACCCGTTCCAGCATGGCGAGGTGTTCGTCACCGAAGACGGCGCCGAGACCGATCTCGATGTCGGCCACTACGAGCGCTTCCTCGATCGTGATCTGTCCGGATTCGCGAATGTGACCACCGGACAGGTGTATTCCACCGTCATCGCCAAAGAACGCCGCGGCGAGTATCTCGGCGACACGGTGCAGGTCATCCCTCACATCACCGATGAGATCAAGAGCCGCATCCTGGCGATGAGCCAGGCGGACAACGACGGCGAGATCCCCGACGTGGTCATCACCGAAATCGGTGGCACGGTCGGCGACATCGAATCGCAGCCGTTCATCGAGGCCGCGCGCCAGATCCGTCACGACGTGGGTCGCGACAACGTCTTCTTCCTGCACGTGTCGCTGGTTCCGTACCTCGCGCCGTCGGGCGAGCTCAAAACCAAGCCCACCCAGCACTCGGTGGCCGCGCTGCGCAGCATCGGTATCCAGCCTGACGCGCTGATCCTGCGCTGTGATCGCGACGTGCCGGAGGGCCTGAAGAACAAGATCGCACTCATGTGTGACGTCGACGTCGAAGGTGTCATCTCGACGCCGGACGCTCCGTCGATCTACGACATCCCCAAGGTGCTGCACTCCGAACAGCTCGATGCCTACGTCGTCCGAAAGCTCGGTCTGCCATTCCGCGACGTCGACTGGACTGTGTGGGGCGAGCTGCTCAAGCGCGTCCACGAGCCTCGCGAAGAGGTCACGATCGCGCTGGTCGGAAAATATGTCGAGTTGCCCGATGCGTACCTGTCGGTCACCGAGGCCATTCGCGCCGGCGGTTTTGCCCATCGGGCCCGCGTGAACCTGGTGTGGGTGCAGTCGGATGACTGCGCCGAGGACACCGGTGCCCAGGCCGTGCTCGCCCAGGCAGACGGCATCCTGATCCCCGGTGGATTCGGCATCCGCGGCATCGAGGGCAAGGTCGGCGCGATCCGGTATGCCCGCACGCACAACGTCCCGCTCCTGGGACTGTGCCTGGGCCTGCAATGCATCGTCATCGAGGCCGCACGCGTCGCCGGACTCGCCGACGCGAGCTCCACCGAATTCGATCCCGACACGCCTTACCCGGTGATCTCGACAATGGCCGATCAGGAAGATGCCGTCGCCGGTGACGCCGATCTCGGCGGGACGATGCGATTGGGCGCCTACCCGGCGAAGCTGGAGCGCGGCTCTGTCGTGGCGAATGCCTATGGCTCCGTTGATGTTTCCGAACGCCACCGCCATCGCTTCGAGGTCAACAACAGCTACCGCGACAAGATCGCCGAAAGTGGGCTCGTGTTCTCGGGTACCTCGCCGGACGGTCACCTGGTCGAGTTCGTCGAGTACCCGCGTGAGGTGCACCCGTTCCTGGTCGGAACCCAGGCCCACCCTGAGCTGAAAAGCCGGCCGACGCGTCCGCACCCGTTGTTCAGTGCATTCGTGCGGGCGTCGCTGCGGTACAAGATGGCCGAGCGGTTGCCGGTGAACGTCCACGGTGACGACGATCCCGATCCTGATCTCGATTCCGATCTCGATCAGGCGCTCGACGTGACCGCTGCAGAGGCGGGCGCGAAAGAGGCCGGCATTTGAGCGAGCGTCATGAGTTCCGGACCCTCGGAACCGACGTTCGGTACGACGGGGCGATTCTGGCGCTCCGCGTCGACGAGGTCGCGATGCCCGGAGGGGGTTCCGCCAAACGCGAAGTGGTCGAACACCACGGCGCCGTTGCGGTCGTGGCCGTCAACGATCGGGACGAGATCGCGCTGGTGCTGCAGTACCGCCATCCGATCGGACGGCGCCTGCTCGAACTACCGGCGGGGCTTCTCGACGGGGGACCGCAGGAGAGCCCGGTCGACGCGGCCCGCCGTGAACTGCTCGAGGAAACCGGTCTTGCCGCCGAGCGGTGGCAGGTGCTGGTCGACGTCGACGTCTCACCCGGATTCACCGACGAGGCGCTGCGGATTTATTTCGCCACCGGGATAACCGAAGTGCCACAACCGGATCCGGAACACGAGGAAGCCGACATGTCATTGCACTGGGTTGCTCTCGGCGATGCGATCCAGAAGGTCCTCGCCGGTGAGATCGTCAATGCGACGGCGGTGGCCGGCATCTTGGCACTGGGTGCCTCTCGCGCGCAAGCGGTTCCGTTGCGCGATGTCGATGCTCCGTGGACCGACCGGCCCGTGGCGTTCGCCGAACGTCGAGCCGCCCGATCATGACCACGCGCCGAACCTCATGACGCTCGCAGACCAGGTGCAGATCTACCTGGATCACCTGGAGGTCGAACGAGGTTCGGCGCGAAACACTTTGCAGTCCTATGCCCGCGACCTGCGCCGCTATCAGGACTACCTGGCCGCGCGGGGGATCGATACGCTCGCCGACGTCACCGAAGCAGACATTCGCGAGTTCCTGGTCGCACTGCGCCGCGGTGACGCAGACAACGGCAAACCGCCGCTGGCCGACAGTTCGATCGCGCGAACCCTGGTGGCCACGAGAGGTTTTCACAAATTTGCCGCAGTCGAAGGGTTCGTGCAGGCCGACGTCGCACACGCTGTGGCTCCGCCCAAGGCTCCCCGGAGACTTCCGAAGAGCCTGCCGGTCGACGAGGTTCTCGCGATTCTCACCGCCAGCGGGGGAGAGGACGCCGCCGACGACTCGAGGTCGTTGCGGAACCGGGCACTGCTCGAACTGCTGTACAGCTGCGGGGCCCGCATCTCGGAAGCCGTCACACTCGACGTCGACGACATCGACACCGAGTCCCGGTCTGTTGTGCTGCGCGGCAAGGGCGGAAAAGAGCGGATCGTCCCGGTGGGGCGACCGGCGATCGCCGCACTCGACGCCTACCTCGTGCGTGGCCGGCCCGCGCTGGTCTCCAAGTTCAACCCGGCACTGTTCCTCAACACCCGAGGCGGCCGGCTGAGCCGCCAGAGCGCCTGGCAGGTACTGGTCGACGCATCCGAGCGGGCCGGACTGGACAAGGCGGTCTCGCCGCACACCCTGCGGCACAGCTTTGCGACCCATCTGCTCGACGGCGGTGCGGATGTCCGTGTGGTGCAGGAATTACTCGGCCATGCGTCGGTCACGACCACGCAGGTGTACACACTCGTGACGGTCGGAACCATGCGTGAGGTGTACGCACTCGCACATCCCCGAGCCCGGTGAGACCCGAAAAGAGCAGGTGCGGACCCGCTTCGCGGTGAGCCTCCGCGTTGCCAGGGCACTGACCCACTAGGCTCGTGGTGTGACAACGCCGCAGCCACCTGAATACGGGCGCGGGCGTGATGCGAATCAGTTGATGCTCTCGACGCCGCACCGCGGCACCGAGGAATTTGACCGCGAAAAGCCCAGCGCACCCGGAGAGCTCGGGCCGACCGGTCGTGAGCTGCGTCCGGTCCCCGAACCGTTGCCGCTCGATCGGCACGGTCCCGCCACGGTGGTCGCTGTCTGCAATCAAAAGGGTGGCGTCGGTAAAACCACATCGACCATCAACCTGGGTGCGGCCCTGGCCGAATGCGGTCGTCGGGTACTGCTTGTCGATCTCGACCCCCAAGGTGCGTTGTCCGCGGGTCTCGGAGTGCCCCACCACGAACTCGATCTGACCGTCCACAACATGCTGGTCCCGCCTCAGGTCTCTGCGGACGACGTCCTGATGCGGACGCGGGTCGACGGCATGGACCTGTTGCCGTCCAACATCGACCTGTCGGCAGCCGAGATCCAGCTGGTCAACGAGGTGGGCCGCGAGCACACACTCGGACGTGCGCTGCATCCGCTGCTCGACCGCTACGACTACGTCCTCATCGATTGCCAGCCGTCGCTGGGGTTGCTCACCGTCAACGCGCTTGCCTGCGCCGACACCGTTGTGATTCCGATGGAGTGCGAGTACTTCAGCCTGCGCGGTCTGGCGTTGCTCAACGACACCATCGACAAGGTCCGCGACCGACTCAACCCCCGGCTGACGCTCGGTGGAATCCTGGTCACGATGTTCGACGCCCGCACCCTGCATTCCCGAGAGGTGATGCAGCGCGTCGTCGAGGTCTTCGGAGACAAGGTCTACGACACCGTCATCAGCCGGACCGTGCGGTTCCCGGAAACCAGTGTCGCCGGTGAACCCATCACCTCGTGGGCACCGAAATCAGGCGGCGCCAGGGCATATCGGGCGCTGGCTCGCGAAGTCATTTACCGCACGCGCTAGATGACCGAGCCGCAGTCACCGACGCCGGAACCCGAGGTTGTCGGGAAGTCGCGGTTTCAGGTCAAGCTGACCAACTTCGAGGGCCCGTTCGATCTGCTGCTCAACCTCATCGGCCAGCATCGGCTCGACGTCACCGAGGTGGCGTTGCATGAGGTGACCGACGACTTCATCGCGTACACCAAAGCACTCGGTGCCGAGATGGAACTCGATCAGACCACGGAGTTCCTGGTGGTGGCCGCGACATTGCTCGACCTCAAAGCGGCCAGGCTGCTGCCCTCTGGTGAAGTCGAGAACGACGAGGATCTGGCGCTGCTCGAAGCCCGAGACCTCCTGTTTGCGCGTCTCCTCCAGTACCGCGCCTACAAGCAGGTCGCGATGTTATTCGCGGAGCTGGAAGCGGCAGCGCTGCAACGCTATCCGCGCGGGGTATCGCTGGAACCGCGGTTCGAGTCGTTGCTTCCCGAGGTGACCATCGGCGTGAGTCCGGCGGTGTTCGCCGAGGTGGCGGTGTCGGCGATGACCCCCAAACCGGTCCCCAAGGTGGGGCTCGGGCACTTGCACATCGAGAAGGTGTCGGTACCCCAGCACGCGGTGCGGGTGGGGGAGATCCTGCGGAACGCCGGCGCCGGCGCCTGGGTCAGCTTCACCGACCTGGTTGTCGAATGCGAGAACGGCCTCGAGGTGGTCGCGCGGTTCTTGGCACTGTTGGAGTTGTACCGCGAACGGGCTGTCGCCTTCGAGCAGCCCGAGGCCCTCGGATCGTTGTTGGTGAGCTGGACGGGCGAGCTCGAAGACGCTCAGGTGATTGTCGAGAAGGGCGAGGACTATGGCTGATGACACGCCGGCTGATGACACGCCGGCTGACGAGACGCCGACTGGAGAAACGCCGACCGGAGAGGCGCACGAGGTTCCTGGGAGGGACACCGACGAGGTGACCGACGTGCGGGCCGATGCGCTGTTCAAGGACGACGCCGACAGTGACGCGTCGGACGCCGACCTCCCGGTGGAAGACCTCCTCGCGGACGACGAACTTCGTTCGGCGCTCGAAGCGATGCTGCTCGTCACCGATACACCGGCTGCCACCGACCAACTGGCATCCGTGCTGGAAGAAGAAGTGTCGCGGGTCGAGGCGATGTTGCGGCAGATGTCGAATGAACTGACCGATCGCAACAGCGGCATGGACCTTCGCTATGCCGGTGACGGCTGGCGGCTCTACACGCGCAATGAGTACGCGCCGTATGTCGAGCGACTTCTCCTCGACGGTGCCCGGACCAAACTGACCAGAGCTGCGCTCGAAACCCTGGCCGTGGTGGCCTACCGGCAACCGGTCAGCAGGTCGCGGGTGAGTGCAGTGCGTGGGGTCAACGTGGACGGTGTTGTACGCACCTTGCTGGCTCGTGGGTTGATCGCCGAAGTCGGAACCGACCCGGATTCGGGTGCAGTGACGTACGGCACGACGGAACTATTTTTGGAACGTCTGGGGTTGGCTTCTTTGGGCGAGCTACCGGATCTCGCGCCGTTGCTCCCCGACGTGGACGTCATCGATGCCCTCGGAGATGAGCTACACCGCGACCCGCGATTCGCCAAACTGGCAGGTAACCCGTCAGACTTGAGGAACAAAACCAACAACATCACCGTTGATGACGACTGATCCGCGTGCTGCGGACCGATCGATTCAATGGGAATTAGGGATAGAGAATGGCACCCGCTAGCCGAGACGGCAGACCGGACAGAGACAAAAACAAAGGCAATAGGCGCACACCGCGTGAGGACGGATATTCGTTCGACAACCGCGACGCCAAGCCCCATTCAGAGCGCGGAGGCCGGCCGACCGGCGAGCGCGGCGGCAGGCCGACCAGTGATCGTGGCGGCAGGCCGACCAGCGATCGTGGTGGACGTCCCGCGAGTGATCGTGGTGGCAGGCCGACCAGTGATCGTGGTGGACGCCCCAGCGACGAGCGCGGTGGCAGGCCGACCGGTGAACGTGGTGGACGCCCAAGCGGCGAACGTGGCGGCAGACCGACCGGTGATCGTGGTGGACGCCCCACCGGTGATCGTGGCGGCAGACCGACCGGTGATCGTGGTGGACGCCCCACCGGTGATCGTGGTGGACGCCCCAGCGGAGAACGTGGTGGCAGGCCCTCGGGAGATCGTCGCGAATACTCGTCGGGTGACCGCCGTGAACATTCGTCGGGTAACCGCCATGGCAATCCGTCCCACGATCGTGGCACCCGGCCCACCGGCGATCATGCCGATCGGCCGACGGGTGACCGTTCGACGAAACCGGCAGGAAAGCCCACTGGTGGAAAGGCCACCAAGGGTGCAGCTGAGGCGCGTTTCAAGAAGACTCACCGCAAGGGCTTCAATCCCGAGCGCGGGCCGCGTTCGGCACCCGATGTCAAGAGCGGTCAGGTTCGCCTGAACAACGCCAAGCCGGCACGCGACCAGAATCCGTTTGACGCCGCCAATGACGGGGCAACGTATGTCGAGGGCGGATTGCGCCTGCAGAAGGTGCTGGCACAGGCCGGCGTGGCTTCGCGACGTGGCGCCGAGGAACTGATCGCTGCCGGCCGTGTTGAGGTCGACGGTGAGATCGTTCTCGAGCAGGGTCTGCGCATCAACCCGGAGACCGCTGTCGTCCGGGTTGACGGCCTCCGCGTGGTCATCAACGAGGAGCACCAGTACCTCGCGTTGAACAAGCCGAAGGGCTGGCAGTCGACGATGTCCGACGAGTTCGGTCGTCCGTGCATCGGTGACCTGGTCGCCGAGCGGGTCATGTCCGGGCAGCGGCTCTTCCACGTCGGACGTCTCGACGCCGACACCGAAGGCTTGATTCTGCTGACCAACGACGGTGAGCTGGCGCATCGCCTGATGCACCCGTCGTTCGAGGTTCCCAAGACCTACATGGTGACCGTGCGTGGCGAGGTCCATCGCAACCTGGGTCGCACCCTGCGCGATGGCATCGAACTCGATGACGGTCCGGCAAAAGTTGACAAGTTCGCATTGCTGGACGTCAACCAGGGCATCTCGTTGCTGCGTCTGACGCTGCACGAAGGCCGCAAGCGCATCGTCCGTCGTCTTCTCGCCGAGGCAGGCTACCCGGTTATCCGCCTGGTACGCACCGACATTGGCGCTGTCAACGTCGGTGAACAGCGTCCCGGAACCTTGCGGGTCATGGGCAACGATGAGGTCGGCGCGCTCTACAAGGCGGTGGGAATGTGACCACGCTTGGTGTGATCGCCATCGATGGTCCGGCGGGAACCGGTAAATCGAGTGTGTCGCGCCGCGTGGCCGCCGCGTTGGGTGCCAACTACATCGACACCGGAGCCATGTATCGGGTTGCGACCCTGCGTGCACTGCGGGCCGGTGTGGCATTGGACGATCCGGAAGCGATCGACAAAGCCACTGAAGGCGTGCGTATCTCGGTCACCAACGATGCTGAGAAGCAGGTCGTGCTGATGGACGACGACGATGTCTCTGACGAGATTCGACGCGACGAGGTCACTCGCGCGGTATCGGCCGTGTCGGCTGTGCCCGCCGTGCGTGCTCGTCTGGTGCAGGCCCAGCGTGATCAGGCGCAGACCGGGCTCAGCGTGCTCGAGGGCCGCGACATCGGAACCGTTGTGTTCCCCGATGCCGAGCTCAAGGTGTACCTGACCGCGACGCCGGAGGCTCGCGCGCAGCGGCGACATGAACAGAACATCGCCGCAGGTATGGACAGTGATTACCAGACGGTGCTCGCGGACGTGATCCGCCGGGACCATCTGGATTCGACACGGTCGACGTCGCCCTTGCGACCGGCCGATGATGCAGTACAGGTCGACACCACAGACCTGGGCATCGAAGAGGTGATCGCCAAGCTGGTCGAGTTGGCGCGCAACCGGATTGGGGTAGAGGCATGAGTGACAACTTTGATGGGGCGGCAATTTCGTCCGACGGAATGTGGTCGGACGAATCCGACTTCGAGCTCGTGGAGCTCGCCGACCTCGGGGTCGATGGTGCACCGTTGGCGGTGCCCACCGTTGCGATCGTCGGACGCCCGAACGTGGGCAAGTCGTCGCTGGTGAACCGAATCCTGGGACGCCGCGAAGCGGTGGTCGAGGACATCCCCGGTGTGACCCGTGACCGCGTCTCATACGAGGCATCGTGGGCCGGACGTCGATTCATGGTGCAGGACACCGGTGGTTGGGAACCCGACGCCAAGGGCCTGCAGCAGTCCGTGGCCCGCCAGGCCGAGATTGCGATGAAGACCGCCGACGCAATCGTGTTGGTTGTCGACACGACCGTGGGCGCCACGGCCACCGATGAAGCCGTCGCCAAGGTCTTGCGTCGCTCGAAGACTCCGGTCTTGTTGGCCGCCAACAAGGTTGACGACGAGCGGCTGGAATCGGAAGCTGCGTCGCTGTGGTCGCTGGGTCTGGGGGAGCCGTACACGGTGTCCGCCGCCCACGGTCGCGGTACCGGTGATCTGCTCGACCGAATCCTCGAAGCACTACCCGAAACACCGCGTGAATCCACTCTGACGGGTGGCCCGCGTCGAGTTGCGTTGGTGGGCAAGCCCAATGTGGGCAAGAGCTCGCTGATGAACAAGCTCACCGGTGAAGACCGTGCTGTGGTCGACAACGTCGCCGGCACGACCGTCGACCCTGTCGACGAACTCGTCGAACTCGGTGGACGGGTGTGGAACTTCGTCGACACCGCAGGTTTGCGCAAGAAGGTGTCGCAGTCGAGCGGCCATGAGTTCTACGCGTCGTTGCGTACCCGGTCGGCCATCGAGGCCGCCGAGGTCGCGGTGCTGCTGATCGATGCGTCGGAGCCGATCACCGAGCAGGACCAGCGTGTTCTGACGATGATCATCGAGGCCGGCCGCGCATTGGTGATTGCGTTCAACAAGTGGGACCTCGTCGATGAGGATCGCCGGCTGCAGTTGGCCAAGGAAGTCGACCGCGACCTGTCGCGGGTGCCCTGGGCGCGCACGGTCAACATTTCGGCGCATACCGGTCGGGCAGTGGCAAAGCTTGTGCCCGCACTGGATACGTCGTTGGCATCGTGGGACAAGCGAGTGTCGACGGGTCAGCTCAACACCTGGCTCAAGGAAGTCATCGCCGAGACTCCGCCGCCGATGCGTGGTGGCCGCCTGCCGCGGGTGATGTTTGCGACCCAGGCAGCTACTCGGCCGCCGACGTTTGTCTTCTTCACTACGGGCTTCCTGGAGGCCGGTTACCGCCGGTTCTTGGAGCGAAAACTGCGCGAGGCCTTCAACTTCGACGGTTCGCCGGTTCGGGTGAACGTCCGAGTGCGCGAGAAGCGCGAGCGTAAGAAGTAGCAGCAACAATCAGCGTGCACCCTGCCCCGATCAACAACAGTTGGTCGGGGCAGGTTCGTTCAGGCAGCGTGATACTTGGCACGGCGCCATCCGAAGTCGACCTTGTACACCGGTGCCTCGGCGGCTTTCTTCTCGAATGCCGCGCGGGCGCGTTGTTTGAACCATTCGGCGTCGGCGTCGCTGTCCGGGTTCCACATCTCCGGATTCGTGAAGTACTTATCCGGGAAATGAGTGTTGTTGGGCCGCGGCGGATCCAGGGTTCCCCGTTGGCGCCACCCGACCCGGCCCTGCCAACCCGGCGGACCGGTGCCATCCCTGATGATCTCGGTGATCCAGCCGGTGTCCCCATCATGGATGTAGCCGTGATCGGGACCGCAGACCAAGGTCAGGACGGTGATGTCGGTGCGTCCACCTTTGGAGTACTCGACCATGTGATGCACCGCGGTTTCCGTCGCCGGCGCATCACAGCCAGGGCGTGAACATCCCCGTTCGGCGGCGATCAACGCCAGGCGTTGATACGCGGTCGCCAAACGTTTTTCACGGCCCAGGAACAGGGGTCGGTGTTTGTCGTCGAGCAGCGCCAGGAACTTACGGCTCACACCCGCCAGACGCAGGGCATCGCGGACCGGCAGCACCCCGCCGGAGGCGGTGGTCGCCAAGCCGGCTTCGGCCTCGAGTTGTTCCAGGGTCATTGTGACGATCACCTGAGCGGGTAGACCACGGTGATGACCGAGGATGCCTTGCCCGACCACCATTTCCATCAACCGTTTGAACGCGTCATGATTGCGCTGCCCGGGAGTACGGGTATCACGTTTGGCTGCGGCCTGAAGCGTCTCAGCATCAGCCTTGTCGGCACTTCCGGTGGGTGAGTCCGGATCGTTCGGGTTGTTCATCCCTTGTGCGGCCCATTTCGCGGCGACGATGTCCCACAACGCTTTGGTGGCGGGGTCGAGAGTGCCGGTGATCCCGGCCATGTGGTCAGCACCCTGTTTGGATACTTTCAGGTCGCGTTTTTGCGCCCGGTCGACATCATCGAACTCGCCATCCGGGTTCAGGTAGGCATGCAGATGCAGGCCCACCCTCTTCAACTCATCCGGATCCATCGTGCGGGCGGCCTCGGCCATCAACCGCTCACCCTCGGACCACAAGGCCAGATCACTACGAATCGTGCCCGGCAACGCCCGCAACACATCATCGATGACGTTGTAATGGGCGATCCCGATCGCACCGTCCCGCAACGCCTGAGCGGTGTGCGGATAGACGGGTTCGGTCACCTCACCTGACGGGGTGTGCCATTGGCCCACGCGTTCAGCGCGTTTCGACCGGGCACTGGCCTGGGTCGCCGAGATGCGTAGCTGGTGACGCAAGAACTTGTTGTGCTTGAGACCCTGCTTCGCCGCGACCGACCGCTCCCGCAACTCCACCGCGATCCGGACCTTCACGGCTTCATCACGACGGCTTTGAGTCTCCACTGCTTGAGCGAGTTCCAGTGTCTCTTTGTCCGACAACGTCGCCAACGAAACATCAACAAGCCTGCGCGACAACACTTCACGGACAGCAACGATCTCCTCCGCATCAAGTGCCATGCCCTCGATACGGTTGATCAGATCTGTCACCCCCGAACCCATGGAATATTTCTATCAGCACCCTAAGACAAATCCGTTACCAGCGGTTTTGCGTCAAACCTGGCTCACGTCAGCCGATCCGAGCGTGTACGTCATCGATCGATTCGACGAACCACACGTGGCGGCCGCGATTGGATTCGCGCACAAAGGCTGCCAACGATTCGCTGCGCGCGATCTCGACCGAAATGTCTCCGATGATCGCGATCGCGATTTGGTAGGTCACCATCTTCTGCAGATACTCGCCCGCGACACCAGTGCTGAGGTCCAGGAAGCCCTCAGGCAGTCGAGTGAGGGGTATGACCACCGCCGCCACCCGTCGGCCCCAGGTGGCTCCGACGGCGTCCAGGGCGGCGATGGACTCTCCGGTCTCGCCGTAGACCATCAGTTCGTCGCCGTTCGAGGTTTGTTGGAATGTCGTCACGAGAAGTTTCCTCCTTCGGTGATATCGCGCAGCAAGGCAAGGATTTCAGCGGTGTCGCTGATGCCGCCCTGTGCAATGACTTTCAGCGATCGGCGGGTCCGGTCTGGCACTGCCGTGAGGCGCAGGGGAGTGGCGCCGCTCCGTCCACCCACCGCGCCGTTGAGCACGGTGATGATGCGGTCGGAATCGTTGACGCCGATGTTGTCGAAGTCGATGACAACGGTGCTGTGTGCGGTCAGTCCGGCCTCGGTTTGCGGCGCTGGAAGCTGGACGGTCGGGTTGGGCTCGGAACCCGTCACAAATGCCGCCAGGTCTGGTCTCGTGATCCGGTACTGCTTGCCCACCCGTGCGGCGCGCAGGCGTCCATCGCGGATATACGCGCGGATCGTCCGCACATGGAGCCCGAGTTCGTCGGCCACCTCTTCGGCGGACAGAAAATTCGCAGTGGTCACAATAGGGAAATATACGTGATTATAGGGAAGTATGCGGAAGGATTGCGTATCCGGCGGGGAGAGACGTGGTGGACGCCTGCGAGCGCCCGTTGCCGTCTGTGTCGTGTGCAGATTGGGCTTCTACCAGCCGATTTTCGTTGCGGGTGGTGCCTGAGGTAATCTCATTCAGCACCCTTCGCAGGGAGTGCCACGGGCTGTGGCGCAGCTTGGTAGCGTACTTGACTGGGGGTCAAGTGGTCGCAGGTTCAAATCCTGTCAGCCCGACAAAGAAAAGCCTGGTCAGAGTACATCTGACCAGGCTTTTTCTGATTTATACATGGTCGCGGATGATTGCGTAAACGTGCAGGTGATCGGCGACTGTAGGTAGCAGCCAGGTAGCAGGGACTTGGTCACGACCCCCGACCCTATAGTCCTATAATGTTTTGTCTAGTTCGGTTGACTTGTTTTCGTCTATCGGAGTTGACTAATCTCATGATCGCACCAGCACCTCTCGGGTAATCGTCAAGATGCTGAAGTCGGAAGGCTTCACCACTCGACCAGGCAAGGGCTCGCACGAGATGTTCGCGTGCCCGTCGGGCGCTCACAAGGTGAGTGTTCCCACGGGTCACAAGACCATCTCACCAGCGGTCCACGCGATGGTCGTCAAGGCGATCGCGGTGTGCGACTGCGGAAAGGACTGAATCGATATGGCCAAGTATCGCGCGATCGTCACCAAGGAAGATCGCTGGTGGCTCATCCGGATTCCAGCCCTCGACGGGGTGAACGGGAACCTCACGGGCCTAACCCAGGCTCGGAAGCTCAGTGACATCACGATCGAGGCACAGAACTACGCATGCACCGTTCTCGACGTCGCGCCGAGCGAGATCGAGCTTGAGTTCAATATTCAGCTCGACGATATCGACGTCTCGCAGAAGATCGACCAGGTCAAAACACATCGACGCTGTGCGGCCGAGTACGAACAGAAGTCGCTCGCCGAGGCTCGTGAACTCGCGAAGACACTCGCCTCGAAGGGGGTCTCGGTCCGCGACATCGGAACCGCTCTCGACGTGTCGTTCCAACGGGCGCAGCAGCTCGTGACGAGCTGACCATGACCGAGAATGAACTCGACGAGATCTCGGTGACCGAGCGAGCGCACGACACGATCTCGCTCGGAAAACTTGCCCGACAGCTCGACATCGAACTCTGATCGACCACACGAAAACAACGCCCCACCCGAGCCCGCGCAAGCAGGCCAAGGTGGGGCGAAGTCGTGCGGGGTGGGGCGCGGTGTCAGAGGTGGTGAGAGATTGCGGAAGCGGCCAACTCGATGCCGGTGACCTTGCGGCCCGAGTCATCGCACCAATGAGGCTGGGAATAGGCCACGGTGTGCTGGCCGTCGCTCAGATATCCGCGCAGCCATACCGGAGCCTCGGCATAGGACTGCCAGAACGTCGGTTCCCACCACTGATCGAGTGCCTGGCGTCGTTCGGCACCGTCGAGCTGGTCGAGCATGTGATGCATCCACGACGGGACATCACCGAGACTGAACGCACGAATCTGGTCGGCGAACTGCCGCCACGGTGAGTTGGCCGGCGCGGAAGTGATCATGTCGACCGGGTTGGCGATTTCGTACGTCGGGACCGCCGGCCACCGCGGGTGTGTGCCGTCGAGGCCATACCCGAACGATGGCAGGCCGTAGCTCACGCCAGGCACCCGCGCAGGGTTGGCAATCAGCACCACCGCTGACACCTCGCAGTCAGCGAACTCACCGCGTGCTTGTGCGGCAAGGAAATCGGAGACCACCAGAGCGCCGAGCGAGTATCCAGCGAGCACCACCCGATGCGGTGTCTCCCGGATCGCTCGAGCGAGGTTCGCCACTCCGTGCTGACGCGAGACCTCCTCGGATACGCCGTCGACACGGCCAAACGGATTAAACACGGCGATACTCGCGTCGTAGTCCAGGTCGACCCACTCGACCAAATCGCCGAGCAGATGCACCACGCCAGTCAGCAGACTGTTGGGGTCCCACCGATGTGCGCCGGTACCGCGGGCTGTGATGACAGTTGTGCCCATCAGAGACTTTCCTCTCGCGCCTTCTGCTCCGCACGGGCCTCGGTCTCCTCGGACCGGAACACCGCGATATCGTGGGACTGCATCCGCCACAGCAGGATCGCCAGGGCTGCATACGCTGTACCACACAGGTAGTAGTCGGCGATGCGAAACCAGTCCCGGCCCCAGTAGTCGCTGCCGAGGAAAATCGACGCCACGACCTGCCCGATCAGAAACACGACGAGCAGGTTCTTCACCGCGAAGATCATCGTGAGAACCGACGACCGCCACGGTGACCGAGCGAAATACACGCCCGTATAGATGAGGATCGTAATCAGCACGTAAAGAGATCCAATATGCCTGCCTGGCGCATCACTGCCTGCCTGTCTCGATGACACCAAACAAGGTGTCCGTCCATGAGTTTCGCCGCATTTCGGCGCGTACAGCCCGCTCGATGCCCGCCGCTTTGCGGGCCAACCGTTCGGCCTCTTTGCGGGTTTGTTCCGCGTCTTGCATGACCTTCTCGGCCTGCTCCCGTAATGCGCCGGCGTCTTCGGCGTCACGTTCGAGTTCTGTGCGCCGCCGGAACCACATCACGACGGCTCCCTTGCCGTGAGTTCCCGGAACGTTTGCAGCAACTTGAGCGCCCCTTCTCCGGTAGCGGTGTTGTTGCGGATGGTCTACGCGTGGACAGTGTCAGCGGACAGGTCGTATGCCGCCCGCCACTTATCGACCGCCACGCGAAGGTCTTTGATCTCGTCGTCCTGGATTTGCGTCACCCGCCGATAGGTAGTGCCGAGGACAATCCACTCGCGGATCTGGCCGACGACCAAGGCGATGGCGACGCCGATCAGAACGCCGAGAGCGCCGAGCGCCTGGATCGCCACCGCGACACCGACAGTGGCTTGGGTGGGCAGTTCCACGCCCAGGCTGATCAGCACCCACACCACATTGACGGCGGTCGCGATCAGCGATGTCACGGTGTTGGCGTACCGCTTGTAGATCGGCTGCTCATCGAGCTTGGCGCGCAGGATATCCACGACTGGCGAGGTCATGACTACTTCCCTTCGACGGTGTCGAGGAACTCGGCGAACTTCACTTTGCCCAGCGGGTCTGAACATCCTTCGACGCCGAGCCCAGCTAGCAACGCAGCAACACCGTCGACCAGGGTCCGGCCACCGAGCTGCTTCCATCCGTCGGGCAAGGTCGAGTGCCAGCAGGTCACCAGGGCAGCGATAGCGGCGTGGCTGCCGACGCTGACCAGCAAGCTCACAGACGCAGATGGGAAACCGGTTGCCGCTGAGGGAGTCGTCAGCGCGCAAGGTGGCGATCGTCCTGAACGGGATCAAGGCGACCGCTGTCGAGGAACGCATCGTGCTCGCCAACCCGGTGCGAATGAAGGACGCCCCGAAGCAGAAAACGACCGAGCGCCGATACCTGTCGGTCGCCGAGCTCGACCGCCTCGAGGCAGCCATGCCGACGGTGGACGCGCGGCTGATGGTCGACGTGCTGGTGCGTACCGGAGAACCTGGCCGAGGGTCGGGGCCCGGATGAGTGGCTGCTCGGTGGGTGGACCCGCTCGACGTGGCGGCCGATCTGGGCGAAGGCGACAGAGAAGGCAGGTTTGTGGGGCCTGGACACCTACGAGCTCCGGCACACTGCGGCGTCGCTGGCAATCCACTCCGGAGCGAATGTGAAGACGGTGCAAAGGATGCTGGGCCACGCATCGGCAGCCGTCACGCTCGACGTTTACGGTCATTTGTTCGAGGATGAACTGGACCGGCTGCCCGCCCAGATGGATGCGCACATGACAGCCGAGCGGAAGCGGTTCGCGGAGCGCCGGAAACGAGCCACAGAAACCACTCAGCGCCTCGAGGCGAGGGGCTGAGGTTCCGGTCGGTTCAGTTTCCGAAGTTGCTGAAATCGCCCTGCCAGGTGATCGACCCCTCGGTGAGCACGGCGTCAGTGAGTGCGGACTTCGGCACGTCGTAACCTACTCGGATCGTCTGCTTGCTGCCCGCCGGGATCGGACTCTGCTGCGGCTGCCCGATGTTCGGATCCCCTTGACCGGCGAACGGCATAGCAGTCTGCGCGGGTGTCCCGTTCGGCCCGTACACGAGCGACGGGTCGCGCCAGTTCCCGTCCTCGATCGGCGTGGTGCCCTTGTTGGCGATGACGAAGGTGAAGACGGCGCCGGTGATGTCTGCGTTCTGCACTGAGCTGTGCGCGACGTCGGTGGGGCCGAGGGTGGCCGGCGTGGTGACAGCCTGGCTCGGTACGGCGGTCGGTGTTGTGTCGCTGCTTGAATCGTCACTGCCACATGCGGACAGGAGCAGGGCGAGTGCGCATCATCCGGCGGTTGCGGCTGTCAGGACGGGTCGGCTGAGGATGGTCATCGGATGAAGTTACTTCCATCGGCACGGCTCGGCTATCGAAGTGCGATCTCCGGCGCGGCGTGTGTATCTGGCCGGACTGATCGTGCGCACCGCCGAAAAGCTGACAGGCAGCAGAGAGGTAGCAAAACGGGTTGATGTGCTGGTCAGGGCCATATATTACTTGACTGGGGGTCAAGTGGTCGCAGGTTCAAATCCTGTCAGCCCGACAAAGAAAAGCCTGGTCAGAGTACATCTAACCAGGCTTTTCTTGGTTTTCGGTGGTGCTATCGGTAGCTCAGGTTTGCTCGATCGGCACGCAATCGTGCAGGCAGTTCGGGTTCGTCGACGGCGACTCCGCAGTCGCCTTCCGGTGCAGCACCGCGCGCGTAGGAACGACCTCCAGCGTTTCGTCGGAGAGGCGGGCCGTGCCATCGACGATCAGCGTGTAGCCCCCGGGTTCGCGCGGCGGCCAGATGACTGTGACGTCGCCGTGGCTCGACACGTTGGTGCGTGTGGTGCGTCCGATTGTGCCGAGGTCGAGGGCGCCATCGGCGAGCACCGGGTCCACCGCGACGGTATGCGCGCGGAAGTCGTCGCCGACGGTCACCAGATACGCCAAGGCGAAGTCGGCAAGGGTATCGGCAAGCTGATCGAGATCTACCTTGACGCTCATGACGCCATTCTATGTTCGCTGTCGCTGTCGACCCAACGGCCGCATTTCCGCGGGCACCGACAATCCGCTAACCCAGCTTGACCGGGCCCAGCGCCGAGTTGATCGCCGCCGTGTAGGCCTTGTAGCCGTTGATGTTTGGGTGGAAGGGAGCCGGATCGAACGGCCCCAGGATCCAGGCAGCCGGCGCGTTGACGCCGTGGCCGTCGAAGCGCGACGCGACGTCAACGAATTGGAAGCCGGCCGCGTCCGCCGCATCCTTGATCGTGCTGTTGAGCAGGTCGGCTCCGTCGTTCAGCGCGCCCTGCTCCTTAGAGGACGCCCCGAGGAAGGCGCCGAATTTCGGCGAGAAGAGCCGGGGGTAGCCGGTCACCACCACGTGCGCGTTCGGTGCCGCCGCAGCGACCTGGGCGTAGACCGTGGTGAGTAGGCCTGGCAGTTGGTTCGTGATGCGGGCGCGGACAAGTTCGGTGGCGCCGGTGCACTGGACGTCGGTGCCACCGAGGCAGGCGGTGACCGCACTCGACCAACCGATGTCGTTTCCGCCGATGGTGAGCGTGACCAGGTCGGTGTCGGCGTCGAGTGCGGTGAGCTGTCCACCCGTCACCAGCGAGACTGTGGTGGCACCGGCGCACGCGACGAAATCATCGAGTGCGATCTGCTGCCGTCCGTCGAGCTGAACGGCGTAGGCCGACGCCGAGCGACCGCAGGGCCCGTAGGGCGGCACGCCGTAACCGGACGCGTAAGAGTCTCCTAGCGCGTCGTACACCGCGTCCGGTGGCGGAGCGGCAGTGGCCGTCGGCGACGCGATGGTCCCACCGATGAGGAGGAGCACGAGGAGGAGGGCGGACGACCATGTCCGAAGGTAGTGCATCATAGTGTGACCATAGTCACAGTTATGCTCCGTGCGCCAGGGTCGCTAAGCCCGCTTTTTTCCTGCGCGGCGGTCGACGTCGCGCGCGAGCAGTCATCTGGAGTGGTGCTGTTCGTCGACACTGGTGCGAGCTAGATTCGAACCATGTCGTTCGAGGTGCCGCCTGATGCCTACACCCGGTTCATGGGCCGCTACTCCGAACCTCTGGGTGCATTGTTCGCTGACGCAGCCGGAGTTTCTGGTGGACAGCGTGTTCTCGATGTCGGATGTGGACCGGGTGCCCTGACCAGTCATCTCGTGGCGCGCGTCGGAGTCGACCGTGTGAGCGCAGTCGACCCGTCGTCGTCCTTCGTTGACGGCACGAGAGCAAGGTTTCCGGGTATCGACGCACGCCAGGGCGTAGCCGAGGACTTGCCGTATGAATCCGATTCGTTCGATGTCGCGCTGGCTCAGTTGGTGGTGCATTTCATGACTGATGCCGATCGAGGGGTGGCTGAAATGGCCCGCGTGACCCGGTCGGACGGCACCGTCGGGGCATGCGTCTGGGATCTCGGACCAAACGAGCGGGGGCCTATTTCGTTGCTGTGGCGGATGGTTCGCGAACTCGACCCCGATGCCCAAGACGAATCCCAGCTGGCCGGTGTCCGGGAAGACGAGTTGGTGACACTGTTCACCAACGCCGGACTCGGTGATATCGACTCCAGTGAACTCACCGTCCGGGTGGCGTATACGAGTTTCGAAGAATGGTGGGAGCCCAATACGTTCGGTATCGGCCCGGCAGGGATCTATGTCGCCAGTCTTTCACCCGAGCGACGGGCCGCACTGCGTGAGCGCTGTGCCGCGGAACTCCCGGACGGACAGTTCGAACTCGAGGCAACCGCATGGTGTGCGCTGGGCCGGTCCTGACAACCGATCTGTCAATATTTGGGGCCTTCATTTGTCGACGGCTGTGCCGAACCATCGGGGCAGATGATGAATGAGATCCTGCTGGTCCTCACCGACCCAGGCGACATGGCCGTCGGGCCTCAGCAGGACCGCGGGAACATCCACATCGTCGCTCACCTCGACGACGCGGTCGACCCGGTCTGCCCAGCCGTCCACGGAGAGTCGACCAGTTTGGTCGAGCAGTAGCGCTCGGCCGGTGTGCATCCGCTCGTAGAGGCGACCGTTCTTCAACACCACGTCGCGCAACCGCCGGCCGAGAAGTTCGTGACCGTCACCGAAGTCGTAGCGGATCCCGGTGGCAGTGATGATCTCGGTGACATGGGTGTTCACCTCATCGAACTCCATCAATTCCGAGAACAGTGCCCGCAGCGCTCTGGAGCCGGGATCGGTTGCCATGAGCGCCATCTGGGCGCGGGTATTCCGCAAAACACGAGCACCCACCGGATGCCGTTCGGTGTGGTAGCTGTCCAGCAGTCCGCGTGGTGCCCACCCGGCGATCTCGGCGGCCAATTTCCATCCGAGGTTGAATGAGTCCTGGATGCCGAGGTTGAGGCCCTGTCCGCCGGTGGGCGGATGGATGTGCGCGGCGTCGCCGGCCAACAGCACGCGGCCGACCCGGTAGCGCTCGGCTTGTCGGGTGGCGTCGCCGAATCTGGACAACCAGCGCGGTGAATGCACACCGAAGTCGGTACCGGAGGTCGCTATCAGTTGCTGTCTGAACTCGTCCATCGTCGGCGGGTCCCTGCGGTCGTCGGAGACTCCTGCCGCGGGAACGACGACGCGGTAGAAGCCGTCACCGAGCGGCATGGCGCCGAACCGCAGCTGGATCTTCCTGACCTCCGCCGTCACGGCGTTCAGCACGTCGGGTTCTGCAGTTAGCCTCATCTCGCCCAATAGAGTGTCTGCGCTGGAAGGTTCGCCGGGAAAACCGACGCCGATGAGCTTTCGTATCGTGCTGCGTCCACCATCGCAGCCGACGACATATCGCGAGCGCAATGAATTGCCGTCGGCCAATTCGACAGTCACTGCGTCGTCGTCCGGGTTCAGTCCGACCAGCTCACATCCGCGCCGGATTTTGGCGCCGAGGTCGGTGGCGCGTTCGGCCAGCAGTCGGTCGGTCACGGGCTGTGGGATCCCGAGGACATACGGGTGCGCTGTGTCGAGGTGCTCGGGTGGAGGTTTCGGGATGCCGGCGAAGAAACCGCCGACCGGATACTGCTGACCGAACGCCAGAAACTGTTCGAGCGCACCGCGCTGATCAAGGATCTCGATGCTGCGCGCATGAAGGCCAAGTGCGCGAACAACCTTCGTGGGCTCGGGTTCCTTCTCCACGACCATCGTGTGCACACCGTGCAGTCGTAACTCGGCGGCCAGCATCAAGCCCGTCGGTCCGCCGCCGACGATGATCACATCAATCATGAATCCCCTTCGACCACCAATGGAGAGGTGGTCTCCACGCGGGGTCCGAGCCACCACCAGTCGGGTTCAGTCATCATGTTAGACATCCGCGGCGCCATCGGTTCCGAACCTGAGGTGACTGAAATACGCACCCCGAGCGAACGAGGTATGCATGACCGACGATCTGGTGGTTTTGGCCGACTCCGATGGGCGACCGTGTGGAACCGCCGACCGGACGACAGTGCACACCACGGACACACCCCTGCACTTTGCGTTTTCCTGCCATCTGGTCGACGCCGACCGCCTCTTGATGACGCGACGGGCGTTGAGCAAGCGCACGTGGCCCGGTGTGTGGACCAACTCGTTCTGTGGACATCCACGCCCCGGTGAATCGGTCGAGGATGCCATTCACCGATATGCCCGACGCGAGCTGGGTATCGACGTCCAGGGACTGCGGTGTGTGCTTCCGGACTTCCGCTACCGGGCGGTCGACGCCAGCGGTGTGGTCGAGAACGAGATCTGCCCGGTGTACGTCGCGAGTCCGGTCGGAGTGCTGCATCCGGATCCCGACGAGGTCGAGGAATACGCCTGGTCCGACATTTCCGATGTGTGGGCGCTCGCCGAACGCACTCCCTGGGCAGTGAGCCCCTGGTTCGTTGAACAGGTCCGCTCATTGCCGGGACCAGATCCATACGGACTTGCTGCCATGTGAGCCCCATCCGGATCGCCTGCCGGCCCGAATAGAGGGCAGTAGGTGACCGAGGCAGGCGAACCGAGGATGAGGACTGGTCATGGTACAAACACGGAGGCGCGCAGACGCTTTGCAGCCCTATCTGCGGTACGACGCAGCGGCAGACGCCAGTGCAGCGTTGGTGATCCGTTGGTACTCATCATCTTTCGGTCTCGCGACGCGGATGCTCGGCGGGCAGGTCCGCCAAGATGTGTGCAACATCTACGCGTTGGTACGGGTGGCCGACGAGGTCGTCGACGCACCTCGGCCCGGTCAGGGCAGCGTTGACCGGTTGATCGAACTCGACAAGCTCGAACAAGAGACGTATACGACGTTGGAGACCGGGTCGAGCACGAACCTTGTTGTTCACGCGTTCGCACGCAGTGCGCGCCGGGTCGGTATCGGAGAAGAACTGATCGCTCCCTTCTTCGCGGCGATGCGCACCGACCTCCGGCGCACCGACCATGACTTTGCGAGCCTCGCGGCCTACATCTATGGCTCTGCCGAGGTGGTCGGCCTGATGTGCCTGCGTGCCTTCGTCGCCGGTGAGGCGAACCCGTCGCAACGCTACGACGAGCTCGCTCAAGGGGCCGCGCGACTCGGCGCGGCGTTTCAAAAGATAAACTTCTTGCGAGATTTCGGCGACGACAGTGACGGACTCGGGCGGCGTTACCTGGTCGGACTGCAGCCGGATGACCTCGATGAGGTGATCTGGAACAACTGGCTCGATGACATCGAAATGGACCTGACTGCGGCCGCCGAGGTCATTCCCCAACTACCGCGTAGCTGCCGTGTGGCGGTGTGCACCGCCCACGATCTGTTCGCCGAACTGACTCGCCGTCTCCGGGTGACCCCACCGGCCGAGGTGCGGCGCCGCAGGGTGCGTGTGCCCACGCCAGAGAAAGTGCGCATCGCTGCCTCGGCCGCACTTCGCCGCGGTCGACCCCTCAATGTTGACAAGGGGCACCACCTGCCGTGACGGCCACACCGAAAAAAGTAGTCATCATCGGCGGTGGTGTTGCCGGGTTGGCGACTGCCGCTCTACTCGCGCACGACGGACACGATGTCGACCTGGTCGAGAAGAACGACGACCTCGGCGGGCGGGCCGGCTCGTGGGCACACGAGGGATTCCGCTTCGACACCGGTCCTTCCTGGTGGCTGATGCCGGAGGTGTTCGACCACTTCTTCGAACTGCTGGGAACCTCGACAGCGGAACAGGTCAACTTGGTCCGGCTCGAACCGGGATATCGCGTGTTCTTCGAAGGTGTGGACGAGCAGATCGACATCGTGGGTGACGAACAACGGAATCGCGCAGTGTTCGAAAGTGTTGAGCCGGGCGCGGGTTCGGCATTGAGCGCCTACCTCGACTCCGCTCGCGAGGCATACGACGTCGCCGTCAGGCACTTCCTGTACACCAGTTTCGACTCTCCTCGCGCTTTTCTCAATCGTGAGGTGCTGCGCAACGCTCCGACCCTGGCGGTGTTGCTCACCCGATCTCTGGAAAAGTTTGTCTCGCAACGGTTTTCCGACCGTCGACTGAAACAGGTGCTCGGCTATCCCGCGGTATTCCTCGGCTCATCGCCGGAGCGCACACCGGCGATCTATCACCTGATGAGCTGGCTCGACCTGGCCGACGGGGTCCGCTATCCCGATGGCGGCTTCACCACGTTTGTCGATGCGTTGTCCAGGCTCGCAACACAACACGGTGTACGGGTACACGCCGGTACGTCGGCGACCGAGATCCTGACTCGTCCGCGAAGTGGGCGTCGTGGCAACGGTCGTCACCTTGGGCGTCGGCGCAATGAGGTTGTAGGGGTCAGGGTGCGCGACCGCCGTGGGGCGGAACGCATCATCTCCGCCGACATCGTTGTCGGGGCTGCAGACCTACACCATGTCGAGACCAGACTGCTTCCGAGAGATCTGCAGACGTTTCCCCAACCATGGTGGGACAAGGCAACATCGGGGCCCGGCGCGGTCCTGGCATATCTTGGCGTGCGTGGCGATTTGCCTGAACTGTCCCATCATTCGCTGTTCTTCGCCGAGAACTGGACGACCAACTTCGATGCAATCTTCGAAACACCGACCCACATACCCGATCCGGCATCGTTGTACGTGTGCCGGCCGTCGGCGACGGACGACTCGGTCGCACCGGCCGATCACGAGAACATCTTCATCTTGGTGCCGGTGCCTCCGGACCCGGACCTCGGGCGCGGAGGAATGGACGGCACCGGTGATCCCGACATCGAGAAGGTCGTCGACCGCGCGATCGCGACGGTGGCGCAGTGGGCCCGAATCCCGGATCTTGCCGAACGGATCGTGGTCCGCCGCACCGTGGGACCGGCCGACTTCGTCGACGACGTCAACTCGTGGTCGGGTGGTGCGCTCGGACCGGCACACACGTTGCGCCAGAGCGCATTTCTTCGCGCCACCAACCGGTCGCGGAAAGTCGAGGGCCTGTATTACGCCGGATCGAGCACGCGTCCGGGAATCGGCCTGCCGATGTGCCTCATCAGCGCCGAACTGATCCGCAAGAGACTGCGGGGCGACCGGTCGGTGGGACCGTCCACCTGAGTCACTCGGCCGTCACGATGTGCGCGACACGCATCGTTCGACCAGACCGGTCAACGCGGTCCGGGTGACCTCATCGACGGGCAGCGACTCCACGATCCGTAGCGCTTCGGCGGTCAGCTCGCCGATCCTCTCCTCGATGGCCTGGTCGGCGCCGGTTGCGATGAGCACGGACCGGAGCGCCTCGACTTCCGCATCCTCAACCGCGGGGTTACCCAGACAATGTGCGAGTAGTTCCCGTTGCGACCGGTTGGCCCGTGATTCGGCCTCGGCCATCAACAGGGTGCGTTTGCCTTCGCGGATGTCGTCGTTCGCCGGTTTCCCGGTGACCAGGGGATTGCCGAAGACACCCAGGAGGTCGTCGCGGAGCTGGAATGCCTCACCGGCGGTCAGTCCGATCTGGTCGTACAGATGCAGGAGTGCGCCGTCAGCTCGCGCGATGGTGCCACCGAGGCGGAGCGGATGGCTGATGGTGTACTTGGCGCTCTTCAGTCGGAGGATGAGGTCGGTGCGGGACCGGGACGTGGTGGCCTCGGTTTGACTTAGCATGTCCAGATACTGGCCCGCGTAGGCCTCGTCGCGCATCTGCGACCACATGGCCCGGACCGCACGACGCGAGTGGAGGTCGAGGTCGTCAGTCGCCATGGCGGCCAGATCGTCGGACCAGGACAGGCACATGTCGCCGACGAGAATTGCGACCGCCGAACCATGATTGTTGCTGTCTCCCAGACGTTGCTCTCGGACGTGTTCATCGGTGAACTGCCGATGCATGGTGGGGAGCCCGCGACGAGTGTCGCTGTTGTCCATGATGTCGTCGTGGATCAGTGCGGCGAAGTGGAAGAGTTCGATCGCTGCGGCCATCTCCGGGATCCCCGTCACCAGATCACCACCGGTCGCGCCGTAGGCGCCCCACAGACAAAACTGTGCCCGGATCCGCTTTCCGCGCGCGAGGGTGTCCGTGATCGCGGTGGTCATGGGCGCGACTTCGGGGCTCAAACCCCGCAAGAAATCAGAGTGTTCGGCCACGTGAGCGGTCAGGACATCGTTCACAACCGCGATGGTCTTGCGCTGGCGTCGGCGGACAAGATCGTCCACGATCGGAGCCTCGGTCTGGTGCATGATCGACTGCATGTGGCGTTCTCCGTGTCCGGGCGTCAGTTCAGCTGTTACTGGGTGCACTGAACGTTCGGAACAGATCGTGGGTTCGGATGGGTGCAGACCACGATGGAGATGGCGACAGTGATGTCGGACTGACCGCTTGGGCGCAACGACATATGGGCGCCGCCACCATGAACGTGAGTTCAGGGTGGCGACGCCCATACCAGCCGGTGAATTGCCGGCGAAATACCTAGGAGTTCAGCGCCTTGGCTTTGAGTTGTTCGAACTCGGCGTCGTTGATCGTTCCCTCGGTGTGCAGTGCCTTCGCAGCTGCGATTTGATCAGTTGCCGAAGCACCGGCCACCTGGCGGATGTACGTGTCGGACTGTTCCTTCGCCACCTTCTGTGCTTCCACGGTGCGCTCTGCCATCCCGCGGCCCCGTGCGATCAGGTATACGAAAAGTGTGATGTACGGCACGATGATGAGGAAGAAGATCCAAACACCCTTCAGCCACCCTGATGTGCTGCGATCACGGAAGAGATCGGCAAGCACATAGAACAGGATCATCAGGTACGCCACGAAGGCGAAGATCACAATCGAATACCAGATGAAGTCCCAAAACGAATCCCACATTGATAAATCTCTCTTCTCAGTTGATGGCAGACCCGACGGGATGGATGGCAGATCCGTCGGATGATGCTTCGAAAATGTGTCGCTCCGAGGAGTTTGCACTACTCGCCCAGTGTGCGCAGTGTGAATTGCAGATGTTCCTGCACACGAGATGACGGCGACGCCAACAGATCCTACGGCGAGGGCATCGTCAGCGGTTGGTCAGGTCTGATCGGCGGGTGGTTTGCTGTTCAGGAAGATGTCGGCCCACCGGGTTGCCGGGTCGATGTCGACGAGGAACGCCTTCGCCATCAGCGTCAACGGAACCGCGAGTATCGCGCCGAGTGGACCGAGCACCCACGTCCAGAAGATCAGCGACAGAAATGTGAGTGTCACCGACAGTCCAACGGCGTCGCCGACGAACTTGGGTTGGATCACTGACTGGATGACCACATTGAGGACGCAGTAGACCGCGATCACCGCGAGCATCAGTTCCGGTCCGCCTTCGAGGAGACCCAGTAGAGCGGGCGGAATCAGACCCAGAACGAAGCCGATGTTCGGGATGTAGTTGGTGATGAACGAGAGCGCCCCCCACAGGAGGGGCAACGGCACACCCAAGGCCCACAGTGCCGCAGTGTCGAGGACGGCGACGATCAGACCGAACACGGTCGTCACGACCAGGTAGCGGCGGGTACCTGTGGCGAACGACGATACTGCAGAGGCGATATCGGCTCGCGACTGACTGAGTGACTCGAGCCGAGGTGAGTAAGACATCCCATCGACGGCCATGAACAGCAGCAACGTCACAATGAAGACGAGGTTTGTGATCTTCCCCAGAAAACCCTTGACGAGGTCTTCGACGAATCCGAAAACCTTGGTCGAATCCACGTCCGCGAGCATGCTGTTCACCTGATCGGGGTGCACCCCACCGGCCTGCAGCGCGTCTTTGGCATTTCCCACCAGGTCGTTGAACTCGTCGGTGTACGTGGGCAGCAGGTCCGCGAGCTGTGAGATCGAGACCACCAAGGACCCGACGAGCGCGAAGACCACTGCGTAGACGGTTATCAACGCCACGATGAGCGCCAGAATGCGTGGCATCCCTTTGCTCCGCAGCCAGTCCGGCAAAGGATGAACAGCCACCGTCAACATCAGTGCCAGCATGACCGGGGCGACGATCTCGGCGAACGACTTGATTCCGGCAACGGTGACGATCAAACCGGCCGTCCCCAACAACACGATCACTCCGCGGGGTAGCAACCAGGTGGGGGGTAGACCGATGTTGTCATTGGTGTTGCGTGGCATTGGCGGCTCTCCCTCGACCGGAACAGCGCAAACCTATAACAACTCCTGTCACACCAGCACGGTTGGGCAGCTTTTCGTCAACGAATCGACGTTGTCTGTTCAGCGTGTCGACTCACTGAAGTTGGTATAGTTGCGCAAGTACGCACGTATTGGGTTTGCCGATGCCAGGCAAGGCGGTCGAATGTGTTTGAAGTCTTGGCAGTACGGACGTTTCGCACGCTGTTCGCTGCGCAGGTGGTCGCCCTATTGGGCACGGGTCTACTGACGGTCGCCCTCGGTTTGCTGGCGTACGACGTCGCCGGCAGCGGTGCCGGTGCCGTATTGGGGACCGCTCTGGCCATAAAGATGGTCGCCTACGTCTTCGGTGCGCCGGTGATGTCCGTGGTCATGGCCAGGGTTCCCCGCCGGACCCTGTTGGTTTCTGCTGATGGCGTGCGGGCTGCGATCGCGGCACTGCTCCCGTTCATCGATCAACCGTGGCAGATCTACGTCCTGATTTTTGTTTTGCAGGCGGCATCGGCGACGTTCACGCCGGCGTTCCAGTCGATCATTCCGTCGGTGTTGCCCAGGGAACGGGACTACACACGGGCGTTGTCGTTGTCGCGGTTGGCATATGACCTGGAATCGATGGCGAGTCCGGTGCTCGCGGCGATGTTGTTAACGGTGATCAGCTACAACTCGCTGTTCGTGGGCACGGCACTTGGATTCGTACTGTCGGCCGGTCTGGTGGCCACCACGATTCTTCCGCGGGTGCCGTCGCCGGACTCGTCGGGATCGATGTTGCAAAGAATCGCCCTGGGGTCGCGAATCATGTTGGCAGATCCGGTCTTACGTGCATTGTTGGCATTGAACATGGCGGTGGCCGGCGCGTCGGCGGTCGTACTGGTGAACACGATTGTCTATGTGCCCGGGCTCCTCGGTGGTTCCAGCGCAGGAATAGCGCTTGCGCTGGCCTGCTTCGGCGCCGGATCGATGGCGGCGGCGCTCGGGGTACCCCGACTGTTGAACACGTATGCGGAGCGACAGGTGATGCTGTGTGGCGCGGCGACGTTGCCGGTGGGTTTGGGAGTGACTGTGCTGCTGTTGGTCTCATCGCCCGAGATGGCGGTCGGATGGACGGTTCTCGGCACAGCGTGGGTGCTGTTGGGTGCCGGTACTTCGCTGGTGAACACTCCGGCGGCACGATTGATTCGCGATGGGTCGACGCAGCAGGACCGGCCGCAGGTCTTCGCAGCCCAATTCTCGTTGTCGCACGCGTGTTTTCTGCTGACCTACTTGATCGCGGGCTGGGTAGGAGCACAGGTGAGTCAGGTCGCTGCCGCAGTTGCGCTGACCGTGATCGCTACACTTGCCACCACTGTCGCCGCACTGACGTGGCCGACGGCGGTGATCCGGAGCGGGGCGTGGAATCCTGCCCCGCGCACGCAGTGGCACGGAGCGAGAGGACGATGACTACGATGGCCAAGAAATCGTCGGCAGCACCGGATCTTCCAGCAAGCCTGGCGCATCCGGTTGCTCCGGATCAGGCCCGACTCGATGCTGCGACCAGTACCTTTCGCATGCTCTCTGACCCAACTCGTCTGCACATCTTGTGGTTGTTGACCCACGGTGAGGCCGACGTCACGGCCCTCATCGAGTCCTGCGGAGCATCGCGCACGGCGGTCAGCCAGCATCTGGCGAAGCTGCGGTTCACCGGGTTGGTCGACACCCGCAAGGACGGCCGACGTGTCATCTACCGGATCCGTGATGGTCACCTGGCACGTCTCGTCGGCGAAGGTATCAACCACGCCGATCACGTCGTCACCGGCGAGCCCCCGCACGAGTAGATACGCCGACAGGTCGTTGGTCTCGACCCGCGAGTGTGTGCGTGGCACGATTGGACGCGTGACCAGTGCGCCGAACCACACGCAGAAGCTCACCGACCTTGCTCTGCTGCGCCGCGTTCGCGACCGTATCGACCGCGAGCATGCGCAGCCGTTGAATGTGGAAGAACTCGCGCGCGGCGTGAACATGTCAGCCGGTCATCTCAGCCGTGAGTTCAAGCGGGCTTACGGCGAATCGCCGTACTCGTACTTGATGACCCGACGGATCGAGCGTGCGATGGCGCTGCTGCGCCGCGGGGACATGAGCGTGACCGATGTCTGTTTCCAGGTCGGATGCTCATCGCTCGGCACGTTCAGCACGCGGTTCACGGAGTTGGTCGGCGTGCCGCCGAGCATCTATCGGCGGGAGGCGGCGAATGCCTCCGCCGGTGTGCCGTCATGTGTGGAAAAACAGGTGACCAGACCGATCAGGAATCGAGAAGCACGTACCGCTTACCCGCAACTAGCGTGAATGCCATGGACATCACCATTCACTCAAGTTTTCTCCCGCACAACGACGCCGAAGCCGCGCTCGCGTTCTATCGCGATACTCTCGGCTTCGAGGTCCGTAACGACGTCGGCTACAACGGCCTGCGCTGGATCACCGTCGGCCCGGTCGGTCAGCCCGAGGTGAACATCGTTCTGGCCCCGCCCGGCGTCGATCCAGGAACGACCGACGAAGAGCGGCGCACCATCGAAGAGATGATGGCCAAAGGTACGTACGCAAGTGTGTTGCTCGCGACAAGAGATCTCGATGCCACCTTCGAAAAGGTGCAGGCCGGCGGCACCGAGATCGTCCAGGAGCCGACCGAACAACCCTACGGAGTTCGTGACTGCGCGTTGCGTGACCCGTCGGGAAACATGGTGCGGATCCAGGAACTGGGCTGAACTCCGGGTGCCGCTCCACCGACTTCAGCTGATGGCGACCGGCATCGGGACCTGGACGTCGGCCCCGCCTTCCTCGGTGATGCGTGCACCCATCTGGGTGAACGTCGGGGTATTGATGAACCCGCCCGCGAACAGCGCCTGTCCTTGCCGGAACTCGGGGGACTCGGCGAGCATGTGTTCGGGCACGAACCCGAACACATCGGCGAGCTCCGCGAGGTCGCGGGGAGCGTTCATGCGCATCAGGCACAGGTTGTCGCACTGGGACAGCACATTTGGGTGAATTTTCGTCGGCCGCTGCGTCGACAGGAGCAACCACAGTCCGAACTTGCGTCCTTCCGCGGCGATCTGGACGATCTGATCGATCAGGGCCTTCTCGACAGCAGAGTTGGCGACAGGCGGACAGATGTTGTGCGCTTCGTCGATGACGATCAGGATCGGACGGCGTTCTTCACGGTGTGCCCACAATTGCTCGAGCACGCTGAGCGCAGCCACTTTTGGCGCTGCGGAGTGCGGGAAGCCGCCGAGGTCGAGGACGGTCGCGCGGGGCCGCGAGGCGACGATGTCGGTGGCCGGTACGGCACCTCGGGACCACAGGTCCCACTCGAGCACCTCCAGGTTTTCGATGCGGGTGGCCAGTCGTTGTTTACCGGGATCATCGGAGTCGCGCAATGAGGTCAGCAATGATTGCTCATCAACGACTTTGGCGGCACCTGCAGCGGCATGCAGCAGGACGTTGTACTCATCGGCATCCGCAATCGGATCGATCTGGAGTACAGCCGCTTTGGCCGCCAAAGACAATCCCAGGAACCGTGTTCGAAGCTGCTCACCCTCTTTGTCGATGGAGTGCAGGACCCGAATGTCGGAGTCGGTGATCTTGCGGGCGGCGTCCGGGTCGGACCCGTCGCGGATGTCCCGCAGGCGGGTGAAATCTGCGTTCGGGTCAAGGATGAGAAGCGGCGTTGTGCCCTTTCTCCAACCGTGCGCGGCATCGACATGACTTGGGTTACCTCGTCGAGGTTTCGTAGAGCCGACCGTGCGGTGTCACCGCAAATACTGTTGGCCTCGGTAGTCGTCGGGCACCATGGTCCATATCCTCACATAGCACCATCCCCACGTGGTGCCGAACAGTCGCAGCGTCGCTTGACCGCAGAGATGGAGACTTGAACGATCATGGCCACTAGGACGCAGACGGAGTCACCGGAATTGCACGTCGCAGACAGCCACGACCTGATCCGCGTGCAGGGCGCCCGGGTCAACAATCTGAAAGACATCAGCGTCGAGATTCCGAAACGCCGGCTGACTGTGTTCACCGGAGTGTCCGGATCGGGCAAGAGTTCGCTCGTGTTCGGCACCATCGCTGCCGAGTCGCAGCGGATGATCAACGAGACCTACAGCGCATTCGTGCAGGGCTTCATGCCGACTCTTGCGAGGCCTGAGGTCGACGTCCTCGATGGGCTGACCACCGCGATCATCGTCGACCAGCAACGGATGGGCGCCGATCCGCGGTCGACGGTCGGCACGGCCACCGATGCCTACGCGATGCTGCGAATCCTCTTCAGCCGAATCGGTAAGCCGCACATCGGTTCACCCCAGGCATTCTCGTTCAACGTTGCCTCGATCTCCGGCGCGGGTGCGGTCACCATCGAACGTGGTGGTCGCGAGACGAAGGAACGAAAGAGCTTTTCGATCACCGGCGGGATGTGCCCACGGTGTGAGGGCCGCGGATCGGTGTCCGACATCGACCTGACCGCACTGTATGACGAGACGAAGTCACTGAACGAAAGTGCCATCACCATCCCGGGCTACAGCATGACGGGTTGGTACGGCCGAATCTTCCGCGGCTGTGGGTACTTCGATCCGGACAAGCCGATCAGCAAGTTCACCAAGAAGCAGCTGAACGACCTGCTCTACCGGGAGCCGACCCGGATCAAGATCGACGGGATCAACCTCACCTACTCGGGTTTGATCCCGCAGATCCAGAAGTCGTTCCTGTCCAAGGACGTTGACGCGATGCAGCCGCATATCCGGGCGTTCGTAGAGCGAGCAGTCACCTTCGCCATCTGTCCCGACTGCGATGGCACCCGGCTCAACGAAGGTGCGCGCTCATCCAAGATCAACAAAGTCAACATCGCTGACGCCTGTTCCATGCAGATCAGCGACCTCGCCGAGTGGGTGCGTGGCCTCGATGAACCGTCCGTCGCGCCACTGCTGAGATCAATACAGCGGACGCTCGACTCGTTTGTCGAGATCGGACTCGGATACCTCTCGCTGAATCGGCCGTCGGGCACGTTGTCCGGTGGTGAAGCCCAGCGCACCAAGATGATTCGTCATCTCGGGTCATCGCTCACCGACGTCACCTATGTCTTCGACGAGCCGTCGATCGGTTTGCACCCACATGACATCGAGCGGATGAACGCACTGCTGTTGCATTTGCGGGACAAGGGAAACACGGTGCTGGTGGTCGAGCACAAGCCCGAGACCATCTTCATCGGTGACCACGTGATCGACCTCGGTCCGCGCGCAGGAAGCGATGGCGGCCAGGTGATGTACGAGGGCACAGTCGAGGGATTGCGAGCCAGCGGCACGATCACCGGTCATCACCTCGATGACCGGGCCCAACTCAAATCCGAGGTGCGTACGGGCTCCGGCGTATTGGAGGTGCTTGGTGCCAACACCAACAACTTGCGCAACGTCGATGTCGACATCCCGCTGGGAGTGCTGGTCGTGTTCACCGGTGTGGCGGGGTCGGGCAAGAGTTCACTGATCAATGGATCCGTTGTGGACAAGGAAGGCGTCGTGACGGTCGATCAGGCCGAGATCCGTGGTTCGCGGCGCAGCAACCCGGCGACATACACCGGACTCCTCGACCCCATCCGCAAGGCATTTGCCAAGGCCAACAAGGTGAAGCCGGCACTGTTCAGTGCGAACTCGGAAGGTGCCTGCCCCAACTGCAAGGGCGCCGGAGTCATCTACTCCGATCTGGCGATGATGGCCGGCGTGGCCACCCTCTGTGAAGAGTGCGAGGGCAAGCGTTTCCAGGCCGCCGTCCTCGACTACCACCTCGGGGGCCGCGACATCAGCCAGGTGCTGGAGATGTCGGTGGCCGAAGCCGAGGAGTTCTTCAACGACGGTGAGTCGAAAATACCTGCGGCACAAAAGATTCTGCATCGACTGGTGGATGTCGGGCTCGGCTACATCAAGCTCGGGCAACCGCTCCCGACGTTATCCGGTGGTGAACGCCAGCGGCTCAAGCTGGCCACCCAGATGGCCGGCAAGGGCAGTGTCTACGTGCTCGACGAGCCGACCACCGGTCTGCACCTCGCCGACGTCGAGAACTTGCTCGGTCTGCTCGACCGCCTGGTCGACTCCGGTAAGTCGGTCATCGTCATCGAACACCACCAGGCGGTCATGGCCCACGCCGACTGGATCATCGACCTCGGCCCCGGTGCCGGTCACGATGGCGGCACGATCGTCTTCGAAGGCCCACCTGCCGACCTCATCGCCGACCGGTCGACGTTGACCGGCCAGCACCTGGCAGCGTACGTGCAGAGTTGAGCGGTCCGCCCTGACCGGCGAGTGCCGGCGTGATTCAATCGCGCTATGCGTAGAGGCCTTCTTGTTGTGGTACTGATCGGCGTCTGGCTACTCGCCGGGGCTGTGCCGGCAACAGCAGCCGGTCCGACGTGGTCCGGCGACTACTCGTTGAAACGGTTTGCCGCCACCAAGTGGGGGTCGAGTTTGGCTGCAACGCAATGGGAACCGGATTTCGCCGATACCTACCGATTTGTGGTGAGCTGCGGCGGCGGCCCCTGCACGGCGACCGTGGTGGACGGGCCGACCCCGGCCAATCCCACGCTGCCGCAGCCGCCGCGATACACCTGGGACGGAACCCGCTGGGTTCACGAGTACGACTGGCAATGGGACTGCTGGCAAGGCGAAGGAGTACCCAAAGTGTGGGCGCCGGCCCATTCGATCGCCTACTACACACCGCAGACAGATGGCACGCTGACCGGTGTGTGGCGCACCGATATCGACAGCGGTCCGTGCCAGGGGTCGGTCTTCATGAATGTTGCCGCATACCCGGTCGGACCGCCACCGGGGACGTTCGGCAGCAGCTGACTAGAGTTGTAGGGAGTTCGAGCGCCGGCCTATCCAGGAGTTTCTGAAGTGAACAACGAAGTGCCGGGCGATCGTATCCCCAGCAAGTGGGAAGAAATCACGGCTGCAGATCCGACCCATTCGGAGCGCTACGCGCAGCGTTTCCGGACGATGGCGGCGAGCGGGCACGACATCGTCGGTGAGGCGCGGCTGATCGACGCGATGGTCGGCCGCGGCGCCCGCGTCCTGGATGCGGGTTGCGGACCGGGCCGCCTCGGTGGGCACCTGCACACGACCGGGCATGAGGTTGTCGGGGTCGATGTCGATCCGGTGCTCATCGCGGCGGCGGAAGCGGACTATCCGGGCCCGACGTGGGTTGTCGGCGATCTGGCCGAACTGGACCTGCCGGCCCAGGGGATCACCGCAGACTTCGATGTAATCGTGTGTGCGGGCAACGTCGTGACGTTCGTGGCACCGTCCACTCGGCGTGCGGTGATCGGCGGGTTCGCGCGACATCTGGCTCCGAATGGCCGGGTTGTCGTCGGCTTCGGTGCCGGTCGCGACTACGAGTTCTCCGACTTCCTCGCCGACGCGAAGGCGAGTGGTCTGGTGGTCGATGTGTTGCTCTCGACCTGGGACCTGCGTCCATTCACCGACGACTCCGACTTCCTGGTGGCGGTGTTCTCGAAAGCGGAGTGACCGGCGACGCTATGTGGGGCACTTCCCGCTGTACTTGTTGAGCCCAAGCCCCTTGAAGGCCTTCTTGCTACGGCCTTTTGGTCCGTCGGCGGGCGAACGCACCCACTTGCTGTTCGAATCCAGTCCGGGCATCTTCTCGCTTCCGATCCGGCTGTAGCGGGTCTCGCCGTCGACCGTCAGAACACCGTCTTGGACGTCGATGTGTGCGACGGTCGCCCAGTACGAGTTCTTGCTGTTGCCGACATATACGAGGATCTCGTCGGCGTCCGCGTCGGGAAGACCACCTTTGCCGGGACGGCCGTAGCGAATGGCCACGCGGGGTCGACCGAACTTGTCGATGGCGCCGCCGCCGTTGTCGACGCTTTGATAGATGTTGACGAGGAGGTCGCCGTTTTCGTTGGGGATGACCCGAACCTGTTCCGTAGCAGGCTTGTTGCCGTTACCTGGCCCTTTGCTGTCTCCGTAGTGGTGCATGAACGGCCACTCCTTCAGGTTTCCCTGATGGCCCTTGTCGCCGCTGATGACCTTGTAGTCGTTGGTGACTTCGTTCCGGCAGAAGAAGTACACATCCAGGTCGCCTGTGCCGTACTTCTTGACGTTGCCGTTCCTGTCGTAGGTCGCGCCCCGGCCATCCCACTCGAGTCCGACTGTGAGTACCCAGCTGGTGTCTCCCTGGGCTTTTCGGAGGGCGATCGTCGCGATCTTGCTGGGGGAGTCCTTGGTGAGCGCGACCTTCACCTTGTCGAATGAAATCGGCGAAGATGCTGTCGGCTGCTGCGGTTCCGCTGAGCCGGACACCACAGGCGGGACCACATCAGCCGCTGTTGGTTGTTCGACGTCGCCGGGTGAATCGACCTCGATGCCGTGCTCGATGGCCAGGGCAGCGAGGCCCTGGCTGTATCCCTGTCCGATCGCATCGATCCGCCACCCTGGCCCGCGACGATAGAGCGCGACGACCTGAAGGACGGTCTCGGCGGTCAGGTTCGGAGGGGCGAAGCGAAACTGTTGTGAACTGCCGGCCACCTCGACCGAGAGCCCTTGAACCGCACCGAAATCGGTGTTCTGGGCCTCGGTGCTGGCCGTGAGGAGGACGCGGTGGACGTCACCGGGGATCGCTGCGAGATCGACAGAGATGCTGTCGTCCGACGTCAGTGCAACGCCGAGTACGGTCGGGTTGTTGAAGAACACGAAGTCATCGTCCGTGCGCACTTTGCCGCTGTCGGCGAGCAATACCGCGGCAAGGTCGACCAGGCCGGATTTCCCGGGTGTGGAAATCCGGACGGTGTATCGATCGTCGACCAGATCTGTTCTCGAGCCCTTTGCCATTTCCAGCACAGATGAATCCCGTTCCGTGTGTCGCTGCCGGCCGTTCGTCGGCCTTGTCATGTTGGCACACCGCCGTCGGCCGCCGTCAGGTTGCTTCGGTAGGGTTCACGGGGTGATATCGAGCCCAGCTGTGAAGTCCGTGAACGCCCGTATTGCCGACGAACTGGCTGTTCGGGAAGAACAAGTGGCGGCAGCGGTGAAGCTGCTGGATGAGGGTTCGACGGTGCCGTTCATCGCCCGGTACCGCAAAGAGGCCACCGGCAGCCTCGATGACGCCCAGCTCCGTACCCTCGACGAACGTCTGCGCTACCTCCGTGAGCTCGACGAGCGGCGCAGCGCGGTCATCGCGTCCATCGAGGAACAGGGCAAGCTCACCGATGAGCTCAGGGCCGCGTTGAACGCCGCGGAGACCAAGTCGCGGGTCGAGGACATCTACCTGCCGTACAAGCCCAAGCGGCGGACCAAAGCGCAGATCGCCCGCGAAAACGGGCTGGCGCCGCTGGCCGAGCAACTTCTGGCCGATCCGTCGTTGGTGCCTGAAGAAGTCGCCACCGGATTCGTCTCCGAGAATGTTGCCGACGCCGCAGCTGCCCTCGAAGGCGCACGCCACATCCTGATCGAACAGGTCTCCGAAGACGCTGAACTCGTCGGTGCCGTACGCGAGAAGTTCTGGAACGAAGGTTCCCTGCGGACCACCGCCAAGTCGGAGGCCGTGGCGAATACCCCTGCGGCACAGAAGTTCCGCGACTACTTCGAGTACGGCGAACCCCTCGGCAAGATGCCGTCGCATCGCGTCCTCGCGGTCATGCGCGGCGAGAAGGAAGAGGCGCTCTCACTCACCCTCGACGGAGGTGAGGACGACGGCTACCAGGCGATGGCGGCCGCCGCCCTCGGCGTCGACGTGGCGAACTCCGGCCCGGCAACTCCGTGGCTCATCGGAACGGCCCGACTGGCATGGCGCACCAAACTCATGATCACCGCGATGGTCGACGCCCGCGTGCGGCTCCGTCGCGCCGCCGAAGAAGATGCGGTCGCTGTGTTCGCCCGCAACCTCGGTGACCTGCTCCTGGCCGCACCCGCCGGCGCGCGGACAACCCTGGGCCTCGACCCGGGCTTCCGGACCGGCGTGAAGGTCGCCGTGGTCGACGGCACCGGCAGGGTTCTCGACACCTGTGCGATCTTCCCGCACCAGCCGCAAAACCAATGGGACAAGTCCAAGGCCACACTGGCGGCGCTGGTCGCCCGGCACGGCATCGAGCTGATCGCGGTGGGCAACGGAACCGCGTCTCGCGAAACCGATGCGCTGGCCGGTGAGCTGATCACCGAGATCACGAAGGCCACCGGCAAGGCCCCCGCCAAGGCGATGGTGTCCGAGGCCGGCGCCTCGGTGTATTCGGCGTCCGAATACGCCTCACACGAACTGCCTGACATGGACGTCTCGTTGCGTGGCGCGGTGTCGATCGCCCGCCGGCTCCAGGACCCGCTGGCAGAACTGGTGAAGATCGAGCCGAAGTCGATCGGTGTCGGTCAGTACCAGCACGACGTGACGCCGGGCATCCTCGCCCGCAGCCTGAACGCCGTCGTCGAAGACGCCGTGAACGCGGTGGGCGTCGACCTCAACACCGCATCGGTGCCGCTGCTCTCGCGGGTGTCCGGTGTGACCAACACATTGGCCGAGGCGATCGTCGCTCATCGGGATGCCACCGGACCGTTCCAGAGCCGCAAGGGCTTGCTGAAGGTTCCGCGTCTGGGGCCCAAGGCATTTGAGCAGTGCGCCGGCTTCCTCCGGATCCGTGAGGGCGACGACCCGCTGGATGCCTCGGGGGTACACCCCGAGGCGTACCCGGTGGTGCGAAAGATCCTCGATCGCTCGGGTGTCACCCTGGGCGAACTGATCGGCAACGAACGCACGCTGCGATCGCTGCGTCCGGCTGAGTTCGCCGACGAACGTTTCGGCGTGCCGACGGTGACCGATATTCTCGCCGAACTCGAAAAGCCGGGTCGTGACCCGCGTCCCGCGTTCACCACCGCAACCTTTGCCGCCGGAGTCGAGAAAGTCGCCGATCTCAAGCCGGGCATGGTGCTCGAGGGTGTTGTCACCAACGTGGCCGCATTTGGGGCCTTCGTCGACGTGGGCGTACACCAGGACGGCCTGGTCCACGTTTCCGCGATGGCCGACAAGTTCGTGTCCGACCCGCACGAAGTGGTCAAGTCCGGACAGGTCGTTCGCGTCAAGGTGATGGAGGTCGACGTCGACCGTCAGCGGATCGGTCTGTCGCTGCGTCTGAACGACGAGCCCGGTGCCGGTAAGTCGAAGCCGCAGCAGCGCGGCGGCAGCCAGGGTGGTGGCAGTCAGGGCGGCGGCCAACGCCGCGGGCCGCGCCCGGATCAGCGTGGCAATGCCAAGCGCGACAACAACTCCGGACGGAAGTCTGCCACACCGGTGCCGGCGAACGGATCGCTCGCCCAGGCGTTGCGCGACGCGGGGTTCGGCAACAAGTAGTAGCGACCACGTTCTACCAGCGGAGCGAGTCGCCGGGCTCCAATTCGGTTGCACGCAGCCCGGTCTCGGTGGCGAGTCGTACGAACTCGCCGCCGGGTCCGAAGAACCTTTCGGGCCGGACTCTGCCCAAACCGATCGGCCACAGGGTGCCGAAATGGATGGGCACCACCCGCCGGGCCGACACGATCTCCGCAGCGCGCACGGCCCGTGCCGGATCCATGTGTCCCGCACCCAAAGTCGGGCCCCAACCCCCGACCGGGAGCAGAGCCAGGTCGATGTCGGTGACCCAGTCGGCCAGTGCCGGATAGAGGTCGGTGTCGCCGGCGAAGTATGTCCTCTGGTCGCCGGTGATCACGTATCCCAGCGCCGGAATGCGCCGTGGGCCCCGTCGCCACCGCCGGCCGTCGTGATCCGCGGGTACCGCCTGGATCGAGACCTCACCGATCGACACCGTGTCACCGGGTTGCACCTCGATCAGACGGTCACCGACGTCGCGAAGAGCCGGCAGCGCATCGGGCGCACCAGCCGGGACCACGACCGGTACGTCCTCGGACAGCTGTCGCAGCGACGGTAGATGAGTGTGGTCGGCGTGCAGGTGGGAGAGCAGGACAACATCCGGATTGAGCACCGCGGGACCGGAGGGCACAGGACCCCGTCTGCGTCGCAGATGCGCGACCCGCGAGGTGAGTACCGGATCGGTCATCACAACCGTGCCACGGTCCTCGATCACGGTGCTCGCGTGGCCGAGCCAGCGCAGTGATCGACCGATACGACCCACGTCGTCTGCACCCGATGTCGTACCCACACACACTACGATTCCAGAGATCAGGCGAAAGGGATGCTCTATGCGCACTACAGCTCGGCTGATCGGTCTCATCATCGAGTTCGTAGTGTTGTGGCTGTCTTCCGCGGTGGCGATCCTGGTGCTCGACGCGGTATTCGACGGAATCACCCTGGATTCAGTCGACTACGGGATCCCGGCGTTGTCCCGGCTGCCGTCGGCGTTGCTGGTGGCGCTGGTTTTCGGACTGCTCAGCGCGGTGTTGTGGCCGTTGTTCGTCCGGTTGATGTCGTGGATCGGGCCGGCGCTGCTTTTCTTGCTCGTCTTCTTTGCCGGCGGCGCGATCATGTTGCTGACACTGCACATCGTCCCGGTGGCGTCGGTCGACAAGCCGTGGGATGCAGTACTGATGGCGATGCTCCTGTCGTTGTTCACGTCGTTTGTCGGCGGGGCGATGGCGTCTCGCTCGAACACCGCCTATCGATTGATGCAGGTGCGCCGTCAGCGGCTGAAGCGCAATCACGCGCCCGTCGCCGATACCCCCGGATTGCTGTGTATTCAGATCGACGGTCTGGGCCACGATGTTCTGCGCCGTGCGATCGCGGACGGTGTCACTCCCGGGCTGGCCGCGTTGGTGCGTGAGAGCCACACGTTGATCCCGTGGCACACGGACTGGAGCAGTCAGACCGGGGCGAGCCAGCTCGGCATCTTGCACGGGTCGAACCACAACGTGCCCGCGTTTCGCTGGTACGACAAGAACACCGGCAAGGTCGCGGTCTTCAGCAATCCGCGAGACAACGAGGACCGCGAGATCGAACGTGCCGACCTGACGGCACTTTTGGCCGTCGACGGTGCCAGTCGCGGCAACCTGTTCACCGGCGGCGCGGAGGACAACGTCCTCGTCGTCAGCCGGATGCACGGCGCCCGTCTGGGCGGTGGTTCGGGATATTCGTCGTATTTCCTTGATCTTTCGAGTGCGCTGCGCACAGTGATCCGGATGGTGGCCGAGGTGAACCGGGAGTTGCGCCAGGCGTGGCACCAGCGTCGCGCCGACATTCGGCCCCGAGTACACCGCGGCGGAAGCTATCCACTGGTGCGGGCATTCACCACGGTGCTGGCCACGGATGTCACTGTGGCGGCTGTTGTCCGCGACCTCATCCAGGGTCGAAGCATCATCTACGCCGACCTCATCGGCTACGACGAGGTCTCGCATCACTCGGGGATTTCCCGCCCCGAGACATTGAAGGTGCTGACGAAAATCGACGAAGAGATCCAGCTCCTCCTTGCGGTTGTCGCGCAGGCCGATCGGCCGTATCACGTTGCGATCCTGTCGGATCACGGCCAAAGTCAGGGCGCGACGTTCCTGCAGCGCTACGGAATGGACCTGCAACAGTTTGTCTTGCGCCTGTGCGGGGAAGCAGCACCCAGCGCGTCGCTCGGCAAGCACACCGGTGCCGAGGGAGCCGACTATGCGGCGGCAAGCGTGCGCTCACCGAAAAGCTCGGAGTCACCGACGCCAGACGAGGGGTTGCCGGTGGTACTCGGCTCGGGCAATCTCGGCTTGATCAGCTTTCCCCGGATTCCCGGACGTCCGGATGTAGACACGATCGAGGCCGCCCACCCGGGTCTCCTCGACGGGCTGCGCTCCCATCCCGGCGTCGGATTCCTGCTTGTCGCCCGGTCATCCGGCGGATCGGTTGTCCTGGGTGCCGGCGGCACCGTGGATGTCGCCACAGGCACCGTCGAGGGCATCGACCCGTTGCTGCACTTCGGACCCGACGCGCTCGAAAAGATCCGCCGGACTGACGCATTCGACAACGTTGCCGACATCATGGTGGGTGGTGCCTATTGGCCGGAGACCGACGAGGTTGCCGCGTTCGAAGAGCAGGTGGGCTCACACGGTGGAATGGGCGGTCCGCAGAGCACGCCATTCCTGCTGTGGCCGAGCGTCTTACCGCCGCCACCGGACCCTCTGCACGGCGCCGAAGCCGTCCACCGCGTGCTGGCCGGCTGGCGGGATTTGTGACATGACGCTGACGGTCGACCGGAACGTGCATGTGGTGGCCGAATATCCGCCGGTGATCGGTGCGGCCCTGCCCGCGCTGGCCGAACCGGCGCAGGTTCGGAGTGTAATCGACCGTGTTGGAAAACAAGTGCGCAACAACGCCCTCTACGTCTTCGGGGGCTGCGGAGTCGGCGCAGTGGTGGGTGCGACGACGGGTCTCGGCGTGGCCCGGGGAGCGTTGGGCGGGGCGACCACGGGGGCGGTGTTCGGGATACGGGCAGGTCGAGTCCGGCTGCGCCCGCAAGTCGTGGCAGTGGGGGCAGGCTCTGTGCCGGCAGTTACTCCGGTCGCGACGGAAACGTTGCGCGTGATGGAGTTCAACGTGCACGGCGGCATGGGCGGACCGGGGAAGTACTTTGCCACGCCCGCCAAACTCGATCTGCTGGCCGAGACGATCAGGCAGGAGCGGCCCGACATCGTGCTGCTCCAGGAGCTCGACGACTGCGCAGTGCGGTCGAACTTCGTCGACACATTGCGCCGGCTCGTGAAGCGGCTACAACCCACTGGCGCCGTGATGACCCCGGCGATCGAAAAGGTCAACGGCCGGCGTGAGGGCACCGGGGTGATGACCTTCAATGGCGCCACGATCACCGCTGCCCGAGGTCTGCGAATCGGAGATGCACTCGGCGACAACACCGCTCGGCGGTTCCGGGCGACCGCTGATGCCTGGGCGGGTGTGGTGAGCGGCAAGCTGGGACATACGTGGCTGCCGTTCGGGGGTATGAAGGAGTATCAGCCGCGCGTGGCAACCGACGTGATGGTGCATACGGCCGGCGGCAATCACGTCCGGGTGCTGTCCGGGCACTTCAGTCCGCCGCAACACGGGATCGACGAACCGAAACGTCAGATCGAACCGGTGGTTGCAACTATCGGAACCTGGCAGGGGCCAACGATATTCGGTGCCGACTTCAACATCCGCGACGGCTCGCCGGAGTTTGTCAGGGAGCACGAGGTATTCGCCGATGCCGGATTGAGCGAAGCCACCGCAGGGGCACCGTCGGGCAGTGATCGCGTGTACACGTCGACCCACTTCACGGCCGCGAATCCACAGAAGTTGGTCCTCCCGCAAGGAGCGGTCCGGGCCAGCGACCACTATCCCGTTGTTGTGGATCTGACCCTTCGTCAGTGACAGATCAACCGCTTGCGCCTGGGAGCACCGATTGGGACAGGTTGACCCAGTAGGAGGCATGCGCCTCTCCGACTGCGCGTGCGGAATCGATATCGCCGGTGGTCGCCAATTCGGTGGCGGCCGCTTCGGCGGTTTCGGTCGCACCCAGCAGCAACCATTCGGGAGCCTGGAAGACCACCGCCGACCCCGCGTTGATTCCCTCGACGGCGGCGACCTGCGAGTCGGTGGTGGTGATGGCAGTAGATGGCGGGTTCGGCGTGATCGGCGCGTTGAGGGCATCGAGAATCCGGGTGCGCCCGGTGTCGAGATCCTGCCCACCCGCAGTCTTCATTGCCTCGACGACAGCGACAGCGAGCGCGTTCTGTGCGCGGGGGAGCACCTTTATCAGGTCGTTCACGATGATGCCCGTCATCGCCGCATATGCGGGATGGGTCACCGACTGGGCTGCGACACCAAATGAGGTCGGAACCGAACCCGTCGTGCCGTACGCGGAGACAAAGACTCCGGGGGATTGGACGGCCGCAATCGGGACGGTGGTCGCGAACTGAAGGAAGTACGGACAGATGATGCTGCAATACAGAAACTGGTTCGAAATCACGGTCAGCGGTATCTCGCCGGTGATCACTGCCGCGGGTCGGACCTCGGGTGATACCAACGGGAGGGATCGGTCGGTATCGGGCGCCGCGATGCCTCCGAACGTGACTGCGCCGACGGTTGCGAGCGTCGCGGCGAGACTTGTGAATGCGCGAACTGTCGGGTGCATGTCCGACCCCCAGATGGATTGACGGCAGATGCTGGACTGCACTGAAACTTACTCTCGTCGCCGAGCGCTCACCTCGTATCGCAAGTATCCGGACAGGCGAGAATTGCGTCGGCGATTCTTGGGCCTTCCGATTGCATCCGTCGATGGTCGCAGTCCGATAGCGTGGATCCCGAACTCCAACGCCACGATGTGAAAGAGGGTCAAGGATGGACGTCACCGATTCCACCCTGGAAGTGCTCTCAGACAAGCACCTGGCCCTGGCGCATGACGACGCTCATGGACGAAGTGCCGACATGCTTGTGCACGACGGGCCACTGAGGCAGACCCTCGTGGCAATGGTCTCGGGTTCTGAACTCCGGGAACATAACTCACCTCCCGCTGCCAGTCTGCTGATCCTTCGTGGTTCTGTCAGGGTGGTTGCTGCGCAAGAGGATGTTGTCCTGAAATCAGGGGAGTTCCGTGGGCTGCCTCATCACCGGCACAGCGTCACCGCGATCGAAGATTCCGTCTTCATTCTGACCACGGTCACCGGGACCGGCGAACCGTCCCGCCGGTGACCAATACTGAGCCCTTGCGCTAAGTATGGAGATTTGATACTTTTCCTTATGGCTCAGTATCAACAGGAATTGAACAGCGTGTTCCAAGCCCTGGCCGACCCGACCCGCCGGGCGGTGCTGGGCCGACTGGGCCAGGGGCCGGCGAGTATCAGCGAGCTCGCCGAACCGTTCGACATGGCGTTGCCGTCGTTCATGAAGCACATCCGTCTGCTCGAAGCGAGTGGATGGATTCGTACGAACAAAGCGGGGCGAGTGCGAACCTGCGCGATCGAGAAAGAGCAGTTCGCGGTCGCCGAAAGCTGGTTGGCGGAGCAACGCGCGGTCTGGGAAGGCCGCACCGACAGGCTCGAACAATTTGTCACGTCCGACCACCACAACACGTCCGATAACAAGAAGGAGACTGGATCATGACCACCACCGATACCGACCTCGACCTCACGGTGTCCCGAATCATCAAGGCACCGCGTGACGTCGTCTGGTCTGCCTGGGCCGACCCCGCGAAGTTCGAGCAATGGTGGGTACCGTCGCCCACGACCTGCAAGGTCGTGCAGATGGACTTGCGCCCGGGTGGCGCGTTCGAGACGGAGATGAGTGAGGACGGCGGCGACTTCGGTCCGCAAATCAACGGCTGTTTTCTCGCTGTCGACAACCTCGAACGCATCGTGTTCACCACCGCCCTGGTCGCCGGGTGGCGTCCGGCGCGCGAACCGTTCATCACCGCAGTCATCACGTTCGCCGATCATCCAGAGGGCACCGAGTATGTCGCCACCGCCATGCACAAGGATGGCGCTGATCGAGATAGGCACATCGACCTGGGTTTCCACGACGGGTGGGGAACAGTTACCCGCCAGCTCGCAGAACTTGTCGAGCGAGGAGCCTGACGGATTCATCCAATGAATGTGTGCCGGAAGGTTCTGTGCGCGTTGGCCAAATAACGCTCCCGGGCCGGGTCCGTCAGTGCGGCATCGGTCCAGTCGATGATGCCGGTCAAGGCTCCTGATATCGGGTCGATAAGCAGGTGCTCGGCGCCGAGGTCGTTGTGGCACAGAGTGTTAGAGGTGACATTCGCCGGCGGAGGTGTGGCGAGGAACCGTCGGATGTGAGCACGTTGGTCCGCCGGAAGGCTGGGCTCGATCCGGGTCGCGGTGGCTGTCGCCTCGACGAGCCAATACTCGATCCGATGGTGGTCGTGGGGGAGATCGACTTCGTCGGACAGGCGGTGCAATGTGCGGACGAGCTTGCCGAGATCGCGTGTCATCACCATCGGATCATGGTGCGGGGCAAGAAGGTACGGCCGTCCCGGCAACTTTCGGTAGATGACCACACCGGAGAGTTCGTCGATGACGAGGAACTTCGGTACCGCCACGTGCAGCTCGGGACGCAGACGCTCGAGAAGTCTGAACTCGGTCGCTACGGCAACTGACCGATGGGGCTGGGCTTGCACATTGACGCGGACGATGAACTCGTCTGCGACGTCGACCACCAGATTCTCGTCGCCACGCGAGCGGACCCGATAGTGGGCATCGGTGGCCCACAAGTGGTGCTCAGTGCACAGCCTGCTGACGAGGAGAGCGATCTCTCCGGCTGACATGGCATTGGACATCATCCATTCAAATTTAGCGCTTCATTCGTCGACTTCGATGTGAGCGGGCCATTCAATCGAGAACACTGCGCGGCCCGAGAACCTGCGCACCGAGTGCTGTCACACGATTCTGCAACTCACGGTCGGCGGTGACGACCGTACAGGGGTGATCTATCTGGGCTGCAACAAGTTCGACGATCTGATCGTCGCCGGAACCAGGGGCGTTCACCACTTCGACGGTCGGTGACGACTCGATCCCGCGGGCTTGCCCCTCGACCACGAGAATGACGTGGGGTTTCTCCCCATCGACAAGTTCGGAAAGGTGTGCGAGGTTGTCGCGGAGTCGCTCGGTCGCACCTTTGCGATCGCGCCACCACCCGTCAGGCTTGGACCCGACCACATTTGCTGCATCGATCACGATGATTGATCGATGTTCCGCGTCTTCGTGGTTGTTCGGCATCCGACCATTGTGGGCGCATGTCAGTGGGCGCATGTGATCTCCGCGCACATTTGAACCTCGGGAGTGCCAGGAGCGCCGGATCGTGTTTGCTGGTTAGGATCGGGGGATGCGATTCGGATTGTTTGTTCCCCAGGGTTGGCGTTTGGATCTGGTCGGTATCGACCCTGCAGAGCAGTGGGCGGTGATGCGCGATCTGGCCGTTCGCGCCGACCAGGGTGACTGGGATTCGCTGTGGGTCTACGACCACTTCCATACCGTTCCGGCTCCCACCGACGAGGCGACACACGAGGCCTGGACGCTGATGGCGGCCCTGGCCGCATCGACATCCCGGATCCGCCTCGGCCAGATGTGCACCGCGATGAGCTACCGCAACCCGGCATACCTCGCCAAAGTGGCAGCCACCACCGACCTCATCTCCGGAGGCCGGGTCGAAATGGGCATCGGCGGGGGTTGGTACGAACATGAATGGCGCGCCTACGGCTATGGATTCCCTTCAGCCGGAGAGCGTTTGGGCCGCCTCGATGAGGGCGTCCAGATCATGAAGCAGGCCTGGACCACCGGGTCGTCCACGCTCGACGGCAAGCACTATCAGGTCGACGGTGCCATCTGTCGCCCACTTCCGTTGCAGGACGGCGGCATTCCGCTGTGGATCGCCGGTGGTGGCGAGAAGGTGACGCTCAAGATTGCCGCCAAGTACGCGCAATACACCAACTTCGACGGCACACCGGAGGGGTTCGAGCAGAAGTCTGCCCTCCTGCGTAAGCATTGCGACAACGTCGGAACGGACTTCGACGCCATCGTGCGTTCGTCGAACTACAACATCGCAATCGGCAAGACCGAAGCCGAAGTGGAGCAGCGGCTGGCCACATTGGTCGAACGTCAGACGCCGTACGTTGGCCGGGAGAAGGCCGAAGCCTCGCTCGGTGCGTTCCGGGACATGCCGGGTGTGGGCACGCCGGAACAGATCATCGAGAAACTCGGCGCCCTCAAGGATCAGGGCATGTCGTACAGCATCTGCTACTTCCCGGAAGCCGCTTACGACTTGTCGGGGATCGAACTGTTCGAGAAGGAAGTGGTTCCCGCGCTCCGATAGCCCGCGCTTCGATAACCCCGGGGAACCGACAGCCGCTAGGCCTCGGGGACTTCGGTTCCGAGATAGAAAGCAGTGGTGCGCATCTCGGACGCGCGCGCGAGTTCCTCCGGAGTTCCCGAGCCGATCGAGGCGTCGGCCCAGCGGCGGCTGCTGTCGGACATGAACGTCTGGGCCTGGTCGGTCTGCGCCCAGGCGGTGTCCTGAGCAGGTGCAGCGCCGCTGTTGGCGACGTGATGTGCCAGACCGAGGAGGCCGAGATCCCAACCGATGCCGACGGCGCCCGGACCGAACGCCTGCCACCGACCGGGATCGACGTCGGCGCTGTGTTCAAGGACCAGCCGTGAGCTGTTGGAGCTCAATGCTTCGAGGTGAACGGACAGTTCGCTGACCTCGCCGCCGAATTCCCAGGAGACGGAGAACCCGGTCGGTGCGTCGCAGGTCTTGATGGTGCCGCCCGCGTTGCCCTCGATCTGGTAGGTGCCACCGAGGCGCAGGTCTCCGTTGACCGGGGCAAACCATCGCGCCAAACGCTCCGGACTGGTGCAGGCATCCCACAGATCGTCGATGCCGGTGGTGTAGTCCTGGCGCAACGCCGCGACCGTCCTGACGGTCGATCCGTCGTCGCTGATGGTGACCGTCCGCGTCACGGCGTCGATCTGTCCCTGCGCGGTGGTGGCGAGGTCCGTGTCCGTCATGTCTGCTCCTCAGGGGTTGGTGCGATCGTGTCCATTGTCCGATGCGACGGTTGTCGTCGACAAAGGAGGTCGGCCGGGAGAATTTTTGTGAGAATGGCCTGGTGACCGACTTCCACCCCGACCGGCACCGCTACGGAGACGCAGCCGCGCCGGTCCGCATCGTCGAATATGGCGACTTCCAATGCCCGGGCTGCAAGATGCTGGCACCCGTCCTCAAAGAGTTGGTCGACGAGTCCGGCGGCCGGATCTGCCTGGTGTTCCGGCATTTTCCGGTCTTCGAGGTGCATCCCTTCGCGCTCACGGCAGCACTCGCGGCCGAAGCCTCCGGCTCCCGGTTCTGGGAAATGCACGAACAGCTCTTCGCCCATCAGGACAATCTCGACGACGAGAGTCTCGCCGAGTGCGCACGTCGCGCCGGTGTGGTCGGTGCGGTGACCGGTCTCGAGGCGCAGCAATACAAGGCGGGTGTCTCGGCCGACTACACGCTCGGAATCGACGAAGGAGTCCGCGCGACACCCGGTCTGTTCATCAACGGCTCCCGGTACGAGGGGACGTTCGCGCTCAAGGCCTTACGTGAGGCCACAGCCGATCGCTGATCGGATACGGCCCCGGGGAACGGGTCGGGTGTCAGCGTCCGGTGGGATCGAGCCACGGGCCGTCGGGAAGACTCGGCGGATTGTCGATGTCGTCGACGCTGCACAGCGGAAGTCGCTCGCCGAGATAGCGGAGGAGTAGCGAGCCGAGGATCGCCGCGATCGCCGAGCCGGCCAGGACTCCGATCTTGGCGTCCTGCCGGAGTCCGGGGTCGGTGAAGGCGAGATCGGTGATGAACAGCGAGATCGTGAACCCGATCCCGGCCAGTACCGCGCCACCGATCAGGTGCCCGTAGCGGACCTGACCGGGTAGCCGCCCCAAACCCAACTTGAGTGCGAACCCGGCCGCCACCGAGATGCCGATCCCGTTGCCCACCACCAGCGCCACGATGATGCCGATGGTCACCGACGACGAGGCAGCCGCGGACAGTGCATCGGCGTTGAGAAGCACACCGGCGTTCGCCAGACCGAACAACGGCACGACAACCAATGCACTCACCGGGTGCAGTGCGTCTTGCATTCGTTCATTGGCCGGAACGGTGGCGCGCACCGCCGTCGCGGCGAGTCTGGCTCGCCGGGCATCGGCCCGTTGCATTGCCAGTCGTCCATAGACCCTGACCCGGATCTGCTGTTCGGGTTCGACGGCCGCAGTCGGGATGAGCACTCCCAACAGGACGCCGGCCAACGTGGGATGAAGCCCGGACTCGTACACCGCCGCCCACAACACGAGACCGACCAGGATGTACGGACGCAGCCTCCACACTCCGGCCCACCGCATCACGGCCAGTACCGCGACCGCAACGACCACCACGGCCAATGCGGTGAACGAGACGTCGTCGGTGTAGAACACCGCCAGCACCGTGATGGCACCGATGTCGTCGACAATGGCGAGCGTGAGAAGGAAGAGCCGGATCTGGTCGGGACAGCGCGGACCGAACAGCGCCAATATTCCGAGCAGGAAGGCGGTATCGGTGGAGATCGGGATGCCCCATCCGGCCGCCGCCGGACCGGTGGGCTGGAAAGCGAGGTAGATCAGCGCCGGCAGGATCAGGCCGCCGAGGGCGCCGAGCACCGGGATGACGACGGTGCTGCGATCACGTAGATCGCCGACGGACACCTCCCGGCTGATCTCCAAGCCCACGACCAGGAAGAAGATCGCCATGGCGGCGTCGTTGATGATGTGCTGCAGATCCATTTCGGTGGACCAGCTTCCGACCTGCAGGACCACCTCGGTGTGCCAGAACGAGAAGTAGCTGCCGTCGGGCAGATTCGCCCACACCAGTGCGATGACGGTGGCCGCGAGCAGAAGCCCCGCGCTGCCCGATTCTTTGGAGAGGAACTCCGTGGTGCGGGGGGAGATCGGACGTCTCGACGACCTGAGCCGGGTCGTGGGACCCGGACCAACCGGTAGTGCCGTTGTCGCACGGTTGTCGCTGGGCATGGTGGACATTGTGCGCCAGCCCGCTGCTTTGCACCGGCTATCCCCTCCGAAATCACCTACTGTGGCCAGAGCGCGCAACCCAACGCCGGGCGGAGTACTCAGAGATGACCGATGATCCCACCGTGGTCGAGACCAGGAATGGTCCGGTTCGCGGACTCGACGACGGAATCACCAAGTCGTGGCGCGGAATCCGTTACGCCGCACCGCCGGTAGGTGAATTGCGGTGGCGTGCGCCCATCCCTCCACAACCGTGGACGGACGTTGCCGATGCGACGGTGTTCGGCCCAGTGGCACCGCAACCGGGTAACCCGGTGATCCGGCTCGGCCCGGACGTCGTCCAGGACGAGGATTGCCTGAGCCTCAATATCTGGTCCGCGTCGACCGTTGAGCACGGCGATCGGCGGCCGGTGATGGTGTGGCTTCATGGCGGTGCCTATGTGTTCGGTTCATCCAGTCAGCCGCTGTACGACGGCCGGGCCCTGGTCGCCGACGGCGACGTGGTGCTGGTCGCCGTCAACTATCGACTAGGTGCCCTGGGATTTCTGGACCTGTTCTCATGCAGTACCGATCTACGCACGTTCGACTCGAACCTGGCGCTGCGCGACATCATCCTGGCGCTGGAGTGGGTGCGTGACAACATCGAGGAGTTTGGTGGCGACCCTGATCGGGTGACGCTGTTCGGAGAATCGGCCGGCGGCTCGTTGGTCACGACGTTGCTCACCATTCCGTCCGCGGGTGGGCTCTTTGCCAGGGCGATCGCTCAGAGTTCACCGGCGACGTCGGTGTACGACAGCGCCCGCGCGGCTCGGGTGGCGGGGATGTTTCTGGAGAAGGTCGGGATCGCGGCCGCCGATGTCGCAGCGCTGGCGGATCTGGACGTGGACAAGATTGTCGCCGCCGGACAGGCATTGTTCAGCGAGGTACCCGCCACGTCACCCGGAACACTGGCCTTCGCGCCGACGGTTGATCGTGATCTGCTGCCGGACTATCCGCTGGAGACCTATCGCGCGGGGAAGTCGCATCCGGTACCGCTGATCATCGGCACCAACAAAGATGAAGCGTCCCTGTTCAAGTGGATGAAGTCGCCGCTGATGCCGATCACCCCGGCCGCGATCCGGTCGATGTTCGCCGAGATCGCCAGTGAGCAGCCGGAGTTGAATCTGCCGAGCGAGGCCGAGATCGGATCCGCCTATACCGGTATGAAACTCAAGGCCGCCGGCCTCGCCGTGGCGCGAGACATCGGCTTTCGGATGCCGACGTTGTGGCTGGCCGACGGGCACAGCGCGGTCGCACCGGTGTACCTCTATCGATTCGACTGGGCGACACCGATGTTGCGTGCACTGCGGGTCGGTGCCACCCACGCGGCCGAATTGCCTTACGTGTGGGGCAATCTGGTGGTCGGCAGCAAAGACATCACTTTCAAGCTGGGTGGTATGAAAGTAGGCAAGGCGCTCTCTGCCCGCATGCAGAACCGCTGGATCTCGTTTGCCGTCGACGGACATCCGCAGGGACTGCCCGGCGATCCGGAGTGGCTGCCCTACGAGAGCGGCAGGCGCTCGACGCTGGTCTTCGATCGCCAGGATTCGACTGTCGATGACCTCGACAAAGAATTGCGCGAGGCCTGGGGCAATGACGTCCTGAATTTCCGCTAGCGTGCAATGCGGCCGTCTCCGCGGTGGTCCCGGCTGCCGGCTATTTCGTCAGCTGAGCGCGACCAGTGATTCGAGGTAGGTGGCGACGCCGTGGTGGTCGTTGCTGGGCAGAATCGTGTCGGCGACCGCCAGGGTGTCGGCGGCGGCATTCGCCGGACACAACGCATGCCCGGCCCACAGCAGCATGGGCAGATCATTGATGGCGTCGCCACACGCGGCGACCTCGGACGGATCGATACCCCACTGCGTGCACAACCGCGACAACCCGCTGGCCTTCGAGACCCCGTCCGCCGCCATCTCCAGATACGGGGCACCGGAATGGGTTGGCGTCACCTGCGGCATGCCCGCGGCCGCAACCGTGCGGAACAGATTCTCACTCGTCACCTCGGGGTGCCGGGCCACGATCTTCACGATCGGTTCGGTGTCGAGTACCGAGGAATCCGACAGCTCCATGGTTGCCGGATCGCGGTGATGGTCGGTGAACTCGCACAGCGCTGCGTAGTCGGGATCGGCGACGAACCTCGTGGGACCGACGGCGGCAAACACCGTTCCCGGGACCAGCGCACGAACCCGCGTCATCGCGTCGTATGCGATGCTTGCCGGAAATGGTTGTACATCAATGACTTTCGGTGTTCCGTCGGCGAGATCGAGGAGGACGGCCCCGTTGGCGGCCACGGCGAACCCTCGGAAGCCGCAGGACGCGGCGAGAGTGTGAACGGAGTGCTGGGCACGGGCGGTCGCCCACACCACAATGATGCCCGCGTCGGCTGCCGCCGCCATCGCTGTCGCGGTCCTCGCGCTCACTGCCCGGTCGGAGTTGAGAAGGGTTCCGTCGAGGTCGGTTGCCACCAGGCGAATGCTCACTCGTACATGATGCCAATTCCGCTGATCAGGTCCAGTGACACCGCACCTGATGTCGGTGGCGATCGCTACGGTGGACAGGTGTTGTTCGCAGAGGTGGTGTCCACGAGTGCGGCGGTGGCCGGCACTCGGTCGCGGAAATCCAAGTCCGCTGCACTTGCTGCACTGATCGAGGCATGTGCGCCTGACGAGGTCCCGATTGTGGTGGCGTGGTTGTCTGGCGAGGTACCGCAGGGACGTCTGGGCATCGGATGGCGGACGCTGGTCGATGCGCGGCCAGAACCTTCCGTCACCGCCTCATGGACGGTCACCGACGTGAATCAGATCCTCGCTGAGCTGGCGGTGACGTCCGGGGCCGGATCGGTGGCCCGCCGGAAGGAGCTGCTGACGCGACTGATGTCCGGCGCCACCGATGACGAGCAGGCCTTCCTCATCCGTCTGCTCACCGGCGACATGAGGCAGGGCGCCGGCGAAGGTGTGATGACCGACGCCATCGCGGTCGGAGCGGGCCTGCCCGTCGATGTGGTGCGGCGGGCTTTCATGCTGTCCGGGGAATTGCCGGTGACCGCTGCTGCCGCGATCAGCGGTGGTGCGGCGGCGCTGCAGGAGTTCGCGCTGCAGGTCGGTCGTCCGATCCGGCCGATGCTGGCGTCACCGGCGACCTCACTCGCCGACGCCCACACAGCGCTCGGTGGTGCGGTGAGTGTCGAATACAAACTCGATGGCGCGCGAATTCAAGTGCACCGCAAGGGCGACGACGTGTCCATCTACACCCGCACTCTCAACGACATCACCGATCGCGTACCGGAGCTGGTCGAACTGATTCGCGAATTGCCGTGCGAATCAGTGGTTCTCGACGGTGAAACGCTGGCGCTCAACGACTCCGGCCGTCCGCGTCCGTTTCAGGAGACGATGAGCCGTTTCGGTGCCACGTCCAAGCGTGAACTCCTGTTGCAGCCCTACTTCTTCGATTGCCTGCACCTCGACGGTGCCGACCTGCTCGACGAGCCGTTGTCCGGTCGTCTCGAGGCGTTGGACCGCGTTGCGTCCCGGCATCGCATCCCGTCGTTGGTCGCACCAGATCTCGAAACGACCGAGATGCACCTCGAGGCCGCGTTGTCTGCGGGGCACGAGGGGATCATGATCAAGTCCCTCGACTCGGTCTATGCCGCCGGTCGCCGTGGAAAGACCTGGCAGAAGGTCAAGCCGGAGCACACCCTTGACCTCGTGGTGCTCGGCGCCGAATGGGGCTACGGCCGGCGCACCGGATTCCTGTCCAATCTGCATCTCGGTGCGAGAGATCCGGACGGTGGCGACGCGATCATGGTCGGCAAGACGTTCAAGGGTTTGACCGACGAGTTATTGCGTTGGCAGACAGATGAATTCCCGAAACATGAACGGGACCGCGACGACCACACCGTGTATTTGGAGCCCGATCTGGTCGTCGAGATCGAACTCGACGGAGTGCAGGTCAGCTCCCGCTATCCGGGTGGGGTGGCACTGCGATTCGCCAGAGTGCTCCGCTACCGGCCCGACAAGACCCCGGCGCAGGCCGATTCCATCGATGCGGTCCGGTCGCTGCTGCCCGGCGCGGGGTCGACCGCTCAGATGTGACGCGCGAGTTCGACAATCCTGTCCCGGGCGTCGGCAGCAGAGGCGGTGGACTGCTCGGTGAACGGATCCAGCGCCGGGATCCGTCCGACGAGGGTCAGATCTGAGGTCACCACATCAACTTTCATTCCCAGCGCCGCGCCGAGGACCTGAACGAGTGGGGGAACGGTGTGGTCGAGCCCCTCGTCCTTCGAACCGGGCCCGTAGGTCAGTCCACGCGACGAGATGACCACCACCGGGATCCCGGCGAACGGCTGGTCAGGGGTGTCGAATGGTGCGGTGGTTCCGAGGACGTGGATGTGATCGATCCAGGCCTTGAGCGTCGACGGGATGGACCAGTTGTACATGGGCGCGCCGATGACAACGGCATCCGCCGCCGCAACCTCGGCGATCAGTTCCGCCTGCAGTGCTTCTGCTGCGGGATCCGGGGCTTCGACATCGACCCGGAGTCGCGGCGCGTAATGCAGTCCGGCATCGGAGATGTGCGGTATCGGATCAGCATGCAGATCCCGATACGTCACCGTGCGGTCTTCGCCTCCCGCGAGCCACGTGGTGGCGAAGAGCCGGGTCAGTTCGCGCGACACCGACGTCTTCGGGTTGGCGGATGAATCGATGTGCAACAGGGTGGGCATGGCCGGCCTACAGCTCTGCGGCCAGGTTGGCCAGGCGAGGCAGGACTGCGTCGCGCCAACCGGGCCCCATGCGTTCGTAGGCCGCGGCCATGCGCCCATCGTCGAGATCAAACCCGGAATGCTCGAGGAAGAGTCTGGTGCCGTCGCCTTCTGCCGACAACGTCCAGGTGAGTGTCCAGTTCGTGGTGAACGTGTAGACGAAGCGCGAAGGTTCTGCGACCTCGAGGACGCGGCAGGGCTGCCGGCCGAAACCCGGCATGTCCACTGTGAACTCGTGATCTACGACCGGGCGGATGTCGCCCCGCGCCCACCATTGTTCGACCAGCTCCGGCTCGGTCAGCGTTCTCCAGACATCCGCCGGGCGGGCGGCGATGAATTGGTCAACGGAGATCACCGCGTCCTGGTCGGTGGACATGGGCGAGTCGGTCATCCGAGCTCCTCTGCGATGTGGGCGATGTGGGCGATGTCGGACAGGCGGTCACGGTCGGGCTAGGGGGTGAGGCTCTCCCGCAGAAGGCTCTCGAGGGTCTTGAAGTGACGTTCGTCGGCGTCGGCGCGGTAGGAGGCCATGTCGGACATCGTGAAACCATGCGGTGCATCGGGGTACACCTCGGAGGTGTACAGCAGACCGGCCGCGTCGAACGCCTTCTCCAGGATCTCGATCTTCTCGAGCGGCATCGACCGGTCGTTGTCGGCATGTCCCAGATACAGGCGTGCCCGCGCGTTCTTTGCGACGAGGTGGGGGCTGTCGGGGGCGTCGGTCGCCAGGTTACTGCCGTGGAACCCGGCAGCGGCCTTGACCTGATCCGGCCGGGCGCCGGCAGTACGCAGTGCCATGGCCGAACCCATGCAATAACCGGTCACACCCACTCCGTCGCCGGAGACCTCGGGGAGTTCGAGCAGGCGATCAACGTATTCGCCCACGTCGGCTGTTGCCAGACCGGAACCCAGGGAACGAACCCGGCCCATGGCACCGGCGATGAACTCGTCACGGTAGGTGGGATCGCTCAGGTCACCCTGCGCCGCGAGGTCTTCCACGGTGCCGTGCCGGTAGAACGTGTTCGGAGCCATCACCACAAAACCCCAGGCGGCAATCCGGTCGGCCATCTCGTAGATGCGGGGGCGGAGGCCGAAGGCGTCCATGTACAACAGGACGCCGGGATGAGCACTCTCATCTGGTCGGGTGACATAGGCTTCCGCGACGCCGTGTCCGGCCTCGATCTCGATGGTGGTGCTCAACATGAGCACAACGCTACCGGGGCCTCCCGCGCAGGTTTCGAGGGGTCAGGACCTTGTCGGTCGCTACTTACGGTACGACGAACTCGGGTTGGTCGAGTAGTCGCAACCAGCTACCGTCCGGTTGCCTGCGCACCACCTGGGCGCGAGCACCGGCGCCGTCTCGTGGTGGGGTAGAGGTGAGGGCGATATCGCCGCCGACCAGTGTCGGCAACGGTTGTTCGGCCTCGAAATGAGGCTTGTGCGACAGTACTTCGGCCCACAGTTCCCGGATGGCGGCGCGTCCCACCGTCTGCTTTCCGGGCGGATACGCCAGCACCGCGTTCTCTTCGTAGAGGAGTGCGACGCCGTCGGCATCGCCGGCGTTGGATCGCTCGACGAAGAGTCGGGTCAGGTCCTCGGGGGTCTGGGCGGTCTCGCGCGGTGCCATTGTTCATCCTTTCGTCGGTGTGATTCCAGCCTCGTTCGACACCGACGAGAAGTCCAATAGATTGTTCTGTCAGATACTAGAATCTGTAGTCATGGAGCTGAGGCAGTTGGAGTACTTCATCGCGGTGGCCGAAGAGGCCAACTTCACGCGGGCGGCCGAACGGGTTCGGATCAGCCAGTCCGGGGTCAGTGCTCAGATCCGGCAACTCGAACGCGAACTCGGCGCGGAGTTGTTCGATCGGTCGAGCCGGATCGCTCGGCTGACCCCCGCAGGAGAGGCCGCAATCGGCCCGGCGCGGAACGCCCTCGCGGCGGTCGGGGCGGTTGGCCAGGCGGTGGATGACGTGGGCGGGCTGGTACGCGGGCGATTGTCGATCGGGATGGTCATCGGTTGCACGATCACGCCGCTCTTCGCGGCGATCGAGAAGTTCCGCACCTCCTACCCCGGCATCGAGATCTCTGTCCAGGAGGCGAACTCGGATCAGCTGGCCGACGATGTGCTCGGTGGCGAGTTGGATGTGGCCATCGTGGGAACCGCAGGCCCGGTCGGTGACGGATTGCGGGCGTCGGTGATCGTCAGTGAAGGTCTGGTGGCGCTGGTGCCTCCGGGGCACCACCTGGGAGATCGACGGCACATCGAAGTGTCGGATCTGGCCAGTGAGGCCATCGTTGCCATGCCGATCGGAACGGGAATCCGGGCGGTGCTCGACACCGCCTGTGCCGCAGCCGATTTCTCGCCTCACGTGGCGATCGAGGCGAGCGCTCCAGACGCCGTACTGGAGTGTTCGGCGCGCGGGTTGGGAATCGGGATCCTGAGCGAGTCGATGGCTTCGGATCATCGGGGCCGAGTGAAGGTGATCCCGCTCGTGGGCGTGGACATCGCGGCGCAGTTGTCTGCGGTGTGGTCGACGCCGACCAGTGCCGCGGTCCAGGCCTTCATCCCGCTGCTCAGCCAGGCATTCGACCTGTGACGGACAATCACGCATTCACCGAGACGGAGCGTGCGGCTGTCTACCGTGCCATCGCCGAACGCCGTGACATGCGCACATTTGTTGCCGGCGCGAGCGTGCCTCCCGAGGTCCTCGTGCGACTGCTGCAAGCGGCCCATGCCGCGCCCAATGTTGGCCTGATGCAACCGTGGCGCTTCATCAGGATCACTGATCCGTTGCTGCGGAAGCAGATTCACGGTCATGTGGACGACGAACGCCGCCGCACGGCACACGCACTCGGTGAACGTTCCGACGAGTTCATGGCCCTCAAGGTCGAAGGCATCCTCGAATGCGCCGAACTCTTGGTCGTTGCGTTACGAGATGGCCGTGAACGTCATGTGTTCGGTCGTCGGACCATGCCGCAGATGGACCTCGCATCAGTGTCCTGCGCGATCCAGAACATCTGGCTCGCAGCGCGATCCGAAGGCCTGGGCATGGGCTGGGTGTCATTGTTCGAACCGGACGTGCTGGCGGGGATCCTGTCGTTGCCGCCCGGGTCCGAAGCAGTGGCGGTGTTGTGTCTCGGTCCGGTTCCGGACTTTCCGAAACGCCCGGTCCTGGAGATCGAAGGTTGGGCAACCGGTCGTCCGTTGAATGAATTCGTGGGCGAGAACGGCTGGTGATGTGTGACGATCAACTACCGGACCCGAGGTGTCCGCGAGGCCGGAGATCACATCGGGGGAGGTATGTGGACCTGCCCATGGCTCATCAACCCCAGTAACGAGAAGGAGCAGTCATGGTCACACAACGTTTGGTCCTGACCTTGGAAGACGCGGATGCCATATTGGCGGCGGCTCGTGCCAAGGCAGTCGAGATCAATGTCCCGATGGCGCTGACCGTCCTCGACCACGCAGGTCAGATGATCGCCTTCGTCAAGATGGATGGCAGCCCACTGATGTCGGAATCGGCAGCAAAGGGCAAGGCCTACACCGCTGTTGGCATGGGACGGCCCACCTCGAGGTGGGAAGACGCCGGGGCCGCGAGCCCCTCGTTTGCGGCATCGATCACCAGTATTCCGGGCTTCACGCCATTCGGTGGCGGGCTTCCGCTCCTGGTGGACGGAACGCTTGTCGGCGCTGTCGGAGTGAGTGGGGGAAGCACAGATGACGACATCAAAGTGGCCACTGCCGGCGCGCAGGCCCTCACATAGAGCAGCGGTCGCACCACACAACGAACCGCCGTACCCCCAGGGGTGTACGACGGTTCGTCTGCGTTCGCAACCGGTGAGATCGGATGATGGTCAGAGGATGTAGAGCATCTCCTGGTAGGTCGGCAGCGGCCAGAGATCGTCCGCGACAACACTTTCGAGGATGTCGGCTGCGGTCCGGACCATGGCCATGGCAGGCAGCAGGTTGTCGCGTGCGTACTTGGCCTCCTCGAGGCTGCCCTCGACGTGAACGTCCAGTGCCGACTTCAGGGTCGCCAATGCCGTGGTCAGCTCCGCCATCGGCTCGCTGACCATCTTCAGCAGCGTGGTGTCGGGTTCGATACCGGCCCCCTTGAGGGCCGTCACGTTGGTGGCGATCTCGGTCTGGTAGCGAACTGCGGCCGGCAAGACCAGCGTTGAACCGACTTCCAGGGTCAGCTTGGCCTCGACCGCGATGGTCAGGATGTATTGCTCCAGGCCGATCTCGTAGCGGCTGTGCATCTCCCGATCGTTGAAAACGCCGTACTTGGAGAACAATTCGATCGACGACTCGGAGATCAGCTCAGGCAGTGCGTCGACGGTGGTCTTCAGGTTCGGCAGGCCACGCGACTCGGCTTCGATCGGCCAGTTGTCGGAGTAGCCGTCACCGTTGAACACCACCGCTCCGTGCTCGGTGATGATGTCGGTGAGAAGCGTCTGTACAGCGAAGTCGAAGTCGACGCCCTCGGCGAGTGCCGTCTCCAGGGTGGTGGCGCAGTAGTCGAGGGAATCGGCCATGATCGTGTTGAGTACCACCATCGGCTCGCTGACGGTCTGCATCGAACCGGGAGCCCGGAACTCGAAGCGGTTGCCGGTGAAGGCAAACGAACTGGTCCGGTTACGATCGCCGGGATCGGTGGGCAGTACCGGGAGGGTATCGACGCCGATGAGCATGGTGCCCTTGCCCTTTGACGAGGTTGCCGCGCCCTTCGCGATCTGTTCGAAGACATCGGCCAGCTGTTCACCGAGGAAAATCGAGACGATTGCCGGAGGAGCCTCATTGGCGCCGAGGCGATGATCGTTGGTCGCCGACGCCACGGACACGCGAAGCAGTCCGGCGTGCAGATGTACCGCCCGGATCACGGCCGCGCAGAACACCAGGAACTGTGCGTTCTCGTGCGGGGTGTCGCCGGGTACAAGCAGGCTGCCGAACTTGTCGTTGCCGAACGAGAAGTTGACGTGCTTGCCGGAGCCGTTGACGCCATCAAAAGGCTTCTCATGGAACAGACACTCCATACCGTGCTTCTTGGCAACGGTCTTGAACGTCGTCATCAGGAGCTGCTGGTGGTCGGCCGCGATATTGCCTCGCTCGAACATCGGCGCGATCTCGAACTGGCCGGGTGCGACCTCGTTATGACGGGTTTTGGCCGGGATACCGAGCTTGAAGAGTTCACGTTCGGTGTCCATCATGAAGCCGAGGACGCGCTCGGGGATCGCACCGAAGTAGTGGTCGTCGAACTCCTGGCCCTTGGGCGGCTTGGTGCCGAACAGGGTCCGCCCGGCGTTCAGCAGGTCAGGACGTGCCAGGAAGAAGTGTCGATCGACCAGGAAGTACTCCTGCTCGGGTCCACAGAAGGCCACCACATTGCCGGGATCGCTGTGCCCGAACAGTTTCAGTACGCGCTCGGCATGCTTGCCCATCGCCTGCTGCGAACGCAGCATCGGGGTCTTGTGATCGAGTGCTTCACCGGTCATCGACACGAACACGGTCGGGATGCACAGGGTGTTGCCGTTGGGGTTCTCGAGCACGTATGCGGGACTGGTGACGTCCCAGCCGGTGTAGCCACGGGCCTCGAATGTGTTGCGGAGCCCGCCGTTCGGGAAGCTGGAGGCGTCGGGCTCACCCTGGATGAGGGTCTTGCCCTGGAACTCGGCGAGCGTGGATCCGTCGCTCGCGGGTTCGAGAAAGCTGTCGTGCTTTTCTGCGGTGAGTCCGGTGAGCGGATAGAAGACGTGCGCGTAGTGGGTTGCACCCTTCTCGAGCGCCCAGTCCTTCATCGCGGACGCGACCGCATCGGCGACGGCGGGGTCGAGTTTGCTGCCCTGTTCGATGGTGTCGATGACCGACTTGTAGACGTTCTTCGGTAGCCGTTTCATCATGACCGACTTGTTGAACACGTTTGCGCCGAAGATGTCTCCCGGCGCCTCGGTGATATCGAAACTGACCGGAGGTGGCGTGTACGCCTCGACTGCGGTGATGGCAGCAAGCCGGATATTGTTTCCACTCATTCGTTCATTACCCTTCTCGCGGGTCTCACTGGTGCTGAAAGCCCTGACCTGCGAACTCTACGAATGGCCGGTAACGGACTCATTGCGTCGCAGTGACGATGGAAATCGGAGTTGACCGGGTGTTACGTATTGGTTGCGCCTGGTCCGAAATGTCCGGCTCTCGGGTCAACGACCGGATGGCCGATCGATACGGAAGAGGTGATGCTGACCGTCGTCGATCGGGTTGTCCGGTTTGAGATAGCCGGTGGCGACCTGCGTGAAACCCGCGGACAACAGCGCCCGCCACGATGCCGGATTGGCGACGGCAACCGGGACGATGATCGTGTCGGTCTTCGGGTGATCAACCCAGCAACTCTCGACCATATTGCGGATCATCTGTGTTCCGAAACCGCGGCCGGTCATCTCGACGTCGCCGATGAAATAGTCGATGGACATCGCGAAAGCGGGCACCTTGAGCAGGGTTTCGATCTCGGCCAGGTCCTCGGGGTAGGCGGACAAGAGGTACCGCTGGATCAGTCCGATGGGCTGTTCGTCGTACAGGACGATGAAGTCTTCGCAGGGTTCTGTGCCGTCGATGCTTCCACCGAAGTCGCGCTCGACGGCCTCGTCGGATGTGTCGTGATTCCAGAAGCGCGCGACATGGGGAGTACTCAACCACTTCTTGATCAGGATGAGATCGTCGCGCTCGGTACGCCGAAACCGCATGCATTCACTGTCCGCGCCGAGGTCGCGGAGGTCAATCGTTTCGGCGGATGGCGTTTGCGGCCCGGAGCGCGGGGAAGATGTGATCGCGCAGGAGCGGTGCGAGCTGCGGCGATGTGTCCGACTGGTCATACCAGCGCAATTCCGCGATCTCTCCCGCCGGCGTCGGCTCGCCGGTGAGTTCTGCGCAGAAGATGTGGCCGGACACCGAGGTGTCGGGTTCGTTGGCGGCGGCAGCGGTAAACGTGCCGAGTTCGGTCAGGTCGCGGGGCGTGATCGCGATGCCGATTTCCTCGAGCACTTCACGTACGGCGGCCTCGATCGGACTCTCTCCGGTTTCGAGTTTTCCGCCGGGGAGCATGAAGGCCGTGGTACCGGACTTTCGCACGGTCAGCACCTGCGACGCCGCGTTGTGGAAGCAGACAGCGGAGACGGTCAGGTGCTGCGGTGTGCGTTCGGTACCCGTGCTCATGGGAGAGATGATGCCGGGTGCGCCCGGCACGCGGGTAAGCGGAGTACTTCCGCGAATCTGTAACACGTTCTAGTCTGGTCGACATGACTGTTTCTGCGGACGCGACCACCGAATTCGATCACCTGCGCGGCGGCACCCACCTCGGTCATCTGATGGTGGCGGCCCTCAAGCGACATCGCAATGAACCTGTTCTATTTCTGGGCGACACGACCCTGACCGGCGGGCAGATGGAGGCCGAGGTCAGTACCTACGTCCAGGCCTTCGAATCCCTGGGTGCGGGTTCCGGCACCGCGGTGGGGCTGCTGGCGCTCAACCGGCCAGAGGTCCTGTTTGTCATCGGTGCGGGGCAGACACAGGGTTGGCGCCGGACCGCACTGCATCCACTCGGTTCACTCGACGACCACGCGTACGTCCTGGGCGACGCGCAGATCGCCACGCTGGTCATCGATCCGGTGCCGATGTTCGTCGAACGCGCGGTGGCACTGCTCGAACGGGTCGACAGCCTCAAACAGGTACTGACGCTCGGTCCGGTGCCGCCGGAGCTCGCCGACGTTGCGCGTGATGTGACAGCCGAGGCCAAGCGATTCGAGGCGAGGCCGCTGGTGGCTGCGGACCTGGCCCCGGACCACATCGTCTCGATCACCTACACCGGTGGCACGACCGGAAAACCCAAGGGCGTCATCGGAACTGCGTCGGCGATGTCGACGATGACGCAGATCCAGCTAGCCGAATGGGAATGGCCGGAGCACCCGCGCTTTCTCATGTGCACACCGTTGTCGCACGCGGGCGCAGCGTTTTTTGTACCCACCCTGATGAAGGGCGGGTCGATGGTGGTGCTGGCCAAGTTCGATCCCGCGGAGGTGCTCCGGACGATCGAGGAGCAGAAGATCACGGCCACCATGCTGGTCCCGTCGATGCTGTACGCACTACTGGATCACCCGGACTCGCGTACTCGCGACCTCTCGTCGCTGGAGACCGTCTACTACGGCGCCTCCGCGATCAACCCGGTCCGGCTGGCCGAGGCCATCGAGCGTTTCGGCCCGATATTTGCGCAGTACTACGGCCAGTCCGAGGCACCGATGGTGATCAGCTACCTGCCCAAGTGTGCGCACGATGAGAAGCGGCTCTCGAGCTGTGGACGTCCGTCGGCATTCCTGCGGACGGCTCTGGTCGGTGACGACGGTAAGCCGGTGCCGGTGGGGGAACCCGGTGAGATATGTGTAGCCGGTCCACTTCTCGCCGGCGGCTACTGGGGACTTCCGGAGGCGACCGCGGAGGCCTTCCGCGACGGTTGGCTGCGGACCGGGGACGTGGCCCGCGAAGACGAGGACGGGTTCTGGTTCATCGTCGATCGCACCAAGGACATGATCGTCACCGGCGGTTTCAATGTCTTCCCCCGAGAAGTCGAAGACGTTGTGGCCGAACATCCTTCGGTTGCGCAAGTCGGTGTGATCGGTGTCCCGGACGAGAAGTGGGGTGAGGCGGTGACCGCGATTGTCGTGCTACGCGGGGATGCTGCGCGCGACGAGGCCTCGATCGAGACGATGATCTCGGAGATCCAGGAGGCGGTGAAGAATCGCAAAGGTGCGGTGCAATCGCCGAAGCGGGTCATCGTGGCCGATGCACTACCACTGACTGCCCTGGGCAAGCCGGACAAGAAGGCACTACGCAAACAGTATTGGAGTGAGAACGACAGGGCTGTCGGCTGAGGTCGTCCGATGTCATAGTGGTGGTCGTGGCCAGTGTGCCGACAACCCGCCATCTGTTGCGAGCCAGGGATCTGATCGACGTCGAGTACTCGGCGGCATTGACCGTCGATCAGATCGCAGCCGCGGCAGGGTTGTCGCGTGCGCACTTCACCCGGGCATTCACCAAGGCGTTCGGTCAATCGCCCCACCTGTATCTGCAAACGCGTCGGCTCGAACGGGCCGCGGCACTCCTCCGCAACACGGACTACTCAGTGGCCGATGTCTGTGTGGCCGTGGGTCTTCGGAGTGTCGGGTCGTTCACGACGAGTTTCAAGAGAACGTTTGGCGAAACGCCGGCGCACTATCGCGCCAGTCGTCCTCCGGCCGCCCAGCGGATCATGGTCCCGGCTTGTGTGGTGCGTGCTTTCGGCCGGCCGTACCCGGACAGTCGTGTCAAAGAGAGCACAGGGGGAGAAGACCGGGCCTGGTCTGCGGCGTTAGGTTCGAATCACTGATTCGAATACCTACCCGACAGGAGAGCACCATGTTGAAAATCGCCAGCGCACAGGTTTGGGTCCATGACCAGGACGAGGCACTGAAGTTCTACACCGACAAACTCGGGATGGAAGTCCGCGCCGATGTGACGATGCCCGAGATGGATGACTTCAGGTGGCTGACCGTGTCGCCGCCGGGACAAGACGACATCAGCATCGTGTTGATGGACGTCCCCGGTCCACCGATGCTGACCGACGCCGGACGCAACGAGATCCTCGAACTGGTCTCGAAAGGACTGTGCACGGCGGTCTTCCTGACCACCGAAAACTGCCAGGCCGAGTACGAACGGCTGGCAGCGAAGGGTGTCGAGTTCACCGAACTACCCGAGCAGCGGCCCTACGGCATCGATGCCGGTTTCCGTGATCCGTCGGGCAACAGCTTCCGTCTGACCCAGCTGATCGAGTTGGATGACGCCTGAAGCGGCGAAAACCGCTGTGGGGCATTCTGATGTGGTTCGGCGGCCTGGGTAGCCTTTGGTGATGATGACCGGTCGTCGCGCCAGGCAGCTGAAGCCGCACCTTGCCACGCGGTTGCGCGGCGTGGCGTTCAGCTATCCGGAGATCGGCGAGACCCGGCAGGAGCTTCCGGACGGATATCACCACGTCCATCGGGAGGTCGTTGTCGGATCCGGACGGCGGCGCTTCGTCGAGATCGCCGATGCGATCGCATCCTGGCAGGTACAGCTCGGGGCCGGCCTGCGGGTCCACGCGTCGTCGGAGACCATCGAGGCAGGCACCGTCGCCCGGGTCGGGATCGGTGTGGGACCGCTACGTCTGAAGGCGCCGGTCCGCGTCGTGTACGTCGTCGAGGAGGCCGATCGCTGTGGCTTCGCGTACGGAACGCTCGTCGGCCACCCGGTGTCGGGTGAGGAATTGTTCTGTGTTGAGTTGCGGGACAACAACACTGTCGTATTTGTGGTCACCGCATTCTCGCGGCCGCGCACCCGCTTGGCCCGGATGGCGGGACCGGTGGGCAGACTGGGCCAGCGGGCGATCACCGGCCGGTATCTCAGGGCGATGCGCACGTGGGTACTTCGCATCTGACACCCATTTGCTCAACTGCGGTCAGCCGAAGGAGACGTTCCCGTCGGCATCGACCTGCCAGCCCGGATTGTGGGCTATCTCCCAGATGAGGTTGTTGGGATCGAGGACATGTCCATGGAAGGTGCCGCCAAAGGCACTGTCCCGCGCTGACTTCAGGACACGGCCGCCGGCACGCGCCATGGCCGCCATCAGATCTTCCACCTCGGTTCGGCCGCTGACGTTGTGAGCCAGCGTGACTCCACGGGCCGACCTGCTCCGGAGGTCGGCGGGAAGTTCGTCGCCCAGGTCGTCGACGAACTTGTCACTGTCGAAGAATCCCAGGGTCATCCGGGGCGCGATCTGGAAGAAGATGATCTCACCGGGAACGTCGAGCAAGGGCGTCCAGCCCAGGCCGTCCCGATAGAACCGCCGAACCGCATCGAGGTCCTCGGTGGCGAAGGTGAGGAAATTGATCTCCTGGTCCATCAGGTTTCGATGTCACCCATCAGCTCGGCTACGTGGTTCGGGACGTAGGTGCTGATCTCACGGGAGGGACGCCGGTAGGTTCCGGTGTCGATAGGACGTTCGGGCAGTTCGACTCTCGGCTTCTCGACGTCGGTGTAGGCGATCGTCGACAACAGGTGCGACATCATGTTGAGCCGCGCGTGCTTCTTGACGTCGGACTCGACGATGTACCAGGGACTGTTGGGGGTGTCTGTATGGACCATCATCTCGTCTTTGGCGCGGGAATAGTCTTCCCATCGGTAGACGGATTCGAGGTCCATCGGACTCAGTTTCCACTGGCGCACCGGATCACCGAGTCGGGACCGGAACCGCCGGAGCTGCTCGCCGTCGGACACCGAGAACCAGTACTTCCGCAAGAGGATCCCGTCGTCGAGAATCATCTGCTCGAACACCGGTGTCTGGCGCAGGAAGAGCGAATGTTCTTGTGGTGTACAGAAACCCATGACCTTCTCGACGCCTGCCCGGTTGTACCAGGAGCGGTCGAAAAGGGTGATCTCACCGGGCGCCGGCAGGTGGGCGATATACCGCTGGTAGTACCACTGACCGCGCTCGCGGTCGGTGGGTGCGGGCAGAGCGGCCACCCGGACAACGCGAGGGGAGAGATATTCGGTGATCCGCTTGATCGTGCCACCCTTGCCGGCGGCATCACGCCCTTCGAAGACGACAACCACCCGGGCCCGGGTCTCCTTGACCCACTCCTGCAGTTTGACGAACTCCGTTTGCAGACGGAAGAGTTCGGCCTCGTAGATGTCATCGGGGATCTTCTTCGGCTTCGGGTTCTTCGCCTTGCTCGAGGTCTTCTTCTTGGCGGCGCTCTTACCCGTGGACCCTGTCTTTCCCATTGAAGAAGCCTACTGGCTCACCGGGCGAACTTCGGGGCGAAACTCTCGATGCGTTGCAGAAGTGTTGTCGACTCCTGATTGCCGGCCACATCGCGGGCTTTCGAGTACATGGTCCGTGCGGATTCCCGATCACCGATGGCGTCCTGATGGCGGGCGATGGTGAGGTACAGATGCGGTTCTGCATACCGCTGGCCGAAGGTCAGCAGGTGCCGCTGCGCGGCCTCGAGCAACTCTGCCGCGTCATCGAGGCGTCCTGCGGTCAACGCGGCCTCGGCGTACAGGCCGTAGTACGCCGAGCCGCCGGTGTTCGGTCCGGACTCCACAGCCGGGCGCAACTCGTGCAGACGGTCCAGGCCTCGCTCGTGGTCGCCGAGCATCACCTCGGCACACCGGAACGTTGATTCGCTGAATGCGCGCAGGAAGTCGAAGGGTCCGTCCGCCACCGACGCCAGCCACACTCGGCCGATGTCGGCCGTCCACTGTGGCTGGGCGGACAACGCTCCGGCAAGCATCGCAAAACTACAGGCAGCATTGCGTCCGTATGCGTCCGGTGTCCTGCGGATGAAGCGTTGGAAATAGTCCCGTCCGGATTCGAAACCGACATGCATGGTGGTCATCCAGGCGAAAAATGCCTGGCCGAGCAGGTCCCAGTCGTGCTGTAGTCCGTGCATCGAGGTCCGGTCCAGCCGTTTGCGGATCTCCTGGGCGTGGGCGAGCGATCGGTGGGAACTGCCGATCTTGCCCCGGTCCCATTCATTCACGCCCCACGCCTGATATCCGATGATCTCGATTGCCGGATCGTCCGATTCCATTGCCGCGTGGTACATCTCGGCCGCGAGCTCTTGTGCGCGGTCGAGCGCCAGTGACTGTGAACAGGATGCCCAGCGGGAGTAGCGGAAGTCCGCAACGTTGCGCAGGTCTCCGATCGACGCCGCGAGTTGCTCACCGCGGTCGAAGTACTCGGTGGCCGCGGCCAGATACCCGTCACGGGCGCCGATCACCGCAACCAGGAGACCGATCGCCTCGAGTTCGAGCCTCTCGTCACCGTCGGCCCGTGCCAGCGAGATACATGCCTCGAGTTGTGACTGCGCGGATTCGTAGGAGAAGCCCATCAACGATTCCTGCGCGGCGGCCAGGAGAGCGCGCGCGGTGACCTGACGCTCGGACAGCGGACCGGCCGACCACAGATGATGGGCAAGCTCTCCGAGTCGCGAGCTCGCTCCGGTTCGGGTGAGATGCCCGGCGATCTTCATGTGCAGGCGACGGGCACGAAGGGGCGGAATGCTCTCGACAATGGCTTCGCGAACGAGGTCGTGGGCAAAGTAGATCGTGTACGGGTCGTTGTCACCGGTCTCGATCACCGAGTGTGCCTCGGCAGGTTCGAGGGTGTCCAGGACGGTACCGATCGGCATAGATGCTGCGCCGGCGAGTAATTCGAGATCCACCCGCTTGCCGATCAACGCGGCGACCTCGAGCAGTTCCATCGTCTCGGTCGGCATCTGGTCCAGGCGACCGCGGACCACGTCTCGCACCCCGGCGGGAACACTGCCGGGTGCAGCGGCGGAGAGTAGTGCGAGTTCGCCGTCGTCGGTCAGGGTGCGTGCGAGTTCGCGGGCAAAGAATGCGTTCCCCTTGGTGCGCCGGCTCACCGACTCGACAACTTGGGGGATAGGACGCCGGCCCGTTTCGCGAAGGATGAGTTCGCCGATGTCGTTGTTGCCGAGGGGGCCGACGGCGATACGCAGCTGGGACGGTAGACGACTGAGTTCGGCGAGTGTGTTCCGGACCGTTTCGCGGGCGCGTCCGTCGCCGGAGCGGATCGCACAGATCACGACCACATGAGCGAGCTGCGCCTTCGCCACATGTGAGACGAGTTCGAGTGAAGCACTGTCGGCCCACTGGATGTCGTCGAGGACAACGATCAATGGGATGCGGTTGGACAACTGCGCCAGGAGTGCTGTGACCTGCGTGTGAAGTCTGAATCTGGCTGCCGCATCCCGGACCTCGGGCTGCTGTGAGATCGCGTCCCGGCCGTCGATGAGCTCACCGAGTTCGTTGCCGGACAACATCTCTCGTTCGGCGTCCGTCAGCTTTGGCACCAGCTCGCTCACAATCGTGATCCACGGCCACATCGCCGGTGCGGCGCCACCTTCCAGGCAAGGTCCCCACACGGTGAGGGTGTGGTCGGGACGCCGTGGGTGGTGGGTGGCGGCGTCGATCAGCGAGGTCTTGCCTGCCCCGGCCTCGCCCTCCACGATGATGACCGAGCCGGCGCCGCCGGATGCGGCGGAGATCGCGCTGCTGATCCGGGCGAGCTCGTCGATTCTGCCGATGAGTGGCAGGTCGGTGTGCGGTGCCGGCTGTGTGTCCCGGGTGTCCCGGGGGTTGGTGACGCTCGGTTCTGCGGCCACCGGTGCCGACCTGGCGGCGTTCTGACTCGCGTGCTGACGCGGGTTCAGATGTGGGGCCTGGGCGAGGATGTCTTTCTCGAGAGCGCGCAGGGTGGGGCCGGGGTCGACGCCGATCTGATCCGAGAGGATCCGGCGGGCATCGGCAACCGCGGCGAGGGCATCGGATTGTCGACCCATCCGGTAACGGGATATCGCGAGCAACGCCCAGAGACCCTCATTGAGAGGCTGTTTCCTCAGTGCCTGTTCCAGGTCTGTCGCCAGCAGCTGGGTCTCACCGAGGTCGAGGCGGATCTCGTACGACAACTCGAGCGCGGCAGCGTGCAGGCGGGTGACGTGCTGCGCGGCTTCGTCCCGGAAGGACAAGCCTTCGAACTCGGGGAGCAGCGGTGCATACATGTCGAGCGCGGACCGCAATTCGGCTGCCGCAGTGTCTGATTCGTGGTGGGCGTGCAGATCGCGGGCGCGCTCGATGGCGCGGGTGAAGCGGCTCAGGTCCACCTCGTCATCTGTGGTGACCAGGGCGTATCCAGAACCTCTGGTGACCAGCACGCTCGGCTGGGCGCGAGGGGCACGCTCGGGTTCGAGGATCCGGCGCAGGCCGGAGACGTATGCCTGAAGGGAGGCCTCGGCGCGATCTGGTGCGGCATCACCCCAGATTCCGTCGATCAGCCGATCGCTGGTGACAACTCGTCCGGCGGCAAGGATCAATTGCGCGAGAACAGCACGTTGTTTGCGCGTGCCCACAGCGGCATCGGCGCCATCGATCGTGGCCGACAGGCCTCCGAACAGCGAATATCGGCGCACGCTCACCCGGGTAGTTTAAGCACCGGCAGAGACATTCGGGGTGTTCAGCGGCCATGTCGCCGGCCCAGGTGGGTAAAATCCAGTCCACATCGTTGCCCGTCGAGCGCAGCGGACCTGGGGGAGGCACGACGTGGCGAGCAGAACAGGTCCGGTATCGGTCACCTGTCGAACCGAATACCGGCGACAGGTCCATGATCGTCTGGCCACCTTGGCGAGTGCGCTGGCGATAACCGCGATGCTCGAACTGGTTGTGCTGACCATCGCCGACGTGGACCCGAAGGCCACCGGAGCCGCGGTGATCGCCACCTTGGGCCTGGGTCTGCTGATCGCCGCGCTCGGGCGAGTGATCGATCTCCCTGCAGTCAGCCTGACGGTCGACGACACGGCGGTGCACCTCGGCAACGCCGGCGTGGCGATCAATTCGTTCCCCCTGGACGATCTGCTATCGGTCAGGCAGAGCACCGAACTATCCGCCGACACATCGATGTCGCGGTCGAGCCGCACCGACCAATTCCGAATCAAGGGGTGCCGCTACCTACAACTCCGGTTCGCGAGCAATCCCGATCAGGAGTGGCAGGTCGCCGTCATCGAATCCGATCCGGCGGCCGCGGAGGTGCTCGCCCGGTTGCGTGCCCACCGACCATCCAAACGGAAAGTGTTGATCGGCAACGGAAGTGACGGCGCTAATGCCGGCGATCTGGCTGTACCTGCGGCCGCCCAGCCCGGCTATCGTCCGGCGGACGCCGGCCTGGGTCGCACGGTTCCCCGTATTGCCAACGCCGGCAGCAAGGAAGCAGCGCAGCGGTTGTGGCAGGCCGCTTGCCGCCAGCACGACGCGATACTCGTCGACTACGCCCAATACGAACTCGAACCCGAGTTGGTGCTTCGGTATCCGGCCGTCACCGACGTATCCGTCGAATCGGTCGCCAACTTCCACACCGCGCTGGCCAGGGCGCAGGATCTGCGGACCGATGAGTTCCCGAAGAGTCTCGATCGTGCCGATGAGTATCAGCAATCAGTCGTCGATGCCGGCAAGGCGTGGGCCGAGTGTGAGAGATATGGCCGCGCAATCGGTTCCGGACTTCTGGGTTCCGGTGATCAGGAAGAACTCTCGACCGCGCTGTCGCTGCTCGACAACGCGCGAGCCTCGCAGGGCGGTGAACAGGCCGACTATCTCGACGAGATCCACCGGATCGTCACCGGACTGGCGGCCCGGGGCAGCGTGCACCCACAGCAGCAGGCCTTCGACGAGATCGAGGCCGGCCGACGGCGGGCACTCGAGGCCGAATGACGCTCCACCCTTGGGAACTCAACCGTCGCTGAGGAACTCTCAATCGTCGCTGAGGAACTCTCAATCTTCGCCGAGGAACTGCCCGTCGAGGGTGTAGTACGCGATGGGATCATCGGGACCGACCTGCACCATCATCGTGGTCTGATAATCCTGCAGCACGTACTGATACGAGGTCTGGATATCGACGGCGGCGCGGTCGAATGCGTCGACCTGATAGCGGCGCATGTAGTCGTCGCGGACCGCGTCGAAGGTGTCCGCGGACAGGTCGTCGAAAGCCACCGATCCTTCCCTCGTCCCGCCGGAAGTGTTGTCCGAGGATCGCATAGTCGGGAAGAAGCCGGGGACGATGCTCAACGATCCGGTGCGGTCCGGGGCGGTGAAGTCGATCAGCACGCCACCGGAGTTCTGGATCTCCCCGGCCCGCATGATCGGTGTTCCCGAGACCGTTCCCCGGATCTCGAACCGGTCGATGATCGGAAGGTCGGTGGGCAGACCGGCTTTGGTCATCGTCTCCTGTGCGAGCGTCATCGCGGCCCCGAAGTCGGCGGGGTCGAACCAGACCGCGATGTTCCCGTCGGTATCAGCCTGGATCTCGAGTTCGTCGGGGTAGCTCTCACCGAACGTCGCGGTCGCCAAGACGGGTAGATCGTCCCCGCTGCGGGCGATCTCCATCGACTGGAAATCGCGGGATTTCTCGGGTAGCGCCGCGCCCATCCGGTCGACGATGGTGGTGAATTGCATCTTGGACAGCTCGTCGGCCCGGAAGGTACGCGGCGTCCGCCACGGGGTACTGGATCGGCTCGGTCCGTACCAGCTGTCGCTGCTCGATGAGTAGTTCATGCTGATCGACTCCCCGGTGGCCGGATCATAGATCTGGATCCGGTCGTTGCCATCGGTGCCGAGACTCAAGGTGAAGATGTTGTTCGACGCGCCCGGTCCCAGTTTCCCGACCTCGGCCAGCATGACATCGACCCGTTCCTGTGGCGGGCGAACCGACTCGTCGCCGGAACCGATGGACGAGATCCCGGTGTCGGGCAACGAGACCGAGACGTGCCAGCCGGTGCCCACACCGAAGAACAAGGCCGCGGCGACACCGATGGTGAGCACCGGCAGGAGAACGGTTGGTTTGGCCGGGTGATCGCCGAACTCGATGTCCTGCGCGGGCGCCGGGTCGCTCTCGTCCGTCAACGCCACATTCGGTCGCTCCGGGATGAAGCTCGACGGTAGGCGGTTGTCGGCGTCGTGCAGGAGATCGGCGACCATGCCTTTCGGCATCGCCGACAACCACCGGGCCCGGTACTCGGTGTCGTTGGGCGGAGAGATGGTCGCGGTGACCAGCGTCGGCTGGACATTGGAGGCGTCCAGACTCGATCGGGTCACCGCCTCGACCGACACGGGGATGTTGACGGCGGAATGACCACCGGTCACCAGCCCGTCGATGCGGCGTGGGCGGGGCGCCACGACAATCGCGGCCACGGCCAGCGGAACGCCGACCACCAACGCGACGACCCAATGGTTGTAGGCGCCGAGGCCCACACCGCAGCCCAGCATTGCACCAGCGAGCGTCGCTCGAGCTGTCTGTCGAAATACCGGCGACCTCACTGGGCCGCGAGTTGTGCCCATGGAGACCTCCGGCTCGAATTCTGTTGCCTGTCGCATCCTATTGGCACTGTGACCAGCACGGTAGTGGACGGAGCCCGGGCCAGCGTCCAACCTCGCCGCGTACGGTTATTGCGAAACGTCTTCCGCGTACGGTGGAGGACGGCAGTTTTGTCATAGCAACGCGTCATGTGGACTAAGGAGTACGGCTCGGTGGGAAAGCTCACGAACAACATGTGGCGGCTGCTGGGAGCACAATCCTCGCGCAATCAGTCGAAGTCCCTGACGCTCATCAAGAAGGCCGACTCCCACGACAGGTGGGCCTCCGGCCTCGATGACAAGGAATTCGCCGCGGCCGCGGAAAAACTCGACATCACCGATCCCGAAGGCGAAGACCGGGCACGTTTCCTGGCACTGGTTCGTGAGGCCGGTGAGCGGACACTCGACATGCGTCCCTTCGACGTCCAGCTGCAAGGCGCGCTACGTCTGCTCGAGGGTGACGTCATCGAGATGGCCACCGGTGAGGGCAAGACCCTGGCCGGTGCAATCGCAGCGGTCGGGTTCGTGTTGCAGGGCCATCGGATCCACGTCATCTCGGTGAACGACTACCTCGCCACCCGTGACGCCGCGTGGATGAAGCCACTGTTCGACATCTTCGACATCACCTCGGATTCCGTGTCCGAGAAGTCGACTCGCGATGAGCGCAAAGTCGCCTACGACGCCGACATCGTCTACGGATCGGTCAACGAGATCGGGTTCGACGTGCTGCGCGACCAACTCGTCACCCGGCCCGAAGATCTCGTGTCTCCGAAGCCGGATGTCGCGATCATCGACGAGGCCGACTCGGTGCTCGTCGACGAGGCGCTGGTGCCATTGATCCTGGCCGGTTCGGCGATCGGTGAAGTGCCGGACAAGCCGATCCACGACGCCGTCGGCAAGCTCAAGAAGAACCACTATGACATCGATCCCGAGGGCCGCAACGTCTACCTGACCGACGAAGGTGCCGCTTTCATCGAGGGTGAGCTCGGCGGGATCAACCTGTACGACGAAGAGCATGTGGGCACCACGCTCGTGCATGTCAATGTCGCAATGCACGCCCACATCCTCGTCGAGCGCGATGTGCACTACATCGTCCGCGACGGCGGTGTCCACCTGATCAACGCCTCCCGTGGTCGCGTGGCGCAGCTCCAGCGCTGGCCGGACGGACTCCAGGCCGCAGTCGAGTTGAAAGAGGGGCTCGCGCAGACAGATTCGGGTGAGGTCATCGACACGATCACGGTGCAGGCGCTGATCGGCCGATACCCGAAGGTTTGTGGGATGACCGGTACCGCGGTCGCGGCCGGCGAGCAACTCCGGCAGTTCTATCAGCTCGCGGTGTCGCAGATCCCGCCGAACACCAAGAACATCCGCGTCGACGAGACCGACCGGGTATTCGACAACAAGGCGAACAAGGCCGAGGCAGTCGTCGAGTTCGTCAAGGAGATCCACGAGACCGGACAGCCGGTCCTGATCGGCACACACGATGTCGCCGAATCAGAAGAACTCGCCCACCTGCTCGGCCGCGCCGGTGTGGAGTCCGTGGTCCTCAACGCGAAGAACGATGCCGAAGAGGCCAAGATCATCGCCGAGGCGGGTGCCAAGGATGCGGTGACGGTGTCGACCCAGATGGCCGGCCGCGGCACCGACATCAAGTTGGGTGGGTCGGCGGGTCAGAAGGATGCCGGCGAATCGAGCCCCGAGCGCGACGAGGTCGTCGAACTCGGGGGCCTATGTGTGGTCGGGACCGGTCGTCACGACACCGAGCGCCTCGACAACCAGCTCCGTGGACGCGCGGGACGCCAGGGCGACCCCGGTCGGTCCGTGTTCTTCTCGAGCGTCGAAGATCCCGTCGTCACCCGGAACCTCACGCTCAAGCGTGATCCGGTCAGTTCCTCCGAGGACGGATCCCTGGGGTCGAAGGGTGTCGACATCATCGAGCAGGCCCAGCGGATCGCCGAGGGCGTGATGCTCGAACTGCACGCAAACACCTGGCGGTACAACGAGCTGGTGAACCAGCAGCGCGAGATCATCATCAGACGCCGCACGAGCCTCCTGACCACTGACGCCGCGCTGGAGGAATTCAAAGAAACCGAGCCCGACCGCTACCGCGAACTGACCGGCGAGGCCGTCGAGGTCGAGAAGGACGAGACCGAGAAGGACGAAAAGGCCGAAAAGACCGAGGAAGCCACGAATTCGGATACGGAGACCACGGAGACCACGGAGACCACGGACGCCGTCGCCACGACGCCGGTGCCGCCCGCCGAGCCCATCCCGCACGAGGTGCTCGAGCAGGCTGCCCGCGAGATCATGCTGTTCCATCTCGACCGGGCCTGGGCTGATCATCTGGCATACGTCTCCGACGTACGCGCCAGCATCCACCTGCGATCAATCGGCCGTGAATCTCCGCTCGACGAGTTCCACAAGCTGATCCTCGCCGAGTTCAGCAGATTGCCGGGCGACGCAGTCGACAACGCGCGCAAGACGTTCCGCGAAGCCGTCATCACCGCAGACGGCGTCGACCTGGACCAGGCCGACCTTCGTCGTTCGACCACCACCTGGACGTACATGGTCCACGACAGCCCGTTCTCGTCCGGTGGCGCGAAGGCGCTGCAGGGCATCGTCGGAATTTTCCGGTGACCCACGGGGCGGCGAACCCCGCGCGGCAGGTATGACAGGCTTGTCGGCATGGAGGAGACCGATCCGGATCCGGTCGTAGAGTCGGATCGGGTATTCACTGTTCCCAACCTGCTCAGCGGGCTGCGGCTGGTACTCATACCGGTTTTCTTGTGGGTACTGCTGGTCGAAGAGGCCGACGGCTGGGCGTTCGCGATCTTGTTCTTCGCGGGTCTGTCGGATTGGGCGGACGGCAAGATCGCCAGGCTGATGAACCAGTCGTCGAGGCTGGGGGCATTGCTCGATCCGGCCGCCGATCGCCTGTACATGCTCGCGGTTCCGCTAGGGCTCGCGATCCGCGGAATGATCCCGTGGTGGTTGCTCGGGATCCTGGTGGGGCGAGATCTGTTGTTGCTGGCGTCGGCGCCCCTGCTGCGGAGCCGGGGGATCACCGCACTCCCGACGATCTACATCGGCAAGGCGGCCACGTTCGCATTGATGTACGGATTTCCGATGATCCTTGCCGGGCAATTGGATTCGATCATCGGCGACATCATCTACCCCTGCGGCTGGGCATTTCTGATCTGGGGTACCGGAATGTACGTGTGGTCGTTCGTTCTGTACTGGGTGCAAGCAGTGCTGGTTGTTCGCGCACTGCCCGCGGTGCGCTAGATTCTCACAACAAACGATGTTTCATGCGTAGAGGCGAAAGGCAGCACACGTGACCCAGAAGCAGGCTCCTGACGATCTGCGCTACACCACCGAGCACGAGTGGGTGCAGAAGGTGTCCGACCGGACCGTTCGGATCGGGATCACCGACTACGCGCAGGACCAGTTGGGCGACGTCGTGTTCGTCCAGCTGCCGGCGGTCGACGATGTCGTCGAGGTCGGCGAATCGTTTGCCGAGGTCGAATCGACGAAGAGCGTGTCCGACATCTTCGGGCCCCTGAGCGGTGTGATCTCGGCGGTCAACGAGGAACTGGAAGCGAGTCCCGACCTCGTCAATTCGGCGCCCTACGCGGCCGGCTGGCTGGTCGAGATCACAGTCGGTGCCGACGACGACCTCGACGAACTGGTGGGCGAAATGCTCGATGCCGGTGGCTACGGCGCGATCACGTCCGGATAGGCAGTCCGCGACTCTTGACCCGGGCACACCGTATGCAGCGGGTTTATGCATCGTTGGCCTGTGGCAGGGTACGGTCTAAGTCACGGGTAATGCCCCAATCCACTCGATGAGGCCGGATTCGGCGTGTGAGTAGTTTGACCGCCGAACGCCGCCGCAATCACCGTGGAAATACATGGCTCGAATCCGGGCCGCGGGGACAATTACGAAGAAGGAGAATTGGTGAGCGACAACGAGAAGGACATCGAAGCTCCGGTAGAGACCACGTCGGTCTTCCGGGCCGATTTCATCAAAGAGATGGAATCGACCGGTGGTTCTGCAAGCACGTCCGCGGACAGCGGTGTGGAGCGGCTGTCGGCGGGCACCGCGTTGCTCGTGGTCAAGCGCGGCCCCAACGCCGGCTCTCGTTTTCTGCTCGATCAGGCAACCACATCGGCAGGTCGGCATCCCGACAGTGACATCTTCCTGGACGACGTCACCGTGAGCCGTCGGCATGCCGAGTTCCGGTTGGGCGCCAACGAGTTCCAGGTTGTTGATGTCGGCAGCCTGAACGGCACGTACGTCAACCGCGAGCCGGTGGATTCCGCCGTGCTGGCCAATGGCGACGAAGTTCAGATCGGCAAGTTCCGGTTGGTGTTCCTGACCGGCCCCAGTGGTGACGAAGGTTCCGCGGACGCGTGACCTCACCGGCGGCGGGGCAGCATTCTGAAGGATCGATGTCGATCGGCTCGGTCCTGGATCAGCTGCGCAGTGAATTCCCCGACGTGACGATTTCGAAGATCCGATTCCTCGAATCCGAGGGTCTGGTCACCCCTGAGCGATCGCCGTCCGGCTATCGCCGGTTCAGCAGAGCTGATTGTGAACGGCTCCGGTTTGTCCTGACCGCTCAGCGCGATCGTTACCTGCCGCTCAAAGTCATCAAGGAACAGCTCGACGAGATCGACCGCGGTACCCGTCCAGAAGCATCGGCGGGTACCCGGTTGTTGTCGTCGGCGAAGAACTGGGTGGCTCCGGCCACCGATTTCTCACAGGACGGTGGCGGTCGTCTGAGCCGCGATTCCCTGCTCGAACGGACCGGGGTCGATTCGGCCTTCGTGACTGAACTCGTCGACAACGGGCTCCTGGTTCCCGGGCCGCGCGGATTCTTCGACGAAGACGCCGTAAGGCTGGTGACGGCTGCGTCCGCACTCGCCAACTTCGGTGTCCAGGCGCGCCACCTTCGCGCCTTCAAGGTGTCGGCCGATCGTGAGGCGGGTCTCGTCGCGCAGATCGCCAACCCCATCGCCAAGGGCAAGGGGACCGGCGCCCGCGATCGCGCCGAAGAGATGGTGCGTGAAATTGCCGCACTGTCGGTCACCCTGCACACCCAGCTCGTGAAGCAAGCGGTGCGCGAAGTTCTCGACTGAAGTCCCTTTCTCCGGACCAGTCCGGGGTTTCTCGGTCGTCCCGCGGGCATCCTTGCCATAGGATTAGAGCGGTGAAGCATTTGCCCCACACAAGCTTGGGAGGGCCGGCCGCATGAGTGAAATGCGCGTAGTAGGTATCCGTGTGGAACCTCCACAGAGTCAACCGGTACTGCTCCTGCAGGAAACCACCGGTGAACGATTCCTGCCGATCTGGATCGGTCAGAGCGAAGCGGCGTCAATCGCCTTGCGGCAAAAGGGTGTTGAACCTCCCCGTCCTCTGACCCACGACCTGATCGTGAACCTGATCAGTGCGCTGGGCCACGAACTTCTCGAGGTTCGGATCGTGGACATGCAGGAGGGCACGTTCTACGCCGACCTGGTGTTCGCCGGGGATCTGCGGATCTCGGCGCGGCCGTCGGACTCGGTGGCGATCGCCATGCGTGCCGAGGTCCCTATTTTTGCCGAAGAATCCGTACTGGCCGAAGCCGGCCTACTGATGCCCTCGGACGAACCGGAAGAAGCTGAAGACGCCGAGCCGGCGGCCGAGGTCAAGGAAGACGAGGTGGAGAAGTTCAAGGAATTCCTCGACTCGGTGTCGCCGGACGACTTCAAAGCATCCGGTGGGGCGTAGCCAACATCTCGATAACGCACGAATCCGTTCCGGGAGTCGGCATTTCACCCTGGCGAGTCTGGTCACGGAACGGAAACTGCTGGATCACGAATCGCCTAAAGCTCAACTTTAGGTTCAGGGTTAGGGCGAGTCGCGTTGATCCGGACCCGCTGCGGCCATACGGTCTTCACATGACCGCGAAAGTTGCGGAGATGTGATTTTGATCAGTCAGTGCGCGTAAACTTGGCCCGTCGGAGCCAAGATCCGCACTGGCAGGTCACCGACCAGCACGCGAGGAGAACCCAGTGGGCGATCAGCCACACGACGGTGAGAACGGCGACAGCGGGGCGCACGACGCGACCTCCGAGGCACACACCCCGATCAGCGGCCCGAACAGGCTCGGTCAGGGCTCACTGGAGGACATCGCGCCCGGCCTGTTCCCGAACGACACCGTTCCGGACGAACTCGTCGGCTATCGCGTCCCCAGCGCTTGCCAGATCGCCGGGATCACCTACCGGCAGCTCGATTACTGGGCCCGTACCTCGCTGGTCGTGCCGTCGATTCGCGGCGCCGCCGGATCCGGCAGCCAGCGGCTCTATTCCTTCAAGGACATCCTGGTCCTGAAGATCGTCAAGCGTCTCCTCGACACCGGCATCTCTCTGCAGAACATCCGGGTCGCGGTCGACCATCTGCGCAAGCGTGGCGTCGAAGATCTGGCCCGCATCACCCTGTTCTCGGACGGCACCACGGTCTACGAGTGCACCTCGGCCGAAGAGGTTGTCGACCTACTCCAAGGCGGTCAAGGCGTGTTCGGTATCGCCGTCAGCGGGGCAATGCGTGAACTCACCGGAACCATCGCCGACTTCCCGGCCGAACGTGCCGATGGTGGCGTGACGGAAGCCGCACCCGAAGACGAATTGGCGTCGCGTCGCAAGAGTCGCGCCCGTCGCACCGGCTAGTACCTGAAGCCGTACACTGGGACTGCGTCGCAGCGACACGGGAGAGAGTCATCCTCGAGATGACCGCCGAAGGAGCAATACCTCTCCGTCAAACTCTCAGGCATCAAGGACCGTGTCGACGTCGGCGTCTCTGGAGAGTGACGGCACGAGCCGTCCGCCCATGGTGAAAGGCCGCGCCACGCGCGGCTGAATCTCTCAGGCGTTCCGCGGGCACAGACCTTGCGGGATAGGACAGAGGGGGAGGACCGGCGTCCGGCCGAAGGTCGGCACTACAGGTGGTCGGCCTTCGTGGCGGACCCCGCGGAGGTCCTATCCATGACCGGCACACCCTTCACCGACCGCCATATCGGCCCTGACGCAGGTGAACTCGACCGCATCCTGGCACTTGTCGGCGCCTCCTCGCTCGATGACCTCGCTCGGCAGGTCGTGCCCGCCGGGATTCTCGACACCCCGGAAGACAACGGTCTCGACATCCTGCCGCCGGCGATCTCCGAACACGAGGTCCTCGCGGAACTCGCTGCGCTCGCCGGTGAGAACACCGTCGCCACATCGATGATCGGTCTCGGCTACTACGACACGCTGACCCCGCCCGTCCTCATCCGCAACATCATCGAAAACCCGGCCTGGTACACGGCGTACACCCCGTACCAGCCGGAGATCAGCCAGGGGCGCCTCGAGGCGCTGCTGAACTTCCAGACCATGGTCTCCGACCTGACCGGTATGGAGGTGGCCAACGCGTCCATGCTCGATGAGTCCACCGCCGCCGCCGAGGCCATGACACTCCTGCGCCGCGCCGGCAAGAGCAAGTCACCGCGATTCCTCGTCGACGCGGACCTCTTCCCGCAGACCGCCGCCGTGATCGCCACCCGCGCGCAGCCGCTCGGAATCGAGATCGTGACCGCTGATCTGACGGCTGGACTGCCGGACGGCGAGTTCTTCGGCGTCCTGGCCCAGACACCCACCGCCACCGGTCGGGTCATCGACAGCGCTGCACTCATCGAGGCAGCCCACGAACGTGGCGCCCTGGTGGCAGTTGGTGCCGATTTGCTGGCCATGACGCTGATCACGCCTCCCGGTGAACTCGGCGCGGACGTCTGCTTCGGCACCACACAACGCTTCGGCGTCCCGATGGGATTCGGCGGACCGCACGCGGGATACCTCGCGGTCCATTCCAAGCACGCCCGTCAGCTTCCCGGACGGCTCGTGGGCGTCTCCAAGGACGCCGACGGCAACCTCGCATACCGGTTGTCGCTGCAGACCCGCGAACAGCACATCAGGCGCGAGAAGGCGACCAGCAACATCTGCACGGCGCAGGTTCTGCTGGCCATCCTGGCGGCGATGTACGCCAGCTACCACGGTGGCGACGGACTTCGTGCGATCGCCCGGCGCGTCCACGGACACGCCGAGACCATCGCATCCGCACTGGGGGACAAAGTCGTCCACGCCAAGTACTTCGACACCGTCCTGGCCCATGTCCCCGGACAGGCTGAATCCGTGGTCGCGGCCGCCCGAACACGCGGTGTCAACCTTCGACTGGTCGACACCGATCACGTGTCGATTGCCTGCGACGAGGCGACCACCGATGCGCATGTGGCACTGGTGCTCGAGGCGTTCGGGGCGACGGCCACCGAAACCGTCCCCGCGGGCGTCATCGACCGGACCTCCGACTTCCTCACGCATCCGGCGTTCAACCGCTACCGGACCGAGACGGCGATGATGCGCTACTTGCGGACACTCGCCGACAAGGACATCGCGTTGGACCGCAGCATGATCCCGCTGGGTTCCTGCACGATGAAGCTCAACGCCGCCGCCGAGATGGAGGCCATCACCTGGCCGACGATCGCCCGGCTGCACCCGTTTGCGCCTGCTGATCAGGTAACCGGGATGCGCAAGATCATCGCGACGCTCGAAGAGTGGCTGGTCGCGATCACCGGGTACGACCGCGTGAGCCTGCAGCCGAACGCCGGCTCACAGGGTGAGTACGCCGGGTTGCTCGCGATCCGCGAATACCACCGCAGCCGCGGCGACGACAACCGCACCGTCTGTCTGATCCCGTCGAGCGCCCACGGCACCAACGCGGCGTCGGCCGTCATGGCCGGGATGCGGGTCGTCGTCGTGGCCTGCCGCGAGAACGGCGACGTCGATGTAGATGACCTGCGCGCCAAGATCGCGGCGAACGCCGCGGAACTGTCGGCGATCATGATCACCTACCCGTCCACCCACGGAGTCTTCGAACACGAGATCGGCGACATCTGCGCCGCGGTCCACGACGCCGGAGGTCAGGTCTACGTCGACGGAGCGAACCTCAATGCGCTTGTCGGCGTGGCCCGGCCGGGCCGGTTCGGCGGCGACGTCAGTCACCTCAACCTGCACAAGACCTTCTGCATCCCGCACGGCGGCGGCGGACCGGGTGTCGGACCGATCGGTGTGCGCGAGCACCTGGCGCCGTTCCTGCCCGGACATCCACTGGCCGACGAGTTGCCCGGTGAGCTGACGATCTCCGCGGCCCCATACGGGTCCGCGTCGATTCTGCCGATCACCTACGCCTACATCCGGATGATGGGCGCCGAGGGACTGCGCCAGGCCACCCTGACCGCGATCGCTTCGGCGAACTACATCGCCGCCCGGCTCCGCGAGCACTTCCCGGTGCTCTACACGGGCGAGGGTGACCGCGTGGCCCACGAATGCATCATCGATCTGCGCCCGCTGACCAAGAGTAGTGGTGTCACCGTCGACGACGTCGCAAAGCGGTTGGCAGACTACGGTTTCCACGCGCCGACGATGAGCTTCCCGGTGGCCGGAACCCTGATGATCGAGCCCACCGAGAGCGAAAATCTCGACGAGATCGATGCGTTCTGCGACGCGATGATCTCGATCCGCGCCGAGATCAGCAAGGTTGAATCCGGCGACTGGTCAGTCGACGACAACCCGTTGTGCGGGGCACCCCACACCGCCGAATGTCTGGTCGGGGAGTGGGACCACGGTTACGACCGCATGGTCGCCGTCTACCCGAACGGGCTGCCGTCGGCCGGTGGCCGGGCGAAGGTCTGGCCGAGTGTGCGCCGGATCGACGGTGCGTTCGGTGACCGGAACCTGGTGTGCAGCTGCCCGCCGATCGAGGCCTTCGCCTGATCCGGACGGGACGTCAGGTGCGACGCGTGAGCGTCTCGGTGATGGCGTTCTGAGCCTCTGCCGGTGGCGGGGGCATCGGGGACGGCGTCACCGGGAAGTCAACGGCGGTGGTCGGCGGCGGTAGCGCGCCGCCACCACGGAAGCCCAACTGGGTGATCGCCGTGATGTTTTCGGGCGCGTGGACGTAGCTGATGAACGTGTTGACGGCGTCGCGCGAAGCGACATCGACCTGCTCGCCGGTCAACGCGATCACCGGGAAGTCGGCCATCGGTGTCGGGCCGGTCGGCAGCAGCGACACCACGCCCGCGTTGGCCCCGTCCTTGGTGAGTTTGTAGAGCTGCTGCTCGGTGATCGGCACCGCGTGGATGGAGCCGGCCGCCGGGTTCGGCTGCGCCGCGATCATCTCCACACCGCTCTCCGACGACCCGAGGTCGGTCGGTGGCGCCTGGGACTGCATCGCCTGCAGGGTCGATGTCACCAGAGGTGAGGTCGCGTCCTCGACAGACAAGGCACCGCTCGGGGTCCGGGAGACCTCCATCGCGATGGCCTGGGCGGCGAGTGCCGTGGCGTCGGATTGCGGACCCGTCGGCATTGCCATCTTCAGCGATCCCCACCCCGGCAACCCCAGCTGTCTCATCGCGGGCTCGGACCGCTGCAGGGTTGGGAGTTCGATCCAGCCGACGTTGCCGTCCATGGCTTCCTTCGCCGCCGCCGGAATTGCCAGGACCACGGGCGAGGTGACCAGCGACGACGGCGTGCCGTCGACGATCTCGGGTTTGGCGACCGTCAGCTGTGAACTCCAGACCGACGACTGCGGGATCCAGGCTGCCGGATACTGTCCGCGCGACGCCGGATCCCACGTTCCGGTCAGACCTTCGAGAGTCACCTTCGCATCGGCCGGGCGCACATCGATGGTGATGCACCAGTCGCGGCTGATCGGTTTGGTGGCGTTGTATTCGGTGGCGAGGGACTTCAGGGGTTCGGCCAGCGCCGGATCGCTGATGACCGCGACCGTGAGATCGCCTTCCACGCAGCGCTTTGCGGCATCCTGACCCTGCTTGGTGACCCGATCACCGAGCATCGACCAGAGAAAGCCCACGACGACAAGCACCACGACGACGGCAACCAGGACCAGAAGGCCGCGGCTGATACCCCTGCTGCCACCGGCTCTGCGATGCTCGCCCACAAACCCCCCGATCCACGAAAGACGTGACAACCCGGACCTGCGCCTTCCGGACCGGTGGTCGTCCACCGGTCCGGAAGGGCGTGAGCTGTCGTGGGGCAGTCTATGCGGTGCGATGTATGTGCGTTCGGGAGGTCACACCGCGCAGCCGTCAGGCGTTGGCGGCCTTGTACTCGCGGCGACGACGATGCAGGATCGGCTCGGTGTATCCGTTCGGCTGCTTGCCGCCTTCGATGATGAGTTCCTTGGCTGCACCGAACGCGATGTTGGAGGCGAAGTCGGGAGCCATCGGCCGGTAGGTCGGGTCGCCGGCGTTCTGCTGATCGACCACCGGTGCCATCCGCTCGAGTGCGGCCACGACATCGGACTCGGTGACGATGCCGTGGTGCAGCCAGTTGGCCAGCAGCTGACTCGAGATCCGCAGGGTGGCGCGGTCTTCCATCAGTGCGACGTCGTGGATGTCGGGCACCTTCGAACAACCGACGCCGGCGTCGATCCAGCGGACGACGTAGCCCAGGATCGACTGGCAGTTGTTGTCGAGCTCTTCGAGCTTCTCTTCGTCGGACCAGTTGGTGTTCGGCGCGAGCGGGATGGTCAAGATGTCGTCGACCGAGGCCGGTTCCCGCTTGGCCAGTTCGTTCTGCCGCTTGAACACGTCGACCTGGTGGTAGTGCAGGGCGTGCAGGGTCGCGGCGGTCGGGGACGGCACCCAGGCGGTGTTGGCGCCGGCCTTGGGGTGTCCGATCTTCGTCTCGAGCATGTCGGCCATCAGATCGGGCATGGCCCACATGCCTTTACCGATCTGTGCCTTGTGCTGCAGGCCCGCGTGCAGGCCGGTGTCGACGTTGAAGTCCTCGTAGGCCTTGATCCAGGTCTGCGACTTCATCTCGGCCTTGCGCACCACGGCGCCGGCCTCCATCGAGGTGTGGATCTCGTCGCCGGTCCGGTCGAGGAATCCGGTGTTGATGAACACCACGCGATCTTCGGCGGCCTTGATGCAGGCCTTGAGGTTCACCGTCGTGCGGCGTTCCTCGTCCATGATGCCGACCTTGAGCGTGCCGGTGGGCAGGCCCAGGACTTCCTCGACGCGGCCGAACAACTCCACGGTGAACGCGACCTCATCGGGACCGTGCATCTTGGGCTTGACGATGTAGATCGAACCGCTGCGCGAGTTCTGCAGACCGTGGACCTCGAGGCCGTGCTTGCCGATGAGCGAGGTGAACAGGGCATCGAGGATGCCTTCGGGAACCGCGTCCCCCTCGGCGGTGACGATGGCGTCGTTGGTCATCAGGTGCCCGACGTTGCGCACGAACAGCAGCGAACGGCCGTGCAGCAGAAGACCGGAACCGTCGGGTGCGGTGTATTCGCGGTCCGGATTCAGGACACGGGTGAAGGTCTTGCCACCTTTGCTGACCTCTTCGGCCAGGTCGCCCTTGTTCAGGCCGAGCCAGTTGCGGTAGCCGGTCACCTTGTCCTCGGCGTCCACCGCGGACACCGAGTCCTCGAAGTCCATGATGGTGGTGATCGCCGATTCGACCAGCACGTCTTTGACGCCGGCGGCATCGGTCGCACCGATCGGGGAGTCGGCGTCGATCTGGATTTCCAGGTGCAGACCGTTGTGGCGCAGCAGGATCCCGGTGGGCGCTGCGGCGTCACCGGTGTAACCGGCGAACGCGGCCGGGTCGGCGAATCCGGTGGTCGAACCGTCTGCGAGGGTGACGACGACGGCGGCTTCGTCGACGACGTACGACGTGACATCGGCGTGCTTGCCGCTCTCCAGAGGCGTGGCGTCGTCGAGGAAGTTCTTGGCGAACGCGATGACCTTGTCGCCACGGACCTTGTTGTAGGACTTGCCCTTTTCCGCGCCGTCGGCCTCGGAGATGGCGTCGGTGCCGTAAAGGGCGTCGTAGAGCGATCCCCATCGTGCGTTGGATGCGTTGAGCGCAAACCGGGCGTTGAGGATCGGGACCACGAGCTGAGGTCCGGCGGTGCTGGTGATCTCGGTGTCGACGCCGGTGGTGCTGATCTGGAAATCGGCGGGAACCTCGGTGAGGTAACCGATCTCGGTCAGGAAGGCCTTGTAGGCGGCGGCGTCGAAGTCGGCCGGCGTGGCTGCCTTGTTGTCGCGGTGCCACTGGTCGATCTTGGCCTGCAGGTCGTCACGAACCGCCAGGAGTTCGGCATTTCGGGGGCTCAGATCGTTGATCACTGCCGCTGCACCCGACCAGAACGCGTCCTGGTCTACTCCGGTGCCCGGCAGGGCCTCGTTGTTGATGAAGTCGTACAGAACCGACGCAACCTGCAAGCCGCCGTCCACGGTGACGCGCTGAGCCATAACCGGCCTCACTCTCTTTCGATCAAGGGCACTGATGCCACCTATGTTACTCGGGGGTAGGTAGCCGGGTCAGCCGGGGAAGGGTCTACCTGTCCGCAAGGTCAGGTGCCGGTTGACCGTCAGGGCAGGCGGCGGCATCGGTCGATGAGTTCGGTCCGCAGGGACTGAGCGCGGCGGCCCAACTCCGACTGCATCCGGACATATTCGGCCCGACCCGTCGGCCCTTCGATCGCGATCGGTGCCAGACCGAAACCGGACAGGTCGTACGGGCTGGCCCGCATGTCGACCTCACGATGTTGCAGTGCCAGGTCGAAGGCGTCGGCAATCAATTCCGACGGCAGCAGCGGTGCCAGTTTGTACGCCCATTTGTAGAGGTCGCAGCTAAGTCGCGTAAGATATATACCATGCGCACCGCCTTCTACCTGCGAATCTCCCTCGACAAGACCGGCGAAGAGTTGGCCGTCTCGCGGCAGCGAGAGGACTGCCAGGCCATCGCCGAGAAGCGCGGCTGGGACGTTGTCGGGGAATACGTCGACAACTCGATCAGCGCCAGCGACACCCGCAAGAACCGGCCCGGATACGACGCGCTGGTGACGGCGTACGAGTCGGGGGAGTTCGACGCGCTGATCTGCTGGGACCTGGATCGGCTCACCCGGCAGCCCCGGCAACTGGAGGACTGGATCGACGCCGCCGAGGGCCGGGGGCTGGCCATCGTCACCGCCAACGGCGAGGCCGACCTGACCACCGACGGCGGGCGGCTGTTCGCCCGGATGAAGACGGCGGTGGCCCGCTCGGAGGTCGACCGGAAAGGCGCACGGCAGCGCCGCGCCGGACGCCAGCGCGCCGAGTCGGGTAAGCGGTGGGGACCGCGCCGGGCGTTCGGGTTCGAGGCCGATGACAGCCTCAACGAAACCGAAGCCGCAGCCATCAAGGCCGCGTACAGCGAGGTGCTGCGGGGAGCGTCGCTCGGGTCGATTGCGACCTCCTGGAACGCCGCCGGTCTCCCGACCACGCTCGGGAACCGCTGGCGCTCGGCCCAGGTGCGGCAGTTGCTGCTCAACGCCCGCAACGCCGGTCTCCGCAGCTACCACGGCAAGGTCGTCGCGGAAGCCGACCACCCCGCGATAGTCGACCCCGACACCTGGCGTGAGGTCGTGGCGGTGCTGTCCGATCCGGCGCGGCGGTGCGGCCCGACACGCGGCCGAAAGTATTTGCTGACCGGGATCGTGCGGTGCGGGGCGTGCGGCGGGCCGATGGGATCGGGACGGACCACCTCGCGCCCGGCGGGTGCGCTCATCTACCTCTGCAAGAACCCGGGATGCATGAAGGTATCGCGGAACCTGGAACGGGTGGACGCAGCGGTGCAGGCGGCGGTGGTGGCCCGGCTGAGTCGGCCCGACGCGGCGGCGGTGATCGCCCACGATGACGACGACGACGCGACCCGCGCCGCGCTGCGCGACGAGGCGGCGCTGCTGCGGTCCAAACTCGACACGCTCGCAGCAATGTTCACTGATGATGAGCTGACCGAATCGCAAATGCGCACCGGGACAAAACGACTCAAGGACAAGCTGGCGGTGATCGAGCCTCGGCTGGTCGAGCCCGAGCGGGCGCGGGTGTTCGCGGGCGTGATCGGCGCGGACGATGTCGCGGCGGCGTTCGACGGGCTGGGCCTGGACCGGCAGCGGGCTGTCATCGACACCCTCGCCACCGTCACCATCAACCCTGCCGGGCGCGGCCGGGGCTTCGATCCGAACCTCATCGTCCTCGACTGGAAGCGGTGAACCGAGGGGCGCTCACAATGCACGCTAAGCGTGTAATCGCCTGTGCCACAGTGAGATAGCAGCGGCGCGCTCGTCGCTGCTCGTGTATGGTAGAAGGTGCGGGGTTACCGGGCAGTCCTGGTACCCGGAACGCGAGATACACGCAGACGGATACCAGGCCGTCAGGGGTATCACCACACCCCGATAAAAGGCATATCCCGTGGAACACCCCGACACTCACGTCCGCACGGCCAACTGGCGTTCCGAGCGCGCCCGCGTCGCCGCGCTCAGCCGCGACCGCGCACCCGATGACCCCAAACTGATCGCCGCCCGGCGCAACATGCGGGCGCTGAAGCTCACCGATCACGTACAGAAGGCGCTCGCCGAGTCGCCGCCCCTCACCACCGCCCAGCGCCACGCCATAGGCGCGCTGTTCTTCGCCCTGCCGGTCGAGGCCACCCAGTGACCCCGCGAGAGGCCGCGCAGATCGCGGCATGGGCGCAGCGGGTGGCGGCCGGGGCACCGGCCCTGACCGACGGGCAGCGGGATGCGCTGCGGGCGTTGTTCACCCGGCCCCGCAGCCGCTGGTGATTCCGGCACGACCGGGGTCCTCTCGTCACGCCCCAGGCGTCTGCACGGTCCTTCCGTAGCGTGTCGTCACACCCGACCAGAAGGAACGCTCCGCCATGACTATCGACGCCGCCGGGTTGCCCGTGCTGCTCACCGAAACCGAAGTCGCGCAATGGCTCGGCATGTCCACCGAGTCGCTGCGGGCGGATCGCGCACGCGGTGTGGGGTTGCCGTTCATCAAGCTCGGCCTGCGGCGCATCCGCTACAGCGCCGATGACGTGCGTGACTACCTCACCGCTCGAACCGTCGTGCCGAGGGCTACGCCGGGATCGGCTGCGGCCCAAGGCCGGTGACGCCGGGAACGCAAAGGCCCCGACCACAGTCGAGGCCTACGCCGCCCGGCACCACCCAGGCGAAACCAGCACCCATGACATTGAAAGGAACCAGTACACATGACTTTACCTCCCCAACCAGCACCCGACCAGGCACCCGAGACGGCGGCCGGTGACCGTGCCGCTGACACCGGGACGCCGGAAATACTCGTACCGTTTCCGAGGGTCATCGAACTCGACGGCGAGCTGCGCCCCGAGCTGGTGTTCGTGGTGCCCCTGCACGAGGAGCACGCACACACCCCGACGCCGCGCCGGGCGTACCTGGGCGACCGGATCGAGCACGCGCCTAACCTGGCCCTGATCGCTGAGGACCCGGGCTGGCCGGTGGTGGTGGTCGAGTGCGACAGCGCAGCGCAGCGCACGCGGTTCCTTGCCGATATGCACCCCCCGCCCGAGGCCGCTGCGGCAAGCCTGCGCCCGGTGCGACGACTCGACGACGGCACCTGGACGCGCAGCGATCACTACGTGTTCGCGGTGCCCGACACGGTGCGGTGGCGGCTGCCCGAGACACCCGGCGCGCTGACCGTTCCCGGCGAGCACGGATACCGGATCGCCTGGTGGCCCGAGCACCTGCTGCTCCCCCCGGCACCCGGCAACAGGGTCGGCTGGGAGCTGACCCGGCCCCCGTACGGGATACCGAGGGAGCTGTTCACCCTGCTGCCCCGCAGCCGCAGGGCAGAGCAGGCCGAGCGGGACGTGACGCTGGGCGAACGGATCAGGGCGTGGGGCGCGGGCGTCACCTGGGAGGAGATCCTCAGCCCGCACGGCTGGTGGGCCACCGGCAGGTTCGAGGGCTGCGGGTGCCCGATCTTCACCGCGCCGGGACAGCACAGCTCGCCCAAGAGTGCGACCGGCCACGAACCGGGCTGCCCGGTGTTCGCCTCGCCGGACCCGCCGCTCTACGTGTGGACGGACAACGCCGGGGAGCCGATGGAGGAGTTTCTGCGCACGCACGCCACCCGGACGATCACCCGCTTCCAGGCCGTGACGGTGCTGCGGTACGGCGGCAGCATCCCGACGGCCATCGACGGCCTCGACCTCGGCGGCAGTCTCGCGTTCGAGGGCCGGAAGCGGCCGGCCGTTCGCGCAGCCCCGACCGGCCGGAAACAGTCCACCGGGCGGCGAACCAGCAAGGGAGGCCTTCGTGGCCGCAAGTAGTCAGCACACCGACCCGTCCACCAACGGCCAGGCCCCGCCCGGTCCCGACGACGACGGGCCGGGCGGGGCCGGGCCGGGCGGCCTGTTCGTGGACATCGGCGCGGTGCTGCGCGGCGATAGCGCCCCGCGTGCGGTGCCGACACTGCTGCGGCGCACCGATAACCGCTGCCTGCTCTATCCCGGCAAGACCAACCTGCTGTTCGGCGACCCCGAGACGGGCAAGACCTGGATCGCGCTGGCGGCGGGAGCCGAGGTGCTGATGGAGGGGGGCCGGTTCGTGTTCGTGGACATGGACCACAACGGGGTCGAGCAGACCTGCGAGCGCCTGCGCCTGATGGGGGTGCCCGCCGAGATGCTGGCCGACGCCGGGCGGTTCCTGTACGTGGAACCCCTCGACAGCGAGTACCTGATCGCGGTCGCCGGGGCGCTGCCCGGCTGGGAGCCGACGCTGGCGCTCTACGACAGCGTGGGCGAGCTGCTGCCGATGATGGGTGCCAGCACCAACAGCGATGACGAGGTGACCAATGCGTTCGCCGACGTGGTGCATCCGGTGGCCCGCTCCGGTGCCGGGGTGCTGATGATCGACCACCTGGCCAAGAACGCCGAATCGCGCCGGATGGGTCCGGTCGGCGCGCACGGCAAGACCCGCATCTACAACGGAACGATGGTTCGTGTGTTCAAGGTCGGGCAGTTCACGCCGGGACGCGGCGGGGTGGCGTCGCTGTGGGTGCACAAGGACCGCCCCGGCGGGGTGCGCCGGGAGACGGTGGAGCCGGAACGCAATGACGACGATGACGAGATCAAGCGCGACAACCTGCGCCGCTGGGGGGTGTTCGAGATGACCAGCACGCCGGTGACCGAACGCAGCCAGGGGCAGACGGTGCCCGTCCTCGACGAGAACGGATACCCCCGCGAGACGCTGCGCTGGCAGGTGCTGCCCCCCAAAGGGCTGCACGGGCGAATCGAGGGAGTCGAGATGCCCGACCCGCGCAAGGGCGGCCGGCCACGCGGCAACGGTATCGGCGATGTCGGCTCGGACAAGTACAACACCGAGGTCGGGCGGATCATCACCGCACTGTGCAGGCTCAGGCGTGAGGGCCGGATCACCGCCGGGACGAATAAGACGGCGGTGCGCGAAGGGGGGTTCATCACCCCCCTGTCGAAGGTTCCCTTCACCGGGGCATGGGAGCGGTGGGTCGACTCGGGCAAGCCCGACGACCCGAGCAAGGTCGCGCCGCTGACGCCGGTCGATCCGTACGACAACAGGTTCCACCCGCTGACGCCCGTCGATCCGTAGGCGGTCATCGCAGCCGCAGCCCGGCCCGGTAGTCGCGGCCGGGACAAAACCCTCCCTTTTATACCGTCGAGGTTTTCGTCCCGGTGTCCGGTTCTGCCCCTGCTCGGCGGTTTTCGTCCCGTCGCAGGTCAAAGGGTGTTCGAGGTTTTCGTCCCGTTCGGTGGGTTTTTATCCCGGCACTGGTCAACCCCTATTCTTCCGTCCAAACAACCTATACCCCTAGTAATAGGGGTATAGAGGCGGGGAACGGCCGGAACAAATACCTCGGCGGGGTTTTTGTCCCGGTACCGCTCATCCCGCTGGCCTGGCAGCGTCACGGACACGTTGTGTGCGCGGCGACGATAATGCCCTGCCGGACAGTGCAACTCGGAACGATGTATCTGGGTGGGAAGGCTGTGGGAGTCCTTTCGACCGCCTCCAGGGGACCCGCAGGGAGAGGCGGGCTGTGGTGGACAGATTGCCTCGACCACTACGAGTTTCGGACAAACTTTGACGAACAACACACGGCTACAGTGTATTTCGGACTTCACCCGACTTGACGTATGTTTGACGTATGCCGCAGGTCATGCCCCTTCGTGAGAGCCGCGCCCGAGCCGAAAAGGTCTTCGTCATGCGGTCGCTCGGCGGGCAGCCGTGGAGCAAGATTCGCGACGAACTGGGCTTCGGTTCGGTCGGCGCGGCGCAGATGGCGTACCGGCGTTTCCTCGCCCGCAACCCTGTGCCCGACGGCAAGACCGTCTTCGCCGAGATCCTCGAACGCAAGCGAGTCACCACGTCGGCGGCGCTGACCGCGATGGCGCGGGCGGAACGCGACGGCGACCTCCAGGCGGTGGCGACGCTGATCGGTGTCGTCAGCCGGATGGACGCCGAACTCGCGAAGCTGTACGGCCTGAACCGCGAGACCGTCCACGTTGACCTCAACGTGTCCGCGTCGCCGGGGGCGATCCTCGACCGGGCCGAGGCCGACCTCCTCGCGCTCGCTCAGCGCCACCCGCAGATCATCGACGCTGAGGTGGTCGAGCCGTGACCACACCCGAGGCGGTGGCGATCAAGTCGGCGATGAGCGTCGCCAAGCAGGTGGCTGACGGCACGCTGCGCCCGGCCGAGCTGGACCGCACCGCCGCCGACGAGTGCCGGTCGCTGTTCGGCACGGTCGCCGGCCCCGACGACCCGCTGTGGGCGCTGCACTGCGAGGTCGCACGCGGGGTGCTCGCGGCCGGCGGCCTGTCTGCCGATGAGCTGACCGAATGGCTCGGCGTCGCGCACCACCGGGCCGAGGCCGCGGTGCCGGATTCGGTTGGACCCGTGGAGGATTGAGAATGCACGGTTAGGGGCCTGGCCAACGGAAAATCCGGCCGTCACCTGGGCCGCGACACCAACTCGTCGGTGCCTTGAGCAGTACCTTAAACAAAACGACCGTATACAATAAGGCTATGGTCACCACCACCCTCGATCGCCCCCGCCCCCGCCCCCGCCGACAACGTCGCCGCGCCCGCACCGCCCCGCCTGACAAAGTCGTTGCCTATCTACGGGTGTCGACCGAGGAACAGGCCGAGTCGGGTCTGGGCCTGGCCGCGCAGCGCGCAGCGATCACCGCAGAGGCCGAGCGGCGCGGCTGGGAGATCGTCGCGTGGCACGTCGATGAGGGCATCAGCGCGAAGTTCATGGACACCCGGCCCGGATTCGTTGCCGCGATTGCAGAGGTCGAGGCTGATCGGGCGGCGGGGGTTGTCGCGGCGAAGCTCGACCGCATCAGCCGGTCGACCCTAGACACCGAACTACTCACTGCGCGAGCCGAGGCCGAGGGCTGGTTCGTCGTCGCCTGCGACACGTCGGGTATCGACACGAGCACCCCGATGGGTCGTGCGATGGTGAAGAACATGGCCGTGTTCAACCAGCTCGAACGTGAGTTGATCGGGCAGCGCACCCGGGAAGCCCTGGCGGAGAAGCGCGCCCAGGGCGTGCGCCTCGGTCGCCCGTCGGTGCTGCCGCTGCCGGTCGTGCAACGCATCCTCGACGCCCGCGAGGCGGGGCTGAGCTATCCCGCAATCGCCAAGGCGCTCAACGACGATGCGGTGCCGACCGCGAGAGGCCGGGGCATGTGGTATCCAGCGACAGTGCGGCAGGTCGAGCACGGCCAGGACGCGGCCCGACTGCGCGAAGGCTGCGCCTAACCGACCATCGCCAGCTAGACGGTCCGGTACGGGGTCGGACCGTCTTCTCGATGACCGACCACGCCGACAGCGTGAGCGGTCCCGTCAATCGATAATCACGGGCCGTCGTCGAACTCGCGTGACCGATACGGCTGGCTACTGAGGATAGGCGATGCGGACAGTACCCGGATAGGTTGGCCACAGCAGGGTGGCGGCCGGTTGATCGACGGCTAGAAGCAGCCACCCATCCTGCTTCTGTCCCTTTTTCACCTCGATGATTTTCGGGCGTCCGTCCGTGAACGACCCACCATTCGCCTTCTGATCGGCCGGGGTGGTCGCAGTCAGCCCACCCGGCAACTCCTCGCTGATCCCGAAGCTACCCGACACGATGTTCGGCGCCGACGACGAGGTCATATCAATGAGCACATGCAACCCGACTGAGTGTGGCGGCTGCTTACTCGCAGACGTCCAGCTTGTTGGAGGGTCGACTTCGACGCCTTGCAGGGTGACGACGGCCGTTGATCCCTGGGTGGCTTTGTTCCACACGGTGAACGTGTCGCCGACCTTGACCTCCTTGGTCTGCTGCGCTGGCGTCACGGAACTAGCCGCTGGCGGCGCTTGGCTGGTGGCTGTTGTGCCGGCGTCGTCGCCGGAGTCCGAGGAGCACCCCGCGACTGCGAGTACGACGACGGTGACGACGGAAGCGATGGCGGCTGTGGTGGTGCGTGCGGGGGCAATCATCGGCGTTATCGATCCTCCAGTTCGGTCACGCCCCAATATGTTCGGTGCAGCGTGGGGCGTTCGGTTCGTCTGGCAAGTGTCAGGGTATGCGAGGGGTACTGGGCCCGAGTCAATTTGGCCCAACCGTCGCCCGGCTCGGGTGGCGATCTACGCGCCGCTGATCGACACCTCAAACGCCAACGCCTCGTAACCGACGGCCATGGCGCGCTCCTTCACCGCGACCCGCACGGTGCGGTACGGATCGACGGCCGCCTGCTCGAACACCTCACCCACCCAGATCGTCACCGGGCCGGTGATGACCAGCGAATTACCCAGCCCCGCAACGTAGCCACTGCCGAACGCCCAGGAGTGACCGAGCGGCGACCGCGCTATCGGTGAGCCGGTGGCGAGCCTGTCGCGCATCGCGGCCCCGGCCCACTGCGCGCTCGCGTGGATCACGCCGACCTGCTTGCGCTGCGCCATCGCGGCCTCCAGCACCGCGACCGCGCCCACGAGATCGGCAACCGTCCCGAGGTCCTCAGCGTCTGTGATGAGCCGCGCAGCGAACTCTGCCTCGATGGCCGTCTGCTCGCCGAGGCGCTGGGCTTGGCCTGCCCGGGCCAGCAGGTCAGCCTCCGGTTCCTGGGGATCACATTCGTCGTAGCCCCAGGTGGTGACCGGGAAGAACGGGTCCAGCGGTGCCGCCCGTTCCCCGTCCTTCCGAGCCTCGGGGTCCAGCGGGTTGAAACACGGGTCCATCTCCCAAGTACCGAAACCACCGCCCGCGTTGGTCGGCTTGATGCTGATACCGCTCCAGGCGTGCTCGGGCAGCGGCAGCGGGCCGGTGGCCACGACGTACAGACCGGACGGTGCCGGGTTGACCAACGGGGCAACGTACTCAACGGGCAGCGCGGTGGTGTGGATCGTGTTCTCGCTCATGGTTGCTCACATTCGCACAGCCCCGTGCACCCCTGGCTGCGATCGTGCAGTCATGCCCAGGACTGCCACAGCTCCACCGACAAATCCTGATCACTGGTCGGCCTCGCGCTGGTCCGGTCGGCTCGGCCAGCTCCGTCGCCAAGGTCGCGCCGACGACGACCCCGATGTTGTCCAGTGCGAGCGTGCGCTGGACTACGTCCGCTGTATCGACGCACTCAACGACTCGCGCCGGTCGCTCGGCGACGAGGCGGTCGACAGCCTGACCGCCGCGCTGCGCCGCCGGGTCGAGGAACTGGAGGTGACCCCATGACCGCGCCGCGCACCGCCCGGTGCCTTGCACCCCGGCCGGCCCCACCACCGTTGATCGAGGGCGAGGTGGTCGCACGCGCTGCGCGGCGGATGGACGCGACTCGTGCCACCCTCGCCGCCGCCGCGTCCTCGCTGCTCCAGACGGCCGACTATCTCGACGCGACCGGTACGGCGGCACCGCCTGACGAACTCGGGGCGCGGCTGACCCTGCTCGCCGCCCGCATCCGTGAGTCAGCCCGCGACCTGGTGGACGAGCGTGGCAGCCTTGACATCTTCGCCGAAGGCTTGGGCTACGCGGCCTCCCGGCTTGCCAGTACAGCGGAGGTGACCGAATGACGCGCCTGCTGCGCCGCACCCGGCCCGACCGGGCACCCGAGGGGTTCGACCTCCCGGCGATCATCGCCGAGACGCTGGGCGACACCGCTGAACGGACCGCCCGGCTGCGCAACCCTGCCACGTTGATCGATGAGGTCACCGTGGTGCTGCGTGAGGGCTGGCGCGCCCTGGATCGGATCGAGACCGTGGTGCTCGCACGCGAGTCCGCCGCGCTCACCCAGCACTTGAGTTACGAGGCCAAACAGCAGGCCGCGAAGGCGTTCCGAACGCTGCACCCGCTGCCTGACCCGCCCGACCTGCGCCCGGAGACGGTCGCGACGCTGCTCGCCGCCGGGCCGTGGGACGCGGAACTCCTCTCTAGGTCCGAGGCGCTGGCGGCCCGGGCAGCGGCGGTGCTGTCCGGCCTACCGCCCACCACCGCGACCGGGAAGACGACGAGCCGGGTGAAAGTCGACGCCGCGCTGCACGCCTTCGCCGTCGCGGTCCGCGACCTCACCGCCAGACTGGACCGGATCGACCGGCACACCGCGAAGGCGCAGGTCACAGCGGCGGCACGCGAGGACAGCGCGGCGCAGGAGCGCATGTCCCACGCCCGAAAGACGTTGGCCCAGTACGGAATAGAGGCGTCATGAATTACTTCACCTGCACACCCGCCGACCGAGCCGCCGCCGCGATGCACGAGGCCGGTCACGCGGTAGCCGCCGTGCTCCTCGGTGGAACGATCACCGAGGTGACCCTCGACCCGGTCGGCGGCGGGCTGACCCAGTTCACCGGCGTCCGCCCCGGTGCCGTCCACGAGGTCTCGTACGCGGGTCCGTATGCCGAGGCCCGGCACCGGGCCGGTCATCTGCCGACGCTCGGTCAGATACGCGCCGTGTTCCGTGACTGCGCGGGTCACGACCACGCGGCGCTGATCGCCAGCGGCAACCCGTGGCCGAGGGGCATCGAGAGCGCGGTGGAGTACCTGCTTCCGCACATCGCCCGGGTGGCCTTGGCGCTCAACACGACCGGCCGCCTGGACCACGCCGGGGTGACCGCTGCCCTCGGTTTCCCAGCGGGTGACCGGCCGGTACTGGTCGCGAGCCTCTGCGGCAGCGTCGGCACGATCGAATGCCACATGCCGCGCCGGATCTCCCCGCTCCCACCGGTGCGGATGCGGTAACACTCCAACGCGGGCCGGTGGCGGTCCGGTCCCGGGGCCCCCTGGAAGCGGTCCCCTCCTCCCGGGCCGCCTCCCGCCCGCGTTGGGGGACCGTTGCAGACGGAAAGGCACGACGATGACCGATGACCCGACCGCCCGAGCCGTGACGATCCTGGTCGCTGCACGCTCCCTGGCCGTCGCCCGGGCGGCGCGGCGACCGGACAATCCGGCCGAGCTGGCGGCGCGGCTCGTGCCGAGGTACCGGATCACGCCCGCCATCGCGCTGATCGGCGACGCGCTGGCCGACGCGATTCGTCACCCTGACAGGCGGCTGATCATCACGACACCGCCGCGCACCGGCAAGAGCGTGCTCGTGTCCCAGGTGGGCACGATGTTCGCGCTGGCGCGCAACCCCGACGCCCGGGTCATCCTCGCGAGCTACGCCGACTCACTGGCCCAGGAGCACTCCCACGCCGCCCGGGCGCTGATCGCCGAGCACGCGGCGGCGCTGGGGTTCGGCATCTCCGCAGACAAGACGGCTGTCGGGCGGTGGCGGGTGGACGGGCGCGCAGGTGGCCTGCTCGCCGCCGGAATCCTGTCGGGCATCACCGGATTCGGTGCCGACCTGCTGCTGGTGGACGACCCGGTGAAGAACGCCCAGGACGCCGACTCCGCATCCCACCGCCGGAACGTGCTGCGTGAGTTCCGCTCGACGCTGATGACGCGGCTGCACCCCGGCGCGAGCTGCGTGATCATCGGCACCCGCTGGCACGAACAGGACTTGATCGGCACGCTGCTCGCCGAGGAGCCTGACCGGTGGCAGCACATCAACATCCCGGCCATCGCTGAGCCCGGCGTGCCCGACGCGCTGGGCCGTGAGCCGGGCGTCGCCATGACCTCGGCGCTGGGGCGGACGCCCGAGCAGTTCGCCGACATCAGGGCTGCCGTCGGCTCCCGCACCTGGCACGCGCTATTCCAGGGTGTCCCGACCGCCCCGGAGGGCGGCCTGATCAAACGCGAGTGGCTCGACACCTGGCGTCTCCCGGTCGCGCCGCCGCGCCCGGTGCTGACCGTAGTCGGTGTGGACCCCAGCGACAGCGGCACCGGCGATTCCTGCGGCATCGTCGCCGCGTCGATGACCTCCGACGGGGTCGTGTCGGTGATCGCCGACGTGAGTGCCCCGATGACCTCCGATGCGTGGGCGCGGGCTGCGGTGGACCTTGCTGTCGGTGTCGGGGCGTCCGAGATCGCAGTCGAGGGCTTCGCCGCCCGCGAGACCTACATGCGTGTCGTCCGAGAGGCGCTGCGGCGGGCCAAGATCGACCGTCCGGTCAGGGTCACGACGTGGCCGCCGAAGGGATCAGGCCGCGGCGGTGGTGACGCGGTCGCCAGATCGGCCGCCCTCATTCAGGGCCTGGAGGTCGGCACGGCCCGCATCGCCGGTCATCTGCCGGAACTCGAACAGGCCGCTGTCACCTGGCAAGCGGGTCAGCATCAGCCCGACCAGCTCGCCGCCCTCGTAGTGGCCCACGACGTGCTCACCCACGCGGCGGGCGGCCGGATGACGCTCGCCGCTCCGTCGCTGACCGCCAGGCTGGGCGAACGCCCCGGCGTGGGGGCCGTCTCCCGACTCGGCCGGCGAGGCCCCGCAAGTGTGACGGCGCTATCGGATTACCTGCGGCGCAATGGTTCCAGGGGTGGCTATGACCCGTTGATGCATATGCGCCATTGACATACCGGGGGTGTGAGGTGCCAAAACGGAATTGGGCCAACGACCTGTAGACCGGGGGGGTGTTGCCGGGAACGGCTACGGGATGGGGCAGTCGAGAACGTGCCTGAAAGTGTTGTTGGTGATGGCCATGCCCGGGACGAACGATCTCTCGTCCTCCTTGACGACGCCCACTTTCAGGACGTTGTCGACCATCGATTCGCATTGAGCGACGATGGTCCAGTTGGAGTCGTTATATACGACCCGTCCACCGTTGACCTTTTCCTCTCCCGGGACTCCGATCTCGCCGGCGATATCAATGGCTTCGAAATCGATATCCGGGTTCTGGCCTTTGCGGAACGCCAATGGCCCCGGGTTGACTAACGGAGCCGAGGCAACAACGGGGGTCGGGACGGTCGTTGTTGTGGTCTTGGCGGTTGTTGTGGTCTTGGCGGTTGTTGTGGTCTTGGCGGTTGTCGTGGTCGGGACAGTCGTTGTTGTGGTCTCGACGGTCGTTGTGGTCGTCTCCGCCGATGCGGCGGTCGATGATTCGGGCGACGCCGTCTCGTTGGTCTCCTCGGTCCCGACGATCGATCCGATCACGGTAAGGACCACCACGGTGGCGATCGCCCAGATCCACCATCGTTTCCAGAGCGGCTTTTTCGGCTTGGCTTCTTCGAGCCACGACGGGAGGTCGCCTTCATTGGGCTGCTCAGGTTCGGACGGAGGTAGAGACATATGAATTGATCCTTCTACAGACTCGTTGACTGAACTGTGTACGGATTAACTAAAAGTGAACTCTCGCACAGTGCTTTTGACTTTGCACGCTAAAACGAACAACGGTAAGCGAAACGAGCGCCGCTGCGGCGCGTCGAGCCGGTAATCGGATGGGCAGACTGTTCAATCGTCGGGTGGATGTGGCGGCCTTTACTTCTGAACTTACAACCGGCAAATGAGCGGCGACTTTCGCACCAGCCCGGATGGCGGTGCCGTGGTCTCCCTGACCCGTTGGGCGTCGGTTTGGTCCGACCTCTTGCAAACCGACATGGCCTTGAAAAAGAGACGCGAGCTGGCAAACGACCTCGAAAACGGCTTCCTACGCCGGGCGCTGTGGGAGGCGGCGGTCGTCGCTTATGGCCGGATGGCAATGAGTATGCGGAAGCGCAACGTCGACTTCGATGCACTGCTGCGCGACGTCGGCGGTGCTGACGTCCTCGCCTTGCACGAGCGGATCATGGATTGGCGACACGGCCACGTCGCGCACCGCCGTGATGCGGAGTTCGAAGACGTCGAGCTGACCGCGCAGTTCGCGGGGCGCGGCGGGGCGCAACCAGTGATCGCACTGCATCTGCGAGTGAGTTCGTCGATCGGCCCACCCGACGACGACGAGTTCGTCCGCGAGTTTGCGGCGTTCGTTGAGGCCCTGCGCAATCGGCTATGGGCAACCCGCCTCGCGCCGCTTGCCGCAGAGGTTGCCGAGCAAATCGCGACCGACCCCTCCGCAGCCGACACAGCCGAGCTCTGGGTGACTGCGCAGCCCGCCGACCGGCTCATCGCCGACATGACCTTGTGGGATCACAACACCGGAACCGGGATGTGACCCCGTGACCGGGCGGCGTTAGGTGTGCTGCGCTTAATCGGCGGTATCGGCCGCTAGCAGGGCGCTGCACCTCTGCAGCAGTGCCGCCCGCAATTCGGTGCCCCGCTGCGCGAGTGCTGTCTGTTGGCGCACGTACTCGGCGCGACCGGCGGGCGTTTCGATGGGCACGGGGGAGTAGCCCAGCGCCGACAGGTCATACGGGCTGGCGCGCATGTCCAGCTCGCGGGCGTCCAGCGCGAGCGCGAAACACTCGAACGTCAACTGCGAATCCAGCAGGGGAGCGAGCTTGAAAGCGGCGCGATAGAGGTCCATCGTCGCGTGGACACAGCCCGGCTGCTCCCGGTCGATTTGGTCCGCCCGGGTCAGCGGCTCGACGTTGCGGGGTGCGGCGGCGGCGGTGAAGAACCGGAAGGCGTCGTAGTGGGTGCAGCGGAGCGGCAGCGCCTCGACCACAGCGTCGGTGCCCGCCGGGCCGAGCCGCAGGGGTACGTCATGGCGGGGGCGATCCGTCCGGTAGACCATCGCCCACTCGTGCAGCCCGAAGCACCCGAGTTGCGCTGGTCGGGCGGCCGTCGCAGCCAACAGATCGGCGGTCCACGCCACCGTCTCGCGGCGGCGCGAGAGGAAGGCCGGGTCAACCGAGACCCCGTGAGCGGTGCGGCGGTACCCACGATTGGCGGCGTACTCGTCGGCCTCGGAGAGCGTCACCCCGAACCCCGGATGCCATCGCTCCAGCTGCGCCGGGCGGTGGTTGTAGTAGGTGAACAGGAAGTCGATGACGGGGTGCGCCTCGCCTCGCTGCTTGCGGTCGAGATAAGGGCCGAGTGCCCCCGCCACTCGGTCGCGGTGACGGGCGCGACGTGCGCGCCAATCGGTCGCCGACAGGATCGTGCTCACGCGGCACTCTCCGCCGAAACAGGCTCTGAACTGGGGGAATGGATACCCCCTAGCAGCTTGTGCAGATCCATGCCGGCGTGCAAGCAGCCCGGTTGTTCGAACTCCGGCTGCGAATCGCGATCCAGCACGGTGAGATTCAACGGCCGCGCCGGCTGAGTGAAGAACCGGAAGGCATCGAAGTGGGTGCAGCGCGGTGGCTGGGACCGGACCACGTCGTCGGTCTCGGCGGGGCTCAGTCGCAATGGGACACCGGCGTGACGAATCTGCTCGGGTGATGCCTGATAGACCATCGCCCACTCATGCATGCCGAAACAGTTCAGTCGAGGAGGCCGGCCCGCCGTGGCCTCGAGCAGATCGATGATGTAGTCGAGGGTGTCGCGGCGTTTGTCGAGGTGGTCGCGGCCGACGGTCACCAGTTGACCGCTGCGAACATATCCCCGGTAGTCGAGATAGCGCCGGGCGGCCGCACCCTGTAATCCGACCCCGTACCCGGGATGCCAGCGCCGCAGCTGCGCCGGCCGAAAGCTGTAGTAGGTGAACAGGAAACCCCACACCGGATGCACCACATCACCGGCATCGGGGTGGGTGAACCGCGGCGGATGGCGTTGCAGGAGTTCATCGATCCGCCGGCGATGCTCAGCCGCCGCGCCCTGCCACTCCGACTCGACCAGTCGGTCCACGAGCGCACCGTGGGACGTCATACGCGGTGGGTTTCGTCGCGCACCGTCCCCACGAACTCCTCGACGAGGTCTTCGAGCGCAACCACGGCAACCGTGCGGCCGTTGACGTCGACCACCGCGGCCAGGTGCGAGCTGGTGCGGCGCATGGCGTTGGTGGCCTCGTCGAGCGCTGTGGTGTCGGCGAGGACGGGTAGCGGGTGGATCTTGTCGACACCGATGATGCTGTCGGGTCCCACGGCCTCGTCGAGGATCTCGTCGAGAACGTCCTTCAGATGCAGATACCCGGTGTAGGTGCCATCGGTGCCACGGACCGGATAACGACTGAACCCGGTGTCGATGACGGCCTGCTCGATCGAACCGAGAGTCGGGCCGACGCGGCCGGTCACCGGGTCGGCGGTGACCTGGACGCTGCGGAGCGCGGTGAGCGGTATCGCGACCTCGAGCACGGTCCGGCCCGATGTCTGGAGGGCACGGGTGAGGCGCGTGTGTTCCTCTTCGTCGATCAGGCCTTCGCGCCGGGATTCGCCGAGCATCTGCGCGAGTTCATTGGCCGAGACCGTCGAGTCGAGTTCGTCTTTCGGTTCGACCCGCAGCAGTCGCAACGACAGATTGGCCATCAAGTTGTAGAACGCGATCACCGGCCGCGCGAGCTTGATGAACAGGAGATGTGTCGGGACCAGGAGCATGGCGGATCGCTCCGGGCCGGCCAGCGCGAGATTCTTGGGGACCATCTCGCCGAGCAGGATGTGGAGCACCACGACCAGCGACAGCGCCAGGGTAAACGAGATCGGATGCAGCAGTTCGTGGGGGACGTGCGCGAGTTCCAGCGGCTTCTCGATCAGGTGGGCGATCGCCGGTTCGCCGACCCGGCCGAGCAGGATCGAACAGATGGTGATGCCGAGCTGCGCCGCGGCCAGCATCAGCGATAGGTGCTCGCCGGCCTCGATGACCGTGCGGGCCCGGCGCTTGCCCTGGTGTTCCAGAGCTTCCAGACGGTCGCGGCGAGCCGAGATCAGGGAGAACTCGGCGGCGACGAAAAAAGCGTTGCCGGCGAGCAACAACACCGCGAGCACCACGCCCCACAGGTCACCCATCGGTGGCCTCCGCGACTTCGGACCCGGGTTGCGGAATCAGGGCCACGGCGTCGATCCGGCGTCCGTCCATCCGAACCACCCGGGCACGCCAACGTTGTTCGGGCACGTCGTCGGAGGAGTCGTCCTCGTCGTCGGCACCGGAATAGCGGACCGGCAGATCGACGATGTCGCCTTCGCGGGCGATCCGGCCGAGTTCGAACATCAGGAGACCACCAAGGGTGTCGTATTGGCCCTCGGGGGCGCGATAGCCGATCGCCTCGAGGAGTTCGTCGATACGCAGCAACCCGTTGAGGAGGTAACCGTCGCCGTCTTGCTGGACGTCGGCCTGTTCGTCATCGTGTTCGTCGGTGACATCGCCGACGATCTCCTCGATGAGGTCCTCGGTGGTGACGATCCCGGCAGTGCCGCCGTACTCGTCGACGACCACGACAACCTGTAGGCCGTCGGCGCGGATCTGTTCCATCAGCGCATCACCGTCGAGGCTGGCCGGGACCACCGAGACCGAGCGGGCGAGTGTGTGCAGTTCGGTGGTGCTGCGCTGCGACATCGGGACGGTGAACGCCTGCTTGACGTGGACGACACCGCTGATGTTGTCGAGGTCGCCGCCGTCGAGAACCGGGAACCGGGAGTAGCCCGTCCGCGACGACGCCAGGATCAGATCGCGGACGGTGTCGTGGATGTCGAGGGATTCGACGGTGACGCGTGGCGTCATCAGGTCTTCCGCCGTGAGTGTCCCGAACTGCAACGATCGATCCACCAGTGCCGCGGTCCCCGGGTCGAGCGCTCCCTGACGTGCGGAATTGCGCACCAGAGATCCGAGTTCCTGGGGTGATCGCGCCGACCGCAATTCTTCGGCGGGCTCGACACCCATTCGACGGACCACCCAGTTGGCGGTGCCGTTGAGGGCGTTGATCAGCCATCGGAACGTCGCCGAGAACATGCTCATGGTTCCGGCGGTGGCGCGTGCGGTCGGAAGCGGTTTGGAGATCGCCAGGTTCTTGGGGATGAGCTCACCGAGCACCATCGACAGCGACGTGGCGATGACCAGCGCGAGGATCAATGAGATCGCCGAGGCTGCGCTGTCGGGGACACCGAGGGCGTCAAACATCGGCTCGAACAGCTGCGCCAGCACCGGTTCGGCGATGTAGCCGGTGACCAGGGTCGTGATGGTGATTCCGAGCTGAGCACCCGAGAGCTGGAACGACAGTGTTTTGTGGGCCTTGCTGACCTGGTGTGAACGAATATCGTCCCTGGTCCGGACGTCGTTCTCGACGGTGGACCGTTCGAGCGCCGTGAGAGAGAATTCGGCCGCGACAAATAGCGCGGTGCCCAATGTGAGGGCGATGAAGCCGAGCAGACTGCCGATCAGAATCAGTGCTTGCATCAACGATCACCACGGTGGGTGACGTCTTGAGGTGCCATGGGCACCAATCCAGCCTCCATGTTCAGGGGAATCAGGCGAGGGGATGTCGCCTGGGATGTTGGGTCGATCGTATCGGGTTACCAGCCGGTTGGTAGCGGGCGTCCTTCGGCGAAGCCCGCGGCGGACTGCACGCCCAGGATCGCTTTGTCGTGCAGTTCCTCGAGTGATCGCGCGCCGACATACGTCGCGGTGGACCGAACGCCCGAACAAATGTGGTCGATCAGGTCCTCGACGCCCGGCCGTTCAGGGTCCAGGGCGATGCGCGATGACGAGATACCTTCCTCGAACAACGCTTTACGGGCGCGGTCGAAAGAGCTGTCGGTCGCGGTACGCGCGGCGACAGCCCGCTTCGAGGCCATCCCGAAGCTTTCCTTGTACGGCTTACCCGCCCGGTCCCACTTCAGGTCGCCCGGACTTTCGTAGGTACCGGCGAACCACGAACCGACCATCGCATTCGAGGCTCCGGCGGCCACGGCGAGGGCGACATCGCGCGGATGTCGCACACCACCGTCGGCCCAGACATGGGCGTTCGATTCCTTTGCCGCAGCGGCACATTCGGCGACCGCCGAGAACTGCGGACGGCCCACGCCGGTCATCATGCGGGTGGTGCACATCGCGCCCGGCCCGACACCGACCTTGACGATGTCGGCACCGGCGGAGATCAGGTCGCGGGTGCCCTGCGCCGACACCACGTTGCCCGCGCAGATCGGCACCCCGAGGTTGGCATCGGCGATCTGCTCGAGGACCGCGAGCATCTTCTCCTGATGTCCGTGCGCGGTGTCGACGACGATCAGGTCGGCGCCGGCCTGCACGAGTGCGATCGCCTTGCCGCGGGCGTCGCCGTTGACACCGACCGCAGCGGCGACCCGCAATCGGCCGTTCGCGTCGAGGTTGGGTTGGTAGATACCGGCGCGGACGGCTCCGACCCGGGTCAGCACGCCCGCGAGTGAACCGTCGGCTTCGGTCAGGACCGCGAGGTCGGCGTGCGTGCCATCGAGCAGTTCGAACAGCTCACGTGCGGGGGTGCCGACCGGGGCCGACACGAAGTCGGGGTCGAGGACCTCGGTCAGCCGGGCGAACCGGTCGACGTCTGCGCACGCGGCTTCGGTGACCACGCCGATCGGGGTCGCGGCATCGGAATCGAGCACTACCAGGGCACCGTGGGCGCGCTTGGGCAGCAACGCCACGGCATCGGAGACAGCTGCCTCTCCACCGAGGACAACTGGGGTGTCCGCGACGAGGTGGCGTCCTTTGACAAACGCGATCATCTCGGCGGCAGCGGTGATCGGCAGGTCCTGCGGGAGCACCACCAGGCCGCCCCGGCGGGCCACCGTTTCGGCCATCCGACGTCCGGCCACCGCCGTCATGTTGGCAACGACCAGCGGAATAGTTGTGCCGGAGCCGTCGGCGGATGAGAGATCGACGTCGAAACGAGAAGTGACGTCGGTGCGACCAGGCACCAGAAATACGTCGTCGTAGGTCAGGTCTTGGCTCGGGAAATGATCATCGAGGAATCGCACGTAGGTCGATGCTACTCGTCGGCAAGATCAGGAGACAAAACGGCAAACGCGCCACCCAATACGAAAGACGCTCCACAAAGTTCTTGTGGAGCGTCTTCGCAGAAGCGGGCATTGGCGCAAGGCGCATTCCGCGGGTGGAAGGTCAGGCCTGGACTTCGGTGCGGCCTTCGCTCCAGAGGGTGTGGAAAGCACCTTCTTTGTCGACGCGCTGGTAGGTGTGCGCACCGAAGAAGTCGCGCAGTCCCTGGGTCAGGGCGGCGGGCAGTCGCTCGGCGCGCAGGGCGTCGTAGTACGACAGCGACGAGGAGAAGGCCGGGACGGGGATGCCCATGGTGGTCGCGGTGGCGACGACCTCACGCCAGCTGTCGACGGCGTTCTCGACGGCGGCGCGGAAATACGGGGCCAGCAGCAGGCTGGGGAGCTCGGGGTTCTCGGCGTAGGCCTCGCGGATGCGGTTGAGGAACTTGGCCCGGATGATGCAGCCGCCGCGCCAGATGGTGGCGAGGTCGCCTGGGTGAACGTTCCAGCCGTATTCGTTGCTGCCCGCGGCGATCTGATCGAACCCCTGGGCGTAGGCGACAACCTTGGAGGCGTAGAGCGCCTTGTTGATGGCGTCGACGAACTTGGTCTTGTCGGTGGGGGAGGCGGCGAGGGTTCCCGAGGCCAGTCCCTGCGCCTGCTTGCGCTGGTCGGTCGCGCTGGACAGGGCGCGGGCGAAGACGGCCTCGGCGATACCGGTGGTCGGGATACCCAGATCGAGTGCCGACTTCACGGTCCAGCGGCCGGTGCCCTTCTGACCGGCGGCGTCGACGATGACGTCGACCAGCGGTTTGCCGGTTTCGGCATCGACCTGGCTGAGCACTTCTGCGGTGATCTCGACGAGGTAGCTGTCGAGGTCGCCGGAGTTCCACTCGCGGAAGACGTCGGCGATCTCGCTGACCGGCATGTCGAGCGCTTTGCGCATGAGGTCGTAGGCCTCGCCGATGAGCTGCATGTCGGCGTATTCGATGCCGTTGTGGACCATCTTGACGAAGTGGCCCGAGCCGTCGGGTCCGATGTGGGTACAGCAGGGTTCGCCGTCGACGTGTGCGGAGATCGATTCGAGGAGCGGTCCGAGCGACTTGTACGACTCGACCGGTCCGCCCGGCATGATGGACGGGCCGTTGAGCGCGCCTTCTTCGCCACCGGAGATGCCGGCGCCGACGAAGTTCAGGCCGCGCTTGGACATGGCGGCTTCGCGTCGGATGGTGTCGGTGTAGAGCGAGTTACCACCATCGATGATGATGTCGCCGGTTTCCATCAGGTCGGCGAGTTCTTCGATCACGGCGTCGGTGGGGTCGCCGGCCTTGACCATGATCAGCACGCGGCGCGGCTTCTGCAGCGCGCCGACGAACTCGGCCATCGTCTCGGTGCGGACGAAATCACCTTCGGTGCCGTACTTCTCGACGAGCGCATCGGTTTTCGCGATGCTGCGGTTGTGTAGGGCCACGGTGTGACCGTGACGGGCGAAGTTGCGGGCGATGTTGGAACCCATCACCGCAAGTCCGGTGACTCCGATCTGGGCGCGAGCAGCTGAATCAGTCATTGCTACACCATATGACGTGGGTAGAGATGACGAAGTTCGGAGGTCGGTGTCAGGTGCTGATCAGGCGATGGAGTTCGTTGAGCCAGGGGATTGCGACGGCGAGGGTCGGGATGACCAGGATCGCGGCGGCGGCGGTATAGGCCAGTGTCGAGATCAGCATCGTCGGTCGGGTGTCCGAGAGGCGTTTGACCCGCGCGAGTGTGCTCGGCCCACCGATTGCCATGGCACCCCTGGGAGCTACGGAATCTGCGCAGGCGACGAGTGCCCGGCCGAGGTGGGTTCGGCCGCTGGTTCGGATGGCGGTGTCGTCGGCGAGCAACTCCACCAGCAGTTGCACCGCACCCAGGGCCGACCGGCTGCGGACAAACCGTGGGAATGCGTCGTGGACGGCGATGAACGCTTCGAGGATCAGGTCATGGCGGGCTCGCAGATGTGCACGTTCATGACTGATGACGGCTTCGAGCTCGTCACGGGTCAGACGTGCCACGGTGCCCTCACTCAGCACAACTCGCTGACGGAGGCCGGGCAAACAGTAGGCCATCGGCTGATCGACCTCGAGCATGCGGACATCGCGGGCGCTCAGCGGGCTGTCGGGCGCGGACCTGTCCATCCGGTCGAGGAGGTCGACCAGCTGACGATGGGCCGACCGGCGGGCCCGGGTGCGCATTGAGACGCGAACCACGCTGTAGATGAGGCGAGCACCGACAAAGAGGGTCAGCAGGAAGACCGTGGTGTACGCGGTCCAACGCACGATGCCCAGGGTGGCCACTTCTTCGAGCGGGTTGGCGACGGGGCGACCCTGTTCGTCGAGGGTCAGCATGTTGGAGGCGATGGACAGCCCGCAGCTGAACGCCGACAGCACGGCCGCGAGAGCGATCGATTGCCACAGGGCCATGGCGGCGCGGGGTGCCCGAAGTGGCCACTGGGCACTGGCCAACCAGCTCGGGGCCGGCCATACCAGGATCACAGCGACGATCCCGAACACAAACGCGGTCACGGCAAGGTGTTCCTAAGGCTCATTGATGCGGTGAGGCTCGCGGGTGGTTCCACGAGCCGATTCCAGTTCATCGAGGGCGCGTCGCAAAGCCGCTGCTTCGTCGGCGCCGACTCGTCCCACAAAGGATACAAGTGCCGCCTGCCGTGACCCTGCTTCGTCGGCTTCGCTGAGCGCATCGACCATCAAGCTGGCAACGAGGTGCTCTCGTGGATGCGTCGCGGAGTAGCGGTGCGCGCGATCGTCCCGAATTTGCGTGACCAGATGCTTCTTGGCCAGACGCTGCAGCACGGTCATCACCGTCGTGTAGGCCAGCTCGCGGTTGGCAGAGACCGCGGCGTGTACTTGCCGCACCGTTTGAGGCTCGTCGGAGGACCAAAGGTTGTCCATCACGACGCGCTCGAGTTCACCCAAGCCGTTCATTCTTCTCACTTTACTTTTCTTCTCATCAAGTAGCTCAACGCGCATCGTGAATATTTTTCTCCGTGACGGTTGACACCATGGTAAGGCTAGCCTACATTCTTAGTACGAGGACCGCGCGAGAGTCCTGAGGGCTGCAGAGACCCCCGGTCCACGCCACGGCAGGCCCCACCTTCCAGGTGGGGCCTGCTGAGTTTTCCGGGCATGATCTGCGCGACTCGATCCGGGCGAAGAACCCTCCGGCACGGCCGAACCCAAACTTTGACAAACTGGCTGCAACGCCACGTCGTCGAAGTGTGGCCCGTCGTAGAGGAGGCCTGTCGGTGACCGAGTCAACCGATTTCAGCTCGTTTGATCCGACTACCTGGACGGCCCGAGGGTTCGATTCGGAAATCGGTCTGTCCTACGACGCGGCGACCACGGACGGCGTCTCGGCGAAGTTCACGATCACCGACAAGCTGCTGCAGCCGTTCGGCATCGTCCACGGTGGTGTCTATTGCGCTGTCATCGAATCCGTGGCGAGCATGTCGGGTCAGGTGTGGCTCAATGCGAATGTCTCCGCGCAGGGCCACGTCGTCGGCGTCAACAACAGCACCGACTTCTTGCGTGCGGTCACAACCGGTGAGATGGTCGCGCGGTCGAAGCCCATCCACCGGGGCCGGCGCCAGCAGTTGTGGGAAGTGGACATCGCCGACGAGAACGGCAAGCTGATCGCGCAGGGGCGGGTCCGGCTCCAGAACATCACCGAAGGCTGACGTGACCACCACCGAGGGGAGCCGACCGGACCACATCGGGATGTCACTGCCGGCGCGCGAACGCATCGATGCGGTGCTCGCCGCGGTCGATGCCGAACTGGATCGGGACTTTCCCGGCGACCGCACCCAGCAGCAGCCGGTTCACACCGTCTATGTCAGTGCGTCGGACGCTGATGTCGACACACCGGCGGCATGGGGGCTGGAGTCACTCCGGATCGCCGAGAGTGCGCAGCAGACACTGGACGATCTCGATGGTGGGCGCGTCCTGCCGCTGGTGCTCGACCGGCTGGCGGTCCGGCCGATCGAGGATCTGCGCATCGACCTCGAGGACGGTTACGGGTGGCGGTCCGACGAGGTCGAGGACCAGAATGCCCGCGCTGCGGGACAAACCCTCGCGCGCTGGGCAGCTGCGGGAGACGCCGCACCCCGGGTCTTCGGTGTGCGATGCAAGGGCCTCGGTGCGGCGGAGCGGGCCCGTGGCCTCCGGTCCCTCGAGCTCGTCCTCGACGGCGCCGGCGGTGTTCCGTCGGGATTTGTTTTCACCGTGCCGAAGTTGCGGCACGCGACGCAGGTCGATGCCGTCCTGATGATCTGTGGCGAACTCGAGCGGGCGCACGGGCTGCCCACGGGCCTTCTCCGGTTCGAGTTGCAGATCGAAAGTCCGCAGGCGGTCCTGGGTGCCGATGGCCGGGCGACCGTGGCAGACGCGATCCACCGAGGTGGCGAGCGGTTGACCGGTTTGCACTACGGGACTTACGACTACAGCGCGGCCTGCGGGATCGTCTCGGCCCAGCAGTCGCTGGAACATCCGGTCGCCGATCATGCCAAGGCGGTCATGTTGGTGGCCGCGGCTCAGACGGGTGTGTGGATTTCCGATGGCTCCACCCAGGTCGCGCCCGTCGGTTCGCCGGAGGTGATCGACGCCGCTCTACGCCGGCATCACCGCCTCGTGACCCGCAGTCTGGAGCAGGGCATCTACCAGGGCTGGGATATGCACCCCGGTCACCTGGTGACCCGATGGCTCGCGGTCTTCTCATTTTTCCGTGAGGCGATGCCGCCCGCCGCGACGCGCCTGCAGGCCTATTTCGACCGCCAGAGCTCCGAGTTCATCGACGAACCCGCGACAGCGCAGTCTCTCGCTCTGGTGATCTTGCGTGGGCTTGCCGCCGGCGCCTTCAACGAAGCCGACGTTCTTGCGGTCGGCTCACAGTGCTCGGCTGACGCGCTGGTGGCGCTGCGTGGAAGCGGCGGCGTGCTGCGCTGAGCCGCACTATGCCGGATGGGAGTCCTGATGGCGTTGTCGTGCGGCTGCGACGTCGGGTGCCAGTCGCATCACGGTCAACAGGAATTCGTTGACTGCGCCGATCACCTCGTGGCCGAGATCTGTTAGTTCGTATTCGACATGTGAGGGAATCGTGCGGAGAACCCGGCGATCGACGATCCCGTCTCGCTCGAATGCCTTCAGTGTCTGCGAAAGCATTCGATCGCTGATTCCGACTACGCAGCGTCGAAGTTCGCTGTATCGCAGTGGGCCGCTGCGCAATCCGGTCAGGGTTGCCATCGCCCAGGTGCCGCCGATGGTGTCGAGGGCCGAGCGCATCGATTGCCCGCCGCACAGGATCTCCTCCGGGGTGAGGAAGTGGTCGTCGCTGCGGGACCGAGCGGCGGCGGCTGCGGCGGCCGCACCAGCCGCGTGCGCGAAGACGCCTTCGTCCGAAATCGCCTCGGTCTTCTGCGTGACTGTCGACTTACCCATGGGCTCCATCCTAGCCCACCACGATCGTCAATTTGGATATTTATGCAGGTGAAACCACTTGCGAAATAAGAGTACGATCAATAACGTTGTGAAAAATGCAGCGGAGGAACCGTCGCAATTCGAATGGGAGAGCGTCATGCGCACACAACTTGGTTCCGGTCAGACCTTTCAACTCGACCGTCCCTGGCAAGCGCTGGCACCCTTCCTCTTTGCGACCCGTCACGTCGACAACTATCCGAAGGCCACAGCGGAGATGACGCCGGATGCGTCGCTCGCCGGTCACTCATTGGGCAGCGACTTCGGCAATCCCGAGGGTTGGAGCATGTATCACGGCCAGACCGTGCCCGGTTTCCCTGCACACCCGCATCGGGGTTTCGAGACGATCACCATCGTCACGCGTGGGTTTGTCGATCACGCAGACTCCACCGGTGCGGCGGCCCGCTACGGCGTGGGCGACGTCCAATGGCTGACGGCCGGCAATGGCGTGTCGCACTCGGAGATGTTCCCGTTGCTCGACGAGGACCACGGCAACCCCTTTGAGCTATTTCAGATCTGGCTCAACCTGGCTGCCGTCGACAAGAAAGCCGCGCCCGAGTTCACAATGCTGTGGAATGAGGACATTCCCGTCGTGGAAGTGACCGGACCGGACGGCGGCACCGCGCGGATCAAAATCATTGCCGGTCGGTTCGGGGACACCGAACCCCTTGCGGCGCCGTCGAGTTCGTGGGCAGCTCGGACGGAGTCGGACGTTGCGGTGTGGATGCTGGATCTCGAGCCACATGCCCGGGTTGAACTCCCGGCCGCGACGCGCGGCGACGCGCGTCGGGTCCTCTACGTTTACGGTGACGACTCTGCAGCGGTGATCGACGGAAACGAGGTCGCGGACGGTGTCGGATATGCGCAAACTTCGCCCGGCACAACTGTTGTCGGGACGGGTGACTCCTCCGCCCGGCTGTTGCTGTTGCAGGCGGTACCCATCGGTGAGCCGGTCGCGCAGCACGGTCCGTTCGTGATGAACACCCGTGAGGAGATCGTCGAGACCTACGACGATTACCAGCGAACACAATTTGGTGGCTGGCCGTGGGACCGGGCAGATGTTGTCCACCCGAAGTCCGAAACCAGGTTTGCGCGGCATACCGACGGGCGGCTGGAACGTCCCGAACCCCAAGCCTTCTGACCCAACTGACTGCCCATGTGGCATTCTTTAGCTTTTCTACAAATATTGAACAGAATCTGCTTTACGAAAATTGAAAGAATTCCGCCGACTTGAATTAAACGGGTATACGATCCGCTGAGGTCCTCATTCGCCGACGTCGGGAGTCCGCAATGCGAGTTCGGTATGTGGTGAGGGGCGGATTGGGAGTGGCACTGGGGGCGGGTGCTGCGTTCCTCATTTCGTGTGGTGTGGCGTCGGCCGACACAGGTTCGCCAGCGCCCGGCCCCACCCCGGCCGTCGGTCCTGTAACGCCTGGCCCCACCGGGATCATCGACCCGACTGCGATCTACAACGTGTGGATCAACAGCGACATCGGCACCGCTGTCGAGGGTTTCATCAATGCGCAGCCTGCACTCGACCCCGGCTCGTCCGGCTCCGGCTCCTCCGACCTGATCGGCCCCAGTTTCGGTCTCATCGGCGACGGCATCGACGCCGCCCCCGACTGCACCGGCGATGCCTGCAACGGCGGCGACGGCGGGCTGCTCTGGGGCGACGGCGGCGATGGCGCCAATGGCGGCGCAGGCGGCGACGCCGGGCTCTACGGCAAGGGTGGCGCGGGCGGCGACGCCTTCGGCCCGGTCACGACTACAGGTACTGAGGCCGCGGTAGGTAACAACGGTGGGGCAGGCGGGAGCGGCGGCCTGCTGTTCGGGTCCGGCGGCCAAGGCGGCATCGGCGGCGATGCCACCAGTGAACAGGGCGACGCGACAGGTGGCAGCGGCGGCGATGGCGGCAGCGGCGGGCTGTTCGGCGGCGGCGGAGGTGCAGCCGGCGTGGGCGGAAATGCTGAATCCATCGGTGGGGGTGTGGTCACCAACACCATAGAGAGCGAAGGTGCCCCCTCGGTCCTCCCTCCCATTACGATCCCTGGTTTTAACGGGAAAACGACCACCATCACTACTACGAAGACCCCCACCGCTACCGCCACCGCCACCGGCCCAGCCGCCGGTACGGCTACTGGCGGCGCCGGTGGGACCGGCGGGGCAGCCGGGACAGGCGGATTCTTCGGTTTCGGACTGGGCCAGGGCGGTGCCGGCGGGGCGGGTGGCGACGGAACCACGGTGTCGGCCGGCAAATTCGGCACAGGTGGGGCGGGCGGCGCGGCCGGCGACGGAGGCGGCCTGAGTGGCGGCGGTGGCGCTGGTGGCGCTGGTGGCGACGGCCTTAATAACGGCGTCACTGCCACTACGAAGGTCACCTCTGCCACGGTCATCGACACCCGGACTGTCGTGACGGACAAGAACGGAAACGTGCTTTCCGACAACACCATCACCACCACAGTTCCCGGGAAGTCCGCTGGAGGCCAGATCACGGCAGCGGGGCCCGCACTCGGCGGCCTCGCCGGCAACGGTGGCAAGAGCGGCCTGGTCGGCACGGGCGGCGGTGGCGGCGCCGGCGGCGATGGGACCACCGTGTCCACGTACGCGCCCGGCACCGGCGGCGCGGGCGGCACCGGCGGTGTGGCCGGGTCCATCATCGGTAACGGCGGCGCAGGTGGCGCCGGCGGCGATGGAACGAGCTCCTTCGCAGGCTTCGGCGGCGCCGGCGGCGGCGGCGGTACATCGAGCTTCGGGGGTTTCGGCGGCACCGGCGGCACCGGCGGCGCCGGTACCGGTACCGGCCCGGTCGAGGGTGGCCTGCAGCCCGTCACTGGTCCCACCGCGATAGGCGGGGTCGGCGGACTCGGCGGCGCCGGCCAACTATTCGGTGGCAAGGGCGGGAACGGCGGCGAGGGAACCGGCAGCGCTGAGGGCACCGGCGGTGTTGGAGCGGCCGGCGGCACCGGCTTCGTGTTCGGCGGCAACGGCGGCACGGGCGGAACCGGCAACGGGAACGGAGAGGGGACCTTCACGCTCTTTGGACCCAACGGCACAGGTGCGGTCGGTGGAGTCGGCGGCCGAGGCCTGTTCGGCGGCCGGGGCGGTGACGGCGGCGACGCGACCGGCTTCTCCGCGACCGCTGGGACCGGCGCCGCCGGCGGTAACGGCGCTCTGGGCGGCGGCCGTGGCGGCAACGGCGGTAACAGGACCTACACCAGTCTGCTGGATGGCATTGCCGCCGTGACAGCCGCGACCAAGGGAGAAGACACCGGCGACGCCAAGGGTGGCACTGGCGGTGGTGGTCTGATCGGCGGCGCGGGCGGTACCGGCGGTACCGGCGATGTCGACCTGGGCGGTCGGCCCATCACCATCCCTGGTCTTCCGGAACTCAGTGGTCTCATCACCACCGCGGGCACCGGCGGAGACGGTGGTGACGGCACGCTGATCGGGGGCCGCGGCGGCCGCGGCGGCTCAGCAGGCGAACTCGAACGGATCCGGCCCATATCCATTGTGGCCTTCGGTGGCAGCGGCGGAAAGGGCGGAGACGGTGGCGCCTTCGGCGGTGGCGGCGGGACCGGTGGCCGCGCGGTGGCACTCGGCCTCGGTTTCGGTGGCGCCGGCGGCGACGCCGGTAGCGGCAGTCTGGTCGGTGGCGCCGGCGGTCGCGGTGGCTGGGTGTTCTCGGTCGCTATCGGTACCGGCGGCAAGGGCGGTACGGGCGGCGCAAGCCCCGTGTTCAGCGGGTCTGGCGGCGGCGGTGGCAGCGTAGTCGCCGGCGTCAGAGGTACAGGCGGTGCCGGCGGGGACGCCGCTGACGGCGGTGTCGTCGGCGGTACCGGCGGCCGCGGTGGCTGGGTCTTTACCCTGGTTTCGGGGACCGGCGGCAACGGTGGGGCCGGCGGGGACGCCAGCGCGATCGGTGGTATCGGCGGGACCGGCGGCACCGTTTTTGCAGGCACTACAGGCGCCGGCGGCGACGGCGGTTCCGGCGGTTCCGGTCCTATCGCTGGGGCAGGCCGCAGAGGCGGCTTCAGCTTTGTTCTCACCGGCGCCAGCACCGGGGGCGACGGCGGGACCGGCGGCAACGGCACCGGCACCGGCGGACTGTTCACGGGCGACGGCGCCGGCGGCGGCACGGGCGGCTGGGGCGTCAGCATTATTTCCGGTGACGCCACCGGCGGAGACGGCGGAAAGGGCGGGAACGGCCTCGCCGACCAGAGGGGCGGCAGGGGTGGAGACGGTGGTCGAGGCCTCGCCTTCTTCAACGGCACGAGCACCGGTGGCACCGGGGGCACCGGCGGCACCCCCGATGGCAACGATGGCAACGCAGGCAGGGACGGTCGCGGATAGACGGCAGCGCGCCGACACCGGTAGCGAGACTTGTCACCACAGGTCTCCGAGCCGCTACGGTGGTTGGCGGCGCTCGGTGTCGCCGGCGCGCAACAACTTCATTGCTTCCAGCCGCTGGGGTGTCGCATCGACGTATTCGCCTGCGGCATAACATAATTCGGCCTCCTCAGTCAGATGTTTACCATCGCGATGGAACCGGATCACGTCCTCGCGGAGGAGGAGAAGTAGTTCCTGAACCAGGGCCTCGCGATCTCGCGTGCCGTCCAGCAGTGGCAGCAGATGGCAATCCACCGGCGGAAGCAGCACCGACTCGTGCCAGACGTTGAAGATATAAGGGTCCTCATCGCCACGCACCCCCTCCGCGATGCGCCTCATGGCCTCGGGCAGTTGAAGCGGGCTGCGTGCCGGTTCCGGCAACACCGGTTCGAGCCGGCAACGCGCCAGCCCGCGAATGATCAACGCCTCCAGCAGTTCATCGATCTTCGACTCCTGGTCAACGGCGGCAACGACACCGGCCGTGCCCAGCCTCGCCTGCACCGCATCCAGCAACTCATGCCTTGACAGCGTCCACGGCCAGCGTGCGCTGAGCGCGTCGACGGCAGCCTTGACGCCTGGATCCCTCGTGATCAGCGGTCGCCCGGTTTCACCGTATTCCTGGGCCGAGTCATCGAGTCGGGTTTCCCCGCCGGTCGGCGGCAGCCATGCAGCGAAATGTAAACGGCCGAAACGTGTTCGGTCCAGGTTGTAGCTGATCTGCGGTCCGCGTTCGCCGTGGACCAGCAGCGACTGGCGAAAAGTGCGATTGACCACGAAATCGAGGTACTGCTCTACCAGTATCTGGCTGTGTCCGCATTCCTCGAGTAACGGAACCGCTACCTTCTCGCCGTAGTTGACAGCAAACATGGTCTGGGGTGCCGCGTCCGCCAGGTAGGCCAGTCGATGGGGCTCGGCCCGTTTCCCGAACTCGAGGAAGTAGCACGGCGAGTTGAACGTCTCCAATTGCTCGTGTAGCACGTAGTAATCCCTGACGTGCGTGCGTTCCGCCCGATAATCCGCCAGTGCCCTGGCCAGCACACTGTCGACCGGGGCGACCTCCTCCAGAAAGTCGATCATGCCGCGCGCATAGCCCAGTTTCTCCTGCGGGGTACCCCTGCCGCCCCCGCGTAGCAACATGGCGTCCCGCACGATCTCCTTCGCCTTCCATCCGGGGTAGACGTTGTAGCTGATGTACGCCACACCCTTTGGGGCCAGCAACGTGTGGAAGGCGGCCAGGATGGCCTCCTGCACGTTCTCCGGCACCCAGCTGTAGACACCGTGGCAGATGACGTAATCGAACTGACCCAGCGCGGGCAGGTCCATTGCGGCGATATCGCCCTGCAGCAACTCGAGGTTGTGCAGGCCCAGCCGTTGGATGTTGCTGCGCCCCTGTTCGATCTGAATCTGCGACAGGTCGATGCCCACCACCCGCGCGAGGGGATGGGACGCGGCGAATGGGATCAGGTTGCCTCCGGCAGCGCATCCGATCTCGAGCACGCGCGCGCTCGAGGCGTCGGGTGCGTCCAGCCCGAAGATATGGGCGATCGCCGCGATATGCCCTGGAGCCGTCTGCGGAAACGCATGCGATTCGTAGGGCACCTTGTCGTAGTCGGCGCGCAAGCCGTCAACCGCTTCGTCCATTGCTCTTCTCGGAGTTCGCCGATCTCGGTGTTCGCAGGGTGGCGATGGTCAGCCCTTTCCGCCGGTCGGGACTCAAGTCTGTTCGCCCGCTGTCGCCGGGGCCAGATTATCAACCGCAGCCTTCCTCGACGGTAGTGTCGCCGATCTCGGCAACACCTACCGAAGCCAGTGCGCGGGACGACCACAAAGCGGGTCGCCGCGCCGCGTGGAAGATGCACAGTTCGACGCGCCGCCCTTTGGGCTGCGTGGCAGTATGAATCGGACCGCTACTGTCCGTCGGCTGTGCCATCGAGGAGGAACCGTGCGTCTGTCGCCGCATGAACAAGAGCGACTGATGATCTCGTACGCGGCCGAATTGGCTCGCCGGCGACAGGGCCGCGGGCTGTTGCTCAATCATCCCGAGTCGGTTGCGATCATCACCGACCACATCCTCGAAGGTGCTCGCGATGGTCGGTCGGTCGCCGAGTTGATGTCGTCGGGCCGCGAGGTCCTGACGCGGGCCGAGGTCATGGACGGTGTTCCCGAGATGCTGCACGACGTGCAGGTGGAGGCCACGTTCCCGGACGGCACCAAACTCGTGACCGTGCACAATCCGATCTCCTGACAGGACCGATGATGGCTGAGCACAAACCGATACCAGGTGAAATACTCTGCGCCCCAGGCGAGATCATCCTCAACGAGGGTGCTGACGTGATCGAGGTGGTGGTTGTCAACAGTGGCGACCGGCCCGTGCAGGTCGGCAGTCACGTGCACTTCGTCCAGTCCAATGCCGCCCTCGACTTCGATCGCGACATCGCGTTCGGTCGCCGGCTGAACATTCCCGCCGGAACCGCGGTGCGCTTTGAACCCGGACTGTCGGCAACTGTCGAACTGGTCCCGATCGCCGGTACCCGCGAGGTGTACGGGATCTCGTCGAACCCGCCAGGAAGGCTGGACGCCTGATGGCATCACTGAGTCGTGAGCGTTACGCGTCGCTGTACGGCCCCACGGTCGGTGACCGGATCCGGCTGGCCGACACCAACCTGTTGATCGAGGTCACCGAGGATCGCTCGGGTGGTCCGGGGCGTGCGGGCGAAGAAGCTGTCTTCGGCGGTGGCAAGGTCATCCGGGAGTCGATGGGGCAGGGGCGCGCGACGCGTGCCGACGGCGCACCCGACACCGTCATCACCGGTGTCGTGATCCTGGATCACTGGGGAATCATCAAGGCGGACCTCGGTATTCGTGATGGCCGGATCGTCGCCCTCGGCAAGGCCGGCAATCCCGACACGATGGACGGCGTCCATCCCGACCTCGTGATCGGTCCGTCGACCGAGATCATCGCCGGCAACGGCAAGATCGTCACCGCCGGCGGTATCGACTGCCACGTCCATTTCATCTGTCCGCAGATCATGGATGAGGCGCTCGGCAACGGCATCACCACGTTGATCGGTGGCGGCACCGGACCGGCCGAGGGCAGCAAGGCGACAACCGTCACGCCGGGTGCCTGGCATCTGGCGTCGATGTTGTCGGCGACCGATCACTGGCCACTGAACATCGTCCTGCTCGGCAAGGGCAACACGGTGAGCCTCGAGTCAATGCGAGAGCAATTGCGTGCCGGCGCTTCGGGTTTCAAGCTCCACGAGGACTGGGGCAGTACCCCGGCAGCAATCGATGCCTGCTTGCGGATCGCGGACGAATCTGGTGTCCAGGTGGCGCTGCACTCCGACACCCTGAACGAAGCGGGATTTGTCGAGCACACCCTCGAGGCGATCGCGGGGCGCGGCATCCACGCCTACCATACCGAAGGGGCCGGCGGCGGCCACGCACCGGACATCATCACGGTCGCGTCCTACCCGAACGTCCTGCCCAGTTCCACCAATCCGACCCGGCCGCACACCGTCAACACCCTCGACGAGCACCTCGACATGTTGATGGTCTGCCATCACCTGAATCCGAGTGTCCCCGAAGATCTTGCGTTCGCGGAGAGCCGGATCCGTCCGTCGACCATTGCTGCCGAGGACCTGCTCCACGACCTGGGTGCGATCTCGATGATCGGTTCCGATGCTCAGGCGATGGGCCGAATCGGCGAGGTCGTCCTGCGCACCTGGCAGACGGCGCACGTCATGAAGGCACGGCGGGGGTCTTTGGCGGGGGACGGCGCCGCGGACAACCTGCGTGCACAGCGTTATGTGGCCAAGTACACGATCTGTCCGGCCATCGCTCATGGACTCGACGACGAGATCGGTTCGGTCGAGGTCGGAAAGCTCGCCGATCTGGTTCTCTGGGAGCCGGCATTCTTCGGGGTCCGGCCGCATGCGGTGATCAAGGGCGGCGCGATCGCGTGGGCACAGATGGGTGATGCCAACGCATCGATCCCGACGCCGCAACCGGTGTTGCCCCGGGCCATGTTCGGTGCGGCCCCCAAGGTCGCGGCGGCCACGTCGTTGAGCTTTGTTGCGCCACAGGCGATCGAGGACGGACTGCCGGAGCGCCTCGGCCTGGACCGGCGCCTGGTACCGGTGAAGAATGTCCGGCACATCGGCAAGGCCGACATGCCGGGCAACAGTGCGCAACCCGACATCCGCGTCGACCCCGACACGTTCACCGTCACCATCGACGGTGAGGTCTGGGATCAGCAGCCCGCCACGTCGTTGCCGATGGCGCAGCGATACTTCATGTTCTGATGTCTGCATCCGAGAGTTCTTCGGCGTCAAGGCATCTGGGGATGCTGTTGACCCTGGCCGATTCACGACTGCCGGTGGGCGGACACGTGCATTCAGGAGGCCTCGAGGAGGCGATCAGTTCGGGGTCGGTCCGCGACCTCGACGCTCTGCGTGACTTCCTGATACGCCGGGTCAGCACGGCGGGGCTGGTGGCGGCGTCGATCACGGCAGCCGTGGTCGCCGGAACCATCGACGTTGCCGAAGCCGAGGTCGAGGCCGACGCGCGGACACCGTCGGCCGCCGCCCGGCGTGCCTCCCGGGCGCAGGGGCGCGGCATGCTACGTCTGGGCAAAAAGATTTGGCCACAGCAGGATTGGGCCGTCCATCCGGCGCGACCTCATCTGCCGGTGGTCGCCGGTTCGGTGGCGCGCGCGGCCGGATTGAACCCCCACGAGAGTGCGATGGTGCTCATCTACACAACCATGACCGGCTCCGCGACCGCCGGTCAGCGGCTGCTTGCCCTCGATCCCGGCGATGTTGCCTTGCTGGGTGTGCAGCTGACCGATCTGTGCGAGCAGACGGCCGCCGAGGCCGCGCAGGGGTTGGCAGACCTCTCCGATCCACTCCTTGATGTACTGGCTCAAAGGCATGAGGTGCGGCCGATGCCGCTGTTCGCATCATGACCACCGACCGATTCTGTGCGCCGGAACCGTTGGCACACAGCCCGAACGAAGGAGACAGCTCTTGCCACCGCATCTGATCGACGGAGCGCCGCACACCCACGATCACGCCCGGCCGAAACGGGATCGCGCTCCGGGCGAGGCGCTGCGCATCGGCATCGGCGGTCCGGTCGGTTCCGGTAAGACGGCACTGGTCGCGGCCCTGTGCCGGCAACTGCGCGACGAGTTGTCGCTGGCCGTGCTGACCAACGACATCTACACCACCGAAGACGCCGACTTCCTTCGCCGTAACGCGGTGCTGCCGGATGAGCGGATCACCGCGGTGCAGACCGGTGGTTGCCCGCACACCGCCATCCGCGACGACATCACCGCCAACCTCGACGCCATCGACGATCTCGTCGAGGCCAACCCGCCGCTGGATCTGATTCTCGTCGAATCCGGCGGTGACAACCTCACCGCGACCTTCTCGACCGGCCTGATCGATGCCCAGATCTTTGTGGTCGATGTTGCCGGCGGCGACAAGGTGCCGCGGAAGGGTGGTCCGGGTGTGACGTTCTCGGACCTGCTGGTGGTCAACAAGACCGATCTCGCCCCGATGGTCGGTGCCGATCTGCAGGTCATGCGCGATGACGCCGAGCGCGTGCGGGAAGGGCGCCCGACGGTGCTGATCTCGCTGACCGATGACCCGGCCGCGACCGATGTGCTGAGGTGGGTCCGGGAGCAGTTGGCCGCGACTGTCTGAACGGTCGATGCATACCGAGGTACATCTAGAGGCCGTCAAAGGCCGGTCTCCGCGCATCCGGGCAACCGGTGGCATGGCCGCACGTCAGACCGGCATCGACGTGTTGCATCTGATCTCGACGGCTGCGACCCCGCTCGGCGGTGACACCATCGACATCCACGTCGACGTCGGATGCGGGTCGACGCTGACGGTGTTGAGTGTGGCCGCCACGCTCGCATTACCGAGCCGCGGGGAGCCACGATCGCAGTTGAACTGGCATATCACCGTGGCCGATGGCGCGCACCTGGTGATCGATCCGCTACCGACGATTGTCGCGGCGCACGCTGTCCATCACAGCAACACGATGGTGTCGGTGGCCGGATCGGGGACCGTGCGGATCTGTGAACGGGTGCAGATCGGCCGGTTCGGTGAGGACAACGGTGTGTGGTCCGGTCGGTTGAACGCCGACATCGACGGAATCGCGGCGGTTCGGCATCAGGTTCAACTCGGCAAACAGACGCACGATCGCCTCGGCGCGCCGGCGGTGCTCATCAGCGAGTTTTGCTATCCGGACGACCGTGACGATCTGGTGCATCCCACCGCGGCCGCCGCTCGGTTGCGGCCGGCGGCCGGGGGGAGTTTGACCACGGTGCTCGCCGACACGATGCCCTATGCGGAGCGCGTTGCCGGCGAGCTGCGCTCTGCCGGAGAACTGACTGGCGGCTGAGTCAGCTGGCCGCCGGTTTGGCGTCTTCCTCGGTCGTCTCGGGCACCTTCTTCTCCGCCCCGACCACGTGGTCTGTTGCCTTCACCGGATCAGACAGAACGGGCTTGCTGTTGGGTGGTCCGGCGGGGTCGTCACCTTTGATCTGAGCCTTTTCGAGCTGCGCCAGGCGGTCGAGTGCGTTGCGAGCCAGGGTCTGCTGCTCGGTGATGGTCAGCTGCGACCGACCCCTGGTCATGAAGGCAAAGGTCCAGTCGACGATGGTGTTCAGTCGGCTGCGGAACCCGACGATGTACACCAGGTGCAGGAGCAGCCAGCCCAGCCAGGCGAAAAAGCCCTCGGTCTCGAGGTTCTTCTTGAAACCGGGGACCGGGACCGACATGACGGCGCTGAACTTCGAGATCGTGGCCATCGATCCCTTGTCCCAGTAGTGGAACGGTTCCCGCTCTTCGGGGGTCTTGCCGGCAAGTCCGGCCTTGATGGCGTCGGCTGCGTATTTGCCGCCCTGGATGGCGCCCTGCGCCATCCCAGGGACGTCTTCGACCGACATCATGTCGCCGACCACGAACACATTCGGGTTGCCCGGGATCGACAGGTCCGGCTGCACCTTGACGCGGCCCGCACGGTCCAGTTCGACACCGCTCTGCTCGGCGAGCTGCTTGCCGAGTGGGCTGGCAGCGACACCGGCCGACCACACCTTGCACTGCGATTCGATGCGTCGGGTGGTGCCGTCTTTCTCTTTGACCAGCAAACCGTCGTAGTCGAGGTCGACCACCATCGCGTTGAGCTGGATTTCCACACCCATGCGCTCGAGGCGATGGGCCGCCTTGCTGCCCAGATTGGCGCCCATCGGCGGGAGGACGGCCGGCGCGGCATCGAGCAGGATCACCCGGGATTCCGTGGGATCGATGTTCCGGAAGGCACCCTTGAGTGTCTTGTTGCTCATCTCGGAGATCTGTCCGGCCAACTCGACGCCGGTCGGCCCGGCTCCGATGACGACAAACGTCAGCAGGCGGCTGCGCTCTTCGTGATCGTCCGACAACTCGGCCTGTTCGAAGGCGCCCAGAATGCGACCGCGCAGTTCGAGGGCGTCATCGATGGTCTTCATACCCGGTGCGAACTGGGAGAAATGATCGTTGCCGAAGTACGACTGGTCGGCACCGGCCGCGATGATCAGGCTGTCGAAGGGTGTCTCGGTGATGCGTTCGAGCAGACGCGAGGTGACGACCTTGTTCTCGAGGTCGATCTTTTCGACATTGCCCATCAGGACCTTCGCGTTGGCCTGTTTGCGCAGGATGACGCGGGTGGCCGGGGCGATCTCACCTTCGGAGATGATGCCGGTCGCGACTTGGTAGAGCATGGGCTGGAACAGATGGTGGGTGGTGCGGGCAATCAAGGTGACGTCGACATCGGCCTTCTTAAGGTGCTGAGTCGAGAACAGGCCACCGAAGCCGGATCCGATCACCACCACCTTGTGTCGGGTCGAAACTGCAGTCTCCTTGCTCATGACCATCTCCTGTCGGTTGGCGAATTGCGGCCGGGATCTCAAGGGAGTGGTGGGATCCGCACCCTGCCTACGGTAGTGGGTGTGGAGGGATCGGTCGCGCCAAGGTGCGCCCGACGGGGCGTCAGATCGAGGCGGCGGGTCAGGCGATCAGGTGCCTGCTGGTGCGTGAGGCCCGCGCCCATGGGAAAGTGGCTGATTCCCAATCGGTTCGGAGAATCTCGTATTCGACTTCGCCGCGTTCCGATCCCGCGATCGATGTATCGGCGCAGTCATGCAGGCGGATCAGTCGCAGGCCACAGTTCTCCATCACCCGCCGTGACGCGGTGTTGACCGCCATCGTGCCGGCGAAGAGCCTGCGGACGCTGCGATCGTCGAACGTTTGCTGGACGAGGGCGCGAGCGCCTTCGGTGGCCAGACCTCGACCCCAACTACTGCGGCACAGTCGGTAGCTGAGCTCGAACTCTGATTCGGATGAATGGCGTGGTGCGCGGACGGCAAACCAACCGATGAAGCTGCTGGCCGGCTCGGGGTGGCCCACCGACCGGGCTGCGACCAGGTCGAGTCGGTCGAGCGCGACCCAGAGCCCTGCGCCGTTGCGATGTGTGGCCTCGGCGACAGCTCGCGGGATCGTCCATTGCTCGATGACCTCACGCGGCGTCGGAGTTCCGCCGGTGACATACCGCATCACGGCCGGATCGCTGTCGAGTTCCACAAGCTGGTCGGCGTCGAGGTGCGACACAGGCCGCAAGACCAGGCGGTCGGTCTCGATGATCAACAAATTCCCCGTTTCGAAAGCGCGCTTGCGGGCACCATACATTCTCGATGCCGTCGGCGGTACGCATTTGCTTGCGTGTCCTGCCGCGACCGCTTGAATGCGACAGGTCGCCCACGACAGAGCCCCTACACTGGCATATGTGTCCGTTCAGGTGGTACTCGTTTGACGTCGGTGGCCGTGGTCGGGTCCGGCGTGTCCGGACTCACCGCCGCGTATCTGCTCCGCAGCAACCATGAGGTGACGCTGTACGAGAGCGACGATCGACTCGGCGGTCATGCCCATACTCACACCCTCGGCTCCGGGCAAGCGTCGGTTCGTGTCGACTCGGGTTTCATCGTCCACAACCAGCGCACCTATCCGCTGCTTCGAAAGCTGTTCTCGGAGTTGGGGGTTGATGTGGTTCCCGCCGAGATGAGCATGAGCATCAATGATCGGCCGTCGGGTGTTCAGTACGCCGGCGGCCGGGGATTCGCGGGGATCTTCGCCCAGAAAAGAAGGATCCTCGATCGTCGCTTCGTAGGGATGTTGTTAGAGGTCAAACGATTTCATCGGGTCGCGGCCGCCCACCTCGCCGGGGCCGATGACAGCGACTTGCGCACGTATGGAGAGTTTCTGGCGCACCACGGCTTCTCTGATTACTTCATCCGGATGTTCGCGATCCCGCTGGTGTCCTGCGTGTGGTCGACCGGGGCGTCGGCATCGCTCGATTACCCCGCGCGCTACCTGTTTGCGTTCCTCGACAACCACGGGATGCTCACCGTCAAGGGTTCGCCGCAGTGGTACACCGTGCGCGGCGGATCCGGGACGTATGTCGAGCGCATCGGCGCACTCCTCGATGTCGTGACAAGCGCTCCGGTCACTCGCATCCAACGCGACGATCGCGGCGTGCGGATCAGTGCCGGGGGCCACCCCGACCGGTTTTTCGACCGCGTGGTCATCGCAACACACGCCGACCAGGCACTCGGGTTGCTGGCCGACCCATCCGCGTCCGAGAAGCAGGTTCTGGGAGCCTTTGGCTATTCGGCCAACGAGACGATTCTGCACACCGACGCTTCGCTGATGCCCACCGCAACGCAGGCGGGTGCCAGTTGGAATTACCTCACCCCGGCGGTCGGCACCGTCGACTCACCGCCGGTGGTCACCTACTGGATGAACCGCCTCCAAAGTCTGCCCGGCCCCACCCAGTACTACGTGACACTCAACGGCCGGGATCGGATCGATCCGGACTCGATCATCGCGACCATGGCGTATACCCATCCGGTGTACACGCCGGAAGCGGTTGCCGCGCAGAAACAACTGTCGGCGTTGTGCACTGGTCAGACGGCGTATGCGGGCGCCTATCACGGCTGGGGCTTCCATGAAGACGGTTGTCGGTCGGGGGTGGCGGCCGCGGCACATTTCGGGGCCGTCTGGACATGAGCGCCGCGGCGGATCCACCACCGACCCCGGCCATTGTGCCGGGGCGGGTCCGGCATCTGCGCCGGACGCCGCTGCGACACGGATTCGATCATCGCGTCTACCAATGGCTGGTCGACCTCGACGACCCGCCTCGGTTGCCCAAGATGTTGCGTCCGTTTGCCCGGTTGTACGCCGAGGATCACCTAGGAGATCCGGGTCCGACGTCCGAGATGACCGATCCGCGAGCCCAACTGCTCCGAATCAAGAGCAATGTGGAGAATTTTCTGGCGGTGCGCGATGTCGACTTCGGCACTGAAAGGCGTGTGCTGATGCTGGCCAACGCGCGGGTGCTCGGATACGTGTTCGATCCGTTGACCGTGTTCTGGTGTTATTCGGGCGAGACGCTGCGCGCGGTCGTCGCCGAGGTACACAACACCTACGGTGAACGCACGGCGTATCTGCTCGAACCCGAATCCCGGGCCGCGACCCTGCGGACGCAGGTGCCGAAGCATTTCTATGTGTCACCGTTCAACGACGTCTCCGGCGACTACGACATCACCGTTCGTCTCGATTCTGAGCGCGTCGGTGTGTCGATCAGCCTGCTTCGCGCGGGTACCGCGGTGTTCACCGCAAGCTTCGATGGTCGCCCGGTCGCCTACACGCCGCGTCGGCTGACCCGCACTCTGATCACCAATCCGTTCATGCCACAACGTGTTTCCGTCCTCATCGCACTGCACGGTGTCTGGTTGTGGCTGCGCCGACTCCCTGTTCGCGCCAGGCCGGCGCATACCCCACCCGAAGGAGTTTGATGTCCGACCTGGCTGAACCTGTGCAGTTGCCGGAGATGGCGGAGCCGTTCTGCCTACGCCGCCCCATACTCGGTGGTGTCTGTTTCCTGGCGAGTTTTGCCCAGTTCTTCGTGAATCAGGCCGTCCGGCGTACGCCGGTACAGGTCAGTTATCCCGACGGAACCGTCCGCGGCGGTGGCGATGCGTCGAGCCCAAGGCTGGAGGTCGTTCGGCCCAAAGCCCTGCATGAACGGATGGGTCACAATCCGAAGATCGGCCTCGGTGAGGCGTACATGGCGGGTGATTGGCGGGTGGCCGACGGCAGCGATCTGGGGGAGGCGCTGACGCCGTTCGCGGCGCGCCTGACGGCGTTGGTCCCCGAACCCTGGTGGAAGCTCCGGATCTTCGTGGACACCAGGATTCCGCACCGCCACAAGAACACCCCTGAAGGTTCGCGTCGCAACATCGGCGCCCACTACGACCTGAGCAACGACCTCTTTGCCACCTTCCTCGATCCCACGATGACGTACAGCTCGGCGATGTTCGACCCGCAACGGCCCGCTGCCGGTCAGGATCTCGAGCAGGCCCAGTACCGCAAACTCGACGCAATACTCGACCAGGCCGGGGTCACGGCCGGCAGTCGGGTTCTGGAGATCGGAACCGGTTGGGGAGCATTGGCGATCCGGGCTGCCGGCCGCGGCGCGCACGTGACCACCGTGACGCTGTCGACCGAACAGCTCGAGATGGCCCAGGATCGTGTAGATGCCGCAGGTGTTGCGGACATGGTCGACATCCGGCTGCAGGACTATCGGGCCGTGACGGGACAATTCGATGCGATCGTGTCGGTCGAGATGATCGAGGCGGTGGGTGAGGAGTTCTGGCCGACCTACTTCAGCAAGATCGATTCGCTGCTCGCGCCCGGCGGCAAGGTCGCCATCCAGGCGATCCTGATGCCACATCAGCGAATGTTGGCCACCCGCAAGTCATTCGGATGGATTCAGAAGTACATCTTCCCGGGCGGACTGATCCCGTCGTTCGAGGCGATCGAGAACACAGTCGCCGCGCACACCTCGCTGCGTGTCACGCAGCGTCACGATTTCGGTCAGGACTACGCCGAGACACTCCGGCGGTGGCGGGCATCGTTCACACAACACCGGCAGGCCGTGGAGCAGTTGGGTTTTGACGAGACCTTCATGCGGATGTGGGAGTTCTACCTGGCGTATTGCGAGGCCGGTTTCGCCTCGGACTACCTCCAGGTCAGCCAGATCCAGATGCAGAGGTGACCGGCATGACATCGAATCTGGCGGGCAAACGGGTATGGGTTGTCGGAGCGTCGAGTGGCATCGGCGCGGCCACGGCCCGGGCACTGGTCGAACGTGGTGCCCACGTGGCCATCTCGGCGCGCCGCGACACCGAACTCCGGGAGGTGGCCGGCTCGGCGATGACCGTTGCGGTTGCCGATGTCGCCGACCGGGCATCGGTGGACTTCGCGGCGACACAGGTGCGTGAGGCACTCGGCGGCATCGACATGGTGATCATCAACGCCGGGTTCTGGGAGCAGATGGATGCCACCGAGTGGGACCGCGACCTGTTCGAACGCCACGTACAGGTCAATCTGCTCGGGATGAACAACTGCGTCGGAGCGGTTCTTCCGCAGATGGTGGCCGACGGTGCCGGAACGATTGTCGGTGTCGCGTCGGTGGCCGGGTATCGCGGACTCGGTGGGGCAGAGGCCTACGGCGCCACCAAAGCGGCCCAGATCAACATGCTCGAGGGTATGCGTGTTGCCCTGCGCCGGAAGGGTGTTCGCGTCGTGACCGTTTGCCCGGGTTTTGTGAAGACCGGCCTGACGGAGTCCAACACCTTTCCCATGCCGTTTCTCATCGAAGCCGGCGAGGCAGCCGAATCGATCTCTCGCGGGCTCGAACGCGGCCAGATGGAGATCGTGTTCCCGGTACCGATGGCCGCGTTGATGAAAGTTGCGCGGCTACTTCCGGTGCGTTTGTGGGCATTGCTGTTCGGTCGCGCGACCTAGTCGCGTCACCGTGTCGCGTCGACCTCGATTGGTCGCCGATTATTCTTCGGCTCGGCCACGGTCGGTATGTCCAGGGACCCGCCGACGCCAGGAGACACGATGGCCATCCGACCGACCACACGATTCGATGAGCGGTTCAGTCGTCCGGGAGCATCGCCGGCCGACTGGGAGTCGACATCGGCCTTCCTGCAGCGGGCCGAGCTGTACTGGGTGACAACCGTGCGCCGCGATGGCCGGCCGCACGGAACTCCACTGGTCGGGATCTGGGCCGGCGACCGCTTCTACTTCTGCAGCGGCCCGGATGAGCAGAAATCCCACAATCTGGCAGTCAACGATCAGGTGACCGTGACGACCGGCGTGAACACCTGGCAGCGCGGGTGCGACGTGGTGATCGAGGGCGGATGTGCCCGGGTCACCGACCCGTCCGAGCTGGTGGCCATCGCCGGCGCGTTCTTCGACAAGTATGGCGAGGAATGGGCGTTCAAGCCCTCTGAAGGTGGCTTCGGGACCGGCGACGATTTCGCGTTGGTGTTTCGCGTCGAACCGCACAAGGTGCTCGCTTTCGAGAAGAACCCGCACGGGCAGACCCGCTTCGACTTCAAACGTCGCTGACCCACTACTGTCACAACGGTGAATGACACCCCCGGACCCACTGAAGTCTCGTTGCAACTGCGCTTCGGCGATATGGACGTCAACCGCCACGTGAACAACGTGCAGTACGCCAGGCTCTTCGAAGAAGCCCGGGTGCGTTCGGTGTCCGGTTGGGTTCGTGACGGATACGACCAGGTGGCCATCCACCTCGCCCGTCAGGAGATCGAGTTCGTGACGCCGCTGTACTACACCCCCGAGCCGGTCACCGCCCGGGTCTGGGTGAGTCGGCTCGGTGGCTCGTCCTTCGACTTCGGAAGCTCGCTCGCCGACCCCGACGGAAAGATCGTCGCGCTGTGCGAGACCACAGTGGTGGCAGTGAATTCCGAAACCGGCAAGATTCTGCCCATCTCAGAGGAGATGCGGGCCTTTCTGAAAACGAAGTCCGCGGATCCGGTTCCGCTACGCCGTCGGTCCTGATGTCCGTCTCGCGGTCGACCTTCGGTGGTGTCGGGCGTTGGTGTCGGGTGTTCGTGATAGACCGGGGTTGACAACCGGAAGGGGCCCTGCGTGCTGACATTGCACCGCGCCGAACGCACCAGCACGTTGGTCGGTGCGCTCGCCGAGATCTTGATGACCGCACCATCCGACCCGTTCGCCCGCGAACTCGTCGCGGTACCGGCGCAGGGTGTCGAGCGGTGGTTGACGCAGCAGTTGTCGACCCGCCTGGGCGCCACAGTTCCGGCTGCCGGCGACGGTATCGCCGCCAACATCCATTTCCCCCATCCCGCCGCGCTGGTCGATGACGTGATGGCCAGGGCCAGTGGTGTCGCGTCGGGTCAGTTCGACAACGATCCCTGGTCGACCGGCCGGATGCTGTGGACACTGTTGTCGGTCATCGACGATGCCGTCAACGATCCGGAGTGCGCGATCCTGGCCCGGCACCTGGGGCATTCCGCCGACAAAGGCACTCGGGGTCCCGGGTTTCGGATCGGACGTCGATACGGAACCGCGGAGCATCTGACCGCACTGTTCCGGGGGTATGGAACCCATCGACCGCAGATGATCATCGACTGGTACGGCGGCACCGACACCGATGGTGCCGGTGAGGCACTCGATCCGGATCAGCGGTGGCAAGCCCATCTCTGGCGGCTGCTGCGTGAGCGCATCGACTCGCCGAGTCCGCCGGAACGGCTCGAACAGGTCTGCGCGACGCTCGTCGAACGGGCTGATGCGGTGGACCTGCCGGAGCGGTTGTCGCTGTTCGGCGTCACCCGGCTCAGTACCGAACAGCTGCGGGTATTCGCGGCGCTGGCCACGCATCGCGACATCAATCTCTTTCTGCCGCACGCCAGCCCGGTGATGTGGCAGAAGTTGCGCTCGGGGTCTGTGCCGATCCGGCGCGGCGATGTTCTCGTGCGCGACATCGAGCATCCGCTGCTCGCATCGTTGTCCCGTGAGGTGCGTGAGCTCCAGATCAATCTGTCGGCGGTCGCCGCCGACGATGTCCACCACGTCGACGATCGCGCGGGCGGTGGCACGCATCTCGAGCGTCTGCAGGATGCCTTGCGCACCGACCGGATCGCCGAACCGGGCGGGCGCGCCGACGGCAGTGTGCAGGTTCATTCCTGTCACGGTGCCGCCCGTCAGGTTGAGGTGCTGCGCGAACTCGTCCTGCGACTGTTTCAGGATGACCCGACGCTTGATCCGCGCGACGTGATCGTCATGTGTCCCGATGTCGAAACCCACGCACCGCTGATCCGGGCGGCATTCGGCCAGGTGAGCCACTCACATCCCGGCCACGAACTTCGCGTTCGGCTGGCCGACCGGGCCTTGCGGCAGACCAACCCGCTGCTGGATGTGATGACCGATCTGCTGTTGCTGGCGGGCGGACGCGTCAAGGCCAGTGAAGTACTCGATCTCGCGGACACACCGCCGGTGCGGACCCGATTCGGTTTCGGTGATGACGACCTCGAGCGTTTGCGGCAGTGGACCGCCGAATCCGGGGCCCGCTGGGGCATCAACGACACCCAGCGAAAATCATTCGGGCTCGGCGGTTTTCGTCAGAACACATTCGATGCCGGCCTCGACCGGATCCTCTTGGGTGTCGCTGCCGACGAAACCGAACTCGGCTGGCTCGACACCGCTTTGCCACTCGATGATGTCGACAGCGCCGACGTCGAACTCGCCGGCAGATTCGCCGAGTTCATCAGCCGGCTCGACACCGCGCTGACGAGTCTGCGTGGACCGCGGCCGGCAACCCAGTGGGCCGAGAACCTGGCCACCGCACTCGATCTGCTCACCGCGGTGCGTCCGGCCGACGCCTGGCAACGCGGTCAGGCATTGCGTGAACTGGCGTCGGCCACCGAACACGGCGGCGACACGACCGTGCGGCTCGCCGACGTCCGGGCCATGTTGTCGCACCGGCTGGCCGGGCGTCCGACCAGGGCCAATTTTCGGACCGGCGAACTGACGGTGTGCACGATGGTCCCGATGCGGGCGGTCCCACACCGGGTCGTCATCCTCCTCGGCCTCGACGACGAAAGCTATCCGCGTGTCGGCGGTATCAACGGCGACGACATCCTGGCCCGCAATCCCTGTGTCGGAGAACGTGATATCCGCAGCGAGGATCGTCAGCTCCTGCTCGACGCGACGATGTCGGCGATCGACAAGCTCATCGTCCTGTACACCGGTACCGACCCGGTGACCGGACTGCGCAGGCCACCGGCGGTACCGGTGGGGGAACTGCTCGACACGGCCGACGCGATGCTGGCCGATGACGGGACCGTGCTCATCGCACATCCGTTGCACGGCTTCGACCCGGTGAACTTCGCGGCGCACGAGCCCTTCAGCTTCGATCGCACCGCACTTGCCGGGGCCCGGGCCACCCAATCGGTGCAGGTGTCCGAACCCGGATTCCTGGCGAAGCCGTTGCCCGAGGCCACCGGTGATGTGGAGTTGCGGGATCTCATCGCCTTCGTCGAACATCCGATGCGGGCCTTCTGCCGCCAACGGCTGGGAATGTACCTGCCCGGTGACGACGAAGAACTCAACGATGTGCTCAGTGCGGACATCGACGGGCTGGGCAAGTGGGCCATCGGCGACCGGATGTTGCAGGCCCGGCTCAGCGGGGTCGAGGCCGACGCCCTGCGCGGCGCTGAACTGCGGCGCGGAACACTGCCACCGTTCCTATTGGGCAGCAAGGTGTTCGGAGAGATCTCCGGACTGGTGGAGTCGCTGGTCACGGTGGCGGCGCCGTTGTACGAAACCCATCCGGAGGTGATCGACGTGACCATCGATCTCGGAGATGGCCGGCGGCTGACCGGGACGGTCCCGTCGGTGCATCGCGGGACCCTGGTCCGGACCATCTACTCCAGGCTCGCCGCCAAACACCGACTGGCGTCCTGGGTGGGCGTGCTGGCGCTGGCCGCATCCGGCGCCGATGTCACCTCGTCCGTCGTGGTGGGTCGAGGGTCGTATGGCCGCGTCCGCCGTTCGACACTGACCGCTCCGCCCAATCCGGTTGCGGTGCTGCGTCAGATCGTCGATCTCCGGGATCGTGGCCTGCGGTCGCCGCTTCCTTTGCCCACGGCCGCCGCTGCCGAATACGCCGATCGCCGGCACCGTGGTGACGACACCGTCCTGGCACTGGACGCCGCCGACAAGAACTTCGGGAACCAGTTCGGCGGCGACGGCCAGGACGTCTACGTCAGATATCTGCACGAAGGTGACTTCTCAACGGTGATCGCCGAGCGGGCGGCAGCCGAAGAACGGGACTGGGATGAGCACGGATCTCGTTTCGCGGCCTCCGCGATGCGGTTGTGGACACCCCTGCTGGATTCGGAACAGGTGCGCTGAGAGATGATCCAAAGCCCCATTGCGCCGGTCACTTTCGACATCACCGGTCCGTTGCCCCGCGGCACCACGGTGCTCGAGGCCAGTGCCGGTACCGGCAAGACCTATGCGATCGTCGGCCTGGCGGCCCGGTACGTCGCTGACGGCATTCCGCTGTCCGACCTGCTGCTGGTCACCTTCAGCCGCTTCGCCACGGCCGAACTTCGCGAACGAACGAGACTGCGGCTCACCGGACTGGCCACCGCGCTCACCGATCCCGTGGCCGCGAAGAAATCGCAAGACCCACTGGCTGCGATGCTCGCAACCGGTCCGGTAGACGAGGTGGACCTTCGGCGCAGCCGGCTGGCGAATGCGGTGTCGGATTTCGACGCCGCCACCATCGCCACCACCCACACATTCTGTAGCCGCATGCTCGACGGACTGGGTGTGGCCGGGGATTTCGAGAACGACATCACCTTGGTCGAGGACGTCAGTGACCTGATCACCGAGGTCACCGATGATCTGTACCTGCACCGTTTCAGCGGAAACGGTGCCGCTCCGTTCAGTCTTGCCGACGCACACTCGTTCTGCCGGCAGGCGGTCTTCCAACGGCAGGCGAAGCTTTCGCCTGACACCGACCCCGACACCGATGAATACCAGCGGATCGATTTCGCGACGACGGTGATGGTCGAGGTCGAACGCCGCAAGCGCCAGACCAACATTCGCGACTACGACGATCTGCAGATCCTGCTGCGCGACGCGCTCGGTGATCCCGAGCACGGAGAGCGGGCATGCCGGCGGGTACGGAGTCGATTCCAGGTGGTCCTGGTCGATGAGTTCCAGGACACCGATCCGGTGCAGTGGGACATCTTTCGGCTCGCATTTCACGGGCACACCACCCTGGTACTGGTCGGTGATCCCAAGCAGTCGATCTATGCCTTCCGGGGGGCCGAGGTGTTCAGCTACCTCGAAGCCGTGCGAGCCGCCGACAACCATCAGGCGCTGCCCACCAACTGGCGCAGTGATGCAGACCTGGTCGAGGCGCTCGACCGGGTGTACGGCGGTGCGGCGCTGGGCAGCCCGGAGATCGTGGTCCACGACGTCGGGGCGACACACACCGAGTCGAGAGTGCCTGACCAGACCCCGCTGCGACTGCGGTACCTGAACCGCAGAGGTCACGGACCGTTGGGCAAGAGCGGGTTCCCGGCGCTGGATCGTCTGCGACGATCGGTCGCCGACGATGTTGCCGCCGACCTCACCCGGCTCCTGAACTCGCGGACGCCGTTGCGAGGCACCGGCGATGAACGTCCGGTGGCACCGGGAGATGTCGCGGTTCTGGTCCGGAATCACAAGCACCTGACCATGATTCAGGCAGCGCTGGACGCCAGGGGAGTACCGTCTGTGCTCGCCGGTGGTACCAGTGTCTACAGCACCCAGGGCGCGCTCGACTGGTTGTGGCTGCTGCAGGCGATGGAACAGCCGAGCCGCAGCGCACGCATCCGTTTGGCCGCACTCACCCCGCTGCTCGGATGGACTGCCACCGAACTCGATTCCGGTGCCGACGGACTGACCGCGGATATCAGCGCGCTGATCCGTGAGCTGGTCGCCGTCTACCACGAGTCGGGGTTTGCGGCCGTGTACGAACATCTCTCCGGCGTCCGCGATGTGCCCGGTCGCGTGTTGTCCGTCATTGGTGGGGAGCGTCGCCTCACCGACCTGACGCATGTGGCCCAGCTCTGCAATCGTGCTGTCGTTGAGGAAGGTCTGGGGTTGACGGCACTGGTGCGGTGGCTCCAGCAATCCATCAACGACCCAGGTGCCGGTAACCAGGGGGAACAGAGCCGTCGCCTCGACAGCGATGCGGCGGCCGTGCAGTTGCTCACGGTGCACCGGAGCAAGGGGCTCGAGTTCCCGATCGTCTATGTGCCCTACGGCTGGGACGGGGCGCAACACCCCTCACCGGATACCTTCCTGCTCCACGACGAGTCGGGTCGGCGACTGCTCGATATCGGCGGCCAGGACGCCCCCGGCTACCGCAACCGTCGGGAGGCCTCCGCCACCGAGGACAACGGTGAAGAACTGAGACTGTTGTACGTGGCGCTGACCCGCGCGGCGTCGGCAGTTGTCCTGTGGTGGGCGCCAGGGACATCGGCGCGGTCGTCGCCGCTGCACCGATTGCTCTTCAGCCGGGACCGGACCAACCCGGATCCGCGGCCGGTGGTGCCCGACGATGCCAAGGTGGGCCAACATCTGACGGCCTGGGGTGCGTCTGCGGGCGCTCATGTGCGAGTCGAGCCGGCCGACTACGGATCGGAGGGAGACGCGCCCTGGATTCCGCAGCGGTCTGCGGCCGGCGAGCTGGCAGTCGCGCACTTCACGCGCCGGATCGACCACACCTGGCGGCGGACGTCGTATTCGGCGTTGGTGGCCGGTACCCATCATGAGCCGGTGGTGACCAGCGAGCCGGAGTCGACGGACAAGACCGATGAACAGGTCGCCGAACCTCTCGATGCGCCGGTGGCCGACGGCACTGAGGAACTCGCGTATCCCTCGCTGATGAACACGCTGCCGTTCGGTGCGGCGTTCGGAACCCTGGTCCACGAGGTGCTCGAGGTCATCGACACCGATGCCGACGATCTGGCAGCCGAAGTGGCAACGCGCTGCCGGGAGGCGGTGGCGATGTGGATGGCAGATGCCGATCCCGCGGTACTGGCGACCGCATTGTTGGCAGTCCTGCAGACACCGCTCGGCCAGGAACCGGAAACGACACTGGGGCAAATCGCCACCCGGGATCGACTCGCCGAACTCGACTTCGAGTTCCCCCTCGGTGGCGACGAGGCCACCACGCTGCGCGAGATCAGCGATCTGATGGCCACTCATCTCGCAGCCGACGACTGGCTCGCCGGTTATCCGGAACACCTTCGCGGCGTGCAGGTGCCACCGCTGCGAGGATTTCTCGTCGGCAGCATCGATGCCGTCCTGCGGCTGCCTGGCAACCGGTTCGTCATCGTCGACTACAAGACGAACCGGACCGCGCGAGGAGATCTCAGCGCGCTCGACTACACGCCCGAGCGGATGTCGCGCGAGATGATCAATTCGCACTATCCGCTGCAGGCTCTGCTCTATTCGGTTGCGCTGCACCGATATCTGCGATGGCGCTTGCCCGGCTACGATCCCGAGGTCAATCTCGCCGGCGCTCAATATCACTTCGTGCGCGGCATGATCGGCCCTGACACCCCGGCCGGATGTGGTGTCTTCCAATGGCATCCGCCGGCATCCCTGATCACCTCGGTCTCTGACCTGATCTCCGGAAGGACAGCGGTGCTGTGACGATCGACTTCGACGCGCGGATCGCGGTCAATGCCCATCCCACACTGGTTCCGTTCAACGCGGCCGGTGTACTGAGTGCGGCCGATGTGCATGTGGCACAACGGCTGGCGGCCTTGAGCAGGTCGGACGTCGAACCGGATGTCCTGCTGGCCACCGCACTTGCGGTACGGGCCGTGCGGTTGGGTTCGGTCTGTGTCGAGATCGACAGGTTGTCCGAGGTCGCCTTAGATGAGGACGAGTTCGGCGTCGACCCCGATTCACTGCCGTGGCCGGCACCGGCTGACGTCGTCGCCGCGCTCGAGGTCAGTCCGTTGGTGACGGGATCAACGTCCGGACCTCTTCGCCCACTCCATCTCGCGAAGACCCCGGAAGGTCCGTTGCTGTACCTGCGGCGGTACTTCCTGCAGGAGCAGCGGATCCGGGAGCTCCTCGACGAACGATCGCACAGCCATCCGGAGATCAATGCCGACCGGCTGCTCAACGGTCTGCGCAGGCACTTCCCCGAGGCGGGGACCGACCGGCAACGGATTGCTGCCGCCTTGGCCAGTGCCGGCTGGACCACCGTCATCGCGGGCGGACCCGGCACCGGCAAAACCCATACGGTGGCGCGCGTGTTGGCGTTGATGTTCGACGAGTACGGACCCTCGCTTCGGGTGGCGCTCGCGGCGCCGACGGGACGGGCCGCGGCCCAGTTGGAGGAGTCGGTGCGGTCGCAGGCCGGCGAACTCGGTATGCCCACCGACCTCACCGCGACCACGTTGCACCGTCTGCTCGGCTGGAAACCGGGGAGCCGCAGTCGATTTGCCCACGACGCGGACAACCGGCTGCCGCACGAGCTCGTGGTCGTCGATGAGACGTCGATGGTCTCGCTCACCATGATGGCGCGGTTGCTCGACGCCTTGCGGCCGCAGACCCGCCTGGTCTTGGTGGGTGATCCCGACCAGCTGGCCTCGGTTGACGCCGGTGCGGTCCTGGCCGATCTGGTTCACCGACCGGTCACCGAACAGATCAATCCGATGCTCAAAACCTTGATCGAATCAGATCTGCGGGACGACCACGACGATCCCGACGCCCTCGACGAGCAGGAGCGCGCGCGGCTGGCCGGCGGAGTCATCAGGCTGACCAAGGTGCGCCGATTCGGCGAACAGATCAAGCAATTGGCCGCGGCGGTGCGCGATGGTGACGCCGATTCGGTCATCGAACTGCTCGCGGCCGGACACAGCCAGTTCGAATTGGTGGATCCGAGCGACCTGGCCTCGGTCCGCGACGACATCGTCACCACGGCCGAACGGATGCGACGTGCAGGTGCCGACGGTGATGCGCAGACCGCCCTCGCCGGCCTCCACACACACCGGCTGCTGTGCGCGCACCGCCAGGGCACGTCCGGTGTCGAACACTGGTCGCGGCAGGCCATGGAATGGATCGGTACGACAGCCGGTGCCGACGACTGGTATCCGGGTCAGCCGTTGCTGGTCACGGCAAATGACTACGACGCCGGTATCTTCAACGGGGACACCGGGGTAGTGGTGAGCAGCGGCGGACGGTTGATGGTCGCGTTCAGACGTGGATCCGCGGTGAAGCTGCTGCATCCCTCGCAGCTCGTGGCCGCGGTCCCGGTGTACGCGATGACCATTCACCGCAGCCAGGGGTCGCAGTACGAGTCGGTGTCCGTGGTCATTCCACCCGATCGCTCCGCACTACTGACGCGGGAATTGCTGTACACGGCCATCACCCGAGCGAGTGGTCATGTCCGGCTGATCGGTACCGAGGAGTCCATCCGCGCCGGAGTCGAACGAAAAGTGTTACGAGCCAGTGGACTACGGACGTCCGTCGACTGAATGAGGCGTCCCGGAAAAATCCAGGGCATCGAGGGGATCCGCGGCCAACGGCATGCGCAGGAACCATTCGTTGCGGATCACCTGGCGCCGGACGTTCTCGGGCAGTTCCTCCAGCATCGTCAACGCGCCGCCACGGTCCATCTCGGTGCGATGAGCCTGGAGCGCTTTCCATTTGATGTCGAGCCATGTCGACACATCGATGGTGGTGTCCACCATCTCGTCGGGTACTCCCGGCAATGGTCCGGCCGGGCGGGCGGCCTTGCGAATCGCCGGCCACAGCACACTGGTGGCCGAATGCGGCATCGTGGCGAGATAGAGCAGGCGAGTGCGCCAGGGCGGTCCCGCCTCCGGATACAACTGGGGGAACGCAGCCGCGCCGATCGCGGCAACGGTCACCCGATGTGCCCGAACATGATCGGGATGCCCGTACACGCCGAGTGGGTCATACGTTGCGATGGTGTCGGGCCGGAATCGGCGGATATGGGCGACAACCTCTCCGACCACCTGGTCGAACGGGGCATCACAGAACGCCGGTTGTCCGGGTGCCGACTCGGGGAAGGGCCGGTCCGCATAGCCGAGAAGTAGAGGCGGATCAGCCTTCAACAGCTTCAGCGAGGCCGCGACCTCGGACCCGCGAGAGGTGCCTTCCGCCCAGGTGCACGTGATGACCGCCGTGCGTCCGCCAAGTTCGGCGCAGCGGGCCAGCACCCCGCCGGTCCACAGCGCCTCGTCGTCGGGGTGCGCATGAACACAGAGCAAACTGGGATGGGGCACGTGGCCCACCCTAACCCGGCGACCATTCGAAACAGCCTCGTTGGATTTGGTAGCGGCAATTTCCGAGACTTCTTGCCTCGGAGCAGTACCTTATAGTCCGGTTTCGCGACTACTGTCAATTCATGTCGAAAAGTGCAGGCACGTCGTCGTCCAATATCTTCGCGAAACGCTCGCCGGCCACCTGGGTGGCCGTGATCCTTGCCGTGGTCGCGGTGGTCTTCATCTTTCAGAACCGCGATTCGGCAGATATCAATCTGTTGTGGGTCGAGGTCAGTTCTCCATTATGGTTCATTCTTCTGGTTGTTTTCGTAGTCGGGTGGATCGTCGGGATCCTGACGATGCGTGGCCGGACCAAGAGGAAAGAGTCGGTGGCCAAGTAGGCGACCGGACGGAGCGCGGGTGACCCTGTGCGCTGCAGCCGGCGGCGCCGCAGCGCACACTGACAGTCATGGCAATCATCAACAAGGGGTTCGGTTCCCGTCGCCGTCAGAAGGATGAGCGGATTCCGCCGGGACAGTATCTGACGCGCGACTTCCCGGTCCTGTCGGCGGGGCCGACGCCGCTGATCGACAACGCGGAGTGGACGTTCGAGATCGATTTCCTCAGCGGGGAACGCAAGAGTTGGTCCTGGGAGGAGTTCATGTTGCTCCCGCAGGAAGACATCACGGTCGACATCCATTGCGTGACGGCGTGGTCGAAGCTGGAGACCACATGGCGAGGTGTGTCGCTCGACGTGCTCCTCGGCGACGAGGTGGATCCCGACGGATTCCTGATGGCGCAATGCCATGGCGGGTATACCACCAACGTGCCGTTGGAGGACGTGCTCGACGGGAAGGCATGGATTGCGCACACCTATGACGACGAGCCGCTGGAACCCGAACACGGTGGACCCGCGCGACTGCTGATTCCGCACCTGTATTTTTGGAAGTCGGCCAAGTGGGTCAGTGGGCTCACCGAGATGGCCGAGGATGTTCCGGGATTCTGGGAGAGCAACGGCTATCACAATCATGGTGATCCCTGGAAAGAGGAACGGTATTGGTGAATGGTTGGCGGCCGGCGACGGTTGTCGCGGCGTCCATGGAGACGCCGACCGCCCGGACCCTGCGACTGCAGGTACCCGATCGCGGTCGGGTGCTAGCGGGGCAGCACATCGATATCCGTCTGACCGCCGAGGACGGCTACCAGGCCGTGCGGTCCTATTCGGTGGCAGCAGCGGTCGGTGACGATCTCGTCGAGACGACAGTGCAAGAACTCCCCGACGGCGAGGTTTCGCCGTACCTCATCGGCGACCTGGCCGTCGGTGACCAGTTGGAGGTGCGCGGACCGATCGGTCGTTGGTTCATCTGGAGGTCCGCGGACCCCGCACCGGTGCAATTGATCGCCGGAGGTTCGGGTGTGGTGCCGTTGATGTCGATGATCCGGGAGCGCGAGTCGGCCGCCACGAGGGTGCCATTTCGCCTCCTTTACTCGCTGCGCAGCCCGGAAAACGGTTACTACCGAGACGAACTCGGTCGGCTGTGCTCAACCGGAAGCCTGAGGGTCGACTATGTCCACACCCGGAGCGCGCCGGATGGCAGGCGGCCGGGACGGCTGACCCAAGACGAATTGGCGTCGTTGGTGATTCCGGTCGAGCAGAAACCGGAGTTCAGGGTGTGTGGACCCACGGCGTTTGTGGAACAGTGTGCCCGGTGGCTCCTCGATCTGGGATACCCGGCGAACACGATCAGGACTGAAAGGTTTGGCGGATGACATCCCGACCGGATCCGGCACCGCAATTACACGATCCGCGGTGGCGGGCATTTGCCTCGGACAACTACGCCGGAATGCTCCCCGAGGTGGTCGCCGCGCTGGTCGCGGCCAATGGAGGTCACCAGCCCTCCTACGGCGATGATGTCTATACCGAACAGTTGAGATCCGTCGTCCGGAGCGAGTTCGGTACGCGGGCCGACGTTTTCCCGGTCTTCAATGGGACGGCCGCCAACGTGGTGAGTCTGACGGCGATGTTGCCCCGATGGGGTGCGGCAATTGTGGCGGAGTCCGCGCACGTCCACAACGACGAGGGCGGTGCCCCGGAGCGGGTGAGTGGGATCAAGCTCCTCACCGTGCCGACGGTCGACGGAAAGTTGACGCCCGATTCAATTGCGACGCAGGCCTATGGTTTTGGTGATGTGCACCGCGCGCAACCGTTGGCAGTCAGCTTGACCCAGTCGACCGAGCTGGGGACGTTGTACTCGGTGGACGAGATCGCGTCCATCTGTGAGTACTCGCACCGGCACGGGATGCTGGTTCACGTCGACGGCGCCAGGCTGTGGAATGCTGCTGAAGCGCTGGGGCTTTCACTCGGCGAGTTCACTACTGCCGCGGGTGTCGACGTGGTCAGTCTCGGTGGCACCAAGATAGGCGCGCTGGGTGCGGAGGCGGTGGTGGTCATCGATCCGGACGCGGTCAGCGGCACGGATTACATCCGCAAGCTCAGCATGCAGCTTTCCAGCAAGATGCGGTTCGTCTCGGCGCAGCTGCTGGCGCTGTTCGACGGCGATACGGCGTTGCAGGCCGCGGCGAATGCCAATGCGATGGCCGCCCGGCTGCGCGGACATCTGGAGGGGACACCCGGCCTCACCATCACCCAGCCCACGCAGGCCAACGCCGTGTTCGCCGTGCTCGATCCGGCGGTGGCGGAGCGGGTGCTGGCAGTGTGGAAGTTCTACACCTGGGACGAGTCCACCGGCGAGGTCCGGTGGATGTGTTCGTTCGACACCACGGCCGAGGATGTCGACGAATTCGCCGCTGCGATCAAAGCCGAACTCACTGCCGGCTGAGGCAGGATCACGCGTGAACGGCGCTCGGGTCACCGCCGAGTTGGTGGCGTAGCACCTCATCGACCTCTGTCATCCGGAACCGGTGGCCCATTTCTTCGAGTCGTGCGGGTGCCACTCGCTGGTTGGCGAGGGCCAGCTCCCTGGCACCCTGCGAACCGAGGATCATTCGTGGGCCCAGACGCGGGACCGGGATGACAGCCGGCCGGTGCACGGCGCCGGCCAGCGCCGCGGTGTACTCCTTGTTGCGCACCGCGCCCGGTGCCACCGCGTTGACCGGCCCGGACAGTCGATCATCGACGATTGCGCGGTAGTAGATGTCGATGAGGTCGTCGATGCCGATCCAGGACAGCCACTGGTTTCCGTCGCCGAGGCGTCCGCCCAGTCCCAGGGTGAACAGCGGTCGCAGCAGTTTGAGAGTTCCGCCGGCGGCGGCCTGCACAACACCGGTTCGCACGTTCACGACTCGGGCCGCCTCGGCCGCCGGTGCTGTGGCGTCTTCCCAGTCGGACACCACGTCGGCGAGGAAACCGTCTCCGCGCGAGGCGCTTTCATCGAGAACCGCATCACCGCGGTCATAGCCGTAGAACCCGATGGCGGACGCACAGACAAAAGTGGGTGCGGGTGTGGTGGCGCCGGCAATGCGCGCGAGTGCCTCGGTGGGTGCGATCCGGCTGCCGGCGATCTCGGATTTGTGTTCGTCATTGAATCGCCCGGCGATCGAGGCCCCCGCGAGATGCACCACGGCATCGACCCCGGCCAAGAGGTCGTCGGCGGGATCGGCGGGGTTCCAGCGTCGTTCGTCGGGTCCGTCAGGGGCGCGCCTGACCAGTGAGATGACGCGGTGGCCGCCGGTGGTCAGCAACGACCGCAACGCGGTACCAACAAGTCCCGACGCACCGGTCATGGCGATCGTGAGCGGCCTGCCTGCCAGTGGCAGGGCCCAGGCGTGGGTGGCGAGGTCATCGGCCAATTGCCGGTGCCGATAACGAAACATCGGGCGCAGCAGCGGTTCGGGCACCGGAGTGTCGACGGTGTCGGTGACCCGGGTGGTCTGTGGGTCGACCTCGGAGAATCCATGGTGATGGGTCCAGGTCATGACGGTCCGCAACGGCCACGAATCGAGTTGATCGACAAACTGATTCGGCGGGTGGAATCGGGAGGGCTGGTGTTTCGCGACCCACTTCAGGCCACATCCGAACGACAGCACGGCGGTGCCGTCCTCGAGGGAGTTGGCCTCCCGCACCAACGATGGTGGTGCCCACGGCGGGGAGAGGCGTGCGAAGGCCCCTGGCCTGCTGTGCCAGGCGAACACCTCGTCGATGGGTGCGGAGACCGTGCTCGTGTACGTGATGCCCATTGGCCCAGGCTACGCATGGACACGCACCGGCTACGGCGCTTCCCAGTGCGGGTCTCGGCCCAGGAGTCCGAGCAACCGATCCTGGAGCGGTGCGTCGTCCGGCACTTCCACGATCGGCCCGAACACAATGATGCCTGGTCCGAAAGCCTCGGGGACACGCATGATGTCGGGTATCTCCTGTGCACCTGGCCATGCGGCTTCGACTTCGGCGGGGTCGATCTCGTGCTCGAACCCGAGGGCCCGGGCAAGGTCCCAACCGTGCACCACCAGGTCGGCGCTGGCCACCCCGTCGACGTGCTCGGCGAATGTGGAGGGACCCATGGGAGTCTGCACCGTGGTCGCGGCCACCGCGGTATCGGCGAGTGCTCGCTCGATGTCGGTCCGGGCGTGGTTGAACGCGCCGAGAGGGTCCGCGTCGACGGTGGGCGCCGGTGAGAGGGACCGGTCGAGCGGGGTGAACACCGCGGCCTGCATGTCCAGGACATGCTGTAACACGTCGGCGGCGGTCCATGCGGTGCACGGCGACGGCGAGGACCAGCGATCCGGCGGCGCGGCTGCGATCACCGCGGCAAACGTTGTGGCGCGGCGGTTGTACCGGTCGGCAATGGATTCAGGACCGCTCATCGGTCGACCTCCCTGGGTCGTAGGACGTACCCGGTGCAACCATAATCGGTTCCGTGGTCGCGTCGGATGTTTATCTCCTGACCGACAAGGTCCAGGTCTGCGGAAGCGTCCGGCCGCTCCTGCTGCAGTTCGGCAATCCGCAAGGCCAACGGAATGAGTACTCGTCCCCCAGACAGATCCTCCACACGGTTCATCACCGACCACCGGATGCCATAGGGGTCGCGGATCGATGCGAAACGGTCGCCTGAGACAAATGTCTGCGGCGCTTCGCGCATCGTGGCGCCCAGTTCGACCGCGCGGTCGAACGTCGCATCGATATCGGGGACGTACAGCGTGAGGAGTAGCAGTCGGCATCGGCGTCTTCGCGGGGGATCAGGCCATACTGGGGATTGGGGTCGCCCAACTGCAGGCGCTCGCTGCCGAAGTCGAGTTCGGCATGGCCACGATCTGTGTGCCGTCCGGCCCCGGGAACTCGGTGGATTGGGTGAGAGTGGCAGAGAACGCATCCCGGTAGAACGCGATGGCGCCGCAGGCAGGGGAGACGACGATGAACGGGGTCAGGGAGGTGAAGCCATGCGGCACACCGTGATATGTGAGGACCGGGCTTGAAGAAACACGAAAAGATGGCCGAGTCGCCGACACCACCCCGGGGTCAATTGAATCCCGGCCGTGGTGTGCAACTGCACCGAATACCGTTGCCGTCCGGCGAATTACTGCGTCACGTCTGGATCGCGGTCTGGGATCTCGACGCCCCGATCCTGCAGCCGGTACTCGAACATCCGGGCGGCAACGTCGTGATCGAGTCCGATCGGGCCGCGTTGTACTGCGTGAGCCAGGGGATCAGTGAGCAGAAGTTGGAGGGCAAGGGCTGGGCTGCGGCGGTGTTGTTGCGGCCTGCAGCTATCACGGTGATAACCGGCCGGTCGATGGCTTCCGGATCGCGGTCAGGGCCGGCATTACCGATCGGAACGCCGCTTCCTGTACCCGGTGAAGGCGACCTCGTCCGCGACGTGCGTGCGGTCATGACCGCAGAAGATCACGCGCCGCAGGACAGATACCGGGCGGTGGCGGACCTCTACGAAGAGTGGGGACGGCAGTGGTCGGTTGACGAGGAGGGCGTCTTGATCAATCGGGTGGTCGATCTCGTCGAGGACGACGACGGGCCTCGCCGGGTGAGCGACCTGGCCGCCGAGGTGGCGCTGTCCACGCGGGCACTGCAGCGTGTGACAGTGCATCGGACCGGGCTCAGCCCGAAATGGCTGATCCAGCGACGTCGTCTGCAGGATGCGGCGCTGGCGCTGCGCCGCGGCGACACAACGATCGCCGATGTGGCCGCAGAACTGGGTTACTCCGATCAAGCGCACCTGGCACGCGAGTTCAAAGCCGTCATCGGGCTCACACCCAGTGACTACCTTCGTGACTCGGTTTCCGGTGGGCGCTGATCCGTCAGTCAGGAGCGACGTCCGAGGCCAAATATGCCGCGGACCATGGATTCGACAGATGCCACCGGTGCCATCAACCTTTCCGCGATGTCGACAATGGCTTCGACCCGGCCCATGATCTTCTCCATCCTTTCGACCAGGCTGTCCATCGTGGTCACCATGGTGTCCACCCGGCCCAACGTGGTGGAGAAGTCGGTCATGGCGGTGCCGAAGCTGTCGAGTGTGGTTTCGAACCCGGTCATCGCGCGATCGAAGTCCGTCAGTGCCGATCCGAGCCCCTCGATGACTGAATCCATTTGTCCCACAGTGCGATCAGCGTTGAGGGCGGCCTGCGCCAGGGTGCGGAATCTTTGTCGGTCGGAGTCGTCTCCGGTGTCCTTGGTTGCCACGGCTCCAGTATCGCCCGCTGCGCCCTGATGTGGGTCCGGATGAGGCAATGGCGGCGTCCTGCCGATGTTCGACGTCGCTTTCCCTATGCTCACAGGAGACGTGGATGGACAGGGATTGCAATCCCCAGATGACGCATGGCAGGCAGGGGTGTACGGGTGTCCGAACAGTTTGACGTGATCGTCGTTGGTGCAGGTCTGGCAGGTCTGGTGGCAGCTCACGAGTTGGCCAAGGCCGGCAAACGGGTGGCCATCCTCGATCAGGAGAACGAACAGAACCTCGGCGGCCAGGCATTCTGGTCGCTGGGCGGATTGTTCATGGTGAACTCGCCGGAACAGCGTCACCTCGGGATCAAGGACTCACTGGAACTCGCCATGGCCGACTGGCTCGGATCGGCCGGCTTCGATCGGGACCGGGAAGACCACTGGCCTCGTCAATGGGCCGAGGCCTACGTCAACTTTGCTGCCGGTGAGAAGCGTTCGTACCTCCACGAATTGGGTCTGAAGGTGATGCCCACCGTGGGTTGGGCCGAACGTGGATCCGGGTCGGCGAATGGACACGGGAACTCGGTGCCGCGGTTCCACATCACCTGGGGCACAGGTCCCGAAGTGGTCCGGGTGTTCCGGGAGCCCGTCCTCGCCGGCGCAGAGAAAGGTCTGGTCACCTTCAAATACCGACATCAGGTGGACGGGATCATCGCCGAAGGTGGGCGAGCGGTAGGTGTCCGCGGAACGGTTCTGGTCCCGTCGACCGAGTCGCGCGGGGTCTCGTCGAGCCGGGAACGCGAATCAGACTTCGAGTTGCGGGCACAAGCGGTTGTTGTCACGTCGGGTGGTATCGGCGGCAATTTCGAGTTGGTGAAGAAGAATTGGCCCGTAGATCGGTTGGGTCCGGCGCCCGACCACATGATCACCGGCGTTCCCGCACACGTTGACGGGCGGATGTTGCAGATCACGGAGGATGCCGGTGGAAGCGTGGTCAACCGGGACCGGATGTGGCATTACACGGAGGGCATCCAGAATTGGGATCCGATCTGGCCGAACCACGCAATCCGCATCATTCCCGGTCCGTCGTCGCTGTGGCTGGATGCCACCGGCAAACGATTGCCGGTGCCGAACTTTCCCGGATTCGACTCGCTCGGCACGTTGGGGACGATCACGCGGGGTGGCCATGACTTCACCTGGTTCATCCTCACCCAGGCGATCATCGAGAAGGAGTTCGCGCTGTCGGGGTCGGAGCAAAATCCTGACTTCACCGACAAAGATTTCAAGCTACTTCTGCAACGGGTGAAGAAGGGCGCGACAGGTCCGGTCGAAGCATTCAAAGAACGTGGCGCCGACTTTGTGGTTCGCGACAACCTGCGTGACCTCGTTGCGGGCATGAACGAGATCACTCCCGGACCACAGTTGGACTATGACCAGGTGGCCGCCGAAGTCCACGCCCGCGACAGTCAGATTGAGAACAACTACACCAAAGACATGCAGATCATGGCGATCCGCAACGCGCGTAACTATCTCAGCGACAAACTGATTCGGGTGGCAGCACCGCATCGCCTCGAAGATCCCAAGTATGGCCCGATGATCGCTGTTCGGCTTCACCTGGTGACGCGCAAGACCCTGGGCGGTCTGGAGACCAATCTCGACTCACAGGTGATCCGTCCGGATGGCAGTGCCTTCGACGGTCTCTATGCCGCGGGTGAGGTTGCCGGTTTCGGCGGCGGCGGCGTGCACGGATACAACGCGCTCGAAGGCACCTTCCTGGGCGGTTGCATCTTCTCCGGTCGCGCGGCCGGCCGCGCTCTCGCGCGAGATCTGGGCTAGCAGCAAACTCATTTCCTATTGATGTCGTACCGCTCCTATAGTCTCGAATCTATGTTCGGTATGGGGGATGAATCCGCTGGTGGGGACGCAGAAATGGGTCCTGAAGAGCTGCGTGCGAATGAACTGCTGCACGACTCCGAGCTAGCGCGTGCGCAGCAGGGTCAACTGGAGTGGAAGCGCTACACCACCGCGGCGGAGTTGCATGCCTTGTTGGTGGAACCATCCGCGGGGACCGAGGCCGAAATGCGGGCGATCGATCCGTTCGCCCAGTGCGCGGCGAGACTGTCTGCCTCACAGGAGATCACGCAGCACACCGCGGAACTGCAGATCAATCGAGCCCTAGCGCTGCGCGATCGTCTACCCGCCTTGAATGCGATGCTCAAGGCGGGGCGAATTGCCGCCGAATACATCCCCGACATCGTGTCCCGCACCGAGTTGATCGACGGCTCGCCGCATCGGGCTGACATTGATCAGGCGATCTCCGACGCTCTCAGCCGACGGGGGTCGTGGTCGAAGAACCGGATGCGGGACATGGTCGATGCGATCATCTTTCGCCGCGATCCAGACCTGGTCCGGCAAGCTCGGGAGGATGCGAAGAACCGGCGTGGGGTGTGGGGCTCGCACGCCGACCATGGCATGGCCGTCCTGGAGGCACAGTCCACCGCTGAAGAGATGACGATGATCATGGCGCGGCTGGAAAAGCTGGCCACGTCGACGTGCAAGGCTGATCCGCGGCGCAAAGCTGAGCGGATGGCCGATGCGTTGTTTGCGACGGTGATGGGCCGTGAGTTCAGTTGCCAGTGCCCGGACGACCCCAAACACCCGTGCACCGCCGAGATCGTCACGGTCCCAGCGGATCAGGTGATCTCCGGGGTCGACGTGAAGATCGTTCTGCACGTGATTACTGACCAGGCGACGCTCGAGGGGACCGAGGACAATCCGGGTTTCCTCGACGGGCACGGGGTCATCTCCGCGGCCCACATCCGCGATATCGCCGACCGCACCGAAACAGTGGTGCGGCCGATGGGCAACAAGACTGTTCAACCCGAACCAGCACCTGCACAGGCCGAGCCTGCTGAACCCGAACCCGTACAGCCGAAACCTGAGGAACCGCAGCCGGATCCGGGACCGAAGCCTGACAAGCCGACGGTGTACATGCGGTCGCCGGAGAACCCACCGGTCGGCGACTTCCCGGAGGGCGACAGCGACACCGTTACAGCACCGTTCGTGGTTCCACTGCCGGCCACCCAACCCGGTGACGAGTATCGGCCGTCGGTGGTCCTTGACAGCTACATCCGGATCCGGGATTGCTATTGCATGTGGCCCGGTTGTGACAAGAAGGCATGGGGCGCTGATCTCGATCACACCCGCGAATACAACCACCACGATCCCGATGCCGGTGGTTGCACCCATCCGTCAGAGATGAAGACACTCTGCAGGTTTCACCATCTGATGAAAACCTACAGCAACTGGCTCGACGATCAGTATCCCGATCCCCGGACCGGGCGACCGCGGCTGATCTTCACCACTCCGGAAGGCCGTAGCTACGACGGACCCGCCTGGACGGGCGATGATCTGTTCCCGACACTTCGGCTGATCGTCTTCGACAACCAACGCGGCTCACCCGGCCGGCCACCACCTACAGCACCGGACTCTCGACAGCAATCACGTACCGCTGCCAAACATGCACGCCGCCAACAAGAACGACTACACAACCGCAGACTCCGCGAAGAACAGGAAAGGAACGACCCTCCGCCGTACTGATTCCACATCTCCTGGTCGCTTCAGTAAGCCAACCGGTTCGGTAGAGGCAGATTTCGCTCGGCCGCGCAGGAACTGCAGTGGCCAGAGCTTGGCGGTGCGATTGCGGGCGATCATCGCCGGTATCGAAAACGCCGAGGTGATGGACGCGCTCACGAGCAGGATGACGGCGGCCGCATTCCTGCCGTCGAGGTCGAGGGTCAGATAGGCGCCTTCGCAGATGCGATCGGAGCGCCGATGAGCAGTGCGCGGCGATGGGATTGGAGCCCGTTTCACGAATACCCTGTGCTGATGATCAAACACATCCGGTCGGTAACAGCAGTGGTGGCGCTTTCTTGTGCGGCGCTGACTGTTCCTGTTGTCGCGCACGGAACACCAAGCGAGGGCATCTCGGCGGTGACGTACGCGGATGTGGAGATCCCCGCAGACCTCTTGCCTTTCATCCCCGACGGAATCCACGCGGTGGCCAAGCAAATCACCATCGCGCCCGGCGGAACCACCGGGTGGCACTATCACGATGGCCCAGTTGTGGGAATCGTGCAGGCCGGTACGCTGTCTCATCCCGGACCCGATTGCAAGCCGGTGATCTTCAATACCGGAGCCTTGATCAACGAACCCGCCGGCGACAACAACGTCCATCAAGGACAAAACCTCGGCAAGGTTCCCGTCATCCTCGATGTCGTCTATCTCGAGCCTCTGGGGAAGCCGCTCTTCGAAGATGCACCGGCCCCACCCTGCGCCGCCAAGTAGCCGTTTTGAGCACGGTCGACGGCGGGACCTCTAGCATCGGTTGAGTGCAGATTTCAGGGAAAGTCGCCGTTGTCACCGGAGGTGGTGCCGGAATCGGTGCCGCCCTGGCCCGGGCGTTGGCCGCGGCCGGTGTCAGTGTGCTGGTCGCCGACCTCAATGCCCCGGCAGCCGGCGCGGTGGCGGCGGAGATCGTCTCAACCCATCCCGGCCGGGCGATCGCAATGGGCGGTGACGTCTCCGACCCCGAGGTCCTCGAGGCGATGATCGCCCGGGCCGATGCCGACCTCGGACCTGTTGAGATCTTCTTCGCCAACGCCGGAACCACTGCGGGGATGGGGTTGGACACCTCAGACGCATTGTGGGAGGTGGCACTCGAAGTGAATGTCATGGCCCACGTCCGGGCCGCACGAATCCTGGTGCCGCGGTGGATCGAGAACGGCGGCGGCTACTTCGTGGCCACGGCATCGGCAGCAGGCTTGTTGACCCAGATCGGTTCGGCGCCGTATTCGGTGTCCAAGCACGCGGCGGTCGGGTTCGCCGAATGGTTGTCGGTGACGTACGGCGACCAGGGCATCGCAGTCAGTTGCCTGTGCCCGATGGGCGTGGAGACCGCGTTGCTGCGGGAGGGCTTCGATACGGACATCCCCGGTGCCTCGGTGGCTGCGCGGGCGGTCACCGAATCCGGTGCGGTGCTCAGTCCGGCGGACGTGGCGCAGCAGGTGCTGGCGGCGATGGAAGACGAGAGATTCTTGATTCTGCCGCATCCCGAGGTGCTGGACTTCTACCGTAACAAGGGCTCCGACTATGACCGGTGGATTTCCGGGATGCGTCGGTTTCAACGCCACCTGGTCGCAGACGGCGACTGACCGGAGCGACGGACAACAACGAATGTAGGTATCTGGCAATGGAATTTGGGTACTCCGACCGCTGCGCCGATTACCGTGGGCGCCTGCTGGACTTCATGGACAGCCACATCTATCCGGCCGAGGAGGTCTATGCCCAGCAGATGCGTGCATCCGGTGACCCGCATTTCGATCCGCCGATCATCGAAGAACTCAAAACCGAGGCGAAAGCACGTGGGTTGTGGAACCTCTTTCATCCCGACCCCCGCTTCGGACCGGGTCTGACCAACTCCGAGTACGCACCGCTGGCCGAGATCATGGGTCACAGTGCGGTGCTGGCGCCGGAGGCCTGTAATTGCTCGGCACCGGACACCGGGAACATGGAGGTGTTCAGCCTCTTCGGCACCGATGAGCACAAAGAAAAATGGCTGGCTCCACTGTTGGACGGCACGATCCGTTCGGCGTTCGCCATGACGGAACCCGGTGTGGCCAGTTCGGATGCCACCAACATCCAGCTGAGCATGGAACCCGACGGCGACCACTGGGTCCTCAACGGCCGCAAGTGGTGGACGTCCAACGCCCTGCACCCCAACTGCAAGGTGCTCATCGTGATGGGCAAGACCGACCCCTACGCGGCCGCGCACGCGCAGCAATCGATGATGGTGGTGCCGATCGATGCACCGGGTATCACCGTCCTGCGCAATCTCCCGGTCTTCGGTTATCACGACCGCGAAGGCCACGCCGAGGTCCTGTTCGAGAACGTCCGCGTGCCGGACAAGGATGTGCTGGCCGGCGCGGGCGCCGGGTTCATGATCGGACAAGCCCGGCTCGGACCCGGCCGGATCCACCACTGCATGCGTGCCATCGGTATGGCCGAACGCGCTCTGGAACTCATGTGTGCCCGAGCCTCCCTGCGCGTAGCTTTCGGGAAACCCCTTGCTGCACAGTCGAATATCCAGGATTGGATTGCCGAGGCCAGGATCGAGATCGAGATGGCGCGGTTGCTCACGCTGAAGGCGGCCTGGCTGATGGACACCGTCGGCAACAAGGCGGCTCGCACCGAGATCGCCGCGATCAAGGTGGCCGCACCGAACATGGCGCTGAAGATCGTCGATCGTGCGATTCAGGTCCATGGCGGTGGCGGAGTCTCCGACGACTTCCCCCTGGCCAGCATGTACGCCCACCTGAGGGCGCTTCGTTTGGCGGATGGTCCCGACGAGGTGCACAAACGGACGATCGCGCGTCAGGAGCTCGGCCGGTACAAGAAGATCGGGGCACAGGCGTGAGTGATGTGGTCGGTCTCGACACCGATGCCGTGTCCCGGTGGCTCTCCGGTCTGGACATCGGTGCCAGGGGACCATTTACATTCGACCGCGTCGGCAACGGTCAGTCGAATCTGACGTTCCGGGTGGGGGATGCCGCCGGCTCCCGCTGGATTCTGCGCCGGCCACCGTTGGGCACGCTGCTCGCATCGGCTCATGACGTGCTGCGTGAACATCGCATCATGTCGGCGCTGCACGACACCGCGGTCCCGGTTCCGGAGATGATCGCCACGACCTCTGATCCCGAGATCACCGATGCGCCGCTGGTGCTGATGAGCTTCATCGACGGGGCCGTCATCGACAATCCGGCTGCGGTGGAGGGGTTGTCGCTCGACCATCGTCGCCAGGTCGGACTGAGCCTGCCCCGTACCCTCGGCACCGTCCATGCGGTGGACCTCGACGCCACCGGTTTGTCCGATCTGGCCAGTCACAAGCCGTATTCCGCGCGGTTGCTGAAGCGCTGGAGTGCGCAGTGGGACCATTCGAAGACCCGAGAAATCACTGAAATTGCCGACGTGGCAGAGGCTTTGGCAAAGCATGCTCCGGAGCAGACCGAGTTGACGCTGGTGCACGGCGACTATCACCTGAGCAACGTCATCACCTCGCCGCACGACGGCCACGTGATCGGCGTCGTCGACTGGGAACTGTGCACCCTGGGTGAACCGCTGGCCGACCTCGGCAATCTGCTCGCCTTCTGGCCGGAGTCCGGTGATCGCGTGACCGGGCATTTCACGGTGCCCCGCGCGCCGGGTTTTCCCAAACGGGCCGAACTGATCGACGCGTACGCCGAGGCGACCGGGCGCGATGTCTCCCGGATCGGGTACTGGCACACGATGGCGCTGTGGCGGCTGGCGATCATCGCCGAGGGAATCGTCCGGCGGTTGCTGAACGATCCCCGGAACGCGTCTCGAGACGGTGGACCGACCCGGCAGGTTGTCGACGACCTCGTCGAGCTCACCGTTCTGGTGGGGAAGGATGCGTCGATTCTGTGACGGCCCCGATCGCGACCGCCGCTCAGACCGGTCGGGGGATCCGCGACATCCGGCCCTGACCAATCCACTCCGGGACCACATTGCGGATGTCGCGCGGGGCGGTGATCTCGACGTCACCGCTCTTCAGCGCGGAGTCCCACGACCGGTCTCCGCGCCAGACCGCGATGAGGTCGCGAAGTGGCGCGTCCACGGTGGCGTCGATGTCGTACCCGGGGTCGTAGTCACAGACATCGACGTCGCCGCCCGAGACCACCAGCCACCAGCGGGACGCCTTGACCGGAACGCCGCTCAGGTGAAATGCCACCACCGTGCGCGCCCGGGGCCAATGATCGACGGGAACGGTGCGGCGCATGTCCCACAGCAACAGGTGGGGATCGAGGTCGGCCTCGCCGAGTTCACCAATCCAGCGCATGCCCCACGAGTTGAGTGCCTCGACCACAGTCGACAGCTCTTTGCCGCTGGCTGTAAGTGTGTATTCAGTTCTGCCGCCGTCGATTTCGCGAGTGATGATTCCGGCTCGCTCAAGTGTGCGCAACCGCTTGGAAAGCAGTGCCGGCGACATCTTCGGGACGCCGCGCCGCAGTTCGTTGAAATGACTGCTGCCGGCCAACAGTTCACGCACCACCAGTAGCGTCCACCGCTCGTCGAGAACCTCCATGGCCTTGGCGACGGGGCAGAACTGACCGTATCCAGACATCGGGACTCCTTGCGTTGTCCCTTGCAAGTACACACCGACTCCGTTCGACACACCAGTACAGATACAGAACCGGTTCGGGTACAGATCTGGAACTGGAACGCGCGGCGATGTGGTCGCAGGATCAAGGTGTCAGAAAATCGCACCCATTACGCCACCCGAAGGAGCCCGGCGATGACCACACACACAACAACCCCCGACGCGATCAAGGTCAAGCACCGCGCACTGTGGGCGTCCGGCGACTATCCCGCCGTGCACACACAAGTGATCGCGAATCTGGGGTCGACGCTGGTCGACGCGGTCGGGATCCGCGAGCACGAGCGGGTACTGGACGTCGCCGCCGGTTCGGGGAATGCAGCGATCCCGGCTGCCGAGGTCGGCGCCGAGGTGGTCGCAAGTGACCTCACACCCGAATTGTTCACGGCCGGGCGACAACTGGCCGCCGAACGCCAGGTGGAGCTGACCTGGCAGGAGGCCGATGTCGAGGAACTTCCGTTCGAAGACAACAGTTTTGACGTGGTGATCTCCTGCGTGGGTGCAATGTTCGCTCCCCATCACCAGGCGTCCGCCGACGAGATCGTCCGGGTCTGTCGCTCCGGTGGCCGCATCGGACTGATCAACTGGACACCACAGGGGTTCATCGGCCAGATGTTCGCCACGATGAAGCCCTACGCCCCGCCACCACCACCCGGGGCCCAGCCACCGCCGTTGTGGGGTGACGAGGACCATGTGCGAGGGCTCTTCGGTGACCGGATCGCCGAGGTGACCGCGGTCAGGCAGACACTGAAGGTGGACCGATTCGAGACGCCGGAGGAGTTCCGGGAGTTCTTCAAGGAAACCTACGGACCCACGATCGCGGTCTACAAGGCCAATGCCGAAAACCCGGATGCGACAGCGGCTCTGGACACCGGCTTGGCAGACCTCGCCCGCACCGCCCTCAACGACAACGGTGTGATGGAGTGGGAGTATCTGCTTGTCACCGCGGTGGCGCGGTGACGGTCAACCTCACGCCGAGATGGTGCCCGGAGCTGCCTCGATCGATTCGATTGGATCTGGTGACGTCCGCGATAGGCTGGAGGTGTACCTGATGTCCGTGCTCCAGTCGATCGAGGCAGCTCATGGCCGAGAACGATCCACAGATGACCCAGCGCCATGTCGTACTCGACATAGCGGGGGAGTTGGTCGGTGCGGGCTTCGGTGACCCTGATCTGATCGGTCAGGGCGGATTCGGAGCGGTCTATCGCTGTTCTCAGCCGGGGCTGGATCGGGTCGTCGCAGTAAAGGTGCTCGCCGATCATCTGGACAAAGGCAATCTCGAGCGGTTCGTGCGCGAGCAGCGCGCGATGGGCCGACTGTCCGGGCACCCCAACATCGTGGAAATCCTCGAGGTGGGGAGCACACCGGGAGGCCATCCGTTCATCGTCATGCCGTTTCACCCCCATGACTCGCTCGATGCGCGTATTCGCAAGCAAGGGACCCTGAACTGGCCGGAGGTACTCCGCGTCGGTGTCAAGGTGGCCGGGGCCCTGGAGACGGCACACCGCTGCGGCACGCTCCATCGTGATGTGAAGCCAGGAAACATCCTGCTCACCGAGTATGGCGAGCCGCAGCTGACGGACTTCGGTATCGCCCGCATCGTCGATGGTTTCGAGACCGGCTCCGACATTGTCACCGGATCTCCGGCGTTCACCGCTCCGGAGTTGCTGACCGGTGCAGATCCGTCGGTGGCCTCGGACATCTACGGCCTCGGTTCCACGTTGTTCTGCGCGCTGACCGGTCACGCGGCCTTCGAGCGGCGCAGTGGGGAGCAGGTGGTCGCCCATTTCCTGCGGATAGCTGCCGAACCACTTCCCGACTTGAAGCAGACCGGTATCCCGGGCCCGGTGGCCCGCGCAATCGAACGAGCGATGGCCCGCGAGCCCGAAGACCGCCCGGCCTCGGCCGCCGACTACGGCGAACTGTTGCGCGAGGCCCAGCGAGAGCTGAGCGTCGGGGTGGATGAGATGGCGCTGCCGTCGGCTTACTCCGAAGATCCGGTGGCGGTGGACATCGACCGGCGGGTGCGCGCAGGGATGACGACATCGCCACCGATACCGTCGACCAAGTTTCGTCCACCGCTGCGACCACGTGCGCAGGTTGCCCGGGTGCGCCTGATGGACATCCTGCGCGCCGGTAAGTGGCGACGACTGGTTCTGATCCACGCGCCCGCGGGGTACGGGAAAACCACGGTCGCCACCCAATGGGCAGAGGAACTGTTCAACACCGGGGTTCCGGTGGCGTGGCTGACGGTCGACGACGATGACAACGATCCCGATCGATTCCTGGCCAACCTCGTGGAGTCGTTGCGGCGCGCGAAGCCCGAGATCGTGGGTGATCTCGCCGAGGTCATCGATCAGCGCGGTGCGGAGGCCGAGCAGCATGTGCTGACCTCGCTGATCAACGAGATTCACGAGCGTGGTGAGCGGATCTCGGTCATCGTCGACGATTGGCAGCGGGTCACCGACCCGAGGTCGATCGGTGCGTTGGCGTTTTTGCTCGAGCACAGCTGTCATCACCTCCAGGTCATCATCACCAGCCGCACGGGATCGGGCCTTCCGATCAGCCGGATGCGGGTCAACGACGAACTCGTCGAACTCGACATCGCCGGGTTGTGTTTCGACGCCGATGAGGCGCGGTCGTTTCTGCTGGATGTGTCCGGACTGGACCTTCGCAACGATGAGGTGACGCAGCTCTGGAATTCGACGGACGGATGGGCGGCCGCACTGCAGCTGGCGACGTTGTCACTGCGTGGGTCGAACAAACCCTCGGATCTGATCGGTCACATCTCGGGCCGGCATCACGCGATCGGTGACTTTCTCACCGAGAATGTGTTGTCCACCCTGGAACCGGAGATGGTGAACTTTCTTCTCGCGGTGTCGGTACCGGAACGAATCTGCGCGGGGTTGGCCTCTGCCTTGAGTGAGCAGCCGCGTGGACAGGCACTCTTGGAGGACGTCGAGACGCGAGATCTGTTCCTGCAGAGGCTGGATGAGGACGGGGACTGGTTTCGGTTCCATCCGTTGTTCGGTGAATTCCTGCGCCGGCGCCTCGAACGCGATCAACCCGATTCGATCCCGTCGTTGCACCGCAAGGCATCTGACTGGTTTGCCGATCACGCGATGGTGGCCGAGGCCGTCGAGCACGCGCTTGCCGCGGGCGACACCGAGCGTGCCGTGGCGCTGGTCGAGATCGATGGCCGAACGTTGATAGAGCAATCGCACATGATGACTTTGCTCGCGATAGTGGACAAGCTGCCGCCCGCCGCAGTCGTCGTGAGTCCGCGGGTTCAGTTGTTGCTCGGCTGGGCTCACATGCTGCACCATCGTCCCGACCTCGTCGACGCGGCACTTGCACGAGTGGACGCGGCGCTCGCGCTGATGCCCGACTCCGATCGCGCGACGATCGAGATCAGGCGCGAAGCGGCCGTGATCGCCGCCTGCAACGGGGCGATCTCGGATCGCTTCGACCGGCTCGATGACTTGATCGCTGATCCGGCATCGGAACCGGACAACTTGCCGCCTTTCGTGGCCTCCGCCCTGGGGAATGTCCGGACATTCAGCGCGACATGTCGTTTCGACTTCAACGAAGCGCACCGGTGGCAACAGTGGGCCGCTCCCTACCACCAACAGAACACCGGCCCCTTCGCGGTGATCTACGGCGACGCGCTCGATGGGATCGCCTATATGGAACAGCTCGATGTGGTCCGGGCGGAGCAGTGTTTTCGTCGCGCGTTCCAGACCGCCTCGGGTAACGGGGCGTCCACACAGTCGCAGGGGTCCCGCCTGGCGAGCGCGCTGCTGGCAGAGGTTCGGTACGAACGCGGAGACGCGGAGGAGGCCGGCGCACTGCTCGACGCGAGCTTCAAACTCGGCGCAGAAGAGGGCGTCGTCGACATGATCCAGGCGCGCTACGTGATCGGTGCGCGGGTGGCGCTGCTACGCGGTGAGAAGGATGCGGCAGCGGACCTTCTCGACCAGGCGGCGGAGGTCGCGGAGCGGCTCGATGTGCCGCGGTTGCGCGCGTCGGTCGAGGTTGAGCAGGTCACGCAGAATCTCCCGTCCCGCCGCGCGATCCGGATGCGTGTCGACCATGCCCACCGGGTCCGATCACCGGCCGGTTTGGCCGCCGTCGTGGCGCAGCTCGACGAGGAGATCGCGATTCGGTTGTTACTCAACGAGTCCGGCGATCGCGACACGACCGAAGACCGCGCCTTGGCGTGCACGTGGGCGCAGGAATGGGTCGACAGGATAGACGGAAACCGCAGGCAGAGGGCCGCTCTGCGTGCCGACCGTCTATGCGCCACCTGCCTGTCGGTGGCAGGTCGATCCGATGAGGCCGAGCGTTATGCCGTCGCAGTACTGGCGAGGTGTGCCCGGGCCGGGATGATTCGATTTCCGCTCGACGGTGGTGAGGCGTTTCGCAGGCTGGTCCTGCAGATCAAATCGGATCTGGACGAAAGTCATCTGGCGGTCGTGGCCGGCGTGCCGTTGTCTTTCCTGCAGACAGTGCTTGCGCACTGAAAAACCCCGCGCGCCGACTGCTCTGGCTACGCAGGTGTCGAGCAGGCGCCCGCGAGCAGCAATGCGACCATGGCCGTGGCCTGCTCAGGCGCAGGAGGTTCACCGGTGATCATGTCGCTCCAGATGAATGATTCACCGACGCGAACGATCGCATATGCCAGTGCGCTGATGTCGACCTTCGGCCCGATCTCAGGAAAAGTACTGAGTCGCACCATATTCCACTCGATGAGCCGCCCCTGGACAACGCTGTACCGCGTGCTCAGCACGCGCAGCGCATATTCGGGATCGTCGGACACGAACTGCGAAAGTGGATGATAGCTCCGCACCGCGGCCGCCATCTCTCCGTAGTTGTGCACAAACTGTTCAATGTTGGCGGGATAGCCCTCCCGGTCCTCGACCCGTCGCAAAGCTTCGGCCACGATTCGCCACACGACCTCGCCGATGATCACCTCGCGGCCAGAGAACCACCGATAGATGGTGGCCCGGCCGATACCGAGTTCGCGGGACAGCGCTTGGACGTCCACCCGCCGGCCGTCGCGAAACCAGTCGTGGGCGAGATCGATGACGTCGTCGCGGGTTGGGCGAGAGGGCGTCCTGGATCGACCGTTGACGGCTCCCTGAGACATAAGTAGATTTTGTCTCTAGTGGCCTCGGTGGTCAACCGATGCGTCGAAACGCGGGGAGTGCAGATGGACTTGGATTGGTCAGAAGCCGACGCGGCTTTCCGGGACGAGGTAGTCGCCTTCCTCGATGAGAAACTCACGCCGGACCTGCGACAGGCGGGCCGGCTCATGACAAGCGTCTACTCCGAGCACGAGGCGAGCATGGAGTGGCAGCGCATCCTGCACGAGCGTGGCTGGGCGGCTCCGGCCTGGGCCGTCGAGCACGGAGGTTGTGACTGGAGTCAGACGCAGCACTACATCTTCAGTCGGGAGTCCATCCTGGCGGGCGCACCGTCGTTGTCGCCCATGGGTATTCGGATGGTGTCGCACGCCATCGCCGCGTTCGGAACCCAGGAGCAGAAAGACTTCTTCCTGCCGCGCATCCTCACCGGCGAGGTGTTCTTCTGCCAGGGCTACTCCGAGCCGGAGGCGGGTTCGGATCTGGCTTCACTGACGATGGCCGCCGTCGACGAGGGCGACGACCTGGTCTGTACCGGCAGCAAGATATGGACAACCCATGCGGCTGAGGCAAATTGGATGTTCTGCCTGGTCCGTACCTCGAAACAAGCGAAGAAGCAGCAGGGGATCACCTTCCTGCTGATCGACATGACCACCCCGGGTATCGAGGTTCGGCCGCTGGTCATGACCTCGGGAGAGCAAGTGCAGAACCAGGTGTTCTTCGATGGTGTGCGCGTACCGAAATCGAACGTCATCGGCACGATCGACGACGGGTGGACCGTTGCGAAATACCTGTTGGTCTTCGAACGTGGTGGGGCAGCAGCAGCGCCCGCGCTGCAGGTGATGGCGGAGTCGGCAGGAAAAGCGGCAGCGGGCATACCCGGGCCGGATGGCCGTCCGCTCATCGAGGATCCGCTGTTCTCGGCCAAGCTCGCCGAGGCGAAGATCCGGACGAAAGTACTCGAAATCCTCGAATACCGAACGTTGTCGGCGATGGCTTCGGGCAAGGATCCGGGGCCGGCGTCGTCGATGCTGAAGGTTCTCGCGACCGAACTCAGTCAAAAGCTCACCGAGATCACGCTCGAGGCCGCCGGACCGCGCGGTCGGGTCTACCAGCCACACGCTGCGCGCCCCGGTGGTCCGATTGCGGAGTTCTCTGAACCCGCGGGCGGATATGTCAGCGGCGAACAGTGGCAGGCCGTCGCGCCACTGCGTTACTTCAACGACCGGGCCGGTTCGATCTACGCCGGTAGCAACGAAATTCAGCGAAACATTCTCGCCAAAGCAGCATTGGGGCTCTGATGGACTTCAGCCTGACAAAAGAGCAGGAACTACTTCGTGACGGCCTCGGCAAGTTCCTGGCCACGCGGTATGGACTGGAGACCAGCCGTGCCGCGGTGAAGACCGGGAAGGGCTGGCAGCCGGAGATCTGGGCGAGCTTCGCCGAAGAACTCGGGATTCTCGGCGCCACCTTGCCCGAAGCGGACGGCGGGCTCGGCGGGGGACCCGTCGAGCTCATGATCGTCACCGAAGCACTCGGATACGCGCTGGTGGTCGAGCCGTTTGTCGACACCGTCGTGATCGGTTCCGGTTTGCTCCGGCGGGCCGGTGGTGATCGGGCCGCGCAGATCGTCGACGACATCGTCGCCGGCACGGCGATCACTGCTTTTGCCGCCACCGAGCCGACCTCGGGTTATACATACAGCGACGTCTCCACCACAGCGCGTCGTGACGGCGACGAATGGGTGATCAACGGAACCAAGACAGTGGTGAGCAGTGCGCCGCTGGCCAACCATTTCCTGATCACTGCGCGCACGGCGGGCTCGCAGCGTGACGCCGACGGCATCTCGCTCTTCGTTGTCGACGTCGAACCGGACAACTTGCCGGCCGGCATCGAAAGCCACGCGTACCGCACGATCGACGACCGTCAGGCCGCGGACTTGACGTTCACCGACCTCCGGCTCCCCGCCGATGCGCTGCTCGGTACTGAAGGGGGTGCCTGGGCCTCGATCGACAAGGCAGTCGACGAGGCAACTGCTTCCGTGGCATCAGAAGCGGTCGGTCTGATGCGAAAGGTACTGGCGGACACCGTCGAATATGCCAAGCAGCGTCAGCAGTTCGGGCAGGCGATCGGCAGCTTCCAGGCATTGCAGCACCGGATGGTCGACATGTACATAGAGGTCGAGCAGTCGATTGCCGCGGTCTACCTCGCGGTGCTCAATCTCGAGGCAGACGCCGTGGAACGATCTTTGGCCGTCTCGGCAGCCAAGGCGACGATCGGACGCTCGGCACGGTTCATCGGGCAGAATGCGGTCCAGTTGCACGGTGGCATGGGTATGACCGAAGAACTCGCGATCGGTCACTATTTCAAGCGCCTCACCGCCATTGAGTACGAGTTCGGGCCGGCCGACCAGCACATCGCCCGCTACGCAGCGCTCACCGCGCGCTGAGAAGTCCTACGCGTCAGGGGGCGAGATCGTCGATCTGGTGGGCAAGCATGGTGTCCTTCCCGGTGATCCCGCCCTCTGAATGCGTGCTCAATGTGAATGTGACAGTGCGCCAACGAATATCGATGTCCGGATGATGTTGGGCGGCTTCGGCCGCCTCGGCGACACGATCGACCAACGTGATCGCTGCCGGAAAATCTGGGCATTCGATGGTGCGTGTCAGTGAATCGCCGGTACGCGACCAAAAGGTGAGGTCGGCAAGGGCCTTGGTGATATCGGGTTCGCTCAGTAGACCAGCCATGACCTGATGCTGCCAGTCGCCCGACACTCGGGCAATACCCACGCCGATCGGCTGATGTTCGTGGACCTGTGTGGATAGCCTCTTCGTATGACCGCTGAACACTTGGAAGCCGGCAACGCCGGATCTGACCGTATCGAATCCGAGCGCGTGATCCGCGCGTCCGCAGCAGATATCTTTGCCGTCCTGACCGATCCGCAGGGCCATGTGGCGATCGATGCGTCGGGCATGTTGATGGACGCCACCGGAGAGCGGGTCACTGCCGTCGGCGACACATTTGTGGTCCACATGGACCGGGAGGCGCTGGCCGATTTTCCGTTGGGGGAGTATGACGTGACGGTCACCATCGAAACCTTCATTCCCGATGTGGAGGTCTCGTGGACGATTCTCGGTCGTCTCCGACCGCAGATCGGTCACATCTACGGATACCGTCTCGAACCGGCTGCCGATGGCGCGACGAAGGTCACCTCGTTCTACGACTGGTCCGATATCCATCCGGAATGGCGCGAGAAAGACATCTTCCCGGTCATCCATACCAATTCGTTGGCCGGCACCCTGGGGATACTCGACCGCACAGTACGTCGGGGATATCCGCGTCAGACGCCGCGCGTCTAGATCGGTTCGCTCCACCTCACAACCATCGGTATCGACGGTTCGGAAATATTTGCGCCAGTCCTTTAGTTGATTACTGCATGCAACTAACTTATGGTTGTGTGGCACAATCAACTAATTGTCAGGGGAGTCACGGATGGCAGTGTCCAACGAGTTGGCCGGCGCGACGGAAAAGCACGATCCACTGGCGATGACACACCAGCAGATCCTCAAGACGATGGTCGGACTGCTCGCGGGCCTCTTCACGGCTCTGCTGAGTACCACCATCGTCGCCACGGCACTACCGACGATCATCAGTGACCTCGAGGGTTCGCAGACGGCGTACGCGTGGGTGATCACGACGGCGCTGTTGGCCAATGCCGCGTCGACCCCTATCTGGGGCAAGCTCGCAGATATCTTCAACAAGAAGGCCCTCGTCCAGTCCGCACTGGTGATCTTCGTGGCCGGTTCGATCCTGGCCGGGCTGTCCCACAATGTGCCGATTCTCTTGGCGGCCCGCGTGATTCAGGGTGTTGGAATGGGTGGCCTGACTGCGCTCGTGGTGGCCATCATCGGCAGCATCGTCGCGCCGCGTGAACGGGGCCGTTACTCGGGATACATGGGCGCGGTGATGGCCGTGTCGATGTCCGGTGGACCGATCCTCGGTGGTGTCATCGTCGACAGCCCGCTGGGATGGCGCTGGTGCTTCTTCGTGTGCGTGCCGTTGGCAATCGTCGCGCTGTTCCTGCTGCAGAAGACGCTGCACATCACGACCGATCGCAAGGAACACGTCTCGATCGACTGGTTGGGTGCCACCCTGCTCACCGCGGGGATCTCGGTCCTGCTGATCTGGGTTTCGTTCGCAGGCAAGGCCGACTACTACGGGTGGGTTTCCAAGGAATCCGCGCTGTACGTCGCCGTAGGTGTCCTGCTCCTGGCGGCCACCGCGATTGTTGAGTCCAAGGTGAAGTCGCCGATCATTCCGCTCAAGATCGTTATGGAGCGGACCACTGGTCTGGCCATCGTCGCGTCGGTCGCCGTGGGTCTGGGCCTTTTCGGTTCGACGACATTCCTGGGTCAGTACTTCCAGACCGCACGGGGCTTCTCACCGACCACCGCCGGCTTGCTGTCGATTCCGCTGGTTGTGGGCATGCTCATCGCATCGGTGGGTTCGGGCCAGCTGATCAGTCGATTCGGTAAGTGGAAGCCGTTCATGGTCACCGGAGCAACCCTGCTCATCATCGGTTTCCTCCTACTGGGAACCATCGATCACGCCACCAATTTGTGGCTGGTCGGAGCCTTTACCCTGGTGGTCGGCCTCGGCACCGGAATGTTGCTGCAGAACCTGGTGCTGGTCGTCCAGAACACCGTGAGTGTTCACAACATCGGCGCGGCCTCGAGCAACGTCGCGTTCTTCCGGACCTTTGGTGGTGCAGTCGGAGTGTCGGTACTGAGTTCGGTGCTGGCCACGCGGGTCGCCGACCTGTCGACCTCAGGTCTGTCGAAGCTGGGCATTTCGGGCCAGAGCTCGGGGGGCAGCCTCGACCTCGCAGCGATGCCCGATCCGGTGCAGCATGTCGTGCGGGCCGCCTACGGTGACGCCACCAGCACGATCTTCCTGGTCGCGGCAGCGGTATCGGTGATCGCCTTGATCGCGGTGTCGTTCCTGCCGAACCGTCCGCTGCGCACGACCATCGACATCTCTGCCGACGAGGATCCGATGCGCGAAGGCGGCACATCGCTGCGGGATCTGGTCGACGCCTGATCCGTTGCCCTCGTCCGCAGACGAGCCGGTTTTACGAAGACGAGCCACGTACACGCGGCTCGTCTTCGTATTTCTGGCTCGTTTGGTGTTCAGAGTCACGTTTGTGGCCGATCTGGATCGGGCACACCAGCTTGCGATGGAAAGTCGACGGGCTGGCGACGGGTATTGCGCTCATACTGGTGGTGACGGTGTCAGGTGCGGGGAACTGCAGAGAACTCGGCTCACACACGCGCCGCTGTCGACAAATGTCTGGAACCGTGTGGGGCGGTGATCAGCGTTCACGCGGTAACCACAAGCGGTAACCACAACAGGGGGCGGCACATGATCGAACTCCAACAGATCGACCTGCATGGCGAGCGTATTGCGTACGTGGATGAGGGGTCGGGGGACGTCCTGCTCCTGATTCACGGGATGGCCGGTAGTTCGACGACGTGGAAAGCCGTGCTGCCGAGCCTGGCCCGCACGCACCGGGTGATTGCGCCCGACCTGCCCGGCCACGGAGAATCCGGCAAGCCGCGCGGTGATTACTCGCTGGGTGCTTTTGCGGCGACCCTGCGGGATCTGCTGCGCGAACTCGGCATCGGCAAGGTCACGGTCGTGGGCCAGTCGCTCGGTGGTGGCGTCGCCATGCAATTCACCTACCAGCACCCCGAATACTGCGAGCGGTTGGTCCTTATCGGCAGCGGCGGGCTCGGCCCCGACGTCAACTGGATGCTGCGCCTGTTGGCAGCGCCCGGAGCCGAACTGGTGATGCCGATCATCGCGCCGAAACCGGTGTTGGTCGCCGGAAACAAGATCCGGTCGTGGCTGGCCTCTGCCGGCATCCAGGCGCCGCGGGCCGACGAGACGTGGCGGTCCTATTCGTCGCTCAATGACCGCGAAGCAAGGCAGGCGTTCTTGCGGACCCTGCGCTCGGTGGTCGACCATCGCGGTCAGGCCGTCAGTGCGATGAACCGCCTGTACCTGAACTCTGAGATGCCCACGCTGCTGATCTGGGGTGAAGACGACAGAATCATCCCGGTTGCACATGGGTATGCCGCGCACGAAGCCATCCCCGGTAGCCGGCTCGAGGTCTTGCCCGGCGTCGGTCATTACCCGCATGCCGAGGCCCCGGCGAAGGTGGTCGAAATCCTCGTAGATTTCCTCGGGGTTGAACCGGCTCGAGCCCGGACAATCAGTTGAGGTCACCAACTTGGGCGTAGGCGCCCGGGACCGGCAAGAATACCCAGCGAGGTGACCAGCGCGTCGAAATTCTTGCGGGACAATTGCTCACGCCACACTTCGACACAGTCTTCGGCCGACGCCCGCGCTGCCTGTGTGCAGGCACGTCCCCGTGTGGTGAGATCGATCAGCTGGATCCGGCGGTCGATATCACTGGTCTCCTTGGTCAGATAGCCTCGCTCGATCAGATATGAAATAAGTTGCGCTGCAGCCTGTTTGGTCACCTGTAGCTGGGTTGCGATGTCGGTTGCGGTGGTGGGACCCGACGACACCGTGGCAAAGAGAAATCCATGGACGGGCCGCACGTCAGTGAAACCACGTCTGGCCATGCCGTCCTGTATCCCGTCGACCAGTTGCGCCGACAGTCGCAGCAGCGCCGAGGCGGAGTGCCAGTCGGTGTCATCCATGTGGAGGAGTATGCCATCGACAGACAAGAGTCTTGTCGTTATGGTCAAGGGACTTGTCTATTAACCGACTGTTGGAGGCTCACATGCCGATCATCTGTTCCGAGGAGGCGACCGTGTATTCCGTGCACGGAAGCACATTTTCGGCGTACGTGAATCCGGGCCGGGGCAGCGAGCAACTCTGCGCCTGGCGGCTGGAGGTACCTGCCCGCCAGGTCGGGGTGACCCATCGCCCCGATCGCGAAGAGGTCCTGCTGATCCTGCACGGGGATCTGACGGTCACGCTGGACGGTGTGAGCGCTACGGCGCGCTCCGGGGATGTTGTCCTGATCGGTGCCGGCTCCGAGGTCCGGATCGACGGTGGTGACGCGGACGCTGCGGCGTGGGTGACCACAACCCCGGGGTTGCAGGCCACGACGTCGGACGGTGAGGTGATCTCGCCACCCTGGGCGCGGTGACAGGTCGGGGAGCGCGTCGAAAAGCGGCAGAACGGGCACGGAGAAATATCCACGTGAAAACGATTCGGCAGGCTTGCTAACGTCAATCACGTGACTGTCCAATGCTGACTCGCCTACTGCGCACATACATGGGTGCCTATCGCCCCCAGCTGACCTGTGTGGTGCTGCTTCAACTGGTGGCGACTGCCGCGATGCTGTTCCTCCCGACGCTGAACGCAGACATCATCGACAACGGGGTGTCCAAGGGCGATACGTCCTACATCCTCCACGTCGGTGGATGGATGTTGGCGGTATCGCTGGTGCAGGTGCTGGCCTCGATTTCGGCGGCGTACTTCGGTGCCCGGGCGGCGCTCGGAGCCGGCCGCGACATCAGACACGACCTCCTGCATCGGGTGGACAGCTTCTCGGCCCGGGAGGTCGGAACCTTCGGTGCGCCATCGCTGATCACGCGGACGACCAACGACGTGCAACAGGTGCAGATGGTCGGCGTGATGGCCTGTTCGATCCTGGTGACCGCGCCGATCATGTGTGTCGGTGGGATCGTGTTGGGCATCGGGGTCGGCGGAACGCTGGCATGGGTGCTGGTGGTCGCGGTGCCGCTCCTCGGCGTGAGCATGTCGTACATCATCTTCCGGATGGTGCCGGGCTACCGGGCCATGCAAACCCGCATCGATGCCGTCAACCGGATCCTGCGTGAGCAGATCACCGGCATCCGCGTCGTCCGCGCCTTTGTCCGGGAACCGCACGAGCGGCAACGATTCTCGCGGGCCAATCATGACCTCACAGACGCCTCGCTGTACGTCGGCCGACTGATGGCATTGATGTTCCCCGCGGTCCTGCTGATCAGCAATGTGACCATCGTGTTCATCATCTGGTTCGGAGGCCACCTGATCGAGGACGGCAGCATTGAGATCGGTGCCCTGACCGCGATGATCTCCTACGTCATGCAGATTCTGATGGCCGTCATGATGGCGTCGTTCCTGGCCATGATGGCGCCGCGGGCCGCGGTCTGTGCCGAACGCATCTACGAGGTGCTCGAGACCGAATCGTCGGTGGTTCCGCCGACGAAGCCCGTGCCGATGCGCGTCGACGCCGGCTTGGTCGAATTGCGATCGGCTCGTTTCCAATACCCTGGCGCCGACGAACCGGTCCTCCGTGACATCACCTTCACCGCACGTCCGGGGACGACCACCGCCATCGTCGGTTCGACCGGCTCGGGCAAGACCACGCTGCTGTCGCTCATGCCGCGTCTCATCGATGTCACCGACGGTGCCGTCATCGTCGGAGGGACCGATATCCGGGACCTCGACCCGGCTGTCCTGCGCGCCGAGATGGGATTGGTCCCGCAGCGGCCGTATCTGTTCTCCGGGACCATCGCGACCAACCTGCAGTACGGCAAGGCCGATGCCACCGAAGAAGAGATGTGGGAAGCGTTGACCATCGCCCAGGCAGCAGACTTCGTCCGCGAGATGCCCGATCAACTCGACACCAAGGTCGCCCAGGGCGGAACCACGGTGTCGGGTGGTCAGCGGCAGCGACTGGCGATCGCCCGCGCGCTGATCCGCAAACCCAAGATCTATCTGTTCGACGACTCGTTCTCGGCGCTCGATCTCAGTACCGACGCCCGGCTCCGGGCGGCGCTGCGTCCGGCAACCCGCGAGGCATGCGTTCTCATCGTGGCGCAGCGGATCACCACGATCGCCGACGCCGACCAGATCGTCGTCCTTGATTGTGGTGCCGTTGTCGGCATCGGTACCCACGACGAATTGCTCGAGACCTGCCCGACCTACGCGGAGATCGCGCAGTCGCAGCTGTCTGTGGAGAGTCGGGCATGACGCGGCCAGGTGCCGCCGGCGGCGGTCCGATGATGGGTGCCGTCCCGGTTGAGAAAGCCCGGTCCTTCGGTCCGTCCGTCAAGCGGCTGCTGCGCATGCTGGTCGCACGGCGGCTGGCGGTGGGAGTCATGGCATTCTTCGCGGTCACGTCGGTGATCCTGACAGCCGTCGGACCATTGCTTCTCGGACATGCCACCGACCTCATCTTCGCCGGGGTCATCGGCGATCGCCTGCCTGCGGGCGAGTCGAAGGAACAGGCGGTGGAAAGCCTTCGGGCACAAGGCGAGAACACATTCGCCGACATGGTGTCGTCGATGGATGTCGTCCCGGGTACGGGTATCGACTTCGGTGATGTCGCCCGCGTCTTGACCCTCGTGCTGGTCCTGTACGTCGCGTCCGCGGTCATGAGCTGGCTGATGAGCCGGATCCTGAACGTGCTCACGCAGCACACCGTGAGTGAGTTGCGTGCCGAGGTCGAGGCGAAGATCCACCGGCTCCCGCTGCGGTACTTCGACGGCAATCAACGCGGTGACCTGTTGAGCCGGGTCACCAACGACCTCGACAACGTCTCGCAGAGCTTGCAACAGACGATCGCTCAGGTGCTGAACTCAGTTCTGACGGTGCTCGCGATCCTGGTGATGATGGTCTGGATCTCGCCGTTGCTCTCACTCATCGCGATCGTCACCGTTCCCTTGGCGGTCCTGGTGACCGCGACGGTGGCCAAGAGGTCGAAACCGCATTTCATGGCGCAGTGGTCCAACACCGGCCGTCTCAACGGTCAAGTGGAAGAGGCCTTCTCGGGCCACGAATTGATCAAGGCATTCGGACGGCAGGAAGACGTCGAGAGCCGCTTCGACGAGCGCAACGAGAAGTTGTACAGCGCCAGCTGGAGAGCACAGTTCATCTCCGGCATCATCATGCCCGCCATCATGTTCCTCGGAAATCTGAACTACGTGGCGGTCGCCGTGGTGGGCGGGCTGCGCGTGGCGTCGGGATCGTTGAGCCTGGGCGATGTGCAGGCATTCATCCAGTACTCGCGGCAGTTCACCCAGCCGCTGACCCAGCTCGGGTCGATGGTCAACATGATGCAGAGTGGCGTGGCGTCGGCCGAGCGCATCTTCGACATCCTCGATGCCGAGGAACAGAGCCCGGATCCGGCGATGCCGGATACACCCGAGACGAGCAAGGGACTCATCACCTTCGATGACGTCTCGTTCCGCTACGAACCCGATCAGCCACTGATCGAGAACCTTTCGCTGGTGGCCAAACCCGGGCACATGGTGGCGATCGTCGGTCCGACCGGAGCCGGCAAAACCACTCTGGTGAACCTGATCATGCGCTTCTACGACGTCGATTCGGGCACCATCGAACTCGACGGTGTGGACACCTCACGCATGACCCGCGACGATCTGCGGGAGCGGACCGGCATGGTGCTCCAGGATTCGTGGCTGTTCGGCGGATCCATCCGCGACAACATCGCCTACGGTGATCCCGAGGCCGACGACGCGGCAATCATGGAGGCGGCCCGCGTCAGCCATGTCGATCACTTCGTGCGGGTTCTGCCCGATGGATACGACACCGTCATCGACGAAGAAGGCGGCGGCGTCAGTGCCGGCGAGAAGCAGCTCATCACGATCGCCCGGGCGTTCCTGGCGAAACCGACCCTGCTCATCCTCGACGAGGCCACCAGTTCGGTCGACACCCGCACCGAACTCCTGATCCAGAAGGCGATGGCCGCGCTGCGGTCCGATCGCACGAGCTTTGTCATCGCCCACCGGTTGTCGACGGTTCGTGACGCGGACACGATCCTGGTGATGGAGCAGGGCCGCATCGTCGAACAAGGCTCACACGATGAACTCATCGTCGCCCGCGGTGCCTATTACCGCCTGTACAACAGCCAATTCATCGGACCCATGGACACCGAAGAGGATAAGGCAGGCGAGATCGAGACACCGGAGTTGTCGAAGCGCTGACCGGTCTGCCGACCGCGGGCCATGGCTAGCCGAACTCGACGTCGCCCGTGTAGCCGATCATCCACTGGATGCCGTATTTGTCGGTGCACATTCCGAAGAGCTCGGCCCACTCCACCTTGTCCGGTGGCATGGTCACCTCGCCGCTCTCGGACAGGCCTCCGAACACCCGGCGCGCTTCGTCGGCGCTGTCGACCTCGACCGACACGGCGAAGTTGGTGCCCGCGGAGATCGTGCCCATCTGCTCGGGGACATCAGATCCCATGAGCACACTGTCACCCAGGGGCAGCGCGATATGCGCGACACCGTTTTGCTCTTCCGCGGATAGGCCCATGTCGCCGGAGCCCAGGTCACTGAAGCGGACCAGCTGCAACTCACCCCCGAACACGGACTGGTAGAAGGTGAAGACCTCTTCGGTGTTGCCGTTGAAGTTGAGGTACGGATTGACTGATTTCATCGTGTGCTCCCTCGTTGCCGCCGCCGGTCGCGCGCAACAATTCTACTGCGCGGCCACGACAACAGGAGGCGATCTCGAGGCGCTACTCGATGTCGATGGCTCGCCTGCTCCGACCATCTGGGCCCGGAAAATTCATCGGCGTGCTCGTTCGACGCCGATGGACGTTCATCAAGTCGCGGGAGTCCAGCCCAGCTTGGGGCCGAGGTGCGTTGCCATGTCGGTGAGGATCTGCAGGTAGTCGGGATCGTCGAATGAGAACGGCAATGCAAAGGTTGCTTCCTGGGTGCGCTGGAATCCCGCGTGCGAGAACAGTTGGTCGGCGATCTCTTCCGAGGTGCCGACGATGTCAGGGGCGAAGAGCATCTTTCGCGGTCCCTGAGGGGACTGAGTCCGCGCGAAACGGGAGGCGGCATAGTCCCGGTACTTCCGAACCTGTTCAGGCGTCGCCGAATCAGTGGGAATGACCACCAGACCCTGTGACACACGGGCCTTTTCGGGATTCGGGTGGTGGGCCCGGTAGGCGTCGATGTGCTGCGCCTGAATTGTCGCGAAGTCCAGTGAGTCCGATCCTTCGGCGGTGACAACCGAACTGGTCAGGTAATTCAGCCCCTGCTGTCCGGCCCAGATCGCCGACGACAGCATGCCGCCGTACCAGATTCTGTCGATCAAACCGGGGGAGTGCGGTTGTACGATGCGCGAAAACTCCTCGATACCAACGGTTCCCTCAAAACTGCTGACCGGGACTCCCCGAACATTGTCCATGAGTCGGCGTACCCGATCTTTGCTGAAGTTCTCGATCGCGTGGGTCTCGGGGTAGAGACTCGTCTTGAAGTCGTCGTAGCGCATCGGAGTGCCCACGGAGACACCGGGATTGAGTCGTCCGCCGGAAAGGAGATCAACCGTGGCGAGGTCCTCTGCCAGTCGCAGCGGATTCTCGAGGCCGAGCGGGATGACTGCGGTGCCAAGATCGATACGACGGGTGCGCTGGGTGGCGGCGGCCAGGACGGCAACCGGTGACGAGATCCCGAATTGCAGATGCCGGTGCCGCAGCCACACGCTGTCGTATCCCAGCTCTTCGCCCAGTTCGATGATCCGAAGGGTCGACTCGTGACCGTCGGCCGGACGCGCGGGATCGAATCGGCCGATGGTGAGGAAGCCGAGCTTGTGGAGTGGTTCGCCGGGAAGTGGCACCGTTATCGTCCTTCGAGTCGGGGTGTTGTGGTCTCAATGCCGGAAAGTGCAAAGTGCTTGTCTCGACGGGTCGTCTCTGTTTTAGTTACGTCACCAGTCGTATCGTAATCTGCGTCACACCTCAGGTGGGACGCACAAGCTTCCGAGGGGGTATCGGTGGCAGCTGACCAACCGCTTGCTGACATGAGACTGCAGCGTACGAGCAGGGATGCGGCGACACTTCCGGCCCGCCTCGCTTCCTGGTTGTCCACAGTCCTGCCCGGCGGCACAACGCCCACGGTAGCCGTGGACAGCGGGATCGACAGCAACGGGATGTCTTCGGAGACAATCGTGCTCACCGCCACCTGGGAACACAACGGTGAGACGACGTCGCGCCGGTTCGTGGCGCGGGTGACACCGGCCGACGAGGACGTACCCGTCTTTCCGCAATACCGGCTCGACCACCAATTCGAGGTCATGCGGCTGGTGCGTGAGCTGACGGAAATTCCGGTACCGCAGGTGCGCTGGATGGAACCCAGCGGCGACGTGCTCGGCACACCGTTCTTCCTGATGGACCACGTCGACGGCGTCGTGCCACCCGATGTGATGCCGTACACGTTCGGCGACAACTGGTTCCACGATGCCTCCGTTTCGGAGCAGCGAGCGGTCCAAGACGCGACCGTGGCCGTCATCGCCGAACTGCACTCGATCCCGGATGCGCTGACCACATTCGGATTTCTCGACGAGGGGAACGACGGCGATACCGCCTTGCGCCGCAACGTCAACTGGTGCCGATCGTGGTACGAGTACGCGGCCGGCGAGATCGGGCGATCGGCGCTGCTGGATCGGGCATTCGACTGGCTCGAAGAACACTGGCCCACCGATGCGGACGATGCGGAGCCGGTGCTGTTGTGGGGTGACGCGCGGTTGGGGAACACGCTATATCGCGACTTCCGGCCGGTGGCCGTGCTCGACTGGGAGATGACGGCCCTCGGGCCCCGTGAACTCGACATTGCCTGGATGATCTTTGCGCATCGCGTGTTTCAGCATATTGCCACGTCGCTGGGCCTTCCGGGGATGCCGGACACCCTGACCGAAAGCGATGTCGTCTCCACGTACACCGAGCTGACCGGGGTGGCGGTGGGCGACCTCGACTGGTTCTACACGTATGCCGCGGTGATCTGGGGATGTGTGTTCATGCGCACGGGGGCTCGGCAGGTGCACTTCGGTGAGATCGAGATGCCGGACGAAGTGGATGGACTGTTCCATCATCGGGTACTCCTCGAACAACTCATCGGTGCGGGCAAAGGGGATGCGCAGTGATCGGACCGCTTGACGAATACCCTATTCACCAGGCGCCTCTACCCATCGGACATGTTGAATCGAGCGATCGAAACTTCTACGACCGCAGCTACTTTAATGCGCACGACCGCACCGGCGACATATTTGTGATCACCGGTGCGGGCTATTACCCGAATCTGGGCACCAAGGATGCATTTGTGATAGTGCGTCGAGGGGATGTGCAGACCGCGGTTCATCTCGGCGATGCCATCGATTCCTACCGGCTCGATCAGCATGTCAACGGGTACCGGATCGAGGTGGTCGAGCCGTTGCGAACGGTGCGGCTGATCCTCGAGCCCACCGAGGGCATAGCCATGGACATGACCTGGCAGGGCTCGTTCGACGTCCTGCAGGAGCAACCGCATGTCATGCGAACCGGTAGTCGAATCACCCTGCAAGCACAGCGATTTGCCCAGGTCGGTACCTGGAGCGGCATATTGTCTGTCGACGGCACCGACATCACTGTCGACCCGTCGACGTGGGTGGGCACCCGTGATCGCTCGTGGGGTATCCGTCCGATAGGCGAGCCCGAACCGGCGGGACGGCCGGCCGATCCGCCATTCGAGGGCATGTGGTGGCTCTACGTGCCGATGCGTTTCGACGACTTCGCGATCATCTTGATCATTCAGGAAGACCCGACCGGGTTCCGCACCCTCAACGACTGCACGCGGGTCTGGGCCGACGGCCGGACCGAACAACTCGGCTGGCCGAAGGTGACCGTCCGCTATGCCTCCGGCACCCGGATCCCGACCGGCGCAACGATCGAATGCACCACGCCCGACGGACGTCCACTGGTGCTCGAGGTCGAGTCGCGACTCGCGGTCCCGATTCACGTCGGTGGTGGATACGGCGGTGACCCCGACTGGATTCACGGCACCTGGCATGGGGAGAAGTTCGTCGAACGGGTCAGCTACGACATCACCGACGACGCGGTTGCCGGCCGGATCATGTTCGGTGTCATCGACCACGTCGGACGAGCTGTCTGCACCGGTCCCGGAGCCGACGGTGTCGAGGGGTTCGGACTGTTCGAACACGGTGCGCTGGGGCGTCACGACCCGTCGGGGTTCACCGATTGGCTGACGCTGGCCCCCTGATCCGCATGCTGCCCCAGCGAACGGCGAACCGGCGTTGATGCGTGGAAAAGTGTTTCAGTGGGTAGCCTGTGCCAGTGGGGATTCTGACGCCATTGGCGGTAAAAATTGGCGCGGTCTCGTGGATGCCGAAAATGCTTCCGGTGATAGAGAAGTCGGACGTACAACTCCAGCGCCTTACCAAGGGTCGCGTGAGTGTACTCGACATCGCCGGACTACCGAACATCGTCCTGCGGGTACCCGGACGGAAGACCGGAAACATCCGGTCGACACCGTTGCTCTGTGCACTGAAGGATGACGGGTGGCTGATCGCCGGCTCGTACTTCGGCAATCCGAAGCTGCCCACCTGGGTGCTGAACCTCAGGGCCTGCGAGACCGCGCAGATCGTGCACCGTGGAAAGACGTTGAAGGTCAACTGGATTGAGATCACCGGAACCGAGCGTGATGAGGTCTGGAAGATCATGCTCGACATCTGGCCGAACTTCGCGATCTATGAGGAGCGGACCGATAGATTGATCCCCGTCTTCTTCCTGAGTAAGGTGACCGCCGACTCGTAGTCATCGGCAGGGGCGATCACAGTGGACATCAATGAGGTGACCGACGAACTGTACGGCCTGGAGCCGGCAGATTTTATGGAGATCCGCACAGCGCGGGCCAAAGAGGCCCGAGCCGACGGAGATCGCGCACTCGCCAACAAGATCGCGGCACTGCGACGCCCGACCACCGTCGCGTGGATGGTCAACATTCTGGCGCGCGAACGCGCCGAGGACATCAGCAATCTCCTCGAGCTCGGCGAGGCGATGCGAGATGCTCAACGGCATCTGGCCGGTGACGATCTACGCACCCTGACCACCCAGCGTCAACAGGTCGTTCGGGCGATGGCCAAACAGGCCGGTGCATTGGCCGCCGACCACGGATATCAGCCGAGCGAGACTGCGCTCCGCGAGGTCGGGCAGTCATTGCACGCGGCACTGGCCGATCCCGAGATCGGCGAGTTGGTGCGGGCCGGGCGATTGCTCTCCGCCGTCAGCTACAGCGGGATGGGGCCGGCCGGACTCACGTTGGTCGGCGGAAGTGAACACAAGCGCACTCCCACCCGCGCGGCCCGTGACGAAGTATCGGAGGATGCGCTGATCGAGGCCCGGTCACAGCTCGTCGACGCCGAGGAAGCCGAGCGAGAGGCGGAAGCGAAGGCTCGCTCAGCACACGACGACGCGAATAGGGCAACAGCAAATCTGAGCGACGCGTCCGCCCGAGTCGAAGATCTGCGGGTTCAACTCACGCAGGCAGAGCAGGAACTCCAGTTCGCTCGTCGCGCCGAGCAAGTCGCAACCGGACAGGTGGCGACATCGGACCGGGAGTTGGAGCAGGCCCGCACGCGAGTGGAGAAGCTCCGCAAGCGGCTCGAGGCATTCGCCACCGACTGAGGGCGCAGCAGTGATCACGGCTGCGCCCTCGTTTGCGTCGTTGGGCGGTCCAGTTCTGGTGTTCGCTACTCAGTTGCCGGCGAGTTTGCCGACATTGGACGGGCAGTAGATCGGGACCGCGACGTTGATCAACGTCCGGGCCTTCGAGTCGCTGAGCCCGGTCGAGTCGGCGGTCGAGGTAACCGTGTCGTTCAGACTCGTCCCGCCGGACAGCTCATCGCAGACCTTCTGTGCGGCGGCGATCTGCTCCTCGCGGGTCCCGAATGTCGCATCCTGGGTTTCCAGTGTCTCGACATAGGTGTTGTCCTGGATGCTGCCGGCCGCGGTGGAGGCATTGTCCAGCGCTCTTTCGGCGCTGGAGCGCACCGCGCTGGTGGCCTTGTCGATGTCCTCGCTGCTGCACGCCGCCGCGAACAGCAGACAGCTGACAAATGAAACCAGTGCGACAATCTTTTTCATACCGTCTCCGTTCGTTGACGTGCCTGCCGGAAACGATATGCGATCAGCGGTCCTGCCCGTCCGCACCGGCCGAACTGGTGGCCGCGACTTGTCCGGACGTGTCGGGATCGGGCTCGACCGGGGTGTATCCGATGGCCGGTCTGGCCAGCAGCTCGACCGCCAGCAATGCGAGTACCGCGATGAGAGCGGTCATCATGACCACCAGACCCGAGGGGTAATCCCAGAAGACCAGAACGATGATCGCGATCGCGATGATCCCGACACGCAGCGGCAGCCGGAACCGAGCCGCGTAGATCTCTGCCGGATGGGGGACGCGACCGCTCGCGTTGCCCCGCGCCGAGTTCATTCCCTTGCTGAATGCGCGGCGGATGGCCGCAGCCGACGCGGACGAGCCGGTCAGGTATCCGACCAGTGCGATCACTATGCCCAGGACCGCAACTGCGCGGAGGGCTGTGCGCAACGGCACGACGAGGGTGTCGATCAGTACGGCTGCCGCATCATTCGACATGACATCAGCGGGCACCGCGTCGAGATAAATCGATCGGCCGATGCTGATCGAAATGGCGAGCAGCGCCATCGCGATGGCGACACTGACGCCGAACAACGAGAACGCTCGTCGACGGGCTCCTCGGGGCGCGGCCCAGATTGCGGCGGCACCGACAAGCAAGACCAGGAACGGCAACACCGTGGCGGCCTTGTCCAATGCGGACACCGCGCGCTGCGCCTTGACCAGGTCGGGTGACCGGAAGATCACAAACGACTTGTTGATTTCCGGGATGTTCTTGGCGAAGGTGAAGCCGCGATCGGTCAGCGCTGCGCGGACGTTGTCGATGATCGGGTTCAGTTCGATGCTGACGGTGCCGTCGTTGTCGATCTTGAGTGCCTTGGCGTGATCACCGGTCAGGACAGCCACCAGATTCTCGTGGGCACGCCGGTTGGCCTCGACCCACAGCGTCTTGAACTGATCAGAGGCCAGCAACCGCTGCACGGTCGCATCGATGAACGACCGGGCCTGACCGGCGAGGACCGGCGCCAGGCCCGTCACAGCCGGTGGAACGTTGGGAGCATTCTCGGTCAGCGCGGTCAGCGCGTCATCGGTGACCTTTTCGATATTGGCCTGTTTCATGATCTCATCGGTGATCTGCGCGGCCAACTCGTCGTGCAGCACCTTGCTTTCGGCCAGCGGCGTCACCGTTTCGATGTAGTGGTCGGTGTCGAGCACTTCCGCGCGGGCATATCGGGCCAGTACTGCCGAGTACGTGAGCATCGCAACGAGCACCAAAAGCACTGTGGTAGCGGTCCAGCGCAGGACTCGGTGCTCTCCTCTGGCGGTGGTGCCGACGGACTGTCCCGGTGGCGTGTCGGCGACTTGGCTGCGCAGCCAGAGAAGTTCTGCGCGCTCCGAATCGTCGAGAGGCTTGCCGACAGGGGATGGCTCCATAATTTGGTCCTCATATCGTCGGTGGCTGCGAGACGGAACACGCGGATGAGTGGTCGTTCATCAACGCGGCCGACCATCACCGTAAACCGTTGATCGCACGCCGGTGTACGACACGATGGAAGTTCACCCCAAGAAGGTGAGGAAGATGGTGGGCGAGGTGAAGACCACATGAACGATCACCGTGACCGGGACCCAGACGGGCGCGCGAGGCAGTCGCGACCCCGAGATGAACTCGGCCGACCGCTGCCCTATGGGTCCGTGGGTGTCGAGCCGGTCTCTGAAGAGCCCTTGCCGCCGGCAGAAACCATCGCCGCGGCCACCGCACTACTCGAACAGGGCCGGCCGTTCTCGGCACACGAGGTGTACGAGGTCCGGTGGAAGTCGTGTCCGCAGGCCGAACGAGCAATGTGGCAGGGCCTCGCACAGGTCTGTGTGGCGTTGACCCATCAGGCGCGCGGCAATCACCGAGGAGCGCGCAGACTGCTCGAAAGGGCGATCCTGCAGTTGTCGGCGTATCGCGCAACAGCGGGACCGACGTACGGTCTCGACCTCGACGACGTGATCAGCGATGCACGTGCGGAGATCCTCGGTGTGCGCTGATCCGGGGTCAAGTCCAGTGGATTGTGCTGTACCGGACTACTTTTGCGCTGAGAGTGGAACCTGTTGTGGCCGTGCCAGCGCTGATCGTGGTGTGCCCTCCAGCGTTTTGCTCAGATCTGCCCGCAGGGTGGTCGCGGAGTCGAGAAGGTAGTTCTGGCGGACTTTCCACGGGCTGCGGTCGCCCTGGCGCGGGAAAGAATCGATCGACCGCTGGATGTAACCCGACGTCAGGTCGAGCAAGGGCTTCTCTTTGAGGGAAGGGTCGCGTTTGGGGACCACTGCTGCGAAGTCGTTGCGGTCCATGAAGTTCAGGACCTTGCACACCAGTCGCGACGTCAAGTCCGCTCGCAACGTCCACGAGGCATTCGTATAGCCGATGCAGATGGCGAAGTTGGGGACTCCGGTGATCATCGCGCCCTGCCAGACGAACTGTTTCGACAATTCGACCGGGTTGCCGTCGACCCGCAGCTCGAGACCACCGAACGCCAGAAGTTCCAGGCCGGTGGCGGTGACGATCACATCGGCGGGCAACGTCCGTCCGGACTCGAGGACAATGCCTTCGGGGACAATCGAATCGATGTGGTCGGTGACGATGTCGGCGTCACCCTTCTTCATCACCCTGAAGAGGTCGGCGTTAGGAATGGCGCACAGTCTCTGATCCCACGGGTCGTACGACGGGGTGAGGTGCTCGGCCACCGTGGCCGCATCGCCCAGGATCTTGGTGCTCAGCTTGGTCAGTAATGCGCGCGCAGCCTGTGGGCGGCGCTGGCAGAACTGATAGAAGCCGATGCCGAAGAGGATGTTCTTGGTACGGATCAGTCGATGCGCCACGCGCGGAGGCAGGACCGACCGAAGTTTGTCGGCGATCTTGTCCCGGCTCGGAACAGCGCTGATCCAGGTAGGTGAGCGCTGAAGCATGGTTACGTGGGCAGCGGTCGGGGACATGGACGGGACAAGCGTCACCGCCGTCGCCCCGCTGCCGATGATGACCACCTGCTTGTCGGTGTAGTCGAGGTCTTCGGGCCAGAACTGCGGGTGCACAACGGTTCCGGCGAACGTGTCGAGACCGGCGATGTCGGGGGAGTAGCCCTTGTCGTAGTTGTAGTAACCCGCGCAGGAATACAGGAACCGGCAACGGAGGGTCTGCTCGGTGACGGCCCCCACGGCGTTCGTCTCGCGGGTCGTCAGCGTCCAGAGGGCGTCGGTCGTCGAGAAGTTCGCCGCAACGATCTTGGTGCGGTAGCGGATCTTGTCGTCGATGCCGAACTCGTCGGCGGTCTCCTGGATGTAGCGCAGGATCGATGGTCCGTCTGCGATGGACTTCTCGCCACGCCACGGGCGGAACTGATAGCCGAGTGTGAACATGTCGGAATCCGAGCGAACGCCCGGATAACGGAACAGATCCCAGGTGCCGCCCATGACGTCCCGGGCTTCGAGGATCGCGTAGGACAGTCCCGGGCATTCGGTCTGCAGACGGAATGCCGCACCGATTCCGGACAGCCCTGCACCCATGATCACCACGTCAAGATCGGCCTCTGGCGCGGTGCGCGCGGATTCGTCATTCACTGCGATCGACATATATCCAGTCTCCGTACTACGTCGCTTCACTACTTGATTCTGTGCGACAACTATTTGATCATGGACGACATGTCCGTGATCCGATCGGCCGGCCTGCGAGGCTTTCGGGCACTGGTTGCCGAGCTCGGCGGCGATGCGGAAGACATCGCGCGATCCGCGGGGTTACCGGCCGCTGCGCTCGACAGTGATGATCTGTTGGTCTCGGATCTTGCGATGGCCCACACCCTCGAACTCGCGGCGCAGCAGTTGCGCTGCCCGGATCTGGGGTTGAGGCTCGCTGCGCGGCAGGATCTCGGGATGCTCGGACCCCTTGCGCTGGCGATTGCGAACTCGTCGACGCTGGCCGACGCCCTCGAATGCACGTCGAGGTACCTGTTCGTGCACGCCCAGTCGCTGAGCCTGGCGCTGGAGACCGATCCCTACGGGGTGTCCGGTGTGGTGGCGTTGCGATACGGGCCCCGCGCCGGCCGGGATTCGACGATCCAGGGCACCGACCTCGGGCTGGGCTTTCTCCATCGATCGATCGAACGACTCCTCGGTGGCAGCTACGGCCTCCGGACGGTGGAACTTCCGTATCAGCCCGTGGCATCCCTCGATCGCTACGAGGAATTCTTCGGAGTGCCGGTGCGGATCAACCGGCAATCGGCCATGCTCCGTGTCCCCAAGAGCATTGCGGCTCGGCCGCTTGCCGGGGCCGACAACAACCTCCGAATGCTGTCGCGGGCGTTTCTCGCCGAGCAGGCATCCGAGGCCGGCGCTGCCACAGCGCCACGGGTCCGGGCTGCAGTCCAGCAGGTGCTGGGCACCGCGCCACCCGAGATCGGTTCTGTGGCAAGGCTACTCGCCACCCATCCGCGCACATTGCAACGCCGGCTCGCCGCCGAGGGGACGTCGTTCTCCGAGATTCTCGACTCGGTGCGTCGAGCAGAGGCGCGCCGATACCTCACGACGACCGACATGCCCATGGGTCAGCTGGCGGCCATGATCGGGCTCACCGAGCAGGCCACGTTCACCCGGTGTGCCCAGCGGTGGTGGGGGAGTACACCCACCGAGGTCCGGAAGGCCGGTGTCACGCAGGCGGGTCTGCCAGCACCGACCTCGCCCGCTTAGCGAGTTCGACAGTGGCCATCCGCAGATCGGCGGCGGCGATGATCGGCGTGGCGTACCCGACTCGGGTGTACGCGATTCCGCGGGGTGTGACCACGCGAAGGTCGAGGCCATAGCGATCGGCGCCGGTGCAGGTGGCCTCGGTGGTGTCGGGGAATCCGCCGAGGCCCTGGGCCATCTCTCTGAGTGAATCGGCGTGGTCGTTGTTGAGGTGCTCGACGGCGCGCCCGGCGCCGGGGGTCACCGGATCGGGGGTGGCGGCGAGATACGCCTCCGCCGTCGCCGAATCCATCCGCCCGTAGCCGCCCACCCATCGAACACGCTCGACTCGCAGGACCCAGAGGGCAAAATCGCTGTAATCGACGTAGTACTTCGCGGCCGGAACCGCGGCCAGATGTGCCTCGCGTGCCGCGGCGAGTTCGTCCCCGGTCGGTCGTTCGACGTGTCCGGCGAGGGTGATCCGGGCGCTCGCAAGGGGATCGGACTGCGCGTTGGGGGCCACGATGGCGATACTGGCGCGCGGGTTGCCGGCCAGATTCCGGCCGTGCTCGGCCATGTTCGAGACGCACAGGACGGGCGCACCGCCGAGTAATCCGTATGTGACGAACGACGCCCAGGGGCCACCGTCGGCGGTCAGGCTGGCCAGCGTTCCCGCATTCGTCGATGCCGCGATCGTCTGGGCCTCTTCGGCTGCCGAAGGTCGAGTCGAGTCGACTACCTCGGTGAGAGGTGCTGGAACAGAGGGTGCGTCACCGGGGTCGCCATGATCGAGGGTCATGGTGCGAATCCTACGTGCCCGACGACTGGCCGAATCAGGAGTTGTGCGATGGATGGTAGGAATGGTCGATGAGTTCAGGGCAGGCGCGTCCCCCGGTGTCACCGGTGCTGGTTGTGGCAAGCGAAGACGTCGATGCGAGTCGTCGGGCGTACGAATTGCTTCTCGGGGTCGATGCCGGTGCGCCACTGACCGTGGAAAACGCAACGATCGAATTGCGTGGTGGCACTTCAGAGAAGGCGCCGCATCGGGCATTGTTCGGCACCGTGGACTTTGCCGCGACCACCCGACTACTGCGTCGGCGCGGCCTGGCGCTCACGGAGACCTCCGCGGGACGCGCCGAGGCCGATGCCGAGTCGTCCGTCGGTGTCATCGAGGCCGGTGAGTCTGCCGTGGTGCCCGGTTCTGAACTGACCTCCGTCGACCACCTCGTGTTCAATTCCGCCGATCGCGATGGTGCGGTGGCGCTTTTTGGCGCAACACTCGGCATGGATTTTCGCCTGGAGCAGTCGATCCATGACGGGATCCATCAGCTGTTCTTCCGGGCGCCGACCGTGATCGTGGAAGTGGTTGTCGGGCAGGGTGATCCGGGTTCGGTGACAACTCTGTGGGGTGTTGCGTGGAAGTCGGCCGACATCGACCGCACCCATCATCGGCTTGTTGCCGCCGATGTTCCCGTCAGTGAGATGCGAACCGGTCGCAAAGCCGGTACCCGCGTCTTCTCGGTGCGCGACCATGCGCTGGGCCTACCGACGCTTGTCATCGACTGACCCGCAACCGAGCCACAAATACAAAGACGAGCCACATATTTGTGGCTCGTCTTCGTATAGGTGGCTCGTCTGGCCGTGGGGTTACAGCGACAGGATCGACGCGGCGGCCGTTCCCGGTGCGCCGTACACCTGTGCGTAACCGACGCGAGGGTTGCCGGGGACCTGACGGTCGCCCGCTTGTCCGCGGAGCTGCAGCACGAGCTCGTGCACCTGACGGATGCCGGAAGCACCGATCGGTTCACCGTTGGCGATCAGGCCGCCGTCGGTGTTGACCGGCATCGAGCCGCCGATCTCGGTGGCGCCCTCGGCGATCAGCTTCTCCTGATCACCGTCGGCACAGAAGCCGTTTTCTGCCATGTGGATGACCTCGGCACCGGCGTCGGTGTCCTGCAGCTGCATGACGTCGACGTCTTCGGGTCCGATGCCCGCCATCTCATAGGCGGCCTTGGAGGCGTAGACGGTCGGCGACACATCTTCGTCGATCGCGGCCCACGTGGCGTGGACCTCGTAGGCGCCGTAGGTCCGGGTACGGATTGCGGTGGAGCGCAGGAACACCGGGGAGCCCGTGAAGCGATGGGCGATGTCGGCGCGGCACATGATGACTGCCGCGGCACCCTCGTCGGGCGCGCAGAACATGTAATGCGTCAACGGCCAGTTGAGCATCTGGGCGCCCAAGATCTCTTCTTCGCTGATCGGCTTGCGGCGGAAGGCCTTTGGATTCAGCCCACCGTTGCGGTAGTTCTTCGCCGCGACCTTGGCGAGGGTCTCGACGGAGATCCCGTGATCGCGGATGTAGCGGCTGGCCTTGATGCCGAAGAACTGCGTGGTGACGAACTGGCCGTTCTCGGCGTACCAGGCGGGCAGGCCGAGCATCGCCGGATCAGCGGTGAAAGCGCCGCGCGGGTGCTTGTCGGTTCCGACCGCGATACCGATGTCGTACTTGCCCGAGCGGATGCCGTCTGCGGTCTGCTCGATCGCACTGGCCGAGGTGGCGCAGGCGTTGAACACGTTGGTGAACGGGATGCCGGTCAGGCCGACCAGGCGGGTGACGGCGTCGGTGTTGTCGACCTCGTAGCTGCCGCCGATACCGAACTGGATGTCTTTCCACTGCGCGCCGGCGTCAGCCAATGCGAGCTGGATGGCGTCGGCGGCCATCTCGATTGCTGACTTGGTGCCGAATCGACCAAATGGGTGCAGACCCACGCCGATGATCGCAACGTCGTTCATGTTCGGACTCCTCGCTCAGCTGTTCTCTGACACCGGCGTAAACGCCCAGGTGATGATCTCGGTGCCGTCTTCCTCGGTGTAAAACGGGATGAAGGTCAGTTCGACGTCCTTGATGGTCGCCAGCTTCTCCGGATCGGCTTCGGTGAGGCGCGCCTCGACGCGAACATCGTCACCGAGCTGGATCAGGCCGACACCAAAGGTTTCGAACGTCGCGGCGGTCTCGCCACCGGCGTAGGGAAGCTTCGGCACAAAACCCTGGGTGGTGAAGGCGATCAGGGTGCCGCGACGGGGAAGCAGAAGTTCCGACATATCAGGCCCGCTGCAGCGTGGGCAGCGGTCCTGCCGTGGCCACGTCGTCGCGCTGCAGGCATCACACCTGCTGCCGATGAGCTGCGCGTTCTCCGCAGGCCAGGTGGAAACGTCGGGCGCGAGCGCCTTCGTCGTCATGAGCCATCCTCCAAGTTCTGGTGCCCCACTCGAGTCCGGAGGGACCCGTGGCACACCATTCACAATAACCGGAAATGCCATTCTCGTCTACGAAAGGCCCGTAACCGCAGGCGACGCGGCACGGCGTGTCGCATATCGAGGGAACTTCCCTAACTTTGCCCCCGTTCAAGGAACGCAATCGGAGAGCGGCATTCGATGTTCCTGAATCTGTCATTTTTCCAGTTGCGGAATGTGTACGTTCCCCCAAGTACTTCCCCCGTCTAAGTAAGGAAATTCTGTTGTCTCGACATCTTTCCCGCTCCACCGGACTCATGATCACCCTCGGAGTCGCGGGCTCACTCTTCTTCGGTTCAGCCGCCGCGGTTGCCGCCCCTCCTGTGGGCGGCCCCGGCCTGGGATCACAAGAATCACCGGTAGTAAAGCCGACGCCGGTCCTGAGCTCGGTCGACAATTTTCGGGACCTCGCCGGTCTCGACGCAGGCTATATGGGCATCGGTAACAAGCACCTAAACCGGGGTGTGATCTATCGCTCGAATGCGTTGATTGCCAACGACTCCGATCTGGCGACTCTCGGCACACTCGGCATCACCAAGGTCTATGACCTGCGGACGGCAGGGGAGATCACCCCCGGCAAAGAAGATCGCCTGCCGGCCGGCGTAACCCGTACCTGGCTGCCCACTCTCGCGGGCGACGTGCTGGCAGGAACGAGCAACCTGAAGACCCCGGCGGACTCGGTCGCCTTCATGGAGAACATGAATCGACTTTTCGTTACCGATGCCGAGGTGCGAAAGAGTTTCACGGCCCTGTTCAACGACATCGCGGCGACTTCGGGCGCCCAGGTTATCCACTGCACGGCGGGCAAGGACCGGACCGGGTGGGCCAGCGCCATCCTGCAGAGTCTGGTCGGCGTCTCGCCGCAAACGATCATGTCGGACTACTTGCTGACGAACCAATATTCGGCAGCGTCGATCGAACGCCAGCTCGCGGGGGTCGAGGCGGCACGCGGTCCTGAAGCACGCGCACTGTATTCGCCGCTTCTCCACGTCGAAGCGAGCTACCTGCAGGCGGGGCTGGACCAGTTGAAGGCCAGCTACGGTTCGGTGCAGAACTACCTGCTCAACGGACTCGGGCTCGATCCGCAGACGATCCGAACGCTGGTCGTCAAGCTCGTCGGCTGACCGCGGAACATCCAGGTTGCCGGGGTGGCCTCAACGGCTGCCCCGGCGTCCGGGCGGGAACGGACTACCAGTGAACGCCGCCGAGTAGGCGGGCCAACAGGAGCTGCTCCGATTCACTGCGACCCGATTCGCCTCGGGCGGCAGCCGAATCGGGAAAGACCTGATAGGCCAGGTTCAGGATCCGGAACGCCAGCTTGGGGGTGACGGTGTGCGCCACCGCCCCGAGGTTCCCGATTTTGGTGTTGATCTCGTGCGGCCTGTCGACCAGGGCGGAGATGACCTTGTCTGCCGCCTGCCCCGGACTGATGGTGGGAAATCTGTCGTAGAGCTTGGTCGGCGCGATCATCGGGGTCCGCACCAGCGGCATGTGGATGCCGGTGAACGAGATTCCGTCGCCGAACAATTCTGACGAGACCACGTTGGACCAGGAATCGAGAGCGGCCTTCGATGCGACGTATGCGCTGAATCGCGGCGGGTTGGTCTGGACTCCGATGGACGAGACGTTGACGATGTGGCCGCGGCCCTGTTCACGCATTTTCGGCAGCAACCCGATGACGAGCCGGATGGCACCGAAATAGTTGAGTTGCATGGTTCGTTCGAAGTCGTGGAAGCGGTCTTCCGACAACTTGAGGGACCGGCGGATGGATCGGCCCGCATTGTTGACCACGAAGTCGATCCGCTCGAAATCCAGACTCAGTTGTTTGGTGAGAGCGTCGATCGCGTCCAGATCCGACAGATCGCAACCATAGGCGTGCGCCGAACCGCCCTGGCCTTCGATGAGGTCCTTGGTGGCTTCCAGTTTCTCGAGTCCACGTGCGACGAGGATCGGGATGCCGCCTGCCTTTGCGACCTTCACGGCGGTGACCAGTCCGATACCCGATGATGCCCCGGTGATCACCACGGTCTTACCTGCCAGGGCGTCAACGGTGCGCCGATCGGAGGCGATCGAATTGTCGAGGAACTGCTCCCAGTAGTTCCACAGCGTTGCCGCGTACGAGTCGAGATCGGACACCGTGATCCCGGACCCCGCCAGCGCGCTGACGGTGCGGCCGGAGGTGTACACCGCAGGGAAAGAGACGTGGGCCAACACCTCTGGTGGGATCCCGAGTCTTCCGACGGTCTCGCGCAACGCGAGTTGGACGGCACCGTTCCGCAGGGCGGTTCCCAACAATTCGGCCGGTTGAAGTGCGCGGGGCAGTAGCTGGGTGGGGATTCGATCGGTGACCGACCGATCCAGCGGCAGCGTGAATCTCGGCGCCTTGGCGGCAGCGGCAAAGCTGTTGACCATACGAACGGTGTTCTGTGGTTCGGGATTGACCAGGTGGAAGGCTTGTCCGTCCAGGTCGGGGACATGGGCGAGGTGATCCATCGCTCGAGCGACGTAGTCGACCGGCACGAGATTGGTATCTCCGAGGTCGACGGCGACCAGGGGAACGGCCGAGGCGAGCAGCTCACGCATCCGCTTGATCAACGGGAAGAAGTAATAGGGTCCGTCGATCTTGTCCATCTCGCCGGTCTCGGAGTGCCCGACGACGATGGCCGGCCGATAGACGCGCCAGGGAACCGCTGACTCTTGGCGGACGATTCGTTCGGATTCGAACTTGGTGCGGTGGTAGGGGGACGGCAGGCCCTGGCCCTCGTCGAACATGGTCTCGTCGAAGATGCCGCGGTGGTCGCCCGATGCCGCGACCGACGAAACATGGTGGAAGCAGGAGACTTCGAGTGCGCCGGCCAACGACAGTGCGGACCGCGTGCCACCGACGTTGAGCTTTTCGTTACTCTCCGCCGACGCGGTCATGTCATAGATCGCGGCGAGGTGGAAGAAGTGGTTGATCGTGCCCCGGTGCTCATCGATCCAGGCGGCGTCGACACCCAGTTGATCTTCTTGGAGGTCACCGACCACCGGCACCACACGGTCGGTGTTCCAGAGCCGGATCTGTCTGTCGAGTTTGGTACGCGACCCGCTGCGTACCAGGACAAAGATCGTCCCGACACGGTTGTCGAGGAGTTGCCCGACAAGATGCCGTCCGATGAACCCGGTTGCGCCGGTGACGAAATAGGCCACGTGACCAGCCTAGGTGCACAAACGCCACACGTCTTCGGGTTTCACATACGCGAATCCGGGACCTCCCGATCCGGAGAAAGGGCGGGAACTACTCGGCAAGCTGCGGCGCCAGGTTCGCGACCATATAGGGGATCGTCAGCACGGTCGGGACGGCCATGGCGGCGGCGACAACCTGGTCGACCCAGACGACACCGCCGCGTTTGACGACGGCAAGGTTCATGAATGCGGCGTTCTGCCTGAGGCGGTCGTTCGAACCCTGCCAGTCGACCGCGACAACCTTGTCGAGCGAATTCAGCAGGTCAAAATTCTCGGTCGAGATCTCACCGTGGAGTCCACCGGTGATGGCGGCAGCGAGTTCTGCCGGGAACGTCATGCCCAGGTCTGTCAGGGTCTGACCACGCTCGTCGGTGTCGCTGTAGATGTCCACGCCATCGCCTGTTCCGGCGGTGATCACGGCGCCCTTCTTGCCGACGATGCCGGGGTACTCGGTTTGGGCGTCAGTGAAGAATTTCTCAGTCTCATCGATCAGTTTCTTTGTCTCGGAAGGCATTCCGACGGCTTTGCCGGTCTGCATCGCAGCCGCCTGCCACGGCACCTGCCCGTCGGGGTACTGCTCTTCGTGTAACACCGTCGGCGCAACCTCGCTGAGGTTGTTGTATTGCTCCTCGGTCACCGCGGCGTTGACGGCGACGATGAGGTCTGGGTTTGTCGCCAGGATCTTGGGGATGTCGGCATTCAGATCGGAACTGGCTTTCGGCAGCACAACCGGAACGGTGTCGCCGATCAGTTCGTCGTTCCAGGGTTGGACAACACGCGTGGCCTCCGAACCGGTGAGCGGACTCATCGTGGTCGGCACGATGCCGAGCGCCAGAAGGGTGTCACCATCACCCGGTCCGACCGCCGCCACTCGAGTGGGTTCTTTCTCGATGGTGACCGGTCCGAAGTTCTGCTCGATGGTGACGGGCAGCGCACCGCGCTCGGCAGTCATCGATGCCGACGGGTCGCCGTCTTCATCAAGTGACGAGCATCCGGTCGCTCCGATGAGTGCGGCCACCGTTGCGATGACACGCATTGATACGGCTGATCGCCCGCTCTTCCAGTGCACTGGATCCTAACCTCAAAGGCCTGGGACCGAGAATACCCCGCCCTGACTGCGAAGAGGCCGAAGATGCCACTTTCGGCCGGGACGGACGCAGACCGTGGCAGGATCGGAAACCGTGACCAGGAGCGCATCGTTTGTCCGGGTTTGTGTGGCCTACGTGATCGCCCTGGTTGTGGCGGCATCGTGGCTCGGCTGGGGTCCGACGACCGACGTGCTGTGGCTCGACACGCTGATCGCCGACGTTCTCGCAACTCTGGTGATCTTCGGATTCAGCCGGCGATACCGGAACTCGAGTTTCTATGACGCCTACTGGAGTGTGGCCCCGCCGCTGATGTTGTTCTACTGGTGGTACGCCGGCGGCCTCGGGGCGGACGAGATTCAGTGCTGGCTTGTTTCCGTTGTCGTGGTGGTCTGGGCGGTCCGCCTGACGGTGAACTGGGCGTTGTCATTCCCGGGCCTGCACCACGAGGACTGGCGGTACGGGATGCTCCGTGACCAGGCCGGCCGGTTTTCTTTTGTCGCCGATCTGGTTGCCATCCATCTGATTCCGACCGCTCAGGTGTTCCTCGGGATGATCCCCGTCTATGTGGCGGTGACCACCTCCGGCGACAACCTGCTGTGGCTCAGCGGGATTGCGTGCGCCCTGGGGCTGTCCGCAGTGCTCCTCGAATTGGTTGCCGACGGCCAGATGCGTCGATTTGTCAATGATAGAAGCCCCGGTCAGACCATGGATCAAGGCCTGTGGAGCTGGTCGCGGCATCCGAATTACTTCGGAGAGTTCAGCTTTTGGTTCGCGCTCGCGCTCTTCGGAGTTGCCGCGTCGCCCACCGACGTGTGGTGGCTGTTCGCCGGTGCGGCCGCAATGCTCGCCATGTTCCTGGGCGCCAGTATCCCGATGATGGAGGAACGGAGTCTGCAGCGTCGCCCCGGCTACCAGGATGTGATCGATCGGGTGCCCCGATTTGTCCCACGGCCCCCACACAAGGTGACCGTGTGAGCCGCAGGCGAGTGGTCGTCGCCGGATTGGGTGACAGCGGTGTGCTCACCGCCATCCACCTCGCCCGGCACTGTGAGGTGGTGGGGATCTCGGTCAAGCCCGGCCTGGTCAGTGGCCAGGAACTGGGGTTGCGGATCAGTCGTCCGGATGCCTGGGCCCGCGATTATCGCGTCGACTTCGAGCGATTCCGCGGACTCGACCGGGTGCGGACCATCCACGGAACGCTGACCGGGCTCGACATCGGAGGGCAACGTGTCACCATCACCGATCCGGACGGATCGACGGTCATCGAGGACTACGACGCCCTGGTGATATCGACCGGTGTCACCAACGGATTCTGGCGGCGTCCGACGGTGCAGACCAGCGCCGACATCGACGACGAACTGCGGCAGGCACACGACATCGTCGCGCGCGCACGCTCTGTCATCGTTGTCGGAGGCGGTGCGGCAGCAGTCAGTAGCGCCGCGAATATCGCCGCCAGGTGGCCGCGCACCCGCGTCGACCTCTATTACCCCGGTGAACGTGCGCTGCCGCAACACCACCCTCGCACCTGGCGCCGTGTCGGGGACCGCCTCGACGATCTCGGGGTGAACCGGCATTCGGGGTATCGCGCGTTGTTACCCAACGGTTTTGAGTGTGACCGGATCACCGGGGGTGTGGTCCGGTGGACGACGGGCCAGATGCCGGCCGAAGCCGACGCCGTCGTGTGGGCGATCGGTCGGACGCGTCCGAACACCGACTGGTTGCCCGCCGAGATTCTCGACGGTGACGGATTCGTGCGGGTCGACAGCCGGCTGAGCGTTCCCGGCTGCCCCGGGGTGTTCGCCGTCGGTGACGTTGCCGCCACCGACCGGCTTCGCTCGTCGGCGCGCAACCGAGCCGACCGTTTGGTCGCCCACAATGTCCGGGCCCACCTCGACGGCCGCCGACTCAAGTCGTATCGGCCGAAGGACCATCGTTGGGGTTCGGTCCTCGGGCCACAGCCCGATGGTCTCGAGGTTTTCGCGCCGACGGGCTACGCGTTTCGATTCCCGGCGTGGTCCATCGACCGGGTGTTGCAACCCTGGATAGTCAGGCGCGGGATCTACCACGGAGTGCGCGACACACACTGATGGCGAAATCAGCCGACCCCGCAACATCGGTGAGGATGGTGCGGGGTCGGAAAACTGATGGTGGAGCAGCGACCTCGGTGCCCGGTCAGCGATCGATCAGGGCAATCCGGCGAGGATGAACCGAAGAATGTCCATCGCCCACACGTTCGTGTTCAAGAATGCGTCGATTGCGGCGTCGATTGGTGAATACAACTGAAAACCAGCTCCTCCCGAAATGTGACCGCAGCCCCCGGATGTTCGAGGGCTGCGGAACGACTTGTCGTTGGAGACATTACGCGACCGTAGATGATCGTGACGATCAGGTTGGGGTGATACTGCTTCCGACAGAACGTGCAGGACAGATGTCGGCTGCTTCACCGTATGAAGCATTGGTGGTGTGACCTCACGGAAGGCAACGTGAGAGAGTGTCGGAGATCAATGGTCGATTTGTCAGGGCTGTACGTCTCGCCGGGCGTGTCTCGGCGATTCGGTACGGAACGGTAGGGAGTTTGCATGGGTGAGACGACGACGGATGTCTGGGAAGCGATGTCGACCGCTCGCACGATCCGGAGATTCACCAACGAGCCGGTCGACGACGCCACGCTGGCGCGTTGCTTGCAAGCAGCCTCATGGGCGCCGTCGGGTGCCAATGCGCAGGCGTGGCGTTTTGTGGTGTTGCGTTCGCCGGAGCTGCGGGCGGTCGTGGCCAAGGCAGCCAAGCATGCGCTAGATGTGATCGAGCCGGTGTACGGGATGACGCGGCCGGCCGATGACGACAACGGTCGCCGGGCCCGGAACAACCGGGCGACGTACGAATTGCATGACCGGGCCGGGGAATTCACGTCGGTTCTCTTTGTGCAGGAGAAATTCACCACGGCCTCCGAGCTGTTGCTCGGTGGCTCGATCTTCCCGGCGATGCAGAACTTCCTGCTCGCTGCGCGGGCTCAGGGCCTCGGTGCGTGTCTGACCAGCTGGGCGTCCTACGAGGGCGAAGCGCTGTTCCGCGAGGCTGTTGGCGTACCGGCGGACTGGATCGTCGCCGGTCACGTGGTGGTGGGATGGCCGCGTGGTCATCACGGACCGGTCCGCCGAAAGCCGCTGAGCGGCATCGTGTCTCTGAACCACTGGGACGAAGATGCGGGTGCGCTTGCAGAGGGACCGTATCCGGTGGGCTGACGGGCCGCGTCAGCCCGCGCGGTGCAGTTCGAGCATGGTGATCTCCGGAGGAGCGCCGACTCTGACCGGTGGTCCCCACGCGCCGGCACCGCGTGTCGTGTAGAGAACCGTGTTGCCGATCTTGTCGAGGCCCGACACCGAAGGTTGTTGCAGGCGAACAAGATAGTTGAACGGCCACATCTGGCCTCCGTGGGTGTGGCCCGAGACCTGCATATCGATCCCGAGGTCCGAGGCTTCGAATGCCTGACGCGGCTCGTGTGCCAGCAGCAACGCAAACGTGTTGGGGTCTCGGCCGTCCAGGGCGGCAGGCAGGTCGGGTTCGTACGGCGCCGGAGACGAGTAGTCGTGGATTCCGACGATGTCGATGCTGTGCGCTCCCCGTTCGATCGATGCCCGCTCGTTGCGTAGTGTCCGAATGCCCAACCGATCCCACGTGTCGAGCCAGCGTCCGCCGTCGTCGGCATAGAACTCGTGGTTGCCGCTGACGCCGTACACACCCAACGGGGCCGACAGGTCCGCGAGTGGTTCGAGGTCGGAAGCGACCTGTGCGACGGTGCCGTCGATGAGGTCGCCGGCGATGAGGATCAGATCCGGCTTCTGTTCGTTCACCAGATCGACGACTCGTCGCGTGAATCCGACACCGCGAGCCGGACCGACATGCAGGTCGGACAGCAACGCGACCCGGAGTCCGTCGAACTCCGCGGGAAGGCGGGGAAGTGTCACCTGGGCGGTGACGACCTTCGGTTGAGCCGCGACGACGACGCCATAGACCGTGGTGATCAATGCCCCGACAACAACCGCGGCGGTGGTGACCCGGACGACCATCAGACGGGTACGTCCGGTCGTCGGCCCGGCACCCGGATCTTCCGACCCGCCGGATCCAGTTGTTGATCGACGCCTGCGCAGAGCGCTGACCACCCGGGCGATCCCTGATCCGGCGGAGATCAGGAGCAGACCGAGAATCAGATAGAAGGCGACTCCCAGCCATACCCAGCCGGCGTACCCGGGTGGCCGGGCCCAGGAGGTGTCGAACTGGTCGCCACTCCCGATGCCGATGACCGTGAGCACCCACAGCACCACGAGGGTGCCATCGACTATCGGTCTCCACGGGTGCGGGAGGGCTGTCGCCCGGACGAGCCGACGATGAAACCAGTAGGTCAACAGTGCGGTGGCAGCCGCGAAGATCAGCAGTCGTGTCATCGGCGCGGCCGGGGTGGGTGCTGGTGCCTGGTGAGCTCGTCCATGTCCAGATCAGGCTAGCGTTGCCGCAGATTCACGCCGTACACGTGTGGCCCACCGGATCAGATCCGATGGGCCACGTGGTGAGGCGTTGTCTACGAGGTGTGCTCGAGCTCGTAGCGACGGCGGTATTCCTCTTTGGAGGTCACTGCGGTGTCGACGTCCGTGGCGCGTGCACGCAAAGCGCCCACGGTCGCCTGCTCACGCGAGATGTGCTTGAACGGGTCCCAGTCGAAGAACCGTGCCACGTTGCCGAAGGTGATCTTGTCGATCTCCTCGTCGGTGCAGTTCGCTTCGTCGAGTTCCTTCTTGAGCACCTCTGGCGAGTGGGGCCAGGTGGAGTCCGAGTGCGGGTAGTCGCACTCCCAGGCGATGGTGTCGATTCCGAGCCGGTCCCGATTGCTCAGTCCACTCGGTTCGGTGATGTAGCACGCCAGGAAGTTCTTGCGCCATACATCCGTTGCGGTCATACCCTTCGGCAGGAAGTCCGAGCCCAGCCATTCGGCCTGGTTGTCGAGGTGGCGTTCGACACGGTCCAGCCACGGCGCAACCCAGCCGACTCCACCCTCGCTCATCGCGATCTTGAGGTCCGGGAACCGCTGGAAGGCTCCGCTGAGCAGCATGTCGTTGGCTGCAATGGTCGAGATGAGTGGTGTCAGAACCATCATGTCGTCGAGGTTGAAGCCCTCGGGGCGCTTGAGCAGGCTGAAGCCGCCACCGATGTGCAGGCTCAGGACGATGTTGTGTTCCACGCACGCCTTGAACATCGGATCCCAGTATCCGGACTTGAAATCGGGATAGCCCGAGCCATAGGGGGTCTCGGGAATACTGATGGAACGGCAGCCCATCGCCGCGAGCCGATGGATCTCCTTGACCGACTCTTCGGGGTCGAAGAACGGGATGATACCGATCGGGATAAAGCGTCCGGGATGAGTGGTGGGGACCTCGCCGACCACCCAGTCATTGAATGCCTTGCAGGCCGCGAGGGACAGCTTCTTGTCCGGCAAGCTGGCCAGGTGGGTGCCCGCGAAACCCGGGAACGTGGCGAAGAGTGTGGCCGCGAGGGTGCCGTTGGCATCCATGTCGCGCACTCGCATGCTCATGTCGTAGACGCCGGGACGCATTTCCGCGTAGCCCGTGGGGTCCATGCCCCATTCCTTCTTCGGCCAGGAGACGACGGCGTTGAGGCCGGAGCTGCCGACCACCTGGTCCTGGAACAGCCAGGCCTGCACCTTGGGGTTGCGCGGATTGGCCGTCAGCTTCGGCGCATGTTCCATGAGACTCTTCGGAAAGTGCTTTTCAAAGATGTCGGCAGGTTCGACCACGTGATCGTCAATGCTGACCATCACCATGTCGTCAATATTCATCAGAGTCCTCTCGTACTGGGCAGCAGTGCCCCGGGGGCAGGCTTATGAGAACGATACTCTCATTCGCAGAGAACATGGATCTTTTCGGCTGAACCAAGTCCGATTTTCGATACGGATCAATCGTGGACGCAATCGCTGCAGTCGACTCTACTGTAAACCATTCGATAGGGTGATCGACTCACCGGACTGGCAACGGCCGACGTCAGAAACCAGGTAGAGGACGGCGTTGGCCACGTCTTCGGGTTCCAGAAGGCCCGGTCGTGGACGACCTTGTGAGAACACGGATTCGGCGTCTTCCCAGGTGGGTTCGTCGAGATCCGGGCGAATCATGCGGTACACGGATGGACTGTGGAGCATCTGCGTGTTCACCCCGGACGGGAGAACCGCGTTCACCGTGATGCCGTATTCCGCGACCTCATGCGCCACCGTCTTCACCAGTGCGACGACCCCGGCCTTGGCTGCGGCGTAGTGGCCCGAGTTGACGGCTCCGGTGCCGGCGACTATCGACGAGGTGGCGACGATTCGGCCCGCCCGGCGATCGATCAGATGGGGCAGGGTTGCCCGAAATGTGTTGAAGACGCCGGTGAGGTTGATGTCGAGCATGGTCTGCCAGCGCTGTGTGGACATGGTTGCGATCGGGCCGACGGTGGCGATTCCGGCGTTGGCCACCACGATGTCGATGGGGCCGATCGCGGTCATCGCCCGGTCGACAAGGTTTTGCAGTGCCGGCAGATCGCGTACGTCCGCGGTATCGGAAAGGCAACGCCGGTCGAGTGATTCGACCAGACGGACCGTTTCCCCGAGGTCGTCCGGGGTGGCCGCGGGGTAGTCGACCTCTTCCACCGGCGCGGCGATATCGCACATCACGATGTCCGCTCCCTCTCGGGCCAGGGTCACCGCATGCGCCCGCCCTTGCCCCCGTGCGGCTCCGGTGACCAAAGCGACCTTGCCTTCGAGTGCTCCCATGTCGATGTACCTTTCGCCGCCTGCGGTCAGGGTTCGGGTCGACTCAAAATCCCGATACGACCATGTAGACCGCAACGGTTTCCGGAACTCATCGCCGACGGGTCAGCGCGGCGTGGCAGGCGGATCGAGCATCGGTACGAGAAATTGCCAGGCGAGCGCGGACAGTTCTTCGTCGCTGTCGAGGTCGACGACGTGGCTGGGGATGGCCAGAAACGACGCGGACACCCGCACCATCATCTCGGCGACCAGGTCGGTGTTCAGATTTGCCGAGACGTTGCCCGCACGTTGTTCCAGGCGGAGTTGTGCGGCCAGGAACTGACGGACGGTGGCGAGCATCAGTCCGTCGTCGCCGACCATCGACCCGGCGATGAGGTTCGGTTCGGCCGACATGAGTCCGCCGATCATCGGATTGCCGCGGATCGCGCGCAGCGAGCTCACGAATCCGAGGACCACTCGGTCGGCGGCTGTTTCGGCTTGCTGGATGTCGATCAGGAATTGATCGAAGTATCGGCGGAATTCGCGGAGTATCACCTGTTCGACCAGTTCGTCCTTGGTGGCGAATCGTCGGTAGACGGTGATCCGGGACAGGCCCGCGCGGCGGGCCACGTCCTCCATCGAGGACCGCTGGATCCCCATCCGGCAGAACTGTTCGTACGCCGCATCGAGCACGCGGGTCCGGGTTCGATCGCCATTGTCCGCCTGCTCCAGCGCTTGATCGAAGGCGCGTTCGATCAAGGACTTGGGCTCAGGTGATCGGGGGCTATCGGTTGGCGCAGATGCCACAAGCCCTCCTCGTCTGGTGATCCGGTTCTCGCCATGATCATAATCCTGCTTGCACTCTTGTGATGCGCGACACACTCTGCTACGAATGATACAGAGAAACGATTGGTGTTTCATTGCAACTGGAATCGGGACGGGACAACAGAAAATGGACAAGCTGAACAGGCGCACTGTGCTGAAGGCAGGTGGGGTTGTGGGGGCCGCCGGGGCAGTTGCGTTGGTCGCGCCGTCGACGCCGTGGACATGGTCGCCGGCAGGTTCGGTACCCGGCGTCGGGGGCGGGGCCGATCCGCGCGGTGTGTGGGATGTGGAGGCGGATCCTGTTGTCGCGGGCCTTCTCGAACGTGGTGAGGTACCCAAAGTCAACGAGTTGTTACGCAACTGGACAAAAAATGGTCAGCCATTGCCCCAGGGGTTGCCCACGGAGCTGCGTGACTTCATGGAGCAGGCCCGCCAACTACCGGACTGGGCTGATCAGCAAAAGCTCGCTGACGCAGTGAGATTCAACCAGAAGCGCGGCACATATCTCGGTGTCATCTATGGGTTCGCCAGCGGAATGATGAGCACGGTCATCCCCCGGGAAGCCCGCGCGGTCTATTACTCCCAGGGCGGTGCGGACATGAAGGACCGCATCACCAAGACCGCCAAACTCGGCTACGACATCGGATCCCTCAACGCTTATCAACCCGACGGCGAAATGGTGGTCACGTGCGTGAAGACCCGATTGGCGCACGCGGCCGTGAGGTACTTGCTCCCCAGGTCTGCGCACTGGGTGAACTCGGCTCCGGAGGAGATCCCGATCAGCCAGGCTGACATCATGGTCACCTGGCACAGCCTGCCGACAACCGTAATGCGCAATTTCAAGCGGTGGAACGTGCCGATCGCGGCCGACGAATCCGCGGGCTTTCTGCATTCCTGGCAGTTGAGCGCCCACCTGCTCGGCGTGAGAGACGAGTACATCCCGGCCTCGTGGGCGACTGCCGAGTCGCAGGCGCAGCAGGTGCTCGACCCGATTCTCGCGCCGACTCCGGAGGGCATCAAACTCGCCGACATGCTTCTCGACCTCGGCATGAACCTGGATCTGACGCTGTTGAGCCGGCCCATTCTCGGCGCGTTGACGCGATTCATGCTCGGCGACAAGATCGGCGACTGGCTTCAAATGCCGACCGAACCGGTCTGGACGCCTCTGCTGGAAACCGCGTGGGGTCCATATGTGACCGTGCGAGAAGGCCTACTCGACCTGGGTACGCCCAACGAGGCGTATTGGCTGATCGACGAGTTCCTCCGCCAGTTTGTCCTGTTGTACATGTCGGAGTTGAGAATGCCGATCAACATCACCATCCCGGTGGGCAACAATCCGCAGTACAAATAACTGATTCGGTCGCTATTCAGGACCGTATCTGTCCTCGTGGTGTGCAAGTCTGATTTCGGAAACGACCACTGCACACCACGTTAGGGGCGAACGTCATGACTCGCGAGTTTCAGGTGACTGTCGACTGCGGTGATCCAGGTGGGTTGGCCGCCTTCTGGGCCGATGTGCTGGATTACGAAATCCAGGGTCCACCACCGGGATTCGATTCCTGGGAGGCGGCCTTGGATGCGCTGAACATCCCACCCGAGCGACGCAACGACGCATCGGCAGTCGTCAGCACCGATGGGAGCGGGCCTCGGGTCTTCTTCCAGCGTGTCCCGGAGGGCAAGTCGGTCAAGAATCGGGTTCATCTCGACGTTCGTGCTGCCCCGGGTTTGGCCGGCGATGAACGGATGTCGGCACTGGAAGCGGAATCAGCCCGACTGGTGGCACTCGGGGCGACCCGTATCCGGCGGTTTGAACCCGATCCACCACTAGGTGGCGGGCACATCGTCATGACTGACCCCGAGGGCAATGAGTTCTGTCTCGATTGAATGAGTCGCGCTCACATTGTCCCTGTTGCCGGTGGCGCTGATGGTGCACAGGGGAATGGGCAGTCGCCGCACACGCCGCCGGCCGGTGTTCGGTAGAAGAGGCAGCAACTACGTCGACGATGGGTGTTCGGCTCCAGTGTGAGCTGAAGACGAGGATCGTTGAGCAGTGCGGTGACCCACCGTGAATTGGTGTCGCCGGTGACGCCTGCGGCGCCGAGAAGTGCGGATGTGGTGTTGCCCCAAAGTAATCCGGGCGCGACGATGTCTCGCCATGCCTCGATGCAGGGATCGATGTGGTTGTCCAGGACCTCGGTCCGCGCCGATCGGCCCATCCGTGGCTCTTCGATGTGAAGCTGCAGTGAGCCATTGACGGAGCGCCACAACAGTTCTTGGGGTCCGATGCTCACACACCGTCCGTCCACCTGGCGGGTTCCGGCCGCAACGGACCACAACCGGGCCGCAAAGCCGAAGAACAGCGTGGAGGCGGCAACCCGTATCTCGTCGACGTCGAGTTGCCGAGCGACCTCCTCGACAACACGATCCCGGACCGCAGGCCGGCGGAGCGTCGCGGTGGGCTGCCAATCATCGTCGGCCACCGGTCCGGTTCCGAGTGTGAAATACATTCCTGATTCCGACAGCCGGGCGAGGAGCATCGCGGCATCCGAAGAGCTCTGACCGAATGCGTTGGTGGCTTGCATGATCCGGCTCCTCTTACGTGTCTTTGCGACTCGCTGAATCTAACACAACGACAACACCCCGCCTGCCAGTGGCAAGCGGGGTGCGATCGTCTACGAAATCAGCTCAGGTCGAACCGGTCGTTGTTCGCGACCTTGACCCACGCGGCGACGAAATCGTTGACAAACTTATCGGCCGCATCCTGCTGTGCGTAGACCTCGGAGATCGCGCGCAGCTGAGAGTGCGAACCGAACACCAGATCTGCGGCGGTCGCGGTCCACTTGGGCGCGCCGGTTTTGCGGTCGGTCCCTTGGTAGACATTCTCATCTGTCTCCGAGGTCTTCCACTCCGTGCCGATATCGAGCAGGTTGACGAAGAAGTCATTTGTCAACGTTCCCGGACGGTCGGTGAACACACCGTGCTTGGTGCCCCCGTGATTGGTGTCGAGAACACGCAGACCACCGAGGAGCACGGTCGTTTCCGGTGCGGTCAGGTCGAGCAGGTAGGCCCGTTCGAGGAGCAACTGCTCCAGTGGTGCCTTCTCTCCGGTGCGCGAGTAGTTCCGGAACCCGTCGGCCCGGGGCTCGAGCACCGCAAACGACTCGACATCGGTGTTCTCCTGGGAGGCATCTGTCCGGCCAGGGGCGAACGGCACGGTCACGGTCTGTCCGGCAGCCTGTGCCGCCTTCTCCACCGCCGCCGAGCCCGCCAGGACGATCAGATCTGCCAGCGAGATCTTCTTGCCACCCGAAGCCGAGCCGTTGAAGTCCTGCTGAATCTTTTCGAGGACCGGAAGCACCTTGGACAGTTCCGCCGGTTCGTTGATCTCCCAACCCTTTTGGGGTTCGAGGCGAATACGTGCACCATTGGCCCCACCACGCTTGTCGGTACCGCGGAAGGTGCTCGCCGACGACCATGCCACGTTGACCAGCTGTGACACCGACAATCCCGAATCGAGGACCTTGCTCTTGAGAGATGCGACATCCTGGTCGTCGACCAACGGGTGATCGACTGCCGGAACCGGGTCCTGCCAGAGCTGCGGCTCGGGAACCCAGGGACCCAGGTAGCGCGTCGCCGGGCCGAGATCACGATGGAGCAACTTGTACCAGGCTTTTGCGAAAGCCACCTCGAGTTCTTCGGGGTGATCCAGCCACCGGCGGGTGATCGCACCGTAGGCGGGGTCCTCACGCAGCGACACATCGGTGACCAGCATGGTCGGGGCGCGTCCCGGGCCACCGAACGGATCGGGGATGGTCCCGGCGCCGGCGCCATCCTTTGCGGTGAACTGCCAGGCTCCGGCCGGACTCTTGGTCAGTTCCCACTCGAATCCGTACAGGTTCTGGAGGAAACCGTTGCCCCACTGGGTCGGGGTCGCGGTCCACACCACTTCGAGGCCGCTGGTGACCGCGTCTTCGGCTTTGCCCTTGCCATAGGCGCTCTTCCAGCCCAGACCCTGCTGTTCGATCGGAGCACCCTCGGGCTCCGGGCCGACCGTCTCGGCGGTTCCGGCACCGTGCGTCTTGCCGAAGCTGTGCCCACCGATGATCAGCGCGGCAGTTTCCTCGTCGTTCATCGCCATGCGCTTGAATGTTTCGCGGATGTCGTGGGCGGCGGCAATCGGGTCCGGTTTACCTTCTGGGCCTTCAGGATTCACGTAGATCAGGCCCATGGTGGTGGCGCCGAACGGCTTGGCCAACTCACGCTCGCCGGAGTACCGCTTGTCGGTACCCTTCCATTCGGTTTCCTCGCCGAAGAGGATCTCTTCGGGTTCCCAGATGTCGGGGCGGCCGAATCCGAAGCCAAATGTCTTGAAACCCATGGACTCGAGCGCCGCATTGCCGGCGTACACCAGAAGGTCGGCCCACGAGATCTTGTTGCCGTACTTCTGTTTGACCGGCCAGAGCAGGCGGCGCGCCTTGTCGAGGTTGGCATTGTCGGGCCAGCTGTTCAGTGGCGCGAACCGCTGTGCGCCCTGACCGCCGCCGCCCCGGCCATCGAAAATGCGGTAAGTGCCGGCGGCGTGCCAGCTCAAACGGATGAACAGGCCACCGTAGTGCCCGTAGTCGGCGGGCCAGAAGTCTTGCGATGTCGTCATCACCGAGATGACGTCGGCCTTGAGCGCTTCGACGTCGAGCTTCGCGAACTCGGCTGCGTAATCGAAGTCTTCGCCGAGTGGGTTGGCCTTCGACGATTGGGCGTGCAGCACGGAAAGGTCGATCTGCTCGGGCCACCAGTCTTTGTTTGTCAGTGGTGCCTTCCCCTTGGGCGTAGGGGAGTCGATGACCGGATTCTCGCTTTCAGAAGCCACGGTATTCCTTTCGGACGGTAGTGAATTGGGCTGCGATCACTGGATGCGATCGGGTATTGCGGCGGGTTCGGTGCAGTTGGGACATCGACCCCAGTAGATGACCTCGGCCTCATCGAGAACGAAGCCATGGTCGTCGGAGGCTGTGAGACAAGGACGTTCGCCGGTTGCGCAATCTGCGTCGGCGATGGCACCACATATTCGGCACACCACGTGGTGGTGGTTGTCGCCCACTCGGCTCTCGTAACGGGCGACATGACCGGCGGGCTGTATCCGGCGAACCAGTTGCGCGGTGGTCAGCGCGTTCAGTACGTCGTATACAGCCTGGCGTGACACTGTGGGCAGAACTGCACGTACCACATCGAAGATGGTTTCGGTGTCGGCGTGTGGATTGCCATGGACAGCGTCCATCACCGCTATTCGCGGCCGGGTGACCCGAAGGTCTGAGCCGCGTAGCCGATCCGCGTTGTCCGGTGTGGGGGCCACGACTCCACGTTAGGCAAGTTCGCAGCCGTCAGTGTGGTGTTTTCTGGAATCAGTAAAAATAAAACGTGAACATCCGTGGTCGGAGCCAAGAATCATCGCGATTTGATCACTTGTAGATGGTCATGCGCGGCCACGGTGGCTGTTTGAATACCGCGGCTGTCCCGAATGTCGCGGCGACGAGCCCCGTGACAACCCCGATCATTGCGATTCGCCCGGAGTCGATGGCCGGTGTCCAGACGGTTTCACCGTTGGTGATGGTGTACAGCCCGACTGGCGTCGAACCACCTCGTAATGTGCGGCGCGACACCGGGATCACGGTCGTCTGGTCGTCAATCCTGACCGGCTCGCCGTACTGGAGACGGGGTCCCGCCGGGATCTGTTTCATCGGCTTGTCACCATGCTGGTTCGCGTCGGTCATCGGACAGTCCTTGCGGTCAGGTGTGTGCAGATGCTGTCGGCCCACGACCTGATCTCGTCCACGTTGCGGTAGTCACCATCCTCGGCGTGCAGAGCCCTCATTGCGAGGCGCTCGGCGAAGTTCAGAACGGAGCGGTCGATTTTACCGCCGAACATGTGGTGCTCGACCGCCCATGGAACGGTGGCCCACTTCGAGCTTTCGGCCTTGTCGCCAGGTGTGACCGGACCGCTGGAAAACAACCACACCGGGCGATCTTCGAGGTACATCAGTTCGCGGTCGACGAGTTTGTCGGCGCTCTTGAGCCATCGACCGAAATAGATTGCACTGCCCAGAACTACGGCGTCGTAGTCCATCACCGTGTCGACATCATTTGTGTCGAGCACCGTGACCTCTGCGTCGACGCCGCGCTCTTTCAGCCCGGTCGAGAGATCCGAGCCCAACTGCGTACCGATCTCGCGGGTTGCCCCGTGCTTGCTGGCAGTGGCGACGAGTATTCGCATTCTGCTCCCTGGTCGGTAGACGGTTGCTGTCCACCCTGCCCGCCGAATGGAACGGGCGCCAGAGCAGATGTGCCCCAATCGCAGTTCTTCACCCCATTTTTACTCATCTGGTTTACGTGCCGCGTGCGGAAAGCTGCCATCGACGGGTACACCGCCGAGTAGCTGAAGTCTCCGGAGGCTCGGGGGTGGCACCCACCCGGGGCGGTCGTGGCGGCGGTACGCATTTCGTCGCAACCCAGGGAGTCGTAATTCGCGAAGTTCACGAGTCAGCTCCGGTTCAGGTGGTCTCTCGTCCGCCTCGGAGCATAGTTATGCACCCCGATGTAACGGCAGTGCGTGCACACTGGAGTACAACGTCCATGAGGAGTGAGATCTATGAGTGCCAACGGGCCATTCGGCTTCGATCCCGAAGATATCGACCGCATCGCGCGCGAAGCCGGTGACGGGCTCCGCGACCTGTTCGGCCAAGTTGCCAAAGGTGTGTCGAAATCGGGCGCTGAACAGCAATTCATGTCGTTCTTGAGCGAGTCCGGGTTCGGTAATTCCGGCGCCAGGGCCAAACCTTCCGCACCTACGCGCGAAACGGCGGGCGACACCGGTGACGGTGTGTGGGCGATCTACACGGTCGACGAGGATGGCTCCGCACGCATCGACCAGGTGTACTCATCGGAACTGGATGCGCTGAGGGCACACAAGGACAATCTGGACCCTCAGCGGAAGGTCCGGTTCCTGCCGTACGGCGTGTCTGTCGGTGTGCTCGACGACTCCGGTTCCTAGATCAACCCAGCTGTGCCGCGGCTAGCATGAACAAGTATGAGAAGGCGTACGGTAGCCGCGCTGGTGACTCTCGCAGGGATCTTGTTCATCGCAGGTATCGCGCCACCCGCATCGGCTGACGATGCGCCCGGGTTTGCTACGCCACGGTGGTCTGGCATTGATGCCCGCCAGACGTCGGCCCCAATCGGGTCCGAACGCGGTGCGCTGATTGCGCAGGCGCAACTCGACCCCACGCTTTCGCTACCCGAGGTGACCGACGCCCGCCGATTCCTTTATGCCACAAGCCGTTCCGCTGATGGCCCGGTCACGACCAGTAGCGCTGCCGTCTTTCTTCCCACCGGCACCGCACCCGAGGATGGCTGGCCCGTCATCGCCTGGGCTCACGGCACCACCGGACTCGGTGACGATTGCACACCGTCAGCACTGCCACGCTCCGAACGCGACGCTGCCTACCTCCAACATTGGCTGCGGCAGGGCTACGCCATCGTCGCCTCCGACTACGCGGGGCTCGGGACACCCGGCCTCATGCAATACCTCGGCCGAGAGGCGGCTGCCCGCAACATCGTGGACTCGGTGATCGCAGCACACGCTCTTGGCCTGCCGTTGGCACAGCGGTGGGCCATCGTCGGCCAATCGCAGGGTGCCGGAGCGGCGCTCAGTGCCGCGCATGTTGCGACCGCGCTGTCTGCAGGATCGGGACTCGATTACCGCGGGGTTGTTGCCACTGGCACACCCGCGTACATCAACTATCCGATTGACCTCCTCGGGCCCGACGTTCCACCGGTTACGTTGCCCGCCGGACTCAACAGCTACGTGCTGTACATACTTGCCGGGTTCCTCGACGCCCGTCCCGACATCGCCACTCGCTCTGCGTTGACTCCGCGCGCCGAGCAACTCATCGACCAGGCCAGAATTCTTTGTATCCCGGAGATGGCCGAAATCACCGAGGGCTTGGATTTGCGGACACTCTTCAGCAAGCCGCTGGCCGGGGTGCCGGGCTTGCCCGACGCCTTGAGTGACTACATGGCAATTCCGGACCGCGGTTATGACCGGCCGATCTTTCTCGGGCAAGGTCTGCTCGACCGGGATGTTCCGGCGCCGTTGTCGCTGACGTTGGCTGCCGCACTTGCCGCCAACGGACAACCGGTGACGTTGAATGTCTACCCGACAGACCACAGCGGAACGGTGCTGACCTCTACAGTCGACTCGACGCCCTGGCTCGCTCGGTTGATGCACGGTTAGCCGAGTTCGGCCACGACACAAGACCTACACAGGAGTCCACCATGGTTATCGTCGCCGGCCACATCACCGTCGAATCCGGTCAACGTGACGCCTACCTGGCTGGATGCGTGGATGTTGTTGCGCAGGCCCGGAGCGCAGCAGGATGTCTCGACTTCGCCATCTCGGCAGACCTGGCCGACACCGGGCGCATCAACATATTCGAACGATGGGAATCTCAGGCGTCGGTCGAAGATTTCCGGAGCAGCGGGCCGAGCGACGACCAAAGCGCCGCAATACTTTCGGCGTCGGTCGCCGAATACGATGTAAGCGGGGAGCGATCGCTGTTCAGCGGATGATCCCAACGGCGTCGAATGCCCCACCGATCGCAGAGATCTTCGTGTCCCGCGGTTCCTGTTCCTCGCGACGGAACAGAGACTTGCCGGCCAATTCCACCGCACGGCGGCTGTCGCTGAAACCCGATGTCCGCGACAAGTTGTTGATGAGCGCCAGGTAGAAGAGTGCGCCGGACTCGGCCGGTGTGAACACGTGGGCCCCGCCGTCCCGGGCGGTGATCAGGTTGAATGCCGCCTTGTTGTGGATACCGCTGTTCTTGTGGACCCCGCCGTTGTCGGCGGCGGTGACGACAAAGTCATCCATGTGGGCGGGTTGCCCGCGAAGCGTCGGATCGCTCAGGTCGCGCAGCGGTATCCCGGTTTCGTTCAGTTCTTCGCCCATCTCCCAGTCCCAGTTGTCGACGTTGGGCTCATGTGAATTGGCGATGATGATTCCGAATATGTCGGAGTACGACTCGTTGAGTGCACCCGACTCACCTTGATATTCAAGTCGTGCGGTATTGGAGGTCAGACCGTGGGTAATTTCGTGGGCGACAACATCTTTGGCCACAGCATAGGAGCAGAGTTGTCCGTTCACGCGTCGCTGTCCGTAGACCATCTGGTTGCGGAACCAGGCGGCGTTGTGCCATTGATCGCTGTCGGGCTCGCGAACCGAGGTGCAGTTGATCGACGAGACGAAGGGGGCACCCCGGTTGTCGAGACCGTCACGGCGCAAGGTGTTGATCAGGTAATCGGCGACCTCCTGAGCGTTGGCGTGGGCGCTGACGGCTGCGGGATCCCATGGTTCGGGTGGGTTGGTGATCGGCTCGGAGCCGGGCAGGGAACCGAGTTGCGTTTCGATCCTGCCGAATTTGAAGTCGTAGGTCTTCACCCGCCGAATGGGGTCCACCAGCCTTTTGTTGCCGTTCTGGTCCCGCTCAGCCCGGATCTGCCGGTTGTGCCCCAACCCGTCGGTTGACTCCTGTTCGTCGAGCGTCCAGGAAACCGATTGCGTACGAGGTAGTTTGGCAATCAGGGCGCCAGAATGCGCGTCGACGACATAGTCGAACAATTGGGGCAAAGTGTCGCCCTGGTTGTCCTGCTTTGGGCTGCGGTGTTGTTCAACGTCTTTGGCAATGTATGCCAACCGCCACGTGGCCCCGCTGTCGCTGTTGTCGTAATAGAAGTACAGGCGGGGCGGTTCTGCGAGTGGCAGAGCATCCTGACCTGCGTCATCGGCGATCACCTCCTGGGCGCCGGCGGGCGATACCGTGGCCACCGCATCAACTCCGTCCGGGTTTCCGAGCGCGGAGTTCATCGCCAGCATGCTGTTCGTCTCGTCGAGCTCGATCGTCACCAACGATCCGTAAATCGGTATGTGCTGGCGGTATTGAGCGAACTTGACGACCGTTGATTCCGTCAGCGGCATTGTTTCGGTACCGATTGTGCGGTACTCGGTGCCGGCACCGGCCCCATCCGCGGTGATCGTGGGGACCTCGGGACTCACGATCATTTGATCGAGATAACGTCGGGCGGCAGTTTCGGGATCCAGGTCCTCCGAGTTGACCGGAGCTGCCTCGCCGATCTTGACGACCTCGTCGTTCAGGGCCTCGAGTGTGGGCCCCTCCGTTGCGTCTTCACTGTGTAGCGCAAAGCTTGTCAGACCGTTGTCATACATTGCCGAGGTCTCCTGATCGAAGGGATGCGGTGACTATTGGGTCATGCATCAATTATCGATCTGTATGTGCTTCCACACACGAGTAGTGCGCTACTCAAATTCTGTTACTTCGCCGAGGTCTGCTTCTCGAAGAAGCTGCGGACGTCGTCGACGAACAGTTCGGGCACCTCCATTGCAGCGAAATGACCGCCGCGCTCGAACTCCGACCAGTGATTGATGTCGTACAGCCGCTCGGCGAGTGGTCGCACCGACTGCGTTATGTCGTGCGCGAAGACTGCTACGCCAACCGGCACCGGGCACGGACCCACGTTCCGCACAGCGTCGTGGTGCAGTCGCGCCGCTGATGCGGCGGTGGCGGTGAGCCAGTACAGCGAAATGTCGGTGAGCAATCTTTCGTCACTGATGGACGAGCTGGGGTCTGTCCACTGGGCGAATCGCTCGGCGATCCAGGCGAGCTGGCCCACCGGAGAATCGGTGAGCGCGTATCCGATGGTCTGCGGAGTAAGGGCCTGCAGAGCCTGGAAGGGCGGTCGATTCGCCATCAGGCTCTTGATCTTCTCCAGTCTGGCTCTGTCGGATGCGGATAAATCGAAGTCCGCCTCGGGATCTGGCGGGGTCGGCAGATAATTGACATGTACGCCGACAAGCTGATCGGGAGCCGCTGTACCGAGCGCGATCGAGATACCCGAGCCGAAGTCGCCGCCCTGCGCGCCATAGTGCTCGTACCCGAGACGTCGCATCAGCTCGGCCCAGGCATGCGCGATCCGGACGATGCCCCAGCCGCGTTCGTGGGTTGGGCCGGAGAACCCATAGCCGGGGATGGATGGGATCACCAGATGGAAGTCTCGTGAGAGCGGCTCGATAACGTCGAGAAATTCCAGGAACGAACCAGGCCATCCGTGGGTCAGTATCAGGGCGAGTGCATCCGGTCGTTCGGATCGGACATGTACGAAATGGATGTTCTGGCCGTCGATCTCGGTTGTGAAGTGCGGCAGCTCGTTGAGTTTGGCTTCATGGTCGCGCCATTTGTAGGTGGTCAGCCAATATTCGGCGAGTTCTTTGAGCCGGGCCAGCGGAAAACCGTAGTCGGTCCCGGCGTCGGTGACCTCGTTCGGCCATCTGGTGCGGACGAGTCGATCGTTGAGGTCGTCGAGGTCGGCCTCGGGGACATTGATGCGGAAAGGCTTGATCATCGCCATACTCCAGAGATCTGAGCGACCAACAAACGTTGGTCGAACCAACGGTTACAGTTCGACGATAGCATAACGTTGGTCAAACCAACGATATGATCATGTGCCCGATCTGCTCGCATCCGCAGCGGCATCAAGAATCAATTGTCACCGTTGTTGCCGTTCCCTTTGTCCGGCTTCTTCTCTTTCTCCTTGTCTTTGTTCGAGTTGCCGTTGCCCGATGTGGCGGTTGGTAGGGGAGCAACTGGTGGGGGAGCAGCCTCGGTGGTGGTGGTCGGTGAGGTCTGTTCAGCCGGGGTTATCGGCGAAGACGTCGAGGCGCGCGTGTCGCTCGGCGTCGTGACCGGAGCATCCGTGTCGTCCGAATTCAGTGCCACTCCAAGAACACCCGCGGCGACCGCGACAATCATAGCGGCGATTATCGCGAGAATCAGGAGTGGACGCCGCCGTTTCCGAGGTGAAGGCTGGGGGCCGACGGTTACGGCTACCGGCGAGGTGAAGGCACGTGTCGCAACGGGCGCGGCCGGGGCCGCTGTGGGCATCGCCACGGGCGGCAATGTCGCAGGGTCGATGAGAGCACGCCGCATCACGTCGGCATCCGGGAATCGGGCCCTGGGATCAGGCGACATGGCCCGCTCGACGACCTCGATGAGACCGGGATCGGCAGTGGTCTGCAGAGTTCCGAGCCGCGGCGCCTCTTGGTTCAAGATGGCTCGGGCCACCGACAGGATGTTGTCGCCGCCGAACGGGCGATGGCCGGCGATCGCTTCGTACCCCACAATGCCCACCGCGTAGAGATCGTCAGTGACCACAGCTGGTTTTCCGTTTATCCGGTCAGGGCTCAGGTAGGCGACCGTTCCGAGAACCTCGCCGGTTGCGGTCTGATTGGATTCGGCGGTTTTGGCGATTCCGAAGTCGGTGACCTTCACGGTCCCGGCCGTCGTGAAAAGCACGTTCCCAGGCTTGATGTCGCGATGGAGGACCCCGGCGGCATGTGCGGCGGCAAGCGCTGCCAGTACATCGGCCATCACTGCCCGGACCCGGCCCGGCGGTAGCGGTCCTTCGGCTATCTCATCGGCCAGGGTCCGTCCAGGTAGGCGTTCCATCACGATGAACGGAATGTCGGCATCCTCGCCGGTGTCATACACGGCCACCACATTCGGATGGTTGACGGTCGCTGCGGTACGGGCTTCGCTTTCGAAGCGCAGCCTGATATCAGCTGAGGCTGCGAGGTCGGGCCGCAGCACCTTTACCGCTATCGGACGTCCGAGCCGGGCATCCCAACCGTCATAGACATCGCCCATTCCGCCGTGACCCAACAGTCCGCGCAACTGATAGCGACCGGCGAGGGTTTCGGGAACGGGCATGTTGTCACGCTAGCGTGAACGGCTTCGAGCGCGCGACCACGACGGCTGTGCATCGGAAGTGGAAACATCGATGATTTCGCCCGCGTCCCCGGGTCTACCTCTTGACCGAGACAACCTACGCATCGGGAGCTGACCATGGGACTCATCCACATCGAGATGTTCGCAACCCTCGACCTCGTCGGACAGGCGCCGGGCGGCCCTGACGAAGATCCAGAGGGTTTCTCGTTCGGCGGCTGGCAGGCACCGCTGATAGACGAGACCACCGGTGCGCAAATACTTGCTGCATACGAGGGCACGGATGCCCTCCTGCTCGGCCGGCGAACCTATGACATTTTTGCCGCCTACTGGCCGCACCAGGAGGGTGGCCAGGACAACGGGATCGCCACGCTCTTCAACAAGGTCCCGAAATACGTTGCCTCCCGCGGAAATCCCGACCTCCCGTGGGCCGGGTCCACGCAACTCGGTCCGGATCTTTCCGCTGCGGTGCGCGAAATCCGTGACCGGCACGAGAACGTGAAGGTGGTCGGGAGCCTGAACTTCGTGCAGACCCTCCTACGCGAAAAACTCTTCGACCGTCTCGACCTCTGGGTGCACCCCATCGTGCTCGGTGTCGGAAAGAAGGTCTTCGACGATGGTGCAGTGCCCACCAACCTCACGCTCGTCGAACCGCCGATAGCCGTTCCGAACGGCACCGTCTATCTGCGTTACGGGCTAGCCGAGGGCACGCCCGAGACGGGGGATATGACCGCAGATCGCTGAGTGCGACGCCTGAACACCTCAGGCGAAATTCTCGTTTGTGACAGTCCGGTTCTGGGTACTGACCTGACATGCGACTGCGTCGCCCTGGCTCAGCGCACGCCCATCAGGGCCGACGGTGAGGACAACTGACGAGATGGGTGATCGCGCGGCAGGGCATTTGGGCGATCATCCTGACGACACCGGCGATACCGCCGGAGCCGGCAACCGCGCCCCGCTCCTCGAGCCGCCGCGGTTGCGGACGCAAGACGATCGCGGAGCCACGCGGCTCGAGCTCTTTTTCGACCTCGCGTACGTCTTGGTCATCCATCAGCTTGCGCTCGCCCTGAACAAGGACCTCGGTTGGCACGGTGTCGCTGTCTTCACCGGACTATTCGTGGTCACGTGGTGGTCATGGGTGACCACCACGCTGTACGCAAACCGCTTCGACACCAACGACATCCTGTATCGCGTGCTCAAATTGGCGGCCACTTTCGCAGTCGCGGTGATGGCCGCCAGTGCATCCACCGCAATCGGCGGTGACGGAACCGTGGCGTTCGGTGTGGGTTACATCGCCACCAGAGTGATCCTGGCCGGACTGTACCTACGCGCGTGGCGGCACATCATCGACGCGCGAGTCACGATCAATCTGTATTTCGCAGCGACGGTCATCAGCATTGCGATCTGGACGATCGCACTGCTCACGCCCTCACCGATCACCTACATCCTGTGGGGGATCGGAATCGCGATAGAGGCGATGGCGCCGTTCGCGGCCACCCACTGGGGACCCGACTTGCCTTTGCACCTCGAGCACCTACCGGAACGTTTCGGCCTCTTCGTGATCCTGGTTCTCGGCGAGTCCATCTCGGCCATCGTGCTCGGCATGCAGGACACCCATTGGGATTGGTCGTCAACGTTGGTGGCCGCAGTGGGATTCACCATCGCCGCATCGGTGTGGTGGATGTACTTCGACATCGGTGGTGCCGAAGCCAAGACGGAGATACAGGACGACGACAGCGCGGTCGGTAGTGGGCGCGCCGACGGCTACATCTACGGGCACTTGCCACTGGTATTGGGCGCCGCGCTACTCGGCGTGGGCATCGAGCAGTACGTCCTTCATCCAGTGGGTGAACTTTCTGCCGCCGGACGCTGGATCCTCTGCGGCGGTTTGGCGCTGTTCGTCACCGGCGTATGCGCCGTTCTCGGCTGGAGCTCCGGAAACTGGAAGACGACCATTCCGTGGCCGGCTTTGGCGATTCCCGTGGTCCTCATCGTGGGACTCATCGACAGCGCACTTCCGTACGCCTCGGCGATCGTCCTGGCCGTCGGTTCGGTCCTCGTGGTGGTCACCGGAATCGTCCGTCGGCGTCGGAGTCCCGTCGACACGACCGAGACCTGACCACTGCTGATGTGTAGCCCGGCGAGCAGAGGGTATCCGAGAAACAACCTGGCAATGGCCACGGAGAACATGGATGCGAAAGAGGAGACATGGCGGAATATCGGGTGCTCAACCCTGACGAGGAAGTAATCGACGAAGTCGAGTTCAACAATGCCGAAGACGCCTACGAATGGTTCAAAAATCGTGAGGTCCCGTCCGGGCAGCTGGGTTTCCGCATGGAGGTCAACGTGGATGGCGACTGGCGATTCTTCGACCAAACCGACGGAACCAAGTCTCGCGGCTGATCAGGCATCGAGCGGCACGCGAGTGGCCGCCTATGCTGAGGGCTCGGAGCAAGGTCCTTTCATGACTCGCGAAATGAGATGAATGACCGACAAAGGAAATGCCGTGACTCGGCTGACCGAGAGGTCACCTGCGGGTGAATCCAAGCCCCGCGCCATCGCCCGCGTCGCGCTCGGATCGATGTTGGTATTTGCCGGTGTCAGTCATTTGACGTTCGCACGTCAAGACTTTCAGACGCAGGTTCCGGATTTCGTTCCATTGAGCCCGGACGTCACAGTGGTGGCCTCCGGTGTCGTGGAAATCTTGCTCGGGACGGCAACCATCGCGCTGAAGAGTCGGCGAGCGGCGGTCGGAATCGTCCTGGCTGCGTTCTTCGTCGCCGTCTTCCCGGGCAACATCGCTCAGTACGTCCACCACCGTGATGCCTTTGGTCTCGACACCGATCAAGCGCGAGCAACCCGGCTGATCTTCCAGCCTGTGCTGATCGCATGGGCGCTCTGGTCGACCGGTGCATGGAGCGCACTACGCAAGCGATGAGGTTGGGGACGTCGCCCCGGTACAGCCGCCGAAGTAGGCGGGATCAGCATCTGAGGTCGGTCATGAGCTGTTCGGCGTAGTCCCACAGTTCGTTTTCGCGCGCCCGGTCAAACGATTCGTTCGACGACCGGACCACTCGACCACGGTCGATGTATTCACCTGAAGTGGCGACCACGCTTCCGAGAGCGACGTCGGCGAGAAGACGCGCCGCAGCGCTCTTGGTGGCGGCGATCGGTGTCAGGGTCAACGCCGCCATCACTCGGCTGACGACAAATTGCTCGAACCGGCTCGCGTCGCGCGCCAGGCCGGTACCCGGAACGAATCCTGGGTTGTACGACATGATCTGCACACTGTCCGGCAACTGGCGCGCGAAAGCGTGGACCAGGTAGATGACCGCCAATTTGCTTGTGGAATAAGCGGTTCGGCCGGCCACAGCTGACCCTGGATCTGGGAATGCACCGGGTGCCGCCAGTGTGGCGGGATGTCTCCATGCCGGCGCCGGAACCAATCCGAGGTTGTGTCGCAAATCCCCGAAGTGGGTGTCGCTCGAGGTCACAATGATGCGTGCGCCGTCCTGGAGACTTTCGGTGAGGCTTCGGATCAGGACGTGGTTGGCCAGGACATTCACCGCAAACGTCTCCTCGTAGCCGTCGGCCGTCGTCGTGAGTGCGCTGGTGAACTGGATCCCGGCGTTCGCGATGATTCCGGCCAGCGGTGGCAGGTCGCCGGAGCCGAGCAGGGTCGTCACGCGGTCGGCGGATGCATACACCTCGGCGGGCGACGAGAGGTCGGTGGTGATGACGGTGACAGTGCCACCACGGCTTCGTAGTTCGGCGGCAACGTCGTCGGCCCCGCCGCGGGCAAGTAGAACCAGATGGATATCGGGACGCCGGGACACGACGTTCGCGGCGGCCAGTCGGCCGATCCCGCGGGTGGCGCCGGTCATCACAAAAGTCCGGATGGGCATCAAAGGAACTCGCTTTCCGCGGTTGCGTCTTGTCTGTTGAAGTGTCATCCGATGAGATCGGGTCGGCCAGATCACCGCGAACATGGGGACTGGCAGTACCAGGCTTGATGCGGCCCGTTGTCGCACAATGGACCGGTGACAACAACACGAGTGGACGCGGGGGAGCTGATCCGCCGGTGGCGTGATCGACTCGATCCGGCCGACGCCGGCATCACTGTGAGTACGCGACGTCGCGTTCCGGGTGTGCGCCGTGAGGAACTCGCGCAACTCGCCGGAGTGTCGGTTGACTACCTGATCCGGCTCGAACAGGGACGGGCCACCCGACCGACCGATGCGGTGATCGGCTCGTTGGCGAGGGCATTGCAGTTGAGCCGGGCTGAGCGTGATCACCTGTTCCGGGCCGCCGGGTTGCTGCCGCCGGGGGATCGCCTCATCGACGATCACATCTCACCTGGGGTGGCGCGGATCCTGAGCCGGCTGGGTGATCAACCTCTTGCGGTGTATGCCGCCGATTGGCAGCTCATCCGGTGGACGAACTCGTGGGCGGCCTTGCTCGGCGATCCGACCGCGGTATCGGCGTCCGATCGCAACCTTGTCCGCGTCGTATTCACTTGTGACATAGGGCAATACGTCCGGTCGGAGAGGGATGCGCACCACTTGGAGTCGGCGTTGGTGTCCGATCTGTGCGAGGCCGCGGCCAGATACCCGTCGGACCCGCGGGTGCGTGGCCTGATCGATGAGATGAACGCGCATCACCCACGATTCGCCGAACTGTGGCAGCGCGCCGCGGTCGGTGTTCATGCCGCTGATCGCAAGACCATCAGTCACCCGACGGTCGGCGATATCACTCTGGACTGCGACGTCCTGATGATTCCGGGTTCGGATCTGAAGCTGGTCCTGTATTCCGCCACACCCGGCAGTCGAGACTACGAACTCCTCGAATTCCTACGCGTGGTCGAACCGGTGACGAGCCGGGACTGATCGCATCGGACTCGGGGTACTACCGCCAACCATTGAGCTTGTTGGCCACGTCGGATCTCGTCCCTCGTCCGTAGCAGGTTCCGACCTGAAATGTGCCGCATAGCGAGAAACGGAGACACAGAACGTAATTGACGTTCCAGCCAGAATCGTCGGCGCTCAATCGTCTCGACCTCTACAGTGATGTAAAGCACAGTAGTGGGCCGGGGGATCGCACGCCCCGCCCGACGAACCAGGGGATGCGCCAATGACAGTCGCTGCAGAGTCGACCAGCAACCTTCACGGTGAACCGATGCGTTCCGGTCGCAATACCTGGAACAACCAGGTACGACGACATGCCCTGATGGCACCGGACCAGATTGCTGTGAAGTACCTCGATGCCGCAACCACCTGGCGTGAACTCGACGACCGTTCGCACCGGTTCGCCGCGGCTTTGCAACGCCGTGGCGTCCAATTCGGCGATCGCATCCTGATCGCATTACTCAATCGCACCGAGTACGTCGAGGCGGTGCTCGGGGCGAATCTGATTGGTGCGATACCGGTACCGGTCAACATTCGCATGAGCCCGGCGGAGGTCGGCTACCTGGTCGAGGACAGTGGCGCCAAAATCATTCTCACCGAGAAACTATTGGCGCCGTTGGCAGACGCGGTGCGGGCGTCCACCGGAGCCATCGACACCACCATCGTCGTTGACGCCGGCGACAGTGGCGATGACCTCGACTACGAAGCGCTCCTCGCGGAGGATCCTGCGGATCTGGCTGAGGTCGACATCCCCGAAGACACCGTCGCACTCATCATGTACACCTCGGGAACCACTGGAAAACCCAAGGGCGCCATGTTGACCCACCTCAATTTGCAATCCCAGGCAATGACCACGATCAATGCGTCCGATGGCCAACCGGGCGACATAGCCTCAGTGGTGCCCCCGATCTTTCACATCGCCGGCATTGCCGCTTTCGCGCCGGTCTTCTATCGCGGCATCCAGGCGGTCATCCATCCGCTCGGCGCATTTGATCCTGACGCCATGCTCGACACCTTGGAGCGTGAAGGCGTTACATCGGTCTTCATGGTGCCGGCCCAGTGGCAGGCAGTCTGCGCGGCGCAGCGAGCCAAACCCCGTGATCTCAAGCTGCGGACGATCAGTTGGGGAGCGGCCCCAGCCCCCGATACCGTGCTCCGTGCCATGAATGAGTTGTTCCCGGACGCACTCAACATGACTGCGTTCGGACAGACCGAGATGTCGCCGGTGACAACCCTTCTCGAAGGTCAAGACGCCATCCGGAAGATCGGCTCGATTGGTAAAGTGGTGCCGGCGGTGACAGCTCGCATCGTCGATCCGCTGATGGATGACGTCAAACCCGGCGAAGTGGGCGAGATTGTCTATCGCGGGCCCAATTTGATGAAGGGCTACTGGCAGAATCCGCAGGCTACCGCAGAGGCGTTCCGGGGTGGGTGGTTCCACTCCGGTGATCTGGTCCGGCAAGACGACGAGGGTTTCCTCTATGTCGTCGATCGCGCCAAAGACATGATCATTTCCGGTGGCGAAAACATCTACTGCGCCGAAGTCGAGAACGTGCTCTATAGCCATCCCGCCATCGCCGAAGCCGCGATCATTGGTCGGGCACACCCGAAGTGGGGTGAAGTGCCAGTGGCAGTCGTGGTCCTGGCCGACAGTGCTGACTCGCTCACCCTCGACGAACTCGGACCTCACCTCAACGAGAACTTGGCGCGCTTCAAACACCCCAAGGACCTCGTTGTCGTCGACGAACTACCACGCAATCCCGGTGGCAAGGTCGTCAAACACAAACTCCGCGCAGCGTACGGCAGCAAGGACGCGGGATTGATTCACTGATTCCAGCGAGCATCACGCTGACTGCAGCAGCGACGTGTCAGTCGTGCGCGTCATCGGCGACCGTTGCTTGGCGAGTCGGGTCCTCTGAGCTGAGCGTCCGAAGAGTTGGTCGAGCTCAGGCGCCGTCAAGCGAGTTCTCGGAGGGCCGGCGGCCAGTGATCATCTCGGTCATCTCGTTCACCCAGGTGTCGTCGAGGGCGGCGTCCTGGCGAATGAGGATGCGGAAAATTGCGGTGCCCGCGACCACCTCGACGAGCATGGGCAATTGGTCATCGTCGCGGCGCTCCTGACCGAAACGAGATTCGAAAGCGGTCAGATTCCCGGCCAATCGGGCGATCATCATGTTGTGCAGTTCGGGGTCGGCAACGGTGTCGGCGATCAGACCCGGCAATGCCAATCGCACCTCGGGTCTGTCGAACATCACCCGGATTGTCTCGACCAGAGCCCTGATCTCGTTGCGGATGTCGCCCGAATGGTCCGGTGTGGGAATCGATTCGCCGAATAACACTGCCTCGTGGACAAGTTGCGCCTTGCCCGACCACCGCCGGTAGATGGCAGCCGTGGTGGTCTCGGCGCGCGCGGCGATGGCCGACAACGACAACGCGGAATAGCCCGTCTCGAGAATCAATTCTCGGGTGGCGGCAATGATCGCAGCATCAATCCTGCCGTCGCGCGGCCGCCCCGGCGCCGCCTGCACAGACCTCTTGCCATCCTTCGGCCTTTCTGCTGTCATGACTTCATCCTAGTTCCAATATAGTTTGCATCGTATTTGAGGGAGTGCTTGTGAACTTGAGCCCGCTCGACGAGTATCCGATTCATCAGGCGCCTGTGCCGTTGACCTGGCCGGCCACGTCCGATCGAAACTTCTACGACCGGTCGTACTTCAACGTGCTCGACCGGGACGGCCGCTTCATGGCGCTCACCGGAATCGGGTACTACCCGCGCCTCGGCATCAAAGACGCCTACTTCGTCGTCCGTCGCGGAGACATGCAGACCGCGCTACACCTGAGCGACGCGATCGACGACGACCGCCTTCATCAGAACGTCAACGGCTACCGTCTCGAAGTCATCGAACCACTGCAGGAGATGCACCTGACACTGGCGCAGACCGAGGGAATTTCCGCAGACCTCACTTGGCGCGGGCTGTTTCCTGCGGCTCTGGAGAAGCCGCACGAGATGCTCACCGAGCGGCGAGTGACGTTGCAGGCGTGCCGCTTCGCCCAGGTCGGCTCGTGGGAGGGATGGATTGATGTCGACGGCGAACGGCTGGAGGTCAGTCATGACACCAGCGTGGCGAGCCGCGACCGATCGTGGGGGATACGACCTGTCGGTGAGGCCGAGCCGGCCGGTCGGCCAGACGCTTCGTTTCGCGGAATGTGGTGGCTCTACCTGCCCTTGGTCTTCGACGACTACCAACTGTTCTTGATCCTGCAAGAGGATTCCGATGGCCACCGTAGCCTCTACGACTGCACACGCCGCTGGCGAGACGGTCGCGTCGAACAACTCGACGGAGTGCGCGCGACCATCGACTACAAGACCGGAACCAGGATTCCGCAGGGCGCCCATGTCGAGTTCATGAACCGCGCAGGGGACCGAATCCAACTCGATGTCGAATCGAAGCTGTTCGCGCCTATCGCTTTCGGGTCGGGGTACGGTGGCGACTCTTCGTGGGCACACGGCAGCTGGAAGGGCGGTCCGTTCGCCGAACGCGTCAGCTTCGACCTGACGGACCCGGAGGTGATGGCCCGAGCGCCGTTCAGTCTCATCGACCACGTCGGCAAAGCTGTGTGCACTGAAGCCGACGGGACGATCCGCGAGGGTGCGGGTTTGTTCGAGCACGGCGTGATCGGCCCGCATCACCCGTCGGGCTTCTCCGACTGGACAGACGTAGCGGACTAGGCGCGACTTTTAGTGAAAATCGTGACAGCGCTGTTCGGACCCACTGATGCGGCGGAACGCGCACAAGTGCTCAAGGAAGCCGGTGCATCGGGCGTGTTCACCTTCGAAGGACCGTTCGACGTGTTCACGCCTCTGGTGCTGGCATCGTCGGTCAAGGGTCTAGACGTGATGTCGAACGTCGCGATCGCGTTCCCCCGCAATCCGATTCAACTTGCCCATCAGGCCAACGACCTGCAACTGCTGAGCGAGGGGCGCTTCATCCTGGGTCTGGGCACGCAGGTGCGTGCGCAGATCGAGAATCGCTACGGGACGCAGTTCGATCGTCCAGTCGCGCGGATGAAGGAAATGGTGGGGGCATTGCGAGCGATCTTTGCGACCTGGAATGAGGGGCAGCGGCTGGACTTTCGCGGTGAGTACTACCGGCATACCTTGATGACGCCGACCTTCGTACCGGGGCCGAACCCATTCGGTCCGCCGCCGATCTATCTCGGAGCGCTCGGGCCTCGGATGACCAAAGCCACCGCAGAAGTGGCCGACGGTCTGTTGGTGATGCCTTTCGGATCGAAGCGGTTCCTTCACGAGACGACGCTGCCGGCCGTTCGCGACGGGCTGTCTGCTGCCGGCCGCAGCGAGGACGATTTCGAAGTGGTGCCTGAGATCATCGTGTCGGTAGGTACCGGACGAGACGACGACCATGCCTCGACTCGGATGCTGCTGGCGTTCTACGGCTCCACCCCGGCATACCGGCCGGTGCTGGACGCCCACGGCTGGGGCGATTTGCAGCCGGAACTCAATGCGATGTCCAAGCAGGGCCGCTGGCGGGAGATGGCCTCGTTGATCGACGACGACATACTGCACACCATCGCCGCCTGTGGTACCCCGGCCGAGGTGGCCACGCACATCCGTGACCGCGTAGACGGTGTGTCGGACCGGATCTGCCTGTATCAACCGGGCCCCATCGAGGTCGATGCGCTCGCCGAAATCGTCGACGCGTTGGGAGGATCATCATGTCGCTGACAGCAATCGAATTCGACCAGGTCACTGACGACCGTTACGGCGGCAAAGCGGCCGGACTCGCGCAGTTGCGCCGCCTCGGACTTCCGGTGCCGGTGGGATTCGTCATCGCTGATGCTGCCGAGCGGGTCACCATCGATGATGTGGGGGAATGGTTCTCCCGAATGGCCGCAGTCGGCGCGACCCCGGTGGCCGTCAGGTCCTCGGCAGTCGGGGAAGACGGTGACGACCAGTCATTCGCCGGGCAATACGACACCGTGCTGGGCGTGGACTCCGTCGATGACTTCGCCGCGGCCGTGCAGTCATGCGCTGCCTCGGTGCATTCGCGACGGGCCACGGCCTACAGCGGGCAACCAACGGCCACAATGCATCTGGTGGTTCAACAGATGGTGGACGCGCGCGCCGCCGGTGTTGTCTTCACCGCCGATCCGGCAACCGGCCGGCGCGACCTCACGGTGATCGACGCCATCGCCGGGCTCGGCGAAGCGCTGGTCGATGGTACGGCGTCCTCGGACCACATCGTCCTGGATTCCCGCGGCAACCCCGCCGTTCGCGATGTCGGCGAGGTGCCGGTCTTGTCGTCGGACGAGATCGCCGAGATCAGGTCCGGCGCCCTGCGCGCAGCACAACATTGGGACAGGCCAATGGATCTGGAGTGGGCGATCGACCAATCCGGCAAACTGTGGTGGCTGCAGGCTCGACCGATCACCACCCTGCCCGGTGATCTCAGCGAGATGGATTCGCCTCTGGCGGGTGCAGACCACGTGTACACCCGCTGCAACATCGGTGAGATGATGCCGGGGGCATTCTGCCCGTTGACCGCATCGGTCTCCGGCTTTGCCATCGACTACGCGATGCAGATGACGCAGGTGGTGGCGCGGGCACAACAAAGCTACGAGAAGCCGTGGCTACAGGTCGGATACTTTCAGGGCCACATGTTCCTGAACCTGACCGAGGGGACAGGTCTGAGCTCTGGACTCCTGGGCAATTCGTTGGAGCAGTTCTCTACCTCGATCTGCGGTCGGGTGGTCGACGAATTGGAGCCAAAGCCACCAAAACCGTTTGTAAGCAAGCTGATCAACACGGTTCGGCTCACCACGTACGCGTTGTCCGCCGGCCCCGCGATTCGGCGCCTGCAGGAGCAGATTGCCGAGTTTCACATACCGACCAGCGACGACCCGCGACTCATGTTGCGCCAGTTGAACTCTGGTGTACAGCAGTACTGCGATATCACGCTGACACATGTGCGGTCATCATCGCGCGCGGCGGTTGCGGCCAACATTCTGGAAAGTGTCCTGATGGGACGGGCAGTCAAGGAAGGACGTCGCGAGGACGAGGGTCGAGCCGAAGCAACCCGGCTCATGGCCGGCGCCTCCGATGTCGAGAGCGCGCTTATGCTCGAGGAGCTCGACTCGGTGGTTACCGCCATCGCTGCCGACGGCGCGGCCACCGAGCAGTTCTTGGCGGGGGAGCCGGATGTCGCGGTCAACGAGCTACGGGCCACGCGCAGCGCCAGCGGTATGGCGTTGGAGGAGTTCTTGACTCGTCACGGGCACCGCGGCTACCGCGAGCTGTGCATGCGTGACCCATCCTGGGCCGAGGATCCGGAAGGGCTGGGTGCCATGATGCAGGTGATGGTGCGCTCGGCGCTCGATCCAGCTGATCGGGGACTGGCAAATACCCACGTTGAAGCGCCCAGATCTTCCACCATCAGATTCCTCGCCCGGTTGGCGCAGGGCGGTGCACGTGGGCGCGAGGAGACGAAATCGAAGATGGCGCTGATGGCGCATGCGCTCAAGCTGGGCTACCGCCACCTCGGCGAGGTGCTGGTCAAAGTCGGACGACTGCCTGACTCAGATTTGGTGTTCTTCTTCGACCGTGCCGAATTGACACGCGTCGTCGATTCGGAAGACATCACCGGTCTCGTGCAGAGCGCGCTGAAGCGTCGGGAAGCGCTGGCGTTCCAGAACTCTCTCGAGTTCGACGACGTGTCTGTCGGGAGACCCACCCCGCTCATCGCCCGGCCTGCGCCAGGTGTCACCGGCGATGAGATCATCGGCCGACCCGCAAGTCGAGGGACCGTGGAAGGTGTTGTGCGCGTGGCGAAATCGATCTTCGATGCGCGCGATCTGCAGCGGGGAGAAATCCTTGTGACGCCGGTCACCGACGTAGGGTGGACGCCGTACTTCACCGTCATCGCGGCGCTGGTCACGGATATCGGCAGCTCGGTATCCCACGGCGCTGTGGTGGCGCGCGAATACGGCTTGCCCTGCGTCGTCAACACGTTGGTGGCCACCCAATCGCTCAAAACCGGCGACCGTGTACGTGTGGATGGAGACCGAGGCGTGGTCACCCGTCTCGACGAATGATGGGAAGCGTGCATCCGGTGCCCGATGTCGAATACGCCCGGATCTGCCCGACGTCGCATCCTCGTGAGGTGCCGGCCAACCGGCCGGCGATTCGGGGGACTGCTCCCACAACGGCACACGGTGCTCCAGGAAGATCTGTCCGACGAACTCGCCTCGGGAGCGTACTCAGGTCTTGGCGAAGATCGATTTGAGGTGGTCCTGGACCGTGTACGTCGTCACGTCCAGCGCCTGTGCCATCGCCCGAGTGGGGCGGCCCTGCATGCAGAGCCAGGTCAGTTGCCATTCGCGTTCGGTGAGCCCGTAGGCGAGAGCGACGATCGGGGCGACCTCGGTGGGACGAGCCGATTGGATGACAACGGCTGTGCGTCCGGACACTCCGCCAGACAGCGGTGTCCCGTACAGCAACAATCACGCCCGTCCCGGGTGCGGACTCGCGAGCGGGCGACCAGGCCCAGCGGATCCTCGCCGGGGCCTAGCGTTCGGGCCCGGGCGGCGACCGCCTGCACCGGTTGGGTTGATCGCGACCGTATTCGGGTATGAGACTCCTATGACCGACAAGAAGACCGACCCACACACCGAAGACGCCGGCACCGGACCGGACGGCGCGAACTCCGATGTGCAGTCCGATCCAGCCGAAGGGGAGTCGTCCGGCGACTGGTCCGGCGAAGGCGGCGCAACCCAGGACGGTCCCGCCACAGACACCGACTGACCGTGAACACGTAGCCCCACATTGATTGTGGCACTGGTCAACGACCCACGTGGTCATGGCGGCGTCGCCGAGCCACCAACCCCGCTGAGTCGATGGATATCTGATCCTTGGCGCGCGTTGAGTGCCGTCGGGGATCATGGGCCTATGGAAACCCGACACGACGCTTGGCCTGCACTACCGTTGGATTCGTGGATCGACACCCGGGACACGCTTCAGCTGTGGACTCAGATCGTCGGCAAGACGCGCATGGCTCTCGGTCCGGAGATCAACCACTGGTGGGGAGTTCCGCTGTACGTGGACGCACGAGGACTCACCACGTCCCTGATGATCGCCGGTAACCGCGGCCTCGAGATTCGCTTTGACTTCCTGGGGCACGAGTTACTGATCCTGGTCACCGACGGCAGCACCCGTCGGATGAAGCTTGAACCCCGGACCGTTGCCGACTTCTACACCGAGTACACCGGCCACCTAGCTGATCTCGGATTCGATATCGCGATAGTCGGAACCCCCGTCGAAGTGCCCAATGCGACCCCATTCGCCGAGGACACCGCCCATGCCTCGTACGACGCGGACGCCGTATCACGCTTCTGGCGGTCGCTCGTCACTGCGCATGGTGTCTTTTCAAAGTTCCGTGGTGAGTTCCGAGGAAAATCCTCACCCGTTCATTTCTTTTGGGGCGCATTCGATCTGGCCGTCACACGGTTCTCGGGAAGGTCTGCACCCCAGCATCCCGGTGGTGTTCCGAACTGCCCCGACTGGGTCATGCACGAGGCCTACAGCGACGAGGTCTCAAGCGCAGGCTACTGGCCCGGTGGCGCCGAGGAAGGCGTCTTCTACGCGTACGCCTACCCCCATCCCGACGGGTACGACACACATCCGGCGGTCGAAGCCCCTGCTCACTGGGACACCGCGCTGGGGGAGTATGTGCTGCCTTATCACCTCGTGCGACAAGCAGCGGATCCAGATGCCATGGTTCTGAAGTTCCTCGCACAAACCCACCGCGCGGCGGCGGAGACGGCGGGCTGGAACTAAACGGTTTTGCCAGTCACTTCGAGCCTCTCACAATGTCGAGTTTTCTTGACATTGCCTAGCATCAGCGAACACTCTGTGCCGCTCCCACTTTGACGCGCCCCGAGGGCGTTCGCGGTTAGCGGGCGCGCGTAGACCAGGGGTGGTGCAGGGGTGTGCCGTGCCCGGGGAGCATGGCGTGCACTGGAAGGGCGTGCAGGCGGCTGCGGGTGTGTTCAGCGTCGACAGCGTCGATGGTGTCGGGTGCGTCTACCGGTTTGCCTTTGATGCTAAGAATTGCATCGCCAGAAAGAAGCGTGTGAGTTCGGGCGTTCCAGAAAGCGATGTGGTCATCGGTGTGGCCGGGACTGGTGATCACAGTCCATTGCGATGCTCCGGGTAGTGGGTCTCCATCGGTAAGGGCTGACCCAGTGGGGCGAGAGCTGGGCCAGAGCATTCCGCGGGAGGTTCCGAAACCGACTGTTGACGAAGCTTGTACGAACCCCGTGAGGCGCGGCCGTCGAAGGGCTGCCCAAACAACAGCCGCCAGGTGCGTATCAGCTTGGCGACGCTGGGGGTGCGCGGTTTAATACCGTCGAGGTAGGTCATTGTGGTGGCGGGCAGGTGGATGGGCGCGTTGTGGCGTTGCGCGAGGAACGGCGCACCAGCAACGTGATCGGGGTGGCCGTGAGTTGCTGTCACGCAGGCCACCGGCCTACCCGTGTCCGCCAGTAGGTTGTCGACGTCTCGCGCGATGTGTGGGATACCTGGGTCGACGATGACGAGCTGACCATCGTCACCGTCAAGAATGTAGGTGTTGAAGCACCACCTCGACACGCGCCGGATACCGAGGTCGGGAAACTCCTCGATCACAGGTGCCATCGCACCAGGATGCCACGCTCATCGATATAGCAGGCGGGGGCGAAGGAAGCCCCCAACGGGTGAGTTGTCTCTATTTGAACGGGTTGAGTGTGCGCCCGAGGTAGTAACCGATTCGTCCGGGGATGGGGCGCATGGCCGCTGCGGAGATCTTGTTGACGGCTCCGGGGATGCAGACGGGTTTTCCTGCGGTGACCGCAGCCCAGCCTTCGCGGACGACGGCTTCGGGTTGCTGCCACATGAAGCCTGGTAGCCGGTCTGCGGCGTCGCGCGTGCCCATGACGTCGTGAAATTCGCTGTGTGTGAAGCCTGGGCAGAGTGCTGTTACGTGAATTCCGTGGGGTTTGAGTTCCATGTCGAGCGATTGGGACATGTTCAGGACGTAGGTTTTGATGCCGGTGTACAGCAGGCCTTCTCCCGGAGGGGACACCGCTGCGAGGGACGACAGGTTGACGATGCGTCCCCAGCGCCGAGTTTTCATGTCGGGGATCACACGGTGGGTCAGCTCGGTCACCGCGGTCACCATGAGTTGGAGTTCGGCGGCAACCGATTCCCAGGGTGTGTCGGAAAACTTCGTACTGGAGGACAATCCTGCGTTGTTGACGAGAACGTCGACGGGCATGGCCAATTCACGTGCGCGGTCGACGATCGCGGCGGGAGTAGCAGGGTCGCTGAGGTCGGCTGCGATGATCTCTGCGCGTACCCCGTGGTGCCGGTGCAGTTCGGTTGCGAGTGCATCGAGCCGGTCGGCTCGTCGCGCAACCAGGATGAGGTCGTGGTTCTGTTCGGCGAGGTGTCGGGCGAATGCGGTACCGATTCCCGCGGAAGCGCCCGTCACGAGGGCTGTCCGGCGGCGCGTGTTCGCGGTCATCGCGCCTCTCCTACGTGGCGGTCGAGGAATTCGATCTGGTCGCCGACGATGGTGTCGAAGTACGGATCGAGGTAGGGCTCGAAGTGGCCGATGTCGTAGGTGTGGACTTCACCTTTCGGGATGCGGCGGGCGACCGCCTGAGCTTTGTCGATCGGTGTGACTGTTCAACAAGCTAACAGCATCTTGATTGTCGTTCAAGATGCAATTCGCGTGGAGGTGAGTTCTTCCGTGGCGCGGAACAACAAGCCGCAACCTGCTGGCGAGAAGCGGGAGGAGATCGTCGCCGCTGCGCGGGCACTGTTCCTCGAGGACGGATACGACTCGACGTCGATGAACAAGTTGGCCAAGGAAGCCGGGGTGGCCGCCAATACGATCTATTGGTATTTCGGGGACAAGGACGACGTACTTGTCGCGGTCGTCTCGGCGGTCATGGCCGATGACCAACACTTTCAAGCCTCTACTTGACATAATGTTTCTTATCGGCGCGTGAGTAGGTGGTCTCTCAGTACCTCATCTTGCAGACACTGTTGCGGGCTGACGCGACTCAATCCAAACGACCGCCTCGACACGGGTCAGATAACTCGCATCGCACGCCGACCGCGGATCCGAAGTATCGACCGTTCGTTTCAATGTGCCGGCAATCTGCGGGTCTGCCATCTGAGCTGTCGATGCACGCCTTGAGGAATTGACCACAGCTGCCTCGACGGCTCTCGAACAGAAAGGCATTGCAGCACAACGTGATTGCCAGTCGAATCGTCACATGTGACGAAAACCAAGGGGTGGCTACATGAGTGAACAACGCCGTATCGGCTAGAGATATCGGATCCAGGCCCCGGTCACGAGGCCAATCCCGATGTAGCTCCCCTGACCGCAGTCCACCCCCGCGAAGCCTGTCTGGTCTGCCAGCCCGCTGGTGCGGTGGTAAAAAATTCGCACACTGGCAGTCTCACCGGTATTGCGCCCGAGACCTAGGCAGTCGAGTTCTATGACGTACCGACTCCCGGGTGGACAGTTGGCGGACACGCCATGTCGGTAGTCGTAGATCGAACATCCCGCGGGTGCCGCACTCGCTTGTCCTGCCGTGGCCGCACCCGCACCGGCCATGAGCGCGAGCGCGAATGCTCCAGCCGCGATCCTTCTACCGTTTTCCATCCCGCTGCCTATCAGTGGTTTGTCGTGTGACGTGGTAATCGGCGTCTGGCAATCACGTGTTACCCGCGATGTACGTGGGCAATCAAGGTCAGTTATCGTCACTGTGACGCAAAATGGGAAGGCGAGTCCACCTGCTACGGACTCGCTATCAGTTAGTCAGGGTCCTGTACGTCGAGATGTGCCAGCACTGCTCGCGCTGCTTCGAGCTCATGGCTGAGCTCCTCAATTCTTTTCTGGGCCGCCGCCCGTGCCGACTCGATGACCGCGTCGACCGCCGTAATCGCGGCGTCGTCGCCGAGCGCGTGCATCGCTCGCGCCACCCGGTCCGAGGTGACCTCGGTGGGCTTGCCCTGCTTCTTGCTGCCGTGCGACACCGACACCGTCCAGGTGCTCTCGCCCACCGACGTAACGGTGACACTAACTGCGGCGGTTGAAGTCTTGGTGCGGCGTGGCGCTCTTGGCGGGGATGATTTCTGTTCCACTGGTCTCGACTTCGCGGGTTCGGGTTCCGGCTTCGATTCCGTCGCAACGGTTCTCGGTGACCTCGTGGCGACTGATGGTGCGGACGTCGCCTTGACCGGCCGCGGACGTGCCGGCGCCGTGGAAGTTGCTGTTGCACGAGTCTTCTGCAGTTCATCGGCCTCGAACGGCAATTGATCGTCGACACCTTTCGGGCTTACCGTCACCGTTGACCCGTCGACAGACACTACGCGCGCCGATGCTCCAGCGGGGAGATCGAGCGACGGCATCGGATCACGGAGATAGACCGTGACCCGCTTGCCTGCGGCAAGTGCCGTGGCCAGCGATTCCAGGTCATCGGTAGTCAATCCGGACTTTCCACGCGAGTTCACGCTGCCATATTCGCACATGCGTGCGAATGCTGCGCGGTCGGCCGCACTTTATCGTTCACGAGATCCATGGGGAACCTCCGAGGTGCGCGCGTCAGTACGCCGCGCCTGCTGAGACCAGGCTCAGGCCCAGCTGAGACCGCGGTGTCCAGGTCGCCACCCAGCTACGACGCAGCGGCGGTCTGCTCGGGCTTGAGCCCGCTCTCGATTCCTGAGCGAAGTTCCTCCGAATCAGTGTGGCCGTGCGAGGAGATGGCGTGCTCCACGGCGGCTTTGAGTACCTCTTCTTTTTCACCGGCAATCGTCAGCGTGCAGTTGTTCTCACTCGGCTGCTCACGACAATCCACTACATAGCGCATGATGATCTGGCCTCCTCGACTGTTGTGACCGCTTCTCGAAGCGTCGTCGCGAAGCGGGTATTGGTGGCTCTTCAAGTGAACGCCGCGCACGCCAATAAAACAACCGCGCGGCCGTCGGCCAGTCAACACCCTTCGGATCTGGTCGGCTGGTTCGGGCCCGATACCGACTCGCGAAGATCATTGCGTTACCGGTTGCGCTGCAACATTTTTGGAACTGTCCCCAACATTCACCAGGACCCCTACCCTATTTGTCGCAGTGACGCCTGGTGCGGCTGTGAAGGATGAGACCGGCTACATTGCCGACCAGCGAGGTCACAAGGTCAAATGACAAATATGCTGTGCAGGGCCAGTTTTGGTTTGCCAACAGACAAGTTCGTCCATTGCCCGACATCCTATCGGTGGACTAATCCGTTGTCGTGCAACAAGTTATCTGGCGGGCCGTAAATTTCCACTGCTGGATGTGTGGAATTAGTCAGCGGCAGACTGCGACGGTGGCGCTGAACCACCCTGCGAGGAGTCGATGGTCATCAAGCGGATGATTTCCTCGCGGTCGGCGAGGGAGGGAACGCCCATGTCCGGTGTGTAACGGTAGACCTCGTGCAGGGGTGTCGAGCTGGTACGGCCCTGAAGAATATCGACCGACGTGGTGTCGATGAGCCCGGGGTGCTCGACGCCGCACGCCTGGGCCACTTTGACGAGGTCGCGGCGCAATGTCTTGATGTAGTTCGCCGCCCTTTCGGCCTTGACCTCAGGCACCAAGCCGCGGGCCAACCAGCTGTTCTGGGTAGCGACCCCGGTCGGACAGGTGTCGGTATGGCACTTTTGGGCCTGGATACATCCGATCGCCAGCATCGCTTCGCGTGCGATGTTGATCATGTCGCAGCCGAGCGCGAACCCAACGACCGCGTTGTCGGGAAGCCCGAGCTTGCCGCTGCCGATAAAGGTGATGTCCTCGTGCAGTCCCCGCTCGGCGAAAATGCGGTATACCCGGGCGAACCCGAGCTGGAATGGCAGCGACACGCTGTCGGTGAAGATCAATGGTGCGGCACCGGTGCCGCCCTCACCACCATCGATGGTCACGAAGTCCACCCCTCGCCCGGACTGGTTCATCAGGTCGGCGAGTTCGTACCAGAAATCAAGATCACCGACTGCCGCCTTGATCCCCACCGGAAGGCCTGTTTCGGCAGCGAGTAGTTCGACCCAGTCGAGCAGGCTATCGGTGTCGGAGAACTCCGCGTGCCGTGAGGGACTGATGCAGTCACGCCCCTGCTCAACGCCGCGGGCTGCAGCGATCTCCGCTGAAACCTTGGGGGCCGGCAGCAGGCCGCCCAGGCTGGGCTTGGCGCCCTGGCTGAGCTTGATCTCCAACGCCCGCACCGGCGCGCCGGTGACCACGTCCTTGAGCTTGTCCAGACTGAAGCGGCCCTGTTCGTCGCGGCAGCCGAAGTAGGCGGTACCGATCTGAAAGATCAGTTCCCCGCCATGTCGGTGATAGCGCGAAATACCCCCCTCCCCGGTGTTGTGCAGGCATCCGGCCAGCGCAGCACCCCGGTTCAGGGCTTCCACTGCGTTGCCGGACAGCGACCCGTAGCTCATCGCCGAGATATTGACCACCGAAGCCGGCCGAAACGCGCCGGGCCTGCGCCGCGCGGCACCGATCACCTTCGCGCACGGCACCTCGATCTCGTGCGCTGCACCCGGCGCCGACGGTGGTACCGCACGACCGAAGGTGCGATGCTTGATCACCGGATAGCCGGCCGTGTATTCCATATCGTTGTCGGTGCCGAAGCCGAAATAGTTGTTCTCTTTCTTTGCCGAGGCGTACACCCACCGACGTTGATCGCGGGTGAAGGGACGCTCCTCGTTGTTCGCCGCGACGAGGTACTGCCGCATCTCCGGCCCGACAGATTCGATCAGGTACCGGGCATGCCCGACCAGGGGAAAGTTGCGCAGCAACGCGTGCTTGCGCTGAAAAAGATCACGCACAACCACAGCGCCTGCCGCCGACGCGGCTGCCGCTGCCACAGCAGTAGAAACCCGAGTCATGACGCCAGCGTAAACCGACCCCGAGGACCCATGCCCCGATGTCGCCATCTTGATACCGGCCAGCTTGCAAACTGGCCGGTCCTGTTTGCCGCCAGGTCCGACCGGGTACCCGCCGGCAATGGACGATCAGCCCGCATCCAGCATCGAAAACTCCGGCGCATCCGCCGACGTGCATCTCGTTCTGCACGTCAACGGGGGTGATCGAGAGATTGAATGTGACCAGCGCACAACACTTTTGGATGCGCTGCGGGACCACTTGGACCTGACCGGATCCAAGAAGGGCTGCGACCGTGGTCAATGTGGTGCGTGCACAGTTCTGGTGGACGACCGGCGCGTCCTGAGTTGCCTGACGTTCGCCGTTGCCGCGCAGGGGCAGCAGATCACGACCATCGAGGGGATCTCCGAGATGGGATCGGGTACCGCATTGCAAGAAGCATTCGTGAACCATGACGGGTTCCAATGCGGCTACTGCACGCCCGGTCAGATCTGCTCCGCAGTCGGGATGCTCGACGAGGTCAAACGCGGCTGGCCCAGTGCCGCGACAGCGGACATCGACGAACCCGTCGACGTGGTTCTGAGCGATACCGAAATCCGTGAGCGCCTGAGCGGGAACATCTGTCGTTGCGGTGCGTATGTGAATATTCTCGCTGCGGTCCGAAGTGTGGCTGCCGACACCGGACAGGACATGGCATGAAAACCTTTGACTACGTGGCGGCCACCAGTGCTGACGCCGCCGTCGAGCGCTTGGGCTCTGATCCGGACGCACGCATCCTGGCCGGCGGAACCAACCTCGTGGATCTGATGAAGCTCGGTGTCGTCGAACCGGAGACGCTCATCGACATCGGATCGCTTCCCCTCGATGAGATCTCGAACGCAGACGGCGGCGGCCTGCGGATCGGTGCGACCGTCCGAAACAGTGACCTGGCCGCCCATCCGCTGGTGCGTACGCGGTACCCCGTGTTGTCGAAGGCGTTGCTCGCGGGCGCCTCCGGCCAACTCCGGAACATGGCGACCACCGGCGGGAACCTGTTCCAACGCACACGATGCGGCTACTTCATGGACACCGGCAAGGCGTGCAACAAGCGAGATCCGGGGTCCGGTTGCTCGGCGATCAACGGCATCAACCGGGACATGGCAGTTCTCGGCGCCTCCGACGCGTGCGTTGCCACCCACCCCTCGGATATGGCTGTCGCGATGGCGGTGCTCGAGCCCGAACTCGACGTGCTCGGTCCCACCGGGCGCCGAACCGTCGCCTTCAACGATTTCTACCGTCTGCCCGGAGAGCATCCTGAATTCGACAACACCCTGGGCCGCGACGATCTGGTGACGGCGCTGACCATTCCCCCGCTGCCGGCCGCGCGGTCATCGACCTACCGGAAGGTCCGCGACCGGGCGTCATATGCCTTCGCGTTGGTGTCGGTGGCCGCCATCCTCACCGTTGACGACGGGCACGTATCGGCGGTGCGAATCGCTCTGGGATCGGTGGCGCACAAACCTTGGCGCGCAACCGGCGCCGAAGCTGCGCTGCTCGGCCGACCAGCCCTGAGATCCGAGTTCGCGGCGGCGATGGATCGTGAACTGACCACAGCTGAGCCTTTGTCGGACAACGCATTCAAGATCGGACTGGTCAAATCCGTCGCAACCCAGACGTTGGTCGAATTGGCCGCAGCGGAGGGACGCCGATGAGCACGCTCGGGGTTGGGCACACACGCGTCGAAGGTCAGGACAAAGTGCACGGTTCCGCGCGGTACACCGCCGATCTCCGACCGGCAAGCGGTGTCGTGCACTGCGCTCATGTGGGGGCCACTATCAATGTCGGTCGTGTGACACACGTCGATGTGGACCAGGCACTGCGACAGCCGGGTGTTCTCGGCGTGCTCTGGCATGGCAACGCGGTGGAACTTCCCGACATCGATGACAGCGAGTTGTTGATCTTGCAATCCGCAGACGTGCATTACCGCGGTCAGATCGTTGCCGCGGTGATCGCGGACTCGGCGGAGCGGGCGCGTGCCGCCGCCGACGCGCTGACGGTGCACTACGAGTCCGAGTCGACATTCGACAACGTCCTGACCAGCGACCACCCCGATCTGTACGCGCCGGAGGAAGTGAATGCCGGGTTCCCGACGGACTCGATTCGCGGTGAACCCGAGGACGCGTTGGCCGCCGCCGAGGTTGTGGTCGACCATTGGTATTCAACCCCTGCCATGCACAACAACCCGATGGAACCGCACGCCAGCACCGCGGCCTGGGAGCACACAGACGGTGGCGAATCGCTCACCGTCTGGGATTCGACTCAAGCACCGGCCGGTGTTCAAGACGATCTGGCCACGCTGTTCGGCATCGATGCACAACAGGTCCGGGTGATCGCCGAGCATGTCGGCGGCGGATTCGGTGGTAAAGGCAGCACTCGTCCCAATGCCGTGCTGGCGGTGATGGCTGCCAAACTGGTCGGCCGACCGGTTCGGGTCGTTCTGCCCCGCTCGGCGACATTCGCATTCGTGGGATACCGAACGCCCACCTACTCGCGGGTGGCTCTGGGCGCCGACGCATGGGGCAAGTTGAGCGTCGTCTGCCACGACACCGTCCAGCAAACCTCGAAGATCCTCGAGTTCGTGGAGCAAACAGCAGAGGGGACCCGGCACATCTACGGTTCCGACCACAGCCGGACCACTCATCGCGTTGCTGCACTGGATGTTTCGACGCCGCGCTGGATGCGAGCACCTGGCGAGGCGCCAGGTATCTATGCCCTCGAGACCGCGATCGATGAACTCGCGCACGAACTGGGAATGGATCCGATCGAACTCCGAATCCTGAATGAACCGGCCTCGGATCCCGCCACCGGTACCCCGTTCAGCTCCCGGAGCGTCGTGGAGGCATTGCGGACCGGCGCTGATCGGTTCGGCTGGGCTGACCGCAACCCGCGGCCGGCGGCCACCATGCGCGGACGCAAGCTCATCGGTAGCGGAGTTGCGCTGGCGTCATATCCGGCGATGACGGCGCCGAGCACTGCCCGAGCATGCGCCAACTCCGACGGCACCTTCGACGTGTCGGTGGCAGCGTCCGATATCGGGACCGGGGCACGCACGGTGCTGACTCAGATCGCCGCCGACGCCCTCGAGGTGGCCTTCGACTCGGTCCGACTGCATCTCGGTGATAGCAAACTGCCGAAGGCTCCGGGAGCCGGCGGATCGTCCGGTACATCGTCGTGGGGTTTCGCGGTGCACAAGGCATGCCGCGATCTTCACTATCAGCTCAATCAGATCGGGACTCCAGAGACCGCGTTGGAGGTCGTCGCGGACACCACCGAAGACCTGCACGCCCGCGCCCAGATGCCCCGTGAAGCATTCGGTGCCCAATTCGCACAAGTCGCCGTAGATGTGGACACCGGCGAGGTGACCGTTGAGCGGATGCTGGGCGTATTCGCCGTGGGGAAGGTCCTCAATCCGCGCCTGGCCCGTTCTCAGCTCCTGGGTGGCATGACGTTCGGCATCGGGATGGCGTTGATGGAAGAGGGCCACCCCGATGCCCGGTACGGCGGGTTCGGCAACGAGAACATGGCCGACTATCACGTGCCCGCCCACGCAGATGTCCTTGACGTCGAAGCCATGTGGATCGATGAGGATGACGATCAGCTAAATCCGATGGCCAGCAAGGGTATCGGTGAGATCGGCAATGTCGGATCGGCCGCAGCGATTGCGAATGCGGTCTTCCACGCGACCGGTGTCCGGATTCGGGACCTGCCGGTCCGGCCCGACAAGCTCGCCGGCCGGATCGATCCGACACTGAAAGAGTGACGCGTGAGGTCCCGCTAACGCGCCAGCGGATCGCGGGGCAGTCCCAGGATTCGCTCCGCGATTTGATTTCGGGTGATCTCCGACGTGCCGCCCGCGATGGACATCCCTCGCGCGGCGAGTACAAGCAGTCCGACCATCCTGCCGGGACCTTCGGTGAAAGCAACGTCTTTGCCGATGATCTGTGCCGAGAGTCGGGCCCGCTCGGCCAAGTGCTCCGCGAGAAGCAGCTTGGTCACATTGCCTTCCGGTCCCGGTGCGGCGCCGGCGACGCTGCGTGCCGCGCGCCGAAGATTCAACAAGCGCAACGCTTGGTCACCGGCAAAGAACTCGCCGACAACCGATTTCATGCCTTCGATGCGGTCGCCGTACCGCGTGGTCAATCCGAGCATGAATGCGGTTGCGCTTTCGATTCCCGGTGTCCCGCCGCCGATGCTCACCCTCTCGTTTCCGAGGGTCGCCCGGGCGACCGTCCAGCCGTCGTTCGGGGTACCGACCACATCGGTGTCGGGCACGAACACATCGGTGAAGAACACTTCGTTGAACTCGGCTCCACCGGTGATCTGGCGCAGGGGCCGGATGTCGACTCCGGCCGACTGCATATCTATGAGAACGGTTGTGATCCCTTTGTGCTTTGGAGCTTGCGGGTCGGTCCGGACCGTGGCCAGACCGCGCCGGCACAAGTGGGCACCGCTGGTCCACACCTTCTGGCCGTTGATGATCCATCCTCCGTCGACCCGCGTCGCACGAGTCTTGACCGCCGCGGCATCCGAGCCGGCATCAGGTTCGGAAAACAACTGGCACCACACCTCGTGACCGGTCAGCGCGGAGCGGACGAAGCGGTCGATCTGATCCTGTGTGCCGTGCTGGATCAGGGTGAGAATGACCCAACCGGTGATGCTGTATTCGGGGCGCTTCACTCCGGCCGATGCCATCTCCTGCTCGATGACCAACTGTTCGACGGCATCGGCGCCGCGGCCCCACGGCAGGGGCCAGTGCGGCATCACGTAACCGGTCTCGATCAGCCGTTCGCGCTGGGCGTCACCTTCGACGGTGGCGATCTCGGCGATGTCCGCACGTACCCGTGCGCGAAGTTCCTCGGCCTCGGGCGGCAGATCAAGGTTGTTGGGGCGGACGACCCCTGCGGCCGTCAGATCGAACACATCTCGCGCGGGTTCGTGACCGCCGAACAATCCTTGCAGCACGCTTGCGCGGCGGAGATGAAGATGCGCGTCGTGTTCCCAGGTGAAACCGATACCGCCGTGTACCTGGATGTTCAACTCGGCGTTGCGAACATAAGCGGGCAGTGCCAGCGTTGCGGCTGATGCCGCCATCAGCCGGAAGGCATCGACATCGTCGTCTGCGGCGCGGGCGGCGTCCCAGACGACAGCCAACGCTGCCTCAGATCCGACGAGCATGTTCGCGCAGTGGTGCTTGATCGCCTGAAACGAGCCGATGGTCCGGCCGAACTGCTCACGCACCTTCGCATAGTCGACCGCCGCGTCGAGGGCGTCCGTGGCGCCGCCGACTGCCTCTGCCGACACCAGGGTGCGGGTGACCGCGAGCGCTGCGGCGCCGAGCCCGGCGAGCTGAACCGCCTCCACCCCATCGAGGTTCGCGCGTCCGGACCGTCGGGTGGGATCGAGGTTCTCAGGAAATTCCACGATCAGATTCGGGGATGCGGTGTCGACGAGGAAGACGTCGTCACCGGTGATGAGTACGAGCAGGTCCGCCAGCGGACCGCCGAGAACCACGCCGGCGTCACCGTAAATACGACCGTCGTCATAGGTGAGCCCAGGTGCGATCCCGATCCCGGCGGTCATGGTTCCGTCGGCAAGCTTCGGGAGGAGCTCGGATTTGGCCTCACCGGCATCGCTTCGTGCGAGGATGGCCGACCCGATCACGGTCGGTAGGAAAGGGCCCGGCGCTATCGCGCTGCCGAGTTCGGTGACCACCACGACGAGTTCTGCTATCCCACAGCCGGATCCGCCATATTCCTCCGGGATGTGAAGTCCCAGCCAGCCGATCGTGGCCATCTCGTGCCAGAACGTCGGCCGCTGCTCCTCCGGCGCATCCAATAGTGCCCGTGATTCGGCGCGGAGTTTGCGCTCAATCGTGAAATCCCGCACCACGGAGGCCAACTCGATGTGGTCCTCGGTCAGGGCAATACTCATCTGGGCTCCCGCTGTCGGTTCGTCAGGCTTCGCTGTATTCGTCGTGAATGCCTGATTTCACCATTTGCGAGCGTTCGAGACACCCGGATTCGCGCAGAGTGTCAGTGCCGTCCTTGGGCGGGCTGGAACAGTTCGATGAGAATTCCGGCGGGATCGCCAAACAAGATCTGTTGGCCGCCCGGGCCCGCGACCAGGGCGCTCCGGAACTCGACGCCCCTGGCGCCCAGTCGCTCGACTTCCGCTTCGAGGTCATCGATTGAACAATTCGATGTCCCCGTTGTTCCAAGGAGCGCCCGGTGGAATGCAGGAATCCCGACCTTCTTGGCGCAGAACTGTTGCAGCGCAAGGAAAATGAACCCTACCAGGGTACAGAAAATGACCTCGGCGTAACGCAACGTTGCCGACTTAGCGAATTTTCGGCAGTGTTGAGGCATGAGCGACAACACAAAGGTCATTGTCGAACGCACCATCGATGCGCCCGTCGACGCGGTTTTCGACGTCCTCTCCAATCCTGAGCGACACCAAGCGCTCGATGGCTCCGGGTTTATCCGCGGCGTGGACCACGCTGATCGGATCCAGAAAGTCGGCGACGTGTTCACGATGAACATGCATGGCGATCACATGGGCGGCGAGTACAAAACCGACAACCACGTTTCCGGTTACGCGAAGGACAAGCTGCTGGCCTGGAAGACCGCACCCGCGGGCACCGAGCCCCCCGGGTGGGAGTGGCTGTGGGAGTTAGAGTCCCAGGGGCCCAATGAGACGTTGGTTCGCCACACCTACGATTGGTCGAAGGTCACCGACAAGAAGCTACTTGAACAGGTGAAGTTCCCGCTCGTCACCAAGGATCAGCTGACCGATACGCTCGGTCGGCTTGCCGCCGCAACTGCTTCCTGATCAAACCCCGGCAGCGACGTCTCCAGGTCAGGGCCGGCGTGAACCGCCTCATCACCAGCGTGAAATCCCGCACCACGAAGGCCAACTCGACGTGGTCCTCGGTCAGGCCTGATATCACCATTTGAGAGCGTTCGAGACATGCAGACTTGTCCAGAGTCATGGTGGGTCACATCTGGTGACGGAGGACTTGCCTCACCCGTGCGGCCTCTCGAGTGAGGTGGTCGCGTTCGGGCACGCTGGTGGCGATGTGCGATGCCTGCGTATACAGCTCGGCCGCCTGCAGGAGATCGCCGGCGCGTTCGTGGAGGTAGGCCGCCGCCGCGGTGTGCCGAGGAAGGTTGGGGTCGAGCTCTTCCAGGGCTGCCAGTCCGGCCTGAGGTCCGTCGGCCTCACCGACTGCCACCGCGCGATTGAGGCGGATCACCGGGCTGTCGGTGATGAGCAGCAGTTCGTCGTACCACTCCACGATCTGTACCCAGTCGGTCTCGGTCGTGCTGGGGGCATCCGCATGCAGCGCGGCGATGGCTGCCTGTGCCTGGTATTCGCCCAGTCGATCCCGGACCAGCGCTGCCTGCAGAATTGTCACTCCCTCGGCGATCAGGACTGTGTCCCAACGGGATCGGTCCTGTTCCGCCAGCGGGACCAGCCGACCTCCCGGGCCGGTCCGAGACTCGCGGCGGGCGTGATGCAACAGCATCAGGGCGAGTAGCCCGGCGACCTCCGGTTCGTCGGTCAAGGTGGCGAGCTGTCGGGTGAGACGGATCGCTTCGGCTGCGAGATCGACTTCTCCGCCGTATCCCTCGTTGAAGACGAGATAGAGGACCCGCAGTACCGTGCCGAGGTCGCCGGGCTGGTCGAGCGGCAGACCGGCAATCTTCTTCTTGGCCCGGCTGATTCGCTGTGCCATGGTCGCCTCGGGCACGAGATGGGCCGTTGCGATCTGCCGTGTTGTCAAGCCACCCACTGCGCGCAGTGTCAACGCGACCGCCGCCGCCGGCGACAACGTCGGATGCGCGCACAGGAAGTAGAGGTGCAGCGTGTCGTCCGTGGCGGGCGCCGGGCCTGGTGGGGGTTCGACCTCCACGGCGAGTTCCCTCCCCCGCCGCGATGTCTCGGAGCGAACCGAATCGAGGAATCTGCGCCACGCGACCGACACGAGCCATGCCTTCGGGTCGCGAGGCGGATCGTCGGGCCAGGCTTCCAGTGCCCGAATCAGGGCTTCTTGCACGGCATCCTCGGCCGACGCGAAATCTGCACCGCGCCGGACGAGGACACCGATCACCGCGGGCACGAGGTCCCGCAGTAGAGACTCGTTCACTCGGTCACCGTGGGAGGCTCGGTGAGGAATGGACGAACCTCCAACCACTCCTGAATGGGTTTGCCCCCGGCCCCAGGCGCGGCGGACAGCTCCCCCGCCAGTTCCAGCGCGCGTTCCCACGACTCCACGTCGATGGCCATCCAGCCGGCGATGAGATCCTTGGTCTCGGCGAACGGGCCATCCGTCACCGGCGGACGACCTTCACCGTCGTGCCGCACGAACGTGCCTTCGGGTGCGAGGGCCTGGGCGTCGACGAACTCCCCGGTGCCCACCAATTTGTCCGCAAAATCGCGCATGAACTGGATGTGCGCATCTACCTCGTCCGGTGTCCACTGATCCATCGTCGTCCAGCCGTCAACGGGAGTCGGGCCGCCCCGGTAGTGCTTCAGCAGCAGGTACTTCATGGTCTATCTCCTTCGTTGTGGTGGCCCCGTGCGGCCACTTGTATCCCTGGGACGGAGCCGCCACCCCATTCTCGACATCCCAGGCCCAGATGGCTTGTTTTTCTCAACTCGTACCCGACTCGCTGATCGGGTTTACGATTCGTCTGAATGTGGTCGTGCGTCATGAGGTATTCCTGCAAACGATCGGATACTCGATGGATCTCGGTCTCACCGGAAGAATCGCGGTTGTCACAGGTGCGAGCAAGGGGATCGGTTTGGCCGTCACCAGCGCTCTGGCCGCCGAGGGGGTCCACGTTGTCGCCGGATCCCGCAGCCGGAGCCCTGACCTTGCTCGTCTGGAAGAGTCGGGCCTGGTGTCGTTCGTCCCGGTGGATCTGACTACTCGCGAAGGTCCGATCGCGCTGGTCGAAGAGGCCGAAAGACTTGGTGGCGTAGACATACTCGTCAACAACGCCGGTGCAGTGACACCGCGACCCGCCGGATTCACCAGTGTCACCGATGATCAGTGGTACGACTCCTGGACCCTGGGTGTCATGGCAACAGTGCGGACAACCAGGGCTGCGATACCACAGCTCCTTCGACGAGGTGGCGGCTCGATCGTCACCGTCAGCTCTGTGAACGCATTTCTCCCTGACCCTGGGGTCATCGACTACAGCGCAGTCAAAGCGGCACTCACCAACCTGTGCAAGTCATTGTCGAAAGAACTGGGACCACAGGGAATTCGGGTCAACACCGTAAGCCCGGGCCCGGTGTCGACAGCGCTGTGGCTGGGCGAGGGCGGCGTCGCCGAGACGATTGCCGGCGCGAGCGGTGGCTCAGCCGACGAGGTGGCCAAAGGTGTAGCAGCGCAATCGGTCACCGGGCGATTCACGACGCCCCGCGAAGTTGCTGACCTCATACTGTTCTTGGTCGGCGACACATCGACAAATGTGACCGGATCCGACTTCACCATCGACGGCGGCCTGATTCAGACGCTGTGACATATTTCTTCGACAGAATGGAACCCAGATGACCGCTAGTCCCGGTAAGGCCAATCCCGTCATCTTCATCCACGGATTGTGGATTCACTCGAGTGCCTGGGCACCGTGGATCGAACTCTTCACCGAGAACGGCTACTCCGCCTCGGCCCCGGGCTGGCCGGGGGACGGTGACACCGTCCAACAGACTCGCGAGAACCCCGACGCATTGAACAACGTTGGGATCCAACAGATTTGCGAGCACTATGCCGAGATCATCAGTGCATTGGACGTCAAACCGATTGTCATCGGGCATTCGTTTGGTGGCCTGATCGCACAAGAACTCCTCGCGAACGACCATGCGGTGGCGGCCATCGCCATAGACCCGGCGCCCATAAAGGGAGTCAAGGCTCTCCCCTTCTCTCAGCTGAAGTCCGGCTTTCCCGTCCTGTCCAACCCCGCGAACAAAAAGAAGACAGTGTCGTTGACCGCCAAGCAGTTCCACTACAGTTTCGGGAACACACTCACCGAGGAGGCTTCCGGTGAACTGTTCGAGAAGTGGACGATACCGGGGCCCGGTCGGCCACTCTTCGAAGACGCAACCGCCAACTTCCACCGCGACTCTCCGGCGGCAGTCGATACTCACAAGGCGGTCCGGGGGCCATTGCTCCTGATCTCGGGCTCAGAAGACCACACTGTCCCCGCCAAGGTGACCCGTGAGGTACTCAAGTTGTACGCCGACAGCGGTTCGGTCACCGACTATCAGGAATTCGAAGGTCGCGGGCACTCTCTGACCATCGACGACGGCTGGAAAGAGATAGCTGCCGCATCGCTGGCATGGCTTGGCGACAACGGGCAATAGGTCTCTCGCTACCATTGGCGCTTTCCAGGATTGGGAGTGCGAGATGCCGGACCTCACCGGGCGAGTTGCCCTTGTCACAGGCTCGACGAGTGGAATCGGACGGGCCACAGCTGCGAGGCTGGCGGGTGATGGCGCCTTCGTGATCGTCTCGGGCCGGGACCCTGAACGCGGGGACTCGGTCGTCGAGGCGATCACGGCCAATGGTGGGCAAGCCGTGTTCATCGGCGCGGATCTGGCCGACGCCGAATCGGCCATCGCGCTGGCGACCGACTCACTGGCGGTCAAAGGGCAGGTCGACATCCTCGTCAACAACGCCGGGATCGCGGTCTCCGGATCGACGGCGGAGGGCACTGAGAACGACTTCGACGCGCTCTACGCTCTCAACGTCAAGGCGCCGTACTTCCTTGTCGGCCAGATCGTTCCGACGATGATCGAGCGCGGGTCCGGCGTCGTCATCAACGTGAGCACGATGGTCGCAAGCTTTGGAAGTTCGTCGACCGCCATCTACGGATCGAGCAAAGCGGCGCTCAACCAGCTGACCAGGGACTGGGCGGTCGAGTTCGGCCCGGGCGGAGTACGCGTCAATACGGTTGCGCCCGGCCCGACCCGAACAGAAGCAACCGAACGCGTCATGGGACCTCTACTCGACAAGCTCGCCGCCAGATCGCCCCTGGGTCGTCCCGCAACACCGGACGAAGTCGCAGCGGTGGTTGCGTTCCTGGCGGGCGACGACGCAGCTATGGTTCACGGACAGCTCATCCACGTCGACGGCGGTCGGAGCATCCTCTAGCCGTCACCCCTGCGTTGCGGTGGCGGCAGCCAGGATCGTCGTCGTGACTTCGCCGGGCCTGGACACCAGTGAGGCGTGCGAGGCGTCGACCTCGGTGGTATGGCCTGCCGCTGCGCGTGACGCCATGAAGCGCTGCAACGCCGGCGGAATCACTCGATCCTGCCGGGACACGAGATACCAGCTGGGGACCTTCGCCCACGACGGGTCGCCGGACGGTTCGAGGTTGGCCACGAGGGCAGCGGACTTCTGATGCGCGAACATATCGGCCGCGGTGGCGTCGTCGACATCTTGTACGAAGGTCTCGTGGAAGTACGGCTCTGCGATGTAGCCATCGACGTTGTAACCCCCGAGCCCGGTCGGATCTCCTTCGACAACCTTGAGTTCCAGGGCCGGCGGAAGCAGTCGGCTACCGGGATAGATCAGCGGGTTCAGGAGACCTTGGACGAACTCCCCGCGAGCGGGCGCAAACGCGGCGATGTACACGTTGGCGACCACGTCCGAATCATGGGTGTTGGTGATCACAACGCCACCGTAGGAATGTCCGACGAGCACGATCGGGCCGCTGATGGTGGCAAGTTGCTTCTCGAGTTGGGCCGAATCGTTGGCCGGGCCCCGCAGAGGATTGTCAAAGGTCTGAACGGGATAGCCTTCGGCAGTCAGCGACGCGGCGACGTCACGCCAGCCGGAGGAGTCGGCGAAGGCACCGTGAACCAGGACAATCGTCGGTTTGACGACGGTCTGATGGGCATTCGCGGGAACGGCCGACAGGCAGAAGGCCGCAACGAACAGGGCGACCATCGCCGCCACGCGAATACGCAGCGACTGCCGTGTCGGACTCATCTGGGCACTGGTGGATTCCATGATCGATCCCTCTCATCGAGATTCGGTTGCAGTCAAACGTAGTGGTGATCGGCCCGGGAGATCTGAATGTGAGTGCACTCCCCTGTTCTCACAGCGCACTCGCCGCACGATGTGACCACGTGCTCGCTGAGTACATAACCGTGCACATTCCTTCAGTCCTACGCATCGCCGGCACCATATGTTGTTCTCCGACAGGACATCTTTCATCGACGTTCGCCTACCGCGGAGGACTGATCATGCCGATTTACACCGCTCTCGATGGCACGGAGATCTACTACAAGGACTGGGGCACCGGCCGCCCGGTGATCCTCAGCCACGGATGGCCGCTGAGTTCGGACAGCTGGGAGGCCCAGCAGTTGTTCCTGGCGTCCAACGGCTACCGCGTCATCGCCCATGACCGCCGTGGACACGGCCGTTCCACGCAGTCGTGGGATGGCAACGACATGAACACATACGCAGACGATCTCGCCGGCCTCATCGAGTACCTCGACCTCCAGCAGATCACGTTGATAGGTTTCTCCACCGGTGGCGGCGAGGTGTCCCGCTACGTCGGCCGTCGCGGAACGAGCAGAATCGCCCAAATCGTGCTGGTGTCGGCGGTACCGCCATTGATGCTGAAGACCGACGACAATCCCGGTGGTGTGCCCATCGAGGTGTTCGACGGGATCCGGGCGGGTTCGCTGGCCGATCGCTCGCAGACATACCGAGATCTCGCCGACGGCCCGTTCTTCGGGAACAACCGTCCGGGCCAGGACCCGTCGCAGGGCATGCGTGATGCCTTCTGGCGACAGGGCCTGCAGGCCGGTGCCCGAAACGCCTACGAGAGCATCGCCGCATTCTCGGCCACCGATTTCCGGGAAGACCTCGACACCTTCGACGTACCGACCCTGGTCATCCACGGAGATGACGACCAGGTGGTGCCGTTCGAGGTCGGCGGCAAGGCGTCGGCCGAACGAATCAAGGGTGCCGAACTCAAGGTGTATGCCGGTGCGCCACATGGAATTACTGACACTCACAAAACAAAGCTGAACGACGACCTGCTGGCATTTCTGGAGTCCTATGCCGCTCCCTGACCGTGTGCGGCGACGGCAATCCCAGCCGGATAATCGACAAAGCGGACATCTGGGCTGGCTAGGGCAACTCATAGCGCGGGGTGATCCCAATCGGCGTACGGTAATTCCAATCGTCGGTTCTCCGAGGTGGTGGCTGTGAACTTCGACAGTGTCGAGCAAACGAGGTGATGCGTGCCGGTCATGTACCACTCGTCCCAGATCCCCGCGCACGAGCGAGCGGATGCACTGAAGTCGGTCTTCCAGGATCAGAGTTGGCCTCAGGACGTCGCGATCGGAGATCCGGCAGCGGCTGATGCAGTGCTGGAGGCCGCCGTGATCGGTCGGACCAGTATCTTCCAGGCGCACATCACCGGAATCACCCTGAGCCGCAATCCAAAGCAGATTCGGACCAGCCCCTCCGACGTGCTCGCGTTGGCGCGTCAGCGACGGAGCATCGGACGGCACGAGCAGTTCGAAGCCCAGCGTCAAGTACATCCAGGTGAGTTGATGCTGATTGACATGAACGCGCCCTATTCGTTCGGCTGGGACGGCCCGGGTGCTTCGCAGGCCCTCTACGTTCCCATTGCGGAACTCGCGCTCGCTCACGAAGTGGTCGTGTCGGCGGCGTCCCGGCTAACGGCGAGCCCGCTGTACTCATTGTTCAGTTCGCATATCGCGGACCTCTCCGCTGCCGGCGACGCACTCACCGCCACGCCGGCGGCGCACGACGTCGACGAAGCAACGATCAACCTCGCCCGGGCCATGCTCGCATCGGCCTACAACGCGGATTACGCCCGCGGGATGATGGCCGAGGTACTTCTTCCACGAATACGCGGCTACATCCGGCAGCACCTGTCGGACACGTCGCTGTCGCCGGACAAGATTGCGCGGGCCCACGACATCTCCACCCGAAAACTGTTCCGGCTCTGCGAAGATGCCGACTTCAGCCTCGAGCAGTGGATCATCACCAGACGCCTCGAGGGCAGCCGCGATGAACTCGCACGCCCCGAGACCCAGGATGTCTCTGTCGCGACCATTGCCCGGCGATGGGGTTTCAGCAATCCTTCCTACTTCACGCGCCGCTTCCGCGAAATGTTCGGCGTCACTCCACGCGCTTGGCGGGACTTCGCAGCCTACGAGGACAGAGCCCGATGACAACGTTCGTCGAACCGTCGAATGCGCCCTATCGCGGCGTCGATCCTCACCTGGTGATGTCGGAATCGCATTATGGTCGTGGCAGGACGTCCGTCGACGAGTGGGTCCTGGGCGACGGTTCCTGGCTGATGAGTTTTCGATATCAAGGGCTGGCGGTGTCGTGCCCGCGTAACCGGCGCACCGACCCATCCACCCGGTTGCTCACCATGGCGGTCGTCGATCCCGGTGACTGGGCACTACTCCGACACGGGCAACCCGCGATTCAGCGGGCCGATGGCCCCACCCTTGTCGGCCTCGACCAGTCGTCCGCCTTCGACTTCCGGGGACACGGGGACGGATCCGCGGTTGCCGTCCACATCACCCACGCCCGACTGACTCTTGCCATCGAGACCGTGCGCCGGGGACTCGAGCATCTGCATCCGGGACTGCCGATGTATCCCCTTGCGCTGCAACATCTCCAACAGCTCGGAGTCCTCGCTGCCACCAGCCCACAGATGCTCGCCGACCTGAGCGCGAGCACGATCGGTGTCGTGCGATCGCTGCTGATCAGCTCGGCGGACGATGCCCGAGCTGTCGGCGCAGCCAACGATCTGATCACCCGGATCGAGCGCTACATCGACGAGAACATCGATCACAAGGATCTCGGCGCCGACACCATCGCCGCCGCCCACAACATTTCCGTCCGCCAGCTCTACAAGATCTGGCCCGCGAAAAGCGGCAGTCTCACCGGCCACATCGCGTCGAGGCGTCTCGGGCAAGCCCGCATCTCATTGCTGACTCACCAGCACCTGAGCATCGCAGCCATCGCCCAGAAGCATGGATTCACCCATCCCACTCACTTCACCCAGAGATTCCGGGCGACATACGGCGTCACGCCCTCCGGATGGCGCCGCCGGAACCAATCGCTGTCCAGATAGCAGTGACCTGAGCAGTCCCGTCGCCGTCAGGACCGATGACGCTATCCGCCATCGCCCACCCCACCGACGAGTTCAGCGTGGCTGGTTTGCGTAGTCCAGGATGACGTCGACGGCACGGGAGGCGCTCTGGCAGGCGCCTTCCATCGTGGTGGTCCAGTCGGTGCGCGTCCAGTCTCCGGCCAAGGCCAACCCAGCAACGGCTGTCCGCTGGTCGGGGCGGATCCCGGACGACCGGATCAATGAACAGTGTGTCGAGGTCGACGGTCGGGTATCCGATCGAGATCGGTGTCTTTGTCCGGCGCGCAAGGCGGATTCCGGTCACCAGCAGGTCGGCAGGCACTTTGGCCGACGAGATGTCCGGCTTGTCGCCGGTCAGCCCGATCACGATCCCGTCCCACAGTGCGTCCCGGGCAGATTGCGGCATCCCGATCCGCCGGAACCACTCGTCGGCGGTGATGTCGTCGAGCCATGCGGGTTGCTTCAGCGCCTGCCGTATGAGGGTCACTTGAGCGCGAGCCGTCCGGAGCCGGTCCACACCGGTGACGCCCGGAAGGTCGCCGATTGCGCCGCGCAGGCCGGAAACCCCACCAAAGGCCGAACGCCGGGTGCCACCACCGGGCATCCGGACTGTCATATGCCCTGGGAAGCAGACACTTTCGCGAGTGCCGACACTGTCGAGGTAGCGCATGAGATGCACGTACCCACTGGCAAAGACGTGCTGCCCGTTGTCCGGCACATCGTCGACGATGTCCAACGGTATCGCGATCGTGCGACCACCCAGCGACCCCCGTCGCTCCAGCAGGGTGACGCGATGCCCCGCTTCCGAAAGCCATATCGCCGATGCCTATCCGGACAGTCCCCCACCGATGACCACACAATGCATGAGGTGAGAGTAGCGCCGGCATCGACCGAACAGGCCCGTATTCAGATGCGCTTTCAGAACAGAACTGTGCACACTTAGCCCGGTTCTCGGGTGGTCCCAGCCAGTAACTTCTCAATTCGGGTACCACGCCCGCCTCGACGCCATGCTCTGCATCTGTGAGAAAGGACCACTCCATGACCAGTTCTGCAGCAACCCCGGACACGATCGTTTTGATCCATGGACTCTGGATGACCCCACGTAGTTGGGAAGGCTGGGTGGCACATTACGAGGCCCAGGGCTACAAGGTGCTGACGCCGGCCTATCCGGGATTCGAGATCGAAGTGGAGGCATTGCGTGAGAATCCCGACGTCATCGCCAAGCTCACTGTCCCCGAAACCGTGGATCACCTTGCGTCGGTGATCGAATCGGTTGCCACACCGCCGATCCTCATCGGTCACTCGTTCGGCGGAACGCTCACCCAATTGCTGGTGGCCCGCGGCTTGGGGTCCGCAGCGGTGGTGGTGGATTCCGCACCGACCGAAGGTGTTCGGGTGAACCCGCCGTCGCAGATCAAGTCCCTGTTCCCGGTCCTGAAGAACCCTGCGAATCGTCACAAGGCAGCCGGATTCACGCCGAAAGAGTTTCATTATGCCTTCACCAACACCCTGTCGGAGGAGGAGTCGCAGAAGGTATACGACCGCTATCACATTGGTGCGCCCGGCAATTGGATCTGGGCATACGGCCTCATCGCCAACTTCAAACCGGGACACCAGGAGACCTGGGTCGACTACAGCAAGGACAATCGCGCACCGTTGCTGTTCATCGCGGGCGGCGCCGACCACATCATGCCTCCGTCGGTGAACAAATCCAACGCAAAGCACTATCACAAATCATCGGCACTGACCGACTTCTACGAGTTCGAGGGTCGTTCGCACTGGACGTGTGGCGAGCCGGGCTGGGAGGCGGTTGCCGACTACGCACTCGAATGGGCACTCAAGAACGCGGCTCCGCCGGCACCCGCCGGGTAACGAGCGGCCGGTGGATCATCGTCGGAGCGCGCGCACCAGCCGGGCAAAACGCTTGTGGTCGGCGAGATCCTCCACCAGGACCGGATTCTCGTCACCATCGGCCAGCGGGATCGACCAGTTGGAGTACTGACTTTCGTCGGTTCCCGGTTGATTCTGGATCCGGCGTTCACCCACCGCATCGACCAGTGCGACACCGAGGAGCACGGACGGGCTGCGCGCGATCAAAGCGTGCAGTCCGTCGACCACGGCCTCGGTGTCGGCGTCGTCCGTGATCAGACCCCGGTCGCGGGCCATCTGGATGATGGCGTCCCGATCGCGGGCGTCGACCGCGCGTTCGGTCTCTTCGTCCTGTTCGAGCAGTCCGAGTTCCGCGCGTAGCCGAATGTGTTCTCCTGCCAGGTATCCCGCGGTCGGTGGCAGGTCATGGGTGTTTACCGACGTCAGACACAAACGCCGGTATGACTCCGGCGGAATGGGTGCGTGGTCGCCGTGTTCGAACCACAGGATCGACGTACCCAGGATGCCCCGATCGCTGAGGTAATCCTGCACCATCGGCTCGAACACCCCCAGGTCTTCGCCGATGACCACGGCTCCGGCGCGTTGCGCTTCGAGCACCAGGATTCCGATCAGTGCCTCATGATCGAACCGCACATAGGTGCCGGCGGCCGGTGATGCGCCGGCCGGGATCCACCAGAGCCGGAACAGGCCCAGGATGTGATCGATCCGCACACCCCCCGCCCGCCTCAGGATCGTCCGGAGCATGTCGCGGTACGGAAGGTAGCCTTCCTCCGCCAGGCGCCGTGGATGCCACGGCGGCTGATTCCACAGCTGCCCTTGCTGATTGAAGGCATCCGGTGGTGCACCCACAGAGACACCGGTGGTCAACACATCACCGAGAGCCGAGGCATCCGCGCCACCCTGCTGCACGCCGACCGCCAGATCGAGGATGATGCCGATCTCCATACCGGCGTCGAGTGCAACCTGCTGTGCCGTGGCCAACTGTTCGTCGCAGATCCATTGCAGCCAGCTGTAAAACGCGATCCGATCGGCGAGTTTGATCCGCAGATGGGCCACACCCTCGGGGTCGCGCAACGTCTTTCGCCATTTCGGGCTGGCTGCGCCGTATTTCTCGATCAGTGCACACCATGTCGCGAACTCGAGGAGGCCGTGGCCTTCCTCGGCCAGGTATTTGTCGAGTTTCCCGCGGCGACGTGGGCTCAGCGGGACCCGGAAGACGGACTCGAGGATCCGTAACTTGGCCCGGTACACCGAATTGCGCCGAATCCGGTGGGGATCCGTGTTCAGCTTGGCGAGCTTTGCGGCAAGGGCCCGCATCTGGTGATGGGCCTCATCGGTGAGCATGGAGGCTTCGGGGATGTCTTCGACGCGTATGTAGATGGGATTGACGAAGCGTCTGGTGGTCGGCAGGTACGGCGATCTCTCCATCGGCGGCTGCGGCTCGGCGGCGTGCAATGGATTGACGAGCACGTAGTCGGCACCGTGGACCGAACCCGCGACATGAGCGATGTCGGCGAGGTCGGACAGGTCTCCGATCCCCCACGACCGACGTGACCGCACCGAATACAGCTGTGTCGCAAGGCCCCACCGTTGATCGTGGGAGAACCTGTCGGCTGTCGTCAGTCGGGCCGGTGTCACGGCCAGCGTGCACTGCGCGATCGGGAGTCCGTCGGGGTCGTCGCCGACCGCAGCGTGCACAGTGTGCCAGCCGGTCGGTAGTCCTGGCGGAATGGCGAAGGTGGCGCGGCCGACAAGCGCTCCGTCGACCTCCCGGGGATCCACCCAGATGTTGAGCTGAGGGGCATCGATCCGGTCACCGTCTTCGGTGATCACCCACAACTGCACGGCGTCGCCGTGTGGCACATGGACTTCGATGGTGGCCTTGGCGCCCTCGATCACCACGACGACCGGTGGGAGCGTGCGGCGCCAGGGACCGTATTCGAGATCGGTCCGCGCCCGATCGATCTCCTCCGAGGACGAGGCCGGAACCCCGAGTGCGGCGAGGATGTGTTGCAGGGTCTCGACGGAGACCTCGCGCTTGGCCTTGTCCCATCCCTCGTAGGCCGTGGCGACGCCACAGCGTTCGGCAAGATCTCTCAGCTGCTCCACGTAGCCCACGATCTTGATGCTGCCAGGTTCGGTCAGGTCGCGCTGACCAAGCAACCCGCGGTTAGTCGGGTGTTCGCAGATCCTTACGCAACGGGTGGTCTGCGGGTACCTGAACCAGGATGATGGACGTGCCGTCGGGGTCGGTGATGTGCATCTCGATCAGCCCCCAGGGTTCTGTCCGGGCCTCACGGACGATCTCGACGCCGCGGCCTTCCAGCTCGGCCTGTGTGGCCGCGAGGTCGCGCACCTGAAGCCACAGCACTGATGTGCTGGGGCCGGCGCCGCCTGCCAGGTGTGCGGCGACCTCGATCAGTGTGCCGCCGCCGAAGAAGACGGTTCCGCCCGGATACTCCCGGGCGATGGCCAGTCCCAGTTGATCGCGATAGAACGCCAGCGTTGTGTCGGGGTCGGCCGGGCGCAGGATGATCCGGCCACTGAGAACGTCCATGTGTCCTGTCTACCGGACGAATCGGTCATCTCCGCACAGGATCGGTGATGGCGCGTTTCTCGTCTCCTCGTCGGATGGGCGCATCGGTGGTAAACGTGGAGGTGGAGTGCATGTGATGCAGAATCTTGTCCCTGCGCTCCGGTCGAAACCGGACGGCACACGCTGTGTCGACTGATGTGAGGAGTTCGACTGTGGGACAACCGATACCAGCCCCTGATCCACCCCGGCCCGATCCCGGTACCGAGCCTCCGACACCACCGATACCGGAGCCGGAGCCGCCAATCCCCTCACCCGATCCGGTGCCCAGCCCGCCTGGACCCGACCCGGCGACCCCGATGCCGGGGCCGAAGGTGATCTAGACGGGATCAGCGGTAGACGGTGAGCGCTTGAGGTTCGACCTGAATGACGATGTTGTCGGCGGGATCCTCGACCTCACCGTCATGTGCGGACCGGATGGGGCCGGACAATGAGCGGACCTCGATTCGGTCCGAATGAACCGAACCCAGTACCCTGGTCTGCTCCACGGTGCCGAAAAGGGATGCGATCACGGCCGTGGTCCGTCCCAATCGCCGATCCGCCCGGAGATACTGCAGGTCCAGAACTCCATCGGCGAGATCCGACCGGGTCGCCGGATTGAGACCGCGTGGGCGATAGATCCCGTTGCCGACAAAGACGGCCCACACCGGATGCTCTTCACCGTTGATCTCGAGCCGGATCGGCTTGGCGCCCTTCAGTGTCCGATACATCGAGAAGGCCGCGGCCGGCCACTTCCCGATCCGGTGTTCGAGGCGCTCCCGGAGCCGGACCATCTCTGGATATCCGCCGAGTCCGGCGGTGTTGAGGAAGATCTTCCCATTGACCCGGCCCACGTCGACGGTCCCGGCGGATCCCGAGACCACGGCCGCCGCGGTATCCGCGAAGGCTTCGAGGTCGAGTGCGCGAGCGAAATGGTTGAGGGTTCCGGACGGGAAGACTGCCAGCGGCAGATCCCGGTCGATGGCCAACTGGGCAACCGTGGCAACGGTGCCGTCGCCGCCGGCCACCGCCAGCGCGCGAGCATCGGCGGGAACCTGGTCGGCCAGCGGGATGTCGGGATCCCACTGCACGATCCGGGCCAGAGGCAGAGCCTCGCGGAGCGCGGCCTCGGCTCCGTGTGCACTGCCGGAGCGGTCATTGACCACGACGACCAAACCCTCGCCGTCGGGTAATGCCGGTGCCGTCCCTGGTGCAGTCTGGGCCGCACCTCCCGGCGCGGCCGGCCAGAGATAGTGGCCGGCGTACGCCACCGCTGCCCCGACCGCCACACCGGCAACAACATCGCTCCGATGATGGACGCCGAGGTAAACCCGCGAGTACGCGACTGCGGTGGCCAGCGGCGCCAGGACAATCAGCGTCCGTGGTCGCTCCAGCGCCGCCCCCACGGCAAAGGCGGCCGCCGACGCGCTGTGCCCGCTCGGAAACGACGACGTCCAGGGCATCCGGCGCAATGCGGGTGGGATCAACGGATCAACCGCTGGACGGCGTCGGTTGAACATCGGCTTGAGCACCGCATTCGACAGGAAACTCGCCCCTGCCAGGGAACCGACTCCACGCAGACCTGCTCGGCGATAACGGTTTCCGCCGCAGGCAAGCACGCCCGCGACGGTGAACCAGAGTTTGCCGTGATTTGCAGACATGGTCAGATATCGCAGCGCCGGTTCGGCACGACGGGGATCGCGAGCGACGCTTGATCTGCTGTTTTGACTCACCAGTGCAGTCTAGGTACCACGACCGGTTCGAGTTGGGCGCATTGCCCGATCAGCTGTGGATGATGCATGTGGTGGTGGCATGAGCAAGCAGTTTGCCGGCCTCGTCATACACCTGGCCCTCGGCCGTCGCTGTTCGGCGTCCGACGTGGATCACCTTGCCGTGACCGATGATTCGACGTCCATCGGTGGGAACCGAGCGGATGTAGTTGACCTTGAGTTCCAGGGTTCCGTAGCCGACGCCGGCCGGCAGGGTGCTGTGGACTGCGCATCCCATCACAGAGTCGAGGAGTGTGGCGCATACTCCGCCGTGGAGTGATCCGATCGGGTTGGTCATGTCCGGGCGGGTTACGAGACTGAATCGAACCGCTCCGACCTCGAGGCTTTCGTACTCCATACCCATCAGCTGCCCGATATTCGGTTGCCGATCGGTGAGTGAGGTGAAATGGCGGAGAACCTCGAGCCCGGTCATCTCCTCGATGCGAGGTGACGGCGTTGCCGCAGTTGCGGTGTCCGAAGGTTCGACTGGGGCAGTCATGGGCGGTCCTTCCTGGTAAGTTGTGGACCAGTTGGTCCATGTGAAGCGAGCCTAGCATCCTGCTGGACCGACCGGTCTATTCAAAGATGGAAACAGCACGAGACGAGACACTGGGAGGCGAGAGGGTGACCGGCGATCCGATTCAGCAGTTCGACGGCACAGCAGGGCCGCGGGAGCGTCTGGTCAGCACGGCCATCGACCTGGTTCGGCGCCGAGGGGTGTTCGCAACCAGTGTGGCCGACCTCCTCAAGCGCAGCGGTTCCGCCCGAAATTCCATCTACCAGCACTTTCCTGAGGGAAAATCTGAACTCATCGCCAATGCCACCACTGCGGCCGGCGAGCAGATGTCATCGTTCATCGCTCACCTCACGGCGACGCGTACTCCCGTCGACGCCATCGACGGACTGATCAAGTGGTGGAAGCGAGAACTGGTCGATTCAGAGTTCACATTGGGCTGTCCGGTGCTCGCTGCTGCCATGTCCGCGCCGGACGAACCCGAGGTTGCTGCCACGGCCAACGTCGCGTTCGACAGGTGGCAGGAACTGCTCACGCAGGCGGCGGTGACCGACGGCGTCGCCACCGGTCCCGCCCGGGACTTCGGGCTCTTTGCGGTGAACGCGATCGAGGGCTCGATTGTGCAATGCCGCAGTCAGGGCGATGTCAGGTCGCTTGACGTTGCGGCGGAGCAGTTGAAAGCGCTCTATCGTTCACTGCCGAGGGTTGATCAAACGTCATCGGCCACATCGTCGTAGCGTGGGAACACGGCATACACCACGAGGTCTTTTGGGGTTCCTTTGGCGCGAAAGCGCCTGCGCCGCTTGATGTACTTGGTTTCATCGGTGCAGGCCAGTGTGGCCTCGGTGGCCAGGACCTCGCCCGCCGACGCGGCGTCCGCCACCCGCGCGGCGATATTCACGTCGACACCGAGGAAATCATCGCCGACGGCACGTGGCTCACCGGTGTGCAGGCCGGCCCGCAATGCCGGCCGGTAGCCGTCGAGCGTGATGGCAGAGACGGCAAGGCCGGCTTCGTGAGCGGCCTCGATGGCGTCGGTTCCATCGCGGAAAACTGCCATCAGCCCGTCACCCAGGTACTTGGTCACCGTGCCCCCACGCCGGGCGATGATCTCCTCGCTCGCTCTGTTCACCTCACCGAGCAGTGTCAGAACGGCATCGTCGCCCGCACCGAGGGCCCAGGTGGAAAAACCGACCAGATCGGTGAACAGAATGGTCACCGGACCGTCAACCGACGGCTTGGTGTTGCCCCGCCGTGTCACGAATGCCTGCCATGACTCGACGGCGGCCAACCCCAGTTCGCGCACAGCGCTGGGCTTTTCGCCTCGTGCCTGGGCGATCAGTTCGGCGACCCGGTCTGAATTGCGCAATCTGTCCGGGTTGACCTCGACACCGGCACCCGGGGTTCTGGTTCGAACTGCCCGCGCCAGACGGACCACGGACGCATTGCCGTCGGTCTTGGCGAGGAACTCCCCCACCCGGCGTGCGCCGCGCTGCGTCTGTGCTGACCGCCGATCGATGTCAGGCCACCTTCACCTTCGAATCACGAAGCTCACGCAACGCGGTACGCAGGCCACGGCGCCGTCCGGTTTCGGGGTCGATTCCGAAGGTGGTCTGGACGCCTTCGCGAACATTGAAACGCAGCTCCGAAGCGGTCTCCGGGGCATCGTCGGTGGTCGCCGACAGCATCGCGTTGGGAAGCGCCAACTTTGCGATGGTCCGGAAGGTCTGCAGATACTGATGTGCCAGCGAACCCGTGGTGTACGGCAGGTCGTACTTGTCGCAGAGTTCGCGAACACGGATCCCGATCTCCTCGTAACGGTTACTCGGCAGATCCGGGAAAAGATGGTGCTCGATCTGATGGCTCAGGTTGCCGGACATGAACCGCATCAGTGGCCCGGCGCGAAAGTTGGCCGACCCCAACATCTGTCGCAAGTACCAGCGGGCCTGATCTTCGTTGTCATACTCGGCCTTGGTGAACTTCTCGGCACCATCAGGGAAGTGTCCACAGAAGATGACCGCGTACGTCCAGTAGTTCCTGATGAAGTTCGCCGTGATATTGGCGGTGATGGTGTGTTTCCAGTTGGGCCCGGACAGGGCAGGGAAGATCAGATAGTCCTTCGCGGCCTGCTTGCCCACCTTGCGCCCGATGATCTTCAGGTCCTTCGCGACCTCGCGCATACTCTTCTGGCCTTTTCGGACCTTTTCGGTTTCCACGTGGTGCAAGGCCACCCCGTACTCGAAGAAGGTGCCCAGGAGGAAGTTGTAAATCGGGTTGCCCAGATTCCACCACTCCCACCGCTGATCGCGGGTGACACGCAAGATCCCGTAGCCGACGTCGTCGTCGAGACCGACGATGTTGGTGTACTTGTGATGGATGAAGTTGTGGGAATGTTTCCACTGAACACTCGGGCATGTCGTATCCCATTCCCATGACGAGGAATGGATTTCGGGATCATTCATCCAATCCCACTGCCCGTGCATGACGTTGTGCCCGAGTTCCATGTTTTCGATGATCTTGGCCAAGCCCAGCATCGCGGTCCCGGCGATCCACGCCGGCTTCCTGTTGCTGGCGAACAATACTGCTCGCCCACCGGCGGCCAGGGTGCGTTGCACCGCAATCGCTCTCCGGATGTAGCGGGCATCAGGCTCTCCGCGGGATTCCTCTATGTCCCGTCGAATGGCGTCGAACTCGCGGCCCAGAGCCTCTATATCCGCCTCGGTCAGGTGTGCGTATCGGTCGATATCGGTGATCGCCATGTGCGACTACCCCCTGTCTGACTTGTCGGTTCGCACGTGTCCGGCCCAACGGCCTACAGATCCAGCGTGCATTCACCAGACACGGTGCTGATACATGTCTGGATTCGGTCTCCTTCTCTGCGTTCGTCGCCGCTGCGCAGGTCTCGAACGTATCCCCCGGCCAGCGGGACCACACACGATTGGCAGATCCCCATCCGGCAGCCGAACGGCATCTGGATACCGAGTTCTTCACCCGCCTCCAAAAGTGTTGTGGCCCCGTCGATATCTGCGTCCTTGCCGGACTTGGCAAACGTCACCGTGCCACCTTCACCACCCTTGTCGGTCCGCGCGATCGCAAACCGCTCGATGTGCAGCCGGTCTCGGAGTCCGTGGCGTTCCCAAACCTGCTCGGCGGCATCGAGCATCTCCACCGGGCCACACGCCCAGCATTCCCGTTCCTGCCAGTCGGGTACCAACGGCGACAGGTCGTCCAAGTCGACCTTGCCGTCCACTCGGGTCAGACGCATCTTCAACCTGTACCCATCCGATTTGCTCTCTAATCTGACGAGTTCGTCGTGAAAGATGACATTCTCGCGATCCGGTGCCGAGTGGATGTGCACCACGTCAGGCATCTGTCCGCGTCCGTCGAGCGACCGGAGCATGGCCATCACCGGTGTCACGCCGGAGCCGGCAGTGAGGAAGAGGATCTTCTCCGGTGGCGGATTCGGCAGTGAGAAATCACCTTTGGGTGCCGCAAGCCGGATGACGGTGCCCGGTTGAACACCGTCGACGAGGTGGCTGGACAGGAATCCGTCCGGATTGGCCTTGACCGTCACGGAGATGACTTTTCCATCGCCCGCGATGGATGTCAGAGAGTACGAGCGCCAATGCCAGCGGCCGGCGATCTGTAGGCCGATCCCCACGTACTGCCCGGGCCGGTACGTGTGGCTGAATCCCCATCCGGTTTTGATGTCGACGGTGGCCGTGTCGGGAGTTTCGTTGCGGACCTCGATGATCTTTCCGCGGAGTTCACGTGCCGACCACAGTGGGTTCAGCAGGTGCAAATAGTCGTCCGGCAACAACGGTGTGGTCGCTCTGGCCACAAGGCCGCGCACGACATTGACCTCCGGGCGCGCCGCCTGAACCTTCGCGGCCGGACGCTTGCTCCACTTCAGGAGACCCACTCCACACTCCCCTCGCTGATTGCTCCGGAGGGCCGGCGATGCTTGGCATCCCCATGACCCATGTGCGAGTTCGAGTGTACACATGTACACCGCACGGATGGGTCAATCAGCTGGTGGCGGCTACGTCCTTTTCGGACGTGCCCGAAAGGGCTTCGGCGGCTTCGTCGCGGCGATTGGCGTAGATGCTCGACACCGCGGCCGCACCGATGAACGCGACACCGACGAGTCCGGTGATGATTTCGTTGATGTGCCATTTGATGGAGAAGAACAGGATCAGAGCGAGGGCACCGATCGCCCAGTGAGCGCCGTGTTCGAGATAGCGGTACTCGGACAACGTGCCGGCGCGAACCAGGTAGACGGTGATCGACCGGACGAACATCGCGCCGATGAATCCGAGGCCCAGTGCGATGATGATCGGATCCGCGGTGATGGCAAACGCACCGATGACACCGTCGAACGAGAATGATGCGTCGAGGACCTCGAGGTACAGGAACAGGAAGAAACCCGCCTTGCCCGTTGCTTTTGCGAGATCGGTAGGGCCGCCGGTCTTCTCGGCCAGTTCATGCTGTTCGTGCTCGGCAGCGAGTTCTTCGGTGTGGAACAGCTCTCCGAGGCTGTTGACCGCGATGTAGGTGATGATTCCGAGGACGCCGGCCACCATCACCGTCGCGCGCTCGTCCTCAGGTGCGAGCAGCTCGGCGATCAGGACGAGACTGCCGCCGGCGATGATGACGGCGAGATGGTCGAGCTTGCCGATCGTGGCGAGGGGCTTCTCCAGCCATGTCAGCCATTTGATCTCGTTGTCTTCGAGGATGAAATTGAGGAACAGCATGAACAGGAACATGCCGCCGAATGCTGCGATCTGCGGATGCGCCGCGGTGAGGATCTCTTCATACGACTGCTGACCGGAGCCCTCCGGCGGCACGTTCATGGCCAGGTCGAACGCTTCGACCGGATTCAGTCCGGCCGTGATCCACACGATGAGCAAAGGGAACAGCAGTCGCATGCCGAATACGGCGATGAGGATGCCGACGGTCAGGAAGATCTTCTGCCAGAAGTCACTCATCTTCTCGAGCACGGTCGCATTGATGACCGCGTTGTCGAAGGACAGCGACACTTCCAGAACGCCGAGGATCAAGCAGAGCGCGAGTGCGGTCCAGCCGCCATAGAGGTACGCGACGCCCAACGCGACAATCGTAACGAGGACCGAAATCCCGAATGTGCGGATGACCACCCGTGCTCCTTATTTCTAGCTCTTACGCGGTAACAGCACTATCGCGGAACCCGGAGGCTCCGCGATAGTGCTGAACTATACGACGCCGGATATCGACGTGTCGCGCGCTGACTAGACGTTGACGCCGTAGTCGCGCGCGATGCCGGCGAGTCCGGAGGCGTAGCCCTGGCCGATGGCGCGGAACTTCCACTCGGCACCGTTGCGGTACAGCTCGCCGAACACCATCGCGGTTTCGGTGGAGGCATCCTCGGAGAGGTCGTAGCGGGCGAGTTCGTTGTTGTTGGAGCGGTCGGTGACGCGGATGTACGCGTTCCGAACCTGGCCGAACGACTGCGAACGGCTGTCGGCGTCGTAGATCGATACGGGGAAGACCACCGATTCGATGTTCGGCGGCACCGCAGAGAGATCGACGTTGATGACCTCGTCATCGCCTTCACCCTCACCGGTGGTGTTGTCACCGGTGTGCTCGATCGAGCCGTCCGGCGAGCGCAGGTTGTTGAAGAAGATGAAGTGCTGATCGGAGACGACCTTCTTGTCGGCTCCGGCTCCGATGGCGCTGGCATCCAGGTCGAAGTCAGTGCCGGTGGTGGAACGAATGTCCCAGCCGAGTCCGACTGCCACTGCGGTCAGGTTCGGAGCCTCTTTGGTCAAAGAGACGTTGCCACCCTTGCTCAAGCTGACGCCCATGTCAGTACCTTCCTGAGGTTGATTCAAAGTTGAGTGAGGCCGACCCGCATGCCAACTCTGGCGGTGAGCCGAGCCTTGCGGTCAACCGTACGTGAATATGGACATCGTTGGCAGCGTCCGCTCCGATACCTACAAAAATTGATTCAATACATGCACAGATCGAATGACACTCGCCGCCATGGCGACGCTCTGCCGGTCACCTCGGGCGGCGGAAATCCACGCTCCCAGTAGGATGCGCGTGTGGCCAGGCGCTGGTTTCGACGAGATAGCCGTGACGTCGGTGGCGGGCCCACCGACGCCATCAGCCATGCCCGAAACGACATGGTTTCCGGGTTCCTGGAACTCGATCAGCGGTTGTCGATTCTTGCCGAGGGCGTCGATGCCGCGGCGACCTTGGGCCTGTCGGACGACCTCGTCCGGGCATTCGCACCGATCCGCGATGGGTGTTACGAGACCATCAATCAGTATCTGGCGCTGAGCAGCGCGGATACCACCGCCCCTCTCGCGGAGTACCAGCGGACGTCGAACCAGATCACCGAGTCGATACACCGGCTGGACCGCTTCTATGAGCAGCATTCGACCCAGATCGAGCATGCTCGATCCACATACGGCGCGATTCCGGACGAAGCCGCCCGCGTCCGCCGGGAATCCGACCAGCTCGCCGACCAGCTGAGCGCCTTGTCGGCCGACCAGCTGGGCTACGGATCGGTTAAAGATGCTGTGCAGCAACATGATCAGGTTCGACTGCAGTTCGAGGCCGCTCAGCTACACGTCTCGCAGGGCGGAGATAGGGCGGAGTTGCAGGCGCGAACCGCCCAGATGGAGGCCTCGATCAAGAAATTGCAACAGGCAATCGCGGAGGCGCCGAGCAAGAACAAGGAAGCCCGTGCTGCGCTCGCGTCGGTGCGGACGCGACTCGCCGCGGTCCGCAATCGCAGTGAGCGGATGCCCGAGGCGTACTCCGCGCTCCTGCGGGAGTTCAGCGCTGCATGTTCGGCAGATCTCATCGGTCATGACCGGCGAAGCGCCGAGGACCTTGTGCGGGCCGCTGCTGAAATCGACACCGCGGCAACCACACTCGAATCGGATCCGGAAGCGTCCTTGGCTGCGGTCAAACGCGCGCGGAAAGTGCTCACCGACGCCGAGGAACTCGTGGACGGTGTCACCGATCGGCTGAATGAACTTCGCGACGTAAGGAGGGACCCACCGGCGGCCGCCGGTAGAGTGCGCTTTCAGATCCGAGACGCGCAATTGCTTGCGGTGAACCTGGGGTTGGTCAAACAATGGGGTTCGGTTCTCGATGCGCAGGTGTTGCGCGTGGACCGGGCTGTTGCTGCACTGACCGGGCGACATCCTGATTTCTGGGGTTATCTGGTCGACCTGCGAACCATCTCTGACTTCGTCACCGGAGTCGTGAGCAAAATGAAGGACGAGGCGCGACGCTGATGATCAAACAAGCCATCTCCGGCGGTGAAAGTGGCCACCGTGAGCAGGCAGGTGAACAACAACCAAACAACGGTGAAAGCTCAAGTGACACCGCAAATATCCAGCATTTCGCTGCGCTCGACGAGGCCGAACGCGAACGCCTGTTTCACCGGTTTCCCGAAACGATCGACGTCGATTCGACACCAGAGCTTCTCAGTGTGGCGATAGGCGCCACCCTGTATATCCCCGCGATTCGGGATCGCCTGCCCGAATTGATTCTGAGGCAGGGTCGCAACGGGTCGACATCGATGGTCATCGACCTCGAGGATGCGATCGCCGACCATCAGGTCGCCGCCGCGATGACAAACCTGGTGGCAGCGCTCGACGACCTCGCCGACCAAGCGGCCGGCGTCCCGTTGCTGTTCGTCCGGGTCCGCACTGCCGAACAGATCGACGAACTGCTCGGACGGCTGGACCGTGGGATCGGGATACTCGCCGGATTTGTACTGCCAAAGTTCACCGCCGTCAGCGGCGACGGCTACCTGAACCGGATCGACGGCGCGATCGCAGATTCCGGCCGGATGCTGTACGCGATGCCGATCATCGAGTCCACGGAGGTTTTGCACCTCGAGTCCAGAATGCAGGCACTGAGCAGCATTCGCGACCTGCTCGGCAAGCATCGGGAGAAGATCCTCGCCGTTCGGATCGGCGCCACCGACATGTGTGGCGCCTTCGGAATCCGGCGGGACCCCGACCTCACGATCTACGACGTGCAGCCGGTGGCCGAGGTCATCGGCGCGATCGTCAATGTCCTCGGACGGACGGACGGCACCGGCTTCACCATCACCGGACCGGTCTGGGAGTACTACAACACCCACGACCGGATGTTCCGGCCGTTGCTGCGGCACACCCCATTCGAGCAGATCGACGCGGTGCGTTTTCGCACCCACCTGGTCAGCCGGGACCTCGATGGACTACTGCGGGAACTGGTACTCGACCATGCAAATGGACTTCAGGGCAAGACTGTCATCCATCCCTCTCACGTGAACGTGGTGCATGCGATGAGCGCAGTCTCCCACGAGGAGTACGTCGACGCCGTCGCGATCCTCGGAGTCGACGATTCCGGAGGTGTCGAACCGTCGGCCTATCGGAACAAGATGAATGAGCGTCGCCCACACCGTAATTGGGCTGACAAGACGCTCGTCCGGGCGCAGGCATTCGGTGTCCTCCAACCCGAGATCGGTGTTGTCGACCTGCTGGCATCGGTGGTGGAGCCGTGAGCGGAACCGATAGCCGGCAGGTCAGTGCGCCGGTCACTTCGTATGCCACATCGGAGTTCGGGCTGCGTGCCGAGCATGTCAGTGGTCATCGCGGGTGGCGCGTCGAGGATCTGGTGCGATCCGGCCTCCGTCGCAACCCCAAGCGCGCACACCTCTGGGTGTCGACCGTGCTGGGTAAACACATCCCGGTGCCACCCGCCGTGATCTTTGCCGCGGCCGCGGATCTCGGTGATCTGGTCACGTCGGCGTTGCATGAGCACGGTGCCACTGATGCTCTTGTGTTCGGATTTGCCGAGACGGCAACGGGTTTGGGTCATGCCGTCGCTCACCGGATGGGTGCGGGGCACTATTTGCAGTCGACCCGGCGGTTCGAATCCGATGTGCCGGTGATCGCGCGTTTCGAAGAAGGTCATTCGCACGCGACCGACCACCTGGTGGTCCCCACCGATCCGCAAAGCCTGCACACCGACCTTCCGGTGGTGCTGGTCGACGACGAGATATCCACCGGCGCCACGGCATTGGATGCCATCCGCTCGATGCAGGAGTTGCATCACCGATCGCTGTACATCGTGGCTTCCCTGGTCGACATGCGCACCGACCGCGACGTGACCCGGTGTCAGGAACGGGCCCGCGACATGGGCGTCGATATCGTGTTCATCAGCCTCGCGCAAGGTGTCACCCACATCCCGGACGACCTGCCCGCGCAGGTTGTGGCGCTCCCGCCCGGACCGCAGCAACATCCCGGTAGCCCCGGCCGCGTCGAACGGCTGGAGGTGTCGTGGCCCGAACACGTCCCCGATGGTGGACGGTACGGATTCGGTCATGGCGATTGGCCTGCATTCGATCAGGCCGTGATCGTGATCGCCGGGCAGGTGGCTGCCGTGTTGGACCCGGCCCGTCCGGTGATCGTCATCGGACACGAGGAGTTCATGTACTTGCCCCAGCGGATCGCCGGTGAGTTGTCATCGGTTGTCGAAGCCCCGATCTTGAGCCAGACCACCACCCGGTCCCCGGCCCACGTCATCGACCACAAGGGCTACCCACTTCGTCGGGGATATCGCTTCATTGCGCCCGAACCCGATGCCGCGCCGGATCGGTTCCTGTACAACGCAACCCGCGAACACCCCGGCGCCCAGCTGGTTGTTGTCGTCGACTCCCCCGCCGACACGGTGGCACTGACCGCGCCGGACGGACTGCTCGAAACCCTGCGCCGCGGTGGCGATGACGTTCTCGTGGTGATTGTTCCGGGCACCGACCACCGCGCTCTGCGGGCGACTCGGGGGCAGCAGTGAGCGCGGCGCAGGAAACCGGATTCGGCGTGCCACTGGTCGGACCGGCTTTCGGCAGCTACCACCCCGATGAGGTGCGCTGGCTCCTCAAAGACCTGTCGCATGTGGCACTCGAGGTCGATGTCGCTTCCCGAGAACAGCAGATACAGGCAGGACTGGCGCACTACGCCGAAACGTTGCCGGTGGAGTTCCAGCCCGATGCCGCGTATCAGGAACTCTTTCATCGAGTTCTCGGCGAGAGTGCCCATCGGCTGGCTGTCGCGGTGGGAGCGGTCACCGACCTGGTGCTCGCCGAGCGGGGTACCGATGTTGCTCTCGTCTCGCTCGCCCGTGCCGGGACACCCGTCGGTGTCCTGATGCGGCGATGGGCACAGTACCGCCATGGGCTGGATCTGCCGCACTATGCGGTGTCGATTGTCCGGGACCGTGGAATCGACGCCAATGCCATGAGATACCTGGCCGCACACCATGATCCCCAAAATGTCGTGTTCGTCGACGGCTGGACGGGCAAGGGTGCGATCACCAAGGAACTCACGGCTGCACTGGACGAGCTCGCGCAGGGCGGGGGTCCCCGGTTCAACCCCGACCTCGCGGTCCTCGCCGATCCAGGTTCCTGCGTACGCACCTACGGCACCCGCGATGATTTCCTGATCGCCTCGGCATGCCTGAATTCGACTGTGTCGGGCTTGGTTTCGCGCACTGTCCTGAACGACGAACTCATCGGTCCGGACGACTTCCACGGCGCGAAGTTCTACTCGGAACTGATCGACCAGGACGTGTCGGCGGTGCTCCTCGATGCCGTCACCGCCGAATTCGATTCCGCCGCAGCAGAGGCCACGCAGCGATGCTCCGACATCGTGTCCTCGGACCGGTCTCCGACCTGGTCGGGATGGCGCTCGGTCGAGTCCATTCGAGAGCAGTACGGGATCTCATCGGTGAACTTTGTGAAGCCCGGTGTGGGTGAGACGACCCGGGTCCTGCTTCGCCGGGTGCCCTGGCGTGTCCTGGTGCAGGACGCCGATGATCCTGCGCACGAGCATATTCGAGCACTGGCGCAAGCTCGATCTGTGCCCGTCGAAGTTGTCCCGGAGCTGGCATACAGCGCTGTGGGCCTGGTGAAAGAGGTCTCGTGAGCAGTACCGTGAGCAGTACTGGCCGGGTATCGCTGACCAGGTCACCGGTATTGGTGACGCTGGACATGGATCGGACCCTGATCTACTCGGCCAATGCGATCACCCAGGGCGCCCCGGATGCCTCGCGTGCCGAGGCGTTGCTGGCGGCGGCCCGATGTGTGGAGATCTACCAGGGAAAACCGCAGTCGTTCATGTCGGAGGCCGCCATCGGGTCGCTCCTCGAACTCGACCGGATAGCCCAGGTCGTACCGACGACAACGAGGACCATCGAACAGTACCGTCGCATCGAATTACCTTTGGGTACACCGGAATTCGCGATCACCAGCAATGGCGGCAACATCCTGGTCCACGGTGAACCCGACGAGGCCTGGTCCACGCATGTGGCCGGACTGCTCGGCAGCCTGGGTGCCGGAATCGACGACGTCTACCGGCGACTGGACAGCGACGCCCATGACACGCCCTGGCTACGCACACTGCGCATCGCCGACGGACTGTTCTGCTACGTGGTCGTCGAACTCGACTTGCTGCCGCCTGATGTCGTGCCGACATGGGCCAGGTGGGCCGCCGAGGTCGGCTGGAACGTCTCCCGACAGGGCCGGAAGATCTATGTGATGCCGAATCCGATCACCAAACACATCGCTGTCGAAGAGGTCCGCCGGCGGATGTCCGTGTGGCCCCGAGTGAGTCTGGCTGCCGGCGACGGTGTCCTGGATCAACCGATGCTGGTCGGGTCCGACGCCGCGATCCGACCGCGGCACGGTGAGCTCGAAGAACTCGATTGGCAGCACCCTGACGTCGTGGTCACGACCGGAAGCGGTCTGGCGGCATCGGAGGAGATGCTGGAGTGGCTGATAGAGCGGACAGGCACAATGGAGTCCGTCGTTGAAACGGACATACCGTCCATCGCGCCGACAGGTGCGGACGTGGCAGACAATTCAATACCCAACGAAGGGCTCAGGTGATGACAACAACTCTGGTCAAGGGGCAAAACGGTCCGCTCAATGCATCGACGGTGGACATCACCGTCGATCTGGCGGCTGCCGGTGACCTCTCGGCGTTGCTGGTCACCGATAGTCTCAAGGTCCGGACCGACGCCGACTTCGTCTTCTACAACCAGCCTTCGGGGCCGGGCGTCACCCTGCAGACGGGTGCGGGCATCGGCACCCTCTCGATCGTGCTGGGTTCGGTGCCCGCCGATATCGCGGTGGTTCGTGCGGTCATCACTCTCGACAGTGGCACCTTCGGAGCTGTCGCGCCCCCGGTCGCGCGTGTCCTGTCCGGTGGACAGCCGTTGTACGAGTACCGCGTCGAGGGTCTGGGCACGGAGTCGATCGTGATCGCGCTCGAGGTCTACCGCCGCGGCGGCGACTGGAAGGTTCGCGCCGTCGGCCAGGGTTACGCGGGTGGATTTGCCGCGCTGGTCACCGATCACGGCGTTTCGGTGGACGACGCACCCACAGCGACCCCGCCGGTAGCGACTCCTCCTGCACCCGTGCCGCCCGCACCGACACCGTCGGCACCCAGTTACCCGCCGCAGCAGCCGGCGCCGAGCTACTCGCGACCGCCGCAGGCCGCGCCGGCTGCGCCTGCCGCCGCGTACTCTCCACCGCAGCCGCCGGCAGCTCCGGCCGGCCGGCCGGAGGTCAGCCTGCGAAAGGGCCAGCCGGTCAGTTTGAGTAAGGGACAACGCGTTTCGCTGAACAAGGACGGCGGTGTCGCGCTCACCAACATCCAGATGGGTCTCGGCTGGGATCCCGTGGTGGTCAAGAAGATGTTCGGCAACCGCAGCCCCGACATCGATCTGGACGCCTCGGTGGTCATGTTCGCCGACACCCAGGCGGCCGACGTCGTCTACTACGGCCAGCTGACGTCGAAGGACGGTTCGATCCGCCACCTCGGTGACAACCTCACCGGTGCCGGCGAGGGCGATGACGAGGTGGTCACCGTTGATCTGACACGGGTGCCGATACACGTCAACGCTCTCATCTTCATCGTCACCTCGTACCGGGGTCAGACCTTTGAACAGGTCGCCAACGCGTTCTGCCGTCTTGTGGACCAGACGACCAACTCCGAACTGGCTCGTTACACCCTCGCCGGCGGCATGGCTTTCACCGGCGTCGTGATGGCAAAAGTCTTCCGCGAAGGCGGGGTCTGGAAGCTCCAGGCGATCGGCGAAGGAATCACGGCTCGCCATGCCGGCGAGGCATTGCCGCAGCTGCAGCGTTTTCTGTCGAACGACTTCATGAAATAGACCCGCCGGTGTGCGGGTCCGGGAGGAACAACGCCAGATGAATGAGCTGGTCGCCGGTCAGAATGCTCCGGCCGGTGAACATGCCCTGAAGTTTTCGGTCACGGCAACGGGTTTCGACGTCGATGTCGTCGGGCTCGTTGTCGATGACCGGCTTCAGGTATCCGACTCGGATGACGTTGTTTTCTTCAACCAGCCGACAACACCCGGTATCACGCTGTCCGACGGGCAGTTGTCGATCGATCTCGACACCCTGCGGCCGGGTGCACGTGTGCTGTGCGCAGTCGGATTCGATGACGTCCCTGTGGAACTCGCGATGTCGGGGATGCGTGCGGAACTGACCGGCAGCGTGGGGTCGTCGACATTCGGGCTGTCGTTGCGACCGAACCTCGGCGAGACCGCACTGCTGTGTTTCGAGCTGTACCAGCGATCCGGTCTGTGGAAAGTGCGCGCGCTGGGCCAGGGCTACCTCGGTGGTCTGGCGCAATTGCTGACCAGCCATGGCGTCGAAGTCGACGAGACTCCGGGTACTGTCCCTGCCTCTCACGATCTCCCGCCCGAGATGACCCCGCTGGGAACGGATTACGGGGCTGCGATCGAGCGAGCGCACGTTATCTTCGAGGACGCGGCCCGCTCGGCGGCGGGTTTTGTCCAATCTGAACGATTCGCCCACGATCGCCTCGATCGGGAACTCGCCGATACGTTGTCCGATGCGTCGCAGCGCAACTCACCTGAGGTGGCCCGCCGCCGGGAGTCCGCGCAGAAGCGATGCGACGATCTGGTGACGGCGGCACGGGAGCGGTTCGACTCCGACTCCCGAGTCCTGATGGACGAGCTTGCGGCGCTCGACCCGCAATTGCCTCCGGCGATGGCGTCGTGGCAGTCGCCGGCATGGTCGCGGGCCGGCGGTCACACCGGAAGTGGTTTGCGACTGGCAGACCTGTCGGCACCAGAGCGCGGAGAGCTACGCCTCCCCTACTGCGTACCGACGCCGGTGCCACGGCCGCTGTGGGTGCTCGAGACCGGTCAATCGGTGGTCGCGGTGGTCACGTCGTTGACAGTGCGATTGGTCACGGCCGCACGAACATTTTCCGCGGCATTCGGCGACGGTGTCACCATCGACATCCTGGATCTCACCGGGAAGCTCACGGCGCTGACCGACCTCCTGGCACCGCTGCTGTTGGCGCCTCCCGTGACCACCCCCGACGCCGTCGCCCCTCGTCTCGACGTGCTCGAGTCGGCCATCGATCTGAACATGATGGCGTTGCAGGCCGGCCCCGATGACCGAGGAAACGATGATGCCTTCGGTGTGCGGGTGGTGGTCATCGCGGATCTGCCGTTCGGCTGGGAACACGCCGACCTCGCGCGACTCCTGCGCATTGTTGATCGTGGAATCCGGTTGGGCTGGTCGTTCGTGTTCGCCGGCTCACTCGACGAGCACGACGGTGATCCGCTGGTGGCAGCGATCGCCGACACGACGCTGGTGCTACCGGTGACCGATCATGCGCTTGCCCACGACCCGTGGGTCGGGCTGGAGTGGACTCTCACGGCCGAAGAGCTCGATCCGCAATCGGTGGCGGCCCAGCAGATAGTTGCGAGTCTTCGAAGCGGGCAGTCTCCGTCGAACGCGGGGCCGCACACCTGACCGTTCGGTTGGTGGTCGCCGGTGGATTGCTATCGCCAGCGTTCGGCTTCTTTGGCCAGCGCCACGAGTTCAGCGCCGAGTTCTGCGAGTTCGGACCGGTCGGCCTCCTCGTCGACGGCGGTGGCGATGTCCTCGGCCGCACACCGGAGTCGGAAGAGACGTTCGATCAGATCCTCGGCCTCACCGGCGCTGAGGACCACCGAGTCTGCGGGGATGGAAGATCCGGCGACCAGGTTGCGTTGTTCATAGGCGCGCTGACGACAGGATTGCTTGCAGTACTTGCGGCGACGGCCGACCTCGGACTCGACGATTTCGCGTCCGCACCAGGCGCAGTTGTTGCGTGCGGTGCCGCGTCGAGACGCTGTGGCCTGGGGCTCCATAGTCAGTGAGATTACTCCGCACAGTCGAGGAGACCGGAATTCAGGACCCCTGACCCGGAGCGCGGCGCACGATGGCGGTGGAATTTAGCAGGACACGCACCGGCACGCGTAAGATGGGAAGGTAATTCAACGAAGGGATAGTAGTTATGGCAGATCGAGTCCTACGCGGCAGCCGCCTCGGAGCGGTGAGCTACGAGACCGATCGCGATCATGACCTCGCGCCGCGGCGCATGGTGAAGTACCGCACCGACAACGGCGAGATCTTCGACATCCCGTTCTCCGACGAGGCTGAGATCCCGTCGACGTGGCCGTGCAAGAACGGTATGGAAGGCACCATTCTCGAGGGTGTTGTCACCGAAGAGAAAAAGGTCAAGCCGCCGCGCACCCACTGGGACATGCTTCTCGAGCGTCGCAGCGAAGAAGAGCTCGAGGTGCTCCTGACCGAGCGACTCGACCTCCTCAAGGCCCGCCGTCGAGGCACCAGCAGCTAGAGGTCTGACAGGTCGGCTCAACGCAAACGAGCCACATTTACAAAGACGAGCCACATATTCGTGGCTCGTCTTCGTATATGTGGCTCGTTTGCGTTGGTGCTACTTCTTGCGCAGCTTGTCGAGGCGGTGCGTCAGGCCCCAGCGAGGCACCTTGAACGCGGCTTCGCGGACGATGCTGCCGCTCATCTTCGATTCCCCCAGCTCACGTTCGGTGAACGTGATGGGAACCTCGGCCACATCGAAACCGGCGCGGATGGTGCGCCAGCCGAGATCGACCTGGAAGCAGTAGCCGTGCGATTCGATCGCACCGAGATCCAGTGTCTCGAGCACGTGGCGTCGATAGGCCCGGTAGCCGCCGGTGATGTCCTTGATCGACACACCGAGGGCGAGCCGCGAGTAGATGTTGCCGCCGCGGGACAAGATCTCTCGACGTCGCGGCCAGTTCACCACCGTGCCACCGGGGACGTAGCGAGATCCGATCACCAGGTCGGCGCCGGCGTTGATCCGGTCGAGCAATCGGTGCAGCTCCTCGGGAGCGTGACTGCCGTCTGCATCCATCTCCACCAGGACCGCGTAATCACGGGCCAGGCCCCATTCGAAACCGTTGATGTACGCAGCCCCGAGACCGTTCTTCACGGTGCGGTGCATGACGTGGATCCGGCCTGCACCATCGGAGGCGGCCAGTTCGTCGGCGAGATCACCGGTGCCGTCCGGGCTGCTGTCGTCGACGACGAGAATGTGCACCGCCGGCTGGACCGCCTGGACCCGCTTCACGATCAGTGGCAGATTCTCGATCTCGTTGAAGGTCGGGATGATCACCAGGGTTCCCGCCCCGTCCGCCCCCACGACGGGATCGGTAGTCCGTGAGTTGTCCTCAGGCCCCGTCACCATGCTCCTCCTTTGACCATCCCCGTAACCTAATGCCTGGTACCACCAGGAACAAAAACCCGCAGACCGTCAAGAGTACGGCCAGGCGTTCCGGCCACGGTCCGACTTTGGTGGCGATCGTCTGGTCTGTGTGCAGCGGTATCGACTCCACCAACATGGCCGGTTCGAAGAATCCGCTGCGGGCGGTGGTGTGTCCGTCGGGCGCGACGATGGCGCTGACTCCGGTCGTTGCCGCAACCACCACCGCGCGACCGTGCTCGACTGCGCGCAACTGCGACATCGCGAGCTGTTGGTAGGTCATCTGGGTGCGTCCGAAAGTGGCGTTGTTCGTCGGCACCGCCAAGAACTCCGCACCCGACTGGACGGCCTTACGAGCCGATCGGTCGAAGGCGATCTCCCAGCAGGTCGAGATGCCCACCGTCACCGAATTCCCGGTGTAGGTTTCCACCTCGACAACACCGGGGCCGCTACCCGGTTTGAAGTTGCCGGCAGACGCGGCGTACGACGAGAAATGCGTGAAAAAGCTTCGCCAGGGCAGATATTCGCCGAACGGCTGGATGATCTGCTTGTCGTAGCGACCCTGGATCTGCAGACCGTCCGATGCCTGCCGTCCATCCCACACCAGCACGGTGTTGGTGGGCCGGCCATCGGGATTCTGGACCAGCGTTCCCACCAGAATCGGGGCATCGATCGCCACGGACGCCATGGTGATCTGTTCGGCGGCGTCTTCATTGACGGTGGGATCGATGTCGGAGGCGTTCTCGGGCCAGATCACCAGATCCGGCCTGGGTTGCTCACCGGCCCGCACCGCGGCGGCGAGCGCGATCGTTTCGCGGACGTGATTGTCGAGGACTGCGCGTCGTTGGGAGTTGAAGTCCAGACCCAGCCGCGGGACGTTTCCCTGGATGGCTGCGATGGTGATCTGGTCGTCGGAATCGTTGCGGGAATCGACCGACGGCCACAGGAGTGCGGCGACAATCGGCGTGACAAGAGTCATGATCAGCGCCGGAATCAACCGAGTCCACTGCCGCGGCGCGGTGACCGCCCACGTCACCACAGCCGCCAGTCCGGCGCCGGTCAATGCGAGGGCAAAGGACACCAGCGGTGCCCCACCAAGCGAGGCCAGCGACAGCATCGGACCACCGACTTGCCCGAATGCGGCACGCCCCCAGGGAAATCCGCCAAAGGGAAATGACGAGCGCGCCCACTCGACGGTGACCCACGCCAGCGCAAAGCACAGCGGCCAGGCAGGTAGCCGGATCAGGCGGACGGCCAGCACGCCGAACAGGCCGGTGTACAGCGACATCACGACCGCCAGGGCCACCCACGGCAACGGGCCGACATACACGCCGATCCAGGGCAGCAGCGGCAGGAAGAACCCGAGCCCATAGGCGAAGCCGTAGAGGAAGCCGTCACGAAATCGGGGGACGTCTTTCAGGGACAACGCGAGCACAGCGAACGAGGCGATACCGAGGAACCAGAGATTGCGGGGCGGGAACGCCGCCCACATCAGTACACCGCCGATCGCGGCGGCAACGGTCCGGACGACCATCGGCGTCCGCGCAAAAGAACCGATGCGGGCAGAGATCGCCGACGCGCGTGAATCCACCATGTCAGAGGTCACCGGGCGGCTCGATCGTAGATCGTCCGTCCCGCCCGGACCGTGCGCACGCAATCCGGGAGTTTGCGGCCGGGGTTCAGGTCCGGCAGAGCCGGTACGCGCGATCGTGGATCGGTGGACCACCGGGCGACCTTGGGGTCGGCCGAACCTGCGACGACGAGCTCCTCGACCTCCCAGACCGCATAGTCGGCGGGCGCACCCGGAACCAGCGTCCCGGCGACACCGTCTCGGTGTCCCCCGGCGCGCCAGGCACCGCGGGTCGACGCGGCGAATGCAGCGCGCACAGAGATCGCACTGGTGGGGTTGTTGTGGTTGGCGGCGGCGGCAATGGCTGCCCACGGTTGCATCGAGGTGACGGGTGCGTCGGAGCTGAAGGACAGCCCGACGCCGGCTTTCGCCAGCTGAGCAAAGTTGTTGAGCGAGCGCCCACGGTCGAGGCCCAGACGCTGTTCGTAAAGCTGGCCGGGGCCACCCCACAATGCGTCGAACATCGGTTGCATACTGGCGATCACTCCGCAGGCGGCCAACGTGGTGGCCTGGTCCGCGGTGATCATTTCGGCATGTTCGATGCGGTGGCCCAACCGCGCGAGTGCGGGGCCCCCGACCTCGGCGGCGACATCGGCGAAGGCCTGCACCAGCAGGTCCATCGCGCCGTCCCCGATGACATGGAAGCCCGACTGGATCGCGGCTGCGGTGCACGCCCGCAGATGCGCGGTAACCGTCTGTGCGTCGAGATAGCCGACGCCACAGGTGTGCGCGTCGTCGTAGGGCTCGCGTAGCAGCGCGGTATGGGAACCGATGGCGCCGTCGATGAACAGGTCGCCGCCCAGTGCATGGGCACGGGTGGTCTCGAGCAATGCCCTCGCCTCATCGACCTCGGACACCGCAGCGCCCCAGTACCGGCGGATCTCGACATCGTGGGCGATCTCTGCGAGCGCGAGGAAGTCGTCGAGTCCGCTGATGTCCGGTCCACCGTTTTCGTGGACGGCGACGATCCCGTTCGCGGCCGCGTCGTCGAGCGCCGCCCGTTGGGCGCGGTTGCGTCCGGTGGTGCTCAGCAATGCGCGCGCCGCTGCCCGCACGCGGTGATGGGCATCAGCGGTGAGCGGACCTTGAGGGTCGTAGCCGAATGCATCGGCCACACCGTCCGCACGAACCCGCAAAGCGGTCGACGCCACGGCGGAGTGTTCGTCGATCCGGGCCAGATACACAGGCCGATGCCCCACCACGGCATCGATGTCCGATGTGGAGGGATGGCCGTCGGGCCAGGTCGACTCGTCCCAGCCCAGTCCCCAGATCAGGTCGGTGTCGGTGTGTTCGGCGGCGTATCGGCGCAGTCTCGCCAGGCAGTCCTCACGGCTGACCGCGCCGCTGAGGTCCAGTCCGCGCAGTGCGAGGCCCGTCGAGGTGAGATGCACATGAGAATCGACGAAGGCCGGCGCCACCATCGCGCCCTCGAGGTCGACGACCTCGGCCTTCGGATGCAGCGCACGTCCGACCGGGTCGGAACCGACCCAGACGACAACACCGTCTTCGATTGCGATAGCAGTTGCATCCGGGGCTACCGGCGAATAAATGTGCCCGCCGATCAGCAGTTGACTCTCCACGACCGTCCAGTCTGCCTGCCGGAGCCTGGCGGGCTGTTGTCAGGGTTGCCGACCGGCGTGCACCGATCAGAACTCGGGGTGTTGTTTCGGTAGTTGCTGCTGGGTCGGGTCGTTCGCGGTCGGGCCGTAGGTGGTGTCGACGACCTGTCCGTCGACGACCGTGACACCGGCCATTCCGCGGCCGTACTGCGCATACCCCTCCATCGCGACGACCACCTTGCGAGTCCCGAGAGCGATCACCAGTGGACGGAGAATCATTCGAATGGGCTTGAGCAGCAAGAGGATACCGATCAAGGTGGTGACCAGACCGGGGACGACCATGGCGATGGTCGCGCCGGCGAGCAGCGCGGTATCGGCGACAGGCGCAGCCGATCCGGCCGGGTCGGACGGCACACCGGCCGCGGCGTTCTGGCCGGCCGTCCGAAGATCTGAGAGGACCTTGGCGCCCCGGCGACGGAGCAGCCAGAAGCCGAGGACCATCGTGGCGATCCCCAGCAGAATCGTCCACGCGAAACCGATCGCAAAGCACAGCCCCACGAAGGCGGCGATTTCTATCGCCACATAGGTCAGAAATATTGCGAGCTTCATCAGATCAACCATCCCGATCATCGGCAGTGCGTACACAGGGGCAACGATCAGGCTGCCCGATTTTCTCCCGATCTCACGAACTGATCCGGCCAAGCCCCGATACGCCGTCGGCGCATCGATTCAGCTGCCTTCGATATCGCCTTCGGTCTCGAGAAACACCCGACGCAGTTCATCGAGCATTTCCGCTGGCGGTGCCGACCACATCTCGCGCTGCGCCGCCTCCAGGAGCCGCTCGGCGATACCGTGCAGCGCCCATGGGTTCGACGTGTTCATGAACTCCTGGTTCGCGGCGTCGAGGACGTACGACTCGGTCAGCTGCTCGTACATCCAGTCGGCCATCACGTTGGTGGTGGCGTCGTAGCCGAAGAGGTAGTCGACCGTGGCCGCCATCTCGAACGCACCCTTGTAACCGTGACGCTGCATCGCGGCGATCCATCTGGGATTGACCACCCGGGCCCGGAAGACGCGTGTGGTCTCCTCCGACAACGTCCGGGTCCGAACGTTGTCCGGGCTGGTGCTGTCACCGATGTAGGCCTCAGGATCTTTTCCGGTCAGCGCACGGACGGTGGCGACCATACCGCCGTGATACTGGAAATAGTCGTCCGAATCGGCAATGTCGTGTTCGCGAGTGTCGGTGTTCTTGGCGGCAACCGCAATTCGCCGATACGCCGACCGCATGTCGTCGACGGCGGCGATGCCATCACGTCCGCGGCCGTACGCATATCCGCCCCACGCCGTGTAGACCTCCGCCAGATCGGCGTCGGTCCGCCAGTCTTTGGAGTCGATCAGCTGGAGCAGTCCGGCACCGTATGTGCCGGGCTTGGACCCGAAGATTCGGGTGGTGGCGCGGTCGGTGTCCCCGTGCTCGGCGATGTCCGAGCGAGCATGGGCGGCAACGAAGTTGGACTCGTCCGGTTCGTCGAGTGCGGCGACCATGCGGACGGCGTCGTCGAGGATGGCGACCACATGCGGGAAGGCATCGCGGAAGAATCCGGAGATCCGCACGGTGACATCGATACGGGGACGGCCCAGTTCGGCAAGACTGATCACGTCGAGCTTGGTCACCCGGCGGGACGCCTCATCCCAGATCGGCATCACACCGAGCAGCGCGAGAACCTCGGCGATGTCGTCGCCGGACGTCCGCATCGCACTGGTCCCCCACACCGACAATCCGACGGACTTGGGGTACTCGCCGTGGTCCGAGAGATAGCGCGCCAGAAGCGAATCCGCCATCGCCCGGCCGGTTTCCCAGGCAAGTTTCGACGGTACGGCCTTGGGATCGACCGAATAGAAGTTGCGGCCGGTCGGCAGCACGTTGATCAGTCCACGCAGGGGTGATCCGCTCGGCCCGGCGGGGATGAATCCACCGCTGAGCGCATGGAGGATCCGCGGGACTTCCTGGTCGGTCTGGCGCAGTCGCGGGATGATCTCCGTGCCGGCGAAGTCGAGGATCCTGCGTACGTCCGCCGGATGACCTTCGGCCACGACGGCGATGGCGGCCGGATCCCACTCGCCCTTGGCACAACCCAGTACCAGCTCGCGGGCGATCGCTTCGATGCTATCGGTCGCCGTGCGCCCGGCTGTCCCGTCTTCGACCAGTCCCAGTGCTTCCCGGAGACCGGGAAGACTCTGAGTGCCACCCCACAGTTGCCGGGCGCGGAGCATCGCCAGCACGAGGTCGACCTCGACGTCGTCCGCCGGTGGCTGCCCGAGAATGTGCAGTCCGTCGCGGATCTGGACGTCTTTGATCTCGCAGAGCCAGCCGTCGACGTGCAACAGCATGTCATCGAAGACATCTTCTTCGGGACGCTCGGCGAGGCCGAGGTCGTGGTCCATCTTGGCGGCTTGCAGCAGGGTCCAGATCTGCTGCCGGATCGCGGGAAGTTTGCTCGGGTCGAGTGCGGAGATGTTGGCGTGCTCATCGAGGAGCTGTTCCAAACGTGCGATGTCACCGTAACTTTCGGCCCGTGCCATCGGCGGAATCAGATGGTCGACCAGGGTGGCATGTGCGCGGCGCTTGGCCTGAGTTCCTTCGCCGGGATCGTTGACGAGGAACGGATAGATCATCGGCAGGTCACCGATGGCGGCGTCGGTGCCGCACGAGGCCGACATGCCAAGCGTTTTACCGGGGAGCCACTCGAGGTTGCCGTGTTTGCCGACATGGACCACGGCGTCGGCCGCGAAGTGTTGCTGCGACGACAGCCAGCGATAGCAGGCCAGGTAGTGGTGACTCGGCGGCAGATCGGGGTCGTGATAGATCGCGACCGGGTTCTCGCCGAAGCCGCGTGGTGGCTGCACCATCAGCACGATGTTTCCGAATTGCATTGCCGCGATGACGATATCGCCGTCCGGGTTGCCCGAACGATCGACGAACAACGAGCCCGGCGCCGGTCCCCAGTGTTCAATCATCGACTCGCGGAGATCGTCGGGCAGGGTGTTGAACCACTCGCGGTAGTCAGCTGCCGACAGTCGGATCGGGTTGGCTGCCAGAGCTTCTTCGGTCAGCCAGTCGGGGTCCTGACCGCCGGCCGCGATCAAGGTGTGGATCAATCGGTCCGAATCATTGTCTGCCAGACCGGGAACCGATCCGTCGCCCGACTCCGGTCCGATGTCGTAGCCGGCCTCCCGCATGGCCTCGAGCAGCCGGAGCAGGCTCTGCGGGGTGTCGAGACCGACCGCATTCCCGATCCGTGAATGTTTGGTCGGGTACGCCGACAACATCACGGCGACCCGGCGGTCGGCTGGTGCGATGTGGCGAAGACGACCATGCCGCACCGCAATTCCGGCGACCCGGGCGCAGCGTTCGGCATCGGGGCGATACCAGGGCAGCCCGTCGTCGCCGATCTCCTTGAACGAGAACGGCACAGTGATGATCCGGCCGTCGAACTCGGGCACCGCGACCTGCGTCGCGACATCCAACGGGGACATGCCGTCGTCGTTGGCGGCCCAGCCCGCACGAGAACTTGTCAGGCACAAACCCTGCAGGATCGGAACGTCGAGGCGCGCAAGTTGTTCGATGTTCCAGTTCTCGTCGTCGCCTCCGGCCGACGCCGTGGCGGGTGTCGTTCCGCCGGCGGCGAGCACCGTGACGACCAGCGCATCGGCGACCGCGAGCTGCTCCAGAAGGTCATCGGGTGCGGTGCGCAACGAGGCGCAGAAGATCGGCAGAGCTCGACCACCCTTGTCCTCGATCGCGTCGCAGAGTGCGTGGACGTACGCGGTGTTGCCGGCCAGGTGCTGGGCTCGGTAATAGAGAACGGCGATCGTCGGTTCGCTGGCGCCGGCCGGCGATTCGCGGTCCAGGATCCCCCACTGCGCGGTGGTCGCCGGAGCGCTGAATCCGTGGCCGGTGAGCAGCACGGTGTCGGACAGGAACGCGTGGAGGTTCGCGAGATTGTCGGGTCCGCCCTGGGCCAGGTAGTTGTGGGCATCGGCGGCAACTCCGGGCGCGACCGTCGACATCGACATCAAATCCGGGTCCGGAAGCTGTTCGCCCGAGAGCACGACGGTCGGCAATCCGGCCGCGAGGACCGCGTCCAAACCCTGCTCCCACATGCGCCGACCACCGAGAATCCGGACCACGACGAGGTCCGCACCGGCCAACAGTTCTGGCAGGTCGGCGTCGACGAGCAGCCGTGACGGGTTCGCGAGGCGGTAGTCGGCGCCGGATGCCTTGGCGGTCAGCAGGTCGGTGTCAGAGGTGGACAGCAGTAGGATCACGAGGACCTCCTTGCCAGGAATTCGCGCCCGGCGGTTTGGGTGTAGCGGCGGAGCAACAGGGGTCTGACTTGGGGTTTCCCCGATACAGTGGCGCGACCGTGCCGGACTCTCACTGGCTTCCTCGTTGCAGATCGTTTCTCAGACTAGCTTGTCCGGATTTGCGGGCTGTCCTGTGATCCGCAATCCGGCGGCCAGTACCGTGGATCCCATGAGTCGACCCTCTGATCGCTGCCCCGGGGTGTTCTCTGCGCACCCGGCGGCCGATGGCCACCTGGCGCGGATCCGGCTTCCGGGTGGTCTGATCACACCGGCCCAGGTGCTGGCCCTGGTGGGAGTGTCGGACGGGTTCGGGGACGGCCACTTCGAACTGACGTCACGCGGCAACGTTCAGGTGCGTGGGATCACCGATATCGATGGTGCCGGTGAACTCATCCTCGACGCCGGATTGATCCCCTCGCCCAGCCACGAAAGGGTGCGCAACCTGCAGCTTTCGGCCTTGACCGGTCGGCGGGGAGGTCTCCTCGACGCACGGCCGATCCTGGCCGAGTTCGATCGGCGGCTGCAATCCGACGCCGCGTTGGCCAAACTTCCGGCCAGAATCCTCTTCGGCGTCGACGACGGGCGCGGAGACATCCTGACCCAGGGTCCGGACATCGGCGTGCTGGCAATCGACGACCAGTCGTTTGACGTGGTCGTGGGCGGAAAACCGACGGGCCGGCAGGTGGCCGCGGCCGATGCTCCAGCGGTGATGATCGACCTGGCACACGCATTTCTTGCCGACCGAAACGACGAATGGCGCGTACAGGACCTCGCCGGTCGCGCCGCCATCGACGGGGTGCTGGCCGGACTGCCCGTCACCGGTGAATATTCGAGGTCGCAGGCCGGTTCGGAACCACGGGTGGGCTGGCTGGCACAGGACGACAAGAATCTGGTGGCGCTCGGCTCGGTGGTCCCCCATGGTCGGATCCCGGCGCGCGTCGGAGAGTTCCTGGCCGCCATCGAACGCGATATCTACCTGACCCCACGAAAAGAGATCCTGATCGTCGACCTGTCAGAAGGCATGGCCGACACCGTACTTCGGGTGATGGCACCGATGGGTCTGATCTTCGACGAGAACTCGCCGTGGACGAGGATCACCGACTGCACGGGATCGCCCGGATGCGACAAGTCGCACACCGATGTTCGCGGGGATCTCGACCGGCACCTGGGCGCGGTTGATGTCGCGATCGACGATCGCGAGCACTGGGTCGGCTGCGAACGCGGATGCGGTTCGCCCCACGAAGACCATATTCGGGTCGAAGCCACTCCCACGGGGTACACGCGTCGTCGGCTCTGAGCAACATCTAAAGTGACGGGCATTATGTACACCTACATTCGAGACGGCGCCGAGATCTACCGGCAGTCATTCGCGACGATTCGTGCCGAATCCGACCTCACAGCGTTCGACGAGGACCTGTCACAGGTGGTTGTCCGGATGATCCACGCCAGTGGTCAGGTCGACCTGACCGGCGATGTACGCGCCAGTGCCGGGCTCGTGACCGCAGCGCGCACCGCGTTGGAGGCGGGCGCGCCGATCCTCTGCGATGCGAACATGGTCGCGTCCGGAGTCACCCGCAAACGGTTGCCCGCGGACAACGAGGTGCTCTGCCTTCTCGGTGATCCCCGGACCCCCGACCTTGCCGTCGAATTGGACACCACCAGAACCGCTGCCGCGGTGGAACTTTGGCGACCGATGCTCGAAGGTGCAGTGGTGGCAATCGGCAACGCGCCGACCGCTCTCTTTGCGCTCCTGGAATTGGTCGACGCCGGAGGGCCTCGCCCGGCCGCGGTGATCGGCGCACCGGTGGGATTCATCGGCGCCGCCGAATCCTGTGAAGCCCTGGCTGACCGAACTGATCTCGAGTACCTCACGGTCCTCGGCCGACGCGGCGGATCTGCCATCACGGCAGCCGCACTCAACGCACTTGCTTCGAAGGTGGAATGACGATGACGACCACTGGAAAATTGTGGGGCGTCGGGCTGGGACCCGGCGACAGCGAGTTGGTCACCGTGAAGGCGGCGCGGGTCATCGGCGAAGCTGACGTCATCGCGTATCACTGTGCGCGTCATGGTCGTTCGATCGCGCGGTCGGTCGCGGAGCCGTACCTGCGCGAAGGTCAGATCGAAGAGAAGTTGATGTATCCGATCACCACCGAGACCACCGATCACCCCGGTGGCTATCGAGGTGCACTCGACGACTTCTACACCGCGGCCGCGGAAGTGCTGGCCGAACACCTGAGTGCGGGACGTTCGGTGGCCTTGCTCGCAGAGGGTGACCCGCTTTTCTACAGCTCGTACATGCACATGCACAAACGGTTGACGGAACGTTTCGACACCGAGATCATCCCGGGTGTCACGTCTGTGAGCGCGAGTGCGGCCGCCACCGGTATGCCGTTGGTCGAAGCCGAAGAGACCCTCACCGTGCTCCCCGGCACGTTACCCAAGGATGAACTGGTTCGCCGGTTGCGGGACAGCGATGCGGTCGCGATCATGAAGTTGGGGCGCACCTTTCCGGAAGTTGTTGCAGCACTTCGCGAATCCGGAGTCATCGACCGTGCATGGTACGTCGAGAGGGCCTCGACGGGCGCGCAGAAGGTTCTCCGAGTGGTGGATGTCGATGCGACGACAGTGCCGTACTTCTCGATGGTCGTCATCCCCGGCGAGCTGAACAATCCGCAACAGGTGACACCGGGTGCCGGCGCGGCCGGCGAGGTCGTTGTGGTGGGTCTGGGTCCCGGGGCCGCGCGGTGGACCACACCCGAGGTCCGTGCGGAACTCGCGCGGGCAACCGATGTCGTGGGCTACAAGACGTACCTGGATCGAGTCACTCCCCGCCCCGGTCAGCGGATGCATGCCAGCGACAATCGTGTCGAGTCGGAACGGGCCTGTATGGCACTGGATCTGGCGAAGAAAGGTGCTCGCGTTGCCGTGGTGTCGTCGGGTGATCCCGGTGTGTTCGCCATGGCCGCCGCGGTTGTCGAGGAATCTGCCGACCCGCAGTGGCGGGACGTGCCGGTGCGAGTGGTACCCGGCGTGACCGCGGCGAATGCTGTCGCCAGTGTGGCCGGCGCACCGCTGGGACACGACTACGCGGTGATCTCTTTGTCGGACCGCCTCAAGGGCTGGGACGTGATCACACAGCGCGTCCGTGCGGCGCTGGACGCCGACCTGGTGCTGGCGATCTACAACCCGGGATCGGCCAGCAGGAACTGGCAGGTCGCCGAGCTCAAGGACATCGTCCTCGAGTTCAAGGCCCCCTCCACACCGATCATCCTCGGGCGCGACGTCGGTGGACCCGAGCAGTCGGTGGTGATCACCACCGTCGGTGAATTCGATCCGTCCGTGGTCGACATGCGGACATTGCTGATCATCGGGTCCTCGACAACCACCGTCGTCGACCGTGTCGGTGGCCCGGTGGCGTTCACCAACCGGCGCTACGAGAGCAACTGACGGACCCAGGTTGCGGCGGCCGAGGCCGTGTCGACAGCCTCACCATGCGCTGGGGCCGGCCGCCGAACCATGACCACCGGCAACGAGAGTTGTCGCGCTGCCTCGAGTTTGGACTGAACCAGTGGTCCGCCGCTGTTCTTGGTCACCACCACGTCGATCTTGTGCTCACGCATCAGGTCGAGTTCACCGTCGACCGTGTAGGGGCCGCGACTGCGGATGATCTGATGGTGGCGCGGAACCGCACGCTCGGGCGGATCCACCAGACGAATCAGAAACCAGGCGTCGGTGATGTCGGCGAACACGTCGACGTCCTGTCGACCCGTGGTGAGGAAGACCCGGAGAGTGTCGTTGTCGGCGGCCATGTCCGCGACGCTCTTGGCAGCGGCGGCGATGTCGGGTACGTCGAGCCAGTGGTCCCCCGGCTGCGGCTGCCATTGGGGGCGGCGCAGAGTCAGCATCGGTACGTCGAGTTCGTCGGTCGCGGCAGTGGCGTTGGCCGAGATCTGGCGGGCGAACGGGTGCGTCGCGTCGACAACCGCCGTACAACTGTTGTCCCGCAACCACGTTGCCAGGCCGTCGATTCCGCCGAACCCACCGATCCGGACGTCACCGACAGGTAGCGCCGGATCCTTCACGCGGCCGGCCAATGAGGTGATCACCCGTCTGCCATCGGAGACGAGATCCTTTGCCAGCGCGCGTGCTTCGGCGGTACCACCGAGGATGAGGACCGTGTCGGCACTCATGACGTGTGAGGGTCGGTGCGCAGTTTGGTCATCCGGGCCGACGAGTAGAGGTAGCTGTCCGGGAACTCAGACGCGGCCAGGACCCGGCCGACGAAGATGACGGCTGTTCGCTGAATATGGTTCAGTGTCAGCTGGTTCGGGAGATCGTCCAATGTGCATCGGACGATCTGCTGGTTGTCGCGGCTGGCAAATGCGACGACCGCCGTCGGACAATCGCTGCCGTAGTGCGGTGTCAGTGCATCGACTATCTGCTGGGCACGGTGAGCTGCCAGGTGGATTGCCATCGTGACGCCGGTACGAGCGAGATCCTCGAGTTGTTCACCGCTGGGCATGTCGGTGGACAGTGTCGACACCCGGGTTATCAACAGTGACTGGCCGATACCCGGCACTGTGAGCTCCTGGCCCAGAGCGGCGGCGGCCGCGGCGAACGCGGGAACGCCGGGGACGATCTCGTAGGAGATCCCTTGCGTTTGCAGCAACCTGACCTGTTCTGCCACTGCTGAATACAATCCAGGGTCGCCGGAGTGCAGGCGCGCCACGTTGTGTCCGGAGCGGGTCGCGGTGACGATGTGGTCGATGATCTGCGGAAGCGGCATCTTGGCGGTGTTGATCAATGTCGCCCCGGGTGGGCAGTGCTCGAGCATTTCTGCGGGTACGAGCGAGCCTGCGTAGAGGCAGGTGTTGCACTCCGACAGCAGCTTCGCGCCCCGAAGAGTGATCAGATCGGCAGCGCCGGGGCCGGCCCCGATGAAGTACACGGTCATTCGTTGGTCCTCGGTTTATCAGCGATCCATTGGGTCACAGGCAATGTGGGTCGCCACGTTGTCATCGATCCCAGCGGTTCGGCGTGGTCGATCTGGAAGCGGCGAAGGGTGCCGCCCACCGCAGCATGCCATTTCACCAAAACGGCCTCGGACTCGATGGTGACTGCGTTGGCAACGATCCGTCCGCCGTCGAGGAGGGCGTCCCAGCATTCGTCGACGATGCCCGGGACCGTGAGTCCTCCACCGATGAAGATCGCATCGGGATCGGGGGCGTGAGACAACTGTTCTGGGGCAGCGCCGAGGACCGTCAGCCCCGCACTGACCCCGAGTTCGGTGGCGTTGTGTTGAATACGCGCCCGGCGGATGTCGTTGGTCTCGAATGCGATTGCGGTGCAGCTGCGATCGGTGCGCAGCCATTCGATCGAGATGCTGCCGGCGCCCGCACCGACGTCCCACAGCATTTGGCGAGCGGCGGGTCGCAGCGCGGTGACGGTCAATGCGCGCACTGCTTGTTTGGTCAGTTGTCCGTCGTTGCTGAAATCGGTGTCGGGAAGTCCGGCCTGACTGCTGACGGGTGGACCGAGGCAGTCGACGGCAACGATGTTCAGCTGGTCTCCGGCCGGTTCGGCCCATGTCCGCGCGATGCCGCTGACAAGACGTTCCTTGTCGGAGCCGAGCTGTTCGAGGACGGTCAGCTGCGACCATCCGAAGCCATGGGCCGTGAGCAGTTCGGCGACAGCTGCCGGTGTGGTGTTGTCGCGGCTGAGGATCAGCAGTCGAATGCTGTCGGACACTCCGGAGAGGATCGAATCCAGCGGGCGGTCGACGACGCTTCGGATGCGGGTGGTGGCCAGGTCCCAACCGAGGCGAGCGGAGGCGAGGCTGACGCTCGAGACGGCTGGCAAGATGCGGACATGCGCAGCGCCCACCTGCTTGACGATCGATGCACCGACCCCGTGGAACATCGGGTCACCCGAAGCGAGGATGTGGAGGGTCTGCGTGTGTGCGTCGGCCAGAACTCGCTGCAGGTGCTCCGACATCGGGCTGTCCCACCGATGAAGCGTCGCATCGAGTGGAGCCAACAGAGACAGCTGGCGGGCGGAGCCGTAGATGTCGGTGGCAGAACGCAGTTCACGTTGCGAGGTTCCGGACAGTCCGTCCCAACCGTCGGCGCCGATACCGACCACAACAAACGTCGGAGTGGTCATCGCGGCATCCGTCGCCAGATCGCCTGCGGCAGCAGTCTCATCACGAAGAAGACCGGACGTAGTCTTCCGGGAACCCAGACCACCCGCCTACCTCGATGCAGCGCTTTCACCACCGCATCGGCAACCTCCGGTGCGGTGCTCGACATCGGCGCCGGCTTGGTACCCGAAGCCATCATGTCCTTCGTCATGTTCCCGATGACAAACCCCGAGCGGACGAGCAGCAGGTGTACCCCACTGCCGTGCAACGCATCTGACAGTCCGCTCGCGAAACCGTCGAGGCCGGCCTTGGTGGATCCATAGACGTAGTTGGCGCGTCGGACCCGAACACCGGCCACCGACGAGAAGACGATGATGTTTCCGCGCTTGGCGGCCCGCATGGCCGTTGCCAGCGGCGTCAGCACGCTGATCTGGGCCAGGTAGTCGGTGTGGGCGATCTGCAGTGCGTGGGTGCTGTCGACCTCGGCCTTCGCCTGATCGCCGAGGATGCCGAACGCGACGATCGCATCGTCGATGGGTCCGTGTTCAGCGATGATCTGCTGGATCAGGGCCTCGTGTGCTGACGTGTCATTGGCGTCGAACTCGACCGAATGAACTGCGGCCGCATTCTCGGCCTCGAGTCGTTCGCGCTGATCACCGAGCTCGGATGACCGTCGAGCCGCCAAGATCACGGTTGCCCCGGCAGCGATCCGAGCTGCCACCTCAAGGCCTATCTCACTGCGGCCACCGAACAGCACAACTACTCGCCCTTTACTCACCGGGTCAGTATCTCAAATGAGTCACTCCCGACCTGCAGTCAGTCCTTGGTCGGACTGGGCTTCTTCGGCGCCCGGATGACCTGCAGGATGTCCCGATAAAACTCCTCGACGAGTTTGTTGGCCGAGATGACGACGTTGCCGCGATTCCGGGCAAGTGTGTGTCCACGGGTGATCTTGAACTGTTTGGGCAGTTTTCCGTCGGTGGGGAGTAGCGCTTCTGGCTTCTCGCGCAGGGTTCCCAGCAATGCGCCCACAGTCGAGGCCGTTCGGCCCGCCAGGATCGATTCGATTCGGGTATCAGCGTGGGCATCGGGGATCTGTTTGACGAGCCAGTTGATACGAGTCGCGGGTCGTCCTTCGCGTGGTGCATCGATGATGGTCGAACACTCGAGTATCTCGGAACGGAGGTCGATGGCCAGAGTCAGCGTTCCGCTGGCACCTGGAATGCGCAGCGAACCGAACATGAAACCCGAATCCGCCAATTGCTGAATCCGAGTTGTGCTGTCGGCTCGATCGCGAGGGAAGATGGGCCGGACGTCCGCGCTCAAGAGACATGAAAGATCGTGTCCGATATGTCGTACGAGCTGGTCAAACAAGTTGCTGACTTCGACCGCACCTTTGGAGTCGGCACTGAGGGTTTTGGTCTTCACCGCGTCCCGAACCTGACCCCACTGTGCCCCCATATCGGTGAAGCCGTGCAACCCCGATTTCGGGTGCTGTAGGTACCTGACAAACTCCTGCAGGATCCAACTCTGAGTCGAGTCCTGCACTTGCCTGTGCATCGACATCTGAATTGCGACGGACCGGATCTCGTCCCACGAAAGGTGCTGGAGCGAAACCTTTTTCAGCTTCCGCCGATCGACGGTCACGGGGTGCTGGTCATGTGCGCCCTGCAGTTGGTTACTGACAGTGATGACGGCGTCAAAACCGAGGCTTCGCGCGATGTCGACATAGGTCTCGACCTGATCGCTGGTGAGTTTGGCAGACGACGATTTGGCTTCGACCAGCGCAGTCCACTGTTTCGCTCCGCGTGTCACCCTGATCAATCCATCGGGACGAAGCTTCTTGTCGTTCCATACGAACTCGGGCTCGATGAACGTTTCGATTGTTCCCGCAGGCCCACCACTGCGCCCGACCATCTCGCGGCCGAACTCTCGTACTCCCGTCATCACCGCCAGCAGAGCCGATACCGCGCGTCGTTCGCGCTCATCGCCGGTGCCGATGGCGGAGACCGAAAACAGCCTCGACCGATCCCACTCTGCGCCTTCGGTCAATTCGGGGACAAGCGACCACGTTGGCAACTTCGGTGGACGGATCGCCTTCTTGGTGGTCATCGGAGACTTCACCGACAGTTCTGTGGTCGCAGCCTTCTCAGAGGCGTGGACGACATCTGGGACCGCCTCTGCGTACGGCGTTGATACCTCCTCGCCGACCGCGACTGATTCAGCTTCATCTGCGGTGTTGTTCGCAGACTCCGCTGGATCATCGATCTCGACGCCGAACTCAGTTGCCAATGCGGCGAGGCCTCCCGCATATCCTTGACCGATCGCACGGAACTTCCAAACCGCATCCCTGCGATAAAACTCACCAAACAACAACGCCAACACTGGTTCTTCGACCGAGAGGTTGAATCGCGCTGTCGGGCTGTCCGAATCGCCTGGCATCACCGCAATTTCAAGATCCTCTGCGTGGGCAAACGTCGATTCAGCGTCACTGTCGAGGCTGGCGCCGACGACAATTCGCCTTATATCGTCCGGCAGAATGCCGAAGTCCACATAGACGAGATCCCCAGGCTGCTGCGCGGCAATCGCCGAATCCTCGCTCGAGGACTCGCTGTCATCGAGCCGCACGGCACCGCCGGCCCCATCGCGCTGGTTGTAGAAGACAAAATCTGCGTTCGATCGAACTTTGTCAGATGCATCAAGCAACAAGACGCTCACATCTGGAGTTGTTGTGGCGTCACCCGGGAAGCGACTCACCACGCTTACAGATACAACGTCTTTACCGTTGCTCAAGGAATCGACGGAAACGTTTTGTCCGCGAACAAGTTCCAGCGCCGCGACACGTAGATCACTCATTCAGTGACTCTGTCACGTCCGCAGTGACTGGAACGAGAATTGAGCAGTCAAAGTCCTGATGTTGACATTGCACCGTCGGTTCAATCGCCTGGCCGGCGGCTTCAGTGTCGCGTTGGCTAAGGTCGGGATGTGCCCAAAACAGCCGACGACCTCAGCGCCGCAGCGACAGACTTCCTTACCGAACGCCACCTCGGAAGCCTGACGACCGTCCGGGCATCGGGTTTGCCTCACGTGGTCGCCGTCGGATTCACCTACGACCCTGACGCAAAGATCGCACGGGTGATCACCTTCGAAGGCAGCCAGAAGGTGAAGAACGTTGAACATTCCGGGTACGCAGCGGTCTTCCAGGTCAACGGCCCACAATGGTTGACGCTCGAAGGTAAGGCGTCCGTCCATCGCGACCCAGAGGCTGTGGCGGAAGGCGTTCGACGTTATGCAGCCCGCTACAAGCAACCCAAGATAAACCCACGCCGGGTCGTCATCCAGATCAATGTCGAACGCGTGTTGGGTTCACAGTCCTTGCTGGGAACCGCCGGCTGATCGCCCCAATCATTCGTCGTGGTCAGAGGTCTCAGTTTCGGGATCGGGATCGGGTGACGTATCGGATTCCCTGAGAGTGAGCTCAAACAGCGTTTGAGCCAACGCCTCCTGCCGGTCGACCGCAACCTTCTGCCACGCCGCTTCCACCGTCTCATTCACATGATGAGCCCGATTGACCCGCGGTACCCGTGCAGGATCGACCCCCACCGGCGGTATCCAACCCACCCGACCAGCATCAGGCCCGTCAGTGATCATCACCGTCTGCCACCGATCCGGACCGTCACCAATGAGCCGGTGATGCGGAGGACACGCCGGCGTCAACGCATCGATATCGGTCAACCCGCCCTTCGCCCACGCAGTGACATGATGGCTCTCGGCCCAGGTCGCCGGATTAGGGCAACCCGGATGCGAACACCCGCGATCGCGAGCAATCAACGCCAACCGCTGCCCTTTCTGCGCGGTGCGTTTGGTCCGGGCGAAATACAACACTTCCGCACAGTGGTCGGCGAACACCGCCAAATATTTGTCCGACCGCGCCGCCAACTCCAACGCCTCCCCCACCGGGATATCAACCCCCGAGGCCGTCTTCGCGATCCCCGCACACTCCTGCAACTGGGCCTTGGTCATGGTGATGATCAGCTGGGCCGGCAACCCCCGATGGGACCTGCCGAGCAGGTTGCAGTCCAGAATGGTTTTCAGGATCGCCTTGAGAGCATCGTGGCGCCGCTGCCCCATCGAGCGGGTATCGCGTTCGGCAGCCGCTTTCATCAGGTCGGCATCGTGTGTCGGGTCATCACTGGCACCGGTCGGCGAGTTGGGGTCGGCGGGATTGTTCATCCCTGCCGCCGCCCACACATCCATCACCGTGGTCCACAACGCCAACGTCTGCGGATCCATAGTGCCCGAAAGTTTGGCCATCAAGTCCACACCCTGAGCACCCACACCGACACTGCGTTTACGAGCCCGATCAGCATCGTTGGTCAACCGGCCATCAGGATCCACCCGGGCCAGCACCGCCCGACCCGCTGCCGCCAACTGTGTCGGATCCGCACCGACAGCTTCTTCGGTCATCCACCGATCCACCACCTCATACACCGCAGGATCAGAGGCGGACGGAATGTGTTTACGCACATCCAACATCACCTCCACATGCGCCGCACCCACCAGTCCCGCCGCCCACGCCTGCTCAGCGGCAGGACATTTCGGTGCCAACACCTCACCCTGCAACGAATGAAACCGGCCCACCGCCTCCAACCCACGAATCCGCGCCGTGGTCTGCCCTTTGGTCAACCGCAACTCTTTGCGGGTGAAACCAAACAAGGAGGAATACCCCGCCGAGGAATACGACGACCGGTCCGACACCTCCAACAACCGACCCAACCCCGCGAACTCCACCTTGCGGGCGACCCTTTCATGCACCCGCACAATCTCATTCACCTCGGCATCAGACATATCCGACGCCGAACAATCCGCAATATCAGCCAGCAGCACCTCCAACTCGAGGTACTTACCCACCAACACCGAAACCGACGAAACATCCCCACCAACATCGTCAACCATCATGCCCCCCAGCACATCTGATCGAAACCTTTCAACCAGTCTACCCGGAGAACCGTCCCTTGTCGAACAATCGTTCGAAGTGAGTGGGACTTCGCCTTGACGTTTTTCAGACCGACTTCAGTTCGTGTGGCTGGGAATTGAACGCTTCGCAGCCGTCCTCGGTCACCACTACGATGTCCTCGATGCGGGCACCCCAGTTGCCCGAGAAGTAGATACCTGGTTCGATGCTGAATGCCATGCCGGGGCGAAGTGGAATGTCGTTTCCCGCAACGATATACGGCTCTTCATGGACCGAGAGTCCGATCCCGTGACCGGTGCGGTGCAGAAACTTGTCGGCCAGTCCCGCGGCGGCCAGCACATCGCGGGCCGCCGCGTCGACCTGCTCGGCGGTCACACCGGGACGGACAGCAGCAACAGCGGCCCGCTGCGCTTGCTGGAGCCACTCGTACTGTCGGGCCACTGATTCGGAAGGTGTTCCAACACAATAAGTTCGGGTGCAGTCGGAATTGTAGCCCGGTTGGACCGGTCCGCCGATGTCGACAACCACCATGTCGCCATCCTCGATCACGCGATCGGAAACCTCGTGATGGGGATCGGCACCGTTGGGACCAGAGCCCACGATGATGAACTCGGCACGGGTGTGTCCTTCGGCGATGATTGCGGCGTCGATGTCAGCCGCAACCTCCCGTTCGGTACGACCGACTCTGAGCCACTCCCCGACTCGCGCATGTACCCGGTCGATCGCGGCGCCGGCCCGTCGCAGCGCCTCGATCTCCGCATCGTCCTTGACCATGCGCAGTTCACGCATGACGGGTGTGGCAAGTTCTGGCGCACTGCCCCAGCACTCCGCCAACGGGACGGTATGCAGGGCAGGCGTCGCCTCGGAAACGGCCCAGCGATTTCCGGCTCCGCCAGAAGCGTGCACGGCGAGTGTGTAGGCATCCTGGCCGTCCACCCAATCGCGGACAGTCAGGCCCAACTCGTCGACTGCAGACTCACGCAGCGCCGCCAACTCGAGGCGGGGCACGACCACCTCTGGCGCCCGTCCCGGACTGATCACCAATGCGGTGAGTCGCTCGAACGTGCTCGCCCGTGAACCCGTCAGGTATCGCAGGTCGGGTCCGGGGGTGATGAAGAGGGCGGCAAGGCCGGCTTCCGCCGTCAACTCCTGCGCCCGATCGAGACGTGACTTGTACACCGCTGCAGAGAATCGCTGATCCGCCATGGTTTCAAGGCTAGCGGTCGTGAGAACTGGGATGTTGGCGACTGTCGAACCGAATCTCAGACGGAGTTGGAAGTGGCGCGATCCGATCTCAAGAGGCGATAAGCGATCACTAACCCGGCGAAAACCTCGTGTAGCGCGGAAGATATACCCAACGAGAGCAAAATTGTTCTGAATAAAACCAGGAGGTCACCGTGGACCGTGAAGGCGTACACCGTCGACTGCGGGCTGTTCCGACCGACGATACTCAGGTCCAGTTCGCAAACCTGCACGGCTACAAGCGTGCCTACCGGATGGCGGGTTCGGGCCCGGCCCTGCTGTTGCTGCACGGAATCGGCGACAACTCGCTGGCCTGGGAGCCGGTGTTCAACCAGCTCAGCGAGAAGTACACCGTCATCGCACCTGACTTTCTCGGACACGGATTCTCGGACCGTCCACGCGCCGACTACTCGGTACCGGCTTTTGCCAACGGAATGCGCGACCTGCTGACCTTTCTCGACGTCGAACGCGTGACCATCATCGGCCACTCATTGGGAGGTGGCGTGGCCGGTCAGTTCGCCTATCAGTACCCCGAAATGGTGGAACGGATGGTGTTTGTGGGTACCGGTGGCGTCACCAAGGACGTCAATCCGATCCTCAGAGCGCTGTCATTACCGTTTTCGGAATACGCGCTGGGTGCGGTGTCGCTTCCAATGGTCTTTTCGACGTTTTCGGCAGCCTCACGCACGTTGCACGAACATCTGCCGGTAGCGCTGTTCCGCGACAACAACGAGATCATTCGTGTGCTCGAGCGGATGCCGGAGAAGGGCTCCGCCGAGGTCTTCGCCCGGACCCTGCGATCCGCCGTCGACTGGCGCGGGCAGGTCGTCACCATGCTCGACCGCTGTTACCTGAGTGCGGGAATCCCGACGCTCATCATCTGGGGTTCGGACGATCAGGTGATCCCGGTGCAGCACGCCCACATGCTTCACAGCGCGATGCCGGGCTCGCGGCTGGTCATCTTCGACAAGTCCGGTCACTTCCCGTTCCGCGACGACCCCGATCGGTTTGTCGATCTCGTGTTGTCATTCGTGGCATCCACAGTGCCCGCGAACATCAATCGCGGAGACGTGAAAATTGCTTTGCGACAAGGTCCCTCGAGTCAGCCGCTGACAGGTGATGCCGAGTCGCAACTGGCGGTGCTCGACGTGCTGGGTTCCGACGAGCGCAGCGCCACCTGACCACAGATACCGGGCCGGTCGACACCGATCTGGCATGGTTTAGGCATGACTGCTCCAGTGATGTTGCTCGACGGTGCCAGCCTCTGGTTTCGGGCCTTCCATGCTCTGCCCGAGAAGATGACCGCACCCGACGGGCGACCGGTCAATGCCGTCCGCGGATTCTTCGACATGATCGCCTCACTTGTCACCCGAGAGCACCCGCAGCGCCTGGTCGTGTGCCTCGATCTCGACTGGCGCCCGGCCTTCCGGACCGACCTCATTCCGTCGTACAAGGCCCATCGGGTGGCCGAAGGCGTGACCGACGGATCCGAAGAGGTACCCGACACCCTGTCGCCACAGGTCGACATGATCCTGAAGCTACTGGCCGCCGCCGGCATCGCCACGGCCGGCGCCGAGGGATGTGAGGCCGACGATGTGATCGGAACCCTAGCGGACTCCGAAGCCGAAGACCCGGTCATCGTGGTCAGCGGCGACCGCGACCTTTTGCAGGTCGTCGCGGACGATCCTGTTCCGGTTCGCGTCCTGTACGTCGGCCGCGGCCTGGCCAAGGCCGAGATGTTCGGGCCGGCAGAACTGGCCGAGAAGTACGACGTACCAACGGCGAATCCGGGTTCGGCCTACGCCGAAATGGCAATCCTGCGTGGCGATCCCTCGGACGGACTGCCCGGAGTCACCGGCATCGGGGAGAAGACGGCATCAAAGCTGCTCCACGAATTCGGCGACCTCGACGAGCTCGAACGCGTGGCATCGACCACGTCGGACAAACGCATCTCACCGCGTCAACGCAAGGCTCTTGCCGAAGGCGCGGACTACCTGCGCGCCGCGCGCACGGTCGTCTTCGTGAAGACAGACGCGGAGATCATCGGAGACAGTGACGATCACCTTCCGACAGCACCTGCCGATCCGGCAGCCCTGGCGGACCTGATCGAAGAACTCGGCGTCGGATCATCGATCGGCCGACTCGGCAAGGCGCTCGGCTGGCAGGTGGGCTGACGCCACCCGCCACCGGCAGCAGGCCTACTGTGCGGTCGGCTGGCCGACTTCGTACTTGCCGTCGTCGTCCAGGAAGGTGATCTTGACCTGCTGGTTAGCGCCGGCAACGGTCACGGTGCAGGTGAAGGTGTTGCCCTTCTTGATTTCCTGATCCTTCGGGCACTGGACGTTCTCGACATCCTTGGCCTGGTAATCGTTCTCCAGGACGGACTTGACGCCCTCCTGGGCGGACTCCTGGCTCAGCACCTTGGTCACCGCGAAGCCCGGGAGCCAGAATGCGGTCACCGCCAAGATGACTGCGATGACACCGACAATCGCGGCGCCGATGATCAACGGCAATTTCTTCGAGTTCTTCTGCGGTGTCATACCCGCGAACTGATCGCCACCCGGCTGACCGTACTGGCCCGGTTGACTGTACTGTCCGGGCTGATCGAACTGACCCGGTTGTCCTTGCGGCGCACCGTATTGCGGCTGCTGGCCGTACTGGGGTTGCTGGCCGTACTGGGGCTGCTGACCATGCTGGGGCGCATTCGGCGGGCCGTACTGTCCGGGCTGCCCGTACTGGCCCGGTTGCTGTGGCTGCTGACCCCAACCCTGTTGCGGCGGTTGGCCCTGCGGTGGCTGACCACCACCCTGGTTGCCGTGCGTCTGCTGGCTCCACGGGTCAGGCCCCTGTCCGGGCTGCCCTGGATTGGGCTGGCCCTGTCCTGGTTGCCACTGACCGGGTGCCGAACCGCCACCCTGGTTGTTCGGGTCGTTGGGCCCGCTCATGTATTTCCCCTCCACATGTCCGCGTCGCGCGATCGCGAGTCCACGAGTTCCGAAACCTGAACATACCGCACATCCAGCGGCTGTTCAGGCAGGCTCTCGGCGAAATCTTGCCCGGTGTCAGCCGAGTTCAACAGCGACAACACCACGCCGGATGGCCGCAATCGCAGCGGATGCCGAGCGCGCCAACTTCGAACGATCCGATCCTCCGATTCCGGCCGCGATCCGCATCTGCTCGAGGAGATCGATGACCTGTCGGCTCCAGCGAACAAAGTCGCCGGCCGGTAGCGACGTGCCCCGCTCACCGGCGGCCGCAAGCACCTCGGTCAGCCCGCGGCCGGTCGCCCACAAATGGATCGCTGTTGCGAAGCCGGCATCAGGTTCGCGTGTCGGTTCCACCATGTGGCTCATCTCGACGCGAGCGAGCTCTTTCCATGCGGCATGGGTGCGGCTCAGGGCTTCTCGGACCGTGGCAACACCGGTGACCAGGTCCGCGCCGCCATAGGTATCGCGGCGAGATTGATAGACCACCGATGACGCAACAGCCGCGAGTTCAGCGGCACCGAGGTGATCCCACAGACCTGTGCGCATGCACTCACAGATCAACAGGTCGCTCTCGCTGTAGACCCGGCTCAGGATTTCACCTGCGGGGGTGACGGTCATGTCGCCGTTCGACTTGTGTTCCACCTGCTCGAGATAGCCGAGGTCGATGAGAACCGCCACGACCCGATCGAAGTTGACCGCCAGCGTCGACGTGCGAGCCGACACGGACTCTTCGAGTGCCGAGATCTCCCTGGATACGCGGTTGCGGCGTTCGGCGAGCCGGAACAACTCGTCGTGCGCCGGGATCTGGTGTGCCGGGTGCTCGCGCAATTCGGTACGGAGCCGGGCGAGATCCGGATCGTCGGCGGCACGGGTGCGCCTGGACTGTTTGCCGCGGGGAATGTCGATGCCGGTTGAACGCAGTGCCGAGGCGAGGTCCCGACGGCCCCGCCCGGTCCGCCGGTCGACCTGCTTCGCCAGACGCATATGACCTAGCACCTGGGGTGGATTGAGGAAATCGCGCTGACCGACCCGACCGGCCCAGGCATCTTCACACAGCACCAACGGTTTTGGGTCACGCAAGTCGGTGGCCGCTTCCAGCACCACGGCCAGACCCCGGTGACGACCGCCGGCGAGCCCGATTACCTGACCTCGCTTGAGGGCTGCGAGATCCTCAACAGTGCTCTGCTGCACGGCCATCCGGTTGTGGAACTTCAGATTACGTTCGCGCGCACGGATCTCTTCACGGAGCCGGGTATAGCCGAGGAATCCGTCGATGCCGGCGTCGAGACCGCGACCTTCGGCCCGGCCTTCGAGCTCCACCTCGATCTTGCGGAGCTGGCGCCGAGTGGTGTCGATCTGCCGGGCCTGGCCGACCACCGATCGGTCGGCCTGGAACTGTGCGAACGAACGGTCCAGCAGGTTGCGCGACCCTGCCAGTCCCAGACGGCCGATCAGGTTGACAGCCATGTTGTATTCCGGCGCAAAGGAACTGCGCAGCGGGAAGGTACGTGCACCCGCGAGTCCGGCAACGCGCCCGGGGTCGAGGTCTTCGGTCCAGACGACCACGGCGTGGCCTTCGACATCGATGCCGCGACGTCCGGCCCGGCCCGTCAGCTGGGTGTACTCCCCCGGTGTCAGATCGTTGTGCGATTCGCCGTTGTATTTGATCAGGCGCTCTAGGACCACTGAGCGTGCCGGCATGTTGATGCCCAAAGCCAGTGTCTCGGTGGCAAATACAACCTTGACCAGGCCTTTGACAAACAGCTCTTCGACCGCGTGCCGGAAGGCGGGCAGCAGTCCGGCGTGGTGCGCGGCGAAACCTCGGGTCAAACCCTCGCGCCAGCTGTGGACACCCAGGACATCCTGGTCGGAGGCGGTCAACTCGGCAACGTACTTGTCGACGATGAGATTCACCTGCTCAACCTGATGCGGTTCGAGCAGCCGGAGTCCAGAGCGGAGGCATTGGGTCAGCGCGCCTTCGCAACCGGCCCGCGAGAAGATGAAGCTGATCGCCGGCAGCAGGCCGTCGCGATCAAGACGGGCGATGAGCTCGGGGCGGGACACCGGACGGACGCCGCTACCACGGCGGTGGTGCTCACTGCTCTGCCCGCGTCCGCGAGTTCCCCGGCTGGTGTAATCGTCATCCCGCCGAGCCGCGATCTCGCGCTGGCGGATGTAGCGGGTCAGCTCCGGATTTACCGAAGGTTTCTTGTTCGGCGTCTTGTGGTCGCGATGATCGAACAGGTCAAAAATCCGATTGCCGACCAACATGTGCTGGTTCAGCGGAATGGGACGATGTTCGTCGACGATGACGGTGGTGTCACCGCGCACTGTCTGGATCCACGATCCGAATTCTTCGGCGTTGCTGACCGTCGCCGACAGACTCACCACGCGCACCGAGGGTTCGAGGTGCAGAATGACCTCTTCCCAGACGGCGCCGCGGAACCGGTCGGCAAGAAAGTGGACCTCGTCCATCACCACATGCGACAAGGTCTGCAGGGCAGGTGAATTCGCGTAGATCATGTTGCGCAGGACTTCGGTTGTCATGACAACGATCGGCGCATGGGAGTTGATCGACGAATCACCCGTGAGCAGACCGATCGACTCGGCTCCATGGGCGCGAACCAGATCCGAGTACTTCTGATTGCTCAGCGCCTTGATGGGTGTGGTGTAGAAGCACTTTGACCCACCGGCGAGGGCCAGATGGACGGCGAACTCGCCGACGATCGTCTTGCCCGCACCTGTCGGCGCACAGACCAGAACACCGTGACCGTCTTCCAGCGCAATGCACGCATCACGCTGAAACGGGTCCAGCGCAAACGTCTGTCGCCCGGCGAACTTCTCCAGTTCGGTCCGCGTATCAGAGAGTGTCATCGTAAAGATCGGCTCCACTGCCTCTGGACGAAGCCGACACCGGTTCTGGTGGCTCCACCGGACCGGGTACATGCCCGACCGGGCTTGCCTCACCGATCGGAGCGGCTTCGTCGTCGCTCACGTTGTCCCATTCCTGGGCCTCACGCTTCGCTTTGCGGTAATCGTGCAGGTGAGCGACCTGGATGGAGACCTCCAGCAAGATCGTCAATGCGCCGGCGAGTGCCAGCATGGTGAACGGATCGGAACCCGGTGTGAAGATGGCCGCGAAGACGAACATGCCGAAGATCAGTCCACGACGCCACGACTTCAACTTCGCGTAACTCAGGACACCGACCATGTTCAGCGCCACGATCAGCAACGGGAGTTCGAAACTGATGCCGAAGATGATCAGCAGGTGGATGAGGAAGTTGAAGTACAGGTCGCCGGCCAGCGCGGTGATCTGCACATTGTCGCCGATGGTCAACAAGACCTCGAACGCCTTCGACATCACCATGTATGCGAGCGCGGTCCCGGCCAGGAACAGCACGACAGCAAAGCCGACGAAGGTGATCGCGTACTTGCGTTCCTTTTCGACCATGCCGGGCGTGATGAACTGCCACAGTTGGTAGAACCACACCGGGCATGCCAAGACGATGCCGGCGGTCAAACCCACTTTGAGCCGGAGCATGAACTGGTCGAACGGCCCGGTTGCCAGCAGTCGACAAGTGCCGTCGCCGGTGAGGTCGGCGCGGGAGGACGTCGGCAGGTTGCAGTAGGGCTCGCGCAGCAGGTCGCCCAGCGACGGAATTCCCAAGAAACCGTAGGAGTACCAGACAAATCCGAAAATTGTTGTGAGGGTGATCGCAAAGACAGAGATCAGCAGCCGGTTTCGCAGCTCACGAAGGTGATCGACCAACGACATGGTGCCGTCAGGATTCACCTTGCGCTTACGGCGCCGAGGGTCAAAGGGTATGCGCACGTGGTCGACTACTCAGGGGTCAGTTGTAGATAGGTCAAGCAGGAAGCAGTGACCCACCCACCAAAACGGCGAGGACGAAAATCAGGCAGAACGACGTTCGGATTCGGTCGAATTCGGCGGTGTTCCGTCAAGGCCCGACGTGATCTGCGGCCGCGACTCTGGTGTCGGAGTCGGAGTCGGAGTCGGAGCGGGCTTGTCGGAATTGTTCTCGTTCTGCATCTCCTTGACCTCACTCTTGAAGATGCGCATCGAACGTCCCAGTCCACGTGCGGCGTCCGGCAGCTTCTTGGATCCGAAAAGGACCAAGAACACGACCACCACAAGAATGACGTGCCATGGCTGTAATGCATTCATTGTGAAGCTACCTCTCCCATTGAGTTCGTCCGCAATCCTACCGGACCAAGCCCAACCCTAACGGTTCGAACAGCGGCCTCACAGGCACCTGTCAGGTGGCCGGCAGTGAGTCTGCGCCGTACATGCCCAGCGTGGCCGCCGCTCTCGAACGGACCTCGCCGGACAGCTCGCTGTTGCGGACTCTGATCTTGCCACCGAAGCTGAGCACAAACCGGGTGAGCCATTCCTCCGAGCCGTACCTCATCGTCGCGACAACCGGCCCCTGCGAACCGGCCAGATTGTCGGGGTCGAGGGGCTCTATCAGGTAGTAGTCGAGCACCCAGACCACGTCCGGGTCGATTTCCACCACTGCTTCGGGGAGCTCCGAATCGCTCTCGAACAGGGCCAACGCACTGTCGCCCGCGGATGGCGGCGGAGCACTGGGCTCGTCGAGCACGGTCGCCGCCTCGATCCGATCAAAACGGAACAACCGAATGCCTTCGCTGCTCCGGCACCAGCCTTCGAGGTATCCGTGGTTCTGGATCGCCTGGATGCGGATCGGGTCGACCACGCGTTCACCGACCACGTCCCGCGAGGCCGAGTAATACCGCAGCCGTACCGCCCGGTGGCTGCGAACAGCCTCGCGAACGGCGGTCACTGCGTCGGATTCGCCGGCACTGGACAGATCGACCGGAGTATCGGTGACGGCTTCTCCGAGTCGCGAACCCATCGCGTTCTCGATCTTCGCGATGGCCCGTCGCGCCGCGGCCGGGTCGACCACTCCGGCGGCGTCGATCAATGAACGCAACGCCACCAGCAGCGGTGCGGCCTCGGTGCCGGTGAGTTTCAGCGGCCGGTCGATGCCGGCAGAGAACGTCACCGCGACGCCGTCCTCAACGCTGTCGGGTGAGAACGCCAGGTCGATCAGGTCGCCCGGTGTGTAACCCGGCAGTCCACACATCCACAGCTGCTGGAGATCCTCGAGCACCTGCTTGGGTGTGGTCCCCAGATCGACCGCTGCTTTTGCGGCATTGACGCCGGGATGGGCCAGGAAATACGGGACCATCACCAGCATCCGGTTGAGTCGATCGGTACCGGCGCTCATTCGCCCGCCTCGCTGAGTATGGTGAGTTCGCTGATCACGTTGTCGCGGAGTTCCGGCGGTTCGAGGACAAGCGCTTCGGTGCCGGCCGCGAGCACCTGGCGGGTGAGACCGTCGGTCGACTTCATCGAAATGTTCAGGATGCTGCCGGCGCGGCCCGCGTGCGTCCCCGGTTCGGCGGATGTCGCGATGCGGCGCAGACCAGCTGCCCGGTTCTCGGCCACCCAGACCCGGGCGGTGACCACCGGACCCGATCGATCCACGGCGTCGGCCACGATCTGACGCAGATCGATATTGGTGGGCCGGGTGAGTTCCCCGACCTTGCCGAACGGTGTCACCGAGAGGATGCGGGTGAGTCTGTAGGTGCGTGTCTGTTCGCGGTCGCGGTCGTGTCCGACGAGATACCAGCGGCCCAGGTGGGTCACCACACCCCACGGCTCTACTGTCCGTGTGACATGCGGTGAGGTCGGGCCGGGCCGGTGCTCGAACCGAACCGGGCGGCTCTCGTCGAGAGCGCTCAGCAACGAACCGAGCACGGCCGGTGAACCGATGCCCTGCGGTGTACTCGAATGGATGGCCGTGGAGTTCTCGTCGAACGCCGACTCCATCTGCACTCCGGCCGCGCGCAACTTCATCAAGGCGCTGTGACTGGAGGCCGCGAGTTCAGGCGAATCCCACAGAGCGGCGGCCAGCGCTACCGCGGCCGCCTCGTCGGGATCGAGAGAGATGTCGGGGAGTTCGTACTCGGACCGGTTGATCCGGTAGCCGTCGACAACCGTGAACCCCGATGTCCGGCCGGTTTCCACCGGGATGCCGAGGTCGCGGAGCTCGTTCTTGTCGCGCTCGAACATCCGGTTGAAGGCCTCGGTGGACTTCGAATCCTGATATCCGATAACGCTGCTTCGGATGTGATCGGCGGAAAGGTACTGACTGGTGGACAGCAAGCAGATCACCAGGTTCATCAACCGTTCAACCTTGTTGGTCGCCACCGGACCAGCCTAGTTTCACATGGAGGCGATCAGGCGTTCGACGCGCTCATCGACATTGCGGAACGGATCCTTGCAGAGCACCGTGCGCTGGGCCTGATCGTTCAGCTTCAGGTGCACCCAGTCGACGGTGAAGTCGCGGCCGGCCTTCTGCGCGGCAGCGATGAAGTCGCCGCGGAGCTTGGCCCGGGTGGTCTGCGGTGGTGTGTCGACAGCAGCCTGGATTGCCTCGTCGGTGGTCACCCTCGCGGCCAGACCCTTGCGCTGCAGCAGATCGAAGACGCCACGACCGCGCTTGATGTCGTGATACGCGAGGTCGAGCTGCGAGATCTTCGGATCGGACAGGTCCATCGAGTAGCGGTCCTGATAGCGCTGGAAGAGCTTGCGCTTGATCACCCAGTCGACCTCGGTATCGACTTTCGCGAAATCCTGCTGGTCGACGGCGTCGAGCATCCGGCCCCACAGATCGACGACCTGGGTCATCTGCTGATCCGGCTTCCGGGTCTTCAGGTGCTCGACGGCCCGGGAGTGGTACTCGCGTTGGATGTCGAGCGCGCTGGCCTGGCGGCCACCGGCCAGGCGGACCGGTCGACTTCCGGTGAGGTCGTGGGAGACCTCGCGGATGGCCCTGATGGGGTTGTCGAGCGCGAAGTCGCGGAATGCGACGCCGGCCTCGATCATCTCCAGGACCAGCGCCGCCGATCCGACCTTGAGCATCGTGCTGGTCTCGGCCATGTTCGAATCCCCGACGATCACGTGCAGCCGCCGGTACTTCTCGGCATCGGCATGCGGCTCGTCGCGGGTGTTGATGATCGGGCGGCTACGGGTGGTCGCCGACGAGACACCTTCCCAGATGTGCTCGGCCCGCTGCGACAGACAGAACGTCGCGGCCTTGGGCGTCTGCAGCACTTTGCCGGCACCACAGATCAATTGGCGGGTCACGAGGAACGGCAGCAGGACGTCGGAGATGCGTGAGAACTCCCCTGCCCGGACCACCAGATAGTTCTCGTGGCAGCCGTACGAGTTGCCCGCCGAGTCGGTGTTGTTCTTGAACAGGTAGATGTCGCCGCCGATACCTTCATCGGCCAGACGCCGTTCGGCGTCGATCAGCAGATCTTCCAGGACCAACTCGCCTGCCCGATCGTGTTCGATCAGCTGCTGCAGGTTGTCGCATTCTGCGGTCGCGTACTCGGGATGCGAACCCACGTCGAGGTAGAGTCGCGCCCCGTTCTGCAGGAACACATTCGACGACCGACCCCACGACACCACCCGGCGGAACAGATACCGCGCGACTTCGTCGGGACTGAGCCGCCGATGTCCGTGAAAAGTACACGTGACACCGAACTCGGTTTCGATACCCATGATTCGTCGCTGCACAATTACAACCCTACTGCCGTGGGACCAGACAAGTACTGCTTCAGTTGTCGTTTTCGCGTGCCGGAAGGAGGTCGACCAGAGTCGACCCCGTCAGGCGACGGAACGCGCGGCGCGGGCGACCGTGGTCGAGGATTGCCACCTCGAGGTCACTCGGCTGCAATGTGCGGGGTTCAGGCACCGAGGAACTGCTCGACGAGGACCCGTTTGCGGCCGCCGGAGTTTCCAGAGCCGTGATCGCCGATCCCAATGCAGACTTCAGATCTGCCTCGGGATCGTACGAATCCTTCATCGATGCGGTGGTCGACTCCGTGGAACCGCCCATCACCAGAAACCGGGTCTCGTCGACGATCGATCCGTCGTAGGTGATGCGGTAGAGCTGCGACGGTCCCGGCTTACCGGGGCGGCTCACCTCTGCCACACACAATTCGACCTCGTACGGCTTCGGTTGTTCGGTGAAGACCGCTCCGAGTGTGCTGGCGTATGCATTGGCCAGCGACAGTCCGCTGACGTCGGCCCGGTCGTAGTTGTATCCACGCATGTCGGCGTGCTGGATGCCCGCCTTACGGAGACTTTCGAACTCGTTGTACTTGCCGACTGCGGCGAACCCGATGCGGTCATAGATCTCGCTGACCTTGCGCAACGTGTTCGACGGGTTCTCTGCCACGAACAGGACACCGTCGGCGTACGTCAGCGCGATGACGCTGCGACCGCGGGCAATGCCCTTGCGGGCCAGCTCCGAACGATCGCGCATGATCTGTTCGGCACTGGCGTAATACGGGAAGGTCATGCGTCACCACCGTTCTTGATGTCGCTGCTGCCGGACCCGTTGTGCGCTGCCGAACGCCGGGTGATGACGGCGCGGGCAGATTGCTCGATCGTGGCTGCGGGGACCTCGGCGGCACCTTCGGCCGTGACGGTCGCAGCGGTGGGATAAAGACCACGAACCATGTCGGGACCGCCGGTTGCCGAGTCGTCGTCGGCCGCGTCGTACAGCGATTCGATGGCCACCGACAGTGCCTCGTCTGCGGTCAGGTCGTCGCGGTAGAGCTTTTTGATAGCCGACTTGGCGAACACCGAACCGGAGCCGATGGCCTGGTAGCCGCCGTGCTCCTCGTGGCGGTCGCCGGCAACGTCGAAGGAGAAGATCCGGCCGGGACGCTGCGGATCGATACCGTCGGGGTCGTAGCCGACGAGCAGTGGAATGGCCGCGAGTCCGGCCATCGCCGCCTCGAGGTTCGACCGGACCATGGAGGCCAGCCGATTGACCTTGCCGTCGAGGGTCAGCGACACGCCCTCGATCTTTTCGTAGTGCTCGAGCTCGACAGCGAACAGACGGATCATTTCGATCGCCACTCCCGCAGTACCGGCGATGCCGGCAGCAGAGTAGTCATCGGTGATGAACACCTTGCGCATGTCGCGGCTGGCGATCAGGTTGCCGGACGTGGCACGCCGATCACCCGCAAGCACCACACCACCGGGGTATGTCACCGCGACGATGGTGGTGCCATGCGGGATATTTGCAGCCATATCCGGTGTAACCCTGTTCCTGGGCAACAGATCTGGTGCGTTCTTACGCAGATAGTCGGAAAACGAAGAGATGTCCTGGCCGAGAGACCGGATCCGATCGGTCACTGGCCGCCCTTCTGAACATAGGCGCGGACGAAGTCCTCGGCGTTCTCCTCGAGCACGTCATCGATCTCGTCGAGCAGGTCATCGGTGTCGTCGGTCAGCTTCTCCCGGCGCTCTTGACCTGCACCCGAATCCGCACCGGCACCGTCGTCGTCGTTACCGCCCGTGCGCTTGGTTTGTTCCTGCGCCATCGCTGCCTCCTTCAGACCACGGTCCCGCCGGGACCGTACGTTCTATCACCCTACCGGGCGAACATGATCTGGCGACGGATATGCACGCGTGGAGACGGCGATTTCGCTGACGGACGAATCGCTACGGCGTGGTCAGTTGATTGACCAATTCGGCCGCGGAATCAACCGAATCGAGCAGTTCACCGACGTGTGCCTTGCTCCCCCGCAAGGGTTCGAGCGTCGGGATCCGTACCAGCGACTCGCCGCCCAGATCAAAGATGACCGAATCCCAACTCGCGGCCGCGATGTCGGCTCCGAAACGACGCAGGCACTCACCCCGGAAGTAGGCGCGGGTGTTCTCCGGCGGATTGCCGATGGCGTCCATCACCTGTTGCTCGGTGGTGAGTCGTTTCATCGACCCACGGGCCACCAATCGGTTGTAGAGCCCCTTGTCCAGTCGCACGTCCGAGTACTGCAGGTCGACGAGGTGCAGGCGCGGTGCGGACCAGGCCAGGTTCTCGCGCTGACGGAACCCCTCGAGCAGACGGAGCTTGGCGGGCCAGTCGAGCAGGTTCGCGCACTCCATCGGATCGCGCTCGAGTTTGTCGAGGACATCGGCCCAGGTGTCGAGAACGTCCTTGGCGCGGAGGTCGTCGCTGTGGTTGGCGTCGTGGAATGCCGCGCAACGCTCGTGGTAAATCCGTTGCAGCGCAAGAGCGGTCATCTCGCGCCCGTCGGCGAGCGCAACGGTCACCTGAAGAGTCGGGTCGTGGCTGATGACGTGCACGGCGTGCACCGGGCGGGCCAGTTCCAAATCCCGTAGTTCGACACCGGCTTCGATCAGGTCGAGAACCAGCGAGGTCGAACCGACCTTGAGATACGTTGCGGTCTCCGCGAGGTTCGCGTCGCCGATGATCACGTGCAGCCGCCGGTACCGCTCCGGATCGGCGTGCGGCTCGTCGCGGGTGTTGATGATCCCGCGCTTGAGGGTGGTCTCGAGGCCGACCTCGACCTCGATGTAGTCGGCACGCTGGCTGAGCTGAAAGCCCGCTTCGTCCCCGGATTGCCCGATGCCGACACGTCCCGAGCCGGTGAAGACCTGGCGCGACGCGAAGAACGGGGTGAGTCCGGTGATGACCGAGTTGAACGGTGTCGACCGGGCCATCAGGTAGTTCTCGTGCGTCCCGTACGACGCACCTTTGCCGTCGATGTTGTTCTTGTACAACTGCAGTCTCGGGGCACCGGGCACGCTGGCCACATGCCTGGCCGCCGCCTCCATGACCCGTTCGCCGGCCTTGTCCCAGATCACCGCGTCGAGCGGGTCGGTCACCTCGGGCGCCGAGTACTCCGGATGGGCATGGTCGACGTACAGCCGGGCACCGTTGGTGAGGATCATGTTGGCCGCACCGACTTCGTCGGCATCGATGATCGGGGCCGGACCGGACCCCCGCCCGAGGTCGAATCCGCGGGCATCCCGCAGCGGCGATTCCGGTTCGTAATCCCATCGGGTGCGCTTTGCGCGAGGAACTCCGGCCGCAGCCGCGTACGCGAGTACCGCTTGCGTCGAGGTCATGATCGGATTGGCACCTGGATCGTTCGGAGCCGAGATTCCATATTCGACTTCGGTTCCGATTATGCGCTGCATGGGGTCGAGCGTAGCGGTGCATGATGTACCGGTCGCGGACGAGCGCGGAGATGGGTACTGTTTGCGCCGTGAAAGCACTGCGCCGCTTCACCGTCCGCGCCCACCTGCCCACGTCCCTCCAAGCCCTGGCGAAGTTGTCCACCAACCTCCGTTGGTCCTGGCATCCGGCCACCCAGGAACTCTTTTCATCCATGGATCCGGCCCTGTGGTCCGGGCTGCGGGATCCACTGAAGCTGCTCGGTGACATCGGCCCCGATCGGTTGACGCAGCTGTCCGAGGACGGCGACTTCCTCGCTCGACTCAACGCGCTGTCGGACGACCTCGACGAGTACTTGAGCGAGCCGCGGTGGTTCCAGGAACAGGTCGCCGCAGGCAACCGCTTCCCGACCGGCATCGCCTACTTCTCGATGGAGTTCGGAATTTCCGAGGTTCTGCCGATCTACTCAGGTGGTTTGGGGATCCTGGCCGGCGACCACCTCAAGGCGGCATCAGATCTCGGCCTGCCGCTGATCGGTGTCGGGTTGCTCTACCGAAGTGGTTACTTCCGGCAGTCGCTGACCGACGACGGGTGGCAGAAAGAGCGGTACCCGAATCTCGATCCGCAGGGGCTGCCGGTCCGGACGGTCAACGACCAGGACGGCAACCCGGTGACGATCCGGGTGCCGATGCCCGACAATCGCGTCTTGCGGGCCAGGCTCTGGATCGCCGACGTCGGCCGTATCCCGCTGCTGCTACTGGATTCCGACATCCCCGACAACGACACCGACCTGCGCGCAGTCACCGACCGGTTGTACGGCGGCGACCAGGAACACCGCATCAAGCAGGAGATCCTGGCCGGTGTGGGCGGTGTCCGTGCGGTGCGCGAGTACACGCGCATCGAGGGTCTGCAGGATCCGGACGTCTTCCACATGAACGAAGGTCACGCCGGATTCCTCGGTGCCGAACGAATTCGGGAACTGGTGTCGCCGCATGGTGCCGGATTGGACTTCGACTCGGCGCTCTCCGCGGTTCGCGCGTCGACGGTCTTCACAACCCACACCCCGGTCCCCGCCGGAATCGACCGCTTCCCCATCGACATGGTGCGGCGATACTTCGGCAACGATCACGGCCAGTCGACGCTGCTGCCCGGGCTCGAGCTGGCCCGAATCCTGGCGCTGGGCAAGGAAACCGATCCCGGCGTCTTCAACATGGCGCACATGGGTCTGAGGCTCGGCCAACGGACCAACGGCGTCTCGAAACTCCACGGCGCGGTCAGCCGGGAGATGTTCGGCGACCTGTGGCCCGGTTTCGATGCCCCCCAGGTACCGATCGGTTCGGTCACCAACGGTGTCCATGCCCCTACCTGGTGTTCACCACGTTGGACCGAACTGGCGACCGATGACTCCGACGATGTGCCCGACGAGTCCTCCACTCTTGCCGCGATGAAGAATGTTTCGTCGCAAGAACTCTGGGCAACCCGCAACACGCTGCGCACCGAATTGATCGCCGAGGTTCGGCGCCGGCTGCGCCGGTCGGGTCTCGAACGTGGTTTCTCGGCTGCCGAATTGGGTTGGACCGCAGGTGTTTTCTCGTCGCGGGTGCTGACAATCGGGTTCGCCCGGCGGGCGGCGACCTACAAGCGACTGACACTGATGCTGCGCGACACCGACCGGCTCAAGGCGTTGCTACTCGACAAGGATCGCCCGGTACAGCTGGTGGTGGCCGGCAAGGCCCATCCCGCGGACGACGGCGGCAAGGCGCTCATCCAGCAGATCGTCCGCTTCGCCGACGCGAACGATGTCCGGCACCGGATCGTGTTCCTGCCGGACTACGACATGGCGATGGCACGCCACCTGTACGGCGGATGCGATGTGTGGCTGAACAATCCACTGCGTCCCATGGAAGCGTGTGGCACGTCGGGTATGAAGTCAGCGCTCAACGGCGGCCTCAACCTGTCGATCATGGACGGCTGGTGGGACGAGATGTCCGACCACGCCAACGGATGGGCGATTCCGACCGCCGACGGAGTCACCGACGACGAACGTCGCGACGATCTCGAAGCGGCCGCGCTGTACGAATTGCTCGAGAACGTGGTGGTCCCGAAGTTCTACGACACCGGCTCCGACGGGGTTCCGGCGCGGTGGGTCGAGATGGTGCGGCACACGCTGCACACCCTCGGACCCCAGGTGCTGGCGTCACGAATGGTCCGCGACTACACCGAGCAGTACTACGCCCCGGCCGCGATCTCCGGACATGCCACAACCGAGAACGACTTCGAGGGTGCCAAGGACCTGGCCCGGTTCCGGGCCCAGGTCGACCGGTCGTGGCCGTTGGTGAGGGTGCTCGACGTGGACAGCGCCGGGTTGGACAACACCGCCCTGCTCGGTTCGACGATGACTCTGACCGCCCATGTGGAGTTGGCCGGACTGCACGCCGATCAGGTGGTGGTCCAGGCCGTCATCGGACGTGTCGACGACGCGGACAATCTGACTCAGGTCGCCACACCGACGATGACCCTCGTCTCCGAGCACGGTGGACCGGGTGGTGAGGCGATCTTCGAGGTGTCGGTTCCGCTTCCGATGACCGGTCCCGTCGGCTACACGGTGCGGATCCTGCCCTATCACCGATTGCTCACCGGGACAGCTGAACTCGGGGTTGTCGTAGTCGCCTGAGAATGGCGGGTTGCCTACCGGGCCCGATGTACCCACTGCAGATGAATCAGCGCTCCGCGTCCGAAGACGCGGAGCGCTGATTCGTTTTGTCCTGCGGTACCGGCTACAGGTACTGGCCGGTGTTGGTCTCGGTGTCGATGGCCCGGCTGGCGCCGGAACTCTTGCCGGTGACCAAGGTGCGGATGTAGACGATCCGCTCGCCCTTCTTGCCGGAGATACGAGCCCAGTCGTCCGGGTTCGTGGTGTTCGGCAGATCTTCGTTCTCCGCGAACTCGTCGAGGATCGAATCGAAGAGGTGCTGGATCCGCAGACCGGACTGACCGGTCTCCAACTGCGACTTGATGGCGTACTTCTTGGAGCGATCCACCACGTTCTGGATCATCGCGCCGGAGTTGAAGTCCTTGAAGTACATGATCTCTTTGTCGCCGTTGGCGTAGGTGACCTCGAGGAACCGGTTGTCGTCGCTCTCGTCGTACATCCGCTCGACGACACGCTCGATCATCGCCTTGATGCAGGCGTTGCGGTCGCCGCCGAACTCGTTGATGTCGTCCGGGTGGATCGGCAGCGTCGGAACGAGGTACTTCGAGAAGATGTCCATCGCCGATTCGGCGTCGGGGCGCTCGATCTTGATCTTGACGTCCAGACGACCCGGACGCAGGATCGCGGGGTCGATCATGTCCTCGCGGTTGGAGGCACCGATGACGATCACGTTCTCGAGACCCTCGACACCGTCGATCTCGCTGAGCAGCTGAGGCACCACGGTGGTCTCGACATCGGATGACACACCCGAGCCGCGGGTCCGGAAGATCGAGTCCATCTCGTCGAAGAACACGATCACCGGTGTACCTTCCGACGCCTTCTCGCGTGCGCGCTGGAAGATCAGCCGGATGTGACGCTCGGTCTCACCGACGAACTTGTTCAGGAGTTCCGGGCCCTTGATGTTGAGGAAGAACGACTTCGCCTCGCGAGAATCTTCGCCTCGCACCTCGGCGATCTTCTTGGCCAGCGAGTTCGCCACCGCCTTGGCGATGAGCGTCTTACCGCAACCGGGAGGGCCGTACAGCAACACACCCTTCGGTGGCCGCAGGTCGTACTCGCGAAACAGGTCTTTGTGCAGGAACGGCAACTCGACGGCGTCGCGGATCTGCTCGATCTGCCGACCGAGACCACCGATGTCCTCGTAGCCGACATCCGGCACCTCTTCGAGAACCAGATCCTCGACCTCGGCCTTGGGAACCCGCTCGAAAGCGAACCCGGCCTTCGTGTCGATCAGCAGCGAGTCACCCGGACGCAGTTTGCGATTGCCCTCTTCTTCGGCCAGCACACTCGCGCTGAGCGGCTCGGCCAACCAGACCACACGCTCTTCATCGGCATGACCGACCACCAGTGCGCGCTGACCGTCGTCCAGAACCTCGCGCAGGGTGCTGATCTCGCCGATGGAGTCGAACTCGCCGGCCTCGACGATGGTGAGCGCTTCGTTGAGGCGGACGGTCTGGCCACGCTTGAGTACTTCGACGTCGATGTTCGGGGAGCACGTGAGCCGCATCTTGCGACCGGAGGTGAACACGTCGACCGTGGAGTCCTCGAAGATGCCGAGCAGGATGCCGTAACCACTCGGGGGCTGGCCGAGACGATCGACCTCTTCACGGAGTGCGATCAGCTGCTGGCGTGCTTCTTTGAGGGTGTCGAGGAGCTTGGCGTTGCGCGTGGTCAGCGTTTCGATGCGGGCTTGCAGATCACTGTCGGCCGCTGCCCGTCCGAAGGGGCTCGGGTCCGATCGTGGTGCGCTCGACGGCCGCAGCGAGGCCGCACCCCACTCTCCGTCAGGCGTCGAGTCCGCGTTGGGACCACCGCCCGTCTGGGACTCGTTGCTGCCTGATTCCGTCATTTCTGACTCCTCTCCGGCGAGTCGACTCTCCGCCACCATCACCCGGTGAACGTATGGTCGATCCTGTTACCCGAGGCTACCGGCCAAACGTCCGATGTGCCCTGTACCCCGCGGACGATGATGTTGTCGATGTGTTAATTGTGTGTCGCCGCAAGGTTTTCCAACTTTACTCCGTCGACTCCGGGATTGGCTGGTTCTTACTCGGGCGGCGGTGCGGGCGTGGCGCGACGGTTCCCTCCGCAAGTCTGCGCACGGTCACCAAAAAAGCAGTGTGACCTTGCATTTTGTGACTCGGCCGGACGGCCAGGCCCACAACATGCCAGTCGCGGACGAGTGATTCCCAGGCGCGCGGTTCCGTCCAGCACTGTTGCGCGCGGAGGGCTTCGACAACACGCGACAATTGAGTGGTCGTTGCCACATAAACAGCTAGAACTCCACCAGGTTTTATCGCCCGTTTGATCGTCTCGAGCGTTTCCCACGGCGCGAGCATGTCCAGGACGACCCGGTCGACGTCTGCTGTGCCCGGGTAGTCCGAGAGGTCCGCGATGGTCAGATCCCAGTTGGGCGGCGGTCCGCCGAAGAACTCTTCGACGTTGCGCACCGCGTGCTCGGCGTGATCATCCCGGACCTCGTACGAGCGAACCGTGCCGTGTTCGCCGACCGCGCGGAGCAGCGAGCACGTCAGGGCACCGGATCCGGCACCGGCCTCGAGCACGGTGCATCCGGGATGGATATCCGCCTCCATGACGATCTGCGCGGCGTCCTTCGGGTAGATGACCTGGGCGCCCCGCGGCATCGACAGGACGTAGTCGACGAGAAGCGGTCGCAACGCGAGGTACGGGGTGTTTGACGTGGAGGTGACCACGATGCCCTCGTCGGCGCCGATGAGGTCGTCGTGGGCGATGCCACCCTTGTGGGTGTGGAAACTCTTGCCGGCCTCGAGGCGCACGGTGAACTTGCGGCCTTTGGCATCGGTCAACTGGACACGATCCCCGATTGCAAACGGACCTGTGGTGGACATTGCGGGGGCGTGCCTTCCTGATGAACTGCGGAAACAACCCACAAATGCTGAGGGTTGTCGTTGGTCAGGCCTACCCTGCCAGGTGTGAGTGTGAGTACCGAATCCCGCCCCGACAGAAGCGCTGACGACGGCTCCGCCGTGAACTCTGACAAAGGCTCCGCCGTGCCAGGTGCGGGCGGTCACCCGATCCGGGTCCCGGCGCTGTCCCCCAGCCGGGCCGGAGATTTCAAGCAATGTCCGCTCCTCTATCGATATCGCGCCATCGACCGGCTCCCGGAGACTCCGACGCAGGCCCAGGTGCGCGGAACAGTTGTGCATGCGGCACTGGAGAATCTGTTCGACATGCCGGCCGGCCTGCGCATTCCGGAGTCGGCAGAATTCCTGGTCGACGGCGCGTGGGGTGCGCTGTGCGAGCAGACACCCGCACTGCATGACCTGGTCCCCGACGACCAGGTCGACAAGTTCCTGTCGGACGCCCACAAGCTCATCACCACCTACTACACGCTCGAGAACCCGACCGCGTTCACGCCCGAGTCCTGCGAATTGCGGGTCGAAGTCGATCTGGCCGGGGACGGTGACGCCGACGGTGTTCTCCTGCGCGGTTTCGTCGACCGGATCGACGTGGCGCCGGATGGCCGGATCCGCGTGGTCGACTACAAGACCGGTCGATCCCCAGGTGAGAGCTTCGAGTCCCGAGCGCTGTTCCAGATGAAGTTCTATGCCCTGGCCATCCTCCGGCTCCGCGGCATCGTGCCGGCCAGGCTCGAACTGCTCTACCTCGCCGATGGGCAGTCTCTGGTCTACACACCCGACGAGGCCGAACTCGAACGCTTCGCCAAGACGCTGAAGGCGATCTGGAAAGCGATTCTGAAGGCCGGTGAGACCGGTGACTTCCAGCCGAAGAAGAGCCGGATGTGCCAGTGGTGCGACCACAAGGCACATTGCCCCGAGTTCGGGGGCACCGTTCTTCCCTATCCCGGATGGCCCAGCGTGCCGGGGGCCACGGGCACCGCTGAGTCGACCGGCAATTAGCGACGCTGTTCGCGGATGGCAGGATCGACGTTTGTGACTGAACTCCCCGCCTATTACCTGCCACTCGGTCGCACCGGCGACCACGAACACTTCATGCCCACCGAACACACGGTCAGCGTGTGGGGCGATGATCTGCAGCACGGCGGTCCACCGATTGGCTTGCTGGCCCGATCGTTACTGCGCCATCAGCCTGATCCGGCGCACGCGTTCACCCGTGTCACTGTCGACATCCTCGGCGCGATCGGCATGGCGGAGAACAGGATTCACACCACGGTGTTGCGTCCCGGCAAACAGATCAGCCTCGTGCAGTCGGAGCTCTCGGTACGCCAGGTCGACGGCACATACCGAACGGCCGCGCGCGCCCAGGGCTGGCGGATGGCAACGGCGGAGACGTCCGAGATCGTTCATGTCCCGACGCCACCGTTGACTCCGGCACCGGACGAGATCGAGGCTGCTCCCGGAATGACCGGCATCGGGCCGTTGGTCGGGGAATGGGCGACGAAAGGGTTTGTCGGAACGCTCGATTGCCGTATTGCCTCCTCGGATCCGGAGGTCGGACGCGAGGTCTGGGTACGCCCGAATTTCCCGCTTGTGGCCGGCGAGCAGACCACCGACATCGAGAAGTTCTTCACCGTGCTCGACATCGCCAACGGCATCGGTTCCACACTCGCATTCAGCGAATGGACGTTCATGAACACCGACACCACGGTGCACCTCCACCGCCAACCGGTCGGCGAATGGACGGGAATCAAAGCCCGGATGACGGTGGGGCCACAGGGTTACGGACTGACCGGGGCCGAACTGTTCGACGGTTCGGGCGCGGTGGGACGGTCTGCTCAGACCCTGCTCATCCGATCGGTTGGATGAACAGGGTCAGCCAACCCGCCGGGTGTAGGTTCTCAGAACCGGCAGGATCGGATGTCGGAGGCCAGGATGGCCTTCGCACCGATCTCGGACAGCTCGTCCATCAAGTTCTGGTGCTGCTTGCGCGGAACGAGTGACCGGACGGCAACCCAGTTCTCGTCGGCCATCGGTGCGATGGTCGGCGATTCGAGGCCGGGCGTCAGTGCCATCGCCTGATCGAGGATGCCTCGGGGGCAGTCGTAATCGAGCATCACGTAGCGCTGGCCGAACACCACACCCTGCACGCGGGCGATGAAACGTTCGGCTGCCTTGCTGCGCTCGACGCCTTTGCGCTGCAGCAGTACACCTTCGGAATCGCAGAGCGACTCACCGAACGCAGACAGCTGGTGCTGGCGCAGCGTACGGCCGGAACCGACGACGTCGGCGATCGCGTCGGCGACACCGAGCTGGATCGAGATCTCGACGGCGCCGTCGAGACGGATGATCGTCGCCTCGATGCCGCGGGCAGCGAGATCGGCGCGGACCAGGTTCGGGTACGACGTGGCGATCCGCTTGCCGGCGAGGTCGGCAATCGTCCAGTTCGAGTCGCTCGGTGCGGCGTAGCGGAATGTCGAGGCCCCGAACCCGAGTCCCAGGCACTCTTCGACGTCGGCGCCCGAGTCGAGCGCGAGGTCGCGGCCGGTCAGTCCGAGGTCGAGTTCACCCGAACCCACATAGATCGCGATGTCGGTCGGGCGAAGGAAGTAGAACTCGACTTCGTTGGCGGGGTCGAGCACCGTGAGGTCTTTGGAGTCAGACCGGCGACGGTAGCCCGCCTCGCTGAGGATCTCGGCGGCGGACTCGGACAGCGCACCCTTGTTGGGAACGGCAACGCGCAGCATGTGAGTGGGGTCCTATCGGAAATGTGGACGGGCAGGAGTGCGGCTGGTGCTCACGGGATGGATCGGGTTCACAGATGCTTGTAGACGTCGTCGAGCGTCAGTCCACGATTGATCATCATCACCTGCAGCCAGTAGAGCAACTGCGATATTTCCTCGGACAGTGCCTCCGGCGACTCATGCTCGGCTGCGAGCCACACTTCGCCGGCCTCTTCGATGATCTTTTTCCCGAGGGTATGGACACCCTTGTCGAGCGCTGCGACGGTGCCGCTGCCCTCCGGCCGGGTGGTGGCCTTGTCGGTCAGTTCGGCAAACAGCTCATCGAAGGTCTTCACGGTGCTCAATTGTCCCATTGAATGCTGCGGCCACGTCGTCGAGGGTCACTCCGACCAGGTTCTGGCGAAACGTCCGTCCTTCGCCGGCCGGTATGGGTGCGGCCGAGGGCACCACCAGAACCGGACAACCGGCAGCGCGGGCGGCCTGTGTTCCGGTCGGTGAGTCCTCGACGGCCAAGCAATCCGCAGGGTCGATTCCGAGGAGTTGCGCTGCCCGCAGGTACGGATCTGGCGCCGGCTTACCCTGCTCCACTTCATCGCCGCAAATGGTGACGGTGAACCGGTCCGCGCCGAGGGTGGCAAGGGCTTCATCGGCCAACTCGCGTTCGGTGTTGGTCACCAACGCCATCGCAATGCCCTGTGCTGCAATCAGATCGAGGGTTTCGCGCGCGCCCGGCATCCATGGGATGCCTTCTTTGAAGAGTGCGCTCACGCGGGACCGCAACCACGCGGCCCGGCCGGGAAGGTCGCGTTCGGCGTCCGGCAGCCCCGCGGCATCGAACACTTTGGTCAACGCATCGGTCATCGAGTTGCCCAGAGTCGACTCGCGAACCTCGTGGGTCAGTTCGAAACCCAGGTCGGCGGCCAGATCGGCGATGGCGATATCCCACAGCTTCTCGGAGTCGAGAAGGGTGCCGTCCATGTCCCACAGGATTGCTTTCGGAAGATCGCTCACCGCCACATCATGGCGGAACCCGGTGGTGATCTGAAATCGTGCGATGCGCAGATGGCGGGAATCACTCCCTGCCCTTTTCAAGATATAGCGCACCCGGGGGCTTGCGGCAAGACCCCGGTGATGCCGCAGAATCGCTGAACCACTGTCACAACTGCGATCGGAGCCGCTACGAATACCGTGGCCAACAGCGTGTTCAACCTTCCCGAGCGCCTCTCCCACAAGGCCGATCCGGCGCTGACCGCATCCGACGAACAACACTTCGCGGACATCGCCGACAACCTCTCCCGGACGATTGCCGACCTGTCCGCCCGCCGTGATGCCGAACAGGCGACGTACAGCAGCACCGGCCGGGACGCGATGGACCGCGACATGGAAGTCCATCGTCTCGGCGCGCGCCTGCGGGCACTGAGTCGCTTCGGATTGGACCTGTGCCTCGGCCACATGGTGGCCGCCGACAATTCCGAGCCGGTCTACATCGGCCGACTCGGGCTCACTGACAGCGCCGGTCAGACATTGCTCATCGACTGGCGCTCGCCCGCCGCCGAACCGTTCTTCGGAGCCACCCATGCCAACCCGATGGGTCTGGTCAGCCGCCGGAGATACCGCTGGACCCGCGGAAAGATCACCGACTACTGGGACGAGGTGCTGCGCGCAGAGAATGTCTTCGGTGCCGGCGGACTGACATCGGCGGCCACCCTCGACGACGAGTCGGCGTTCATCGCCAGTCTCGGGAGCAATCGCTCGGCCAAGATGCGAGATGTGCTCGGCACCATCGCATCCGACCAGGACGCGATCATCCGCGCCGGATCCCGTGGCGCACTGGTGGTCGACGGTGGCCCCGGCACCGGCAAAACCGTTGTGGCCCTGCACCGCGCCGCCTATCTGCTCTACTCGGATCCGCGGCTCGGCCATCATCGCGGCGGGGTGCTGTTCGTCGGGCCACACGAGCCGTACCTGGCATATGTCGCCGACGTCCTGCCCAGCCTGGGCGAGGAAGGGGTCGCGACATGCACAGTGCGTGACCTGGTCACGGAGGGTGCGACAGCCGGCATCGAGGACGATCCTGAAGTGGCCCGACTGAAGTCGTCGGTGGATCTGGTGAAGGCGATCGAGGCGGCCGTGAAGTTCTACGAACAACCGCCCGCGAAGGGCATGACCATCGAAACGCCGTGGTCGGACCTCTATCTCAGCGCCGCTGATTGGGCCACGACGTTCGACGCTCCTGAAGCGGGAACGCCGCACAACGAGGCACGGGAAATCATCTGGGAGGAATTGCTCGCCATCCTCGCCGACGGGTATGCCGGCGACATCACGCCAGGACAACTACGGATGGCCCTGTCGGAGAACGAACAACTCCGTTCGACCCTGCACCGGGAATGGCCGATGATCAACGCCACCGATCTGGTGGCAGATCTGTGGTCGGTGCCCGCCTATCTGCGCAAGTGTGCGCCGTGGCTCAACGCCGATGAGGTGGCTGTACTGCAGCGCGACGACGCACAGGCCTGGACGGTGTCCGACCTGCCACTCCTGGACGCCGCCCGCCGGCGGCTCGGCGATCCGGGGGCATTAGAGCGAAGGCGCCGCCGCGTCGCCGCCGTTGCCGCCGAGCAAGAGCAGCGGTCGGCGGTGGTCGACCACCTCATCGCCGCCGACGACTCCGACCTGATGGTGATGTCGATGCTGCGTGGACAGGATCTGCGCAACGCGTTGATCGGCGACCAGCCAACCGACGACCATGAGGAACGCACCGCAGACCTGCTGGCCGGACCGTTTGCGCACATCGTGGTGGATGAGGCCCAGGAGCTGACGGACGCGCAATGGCAGATGCTGCTCTCGCGGTGTCCATCCCGCAGCTTCACCGTTGTCGGAGACCGTGCCCAGGCCAGAGCCGGATTCGCCCCACCTGGCGCGGATCGGGGCATCGAGACGTGGCAGCAGCGGCTGGGACGGGTCGGGATGAGCCGGATCTCCATGGCCTCGCTGAGCATCAACTACCGGACGCCCGAAGAGGTCATGACCGAAGCCGAACCGGTGATCCGCGCGGTGCTGCCGGATGCCAACGTCCCGACTTCGGTGCGCAGCAACAACTATCCCGTCGAATACCGGACCACCGCGGAGCGTGACTCGATCCTCGATGGCTGGCTCGCCGACAACCACGACGGGATCGCCTGTGTGATCGGCGATCCCACGTTCGCGGCGACTGCCCGTATTCGATCTCTGACCCCGGAATTGGCCAAAGGCCTCGAGTTCGACCTGGTCGTGCTGGTCGATCCCGAAGCCTTTGGTGACGGTGACCCCGTCAGCCGAGCCGTCGATCGCTATGTCGCGATGACCAGGGCAACCCAGCGATTGGTGATCCTTCGATCCACCGCCGCCGGGGTCTGAGAGCTAGCGGTTGCCGGCGCTCCAGGCGTACGGCAGTTCGGTGCCGTTGAGGATGTGGTCGCCGATGGCGCGGGTCTTGAAAATCGTCGGGTTGTGGACCGCGATCGTGCGGGCATTGCGCCAATGCCGATCGAGCCGCAGCTGTTCCGAGGTGATCGACGCACCGCCGACCTCGAAGAGTTCGTTGGTGGCGCGGAGCACGATGTCGACGGACGTGACCTGCGCCTGCGACGCCGCGAGTTCCGCGCGATCGAGCAATTCCGGACCGGCGTCGTTGCCGGCAGCCAGGACCTCGTCGAGAACGTCGGCAACCGCCAGCGCGGACGTGCGTGCGGTGAACGCCGCCGCAGACAGCTTGCCGATCACCTGCTGGACCAGTGGATCTTCGCGTGGAAGGTCCGCGGCCGCATGGGTATACGAGCGGGTGCGGTTACGGACCCACTCGGCAGTGTCAGACGTGGCGCGCTGAGCGATACCGGCAAGTCCGGCCAGGTGCACCAACTGCAGATACGAGGTTCCGTACGTCTTTCCGGCGCCGCCGTAACCCGGGCCCAGGATTCGTTCGGGGGCCACCACAACATTGTTGAATTCGGTTGTCCCGCTGGCGGTCAGGCGTTGTCCGAAACCGTCCCAGTCGTCGTGCTGAGTGACACCCTCGGCGTCGGCGTCCACCAGGATCGAGACCCGTTCGCCGTCCCGGTCGGCCGCGACCAGGATGTAGTTCGAATACAGGGAACCGGTGCTGTAGTACTTCGTGCCGTTCAGAATCCACTGACCATCCTTCTGCGTCAGTCGGGTCTGATAGCGGTCCACGGCACCGACACCGGGTTCGGTGATGGCGTTACCGACCAGGATTCCACCGGCCACGGCGCGCAGCCAGGTGTCACGTTCCGGGCTCGGCGCGGCCAGCAGCTGGTCTTCGACAAAGCTGAAGTGCACCCGAAGTGCCTGCGGCAAATTCGATTCGGCGGCAGCGAGATCGATCAGCAGCCGGAACTGCTGGCGCACGGTGGCGCCGAGTCCGCCGAATTCGACCGGCACCCGCAGCGCACCGAGGCCCGCCTCGCGCAAAAGGTGCACCTCGTCGTGCGCGAGTCGGCGGTCGACCTCGCGCGCGGTGGCACCCGCGGCGATCGTCTCGAATACCGGCTGGAAACGCGCATCGAGTTCGGCATCGGTGATGGCACCGGAGGCGGTAACTGTTGAAGTCGTCATGCCACCGAGTGTTGAACACTTGCGAGCCGAACACACCGGTTGCACCCACTCTGAGCGCAACCGGTGAGGCAGATTCAGTTGCACGTCCGCGCCCACCCGGAGGGTTACACGGTCACCACGATCTTTCCGATCTGGTCACCTCTTTCGAGGTGGCGGTGTGCTTGGGAGATGTCGTCGAGAGTGAAGACCGAGTCGATCGTCGGTTGCATTGTGCCGCTTCGTACTCCGGCTGCGAGAAAGGCCGCGATGCGCCGGACGGCGCCCGGGTCCGCCAGCAATTCGAAACCCACGTAGCGGTGTATGGTCAGTGGCCCGGTCATCGGGAACGACGGAGGCCGTGGATCGAGCCAGCCGACGGCGACCAGTGTGCCGCCCGGCCTGGCGGTCTGCGCCAGGTCGGACAGTCCCGGGCCCATGACCGAATCCAAGATGATGTCGACGCCCACCCCGCCGGTGACACGTCGAACAGATTCGTGCAGGTCGTCCTCTTCGGTCGCGATGACGGCGGCAGCTCCGGCAGCCAGGAGAGCCTCCTTCTTCGCGATGTGGCGGGTGACGGCGATCGGTACGGCGCCGATCTGGTTGGCAACCTGAATCGCAGCGAGCCCGACGCCACTGGATGCGGCTGTGATCAGGACGTGGTCGGCCGGACGCATGTGAGCCTTCTCGACGAGGGCGCCGTACGCGGTTGACCCCGCGACCCAGAGTGCGGCGGCGTGCACGGCGTCCAGTCCGTCCGGCCGGGCGATGATCGCACTTGCGGGCACCGTCGTGTAGTCCGCGTACGTGCCGTTGCGGTCCATCGTCGGCAGCGCGGTGACGATGACCGCATCACCTACGCGAAACTCTTCGACGCCCTCGCCCACGGCGTCGACGATGCCGGTGCCCTCACAGCCGAGGCGGGCATGCGGCAGGTGGAACGGACGCGGGAAGGTGCCCGCGCGCATCATCGAATCGAGACGGTTGAGGCCGATGGCCTCGATCCGGATACGCACTTCACCGGCGGCGGGTGCGGTCACCGGTTCGTCGACGACGCGTAGTACCTCAGGGTCACCGGTCTGATCGAAAACAACAACACGTGGCATGGGGGCGGCTCCAATGATCGCTGTCAGTGGCCGGTTCGGATGTGAACCGATCGTTTTCCACGCTACGAAGCTGCTCGTTACCTCTTGGTACCTTCGATCGATGGAACCATCGTCTTCGGATGCACTGCTCGTCGATTGCCCGGCCCGGCTCGCTGTCGAGATCATCGCCGACAAGTGGTCCGTTCTCGTGGTCTTTGCGCTAGGTCAGCGGCCACGCAGACATGGCGAACTGATCGAGGTGGTCGGCGGCATCTCTCGCAAGGTGCTCACGCAGACACTGCGGAAGCTGCAAGGTTATGGGCTGGTGTATCGAGCCGAGACGTCGACGCAGGTGGAGTATCGGCTGACCGAACTCGGCACCACCCTGGTTGGGCCCGTCGAGATGCTCAACCGGTGGGCGCGCGAACACGGCGAAGCGGTGGCCGATTTCCAAGAGGCTCACGAATCCGATTGAGCCGCTACAGAAAAGCGCCCGACAGCTCCATGATCGCAGCTGCCGGGCGCCTTCTGAGACGGTCTACGTGTTGAAGTACTTCGCTTCCGGGTGGTGCAGCACAAAGGCGTCGGTCGACTGTTCCGGATGCAGCTGCAACTCCTCGGAGAGTTCGACCCCGATGCGGCCCGGTTCGAGCAGGTCCATCATCTTGGCGCGATCCTCCAGGGACGGGCAGGCACCGTATCCGAACGAGAACCGGGCGCCCCGGTACTTGAGGTCGAAGAAGTCCAGGGCGTTGTCCGGGTCTTCCGCGGCGACACTGACATCACCGAATCGCAGTTCCTCCCGCACGCGCTGGTGCCAGAACTCCGCAAGCGCCTCGGTCAACTGCACGCCGATGCCGTGGACCTCGAGATAGTCGCGGTAGGCATCCGCCGCAAACAGCGTGTTCGCGAAGTCCGCGATCGGCTGACCCATCGTCACCAACTGGAACGGCAGGACGTCGACGACACCGGTCTCGATGGCCTCGGCCCGCGGACGGATGAAGTCGGCGATGCATAGGAACCTGGAGCGTTGCTGACGCGGGAACTCGAAACTGTGCCGAATGGGCGCGTCGGGCCGCGGTTCGGTGAGCACATGCACCGTGTCGCCCTCACTGACGGCCGGGTAATACCCGTAGACGACCGCCGCGTGCTGGAGGATGTTCTCCGTGGCGAGGCGGTCGATCCAGTACCGCAGACGCGGTTTGCCATCGGATTCGACAAGGTCCTCGTAGCTCGGTCCTTCGCCGGCACGGGCGCCGCGAAGTCCCCACTGCCCCAAGAACAACGCGCGTTCGTCGAGCAACGTGAGGTACTCGGCGACCGGGATGCCCTTGACGATGCGTGAACCCCAGAACGGCGGCGTCGGCACCGGGAGTCCGGCCGCGACATCTGAACGCTGCGGGACCACGACGGGCGCCGCCTCGGCTTTGCGCTTTTCGGCGATGCGCTTCGAACGCGCGTGGCGTTCCTTGCGCTCTGCCGTCTTCTCCGCGGCCGCGATCGCCTCGGGACTGTTCGGATCGAGGCCACCACCACGCTTGACCAGCATGATGTCGTCCATCAACCGCAGACCCTCGAAAGCGTCACGGGCATAGTGCACGTCGCCCTCGTAGGTTTCGCTCAGATCGTTCTCGACGTAGGAACGGGTCAGCGCGGCGCCACCGAGGAGAACCGGGTACTTCCCGGCCAGCCCACGGCTGTTGAGCTCCTTGAGGTTGTCCTTCATGACCACGGTCGACTTCACCAGCAGCCCGGACATCCCGATGACGTCGGCATTCTTGTCCTGCGCCACTTCGACGATGGTCGAGATCGGTTGCTTGATACCGATGTTGACCACTTCGTAGCCGTTGTTCGACAGGATGATGTCGACGAGGTTCTTGCCGATGTCGTGGACATCGCCCTTGACCGTCGCGAGGACGATCCGCCCCTTGCCGTCTTCCCCGGTCGCCTCCATGTGCGGTTCGAGGTGTGCCACAGCGGTTTTCATGACCTCGGCGGACTGGAGCACAAACGGCAACTGCATCTGGCCCGAACCGAACAGCTCACCGACGGTCTTCATGCCGGCCAGCAGGGTCACGTTGATGATCTCCAGCGGCGGCTTCTCCAGCATGGCCTCATCGAGATCGTTTTCGAGTCCGGCCCGTTCACCGTCGACGATGCGCCTTTCGAGGCGCTCGAACAATGGCAGCCTGTTCAGCTCCTGGGCGCGGCTCTCGCGAGCCGACGCCGCCGACACACCTTCGAACAGCGCCATCAGCTTCTGCAGCGGGTCGTAGCCCTCGCGGCGACGGTCGTAGACCAGATCGAGCGCAACCTCACGCTGCTCGTCGGGGATCTTCGACATCGGCAGGATCTTCGATGCGTGCACGATCGCGGTGTCGAGACCGGCCTGCACACACTCGTGCAGGAACACCGAGTTGAGCACCTGCCGGGCCGCAGGGTTCAGGCCGAACGAGATGTTGGAGATACCAAGGGTGAAATGCACCTCCGGGTGGCTCTCCTTGAGGATGCGGATGGCCTCGATGGTCTCGATGCCGTCCTTGCGGACTTCTTCCTGGCCGGTCGAGATCGGGAAGGTCAGGGCATCGATGATGATGTCCTCTTCCTTCATGCCCCAGTTCTCGGTGATGTCGGTGATCAGCCGCTCGGCGATGCGGACCTTCCACTCGGCGGTGCGAGCCTGGCCCTCTTCGTCGATGGTCAGGGCAACCACGGCAGCGCCGTGGGTCTTGACCAGCGTCATGATCTTGGTGAAGCGCGACTCGGGCCCGTCGCCGTCTTCGTAGTTGACCGAGTTGACCGCACACCTTCCGCCGAGATGTTCGAGGCCGGCCGCGATGACCTCGGGCTCGGTCGAGTCGAGCATGATCGGCAGCGTCGACGAGGTCGCCAGCCGACTGGCGAGCGCCGACATGTCGGCGGCACCGTCGCGGCCCACGTAGTCGACGTTGAGGTCGAGCATGTGGGCGCCGTCGCGGGTCTGATCCTTCGCGATGTCGAGGCACTTCTGGTAGTCCTCGGCCAGCATCGCGTCACGGAACGCCTTCGATCCGTTCGAGTTCGTCCGCTCACCGATCATCAGGATGGAGGCATCCTGCGAGAACGGGACCGCGCTGTAGAGCGACGAGACCTCGGCCTCGTGTTCGATCGTGCGCGGCGCCTTGGTCACACCGGCGACAGCCTGCGCCACCTGCCGGATGTGTTCGGGTGTGGTGCCACAGCAGCCGCCGACAAACGCGAGCCCGAACTCTCGGACGAAACCACTCAGGGCGTCGGCGAGCTCTTCCGGTGTCAGCGGGTACTCGGCGCCGTTCGGGCCCAGTTGGGGCAGGCCGGCGTTGGGCATGACCGAGACGGGCACCTGTGCGTGCTTGCTGAGGTACCGTAGGTGCTCGCTCATCTCGGCGGGGCCGGTGGCGCAGTTGAGCCCGATCATGTCGATGCCCAGCGGCTCGAGTGCGGCCAGGGCGGCACCGATCTCCGACCCGAGGAGCATCGTGCCGGTGGTCTCGACCGTCACGTGGGCGATGATCGGGATCCGGCGTTCGAGATCGGCCATCGCCTGCTGGGATCCGAGGATCGCGGCCTTGACCTGGAGCAGGTCCTGCGACGTCTCGATCAGGATGGCGTCGGCGCCGCCGTCGAGCATGCCCGCAGCACATTCGTAGTAGGCGTCGCGGATCGAGGCGAACGTCGTGTGGCCCAGGGTCGGCAGCTTGGTGCCGGGACCGATGGAACCCAGCACGAACCGCGGCGTGCCGTCTGCGCTGGGACCGACCTCGTCGGCGACCTCGCGGGCCAGCTGCGTTCCCTTGAACGCAAGCTCCCGGATCCGGTCGCCGATGTCGTAGTCACCGAGGTTCGACAGGTTGCAGCCGAAGGTGTTGGTCTCGACCGCGTCCGCTCCGGCTTCGAAATAGGCGCGGTGGATCTCGCGGAGCACATCGGGCCGGGTGTCGTTGAGGATCTCGTTGCAGCCTTCGAGGCCGAGGAAATCGTCCAACGTCAGATCCGCGGCCTGCAACATGGTTCCCATGGCACCGTCACCGATCAAGACGCGTTTGCTCATCGCGGTGAGCAATTCCGTATCGAAGGACGGCGATGTGGCTGAGGACATAGTTATCAGGGTAGTTCGCTCTCGATTGGGGTTCGGTCGTAGGCTGGATCAGTGAACGCCGAGCAAAGCGCAAGCCTGCCACAGTTGCGCCGCCCCACGCTTGTTGCTGCCTTCGAGGGTTGGAACGACGCCGGCGACGCGGCCAGTGGAGCCGTGGAGCATCTGGAACTGGTCTGGGACGCAGTACCGCTCGCCGAGATCGATTCAGACGACTACTACGACTTCCAGGTGAACCGACCCTCGATCAAACAGATCGATGGAGTCACCCGGAGGATCGATTGGCCGACCACCTCGATCTCGTACTGTACGCCGCCGGGCTCGGACCGAGATATCGTGCTGCTGCGCGGAATCGAACCGAACATGCGGTGGCGCGGATTCTGCGCGGAGATCCTGGACATCGCCCGGGAACTCGAGGTCGAGACGGTGGTGATCCTGGCCGCACTTCTGGCCGACACCCCGCACACCCGGCCGGTCCCGGTGACAGGTGCCGCGTACAGCAGCGAATCGGCGAAACGGTTCAAGCTCGAGGAGAGCCGGTACGAGGGTCCCACCGGGATCACGGGCGTCCTGCAGGATGCCTGCGTGGCGGCAGGTATCCCGGCAATCTCCTTCTGGGCCGCAGTCCCCCACTACGTGTCGGCGCCGCCCAACCCGAAGGCCTCGGCGGCACTGCTGAGCCAGCTCGAAGAGGTCCTCGACGTCGAGGTGCCGCTCGGCGAACTGCCGGAGCAGGCCGAGGAATGGGAACGCGCGGTCACCGAGATGACCGAAGACGACGACGAGATCTCGGATTACGTGCGTGGACTCGAAGAACGCGGCGACGCCGAGGTCAGCGTCGACGAAACACTGTCGAAGATCGATGGCGATGCCCTGGCCGCGGAATTCGAGCGCTACCTGCGCAGACGCGGTCCCGGCGGACGCTTCGGCGGTTAGAGTCCCCATCAGGACGGCGTGATCACCGACCTGCTGTGAACGCGGTGAGGTCCTGACAATGGACTCGTAACCCTGTTGCAAGTGCTGGTTCATCGAACTCACGTTCAGTAGGGACCATGTCCAGCACACCGAAGTTCCTCCAGGGTGTCTTCACCTTCACCGGAAGCGGCCTCACCAAGGCGGCTCCCTTGGATCCGTCACTGACCTATCAGGTCCCGGCCGGCCTCACCGTCCAACCGCTGTACTTCCGCGGCGGCAACAGCTCGGGCGAACTCGTCTACGTGACCCTGCTGCGCGATCAACGGCCCATGCGGTGGTTTCCGATGGGTGCGAAGGCGTCGGTGAACGTGCCGTTGCGGGTGGTCGAGGATGTCGACGCCGACGGTGTCCTGGAGTTGGTGTTCGCGGCGCCGGAGGGGTGCACGGGAGAGCTCGTCGTCGACTTCGGGTTCGTGGAGTTCTGATGCCGGAGGCACAGCAGCGGCAAAGACTGGTGGTGGTCGGCAACGGGATGGCCGGCGCCCGCACCGTCGAAGAGATCCTGCAGCGCGGCGGCGGGTCACAGTTCGAGATCACGATGATCGGCGACGAGCCGTACGGCAACTATAACCGGATCATGCTCTCGCATGTGCTGGCCGGTGAGAGTTCGATCGACGACGACGACCTCATGCTCAACCCGATGGCCTGGTACCGCGAGAACGATGTCCGGCTCTATGCCGGCGACCGCGCCGTCGGCGTGGACCGCTTCGCCAAAGTCGTCACCTGCGAGAGCGACCGGACCATCGACTACGACGTGCTCGTGATCGCCACCGGCAGCAACACGTTCTTCCCCAACATGGACGGCCTGCGCGAGGCCGACGGACGGCTCGCACGTGGGGTCTTCGGGTTCCGGACCATCGAAGACACCAACGGGATGTTGCAGATGGCGTTGTCCCGCGACGGGATCCGCGCAGTTGTCATCGGTGGCGGCCTGCTCGGACTCGAGGCCGCGTACGGGCTGCGGACCCAGGGCATCGACGTCGACGTGGTGCACTCCCCCGGACACCTGATGAACCAGCAACTCGACGAACGCGGCGGGCGGGTCCTGCGTAACAAGATCGAAGAGCTCGGCGTCGGTGTGTACACCTCCAAGCGCACCACTGCGGTACTGCGCGCCGACAACGGTGCCGTCGCCGGGGTCGGTTTCAACGACGACAGCAGTCTCCTGGCGGACATGATCGTCGTGACGGCGGGTATCCGGCCCAACGTCGAACTCGCGCGGCGCGCCGGCCTGGTCATCGAACGCGGGATCGTCGTCGACGACCAGATGCGCTGCGAGGACGAGGGTGCGATCTACGCCGTTGGTGAATGCTGCCAGCACCGCGGAGAGGTCTACGGGCTCGTGGCCCCGCTGTGGGAGCAGGCGGGGGTCCTGGCCGATGTACTGACGGGCAACAATCCCGATGCGGCCTATCACGGCTCGCGGCTGACGACGAAGCTCAAGGTCGCCGGGGTGGATGTCGCGGCGATGGGTGTCAAAGGGCCCGAACGTGACACGGATGAATTCGTCCAGTTCTACGAACCCCGCAGTGGCACATACAAGTCCGTGGTCGTCCGCGACAACAAGCTGATCGGCGCGATGTTGCTGGGCGACATCAGCAAGGTCAACTTCCTGACCCAGGCGTTCGACGACAAGGTGGCGTTGCCCGACGAACGCATCAGCATGCTCTTCGACATGGGCACCCCGAGCGCCCAGACCGGCGCCGCCGAACTCTCCGACGACGTCCAGGTCTGTAACTGCAACGGGGTCACCAAGGGCGACATAGTCGCGTGTGTTCACGCCGGCGCCAAGACGGTCGGCGAGGTCGTCGCGAAGACCCGCGCGGGCAAGGGCTGCGGCTCCTGCAAGGGACTCGTCGGCGACATCGTGGCCTGCGCCGCCGGCGGCGAGTTGGCCGTCGATCCATCGGCGGACTGGTACGTCCCGTCGATTCCACTGACCAAACCCGAACTCATGTCCCGGATTCGGGAACTCGACCTGCGGTCGGTGTCGGCGGTGGCCGGCGCACTGTCGCCGGACGGCGACGACGTGACCGCCAAGATGCCACTCGCGTCGTTGCTCCGGATCATCTGGGGCGCCGAGTGGGAAGACGAACGCGGCGCACTGTTCATCAACGACCGCGTCCACGCCAACATCCAGCGCGACGGCACCTTCTCGGTGGTCCCGCAGATGAAGGGCGGTGTGACCAGTCCGGCACAACTGCGCCGAATCGCCGATGTCGCAGACAAATACAACATCCCGATGGTCAAGGTCACCGGCGGCCAGCGCATCGACCTGCTCGGCATCCGCAAGGAAGATCTGCCGAAGGTGTGGGCTGATCTCGACATGCCCTCCGGCTACGCCTATGGAAAGAGCTTCCGGACGGTCAAAACATGTGTGGGCCTGGAGTTCTGCCGCTTTGGTCTCGACGACTCGACCGCACTCGGCATCGCGATCGAGGAGCGCTATCAGGGCCTCGAAGCGCCCGCGAAACTCAAACTGGCCGTCACCGGTTGTCCGCGCAACTGCGCGGAGGCCCTGTGCAAGGACTTCGGTGTGGTCGCGGTCGGTGACGGCCGCTGGGAGATCTATGTCGGCGGCGCGGCCGGGGCCCACATCCGCAAGGGTGATCTGCTGACCACCGCCGTCGGAGCCGACGAGGTGCTGCGCATCTGCGGGGTGTTCATCCAGTACTACCGAGAACAGGGGAAGTGGCTCGAACGCACCTACGCGTGGGTCCCGCGGGTGGGCATCGAGGAACTCCGGGCAATTCTCATCGACGACCGGGATGGATTGGTGGACGGCTTGTCCGACCGGATCTCGGCATCGGCGGCCGCCTACAGCGATCCCTGGAAGGAACGCCTCGAGCCCAAGTCACCCGCACAGTTCGAGCCGTCGCTGCCGCTCATCAAGCTGCCATTGGTGCCGGTCCGATGACTGCCACAGACACCGGGTTCACGCGGGTGGGTCCGGTGACGGATCTCACTGTCGGCGAAGGACGCACCTATGTCGTTGACGGACAACAGGTTGCGGTCTTCCTGATGTCCGATGGATCTGTCCGCGCACTGGGTGCGCGCTGCCCGCACAAGGGCGGTCCGATCGCCGACGGTCAGACCGACACCACCAAGGTGATGTGCCCGCTGCACCAGTACACCTTTTCCTTCGACGACGGTCGGTGCACCAACGGAACCGACATCGACGCCCTCCCGGTCTTCCAGGCGAAGGTCCACGACGGTCAGATCCACATCTGGACCTGACCCGACCTCCGTCGAGCGTGCCGATCCGACCGTCGAGCGGGCCGATCCAACCGTTGACCGTGCCCATCCAACCGTTGACCGTGCCCATCGAGCAATCGAGCGGGCCGATACTGCACGCCGTTCGACAACGTCGGCACGGTCGGCGGTAACTAGAGCACGCTCGGCGGCGATTTGAGCACGCTCGGCGGCGATTTGAGCACGGTCGGCGGCGATTTGGGCACGGTCGGCGGTCAGGAGATCCGTTCGATCGTCACGACGGGCGTGGTGATGCGCCACGTCCGGACATCGGGATCGTCGGCCGCACGAACCCAGAATTGCGCCGACTCCCCCACGCGGCATGACTTCACCCCGAGCAGGGGGATGTCTTCGGAATCGCGGCGGAGCCGACTCACGGTCCAGGCCTCGTCGCCGCTGCTACCGACGCCCGGTGCACGGAGCAGGGTCATCTCGCCAAAGTCCAGCAGATAGGTCGACGTCCGCGTCGTCACGGCCCACACACCGTCAGCTGTGTCGGGATCGATCTCTTGCTCTTTGGCCACGATGTCGAACCTTACCCAAGCGGAGCGATGTTGACGCCGAGGAGCGCGTCGACCGCATTGGCCACGTCGGCCGGTGCGGTCTTGGCCGAACCGAGCCCACCCAATGTGTCGTGGGCCCAGGCATCAATCGCGATAAGTGCTTTGGGGGTGTCGAGATCGTCGGTCAGGTGCAGGCGCAGTCGCTCGATCGTCGGAGCGGCATCGGGACCGGACTCGCAGGCCGCGGCTTTTCGCCACAGTTCCAGGCGGGTGACGGCCTCGGCGAGCACCTCATCGGTCCAGGCCCGGTCGGTGCGGTAGTGACCGGCCAGCAGACCCAGACGGATTGCACCGGGGTCGACATCGGCGGCGCGGAGCTTCGACACCAAAACGAGGTTGCCCTTCGACTTCGACATCTTCTCGCCGTCGAGCCCGATCATCCCGGCGTGCACGTAATGCTTCGCAAAGCGACGGGCACCGGTCAGCGCCTCGCCGTGAGCTGCAGAGAACTCATGGTGCGGGAAGATCAGATCGCTGCCGCCGCCCTGCACGTCGAATCCGGTTCCGATCCGGTTCAAAGCGATTGCGGCGCACTCGATGTGCCAGCCGGGCCGGCCTGGTCCGTGGGGTGAGTCCCACGACGGTTCGCCGTCACGGGCGGCCCGCCAGACCAGCGCGTCGAGTGGATTGCGCTTGCCGGGCCGGTCGGGATCGCCGCCCCGCTCGGCGAAGAACTTCTGCATGGTCGGCAGGTCGTAACCCGACTCGTAGCCGAACTGCTCGGTGGCATCGGTTCGGAAGTAGACGTCGGGGTACTGCTCGTCATCGACGATGTAGGCGGCACCCGAGGCCAGGAGCTTGCCGACGACCTCGACGACCTCGTCGATCGACTCAACAGCACCGATGTAGTCGCGGGGCGGCAGCACCCGCAGGGCCGCCATGTCCTCGCGGAACAGGTTGATCTCTCGCGCACCGAGATCGCGCCAGTCGATCCCGTCGCGGTCGGCCCGCTCGAACAGCGGATCGTCCACGTCGGTGATGTTCTGGACGTAGTGCACCTCGTGTCCGAGATCGCGCCAGACCCGGTTGACCAGATCGAACGTCAGGTACGTGGCGGCGTGCCCGAGATGCGTTGCGTCGTAAGGTGTGATGCCACACACATACATGGTGGCGATCTTGCCGGGCACCACCGGACGGACCTGACGGTCCGAGGTGTCAAAGAGCCTCAATGCCGGACCCTGACCGGGCACAACGGGGACGACGGTTTCAGACCACGACTGCATGATGACCACCTTATTGGCGCAACACAGACCCGCGCTCTCGGGGCCGACCAGAACGGGTCAGAACGCCGGCCACGGGATGGGTCGCGACCGATCGGCTATGGGCATGACCGGCGTGGCGACCATCGCCGCCGTCCGGTTGACCAGCGCCACCACCTCCGCCGGCGTGATCAATTCGGCGAGTCGGTCACGCAACGGCGAATCCTCGGTGCGCAAGGCCTCGAGCAGGGCCGCGACATCGTCGAGGAGGTGCGCGGGGATGGATTCGGCGGCCCAGCCCCACAGGACGGTCCGCAGTTTGTCCTCGGTGTGCAGGCAGATGCCGTGGTCGACGCCGTAGACCTGCCCGTCGAGCCCTTCCAGGACATGTCCGCCCTTGCGGTCCGCGTTGTTGATCAGGATGTCGAGCACCGCCATCCGCTGCAGCCGCGGATCGTCCGCGTGGACAAGCACCACGTCTTCGCCACGCGAGTCGACGGCGGACAGGATCAGCTTCCAGCCGTCCGGAACCAGATCGGGCGAACACAGGTCGACGAGATCGAGCCTTGTCGGCAACCCGTCTGCCGGTTCCGGGGTGTCGATCCAGCGCTGCACCATGCCGGGACCGAACGGTCCGTCGCGCAGCAAAGTCAGCGGGACCACCGACCAGCCGAGCGCATCGGACACCAGGTACGACGCCACTTCACGTCCGGCGAGGGTGCCGTCCGGGAAGTCCCACAGCGGCTGCTCACCGCGGACCGGTTTGTAGACGCACCGAACCTGCTGGTCACCGACAACGGCATCGCAGACGAGGGTCGCGTTGCTGGCATTGCGGATCTGGCCGATGAGTTCCAGTTCGCCGGTGGCCAGGATGTGTTGCACATCAACCGGTTCGCCGGTGGGCGGGGTGGCTGTCACCGGCCGGGCTCGTCACCGACGTCCGGACCCGGAGGGTCGTCTGGATCGTCTTCGTCGAGCAGGTTCGGATCGTTGAACAGATCAGGGTCGATGAACTCGAGTGACGGACCGAACGTGGCCTCGCGACGGTATCCGTTGGTGCGGACGCAGATGTGTCCGGTCGAATCGAGTGGATCCCCGCATAACGGGCAGGGCTCACGACCGGCGGAGATGACCCGGCTCGACCGGGCCGCGAACTCGCGGGCGGCACCGGTGCTGAGGAACACGCGGACCGCGTCCGGACCTTCTTCGGTGTCGTCGAGGACAACACTCTCGTCGAACTCGCCCTCGGTGATGGCGAGCAACTCGACGACCACAGCTTCGGATTCGGAGTCCCATCCCAGACCCATGGTGCCCACGCGGAATTCGGCGTCGACAGGCATCAGGAGTGGACTGAGGTCTTCGACACGGGACAGTTCGGCGGGCAGAGGCGTCCCGAACCTGCGGTGCACCTCTTCGAGCAGGGCGCCGATCCGGTCGGCGAGTATCTGGACCTGCTGCTTTTCGAGCATGACGCTGATGACACGCGTTTCGTGGATGGCCTGCAGATAGAAGGTCCGGTCACCGGGCTGGCCCACCGTTCCGGCAATGAAACGGTCCGGGCTGCGGAAGACGTGTATCGCTCTGGCCATGGCACCTCCGTTCTCCTGAAATTGATTATCCCCAATCGGGGCGGGTTCGCCCAAGGCGTTGGTCGTTGGCGTCGCGGCGCAGCGCGGCAGCCGGTCTCAGGTTCCGGTGGAACCGCCGACAACGGCATCGTCGGTGTGGGCGGGCCCATGGCTGTTGTCCGACGTCTCGACCTTTTCGGAGGGTTTGGGCCGTGCCGGAATCGACGGGAGGGTCGAGGTGCAGTTCACCGCGTGTACGTACGGTCGCGCCAGGCTGTACCGGACGACGCTGGCGGACGCCGGTTCGACGACGATCCGCTGGAACGAGTCGAGGTGCATGCCCATCGCGTCGGCGAGGATCGCCTTGATGACGTCGCCGTGCGTACAGGCGATCCAGATTCCGGATCCGTCTTCACCGGAGAAGCGGGCGTCGAGTTCCCGGATCGCGGCGACCGCCCGGGACTGGACCTGGGCCAGTCCCTCACCGTCGGGGAAGATCGCCGCCGACGGCTGCTGCTGCACCACCCGCCAGAGCGGTTCGGAGAGCAGTTCCTTGATCGGGCGTCCGGTCCACTGGCCGTAGTCGACCTCGACCAGACGTTCATCGACGATCTCGGGGCACTGGAAGTGGCTGACGAGCGGAGCCACCGTCTGCTCACACCGCAGCAGCGGGGACCGCACAACCGCGACGGGCTTTTGCAGGTCACCGAAGCGTTCGATGAGGCCGACGGACTGGGAACGTCCGTGATCGTCGAGACCCACGGCCGCCGAGCGGCCGGCGAGCACACCCGAGGTGTTCGCCGTGGATCGTCCGTGTCGAAGCAATATGACCGTCACGTGTCACACCTTATGCGCCGGGCCAGGATCCGGACTCGGCACGAAGTCGTTGTCGCATGTCACAGCGTTGCAGCACCGGATCATGTGGCGCTGATCACGCCGCCCGCGAGCAGTCCCATGACCAGAAGACCCAGCAGCACCCGATAGCCGACAAACCAGTACAGCGAGTGGTCGGCGACGAACTTCAGCAACCAGGCGATCGCGGCGTAGCCGACCACAAACGCGACAATCGTGGCGACGAGCAACTGCATCCCGGACGACTCGACGCCGTCACCGCTGGGGTCGAATGCGTCTGGGAGGCTGAACAATCCGGACGCGACCACCGCCGGGATGGCCAACAGGAACGAAAACCTGACCGCAGCTTCACGTTTGAGTCCGAGGAACAGGCCGGCGCTCGCGGTGGCGCCGGAACGCGACACCCCTGGGATCAATGCCAGACACTGGGCCAGACCCATGCCGATTCCGTCACGGGTGGTGAGCTTCTCGATGGGCCGCTCTTTGCGGCCGAACTTTTCGGCCGCAGCGATCACCGCGGAGAAGAGGATGAGCATGCTCGCGACCAACCAGAGGTTGCGTGCGCCGGTGCGGATCTCGTCCTTGAACAGAAATCCGAGGACGCCGATCGGAATGGTGGCGATGATCACATACCAGCCGATGCGGTAGTCGAGGTCCCGGGCGTCTTTGTTGAACAGGCCGCGAAACCACGACGCGATGATGCGGATGATGTCCTTGGCGAAGAACACGAGAACAGCAGCTTCGGTACCCAACTGCGTCACGGCGGTGAACGATGCACCGGCGTCCTCACCGAACCAGATCTCGGAAACAATGCGCAGGTGACCGGAGGAAGAAATCGGCAGGAACTCGGTCAATCCCTGTACGGCCCCGAGGACTATCGCCTGGGCCCACGTCATGGTGTCGGTCACGGGGCCCGATGCTACGGGAAACCCCGGCCCGGCCCTCGGGTTGCGACACCGGCGCCCCCGTGGCATGGCGAGGCGGGTCGACAAGCAAGATGGGTGCCATGAATGTGCGCGGTAAACGTCTGTTGGTAGCGATGGCGGCTGTCGCGCTGGTGTTGTCCGGCTGCTCGGATTCGGGTGGTACACCCGATGTTCCGACGATCGTTCCGCAGACTCCCATCGCCGCACCGGCGAATGACCCGGCCACCCCTCCGGCGGGTGTGGTGGTTCCGGTGGCCAACGCCGGCACCGCGATGGCCTACTGCACCGCGACGAAGCAGCTGGCCTTGCTGTCCGACGACGGCCGCTCGGTCTACTTCTACGCAGCCGAAGGACTCGCTCCGGGAGCTGTTCCGACGCGCACAGTTACGTTGAGCGACAAGGCAACCGGCTTCGGAACGTTCAGTTCGGGCAAGCTCGAGGTGCTGATCCCCGGCGCGCTGCTGATCATCGATTCGGCGACCGGTGACACGGTGCGCGTTGACCTCCCCGGAACCCCGCTGTCGGCGGTGCTGACGTCGACCGGCGACATCCTCGTCGGCAACGACAAGGGCAGTCTGATAGTGGTCGATCCCGACGGAACAGTGCGCGACACCATCACCGGATTTGTCCGGGTCGACGCGATCGCCGAACACGACGGACAGGTGGTCGTGCTCGACCGCGCGCAGTCGTCGGTGACCGAGGTCGACATCGCCGACAGCGATCTCGGTGTGGCCCTGCGTTCGGGCGACGGTGCGACGAACCTCACTGTCGATCACTACGGCCGGTTCCTGACCACCGACACCCTGGGCGGCGAGTTCCTCGCGTTCTACGGCGACCCGATCGTCAACAAATTCCGGCATCCCGTGGCTTTCGGCCCCTACGCCGTAGACTACGACGACACCCACAACCTGGCGTGGGTGGCGACCACCGGAAACAACCAGGTCACGGCCTACGAACTGGCCACCGGAACCCCGGTTCAGGTGCAGCAGTTCGAGACCGTTTCGCAGGCCAATTCGATGGTGGTCAACCCCGAGACCGGGACGGTGTACCTGCTGTCCGCCGATGGAGGCGGATTGCAGATCATCAACCCCGATCAATAGTGAGGTGAGCGCAGACTTGGCAGGCAACCGCAACCGTGGCTTTCCGCGGGAATGGGACATGTCGACGGACGACTACGAATACGTCCCCTTGCGTCTGCCCCCTGATGTGACCCGGGTGACCGCCTCCATGCGGTTGTCGATCCAGGCCGAGTTCGGTGGCTGGGAACTGTCCCGGGTCCGCCTCTATGCCGATGGCAGCCGCAAGGTCCTGCTCCGTCGTCGCCGACCGCGACTGGCCTCCACCGATGAACCCGATACTGGAATGAGCGCGTGATCGCCACTGTCTACCGCCGGTTGTACCGGTGGCTTCTTGCCCTGATGTTCCTGGTTCCGCCGGAGCGAATCCACCGGATCGGGGCCCGGGCGATCTCGTGGACCGGACGGTTCAAGCCGTTGCGTTCGCTGGCCCGGCGGGTGCTGGTCACCGACGATCCCGTCTTGCGGTCGCGGGTGTTCGGGCTCGACTTCCCGGCGCCCCTGGGACTCGCGGCCGGCTTCGACAAGAACGGTGAGGCGATCGACGCCTGGGGCGCTCTCGGATTCGGCTTCGCCGAGATCGGCACCGTCACCGGACAGGCCCAACCCGGCAATCCGGCTCCCCGCCTGTTCCGGCTACCGGCCGACCGGGCCCTGATCAATCGGATGGGCTTCAACAACCACGGCGCCGGGGCTGCGGCAAACCAGCTGCGCCACCGCAAGACCACCACCTCGATGGTTCCGATCGGGGCCAACATCGGCAAGACCAAGGTTGTCGAGCCGGAGAATGCCGTCGACGACTACCTGATCAGCGCTCGGCTGCTCGGTCCCCTGGCCGAGTTCCTCGTGGTGAACGTCAGTTCGCCCAATACCCCCGGGCTTCGGGATCTGCAGGCGGTGTCCGCGTTGCGTCCGTTGCTGTCCGCGGTGTCCGACGCGGTCGACATCCCGGTCTTGGTGAAGATCGCACCTGATCTGGCCGACGACGACATCGATCAGATCGCCGATCTGGCGGTCGAATTGGGTCTGGCGGGCATCGTCTGCACCAACACGACGATCAGTCGCGAGGGTTTGGCCACGCCCGCCGCGGAGGTCGAGACCATCGGAGCCGGTGGACTGTCCGGTGCGCCGCTCGCCGATCGTTCCCTGGAGGTGTTGCGGCGCCTCTACGGCCGGGTCGGTGGACAGCTCACGCTGATCAGCGTCGGCGGGATCGAAACCGTCGACCAGGCCTGGGAGCGGATCTGCGCCGGAGCATCACTGGTGCAGGCCTACACCGGATTCATCTACGGTGGCCCGTTGTGGGTCAAGCTGATTCACCAGGGATTGGCACAGCGGGTGCGCGCCGCCGGCTATGGCTCGATCGCGGACGCCGTGGGGTCCTCGGCGCCCAAGCACTGACCCAAAAGCCACCAGCTCCAACCATTTCCACAAGTTGCAACATGTGATTGTGACTGGAGCCGGTGGCTTTGTGGTGCCGTCGGTGCGCTATCGCTCGTAGGTGTTGGTGATGATCGCGCGGGCGATCGCATGCCCGAACAGGTTGAAACCCAGGTAGGCCGGGGTTGCGCCGTCCGGAAGTCCCAGCGTCTCCACATCGACTGCATGGACCACGGTGTAGTAGTAGTGCGTGCCATGCCCGGGAGGCGGTGCGGCACCGATGAATCGCCGCACGGAGGCGTCGTTGTTCAGGACAACCGCCCCGGACGGCAGCGAACCTTCGGCGCCATTGCCCGCATCGGCGGCGAGAGAGGTCACCGACACCGGGATGTCGGCGACGGCCCAGTGCCAGAACCCGGATGCGGTGGGTGCCTCGGGGTCGTACACGGTGACGGCGAAGCTCTTGGTCTCCGGCGGGAATCCGGACCACGTCAGCTGCGGTGAAATGTCTTCACCGCCGGCTCCCATGATCCCGGACACCTGAGGGTTCTCCCAGGCGGTGCCGTCGGTGATGCTTTCGGAGGTCAGAGTGAAGCCGGGGAGCTTCGGCAGAGCGTCGTACGGGTTGTACCTCGACATCGTTGTTCGTGTCCTTTCCGTAGGGTGCCCCACCATCATGCGTGAGGTGGGTCGGGGATGTGGCCGACATGAGCATCGGGGGCCGCTCGGATCTCAACTGCCCGATGGGCTCAGCAATGCAGGGCTCAGCTGTGCATCAAGAAGTGTTCGAGAACCTCGGTCCCGAACAGCAGCGATTCCACCGGTACCCGTTCGTCGACGCCGTGGAACAGCGCCGCGAAATCGAGTTCGGTGGGCAGCTTGAGTGGCGCAAACCCAAAGCAGCGAATCCCCAAGCGGGCGAACGCTTTCGCATCCGTGCCACCGGAAAGCATATACGGAACGGTCCGGCCCTGCGGGTCGTGCGCGAGGATCGCATCGTTCATCGCGTCGACGAGATGACCGTCGAACGTGGTCTCGTAGGAGTCGAGTTTGGTGATCCACTCGCGGGTGACGTTGGGGCCGATCAGTTCGTCGACCTCTGCCTCGAACGCAGCCTGGCGTCCGGGCAGCACCCGGCAATCGACCACGGCGGTCGCGGTCTGCGGGATGACGTTGGCCTTGTACCCGGCCTGGAGCATCGTCGGATTGGCGGTGTCGCGCAGTGTGGCGCCGATGATGCGCGCAATGCTGCCGATCTTGAACAGCGCGGTCTCCAGGTCCGGGGTGTCCGGAGTCAGTGACAGGCCGCTCTCCTCCGAGACCGCTTCCAGGAATTGCGAGACCGACTCGGTCATCACCAGCGGGAATTGGTGCCGCCCGAGTTTGGCGACCGCTTCGGAGAGGATCGTGACGGCGTTGTCCTCATGGAGGAACGAGCCGTGTCCGGCTTTGGCGGTTGCGGTCAGCCGCATCCAGGCCAGCCCCTTCTCCGCGGTTTCCACCAAATAGAGGCGCTTCTGGGTGCCGTCCGGCCGGTCGACGGTGAGTGAGAACCCACCCACTTCGCCCACAGCCTCGGTGATGCCTTCGAACAGGTCCGGCCTGTTGTCGACGAGCCAGTGCGAACCCCATTTGCCGCCGGCCTCTTCGTCCGCGAGGAACGCGAAGACGATGTCGCGGGGCGGCACGGTGCCTGTGCGTTTGAACTGCCGGGCCAGTGCCAGCGCCATCCCGACCATGTCTTTCATGTCAATTGCGCCACGACCCCAGACGTAGCCGTCTTCGACTGCACCGGAGAACGGGTGTACGCTCCAGTCTTCCGCCTGCGCCGGGACCACATCGAGATGCGAGTGCAGCAGCAGTTTCCCGCGTTTGCGATCGGCGCCGGGCAGGGTCGCAAAGACGTTGCCGCGGCCCGGTTGTCCGGACTCGAGGTATTCGGTTTCGAAACCGACTTCTTCGAGTTTCTGTTGCACCCACCGGGCACACTCGGCTTCACCCTTGGTGGTGGCGAGTTCACCGGTGTTGCTGGTGTCGAACTGGATGAGCCGGCTGACGAGCTCGACTACTTCGTCGGTGGCGGCAGAAGGGTTGGCATTCACCTGCTCATTCCTATCACCACGATGTACCCGTGGTGACACGCGAGGGAGACGAAACCGCGCGGAGTCCGACCAGTTTTTTGGAAGGCCTGCTCATGTCAGATGATCGAAATCGCCTCGCACCCATCCGATGTGGCGGTCGGCCGAGGCTCTGACGATCGGCCTGGCGTCGGTGTCGATGTAGTCGGCGAAGTTTCCGTACAGCCGATCGAAATCGAACCGGCACAACGATGTGGCCACGCGTTCGACCACCGCAGCGGACAGTGGAATGCGGTTGGGGTAGCTCCGCATGAAGCTGACGCTGCTGCGATCGGGATTCGGCAGCACCGTATCCCCGGAGAGCAGCACACCGCGTCCGTCGGCGCCGGCGCTCCAGTGGGCGACGGCGCTACCGGGGAAATGTCCGCCGGGCTGGGTCAGCGTGACCCCCGGAAGCACCGCCAGGTCGCCCCTCCACGGTTCGATGACCGGGGCGCCGCGTTGGACCCACTCCAAATCGGATTCGGCAACCAGGACCGGTACGTCGCCGAGAGCGCGTGACCACTCCACCTGCACGCCGAACATGTGTGGATGGCTCGCCACGATCGCCACGACCGGGCCGGCGTCCAGGACCGCTGCGAGCGCTTCGTCGTCGATGAAACCGATCGGATCCCACAGCAGATTTCCGGCATCGGTGCAGACGAGTTTGCTGTGCTGATTGATGCCGACACCGGGTGAGCTGTAGATCTCGAGCAATCCCGGCTCGAGTTCGGCGACCACCACGCGTTGTCCTTCGGCGGCCAATTGCCCGATGGACACCCACAATTGGCCGTACGGCGGGACGTACTGTCGTTCGTCGGCGCAGATGCGGCACACCGGAGGTAATGGGGCGCTCTGTTCCACTGCGCAGGTCCGGCAGATGACGGTGGTCGCATCCATGGATCCATTGGTAGCAAACCATCGAACAAAATGGCCTTGAACAGGCGATTTGGGTTGCAGGCCGCCAGTCGGTTAATGTTGTCCAGCGCTCGAAGAACGGTTTTTTCCGCGAGCACGAACAGCAAGTCCGAGTGGCGGAATGGCAGACGCGCTAGCTTGAGGTGCTAGTGTCCTATTAACGGACGTGGGGGTTCAAGTCCCCCCTCGGACACTCTGCAAAATGCAGGCGATGATTTTCATCGCCTGCATTTCTCGTTTCCGGCATACCGCGGTTCAGGCCGCGGGCGAGGTGGATCGGGCACCGGTTTCTGGCCACTACACTGGCTTATCGTGCACGACCTACCCACAGAGTCCATCGATCCCGCCGACATGGCGATCTTCCGCCGTGTCCTGGATCAGGTCACCGAGCTCGATGCGGGGCATCCGGACTCCCTTGCGGTGCAACGTGCCGTCGCGCAGATGTTCAAGCACGCCAAGCGCCGGCGCCGGCGGGAAAAGAATCAGATCCGCGTCGACGCGGACCGAAAGGTGCTGGCCGCCACGGCAACCGGGTCACCGGACCGGATCGACGACGAAACCGCGGGTCTGCCGCTGACGGGCGCACCCGGCACGAGTGCCGGAACGCTGATCCGGCCCCAGAACTGCTACATCTGCAAAAAGGAATACACGCAGGTCGACGCGTTCCATCACCAGCTCTGCCCGGAGTGTGCGGCCGCCAATCGACACAAGCGCGAGCAGCACGCCGACCTGACCGGTCGTCGGGCGCTGCTCACCGGTGGACGCGCCAAGATCGGCATGTACATCGCGCTGATGCTGTTGCGTGACGGCGCTGAACTCACGATCACCACCAGATTCCCGCGTGACGCCGCCCGGCGGTTCGCTCGTCAGCCCGACGCCGACCAGTGGCTGCACCGCCTCAACGTCGTCGGGATCGACCTCCGCGACCCGGCGCAGGTGGTCGCGCTGGCCGATTCGGTGGCGGCCCAGGGACCGCTCGACATCCTCGTCAACAACGCGGCGCAGACGGTCCGCCGCTCCCCCGGCGCCTACAGCTCACTGGCCGACGCCGAGCTCGCCCCGCTGACCGGTTCGGCCGCATCGGTGCCGCTGCTGACAATGGGTGACAGCAGCGAACTGCATCCGCACGCGCTGGCCTCCGGTGGCGACAGTGACGCTGCCGCCCAGGCCCTCGCGGCATTGGCCATGACGGCCGGGTCGTCGGCTCCGGCCCGGATCGCGGACGGTACGGCGATCGACGCCGGCGGACTGCTCCCTGATCTCGTCGACAGCAACAGCTGGGTGGAGACGGTCGATCAGGTGGATCCGCTCGAACTGCTCGAGGTGCAGCTCTGCAACAGTGTCGCGCCGTTCATCCTGCTGTCGCGGCTGACCCCGGCGATGAAGGCGTCGACGGCCCGCCGCAAGTACGTGGTGAACGTGTCGGCGATGGAAGGGATCTTCTCGCGCGGCTACAAGGGTCCGGGCCATCCGCACACCAACATGGCCAAGGCGGCGCTGAACATGCTGACCCGCACCAGTGCCGGCGAGCTCTATCAGGACGGGATCCTGGTGACCGCCGTCGACACCGGATGGATCACCGACGAACGTCCGCACACCAGCAAGATGCGCCTGGCCGACGAAGGCTTCCGGGCGCCACTGGACCTGGTCGACGGCGCCGCGCGAGTGTACGACCCCATCGTGCAGGGCGAATCCGGCAACGACCTCTACGGATGCTTCCTGAAGGACTTCGAGCCCTATCCGTGGTAGTTGGTTGAGGGTGAACGCACCCGATACCAATCCGCTGGGCGAGGCCATGTTGTCCGTCTGCGGCGAGACGCTGGACGCCATGGTGTCGATCCTCGACGCGCTCGGCGATGACCGCGCCAACACCAGACCCGCGATTGGCGGCGCAAACAGCCCGTACGCCATCGTCTTTCACTGTGTCGGGGTCATCGAATACTGGGCCGGCTCGGTCATCGCCGGTCTGCGGATACCGCGCGATCGTGACGCCGAGTTCACGGCCACCGGGCCGGTCGCCCCGTTGATCGACCGAGTGTCAGATGTTCGCGGCCGGCTGCCGGGATGGGTGGATATCGCCCTCATCGAGGGCATCCGGGATCGGTCCGCAACGGGGTCGACACGCGCCGACGCCGCGACGGCGTCTCCCGAATGGGTGCTCATGCACATACAGCGCGAGCTGGCCCAGCATCTGGGCCAGCTCGAACTGACAAGGGATCTTCTGAACCTCAGCGATGCCCCGACTCAGGCCTGACGGGCGACCTTGTAGGCCGCGCCGGCGGTTTCCCGCTTCTTCATGGCCTGGATCGCAGCGTGGTGGCGCCGGGCGTGATAGGCCAGCGGGAAGTACGTCAACCGGTCAGGGAGCACCTTGTACGAACCCCGGATCACCTTGTGCATCCGCTCGAGGTCCCGCTGCTCTTTGTTGCTCCACGTCAGGCCGAGGATCTCGCGAACCCGCGGATCCATCACACCCACCGTGGTGAGGTAGTTCAGATTCTGCACCGGCTTGCTGACAAAATTGGCTGCAGCCTTTGCGGCCGGGCGCAGGCTCGCCGGCACGGAAGGAGGGAGTGGAGGGGCTTCCTTCATCTGCCCGATGAGTGTCAGTGCGGTCTCATGGGCGACGAGCTTGTTGTTGATGAAGTCGTCGAAGTACTCGTCGAATTCCCCGATGGTCTCGGGGTAGCCCCTCATCGGCACCTGCACGATCTTGGCGATCCGGCGGTTGTCACGCAGGATCTCCTGCTTCTCTTGGTCGTTGAAGTCGCGCCCGATGAGCAGCGGTCCGGCCGCCAGCGTGGTCGGGAACGCGGTTGCGATGACCCACTGGTAGGCCTCGGGGTTGAGCGCGCTGATGTGCTTGCCCTGTGCGTTCTTCATCTTCAGCGGCTGGTGCATCTTGCGCAGGCGTTTGCCCTCGGCGAGCGCTTCTTCACCGCCGTAGACCCAGCGCAGGACCGAATCGATCGATCGGATCGCACGACCACCCGGGTCGGTGCGGAACACCGAGTACTTACCGACCACGTCACCGATGACAGGGTGCATCACCTGCATCACAAACGCTGCCCCGTTGACCGGGAGAAACGTGAAACGGCCGGTCTGCTCTGCGGTGATGGAGTCCGGCGGGATCAGTTCGATCTCGCTGTCGGCGTTGTTGATCAGTGAGTCTTCACCCTCGCCGGGGGCGACAGCGCGGAGCCGGGGGCCGGATTCGGAGATGGTCATCGATCATCCTCTCGACGTACAACGAGATCCCCAAAGGGGAAACATCTGTGTTCAGATTAGCAGCGCCGATGGTATTTGAACAGGCCACACCGAATCACGGCGTGAGGCCCGACTGGCGAAATCGGTTGGTCGACTAGGGTCGACACGTGAATTCAGTGCCGCTCATATTCGACTGCGATACCGGTATCGACGATTCCCTGGCGTTGCTGTACCTCCTCGCCCATCCCTCGGCCGATCTACGGGCGGTCTTGTCGACCGGCGGCAACGTCCCGACCGACGTGGTCTGCGCCAACAACCTCGCCTGGCTGCAGCTCTGCGGCCGCGACGACATCGAAGTCTGTGTGGGCGCCGACGGTCCGCTCGAGACACCATTGATGACCACCGAGGAAACCCACGGGCCGCTCGGCATCGGATACGCCGAACTGCCGGTCGCCACCTCCACCCAGTCGCACCGGGACGCCGCGGATGCCTGGATCGAGCTGACGGCGGAGAATCCCGGTGAGTACGTGGGCCTGGTGACCGGGCCTCTCACCAATCTCGCGTTGGCCATCCGGCGGGATCCGTTGTTGCCGAGCAGGCTTCGGCGCCTGGTCATCATGGGCGGGGTGTTCCACCAGGGCGGAAACACCACCCCCACCACCGAGTGGAACATCGCCGTCGATCCCGAGGCGGCCAAAGAGGTCTTTGCCGCTTTTGGGCAGGACGGCACACCGCGCCCGATCATCTGTCCCCTCGACCTCACCGAGACCATCCGGATGACCCCCGACCACCTCGGCCGACTGGCGGCGCTGGCCGAATCGAGCCCGGTGGAACAACCCGGACCCGATGACGAACCCGGTACCCGTTCGGTGGCGGACAACGTGATCGTCCGCCATCTCGTCGACGCGGTCCGGTTCTATTTCGAGTTCCACGAAGCCCAGTCCGAGGGCTACATCGCCCACATGCACGACCCCTTCGCCGCCGCCGTCGCCCTTGATCCGTCGATCACCGGGATCCGCCATGCCTGTGTGGACGTCGAGGTCGACGGAACACTGACCCGCGGCACCACGGTTGCCGACGAACGCGGCTTCTGGAATCGCCCGGTGAATGCCGAGATCGCGACCACCACCGACCCGGACCTGTTCTTCGACGATCTCATCGACCGGATCGCGGCGTTTGCGATCGCCGTGCAGAATTCCTCGACGATTTCCTGACCCCACCCACCTGAATTTGCACTGCCCACCAACAATTTCCGGTGGGCAGTGCGAAAACGGGTGGCGCGGTGGAGCTAGCCGTCGAAGGCCTCGACGATCGCGGCGGCAGCCAGAGCCGGCGTGAGTGAACCGGATCGGACGTCATCCTCCACACGGTCGCGGATCGCGCGGACATCGGTGTTGGCATCGAGCCGGCGCAGGAGCTGGTCGGTCACCATCGCCCACATCCACTCGACCTGCTGGCGGTTGCGGCGAGCGTCGTATTCGCCTGCGGCACTGAGGACTTCCTTGTGTTTGAGGACGGTCTCCCAGAACTCGGCGACACCGGTACCCTCCATGGCACTCATCGTCAGCACCGGAGGACGCCAGATCGCCTCGTGCGGCGTCAGCAGACGAAGCGCGCCCTGAAGCTCACGTGCGGCGTTCTTCGCCTCGGTCAGATACTTTCCGTCGGCCTTGTTCACGACCACGATGTCGGCGAGCTCCAGGACACCCTTTTTGATGCCCTGCAACGAATCACCGGTGCGGGCCAGTGTCAGGAAGCAGAACACGTCGACCATGTTGGCCACCGTGACCTCGGACTGCCCGACACCGACGGTCTCAACCAGCACCACATCGAACCCGGCGGCCTCCAGCAGCACGATCGTCTCGCGGGTCGCCTTCGCGACACCGCCGAGGGTGCCCGACGTCGGCGATGGCCGGATGTAGGCATTCGGATGCACCGACAACTGGCCCATCCGCGTCTTGTCACCGAGAATCGAACCCCCGGTGCGGGTCGACGACGGATCCACCGCCAGCACGGCAACCTTGTGCCCCTGCTCGATCAGGTGCATGCCGAGCGCTTCGATGGTCGTCGACTTGCCGACTCCGGGGACTCCGGTGATACCGACCCGGTACGACTTCCCCGAGTCGGTGCCGAGCGACAGCAGCAATTCCTGCGCCTGGGCGCGGTGATCCGCCCGCGTCGACTCGACCAGTGTGATGGCTCGCGCCAGATCAGGTCGTTTGTCGGCGCGGACGGCATCAGCCAGCGCTGCCAGATCCAAGGGGGGTCTAGGCATGTGCTCGTCTTACCGTCACGAAGTCAGCTCGTGCCCCAACTCGACCGACAACTTCTTGATCAGCTCCACGGCGGAGTCGGCGATGACCGTTCCCGGAGGGAAGATCGCGGCAGCGCCGGCCTCGTACAGCTCATCGAAGTCGCCGGGCGGGATCACACCGCCGACCACGATCATGATGTCGCTGCGCCCGACCTTCGCGAGGGCATCGCGGAGTGCGGGCACCAGGGTGAGGTGACCTGCTGCCAGCGACGAGACACCGACGACGTGCACGTCGTTGTCCGAGGCCTGCAGTGCCACCTCATCTGGGGTCTGGAACAGGGGGCCGACGTCGACGTCGAATCCGAGGTCGGCAAAGGCGGTCGCGATCACTTTCTGTCCGCGGTCGTGGCCGTCCTGGCCCATCTTCGCGACCAGGACACGCGGCCGGCGGCCTTCGGCGTCGGCAAACTTGTTGACGATATCGATGGCGTCGTCGATGTTCTGCACAGTTCCGGCCTCGTGTCGGTACACACCACTGATGGTGCGGATCTCTGCCTGGTGGCGACCGTAGACCTTCTCCAGTGCCTCGGAGATCTCGCCGACGGTGGCCTGGTGCCGGGCCGCCTCGATGGCCAGAGCCATCAGGTTGTTCTCCAAGCCACCCTCAGTGGAGGCGGCAGCGCGCGACAGGTTCTCCAGCGCGGTCTGCACGGCCGCCGAATCACGGCTGGCGCGAAGCCTTTCCAGCTTCTCGATCTGCTCGCCGCGGACCTTCGAGTTCTCGACCTTGTGGACCTCGATCTCCTGGTCCTCGTCGACCTGGTACTTGTTGATGCCGATCACCGGCTGCTGACCGGAGTCGATGCGGGCCTGCGTGCGCGCGGCAGCCTCTTCGATCCGGAGCTTCGGGATGCCCTCGTTGATGGCCTGTGCCATACCGCCGGCCTCTTCGACCTCGGCGATGTGCGCCCGGGCCTTGTTGGCCAGCTCGTGCGTCAGCCACTCGACGTAGTTCGATCCGGCCCACGGATCGATCGGACGCGTGGTGCCCGATTCCTGCTGAAGCAGGAGCTGGGTGTTGCGGGCGATCCGAGCCGAGAAGTCGGTGGGCAGTGCCAGCGCCTCGTCGAGGGCGTTGGTGTGCAGCGACTGGGTGTGGCCCTGGGTCGCGGCCATCGCCTCGATACAGGTGCGCGCGACGTTGTTGAACGGATCCTGTGCGGTCAACGACCAGCCCGAGGTCTGCGAATGGGTACGCAGCGACAGCGATTTGGGGTTCTTGGCGTCGAACTTGGCGACCAGCTCGCTCCAGATGAGCCGCGCCGCACGAAGTTTCGCGACCTCCATGAAGAAGTTCATGCCGATGGCCCAGAAGAACGAGAGCCTGGGTGCGAACTTGTCGATGTCCAGACCGACGTCGACACCGGCCCGCAGGTACTCGATGCCGTCGGCGAGGGTATACGCCAACTCGAGATCGGCTGTGGCACCGGCCTCTTGGATGTGGTAGCCCGAGATCGAGATCGAGTTGAACTTCGGCATCTTGTGGCTGGTGTACTCGAAGATGTTCGAGATGATCCGCATCGACGGCTTCGGCGGATAGATGTAGGTGTTGCGCACCATGAACTCTTTGAGGATGTCGTTCTGGATGGTGCCGGCGAGCTTCTCCGGCGGTACACCCTGTTCCTCGGCGGCAACAACATACAGCGCGAGAATCGGCAGCACGGCGCCGTTCATCGTCATCGAGACCGACACACTGCCCAGGTCGATCCCGTCGAACAGCTGACGCATGTCGAGGATGGAATCGATGGCCACACCGGCCATACCGACGTCCCCGGCCACCCGGGGGTGGTCGGAGTCGTAGCCACGGTGGGTCGCGAGGTCGAACGCGACCGACAGGCCCTTCTGACCGGCCGCGAGGTTGCGGCGGTAGAAGGCATTGGACTCGGCGGCGGTGGAGAAGCCGGCGTACTGCCGAATCGTCCACGGCTGGTTCACATACATCGTCGGGTACGGACCACGCAGGAACGGAACCTGACCCGGCACGGTGTCGAGCGGGTACGGGTTGTCGCCGTCGGTGGTCACCGCGTCCCGGTCGGCGCGGGTGTAGAGCGGCCGGACATCGATCTGCTCCGGGGTGCTCCAGGTGACCTGCTCCGTCGAATAGCCGTGCGCCTGAGCCAGATCGGCGATCAGCTTGTCGCTGTCCCCGGCTGCCGGAGCCGCTGCCGCGTCGTCCGCCAACGGGACATCGGCGAAGTTCGGCACAGATTGGTCCAGCTCCGCCTTCGGCTGCGTGTCCTTCTTACTGTCAGTACTGGTCATTACTTCTTCGCCTCGATCTTGTCGAGCAGGTCGGTCAACGTGGAGATGGCGTCGATCCCGATCTGCAGGAATCCATCCGGGGTACCTGCGGTGTCGGTCCAGGCCTTGGGCGGACCGGCCAGCAGCACGGTCTCGACGCCGGCTTCGCGGGCGGCCGCGAGAGCAGGCGCACCGTCGGTCGCGTAGCGAGGGTTGGCGGCACACAGCACGGCGATTGCGGGATTGCCCGCCGCCGAGATCGCGGCGGCCACCGAATCACCGTCCAGCGGACCGGGATTGACTGCTTCGATACCACCGGCCGCCAACAGGTTGGCGACGAAGGTGGTGCGGCCGTTGTGCTCGGCCACCGAACCCAGGGGCAACATGATCGCCGTGGGACGACGGCCATGCGCGGCGAGGTAGGCATCGGATCGATCACGCAGACGCTCGAACGGCCGGGCGATGCGAGCCAGGTTGGGCGCCGACGCGGGCTGATCGGCAACATCTGCCGCACCCTCGGTGCCGAGCGGCTTCTCCCCCAGATTCGGGAACTCGTTGATGCCGGTGAGCGCGGTGGTCCGATGTGCAACCGCATTGTCACGGGCCTCGAGCGACGTGGTGATCTGCTCACCGATCCAGCCATCGGACAGCGCCTGACGATAGCCGCCCTTGGCCTCGATCTCCTGGAACAGCGACCAGGCGGCGACGGACAGACTGTCGGTCAGCGACTCCACGAACCAGGAGCCACCGGCGGGGTCGATCACCTTGGCGACGTTGGACTCTTCGAGCAGCAGCAGCTGCGTGTTGCGGGCCATCCGGCGCGAGAAGCTCGGGTTGGTGGTGCGGTCGGCGGGCGCTATTGCGGCGTCGAACGGCAGCACCGTGATCTGGTCGGCGCCACCGACTCCGGCACCGAACGTCGCGGTGGTGACGCGGAGCATGTTCACCCAGGGATCGCGCTGGCTCATCATCGTCAGGGCGGTCACGCCGTGGGTGATGGCGGCTCCGGCCGACGGTGCGCCGCTGACCTCGGCCACGCGGCCCCACAGTCGCCGGATCGCCCGGAACTTGGCAATCGTGCCGAACTGGTCGTCGGTGGCCGACAACGCAAAGGTCAGCTGCGCGAGTGCTTGGTCGATGCCCAGGCCCGCCGCGGTGAGTTCACGCAGATATTCGACGCCGGCGGCCACGGTGAAGGCCAGTTCCTGGACGTCGGTGGCTCCGCCGAGTGCGAAGTCGGTGCCGTCGACGCGGATGGCCCGGACCGCGGGTCCGGATTCCTGGGCGATGGCGATGGCGTCGGCGAGCTCGACGGTCGGACGGCCGGACAATGCCGCGGTCAACGGCGCCAGGCCGTACGAGGCGACCGTGCTCAGCGACGCGGTGTCCGGCAGGAGGCCCGCGGTGGCGCGCGCTGCTTCGATTCCGGAGGCACCGGCGTCGATGGTGACCGGAACGAGGTCGAGGAAGACCCCGGCGAGGACGTCGGCCAGCTGCTCCGGTGCGATCGCATTCTCACCGACAGCCAGCCACAGGCCGCTCACACCGTTGTCGAGTGCCTCCAGGATCGCGGCGTTGAGCGCCTTCGGGTCCTGGGGTTCGCCGGTCGGATCACCAAAGCGTTCGGTGACGCGCCAGCCCATGTTCACATCGCGGGTCGCATCGCTGCCGCGGACAAAGGGGTACGAACCCGGAAGGCCTGGCTCGTCGAGCTCATCTCGTCGGGTGTAGAGCGGTTTTATGACCAGTGCGTCCGGAGTGATGGTCGACAACAGCGCTTCGGGGCTGTCGGCCAGGTCCGCAACGTCAACGCGATTGGACTTGGCCAGTACCTGAGCGGCAGAGTCGGACCACTGCTGGTAACTGGTCTCCAGGTCTTGGAGGTCGGAATGGGTATCCGGCATTCGGGGTGAGCCCTTCGATCGGCTGGTGACGTCGTGATCTCGGTCGCATCAGGACGTGGATCGACACTATCCGATCGATCGGTCGGGCCAAAAGGCAAGGTGGGTGGTATCTCCAGTGGTGTCGCGCACATCGAGGAACGGAGAGGTCGGCCGTATGGTTGAGCCCGTGCAAATCATCGGCCGAGTCACCCGCAAGACTGCGGCGATCCGGGCCGTGATCGGACTCATCGTTGTGATCGCGGTCATGATTGCCGCGTACCTGACTCCCTTCCCGTCGGTCTCCCAGCTGCGGGAGTGGGCCGACTCTCTCGGCCCGGCCTTCGTCTGGATCTTTTTTGTCTCCTACGCGATCATCGTGATCTTTCCGGTGCCGCGGTCCGCGTTCACGGTGGCTTCCGGCCTGCTCTTCGGTCCGGCCGTCGGCTTCACCGGCGCGATGCTGGCCACCACCTTCGCCGCGGCGGCAGCGTTTGTCCTGGTGCGCAGATACGGCCGGGCCCGGGTCCGGCCCTATCTGCATCACCCGCTGACCAAGGCGGTCGAGTTGCGCATGGAACGGCGTGGATGGCTGGCAGTCGGGTCGTTGCGCCTGATCGCCGCCTGCCCGTTTTCGGTGACCAACTACATCGCCGCGTTGTCGTCGATCAGGTTCGTGCCCTTTCTGCTGGCGACGATCATCGGGGTGATGCCCGGCACCGCAGCCGTGGTGCTGCTCGGCGATGCCCTGACCGGACAGGGTGACGTCTGGTCACTGGTGTTGTCTGCTGCTCTGTTCAGCCTCGGTGTGATCGGATTGATCGTGGATGCGCACATGGATGTCGATACGTCGACGGAGGACAAACCGGATGCGGCCGCCGGCCCCGGAGCCTCGAACCACTCGAACGCCACACCCGCTTCGTGAAGGTGAAAAGCTTTATTCGCTTTTATCAAGCCATGTGACTTGATAGGCTCATTTCAAGGTTTAATCCTTGATAGCTCCTCGGTGGGAGCCGGGATCGCAGTCTGGTCCCTGAAGTGGAGGGCGCGATGTACGTACTGACGATTGATCAGCGGCGGAGCCGGAGCGAGCCGGACCGGGTTCCGAAAGCCCTCGCAGCGCTTGCCGGCATCACGACGATCCGGCCGTTCGATCGGACCGCAGGCGACGAGTTGCAGGCCGTTCTCGACGATCCCGAGGCTGTCACGCAGGCGGTCGGGATCCTGGCCTCGGATGGGCACTGGAGCATCGGTGTCGGTATCGGTGACGTCGAACTCCCCCTTCCCGAGCAGACCCGAGCCGGGCGCGGGCAGGCATTCGAACGTGCCCGGGAAGCCGTGAACTCGGCCAAGACCACCCGCTACCACGTGAGCGTGGTCGGATCCGGCAATGCCGGCGACGGGCATGCACAAACCGCGCTGCGACTGCTCGTCCGCACCGCCACCGGACGCAGCGCAGCCGGTCAGGAAGCCATCCGGGAGATGCGCCTGGGCCACAGTCAGTCAGAGGCGGCTGCCACACTCGGCATCACACCGCAGGCGATATCCCAACGACTACAGGCCGCGGACTGGCACATCGAGGAGGACACCCGAGTGCTCGCCACCCATCTTCTGGAGGTCGCACACCCGTGATCGTCGCAGCGATCCTGTTACTGGCTGCGACCGCACTCGCGCCACTTCTCATCAGCCGGCTCCCCCTCGGGCACGGACGCCTGACGAACATCGCAGCGGCGATGATCGCACCGGCGATCCTCGGCCTGGTGGCCATCCTGGGCCTGGTGGCCGATCCGGCCGACGGTGCCGGGGTGGTCGTGATCTACTGCCTCACCCTTGCGGCGGCGGTCACCGGCGGCACCCTGATGGTGCGGGCGGCGTTGCTCTTGGGCGGCATCGAGCCCTGGCAACTCGACACCCCGCCCCCCGCGGACCCGCCGGCCGACCCCGCGCCGGTACCCACCCCGCTGCGGGGCGGCCGCGTCATCGGATATCTCGAACGCATCGTGGTGGTCGCGGCGCTGAGTCTGCAATGGCCCGAAGCCATCGCCATCGTCTTGGCGGTCAAGGGTCTGGGCCGCTATCCCGAACTGCGTGAACCGGGCGCGGCCGAGCAATTCATCATCGGGACCCTGGCCTCGGTGCTCTGGGCCGCGGCCACCGCCGGTACGGCATACCTACTGCTGCACTGACTCCCTGCTACCGAGCCCTACTACAAACCCTGAAATGGTCCCACCTCATCGGTGTCCGGTGGGTGCCATCCGGGTGTGCCCGGTGCGCTGTACGGTTCGGACTCGAGGACGGGGTCCTTCGACCTGGTCGACAGTGGGGGCTGATCGGCGATCGGCCTCCGGGCTACCGCTTCGGCCGCGGCGACCGCCTGCGCGACCTCGGGATCGCTGGCCGTCTCGAACCAGTCGGCGATATCGGATTCGTCGACCTGTGCCGGGCTGTCGTCGGCCGGGGCCTCGTAACGGAAGACACCGTCATCGGACTGCACACCGAACGACTTGGCGAATCCCTGTAGCGCCGAACCGAAGTCGGACGGGACGATCCACACCTTGCTGGCCTCGCCCCTCGCCATCTCCGGGAGCTGCTGCAGGTACTGGTACGCCAGCAACTCGGGGGTGGGCTTGGCGGCCTTGATCGCGGCGAACACCTTCTCGATCGACTTCGCCTCACCCTGTGCGCGCAGGTACTGCGCGGCGCGGTCACCCTGCGCTTTCAGGATGCGGGACTGCCGGTCACCCTCTGCGGTGAGGATCGCGGCCTGCTTGGCGCCCTCGGCGTAGAGGATCTGACTCTGCTTGTTGCCCTCCGCGGTCTTGATCGCCGATTCCCGCTGACCCTCGGCGGTCAGGATCGTGGCGCGCTTCTCGCGGTCGGCCTTCATCTGCTTCTCCATCGATTCCTGGATGGAGGGCGGTGGCAGGATCGACTTCAACTCGACGCGGGCGACCCGAAGGCCCCAACGACCGGTGGCCTCGTCGAGCACACCGCGAAGCTGTCCGTTGATCGAATCACGCGAGGTCAGGGTCTCCTCGAGGGTCATTCCACCGACCACGTTGCGCAGTGTGGTGGTGGCCAACTGTTCGACACCCACGATGTAATCGTTGATCTCGTACACCGCTGCCTGCGGAGTGGTCACCTGGAAGTAGACAACGGTGTCGATGTTGACCGTGAGGTTGTCCTCGGTGATCACCGGCTGCGGAGGAAACGAGACCACGCGCTCACGCAGATCGATCCGGGCCCGGACGCGATCGACAAACGGGATCAGCAGTGTGAGCTGACCGGACACGGTCTTGGTGTACCGGCCCAGCCTCTCGATCACCGCGGCTTCGGCCTGCGGGATCAGTGCGACCGACTTGACCAGGATCACAGCAACAACCAGCACCAGAACCAGAATCACGACAATGCCGACAACCATGGGGGTCATCCTTTCCACACCACCGCGGTGGCGCCGTCGATTTCGAGAATCGTCACCGATTCGCCTTCGGCAAACCGGTCACCGGGATGGGCCGCCCGCGCGGACCAGACACCACCACCGAACTTGACCTGCCCGGAGTCGGCGTCGATCGCCGCGACAACCACACCATGCTGTCCGATCAGACCTTCGGTGTTGGTTGCCAGACGGGGCCGGTTGTACATGTGGCGCTTGGCAACCGGACGAACCGTGAACACCAGGAGCAGCGACACCGCGGCGAAAACGATTCCGTCCACCCACAGCGGTGAATCGAAGATTGCGCTGACGGCGGCCGCAGACAGCGCACCGCCGGCGAGCATGAGCAGGATGAGATCGCCGCTGAGTACTTCAGCGCCGATGAATATCAGTCCTACGACCAGCCAGACGAGTGCTCCCACATGTCCACTGTGCCACTAAAATCTGAGTCGGTTACGCCTGCTATTCGACAGCGGTGACGAAATCGATCAATTCCTCGACGGCCCGGATCAGCGGAACCTCGATGTCGCGGAAATCCGACACCGATGAATTCACCTTTCGCCAGCCGTCCTGCGGTGTGCCCCAGTTGAGCTCCTGGCAGATGCCGGTCTTCCAGTCGATGCCTCGCGGGATCTTCGGCCAGGCCTTGATTCCCACCGCGGCGGGCTTCACCGCTTCCCAGACGTCGATGTAGGGGTGACCGGTGACCAGGACGTGCTCGCCGACGCGTTCGGTGAGTCGCGATTCCTTCGAGCCCGCCACCAGGTGGTCCACCAAGACCCCGGCCCGCCGGGTCGGACCGGGCCCGAACTCGGCGAGCGCCTCGTCGAGATTGTCGAGGCCGTCCAGGCTCGAGACCACCACGCCTTCGACGCGCAGGTCGTCGCCCCAGACCCGTTCCATCAGTGCGGCGTCGTGAACCCCTTCGACGAACAGGCGGCTTGCTCGCGCCACCCGTGCGCGCTGCCCGGCAACCGTCCTCGATCCGGACGCCGTGCGCGTCGGCGCCGACGGCGGCTTGACCACAGGTTTTGTCAGGGTGACCGGTGCGCCGTCGATCAGGAAGGCCGCGGGACGCATCGCAAAGATCCTTGTCAGTCCCCGTCGATCTTCCAGCCTGACGAACTCGCCGTCGTAGCTGCGTTCGAATCCGACGACGGCACCACAGAATCCACTCGCCGCGTCCTCGACCACCAGATCTCGCTCGGCAGCGACCTCGGGGACCGTCGGCCGGGTACTTCGACGCGGCGCGGACAGGACATCTCGACCGTAGGGATCGGACCCATTGCTGTTCACCGGCACCACGTTAGGGCCCGGTGCGAGGTGGTGGCACTTGCCACGCCGTGCCGGCGCCGACGGCAGTAAGATCACCCGATACGTACGAGAAACAGAAGGCAGTGATGACCGACACGGAGTTCGAGTACCCCAGCGACACAGCGGGCATAGGCAGTGCCCTCGGTGCGTGGGGTGCGGCGTGGCAATCGGGTCGCTGCTCCCCTGACGATCTACTCGACGTGCTCGGCTGGTGGAGTTCCCGGCATCGGGTCCTCGCCGCCGATGCTGCTGCCGCCCAACAACTCTCATTGAATCCCGAGGGCGAAGAGAGTGATGCCCTGCTGCGGTTGATCCGAGAGGGTTCCACCCACGGATTGGCCGTGCTACTCGTCGCTCCCGGCGACATGCTGGGCCTGCCCCTGCGGGGTCCGGTGACCACGGCCGCGCTGGAAGCCGGTGAGTTGCTGGTTGTTCCCGGACGGTATGCGCTCATCCCCCGCCGGCTCGACCGCTACACGATCGGTTGGGGTGCACATACCCTGGTCGCCAGCCTCGCCGTTCCGGTCACACACTCGCTAGGCGAGGTCGAATACGAACTGCGGGAAGGGATCCGGTCGGCCACCGAGATCGTCGCCGGCCTGCGGATGCCGCGGAACTCGTCCGCGGATGGTCGCCCCGATCCGCGGGAGCTGGTGGCGCAGATGACTCGACTGGCCGCCCAGCAGCTACCCCCGGGTGTGAATCCACGCGCCGAACGCATTCTCGAACAGGCCGCCCAGGTCGCCGCCATCCTCTCGGTGGCCCGCGCCGCGGCGCCTGACTTCGGCATCAATGCCGGTCAGCAGCAACGGGGCGATTCGGCACTGCGGGAGCTCGAACGTACCGTCCGGATCGCGCGGATGAGTGCCACCAATGCCGTCATCGAAGAACTGGTGTCGGGTAACCGGGTCTGAGCCGAGCCGCTAGGAACCCCCACTCGACGTGGGCCGCTTCACCGGTTCGCAACACCCGAGCGCGCACGGCGCGCCGTTGGCCGTCATTCCGAGTCTGAACGCGACGTCACCGCTGCATTGTTCGGCGATCAGCTCCGCGATCATCGTGATGAAGCGCTGGTCTGTCCCCACCGTCGCCGCCCGCGCGTAGCCCAGGCCCAGTTCCTGCGCCTTCTCCAGACCCTCGTTGTCGAGATCCCACACGACCTCGAGATGGTCGGAGACAAACCCGATCGGACACACGATGACTGCGCGGACGCCGCGCTCGGCGACGGTCTCGAGGTGATCGCAGATATCCGGTTCGAGCCACGGGATCCGCGGCGGGCCCGACCGTGATTGCCAGACCTGATCGAACTCCGCAAAACCCGCCGCCTCGGCCGCGGCTGCGGAGGCCGCGCCGACCTGACGGCTGTAGAGGTGCCCACCCTCGGCCGGCGGACCCGCAGCGCGGTCGGCCGACAGCGGAATCGAATGGGCGGTGAACACCAGCCGGGCGTCGTCGCGAAGTTCTTCTGGCAGTTCGGCTTTCGCCGCCAGGATGGCATCAGCCCATGACGCGGTCATGGCGGGATGGTCCCAGTACTGCGGCACTTTGCGCACATACATGTCATCGGTGCCGAGCGCTGCCAGAGCCCGGGCGATGTCCTCGTCGTACTGCCGGCACCCCGAGTAGCCGCCCCACGCCGACGTCGGGAAGACCAGCACCCGCCGGTGCCCATCGGCGTGGAGCCGCCCGAGTGTGTCCTCGACCATCGGATGCCAGTTGCGGTTCCCGAAGTAGACGGGCAGGTTCAGGCCGGTCCGATCGAGCTCGGTTTCTATCGATGCGATCATCGCCTTGTTCAGGGCGTTGATCGGCGACACCCCACCGAAGTGGAGGTAGTGCCGGGCGACCTCCTCAAGGCGTTCGGACGGCACACCACGACCCCGCGTGACGTTCTCCAGGAACGGCCGAACGTCGTCCGGTTCGTCTGGTCCACCGAAGGACAGGAACAGGACGGCGTCGAATCCGGTTGTCCCACTCACTCCGTCGCGAAGCCCTCGGGTAGCCAGGTGTTGTGGCTCGCCCCTCCGTCGACGTAGACGATCGATCCGGTGGTACCCGGCAGCCAGTCGGACAGCAGAGCACAGACCGACTTGGCGACAACCGACGGATCGTCGACGTTCCAGCCGATCGGTGAGGCGCCATCCCAGTACTCGTTGAGCTGGTTCAGCTTCTGCGCGTCACCGGTTGCGGTGCCGGCAATGGCCTTGGCCGCAAGGGTTTTGATCGGACCGGCGGCGACGAGGTTCGACCGGATCCGCTTGGCCTCACCGACTTCGCGTGCCACGTAACGGTTCACGGACTCGAGTGCGGCCTTGGCCACGCCCATCCAGTTGTAGTACGGCATCGATGTACGGGGATCGAAGTCCATGCCGACAATCGATCCGCCCTCGTTCATCGCGGGCAGAACGGCGCGGGCCAGAGCCGCGTAGCTCCATGCCGACACCTGGAACGATTGCGCGGCGTCCGGGCCGGGTCCTTCGAGGAACGGCTTCGCCTCGGGCCCCATCAGGGTGCGCGGGGCGAATGCGATGGAGTGCAGGACACCGTCGATGCCCTCGGGCGCGATCTCCTTGAGGCGGTCGGCGAGCGTGCCGAGGTGATCCTCGTTGGTGATGTCGAGTTCGAGGGCCGGCGGAACCTCCTTGGGTAGCCGCTGTGCGATCCGGTCGATCAGCCGCAAGCGGTCGAATCCGGTGATGATCACTCGTGCGCCCTGCTCCTGCGCCATGGCGGCGGCGTGGAACGCGATCGAGGAATCAGTGATGATCCCGGTGATCAGAACTGTCTTTCCGTCGAGTATCCCGCTCAATGTCTTTGCTCCTCGAAGTGTTTCGTGCGTCGGTGTGGAGTGAATGCTGGAAAGTCGCGGCCCGGCCGGCTCAGTGCCCCATCCCGAGTCCGCCGTCGACCGGGATGACCGCACCGGACACGTAGGACGAGTCGTCGGAGGCGAGCCAGCTGACAACAGCGGCAACCTCTTCGGGCTGGCCGATCCGGGCCGCCGGGATCAGCTTGACGGCCTGCTCCTTGTAGTCGGCGGGCAGTTCGTCGGTCATGTCGGTCTCGATGAGTCCGGGGGCGACCACGTTGGCGGTGATCGAGCGGGACCCGAGTTCGCGGGTCAGCGACCGGGCCATACCGATCACGCCGGCCTTCGACGAGGCGTAGTTGATCTGACCCGGTGTGCCCATCATCGCCACGGCCGAACCGAGGAAGATGAAGCGGCCGAAGCGCTTGCGCAGCATCGAACGGCAGGCCGCCTTGGCAACCCGGAACGAGCCCGTCAGGTTTGCGTCGATGACCCTTTCGAATTGTTCCTCGGTCATCCGCATGAGCAGGGTGTCGTCGGTGATACCGGCGTTGGACACCAGCACCTCGACCGGGCCCTGATGCTCCTCGATCGCCTTGAACGCCGCTGTGATGGAGTCGGTGTCGGTGACGTCGCACTCGACTCCGAACAGTCCCTCGGGGGCTCCTGAGCCACGATGCGTGACCGCCACCTTGTGGCCGTCGGCGGAGAGCCGCCGCGCGATCGCCAAACCGATTCCGCGGTTGCCGCCGGTGACGAGAACGGACCGGGATACCTTCGAATTGCTGTCAGCCATGACGGTCAACCTATCGCTCTGCCGACTGCCGACGTGTCCCAGGCCCCTTCATGGGAGCCGACGGTTGATTGCTACCGCGCTCGCCGCAGCCGCCAACACCAGCAGTGTGCCGACGATCAGCCACGGCCGGGATGCGTCGCCGCGCTGGGTCTCGTACCCGATCTGATTCTGCAGATTCTTGTACACCTCGTTGAGCTCGTCGAGGCTCGACGCGGTGAAGAACCTGCCACCGGACAGTTGCGCGATCTTCTGGAGGGATTCGTCGTCCACCGGCACCGGGATCCGGTCGCCTTCGAGATCGACGCTGCCCGTCTCGGTGCCGAACGAGATGGTGTTGACCGGGATCCGCTCCTCCTTGGCCTTGCGGGCCGCGGTGAACGCGCCCCGCGGATCGTCCGGGTCGTCGGGGACGGTTTCCTTGCCATCCGACAACAACACGATCTGCGCCGGCGGCGCACCCTGGTCACCGCCGAGGACGGCGTTGAGGGTCTTGATCTGTGTGATGGCGGCGAGGATGCCTTCACCGGTGGCGGTCTTGTCGTCCAGCGTCAGCTTGTCGATGGCGTCTTTGGTGGCTTGCCGGTTCGGAGTCGGTGAGACCAATGTGGTGGCCGTACCCGCAAAGGAGACGAGCCCGAGGTTGATGCCCTCGGTGAGTTCGTCGGCGAACCGCTTACCCGCCTCCTGCGCTGCCTTGAGCCGGGACGGGGAGACATCGGTGGCGTCCATCGACCGCGAGACGTCGATGACCAGGATCACGGTCGCCTTGTTGCGCGGCACCTTCCGGTCGGCCTGGGGCCCGGCCATCGCGACGACCAGCACCGCCAGAGCCAGGACCATCAGCACGATGGGTATGTGCTGGGCGCGGTTCCGGGTCTTGGGTGCGACCCGGTTGAGCAGGTCGAGATTGGCGAACTTGAGCGCGCGGTTGTGACGCCGGCGCTGCATGTAGACGTAGCCGGCGATGAGCCCCGCGAGCGCGAACAGGACAAGCAGCCACCACGGTGAGGCGAGATCGAACCAGTTCATCGTCGGGTCGACCCCGCATTCATCCCGCGACGCCGCTGAGCAATGAACCGGACCACGTCCGCGATCCAGTCGCGGTCGGTTCGTAGCGCGAGAGTTGGTGCGCCGCAACGCCTCAAAGTTCTCTGAACCTCCTGCCGATGCTCCTCGGCGGCACGCGCGAAATCAGCCCGGATCTTGTCGGTGACGGTCAGTTCCCGGATCTGGCCGGACTCGGCGTCACGCAGGATGATCTCGCCCACATCGGGCAGCTCCAGATCGCGCGGGTCAAGGACTTCGACACCGAGGACGTCGTGATGGCCCGAGATCGCGCGCAACGGGCGATCCCAGTCGATCGGGCCCAGGAAGTCACTGACCACCACCGCGAGGCCCCGGCGGCGTTCTGGCCGGCGCAGTGCATCGATCCCGGCATGCAGGTCGCCGCGGACGCCGTCACTCGAACGAGTCGTCGTGGCGATGGTCTTGAGGGTGTCGAGAGCATGCGCGCGGCCGCTCCGGGCCGGGATACGAACAACCTGGTCGCCGGTGCAGACGACGGCGCCCATCCGGTTGCCGCCACCCAGCGTCAGATGTGCGATCGCCGCGCAGGCCGCGACCGCGAGGTCTCGTTTGGTGGTGTTGACCGTCCCGAAATCCAGACTGGCCGACATGTCGACCACCAGCCACGTCTCGAGTTCACGGTCTGCGACCATCTGCCGGACGTGCGGCTGGGTGGTCCTGGCGGTGACCGACCAGTCCATCCGCCGGACGTCGTCCCCGGGCTGATACGGGCGGGCTTCTCCCGGTTCGGTACCGGGACCCGGGATCAGTCCGAGGTGATCACCCTGCAGTACGCCGTCGAGTTTGCGCCGGACAACGATCTCGAGCGTCTTCAGTGCCGCCGTCAATTTGGGATCTTCCAGCGTGCCCGCGCCAAACGACGGAAGTGCGCTGTTATCCGCCATAGTGCGACTGATTGCCCTGTGCCGGGCCACCCTGCGCTGCGGCCGGCTTGCTCAACGGGTTCGGCTGTTGCAGATAGCCACCCGGCTGCGGGTAGCCGGCCTGCTGATGCGCCGGTTGTTGGTGTGCCGGCTGGGCGTTCGGGTGTTGTGAGTTCGGGTGCTGTGTGTTCGTCGGCTGGGGTGCGGACGCTCCGGCGCTCACCGGCTGAGCGCTCACCTGTGGCAGTCCGATCGTCTGGAGGACGCGGGTGATCACCGCATCGGCGTCCACCTCGTCGGCCAGCGCGTCGTAACTGAGCACCAGACGGTGGCGCAACACATCCGGGATGACCTCGACGACATCCTGCGGGACGACGTAGTCGCGACCACGGACCAGCGCCAGTGCCCGGGCGGCAGCGATGATGCCCAGGGTCGCGCGCGGCGACGCGCCATAGGACAACCATCCGGCCACGTCTTTGAGACCCAGTTCGGCCGGACGCCGCGTGGCATTGATGACACGGACGACATAGTCGATCAGGGCATGGTGGACGAAGACGTTCGCCGCGACGTTCTGCAGCCGCACCATCGTCTCCGGATCGAGGACCGGGTTGGCCTTGGGCGGCCTGTTGCCCATGCGGTAGACGATCTCGCGCTCTTCTGCGACCGCGGGATAATCCACGAGCACTTTGAACAGGAATCGATCTCGCTGGGCCTCGGGCAGCGGGTAGACGCCCTCGTTCTCGATGGGGTTCTGCGTTGCCATCACGAGGAACGGATCCGGCATCGGGTAGGTGATCCCACCGATCGACACGTGCCGTTCTGCCATCACCTCGAGAAGCGCGGACTGCACCTTCGCGGGTGCACGGTTGATCTCGTCGGCGAGCAGGAAGTTGGCCACCACCGGGCCGAGTTCGGTGTCGAACTCCTCACGGCTCTGGCGGTAGATCCGGGTGCCGATGAGGTCGGTGGGCACGAGGTCCGGGGTGAACTGCACCCGGGAGAACGATCCGCCCACCACCGTTGCGTAGGTCTCGACAGCCAACGTCTTGGCCACGCCGGGAACACCTTCCAGCAAGATGTGTCCACGTGCGAGCAGGCCGACGAGGATGCGCTCGACCAGACGGTCCTGGCCGACGATCACCCGTTTGACCTCGAACATGGCCTTCTCGAGCAAGGCGACATCGGCCTGGGTGAGCTTGAATTCCTCTGCTGAAGCCTTGCTCTCGTCCTGCGCTGAGCTCACCGATACCCTCCGGGGTCTCTTCGATCGTTGTGCTGACTGAATCGAGGGTACTGGAGCCGGGCGGGCGAACCCGCCGGTGTCAGGTCAGACGCACGACATACGGCATCGCACCACTGGTGCGCAGAGGCGAGATCTTGACGATGTCACCCGACTGCGGGGCCTCGACCATCTGGTCGTCGCCGAGGTACAGCGCCACGTGCTGGCTGGCGTTGGCGCCATAGAAGATCATGTCGCCGCGCTGGATCTCCGAGAGCGGGTACTGGGGTCCGGATGTGTACTGGTAGCCCGTGTAGTGCGGCAGCGAGATACCGATACCGGCGAATGCGTAGATCATCAGACCCGAGCAGTCGTACCCGACTTTGTTGTAGTCGCCATAGGAGTCGGCCACCCCGCCGTCACGAATACCCAGCGTCGGACCGTTGGCGTCCCCGCCACCCCAGGAATAGTCGATGCCGAGCTGCGAGAGCGCACGATTGACCACGATCTCCACTGCGGCCGGTCCGGACGTCACCGCACTGATCGGGGTTGTCGGTTCGGTCGGAGTGGTCTCCGCCGGAACCGACGGATCGATGGGCAGGGTCGGATCGACGGGGGTCTGGTTCTCGATGTCGGTGTGGGGCGGGGTCATCGAGCCGACGATGGCCGCCAGCAACTGCTGCGAGGTGTCCAGTGCGAGTTTCGCGGCCGCTTCGCCGGCGGCCCGCAATGCGTCTTCGTGTGCCTGCTGCTCGATGGCGGTCTGCTGATCCGGACTCACGTTCTGCTGATCCGGGGTCCCGGTCGACGATCCGGGGGTCCCGGTCGACGATCCGGGGGCCGACGGGGCCGGCGCTCCGCGCAGTTTGTCCAATTCGGATTGGGCTGCGGTGCGATCGGCTTCGAGCGTGGCGCGTCGCGCCGCTTCGGCCTTCACGGCTTCGGTTGCTGCCGCGATCGCACTCTGGGCGTCCGCCTGACGGGTCTCGGCGGACACCGTCGCGAACTTGGCCTGCTGCTCGGTGGCCTTCGCCGTGGCCGCCCGGTTCGCCTCTTCGTTGCGGGCTTGCTGCAACCGGGTGATGGTCGCCTGCTGGTCGCGACTGATCTGGTCGACCACAGAGGCCCGGTCGAGCAGAGCGCCCGGATCACCCGACAGGTATCCGAGCAGTGATCCCTGGGTGTTGCCCATGGCATACAGACCGCGAATAAATGCATCGAAGTCGTTCTGCGCAAACACGATTGCGTCCGACGCCACGTCCAGCGCCTGCTGGGCACCGCGCACGGCTACAGCGGCGAGGCGCTCGGACTCCCTGGCATTCTGCAGGTCGACCAGCGCCCGGTTCACCGCTTCGCGTTTGACCGCGACGTCGCCGTCGAGATTCACCATCGTCTGGTTCGTCTCGGCGATCTGGTTGATCAGTGTCGCGATCTGTTCGGCACTACTCGGGGGTGCTGCAGCCGCGGTTCCGGTAGCCAGTTGTGCGCAGGCAACCGCCACAACTGCCAGTAATGCGGTCGCCGAGGACACTCGAATGCCTCGTTTCCGGGGCACTAACGCCTTTCCTCGACTCACAGATGACTCCCTCGCAGATATGACAGTGCGCCGGGTACCGCTGCAGAGCAGTGGCACACTCGGCCATCGCCACGATGGTGATCAACTTCCCCATTAACACCATCGATGACATACGAACCGTACGTCACAAAAGCAACTGAGGAAACATCAGTCACAAATTACAACGAGGTCATTACCTGCGGAAACGCTGTGATCACCACGAATGAGCAAGGTCACAAATTGGGCATGCCCAAATGACATTTATGTGGTTCGGTTCAGAGAATAGGTATTGGTGGCCCGACTCAGGCCACAGCGCGTCAGTCAGCGTGGATCGGATGAATCCGAGCCACCCGGGCGCGATGCCACCGATTCCGCGGTACCGTCGACCTCTGCCGCACCGGTTCCCTTGCGCAACTGCAGTTTGCGGGCGATGACGGCACCGACCGCGACCACTGCGATGAGTCCGATCGTCACCAGGGTCCAAGGCACGTCGCTCTGACCGGTCAACCGGTCGACCATCTGTTGCGCTGCCTGCGGCGGGTTGGATATCGCAAGATTGTCGGTTGCGTTCTCGAGTTCGACCCGGCGGAACTCATCGCTGGAGCTGCCCACATAATCGCCACCCAGCACAATGACGGTCCCACCGGTTTCGGATTGCAACTCGGTGGCGATGTCGCGGTAATAGGTGAATTTCGGGTAGATCGTGTCGGTCACGACAAAGTGCACGTCATAGCCGTCGGCGCGAGCCTGCGAAACCGCCGCCACGATCGCCGGGGTCATCTCCGGCGGGGCGACAACCCCATCGTCGGCCAGTCCGGCCTGGAGCTCGGCGAGGTCGACGTCCTGCGGGATGATCGTCAAGAAAGGCGTCGGTGCCATCTGCCTACTGTCTCCATTCGGGCCACCTGAATCTCCGAGTTGCCGGAAAGTTCAGCCTGTATCCAACCTACGGCAGCACAGTACGACACAATTGGTCCCGTACGGCATCTTCAGGCGTGTCGCATCTTCTCGAGACACGCCGGTCACCCCACCGGATTTACCAGTACGGGCGTACTGCTAGAATCGGAGGAAGCACGGATCGGCGCAGCCCGCCGATGCGTTCCTGCCGGTGATCATGCCGACAAGAGTAAACATCCGGCATCGCCCAGCCGGTGAGACAACACGAAGAGTGGAGCTGACGTAAGCGATGAGTATCGATACATTTGGCGCCCGCGGCACGTTGACTGTCGGTGAGAACTCCTACGAGATCTTCCGACTCAGCGCTGTCAAGGGAACAGAAAAACTCCCCTACTCCTTGAAGGTGCTGGCAGAGAACCTGCTCCGCACCGAAGACGGGGCCAACATCACCCAAGATCACATCAACGCGATCGCCAACTGGGATCCCTCCGCCGAGCCGGACACCGAGATCCAGTTCACCCCGGCACGCGTGATCATGCAGGACTTCACCGGTGTCCCCTGCATCGTCGACCTCGCCACCATGCGTGAAGCAGTCACCGCACTCGGCGGCGACGCCACCAAGGTCAACCCGCTCTCCCCCGCCGACATGGTCATCGACCACTCGGTGATCCTGGACGTGTTCGGTCGCGCCGACGCCCTCGAGCGCAACGTCGACCTCGAGTACCAGCGCAACGGCGAGCGTTACCAGTTCCTGCGTTGGGGCCAGGGCGCGTTCGACGACTTCAAGGTCGTCCCCCCGGGCATGGGCATCGTCCACCAGGTCAACATCGAATACTTGGCCCCGACCGTGATGACCCGCAACGGCCAGGCCTACCCCGACACCTGTGTCGGCACCGACTCGCACACCACCATGGTCAACGGCCTGGGCGTGCTGGGCTGGGGCGTCGGCGGTATCGAGGCAGAGGCCGCCATGCTCGGCCAGCCCGTCTCGATGCTGATCCCGCGTGTCGTCGGCTTCAAGCTGTCCGGTGAGATCCAGCCCGGCGTCACCGCCACCGACGTCGTGCTCACGGCCACCGACATGCTGCGCAAGCACGGCGTGGTCGGCAAGTTCGTCGAGTTCTACGGCGCCGGCGTCGCCGAGGTCCCCCTCGCCAACCGCGCCACCCTGGGCAACATGAGCCCCGAATTCGGTTCCACCGCAGCGATCTTCCCGATCGACGAAGAGACCATCGAGTACCTGCGCCTCACCGGCCGCAGCGACGAGCAGCTCGCGCTGGTCGAGGCATATGCCAAGGAACAGGGCATGTGGCACGACCCGGAGAAGGAACCGGTCTTCTCCGAGTACATCGAACTGGACCTGAGCACCGTCGTCCCGTCGATCGCCGGCCCGAAGCGTCCACAGGACCGCATCCTGCTGTCGGAGTCCAAGACCGCATTCCGCAAGGACATCCACAACTACGTGGAAGAGAACTACGCGACCGAGCACACCCAGCTCGACGAAGCAGTAGAAGAGTCGTTCCCGGCGAGCGACCCGGCAACGCTGTCGTTTGCCGACGACGGCGCCGTCGATGTCAAGTCGGCCGCCAACGGCAGCGAGGGACGCCCCTCCAAGCCCATCAAGATCGTCGACCCCGAACTCGGCGAGTTCGTGCTCGACCACGGCGCAGTCGTGGTTGCCGGCATCACCTCGTGCACCAACACGTCCAACCCGTCGGTCATGCTCGGTGCCGCACTTCTCGCGCGCAATGCCGTCGAGAAGGGCCTCGCGACCAAGCCGTGGGTCAAGACCAACATGGCTCCCGGTTCGCAGGTTGTCACCGACTACTACGAGAAGGCCGGCCTGTGGCCGTACCTCGAGAAGCTCGGCTACTACCTCGGCGGCTACGGCTGCACCACCTGCATCGGTAACACCGGCCCGTTGCCCGAGTCCGTCTCCAAGGCGATCAACGACAACGACCTCTCGGTCAGCGCGGTGCTCTCGGGTAACCGCAACTTCGAGGGACGCATCTCCCCCGACGTCAAGATGAACTACCTGGCGTCGCCTCCCCTGGTCATCGCCTACGGTCTCGCCGGAACCATGGACTTCGACTTCGAAACCGATTCCCTCGGCAACGACACCGACGGCAACCCGGTCTACCTCAAGGACATCTGGCCGTCGACCGAGGAGATCGAAGCGACGATCAAGTCGGCCATCAGCCAGGACATGTTCCGGAAGTCGTACGAGACGATCTTTGCCGGTGACAGCCGCTGGCAGAACCTGTCGACCCCGGAAGGTGCCACCTTCGCGTGGGATGACAGTTCGACCTACGTCCGCAAGGCCCCGTACTTCGACGGCATGGCGGTCGAGCCGTCGCCCGTCACCGAGATCACGGGCGCTCGCGTGCTCGCGTTGCTGGGTGACTCGGTGACCACCGACCACATCAGCCCGGCCGGTCCGATCAAGCCCGGCACCCCGGCCGCCCAGTACCTGGACGCCAACGGTGTGGAGCGCAAGGACTACAACTCGCTGGGCTCGCGTCGTGGCAACCACGAAGTGATGATCCGCGGTACCTTCGCCAACATCCGTCTGCAGAACCAGCTCCTCGACGGCGTCTCGGGTGGCTACACCCGCGACTTCACGCTCGAGGGTGCACCGCAGTCGTTCATCTACGACGCGTCGCAGAACTACCAGAAGGCCGGCATCCCGCTGGTCGTCCTGGGCGGCAAGGAATACGGATCGGGTAGCTCGCGTGACTGGGCCGCCAAGGGCACCAGCCTGCTCGGCGTCCGCGCGGTCATCACCGAGTCCTTCGAGCGCATCCACCGCTCGAACCTGATCGGCATGGGCGTCATCCCGCTGCAGTTCCCCGAGGGCGAGTCGGCCAAGTCGCTGGGTCTCGACGGCACCGAGACCTTCGACTTCGCGGGTATCACCGAGCTGAACGAGGGCAAGACGCCGAAGACGATCAAGGTCACCGCCACCAAGGAAGACGGCTCGGCCATCGAGTTCGACGCCAAGGTGCGCATCGACACGCCGGGTGAAGCCGATTACTACCGTAACGGCGGCATCCTGCAGTACGTGCTGCGCAACATGCTCAAGAGCTGACACAGGAAACCAGTCGGTTGCCCAAGGTCAGTCAAGACCATCTGGAAGCCCGGCGACGACAGATCCTCGACGGTGCGCGCCGTTGTTTTGCCGAGTTCGGCTACGACGGCGCCACCGTGCGTCGGCTCGAGGAGGCAACCGATTTGTCGCGGGGGGCGATTTTCCACCACTTCCGCGACAAGGAGGCGCTGTTCCTGGCGCTGGCCCACGAAGATGCCGAGCGGATGGCCGACGTCGCGGCCAACGAGGGTCTGGTTCAGGTCATGCGGGACATGCTCAACCGTCCCGAAGAGTTCGACTGGCTCGGTACGCGGCTCGAGATAGCCCGAAAGCTGCGTACCGACCCAGGTTTCCGCACCGAGTGGGAAGCACGTTCTGCGGAACTGGAGTCGGCCACGCTGGCGCGTCTGGAGCGCCAGCGTACGGCCGGCCGCCTTCGTGACGATCTGCCCACGAGTGTGCTCGTCGCGTATCTCGACCTCATTCTCGACGGTCTCACCACCCGCCTGGCATCTGGCGCGGCCACCGACGATCTCCACCAGGTGCTCGACCTCGTCGAGGAATCGGTACGCCGGTCCCAATAGCGATGCCCACCCACCTCGGCTGACGGCGAAATCCCCGCGCGCGTCGACCTTTCTGTGATAGTCCTGGTTAACATTTCGCGGTCAGTCCGGCTGCGATCGCCAGGGCCGGAGGTCCCGCATGTTCCCGGGTAATTTCGTCGACAGCTCACCAGACAAGGTTGCGGTGGTACGCCCCGCGACCGGTGAATCGATCACCTATGCCGAGCTCGATCAGCTCTCGACGAAGCTGGCCCACTATTTGAGGGATATCGGCCTCGGACGCGGTGACAGCGTCGCCGTGGTGTCGACCAACGACATCCGCATGCTCGTAACCTATTGGGCTGCAGTGCGTTCGGGCATGTACATCACCGCGATCAACAATCACCTGACCGCCGATGAGACCAACTACATCCTCGGCGACTGTGGCGCGGTGGCCCTACTGGCATCGGCCGACGTCGCCGATGCGGTGAGCCGATCGACCGAAGTCGGGTCCATCACCCACCGAATCGCCTGGGGCGGTGAGCTTCCCGGATTCGAGTCGTATGAACACATCCTGGCTCAGGCCTCCGACGCCCCACTCGCCGATCAGCCCCGCGGCCAAGACATGCTGTATTCCTCCGGGACCACGGGCCGGCCCAAGGGCATCAAGGTCCCGCTCCAAGATGGACAGGTCAACGAGATCCCGGACCCCTACACCGCGGTGTTCTCGGCCATTTACGGTTTCGATCAGGACTGCGTCTACCTCTGTCCGGCTCCGCTGTATCACGCTGCGCCACTCCGCTATTGCGGCATGGTCAACTCTGTCGGCGGCACGATCGTGCTGATGGACCACTTCGATGCCGAGGGCGCACTGCAGTTGATCGACCAGTACCGGGTAACCCACAGCCAGTGGGTTCCGACGATGTTCATCCGGATGCTGAAGCTGCCGGAAGAGGTGCGCGCGAAGTACGACGTCAGCAGCCTGAAGGTCGCGATCCACGCCGCGGCTCCCTGCCCACCCGAGGTCAAAGCGGCAATGATCGCCTGGTGGGGTCCGGTGATTCACGAGTACTACGCATCCACCGAGGGTGCCGGCGCCACCTTCATCGACAGCGCCGGTTCACTGGCCCACCCCGGTTCGGTCGGCAAGCCGCTGCTCGGTGTGGTCCGGATCTGCGGCGACGACGGAACCCTGCTACCCACGGGCGAGATCGGCACCGTCTACTTCGAGCGCGATGAACTGCCCTTCCAGTATCACAACGATCCCGAAAAGACCCGGGAGGCACAGCATCCCGACCATCCCACCTGGACCACGAGTGGCGATGTCGGGTATGTCGACGCCGAGGGTTATCTGTATCTCACCGACCGCAAGTCGTTCATGATCATCTCCGGTGGCGTGAACATCTATCCGCAGGAAGCCGAGAACGTCCTCATCGGGCATCCCGACGTTTTCGACGTCGGCATCATCGGCATCCCGGACCCCGACCTCGGCGAGGTGGCCAAGGCCTGCGTTCAACTCGAACCGGGAGTCACCGGAAGCGACGCCCTCGCCGAGGAACTCATCACGCTGGTCCGCTCGCAGCTCGCCCACTACAAGGCGCCCAAGTCGGTGGACTTCGTCGATTCGCTACCCCGAACACCCACCGGAAAACTTGTGAAACGAGAACTCCAGAAACGCTACGCCTGAACCTGAGGTACGAGCCCCTGACCAGCCAGTCTGTATAGAAGCTGAGAAAGATTAGGTGGGGGCGCCTGATCACCGCTATAAGTTTGCGCAGCCCTTCGGGAAAGGTTGACCATGAGCCCTGACACCACGATCACGTCCAGACGTACGGTTCTCAAAGTGGCGGCAGCGGGTGCGGCTGTAGCAGCCGCCGCCGCGGTGTCGTCGCGAGCGGCGGGTGGTGCGACCGCCGGTGGTTCGGCGCCCACCGCAGTTGTCATCGGCAGCGGATTCGGTGGTGCTGTGGCCGCACTGCGGCTGGGTCAGGCCGGGATCTCGACCACAGTTCTCGAGCGGGGCCGACGATGGCCCATCCGGCCGGATGGCAACACCTTCGCGACGGTCAACCAACCCGATGGCCGGGCCGCCTGGTTCAGCACGAAGCCTTACATCAACGGTCTGTTGTCGCCGCCGATCGCGCCGTATCCCGGCCTGATCGACCGCATCTTCGGCAATGGCGTCGATGCGATCTACGGTGCCGGGGTCGGCGGGGGCTCACTCGCGTTCGGCATGTTCACCTCGGTGCCCCGCAAGGTCGATTTCGACATGATCTTTCCGGCGTTCGCAAACTATGACGAACTCGTCGGCACCTACTACCCACGGGCCAAAAAAGTGCTCGGCACGTCGCCACTGCCCGCCGACATCCTGGCCCATCCGCAGTATCGCGGCGCACGTGCATTCTTGAACACGTTGCGTGACTACGGAACCGAACCGATTCCCACCGATTTCGCCGTCGACTGGGACGTTGTCCGGGATGAGCTGCGGGGTCTGCGCAAGGCATCGGTCAGCGTCGGTGAAGGGCCCTACGGCATCAATTCCGGCGCCAAGAACTCGGTCGACCGGAATTACCTGCCCGCCGCCGAGGCCACCGGCAACGTCACCATCAAGCCTATGCACGAGGTCTTCGACATCCGGCCGCGCGAACGTGCCAAGGGTTTTGTGGTCACCGCACGTGAGATCGACGACAGTCACAACACCGTCCGGGTCACGACATTCGAAGCCGACTATCTCTTCATGGCCGCCGGATCCTATTACACGACATCACTTCTGGTGTCGGCGCGCGCCCGGGGAACACTCCCCGCGCTGTCGACGAGCATCGGGCAAGGCTGGGGTACCAACGGCGACTTCCTGATCTTGCGGACCCCGCTGCGCGAGGACCACGGTGCGCTGCAAGGCGGGCCCGGCAACGTCAAGATGTACGAGGACCGGCTGCCAGGCGGACCGGTCGCGATGAACTATCAGGCGACACCGTTCCCCGAGTATGCCGGCGGATTCAGCACGACAAACCTGATCCAGACCCACACCGACGAGCGCGGCACCATCGACTACGACCAGTCGACCTCGAAGACCGTCCTCAACTTTCCCCACCCCCGCGAGAACACGCTGGTCGACCAGCGTGCATCGCAGTTCGCCTGGCATTTCCACGAGCAGACCGAGGTCCGATACGGGTATCCGGCCAACGGTCTCCCGATCTATCCACAGGCCGCCGACTTCGGTGCCGCGTGCACCTATCACGGCCTCGGTGGCGTGGTGATGGGTCAGGGCGCCGATGAGAACGGCAAGGTCCGCGGCTACGACAATCTCTACGTCGTCGACGGTTCGTTCCTACCAGGCGCTGCGGGTCTGGTGAATCCGTCCCTGACCATAACCGCGATCACCGAGCGCACGATGGATCGCTTCGTCGCCACCCTCTGACCCGAAAGTGTGGGGTTTTGGCGACCATTTCCGCAGGTCGCGGTCGCCAAAACAGCACATCATCGGGTCAGGCGAGCTCGATGATCTCCTGGTAGTCGGCCGACCAATGGTCCTCGGTGCCGTCGGGCAGGAGGATCACCCGCTGCGGATCGAGGGCCGCCGCGGCGCCCGGGTCGTGGGTCACGAGCACCACGGCACCCTTGTAGCTGCGCAGGGCGTCGAGCACCTGTTCGCGTGAGATCGGATCGAGGTTGTTGGTGGGCTCGTCGAGCAGCAGGACGTTGGCGGCCGACGACACGAGTCCGGCCAGCGCCAGACGTGTCTTCTCACCACCGGACAACGTGCCGGCCGGCTGATCGAGCTGCGGACCGGTGAACATGAAGGCGCCGAGCAGACCACGCAGATCCTGCTCACCCGCGTCGGGTGCGGCGTGACGGATGTTGTCCCAGACACTCGCGTCGTCGTCGAGGGTGTCATGTTCCTGCGCGAAGTAGCCGATCTTCAACCCGTGACCGGGTTCCAGCGTGCCGCGTTCGGCCTTCTCTGTTCCGGCAAGCAGTCGGAGCAGCGTTGTCTTGCCGGCACCGTTGAGACCGAGCACCACCACGCGGCTGCCCCGGTCGATCGCGAGGTCGACGCCGGCGAAGATCTCCAGCGACCCGTACATCTTGGTCAGACCCGACGCCATCAGCGGGGTCTTGCCACAGGGAGCAGGATCCGGGAAACGGATCTTGGCGGTCCGGTCGGCCACTCGCTCCTCATCGAGGTTGTCGAGCATGCGGTCGGCCCGCTTGAGCATGTTCTGCGCGGCAACGGCTTTGGTGGCCTTGGCACCCATCTTCGCGGCCTGGACGCGCAGAGCGCCGGCCTTCTTCTCGGCGTTCGCGCGCTCGCGCTTGCGGCGCTGTTCATCGGTGGCGCGGGCGTCGAGGTACTTCTGCCAGCCCATGTTGTAGATGTCGGGCTCGCCGCGGACCGCGTCGAGGAACCACACCCGGTTGACCACGTCGGCGAGCAACTCGACATCGTGACTGATCACGATGAGGCCGCCGTCGTGATTCTGCAGGAATCCGCGGAGCCAGCCGATCGAGTCGGCGTCGAGGTGGTTGGTGGGCTCGTCGAGCAGCAACGTGGTGCCCGACTTGCCGCCGCTGCCATCGGACGCGGCGAACAGGATGCGAGCGAGCTCGATCCGGCGGCGCTGACCACCGGACAAGGTGCGCAGTGGCTGGGCCAACACGCGGTCGGGCAATCCGAGGCTGTTGCAGATCCGGGCGGCTTCCGACTCGGCGACATAGCCACCGAGTGCCGAGAAGCGATCTTCGAGCTCTCCGTAGCGCCTGACGGCCTTGTCGAGGATCTTGTCGTCGGCGGCTTCCGCCATCAAAGCCTGCTGCTTCTCCAGATCACGCAGGAGCACGTCGAGCCCTCGGGCAGAGAGCACACGGTCCTTCGCAATGACCTCCAGATTGCCCTCACGGGGGTCCTGGGGCAGATAGCCGATCTCGCCACTGTTGGTCACCGAACCGGCGTAAGGCTCGCCCTCACCAGCCAAAATGCGCAGGGTGGTGGTTTTGCCGGCACCATTACGGCCCACCAACCCGATGCGGTCACCGGGTTGCACCCGTAGCGCCGGACCAGGGGCGCTCAGTAGGGTGCGTACGCCCGCGCGTACCTCTAGGTCAGTTGCCGTAATCACGACGTGCCAGTGTACGCCAAGAAGATACGGTCGCCTGTATGCGGAATTTCGTTGGGCATCGCGACCTCGTCGTGGTCGGGGCCGGCCCGGCCGGTCGGGCCTTGGCCCATCGAGCCGAAGCGTCCGGATTGCGGGTCGCTCTGATCGACCCCGCACCCCATCGCAGGTGGCCCGCCACATACGGCTCGTGGGCCGACGAACTGCCCGACTGGGTCGACCCGAAATCCTTTGCGGCGCAATCACCACAGGCTGTGGTGTACACCCCGCGCAGGCGAGTGATCGACCGTGCCTACGTGACCTTCCACACCGGAGAGCTGCAACGTCGTCTGCCGGTCACCGCCGGTGCCGTGATCGAGTCCCGGGTGACGCAGCTCTTCGAAGATTGTGTCGTGATCGACGGCGAGAACCGTGTCAAAGCCCACACAATTGTCGACGCGAGGGGTCTGCGGTCCGCGAAAGCACCTGCACAATCCGCCTATGGCGTGATTGTCGACGCGGAACTGGCCGGCCGCTACCTAGAGGCCGGGGAGACGGTTCTGATGGACTGGCGTGGGGCCCAGCCGGACAGGCCGCCGTCGTTCCTCTACGCCATAGCGCTGGGTGAGGGTCGCGTTCTGCTGGAGGAGACCTGCCTGGCCGGAGCCCCCGCACTACCGATCGGCGATCTCCGGAATCGTTTGCGCAACAGGCTGTCTCGCCACGGCATCGCGCCGGCCGACATCGAGGACGCCGACGACGAAAAGGTCTGGTTCGCACTGCGCCGCCAGAGTGGTGTCCCGTGGAAAGACCGGCCGCTGCGCTACGGCAGCGGCGGCGGACTGATGCATCCGGCCACCGGGTACAGCGTCGCGACGAGTCTGCGCGAGGCGGAAACGGTGGTGAGTGCCCTTGTGAATCAACAGGATCCACGACGAGCACTGTGGAACCGCCGAAGCCGGGCCGTCTACCGGCTGCGGGATCGCGGACTGACGTCGTTGCTGAGACTCGATCCCATCGACGTCATCCGATTCTTCGACGGCTTCTTCGATCTGGCGGTCGCCGATCAACGCGCCTATCTCAGTTCGCGCGATGACCTCGCGGGTGTGGCCCGGGCCATGACGCGCGTGGTCGCACACACCGACCGCGCGGTGTCCTACAAGGTCATGCGCGGTGCGGTGGCGCGACGGTGAAACTCAGACCGTGAAGCCGAGCGCCCGCAATTGCTCGCGGCCGTCATCGGTGATCTTGTCCGGGCCCCACGGCGGCAGCCAAACCCAGTTGAGTTCCATGTCGGTGCACAGACCTGAGGTGACCAGGGCATTGCGCGCCTGATCCTCGATCACGTCGGTGAGAGGGCAGGCGGCCGACGTCAGGGTCATGTCGATCTTGGCAACCGCGTCGTTGTTGACATCGAGGCCGTAGACCAGGCCGAGATCGACGACGTTGATACCGAGTTCGGGGTCGACCACGTCGCGCATGGCCTCTTCGATGTCGTCGATGGACGGCAACGATGTCGCCACCTCGGCCGGAACCGCGGGCGTCGCGGGCGCTGCCTGCGCTGCGTCTTCCACTACCCCGCTCGAGCCTTCAGATTCTGATGTCATACCGACTCCCTAGCCGAATTCTGTGTGCCGGCAACGGTTTGTGCCAGCGCGTCTTTGAATGCCATCCAGCCCAGCAACGCACATTTCACGCGAGCCGGATACTTGCTGACCCCGACGAAGGCGATGCCGTCACCGATCACGTCTTCGTCACCTTCCACGGCGCCACGTGACGTCATCATGGTGTTGAACGAATCAACCGTTGCCAATGCCTCGGTCACGCTGTGTCCAACCAGCTGCTCGAACATCACCGAGGTCGAGGCCTGCGAGATGGAGCAGCCCTGTCCGTCGTAAGAGACATCCGCGACGGTCTCACCGTCGTCGGACAGCGCAACCCGCAAGGTCACCTCATCGCCACACGTCGGATTGACGTGATGAACCTCGGCACCGAAGGGATCACGCAGGCCGCGCCCTTGCGGATGCTTGTAGTGATCGAGGATCAATTCTTGATACATCTGTTCCATACGCATCAGGCAATCACCCCAAAGAATTTCTGGGCCTTGACGATTGCCTTCGCAAACGCATCGACCTCGTCCAACGTGTTGTATGCCGCGAACGACGCGCGTGCGGTGGCAGCTACACCGAAACGCTTGTGCAGCGGCCAGGCACAGTGATGGCCCACGCGGATGGCAACACCCTCGTCGTCCAGGATCTGACCGAGGTCATGGGCGTGGATACCGTCGACGACAAACGACACCGCTCCCCCGCGCCTCTCCGAGGTGGTCGGACCGATGATCCGGACACCCTCGATGTCAGCGAGCGCGGACAGCGCCGCCTCGACGAGCGCATGCTCGTGTGCGGCAATCGCGTCCATACCCAGGTCTTGCAAGTAGCGGACCGCGGCACCCAACCCGACAACCTGAGAGGTCATCGGCGAGCCGGCCTCGAAACGTTGCGGTGCGGGCGCGTAGGTGGAGACCTCCATGGAAACCGTCTCGATCATCGAACCGCCCGAGATGAACGGCGGCAGCTGCGCAAGCAGTTCACGCTTGCCGTACAGCACGCCAACCCCTGAGGGGCCGAACATCTTGTGGCCGGAGAACGCCGCGAAATCGACATCCAGTTCATGGAAGTCCACGGTCATGTGTGGGACGGACTGGCAGGCATCGAGTACCACCAGCGCACCGACGCTGCGAGCGCGGCGCACCATCTCGGGGACATCGGCAACCGCACCGGTCACGTTCGACTGATGGGTGAACGCGACCACCTTGACGGTGTCGTCGAGTTCCAGTGAGTCCAGGTCGATTCGACCGTCGTCGGTGACGCCGTACCACTTCAGTGTTGCGCCGGTCCGGCGGCAGAGTTCTTGCCACGGAACCAGATTCGCGTGATGCTCCAGCTCGGTGACCACGACGGTGTCACCGGGGCCGAGCGCCGTGCCACCGAGCACCCCGGCACTGCGGTCGTCGCCGAGTGTGTAGGTCACCAGGTTCAGCGCCTCGGTGGCGTTCTTGGTGAACGACAACTCGTCGAAGTCGGCTCCGACGAACTCGGCAACCACCGCGCGCGCATCCTCGTAGGCATCGGTGGCCTCTTCGGCCAGCTGATGCGCACCGCGGTGAACAGCCGCATTGCAGGTGACCAAGAACTCACGTTCGGCATCGAGAACCTGCACTGGACGTTGGCTGGTGGCACCGGAATCGAGGTACACCAGCGGCTTGTTGTCCCGCACCGTGCGACCCAGGATCGGGAAGTCGGCGCGGACAGCGGTCACGTCCAGGGCAGCCGAAGCGATCGTCTCATCGATGCTTGTCATGTCTGGCCTCCTGAAAGAAGTACGGGCGAAAGGTAGATCCGGCCGGTCAGGCGGTAGCCGCCCCGGTGAACCGGATGTAGCCGTTCTCCTCGAGCTCGTCGGCCAGTTCCGGTCCGCCTGACTCGACGATGCGGCCGCCGACGAACACGTGGACGAATTCAGGCTTGATGTAGCGCAGGATCCGCGTGTAGTGGGTGATCAGCAGAACCCCACCGTTCTCGCGTTCCTTGTATTTGTTGACGCCCTCGGAGACAACGCGCAGGGCGTCGACGTCGAGTCCCGAGTCGGTCTCGTCGAGGATCGCGATCTTCGGCTTGAGCAGACCCAGCTGCAGGATCTCGTGACGCTTCTTCTCGCCACCGGAGAATCCCTCGTTGACACTGCGCTCACCGAACGACGGATTGATCTCCAGTTCGTTCATCGCCTCTTTGGTCTCCTTGACCCAGAGACGGAGCTTCGGTGCCTCGCCGCGGACGGCAGTGGCAGCGGTGCGCAGGAAGTTCGACATCGAGACGCCCGGCACCTCGACGGGGTACTGCATCGCCAGGAACAGGCCGGCACGCGCCCGCTCGTCGACCGACATCTCCAGCACGTTTTCACCGTCGAGAGTGATCGTGCCTTGCGTCACTTCGTATTTCGGGTGTCCGGCGATGGCGTACGACAGCGTCGACTTGCCCGAGCCGTTGGGGCCCATGATCGCGTGGGTGGAGCCCGACTCGATTGTCAGGTCGACACCCTTGAGGATGTTGATGGGTTCGGCATCGGCATCGGTCTGCTTGACGTTGACATGCAGATCACGGATTTCCAAAGTAGCCACGGTAATTGAGTTCCTTGCTGATATCTGGGGGAAAGTTTGTGCTTGCGGGCGATCAGGCGCCGGCGGCCTCGAGCTCGGCTTCGATGGCGGCCGACAGCCGGTCACGCAGTTCCGGAATCGCGATCCGGGCGATCACCTCACCGAAGAATCCGCGAACCACCAGACGGCGGGCCTCATCTTCGGGGATGCCACGAGACTGCAGGTAGAACAGATGCTCGTCATCGAAACGACCGGTGGCACTGGCGTGTCCGGCACCGACGATCTCGCCGGTCTCGATCTCCAGGTTGGGTACCGAGTCCGCACGCGCACCGTCGGTGAGGATCAGATTGCGGTTCAGCTCGAAGGTGTCGGTGCCCTCGGCACCGGCGCGGATCAGCACGTCGCCGACCCAGACCGTCCGCGCCTCATGGGCGCGGTCACCGGCAACACCCTGCAGCGCACCCTTGTAGACCACGTTCGACCGGCAATGCGGCTGCGAATGATCGACCAGCAGATGCTGTTCGAGATGCTGTCCGGCATCGGCGAAGTACAGGCCCCACAGTTCGGCGTCGCCACCGGGCGCGTCGTAGTGGACCACCGGGCTCAGGCGAACCAGTTCGCCGCCCAGGCTGATCGCGAAGTGGCGCAACACCGCATCCCGGCCGAGCCGGTTGTGATGGGCAGCCACGTGCACCATGTCGTCGGCCCAGTCATGGACATTGAGGACCGTCAGATGTGCACTGTCACCGACGATGAACTCGATGTTCTCGCCATAGGTGCCACTGCCCTTCTGATCGATCACAACGGTCGCCTTGGCAAACGGTGCGAGCCGGACCTGCAGATGACCGAATGCGGTCTCGCCCACACCCGGGCCCTCGACGACCACAGTGATCGGCTCGGCGAGTTCGACCTCTTTGCCCACGGTGACCACGGTCGCCGAGGTGAAGGACGAATATGCCTGCGCAGCAATGCGATCGAAGGGCACACCGCCCTGGCCCAGCCGTTTGTCGTCGCGACCGACGGTTTCGACGGTCACGCCGTCGACCACTCCGCCGACAACGGTGGTCGCCTCGGCCGTGCGCTGTGCGCCACCGTCGTGCAGGCCACGCAGCTTACGGAACGGCGTGAACTTCCACGCTTCGTCCTTGGAACGGGGTACTTCGAACGCGTTCACATCGAACGACGTGAACAACTCACCCTTGTTGACGGGACGCCGGGTGTTCTCACCCTCGACAGCACCGACAACACCTGTAGCAGAACTCATCCGACGGAGCCTTCCATCTGCAGTTCGATCAGCCGGTTGAGTTCCAGCGCGTATTCCATCGGGAGTTCCTTGGCGATCGGCTCGACAAATCCGCGCACGACCATCGCCATCGCCTCGTCCTCGGTCAGTCCGCGGCTCATCAGGTAGAAGATCTGGTCGTCGCTGACCTTGGAGACCGTGGCCTCGTGACCCATCGTCACGTCGTCCTCGCGGATGTCGACGTACGGGTAGGTGTCACTGCGGCTGATCTGATCAACCAGCAGCGCATCACATTTCACCGTGGCCCGGCTGCCGTGGGCACCCTTGTTGATCTGGACGAGTCCGCGGTACGACGTCCGGCCGCCACCACGGGCCACCGACTTGCTGACGATGTTCGACGAAGTGTTCGGGGCCAGGTGGACCATCTTCGATCCGGTGTCCTGATGCTGTCCGGGACCTGCGAACGCGACCGAGAGAACCTCGCCCTTGGCGCCTTCACCGGTCATCCACACCGCCGGGTACTTCATGGTGACCTTGGAACCGATGTTGCCGTCGACCCACTCCATGGTGGCGCCGGCTTCGGCCTTGGCCCGCTTGGTGACCAGGTTGTAGACGTTGTTCGACCAGTTCTGAATGGTGGTGTACCGGCAGCGGCCACCCTTCTTCACGATGATCTCGACTACGGCCGAGTGCAGCGAATCGGTCTTGTAGATCGGCGCGGTGCAACCCTCGACGTAGTGCACGTACGCACCCTCGTCGACGATGATCAGCGTGCGCTCGAACTGACCCATGTTCTCGGTGTTGATCCGGAAGTAGGCCTGCAGCGGGATGTCGACGTGCACACCCGGCGGCACATAGATGAACGAGCCACCCGACCAGACCGCGGTGTTCAGTGCGGAGAACTTGTTGTCGCCGGCCGGGATGACCGTTCCGAAGTACTCGGCGAACAGTTCGGGCTGTTCCTTCAACGCGGTGTCGGTGTCGAGGAACAGGACACCCTGCGCCTCGAGGTCTTCACGGATCGAGTGGTAGACGACCTCGGACTCGTACTGCGCCGCGACACCGGAGACCAGACGCTGCTTCTCGGCTTCCGGGATACCCAGCCGGTCGTAGGTGTTCTTGATGTCCTCGGGCAGGTCATCCCACGTTGCGGCCTGCTTCTCGCTGGACCGCACGAAGTACTTGATGTTGTCGAAGTCGATGCCCTCGAGGTCGCTGCCCCAGTTCGGCATGGGCTTACGGTCGAAGATCGACAGCGCCTTGAGGCGCGCGGCGAGCATCCACTCGGGCTCATTCTTCTTCGACGAGATGTCTGCGACGACCGCCTCGGACAGGCCGCGCTGGGCGCTGGCGCCGGCGACATCGGAATCGGACCAACCGTATCCGTATGAACCGAAAGAGTCGATCGTCTCTTCCTGCGTCAGAACGTCCGCCGATGCTGCTGCGGGGGTCGGGTCTGTGACCGTCATATGTGACTCCTTCCGGAGGCTACCGATGCCGACGCGGACTGGGCGTCGACCTGATTTGCCCCTTGCATTTTTGCAAGCGGCACGTGGGTGGTGCATGCGCAGTCGCCGTTGGCGATCGTTGCCAGACGCTGCACGTGGGTACCGAGTTTCGCGGTGAAGACCGCGGTTTCCGCTTCGCACAATTCCGGGAACTCAGCGGCCACATGCGCCACCGGGCAATGGTGCTGGCAGATCTGCACACCATTTCCAACGCGGCGGGTGGTCGCGGAAAATCCCGCACTGGTCAAAGCTTCGGCAATCTGTTCCGCGGTGTTCTCGAGTTCTTCTGCCGACGTGCCCGATACCGGCACGTCAGACATGATTTTCTCTGCCCGCTCCATGGCGAAGTCGGTTACCGCTTCCTCGCCACCGATCTTGCGCAGGCGGAGCATGACAGCGCCGGCGAGGTCGTCGTATGCGTGCTTGAGGCGACCGCGACCGCTCGGTGTCAGCTGGAAATGCTTGGCCGGACGTCCGCGTCCGCGGTGTGCGTAGCGGGGCGCTGCTGTCGCGACCACATCCCCCGAGGCGATCATCGCGTCGAGATGACGGCGGACCGCGGTGGGGGTGATGCCGAGCTCATCGCTGATGTGTACCGCGGTCACCGGTCCCTGTTCGAGGATGAGAGTGACCACAGCTGCCCTGGTCTGACCGTCATGGCTGACGGGAACCGGGGATTCAGCGCCGATATGTGTGCCCGGCGCAGCAGACATCGATGCCCCTTCCGGGGCAAGCGAGGTACCAGCGACCGTTTTCACAACACAAGTGTTACCGAAATAGATTCCGATTGCTAGCAAGGGTTACCTTGCTTGATCAACGCCACACCTGAGCCCATGCCGTGGCACGCGCCACCGCGGGCTGACCGGGCACAGCGAACAGGCGATTACAGTCTCCCCTGTGCCGGAAACCGCAGCCCCAGAAGTCGACCCTCCCGTCGACCCCGAGAAAGCTGCCGTGCCGTCTCGAGGTCCGATCCGCGCAGAATTCCGCAAAGTGCTCGAGTACCTGGGCCTACGCCGGGTCGGGGAACCCGAACCCGACAAAGATGCCACCGGCGACTACGGCCTGGCGGTCGCGCGCCTGCACGGCGACGAAGCCGAGGTCGGTCCGCTCACGCCCGCCGAGAACAAACGCCTCCTCCGGATCCGGCTGTTCGGTTCCATGGGTTCGGTCCTCGTCCTGGTCGGATCGTTGGGCACCGGTGCGCTCCCGGTGCTGCAGAATCCCCTCGCCGGCATGCGCGTGCTGTCCCTGCCGTCCCGGATGTGGCCGACCGCACTGACGTTTTCGCTGACCGGTGTGGTGATCCTGGTCCTGGCCTGGCTGTTGCTCGGAAAGTTCGCGGTGGGACGCCTGGGCGTCGAGGTCATGAAGGACCGCTCACCCAAGCGACGAATGACACGCAGCCAGGCCGATCGCACGCTGCTGGTCTGGATCATCCCCTTCGTCCTGGCACCACCGATGCTCAGCAAAGACGTCTATTCGTATCTCGCCCAGAGTGAGATCGCGGCGCGTGGTCTCGATCCCTATGTGATCAGCCCGGCCGCGGGGCTGGGCATCGACCATGTGTTCACCCGGTCGGTGCCCAACATCTGGCGCGAGACCCCGGCGCCCTACGGGCCGTTGTTCCTCTGGCTCGGCGACCAGATCACCCACCTGACCGGTGAGAACATCCCGGCAGCGCTGGCCGCACACCGGGTACTCGCGCTGCTCGGTGTGGCGATGATCGTCTGGGCATTGCCCCGCCTGGCCCGCCGTTGTGGGGTGTCGCCCGTCGCAGCGCTGTGGCTCGGCGCGATGAATCCGCTGCTCATCCTGCATCTGGTCGGTGGCATCCACAACGAAGCGCTGATGCTCGGCATGATGCTCGCCGGACTCGAGCTGTGTTTCCGGGGTATTGATTCACCGCAACGACTCCGAAAACCGGGTTCCCTGCTACCGAGTCCTCCGGGGTGGATATTGATCGCCGGCGTGGTGGTCATGGCCGGCTCCAGCATGATCAAGGTCTCATCGATGCTGGCGCTGGGTTTTGTGGGTGTGGCACTCGCCCGCAGGTGGGGCGCCACCCTGCCGGCCCTCCGGCATGCCCCGGTGCGCGAATACTGGCAACGATCGAAACGCAGCGTGCTGGCCCTCCTCGGCGCGGCCGGACTGGTGGGCGCGATCCTCGTGGTCGTCACCGTCGTCATCTGCGTCGGCACCGGACTCGGTTTCGGCTGGACGAAGACGTTGTCGACCGGCGGCGTGGTGCGTTCCTGGATGTCGATGCCGACGTTCATGTCGGTGACAACCGGCCGGATCGGTGTGCTCCTCGGGCTCGGTGATCAGACCCAGGCGATGCTCGACGTCGCCCGCCCGGTCGGTCAGGTCATCGCCGCGATCCTGGTGGTGCGCTGGCTGCTCGCGGCGCTGGCCGGCCGTATCCACCCCGTCGGGGCCCTTGGTCTGGCGATGGGCAGCTTCGTGCTGTTCTTCCCGTTCGTCCAGCCCTGGTACCTGCTGTGGTGCATCATTCCGCTCGCTGCATGGGCGACCGGACGATGGTTCCGGATCATCGCGATCACGCTCTCGGCGGTCATGGCCATCGTCGTGCTACCGACCGGTGCCGGCACGCGCGGTTTCCAGCTGGCCGAGGCCATCGTCGCGGCCGTACTACTTGTGGCGATCCTCACAGCACTGTTCTTCGAAGAAATGCCGTGGCAGCGGCGCAAGCGCGTGAACGCCGAGAAGACCGCCCCGGCAACCGCCGAGAAGTGAACCGCCCAGAAGTGAGCTACCGACTCGGCACTGCGCCACGGGTGTCACCCGTGTTCGGACTCGGCGCGCGGGCAGCTTACTCTTGGACGTTGTGAACAGCCCGTCGTACGCTCCCGGGGTCACCGGTGCCGCGGCGACCGGTCCAGCACTGTCGGTCAAAGGTCTGGTCAAGCGTTTCGGCGAGACGACCGCGGTCGGCGGTCTCGACTTCGAACTCCAGACCGGCGAGATCCTGGCGATCCTCGGCCCCAACGGCGCCGGCAAGACCACCACCGTAGAAATCTGCGAAGGCTTCGCCTCGCCGGATGCCGGTGAGGTCACGCTCCTCGGACTCGATCCCATCGCCGACAACGAGGCGGTTCGCAGCCGCATCGGCGTGATGCTCCAGGGCGGTGGCGCGTATCCGGGCGCCCGCGCGGGTGAGATGTTGCGGCTGTGCGCCTCCTACTCCGCCGATCCCATCGACCCCGATTGGCTGTTGCAGAACCTCGGGCTCGTCGACGCCCAGCGCACGCCGTACCGCCGGTTGTCGGGTGGACAGCAACAGCGACTCGCACTCGGCTGCGCACTCGTCGGTCGCCCCGAGGTGGTATTCCTGGACGAACCCACCGCCGGCATGGATGCGCACGCCCGGATCATGGTGTGGGAGTTGATCGATCGGCTTCGGGCCGACGGCGTTTCGGTGTTGCTCACCACACATCTGATGGACGAGGCCGAAGAGCTCGCGGATCAGCTGCTGATCATCGACCACGGGGTCGAGGTCGCCAAGGGCTCCCCCGCCGAACTGACCAGCCGCGGGGCCGAGAACGAACTACGATTCCACGCACCCCGTGGCCTCGACATGAACTTGCTGGAAGCTGTTCTGCCAGAAGGTTATTCCTGCAGGGAGTTCTCCCCCGGTGGGTATCTGGTGACCGGCCATGTCACCCCGCGGATACTGGCCACGGTGACCGGATGGTGCGCGGAGATCGATGTGCTCGCAACCGACCTACAGGTCGAGACTCGGAGTCTGGAAGACGTGTTCCTGGATCTGACCGGCCGGGGGATGCGCGAATGACCAACGCCCGGACGACCAATGGCAACCGCTTCGCCGCGGGCACATTCACGCCGCATCCGCGGTCGGCACCGATCCGCAAGATGCTCACCGCGCAGTCCCGGATCGAATTGCTCCTGCTGCTGCGCAACGGCGAGCAGCAACTGCTCACGATGTTCATCCCGATCACCATGCTGATCGGTCTGTGCCTGTTGCCCATCGGCGACTTCGACGAGTCCCGCGCCGACATGTTCGTCCCTGCGGTCATGACCGTCGCGGTGATGTCCACCGCGTTCACCGGGCAGGCGATCGCCGTCGGATTCGACCGCCGGTACGGCGCACTGAAGAGACTCGGTGCCACACCTCTCCCGAGGTGGGGCGTGATCGCGGGCAAATCCATCGCCGTGGCCATCGTGGTGAGCATGCAGGCCGTGATCCTCGGCGTCCTCGGGATGATCCTGGGCTGGGAGCCCTCACCGGGCGGATTGCTCCTCGGGATCCTCGTGATCGCCATCGGAACACTCATGTTCTCCGCGATGGGACTGCTGCTCGGTGGCACGCTCAAGGCCGAGGTAGTGCTGGCTCTGGCCAACCTTCTGTGGTTCGCCTTCCTGGGGATCGCCTCGATCGTCGTGATCGGGGACAACGTCCCGACCGCGGTCGAATGGTTCGTCCGCTGCACCCCGTCCGGCGCCCTGGCCGAGGCCCTGCATCAGGCGACGCGCGGTTCGCTCGACCTGTTCGGTATCGCCGTGCTTGCTACCTGGGGTATCGCCGCCGGTACCGCAGCCGTGCGTTACTTCAAGTTCACCTGAGCCCCGATCGTCAAACCCGGCACCCTACGATCAATAACGTGTACCGCTTGTTTGTCCGGCTCGTCGACCGGCTCCCGCTCCCATCGCTCCGCTTCCAGATCCTCGCCGCGCTGGCGGTGGTGCTGACACAGGCCGGTATCGCGGTGACGGGGTCAGTGGTCCGGGTCACCGCGTCGGGGCTGGGTTGCCCGACGTGGCCGCAGTGCTTCCCGGGCAGCTTCACACCGGTCCAGCACAGCGAGGTCGAGGCAATCCACCGGGCGGTTGAGTTCGGCAACCGGATGCTGACGTTCCTCGTCGTCCTGACCGCCGCGGTCATCGTGATCGCGGTGACGCGCGCGCGCCGCCGATACGAGGTCCGCGTCTACGCGTGGCTGATGCCGGTCTCCACCGTCGTCCAGGCCGTGATGGGCGGGATCACCGTGCTGACCGGCCTGCTGTGGTGGACGGTGGCCATCCACATGTTGCTGTCGATGGGCATGGTGTGGCTGTCGGTGTTGCTGCTCGAGAAGGTCCGCGAACCGGACGACGGCGAGGCCGTGGCCGTCGTACCCGCACCATTGCGGTGGCTGGCGGCGCTGTCTGCGGCGCTGATGACCGGTGTCCTGATCGCCGGCACGATGGTGACCGGTGCCGGACCGCACGCCGGCGACAAAAGCATCGACAAGCCGGTACCGCGGTTGAAGATCGAAATCACCACGCTGGTCCATCTGCATGCCGACCTGCTGATCGCCTACCTGTCGGTGCTGGTCGCGTTGGGCTTCGCCCTCTTCGCCGTGGGCGCGCCCGCACGACTCAAGAAGCGTCTCTACGTGGTGATCGGAATCGTCACCGCACAGGCACTCGTCGGTGTCACGCAATACGTCACCGACATTCCGGCGGCACTCGTGGTCATCCACGTTGCGGGCGCCGGGGCGACCGTGGCCGCCACGGCCGCCCTATGGGTTGCCATGCGACCGCGGCAGGCGACGACCGGTTCGACATCGTCGGATCAGCCGGTCGAGGCCGCAGCGGCGTCCCAGCCTTGATCTCCCAGCTGTTGATACCCAGCCTTTGACCGGCTAGGTGTTCGCGACCCAGCCCGCCATCTTGCGGTAGTGCGACGGGTCCACCGTGGCACTGGACGTCAGTTCGCGATCCCACTCGCCGACCGCGAGCCCCTCGACCTGCTCGACGATCGCCTTCGCCGTATCGAGATCGGCCACAACCTGGTCGCCCAGGATGCCACCTGCTCCGCCGACCAGGGTGATTCGCACTCCGGCAGCCCCGATGGGCTGCAAAACCGCTGTTGCCGACCCGCCCTCGCGCGCCACGTACTTGCTGATCGCTGCGATGACCGCCTTGTGCTCGCTCATCGCCACAGCATAGTTGCCGTGCTGTCCGCTCCGGGATCGGACACCCCCCGCTGTGTACCGCCGCCGCGAGTGGGTACAACTACAGTCATGCGCGCAATCCAGGTGAGCCGGCACGGCGGTCCCGACGTCCTCGAGTTCGTCGAACTCCCCGATCCGACGCCGAAACCGGGCGAGATCCTGGTGCGGGTCGCGGCGATCGGCGTGAACTTCATCGACACCTACCAGCGCGCGGGCATCTATGCGATGCAGTTGCCGTATATCCCCGGCAGCGAAGGCGCCGGCGTGGTTGTCGCGGTCGGCGACGGCGTCGAGTCACCCTCGCCGGGTCAGCGGGTCGCCTGGTGTGACGCCGCCGGCAGTTATGCCGAGCTCGTGACGATGCCCGCTCACGTTGCCGTCGCCGTGCCGGATGCCGTGAGCGATGAGGTGGCCGCCTCCGCACTGCTGCAGGGAATGACCGCCCACTACCTCCTGGACGGATCGTCGCACCCGAAACCCGGTGACACCGTCCTGATCCACGCCGGCGCCGGCGGCGTCGGGCTGGTGCTCACGCAGATTGCCAAGGCCAAGGGGATTCGAGTCATCACCACCGTGTCGAACGACACCAAAGAGGCGTTGTCGCGGGACGCAGGCGCCGACGAGGTCCTCCGATACGGCGACGATCTCGCCGACCGCGTCCGGGCCCTCACCGGAGGCGTGGGTGTGGCCGTTGCGTATGACGGTGTGGGAGCCGACACCATCGACCAGAGCATCGCCGCGACCGCGGTACGCGGAACGGTTGTCCTGTTCGGTGCCGCCAGCGGACCGGTGCCGCCGTTCGACCTCCAGCGACTCAATGCCGCCGGGTCGCTCTCGATCACCCGGCCGAAGCTGGGTGACTTCATCGCAGACCCCAACGAACGAGCCTGGCGGGCCGGGGATGTCATGACCGGCATCAGCAGCGGAACGGTGAACGTCCACGTCGGTCACAGCTACCGACTCGCCGAAGCCGGCCGTGCCCACACCGAATTAGAGGCGCGGGCCACGACCGGCTCCGTGGTCTTGTTACCTATCAGCTAGGAGTGAACACGGGCTCGTCGGAGGACAGATCGATGTCTCCGTAGAGGTACTGGGTCGTGGTCTCGGTCTTGGTCTCTGCCGGCAGAGACCCGTACGGCTTCGTGCGGTACGTCACCGACCACGCCAGGTCGCCGTTGACCGACACCTGGTTCGGGTCGTCGTATCCGACCCGGTATTCCACGGCATCGAGGTCGGTGGGCGCAGTCCATACCGCCGAGGCCGGTTCGGCGTCAAAGGCGTAGACATCCTGCTCGCAGCCTGGCTTGTCGACGCTTGCATCCGTCTCTTTCGACAACGCGCAATTGTCGACATAGGCCCGGATCGCCGACTGGACGGCCGCGGTACCGGTTGAACTCAGGTCAACGGTCGGCGAGTTCGCCGATCCATAGCTGTTCCCCGACATCGCGAACTCGGATTGATTCTCATCGACGACGGTGAAGTTCTCATCCGACGTTCCCCATTCGACCGGGCCGGGAAATACATAGATCTTCGACTCGTTGTCGACGGGCACGCCGAACACCGTCAGCCCCGGGATTCCGTCCTTGAAATACGAGATGTCGATGACGACGGCCCCGTCGTCCAAGCGCCAATCGTCGCCGGCCTTGGTGAGCGAGAAGGTCTCGTCGGCCTTCCGATCGCCGAACATGTAGGTGGCCTGGACCGTTGCGTTGTCGCCGGAGTCGCTGGTGTCGATGATCTTCACATCGGTGATCGCGGCGATCTTCTGCTGCTTCTTCAGCACGTCGTCGGTGAGCAGCAGTTCGGATGCCGGCGCCTTCATCAGACCCAGCGCTTCTGCGGAATCGCCGTCGGCCAGCGCTTGCAGATAGGACGTGACCACCGCGTCGGGCTCACCGGAGTCACTGTCGCCGGTGAAGACGACAAGCGACAACACCAGGATCACGACCAGGACCACCACGCCGGCGACGCCCAGCGCGATGAACAACGGCTTCTTCGACTTCGCCGGTGGGACGGGGCCACCGCCACCACTCTGTGGCCAGGTGCCGGGCGCAGGCTGGGCGTACGGCTGATATGCGCCGTAATTGGGATCTGCGGGCGGTGGCTGGCCGCCTGGACCCTGAGGTGGGTACTGCCCGAATTGCGGCTGCCCGACCACGGTCGGCTCCGAATAAGGCTGCCACCCGGCATCTTCGGGACCCTGGCCCGGGCCGTATGGATTTGACACAACTCCCCCTGATGTAAATAGAGCTGGCCATCATCCCAACGGCCGACGGGAAAACGTTAACGTGTCGTGGGTCGCACCTGCCATTGCTGGCGTCGCCCGGTCCGCCGTTCGACCGACGAATATTTCAGAACAGGCTGGACAGTGTCGGCAATCCGATGACGGAATCGATCGCCAGACCGCAGAAGACAACGGCCAGATATTCGTTGGACTGCAGGAAGACCTTCAGCGGCGCCACCTCTTCGCCGCGAAGTGTTCCGCGATAGAGCTTGTGCACGACGTAGATGAACCAGCCACCGGCGATCAGGGCGACCGCGGCGTAGATCCAGCTGGTCGCAAGGCAGAGGACAAGGGTGCTCAGGACGGTGGCCCAGGTGTAGTAGAGCATCTGCCGGGTGACCTGCACCTCGGTGGCGATCACGGGCAACATCGGGACGCCCGCGGCGCGGTAGTCCTCCTTGTAGCGCATCGCCAGGGCCCAGGTGTGCGGCGGAGTCCAGAAGAAGATCACCGCGAACAGCACCAGCGGTTCCCAACTCAGGGATCCGGTGACAGCGGTCCATCCGACGAGCGTCGGCATGCATCCGGCGGCTCCGCCCCAGACGACGTTCTGCCAGGTACGGCGCTTCAGGATCATTGTGTAGACGAAGACGTAGAACGCGATGGTCGCCATCACCAGGAGCGCGCTGAGCAGGTTGGTCGTCGCGAACAACACCGCGAAGGACGCGGCCCCGAGAATCAGGCCGAAAATGAGGGCATTGCGCGTCGACACCGCATGGCGGGCCAATGGCCGCCGTTCGGTGCGCTTCATCTTCTGATCGATGTCCGCGTCGACGACCATGTTCAGGGTGTTCGCGCTGGCCGCGCCGAGCCACCCACCGAGCAGGGTCCAGGCCATCAGCGCCGGGTCGACATGTCCACGATCGGCAAGAAGCATCACCGGGATCGTCGCCACGAGAAGCAATTCGATGACGCGAGGTTTCGTCAGCGCGAGGTATGCGAGGGCCAAGGCTGAAATCCGCCCGCGAACGCCGGTGGTGCGCTCCACGGGAGCAGCCTGCCCACCACCTGACGCTGGGGAGGAGGCGAAACCGTGTCCGCTCACACGTTCCCCAATCCGCACTAGATCTCCTGACTCATGCTCATCTACTACAGGGAATGGTAGACGGAGGTCGGTTGCAAACAGCAATCGAGGTCCGATCGGCGGGTTACCTGCACCGTCGACTAGCACGCGCCCGTTCGCTGCCCGTTCGCATCCCGTAGCTAACGGCGTCCGCGTCGGGCGACTACGCTTGACGTGGACTGCGCGGAGCCCAGGCCAGTCGCAGATGCCGAGCCCCAGAATCACGAAGTCGAGTTTGAGGAGTTCAGGAAAACGTGTCAGTAACAGATGAGATTCGCACGCTAACTCAGGCTTCACACCCCGCCGACTGGACGGCTGTGGACAGCAAAGCAGTTGACACGGTACGAGTCCTGGCGGCTGACGCGGTGCAGAAGTGCGGCAGTGGACACCCGGGAACTGCCATGAGCCTGGCTCCCCTGGCGTACACCCTCTTCCAGCGGGTGATGCGTCACGACCCGACCGACACCGACTGGATGGGTCGCGACCGGTTCATCCTGTCGTGCGGGCATTCGAGCCTGACCCTCTACATCCAGCTCTACCTCGGCGGCTTCGGGCTCGAGCTCGAAGACATCGAGGCGCTGCGTACCTGGGACTCCAAGACACCCGGCCATCCCGAATACCGGCACACCCGCGGTGTGGAGATGACCACCGGACCGCTGGGCCAGGGACTGGCCTCGTCAGTCGGTATGGCGATGGCCGCCCGCTACGAGCGCGGTCTGTTCGACCCGGACGCACCGGTCGGACAGAGCGCCTTCGACCACTACATCTACGTGATCGCGTCCGACGGAGACATCGAAGAGGGCGTCACCTCGGAGGCGAGTTCGCTCGCCGGCACGCAACAGCTCGGCAACCTCATCGTCTTCTATGACAAAAACCACATCTCGATCGAGGACGACACCGACATCGCGTTGTCCGAGGATGTGGCCGCACGCTACGCCGCGTACGGCTGGCATGTGCAGTATGTCGACGGTGGCGAGAACGTGACCGCGATCGAAGACGCCATCGAGAAGGCCAAGGCAGTCATCGACAAGCCGTCGATCATCGTTCTGCGGACGATCATCGGCTATCCGGCTCCGAACAAGATGAATACCGGCAGCGCGCACGGATCGGCGCTCGGTGACGACGAGGTCGCGGCCACCAAGAAGATCCTCGGTTTCGACCCGGACAAAACATTTGAGGTTGCAGACGAGGTTATCGCGCATACGCGTTCGCTGGTTGACCGTGGCGCCGAGTTGCGCGAGGCCTGGACCAAGTCATTCGACGAGTGGGCCGAGGCCAATCCCGACCGCAAACAACTTCTCGACCGGCTCAATGTCAATGGCCTACCGGACGGCTGGACCGACGCTTTGCCGAAATGGGAGGTGGGCGACAAGGACGTCGCCACTCGTTCCGCATCCGGCAAGGTGCTCTCCGCACTCGGCCCGATTCTGCCCGAATTGTGGGGTGGCTCAGCCGATTTGGCGGGAAGCAACAACACCACGATCGACGGGGCGGCCTCGTTCGGCCCGAGCGAGATCAGCACCAAGACGTGGAGCGCCAATCCATACGGTCGGACGCTGCATTTCGGTATCCGCGAACACGCCATGGGCGCGATCTTGTCGGGCATCGTCAGGCATGGGCCGACCCGCGCCTACGGCGGCACGTTCCTGCAGTTCGCCGACTACATGCGACCGGCGGTTCGGCTCGCCGCACTGATGGAAACCGACCCGATTTATGTCTGGACCCACGACTCGATAGGTCTGGGCGAGGACGGCCCGACGCATCAGCCGATCGAGCACCTCGCCGCACTGCGGGCCATCCCGAATCTGGATGTTGTCCGTCCCGGTGACGCGAACGAGACGGCCTACGCCTGGCAGACCATTCTGCAGCGCCGGCACAACCCGGCCGGGTTGGCCTTGACCCGCCAGAACCTGCCGATCCTGGAAGGCACGTCGGCCGAGGGTGTGGCCAAGGGTGGCTACATCCTGTCCGAACCCGACAGTGACCCGCAGGTGGTCCTGATCGGCACCGGTTCCGAGGTGTACCTCGCGGTTGACGCGCAGAAAGCCTTGAAGGACAAGGGCATTGCCGCCCGTGTCGTCTCGATGCCGTGCGTGGAATGGTTCGACGAACAAGACGAGGACTACCGGAACTCCGTGCTGCCGCCGAGCCTGAAGGCTCGCGTGGTCGTCGAGGCCGGCATCGCGATGCCGTGGTACCGCCTGGTCGGCGACGGCGGCGAGATCGTCTCGATCGAGCACTACGGCGCATCGGCCGACTACAAGGTCCTGTACGAGAAGTTCGGGATCACCGCGGAAGCCGTCACGGCCGCCGCCGAGCGCTCCCTCGCGAAGCAATCCACAAACGCCTGAAATCCCACCACCTGAATCGGAGCACGACATGAGCGAACAGAACGCCAATCTTGCTGCACTGGCCGAGGCCGGCGTCTCGGTGTGGCTCGACGATCTCTCCCGGACCCGGATCGAATCCGGCAATCTGGCCGAGGTCATCGCCACGAAATCCGTTGTCGGCGTGACAACGAACCCGTCGATCTTCCAGGCGGCGCTGTCCAAGGGCAACGCCTACGACGCACAGGTCAACGAACTCGCCGCCCGCGGCGCAGACGTCGACGCCACCATCCGAACGGTCACCACCGACGACGTCCGCAACGCGTGTGACGTACTGGCCCCGCAGTACGAGGCATCCAAAGGCGTCGACGGCCGGGTCTCGATCGAGGTCGATCCCCGTCTGGCCAACGACACCGAGCAGACCATCGCCCAGGCGGTGGAACTGTGGAAGATCGTCGATCGGCCGAACCTGCTGATCAAGATCCCGGCCACCCTCGCGGGTCTGCCTGCCATCACCAAGGTGATCGCGGAAGGCATCAGCGTCAACGTGACGCTGATCTTCTCTGTCGAACGCTACGAAGGTGTGATGGCCGCCTACATCGATGGCCTGAAGCAGGCCTCGACCGCGGGCCACGATCTGTCGAAGATCCATTCGGTGGCATCGTTTTTCGTCTCCCGCGTGGACACCGAGATCGACAAGCGTCTCGACGCGATCGGCACCGACGAGGCCAAGGCACTCAAGGGCAAGGCCGCACTGGCCAACGCCAGGCTCGCCTACGCGGCCTACCAGGACGTCTTCGACGGTGACGGGTTCACCGCGCTGGCCGCTGCCGGTGCCAACCCGCAGCGCCCGCTGTGGGCGTCCACAGGTGTGAAGGATCCGGCCTACCCCGACACCCTCTATGTCGGAGAGCTGGTCGCACCGAACACCGTCAACACCATGCCCGAGAAGACTATGGACGCCTTCGCGGACCACGGTGTGGTGAACAGCGAATCGATCATCGGCCAGGGTCCGGCATCGCAGCAGGTCTTCGATGCGGTTGCGGCCGCCGGCGTCGACCTCGCGGACGTGTTCGCAGTCCTCGAATCCGAGGGCGTCGAGAAGTTCGAGGCCTCGTGGAAGGAACTGCTCGACGCCACCGCCGAGCAGCTGGCCGCGGGTTCAAAGGGCTGATCGGCCTTGCCCAACCGTCCCACGGACCAGTGGGTCAACCCACTGCGCGATGAACGCGACAAGCGGCTGCCCCGGATCGCGGGTCCGTGCAGCCTGGTCATCTTCGGTGTCACCGGTGACCTCGCCCGCCGCAAGCTGATGCCCGCGGTGTACGACCTGGCGAATCGGGGGCTGTTGCCTCCAGGTTTCGCTCTGGTCGGGTTTGCGCGCCGAGACTGGGACCACGAGGATTTCGGGCAGGTGGTGCACGATGCCGTGCGCGAACATGCCCGGACGCCGTTCCGGGAGGACGTGTGGGAACGGTTGAGCGAGGGTTTCCGGTTTGTCCGGGGAACATTCGACGACGACGCCGCCTTCGACAGGTTGCGGGACACCCTGCTGGAGCCCGACAAGGAACGCGGTACCGGCGGCAATCACGCGTTCTATTTCTCGATCCCGCCTGACGCCTTCCCCGTTGTGTGTGAACAGCTTTCGCGCTCGGGGTTGGCGGACCAGACCGAGGACACCTGGCGACGGGTGGTCATCGAGAAGCCGTTCGGCCACGACCTCGAAAGCGCCAAAGAGCTCAATACCGTGGTGAACAAGGTCTTTCCGGAGAACTCGGTGTTCCGGATCGACCACTACCTCGGCAAGGAAACCGTCCAGAACATCTTGGCGCTGCGGTTTGCCAATCAGCTGTTCGACCCGGTGTGGAGTTCGCACTACGTCGACCATGTTCAGATCACGATGGCCGAGGACATCGGGCTGGGTGGGCGGGCCGGCTACTACGACGGCATCGGTGCGGCGCGCGACGTCATCCAGAACCACCTGATCCAGCTGATGGCGCTGGTGGCGATGGAAGAGCCCATTTCCTTTGAGCCGCACGAACTCCAGACCGAGAAGATCAAAGTCCTCTCGGCCACCCGGAACATCCTGCCGCTCGACGAGAACACCGCACGCGGCCAGTACGAGGCGGGCTGGCAGGGCAGTGAAAAGGTCCCCGGTCTGCTGGACGAGACGGGCTTTGCGCACGACTCGACAACAGAGACCTTCGCCGCACTCGCGCTGGAGGTCGACAGCCGGCGGTGGGCCGGTGTGCCGTTCTACCTGCGCACCGGAAAGCGGTTGGGCCGCAGGGTCACCGAGATTGCGCTCGTGTTCAAGCGGGCGCCCCACCTTCCATTCGACCAAACGATGACCGAAGAGCTGAGCCAGAACGCGCTCGTGATCCGGGTGCAGCCCGACGAGGGCATCACGCTCAGGTTCGGTTCCAAGGTCCCGGGATCGTCGATGGAGGTCCGTGACGTCAACATGGACTTCTCCTATGGTCAGGCATTCACCGAGTCCTCCCCGGAGGCCTACGAGCGTCTGATCCTGGATGTCCTGCTCGGCGTGCCGTCACTGTTCCCGGTGAACGCGGAGGTCGAATTGTCCTGGCAGATCCTCGATCCGGTGCTCGAACACTGGGCGGCCAGCGGCAAGCCCGACGGTTACGAGGCGGGAACCTGGGGCCCGCAATCTGCAGAAGACATGATGGCGCGCCACGGTAGGGCCTGGCGTCGTCCCTGACCGCTCTCGCACCGAAGGAACGCACCAATGATCGTCGAACTTCCCGATACGAACACCACCGCCATCAGCAAGGAACTCATCAAGGTCCGGGACTCGGGCGGTGCGTTCACCTCCGGTCGCGTTCTGACGCTGCTGGTCTGCACAAACGAGGGCGAGCCGACGGAGGCTGCCATCGAGGCCGCGAACGAGGCCAGCCGGGAACATCCCTGTCGCGTCATCGTGGTCGCGCGCGCCGACCGCAGTGGGCCGTCGCGGCTTGATGCCGAGATCCGGGTCGGTGGGGATGCCGGTGCATCCGAAGTGGTTGTCCTGCACCTCTTCGGCGATCTCGTTGATCACGGTAAGAGCGTCGTGATCCCGTTCATGCTGCCCGACACCCCGGTGGTGACGTGGTGGCCCGGACACGCTCCGGCGAACCCGGCCGCCGATCCGATCGGTCAGCTCGGCAAGCGCCGGATCACCGACTCCACCAAGGCAACCGACGTCGCGGCGACGCTGGCGCAGAGCCTCGCCACCTACGCGCCCGGCGATTCCGACATCGCCTGGTCACGGATCACCGTCTGGCGGGCACTGCTCACCTCGGCACTCGATCAGCCGCCGCACAGCCCGATCACCGAAGTCGAGGTTCAGGGGCCGGCCGATACCGCCGCCGTCGAACTCCTTGCGGGCTGGCTTCATTCGGCCCTGGGCGTGCCGGTGACGCGGTCGGTCGGGAGCTTCCAGGTGACGGCATCCCGGGACTCCGGGCCGCTGGTTCTCTGCGTCGGTATGGGCAACCAGGCGATCATCTCCATCCCGGGCAAGCCGGACGGCAAGGTGGCGCTACCCGACCGGGAACTGCGCAGCTGCCTGGCAGAAGAGCTTCGACGCCTCGATCCCGACGAGACCTATCACCTGGCGCTGCAAGGTATTTCAGGCCTGACTCGCGCCGAAGACAAAATTCACTCATGACAACGCATTCTTAAATCAGGAGGTAGAACAAGGCGATGAGTATCCATCCAGACGTGGTCCGCCTCGATGACAAGGACAGCCTTGTCGCCGCGGTCACCGAGCGATTCATCACGACCGTGACGGCGGCACAGGCCGCCCGTGGGTTTGCCTCGGTGGTCCTGACCGGCGGAAGCAACGGTGTCGCCCTGCTCGAGGCGCTGGCGAAGGATTCCGGCGACATCGACTGGGCGTCGGTGGACATCTACTTCGGCGACGACCGCTTCGTTCCCGCCGACCATCCGGAGCGCAACGCCGGACAGGCGTACACCGCACTGCTCGATCACGTGGCGGTGGCCCCGGGTCGGGTCTTCGAGATGGCGCCGTCCGACGGTGAGTTCGGCGACGACATCGAGGCGGCTGCGGCCGACTACGCGCGGCGGCTGGCAGACCGTGCCGGCGACGGGGAGAGTGTCCCGCAGTTCGATCTGCACCTGCTCGGGATGGGCGGTGAGGGACACATCAATTCGCTCTTCCCCCACACCGACGCCACCAGCGAGAGCCAGGCCTCGGTGGTCGCGGTGCGGAACTCACCCAAACCACCTCCGGGCCGGATCACGTTGACGTTGCCGGCGATCGCGCGGTCACGTGAGGTCTGGTTCCTGGTCTCGGGTGCCGAGAAGGCCGAGGCGGTGGCCGCCGGTGTCGGCGGCGCCGACCCGATGGACTGGCCCTGCGCCGGAGCCCACGGCACCGAGGAAACGGTCTGGTTTGTGGATCGGTCCGCCGCCGGCAACCTCCCCTGACCCCCCGCGTCGGGGTCAGCGGCGCAGTGCGCTGCCGGCCTCGAATGCGGCTTCACGGCCTTCCATCTGAGCGGAATGCCAGTTTTCCCGGTGCCGGCGCATGATTCGTTCATGTAGCCGCGACACCGGAGGGAACACGCGGCGAGTGGTCTCGACCAGAGCCACCAACGGGTAGCGGACGATCAGCCAGAAGATCCACGGGAACGCGCTCGGCATGTTGTACCGACGCCTGGTCAACGGCATCATGTAGATCGCCGAGTACGCGGAATAGATTCCGGCGTTGTACTTTTCACGCAGTCGCCGCAGCCCCGTGTGCCCATCGCGAGGAGCAAACGCGGCCGGGAACGATTCGATCAGTTCCGCGCCGTTCTCACCCGCGTCGTAGCTGCGGGTTGCGGTGACCATCGCCAGGAGCCGGAACGAATCCGCAATGGTCTCGGGATACCACTCGGTGCGCACCCCTAGCAGGTGTCCGAGGTAGCGCTGGTAATGCAACAGAACCCGAATCTCACGCGGAGTTGTCTGCACACCCACCAACCACAACGCCGATGCCGGCACCACACTGCCGCCGAGCAACGTCAGCAACTGGTACGACTGACTGATCGGGGTGCCCCAGCGTTCGGTATCCCACTCCGGATGGTCGGCCACGGTCCGCCGGACCCACACATGCATCACGCGCACCCGCATCGCGGTGGCGCGTCCGACGGAACCGGGCGTCAGCAGCGCATCGGGTTCGGAGACGTCGATCCAGAATCTGGCCGTCTCGAGGAACCGGCGCAGGGCGTTGTCTCCGGCGTATCCCCCGGCCAGCGACAACGGTGTCGCCACGGCCGCCTCCGTGTACATCTCCAGGGTGATCCCGCCCGCCACGCTGAACAGCGACGTGCCCCAGCGCCGCCAGATGGCCTCGCCTTCGGCGATGAGTTCGGGATCGACCCACTCCGGAACGGTTTCGAACTCCTCGAACAGCGCCACCATCGCCGGAGGTGGGTTCTCGACTGCGTCAAGACCTTCGGTCAGCGCCTTGTCGAGCATTGCGCGCGCGGCCTGCGGACCGTGTTCTCCGTAGACCTCGTCGACAAACCGTTCGGCCACCGGATCAGTGCGGAACATGTCTTCGGCGAAGGTCCGGATGTGTTCCTCCGGTGGGAACAGGTCTTTCCCGGTGAACTTGACGGCCAGCCTGCGCACCGCTGCCAGCCGACGATTCTGCAGTGCGTCCGCGTAGCGGAAAGCCGACGGAAATCCCAAATCGGTTCTTTCTTGACGGGGATCGGTCGTGTCCTGGCGGGGCAAAGTGGTGGCCACTCGCTCCTCCTCCTCAGAGTCTCAAGGTGTGTCGTTCGACAGACGTGCGTCACCGGAGCGCTTCGAAAGAGAGCCGGATGAGACGCTTTCCCGGATTCGTCTCGGTGATTACCGTCGAACATACCCTGCCGGGTGGAAGAACTGGCAAATTCAGGTCAGAGCAAGCCGAGCCGCTGACCCACCGACACCGCGTCACGTCGATGGCGGACGTCGAACTTTCGGTAGATACCTCGCAGGTGGGTTTTGACGGTGTTGACCGACAAATGCATCAGCCCGGCGATTTCCTCGGTGGTGCGATCTGTCGCCAGAAACCGCAGGACGTGGGTTTCAGCACGGGTCAAAGGCGGGTAGTCGCGCACCCTGCCCCGCGACATGACCGCGAGAACCGCGTCGGCATACGCGTTGACCGAACCGAAACTGCCGCGGTACGTGGTGATGATCTTCGCCACACCGGCCCCGCCCTCCACGAGGGGACGCATCACCCTGTGTTCGGCCGCAGTCTCCAGGGCGCGGGTGATCGCCGAATACGACTGGGTGGACATACCCGCCAAGTCACACGCATACGCTTCGAGCGCCCAGACCGCCACCATCGTCTCGGGTTGTGCATCAACACTCTCGAGCAACGGGCTCAACAGTTTTCGCGCCACCTGAGGGTGCGCCTCGCCGACCTCGACGGCGGCATCGACAAGGCGGACCTCGTCCGTGTGACCGAATGCCCGCTCCGCCTTGCGGGCCAGGTCCCGGGCCCAGTCGAACCGTTTCACCGACACGCACATGTGCGCCACCCGGGGAAGCAGGGTGAGCAGCGGAAACGGGGAGGACGCCGACACCAGTAACGCCGATGTCGCACTGTAGGCCGTTGCGGTCAGGACGAGCCGATTCGTCGAGTTGTCGAACATCAGGATGTTCAGGGCAATGGGTACATGGCGGCCCAACACGCTGAACGACTCTCCCCCTTCCGAAACGTCCTCGGTCTGTTCAGGTTCGAGATCGCCCAACGGTTTGCCCTGCATGAACCGCGCGTACGCCTCCCACACATGTAGGCGCGACACGTATGGCGAGGCTGCCACCATGGGGTCCACATCGGAGGTGTCGCGGACACAGGCCAGCGCGTAGCGGGCACGATCCTCCATCAGTGCCGGCAGGCCCCGCTCGCCGGCCACGAATGCCCGGTTGGCCATGGCGCGCACCGCCAGCCGATTCAGCCCGGCAGACTTTGCCAGCGCGATGGCCCGGATCGACGACTGCTCACCGTCCGCGGACCGGTTCAGGCGCGTGTATGCCGATCCGAGAACGGTATGGGCGTACGCATCCACTGCCCAACCACGATCGCCCACGGACGATCCGACAGCCTCGGCGAGGTCGAACAGATCTGGATCGTCGCGCGACAGTGCAACGTCCAAGAGGAGGGACCGGTAGAGCAGAATCCCACCGTCCAACGACAGGTCGGCCTCGGCAGGGGCCACGCACTCCAGGTAAGACGCCGCATAACGGTCGTCACCATGCTCCATGGCTGCCAATGCCCGAAGCACCACCGCAACCGGATCCTCGCCGAGCGCGATGCCAGAGCTGTCGAGCACCGCCAGCACCGTATCGCGCCGGCCTTGCAGGATCAGCTCGACTCCGCTGTGAAAAATCGTCTGTCGGAGCAACTCCGCATCACCGAGGTGCGCGGCGTAGTCGATCGCTTCCGCAGGACGACGATGCGCCGATGCCCATCGAACCGCCCTCACCTGCAACGTGCGCCCGAGTTCGGGATCGGTGCGCTGCAGTTCGCCGCGCAGGTACGTGGCGATCAGCGGCAGGAACCGATATCGGATCACGTCGCTGCCGTCCGAGGGCACCGCCACGGCGACTCCCAGTCCGACGATTTCGGGGATATAGGCGTCGGCGTCGGCGCCGTCCATCGCCCTGGCCAGGTCGGCGTCGAAATCGGCCACGCTCGACAGTCGGGTGACCAGGCGACGCACGCGAGGTGTCATCGCCTCCAGGAGTTCCCGGCGCAAGAAATCCGAGATGAGTTTGGGGCACCCGGCGAGCTCCAGCAACGCCAGTTCGACATCGGAGTGCGGTGCCAGGAATACGGCCGCCATTCGAACGAGGATCGCCCATCCACCGGTCATTTCCCTGACCCGCGCAACCTGATCAGTGGTCGGGGTGAGGCCGTGCTGCCGCAATATTCGATCGACCTCGGACGCGGTCAATACCAGGTCCTCGCGCCCGATCCGGGCTCCCACCCCGTCGCCGATCAGATATTGCCAGATCAACGGCGGATCGAATCGTGCCGCGACAACCACATTCACGTTGGGGGGCCGATGACGGAGGAAGCGGTGGAAGGCGTCGAGTGCAAGGGGATCCGTCACGGTGTGGGCCTCGTCGACAACCACCGTCACCGGGCCGCCGTCACCCGCGGTCTCGGATAGTTGTGGGCCCGCTGTCGCCCCGAGAACGTTGTCGTCGAAGGTGAATGCATCGACCCCCACCCACATGACCTGGCCGACGGGCTCGGACGTTGCGCGTCGACTCAGCCATTGCTCGAGAAATGTGGTTTTGCCATATCCGCCCGGCGCAGTGACGAGGACGAGCGCTCCCGGTTGATCATCGAACAATTCGTCCAGGGTGCGTTCGGGACGGATCCGCGCGAAAGCGCGGACCGGATCGAGGTCCCCCCTGGAAACGGCGGACGAGCGTGTCAGAGCTTGCGACATGACCACTTTCTTCTTGCCTCTGGTACTTCAGAGATTAACAATGATCACGTTGCCCAGCCCGTTTTCGCGCGGCGTTGATTGAATCGCCAAGGGGTTTGCGCGCGGCTCAAACCGGACGATTTGCTCACCAGACCAGTTGGAGACATCACCCTAAACAGGTGATGTCCCGGTGATCGCGACGCACCGATCATGACAGGACCACGTTGGATACGTGCTGCCTGATCCGAGTGTCGGCCCAGGGGTCTTTGATCATCCGAGCCAAGGAGCATCACATGAACAGCCCGTCAGAGCGTCACCCCGTAAAGCAAGGCTTGGCCGGTGGAACTGTTTTTGCCGCCGCAATACTTCTGTTTGTCGTGGCCGTCCTCGCCATTTTCCAAGGTATTTCCGCCATCGCCAAAGATGATGTCTTCGTTGTAGGTGTCGAATACACCTGGAAATTTGACATCACCGCCTGGGGATGGATCCACCTCATCATCGGAATCCTCGGCGTCGCAATCTCGATCGGCCTCTTCACCGGAGCCTCCTGGGCCCGGATCGGCGCGGTCATCATCGCGGCACTGTCGATCATCGCGAACTTCCTTTGGCTGCCGTATTACCCGCTCTGGGCGATCTTGATCATCGCCATCGATCTCGTCGTGATCTGGGCCGTAACCACCTGGAAGACAGACGAAACCGTCTCAACCTACGACAACCGGGTCTAACCGCTGTTCCGCAACGCGGTGGCGAGTCCGTTCATGGTGAGCTGAATACCTCGGCGAACCAGATCGGAATCATCGCCACCGCGGTAGCGGCGCAACAACTCGACCTGTAGATGATTCAACGGCTCGAGATACGGGAACCGATTGAAGACCGACCGCTTGAGGGCGGCGTTGTCGGCCAGCAGATCGTCCGTCTTCGTTATTTTGAAATACATCGCCGTGGTCCGCTCGTGTTCGGCGGTGATCATCCCGAAAACCTTCTCGCGCAGCGCCTCATCGGGCACCAAGCGTGAATAGTGTTCGGCCAGTCCCATATCCGACTTGGCCATCACCTGCGCCATGTTCGACATCACGGTCCGGAAGAACGGCCACCGCTCGTAGTAGTGGGACAGGGTCTGAAGTCGGCTGTCGTCATCACCGATCCACTGTTCGAAAGCCGCTCCGGTGCCGTACCAACCCGGCAACATCACCCGCGACTGCGACCACGACAGAACCCATGGGATGGCACGCAGATCGGAGATCTTCTCGGTCTGTTTACGGGAAGCCGGCCGACTTCCGATGTTCAGGGAACCGATCTCTGACAGCGGTGTCGAATTCACGAAATATTCAACAAACCCGGGCGTTTCATGGACCAGTTCGCTATAGGCCTTGCGGGCCAGTGCGGCGAGCTCGTCGAGAATCGCGTACGCCGACTCGGCTTCTGCGCCCAGGCCTTCGGTGTCGAGCAGCGACGACTCGATGGTGGCCGACAGCAGGGTCTCCAGATTGCGACGCGCGATCACCGGCTCGGCATACTTGGCCGCGATCACCTCGCCCTGCTCGGTGATCCGCAGTGATCCCTGGACCGCACCCGGTGGCTGCGCCAGGATGGCGTCATAGCTCGGACCACCACCACGACCGACGGTGCCGCCGCGACCATGGAAGAGCCGCAACCGGATACCGGCCTTCTCTCCGGCTTCGACGAGGTCCAGCTCGGCCCGGTAGAGCGCCCAGTTGGCGGCCAGATAGCCGCCGTCCTTGTTCGAGTCGGAGTAACCCAGCATGATCTCCTGCATGCCGTCCTGCTGGTCGACCAGCGCCCGGAACAGCGGGATCTCGAGGGCCGCGAGGATGGTCTGCGCCCCCTGCTGCAGATCCTCGATGGTTTCGAAGAGCGGCACCACTCGGACCGACGAATGCGGCGGGGTGGTCGGCGAGCCGGGATCGAACAGCCCGGACTCCTTCAGCAGCACGAGCGCCTCGAAGAGGTCGCTCACCGACGTGCACATGCTGATGATGTAGTTCGGGACCGCTTCCGGGCCATACGCGGCGACAGCGGCAGCAGCGGCCCGGACGATGTCGAGTTCCTTGATCGCCAGGTCCGAGAGCTCGGCCGCCGGACCGGTCAACGGCCTGCGGCTGCTCAGCTCCGCGGTGAGGATCTCCACTCGCTCCGCCTCGTCGAGCGACAGGTAGTCCGGGTGCACACCGGCCCACGCCAGCAGTTCCGCGACCACTTCCTCGTGAGTGTCGGAGTTCTGGCGCATGTCGAGACCCGAGAGGTGGAACCCGAAGGCCCGCACCGATTCACGGAGCGTCAGGAGACGGTCGTCGGCCAGTTCGTCGTCGCTGTTCGCCCGCAGGGACGCATCGATCAGATCGAGATCGGCGAGCAACTCCGCAGCATCGGCGTAGCTGTCCGCGCCGTCGGCCGGAAAACCACCGTCGTTCACCGCGACGAACCGGTCGTCGAACAGTCGCGCCGCAGTCGCCGACAACCGGGCGCGAATGACGCGTAATGCCTTGCGGTACGGCTCATCTGCCTCGGTGCTACCCCGCTCCACACCCCCGAGTGCGAGCACCGCATCGCTGACCACCGTGAGCCGCGACGAGAGACTGAGCTCTTGGGCCAGCAGGGTCAGTTCTGAAAGATGATGGGATACAGCGGTTTCTGCGGCGCGGCGGGTGGCCATACCGACGATCTCGCCGGTGACAAATGGATTGCCGTCGCGATCACCGCCGATCCATGAACCCATCCGCAGCATCGGGTCGTCGGCGATCCCGGCATCCGGGTACTGCTCCTGTAGCCAGGCGCGCAGTTCGGCATTGATGCGTGGGATGACCTCGAAGAACCCGGCGTCGTAATACCGCAGGCCCACTTCGATCTCGTCCTGGATCTGCAACCGCTCCAAGCGGATCAAGGCGGTTTCCCACAGGGTCAGGATCTGCCGTTTCAGCGCGGTATGCACATCGTTGCGCTCGTCGGGTGTCAACTCGGTTCTTCCGGCAAAGCGCATCAGCTCGGTGATCCGGTGCTGGACCTCGAAGACGGTTCGGCGACGGGTCTCGGTGGGGTGCGCGGTGATGACCGGGACCACGGTGGCGTCTGCGAGGGCCTTACCGACCTGCTCGTCGGTCAGGCCGGCGGAATCGAGCTTGAGGTACGTCGCAGCCAGGGACGAATCCTGCGGCGCGTCACCGGCGCGCACATGGATGGCCCGCCGCCGCTCGCGGTGGATGTCCTCGGCGAGGTTGGCCAGCAGCGCGAAGTGGCTGAATGCGCGAATGACCGAGATGGCTTCGGCGACATCGATGTCCCGGAACAGCTCTTCGAGTTCGGTGCGATCGATCTCGGAGCGTCGTACCCGGAAAGACTCGACACGGGCCTTCTCGACGAGGTCGAATGTTGCTTCACCGGCGTGTTTACGAACGATCTGGCCGAGGATTCCACCGAGGAGGCGGATGTCTTCGCGCAACGGTTCGGTCAGTTGCCGATCTGTACTACCTGGTTCCGGACGGGGCACGGCGGGGCGCTTTTCAGTCACCCGTCCAGTATCTCCGGATCACCACTGGTTGTGCATGGCAACAACCGGTACGACGCCGAGGATTTACGAGAGTTTGATATCCAGCCCGATGCCGAAGATGAAAACCGTCCAGATGATTCCGACAAAAACGGTCAACCGGTCGAGGTTGCGCTCGACAACAGACGAACCCGACAGGCTCGACTGAACGCCGCCACCGAACAATGACGACAAGCCGCCACCTTTACCGCGGTGGAGCAAGACCAGAACGATCATCAGAACGCTGGTGATCACAAGTCCAATGTCGAGGGCAAGCTTCACGTGTTGATTCCTATCAGATCTGAAGTTCGAGCGGCCGATCTACGACTGTACCCGGCCACACCGGATAACCCGGAAATGGGGCGTTTTGGCGAACGTGACCTGCGGCGGAGACGAAGCCGGAGCTCGACCCGTGATGCCGGCTCGCCAAAACGCCCCACTTTCACAGGTCAGGGCAGAGGACCACCGGCGGCGATGGCCGACAGGGTGGCGAACTCGTCGGACTTGAGCGACGCACCGCCGACCAGTGCACCATCGACGTCGGTCTGACCGACGATTTCTCCCACGTTCTTCGCGTTCACCGAACCGCCGTACAGGATGCGGACCGAGTCGGCGACCTTCGCATCGGCCAGTTCGGCCAGCGTGGCACGCAGCGCGGCACATACTTCCTGGGCGTCGGCGGCGCTGGCGACACGTCCGGTCCCGATGGCCCAGACCGGTTCGTAGGCGATCACGACCCTGGAGATCTCAGCAGCGCTGAGACCGGCGAGCGAGCCCTTGAGCTGCTCGATGTTGTAGTCGACGTGGTCGCCGGCCTCACGGATCTCCAAGCCCTCCCCCAGGCACACGATCGGGGTCAGCTTGTACTTGAGCGCGGCTTTGGTCTTCGCCAGCACCACGGAGTCCGTCTCACCGTGCAGGGTGCGACGCTCCGAGTGTCCGACGACCACAAAGGTGCAACCGAGCTTGGCCAGGAACGACCCGCTGATCTCACCGGTGTACGCCCCGGAATCGTGCGCCGACAGGTCCTGCGCGCCGTAGGTGAGCAGCAACTTGTCGCCGTCCACCACGGTCTGCACGCTACGGATGTCGGTGAACGGCGGGATCACCGTCACGTCGACCTTGTCGAAGTACTTCGACGGCAGGGCGAAGGAGATCTTCTGAACCAGGGCGATTGCCTCGAGGTGATTCAGATTCATCTTCCAGTTGCCCGCGATCAGCGGTTTACGCGATGCCATCTCAGCTCTCCAATACGGTCAGGCCGGGCAGTTCTTTGCCCTCGAGGTACTCGAGCGAAGCCCCGCCACCGGTGGAGATGTGGGAGAAGCCGTCTTCCGGGAGGCCGAGCAACCGAACCGCGGCCGCACTGTCGCCGCCGCCGACGACGGAGAACGCCCCGCCCCTGGTGGCACCGATGATCGCCTCGGCCAGACCCTTGGTACCGGCTGCGAACTTCTCGAACTCGAACACACCCGCCGGGCCGTTCCAGAACACGGTCTTGGCCTCGCCGAGTACCGCGGCGAACCGCTTGACCGACTCCGGGCCGATGTCCAGACCCATCCAGCCGTCCGGGATCTCTTCTGCCGACACGACTTTGGCCTCGGCATCAGCCGCGAACTTGTCGGCGACGACCACGTCGACCGGCAGGTGGATGACGTCGCCGAAGCGTTCGAGGAGCGACTTGCAGACGTCGATTTGATCTTCTTGCAACAGCGATCCGCCGACCGGCAGCCCGCGGGCCGCCAGGAACGTGAACGCCATACCGCCACCGATCACCAGGGTGTCGACCTTGGGGGCCAACGCCTCGATGACACCGAGCTTGTCGGAGACCTTCGAACCACCGAGCACCACCGCGTACGGGCGGGCGGTGTCGGTGGTCAGCTTGGCCAGGACCTCGACCTCGGCCGCGACCAGGCCACCGGCGTAGTGCGGCAACAGCTTTGCCACGTCGTACACCGATGCCTGCTCGCGATGGACCACACCGAAGCCGTCCGAGACGAACGCACCCTCATCGCCGGTCAATTCCACCAACGCCTTGGCGAGCTTCTCGCGCTCGGCGGCATCCTTGGAGGTTTCGCGCGGATCGAACCGCACGTTCTCCACCAGCAGCACGTCTCCGTCGGTCAGGCCCTCCGACCGTGCGAGGGCATCACCACCGACGACATCGGTGGCGAGCTGGACGTTGCGTCCGAGCTCGGCGCCGAGCCGCTCGGCGACCGGGGCCAGCGAAAACGCCGGATCCGGTGCGCCTTTCGGGCGACCGAGATGCGCGGTCACGATGACCTTTGCACCCGCGTCGGACAGGGACTTGATGGTGGGCACCGATGCCAGGATGCGACCTGGATCGGTGATTTTGCCATTGTCGAGTGGAACGTTGAGGTCGGAACGGACCAATACGGTCCGGCCTTCCACTCCGGTCTCGAGCAGGTCGGCGAGGGTGGGTACCGAGGTGGTCATCAGATGCGTTGTCTCCGGGCGCTCAGTGATACGGGTACAGGCGGGATACGGGGTACAGGCGGTATTTGCCGAAATCCAAAGGGCGAAAGCTCTTTAGAGAGACTTGGCAACCAGGCCGATGAGGTCGACCAGGCGGTTCGAGTAGCCCCACTCGTTGTCGTACCAGGACACGATCTTGACCTGGTCGTCGATCACCTTGGTGAGTCCGGCGTCGAAGATCGACGAGTGCGGATCGGTGACGATGTCGGAGGACACGATCGGTGCCTCGGTGTACAGCAGGATGCCCTTGAGCGGTCCCTCGGCAGCGGCCTTCATCGCGGCGTTGATCTCTTCGACCGTCACCGACTTCTTCAGGTGTGCGGTGAGGTCGGTGACCGAGCCCGTCGGGATCGGCACGCGCAGTGCGTAGCCGTCCAGCTTGCCCAGCAGCTGCGGGAGAACCAGTCCGATCGCCTTGGCGGCACCGGTGCCGGTCGGGACGACATTGAGGGCGGCGGCGCGGGCGCGACGCAGGTCGCTGTGCGGGCCGTCCTGCAGGTTCTGATCCTGGGTGTACGCGTGGATCGTGGTCATCAGGCCCTTGACGATGCCGAACTCGTCATCGAGAACCTTGGCGATCGGTCCGAGGCAGTTGGTGGTGCACGAGGCGTTCGAGATGATGTTCTGGCTGCCGTCGTACTTGTCGTCGTTGACACCCATCACGATCGTGATGTCTTCGCCCTTGGCGGGTGCGGAGATGATGACCTTCTTGGCACCGGCCTCGAGGTGCCCCTTGGCCTTCGCGGCGTCGGTGAAGATACCGGTCGATTCAACGACCACGTCGACACCGAGGTCGCCCCACGGCAATTCGCCCAGCGGTCCGCGATGCGCGAGCGCCTTGATCTTCTTGTCACCGACCACGATGATGTCGTCGCCCTCGAGCGAGACATCCTGCGGCAGGCGACCGAGGATGGAGTCGTACTTGAGGAGGTGCGCCAGGCTCGCGTTGTCCGTGAGGTCGTTGACAGCAACGATCTCGACGTCGGTGGTGCCCAGCGCCTTCTGCGCCTCGATTGCGCGGAAGAAGTTACGGCCGATCCGGCCGAATCCGTTGACGCCTACCCGAACGGTCACTATGAGCTCCTTAGCTTTGCGTTGTGCTGGGCCATCGTGTGGCCCCGGCCTCTGCGGCAGTGCTCAGCCTAGTCGGCGACCGACCACTCGGCACGTCCGGTCCGGCCTGCGGCGACGCACCCCAACGGTCGCAGGCCCGGCCAAACCCCCGATGGCCGGCGGTTCGGCGCGCTATTCGTCGTCGAGGAGGTCGGCGGTGACCGCCGACTCGGTGTCCGGAATGCCCTCGGTCCGCGCCTTCTTGTCCGCCATCGACAGCAGACGCCGAATACGTCCTGCCACAGCGTCTTTGGTCATCGGCGGATCGGCCAGCTGACCGAGTTCCTCGAGGGACGCCTGTCGGTGCGTGATGCGCAGCTGACCAGCCGAGATGAGGTGGTCGGGAACCTGATCACCGAGGATCTCCAGGGCCCGCTCGACTCTGGCGGCCGCAGCCACTGCAGCGCGGGCGGACCGGCGCAGGTTCGCGTCGTCGAAGTTCGCCAAACGGTTGGCAGTCGCCCGGACCTCACGCCGCATCCGGCGCTCTTCCCAGGTGAGTCTGGTGTCCTGGGCACCCATCCGCGTCAGGAGCGCACCGATGGCCTCACCGTCGCGGATGACAACCCGGTCGGCGCCGCGGACCTCCCGGGCCTTTGCGGTCACTCCGAGCCGGCGGGCGGCACCTACCAGCGCCAACGCCGCTTCCGGACCGGGACAGCTGACCTCGAGGGCCGACGAGCGGCCGGGTTCGGTCAGTGAGCCGTGGGCCAGGAAAGCTCCCCGCCAGGCGGCCTCGGCGTCTCCGACACTGCCGCCGACGACCTGTGCGGGCAGACCACGCACCGGGCGACCGCGCATGTCGAGCAGACCGGTCTGACGGGCCAGGGCCTCGCCGTCCTTCGTGACACGGACGATGTAGCGCGCGCTCTTACGGATACCGCCGGCGCTGAGGACGTGTACCTCGGAGTTGTATCCGTAGAGTTCGAAGATCTCGCGGCGCAGTCGGCGCGCGACGTTCCCCAGGTCGACCTCGGCCTCCACAACCACCCGGCCGGCCACTATGTGCAGCCCGCCCGCGAAACGCAACAGCGCCGAAACCTCTGCCTTTCGCGAACTCACCTGCGTCACCGCCAGCCGACTCAGTTCGTCTTTGACCGCGGATGTCATCGCCACCGGACGCGTTCTCCCTCTGTGGATGTCGTTTCGACTCTCGATCGGTAGCCTGTCGATTCACTATCGCACAGGCCACCTATGAGAGCCGCAACCCTGGCCGGGTCGTGGGTATGGGTGCCGGCAACTGCCAGTTCGCCATCGTGAAGCGTAGCCCCGAACTGCGCGGCCGCACGCTCAACGTGTTCGCGCTCCGATCCGACCGGCACGGAACCGGAATCGACGATCACGTGATCGACGCGGAAATCGTCGGCGTGAGCCAGCAAAACGTGCAGGTGCCGCTCCACCGAGAACCCGGTTGTCTCGCCCGGCTCCGGAGCCAGATTGACGATCAGCATCTTCTTCGCCGATGTCCGTTTGAGGGCCGCGAGCTGATCGGGCACGAGCACGTGCGGGATGACACTCGAAAACCAGGAGCCGGGCCCGAGCACCACCAGATCGGCACTCTCGATCGCCTCGAGCGCATCCGGACAGGCCGGCGGCGGGTTCGGCGACAGGCGCACCCGGCGCACTTTGCCCGGAGTGGTGGCAACCGCCACCTGACCACGGATCGGCCGGCTGATGCGGGGATCGTCCTCGAGTCCCGAGACGTCTGCCTCGATCTCGAGTGCGGTGGTCGACATCGGCAGGACCCGGCCACGGACCCCGAACAAGGTGGTCATCATCTCGAGCGCGACGACCGCATCACCTGTCGCCTCGGTGAGCCCGGCCAGGAACAGATTGCCGACCGGATGTCCGGCCAGCGCGCCGCGCCCACCAAAACGGTGCTGTAGCAACGACGCCCATTCCTGGGGTCCGCGCACGCCCGGGCCGATGTCGGTGGACTCGCTCGGCGGTTCGGTGGCCGAGAGCAGAGCTGCGATCGCCATCCGGAGATCTCCGGGAGGCAGGATGCCCAGTTCGGATCGCAGCCGGCCCGATGAACCACCGTCGTCGGCGACGGTGACGACGGCGGTCACGTCGTCGCTCAGCAGACGCATCGCGGTCAGGGTCGCATACAGTCCGTGCCCTCCCCCGAGAGCAACGATCTTCATTCGCGTCCCAGATCGCGGTGGGCCACCCGGACCGAGAAGGAACCCTCGGCATCGGTCGCCTTGGACAACGCCGCGGCGAGGGCTTCGGTCATCGCGACACTGCGATGTTTGCCGCCGGTGCATCCGATGGCAACGGTCATGTAGCGCTTGCCCTCGCGCCGGTATCCGTCGCCGACAAGCCGCAGGATCTGTTCGTATTTCTCGAGGAACTCCGGTGCCCCGTCCTGGCCGAGGACGTAGTCGCGGACCGGTTGTTCCAGGCCGTTGTGATCCTTGAGTTCGGGGACCCAGTACGGGTTGGGGAGGAAGCGAACGTCGGCGACCATGTCGGCGTCGATCGGCAGGCCGTATTTGAACCCGAACGATTCGACCACGACGCTCACGTCGGCGACAGAGGCCTCTGCGTATGCGCCCTCGATGATCACCCGGAGTCGCTGCACCGACAGGCCCGAGGTGTCGACCACGAGATCGGCTCGCTCCTTGACGCCGGCCAGCATCGCGCGTTCGGTCACGATCGCGGAGATGAGAGTGCCGTTGCCCTGCAAGGGATGCCGTCTGCGAACCTGCTCGAAGCGCTGGACCAGGACCTGGTCGGACGCCTCGATGAACACCACCCGCGGGTCGATTCCGACCCGGTCGAGGTCGGTGCGCAGGGTTTCCAGCGCCGACGCGTAGGAGTCGTCCTGGATCCGCATCACGATTGCCAGCCGGGAGATCGCCGAATCGGCGCCCCGGGCCAGTTCGACCATCGAACCGATCAACGTGTGCGGCACGTTGTCGGCGACGTACCAGCCGGCATCCTCGAGGACGTTGGCCACGGTGCTGCTCCCGGCACCGGACAGACCGGTGACCAGCAGCACGTCGGGGGTCTGTGTGGGCGGCGGCGTTGCCGCGCTCTCGACTTCACTCACGGTGTGGGTCCTGTCTGCTCACTGGTCTGATTATGTTCGACAAGCGCTGCCTGTACCGCCCGTGCGGTCATCTGGCCGATACCCGGCACCTCTGCGATCTGCTCGACGGTGGCCTTGCGCAGGTTGGCCACCGACCCGAAATGCGAGACGAGCGCGGCGCGGCGAGTGCTACCCAACCCGGGGACGCCGTCGAGCGCCGACGCCGTCATCCGTTTGCTGCGCTTGCTGCGGTGGAAGGTGATGGCGAAGCGGTGGGCCTCGTCCCGGACCCGCTGAAGCAGGAACAGGGCCTCGCTGGTGCGTGGGAAGATCACCGGATCATCATCGCCGGGCACCCACACCTCCTCGAGGCGTTTGGCCAGACCGACCACGGCCACATCGCTGATGTTCAGTTCGTCGAGCACGGCTGCGGCGGCGTGTACCTGGGGCGCACCGCCGTCGACCACGAACAGGTTGGGCGGGTACGCGAATCGCCGTGGCCGGCCGGTTTTCGGATCGATCGCGGCCTCGGGGGCGACGTCGCCCCCGTCGCCACCTTCTGCCCCACCGACGACTTCTCCCCCGCCGTCTGGTTTCACCTGCCCGTCGGCAACATCGATCCGATGCCGCAGAAACCGGCGCCGGGTGACCTCGGCGATGGATGCCACGTCGTCGGAATGCCCTTCTCCGGCAGCCTCTTTGATCGAGTAGTGGCGGTAGTCGGACTTGCGCGGCAGACCGTCTTCGAACACCACCAGTGAAGCCACCACATCGGTGCCCTGCACGTGCGAGATGTCGATGCATTCGATGCGCAGCGGAGCCGAGTCGAGGCCGAGGGTGTCCTGGATCTCCGTGAGCGCCGCAGAGCGTGTGGTCAGATCTCCGGCCCGCTTGAGTTTGTGTTGAGCCAGCGCGTCGGCGGCATTGCGGTGCACGGTTTCCATCAGTGCCTTCTTGTCGCCGCGCTGTGGGATCCGGAGGTCGACATTGCTTCCACGCAGCCCGGACAACCAGTCGCGGACCTCGTCCACATCGGGTGGAAGTGCCGGGACGAGAACCTCCCTGGGCACCGGATCGGCCTTGGCGTGACCGTCGTCGACCGACACCGACTCGGCCTGATCGACCTGCTCTCCGTAGAACTGGGTGAGGAATTGCCCGACCTGGTCGGCGAGGTCGTCGTCGCCGGCCTTCTCGACGATCCAGCCACGCTGCCCGCGAACCCGCCCGCCACGGACATGGAACACCTGGACGGAGACCTCGAGCTGATCACCTTCCATCGCAACAAGATCGGCGTCGGTGCCGTCTCCGAGGACCACCGACTGACGTTCGAGCGCGCGCCGCAGGGCGGCGACGTCGTCGCGCAGACGCGCGGCCCGCTCGAAATCGAGATCCGCCGACGCCCGCTCCATCTGGGCGTGCAGGGTGCTGATCATCCGGTCGGTGCGACCGGCGAGGAAGTCGCAGAAGTCCTCCACGATGACGCGATGTTCGGCGGCGCTGACCCGATTGATACACGGCGCCGCGCATTTGTCGATGTAGCCGAGCAGGCAGGGCCGGTCGATCTGGCGGTGCCGTTTGAAGACACCAGACGAACAGGTACGCGCCGGAAAGACCCGGGTCAGCAGGTCGAGCGTTTCGCGGATCGCCCAGGCATGTGAGTACGGTCCGAAATAGCGAACGCCCTTGCGCCGCGGTCCGCGATAGACGAACAGCCTCGGATACTCCTCGGACAGCGTGACGGCCAGCATCGGATAGCTCTTGTCGTCGCGGTAGCGGACGTTGAACCGCGGATCGAACTCCTTGATCCAGTTGTATTCGAGCTGCAGCGCCTCGACCTCGGTGGCGACCACCGTCCATTCGACGGAGGCCGCGGTGGTCACCATCTGGCGGGTCCGCGGGTGGAGTGAGGTCAGGTCGGCGAAGTACGACGTCAAACGTGATCGCAGGCTCTTTGCCTTGCCCACGTAGATCACTCGCTGATGCGCGTCCCGGAACTTGTAGACGCCGGGGGCGGTGGGGATACTCCCCGGGGCCGGTCGGTACGTCGTCGGGTCAGCCACAAATCCAGGCTAGTACCCCACAGCGACACTCAGTGAATCAGAGCGTCAGCCGTGCGCGCCGAATCGGTCGTGCAGAGTCCGGACCTGCGCCATGGCAGCGACCGCACGTTCACCGTCGTTGGCCTGAATCGCCAGGATCGGCACGTGCTCGTCCTCGGGCAGTTCCAGACGGGCCCAGCTCCCGCTGCGCGGGTACCGGATGCCCATGATGATCGACCAGTCAAAAATCCGTTCGTTGAACAGATTTCGGACGGCGACACCTTCGGCTCCGATGCGGATCCGGGTTCGCGCGATCAGCATGAACGTGCCACCGATGATCACGCCGAGACCGACCATCGCGATCTGATCGGCGACCTGGAAATCCACACCGGTGTCGCCGACCTTGAGCAGCAGCGCGATGACAATGTGCGCGAGGATCACCACCGCAGCGGCGATCATCGCGTAGCGCGGCGACTTACGCGGCCGATAGACCATCAGCCAGCGGGGTTCGTCGGTCACCGCATTCTTGCCGGTATTCGACTTCTCCTGCGGACTCATCAGACCCCGGCGTGGTGCTCACCGCGCGACAGGGCGCGCAGTGTCAGGGCCGAGGCGATCGCCGCGTTGGTGGCCTGAGCACCCTTGTCTTCCTTCGAATCCGGCAGACCCGCGCGGTCCAGTGCCTGCTGCTCGTCGTTGGTGGTCAGGACGCCATTGCCGACCGGGGTCGACTCGTCGAGCGACACCCGCGTCAGACCGCTGGTGACCGCATCACAGACGTACTCGAAGTGCGGGGTGTCACCGCGAACGACCACACCGAGCGCGACCACGGCATCGTGATTGCGGGCCAATGCCTGCACGATCACCGGGAGCTCGATGGCACCGGCCACCCGCACGATCGTCGGATCGGTGATCCCGACCTCAGCCGCCGCCTTGGTGGCACCGCTGAGCAACGATTCGCAGATCGTCGTATGCCATTGCGAGGCAACGATCGCCAGTTGCAGGCGACTGGCATCGCCGAGATTCAGAGTTGGTTCTCCGGCACCGCTCATGCTGGGTTGCCTCCGCTCAGTTCAGTGTCATGGTCCAATTCATTGCCGTGATGGTGATCGTCGAGCCCGACGAGGTCGTGTCCCATCCGGTCGCGCTTGGTGCGCAGGTACCGCAGATTCTCCGCATTGGGCCGGACCGGCATCGCCACCCGCTCGGTGATGTGCAGGCCATAGCCGTCCAGTCCAACCCGCTTGGCCGGATTGTTGGTCAGCAGCCGCATCGACGAGACACCGAGATCGACGAGGATCTGAGCACCCAGACCGTAGTCGCGGGAATCGGCGGGCAGACCCAGCTCGAGATTCGCGTCGACGGTGTCGGATCCGGCGTCCTGCAACTGGTACGCCTGCAACTTGTGCAGCAGTCCGATACCCCGGCCTTCGTGCCCGCGCATATAGAGCACGATTCCGCGCCCTTCGGCCGCGACCATCTCCATCGCGGCGTCGAGTTGCGGACCACAATCACACCGCAGCGAACCGAAGACGTCACCGGTCAGACATTCCGAGTGCACGCGCACCAGGACGTCGTGACCTTCACCGTCGGTTCCGGCCACGTCGCCCAGGACCAGGGCCACATGCTCGACCTCGTCGTAGATGCTGGTGTAGCCGACCGCCCGGAAAGCGCCGTGCCGCGTGGGAATCCGCGCGTCGGCAACGCGGACCACATGCTTTTCGTGGCGACGACGCCAGGCGATCAGATCGGCGATCGAGATCAGTGCCAGGCCGTGTTCGTCGGCGAAGACCCGGAGTTCGGGGGTCTGCGCCATCGCGCCCTCGTCCTTCTGGCTGACGATCTCGCAGATCACGCCGGCCGGAGCCAGATCGGCCATCCGGGCCAGGTCCACGGCGGCCTCGGTGTGGCCGGGACGGCGAAGTACGCCACCCTCTTTGGCGCGCAGCGGCACCACATGGCCGGGACGCGTGAAGTCGTTGGCCGTGGTGGTCCGGTCGGCGAGCAAACGCATGGTCGCCGCCCGGTCCGAGGCACTGATACCGGTGCCGATCCCCTCGCGGGCATCAACGGTGACGGTGTACGCGGTGCCGTGCTTGTCCTGGTTCACCGAGTACATCGGCGGCAGTCCGAGCCGGTCGCAGTCGTCGCCGTCGAGCGGTACGCACAGGTAGCCCGAGGTGTACCGGACCATGAACGCCACCAGTTCCGGCGTGGCCTTCTCGGCGGCGAAGATCAGGTCGCCTTCGTTCTCGCGATCCTCGTCATCGACAACAACAACAGCCTTACCCGCGGCTATATCGGCGATTGCACGTTCGATCGTGTCGAACTTCGTACCCTGTTGCAGCCCTGAAGCGGTGCCCAGATGGTTGCTCATTACTCCACTCCGATCGCGGATAGCCGTTCGACGTATTTGGCTATCACGTCTACTTCCAGGTTAACGACCACGCCCGCGGCCGCCTCGCCCAAGGTCGTCAACGCGAGAGTGGTTGGGATGAGCGAAATCTCAAACCAGTCCGGGCCGATGGACGAAACGGTGAGGGAAACACCGTCGACGGTGATGGAGCCCTTTTCGACGATGTAGCGCGCGATGGAACCGGTGGTCCCGATCCGCACGACGGTCCAATTCTCCCCGGGTGTGACCGATTGCACGGTTCCGATACCGTCGACATGCCCCTGAACGATGTGGCCGCCGAATCGGCCGCCCGCGAGCATCGCCCGCTCCAGGTTGACCGGGCTGCCCGGGCCGAGGTCGGCCAGTGAACTGCGACGCAAGGTCTCACCCATCACGTCCACAGTGAAGGCGCCATCGCCCGTGAGGTCGACCACTGTGAGACAGACGCCGTTGACCGCAATCGAGTCGCCGTGTCCGGCATCGCTGCTGACCAGCGGACCTCGGACGGTGAATCGTGCCGCATCGGTCAAGTCTTCACGCGTCACAATGCTGCCGCGTTCCTCGACGATTCCCGTGAACATCGCCTACTCCTTCAAATCGCGTGTGCGATCTCAGGGCGGCACATGGCGGGTCGCGAAAGACCTGCCAGGTCGAGTTCTCTCACTTCCGGACTGTGACCGTCGGCTCCGGGATCTCACCGGAATCTGCTGGACCCCTCACCAGGGTGAGGGCGCTCGCGGGCTCGGTGTCCGAACTATGTCCATTCACCATTACCGCCGGTGGGGAATTACACCCCGCCCCGAGAACTTCCAACATAGAAACTATCACACCCGGTATATGCCCTGATCAGGGCGGACAACGGGAAACCGCCGGTCAGGGGGTTGCGGTCAGCGTGAGCAGAACGTCGTCGCCGAGAGTTTCCACGCTGTCCGTGGTGAACCGCCGGGCCTGCGACAATGTCAGGACCGAACCGTCGACCACCGCCGAGGCTCCCCCACCGATCACCAGCGGCGCCAGATACGCCTGGACGCGATCGACGAGCCCGGCGGCGAAGAACGCCCCCAGCAGTTTCGCGCCGCCCTCGATCTGGACGTTCGTCAATCCGCCGAGCTCCTCGATCACCCGCGCCGGGTCGTGTTCGATGATCTGCAGTGTGCGCGCGCTCGAATCGAAGATCTTCGCGTCTGACGGGATCTCACGGCGTCCGACGATCACCCGCAACGGCTGATGCTCGCGCAGCGAACCGTCGGGGTACCGGGCCGTCAGGGACGGATTGTCGGCGAGCACGGTTCCGGTACCGACCACGATGGCGTCGATCTGCGCCCGCTCGTCGTGTACCCGCTCGCGCGCCGCACTGCCCGTGATCCACTGACTGGTCCCATCGGGTGCGGCGATCCGGCCGTCGATGGACGCCGCGAACTTCGCGGTCACCAACGGTCGCCCGCGCTCTTGCCGGAACAGCCACTCCCGCAACGGTCCGTCACGCACCTCGTCGACGCCGACACCGGCCTGGACCGAGATACCGGCCTCCTCGAGCCGGGCATGACCACCCATCGCCAACGGATTCGGGTCCGCCACCGCGTACACCACCGCACGCACACCCGCCGCGATCAATGCCTCGGTACACGGACCGGTGCGCCCGGTGTGATTGCAGGGTTCGAGCGTGACCACCGCGGTTCCGCCCGCGGCCCGCAGTCCGGCTTGTTCGAGCGCGACCACCTCGGCGTGCGCACCGCCCGGCGGCTGGGTATGTCCGACACCGGCAACGGCCCCGGAGGTGTCGAGGATCACCGCGCCGACCGGCGGATTGGGGGTGCTCGGGCCGCGGCCGCCGTACGACTCCGTGATCGCCCGGCCCATCGCCTCCGCGATCAGCCCGGTCATTACAGCGCGCGCCCCGAAAGCGCTTGGGCGCGGAGCGATTTCACGGCCTCGGCGGGATCGGCGGCGCCGTAGACCGCAGAGCCGGCGACAAAGCAGTCCACGCCGGCCTCGGCCGCCTGTTCGATGGTGTCGGCGTTGATCCCGCCGTCGATCTCCACCAGGATGCGCAGTTCTCCGGAGTCGACCAGCGAACGCACGCGACGCACCTTGTCGAGCACCCCGGCGATGAACGACTGCCCGCCGAATCCCGGCTCGACACTCATCACCAACAGCGTGTCGAAGCTCTTGAGAATCTCGAGATAGGGGTCGAGGTCGGTGCCGGGTTTGATGCTCAGGCCAGCCTTGGCGCCCGCCGCGTGAATGTCCTTGGCGACCGCGATCGGGTCATCGGTGGCCTCGGCGTGGAAGGTGACATTGTGCGCACCGGCCTCGGCGTATCCCGGAGCCCAGCGCGCCGGATCCTCGATCATGAGGTGACAGTCGATCGGGATGTCGGTGGCCTTCAGCAGGCTCTGCACCACCGGCAGTCCCAGGGTGAGGTTGGGGACGAAGTGTCCGTCCATCACATCGACATGCAGCCAGTCCGCACCCTTCACCGCATCGGCCTCGGAACCGAGCTTTGCGAAATCGGCGGACAAGATGGACGGCGCGATCATCGGTGGAGTCTGCATGAGCGTCAATCCTAGTGGGGCACCACACGACGCCCACCAAACGCTCCGGTTCTGCGACGACGCTCCTGTTGCAAGCGGAGCGTCGTCGCAGAACCGGAGCGTTTGGCGTCAGTCCTTACGGAGGGCGGCGAGGAACATCGCATCGGTGCCGTAGAGATGCGGCCACAACTGGACGTATGGTCCCGGTCCCACACCCTCGATCGGCACCAGTTCCCTGGCGTCGATCGCGGTGACGGGCAGTTCGCCGACCGCCCGATCGACAACCTGCGACGTCTCGGCGGGATGGGGTGAACAGGTCGCGTAGACGACCACGCCGCCGGGACGCAACAGGTTCACCGCGGATTCCAGCAATTGTTGTTGCAGCACAACGAGTTCGGTGACATCTTCGGGGCTGCGTCGCCAGCGGGCCTCAGGACGCCGGCGCAGCGCACCCAAACCGGAACAGGGTGCGTCGACCAGAATCCGGTCGTATCCGGGCTCCAGACCCGGATCGCGGCCGTCGGCGACCTTGACGTCGACGGGCAGGTCGCGCGTTGCCTTGCGGATCAATTCCGCTCTGTGCGGCGCTTTTTCGATGGCGTCGACGCGGGTTCCGTCGATCTCGGCCAGCGCACCGAGCAATGCCGCCTTGCCGCCCGGTCCGGCGCAGAGGTCGAGCCAGCGGCCGTTGTCGTCGCCGACCAGCGGCGCCTGCGCCAACGCCCGGGCCACCAGCTGGCTGCCTTCGTCCTGAACGCCCGCGATGCCTTCCCGGATCGGATCGAGGTCACCGGGATCGCCACCGTCGAGGTAGACACAGTACGGCGAGTAGCGGCCGACCTCGCCGCCGGTGATCAGTGCGAGCTCTTCTGCGGTCAGCAGTCCGGGACGGGCCACCAGATGTGTCAGCGGCCGTTCGTCGTCCGCGGCCAGCGCCGCCTGCAACGCACCGGCCGAACCACCGAGGGCATCGTTGAACACCTCGGCGATCCACTTCGGGTGGGCGTACTGGAAGGCCAGGTGCCCGATCAGGTCCTCGGTGATCGCCGGCGCCAACTCCTGCACCCACAGTTCTTCGTCGCGCTGGGAGATCTTGCGCAGGATCGCGTTGACGAAGCCGACCGGACCGTGTCCGACGCGCGAGCGCACCAGGTCCACCGACGTCGACACTGCCGCGTGGGCTCCGATCCGGGTCCGCAGAAGTTGGTAGGCGCCGAGTCGGAGAACGTCGAGGACCGGACCGTCGATGTCGGCGACCGGACGTTTGGCGACGTGGGCGATGATCTGGTCCAGTGTGCCCGCAGCCCGGCTCGTGCCGTAGGTCAGCTCGGTGGCCAGCGCCGCATCACGGCCGGTGATCTTTCTGTCCCGCAACATCTTCGGCAAGATCAGGTTGGCGTAGGCGTCGCGTTCGCGGACGGCGGCCAGCACGTCGGCCGCGGCGATGCGCGCCGGGTCGATCGGTGTGGACTCGCGTGATCCAGATTCGTTCCCGGTGGGCTGGTTCATGACAGTGCCTGTCCGTTGGTCAACCTGGCGCCGCGTGCCCAATCAGCACCGGCCATGGCCTTTTTGCCCTGTGGTTGCACCACATCGAGGCGGATGGGATCGGTTTGGGTTCCGACCATGAGTGCTTTCTTGGTGACGAGGAGCTCGCCGGCCGCAGGTCGTTCCTCGGCGTCTTTCACAATCGATATCTGCGCCACCTTGACGCGCAGGTCACCCAGGTTGGTCCAGGGACCCGGTGCCGGTGTCATCGCCCGGATGTGGCGGTCGACGAGGTGCGCCGGGAGGTCCCAGCGGATGCGGGCGTCGTCGATGGTGATCTTCGGCGCGGTGCTGATTCCGTCGGTCGGCTGCGGCACGGCGATCAGGGCACCGTCCTCGAGTCCGTCGATGGTCGACACCAGCAGACCGGCACCGGTTTCCGATAACCGGCCGAGCAGGTCGCCCGCGGTGTCGGTGGGCCGGATCCGTTCGGTGACCACACCGAATACCGGGCCGGTATCGAGACCGGCCTCGATCCGGAAGGTGCTGGCACCGGTCACTTCGTCACCGGCGGCGATCGCGGCCTGGACCGGTGCGGCACCGCGCCAGGCCGGCAGGAGCGAGAAATGCAGGTTCACCCAGCCGTGCGTGGGCAGGTCGAGGAGTGATGCCGGAACCAGACCGCCGTACGCGACCACGGGAATGCACTCGGGCGCCCACGCGCGGAGTTGATCGACCGCGTCGGGATCAGCAAGACGGTGGGGTGTGATGACCGGAATGTTGTTGTCGTCGGCGAGCTGCGCGACGGGTGAACGCGACACCTTGCGGCCACGGCCGGCCGCCGCATCGGGGCGGCTGATGACACCGACAACCTCATGGCGGTCGGAATCGAGCAGTGCCTGCAGTGATCCGACGGCGGGCTCAGGTGTGCCCGCAAACACCACCCGCATGTACAACCTCCATGGTTGAGTAGACCGCCCCGAGTTCCCGGTCGGAGACCGCCCGAACATCACAGACGGCCAGGAACAGCTTAGTGGGCCGGTTGTGATCAGCCGATGGTCGGTGGATCCATCTGCACGCGAATCGGCGAAGTTTCGTGATGGGTGTTTCTGCCGATCTGGGCCACACGCAACGCAGCGGCGAGAGCTCGTCCGTCCGAACGTTTGCAGCGCAACAGTATTCGTTGCGGATCGGGCACCTCGGCCCGATCCAGACCTGACGGCAGACGGACTCCGGCGGGCAGCTCCACGGGTCCGAGCACTTCCCCACCCTCGGGCAGCGCCACGGTTTCGGCGAAGGCGACCACCGCCGGACCGGCTCCGTCGATCGACGCCATCGTCACCGCCGGTGGAAAGGCGAGTTCGGTCCGTTCGTCGAGTTCGGTTTGTGCGTAGCCGACGGGATCCCAGCGGATCACCGCCTGCACCGGGGTCAGTCCGGCGTCGGCGACAACCACCATCGTCCCGCCCTGACCGTGCGGGCGCACCAACATCCCGGCCGACAGCCACCGCCGGACGGCCTCTTCACCCGCCCGCAATTCGGTGCGGTCGAGTTGTGCCCAGGTGTCGAGGAGGATGACCGCTCCGTAGCCCCCGGCCGCGACCGGCTCGGCGCCCGGCGTCGAGACGACCACGCGGGCCCCGGCCTCGACGCTTTCGACGAGTTTGTCCCCACCAGAGGTCATCACCGGGACACCGGGAAACGCTCTCCCCAGCTCTTCGGCCGTGCGACCGGCTCCGGTTGTCAGAGCCCGGACCTTGGTGAAACCACATTCGGCGCACCGGAAGTCGGCTTCGGGATGACCACACCAGCGACAACTCAGCATGCCGATTCCGGCGCCGCTCGCACCTCTGGGACCGTCGGCCTGCATCGGTCCGTGACAGCGACGGCACCGGACGTGGGAACGACAACGTTCGCACGCGAGTGACGGTAGATAGCCGCGACGGGGCACGCTGAACAGGACCGGGGTATCGGCCGCGAGCGCAGCCCGGGCGGCGTCGAAAGCAACCGCCGGGATGCGCGCCGACCGGGCCAGCGGGTCACGGGCGACCTGATTGTCTTCGTCGGAGAGCGCCTTGATCCGGGGAGTTCGCTCGCGCACGACGGCCCTGGGTGCGGTGAGGTCGTGCGCCCACCCGGCAGCCACCAGCGCCTGGGTTTCGGTCGTTCGGGCCGCGCCGGCCAGGATCAGCGCGCAGGTCTCGGAATGCGAGCGCAGGACCGCGACCTCCCGGGTGTGCGGATAAGGCGAGCGCGGTTCACAGAGGCTGTCGTCGCCGTCGTCCCAGACGACGATCAACCCCAGGTTCGGGATCGGCGCGAACGCCGCGCTGCGGGTACCGATGACCACAGACGCCTGGCCGCGTAGTGCCCGCAGCCAGCGGCGGTACCGGGCCGACGGACCCAGGCCCGCCGACAGGGAGACCACCCGGTCACCGATCAGCTCGGTGCACGCGGCCTCGAGTCGGTTCAGGTCACGCTGATCGGGCACCACGATGATCGTGCTGCGTCCGCTGATCATCGCGTGGCAGGCGAGCTCGGCGAGCCGGGCCGGCCAGTCCTCGCCGGGCAGTGCCTGCCAGGCAGCCCGCGCGGCTTTGCCGTCGGCGAGCGCACCGAGGAACGAGTCCGCGTGCCGATAGGGCTCCCAGCCCGCCAGATCCACCGTCGGCGGCACCGGCGTGCCGGGTGGTGCCGGGATGGCCTGTTCGGTCCGCGCGTGGCGCGGCGGGATCGCCAGCCGCAGGACATCGGTCATCGTCCCCGCGTACCGATCGGCGACCGCGCGGGCCAATACCGCCAGTTCCGGTGTCAGGACCTGCTCCGGCGATACCACCCGTTCGAGCCATCCGAGCCGGCCCGGATGCTCACTCGCCTCGATGCGTTCGAGCAGATAGCCGTCGACCAGGCGTCCGGAGAATCGCACCCGCACCCGAACGCCGGGCCTGGCTTCCTCATCTTGGGCAGCCGTCACCTGGTAGTCGAACGGCCGGTCCAGATGTGCCAGACCCAGCAACGGCAGAACACGCGCGATCGGGAGCCGCGGGGCTGACTCACGATCGTTCTTGGGGGCGATGGCCTGGCTCGGACGAGAAGTGCCTCAGATACCCGCCGCTGCCCGCAACTTGTCGGCGCGGTCGGTGTGCTCCCACGGCAGATCGATGTCGGTACGGCCGAAGTGACCGTAGGCAGCGGTCGGTGCGTAGATCGGACGCAGCAGGTCGAGATCACGGATGATCGCACCCGGACGCAGGTCGAACACTTCACTGATGGCCGACTGGATCTTGGCCGGATCGACGTTCTCGGTGCCGAAGGTCTCGACGAACAGTCCGACCGGAGCTGCCTTGCCGATGGCGTAGGCGACCTGCACCTCGATGCGTCCGGCCAGTCCGGCTGCGATCGCGTTCTTGGCCACCCAGCGCATCGCGTAAGCGGCGCTGCGGTCGACCTTCGACGGATCCTTGCCCGAGAAGGCACCGCCGCCGTGACGGGCCATGCCGCCGTAGGTGTCGACGATGATCTTGCGGCCGGTCAGGCCGGCGTCGCCCATCGGGCCGCCGAGGACGAACTTGCCGGTCGGGTTGACCAGCAGGCGCACGTCGCTGGTGTCGAGGAACGGGAGGTTCAGCTCTTCGAACACCGAACCGAGGACCTGGTTGCGGATGTCCGGGGTCAGCAGGTTCTCGAGGTCGATGTCCGCGGCGTGCTGGGTGGAGATCACCACGGTGTCGAGACGGACCGGCTTGTCGCCGTTGTATTCGATGGTGACCTGGGTCTTTCCGTCGGGACGCAGGTACGGCAGCACGCCGCTCTTGCGAACCTCGGTCAGCCGGCGCGCGAGGCGATGCGCCAGCGCGATCGGGACCGGCATGTACTCGGGGGTCTCGTTGGTGGCGTAACCGAACATCAGACCCTGGTCGCCGGCGCCCTGACGGGCGATCTCGTCTTCGGTGATGCCTTCGACACGCGACTCGTAGGCGTTGTCGACACCCTGCGCGATCTCGGGTGACTGCGCGCCGATCGCGACGTTGACGCCACAGGAGTTGCCGTCGAAGCCCTTGGCCGAGGAGTCGTAGCCGATCTCCAGGACCTTCTCACGGACGATCTTGGGGATATCTGCGTAGGCGGTGGTGTTGACCTCACCGGCGACGTGGACCTGCCCGGTGGTCACCAGCGTCTCCACCGCAACCCGGGCACGTGGATCCTCGGTGAGCAGGGCATCCAGGATCGAGTCGCTGATCGCGTCACAGATCTTGTCAGGATGACCTTCGGTGACGGACTCGCTTGTGAACAAACGGGAATCGGTCATGGATTTCCTCTCGGAACGGTAGTCCTCTTAGGACAGGGCGTGGGTGCGCGAAAACCCGCGGACCTCAAATTACACAGGATCGGTGTTGGCGGTTGCATCGACCTTCGGTGCTCCACCATCAGGTCGCATGGCCCCTTCATCAGTACGCAAAGCGAGGACCGCGTCAAGTATTCGGCTCGCCATGAGTGTTTTGGTACCCAGTGGCAGTGCGGTCTCGTGGCCGTCGGCAGCGAGAACCCAACCGGTGTTGTGATCCATGCCGAACGCCTTACCGTCACCGACCGCGTTCACGACAAGCAGATCGCAACCCTTGCGGGCCAACTTGGCGCGTCCGTGATCCAGGACTCCATGATGCTCGTCACCGGTCTCGGCGGCAAAGCCGACGATCGACACCTCGCCCGGGATCTGTCCGGAGCGACGAGCCTCGACCAGACCGGCCAGGATGTCGGGATTGGTGGTCAGCTCGATCGGCGCCGGACCGTCGCCGGTCTTCTTGATCTTGGATTCGGCCACAGACATCGGCCGGAAGTCGGCGACCGCGGCGGCCATGATCACCACATCGGTCTCGGGTGCGCGCTTGGTCATCTCGTCGGACAACTGCTCGGCGGACTTGATCCGGACGATCTCGACTCCGGCGGGGGGCGCGAGATCGGCGGTGGCGCCGGCGACGAGGGTCACCTGCGCGCCGCGTTGCGCGGCGGCCCGGGCCAGGGCATAGCCCTGCTTGCCCGAACTGCGATTGCCGAGGTAGCGGACCGGATCGAGCGGCTCGCGGGTGCCACCGGCGCTAATCAGGAACTTGACGCCGCGCAGGTCGTACGGCAGGGCGTCGGAACGTTCGAGAAGGAGCTCGCCGAGTAGCGCGATCTCCTGCGGGTCGGGCAGACGTCCGGCACCGGAGTCGACACCGGTCAGACGTCCGGACGCCGGAGTGATGACCGTGGCGCCCTGCTCGCGCAGGGTGCGGACGTTGGTCTGGGTGGCCGGGTGCTCCCACATCTCTGTGTGCATCGCCGGGACGAACATCACCGGACATCGCGCGGTGAGAAGTGTTGAGGTCAAGAGGTCATCGGCCCGGCCGGTGGCGGCCCGCGCCATCAGATCGGCAGTGGCCGGGGCGATGATGACCAGGTCGGCTTCTTGCCCGAGGCGCACGTGAGCGACCTGCGGTACGTCGTCGAACACCTCGGTGCTCACCGGGTTACCGCTCAGTGCCTCGAACGTCGCAGCGCCGACGAACTTGAGTGCCGATTCGGTGGGGATGACCCGCACACCGTGACCGGCCTCGGTGAAGTGCCGGATGACAGAACCGACCTTGTACGCCGCGATGCCACCACCGACGCCGATTACGATGTTCTTGCGTCCACTAGCCGCTTCGGCCACGAAACCTCATCCTCGCTGGTGGTGACGCGACTGATCGACGTCACCACATCCCCGGCATACACAGCATCCCACGATTCCGGAAGCCGGAATCGTGGGATCGGGTATCACTCGCCTTCGGTGTGCTCGAGCAGGTCGGCGTGGATCTCGCGCATCGCGATCGACAGCGGCTTCTCCTGAAGGCCCGGCTCGACCAGCGGGCCGACGTATTCGAGGATTCCGTCGCCGAGCTGGTTGTAGTAATCGTTGATCTGCCGCGCCCGCTTGGCCGCGTAGATCACCAGTGCGTACTTCGAAGAAGCCCGTTCGAGCAGCTCATCGATCGGGGGGTTCGTGATGCCGAGCGGGGTGTCGTACGCCGTCGCGTCGACCTCGCCGATGAACTCGTCCTGTGTGGTCAAGCTGCTCACAATTCTCCTACGAATTATTCAAATGGGATTCAACCAGCAAGGATAGCAACTGATGGGCCACTGAGTCGACTTCGTCGTTCACGAGCACGTGATCGAACTCGTCGGCGCTGTCCAATTCGGCCCGCGCCGTCTGCAGTCGACGCTCGATCACCTCATCGTTTTCGGTGCCCCGGCCACGCAATCGCGCGACCAGAACATCCCAGCTGGGTGGGGCCAGAAAGACGGTGACGGCCTCCGGCACGGTGTCGCGGATGTTCCGCGCCCCGACCAGATCGACCTCCACCAGAGTGGGTCTCCCCTGCTCCATGGCCTCGAACACGGGTTTGGCGGGTGTTCCGGAGCGTTGCAGCCCGCCATGGATCTCAGCCCATTCGAGGAGTTGGTTCTCCTCGATGAGCCGATCGAACTCGTCGCGACTGACGAAGTGATAGTCACGACCGTCCACTTCACCGGCCCGCGGATCGCGGGTGGTGGCCGAGACGCTGAACATCAGCTCAGGGAGCAATTCCCGGAGCCGTCGGACAACACTCGACTTGCCGACAGCAGAGGGGCCGGCCAAAACCAGCAGCCGGCCCCTCTGTTGTAGATCTTGGCTCACGCGCAGAAACGATCAGGCAAAGTCGAACTTGGCGAGCAGAGCCTTCTTCTGCCGATCGCCCAGGCCGCGCAGGCGACGGGTGGGGGCGATTTCGAGCTCGGTCATGATCTCCTGAGCCTTGACCTTGCCAACCTTCGGCAGAGCCTCGAGGAGCGCCGACACCTTCATCTTGCCGAGGATCTCGTCGTTCTCGGCATCCTTGAGTACCTGCTGCAGATCGGTGCCGCCCCGCTTGAGGCGTTCCTTCAGCTCTGCCCGGGCCTTGCGAGCGGCAGCAGCCTTCTCCAAGGCAGCAGCGCGCTGCTCATCTGTCAACTGGGGAAGGGCCACGGTTCCTCCGATTTCGTCTGTGTGTTCTCTGCCCCGGCACCGGTGATGTCGGGGCGGCTGCCTTGTGAGGGCAGCGAAAGCGACCGTACCCACGTGAGCTGCGATTTGCGACCCCGACCCCCGCATTCCCCCACGAAAACCGGTGTTGTAAGCCTTTCGAACCACACCGGCCCGCAAAGGTGCCAGTGATCGCCAAACTCCCGGTTCGGATTCTTCGATCGTACGAAACATGTTGTGCCACAAGCTATTCAATCCGGCATTCGTCCACTTTTCGCGAACATGACATACATCACACTTGCGGTACGCCTGTGACAGGAGTTTCTCGCCGGAAAGTTTCTGAGATTTTTGCGCCTTGCGCGTGTCGGAGATGGGTTTGACCTGCGATGAGTACCACCACCGGACAGCTGGTGTTAGATGACCTTCGTGATCGATCGACTACCGACTCCGGTTCGTAATCTCGTGCGATTGACGGTCGGCGGTGGCATCCGCGACGAGGTGCACACCCCACATACGACCCTGCACTCCGACAGGCACCGCGTGCTGCGCCGCTATGGCGACCTCGACCAGCTCGCCTGCGCCCGCGACGCCGGGGACATCCCGGTGCTGTTGCTCCCACCGCTGGCGGCACCGGCGGCCTGCTATGACCTCGAGCCCGATCACTCGTACGTCGGCCACCTGCTGGGACAGGGACGGATCCCCTACGTCGTCGACTACGGCGAGATGGACCGAACCGACCGGGGGCTCGGCTTCGAAGGCTTCATCGACGACATCATCCCGCTGGCCATCGCTCGCGTACTCGCAGACTTCGACGGCTCCACCGGAGTCGTCGACCTCGTCGCGTGGAGTCTGGGTGGCACCGTCGCACTGCTCACGGTCGCTGCCGACCCCGGCCTGCCGGTCCGATCGATCACCGCGATCGGCACGCCGCTCAACTACGGCCTGGTCCCTCCGTATCCGCTGGTCCGGCAACTGACCGCCAAGACCGGTCCCCGGCCCGTCACCGCGACGCTGACGGCTTTACGCGGGATTCCTGCACCTCTGGTGCAGATCGCGTACCGCGGCACCGCATGGCAGCGTGAGCTCAAGAAGCCCTGGTTCATCATGAACAACCTGAGCGACACCGACACCCTCGCCCGGATGGAGGTCGTGAACCGATTCCAGCGCCGGTTCCCGGGATACCCGGGACGGTTGTCGGAGCAGATGTGGGAACAGTTCATCTACCACGACGAGTTGGCGGGCGGGGTGGTGAACTTCGGCGATCGCCGGATCGACCTGACCACCATCGAGGTGCCGGTGCAGCTGTTCGGCAGCCACCGGGACGTCATCGTGCCCTGGGCAGCCGCACGACATGGCGTCGAACTGCTCGCCCAGTCATCGCAGGTGCACTTCAACACGGTCGAGGCGAGTCACCTGGGTCTGATCGCGGGCCCGGCGGCCGAATCGCAGACGTGGCCGCGGATCGATGCGTTCCATACCGCGCTGGACGATCGCGACCATCCGGACGATCAGGACAGCCCGGATCAGGACAGCGCCGACTCGATCTCCGATGCAGTACGCAGCGCGGCATCACGCAGCGCGGGCACATCCGGTCCGTGACGCAGGACCGCGCGAGAACTCGCGGGCAGCACCCAGCCGAGGTCGGTGCCGGCGAAGACGGTGCGCAGATCGTCGGCGGTGGCGCCCTGCGCGCCGAGCCCCGGGGCCAGCACCGGTGCACCGAGTCCGGCGAGGTCGAGCCCGTGTTCACGGGTGGCACCGACGACAAGACCGACGGTTCCCGAACCGTCGGTGTTGGCCGAGGCGGCCGCATCGACGATCCGCTGGGCCACCGTGACACCGTCACCCTTGGCGAGCTGCAGCGCAGCGCCTTCCGGATTCGATGTCCGGGCCAGTACGAATACGCCGCGGCCACCGGCCCGGGCGAGGTCGATCGCCGGCGACAGCGAACCGAACCCCAGGTACGGCGAGACGGTCACCGCGTCGGCGCACAGCGGCGAGGACGGATCGAGCCAGGCGCGGGCGTAGGCGGCCATGGTCGATCCGATGTCGCCGCGTTTGGCGTCGGCGATCACGAGTGCTCCCCCGGCCTGGCAGCCGGCGATGACCGTTTCAAGCGCGGCGAATCCTTCGGAACCAAAGGCTTCGAAGAACGCGACCTGCGGTTTGATCACGGCCACCGTGCCGGACAGGGCCTCGACACAGATGTCGCCGAACGCCCTGACCCCGGCGCCGCTGACCGGTAGCCCCCACTGCTGCAGGAGTTCGGGATGCGGGTCGATGCCCGCACACAGGCGGCCGCGCTGCGCGACCACCTCCCGATACCGCTCGGCGAAAGTGCTCACCAGCCACCCAGCATCGAGCGGTGCCGCGACTGCAGTGAGAGCACACCCATCGCACCGCCGAGTGCGGCCTCGATGCCCTGGATCGCGGCGCTGGCGCCCTGGACGGTGGTGATGCAGGGGATGTTCACCGACACCGCGGCGCTGCGGATCTCGTAGCCGTCGACGCGCGGTCCCGAATTGCCATACGGGGTGTTGATGACCATGCCGATCTCACCCGAACGGATGTGTTCGACCACCGACACCTCCCCCTCGGGCAGGTCGGTGTCGGAGTGCTTGTAGACCTGCGTGCAGGTGATCCCGTTGCGCCGCAAGACATGTGCGGTCCCCTCCGTGGCCAGGATCTCGAACCCGAGATCGGCCAGCCGCTTCACCGGGAAGACCAGCGAACGCTTGTCCTTGTTGGCAACGGACACGAAGATCTTCCCGCCGAGCGGCAGTGAACCGTAGGCGGCGGTCTGCGACTTGGCGAAGGCCCGGCCGAAATCGGCATCGATACCCATCACCTCACCGGTCGACTTCATCTCCGGGCTCAGCAGCGAATCGACGCCGGTACCGTCGCTGCGGAGGAACCGGTTGAATGGCAGCACAGCCTCTTTGACCGCGATCGGCGCGGTGTCGGGCAGCTCGGATCCGTCGCCCTCGGCAGGCAACATCCCGTCGGCGCGCATCTCGGCGATGGTGGTTCCGAGCATGAGCCGCGCACACGCCTTGGCCAGCGGCACCGCGGTGGCCTTGGAGACGAACGGCACGGTCCGGCTCGCCCGCGGGTTCGCCTCGAGGACGTAGAGGATGTCGTCCTTCAGTGCGTATTGGACGTTGAGCAGTCCGCGTACCCCGATGCCCTTGGCCAGTGCCTCGGTGGACCGGCGGACATTCTCCAGATCAGACTTGCCGAGTGTGATCGGCGGCAGCGCACACGCCGAGTCACCGGAGTGGATACCGGCCTCCTCGATGTGTTCCATGACGCCGCCGATGTAGCAGTCGGTGCCGTCGTAGAGCGCATCGACATCGATCTCGATGGCGTCTTCGAGGAAGCGGTCGACCAGGACCGGGTGTTCCGGGTTGATCTCGGTGGCCCGGGAGATGTATCCCTCGAGGGACCTCTCGTCATAGACGATCTCCATCCCGCGGCCGCCGAGCACGTACGAGGGACGTACGAGCACCGGGTACCCGATGTCGCCCGCGATCTTCTTGGCCTCGTCGAACGTGGTGGCCATGCCGTACTTGGCGGCCGGGAGGCCGGCTTCGGCGAGAACCTTGCCGAACTCGCCACGATCCTCGGCGAGATCGATGGCCTCTGGGCTGGTGCCGACGATCGGCACGCCCGCGGCCTGGAGACGATGCGCCAACCCGAGCGGTGTCTGGCCACCGAGCTGCACGATGACACCGGCGACGGTGCCCGACTCCGACTCGGCGTGGAACACCTCCATCACGTCTTCGAAGGTCAGCGGCTCGAAGTACAGACGGTCGGCGGTGTCGTAGTCGGTCGACACGGTCTCCGGGTTGCAGTTGACCATCACGGTCTCGTAGCCGACCTCGGTCAGCGTCAATGCGGCGTGGACACACGAGTAGTCGAACTCGATGCCCTGTCCGATGCGGTTGGGGCCCGATCCGAGGATCAGGACCTTGGGCCGCTCGGTCTGCGGTGCGACCTCGGACTTCGCGGCGGGATCGAGTTCGTACGTCGAGTAGTGGTACGGCGTCGCGGCCTCGAACTCGGCGGCGCAGGTGTCGACGGTCTTGTAGACCGGCCGCACACCCAGACTGTGCCGCAGGTCGCGGACAGCGGCCTCGTCGGCGAGGTCGTCGCGCAATGCGGCGAGCTGGCGGTCCGACAGACCGGTGCTCTTGGCCAGGCGCAGCAAGGGCTCGTCGAGAACCTCGGCCGTCCGGATGTCTTGTCCCAGTTGGTGAACGGCCTCGATCTCGGCCAGGAACCAGGGATCGATCTTCGTCGACTCGAAGAGCTGCTCGACGGTCGCACCCAGCATGAACGCCTGCATGATCCCGTACAGGCGACCGTCCTTGGGCACACTGAGCCGCTGCAGCAGCTCCGGCAGGGTTTCGGCGACCGCACCCTCGACCACCGGTTCGGTCCAGAAGCCGGCGGCCTTTGTCTCCAGCGACCGCATGACCTTGCCCAGCGCCTCGGCGAACGAACGGCCCAGCGACATCGCCTCACCCACCGACTTCATGGTGGTGGTCAGGGTGTCGTCGGCGCCGGGGAACTTCTCGAACGCGAACCGCGGTGCCTTGACCACGACGTAGTCGAGTGTCGGCTCGAAGAAGGCCGGGGTCTTCTTGGTGATGTCGTTGACGATCTCGTCGAGCCGGTAACCGACGGCCAGCTTCGCCGCGATCTTGGCGATCGGGAAGCCGGTGGCCTTCGACGCCAGCGCGGACGACCGCGAGACCCGCGGATTCATCTCGATGACAACCAGGCGGCCGTCCGTCGGGTCCATCGCGAACTGGATGTTGCAGCCGCCGGTGTCGACGCCGACCTCGCGGATGATCGCGATCGAGAGGTCGCGCATGTCCTGGTATTCGCGGTCGGTGAGAGTCATCGCGGGTGCGACGGTCACCGAGTCGCCGGTGTGCACACCGACCGGGTCGACGTTCTCGATCGAGCAGACGACCACGACGTTGTCGGCCCCGTCACGCATCAGTTCGAGTTCGTACTCTTTCCAGCCGAGGATCGATTCCTCGATGAGGACGTTGGCGGTCGGTGATGCCGACAGGCCACCACCGGCGATGCGGTTGAGGTCGGCCTCGTTGTAGGCCAGACCCGAGCCGAGGCCACCCATCGTGAAGGACGGGCGGACGACCACGGGATAACCGAGCTCGGCGACGGTCTCGTGGACCTGGTCCATCGTGTAGCAGACCGCCGAACGGGCGCTCTCACCACCGACTTTGGCGACGATGTCCTTGAACTTCTGGCGATCCTCACCGCGCTGGATCGCCTCGAAGTCGGCGCCGATCAGCTCGATGTCGTACTTCTCCAGGATGCCCTGCTCGTGGAGTGCCACCGCGGCGTTGAGAGCAGTCTGGCCGCCGAGCGTCGCGAGGACGGCGTCGATCGGGTGTCCGGCATCGCGCTCGGCCACGATCACCTTCTCGACGTACTCCGCGGTGATCGGCTCGATGTAGGTGGCGTCGGCGAACTCGGGATCGGTCATGATCGTGGCCGGGTTGGAGTTGACCAGGCTCACGCGTAGGCCCTCGGCCCGCAGCACCCGACACGCCTGGGTACCGGAATAGTCGAACTCACAGGCCTGGCCGATGACGATCGGCCCGGAACCGATGACCAGGACGTGCGATAGGTCTGAGCGGCGGGGCATCAGGCACTGGCTCCTTGTAGCTGGGAAACGAACTTGTCGAAGAGGTAGGCGGCGTCATGGGGGCCGGCCGCTGCTTCGGGGTGATACTGGACCGCGAACGCGTTCCCGCTGATCAACTCGACACCCTCGACGGTTCCGTCGTTGGCGCAGGTGTGGCTGATCCGGGCACGGCCGAAGTCGGTGTCGAACTCTTCGCCGGCCTCACCCTCGAGCGCGAACCCGTGGTTCTGCGCGGTGATGGACACCGCACCGGTGGCATGGTCGATCACCGGGATGTTGATTCCGCGGTGGCCGAACTTCATCTTGTAGGTGCCGCGGCCCAGGGCTCGACCGAGGATCTGGTTGCCGAAGCAGATCCCGAACAGCGGGATCCCTTCGCCGAGGATGTGCCGGGTCAGGTCGACGATCGGATCCGCGGTGGCCGGGTCGCCCGGACCGTTCGAGAGGAAGACACCGTCGGGCTTGATCGCGGCAATGGCGTCAGGGCTCGAGCCCGCCGGCAGCACATGGACCCGGATGCCGCGCTGGGCGAACATCCGCGGGGTGTTGGTCTTGATCCCGAGGTCGATGGCGGCGATAGTGAAGCGCGGCTCGCCCTCGGGTTCGATGACGTAGCCATCCGTGGTCGTGACCTCACCGGCCAGGTTGGCGCCCTTCATCTGCGGTGCCTCGACAACCCGCTGCAGCAGCTCGTCGGCGTCGGCGAAGGCGTCACCGGAGAAGATCCCGGCTCGCATCGAACCGTGGTCGCGCAGGGTCCGCACGACGGTGCGGGTGTCGATGCCGGCGATGCCGACGATCCCCTGCTCGACCAGTTCGTCTTCGAGGGTGGAGGTGGCCCGCCAGCTGGACACCCGGCGGGTGGGGTTGCGGACCGCGTAGCCCTTGACCCAGATCTTCCCGGAATCGTCGCCGGTCTCACCGGTCTTGCCGGTGCGGCTTTCGCCATCTTCCTTGTTCCAGCCGGTGTTGCCGATCTGCGGCGCGGTCGCCACGACGATCTGCCGGTGGTAACTGGGATCGGTGAGCGTCTCCTGGTACCCGGTCATCGCGGTACAGAAGACGGCTTCACCCAGGGTCTGCCCCAGTGCGCCGTATCCGGTTCCGGTGTAACGCTCGCCGTTCTCGAGAACCAGCACCGCTGGCGTTGCCCGGTTTGGCTGTGTCACTGCTTTTTTCCGTCCTGCTCGAAAGGTTTGACCCACTGCGGGTAGATGGTCTTGTCGTCCGCGCGGATGCCGGAGTCGATCTCTGTTCCGGACGGCAGCAGCCACCGGATCACCAGTACGCCGTCCGCCGTCATCACTTTTCCGGCCAGCCCGCGTTCGGTCCTGATCGCGGTGATCTGGTCGCCGGGGATCCAGATGGGGTTCGCACCGCGGCGTTCGATCAGGATCCCGGTGTCATATCGACTGAGTTCTGCGGTCGCCCGGTCGCCGTAGTCGCCGACCGCGACCCGGTCCTGCCAGCTCGGTGCGATGGTCGAGCCGACGTACAGACCGCTGTGCGGTCCGATCCGGGTGGTGCCCAGATCCGACGGCACCTCGGGGAACGCGCCGAGCATCTGTTCCTGACGGCGGCCGCGACCACGCCAGCCCAGGATCATCAGACCGACGATCCCGCACCAGGCAGCGACGACGATCAGGACAACCACGACACCGGTCATTGCGCAGACCGGACCTTGCCGCCGTTGTTGGTGATCTCGCCCCGCAGAACCGTGGCGATGACGGTGCCGGGCAGGGTGAGGCCGTCGAAGGGCGAGTTGGCCGACAGGCTGGCCAGGGCCTCCGACTGCACGGTCCACTCGGTGTCCGGGTCGACCAGTGCCAGGTTGGCCGGCTCGCCGGCGGTGATCGGACGGCCGTGATCGGACAGGCCGGTGATCTGCGCCGGACGCTCGCTCATCACCGCGGCCACTCCACGCCAGTCGAGCAGACCCGGCTTGACCATCGTCTCGATGACGATCGAGAGCGCGGTCTGCAGGCCGAGCATGCCGGGGCGGGCGTTGGCGAACTCGCAGCACTTCTCCTGCGCGGCGTGGGGTGCGTGGTCGGTCGCCACGCAATCGATGATGCCGTCGGCCAGGGCCCGGCGAAGAGCGAGCTTGTCGCGGCCCTCACGCAGCGGTGGGTTCACCTTGTTGACGGCGTCGTAGGTCTCGAGGCGACTGTCGTCGAGCAGCAGGTGGTGCGGCGTGACTTCGGCGGTGATCGAGATACCTTGGCCGCGAGCCCATTTCAGCAGTTCGACGGTGCCCTCGGTGGAGGCGTGGCAGATGTGGACGCGGGTTCCGGCATCACGGGCCAGCAATGCATCGCGGGCGACGATCGACTCTTCGGCAGCACGTGGCCAGCCACTCAGTCCCAGACGCGCCGCGGTGGCGCCCTCGTGGGCGATGGCGCCCTTGGTCAGACGGGGTTCTTCGGCGTGCTGGGCGATGAGGACGTCGAGGCCCTTGGCGTATTCGAGTGCCCGGCGCATCAGCAGCGGGTCGTCGACGCACTTGCCGTCGTCGCTGAACATCCGCACCCGGGCCGCACCGGCCGCCATCGCGCCCATCTCGGCGAGTTGCTTGCCCTCGAGACCGACGGTGATCGCACCCACCGGATGGACGTCGACGAGTCCGACTTCCTGGCCACGCCGCCAGACGTAGTCGGTGATGACGGGGCTGTCGGCGACCGGATCGGTGTTGGCCATCGCGAACACCGCGGTGTATCCGCCGAGTGCGGCTGCCGCCGAACCGGTTTCGATGGTCTCGGTGTCTTCGCGACCGGGTTCGCGCAGATGCGTGTGCATGTCGACGAATCCGGGCAGCACGATCGCTCCGGCGCCGTCGAGCACGTCAACGTCAGTACCGGCCGTCAGGTCGGCTCCGATCTCGGCGATGTCGCCCTCGCGGACGAGAATGTCCACGGCGTCACCCCCGTACGGCCGTACGTTGCGGATCAGCAGGTCGCCGCTCACGCCACACCCTCACTCTCGGTTCCGACCAGCAGTGTGAAAAGCACTGCCATGCGCATATGAACTCCGTTGGAAACCTGTTGCAGCACAGTCGACTTGGATGAGTCGGCCACGGAGAAACCAATCTCCATGCCGCGCAACATCGGACCGGGATGCAGGACCACGGCGTGATCGGCCAACAGGGCCGCCCGCCGTTCGGACAGCCCGTACCGGATCGAGTACTCGCGAGACGACGGGAAGAATCCGCCGTTCATCCGCTCGGCCTGCACGCGCAGCACCATCACCGCATCCACCGCGGCGAGTTCGGCATCAAGGCTGTGCGAGATCTCCACCGGCCAGGTCTCGACACCCACCGGCAGCAGGGTCGGCGGCGCCACCAGCACGACCTGCGCACCGAGGGTGGCCAACAGATGCGCGTTGGACCGCGCGACCCGGGAGTGCAGGATGTCGCCGACGATCGCGATCCGCCGGCCTTCCAGCGAACCGAGACGCTGCCGCAGGGTCAGCGCGTCGAGCAGTGCCTGCGTCGGATGTTCGTGGGTGCCGTCGCCGGCATTGATCACCGAAGGGCCGGGGCCCTCTTCGGCCGTCCACTGCGCGATCTGATGCGCCGCACCGGACGCCGGATGGCGGACGATGAGAGCATCGGCGCCGGCGGCCCGCAAGGTCTTGGCGGTGTCCCGCAGCGATTCACCCTTGTTCACCGAGGAACTCGAAGCACTGACGTTGATCACGTCGGCGCTCATCCATTTGCCGGCAACCTCGAATGAAACCCTTGTGCGCGTGGAGTTTTCGTAGAAAATCGTCATGATCGTGCGACCACGCAGCGTGGGGAGCTTGCGGATCTCGCGACCGACCAGAGCCTCTTCGAAGCGTTCGGCCTCGTCGAGCAGCGCCGTGGCCGAGTCGCGGGTCAGATCACCGACGGAGAGAAGGTGCTTCATGCGCTGTCCCCTGCCCGCAGCACGACCCGGTCCACACCGTCGTGCTCGCGCAGGTGCACCTGGACGTCTTCGCTTCGCGAGGTCGGGATGTTCTTGCCCACGTAGTCCGCACGCAGCGGCAGTTCGCGGTGTCCGCGATCCACCAGCACCGCGAGTTGCACGGCCGCCGGGCGACCGAGGTCGCGGAGTGCGTCGAGTGCGGCCCGAACGGTCCGTCCGGAGTAGAGCACGTCGTCGACGAGCACCACGAGTGCACCGTCCACACCGCCGGCCGGAACCGCGGTGGATTCGAGTGCGCGATGCGGCTTGGCCCGGAGGTCGTCGCGGTACAGGGTGATGTCGAGGTAACCGACGGGAACCTGAACACCGGAGAATTCGGCGATGTTCGCCGACAGGCGCCGCGCCAGGAAAATGCCCCGAGTGGGGATTCCGATGATGACAACCCGCGGTGAATCGGGGTCGTCGAGAGCTGTTTTTTCGATGATCTGATGCGCTATCCGCGCAATGGTCCTACCCACGTCGGCATCGTCGAGTAACTCACGACCCGCGTCGGTACCGTCGCTTTGTTGAGCTGGCACGGTTGTCGGGACCTCCTTCTCCGCCTCTCCGGACGGATCGTTAAAGGATGTCGGCCACTGCGATGGCGGTCGATATCACTACCGCCCACCATCGCAATTTCACCGCAAACATTATCAGGCCGACTCCGGACTTCGGCGATCGCGGTGGATTCACGCCTCCGGAGTTTGTGGCTCCTGTGTCTCGAGTGACGCCCGCACCTGGGGCGCCAGCAGCACAACCCGGCCCAGCACGCCGTTCACGAATGCCGGTGAATCGTCGGTGGACAGTTCTTTGGCCAGCTCGACGGCCTCGTCGACCACCACCATCGTGGGGACATCGGTGGTGTTGAACAGCTCCCAGGTGGCCAGCCGCAGGATGGCGCGGTCGACTGCGGGCAGTCGCGGGAGTGTCCACTCGTTCAGGTGAGACGAGATCACCGCGTCGATCTGTGCGGTGTCACCGGCGATGCCCTCGATGATCAGGGCGGTGTAGTCGTTGATCTTGCCGACGCTGTCGTCGGTGATCGCCAGCTCGCGGCGCTGCGTGATCAGATCGACGGGCGAGCAGTTCTTGACCTCTGCCTCGAACAGCAGATCGACGGCACGCTTGCGTGCCTTGTGTCGGGTACCGGGTTTTTTCACCAGCGTCAGGCGTTGACGCGGCCGAGGTAGCTGCCGTCGCGCGAGTCGACCTTCAGCTTGTCCCCGGTGTTGATGAACAGCGGAACCGCGATTTCTGCGCCGGTCTCGAGCGTGGCGGGCTTGGTGCCGCCGGTGCTGCGATCACCCTGGACGCCGGGGTCGGTCTGCGCGACGAGGAGCTCGACCGTGACCGGGAGCTCGACGTAGAGCGGCACACCCTCGTGGGTGGCGACCTGCACCTTCATGTTTTCCAGCATGAACTTGGCGCCGTCACCGACCGTCTCCGGGCTGACGTTGAGCTGCTCGAAGTTCTCGCCGTCCATGAAGACGAAATCCTGGCCGTCGTTGTAGAGGTAGGTCATGTCGCGGCGGTCGACCGTTGCGGTCTCGACCTTCACACCGGCGTTGAACGTCTTGTCGACGGTCTTGCCCGACAACACGTTCTTGATCTTGGTTCGGACAAACGCCGGACCCTTGCCGGGCTTTACGTGCTGGAACTCGAGGATCTGCCAGAGCTGACCCTCCATGTTCAGCACGAGGCCGTTTTTGAAATCCGAGGTGTTTGCCACGTTCTTGTTCTTCCTCTCGAGCCGAGGGCGGGGGTTCCCACTCGCAGCTGATGTGCTGTGCGCCGGAGCGCGGTCAGATGACGGTGAATGTCTTGTCGCTGGTGGTGAGCAGTTCGGGATCGCCGTCGCGGATCACGAGGGTGTCTTCGATCCTGACGCCACCTCGGCCCGGCAAGTAGATCCCGGGCTCCACGGTCACCGCTGCACCGCATGGCAGTGTACCCGTGCTCAGCGCACCGATGGACGGCGCTTCGTGTATCTGCAGTCCGACGCCGTGCCCGAGGCCGTGCACGTAATAGTCACCGAAGCCGGCCTCGTCGATGATCGCCCGCGCGGTGGCATCGACGCCCACCGCCTCGACGCCGGGTTCGAGTGCTTCGCGGCCGGCCTTCTGTGCCAGCGCGACGATGTCGTAGATGTCACGCTGCCAGGACTCGGCCGATTCGAGCACATACGTACGCGTCATGTCGGAGTGATACCCGCCGACGACCGCACCGAAGTCGATCTTCAACAGGTCGCCCGAGCTCAGTTCGGCGTCTGTCGGCCGGTGATGCGGTACCGCCGAGTTCGCGCCGGTCGCCACGATCGTCTCGAAGGAGACCGCCTCGGCACCCCGCTCGAACATCGCCCATTCGAGGGCCCGGGCAACCTTGCGCTCGGTGTTCCCCGGGACCAGGACCCCGGCGGCGATGATGTCGGCGAGCGCCAGGTCGGCGGCCTGGCAGGCAGTGCGGATCTGCTCCACCTCGAATTCGTCTTTGACGATGCGCAGATCTTCGACGAGTGGTGGCACCGCGACCAGCGTCTCGGAGCCGGCGAGCAGCGGGAGCAGGCGCTGATGGGTCGCCACCGTCACCACGTGCTGCTCGAATCCGATCCGGGCACCCGAGCCAGCCAGGTACTCGACCAGTGCCCGCGGACAGTCGCGGTTGATGATCGAGGTCAGATCCGGGGCCTGTTCGGCGACCTGGGTGATGTAGCGACCGTCCGTCGCGATCCGGTCGTCGCCCGCCGCGGTGATCACCACCCCGCCGTTCGAACCGGTGAATCCGGTCAGATAGCGCACGTTGACCAGATCGGTGATCAGCAGGGCGTCGACGCCGGCGCCGGCGAGCATTGCGCGCAACCGGTCACGACGCGCTGATTCCGCAGTTGGTCCGAGGTCGGTGACCACTCGTTCGACAGTCATGAATTCCAGGCTAGTGGAGTTGCCGGGACCCGCGCGGTCCCGCGAACACTTCGGACACCGTGTTCGTTTTGTGGGCACTGCCACATGAACACGTTCCACATCGGTACTCTGCTCACATGGTTGCGTGGTTGTTACGTGGTTTGGTGATGTCGGCGGTGCACATCGGTGCCCGGGTCCTGTTGGGGCTGGCCATTGTGGCCTGGCCTCTGGAGACGAACTACTGGAAGACGATCGCCATTGCCGGCGTCGTTCTGGTGGCGCTGATCTGGGGTGGTATCGACGGCCTGATCGACGGCCGCGCGCATCCCGATCCCGACGACTACGACGATCTCACCATGCGCTGGCTCAAGGCCGGACTCCTCACCGGACTCATCAGTGCGGTCGTCTGCTGGGTGCTCGGCAACTGGGTGATGTCCGGTATCGGCGAGAACTCGCTGGCCATCGAGATCTTTGCCGGCGGTTCGTTCACAACCCTGCTGGTGTTCGTCCCCGCCCTGGTCGGCGCTGCGGTCGGCCGGTTGCTGACCCGTCGTCAGCACCGCAAGAACGAGGCCAAGCAGGACGACAACCACTACCGGGAAGACGCCCGCACCGCCTCCTAGACGAGCCACTTATACGAAGACGAGCCACATGTATGTGGCTCGTCTTCGTATTTCTGGCTCGTTTGTGGTGTGGGGGTGGAGAAAACTAGAGCAGGACCGCCCCGTTGGTCGGTTCGTCCTTGGCCACGGTGGAGTACGCGGCCGCCAGCAGGGACGGATCCGGCGCCTCCAGGCGTCCTGGCTTGGCGAGGCCGTCGAGGACCACGAACCGCAACATGCCCGAACGGTTCTTCTTGTCCCCCGCCATGCCTTTGAGCAGGTCGGGCAGCGCGTCGGCGTCGTATCCGACCGGGAGCCCCACCGACTCGAGCACACTGCGGTGGCGGTCTGCGGTGGCGTCGTCGAGACGGCCGGCCAGGCGTCCGAGTTCGGCGGCGTAGACGAGCCCCACCGACACCGCGGCGCCGTGACGCCAGCGGTACTTCTCCCGGCGCTCGATGGCGTGCCCGAGTGTGTGCCCGTAGTTGAGGATCTCCCGCAACGATGATTCGCGCAGATCTGCCGCGACCACCTCGGCCTTGACCCGCACCGACCGCTCGATCAGTTCGGGCAGGACCGGGCCGGTCGGGTCCAGGGCGGCCGCGGGATCGGCCTCGATGAGGTCCAGGATCACCGGATCCGCGATGAAACCGGTCTTGATGACCTCGGCCATCCCGGCGATGATCTCGTTGCGCGGCACGGTTTCCAGGGTCGCGATGTCGATGAGGACGGCCCGCGGTTCGTGGAACGATCCGACCAGGTTCTTGCCGGCCTCGGTGTTGATGCCGGTCTTGCCGCCCACGGCGGCGTCGACCATCGCCAGCAGCGTGGTCGGCACGTGGACCACCGGGATCCCGCGCATCCAGGTGGCGGCGACGAATCCGGACAGGTCGGTCGCCGCTCCCCCGCCCAGGGACACCACGACGTCGTTGCGCTTCATGCCGATCCGTCCGAAGACCTCCCAGCAGAACGAGGCGACGGACAGTTCCTTGCCGGCCTCGGCGTCGGGGATCTCCACACGGTGGGCGTTGAAGTTGTTCTCGTCCAGCGTCTTCCGGATGACCTCGGCGGTCTCGGCGAGCGTCGGCTGGTACAGGATCGCCACCGAATCGGCACCGGCGACCGCCTCGACGAGTTCGGTGAGCAGTCCGCGGCCGATGATGACCTCGTAGGGGCTCTCGCTGTTCACCGGTATGCGGATCGGTGTGGCTTGTTCGGTCACTGTGTGGCCTCCTGCTCGGTCAGTTGGGTGATGATCTTGTCGGCGACCACACGCTGATGTGGGTGCGCGTCCACAACAAAGGTGGCGGCGTCGCGATAGATCGGATCGCGCCTCGCCAGCAGATCTCGGTACACCTGCTTGGGGTTGTCCGTCTTCAACAGTGGACGGCTGGAGTTCGCGACCCGCGAAAAACCTTGGTCGGCACCGACTCTGAGGTAGACAACCGGATGTCCGGCGAGTAGGTCGCGGGTGGCCTGCGACAGGACGGCTCCACCGCCCAGTGACAGCACACCGGTGACGGTGCCCAGCAGATCGGCCACCACCTGGCGTTCATAGTCACGAAACACCTCTTCGCCGTCGGCGAAGATCTCCGGGATCGTCCGGCCGCTGCGTCGCTCGATCTCGACGTCGCTGTCTTTCCACTCGCATCCCAGGACGCGGGCCAGCTGTTGTCCGACCGTGCTCTTGCCCGAGCCCATGAACCCGATCAGGACCACCCGAGGTCCGCGCGCATCGGTCAGACCCGAACCCGTCACGACGAAGGCAGGTGTGCGGCCACACGCTTGAGGTAACCGGCCAGGTTGTCGCCGGTCTCGACGGCCGAATCGCCACCGAACTTCTCCAGTGCCGCTTGTGCCAGCACCAGGGCCACCATCGACTCGGCGACCACACCGGCTGCCGGGACCGCACACACGTCGGAGCGCTGGTGGATGGCCGTGGCCTGTTCACCGGTGGTCATGTCCATCGTCGAAAGTGCTTTCGGCACAGTAGAAATCGGCTTCATCGCGGCGCGGACGCGGATGAACTCACCGTTGGTCATACCGCCTTCGAGCCCACCTGCCCGGTTCGTCGAGCGCACGGCGCCGCCGGGGCCGGGGACCATCTCGTCGTGTGCAGCGCTGCCGCGACGACGGGCGGTCTCGAAGCCGTCGCCGACTTCGACACCCTTGATGGCCTGGATGCCCATGAGCGCGCCGGCCAACCGCGAATCGAGACGGCGGTCGCCGCTGACGTGCGAGCCCAGACCGACGGGAACTCCGGTCACGACCACCTCGACAACGCCACCGAGGGTGTCGCCATCGCGTTTTGCGGCTTCGATCTCGGCGATCATCGAGGCCTCGGCCTCGGTCGAGTAGGCCCGAACCGGGCTGGCGTCGATCTGCTCGAGGTCCGAGTAGACCGGGGCCGCACCGACATAGGGATCGGAGGCACCGATCGAGATCACGTGCGAGAGCACCTCGATACCGAGGACCTGCCGCAGGAAGTTGCGGGCGACGGTGCCGATCGCCACGCGGGCGGCGGTCTCACGGGCGCTGGCCCGTTCGAGGACCGGACGGGCGTCGTCGAAGCCGTACTTCAACATGCCCGAGTAGTCGGCGTGACCGGGCCGGGGCCGGGTCAGCGGAGCATTGCGGGCGACGCCTTCGAGCTCTTCGGCGGGGACCGGATCGGCAGACATCACTGTCTCCCACTTGGGCCATTCGGTGTTGCCGACCTCGATGGCGACCGGGCCGCCCATCGTCAGGCCATGGCGGACGCCACCGACCAGGGTGACCTTGTCGGCCTCGAACTTCATCCGCGCACCCCGGCCGTAACCGAGACGGCGGCGGGCCAATTGCTCGGCAACCTGTGACGAGGTCACCTCGACACCGGCGACCATCCCTTCCAGGACGGCTACCAGTGCGGGACCATGGGATTCTCCGGCAGTACTCCAGCGCAACACAGGTCGATTGTTCCACGCCCATCAACCTGACCTGCGATCAGATCCCGGCTTGTCACCAGATCCCGCAGCAGAGCGCCGCAGACGCACACAGAGCCGGTCCATGCGCCTGGATGTGTGACCGACGACCTCCGCCACCGCAGATCACGGCCTGCCCGACCGTCAGCACCTGCGCACACAGCACCAGCAGCGCTGCCGCACCGACGGATCCCGCCATCGCGCCGACAACCGCGGCCAACTTCACATCACCACCGCCGCAACCCCCGAACCAGAACGCGACGACGTAGATGCCACCGGCCATGAGCAGGCCACCGCCGGCGTCCGGCGCGATCGTCACCCCCACCACGGCGCCGAGGACACCCGGAAGGACGACGTTGTTCGGTAGTCGTCGCGTCCGCACGTCGGCACCGGCCAGCGCCACGAACCACAACCCGACGAGCCCGACCACCAGCTGCATCCACCCACCTTCGCGCAGCACGACCTGCGCTCGGTGACATCGGCGATCCGGTTGTGGATGGGCACGGACCGTGTGGAGAACGCGCGCCGGTGGTGTCCGGTTTCAGTCGAGGGCGGCGGCCATCACGGACAGCGGCGCCTTCATGCCGGTGAACTGTTCCACCTGTCCGAGTGCCTGATTCAGGAGCATCACGAGCCCACCGACAACAACTCCACCGGCCTCGGAGACGGCCGCGGCGAGCGGGGTCGGCCACGGGCTGTAGATGACGTCGAAAAGACGCGCTGCCGGTGCCAGCGTCACCGCGAGCGATTCGGCGGCCACCGCCGGCACCGTGTTCACCACCACCGCGGCCGTGGCGGCCCGATCGGAGAGTTGGGGGGTCGGTTCAAATGCCAGGACGTCGGTGGCCAGACCCAGCGCGTCGGCAACCGCGAGAACTTCCGCGGCGCGGGCACGGCTGCGCGCGACGATGCTGACATCGCCGATCCCGGCGCCGGCCAGCGCCGCCAGCACGGGCGCGGCGGTACCGCCCGCCCCGACGACAACTGCGTGATTCGACGCCGCCTCATCAATCTTCAACTCGGCCAGAGCTGCCGCCGCACCGTCGATGTCGGTGCAGTCGGCGCGCCAGCCGCCGGGCACCCGCACGAGCGTGTTCGCCGAACCCACGGCAACCGCACGGTCGGTGCGGTGATCGGCGAACTCGAGGGCGGCGCGCTTACCGGGCATGGTCACCGAGAACCCGACGTACTTCTCGTCGATCCCGGACACCAGGGCCGGCAGCTGTTCGGCGGTGCACTCGATGCGCTCGTAGGTCCAGTCGGTGAGCCCCAGCGCGCGATAGGCGGCCAGATGCAGCGCAGGCGATTTCGAGTGTGCGACCGGTGATCCGAGGATCGCGGCGGCTCTGCCCTCCCCCGTCATCAGCAGTTGGTCTGGAGGATGGCGTTGTCGCACGCCTGCTGGCGATTGCGCTTGTGCTGTTCGTAGTCCTCGGTGAACAACGTGGTCCCCTCCCGATCGACCGTGACGAAATACAACCAGTTACCGGCGGGTGGGTTGAGGGTCGCCTGCAGCGCTTCCTGCCCGACCGCACCGATCGGGGTGATCGGTAAACCCTTCTGCTGGTAGGTGTTCCACTTCGTGGCCGCCGTGAAGTCGTCGCCGGCGACGTCGATGTTCTGTACGGCCGAGGTGTAGTTGACCGTCGAATCCATCTGCAATGCCTGATCGGCGCCGAGCCGGTTCACGATGACCCGGGCAACCTTCGGATAGTCGGCAGCGGTGTTGACCTCACGTTCGACGATCGAGGCCGCCACCAACGTCTGATACGGGGTCAGCCCCGTGGACGTGGTGCCCGATTCCGGCAGACCCCACTGTGCGAACAGGGATGCACTCCGCGAGATCAGGTAGTTCAGCGTCTGCACCGGTGTGAGTCCGGGGTCGATCATCTCCCACGATGTCGGTGCGATCAGACCCTCGATCCGTCGATGATCACCCGCGAGCGCCGACACGGGGTCGAGCGCCCACGCCGGGACACCCAGTTCCTCCGGTGTGGCGGTCGCGGCGGCCTGTGCCAGATCCTCGACCGTGGAACCTTGCTTCACACCGTTGAGATCGACGGTGGTGGCCTCGGCGACCCGCGCGAAAATGCCAGGAGTGGTCTTGCCGTCGATACCCACCTTGCTATCGAGCTGCAGACCCTCGGGGATCACCACCCGGCCGACCCGGTTCTCCATGTCGGTCAGCATCGCCACGGCGGTTTCTGCCGGGATCTGTGTCCGAAGTTTGTAGAAACCCGGCGAGATCGGCTGGTTGCCGGCCTCGGTCGTGAAGGCGCCGACGCTGGCGACCACGTCGTTCTCATCGAGGATCTGGCCAACGGTGGTCAGTGTCGCGTCCTGCGGGATCGACACGAGAACGTCCGAGGTGCCGGCGACGTTGGTGTAGTCCTCGTCGTCGGACCCGAAGAAGCCGACGATGCGCAGTCCGGCATAGCCGATGCCGCCGACCAGCGCCAGCATGAAGACGAGGGCGGCCGAGACCACGATCAGCTTCCGCTTCCTGCGGCGCGCTGCCGCGGCGGCGGAGCGTTTGGGCGAACGGTCACCGGAAGGCCGGCCACCGACCGCCTCGTGGCGGCGGGTGTACTCGGCACGCCCGGGATCGACATAGGGTGCCCGCGCGTCATGCCTGGGGTCCGGGTCGTAGGCCCGGGGATGTAACGGCTCCGGCGCCGGCGGAGCAGGGGCCTGGTGTGGCGGGTTCTGCTCGGGTGCGATCTGCCGGGGTGGTGGCCGCGATGATGTCGAAAGCGGAGGTGCCACCGCCTGTGAGGTGTCTGGTTGCGGCTCCCACAACGGTTCCGCGGCCGGAGGTGGTGGCTGCGGCGAACGGTGTCCGGCTGCCGGATCACGCGGCGGGATCACCTCGGGTCCGCGCCGGCGACCCGGCGACGTTCCGTCTCCCTGAGTGAAGTACCTCAGACGGTCGGCGTCGTAGGGGGTATCGGCACGCCGGCGGCGGCGTCCCGGTCCTACGTCGGCCCGACGATCGTCGGATCGGTCGTCACTCACCTATGGCCTTCCTGACTCGCCTGCAGATCCAGCCAATTCTGCAGGATCGCCGTGGCAGCAGCCTGATCGATCACAGATTTCTGGGATTTCGCCCGAACGCCGGACGAACGAAGCGCCTGTTGCGCGGTCACCGTGGTCAAACGTTCATCGGAGTAGACCACCGGTACCGGTGCGATGCGCGCTGCCAGCGCGGAACCGAAGTCGGTGGCGAGCACGGCCGCGTGACCGTGCTCGTCCCGCAACGTCTTCGGCAGGCCGACGATCACGCCCACGGCCTCGTATTCCGCCACGATCTCGGTGATCCGACGCAGATCGGCGTCACCTTTGGGTGTGCGGGCGACAGTCTCGACCGGGGTGGCCAGGATCCCGTCCGGATCGCAGGAGGCCACACCGATGCGGACACTGCCGACATCGATGGCTATGCGGCGCCCTCGCGGCGTCAACGTCATCGAGCCGAGCCGACCAGTTCACGCAGCCGAACCAGTGCCGAATCGATACCCGTGGCGTCACTGCCGGAACCCTGTGCCAGGTCCGGCTTTCCGCCTCCGCGGCCCGACACCAGTGGTGCCAGATCGCGAACCAGGTCGCCGGCCTTGATCCCGGCGTCGCGGGCTGCCGCTGTGGTCGCCACGGCGAACGGCACCTTGTCGCCGGATGCCGAGAACAGCACCACCACAGCATTGTCCGAGCCGACGCGTCCGCGCAGGTCTGCCGCCAATGTCCGCAGGTCACCGGCGTCCATACCGTCGAGTTTTCCGGCCACGACCAGGACGTCGCCGACACGGGTCGCGTCGTCGATCAGCGAGCCCACCGAGGCCTTCGCCGCATCCGCCCGCATCTTCTCGATCTGCTTCTCGGCTTCTTTGAGCTTGGTGACCAAGGACTCCACCCGGCCGGGCACCTGGTCGCTCGGCACCTTCAGCGAGGTGGCCAGCCCGGCCAGAAGTGCGCGTTCCTTGGCCAGGTAACGGTACGAGTCGAGGCCGACGTACGCCTCGACGCGTCGCACACCGGAACCGACGGATGACTCACCGAGCAAAGTGACCGGGCCGACCTGCGCCGACGAACCGACATGGGTTCCACCACACAGCTCCATCGAGAACGGTCCACCCATCTCGACCACTCGCACGACGTCGCCGTAGTTCTCGCCGAAGAGGGCCAGCGCGCCCATCGCCTTGGCGTCGTCGATGCCGGTCTCGAACGTGTTTACGGGGTAATTGGCCTCGACCGCGGCGTTGGTGATCTCTTCGATCTCCGTGCGCTGTGCCTCGGTCAACGCACCCTGCGACGCGAAGTCGAACCGCAGGTAACCGGGCCGATTGAGTGAACCCGCCTGTGTCGCAGTGGGTCCGAGTACCTGGCGGAGTGCGGCACCCACGAGGTGGGTACCGGAGTGGCCCTGGGTGGCGCCGTGCCGCCAGGCGGCGTCGACCTGGGTGAGGACCACGTCGCCCTCGGCGATCTCGCCCTCGTCGATGACGGCCCGGTGCAGCCAGACCGACTTGCCGACCTTCTGGACGTCTTTGACCGTGAGCCGCAGGCCCGACGAGGTGGTGATGGTGCCGATGTCCGCGATCTGGCCGCCGGCTTCGGCGTAGAGCGGGCTACGGTCGAGGATGACCTCGATCTCCTGACCGGCGACGGCGCTGCGCACGCGCTGCCCATCCGCGACCAGACCCAAAACCTTTGATTCCGAGGTGAGTTCGTCGAATCCGGTGAACACGGTCGGTCCACGATCGAGGAACTCGCGGTACACACTGAGGTCGGCGTGACCCGACTTACGGGCGGTGGCATCGGCTTTCGCGCGCTGCCGCTGCTCGGTCATCAGCACTTTGAACCCGTCCTCGTCCACCGACAGTCCGGCCTCGGCGGCCATCTCCAGTGTGAGGTCGATCGGGAACCCGTACGTGTCGTGCAGGGCGAATGCATCTTTGCCGCTGATCCGCGTGGCGCCGGAGGCCTTGGTGGTCTCGGCGGCGTCGTCGAACAGCCGGGATCCGGCGGTCAGGGTCTTGAGGAAGGCATCTTCCTCACCCACCGAGAGGCTGACGATCCGGGCTCGCTGATCGGCGAGTTCGGGGTACGACGCGGTCATCGTGTCGATGACGGCCTCGACGAATTCCTTCATCGCAGCGCCGGTGGCTCCGAGGAGCCGGACCGAACGCACGATGCGCCGCAACAGGCGGCGCAGTACGTAGCCGCGGCCGTCGTTGCCGGGGGTGATGCCGTCGGCGATCAGCATCACCGCGGTGCGGGCGTGGTCGGCGATGACGCGGAACCGCACCGAGTCGGCCGGGTCGGCGCCATAGGTACGGCCGGTCAGCCGTTCGGCGACACCGATGACCGGGGCCAGCAGGTCGGTCTCGTAGACGTTGTCGACATCCTGCAGGATGCAGGCGACGCGTTCGATGCCCATGCCGGTGTCGATGTTCTGCTTCGGCAGCGGTCCGAGGATCTCGTAGCCGTCCTTGCCACCGCCGGGACCCCGCTCGTTCTGCATGAAGACCAGGTTCCAGATCTCGATGTAGCGGTCTTCGTCGGCCTCGGGGCCGCCCTCGATGCCGTATTCGGGTCCGCGGTCGTAGAAGATCTCCGAGCACGGACCACACGGCCCGGGTACACCCATCGACCAGTAGTTGTCTTTCATGCCGCGCCGCTGGATCCGCTCGGCGGGCACACCGATCTCGTCACGCCAGATCGCGAAGGCCTCGTCGTCATCGAGGTACACCGTCGGCCACAGACGCAGGGGGTCGATGCCGAAACCACCGTCGTCGACGGGGTTGGTCAGCAGAGTCCAGGCGAAACCGATCGCTTCGCGCTTGAAGTAGTCGCCGAACGAGAAGTTGCCTGCCATCTGGAAGAACGTGTTGTGCCGGGTGGTGATGCCCACTTCCTCGATGTCGAGGGTGCGGACACACTTCTGGATGCTGGTGGCCCGCACGTACTGCGGCGTCTGCTCGCCGAGGAAGTACGGCTTGAACGGCACCATGCCGGCGTTGACGAAAAGGAGATTCGGATCGTCGAGGATCAGGGACGCGCTCGGCACCTCGACGTGTCCGGCCTTGATGAAGTGATCCAGGAACCTCTTCCTGATCTCATGCGTCTGCACTGACTGTCCTCACTCTTTGACTCCACCTGGTTGTCCAGGCCCAACTACGTCCGTCGCATTCAACGTGACTAACCCACACTACTGGCAAGGCGATGCCCGAGTCGCACCGCGAGACCAGACAAACCCGACTCCGGGGTTCAGCGACGCCCGCGGATGATGTTGCGCAGGCGACCGAGGCGCGGACCGATGTCACGCTCGCGACCGCGATCGGTGGGCTCGTAGTAGTCGACGCCGACCAGTTCGTCGGGTGGGTACTGCTGTGTGAGCACACCATCGGGGGCGTCGTGCGGATATCGGTAGCCCACGGCGTTGCCGAGTTTCGCCGCACCCGCGTAATGGCCGTCGCGCAGATGGGGCGGAACCGAGCCCGCCTTCCCGCCTTCGACATCGGCGATCGCCGCCCCGATGGCCGTGACCACCGCCGCCGACTTCGGTGCGGTGGCCAGATGAATCGTGGCCTGCGCCAAGGCAAGCCGGGCCTCGGGCATCCCGATCAACTGCACGGCCTGCGCGGCCGCCGTGGCCGTCTGCAATGCGGTCGGGTCGGCCATGCCGATGTCTTCGCTGGCGTGGACAACCAAGCGGCGGGCGATGAACCTCGGGTCCTCCCCCGCGCTGATCATCCGGGCCAGATAGTGCAGGGCCGCATCGACGTCGGAACCGCGGATCGACTTGATGAACGCGCTGGTGACGTCGTAATGCTGATCACCCCCGCGGTCGTAACGCACGGCGGCCCGGTCGACGGCGGATTCGACGTAGCCCAGCGTGACGACCGCCGGCCCCTCCACGTCGGCGTCGACATCCGAGAGCACCGCATCGGCGGCGGCCTCGAGCGCGGTGAGGCCACGCCGGGCGTCTCCGCCGGAGATCTTCTCGAGATGGTCGAGCGCGTCGTCGTCGATGGTGACCGCACCGCCGAGGCCACGCGGATCAGATGCCGCCCGCACCAACAACTTCCGGATGTCGGCATTGCTCAGGGAACGCAGTTGCAATACCAGCGATCGGGACAGCAGCGGGGCCACCACCGAAAACGACGGATTCTCGGTGGTCGCGGCGACCAGCAGCACGATCCGGTTCTCGACCGCGTCGAGCAGCGCATCCTGCTGGGTCTTGGAGAACCGGTGGACCTCGTCGATGAACAGCACGGTCTGGGTACCGGAGATGAGGCGCCGCCGCGCGGCATCGATCACCGCACGGACTTCCTTCACACCGGACGACAACGCCGACAGCGCCTCGAAGCGGCCACCCGCGGCGGTCGAGATCAGGGATGCCATCGTCGTCTTGCCGGTGCCGGGAGGACCGAACAACAGAACCGAGGCGGCGCCCGACCCGTCGATCAGTCGGCGCAGCGGAGACCCCGCTTCGAGCAGATGTTCCTGTCCGACAATCTCTTCGAGCGTTGCCGGCCGCATGCGGACGGCCAGCGGTGCACCTGCTGCCGGGCGGGCCAGACCGCCGGTGACCGGATCAGGCGGTGCGACGGGGGTATCGAAAAGGCCGCTCTGATCAGTGGTCATCGGGCGACGTCAGTGCAGCCAGGACGAATCCAGCGCGTGACCGACCGAATCGGCGAACCCGGCGAGCGCGGGGTCGCCGGCCCGGCGGGCGGCGTCGGCCAGCGCTGTCCACCGATCCACGATCACGCGGGGATCCGAGGTGCTCAGGGCCAGGCCATGGGCTTCGTCGTCCCGGCCGACATCGGTGTCGTCGACCGGCAACATCCACATCGTCGACAGCCATACCCACGCCAGTCGTGCCACCACAGCCTTGCGGGCCAGTTCACGGTCCGAACCCAGGCTCGGCCAGATCGCCTGCACCTCGGAGCGCCAGGCATCGAGCATCCGGGTCTCGAGATCCACCCGGGCGGCCGCCGAACCCGGCGACAACCACGGCGCAAACGTCACCAGTGCGTACGCGATGTCGAGGGTGGCGTCGCGGAAACCACCCCACTCGTAGTCGAGGAACCGCACGCCGTCGTCGTTGATCAGGATGTTCTCGGGGCCCACGTCCGACGGGCTGAACGCCCGGTGGTCACCTTCGCCGAACAGGTCACGCGCGGCGTCGAGCGCATCCTGGACACCCTGGTCGAACGTCAGTCCCAGCATCTCTGTGACCACCTTGGGCGCCGAGTCCACCGCGGCCTCGAACTGGCTCCGCAGCGCGTCGACGGCGATACCCTCGGCGCCCTGGCGCAACAGCGCCGCGAAATCGTTCTCGCCACCGACCGTGGCCGAGTGCATCCGCCCCAGTGCCTGTCCCCAGGCGCTGACGGAGTTGCCGACCGCAGCGGTGTCGTTGGAGCTCAGCAATTCCGTCATCGAACGGCCGTCACCGAGGTCGCTGAGGACCAGGACCCGGGATGCCAGATCGAAGGCGATCAGGGCCGGGCCCGGTCGCGATTCCGTCGGGAGTGCGTTGGCGTATTTGTACGAGGCGACCTCGCGGTAGAAAGATGCACCCGAGGCGGTGTCCCCGTCGCCGAGGACCTTGATCACCAGGGTGCGATCAGCCGAAAATGGATTCTTCGCGACTCGAACCCGCAGAACCTGGGTACGACCGCTGCCACCCAGATCAAGGGGTTCGGCTAAGGACACGGGGGAGCCGGCACGAGCGGCCAGAAGCCGCTCAGCTGCCTGCACCGCGCCGGTTTTCTGGCTATCGGCAAGAACAGTCATCCCTTACAACCTACCCAAGTACGTAGGACCCGAATTACATCCATAGGAAATGAGCTTCAATTTTCAGGCGCGACATCCACAGCGACGTCGATTTTACTCTTCCGGGACTCGGTATAGATAACTCCTCGCAGCGGTGGCACATCGTCGTAATCGCGGCCCCAGGCGACCGTGACATGGCGTTCGTCGACCAGTTTGTCGTTGGTGGGGTCGAAGGCGATCCAGCGATCCCCCGGAAGCCACACCGCGGCCCACGCATGCGACGCGTCGGCACCGAAGATCCGCTCGCGTCCGGGGGGCGGGTCGGTGGCCAGATATCCCGAGACATACCGCGCGGCGAGCCCCTGCGACCGCAAACACGCGATCGCAACCCGGGCGAAGTCCTGGCACACGCCCTCCCGACGCTCCAGGACCGTGTCGACCTTGGTACTGATCGCCGTGGACCCCGAACGGTAGGTGAAATCACGGAAGATGCGGCTGGTGAGCGCCAGAACGACGTCGAGCAGGGGTGCCCCGGGTGTGAAGATCGACGACGCGTACCGGACGACCGCGGGACTGATCTCGGGTGGGTACAGGTCGAGGCGGAACTCGACCGCACGAGCGCCGTCCGGACCGGTAGGCCGGGCCGATTCCCAAGGAGCCCGCGCCGCCGCCGAGTTGAGCAACTCCTGATCCAGCGGATCCACCTCCACCGTCGAGACACCGGTCACCTCGAGGCGCCGATGCGGGGTGCGGACGTGGAAGTAGTTGTCGTAATTGCCGTAGATGTCGACGCCCGTCGATCGGTCCGAGGGCTCGGGATCGATGGTGATCGCGCTGTCGATGACCCGCTGACCGGGCAGGTCGCGTGGCTGCAGATGGCAGCGGCCGTAGCTGCTGCTGACGACGTCGTCGTAGTCGTAGCGGGTCCGGTGCGTGACCCGGTATCGACGTGATGCCCCCTCCACCAGATTGGTGTAGGGCCGTGATTGTCCGTCGGGCGTGTTCACTTACATCCCCTCCGATCCGGCACCCCAGAGTGGTTGCATGTCAACCGGATGAGCAAGTCTGGTGCGCCCGAGCACATCCGAGATCTCCCGGAGCCCGGTGTCGAGGGTGCGCATCAGTTCGGCCAACTCCACGCGCTTCCCACCGGCTCCGATCGAGGCCAGATCCGCCGGGTCGACACGGCGCAGCTCGGACACCAGATCCTCGACGACGCGCTCGGCGGCCACGGAACGGACATTGGCCGGCAGTGCGGTCAGATCGTCGCGCAGCGTCTGCAGTTGATAGATCATCGCCCGCGGGTTGCCCTCGTCGAACAACATCAGTGTGGCCACCGAACCGAGCCGGACGATGCCCCGGTTGCGGCGGCGGTAGGTGATGACCGACTCGCTGGCCGACAGATAGGCCTCCAGCAGACCCTGTTCGGTGTCGGCGTCGTACTGCGGCACGAAGATCGCCGAGGTAAGTCCCGCCAGCATCTGCGCGCGCTCGACACGGCGCCCGATGTCCATGAACAGCCAGCCCGGGTCGTGCACCATCGACTCGGCCTGCAGCCCGGCCAAGGCCAGGAGTCCGTGCAGGATGTCGTCGTGCGCGCGGCCGAGTTCGGAACCGTCGCTCTCCGTGTCCTCACTCGTGCCGGTCAGAGGCGCGGTACCCAGTTCGTTCAGTGCCCGTTCGATGGCCCCGAGCACCATCCACGTGCTCGTTGACAGCTGGTCACGGACCGCGCGGGCCAGTTGCTGCAGACGGTCGACCGCAAAGGCGACCGAACCCGGGGTCCGCCGGCCACCGGTCATCATGTGCAACCGCGCGGTCGCCGCGAGGACCTCATCGGGCTCCGGGGCTTTGCCGCTGTCGAAATCGCGGAGACCGCGGGCGCCTTGCAGCACCGCCTCGTTGCCGGACGCGGACGCAATTGCGCTCAGGAACAACGGGATCGACGCGGTGCCCGTCATCCAGGGCCGGTACCGGTAGTCCTCGTAACGCTCGCGGGCGACCTTGACCATCCTGGTGGTCAGTTCGGCCCGCTCGCCGTACCGGCCGAACCAGAACAGATCGGACAGTACGCGCGGCGAGCTGACCACCGGGTCCGAACTCGCCGGGATCGCGATCGAACCGGCGCCGGTGACGATGATCGGACCACTCCGATCCCCCGACTCCTCCACCCGGACCTGGCCGGCGGCCGGCTCCACGGTGGTCACCCAAACATCTTTTCCGGCAACGGAAGCCATCGCCGAACCGGCGGCACCTTCGGCGAGCACCTGGCCGAGCCCGCCGGGCAGGACCGCGTATCCCGAGCCCTGCGCGACGCTGAACGAGCGAATGCCCACCGGGGCGGCACGCAACGGCGACCCGGCGGTTCGCGATCGATACGGGCTGGGAGTGGAGGACGGTGCCACCGAAAACCGTTCCAGGACACGGCCCACCCACTGCCACGGCTCGGCCGCGATGCGGGTGCGCAGTGCGTCGATCCCACCTGTGCTCAGCATCGGTCCGGAGAACTCTTCGCCGGTACGGAAGTTCGTGATCGCCAGCTGTGGAAGATCGGCCAGCAACTTGGTTCGTTCGAGATCGTTTCCGGCCCAATATGATTGCACCGAGTTCAGCAACAGGTCCTCGCCGAGGAGGTGTTTGCTGACCGCGGGCAGGACCGTGTGCAGCGCCGGGTTCTCGAGCACCCCGCTGCCGAGTGTGTTGAGGACGGTGACCGAACCGCGCGAGACTGCCTCCACCAGACCCGGGACGCCCAGCCGGGAATCGGCCTTCAGATCGAGCGGATCGGAGTAGTCGGAATCGACGCGTCGGATGATCACGTCGAGTCGCTTGTAGGTTCCCAGCGACCGCATGTAGACCGTCCCGTCGCGGACCACCAGGTCGGCGGCCTCGACCAGGGGAAAGCCCAGGATCGACGCCAGGTAGGCCTGGTCGAAGGCGGTCTCCGACAGCGAACCCGGGGTCAGGACGGCAACGGTGGGTTCCTCGATGCCCTGTGGTGCGTATTCGAAGGTCGCAAGCCGGACCGTGGCCGCAAACGCCGACATCGGTCGCGGAACACAGCGCTGCAACAGGCGCGGGAACGCCCGCGACATGAGCTGACGGTCGGCCAGCGCATAACCGATACCCGACGGCGCCTGAGCGCGATCGGAGTAGACCAGGTGCTCACCGCTCGGGACCCGGCCGATGAGGCAGGCGTGCATGAACAGCATGTGGGAGCGCACCTGCGGAAAACGCGAGGCCTTGCGGACATAACCTGGATGTCCGTAGATCATCTCCGGTGGCACCAGCCCCGACGTGATCACCGTCTGGTCGGCGTACACATCCGACAGCAACGCATCGAGCACCCGGGCACGTTGTTCGATGCCCTTCTCGAGCAGCTGCCACTGCGAGCCGTCGAACAGCAGCGGCACACAGTCGAGCTCCCAGCGTCGCTGCTGTGTGGAATTGCCGGTCGGGGCGTTGTAGGTGATGCCGTCGTCGTCGACGAGAGTCCGCACCCGCTGATCGGCCTGCCGCAGTCCGGCGTCGGCCATCCGCTCGAGTCCGTCGACGAGACCGGACCACTGGCCGCGGACCGCGCCGGTGTTGTCGAAGAGCTCGTCGAAGGGTCCGGACGGTGATCCGGGCATCGCCGAGAGATCGAATAATCCGTACCGGTCAGACCGGTATCGGTCCAAAACCCCGGTGGGTTCAATCGTAGGCAATGTCACCGAAGAACTGTACGTGCTCGCCGCAGATCCAAAATCATCGGCACGCCGGAATCGGTCGCCAGCCTGGCCTGATATTCGCGGAGCTTGGCCGTGTCGACGGTGCCGGTCTGATGTCCGGTCGCCGCAAATCGCCCGTTGCGGCGAGCTTCGGCCTCCACCGCATTCACCGGCGGACGCTCGTAGGCAAGACCACCGGGATGGATCACGTGATAGGTCGCACCGCCAACGGAACGCCCGTTGTGTGTGTCGACGAGATCGAAGACCAGCGGGCTGTCGATGGTGATCGTCGGATGCAGGGCACTCGGCGGCTGCCAGGCCCGGAAACGGATCCCGGAGACGGACTCCCCCGCCCGGCCCGTCGGGGCCAGCGGGACCGGTACGCCGTTGCAGGTGAGGATGAACCGGTTCGTGTCGCCACCGAGCATCCGGACCTGCACGCGCTCGATCGACGAGTCGACATATCGGGCGGTGCCACCGAACGCGGACTCCTCGCCGAGGACGTTCCAGGGTTCGATCGCGCCCCGCAACTCGATCTCCACGTCGCGGATGTGCACCGTGCCCAGTCGCGGGAAGCGGAATTCGGTGAACGGGGCCAGCCAGGCGGTGTCGAAGTCGTACCCGGCGTCACGAAGATCTTCGGCGACGTTGCTGATGTCATCGATCACGTAGTGCGGCAACAGGTGCCGGCCATGGAGGTCGGCGCCGTGGCGCTGCAGCCGGGCCCGGTAGGGCTTGTCCCAGAACCACGAGACCAGGCTACGGACGAGCAACGACTGCACCATCGCCATCTGGTGATGTGGCGGCATCTCGAAGCCGCGAAGCTCGAGCAGACCGAGGCGGCCCCGCGTCGAGTCCGGGCTGTACATCTTGTCGATGCAGAATTCCGCGCGGTGGGTGTTGCCGGTGATGTCTGTCAGCAGGTGCCGCAGCGCCCGGTCGGTCACCCACGGCAGGTGGTGATCGGTGTTGCCGGCGGCTGTCTCTTCGCTGATGCGATCGATCTCCGCAAAGGCGACCTCGAGTTCGTATAGCGAGCTCTCCCGGCCCTCGTCGACACGCGGTGCCTGCGAGGTGGTGCCGATGAACCGGCCCGAGAACAGGTACGACAGCGACGGATGCAGCTGCCAGTAGGTCAGCATCGAGACCAGCAGGTCCGGGCGGCGAAGCATCGGTGAATCGGCCGGGCGGATGCCGCCGAGCGTGATGTGGTTGCCGCCGCCGGTTCCACCGTGGCTGCCGTCGAGGTCGAAAGACTCGGTGCCCAGCCGCACCCGGCGCGCCTGGTCGTAGAGGGTCTCGAGGAGTTCGGACTGTTCAACGAAGGACGACGTCGGCTGGATGTTGACCTCGATGACACCCGGGTCGGGCGTGATCGTCATCGACGTCAGGCGCGGATCCGAGGGTGGGCCATAGCCTTCGATGACAACGGGCTTGCCCACCTCGGCGGCACTGCGCTCGACCATGTTGACCAGTTCGGCGAAGTCGTCGCCGGTCTCGGTCGGTGGCAGGAAGACATAGAGGACGCCGTTGCGCTCCTCGGCCACGAGCGCGGTGACCGATCGGCCGGTCGGCTCGACCAGGTCGGCGGCGGTTTCGCCGTCATCGGCCGACGCCTGTGCGGCTGCTTCTGCCTCGGCTTTCGCCTTCGCTTCCGCGGCGGCCCGGGCCTTCTGCATCTCCGGGGTGATCCACAGTGGTTCACCGTCACCGGGCACACCGGTATCGCCCGACGACGTACCCGGGCGGGCACCGGGCAACGGCTCTCCGGCCATCCCCGTCCGCGGCATCACCGGCGCCGCGGCGGCAGGTGATTCCGCCGCCCACGGTGGCAACGAAAGCCCTTCCGCAGAGGTGAGATCGTCGAGCGGTTCGATGTCGAACGCGGTGGGGTCGGTCAGGAAGAACTGCATGTTCGGCTCCCAGAACAGAGCATCCAGGGGCAGTCGCAGACCCGCCGGCGAATTTCCGGGGCTCAGGACCAGGCGGCCACGTCGGGTCTTCCACAACGCACTCTGCCATCCGACGCCGTCCGGGGCGCGGTTGATCGGCATCACGTACGCGGTGGGACTGCTGACCGACGAATCAAGCTCGGCCAGAAGACGTTTGCGCACCTGCGCCGAATCCTTGTCGGGCGTCAGATCGTCATCCGTCGCCTCGGCGGCCTCCGCTTCCTTGTCCGGCGGTGCACCGACCGGCAGCCGCACCAGTTCGGCGAGCCGCAGCAGCGGGTCCTCGTACGCCGGCATGACCTGCGAGTCAGGGAGTCGAAGTCGACCCGCCAATGCCGAGATGAACGCCTCGGGCCCCTTGGCGGTGGCCGGATCGGTGGGCCCGAGTCCACCCGGTGCCTGCCAATCCATGGTGGCCTGAGCGGCCTCCTTGGTCGGCCAGGGATCGTCGAGCAGATCGGGGTTGTTCCACAACGCTTTCCCGTCGGCGCGCCAGATCACATCGATCTGCCACCGCGGTAGCGGTTCACCTGGATACCACTTGCCCTGGCCGCGCTGGACCAACCCGTTCGGCGCGTAGATCTTCTTGACCCGATCGGTCAGATCTGAAGCGAGGGAACGCTTGTGCGGTCCGTCGGCGTCGGTGAGCCATTCCGGGTCAACCTGGTTGTCCAGCGAGACGAACGTCGGCTCCCCGCCCACCGTGAGCCGGACATCACCGTCGCGCATCCGGGCGTCGAGGTTGGTTCCGAGATTGACGATCCGCTTCCATTGGTCGCCGGAGTACGGGAGCGTGACGCGCGGGTCCTCGTGGAATCGGGAGACCTCGTTCGAAAAGTCCATCACCGCATGGCATTTGCCGGTGGCACCGGTGATCGGTGCGGCTGCGCCCGGATGTGGGGTCGCGGCCAGCGGGATGTGACCCTCGCCGGCGAACAGGCCCGAGGTGGGATCCATGCCCACCCAGCCGGCGCCGGGGAGGTAGACCTCGGTCCAGGCGTGCAGGTCGGTGAAGTCGGCATCGGGGCCGGACGGCCCGTCGATCGCCTTGATGTCGGACGTCAGCTGGACGAGGTAGCCGGAGACGAAGCGGGCTGCCAGACCGAGGCGGCGCAGGATCGCCACCAGCAACCACGCGGAGTCACGGCACGAGCCGACTCCGCTGTCGAGGGTGAACTCCGGCGCCTGCACACCGGCTTCGAGCCGCACCGTGTACCCGATGTCGTCGCGAACCGCCGAGATCAACTGGACGAGGTAGTCGATGACGCGCATCTTCCCCGACGCGCGATGGTCGTCCACCCACTTGGCCACCAACGGGTCCGCGCCCGGCGAATCCACCGGCCGCAGATAGACCTCGAGATCGCGACGCAGTTCCTCGGGGTATTCGAAGCCGACGTGCTCCGCCCACTCCTCGATGAAGAAATCGAACGGGTTGATCGCAGTCAGATCGGCGACCAGACCCACGGTGAAGCTCAGAACCCGGGTCGGTTCCGGAAACACCAACCGCGCCAAATAGTTGCTGAAAGCATCTTGTTGCCAGTTGAGGAAGTGGTCGCCGGGCTCGACCTTCAGCGAGTATGCCTCGATCGGGGTCCTGGAGTGGGGCGCCGGACGGAGCCGCAGGACGTGCGGATAGACCTTCGTCAACCTGTCGAAGTTGTACGTGGTCCGATGCTCAAGTGCCACCTTGATTGTCAAGTAGCGATACCTCCGTGCGTGCCAAAAAACCAGAGTCCTAGTTCATCACAATCCGGGCCTCACCGCCGAATACATGATTTAGGCCACCTGCCAGCCATAGGTCGGGTCCGAACACCTCATCGGCGATGTCGACCGCCGGAACACCGGCCTCGAGCGACTGGGCACGCATTGCCTGCATGAACGGGCTCGGTGCGTTCTCGGCCACCAGCACGGTGGCAAACGACGCGATCGCACCACCGACCACGGGCAGCGTGCGCGGATGACGGTGGCTGATTCAGGGCGCAGAGCTATGCCGGACATGGGTCCTCCTGGACTCGAACCGGGCATCAGGATTTCGAGAGCCTCGCCGGCGCGTGATGTGACGTCCACCGATCACCGACCGACAGTCGTGCGGACGACGAAATCGAGATCAATTGCGTGCCGACAACTTAGGCTGACCGGCAGACCCGCTGCACCCCGTCTGGCAGTGGAACGGAGAGGCGAGACGATGCGGATTCTGTTGGTCGGAGCGGGCGGCGTGGGCGATGCGATCGCCAGGATCGCAGCGCGCCGCGACTTCTACGAGCTCATCGTTGTCTCCGACTACGACGCCGGCCGGGCCGAACGCACCGTCGCGTGGATCGCCAACAGACACGGCAGTACCGTTGCAGCCCGGTTCATCGCGGCGCAGATCGATGCCGGTGACGCGGCATCGGTGGCGGCACTGGCCCGCGACCATCAGATCACCCACGTGATGAACGCGGTCGAGCCGAAGTTCGTACCGACCATCTTCGACGGCGCGTTCGCGGCCAAAGCGCATTATCTCGACATGGCGATGAGTCTGAGTGCCCCACATCCTGACGAGCCATACGCAAAGACCGGCATCAAATTGGGTGACTACCAGTTCGAGAAAGCCGGCGAGTGGGAGACGGCCGGACTTCTCGCCCTGGTCGGGATGGGCGTGGAGCCCGGTCTGTCCGACATCTTCGCCAGATACGCGTGCGACCACCTCTTCGACACGGTCGACGAACTCGGTACCCGTGACGGCGCCAACCTCGTTGTCCGCGATTCCGACGGCAACGAGATCTTCGCACCCAGCTTCTCCATCTGGACAACCATCGAGGAGTGCCTGAATCCTCCTGTCATCTACGACAAGGATCACGCCGAAAGCTGGTTCACCACACCGCCTTTCAGCGAACCCGAGGTGTTCGACTTCCCCGGCGGGATCGGTCCGGTGGAGTGCGTGCACGTCGAGCACGAAGAGGTGCTGCTGATGCCCCGATGGCTCGACGCGAAGCGGGTCACGTTCAAATACGGTCTCGGCGCCGAGTTCATCGGCATCCTGCAAACCCTGCACCTATTGAAACTGGATGCGGTGCAACCTATTCGGGTGCGATCAGCGAACGGCCCGGTGGAGGTTTCACCCCGCGATGTGGTGGCCGCGGCACTACCCGACCCGGCAACCCTCGGCCCACAGATGACGGGGAAGACCTGCGCCGGAATGTGGGTCACCGGAACCAAAGACGGTCAGGCCAGGCAGGTGTACCTCTACCACGTATCCGACAACGAATGGACGATGAAGGAATACGGATGCCAATGCGTGGTGTGGCAAACCGCACTGAACCCGGTGATCGCACTGGAACTCCTGGCCGACGAAACCTGGTCCGGCGCCGGGGTTCTGGGACCCGAAGCGTTTGACGCGGTCCCCTTTCTCGACCTGATGAAAGCCGACGACTCAGCAGGCGGCTACGACCAGCCGTGGAGCCTCCGCGAGGAAATCCCGACTTGACGGCTCGACGGTGTAGCTGTCAGGCGTCGGCCGGTGCCTGCTGCTGCTGCTTCGGTGCAGCCGGCTTGGCGTCGATGCCCGACTCCTTGCGCTGGTCCGGGGTGATGGCCGCCGGAGCGTCGGTCAGTGGATCGATGCCGCCACCGGACTTCGGGAAGGCGATCACGTCGCGGATCGACGGCTGTCCGGCCAGCAGAGCCGTGATGCGGTCCCAGCCGAAGGCGATTCCGCCGTGCGGCGGTGCGCCGAAGGCGAACGCGTCGAGCAGGAATCCGAACTTCTCCTGGGCTTCGTCGTGCGAGATCCCCATGATCTTGAAGACCAGTTCCTGGATGTCGCGTTTGTGGATACGAATCGAGCCGCCACCGATCTCGTTGCCGTTGCAGACGATGTCGTAGGCGTAGGCCAAAGCCGAACCCGGATCGGACTCGAGCACGTCAACTGATTCCGGCTTGGGCGAGGTGAAGGCGTGGTGCACAGCGGTCCACGCACCCGAACCCACGGCCACGTCGCCGCTTGCGGTGGCGTCGCCGGTGGGTTCGAACAGCGGTGCGTCGACCACCCAGGTGAACGCCCAGTCGCCGTCCTTGATCAGGCCGAGCTTCGAGGCGATCTCGCCGCGGGCCGCACCGAGCAGCGCACGCTGAGCCTTGGCCGGGCCGGCCGCGAAGAAGACGCAGTCACCGGGGTTGGCGCCGACATGGGCGACCAGACCGTCACGTTCGGCCTCGGACAGGTTCTTGGCCACCGGACCACCCAGCGAGCCGTCTTCCTGCACCAGCACGTAGGCAAGCCCCTTGGCGCCACGCTGCTTGGCCCATTCCTGCCAGGCGTCCAGCTGACGGCGCGGCTGGCTTGCGCCACCGGGCATCACGACCGCACCGACGTACGGCGCCTGGAACACCCGGAACGGAGTGTCCTTGAAGTAGTCGGCGCACTCGACGAGTTCGATGTCGAAGCGCAGATCGGGCTTGTCGCTACCGAAACGACGCATCGCATCCGCGTAGGTGATCCGCGGGATCGGGGTCTGCACGTCGTAGCCGATCAGCTTCCACAGCGCGACCAGGATCTCCTCACCGAGCGCGATGATGTCGTCCTGCTCGACGAAGCTCATCTCGATGTCGAGCTGGGTGAACTCGGGCTGCCGGTCGGCGCGGAAGTCCTCGTCGCGGTAGCAGCGGGCGATCTGGAAGTAGCGCTCCATACCGGCCACCATCAGCAGCTGCTTGAAAAGCTGCGGGCTCTGCGGCAATGCGTAGAACGTGCCCGGCTGCAAACGTGCGGGAACCAGGAAGTCGCGGGCCCCCTCGGGCGTCGAGCGGGTCAGCGTCGGGGTTTCGATCTCGACAAAGTCCTGCTCCAGCAACACATTTCGCGCAGCCTGGTTGACCTTCGACCGCAAACGCAGTGCCGCACCGGGACCTTCACGACGAAGATCGAGGTAGCGGTACTTCAGGCGAGCTTCCTCGCCGGGGTTCTCGTCGAGCTGGAACGGCAGCGGCGCCGATTCGTTGAGAACAACCAGTTCGGTGGCGTTGATCTCGATCTCGCCGGATTCCAGGTTGGGGTTCTCGCTGCCGGCCGGTCGCTGCTCGACCACACCGGTGACCTTGACGCAGTACTCGGCACGCAGACGGTGTGCGGGCGTGGCGACGGCCTCGTCCCGGAAAACGACCTGCGCGAGGCCGGTGCTGTCCCGCAGATCGATGAAGATCACGCCGCCGTGGTCGCGTCGGCGCGCCACCCAGCCGGTCAACGTCACGGTTTGCCCGGCGTTCGCGGCTCGCAGTGATCCGGCAAATTGGGTGCGCAGCACAATGGTCCTCTCGAAGCTGACGATTTTGTATCGTGCAACATCCTACGGCTGTCTCGTTCGGCCAAGAACGGCACTGCTCATGCAATGCTGGCCGCATGACTTTTCGAGGCGGCGGGCCGTTGAACACCGGCAACGTTTCAGGCGGAGGCGGCGGGCGCGGCAAGCTCGCCATCGGCGGTGGAGCAGGCCTGATCATCGTCATCGTGGCAGCCCTGTTCGGATTGGACCCCAACGACCTCGGCCTGGGCAGCGACGGATCGAGTTCCACATCGTCGTCGCAGGACCAATCGGCGATCGACGAACACATCAACAGCTGCACCATCGAGCAGGCCAACACCGACACGGTGTGCCGGATCGTGGCCACCACCAACAGCCTCGACGCAGTGTGGTCGGACATCATGCCCGGCTACGAACCACCCAAGACGATCATCTTCGAGGGCAGCGTCGACACCGCCTGCGGACCGGCCACCTCCGACGTGGGCCCGTTCTACTGCCCCGGAGACCAGACCGCGTACTTCGATCCCGCGTTCTTCGATGTGCTGAGCGGCCGGCTCGGTGGCGGCGACGGACCACTCGCCCAGGAATACGTGGTCGCCCACGAGTACGGCCACCACGTCGAATATCTGACCGGCGCGTTGCAGCAGGGCCAGCGAATGGGCTCCGCCGGACCGACCTCGGGTTCGGTGCGGATCGAACTGCAGGCCGACTGCCTGGCCGGTGTCTGGGCGTCCCAGGCGGACAAGGGTCCCGACGCGATGCTCGAACCGCTGACGCAGCAGCAGATCAACGATGTGATCAAGACGGCGAAGGCGATCGGCGACGACGCCATCGGTGGCGCTGCCTCCAATCCCGAAGGCTGGACACACGGGTCGTCCGATCAGCGGGTCCACTGGTTCAACGTCGGCTACACCACCGGTGATCCGAACTCCTGCAACACGTTCGAAGCCGCAAGCCTGTGATCCGGTCCAGTGCGATCGACCGGATCGCCGAAGAGCATCTCGAGCAGTCCTGCGCTCTCAATCCGATCGAGGCCACGCACCTCGGGGTGACCGGGTACGACGATCGTCTGCCCGACTTCACCCCCGACGGTGAAGCCGAGAGGGTATCCGCCCGGCGCGCCGCTCTGACCTCGCTGGCGGCAGCGACGATCAGCGACGACATCGACCGCGTGACCGTCGCGACGATGTCCGATCAGTTGCGTCGCGCGCTGGCCGTCGACGACGCGGGGCTGCGGGTCGGCGAGGTGAACGTCATCGAGTCTCCGCTACAAGGCGTCCGCGACGTCTTCGATCTGATGCCGACCACCACGCCCGGGGATCAGGACCTGTTCCTGGCCCGGCTGTCGCAGATCCCGTCCTGTGCCCGGTCGATCATCACCGGGATCCGCCATCGTTTGCAGACCGGTCCCCCACTGGTCAGCCGGCAGGTGAATCTGTGTGCGGCACAGGCGGACACCGCGACCGGTTCGATCTTCAGCAACGCCACCGCCATCGAGAGCACCGACAAATCCGGTTTGCTCGACGACCTGCGCGGGCAGGTGGGTGCGGCGATGACCGACCTCGCGGCGGTACTGCGCGATGAGGTACTCCCCCGCACCGTCGACGCCGATGCCGTCGGCCGCGATCGCTACCGACTCCATTCGGCCGAGTTCGTGGGCGCCGACATCGACGTCGACGATGCCTACGCCTGGGGTCTGGACCTTCTCGAATCAATTGTGGCCGAACAGGAAACGTTGGCCCTGCAGATCGCCCCCGGCGCCGGTGTGGCCGGGGCCCTCGAAGCGCTCAACAACGATCCCCGCTACCAGATGACCGACCGCGACGCGTTTGTCGCCTGGATGCAGGACCTGTCCGACCGCGCGACCGAAGAGGTCGGCCGGCTGCACTTCGAGATCCCGGCAGAACTCACGGCGCTGGAGTGCCGCCTGGCACCGGCGGCGACCGGGGTCATCTACTACACGATGCCCAGCGAAGACCTGAGTCGTCCGGGCCGCATGTGGTGGTCCGTGCCGCCGCAGCAGCAGCTCTTTCACACCTGGCAGGAGACCACGACGGTCTTCCACGAAGGTGTCCCCGGCCACCACCTGCAGCTGGGATCGGCGATGGTGAGCCCCGAACTGAACCGGTGGCGCAAACTGGCGTCGTTCACCTCCGGCCACGGCGAGGGCTGGGCCTTGTACGCCGAGCGGCTGATGGGCGAGCTGGGCTGGCTCGACGATCCGGGCGACCGGATGGGGATGCTCGACTCACAGCGCCTGCGCGCCGCCCGCGTCGTCGTCGACATCGGCGTCCACTGCGGTCTGACCGCACCCGCCTCGGTGGGCGGCGGTATCTGGGATGCCGACAAGGCCTGGCAATTCCTGACCTCCGCGGTGGCGATGGACAAGACCGTCCTGCGGTTCGAACTCGACCGGTACCTCGGATGGCCCGGGCAGGCTCCGTCGTACGCACTGGGACAACGGGTCTGGGAGAAGGCGCGCGACGACTACCTCCGCCGCGATCCCACCCGTTCGCTGAAGGATTTCCACCGCAAGGCACTCGCGCTCGGCGGTGTCAGTCTCGATGTCCTGCAGGCAGAACTGACCTGACCTACCCCCGCAAACACGCACCCTCGCAAACGAGCCGGAAACACGAAGACGAGCCACATATTTGTGGCTCGTCTTCGTATAAGTGGCTCGTTTGGGGGTGGGGCCCGCTAGCCGGGTGGGTTCTCGGCTGTCGGGAACTCCGGGGTGTGGGCCTGACTTCCCCAGGTCCGGCCGGTGTGCGGGGCCGGCGCCGGATCACCGTCGACGGTGAGGGTGCAGGCGGCCGTACCAATCGCCATCACCACACCCATCAGTATCGCCGCCCACCGGCGCCTCGCCCCCACGGCCCCTATCCCTGAGCCAGCGCCGAATTGATGTGCGTCACAACGTCATCAAGCGCGACGCGCTGCTGTTCTCCGTTGGACAGGTCCTTGAGTTCGACCTGACCGTCGGTGAGTTCGTTCTCACCGAGCACCAGTGCAAACCGAGCACCCGAGCGATCGGCGGCCTTCATCGCACCCTTCAGACCCCGTCCGCCGTAGGCGATGTCAGCGCGGATGCCTGCCGCCCGGAGACGGCCGGTGATCGCGACGAGCTCGTCTTTGGCCGCCTCGCCCATCGGGACGCCGAACACCTCGCAGCGCGCATCGCTGACGGCGGCAATGCCTTCGGCCTCCAGCGCGAGCACGGTGCGGTCGACGCCGAGGCCGTACCCGATGCCGGACAACTCCTGCTTGCCACCGAGCTGCTTCATGAGCCCGTCGTAGCGACCACCGCCACCGATGCCGGACTGCGCGCCGAGACCGTCATGCACGAACTCGAACGTCGTCTTGGTGTAGTAGTCGAGGCCGCGTACCAGTCGCGGGTTCTTCTCGTACGGAACCCCGAGACGATCGAGGTGCCCGATCACCGCGTCGTAGTGTTCGCGTGCCGAATCCGACAGATAGTCGATCATCAGCGGCGCCGATGCGGTCGCCTCGCGAATGTGCGGGCGCTTGTCGTCGAGGACGCGCAGCGGGTTGATCTCCGCCCGACGACGGGTTTCTTCATCGAGGTCGAGCCCGAAGAGGAACTGCTGCAAGGCTTCCCGGTACTGAGGTCGACACGTGTCGTCGCCGAGCGAGGTGATCTCGAGACGGAAACCGGTGAGGCCGAGACGGCGGAAACCCTCATCGGCGATCGCGATGACCTCGGCGTCGAGTGCCGGATCGTCGATGCCGATCGCCTCGACACCGACCTGCTGCAGCTGCCGGTAACGACCGGTCTGTGGCTTCTCGTACCGGAAGAACGGTCCGTTGTACGACAATTTGACCGGCAGTTGCCCACGATCGAGGCCGTGCTGGATCACTGCCCGCATGACGCCGGCGGTGCCCTCGGGCCGTAGCGTGACCGAGCGATCGCCGCGGTCGGCGAACGTGTACATCTCCTTGGAGACGACGTCGGTGGATTCACCGACACCACGGGCGAACAATGCTGTGTCCTCGAAGATCGGGAGCTCGATGTGCGAGTACCCGGCGAGCCGCGCCGCACGCGTCAGGGTGTCGCGAACCGCAACGAACTGCGCCGACTGCGGTGGCACATAGTCCGGTACACCTCGTGGAGCCTGGAATCCGGCATTCACAGCCCGTGACGTCCCTTCTTGGGTAGATCAGCCGCACCTGACGCGGTCAGGTCGGCGAGGAATGGGTTGGTGGCGCGTTCGCGACCGATGCTGGTCTGCTCGCCGTGGCCCGACAAGACCACTGTGTTGTCGGGCAGGGGCAGCAGCCGGTCGGCGATCGAGTCGAGGAGTTGCTGATGGCTGCCATTGGGCAGATCGGTGCGCCCGATCGAACCGGCGAACAGCACATCACCTGAGAAGCACACCGGCACAGTGCCCTCGGGGGTGTCGACGTCGATACCGAAAAGCACTGAACCCAGAGTGTGACCGGGCGCGTGGTCGACGGTGAACGTCAGACCCGCGACGTCGACCGGTTCGCGGTCGATCAGTTCGATGACTTTTTCGGGCTCCCGGAACTCCGTGTCACCGATGATCGACGACATCGCCCGCCCGATTCCACGGCCCGGATCGGCCAGCATCGGCCGGTCGTCGGGATGGATGTAGGCCGGGATGGCGAACTCGTCACAGAGTTCCGCGGCATTCCAGGTGTGGTCGAGGTGGCCGTGGGTCAGCAGGACGGCCACCGGGTTCAGCTGATGCTCGGAAAGTATCTCTCTGACCGCCGGTGCCGCATCCTGACCTGGGTCGATGATGATCGCATCGTTGCCGGGTCCGCTCGCCACCACATAACAGTTGGTGCCGAACATACCGGCGGGGAAACCCGTGATCAACATGGTCTGTTCTCCTGGGTCGTAAGGGCGTTTCCCAACATCATCCCAGCATCACCAAACCTTGTTTGCCACGGCCGTGTCTTCGGGTCCGCGCCTTGTTCGGCGCGCCCGGGCGTCGCCCGTATAACGTGCTCTCAGCAAGTGCTGGCAGACTCGCATCGGTGTCCCACACCGGGGCGCGGGCAATCGTAAGACTTCGACGGAGGTTCTCGGCAGTGGCGAGCAACAACGAGCAACGACGGCAAGCGGCAAAACGCAAGCTGGAGAAGCGGTTGGAGCGGCAGCAGCGGGAGGCACGCAGGCGGAAGCTGATCATCATCGGCAGTTCGGTGGCCGTGGTCGTCCTTGTTGCCGCGAGTGTCACCGCATTCGCCGTCAAAAAGGTGTCCGACGACAACGAGAAGGCGCGCTGGACCGCCTGCGCGTACACCCCGAACGACGCCGACCCGCTGGCGTCGTTGCCGGCGATCGAAGACGTCCCGGAAGAGCAGCACGCCGAGTACCTCAAGTACAAGGAAGAGCTCACCGCCGGAATGGCCAACAAGCGCACCACCCCGATGCCCGGTGACAAGCAGCTCAAGAGCGGCACGCTCGACGCGGTGTTCGCCACCAGCCAGGGTGATCTGCCCATGACACTGGAACGTGAGGGTGCGCCGTGCAACGTCGGCGCGTTCGAGACCCTGATCAAGGCCGGTTACTACAACAACACCACCTGCCACCGCCTCACCACCGAGGGCATCAAGGTGCTGCAATGTGGCGACCCGACGGCCACCGGTGCCGGTGGACCCGGATGGCAGAGCCCCGATGAGAAACCCACGACCCTCGCACCGGCGGCCGGAGACACCACCGGCCAGTCCGTCGTCTACCCGCGTGGCACCATCGCCGTCGCCAACAGCGGCAAGGAGAACACCGGCGCCAGCCAGTTCTTCATGGTGATCCAGGACAGCACGCTGGCACCGAGCTACTCGGTCATCGGTACGGTCGACCCCGCCGGACTCGCGGTCCTCGACAAGGTCCTGGCCGCCGGCGTCCAACCCGGAACCGACGGTGCCCCCTCCGCCGACGGCAAACCCGTACTGCCGGTCGATATCTCCACCGCGACCATCACCAACTGAGACCGACAGACTCGGCCGCCCCGATCCGGGCGGCCCAGTCTGTGGTCCGATTGATTCCGCGCAGCTGATTCCGAGCAGCCGGCCCTAGGCGGCCGAGGTCACCCGGTAGACGTCGTAAACACCTTCGACATTGCGCACGACGTTCAGTACGTGCCCGAGGTGCTTGGGATCACCCATCTCGAACGTGAACTTACTGATGGCCACCCGGTCACGACTGGTGGTCACCGACGCCGACAAGATGTTGACCCGTTCGTCGGCGAGGACCCGCGTCACATCAGACAGCAAACGTGAACGGTCCAGCGCCTCAACCTGAATGGCGACCAGGAACACCGACGACGGCGACGGCGCCCACTTGACGTCGATGATCCGCTCGGACTGCTCCCGCAGCGACCCGGCGTTGGTGCAGTCGGTGCGGTGCACACTGACGCCGCCGCCGCGGGTGACGAACCCCATGATCTCGTCGCCCGGGACCGGCGTACAGCATTTGGCCAGTTTCGCGAGCACACCTTCAGCACCCGGAACCACCACGCCGGCATCACCGGTCTGTCGGACCGGCGACGGCATCGTCGACGGTGTGGACCGTTCGGCGAGTTCCTCTTGCGCGGCCTCGATACCACCGAGCTGGGCGACCAAACGGCTGACCACGTGTCGCGCCGACACATGGCCTTCGCCGACCGCGGCGTACAACGCCGAGACATCGGCGAAACGCAGCTCGCTGGCGATCGCACTCATCGAGTCGCTGTTGAGGAGGCGCTGGATCGGAAGTCCGCCGCGGCGAACCTCTTTGATGATCGCGTCCTTGCCGGACTCGAGTGCCTCTTCGCGACGTTCCTTCGCGAACCACTGCCGGATCTTGGCCGTCGCCCGCGGGCTGACGACAAAACCCTGCCAGTCCCGCGACGGACCCGCTGTCGCAGCCTTCGAGGTGAATACCTCGACCACTTCGCCGTTTTCGAGCTTGCGCTCGAGCGCGACAAGTCGCCCGTTGACCCGCGCTCCGATGCAGCGGTGACCCACCTCGGTGTGCACCGCGTACGCGAAGTCGACCGGCGTCGACCCCATCGGAAGGGTGATCACATCACCCTTCGGGGTGAAGACGAATATCTCCTTGACCGCCAGGTCGTAACGCAGCGATTCCAGGAACTCTCCGGGATCGGCTGCCTCCCTCTGCCAATCGAGCAACTGACGCATCCACGCCATGTCGTCGACCTCTGCGGACTCCGATCCGGCCTTGGTGCCGTTCTTTCCCCGGGTCTCCTTGTATCGCCAGTGCGCCGCGATGCCGAACTCGGCGGTGCGATGCATGTCGCGGGTCCGGATCTGCACTTCCAGCGGCTTGCCCTCGGGACCGATCACCGTGGTGTGCAGCGACTGATACACCCCGAACCGGGGCTGGGCGATGTAATCCTTGAACCGGCCCGCCATCGGCTGCCAGAGCGAATGCACCACGCCCACAGCCGCATAACAGTCGCGGAGGTCGTCGCACAGGATGCGCATGCCGACCAGGTCGTGGATGTCGTCGAACTCGCGGCCCTTGACGATCATCTTCTGGTAGATCGACCAATAGTGCTTGGGCCGGCCCTCCACCGTCGCGGTGATGCGCGATGCCTCGAGTGACTTGATGATGTCGGCGCGCACGCGCGCCAGATAGGTGTCGCGCGACGGTGCCCGGTCGGCGACCAACCGGACGATCTCCTCGTAGCGCTTGGGATGCAGGATCGCAAAAGCCAGGTCCTCGAGCTCCCACTTGACCGTTGCCATACCGAGGCGGTGGGCCAGCGGGGCGATGACCTCGAGCGTCTCCCTCGCTTTGCGGGCCTGCTTCTCGGGTGGGAGGAAACGCATGGTCCGCATGTTGTGCAGCCGGTCGGCCACCTTGATCACGAGCACCCGCGGGTCGCGGGCCATCGCGATGATCATCTTGCGGATGGTCTCGGCCTCCGCGGCATTACCCAAGGCGACCTTGTCGAGTTTCGTGACGCCATCGACAAGGTGGGCCACTTCCTGCCCGAAGTCCTCGGAGAGCTGTTCCAGCGAATAGCCGGTGTCCTCGACGGTGTCGTGCAGCAATGCCGCGACCAGGGTCGTGGTGTCCATCCCGAGGTCGGCGAGAATGGTCGCCACGGCCAGCGGATGGGTGATGTACGGGTCGCCGGACTTGCGGAACTGACCGCTGTGGCGTGCCTCTGCGGTGTCATATGCCCGTTGCAGCACAGCGACGTCGGCCTTGGGGTAGATATCGCGGTGCAGGGCGACCAGGGGCTCGAGAACGGGCCGGATGGAACTCTTGGTCGCTGTCATGCGACGGGCGAGGCGGGCGCGCACACGCCGCGACGCCGACGTCGATACCGCGGCGCCACCGGTTTTCGGTTCCGACTCTTTGTCACCGGTGGTCACCGATGCAGTCTTGGAAGCCTCATCAGCCATCTGTCACCTCCGTTGTCGCCAAGACTAGTCGTCTCAGCCCGGCGCCAGCGCCGAGATGCCGACGTTGCCGCAGGCCGCGCTGACCGCCTCGCGGCCGCCCAGTCCTTCGAGTTCCATCACCACCGCGATCGAGACCGGGATCGCACCGGCCTGCTTCAGCAGTTTCACCGCCGCGATCACCGTTCCACCGGTGGCCAGGACGTCGTCGATGACCAGGACACGGCGTCCGGTCAGATCCAGCCCGTCCGCCGGGATCTCCAGGCTGGCCGTGCCGTATTCGAGCGTGTACGTCTCGGTCAACACGGGCGGTGGCAGCTTGCCGGCCTTACGCATGGCCAGCACGCCGGTGCCGAGCTGCAGAGCGACACCAGATCCCAACAAGAATCCGCGGGCATCGATTCCCGCAACGAGGTCCACCCCGCCGGCGCCCCCGGACGCCAGCCCCGCAATCACCGCACGCAGTCCCTCGGGATCAGCCAGGACGGGCGAGAGGTCCTTGAATTGGATTCCCGGAGAGGGGAAGTCGGCCACCTTGCGGGTCAGTCGCTCGATCACTGCAAGAGCGTCATGGCCGATCGCGCTCTGACTGTTCATCTGGTGTGTCCTCAATGTCGTTCGTTCAGCTGTTGGTCAACAGCCACCGGTCGATATTCCATCCCGCGCCCGTTCTGGACATCCCCACCACCACATTGTTCATATTGTCCCCCACCAGTCTCGTCCGCGCCTCCACAAACAGCGGCAACACCGGCATGTCGCGCCACAGCAGCGATTCGATCTCGCGCAGCAACGGGAGCCGCTGTGCCGGCGGCACGGTCACCGCGAGCTGTTCGATCAACGCCGACACCCGCTCGTTGTCGTAGCCGCCGACGTTGATCGGCTCACCGCGCACGAATGCGTAGCTGTCGCGGGTCGGATCGGCAGCACCGGTGGCCGCAAATCCGTTGCCGGAGGCGGTGATCAGGATATCGACGTCACGCCCGAGACTGGCCGGACCGATCTGCGGGCCCGCGTTGTCGGTGACGGTCACCCCGGCACGACCACAGCTCGCGGCGATCGTCGACACCATCTGCGCCCGTCGGCTGTCCGGCCCGACATAGCCGATGCGCACGACCAGCTCCGGCCTCCCGGCACGTGCGGCGGCCAGTTCTCGGCCGGCCCGTTCCGGATCGGCCCGCACATACTCGCCACCGAACTCGGCATTCACCGATTCTGACAACAGGTCGTCCGGGCCGAGGATGTGAAAGTTGGCCACCCGGGCTCCCCCACCGAATTCGCGCGCCAGGCTGTCGCGGGGAATGCAGGCGGCAAATGCCCGCCTCACGGCGGCATCGGCGAACACGCCTCCACGCGAGAAGACCAGACGTTCGACACCCAGCGACGACATCGTCACCACCTGCGCCACGGGAGGAAGCGATTCGGCGTTCGCCTGGACGCGGGGCGCAGGATCGACGCCGTAGGCGCCGGTCGCGATGTCGAGGACATCGACGGACCCGGCGTCTCCCCCGGCGATCTCCTCGGTCATCTCGGTCTGCCTCGGCCACACAGTGATCCGATCGGTGGCCGGTGGATCACCCCACCAGCGAGTGTTGGCGGTCAGGACCAGCCCGTCATCGTGGGTGTACTCCTGGACCCGCAGTGGTCCCAGCGCCGGATACGGGTCGGGCCCGACCTCCCCGGGCAGCAGCTTCCACGCCCCGTTCCACACCCGGGCCAGTTCGGCCTTGGCACTCGGGTCGGATCCGGTGATGACGTCGACGACGGACGAAATGCCCATCTTCGCGGTGATCACCTGGGGTGGCAGTAAGGTGCCGGCGCCGAAGAGCGCCTTCCAATCCTTGTATGCGCGACCGCTTTTGAACGTGACCGACGCTGTCCGGGCCCCGGCCTGGCAATCGACACTCTCGATGTCGCGATATCCGGCGGTGGTGTCCACGTCGAAGCCGCCGACGGCGCCACTGTGCGCCGCCCACGCCAGCATCAATGCGTCACAGGTCAAAGGCACTCCGTCGCTGTAGACGGCCAGCGGATTGATCTGATATCGGACAACCAGCCGCCCGGTGTCGCTGTCGGTCACCACCGCGGTACCGATGTCGGTGTCCGCGAGGACGCCGCCATCGGGCCCCAGGTAGCTGAAGCCCGGAAGAACCCGCGACAACGCCATCAGCGAACCCTCGGTGGACCCGTCCAGCGATCCCGGGTTGTAGGTCGTGACCGCGCCATCGATGACGTAGTTGACGGTGTTCTCCGGCGGATCCGAGCAGGCCGTTACCGAGCCCAGAACGCACGCCCCCGCAATTGCCATCGCCAGGAGCCCATGGCTTCTCATCGACCGTGCGGCTATTGCTTGCGCCTGCGCTTGCCCGAAGGACGTGCCCCCGGCTCCGGGGTATTTCCGGGGCGCGCGGCCCGCTTGGTCGTCGGCACCGTCTTGGTCAGCGTTGTGTTGGCCGCCGACCCGTTGGTATCCGCCTTGCCGGCGGCAGCCGCACGCTGTTCGCGTTCGGCCCGGCGCGCCAGAACCTTGCGGGTGTGCGCACTGATGTCTTTACGACGCTCCTTCAGCGTGACCAGCAGCGGCGTGGCGAAGAAGATCGACGAGTAGGTACCGGTGATGACACCGACCAACTGGACCAGACCCAGATCCTTCAGCGTTCCGACACCCAGCAACAAGACCGCGATGAGCATCAGCGCAAGTACCGGCAGCACCGAGATGATGGTCGTGTTGATCGATCGCATCAGCGTCTGGTTCACCGCGAGGTTCGCTTGCTCGGCGTAGGTGCGTCGCGTGGTCTGCGTGACCCCTCGGACATTCTCCTCGACCTTGTCGAAGACGACCACCGTGTCGTAGAGCGAGAAACCCAGAATGGCGAGGAACCCGATGACGGTGGCCGGTGTCACCTCGAATCCCACCAGTGAATAGATGCCGGCGGTGGTGACGATGTCGAAGATCAGCGCAGCCATCGCCGCGAGCGCCATCTCCTTGTCGAACCGGATGGCGATGTACCCCGTGACGACTATCAGGAAGACGATGAGGGCGATGATCGCCTTCTTGGTGATCTCACCTCCCCAGGTGGAACTCACCTCGGAGGAGCTGACATCGTTCGGCGCCAGGCCGAACTCCTCGGCCAGCGCCGAGTTCACCTTCACGACGTCCTGGGCCCCGAGTGTCTCGGTGCGGATCTGCACGGTCTTACTGGAACCGGTGCCCGCCGTTTGCACCGATTCCGGGTCGCTGCCCATCACACCGGCGTAAGCGTCCTCTACTGCCGAGACGGTGACACCCTCCGACATCGGGAACGAGATCTGGGTCCCGCCCTCGAAATCGATGCCGAGTGTGAAACCTCTGATCCCGATACTGGCCAGCGAAATCACCATCATCGCCACAGTGATCATGTACCACATACGGCGTTTGCTGACGATTTGGAAGGCACCGGTGCCGGTGTAGAGACGAGAGAGCACCGAACGTTCGGTGGCCGCGACAAAGTCCGCGTCACTCGTGGGCGCCAGGCGATCGGCTTCAGCCATTGCGCACACCTCCTGAGGTCGAAGTCGGACGATCCGCGGCGGCAGCCTGACGGCGCTCGCGCGCCACTTCGGTGACCGCGCCCAGTCCATTGATGTTGGGCTTGGAGAGGAACTTCGACCGTGATGCGTAAACCACCAGCGGGTACGTCACCAGGAAGACCACGACGACGTCCAGGATGGTGGTGAGTCCGAGTGTGAACGCGAAGCCGCGAACCTCACCGATCGCCAGCACGTACAGCACCGCCGCCGAGATCAGGCTGACCGTGTTACCGGACCAGATGGTCCGTTTCGCGCGCGCCCAGCCACGCGGAACCGCGGAGCGGAAGCTCCGGCCCTCGCGCATCTCGTCCTTTATTCGTTCGAAGTAGACGACAAACGAGTCCGCGGTCATACCGATACCGATGATCAATCCGGCGATACCTGCCAGATCCAGCGAGAAGTCGATGTAACGGCCGAGCAGCACCATGATTCCGTAGACCATGATCCCGGACATCACCAGCGAGAGGATCGTCAGGATTCCGAGCATCCGGTAGTACACCAGCGCATAGATGAAGACGAGGATCAGACCGACGAGTCCGGCGATCAGGCCGGCTTTCAGTGACGACCAGCCGAGGGTGGCCGAGACGGTCTGGGCGTCGGACGCCTCGAAGGACAACGGCAGCGAGCCGTACTTGAGGACGTTCGCGAGGTCTTTCGCCTCACTCTGGCTGAAGTTGCCGCTGACCTCGGTGGTGCCGCTGATGGCGCCGTTGATCTGGGGTGCGCTGACAACTTTGGAGTCGAGCGTGAAGGCCGTCTGCTTGCCGATGTTCTGGGCCGTGTAGCTGGCCCATCGCTCGCTGGCACCGCCCTTGTAGTCCAATCGAACGATCCAGGCACCGGTGCCCTGCGTGGTGCCGGCCTCGGCCGAATCGATCTCACTGCCCTTGAGGATCTGCGGCTCGAGCAGGTAGACCTGCGTGCCGTCTTCGGAACAGGTCACCAGGTATTGAGCCGGATCGTCGTTGCCCTGCAACGGATCCGGGACCGTCGGGTCACAGTTCATCTGCGGCATATAGGCGATCAGCGGGGCGGTGTCGGCATCGGCGGGGGCCTGCCGCAACTTCTTCGCCTCGGCGATCGCCTCTTCGGACGTCTGGTTTTCGGGTGGCGGCGCAGCGTTCGGCTGCGGGGTGGCGGCCTGCACGCTCGCGACCGGACGGACATACAGCAGCGCGGTCTGTCCGAGGGTCCGCGCCTGCTGACCATCGTCACCCGGCACCGTGATCACCAGGTTGTCACCGGTGACAACCACCTCGGAGCCCGAGACGCCGAGGCCGTTCACACGATTTTCGATGATCTGCTTGGCCTTGTCGAGCTGATCTCGACTCGGTGAACTGCCATCGGGGGTACGAGCGGTCAGCGTGACCCGGGTACCACCCTGCAGGTCGATACCCAGCTTGGGTGTCGGATCCTGACTGCCGGTGAAGAACACCAGCGCATATACCACGATCATCAATAAGAAAAAGACGATCAAAGACCGTATAGGCGGTGCCTCACGGTTCGACGACGATGCCACGCTGCCTACGTCTCCTCGGTTGTTCTAGAAACCCCATGCAGACCGCAGGGGCGCCTGCCACGGTACGTGTCGCGATCACAGTAGTGTCGCGACACCTCCCTGGAAGGCGCCCCGGTACGGGCTACGTACTTACGCTTTGTCTTGGTCTTCGTGCGGCTTCTCCAGGCTGATGCTGGTGTCATCGCCGTCGGAGCTGCCGCCGAGGTCGTCGTCGTCATCGTGGATGCCGTTGTATTCGATCTCGACATCGTCGCCGATCAGACCGACACCCGGGTAGCTGTCGGCGAGATCTTCGGAGAGGACGACCTCGCGGATGGCAAGACGATTCCAGCGAGAGACCAAGCCGTCGGCGATCTCGATGTCGACGGTGCCCTCGGCCAGTCCGGTCACCGTGCCGTACACGCCCGACGTGGTCTGGACGCGGACGCCGACCTGCAGGGACTCCTGCATGGTCTTGGCTTCCGCCGACGCCTTCTTCTGGCGGCGGATGGACAGGAACATCATGCCGACCAGGAAGACCAGCAGTAGGGGGAATAGCAATTCCATGAGGTGTGTTCAGTCCTTGCTTTGTAATCCGTGGTCACGAGAAATGCTCGCAATCACTGACCAGTGTGCCACCACCGCCGGATCAGTCCGATTCGGCATCGGATGAGGACGCCTCAGATGTCGCCGGCGTCCGGCGAGTCGAAGAGCGAAACCACGCCCGGGCCGTCATCCCGGGCCCGCACACCGAAGGCTGCGTTGAGCGCTCCGGCCGGCGGTGTCAGCCCCAGGTGGTGCCACGCCGCGGCCGTCGCGACACGGCCGCGAGGGGTCCGGGCGATCATCCCCGCGCGAACGAGGAATGGTTCACACACCTCTTCGACGGTGGCGGGCTCCTCGCCCACGGCCACCGCAAGCGTCGAGACACCCACCGGTCCCCCCCCGAAACCCCGGATCAGGGCGGCCAGGACAGCGCGGTCCAGACGGTCGAAGCCGAGTTCGTCCACGTCGTAGACCGTCAGCGCGGCTCGCGCCACGGCCAAGTCGACCACACCGTCGGCCCGCACCTCTGCGTAGTCGCGGACGCGCCGCAACAACCGGTTGGCGATACGTGGTGTGCCCCGCGACCGCGAAGCGATCTCGGAACCGGCATCGGCCTCCAGGGTGATCCCGAGAATTCTCGCCGCGCGATGCAGCACCCGTTCGAGTTCGCCGGTGTCGTAGAACTCCATGTGCGCGGTGAATCCGAATCGGTCTCGCAGCGGACCGGTGAGGGCACCGGAACGAGTGGTGGCGCCGACCAGCGTGAACGGTGCGACGTCGAGCGGGATCGACGTGGCACCGGGGCCTTTGCCGACAACCACGTCGACGCGGAAGTCCTCCATCGCGAGGTAGAGCATCTCCTCGGCGGGCCGGGCGATCCGGTGGATCTCGTCGATGAACAGGACATCGCCCTCGACGAGATTGGAGAGCATCGCGGCGAGGTCGCCGGCACGCTCGAGTGCCGGACCCGACGTGATGCGCAGCGGGGAACCCATTTCCGAGGCGATGATCATTGCCAGCGACGTCTTGCCGAGTCCGGGCGGACCCGACAGCAGGATGTGGTCGGGTGTCCCGCCACGCCCGCGGGCCGCCTGCAATACGAGTTCGAGCTGTTCACAGACTCGCGGCTGTCCGATGAAGTCGCCCAGGCTCCGTGGCCGCAGGCTGTTGTCGAGGTCAGCGTCGCCCTTGATCCGGGCGGGGTTCACGGTGCGGCTGTCGGTGTCACCTGATCCGGAACCGAAGTCGTCGTCCCCGACGCTGTCGTCGGCTGGGTCGATCACGTGGTCTCACCCATCATTTGGTCTTCCCCAGTGACGCCAGACTGGCCCGCAACACCGTTGCCGAATCACCGTCGGGATTGTCGGCGAGGACCGCGATGACGGCCTTTTCCGCCTGGGGCTCGGCGAACCCGAGCCCGACGAGGGCCTCGGTGACCTGATCTCGAATCGTGAAGCCCGACATCGAGGCCCCACCACCGGATTCGGTATGGGGACGATCCACTTTGTCCCGCAGCTCGACAACCAGACGCTCGGCGACACGCTTGCCGATGCCCGGCACGGTGATCAACGCTTTGGTGTCGCCACCGGCCAGGGCCTGACGCAACGCGTCGGGTTCGAGAACCGCGAGGGTGGCCATCGCCAACCGCGGACCGACCCCGGTCACCGTCTGCAACAACGTGAACAGCGAGCGCGCATCGGGTTCGGTGAAGCCGTACAACGTCATCGAGTCCTCGCGGACGATCATCGTCGTCAGCAGAGTGGACTCGACGCCCCGCCGCACCGAGCCGGCGGTACTCGGCGTCACCAGGACCTGATATCCGACACCACCGCAATCGATGACCACGTGGTCGAGTGCCACGTCGACCACCGGACCACGAACCGATGCGATCATCGCGCTGCCGCCTTCTTCGCCACGGCGACCTTCTTTGCCTGGGCAACCCGGTCGCGATATGCCTTCTGCTGTGCCAATGCCTGCGCCTGAGCTGCTTCCATCCGGTCGGCGATGGGACCGCGCCAGCAGTGACAGATCGCCAGTGCCAGGGCATCGGCCGCGTCGGCCGGTTTGGGTGCCTGCTGCATTCCGAGGATGCGGGTCACCATGGCTGTCACCTGTGCCTTGTCTGCGCGACCACTGCCGGTGACCGCGGCCTTGACCTCACTCGGTGTGTGAAAGCGAACCGGGACCCCACGCTTGGCCGCAGCCAGCGCGATCACGCCTCCGGCCTGCGCCGTGCCCATGGCAGTACTCACCTGCTGCTGTGCGAAAACACGCTCGATCGCCACCACATCCGGCTCGTGGATGTCGAGCCAGTGTTCGGCGGCGAGATGGATTGCGAGCAGACGCTTCTCGAGCGGCATGTCAGCCGGTGTACGCACCACATCGACGTCGAGAGCCGTCACGGCGCGGCCGGAACCGGATTCGACCAGCGCGATCCCGCATCGGGTCAATCCCGGGTCAACACCCATCACGCGCATGAATCCCCACCTTCGACGAACGACCACCAGGAAACGAACAACTGTTCGATATCCTAGCGGTCGCGTCGAGCGTGCCGAGGCAACAACACGCGTGTCAGTCGTCTTGTTCGAGTTCCGCGAGCACTTCGTCGCTGATGTCGACGTTGGAGTAGACCTCTTGCACGTCGTCGGAGTCCTCGAGGGCGTCGATCAGGCGGAACACCTTGCGCGCTCCGTCGGCGTCGACCGCGACCTCGACAGATGCGCGGAAACTCGCGTCCGCGGACTCGTAGTCGATGCCGGCCTCCTGCAGGGCGGTCCGAACGGCCACCAGATCCGTTGGCTCGCTGAGGATCTCGAAGGTATCACCGAGATCGGTGACGTCTTCTGCGCCGGCGTCGAGGACTGCCATGAGGATGTCGTCCTCGGTCTGGCCGGCCTTTTCGAGGGTCACGACACCCTTGCGGTGAAACAGGTACGACACCGAACCCGGATCGGCCATGTTGCCGCCGTTGCGGCTCATCGCGGTGCGCACCTCGGTGGCCGCGCGGTTGCGGTTGTCGGTGAGGCACTCGATCAGGATCGCGACACCGTTCGGGCCATAGCCCTCGTAAGTGATGTTCTGCCAGTCGGCACCGCCGGCCTCTTCGCCGCCGCCACGTTTCCGGGCGCGTTCGATGTTGTCGTTGGGCACCGACGACTTCTTTGCCTTCTGAATGGCGTCGTACAACGTGGGGTTACCAACCGGGTCGCCGCCACCGGTGCGTGCGGCAACCTCGATGTTCTTGACGAGCTTGGCAAACATCTTGCCGCGCTTGGCATCGACCACCGCCTTCTTGTGCTTGGTGGTCGCCCATTTGGAGTGGCCGCTCATTGGCGCAAGCCCCTTTCGTACAACTCTGGTCATCTGGCATGAAGGTGCGGATCGATCCTACTCGCAGTGCTACCGGGCAGATCTGACCATCTCGGCAAAGTATTCGTGGACGCGTAGATCGCCCGTCACCTCGGGATGGAAGGAGGTCGCGAGGACGTTGCCCTCACGCACCGCCACCACCCGGCCGGCGGCCGGACCGTCGGGCACCGTTCCCAGCACCTGCACGTCCGGCCCGGTCGACTCCACCCACGGTGCGCGGATGAAGACCGCCCGCATCGGGCCGCCGGCGACGCCCTCGAGTTCCAGGTCGGTCTCGAATGAGGCCACCTGGCGTCCGAATGCATTGCGGCGCACCGTGATATCGAGGGCATCGAGATGCTGGGCATCGGGCCGGGTGTCGAGGATGTTGCTCGCCAGCATGATCATCCCGGCGCAGGACCCGTAGGCCGGCAGGCCCTCGGCAAGTGCCTTGCGCAGAGGGTCGAGGAGATCGAGGATCACCAGCAGTTTGCTCATCGTCGTCGACTCGCCGCCCGGGATGACGATCCCGTCGATCTCGTCGAGTTCACTCGGACGGCGGATCGAGCAGGCCTCGGCCCCGGCCTTTGTCAGCGCATGGTGATGTTCACGAACATCACCCTGTAGTGCGAGGATGCCGATCCGTGGCGCCCTGCTCAACTCGGCCGCTTCGCGTGCTGATCTTTCGGAACCGGACGTCCGGTGCGGGTCAGACCCTCCTGGGTCACGGCGGCCACCATCACGCCGTTCTGGTCGTAGATACGGCCTTGGGTCAGCGACCGACCGCCACCGGCCGACGGTGAGGTCTGGTCGTACAGCAGCCACTCGTCGGCGCGGAACGGACGCAGGAACCACATCGCATGATCGAGGGAGGCGAATTGTGCATCCTCGTCGGGATGCGGGACCTTGGCCGAACCGAGCAGTGTCATGTCGCTCATGTAAGCGAGCGTGCAGACGTGGAATACCTGGTCATCGGGCAACCTGCTGCGGTACTTGAACCACACCTGCTGCTGGGCGGCGAGGACCTTGCTGCCGATCATCTCGTCCTGCGGCACGATCCGGACATCGAAGTTTTGCCATTCCCGATAGGGCGCCTTGAGTTCGGGGTCCTCTTCGGTCAGCAGGTCGACGAGCTCATCGGGTTGCTTGACCTTCGGCATCGTGTCCTGGTGCTCGTACCCTTGGTCGTCGACGTGGAAGGACGCCGACATGGTGAAGATCGGAAGCCCGTCCTGGACCGCGGTCACCCGGCGGGTGCAGAACGACCGTCCGTCGCGGATCCGATCGACGAGATACACGGTCGGTTCCGTCGGATTGCCGCCCCGCAAGAAGTAACCGTGAAGGGAGTGGACGCGGAAACCGTCGTCCACGCTCCTCGTGGCCGATACCAGCGCCTGCCCGGCGACCTGCCCGCCAAAGGTGCGTTCGAGAAAGCTCGGGTACACCTTGCCCCGGTAGATGTCCTTCTCGATCTGCTCGAGTTGGAGGATCTCTTCGATCATCGCCATGAGGTTGACCCCTTTCTGACGACGATTATTGCCCACGTGTCGTCAGGGGCCGATCCCAACACCCGGTCGTGGTGTTCTACAGGTCGTCGATGGAGACGATCCCGTCCTGGATGGCGCGCGCGACCAGTGCCGCCTTGGTGGAAGCTCCGCGCCCGACCTCGTTGTACTTCACGCGGATTCGCGCGAGGTGCGTGTTGACGGTGCCCAGCGAGATGAAGAGTGACTCGGCCACAGCGGATTTCGAGTCGAGGTTCAACCAGGCCCGCAGGACCTCGACCTCGCGCTGCGACAACTTCGGCTTCGGGTAGGACCGCGTCACAACCGAATCAACCGGAGCCGAGACCGATGGCCGGGGGGACGTCGGAGCGCCGGGTGTGGTGCAGACCCCTACCGGCCGGCCGGGAAGTGGCATCGTGCGCTGAGCCAGCCGGGCCAACGCCTCTTCACGGGTCATCCGCGCCGGTGGAGCCTGGCGATAGCCGCCGCGGGAACGGGTCGGCGCGTGAAAGGTGTTGTGCAGTACGGTCATCACGGTCTCCTACTAAGTGTTGGGCCAACTCGCTGCGCTGCGGCGTGCTGTGGAATGTCACAACACTAAAACTGCCGCGAACCGGTGTCGATGGGGAGAACTACCCACCTCATCTGCGCAGGTAAGACCACTTTTTCACGGGAGCACACAAATATCGTGCCCCATCGGGCACACTTGCGGACCGTCAGTTGCTCGCAGCACCATTCAGACGGGCCTCGGCGTCGATCATCGGAAGATCGGCGCGGGTCACCACGCGCGAGGCGACGGCGTATTCAACGAGTTTGACCCGACGGTTGCTGGCGAGACGACCTGATCCGCCCCGCATTCCGGTGACTCCGATCTGATCGAACTTGTCGCAGACGTTGTCGAGTTTGCGATTGAACTTCGTGATTGACCAGCCCAGCCTGGCCGCGGCCTGCGCGGACGACGGAATGGAACTCGCACCGGTGCCGCTGCGTCGCAGCACTTCTTCGGCCAGCACCACGATGAGCAGCTTCTGACTCTCGGTCAGCGACACCGCACCGATGGTGGCCTCCCCGCCGGCCGTCGGTTCGCCCGGCGGATCGAGGGCGACCAAAGGTGCTGTGCTCGAATGGATGTCGAGTTCATAGGTGGTGGGTCCCGCGGAGAAGACCACCGCGGTCACACCGGATATCAACGGAATGCTCGCGCCGGGTGCCAGCGTCGCCTGAAACCCGGCGTCGCCGGCCACCACACCCGCCGACAGGTGGGACCCGACATTGGACAGCCACCACAGATCCTTTTCGAAATGGATCATCAGAAACTTGCGGTGCAGATACGGGTTGTCGTCGACATCCAGATCGGCATCACGACCGATGTGAAAGGGCTTCTCCGGGTCGAGCGGGTATCGCTCGCCGCAGTAGTCGACAAACGACTGCTGCGGCGCAACCATCGGCACGCTCACCGAACGGGGGGTTCGACAAGTTCCGGAACCGCCGTGACATCGGCGATCGCGACGGTCACGTTGTCGCGGCCGCCCGCTTCCAACGCGGCCGCGACCAGCGTCGTGGCAGCTTGCGTCGGATCGGCGTATTCGGCGAGGATCTGTGCGATCACGATGTCGGCGAGTTCCCCGGTCAAACCATCCGAACACACCAGGATGCGGTCGCCGACGGCCACCGGGAAGGTGAAAAAGTCGGCTTCCTGTTCCATGCCGGCGCCCAGCGCCCGCGTGATCACGTTGCGCCGGGGGTCGACCCGGGCCTGCTCGGCGGTCAGATAGCCGGCATCGACGAGCTCCTGCACCTGCGAATGGTCCACGGTGACCTGTTCGAGGCGGCCCGCGGCGAACCGATAAGTGCGCGAATCGCCGATGTTCAGCACCAGCCAGTGCGGCACGCCGTCGTTGTCGGCCAGCAATGCACCGGTGATGGTTGTGCCCGCATGTCGTGAGGACTCGGTGTCGATGCGTTCGATCTGCTGCTGCGCTTCGTTGAGCAATTCGACCACGGAATCACGGGTTCGGTTGATTCCACTGATCGCGGTCGCCGACAAAGCCATCAGCGCGGCCTCACTGGCGAGCTCCCCGCAGTCGTGACCACCCATACCGTCGGCGACGAGGATCATCCCGGGCGCGACCAGCGCCGCATCCTCATTGGTCTCACGCAACAGGCCGACGTCACTGACGAGTGCCCAGGCGATCGATACCTGACCGAACTCACCTGTACCGCTGCGGGTTTCATTCCGAACCGCCCCGGTTGTCTCCATGCTCATCGAGCTCCGCCTTCAGGTCTTTTGGTCAAGTGCGCCAACAAGTGTCAATCTGCCACGTCAAAGCTCGTCTGCGCAGCCCAGAAACGTGCCCGGTCTGATCATCCACAATCGACCCGCGTCACGCAGTGAATTGGTACGCGTGTCGGCAGAAACAGGTGCCACCGGGCCGCCGTGTGGCGGACCGGTGGCACCTGGTCCGGTACTCGATCGAACTGACGCAGTGGCTACCAGCCGCGCTCTGCGAGGCGGTGCGGCTCCGGGATGTCGTCGACGTTGATGCCGACCATCGCCTCACCCAGTCCGCGCGAGACCTTGGCCAGCACGTCGGGATCGTCGAAGAAGGTGGTGGCCTGCACGATGGCCGCCGCACGCTGGACCGGGTTGCCGGACTTGAAGATGCCCGAACCGACGAACACACCCTCGGCACCGAGCTGCATCATCATCGCGGCGTCGGCCGGGGTGGCGATACCGCCGGCGGTGAACAGGGTGACCGGCAACTTGCCGGCCTCGGCGATCTCGACAACGAGGTCGTACGGTGCCTGCAACTCCTTGGCCGCCACGAACAGTTCGTCCTTGGGCAGCGAAGTCAGCCAACGGATCTGATCGCGAAGCTTGCGCATGTGGGTGGTGGCGTTCGAGACGTCGCCGGTTCCGGCCTCACCCTTGGACCGGATCATCCCGGCCCCCTCGGTGATACGGCGAAGCGCCTCACCCAGATTGGTGGCACCACAGACGAACGGGACGGTGAACTGCCACTTGTCGATGTGGTTGGCGTAGTCGGCCGGGGTGAGGACCTCTGACTCGTCGATGTAGTCGACACCGAGGCTCTGCAGGATCTGTGCCTCGACGAAGTGTCCGATGCGGGCCTTGGCCATCACCGGGATGGACACGGCCGCGATGATCTCGTCGATCATGTCCGGGTCGCTCATCCGGGAGACGCCACCCTGGGCGCGGATGTCGGCGGGCACGCGCTCGAGTGCCATGACTGCGACAGCACCGGCATCCTCGGCGATCTTGGCCTGCTCAGCATTGACCACATCCATGATCACGCCGCCTTTGAGCATCTCGGCCATCCCGCGCTTCACCCGCGCGGTGCCGGTGCCGGAAGCTTCCGGGCTCACCGCGGAACCAAGGTCTGGGGCACTGCTCACGTCAAATACTCCTACATTGCTAGTAGCTACACAGTCACAAATAATCCTGGACTTCCAGTCTAGGCTTCGTCGGGTCCAGGTGGACTTTCGGTCTGTCGATCAGACCGCTGCGCGCTCTACGATCTCGAAGTACATCGGGACCGGCGCGGTACCACCGAGGTGAAGCCATCGCACCGGGCGGCGATTGCGCAGCGCGAGGGTATCGCGGACGGCATCGTTGTGGAATCGACGGGCGATCATCACCCGGGTCTCGGCGTCGGCGAGTTCGGTGACCAGTTGCGAGCGCAGCGAACCGCTGTCGACCTGCGCCAATGCTGCCGACACCACGTTCTCGGCATCCTCGCGCTCGGCCGGCGGTGCACCTTCGGCCCGGTCGGCCGCCGCGATCAGGGTCTTGCCGTCGCCGCCCAGACCGGCACCGATCGACCGTGCCACGACGGCCCGACGAGCCAATGCCGCGTCGAGGCTCTGCCAGGAGAGGTCGACCCGCACGTGCAGACGATCGAGCCGGTTCGCCGTCTTGTAAGCCCAGGCGAGACCGGCGAGCACCACCACTGCGACGATCCCCAGGATCAGGACTGTCAGTGCTGAAATGGTCATTCTTCGACTACCACCTTGCCCGCCGCCACTGTGACCGCGTCGTAGACCCTCAGGATCTGATCGGCCACCTGCGACCAGTCGTATCGCGCAGCACGCTGCTCGGCCCGCTCGACCATGGCGCAGCGACTGGCATCGTCACCGAGCGCCGCGATGATCCCGAAGGCGAGCTCTTCCGAGTCGCCGATTTCGACCAGGACTCCCGAACGCCCGTCGTCGAGGACCCGGCGGAACGCGTCGAGTTTGCTCGCGACAACGGCTGCACCGGCGGCCATCGCCTCGACCAGGACGATGCCGAAACTCTCGCCGCCCAGGTTGGGCGCGCAGTACACATCCGCCGACCGCAGTGCGCGCGCCTTGGTCTCGTCGTCGACCTGACCGAGGAACACCAGATGCTTCGCGAGTTTCCCGGCCTTGCCGCGCAGGGTGCGTTCGTGACCGCCGCCGACCACCAGGACCTGGACGTCGGGGTACCGGGCGACCACCGCGGGAAGGGCACCGATCAGGACATCCATCCCCTTTCGGGGTTCGTCGTACCGGCCGAGGAACAGGACCGTCTTGCCCCGGCGCGGATAGCCCTCGAACGGCTCGGCGTCGGAAAAGGACCGGACGTGAACCCCGTTCGGGATCTCCACCGCATCGGAGCCGAGCGATTCCATCTGCCATCGGCGAGCGAGTTCGGACACGGCGATCTTGCCGGCGATACGCTCGTGATACGGCCGCAGAATTCCCTGGAAAAGGCTGAGCCACAACGACTTTGTGGTCGCCGCATGGAATGTGGTGACGATCGGACCCTGCGCGACCATGAGGGAGAGCATCGAAATACTGGGCGAATTGGGTTCGTGGACGTGCAGGACGTCGAACTCCTCTTCCCGCAACCAGCGCCGCAGGAGCCCGTAGGCATGGGGACTGAAGTTCAGGCGGGCGACAGAGCCGTTGTACGGGATCGCCAGCGCCTCACCGACCGAGACGACGTAGTCGGGCAGTTCGGTCCCCTTGCCCGCCGGAGCGAGCACGCTGACGGTGTGGCCACGGTTGATGAACACCTGCGCGAGTTCCATCACGTGTGCCTGCACACCGCCGGGGATGTCGAACGAATACGGGCAGATCATGCCGATCTTCATCGGCTTCCACCCTCCTCGATGAGGCGACGTCGGCTCTGCGACCAGTCTGCCTCCCACAGCGGCTGAAGCATGTGCCAGTCCGATGGGTGCGCGGCGATGTTGGTCTCGAACACATCTGCCAGTGCCTGTGTGGTCGCCTCGATGCCGCCGGAGGTGTCGAGCGGCTCGCCGCACGAGATCTGAGAGGTCTCGGGGCCGGTGAACCAGTGATGCACCGGGATCAGCGCGGCACCGGTCTCGATGGCCAATTTGGCCGGCCCGGCGGGCATCCGGGTCTGTTCTCCGAAGAACGTCACCGGGACACCGTGTTTGGCGAGATCGCGCTCACCCAGCAAGCACACCACACCTCCGGACCGAAGGCGCGCCGTCAGCTGTTGGTAGGGCGGCGTCTGGCCACCGCTGAGCGGGAAGATCTCGAAGCCCAGGCTCTCCCGGTAGCGGACGAAACGCTCGAACAACGTGTCCGGCTTCAGGCGTTCGGCAACAGTCGAGAACTCCCCCACGTTCTGCACGAGCCACACGCCCGCCGCATCCCAGTTGCCGGAATGGGGCAACGCGAATATCAGTCCCTTGCCCTTGTCGAGGGCAGTCCGGAAACGGTCCTGGTCGGCATCGGGCATGCATACGCGCGACGCCGCGGTGGCCATGTCCATCGACGGCAGGCGAAACGCCTCCCGCCAGTAGCGGGCATACGAACGCATCGCGTCACGCATCAAGTCGTCGGGCACCTCGACGGGATCGCAGCGCAGGACCCGGGCCAGATTCTTCCGGAGCTGGTCAGGACCGCCGCCGCGCCTACCCGCCACGGTGCCGACGCCATCGAAGATCCCGCGGGCGAGGCCTTCGGGCAGATGCCGGACCAGCGACCAGCCGGCGGCGTAGCCGACATCGGCCAGCCGTTCGACGGCACCGCTCACTCCGTCGGCCCGCCGGTTTTCGGAGCCGGGGCCGGGATCGGAATCAGATCGGTGGCACCGGGCGACTTGTACACCGACCACATCCGCTGGAAGACGGTGATCACGCTGCCGACGGCCAGTGCCCACATCGCGATGTGAATGGCCCACGGCAGTCCGAGGCCGGTCAGCCCGGTACCGACCAGGACGATGACCAGACGGTCGGGACGCTCGATGAGGCCACCGTCGCCGTTGAGGCCACTGGCCTCGGCGCGCGCCTTGGCATACGAGATCACCTGCGAGGTGACCAGGCAGATCATCGTCGCGATGAATAGCGGTTTGCTCGGTTCCTCCACGAGGCACCACCAGCCCAGGCCGGCGAAGATCGCGCCGTCCGCGAGACGGTCGCAGGTCGAGTCGAGCACGGCACCGAACTTCGTGCCGCCGCCCCGGGCCCGCGCCATCGCGCCGTCGAGCATGTCGAACATCACGAAGAACCAGATCACCAACGTGCCGACGAACAGGTAACCCATCGGCATCAGCGTGACCGCGGCCGCGATGGTCGCGGCGGTACCGAACATCGTCATGGCATCGGGCGTCAGGCCGGTCTTGATCAGCGCCCGGCCCAGCGGAAGGGTGACCTTCGACACCGACGCGCGTCCCAGCACACTCAACATAAACTCTGCACGCTCTCCATCTGAAAATTCTTCATCGGATTTCGGCCGTCAATCCTGCAGCTTCAGCCAGGCTTCCGCCAGCAGCGCCCTGGTGTCGCGGAGCAGCTGCGGCATCACCTTGGTCTCACCGATCACGGTGATGAAGTTGGCGTCGCCACCCCACCTCGGCACCACGTGCTGGTGCAGGTGTTCGGCGAGCGAACCGCCCGCGGCGGTCCCGAGATTGAGGCCGACGTTGAACGCGTCGGGATTGGACACCGACTTGATGGCACGAATCATCTTCTGGGTGAACACCATCAGCTCGCGGCTCTCGGCCTCGGTGAGATCCTCGAGGTCGGCGACCTGCCGGTACGGCACGATCATCGCGTGTCCGGGGTTGTACGGGTAGAGGTTCAGGACCGCGTACACCGTATCGCCGCGGGCGACCATGAGACCGGCCTCGTCCGACATCCGGGGGATGTCGATGAACGGATGCACCGACTTCGCCGAGGATTCGGCGTCGTCACCGCTGCCGGACGCGGCGCGCGGTGCCGCGGTGATGTAGGACATGCGGTGTGGGCTCCACAGCCGCTGCAGGCGATCGGGTTGCCCCGGCCCCTCGTCGCGGATCACGCGGGCGCCTCGCTGCGCCCTGAACCGTCGATCAGAGCTGCTGTCGGTGACTCGTTGCGACGGGCACGGACCCACTCGGTGATGATGCGGACCGCTTCGGCCACGGGTATGCCGTTGACCTGGGTGCCGTCGCGGAAGCGGAAGCTCACCGCACCCGCCTCGACGTCGCGCTCGCCGGCCAGCAGCATGAACGGGACCTTGCCCGTGGTGTGGTTGCGGATCTTCTTCTGCATCCGGTCGTCGGACTGATCGACCTCGGCTCTGATTCCATTCGACTTGAGCTGTCCCACAACACCTTCCAGATGCGGCACGAAGGCGTCGGCCACCGGGATCCCGACGACCTGCACCGGCGACAGCCAGGCGGGGAAGGCACCCGCGTAGTGCTCGGTAAGCACACCGAAGAACCGTTCGATGGATCCGAACAGTGCACGGTGGATCATCACCGGGCGGTGCTTGGAACCGTCGGATCCGGTGTACTCCATCTCGAACCGCTCGGGCAGGTTGAAGTCGAGCTGAATCGTCGACATCTGCCAGTTGCGGCCGAGCGCGTCCTTGACCTGGACGGAGATCTTCGGGCCGTAGAAGGCGGCGCCGCCCGGGTCGGGCACCAGACGCAGTCCGGAGGCTTCGCCGACCTCGGCGAGGGTGGCTGTCGCCTCGTCCCAGATCTCATCCGAACCGACGAACTTGTCGGGGTTGCGGGTCGAGAGTTCGAGGTAGAAGTCGTCGAGGCCGTAGTCCTTGAGCAGACCGAGTACGAAGTTCAGCGTGGAGGTCAGCTCGCCGCGCATCTGCTCTTTGGTGCAGTAGATGTGGGCGTCGTCCTGCGTCATGCCGCGCACACGGGTCAGGCCGTGGACGACACCCGACTTCTCGTAGCGGTACACCGAACCGAACTCGAACAGCCGCAACGGCAGTTCCCGGTAGGAGCGACCCCGCGCGTTGAAGATCAGGTTGTGCATCGGGCAGTTCATCGGCTTCAGGTAGTAATCCTGGCCGGGTTTGCGCACCTCACCGTTCTCGTCGAGCTCGGCGTCGAGGTGCATCGCCGGGTACATCCCGTCGCGGTACCAGTCGAGGTGGCCGGAGATCTCGTAGAGATGGCTCTTGGTGATGTGCGGCGTGTTGACGAACTCGTAGCCCTCATCGGTGTGACGCTGCCGGGAGTAATCCTCGAGTTCCTTGCGGATGATGCCGCCCTTGGGGTGGAACACCGGCAGGCCGGAACCGAGCGCGTCGGGGAAGCTGAAGAGATCGAGTTCGGCACCCAGCCGGCGGTGGTCGCGCTTCTCGGCCTCGGCGAGCAGTTCGAGATAGGCGTCCTGCGCCTCGGCGGACTCCCAGGCGGTGCCGTAGACACGCTGCAGGTCGGCGTTGTCCTGGTTGCCGCGCCAGTAGGCGGCCGAGCTGCGGGTCAGTTTGAAGGCGGTGATGTATTTGGTGGTCGGCACGTGCGGGCCGCGGCACAGATCGCCCCAGATCTTTTCGCCGGTCCGCGGGTTGAGGTTGTCGTAGGCGGTGAGTTCTCCCCCGCCGACCTCCATGATCTCGGGGTCGTCGGCCGAACCCTTGTCGTCGACCAGTTCGAGCTTGTACGGCTCGTCGGCCAGCTCTTCCTTGGCCTGGTCCAGCGAGTCGTAGACCCGACGCGAGAAGCGCTGACCGGACTTGATGATCTGCTTCATCTTCTTCTCGAGCGCCGTCAGGTTCTCGGGCGTGAAGGGCTCCTCGACGTCGAAGTCGTAGTAGAAGCCGTTCTCGATCGGTGGGCCGATGCCCAGCTTGGCCTTCGGGTTCAGGTCCTGCACGGCTTGGGCCAGCACGTGGGCCGCGGAATGCCGGATGACACTGCGGCCGTCTTCGGTGTTGGCGGCAACGGGTTCGACCACGGCGTCGGCCTCGGGAGCCCAGGACAGGTCACGCAGGGTGCCGTCGGCATCACGCACGACGACAATGGCCTCGGGACCCTTGTTGGGGTGTCCACTGTCGCGCAGTGCCGCACCCGCAGTGGTCCCGGCCGCCACCGTGATCGTGGCTGATGGACCGGCAACGGGAATTTCTGGCACCTGGACACTCCTTGTCGAATCAAACCCCACCCGGCCGATTCGAACCGGGTTCCATGTCAATCCATGATCGTAATGCCGACCACCCGGCGGACCCACCTCCGGTGCCGGGAGGCGGAAGATGTGTCACAGAATCGGGCTCTGCAACCACGCCCACTCGATACCGACCCAGCCGGCGGCCAACTCCAGGGCACCGAGCAACCACATGGTGCCGAGGACGATCGCAAAGGTCGCCAGCGCCAGTAGTGCCTTGACCGACCAGTGCTGCTCTTTGACCCAGTCCATCCACGCGTCGTACTTCCCCTTGGCGAACGTCAGCAACCGATGCGCCCACGCGAACTCTGTTGCCAGGATGCCCAGGCCGGCGAACACGATCAGCCAGCCCGGTCCCGGATACGGAATCGCCACGATTCCCACCGCCAGCACCAGGGTGCCGACGACGCCGACAATGATGCGGTAGGTCAGGTTGAGTGTGCGCCGGTGCCGAATCTCGTTGCGCTTGTTCGAAATCGCGTGCAGGATTCCGCCACGTTCGGCTTCACCTTGATCCACATTGCCTCCACTTCGGGATCGCTGGTGACAACCTTACGGAATCCGGCAACCGGCGGTCTCAGCTTCCGGATCGGCCTCTCGGAACATCCCGGAACGCCAGGTTCACGTCGTGGGTGTGCTCACGCGGCATCCCCAGGAGACGTTCACTGATCGCGTTGCGCGCCATCTCGGTGGTTCCGCCGGCGATCGTGGAGACCTGACGCATCAAGTTGTCCACGGCGCGGTCGGCCACCGCACCGTCGTCGCTGTCCCAGGCGGCGCCGTTGGCTTCGGTGAGCTCGTAGCCGATCGACGTCCAGCGGACGGCGGCGACCCCGGCCATCAAGCGCGCGAGGCTCGCCGCCTGATCGGAGATGGTCCTCTTGGCGATACCCTGCGAAACACGCTGCTGAAGTGCGTCTTTCACGATGTCGAACATCCGGGCCTCACCGATCAGGTCACGGCCGATCGGATCGTCGGTCCGACCGGAATCGCCGAGCACCTCGATCAGTTCGGGCACACGTGAACCACCACGGGCCGAACCGGCAGGCATCGTCGTATACGGCGAGTGATGGGCCATCCGTTCATGGAACATCCAGCCGGTGCCGACTTTCCAGCCGTTGTCGATCTCGCCGACCCGATCGCTGTCCGGAACCCGCACGTCGGTCATGTACTCCTGGCAGAACTCCCGCGAACCGTTGAGGAGTTCGATGCGGTGCACCTCGATACCGGGCTGACGCAGCGGCAGCATGAAGACGGTGAGGCCGCGATGCTTCGGTACATCCCAGTTGGTGCGGGCCAGGCACAGCGCCCAGTCCGACCACCAAGCGCCGGTGGTCCAGATCTTCGACCCGTTGAGTACCCACTCGTCGCCGTCCCTCACCGCGGTGGTGAGAGCGCCGGCCACGTCGGAACCGCCGCTGGGCTCGGAGAGGAACTGCATCCAGATCTCTTCGCCCTTCAAGATGGCGGGGATGTGCTGCTTCTTCTGCTCTTCGGTGCCGTAGTCGAGCAGCACTCCCACGCAGGGGGCAAAGGTCGGCGACTGCAGTCGGGCGGGATATTCGTAGCCGCCGAGCGCATCGTCGAACGCTTTGAGGTGCGCCCGGGTCAGGCCACGGCCGCCGTACTCGCGCGGGATGCAGATACCGGCGAATCCGGCGTCGTAGAACATCCGCTGGACCTCGCGCTCGCGAGCGACGAGTGCGACTTCCTCCTCGTCACTGCCCTCGACACGCATCACTCCGATATGAGCCTTGGGGTCGGACCGTTTCAGGTTGTCCTGGATCCAGGCGCGGGCGCGGGCGCCGAAAGCCTCGACGGATTCGATGTCGTTGTCGGTACTGGACTTCGGGGCGGTCATACCGTGGCCTCCTGGCGCAGGGCGATATCGGCAAGGCGTTGCCGGTGATCGGCAGGTGTTCCAAAGGTGGATCGATTGGCGCTCGCGCGTCGGCTGAACAGGTGCAGGTCGTGTTCGAACGTGACACCGATTCCACCGTGGATCTGCACGCAATCCTGCATGAGCTCTTCGCCGTAGTGACCGATGTATGCCTTTGCGGCACTGACGACTTCGGCAGAGTTCGGCGTTTGCGCAGCAACCGCTGCGGCGGCGGCGTCGGCGGCGGCATGACTGGCTTCGAGCCACATCTTCATGTCGGCGAAACGATGCTTGATCTCCTGGTAGGAGGCCAGCGCGCGCCCGAAGGAGTAGCGGTCGAACGCCCACTCGAGGGTCATGTCGAACGCCGATTGCATGGCGCCCACCGACTCGGCGAGGCTGATCACGATCGCCAGTTCGCATCCGCGGGTGACATCGGCGCGAGCCTGGCCCGGTTCACCGACCAGCGCCGAGAGCGGCAGCCGAACGTTGTCGAAGTCGACGGCAGCGTAGCGACGGGTGAGATCGACCGACTGCAGGGGCTTGACCGTCACTCCGGCGGTGCTGCGCGGGACGAGCACCTGCGACAGACCTTCTCCGGTGCGGCCGACCACCAGCAGATAGTCCGCGGACGCGGCGGCTTCTACGGGTCGCTTGGTCCCGTGGACGACCACCTCGTCACCGTCGATGGTGATCTCGACGGCCGGGACGGCCAGCAGTGACTTGGGGTTCGGCCGGGCCAGCGCCCAGGCCGCGGTCGCGGTGCCCGCCAAGAGTTCTTCGAGCACCGCGTCGTGCTCGGCGGAACCGTGGGTGTTCAGCAGCGAGGCGACAACGTTGGTGGGTAGCAACGGTCCGGGCGCGGCGTGCCGACCGAACTCGAATGCCACCAGCGTGAGATCGGCGAGGCCGGACCCGCTGATGGATCCACCCCCATGTGATTCGTCGACCAGCAAGCTGGTCCAGCCGAGCTCGGCGCCTTGACGCCAGTAGTCCGACGGATACCCGATCGGGTCATCCCGAAGACGACGGAGTTCGGCAACCGGCACCTTGGCCGAGAGGAACCGGTCCGTGGTGTCCCGGAAGAACTCTTGATCGTCAGTCAGCTCCAACAACATGGGCGTGCACGTCCTTACCTCGGTCGCACCCTGCGAATACATAAATCTCTTTCAGCGAGAACGCGATTCTCGCCAGAATTCAATTAGTAGCCTCTCAGGGCCTGCCGAGGCAAGTGAAACCGACCTCGCGGCCCCGTAACATCTGGTGATGAGCTTTCAGGGATTCCCCGAGGCCGCACTGGACTTCTACGACGACTTGGAGCAGGACAACTCCAGAACGTTCTGGGATGCGCACAAAGAGCAGTACCAGCAGGCCGTCGCAGGCCCGATGAACCAGCTCGCCGAAGCCTTGAGCGACGAGTTCGGGCCACCGAAGGTGTTCCGCCCCCACCGGGATGTTCGATTCGCCAAGGACAAGACCCCGTACAAGACACATCAGGGGGCGTTTGTCGCCGTCGGTCCGGCGACCGGCTACTACGTGCAGATCGGCGCGCCGGGTGTGAAGGTCGCGGTCGGGTTCTACGACGCCCCGCCCGAACGACTGGCGAATCTGCGCGCCGCGATCGACCACGACCTCCACGGCCCCGAACTGGAGGAAATCATCGACACACTGCAGGTGGACGGGTGGGAGATCGGCGGCAGTGCGCTCAAGACCGCGCCCCGCGGGTGGGACGTCAACCATCCACGGATCGCGTTGCTGCGGCACAAAACCCTCACCGCGACCCGCGACTTCGGGTTTGCCGACTTCATCCACACACCAGAACTCGTCGATCGCGTGCGCACCGAGTGGAGAGCGGGTACACCCCTCATCGATTGGGCGATGCGTCACGGATGAGCGATGCCGCTCCAGCTCGTCAGTTGAACGAACCCACCACGGGACACGCGCTGTCCCGGCGACAATATGCGGGTGAACATGCTGATCCGAACCGCACTACGGGTCCTGGCCGTCCTGGTCGTCGCGATGATGGGATCCGCCACCGCAGGCGCCGCGCCGACACCACCGGGCACCGCGCCCGGTCCGGTGTGCGCGTGGCAGTTCATGACCGATTCCTCCGTGCGCAATGTGGCGTTCCCAGACGTCAACGCCACGTACTGGGTGATGCCGTACGTCCTCGGAACCGGCGATTCCCTGACCCTGACCGGGCAGTATCCCGAGGCCAGATACTTCTCCCTGAACACCTACGGCACCAACCTCGACACCGTCGACACATTGCGAGATGACCAGATCAGACCGGATCCCGGGAGTTCGAACCCCTACGTCGCCGGCGGGCCGTCATCGCCCGGCCGGAGCTGGCAGGCGACGGTGGTCAATCGGGAGGCCGATCACTCACGCAACGAGATCCGCGGCCTGCCGCCGGCCGGAGTACAGCGGGTTCCCGTGGGCTTCATCATCATCCGCATCTATGTCCCCGACGATCCGGGCTCACCCAACGGGAGCGTGGCACTCCCCACCGTGACGATGCATCTCGGTGGCGCGACGATCCCGCTGAGCCCGTGCGCCGTCCCCGACGGCTCGAGGAACGGCTCCCAGCCGGGGGCCGGGATCTTGAATCGGGTATTCGAGGCTGCTCCCGCAGACGCAGTTCCGCCCGGAACGCCGGAGGCAACCTTCGTCAACCCGACCACAACGGCCGGTCTCTTCCCGAACGGCGACACCAAGTACTTGACCGCGGGGCTGACCTACCGCCCGGGCCGGGTTGCCGTGATCCGCGGAAAAGCGCCGTCGTTCCCGAACACGCGCGCGGGCGTCGCGCCCGGTGAACCCGGTGCGGCGCTGCGGTATTGGTCGATGTGCCAGAACGACAAAGTGGCGCCTTTCCCGGTGGTCGCCTGCGCTGCCGACTACCAGACCGGCCTCGACGCCGACGGTTACTACACCTATGTCATCGCCGCGCCGTCCGACTTGGCTACGACCGCCGACCCGGCGGTGACCGTCATCCCGTGGGGCGACACCGCGGTGCCGAACAAGGTGGTCATCCTGCGGAACATGCTGCCGTCACCGGCCTTCTACCCGTACTCGGTGCAGGCCTCGCAGGACTCGGGCACCGATCCGGCCGAGACCATGGGTGAGTACTACCCGCGGGCGATCTACTGCGAGGTGTCCGTGCTGGAGAATCTCGGCTGGCAGGGTTGCTACCACCACAAATAAAACCGAGCCCGCGTGTGCGGGCTCGGTTCCAGGGATTGATTGTGGCCCCGGCTGGGATCGAACCAGATGTGATATACCTGGTCGGAACACTAATCAGCAGGTCAAAGGCACCGGGGCGTGCCACACCGTGCCTAGATGTGCCAACATCTGACACTCCAGGGCCCACGGAGGGCCCACGAAAATCGAGGAGAGCAGACACATGGCCAGGAAAGTGTTCGGACGCATTGAAAAGTTGCCGTCAGGCCGGTACCGAGCCCGCCACCCCGACCCCACTCCCGGGAGCGCGGAGCGTATCCCGGCACCCAGCACGTTCAGCACCAAAAGCGCGGCACAGACCTGGCTGAACACGCAACAGGACGCAATCGCCGGGGGCACCTGGGTGCACCCAGATGCTGCCGCCGTGGCCCAGCAGGCCACTCAGGCCGAGGAGGCACGTAAAGCGGTCGCGTTCGGCGTCTACGCCGAGAAATGGGTTGCCACCAGGACCAATAGCAAGGGCGAGCCGCTACGCCCCCGCACCCGCAAGGAATACGAGCGGATGCTTGGCACAACCGGATCGCTATTCCATTGGGCGGCTACACCCATCAACGAAATACGCCCCGATGCAGTGCGCGAGTGGCGATCGGAACTACTCGCAACAGGCAAGGCCACAGCCACCGCGAGGGCCTACGACTTAATGAAATCGATAATGAAAACCGCCGTAGAAGACGGCCTGATCAGCGCAAACCCATGCAAAATCAAGGGTGGCTCACTTACTACCACCGGGAAGTCGACCACGCCGCCGACCGAGGTCGAGCTGGACATCATCATCGAAAAGATCGAGCCGAAGTACAAGCCATTCGTGATCATCGCCGCCGCCGGCGGCTTGCGATTCGGCGAGGTCATTGGCCTGACCAGCGACGATGTGGCCGTTGAGCGCGACGGCGACGGCGAGGTGGACGCGGTGCGGATCGCTGTTGTGCGCAGCATCGTCGAGGGGAACGGCATCGCCAAGATAGCCGGACCTCCGAAGAGCGCCGCAGGGCAACGAATCATCGCCATCTTCGGCCACGACGCCCGGATAGTGGCCACCCACGTCGAGTCCGTGAAACCGGGTGCATTGCTGTGGACAGACCGCAGCGGTGGCTACGTGTCACAAAGCACCGTGAATAACCATTGGCGGAAGGCACGGGCAGCAGCAGGCCGCTCAGACCTGGCGTTCCACTCCCTACGCCACTATGCAGGAACTCGCTACGCGCAAACCGGCGCGACCGTGGCCGAGACTATGGCGAGATTGGGCCACAGCAGCGTCAAGGCCGCAATGCGCTACCAGCATGCCGGCACCCGCGACGACGAACTCGCAAGGCGCGCTTCGCGCCGGTAGCACCGGCCTCCACCCCCGCGGGACATCCCTGCCCACGTGGTTCTACGCTGTCGCGGGGTGTTCGCCGCGGCCCGGTCGCTGCGCGCCCTACGCCGGGCGGAACACGCTCTGATCTGCGATTTTAAGCTTGCGCCCTGGTCCGCTGAAAGTGTGCACACTTTCTGCAGGAGAATGTCGTGACCTGCGGTTTTAAGTTTTCCGTGAAGTCTGCCGCGGCGAACTTAACGGCAAACGTAAATGTGTCTCCTGACCTGGCCATTCGGTGGCAGCGGAGGGAACTTTGCAAGTCTGCCGGGGGGGAGCGAAGCGACCCCCGGGCAGGCGCAAAGCTCCTGACGCTTACCACGGCGCGAACTCGGCACACACGATGAAAACGTCTGTAGCGAGCGCCGCGGAAATCGACAAGAAATGGAGAGCAAGGCGATGTGCACACCGCGTGGAAGAAGCATGTTGCCACTTTCCCTGTCGTCTTCCGCAGCACTTGCCGCCGCCTACCCCACCGCACCGGGTGTTCGCCCGCCGTAGGGCGCGCAGCGCCCGCCTGAGCTGGTCATTTGGCTACGGCTGCCACGGCGCGAATGCAACACACGGTGGAAGAAGCATGTTGCCTCTTCCATGTCGACTTCGGCAGCACCTGCCACCGCCTCCCCTACCGCACCGGGCGTCCGGCCCGCCGTAGGGCGCGCAGCGCCCGGGGCGCGGCGGAACCGCCCGCGGAAACAAGACCTGCACCAGATTGACGCGGGGTCTGCTCGATCCTTACAGGAAGCGGGCGCCTCCAACGGGTTTACAAGGCTATCCCCCGACGGCAGGGCGTCGCCAGCCGATCTGACCCACCTGCTCACGCAGCAGTTGACCGCCATCGATCTATCGAACTACGCCAGCAGATTGCGACCGAACGCACACTTCTCGGGGACCCACAGCACTGGGTCGCCTACGACCGCCTCTTCGCCGACCGCAGGCACCGATCGAACGAGCACGTCTTCGCTGCGATAGCGGGACTTACCCCCCGTCCGCGCGTACTGCCCTGGCCGCAGCTTCGCCAGCCGCTGGGGCTGAGTTCCTGGCAGGCGTCGCCGGTCCCCTGGTCCTGATTCTGTTCGTCATCGTCGAGATGGTCGCCACCAGCGGCGACTGTAACGAAACTTCCCCCGGCGATCTTAACGATCTCAACTTCGACCTTAACCACTTCCTCGAGTTCTACGAGCAGCGGAAGGCACGGATCCGGGATCGCTTCGTACAGACACTCGGCTCTACATCCACGGTCGCGGCCGCAGAGGAGTAGGTCAGTGCTTGCGTCACATTTCATCTGGAAGTGGGCCGGTCTCGCACCGGGCCTCGTTCGCGACCTCCTAGGCAGCGTAGACCGGGATCGAAGCGGGCACATTCGTCCAAACCCGGCCTAAACGGGTCTGGTCAGGGTAGCGTCGACACGCGTCGATATAGCCGTACTGCAAGCTTGAGAGGAGTCTTTCGTGCCCGAGCCGTGGCTGTCAGCTGATGACATCGCCGGCCACCTCGGCGTCACCAAGGACACCGTGTACACCTGGATCGCCGAGAAAGGTATGCCCGCCCACAAGATCGGGCGGTTGTGGAAGTTTCAGGCCAGCGAGGTCGATGGCTGGGTACGAGGCGGCGGAGCTGGCTCTGCCCGAGACACAGCAAGGAGCTGAGTGTGCGCATCATCGACAACGTCAACGACCTGCTCGGCGATGACCTCAAAGCCGAGATCACGCCAGGCTCCAAGCTCCGCATTGCCGCGTCCACGTTCTCGATCTTTGCGTTCGAGGCACTGCGCAAGGAGCTGGAGCAGGTCTCCGAGCTGGAGTTCATCTTCACGTCACCGTCGTTCATGACCGACAAGGTCACGGACAAGCTCCGCAAGGAGCGCCGCGAGTACTTCATCCCGACTGAGCACGCCGAGTCGAGCTTGTACGGCTCGGCGTTCGAGATCAAGCTGCGCAACAAACTCACCCAGCGTGCGATCGCGAAAGAGTGTGCGGACTGGGTGCGCCGGAAAGTGAAGTTTCGGTCGAACGCCACCGGTAACCCGATGCAGCAGTTTGCGGTGGTGGCCGACAGCGCTGCCTACATGCCGCTGCAGGGGTTCACCACCTCGGATCTCGGTTATCAGCGGGGCAATGCGTTGTCGAACATGGTGCACCGGGTCGACGAGGCACCGATGACTGCGCAGTATGTCCAACTGTTCGACCAGATCTGGACCAACCCGGATCAGCTCGACGACGTCACCGACGCGGTCTACGACCACATCGCCAGCGTGTACGCCGAGAACTCGCCAGCCCGCATCTACTTCCTAATCCTCTACAACTTGTTCGCCGAGTTCCTCGACGACATCAACGAGGACGTATTGCCCAACGACCGCACCGGCTACCAGGACACGAGGGTCTGGCACAGCCTCTACAACTTCCAGCGCGATGCGGCGACCGGGATCATCAACAAGCTGGAGACCTACAACGGCTGCATCCTCGCGGACAGCGTCGGACTCGGGAAGACGTTCACAGCGCTGGCGGTCATCAAGTACTACGAGCTGCGCAACAAGTCTGTACTCGTACTGTGCCCGAAGAAGCTTGCCGAGAACTGGACGAACTACAACGCGAACCTGACTACAAATATCTTCGCCGGTGACCGCTTCAACTACGACGTGCTGGCCCACACCGACCTCTCCCGTACGCGCGGAGAGTCGTTGGGACTCAGGCTGGACCGGGTCAACTGGGGCAACTACGACCTCGTCGTGATCGACGAGTCCCACAACTTCCGCAACGCCGACTACGCCGAGGTGAAGGAGTCCCGCTACCAGCGCCTCATGCGCCAGGTCATCCGTGAAGGCGTGAAGACCAAGGTGCTCATGCTGTCAGCCACCCCGGTGAACAACCGATTCAACGATCTGAAGAACCAGCTCCAGCTCGCGTACGAAGGTGAGTCGGAGAACCTCTCCCAGCACCTGAAGATCTCCACCACAGTCGAGAAGGTCTTCAAAAACGCGCAAACTGTTTTCAACGAGTGGTCCAAGCTTGACCCGGAGGATCGCACCACCGATCGTATCCTGCAGATGCTCGACTTCGACTTCTTCGAACTGCTCGATGCCGTCACCATTGCCCGCTCGCGCAAGCACATCCAGGCGTTCTATGACATGACCGAGATCGGTGCGTTCCCCGAACGGCTCCCGCCGAAGTCGATACGCGAGCCGCTCACCGACCTACCCGACGTGCCGGGTTTCAACGACATCTTCGAGCAGCTCCAAGCACTCACACTCGCGGTCTACACGCCACTGGCGTACGTCTTCCCGAGCCGCATCGGCAAGTACGAGGACCTCTACAACGTCACCGTCGGCAACGCACGGTCCAACCTGGGGCAGCGTGGTCGCGAGCAGGGACTCAAGAAGCTCATGACTGTCAACCTCCTCAAACGGTTGGAAAGCTCGGTCGACTCGTTCCGCCTGACCCTGACCAAGATCGAGCAGGCCGCAGATCGGACGTTGAGCCGCCTCGACTCCCACGCCGCCTCTGCTGCCAATCTCGATACCGACCTAGCTGACCTCGACTTGGACATCGACGACGAGGAAGACGCGAACATCGAAGCACTCTCCTTCGGGGAGAAGATCAAGATCGACCTCGACGACATCGACATCGTGTCCTGGCGACGCGACCTCTGGAACGACCGCACTACCCTCCGCGGTCTCCTAGACGAGATGCACAAGGTCATCCCCAACCACGACCGCAAACTCCAAGCCCTCAAGCGACTCATCGAGGGTAAGGTCGCCGACCCGATCAACCCGGGAAACCGCAAGGTCCTGGTGTTCTCCGCCTTCGCCGACACAGCCAACTACCTTTACCGCGAACTCGCCCCCGCCCTCGCCAATGCCGGAATGGAGGCAGCCGTTATCACCGGTGGCAGTCACGGCGCGAAGACAACCCTCGGTACCGGGTTCGACTTCCAACAGGTCATGGCGCTGTTCTCCCCTCAGTCGAAGCAGCGCCACCTCACCATGCCGAAAGAGACACGCGATCTCGACGTCCTCATCGGTACCGACGTGATCAGCGAAGGACAGAACCTGCAGGACTGCGATTACCTGATCAACTACGACATCCACTGGAATCCAGTAAGGATAATCCAGCGCTTTGGCCGCATCGACCGCATAGGCTCGACCAACGCCCAGATTCAGCTAGTGAACTTCTGGCCCGACATCTCCCTCGACGAGTACATCAACCTCAAGGAGCGTGTCGAGAACCGAATGGTCATTGCGGACCTCGCTGGCACCGCCGACGACAACGTCCTCACCCTCGAAGAAAACGACGCCGCATTCCGCAAGGAACAGCTCCGTAAGCTCCAAGATGACGTCATCGAACTCGAAGACGTCCGCACCGGTGTCTCCATCACTGACCTCGGGCTTAACGACTTCCGCATGGACCTCCTCGGCTACCTCAAGGAGTATGGCGACCTCGCCGCCGCTCCGAAGGGTCTCCACGCCGTCGTACCAGCGGACCCCGCCAGGGGACTGAAACCTGGCGTAATCTTCGCGCTCTGCAATGTGAATGCAGATGAGAACATCAATCGCGGCAACCGACTTCACCCGCACTACCTCGTCTACCTGTCCGACGACGGCAACGTCATCGCCGACCATACCGAGGCCAAGCAGCTGCTCGACCTCATCCGCTCGGGATGTCGACCCTACGACCAGCCCGCCGCAGACGCCGTCCGCATCTTCAATGCAGCCACCGGCGAGGGCGCGAACATGGGAAAGTACTCCGATCTGCTCACCACGGCGATCCACTCGATGATCGATGTCACCGAGGAGCGCGACATTGACAGCCTGTTCACTGGTGGTCGCACCACCGCTCTCACCCAGACCATCGCCGGCCTCGACGACTTCGAGCTCATCGCGTTCATAGCCGTCGTCGACCTCAACGACGGGACGCCGGTCGATGGGTGACCCAGTCGCGAACCTGCTGTACCGCTGGCCCGCCGCGGCGAAGTTCGGCAGCAGGGTACCGAAAGAGAAGTTCTACGAGCACGGCACCGTCTCTACCTCAGTACGCGAGAAGTTCATCTGCGAGGTACAGCGCATCACCTGGGCGTACAAGCTTGCCGAGAGCACCATCAACCTTGCAGGCAGCGACGCGGTCCCTGAGATTCAGGTCTTCCAGATCGACGCGAGGGGCAATAGCGTCTCCCAACAGGTGCTGACCGCGATCGACAAGGCCATCCCGTTCCCTATCATCTTCGAGATCAGCCGTAACGAGAGCAAGGCGCCGAGCGTCCGAACGACCGCCGCCCACAAGCAGCTCGGCTCTGGCACGCCTAAGCTCAGCGCGTACTACAGCACCGGTTGGCAACCTGCCGACGCCGAAAGGCAGCCCCTCCCAACCTCGATCACCCTGTCCGCCCTGTACAACGCCCTCTTGGATCCGCTCATGCCGGTGACGGCGCGGCCGGGCGAGGACATGTCGGAGGTCGCAGCCAGACTGCAGACCGCACGCAAGCTCGAACGCGAGATCGCCTCGCTGGAGCGCAAACTCCGCACCGAACCACAGCTCAACCGCAAGATCGAGCTACGGCGCACCCTGAAGTCGAAGCAAGCAGAGTTGGACTTACTGAAATGAAAAGGCAGAGCTAACCCCGTGGAGAAACTACGCATGACGTCGCCCGACCTGACCGTGGCCAACAATGACAAGCTCGCCAAGCTGTTCCCAAGCGTCGTCACCGAGACACTCGACGCCGACGGCAACCCCACGAGGTCCATCGACTTCGACCTGCTGCGCCAGGAACTCTCCGACCATGTCGTCGAGGGGCCGCAGGAGCGCTATCAGCTGGACTGGCCGGGCAAGCGCGCGGCCGCGTTCGCTGCCAACGCCCCGATTGCGAAGACCCTGCGCCCTGTGCATGATGAGTCCGTCGACTTCGATACCACCAAGAACCTCTTTATCGAGGGCGACAACCTCGAAGCACTCAAGCTGCTCCAGGAGTCGTACCTCGGCAAGATCAAGCTGGTCTACATCGACCCCCCATATAACACGGGAAACGATTTCGTGTACGAAGACGACTTTGCCGAGTCGACGTTGGAGTACCTGCTCAAGTCGAGCCAAATAGATGCGGACGGCGCTCGACTTGTAGCCAACCCAGAATCGAATGGCCGCTTTCATTCTGACTGGTTGAGCATGATTTACCCACGCCTGAAACTTGCGCGCACGCTGCTGAGTCCGGATGGTCTCTTCGTTGCGAGCATCGATAGTCACGAGACGCACAACCTACGCAAGCTCTGCGACGAAGTTTTCGGTGAGCGCAACTTCGTCGCTGAAGCGATAGTTGTAGCGAGTCCGCGAGGGCGACAGTCGGATTCCTTCCTTGCGGGGGTACACGACACACTCTTGATCTATGCGCGCGACCGTGCAGCGGCTGTCGTGGGTGGACGTCCGCTAGAAGTAGACCAACGTGACGAGTTCAAATTAAATGACCCTGAGCTCGGGCCTTACCGACTGCTTGGCCTGCGCCAACGGGGCACAGCCTCCAAGCGAAGTGATCGACCAGAAATGTACTTTCCGTTCTATGTAGCGCCAAACGGCGAGACGATCTCGCTTGAGCCTCAGCCCGGATGGTCAAAGGTACTTCCACGAAAGGCTGACGGCACAGACGGTCGATGGGCTTGGGGCAAGGAGAGGTGCTCGAAGCTGAATCACCTTCTCGTCGCAAGGTGGATCGAGCGCCGCAACGAGTTTGACATCTTCCAGAAGGACGCCCTGTTTCGTGAAGGGTCGGAGCGGCAGCGGAAGTTCAAGACTCTCTGGGACTCAAAGGGATTTGACAACCAAAACGGCACGCAGGAGACGAAGGCGATATTGGAAGGTGACTTCATGAGCTACCCCAAGCCCGTCGCACTTATGCGAGAGATCTGTCTCCTTGGCGCGCCCGACGGCGGCACGATAGTCGATCTGTTCGCAGGTTCCGGGACTACGGCACAGGCAGTACTGGAGACATCTGCTGCCGACGGTAAGTCGCGCCAGTTCATTTTAGTCCAACTCGACGAGGAGCTACCGGACAACTCGCCTGCTCGTAACGCCGGGTACCGGACGATTGCCGAAGTGAGCCGGGATCGTGTGCGCCGCGCAGGCAGGCAGCTCGTGGAAGACGCTGGATTGGTCGCCGGGGGGTACGACATCGGATTCAGGGCTCTACGAGTGGACACAACCAATATGGCGGATGTCCTACGTACGCCGGACGAGGTCGATCAGCAAACTCTCGCTGGACTCGAAACCAGTGTGAAGTTGGATAGGACCGGTGAGGACTTGCTGTTCCAGGTGCTGCTGGATTGGGGTCTTGAATTGTCGATGCCCATCGTCGTTGAGCAGACCGACGGTCACGAGGTCTTCGTCGTCGACGACGGGGCCCTGATCGCCTGCTTTGATGCCGGGGTTACCCCTGAGCTTGTACGCGCGATCGCTAAGCGCGAACCCCTACGCGCGGTCTTCCGTGATTCGGGCTTCGACTCGGACGCCGCTCGCATCAACGCGGAGCAAATCTTCCGCGAGGTGTCACCGGCGACAGATGTGAAGGCGATCTGACCCTATGAAGCTTCAGTTCAAGGTCCAGCAGTACCAGACCGATGCCGTCGACTCTGTAGTTGAGGTATTCGCCGGTCAGCCAAAACATGATGGCATCTCATATCGGATCGACCCCGGTCGCCGCCAACGGACAGGTGAGGAGCCGTTATACGCCGATGCGGGTTTGCGGAACGCCGAGATCGCGTTGACCGGTGCGCAGCTACTGGAGAACGTTCACAAGGTGCAGCGGTCCCGCAACCTCCCACTGTCAGCCAAGCTGGCCGACAGCAAAGCAGCGCCCGGGGCCCCGAATCTAGACATCGAGATGGAGACGGGCACGGGCAAGACCTACGTCTACATCAAGACGATCCTGGAACTGCACAAACGGTACGGCTGGTCGAAGTTCATCATGGTCGTTCCGTCGATCGCGATTCGCGAGGGTGTGCAGAAGTCGCTCGACGTGACAGCCGAACACTTCCAGCAGATCTATGGCACCAAACCTCGCTCGTTCATCTACAACTCATCTCAGCTGCACGAGCTGGAGCGATTCAGCTCCGACGCCGGCGTGCAGGTGATGATCATCAACATCCAAGCCTTCAACGCCACGGGCAAGGACAACCGTCGCATCTACGACGAGCTCGACGACTTCCAGTCGCGCCGCCCCATCGACGTGATCAGTGCGAACCGTCCGGTCGTGATAGTCGATGAACCCCAAAAGATCGGTGCCGCAAAGTCATTGGAGGCGCTGTCAAGGTTCAACGCCCTCATGATGCTGCGTTACTCAGCCACTCACAAGGTCGAGCACACTAAAATTCACCGACTCGATGCCCTTGACGCCTACAACCAGAAGTTGGTCAAGAAGATCGCCGTCCGTGGCATCACGGTCAAGGGGCTGGCAGGCTCGGACGCCTACCTGTACCTCGACGCAATCGAGATTGCCAAGGGCGCCAAACCCCGAGCTCGGGTCGAGATCGAGGTGCAGACCAAGGCGGGTCCGATCAAGCGGCTGGTCAAGCGGCTTGACGTCGGAGCGAACTTGCATGACGTGTCCAACGGGATCGAAGCCTACAAGGGACTGTTCATCACTGAAATCGACGCCAACCGCGACGTTATTACGCTCAGCAACGGCGACGACGTTGTCGCCGGTCAGCTCGCCGACCGTGATGTCACTGAGGAAACCAAGCGGCGCATCCAGATTCGCGAGTCAATCCATGCCCACCTCGACAAGGAGCGCGAGCTGTTCAGTCAGGGCATCAAGGTGCTCTCGCTGTTTTTCATCGACGAGGTCGCGAAGTACCGCGACTACGACCGCGAGGACACGCTCGGTGACTACGCCCTCGTCTTCCAGGAGGAGTTTGAGGCCATTCGCGATGAGGTGCTCGGCGAACTCGCCCTCGACGACGCCACCGCTGCATACCAGAAGTACCTGCGTCGCGACGAGGTCCGTGCGGTGCATGAGGGTTACTTCTCGATCGACAAGAAGACCAAGCGGCAGGTCGATGGCAAGATCAGCGGCCGGGGCGAAGACAAGGGCCAATCCTCCGACACAGACGCCTACGACCTGATCCTCAAAGATAAGGAACGTCTGTTGTCGTTCGCGGAGCCAGTGCGGTTCCTCTTCTCCCATTCCGCGCTTCGTGAGGGCTGGGACAACCCCAACGTGTTCGTGATGGGGATGCTCAAGAAGAGCGACAACACTGTTTCCCGCCGGCAAGAAATCGGCCGCGGCCTGCGGCTAGCGGTCGACCAGCACGGCGAGCGCATGGACAACCCCGTCACGGTCCACGACATCAACGAGCTGACCGTCGTCACCGACGAGTCCTATACAGACTTCGTCACCGGGCTCCAAAAAGAGATTGCCGAGTCGCTGGCGACACGGCCTCGCAAGGCGAGCGTCAAGTTCTTCACCGGCAAGACAATTCAGACGCCCAGCGGCGAGTCTGTCGTGGAAGAACAACTCGCGCAGGCGCTGTACAAGTATCTCATCAAGAACGACTACCTCAACGAGGACGACACCGTTTCCGAGGCGTACAAGCAGGCAAAGGTGTCTGGCACACTCACCGAGCCGACATCTGAGGTGCTACGACCGGTCATCGACTTCGTCTGGCCTCTAGTGGACGCGTTGTACCTCGACGTGGCAATGATTGGCGAGGACGGCCGCAAGCCGAAAAAAATTCCGCTCAGCGAAGCGAACTTCGCCAAGAAGGAGTTCCAGGAACTCTGGCGGAATATCAACCACAAGGCCGTCTACCAGGTCGAGTTCGACTCGAACGAGCTGATCCGCAAGTGCATCCAGGCGCTCGACAAACACCTCAACGTTGCCGCGATGCAGTACCTCGTCCAGGCCGGACAGCAGCGGGATTCCCTCGAAGCCGATGACCTCGCCAACGCTGCAGGGTTCAACGTGTCGACCACGCAGACCCACACCGAGACCACCACCGCAGGCTCGCAGGTGAAGTACGACCTGCTGGGCGAGATCACCGAGAAGACCCAGCTCACCCGCCGCACCGCAGCTGCCATCCTGGGCAGGGTCACCCCGGCGACGTTCGCGAAATTCCGGCTCAACCCTGAACAGTTCATCACCGAGGCGGCCCGGCTCATCAACGAGCAGAAGGCCACAGTAATCGTCGAGCATCTGACATACGACGCACTGGAGGATAAATTCGACTCGGCGATCTTCACCGAAAACCAGACCAAACAGGACCTCACCCACGCCGGCGGCAAGCTGACGAAGCACATCTACGACTACGTCGTCACCGATTCCAACGTGGAACGCGACTTCGTCACCGAACTGGACACCAGCAAAGAGGTTGTGGTGTACGCGAAGCTGCCGCGGGGCTTCTTCATCCCGACCCCGGTCGGCAACTACAACCCCGACTGGGCGATCGCATTCACCGAGGGCATCGTCAAGCACGTTTACTTCGTCGCCGAGACCAAGGGGTCACTCTCGACCCTCCAACTCAAGGGAGTCGAGAACGCCAAGATCGAATGCGCCCGAAAGTTCTTCACCTCCATCAACGCGAAGAATGGCGAGGGCGTCACATACGACGTCGTCACCGACTACGCCGAGCTGATGCAGCTCGTTACCGCCTGAGGGCCGGTCGACTGCTCCTGCAACGGCCTGTCCTTGCACTCGCCGAGGACCAACATCGTCTGCAAGACGCAGAACGGTCTGGAGGCCGCCCGCCGGGGCGCCAGTACGGAGGTCGGCCCGAGGTGATCGACCGCGACGAGATCGATGCGATCTCCGCCTGCGAGACCGCGACGAGTCGTCGAAACGATCTCTGCGGGAGCAGGGGTTTTATAGGTACTGTCCGCGGCCTCCGGCTGATTCTGGTGGGCTATGCCATCTTGCTCGTTCGGTGTCCGTAAGCCGGTCGTTCACCGCGATCACTGAATGGGCCGCCAATGCACCGGAGGACGTGCTGACCAGGCTCGATATCGCGGGCCGGCCACCGTCGGAGTCGACGATCCGCCGCACCCTCGCCCGCGTCGATGCGGCCGTATTGGACCAGGTCATCGGGGTGTGGGCGTGGCTACGCACTCGGGTAGTCGACGGCCGGCGGGTGATCGCCGTCGACGGCAAAACCCTGCGCGGCGCGAAGGACGCGGCCGGGCACCTCACCCATCTGCTCGCCGCCCTCGACCAGGCCAGTGGAGTGGTGTTCGGGCAGGTCGAGGTCGGTGCGAAGACCAACGAGATCCCGCTGGTCACGGACCTGCGCGCCGCGTTCGACCTCACCGACGTAGTCGTGACCGCGGATGCCCTGCATTGTAATCGGGCCACCGCCGAGTACATCGTCGGACGTGGTGGGCACTACGTGTTCACCGTGAAGAACAATCAACGAGCTCTCCGAAATCTGTTGAAGATGTTGCCCTGGAACGAGATTCCCGTCTCGTCGTCGATCGGTGGGCGTGATCACGAGCGACGGGAACGGCGCACGATCAAGGCCACCGAAGTCGCCGGCGGCCTCGGCTTTCCGCATGCGGTGCAGGTGTTGCAGGTCCGTCGCACCGTCACCCGCGGCGGCCGGCGAAGCGTGGAGGTGGTCTACCTGGTCACCTCGATTCCGATGGTGTCGGCTTCATGCGGCTTGACGTGCGGCTATGCGACTTTGTCTGGGCCCTGGGCCCTGGGCGTCAGGCCGAAGTAGACCCGTCCCTACCGATAGCGTCGGACCGGTGGGATACGTTTCCGGCCATGGCAAAGTTTCCTAAGGTTCGGCAACAGAACATCGCAGTCTTCGGTGAGTCAGGGTCGGGCAAGACCGTGCTGGTGTCATCGTTCTACGGCCGCACCCAGGAGGGCTCCTACAAGAACGACCTCTGGGATCTCGTCGCCGACAAGGCCGGGCAGGGAAATCGCCTGTACAAGAACTACCTCGGCATGCGAGACAACGCACAGGCTCCCATGCCGAACCACTTTGACAACATCACATACGACTTCTCGGTCAAGCTCAAGGCCGGCGAAAGCGATGAGGAAAAGACCCGCCCATTCGACGAGTTGCGCCTGACATGGCACGACTACCCGGGTGAGTGGTTCGAGGACGATCCCAGCAGCGAGGAAGAGGCCCTGCGCCGGATCGACACCTTCAAGACCCTTCTCAGTTCGGATGTTGCTCTACTCCTCGTGGATGGACAGAAGCTTCTCGACCACCGCGGCGAGGAAGAGCGATACCTCAAGTCCCTCTTTCACAACATCCGCCAGAGCTTGGCTCAACTCAAGGGCCCTCTTCTTGGCGATGACGGGCCGCTGATCGAATTCCCTCGAATCTGGATCCTGTCGCTGTCCAAGGCCGATCTGTTCCCCGACTGGGACGTGAATACGTTCCGTGAACTCGTCATCCTGAAGGCTGCTGACGATATCGAGCAGCTTCGCTCGACAATCGCGGACATGATCGTCACGCCGGACGCGCTGTCCATCGGCGAGGATTTCATGCTCCTCTCGTCCGCCAAGTTCGAACTCAAGACAGAAAGCGCAGAGCCGGTCGAGATCGACCTGAAACAGCGCATCGGCCTTGATCTGGTGCTCCCCATCGCGTCACTTCTGCCGCTGGAGCGCCGTGTCCTGTGGGAGGAAAAGATGAAACTCCCATGGAAGGTGGCTGACTCGCTCGCTGACGGGGCGGACTTCATCGCAGCGGCGTTGACGGGTGTCAAGTTCACAGCATTCGAGAAGCTCCTGCGAAAGGTCACCAAGAACAACCAGCAGGCCGAGTTCATAGCCAAAAACCTCCCTGCGGCGCTCGCTGCTGCGATCAAGATTGTCGGCCCGAAAATCAAGGAGATGAACGCGGACGCGCGCGCGAAGCACCAGCACCTGCGGGCAATGCTCACGCAGTTCAAGATCGACCTCGACCAAGCGGTGACAGAGAACGTGCTCAGGAAGCAGAAGTGACTGAGGAAGGGGCGTCTCGGTCACACCTCATCTGGGCGACTCGGGGCCGGAAATGGGGTTTTCGATTCTTGCTCGATGCAGGCCTGGGCGATCCGCTTCCAGAATACGAGCGTGCATTCGCCGAACTCGCGGACGAACCCGCGGCCTGGCGCCGAAACGGACACGTGGTCGCAGTGCGATTCCCGGACCCGGAAGGGCGACGAGACGCAGCAGGACGAGTCATCCCCCACGAGTTCGTGGTCTTCGGTGACGGGGCTGACGTCGTGAACTCCGTGTACGACGGAGAACAGCACCTGTGGCCACTGGTCGAACAATCCTTCGAACATGTGTGGGACGCCGATACGACGCCGTCCGTCGCCGACCTGCGCTTCGAATGAGCCGCCTCAGCTGATATGTAGGAAAGTTTGTCAAGGGGGCATGGTGAGGCGGCGCCGGGGAGCTACCCCGATGGAGCCTCGTAACTTCCTGGGCGAGTGCGTCGAGGATCCCGGTGTCGGACACTCGGGCATGCACGGGCGAGGATGGGGCTGCGGGCACGACTCGTTCCTGGTTGTGACGATTGTGTAGGAACTTGAATCATCACCGAGACGGTCGTGCCCGCCCCAATCGACGTGTCTTGGCGGGCGCCATCTCGCCCTGAAGTCGCAGTCCAGCGGGTATCACTCATGACTTTGCCGGGGCCCTGGTGGTCGTCAGCGGAAATGTTGCAGGCTGAAGTACTAGGACCCCTATTCCGGGCGGGATCGTCAACACATTCAAAGCGCTCACTAGGCGTCACGACCCCGCAGATAGGGCCGTCACTGCGATTCAGAGTGCCTTGAAGACCAGCTGTCCCAACACCATCAGTGTTACGTAGGAAACTTCTGGAAGGTGAGCTTGGCCTGCTTGCAGACCTCACTCTCGGGGTCATCGAGATATGGCTCGATGCGCGGCCGCAAACCTGTCGGCAACAGTTAGAACTGGCGAATGTACTTGATCCCCAATGCCCTGACGGACGGATCATCGATCTGCTCAACGACTACATCGAGCCCCTCGCGTAAACCCTTGATCAACCACTCCACTACGGCTGTTCGGCCTGAGCCGAGTGTTCGATCTGCCGCAACTTCGGCCATTCGGTCAAAGTCAGACGGAACAGCTAAGTACCGCAGTGCGTTTCCAACTGCGAACGAATTCAGCTCAGGCGATGGCGGCTCAAGGTAGAACTGCTCAAAAAGCAGTGGAACCGCTTCAGTGCCTACCGAATCCAAAGTTGTCAGTGCCCGGTACAGACTCTACCGAAAGAGCACGAGGTCTCGTTGGTCGGTCATCCGGGTCTTAATCTCGAGGTTTTTGACCCAGTCAATAAGGAGCGGGATCAACTGGGGATATCGCTCTTTGGTGTTCACGAGGTCAGACAGAGTACGGAGGCTACTGCCAGACTTCTGTTGGCTCTGACGATGTCGGCGGAGAGCAACTTGTGTGCCTCTTGCCGTTCGGGCGACGGAGCCATATCAGCTCAAAGCCATTGTCGTGACAGTTATTTCACCGTTGTCTACCATCGCTTGCAGCGGTCCTGAGATCTTCGTTCGGGCTTCGATTACGAGCTCCATCGCATAGCCCTGAGCTCGCCCTAGCTGTACTTGTTCATGGTGGCCTCGGCCTGGCGCTTGGGCGGGTTCCCCTGCGGCATGTGGTCGCGGCGCGCAATCGTTTCTTTGCTGAACTTCGCGTATCCCAGGGTCATTCCGGGCGTCCACTTGTCGCGAGGTATTGATTTGAGCATCCGCCCCAGGCTGTCCTGCAACGCAGTGAGTTCGCGGTGCCGACCTTCGTATGCCGCTTGCAGTTCGGTCCGCGCGCGCGCCAGCGTGGCCTTGGCGATCTCCATACCCTTCTCAAAGCCCGCCTTCTTTGCGGCTTCCACCTCCGGACCAGCCAGGCGCTCGACCTCGGCACCGACGCGGGCATCGATACCTGCCAACGCGGTGCGCTCATATTCGAGGACCCGGTCAGCCGCCTGCTGGCGCCTTTCGTCCTCCTCGGCAGCGAGCCGGTTCTCGGAGGCGGTTTGACGCGCCAACGACGCCCCGGCGGCCGTTTGGGCGGCCTGAGCGTCCTTTAACAGCTGCGCCGCTGCGACTCGGTCGATCTCGCTCTCAGCCAAGCCCTCGGCCCTGCCCTCGGTCCTGGCCTGGGCCACCAGCACGGGTCGCGTCTGCGACCATTCCTGCTCGAGCGCAGCCACACACTCAGCTCGGACCTTGGCGAGCAGCGCCGGCTTCTCGACCTCGTCCCATGTGGTCTTGTCTGCGATCAGCGCAGTCTCGAGCTCGGTCATTACCGCGGTACGGGCAATCAGGCTCTGCTCGCGGGCAGTCTGGTCGACACGCTGCGCGTCGAGCGCGGTCTTGTACTCGGCGAGCATGGCCTCGCCCGCTCGATGGGTCTCGACGATCTGTGCTTGTGCCTCGGCGACCGCCGCCATGGCTGGCCCCAACTCGTCGGCCACTTGTTCGTGGAGGCTCTGGTGGGCCTCGATCAGGCCGTCCTCGAGATGCTCACGCTCGCTCAGGAGCGCGCCGACGTCTGCCGCGTACATCTGCGCGGTGTCGGCGACCTCGCGCTGACTGTGTTGCAGGTCCTTGTAGTCCTGCAGGTCTAGGTGTCGGTCGTGACGGGCTTCGTCGCGCTCTGCTTCGACTTCGTGACCGCGGTCGATCATGAAGTCGCGAAGTTCAGCCTGATAGCGCTCCATCTTCCGGCTGGCGCCCTCGCGCACCATCTTCGCTGACCCGTCAGGCAGCAGCACCGGCTCACCGCGGCCATCGAGCTGCGGCACCACGCGGTCCTTCGGGTGTGAGCCGAACGCCCGCGAGAAGCCATTGGTGAGCCGGGCCGGGTCCTTCTTGCTCGGGGCGGCCTCGAGCGGATCGCTCAGAAGCTGGATGTGCGGCCTCGACTCGTCGAGGTTGATCGAGTAACCGTGCATCGACGCCCGCCCGTCCGGCAGCAGACCGGACTGGAATTCGATCCAGTCCTCGAAGTAGGCCTTCGCCTTCTCCTCATAGTCGGGCTTGATCCGATACCGGGGCTCCATGATGGGCCGTCCCATCTGCGGCCCCGAGCCGAACACCTTCGGCACACCGGTAGCGTCGACCGGCTGGTACTCGGTGCCGTCGGGTTCCAGGTACGCCCACGGCAAATGTCCCACGGTCGTCACGGCAAACCTGTTGCCGTCCTTAAGGCCGGGCTTCACCCGTAAGGCGCGCTCGTCGCCGTACGCCACCACCTCGTCAATCGACTCGGTCGCACGGAACCCGCCTGCTCCGTCATTGACCATGTCGATATTCAGACGAGTTTTCGCGGGATTAATCGCCGGATTATGTTTCGCGTACCACGCGATGGCCTCCGGGCCCGCGGTCTTCCGCTGCGCTTCGCGGGTGATGCCGCGGCGCGCCTTGCGGTTTCCCACCGTTCCGGTGGAGCCGTGGCCCTGATGATTCATGCTCGCCCGGCTCGCCTTCGCAGCCACAGAATCCTTCTTCCAGTCGGTGATCCGGTGTGTGTCGCGGCAGGGTCCTCCGCCTCGCACGCTCGTCGCCAGCCCCGCCCCACACCGGAGAAGGTTCGACGCTTCGGGGATATCGGTGCATGCGCATCATCGGCGGGGCCCCGTCCCCACCGATGATACCTATACCCCGTATTGGTATCCAGTGGCCACGCCGACCCTTCCTAGGCGCCGTAGGATGGGTGGTCGGACTCGCAAGCTCACCCCTCCACTTGCGCCCTGCCGGAGGCATTCGGGCTGCGCCCGACGGACATCGAAAAGCCCTGACCGCCACTGCGTGCCGGGAGTGTGACCGACCCCGAACACTCGCTCACTCGCGTCCGTTCTCGGCCAGCCCGACAACTGCGGCCGGCAACCTCGGCACAGCTATACGGCGCCCTTGCTAGCACCTGCCGCAAGAGCGCGAAATATCCAGTCGTCCGCCACGATCCAGTCCGACCAGAGCCGAAATCATTGCTGCGCAAACGATACCGGCTGGGCCGAGAGCACTGCGCATATTCCCGCGCCGAGAATTGCTGCGACTATTCGCGGCCGGCTCTTGAAGTTTCTCGCGGAGTATTTCCGCCATCGGCCGTGACAACGCAAGAATTCCCTTGTGCTGTTCACCATGTCCCGAACGCGGACTCTCCAGAAGCCGCTTGCGTGGCTGGGTTTCGTCTACTACACGGGTCCCACAGTCGAGGACGACCACGCCGCTGCGCGCACCTCGTTACTGCACAAAAGTCACTTGGGAGCCGCTAGCGCTGTGGAAGATCCACTCCGTGGTGGCGGCTGCCGTACCAAAGAGCCACTCTTTCCGTAAGCAGAGATCCACCTTAGAGACAGTTATGCAGTCAATTCGCATCTCTTGCAACGCTGGGACAGTTTTCCAGCGGTATAACTGTCTTTACGCTGTTGTACCGTATCGGTAGAGCCACTTTTACCGTCAGTTAGAAGACTGTTGTGCGGCGTACGGGGCGAGGCAGCGCGACCTGTAAGAACCGGCACTGCAATCAGTTCCGCGTGCGGGAGCCGGTGAAGGTCGAACCGCAGGATCGGCCCGAACGGCCACATTCCATTCCAGGGCAGGACGGGATCACCGGTGGTGCGGTGTACTCGCCAATGCATTTAGCCACGGTGGAATCCCTCGTCCCTAGAACGGAGACCGCTGGCGGTGGTGGCAGAGTCACCGACCCCGTCATGCCGATGCCCAGTCTGCGGCGATGAGCACGTCGGCGGCCCGCTTGATCTCCTGCTCGGTGCCCGCGCTACCCACGCCACGAACGACACTTCGCGGCCCTCGACGGTCAAAGACGGCTGCGACTGTGTGAGCAGCGCCTGCACCGAGAGCGGATGCAAATCCTTTGCGAGTAGCGGCATCACCGTCTCGAGGTGAGGTACCGCGACTGTGGCGGTGAACTGGGCGGCCGGCAGCAATCGCAGCCGGCCCTGGCCTGAGGTGAACGCCCATAAAGTGCCCTCGGCCAGGCGCTGGCAAATCCGGTCGGTGGTGACCCGAGCCGCTCGGCCGCGTCAGCTACCGAACAGGTAGCGGCGGACCAAGTCCTGCATACGAGCGTCACGGTCCAGCCGCACCGCCGCAGCGGCGGCGGGATCGGTGACGAACCCGGACTCGTCGAGCAGCGCGGCGTCGCTCTCGGAGAGGACTGGTCCCGTCGTGTCTCCCAGTGCCATCGCCTCCTTACGGCTACTTGACCGTCTAAATCGATGGTATGTGCAGGAATCAGCGGTCGCCACAGCGCCCGATAAGGTGTGCCGCTGCGCAGCATCTCGCAGAACCCATGGGGCAACAAAGACCAGAACCCGCACCGACCAGGGCGGCAGAGTGCGGGTTCGGGGTTGGCTCAGTGGCGCAGCGTCCGGCCAGCTACTGCCGTAAACACGGCCCCCACCGGCGCGGGCCTGGGGGAGCTATTTATCGCCCGGGGCGGCTGAATCCGATGTTGCGGGGCACCGATCGAGAAGCGTCGGGATGTTTCCACCTGTACGCGTCGATCACGTCCTGAAGCTGGTGCTCAGCCCGATTCGTATCGCGGCCACGCGTGTCGTTCACCGAGGCCCGGTACCGTTCGGCTTCGCGTCGAGCCTGCGCCCGTCCGGTCTCCGAGTCCGATATGTCATCGCTCATGTCGCGAGGGGTGCCCTCGGCGGCCTCGGTCAGCTTCTGACCCTCAAAGATGAGGTCGTCCCAGTACTGCATGTTCATGACCTGCGACTCTACGCAGCAGCGCATGAACGCGGCGGGGGAACGGGCCCGCATCAATCCAGTTGATGGAGCCAACGGCGAAACAACCTCGAAGCACTCAAGAATCCCCGCCTCCCACCCACGGCACTCTGCAGCGCTCGCATCCGCCCTCACACGAACAATTGGCACACCCACGAGCGGGACTCACACCTTCCACCCTCGCCGCTGCCCCCGGCCCGTACATCGCCACCACCGGCGATCGAATGATCCTTAGGCCCTGACCGGACGGCACGCGGGCGGCGAGACCGACACTGCGATCCTCACACCGACGTCAGCTTCGGCAAAGTGGACGGTGTTCGCGCCGACTACTGGCTCTGCTGCGCGGCCTTCTGACCTAGGACCGCCGCGGGCACTTAGGCGCCTCGAAGGTTTCGATGCCGAGGGCTTCCTCGAAGTAGTAGGTAGCCCAATGCCGCTATACGCCGGTGGCCGACCCTCCAGGAGAAGGTGTGGCCGGGCTGTTGGCATGGGCTTACGTCGCTGGCAGCTTCACTCCCTTGCACGCTCCCAAGATCGTTTGACTCCAGTTGGATTTGCGGGGGTACCGACGTTTGAAGCCTGAGGACATATCTAACTAGAGTGATCGCCGGATGCGTGTCGTGTTAGAGCGACCGAATACTCAATATCAACGAACAAATAGGGATGTTGCTAGATGCCTGCTCCGAAGCTACAGCTCGCTAGCGGAATGATCGACCAAAAGACGACGTTCGCGCTCTACCGCGATGGGACTTTTACGACTAAAGGGGCATTCCTTACCAGTATGGCGGACCGTCTTGTTGCTTTCTCGTTTGACACCGACTCGATGCGGCGTAAGTCCACGACCGGACGCGGGGTTGCCGCCGTCGCAACCGGGGGATTGTCTCTGCTCGCGGCCAACAATCGCGGAGTCGTGTACGTCACGGTTGTCGGACAGCGTTCCGGCGCCAAGACTTACACGTCAAGGAACCCCTCAAACATGATTCTGTCGTCGATCAGGACGCTACAAGCTGCGGCAGACAACTTATTGACATCCCCGGCGGGGGTCACCGCGACGGGTGTCGCAGCGTCAACCTTTGCAGCGAGCGAGCGGTTCGCTGATGGTCCGTACGCGGCGCTCTTGGGGCTTCCGGACTTTGTACGCGAACAGATCGCCGAGCAACTCGGCCAGAACAGAAAGATTTTGGCGATTAAGACCCTGCAAGAAGCGAGTGGCATGAGTCTCAGAGATGCGAAAGACATCATCGAGAGCGTCCAGCAGCTGCCTGCCGAGGACAAGCGTGAGCTGCTACTCGGACTTCCGAGTGTTTCCGATGGCGACGGTGGCGCTGTCGGTGGTGATGGTGGCTCAGCAACAGGCGACAGTTCCACCACACCCCAGCTCGACACCTCTATCGCCACACAGCTGAAAGCACTCGCGGACTTGCATGCCGCTGGCGCGCTCTCAGATAGCGAGTTCAAGGCGGCGAAGGCTCGAATCTTGTCCTAGCCCGATTTCAGATAGCTGCTAGCGGGTGAAACCCCGAGGGCGGCTTACCCATTCGACTCTCCACCTATTTCGGGCCCACCGCTGCGCGTCGGTGCGGGCCAGCTCCAGAGCTGCCTCAAGAGGGTGGCCGGTTGTGATCCAGTGCGCTGCGGTCGTCGAGCTCGGATTGCGGGCTGCGCAGCCATACGGCGCAGGTCCGCGGGTCGGCGGCAGCGCGCAGAGTTGCCCAGAGTGCGATCAGGTGCGGGTGCGTCTTTCCCGAGTCAGTGAATTGCCAGACGGGATAAGACAATTGGCCGTCGTCGAGTCGGCAGGCAACGACGTTGCCGGCGGCCGCGGCCTTGGCGACGGCCTGGTGGCTCAAGCCCACCGCGAGTCAGGGCGGTGGTGTAATAGAACGGGCCGACGAGCTGGTCGTAGATATGGCTTGTCGGCAGCGCTGCGGCCATGGAACAGCCGATCGATTCCGTCGTCGAAGACCTCGGCGGGGACGCCGACGGCACGGGCTTCGTCGAACGACTCATGGACCAACCGTGTGAGCAGGTCCAGCAGCTTGCGTTCCTGCTCTGAGAGAGAGAGGTCGTCAGAGACCCTCCTCGAGGGTCAACCGCGTTAACCAATACTTCGCGGATGCGTTAAACAATCGCGCCTGTTTCTTCTTCCCGTGCCCGACGTCGGCTCCACAAACCGCTCGGACCTTCGTTGTCGATGGCGTAACCAGCGAAAAGAAGAGCCCGCACCCTGCGGGCGAGACACTGTGCGGGTTCGGAGTTCAGTCCTCAGCCGGTTAGCGATAATGCCGGCGCGCTCCGGGCCAACCGTTGCCGGAGATGCCATCTGCCCCTGCTCGACAGGTGTCGAATGGTTAAACGATTTGGATAGAACCGCATGGGACGCTAAGCACTGCAGGCACGCAGTGTGTCCCGTTACATCTCTCGTTTCTTTAGGTACTCGTCGATGGCGGCGTCGGTGAGGGACGCTTCGCTGATGCTGCGATCTCCGGTGTCGTAACGGAGTTTGTCGACCGCGCGGCGTAGCCGGTCCTTGGTGGAAGGACGTATGCGCGAGTTGTGTGTTTCGCTGCGCTTCTCCCCCACTGGCACCGTCGGTGTCACCGCCTCCGCGACCTCAACTCCGATGCGATCAGTGAGCGTAGGTGCCGGTGTCACGGCCACTGGACGTTCCGGCACCGCACCAGCGGGGTGGGCTGTCCTGCGGATAGAAGGCTCTCGGTTAACTGCCATGGTCTGGCTCCTTTCACCAGTGGCTCCCCTCGACCTCGGCCCAAGTTGTCACATCTCGATGCGCCACGCAAGCATCATTTCTCCAGGTCAAATGGCTTTTCACTAAAAGAGTTTTGTCGGCGAGTAATCGTCCAACAACTCGAATCGGCCCTTCTCCAAGCCAAATCCCCCCGGCAGAATAACTACCTCGAATAACGTGACTGCAGCCACGAAGTTTCGACAGACCTAAGAGTGATCTGGACAGACTATCGTGGGCAGAACACGACAACCGGGCTGTGGGCAGGTCCCCGACACGCACCAGATCCCCGACCACCTCACCTTCACCGGGTGTTCCGCACACCTTCGGCGCACAGCGCCCGGGGCGGAGCTATCGCCCGCAACAGCCCCGCACCAGATTGGTGCGGGGCTTCTGGTTCCTTGCCGAGGCATGGGGCCTTGGTGTGGGCCAACGAGGGTTCACTGCGGCGGGGTGCTGTCCCATCCTGGGGCGACCGGGCCTGCAAACGGGTCGTCAGGTCCGGGGTCGAATATTGGTTCGGGTGCCGTCCAGACCACGCGGGCGCCACCGCGTACCGGCGTCTCCCTCACCCGTCCGCTGCGCATTAGGTCGCCCAACACATCGGCGACAAACTCCCGGGCCTCCGGCCGCGGTAGTGCGAGCGTCTTGTGCAGTTTCTCCACCGAAACGCGGAGGTTGCTAACGGAAATGCCCTCGGTACCTGAGTCTGCGATCCAGCGCTCGATTTCGGCCCGCCGCAGCGATGTCGGGTCGGTGCCTGTGGCGCGAGCAAGCAAACTGGCCGCCCCGGCCGCTTCGTTTGCCGCCCTGGCCGTCAGGAGATCGACCGAGTACGGCTCACCGCGCCGCACTCGGATCACCCCGAGTTGACTGCCCGAGGCCATGAGATCGCCGGAGGCGGCAAGCTGCCGGAGCGCGCCGTGTCGGTCCTTTACAGCCAAAACTTTGGCGGCCGCGACCACATCGGCGTCGACATCCTCATGGGGGTGCAGCATCATGACCGTGTCGGGGGTGTCGATCTTCGCCGCCGCACCACGCGGCCGGCTCGTGCTCTCGTGACCGACGTGGTCGATCACCACCACACAGCAGAGGGTCCGCAGCACCTCGACGAGGCCAAGCACGCGGTTGGTATCCGAGGCATCGTTTTCGCTACCCCCCATCGCCGCGATTGCCTTGGCAAACGAGTCGATTACTAACAGGCGGGGTGGCGATCCTTCTAGCCACCGCAGGATGCCTCTCAGCGTCTCAAACGTACTCATTCGGCGCTCACCGCCTAGTGCAGCCGGGTCTACGATGTTCACTGCGCGCTGCCTGATGGCGTCGTCGGGCATTCCAAGCATCCACAGGCGTGCGTTTAGCTTGTCGGCACCATTGCCGTCCAAGTCCAGGTACACCGCAGCACCGGTGGCCCATCCTGAAGCCTTCGCCGCGTCCTGGCACGCTCGCAGGCACACCCAGGTCTTACCGACGCCTCCCTTGCCGGCAAGAAGGGCACAGCCGACCTCGGGTAACAGGCCGTCGAGGTAGGGACCCAGCGGTGGGTCAGCAGTGTCGGAGACCGTGGCGAGGTCGACCTCACCGAGGGCGGCCAGATCGATCGCGATGGGCTCGACGTCGGGCTGTAGCCGGGCCGCCTGCTCGCTCACCATGTGCTTGTCGCGGATGGCTACGATCTGTCCGAGCTCTGCGAGATTCAGCATGCCAGCCGACACGGATTCGGTGAAGTGGTCGATCTGGTCAGCGCCGAGGCGAAGAAGCCCAGCGCGCAGCATGTCAGGCTGCGCACGCTCGATCGCCCTGCCTTCAGTGTCGATATGGCCTTCGTCCACGAGGCTCTGGCAGAGACGGGCGTAAGCGGCCGCTGCACTGTTATCGTTGTTCCAAGACTCCCCAGTCTTCAAGGCCCCGTCAGCGCTGTTGGCGGGGTTTTGTGCGTGCGGCATCAGGCATCGCCACCAATACCGTCACGGTGGCCGTTGGCCAAAAGTGCGCGCAGACTTTCTGCCGGGATGCGCACCGGCACACCCGGCTTACGGGCAAAGAGAGTTTTCAGCTGACCAGCGGCAAGCAAGCGCCAGACGGCGCGTTGGCTGATTTGTAGACGTTCGGAGACCTCGGGCACTGAGAAGGCGCGAAGCTCAGGAAGCGTAGATGAAGGCGACACGACGGAACTCCAGATTTTCTGGTTGTTCCGCACGGCAGGTGACTTTCTGCGGCTGGCGTCATGTGAGCGGCCTGCTGTTATCCCCGAGTTCCCTTTTCGCTACGGGCGGCGATGAAACCGCCCGATCACTGCTCTCGGCAGGTATTCCCTACCAACGGGGGCCGTATGACACCGAACGTACCAGAGCAGCGCCAAGGTGTGCAGATGCAAGGGCAGGCCGTTGCAGAATCACCAGTGCCCTCATGCCCCACAAATCCACAGGGCCCACGTAGGGCCCACGGGCCCGAGATTCAGCTCCGGCTAAAACGCAAGAAACCGCCTGTTATCAGGCGGTTTCTTATTGTGGTCCCGGCTGGGATCGAACCAGCGACCTTCCCGGTGTGAACGGGACGCTCTTCCACTGAGCCACGGGACCAGATTGTCTTGACCAGAATCCTTCGGTCGCGACCGGACGACATTAACACGATCACCCCGGCGTGACCCAAATCGGCCCACTCAACCCCAACTCCCCCATCGGCATCACGCGAAACGTGGACTTCTGACGGCTTTTCACCGCAAATATCGCCCTGACCAGACGATTTGTGACTTTGCGGGCACGTCCGATAATGTTCACATCGTTGCCAGAGCGGATCGCCCCGAGCGGGAGATTCCGAGACTGGTGGCGAAATGCGGATGTAGCGCAGCTGGTAGCGCATCACCTTGCCAAGGTGAGGGTCGCGGGTTCGAATCCCGTCATCCGCTCGGAGATAGTTTTCACTGTGGCGGTGTGGCCGAGTGGTGAGGCAACGGCCTGCAAAGCCGTGCACACGGGTTCGATTCCCGTCGCCGCCTCCACGAAGTTCAAGGCTTACAACTCAACAAGATCTAGCGCGATTAGCTCAGCGGGAGAGCGCTTCCCTGACACGGAAGAGGTCACAGGTTCAATCCCTGTATCGCGCACCATTGTTCGACAGGAACAACCCGGCCCAGGCTGGGTTTTTTCTGTGTCCGGATCGATCTACCAGCATCAGGAAGCACCATGAACGACACTCGCGATCGCGACGCCCTCCGCTACACGCTCGACTGGGTCAGCAGTAACCACTACCCGCTGAGCGGCAGCGACGTGCTGATCGCGCTTCTCCCGATCACGCGCCAAATCAGCGATCTGTCACAGCGCGAGCAGGCCTTGCACGACGCAGCACGGCGGATCAGCATCGGTTCGCCGGTCCTGGTCTGACGGGAGACCCCCGAACACCTCCCCAAACACTTCCCCACACCGAGCCGCCGATGCGGCTCGGTTTTTTTGTGCATTCACCGGTTGAATTCACTTGACTGCCGCTCAAGCTAGTGTTTGAGTGATAGTCAAATGAAAACGACCCGCACCTACATCCAATCCGGCCGCGCCGAGACCAAAGTCGCCACGCGAGCCCGGATCATCGCCGCCGCGAAGGACCTCTTCCTGGAAAAGGCTTTCGAGGATGTGACGCTCGCCTCGATCGCCAAGGCGTCCGGCGTCTCACACCAAACCGTGCTCAATCACTTCGAATCCAAGACCGGTGTGGTTCTCGGAGTCGCCGAACTGATGGCGGAACAGACCACCGCTGCCCGCTACGCCGCGCAGCCCGGAGACGTCGCCGGTGCCATCGCAGCGCTGATCGGCGAGTACGAACTGATGGGCGATGCCAACGTCCGCTGGGCGATGTCCGCGGATCGCTTTCCCGACCTGGCAGCCGAGCTGGACAAGGCACGTGCCTTTCACCAGGAATGGTTGGCGGCGATGTTCGGCGATGACCTGCCCGCCGACCGGGCGGATCGCGAACAGATGGTGCATGCGCTGCATGCGGCCTCCGACGTCTACGTCTGGAAACTGCTGCGACGAGATCTTCGGCTCAGCCGTACCGAAACCGAGAAGACCATGACCAACCTGGTGGTCGGTGTACTGAAGGGACCCCGGACATGAATGCTCAGACGTATCTTTTTGCGCTGGTCGACGGCGGCGGCACCGTGCCGCCGGAACTCGGTGCGGCCCGACGGCTCCTCGAACGTGGCCATCGCGTCACGATTCTCGCGGAGGACTCGATGGAATCGGACGTGCGGGCCACCGGTGCCACCTTTGTGCCGTGGACCACCGCACCCAACCGCGCCTCGCGGCGCCCCGAGGACGATCCGTACCGGGACTGGGAATGCTCCAATCCCCTGGCGCTGTTCGCCCGGCTCCTCGATCGGCAACTGGTCGGCCCGGCGCCGGGCTATGCGAAGGACATGACCGCCGCCATCGACACGGTGAAACCAGATCTGGCGGTGTGCTCGTTCTTTGCGATCGGAGCGATGGTCGCGGCGCAGGCCCGCGAGGTTCCGTTCGACGTGTTCTTCCCCAACATGTATCTACTGCCCGCCGAGGGGATGCCGCCGATCGGCCTGGGCCTGAAGCCGGCGCGCAATCCGCTGGCCCGTGTGCGCGATCGCGCTGTCCGCTCACTGACGCAGCGTCAGTGGAACAAGGGTGTACCGGCGCTGAACGCCTTGCGCGCGTCGTATGGCCTGGCTCCGGTACGGGAACTCTTCGATCAGCTGAGGTCGGCCCGCAAGCATCTGGTGCTCACCTCGGCCGAGTTCGATTTCCCTGCCAGGCTTCCGGATCACGTGCGTTATGTCGGGGCCGTCCTCGACGATCCGGCGTGGACCACCGGCACCGCCTGGACGCCTCCCCCAGGTGAGGATCCCCTGGTCCTGGTGGCCCTGTCATCGACCTTTCAGGATCAGGTGGCCTGTCTACAGCGGGTCATCGACGCGCTCGCGCAGATGCCGGTTCGTGGCTATGTGACCACCGGGCCCGCGATCGATCCCGCTGCCCTCGATGCCCCCGACAACGTGACCGTGGTCGCGGCCGCGCCACATTCGCAGGTTTTGCCGCACGCGCACGCCGTGATCACCCACGCCGGCCACGGAACGGTTGTCCGGGCGCTGGCCGCAGGAATACCGATCCTGAGCTTGCCCCACGGACGGGACCAGGCCGACAACGCCGTCCGCGTCAGCACCCGAGGCGCCGGAATCACGCTGTCCCGCAACGCAACACCACAGAAGATCGTCGCCGCCACAGCGCGCCTCCTGGACGATCCCACCTACGCCGCGGCGGCCACCGAACTCGGCGCGATCATCAACCGCGATGCCGCGTCCGGCGCACTCGTCCACGAGCTCGAGGAGATCGGTGTCACCGGAACCGTCGACTCCGGGACGCGGCGTGATGAACTGAGGGTGTGCCCGAGACCGATGCGGCAGCGATCCTGACCGCACTTGCATCAGATGCCGAGGAGCTCGCGACCGTGGCGGCCGTGACCTTCCCTCTCGCCTGCCCGCCGGAACTCACCATCACCGACATCGAGCACTTCGTGGCCGGCAACCTCACCGCCGACCACTTCCGGGCCTTCATCGCGAATCCCACGCATCACGTGTTCAAGGCGGTGGACCCGGCGACGTCGTCGATCGCCGGCTACGCGCTGGTGATCGACGAAGAACCCACCGATCCCGATGTGCTCGCCGCGATCACCACGCGCCCGCTCACGATGGTGTCGAAAATGTATGTGCTGCCCGGCTTTCACGGCCGGCACGCCTCGACCGGGCTGATGTCCGCGGCACTGGGCCATGCCGCAGAGGTGGGTAGCGAACTGGTCTGGCTCGGCGTCAACCAGAAGAACCCACGCGCCCAGCGGTTCTACCAGAAGATGGGCTTTGAGGTCGTGGGCCACAAAACGTTTCGGGTCAATGTCTCGGTGTGCAATGACTTCATCTACGCGCGGACGCCCAGAGACGACGCGACCTGAGGCGACACGACCTGAGCGTCAGGGCCGTTCACCTCGGGCCGCCTTCTCGACGATCGAGGTGATGCGCTTGGTCTTGGTCTCGGGTTGTTTGGCCATCGCGATCTGCGTCAGCGCGAACTTCCGCACGCTGGGCGGGAACCCGTCCCAGTTGCGGCGCGCCGCCGGATCGGCGTCGAGCGCGGTTGCCAGTTCCGCCGACTCGATGAGCGCCTCGGCGTCGTCGAGAAGGTTCCACAGACCCCTGGCCTTGGCATCGTCGATAACGGCCTGGCCCGGCAGCCGCATCCGGCCCTGCTCGATGAGATCGGCAACCCGCGCCTTGTTCGATGCCGCCCACATGCTGTTGCGTCCCCTGCGGGTGAACCACATTCCACGACGGTCGTCGTCGATGGCTCGGGTGTGGCCGTCGATCCACCCCCAGCACAGTGCCTCTCGGACGGCACCGTCGTAGTCGAGGGGCGTTTTGCCGGAGTCCTTGCGCCAGAACACAAGCCACACCCCAGTTGAGGTGTCGTGGTTGGCCGCGAGCCACCGGCTCCACTCCTCCAGATCAGTGGGATGCAGGTGCGGCGCGTCGGGATCAGCCATCAGACCAGCCTACGGCCGCGGCGATCCAGCCCGGATCGACTCGCGGACAGCTATCTGGTTTCGGCGAACCGCGACAGTGCCAGCAGACGTGAGGTCGCCCGGAGATACTTCTTGCGGTAACCGCCGTGGAGCATCTCCTCGGTGAAGATCTCGTCGAGCTTCGAGCCCGAGACCATCAGCGGCGTGCCCGCGTCGTAGAGACGGTCGGCAAGCACGACGATCCGCAGCGCCACCGTTTGATCGGCGGCCGGATGGACACCGGAGACACAGGCGAGGCTGACACCTTCGACCAGTGCCTTGTACTTCGACGGATGCAGCTTGGCCAGATGGGCACACAGCTCGTCGAAGTCGTCGAGGGTGGCGTTCGGGGTGTTGGCCGCCAGCGTCTCGAGTTCGGCAATCGTGTTCGGATCGGGCGCCGGGGGCAGGTCGCGATGCCGGTAGTCGGGGCCGTCGACGCGGATGGCCTCGAAGACCGCCGACAGCTTCTTGATCTCGCGGAGAAAGTCCTGGGCGGCGAAGCGACCCTCACCGAGCTGACCCGGCAGGGTGTTCGAGGTGGCTACGATCGAGACGCCCTTCGCAGAGAGCTCGGTCAACAGCCGCGAGACGAGCATCGTGTCACCGGGATCGTCGAGTTCGAACTCGTCGATGCAGAGAACCGTGTGCTCCGACAACCGTTCGAGTGCGCTGACAAACCCCAGCGCACCGACCACGTGCGTCACCTCGACGAAGGTCGCGAACGCCTTGGGTTCGGGCATCGAGTGATAGATCGACGCCAACAGGTGGGTCTTGCCGACACCGAACCCGCCGTCGAGGTAGAGGCCGAGACCGGCCTGCGGCGCGGATTTGCGTCCGAACAGGCCTTTCTTGCCACCCTTGACCTTCTTGGCGCGCTCCACGAAGTTGCGGGCAGCGGCGACCGCCTGAGCCTGGCTGGGCTCGTTCGGGTCCGGGATGTAGGAGTCGAAACTGACCTCGTCGAACATCGACGGCGGGACCATCTCGCCGATGAGGGCCTCGGGTGCCACCTGCGGCGTACGGTCGCTCAGACGTGCTTGCATGTCGAGAGCCTAGCCAGCGGATAAGAATGGTTTCGTGCACCCATTGACGAAAGCGACCCAGCTCACAGGCCGGGCCTCGGCGACAGACCTCGACAACGGCGCCCTCGCGGACCTGTACGCGTATCCCCCGGCCCCTGCCGGCGGTGTGGTGTTGCGTGCGAACATGGTCGGTTCGATCGACGGTGCGGCGACGGTCGACGGCCTGTCCGGAGGGCTGGGCGGTGACGGCGACCAGCGGGTGTTCATGGTTCTGCGCGGGTTGGCCGACGTGGTGCTGGTGGGGGCGCGAACCGCGATCGCCGAGGGTTATGGGCCGGTGCGGCCCAACTCCGATCTCGCCGGCCATCGCGCCGCACTGGGTCAATCTCCGACCGCGTCGCTGGCATTGGTGAGCAATTCGCTCAACATCCCCGCCGGCAACCCGCTCATCACCGACGCCGGCACAGAGATCCTCACCTGCCGCAGTGCTCCGGCCGAGGCCCGGGCCCGCCTGCTCGACGCCGGTGCCACGCTGGTCGACTGCGGTACCGACTGCGTTGATCTGGCGATGGTCGGTGCCCACCTGGCCGGCAGCGGCCGATCGCGTGTGCTCTGTGAAGGCGGCCCATCGCTACTCGGGACACTGCTCGAACACGACCTGCTGGACGAACTGTGCGTCACGGTCGCACCGATGCTCACAGCCGGGGATGCCAAGCACCTGACCGCGGGCGCCTCGACCGCCCGGCGGATGCGACGGGCACACATCCTCGCCGACGACGAGGACTACCTGTACGTGCGCTGGGTGCGCGATCAGCGATGACGCCGCGCGCCAGTACCCTCGCCATCATGCGCCGTCCCACCGTGATCCGCCGCCGGTTCCGCCTGTGCGCGCTTGCCATGGCGGTGACGATCGGCACCCTCGCCGGTTGTACCGCCGGCCCGGACCCGGGCCCCGATCTGGTGATCAAGCAGGACGGTGCCGGCGGGCAGCCGCCGTCCACCGCCGCCGCCCCGCCACCGCTGGAAGTACCGGCCACCGACCTCAAGTGGTCCGACTGCACCGACGAGACCGTTGCCCGCTTCGGTGTCGCCGCGCTGCCCGCCGGGATCACGCTCGATTGCGCCGAGTTCGCGAACTCGGTCACGCCGGGTGTGCAGGCCGTCGAAACAATCACTGTGTCGGCAGTTCGGGCACGCTCGTCGGCAACACCTGCCGGCGCGCCACCGCTGGTCCTGACGTCGGGCACCGATCTCGCCTCGGCCCGAACCCTGGTCTCGCTGGCCTCCGGTGGCGGCGCGGCTCTGCTGGCCGGCAATCCGGTGGTCTCCATCGACCGGCGAGGTACCGGCGAGTCGACGCCGCTCGACTGCATGACCACCCTCGAACGCAACACTTTGCTGTCGAACGGTTTCGGTCAGGCGGCAAACGACAACGCCGAACGCGAACGCCGCATCGTCGCGGCCGGCGCCTCGGCATCCGACGGCTGCACCGAAACGCTGAGCCCCCACCAGGTGCAGTTCACCACCAACAACGCCGCCGCCGACCTCGAGGAACTACGGGTTCTGTGGGGCGTCGAGCACCTCGGGATCATCGGAGTCGGCAACGGTGCCGCCGTGGCCCTGGCCTACGCGGGTCTCTACACGGACCATGTCGCCCGCCTGATCCTCGACACACCCGCGCCCTACGGCGCCAACGCGCAAACCTCCGCGCAGCAGATCGCGGACGGAACCAATGCCGCCCTGCGCACCTTCTCCGACCAGTGCCGGGCGCTGAGTTGCTCACTCGGCGCCGATCCCGCGGCCACCATCGCCGGATTGCTCGAGCGCGCCCGGGCCGGCGACGTCGGCGGGCTCTCCGACACCGACATCCTCCTCGCGCTGACGACCGCCATCGCGCTGACACCCGGTGACCGGCCGAACGTCATCCGGACCACCGCGGACATGCTGAGCAAAGCCGACGACGGCACCCTCGGCCCGTTGCGGGCGGCGATCGAGCAGGCCCGGCTCCTGCGCGGCAGCGATGGCCAGCTGCTGTCCCGCTGCAACGACACCACCGAACCGGTCGGGCAGAACCAGGTCGCAGACCTGGTCACCCAGTGGAGTCAGCAGTACCCGCTGACCGGGAGCAATGCGGCGCTCGGTCTCCTGCGGTGCAGTGGTTTCCCGTCCGGAGACGCCACCCCCACTCTCGGAGAGCTACCGGTACCCGTTCTGGTGCTGCGGGGTGGCGGTGACCCGATCAACGGACCCGTCGCAACCGACGGCGTCAACGGCGCCCTGGTGGGCGCCGGCGCGGAGTTCTCGATGCTGACCTGGGAAGGACTCGGATACTCGGTGCTCTCCCATTCCGACTGCGCAGGCAAGGCGGCGATTGCGTACAGCCTCTCCGGAGAGCCCCCGACGACAGGCGCATGTCCGGCTTGAGCGCTGTGTCGGCCACCGCCACCCGCAGTCGTCGTAGTACGGTTCGGCAGTGCCGACTTATGACACCCGCGCCGAGGACCACGTGACGACCAGCCCTGCGGCGATCCGTGATCGGCTTCTGTTCCCGCAGGTCGACATGGGTCGCATCCTCACGATGGTGCTCTGGCCGGCGTCCATCCTGATGATCATCCAGCGGTCGTTGATCCTGGGTGTCAACGGCGACCGGACCGACGACTTCTCGCCGGTGTACCGGGCCGCGCTGGCATTCCTGCGCAACGAGCCCGTCTACACCGAGAACTACAACACGGTCGATCCGCACTACCTGTATCCCCCGTCCGGCACCATGCTGATGGCACCGCTGGGATACCTCGACCCGGAGAGGGCCCGATGGTTGTTCATCTTCGCCTCGGTGGTCGTGCTGGTGGTCTGTGCCCTCCTGATCACCCGGATGTTCGGGTATTCGTGGCGTTCACCGGTGATGCCGGTCGTGCTGTTCGTGTTCTTCCTGTCCGAGAGCGTCGCCCACACACTCATCTTCGTGAACTTCAATTCCTTTGTGCTGCTTGGAGAATTGCTGTTCATGACGTGGGCACTCAAGCGCAAGGATCTGTGGGCCGGCATCCCGCTGGGCATCACCATCGCGGTGAAACCGGTTCTGGCCGTGCTGCTTTTGCTGCCCCTGCTGAACCGTCAGTGGAAGGTGTTCGTCGGTGCGATCGGTATGCCGATCCTGCTGACCGCCATGGCGTGGCCGTTGTCGGCGGATCCGATGGACTTCTTCACCCGCACGGCGCCGTACCTGTTCGAAGCCCGTGACTACTACAACAGTTCGATCGTCGGCAATGGCGCCTACTTCGGATTGCAGACCTGGCTGGTCGTGCTGATGCGGATCGCCTTCGTGGCGATGGCGGCCTTCAGTCTGTGGTTCCTGTATCGCTACTACCGCAAGACCGATGAACTGCTGTGGCTGGCAACGTCATCCGGCGTCCTGCTGTGCACGTCGTGGCTGGTCGGTTCCCTCGGTCAGGGGTACTACTCGATGCTGCTGTTCCCGCTGGTGATGACCGTGTTCCTGAGCGGTTCGACCATCCGGAACTGGCCGGCCTGGCTGGGCATCTACGGCTGCTTCACCTTCGACGTGTACTACTCGGTTCGATGGGCAGCGTTCGGCCGTGCCGTCGAATACGGCAAGGTCACCTGGGGCTGGTCCTTGCTGATGATCGCCGTGTTCTGTTCACTGCTCTTCCGGTACCTCGACATCCGCAAGAGAGATCAACCAGTCAAGGCAGAACTGCCCGGCTGACGCACTCGCATCAAACGAGCCGGATATACGAAGACGAGCCGCGAATATGTGGCTCGTCTTCGTATATCCGGCTCGTTTGGGTGTGCCGTCCGATCAGGGCAGGGAGGCGATGAGCTTGTCTACCTCGACCCGCGGTCCGGTGTAGAACGGGGTCTCCTCGCGCACATGCATGCGCGCCTCGGTGGCCCGCAGATCACGCATCAGGTCGACGATCCGGTGCAATTCGGGTGCCTCGAAGGCCAGCAGCCACTCGTAGTCGCCGAGGGCGAACGACGACACCGTGTTGGCGCGTACGTCCTTGTAGCCGCGGGCTTCCTTGCCATGATCGGCGAGCATCTTGCGGCGCTCGGCGTCGGGCAGCAGGTACCACTCATACGACCGCACAAACGGGTATACGCAGATGTACTTGCCCGGCTCCTCGCCGGCGAGGAACGCCGGGACGTGACTCTTGTTGAACTCGGCCGGACGGTGCAATGCCACATTGCTCCACACCGCGGTGCTGGCCTTGCCCAGGATGGTGGTGCGACGGAAGTCGGCGTAGGCCGACTGGATCTGCTCCACCTCTTCCGAATGCCACCAGATCATGAAGTCGGCATCAGCCCGCAGGCCGGCGACGTCATAGAGACCGCGCACGACCACCCCGCGCTCGGTCAGCGAATCGAAGAACGTCGTGGCGTCTGCGATCGCCTCGGTGCGGTCGTCGCCCAGTTCTCCGGGACGAACCGAAAAGACCGAGAACATCAGATAGCGGACAGTGGCGTTGATTTCGGCGTAATCCAGACGGGTCATGGATTTCATACTGCCACCCACCGGCGGCGTCGCTGCAGCCCAGGGGGCCGATGCCGGAGGTCAGTCGGTCAGGTCGGCGACGAGCTGGCGGGCAGCACGCTCGGCCCGGCCGACACAGGCCGGAACGCCCACCCCGTTGTACGTCGCGCCGGCCAGCACGAGTCCCCGCGGGCGTCCGGAATCCAGCTCGGCGACCAGGTCGGCGTGCCCGGTGCCATACCGCGGCAGGCCCGCAGGCCACCGCTGCACCACCGCGTCGACCGGTGTGAAGCCGCCGCGACCACCCCAGATCCCGATGACGGTGGACAGGTCGCTGGTTGCCCAGTCGATCAGCTGATCGTCGTCGATGCCGGAGACCGGCGCACCGAACCGGCCAAAGGACGCGCGGACGAGCGCACCGTTCCCGGCCAGGTGCGGCCACTTCTGGCTGCTGAACGTGAAGGCCTTGGCCCGCACCACGGTCTCGTCACTGGCGACGAGTACCCCGGACAACTCCGGAAGCACCACGTCCGGGCCGAATGCCATTGCCACGACCGCAGATCCGGAGATGTCGACGCCGGACAGCGGCCGCGCGACGCCGGGTTCGGAGTCCAGCACGCGCGCGGCAGCGGGTGCGGTGAGCGCACAGACCACGCCGTCGTAAGCGATGCCGTCGACCAGCCACCCCGCTTCACCGCGACGGATGTCGGTGACGATCGTCCCGGTGTGCGTCGTGGCGGCGGACCGTTCGACGAGCGTGTCGACGAGTTCCTGATATCCCCCGGCCATCGCACCGAAGATCGGCCCGTCACCCGACGCGGCTCCGATCAGGTCGGCCACCGCAGCGGTGAGACTGGGCGACCCGGCGTCGAGCCGCGCGGCCAGCGCGGGCAATACCGCCCGCAGGCCCAGGTCGTCGGCGCGCGCCGAGTAGACGCCGGAGAGCATCGGATCGACACTGCGGTCGACGACCGAACGGCCGAATCGCTCGGCGACCAGGCCACCGATGGACACGTCCTGACCGGGGATCCATTCGAGTGGCCGCCGGGGTTCATCGGTCATCAACGCCAGATCGGCGGCTTCGGCGAGATGCGCGACCACGGCCGGATCCGCGGGAATGCCCATGAGTGTGGGCCGGGCCATCGGTTCCAGAGCCCCGCGGGCCAGGATCCTGGGACCCAATGTGCCCGGATGCACCATGCGCGATGCGATGCCGAGCTCGGTCAGCAACGCGGGGACCTCGGGGCGACGAACCAGGAATGCCTCGGCGCCGACATCGAGCTGCGTGCCCGCGAGGTCGACGCCTTTGAGGGTGCCGCCGAGGCGGTCGGTGGCCTCATAGAGGTCGATGACAGCGGTCTGACCGAGCAATGCCCGCAGGCGATACGCGGCGCTCAGTCCCGAGATACCGCCGCCGATCACCGCGAGCCGCAGTGCATTCACAGCGAATGCACCAGCTCCACCACCCGTGTCAGCATCGTCGGATCAGTCGTCGGCAGCACACCGTGGCCGAGGTTGAAGATGTGGCCGATGGCCCCGGCCGCCACTGCGGCGTCGGCTTCGGCGGCAATGCGACGGACATGGGTCGCCACCACCTCCCAGGGCGCGAACAGCAACGCCGGATCGAGGTTGCCCTGCAGTGCCTTGCCCGGGCCGACGCGGCGGGCGGCCTCGTCGAGCGGGATCCGCCAGTCGACGCCGACCACGTCGGCGCCGGCCGTGCCCATGTCGTGCAGCAACTCACCGGTTCCGACACCGAAATGGATACGCGGCACGTCGTACGACGCCAGTTCGGCGAACACCCGAGCCGAATGCGGACGGGCGAACGCGCGGTAGTCGGTGACCGACAGTGCTCCGGCCCAGGAGTCGAACAGCTGAATCGCGTCGACACCGGCCTCGAGCTGCACCTTCAGGAAGGCGATCGTAATGTCGGCGAGCTTGCCCACGAGTTCGTGCCATACCTCGGGTGCCGAATACATCAGCGCCTTGGTGTTCTCGTAATTGCGGCTCGGTCCACCCTCGACCAGGTACGACGCCAGGGTGAACGGCGCTCCGGCGAAACCGATCAGAGCGGTGTCACCGAGCTCGGCCTTGAGGAGTTTGACCGCGGTCGACACCGCACCCACCGCCTCTGGCGTGAGCATCGGCAACGCCTGCACATCGGCGTGGGTCCGCACCGGATTGGCGATCACCGGACCGACACCGGCCACGATGTCGAGGTCGACGCCGGCGGCCTTGAGCGGAACCACGATGTCCGAGAACAGAATCGCCCCGTCGACGCCGTGACGGCGGACCGGTTGCATCGTGATCTCGCAGACGAGCTCCGGATCGAAGCAGGCCTCGAGCATCCCGCGTCCGGCGCGGATCTCACGGTATTCGGGTAGCGAGCGTCCGGCTTGGCGCATGAACCACACGGGACGGTGATCCGGGACCTGCCCACGGGCAGCTGCTACCAGCGGAGAGACTGTGCGAGCATCATGTTCAGACATCACCTCCACATGCTGCCATGTGATGCTCGGCGCGCCTCCGCTGCGTCCGACCTGATCGGCCCTACGGTCGAGCAGTGACCACATCCGGAGCCTCGACCGAGCCTGCGGTCTTCCGCAGCGCAATCGAATCGATGCATGCGGCCAAGGTCCGGTCGGAGATCGAACTCGGCAGCATACGTCCACCACAGCGACTTGCGCCCTACAGCTACGCCGTCGGTGCAGAAGTGACCCAGCCCGACGACGGCGACATCGCAACAGATTCCGACGGGACCGCATTCGGCCGATTGATCCTGCTCTACGACCCCGACGGCCATGAGGCCTGGAACGGCACGATGCGTCTGGTCGCATTCATCCAGGCCGAGGTCGAAGCCGTACTGGCCAGCGATCCCCTGCTGCCGGAGGTTGCCTGGAGCTGGCTGACCGAATCGCTCGAGAAGTCCGACACCGTGGCAGTGACTGCACTGGGTGGCACCGTCACCTCGACGACATCGGTGCGCTACGGCGACATCGCCGGACCGCCGCGGGCGCATCAGCTCGAGTTGCGCGCATCGTGGACGGCCACCAACGACACCCTCAGCGGCCACGTCGAAGCATTCTGCAATGTGCTGTCACACGCCGCGGGCCTCCCGCCGACCGGTGTGACACGGCTCGGGTTCGCCGAAGCGTGACCGATCCCGAAACCCCCGAGCCGCCGTCACCCGACCCGGCGGCCGAACCCGAGCGACCCCCCGCGATTCCGCTGACATCACCCGCCGACGGTGTACCACCGGTCCTGACAACGCCGCAGGAGTTCGCCGACGCCGCGCGCCGGCTCTCCGAGGGGACCGGACCGATCGCACTCGACACCGAGCGCGCGTCGGGCTTTCGCTACTCGGGCCGCGCCTATCTGATCCAGATCCGGCGGACCGGAAGTGGTTCCATGCTGATCGATCCGATCGACCATCCCGAGGCACTCGGACCGGTGACCGACGTCCTCGACGGGCCAGAGTGGATCCTGCATGCCGCCGATCAGGATCTGCCGTGCCTGAAGGAGCTGAACTTCCGGTGTGCGGCGCTCTACGACACCGAACTCGCCGGACGACTCGCGGGCATCCCCAAGGTGAACCTCGCCGCCATGGTCGAGCACTTCCTCGGGCTCGGTCTGGTCAAAGGTCATGGCGCCGCGGATTGGTCCAGCCGCCCACTGCCCGCCGAATGGCTGAACTACGCGGCACTCGATGTCGAGGTCCTGATCGAGCTGCGCGACGCGGTGCAGGCAACGCTGGTCGAGGCCGGTAAAGACACCTGGGCCGCACAGGAATTCGCGGCCATCCTGGCTCGTCCCGAACCCGCACCCCGCCAGGATCGCTGGCGGCGGGTCTCGAAGATCCACACGATCAAGTCGCCCCGGACGCTGGCCGCGGTGCAGCAACTCTGGAACACGCGAGAAGAACTGGCCCGCAAACGCGATGTCGCGCCCGGGCGGATACTTCCGGACTCGGCGATCGTCGCGGCCGCGGTTGCGGACCCGAAAACGCTGGACGAACTGTACAAACTGCCGGTCTTCGGTGGGCCCCGCCAGCGCCGGCAGGCCGGCCGGTGGATGGCGGCCCTCGACACCGCACGCAATCTCCCCGACAGCGAGCTCCCCTCGCGGCGTCCACCGACCACGGGCCTCCCGCCGGTCAACCGGTGGGAAGGCAAAGAGCCCGAGGCCGCGGCCCGCTACACGGCCGTCCGCGCCGGATTGACCGCGCTGTCGGAGCAGGTCACCGTGCCGGTGGAGAACCTGTTGCTCCCCGAGTTGGTACGCCAACTGTGTTGGGAGGGACTGGATTCCCCGTCGACCGACGCGGTGGCGGAGCGATTGACCGCCGGTGGTGCACGTCCGTGGCAGGTCGAGCTGACGTCGCCGGTGATCGCCGAGGCGCTCAGTCAGACCCCGCCCGAATAGGTTCGCGCCAGCTAGCTGACGTCGTTGAAGTCTTCTTCGTCGGCACTCGACAACGGCGCCTGCATGCTCGAGACCATGGCGGTGATGGCACGTGCCACGTCCTGCGCGGTCAAGCCGAGCTCGTCGAGCAACTGCCCCCGGGACGCATGAGCCAAGAAGCGCTGCTCGATGCCCACATCGCGCACCGGTGTCGAAATACCTTCGGCTCGAAGCTTTTCCGACACCGACGAGCCGATGCCGCCGTGCACGCCACCGTCCTCGACCGTCACCACCAGTCGATGTGTCTGTGCCAGTTCGGCAATCGACGCGGGGACCGGGAGCACCCAGCGCGGGTCCACCACGGTGGTGCCGATCCCCTGCTGTGCCAGGCGGGCAGCGGTGTCCAACGCCAACGACGCAAAGGGCCCGACCGCGACGATCAGCACATCGCAGGTCTCACCGCGGGCCGGGCGGCCCAGCACATCGGTGCCGTCGGCCAGTCGTTCCACAGCCCGGATATCTTCCGGGACTGCGCCTTTCGGGAACCGTAGCGCGGTGGGTCCGTCGTTGATCTCCAGCGCCTCGGCGAGTTCTTCACGCAACCGCACCGAATCGCGCGGCGCGGCCACCCGCATGCCGGGCACGATCGCCATCAGCGACAGATCCCACATGCCGTTGTGGCTCGGACCATCGGGGCCGGTCACACCGGCCCGGTCGAGGACCAGCGTCACCGGCTGCTTCAGCAGTGCGACATCCATGAGCAACTGGTCGAATGCCCGGTTGAGGAAGGTCGAGTAGATGGCGACGACGGGGTGCAGGCCACCGAGCGCAAGACCGGCGGCCGAGGTCAGCGCATGCTGTTCGGCGATACCGACATCGAACATCCGGTCCGGGAATCGGTCACCGAACGCGGACAGTCCGGTGGGACCCGGCATGGCCGCGGTGATCGCGACGATGTCCTCGCGGTTGCTGCCCGCCTCCACCAGTGCGGCCGAGAAGACCGAGGTCCAGTCCGGCGCCGACACGCTGGTCGACTTGCCGGTCTCGGGATCGATGATGCCGGTCGCGTGCATCCGGTCGGCGACGTTGTTCTCGGCGTGGTGATAGCCATTGCCCTTGCGGGTGACGGTGTGCACGATGACCGAACCACCGAACGACTTCGCCCGGCGGAGCGCATTCTCCAGCGCTTCCTGGTCGTGTCCGTCGACCGGGCCGACGTACTTGATACCGAGGTCGGTGAACATCGCCTGCGGTGCCAGTGCGTCTTTGATGCCGGTCTTAAGACCGTGCAGCGCGGCATAGGCGATCTGGCCGAGCAGCGGAAGTTTCAGTACCGCGCGACGGCTCTCGTCGAGCACCCGCTCGTAGCCCGGCTGCAATCGCAGCCCGGTCAGGTGCCGCGCGAAGCCGCCGATGGTCGGCGCATAGGACCGGCCGTTGTCGTTGACGACGATGACCACCGGACGATCGCCCGCGGCGATGTTGTTGAGCGCCTCCCAGCACATGCCGCCGGTGAGTGCCCCGTCGCCGACCACGGCCACGACGTGGCGGTCCTGCTTGCTCAATTCGAAGGCCTTGGCCAGGCCGTCGGCATAGGACAGCGCTGCCGACGCGTGCGACGACTCGATCCAGTCATGCTCGCTCTCGGCACGTTCCTGGTAGCCGGTCAGTCCGCCGCGCTGCCGCAAGGTGTCGAAGCCGTCTTTGCGGCCGGTGACGATCTTGTGGACGTAGCACTGATGGCCGGTGTCGAAGAGCACAGCGTCATGGGGTGAGTCGAAGACCCGGTGGATCGCCAGCGTGGTCTCGACGACACCGAGGTTGGGTCCGAGATGGCCACCGGTGGCCGAGACCTTCGCAATCAGGAACCCACGGATCTCCGCGGCCAGATCATGCGCCTGCGCAACGGACAGTTCGCGCAGGTCTGCAGGCGAATTGACCGAATCCAGCACGCTCATCCAACATCCTTTCGATGGCCACTCACAGCGGGATCACACGCTCCGCCGACCCGTGTCACCGGGCTGCGGCGACACGTGACTTACCAGTCTACGGATTCTTCGAGACCGCCAGCAGTAGGGATTGGTGCGACGGCAGGGATTGGTTACGACGCCGCCGGTGCTCCGGGGCGCAACAACGCCACCGCTTCGAGGTGGTGGGTCAAGGGGAACGCGTCGAAGCCGAGCAGGGTGTCGACCTCATATCCCCCACGCCGGTAATCCGCGAGATCACGGGCGAAGGTTGCCGGGTCGCAGCCGACCGCGATGACGGCCGACGGCTCGGCCGCCGTGATCCGTTCGACGACTTCCCGGCCGGCACCCGATCGCGGCGGGTCGACGATCACGACGTCGGGCGACGGCAGATCGGCAACTGCTGCCATCACGCTCGCGTGATGGACGTGGACGCGGTGGTCGTCGGCGAAGGTGAGGTCGGCAGCGGCCGTCGCGCCGCGGTCGGCCTCGACGATGTGTACGCGGGCGGTACCCCAAGACTCGTCGTTCTCATCCAGCACGGCCCCGGCCAGCACACCGGCCCCGCCGTACAGATCCCATGCCACCATCGAGCGCGGGAGGTCCGCGGACCGCAGCAGCGTCCGCACGGTGTCGCTGTAGCCCGATGCCGCGAAGCGATGGGCCTGCCAGAAGCCGGTTACGGGCACTTCCCACGTGCGCCCACCGACCGTGCGACGGACTGTCTGCTCGCCCGCGAGCAACACCTCACGGCGCGGCGTCGAACGCTGGGCCCGCTGTTGCTGCGTCCGGCGCCGGCCGGAATGGGGTCGCTTGCCGCGCCCTCCCCGATGCGGTTCTGCCGCGGCGGCGATGTGGACGATGTGCCGGCGACCGTCGTCGCCGACGGTGAGCATCAGTTCGGAGCCCGGTTCGAGATCGCCGAACTCGTCGAGGCCGTCGACCATCCCCGCAACCGGCTGCGCACAGTCCAGGCGTGGGAGCACCGAATGTGATTGGTATCCCCGAACTCCGGGACGCCCCTGGGCATCGATGAAGAGGCGTTCGCGGACGCGCCAGCCGGTCTCGGAAGCAGCCGTGGCGTCGGGGTCGAGTGAGACCACCTCGCCGTCCCACTCGATGCCGCCCATCCTGCCGAGCAGTTCGGTGAGCACCTGCGATTTCAGCTCGCGGGCGTGAGCGCCGGTGGTGTGTGAGAGATCGCAGCACCCGGCTCCGGCACCGCCGGCGAACACCGGGGCACCCACCGGGCAGACCGCGTCGATGCGGTGCGGTGAGGCCTGCAGGATCTCGCGGATCTCGGCGCGGCAGTAGCCCTTACCCCGGTCCTCGGTCACCACCACCCGCAGCGTCTCGCCCGGTAGCGCGTGGCGGATGAACACCACCCGGCCGTCGCGACGACCGACCCCGATTCCGCCGTGACCGAAACGGTCAACGGTGATCTCGAATTCGTTTCCCAGCCAACCGTTTCCGGCTCCCTCTGAGTCTTGAGTGGGTGCTGAGCCGGTCACTACAAACCTGTTTTCTCTGGAGGGGTCGAGCTGGTGGGCATCGAGCCGACACCGCGACGGGTGTCGCCCGGTGCGACGTACGTGCGGTCGCGTTTGCGCCGATCGGAGGAACTGAGCTGCCAGGGCACAGAGGTCACCATCACACCTGGTTCGAACAGCAGACGGCCCTTGAGCCGCAGCGCCGACTGGTTGTGCAAGATCTGTTCCCACCAGTGACCGACCACGTATTCGGGGATGAACACGGTCACCACATCGCGGGGTGATTCACGCCGCAGGCGGCGGACGTATTCGATGACCGGGCGGGTCACCTCACGGTAGGGCGAGGCGATCACCTTGAGCGGAACGGTGATATCACTGTCGTCCCACTGCACCACGAGCTTTCGGGTGTCCCGGTCGTCCACGTTCACCGTGACGGCCTCGAGGGTGTCGGGACGGGTGGCGCGGGCGAAGGCCAGGGCCCGACGGGTCGGCAGATGCAGCGTCGAGACGAGCACGATCGAGTGGGTGCGGCTCGGCAGCACGGCCTCATAGTCGGAATTGTCCAGCTCGGACTGCACCGACGCATAGTGCCGGTGGATGAGCTTCATGAGCCCGAAGATCGCCAGCATCGCCAGGATCGCAATCCAGGCTCCGGCAAGGAACTTGGTGATGAGCACGATGACCAGGACCGATCCGGTCATCGCCAGCCCGATGGCGTTGATGACCCGCGAACGGACCATCCGGGTCCGGGCGCGGGGATCCTTTTCGGACTTGAGGTGCCGGGTCCAGTGCAGCACCATGCCGATCTGGCTGAGGGTGAACGACACGAAGACACCGACGATGTAGAGCTGGATCAGTGTGGTGACCTGAGCTCCGAAGGCAACGATGAAGGCGAGGGCGGCCACGGCCAGGAACACGATGCCGTTGGAGAACGCCAGTCGATCTCCGCGAGTGTGCAGCTGCCGGGGCAAGTACCTGTCCTGGGCGAGGACCGATCCGAGGACCGGGAACCCGTTGAATGCAGTGTTGGCGGCCAGCACCAAGATCAGCGCGGTGACCACCGTCACGAAGTAGAAGCCCAGACTGAATCCGCCGAACACCGCGTGGGCCAATTGGGCGACAAGCGTTTTCTGCTCGTAGCCCGCGGGGGCGCCGATCAGATCCTTGGCCGGATCGGACACGTACTTCACACCGATTTCATTGGCCAGCAGGATGATCCCCATCAGCATGGCGATCGAGATCGAGCCCAGCAGCAGCAGTGTCGTGGCCGCGTTTCGTGACTTCGGCTTCTGGAAAGCGGGCACACCGTTGGAGATGGCCTCGACGCCGGTCAGTGCGGCACAGCCGGACGAAAAAGCGCGCGCGACAAGGAATACGAAGGCCAGCCCGACGAGGTGGCTGTCCTCGGCCTTGATCTCATAGCCCGCCGTCTCCGACTGGAGATCGTCACCGAAGATGAAGATGCGGACGAATCCCCAGATCAGCATCGCAATGATGCCGAAGATGAATGCATAGGTCGGGATCGCGAAGGCCGTGCCCGATTCCCGGAGACCACGCAGGTTGATCGCCGTCAATATGATGACGGCGATCACACAGAACCAGACCTTGTGTTGGTGGACGATCGGCACCGCAGATCCAACGTTCTCGGCAGCCGAAGCAATCGATACTGCAACGGTGAGTACGTAATCGACCAGCAGGGCACTGCCGACGGTCAGGCCCGCGGTGGGCCCGAGGTTGGTGGTGGCGACCTCGTAGTCACCGCCTCCGGACGGATAGGCGTGCACATTCTGCCGGTAACTCGCGACCACGACCGCCATCACGACCGCCACGGCGAGCCCGATCCACGGCGTGTATGTATAGGCCGACAGCCCGGCGACCGACAGCACCAGGAAGATCTCTTGCGGCGCATAGGCAACCGACGACATCGCGTCCGAGGCGAACACGGGTAGCGCGATCCGCTTGGGCAACAGCGTGTGACCGAGTTTGTCACTGCGGAATGGACGCCCGAGCAAAAGCCGCTTTGTCGCCGTTGAGGCCTTTGAGACGTTGGACACCAGGCAACAATAGGGCCTGCGATGGCGTAAGGCCACGGCGGTCGGGGTACCGTTCCGGTGAGCATCTGCTCGGGTGAGTCCAGCAAGGAGTTGGCATGCGCGTTGTGGTGATGGGATGCGGTCGAGTCGGGGCTTCCCTTGCCGGCCAGTTGCAGTCCGCCGGGCACGAGGTGGCGATCATCGACCGAGATGAAACCGCATTTCGGCGTCTGGCCGAAGGCTTCACCGGCACCACGGTCAAGGGCGTCGGATTCGACCAGGACGTGCTGCGGCGAGCCGGTATAGCCGGTGCCGACGCCTTCGCAGCGGTGTCGTCGGGAGACAACTCCAACATCATCGCCGCGCGCGTCGCGCGAGAGACGTTCAACGTCCCCAAAGTCGTCGCCCGGATCTACGATGCCAAACGCGCGGCCGTCTACGAGCGCCTCGGCATCCCGACCGTCGCGACCGTGCCGTGGACCACGGATCGGTTCTTGTCGGCACTCGGAGGCTCCGATGCCGACGTCGTCGCCTGGACCGAGCCCTCCGGCCAGGTCGGAATCGTCCAGCTCAGCATCCACGAGTCATGGGTCGGCAACTCGGTAACGTTTTTCCAGGAACAGACCGGATCCCGGATCAGCTTCGTCAACCGACTCGGCAAACCGCTGCTTCCCGGACCCAAATCAGTACTGCAACAAGATGATCAGGTCTTCGTTGCCGCCTTGCTCGACAATCTCGACAAGGTGCGCGCGGTAGCTTCCGATGTTGCCCCGGAAGCAGATTGACGTGAGCCCGCAGACCGGAAGGAAGACAGTATGAAGGTCGCGATAGCCGGTGCCGGTGCCGTCGGACGGTCGATCGCCCGCGAACTGCTCGCCAGCTCGCATGAGGTGATGCTGCTCGAACGCAACCCCGACCACATCGACGAAGAGGCGGTGGTCGGCGCCCGGTGGGTCGGCGGCGACGCCTGCGAACTCGACAACCTCGAAAAGGTCGAACTGCACAAGTTCGACGTGGTCATCGCCGCAACGGGCGACGACAAGGCGAACCTGGTGGTGAGTCTGCTGGCCAAAACCGAATTCGCGGTGCAACGTGTCGTCGCCCGGGTGAACGATCCGCGCAACGAGTGGCTGTTCGACGAGGACTGGGGTGTCGACGTCGCGGTCTCCACCCCACGAATGCTCGCCTCACTGGTCGAAGAAGCGGTGTCGGTCGGCGATCTCGTGCGGTTGATGACGTTCCGACGCGGTCAGGCGAACCTGGTGGAGATGACCCTGCCCGACAACACACCGCTGGCGGGCAAGCCGATCCGGAAACTCAAGCTGCCGCGGGACGCCGCACTCGTCACGATCCTGCGCGGGGGCCGCGTCATCGTGCCGCAACCCGACGACACCGTCGAAGGCGGCGACGAACTGGTGTTCATCGTGCCGGCCGAAGCCGAAGCCGAACTTCAGGCCGCGATCATCGAGCCGGCGGCGCCTGCTCTGTAGTCCCGCCGGGACCGTCGGGGTCAGATCCTTCTGACGCGGCGGCCATGACATCGGACTCTTCTGCCGCCTCTTCGTCGTGTTCGGTCTTCTGCGCCCAGCGGACCAGCAGCACCGTGGCGAGCGCGGCTGCGGCGGTCAAGGGCCAGCCCATCCCGATTCGCGCCGCGGCCAGACCACCGGTCTGGTCGTTGTCGTAGAGGAACGACTGCACCAGATAGCGGACACCGAACAGGGCCGCCCACACCGCTGTGGCGATGTCGTAGGCCAGCAGTGTGCGGCGATGCTGACGCCAGTGCGTCCCGTTCCCGTTCACGCCGTTCCAGATCACCCCGACCAGCGGCCATCGGACCAGGATCGATGCGGCGAACACCCCCGCGTAGACCAGGGTGGTCCAGATTCCGACGAGGAAGAATCCCTTCGCGTCGCCGGTCCGGTGGGCGATGAACGCACACACCGCCACTCCGATGACACCCGAGATCGCGGGCTGAATGGGCTCACGCCGGATCAGCCGGAGCAAGAAGATCACAACGGCCACACCGAGAGCCGCGTAGATCGCCACCGTCAGATTCCACAGCGAATTCGCCGGCACGAACACCACAATGGGCACCGACGAATAGATGAGTCCGGAGACCCCACCCATCTGTTCGAGAACGGTCAGGGCCTTCGGGTCGTCGCCCGGTGCCGTTCCTGGTCGATGCCCGTCGTGCTCAGCTCTCACCGAGCAACTCGTAGTAGGGGTTGAACATGACCTTGCGGCCGTCGTGCTCACCTATCCGGCCTCGGACGATCACCGTGCGCCCGGGTTCGATCCCGGGGATCCGATTGCGTCCGATGAACTTGAGCGTGACCACGTCGGTGCCATCGAAGAATTCTGCGGTGACACCCGATTTCATCGTCTTCGCGCAGGTCTGCACCGATCGCAGTTCGCCCTGCATGGTGACCTCGTCACCGGCCGAACAATCACAGGCGCGCTGGGCGCCGGTTTGCCGAGACTGTTCGGAGATGGTCTCGGCGTCGAGTTGCTCGAGGTCTTCCGTGAGTCTGCGCGTGAGGCGTTTGAGATATCCGCCTGCAGTCATGGCGCTACGCACCCTTTCGCCAAGTCAATCGAGCCAAATCAGTTGTGTCGCCGTCTCGGTGAATCCGATGACGACCGTGGGCTGTTGCTCTCGCCAGGGTAGACCCCGCTACCGGTGAGTACCACTCGCCGCGGCAAGATCATCACATGCCGCGCACCCCCGTGTCGAAATCCCCTCCCGCAAACCGCGATCTGGTGATCGTGGCACTCCCCGGAACAGGTTCGGACGGGTACTTTGCCGGTCGGGCTTTTGCCGACGAGACGATCCCGGTGATTGCCGTGGATCCCACGGAAAATGGCTTGATCAGCACTTATCTGCAGGCACTCGATGACACTGCGGCCGACGGGCACCAGGTACTTGCGGCCGGCGTGTCGATCGGGGCGTGTGTGGCCCTGCGATGGGCGCTCGACAATCCCACCAGTTGCTCGGGTGTGCTGGCAGCGTTGCCGCCGTGGCTCGGTGATCCGGCCACCGCACCGGCGGCGCACAGCGCGCGGTTGACGCTCGACCAGCTTGCCCGAACCGGCCTGGAAGCGACCATCGAACAGATGACCGCGGGTACACCGCCATGGCTGGCCACCGAACTCGCCCGCTCATGGCGGGCCACCGCACCGGTCCTGGATGCGATGCTCACCGAGGCGGCGGGCTATCACGCCCCGACCGCAGGCGACATCGCCGAACTGTCGGTACCACTGTCGATCACCGCGACGATCGATGATCCGGTGCACCCGTTCGAGGTGGCACAAACATGGCACGACGCGGCACCGAACGCACTGCTGCAAACGATCACGCTCGACGATCTGGGCGCCGACCCGTCAGTGCTGGGCCGGCGATGCCTCGACGGCTGGCGCCGGCTCACCCGCTGACACCCGCCATCCGATCTCTACCGTTTCGGGCGGTTGCCCAACTGCTGCATCGCAGAGCCGCGTGAACCGCTCCCCGGTGCCGGAGTGTGGACCTCTTCCTCCGCAGGCTCAGGCGCGGCCGGTTGCGGCTGACCCTGAACCCGGACCGTCGCCTGGGCCGATTGCGCCTGCGCGTTGGCGGCCGGCGCGGCGGGCGCGGCATTCGCGTCCATCTTCCCGGAGTTCACCATCTCCTGTTGCGCGGCCGCGACCTGCTCGGCGAGAACCGGCGGCAACACGATCGGCAAGGGAGTACGAGGCGGGTGCGGGTCGTCGCCACGGCGAACCACAGTTTCGCTGACGACGGCACGCGCAACCTTGGACAGGTTCTCGGCGCCCTCGGTCGGCGAACTGGCCACAGCGCGGATCATCCACCGCGGGCCGTCGACCCCGATGAAGCGATGCACCCCGCCGGGGACCGTCGCCACGACCTCGCGGCCCCAGAAGCCGGTTTCGATGGCTGTCGTGGCTCCCTCGGTCTTCAGGGATTCGGTGAGTTCGGTCACCACGTCGCGCCACTGACCACTCGATTTGGGTGCGGCGAACGCTGCGACCGTGATCCGCCCGTGAGGCGTCACCAGGAACACCGACTGCGGCTGATGATCCACCGACATCTCGACGGTGACCTGTCCCCCCTCGACCACCGGCACCAGGACCGATCCGAGATCGAGATGTGAGTTGTCGAACGTGGCATCCTTCGCCAGATCATCGGCGTCGTACGGACCCTGCCCACTGCCGATCTGCTTGGGTCCGACATTCGTGTCGGAGGTCTGATCCTCGGTGGGGCGTCCCCGGCGGCTGCCCCGAATTCGTTTTTCGCGTGCCATTTTTCAGCTGCTTTCCGACGCGTGTGCGTCCAACCTCGCGTGACCGCCACTCGAACCGTGACCACCTGCGCCACGGCTTGTTTCGTCCAGTTCGTCCACTTCCACGAAGTCGACGAGCTCGACCCGCTGAACCAGCAACTGTGCGATGCGGTCACCTCGCGCAATGACAATCGGTTCGTGCGGGTCCAAGTTGATTAGGGACACCTTGATCTCGCCGCGGTATCCCGCGTCGACGGTTCCCGGGGTGTTGACGATCGACAGACCCGCGCGCGCGGCGAGTCCCGACCGCGGATGGATCAGACCCACCGTTCCGACGGGAAGTGCAATTGAGATCCCCGTCGGCACCAGCGCCCGATGTCCGGGCGCCAGTTCGATGTCGATCGTGCTCGACAGGTCCACGCCGGCATCCCCGGGGTGAGCCCGCCGAGGCAATGCGATGCCCGGATCGAGTCGCCTGACGGCGACCTGTCCCACCGGCTGGCCGGCGGGGAACGGTGCGTCGGCAGGGGTGCTGCCAGGATCGTTTGCCACACGGGAAGACTACGCTGGCGCCGTGCCTCCATTCCCATCACCCGACACGGCCGGAGACCCCTCCCAGACCCACGGAGACGGTGCACGGATCGTTCACGACGAACGCCTGTACGTACCGCTGTGGTGGTGGCCGGTCGCCGCGATTGTCATCGGCCTACTCGGCTACGAGATCCAGCTCGCCATGCACGGCAGCGAGTTCAGCCCGATCGTCTACGCGGTCCTTGCGCCGCTGGCCGCATGGCTCCTCTGGTCGATGGGGCGTACGCGCGTCTGGGTCGCCGACGGCGAATTGTGGGCGGGCAAGGCCCATCTCCCGATCACCTTGATCGATCGCGCCGCGAGCATCCCGGCCAGTGCAAAGAGCGCGGCCATGGGTCGCCAGCTCGATCCGGCGGCGTTCCTCGCCCACAAGTTCTGGATCAAGACCATGGTTCTGCTCGTCCTGGACGATCCCGACGACCCGACCCCCTACTGGCTGGTCAGTACCCGGCACCCCGCCGAGTTGATCGCCGCCCTCGGGATGGCCGACGCGGCCGCGGAGTCCACCGACTGACTCTGCCCGCGGGGTCCACGCCCACGACACAGAACAACACCGCGCCGATGGTGTCGCTGGCGGGGGCCCGGCGACACCATCGGCGCGGTGTTGTTTGTCTGTGTGTGTCTATCGGTTATTACGCGCAATCGACGCAGATGCGCGAGTTTCCGTTCTCCGTTGCCAGTCGGCTGCGGTGGTAAACGAGGAAGCAGCTGGTGCAGGTGAACTCGTCAGCCTGCTTCGGGATCACCCGAACCGACAGTTCCTCGCCGGACAGATCAGCGCCCGGGAGTTCAAAGGACTCCGCGGTATCGCCTTCGTCCACATCGACCGAGGCCGCCTGCGCTTCACTGCGACGTGCCTTCAGTTCCTCGAGTGAGTCCTCGGAGACCTCGTCGGATTCAGTGCGCCGGGGCGCATCGTAATCAGTTGCCATATTTCCGCCTTAGGTAGAAGCACCTGCGACCCGCGATACCCGATGTCAGCAGGTCCCGCGAGTCCCAACAAGCCGCGCACGTCATTCGTCTGCAATGTCCGCGACAGCGCCCTTGGAACAACGACGCCCGTGAAGGGATTCGTTGCTCGTCCAGACAAGTATTTTGTGATTTTCGCCACAGTTGATCAGAGGCCCGAGTTTCGAGTTATCCAATCTGAGACGGCCGAATCCTAGCCCAGCCGTTGCTCAGAGTCAACAACACTTGGGAGCGCAAAACATTCCCGTCGTCGCTGCCGAGCACAAATTGCACGACAGTTTAGAGTTGACACGCTCGACCACACTCCCGGCGGAAGGCATCGACAGCCCATGGTTTCGCAGATCACCTATGGCTATCCCACCGACGACCACGGTCGTCCATTCCGTCGGCGGCGCTACCTGCCCGCGATCATCCTTGCCGTGGTGCTGGCACTGATCACGGCGATCGTCTGGGTCGGGGCCCTGTCATCGAACACCACCGAGGCCAAGCCGGTGGACTGCCCACAGCCCCCGGCACCGTCCGCGACACCCGAACCGCCGGCCCCGGTGGTCGGCACACCCGCTGATCGCGAAGAAATGCTCCGGATCTCGCCGGCGGCACTGGCCGGCTTCCAGATCAGGGTCCTCAATGCGACCGACGAGCAGGGCAAGGCACAGACAGTGCTCGACGACCTGACGTCCCTGGGATTTCAGGGAACCCCCCAGGCCGCCTACGGCGATGATCCGCTCTATCCCGATCAGAACCTGGAATGCTTCGGGCAGATCCGCTTCGGCGACGCCGGCAAGGCCGCCGCCGCCGCGCTGTGGATCGCCGCACCCTGCACCCAGCTGATCAACGACGGACGCGCCGACAGTGTTGTCGACCTCGCCATCGGCGAGTACTTCAGCGACAGCAGTCAGAGCCAGGATGCCCTGGCAGTCCTCGACACCCTCCGCAGCGCCAACCCACAGGACCCCAACACCGGTGCAGACCCGGCCGTGGTCTCAGCGGTTCACGAAGCATCCTGCTGAACCGGGATCGGCGCCAGCGCACCGATTCCGGCAAGCAGCGCCCGCAGGTCGTCGGCGATGCCCGGCGCCATCGCCAGCGTCACGTCGCCGTCGCCACCGCGTGATGTCGGGGAAGGTATCTGGACGATCGCGCCCGCCTCCTCGGCGATCAACGAACCGGCGGCCCAGTCCCACGGACTGAGTCCGTGCTCGTAGTGTGCGTCGACGGCCCCGCTGGCCACCATGCACAGATCCAGGGCCGCCGACCCCACCCGGCGGAGATCCCGGATCCGGGGCAACAGGCGGGCGATCAGGGCGCCCTGGACTTCACGTCGCGACGCGGCGTAGCCGAATCCGGTGGCCACCAGCGCCAACGCCACCTCGTCGACGGCGTTGCAGCGCAACCGGACCGGCCCCGAACCGTCGTCGGAGAACGCACCGCCGCCGCGGGTCGCCCAATACGTCACACCCCGCGCGACATCGACCACCGCACCGGCGACCGTCGTGCCGTCGACCTGCGCGCCGATCGACACCGAATACGCCGGGATCCCATAGAGAAAGTTCACGGTCCCGTCGATCGGATCAACCACCCAGCGCACCCCGCTCGGGACCGCGACCGATCCGCCTTCTTCCTCGCCGAGTACCGAATCACCGGGACGCCGTGTCGCCAGCAACCCCCGGATCAGCTTTTCCGATTCGGTGTCGACGATCGTCACCGGGTCGGTATCGGTGCTCTTTGTCGAGACTGCTTGCGGCACAGAGTCATTCGAGACACCGACCCCGAACACCTCCGGTCGCCTGGTTCGGACGTGGCGGGCAGCCTCCTGCGCCACCGCGACGGCAACAGCGGTCAACTCATCGGGATCGAAACGGGTATCTGTATCGAGTTGTGGCACACATACATGTGAGCACACCTCCGCTCTCCGGCGCCGGACCGGCTCGATACCGGTACAAGCGAAATGTTCTTCCGTGACAGCGCGCAGAACCTGCCCGCGCTGACTAGCCTGAACAACGGCGGGCCGAGGCGCACCTTCCCGCACCAGTCGAGCGAAGGAGCCACATCCGTGTCCACTGAATCCGCAGGCGGCCATCCCACATCCTCACTGGGCCCCAACCAGGCCGTCGGGGTCGATGTCGGCGGTTCGGGGATCAAGGGCGGCCTCGTCGACCTCGACACCGGTCAGCTCATCGGTGAGCGTTTCAAGGTCCTCACCCCTCAACCGGCCACACCGCAGGCCGTTGCCGCCGGAATCCGTGAGGTCGTCGAACACTTCGAATGGTCCGGTCCGGTCGGGGTGGCACTCCCCGTCGTCGTCACCGCCGGCATCGCGCGGACCGCGGCCAACATAGACAAGACCTGGATCGGTACCGACATCTACGAGCTGCTCGGTGCCGAGCTGGGTGACCGCCAGCTGTCGGTCCTCAACGACGCCGACGCCGCCGGTATGGCCGAGGATCGGTATGGCGCCGGCAAGGACTACAAGGGTGTTGTCATGCTGCTGACATTCGGCACCGGTATCGGTTCGGCGATCCTGTTCAACGGCGTGCTCATCCCCAACACCGAACTCGGTCACATGCAGGTCGGCGAGATGGAGGCCGAGCACCAGGCGTCCTCCAAGGTCAGGGATGACAACGGCCTGTCGTTCCCGAAATGGGCCGAGGACGTGTCCCGGGTGCTGATCGCCTACGAAGCGCTGTTCTGGCCCGAGGTGTTCATCGCGGGCGGTGGAGTCAGCCGCAAAGCGCACAAGTGGATCCCGCATCTGACGAACCGAACACCGGTTGTACCGGCGACTTTGCAGAACTCGGCCGGGATTGTCGGGGCCGCAATGGCGGTGGCGGCGGGGTTGCGGCCGTGAGTGCCGTTACAATGGCACACAGGCTGGCTTCGAGCCGGTTCCCCCAAGCCCCAGCTTCGCCGAGTTCCGTCTCGGCCTGACACCGCCGTCGCGACGCACATCCCCGCGGCACGGCGTCATGTAGATAGCCCGAAAGGTAGTACGTGGCAGCCACGAAGACCCGCCAAACTGAACCAGATGCCGAGCAGTCGGAATCGGAGTCGGTGACCGCGCCGCGGGCACGCAAGGCGCCCGCAAAGAAAGCAGCCGCCAAAAAGGCCCCGGCCAAAAAGGCCGCCAAGAAAGCACCTGCGAAGAAGGCCGCCGCGAAGCGGGCTCCCAAGGACGCCGACGGCATCGACACCGACGGTATCGAGAACGATGCCTCGATCGACGACATCGACGTCAACGAGGATGAACTCGAAGACGTCACCGTCGACGATGATGACGACGACGACACCACCACTGTTGCGGTCACCGCTCCCGGCAAGGCTGCCGCCAAGACCAAGAAGGCCGACGACGAACCGTCCGAAGCCGACAAGGCATCCGGCGACTTCGTATGGGACGAGGACGAGTCGGAGGCGCTTCGCCAGGCCCGTAAGGATGCCGAGCTCACAGCTTCGGCCGACTCGGTCCGTGCGTACCTGAAGCAGATCGGCAAGGTCGCACTGCTCAACGCCGAAGAAGAGGTCGAGCTCGCCAAGCGCATCGAGGCCGGACTCTTCGCCACCGAGCGGATGCGCAGGCTCGCAGCGGCCGGCGAGAAGCTCACCGTTGCACAGCGTCGCGATCTGTCGTGGGTCTCCCGTGACGGTGGCCGCGCCAAGAACCACCTCCTCGAGGCGAACCTTCGACTGGTGGTCTCGTTGGCCAAGCGTTACACCGGCCGCGGCATGGCCTTCCTCGACCTCATCCAGGAAGGCAACCTCGGTCTGATCCGTGCGGTCGAGAAGTTCGACTACACCAAGGGCTACAAGTTCTCGACCTACGCCACGTGGTGGATCCGTCAGGCGATCACCCGCGCGATGGCCGACCAGGCGCGCACCATCCGTATCCCGGTGCACATGGTCGAGGTCATCAACAAGCTCGGTCGTATCCAGCGTGAGCTGCTCCAGGATCTGGGCCGTGAGCCCACTCCGGAAGAGCTCGCGAAAGAAATGGACATCACACCGGAGAAGGTGCTGGAGATCCAGCAGTATGCGCGTGAGCCCATCTCGCTGGATCAGACCATCGGCGACGAAGGCGACAGCCAGCTCGGTGACTTCATCGAGGACTCCGAAGCGGTCGTCGCCGTCGACGCGGTCTCGTTCACGCTCCTCCAGGATCAGCTGCAGTCGGTCCTCGAGACGTTGTCCGAACGTGAGGCCGGCGTTGTCAGGCTGCGCTTCGGACTCACCGATGGACAGCCGCGGACCCTCGACGAGATCGGCCAGGTCTACGGCGTGACCCGCGAGCGGATCCGTCAGATCGAATCGAAGACCATGTCGAAGCTGCGGCACCCGTCGCGCTCGCAGGTCCTGCGCGACTACCTCGACTAGTCGCGCTCGTAGCAATGACTGATGGCCGGCCCCTGAGGGACCGGCCATCAGTCATTTGCGCTCTCGTGTCATTCGACCTGTTCGACGACCTCGGCAAGCCAATCGAGGATCTCGCCCCGCACCAGCGTCCGGTTGGTTTCGTTGAGGATCTCGTGGCGGGCGCCGGGGAAGACCCGAACGCTGACGTCCTCGAGACCACCGTTACGGTAGTGCGCCACAAGCAGATCCACCAGCGCTCCCCCGCCGTTCACCGGATCCTTGTCGCCCACCGCGATGAGGATCGGCAGGTGCGGCCTGATCGCGGCCACCGCCGATCGCTCTGCGATCCGGCGGGCACCGATGAACATTGCCTTGGCCGAGTCGACGTCGATACCGAACCCGCACAGGGGGTCGGCGATGTACTCGTCGACGACGGAGTTGTCGCGTGAGAGCCAGTCGAAATCCGTTCTGGCGGGGGCAAATGGGGCGTTGAACATCGCCAGGTCGAGTTCTGCATCGAGATCGAGTGCGGGTTCGAGGCCGTCCAGGGCCGCGGTCCCGCTCAGGACCACCGCATCGACCTGGTTGCTGTCGTCGAGCAGGTATTGCTGTGTCGCAAACGAACCCATACTGTGGGCGATCAGTACCAGGGGCAGATCGGGCTGCTGCGTATGCACCATCGCCACCACCCGTCCGATGTCCGCGACCAGTTGCCGCCAGCCGTCCGGGCCGAGGTCACCGAGCTCGCGGTCTGCCAGTCTGGATCGGCCGTGTCCGCGATGGTCGTAGCCGAACACCACGTAACCGTCATCGGCAAGCGCCTCGGCGGTCTCGGAATATCGCCGGATGTGTTCGCCCATGCCGTGGATCAGGAGAACCGCCGCCACCGGTTCATCGGTGGGATCCCACCGAATGCCCGAAATCGTTGTGCCGCGACTCGACTCGACCGTGAACTCGGAAGGCATGTATCCCTTTCGGCTGCGATGTTGCGGCGATCATCTGCCGGAAAATCGATTGATTCCACCTGGATTTGTATTCTGATCGATCAAACGTAGTACTTCCCGCTTTCCAACAAGACCATATGTCCGTGTCGTGTTTCGATCACTGCATGTTCGGCATACTTCGCCCCTGCATGACGCACCTCGATTCCGAATTGGCAGATCTGTGGCGTGCCCACATGTGCGGCGTCTGTCTGACCCTGCGATCGGGTCACGGGCAGCTGTCCCGATTGACGACCAACACCGATGCCGTGGTGGTCTCGATACTTGTTGATGCGCAACGCGACTCTGCGTCCGGCACGGTCACCGCCGGACCTTGCGCGCTGCGTGGGATGCGTACGGCCCAGGTCATCGCCCCCGGCGAACTCAGTGTGCGGCTCGGTGCCACCACCTCATTGACGTTGGCCTCCGCCAAGACCACCGATGTCCTCGCCGAGCAGGTGGCCGGACTTGCGGCCCCGTCAAGGCTCCGCACCCGCAGCGCTCGCATGGCCGGACCACGGCTGCGGCGCAAAGCGCTTGCCGACGCCACGGTCTCGTCCGCCGTCGGGTGCCCGGAACTGCTCGACGACCTGTCCCATCAGGCCGAGGTGGAGATGCGGGCGAGCACCCTCGACGAGATCACCGGTGGTTCGGCCCGGGCGGCCGCCGCGGTCTTCGCCGCGACCGCCGAACTCGCCGGGGTACCGGAGAATCGGGAGATGTTGACGCGGATCGGCGCCGACTTCGGTCGCTGTGCCCATCTCCTCGACGCCGTTGCCGATCTCGAAAAAGACAGCAAGACCGGCGATTTCAACCCACTGTCGGCCACCGGAACGAGCATCGAGGCGGCCTGGGACGACTGCCGGCGACTGCTGGCGGCGATCAGGACCGGGCTCGGTACGCTGCGCCTGCGTGATGACCGGCTGGTGACCAAGTTGCTGGTCGGCGGGCTCAACCACTCGATCACCGAGGTCTTCGGTCGCCGGCCGGAGGCGGTGTTCACCCCACCCGGGTCCCCGTCGCAAAGTCAGCCGTTGCCCCCGATCCACAAGCGGATACTGCCGTGGCTCGGTGTCTACTGCACCGGATACGCCTGCTGCGCGGACCACACCAATCCCTGCAACGGCAAACATCATCAGTCCGGATGCCAGAACATCGATTGCGGCTGCTGCGAATGTTGCTCTTGTTGTGAATGCTGCGACTGTTAGGTCAGTGCAGCTGCGGGTACCGGCCGGACTCGTCTACGTCGTACCGCTCGACCGCGGTCACCGCGCCGGTCGGCAGGGAACCGTACAGATGCGGGAACTGCATTCCCGACGGATCCGGCGGATCGCCGTCCTCCCAGACGATTTCGGCCCCGACCCGCAACGGGTCGATGGTCAGCAACACCAGATCTGATTGATCCAGATAGAGCAGATTGGCCGGAATGTGAACCTGATTGCGTTCGGACAGGTGCACAAAGCCCTGGTCGGCCAGCGACGTGGGCTCGATCGATCCCGTTGTCCGGGCCTCGAGCCAGTCGGAGATCGAACAGAGATGGACCAGGTGTGTTCCGGTGCTCACTCCATCAGCCTGCCGTATCAGCCGGTAGATGCGCCAGGGGCAATATCGTTGCGGATGTCCGGGGCGACGCCGTCGCGGGCTGTGAAAACGATGGCGGCGACCACCAGTGCCATGCCACACAACTCTGCGGCAGAGGGTATCTGGGAGAGCATCACCGCTCCGACGACTGCTGCCGTCACCGGAAGCAACGCCAGCAGCAGAGCGAATCGCGCTCGGGTCAGGCGCACCAACACGATCTGGTCGAGCAGATACGGGATGGCACTGGACAGCACACCCACCGCGACGCCGAGCGCCAGGATCCGCCAGTCCCACAGCGCTCCCGGGTCGATGGTGGTGGTCACGCCGATCACCAGGGGCGCGCAGATCGCCCCGGCCATCGACAAACCGATCGCCAGGTCGTCGATCCCGTCCCGCCAGGGCAACGCCGATGTGCCGTTGCCGGACACCACCTTGCCGATCAGGATGTAGCCGGCCCACATCGCGGCGGCGAGCAGGGCGAACACCACGCCGATCGGTGACCCCGACAAGCTGGCACCACTGAGCAGTACAACCCCGACCAGGACGGCGAGCACGGCCATCCCGTCCGCCATCCGCCGCGAGCCCGCCGCCGCGACCACGATCGGCCCGAGGAACTCGATGGCCACCGCCACACCGAGATCGATGTGGTCGATCGCCAGATAGAACGCAACGTTCATGCCCAGGGTGACCAAGCCGAATGCCGAGGCGATCAGCAGGCGTCTGCGTCCGAACGAAACGCCGGTTCGCGGCCAGCGCCACCCGGCCAGCGGCCACCAGATCGCGAGCAACACACCTCCGGCGCCCAACGTCCGCAACCACGCCACCGCAGCGGGGTTGAGTTCGTCGAACATCGGCACGGCGATCGAGGCACCGACGTACTGACAGATCGCCCCGATGACAAACAGTGCGGGCACCAGCGAGACGAGTCCGCCGGATCGCGTGGCAGATTCGGCGGCGGGCGGCATTGACACACTGTAGGTGTGGGGGTTGTGCGAGATGCGTCACACCGTCCCTGTTACAAATGTTGCAGATCGCAGGTCAGCTGTTACGGGTGAGTGACGACACACCCGGCGGGCCTCGGGAACAAAGACGATTCGCAAATCGTCTGAAAGAGTGAGAGCTGGATACACCACCCCGGTGTGTTAGCTCGCGAAGGGACCGCGCCACGCAGGCCCGGGACGGAGGAAAAATGTCAGACACCATCACCACGCCCCCGATCGCCATGCCATTGACCACTGCTGACCGCTGTGATCGTTGCGGCGCCGCAGCACGAGTGCGCGCCACGCTCCCCACCGGTGGAGAGCTCCTGTTCTGCCGTCACCACTTCAACGCCCACGAAGCACGACTTGTAGACCTGGGTGCCACTGTGACCGCGTCCGAGGACGAGCTCGTCTAGATTTCTTCAATCAAGAACTCTGCCGCGGTTCACATCACGTGAACCGCGGCAGAGTCGTATCCGGGACTTGATCCCGGGATCACCGCCACTTACGCAGGGCATCGATGCGCTCCTGCAGTTGCTCGGCTGTGGCCATCGCGGTGGGCGGACCGCCGAGGCGTTCGCGAAGTTCGTTGTGCACCTGGCCATGCGGCCTTCCGGTGCGATGGTGATGCATGGCGACCAGGCTGTTCAGTTCGCGGCGCATGGCGGTCAGTTGCTTACCCACCGACGGGGCCCGGTCGACCGGCGGCGCCGGAGCCGCGTCGCCGCTGCGGTTCTCGACCTGATCGGACTGACGTTTGCGAAGCAGGTCCCGGACCTGATCGGCGTCGAGAAGGCCTGGCAGACCGAGATAGTCGGCTTCCTCATCGCTACCGGAAAACGTTGCGGTACCGAAGGACGACCCGTCGAAGATGACCTGATCTAGTTCGGCGTCGGCGTGGAGGGACTCAAATCCCTTCTCGTCCTCACCGGCTTCGTCTTTTTGCTTGTTGGCCTCGTTGAGCAGTGCATCTTCGAGGCCGTCGGAATCCCGATGCGGCTTGCCCAGCACGTGATCGCGCTGCGCCTCGAGTTGACTGGCCAGCTGCAGCAGGACCGGAACTGACGGCAGGAACACACTCGCGTTCTCCCCCGGTCGCCGCGAGCGCACAAAACGGCCGATGGCCTGGGCGAAATACAGCGGCGTCGACGCACTCGTCGCATAGACGCCCACCGCCAGTCGCGGAACGTCGACCCCTTCGGACACCATTCGGACGGCGACCATCCACTCGTCCTTGGATTCGCTGAACTCGGCGATCCGGCCGGACGACTTCGGGTCGTCGGAGAGCACCAGCGTGGGCATCTTGCCGGTGATCGCCTGCAGCAGTTCGGCGTAGTCGCGTGCCACGGTCTGATCGGTCGCGATCACCAGGCCGCCCGCATCCGGCATCCCGGTGCTGCGCAGCTGTCGCAGGCGTGTGTGGGCCGCCTGCAGGACGGCCGGGATCCAGTCACCGTGTGGGTCGAGCGCCGTGCGCCAGGCACGGGCGGTGTGTTCGGCCGACAACGGCTCGCCGAGCCGGGCAGTGAACTCCTCGCCCGCACTGTTGCGCCAGCTCGCCTCGCCCGAATAGGCGAGGAACACGACCGGGCGCACCACGCCGTCGGCGAGTGCTTCGGCGTAGCCGTAGGTGTAGTCGGCGACCGATCGGGCGCCGCCGCCGGGCTCCGGCTCGTAGGTGATGAACGGGATCCGGCTGTCGTCGGACCGGAACGGGGTTCCGGTCAGCGACAGCCGCCGGGTGGCATCGGAGAAGGCCTCGCGGATCGCATCACCCCAGCTTTTCGCGTCACCGCCGTGGTGGATCTCGTCGAGGATCACCAGTGTCCGGCGGTTCTCCGTCCGGACCCGATGGCGGGTGGGATGGGCGGCGACCTGTGCGTAGGTCAGCACCACGCCGTTGAAGTCGGAGCTGGTCTGGCCCGCGGAGTTGCTGAAGTTCGAGTCGAGCGCGATGCCCGCGCGGGCCGCCGACGCCGCCCACTGGTGCTTGAGGTGTTCGGTGGGGGCAACCACCGTGATCGCGTCCACCGTGCGGTCGGCCAGCAGTTCGGCGGCGATACGCAGGCCGAAGGTGGTCTTGCCCGCACCGGGGGTGGCCACCGCCAGGAAATCCTTCGGCGCTCCCGACAGGTACTTGGTCAGCGCCCGTCGCTGCCAGGTCCGCAGCGACGACGCTGCCGGCGCCGGGGCCGGGCTGGTTGTCGATGGCTCGGAAACGGCTGTGGGTCGGGTCACGACAGAGCACAACTCCCTTGACGCAGTTGATATTTGAACAGTGGTGCACCGTTCGACGAGGTCGAGACGGGGTGCCTGGCGGTCGGTATCGGCGGCGATGCGCTCCGGTGGCCGGGCACCCGGAATGCTACCGCGAACCAATGACAATCGGCGCAGTGGACCGGATGCAACCAGAAGCGGCGCGTCGCGGCGCGGGATCAAGCATCCCATCCGAACTTCGGTAATGCTTGACACCATCAGCGTTCCAACCGGGCCGGCCCCCGATTCTGGCCCAGACCCCACGCCGTCGACGCCGACCGGTGGCGATGATGCAGATAAGCCCACATTTTCCGGTGTCACGAAACTTCTGCCCTCGATGCTCTGGCGGACCGTCACGAAGTCCTGGGACGACTCGATCTTCGCGTTGTCGGCGCAGGCCGCGTTCTGGCAGACGCTGTCGCTGCCCCCGCTGCTCCTGGGGTTGCTGGGCACTGTGGGGTTCATCGCAGATTGGTTCGGCCCGAACACCGAACAGATCATCTCCGACAAGATCATCAGTTTCTCGGATCGGACCTTCAGCGACAACGTGGTCGACGAGATCATCCGGCCGACGGTCGACAACGTCGTGGTCAGCGGCCGTGCCGACCTGATCTCACTCGGCTTTTTGCTGTCCCTGTGGGCGGGCTCGTCGGCCATGGCGAGCTTTGTCGACTCGATCGTCGCTGCTCACGGTCAACACAATGTCCGGCATCCCGTCACCCAGCGACTGTTCGCTCTCTGGCTGTACATCTGTTTCCTGGTGCTGGCGGTCCTGACGCTGCCTCTCGTCGCTCTGGGACCCACTTATGTCCGGGAAGTCATCCCGAAGTCGTGGCATCCGGCGAGCACCGTTGCCATCGACTACGGCTACTTCCCGGCGGTCGCGCTGCTGTTGATCGTCGGCCTGACAACTCTGTACCGGGTGGCGCTGGCCAACCCGCTGCCGTGGCACCGACTGGTCTGCGGCGCGCTGCTGGCCGGTTTGGTGTTCTGGTGCGCCAGCGCGGTGTTGCGCTGGTATCTGACGGTCATCACCGGGACCGGATACAGCTACGGCGCGCTGGCGACACCGATCGCGTTCTTGCTGTTCACGTTCTTCCTCGGTTTCGCCATCGTCGTGGGCGCCGAGTTCAACTCGATCGTGCAGGACCTGTGGCCGGCGAACCCCACCAAGATCGACCAGATGCGCGACTGGGTGTCCCAGCAGACCAGCGATATCACCGATCAGCTCCTGGGTTCACCACCCCGGCTGCAGACGGGTCCGATCCAGAAGAAGGCCGGCCCGGTCGAGAAGGAGGATCAGGCCGACGACCAGGGTCCCCCATCGTCGCAGGACTGAAGGTCAGTCGCCTTTTTTCATCTTCGAGTAGATCTTCTTGCACTTCGGGCAGACCGGCGATCCCGGCTTGGCCGAGCGCGTGACCGGGAAGGTCTCGCCGCACAGCGCGACCACGATGTTGCCCATCACGGCGCTCTCCACGATCTTGTCCTTCTTCACGTAGTGAAAGAACTTCGGTGTGTCGTCCTCGGTGGTTTCGTCGGGGGTGACGTCCGGCTTGTCGAGAGTCTGGGTATCCATGGGGTCAATTCTGCATCGCCCCGGCCCGCCGGGCCAATATCGACCCGAGGTGGCCGCCGCCGGGCGAAGAGAGCATAGTGGACGGCGTGGGTTCGAAAGATCACGCGCCCGAATCGTTTCTCATCACCGAGGCACAGACCTCCCTGGAAGAACAACATCGCGCACGCGTACGCAGATACCTGACCTTGATGGCGTTCCGCATCCCGGCACTCGTCATCGCGGGAATCGTCTATGCGACCACTGAGAACGGCCTACTCGCACTCGGAGTGATCGTGTTGTCCATCCCGATCCCCTGGGTCGCGGTCCTGATGGCCAACGACCGGCCACCACGCCCCAAAGATGAAGTGCTCCATTACAAATACAGCGGACCGTACTCACGACAGCTGACCGACGGCAACGATTTCCACGGAATCGATCGACGCGAAGAGTGACCATTTCAGAACCAACGGCCGACCTGTACACCCAGGCTGACGGCCTACATGAGGCATTCCTGCGCGCCGGTTACACCACCGACGGTGTACTGCGTCTACTCGGCGACCAGGCTCACGATGCCCTCGGACGCGGCGAACCGGTCCCGGCGCGCCGGATCTGCGCCGGCGGCGGCGAACTCGGGGTCCTGATCCGCCTGCTCCTGCTCGGCGACACCTGTTCGGAGTCCGAGGTCGCCGCCGCGCTGCGTCCGGTGTCGGTCAACGACGCCGTCCGCCACGGCATCGTGGCGCGCGACGGCCGCGGTCTCTACGCCGCGATCGACCTGCGCCCCCTCGACTTCGGCGCGGGCAACCGGTGGCTGTTCTCCGACCTCGACGGCTCCTTGCGACGCCACAGCATCACCGAAGATCACGTCCTCGGTGTCGGGCACGCCTCACTGTCGCTGCTTCGCGCCACCACCACCGAGCCGGTCGGCCGCCTGCTCGACGTCGGCACGGGCTGCGGTGTTCAGGCTGTGCACGCCGCAGATTTCGCCGGACACGTCACTGCCACCGACATCACCGACCGTTCGCTGGCCCTCACGCGCGCCGGTATGGCGATCAACGGCATCGACGCCTCTCGGTACTCGCTGCTCAAAGGCCCGTGGTTCGGCCCGGTGGGCGGCCAGAAGTTCGATCGGATCGTCGCGAACCCACCGTTTGTGGTGGGCCCACCGAAGGTCACCCACACCTACCGCGACTCCGGGCTCGACCTCGACGGCGCGAGCGAACTGATGTGCCGCACCGCGCCGAAGTTCCTGAACGAGGGCGGAACCGCCTCGATGCTCGCCTCCTGGGTGATCACCGGTGACGACTGGCGTGAGCGGATCGCTCAGTGGATCCCCGACGACGGCGTCGACGCCTGGGTGGTGCAACGTGATGTGGCCGATCCCGCGCTGTACGTAGGCACCTGGTTGCGCGATGCCGGTCACGATCCCCGAGATCCGGCCTCGGCGGAGATGGCCGATCGCTGGCTGACCCACCTTCAGAAAGCGGGCGTCCGCGGTATCGGCTTCGGATTCGTGTTCCTGCACCGCACCGATGAGCCCACCGACCTGCTGGCCGAAGAGCTCAGCCACACCTTCGAGGACCCGCTCGGCGCCGAGGCCGCGGATTACCTGCGCCGGGTCGCGTGGCTGCGGAACCACGATGTGGGCGACGAACGGTTCTCCGTCGCCGACGGGGTCGCGCTCGAGCAGGTGTCGACCCTGTCGGATGAAGGCGGATGGGAGGGCGTTGTCACGCGTATCCATCGCCCGGACGGTCCTCGCTGGAGCCACGAGATCGACCAGCTCGGGCAATCGTTGCTCGCCGGACTCAACCCCGACGGACTGTGCCTCGACGAGGTGACCGAATTGCTGGCCGTCGCGACCGGCGATGAGCGCATCGACCCCGCCGCCGTGCGCGAATTGGTCGAGGGTCTGATCCGCCATGGCATCGTCCTTCCGGCCCGCTGGGATCAGTCCAGCCGGAAAACCTCAGTACACTCTCAGTAACTTCTCAGAAGCCTTCTCGATAGTTGCAGGTCACAGAGCTCACCTCGGGGAACGCGTGCGGAACTATCTGCACCGTCCCCTCCGTTGAACACTGTGAAAGCAACCGCACTTGAGGAGGCCGACATGTCCAGCCCCACCACAACAATCCGTCCGCCGATGACCGAGCAGGACCTGGATGCGCAAAGCCCCGCAGCGGACCTCGTCAGGGTTTATCTGAACGGCATCGGCCGCACCGCACTTCTCAATGCCGAACAAGAAGTTGAACTGGCCAAGCAGATCGAGGTCGGTCTGTACGCCAAGCACGTACTCGCCACCCGCAAGCGTCTGTCGGCGGTGAAGAAGAAGGACCTGGCCCAGCTCGTCCGCGAGGGCGAGTCGGCCCGCGCCCACCTCCTCGAGGCCAACCTTCGGCTCGTCGTGTCGCTGGCCAAGCGCTACACCGGCCGCGGGATGCCGCTGCTCGACCTCATTCAGGAGGGAAACCTCGGACTGATCCGCGCGATGGAGAAGTTCGACTACGCCAAGGGCTTCAAGTTCTCGACCTACGCCACCTGGTGGATCCGTCAGGCGATCACCCGCGGCATGGCAGATCAGAGCCGCACGATCCGGCTCCCTGTCCACCTGGTGGAGCAGGTCAACAAGCTGGCCCGGATCAAGCGTGAGCTGCACCAGCAGCTCGGCCGCGAAGCAACCGACGACGAGTTGTCGTCGGAGTCGGGTATTCCCGCCGCAAAGATCGCCGACCTCCTCGATCACAGCCGGGATCCGGTGAGCCTGGACATGCCCGTCGGCAGCGACGAAGAGGCACCGCTGGGCGACTTCATCGAGGACGCCGAGGCGACCTCCGCCGAGAACGCCGTCATCGCCGGTCTGTTGCACAGCGATGTCCGGACCGTCCTGGCGACCCTCGACGAGCGGGAACAGCAGGTCATCCGCCTGCGCTTCGGCCTCGACGACGGTCAGCCGCGCACGCTCGACCAGATCGGCCGCCTGTTCGGCCTCTCTCGCGAACGCGTCCGCCAGATCGAGCGCGAGGTCATGTCCAAGCTCCGTCAGGGTGATCGGGCCGAGCGTTTGCGCGCCTACGCCAGCTGAGCAAAGTTTGAATGCGCGATCAGCCGCCACCAGATTTTCTGGTGGCGGCTGATCTATGTTCGGGCCCCGAGTCGGAATCTACAGTCGACGAGGACCGGAGTCGTGTTTGGTCGGAACCGGACCCACCGTCATCCGGGCGGCCAGCACAGCGACCCCGCGGGGTGTCGCGTGAATGGGATCGCACATCACATCCCGCGTTTCGGGAATGTCGTCGACCAGCGCGGAGATCCTGATCACCAGGTCGATGAGTGCGGCCTTGTCGACGGGTTCGGATCCGCCGTACCCGGACAGCAGCGGCGCCGACCGGGGCGCCTCGATGAGATCTGCAGCGTCACTTTCGGTCAACGGCAGTGCCCGGTACGCGCGGTCCCCCAGCAGATCGCTGGTCACGCCGGCAAGTCCGAACGACATCAGTGAACCGAACGACGGATCGTCGCGAACGCGGATGACGGTGCTGATGCCCTTGGGCGCCATCTGCTGTACGTGCAGCCGGGACTCCCCGGTCACCTCGGCGAGTTCGACCACCGCGAGTTCCACGGCATGCTGATCAGGGAGGTCGAGCCGGACGCCCTCGCGGTCCGCGCGCCCGCGCCACCCCTCGGAGAATGCCTTCACCGCGACCGGGTAGCCCAGTTCGTTTGCCGCCGCGGCACTTTCGTCAACCGTGCTCACCTCACGGAACGGCACGATCTCGATTCCATAGCAGCGCAGGATATCTGCGGTGCGCTGATCATCGAGTTCGATGACCGCGCCACCGGCACCCTCCACGGCTTCCCGAACGAGGAGCCGCGCGGTGTCCGGATCCACGTCAGCCGGACGCCTGACCTCCGACGGCGGCCGCGAACGCCAGTTGGCGTACCGCCAGGCGTGGCCGAGGGCTTCGGCGGCGCGTTCCGGGCTCGGATACGACGGGATGGAACCGCGCGCGGGGGTCCCGTACTTTCCCAGGACGGTGAGGTGCTGCGGAATACCCTCCACCGCAAGGAATGTCGTCACCACCGGCTTGTCAGACCCGGACATCCCGGTCATCAGTGCCTGCGCGTAACGGTCGATGCTGACCGCGACCGGCGGCACGAACACCGCGATGAGCGCATCGACGTCGTCATCGGCGGCCGCGATTCGGACGGCCTCCTCGAACGTCTCCGGTGAGGCACCCGGACCCAGATCAACTCGCTGGACGACCCGGAGCCCGAAGTGACTACCCGCCTCCTGCGCCAGCACGCCGAGTGCAGTCGAGTTGCCGACGATGCCAACGCGCGGTCCGCGGGGCAACGGCTGGTAGGCGAATACCGTTGCGCAGTCGAAGAGCTGGGCGATGGTGCTGACCTGGATGACCCCGGCCTGAGCCAATATTGCGCGGGTGCTCGCGTCGTCGAGTGAATGGTCGGCCGCCGCCATCGCGGGCGGTACCGCCCCTCGCCCCGACTTCACCGCCACCACCGGTTTGCCACTCGCGACCCGGCGCGCGAGCCGCGTGAACTTTCGCGGGTTGCCGAAACTCTCCAGGTAGAGAAGAACCACTTCGGTGTCGGGATCGGTATCCCAGTACTGCAATACGTCGTTGCCTGACACGTCGGCGCGGTTGCCGGCGGAGACGAATGTCGAAAGCCCGAGCTGCCGACGGGCGGCGGTGTCGAGGATCGCGATGCCCAATGCACCGGATTGGCAGAAGAATCCCACCGCGCCGCGACCGGGTACGTGCGGTGCGAGTGTGGCATTGAGGGAGATGGCCGGATCGGTGTTGGCAACACCGAGCGCGTTCGGACCGACAAGTCGCATGCCGTGTTCCCGGATCGATTCGACGAGTCGCCGTTCCGATTCGAGTCCGGAGTCGCTGGTGTCACCGAAGCCGGCCGACAGGACCAGCATGGTCTTGACGCCCTTGTGCAGACAGTCGTCGAGCACCTCTTCGACGGCGTCGGCGGGCACCGCGACGATCGCGAGATCCACCGGGTCGGGGATGTCGCGCACCGTCGAATACGCGCGGATGCCGCGAACCGCACGATGCTCGGAGTTGACCGGGAAGACCGGGCCGGTGAACCCTCCGGCAACCACGTTGGCCAGCACCGCATTTCCGACCTTGAGCCGGTCCACGGAGGCACCGATCACCGCCACCGAGGCCGGACGAAGCAGATTGGCGACACTGCGCGCCTCGGAGCCGCGTTCCCGGGCGTTGCGCACGGACAACAGGGCCTCGGTGGGGTCGATGGTGAACTCCACATGGATGGTGCTGCCGTCGAAGCTGCGTCGCAGCTGATAACCGGCGTCGCGGAACACCGCGACCATGTTCGGGTTCTCCGCCAGTACCTCGGCCTCGAACTTCTCGAAGCCACATTCGGCCGCGGCGCCCGCGAGATGTTCGAGTAGGACCGGACCGAGCCCGCGTCCCTGGTGCTCGTCGGCGACCACGAACGCCACCTCCGCCGTGGTGGGCTTACCGCTCGCGCCGAGGCCCTCGTAGATGCCGATGGCGATGATCTCGCCGCCGAGAACACCCACGAACGCCACGCGTGTGTAGTGGTCGACCGTGGTCATCCGGGCGAGTTCACGCGCCGGGATGTGCGGAAAGGGACCGAAATATCGCAGGTAGCGCGTGCGCTCCGACAACCCCGAATGGAACTTGACCAGGGCGTCGGCGTCCTCGGGAACTATGGGGCGCAGATGCACCACCCCACCGTCGCTGGCCAGGACGTCGGCGATCCAGTGGCGCGGATAGTCGTGCGGTCCACGTTGATCGGGCCGGATGCTCTCGGTCGCCGAATTGCTGATTCCAGAATTGTCAGTCACGGGGATCCTCCGGATCGAGACCGCACAGCGGGTAGACGGCTCGGCGTGTCGCCATGATGGTGGCGTCGAGCCGGGTTTGCGCTGCCTCGGTGACACCGTCCATCAACGGGCCGCCACCATCACCATCCCACGGTAGATAGTCCAGGTCGCCACCGTCGGTCATTGTGAGTGCCGGATCACTCCGGAGCGACTCGTCGAGAAGCTGTCCCTCGATTGTGGCTGCCTCGCGCCAACTTTCGTCAATGATCGTCTCGGGTGCGACGTCGTTGCCGGTGACCGCTGCGATCAGGTGCGTCCAGCTGCGCGGCACCACGTCGACGATCCCGTATCCGCCGCCACCGACCGCCAGCCACCGTCCCTCGGAGTACTTGTCGGCCAGGTCGCGCATCGCCAGAATCGCCGCTCGCTGGCCGTCGACCGTGAGCGACAGGTCGGTCAGCGGATCGCGGACGTGACTGTCGGCGCCACACTGACTGACGATGATCTGGGGCCGGAAGGTTTCGATCACGCCGGGGACGGTCGCCTTGAAGGCCCGCAACCAGAGTTTGTCGCCCGTCTCGGGCATCAGGGCGACGTTCATCGCGGTACCGCGGCCGTCTTGCTCCCCCACCTCTTCGGGCCAGCCGCTGCCCGGCCAGAGCGTTGCCGGATGTTGGTGCAGCGACACCGTCAGCACCCGTGGATCAGCCGCGAAGACCTTCTGGACACCATCACCGTGGTGGGCGTCGATGTCGATGTACGCGATCCGGTCGTAGCCCTGTTCGAGCAGCCATCGGATCGCGACCGCGCAATCGTTGTAGATACAGAAGCCGGCCGCATGTCCGGGCATCGCGTGGTGCATGCCACCGCCGATGTTGACGGCCCGCTTCACCGACCCCGACGCGATGGCCGCCGCAGCGGCCATCGTCCCGCCGACCAGCAGACTCGCCGCACCGTGCATGCCCTCGAACGCGGGATTGTCGGCACTGCCGAGACCGAACACGCGCTCGAGGAGCTGCGCTGCACCCTTCGTGTGGCCGTCGATGACGGACGCGGCCCGGACCGCGTCGAGGTAGGACGCGGTGTGCACTGTCTGCAGCAACTTCTCGTCCACCGGCATCGGCGGGCTGGTCTCGACGCCGTCGAGCACTCCCAGGGACCGCGACAACGACATGGTCAGCGCCAGCCTGACCGGGTTCATCGGGTGCGAGGGCGTCCATCGGTACCGCAGGAAATCGTCGCTCCAGATCACTGCCGCGGGCTGGGGATCCGATGTGTGTGACCGAACGCTCATGAAGTGAGCCTAGTGGCCTGCCCGACACCGCAGGCCACTGTGACCCACGACCTCCTGCGGGGTTACCAACATCACCCTTCCAGGCAGGTAACCTGGGTCCAGACGAAAGGGATGGGGATCGTGAACGAACTGATCGACACGACTGAGATGTATCTCCGGACGATCTACGACCTCGAAGAAGAGGGCATTGTCCCATTGCGCGCTCGGATCGCCGAGCGTCTCGAGCAGAGCGGACCGACCGTCTCACAAACCGTTGCGCGGATGGAACGTGACGGTTTGGTACTCGTTGCCGGAGACCGACATCTCGAGCTGACCGACAAGGGCCGCAATCTCGCCACCTCGGTCATGCGTAAGCACCGTCTCGCCGAACGACTCCTAGTCGACGTCATCGGGATGCCCTGGGAAGACGTTCATGCCGAGGCCTGCCGCTGGGAACACGTGATGAGTGAGAACGTCGAGCGCCGGCTGCTCGAGGTTCTCGACCACCCGACCACCTCCCCGTACGGAAATCCGATTCCGGGACTGGAACAGCTGGGCTACTCCCCCAGCAGCACGCCCCCACCGATGACACGGATCTCCGATCTGCCGCAGGGTGAACCGGTTGCGGTGATCGTGCGCAGGTTGTCCGAGCACGCTCAGGCCGACGCCGGGTTGATCAGTGCGCTTCAAGATGCCGGTGTCGTTCCGAGCGCCCGCGTCAACATCACGGTGTCGCCGGATTCGATCATGATCAGCACACCGGGTCATTCCGGGCTGCTGCTCTCCGAAGAGATGGCACATTCCGTCCAGGTCGAGAAAGTCTGATACCAGCCCTCGATGAAACTCCTTGTCACCGGCGGTGCCGGTTATGTGGGTAGCGTCTGCGCCCGCTTCCTGATCGAACACGGTCACGATGTGACCATCATCGACAACCTGTCGACCGGCAATGCCGACGCGCTCCCCGAGGGTGCCGCCTTTGTCGAGGGCAACGTCAGCGATGTCGCCGCCGGGGTTCTGACGGCGCAATCCTTCGACGGAGTCCTGCATTTCGCCGCACAATCGCTGGTCGGTGAATCCGTCGAACGGCCCGAGAAGTACTGGTACGGCAACGTTGTCGAGTCACTGTCGCTGCTCGAGGCGATCCGGACCTCGGGCACGCCGCGATTGGTCTTCTCGTCCACGGCGGCCACCTACGGAGAGCCCGAATCGGTCCCGATCCTGGAGTCGGCGCCCACCCGCCCGACCAACCCCTACGGCGCCACCAAATTGGCCATCGACCACGCGATCACGTCGTATGCGCACGCCCACGGCCTCGCGGCCACCAGCCTCCGGTACTTCAATGTGGCCGGAGCGTACGGCGGTGCGGGAGAGAACCGTGTCATTGAGACGCATCTGATCCCGCTGATCCTGCAGGTGGCCCTCGGTCACCGTGAGCACATCAAGATGTTCGGGACCGACTACCACACCGATGACGGCACAGCAGTCCGCGACTACATCCACGTGCAGGATCTCGCAGAGGCGCATGTCCTGGCGCTCGAAGCCGCCATCGCCGGCCGCCACGAGATCTTCAATCTGGGAAGCGGTACGGGTTTCTCTGTGCGGCAGGTCATTTCGGCCGTCGAAGAGGTCACCGGACGAAACATCCCGGTGGTTGATGCGCCGCGACGGGCCGGAGATCCGGCGGTGTTGATCGCCTCGAGCGACAAGGCCATCGCCGAACTCGGCTGGTATCCGGCAAAAACCGACCTGTCGGTCATCGTCGCCGATGCCTGGGAGTACACCCGCTCACTCGGCGAACGCGCCCACTCCTTGATCTGATCCCGCCGTACCCCGATGATGTGGCCTTTTGGCGACCAAAACCCCAGTTCAGCACAGCCAAAAGGGCACACTATCGGGGGTTGGGGGGCTCGGGGTGGGGTATGGCCCGGTCTGATCAGGCCGCCGGGTTCATCACCGGCGCAGGGAGTTCCACCCCCAGCGTCCGGGCCACGAGGTAGCCGGTCTGGGCACACTCCCCGATCACCTGCGGTGGTATCCCACGGGTCAGTGCGTCGTTGTACAGCACGGCCATCGAGTAGCCAGGGCTCGCTGTGAGCGCGAGGTCGAATGCGACGCCGGCCATCGCCCCGTTGCCGTGTACATAGTGCACGAATCCGAGGAGCGTCGCGGCGGCCGCCTGACCTCGTCCCCGGAGCCGGCGGCAGAGCGCCGCCCACACCTGCTCGGCCTCGATCCACCGATCGGTGACGGCCAGGGCCATCAACGCGTCGCGGACGTAGAGTTCGCGCAGCGCCTTGTCGAGCACGCGTAGTTCGTCGCAGGTCAGCACACCCGTGGCGCCGCGGTAGACCAGCGACAGCGCGTATTCGAGATCCTGCCGTTCCTGGAGCCGCCGCATCTGGTCGACAACCACGTCCAGCGGCGTCCGCTCGTCCCCGAATACTTCGACGCAGTGCTCCAGCACCTGCCGGTCGATGAATGTCTGGTCCACCGACCCCATCTCGCCGGCCATGGTGTCCGTCAGCCGGGCCCGGTCGGCAGCGAGATCGCGGTAGGCGAGGTCGTCCGCCGCGGACACGACGTGCGCATCACAGTCCGGATCACCGCAGTGCGGCAGCGGCGCCAGGTGTTCGGCCATCTCACCGCGGGTGGCCAGCACCCGCCGGCCCTTGGTGACCGCCCGGGCCACGGCCACCGGGCTGATCAGCGGGTCACCCACCAGACCCGTCTCCGATCCGGAATACACCGGCGCCCCGGACCATTCGTCATCCGACCACTCGTCGTCGGACCAGCCGCCTTCGAGATATTCGCCAGATCTGCTGTCCCACACCGTCTGCCACACGCTACCGGCGGTGATCGCGGAGACGGCGAACCCGCCGTGGAGACCTCCGGTCGCCAGCAGCCGGCGGTGGATGCCGGCGGCGAGTCGCCGATACTCGTCCGAATCGATCGGATAGGTGTCATCGACGATGACGGCCACCACCCGCGCGACCTCGTATGCCTCGCAGACCGCGGCGAGATGATCGATCACACCCAGCATTGCGGGTGTGGGTACGCCGTCATCGCCGAAAGTGAGGTCGTGGCGCATCGTCGTGCCGATCTCGGTTCCGTCACCGTCAAACGTGACCAGGATCAGCGATCGCTCCGGGATGAAGCCGAGCAGGGCCGGGACCGCGGTGATCAGCGCACCGGGGCCGGATACCGATGTTGTGTATTTGTCAGATGTCATGTGGTGATGGTCGGGCCCGAGGCCGACCCGACATCATCACCGACCGTGCGTTTTCCGCTGGTTATCCACCGCGCGTAGGCCCATCCACAGTCCGATTCAGCCGCGCGAGCGCTCCACCGCGGTGGTGTACAGCTCGTCGAGGGCGGCGCCATCGGGTACCGGTCCCGAACCCGGCGCCATGACGGTCACGTAGACCCGCACGCCATCATTCTGGGCGACCAATGCCGTCATCGTCTGGGTCATCGACCCCGACATCGTGACGCGCCGGAAAGCGAGCGATTCCTGCGACTGGGCCGGTGAGGGCGGCAGCACGGTGGTGGTCACCGTCGCGGTGGCACCCTGGTTGGTGGTCGTGTACGTCGGGCAGGCCTCGAGCTGGGCTTCCAACTCGGACAACGGCGAATCGGTCAGCACGGTGATGGCGCTGAGAGTGCCCGCATTCGCCTCCGCACTCGCCGCGACCAGTGCCACCGCCTCATCGGATGTCGCCGGCAGTGGTGTGGGCGCACAGGTCGACGGGGTCACCACAGAGCCGACGCGGTATCCGGCGGTATCGGCCATGACCGCGGCCAGATCTTCCGCCGGCACCTCGGTCGCGTCGTACCCGGCCGGGAAGTCGGCAGCGGTCACCGATCTCTCCCGCACGTCGACCTCCACCGAGGGGAAGGTCCCCGGGCCCGTCGAGGGCCCGGCACTCGACGGCGCGGCCACCGGATCACCGTCGACCGCACTCGTGCATCCACCGACAACAAGGACAGCCGCCACCGCGACCACCTGCACCCAGCGCGGTTTGAACCGCTCGGAAGACACCCGACTCACCAGCCCACTGTGCCACCGCGACCACGCCATTGCCGTGCGCGACACGACTAGACTCCGCGGTAGCAACCGAATCGCTAGGGAGAACACCGAATATGGGGATCATCGGCAAGATCAAAGGTGAGCTCGTCGACATCATCGAATGGATCGACGATTCACGCTCCACATTGGCGTGGCGTTTCCCCCGCTACAACAACGAGATCAAAAACGAGGCCGAACTCATCGTCCGCGAAGGTCAGCAGGCGGTTTTTGTCTACCGCGGCAAGCTCGCCGACCGGTTCGGGCCAGGGCATTACACCCTCACCTCCGAGAACTTGCCGCTCCTGAGCACCCTGCAGGGCTGGAAGCATGGATTCAACAGTCCGTTCCGCTCCGAGGTGTATTTCATCAACACCCGTCCGGTCACCGATCTGCGTTGGGGCACCCCCAATCCGGTGACGGTCCGCGACCCCGATTTCACGATGGTCCAGGTCCGCGCCAACGGTTTGTGTGTCGTTCGAGTGGCTGAACCTGAGATCTTTCTTCGGGAGGTCATCGGTACCGACAGTTCGGTCGATGTCGACGAGATCTCGGAGCTGATCCGCCGGGTCATCACCGTGGCGTTCTCGGACATGATCATGGAAACGCGGCTCGGGGTCATCGATCTCCAGGGCCGCCAGGTCGAGCTGTCGGAGAAGCTCTGCACGTTTGTCAACGGCCAGGTGGACGACGAGTTCGGTTTGTCCGTCGACTCCATCACCATGAACATCTCACTGCCCGACGAGATCACCAATGCGATGACACGCGGTGTGGCACGCGGTGTCGAGGAGAGCGGATTTCTCAACAACGTCGGTGATCTCGGCCGCTACCAGCAGGGCAAGGCCGCCGATGCGATGATCGCCGCGGCGCAGAACCCGGGTGGCGGCGCCATGGGCGACATGATGTCGGCCGGGATGGGTGTGGCGCTCGGCAGCCAGATGGCCGGCCAGTTCGGCGGGCAGGGCGCGCAGCCGGCACCGGCAACCGTTCCCCCGCCGCTACCGGGCGCGGCAACCTTCCACGTCGACAACGGCGGCCAGGCCGCCGGACCGTTCACGGTCGCCCAGCTCCAGCCCGCAGTCGCATCAGGTCAGTTCAACGCATCGACACTGGTCTGGAGTCAGGGCATGCCGGGCTGGGTGGCGGCCGGAACCGTGCCCGCCCTGTCCGGACTCTTCAGCACGCCTCCCCCGATCCCCAACAACCCACCGGCATAGGAACATGGCTGACTCCCACCTCCCACCGCCCTTGCCCGCCAACAACAGTGACGCGGCCGACGGCCCGCCACCGCCGTTGCCACCTTTGCCGCCCGAGCCGGCGCGCGGACCGTCCGATCCACTGCGGGCACACTTCCAGGTCACCGAGCAGACCCGCACATATCCGTGCGACAGTTGCGGCGCCGCACTGGTTTTCGACCCTTCGACACAAAACCTGTTGTGTCTGAGCTGCGGCCGGACGCACGCGATCGTCATCGACCCGGAGCGTCGGGTGATCGACCATGATCTGCAGTCGACGATGAACCAGTTGCGCACGCTGATGGCCACCGAGCACCCGTCGGCCGCGGCGATCACAGAGCGGGAAGTAGTCTGTCAGAGCTGCGGCGGCAGAAGCACATTCAGCGGAACCCTGACCTCGAGCCGATGCCCGTACTGCGCCACACCGATCCAGCGGGACGACATCCACGATGCACCGCTGCGTTTACCGGTCGACGGGATCCTGCCGTTCCAGTTGAACGACGATCAGGGCCGTGAGGTCATCGAGAAGTGGATCCACAGTCGCTGGTTCGCGCCGACCGAGTTCAAGAAGTACCGGGAACTGGGCGCGTTCACCAGCGTCTACGCCGCGTACTTCACGTACGATGCCGACACGACGTCGTCGTATACGGGGATGCGCGGTGACAATTACACGGTGACCACCGGAAGCGGTGACAACCGCCGGACCGAGACCAGGATCCGGTGGAGGCATCGATCGGGTATGGTACACAACAACTTCGACGATGTCGCGGTGCTGGCCAACACCGGCTTCGACACCGAGCGGGTGCACGAGCTCGAACCCTGGCCGACCGCGCAGGCCACCCCGTACAGTCCCGAGTTCGTCGCCGGACATCTCTGCCGCACCTACGATCACGATGCCGACCAGTGCTTCCCTGTTGCCCAGGAACGAATCAACGAGGGCATCGACGACACGATCCGGCGGGACATCGGCGGCGATCATCAACGCATCAATCAAAAGGACACGCGGTACAACGCGTTGACCTTCAAGCACGTGCTGCTGCCGATCTGGCTACTCACAGTCGTCTATGCCGGCGACCCATTTCAGGTCTTCATCAACGGCGTCACCGGCGAGGTTCAGGGGCAGCGGCCCTGGAGCACCGTCAAAATCGTGTTCGCGGTGCTTGCCGCACTGATCGTGATCGTCGGCATCGTTCTGGCCTGGCAGGCGGCGACATGATCACAGTTGTCGTGGTGATTGTTGTCATCGCGTGCGTGGCAGCGGTGGCCGGTGTCTTCGTGATGACCCGGCGCATCCGGGCCACGGCACTGGCATCGGCCGAGATCATTCCCGGTCAGCCCACCAATGCACCGGTGTCGTGGGCGGGTTCACATGACCCCGAGGCCCGGTTGCACCGCCGGATCCGCGATGCCCTGGCGCTGTTGCGATCGGATCCCAAACTCGGTTACGAGGGCGCTCGCATCGATGCCAGGGTTCGCATCGAGCTCGCCGCGACCGAACTCGACAATCGACTGATCGCCGCTGCTGCGTCACCAGGCCGGCTCCGCGAATCGGTTGTTGCCCAATCGGATTCCGCGGTCACCGAGTTGGAGAACGTGGCGGCGGCCCTGTCGTCCGGCGCCGACCTGGACCTCGCCCGGATCGAGGCATTGGTATCCCAGATGACTTCCCCACCACAACTCGAAAACTAGTGCGCAACATAGCGATCGGATCTTTGATACCGAACCTCCCTCGACCGGCCCCGGAAACCCGCCAAACTCCCACGAGCGATCGGTGACCGGACTTACCCTGAACAGGTGAGGCAATTCAGGAAGCGCAGAGTTGCGGGTTCCGTCATCGCAGCGGTCGCGGCGGTGCTCGCAACGTGCATCGTCCAGCCACCGGCCACCGCTGACACATTCTCTTACGTCTCCCTCGGCGGCTCGTTTGCCGCCGGGGCCGGAGTACCGCCGGAGGCAGCCGGGTCACCGGCGGGCTGCAAGCGCTCCGCAGCCAACTTTTCTCACCTCGTCGCCAGTGCCAAGGGTTACCAGCTGACCGATATGAGCTGCGGCGGAGCACAGGCGCTGAACCTGGTCACCTCTCAGGTGCCCGGCCAGCCGCCGCAGTTCGACGCCCTGAACGCCGGCACCGATCTCGTGACGATGTTGATCGGCTACAACAACGGCTCCGTCTACAGCGACAGCATCAATTCGTGCGCCCAGAACCCGCCCGGAGGGATCAGTTCCGAGGTCTTCACCTGCGAAGTCCGGAACGGACCCCGGTTCTCTCTCGAAATCGCGATGAACACCGGCCCGGCGATCGCGGGCGCCATAGCGGGCATCAAGAGCCGCGCCCCCTCGGCACGGATCATCGTTCTCGGCTATCCGGCGATATTTCCCCAGCAGGGAAACTGCGTACCCCGAAATCCGTTCTCGGTGGCGGACACCGCCTATCTCAACAGGATCGAGCAGGAGCTGAATGTAACGCTGCAAGCGCAGGCATGGCTCGCCGGCGTCCAGTGGCTGGACACGTTCACCCCCAGCGTGGCGCACAACTCCTGCCAGAGTCCGGCGAGACGTTGGATCGAGCCCTACAGCTCACCTCAGGGAGCGGTGGGTCTGCATCCGAACGCCGCCGGAGAGCGCGCGATCGCCGACCTGGTGCTGGCGGCGATCGCGAGCTCGGGGCACTAGCTGCCCCGCTTGATCCATTCTTCCAAATGCGGGGCTTCCTCCCCGACCGCGGTCGAATCACCGTGTCCGGTATGGACTTTGGTCTGGGCGGGCAGGGTGAGGATCTTGGTACGGATGGACTCGATGATCGTGGGAAAGTCCGAGAACGACCGTCCCGTGGCGCCGGGACCGCCCGAGAACAGGGTGTCACCGGAGAACAGGACGTCGAGTTCGGGTACGTAGATCGCGCAGGAGCCCGGTGAGTGTCCCGGGGTGTTGAGCACCACCAGATCGGTTCCGGCCACACTGATCTTCTGACCGTCGGTCAGGTCACCGTCAGGTGTGATGTCGGGATAGGTCTGATCCCAGAGCATGGTGTCACCGGGATGCAGCAGCATCGGAGCATCCACAGCCTTCGACAATTCCGGCGCTGCGGTGATGTGGTCGTTGTGGCCGTGGGTCAGCACGATCGCCTTGACGGTCCGGCCGCCGACTGCCTCGATGATCGGTGCCGCGGTGTGGGCGGCGTCGATGATCACCACTTCGGAGTCGTCGCCGATGATCCAGATGTTGTTGTCGACGTCCCAGGTGCCACCGTCGAGGCTGAACTGGCCGGAGGTGACGACGTGCTGCACCCGCACACTCACAGGACCACCACCGAGCGCAGCACCTCGCCGGCCTCCATCTTGTGGAATGCCGCTTCGATGTCGGTCAGGCCGATCCGCTCGGAGACGAACTTCTCCAGCGGCAGCCGGCCCTGCTGGTACATGTCGACGAGCATCGGGAAGTCGCGTTCGGGCAGGCAGTCGCCGTACCAGGACGACTTGAGCGCCCCACCACGAGAGAAGAAGTCGATCAGCGGCAGTTCCAGGGTCATCTCCGGGGTCGGCACTCCGACCAGGACCACCACGCCGGCCAGATCGCGGGCGTAGAACGCGGTCTTGTAGGTCTCGGGGCGGCCCACGGCGTCGATCACCACGTCGGCGCCGTTGCCGTCGGTCAGTTCCTGGATCGCGGCGACGACGTCTTCGGTCACCGAACCGTCGATTGTGTGGGTGGCGCCGAGGTCGGTGGCCCATTCGAGTTTGCGGGCATCGCGATCGACCGCGATGATCTTCGTCGCTCCGGCGAGGCGAGCGCCGGCGATCGCGGCGTCTCCCACGCCGCCACAGCCGATGACCGCAACGCTGTCGCCGCGGCTCACACCGCCGGTGTTCATCGCCGCACCGATTCCGGCCATCACGCCGCAACCGAGGAGTCCGACCACGGCCGGATCGGCGTCGGCGGCAACCTTGGTGCACTGACCTTCGTGGACGAGGGTCTTGTCGGCGAATGCGCCGATCCCCAGAGCCGGGGTCAGGGCGGTGCCGTCGGCCAATGTCATGGGCTTGCTCGCGTTGAAGGTGTCGAAACAGTACTGCGGACGTCCGCGCTTACAGGCGCGGCACACACCACAGACCGCACGCCAGTTCAGAACAACAAAATCGCCCGGCGAGACCATCGTGACCTGATCGCCAACGGTCTCGACCACACCTGAGGCCTCATGGCCCAGCAGGAACGGATATTCGTCGTTGATCCCACCGTCGCGGTATGCCAAGTCGGTGTGGCACACACCGCACGCAATGATCCGGACGACCACGTCCCGCGGCCCCGGATCCGGGATGGTGATCGTCTCGATCGTGGTCGGGGCACCCTTGCCCGACGACACCACACCACGCACCTGCTCTGCCATGACAACCTTTCGCCGCACTGAATGTTCGGTCAGGACCTGCCGGTCGAGACCCGTCGGCCAAGGTTTTTCCCCTGCCGATTTCCGGTCCCGAACCGCTATCACCCTATTCGATGTCCAGATCGCCATGTGTGCATCCGTCGCCGTTCGCCGAGGGCGAACCGGCGCGAGGGAATCGCATCCGGACTACTTCTGTTGTGCAGATGGGAGTCTCCCCGGATCGAGAACCAATGCCGTGCCCGGCACAAGGATTGGGACTGGCGGTGATCATGGGGGACAATGGATGAACACGACCGTACGACCAGGCAGCAAGGAGGTTCGCCATGGACGACAAGTCCACGCTCTATGAACTCGAGTTCCCGGCACCACAGCTGGCTGGTGACGAGGGCGAGGGTCCGGTGTTGATCCACGCGCTCGAAGGCTTCGCCGACGCCGGCCATGCCATCAAGCTGGCCGCCGATCACCTGCGACAGAGCCTCGACTCAGAACTGATCGCCACGTTCTCGACCGACGAGCTGATCGACTACCGCTCGCGACGCCCGATAATGACCTTCTCCGGGGAGCAGTTCACCGGGGTCGCGATGCACGAGCTGACCCTGCACGCCATCCGCGACAACGGCGGCAAGCCCTTCCTGCTGTTGGCCGGTTCGGAGCCCGATCTTCGGTGGGAACGTTTTGTGGCGGCGGTCACCGGTTTGGCCGATCAATTCGGCGTGTCGTCGGTCATCGGCCTCAACGCGATCCCGATGGGTATTCCCCACACCCGCCCGTCGACGATCACCGCTCACGGCAACAACAAAGAGCTGATCGAATCGCTGCCCCGCTGGGGTTCCGAACTCAAGATCCCGGCCAGCGCATCGATGCTGCTCGAGTTGCGCCTCGGTGAGCACGGGATGTCGACAGCCGGTTTGTCGGTCCATGTGCCGCACTATCTGGCCCAGGCCGAATATCCGGCCGCGTCACACAAGCTGATCGAATGCCTCGGTGAGGTCACCGGACTCGACCTGCCGATGGCGGCCCTGGCCAACGCGGCCGACAAGGTTCGCCACCAGGTCGACAAAGAGATCTCCGGCAACCACGAAGTCGAGTCGGTCGTGACCGCACTGGAAACCCAGTACGACTCCTTCACGCAGGCTCAGCGGGAAAAGGCCTCGCTGCTCGCTGCCGAGGGAGATCTGCCCACCGGCGACGAACTGGGCGCCGAACTCGAACGCTTCTTGGCCGATCACCTCAACGGTGGCGGCGATCAGCAGCCGGCCGACACCGAAACGGATCGCGACGAGCCCGGGGACGACGCCGGTCAGTGACCACCCCACTCTCTTTCCCGGACCACCGCGAGCCCGACGTCGATGAGCTGTATGCCGATTTCACGGCGTGGTGGTCCGACCGGGGTATCGAGCTGTACCCGCATCAAGATGAAGCGCTGATCGAACTCGCCGGTGGGGCGAACGTCATCCTGTCCACACCCACCGGCTCCGGTAAGTCCCTCGTGGCCAGCGGTGCGCTCTATTTCGCGGCGGCACAGGGCAAACGGGCCTTCTACACGGCACCGATCAAGGCGCTGGTGAGCGAGAAGTTCTTCGACCTGTGTTCGCAGTTCGGCGCGGAGAACGTCGGTATGCTCACCGGCGATGCGTCGGTCAACCCGACCGCACCCATCATCTGCGCCACCGCCGAGGTGGTGGCCAACATCGCGCTCCGCGAAGGTCCGGATTCGCCGATCGGCGTGATCGTCATGGACGAGTTCCACTACTACGCGGAGCCCGATCGTGGATGGGCCTGGCAGGTTCCGCTGATCGAACTGACGGGCTGCCAGTTCGTCCTGATGTCGGCGACCCTGGGCGATGTCAGTTTTTTCGTCGACGACCTGCGCCGCCGGACCGGCCGCGACACCGCCGCGATCACCGGCACCACTCGCCCTGTCCCCCTTGATTTCTCGTATTCGACGAAGCCGGTGCACGAAACGATCGAGCATCTGATCGCCAAGGACCGGGCGCCGGTGTACGTCGTGCACTTCACCCAGCTCTCCGCGATGGAACGCGCCCAGGCACTGCTGTCCGCCAACATCTGCAGCCGCGCCGAACGCGACGCCATCGCCGAGGAGATCGGCGATTTCCGGTTCAGCACCGGATTCGGCAAGACCCTCTCCAAGACGGTGCGGGCCGGAATCGGAATCCACCATGCCGGCATGTTGCCGCGCTACCGACGGCTCGTCGAACGCCTTGCGCAACAAGGACTCCTGCGTGTGGTCTGCGGAACCGACACGCTCGGCGTCGGGATCAACGTCCCCATCAGGACCGTGCTGTTCACCGGACTCACGAAGTTCGACGGTGTCCGCCAGCGCCATCTGCGGGCGCGAGAGTTCCATCAGATCGCCGGACGCGCCGGCCGCGCCGGGTTCGACACCCGCGGATTTGTCGTCGCAGAGGCGCCGGACCACGACGTCGAGAACGCCCGCCTGGTCGCCAAGGCCGGCGATGATCCCAAGAAACTCAAGAAGATCCAGCGCAAGAAGGCCCCCGAGGGCTTTGTGTCGTGGGGCGAGGCCACATTCGACAAACTCATCGTCGCGCCGCCGGAGCCGCTTCGGTCCCGATTTGCGGTCACGACGTCGATGCTGCTCGAAGTCATTGCACGGCCCGGCAATTGCTTCACCTCGATGCGACATCTCCTCGAAGACAACCACGAGACCCGTGCCCGCCAGCGCGGCCACATCCTGCGGGCCCTGAAGCTGTATCGGGCGCTGGTGAACAGCGGAGTCGTCGAGCGTCTCGACGAACCCGACGAGTACGGCCGGCGGGCGGTCCTCGCCGTCGACCTGCCGATCAACTTCGCGCTCAACAATCCGCTGTCCCCCTTCGCCCTTGCCGCGTTCGAACTGCTCGACCCCGAGTCGCCGACCTACGCGCTGGATCTGATCTCCATCGTCGAATCAACCCTCGATGATCCGCGACCGGTCCTCATGGGCCAGCAAAAGGCCGCTCGTGATGAAGCCATCGCCCGGATGAAAGCTGATGGCATCGAGTACGAGGAGCGCATGGAATTGCTCTCCGAGGTCACCTGGCCACGCCCCATGCGCGAGTTCATCTTCGAGGCGTTCGACATGTACCGGCGCGGGCATCCGTGGGTGATCGACACACCCCCGCGTCCCAAGGCGGTGCTGCGCCAGATGATCGAGGAGGGGATGGACTGGAGCGATCTGATCTCCCGGTACTCACTCGCCCGCAGCGAAGGTGTGGTGCTGCGGTACCTCACCGACTGTTACCGGACACTGCGCCAGAGCATTCCGAATGCCGCGCGGACCGACGAGATCGACGATGTGGTCGAGTGGATCGGTGACCTGGTCCGTCGCGTCGACTCGAGCCTGCTCGATGAATGGGAACAGCTCACCCATCCAGATGCCGATCCCACCGGTCCGGCGGACCTCGCTCCACCGACCGGCGGCCGTCCGGTCAACCTGCGGGCCACCCGGGTCCACCTGCGCAACACCATGTTCCGCTACGTGAACCTGCTGTCGCGCCGCGATTGGTACGGACTGCAGACGATCTGGCCGGATCTGGACTGGGCCGACGAGATGGCCGATTTCGTCGACGAGTACGGCCCGGTGCAAGCCGGACCCGAAGCCCGCGGGCCGGCGCTGTTCAGCCTCACCGAGGTCGACGGCGAATGGCTCGCCCGGCAGGTCCTCGACGATCCCGACGGCGACCACGGATGGTCTCTGGAAGCACGCTTCTCGATGCCGCAGACCGCCGACGACGAACCCGAACTCCTGGCCATGGAGATCATTCCCGGCTGACCCCTCAGGCCGGCCTCGCGGCACCGTTGCCCACACCGACGATGGCGGCCGTGATCACGTGAGCGAGTTGGCGATACTCGTCCTCCCGGCCGCTGGTCGCCCGCATCACCAACCCGATCCGACGTCCCGGCCGCGGCCGGGCAAAGCTCGCGATCGCCAGTGCACCACGCGCGGTTTCGGTTTGCACTGCGGTCTGCGGGATGAGCGTGACGCCCAGCCCACCCTCGACGCACTGGACCGCGGTGGCCAGCGACGCGGCCCGGGTGGGCCCGACGTCGGGGCGTACACCGGCGAGGCGGCACACCTCCAAGGCCTGATCGCGCAAGCAGTGACCCTCGTCGAGCAGCAGTAGCGGCAAATCCGCCAACGCGGCCGGATCCACCCGGCTCCGGCCGGCCAGGGCGTGGCCGGGAGGCAGCGCCAGAACGAAGTCCTCGTCGTACATCGGCACCTCGATCATGCCGGTGGCGTCCGCCGGCAGTGCCATCATCGCCGCGTCGATTGAGTTGCGGCGCAAGGCATCCAGCAATCGATTCGTCTGATCCTCGACAACCCGCAGGGTCAGATCCGGGAGCTCGGTAGCCAGATTTCGAAGGATTCCCGGCAGCACGTACGGCGCCACCGTCGGAATCAGGCCCAGTCGGAGGGTGCCGGACAGCGGCCGCGAAACGCCGCCGGCGGCGGCGGTGAACATGTCGACCGCCTCGATCGCCGCGGTGGCACGCGGCAGTAACGCATCTCCCTCACTCGTCAAGAAGACACGCCGAGTCGAACGCTCGACGAGCTTTAAACCCAGCCCGGTTTCAAGTGATGCCAGGGCCTGCGACAGCGACGGCTGACTCACTCCTAAACTCTCTGCGGCAGAACCAAAATGGCGTTTATCTGCGATAGCGGCAAACGCCTTCAGTCCGGCGATCGTCGGTTGATAAGTTTGATCGGTCATACCTATCACTATAGTGCTACTCATCACGTTTCATTTTCAGTGGATCCAGGGCAGTATTAACGAAGTTGCTTTAAACAGACATGAGGAGTGCATACATGCCATTGCTGACCATTGGTGACCAATTCCCCGCTTACAACCTGACGGCCGTCATCGGCGGAGACCTCTCGAAGGTCAACGCCACGCAGCCCGACGACTACTTCACAAACGTCACCTCGGACGACTACGCCGGCAAGTGGCGGATCGTGTTCTTCTGGCCCAAGGACTTCACCTTCGTGTGCCCCACCGAGATCGCCGCCTTCGGCAAGCTCAACGACGAGTTCGCCGATCGTGACGCCCAGGTCCTGGGTGCGTCCGTCGACAACGAGTTCGTGCACTTCCAGTGGCGCGCACAGCACGACGACCTGAAGACCCTTCCGTTCCCGATCCTTTCGGATCTGAAGCGGGAACTGGCCGAGGCCACCGGCGTTCTCAACGCCGACGGTGTCGCCGATCGCGCCACCTTCATCGTCGACCCGAACAACGAGGTCCAGTTCGTCTCTGTCACCGCAGGTTCGGTCGGCCGCAACGTCGACGAGGTCCTCCGCGTTCTCGACGCCCTGCAGTCCGACGAACTGTGCGCCTGCAACTGGAAGAAGGGCGATCCCACCATCAACGCGGGCGAGCTCCTGACCGCCAGCGTCTGATCGTCTGCTCGAAGAACGAAAGGCACCGATGAGCATCGACAACCTGAAGGAAATCCTTCCGGAGTATGCGAAGGACCTCAAGCTCAACCTGGGTTCCATCGCACGTACCACCGTCCTCAAGGACGAACAACTGTGGGGCACATTGCTGTCCACCGCCGCAGCCACCAAGAACGCGACCGTCCTGCGGGAGATCGCCGACGAAGCCGCCGACAACCTGTCCGCGGAGGCGTACAACGCTGCGCTCGGCGCCGCGTCGATCATGGGGATGAACAATGTGTTCTACCGTGGCCGCGGATTCCTGGACGGCAAGTACGACGACCTGCGGCCCGGACTGCGGATGAACATCATCGGCAACCCCGGCGTCGACAAGGCCAACTTCGAGTTGTGGTCGTTCGCGGTGTCATCGATCAACGGTTGCGGCCACTGCGTCGCCGCCCACGAGAACACCCTGCGCGAAGACGGTGTCGAGCGTGAGGCGATTCTCGAATCGCTGAAGGTCGCCTCGATCATCGCCGGCGTTGCTGCCGCACTCAGCACTGCCGAGGTTCTTGTCGGATAGCGGAAAACCCGCTGCCACAGGTACTGCCATATCAAAAGAGCAGGGACCCCGACCGGGTCCCTGCTCTTTTGGCTTCTGTGGGCTACGCCAGCGCATCGCCGATGCGCTGCGCCATGTCGCTGACCTGGGCACTGGTCATCACGAACGCCGGCGAGATCTGCAGTGCACCCTGACCGGCCGCGCGACCACTCACTCCGTGCTTACGCAGCGCGCCGATGACCGCGGGGGCCGTCGACGGATCCGCCAGCTGGACAGCGGCAACCGCACCGAGTCCGCTCCGGATCTCGCTCACCGCAGGCAGATCGGCCAGCGGAGCGAGCACCACGTGCAGATCGGATTCGAGCCGCGCGGCCTCTTCGAGCAGTCCCTCGGACTCGATGATGTCGAGGTTCGCCATCGCCGCGGCCGCGGCACCGGCGTGGCCGCCGTAGGTGTAGCCGTGGCGCCACCACACACCACCGGCGTAGAACGGTTCGGCGATCTTCGGTGCGATGAACACCGCACCCATCGGGACGTATCCCGACGTCAATCCCTTGGCGGTGGTGATCATGTCGGGCTCGAGCCCGAAACGACTTGAGGCGAACCAGGATCCGCCGATCCGGCCGAATCCGGTGACGACCTCGTCGACGACGAACAGGACATCGTGGTCACGGCAGATCTGCCGGACCTCGGCCAGGTAGCCGTCCGGCGGCAGGTAGATGCCACCGGCACCGATGATCGGCTCGACGAAGAACGCGGCGATGTTGTCGGCGCCGATCCGTTCGATGAGACCGAGCAGGCTCTTCGCGTCATCCCATTCGACGGTTGCGGCGTCGGGCATGAGCTCGCCGTGGTTCTCGCGGTTCAGCGGCAGACCCGACAGCGCGGTGCCGCCCACGTGCATGCCGTGGTACGCCTTGGTGCGACCGACAACGATCTTCTTGTCCGGCTTGCCCATCTCATGCCAGTACCGGCGCGCGAGCTTCACCGCCGAATCGACCGAGTCGCTGCCACCCGAGGTGAAGAACACCTTGCTGCCCGGGATGGGGGCGATGGCGGCCAGACGATCGGCGAGTGCGGCCGTCACATCCGAGGTGATGTCGCCGAACCCCGAGTAATGCGCCAACGTACTCAGCTGGCGGGCAACGGCGTCCGCGATCGCGGTCCGGCCGTGTCCGACGTTGGTGAACCACAGACCGGCCGTGGAATCGATGTACTTGTTTCCGGCGGCGTCCCAGATATAGGCGCCCTCGCCCTTGGCAACAACAAACGGTCCCGAGGCGCGCACCGCGCCCATGTCGGCAAAACCGTGCCAGAGACCGGCAGAAGAAGAAGCAGTCATGGGGTACATCATGCCTGGCAGGTGGCGGCACGATGTCAGGGCACCGGCGACTACCATTGGGGACGATATGTCGACCGCGCCCGATCAGCCCAGCCAACCCGCCGCATCAGGGCAGCCCCCCACATCCGGGCAGCGCCGACGCCGCGGACGTAAATCGTCCGGCAGACCTCCTTCGCCGCGATCGGGATCCCGCGCCTCTGCCGGCCCCGGCCCGGAGGAACTCGAACGGCGTCGCGCGCTGGTCCCGGACCTGCGCTATCCGCCGGAACTGCCGGTTTCGGCGGCCCGCGCGGAGATCGCCGCGGCGATCGAGGCCCATCAGGTGGTTGTCGTCGCCGGTGAGACCGGCTCCGGCAAGACCACCCAGCTGCCGAAGATCTGCCTGGAGCTCGGCCGCGGTGTCGCCGGCAAGATCGGCCACACGCAACCACGACGGCTCGCTGCCAGATCGGTCGCCGAGCGGATCGCCGAAGAAACCGGCACCGAACTCGGCGGTGTTGTCGGGTACTCGGTCCGGTTCACCGACAAGGCCTCCCGCGACACCCTGGTCAAGGTGATGACCGACGGCATCCTGCTGCGGGAACTCTCGCAGGATCGCCTCCTGCGCGATTACGACACGCTGATCATCGACGAGGCCCACGAGCGAAGCCTGAACATCGACTTCATCCTCGGATATCTCAAACAGCTGCTCCCCCGGCGTCCCGACCTCAAGGTGATCATCACCTCGGCCACGATCGAGCCCGGACGTTTCGCCGATCACTTCGCCACCGAGGACCGCCCGGTCCCCGTCATCGAGGTGTCCGGGCGCACGTACCCCGTCGAGATCCGTTATCGGCCACTCGTTGTCGAGGACGAGGACGAAGCCGACCTCGATCAGTTGCAGGCCATCGGTGAGGCGGTCGACGAACTCTTCGCCGAAGGCCCCGGCGACATCCTCGTGTTCTTGCCCACAGAACGCGAGATCAATGACACCGCCGCATCTCTGAAACATCTCGAGGCACGCGGCGTCGAGGTGATCCCGTTGTTCGCCCGGCTGTCCGCGGCCGATCAGCACCGGGTGTTCGCCTCGCACAAGGGCAGACGAATCGTGTTGTCCACCAACGTTGCCGAGACCTCACTGACCGTTCCGGGCATCCACTACGTGATCGATGCCGGTACCGCCCGCATCTCGCGCTATTCGACCCGCACCAAAGTTCAGCGGCTACCGATCGAGCCGATCTCCCAGGCCAGTGCCCGTCAGCGTGCCGGCCGATGTGGCCGTGTCGCCGCGGGCGTCTGCATCCGCCTGTACAGCGAAGACGATTTCGATGCCCGGCCCGAATACACCGAACCGGAAATCCTGCGCACCAATCTGGCCGCCGTCATCCTCAACATGACGTCGCTCGAACTCGGTGACGTCGGACGCTTCCCGTTTGTGCAGCCACCGGATCCCAAGGCCATCCGCGACGGCCAACAGCTCCTCGACGAACTCGGCGCTCTGGCCCCGGCCACCCCCGACAACCCGGTGCGGCGGTTGACCCCGATCGGCCGGTCGCTGGCGAAGATCCCCGTCGATCCGCGGTTGGCCCGCATGCTTGTCGAGGCCGACACGCAGGGTGCGCTCGGCCCGATGCTGGTCCTGACCGCAGCGCTGTCGCTGCCCGATGTCCGGGAACGCCCGGCGGACCACCGGCAGGCCGCCGATGAATCACATCGCCGCTTCGCTGCCGCCGGCTCTGAGTTCCTCACGCTCCTCAATCTGTGGGCATATCTCGAGGAATTACGAAAAGAGCTGTCCTCCAGCCAATTCCGCAAGCGCTGCAGCCGCGAGTTCCTGCACGGACTCCGGATCCGGGAATGGCGTGATCTGCATTCACAGCTGGTCCGGATCGTCCGGGATCTCGGCATGGCCGTACCGGCGACATTCGAGATCCCCGAACCGGAATCCGGGATGGCAGCAGCCATCCATCAGTCGGTGTTGTCGGGGCTGCTGAGCCAGATCGGGGTCCGCGAGGGGGAATCCAAAGAGTTCCTCGGAGCGCGCGGGACCAAGTTCATGATCTTCCCCGGGTCCCACATGTCGAACAAACCGCCCCGGTTTGTGATGGCGGCCGAGATCGTGGAAACCTCACGGCTGTGGGCCCGGACCACCGCCCGGATCGAACCCGAGTGGGCCGAGCGACTGGCCGGCGACCTCGTCAAACGCCAATACAGCGAACCACACTGGTCAGGTAAGCATTCCGCGGCGATGGCCTACGAACGGGTCACGCTCTACGGCGTGCCCCTGGTCACGCAACGCCGTGTCAACTACGGCTCGATCGACCCCGAGGTCGCCCGGGAGTTGTTCATCCGCAGTGCCCTGGTCGAGGGCGACTGGCGCACCCAACATCCGTTCTTCCATCGCAACCGGGCCCTCCTCGACGATGCCGAAGAATCGGTCCATCGGGTCCGGCGCACCGACGTGGTGGTCGATGATGACGTACTGTTCGCGCACTACGACCGCCTCGTCGGCACCGAGGTGGTCTCCGGTCGGCATTTCGATACCTGGTGGAAGGTCGCCAGGAAGAAGGACCCGACACTCCTCGACCTGAATCCGGCCGATGTCGTGGCCGGTGGCGGTGCCACCGATCCCGCCGGATTCCCGGATGCCTGGCGCCAGGCCGACACCACATACGCCCTGCGATACCGATTCGAACCCGGTACCCCCGATGACGGTGTGAGCGTGCTGATCCCGTTGTCGTTGCTGGTCCGGGCCCGCCCCTCCGGCTTCGACTGGCTGGTCCCGGGGATGCGGACCGAACTGGTCACCGAGCTGATCCGCACTTTGCCCAAAACCCTTCGACGCCAAGTCGGTCCGGCACCCGATCTGGCAGCGCAGGTGCTCGACGCGGTGACCCCACGTGCACGCCCGCTGACTGCGAGTGTGGCCGCCGAACTCACGCGGATCACCGGTGTGTCCATCGCGGCCGCCGATCTGAGGGCGACCGCGCTCGCAGACCACCTGCGGATGACGTTCATCGCCGTCGCCGCGAATGGCGACGAGCTCGGCCGCTCCAAGTCTCTGGCCGAACTCCAGGAACGCCTCGGCAACAAGGCGCGCGCCGCCCTCGAGAAGGAAGCGGCCCCGGCGGCCACCCCGGTGGCCAAGACCTGGACCGCCGAAACCTTCGGCACGATCACCCGGTCCATCCGGAGCACCGTTGCCGGGCAAGAGATCACGAGCTATCCGGCGTTGGTGGCCCGGGGTGGTGGCTTCACCGTTGCCCCGATGTCCACCGAGGCCGAACAACGTATCCAGATGTACAACGCGTTGATCGGTCTACTGATCAACGATGTGCCTGCCTTGCGGCCGAATGCGACCTCCGCGCTGGGCACCTCCGACCGGTTGGCGCTGAGCCAGAGCCCATATCCCACCGCGGCCGCGTTGCTCGCCGATTGCGTCCGCGCTGCGGTCATCGATCTTGTTCCGGCACAGCCCACTGTGTGGTCGGCAGCCGATTACGCGGCGCTGCGCACCCATGTCGCGGGTCAGGTCACCGGCCGGGCGACCACCAAGTTGCGTCAGGCCGCGGCGGTTCTGGCCCGGGTGGCCCCGCTGCGGACCGCGATCGAGGCGACGACGGTCGCCGACGCTGCCGACGATGTACGCGACCAACTCGGCGAATTGGTTTTCGACGGATTCATCTCCGCCACCGGCGGCGAGCATCTGACGGAGATTCCCCGCTACCTCGATGCCGCGCTGGCGCGACTCGATCAGTTGCCGGCGTCGGCAGCGAGGGATGCCGCGTCGATGGCCACCGTCGACCGGGTCGTCGCGGCCTGGACCAGTCACCTACGGATGATGCCGTCGGAACGTCAGGATGCGGTCAGCGAGACCGCCGGCTGGATCGTCGAGGAGCTGCGGGTCGGGCTGTTCGCTCAACAGCTGCGAACCGCGTACCCGATCTCGGAGAAGCGCGCCATCAAGGCAATTCGCGACCTGCGCTGACCAGCGGTGTCGCCACGTCAGGACAGTGACGTGCCGAAGTCAGGATTCGGACTTGCCGGACCGCAGATCGTCGATTTCTTTCTGGAAGTCGTCCACCGAGTCGAATGAGCGGTAAACGGAGGCGAAGCGAAGGTACGCGACCTCGTCGAGATCGCGGAGCGGACCGAGAATCGCAAGACCGACCTCGTTGGCCGGAACTTCGGCCGAACCCGAAGCCCTGACGGCTTCCTCGACCTGCTGCGCAAGATGCTGCAACTTGTCATCGTCGACAGCTCGGCCCTGGCAGGCCCGGCGGACGCCGCGCATGACCTTCTCGCGGCTGAAAGGTTCAGTGACGCCGGTCCGTTTGACCACCGAGAGCACCGCGGTCTCCACCGTGGTGAAACGGCGTCCGCACTCCGAACAGGCACGGCGACGACGGATCGCCTGTCCCTCGTCCGCCACCCGCGAATCGACTACGCGGGTGTCCTCGTTCTTGCAAAACGGGCAATGCATGCACGATTCCTCGACGGTCGACGGCCTGGGCGGAGTGACCAGACGCTGTGGTTCCGAGGATACCGCCCGGGCTGTGGGCCCCTGCATCATCTACCTGACGTAGACCGGCGTGACCAGCGCCTGCCCCACCGACAATGCCGAGTTGCTCATCGCGTTGAGCTCCATGATCTTTGCCACGACGGCTTCGGCCGGCATCTCGGGTGCGATCCGGGAAGCGATGGCCCCCAACGACTCCCCCGACTGAACCCGGACGACCTGGGTGCCGACGCGCCCCGGATCAGCAGACTGCTCCATCACCCCGCCGAAGAAGGTCATGAATGCAACGATCAGCATCAGACCGATTCCCGCGACGGCGCCGGCCGCCCAGGCGCGCCGACGGGCGAAGACCTTCTCGCGAGCGGTCGGCATTCGTTGTTCGGTGTTGCGCGATTCGGCGCAGGAGACGGCCACGCGGCGCTGAGCAGGCAGCCGGCGATCGGCCGGACGGGCGGTGTCCGCGGGCCGCAAGGGCCGCTTGGTACGCGGAACGGTAGCGCTCTCGGCGTGGTGAACGGGCCGAGCTGTGGCCGGCCGGATGATGGTGGTGGCTGCAGTCATGGGTTCAGTCCTCGGATCATCGGATCGATGGTGTATTCGATCACTCGTTCGATTGAAAGAGTGTTCGATTTGTATCACGGGGTTCCGACAAGCGCCACGCCTGATCGAACAAATGTTTGAGACTTGTGATGATTTGCACTACCTTTGTCCACATGGACCCCGCCCGATACCGCACGAACTGGAGGACCTGATGGCCGATACAACCCAGCCCCCGACGCCGTCGGACGGAGCCGCCACCACCGTGGTCGCCACCGGACCGCTGGCAGAAGGCTCTCTGACCGCGCGGCAGAAAGCCGTACTCGAGGTCATCCGCGCCTCGGTCCGCGAGCGCGGCTACCCGCCGAGCATCCGGGAGATCGGTGACGCCGTCGGCCTGACCTCGACGTCGTCGGTCGCCCACCAGCTCCGCACACTCGAACGCAAAGGCTTCCTGCAGCGCGAGAACAACCGTCCCCGCGCGGTCAACATCCAGGACACCGACCTCAACCCGGCCACGGCTGCCGGTCAGGTGCAGGCACCCGACGAATCACTTCCGACGCCGACATTTGTCCCGGTACTCGGCCGGATCGCGGCCGGTGGCCCCATCCTCGCCGAACAGGCCGTCGAAGATGTCTTCCCGCTCCCGAAGGAGCTCGTCGGCGAGGGCTCGCTCTTCCTGCTCAGGGTGGTCGGCGAATCGATGATCGACGCCGCGATCTGCGACGGTGACTGGGTGGTCGTACGCCAGCAGAATGTCGCCGACAACGGAGACATCGTTGCCGCGATGATCGACGGCGAGGCCACCGTCAAGACGTTCAAGCGCACCAAAGACGCCGTGTGGCTGATGCCGCACAACCCGGTATTCGATCCCATCCCCGGCAACGATGCGGTCATCCTGGGCAAAGTCGTGACAGTGATGCGGCGACTCTAGAGACACACATGCAGAAGGCGGGTGCACCGGAGATCCGGTGCACCCGCCTTCTGCCGTTCGGCGCGTTGATGTTTGAGTGATCAGACCCCGAGGCTGCGGCCGATGACTTCCTTCATGATCTCGGTGGTGCCGCCGTAGATGGTCTGCACGCGTGAGTCCAGGAACGCCTTCGCGACGGAGTATTCACGCATATAGCCGTAGCCGCCGTGCAGCTGCAGGCAGCGGTCGATCAGGTGGACCTGGTTCTCGGTGGCGTAGTACTTGGCCATCGCGGCATCCGGGACGGTCAACTTCTTCTCGTTCAGCAGCCCGATGCAGTGGTCGACGAACACGCGCGTGGTCGTGGTGGACGTGGCCAGCTCGGCCAGCAGGAAGCGGGTGTTCTGGAAGTTGCCGATCGAACGCCCGAAAGCCTTGCGGTCCTTGGAATATTGAACGGTGGTCTCCAGCACCTTCTCCATGGAGGCAGCAGCGACCACGGCGATCGACAGGCGCTCGCGCGGCAGGTTCTGCATCAGGTAGATGAAGCCGAGTCCCTCTTCGCCGAGCAGGTTCTCGGCGGGGACGCGGACGTTGTCGAAGCTCAGTTCGGCGGTGTCCTGCGCCTTCATGCCGACCTTGTCGAGGTTGCGGCCGCGCTCGAAGCCGGGCATGCCGCGCTCGACGACCAGCAGGGAGAATCCCTTGGCGCCGGCCTCGGGATCGGTGCGTGCGACCACGATCACCAGGTCGGCGTTGATGCCGTTGGTGATGAAGGTCTTCGATCCGTTGAGCACCCAGTGATCGCCGTCCTTCTTGGCGGTCGTCTTGATGCCCTGCAGGTCCGAGCCGGTTCCGGGCTCGGTCATGGCGATGGCGGTGATGAGCTCACCGGAGGTGAATCCCGGGAGCCAGCGCGCCTTCTGCTCGTCGTTGGTCAACTCCAGCAGGTACGGCGCGATGACATCGTTGTGCAGGGTGAATCCCAGGCCGCTGAACCCACCGCGTGCGGATTCCTCGGAGACGATGCACTGATAGCGGAAGTCGTCGACTCCGCCGCCACCGAACTCCTCGGGCGCGTCAACGGCCAGGAAGCCGTTCTTACCGGCTTCGATCCACACGTCGCGATCGACGATGTTCTGCTCTTCCCAGCGGGCGTGGTGCGGCGCCACATGCTGCTCGAGGAAGCTGCGGTACGAATCGCGGTAGAGGAGGTGTTCAGGCTCGAAAATCGTGCGTTCCATCAAAGTCTCCATAACGAGGGTGTCCAAACGAGGTTGCCAGCAACTGTAACTGGATTCTACATTCAGCCCAGGGAGCGCTCAGTCAGGGCAAGACGACCTGTCCAAGCCCGGATTCAGAACAGATGGGGCGCTGCGAACTCGGCCAGCGCATTGGCCAGTGCCGAGGGAACGCTGGCGACGATCTCGGTGCCGTCGGCACCATGCTTCTCGCTCGACACATCGCCTTCGGCATGGATGCGTGAGACCAGATCACCGCGGGAATACGGCACCCGGACACTGACGTGGACATCGTGCCGCGACACCGACTCACGAACCCGCTCGAGAAGTTCCGGGATACCTTCGCCCGTGGCGGCCGAGATGAAGACCGCCTTGGGGAACAGGCTCCTCAACTGAGTCAGCACAGTCGGGTCGGCGACGTCGATCTTGTTCACCACCAGCAGCTCCGGCGGTGTGGACGCCTTCTCGTCGTGGATCACCTCTTCGATGACCTTGCGTACTGCGCTGATCTGTCCGGTGGGAATCGGATCCGAACCATCGACGATGTGCAGCAACAGGTCTGCGTCCGCGACCTCTTCGAGGGTCGAGCGGAACGCCTCCACCAGCTGGGTCGGCAGATGCCGGACGAATCCGACGGTGTCGGTGACCACGATTTCGCGACCGTCGTCGAGGGACATCCGCCGGGTGGTCGGATCCAGGGTGGCGAACAGCGCGTTCTGTACCAGGACGCCCGATCCGGTCATCGCGTTGATCAGACTGGACTTGCCCGCGTTGGTGTACCCGACGATCGTGACCGAGGCGAGTGCAGCTTGTTTCCGCTTGGTGCGCTTGGTGTTTCGCGACGTCTTCATCTCGCGGATCTCCCGGCGCAACTTCGCCGTCCGCTCGCGGATCCGGCGGCGGTCCGTCTCGATCTTCGTCTCACCGGGTCCACGCAGGCCCACACCGCCGTTGCTGCCGGCACGGCCACCGGCCTGGCGGGACATCGATTCACCCCAGCCACGCAGACGCGGCAACATGTATTCCATCTGGGCCAGCGCCACCTGGGCTTTGCCTTCGCGCGATGTGGCGTGCTGGGCGAAGATGTCGAGGATCAGCGCGGTGCGGTCGATGACCTTGACCTTCACCACCTTCTCCAATGCGGTGAGCTGTGCGGGTGTCAGTTCACCGTCGCAGATGACGGTGTCGGCGCCGGTGGCCACGACGACCTCACGGAGTTCGTGGGCTTTGCCCGAACCGATATAGGTGGCAGGATCAGGTTTGTCACGACGCTGAAAGAGTCCTTCGAGTACCTCGGATCCGGCGGTCTCGGCCAATGCCTTCAGTTCGGCGAGACTCGACTCGGCCTGGGCGGTGGTGCTGCCCTGCATCCAGACCCCGACGAGAACAACCCGTTCGAGTCGGAGCTGACGGTATTCGACCTCGGTGACGTCGGTGAGCTCGGTGGACAGACCTGCAACGCGCTTGAGCGAGCTGCGTTCGTCGAGTTGTAGTTCGCCGGTCGTCGGTGAATGTGAGTCGGATGAGTGTTCAGTCATGAGGTGACCATCGTGACATCCGGACAGGTGCACTGCATAACGGTTTTAGCGCCACCCTGCGTTGAGCATGCCCGCGCCGACGAGGACGGAGGGCCCGCGAAGTTCGTTCTCGTCGTCACCGACGGTGACGGTGACCGCTCCACCGGGAACGTTGACCACGACCGAGCCGGTGCTGCGCCCGACCGACTGCAAGGCCGCGGTGGCCGCCGCGACGGTTCCGGTGCCGCAGCTGCGGGTCTCCCCCACACCGCGCTCGTGCACCCGCATCGACACCTCGCCGACCAGTGCTGCGTCGGTCAACTCGACCAGCGGTGTCATCAGTTCGATGTTCACGCCGTCGGGGAATTCGGTGTGATCAAAGGTGATCGGCGCGGTGAGGTCGATGCTTTCGAGTTGCTCGACGGTCAGCCCCTCGACAACACAGGCCAGATGGGGATTGCCGACGTTGACCGACAGTCCTGAGTACGTCTGATCGCCGATGCTCGCCTTGCTCTCCGCGCCGGTCCGTACCCGGCCCATCAGCACACTCACGTCCGCCGACGATTCCGTCAGGTGATGAACTGTCACGCGACGTCCGCCCGCTCGCGACCCGACTGTGAAGGTCGGTTCGGTGACCAGATCGTGGGCGGCGAGATAGTGGGCAAACACCCGCACGCCGTTACCGCACATCTCCGCGATCGACCCGTCGCCGTTGCGGTAGTCCATGAACCAGTCGTCATGGGCGACGCCCGGCGGAAGAACCTCGAGGACTCCGGCGCCGAGGAGCGCACCCGCGGTGGCGACACGGAGGACACCGTCGGCACCGATCCCGCGGTGGCGATCACAGAGCGCCGAGACAAAATCCGGCGTCAGATCGAGTTGCACACCGGCATCGGGCAACAGCACGAAGTCGTTCTCCGTACCGTGCCCCTTCACAAAATCAACACGCCCGAACATTTGCTCAAGACTACGCGCCCAGGGCGGATTGCCCGGTTCTCACCCGCCCGCGGCCCGCAACGCCTGCCCCAGCAGATCGGGTGTGGCGGCATCGAGCCAGTGCACCCGTGGATCGCGCCGGAACCACGACCGTTGCCTGCGCACGTACCGGCGGGTGCCGATGAAGGTGAGTTCCTGCGCCTGCGCGATGTCGTGGTCACCGTCCAGCGCGGCTATCACCTGTGAATAGCCGATCGCCCGCGCCGCGGTGACGCCCTCGCGGAGCCCCCGGGACAACAGTGCCTGGACCTCGTCGACGAATCCCTGCGAAAACATTCGTTCGGTCCGCAACGCGATCCGGTTGTCGAGTTCTGCGGTATCCCGATCGAGCGCGATTATGGTTGTGCCCCAACGTGGTTCACCGATTATCGGCGCAGAAGCGGCAAACGGTTGCCCCGTCAACTCCACCACTTCGAGCGCCCGCACGATGCGTCTGCCGTCGGTGTCGAGGATGTTCCGGGCGGCTTCGGGGTCGACCTCGCCCAGCCTGTCGTGCAGGGCGAGAGAACCCAGACGTTCCAGGTCGGCCTCGTAGCGCCCGCGGACCTCAGGATCGGTGGCCGGGAATTTCCAGTCGTCGAGCAAGGCCTGGATGTACATCATCGACCCACCGACCACCACCGGTGTGCGGCCCTGCGCGAGCAATGACTCCACGTCGGCTCGCGCCGCCTGCTGATATCGCGCCACCGTTGCGGTCTCGGTGACATCGAGGACGTCGATCTGATGGTGCACGATCCCGCGCCGCTCATCGACCGGCACCTTGGCGGTTCCGATGTCCATGCCCGCGTATTGCTGCATCGCGTCGATGTTCACGATGTCGCCACCGAGCGCCTCGGCGATGTCGAGTGCCAGATCCGACTTACCGCTCGCTGTGGGCCCGATCACGGCGATCGGGTTCACCATGTGAGATCCCACAGCGCCACGGTGTAGCCGACGCCGAACGGCGCACCGGCGTAACGCAATTCAGGGGTGATGGCCGCACCCTGCGTCGCGGCCGTGGCCACCTGCCACGGACCACGGCCGGCGGCACCGAAACTTTCACAGTCCGGTTGCCCTAGGGCCGCGAGCGTGCCCCGGTCACCTGATGCCAGTGCCCTGTCGATGCTGTCCTGAAATTCCTCGGCGCCGTCCGCCGATCCACCGGGCGCTTTGGCACCGAGGGTGTTGGCGCCGTCGCCCACCACGAGCAATCCGATCGGCTCATCGCGGGTTGCCAGGCTCCGGGACAGCGCGTGTCCCTGATCGCTGCAGGCCGACGGACCACTCGACACGAACACCAATTCGGTGGTCAGCGCGATGTCCTGATCGACCTGGGCGCCGAGCCATCCACCGATCAGCAGCGACAGGTCCATCTCCGGGTCGGCGTCACCGGTTGCACCGGGCACCAGATCGACCCGGACGTCCACTCCGAAGCCGACAAAGCTCCCCCGCGCGGCGATCGGTCTCGTCGGGTCGCCCGCCCCGACGATCACCCACGTGCGGCACCGATCCGCCAGATCAGCGCATACCTGCAGCGTCGCAGCACGTACCGGCAACAACTCGGGAACCGCAGGACCGGACAGTTCGGGCACCAGAGCGGGTGCGGACGGGACAAAGGCGGCGGCGATCAACACCTGCGCAACGCTAGTCGACCACCCACACCACGAAGTGCCGGTGCCGATTCGAAGGCGAATCCGACACTCTTTTGTCGGCGACTGTCCACACCCGCCCCGGTGACCTGCTTCAATGAGTGTGGGCGGTGACGGTGGATCACCGTCGGCATCTGATGCATCTGGCAGCCGTGTCGCGCGGCAGGGATAAGGAATGACATGACCGATCACACGCCGCAACCGGCAGCCACGGAAACCTCGAATCCGACCCCGAGCCCGAAACCAGGACCCAAGCCAGGGCCCCGGCCCGGTCCGCGTCCCGGCCATCATCCGCCCGCCCATCCCCATCCAGCACCCGTCGATCCAAGTCGGCCTGCCTCCGACCCGTCCGAGTTCGGGCGGATCGATGAAGACGGTGCGGTCTGGCTGAAGAACTCTGACGGCGAGCACCAGATCGCCTCCTGGCAGGCCGGCACCGCCGCCGAGGGACTCGCCCACTTCGGACGCCGCTTCGACGATCTCGTCGTCGAAGTCGAATTGCTCGAGGAACGCCTCGACGCCGGCACCGGCGATCCACGCAAGACCAAAACCGCCGCTGTCGCACTCCTCGAATCATTGCCGACGGCCGCGGTCATCGGCGACGTCGATGCCGTGGCCACGCGCTTGCAGGCCATCATCGACTGGGCCGAAGGTGCTGCCGAGAAGGTCAAACACGACCGGGACGAATCCCGGGCCAAGGCCGTGGCCCGTAAGAACGAACTGGCCGCGGAAGCCGAGACCATCGGGGCCGAATCCACGCAGTGGAAGGTCGCCGGCGACCGGATGCGCCAGATCCTCGACGAGTGGAAGACCATCAAGGGCGTCGATCGCAAGACCGACGATCTGCTGTGGAAGCGCTACTCCAAGGCACGTGACACCTTCAACCGGCGCCGCGGTGCCCATTTCGCCGAGATGGACCGGGAACGCGCCGGTGCCCGGGCTCGCAAGGAAGAATTGATCACCGAGGCCGAGGCGCTGTCGTCGTCCACGGAGTGGGCGGACACCGCGGCGAAGTTCCGCGATCTCCTCACGCAGTGGAAAGCCGCGGGCCGCGCACCACGCGATCAGGACGATGCCCTGTGGGCCCGGTTCAAAGCCGCTCAGGACGTCTTCTTCGGCGCCCGCAACGCCGCCACGTCCGAACGCGACGCGGAGTTCGAGGACAACGCCAAGGCGAAGATCGAACTCCTCACCCGCGCCGAGAAAACGATCGACCCCGACAGCGATCTCGATGCCGCCCGCCGTGACTTCCGGGTCATCCGGGATCAGTGGGACGAGATCGGCAAGGTACCCCGCGACCAGATGCACACCCTCGAGGCGCGGATCAAGGCCGTCGAGAAGCGGATCCGCGATGCGGAGTCCGCGCAATGGGAGCGCACCGACCCCGCTGTGAAGGCCCGTGCCCAGCAGTTCGCGGACCGGGTTGCCCAGCTCGAGGATCAGGCCGCAAAGGCCGAGGCCAATGGCAAGGCCAAAGATGCCCGCAAACTCCGCGAGCAGGCCGAGCAGTGGCGTGAGTGGGCCAACGCGGCCGAGGGCGCGATCAACGACTGACGTTCAAGAAACAAAAAAGACCGGGCCGCGGCCCGGTCTTTTTGTTGGGATCAGTCTTTCTTCTTTGGACGCTTGGTGGCCGATTTGCGTTGCAGTGCAACGGCCTTCGCTTCCTGCTTCGCCGCATCATCGCGTCGCTGCGCCTCCAGCGACAGCTGCACCGAAGTGCGCACCCACACCACGCGCGCCCAGTGGAAGGTGAGGACGATCATCGCCAGCCAGCCCACCACGAGTCCGGCACCGATACCGCTCGGCGGGTCGAAGCCCGACACGCCGGGTGTGTTGCGCGACCACCACGCCAGCATCCCTGCGACACATCCGACTGCGCATCCGCACAACGCGATCCACGCGAAGAACCAGCGCCGGGTGACCAGCGCCAGCGTCGAGAACCCGATACCGAAGATCACCTGAAGCCAGATGAAAATGCGCGAGGTGATGGTGACATTCTCGGCGACGGCCTCGGAATTGAATGTCAGAACATCGATACCGCTGACCGAGCCGGTATGGGGTAACACCAACGACAGCATCACCACCAACACTGCGGCCGCGACCACCAGTGCCCGGGCACCGGGATCGATCTCCCCCGCGACCTTGCGCTCCGCTTTGCGCAGGTCGCCTTCGAACTGTTCGAACTCGTCGTCGGACCGCTTGGTGGACATCAGATCTCACATCCCGAACCGCAACCGGATTCAACCGGCGCTTGCATTGGTTTTCCGATGGTCGGCAGACCCAAACCCACCCCGATCGGTGGGGTCTGCGGTGTGGTGCCGGCAGCGTGCGCGTCACCCGCACGGGTCCGCCGGTGGTTCCGCACTCCGGCGTCGGCAAGCAGATAGTGCGGCGCAGCGCCGGTCACGTCGGTGTCGATCAGGTCGCCGGGACGGATCGCGGCGTCGCTGGTCTCGAAGTGCACCAGGCGGCCATCGCGAGCACGACCGGTCATCCGGCCGGAACCCTCACGCCCGTCTGCGGTCACCAGCACCTCGACCGGTGTCCCGATCAACTTCTGGTTCTCTTCCAGGCAGATCCGGTCCTGCAGATCGGTCAGGCGCATATACCGCTGCGACACAACCTCTTTCGGAACCTGGTCGACCATCTCGGCCGCCGGGGTACCCGGTCGCGGTGAGTACTGGAATGTGAATGCGCTGGTAAAGCGGGCCTTGGCCACGACGTCGAGGGTGGCCTGGAAATCTTCTTCGGTCTCGCCCGGGAATCCGACGATGATGTCGGTGGTGATCGCCGCGTGCGGCATCGCGGCCCGGACCCGATCGATGATCCCGAGGAACTTTGTGCTCCGGTAGCTGCGCCGCATCGCCTTGAGGATTCGATCCGAACCCGACTGCAGCGGCATGTGCAACTGCGGGCAGATGTTGGGGGTCTGCTCCATCGCCTCGATCACGTCATCGGTGAACTCGGCCGGATGCGGGGATGTGAAACGGACCCTCTCGAGGCCGTCGATCTCGCCACACGCACGCAACAGCGACGCGAACGCACCGCGGTCTCGACCCAGCTCTGGGTCGGCAAACGACATTCCATATGCATTGACGTTCTGGCCGAGCAGCGTCACCTCGAGGACACCTTCGTCGACGAGCGCCTGCACTTCGGCAAGAACGTCACCGGGACGACGGTCGACCTCTTTGCCCCGCAACGCCGGAACGATGCAGAACGTGCAGGTGTTGTTGCACCCCACCGAGATCGACACCCAGCCCGAGTACGCCGATTCGCGCTTGGCGGGCAGCGTCGAAGGAAATGCCTCCAGCGCGTCGATGATCTCCACCTGCGCGGACTGATTGTGCCGCGCCCGTTCCAGGAGAACGGGAAGCGAACCGAGATTGTGCGTACCGAAGACGACGTCGACCCACGGGGCCTTCTGCACCACGGTGCTGCGATCCTTCTGCGCCAGACAACCGCCGACCGCGATCTGCATTCCCGGGCGACCGGCCTTCACCGGCGCCAGGTGGGAGAGATTGCCGTAGAGCTTGTTGTCGGCATTCTCGCGGACCGCACAGGTGTTGAAGACAACGAGGTCGGGCTCGGTCTCGGAGTCGGACGGGACATAGCCGGCTTCCTCGAGCAAACCGGAGATCCGTTCCGAGTCATGGACGTTCATCTGACAGCCGTACGTGCGGACCTCATACGAACGGGCTGCGGAGATCTGGCCGGTCGTACCGTCTGAGGCCTGCGGTTCTGTCAACGAGATTGTCACGTGCCCCAGGGTACTTGCCATCGCCTACCAGGCGAAATGACACCGACTACCTGCCTGTTCCACACCTTGACGTCCGCAACACGGAACAGTCAATTGGTGCGGTTCGCTGCCGAGCGGTCCCCTTACCCCTAGGGTCGATATTCATGACAGCATCTTCGGACGGTTCGAACGCAGGGCAGTCGGGAACGGCATCCCGGGCCGGCAGCGGGAACACGATGATCAGTATGAAAAAGGTGCAGAAACACTTCGGTGATCTGCACGTGCTCAAGGATGTCGACCTCGAAGTCCCCACCGGACAGGTCGTCGTGGTGCTCGGCCCCTCGGGCTCGGGCAAGTCGACTCTGTGCCGGACGATCAATCGCCTCGAGCCGATCGACGAGGGCGAGATCTGGATCGACGGACAGATCCTGCCGAGCGAAGGCAAGGCACTCGCGGCGCTGCGTGCCGACGTCGGGATGGTGTTTCAGTCGTTCAACCTCTTCGCCCACAAGACGATCCTCCAGAACGTCACCCTTGCCCCGATCAAGGTCCGCGGCAAGAGCAAGGCCGACGCCGAGAAGCGCGGCATGGAACTCCTCGAGCGCGTCGGTATCGCCAGCCAGAGAGACAAGTACCCGGCGCAGCTCTCCGGTGGCCAGCAGCAGCGTGTGGCAATCGCGCGATCGCTCGCGATGGAACCCAAGGTGATGCTGTTCGATGTGCCCACCTCGGCGCTTGATCCCGAGATGGTCAACGAGGTCCTCGATGTGATGGTCTCGCTGGCCAAAGAGGGCATGACCATGCTCGTGGTCACCCACGAGATGGGTTTTGCCCGCAAGGCTGCCGACCGGGTGATCTTCATGGCGGACGGCGCCATCGTCGAAGACGACGACCCGGAGACGTTCTTCACACAGCCGAAGTCCGAGCGGGCCCGTGACTTCCTCGGCAAGATCCTGGGCCACTGATGAGTCAGATGAACCCGGTGCGTCCCGAAGTGACGCCGCGCCCCAGGCGGCTGACCACCATGCTCGGCCTGGTTCTCGCGGCAATTCTCGTCGCGGTCGGGATTTCCGCCTGCGGCAATACGGAACCTCGCAACCTGCTCGAGTCGATCGAGAACGGATCGGTGATCGGGGGCATCAAGTTCGATCAGCCCGGCCTCGGTCTGCGGCATCCCAACAAGACGTACAGCGGCTTCGATGTCGCGGTGACGAAATATGTGGTCGACAACATCGCCGAGAAGAACGGCTGGGACAAACCGAAGATCAAGTGGCGCGAAACACCGTCCGCCCAGCGCGAGACGCTCATCGCGAACGGTGAGGTCGACATGATCGCGGCCACCTACTCGATCAACGCGGCGCGGTCGAAGAAGGTCGCGTTTGCCGGCCCGTATCTGATCAACTACCAGGCGCTGCTGGTACGCGAGGACGACGACGACATCGAAACCCTCACCGACATGAACAAGGGCAAGAAGCTGTGTTCGGTCACGGGCTCGACGTCCGCGCAGAACGTGAAGAACCAGCTCCCCAACGTGCAGCTGCAGGAGTTCGATTCGTACTCATCGTGTGTCGAAGCGCTCCGCCGCGGCAAGGTCGATGCATTGACCACAGACGAGGCCATCCTCGCCGGATTCTCCAACTTCTATCCGGGTGAGTTCAAGCTGGTCGACATGACCTACCCGAAGGATGGATGCGCGGGTTCCGGCAGTTCCCGTTCACTCAAGAAGGCCGGGACCCCATTCTCGACGGAGCGCTACGGCATCGGATTGGCGAAGGAATACCCCGAGGCGGTCGCCGCCGTGAATGCCGCGCTCACCGACATGCTGGCGACGCCGCCGGGAGGTGGACCGTCCGCCTGGGAGAACGCGTTGCGCGAAGAACTCGGTGACAGCCAGGTCGACAAGATGATCGACCGCAGTGAGACGGCCGATTCGAAGTACGGGTTCACCCCGACCCCGGGTGACCTCACCTTCCTCGACTCCAAGTCGACCCCGTGCCCGGAGGGACAATCATGAGTGAACTGTGGTCCGATATCGGACCCGGTCTGTGGCCCGCGTACTGGGTGACCATTCAGCTGACCTTATACTCGGCGATCGGATCATTGATCTGGGGAACGATTCTCGCGGGTATGCGGGTCTCGCCTGTCCCGGTGATGCGGGTCTTCGGTGCGTTCTACGTCAACATCGTTCGCAACACCCCGCTCACCTTGATCGTGCTCTTCTGCTCGATCGGGTTGTACTACAACCTCGGACTCGCGCTCGCGCCCGAGAACGAGAACTTCGTCAAGAACAACAACTTCTGGCTCGCGGTGCTGGCGTTCGTTCTGTACACCTCGACCTTTGTCTGCGAGACTCTGCGGTCGGGGTTCAACACCGTGCCACTCGGCCAGGCCGAAGCGGCCCGGTCACTGGGCCTACCGTTCACCAAGGTTCTCGGGGTCATCATCTTGCCGCAGGCGATGCGATCGGTCATCGGACCGATGGGCAGCGTCCTGATCGCCCTGACCAAGAACACCACCGTGGCGTCCGTCATCGGCGTCGGCGAGGCGTCGCTGCTGATGAAGGAACAGATCGAAAACCATGGGGATCAGATCATCGCGATCTTCATCATCATCGCGATCGGATTCATGGTCCTCACACTCACCGAAGGCCTGATATTCGGTTACCTGGCAAAGCGATTGGCGGTCAAGCGATGAGTGGCGCAACGGTTTTGTACGACGCACCCGGGCCCAAGGCCCGCAGACGCAATCACCTGATCACGATTGCGTTCGGTGTCGTCCTGATCGCGGCGGTCGTCTATGTCCTGCTGGTGCTGGGGGACAACGGACAGCTCACCGCCGAGAAGTGGGATCCGTTCATCAAATCCACCACCTGGACCACGTATCTCCTGCCCGGCCTGTGGGGAACAATCAAAGCCGCGGTGCTCTCGATCGTGTTCGCTCTGATCCTCGGCGCACTCCTCGGCGTAGGACGGCTCTCCGACCATCGGTGGGTCCGGTACCTCAGTGGCAGCTTTGTCGAGTTCTTCCGTGCCATCCCGGTATTGATCCTGATCATCTTCGCCTACTACCTCTTTGCCAAGTACGCCCTGTTCCCTTCTGAGCAACTGGCATTCGCCGCGGTCGTCGCCGGCCTGACGCTCTACAACGGCTCGGTCATCGCCGAGATTCTCCGTTCCGGCATCAACTCACTACCCAAGGGGCAGGTCGAGGCCGCCAATTCGCTGGGTATGCGCAAATCGCAGACGATGCGGATGGTGTTGTTGCCACAGTCGATCACCGCCATGCTCCCGGCGTTGATCTCGCAGATGGTCATCGCGCTCAAGGACAGCGCGTTGGGTTACGCCATCGGTTACATCGAAGTGGTGCGCTCGGGCATCCAGGTTGGTGCGTACTACGGCAACTTCCTGCCGGCCCTCATCGTCGTTGCGATCGTGATGATCATCCTCAACTTCGGGTTGTCCACACTGGCAACCGTTGTCGAACGTCGCCTTCGCGAGGGTAAGCGCAAGGTCAAGGCAGTCCACATCGCAGAGGAAGACGCAGTCACCGCAGTTCGTTGAGTCGCGTCTTCACCAGTTCAAACGCCAGCGACGGCGCATAGCCGCGACGGGCAAGCATCGCCACCAATCGGCGTGTGTGCTTGTCGCGGCTTTCGCGGTCAGAGACGTCTTCGGCACCCAAGCGTGACGTCTTGCGTCGGAGCAGGTCGGCGGCGCGCTCGCGTTCGGTGTCGTCGTCGACCTGACCGATGGCCTGCTCGATGACCCTGTCCACCACGCCTTTCTGGCGTAGCTCATGGCGCAGTGCGGTGCGTCCCTTGCCGCTGTGCAGGTGGCGTGAACGCACCCACTGCTCGGCAAAATCTGCATCGTCGAGCAGGCCTGCGCGGTCGAGACGCTCCATCACCGAATCGATCTCGAACGGTGGAAAGTCCTTGTCTTTCAGACGCCCTCGCAGCTCGGCCCGACTCCGCGCCCGCACACCGAGCAGCCGGAGTGCGGCATCGTATGCCGAAGCACCGGTGCCCGAGGCCAACGATCTGGGTTCGAGTGTTGGCTCCGCGAGCGGAACCGACGCGGCCTCGGGACCCCGGACGTCGGGAGCGGTGTCGTCTACGGATACAGGTCGGGAGAGGATCTCCGTTGTCGCCGACCGCAGTTCTGCGATGCTGGCACGGATATCCTCTCCCCCAGGTACTTTCACCTGTTACTGGATCCTCAGAACTCGACCGGCGCCGGAGCCACAGTCTCGTCCGCGGTCAGCACTGCACCGATACCGAGCTTCTCTTTGATCTTCTTCTCGATCTCATCAGCGATTTCGGTGTTCTCGAGCAGGAACTTACGTGCGTTCTCCTTGCCCTGTCCGAGCTGTTCACCCTCGTAGGTGAACCACGAGCCGGCCTTACGGATGAATCCGTGCAGCACGCCCATGTCGATGATCGAGCCTTCCTTGCTGATCCCGTGGCCGTACAGGATGTCGAACTCGGCCTGCTTGAACGGCGGCGCCACCTTGTTCTTGACGACCTTGACGCGGGTCCGGTTGCCGACCGCGTCGGTTCCGTCCTTGAGGGTCTCGATCCGGCGGACGTCGAGGCGCACCGATGCGTAGAACTTCAGCGCCTTACCACCGGTGGTGGTCTCCGGCGATCCGAACATGACGCCGATCTTTTCGCGCAGCTGGTTGATGAAGATCGCGGTGGTGCCCGAGTTGCTCATGGCACCGGTCATCTTGCGCAGCGCCTGGCTCATCAGACGGGCCTGCAGGCCGACGTGGCTGTCGCCCATCTCGCCTTCGATTTCCGCACGCGGGACCAGTGCGGCCACCGAGTCGATGACCAGGATGTCGAGTGCACCCGAGCGGATAAGCATGTCGGCGATCTCGAGAGCCTGCTCACCGGTGTCGGGTTGCGACACCAGCAGTGCGTCGGTGTCGACACCGAGCCGCTGTGCGTAGTCCGGATCGAGTGCGTGCTCGGCATCGATGAAGGCTGCGATACCGCCGGCTGCCTGAGCATTGGCGACCGCATGCAGGGCCACGGTGGTCTTACCCGAGGATTCCGGGCCGTAGATCTCGACCACGCGGCCACGCGGCAGTCCGCCGATACCCAGCGCGACGTCCAGCGCGATCGAGCCGGTGGGGATGGTGGCGATCGGCTGGCGGGCGTTCTCGCCCAGACGCATCACCGAACCCTTGCCGTAGTTCTTGTCGATCTGGGCCAGGGCCAGGTCGAGTGCCTTTTCGCGGTCTGGTTGGGCTGCCATTTTTTCCCCTAGTGGTCGGGCCGAGTCCTCGGCGGTGGTGCCGCCGGTGTGGCGGGAGCGAGCTTTTTTTCGCGTGTTCGGCATCTCTTTGCGCACTGACGTCACGCTAGATCAGCCCTCTGACAATTCCTGGACTCGCAGTCCCGAGTCCCGCCATTTCCCATCGGTTGTCTGCCCACCACTGTAGGCGAACATCTGTTCGAGTCAACTACCGGCGGGCGCGACACGCCGCAGCATTTATGAGGGATGTGCTGATCTACCAGCGTGTGCGCGGGACATCGAAGTCCCGGCACAGGGCAACCCACACATCACGGGGGTCCACCCCGGATTCGAGAGCTTCGGCTGCCGTCTTGCCACCGAATTCGATGAGGGCATGGTCGACAAGCATCGAATCGGCCGTGGCAGCGCCGAACTCGGTGGTCAGAAGTTCGGTGAATTCGGTGAGTCGCACGTCGTCAAGGCTAGCGAAGGACTTCCGGACTCGCCGCACAGGCACACAATGCCACCGCGTCGAGGACATCGGCCCCGCTCTCACCGGCCCGACGGGCGGCATCGGCAAATGAACTGTTCTGCAATATCTTTCGAGTCGCCGACGCCAACGCGTCGACGGTCAGCGGCCGGACGACCTCCGCGCATCCCCATCGCCGCGCCCGCTGGGCCAGCTCCCACTGATCCCCACCACCGGGAACCAGCACCTGCGGCACCCCGGCCAGCATCGATTTTGCGAGCATGCCGTGCCCTCCGCCGCAGATCACCAGGGCTGCGCCGGCAAGCAATTCGTCCTGCCGACCGTGGCCGGCGAGCGCCCAGGCGGGCAGTTCGTCGACCTGCGGGGCCAGCCCCGAGACAACGGCCCGGACCGGCATGCCCAGCACGTCCGGATCCAGCGCCGCGAGCGCGACCTCGATCAATCCGGCCGAACCCGTTGCCGCCGTGGACGGTGCGATGACCACCAGGGGGGCGTCACCGGGCGGACGGTCGAAGATCTTGTCGGTGGGTTCCCACAGCAGTGGCCCGATCAGCTCTGCGCCGGCCGGCCAATCCGGGCGCGGGACCTCCAGCGCGGGCAGTGTGGCGATCAAACGGGCAGCGGGCTCGGGCGCCCGGGGCGTCAAACCGATCCCGGCCCGTGCGACCTCTCGTTGCCGATCACCCTGCCTGATCGACCGAGCGGTGGCCGCTCGCATCAATCCGTCCCGGATCCGCCCTGACAGGCCGGTTCCCGGTTCGAGTCCGCTGCCGATCGGCGGGAGCCCGACCGAGGCCCGGTACAGCGGATGTGGGGAGAGTTCGACCCATGGCGTGCCCAGCGATTCGGCGGCCCATCCGCCACAGACCGTGATGACATCGCAGACCACGAGATCTGGCTCGAAGTCGGCCAGCTCCGGAAGCAGCGCCTGGCACATCCGCGCCGCGCGGGCACTGAGCTTGGCGCCGGCGTCACCGTCGTCGTCGTCGGACCGGGCGGCGAGCCCGGGCAACTGCCGAACCTCGAGCCCCCGTGCGGCAGCCGCCTGCGCCCAGCCCGAACCGGTGTACACGACTGCAGTGGAACCGTTGCGCTGCAACAGATTCGCAAGAGCCAGCATGGGAAATGCGTGACCGGCATCCGAGCCGGCCACCAGAGCTACCCGCAACTGCTGCTCCTCGCCGATGGGTAGGTCGCTACAGTCCGGTGCGTGTCGGACTCTTGTCAGAACTCGCCCACTTGATCACGGCGATGACGCCGATCACCAGGAGGCCGATCACCAGAATTGTCAGCAGGCCTTTCAGCAGCGCCATGATCAGCCCGAAAGCCATCCACACCACCAGAACTGCCAGCAGCACCTTCCACCACATGTCATCCTCCTCGTTTGCTCTTCGTTGACTTCAACGGTGCCAGCACAGCACCCCGTTGTCACCGAAGAACAGGCAAGATGGGGGGAAGTTCAGGGATAACCCCCAGCCGACGGCAGGGGCTGGGACCGATGGCTCAGTTCGCCTGAGGCTTCTCGATGTTCAGCGAGGGCGCCGCGGGGTCTGCGGCGGGCGCGGCACTGGTCTCACCGGCGGTCAGCGACTCACCGGCCATGGAGGCGCGGATCTGCTCGAGTCGCGAATGCCCGGCCATCTGGACGCTGGCCTGCTGGACCTCCATCATGCGGCCCTGCACCGAATTACGAGAGAGTTCGGCAGAGCCGAGCGCATTGGCGTAGCGACGCTCGATCTTGTCGCGGACCTGCTCGAGGTTGGGGGTGTTGCCGGGCGCTGCCAGTTCACTCATCTGGTTCAGCGACGCCGAGACCTGCTCCTGCATCTTCGCCTGTTCCAGCTGGCTCAGCAGTTTGGTCCGCTCAGAAAGCTTGTGCTGCAACATCATCGAGTTCTGTTCGACCGCACGCTTGGCCTGTTCGGCGGCCTGCAGCGACTGATCGTGGAGCGCCTTGAGGTCTTCGACACTCTGCTCCCCGGTCACCAGCTGCGCGGCGAAAGCCTCTGCTGCATTGGTGTACTCGGTCGCCTTGGCGGCGTCACCGGCAGCAGTTGCCTTGTCTGCCAGGGTCAGCGCCTGCCGGGTGTTGGCCTGCAGCCGCTCGATGTCCTCGAGCTGTCGATTGAGCTTCATCTCCAGCTGACGCTGGTTGCCGATGACGGCCGCAGCCTGCTGCGACAGAGCCTGATGCTGACGCTGTGCATCCTCGATCGCCTGCTGGATCTGAATCTTCGGGTCGGCATTCTCATCGATCTTCGCGTTTCCGAACGCCATCAAGTAGCGCCATGCCTTCACAAACGGGTTAGCCATTGCCCCTGCCTTGTCTTCAGTCCGATTCCGAGCAGTCCTCGACTCAATCTATCGTCTGAACCCGCACAGTGACACCGAAGAGCGTCAAGCAGCAGCCAGAGCCGACGCGGGTTGCGGGATGACAACCTTCGTCTCGGTCGCAATGGAAGTGTGCGCGGACGAAGGCGAAACCCGGTCCAGATCGGTACGGAGGGTGTCGCGGACATCGAGGAGTACGTCGGCGATCTCCACCTCGAGCGCATCGCAGATCGCAGCGAGCAATTCGCTGGATGCTTCCTTTTGTCCGCGTTCGACCTCGGACAGATAGCCCAGGCTGACCCGGGCGCTCGTCGATACCTCACGCAGGGTGCGGCCTTGATCCATCCGGACACGCCGCAGACTGCCACCGAGCGCTTCCCGCAGGAGCAGTGCCATTTGAGTCCTCCTCAACACGTCAGTCTGTCCAACGCAGTACGGTCCGATTCCGTTCCCACAGCAAATCACGCGAGCCAGTCGAGCAGTTCCCCGATCGACCGTGTGCACGACATTAGACGAATATCCCAGCGGTCGCCCTGCAGCGACATGCCCACGACCTTGGTGTCGAATCCGGCATTCTCGGTTGCTGTGCCGGAGCGGGCCCGTGCCAGACCGCAGAACACCGTGCCCGGCGCTTTGCCGTCCTGCGGATCCGGACCCGCCACCCCGGTCAGAGAAATTCCATAGGTTGCCCCGCAACGCTGCGCCGCACCGATCGCCAATTCTTCGGCGGTCTGCCCCGCCACCGGTCCATACTGCTCCAGCGTGCCGGCCCGGACACCGGCGAGGTCCGCCTTGAGGTCGGTGGCATAGACGATCAGTCCGCCTCGCAGCACCGCACTGGCACCGGGAATGCCCGCGATCATCGCGGACAGCAAACCGGCCGTGAGGGACTCGCTGGTGGCCACACTCTGGCCGCGGCGGGTCAATTCGGCGACCAACCGTCGCGCCGGCTCCCCTGCCAGCGGATCGGCTGTCACCGGCCGGAGCTCTCGTCCCGTTGCGCCGACCTTTCGTCCCGGCGCACGGCCGCCGCATCACGACGACGCTGCGCCCGCTTGGCGAAGGCCTGCCAGACATAGTCGATTCCGGTGACCACCGTCGCGATCAGGGCGGCGGCCATCAGCACGACTGCGACCCAGTGCAGCGGGGCGGGCAGCGGCAGGATGTAGAGCCCGATCGCAAAGGCCTGCAGGAGTGTTTTGATCTTGCCGCCGCGACTTGCCGGGATCACCCCGTGCCGCAGGACCCAGAAGCGCAGGACGGTGATGCCGAGTTCCCGGGCGAGGATCACCCCTGTCACCCACCAGGGCAACTCGCCGAGTATCGACAACCCGATCAGCGCCGAACCGATCAGGGCCTTGTCTGCGATCGGATCGGCGAGCTTCCCGAAGTCGGTGATCAGTCCGCGCTCTCGCGCGATTCGTCCGTCGTAATGGTCGGTGACGGCGGCGAGGGCAAAGATGCCCCACGCCAGGGTCCGCCACCACGGATTGTCGCCGCCGTCGATGAACAGGACCACGATGAAGACCGGGACCAGCGCGATCCGGAAGATCGTCAGGATATTGGCGAGGTTGAGGATCGGGACCTCTTTGCTGACCAGATCCGAAATCGGGTCCGGCTCGGTGGCGCTGACCTCTCGACGCAAACGATCAGCCACGCGCTACACCCTGCAGCGCCGATTCGAGATACCCAATACCCACGTGCACAAGGATAGGTTGCTCCCACTGCGGCAAAGGGCCGGGGTGCACACGTATTAATGTTTCACCCATGGCATCTGACAACAGCTCGGCCGGCGAGCCCGCTGCTGCAACCGAAGCGAAGGCCGACGCGATCGTGCGCCGGGCCCGAACCTCGGACGTGCCGCGGATCAAAGCCCTGATCGATCAGTACGCGGGCAAGATCCTCCTCGAGAAGAATCTGGTCACGCTCTACGAGGCCGTCCAGGAGTTCTGGGTTGCCGAGGTCGACGGTTCTGTTGTCGGCTGCGGAGCCCTCCACGTTCTGTGGGCCGACCTCGGGGAGGTTCGTACCGTCGCGGTCGAGCAGTCGATGGCCGGCCACGGTATCGGGCACATCCTGGTGAGCCGACTCCTCGAAATGGCGCGGGAACTGCAGCTGAGCCGGGTGTTCGTGCTGACCTTCGAAACCCGGTTCTTCGGCAAGCACGGGTTCGTCGAGATCGCCGGAACCCCGGTGACCGCCGAGGTGTACGAGGAGATGTGCCGCTCGTATGACGCCGGTGTCGCCGAGTTCCTCGATCTGAGCTACGTCAAACCGAACACCCTCGGCAACACCCGCATGCTCGCCACCCTCTGAATCCACACCCGACCGCAACCAGACACTCCAACGAAAGAAGCCTCGTGGCAACGTTTCTCGTCGATTACACCTTCACCGCCGACACCGCCGCCATCCGCGACGACACAAGGCCGGCGCATCGTGCCTGGCTGTCAAACCTCTTCGACGAGGGCATCCTGAAGGCTTCCGGACCGTACCCGGACGGCCTCGGCGCCCTCCTCATCTTTCAGGCCTCCGACGAGGACGCCGTGAAGGAACTCCTCCAGCGCGACCCCTACGTGCCGGTCGACGCCATCGAAGCCACATCGATTCGCGGCTGGACGCCGGTGTTCGGCCCGATCAGCGACTAATCAGGAACCTTGTCGGACGCTTGTGTCGCGGCCTTCCGCTCGTCGGATCTCGTCTTCAGCAAGCTCGCCACGGTGGTGATCACCAGCGTTCCGACGATGACCGACAGTGACACCGGGGTGGAGATCACCGGCACCGAGACGTGTTCGCCACCGTTGATGAACGGCAGGGTGTTCTCGTGCAACGCGTGGAGCACCAGCTTCAGGCCGATGAAACCGAGGATGAACGAGAGCCCGAACGACAGGTAGACCAGCTTGTCGAGGAGTCCGCCGAGCAGGAAGTACAGCTGGCGCAGACCCATCAACGCAAAGGCGTTGGCGGTGAATACGATGTACGGCTCTTCGGTCAAGCCGTAGATCGCCGGGATCGAGTCGAGTGCGAAGAGCACATCGGTGAAGCCGATGACGATCAGGACCACCAGCATCGGTGTGGCGAAGCGTTTGCCGTTCACCTTGGTGAACAGCTTGTCCCGGTCGTAGTCGTCGGTGGTGCGCAGCGCCTTCTTCACAAACTTCTGGACGCGGCTCTCGCGCTCTTCCTCCGCTTCGACCACGTGATCTGATTCACGCAGAAGCTTGATGGCGGTGAAGATCAGGAATGCGCCGAAGAGGTAGAAGACCCACGAGTACGCGTTGATGGCTGCGGCACCCACCGCGATGAACGCGCCACGCATCACCAGCGCCATCACGATTCCGAGGAGCAGCACCTTCTGCTGATACTCCCTGGGCACCGCGAACTTGGCCATGATGATGACAAAGACGAACAGGTTGTCGACCGAGAGCGCTTTCTCCGTCACATATCCGGCGTAGTACTCGGTGCCCGACGTCGATCCCCACTTCCACCACACGAACCCGCCGAAGATCAGGGCGATCGTGATGTAGACGGCCGACCAGAAGCCGGACTCCTTGATCGACGGGGCGTGAGCAACCCGAACGTGGGCGAAGAAGTCGAAGACGAACAACGCCAAGATCACCAGGCAGGTAACAATCCATACTGTCGGTGAAACGTGCACCGGTGAAGCCTCCAAAGTGTTGGGTTAAAAGGTAAAGACTACTTTACCCAATCACCATGAACACCGGGTTACCAACCGTCCGCCCGGGATCCGCCAGACCTCAGAAGTCCTCGGCGTCGCCGTCTGATTCCTCGCCGCCACCGCCGGTGATCGAGTAGATGACACCGGCGAGGTCCTCGGGTTTGACGAGCACCTCACGGGCTTTCGACCCCTCCGATGGCCCGACGACTCCACGGTTCTCCATCAGGTCCATCAGGCGTCCGGCCTTGGCGAATCCGACTCGGAGCTTGCGCTGGAGCATGGACGTCGAACCGAATTGGCTCGACACCACTAGCTCGATGGCCTGCAGCAGATCGTCGAGGTCGTTGCCGATGTCGCTGTCGATGTCCTTCTTGTCCGCGACCTTCTGTGCGGTGACACCCTCGGTGTAGTCGGGTTCACTCTGGACCTTCGCAAAGTCCACCACGGCCTGGATCTCTTCGTCCGTGATGAAGGCGCCCTGCATGCGGATGGGTTTGCCCGCACCCATCGGCAGGAACAATCCGTCGCCCATACCGATCAGTTTCTCGGCACCGGGCTGGTCGAGGATGACTCGCGAGTCGGTCAGCGACGACGTCGCGAATGCCAGTCGAGAGGGCACATTGGTCTTGATCAGACCGGTGACCACGTCGACCGACGGACGCTGGGTGGCCAGGACCAGATGGATACCTGCGGCGCGCGCCTTCTGGGTGATCCGGACAATCGATTCCTCGACCTCGCGAGGCGCCGTCATCATCAGGTCGGCGAGCTCGTCGACGATCGCGAGAATGTAGGGGTACGGCTTGTAGACACGCTCGGACCCGAGCGGGGTGGTGATCTCCCCCGACTTGACCTTGCTGTTGAAGTCGTCGATGTGACGCACGCGGGACGCCTTCATGTCCTGGTACCGCTGTTCCATCTCCTCCACCAGCCAGGCCAGCGCGGAGGCCGCCTTTTTCGGCTGGGTGATGATCGGCGTGATGAGGTGCGGAATTCCTTCGTACGGCGTGAGTTCCACCATCTTGGGGTCGATCAGGATCATCCTGACCTCTTCCGGGGTGGCGCGCGTCAGCAGCGAGACCAGCATCGAGTTGACGAAGCTCGACTTACCGGAACCGGTGGAGCCGGCGACCAGCAGGTGAGGCATTTTCGCCAGGTTCGCGGCCACGAAGTTGCCTTCGATGTCCTTACCCAGTCCCACCACGAGGGGATGTTTGTCTTTGCGGGTCGACGCCGCGGTCAGCACGTCGGCCAGTCGGACCATTTCCCGGTCACTGTTGGGCACCTCGATACCCACGGCCGACTTGCCGGGGATCGGGGCCAGCAGGCGGACGTTGTCGGTCGCTGCGGCGTAGGAGATGTTGCGCTGCAGCGCGGTGATCTTCTCGACCTTCACACCCGGCCCGAGTTCGACCTCGTAGCGGGTGACCGTCGGACCCCGGGTGAACCCGGTGACGGCGGCGTCGATCTTGAACTGTTCGAGGACCGCGGAGATACGGTCGATCATCTCGTCGTTGGCGGCGCTGCCCAGCTTGGGTGGGTCGCCCTCGATGAGCAGGCTCGCCGGCGGCAGTTTGTAGTCACCTTCGATGGCGCGGTCGACCAGCATCCCGTCCCGCGGCATGTCGTCGTCTTCGTCGTCGGCCGAGACCGGCGGCGGGGTCGGTGCCGCAACAGGGCGCTTGCGCACCGGCTTCGCGCCGGCCGGTGGCGTCTGCAGGGCTTCGGTCACCGCGGTCGGTGCGCCGCTGTCATCGATGATCGGTTCGGTCAGTGCCTCCGACGCGCTCACCGAGGGTGTCGTGCGACGGCGCACCGGCCGGCTCGGCGCATCGGTTCGAGCGGCGGGCGCCGGATCGTCGACGGGATAGTTGTTGTACGGATCCCCGAACGCCGTGTCCCCGTAGGCATTGTCGGCATCGAAGTTGTCGTCGCCGAAGTTGTCGTCGCCGTACTCGCCCTCTTCGTCCCACTCCTGTTCGGCGCCGAGGCCGAGGTACGAACTGACGACGGCAAACAGGTCACGCACTGTCAGTCCGGACAACAGCAGTAGACCAAATGCGATGCACAGCAAGAGAATCGGTATCGAGATCCATGCGGTCAGCCCGTCGGTGAGTGGTCCACCCACCGCGAAACCGATGAAACCACCGGCAGATTGACGCTCCGACATCTCGGTCGGACCACCGGTGAAGATGTGCCACAGACCTGCCAGCGGCAGCCCGATCAGCAACGCCGAACCGATGTAGCGGCCACGACTGCGCGGATTCGGCGCATGCCGCATGAGCACAAACGCGGCGACGATGAGCACGAGCGGCAGCAGCACCGCCACCGTACCGATGACCGCACGAGCCGCCGAGTCGACAAACGCTCCGACTGGGCCACCGGCGTCGAACCAGATTGCCGCCACGACGACGATCGACAGAGCGATCAGCAGGAGTGCGAGTCCGTCGCGGCCCTGGGTCTGTTCGTAGTCGACGTCGGCAGTGGACTGGTCGTCCCAGCTGTCGCCGGCGTCATACATGCTCTCGTCGTAGTGCGGGTCGCCGCCACGCGAGCCCGTGCGGGCCACCGCGCCGACACCTTTGGCCAGCAGGCCCCATCCCGCGCCGACCCCACTGCCCACCGCCTTGAGTGCTGAACGCCGCGGCGGCGCCGAAGCCTTGGCGCGGGTGGACGTCGCCGCCCTAGTCGACCCCCGGTTTCCGGCGGTCGCTTTTTTGGCCGCTGCCGTCTTCTTCGCGGCAGGCTTCTTGGCGGACGTCGAGGCCTTCTTCGCCGGAGCCTTGCGTGGGGCAGCCTTCTTGGCGGCAGGTTTCTTCCCGGTCGCAGAACTGCGACCGGGCGCGCCAGAGCGAGCAGTGGACTTGGTTGCCATGGGTGCCACCTTAGTAGGCAACAGTCACACAGACCTCATCTACAACACTTGCAACGAGGTTGCGTGTCGGATTCGTGATGGTCCTAGAAACCGCGCTTGGCTGCTTTCACTGCGGCGACCGCATCGGCGTCGCCCTCGAAATCCAAACGCGTCTGGGCTCGTCCGAACGAGAACAGCAACAATTCCAAGGGTTCCCCGACCACCCGAACCGAGGGTCCGGTGCCCCCGGTGGCCACCTGCTCGCCGTCGGGGGTGACCAATTCAACAGTTGCCGGCGACTTGGAGATCACCCTTTTCGCCATCGGCTTCAGCGGCGTGAGGATCGCCTTGTTCGCTTCGGCGCTGATGGTCCGGGGCTCCCACGCCCCCGCGGCGCGGCGGACGTCTTCGTGGTGAACGAAATACTCGGAGACGTTCACAAAACGGTCGATCAGCTTCATCGGTGAGTACAGCGGCGGTCCGGCCGCGAACTTGGCGAGCATTGACTCCCAGTCCGCCTCCGCGGCTTTGTCCTGCACCGACTTCGTGTGACCGGCAAACGCCGAAATCAGGATGCCCGGCGAGGCATCCAGGCGATATTCGCGCACGATCATGTGAGCGGTCAGATCCCGGGTCGTCCACCCCTCACAGAGGGTGGGGGCGTCGGGTCCGACGGCACGGAGGGTGGTCACAAGTGCTGCACGTTCATCTCGGGCAATCGTCATGTCAACACCCTATGTGGCGCCGACCACCCTTGTGGCGCAGAGCGCTAGCGGTTTCCGAACTCGCTCACCGTCATGACCGTGGGGATGATCATGGGGCGACGCCGGTACTTCTCGGCGACCCAGCGCCCGACGACCCGCCGGATGGTCTGCGCGATCTGATGGGTGTCCGTGACACCCTCGTTGGCCATCTGTTCGAGCGACTGGTCGACCAGGTTGGCAGCGTCTTTGAGGGCCCCCGTGTCGTCAGAGAATCCACGACCGGACACCTCGGGTGGGCCGACGGCGCGACCGGTGTCGGCGTCGATCACCACGGCGATCGCGATGAATCCGCCTTCGCCGAGGACGAGCCGCTCGGACAGTGTCGACTCACCGACATCGCCGACCGACAGGCCGTCGACGTATACGTAACCGACCGGAACCCGTCCGGTGATGGCTGCGCGTCCGTCGATGAGATCGACGATCACGCCGTCTTCGGCGATGACCACGGCATCCGCCGGGACGCCGGTGGCCTCGGCGAGTGCGGCGTTTGCGCGCAGGTGGCGCCATTCGCCGTGGACGGGCATCACGTTCGACGGGCGGACCGCGTTGTAGAGGTACAGCAGTTCGCCCGCCGAGGCGTGGCCGGAGACGTGCACCTTCGCGCTCTGCTGTGTCACCACGGTGGCACCGCGCCGCGCGAGACCGTTGACCACGGCAAACACCGAGTTCTCGTTACCCGGGATGAGCGATGACGCCAACACCACGAGATCATCGGCGCGGATGTTGATCTGACGGTGTTCGCCGCGAGCCATCCGGGACAGTGCCGAGAGCGGTTCGCCCTGCGATCCGGTCGAGACCAGCACGAGTTTGTTGTCGGGCAGGGCCGCGGCGGTGTCCATGTCCACGACCACACCGTCAGGCACACGGAGGTAGCCGAGCTCCTGGGCGATCTGCATGTTGCGGACCATCGAGCGTCCGACAAAGGTCACCCGGCGCCCGTGGGCATGAGCGACGTCGACGACCTGCTGGATCCGGTGCACATGACTGGCGAAGGACGCCACGATCACACGTTGCTTCGCCTTGCCGATCACCTGATCGAGGACGCCACCGATCTCACGTTCGGGGGTGACGAATCCGGGGACCTCGGCGTTGGTCGAGTCGACCAGGAACAAGTCGACACCTTCATCACCGAGACGGCTGAAACCGGCGAGGTCGGTGAGCCGGCCGTCGAGCGGCAGCTGGTCGAGTTTGATGTCACCGGTGTGCAGAACCACGCCGGCACCGGTGCGGATCGCCACGGCCAATGCGTCGGGAATCGAGTGGTTGACCGCGAAGTATTCGACCTCGAACGGCCCGTGCTTGGTGAACTCACCCTCGTACACCTCGGTCAGCTTCGGACGCAGCCGGTGTTCTTTGCACTTGGCCGCGAGCAGCGCAAGTGTGAACTTCGCGCCGATCACGGGGATGTCCGACCGCAGGCGAAGCAGGAACGGGACGGCGCCGATGTGATCTTCGTGTCCGTGCGTCAGGATGATCGCCTCGACATCGTCGATGCGCTCTTCGATGTAGCGGAAGTCGGGCAGGATCAGGTCGACACCGGGCTGGGCGTCTTCGGGGAACAGCACACCGCAGTCGACGATCAGCAGACGGCCGTCGTATTCGAAAACGGTCATGTTCCGGCCGATTTCGCCGATTCCACCGAGCGCCACGATCCGCATGCCGCCGGCCGGAAGTTTCGGCGGGGCGCCTAGCCTGTGGGTGTTCTCGGCAACTCGGGCGTCTGTGCGCCGCTGTCCCGACTGCGACTGACCCCCGCGGCGGTTCTGGGAAGTCTTCGGCTGGGAAGTCTTCTGCTGGGAAGTCTTCTTCTGGGGAGACCGCTTCTGTGCGGCCGCTTTTGGCGACTGCGCAGGTGTCTTGGAGTCGGTGATGTTGTCCGCCTTCGGTTCCGTCACAGCTGGGCTGGTTTGTGGTTTCGGCTCTGCCGGTGGCCCGGCTTTGCGGCGGGACACCCGTGGGCGTTTACGCCCGGGGGAATCGGGGGTGGTCATGAAAGCACCTTGGCCGCACGAAGATCCGCGATCAGGGTCTCGATCTGTGGCCCGTTGGCCGGAACCTGCGGCAACCGTGGGTCGCCGACATCCAGACCCAGGATCCGCAGCGCCGCCTTGACCATCGTGACACCGCCGAGACGGCCCATAGCGTTGACGAGCGGGATCATCGATACGTTCAGCTCACGGGCCCGGACGAGATCGCCCTTGTTGACCGCATCGAGCATGTCGCGCAGTCGATCCGGGACCAGGTGACCGATCACGCTGACAAAGCCGACGGCACCAATCGACAGCCACGGCAGGTTCAGGGCGTCTTCACCGGAGAGGTACTGGAGGCCGGTGTCGGCCATCAGCGACGCCGCCGAGTTCAGATCACCCTTGGCGTCTTTGACACCCAGGATGTTCGGGTGGCGCGACAACTCCAGCAGGGTGCGGTGCTCGATCGGGATCACCGACCGCGGCGGGATGTCGTAGAGCAGCACCGGCAGGTCCGTGGCGTCGGCGATGGCGGTGAAGTGCGCCAGCAGACCGGCCTGCGGCGGGCGCGAGTAGTAAGGGGTCACCACCAGCAGGCCATGCGCGCCGGCTTCTGCCGCCTCCTTGGCGAACCAGACACTTTCACGGGTGTCGTAACTGCCGGCACCCTGCACGATCCGGGCGCGGTCGCCGACCGCGTCCAGGACCACCCGAAGAAGCTCGAGCTTCTCTGCGGGTGTGGTGGTGGGCGACTCGCCTGTGGTGCCGGAGACAACCAGACCATCGCAGCCACCAGAAACAAGCCGGTCGGCAAGTTCGGCGGCTCGATCAAGGTCCAGGGATCCGTCAGCGGTGAACGGGGTAACCATCGCAACACTGACAGTCCCGAAGGGGAAGCTCTGTGGTTGCGTCGCACCGGTGATCATGGTGGTTAAGGTTACCGGAGCCCAGGCCTCTTGCTTAATCCTGTGGCGCCGATGTCGGCGCCGCGGCGGTTCAGCCCTCCAGAACGAACGGTGACGTGGCCACTTCGGTGCCGTCCAGCAGGGTCCCTATCTCGAAATCCCCGAAAACCGTTGGCGCGACATCGGTGAGCTGACGCAGGCATTCGATGGCCAGTTGCCGGATCTCGACATCGGCATGTTCGGTCGCGCGCATCCCGATGAAATGGCGCCAAGCGCGGTAGTTGCCGGTGACGACGATCTTGGTCTCGGTGGCGTTCGGCAGGACTGCTCGCGCCGCTTGCCGCGCCTGTTTGCGTCGCAGGATGTTGTTGGGGACGTCGGAGAATTTGTCTTCCAAAGCGGTCAGCAACTCGGAGTACGCCTTACGGCTGGCGTCGGTGGCCTCGATGAACAGGGCCTCGAGTTCGGCGTCGCCACGGATTGCCGGCGGCGGCACGACATTCGAATCATGCTCGGGCACAAAGCGTTGCGAGAGCTGCGAGTACGAAAAGTGGCGGTGCCGAATCAATTCGTGCGTGCACGACCGTGAGATTCCCGCGATGTAGAACGTCACGGTCGCGTGTTCGAGCAGCGACAGATGTCCGACTTCCAGGATGTGCCGTAGGTACCCGGCGTTGGTCGCCGTCCGGGGATTGGGTTTGTCCCAGCTCTGATAGCAGGCCCGGCCCGCGAACTCGACGAGCGCTTCACCTCCGTCGACGTCAGTGCTCCACGGCACATCGGCAGGCGCGTCGAACGACGTCCTCGCCACCAGCTGCACCTTCAACGGCACCAATTCCGACACTGCAGATCCTCTTTCCTATCGGTCCACGCCCCATCGATTGTCCACCACTACGGGGGCGGACATGCGATCGACCTCGACCACTGCTCCTCACCTGAAAACGGATGATCCGATGGCCCTGGCCAGAACCGGCGCGAGATCACCCCGATCCCCGACCTCCACGCGAGTGACACCGAGCCATACCGCCATCGCATGGAGGTCTGCGGCCAGGGACTGCGCCACCACCGGCGGATCTGCTCCCGGTTCGCAGAAGGCTCCCGGCACCAGGAGCCGGTCGGTGGCCCTGTCGGTTTTCAGGTCGACGCGGGCCACCAGTTGATCGCCCATCAGGTACGGCAGAACGTAGTAGCCGTGCACCCTTTTGGCCTCGGGAACATAGATCTCGATGCGGTAGTGGAAGTCGAAGACCCGCTCGGTCCGCGGCCGGAAGAAGATCAGCGGATCGAACGGGCTGAGCAATGCGGTCCGGGTGACCGCGCTTGGGATCCGGGCGGCCGGGTCCAGGTAGGCGGGCTTCGACCAGCCCTGAACCTGCACCTGCTCGATTGCCCCCGCCGACAACAACTCGGCCAGCGCGTCGCGCGCGGGTTGGGGTTTGAGCCGGTAGTAGTCGCGGATGTCGGCTTCGGTGCTGACACCCAGCGCCGTCACCGAGCCGCGCACCAGCTCGCGGATCGCGTCGTCTCGATCGATCTCGACGGTTGCGTACTCCCCCAGGACGTTCTCGGTGAGGTCGTAGTAGCGGGTGAATCCGTTGCGCCGGGTCGCGGAGAGCTCACCGGCGGCAAACATCACCTCGCAGAGGTACTTGACCTGGCTGCGGTCCCACCACGTGCCCTTTTTGGGGCGTTTCTCGTGGCCGAGGTGGTCCTCGATCATGCCGCTGGTGCTGGGCCCGATCTCGGCAACCGTGTCGCGGATGACAGCGCGCATCGCCGTGACCTTCCGGTCGCCCACGGCTTCGCGCCAACGGCCGTGCCGGAAGTCTTCCATCCGCCATCGAAACAGCGGCCAGTGTTCGATCGGCACCAGCGCGGCCTCGTGCGCCCAGTATTCGGCCAGCAGGGTCGGTCGACGCGGACCCGGTTCCCAGGCAGCCTGTTCCAATATGGCGCGATCGTAGGCACCGAGACGGCTGAAGATCGGCATGTAGTGGGCGCGGACCGCCACGGTCACCGAATCCATCTGCAACAGACGGGTTCGTTCGAGCACCCGACTGAGATGTTTGCGGTTCACCGCACCGGCCGGTATCCGGTCGGTGAATCCTTGTGCCGCCAAAGCAATTCGACGCGCCTGCGCGCCTGACAGCTGATCGCGGCGCGGCACTACGCCCTGACCGTGTACTTCAGGAACCGGTACCGAAGGCCGTTCTCGGCTTCCTGCCACGGCTCGTCGACCGAGAGGTCCCACCGTTCGGGGTCCAGGTCAGGTGCCCGGGTATCACCGTCCGGCACCTCGACGTCGATTTCGGTGACGTAGGCGGTGTCCGCCAGATCTATTGCAGCCCGGTAGATTTCGCCACCACCCATCACGAAGACGGTGTCATCGAGTTGGTGACCGGCCGAGATCGCCGACGCGACGTCCGGAAAGCTGCGCGCACCGTCGCCGAGCCAATCACGTGTGCGGGTGATCACCAGATTCTCGCGACCGGGCAAGGGCCGAAATCGTGGTGGCAGCGAATCCCAGGTGCGCCTGCCCATGACCACCGGATGTCTGCCGGTGACCCGACGAAAATACTTCTGGTCTTCGGACAGTTGCCACGGCATGTCGCCGCCGCGGCCGATCACACCGTCGGCCGACTGCGCCCAGATGAGTGCGATGGTCATCTGCCGCTAAACCGCCACCGGCGCTTTGATTCCCGGGTGGTACTTGTAGTCGACCACCTCGATGTCGTCGAACTCGTAGTCGAAGATCGAATCCCGCTTGGCCAGCGCCAGCGTCGGGTACGGGTACGGGTCGCGGGCGAGTTGCCTGGTGACCTGTTCGATGTGGTTGTCGTAGATGTGGCAGTCTCCGCCGGTCCAGACGAACTCTCCGACCTCGAGGCCGGCCTGCGCCGCCATCATGTGGGTCAGCAGCGCGTACGACGCGATGTTGAACGGAACTCCGAGGAACAGGTCTGCGCTGCGCTGATACAGCTGGCAGGACAGTTTGCCGTCGGCCACATAGAACTGGAAGAACGCGTGGCACGGCGGGAGTGCCATCTGCGGGATTTCTCCGACGTTCCAGGCCGAGACGATGTTGCGGCGCGAGTCGGGATTCGTCCGGAGCATGTCGAGCGCCGCACTGATCTGATCGATGTGCTCGCCCGACGGGGTCGGCCAGCTACGCCACTGCACGCCGTAGACGGGCCCGAGTTCACCCTCGGCGTCTGCCCATTCGTCCCAGATGGTGACGCCGTGCTCTTGCAGCCACCGCACGTTCGAGTCACCGCGCAGGAACCACAGCAACTCGTAGACGATCGACTTCAGATGGACCCGCTTGGTGGTGATCAGCGGGAAACCTTCTGACAGGTCATAGCGCAGCTGGTGCCCGAACAGGCTCCTGGTGCCGGTGCCCGTGCGGTCGGCCTTCGGTGTCCCGCTGTCAAGGACCAGCCGCAGCAGGTCCTCATAAGGGGTCGGAATCTTCACTGCGTCCGTCACGGGACCAAGTCTATTTCACCGAGCCAATACACCGTGCAAGGAGCGACCGGTGTAGCTCCGGGCATCGCGGCACGATGTGGTGCCGCGATGCCTACGGCGTTTCACTATGGAGTTGTCAAAGGTCGAGCTGTGCAGGGTGTTCCTGCACTGCTTGGGGTACTCGGAATATGTCGTCGTAGGTTTTCTGGGCTTGCAGTTCCGGCCTCGCTGGTTACGCGGCGGCGAGGTCGGAAGTCAGAGTGCGGCGAGCGTTGGACCGCAGATGCGTTTTGGTGGCGTCGTCAGGGTTGATGAACCAGGGATGCCCGTCGGTACCGATGAAGACTTCCCAACGCATGTGATGGATGTACCGGTGGTGGCGCCGGCACAGGAGAACGGTGTTGGTCAGGCTGGTCACCCCACCCTTACTCCAGTGCACTATGTGGTGGGCATCCGTCCGCCCGGGCGGGCAGCCGCAGCCCGGGAACGCACATCCCTGGTCCCGGGCGATCAACGCTTTGCGGATCGCCGGCGTCACCGTCCGATGGTCCCGTCCGACATCGAGCGGCACCATGTTGTTGTCGACCAAGACCTTGGTGATGACCGAGTCGCAGGCCACCATCTGGGCTGTCGATGCGGATGCCGGTCCCGTCCATTCGAATGTTGCTGGCAACGCCGGTGGCTTTGTCTCACCCAACCCGCGTAGCTGCAAGGCCTGCAACCCTTCGGGTGAAAGCGTCATGACCACATGCGGTTTCGCGCCGCCACAGGTGGGTCGGTCTTCTTGATCGAGGTAGGAATCGAGCAGTTGCTCCAGCGCGTCCGCGCGCACTTGAGCACTCGTGCGACTGTCGGGTGAACCGTCCGGTTCAGGGACTGGCTTGGACAACGGATCGAGCGCCACCCGGAGTTTCTCGCCCAGCACGTTGTCCAGATCCAACGTGCCGTGGCTGCGTCCGTCGTCACCGGTCCCGAGCGAGAACTCGTTGAGCTCGTGGTTCTCCGCATCAGGGATCTCTTTATCCGGCGGCGACAACACGATCGCCATGTGCCTCGCCCGCGCCGACACCGCGGCCGGTGTTGCCGTCAACGCTTCAGCCATCAACCCACGTACACAATCGGCACGGTCGACGTCCTGAAGATCTGGGCTGCGACGCGCAATGTGGTTGAGGCCCTTCACAATCGAGTCGATATGTTCACCGGATAGCGCACCGTCGACGCCATAAGAGGCCACCGACGGAATGTTGCCTAGCGCGGTACCGACCCGCACATATCGATGCGCCACTACCGGCGCCATCCCGGCCTGCTGCAGCAGCCTCGCGGTGGAGCCGTCCCCCGACTTCTTGGCGATCCCACGAGTGTCGAGTTCACCCACCAGCCGGAAAAGTATCTGTTCCACAACATGATTGAGCCGAATAACCGCCACCGTACGTGATGACACCTGCGCGTCATCGCCGGCGACCAAAGCCGCATCCCCTGCCAGATCTGAAAGTCTGGCGAACATTCCCCCGAAGTCCATGACTCCAAGGTACCCGCAAATTTCTATTCGCACAAGCGTTCGATGTAGATTTATTTCGCTTGTACTGCAACAGTTTTCAGGTAACTCGCATTGCAAATCTTCACTATATCGCGAGCGTCCGACATCGATCCTCGCGGCGGTTTACAAGCAGAGCAACTCCGCGCCTCGACTGATCAACTTTCCATCAACTGAGCAGCGACCGTCGCGCCCAGTTCCCAACATGATTCGAGATCGGTTTTGCTCGGTTTCCCCGCCACCACAACGTATTCGGCGCTTTTGGCCCAGCCCAGACCAGTGGTGATCCGATCGATGGCGCGTTCGGCACCCTCGGTGCCCTCGTTGCCGTGCACGTACAGGCCGAATGGACGCCCCTGGGTGGAGTCCAAGATTTGGTAGTACGCGCCGTCGAACGCATGCTTGAGTGCACCACTGATATAGCCGAGGTTGGCCGGCGTTCCGAGCAGGTATCCGTCGGCCTCGAGGAAGTCGGTGGCGGAGACCGACAGCGCCGCGCGCCGCACCACCTCCACCCCCTCGATCTCGGGGTCCGTCGCGCCGGATACCACTGCCTCGAACATCGCCTGGCAATACGGCGACGGAGTGTGGTGGACGATCAACAATCGCGGCATCGACACTCCCTACCTAGGACTCGGCTTCTTTCTCCTGCGCCACAGCACGTTTCATCATTTCGCGGGCACGCCCCCGGTCGCCGGCGTAGTCGTAGGCGCGGGCGATGCGGTACGTCGAGCGCCAGTTGGTGGGGTCGGCTTCCCACTCTGCCTTGACTTGCGCGAACAACTCGTCGGCGGCCTCGCGTTCGATACGTCCGGACGGACGTTTCGGCAACGCCGAAATGTCGAGCTCCTTGCCCTCCTCACGCATCCGGCGGGCCAGGCGCTGATGAGCGATGCCGGAACGCAGCGCGCCCACCACCATCCAGACACCCAGCACCGGCAGGATCAGAACTCCGATACCCAGAACAATCCCGACCACGTCGCCACTGGTCATCAGATCGATGGCACGAGCACCCAACAGGAAGAAGTAGAAGAAGAGCACCAGGACGAGTACACCGATCCCGATGACTATCGGCCGGGCGTCCTTCTGTTTCTCGTTCTCGCTCACGACTTCGGTCCCGTTCACAGATCCATCAACTCGTCGAGGCCCACTGTGAGCCCCGGACGACCAGCGATCTCCCGGACACCGAGCAGCACACCGGGAACAAAAGAGGTGCGATCGATCGAGTCGTGCCGGATCGTCAAGGTTTCACCCTGTGTCCCGAACAGGACTTCCTGATGCGCGACGAGGCCGGCAAGGCGTACCGAGTGCACCCGCACACCCTCCACATCGGCACCGCGAGCACCTTCGAGCGCGGTCGTGGTGGCATCCGGGCTGACCGGGACCCCCGCTTCCGCGCGCGCCTCGGCGATGAGCCGCGCGGTCCGGTACGCAGTACCCGACGGGGCGTCCGCCTTGTGCGGGTGGTGGAGTTCGATCACCTCGACCGAATCGAAGAAACGTGCAGCCTGCTGAGCGAATCGCATGCTCAGCACCGCGCCGATGGCAAAGTTCGGTGCGATCAGGACACCGACGCCGGGGTTGGCGGAGAGCCAGCCACGTACGGTGTCGAGGCGGGCATCGTCGAAGCCCGTCGTGCCGACAACCGCGTGAATCCCGTTCTCGATCAAGAACTTCAGGTTGTCCATGACCACGTCTGGGTGCGTGAAGTCCACCACCACAGAGGTCGAGGTCTCGACGAATCGCGACAACGGGTCGTCTTTGTCGACGCCTACGCGAAAGTCGAGATCGGCCGCGGCCTCGACGCCCTCGACGATTGCCTGGCCGACCTTGCCGCCGGAACCGAGTACACCTACTTTGATCTGGTCAGTCACCCGGTCGAGTCTAGTCAGCTCGATGTCGCGCCTCCTACCAGGTCCAAGTGACCTTCATTGCAGAAGTCGACCCGGATCGAACAGACCGATCGGATGGTCCGTGCGACCGTCGATGACCAGATCGGCGAGGATCTCACCGATCACCGGTACGAACTTGAATCCGTGGCCGGAGAATCCACAGGCGACATTCACCCTGTCGAACCACGGATGGCGCGCGACGACGAAGTGTTCGTCCGGGGTCGTGGAGTACATGCAGGTCGCGGCATCCAGGACGTCTCCGGTCAGGCCGGGGAGCAATTCACCGACCCGCTCGAGCATCGCCGCCTTCTCGTCGGGATGAACGACCCGATCGATGGTGTCCGGCGTGCAATCCGTGCCCTTGCGGAAGAACGCGGCTTTGGCGCCGCCCCGCGGTCCGTCGATGGCCGGGAATCCGTAGATCTGTTCGATCCGCTCGTTCTCGTGGATGTAGATCGGCCCGCCGGCCATGGGCGCCGAACCCGCGATCGAATCGATCCAGTACATGACCTGCCGCTCGATCCGGATCGGGACACCGATGTCGGACAGCAATTCCGGAGCCCAGGCACCAGGACAGATCACCAGGTGCGACGCTCGATGGGTTGTGGCCGCGGTGACGACGCTCGCACCGTCGTCATCACAGCTCCACGACAGGACCGGCTCGCCGAAATGCAGTTCTGCTCCGGCCTGTTCTGCCAGTCGGATGTGGGCCTGTACGGTGAGTTCCGGCCGGGCAAACCCGGCCAGTTGCTCAAAGAGGGCCATCTGCCGGTCTCCTGGTTCGAAGGCCGGAAACCGTTGGTGCACTTCGCGGGCGGTGAGTACCTCGTGGTCGAGGCCCCACGTTTCGGAAGACTGCAGCGACCCGGCGAACGTCGTTGATTCTTCAGGTCCGATGAACAACCCGCCGGTGATCGAATAGACATCGAAACCGCTGTCCCGCTTGAGCTTTTCCCACAATTCATACGAGCGCAGCAGCAGCGGCACATACGCCGGGTCCTCGAAGTACGACTGGCGGATGATGCGGGAGCCGCCATGGCTGGAACCGCGGTCGTGCGCCACACCGAAGCGTTCCAGGCCGAGCACGGAGAGTCCTCGCGCGGCCAGGTGATACGCCGCAGCTGAGCCCATCCCTCCCAGACCGAGCACGATGACGTCGTGATCAACCTCTGTTGGAATGCCCATTTGTGAACTCTGGCCTGTTCAGAAGATCGGCGCCGAACCGCGCACGTGCTCGAACACCAGGGATGTCGTGGTTCCGGCAACCTCGGGCCGAGAATTGAGCATTTCGATGAACTTGCGCAGTGCTTCGGTGTCGGCGGTGGCCACATGCAGCAGGTAATCGTCGGCGCCTGACAAGAAGAAGACGTCGATGACCTCGTCCTTGCGAGCGATCTCGGCAACAAACCTCCGGATCTGCCCGCGAGCATCAGACTGCAAGCTCACCGCCACCATCGCGCGAAGCGGACGCCCCACGGCGGCCGGATCGATGTCGGCAAAGAACCCGCGCACCACCCCCATCTCGGTGAGGCGACGAATCCGGCCGTGACAGGTGGACGCCGCTATACCCACCTCGGCGGCCAGCGCACTGTTGGACATGCGCGCATCGACCTGCAGCAGTGCGAGTAGTCGCCGATCGATGTCATCGAGGTCGGCTGTCCGGGCCCGAATATTGTTCGACTCAACTGCCATGACGACCTCCATTTCCGCAATATCTTCGCTAGATACTATCAATAGAAGAATATTATTCACAGATATTGTGGATTACTCGATGTTTCTTCACTCTGGTGTCAGGCCGATCACACCACTATCGAGGAGTCATCCCATGCGCGTCGGCATCCCACGCGAAGTCAAGAACAACGAGTTCCGAGTTGCCATCACCCCGGCGGGTGTTGCCGAACTGACTCGGCGTGGCCACGAAGTGATCATCGAACACGAAGCCGGCACCGGATCTGCCATCGCCGACACCGACTTCAAGGAGGCCGGCGCACAGATCCTCGGCACCGCCCGCGAAGTGTGGGAACAGGCGGATCTGCTGCTCAAGGTCAAAGAACCCATCGCGTCGGAATACGGACTCATGCATGAGGGACAGACACTCTTCACCTACCTGCACCTTGCAGCGAGCCGTGCCTGCACCGACGCTCTGTTGCAATCCGGCACCACCGCCATCGCCTACGAGACAGTCCAGGCTCCCGACGGATCCCTGCCCCTGCTGGCCCCGATGAGCGAGGTCGCCGGACGCCTGGCACCTCAGGTCGGCGCCTACCACCTCATGCGCTCGGCCGGCGGCCGAGGCGTCCTCATGGGTGGCGTTCCCGGAACCGCACCGGCCGAGGTTGTTGTCATCGGCGGTGGCGTCAGCGGAGTGAACGCAGCCACGATCGCGGTCGGCATGGGTGCCGAGGTCACCGTCTTCGACCTCGACATCAACAAACTGCGCGCCATCGACGCCCGTTTCAATGGTCGGGTTCACACCCGGTACAGCACCAAACTCGACCTCGACGAGGCGATCAAGAAGGCCGATCTGCTCATCGGAGCGGTGTTGGTTCCCGGAGCCAAGGCACCGGTCCTGGTCTCCAATTCCCTGGTGTCACAGATGAAGCCCGGTTCAGTACTGGTCGACATCGCCATCGACCAGGGCGGCTGCTTCGAGGACTCGCGGCCGACCACCCACGACGATCCGACGTTCAAGGTTCACGATTCGGTCTTCTACTGCGTGGCCAACATGCCCGGATCGGTGGCCAGCACATCGACGATGGCGCTGACCGGAGCAACACTCCCCTACGTCCTGCGTCTCGCCGATCTCGGCTGGATCGAGGCCCTGCGCCGAGATCCCGCGCTGGCCAAGGGCCTGTCCACCCATCAGGGTGAACTGCTCTGCCCGCACGTCTCCGAAGACCTCGACATCCCGCTGGGCATCTCACCCCTGGCGGCCTGACACCTCCGGTTCGGACCACTGCTTGACCGACATGTAGTGAGACATGTTGTCCATACGCCGCTGGACTGCCGACACCTCCCGGACCGCCTGTCCGAGGAGGCTGCGGTCCAGTGGCGAAAGGCGTTGCATGGTCAGCACATCCGTGGCCGACTCACCATGGTCGAGCTGTGCGACCTGATACGTCAGGCGAATCTTCTGCAGCACCTCGAATACTTCGACGAGCGTGTTCGCGTTGTCCTCACTGAGCATTGCACTCCCCGCGGCGGCCGCGAGTCGGCCGCGGGTGCCGACCTCGGGGCTCTGCACACTCAGTGCCGCCCACCGCGCGATGTTGATCACCGGGATCAGCGCATGGCTCTTGATGTCGAATGTTCCCCCGCGGCGGGACAACACATCCCGCATCGACCGCAATTTCGCCTTGTACGACAACGATTCGGCGAGGAGCAGCCGCATCGTCCCGGGGTGCTGCCGCAATTCGCGAAACACTTCGGAGACCGCGGTAGCGCCGGGATCACCCCAGATCGGACGACCGTCGAGCAACAGCGACGCCAGGATCATGCCCTTGTTGTCGAGGGGCGACTCGAGCCATTGTCCGGCGACCGCACGCCATTGGCTGTGAGTCCTGGAGAACAGCGGCATGTCCGCGGTGGCCCCGTTGAGGTCGACCCCGAGCCCGCACTGGCGCAGCACCTCACCGACCTCGGCAAATGCGGCACGATACGCAGCGATCTGCTCCGGATCAGAAACGGACTCGTCGAACGACACCGCCGAGTCGACATCGGAACTGAGCACCGACTCCCGACGAGCGTTGCTGCCCAACGACAGCCAGGTCAGGGCACTCGGGTCGAGGTCGGGACGCGACGGCAGCACGATCTCCAGTGCGCGCCGGACCACGGCGTCGGTGAGTACCGACAACACTGCGGTCACCTCGAACGACGGGCGCCCCCGTCGCAGGAGATCGGCTGCCACATAACGCATTCGACGTCCACGATCGGCAAGCGTGTCGATCGAATCGGCACGGGCGATCTGGTCACGCAGTGACATACCGGCGCCGGCAGGCGCGTTGACGAAGTCTTCGGGAACCACGACACCGCACAGAGTCCCCCGCGGATCGATCACCGGTACGCAGGTCACACCACGCTCGAGGATGTCGACGAGTACTTCCGATGCCGGGGTGGTCGTGACGGCCGTGATCGCCGGAAAGGTCATCACGTCCCGCACCGGTTGGTGCAGATCCGAACCGGTGGCGACGACGCGGGCGCGGATGTCGCGGTCGGTCAGCACGCCGAACCGCCCGTCGTCGACCGGGATCACGATGTATCCGCCGTGGTGTTCGGAAATCTTCTGCGCCGCCTGCTGGACGGTCATGTCCGCGGACCCGACCACCGGTGCCGTGCGGAGAAGTTCACTGACCGTGCCGTAGCTGTTGATCGACGATGAATCGATGCGCTGGGCGACCGTCAGTTTGCGGGCCAGGAACTCCGCACCGGCCAGCGACGAGAACACCGGGCGCACCGTGTGGCCCGGAATCCGGTAGACCCGCACCGGACCGGCAGCGAGCGCCAACGGGCCGATGGCCGATCCGGTCAGCATGGCCGAATAGCCGAAAACCCCACCGGGACCGAGGATCTCGTCAGGACCGTCAGGCTTGTGATCAGGTGTGTTCCATAACTCCACCTGACCTGACACCACCACCGCGAGTTCTTCGATCTGATCGACGAAGCCGTTCATGATCGTGCTACCGGACTCGTGATCCTCGATGCGCGAGGCTTCCGCGATCCGCGCCAGCTTCTCGTCCGCCAGTGCATCGAAGGGCGGATACCCGGCGAGGAACTCTGCGATCGACGTCGTCATGGGGCAATCGTGCCAGGTGACCCGGCGAAGCGCCGAAACTGCGGTCAGTGCACCAGCGAGGTCAACGACTTCGGTAACTGACGATGACTGCGATAGGGACCGACCACTGCCGCACCAAACGGGTGTCCGAGCAGTTCACGGGCCACCCTGGTGGTGTCGGCCGCGCTGACGCGGTCGATCTTGCGCAATGTCTCGTCGACGGTCATCCGTTTGCCGTAATTGATCTCACCGCGGCCGTTGCGGTGCATCCGGGATTGGGAGTCTTCCAGTCCGAGGACCATTGCCCCGCGGAGCGACCCCTTGGCACGGGCCAGCTCTTCGGAGGTGATCCCGTGGTCGGCGACCTCGGTCAGGATGCCGGTGATGACCGAGGTGACCTCGGCGAGGTGGTCGGGTGAGCAACCCGCGTACACCGAGAATGCGCCGACATCGGCAAACGAGTCGACCGACGAATAGACCGAGTAGGCCAGTCCCCGGGATTCCCGGATCTCCTGGAAGAGGCGGGAACTCAGGCCTCCGCCCAGTGCGGTGTTGAGGACCGACAGTGCCCAGCGATCACTGCTGCCACGTCCCGGTGCCCGAACGCCGAGCAACAGGTGCGCCTGTTCGGTGTCGCGATACGACACCTCCAGCGTGGGTCGACCGCCGATCGCCTTGGCGCCCAATCGAATCGGTGCAGGCTTAGCCGACTTGTCGAGATGTCCGGCAAAGGTCTTGCGGGCGACGGCGAGGACTTCGGCGTGGTCGATGTTGCCGGCGACCGACAGGACCATCTTGTCAGGGGTGTAGCGGCGCTGATGGAAGGAACGCACCTGAGACCGCGTCATCGACGTGATCGATTCCGACGAACCGATGACCGGCCGCCCGAGTGGATGGTTGCCGTACATCGCCGTCATGAACAGGTCGGCGAGCAGATCCTCGGGGTCGTCGTCGCGCATGGCGATCTCTTCGAGTACCACCGCCCGCTCGATCCCGACGTCTTCGGTGCGGCATTCGCCACGCAGGACCACGTCGGCGACGATGTCGACGGCTGTTGCCATGTGCTCGTCGAGGACGTGGGCGTAGTAACAGGTCTGCTCTTTGCCGGTGAAGGCGTTGAGCTCTCCGCCGATCGCATCGATCTGCTCGGCGGTGTTGGCTGCCGTTCGGGTCGGCGTCGACTTGAACAGCAGGTGTTCAAGGAAGTGCGCGGCCCCGGCGACGGAAGGCTTTTCGTCTCTTGATCCAACCGCGACCCAGAGTCCCACCGACGCCGAACGCACGCCGGGAAGGTACTCGGTGACCACCCGCAGCCCACCGGGCAGTACGGATCTCCGTACTGCCCGGTGGGTGACTGGGGACACAGATGGCTGCGTCCCGGTTAAACCTATTGTGCTGCTCAGGCTTTCGCCTCTGCAGCTTCGGCGGGTGCAGCCGCGGCCTCGTCTTCGACGGGGACCAGGCTGATCTTGCCGCGATCGTCGATGTCGGCGATCTCCACGCGGATCTTCTCACCCACGTTGACCACGTCTTCGACCTTGGCGATCCGCTTGCCCTTGCCCAGCTTCGAGATGTGGACGAGGCCGTCACGGCCCGGGAGCAGCGAGACGAACGCACCGAAGGTGGTCGTCTTGACGACGGTTCCGAGGAACCGCTCGCCCACCTTGGGCAACTGCGGGTTGGCGATGGCGTTGATCATGTCGATCGCGGCCTGGGCAGACGGACCATCGGTGGCGCCGACGAACACGGTGCCGTCGTCCTCGATGGAGATGTTCGCACCGGTCTGCTCGGTGATCGAGTTGATCATCTTGCCCTTGGGCCCGATGACCTCGCCGATCTTGTCGACCGGGACCTTGACCGTGGTGACACGCGGCGCGAACGGGCTCATCTCGTCGGGCTCGTCGATGGCCTCGGCCATGACCTCGAGGATGGTGTTCCGTGCGTCCTTGGCCTGAGCCAGCGCCGAAGCCAGCACGCTCGAGGGGATGCCGTCGAGCTTGGTGTCGAGCTGCAGGGCCGTCACGAAGTCCTTGGTTCCGGCGACCTTGAAGTCCATGTCACCGAAGGCATCTTCGGCGCCGAGGATGTCGGTGAGTGCGACGTAACGGGTCTGGCCGTCGACCTCGTCGGAGACCAGGCCCATGGCGATACCGGCAACCGGCGCCTTGAGCGGCACACCGGCGTTCAGCAGCGACATCGTCGATGCACAGACCGAGCCCATCGACGTCGAGCCGTTGGAGCTCAATGCCTCCGACACCTGGCGGATGGCGTACGGGAACTCCGCGACGCTCGGCAGCACCGGCATCAGAGCGCGCTCGGCGAGTGCGCCGTGCCCGATCTCGCGACGCTTCGGCGAACCGACACGACCGGTCTCACCGGTCGAGTACGGCGGGAAGTTGTAGTGGTGCATGTAGCGCTTGCTCGTCTCGGGTCCGAGCGAGTCGACCTGCTGAGCCATCTTGACCATGTCGAGGGTGGTGACGCCCATGATCTGGGTCTCGCCACGCTCGAACAGCGAGCTGCCGTGTGCACGCGGGATGATCGCGACCTCGGCCGAGAGCGAACGGATGTCGGTGACACCGCGTCCGTCGATCCGGAAGTGGTCGGTCAGGATGCGCTGGCGCACGAGCTTCTTGGTCAGCGACCGGTATGCGGCGCCGATTTCCTTCTCGCGGCCTGCGAACTGATCGGTGAGCTGGCCGAGGATGTCGGCCTTGAGCTCGTCGGTCTTGTCGTCGCGCTCGGACTTGCCCGCGATGCTCAGGATCTCTCCGAGACGCGCAGCTCCGGCAGCCTCGACGGCAGCGAAGACGTCGTCGCCATACGGCGGGAACAACGGGAAGTCACCGGTCGGCTTGGAGGCCTCGGCGGCAAGCTTCTGCTGTGCCTCACACAGACGCGCGATGAACGGCTTGGCGGCCTCGAGGCCCTCGGCGACAATCGCCTCGGTCGGCGCCTGGGCGCCACCCTCGATGAGCTCGATCACGTTGTCGGTGGCCTCGGCCTCGACCATCATGATGGCGACGTCGGCGGTATCACCTTCGCCACCGACGATGCGTCCGGCGACGACCATGTCGAAGACAGCGCCTTCGAGCTGCTCGACCGTGGGGAATGCAACCCACTGGCCGGCCTTGTTCTCGTCGGTCGGGATCAGGGCGACGCGCACGCCACCGACAGGTCCGGAGAACGGCAGTCCGGCGATCTGGGTCGATGCCGAGGCGGCGTTGATCGCGACGACGTCGTAGAGGTCGTTGGGATTGAGGCTCAGGATGGTGACGACAACCTGGATCTCGTTGCGCAGGCCGTCGACGAACGACGGACGCAGCGGCCGGTCGATGAGGCGGCAGGTGAGGATGGCGTCGGTGGACGGACGGCCTTCACGACGGAAGAACGATCCGGGGATGCGGCCGGCGGCGTACATACGCTCTTCGACGTCCACGGTCAGCGGGAAGAAGTCGAACTGGTCTTTCGGGTGCTTGCCGGCGCTGGTGGCCGAGAGCAGCATGGTCTCTTCGTCGAGGTAGGCGACAACTGCGCCGGCCGCCTGCTGGGCGAGACGTCCGGTCTCGAAACGGATGGTGCGGGTGCCGAAGGTGCCATTGTCGATGATGGCGGTCGCTTCGGTGATCTCGTCGTCGTACTCCACAGCGTCTGTGCTGGTGACGTCGGTCATGTGTGGGAATCTCCTACGTTTGGGCTCGAGGTTCGCGACCGACCTGCAAGCGGTCGGCCGGCTCGCGGGCAAACACACGCGAGTAGGCCCTGAGCCAGGAGAATGCTTGCTGTCGCCGTGTGACGGCCGTCGATCGAAGCCGCCGGACGTCGTCTATATTCCGGGAGCCACTACCGAAGACCGCTCACCAGTGCGGACGCACAGACGAACATTTCCTGGCACAAAAGCCAAGCCGAGGATATCACTTGACATCCCCGGCTTTGACAATCTTGAGTTAGTTCGGCCCAACCTTGCCGGTCAGGCACTACATACCGCACGACCCGCCGAGGCGAGTCGGGTTGGCACCTAGCGGCGCAGCCCGAGGCGCTCGATCAGCGAGCGGTAGCGCTGCACATCGACCTTGGCGACGTACTTGAGCAGTCGGCGACGCTTGCCGACCAGCAACAGCAGTCCGCGACGGCTGTGGTGATCATGCTTGTGCTGCTTGAGGTGCTCGGTCAGGTCCACAATGCGCTTGGTGAGCATTGCGACCTGGGCCTCCGGAGAACCGGTATCGGTCTCGTGCAGGCCGTACTCGGCCAGAATGGTCTTCTTTTCTTCAACGGTCAGTGCCACAAAAACTCCTGGTTATGACGATCGCGCGTGAGTGGTCGAACATCGACGGCCTACCAGGCCACCGCATGATCGTGGTGCGGCCACCGCGAACCGCAGCGCACACCAACCAACAACTGTACCGGCGGGCCCGCCACCGGGCCAAATCGTCTGCTAAGGGAGCAGCAGCCGGGTCTGGTCCACGTCGGCGGAGATCTGATCGATCAGGTTCGAGACCTTGTCGTACTTCACCTGACCCCGGATCCGGGCGACGAAGTCCACGGCCACGTGCTGGCCGTACAGATCGGCGGAGGTGTCGAGGACATACGCCTCGATCGTCCGGGTCCGGCCCGAGAACGTCGGGTTCGTCCCGACCGAGACCGCAGCCCGGTAGCTCTCCCCCGGTTCCACCTGACCGACCACCGGTCCGGCGCCGAGCACCGTGAACCAGGCCGCGTAGACCCCGTCGGCCGGGATGGCCGAGTACATCGGTGGGGCGATGTTGGCGGTCGGGAAGCCGAGGTCGCTGCCGCGGCCGTCGCCGCGAACCACAACACCTTCGACGCGATGTGGTCGTCCGAGCGCTTCGGTGGCGGTCGCGACGTCACCGGCGTCGACACACGACCTGATGTACGTCGACGACAACGTGACCGCATGCTCTCCGAGAAGTGAGACGGCTTCGACCTCGAAGCCGAAGCGCTCGCCGAACTTGCGCAGGGTTTCGACGTTGCCGGCGGCCTTCTTGCCGAATGTGAAGTTGTCGCCGACGACGACCACCTGAGCGTGCAGTCGCTCGACGAGGACCTCGTGGGCAAAATCCTTGGGCGTCTGGGAGGCCAGGATGGGTGTGAACGGCATGACACAGAAGACGTCGATACCGAGTTCTTCGGCCAGCTCGGCGCGACGGGTCAGGGTCGAGAGCTGCGGCGGATGACTTCCCGGGCGCACGACTTCGGCCGGGTGGGGATCGAACGTCATCAGGACCGCGGGCACACCACGTTCTTTGGCAGCCCGGATGGCCCTGGTGATCAGTTGAGCATGCCCCCGGTGGACGCCGTCGAACACGCCGATCGTGACCACACATCTGCCCCAGTCCGCGGGGATATCGTCAAGCCCTCGCCAACGCAACACCGCACAAGCCTACGACTCCGTTCATGCCGGTGCGACAGCGCACACTCCCGGGCGCGCCGACCGAGCATCGGTGAGTGCCCGGCGATGAATTGATTGGTGCGGCAATGACACAGATTCCAGTCACTCGTCATAAACTCGATCGGTGCCCTCTTCTGAGACTCCCCCCGAATCCACGGTGGACCCTGCCACTCTGGCGGGGCTGAAGGCGGTCTCCGAACTGTCGACGGTCACCCAGGACTATCTGAAGGTCATCTGGACCGGGCAAGAGTGGAAGCCCGAGAAGATCACGACCAAGATGCTTGCCGAAAAGCTGGGTGTCTCCCCCTCGACGGCCTCCGAGGCAATCCGCAAACTCGCTGATCAGGGCCTGGTGGTGCACGAACGCTACGGATCCATCACTCTGACCGAGACCGGCCGCACGGCCGCGATCCTGATGGTCCGGCGCCACCGCCTGCTCGAGACCTTCCTCGTTCGCGAACTTGGATACAGCTGGGATGAGGTCCACGACGAGGCCGAGGTTCTCGAACACGCGGTCTCTGACCGGTTCATGGCACGCCTCGACACCAAACTCGATCATCCGACCCGCGATCCACACGGCGACCCGATCCCGTCCATCGATGGTTCCGTTCCGACCCCGGACGCCTCGCTGCTGGCAGATCTCGAAGTCGGCGCCGGCGGACGCATCGCCCGGATCGCCGACACCGATCCGGAAATGCTGCGCTACTTCGATTCCGTCGGTATCGCCCTCGATCGGCAGGTCACCATCCGTGAACTCCGGCCGTTTGCCGGGACCATCGAGATCAGTATCGACGAAGGCACACCGATCAACCTGGGAGACATTGCCGCCCGCGCGATCTGGCTCGTCACCGCCTGACGTTCCGCCCCACCCGCACCACTGCCGTCACTACCCCGCACCGCCGCCACCTCCGTCGAGCGTGCCGATATCACCGCCGAGCGTGCCCCAATCACCGTTGACCGTGCCAATGATGCTCGCGCCCTGGGAGTTTCGGCACGGTCGACGGCCTGTTCGGCACGGTCAACGGTCCGTTCGGCACGGTCGACGGTCCGTTCGGCACGGTCAACGGCACATCGCCGACACCTGCACAAGAGACCTCCGGCCACCGCCGCCGAGCGTGCCCTAGATACCGTTGACCGTGCCAATGATGCTCGCGCCCTGGGAGTTTCGGCACGGTCGACGGCTTGTTCGGCACGGTCGGCGGCCCGTTCGGCACGCTCGGCGGAGGGTGGGTCAGTGGCCTCGGAGGGTCGCGGGCCTGACCACCATGACCGAACTCGCGCGGCGGCCCTTCTCCTGCAGCAGCGCGATGGTGTGACCGTCCGGATCGATGGCGGCGTAGGTGCCTTCCAAGCCGATCGGTTCGAGCCAGCGGCCCTGGCTGATGGATTCGGCTTCGTCCGCACTGATGTTGCGGTGCGGGAACGCGAATTGGGCAGCCGAATCGATGTCGAACGAGACACCCGGGTCGTCGGCCACATCTTCTAACGTGCGCGCGACGTCGAGGCCGAACGGTCCGACCCTGGTGCGGCGCAACGACGTCAGATGTCCCCCGACACCCAGAGCGGCACCGAGATCGCGGGCCAGCGACCGGATGTATGTGCCGGCCGAGCATTCGACCTCGACGTCGACATCGGTGTAGGTGACCTCATCGGGGTTGTTCTCGGCGGGCGGCACCACCCGAACCTCACCGACCTCGAAGCGGGACACCGTGACCGGTCGCGCCTTCAACTCGAACTCGGCGCCGTCACGAGCGAGTGCATGCGCCCTGCGACCGTCGACCTTGATCGCACTGACCCGCGCCGGGATCTGGCTGATGTCGCCGGTCAGTGCCGCGACCTGTTCCACGATCGCGTCGAGTTCGACGTGCCCGGCATCGGCCGACGAGATGACCTCGCCTTCGGCGTCATCGGTGTCGGTTGCCGCGCCGAGGCGGATGGTTGCCGTGTAGGCCTTGGTGGTCAGGGACAGCAGACCGAGCATCTTGGTCGCCCGCTCGACCCCGATCACCAGTACACCGGTGGCCATCGGATCCAGGGTGCCGGCGTGCCCGACCTTCCTGGTCTTGAGCAGCTTCCGGCAGGCGGACACCACATCGTGGCTGGTCATACCCTGGGCTTTGTCGACGATCAGCAGGCCGGCGCCGTCGAGGCCGGAACTCAACTTGCTCATAGCGCGATCACCGCGATGATCAGGCCATCCTCGACAAGCCACCGACCGTCGAAACCGAGCAGCGGTTCACCACCGTCGACGGTGGCGCCATCGACCAGTAGTTCACTACGAAACGTGCCCATGGTCCCCGATCCGGTCTGTTCGAACGTGATGTGTGCATCCTCGAATCCCAGCCACCGCTTGGTCAGCGGAAACCAGGCCTTGTACGTTGCCTCCTTGGCGCAGAACAGGAGTCGATCCCAGTGCACGGAATCGTCTCGCACCGCCAGGACCTCCCGTTCGGGCTCCAGACTCACCGCGTCGAGGACCCCGTCCGGCAGCGGTGCGTGCGGTTCGGCATCCATACCGAGCGAGCGCACCTGCATCGAATACCCGGCGATGGCAGCCCGGTAACCGTCACAGTGCGTCAGGCTTCCGACCACCTGCCGTGGCCACAGCGGCTCACCCTTTTCGCCGCGCATGATCGGTACCGGGTCGATGCCCAACTGGCCCAAGGCTTCTCGGGCACAGTTCCGCGTGGTGACAAATTCCTTGCGCCGCTTCTCAACCGCTCGCGCGATCAACCCGGCCTCGGCGGGCATCGGCGCATGATCGGGCATCTCACCAAACGATTCGGCCACCGCAACCCCGGAGGGCAACAGCTTTTCGATCATGGTGTCCCGCGATTCTGTGCGCGTTCGGCTCTGCGAGCCTTCACATCTTCACGCTTGCGCGCCAACTTCTCGGCGAACTCGGCGGCCCGCTCGCGGTAGTCGGGCGGCAGCTCGAACCGGGCACCGTGGTCGGGCAGGTGCTCGGGCCGCAGACCGTCGTCGGGCGCGATCTTGCGGAGCAACGGCTCGGGCAGACCACGCCGGTTCCATTCCCGGGGATAGCCGACCGAGACCTCTTCGAAGCGGACGTCGTCGTACCAGGTGGTCCGGGGGATGTGCAGGTGTCCGTAGACGCAACACGTCGCGTTGTACCGGGTGTGCCAGTCGGCGGTCAGTTCGCTGCCACACCACAGTGCGAACTCCGGGTACATGAGCGTATCGGTGGGTTCACGGCGCAGCGGCCAGTGGTTGATGAGTACCTTCGGCTCGGCCCGATCGAGCTGGTCCAACCGCTTTCGGGTTTGCTCGATCCGCGCACGTCCCCAGGCGTCACGTGTGGGGTACGGCTCGGGCGACAACAGGAACTCGTCGGTGGCGACGACGTTGTTCTCCCGTGCGACCGCCAGTGCCTGCAGCTTGTTGGTGGTTCCGGCGGGACGAAAGGTGTAGTCGTACAACAGGAACATCGGGACCACCCGAACCGGCGTCGACCCATCGCGGGGATCGAACAACGGGTAGATGTCCTCGGGGGTGACCACTCCGAGGTCGCGGCACATCTGGACGAGGTAGTCGTACCGGGCCACCCCGAAGATCTGCATCGGATCCTTGGCGGTGGTGTATAGCTCATGGTTGCCGGGGACCCAGATCACGGTCTCGAATCTGGCCTTCAGGCGGCGCAGGGTGTCAGAGAGGTCGTCGGTGCGCTCACTGACGTCACCGGCGACGATGAGCCAGTCACCTTCACTCTGCGGCTGGATCCTGTCCAGCACCGATTCGTTGCCGCGATGTGCGACATGCAGGTCACTGATCGCCCACAATGTCGCCATGGATGTCCCTTCGCGCGTGCGTTCTGCGAGGCGGTTTGCCCCAACACGCGAGGGTAGTCGACTACACGGCTGTCCCGTGTTCTGGCTCTGCCGCGGGCGGCGACAGTAGCGCTTTCGCGACACTCTCGAAGCGTTGACCGCCGACGCCGTTGATCCAGCGTTTGACACCGGCGGCCGGGAGCGAACCACCTTTCTCGAGCACCCATCGGGTGTAGACCTCGGATGCAAGGTCGACGGACACATCGGCGTCCTGGTACGTCCCGGCGGTGCGTTCGAGTACCCGCCAGCCCCGCCTGAATCGCGAGCCGAACCGCTTCGACGGAGTGAACGAATCCGACACCGCACTCAGCGCGTTCAACACTCGATATGGACCCTTCAGCGTCGTATGCAACACCACATCTTCGGGCTCGGTGGCAATCCGCTTGTCGACGAACGCCAGTCCCTCGGCACTAGCCTCTTCCACCATCCACTTCAACGACCGGTTCGCCAGCTCCGACTCGGGGTATCCCCCGCCGACATCGCTGTGCACACCGTCGAACCAGATCTGTTTGACGTCGGACGTCGCCTTCTTGTTCTCCGTCCAGAGGGCCGGCGAAAAGGCCCGCCGACGCTCGTGAATCGCCAATGCTTGCCTGGCAGTGGCCACCTGCGGTGTCAGCGACACATTGTGGAATTGGTACTTCCGGCGTGTCACGCCTGGAACGCCCAGGGTTCCGACGGTGTCGAACACACCAAGGAAACGGATGAATTCGTCATGCTTGTCGTAGCAGTCGGCCCGGAAGTCGGCCGCGTCCTCGGACCATTCGGGAGTGGGCTCCTCGCCATCGGCCGGTCGGCCACGGTAGAGCGGCATTGCTTTCGACAGTTTGTTCTTCACCAGCCCGTCGGGCGTGAGCAGTCCGATCGCATTGATCATCCCCGCCAGGCTGCGCGCCGTGTAGGCACCGCGACTGAATCCGAACACGTAGATCTGGTCGCCTTCTTGGTAGTTCAACGCCAGAAACCGGTAGGCCCCGACGATCGCCGCGTCGAGTCCCAGCCCGAAAGCACCACCGGCGAGTTTCTCGAATTTGGTTGCGCCGGTACCGACTCCGGCCGCGTAGTAGACGATCTGGATGGGAAGATCTGCCGGAGCCGGATCGACCGCCCGCGCGATCTTTTCGATGTTCGAGACGTCTTTGTCGTCCGCGCTCTTCCACGTTCCGTCGCAGCACACGACCAGATTCTTCACTGCCCACCCTCCCGGAGAACCTGTGTCAGTTCTCGTTTCTCAGCAACGTTGTCAGGTCCGCCCGATCAGAAAGATCCAACTTGGTGCAGGCCCGATAGATGTGGCCTTCGACGGTGCGCACCGACACCGTCAGCCGTTCGGCGATCGCCTTGTTCGACAGGCCTGCCGCCACCAGGGTGGCGATCTCCCGCTCCCGGGCCGTCAGCGGCAATGGATGCGCGGCCGCGACCAGGGCCGGGGTCCGCAAGCCGCCACATTCAGCCGACAACCGGCCCGCGATGGCCGCCGACGATGCCATTGCTGCCCGGTCGCCGGCCGCGTCGTGAACGTTGGCGGCCTGCGCGGCGGCGTCGGCAGCCGAGATCAGCGCACCGATCTGCGCCAACTCATCTGCACTCGCGTCCAAGGCCGCGCCATCACCCGCTGCGACCGCCGCGGCATGGCGGGCGTAGGCACCAACCAGAACCCCGTCGACTTCACCTGCCAATTCGGCCAACCGCGGCGCGGCCGTCTCATCGCCGAACCGGGCCGCGGCGTGCAGCGCTTCGGCCTCGATACCGAACTGCCCAGCCGCCGAAGCCTCCCTGGCCGCTACCTGAGCGACGGAGACCGCTTCCCCTGTCACCCCCTGCGCTGCCGCAAGCCACGCCTCGGTGATCTTCAGTTGGGGGGCGAACACGGAAACGTATCGCCCTTCGCGGCGCCGGGCCTCGGTCAGCACGCGGAGCGCGTCGGCGTCACGGCCCAATGCCGAATATGACTGCGCCAAAATGATTCTGCCCGGAAAGCTCCAGGCCGCAGCAGACGTGGTGTCCAGTGCCGCCAGCGACTGCTCGCAGCGTCCGACAGCCGACTGAAGGCGTCCACAGGCCAGATCCACATTCCCCATCACGATGTTCGCGATCGCCCAGCCGAGAAACTGGCCGGCGGTCCTGAACTGTAGGTTGCGGGCCGCTTCCCTGCCGCCTTCATCGAACTGCCCGGTCAGGGTCAACCCGATCACGGCCCCGTACCCGCCCATGAACTTGAGCAGGCCATCGACCTTCGTCTCGACCTTCCGTCCACGCGCAGCGATATCGGCGACCTCGGAGCCGCGTCCAGCCAGTGCCCGCGCCAGACCGCCACCGAAGCACGCCCACTCCAGCGCGTAGGGCGACGCCCGTGGGGCGTCGAGTACCTTCTGGGATCGTTCGAGGGCCTCGGTGAGGCGGCCTTCGAACAACGCACAGGCCGACGCGAGGCCCTCTACGACCAATTCCAGTGCCGGATCATCGATTCGATCGGAGACCAATGCCAGCACCTCATCGGCGCGACGGCTCTCACCCATCGTCCACAAAAGGTTGCTGATTCGGGTCAACCCCCACTGCACCAGCTGGACCGGGTCCATGTCTGCGGGGTCGAATGCTGTGAGTGTTTTGTCGGATGCCTCGGCCTTGCCTTGCCAAAGCAACGCCCGGGCAAGGAGATTCGCCGCAGCCAACCCACCACCCGCATCGAGCGCGGCCTGCGCGAATCGTTCGCCCAGTGGGATATTCGCCAGCGAGATCGCATCGTTGGCCGCCCGGCTCATCAGCTCGACATCCACTTTTTCGTCGCTGTCGAGGGAGAGCTCCGCCAGCTTGATGCGCTCGGCGGCGGTTCCCAGGTCCCGACCCGCGAGAGCTTTCACCAACTGGCCCCGCAGTCGCCGTGACGACGCGATTCCCAGTCGGCGGCGGATCACATCGCCGAACAGCGGATGTGTGTAGTGGACGTTGAACCGGGACCCTTCGCGTGCCACCCGGATCAGGCCACGGGTTTCGGCGTCGTCGACCGCGGTGTCACCCGCGAGTTCGCACAGCACGTCGATGTCCAACGGCTCGCAGAACGTGAGCAGTTTGAGTACGTGCAGCGACTCGTCGTCGAGGTGGTCGATGCGACTTTCGAGCAAAGAGGCCAGCTCGGAAGTGACTGCGGCCCTGCCCCGCAACTGCCACACACCACGGACCTGCCGCAACGCACCCGATTCCAGGGCGCCTTCGACGAGATGGTGCAGAAAAAGCGCGTTGCCCCCGGAAGCATCCCAAATGACATCGGCACTCAAACCTTCGAGACGACCACCCAGGACCGATTCGATCAGCTCGACGCTCTGCTCTTTCGAAAACGGCGAGAGAACCAGCCGCACCAGGTGCCGGTCTTTCCACAGTGAGGTCACCGCATCGGGCACCACTTCACCACTGCGGACGGTCGCGATGATCCGGACCGCCCGGTCGATGGCCAGCTGGTGCAGCAGTGTTGCCGACAGCTCGTCGAGGAGGTGCGCGTCGTCGACACCGATGACCGTGTCGCCACCGGCCAGCAGCGCGGCCCGGGCGGCGGACATGAAGGTGACGGGATCGGTCGACGTCGAGGGCCCGACAAGATGTGCAAAAGCACCCAGCGGGATGCTGCGCGCCGATTCGGTACCGGCCACCCAGCGCACCTGCCCGGCCATCGTCCCGGTGGCATAGCGCGCCAAAGTGGTCTTGCCCACGCCGGGTTCACCCGTGAGCACAACACCGAGGTCTGGTGCCTCGGACGCGAGAGCCGACTGGATCGTCTTGAACTCCCGCTCGCGTTCAATCAACGGCCATGTACGAGCCACGGGTAAATACTAGGCCGCAACTGCCCGGTTTGAAGGTTAACTCTGCGGGTCAGGCCGTTTCGCCACCGTTGTCCATTGCCCGCCACGGACCCGCCAGAGCACGGTGACCAGCCGAAGTGCCATGAATACGACCAATCCTGACCAGATTCCGGCCAAACCCCAGTCGAAGATCAGCGACAACCAGATCAACGGAAAGAATCCGATCAGTGCACACGCGAGTGTCGCATTTCGGAGAAATGCCGCGTCCGCACTGCCCAAGAGAACGCCGTCAAGGGCGAATACCACGCCGGCGATCGGCAATATCGCCACAAAGAACCACCACGGGGTGCTCACCGCGTCGAGTACGTCCGGGTCCGACGTGAATATCCTCGGCACCAGCGAACTCCCCAGGGCAAAAAACACCGCGAGCAGGATCGAGACCCCCACCGACCATTGCGTCACCCGGCGAGTGACCCGCCACGCCGCCGGAACCGCACCCGCACCGAGCGCTGCGCCGACCAGCGCCTGTGCCGCGATCGCGAACGAATCGAGCAGTAGCGCCACGAAGTTCCACAACTGGAGCACCAGCTGATGAGAGGCCACCGCCGCGACCCCGAAACGGCTTGCCACGGCGGCCGCCGACAGAAAGCAGATCTGAAAGGACAGACTCCGGATGATCAGGTCTCGCCCCAACACCAACTGCCCCACCATGACCGACCATTCCGGTCGCCGGCTCGGCAGATGTTCGCGTGCGCATTCGGCGATCACGCGGGTCGCGAACAAGATCCCGGCGATGCTCTGCCCGACCACATTCGCAACCGCGCTGCCCTCCAGTCCCATCTCCGGCGCACCCAGCAATCCGTGTACCAGCATTGGACACAGAACAGCTGAAACACCGAGTCCGGCAACCACATACACAATCGGCCGACGGGTGTCCTGCACTCCACGCATCCAGCCGTTGCCGGCCATCGACAGCAAGATGAGGGGGACGCCGAACACCGCGATCCGAAGCCAGCTGGTCGCCTCGTCGGCCACCGATCCCCCGCCGGTCAGCGCGGACAGAATCCATGGGGCACCGAGCTGGACCACAGCAACAATCGCGGTACCGATCCCGAGAGCGATCCAGGTGGCCTGCATACCTTCGAACACGGCGCCGGCGCGATCACCGGCACCGAACTTCTGTGCGGCCCGCGCGGTGGTGCCGTAGGACAGAAAAGTCAATTGAGTGCTGACGACCCCCAGCACCAGGACGCCCACACCCAGCGCGGCGAGGTCGGTCCCACCGAGGCGGCCGACCACGGCCAGGTCGAGCATCAAATACAGCGGCTCGGCGATCAAGACAACCAGCGCCGACAGCGAGAGCCGGAGAATCCGATTGTTCGTCGGATTGAATTCCGGGCTCGCGAGCGCGCCCTGGGATTGCTCGGATTCGGAACTCACACCGAAGCGAGGAAGTGCCTGACGACCTCTGCAGCGGTTCCGGAGGCACCGAAGCCGGCCGCGAGTTGATGGCCACCGCCACCATGTGCCACTGCGATCGGAACCAGGTCGACCTCCGACTTGGCCCGCATCGACACCGTCCACTGGCCCGGAGAGCCCTCTTTGAACACCACGGCCACCTCGGCCTCGGCGGTTGTCCGAACGATGTCGACCACGCTCTCGCTCTCCTCCCAGCTCAATGCTGCTGCGGAGTTGTGGTCGACAATGGCGTACACCAGCCCGCGACCATCGAACGCCGACTCGATCAGCACCGCGGAGTCGAGCGCCGCCGACACCATGGCAAGCCAGGCAAATCTGTGGGTGTCGAGCAGTGTCCGGGTCCAGCGGCGGCCATCGACACCGGCATCGAGCATTCGTGCCGCGATCAGGTGCGACTTCGGCCGACCCCACTTGAACGAGCCGGTGTCGGTGACAACGCCGGCGTAGATGCAGGTCGCCATGTCGAGGTCGACGGTCACACCGAGCTCGTCGATGATCGACAGAACGAGCTCGGCGGTGCAATCCGCTTGCGGGTCAACATAATTGATCGTGCCGAAGCCCTCGTTGGAGATGTGGTGATCGATGACGATCGAGTGGGTCGCCGATTCGACCAACGCGGACAGGGCTTCGAGACGGTAGATACTCGCGCAGTCGACCGCCACCACCACCGGATGACCGACAACGTCTTTCGAGTCCAAGATCAGATCTGCGCCGGGCAGTTGGGCAAGTGCCGTCGGCAGCTCCGTCGGTCCGGCGAAACTGAGCTCGACCGCGGCGCCGAGCCGGCGCAGCGCTTCGGCGATCGCCAGCCCGCTGCCGATCGTGTCGGCATCGGGCCGGGTATGACAGAGCACAGTGACCGCCGGGGCCACGGAGAGAACCTCGGCCACGGAGCGCAATGCCTTGTCGAACGGAACCTTGGTACTACTCACCGCTCGCCTGTGCTTACCGCGCCGTCCCCGGAATCATCGTCATCGTCGTTTGCCCGTGGTTCACGGTAGGGGTCGGGGTCACCGGCCGGCGCCGCATCGCGGGCGAGCCGGGCCACCTCTTCGTCCTGCAGGCGGGCACGCTCGAGCAGCTCTTCCATTTCCTTCGCGGTGTCGGGAACCCGGTCGAGGACAAACGTCAGGGTCGGGGTGAACCGGACACCGGTTCCGGCACCCACCTTCGACCGCAGAACCCCGGTGGCCTTGGCCAATCCGGCGGCGGCCGACGAGTAGTCGGGTGGCGTGTCCAGCGAAGGACCCATCACCGTGTAAAAGATCGTTGCATCATGCAGGTCACCGGTGACTTTTGCGTCGGTGACCGTCACATAGGCGAGCCGGGGATCCTTGATCTCACTCGCAATCGCCGACGCGACGATCGACGAGATCCGCTTCGCCAGCCTCTGTGCCCGTGCCGGGTCTGCCATGGCAGCTCACACTCCTGTTTTCCCGATGATCCGACGCCAGCCGGAACACCCATTGTGACTCATCCTCAATCGTCGCTGCCGCGAACAATCCGACGAACCGACAGTACTTCGATCTCGGGACGGTTGGACACCAGCGACTCGCAGGTATCCAGGATTTCACCGACGTGCCGAGCGTCACCGGCCACCGCCGCGACCCCTATTCGGGCACGGCGGTGAAGGTCGAGATCGTCGACCTCGGCGACAGACACCCGCAGACGCGCCAGTGATGCGACGATGGGTCGCACCACTGAGCGCTTCTGCTTGAGTGAGTGGATGTCGCCGAGCAGAAGGTCGATCTCGAGCGAACCGACAAACATCTCAGCCTGGCGGGACTATCAGTCCCGCGCCTTCTCCCGCAACTCGTAGGTCTCGATCACGTCATCGACCTTGATGTCGTTGTACGTGATCGTCAGACCACATTCGTAACCGTCGCGAACCTCGGTGACATCGTCCTTCTCCCGCTTGAGCGAGGAGATGGTGAGGTTCTCTGCGACGACCACGTTGTCACGCAGCAACCGCGCCTTGGCGTTGCGTCGCATGATGCCCGAGGTGACGAGACAACCGGCGATGTTGCCGACCTTGGACGACCGGAAGATCGCCCGGATGTCCGCCCGACCCAGCTCGACCTCTTCGTAGACCGGCTTGAGCAGACCCTTGAGTGCGCTCTGGATCTCGTCGATGGCCTGGTAGATCACCGAGTAGTACCGGATGTCCACGCCTTCGCGGTTGGCCAGCTCGGTTGCCTTGCCCTCTGCCCGGACGTTGAACCCGATGATGATCGCGTTCGACGCCGACGCCAGGTTGACGTTGGTCTCCGTGACGCCACCGACACCGCGGTCGATGACGCGCAACTGCACCTCGTCGTCGATCTCGATGCCCATGAGGGCCTCTTCGAGGGCTTCCACGGTTCCCGAGTTGTCGCCCTTGAGGATCAGGTTCAGCTGTGAATGTTCCTTCAGTGCCGAATCCAGGTCTTCCAGGCTGATCCGCTTGCGGCTGCGGGCAGCCAGTGCGTTGCGCTTACGCGCATTGCGGCGGTCGGCGATCTGACGAGCGATGCGATCCTCGTCGACCACGAGCAGGTTGTCGCCTGCACCGGGGACCGACGTGAAGCCGATGACCTGGACAGGTCGCGACGGCAGCGCCGCGGCCACGTCTTCGCCGTGCTCGTCGACCATCCGACGAACACGTCCGTAGGCGTCGCCGGCCACGATCGAGTCGCCGACCCGCAGCGTTCCGCGCTGGATGAGCACGGTTGCCACCGGTCCACGGCCGCGGTCGAGGTGTGCCTCGATGGCAACACCCTGAGCGTCCATGTCCGGGTTGGCACGCAGGTCGAGCGAGGCATCCGCGGTCAGCAGCACTGCTTCGAGCAGTGCGTCGATGTTGGTGCCCTGCTTGGCCGAGATGTCGACGAACATCGTCTCTCCACCGAAATCTTCTGCGACCAGCCCGTATTCGGTGAGCTGGGCACGGATCTTCTGCGGATCGGCGCCTTCCTTGTCGATCTTGTTGACCGCCACCACAATCGGCACGTCGGCCGCCTGCGCATGGTTGATCGCCTCGACCGTCTGCGGCATGACGCCGTCGTCGGCTGCGACCACGAGGATCGCAATATCGGTGGCCTTCGCACCACGGGCACGCATGGCGGTGAACGCCTCGTGACCGGGGGTGTCGATGAAGGTGACGAGTCGTTCGACACCTTCGAGCTCGGTGAGGACCTGGTAGGCACCGATGTGCTGCGTGATGCCGCCGGCTTCGCCCTCGCGAACGTTCGCCTTACGGATCGTGTCGAGCAGTCGGGTCTTACCGTGATCGACGTGACCCATGACGGTCACCACCGGCGGACGCTGTTCGAGGTCGTCCTCGCCACCCGCATCCTCGCCGTAGGTGAGGTCGAAGGAGTCGAGCAGTTCGCGATCTTCGTCTTCCGGGCTGACAACCTGGACGGTGTAGTTCATCTCGCCGCCGAGCAGCTCCAGCGTCTCGTCGTTGACCGACTCGGTCGCCGTGACCATCTCGCCGAGATTGAACAACGCCTGTACGAGTGCTGCCGGGTTCGCATTGATCTTGTCTGCGAAGTCGGACAGCGAAGCTCCGCGAGCAAGGCGAATGGTTTCGCCGTTGCCACGTGGCAACCGGACGCCGCCGACTGCGGGCGCCTGCATGCTCTCGTACTCGGCGCGTTTTGCCCGCTTCGACTTACGGCCACGACGCACGGCACCACCGGGACGACCGAACGCGCCGGCTGCGCCGCCACGACCACGGCCACCGCCACCGGGACGACCCCGGAATCCACCGGGAGGGCCTCCGGGTGCACCGGTCGGAGCACCGGCACCGGCACCGCCGCCACCGCCACCTGGGCCACCGCGGTAGCCACCGCCACCGCCGCCGCCACCGGGACGACCGCCGCCACCGCCGGGTCCACCGCGGGCGCCGCCGGGTCCACCGCGAGCGCCACCGGGTCCACCGGGGCCACTGGGTCGAGCCGAGCGTGCCGGCATCGCACCCGGGTTGGGGCGAGGAGGCATGCTACCGGGGCTGGGACGAGGTCCGCCCTGACCCGGTGCGGGACGGGGACCGCCCTGACCCGGGGCCGGACGACCACCGGCTGCCGCGCCACCCGCGCCGGGACGCTGTCCCGAGCCGGGACGGGCTCCACCCTGTCCCGGTGCGGGACGCGAAGCGGGCCGTTCGACGGGTGCTGCACTCGAGTAAGGGTTGTTGCCGACCCGCGGTGCGCGCGGACCGGGCTTGGGGCCACCGGGCCGTGCGGCCGGAGCCGGACGTGACTGGGGTGCCGGAGACTGGGCTGCTGCTGCGGCCGGGGCTTCGGGCGCAGCGGGAGCCGGTGTGCTCTTTGCCGCTGCCGGTGCTGCCGGTGCGGGTGCACTGGGAGCAGGGGCGGGCGCCGACGGGGCCGGTGCCTGCGCAGCGGGGCGCGGAGCCGGGGTCGGAGCTGCCTTCGGCGCAGGGGTCGGCCGCGGTGCACCGGGCTTGGCGCCGGTGGACGGTGCTGCCGGAGCACCTGCTTTGCTGGTGGATACCGGTCCCGGACGCGCAGCGCCCGGCTTTGCCGGTGATGATTGTCCGGCCGGGGCAGTGCCTCCGGCGGATGCTGATTGCCCTCCGGCGTTACCGGCGGGGGCGTCCTTCCCTGGGAAGGACTGGCGTAGTCGCCGGGCCACGGGGGCCTCAACGGTCGACGACGCAGATTTGACGAACTCGCCCTGCTCGCTGAGTCGTGCAAGCACTTCCTTGCTTGTCACTCCCAGTTCTTTGGCCAATTCGTGCACGCGGGCCTTGCCTGCCACTGCTCTCCTCACTTGGAGGTCGAGCGGCATTGCCCGCTACGACCTCGGTTTACGTCCGAAACGTGCTCATCGCAAGAACTTCACGGTGTGCTCATGTCTTCTGCTACCTGTTCCTTAGTGGCCGACTGCTGCCGGCCTCTCTGTTTGGCCACCGATTCGATCTCTCGACTCAGTAGATCGGCGTCGACGGTCAACCCGCCGATCCGAAATGCCCTGGCGAAGGCCTTGCGCTGGATCGCGGTTCCCAAGCAATCGGGATCCGGATGCAGCCAGGCGCCACGCCCTGACATGGTCCGCCGATGGTCGATCACGACCACCGTTTCGTCATCGTCGCGCCGCACGGCCAGCCGAACGAATTCGGTGGCCGGGTGACACTGTCGACATCCGACGCACGTACGCATCGGCAGATTTTCGCGGTGGGGCGAAGGATCACTGTGGACCACCGGTGAGTCTACCGCCCACTGCGAGTCAGATGCTAATGACACCCGTCTCGGCACGTCGGATTCAGCTCGCACCTGCCGCAGACGGCTCCGTGTCCGAATCGGTCTGGGCGTCGCTGCGGATGTCGATCCGCCATCCGGTGAGCCGGGCGGCCAGGCGTGCGTTCTGGCCTTCTTTGCCGATGGCCAGGGACAACTGGTAATCGGGCACCACGACACGGGCCGCCTTCGCCGCGAGATCGACGACTGTGACAGATACCACCTTCGACGGCGAGAGTGCATTGCCGACGAATACCGCCGGGTCGTTGTCGTAGTCGATGATGTCGATCTTCTCGCCGGCCAGCTCGCTCATCACGTTGCGTACCCGCTGCCCCATGGGACCGATGCAGGCGCCCTTGGCGTTGAGGCCGGACACCCCGGTGTGAACCGCGATCTTCGACCGGTGGCCGGCCTCGCGGGCCACCGCCACGATCTCGACCGATCCGTCTTCGATCTCGGGGACCTCGAGCGAGAAGAGCTTGCGCACGAGATTGGGGTGCGTACGCGACAGTGTGATCTGCAGACCACGGGCCCCGCGGGCGACACCGACGACGTAGCACTTGATCCGCTCGCCGTGCACGTATGTTTCTCCGGGCACCTGCTCGGCAGGCGGCAGCACACCCTCTTGGCCGGTGGCCTCGCTACCGATGCGGACAACGACCATGCCTCGTGCATTGGCCCGCGCATCCTGCTGCACGACGCCACCGACGATCTCGCCCTCATGTGTGGAGAACTCGCCGAAGTTCTTGTCGTGCTCGGCATCTCGAAGGCGCTGCAGGATCACCTGACGCGCTGTGGTGGCCGCGATGCGCCCGAAACCCTCAGGGGTGTCGTCCCATTCGGAGATGACGTTGCCATCGGAGTCACGCTCCTGCGCCATCACCCGGACCTGGCCGGATTTGCGGTCGACGTCGATGTACGCGTGCGGCGCGAACCCGTCGGTGTGCCGGTAAGCCGTCAGCAGTGCCGACTGGATGGTCTCGATCACGGCATCGATCGTGATGCCCTTTTCGGCCTCGATCATGCGGAGCGCTGCGATATCGATATTCATTTGTTCCCTTTCCTTCTTGCCTCGATCTGCTCGGGATCAAGGCCGCACACCTCGAGTTCGGCAGCACCCGGCTCGCCGAAATCAACCTGCACAAATGCTTTGCGTACTGATGCGAGTGCCACCCTGGTGGTGGCGAAACCCTTACTTGTCCTTGTGACCAACGCAACGCCCGACTGGTCCTCATCGAGAACCCCGATCCGGCCGGCGAGTCGCTCTGGCGGATCGGCGACGAGGTCGACCACCACCTTGCGGCCGGCAGCGCGGCGCCAGTGGCGCGGCTGCGTCAGTGGGCGGTCCACACCCGGAGATGTGACTTCGAGTGTGTAGGTCGGCAATGCTGCAAACACGTCTTCGTGTTGCGCGCCGGTCTCTTCGTCCGTGCCGTCGAGGATCACCGAGATCGAGCGGCTCAACTCGGCCAGCTCGTCGAGCGACGCGCCGCCGTCGCGGTCGACGACCAACTTCACCAGATTCTCCGGGCCCGTCGCCACAACCGACAGTTCCTCGACGTCGTACCCTTTGTCGGTGACCACCGGTTCGATCAGTCCACTGATCCGATCGTGGTCGATTGCCCCGGGCATCGGCGTCTCCTCCATGTGCAGTTGTCAGGTCTTTGCTCCGACCAGCTTAACGCCCCGCGCCACCTGCTCTTGACCATCGGCCGCACCGCGGCGTGACGAGTGGGCCACAGTGGGGTCGCGAACCGCCGAGCGGTGAGCAGATCTGCCCCCGCTCCCGCGGGCTGGCACTATGACCGTTGTGACGGTCAGCGAAGTTTCGGCAATAGGCGACATGCGGGGAATCACGCCCTCCCGCCGCGCATTTCTGCAATCAGCGGTGGCGTTCGCCGCGAGCGGGGCCGCGATCGCCGCGGTCGCCGCCTGTGGCACGAGCGCCGAGATCACCGCGCAACAACTCCTTGCCGACCAGCTCCTGCCACAGGTGACCGCTGCCAACACCGATGCCGCCGAGGCGACCGCCGCGATCGCGGGCAACCCGGATCGGGCCGCAGCCCTCACCGTCATCGCCGATCAGCGAACAGAGCATGCCGTCGCCCTGACCGACGAGATCACCCGACTCGATGCCGGGCGGGCCGAGACCGCGTCCAGTTCGGCCACGCCGAGCCCCGCGGTGACCACCCCACCCACCATCGATGCCCTGCGCAGCCGGCTCACCGCTTCAGCCCTCTCGGCCGGAAACCTGGCGACCGAACTCGACGGCTATGTCGCCGGACTGCTCGGGTCGATCAGCGCCGGAACCACAACCCTTGCGGCGGTGCAGCTTTCATGACCACGACGACAGATGCGATCGCCGTTGCCCTGGATGCGGAAAATGCCGCGATCTTCACCTACGGCGTGGTCGCAGCCCATGCGGCGGCCGTGCGGGACCAGATGATCAGCGAGTACACCGCCGAACATCGTGCGCAGAGAACCGAATTGGAAGCTGCCCTGACTGTCGCCCAGGCCGCTGTTCCGGCGGCGGCCGCCGGCTACAACCTGCCCGTACCCGTGACCGATCCGGTGTCGGCGCTGACCGTGGCGCTGGCCGTCGAAGAAGACTGCGCGATCGCCTATCGCAGCGTGATCGAGCAGGCAGCCGATCCAGAGGGCCGCCGGCTCGGTCTGCGCGGACTGACGGCGAGTGCGGTCCGGGCGGCACAGTGGCGAGTGGTGCTCAGAATCTCACCCGCCACCGTTGCCCTGCCCGGCGGAGACGCAGCGTAGCCGAGCTCGACCAGGTCGGCGGAGACGCAGCGTAGCGAAGGGCCGATGATCGGACCGATCGCGGAATGGTGATTACCGGCCGGCGAGCAGGGTCTCGACCGCCACATCGGCAGCGATCTCCGTCGCTTCTCCGGTGAATCGGTCGCGGATCTCGACGGTGCCGTTTGCCCAGCCGCGTCCAACGACGACAACCACGGGCATACCCAGTAGCTCGGCGTCCTTGAACTTCACGCCGGGCGAGGCCTTGCGGTCGTCGAGCAGCACCGACATTCCGGCGGCGTCGAGTTCGACCGCAAGACTCTGCGCGCCGGCCCAGGCCTGCTCGTCCTTGTTGGCGATCACCAGGTGAACGTCATACGGCGCCACGGACTTCGGCCAGCGCAGACCCTTCTCGTCGTGATGCTGCTCGGCGATGACGGCGACCATGCGGGAGACCCCCACACCGTACGAACCCTGGATCAGCCGGACGGGCTTGCCGTTCTCGCCGAGGACGTCGACGGAAAATGCGTCGGTGTACTTGGTTCCGAGCTGGAAGATGTGGCCGATCTCGATGCCTCGCGCGGTGACCAGTGTTCCGATGCCGTCGGGTGACGGATCACCGTCGCGGACCTCGGCGGCCTCGATGGTGCCGTCGGGCACGAAGTCGCGGCCGGCGACGAGGTCGATCACGTGCTTGCCGGGTTCGTTGGCCCCGGTGATCCACGACGTGCCGTCGACGATCCGGGGGTCGACCAGGTAGCGAACTTCGTTGTCCTGCAGACCCTTCGGGCCGATGTAGCCACGAACCAGGAAGGGGTTGGCCGCGAAGTCCGCGTCGGTGATGAGCTCGACTCCGGCCGGTTCCACTGCTGCTCCGAGGCGCTTCATGTCGACTTCGCGGTCACCGGGGATTCCGACGGCCAGCAGTTCGGTCTTGCCATCGGGGTGCCGCAGTTTCACGACAACGTTCTTGAGGGTGTCGGCGGCGGTGAAGCCACGGTCGGGGAAGGTCTCCTGTGCCCAGGCGACGAGGGTGTCGATGGTGGGGGTGTCACCGGTGTCGTGCACGGTGGCCGCGGGCAGACCCTCGATCGGCAGCGCCGGGGGCGCGGGGGTGATGACGGCCTCCACGTTGGCGGCGTAACCCGACTCCGGGCTGCGAACGTAGGTGTCCTCGCCCACTTCACTTTCAGCGAGGAACTCTTCGGACGCCGACCCGCCCATGGCACCGGAGGTGGCGGCAACGACCACGTAGTTGACCTGCAGTCGCCGGAAAATTTCCTGGTAGGCCTCGCGGTGGGCGTCGTAGGAGGCTTTCGCGGCGTCGAGATCCAGGTCGAAGGAGTACGAGTCCTTCATGATGAACTCGCGCCCGCGCAGGATGCCGGCCCGGGGGCGTTCCTCGTCGCGGTACTTGGTCTGGATCTGGTAGATCGTCAGCGGGAGGTCTTTGTACGACGAGTACTCCCCCTTGACCAACTGCGCGAACAGCTCCTCGTGGGTGGGGCCGAGCAACATGTCGGCGCCCTTGCGGTCCTTGAGCCGGAACAGCGCGTCACCGTATTCGGTCCACCGCCCGGTGGTCTCGTAGGGCTCGCGCGGCAGCAGTGCGGGCAGGGAGATCTCCTGGCCGCCGATGTTGTTCATCTCCTCGCGGACAACATCCTCGACCTTCCGCAACACCTTCAGGCCCAACGGGAGCCAGCTGTAGACGCCGGGGGCGACGCGGCGGACATACCCACCACGGACCAGCAACCGGTGGCTGGGCACCTCGGCATCGGCGGGATCGTCGCGCAGTGTGCGCAGGAACAGGGTCGACATGCGTGTGATCACGTCAGACACCATATCCCTGCGGCCGGGCCGGGCTGAATTCCTGTGGCCAGACCGGACTGCACCCCGTTGACCAGACCAGGGCGGCGATGGCCGGGGCGGACCGATACGGTTTATCACTGTGTTGATCGTGCTGCCCCCATCAGAGACCAAGGCCACCGGCGGCCGCGGCGCTCCCCTCGACCTCGATCTGCTGTCGCTGCCCTCACTGACGCCGCTGCGCCGCAAGATCGCCGATGCGTTGGTCACCCTGTCCGGCGACCCGGCGGCGAGCCAGAAAGCCCTGGGGTTGGGCGTATCCCAGTTCGACGAGATCGAGCGCAACGCCCAGTTGTGGTCGAGCCCGACCAGTCCGGCGATCGAGCGGTACACGGGCGTGCTGTTCGATGCCCTCGACTACCGATCGCTGACCCGGGCCGCAAAGGTCAAGGCCGCCGATCGGCTGGCGATCGGCTCCGCGCTGTTCGGTGTGTTGCGGGCGACCGATCCGATCCCCGCCTACCGGCTGTCGGCGGGATCGAAACTACCCGGATTCGGAACGCTCGCCGCCAACTGGAAACCGGCGCTCACCGATGCTCTCGTGGGACTCGGTGAGGATCTGATCGTCGATCTGCGGTCGGGGGGCTACCAGCAACTGGGACCGATCCCCGCCGCGATCACCGTGACCGTGCTGACCGAGAACGCCTCCGGCGCCCGGACGGTGGTCAGCCACTTCAACAAGCATCACAAGGGTGTGCTGACCCGATCGCTGCTCGGCTCACGCAAGCAGGTGCGGGACGTCAACTCGCTGGCCGCCGTGGCCGTCGCCGGTGGGCAACGTGCGGAGATCGGCTCGGACCGTGAGCTGATCATCCTCACGGATTGATGCCGGTCAGGCCCGGTGATCCTCGGGATCGACCAGGGTGTGGGCGGCTTCCTGCGCCGCCTGTCCCTCGGCCACGTCTTCGGGCGTGAACCGCATGAACAGCACCACGATGCCGGCCGCCAACGCCAGTCCCGCACAACAGTCGAAAGCCAGTCCGTAACCGCATGCCAGCGCGTCGAGCTGGGCGTGGTCCATCTCGTCGACCGGGCCCGTCGTCCCACCTTTGGACAACGTCCGGCTGGTGACCATTGCGCCGACGGCAACGAGTGCGATCGCGCCACCGAGGTTCTGGGCAACTTGAGCAAGTGCGGTCAGCGGACCGATCTCGTGGGGTCCGACGCCGGCCACCACCGACAGGGTCAGCGGGATGACGGCCATGCCGACACCGGCGCCGATCACCACCACCGGGAAGTAGATGTGCGGGAAGTAGGACGGGGCGTCCTGGGCGATTCTCCCCGCATAGATGCAGCCGGCCATCACCACGGCGCCACCGGAAAGCACCAGCCAGCGCGGCTGGTATTTAAGTGCCAGCTTCGATGCGAGCGCCGCCGCCGCCCCGAGGCCGAAGGCGAACGGAACCACTGCCAGTCCGCTCCGGATCGGTGAAAATTTCAGGATGCCCTGCAGGTAGAGCGAGATGAACACCGCCATGCACATGATGATGGCGCCGGCCAGCAGGATCGCGATCAGCGCCGCCACGCGACTGCTGTTGGAGAACAGAGAGAACGGCAGAATCGGGTTCTCCGTAGTGCGTTCGACATGCACGAACGCGGCCAGCGAGGCCAGTCCGACGATCAGCGGGATCACCACGACCGGACGCAGCCAGCCACCGGGGCCCTCGTTCACCGCCAGCACCACCAGGGTGCAGCCGAGTGTCGCAAGTACCGCACCGCGCACATCGAGTGACAATCGTTCGCCCTGCGATTCGCGGAGGTACAGGATCGCCCCGACCACCACCAGCAGACCGATGGGCACATTGATCAGGAACACCAGGCGCCACGAGAGTTCGGTGAGCATGCCACCGGCGATCAGTCCGATGACCGAACCGATGCCGGTCATCGCGGCATACACGGCAAACGCCTGGTTCCGGGGTTTGCCGGGGGCAAATGTGGTGGCGACCAGTGCCATCGCGGTGGGCGCCGCCACCGCCGCCGACGCACCCTGCAGGCCGCGTCCGATGATCAGGCTGATCGGATCCCACGCCAGTCCACAGAGCAGCGAGGAGACGGTGAACGCAGCGACACCGGCCACGAACATGCGTTTGCGGCCGAAGGTGTCGCCGAGCCGCCCGCCGAGCAGCATGAGTCCGCCGAAGGCCAGCACGTAGGCGGTGATGATCCAGGCACCGCCGCTGTCGGACAGCCCCAGCGCGTTCTGAATCCTGGGAAGCGCCAGCGCTGCGACCGTGCCATCGAGCACGACCAACAGCTGCATACCGCCCAGGATGACGATCTGCGGTCCCCACACACGGGTGTGTCCGACGTCAGCGGCCACGCGTGGTGAGGAGGTCATGGAGATCGACGGTACCGCTGTCGGGCCCCCGTTTCACAATCATGGTTGTCACGATGGCACGTCGATCTGCCGCTCAGAGCGCGGCTTCAAATCCTGCAACGGGACCGATCACCACGATGGCCGGTGGTTTCACCTGTTCGTTCTTGGCGTCGACGGCGGCGTTGCCCAGTGTGGTGCGAACCACACGCTGGTTGCTCAGGGTTGCGTTTTCGATGATCGCCACCGGGATCGACGCGTCCCGGCCGCCGGCGATCAATGTGCCGGCGAAGATGTCGAGACGTTCGACGGCCATCATCAGGACGATGGTGCCGCGCATCTGCGCCAGCGCAGACCAGTTGACCAGCGAGTCGGGGTGATCGGGCGGAATGTGCCCGGACACGACAACAACCTCGTGGGTCACGCCGCGATGGGTCACCGGGATACCTGCGGCGGACGGACCGGCGATGGCACTGGTGATACCCGGGACGACGGTGACCGGGACGCCGGCCGCAACACACGCCTCGAGTTCTTCGAAGCCCCGGCCGTAGACGTACGGGTCGCCACCCTTGAACCGGACCACGAACTTCCCGGCCTTCGCGCGGTCGATGAGGACGGCGTTGATGGCCTCCTGTTTCATCGCCCGGCCATAGGGCACTTTCGCGGCATCGATGATCTCGACGTGAGGTCCGAGTTCGGCCAGCAGCGCCGGTGGGGCGAGCCGGTCGGCGACCACCACGTCGGCGGCGGCGAGCAGACGTCGTCCGCGCACCGTGATCAGGTCCGGATCGCCGGGTCCCCCACCGACCAGAGCCACCCCGGCGGGCTGGCGTTCCTGAGCGGCGGCCTCGATCCCGGCCGCACCCAGTTCACCGCCGCCAAGTGCCGCTCCGATGGCGGTGCGCACCGCGGCCGACCGACGATGATCGCCGCCGGCCAGGACACCCACGGTCAGATTGCCCTGATGCAGCGAGGCCGGCGTGACGGCCGTGCCCTGACGGGCGTCGTCGGCGCGAACGCAGAAGATCCGGCGTTGCTCGGCCTCGGCGACCACGGCGGCGTTGACGACCGGGTCGTCGGTGCAGGCCAGGACGTACCAGGCCCCGTCCAGGTCTCCGGATTCATAGGGACGCGCGTACAGCGTGATCCCAGGGAAGGACTCCACCGTGGGCGTGGCCTGCGGTGTGATCACGTGGATGTCGGCGCCGCTGTCGGCGAGGGTGCCGAGCCGGCGCTGCACCACCGACCCCCCACCGATGATCACCACCCGCTTGCCCACGAGATTCAGTCCGACGAGGTAGTGATCTCGCTCCACCTCGGTTGTCGATTCGGTCATGCGTAGACCGTACTGTGACCCGCCGTCGCCAAACGATTTGGACTGCCCGCTAGACGCGGGCCACCATGCGCGCACGAGAACGTTCGAACCGGTCCACTTTTCCCCGCAGGTCTTCGAGAAACACGGCGAGCTCGTCGCGGGTGCGCTCACCTTCGGGGCCGAAGTCGTTGCGGTCGAAGATGTTCCACTTGCGCAGCACGGGTTCGACCACCTCATGGAGATGTTGGGGCAGGTCATAGATCCCGGCCTTGGCGATCAACACCGCGTTGCGGCGGAAGCCCGGCATCGATGCCCCAGGCATCTGGAACATCGAGAGAACCAGGTGGATCGCCGCGATCGTCTGGTCGGGTGTCAGGTCGAGGGCGCCGGCCACGATGTTGCGATAGAACAGCATGTGCAGGTTCTCATCGGCGGCGACCCGGGCGAGCATCCGGTCGGCGATCGGATCACCGCAGGCCTTTCCGGTGTTGCGGTGCGACACCCGCGTCGCCAGTTCCTGGAAGGTCACGTAGGCCACCGCAAACAGCATGTCCGAGGAGCGATCCCGGTTGCCGTCATCGGCGGGCATCGGGTTGAACCCCTGGGTCATGTGGATCATCCGGGCCTCCTCCAATGCCACCGGATCCACGCCGCGGGTGACCACCAGGTAGTCCCGCAAGACCACACTGTGCTTGTTCTCCTCAGCGGTCCAGCGGCCAACCCAGTATCCCCAGGCGTCATCGAGAGTGAAGTTCTGGGCGATCACCCGGTGATAGGACGGCAGATTGTCCTCGGTCAGCAGGTTGGTGAACATCGCCGCCCTGGCGGTCTCGTCGAGGCCGGACTGGCTCGGGTCCCAGTCGATTCCGCCGAGAGCGGCAAAGTTACGCCCTTGATCCCAGGGCACGAAGTCATGCGGATGCCAGTCCTTCGACATCGCGAGATGCCGGTTGACCTCTCCCTCACAGACGGGCAACAACTCGCGCAGCAGGTCCGGCCCCGACATCGTCTTCATGTCACCGAGTCTGCTCGCCTGCAACCTGTCCGCGCGTGGGTCAAAAGTCCCCCTTCACCAGGGACATCGCCTCGTTTCTGGTGCGGTACTTTGTAATCCATGACGGCAAAAATCCGCGCATTCCTGGTCGACGATCACGAGCTGGTTCGCCGCGGACTTCGCGACCTGCTCGGCACCGCCGACGACATCGAGGTGGTCGGTGAGGCCGCAAGTGCCGGTGAGGCATTGGTGGCCATCACCAGCGCGGTACCCGACGTCGCCATCCTCGATGTGCGTCTGCCCGACGGCAACGGCGTCGAACTGTGTCGCGAGATCCGCAGTGCCACACCATCGGTGCAATGTCTGATGCTCACGTCGTACGCCGACGACGAAGCGTTGCTGGCCGCCGTGATGGCCGGCGCCGCAGGATTTGTCCTCAAGCAGATCCTCGGGCACAACCTGGTGGCCGCGGTGCGCACGGTGGGTACGGGCGGTTCACTGCTCGACGCCGGGAGCACCGCCGCGCTGATGGCCAAGCTGCGGGCCGACGGGACCGGCGTCGATCCCCTCGCCGAGTTGACCGGGCAAGAGCGTGAGGTGTTCGCCCTCGTCGGAGAAGGGCTGACTAACCGCCAGATCGCCGCGAAGATGTTCCTCGCCGAGAAGACCATCAAGAACTACGTTTCCCGGATTCTCGCGAAGCTCGATCTGCAGCGGCGCACCCAGGTGGCAGTGATGGCCACGAAATTGAAGGACAAGAACGAGCGAGGCCTGCAGCCATAGATTGTTTGCCGTGCCTGGTTCGAAGTGGCGGCGGTTCAGGTTGTCGCGATGAAGTCACGTAGAACGTCGGCGAAGCGGTCCGGTTCATCAAGGTGCGGAAAGTGGCCGGCCCCTTCGAACAGCTCGACTCGACATTCCGGGACCGCCTTCTGCGCGCCGATCGCATGCCAGGCCGGGATCATCCGGTCCCGGGATCCCCAGACGATGAGGGTCGGGATCGGCTCGACGTCGGGCAAGTAGTCATGGGCGTTGACTGTCTGGCCCCCGGGGTCGATGACGGCGCGGGTCGTAGCCAAAAAGGCACGTCGGCTTGCCGCGTCTCCGAGCGAGGTGAAGCCCTGCCAGATCGTGGTGATATCCGTGCCGGCTCGCAAGCCCGCTCTCGACAGGGCCCGCCCGGCACTCTCGGCACCTGTACGAATCCACCCTGATGTCAGGACGGGCAGGACCCATTCGGCCCCTGGCAGCGACGCGGCGCGCAGAACCGGGTTGACCTCCCGACCCAACCCACCGCTCGAAACCAGCACCAACCGCTTGACGCGCGACGGGAACAGATAGTAGAACACCATCGCGATGCCCCCGCCGAGAGAGTGGCCGACGAGGGTGACCTGCTCGATTCCGAGGCGGTCGAGCAGGTCGCGCAGCGTTGCCGCGTGTGCACCGAGCGAATAGTCTCCCACCGGCTTGTCCGACTCGCCGTGCCCGAAGAGGTCTGGCACGATCAACCGGTGGTCGTCCTGCAGACGGTCGATCAGGTGAGTCCACTGGCGTTGCGAACCGAGAATCCCGTGGATGAACAGCACCACCGCGCCCGTGCCGCTGTCCAGGTAGGAAAGTTCGTGGCCGTGAACAGTCACGGTTCGGCGTGTCAGCGGCTCCATGACAACCCCCCAGCGCTCGTCGCAAACCAGTGGGTCTCACCGTACCCGAGCGTCGGACCCAGACTGTGATCGGCAGGCAGGACCAGCCTTTCGATTTCCACGATGGCGTCAATTCCGTTGTGGCGGAAGATACCTCGGCGGCCACCCGGATCCGTTCAGAGGCTCCAGGCCTTCACAACGGCACGGTCCAGGTGATGGTGGTGCCGCCGCCGGGCGTATCGGAGATCGAGAAAGTGCCGTCGTTCTGCTCGGCCCGGCGCGCCAGATTGTTCAGTCCACTATGGGTCACGGTCGCCCCGATTCCCGACCCGTTGTCGGTGATCGAGATGCTCAGCACATCGTCCGCCGAGACGAGAACGTCGATCCGGTCAGCCTTCGAATGCCGTAGGGCATTGGAAATACCTTCGCGCAGAACAGCTTCGATGTGTCCGTCCAACCGAGATGGCACCAGGGTGTCGACGGGTCCGGCAAAACGCACCGAAGGCGAGATCGGTGCGTGAGCCGACAACTCGGTGACGATGTCCAGGGCCCGCCGGCGCAACGTGGCCGAATCCTGAGCACCTTCGCCCGACGTGCTGAGATCGAAGATGGCCGTGCGGATCTGCTCGACGGTCCGGTCCAGGTCCACGATCGCCTGGCTGAGCTGCTCATCGCCCCCGGTCCTCGATGAGAACGACTGCAACGACATCCCGATCGCAAAAAGGCGCTGGATGACGTGGTCATGGAGGTCCCGGGCGATCCGGTGACGGTCGGTGAGCATATGCATCTCACGGGTCACCGCCTGCTGGAGGTCGTAAGCCAGTGCCATCGACGCGATGTCGGCGGTGGCGATCAGTCCGGATTCTTCTTCTTCGGCCCAGGCAGGCCGACGGTGATGCGTCAACATGATCACGCCGAAACGTCCGCCGGCACGCAACAACGGCACCAAGGTGACCCACTGGGCCCCGCCCCGCACCAGCGGCACCGGAACCTGCACTGCCGGTGCGACGACGATCGCCGATGACTGGCCCAGTTCGAAGGCGCCGAGCTCGGGTAGTTCGCCGGTATGCGCCAGTACGGTGGCCCGGTTGTCATCGGTCCCGAGGATGAAAACATCTGTGGCATCGGCCAAATCGGCGAGATCGAGGGCCAGCGAGGTGAGGGTGTCCTCGAGCGCCGCCCCCGCCAGTGGTCCGGCGCCGCGGCGCGCGAGCATCCGCATCCATCGCTCGCGGGTGCGCGCAATCTCGTACAGCCGGGCATTGTCGATCGCCACACCGGCCGCAGCAGACAGCACGCGGACGGCTACCTCGTCGGCGTCTGTGAATCCGCCACCGGTGACCTTCTCGGTGAGATAGATGCTCCCGAACACCGATCCCCGGACGATGATCGGTGCCCCGAGGAATGTCGCCATCGGCGGATGGTTGGGCGGGAACCCCACCGCACTGGAATGTGCACCCAACTCGTCGATGCGCAGCACCTGCGGATGGTTGATCAGCAGCCCGAGAACACCACGGCCCACCGGCAGGTGACCCATCGTCGAGCGCACCTGCGGTTCGATACCCGTGTGCACAAAGGCCGAGAGCCGGCCATCGTCACCGCGCACCCCGAGCGCGCCGTAGCGGGCATCCAGGGCCCCCACCGCGACATTGATGATCCGCTGCAGCGTGGCGTCGAGGTCCAGGCCACTGCCCACGGCCAGCACCGCTTCGAGGAGATCACGCATCACCACCGGGCTGTCGCTCAGGTCGGTCATGTCGAGCCCGGCCAGCAGACCCGCACTCAGGTCCACTTCCGGCGATCTGTCCGTCATCGTTACTCGACCCGAATCCGGCGGGCGGCACCCACCAGACGCGAGACCGCCTCGGGATTCCCGGCCGGATGCGTATGCAGGTACGACGCATGCACCGCGGTACCCGGCCCCGACAATGTCCAGCCTTCCGTTTCGATCACGCCATCGCGACGCCAGCCCCAGGCCGACGGCGTCGAATCGTCGACTGCCGTCACCGTTGTCCGGTGGAACTCGTGGCCACGGACGCGCGTACCGGCGTCGAACAGCACCGAATCGGTGACGGCCACCGCATCGCGATAGCCCAAAGTCAGTCTCTTGCCGAATGTTCCACGGAGCGGCAGTACCCCGGCCATCGCATGGTTGTCGAGGCTTTGCGACAGATACAGCAACCCCGCGCATTCGGCATGGATCGGAATCCCGGATCCCGCGGCCGCCCGCAGCGCGGTGAGCAAGGGCCTGTTCGACGCCAGCGCCGCGGCGTGTTCTTCGGGGAACCCGCCCCCGATCACCACTCCGGCGCAACCGTCCGGAAGCAGATCGACAACCGGATCGAAGGTCACGACCTCGGCACCGGCAGCCCGCAGCAGTTCCCCGTGCTCGGCGTAGCCGAACGTGAACGCCGCACCGGAGGCCACCGCGATCACCGGTCTGGAGACGGTCAGGCCGGGGCCATCGTTCGTCTGCTCCCCGACCTCGTCGTCGGCCGACCAGACCGGTCCCGAGCGGCCGGCCGGCCCGATGTCGGCCGCAGCCACCAGCGCCGGGACGTCCACGGCGCCACCGACCAATTCGGTCATCGCCTCGATGGCGGCAATCGCCTCGGGTCCCCGTTCGGCGGCCGGTATGAGACCGAGGTGCCGGGAAGGCACCGCCATCTCCGGGTTGCGCGGTACGGCACCGAATACCTGGAGTCCGGCGCGGTCACAGGCCTGGCGCAACACGTATTCGTGTCGTGGCGAACCCACCCGGTTGAGGATGACGCCGCGGATGTCGATACCCGGGTCGTAGCTGACGAATCCGTGCAGGATCGCCGCCAGAGACTGGCTGTGCCCCGAGGCGTCGACGACCAGTACCACCGGCGCTCGGAGGATGTTGGCCACCTGCGCGGTCGAACCGGGGGCGATCGCCGGCATGTGATCCTCGGTGATCCGGCCGTCGAACAGGCCCATCACACCCTCGATGACCGCGATGTCGCAGCCGGCCGAACCCGACCGATACAGCGGACCGATCCGCTCCTCGGAGACCAGCACCGGATCGAGGTTTCGGCCCGGACGGCCGGCGGCGATGCCGTGGTAACCGGGGTCGATGTAGTCCGGTCCCACTTTGAACGGCGCGACCTGATGGCCGCGGCGCGCCAGCGCACCGATCAAACCCGTTGTGATCGTGGTCTTTCCGCTGCCCGACGAGGGGGCGGCAATCACGATGGCCGGTGGGGACGCAGTCACCACTCGATGCCCTTCTGACCTTTGCGGCCGGCGTCCATGGGATGGCGGACCTTGACCATCTCCGTCACCAGATCGGCGGCCTCGATCAATTCAGCCGGCGCCCGGCGCCCGGTGATCACCACATGCTGCTTGCCCTCGCGGGCCGTCAGCACCTCGAGAACATCGTCGAGGTCGATCCAGCCCCAGTTGATCGGATACGTGAACTCGTCGAGAACGTAGAACTGATGCTGCTGATCGATGATGCGGCGACGGATCTCGGCCCACCCCTGCGCCGCCTGCTCGGCATGATCGGCGTCGTCGCCGGTATGGCGAATCCACGACCAGCCCTCGCCCATCTTGTGCCACTGCACCGGACCTCCCTGGCCCGTCGCGTCGTGCAGTTCTCCGAGCGCGGTCAGCGCGCCCTCCTCGCCCACTTTCCATTTCGCGCTCTTCACGAACTGGAAGACACCGATGTCGAGGCCCGCGTTCCAGGCGCGCATCGCCATCCCGAAGGCCGCCGTCGACTTACCTTTGCCGTCGCCTGTGTGGACCGCGAGTACCGGCTGATTGCGCCGAGCGCGCGTGGTCAGCCCGTCGTCCGGAATGACTGATGGAACACCCTGGGGCACAACAATTCCCTTCTACACCACAACAACACCAGAACTACTCACGCAGCCGACCTGACGACTGCGGCGACACCACCCGCGGTCAGATCGGCGAGCTGGACACACTCGCCGCCCAACTGGCCGGCCAACACCCGCGCCAGACCGAGACGAACCATGCCCTGTTCACAATCGACCACGACCGTCGACGTTCCGTCGCGGCGCAGTCGGTCCGCAGCGACCCCGGCGCGGGCCAGCGCCCCGCTACCCGAGGTGGCACGGCCGTCGGTCAGCACCACCAGCAACGGTCGCCGGTTCGGCTCTTTGTAGGCGTTGCGGCGAACCACGTCCCGTGCGGTCAGCAACCCTTCGGCCAGCGGCGTCCGGCCACCGGTCGACACACCGGCCAGCCTGCGCAGCGCGGCGTCCACCGACCGTGTCGGCGGCACGGTGACCTCGGCTCCGGCACCCCGCAGGGTGACCACGGCAACCCGGTCGCGGCGTTGATACGAATCGGTGAGCATGGACACGACCGCGCCGGATACGGCGTCGAGACGCTTGCGGGCGGTCATCGAACCCGAGAGGTCGAGGACGAACACCACGAGGTTGCCCTCTTTGCCACGGCGCTCGGCCTTGCGGATGTCTTGTGGCAACACCTGCAGGCGGAGCTGGCCCCGTTCGATGTGCTCGGCGGCCGCCGCCAGAATCGTGTCCATCAGATGCACGCCGTGGCCGCCGTCCCGCACACCACGCACAGCCTGGCCCCGGCTGCTCAGCGACGGCGAGCGCCGACCCGGTTCGCCGTTACCGACTCCCGTGGCGCGCAACGCCTTCACTGCGACGCCCCGGCGATCCGGTGAAAAACCCGGACCGGGCGGTGGCGGCCCACCGCCGCCGGGGTCGTCCGGATCGGGATCCGGCCTGTCCGCCGGCGACTCGCCGCCATCGGACGGGGCGGAATCCTGAGGGGCACTGTTGTTGTCGGAACTGCCAGGCTCTTGTGCCTGCTGGTCGGCATTGTCGAGCGCGTCGTCGATCTGCTGCTCGGTCAAGCCGGGTTCGTCGAAGGGGTCGCGGCGGCGCCGGTGCGGCAACGCCAGCTCGACAGCCCGCCGAACGTCGATGTCCTCGACCTCACTTGCTCCACGCCACGCCGCATGGGCCCGGGCCGTCCGGGTGACCACGAGGTCACCGCGCAGACCATCGACGTCGAGTTCCAGGCAGATCGCCGCGATCCGGCGCAACTGCGCCGTCGGCAATATCACCGATTCCAGTGCAGCCCTGGCCTTTTCGATTGCCGCGGCAATCTCGGAATCAGCCACGGTGTACTCGGACGCGAACTCGGCGGGATCGGCCTCATAGGCCATCCGGCGTTCGATCACCGCAACGCGCTGCGAAACCTCGCGCGGCGCAGTGACATCGACCGCCAGCCCGAATCGATCGAGCAGCTGCGGCCGCAGTTCACCCTCTTCGGGATTCATCGTGCCGACCAGGACGAAACGCGCAGATTGTGTGTGCGACACGCCATCTCGTTCGATGACCACCCGGCCGGTCGCGGCCGCGTCGAGCAGCACGTCGACGAGATGATCGGCGAGCAGGTTGACCTCGTCGATGTAGAGGACACCACCGTCCGCGTGCGCCAGCAGACCGGGGGTGAAAGCCTTGGCACCCTCGGAGAGGATCTTCTGCAGATCCAGCGAACCGATCACCCGGTCCTCGGTGGCGCCGATCGGGAGTTCGACAACGGCCGCCGCCGAATCGGTCCGTCGCGGCAGCAAGGGACCCAACGCACGGACCACCGTCGTCTTGGCGGTGCCCTTCTCTCCGCGAATCAGCACCCCGCCGATCGACGGCGCAATCGCGGACAGGATCAGCGCAAGCTTGAGCTGTTCCTGTCCGACCACCGCACTGAACGGAAACGGGAGATCCGGGGCGACCGGGTTCGTCAGACCGTCAGCGATATCCGCCACGCTTCATCGGGACGTGGGGCACACCGTCGAGCAGGTATTCCTCACCGTCGATGGCAAAGCCGTGTTTGGCATACATCTCGACCAGGTAGGTCTGTGCGTGGATCCGGCACAGGTTCGAGCCCACGTCGGCCAATGCCGTCTGCAGGAGTCGGCTGGTGTGTCCCTGTCCACGACGCGAACGTTCGGTGCACAGTCGGCCGATCCGGAACGACGTGACGCCGCCCTCGTGCTCTTCGAGCAGACGGAGTGTACTGATGATCTCGCCGTCTTCTTCCAGCCACAGGTGCCGGGTGCCCGGATCGAGGTCTCGGCCGTCGAGTTCGGCATAGGGACACGCCTGCTCGACAACGAACACCTCCATCCGCAGCTGGAAGATCTTGTACAGAGTCGGCAGGGCGATGTCCTGGGTCCAACTGCGGTGCAGGCTAGCGGTGGCTGTCATATGCGATACCTATCACACGGCGGCAGGTGCTGCCAGGTGAGCAGATGCGTCACCGGTGCCCTGACCGTGGTTGTCGGCCAACTTCAGGATCTTCGATGACCAATCCCACACCTGCCCGAACAGGCTCGGGTTGTCGTTCAGCTTGGTGCCGTACGACGGGATCATCTCGGTGAGCTGCGGCTCCCAGGACTGGTAGTGCTTCGGGAAGCAGCGTTCGAGAACGTCCAGCATGGCCGGAACGGCCGTCGAGGCACCCGGTGAGGCGCCCAGCAGACCGGCGATGCTGCCGTCTTCGGCGGCGACCACCGCGGTACCGAACTCGAGCACGCCGCCGCGACCCTTCTTTCGGATCACCTGGACGCGCTGGCCGGCGACGATCATCTCCCAGTCCTCACCGGCAGCCCGGGGCACGAACTCGGACAGTGTCTCCACCCGGTCGGCGGGTCCGGCGGCCAGTTCGCTGATCAGGTACTTCAGCAGACCGAATTCCTTGGGAGCGATCGACAACATCGGGATCGCGTTGCCCGGCTTGATCGACGCGAGCAGGTCGGTGTTCTTGCCCTCTTTGAGGAACTTCGGCGACCAGCCGGCATACGGCCCGAACAGCAGTCCGGCGGTGCCGTTGATGACGCGGGTGTCGAGGTGCGGGACGGACATCGGGGGTGCACCCACCGCGGCCTTGCCGTAGACCTTGGCGCTGTGGTCGGCGATCAGGTCCTTGTTGGTGCAGCGGAAGAATGCGCCGCTGACCGGGAAGCCACCGAATCCCTTGGCTTCCTTGATCCCCGACTTCTGCAGGAGCTGCAGCGCGCCACCACCGGCACCGACGAACACAAAGTTCGCCTTGACCGTGGACTTCTCTTTGGTGCGCAGGTTCTTGACCTTGAGCTGCCAGCTGCCGTCGGACTGCTTGTCCAGGTTCGTGACGGCGTGACCGAAGTTCACGGTGCCACCGGAACGGCCGACGAAGCCGAGCATCTGCTGGGTGAGCGCGCCGAAGTCCACGTCCGTGCCGCCGGTGAACCAGTTGAGTGCCACCGGATCCGAGAAATCGCGGCCGGCCGACATCAGCGGCAGGCGCTTGGTGAACTCGTCGGGGTCGGTGATGTATTCCATGCCCTTGAACAGGGTCTGCCCGGCCAGGTTGTCGTAACGCTTGCGAAGATAGTCGACATTCGACGCGCCGTGGACGAAGCCCACGTGAGGAATGGGGTTGATGAACTCTTCGGGAGTACCGAGGACACCGGTCTCGACCGAGTTGGCCCAGAACTGACGGGACACCTGGAACTGTTCGTTGATCGTCAGTGCCTTGGTGATGTCCACATCGCCGTCGGCGGTCTGCGGGGTGTAGTTCAACTCACACAGTGCGGAGTGCCCCGTGCCCGCGTTGTTCCACGGATCGCTGCTCTCGGCGGCGGCGGCGTCGAGGCGCTCGTAAATGCTGATCGACCAATCCGGCTGCAGGCGATGCAACAGCGTCGCCAGCGTGGCGCTCATGATTCCCGCGCCTACCAGCGCAATGTCGGTTGTGATCACTCCACCGTCGCGCGGGGTTGCAGACTCAGACACTCCAGCTCAACTTCCTGTTTCAGCCTATCTACCTGTGCCGAACATTGTTCCTCATCCGCCGGGGTCTTCTCCAACTGGCCGTCCACGCCGCGCCGCGACACCCCCGGCACCGGCGCGCTCTAGAGTGGACAATCGTGGCACCTTCCTCCTGGCAGCCCGATGCCCTCGGCCCGGACTTCTCGACACTGACCTTCGATCTGGGACCCGATCCCGACGGTGAGGGCCAGATCGCGGCGACGCTGGTCCGTCACCGGGAGCCGTCGGCCCCGTCCGCGGCGGTCCTCTACGTCCATGGCTTCACCGACTACTTCTTCCAGCGCGAACTCGCCGAGTTCTACACCTCGCGAGGTTACGCGTTCTACGCCCTGGATCTGCGTAAATGCGGTCGTTCGCAACGTCCTGGGCAGACCCCTCACCAAATCACCGATCTGGCGGCCTACGACACCGAACTCGACCTGGCCCTGGCCCAGATCAACACGGAGACACAAGGCGTCCCGGTGATCGTGGTCGCCCACTCCACCGGAGGCCTGATCACCCCGCTGTGGCTCGACCGGCTGCGCTCGCGACCCAGCCCGTCGGCCGGTGGCCCGGCGGGCCTGATCCTGAACTCGCCCTGGTTCGATCTGCAGGGCGCGCCGCTCCTTCGTACCGTCGGCACCACCGTGATCAACTCGGTCGCCCGAGTCCGTCCACTGCAGGCGATCCCCCGCAAACTCGAGGGAGCCTACGGCCGGAGCCTGCACAACTCCGTCCACGGCGAGTGGGAGTACGACCTCAATTACAAACCGCTCGACGGATATCCGGTGACATTCGGATTCCTCAGCGCGGTCCGTCGTGGCCAGGCCCGCCTGCATCAGGGACTCGATGTCGGGGTCCCGTCGCTGGTGCTCCGCTCCGATGCGACAACACTCGCCGGTCCCGGCCCCGATGGTGCGGTGCCGCACATCGATTCGGCCGATGGCGTTCTGGATACGCGACAGATCGCTCGCTGGGCCGGCTGCCTGGGCAACCGAACCAGCGTGGTGCCCGTGCCCGGTGCCCGGCATGACGTCTTCTTGTCGAGCGCAGGTGTCCGCGAACTCGCGTACACCGAAATGGACAACTGGTTGCTGAGCAACCAAGAACGAATACGAGGTGGACAGAATGCCTGAACCGACAGCCATCGGGGAACCGAAGAGGGTTGATCTGGCGATCATCGGATCGGGTACCGGTAATTCCATCCCCGACGAGCGATTCGACGACCAGCAGATCGCGATCTTCGAAGAGAGCATCTACGGCGGTACCTGCCTGAACGTCGGCTGCATCCCCACCAAGATGTTCGTCTACGCCGCCGAGGTCGCCGCGACCATCAGGGAAGGCGAGCGTCTCGGTGTCACCGGCTCGGTCACCTCGGTGGACTGGCCCGGCATCGTCAACCGGGTCTTCGGGCGCATCGACCCGATCTCCGCCGGCGGCAAGCGATACCGCGTCGAGGACTGCGACAACATCACGGTCTACTCCAGCCATGTCGAATTCGACGGTGTCGATGCCGACGGCCGGTACCGATTGCGCACTGCCGCAGGCGATCTCGTCCTGGCGACCAAGGTTGTCATCGCATCCGGTTCGCGCCCGGTGATACCCGAGGTCATCACCGACAGCGGCGTGACCTTCCATACCAACGACGACGTCATGCGACTGCCGGAGGTGCCCGAACACCTCATCATCGTGGGCAGCGGCTACATCGCCGCAGAGTTCGCCCATGTCTTCGGCGCACTGGGCTCCAAAGTCACGATCATCGCCCGCAGCGGTGCGATGCTCCGCGCCCAGGACCACGACATCTCGGCCCGATTCACCGAGATCGCCTCCGCCGCCTGGGATGTGCAATTCAACGCCAAGATCACCGACCTACAGTCCACCGAGCGGGGACTGCGGATGGAACTGGGCGACGGTACCGTCCTCGACGCCGACGCATTGCTCGTTGCCGTCGGCCGGATCCCCAACTCCGACAAACTAGGACTCGACTCCATCGGTGTCGGCGTGGACGACGAAGGCCGGATCCGTCGGGATGCATACGGCCGCACCGCAGCTCGAGGTGTCTGGACACTGGGTGACGTCAGCTCTCCGCACCAGCTCAAGCACGTCGCCAACCACGAGGGGCGCGTTGTACAGGCAAACCTGCTGCGAGACTGGGACGGAACCGATCTCGATTCCTTCGACAACCGGTTCGTCCCGGCGGCGGTGTTCACCCACCCGCAGATCGCCTCGGTCGGGTTGACCGAAACCCAGGCCATCGACGCCGGCCTGGACATCACCGTCAAGATCCAGGCCTACGGCGATGTCGCCTACGGCTGGGCGATGGAAGACACCACCGGCCTGTGCAAGTTGATCGCGGAGAAGGGAACCGGCCGACTGCTCGGCGGGCACATCATCGGCCCGCAGGCTCCGACCGTGATCCAGCCACTGATCCAGGCGATGTCATTCGGCATCGACGCGCGCACCCTGGCGCGGGGCCAGTACTGGATCCATCCGGCGATGCCCGAGGTGCTCGAGAACGCCCTGCTCGGTCTGGATATCTAGCGGTTCACCACACGGACGACCGCAGCGCGATCTCGCTGGCAACGGCAGCGGGAGCGTTCTGCGGGATCCAGTGATCAACACCTTCGAGTGCCGAGAAACGGAAGTCGGAGTAGACGAATCGCCCGCTGGCCTCCGCCTGCTCGCGTCCGAGTGCCGGATCACTGTCGCCCCAGAGCACCGTGGTCGGCGCCTCGATCGGCCCGCAGGCGAGATGGGATTTGACGTCGCCGGTCATGTTGGCGCGATACCAGTTCAGCGCTGCGGTCAGCGCCGGTCGTTCGGTGAGGGGCAAAACACTGTCGTCGGGCACGAGGTCGCGCAGATACTTCGCGTCGTCCGCGAGCATCGCGTCCTCGGAGCCGGGCTTGACGAAGTCGAGGATGTACGACGACCTTTCGCGTTGATCGCCGTTGGAGGCCAGCGACGCCGCCATGGCCGACGGATGGCCGACGCTGATCGCCACCAGTCCGGTGACCCGCTGTGGATGCTTGGCGGTCAGATGCCAGGCGACCAGCGACCCGAAGTCGTGGCCGACCACCATCGTGTAGCCGACACCCAGGGTGTCGAGGATGCCGATCGCGTCGGAAACGAGATGTTCGAGCACGTAGTTCTCGGCACCCTCGGGCCGAGCCCCGGCGCTGTATCCACGCTGATCAGGAACGATCGTCCGGAGGCCGGATTCGTGCAACCGTTCGACGACCTGATCGAAACAGGCTCCGGTGGTCGGGAATCCGTGCAACAGGAGGACGGCGGGTCCGTTGTCGGGGCCACCGATCCGGACGTCGAATTCCAGGTCGCCCACAGTGATGCTGCGGTGTTCGATGCTCACCGCGTCAGCCTACGTGCCGATGACCGCGCTGCGGGTGAACCCGGCCCCATATCCGTCCGGTGCCACCGGCGCGTGGATCAGGTCAACGCGGTCGTGATCACCGGCAATCCGCCGGTCGGCCCATGTGCGATGATCTCCATCACGCGTCCGAAGTCCAGGTGTGTCTCGACCAGATCGGCGATCAGATCGAGCTGCGCCATGCGGGCCGCGTCGAACGAGGTCCGGCCGGCCACGAATCCGGGCCGTCCGGCCTGCGCGGCCACGTTCCCCAGGTAGTCCCGCCGGAACTCGTCGCAGGCCAGCAACCCGTGCCAGTGCGTCCCGACAACCGCACCGCGGATACTGCCCTCCGGACCGAAGTCGTTGTCGGTCAGCAACGACGCATCATTGTTGGCAACGACCCGGCCGTGATGGATCTCGTACCCGTGCACGGGTTTTCCGAATGCGTTGCCGCGAACCTGCCGCAGGACCTTGGCGGTCTCGAACCGGATTCGCAGATCGAGGACACCGAGACCCGGTACCGTGCCAGACCCGGCCTCGACATCGTCGACGATCTCGCGTCCCAGCATCTGATAGCCCCCGCAGACGCCGAGGACCGGCCGCCCCGCGGCAGCCCGGGCGATCAACGCGACGTCCAGGCCCCGCGACCGCAGCCACGCCAGATCCGAGACCGTGGCCTTGCTGCCGGGCAGCACCGCAAGGTCCGCCGAGGCCACCGCTGCCGCGTCGTCGACCCACCGGACATCAACACCCGGTTCACAGGCCAGCGCCTCGACATCGGTCGAATTCGAGATGCGGGGCAGCCTGATCGCGGCCACCGACAGGCGCTCGCTACCCAGAGCCGCCGCCGCCCGGCCGACGGTGTGACCGACGACCGACGCCAAGGAATCCTCCGCGTCGAGCCATAGGCCCTCGGCAAAGGGCACCACCCCCAGCGTGGGCCTGCCGGTGAGTTGTTCGAGTTGCACCAGTCCCGGCTCGAGCAGCGATTGGTCTCCGCGGAACTTGTTGATCACAAAACCGGAGATGCGGGCCTGATCCGAAGGACTCAGGCACGCCACCGTGCCGAGTAGATGGGCCAGCACTCCCCCGCGATCGATGTCGCCGACCACCACCACCGGGAGATCGGCGGCCTGCGCCAGACCCATGTTGGCGATGTCGGAACGCCGCAGATTGATCTCGGCGGGCGAACCCGCACCCTCGCAGATCACGACGTCGAAATCAGTACGCAGAGAAGCCAATTCGTCGGCCACGATCTGTGCCAACGCCGCGCGCCGGGTGTGATAGTCGGCGGCGCCCACGGTTCCGTCCACGTGTCCTCGCACCACCACCTGCGACTGCCGGTCGCTGCCGGGCTTGAGAAGCACCGGGTTGAAGCGGACCGACGGCGCCAGTCCGCAGGCAACGGCCTGCATGGCCTGTGCCCGGCCGATCTCACCGCCGTCGAGCGTGACCGCCGAGTTGTTCGACATGTTCTGCGCCTTGAACGGCGCCACCGACACCCCACGTCGATGGAGGGCGCGGCACAGACCTGCCACGATCAGGCTCTTACCGGCATCAGAACTCGTTCCGGCGACCAGGAGCGCGCCCCGGATCGATTGCGCGTCCGGCACCGATCAGGCGTCCGGCAGGGTCAGGATCTCGGTTCCCGAGTCGGTCACGACCAGGGTGTGCTCGAACTGGGCGGTCCACTTCTTGTCGGCGGTCACGACGGTCCAGCCGTCATCCCAGATGCTGTATTCGAGTGCACCCAGATTGATCATCGGCTCGATGGTGAACACCATGCCGGGCTCGATGACGGTGTCGATGTTCGGCTGGTCGTAATGCAGGATCACCAGGCCGTTGTGGAATGTCTCCCCGATCCCGTGGCCGGTGAAGTCGCGGACGACGTTGTAGCCGAACCGATTTGCGTACGACTCGATGACCCGGCCGATCACGTTCAGCTCGCGTCCGGGACGTACGGCTTTGATCGCGCGGGCGGTGGCCTCCCGCGTGCGCTCCACCAGGTCGACGACCTCGGGCGCAACATCGCCGGCCAGGAACGTCGCATTGGTGTCGCCGTGCACGCCGTCGATGTAGGCCGTCACATCGATGTTCACGATGTCGCCGTCCTCGATCACCGTCGAGTCCGGGATGCCGTGGCAGATCACCTCGTTGAGCGAGGTGCAGCACGATTTGGGAAAGCCCTTGTAGCCCAGGGTCGACGGGTACGCGCCGTGATCGATCATGTACTCGTGTGCCACGCGGTCGAGTTCATCGGTGGTGACACCGGGGGCCACGGCCCGGCCTGCCTCGGCGAGCGCATTGGCGGCGATCTTCGACGCCAGCCGCATCTTCTCGATTGTCTCCGGGGTCTGCACCCACGGTTCATGGCCTTCATTGGCGGTGGATTTCCACACATACTCGGGACGAGCGATCTTGCTGGGGACCGACATCGTCGGTGAGATCTTTCCGGGGGCGAGGGCGGCACGAACTGGCATGCGCACCAGCCTAGCCCGAGGCGGCCGGCTCTTGGCCTGAGGTTGCAAAATCGGAAGTAAGGCTAGGCTCACATGATCTGTGAGAGGAGTGGTTATGACCGTGCGGCCCCAACGGCTGCGGCAAATCGACGCTACTGTCCGGACTCAGCGGACTGCGACCGTTGACTTCGGGAACCGTGAGTTTCGACGGCACCGACCTCACCTCCATCGGCGCGCTGGAGCCGGCCCGCCGGCGCGCCCTTGTCACCCAATCGGGGCGGACCGACATCCCGTTCCCGGTCCACGAAGTGGTCGAGATAGGCCGCTATCCCTGGAGCCGAACTCCGCAGGCGGCACAGTCCGCGGCGATCACCGAAGAGTCGATGGCCGAGTGCGACCTGCTCGAGATTCGGGACCGGCCGTTCAGTCAACTATCCGGTGGGCAACAGGCCCGGGTCTCGCTGGCCCGGGCACTGGCGCAGCACGCCGGCATCCTGATGCTCGACGAACCGACGGCGGCGCTGGACATCCACCATCAGGAATGCGTGCTGGCGCTGCTGGCCAAGCGCCGGGCCGCCGGTGCGGCAGTTCTCATGGTCGTCCATGATCTTTCGCTCGCGGCGGCATATGCGAATCGGGTGATCCTGATGAAGGCCGGGCAGATGGTGGCCACCGGGCCGACCGAATCCGTGATGACCCCTGAGCTTTGTCGAGGATCTACGACCATCGGTGTTGACGTGGACTCATCCCGACACCGGGTCAATTGGTGGTTCTGCCCGACAGATCGCATTCCCCGACCGCAGGTCACCCGGGCCGGCGGGGTACTCCCCTCTAGTGCCCCGCCGACCCGGGTCATGATCTGACGCCGGTAATCCGGCTGCGGTTCCACCGACGACCGAATCCGCAATAGTCAGCAATCGAGGAAATTATAGGCAGGGTGTCTTTTAGAACGCCAGCGCTACGCAGCGCTGCGTCATTCCGGCAGCGCGGCCAACATCTGATGGGTGACGGCCACCGCGTTGTCGGAACTGCCACCGAGGACCACCAGCGTCGCAAATGCCAGGTCACCGCGGTATCCGGCGAACCAGGCGTGCGATCCACCGTCGACCTCGGCCTCACCGGTCTTGCCGTAGACGACCCCTAGATCTGCCATCCGAAGGGCGGTTCCGGATGCGATCACCTCACGCATCATGGGGCGGATCCCGTTGATCGCGCCCACGTCTGCCGCCGGATGTGGTCCGGCGATGGTGGTTTCGCGGCCCAGGATCAGCTGGGGAACCGGTGTCGAGCCGTGGGCCACCGTCGCGGCCACCATGGCCAATCCGAACGGGCTGGTGAGCACCTTGCCCTGACCGAAACCGTCTTCGGTCCGTTGTACCAGTTCCGGCGCGATCGGCACCGACCCGGAATCGAGGGGTAGCCCCACCACGGAATACTCCGGTCCGATCCCCATCGACGCCGCCGCACGCGTGAGGTCGGAGGGCCCCATCTGGCTGGCGAGTTTCGCAAAGGTGGTGTTGCATGACCGTGCGAATGCGGTCTGCATCGGCACGACACCCAGCGCGAAGCCGTTGTAGTTGGGCACGCTTCGTTCACCGATCGTGATCTCGCCCGGGCAACCGACCATCGTCGAGGGTGTCGCCAGGCCGGTCTCCATCGCGGCCACCGACGTCACCATCTTGAACGTCGAACCCGGCGGATACAGGCCGATCGTCGCGATCTGTCCGTCTTTGTCGGCCAACTTGTTCTGTGCCACCGCGAGAATCCGGCCGGTGGATGGTTGGATGACAACCATCGCCACCTGAAAATCATTGCGGGTGTTGACCGCTCGCTGTGCGGCTTCCTGCACCTGGCGCGACAGACTGATCTCGACGGCCGGGGCCGGATCAGGGGGCGTCTGCGCCAGGACCCCGGCGTCGGCGCCGTTGGGATTGACCGCCACCACCTGCCAACCTGCCTTGCCATCGAGGTCCTTGGAGACCTCTTTTTTGACCTGCGCGAGCAACGCCGGCGCGAAGTCCGGATCCGGGGCCACCAGATCCGACTGCTCCACGGCGCTGACACCGGGCAGCCCGGCCAGACGATCCCGCACCAGGTCGTAGTCGCGTTCACTCAGGATGATCACCGAGTACGTCCCGCTGTGTCCGGTTGCCTGCTCGGCGATCACCTGCGCCGACATGTCGGGCTCAAACCTTTGCAACGCGTCGGCCAGGGCGCCGGCAGTCGAGGCCACCTCGCCTGACTGTGCGGCCACGGCCGCGTCGAACTGGATGTTCAGGACCGTGCCCGGCACCAGAACGTTGGTTCCGTCGCTCTCGCGCACCGGGGCGCGGTCTGGTGTCAGGGTCCGCAACGACATCGTCTGGGTGCCACCGAGCTGCGGATGAATGGCGGTGGGCACCCAGCGAACCACCCACCCGGTGTCGTTCCGGGACATCTGCAACGTCGCCGTGTATTCCCAGCTGTCCTCGCCGGGGAGCTCCCACGTGTAGTCGGCACTGACCGTCGCGGTGTCGCCGGTGATCTTCACCTGTCCGGTGTCCGCCGACATGTCTGTCGCCCGCAGGCCGTCCCAGGTGGCCGTCACCGCAGCTGCGGCGGGATCAGGGCGGTCGGTCGCTTGACCCGCCCGCTCGGGGTCGTTGTCGGCGAAAGCGTTCAGGAACCGTTGCGCGGCCGCGCCGGGGCCGTTGTCATCTGCTGAACAGGCCAGAGCGGTTGCCGACAAGGCGAGTGTGGTGACAACAACCACAAACACCTTGATCTGCCGGCGGCCGGCGATACGAATCATCACCGGTCATGCTATTTGCGAACGGCACCCGAACCCGGTTGCCACGCAGGAAAATCCGAGGTCAGTCGACCAGAACGGTGGCGAAGGTGCCGACCTCGTGCATGCCGACGCGCCGATAGGCCTCGCGGGCAGCGATATTGAACGAATTGACGTACAGGCTGGCGGTTCGGCCACCGGCGACGATCGCCTCGACCACCGTCGCGGTACCGGACGCCCCGAGTCCGAGGCCGCGCTTGTCCGGGGACACCCAGACACCCTGGATCTGGCCGACACTGCGGGAGAGCGCGCCGATCTCTGCCTTGAACACCACCTCGCCGTTCTCGAACCGCGCATACGCCCGACCGGCGTTGATCAGTCCGGCGATCCGGCGGCGGTACGAACGCCCACCGTCGCCGGCACAGGGATCGACCCCGACCTCACCGATGAACATCTCCACCGCGGCCGGCAGGTAGGCGTCGATCTCGTCGAGGCGGACGCGTCGGACTTGCGGATCACCGGCGATCACCGGTTCTGCGGCCATTGCCAACAGTGGCTGGCTGCACCGGATTTCACGCGCCGGGCCCCAGTGTTCGCTGGTGTACTCCCACAATGGCATCACCAGTTCGGACGGACCCACGATCGACGAGCAGGCCCGCGGATTCCGGACCGCGCGTTCGGCAAAGATGCGGACATCGTCCTGAGTTCCGAACAGCGGCACCAGATTGGCGCCGGAGAAACAGAGCGACGACATCGGCTGATCGTTGCTCCACAGCTCGCCACCGAGAGATCTGGGGTGGATACCGTGGTCTTCGACCCGGGCGGCAACCATGCAGGAGGCAACCGGATCCTGTGCCAGGGCATGGGTCACCGCGTAGTAGTCCCGCTCACCCAGCGGACGGTCACCCAACAGCTTCAGCACCGCGGCTCCCAGGGTCGTAGCAGACTTTTACGTTCTCTCGCCATTCTGCCAGCCGGGAACCATCGCGGTCAGCTCACCGTGACAATCGGTTCGCCGGATTCCGATTCGCCGGCGGCTTCGGCGATGCGCATCGCCTCTTCGATGAGTGTCTCCACGATCTGTGCCTCGGGGACGGTCTTGATGACCTCGCCCTTGACGAAGATCTGGCCCCGGCCGTTGCCCGAGGCGACCCCGAGGTCGGCTTCGCGGGCCTCGCCCGGTCCGTTGACCACGCAACCCATCACGGCCACGCGCAGCGGGATCTCCATACCCTCGAGTCCGGCACTCACCTCTTCGGCGAGTTTGTAGACGTCGACCTGGGCACGACCGCAGGACGGGCAGGACACGATCTCGAGTTTGCGGGGCCGCAGGTTCAGCGATTGCAGGATCTGGTTGCCGACCTTGATCTCTTCGATCGGCGGGGCGGACAGCGAGACGCGGATGGTGTCGCCGATACCCTCCGCCAGCAGCGCACCGAATGCGACGGCCGATTTGATCGTGCCCTGGAAAGCCGGTCCGGCCTCGGTCACACCGAGGTGAAGCGGGTAGTCACAAGCGGCCGCGAGTTGCCGGTACGCCTCGACCATGATCACCGGGTCGTTGTGTTTGACCGAGATCTTGATGTCGCCGAACCCGTGCTCCTCGAACAGGCCCGCCTCCCACAATGCCGACTCCACCAGCGCCTCGGGGGTCGCCTTGCCGTACTTCTTGAGGAGTCGCGGATCGAGCGAGCCCGCGTTCACCCCGATCCGGATGGGGATGCCGGCGTCACCGGCCGCCTTGGCGACCTCTTTGACCCGTCCGTCGAACTCCTTGATGTTGCCGGGATTGACCCGGACGGCCGCACATCCGGCGTCGATCGCGGCGAAGATGTACTTCGGCTGGAAGTGAATGTCGGCGATGACCGGGATCTGCGACTTCTTGGCGATCGCGGGAAGCGCTTCGGCGTCCTCGGGGCGAGGGCAGGCCACCCGGACGATGTCGCAGCCCGCGGCGGTCAGTTCCGCGATCTGCTGGAGCGTCGCGTTCACGTCGTGGGTCTTGGTGGTGGTCATCGACTGGACCGACACCGGGTGATCGCTGCCCACCGGTACCGAACCGACCTGGAGTTGGCGGGTCTTGCGGCGCGGCGCAAGGACCGGTGGCGGCGCGGACGGCATCCCCAGACCGATTGCGGTTGCGTCTGCACTCATCGAGTCACTTCCTGATCTCTGCGGTTGGCTGCTTGTTGGAACGCCTTGGTTTTTAGAACGCCTTGATCGGGTTCACGATGTCCGCGGTGAGCGTCAGGGCCATGTATCCGCCCATGATCGCCAGTACGACATATGTGATCGGCATCAGTTTCATGTAGTCGACGGGCGGTCCGGCGGCCAGGCCACGGGAGCCGCGCAACGTGTTGCGCACCTTCTCGTAGCCCACGATTGCCATGTGCCCACCATCCAAGGGTAGTAGTGGCACCAAATTGAACAGTGCCAGGAAGAAGTTGATGCTTGCCAACAGGAAGATGAAGAACCACCACACACCGTGATCGGCCGCGTCTCCTCCGATGACCGAGGCACCGACAACGCTCACCGGGGTGTCCGCTGCGCGTTCTCCGCCGGTGACCGATGTCCACAGATCGCTGATCTTCGAGGGCAGTGAGATCAGCGATTCCCAGGTGCGCACCATGAGGTCGCCGGTGAATCCGGCGGCGGCGGGGACCGCCCCGAGGACCGAGGGGTTCTGCCAACCGGTGTCATAGCCGATACCGACCATGCCGATTTCTTTGGTGACCGGCGCGCCCTGCTCGTCGGTGCCGGTCACGGTCACCTTTTGCGGTGTGACGATGACCTCACGCTCGGAACCGCTTCGCTCGACGGTCAGGGTGACCGGGGCCGTTCCCGCCCGCAACACCGTGCTCAGTTCGCTGGTGCTGCTGATCTTCTCCCCGTTGGCAGCGACCACGGTGTCGCCGATCTGCAGGCCGGCCTGCTGCGCCGGGCCTTCGCCCGAGCAGGATGCGAGTTCGTTGTTGTTGATGGTCGTCCCCACACACGACAACGATCCCACCTTCGCGGGCAACGTCTCGTTCAGACTCGGCAGACCCCATCCGATCGCCATGATCACGATGAGCACGAATCCGAGGATGAGATTCATCGATGGTCCGGCGACGAGCACCACGATCCGCTTCCACGGTTTCTGCCGGAACATCGCCCGTGATTCGTCCTCCGGTGCAATGACGTCGTGCGTGGTCATGCCTGCGATGTCGCAGAATCCGCCGAGCGGGACCGCTTTCAGGCCGTACTCGGTCTCGCCTTTGCGAGTCGACCACAGCGTCGGACCGAAGCCGACAAAATAGCGGCGAACCTTCATTCCGGTTCGCTGCGCGGCCCACATGTGGCCGCACTCATGCCAGGAGATCGAGGCCAGCAAACCGAGGGCAAAGAGCACCACGCCCAACACAAACATCATCGGTCGTACTTACCCTTCTAGAACTATTGGCGACGTGCGCAGGCGACAAGTGCGCGGGCACGTTCCCGCGCCCAGGCGTCGGCCGCCAGGACCTCATCCACCGTACCTGGGTCGGCAGACCACTGATCTGCACCGCCGAGCACCTCCCCCACGATCCCGACGATCCGCGGGAAGGTGATCTCACCGGCGAAGAAGCCATCGGCTGCGGCCTCGTTGGCGGCGTTGAAGACCGCCGTGAGGCATCCGCCCCGGGTTCCCGCCTCGCGGGCGAGATCGATCGCCGGGAACACCGCGTTGTCGACGGGCGCAAAGGTCCACGTACTCGCCTGACCGAAATCACAGGCGAGCGATGCCCCCGCGATCCGGTCGGGCCACCCCAGCGCCAGCGCGATCGGCAGCTTCATCGAGGGCGGCGAGGCCTTGGCGATGGTGGCCCCGTCGATGAAAGTCACCATCGAGTGCACGATCGATTGCCGGTGCACGGTCACGTCGATGCGGTCGTACGGAACACCGAACAACAGGTGCGCCTCGATCACCTCGAGAGCCTTGTTCACCAGCGTTGCCGAGTTGAGCGTGATCATCGGACCCATCGACCACGTCGGGTGTTTGCCCGCCTGCTCCGGCGTCACATCGGTCAATTGTGCTGCGTCCCAGCCATAGAACGGTCCACCGGATGCCGTCAGGACCAGTCGGTCGACTTCCTCTGCGGTACCACCGCGTAGGCACTGCGCGATGGCCGAATGTTCGGAGTCGACCGCGACGATCTGCCCCGGGGCCGCCGCCGCCAGCACCAGGGCGCCACCGGCGACGAGCGACTCCTTGTTGGCCAATGCCAGCCGTGCCCCCGACGCCAGCGCTGCCAGAGTCGGTCGCAGTCCCAGCGAACCCACCACCGCGTTGAGAACGACATCGGCCTCGACGTTCTCGATCAACTCGCACATGGCATCGGGTCCACTGCGAATACCGTCGACACCGGCCATCGCGGCAACCTTGTCCGCCTTGCCGGTATCGGCCACCGCCACGGCCGAGCCGGGCAAGCCGAGGTCGACGATCTGCTTGGCGAGCAGATCCACATTTCCCCCACCGGCACCGAGGCCCACCACCGTGAAGCGGTCACGGTTGTCGGCTATCACTTCCAATGCCTGGGTGCCGATCGATCCGGTGCTGCCGAGGATGAGAACGCGTGTGGTCACCTCCCCAGTGTCCTCGATCGGGTGGGCATTCGGTCAAGTGCGCCGGATTCGACCACCGCTGCGGCTATGCCATCGGCGGGTGAGTTGCGATCCAATGCCGCGCGATGTCGACGCGACGGGTGATCCAGACCTTGTCGTGGGACTGCACGTGGTCGAGGAAACGTTCGAGGGCCGCGGTGCGGGCGGGCCGTCCGGCCAGCCGGCAGTGCAGCCCGATCGAGAGCATCTTGGGTGCACCCGCCTCGCCTTCGGCGTAGAGGACGTCGAACGCGTCTCGCAGATGGGCATAGAACTGATCTCCCGACGGAAACCCGGCCGGCGACGAGTACTTCATGTCGTTGGTGTCGAGTGTGTACGGCACCACCAGGTGGTCGACTTCCGATTCGCCCAGCGGAACCTTCACCCAGTACGGCAGGTCGTCGGCGTAGCTGTCGGAGTCGTAGATCAATCCACCGTGTTCGACGACGAGGCGTCGGGTGTTCGGTGAGTCGCGGCCGGTGTACCAGCCCAGCGGTGCGCTCCCGGTGAGGTCGGTGAGGATCTCCATGGCCTCGGCCATGTGCTCGCGCTCGATGTCGGGGTCGGTGAGCTGATAGTTCAGCCAGCGCAGTCCGTGTGAAGCGATCTCGTCGCCGCGTTCGAGAAAGGCCGACACCGCCTCGGGGTTGCGTGCCATGGCCTGCGCCACCGCGAAGATCGTCAGCGGGAGTCCACGGCGCTCGAATACCCGCAAGATCCGCCAGAGGCCGGCCCGGGACCCGTACTCGTACAGCGACTCCATACTCATGTGCCGGTTCGGAAAAGCGGTGGCGCCGACCATCTCCGACAGGAACGTCTCACTCCCGTCGTCCCCTTCGAGGACATTGTTCTCCGCGCCCTCTTCGTAGTTCAGGACGAACTGAACGGCAATGTTCGCCCCTGCCGGCCACTTCGGATGCGGCGGTGTCGGGCCGTATCCGATCAGATCTCTCGGATAGTCGACGTGGGTGTGATTCTCGAGCGGCACGGCATCATTCTGGCACCGGCCCCCCAACACTGCCGGTCGAGCGGCGCACCTGCACCCCACGGTGCGCGGCGCCTCTGCCCGGCGGCACGCCGTCAGTCCGCTGCAGACGGCCCGCGACTGCCGGTGCCCGCCGGGTCACGATATGCTCAGCGCAGCACAAGTCGGATCGAAACCAGCAGGAGTAACCGTGGCCAGCACTGAGCTTGAGTACAAGCCCGAACCCGCAGAAGCGCCTTCAGCCCGGTTCGGTTGGCACGGCGAAGGCCTGCGGACCTTCAAGATCGCTGCCTGGGTCTCGGTCGTCGCACTGCTCGGCATGACCATCGGTAACCACAAAGGCCACGTCGAGGACTTCTACCTTCTCGGCTTCGCCGGCCTGCTCGTCTTCATCCTCGTTCGCGGCGAGATCAAGAGCCGCGGAAAGTGGAAGAGGCGCAAGTAGCGTTTCGCTTCTGCCAACGGGCGGGGAATAGCGTTCTCAGAACTCGCCGGGCCACCCCAGATCGCCGCCACCGCACACGGACTCGAATTGATCCGGCTCGGGACGTTGCAGCCCGGTTTGCAGCGCCGGAGCCGGTGACCCGGTGCTACTTCTCTTCGGCCGCCAACTGGCCACACGCGGCGGCGATCTCCTGGCCACGGGTGTCTCGGACCGTGCACGAAACACCCTGCGCGAGGACCCGTCGCACGAACTCCCGCTCGGCAGGCTTCGGGCTGGCATCCCATTTCGAACCCGGCGTCGGATTGAGCGGAATCAGGTTCACGTGGACCAGAGGTCCGAGAGCCTTGCGCAGCTTCTCCCCGAGCAGGTCCGCACGCCACGGCTGATCATTGATGTCGCGGATGAGGGCATATTCGATCGAGACCCGGCGACCGGTGTTGTCGGCGTAGTAGCGCGCGGCGTCGAGCACCTCTTTCACCGACCAGCGGTTGTTGACGGGTACCAGCGTGTCCCGCAGTTCGTCGTCCGGTGTGTGCAGGGAGACGGCGAGTGTGACCGTCAGGCCCTCATCGGCCATCCGCCGGATCGCCGGAGCCAGACCCACCGTCGACACGGTCACCGAACGCTGCGAGATGCCGAGACCGTCGGGTGCCGGTGAGGTGATCTTCCGGACCGCGTCGATCACGCGCTTGTAGTTGGCCAGCGGCTCACCCATACCCATGAACACCACGTTGGAGAGGCGTCCGGGTTCACCCAGCTCTCCATCACGCATCGCGCGGGCCGCCGACCGGACCTGGTCGACGATCTCGGCGGTCGACAGATTGCGGTCCAGCCCACCCTGCCCGGTGGCACAGAAAGGACAGGCCATACCGCAGCCGGCCTGGCTGGAGATGCAGAGTGTGGTGCGGTCGGTGTACCGCATCAGCACCGATTCGAGCAGCGTCCCGTCATGCAATCGCCACAGCGTCTTGCGGGTGGTGTTGTCGTCGCAGGCAATGTGCCGGACCACGGTCATCAGCTGCGGAAACAGCGCCTGCCCCACTGGCTCGCGCATCGCCGCAGGTAGGTCGGTCATTTCGGCGGGATCGGCGTTCAGCCGCGTGTAGTACTGACGGGCCAGCTGGTCTGCGCGGAACTTCGGCAGGCCGAGCTTGGCAACCGCGGCAATGCGACCTTCGGCGTCCAGATCTGCCAGGTGCTGTGGAGGTTTGCCGCGTTTGGGCGCGTCGAACACCAGCGGAAGCGGAACAGTCATCCTTAAAGCCTGACGTAGATCGGCCGGAGATGCCAATCTCGCAACTGTGATTGTCGCCGACCGACAGTTGGCGGACGATGGAATCATGACGCAGCCGCCAGATGGATATCCGCAGGAACCCGCCGGCAACTACCTGCCACCTGATCAGGAGCCGCAGGCGAACTACCCGGTGGCGGGCGAGGTCCCGGCCGCCGACCACCGCGAAGAATTCAATCGTCAGGCCCTTGATGATGTGAAGCACACCCGCATCAATGCGCTCTGGGTCGGCTTGATCGCCGGTGCGATCATCACGCTGCTGCTGCTGATTTTCATCGTGCAGAATGTCGAAAGCCAGAGCATTCATCTGTTGTTCTGGACCGTCGAGCTACCACTCGGCGTCAGTCTGCTGATCGCGGCCATCCTCGGCGCGGTGATCACCGGAATTGTCGGGAGCCTACGGATGTACCAGGTTCGACGGGCGGTCAAAAAGGCTCAGGTCTGACGGCTCAGAGCAGGGCGCCCAGGATCGCCCACACCACGAACGCCGACGGCAAGAGGGAATCGAGCCGGTCCATGATGCCGCCGTGACCGGGTAGCAGAGTTCCCATGTCCTTGATCCCGAGGTCGCGTTTGACCTGCGATTCGACGAGGTCGCCGAGGGTGGCGCAGATGACCAGAACCGGACCCAGGATCAGTCCGATCCACCACTGCGCATCCACCACGAACATCACGGTCAGCACTGACCCGGCAACACCGAAGATCAGTGAGCCGACCATCCCCTCCCACGACTTCTTGGGACTGATCGCGGGCGCCATCGGATGCTTGCCGAACGAGACGCCGAAGAGGTAGCCGCCGACGTCGGAGCAGACCACCACGATCATCAGGGTGAACACCCTGGCGGCGCCGTTGTCCTCGAGCACCATCGACGCGCCGAACGCACCCATCAGCGGGAGCCAGCAGAGCACGAGCGTGGTGCCCGCGAGATCTTGGAGGTAATTATCCGGCGCGGACTGCAGCCCTTGGGCCAGCAACTTCCAGATCATCGAGACCAGCACAGTTGCGGCCAGAGCCACGATGGACGCCGTGACACCCCACGGCCAGCTCACCCACATGATGGCCTGGCCGCCGACCAGGACCGGGATCAGCGCCACCTTGATGCCGTTCTCGCGGAATCGCTTGGTCACTTCCCAGCTCGCGACACCGATGGCCACGGCGACAACCGGGAACCAGACTTCGGGCACAAAGATGAGAATCAGGATCAGGGACACACCAAGTGTGCCGCCCACCCCGATCGCGGCCGGCAGGTCACGTCCCGCTCGGGAGGTGGAGCCCTTCGGCTGCGGACCCGGTGTGCCCTGCGGCCGATCTGTATCGGTCACCTGTTGCCCTGCTCCTTTGGTCACCACCGAAGACGTGTCATCGACGATGACTCAGACCTCGAGTAGTTCGGCTTCTTTGTGCTTGACCAGATCATCGATCTGGGTGACGTACGACGCGGTGGTCTTGTCGAGGTCCTTTTCCGCGCGACCCACCTCATCCTCACCGGCTTCGCCGTCCTTCTGGATGCGCTTGAGCTCATCGACTGCTTTACGTCGCACGTTGCGGATGGAGACCTTGGCGTCCTCGCCCTTTGACTTGACCTGCTTGACGAGCTCGCGGCGCCGCTCTTCGGTCAGCTGTGGAATCGAGATCCGGATGATGTTGCCGTCATTGGTCGGATTGACGCCGAGATCGGAATTGCGGATGGCGGTCTCGATCGGCCCCAGCGAACTCGCCTCGTAGGGCTTGATCACCACCATGCGGGCCTCCGTGGTGTTGATGGAGGCTACCTGTGTGACCGGAGTCGGAGAACCGTAGTAGTCGATGGTGACCCGGTTGAACATCGCCGGATTCGCACGGCCGGTGCGGACCGAGCCCATGTCATCCCGCGCGACACTGACAGCCTTTTCCATTCTTTCTTCGGCGTCTAGGAGCGCGTCGTCGATCATGGTGTCCTCCGTTGTCGGTGTGTCATGGCGTCCCGGGTTATGTCTACCGGTCAGGTGGTGACCAGTGTTCCGATCTTCTCACCTGCGACCGCTCGCGCAATGTTGCCCTGCTCGAGAAGGTTGAAAACCAGGATCGGCATCTGGTTGTCCATGCACAGGCTGAACGCCGTCGCATCGGCGACCTTGAGGCCCTTCTCCAGGACTTCGCGGTGGGTGATCTCGCGGAACAGTGTGGCATCGGGATCAACCCGGGGGTCGGCCGAGTAGACGCCGTCGACGCCTTTGGCCATCAGGACGACCTCTGCCTGGATCTCCAGGGCGCGCTGCGCGGCGGTGGTGTCGGTGGAGAAGTAAGGCATGCCCATACCGGCACCGAAGATGACGACGCGGCCCTTTTCCAGGTGCCGCTGTGCGCGCAGCGGGATGTAGGGTTCGGCGACCTGACCCATGGTGATGGCGGTCTGCACACGCGTCACGATGCCGCGCTTTTCCAGAAAGTCTTGTAGTGCAAGGCAGTTCATGACGGTGCCGAGCATGCCCATGTAGTCCGAGCGCGAACGGTCGAGGCCACGCTGCTGCAGTTCGGCGCCACGGAAGAAGTTGCCGCCACCGATGACCACTGCCACCTCGACACCTGATTTGACCACTTCGGCGATCTGGTCGGCGACAGTCGAGACGACGTCGGGATCGAGCCCGACCTTGCCTCCGCCGAACATCTCACCACCGAGCTTGAGAAGCACGCGCTTGAATCCGGTGCGGTCTGGCGCGATGTTCTCGGTCATGTGGGGAGTCCCTTCGTAGTGCCGGGTGTTCGTCAGGCTAATTCTTGCGCCCCAACACAATGTGTCATCTGCGTCGGGCTCGATCGTAACGGGACGCTTGCGCAAAAGAACCCCGGCGAATCAAAGATTCGCACGGGGTTCCTTGCACAAAAATCAGGCCTGTCCGACCTCGAAACGGGTGAACGACACTACCTGTGCGCCCGCTTCCTCGAGAACAGCCTTGACTGTCTTCTTGGACTCGGTGACCGACGCCTGGTCTACGAGGACGACGTCCTTGTAGAACCCGTTGACGCGACCTTCGACGATCTTGGGGAGCGCAGCCTCGGGCTTGCCCTCCTCACGAGCGGTCTGCTCGGCGATGTGACGCTCGGAAGCGACAACCTCCGCCGGGACCTCGTCACGGGTTGCGTACTTGGCGCGCAGCGCAGCGACCTGCATCGCAGCGCCGCGAGCGGCCTCTGCTGCAGCATCGGAGTCGCCGGTGTACTCGACCAGGACACCAACAGACGGCGGCAGATCCGACGCCCGCTTGTGCAGGTACGAGGCAACCTTGCCCTCGTGGAAGGCCACGCGACGCAGGACCAGCTTCTCGCCGATCTTGGCAGCGAGTGCCTGAACGAGCTCGTCGACCGTGCCGTCGCCGACCTTGGCGGCCTTGAGGACCTCCACGTCGGACGTCTTCGCAGCGACTGCAGCGTCGAGAACCGCAGCCGCGAGGGCCTGGAACTCTTCGTTCTTCGCAACGAAATCGGTCTCGGAGTTGATCTCGATCATCGCGCCGTCTCTGGCGGCGATCAGACCTTCGGCGGTGGACCGCTCGGCACGCTTGCCGACGTCCTTGGCGCCCTTGATACGCAGCTCTTCGACGGCCTTGTCGAAATCGCCATCATTGGCGGCCAGAGCGTTTTTGCAATCGAGCATTCCCGAACCGGTGAGTTCGCGGAGCCGCTTGACGTCAGCGGCGGTGTAGTTCGCCATGGGTGGGCGAGCCTCCTGTAGTCGAATGTTTCTGGAAGTTGTTGAACCAGAAGGGAATCAGGCCTGTGCAGGGGTTTCGGCTTCAGCGGCGGGAGCCTCTGCTGCCGGTGCCTCTGCGGGTGCGGTGGCCTCGGTCAGCAGTTCCTGCTCCCACTCGGCGAGGGGCTCGCCGGCGGCGCTCTGCGGCTTGGCGTCGGAAGAGCTCTGGCCGGCGCGTGCCTGCACACCCTCAGCGACTGCAGCGGCGACCACGTGGGTCAGCAGAGCAGCGGAGCGGATGGCGTCGTCGTTACCCGGGATCGGGTAGTCGACCAGGTCGGGGTCGCAGTTGGTGTCCAGGATCGCGATGACCGGGATGTTCAGCTTGCGAGCCTCGGAGACCGCGAGGTGCTCCTTGTTGGTGTCGACGACCCAGATGGCCGACGGAACCTTGGCCATGTCCCGGATACCACCGAGGGTGCGATCAAGCTTGGTCATCTCACGCGTGAGCATGAGGATTTCCTTCTTGGTGCGTCCTTCGAAGCCGCCGGTCTGCTCCATTGCCTCGAGGTCCTTCAGGCGCAGCAGGCGCTTGTGGACGGTCGAGAAGTTGGTGAGCATTCCGCCGAGCCAGCGCTGGTTCACATACGGCATGCCGACGCGGGTGGCCTCGGCAGCGATGGATTCCTGAGCCTGCTTCTTGGTACCGACAAACAGGATGGTGCCGCCGTGGGCAACCGTCTCCTTGACGAATTCGTACGCCTTGTCGATGTAGGTCAGCGTCTGCTGCAAGTCGATGATGTAGATGCCGTTGCGATCGGTGAAGATGAAACGCTTCATCTTCGGATTCCAACGACGGGTCTGATGCCCGAAATGAGCGCCGCTGTCAAGCAGCTGCTTCATGGTTACGACAGCCATGGTTTCACTTTCATGTGCAGTTACGTCGGCATCCGGTTGGTTGCCGACCCTGGCACCTGTCAGGTGTGGAACCTTCTTCACAGAAGGACTGCCCACACCCCGTGTCGGACGAACAAAACGTTGGCCGACCGCAGGCGCGCGAAGTCACTCCCACCGAGGCGAGAGCGCCATATGAGTCTACGCGCGCCGGGCTCCCAGACGAAATCGCCCTCCCACCCCACGGAGTGCCCGCTGTCAAGGCCTTCGGCCGAACTGTGGATGGCCGGTCAGGTTGTCCACAAACGCTCCGCTGACCTGGCCTGATCGCGTCTCGGTGACCACCATCGACGACATGGCAGTGCGGCGGGCGTTTCATCGGGCAACAACAACCGTTGTCGCTGCAGTGCTCACCGTTTCGATTCTTTCGGCACCGTGGACACCGGTCGCAGGCACCGCACCCGCCTCCGGCACCGATCAGGGCTACGGCTGGCCGCTGTCCCCGGTTCCCTCGGTGGTACGCCGATTCGAACCTCCCGCGCAGCGCTGGCTGGCCGGGCACCGGGGTGTCGACCTCGCCGCACCCGCGGGTTCGGTTGTCAGGTCGGCCGGGGACGGGATAGTGCACTTCTCGGGCCAGGTCGCCGGCAAACCGGTGGTGTCGATCCGGCACCCGGACGGACTATTGACGACGTACGAGCCCGTCACCGGCTCGGTCAGAGAAGGTGCGTCTGTCAGTCGCGGATCACCGATCGGCGTGCTCGACTCCGGTCACGCGGGCTGCCGAAGTGCGTGCCTGCATTGGGGTGCCCGACGCGGAGCCGGTGCATCGGCTGTGTACTTCGACCCACTGACACTGCTCGGACTGGTGCGGGTGCGCCTCAAACCACTGCAGCCCGGCGATGGATGAACCGCCTATCACGCCCGGGGATGCGCCTGGTCGTGGACTTTTCGCAGGCGTTCGACGCTGACGTGGGTATAGAGCTGCGTGGTTGCCAGACTGGCGTGCCCGAGTAGTTCCTGTACGACCCGAAGGTCGGCGCCACCTTCGAGGAGGTGGGTGGCTGCGCTGTGCCGCAGACCGTGGGGTCCGAGATCGGGCGAGTCGGGCGAGTCGGTCAGCACCCTGTGTACGACGGTTCGGGCCATTCGCTGATCAAGTCGTCCACCTTGTGCGCCGAGCAGGAGTGCGTGACCGGATTTGGGCTGAGCGAGCGCGGGTCGACCGGTCAGCAGCCACCGATCGACGGCCCTGGCAGCCGGGGTCCCGAACGGCACGGTCCGCTCTTTGTTGCCTTTGCCGATGACCTGCAACACATTCCGCGACCGGTCGACGTCGTCGATGTCGAGGCCACAGAGTTCCCCGACCCGAATACCGGTGGCATACAACAGTTCGACGATGAGCTGATCGCGCTGCGCGATCGGATCGTCCGGATCGCGGTCGGGTGCCGCCGGCGTCAAGGCCGCCCTGGCCTGATCGGCGCTCAACACACCGGGCAGTGTTCGGTGCGCTTTCGGTGCTTGCAGTCGGATGCCCGGATCGACGGCGAAGATTCCTTCGCGGGTGGCCCAGGCCGTGAACCGCTTGGCCGATGAGGCTTGCCGCGCAATGGTTGTCCGGGCAGCACCGCTCTTGCTGTGCGCGGCCAGCCACGCCCGCAAGGTCGCCAGGTCGATGGCCGGAGGCGCCTGTCCGCGGACCCCGGCAAAGCTGATCAGTGAGCGGATGTCACCGAGATAGGCACGCACGGTGTGCTCGCTGTGCCCGCATTCGAGACGCAGATAGGTCTCGTACTCGTCGATGATCGATGTGCTCACCCGCTCAGCCAACCGATCGGGGTCGCCGGCTGCAAGCCGCCACACCCCCGACACCCCAAAGTGTGGCCTTTTGGTTATGCCCACCTGGGCAAATGCTCACCAAAACCGCACATCATCGGGGGCCATCAGGTGGTTGCGCCCTCCCGCGCTCGCTGACTTGCCTTCCACTGACGGAAGCCCTCTTCGGTGTGGCCGCGTCGCCAGTAACCACTGATCGATGCGTTGGCCGCCGGCACACCGCGTTCCTTGCGGATATAGCCACGCAGGTTCTGCATCACCACTTCGGCTTCGCCGTGGATGAACACCTGAACCGAACCCGGCAGCCAATCGGCGGTCCGGACGGCCGCGACGATCGGGGCGTTGGCCCCGCCGAGGTCATCAGTGATGGCGTCGGAACTCACGCCACGGTGCAGCCAGACGATCTCGGCGGTGTCGGGGGCGATCAGATCGACTTCATCTTCGGGTCCACCGACCTCGATGAACGCCTTCACCACGGTTCCGTCGGGCATGGCTTCGAGGGCCGCGGCGAGTGCGGGAAGTCCCGCCTCGTCGGAAGCCAACAAATGCCAGTCGACATCCGTCTTGGGCCGATAGCCGCTACCGGGACCCTGAAATCGGATCTCCTCACCCGGTAGGGCCGCAGCCGCCCAGGGACCTGCGATGCCCTCGTCGCCGTGAACAACAAAATCCACCGCGATCTCACGGGCATCACGGTCGACCCGACGGACTGTGTACGTGCGCAGGATCGTCGGCTCATCACCGCGGAGCTTGGCCCGGATCCGTTGCAGACCGCGCGGTTTGGCGGCCGTCGCTTCCTCTTCCGGAAACATGAACTTGATGTACATGTCGGTGTCGTCGTTCGCCTGGAAGTCGTCGAAGCCGGGGCCCCCGAGATACACCCGCACCAGGTGGGGTGCGAGCTGTTCCGTCCGCTGAACCGTCATCGTATTTTGTCGCCTGGCCACGCGTGCGTCCTCTCGTCGATGGCGGCGGGCCGGCAGTCATTCGTCATGCCGGCTCCGGCCACCCGATCCACCGTACCCGAATATAGGTGACCCTAAGTCGCGCGCATCACAGCTGCGGCACCGATACCGTTGTCGAATGCCAACAATTTTGATCACCGGAGCGTCCCGGGGAATCGGCCGGGCCACCTCCCTGCGGCTTGCGTTGTCGGGATGGGATGTGTTCGCCGGGGTGCGCGATCAGTCCGCAGGCGACGAGCTGAAGAGCGCGGTACCCGACCGGATCACCCCGGTCATCCTCGACATCACCGATGCAGAGCAGGTTCGCGCTCTGGGGAATGTGCTGCCTGACAGTCTCGACGCCGTGGTCAACAATGCCGGGATCGTTGTCGGCGGACCGGTGGAGACCATTTCGGCGGAGCAGTTGCGTCATCAGCTCGAGGTGAACGTGGTCGGGCAGCTCGCGGTGACGCAGGCCGTGTTGCCGCGGCTGCGCACCTCCAAGGGCCGCGTGATCTTCGTGTCGTCGGTCAGCGGCCGGATCGCGACGCCGATGACGGGCGCCTACAACGCATCCAAGTTCGCCTTGGAGGGAATGGCGGACGCCCTTCGAATCGAGTTGCGACCGTGGAAGATTCCGGTTGTCCTGGTCGAGCCCGGCCAGACCGATACCGACATCTGGCGCGACGCCCAGTCCACACTCGACAGCAGTCTCACCGAACTCAGTGACGCCCATCGGACGCTGTATGCCAAGCATATCGACGGATATCGCAAAACCATCGGAACGTCGCAGAAGGCTGCGGTACCCGCCGACGACGTGGCGGCCTCGATCGAATCCGCGCTGACCGACAAACGCCCGCGCGCCCGGTACGTGGTCGGCACAGCGAACAAAGTGCAGGCCCCACTGATCGGATTGCTGCCGACAAGGCTCACCGACATCATCATCGGAAAAGTCACCGGCGTTCCGCGCACCCCGTGAGCTCAGCCGGTCACCCACGTGCCAGGGTCCACCCGGATCCGTTGGTACGGAGCATCCCCCGGGCTTCGAGTACTGCGAGCGCGGACCGCACCTGACGCAGATCCAGCCCGCAGGCGAAGGAGATCTCACCGATCGTGAGAGTTCCTGTTGCCGGCACGGCGTCGTATACCCGCAGCTGGATCGCGTCGAGATTGTCGGTGCGATGTTCGCGCGAACCGGTTGTGGACCCGGCATTGCCTTCTCCGGGCTGCGCAAGTCGCAGGACGTCCTGCGAGTCGGTGACCAGCTGAGCAACGCCGTCGGCGATCATCCGATGGCAACCGACCGACGTCGCAGACGTGACCGGTCCGGGTACCGCACCGAGCGGTGTTCCGAGCTTGCGTGCCCAGGCAGCGGTATTCGCCGCACCGCTGCGTTGCCCGGCCTCGACCACAACCACCGCCGCGGACAGCGCCGCCACAAGCCGGTTCCGCGTGAGGAATCGGTGTTTGGCGGCGTTGGTACCGGGCGGGTACTCGCTCACCACCAGCCCGGTGCGCGCAATCTCGGACAACAGCCTCGAATGCCCGGCGGGATAGTCACGGTCGATACCGCATGCCAGAACCGCCACCGTGATACCGCCGGAGGCAAGCACATTGCGATGTGCGACCCCGTCGATTCCATACGCGCCGCCGGAGACCACCGACCAGCACTCGGCGACCAGACCATTCGAGATGTTTGCGGTGACGTGCTCGCCGTACCCCGACGCCGCGCGCGACCCCACGATCGCGATCGACCGATCGATGGATTGGTCGAGTTGCCCGGGTCCACGCACCCACAAGGCCAGTGGTTCCCCGCCTTTGGCAGCTGTATCGGCCTTGCTCAACGCCAGCAGCTGCCAGCCCGGCCACTCGGCGTCGTCAGGTGTCACCAACCGTCCACCGACGCGCGCTGCCGCGTCCAAGTCCTCTGCTGCGGTGTTCACGCCGTACCGCGCCTCCGTGAGCTTCAGCACCTCGGCATGTTCGGCTGGAATCGATCGGGTGGCAACGGCTTTCGCTGCAGCCGTGACTCCCACGTCCGCAATCAATGTCCGCAAGGCCGCACTGGGCGGTTCGGCAACGGTCGCAAGGTAGGCCCAATCGCGCCGTTCGTATTCGTCGAGCAACTACTCCCCCTCAGTTGTATCCGCGGTCGCGGAACATCAGCGCCTGTGCCACATGGTCTTCCGACGGCTCCCCGACACCAGCCAGGTCAGCGAGTGTCCACGCCAATCTCAATGCCCGGTCCGCCCCGCGGGCCGTGATGCGGCCGTCTCGCAGGAACAGTTCGATCGGACGGGTCGTACCCGGCGGTAGCCGGAAATCTCCGCGCCGCAGCACCGAACCCGGTACCTCCGAATTGGTCTGCCAGCCTTGACCACTCCACCGTTCCCGGGCTGCGGACCGCGCCGCGATCACGCGCTGACGAACATCAGCACTCGATTCCGCGGCTCCCGCGGTCAATGCCGCGTTGCCCGGAGGATCCATCCGGACCCGGATGTCCACTCGGTCCATCAGCGGCCCGGACAACTTCCCCAGATATCGTCGGCGAGCTGTCGGCGAACACACGCAGTCCACATCGTTCGCGGGTGCGCAGGGACATGGGTTCGCCGCGAGCACCAGCTGAAATCGAGCCGGGAACCGCGCCACCCCATCACGACGGGCGACTCGAACCTCACCGTCTTCCAGTGGTGTCCGCAGCGTTTCGAGCACCTTCACTCCCAGTTCCGCACACTCATCCAGGAACAAGACGCCACGATGTGCCCGGGACACCGCACCCGGTTTCGCCATTCCGGTGCCACCACCGATCATCGCCGTCACGGTTGTCGAATGATGGGGCGCAATGAAGGGCGCCTCCGTCACCAGCGGATGATGTTCCGGCAAACCACCGGCAATCGAATGAATCGCCGTGACCTCCAACGCCTCCGACTCCCCCAGCGGCGGCAGGATCCCCGGCAACCGACGCGCCAGCATCGTCTTCCCGATCCCCGGCGGTCCCGTCAGCAACAGATGATGAGCGCCCGCAGCGGCAATCTCCATCGCGTACCGCGCCTCATCCTGACCGACGACGTCGGACAGATCCGGAGACACCGGCACCGGTGCCCGCTCGACCGCCTCGCACACCGTGTCCAAGACGGTCACCCCACGCAACCACCCCAGCACCTCACGCAAATGCGACGCACCACCAACATCGATCCCGGACACCAACGCCGCCTCCGCAACATTCGCCAGCGGCACAACCACAAACGCAAACCCCGCCTTACGCGCTGCGACCACTGCCGGTAACACACCCCGCACCGGCCGCAACCGCCCATCCAGCGCCAACTCCCCGATGAACACCGACTTCTCCAGCAACCCCGACGGTTTGTCGGTATTCGCAGCCAACACCGCAAGGGCAAGCCCGAGATCGAAAATCGAACCCGCCTTCGGCAACGTCGCCGGCGACAGCGCCAACGTGATCCGCCCCTCCGGCCACTTCTCGGCGCCGCCACCGGACTCATCACCCGAACCCTTGCTCGCCGACGCGGTATTCGTGATCGCCGCCCGAACCCGGTCTTTGGCCTCTTTCAACGCCGCATCCCCCAAACCCACCAGGTGCACCCCCGGCAACCCCTGCCCGATCGACGCCTCGATCTCGACCACGATCCCCTCGACACCACTGATGGCCACCGACCGCACCCGACCCAGCTTCATCTCAGAAAACCCCACGCAGATGCGAAAATGTCGGCTCTTCCGACGAATTCAGCTGCACCGCAACCACATCAAAACGCACCACCGGCCACCGCCGATTCTGCTCACGCAACCACAACCCCGCCAGGCGACGCATCCGCTTGTACTTCTCGAACGACACCGCCTCGGCAACATCACCGAACAACGCACCAGTCCGCGCCTTGACCTCCACGACCACCAACGCCACGCCATCAACAGCGATCACATCCAACTCGCCGTAGCGACACCGCCAATTACGCTCCACCACAACCCAACCCGCATCCTCCAGGAACCGAACAGCCAGGTCCTCCCCCAACTGACCGACCTCACGACGGGACCGCCTCGCACCGCCTTGACCCGACTGTTCCCCCGACTGATTCATGAATCAACAATGACCAGAACCACCCACACACCCGCAACAAACCACGCAGCTGCGCCCCTGCCTGTGGATGAAAATCGAAACTGTGGATATCCGTCGACCTGAGGCTGCCCACGAAACCCATCGACATCGGACATGGCGATAGTGCGCTGGAGGTGTACGCGGACGGGTGAAATTCGGTGAGCTCGTGCGGGCACTGAATCAGCGCGGCGCCGATCAGCCGGCCAAAGCCGACCTGAACAATGGCCACGACTCGTGGAGATCGTCCTGCCAATAGGCCCAGCTGTGTGTGCCGGGTTCGGCGAGACCGACGGTGGCAGGAATTCCCAACTGCCGCAGGCGGTCCCGCATCCGAACCGTGCAGCGGTTCGTGGCGGCCTCGATCACGCCGCCAACCGCGACCTGGTCGGCGAGTTTGGTTATGCTTCCACTGATGCCCGGACCGTCCAAAACGTCGTACTCACCCGGCAGACCGGTACTGTTCGACAAATAGATGGCCTTGCCCCTGAGCCTTTCGGCATTCACGTACGGATCGTTACGAACCCATTCGGGATCGGTCGGAGCCCCCCACATATTCACCGTGTCGCCGCCACCACGCCCCTCGACCGTGATCCGGACGAACGCCTGCCCCTCGGGGTCGCTGGTCATCGCACAACCGCTGTACGCACCAACCGCCTGGTAGAGGTCCGGTGCCCGCAGAGCCAATTGGAACACCGAGGTACCGGCCATCGAGATCCCGGCGATCGCGTTGCGCCCATTGCCGTTGAACTCGGCATCCATCAGCGGGGGTAGTTCCTCGGTGAGAAATGTCGCCCACTTCTGCCTACCCAGGGTCGGATCGTCATTCCGCCAATCGGTGAAATAGCTGGCCGCGCCGCCCATCGGGACCACAACGTTCACGTTCTTGCCGGCGAAAAACGTCCCGATGTCGGTCCGATCGAACCAACTGCTTCCCTCCTCGCCGCCCGCAGCACCGTTGAGGAGATACATCGTCGCCGCCGGACGTGATCGATCCGCCGCAGGAAGCACTTTGACCGATATGTCCGAATACATTGCCGCAGAATGGACAACGACGTCGACCAATCCCTCTGGTCCATTCGCCGTGCTGACGATGCGTGACCCATCCGACGGCCCCGGATTTCCATCCGACGGAATGTCCCTCGGCTCAGCATTTGCCGGCCCGACTGATACAAAAGACAGTCCGCACAGAACCACGATCAGTGTCACAAGACGGAATCCCGCCATGTACGTTCCCCGGTGGACCGCGCTGCGAATCGGTCGACGAGGTATCACGAGATCCCCTCTACAACCGCCTGATTCCGCATGCCGCCGAGTAGAACACATCAAACCCACAGCAAGCCGGCGAATAGCCTTCGGAACTGCAAGTGAATCACTTCAGACGACAGTCCTAGATCGTCCGGTTTTGCCGCTCAACCAAGTTCAGCCATGCGCCACAACAGATCTCAGGGCGTAGTGGCCGATACCGTTGCGGCGGCATCCTTCCCGGGTTGCAACGCACGCCGGCCTCCGTCGGGCCCGCACCGGCGAGGTACATGGCAGGCTGGTGCCATGACCGAACTACTGCTGGTCAGTCGATGGCTGGATGCAATCCCCGGATTCCTGACGCCCCGGACCGGGCCGGGGGCGCGCATCGGTTTCGTGCCGACCGCATCGTCGATCTATGACGACCGCGCCTGGGTGGATTTCGACCGTGCCACCCTCCGTAGCCAAGGCTGGCAGACGGTGGAGCTCGACATCGAGACAATGCCGGCGGCGGATCTCAAAAATGCGCTGACCACTGTCGACGCCATCTTCGTCTCGGGAGGCAACGTCTTCCATCTACTCGCTGCGATGCGCCGCACCGGCTTCGCCGACATGCTCACCGAGCGAGTACACGCCGGTCTCCCGTACATCGGTGCGAGCGCGGGCGCCTGCGTCGCCGGCATCGACATCGAGCCGCTCGGCCTCCTCGACGACCCGACAGAGGCGACCGGATTGCGATCGACGGCGGGACTCGGCTGGATCGATGAGGTCATCGTGCCGCACGCCGACGGCATCGTGTCGGGTCGCGCGGTCATCGAGGAGGTCGCCCGCCGCTATGGCAAACGATTCACGCTGCGTCTGCTCGCCGACGATCAGGCGTTGCTAGTCTCGGATGACTTCCGGACGGTGATCTCTTCCTGAGCTCATCCGTTGCCCCGCAGCATGTCTCACAAACCGACGCCGTTCTGGGACCTCAGGACTAGTCGCCCAGCACTCCGTCCTCGGGCAAGCGCAGATCCTGCTTCTCGAGTTCTTCGATATTGACGTCTTTGAAAGTGATCACCCGGACCTGCTTCACAAAGCGAGCCGGACGGTACATGTCCCACACCCAGGCATCGCTCATGCGGACTTCGAAGTAGACCTCTCCGTCGGCATTGCGGGGCACCATATCCACCGCATTGGCGAGATAGAATCGCCGCTCGGTCTCAACCACGTAGGTGAATTGACCGACGATGTCCTTGTATTCGCGGTACAGGGACAGTTCCATCTCGGTTTCATACTTCTCGAGATCCTCGGCGCTCATCTTGCAAGGGTATCGCGCCCATGGCCGGTGTCAGTGCACCGCTCTAGAACTACCAGGGCACCGCACGACAACCATCAGGGCACGCGCACTCGCATCCGCACGTTGCGGTACGACATCCGATGCTGCTCAGAGGGTCCGTGCTGATCGAGACACTCCATATGCATCTGCGTGCTGTACCCCTTGTGCACCGCAAATCCGTACCCGGGCAGCCGCCGGTCCATGTCAACCATCATGCGGTCCCTGGTCACCTTGGCGACGATGCTTGCGGCAGCGATACATGCGGCTGCGCCGTCGCCACCGATGACCGGCAGGGACGGGGCGGTCAGTCCGGGCACCAGAAAACCGTCGCACAACACGTATCCGGGGGACACGGTCAGTCCAGCCACGGCGCGGCGCATGCCCTCGATATTCGCTACGTGGATCCCGATTCGGTCGATCTCGCCGGCGTCGATGATCACCGCGGCCCACGCAAGCGCATGACGGGTGATCGATTTGTACAACTTCTCGCGGGTGCGTTCGCTCAACTTCTTCGAATCATCAAGTCCCGCGAGCGAAACCAGCTGGGTCGGCTTGAGGACGCAGGCGGCCACGACCAGTGGGCCCGCACAGGCACCTCTACCGGCTTCATCGACGCCGGCGACCGGACCGAGACCGCTGCGATTGAGAGCGGCCTCGAATGTCCGTAGCCCGGCTGCTCGTCGTATCGCCACCCGAGGTGGCCATGTGGTTGCCACCGGCACCGCTAAGTCTGCGGGTTGACGGAATCGACGCTGCCGAAGCGGGACAGCGGATAGATGATGAGGCGCACCTTGCCGCGGATGTCGTCGACGGGCACCATGCCGTGCAGCTCGTCGTCGATGTGGTACCGGGAGTCGGCGGAGTTGCCGCGGTTGTCGCCCATCACCCAGACCTGCCCTTCGGGCACGTCGAGGGGGCCGAAATCCGGGCCGTAGCAGGGATTGAGTTCGCCGTTGTTGTCGAGGAGCTCACCGGGTCGCATCGCCGCGTTCTTCTGCTGCTTTGCCACATCGATGTAAGGCTCGACCAGTGGCTTGCCGTCGACCTTGACGCCGGTTCCGTCGGCGTTGTGGCATTCGACGCGCTGGCCGCCGACAGCGATCACACGCTTGACGAGATTGTTTTCATCCGGTGGGGCAAAACCGAACCACGACAATGCATTCTCCACGCCACGGACCACGGTGTTCGACGACCGCGGGGATTGCCATCCCAAATCCCACGACGAGGTCGGGGCCTTGAAGACGACGACATCACCGGGATCGGGGTCACCGAAACGGTAGGCCAGCTTGTCGATAACGATGCGGTCGTTGGTGCACCCGGTGCACCCGGACAGTGTCGGTTGCATCGATTCCGAAGGAATCACGTACTGCCGTCCGACGAAGGTCTGCAGAACCCAGGTCAGTAAGAGCACACAGACGATGATGATGGCGGTTTCGCGGAGCAGTGAAGCCTTCTTCTTGGGCTTCTTGCCATCATCATCGTCGAGGCTGCGCCATGGGCGCGGTGAGTCTGCTGACTCGGACGGGATATCGCTGTCGGATTCGTTTCCGTACGGATTCGAACCGTCAGGAGTGCGGGGGGTGTCGACCACTCCGCAAGCCTAGTGTGTCAGCGCTTTTCTTTGATCTTTGCTGCCTTGCCGCGCAGGTCGCGCAGGTAGTACAGCTTCGCGCGACGGACGTCGCCGCGGGTCACGATCTCGACCTTGGCCAGGTTCGGGCTGTGGACCGGGAAGGTGCGCTCCACGCCGACACCGAACGACACCTTGCGAACCGTGAAGGTTTCGCGGACGCCACCACCCTGACGACGGATGACAACACCCTTGAAGACCTGAACGCGTTCTTTCGAGCCCTCGATCACCTTCACGTGAACGTTGAGGGTGTCACCCGGACGGAAGTCGGGGATGTCGTCGCGCAGGGACTTGTTGTCCAAGAAATCCAGAGTGTTCATACTGTCGGTTCCAATCCTGTTGGCGTGAGCAGAGGAACCTAGCGGCCTTTCGGCTCGACTGGTTCGTGCTCTGTTTCGTTTGGTCTCCGCGACAGATCAGGCGACATGGGAGAACCCGGCGTCTGACCGTCGATCGGCAACTGGTCAATTGTGCCAGACGGACCCCGCCCGTGAGAAATCACCGCGGCCAGCACGAGCTCTGCAGACTCCCCCGGCGCCGGCGCGGCATGGACCCTGGCATCGAGTTCCACCTCGGCTCCGGCCTTGGCATGTGCGACGTCCGGCTTCCCGGCCATCAGATCCTGCATGAAGATCTTGGCCCGGATGAGGGGCCGCCGGACGCGGCGTTCACGCTTGACCGCCGCAACCATCTTCTTCTCGCGCCGGGTGTAGCGCCACCGGGCCCATGGTGATGTCGGGCGTGCCAACCGGATCGAACCCACGATCAGCAGCGGGAAGATGAACAACCCGATCAGCCCTGTCCAGATCTTGCCCTTGAGCAGCACGATGCCCGCAAGTGCCGCGACCACGGCGAAAGAAATGACGAATCCGACCATTGACACGACATCACCGGTGTCGGGATCGTCGATCTCGAACGGGCGGAATCCCATCAGGATCAGGCCCATCACCGCCAACGCCACGAAGACCGCGTCGATGGACGCCCGGCCCTCTTCGGCCCAATACACATCTCTCAGATAAAAGATCAGCGCGAACTCGTCGAGTACCAGCGCCGCCCCGATTCCGAAGAGGCCCGCAAAGATCGACAACACGGCCTGCGAACCGTTGATCGACATCGTGATGAGGCCCAGCCCCGAGATCATCGTGAGCACTGTTCCGAACACCACATGATGGATGTGCATGCCACCGGGCGTCACGTTGTTGAACCACCAGCTGACCTCCGCGCGGATCAGTCGAACACTGATCCGAATTCCGAGAAAGCCGAGGATGAAACCGATGTAAGCGACAAACAAAGGCAGTCGACCGTCGTCGACAATGCTCTCCTGGAACCAGTGGTCCATTCGGAAAGATTATCGCTCTATGTGATCACGAAGGACACTTGCAACCAAAACGGTCGAACCGGTCGCGGCGCTGGCTTCGCAGACGAGTTCCCGCAGGCCATCGCGTCCCCTGCCGGCAATGCCGAACTCCAGTGCCGCGACGGCGCGCGCCCGGCCGAACTCCGCCCGATACTCCACAGTCCGGCCGGCGTGCCCAGCGGAAAAGGCGAGACCGTCGAGTCGTGCCCGCATCGATCCGATCGACAACCGGTGAGTGGGCCCGATCGGTCGATTCGCCCGCCAGTCGGTCAGGACTGCAGTGATCACACCGTCGGTCGCAACCGCTGCGGCATCAAGCGCGGTGACGGTCAGCATCAGGCCGGCCCGGCTCAACTGTCCGGGTTCGACACGTGCCACGAGACCTGCGACACCTGAACCGAGTGCGTCGATCCGGTGCGCCGTCACTGCCCGGAATCCTGATCGTCGCCGTCGCCGACGTCCAGATTCCGGGCGCCGCCCTCGGTGATCTCGGCAGCGACCTCCGGGGGTGGCGGTGTGGTGGCACAGACCGCCACCGGCTCGATGTCGCGATCAGCGAAGTAGCCCATGATGGCGAGTTCGGGTGCCCGCCCGTCGCCCACAACCATCTCGTGTGGTTCCAGCGCGGTACCCGGCCGGAGATACCCGCCCAGTTCGCTGGTCCCGACGATCACCACATGGCGACCGTCGCCCGACACACCCAGCCCGACCGCCAGCCGGACCCACGGCGCCACCTCCGGCGGCTGGGTCGCGGCCAGGTGTGCCGCTCGGAACCGCAGCATCGCCAGGTCGGCATCGGAGATGTCGAGGTCTGGCCGATGGTCGGCACCGCGCGCCCGCACCATCACTCCGGCCAGCGCACCTGCCACGGCGCCGCCCATCGGCGCCATCATCGGCGTTCCACCGCCACCGGACTGAGAGGGACCAGCGTCGGTGTCACTCTGCGTCTGCAGGTCGTCAGTGATGTCGCGGGTGCGCCGGTCCAGTTGTAGGGCGGCAGCTGTCATCACCCGGACCGCCGCGTCGTGTGCGCCCGCCAGCGTGGTCGTGTCGCCGGTCGCGGCCGCGACTACCTGCCCTGCCAAGAGGTCTCGGTCGGCCATCGCCGCCACGACGGTGAGCCGTTGCTGCGTCTCTGCAACCGCATCACCGTAGGCACGCGTGGCACGGCCCTGATGGGTGAGGCGGTCGCGCACGGTGGTCAGAGTGGTGTCGGCGATGCGGCGGGCCTGGTCTGTCATCGCATCGGCCGCTTGGCCGTCACCGGTATCGGCGATGTGGCGGGCCGTGTCGGAAAGGACGATCTGTAGGTCTGACAGTCGCTGGGCCAGCGACGAGAACCGCTCGCCTGCCAGTTGAATACGTTCGGGATCCATTGTCGGCCATAGCTTTTCCAGCATCTCTGGAATCGGTTCACTCAACATGGGCTCTCCGGAGATCGGCGGCACCGGCCTCATCAACCTCGCCGAACTCGATGGCGGCGCGGGTGAGGTTGTCGGTGAAGGTAACTATCGAGTTCCGAACCGCGTGGAGCTCCGCCGCGGTCATCCCGGCGAACGCGGCCAGTGCCGTATCGAAGTCAGCTCCGGTGTGGTGGCCGGAGCAGTCGTGCCGAAGGTCGCCGATGATCGCGTCCACCTCGGCCAGCACCTCGTCGATCTCCCCGACAACCGGGGCGAGGCGGCGTGCCGCAGCGGCCAGCACAGCCTCGTCGACGAGCAGATCAGGGCCGGAGACATCGTCCATCACGCGCCTCCCCCGAGCGGTGTCTCATCGAGATCGCGGTACTGCGGTCCCGGGTTTTGGACGATGTGCTCGACCAACTGGTTCCGCTGTCCGGCGAGTTCCCTGTCGGCTCTCGTGACGAGTTCACAGATCAGCGCCGACAGCTGGTCGGCGCGGTAGCGGCGCAGGGCCGGCGGCTCCAGACGGAGGTCGATCAGGGCACCGCGAGCGTTGGTGACCACCGTGACCAGGCGATCTGTCGAGGTCACCTCGACGGTCATCGTCCGTAGTTGTTCTTCGACCTCACGCAGTTGCGCACGCTGCTCGTCGACCTCGTCGAGCACGGAATCCCATGCCCGCCTGCTCGCAGTTGTCCAGCCGGATTCGGCACTCATCGCCACCCCCCAATGGTGTGCCGAGATCCTAACCTGCGCCGGACTCCGTCGGGTCGGCCGGCAACAAATCCGGCGGCAGCAGATCAGGGCGGCGCGCGCGGGTGCGTTCGATCGACTGCTCGCGGCGCCAGCGTTCCTGTTTCGCGTGGTCACCGCCGAGAAGCACCGGTGGAACGTCCAGCCCTCGCCATGACGGCGGCCGGGTGTAGCTCGGACCCTCGAGCAAGCCGTCGGAGAACGAGTCCTGCTGATGCGAGTTGGCGTTACCCAGGACCCCGTCGATCAGGCGGACGGTGGCCTCGACCATGGCCAACACGGCAACCTCGCCGCCGATCAGCACAAAGTCGCCAATCGAAACCTCTTGGACCCGAACACGTTTGGCCGCATCATCGATGACTCGCTGGTCGATGCCCTCGTAGCGGCCGCAGGCGAAGACGATGTGGTGTTCTTTGCTCCAGGCCTGCGCGGTCGCCTGGGTGAACGGGACACCGGCGGGTGTCGGCACCACGAGGAGTGCGTCGTCCGGACAGACGTCGTCCAGGCAGGGACCCCACACAGTCGGTTTCATGACCATTCCGGGTCCGCCGCCGTAGGGCGAATCGTCGACGGCACGATGCACGTCATGGGTCCAGTCGCGGAGATTGTATGTGTCGACCGCAAGGATTCCTCGGTCAATGGCCTTGCCCAGCAAGGCCATTCGCATCGGTTCGAGATACTCGGGAAAAATGGAGACGACGCCGATCCGAATGGCCGGCTCAGGCTCCGTCGACTGTTCGGACACGTCGGTCACTCCGGATCGAGCAGACCGTCGGGCGGATCGATCTCGATGAGGTCGCGGCCCACAGTCGGGACGATCGCCGCCACAAACGGAATCAGGATGTCGCGGCCATCGGCCGCCTTCACCGACAGCAGATCGCCGCCGGGCATGTGGACAACGTCGGTGAGGACACCGACGTCCTCGCCGGACACAGTCCGGACCGCTGCGCCCTGAAGCTCATGGTCGTAGAACTCGTCGGGGTCGTCGCCGGACGAAACGTCCGCCGAGTCGATCAGAAAGAGGGTGCCACGCATCTCGGTGGCGGTATCCCGGTCGGTGACCTCGGCCAGGGTCAGCAACAGCCGCCCGGAATGATTCCGGGCGGCCGTCACCGTGTAGTTGTTCTCGACAAACGTGTTCTTGCCGGTCGATTTGCGCCCACGAAGGACACGACCGACGGCAAACCGCTCGTCGGGTTCATCGGTCCGGACGTCGACCACCAATTCGCCGCGGACGCCATGCGTCTTGGCAACGCGGCCGACAACCAGATCCATCTGTGTTTCGACCCGATCAGCGATCGGTGTCGACGATGTCGACACGCACACCCCGGCCACCGATACCGGTGACAAGCGTGCGCAACGCGGTGGCCGTGCGACCGTTACGGCCGATGACCTTACCCAGGTCTTCCGGGTTCACGTGAACTTCGACAAACCGTCCGCGCCGACCGGTGACGAGCTCAACGCGCACGTCATCCGGGTTGGCAACGATGCCGCGAACGAGATGTTCGACTGCGTCAGCGACAACGACACTCACTTGTCGGTTGCCTCAGAATCGGGGGCCTGCGCTGCGGCCTCTTCAGCAGGCGCGTCGGCCTTCTTGGCGGCCTTCTTCTTCGGGGTGGTCGCCTCGGCGGCCGGAGCGTTGTCGGCAGCGGCGAGCGCAGCGTTGAACAGGTCGAGCTTCGACGGCTTCGGCTCCGCGACACGCAGGGTGCCCTCGGTGCCCGGCAGGCCCTTGTGCTTCTGCCAGTCACCGGTGATCTTCAGCAGTGCGGCGACAGGCTCGGTCGGCTGTGCGCCAACTCCCAGCCAGTACTGCGCGCGCTCGGTGTCGATCTCGATCAGCGAAGGCTCTTCTTTGGGGTGGTACCGACCGATGGTCTCGATGGCCCGGCCGTTGCGGCGGGTACGCGAATCGGCGACGACGATGCGGTACTGGGGATTGCGGATCTTGCCGAGGCGGGTGAGCTTGATCTTGACAGACACGAGTTACTTCCTTCTATGGTCACAGTGCAATTCGGCGACGTTCCGGAATTGGAACGCCCGGTTTTGCTGTTCATCTGGTGTGACCGCCGGTCGGCACGTGGCCGGGTCCGGCGAACCAGCTAGCCATTCTGCCAGAGTCGGACCCCTGAACTGAAATCACGCCGTTCCGGCCCCTCCGCCCCCTCCGTCGAGCGGGCCGAACGGACCGCCGACCGTGCCCTTGTCGCCGTCGACCGTGCCGCAGTTGCACCAACATCGACATCGATCGACACCTTGGGCACGCTGGGCAATCCGTTCGGCACGCTGGGCGGTCCGTTCGGCACGGTCGGCGGTGGTCGGTTCGGCACGCTGGGCGGTCCGTTCGGCACGGTCGGCGGTGGTCGGTTCGGCACGCTGGGCGGTCCGTTCGGCACGGTCGGCGGTGGTCGGGTGCTGTCAGACGGTCGCGGCGGCGGTGGCGGCGACGGCCGACCGAATCTCTTCGGCGATGAGATCTGCGTTGATCTGAGCGCCCGCGAGCGCACCGGCGGCGGCCGCCCCCGAGACCTGAGCCATCAGATTGGTGATGTTGCCGGCCACCCATACTCCCGGCACCGTCGTCACGCCGTTCTCGTCGGCGGGGATGTGCTCCCCCACGCCCATCGGATGCTCCTGTGATTCGAGTCCGAGGTCGGCGAGGAATCCTGCTCGGGCAACAAAGCGTGGCATCACGGTCACCGCCTCGCGTTCCACAAACGTCCCGTCCGCGAGCCGGACACCGGTGAGCTTGTCGCCTGACGACTCCACTGCGGCCACCGCACCCTCCACGACGCGGATCCCGCGGGCCGCGAGCGACACGGCATCTTCGTCGGACAGCGTCAGGGCGTCGTTGAGGAAGAGCGTCACGTCCTCACTCAGCTGCCGGAACATCTGCGCCTGATGCACGGCCCAGGCATTCCTGGCGAGGACGCCGATCGCTTGGTCGCGCACTTCCCAGCCGTGGCAGTACGGGCAGTGCAGCAGATCCTTGCCCCAGCGTTCACGCAGGCCGGGGATGTCGGGTAGCTCATCGATCAACCCCGTGGTCAGCAGCAGACGACGCGCCTTGACCGTCCGCCCATCCGCAACCGCAACCACAAATCCGGCGTCGACGGCACCCGAGACCGAGACCACTTCTGCGTCCACCAGGTCGACACCGTATCGGCGGACCTCATCGCGACCGATTTCCAGGAGCTCGGCCGGTGGAGTTCCCTCGCGGGTGAGGTAGCCGTGCACCCCGGCGGCCGGAGCGTTCCGCGGAGCCCCGGAGTCGATGACGAGAACCGATCGCCGGGACCTCCCCAGCATCAACCCTCCGCTCAGACCCGCAGCCCCGCCGCCGACCACCACCACGTCGTATTCGTTGTTCATGTCATCAGTCATGTCCCCCACCCTGAGCCCAGCCCGAACCCTCTGGCAAGAATATTTGCCATCCCGGCAATTTTTGGCCAGACTCGGATCCCATGGACACCGAGTTGAATCAAGCTTTGACCGCGGTCGGACCACGACTTCGCGCCTTGCGCCGCGATCGCGCGATCACCTTGTCCGACCTGTCCGCGACCACTGGCATCTCCGAGAGCACCCTGTCCCGACTCGAATCCGGTGGCCGCAAACCCACACTCGAGCTACTACTGCCGCTGGCCAAGGCATACGCGATACCCCTCGACGAACTCGTCGGCGCACCCCAGACCGGTGACCCGCGGATCCACCTGCGGCCGATCAGCCGCCACGGCCGCACATTCATCCCACTCTCCCGGCGCGCCGGGGGTGTCCAGGCCTTCAAACAGATCATGCCGCCACAGGACATCGCACACCCCGAACTCAAGACCCATGAGGGCTACGAGTGGCTGTATGTCCTGTCGGGACGGGTCCGGTTGATCCTCGGGGAACAGGATCTCGAATTGTTGCCGGGCGAGGTGGTCGAGTTCGACACCCATGTACCCCACTGGATCGGCGCCATCGGGCCTGAACCGGCCGAGGTTCTCAACCTCTTCGGCGCACAGGGCGAACGCGTCCACGTCCGGGCGCGTACCTGAACCTGCTCAGATGATGTTCCCGCCGCAGACGATGGTCTCCGGTGCCCGCAAGGCAGTCAGGTCCTCGATCGGATCACCCGACAGCACAAGGACATCCGCGCGATCACCGTCGTCGAGCAGTCCGACGCCGAGCCAGTTCCGCGCGGAACCACAGGCCGCGTCGATCGCAGCACGTGCCCCCAGCCCGATGCCTGCCAGCGCCACGACCTCGTCGACAATGCGACCGTGTTCCACGAACCCGCCGGCATCGGTCCCGGCGTAGATCTCGACTCCGGCCGCAACAGCGTTGGCAAATGTTTCCGGGGCATCGGCGTAGAGCTTGCGCATGTGCTGCTGATAGGCCGGGAACCGGTCGGCTCCGTCGGCGATCGCCGGGAAGTTCTCCACCTGGATCATGGTGGGCACCAGGCCGATCCGGTGCTGCGCCATCACCGCGATGAGTTCGTCATTCAGGCCGGTGCCGTGTTCGATGCAGTCGATGCCGGCGCCGATGAGTCCATATAGTGCCTCGGTGCCGAAAACATGCGCGGTCACCTTCGCACCACGTTCGTGCGCAAGGGAGATCGCTTCGCGCAGCACATCTTCCGGCCACAGCGGCGCCAGATCCCCGGTGTCGCGGTCGATCCAGTCCCCCACGAGTTTGACCCAGCCGTCCCCGGCGCCGGTCTGCCTCGCCACCTCGGCCGGCAGATCAGCGACATCGTCGAGGTCGACGCCATAGTCGCGGATGTAGCGCTTGGGACGGGCGATGTGTTTGCCCGCCCGGATGAACTGTGGACATCGCGAGTCGGCGTCGAGTGGATGGGTGTCCAACGGCGATCCGACCTCACGGATGAGAGTCGCCCCGGCCCGGACATCGGCGTAGGCGAAAGCCCGGGCCTGCTCGATGGTCACACCGAGTCCCGGTGCGATGCCGACGTGATTGTGGGCGTCCACGAGACCCGGCATGATCCAGCCGCCGTCGGTGACGGTGATCGCACCCGGCACCGCCTCGTGGGTGATCACGCCACCGTCGACCCAGAACTCGATCGGCTCGCCGCTTCCGACGGCGCGACCACGAAAGTGCAACTGCGACGGCGCCATACGACTGCTTCCCGTTATTTCTTCTTCGGCCGCTGGAACTGACTCACGTCGATACCCTCGAGCCCCGGGGGTATCTGGTCGAGACCGGCAGGCATGTTCGACAGATCCGGGAACCCGGCGGGCATCCCACCGGGCATTCCGCCGCCCGGCATGCCACCCGGGAAACCGCCCCTGATCTTCGGCGGCGTCGGCCCGCGAGCGCCCTTCTTGCCCTTCTTGCCACCCTTTTTGCGGTTCACCTTGCGGTTGCCGCCGGGCATACCCATCCGGCCGGCCATCTGCGACATCATCTTCCGCGCGTCGAAGAAACGGTCGACGAGCTGGTTGACGTCACTGACGGCGACACCCGAACCGTTCGCGATCCGGGCCCGGCGAGATCCGTTGATGATCTTCGGGTTATCGCGTTCGGCAGGTGTCATTCCGCGAATGATGGCCTGCACCTTGTCGAGTTGTTTGTCATCGACCTGTGACAGCGCATCTTTCATCTGACCCGCACCCGGCAGCATGCCGAGCAGGTTCCCGATAGGACCCATCTTGCGGATCATCAGCATCTGCTCGAGGAAGTCCTCGAGCGTCAGTTCACCCTGGCTGATCTTGGTGGCCGCATCTTCGGCCTGCTGCACATCCCAGTGCTGCTCGGCCTGTTCGATGAGGCTGAGAACGTCGCCCATCCCGAGGATGCGGCTCGACATCCGGTCGGGATGGAAGACGTCGAAGTCTTCGAGTTTCTCGCCCGAGGACGCGAACATGATCGGGCGGCCGGTCATCTCCCGCACCGACAACGCGGCACCACCGCGGGCATCACCATCGAGTTTGGTGAGCACCACACCGGTGAAATCGACGCCGGCGGCAAACGCCTCGGCCGTGGCCACCGCGTCCTGACCGATCATGGCGTCGAGAACGAACAGCACCTCGTCCGGATTCACCGCATCGCGGATCCCACGGGCCTGACGCATCAACTCTTCGTCGATACCGAGTCGACCGGCGGTATCGACGATCACCACGTCATGGAGCTTCGACGTGGCCTCGGCGACACCACCTCGGGCGACCTCGATCGGCTCGGCGAGGCTTTCGGCGCCGTCATGGCCGGAGACACCGAGTTCGCCGGTTCCGCCGATGCTCTGACCCGGATGGGGTGCATACACGGGGACACCGGCACGTTCACCGACGATCTGCAGCTGACTGACCGCCCCGGGCCGCTGGAGATCACAGGCCACGAGCATGGGCGTATGCCCCTGCTTCTTGAGCCAGGCCGCCAGCTTTCCGGCGAGTGTCGTCTTACCGGCACCCTGCAGACCCGCGAGCATGATCACGGTCGGCGGATTCTTGGCGAACTGGATCCGCCGGGTCTCGCCGCCGAGGATGCCGACGAGTTCCTCGTTGACGATCTTGACAACTTGCTGCGCCGGATTCAGCGCCCCGGACACCTCGGCACCCTTGGCGCGTTGCTTGATCCGGCTGATGAATCCGCGGACAACGGGCAGCGCCACGTCCGCTTCGAGGAGCGCGAGACGTATCTCGCGACAGGTGCGATCGATGTCGGCATCGGACAGCTTGCCCTTGCCGCGCAGATCGGTCAGGACACCGGCCAACCGGCCTGAGAGGGAGTCGAACATGCCCCTAGCCTATCGGGACACCGGATTTACCGGGTTTGTCGTCATGCTCTCGGGGTGGCGCCGGTGGTGGCACCACGGCCAGAATTGCCCGTTCGAGCTGGTCACGGACCGATGAGCCGTCCCCGGGCAACCGGATGCAGAACGAGTCGACCACCGATCCACCCAAGGTGGCGACCTTGGCCCAGGTGATGAAAGCACCGTGATTTTCCAGAACCGCACTGACCCGGGCAAGCAATCCCACCCGGTCTCCGGCGCGGAGTTCGAGGATGACGCTGCTGTCGTCGTATCCGTCGAACCAGATCACCCTCGGCGGTGCCTGTGCGAACAACGCGGGCACTGCCGGAGACACGCTGCCGTCCGGCGGCGCGGGCGGCGCGGTATCGCGTTCCTTGGCGTCGAGACGCGCGATCACATCGATCCCGCCTTCGACTGCCTGGATCAGCTGCTGGCGCAGCAACCCCACCTCGCCGGGGTCACCGAAGATTGGTGACACCAGGAAGGTGTTGACCGCACTGCCGGCATGGCTTTGCACCACCGCACTGAGCAAACGCAGGCCCCGCAACGACAACACTCCGGCCATCCGGGACAACAAACCCGGTTGTTCCGGCGCGATCATCGTCACCGCGAAGGTGTGCGGGTTGTCCGTGTTCACCAGGTCGACGCTGATTCCGCCCGCCTCGGCCAGCGCGATCAGTTCCGGTGTCAGCGGATCGGGGGTGGAGAGCTCGCCGCCCTCCATCAACCGCAGGCAGCGCCTCACGAGTTCACCGATCAGTGAGGCCTTCCAATCGCCCCAGACACCCGGACCGGTGGCCAGCGAATCCGCTTCGGACAATGCCGCGAGAAGCTCCAGCAGGACCCGCGAGCCGCCGAGTGTGTCGACGACACTCTGCACCGTCGCCGGATCGTCGAGGTCGCGGCGGGTGGCCATCTCGGGTAACAGCAGGTGGTAGCGAACCATCATCGACAGGGTCGCCACGTCTTCGGGCCACAACCCGATCCGGTTGCCGACCTGGTTGGCCAGCTCGGCACCGACAACACTGTGATCGGCTCCACGCCCCTTACCCAGGTCGTGGATCAGCGCGCCGAGCACCAACAGGTCGGGTCGTGACACCCGTGTCGTCAGAGCGCTTGCGTTGGCTGCGGTCTCGACAAGATGCCGGTCAACGGTCCACGTGTGCATGGCATCTCGTGGCGGCAGATCCCGCACCGCACCCCATTCGGGAATGAGCCGGCCCCACAGGCCCGTTCGGTCCAGCGCCTCGATCGGGCCGAGCATGTGCTCACCGGAACCGAGGAGAACCAGCAGATCGCTGAGCGCGTCGGCCGGCCACGGTTCGCGTAGTTCTGGTGCGAAATCGGCCAGCCTGGCGAGCGTCGATGCCGCCATCGGGAGTCCGGTGCGCGCCGACGCGGCCGCGACCCGGAGGATGAGTCCGGGATCCTTGCTGGGGAACGCATTTCGCGCGAGTGCGACCTCACCCTGGTGTTCGACGACACCCTCGTCGAGCGGCCGGCGGATCGGCGATCGCCGCAACTTCGACAAACCCTTGCGCGGCAAGGAGTTCGATGACGTGCGCAAACCCACATCGACGGCATAGCTGATGGTGCGGGCGCTGTCGCTGATCGTGCGTGCCAACTCGAATCGATCACCGATCCTGAGTGCGGCGCCGATCTCGTCGGCGTCCTGGGCCCGGAGTTGTTCCCTGGGCCGACCGGTGATCCGGTGCAGTTCGGTACGGACGTCCAGCAAACGGGTATATGCCTGGCGCAGACCACCACCGGGCGAATCCGGCCGCAGTGCGGCCATGCCATCGGTCAGCTGTGCAATTGCCAGTGCATCGAGCATGTGCACATCGCGAAGCCCGCCGCGACCGAATTTCAAGTCGGGTTCGGCTCGGTGCGCGATACTTCCGGTGCGCCGCCAGCGATCACGGGCCTGGTCGACCAAGCCGGGAAAGCGAGATCGGATATCGGCGCGCCATTGCTGGCGAATACCGCCGATCAGCAGGCGCGACAAATCCTCGTCGCCGGTGATGTGCCTCGCCTCCAGAAGGCCCAGGGCCGCACTCATGTCGGACGCGGCGACCTGCAAGGCCTGCGACACAGTTCGGACGCTGTGGTCGAGTTTGATGTGCGCGTCCCACAGCGGGTACCAGATCTGGTCTGCGACCTCGGAGACGACGGAGGGATCCATCTCGTCATGGAGCAGGATCAGATCGAGATCCGAGTGGGGCAACAACTCCTGGCGCCCGAGTCCACCGACAGCCACGATCGCGAAACCGCTACCCGGTTTGATGCCGATCTCGGCAGCCTTGGTGGTGAGCCAGAAGTCGTGCAGGTCAACGAGCACCCGACGCAGGCCGGGCGCATCGATACGCTTACTGCCTTCGGCACGGGTGAGCAGCTGCTTGCGGGCGGTGACCAGGTCCGTCGCCGCGGCAGGAGTCGGGTGAGACGGCTGCGGTCCTGCATCCGAGGGTTCCTCGGACGCAGGACCGCGACCGCCATTGAGAAATGGCACCGTTTTACAGAGCTTCGCTGCCGCGTTCTCCGGTACGCACCCTGACAACGGCTTCCACCGGGGACACCCAGACCTTGCCGTCACCGATCTTGCCGGTGCGTGCGGCTTCGACGATCACGTCGACAACCTTGTCCACTGCGGCGTCGTCGACGACGACCTCCACCCGGACCTTGGGAACGAAGTCGACGGAGTATTCCGCCCCGCGGTAAACCTCGGTGTGACCCTTCTGGCGTCCATAACCCTGGACCTCGCTGACGGTCATACCGACAACACCTGCTTGCTCCAGGCCGGCCTTGACATCTTCGAGCGTGAAAGGCTTCACGATCGCGGTAATGAGCTTCACTTAGATCATCCCTCCTTGGTCAGCGTGCTGCCGCCATGACCAAATTGCGTGCTTGAACCGCCCAATGATGCAAAATCGTACGCGGATTCAGCGTGTTGAGACTCATCGGCGCCACGCGCTTCACCTTCGGCGTCGATCTTGATGCCAATCGTGTACTTCAGTGCCAGCGCGATGACTGCGGTGATGATGCCCGAGTAGGCAAGCACTGCACCCGCTCCGACAACCTGCCGCCACAGCTGATCGACACCGCCACCGTAGAACAGTCCGTCCACGCCTGCCGGGGCTTCCGCAGTTGCGACAAAGCCGATGAGGATGGTTCCCAGCAAACCGCCGACGAGGTGGACACCCACGACGTCCAGCGAATCGTCGTAGCCGAACTTGTACTTGAGGCCGACGGCCAGTGCACAGAGCACACCCGCGACCGCACCGATGATGAGAGCTCCCCAGAAGTTCACCGCGCTACATGACGGAGTGATGGCGACGAGACCGGCGACGATGCCCGATGCGGCACCGAGGGTGGTAGCCCGGCCGTCCCGGAGACGCTCCACGACCAACCAGCAGAGCATGGCCGCGGCGGTGGCGATCGTGGTGGTCAGGAAGGTGCTGGCCGCCGTGCCGTTGGCGGCACCGGCGGAACCGGCGTTGAAGCCGTACCAGCCGAACCACAGCAGGCCGGCGCCGAGCATGACAAACGGAAGGTTGTGCGGACGCATCGGAGTTGCCGGCCATCCCTGGCGCTTTCCGAGGATGATCGCGAGAACCAGACCGGCGACGCCGGCGTTGATATGGACCGCGGTACCACCCGCGAAGTCGATAACCTTGAGCTTGTTGGCAATCCAGCCGCCACTGTCTCCGGTGTAACCGTCGAACGCGAACACCCAGTGCGCAACGGGGAAGTAGACGACGGTGGCCCAGATCGCCGTGAAGGCCGCCCAGGCGCTGAACTTCATGCGATCGGCGACGGCGCCCGAGATCAGGGCGACAGTGATGATCGCGAACATCAACTGGAAGGCGACGAACACGGCCAGCGGAATGGTTCCGAAGAGCGGGATGTTGACGGCATCCGCCGCTTCGACACCGTTCGTGGGATCAGCCTCGATCGCCGGTGAACCGCTGGCGCTGATGACACCCTTCAGAGCGAAGTACTGGGAAGGATCGCCGATCACGCCTCCCTTGGAGTCACCGAAGGCGACCGAGAACCCGTAAAGAGCCCAGAGCACCGTGACGATGCCCATCGAGATGAAGCTCATCATGAGCATGTTCAAAACATTCTTCGCGCGGACCATGCCGCCGTAGAAGAATGCCAAACCTGGAGTCATCAGCAACACGAGCGCGGCGCTCGCTAACATCCAGGCGGTGTCACCTGTATCGGGCACACCCATAACGGGGTAATCCGCCACCTTCAGTCCTCCTCAGCTATCTGCCTGCAGCACACTGCCGCAGTTACGACCTGACGAGAAGGTTGCTTGTCGCATGTTTCGGTGATGGCTATGCCATGTTGCTGGCACGTTAACGGAACCGGAAGTCGTGTTTCGCCCAGGTATCGCCCCAGGTCGTGTGTCGAGCACATCGATCGACATCTACGCAAAAGTCGTCAAACGATAGTTCCGTGTCCTTGGTTCGTGTCCCGCGGCGGTTTGATGTCCTACGGCATATGGCGCAGCGGACAATTCCTCACCGCGGGAACGTCACCCGAGCAGTGCGTCGACAAATGCCTCGGGCTCGAAGGGTGCGAGATCGTCGGCGCCCTCGCCCAGACCCACGAGCTTGACCGGCACACCGAGTTCACGCTGAACGTGGAAGACGATCCCGCCCTTGGCCGTGCCGTCCAGCTTGGTCAGGACCACACCTGTGATCGACACGACCTCGGAGAACACCTTCGCCTGCGTCAAACCGTTCTGTCCCGTCGTCGCGTCGAGGACCAGCAGCACCTCGTCGACGGCTGCCCGCTTCTCGACGACTCGTTTGACCTTGCCGAGCTCGTCCATCAATCCGGTCTTGGTGTGCAAGCGTCCGGCGGTGTCGATCATCACCACGTCGACGCCTTCGTCGATGCCGCGCGTCACCGCATCGAATGCGACCGCGGCGGGGTCGGCGCCTTCTTTGCCGCGGACGACTTCGGCGCCGACCCGCTCCGCCCACGTCTGCAGCTGATCGGCTGCCGCGGCGCGGAAGGTGTCAGCCGCACCGAGCAACACCCGGCGACCGTCGGCCACCAGGACGCGGGCAAGTTTGCCGGTGGTGGTCGTCTTGCCGGTGCCATTGACGCCGACCACGAGCAGGACAGAAGGCTTGCCGGCGTGCGGCAACGCGCGGATGGAACGGTCCAGGTCCGGTTCCACCTGTGCGATCAAAACCTTGCGGAGCAGCGCCCGGACCTCGGCCGCCGAGCGGACCGGCGCCTGCGCGAGTTCGGTCCGCAGCTGTTCGACCACGGCCATCGTCACCGACGTACCCAGGTCGGCCATCAGGAGCGTGTCCTCGATCTCTTCCCAGCTGTCCTCGTCCAGGTCGCCGGCACCGAGCAGTCCGAGCATGCTCTTGCCCAAAGCGTTCTGGGACCGCGCGAGCCGCCCGCGGAGCAGACCGAGCCGGCCCGCGGTCGGCGCGATCTCGTCGAGGACCGGTTCTGTGACCTCGGGCTCAGGCTCGACCACCGGCTCCGGTGCGAGCACTTCCGGCTCCAGAACCTCGGGCTCCAGAACCTCCGGGGATGCGGCCTCGGGTTCGACGACCTCAGGAGAAACCGCCTCGGGCTCGGCAACTTCCGGCTCTGCGACCTCGGGTTCGACTGCCGGGGTCTCGACCGCCGGGATCTCGACAACCGGCGGTTCGACAACCGGCGGTTCGACAACCGGCGGCTCGGGCGCGAGCACTTCGCCGGGTGCGCTCGGCACATCCGGGGTGGGAGGTTCGGCGAGTGCGGTCCCCGATCCGCCCTGCGTGAACGAGAAACCCGAACCTGCCTGATAGCCACCCGATTTGTCGACCTGCCTGGTGCCATCGGATCCGGTGATCTGATCTGTGCTGTCGCGCAGCGAGATTCGACGGCGGCGCGACACCACCAATCCGGCGACCACCAGCGCCAACAGCAAAACGGCAACGACAACAACGATCGCGATTACGGCACCAGAGTTCACCGGCCCAGTCTGCCAGAGCAGATCCGGGGCGCACGCCCGGACACTGTCGGGGGAACCTCCCCAACCGCGCCGATCACCAGCGTCCGGGCGTACGGTTATTGTCAGACCCTTCTTCCATACTCGTTACGCCCTGACCACCACCAGGAGACGAACATGAGCATTTCGGTTGACCAGTCGGCTCTGACCACCAGATTCCTCGACACGCGCGCGCTCACCGACCGTCTCACCGCCGCATTGTCACCCGAAGACCAGACACCTCAGTCGATGCCGGACGCCAGTCCCACCAAATGGCATCGCGCGCACGTCAGCTGGTTCTTCGAGGAGTTCATCCTTCGTGATCTGGCCGGGTACACGGTCTACGACGAGTCGTTCCGCTATCTGTTCAACAGCTATTACGAGTCGGTCGGCGCCCGTCATCCGCGGCCGCAGCGAGGCCTGATCACCCGGCCCGGCGTCGAGGAGATCACCCGCTACCGCGAGTACATCGACGCCGCCCTGGCGCAGGCCCTCACCGAAGGCCGACTCGATGAGACCGCGATGGGGCTGGTCGAGCTCGGCTGCCACCACGAACAGCAGCATCAGGAACTGGTGTTGATGGACATCAAGCATCTGCTCTCGATCCATCCCTTCGGACCCGTCTATGTCGAGCGGGCGCCCGAGTCCCGTGAATTCTCCGGGTCGCCGATGTCAGCTCCCGCATTGCGCTGGCAGGCGATGCCGGGTGGCCTGGTGGAGATCGGGGCCGACGGCCCCGGATTCAGCTACGACAACGAGGGTCCGCGTCACACCGTTTATCTACAGGAATACGAGATCGCCAACCGACAGGTCACCAACGGCGAATGGCTCGAGTTCATGGCCGACGACGGTTACCGCCGCAGCGAGTTCTGGCTGTCCGACGGCTGGGCCACCGTCCAGGAGGCCGGGTGGGACGCACCGGGTTACTGGAGCCACGACGACGGCACCTGGACCACGTTCACACTGTCCGGTCGCCGTCCGATCGTCGCCGACGAGCCCGTGGTCCACGTCTCGTTCTACGAAGCCGATGCCTACGCGCGATGGGCCGGCGCGCGCCTACCCACAGAATTCGAGTGGGAGAACGCCGCAGCAGTGACCGGCGGGCGCCGCGGTGGCTTGCTCGATCCGCTGCGATGTCACCCTTCGATCGCCGCGGAGGCGATGGTCGGCGACGTGTGGGAGTGGACGTCGAGTGCCTATCTCCCCTATCCGGGTTTTGTCCCGGCCAACGGTGCCGTGGGCGAGTACAACGGCAAGTTCATGAGCGACCAGCACGTGTTGCGCGGCGCCAGCGCTCTGACGCCGCCCGGGCACGAACGGATCACCTACCGCAATTTCTTCCCGGCACCGTCCCGGTGGGTATTCAGCGGCCTGCGGCTGGCCCGATGACGACATCGCAGTCGGATGCGTCTGTGAACCCCGAGCTCGTCGCCGACGCGGTCGTCGGCCTCTGGCAGGATCCGCCGGTGCTACCGGCCAAGTGGCTGTACGACAAACGCGGGAGCGAGTTGTTCGACGAGATCACGCGCCTGCCGGAGTACTACCCCACCCGCCGGGAGACCGAGATCTTGCGGGGTCACAGCGGTGACATCGCGCGGCACTCCGGTGCCCGCACCATGATCGAACTCGGCTCCGGAACGTCGGAGAAGAGCCGGTTGCTGCTGCAGGCGTTCAGCGATCGCGGTGGCGACTTCACATACGTGCCCCTCGATGTGAGCGTCGAGATGCTCACTTCGGCCGCCGAACAGCTGGCCGCGGAATTCCCGGCGATCACGGTCGAACCCCTCCACGCCGACTTCGGTGATCCCGCCCTGTCGCTGGCTCACCACCGCGGCCCCCGGATGGCGATCTTCCTGGGTGGCACGATCGGCAACCTCGACACCGGTGAGCGCGCCGACTTCTTCCGACGGATCACCGGAGCCCTGCGTCCCGGAGACTTCTTCCTGCTCGGCGCCGACCTCATCAAGGATTCCGGCCGTCTCATCGCCGCCTACAACGATCGTGCCGGCGTGACCGCCGATTTCAACCGCAACGTGATCGAGGTGTTGCGCACCGGCCTGGCAGCCCGAGGCCTCTACGCGGACGACTTCGATCACATCGCGAGATGGAACCCCGCCGAACACCGGATCGAGATGTGGCTCCGCGCCCGTCGCAACGTCTTCGCGGAGTTCGGGACCATCGAGCGGAGCTGGACACTACCCAAGGGCGCCGAGATCCTCACCGAGATCAGCACCAAGTTCGACCTCGACACACTGCACGACGAGCTGGCGGTCGCAGGCCTTCACCGGCACCACACCTGGACCGATCAGGCCGGAGATTTTGCGGTGCTGCTCAGTCAGGTCGCGGGCTGACCGGCCCCGGCGGGCGGCGCACCCACATCTTGACCACGCATCCGCTGCGAGATCACCGTGGTGATGCCGTCGCCCTGCATGCTGACGCCATAAAGCGCGTCGGCGACCTCCATGGTCGGCTTCTGGTGAGTGATGACAATCAGCTGTGACTTCTCACGCAGCTGCTCGAACAGGGTGATGAGCCGGCGCAAGTTGGTGTCGTCGAGCGCTGCCTCGACCTCGTCCATCACGTAAAAGGGTGAGGGTCGGGCCCGGAAGATGGCCACCAGCATGGCAACAGCGGTCAGTGACTTCTCGCCGCCGGACAACAGCGACAAACGTTTGACCTTTTTGCCGGGTGGACGTGCCTCCACATCGATGCCGGTGGTGAGCATGTCCGACGGATCGGTGAGCACGAGGCGGCCCTCGCCACCGGGGAACAGTGTCTTGAACACTTCGACGAACTCGCGCTCGACGTCTGCGTAGGCCTCGGTGAAGACCTGCAGGATCCGGTTGTCGACATCCTGCACCACGTCGAGCAGGTCATGCCGGGCCTTCTTCACGTCTTCGAGTTGCGTGGACAGGAAGTTGTAGCGCTCCTCGAGTGCGGCAAACTCTTCCAGCGCAAGAGGATTCACCTTGCCGAGGGTATTCAGATCTTTTTGCGCCTTCTTGGCGCGGGCCTGCTGTGTGGCACGGTCGTAGGGCATCGGTGCCGGTGCGACCACCGTCTCGCCGCGCTCCTTGGCCTGGTTGTATTCGGCGATCTCCAGTTCCGTTGGCGGCAAAGCGATGTCGGGGCCGTACTCGGCGATGAGGTCGTCGGGGCTGATCGCGAAGTCGTTCATGATCTGCTCTTCGAGCTGCTCGATCCGCAGTGAGACCTGCGCCTTGGCAACCTCATCACGGTGCACCGCGTCCTTCAGCGACGTGAGTTGCGCACCGACCTCGGCGGCCGCCTTCCGGGCCACGTCGAGATGTTCGGTCCGGGTCGCACGCTCGCGCTCGAGTTCATCGCGATAGGACTGTGCCTGTGCCACAGCGATTTCCAGTCGCGCTGCGATCAGCTTCCCGGATTCCAGGACAACCTCGGCAACCTCGGCCGCATGGGCGCGTGCCTTGTTCTGGCGTTCCGCACGTTCCCGTGCCTCCCGCTCGGCGCGCGCTGCGCGGCGCAGCGAATCGGCCTTTCCACGAACCGAGGCCAAACGCTCCTCCGAACTCCGCAGAACCAGCCGGGCCTCCATCACGACGGCTCTGGCCTCGGTGACCGCGGCCGCCGCCGCGTCTCGTTCGCCGTCAGGCAGGTCACCGCCACCATCGGGGTCGGAGCTCTCGTCGCGGGCCAGGTGCAACCGCTCTTCTGCTGCGGCGAGTGTCGAGATCGCCTCGGTGCGACTGTCCTCGACGCGGGCGCGTTGCGATGCCAGCCGTGCCGATTCTTCTTGCGCCGCACGGGCGGCCTGGCCCAGGCGGGCGAGTTGTTCGTAGATCGCCCCGAGCTGTGCGTCCGATTCGTGCAGCGCGGCGAGTGCCTGTTCCGCGGTGTCGCGGCAGTCGGACTGTTGCGCCAATGCTCCGGACAGCGCGGCCATCAGCTCTTCGCTTCGACGCCCCGCCTGCACCAGATCACTTTGAGCGGTGTCGATTGCCGATTGGACCTCGATGGTCGACGGCCGCGCACCGGTGCCGCCACTGCGCCAGCCGGCGCCGATCAGGTCGCCGTCGAGCGTCACGATCCGCAACGAACCAAGGTGCGGTACAACCTGTTTCGCGTCGGCGACAACAATCTCGGCGGTGTCGACCGTGTCGGCGACAACGGTGTATCCCAGCAAGAGTTCGATTGCGCCGTGCAGTGATTCGGGGACCGAGACCACGTCGAGCGCCCATCGCGCACCGGCAGGCAGGACCGCGGTGCCCCGGCCGGCCGCCTCGACACCACCGATGAGCACCGACGCCCGGCCACCCTCGTTCTCCCGCAGCGCCGACAGTGACGCACGGGCCGTGGGTAGGTCGGCGGTGGCAACGGCATCGGCGGCCGGTCCCAGCGCTGCCGCTATGGCCGGTTCGTAACCCTCCTCGATGCGCAGCAGTGACGACATCGGTCCCAGCAATTCGGACGAGCGGTGCTCCAGCAACCAGGCCCCACCGTCCTTGCGCTCCAGGCCGACCGCCAGGGCATCGATCCGGGCTTTGAGAGACGTGACCTGTTGTTCGGCCGCACGTTCGGCGGCCTGCAGTTCTGCAACCCGCTCGTTTGCCTGATTGAGCGCGGCGACACTGCGCTCATGATGTTCGTCGAGCCCGAGCTCGGAGGCATCGAGCTCGGAGACGGTTGCCGATGCGGCGTCGAACTCCTCACCGGCCGCCTCGGCACGGGCTGCCGCATTCTCGATCGCGGCACCGAGTCGGGCCGTTTCCGCGTCGATCGTCTCGACCTTCGTGCGGAGATTGTCGACCTGTCCTTCGAGTCGCGCCAGACCCTCACGCCGGTCTGCCACTGCCCGGACTGCCGCCATATGCGCACGTTGGGCCGCCGCGGCCTCTTCCTCGAGTTCGGCGAGGGCTTCCTTGGCCCCGTCGAGCTGCATGCCGGCCTCTTCGACGCTGTCGGTGAGGGCGGCCTCCTCGGCGGCCGCGGCATCTGCCTGACGATCGAGCTGGTCGGGATCGCGACCGGAATCGGCCCGAACCGGTTCGGCCAGGTATCGGCTGCGCTCGGAAGCGATCCGGCAGGTCGCCCCGACCCGCTCGGTCAGCGCTGACAGCGCAAACCACGCCTGACCGGCCTCCGTGGCCGCCGGAACGATCTGCGCCAGCGACTTCTCGTTGTCATCGACCTGGGTCGAGAGCTCATCGAGCTGTTCGGCCAGCTCGTCCTGCTGCCGGCGGAGTTCGGTTTCACTGGTCTGTTGCTCGGCGAGTTCGCTGCGCCGGATCACCAGGTCGTCGGCTGCGAGCCGGAGCCGGGCGTCGCGGAGGTCGGCCTGGACCGTCTGGGCACGACGGGCGATCTCGGCCTGTCGGCCCAGCGGTTTGAGCTGGCGTCGCAACTCTGAGGTCAGGTCGCCCAGGCGCGACAGGTTCGACTGCATCGCGTCGAGCTTGCGAACAGCCTTTTCTTTGCGTTTGCGGTGTTTGAGGACACCGGCCGCCTCTTCGATGAAGGCGCGACGTTCTTCCGGGCGCGATTCGAGGATCGCGGCGAGGCGTCCCTGCCCGACTATGACGTGCATCTCGCGGCCGATGCCGGAGTCACTGAGCAATTCCTGTACGTCCATCAACCGGCAGGAACTGCCGTTGATCTCGTATTCACCGGCGCCGTCACGGAACATCCGGCGTGTCACCGACACCTCGGAATAGTCGATGGGCAGGGCACCGTCGGAGTTGTCGATCGTCAGTGTCACCTCGGCCCGGCCCAGGGCGGCGCGCCCCGAGGTACCGGCAAAGATGACGTCTTCCATCTTTCCGCCACGCAACGCTTTGGCGCCCTGCTCACCCATCACCCAGGTCAGGGCATCGACCACGTTTGATTTGCCGGACCCGTTGGGACCGACCACGCAGGTGATACCTGGTTCGAAACGCAGGGTGGTTGCCGACGCGAAGGACTTGAATCCCTTCAGTGTCAAGCTCTTGAGGTGCACAGCGCTTCAGAGTACCTTCAGCGCTCGACAAATCCGGTGAGGTCGCCCCGTGGAGGTTCCCAATCGGTGACCACGGTGTCGACCTGGCCGGGGCTCTTGCCTGCGTCGATCTGGTCGAGGAGCGCCTGGCATGCTGTCCGCTCCCCTTCCGCGGTGATCAGCACGCGACCGTCGCGCTGGTTGGCGGCGGACCCCACAAGACCCAGTTCGAGTGCCCGGGCCCTGGTCCACCACCGAAATCCGACACCCTGCACGTAACCGTGTACCCAGGCACGCATCCGGACCACGTCTGATCCGGTTCTCTCCTGCGGTCCCTGGTCCGTCATGACCTATTCCGTCTCGATCGACAAACCGACCTTGGTGCCCGCCTTGAGGGTGCGGCCGACGGTGCACACGGCATCGACGGCCCGCTCGACGACCACGAGCAACCGCTGGGCTGCTTCGGGATCGAGTTCGGACAGGTCGACCTCGAGCACCTCGTTGAGTTGCGGATAAAGCTCGTTGTCGCGGTCCGCAGCGCCACTCACCTTGATCGTGGCGTCGTAATCATCGCCGAGGCGACGGGAAAGTGGCCTGTCGGAACTCATTCCGGTACAGGCCGCCAACGCGATCTTCAGCAGTTCACCCGGCGTGAACACCCCCTCGACGTCCTCCGAGCCGATCAGAACTTCGGCACCGCGGCTGCTCTGGCCGGTGTACCGACGGGTTCCGGTGCGCTCCACCCACAACTCGGTGGTCGCGGGCGCGGCAGACTGACTTTGTTCGGTTACGGTCATGCCGATATTCAACACCCGCCGGTGAGCCACAATTCCACGGGCGGGTCGCCCACAATTGCACGGGCGGGTCGCCCACAATTGCCAGCGATTTCACCAACGATCGATGTGCAAGACGTTCTCGAGCGGTTCACGCGGTGCCGGCTTGAACGTCTCGCCGGTGAAGTAGGCCGTCGGAATCAATGCGCCCTGGTGGTACCCGGCCGGTATCGCCAGCAAGTCGGCGATCTCGGCCTCGCGCTGCAAATGCAGTGTGGTCCAGGCAGTTCCGAGGCCGCGGGCACGCGCTGCCAGCGCAAAACTCCACACCGCCGGCAACAATGATCCCCACAGTCCCGCCTGGTTACCGGCCGGCAGGGTATTTCCGGCCTTGATGCAGGGAATCAGCAGGACCGGCGCTTCCCCCATGTGCTCTCCGAGCCACGCAACACTGCCGCCGATCCGCTGTTGCACAGGTGCCCGGTCGGGGTCGTCGGCAAAGAGTTTGGCCGCAGACTGATTCGAGGCGAGGTAGTCGTCCACGAGTTCGCCGTAGATGCGTCCGAGGGTGGCCCGGATCTCCGGATCGGTGATCACCAGCCACTGCCATCCCTGACGGTTCGAACCCGACGGAGCCTGCAGCGCGACCTCCAGACATTCCTTGATCACATCCAGCGGGACGGGCCGCGTCATGTCGAGGCGTTTCCGCACGGTCCTGGTGGTGGTGAGCAATTCGTCCGGTGTCAGGTCGAGGGTCATGACACCGATCATGCCGCCCCACGGTCTCGCACCGGAACACCACACCCCCCGCGAGCGGGCCCACACCCCCGCCGAGCGGGCCGATATCACCACCGAGCGGGCCTTTCTCACCCGGTGGAGCGGCAACTTTGGCTCGCTCGACGGTCGTAAGGGCACGGTCGACGGTGTGGGCGGCAGCTAGGCTCGGGGGCGGATCTGGCAGCGTGGGCAACTGAACGAGCTGCGGTTCATGAATTGTTCGCGACGCATGATTGCGCCACAGCGACGGCAGGGTTCGCCTTCGCGGCCATAGGCGTTCAGCGAACGTTCGAAGTAGCCGGACTGACCGTTGACGTTGACGTACAACGCATCAAATGACGTCCCGCCCTGCTCGAGTGCCTGAGCCATCACCTCGGCGGCATTGTCCAGCACCGAGCGCAAAGCCTTGGCGGTGAGCTTGTCCGTCAGTCGCAGGCCGTGAACTCTGCTGCGCCACAGCGCTTCATCGGCATAGATGTTGCCGATACCCGAGACGACGGTCTGATCGAGTATCGCCCGTTTGATCTCGGTGTGTTTGCGTTTGAGAACCCGGACCACGGCATCCGGATCATATTCCGGTGCAAAGGGATCCGGCGCGATGTGCGCGATCGAGGCCGGTCCCAGATCACCGATGGTCGGGGATGCGACGAGATCGTCGACCATCCAGCCGCCGAATGTGCGTTGATCGACGAAACGCAGCTCGGTTCCGTCGTCGAGTGTCACCCGGATCCGCAGGTGGATTTCGTCGGCGGCCCCCGCCTGCTGAACCAGCATCTGTCCACTCATCCCGAGGTGGACGACAATCGCCAGTGGATCGGCTCCGCCGAGTGGATCAGCCTCCAGCCAAAGGTATTTGCCGCGCCGGCGGGCGTCGGTGACGGTCGCGCCGGCGAGCATTCCGATCAGGTCGAGCGCGCCCCCGAGATGCCGGCGGACCGCCCGCGGGTGCAAGACTTCGACCGCCGTGATCCGGCGACCGACAACATGATCGGCCAGGCCGCGGCGTACCACCTCGACCTCGGGCAGTTCAGGCATCGTCTCCAGTCCCGGAGATCGCCTTCCAGGCAGTCGATGCGGCCAGTTGTTCGGCCTCTTTCTTGGTCTTTCCGACTCCGGAACCCATCGCGTCGCCGCCGACCAGAACCGTCGCGGTGAACTCTTTGCAGTGATCCGGTCCGGTGGAGGTGATCTGATAAGCCGGTACGCCCAGGCCTTTTTCGGCTGTGAGCTCCTGCAGGGACGTCTTCCAGTCGAGGCCGGCGCCGAGCGCTGCCGACCGGTTCAGAGCGGACGAGAAGAGCGCCAGAACCGTGGTGCGGGCGGTTTCGAGGCCGAGTTCGAGGTGGACGGCACCGATCAGCGCTTCCATGCCATCGGCCAGGATGCTCGCCTTGTCGCGGCCACCGGTCATCTCTTCGCCTTTGCCGAGACGAAGGTGCGCGCCCAGGCCACCGGGGCCCAGACCGCGGGCGACGTCGGCCAGTGCGTGCATGTTGACCACACTCGCGCGGATCTTGGCGAGTTCGCCTTCGGCGCGATCGGGATGGGTGCGGTAAAGGTGCTCTGTGACAACAACACCGAGCACCGAGTCTCCGAGGAACTCGAGGCGCTCATTGGTGGGGAGCCGGCCGTGTTCGTACGCGTAGGAACGATGTGTCAGGGCCAGTTCCAACATCTCGTCGGACAACACCACATTGATGGCGGCCAGCAGATCACCGTGATCAGTCTGAGCATTCACACCGGATCCGACGGTCTCTGTCACGGTTTCGACTCTGGTTCCTCGGCAAACTTCGATGCCAGGCCGGCCCACCGCGGGTCGATCTTGTCGTGGTGGTGACCGGCTTCGGCCACCGCGAGCCGCACACCGCATTCGGGGCACAGGCCCTGGCAGTCGTCGCTGCACAACGGCGTATGCGGCAGATCGAGTGCAACCGCGTCGATGATCGCCTGTTCCAGATCGATCTTGTCGTCGACGATGCGATGCATCTCGTCGGCGTCGGTCGTCTCGTCGGTCGCGCTGTCCGGGTAGGCGAACAGCTCGGTCAGGTAGACGCTCGCGGTACCCGACACGGGCTCCAGGCAACGGACACATTGACCTTCGGTCTCGCCGCTCACACAGCCGGTGACCAGAACCCCTTCGGAGACGGCTTCCAGTCGGAGGTCGAGATCCACGTCACTGCCCGCCGGAATGGCGATCATGTCCAGGCCGATCCGGGGCCCATCGGTGATTGCCCGATGAACCTCCTTCATAGAACCGGCTCGCCTACCCAGACTGCGGATGTCCAGGGTGAACGGGCCGTCTACGGGACGATTCTGACGTGTTGAACTGCCTTCGCGCTGTGACACAAGCAACCACGATACGCCCCGGAGCACCCCATTCGACAATCACGACGCGGGCCCGGATCCACGTCCGGTCCGTGGGGTGCTTCAGACAGCCATCCCGGTACCGAAGTCGGCCCGACGGACATGCTCGGCGTAGTCATGCACGCCGGCACCTGTACGCAGTTGCTGGCGACCACGATTGACCGAACGGATGGTGCCGGTCAGCAATTCCTCGAACCCGGCGAGCTTGTTGTCGACGTAGACGTCGCATTCGCCGCGCAGACGGTCGGACTCGGCATGCGCCGCGTCGATGATCCGCTCGGACTCGGAGCGCGCGGCCTGGACAACCTCGGTCTCCGACACCAGTCGCTGCTGTTCGGCAATACCTTCGGCTACTGAACGTTCGTAGTTTGCGTTGCCGGATTCGATCATCCGCTCCGCTTCGGAATGCGCACGTCCGGTCACCGATTCGTACTCCCGGCTCGCGGTGGCGGCCAGACGTTCTGCCTCTGCGGTGGCGTCGGCCAGCAATTGGCCGGAATGCGACTGCGCTTCGGCAACCATGCGGTCGGCGTGAGATTTCGCCTCGGCCAGGATCCGGTCGGCCTCCGCGCGGGCATGGGCCAGCGACGAATCCGCTTCCGCGGTGGCCTCCCCGACCATGGTGTCGGCGTGCAGACGCGCATCTCCCAGCAGTTTGTCGCGCTGGTCGAGCACATCTTGCGCGTCGTCCAGGTCGCCGGGGATCGCGTCCTTGACGTCGTCCAGCAGTTCCAACACGTCGCCCCGAGGAACAACGCAACCCGCAGTCATCGGAACACTGCGTGCTTCTTCGACGATCGCACCCAACTCGTCCAGCGCTTCGAATACCCGGTACACAGCTACCTCACTCCTCGCCGCAAACCTTGATGGTCGTGCCCGGTTGGCATGTGCTCATCGTGTTGCGATCTGTGGTTGGTGTTATTTCTGTGACTAGTGTGCCCAATGTTGCGGCTGTGACGACGCAACCCAGGCCGGTGTGTCGAGTTCTACGGTAGGCCGATTTCCAGGCCGAAACCTGGGTAGACAGCAAAAAGGGTTACGAAACCGGCCGCTCAGTTGCCCGATGACAACTTCGCAAGTAGCTGTTCGTGCACTACGGATGGCAAAAAGTCGCCAACGGGTCCCCCGAGTTTCGCGACTTCCTTCACCAGAGAACTCGACACATGCGCCAGACGGGGGTCGGTGAGCATGAATATCGTCTCGACACCGGTGAGGTCACGGTTCATCTGCGCCATCGGCAGTTCGTATTCGAAGTCCGCCGAACCTCGCAGGCCCTTCACGATGGTGTCGAACCCCTGGTCACGCACGTAGTCGACCAGCAGGCCCTGCCAGCTGTCGATTCGGACGTTCGGCAGGTGCGCGGTCACTTTGCGCAGAAGTTCGAGACGTTCATCAACGGTGAACATCCCCTGCTTGTTGGGGTTGATCGTCACAGTGATGATCAACTCGTCGAATCGGGCCGCGGCACGCTCGAAGACATAAAGATGCCCCGACGTGACCGGGTCGAACGATCCTGGGCAAACGGCTCCCGACATGAGAGCAAGTTATCAGCAGCCGACGTCAGACTGTTCAGCCGAGTTCGGCCATTTCAACCCGCGTCTCGCCGTACTTGCGGATCTCCGGCTCCCCGAAAGCATCCGGCCACCCGGTGGCGGCGCTGCGCACCGACCGCTCGAGTACCACCATCCCTCCCGGGGCCAACGCTCCGCCGGACAACAACGTGAGCATCTCGTCGACCTGTTCGCCGGGCAGGTCATAGGGAGGATCGGCAAACACGAGGTCGGCCACCGGAGCACCTCCGCGTAAGTAGTCGGCAACACGACGGCGCACGAGCCGCGCGCCGGACAGTCCCGACGACGTGATGTTGCCGCCGATGACCTTCGCAGCCTTGGCGTCGGATTCGACGAGGATCGCCGACCCGGCACCGCGCGAGAGAGCCTCGAGGCCCAGAGCACCCGATCCGGCGAACAGATCGAAAACCACCAGTCCGGAGAAGTCGATCCGATTGGTCAAGATGTTGAAAACCGACTCACGTACCTGATCCGTTGTCGGACGGGTGCCGGCGGCCGGGACTGCCAGACGTCGGCCGCGGGCAGAGCCGGCGATGATGCGGGTCATAGGCCTCATTGTCACGCCTGCGCGCGGCCACCGAATCGTCGGGGGACGCAGCGCATACCGTTGCCGAAGACAATAGTTGGTGATGCACGTCACAAACCGGTGATGATCAGGCGTTTGTAGGGTGCATTCGGTACCAATTTCTGGAGGTGGGTGACATCGATGTGATGCCTTGTTAACTTCGAATTCGATATGAGCCCAACTCAGATCAGCGCTACCCTAACCGCCGCGCCGGACGCGGTGGCATTTCGTTCCCCAAAGGTTTCCGACGGAGTCCGGCTCTGGGAAATCGCCCGTGACTCAAAAGTTCTCGACCTCAATTCGAGTTACGCCTACATTCTGTGGTGTCAGGATTACGCCCAGACATCCGTGGTCGCCGAAGTCGACGGTGAAGTCGTCGGATTTGTGACCGGTTATCTCCGACCGCACTTGCCCGACGCCGTCATGGTGTGGCAGGTTGCCGTCGACGCCGACCAGCGGGGTCTCGGATTGGCCGGAAAGATGTTGAACCAGTTGATGGATCGACTCGAGCCGCGCGGAATCACGACACTGCACACCACCATCAGTCCGGACAACACCGCCTCTCAGGCTTTGTTCCAAGGTTTGGCCGATCGCCGCGAGATGAGCATCCGGCGTGAAGAACTGTTCTCGGCCAACGATTTTCCGGACGATCACGAGCAAGAGGATCTGTACATCGTCGCTCCGCGACGCTGACCTCGAGAGCATCAGGCCGCCTGCGTGTGGCAGCTCGTCGGCGTAGCCCTCGCCGACCCAGGCGGAAGCCGGGATCTACCCGCCCGCCACCATCACCCCCAACTCAGTTGGAAATAACCCGCATCCCTGTACCAACAGGTGAGAAGCGGGGAGTTTTTCGCACCCATCGGAGGAATCATGACTGCATCAATGCAAGAAACCTTCTCGAGCAACATTTTCGAAACCCGCGAATCCGAGGTTCGCAGCTACAGCCGCAGTTGGCCCGCGATCTTCACCAGCGCCAAGGGCGCGTGGGTCACGGACAACGAGGGCAAGCAGTACCTCGACTTCTTCGCCGGCGCAGGAGCTTTGAACTACGGACACAACAATCCGCTGTTGAAGGCCGCCCTGCTCGAGTACATCGAAAACGATGGCATCACCCACGGCCTCGACATGTCCACCAAGGCCAAAGGCGAGTTCCTGCAGGCATTTCAGGACAAGATCCTGATTCCCCGTGGACTCGACTACAAGGTCCAGTTCCCCGGACCCACAGGCGCGAACTCTGTCGAAAGTGCACTGAAGCTGGCCCGAAAGGTCACCGGACGCACGTCGATCATCAACTTCACCAACGCCTTTCACGGAATGACGCTCGGCGCCCTCTCCGTGACCGGAAACTCGATGAAGCGCGCCGGTGCCGGTATCCCGCTGGTCCATGCCACCCCGATGCCCTTCGACAACTACTTCGACGGTGTCGTCGAGGACTTCAGCTGGTTCGAGCGCGTACTCGACGACTCGGGTAGCGGACTCAACCGTCCGGCTGCCGTCATCGTCGAGACCGTGCAGGGTGAGGGCGGCGTCAATGTCGCCCGACCGGAATGGCTGCGGGCCCTGTCCGAACTCTGCAAGCGCCGCGACATCCTGTTGATCGTCGACGATGTGCAGATGGGCTGCGGCCGCACCGGACCGTTCTTCTCGTTCGAGGAGGCCGGCATCGAGCCCGACATCGTCACCCTGTCGAAGTCGATCGGCGGGTACGGACTCCCGATGGCCTTGACGCTGTTCAAGCCGCATCTCGACGTCTGGGCACCGGGCGAGCACAACGGCACCTTCCGCGGCAACAACCCCGCGTTTGTCACCGCCACGAAGGCGATCGAGCACTACTGGTCGGACGACACCTTCGAGAAGGAGACGCTCGCCAAGGGCGAGCGGATCCGCGACGCGTTCATCTCGCTGTGCGGCGCACATGAGGGCATCAGCACCCGCGGCCGCGGCATGGTCCAGGGACTGGTCTTCGCCGAACCCGCGCACGCCGCCAAGGTTTGCGCACTCGCCTACGACCGCGGACTGCTGGTCGAATCCGCCGGCCCGTCGGACGAGGTCGTGAAGCTCCTGCCACCGCTGACGATCAGCAACGAAGAGCTCGATCAGGGCCTCGCGATCCTCGCCCAGGCGACCGCAGAGATCCTCCATTCCTGAGCTCCGACGACCAAGCCGGGTTCGAGGTCGAGCTCCGACTACGTCTTCGTCTCCCCTGCAACAGAAAGGTTTACAGACATGATTGTGCGTACCACGCAGGAGATCACCGATACCGACCGTGACATCGAGGCCGACAACGGGAACTGGCGTTCCAAGCGAATCGTGCTCGGCGGCGACCTGGTCGGATTCTCCTTCCACGAGACGACCATCAAGGCCGGAACAGACAACGAGTTCCACTACGCCAACCACGTGGAGGCCGTCTGGCTGGTCGAAGGTGAGGGCACGCTCCTCGACCGCGAAACCGGCGAGAAGTACCCGCTCGGCCCCGGCTCGATGTACCTGCTGAACGGCCACGAACGGCACACCGTCACCGCCGATACCCAGATGCGCATGCTGTGCGTGTTCAACCCGCCCGTCGTCGGCAACGAGACCCACGACGAGAACGGTGTTTACCCGCTGGTCACCGTCGGCACCTGACGCGGGTCCGGCCGGGGCGCGGCCCGCTGTCTTCGGGCCCTCGCCGGGTAGCGCTGTCTGGCGCAAGTGCGTTGCGCCAGTTGCCCGGACACTTCGGTGGCCTCGCGCGGGCCGGATCCGGCAAGAGAAACTCGGCACCCCACACCAGGGGTGCCGAGTTTTGCGGTCGGGCCGACATCTCGATTGCCCCGGTACCCTGGATGTCGTGCGAACCCGCCCGGTGCAGTGGGCACCTGCAGAGCCCACCGACCCCGACCCCGACCTCCCGCAGCGGATACAGCAGCTCCGCGAACAACTCGCAGGCCAACGCGCCCTCGTACTGACCGGCGCGGGCATGTCGACCGATTCGGGTATCCCCGACTACCGCAGTCCGGGCTCCCCCGCTCGCACGCCGATGACAATCGAGATGTTTCTCAGTTCCGCGCAGTTCCGCCGCCACTACTGGGCCCGCAACCACATCGGCTGGCGTCACATGGATGCCGCGTTACCCAACGCCGGCCATCGCGCCCTCGCCGATCTGGAGCGAGACGGCCGGATCAACGGAATCATCACCCAGAACGTGGACATGCTGCACCTCAAGGCCGGGAACCGGGCCGTGCTCGATCTCCATGGCAGCTACGGTCGTGTCCGGTGCCTGAGCTGCGCGCACGTGATGTCGCGCCATCGGCTCGCAGATCTCCTCGAGCCTCACAACGCCGGTTTCGTCACCCGGATCCGCGGCCGGGGTGCCATCGAGGTGGCGCCGGATGCCGATGTCGTGGTCGCCGACACCACCGACTTCACCATGGTCGACTGTCCGGCCTGCGGCGGAATCCTGAAACCCGACATCGTCTACTTCGGCGAAAGTGTGCCGAAAAGCGTTGTCGAGCAGGGTTTTGCGATGGTCGACGAGGCGGATGCACTGCTGGTGCTCGGATCGTCGCTGACCGTGATGAGTGGCCTGCGTTTCGTCCGCCGCGCCCGGCGCAACGGCACACCGATTTACATCGTCAACCGCGGTCACACCCGCGGCGACGAGATGGCAACTCTCAAGATCGACGGCTCGTGCTCACAGGTACTCGAACTGTTGCTCGTCGACTCCGCAGACTTCTACAGCGCCACCAGATCATCGGCGTGAACGACCGGCCGGCGAAAGTCCGCCGGTAGATCCCCGGTTGATTTCCCGATCATCTGGGCCACTTCGCCGGCGTCATAACCGACGACGCCCCGCGCGCGGGTCTGGCCCTTCTGATCGGCGAGATCAACCACGTCGCCGTTGTAGAAGCGACCTTTTGTTGCGACGATGCCCGCCGCCAGGAGCGAATGCCGCGCCCCGGCAACGGCCCGGATGGCTCCGTCGTCGAGAATAAGACGACCGGTGGCCTCCGCGGCATGCCGAACCCAGAACTTACGTGCTGAAAGACGTTGGGGCCGTGGTGCAAACGCGGTACCCACCGAAGCGTCCGTCAATGCTGCCGAGGCGTCCGCTGCCGCTGCGAGCAAGACCGGGAGACCGGCATCGGCGGCCAGCCGAGCGGCCGAGAGCTTGGAGGCCATCCCGCCGGTACCGAGTGCACCACCGCTACCGGCGATGACGCCGTCGAGATCTTCGGGGCCACCGACTTCGGGGATCAACGTGGCATCACCCTTGCGCGGGTCGCCGTCATAGAGTCCATCGACATCGGACAGGAGAACCAGCGCATCGGCGCCGGCCAGATGTGCCACCAGGGCAGCCAGCCGGTCGTTGTCACCGAAACGGATCTCATTGGTTGCCACGGTGTCGTTTTCGTTGACGATCGCCACTGCGCCCAGCGAACGCAACCGATCGAGTGTCCGCTGCGCGTTGGCGTGATGAGCACGCAGGGAGACGTCATGGGCGGTCAGCAGCACCTGCCCGACGGTTCGGTCATAGCGGGCGAACGACGTGTTCCAGGCATGCGCCAGAGCAAGCTGACCGACACTGGCCGCTGCCTGCTTGGTCGCGAGATCCTTCGGCCGGGCCTTGAGCCCGAGTGGCGCGATGCCGGCACCGATGGCACCGGACGACACGACGATGACGTCCGAACCCGCACGCATCCGCGCTTCGATCGCATCGGCGAGGGCATCGAGCCGCCTGACGTCGAGGCCTGTGGTCAGCTCGGTGAGCGCCGACGAGCCGATCTTCACAACAATGCTGCGGGCACCAGTGATCTGTTGCCGGGTGGCACTGGTCGTCACGATTCGTCCGGATCCTCGAGTTCCACTTCGAGGCCGCGACGCAGGCGCCGGGCGATCTTACGATCGGACGCACCGACCCGGTCGGGGCGATCGAGACGGATGTCAGATCCGCGACCGCTCATCGGGAAGTCCTCTGCCACAGCAACTTGCGGCTCCCATTCGAACGAGACCTCGCCGATGGTGACCAGACATCCGGCCTCGGCACCCTGTTTCACCAGTTCGGCCTCGACACCGAGTCGACTGAGCCGGTCAGCGAGGTAGCCAACCGCCTCGTCGTTCCCGAACTGCGTCTGCTTGATCCAGCGCTCCGGACGCGTGCCGCGGACGATGAAGCCACCGGGCTCGTCCGGATCGGCGATCACGGAGAATCCGCTGTCGTCGGTGGCGATCGGACGGATCACCGGGCGACGGGCAACCGGCTTCGGATGATCGATCCGGTACTGCCGCACCTGGTCGGCAAGTGCGTACGTCAGTTCTTTGAGTCCCTTGTGAGTGACAGCCGAGATCATGAAAATCGGCCAGCCACGCTGTGCCAGTTCAGGTTTGATCAACTCGGCGAGTTCGGCGGCGTCGGGTACGTCGATCTTGTTGAGGATCACCACACGCGGCCGGCTCGCGAGATCGCCCAGACCGGTGTCGGACTTCAGTACCGGCTGATAGGCGGCCAGTTCGGCTTCGAGGACATCGATGTCGGTGATCGGATCACGACCGGGCTCGAGAGTGGCGCAGTCGACGACGTGCGCCAACACCGCGCAACGCTCGATGTGGCGCAAGAAATCGAGGCCGAGTCCGCGACCTTCCGAAGCACCGGGGATCAGCCCGGGGACATCGGCGATGGTGAAGGTTTCCGACCCGCTGTTGACCACACCCAGGTTGGGGCGCAGCGTCGTGAAGGGATAGTCGGCGATCTTCGGCTTGGCCGCAGAGAGCACCGACACCAGCGACGATTTGCCGGCCGACGGGAAGCCGACCAGGCCGACGTCCGCAACGGACTTGAGTTCGAGGACGAGCTCGCGGATCTCGCCTTCTTCACCGAGCAGGGCGAAGCCGGGAGCCTTGCGTGCCTTGGACGCGAGGGAGGCGTTGCCGAGACCACCACGGCCACCCGAGGCCGCCGCAAATGTGGTGCCCTCCCCCACGAGGTCGGCCAGGAGCCTGCCGTCGGGGTCGAGGACCATCGTGCCATCCGGCACCGGCAGCACCAGCGGTTCGCCCTTGGCGCCATCGCGGTTGGCGCCGGCACCGGGTCGGCCGTTGCCGGCCTTGGCATGCGGGTGGAAGTGGAAGTCGAGCAACGTGTGGACCTGCGAATCGACCACCAGGGTCACGTCGCCGCCGTTGCCACCGTTGCCGCCGTCAGGGCCACCGAGGGGTTTGAACTTCTCGCGATGAACAGAGGAGCAGCCGTGGCCGCCGTTGCCCGCGGTCGCGTGAATCGTCACGCGGTCAACAAATCTAGACATTTTTCACCTTGCGAGAGTTCGGAAATTTCTAAGGGGCGGACCGGATCGTGTGACCCTGCCCGCCCCTTAGGAGCTATAGCTTTGTGAAGCTGGCTGCGCCGGATCAGGCCTGCACAGGCTCCGGAACGATATTGACGGTCTTGCGGCCACGCTTGGCACCGAACTCGACCGCACCTGCAGAAAGAGCGAACAGAGTGTCGTCGCCGCCACGTCCGACGTTGATGCCGGGGTGGAAGTGCGTGCCGCGCTGACGAACGATGATCTCGCCGGCGCTGACCTGCTGGCCACCGAAGCGCTTCACACCGAGTCGCTGGGCATTCGAATCGCGCCCGTTGCGCGAACTGGATGCACCCTTCTTATGTGCCATGACTGTTCTCCTGAAAAGTGTGTGGGCTTGTGTTACTTGATACCGGTGACCTTGAGAACCGTCAGCTTCTGACGGTGCCCCTGGCGCTTGTGGTAGCCGGTCTTGTTCTTGAACTTGTGGATCTTGATCTTCGGACCCTTGACGTGCTCGACGACCTCACCGGTCACCGAGATCTTCGCCAGCGCGTCTGCGTCCGTGGTCAGATCAGCACCGTTGACGACAAGCGTCACGGGCAGCGAGACGGATTCACCGAGCTTGCTGTCAATCTTCTCGACCTTTACCAGATCGCCTTCAGCGACCTTGTACTGCTTACCGCCGGTCTTGACGATCGCGTACGTTGCCATCGGAGAGCTACCTCTTACTGTCTGTCGTGGTTCGTTCGGGCTCTTGCCCGTTGCCGATCCGGCCGGGCGCCGCAATTCTCGCAGCGCTATCCGTCCGCCGAATGGCGACTGATCCAGGTTACGGGAGTGTGGTCGACCAGGTCAAACCAGCTCCCGTATCCCGCGTGTTTCACTCCTCGACCGGCGGTCCTGCCGGACGCCCGGCTGCCCGACGTCGCGGCTTGCGACGTACGGCGACGGCCGGTTCTGTGGTCGCTCCCACCGGACCCGACGTGGTGACGGGTGCGGCCGGAGCCACCTCGACAACCACCGCAGGCTGCGATGGAGCCGAAGAAGCTGTTGGTTTCCGCCGTACCGCGCGCCGACGCTTGGGCGGCGTCGGATGCCCGGTAGGCGCCTGTGCGGGCTCCGGCGCGGAGCCGTCCTCGGCCACGGACGGGACGGTCGTGACATCCGTCACCGACGGTCCATCGACCTTGTCTGCTGCGGCCACGACCGATTCGGGCTGCGATTCCGGTTCGATCACCGGGGCCTGGCGCTGTGGTTCTGCAACCACGGCGACGTCCTGGGTGACCGGTGATTCCGCAGCAGCGGGCGACGCTGTCGTCGCTGCGCTCGAATCAGGTTCTGCGTCATGCTTTTCGGTGCCGTGGGCATCGGCGTGGTGCGTTTCACCGTCGGAGTCCGTCGTGTGGCTCGCCATCGCCCGGAACATCGGATGCTCGGCCGGGCTGTGCGGCGCCGGCTTCGATTCGACGACCTGCGCGACAGCCGGCTGATCGGTCTTGCCGCCCCGGCGATTCCGGCGCGGACGCTTCGAATCACTGCCGCCGCGGTTCGAGTCGTCGCCACCTGCGGAGATCTCAACCGGGTTGGCGTGCACCACGATCCCCCGGCCACTGCAGCAGGTACACGTGGTCGAGAACGCCTCGAGCAGTCCGGTACCGAGGCGCTTACGCGTCATCTGCACCAGTCCGAGTGAGGTCACCTCCGACACCTGATGACGGGTGCGATCCCGTCCCAGGGCCTCGGTGAGCCTGCGCAGCACCAGATCCCGGTTCGATTCGAGGACCATGTCGATGAAGTCGACGATGATCATGCCGCCGATGTCGCGCAACCTCATCTGCCGCACGATTTCCTCGGCGGCTTCCAGGTTGTTGCGGGTGACGGTCTCTTCGAGGTTGCCGCCGGAGCCGGTGAACTTACCGGTGTTGACGTCGACGACCGTCATGGCTTCGGTGTGCTCGATGATCAGCGTGCCGCCTGACGGGAGCCAGACCTTTCGGTCCAATGCCTTTGCCAGCTGCTCGTCGATCCGGTGCACATCGAAGACGTCGGGTGCGTCCGCATGCGCCTTGTCGAAGCGCTCGACGCGATCGAGAAGGTCGGGGGCGACTCCGCGGACGTAGCTCTCGACCTGATCCCAGGCGCCGTTGCCTTCGACGATCAACTTCTTGAAGTCTTCGTTGAACAGATCGCGGACAACCTTCACCAGCAGATCGGGCTCTTCGTACAGAGCCTGGGGCGCAGTCGATTTCGACTTGCCCGCCGCCGGTGTCGCCGCGCTGATTGTCTCCCACTGCTGCTGCAGACGTTCGATGTCGCGGGTGAGTTCTTCGGCAGCCACACCTTCGGACGCCGTGCGGATGATCACGCCGGCGTCGTCGGGGACGATCTTGCCGAGGATCTGCTTCAGACGCTTGCGCTCGGTGTCGGGCAGCTTGCGGCTGATCCCGGTCGATCCGCCACCGGGCACATAGACCAGGTAACGACCGGCCAGCGAGATCTGCGTGGTCAGGCGAGCACCCTTGTGCCCCACCGGATCCTTGCTGACCTGCACCAGGACCGGATCACCGGGCCGCAGTGCCTGCTCGATCTTTCGCGAACCACCGTCGAGTCCGGCTGCATCCCAGTTGACCTCACCGGCGTAGAGAACGCCGTTGCGGCCACGGCCGATGTCGACGAAGGCCGCCTCCATGCCGGGCAGAACGTTCTGCACCCGTCCGAGGTAGATGTTGCCGACCATCGACGAGGAGTTCGACGTGGTCACGAAGTGCTCCACCAGAACGCCGTCTTCGAGGACCGCGACCTGGGTGTAGTCGCGGGTTGCCTGCGGTGCATCGGAGGGCGAATTGTCGCCGTGTGCCTCGTGGGTCACGGTCGCGGCCACGCCGGAGCGTTCCCGGACAACCATCACCCGGTCGACCGATTCGCGGCGGGCCAGGAACTCGGACTCGCTCAGGATCGGCGGACGACGACGACCCGCGTCACGTCCATCACGGCGACGCTGACGCTTCGCCTCGAGCCGTGTCGAACCGGAGATACCCTGCACCTCATCGCGGACCCGCGACTTGTTGCGGGGTTCACGCTCGTGCACAACCGTATTCGGCGGATCGTCCGTGGTGGTGGCGTCGTCACTCTCGCCGCCTTTACGACGGCGACGGCGCCGGCGACGACGGTTGGCCGAACCGGCCTCGTCACCGGACTCATCCGAATCATCGGAGTCGGCGTCGCCCGAAACCTTCGAGTCGCCGGTGGTGCTGTCTTCAGCGGCTTCGGCATCGTCGGTGGACGAGTCGGCCTTCTCACCGGTGACGTCACCGTCATCCGATGCATCGGAGGTCAAATCCGCGTCGGCGTCGGTTCTGGGCTTCTTCGACCGGCTGCGCTTGCGGCGGTTGTTGCTCTTGACCTCGGTCTTGTCTGTCTGCTCGTCGTCGGAGTCCGCGGTGTCTGACGCCTGGGTGTCCGATTCTTGGGCGTCCTGGCTGTCCGATTCCCGGGTGTCCGCATCAACAGAGGTGTCTTCGTCGGTCCCGTCCGCGGATGCGGCTTCACCGCGACCACGCCCACGTCCGCGGCGGCCACGACGACGGCGACGTGAACCACCATCACCGTCATCATCAGAGTCAGCATCGGTGTCGGAGTCGTCGGATTCCTGGTCTGCGTGCACAGGTGCCACGGGCTCCGCCGACAGGAACAGCGGAGATCCGGCATGTTCGGTCGAAGCAGGTCGCTCCACCGCGAGTGGGGCTTCTTCTTCAGCCGCAGAGAACAGATTGAACGTTTCGGCGGTCTTCTTGCGCCTGACCCGAGGAGCACGGGCCGGGGCCTCGTCAGGAGAGGGTTCCACGTCGGTGGGTTCCACCGCCGCAGGCGCCGCGGCCTCTGGGGCTACGGCTTCCGGTTCGGCAGGGACGGCTTCCGGTTCGGCGACCGGGATCTCCGGCTCGGCGGCCGGCGCCTGCTGATCAGCTGCCGGGGCGGGAACCTCGGCGGTATCAGCGGGCTCGGAAGGTTCGGCCGAAGCTTCCGAAGCCTCTGAATCCGCCGGTTCGGCTTCTTCACCAGCAGCGATCTTGTCGCGAACAGCGATGGCGGTACTGCGCACGATGCTCGACTGGGGGCTGCGAGCCGTGATTCCCATGTCGGCGAGGTGCGCGAGAACCTCGCGGCTGCTCAGCCCCAAAATTCTTGCGAGTGCATGCACTCGCATCTTGTGCGGAAACTCATGCGCCGAACCGCTGTGGTTCAGATCGTCCGGCGACTGTGTGTCGGCCACGTATTCTCCTCAAGCCCCCGGGCGCGGATAAACGCGGCCACGCGAGGGCTGTGCTATTTACCCGGACTCGGCCGGGATTGTAGGTCTCGCTTCGCCCGGTGGGTGCGGGAGGTTCCCCGCATCCGCCGGCGATGCCTGGCGTGATGATTGACTAACTCGAGCGCCGCGATGTCCACACCACGTCGCATGAAAATCCATGCGACCTGGGGACCGAGCACTCGATCTGATCATCTGGTCGTCGGCGCCCGTCGGGCTCGACAACCTTTGCCAGTATCCCACACAACACATCAGGCGCGGCCAAGTCCTCCTACTTCGGCGAAAAGTCGAAGGACGGCCACGCAATCACCCGAGGTCAGGGAACCAGAGTGCGATCTCACGCTCGGCGGAATCGGGTGAGTCCGACCCGTGGACGAGGTTGAACTGGGTACTGAGTGCGAAGTCACCGCGAATTGTTCCGGGGACGGCCTTCTCGACGGGGTCCGTGCCGCCGGCGATCTGCCGGAAAGCGGCAATCGCCCGGGGGCCCTCGAGCACTGCGGCCACCAACGGCCCCGAGGTGATGAATTCGAGCAGAGAGGGGTAGAAGGGCTTGCCCTCGTGTTCGGCGTAGTGACCCGCAGCGACCTCGTCGCTGACGGTCTTGAGTTCCATCGCCACCAGCGACAGGCCTTTACGTTCGATTCGGCCGATGATGTCGCCAACGAGTTGGCGGCTCACACCGTCGGGCTTGATCAATACCAGAGTTCGTTCAGTCACCGGGCAAGCCTAACGTGCGCCATCTGCCGGACTCGCCGCACGCCGGACCAATGTCATCGCAACCCGGGCGCAGCAACTAGGGCTGGCAGTACTTGCCTTCGACCGCGAAGAATCCGTAGCTGAAGGCCCCACCACCGACGGGTGCCGGATCGATCACGACCTGTACGCAGCCGCCCGGCGATGCCAGCGCCTCGTCGACGGCGATGTCGAATCTGGCCGCCATCGCCAGGTTCGCGAGTTTGTACTCCTCGGGCACCGGGATCGACGCGATGAACTCGGGTAACTGCAGATCCGCGGCGCGTTCTGTGATCGTGTGTGTGGCGAGGTACCCGAACTGGCTGTCGCCGACCGGCATCGGCGAGAGCGCCTCCGCCGAAGCCGCCCCGGCTCCCATCACCAAGCCTGCGGCCATGCAGGCACCGCCGCCGAGAACGGCAACTGCGGCGGGAACAGACTTCGGGGTACGCAACATAAACAGCACAGACCTTTCGATCACGGGGACTTACGTTCGACGGAAGAGACGGCGGACGACGGAGACGTAACGCATCTTGTCAGCGTCGCCCGCACGACAACACCCCAAATGTCCGGATTTCAGGTCACGTTCCGGCAACAACCCCGCCGCGGCGTCAGCCCGGATCGGGTGTCAGTCCTCGATCGGTTCCTGCCCGTTCAGCAGTCCGCGTTCCATCCGGAGCCGGACATCTCGTTTGATGTATGCGATGTACAACCAGACGATCCCGAATACGACGCCCACGACACCGATCGACCAATGAATCGCCCAGCCGGCGATCGCCGCGACCTGCAGCGCAAGGTCGTAGGGCAGCGCCCAGCTGCGGCCCTGCAGGCCGGAACCGAGGATCATGGCCAGCATCAGCCCGCCGAGGTAGATGCCCGACCACAGCGTCAGTCCCCCACCGACTCGCCACACGATCGGGAACGCCAGGCCGATGACGATCGCTTCGAGAATCAAGGTACCGGCCATCACACCCCGGAATCCCCGCCATGGATCGACCGCCGGTGGGGTGAACCGCTGCGGGGTCGAACCCTGGGCTCCGGTGGCGTCGTCCCCACTCATGCCGGATCCTTACCGAACAGTGTGCGAGCGGCACCCGCGGTCACCACCGAACCGGTGATCACCACACCTGTCCCGGACATCGTGCCGTTGTCGTCCAGGCTTTCCTCGGCCAGTTCGATGGCGGCCTCGACCGCATCAGGCAGGAAACCGTGGACCTGAACCCGGTCTTCACCGAAGATCGAGATCGCGACCTCGGCGAGGAGCTCTGGATCCATCGCCCGCGGAGAACCGTTGTGGGTCAAGACGATGACGTCGAAGATCGGCTCGAACGCGGTCAGCAGACCGGCGACGTCCTTGTCGGCCATCGCGCTGACGACACCGATGAGGCGCCGGAAGTCGAACTCGTCGGTGAGTGCTGTCGCCAGTGCTGCGGCGCCGTGCGGATTGTGCGCGGCGTCGAGGAAGACTGTGGGCGCCGAGCGCACACGTTCCAGACGCCCCGGACTCGTGACAGCGGCAAACCCGGCGCGAACCGCCTCGACATCGAGTTGCCGGTCGGCACCGGCACCGAAGAACGCCTCGACCGCGGCCAGCGCCAAAACCGCATTCGACGCCTGGTGTGCGCCGTGGAGCGGCAGGAACACCTCGGGGTATTCGCCGCCGAGGCCCTGCAACGTCAGCAATTGCCCGCCGACGGCTGTCCTGCGTTCGAGCACCGCGAACTCAGAACCCTCGCGCGCGACAAACGAATCCGCCTCCACCGCAGCCCGCAGCAGCACATCGGCGACCTCGGGTGTTTGCACCGCCAGAATCGTCACCGGGTCGGTGGGGACCAACGAATCCGGTGCCTTCTTGATGATCCCGGCCTTTTCCCCCGCGATCTCGGCGAGTGTGTCGCCGAGAAAGTCGCTGTGGTCCAACGCAATCGGCGTGATGACCGTGACGGTGGAATCGATGACATTGGTCGCGTCCCATCGCCCGCCCATCCCGGTCTCCACCACGGCGACCTCGACCGGGGCCTCGGCGAAGGCGGTGTACGCCATCGCCGTCAGCACCTCGAACTTGCTCATCCGGGGTCCGTCGGCGGCGATCGATCGGTCGTCGATCATGTCGATGTACGGCTCGAGTTCGCGGTAGGTGTCGACGTACGTCCGCGGCGAGATCGGTACCCCGTCGATCGAGATCCGCTCGGTCGCCAGCTGCAGATGCGGGCTGGTGATCCGGCCGGTGCGGCGATGCAGTGCGGTCAGCAGCGCGTCGATGATCCGCGACACCGACGTCTTGCCGTTGGTCCCGGCGACGTGGATCGACGGATAGCCCTTCTGGGGCGAGCCCAGCAGATCCATCAGCGCCGAGATCCGGGCCAGGGACGGATCGATCCTGGTTTCCGGCCAGCGGGTGTCCAGCAGCGCCTCGACCTCGGCCAGTTCTGCGAGGTCATCGGCGTTCGGGAGGTGCGGTTCGGTCACGATCCGGAGCCCAGCGCCTCGATCTTCGCGGAGATCCTGACAACTTCGTCGCGGGCGAACTGCTGTCGCCCACGAATCTTGGCGACCACGGCGTCCGGCGCCTTCGACAAGAACTGCTCGTTGCCCAGTTTCTTGGTGGTCGTCTCGAGTTCCTTCTCGGCGACACCGAGATCCTTTGCCAGACGCCGCTTTTCGGCCTCGACATCGATGGAACCCGAGGTGTCGATCCGCACGGTGACCGTGGTCGCGCGCAGGCGCACCTCGATGGTTGCGGTCGCCGAGAAGTCGTCCTCGGCCGGGGTCAGTTTGGCCAGCGAGTCGATGTAGTCGCGCTGGCCGCCCAGATCCGCCTCGTCGAGACCGATCAGTTCGGCTGCCACCTTCTGCGAGGGCTTGAGGCCCTGGTCGCTGCGGAAACGGCGGATATCGGTGATCAGCTTCTGGGTGTCCTCGACCCGGTCGGCTGCCACGGTGTCCGTCGCGACACCCGAGGAGGTCGGCCACTGCGAGATCACCACAGATTCGCCTCCGGTGAGCGTCTTCCACAGCACCTCGGTGACAAACGGCATCACCGGATGCAGCATCCGCAGCAGGGCGTCGAGGACGGTGCCGAGCACGACTTTGGTTGCCGCCGAACGGGCTTCGTCGTCACGCGCGAACTGCACCTTGGCCAGTTCGAGGTACCAGTCACAGAACTCGTCCCACGCAAAGTGGTACAGCGCCTCGCAGGCCTTGGAGAACTCGTAGGCCTCGAATCCGGCATCGACGTCAAGGCGGACCTGTTCGAGCCGGTCCAGGATCCAGCGATCGGTGTCGGTGAGGTCTTCGCGCGCCGGCAGTTCACCGACGGCCGCACCGTTCATCAGCGCAAACTTGGTGGCGTTGAACAGCTTTGTGGCGAAGTTCCGCGACGACTGGGCGTGATCGTCGCCCACCGACAGGTCACCACCGGGGTTGGCCCCACGGGCCAGCGTGAAGCGGAGCGCATCGGCGCCGTACTGCGCGACCCAATCGAGCGGGTCGATGCCGTTGCCCTTCGACTTCGACATCTTGCTGCCGAACTCGTCACGGACAAGACCGTGCAGGAACACGTTGCGGAACGGGACCGGCGTGTTGTTGCCGGTCTGTGCGCCCAACGCGTCGGCGACGTAGGTGCCGAACATCATCATTCGGGCCACCCAGAAGAAGAGGATGTCGTAGCCGGTCACCAGCACGGAGGTGGGATAGAACTTCTTCAGTTCGTCGCCGACCTGCGGCCAGCCCATCGTCGAGAACGGCCACAGGCCGGACGAGAACCAGGTGTCGAGCACATCGTTGTCCTGGACGTAACCGGCCGGCGGCTCGTCGTCCGGACCGACACAGACCATGTCGCCGTCCGGTCCGTACCAGACCGGGATGCGGTGGCCCCACCACAGCTGGCGAGAAATACACCAGTCGTGCATGTCGTCGACCCAGGCGAACCAGCGGGGCTCCAGGGACTTCGGATGGATCACGGTCTCGCCGCTGCGCACCGCATCACCGGCGGACTTGGCCAGCGTCTCGACACTGACCCACCACTGCATGCTCAGCCGCGGCTCGATCGGTTCCCCGCTTCGCTCGGAATGACCGACGCTGTGCAGGTAGGGGCGCACCTCTTTCACGATGCGACCCTGTGCGGCCAGCACCTCCCTGATCTTCGCGCGCGCCTCGTAGCGGTCGAGGCCGTCGAACTCGGTGCCGGTCCCGGCAACGTGGGCCGATTCGTCCAGCATCACCGGCATCGGAAGGTTGTGGCGGGACCCCAGAGCGAAGTCGTTGGGGTCGTGGGCGGGGGTGATCTTCACTGCGCCACTGCCGAATTCGGGATCGACGTAGTCGTCGGCGATCACCGGGATCTTGCGGTCGACGAACGGGTGGTCGAGTTCGGTTCCGACGAGGTGCCGGTACCGGTCGTCGTCGGGGTGCACCGCGATGGCGGTGTCACCGAGCATCGTCTCCAGACGAGTGGTGGCGACCACGATGTGGGGTTCGTTGTCGTCGAGCGAGCCGTAGCGGAAGCTCACCAGCTCACCCTCGACATCGGAGTACTTGACCTCGATGTCGGAGATCGCGGTCTTCAGGACCGGCGACCAGTTCACCAGCCGCTCGGCGCGGTAGATGAGGCCGTCGTCGTACATCTGCTTGAAGACGGTCTGCACCGCCTTCGACAGACCCTCGTCCATCGTGAAGCGCTCCCGCGACCAGTCCACGCCGTCGCCGAGGCTGCGCATCTGCGTGCCGATGGTGCCGCCGGACTCCGCCTTCCACGCCCAGACGCGGTTGATGAACTCATCGCGACCGAGGTCGTCCTTGTTCTCGCCGTTCGCCGTGAGCTGACGCTCGACCATGCTCTGGGTCGCGATGCCCGCGTGGTCCATGCCGGGCAGCCACAGCACCTCGTAACCCTGCATCCGGCGGCGCCGGCAGAGGGCGTCCATCAACACGTGGTCGAGGGCGTGGCCCATGTGCAGCGACCCCGTCACGTTCGGCGGGGGCAGCACGATCGAGAACGGCGGCTTGTCGCTGCTCGGGTCCGCGGTGAAGTATCCCGCGTCGACCCAGCCCTGATAGAGCTCGTCCTCGTGAGCACCCGGATCCCAGGCCTTGGGCAGGGCGGTGGAACTGCTGTCGGGATGCGCGGTCGATTCGGTCACCGGCCAATTCTAGGCAGTCGCCCGGCGAGCGAGAAAAGCCGCACGTCGGGTATAGGAACTCCGACGCCGATCCGGGCTCAGTGAACCCGGAGCCGATGCAGGTCTTCGGGCGCGTTCACATTGGTCAACCAGGACGGATCGCTGAGCGTCACACGGTTGGTACGCAGCGCGTCGACTGCGGCGAGCATCCGGCGTTCTCCGGTCTGGACCAGGTCGGCAAGCGTACCGGCCGCCCGGGTGCGGTAGACCCCGGCCAATGGATGTGCCCGCTGCGTATCCACCGCGATCGCGGCGTCATCGGCATCCGACAGTCCCCGGAGCAGTTCGTCGATCATCTCCACCGAGACCAGCGGCATGTCGGTGGCACACACGAACACCACGTCGCGTCCGGCTTCGGCCGCCGCGGCCAGCCCACGTGCCAAACCGGCGAGCGGTCCGGCACCCGGCTTCTCGTCGGTGACCCAGCGAATCTGCTCGGTGCCGGGATGTTCCTCGCTGAGCCCCAGATACGCCGGCGACTTGGCGGGGGCAACCACCAGGACGGGATCGCACCGCTCCGACACAACCCTGGTGATCCGGACGAGCATCGACTCGCCATTCCAGGCCAATGCCGCCTTGTCGCTGCCCATCCGTTTGGATGCCCCGCCTGCCAAGACCAGTGCGCCCACTCGTGAAGTCTCCATGGGGACAGTTAACGCGAGCCGGGTCGCCCTGTGGGCCGATTCGCAACAGGTCGTGTGAGCAAATCTCCGTGCCCGGTGGGTGAGTCATCGTAAACAGGGAAAGATGGACACATGGACACCGAATCGATCCCGGAGCCCGAGCGCCGAGAAGTCGACCAGCACCCGCCCAAGCAGTGGGCTGTGGGTGTCACCGCGGTCGCCGTGGCTCTGGGTCGCTCGGTGAAACAGATGGGTGCATTGCGCACCGCTCAGACGCTCGTGGCCCTCAATCAGCAGGAGGGCTTCGACTGCCCCGGTTGCGCGTGGCCGGAAACACCCGGCCACCGCAAGCACGCCGAGTTCTGCGAGAACGGCGCAAAGGCAGTTGCCGAAGAAGCGACCAAACGAACGATCGGCCCCGATTTCTTTGCCGCGCACAGCATTTCCGATCTCCGCGCACGCTCTGAATACTGGATGAGCCAGCAGGGCCGGATCACCCATCCGATGGTGCTGGCCGCCGGCGACGACCACTATCGCCCGATCGAATGGGATCAGGCATTTGCCCTGATCGCCGAGGAACTCAAAGCTCTCGAGAGCCCGGATCAGGCAGCGTTCTACACCTCCGGTCGCACCAGCAACGAGGCCGCATTCCTCTATCAGCTGTTTGCCCGATCGCTCGGCACCAACAACCTTCCCGACTGCTCCAACATGTGCCACGAGTCCTCGGGCAGCGCGCTGATCGAGGCGATCGGCATCGGCAAGGGTTCGGTGTCCGTCCCCGACATCGAGGCCGCGGACCTGATCATCATCGCCGGACAGAACCCCGGCACCAACCATCCGCGGATGCTGTCGGTCCTGGAAAAGGCAAAAGAACACGGTGCCACCATCATCGCGGTGAATCCGCTCCCCGAAGCCGGTCTGCTGCGGTTCAAGGACCCGCAGAAGGTCAGCGGCGTCATCGGCAAGGGCACAGCATTGGCCGACGAGTTCCTCCAGATCCGCATCGGCGGCGACATGGCGCTGTTCCGGGGTCTGGGGAAATTACTCCTCGACGCCGAGAAGAAGGCTCCAGGAACAGTTTTCGACCACGCCTTCATCAACGAACACTGTCTCGGTGTCGACGACTATCTCGCTGAACTCGAGAAGGTCGACCTCGACGAGATCGTCACCGCCACCGGGTTGAGCGAGCACACGATCCGCGCGACCGCGGACCGGATGATCGCCTCGCATCGGACCATCATCTGCTGGGCGATGGGCCTGACCCAGCAGGCTCACGGCGTCGCGACCATCGAGGAACTCACCAATCTCCTGTTGCTGCGCGGCATGATCGGCAAACCCGGCGCCGGGGTGTGCCCCGTGCGTGGACATTCCAACGTGCAGGGCGACCGCACCATGGGTGTCTGGGAGAAGATGCCCGATGCGTTCCTCGATGCGCTCGACCGCGAGTTCACGATCACCTCACCCCGGAAACACGGTCTCGACACCGTCGACACCATTCGCGCGATGGCCGCCGGCGACATCAAGGTATTCATGGCCATGGGCGGCAACTTTGTGTCCGCCACCCCCGACACCCACGCCACCGCGGCCGCGATGGGGAACTGCCGTCTCACCGTGCAGGTGAGCACCAAGCTGAACGCCTCACATCTGCGGCCCGGCACCACCGCACTCATCCTGCCCACACTCGGCCGCACCGACAAAGATGTGCGCGACGGACGCAAACAGGCTGTCACCGTGGAGGATTCGATGTCGGTGGTGCATCTGTCACGCGGATCGCTGCCGCCGTCGAGCGCTCAGCTCCGCAGTGAGGTCTCGATCATCTGTGACCTCGCGCAGGCGACTCTCGGGGCCGATCACCCGGTCCCCTGGGGCCCGATGTCCGACGACTACGACACGATCCGCGACCACATCTCACGGGTGGTTCCTGGTTTTGCGGGCTTCAACGACAAGGTCCGCCATCCCGACGGGTTTGTGCTGCCCCATCCGCCCCGCGACACCCGCTCGTTCCCCACCCGGACCGGCAAGGCGAATCTGGCCACAAATCCTCTGCAGTGGCTTCGGGTCCCCGAGGGTCGCCTCATCCTGCAGACCATGCGCAGCCACGACCAGTACAACACCACGATCTATGGTCACGACGACCGCTACCGCGGGATCAAGGGCGACCGGCGAGTGGTGTTGATGAACCCGGCAGACATCACCGATCTCGGATTCACCGAAGGCCAGAGTGTCGATCTGGTCTCCGAGTTCGCGGGTCCCGGCGGTATCGAAGAACGTCGCGTCGAAGGATTCCGGATCGTCGGGTATCCCACTCCCCGGGGCAATGCGGCGGCGTACTACCCCGAAACCAATCCACTGGTCCCCCTCGAACATGTTGCGGCCAAATCGAATACGCCGGTATCGAAGGCCATCACCATCCGACTGGAGCGCTGCTGATGGGGCGGGCAAGCGCACGAACGCGCGTTCGGCGCATACGCCCGGGCGGTACCGATTCCCGCGCCGACACGCTGGCCGTCGAGGAGCCACTGGAGATCCGGGTTGCCGGCGAATCACTGTCGGTCACGATGCGGACGCCCGGCGCAGACATCGATTTCACCCACGGTTTCCTGTTGACCGAAGGCATCATCGACAAAGCCGACGACATCGCCGTCATCCGATATTGCGACGGTGTCGACGACGAGGGCCGCAACACCTACAACCTCCTCGATGTGACGTTGCGCAACGATCGCCGGGTGCCGGAGACCGCCACCCGCAACTTCTTCACCACGTCGTCGTGCGGTGTGTGCGGGAAGGCGTCACTCGACGCGGTACGACTCGCCTCGAATCATCGCCCGGCCGACGACCACTGCACCGTCGATGTCGAGACCCTCGCCCGATTACCGGATCGACTTCGCGAGTCCCAGAAGATATTCAGCTCCACCGGAGGGGTTCACGGGGCCGCGCTCTTCACCACCGAGGGCACATTGCTCGTGGCGAGAGAAGATGTCGGACGACACAACGCGGTCGACAAGGTGATCGGCTGGGCGATGCAACAAAACACCCTGCCGTTGCGCAACACAATTCTTATGTTGTCCGGCAGGGTATCGTTCGAGCTGGTGCAGAAGGCCGTGATGGCCGGCATCCCGATTGTTGCCGCCGTGTCGGCACCGTCGTCGCTGGCTGTGGACCTCGGCGCCGAGCAAGATGTCGCCATCGTCGGTTTCTTGCGCGGCCAATCGATGAACGTGTACTCCGCCGGTCACCGCATCGTCGAGTGACCGGCGCAGTGGTTACGCGCTCTTCTCGCGCCGTTCGTCGCGACGCGGCTTGCGCGGGACGATGGTCGGAAGTACGTTGTCGCGCACCGTTTCTCCGGTGACAACAACCTTGGCGACGTCGTCGCGGCTGGGGATGTCGTACATCACCGGCTGCAAGACTTCTTCCATGATCGCGCGCAGTCCGCGAGCACCGGTTCCACGATGGATGGCCTGATCGGCGATCGCCTCGAGGGCGTCGTCGTCGAATTCGAGTTCGACACCGTCCATGTCGAAAAGCCGTGCGTACTGCTTGACCAGAGCGTTCTTCGGCTCCGAGAGGATGTTGATCAGTGACGGCTTGTCGAGCTTGGTCACCGATGCGATCACCGGGAGACGCCCGATGAACTCGGGGATCAGACCGAACTTGATCAGGTCTTCGGGCATGACCTCGGCGAAGTGGTCGCTGCTGTCGTCGTCGTTCTTGGCCACTTCGGTGCCGAATCCGATGCCACGCTTGCCAATTCGATCGGAGACGATCTTGTCGAGTCCAGCGAAGGCACCCGCGACGATGAAGAGCACGTTGGTGGTGTCGATCTGGATGAACTCTTGATGCGGATGCTTACGGCCACCCTGCGGCGGCACCGATGCCTGGGTGCCCTCGAGGATCTTGAGGAGAGCCTGCTGCACACCTTCGCCCGAGACGTCGCGGGTGATCGACGGGTTCTCGCTCTTTCGGGCGATCTTGTCGACCTCATCGATGTAGATGATGCCGGTCTCGGCACGCTTGACGTCGTAGTCGGCGGCCTGGATCAGCTTCAGCAGGATGTTCTCGACATCCTCGCCAACATAACCGGCCTCGGTGAGAGCCGTGGCATCGGCGATGGCAAACGGGACATTGAGCATTTTGGCGAGGGTCTGGGCCAGGTAGGTCTTGCCGCAACCGGTGGGGCCGAGCATCAGGATGTTCGACTTCGCGAGCTCGACGGGCTCTGCACCTCGCGAGTCCTTGCGGTCGCCCGCCTGAATGCGCTTGTAGTGGTTGTAGACCGCCACGGCCAGAGTCCGCTTCGCGGTGTCCTGTCCGATGACGTAGTTCTCCAGGAAGTCCCGGATCTCCGCCGGCTTGGGGAGTTCATCGAGTTTGACGTCGCTGGTCTCGGCCAGCTCCTCTTCGATGATCTCGTTGCACAGGTCGATGCACTCATCGCAGATGTACACACCGGGTCCAGCGATCAGCTTCTTGACCTGCTTCTGGCTCTTTCCGCAGAAAGAACACTTCAGAAGATCGCCACCATCTCCGATACGTGCCATCTGTTGCTTTCCCTACTTCCCTTGCCTGACGCCCCAACGACGATGAAGTTCGGCGGTCCGCCCCAGCTCACGCGGAGCACAGTACCCACGACCGTACCCGTAGGTGGGCGGAACTTCGACCGATAAAGCGAAATGTCGCGGGCCTATTTCAGGCCCGCGACAGCCCATACGCGCTACTTGCGGCCCGACTTCTTCCGGTATTCGAAGACCTCGTCGATGATGCCGTATTCCTTGGCCTGCGCGGCGGTCAGAATGTTGTCGCGGTCGGTGTCCTTGCGGATCTTGTCGGACGGCTGACCGGTGTGACCGGCCAGGATGTCGTCGAGCTTCCGGCGGATGCGCTCGATCTCGGCGGCCTGGATCTCGAGGTCGGAGACCTGACCCTGGTATGCCCCACCTGTCCGCGGCTGATGGATCAGGATCGTCGCGTTCGGCAGAGCCGCCCGCTTGCCCGGTGTACCACCGGCCAGGACGATCGCTGCCGCAGATGCTGCCTCACCGAGGCACACCGTGGCGATGTCGCAGTGGACGTACTGCATGGTGTCGTAGATGGCCAACATCGCGGGCACACTGCCACCGGGCGAGTTCACGTACAAGATGATGTCGCGGTCGGGATCCTGCGACTCGAGCACCAGTAGCTGCGCCATGATGTCGTTGGCCACGGTCTCGTCAATCGGTGTGCCCAGGAAGACAATTCGCTCTTCGAAGAGCTTGGCGTAGGGGTTGTACTCGCGAGCACCGTTCGGTGTGTGCTCGATGAACGAAGGCAGGATGTACCGCGACTGGGGTGAAAGGTTGTTCATGGTCCTCATTACTTTCGGATGAGTGTGCGAGGGGCCGGAGACGAAGCGGAGCGGAGCTCGACCAGAGAATCCGGTCAGGCGCGCGAGATCACGTGATCGACGAGGCCGTATTCCTTGGCCTGCTCGGCCGTGAACCACTTGTCGCGGTCGGCGTCCAACTCGATCTGTTCGAGCGTCTGTCCGGAGAACTCGGCGTTGAGCTTGTTCATCTCTTTTTTCGTCAGCGCGAACTGCTCGGCCTGGATGGCGATGTCGGCAGCCGTGCCACCGATGCCGGCGGACGGCTGGTGCATCATGATCCGCGCGTGGGGCAGGGCGTGCCGCTTGCCCTTGGTGCCCGCGGCGAGCAGGAACTGGCCCATGGAAGCGGCCATGCCCATCGCATAGGTGGCGACATCACACGGTGCGAGCTGCATGGTGTCGAAGATCGCCATCCCGGCCGTCACCGAACCGCCGGGGGAATTGATGTAGAGGTTGATGTCTTTTGTCGGATCTTCTGCCGACAGCAACAGAATCTGGGCGCACAGCCGATTGGCGATGTCATCGTCGACCTGGGTTCCCAGGAAGATGATGCGCTCACGCAGCAGACGCTCGAAGACCGAGTCGGTCAGATTCAGTCCGGCCACACCCGAACTCGCGGATACTCCGGAGAGCGCTGGCGTGTGGATCTTCGGCTCAGTCACGGTACCTACCTTCGCGTCCCAGGATCGGCTCCTGGGATTTTTCGTTCAACGGACTCACAGTGATTTGACTGCTGGCTTCGACAGTAACGAATAGGGACGACGCCGAACCCTCGGCGTCGCCCCTATTCGCTGACAGCAGAATGCTTGCTGGCGTTTTGTCTCTTATGACTCGTCGGTTGACTCGTCACCCTCTGCGTCTGCAACCTGCTTCGGGAAGAACTCGTCGGTGTCGACCACGGTGCCGTCGGTGTCCTTGACGGTGACCTCGTTGACGATCGAGGAGAGCGCCTTGCTGCGGCGGACCTCGGCGTAGATCGCGCCGACCTGGCCGGCCTGCTGCAGCTGCTGAGCGAACTCGGCGGGCTGCATGCCGTAGCGCTGCGCCTGGAACATGATCTGCTGCATCAGCTCGTCCTGAGCGACGTCGGTCTCCTGCTGATCGGCGATCGCGTCGAGCAGCAGCTGGGTCTTCACCGACTTCTCGGCACTCTCACGCGCTTCGGCTTCGAACTTCTCGCGGGTGGTGCCCTGAGCCTCGAGCAGACGCTCGAATGCCTCGTCGTCGTGATTGAGGCTGTGGACGACCTGGTGGATCTGGCCGTCGACCTCGGCCGCGACGATCGCCTCGGGCAGCGGAACGTCGATGGTCTCGACCAGCTTGGCGACGAGCGCCTCGCTGATGGCGTTCGCCTGACCCATCTTCTTCGACCGGGCGACCCGCTCACGCAGGTCGGCCTTCAGCTCGTCGACGGTGTCGAATTCGCTTGCCAGCTGGGCAAACTCGTCGTCGACCTCGGGAAGCTCGCGCTCCTTGACCGACACGACCTTGACGGTGACATCGGCTTCGTCGCCACTGTGGTCTCCGGCGACCAGCGTGCTCTTGAAGATCTTCTCTTCGCCGGCCTTGAGACCGATGAGGGCATCGTCGAGTCCGTCGATCAGCTCACCCGAGCCGACCTCGTGGGACAGACCGCTCGTCGCGGCTTCCTCGACCTCTTTGCCGTCGATGGTGGCCGACAGGTCGATGGAGACGAAATCCCCATCGGCGACCGGGCGGTCGACACCGGTCAGGGTGCCGAAGCGGGCGCGCAGGGCCTCGAGCTGCTCGTCGACAGCGTCGTCGTCCACCGACACCGGCTCGACCTCGATCTCGAGGGTCGAGTAATCCGGCAGGTCGATCTCGGGGCGCACGTCGACCTCGGCGGTGAACGTGATGCTCTTGCCGTACTCGAGTTCCGAAAGGTCGATCTCGGGCTGACCGATGGCCTTGATCTCGCTGGACTCGACAGCCTCGCTGTACTTGGCGGGGATCGCGTCATTGACGACCTGAGCCAGCACCGCGTCGCGGCCGACACGGGCCTCGATCAGCTTGGCGGGTGCCTTACCCGGACGGAAGCCGGGGATCCGGATGTCCCGTGCCATCGTCTTGTAGGTGCGGGCGAAATCCGGCTCGAGTTCCTCGAAGGAAACCTCGACGTTGAGTTTGACCCGCGTCGGGCTGATCTGCTCGACGGTGCTCTTCACTTGACTCCCTTGTAGTGCGTTTCTCTCGTGAGTCGGGATGACAGGATTCGAACCTGCGACCCTCCGCTCCCAAAGCGGATGCGCTACCAAGCTGCGCCACATCCCGTGAGGTCTTCCGAAAGCGAGCAACACTCGCCGCTTTCGCCGAACGCAAATACTACGTGACCGCTGCCCCGCGAACCTAAACCGGTCGTCACAGGCCCGCACCACGCCGTCGCGACCAGGCGATTTCATGTCGGGCGGATCGAGACGGTACAGTTCGTTCCGCAGCGGCAACAGTGGCGATCCCAGTGATGTCGTATGCACGCGGGTGTAGCTCAATGGTAGAGCCCTAGTCTTCCAAACTAGCTACGCGGGTTCGATTCCCGTCACCCGCTCCACCTCAAAAAGCCCTGGTCAGCGTTGTGACCAGGGCTTTTTGGTTGATTCAGAGTTGCATGGCGACTTCAGCCTTCGGATTCACCTGCACCGCTTCGACCAATGGAAGATCACGACGCCATACCTTCGCCCGCCCCAGGTAGACAGCACCGACCAGGGCGACCGCGCCGAAGGTGGCGATTCCGCTCTCCCCCGCCACGTAGGCAAGATCTGCCGGTGACGCGGCGACCACGGCGGCGGCGCCGAGAACAAAGGCCGTGTTCGCGGCGTTGTGTGCCACAGCTACTGGCCAGACCGTGTGCGAACGATCCCAGAGATACGCGTAGAAGATGCCTGCCACGGTAATCGTCGCCACCGCCATCGGGGCGACGATCCATCGACTGCCGTCCGCGTCATACGTGGTGGCGATGAGGATCAGCGGCAGGTGGAAGCAACCATGGATGAATCCGGTCAGCAGAGCCGCCTTGCGCCGGTTGGTGAACTGCTGGATCCGGGGCAACAGAAATCCCCGCCAGCCGATCTCTTCGCCCAGGATGAACACGGTGCCGATGGCGAGTTCGATGACGAGGTCGGCCACCCAGCTCGCACTGCCGAGCGGCGTGAAGTGGATGGACACGAAGTCGGCGACCCCCGACAACACCGCGGCACCGTAGGCGAGGATCACCAGCACCATCGGGATGGCCAACGCCGGTCGCAGCGCCGAACCGCCCGAGCGCCGCAGACCGAAGCTGTTCCAGAGTTCGCGGCGCTTGCCCTTCGGAATGATGGTGAACGTCATGATCGCGACGGTGACCACCGGTATCAGCACACTGAGCATCATGTTGATACCGGCGTCGGGCAGGACCACGGCGATACCGATGGCAAGCGAGTACGCCACCGCGACGAAAACGGCGATTTCACGAAAGACATTGGATCCGAACATCAGAACTCCTGTGCGACTGCGATCGGGCGATCGTTGCGGGTGTGCGGCCGGGTGACCGTGCCCCATCAATGTGCTCCCCCGGGCATGGGGTCGACATCTGGCGCGAGGCCCTTTGTGGACGAGGCCGCAGACAGAGCCCAGCCCCGTCTCCTCTGTCTGCAGACAGAGGCAGCAAGGGGTTACGACGTCACGCCCCCGGTACCGCCAGTCCTGATTCGTAGGCGTACATGACCAGTTGCGCTCGGTCGCGGCTGTCCAGTTTTGTCAGCAGATGACTGACATGGGTCTTCACCGTGCCGTAGCCCATGTGCAATGCGGTCGCTATCTCGTCATTGGACATGCCTCGCGCAACGGCGAGCAGCACCTCGCGCTCACGCGCGGTGAGCCCGTCCTCGGACGTTGGCCGTGGACCCGAATCCGGCAGCGCGGCAAAGCGTTCGATCATCCGCCTGGTGACAGCCGGATCCAGGAGCGATTCTCCGCTCGCGATGACCGCGATGGCGTGCAGCAGCAGGTCGGGCCTGGTGTCTTTCAGGAGGAACCCGCTCGCCCCGGCACGGAGCGCCTCGATCACGAGTTCGTCTTCGTCAAAGGTTGTGAGTATCAACACCTTTGTGCCTGAGCACGCCGGATCGGTGACGATTCGCCGGGTCGCCTCGATTCCATCTGTGCCGGGCATCCGGACGTCCATCAACACGACGTCCGGAGTGGTCCGGCGACACAGATCCCACCCCTGTTGTCCGTTGTCGGCCTCGCCGACGACCTCGATACCGGGATCCGAATTCAACAGCACCACGAAGCCGGAACGCACGAGCGCCTGATCATCGACGACGGCCACTGTCGTCACGGGCGCGCTCACGAGGCACCCTCACGCCGGGCGGGAAGCGTCCCGTGGACACGGAATCCTCCCGCTGGGTCGGCGCCTGCGATCAGCGAACCACCGACAATCTGTGCGCGTTCCCGAAGGCCGATCAGTCCGTGGCCGCCACCGCCGTCCGGCCCGGGCGCGACCGAGCGCCCACCGGGGTCGGTCACGTCGATGTCGAGATGATCGCGTTTGTGGTCGAGATGTACACGCGCCGACGAGCCGCCATATTTGAGCACGTTGGTCAGCGACTCCTGCACGATCCGATAGGCAGCCAATTCGACTGCGGCATCGAGTTCGACCGGTGTACCCGTCTCGTCGAACGCCACCTCGAGCCCCGCCGACCGGACCACCGCAATCAAAGCGGGTAGCTCGCCCACGCCTTGCGGCACCGGACCATCGACACGGTCACCGTCTTCGCGGAGAATGCCGAGCATCGAACGGGTCTGGGCCAGCGCCTCACGGCTCGTTTCGGCGACAACAAGAAGGGCGCGTTCGGCAGCGTCGACGTCGGTATGGATGACATGCGCACCGACACCCGCCTGGACGGCGATGAGCGACATGCTGTGCGCCACCACGTCGTGAAGTTCACGCGCGATCCGCAGGCGTTCCTCGGCGACCGCGCGCGTCGCCTGTTCGCGCGCCAGGGCCGCATCGTGTTCGGCGGCCCGGATCTGGTCGCGATGCTGTGCGCGGCGACCGCGGATCGCGTCGCCCACTGCCCACGCCGTGAGGAGAAGCGCCCAGGCCTGCAGGAGGTCTGACATGCGCAGGTCGGGGACATCGGCGGCTGCGAGTGCGGCGAAGACTCCCATGGTGCCGATGAGTGCGAGTGCGGCATTGCGACGCCGGCCGTGCGCGGCCAAGGAGTAGAGGGCAAACAGCAACAGGATCGACAGCAAGCCGATGTAGTTGCCGGTCAGCACAACGATCAGACAACCGGTCGCGAAGGCGCAGTACGACAGCGTCGGGTGTACGCGTCGCCAATAGAGCGATGCTGTCGCGACAATCGTGCCGATGACCGCGATCGCGTTCGGCTCGTGCAGCCGGGGATCGACGGCGTGGACATCCGTGCTCAGCAACGAGATGAGCGCAAGCGCGGTCGCGACGACCGCGATGCCGATGTCGAGGAAGGGCGCCAATCGCCTCGCCGCGCCCGCCCAGATGCCGCCTTCGTTCCACACGGAGCGGGCCGGCCGGTTCATGGCGCGGATGCTACGCGTGTTATGGACCACTCGGGCGCAATGTTTGATCGCCGCGATCAAAACCGTTGTGATCCAGGCGCTGACGGGATCACCCAGCCAAAATGATCGTGAGGCTCAGGCTGAAATGAGCCCACCCGCTTCGCCTTGACAGGTCCTGCCTGACAACGGTTACATATCGGACATCGTCGTCGGGGAGGTCGACGCTCGCTGCTGCATTGACCCATGTGACCCGGAGGCCCTCTTTTGAGCACGTCCAGTACTGCCGTGTTCCGCACTCGACTACGACGTCGGCTGATTACCGTCGGAACTCTCTGCGCGACCACCTTGGCCCTGTTGACAATGACGCCCGCCGTTGCCGGCGCGGACGACGTCGCCCTCCCGACTCCACTGGGCGACCGCTTTTACGTCGCTCCGGCCAATATCGGCGACTACGCCAACGGTGACATCGTCGCCAGCCGCAAGATGCCCAACCCGCCGGGGTTCGTGAATATCGAGACCTGGCAATTGAAGTTCCGCAGCACAGACATGTACGAGCGGCCGATCGCCGCCGTCACGACCCTGCTGCTGCCCCAGAACCGGACCGCGAACGCGCCTGTTCTGAGCTTCCAGGACATCGTGAACGCGCTCGGACTCGAATGTGCACCTTCACAAACGCTATTCACGCAGACCAACAGCCTGACCGCTCGTCAGGGACCGGCTCTGAACGGATTGCTGGCACAAGGCTGGGTCATCGAGGTCCCCGACCATCTCGGCCCGCGCAGCGCGTACGGCGCCGCCCAACTCGGTGGCCGGATCACCCTGGACGGCATCAAGGCCGGAAAGAACTTCCGCACCGCGAACATCTCCAAGAGTCCCGTCGGACTGATCGGGTATTCCGGCGGCGGGATGGCCACCGCGTGGGCGGCTGCACTCGCGCCCACCTACGCACCAGGACTCCGGTTGGCCGGCAGCGCATACGGCGGCGCACCGATGAATCTGATCAAGATGGCGGAAGGCCTGGGTTACAACAACCCTCATCCGGCATTCGGACTCGCGTACGCCGCAGCGGTCGGACTGTCGCGGGAGTACCCGGACGAGATCCCGATGTGGGACAACCTGACTGATCTGGGGCGGTCGATGTACCTGCGGATGCAGAATGCCTGCACCAACGAGATCCTGGAGATCGGACAAAATCACAGCGCCGACGAGATGACACCGGACGTCAAGATCTTCGACGACCCCACCGTCCGGGCAGTCGTCGCCGCCAACGGCCTCGACATCTACCCCGGGTCACCGAACTCGCCCGTCTTCGAATGGCACAGTCCCACAGACGAACTGATCCCGGTCGACTCGATCATCACCACCAACAACCGGTATTGCCGTGCCGGTGTCCGAGTATCGAGCCTGCTGACCCCGGCACCGAATCATGTGGCCGCCTATCCACTGGGCATCCCCGAGGCGATTCAGTGGCTGTCTGATCGATTTGCCGGTCTGCCGGCGCCGAGCACCTGCTGACGGCCAGTGAGCCAGATCACTCTTGGTCCGGAGTGTCGAACCTCACTGGTCCCATCAGCAACTCTGACCCCAAAAGCGTTCGTAGCGTTTGGCCGGGTGGTACCAACATGCAAGTATTGAATCTGCGCTTTCGGGAGGCGCATTAAACCGCAGCCTAGCGTTAGGGTTATCCATAGTGTCGACCAGCAAGTTCACCCGCGGGAGCACCGCGAAACGCCTTCTTGCCGCCGGACTCGGTGTTGTTGTGATGGCCTTGGCCGTCCCAACTGCAGCTTCGGCACAGCCTTCGCCCACCATCCCCGGGCTTCCCGGCGTGCCGCTCCCCCAGATCCCTGGCCTGACCGTGCCCACACCGCAGGCACCGGAGACCACGCCCCAGCCTGCCCCGGAGCCCGTCAAGCCGGCCGAGCCCGCACCTCCGGTGAAGACCGACACCGGCTGGGTCGCGCTCGCCGACGACGCCACCCACGAACTGACCGTGTGGCACGACGGCAAGATCGTCCGCAAGATGCCGATCTCGATGGGCTCGAACGAACACCCGACCCCCAACGGCACGTACTACACCAAAGAGAAGTACCGCGACATGTACATGGATTCGTCCACGTACGGTGTCCCCATCGACTCACCCGGCGGTTACCGCACGTATGTCGAGTACGCGATCCGGATGTCGTGGGACGGAATCTTCCTCCACGCCGCACCGTGGTCGCTGGAGCAGCAGGGCAATACCAATGTGAGCCATGGCTGCATCAACGTGAGCACTGAGAACGGTAAGTGGGCCTACGAGAACTTCCCGGAAGGAACTCCCATCGTGGTGCAGGGCACCATCGGTGGGGAGTACGTCCAGGGTAGCTAGACCCGAGAGCATCCGAAAACCCGGCGCCGAGAGCATCTCTCGGCGCCGGGTTTTCGTATCGCGTGTTACTTCGCCCGGTGCCTGTGTGGTGACGCGCCTATTCCGCGCCGAGATCATGCCCGTTGCCGACGCCGGTGACCCGCGCGATGGCCCGCATCTTGTTCACCGCGTCCAGGGCGGCCACCTTGTAGCCCTCGGCGAGTGTCGGGTAGTTGAACACCGCATCGACCAGATAGTCGACGGTTCCCCCGCAACCCATCACGGTCTGCCCGATGTGCACCAATTCCGCGGCGTTGGAACCAAAGACATGCACGCCCAGGATGCTGCGGTCCTGTGCGTGGACCAGCAGTTTGAGCATGCCGTATGCGTCACCCATGATCGTGCCGCGAGCGAGCTCCCGGTAACGGGCAACACCGACTTCGAAGGGCACGTTGTCCGCAGTCAGCTGTTCCTCGGTCTTGCCGACAAAGCTGATCTCCGGGATCGAATAGATGCCGATCGGATGTTTGGACGAGTCCGCGACGCCGACCGGTTCACCGAAGGCGTCGTAGGCGGCCCGTCGTCCCTGCTCCATGGCGGTGGCCGCGAGCGCCGGGAATCCGATGACGTCGCCCACCGCATAGATGTGCGGCACCGCCGTGCGGAAGCATTCGTCAACCTTGAGGCGGCCGCGATTGTCGCCCTCCAAACCGGCTGCGGCAACACCGAGTTCCTCGGTGACACCTTGACGGCCGGCTGAATACAACACGGTGTCGGCAGGGATCTTCTTCCCCGACTCCAGCACCGTGACAGTTCCCGCCTGATGCTTCTCGACCAATTTCACCGATTCGCCGAACCGGAAGGTGACGCCTCGATCGCGCAGCTGGTACTGCAGTGCCTCGACTATTTCGCGGTCGACGAAGTCGAGCATGCTCTCGCGCTGCTCGACGACGGTGACCTTGGTTCCCAACGCCGCGAACATCGAGGCGTACTCGATGCCGATGACACCGGCACCGACCACCACCATGGACTGCGACACCCGGTCCATTCCGAGGATCTGATCGGAATCGACGATCGTCGCGCCGTCGAACTCGACGCTGGCCGGCCGCGCCGGACGGGTGCCGACCGCGATAACCGCATGATCGAAGGTGATGTTCTTGTGGTCGCCGCCCTCGGATTCGACGGTGAGCTCGTTGGGTCCGACAAACTTGCCGCTGCCGATCAGGAGCGTAACCCGGTTGCGGGACAACTGATTCTGGATGACGTCGATCTCTTTACTCACCACGTGCGCCGTACGAGACGACAGATCAGCGACGGTGATATCGGTCTTGAGCCGGTAGGACTGCCCGTACAGCTCCCGCTGATTCAGTCCGGTCAGATACAGGACTGCCTCGCGCAGCGTCTTCGACGGGATCGTACCGGTGTTGATACAGACCCCACCGACCATGTTCCGGCGTTCGACGACCGCTGCCTTCTTGCCGAGCTTCGCGGCCGCGATGGCCGCCTTCTGCCCTGCCGGGCCGGATCCGATGACAACCAGGTCGTAATGATCCACGTCGATTTCTCCCAGCGTTGTTAGTTCTGGGATTCAGTGTCGCCCAACTAAGGGTGTCTCACATTTCAGACGCGTGAATTGTTACCACCGGGCAGTTTGGCACCTGGCAGCCGGCGAAAGGCAGGTGCCGAGGTCACAACAACTAGGCCGCACGACGATCGATGCCGAACGGGAGGAACGTCACCTGCACCTGCAACCACTGCGCCAGGACCTCACAGCCTGACAAAGTCCCACCCGCCAGTGGCTCTGCGTCATACGCGGTATGCCGCCCTCCGCTGCGGTTCACGATCTGCAGACCGCGCCACATCAACTTTCGGGGCAGGTATCCGGCGATCTCGGCCATCACGATCCGCAGACGCCGCACGTCCTGACGCCATTGGCGTGGACTGATCGATGTGCGAGTCGCGTTCTGAAAGTCATTGCCCCTGAGCACCTGCCAGAGGTTGCAGAACCAGCCACGCACATCCCGGATGGACATCGCGGCAGTGAGGTCGGCAAAATCTCGCAGCAGTGAATCCCGGCTTGCATTGCAGATGACATCGGCGGGGTCGGCGATCCACATCACCGGGACATCAGTGGGTATCGCCGGGCCTTCACCGGCCAGACCGAACCCGTCACAACCTGCAACGACCCCCGGCGGCTGGTGTGGATCGGCCACAAACCCGACCGCGACGACTGCCCGCGAACTCTTCCGATCCGCCAACAGGTTTCGGATCACCACTGCACCCTGGGAGTACCCGATCAACATCACCGGCCCGGGCGTCGCATTCAGGCGGTCCTGCAGGTTGGCCACGCCCGCGCGCACGCTGTCGAGATAGCTCATACCGGCCAGATCGGGGACCGGGCCATAGCTGGCCGGGTACCCCACCCATTGACAGTCGAACCGTTCGTCGAGTCGGCCGGTCACCTCGGCGAGCAGGCCGCCGACCCGTTGACGGGTGTCACCTGCATAGGATTCTCCGGTTCCTCCGACCACGAGCACCGTCACGACTGCCATACGACCATGATGCCGATCAAACCTGAGCGCCTGCTGAGGCGACCACCCACATCAGTCGGCTTGGCAGACCGGACACCAATACACCTTGCGCGCCACCATCTCTCCCATCAGGATCGGCGTCCCGCAGATCCGGCAGGGTTCACCGGTTCGCCGGTAGACGTAGGTCCGCGGCCGGCCCGGGCCGTACGCCGGAGCCCCGTGATCGTCATCGGGCCGGACCACGTGCATCTTGCCGCGCCGCACACCGATCGCCATCAAGGCGACCAGATCCGCCCACAATGCGTCCCATTCCGGGCGGACGATCCCGGTGCCGGGACGATGCGGGTTGATCGCCGCCCGAAAGAGGACCTCGGCGCGGTAGACATTACCCACGCCGCAGAGCACCTTCTGGTCCATCAGAAGCGCCCCGATTGCCTTGCGGGACCGCGTGATCGCCGCCCAGGCCAGGTCAGGATCGGAGTCCTTGCGCAGCGGATCCGGGCCGAGTCGCGCGGTCAGTGCCGTCAGATCGTCCGGGGTGTACAGCTCGCAGGCGGTCGGTCCCCGCAGATCGGTGCCGTAGACCTGCGACTCCATCCGCATCCGCACCTGACCGACCGGTTCGGGAAGCGGCGCTTCGCCTTCGCTGAATGCCCCGTAGAGACCGAGGTGCACATGCACGATCTCACCATTGCCGTAGCGATGGATCAGATGCTTGCCCCAGGCCTCGGCCCGGACGAACGTCTGTCCGTCGACCCGCCCGGCCCCCGAGGAAAAACGTCCCTGCGGACTACTGACCGCGACTTGCCGGCCGGCAAACTTTCGATGATGGATCCGGGCCAACCGGTGAAGCGTATGCCCTTCCGGCACAGCTGATTTCGAAGTCTCAGCCGGCAGGCAGCGCTGGCGGGACGCCGCTGCGCTCATACTGCGCGAGGATGTCGATGCGACGCTGGTGACGCTCTTCACCCGACCACTCGGTACCGATGAAGGCGTCGACGATCGCGAGCGCCTCGGCCTGGCTGTGCATGCGGCCACCGATACCGATCAGCTGAGCCTTGTTGTGCTGGCGCGCCAGCTGCGCCGTCTCGACGCTCCACGCCAGTGCGCATCGGGCTCCGGGGACCTTGTTCGCGGCGATCTGCTCACCGTTTCCGCTGCCACCGAGCACAATCCCGAGACTGCCTTCGTCGGCGACGGTCCGTAGCGCGGCGTCGACGCAGAACGACGGATAGTCGTCGAGCGCGTCGTATTCGTGCGCTCCACAATCGATCACCTCGTGACCCGCAGAGGTCAAATGTTCGGCAATCTGGGCTTTGAGTTCGAATCCGGCATGGTCGCCACCTAAGTACACGCGCATGGCAACCAGTCTGACAGAGTGCGGCGGCGCCCCGGGCATCGATCGGGAATCGGAGTTCACAGGTCGGGTGTTTGCGCAGGCCCGGCACTAGTCTCGGCAGAGTGAATCCCGACACGCCTACACTCCCACCGGCGTCGCACTGGCTCCCCCCGGCCCCGTATGCCGGACGGCCGAGACGGCATCCGTGGGAGATTCCGATCCTGGTCCTGGTCCTGATCGTCGGCATCGGCGGGTACGTCCTGGGTGTGATCCTCGTGGCGACCGGTTCTCTGAACACGTGGTTCGTGCTCATCCTGATCGCACCGCTGCTGCTGTATCTGATCCGCGGCCTGACTTACGCGATGCCGCGCGTCAACGGAGTGAAGATGAGCCCCACCCAGTTCCCAGAGGGCTATCAGATGGTGGTCGAGGCAGCACGCAGATTCGGGCTCGAACACGTCCCCGACGCCTACGTCGTCCTCGGCAACGGCAGGATCAACGCCTATGCCTCCGGCCACGGATTCCGGCGGTTTGTTGTCGTTTATTCAGATCTTTTCGAGATCGGCGGGCACGCCCGCAGTCCTGAGGCGTTGCGGTTCATCATCGGCCACGAGGTCGGTCACATCGCGGCCGGGCACGTGTCGTATTGGCGACAGCTCGGTTCGACGATCGGCCTGAACATCCCCGTGCTCGGCCAGGCCCTGTCGCGGTCGATGGAGTACACCGCAGACAATCACGGCTACTACAACCAGCCGTCGGGGTCGCCCGGCGCCATCGGGGTACTGGCTGCCGGCAAATACATGCTGACGTCGGTGAGCTTCGACGAGTTCGCCGATCGGGCAACCCTGGAGAAGGGCTTCTTCACCTGGCTGACCAATCTGCAGTCGACCCATCCGGTGCTGACCTGGCGAGCTGCGGCCCTCCGAGACCGCTCCGGGGCGGGCCGGATGTTCTTCCGACCCCGCCGGATCGTTCGGGGAATCGGCAGCGGCCACATCCAAATGCTGCCGCCCCCAGCCCCTGTGCCCCCGACCTGGGCGGGGGCCATGGTTGCCGGTGGACCGATCAGCGGATATCCGCCGTACTTTCCCCCGGCACCTCCCGCGACGCCGTCTGTGCCCGCGGCCTCACCGCCGCCGGTCGACCTGAAGAAGAATCAGGCCGACCGGCACCCATAGCAGCCGAAACGCGGGGACTGAGCAGGTCAGTCGAACTCCGGTCCCTCGTTGCGGGAGCGCTTGAGTTCGAAGAAGTGCGGGTAACTCGACAGCGCCAACGCGCCGTCCCACACCTTGCCGGCGTCCTCGCCGCGCGGGATCCGCGACAGGACCGGTCCGAAGAAGGCCACGTCGTTGATGTGGATCGTCGGGGTTCCGACGTCGTCGCCGACCTTGTCCATACCGGCGTGATGGCTCTTTCTGATCGCATCGTCGAAGGTGGTTTCGTCGGCGGCCTTCGCCAACTCCGCGGGCAGCCCCACGTCGGCGAGCGCTTGTGAAATGACTTCGTCGAAGTCCTCGATGCCCTTGTTGTGGATGAGCGTTCCGAAGGCGGTGTACAGCGGTGACAGGATCTCATCGCCGCGCTCGGCCTGCGCCGCAGCGATCACGCGGACCGGGCGCCACGCCTGCGACAGTTTCTCCCGGTATTCGTCGGGGATGTCCTTGCCCTCGTTCAGCACTGCCAGGCTCATGATGTGGAAGTTTGTCTCGATGCTGCGCACCTTCTCGACCTCCAGAATCCAGCGGGAGGTGATCCAGCACCACGGGCAGAGGGGGTCGAACCAGAAGTCAACGCGATCAAGCGAGTCGGTCATGAGTTGGAGAACTCCTTCAGCAATAGAACGTGGGCAATGGTGCCGGTGGAAACCATCGCATGGTTCAACAACGGGCGGCGGGTCACATTCCTTCCCGCACTCAACCGGCGCGGCAGGCCACGCATACGGTAGTTGTGTAGCAATCGGCAAAATCCCTGAGAAGCGAGGCAACGTGGCGGCACCAAACCTGACCCGTGAACTGGCGGGCCAACGCTCGGCGAACATCTCGGTCTCCAACTATGCGATCGATCTCGACCTCACCGACGGTGCGGGCAAACCCGGCGAGAAGACATTCCGGTCGGCGGTGACCATCACTTTCACCGCCACCTCCGGTTCGTCGTCGTTTGTCGATCTGATCGCGCAAACGGTGCATACCGCGACCCTCAACGGTTCGCCGGTGGACATCTCCGCCTACACCGAAGAAGACGGCCTGGCCCTGACCGACCTGGCCGCAGACAACACCCTGGTTGTGGTCGCCGACTGCATCTACTCCCATACCGGCGAGGGTCTGCATCGTTTTGTCGACCCCACCGACGACTCGGTCTACCTGTACTCGCAGTTCGAAACCGCCGACGCCAAACGGATGTTCGCCTGTTTTGATCAGCCGGACATGAAGGCCACCTTCGACGTCACCGTCACCGCTCCGGCCGACTGGAAGGTCATCTCCAACGGCGCCGGCACCGAAACCGGCCCCGGCACACACACTTTCGCCACCACCCCGTTGCTGAGCACCTATCTGGTGGCCCTGATCGCGGGGCCGTATTCGGTGTGGACCGACAGCTACACCGACGAGCACGGCACCATCGACCTCGGCATCTTCTGTCGCTCGTCGCTGGCCGAGTTCATGGATTCCGAGCGGCTGTTCACCGAGACCAAGCAGGGTTTCGAGTTCTACCACAAGAACTTTGGGATCCCTTACGCCTTCGGTAAGTATGACCAGCTCTTTGTTCCCGAGTTCAACGCCGGCGCCATGGAAAACGCGGGCGCGGTGACGTTCCTCGAGGACTACGTCTTCCGTTCCAAGGTCACCAAGTACCTGTACGAACGCCGCGCCGAAACCGTGCTACACGAAATGGCGCACATGTGGTTCGGCGACCTCGTCACCATGCAGTGGTGGGATGACCTGTGGCTCAACGAATCCTTCGCCACATTTGCCTCGGTCCTCTGCCAGTCCGAGGCCACCGAATACAAGAACGCCTGGACCACATTCGCCAACGTCGAGAAGTCCTGGGCGTACCGGCAGGATCAACTCCCGTCCACCCACCCGGTGGCCGCCGACATCCCCGACATCGCGGCGGTCGAGGTCAATTTCGACGGAATCACCTATGCCAAGGGCGCTTCGGTGCTCAAGCAGCTGGTCGCGTACGTCGGTCTCGAGGAGTTCCTGTCCGGACTCCGCGACTACTTCCAGACCCACCAGTTCGGGAACGCCACGTTCGCCGATCTCCTCGGCGCACTCGAGAAGGCGTCAGGCCGCGACCTGTCCGACTGGGGTTCCCAGTGGCTGAAGACCACCGGTATCAACGTCATCAGTCCCGACTTCGACGTCGATGAGTCCGGGGCCTTCACCCGCTTCGACATCCTCCAGGACGGCGCGGCCCCCGGCGCGGGCGAAACCCGGACCCACCGCCTCGCTGTCGGTGTGTACGACGACGTCGACGGAAAGCTGGTTCGTACCAAGCGGGTTGAGCTCGACGTCGCCGGTGGGCGTACCGCCGTCGCCGAGCTCGTCGGCGTGAACCGCGGACAGTTGATCCTCCTGAACGACGACGACCTGACGTACTGCTCCGTCCGGCTCGATCCCGATTCGCTGGCCACGGCGACGAGCCGCCTCGCCGACATCAGCGAGTCGATGCCCCGCACCCTGGTGTGGTCGGCCGCCTGGGAGATGACCCGGCAGGCCGAGATGCGGGCTCGTGAGTTCGCCGCACTCGTGGAGCACGGAATCGGCGCCGAAACCGAGATCGGTGTGGTGCAGCGGGTTCTCCTGCAGGCCCAGACCGCGATCGATGCCTACGCCGACCCCGAGTGGGCGACCTCGGTCGGCTGGCCGACGTTCAGCGCCCGCCTGCTCGAACTCGCCCGCGCGGCGGAGCCGGGTTCGGATCACCAGCTGGCCTTCGTCAACGCACTGCTGTCCGGGGTGCTCGCCCCCGAGCACACCGATGTGGCCCGCGCGCTGCTCGATTCCGACCCGGCCGAGGCGGGTCTGGCCGGACTCACGGTCGATACCGATCTGCGGTGGACGATCGTGCAGGCCCTCGCCACCGCGGGAGCCATCGACACCGGCCCGGCCACCAGCCCGGTGATCGACGCCGAACTGGCCCGCGACAACACCTCGGCCGGCAGCCGGCAGGCCGCCAAGGCACGGGCTTCCCGTCCGCTGCCGGAGGCAAAGGCGAAGGCGTGGGCGCAGGTGACCGAGGATGACACCCTGTCGAACACGCTCGGGCGGTCGATCATCGCCGGCTTCTCGCGTCCGGGCCAGGGTGAACTCGTGGCGCCCTACACGGCGAAGTACTTCGAGATGGCCCCGCTGGTCTGGGAACGTCGTTCGAGCGAGGTTGCCCAGACTGTCGTCGTCGGGCTGTACCCGAGCTGGGCAGTGTCGCAGGACGCACTGGCACTGGCAGATGAATTGCTGGCCGGCGATCATCCCCCGGCGTTGCGCCGGCTGATCTCCGAGGGACGCGACACCGTCGCGCGAACGCTGCGGGCCCGCACCTTCGACAAGAGCTAGACGCAAACGGAGACACACAAGGGGCGGGACAACCGAAAGGTTGTCCCGCCCCTTGTGTCTGAGCAGATGTGTTTGTTCAGGTGTGGATCAGCGAACCGTGACCGCTGCAGCGATGACCCGGATGGCGGAGATCAGTCCGTCGACGAGGTCACCGGAACGGATGCCGGCGATCGCTGCGGTGACTCCGAGCTGTGCCACCCGATCGTTGAGACGTGCGGCAACCTCTTTGCCGGAGACGACTACAACGTCCTTGGTGTTCGGCGACACCGCGATCAGCGCGGCATGCTCGGGTTCCGGCGCGTTCCGCAGTATTGCCGCGGCACCGGCGATTGCATCGTCGCCCAAGTCGCCGATGAACACCGAGAAACGGATTTCCGTCTCATCGGTCGCGTCGGCCAATGCCTCGTCCAAGGCCACCAGTTCGTCGGTCTTGAACGGCGGCGTGGTGGGCGCATCCGTGGGGAAACGAGCTGCCGAGATCCGGCCACTGACGGTCAGCGCCGAACCCATGGGGAGCGTTTCCGGATCGACGGTCGACTTGACCACATCACCACTTGCCACTTGCCGAGCCTCCGATCAAATCGTCCGTGCCGTGCCCGTGATACGTCGGGGCCACAGGTGCGGCCTCGGTTGCGCTGAGCAGCAACGGTCCGTGCTCCCACTTCTGGTCGATCGTGTAGAACTTCACTTTCGGGTACTTGACACCGCTGGTGAACAGCAACGCCAAAATCACCATCACCACAGCAATGATTGTGAGGATGAGGACCGGCATGCCGACCGCCACAATCAGGTCTTCCATCGTTCCGCCCTTCAGAACCGCTCGACTCTTGTGTCAAAACTTAGCCGACGAGCCGTGCCCACGTCTCGCCGAGGTCACCCGGCGCGTCGGAGAACAGTACGCGAAGGTCTCGCGGACCGCGCTCAGGCAGCCCCGACGTCGAGGTAGCGCGACCAGGCCGGGTCGAATTCCTTCACCGTGGCCAGCAGGCGCCAGTGACGTCCCTTCGGTGCGGTCAGGGCAACCTTGAGCGTCCACCCGAGTTCGGAGAGCATCCGGTCGGCCTTTTTGTGGTTGCACGAGGCACAGCACGCGACGCAGTTGTCCCAAGTGTGCGTCCCGCCGCGACTTCGGGGCACCACGTGGTCGATGGTGTCGGCTTTCGCTCCGCAATAGCCGCAGCGCGTCCGGTCCCGTTGCATCAGCGCCGCCCGTGTCATCGGGATGACCGCGCGATAAGGAACCCGCACATATGTCCGCAGCCGGATCACCGACGGCACCGCGATCGCCATCTCCGCCGAATGAATGAGCGGCCCGTTGCCGTCCTCATGGATGACATCGGCCCGCTCACGGAGCACCAGGACAATTGCCCTGCGTATCGAGATCGCGGCAAGTGGCTCGTAGGTCGCATTCAGGAGGAGCACGCGGTGCTTGCCCCAGCGCGAATTGGATCCACCCGCCGGCGGCGCCCCGATGGCGTCGACGGCGCGGGGACCGGTGTCGAGCGTGGACACGCTCGTCGCGCCGCGCGATCTGACGCGTCCATCAGTGGTGGTCGAGACACGATCGTGCCCCGCGTGGCCCTTCTTGCGCTGCACCTTCACCCGCGACATCTAACCTCCCGGCCATACGAACCGACCTCGATGGGAACGATTCAGTTCAACACGGATACCGAACAATTGCACGACAAAATGCAGGTCGCCACCGGGCTTCTATGTGAACTCTGGATGTCCGCGCCCGCAGCACCAATCGCCTGGGCCATGAAGACACGATCGTCCGGGCACCGAACAGACCTGCGGGCGGCGGCCACGCCCACGTGATCGGCGAGTGGAACAATGGGTGCCGTGACTACTTCTCCGCAGACGTTCTACGAGGCAGTGGGCGGCGAACAGACGTTTCACGACCTGACCGCCCGCTTCTACGAGGAAGTCGCGAAGGACGAGATCCTCCGACCGCTCTACCCCGAAGAAGACCTCGGTCCGGCCGAGCGGCGGATGCGGATGTTCCTCGCGCAGTACTGGGGCGGACCCCGGACGTATTCGGACGAACGAGGCCATCCGAGGTTGCGGATGCGGCACAACCCGTTCCGCATCGGCCCCATCGAAAAAGCGGCCTGGCTGCGATGCATGTACATCGCGATCGCTTCGATCGACTCCCAGCGCCTCGACGATGATCATCGGCGGGCGCTGACCGACTACGTCGAGATGGCGGCCGACTCGATGGTGAACTCCCCGATGTGAGACCGATACGCGCCACAGCCGCATGATCCTGACGTTCGCACGGGAGTGAGGCAAGATAATTCAGGTGAGCGACGAGACAAGCGATCTTTCCACGGCCGCAAGCGATGTTTCGGCGGAGGTTCAGTCCCAATCCGTTCCAGGATTCCCGCGGTGGTGGCAGAACGCGATCTTCTATCAGATCTATCCCCGTTCTTTCTCTGACGACAACGGCGACGGTATCGGCGACATCCGCGGTGTGATCGACAAACTGGGCTACCTCGAGCTGGTCGGTGTGGACGCCATCTGGCTCAGCCCGGTGATGAAGTCCCCGATGGCCGACCACGGCTACGACGTCTCCGACCCGCGGGACATCGACGATCTGTTCGGTGGCCTCGACGCGCTCGATGCACTCATCCGCGAAGCCCACGAGCGCGACATCAAGGTCACCATGGACCTCGTCCCCAACCACACCAGCGACCAACACGCCTGGTTCATCGAGGCACTCAACTCCGAGCCCGGCAGCGCTGCCCGGCAGCGCTATATCTTCCGCGACGGTCTCGGCGACGACGGCAGCCTGCCGCCCAACAACTGGGCCAGCGTCTTCGGCGGTCCGGCCTGGACGCGCATCACCGACACCAACGGCCAACCCGGCCAGTGGTACCTGCACATCTTCGCCACCGAGCAGCCCGACCTGAACTGGGAGAACCCCGAGGTCTTCGCCGATCTCGAGAAGACCCTGCGGTTCTGGCTCGACCGCGGAGTCGACGGTTTCCGGATCGACGTCGCCCACGGGATGGCCAAGCCCGAAGGCCTCCCCGACATGGTTCTCGACAATGTCGGCTTGCTCAGCAACGACGACAACGATCCCCGGTTCAACAATCCGGGTGTCCACGACATCCATCGCCAGATCCGCGCGGTCCTCGACGACTACCCGGACGCGATGACCGTCGGTGAGATCTGGGTCGATGACAATGTCCGCTTCGCGGAATACGTGCGTCCCGACGAACTCCATCTCGGCTTCAACTTCCGGCTCGCGAAGATCCAGTTCGATTCAGAGGCCGTCCGGGAAGCGATCGAACATTCTCTCGAGGCAATTGCATCGGTGTCGGGTACACCCACCTGGACATTGTCGAACCACGACGTCGAGCGGGAGGTCACCCGTTACTCGACCGCCGACTCACCACAGGCCGGCATCGACCGCGCCCGCGCGATGATTCTGGTGGAACTCGCGCTACCGGGCGCGGTCTTCATATACAACGGCGCCGAACTCGGCCTGCCCAATGTCGACCTGCCGGACGACGTGCTGCAGGATCCGGTCTGGGAGCGCTCGGGACATACCGAACGCGGGCGCGACGGGTGTCGCGTGCCGCTGCCCTGGGAGGGCACGACTCCCCCGTTTGCGTTCTCCAGCAACCCGGACACCTGGTTGCCGATCCCCGCAGAGTGGGCGGCCCTGACCGTCGAGACTCAGCTCGAAGACGTGAACTCGACGCTGTCCCTGTACCGGCAGGCGATCGAGTACCGCAAGACGCGGCCGGAATTCGCCGGCGAGGCCATCGAGTGGTACGGCGCGCCTGCCGGATGCCTGGCATTCCGCCGGTCGCTGGGCAAGTTGGTCTGTGCACTCAACGCCGGACCCGAACCGATCGGTCTGCCGCCGGGCGAGGTCCTGCTCAGCAGCGCACCTCTGGTCGACGGCAAACTCCCACCGAATGCGGCGGCCTGGCTCGTCTGACGCCGATGGTCCGTCCGCGGTCGCGGCGTCCGGGCACTGCTAATTGACCGACAGACCCAACGGCATGGTTCGGCGCTGATACACCGACCCGAAGCGGGCATCGAGTCGTGCCCACACCGCGGTCGCGCGCACCCGGACCATCTCGGCATCGTCGATGTCGTCGATCGGCGATGTCTCACTGATGTCGCGGTTGTCGGCCTGACGTACGAAACCCATGGCCGTCAGTGCGAACACCGAACGCATCGACACCCCGACCACCTGATCAGACGACTCCGATGAGACATCGAGCACCTGCTGGTCGAGCAGGCCGGTCGGCGGTCCGTGTCCGCTGCCCTGCGTGCGGGCGACCTCCGCACCGGTCCGCGACAGTCGCACCAGAACCCGCGCGGGTACGTCGTCGACGTGCGTGAACCCGGCGGCCGACGGCAGCGCGCCACGCCACGCACTGTCGAGGGCAAATCCGGTGTCCACCGTGGCGGCCGCCGGATCGTCGTAGGTCGCCCGCAACACCGTGCGCAGTTCGGACGCCCCGCAGACCACGTCGTCGCCGGACATCGACCCGGACACCACCCGGCTGGCCAAGACATCGAATCCGGTGTTGACCCAGACGCCAAGGAGTCCGTCGGGACGACGTTTGATGCGGATCACCGCGACATCGTCGGCGCGTAGTGCCCGCCCGGCGAACGCCGCCAGATCGATCCGATCACGGGCGGACAGTGTCAATTCGGCCATCAGCGGATGGTGCTCCTCAGTTGTCGGGCGGCGACCGACAGGGTCGCCAGATCGAGGTTTCCACTCTCGGCGATGTCCGCCAGTGTTGCGCGAACCCGGGACAACCTCGAGGTGTTGTTCAGTTCCCACTCGGCTATTTTCTCGTCCGCCGATTCGGTTGGTTCACCCGAGTCGAGGATCACCAGACACAGCGCTCGCAACGCCCCGTGCAGGTCGTCGCGCAATGCCAGCCGGGCCAGCGAATGCCACCGGTCGATGCGATCGAGGTCGGACACCGCGCTGAGTAGTTGATGCACCCCGAGATGCTCCATCAGTGCGAAGTACAGATCGCCGACCTCCAGTGGATCGCGGTCGGCGATCTCAGCGGCGTCGATGATGTCGAGGAGGCAGAAACGATGCAGGCTCGAGGCAACGGCCTGCGCTGTCTCGCCGGGGACGCCATCTGCGCGCAGACGCCCGGCATGCCGATCGATGGCTCGCGCCGACGCCCCGCGCAGCCAGCCCGCCAGAGACGGTGACAGCTCCGCGACGAGACCGCCGTAACGGGTGACCTCGGCGGCCATCGCCAACGGCTGTGGGCGCCCGGCGATCATCCAGCGAGACGCCCGGAAGAGCAGTCGGCGGGTGTAGACGATCATCGAGTTGGTGGTCGGCACCGGACAAGGGGCCGCTGCGATGTCCCGCCACAGGGCGTGCAGTCCGAAGATCTCCGTGACCACCTCATACGACCGCACCACGTCGACCGGGTCGCTGCCGCTGCCCTCACAGAGACGGAAGACGTGTGTGATCCCGGCGTTGTCGACCAGATCGTTGACCACCGTGGTGGTGACGATCTCCCGCCGCAGTTGATGGGTCGCGATCCCCTCGGCAAACCGCTCCTGCAACGCGGCCGGGAAATAGCCGATCAGACGCGGCGAGAAGACGTCGTTGTCCGGCAGTTCCCCCGCGAGCATGTCGACCTTGAGGCCGAGTTTGACGTGGGCCATCACGGTGGCGAGCTCCGGTGAGGTCAAACCGTGACGGCCGGTGGCATTTCCGCGTTCCACCAGTTGTTCCGGACGGGGTAGCGCCTCGAGACGCAGGTCGACGCCGCGACCGGCCATCTCTTTCAGCAACCGGGTGTAGACCTCCGCCGTCACGTCGGCATCGGCCCGGCTGATCCCGAGCTCTGCGTTCTGGGAGACGTTGTCCGCCAACACCAGATCCCCGACCTCGGTGGTCATCGACTCCAGCAACGGATTTCGCTGCGCGGCCGGCAGCCGGCCCACCGACACCTGGGAATCGAGCAGGATCTTGATGTTGACCTCATGGTCGGAACAATCGACGCCGGCGGAGTTGTCCATCGCGTCGGTGTTCACCCGGCCACCGCCGAGCGCGAACTCGATACGGCCGAGTTCGGTCAGCCCGAGGTTGCCGCCTTCTCCGACGATCTTGGCGCGCAACTCGTTTCCGTCGACGCGAATGGAGTCGTTGGCCTTGTCCCCCACCTGTTCGTTGGACTGGGTTCCGGCTTTCACGTAGGTTCCGATGCCGCCGTTCCACAGCAGGTCGACCGGTGCCATCAGGATCGCCCGGATGAGTTCCGGTGGCGACAGGGCACCGATGTCCTCCGCGAGCCCCAGTGCTTGGGCAGCTCGGGGACTGACCGGAATCGATTTCTGATCGCGGGCCCACACGCCGCCGCCGTCGCTGATCAGGTCCTTGTCGTAGTCGGCCCACGACGATCGGGGCAGGTCGAACAGGCGCCTGCGCTCCACAAAGGAGCGGGCGGCGTCGGGATCCGGGTCGATGAACACGTGCCGGTGATCGAATGCAGCCACCAACCGGATGTGCTCGGACAACAGCATTCCGTTGCCGAACACATCGCCACTCATGTCCCCGATCCCGACCACCGTGAAGTCCTCGGTCTGGGTGTCCGCACCCATCTCCCGGAAGTGCCGTTTCACCGCTTCCCAGGCACCGCGGGCCGTGATGCCCATCGCCTTGTGGTCGTACCCGGCCGACCCTCCCGAGGCGAAGGCGTCACCCAGCCAGAATTTGTACTGTCCGGCAACATCATTGGCGATGTCCGAGAACGAGGCCGTCCCCTTGTCGGCGGCCACCACCAGATACGGGTCGTCGTCGTCGCGGCGCACCACCTCCGGCGGTCCGACGATGTCGCCCGACTTGGCTTCGATGTTGTCGGTGACGTCGAGCAACCCGGAGATGAACCGTCGATAACATGCGATGCCTTCGTCCCGGGTCGCCTCGCGGTCGACGGCCGCGTCACCGGTGGGGATCGGCGGACGTCGGACCACGAATCCGCCCTTGGAGCCGACCGGCACGATCACCGCGTTCTTGACCGCCTGAGCCTTGACCAGTCCCAGGATCTCCGTCCGGAAATCCTCCTGCCGGTCGGACCAGCGCAGGCCACCGCGCGCGACCGACCCGAACCGCAGGTGCACGCCTTCGACACGCGGCGAGTACACATAGACCTCGAACAGCGGCCGGGGTAACGGCGTTTGCGGGATCTCGCGGGGCCGGAGTTTGAAGCTGAGGGTCTGGTGCTGCAACCCTTCCCGATTCGTGCCGTAGTAGTTGGTGCGGACCGTGGCCGACAGGACCGCGACGAAAGCGTTGACGATCCGGTCGACGTCCATGCTGATGATGTGGCCGATGGCCACCGTCAGGCCTTCGAGCACCTCCCTGCGCCGGTTGTCGTCGGCGGCATCCGGGTCGAACGACGCCCGGAACAGTTCGACCAGCGACTTGGTGATCACCGTGTTGGCGCCCAGCACCGCCGCCACATGTGTTGTGCTGTAAGAACTCCCACACTGACGCAGGTAGCGGGCGTAGGCCCGCAACATGGCGACCTGATGCCACGTCAACCCACACCGGAAGATCAGCTCGTTGAAATTGTCGACTTCGGCGTCGCCTCGCCAGATCTCGGAAAAGGCTTCCGTGAAACGATGTTCCACATCATCGACGCTCTCCTGGTCGACCACCATCCCGCCGGCCAGTGCGAGCCCGAACTCGTAGACGAAGCACCGCCGGCCGTCCTGACGCTCGATCTCTAACGGACGTTCGTCGAGGACGTTGACGCCGAGGCTGTGCAGGACCGGCAGGATCTCCGTCAGGGTGGCCGGGCGTCCGCACAGATAGAACGCGAAGCGCCAGTCCTGACCACCACCGAGTGCATCATCTGCCGGCCGGTACAGACGAACGTAGAAATCACCGTCGTCCAGTGCGTCGACGATCGCGACATCGATATACGCCTCCGCCGGACTGCGCACGTCTTTGTAGCTGTCGGGCAGGGTCGCGGCATAGAACGTGATCTCTTCGAGGTCACCGGCGTCACCCACCGCGATTTCACGGAGCCGCTCGTCCCACCCACGTGCGGCCTCGATCATCTTGTTCTGCAAGGCAATCTGGCCCGGAGTACCCACCGCCAGACTGCCGAGCTCACGACAATCACGCGAATCGACCCGCATCACCACGTGTAACAGCGCCAATGCGGATTCACTGACACGCGCGGTGTATTCCAGATGCCCACCGCCGAGCTCGGCCAGCAGCAGTTTCTGCAATAGCTCGCGCAGCCGGGTTGTGTAGCGGTCACGCGGCAGATAGACCAGCGCCGACACGATCTCACCGGCGGGATCAGGCCGCAAGAACACCCGCACCTGCCGGCTCGGTACGGCCTCGAGGACTCCCGACAGCGTCCGGGCGAGTTCTTCGGCGGGCACCGAGAAGAGCTCGGTTCGAGGCAGGGTCTGCATCAACTCGAGGATCGCCATGCCGTTGTACGAGCTCGGGTCGACCTCTGCCATGGCGAGCACGTCGCTGACCTTGGTGTCGATCACCGGGATCTGCAGGATGTTCTCATGCAGCGCAGTCGAGGTGAAGCTGCCGACGAACACATGATCTCCTACGCGAGTGCCGTCGGTGTCGTAGTCGGCAATCGTGATGAGGGTGGGAAAGTTCGACCGCTGGATACGCGTCGGGAGATAGAGCTGCTGAACGCTGACCGGGCCGTTGCCGGGGGCAGTTCTGTGCGCGGCGTTCTCACCCCGCCAGATACCCAGACCCGTATCGGATTCGGCGGTGCGGTCGCCGTCTGTCGTCACACAGTGCACGTAACCGAAAGGTGAGAAATGTTGCTCGGCGAACCAGCCGAGCATCTGCGCATGATCTGATGCCGTCGTGCGGTCGATACCGTCCGGCACGTCCGCCGTCGTATAGGAACCGAAGATGTCGGCAAGGCTCGCGATCAGACCGATCATCGCGGCCCGATCGCGATGGACGTCGCGGATTCGGCCGACCACGGTGTCGAGCTCTGCCCGGACTCGTCCGAGGTCGATCGCCGATGCGGTCGGTGTCGCCTCGACATAGATCCACGACTCGGTGATCCGGCCGTGGCCGGTCTCGTCGTCCGATGCGTCGGGGCCGTCCACTCCCAGGAGCACGCCGTCGGCGTCACGGACAACCGGCAGAATCGGGTGATCGATGCGGACGACCATCAGATCGGTCGCCTCGATGCCCGCCACCACGGACTCGACCAGCAGCGGCATGTCGTCGGCGACCATCGCGATCAGCACCGACCCGCCGTCGTGGTCGATGTCGATCACCGTTGTGCCCGGAGTCCTGATGTGCCCCAGCCCCAGATGCCGGAAGAGCTGGGATCGTTGTGACGACCCCAGCTCTTCCCAAGACTTCTGCCGACGGGTGCCCGGTCCGTGGAAGTACCCGCTGATTGCTTGCGCCAGCAGGGCTTTCACAGAGGCTGGCAGATTCCCGGACAAGGAATCAGCCAGATCAGACTGTGTCGATCCGGTCATTGCCGTCACGCTCCAGTTGATCGGTCTCCCGCGGTCTCTCCGAGGGGTCTTCCATCAAATGTAGTGTTCGGCAGCGACCTACGAATTGCTAATCGCGAGTCAGCTTTCGGTGTGTCACAGAATGCGGACGCGCGGCTTCGGCGCCGAGGCGCTCGATCTTGTTGGCCTCGTATGCCTCGAAGTTGCCCTCGAACCAGAACCACTGGCCCTCGGCGACGTTGCCTTCCCACGCGAGGATGTGGGTACAGGTGCGGTCGAGGAACCAACGGTCGTGCGAGATGACCACTGCACAGCCGGGGAACTGGTCGAGCGCGTTCTCCAGCGAGCTGAGCGTCTCGACGTCGAGGTCGTTGGTCGGCTCATCGAGCAGGATGAGGTTGCCACCCTCTTTGAGGGTCAGTGCCAGGTTCAGACGGTTGCGCTCACCACCGGAGAGCACCTCTGCCTTCTTCTGCTGATCGGGCCCCTTGAAGCCGAACGCACTGACGTAGGCGCGCGACGGCATCTCGTTCTGGCCGACCTCGATGAAGTCGAGTCCGTCGGAGACAACTTCCCAGACGTTCTTCTTGGGGTCGATGTTGGCGCGGTTCTGGTCGACGTAACTGAGCTTGACCGTGTCGCCGACCTTGACGTCACCCGAATCGGGATCTTCGAGCCCGACGATGGTCTTGAACAGCGTGGTCTTACCGACACCGTTGGGGCCGATGACCCCGACGATGCCGTTACGCGGCAGCGTGAACGACAGGTCCTTGATCAGGACGCGCCCGCCGAAGCCCTTGTCCAGGTTCTTGACGTTGACCACGATGTCGCCGAGTCGCGGCGGCGTCGGGATCTGGATCTCTTCGAAGTCGAGTTTGCGCATCTTGTCGGCTTCGGCGGCCATCTCTTCGTACCGGCCGAGGCGCGCCTTGCTCTTGGTCTGGCGGGCCTTGGAGCCGGACCGAACCCACGCCAGTTCCTCTTTGAGGCGCTTTTGCAGCTTCTGATCCTTTTTTCCCTGAACTTCCAGGCGCGCGGCCTTCTTCTCCAGGTAAGTCGAGTAGTTGCCCTCGTACGGATGCAGCTTTCCGCGGTCGACCTCACAGATCCACTGCGCGACGTGATCGAGGAAGTACCGGTCGTGGGTCACGGCGAGTACGGCGCCGTGGTACGCGGCCAGGTACTGCTCCAGCCACAGCACGCTCTCGGCGTCGAGGTGGTTGGTGGGCTCGTCGAGAAGCAGCAGGTCGGGCTTCTGCAGCAGCAGCTTGCACAGCGCGACGCGACGACGCTCACCACCGGAGAGGTGGGTGACGGGTTCGTCGGCCGGCGGGCAACGGAGCGCGTCCATCGCCTGTTCGAGCTGCGAGTCCAGGTCCCAGGCATCGCCGTGGTCGAGGGCTTCCTGCAGCTGGCCCATTTCTTCCATGAGCTCGTCCGAGTAGTCCGTCGCCATCAGTTCGGCGATTTCGTTGTAGCGGTCGAGCTGCTCCTTGATCAGGCCCATGCCCTCTTCGACGTTCTGCCGAACCGTCTTTTCTTCGTTGAGCTTGGGCTCCTGCATGAGGATGCCGACCGACGCCGCCGGATCCAGGAATGCCTCACCGTTGGACGGCTGATCGATGCCGGCCATGATCTTCAGGATCGACGACTTACCGGCACCGTTGGGGCCGACCACACCGATCTTCGCCCCCGGATAGAACGACATTGTGACGTCATCCAGAATCACCTTGTCGCCGTGTGCTTTTCGCACCTTTTTCATGGTGTAAATAAACTCTGCCACGTTAGGGCCTCTCTACCTGCTCGTAAGGGGTGTCGGGCTGACTGGTCGCGCGCGTTCTGCCCTTCACTGAACGCCGGTCACCTCGGGCCGATGACACGTCGCCAGGCATCACTCGCGACGCGCACCGAGGCAATCCAGCCAATGCACCCCTCAACCCTATCCAATCCACACGTGACATTTTCCGCCCCCGCGTTACGGATGCTTGATCGACGTGAAGAGGATGGGCCTCGAGGTAGCTCAGGCAGCGGCGGCGCTGTCCTGACCGGCCTGCCCATCGGAAGTGCCGGGCACCGTCGACGTGGTTGTGACCCGAGGCATCATGCCCTCGAAGCTGACGGTGCATCGGCTCAGGTCCATCCCGATCACGGACGCCGTCATCTCCAGGTCGGCACGTCGTTCACCGGATTCGCTGATGTACTCATTGGTCTTGATCTGCCCGTGTGCGATCACCGGCCGCCCCTTGGCCACCACCGGCGCGGCACCATCGATGAGTCGGCGCCAGCAACTGACGGTCAGGTAGAGCGAAGGTCCGTCGGCCCACTCCCCCGAGCGCTTGTCGAGCCGGCGGGAATTGCACGCCATCCGGAACGACAACACCTCTTCACCGGCCGTCGTGTGCCGTCGGCGCGGATCCGAGATCACGGTCCCGATGACAGTTGTATAGGTCTCGTACATGGTTCTCCCCCTGATGATTTCGAACGCTCGCGGCGCCACCTGGTTCTCCGGTGTGAGACCAGCATGGCCCGGGGTACCGACCATCAGCCGACGCCGGGAGGTGAACTGGGGATGCAATCGAACACTGTGGACAAACGTCGCACTCAGATCAGGATCTAGTACCCGGTGTCGGTTCACTCGAGTCCGGTTCCGCGGATTCATCCGGCGCCGCCGCGTCTGCCGCCGGGCCCGATGCGACAGCCGGTTCGGGCTCGGAAACACCGGACATCTGCTTCAGCATCGCGTTGTAGCTGGCCAACTCGGCATCCTCGTCACGATCGGCGCGGCGATCGTACTGGCGCGCCTGCCGGAGGTCCTGTCGACTCCATTGCACGAGCAGCGCCAGCATCACCACGACGAGTGGGACCTCGCCGGCCGCCCACGCGATACCGCCGCCGAGTCGTTGATCACTCATCAGGTCCGGGGCCCACGGCAGCATCAGGCTCTGGTAATAGCTGCGTGCAATGACGTTGTCGGTGCTCATCAACGCGACGCCGAAGAAGGCATGGAACGGCAACGAGGCGAACACCATTGCGAGTTTGACCACCGGTGACAGTGTTCGCGGCGCCGGATCGATCCCGATGACCAGCCAATAGAAGAGGTAGCCGGTGATGATGAAGTGGAAGTTCATCGCCACGTGCGCGGCGTGGTAGTCGACCAGTGTTTCGAACAACCCGCCCAGGTACAACACGTAATAGCTGCCGACGAACAGCACTGACGCGATCAGCGGATGGGTGATGAACCGCGAGAACGGACTGTGCAGGATGGCAAGAATCCATTCGCGCGGTCCGGGTGGAGCCGTCTTGCCGGCCGGTTTCAGTGCCCTCAGAGCCAATGTCATGGGTCCACCGAGCACCAGCAGGACCGGCACCAGCATCGCCAACATCATGTGCGCGATCATGTGCAGGCTGAACATCGCCGGCGCATATCTACCCAGGCCGGAGGACGTGGCGAACAGCAGTGCCGCGCAGCCCAGGATCCAGGCGATCGTCCGGCCGATCGGCCACGCATCCCCGCGACGGCGCAGGCGGATCACACCGCGCAGGTAAACGACGGCCATGGCGATCGCGAGCGTCCCGAACAGCAGGTCGAACCGCCAGTCCAGGAAGATCCGGCCGAAGGTGGGTTCGTGATCGATCCGGTAACCCAGAAGCAGTTCGGACGCCGGCATGTTCGACGGATTGACGTTCGCCGGAGGTGGGGTCCGGGACAGACCCACGGCGACCCCGAATGTCGCCGCGAACACCAGGAGCTCAACCGTGGCAAAGCGGATCAACGGGCGACGGTTGTCGTCCTTCTCGATCGCCGGGATGGTCGCCTTTCGGTGCCATGCACCGAACCCACCGAGCACCACCAGGGCAGCTGTCTTCACCAGCACCAGCTGTCCGTACGTCTCGGTGAACAGCTGATCGATGTGCACGCGGATCAGGGCATTGATCACGCCGCTGGCCCCGACGACGAGGAACGTCCAGAACGCGACCCGGGAGTAACGGGTGATCGCCAGGAGCGTGTAGCGGCCGCCACCCCGGGCGTAGATCAGGACTGCGAACAATCCACCCATCCACAGGCAGGCTCCCACGAGATGCAGGATCAGGCTGTTGGTCGCGACGTCGTGACTTCCACCGGTCGACGAGTGTCCCGCCAGTGCAATCGGCATCAACGTCAGAATCGACAGCGGCAGCACGATCAGAGCCCAGGTCCAGCGCAATGCGATGCGTGCCACGATCGCGCAGATCAGGGCAAAGATCGCGGTCCACAGCCAGGACCGGGCGTCGGCGACCTGATCAAATGCGGTGATCAGCCGATTGGGACTCAGCGTCTCCGACAGCGGATACCCTGATGCGTCCGAAATCGTCAGCGGAATCATCAGCAGCGCCGCAACGGCCCAGACCAGAGCTCCGACCGATGCGGTCTTGATCGCGCGGTAGCCGCCGACATCGAGCACGCCATCCGACTGCGGGGGAACAAAAAAGGCCGCGAACAACGCGCCGCCGACGGCGATCACCGCGCCGATCTCACCGATCGTCTGCACGGTGGGCAACCCATACCGCGTCAGCGTCCCAGGATCTCCGACACCGGCGAGATCCAGCGCGGTGCCGGCCGAGATCGCGGTGACCGCCACCGCAACCCCAGCTGCCACCCAGGCCAACACCCAGCCAATGCTTGCCGCGGCACTGCGCCGGATATCGATCGAATCGGGACTGGGTGTACTCACCCCCTCAGGGTAGGCACCGGCCCGATGTGACTCGCGTCCGCATGCTTTCGCCCGGGCCGTTATACTCACCTGCGCCGGTCTTCGGTAAGCCTCCGTAGCTCATCAGGATAGAGCAGCGGCCTTCTAATCCGCAGGTAGCAGGTTCGAGTCCTGCCGGGGGCACCATCACATCCTTGGCCGCCTCCGGCAGCTGTGCGCCTATTGTGTTTAAAAGAGATCGACGCAGGCGCACCACACATTCACCTGCTGACAAGACCCCGCACACCGGGGGTCGGTCAGTCTTCAGGAAGCTCCTTGAAGGCCTTCTTGGTGGCCCGGTACCAGCCAAGACCGGATATCGGCTTCTTCCACCGGCCTTGCATGTCCTTGAGTGCACTTTCATGGGTTGCGTCACCGTTTGCGACCGCCTCTTTCAGGTGGCGATCTTGTGCCTGGATCACCTCGTCGGCCTTTTCGCCGCGGAGTTCGAGGTCACATGGTCCGCCCAGTTGCTTACACGTCATCGTTTTCATGACTTCCGACCTCCCGGTCAAACGGGGACATCGCGAGAGTTGATGTCCTGTCGGTGACGTTATCCGCAGCGTCACCATCCGCGCTTCTCGATTTCTGATCAATGCCTGACTCTGGGTCGCACCTCTAGGTCGACGTCCGACGGGGTGTTACCGTCGAATGTGACGTCCGACACACGGAGGCTCACGATGCAACTGTGGATTCAAGGTCACATCGTCGAACGACTCACGTTCGAAGACAATCTGACGTTCTTCTTCAGCAACCACTGCGAGTTGGTCCTGTGGACTCCGTTCGCGCTGACCTCACCCCCGATAGGCGGACGCGGGATCGAGCACGACAACATCGATCCGGCCAACGTGATCGCCGAGCAGCGACCGCTGTTCGCGATGCTCGGCACGCGAGGCGACGTGGTCGAGTGCAACGACGACGGTGACCTTCACATCGAGTTCGGCGACGGCAGTGCGATCGACCTGCCCAGCGACCCCGAGAAACCATCGTGGGAGCTCTTCGCCAAACGGCACGGCTACGCAACGTGTGAGAAAACCGGCCAGATCCGCATCATCGAACACAATCACGCGACCACCTGACCCCACCTTGTCGGACCCCGGATCTAAGCTTCAAACACTGCTTCGATCACGACGTCCGGGGGGACCACATGTCGCAAACAGAAGATATTGCCAACCTGCGAGATCGCTTGCGGCATATCGAGTTCGATGTCAGTGTGGTTGATTCGGTGGACCAGATCACCGCACTCGAAGATCTCAAAGCTGCCTGCGCCGCCGCCCAGGCGCGGGCGACGATGAACCTTTCGACCAAGCGCCGCCAGGAACATCGTGAACAGGGTGTGCCCGAGAAGAGATTGGGTGCGGGCGTCGCCTCCGAGGTCGGATTGGCCCGACGTGTGTCGCCTCACCGAGGTGGCCGCTACCTCGGTTTCGCCCGGGCGGTGGTCGATGAGATGCCGCACACGATGGCGGCACTCGAATCAGGCCGCCTCTCGGAGTGGCGTGCGACCATCCTCGTTCGCGAGACCGCCTACCTCGCCGTCGAGGATCGGATCGCGATCGACACCGAACTCTGCGCCAATCCGGCATCACTCGATGGCGTTGGAGACAAAGCACTCACAGCTCGCACGAAAGCGCTTGCCTATCAGCGTGATCCGCACGCAGTGGTGGCGCGTGCCGGCAAGGCGGCCAAAGATCGGAGGGTGACGTCGCGCCCCGCGCCCGACTGTATGGCGAACGTGACAGCCCTGCTTCCGGTCGCACAGGGCGTCGGGGTGATCGCAGCACTACGCAAAGCGGCCGACCTACACACCAGCACCGGCGACAACCGGTCGCGGGATCAGATCATGGCCGACGTGTTGTTCGAGCGGGTGACCGGCCGAGCCGCAGCCGAGGGAGCTCCGATCACGGTCAACCTCGTCATGTCCGACACTGCGCTACTGGGTAATTCGGACGACGCCGCCCATGTCGACGGTTACGGTCCCATTCCGGCCGGGATTGCCAGGCAACTGGTCGCCACTGCTGCCGGACGCGACACGAAGCTCGCGATCAGACGGTTGTTCACCAAACCTGCGACCGGTGCCCTGGTCGCGATGGAATCGGTCGCGCGAGCATTCCCCAAAGCCCTGGCATTGCTGATCCGCCTTCGCGATCAGATGTGCCGCACCCCTTACTGTGACGCTCCGGTGCGCCATGCCGACCATGTGACACCACATGCCCAGGGCGGATCCACGAATGCCGACAACGGCCAGGGACTGTGCGAGGAATGCAACTACGCCAAACAGGCACCGGGTTGGCATTCGGCAACTCAGCCCTCACCGACCGGCCGCCACTCAGTGCACCTGACCACACCTACCGGCCACCGGCACACCTCCACCGCGCCGCCGCTCTCCCATCCCGGATCCCCGCTTCCCCATCACCGGCCGCCACTCCACAGCCGGATCGAATCGCGCCTCAACGAGTTGATGGCGGCATAAATTGTCAAACTACCCAGGTCAGGCATATGCACTTTTGAGTATATGAACGCTATTGCATAGCGCTGAGTTGCATGGGTATGGTGCACAGGTGGCACTCGAACACGCGATCATGACCTCGCTCGCCGAGCGACCGGGAACCGGCTATGAGATCGGCCAGCAGTTCTCGCGGTCAATCGGTCATTTCTGGTCGGCCACCCACCAGCAGATCTATCGGACGCTCAAAAAGCTTCACTCCGATGGGCTGGTCAGCTTCGAGTCCGTGGCACAGGACGGCCGGCCTGACAAGAAGGTCTACACGTTGTCCGCGAAAGGGCGTACCGCACTACGTGATTGGGTTGGTACACCCACCGAACCCCAGCAACTTCGCGACGAACTGGGTGTCAAGATCAGGGCCGCCGAGGCCGCCGATCTGCCCCAACTGATCGGCGAACTGCGCAGGCAACGCGCTGTGCACGAGGAACGCCTCCGCCTCTACCAAGAGTTCGAAAAGCACGATTTCCCAGACCCCAGCGCACTCAACCTGCGCAAACTCAAACAACACCTCGTGCTGCGTGGTGGCGTGCGCATCGAAGTCGGCTTCATCGACTGGTGCGACGAAGTGATCGCCGCACTCGAGGGCGTCGTCGATACATCATCCAACACTGACCACACGGCCAGCCCCCGTGACCAGAGAGGTTCTCCATGACCAATCCGTACCCAAAGTTGTTCGAGCCGTTGACGATCAACAAGACCGTCCTCAGAAACCGCATCATCATGGGATCGATGCACACCGGTCTCGAAGACCGTATCTGGGACACCGATAAGCTGGCCGCGTACTACGCGGAACGCGCCCGTGGCGGCGCCGGCCTGATCATCACAGGCGGTATAGCGCCCACCCGCGCCGGGCTCCTCTTGCCGTTCGGTAGCAAACTCACCAACAAGATCGACGTCATCCGGCACCGACGACTCACCTCCGCCGTGCACAGAGAAGGCGGCAAGATCGCCATGCAGGTCCTCTATGCCGGCCGTTATGGCTACACCCCGCTCAAATTCAGTGTCAGCTGGGAAAAGTCGCCCGTCCACCCGTTCCAGCCGATCAAGATGAACGATGCGCTCATCAGGCATGCGATCTGGTCATACGGTCGCTGCGCAAAACTCGCCAAGGATGCGGGTTACGACGGCATCGAGATCATGGGTGGTGAGGGCTACCTCCTCAACACATTCCTGTGCAAACGCACCAACAACCGCACCGACAAGTGGGGAGGCAATACCGAGAATCGTCAGCGGATCGTTGTCGAGATCGCGAAGGAGATCCGCAAGAAGACGGGCCCCGACTTCATGGTGATCATGCGTCAGTCGATCGCCGACCTGGTCAAGGATGGCCAGACGTGGGACGAAATCGCTTCGCTGGCACGCAAACTCGAGGCCGCCGGCGTCGACGCGATCAATACCGACATCGGTTGGCACGAAGCACAGGTCCCCACGATCGTCACGTCGGTTCCGCGTGGAGCGTTCGTCACCTACACCGAGCGTTTGCGCGAAGAGGTGTCGATCCCGCTGATCGCGTCGAACCGGATCAACACCCCGGAACTCGGCGAGGAGATCCTCGAGGGTGGCCGGGTCGACGCCATCTCGATGGCACGACCCTTGTTGGCAGATCCCGAGTTCGCCAACAAGGCCCGGGCGGGCCGCGGCGACGAGATCAACACCTGCATTGCCTGCAACCAGGCCTGCCTCGACCACGCGTTTGTCGGCAAGAAGGTGTCCTGCCTGCTGAACCCGCGCGCCGGGCGCGAGACGACCCTGACCCTGGGCCCCACGCGTAAGGCCAAGCGCGTCGCGGTTGTCGGTGCCGGCCCGGCCGGGCTCTCTGCCGCTGTCGCCGCCGCGCAGCGTGGACACACCGTGCATCTCTTCGAGGCCGGCGAGCAGATCGGAGGCCAGTTCTCGATCGCCGCCCGAATTCCCGGCAAGGAGGAGTTCTCCGAGACCATCCGCTACTACAAGCGGCAACTCGAAGTCACCCGCGTGCAGGTCCACCTCAACACCCGGATCACCGCCGACGAACTCATCGAGCAGAAGTTCGACGACGTTGTCGTCGCGACCGGTGTCACGCCCCGGATGCCGAACATCCCGGGAATCGACCATCCGAAGGTGTTGTCGTACGCCGATGCCGTCCTCGGTCGCGGCGAGATCGGCAAGACCGTTGCGGTGATCGGTGCCGGCGGAATCGGATTCGATGTCAGCGAATTCCTGACCGTCGACGACTCCCCCGCCCTCAACATCAAGGAATGGAATGAGGAGTGGGGTATCACCGACGACCTCACCGTTCCCGGATTCGTCGGCAGGCCGCGGCCCACGCCGGCCACCCGCAAGGTCTACCTCGTCCAGCGCAAGCCCGGACGCCAGGGCAAGACACTTGGGAAGACCTCCGGGTGGGTGCACCGCGCCACCGTCAAAATGAAGGGCGTGGAACAGATTTCGGGCGCCACCTACGACAAGGTCGATGACGCCGGACTGCACCTGAGTTTCGATCCGAAGGAAGAGGGTGGCGAGCGCATCACGCGCATCCTCGACGTCGACACCATCGTGGTGTGCGCCGGACAGGAATCGGTCCGCGATCTGATCGATCCGTTGACCGTGGGCGGCGTCAACACCCACGTGATCGGTGGTGCCGACGTGGCCGCCGAACTCGACGCAAAGCGCGCGATCCGTCAGGGCACCGAGGTCGCCGCGAGTATCGTCTGATCTCACGCGGCGTCTGCCCTGGCTTTCGGGGCCGGTGGTGCTTGCGTGGACGGTTACGATCTGGGCCATGGGTATTCCTGAGCCGTCATCGTCCGCCCGGGCAGTGGTCACCGGAGCCTCCTCCGGAATCGGCGCGGCGCTCGCCACCGAGTTGGGCCGCCGTGGCCACTCCCTGATCCTGGTGGCGCGCCGTGAAGGGATCTTGCAGGCCACGGCGACCGAACTCGCGCAGGAGTTCGGCGTCGAGGTCGAGGTGATGGCGACAGACCTCTCCGATTCCGCCGCGACCGCGACACTGTGCGAACAGTTGGCAGGCCGCGAGATCTCCATTCTGTGCAACAACGCCGGAATCGCGACCTTCGGTGCACTGGTGGAGCTCGACGCGGAGTATGAGCGGGCCCAGGTGCGGCTGAATACCGTTGCCGTGCATGACCTCACGTTGGCGGTCCTGCCCCGGATGGTCGAGCGGGGTTCGGGCGGCATCCTCATGGTCGGGTCGGCCGCGGGCAACATGCCGATTCCTCACAACGCGACATATGCCGCATCGAAGGCGTTCGTGAACACCTTCTCCGAGTCCCTGCGCGGCGAGGTCTCCGGCCAGGGTGTCCACGTGACGTTGCTGGCACCGGGGCCCGTCCGCACGCATACCCCGTCGCCGGAAGAAGCCAGCACCGTCGACCGAGTGGTCCCGGACTTCCTCTGGAACTCGAGCGAGTACGTGGCGAAGCTGAGTCTGGATGCGTTAGAACGCAACAAAATGCGCGTTGTGCCGGGCATGTTGTCGAAGGCGATGTCAGTTGGGGGCGGTTACATCCCACGCAAGTTCACCGCCCCCATCGTCGGCACGTTCTACCGAAAGTTCGGCGACTGATCGTCGAGCTGCATGTTCGAAAACCGTACCGGCCGGATCGAGACCGCCGATGCCCTCGATGTCCGTGCCGGTCTGGCCTGCGGGCGCAGAGTATCGCTGAACTAAGGTGAAGTGGTGCAAGACAAACTTGTGTGGATCGACTGCGAGATGACCGGCCTGCAATTGGGCAGCGACAAACTCATCGAAATCGCAGCGTTGGTCACCGACAGCGAACTGAACATCTTGGGCGACGGCGTAGACGTTGTCATCCATGCCGACGACGACGCCCTGGCCGCGATGCCCGACGTCGTCAAGAAGATGCATGCCGCATCAGGCCTGACCGAGGAGGTGCGACGCTCCACGGTCACTCTCGACGAGGCCGAGAAGATGGTGCTGGAGTACCTGCGGGCGGAGATCGGTTCGGCCGGCGCCGCTCCCCTGGCCGGTAACTCGATCGCCACGGACCGCGGATTCATCGCACGCGATATGCCGAAGCTGGACGGCTACCTGCACTACCGCATGGTCGACGTCAGCTCGATCAAGGAACTGTGCCGGCGCTGGTACCCGAAGATCTACTTCGGTCAGCCGCAGAAGGGCCTCGCCCACCGCGCCCTGGCCGACATCCGCGAATCCATCCGCGAACTCAAGTACTACCGCGAAACGGCATTCGTGGCACCGCCGGGCCCCGACGCCTCAGCCATCGAAGAAGTGACCAAAACACTCGGTCCGGCTTGATAAGCCGCAGGTCAAAGCCCGATTGGAGTTTCTGCCCGGCATACCGCTAAAGTTAGTTCCGGTCCGCAGAGCGGATACCGATGGTGGGCGTAGTTCAGTTGGTAGAGCACCAGATTGTGATTCTGGCTGTCGCGGGTTCGAGTCCCGTCGTCCACCCAACGAAGATGGTCTATCACGCCTACCGGCGTGGTAGGCCATTTTTGTATCTGCAACCGCGGGCCGGTTGACCCACCGCGACAACAGCATTGGTCTCAGCGCCTCTCAGGCGCTCCCCTCCGACGTCGACGACGCCCAGGATGCGTTGACCCGTCCTGAACGCCCAGCGTCGCGCCCGGAGCCCCACATACGACAAACGCCGGGTGATAACCGTCTCTCGACGATCACCACCCGGCGCAGCCTACGAATCACGCGGGTCGGGGTTCGGCCCAGATCAGGCGTTGCCGGCCTTCCACGTCTCCCAGGGGATGTTCCAGTCACCGAGGCCGTCGGTACCCGGCAGCTCGTCACCGATGGTGTTCTTGACGGTGACGATGTCGCCGCGGAGTGAGTTCTGCACCCACCAGAGTGCGTTCTCCGGGCTGACGTTCAAGCATCCATGGCTTGTGTTCTCGGAGCCCTGCGCGTACACCGACCACGGCGCGGAGTGGATGTAGATACCGCTCCATGACATCTGGGTCGCGTTGTCGACGTCGAGCTTGTATCCGGCCGGCGAGTTCACGGGGACACCGTAGGTCGACGAGTCCATCACGATCCGATCGAGACGGTCGCCGATGATGTAGGTGCCGTTGTTGGTCGGGGTCGAATCCTTGCCCATCGACGTCGGCATGGTCTTGATGACGTTGCCGTTCTCACTGATGGTGATCATCTTCGTGTTGTCGTCGGCAACGGCGATCAGTTCACGGCCGATCGTGAAGTTCGTCTTGAGGTTCTCCTGACCGAACAGGCCGTCCCCCAGGTCGATTCCGTAGGTGTTGACCTCGACGTCGACCTTCGTACCGGGCTTCCAGTAGTTCTCGGGCCGCCAGCGCAGTTCGGTGTCACTGAGCCAGTAGAACGCACCCTCGGTCGGCGGATCGGTCTTGATGGTGATCGCGTCCTGGGCAGCCTTGCGGTTCGGAATCGACTCGTCGAATCGGATCGACACGGGCATCCCGACACCGACGGTCGAGCCCTCGTCCGGCAGCAGGTAGGCCTGGGTCAGGTTGTTCGGTGAGCTGGTGGTGAACGTGCGGCTCGACTGGGTCGTGCCGCCGATGCCCTTGGCGTCGGCCACCAGGGTGTACTGCTTGTTGTACCCGAACGATCCGGCGGGAACCGTCCAGGTCTTCTGGTCGTCGGACATGACACCCGGCACAGCGGTTCCGGCCTCGTTGGTGATTTCAACGTTGGTCAGACGGCCATCGCTGGCGACCACCCGAACCGGCGCGCCCGGCGCGAAACCGACGTCTCCATCGATGACCGGCTGGTTCGCGAATCCGGTGACCTCGACGGCAGGCTGCAGCAGATCGTCGAAGGGTGTGGTGCTCACCACCTGGTCGCTGTACTTCGGCGGCTTGGGTTCAGCAGAAGAGCACGCCGAAGTGACACCCGCGAGTGTCAGCAACAAAATCAACAGAACCGTGGGCGTTTTCGCCCTCCGGGTCACAGAGGCCTGCCGGAACCCCATCACACTCCCAAGATCTGCCTAAGGCCCGACAACGCGGGCAAGAAACTAACTATCCGCAGTCTACGGGGTGGAGACGACATCCATGGAAACGAAAACCCGGCGGCACTGTGACGCCCCTTACACGAAGCACCCTGCGAACCAGGGGTTTCCGCTGTTTCAACCCGGGCGACCAGGCGATTTTTATTTCTGCGGGTCGGCCTGATAGCGTTCTGTCTCGCAAGAACAAGTCAAAAACAACTGAAGAACATGCGCCATTAGCTCAATTGGCAGAGCAGCTGACTCTTAATCAGCGGGTTCGGGGTTCGAGTCCCTGATGGCGCACAGCAAAGTAAAACCCCCGGGCGACTGGGGGTTTTCTCTTGTCCGAATGACATTCGGCCGAATGATCCACCTGATGTCACACCCCGCGATCACGCACGAGGTGATTCCTACCCTCCCAAAGTCGATCCGGCGTGTCGCGATTCGTTCGGGTATGTCGGGTCAGTTTGCCGGGTTTCGAGATCTTAAGATGTGGACATTCCGACTCCTAGGAGATGACTGTGTCCCATGCTCTCGCCTCGCCGCCCGGTGGATCCGGTGGCGCTCATCCGATCGAGTTCGAAGGGACAGTCAAGAAGTACGGCAGCCGTACCGTTCTCAACGGACTCAACTTCAGCGTTCCGGCCGGCTCGATCGTCGGCCTGCTCGGCCCCAACGGGGCCGGAAAGACGACCGCGATGCGGATCCTGCTCGGTCTCCAGCGTCCCACCGCGGGAACGGTCAGGATCATGGGACACGAGCCGGGAACCTCGGCCTACGGGAAGGAGCTGAAGAAGGTCGGCTCGATTCTCGAGGCGCCGCCGCTGTACAAGAACGTCTCTCCGCGGGACAACCTCGCGATCAGAGCGGCGGCAATCGGTCAAAAGATCGGCCGTCACGAGATCGACAGCCTCATCGCGCACGTCGGCCTCGAGGGTCGCGGCGGCGACGACGTGGGCAAATTCTCCCTCGGTATGCGCCAGCGGATCGGCCTGGCGCTGGCCATGATCGGCGAACCCAACATTGTGATACTCGACGAACCGACCAACGGCATGGACCCCGCGGGTGCCGTCGACATCCGCAAGCTGGTCACCGCCCTGCCCCAACGCGGCGCGACCGCCCTGGTGTGCACGCATCGCCTCGCCGAGGTCGAGCACATGTGCGACTACGTCGTTGTCCTGCGAGAAGGGGAACTCGTCACACAGGGCAGCCTCGAAGACATCCTCGCTGCGGCGTCGTCGGCCTTCGGGCACCGGGTCGAAGTTGCGCCCCACGAAGTCGAGTTGGCCCTGCGGGTGCTGTCCCCTCTGGCCCTCGGAGAGATCACAGTGTCCGGCGGGGTCATCGAGACGACACAGACATTGCCTGACCCGTCCGCCATCTCGCATCTGCTCGCCGACGCCGGAATCTACCTACGCGCCTTGGAATCCCATCGCGCGACACTGGAGGACGCGTTCCTCGAACTCACCCAGGAGGCGGGCCGATGAGGGCCGAGATCGCCAAGTTGCGCTATCTTCCGTTGCCTCGTTGGACCGCGGTGGCGGTTCTCGCGGCAGCAGTCATCGCCGGCTTCGCGCTCATCGCGTTCCGGCCGGACAGCAGCTCGACCTACACCGAGGTCCCCTCTACGGTCCTCGATTCGCTGAACCAGATCGCCCTCATGGTCCTCGGTGTCTGGATCGCCACCCTCGAGTTCAGCTCCGGCACTCTCCAGCGCACGCTGACCGCCGAATCGAGGCGTACGCGGGTCCTCACCGCAAAGCTGGTGGTGCTGATAGTGGCTGCGCTCATCCTGCTCGTCGTATCGGTAGCCACCCTCGGCGGGCTCATCCATTTCGCCGCGATCGAGAATGACGTCGACATCGACAAGGCGCATCTGGTGCGCACATTGTTCGGCACAATCCCGGTGTCGGTCGCATTCGCCTTGATCGGCTTCGGTTTCGGATTGCTACTGCGTTCGATGGGCGGCGGTATCACCGTCGCACTGGCGTTCACCTTCGTGATCTCCGGCGTCGTCTCCCTCGCCCCGCACGCCGCCGAGTACACCGTCACCCAGTTCTCCAACGACCTCAGCAACCACCTGACCGGTAATGGCGAGACAGTCCATGGATGGACCCTGGCCGCGATCGGGACCCTTGGGTGGTGCTTGATCGTGATCGTGCCGGGTTGGATCAAGTTCTTACGCGACGACCTGAAGTAACACGGCCACGCGGTCGGCGGTGGACGGTGACGAAGACGTCGTCAGCTCACAATCTTCTTGATGACGACGGCAATCACGACCACGCCGACCGCGATCAGCGTTCCGGCAACCGCCGGCTTGCTGACCGTGGCGATGACGGTCGCCTTGGCGTCATCGGCCAACCGCTGCGGACTGGTGCGGGTGGCAAGCGCGTCGAGAGTCCCCGCCAGTTCGTCGCGAGCCCGCTCGATATCGCGTTCGATGCTGTCGATGCTGGGCGGCTTGGGGGTGTTGGGGGTGTCGCGTGCCACAGGTCCTCCATCAGTGCAGTGCCGTCCTCGCCGAAATCTGGGGCGTGGATCGGTCCGGTCAGGTCTTCCGCTCTACGGTAGTTCACCCACCGTGTTGCACGTGTTGCGCCACACTGATTGCTCACTCGGCTAGCCTGGGTTCGATGACTGACAACACACGTTTGGCGGTGGGCGACGACGCCCCCGGATTCTCACTGCCCGATGCCGACGAGAACACCGTCTCCCTCGCGGACTACCGCGGACGAGCGGTGATCGTCTATTTCTATCCGGCCGCGAGTACACCCGGCTGCACCAAGCAGGCCTGCGACTTCCGTGACAATCTTGCCGAGCTCAACACCGAGGGCATCGACGTCATCGGGATCTCCCCCGACAAACCGGCCAAGCTCGCGAAGTTCCGCGACGCCGAGAGCCTGACGTTCCCGCTGCTCTCCGATGTCGATAAATCGGTCCTGACGGCATGGGGCGCCTTCGGTGAGAAGAAGATGTACGGCAAGACCGTGACCGGTGTCATCCGGTCGACATTCCTGGTCGACGCCGACGGCAAAATCGCTGCCGCCCAATACAATGTGCGGGCCACCGGCCACGTGGCCAAGCTGCGCCGCGACCTCTCGGTCTGACCGGAGGCGGGCATCGTCCATGGTTTCACGGCAGTCCGGTCCCGGACCCGGGCCCACCGGAGCGCTCAAGACCAGTGCTCCGCGGTCCGGAGCTTCGAGGCTGCTCAGTGCCGAACCATTGGTCCCCCGCAAGCGGCCGACACAGCAACGTAGCCAACTGCGCTTCGACGCGATGCTGGCCGCTGCGCGGGAGCTGCTGATCGAGGTCGGTTTCGAGTCCCTGACCTGCGAGCACATCGCGGCCCGGGCCGACGTCCCGATCGGCACCCTCTACCAGTATTTCGCGAACAAGTACGTGGTGGTCTGCGAGCTCGACCGCGAAGACGCGACCGGCGTCCAGAGCGAGCTGGCGAGCTTTGCCGCGGAGATCCCATCGCTGGACTGGCCCCGGCTGCTCGAGAAGTTCATCGATCACCTCGCCAGGCTCTGGCACGACGACCCGTCCCGGCGCGCCGTGTGGTTGGCCGTTCAGTCGACGCCGGCTACCCGGGCGACCGCGACAGTCCATGAACGTGCTCTGGCCGCCCAGGTGGCGCGCATCATCGCGCCGTTGACCCCGCAGCGCGATCGCCGTGCGCTGATGTCGGAGTTGCTGGTGCACACGGCGTATTCGCTGTTGAGCTTCTCGGTGCAGGAAGGCCACAACCATCCCGACACCGTGGCCGAACTCAAACTCATGCTCGGGCGGTACATGATGCTCGAGAATCCCGAAAGCCGCCAGACCACAGAGTGATCCGGCGGCTTCCGCGAGCCAAGTAATTCAGTTCTCTGCCGGCACATCCTCGATGACGGCCACGGCGGCCGCCATGTCACCGTCGTGGGTCAGCGAGATGTGCACCACGGTGCCCTCCAGAAATCTGGAGATTTCACCGGCCAGCCTGATCGCCGGCCGACCCCAGGTGTCGGTGACAACCTCGATGTCGCCGTGACGGATCAAGGGCAACAACGGCTTCCGTGCAAAGCGGCTCACCGACCAGGCCTTGATGAAGGCTTCCTTCGCCGCCCACCGGGCGGCCAGGTGCCGGGCGTCTTCGCCGGTACCGGACGCCGAGTCACGACGCTCCCCCACCGTGAACCGGTCGGCGAATGTGGTACCCGGCTGCTTCAGCTGTTCGGCGAAGCCGGGGACCGACACGAGGTCGATCCCCACTCCGATAACCGTCATTCCGTGCCGGCCGTCATACGCCGGCGCCGTAGTGCCCGTTGGCCGACAAGCGAGCGTCATGGTCGAGCAGCATGGCCGCTTCCTGGTCACCCTCGTAGGCACTGTCGTCGAAGCGACGGTTCGGCGGCCGCTGGTAGGCGGGCTTGCCACCGAACATCGACTCGAGCAGACGCTGCTGTCCCAATCGTGAACGCTCCGCTGCCGCGGTCCGGTACTGCTCACGCTGAGCCGGATCAAGCGATGCGACAAAGGCTTCCGGATGGACAACCGCGATCAGTCCGGAGACGTGACCGAAGCCGAGGCTGGTCAGCAGACCCGCCTTGAGTGCGAACCGGTCGCCGAAGTGCAGCGGCTTGGTCGGCCAGACGAGGTGCTTGTACTCCTCCATGGCCTCATCGACACAGTCCAGGCTGCGGTTCGGCGGGATGACGCCGTCGCGCAACATCTGGCACAGGCCGATCAGCTGGAAGGCTGCCGCACCACCCTTGGCGTGTCCGGTCAGCGACTTCTGCGACACCACGAAGAGCGGTGCACCTTCGCTGCGGCCGATCGCCGCGGCGAGACGCTCGTGCAGGTTCGCCTCGTTGGGATCGTTGGCCTTGGTCGAGGTGTCGTGCTTCGAGACCAGTGCCACGTCGTCCGGGCTCACACCCAGCTGGCGCAACGACCGGGCGAAGCCCGAATCCTTCTGTCCGCGAGCCGCACCCAGTGCGCCGATGCCCGGAGCGGGGATCGAGGTGTGGACACCGTCGCCGAAGCTCTGTGCCCAACCGACAACACCGAGGACCGGCAGGCCCATCTCGGCCGCGACATCGCCGCGGGCGAGCAGGATCGTGCCGCCACCCTGGGACTCCACGAATCCGCCACGACGACGGTCGTTGGCGCGGGAGTAGCGGCGCTCGTTGATGCCCTGCGCTGCCATCTTCCCGGACTCCGCGGTGGCCGACATGTCACCGAATCCGACGATGCCCTCGATACCGAGGTCATCGAAACCACCGGCGACTGCGAACAGCGCCTTGCCGAGCTTGATCTTGTCGACACCCTCCTCCACCGAAACGGCGGCGGTGGCACAGGCGGCGACCGGATGGATCATCGCGCCGTAGCTACCGATGTAGGACTGGACCACGTGGGCCGCAACCACATTCGGGAGAGCTTCCTGCAGGATGTCGTTGGCCTTGGCCTCACCGGTGAAGGTGTCCAGGTACAGCGACCGCATCGACGTCATGCCGCCCATGCCGGTGCCCTGGGTGTTGGCGACCAGACCCGGGTGGACCCAGCGCATCAGTTCCGACGGCTCGAATCCGGAGGCCAGGAAGGCATCCACGGTGGCGATCAGGTTCCACAGTGCAACCCGGTCGATGGACTCGGTCATGTCCGCGGAGACACCCCAGCGAGTGGGATCGAATCCGGTGGGGATCTGACCGCCCACGGTCCGGCTCAGCTTGAACTTGCGCGGGACGCGGATCTCGGTGCCCGACATGCGGGTCACCTGCCATTCGCCGCTCTCGGCGTCGACCTTGATCTTGGTCTTGTCGGGTGCGGCGGACAGGAACGACCGTGCCTCGGCTTCCGACGCCACCGAGAAGGTGAGGTCGTTGTCCAGGAACACCGAGGTGAGCAGTGGCGACGCGTTGTCGATCATGTCGCCGTCGTCGACGTACCGGCGGATGCCGCAGCGCTCGACCACGGTGTCGTGGTAGCGATCCGCGATCTCCGCTTCCGCCACCGGATCACCCGATTCGGCGTCGTACCAACCCGGCTTCGGTGTTGCCTCCCAGGTGATGAGCCCGGTGCTCCAGGCCAGCTCGAGCACACCGGCGGCCGAGAGTTCTTCTGCGACCTCCATCTCGAAGCGGGTCCGGCTGCTGCCGTACGGTCCGAGCTCTCCGGCGCCGACGATCACCACGAGATCCTCGGGGCGGGCGTCGATGTTGCCCCATGCCGGGGTGGTCGACTCGGGGGCGCGGGCCGGCGACGGCAGAGCCGCCACTGTCGGCTCGTCGTCCTCGGTGTCGTCCTCGGTTGCGGCAGCCGCGTCGGCCTGTGCCTGAGCCAGTGCCTTCATGTCGAGCTTGGCATCGCCGAGTCCACCGGTCAGGTCGAGCTGCAACGGTTCGGTGCGTGCCTGCAGTCGTGCCGCGGGGGTGACGGCCTTGAGCAGTTCGGTGGCCATCTCGGGTGTCGACCACGTCTTGACACCGGCGGCCTCCACGGCCGCGACGAGTCCGTCGTTGTGGCCCATCAGACCAGTTCCGGAGACCCAGCCGATCAGAGCGTGAGCCAGCGTGACCTTCGAGTTCCACGAATCCTCGGCGCCCCAACGCTTCACGAGCGCGTCGAGTGCAGCCTTGGACTCGCCGTAGGCACCGTCGCCACCGAACATTCCGCGGTTCGGGGAACCGGGCAGCACCACGTGCAGGCGTGCGGCCAGGTGGTGGTCGGCAGCGATGTCACCGAGTCCGGCGATCAAGCGCTCCACCGACCACAGCAGCACCTTCATCTCGAGCTCGGCGCGACCACCGGCATCGGTGAGATCACCGGCAACGCGGGGTGCGGCAAACGGGAACAGCAACGTCGGCTTGAGGGCCGGCTTCACCACACCTGTTTTGCCACCGAGGTTTTCGGTCTGCTCGCTACCGATCCACGAGACGAGCTCGTCGACGTCGGTGTACGACGACAGGTTGGCCGGAACCACCCAGAGTGCAGCGTTTCCGCGGGCACTGCGGCGGTACAGCGACTTGAAGAACGCCATCCGGTTGTCGTCGAGACGCGATGTCGTGGCGACAACGGTTGCGCCGTCGGCCAGCAGCTGTTCGACGACCGCTGCGGCGATCGAACCCTTGCTGGCGCCGGTCACGACCGCGATGTCATCCGAGTAGGACGCGGGCTTCGGATCCTGTGCGGCATGGGCAATCTGGCCGTACAGGCGCGAATGCTCCTGGTAGCCGTTGGCCAATGCCTTGCCCTGCCACCAGGTGGCCTGGTGGCAGACCGTCTCGCCGGCACCGACGAAACGTGCCGCGATGTCGTAGAAGTCCTGGTCGAGGACGTGCTCGTCTTCGATCCACAGTCGCGCCAGATCCTCACGGGAGGTGGCCCAGCGATCGTCGATCAGGACCGCGCGGCGCTCGTCGAAGGCCGGGGTCACGACCCGCAGCCAGTCCGAACCCAGTTCGGCGCTGACACGTTCGAGCGCGGCGGTGTTGTCCTCGACGGGCTCGGCGGCCGAAACCTCATCGGCCAGACCGAGCTTCTCCAGGATGGTCTTTGCAGCCGAGGCCAGGGCCCCGCTACGCCCGGTGAACTGTTCGGTCAGCTCGCCCAGTGCCGCAGCGTCGACCATGCCTCCGCCACCACCGCCACCGACGGCCGGCTTCGACACGGCGATGCCCTTGATGGCACCGACCTTGGCGACCGCTGCGTCGATCAGTGCGTCGACGGCTTCGGCGTTGGCCGGAGGCGTCGAGATCAGGTCACCGAGATCGCCGCCGCGCACGCTCACGCCGTCGCGGCTGCCGAGTGCCACCGCAACCGTGGTGTGCGTCGCCCAGCCGGAGCCGAGCTGCCACACCGAGGTGACGCGGTCTTCGATGTACGACGAGCGCTTGCCCGCCGGGCCGAAGACCTTACGGATCTGATCGCCCACCGCGTCGGAGAGGACCGAACCCAGTGGCTTGTAGCCGCGGGCCAGTGCGTTCACGGTCGATGCCAGCGCCGGCATCTCCGCCTCTGCGGCACCGTCGATCGCACCCAGTCCGAGTTCGCCGCCGATGTCGAGGAGCAGCTGGTTACGACGCGAGGAGACACCGTCACACAGCGCCTCGATCGTGTCCGCCGATCCGATCTGATCGACGCGGATCTTGGTCCACAGTGCGATCACCGAATTGACGGCGTCGGCCGGGCCGAACGAGATGTCGTCCGGACGCGGACCTGAATCTGCCGGGGCGGCAACAGGAGCCGGAGCGGCTGCGGCCGGCGCTGCAGCTTCGGCCGGTGCACCGGAGTCCGCCGGTGCCTCGGTGACGTCGTCGTCCTCGTCCACCTCGGGTGCGGAGTCCTTGGACAGGATCGCATCGGAGTCGCGCTCGATGTTGAGCACCTGGACGGTGGCCTGCTGATAGTCGTCGAGCTTGAGTGTGTTGCCGGCCAGGCCGCTCAGTGTCGGTGCCGACTTCACGCCGACCTCGATGAAGCGTTCGACGCCGACTCCGCCGCGCTCGGCGGGGGTGAACAGCAGATCCTGGGTCTCGATCCACCGGACCGGGCTGGCGAACTGCCATGCCAGCAGCTCCACCAGGATCACGCGGGTCAGCTCGCCGGGCTTGGTGCTCCACGAATCCCAGTCGGCCAGAACCTCGTTCAGCGGATCCGACGGAACCAGGTCCGCGATCTCCTGGACGAAGTCGCGGCCCAGGTTGAACATCCGCGGCACCAGGTTGGGCACGTAGCGTCCGACGAGGATGTCGGGATCGATGTGCTCGGGCAGCAGATCCTGCAAGCGGGTCCGGAAGTCCGGCACACCGGCGCGCAGCACTGTCGAGTGGAACGGCACGTCGATGCCGGGAACGACGATGAACGAGCGCTTGCCACCGGTCTTCGCGCGGCGGATCTCGATCTCGGCCTCGAGTGCTTCGAGACCCTTCACGGTGCCGGCGATGGCGTACTGCGAACCGAGCAGGTTGAGGTTCACGACCTCGACGAACTCGCCGCTGCGCTCACCGATCTCGTTGACGAAAGGAATGACGTCCTCGTCGGCCAGACCGAACTGGCTGGGCCGGATGGCCGCCATCTGGTAGTCGCTGCGGCCCTTGGCATCTCGCGGAACGAGATGGTGCATGGCCTCGCCGCGCTGGAAGACGACCTCGAGGACTGCCTCGAGCGGGAGAACACCGGCGCAGGCAGCCAGCGCGTTGTACTCGCCGACCGAGTGGCCACAGGTGATCGCACCTTCGACGAAGGCTCCGGACTCTTTCAGCTCGGCGATCTGCGCAACACCGAGAGTCGCCATGGCGACCTGGGTGAACTGCGTCAGGAACAGGACGCCATCGGGATGCTGGTAGGTGGTGCCACCTGCCGACAACGTGGTCGGGTTGTCGCGGACCACGGCCAGGATCGAGAAGCCCAGTGCGTCACGGGTGTGCTTGTCGGCGCGGTCCCAGATCTTGCGAGCGGCCTTGGAGCGGGCCCGGGCGTCGAGACCCATGCCCTTGCTCTGGATGCCCTGACCCGGGAAGGCGTAGACGGTCTTCGGCGGGGCCAGCAGTCCGGTGGCGTTCATGACCAGCAGGTCACCCACCTTGCAGCTGACCTCGATGATGTCGCGGCCGGCATCCATGCCGACGCGGTCGACGCGAATCGTCACCTCATCGCCGGGACGGACCATGCCGAGGAAGCGGGCGGTCCAGCCCTGCAGTGCACGCGGAACCGGGATCGGGTTCTTGGCGTCGGTGGCGGTGGCGACGTGCTGCGCAGCGGCCGACAGCCACATGCCGTGCACGATCGGGCTTCCGAGTCCGGCCATCTTCGCGGCCGAATCGTTGACGTGGATCGGGTTGTGGTCACCCGACACCAACGCGAAGCCGTGCATCCGCGACGGGGTTGCGAACTTGGCTTCCCGCAACTTCTTCCGGGTTGCGTCACCGGCTGCGGCGCTCAGGGCACCACCGGCGCGGGCCGGATCGGACAGTTCGCCGGCGCCGGTGCGGCCACGCACGGCGAAACGCTCTGTCATCTCGGCGATCACGACGGATCCGTCGGTGATGGCCACCGCGATGGTGATCACGCGGCCCATGTCGGTGTCGGTGACATCCGAAAGGGTTGCGGTGACGGTGAACTCGGCCTTGACGCGGGGCAGTTGTCCCACGGTCGATGCCACGTGGTCGAGGTGGACCAGATCGAGGAGGCCCTCGACAACGGGTGCACCGTCGTCGGTGGTGGCCGCTCCGATCACGCTGAACACGGTCGGCCAGCAGAGTCCGACGAGGGTGTCGGGGTTGGCGAAGCCGCTCACACCCTGCGGCAGTGAGGCGCTGAGGTGTTCGGGCAGCGTGTACGCGGTCACGGCGGCGTGATCGGCAACCGCTTCCGGGTCCCAGGTCGCCGTGCAGGTCGCGGTCCGGTCGGACACAGCGGTGAGCGATCCTCCGGCGGCGACGGTGAGGATCTGGCGCATCGCACCGGCAGCCGCATCAATGGTCACCTTCGGGGCACCACCGTCGAAGATCGAGTTGTCGACGATCATCGGGATCGAGACGGTCGACTTTCCGATCGGCACATTCAGGACGACGCCGTCTTCGGTGCGCTCGAGAACGGCACCGGTGGGCTCGTGCTCACCGCGCTCGTCCGACGGGAACTCCCAGGCATCGCGATCGCCCAGCAGCGCAATCGGATTGGCGACCAGCCGGCCGGACCACTGGACGTTCAGAGCTTCGATGACGCTGCCGAGGACTCCGTCGACATCGACCAGTCCGGCCCGCAGGCGAGCGCTGATAGGCTGCGCCTGCTCACCGACACCGGCGAGGTCGGTGACGACCTGCGCCTCGAAACGGTCGAGCAGTTCGCCCACCGGCTCGTCAACGCGGGTGATACCGGCAACCGCAACGGGTCCGGGGATGATGCAGACCTCGTCGGCGCCGTAGCGAGCGTCATGGGCCTGCCACAGCGAGTCACTGCGCCACCAGCGGCGCACGTCCTTGTCGATGACGGGCACGAAGTTGACCGGCTTGCCCGGCGTCCGGCACAGCTCGAGGAAGAACACCAGGTCGGCGGGATGCAATACATCGGTGCCGGCCGACGGGTAGACCGCGATCAGTGCATCGACGGCGGCACCGGCGTTGTCGGTGGCCGAGTCGTGTCCGAAGAGGGTGGTGATCTGGCCGCGGTCGGCGTCGTTCAGCCGGGCCTCGGCGCGCTGCAGCATCTCGACGAAGCGCTGGCGCCAGGTGATGTCGACCCAGGTCTTGTCACCGGTGGCCTCACCGACGGCGAGGTCGATGTAGCGCTCGAGCCACTGCTGATAGGTCATCTGAGCGACGTCACCGAAGTACGGCTTGGCCGTACCGGACAGGGCTTCGATGATCTCGTCGCGACGCTCGGCAACAGCCTCTTCGTCACCGGCGACGTCGTCGAGCAGACGGCCACAACGCGAGGCGGCATTGTCGATCTCGTGAATGTCGGCGCCCAATTGGCTTCGGCCCGATGCCATTCCGGCAGCGGCGTAACCGGCACCGATCCACTCGTCACACCCGGGGGTGTTGACCAGCAGTTCCTTGACGGCCGGCGAGGTGGTCGCCTCTTTGGCGGCCATCGCGGCGGTGCCGACCAGGATGCCGTCGAGCGGCATCAGCGGGTAGTCGTGGGCCGCCGACCAGACACCGGTCAGGTATTCGCTGGCACGCTCGGCGGTGCCGATGCCACCACCGACACAGATGACGACGTTCTGACGGGCGCGCAGCTCGCCGTAGGTGGCCAGCAGCAGCGCGTCGAGGTCTTCCCACGAGTGGTGTCCACCCGCGCGGCCACCCTCGATTTGCACGATCACGGGGTAGTGCGGGACCTCGGCGGCGATGCGGATCACCGAACGGATCTGTCCGATCGTGCCGGGCTTGAAGGCGATGTACGGGATCTGCGCGTCGGCGAGCTCAGAGACGAGCGCAACGGCCTCGTCGAGCTCGGGGATACCGGCCGACACGATGACACCGTCGATCGGGGCGCCGTTCGCGCGGGCCTTCTGCACCAGGCGCTTGCCGCCGATCTGCAGCTTCCAGAGGTACGGATCGAGGAACAGGGTGTTGAACTGTGCCTGGCGGCCCGGCTCGAGCAAGTCGGTCAGCTTCGCGATGTTCTCGGCGAAGATCGCCTCGGTCACCTGTCCGCCACCGGCCAGCTCGGCCCAGTGGCCGGCATTGGCGGCAGCGGCGACGATCGCGGGATCAACCGTTGTCGGGGTCATACCGGCCAGCAGCATCGGCGAGCGACCGGTCAGGCGGGTGAACGCGGTCTCGACAACCTGACGGCCATCGGGAAGCGACACGATGCGGGGGCGGTAGCTGCTCCACGGGATCTGGACATCAGGGATGCCGCCGGGTGCGAACAGGTTGCGCTGTCCGCCGCGCTGGCTGACGGAGATGAGTCCGATGCCCTGTCCGCGGACGACGGGAACACTCAGACGGGTGGCGACGTCGCCGGGACCGAGGTCGAGGATCCACTTCGCGCCGGCGTTGATCACGTCGTCGAGGGCATCAACCCACTGGACCTGATCGACGAGGACGGCTGCGGCCAGCCGACGGGCAGCAACCTGGTCGATGTCGCAGGCTCGCGCCCAATCGGCAACAAGATCGCACGCGGCTTCGAGTGAAGGATGGTGGAACGCGATCGACACGGACAGTGGATCGAAGACCGGCGCGAACGGCGAGCCGCCGGTGACCTTCTTCTTGCGGTCGGCGGCCTCCGCGGCAGCAACCGTCTCGCACTGGCTGATGAACGCGGCCAGGTGACGCGGAGCGCCGGAGAGCACGACCGAGCGACGGCCGTTGATGATCGAGACAACAGGTGCCGACACCCGGTCGGACTCCCCGAGTCCCTGGGCGTATTCGTCGACAAGCACCTGGATGCGGGCGGGATCGACCTGGGTGACCGAAAGCATCGGGCTGCCCGAGGCGTCCACGGTCAGTCCGCGGCGGCGGGCGATCAACGCTCCGGCAGCACCGATGAGATGCGCAACCGCGAGGAGCGCGCCGTCTCCGAGCCCACCATCCTCAGATGCGGACCTGATGGCCTCGGCGGCCAATACGCCCTGCGAGTGACCCACGGCGGCAACCGGCGGCAACGCGCCGAGGTCGAGTCCCTGCTTGCGGTTCGCGCTGATCGCGGCGAGCTGCGCCAGCAAGATGCCCGGCACGGAGACCGGGGCGGCAACGAGTGCCGAGTCGGTCGGCAAGACCTCTTCGCTGTTGTAGGCGTGCACCCAGCTCAGGGGATGGAAGCCATCGGGGCGCGCGGCCGAGAGCTGATCGGCCACCGGCTCGATGAGTCGTTCGGCGGCTTCGACGATCTTGGTGGTGCTGCGGTCGAGATCTGCGTCGATCACCAATTCGGCGAGCACGGGCAGCCACGGGCCACCCTGTCCCCCGAAGCTGACTGCATAGGACTCACCCTCGCGAAGCCGGTCGATCAACGATCCATCTGGGCGCGGGGCCCAGGCTGAGTTCTCTTCTGCTCCTGCGCGAAACTGGTGAATGGTCACGGGGCTCCCTCATTGCTGTTGCATATTGATGGTCTGCGGCGTGACACCGCTCATCGTCTGTGACTGCGCACCTGCGAGCTGTTTACACCCGTCAGCGACCACAACGTTGTTGATCATGTTGTGGTACAACATGATTCATCGCCAGAGCCAGGCCTCGACGCCCGGCGTCCTCAGATGCGCATGGGAACTATGTTGGCACACGAAAATGAGGTTTTCCTCATGTTTGAAAGTGACCCACGGGTATACCCGCGGGTAACCTCCCGGGCACCCCCTCCAGCAATCCGCAAAGGGGGGCAAGCAATCGAATGATAGGCAGTTCACACCCCCCGAACGATCACTCGGACGGCGAAAATCGGACACAAAAAGTTGTTATCGAACTGTGACAATTGAATTGGTCACTATCTGTCGCGTCAGCGGCTCCCGTTAGGCTGAGGTCATGACGGAGTGCATTTTCTGTGCCATCGCCGACGGCTCGTCGCCGGCCCACATCGTCTACGAAGACACCGACATCCTGGGGTTCCTCGACATCCGCCCCGTTCGTCCCGGCCACACCCTGCTCATCCCGAAGAAGCATGCCGCCGACCTCGCCGAATTGAGCCCGGAACTGGGCGGCAAACTCTTCGTGGCGGGCCAATCCATCGCGGCCGCATTGCGCGCATCGTCGATCGCAGCCGACGGCGTGAACCTATTGGTCAACGACGGGCGTGCAGCATTCCAATCGGTCTTCCATTCACACCTGCACGTGGTGCCGCGTCACCACGGCGACAAACTGACCCTCGCACGGGGCCTGCTGACCAGACGCGACAACGACATGCCCGCAACCGCCGCGATCCTGCGTGCCCAACTGGAGGGTCCTCGCCGATGACCGACACCACACTCGACCCGGCCATCGCAGACCTGGTGCGAGGCGCCGCCTGGGTGACGGTCTGCTCCGGCGCCGGAATGTCCGCCGAGAGCAATGTGCCGACCTTCCGGGACGCCGAGACCGGACTCTGGGAACGCTTCGACCCGGCAGAACTGGCCACACCGCAGGCGTGGTCCCGGGACTCGGCGATGGTGTGGGCCTGGTACCAGTGGCGGGCCAAATTGGTCCGTTCGACCACACCCAATCCCGGCCATGTGGCGCTCGCCGAGTGGGCCGACCGCCGGACCGTCATGGTGGTGACACAGAACGTCGACGATCTCCATGAGCGCGCCGGTAGCGCGGTCACCGCGCATCTGCACGGCAGTTTGTTCGAACCGAGATGCTCCCACTGCGATCTGCCCTATTCCGGCATCGACGCCGACCCCGAGGTCGCCACCGAGACGCTCCGCGTCCAACCACCGTCGTGTCCCCGGTGTCTGTCAGAGGTGCGCCCCGGTGTGGTGTGGTTCGGTGAACCACTCCCCTCCGACGCCTGGGAACGTGCTGCCGACGCCGCCGCCGGATGCGACCTGCTGATCGTCGTCGGTACGTCGGGCATCGTCTACCCGGCCGCATCATTGCCCGAGAGGGCTCTCGCCGCAGGCATCCCGGTGATCGAGATCAACCCGGAGCCAACACCTTTGAGCTCGTTGGTGACCCACTTCATGCAGACCACCGCAGCCGTCGGGCTCCCCGCATTGCTGCAGGAAGTCCCGCCGGCGGGCTGAATGCTAGTCGCCGTGGGTCAGGGTCAACGGTTCCCAGGGATCCTCGACCGGACCGCCCGCAAGGTCGGGCCCCACCGAATCAGGCCGCACACCACGCTTTTCGAGTTCGTCCCAGAGCCCATCTAGTGCGTGCCCCGGATTCAGCAGGTATTCCGATTCCCGGACCCGCCAGAAGCGCCAGCCGCATCGGCGGAGTTCACGCTCGCGCTCCATGTCCGCGCGGGCCTGTTCGGGCGTGCTGGTGAACTCGTCGCCGTCGCACTCGACGGCCAGCCGGGCATCACTTCCGGTGACGACCAGATCCACAATCCGGTTGTTCACCACCACTTTTGGATTCACATAGAACCCACGGTCGACCAGGTCGACGAAGATCTGCTGCTCGAAAAGTGAATCGAACGGTTCGGTGCGTGCAGTCGGGGTCACGCCCGTCGGGATCGGATCCACCAGCGCACCTTCGGTCTTCTGCAAGTACGTCAGCAGCGAATAGCGCAGATCGTTCTCTTTGAGATCGTCGGGTTGAACGGAGTGGACGAGCCACAACTGTTCCATCGCGCGTGATGCCGCGACGTTGATGCGCCGCTGAGATTCGCTGCGGGTCAAAGCATTCACGTTGGTGTCGGGGCAGACCACCATCGACAGGAACACCACGTGCCGTTCGTCGCCCTGGAAGTCGGGCGGTGTGCCGACCCGGAGGCTGCGGTCACGCCACCTCTGCGGGTCGATCGCTTCCCGCAACAACTGGGTGACCAGATCCACCTGACGCTGCCCCTGCAGGACCACGACGCCGAAGGACATGCCGTCGTAGCGTGGGTCGTCCGCGCACTCGGTCAGCAGACGCACCAGCGCATTTGCCTCGTCCACGTTGACCAGCGACGAGTTCGATCCGGTACTGCGGGCGTCCTCGACGTGGTGCGTCCGCAGCGGCGGCAACCGGTCGGCACCGAACTGGCGGACCGGGACCAGCGGTGAATCCGGATAGAACTGCCGGCTCGAGAACTCGATGATCTCGGGCATCGACCGGAAGTGTTCGCGCAATCGCACCACATGACCGAACCTCGTCCGAAGCATCGAGAACAGACTCGAACGCGGAGTGAGGCTGTCACGCATGTATTGCGGGATGTCGGGCAAATAGGTGTCGAGCTTGGCAAACACCTCTTCCATCCCCGATCCGCCGAAACCACCTGGTGCACACTGACGATCGTCGCCGACGACAATGACGCGCGGCGCGAGCCACAGCAGGAACAGACTCGAGATGTCGGCCTGGCTGGCCTCGTCGACGATGACCACGTCAAACGAGCTCTGCGCAGGCGCAACCGAACTGAGAACCTGGGCGATCGGCATGATCCATGCCGGAACCGCCGTCTGGGCCTGTGCCATCGCCGACCGGGCCGCCAGCCGGAAGCGCTCGGCATGTTTGCCCGAACCCTTCCCGATGTTGGTGATGTGGTCGCGGTACGACTGCAGCGCCTGCACCTGGCTGACGGTCATGTGCTCCAGGCACTCTCGCCAGGCACACGCGGCAGCCAACCTGGCCGTGAAGTGTGTGATGTCCGCCTCGACCTCGTCGAGGTCGGCTTCGAGACGGGTCTCGCGGGTGGGATCGCTGCGCTCTTGGGCCCACTGGTAGGCGCGGCGCCACGACCAGGCGGCATCGAGGTCGGCGAGCCGGTCTTCCCACACCGGGTCATCAGACGTCTCGACCAGAAGCTTCACCAGCGCGGGGGCCTTCTGCTTCAGACGCAATTCCAAAAGATCGAGGGCACCCTGGTTTTCGAGTTCTCCACGGGCGGTGTACCAGGCCCGACGTGCTTCGAGCACCCCATCTGCGTCGGCTGCCCGCACCGCGGCCAGGAGCGCGTCCCCTTCCGGCGACGGACCTTTCTCGACCTCGGCCGACAGTGCGCGGGCGACATCGTCGAGCTCGCGTCGGGCCAGCACACCGTCGTTGGCCGCGGCGATCGCACCGGCCTGCCGGGCAACCTCTTCGACCTCGTCGATGCTCTTCGGCCGTGGACCGCCAGGACTGATCGCATTGAGTTCACGAACCAACTGATCACGGCCGGTGAGCAATTCGGATACCCAGGCGAGCTGTCCGTCGAGACGAACCAACCGGCCGAGCTGCACCGAACGCGCCCCGGAAGTATCCATCGGGACGTTGACCTCGGCCAGGATCGCCTGCACACGCGCGACCGCGTCGAGCACACCGAGATGATCGGCGACCAGGCGCAGCGACGCCGCATCCGACGGTTCACGGCCGTCCACGGTGAACGTGGCGCCGAGATCTTCGACGGCCTTCTGCTGTGGAGCTTTTCGGAAACGGCCCCGCCACTGGCCACCGGACTCGAGGTACTCGGCGGCCTTCTCGTAGAGCACCAGATCGCCGGGCGCGGCGCCACCACCTTCGATGGTGTGCGTGCCGATCCGGGTGTCGCGTTCGGTGGCGTCGTCGATCACACCCGACAATGCCGTCACCCGATTCCACAGGTATGACGCCTCACCCGAGAGCAAACGGTCGGCCATCTGCTGCAGATGTGGTGGGAACGTACGGACTTCACGCACCGCGGCACCGAGCCGATCACACCGTGCCTTGACCCTGAGCAAACGGGCGCTGTCGACATCGGCGAGGATCGCGAGCAGCGACCCGCTGCCGACCATCTCTTCGACGGGGCGATTACGTACCCGGCTGCAGATGGTTTCGAGTTCCATCGTCCCCGGCAACACCACGTCGAGGTCGGGCAGATGCTGGCCGAGCCGGCTCGACCAGCGCTCGGTACGTCGACCCAGGAGTTCGAGAAGCCGATCGAACTCTTCGGACTCCAGCGGCGGCAGCGCACTGTGTAGCGGCCCCGGAAGCCATTCATACTGTGCAGCAACGTCATTGCACTGCCGGACGATTCCGGCGGCGGTGCCGCTGTAGCCGGCGGCAACCCACTCGTGCTTTTCTGTCTCGGATTCGCGAAGCTGCCAGATCTCGCGCAGGATCTGCTCCCGTTTGGAACGGGCCTGGTCACGCTTGGACCTCAGGTTCTTGATCTCACTGGTCGCCACCCGCGACTGGAAACTCCCCTTGCGATTGGCAATCGCCTCCACGCTGTCGATCAGTGACTGCGACCCGTCTTTGGTGACGTCGGTGATCGATACCGCGAGCTGCTGAACTTCGACGGGCAGTTTGTCACGCAGGACATGCAGGGCCTGCGCCTTTTCCGAAACAACCAGCACCCGCTGCCCTTTGGCCAGCAGAGCGGTCATCAGGTTGGCGATGGTGTGCGTCTTACCGGTTCCGGGAGGCCCCTCGACCACAACGCCGCTGTCGAGACCGAGCTGGGCCAGGATGTCACGCTGCTCGACGTTGGACGGCAACGGATACAGCGCGTCCTCGATGAGCTCTTCGGCCGACATGGCGCCGCTCTCGCGCAGGCGCTGGATCCTTTCCTCGGCCTCCACCGGTTCGACCAATTGGGCCAGACCGACCGGGATCTCGTTCGACTCGTCCCGAAGGGCGGCGATCATCGACTCGTAATAATCCAGGAGCGGGGCCGAACCGCGGCGCCGGAGCACCAGCGCCGGCTCCAGGTCGACTTTCACCGACGCCGGATCATCGGCGACCGCGCGGCGCCATTTGGTGAAAAACTTCTCGATGGAATCCGCGACCGGCGAACGCGTGGTGGCCAATTGACCGGCCACCTCTGCCGAGGCGGAGAGATCGAACCCGTCGAAACCGGTCAGCAGATGTCCGGCATGCAGCTCTGGTTGCGAACCACCGGCCAGCTTGACCGTGATGGTTCCCGCAGTGTGGTCGTGCAGGGCAAGAACGGGCTGTGTCACGAGATGCTCTCGGACCAGCACGGGGTCGCCGTATGTCAGCAGTCCCGACGCGAGGACCAGTTCCAGCGACTCGGGGCGCTCGGCCAATTCGTCGATCGCCTGGGCGAGAAGGTCATACCCGGTGTTCTGCGCAGGATTGTCGCGCGACAGCTCGGTGATCACCTGGCCGACGGCGGCATCGCGATTCATCGGAATGTCATAGCTGTCGCCGAGCCACACCACGCCGGCATGGTCGTCGACATCACGAATGACTGACGATTTTGCGCGGATCAGTTCATGCAGGAACTGCAACAAACGCAGAACTCTGCCACGCCGGTCGTCGCCGGACACCGAATCGGTCATCACGTCCTCGAGTTAAGCCTCAGGTTGACACTCTTTGCCACCCTGAACGCTACCCGCTGAAGCGCCTCGGTTCACACCGCGTGGCTGGTTGACGGCCCAGTTGAGGGCCCTGTTGTCACTTGTGTCCGATGGCGGTGCGCAACGCGCGATACCCGCCGACAACGTAATGCACGTTGGTATATCCCATGGCGGCGATCTTCTCGGCGATCCGGGCCGCCTGTGACTTCACCGACACGACGTCGATCTCGGTGTCGAGACCGTCGATCGCAGCGATTCGGCGGCTCGACCCCGGTTCGAATGCATCGTGCAACTCACCGGGTTCGACCACCACGGCTCCGGGCAAACTGCCCTGATGCCGTACCACCTGTGGTCGCATGTCGACCACTATCGCCGTTCCGCGATCGCGATGCTCGGCGGCTTCTGCCGCCGAGATCGGATCCGCCGTCGCCACTGGACTCATCACCATTCCTACTGCTCAAACCTTCGTGTTGCTCAAAAAGCACGTGCGCCACTCGTTAGGTCGCGTCGCAGACCCGCATTGTTACGGGAATGTTTCACATTAACGAACGTGGCCCGAACACGGACGTGGTTTGGCAATAAGGAACAGCCTCGAACAGGGACTATCTAGGGTCGGCCTCGACCCGCTACCTTCTGCGTACCGCGTCGATCGCGGCCGTATGACTTGTTGCCGTAACCCTGCGAGCGACCGCGCGGAGATCCCTCATCCTTCTTGATCCCGATGGGAACACCGGCAATTCGGGTGCTGCGCAACCGCGACAACGTTTCGCGGTCGAGGTTGCGAGGCAGCTCGACCAGGGAATGGTCGGCCCGAATGCTGATGTGACCGAAGTCTCCACGGGACAGGCCGCCCTCGTTGGCGATTGCGCCCACGATTGCACCCGGCGTGACGTTGTTCTGACGTCCCACAGCAAGGCGGTAGGTCGCGAAATCTCCGTCACCGCGCCCGGAACGCTCAGTGCGTTCCTTGCGGTCACGGTCTTTGCGTTCGCTTGCCGGCGGATCGGGCGACAGCAGGAATCCGCCGTCACGCGTTTCGAGCGCCAGGGCGGCCGCGATGTCGGCCATCGTGACGTCGTTCTCGCTGGCGTAGTCCTCGATCAGCTTGCGGAAGAGGTCGAGGTTGTCCGATCCCAGGTTGCTGGTGATCGACTCGCCGAACTTCGCCACACGCTGCGCGTTGACGTCATCGACACTGGGCAGGCCGATCTCGTCGAGCGGCTGCCGGGTGGCCTTCTCGATCGCCCGGAGCAGGTGACGCTCGCGCGGCGACACGAAGAGCAGCGCATTGCCCGAACGACCGGCGCGGCCGGTACGTCCGATGCGGTGCACATAGGCCTCGGTGTCGTGCGGGATGTCGTAGTTGAGGACATGCGAGATCCGCTCGACATCGAGTCCGCGGGCAGCAACATCGGTGGCGACCAGGATGTCGACCTGACCGTTCTTCAGCTGAGCGATCGTCCGCTCACGCTGCGCCTGGGCGATGTCACCGTTGATCGCTGCCGCCGAGAAGCCACGCGAACGCAAACGCTCGGCAAGGTCCTCGGTGGCCTGCTTGGTACGGACGAAGACGATCATCGCGTCGAACGACTCGACTTCGAGCACGCGCGTCAACGCATCGAGCTTGCGCTGGTGCGATACCTGCAAGTACTTCTGCGTGATGTTGGACGCGGTCGCGGTCTTGGCCTTCATGGTGACCTCGACCGGATTCTTGAGGTACCGCTGCGACAACCGTCCGATGGTCTTCGGCATGGTGGCCGAGAACAGAGCGACCTGCTTGCTCTCCGGGGTGTCGCGCAGAATCCGCTCGACGTCTTCTGCGAAGCCCATGTTGAGCATCTCGTCCGCCTCGTCGAGGACGAGGTAGTCGAGCTCGGAGATGTCGAGGGTGCCCTTGTCGAGGTGATCGATCACGCGACCGGGTGTGCCCACGATGATCTGGGCGCCGCGGCGCAGACCGGACAGCTGGACGGTGTAGCTCTGGCCACCGTAGATCGGCAGGACCTTCACACCGGGGAGGTGAACCGAGTAACGCCCGAAGGCTTCGGCGACCTGCAATGCGAGCTCACGAGTCGGTGCGAGGATCAGCGCTTTGGGCTTTCGAGCGCTCGGATCGATGCCCGAAAGAATCGGTACCGCGAAGGCGGCGGTCTTACCTGTACCGGTCTGTGCAAGACCGACCACATCCCGGCCGTCGAGGAGCGGCGGAATTGTCGCTGCCTGGATCGGCGAAGGGGTTTCATAACCCACATCCGTGAGTGCTTGCAACACACGGGGATCCATCCCGAGGTCTGCAAAGGTCACGGTTTCTTCATTTTCGGCGGCCATATCACTCGTGGGGACCGCACCAATACTGTCTGTCATCGGTTCCCACTGTAGCCGTGATCAGCTCAAATCCGTTATTCCCAACCCGCGTGGTGAGGATGCGATACGCATACACTGCCTGCGCCCTACTCGCGAGTAACGCGAAAAGGTAACCTGGCCCACAACCGCTGGTGTCCGAATTGGTCGGCCACCCGCTCTCCGCCCCAACCTTCCACTGGAGGCCAACGTGCAAGAGATCACCGTCCCCTCGGACTTCGTTGTTCCGGAGAAGGCATCGATCGTCGATTCGATGCTGAAGCACCGCTCGGAGTCACCTACAAAAGCATTGTTCAAGCGCCGTGCAGCGGACGGCTCCTGGTACGACGTGACCACCAAAGAGTTCGCCGATCTCGTCGACAAGGTCGCCAAGGGTTTCATCGCCTCGGGCATCGGACCGGGCGACCGGGTCTCCATCCTCTCGGCCACCCGCTATGAGTGGACGGTCGTCGACTACGCCGTCTGGCGGGCCGGCGGCACCACCGTCGCCATCTATGAGACCTCGTCGTCGTCGCAGGTCCAGTACATCGTCGAGAACTCCGGCACATCGCTGCTGGTTGTCGAAAACGCCAATCAGAAGGCGCAGCACTCGCCTTCACTGGCCGACGCCACCGAACTCAAAGAGACGCTGGTCATCGAGGAGGGAGCGATCGAGGAACTGGTCAAGCGAGGCGAGGGGATCGGCGACGACGAACTCGAACAGCGTCACGCGAACACCCTGGCGTCCGACATCGCGACGCTGGTGTACACCTCCGGCACCACCGGTAAGCCCAAAGGTGTGGCACTGACCCACGCCAACTTCATGCACGAATGCCACGCCGTCCGTGTCACCCTCGGTGATCTGATGTCCGAAGGCAGCTCCACGCTGCTGTTCCTCCCACTGGCGCACATTTTCGCGCGAGTCATCTCGGTGGCGTCGATCGTGCATCTCGTTCAGCTCGGCCACACCACGGTGACCCCCACGCTGATGGACGACCTGGCCGCGTTCAAGCCCAGCTACCTGCTGTCGGTCCCCCGCGTGTTCGAAAAGGTCTACAACAGCGCCGAGCAGAAGGCCGAAGACGGCGGCAAGGGCAAGATTTTCGCCGCCGCGACCGAAACCGCCATCGCCTACTCGAAGGCCCTGGAATCCGGCGGACCCGGATTGGTCCTCAAGGTCAAGCACAAGATCTTTGACGTCCTCGTCTACTCGAAGCTCCGCGCCGCACTCGGAGGTAATTGCGACAGCGCCGTCTCCGGCGGTGCAGCCCTGGGCGCCCGCCTCGGCCACTTCTTCCGCGGCGTCGGTGTCCCGATTTTCGAGGGTTACGGACTGAGCGAGACCACCGCGGCCGTCACCGTCAATGCCGAAGGCGCACAACGCATCGGAACCGTCGGCCGCCCCGTCCACGGCCAGTCGGTGGCCATCGCCGACGACGGCGAGGTCCTGCTCAAGGGACCGGTGGTCTTCGGGGGCTATTGGAAGAACGAACAGGCCACCAGCGAAGCGATCAAGGACGGCTGGTTCCACACCGGCGACATCGGCACCCTCGACGACGGATACCTCTCCATCACCGGACGCAAGAAGGAACTGATCGTCACCGCCGGCGGCAAGAACGTCTCGCCGGCCCAGATGGAAGATGCCGTCCGCGCCCATCCGCTGGTCAGCCAGGCTCTGGTCGTCGGCGACAACAAGCCGTACATCGCCGCCCTGATCACCCTGGATCCCGAGGCACTGCCGGGTTGGCTACATCGCCACGAACTCCCCGCGGACACGCCGATCTCAGATCTGCTGGACAACGAGAAAATACGCGCCGACATCGACGACGCCATCGCCGCGGCGAACGCTCTGGTGTCCAAGGCCGAAGCGATCAAGAAGTACCGCATCATCGACACCGACTTCACCATCGAGTCGGGCGAGCTCACTCCCACGCTCAAACTCAAGCGCAACGTGATCCACGATTCACACAACACTGATATCGAGGGTCTTTACACCAAGTAGGACCGCCTCGGCGGAACACAACAGCGGTACACAACAAAGGGAGATCACCGTCGCGGTGATCTCCCTTTGTTTCTCTATTTCAGTACCAGCACAACCACCACAACCGCCACGAGGACCGCCAGGATCAACCATTCCAGCTTGTCGCCACGACTCTTTCGCGACGTCACCCCATCACCGTTCGGGTGTAGGCCGGCCTGTTGCGCGCGGAAGCCATTGGTCCATGGCGGTGGGGGTGGAAACGCACTCACTATCAACAACTCCTCGATTACTTGGCGATCGGTCAACGGCGGGCACTGCAGCTGTGTTCCCCAAACGTGCCCGCGCGGGACCGACGTCACATTCGGGCTACGGCACGACGCAGACTGCGGCGCTCAACACCTCGTTGACGGCCACCCGTCGGCTCGAGTCAGGTGCTTTTCGACTCCTCGATCGGCCGCAGTACCCAGCCGGGCACCCAATGCGTCACCTTCTCGTCACGGCCCCGCGCCGGGATCGTGTACGTGACCTTGCCGAACCACTCGCCCCATTCGGTCATCCCCCACTCGGTGAGGACACCGACCGTCTTCCTGCGGAACTGCAGACCTTCGGGGTGATAGATGCCGGAGTGATGCGGCTGGTAGGCGTAGAGGGTCACGAGGTCTATCGACACGGCAACATGGCCAACTCGAACAAACGCCGGCCGACGGGGTTGCCCACCGTCTCCGCCAATATTCGCCACCTTCACTGTTCGATCATACGTTCGAATCTCTGCTAGTCTCAACTACGGCAGGGCGGCGATACCTGCAGACGCGAACGCGGATGATGTGGACGCCCGCCGCCCGCCCGCCCACCCCGATGATGTGCCCTTCTGGCGCCGCCCACCTGGGCGTTTCCTCGCCACAAGGCCACATCTTCGGAGTCCGGTCCACAGACCGGGGTGAGGACGGTGATGTCGGCACGACGCCTTGGGAGTATTCGGCCTAGATACAGGGAGCGGTGTACCGCCAGATCTGCAGGTCCTCGACTCGGCCTTGTCGATCGGTGGACGTCGAGATTGCAGTAGACCTCGATGGTGCGCGAGGGGGGACTTGAACCCCCACGTCCTGAGACACTGGAACCTAAATCCAGCGCGTCTGCCAATTCCGCCACTCGCGCGTGCAGGAGACAGAGTACCGGCTGACCTGCGACTTGAATCACTTAGGTACCGTCAAGGCATGGCATCGAACAAGCGGAGGCACCGACCAGCCCTCATAGTGCTGGTTGTTGTCGCAGCTACCGCATGCCTGGCGCTGGCGTGGTGGCAGTGGAGCCGTTTCGAGTCGAGCTCCGGAAGCGGTCAGAATCTCGGGTACGCATTGCAGTGGCCGGCGTTCGCGGCGTTCTGCGTCTACGCCTATCGCAAGTTCGTGGTTCTCGAATCCGATCCGGATGAGGTCGAGAAGCTCAACAGCCGGGGCATGACGGAGATCCCGGAAGGGATCCTGCCGCCCCGCCCGGATTCGGCACCGACACCGCTGGTCGACGACGGCACCGCCGACGGCGAACAGATCGCCGAGTACAACCGACTGCTGGCCGAGCTGGCCGATCCGAACTCTCATCGGGCAACCCGCACCGACAGCACCAACGATCACCCCACCGACAACCCGCAACGGAGCAATCAGTGAGCCAGACCCCCGCCGAGTCGACCACCACAGTCACCAAAACGGCACCGCCGAGCAAGATCAAGGGCGCGCTGCTGCGGTACCGGGTCATGGCGTGGGTCACCGGCCTGTGGCTACTCCTGCTGGTTGCAGAGCTGATCCTGGCCTACGGATTCGACAACGACAGCCTCAGCTTCGTCCCGATCGTGCACGGCTGGGTCTACTTCGTGTACTTGATCATGGCGATCGATCTGGGCATCAAGGTTCGCTGGCCGATCGGTAAAGCGATCCTGACGCTGATCGCCGGCACGATTCCGTTCCTGTCGTTCTGGGTGGAGCACAAGCGCACCCTCGAGATCCGGGCCAGGTTCGACGTCTGACCGAACCAGGCCCCGATCCCGGGTTCAGTTCGCGGCCAGCTTCTGCAGCGCCGGAATCAACTGTGCCAGCGCCCGGCCGCGATGACTCAACGCGTCTTTCTCGGTCGGCGACAGCTGCGCCGAACTGCGGCCACTCGCCGATTCCTCGTCTGGAACGAACACCGGGTCGTAGCCGAAACCGTTGTCGCCAACAGGCTCTGAGATGATCCGCCCACGCCACTCACCCCGGACAACGACTTCCGAGTCGGCGGTGACCAGCGCGCAGGCCGATACAAATGCCCCGCCGCGACGTTCCTCGGGAACGTCGCCCAGCTGATTGAGCAACAACTCGGTGTTGGCCATGTCGTCGCCGTGGCGTCCGGCCCATCGCGCCGACAGCACACCCGGCATGCCGTTCAGTGCATCGACCTCAAGACCCGAATCGTCTGCGACACAGGGCAATCCGGTGGCCGCATAGGCATCACGCGCTTTGGCGAGTGCGTTCTCCTCGAACGTCGCGCCGATCTCGGGCGCCTCCTCGAAGGGGGGCACTTCGTCGAGACCGACCACGTCCAAGCCCTCGATACCGGCCTGCTCGACAACACGACGCAGTTCGGCCAGCTTCTTTGTGTTGCGGCTGGCGACCAGGATCTGGCCCATCAGCTACCGAAAGTCTTTCGCTTGCCGGTGAGTTCGGGCTCCGGGAGTTTACCCGGGTACGGCAACGCCAGAGCCTCGCGCTGCACGACGAACAGTTGCTCGATGCCGGCCATTGCCGAATCCAGTAGGCGTTCAAGGGTCGACCGTGGGAACGTGGCGCCCTCGCCGGTGCCCTGGATCTCCACGAGCGTGCCGGTGTCGGTTGCGACGACGTTCATGTCGACCTCGGCGCGCGAATCCTCTTCGTACGGCAGGTCGAGGCGGACTCGGCCGTCGACAACACCCACGCTGACCGCCGCGATCCCACACGAGATGGGTTGTGGATCAGCAAGTTTCCCGGCCGCGTTGAGATAGGTGACCGCATCGGACAACGCCACGTAGGCGCCCGTGATCGCGGCGGTGCGGGTACCACCGTCGGCTTGCAGCACATCGCAGTCGAGGGCAATGGTGTTCTCCCCCAGTGCTGCCAGGTCGATGCAGGCGCGCAGCGAGCGCCCGATCAGCCGGCTGATCTCCTGAGTCCGACCGCCGACCTTGCCCTTGACGGACTCACGGTCCGAACGGTCGTGGGTGGCTGCCGGCAACATCGCGTATTCGGCGGTAAGCCAGCCGAGCCCGGATCCACGGCGCCAACGCGGCACGCCCTCGGTGACGCTGGCGGTGCACATGACCCGCGTGTCCCCGAATTCAACAAGTACTGATCCGGCGGGGTGACTGGTGAAACCACGGGTGATGGTCACCTTCCGCAGTTCGTCATCGGTTCGGCCATCTGCACGTCTACTCACAGGGACCACCCTATCGAGTCGCCCCGCACGCTGTATCGGGGTGGCCGATACCCGTTGCCCGGCCGCGTGAGTGCTTGTCAGGCGATGTCGATTTCGTCGCCGCGGCGGACCACCCGGATCGGTCCGTCGTACGCCGAGCGAGCCTCGGCCAACACATCGTCGGCCCACGTCCACGGCGGTAGATGGGTCAGCAGGAGACTCTTGGCACCGGCTTTTGCCGCCGCCTCCCCCGCCTCACGACCCGACAAGTGCAGATTCGGCGGCCGGTTGACCGGATCGTGGGTCCACGACGCCTCGCACAGGAACACGTCGGCTTCCTCGGCCAGTTCGATCAATTCGTCGCAGACGCCGGTGTCGCCGCTGTACGTGAGCACCTGACCTTCCGGACCGGTTACGCGAAAACCGAACGTCGACGGCGGGTGATTGACCCGGCGCGGGAAGAAAGTCATCCCACCGATCTCGATCTGACCGCCGTCGGTCCAGGCACCGACCTCGAAGGTGTCGGTGATGTCGTCGACCTCACCGGGATACTCCGACGACGCCGCACCGATCCGCTGCGCTGTCCCCGGCGGCCCGATCAACGTGCCTTTGCCCACCGCCGGCACCGGGCTGTAGCGACGCCACACCAACAGGCCGGGGAGGTCCAGACAATGATCGGCGTGTAGGTGGCTGAGCACGATGGCGACGTCGTTCGGATCAGCATGTTGCAGCAGTGAACCAAGGACGCCAGGACCGAAATCCATCGCCACCGGCTGCCGGCCGGGCACTGTCAGCAGGTACCCCGACGCGGGCGAATCGGGGCCCGACAAACTGCCAGTACAACCCAGCACGGTCAAACGCATGCCGCCATGCTGCCACGCTTGTTCAATTCACGGTTGCCGGAACCGCCATCACACGTGTTGGACTGCTCCGAGCGCTGGTCCGAGGAATCTGGTCGCAAGCTTTGCGAACGATTCTGGATCCCCGGTGGCCTGGAAAATCCGTTCCGCCGGAACATCGGTCGGCGCACGCAACAAATCGTGTGTGGTCAGTACCCGAAGGACATCCTTGGCGGTTTCCTCGGCACTGGACACCAGCGTCACGTCGTCGCCGACGGCCAGCTGGATGACCCCGGTGAGCATCGGATAGTGGGTGCACCCGAGCACCACGGTGTCGACGCGCGCCGCGGCAAGGGGCTCGAGGTAGCCCTCTGCCAGTCCGAGTACCTGACGTCCGCTGGTGATCCCGCGCTCCACGAAGTCGACGAACCGCGGGCACGCCACCGAGGTGATGACCGCGTTCTGGGCTGCGGCGAACGAGTCCTCGTAGGCCCGGGAGGCGATGGTCGCCTCCGTGCCGATCACGCCGATCCGGCCCGACCGGGTGGCCGCCACCGCACGCCGGACCGCCGGCAGGACAACCTCGATCACCGGAATCGGATAGCGCTCGCGGGCATCACGCAGGCAGGCTGCGGACGCCGTGTTGCACGCGATCACGAGTGCCTTGACGCCGCGCTCGACGAGCTCGTCGCCGATGGCGAGTGCGTGTGCCCGGATCTCCGGAATGGTCAGCGGTCCGTATGGACCGTTCGCCGTGTCGCCGATGTAGATGATGTTCTCCGACGGCAACTGATCGATCACCGCACGGGCAACAGTGAGCCCCCCGACGCCGGAGTCGAAGATGCCGATCGGCGCGTTGACATCTGGACTCGCAGGCACATCTGAAATCACAGTCTGGTGCTCCCGGGGTTGCCGAAGTTGGTGGTTCCGTAGGGCGATGGTGGCGGCGTCTGGGCCTGCTTCCGGTCCTTCTTGGACAGATACCAGGCCGCGAGGACGCCACCGGCGGCCCCGAAGAGATGACCTTGCCACGACACACCCGTACCGGCCGGCACCACACCCCACAAGATGCCGCCATAGATCAGGAAGACGGCCACACCGATCACGACTTGTAAGAAATTCCGGTTGAACAGGCCGCGCACCAAAACGTAGGTGAGCCAGCCGAAGATGATGCCCGACGCGCCGACGGTCACCGTATACGGCGGCGCGAACAACCACACCCCGAGACCGGAGACAACCCAGATGATCGCAGTGGCGATCAGGAAGTGCCGGGTCATCAGAACCAGGAATCCGAGCACGATGCCGGGAATCGTGTTGGCCATCAGGTGTTCCCAGTCGGCATGCAGAAACGGCGATGCCGCGATCCCGCTCAGGCCATCCAGCTCACGAGGTTCGATACCGGCGCTGTCGAGATCACGATCGCTGACCACGTCGATGAACTCGATGACGTACAGCAAGGCCGTCAGCGACAGCATGATGATGACCGACCGTGCCCACAGCGGCCAGGACGCCGGGCCTTTCGACGGCGGACCGGACGGCGGCGGACTGCCGCCGGCACCGCCATAGGAGCCAAGTGATCCGGTCATGGTTCTCCGATCGAACAGTGGCGACATCGAATGGTGGCAAGGCGGTGGCGCGTCAGGCCCAGAGCTGCCCTTCGAGCCCCTCACCTGCTTCATCGAGGCTACCTTCGTACGCTCCGGTCGACAGATACTTCCACCCCGCGTCGGCCACCACGAACCCGATGTCGGCCCGGACCCCGGCCTTGATCGCCTTGCGTCCGACGCCTAGCGCGGCATGCAGGATCGCACCGGTCGATATACCCGCGAAGATCCCCTCGGACTCGATCAGTTCCCGGATGCGGCGGACGGCGTTGCGTCCCTCGACCGAGAACCGGCTGGTGAGGATCGCGTCGTCATACAGCTCGGGGACAAATCCCTCGTCGATGTTCCGCAGGCCGTAGACCTCGTCGCCATAGCGAGGTTCGGCGGCGACGATCTCGACGCCGGGCTTGGTCTCCCGCAGGAACCGGCCCACCCCCATGAGCGTGCCGGTGGTACCGAGGCCGGCGACAAAGTGTGTGATCTCCGGCAGATCCGCCAGGAGTTCGGGGCCGGTGCCCTCGTAATGCGCGAGCGCGTTCGCGGCATTGCCGTACTGGTAGAGCATGACCCAGTCGGGGTGCTCGACTGCCAATTCCTTGGCCATCGCCACGGCCTTGTTCGATCCCCCCGCCGCCGGCGACGAGATGATCTGCGCACCGAACATCGTCAGCAGCTGGCGACGCTCGATCGAGGTGTTCTCGGGCATCACGCAGATCAGGTTGTAGCCCTTGAGTTTTGCGGCCATCGCCAGCGAGATGCCGGTGTTGCCGCTGGTCGGTTCGAGGATGGTCGCACCGGGTGCCAACAGGCCATCGGCTTCGGCCTGCTCGATCATCCGCAGCGCCGGACGGTCTTTGATCGAGCCCGTGGGATTGCGGTCTTCGAGTTTGGCCCAGAGCCGCACCGCCGGACCCTCATCGCTGTCATCCCAGCGGGGCGACAGGTGCTGCAGCCCGATCAGTGGGGTGTTGCCCACCGAGTCGATGAGCGATTCATAACGTGCCATCTCAGTTACGTGTCATCCCGGTTCGGTTCAGCCGCCGGCAACGGCAGGCAGGATCGTCACCTCGTCGCCATCGGCCACCGACGTCTCGAGGCCGCCGGAGAACCGCACGTCTTCGTCGTTGACATAGACGTTCACGAAGCGATGCAGCTTGCCCGAGGCGATCAGCCGGTCCTTGAGACCGCTGTGGCTGGCATCGAGGTTGTCGATCAGCTCACCCACGGTGGCCCCGCTGGACTCGACCCGCTTGTTGCCGTCGGTGTAGGGACGCAGGATCGTCGGGATGGAAACTGTTACTGCCATGGCGAACTCCTCTAGGTGATGTCGATCGGCTCTTCGGTGATCTCACCGTCGACGATCCGATAGCTCCGGATTTCTTCGGTCTCGGGGTCACGGGTCGAGATCAGCACGTAGTGCGCATTCGGCTCGGAGGCGAACGAGACATCCGTACGACTCGGATACGCCTCGGTCGCGGTGTGCGAGTGGTAGATGACCACCGGCTCTTCGTCGCCGCGATCCATCTCGCGCCAGACCTTGAGCTGCTCGACGGAATCGAAGCGATAGAAGGTGGGTGACCGTTCGGCGTTGACCATCGCGATGAATCGCTCCGGACGGTCCGAACCCTCGGGTCCGGCGATCACACCGCAGGCCTCGTCGGGGTGGTCGGCACGGGCATGGGCGACCATCTGATCAACCAGCGACCGGCTGATGGTGAGCACTTCGACAACCCCTGACCTCGTATCGGTGGCTTCTGCGGTGCCCGAAACTATCCGGACACGAATGCTGTTGGCAACGTCTCCCGGTAGGTCGGTATTCCGCCGACCGGAGTCGCGGCGATGACCGCATTGACGATGGCGCGTTGGACCACGGTCGCCGCGGCCTCCCCGACCGCCGCGACGAGTGCCACGTCCGGGTTCATGCCCGGCGGAACCTGCGGTGTCTCATCGGGTCCGGGCGTCGGCGTCGCCGAACCTGTGGCAAATGCGAAAAGTGTGTCGCCGTCGAGCGGTGAATGGGCGGGACGGACCGCTCGGGCCAGTCCGTCGTGGGCAGTCATCGCCACCCGGCGAACCGAGGCGGGATCCAATGCCGCGTCAGTGGCGATGACACCGATGGTGGTGTTCAGCGGATTCGATTTGGCGGTGAGATTCAACAGGTTCGCCACCTCGCCGGGTGCCGGCTGCCGCAGACCGTAGTAGTCCAGTTCCAATGGGAGTGCACCCCACGGCAATCCACTGGTCGGGTCGATGACCGCGCCCATCGGGTTGGCCACGATCAGCGCCGCCACCGTGATGCCTGTTGCCGGACCCGTGGTGAAGGTGATGCTCGCGCTGCCCACGCCCCCTTTGAGCGCTCCGGCCTGGGCGCCGGTGCCGGCACCGACCGATCCGACGGCAACCGATGTATCCGCGTTCGCCGCGGCCTGCGCACCGAACTCGCGATCCGGACGAGCCGACCAGGCGCCGACCGACAGATCGAAGATCACCGCGCCGGGAACGATCGGCACCACCGAACCACGCTTGTCCATCGCGAGGCCGATGCCCTGGCTCTCGAGGTGGGTCATCACACCGTCGGCCGCGGCCAATCCGTAAGCACTGCCGCCGGTGAGGACGATCGCGTGCGCCTGCTGCACGGTGTTGGACGGATCGAGCAGGTCGGTTTCCCGGGTACCCGGGCCACCTCCTCGGACATCGACGGCGGCCACGGCGCCTTCGGGCAACAACACCACCGTTGTACCGGTGGCCCAGCCTTCGCCGGCGGCATCATCGGTGGCCACGATGACGTGGTCGTCGAGCCGCTGATGCTGGCCGACGCGCACGCCGGCGACGTCGGCGATGGAGTCTGACGGTCCTGGGATCATTCATTCCTCACTTGGCGGGCCGCACACTTCGCGGGTCGCTTACTTACCGGGCATTACTTGCCGATGAGTGCGACGACCAGCAGTTCCTGCACGACGGTCAGCCAGTGGTAGACATCGAGATGCGCCGCCATGGGATCGCCCTCGGGAAGCTGATCCGGGGTGGACTCGCTGATTCCGATCATCGCGCCCAGTGCCAGCCGCACATCGTTCACCGCGGACAGCCACTGATCGGCTTCCTCTGCGGTCAACGAGACCGCACCGCCGCCCTCGGGCAGCGAGTCGAGGACCACCCGGGCGGCTTCCTGTTTGGCGGAGATGATGTGTGGTTCGTGGAGGCTGCGCAGTGCGCCGTTGAGGTCGCCGGTTGCCGCGTCCATCGACGTGGTCTCGTCCTGATCGGGGCGATGAAAATCTGGAAAGAGACGGCCCAGGGTGGCATCGGACGGTGGATTGGAGTGCCCCGACCGGATACCCGTGAGATCAGAGAGCTCATCGGTCGGAGCCGTCGACTCACGCTCGTCGAGCAACTCCGTCATCGACGTGACAAGCGATGCGATCAGGTCGGATTCGTGCTGATCGAGTTCGGTGGTGATACGCAGACGATCACCGGAACCACGCCGTTTCCAATTGCGCACGCGATCAGCTGTCTCGCTGCATCGTGGCCCACAGGCCCGCGGAATGCAGCTTCTGCACGTCGAGTTCCACCTTGTCGCGGTCGCCGGACGACACCACGGCCCGCCCTTCGGTGTGCACCTGCATCATCAACTCGGAGGCCTTGGTCTCGCTGTACCCGAACACCTTCTGGAAGACGTATGTCACGTACCGCATCAAGTTCACCGGGTCGTCCCACACGATGGTCACCCACGGGCGGTCGAGTGCCGCGTCGCGTTCGGCAACGGCGGTGGTGGACGGGGTAGCCTCGTGCTGACCGTCGCCCGCCGCCAACGTGGTGTGGACACGCTGCGGTGCGGTCATCATCTGTCCGCGCATAAGCCCTAGGGTACCGATAGTGACCGCATCGAAGACAGCGCTGCTGACCGACCAATACGAGCTCACCATGATCGCGGCCGCGCTCGCGGGTGGAAGTGCGCACCGCACCTGCACGTTCGAGCTGTTCGCGCGGCGACTCCCCGATGGTCGCCGGTACGGCGTTGTCGCTGGTACCGGGCGTCTGGTCGAGCAACTGGCCGAGTTCACCTTCGGCCCCGAGGAACTGGCCGTCGTCGAACGGTTCCTCGACCCCGAGACGCTCGACTGGCTGAGCAGATACCGGTTCTCCGGAGATATCGACGGGTATCCGGAGGGCGAGCTGTACTTCCCCGGCTCCCCGATCCTGACCGTTCGCGGCACCTTCGCCGAAGCGGTCGTTCTCGAGACCCTGGCCTTGTCGATCATCAATCACGACAGTGCCATCGCCTCGGCGGCGGCCCGGATGGTCACCGCGGCCGGTTCCCGTCCGATCATCGAGATGGGATCACGCCGCACCCACGAGCAGGCCGCGGTGGCATCGGCGCGGGCCGGCTATCTCGCCGGGATGTCGGCGACGTCCAACCTCGAGGCCGCGCGCCGGCACGGCATCCCCAGCACCGGCACCAGTGCGCACTCGTTCACCCTGTTGCACACCACGGCCGACGGCCCGGACGAGAAGGCGGCGTTCGCGTCACAGATCGCCCGTCTCGGTGTCGGGACCACACTTCTCGTCGACACCTACGACATCCGCCAGGGTGTTGCCAACGCCATCGAGGTGGCCGGCACCGAACTCGGCGGCGTGCGCATCGACTCCGGCGATCTGGGCATGCTCGCCCGTCAGGTTCGCCAGCAACTCGACGATCTGGGCGCCACCAAGACCAAGATCATCGTCTCCGGCGACCTCGATGAGTACGCCATCGCGGCATTGCGCGCCGAACCGGTGGACGCCTACGGGGTCGGCACGGCGCTGGTCACCGGGTCGGGGTCACCGACCGCCGGCATGGTCTACAAGCTGGTGGAGGTCGACGGCATCCCGGTGGCAAAACGCTCCAGCCACAAGGAATCTCGCGGCGGCGCGAAAGCCGCACTGCGGACGGCGAAGCCGTCCGGCACGATCTTGGAAGAAGTCGTGTACCCCAGCGGATCCGCCGCCCCCGGCCTGCCGGCACCGTCGCGCCCGCTGCAGATCCCGCTGATCCGGGGTGGCAAACCGGTCGACGGGCTACCTACCCTGGAAGAGTCCCGGCAGCACCTGGCCGCGGCCCTTGTCAGTCTGCCGTGGGAAGGTTTGGGCCTGTCCCGCGGCGAACCGGCAATACCTACGCGCTTCATCACCCCGTAGGCGCAGTGTTTCACCCGGTAAGGATCATGTTGTCTCATCAAGTAGGGAATCTGTTGTGAGCGAACATATTCGAACTGCATTGCTGATCGTCGACGTGCAGAACGACTTCTGCGAGGGGGGCTCGCTGGCGGTGTCCGGAGGCAGCGACGTCGCAGCCGCGATCACGCTCTACACCCAGCGAGATCACGGCTACCGGGCGGTCGCCGCGACCCGCGACCACCACATCGACCCAGGAGATCACTTCTCCGACAACCCCGACTACGTCGACAGCTGGCCCAGACATTGCGTCGAGGGCACACCAGGTATGGATTTCCATCCCCGGTTCGATGCGTCCATCGCCGATGCGACGTTCTCGAAGGGCAAGTACAGCGCGGCATACTCGGGCTTCGAGGGCGCCGACAGCAATGACGTGATGCTCGGCGACTGGCTCCGTGACCGTGAGATCAACGCCGTCGATGTGGTCGGGCTCGCGACCGATCACTGCGTCCGTGCCACCGCCCTCGATGCCGTCGCCGCCGGGTTCACCACCCGCGTCCTGCTCGGTTACTGCGCAGGTGTCGGCATCGACACCACCGATGCCGCGGTCGCCGAGATGAGCAATGCCGGCGTCACCATCGTGCCGCCGTCGCTGGGAGATCACGTCCGATGACAGACCCGCAGTGAGTTCGATACCCGAGGTACCCGACCTGCTCGCCGAGGCCGTCTCGGCACTCGGCGGCGCCCGGCGCGACGGCCAGCTGAAGATGGCCTCTGCGGTGGCCCACTCCATCGACACCGGCGAACATCTGGCCGTCCAGGCCGGCACCGGTACCGGCAAGTCGCTGGCCTACCTGGTTCCCTCATTGCGTCATGCCGTCGACACGGGCAAGACCGTGATCGTCTCGACCGCGACCATCGCGTTGCAGCGCCAGCTCGTCGATCGCGATCTGCCCCGGACTTCTGGGGCGCTTACCAAGGCGCTCGGCCGGGCACCGGAGTTCGCCATCCTCAAGGGTCGTGGAAACTACCTGTGCCTCAACAAGATCCACGCCGGGACGATCGATGAATCCGCCGACGACGATCTGTTCAGTGCCGGTGGTCAACCCGATCCGTTTGCCGCCTCCCGGCTGGGCCGTGAGGTCACCCGCCTGCGCGAGTGGACCTCCGACACCGAGACCGGCGACCGCGACGACCTCGCCACCAGCGTCACCGATCGCGCGTGGCGGCAGGTCAGTGTGACCGCCCGCGAATGCCTCGGCGCCACCAATTGCTCATACGGCGCCGATTGTTTCGCCGAAAAGGCAAAGGCCAAAGCCGGCCAATCCGACCTGGTGGTCACCAATCACGCGCTGCTGGCGATCGATGCGATGAGCCCGGCCGCGATCCTTCCCGAACACGATGTCGTGGTGGTCGACGAAGCGCACGAACTCGCCGATCGGATCACCTCGGTGGCCACCGCCGAGATGTCGGGCGGATCCATTGCCGGTGTCGCCCGGCGTTGCGGGAGGCTCATCGACGACGAGCTGTCCGACGACATCGCGGGCAGCAGCGAGCAGATCGAGATACTGCTCGACGAACTCGCACCCGGCCGGTGGACGGGTCTGCCCGACGGCGCGCCGCTGGCGCTGTCCTCGCTGCGCGATCGGCTGTGGAAAGCCCACACCGCCATCGGTCCGGCCCGCCGCAGTGGTGAGCTCGACGCCGATGCCAGTGCTGCCCGGTCGGCAGCACTGACCGCGCTGGAAGAAATGCACGACACCGCTGTCCGGATCCTGGGCGCCTTCGACGATCCCGATCCGGCCCGGCGGCCCGACGTCGTGTGGGTCGCCGAGGAACTCGTCCGCGGCGACCGCAAGAAGGTTCTGCGGGTGGCACCGCTGTCGGTGGGCGGACTGCTCCGCGCGTCCCTGTTCGCCAACGCCACCGTGATCCTCACCTCGGCGACGCTGACCGTCGGCGGTTCGTTCGACGGCCTGGCCGCGGAATGGGGCCTGCCCCCGCACCGGCCGAGTTCGGACGACGAGGCCGAGCCCGAAACGCAGGCGACCAAGTCGGCGCAGAGCATCACCGCCATCGGCAAGCCGCCGCCATCCGACAAGAAAAAGATCATCTGGAACGGCGTCGATGTGGGCTCCCCCTTCGACCATCAGAAGGCCGCGATCCTCTATGTGGCCCGTCACCTCCCACCACCGGGTCGCGATGGACTCTCGCCCCGCATCGTCGACGAGATGGTCGAACTCATCACCGCTGCGGGCGGTCGCACACTGGGCCTCTTCTCGTCGATGCGCGCGGCAAAGGCCGCGGCCGAGGCGGTCCGCGGCCGCATCGAGCTCCCTGTGCTCTGCCAGGGCGAAGGAGCCACCGGCGCCCTGGTCAAGGAGTTCGCGGCCGATGAGAGCACCTGCCTGTTCGGCACCCTGTCCCTGTGGCAGGGCGTCGACGTCCCCGGGCCGTCGCTCAATCTGGTGCTGATCGATCGCATCCCGTTCCCGCGGCCCGACGACCCTCTGTTGCTGGCGCGCCAGCAGGCGGTCGAGGCCCGGGGCGGGAACGGCTTCATGGCCATCGCTGCCGGGCACGCCGCACTGCTGTTGTCCCAGGGCACCGGCCGACTCCTGCGATCCACCTCGGATCGGGGCGTGGTGGCCGTCCTCGACTCACGTTTGGCGACGGCCCGATACGGCAACTATCTACTGGCGTCGTTGCCACCCTTCTGGCGGACCTCGGATGGGAAGCTGGTCCGTGGAGCCCTGAGCAGATTGCACGGGGGGACCACGCCCTGAGGTCGCCGAGCCCCAGCCGAACCGGCCGCGGTCGCATACGGTGGTAGCGACAGCGATGACAGTGCAGCACCCTCGAGAACCAGTTGAAAACATCGAAAGGTGGCACAGAAGGTGATAGGGCGCATCGGGATCGATGACATAGCCCCCGTGGTCTCCTCAGGTCAGTTCTCCGCGAAAGCGGTTGTTGGAGAGACCTTCCCAATCAGTGCAACAGTGTGGAGGGAAGGCCACGACGCCGTCGCAGCCACCCTGCATGTAGACGGGCCGGCACGTAGCAAGACGATTGACGTCCGAATGTCGCCGGGCGCCGAGCCCGACACGTTCAATGCCCTGTTCACACCGGACGCGATCGGCTACTGGTCCTACCGGATCGATGGCTGGAGCGATCCCTTCGCGACCTGGCGCGACGCGATGGACAAGAAGCTCGCCGCCGGTCAGGGCAGTGCCGAACTCGCCAATGACATCGAGCGCGGCGCACGCCTGCTCGAGAAGGCACTCGATATCGTCCCGCCGGGCGATCGCGAGCTGTTGACCAGCGCGATCACGGCGTTGCGTGACCAACAGGCCGCCCTTGCGAGTCGTGTCGGACCGGCGATGTCCCAGCCCGTCAGCACTCTGCTGATCGATTACCCGGTTCGGGAGCTGGTCACCAAGAGCCGCACCCACCGCATCTGGGTCGACCGCAAGCGGGCGTTGTACGGGTCCTGGTATGAGATGTTCCCCCGCTCCACCGGTGGTTGGGACAACGAGGGACGCCCGGTGCACGGCACCTTCCTCACCGCCGCCGAAGACCTCCCCCGGATCGCCGACATGGCCTTCGACGTGGTCTATCTGCCGCCGATCCATCCGATCGGCGAGGTCAACCGCAAGGGCCCCAACAACTCCGTCACCGCCGCACCCGGCGACGTCGGTTCCCCCTGGGCGATCGGATCGGCCGACGGCGGACACGACGCGATCCACCCGCGTCTGGGCACCCTCGACGACTTCATCTACTTCCGAGAGCGCGCCGAAGAACTCGGCATGGAGGTCGCCATCGACCTGGCGCTCCAGTGCGCGCCCGATCACCCCTGGACCACCGAGCATCCCGACTGGTTCACGATCGAACCGGACGGCACGATCCGATATGCGGAGAATCCGCCCAAGAAGTACCAGGACATCTACCCCCTCAACTTCGACGACGATCGCAACGGGATCTTCCGCGGCGTCCTGAAGGTCGTCCTGCACTGGGTCGCGCAGGGCGTCAAGATCTTTCGGGTCGACAACCCGCACACCAAGCCACCGGACTTCTGGGAGTGGCTCATCATCGAAGTGAAGAAGCGGGACCCCGACGTGCTGTTCCTCGCCGAGGCCTTCACCCGGCCGGCCCGCCTCTACGGTCTGGCCAAGCTGGGGTTCACGCAGTCGTACACGTACTTCACCTGGCGGACCGCCAAGTGGGAGCTCACCGAGTTCGGCAACGAGATCGCGGACAGGGCCGACATCGGCCGCCCCAACCTGTTCGTCAACACCCCGGACATCCTCCACGAGAGCCTGCAACACGGTGGTCCCGGCATGTTTGCGCTGCGGGCCGCGCTGGCAGCCACGCTGTCGCCGACCTGGGGTGTCTACAGCGGCTACGAATTGTTCGAACACCGCGCCGTCCGTGAAGGTAGCGAGGAGTATCTGGATTCGGAGAAGTACGAGCTGCGCCCCCGCGACTACAAGGGCGCGGCCAGCCGGGGCGAATCCCTCGAAGGCTGGATTCGCTCACTCAATGAAATCCGCAGGCGCCACCCGGCGCTGCAGCAATTGCGGTATCTGAAGTTCCATCACGTCGACAACGATGCGCTCATCGCGTTCTCGAAGTTCGACCCGCACACCGGCGACACCGTGGTGGTGGTCATCAACATCAACCCCTACGGCGCCGAGGAATCAACCGTGTGGCTGGACATGCCCTCGATCGGATACAACTGGCACGACCGGTTCAGCGGAATCGATGAGGTCACCGGCGAGAGCTTCCACTGGGGTCAGTCGAACTATGTCCGGCTCGAACCCTGGCGCTCCGTTGCCCACATCGTCGCACTGCCGCCCATGCCCGAATCAGCGCGCAGCGCACTCGCGTTCAGGACTCCGTCATGACCACTCCGTCAAAACCCTCGAATACCCCAAAGACCGCACCCGACGCCACCATCGAGCAGTCGGAGCTCAGCAGACTGCTCGACGGTACCCACCACAATCCGCATGGGATCCTCGGCGCACACACCTCGGGTGAGTTCACGATCCTGCGCACCCTCAAGCCCGACGCAGTTTCGGTGAGTGCCGTGATCGGCGGTGTCGACCATCCACTCACACACCAGGATTCGGGACTTTTTGTCGCCACGGTGCCGTATCCGGAACTCATCGACTACCGGTATCGGGTCACCTATCGCGATGCGGAATCCGGCGTCGACCGCGAGTTCCTGGTCGCCGACGGATACCGGTTCCTTCCGAGCCTGGGCGAACTCGACATCCACCTGTTCACCGAGGGCCGGCACGAGCGGTTGTGGGAAATCCTCGGCCCGCAGGCACGGCTGTATTCGACGCCGGACGGGGACGTCGAGGGCACCAGCTTCGCCGTCTGGGCACCGAACGCCCAGGGCGTCACCCTCATCGGCAGCTTCGACGGCTGGCGCGGGCACACCGCGCCGATGCGAAGCCTCGGTTCGAGTGGGGTCTGGGAAGTGTTCGTGCCCCACATCGGGCCGGGAACAACCTACAAGTTCCGGATCACCGGCAACGACGGAGTGGCCAGGGAAAAGGCCGATCCGATGGCGCGGGCCACCGAGATCCCGCCGGCCACCGCCTCGGTGATCCCGGAGACCCACTTCGAGTGGAGTGACGCCGAGTGGGTGGCCCAGCGCGAGAAGCTGGTTGCGGTCAAGGAACCGATGAGCGCGTACGAGGTGCATCTCGGGTCGTGGCGTCAAGGTCTCAGTTACCGCGAACTCGCCGACGAACTCGGCGCCTACGTCAGCGAACTCGGCTTCACCCACGTCGAGTTGCTCCCGGTGTCGGAGCACCCGTTCGGTGGATCCTGGGGATATCAGGTCACGTCGTATTACGCACCGACCTCGCGTTTCGGCAGTCCCGACGACTTCCGGTTCTTTGTCGACCGCTTGCACGAACTGGGGATCGGCGTCCTGGTCGATTGGGTTCCCGCCCACTTCCCCAAAGACGCCTGGGCGCTGGCCCGCTTCGACGGCACCCCGCTCTACGAACACGGTGACCCGCAGCGTGGTGAGCAACTCGACTGGGGCACTTACGTTTTCGATTTCGGACGCCCCGAGGTCCGCAACTTCCTGGTCGCCAACGCGCTCTACTGGTTCGATGAGTTCCACATCGACGGTCTGCGTGTCGACGCCGTCGCATCGATGCTCTATCTCGATTACTCCCGGCCGGACGGCGGCTGGTCCCCCAACGTCCACGGGGGTCGCGAAAACCTCGAGGCCGTGCAGTTCCTGCAGGAGATGAACGCGACGGTGCACAAACACCATCCCGGTGTGGTGACCATCGCCGAGGAGTCGACGTCCTGGCCCGGTGTCACCCGCGACACCAATCTGGGCGGACTCGGCTTCTCGATGAAGTGGAACATGGGCTGGATGCACGACACGCTCGGCTATCTCGGGCGCGATCAGATCCACCGCAGTTTCCACCACCACGAGATCACGTTCTCCCTGATGTACGCGTGGAGCGAGAACTTCGTGCTGCCCATCAGCCACGACGAAGTGGTGCACGGCAAAGGCACCCTGTGGACACGGATGCCCGGTGATTCACAAACCAAGGCGGCCGGCGTCCGGACACTGCTCTCCTACATGTGGGCGCATCCGGGCAAACAGTTGCTGTTCATGGGCCAGGAATTCGCGCAAACACCCGAATGGTCGGAGAACCGCAGCCTGTCGTGGGAGCAACTCGAAGGCTGGGAAGGTGAGCTGCACGTCGGGGTCAAATCACTCGTCACCGACCTCAACAGCATCTACCGCCGGCATCCCGCGCTCTACAGCCAGGACATCACCCCCAGCGGATACTCCTGGATCGACGCCAACGACACCGCCGGCAACATCATCAGCTTCCTGCGGTGGGGATCCGACGGCTCGGTGGTGGCGTGTGTCTTCAACTTCTCGGGCACCACACGCACCGACTACCGGGTCGGACTCCCGATCGCCGGACGGTGGAACGAGATCCTCAACACAGATGCACCGGGTTACGGCGGATCCGGCGAAGGTAATCTCGGCCAAGTGATCGCCGACGACGAAACGTGGCACGGACGCCCTGCATGCGCCCGCCTGACATTGCCTGCCAACGGAGCCATCTGGATCGCGCCGGCCTGACGGCGCCGGGGGCATCGGTGATCACACGAAAAATCTCTTGGATCTGTGGGCTGCTGGGTATCTGCCTGCTGGTGTCGACCGGGTGTGCCAGTCGCGATGAGCGGGTGATCGTCGACGGTGATCCGGTGTCGGTGTACTCCGACCCGTTCACGGTCGCCGGCCTCCCGGTCAGCGACGGGCCCAACGGTGTGCGGGAGGGCGCCGAAGAACCGGTGCTCGACATCGACAATGCGGACTCCGGTGAGATCGACACCCTGATGGCTGCCGCCCTGTTGGACCTCGAGTCCTACTGGAAGCAGGCGTTCGAGCCGGCGTTCGGTGAGGAGTTCAAAACCGGGCTCGGGTTTGTGTCCTGGGATGCCGAGGCACCCCGCAGCGCGGCGGTGAACTTCTGCGGCGACTCGACCTACGGACACGTCAATGCCGCCTTCTGCCCGCCCCGTGACCAGATCGGCTGGGACCGCGGCGTTTTGATGCCCGCACTGCTCGACGAGTTCGGGCCGATGGCTCCGGTCACGGTCATCGCACACGAATACGGCCACTACATCCAGATGCTCGCAGGCATCGACGACGAGGCCTCACCGATCGTCAGCGAGCAGCAGGCGGATTGCCTGGCCGGCAACTTCATCCGCTGGATCGCCGAGGACAACGGCACATACCTGCAGATCAACACCTCCGACGGACTGAACACCGCAGTTGCCGCCCTGATCTCGGCCCGGGACAGCGAACGCGGGCAATCCGATCACGGCACCGCGTTCGAACGGGCGCACGCCTTCGAAACCGGATTCGGCAACGGTCCGCAGCGGTGTGCGTCGATCGACGCGATCAGCGTCGACGACATGCGCGACGCAATGCCGCCGCGTTTCGACAATTCCGGCAGCATCGATACAACACCGTTCAGCGAGGGTGGGCTGAAGTCGGTGATCTCGTCGGTGGAGGGGTTCTTCGCCCTACCGCCCGACGTCCGGCCGGCCGTCGACACGGACGCACGCAGCACCAAGTGCCCCGCGATCGACACGGTAGGCGTCGAACCTCCGGTGGCCTTCTGCCCCGCCACCAACACCGTGTCGATGGACTCGTCGGAACTCGAATCGATCGCCACCAACGGAACCAGCGGCCCTTCCGGGCTACCGAGTTTGATCAGCGGCGACTTCAGCGCCTACTCACTTGTCGCATCCCGCTATTCGATCGCCGCCCAGCAGGCCCGCGGTCAGGCGATCGACCAGCCGGTCACCGCGGCGCGAGCCGCGTGCGCCACCGGTCAGTGGGCCCGATCCACCGCGGACGCCGGCACCTTCACCCTGCGCGGCGGGGACCTCGACGAGCTGGTGTCCGGACTGCTGGTCAGCGGCGCGGTGGCCAGCGATGTGACCGGCCGCGCGCTTCCCAGTGGGTTCTCCCGGATCGCGGCGTTCTCGGCCGGTTACTTCAACACCGAAACCGGATGCTCCCGCTACGACCCCTAGGCCTGACCGGCCCGGGCAGCAGCGGTCAGTAGAGAGCCGTTGCGAGTTTGCGCCGCGCCGCGACCACAAACGGTTCGGCCGGATCGAACAGCTCGAAGAGTTCGAGGAGCCGGGCCCGCGCAGCGCTGCGGTCGTCGCCCGCAGTCCTGGCAACGACCTTGACGATCCGGTCGAATGCGGCCTCGGGCTGCTGATTCAGCAGTTCGATGTCCGCTGCGGCCAGTTGCTTCTCGAGGTCGTCGGGCGCCGCGTCGGCAACCTCGGCGGGGTCATGGGCCTGTGCTCGCGCGACAAACGTGAGGTTGCGAACCAGCGAAGCGGCTTCGACGTTGTTCGGCTCAGCGGCGGCGATGGCCTTGTAATCGGCGAGCGCGCCGTCGATGTCGCCGACGTTGAGCTTGTCCTCGGCCGCGGCCATCCGCGGGTCGACGGGCTCTTCGGCCTCGTCGCCGACCTCGGCTACCGGGGCACCGGTGATCGCCGCGCCGTGCTGGGTCATGATGTCGTCGATCCAGCCCTGAATCTGCGCTGCCGGCTGTGCGCCCGCAAACGCCGACACTGGTTGTCCGCCGGCGATCGCGACCACGGTCGGCACCGACTGCACGCCGAACAATTGCGCGATGCGTGGGTTGGCATCGACGTCGACCTTCGCGAGGACCCAGGTGCCACCGGATTCGGCGGCCATCCGCTCGAGGGTCGGCGACAGCTGCTTACACGGGCCACACCACGTCGCCCACAGGTCCACCACCACGAGAACCTGCGACGACCGGGCGACAACCTCGGTCTCGAAGGTTTCCTCGGTGACGTCGTATACAGCCGGGAAAGCTGCTCCCCCGCCCGGGCCCGGAGCCGACGACGATGCGGCCGCAGGTGGCGGGGTGGGCCGATTCGCCTGTGCGCGTTGCGCCTCGGCCCGTTCCTTGAGAACAGAAAGGTCCACGGCCCCGGACATCGCCGCTGCCGCACGGGCAGCCGCCTGCTGACTTTGTTGCGGTCTGGTCATTGCTCCAGTTTGGCACGGTCTTCGGCGAGGTGGCGGCTGGGTCCGGTTGTCCGAGGTCCGGTGTTGCGGGGCCGGACCACGGGCGCAAAAACGATGGCAACAACCAGCCCGGCCACCGCAAACCACAACGCACTCCCGAGAGAGAACCAGTGGCTCAGCGGCCCGATGACGGCCGGGCCCGCCAGCATCCCGACATAACCGGTCCCGACAACCACCGAGATGATCTGCCCGCTCGACGCCGTCGTCACGTTTCCGGCAGCGGTGAACAACTGGGGAACCCCGCCCGCGATGCCGAGTCCGAACACCGCCCACCCGACGATGCTCAACGGGGCAGTGGGTGCGCAGATCGCCAGCGCCATACCGGCGACCGCGACTGCCGCACCACCGCGGACCACCGCCACCGGGCCGAACCGCGCACTGACCGCATCGGCCGAGAAGCGGAAGATCACCATCGAGGCGCTGAAGGCACCGAACGCCACTGCACCCACCGCTGCGGAGGTATTGAAGTTTTCCACGATGTAGAGCGCACTCCAGTCGTAGGCAACACCTTCGGCGAGCATGAGCATGAAAGCAACCAGGGCGAGTACCGCGATCCGGCCCCATGGCCGGCGCTCGACGATCTCACTGACCTTGTCCCGATCAGGTGTGCCCACCTCATCGCCGGACCGGCCCGGCATCAGGTCGCGTGAGAGGACCACTGCACTGACCAGGCCCAGGGCACTGAACGTGCCCAATACCGCCATGAGCGGCACGTCCAGGGCCAAACCGACCGCCACGATGCCGGCACCGACCAGACCGCCGACCGAGAAGTATCCGTGGAACGACGACATGATGGGCCGTTTGTAGGCGCGTTCACACAGCACGGCCTGGGTGTTCATCGAGACGTCGAGGGCACCGTTGCAGAAGCCGAAGGCGACAAGACCCACTGCCAGCGATGCGGTGCCGGTGGCCAGACCGGGTAACAGGATCGCCAGCGACAACCCGATCGCACTGACCACGGTGGGCCACTTCGATCCGATGCGGTCGGTCAGCGGCCCGACCAGCTGCATTGCGACGAGCGCCGATCCACCGATTGCCAGGAGCAGAGCACCGAGCGTGGCGTTGTCGACCCCGGTCCGGGCCCCGATCACCGGGATATGGGCCACCCACATCGCGGCCAGTAGCCCATTGAGGCCGAAGATGCACGAAACCGCCACCCGCACCCGAAGATTCGGGTGCGCGATGGCGGTTTCGGGTTGTGTTGTCAGGCTGCTGCGACCTTCGACGGAGCTTCGACGCCGTCGAGATGGCCCTTACGCTTCGCCCAGATCTCGAAGACCAGCGTGCCGAATGGCGGAATACTCGCCGCTACCGCCCACACCGTGACAGGAAGGCGAAGGCGCCGACTGGTCTTCGGCAATTTGGTTTCGACGATCTTGCGATTCCACCCGAGCTTGAACGCAGTGAGAAGCGCGACCCCGATGTAGATCACGAAGACCACGCCGTGCGTCATTCCCGGTATGAAAATCGCGTCCTCATTGTCAGCCACACGCTTGACGACCATCGCAATGATCAGCGCCAGCCAGGTCAGCGCCTCGGCAACGGCCACGATCCGGAAGATTTGGATGGTGAGCTTCTCAGAAATCACTGACGTATGCCTACTTCACTTCTTGGGAACGGTGAGGATGAGCGCATCACCCTGGCCACCGGCACCACACAGTGCAGCTACACCGGTGCCGCCGCCGCGGCGGCCGAGCTCGAGTGCGAGGTGCAGCGTGATGCGGGCGCCGGAAGCACCGATCGGGTGACCGATGGCGATGGCGCCACCGTTGACGTTGACCTTGTCGTCGGAAATCCCGAGTTCCTTCGCCGAAGCCAGGCCGACGGCCGAGAACGCCTCGTTGATCTCGTACACGTCGAATGCGGCGGGATCGATCCCGGCCTTCGAGGCAGCCTTACGGATCGCGTTGGCCGGCTGGTGCTGCAGGGTCGAGTCGGGGCCGGCGACGACGCCGTGGGCACCGATCTCGGCGATCCACTCGAGGCCGAGGGCCTGCGCCTTGGCCTTGCTCATCACGATGACGGCAGCGGCACCGTCCGAGATCTGCGAGGAGTTACCCGCGGTGATGGTTCCGTCCTTGCGGAAGGCCGGACGCAGACGCGACAGCGACTCGACGGTCGTGTCGGCGCGGATGCCCTCGTCTTCGGCGAACAGGATCGGATCACCCTTACGCTGCGGGATCGGCACGGGCACGACCTCGTCGTCGTACACGCCGTTCTTCCACGCGATGGCGGCACGCTGGTTCGACTGGGCGGCGAACTCGTCCTGCTGCTCACGGGTGAACTTCTCGACGTCGTTCTGCTGCTCGGTGAGCGCGCCCATCGGCTGATCGGTGAAGGGATCGTGCAGGCCGTCGTAGGCCGTGTGATCAACCAGCTCCGTGTTGCCGTACTTGAAACCGTTGCGGCTGCCCTGCAGGATGTGCGGCGCCTGAGTCATCGATTCCTGTCCACCGGCGACAACACATTCGAACTCGCCGGCGCGGATGAGCTGATCGGCCATGGCGATCGCGTTGATACCCGACAGGCACATCTTGTTGATCGACAGAGCGGGGACATCCCAGCCGATACCGGCCTTGACCGCGGTCTGCTTGGCAGGCATTTGACCTGCACCGGCACCGAGGACCTGACCCATGATGACGTATTCGACCTCAGAGGCCGGGACGTTGCCCTTCTCGAGCGCACCGCGGATGGCGATCGCACCGAGGTCCACTGCACTGAAATCCTTGAGCGAACCCATCAATCGACCGATCGGGGTTCGAGCTCCGGACACTATTACCGACGTTGTCATCTTGTTCTGACCTCTCTGAAAGCTGGCTGAATCGTCGCTCAACTACCCCCGAGGTTACCTTTAGGCCATGAGCACATCCGAACAGAACCCCCAGTCAGCGGCCCTGGCCACCATCGGCGAGCTTGTCACCGCCATCGATCACGTCGGGATCGCCGTGCCCGATCTCGAGGCCGCGAAAGCCTGGTACCTCGAAAACCTGGGCCTGGTCACGCTTCACCAGGAAACGAACACGGCCCAAGGTGTGGTCGAGGCGATGGTCGGCCCCGCCGGTGCCGACAAGTCGCACGCCCTCATCCAGTTGCTGTCGCCGATCGATGAGACGTCGACCATCGCCAAGTTCATCGACCGCAACGGCCCCGGATTGCAGCAGATGGCCGTCCGTGTGACCGACGTCGAAGAGGTCACCCGCCGCCTGGTCGCCAACGGTCTGCGGGTCCTGTACCCCGAGCCGCGCCACGGCACGGCGAACTCCCGGATCAACTTCATCCACCCCAAAGATGCCGGTGGAGTCCTCCTCGAACTGGTCGAACCGGCCGCCGCGCACTGAAGCGGACGCTTGCCGTCGCCGCCCGGGCGACGAACGGCGGGTTGCAGCCTGGTAACTCCTGTGCAGCACCCCGTGTTCACGTCCGGCACCGGCGGCGACACAGCGTAAAATCGCTGCCATGCCAAATAACGAGGCCACATCTGCCAGCGGCCTGCCATTTGCCACGGTCATGCGCGGTTACGACCGGGACCAGGTCACCGATTTCTTCCGTCGCTTCGACGCGGAAATGCGGGTAATTGCCGCCGACCGCGACGCCGCGACGGCCAACGCCCGCGAGCTCGCCGAAAATCTCGCCATCGCTCGCGACGACATCGACGAACTTCGTCGTGAGGTCAACCGGCTCTCGGTACCGCCCACCACCGTCCAGGGGATGAGTGAGCGCGTCTCGAGCATGCTGCGCCTGGCCTCCGACGAGGCGTCCGAGATCAGGGCACAGTCGGAAGCCGAAGCGGCTGAGATACTTTCGATTGCTCGCCAGGAAGCCACCGAGCACCGTGCGGAGATCGCGCGCCAGAACGAGGAGCTCGACCGACGTCGCGAGGCGATGCACGCCGAGCACGAGGCGACGATGAAAGCGGCCCGCGAAGAAGCCGAACGCATTGTCGCCGAGGCCACCGCGCAGGCCGAGGAACTCGATGCCCGCGCGCAGGGCAACCGCGAGCGGATTCAGGAAGACTTCGACGTGACGATGGCCGCCCGCCGGTCCGACGCGATCGCCGCCGCCAACAAACTCGAGACCGACAGCAAGAACGAAGCCCGCGAACGGCTCGAGACCGCCCGCGCCGAAGCCGAGAGCCTGCGACAACGCGCGGCCTCTGCGGCAACCGAAAGGGTCACGCGCTCACAGGAAGTCACCGAACAGGTGCGTGCGCTGCGAAGCCGGATGTTGTCCCAGCTCGCGGAGATCCGCAGCCAACTCGACGACGTGCCACAGCTGCTCGCCGAGGTCGAGAACGAGCCCGAACTGCTCGATCCGAACACCACCGGACTCCTCAACAAAGAGCTCTCCGACAATGCGCGTCTCGAAGAATCGTCGCCGGCCGATAACAACACCGACAAACACGTCGAACCATCCACATCGGGTAATGCCGAATCGGATGATTCCGAATCAGACAGCGCCGAGACCGAGAGCGAGCCCGACAGCAAGGACACTCCCGACCGGGTGAGCGCCTCCTACCGGTAGGACGCTAGCGTCGCGACCCCCGTTGCCCACGACGCCAGCAACCGGTGTGCCAATGGCGGCGATCATCCACGTGGGTACCGCCGCCCTGTCCTTCGAACCAGTGGTCATCGACAGGCCAGGCCACCACATGAGGAACACCGACCGTGATGGTCTGGTTGCATCCCGGGCATCGGTAGATCTTGGTAGCACGCTGGCCCGCAATAGGCCGGACGTAGTAGTCGTCGCCGCCGGGGCCTGATTCGATCCGTTCCATCAGTCGCCGGATCTCTGGAGCCTGGCCACTAAAAGAGCCGGAATTCGGTGCTCTCGGTACCCCGCAGCTTGTCGTAGTCGAGCGTGACGCAACGGATTCCGCGATCATTGGCGAGTGTTTTGGCCTGAGGCTTGATCTGCTGAGCCGCAAAAATACCCTGGACCGGCGCCAGCAACGGATCGCGATTCATCAGTTCCAGATAGCGGGTCAGTTGCTCCACACCATCGATCTCACCGCGTCGTTTGATCTCTACCGCAACCGATGCTCCGTCCGCGTCGCGGCACAGCAGGTCAACGGGGCCGATCGCGGTCATGTACTCACGCCGCACCAGTGAATAGCCGGTTCCGAGCGTCTCCACATGTTCGGCGAGCAGCTCCTGTAGGTGAGCTTCGACACCGTCTTTCACCAGGCCCGGGTCGACGCCGAGCTCGTGGTTCGAATCGTGCTCGATCTCGGTGATGGTGATCCGGAGTTCCTCGCCCGCCTTGTTGGTCACCACCCAAAGTTGCGTTCCATCAGCATTTTCCGGCGAGTCAAGGGTTTCCGGTGTGGTCTCGACCAGCCAGCAGGGCGGGCTCATCCAGTTCAGGGGCTTGTAGGCACGATCGTCGGCGTGCACGCTCACTGAACCGTCGGACTTGATCAACAGCAGTCGGCGAGCTTTGGGCAGATGGGCGGTGAGCCGTCCGACGTAGTCGACCTGGCATTCGGCAATAACAAGACGCACGAGAACCACCTTAGGCCCGCGGCCGTCATGCGCGGCGCCCCCGTGCCGTGCACCCGTCATATTCTGATGTGGTGTCGATCGAGCGAGTGTCCTCAGCCGAAATCTATGCCAATCCGTGGTTGTCTCTCCGCGAGGACAAGATCGTTCGTTCCGACGGCAGTTCCGGTATCTACAGCGTCGTCGACAAGCCGGCGGGCGTCATCGTCATCCCTCGCGATGGCGGCCGCCTGTACCTGGTCGAACAGTTCCGGTACGCGATGAACGCGCGGCGATGGGAGTTCCCCGCCGGCACCGCACCCGACCGGCAACACATGGCGGCCCCGGCTCTGGCCGAACGCGAACTCTCCGAGGAGACCGGCTTGCGGTCGGGTCGGCTGACGCAGATCGGAATCGTCGACGTGGCACCGGGATTCAGCAGTCAGCGACAGTCCGTGTTTCTCGCCGAGGATCTGAGCGCCGGTCCCACTGCCCGCGAGCACGAGGAGCAGGACATGGACGGGCGATGGTGGTCAAGTGATGAGGTATGGACAGCGGTCGCCGACGGGGAGATCTGCGACGCTCAGACCTTGGCAGCGCTGACCCTCCTTGGGGTGCACGACCGGTAAGGGCCGAGCCCCCAACACATGGGCCGCTACGAAGGTTCTTTTTCCATCTCCAGCAACGAGTCTTCGGCCCGCGTCAGGGCTTCTGTCATGGTCTGCACCACCGACTCCGCACCCCGCCTCGCCTCCGACGCATGCGCGCCCTTCTGGACCACAACGGAGTCCGGATCGAAGATCACGCCATCACGGCCGGATGCCCGCAAATTCTGGCTCGACCCGACAAGCATTGCCCGCGACACCTCGTCGATCTGATCGACCCGGCTCATGTCCAGGATGGCTACATCGAAACTCGATGCCGACGCCCGCAGCCGCCGCAGAACGCTCTCCATTCCGGAGAATGTCAGATCACCTTGCAACTCGTACACGCGAATACGGTTCCGCTTGCCGTTCAAGAACCGGCGTTCCTCCGGTGTCCGGTCGGTCTCGATGTCGAGTTCTTCGGCGTCGTAGTGGGAGCGAACAGTGACCCGGCTCTCGCGGGTCACGTTGAAGATGTGCAGGCCGAGATCAGAGGAGAGTCGTTTACAGGCACTCACGCCGCGGACGCTGTTGCCGTGTTCGTCGAGCAGCGGCGAATACACTCCGATCCCCAACTGGCCCGGCAGTACCGCCATGATGCCGCCCCCGACACCACTCTTTGCCGGCAAACCCACCGAGGTCACCCAGTCGCCGGCCCCGTCGTACATTCCGCAGGTCGTCATCACGCTCAGGACCCGTTGCACGACATTCTGTCCCAGCGCTCGTCGCCCCGTTCGGGGGTTCACTCCACCATTGGCCAGGGTTCCGCCGATGACTGCGAGATCGTCCGTCGTGACGATGACCGAACATTGGCGGAAGTACAGGTCGATGGTGTCCTCCGGCGGCGCCTTCAGCGTTCCGAAGCTCTGCAGCATGAATGCGATGGCCCTATTGCGCGCCCCACTGCGCATCTCCGACTCGTACACCTCGGTGTCGAGCGACAGCTTGCGGCCGGCGCATGCCCCGTAGAACTCCAGCAGTTCGGCAAACGCCTTGTCGACGTCGGGCTGAGCTTCGAGCAACAGTGACGCCGACAGGATCGCCCCGGCGTTGATCATCGGGTTCCGGGGCCGACGCTGCGAGTCCACGCTGATCTCATTGAACGCCTCCCCGGACGGTTCGACGCCGATTCGCTCGTCCACCGCAGTAAAACCCTTGTGGGTCAACGCGAGTGCGTACGTGAGCGGCTTCGACACCGACTGGATGGTGAAGCCGATGCGGGCATCGCCGATCGAATAGACGTGACCCTCATGCACCGCCATGCTCAGGCCGAATCCATTCGGGTCAACTCTCGTCAACTCGGGGATGTAGTCCGCCAACGCCCCCTGCTCGCCGACAGCACAGCTGTCGTGAATGAACTGGAGGTAGGACTCGACCAGTGAAGGTCCGAGGGATGCCGGCAAGGTCATGGGTTCATCTAATCAAGAACCCGACCGAACTGGGATAGAACGGACACGGATCGACCAACAGCATTGACGGTGAACACAGGCTGGGGATAGCAAAATACCCCGTATTCGCAGTCCGGGGACTGTGAATACGGGGTATCCGCAAATTGTGTTCGGCGGTGTCCTACTCTCCCACACTGATTAGGGTGCAGTACCATCGGCGCTGGTAGGCTTAGCTTCCGGGTTCGGAATGGGACCG
>QJJF01000001.1:93098-1283588 GCA_003202005.1 Williamsia faeni | reverse complement strand
TGGGTCGACATATCGCTCGCAAGACAACCCGTAAGCGTCAGTGCCAAACAGAGTCAGACCCAACCCGTGACCAGCAGATCCAGTATCACTGTGCCGAACGAACCGCCGAGCGGGCCCTCGTTGCCGCCGACCGGGCCAACGATGCACATCTCGATCGGCACTCGTCCATGTTTCGGCCCGGTCGGCGGTCATAACGGCACGGTCGACGGCCGGTTCGGCCCGGTCGACGGCTGGTTCGGCACGGTCAACGGCTGGTTCGGCCCGGTCAACGGCTGGTTCGGCACGGTCGACGGTGGTTGGTCAGCGGCCGGGCAGGAACTTCAGTGACTTGATGAACATCGGGACGATCCGCATGAACAGCGAACGCGGCACGCCCTTGATGCCACCGAGGCCGATGATGCGTTGCTCGGCAACCGTCTGCGGTTCGGTGTATTTGAGGAGCCCCTCGACACCGTGGCGGCGTCCGACCCCGGACATCCCCATGCCACCCATCGGCGCGGCCGTCGATCCCCACGCAGCGGCGTAACCCTCGTTGATGTTGACGGTTCCGGCGCGAAGTTCGGAGGCGATCTTTCGAGCCTCCTCCGACGATCCCGCAAAAACGCTTGCGTTCAAACCGTATTCGGTGTCATTTGCGCGTTTGATCGCCTCGTCCACCGAGTCGACGGGGTAGATCGACACCAACGGACCGAATGTCTCGGCGGCATAGCAGTCCATACCGTCTTCGACACCCGCGAGAACCGTCGGCTCGTAGAAGAACGGACCTAGGTCTCCTCGCCGCTTGCCGCCCGCGAGGACGACGGCCCCCTTGGCCTTGGCGTCTTCGACATGCGCCTCGATGGTGTCTACCTGGGCGGCCGACGCCAGCGATCCCATCTCGGTGGAGAAGTCGTACGCGCCGCCGAGGGTCATCGCCGCAACCCGTTTTGCGAACTTCGCGGAGAAGTCGGCAGCCACCGGATTCTCGACGTAGATGCGTTCGATCGAGATGCAGAGCTGGCCCGAATTTGAGTACGACGCGCGCACCGCACCCTCGACCGCTTTGTCGACATCGGCGGATTTGGTGATGATCATCGGGTTCTTGCCACCGAGTTCCGCCGAGAATCCGATCAGCCGGCGGCCGGCCTGTTCGGCGAGCTGGGCTCCGGTGGCCGAGGATCCGGTGAACATCAGGTAGTCGGCCTGAGCCACGATCGCCTGACCGACCACCGAACCCGGTCCGGGCACCACAGCGAACAGCTCACGCGGGAGACCGGCCCGATACAGCAGTTCGACCACCGCGAGCGCGCAGTACGGCGTCTGGCTGTCGGGCTTGAGGACCACGCCGTTGCCTGCCATCAGCGCCGCGAGTCCGTCGGACACCGCCAGTGTCATCGGGTAGTTCCACGGCGAGATCACCCCGACCACACCTTTGGCCTGGTATCGGACGCGGGTATCGGTGGCGACCGGGAGCATGCCCTTGACCCTGCCCGCAGCCAGCAGCTTGGGCCCGGTCTTGGCATAGTGCCGGGCGGTCATCGCCACGTCCAGCACTTCTTCCTGGGCGTAGCCGCGGGCCTTGCCAGTCTCGGCCTGCGCCATGTCGGCCAAGGCGTCGCGATTCTTCAGCACCAGGGCGGCGAAGTCGGTCAGGACCTGGGCGCGCTCGCGCGGCCAGAGCTTCGACCAGGCCGCCTGAGCAGCCCGCGCCTTACCGAAAGCGGCGGTCACATCTTCGGCTGTACCCACCGGGACCGTGGTCATCTCGCTGCCGCTGAACGCCTCGAGTACCGGACGGGTCGATCGCGCGTCGACATCGTCGATCGCGATCAGCCCACGGAGCCGGTCGAAAGTTGCCTGATCGGGTTTTGCCATGGTGTCCGCCCTTTACTCCGCCGGCGCGACGAGGACGATGCCGTCGTCATCGCTGTAGGCGAGGTCGCCTGGATTGAATGTGACGCCACCGACCTCGATCGGGATGTCACGCTCGCCGACGCCGCTCTTGGTCGACTTACGCGGATTGGTTCCGAGTGCCTTGACGCCGATGGCCATGTCACCGATCATCTTCGAATCGCGGATGGCTCCGTTGATGATGATTCCCGACCATCCGTTGCTGCGACCGAGCTCGGCGATCAGGTCGCCGACCAGCGCGGTGTGCAGCGAGGCGGCCCCGTCGATCACCAGGACGCCACCGTTGCCCGGCTCGGAGAGGATCGACTTCAGGAGTGCGTTGTCCTGGAAGCACTTGACCGTGGTGACCGGTCCGACGAACTCGCGGGTGCCACCGAATTGGGTGAACTGGACATCACAGCTGCGGACATCCGGACCGATCTCGTCGACGAGGTCAGCGGTTGCTACAAAGGTCGTTTCGCTCATGGCCTTCAGCCTAACGACATAGCCTACTGGCGGGTAATAAAGGTGCGATCATTCCGGCGGACCCACGGCGGCTTCGAAGCCACCGATCTCCACCACGTCGCCGACAACGAGCTGCCGCCCACGCCGGGTCTCGACCTCACCATTCACACTCACCAGGCCGTCGGCGATCACCTCTTTCGCCTCGGCACCGGACTCGATGAGATTGGCCAGTTTCAGGAATTGGCCCAGACGGATCGAGTCATCACGGATCGGAACTGTTTGTCGGCTCACGGTCCAATCCTCTCACCCGCGCGTTAACGTGGTTGGGGACCCGCTGCGGAAAGGCACCCGACTGTGAGCGTCGACTCCCCCGAAACCACCTCCGAGGCAACCTCACCCATACCACGACCGTCCCGAATGTCCCCTCCTGCAGGATGGTTCAGGAATGCGCCCCGCCACACCAGCTGGGTGGTCGGCGTTCTGGCCGGGATCTCGCTGCTCACCTGCCTTTCCTATCAGTTCCGGCGTATCACCGAGGTGCCGCGCGACTACATCGACAACTACATAATTTCAGCTCCCGACACGAGCTTGGCGTGGGCACTTGTGCTGGGGCTCTTGGCTTTTGCGCTCGCAGCCCGCAAACGGATCGCGTGGTGGCTGGCCGTTGGCTACATTCTGTTGTTCGGAACGGCGAACGTCATCTACCTGTTCGAGCCGTTGGCGTCCGAGAACGATGTCGACACGGTGGTCCGGGTCAATATCTTCATCGGCCTCGCGATCCAGTTGCTGGCACTGGCATATCTCGTCGGCAGCTACCGGCAGTTCTATACAAAGGTCCGCAGAGGCGCGATCTGGCGCGCTCTCGGTGTTCTCGTCGCCGGTCTGGTTGCCGCATCGCTGATCGGCTGGGCCCTTGTCGAGATCTGGCCTAACACACTCCCGCAGTCCCATCGGCTGCCGTACGCGATCAATCACGTTGTGACATTTGGGTCTGTCGACGTCTCCACCGACTACGACCAGTACCACTCGTATGAGGCCGTCGATTCTCTGCTCGGTGTACTCGGAGCGCTCGCACTTCTCGCAGCAGCGCTGATCTTGTTCCGCTCGCAGCGCTCCAACAATTCGATGACGCCCGACGACGAACGGTTGATCCGCCTGCTGATCGACGGGTACAGCGGCGACGATTCACTGGCCTTCTTCTCGACCCGCCACGACAAGGCAGTGGTGTTCGCCCCCAACGGTTTGGCGGCCATCACCTATCGCGTCGAGGTCGGTACCGCGATGGCCGGTGGAGATCCGGTCGGCGACAAGAAGTACTGGCCGGACGCGATCGCCGAGTTCCTGAAAACCTGCGACCGCTACGGCTGGCACGCCGGCGCGATCGGCGTCAGTGTCACCGGCGCCGAATACTGGGATGCCGCCGGGCTCAAGACCTTGAACATCGGCGACGAGGCGATCGTCCACACCCGCGGCTACAACCTCAACGGGCCCGACATGAAGGCGGTCCGGCAGTCGGTGGCACGCACCAAGCGCGCCGGGATCACCGTCCGGATCACCCGGCACGAGGACCTTTCCCCAGAACAGATGTCCGCCATGATCGCTCGTGCCGACGCCTGGCGGGACACCGAAGACGAGCGCGGTTTCTCGATGGCGCTCGGCCGCCTCGGCGACCCCAAGGATGGGCGTTCGATACTGGTCGAGGCCGTCCAGGATGGCGGAACCGACGACGAGAAGGTCGTCGGCATGTTGTCGTTCGTACCGTGGGGAACCACAGGTGCATCGCTCGACGTGATGCGCCGCGACCACGATTCGATCAACGGCCTCACCGAGACGATGGTGACCGAGTTCGCCGAGAACGCAGAAGCATTCGGGATCCTCTACATCTCGATGAACTTCGCGGCCTTCCGTTCGGTCTTCGAAGAAGGCGACACCATCGGGGCCGGCCCGGTCATGCGGGCGATGTACGGCGCATTGACCTTCGCCTCGAGGTACGTGCAGATGGAGTCGCTGTACAAGTCGAACGCCAAGTATCAGCCCGAATGGGTGGCCCGTTTCCTCTGCTTCGAAGAAGCCCGCATGGTGCCGCGTGTCGGTCTGGCGGCGGTCGTCAACGAGGGTTTTGTGAAGCTGCCCAAGTTCGGCAAAGGCCGCGACTTCACGGGCGACTCGTCGTCGATCCCACCGGGTGTCGACGTCGACCAGATCGCCGCACAGATCGAGTCCGAAGGCGAGAAGGAGCATCTCGGTCCGCGGCGCCCCGAGCAGGTCCGGGTGCGATTGGCCAAGCTAGAACAGCTCGCCGCCGCCGGTGTCGACCCGTATCCGCCGGCATATCCGCCCACCCACACCGTCGCCCAGGCCGTGTCCGCACCCGAGGGCACGACCGGTCGTATCGCCGGACGAGTGATCCGGATGCGCGACTTCGGCAAGGTCGTGTTCTGCGATGTGCGGGACTGGAGTGGCGACATGCAGGTGCTCGTGGATTCGAGTGCACTCAAACCCACCGCGATGGACCTCGCCTCGATTGTCGATCTCGGCGATCTGATCGAGGTGAGCGGCACCGTGGGACGCAGCCGCAAAGGTGAGTTGTCGCTGCTGGCCAAAGATTGGCGGATGCTCGGCAAGTGCCTGCACCCGTTGCCGGACAAGTGGAGTGGGCTCACCGATCCCGAAGCCCGTGTTCGCCAACGATATGTGGACCTCACCGTCAACCCTCACGCCCGTGAGTTGATGCGGGTCCACAGTGCGATCGTGAAGTCGATGCGCGACTTCCTCGCCGGCCGCGACTACCTGGAGGTCGAGACGCCGATCCTCCAGCAGATCCACGGCGGCGCCAACGCGGCACCGTTCCGCACCCACATCAACGCCTACGACCTCGATCTCTACTTGCGTATCGCACCGGAGCTCTACCTCAAGCGGTTGTGTGTCGGCGGTATGGAGCGGGTGTTCGAGATTGGCCGCAACTTCCGCAACGAGGGTGTCGACTTCAAGCACAACCCGGAGTTCACGAGCCTGGAAGCCTATGAGGCGCACAGTGATTACGACCGGATGCTGCATCTGACCCGGGAGATGATCCAGAACGCCGCGGTCGCCGCCCACGGCGAGCAGGTGGTCTACATCGAAGGCAAGGACGGGCAGGTCGCAAGGGTCGACATCTCGGGGGAATGGCCGGTGAAGACGCTGCACGGCGCGGTGTCCGAGGCCATCGGCGAAGAGATCACCCCGTACTCAGATGTCGACTACCTCATGGAGTTGTGTGACCGCCGAGAGATCCCTTACCGCAACGACTGGGACGCCGGCCAGGTCGCGCTCGAGATGTACGAGCACCTCGTGGAGGACCAGACGACGTTCCCGACCTTCTACAAGGACTTCCCGACGTCGGTGTCGCCTCTGACCCGGCAGCACCGGACCATCCCGGGCCTGGCCGAACGCTGGGACCTGGTGGCCTGGGGCGTCGAATTGGGCACGGCCTACACCGAACTCACCGATCCGGTGGAGCAGCGCAAACGACTCACCGAGCAGTCGCTGCTCGCGGCCGGCGGCGATCCGGAGGCGATGGAACTCGACGAGGACTTCTTGCAGGCCCTCGAACACGGGATGTTGCCCACCGGGGGACTCGGAATCGGTGTCGACCGGATCGTCATGCTCCTCACCGGGCAATCGATTCGCGAAACACTCGCATTCCCGCTGGCGAAGCCGAAGTAGCGCTCAGCCGGCGCGAAGCATGCCCGGTCCGGACAACGGACGCGAGTAGGCTTCCGATTCGATGGTCCACACCGAAGCGACACATGACGATCGCAAGCCCTCACCTCGGGTCTTGATGATCGATGACGACCCGGAGCTCACCGAGATCGTCACCGCATCGCTCGAATTCAGCGGTTACCAGGTGACGTCGGCACCGACCGGAACCGACGCGATGAAGGTACTGGCGGAGTCATTTGATGCGGTGATCCTCGACGTCATGCTGCCCGGACTGGACGGTTTCGAGGTTGTGCAGCTGATCCGCAGCCGCGACGAACACACACCGGTGTTGTTCCTGACCGCCCGGAACGCCGTCGAGGACCGGGTCCGCGGCCTTCGACTCGGCGGCGACGACTACCTGACGAAGCCGTTCAGCATGGCCGAACTGCTGGCGCGGATAGACGCTCTGATCCGCCGCGCCGGTTCAGGCGGTCCACCGCAAGACGTGGTGCAGGTGGGCGATCTCCGACTGGACCGGAGCGCCCGACGGCTCACTCGTGGTGAAGATCCGATTTCGCTGTCGCCCACTGAGTTCCGCCTCGTGGAGTATCTGATGGTCAATGCGGGACATGTGATGTCCAAATCCCAGATCATGGATCAGGTGTGGGGTTACGACTTCGGTGGAGACGGGAACGTCGTCGAACGCTTCGTCTCCAGCATCAGGCGCAAGGTCGACACCACCGGGCAGCCGCGACTCCTGCACACGGTTCGCGGATTCGGTTACACGATGGACGCATCTCGGTGAGAAGTCGTCGATCACCCCGCACGCTCCGCTTCCGCCTCGGCGTGACCCTGGGATTGCTGACTGTCGTCGTCACGCTCGTCGCACCGCTGCTCAGTGTGCTCCTGGTCCGCGATCACCTCGAGGATCGCGCCGCCGAGCAACTGATCAGCACTTCAGATCGGATCGAGGCCGCGCTGTCCGCGGTGGGACCCTTTCAGGTTCCGGCGAAGCAGGTCACAGCCCTACTCCCGTCGCTGGCGGTGTTTGTCGTAGTCGATTCCGCCGGCCAGGGACACATGATCGGATCTGCCGGCAGTGATCTGACGCCAGACCAGCTGGCGACCTTTGTCCGCGAGACGGACGGCCTCACCCCCGGTCAGGCCGACCGCATTTCCGTGGGTTCGGCGCACTACGCGGTCACCCGTATCCCTGCTCCCGGGATCGTCATCGTCGACAGCGAGTCGACCGTGGAGGTCACCGATCTGATCATCGGGCTCGATCAGAGCGACAACGACCTGCTCGTGCAGCGCCTGCTCTGGTACACCGTTGCGGGCGCCTGCGCGTCGATGATCGTGGTGGGCGGTGTCGGCGCGTACCTGTTGCGGCGCGGTCTGCGGCCGTTGGAGCTGATGGCAGGCGCGACAACCACCGAGACCGGCGACGACCTGTTGACCGTGGTCTCGCAGGTGGCACACTCCCACTCCGGCGCCGAGATCATCGCGCTGGCAGCAGCATTCGAGTCTGCATTCGCGGCCCGCCAGGACGCGGAAACACGCATGCGCAACTTCGTCGCGGACGCATCCCATGAACTCCGGGCGCCGGTCACCACGATGAGTTCGTGGATCGATCACTACCTCCAGGGCGCACTCACCAGTACTGACGACATCGATCGGATGGTCGCCCGCCTCGAGGCGGAGACCGGGCAGATGCGGCATCTGCTCGACGAGATGACTCTGTTGGCCCGAACCGACGCCGGGGTGCCGTTCGAGCTGGCCGGGATGGACGTGGGCGACCTGGTCGACGAAGTGGTGTCCGACGCCCGCGTGGTCACGCCGGAACGAGAGATTTCGTTCCACTGCTGCGGTCCGGCCCGGGTTCTGGGTGATCCGCATCGACTTCGCCAGGTATTCGGCAACATCGTCGGCAACGCTCAGGAGCACACCCCGGCCGGCCGGCCGATCGATGTCCGCGTATCGGTAGGGGCCGATATTCGAGTGGAGATACGCGACCACGGAGATGGGATACCTCCCGAGCAGCTGGTGCACTTGTTCGACCGATTCTGGCGCGCAGAACCCGGCGGATCCCGGACCCAACGCCACTCCGGCCTGGGTCTGGCGATTGTCAATGCCATCGTCGAAGCCCATGGCGGACAGACCACGGTCACATCCGAGCCGGGGGTGGGCACCGTCGTGACAGTGGTTCTCCCGGCCGAGAAGGAAACCGTCAGCTGATCGTCAGGTTCGGCGGTGGGTGACGACGAGGTTGGCATGGTGTGCTGCCCTGTACCGCGAAACGATCAGTGTCGCTTCCACCAGGCCGACGACGAGGATGACAGTTGAAACTCTCTCACTCCCTTGTCCCACTGTCGCGAATCGGATCGCGCTGGAGCACCAGGCTTTTCGGATCAGCGCCCCTGTTCGTGACCGTCATTCTGAGCGGCGTATGCGTCGGCACCTTGCTGTTCGCGATCACGTACACCCCGGAATTGAACACCGGGACAACCGAACCCGATTCGGAAAGTGTCGAATCGGCTCGGCCGCCGCTGCAGGAGGCACAGCTGCTCTTCGGTTTCCTGTCCAGCGCGGCGACCAGTGCCTCGTCGGGCATCAGCCCGGTGACTGCGAGCGCCGGCCAGATCTTCGACTCCATCGACACCGCCGAACTCGGCGCTCGCTGGTGTCCTGACCTCGATCGGGAATGACCTGAGCACCGCGATCGACTTGCTGGCGATGGACCCGGGTCGACCAAGCTCGCACCGATGCCACCGTCCCACGAGGCCGTCGCGGCCTAGACTGGCCGGGTGCAACCGCCCGGGACAATGCAGACGATCGCCGGGTTACGTACCCACGTGGTCGTCGATGGCTCGGGGCCGCCGTTGCTGTACCTGGCCGCTCTGGGCGGCAACTGGTTCGACTTCGATCAGGCAACCGCGCTGCTCCGGGATCGATGGACGATCCTCCGATATGACCGACCCGGATACGGATTCTCCGATCCACTGCCGACCGGTGAGATTCCGTCGATCTTCACCGAAGTCGACCGCATCGATCACATCCTCGACGTCCTCGGCATCATCAAGCCGGTGGTCGTGGTCGGGCATTCGCTCGCCTCGCTCTACGCCGAAGCGTATGCCCGGAGCCGGCCCGAGCGTGTTGCCGGACTGATCATGCTCGACGGCTCGTACGTGACGATGCCACTGCAGTTGGTGCCGCCGCGCTGGAGTAACCGGTTCGCGCATGTGGCGGCCACCGCCGTCAACAGGTTGCCGTTGCCGCGCGTTGCCGGCGTCTTCGCCCACCGGACTGCCACGTATCCCGGCCCACCGGCCGGCTTCGACAACGTACAGAAGAAGTGGATCGCCGAGGTCTTCAACTCATCGGCCTACCCGCGCGCGCTCATCGTGGAGCAATCCGGGTTCGGGGTCATGAATTCAGAGCTGGTCGGATTGCGACGGACCGCTGAGCTACTGACTCCGACGTTGGTCGTGTCTGCGCTCCCGGGCCGCCGTACCCCGTTCGGGTGCTTCTGGGATTGGAAGCAGCGCCGGTACGCGGCGCATCTGGGTGCCGACTATTTGGCGCTGAGGCCGGCGCGACATTATTTTCTGGTTCACCAACCGAAGGTCGCCGCACAGGTGATCGACGAATTCGCCGACCGCGCGATCAGAGGTTGAACTGGCGCAGGTCTGCAGTCGTCGCCAAGCGCTCGCCGTCCTCGGGCAGCATCCGGGCGAGCCGACGATGGGCAATCAGTCCGTTCGACCCGAAGATGTGCGGCGTCATTCCAAGCAGTTGAGTCCGGCGGCGGGTGCGGGAGTTCACCAGTTTCACGACTGATCACATCCTGTTTGCTACAGCGAATAGTACTTTCAATACTGTAAACGAGGCCGGTGGCTGGCGGTCATCGGATTCGTTTTCGGCTACCTGTGCTGTGTGTCGTGTTGACCAAATGCGTTGTTACTCTCCGCAGGTCAGCACCGTGGTGGGTGTTCGCGATGTTGCGTTGATCACACTACGCCGGCAAACTTCGGATCCTTGGGAGAACACGCGGGTAAGTCACAACAGTCCCACCAGCCACATCGACGGTGGCCACTTGAGACATCGACGATCTGCGGATCCCGCAATTGTCAGGCGAGACCGGCGAGATAATTACGCGCCCACTGCAGCGCGGTCACGCCGGGCTGAACCTCGAAGTCGGCGTAGCTGCCGTGCGCGCCGGACTGCAGGAACCTGTCGAAGGCGACGATCTGCGCCCGCGCCTTTTCGTTGCTCAGCTCATTCACGAGTGCGCCCGGACCACCCTGGGTGATCAACTCGCCGACGATTGCAACGGCTTCGAGCTGGTACTCGGCCAGCTGGTCCGGGTTCGGGTCACTGGTTTCCGCGAGGTATCCCGCGATGCGGGCCACGTAGTAGTCGCGGGGCACATTGCAGTACTGATCATCTGGCTCGCAGATGGTGAAGGTGCGGTTCTTCACCCAGCCGAACCCATCCAACCGCGGACCGCCGTTGCCCTCACCGCTGAGTTTCGGGCCGATCAGCGCGTCGCTCTTCGACCGACGGGGGTCGGAGATCAGGACGGCGCCGGCGAACTGGGCCGGGGCGATCGCGCCGTGTCCGGTACCGATGTCGGCGGCGATGTCACCCGCGGCGTCCGCGCCCTGGCTGTAACCGATGAGCGCGACCTTGGTGCCCGGGCACCGCTTGGTCATCGTGATCGCCAGGCGCTCGGCGTTGGAAACCGCTTGCGCTTTGGACTCTCCGTAGATGCTGCCGCCGTCTTCCCAGGGGAAGGCGGTGGCGTTGTAGCCGACCAGCTGGGTCTTCGTTTCCGAACCCAGGCCCGAGGTCGGATAGGCGAGCATCCCTGGGATCTGGGCGTCAGCGGACTTCTCCCAGGTCCCGGGGATCGCCAGAACATAGACCTCGGGGCAGTCCTGCGGATCAGCTCCGGCAACAGGAGAGGTGAGGGCTGTCAGCGTCCCAGCCGCCACAACCACCGCTGCCAACGCACTGACCCATCGCCGCAACCGCATGCCGATTCCCTCCACCGATCCGATACCCGGGTAATAGTAACGATACGATCTCGCTGCCTACCCCGTGCACATCCTCTCAGGTCCGAGAGGAATCGGCATGCTCTACCGCTGAGGTGCCTGCGTGGGTTCGATGGGTGTCGGGAGCAACGACGAACCGGTCAGGTACGCGTCCGCTGCAGCTGCTGCGGAACGGCCTTCAGCGATCGCCCAGACGATCAGCGACTGGCCACGACCGGCATCGCCGGCCACGAACACGCCTGGCACGGTCGACTCGAAGTTGTTGCCACGCTTGACGTTTCCACGCTCGTTGTAAGCAACGCCAAGCTTGTCGAGGAAGTCTTCGCGCTCGGGGCCGACAAAGCCCATCGCCAGCAGCACCAGGTCGGCCTCGAGTTCGAACTCGCTGCCTTCGACCTTGTCGAAGCGTCCGGCGTTCATGACGACCTCATGAGCCCGCAACCCGGTGACCCGTCCGTCTTCACCGACGAATTCCTCGGTGTTCACGGAGAAGACACGCTCGCCGCCCTCTTCATGTGCCGACGAGACGCGGAACATCAGTGGGTAGGTCGGCCACGGAGTGGACTCTGCGCGCTCCTCCGGAGGCCGCGGCATGATTTCGAACTGATGCACGATCTCGGCGCCCTGTCGGAGCGATGTGCCGAGGCAGTCGGCACCGGTGTCACCGCCACCGATGATGATGACCTTCTTGCCCTTGGCCGTGATCGGCGGCTGGCCGTCGGCGCCCAGGACATCGTCACCCTGCTGCACCCTGTTGGCCCAGGGCAGGAACTCCATCGCCTGATGGATGCCGTCGAGCTCACGCCCGGGGATCGGCAGGTCGCGGCCCAATGTGGAGCCGTTGCAGAGGATCACCGAGTCGAAGTCGGCGCGAAGCTGATCGACGGTCAGGTCCACACCGACGTTGACGCCGGCCCGGAAGATGGTTCCTTCGGCCTCCATCTGCTCGAGACGGCGGTCGATGTGCCACTTCTCCATCTTGAACTCGGGGATGCCGTAACGCAGCAGTCCACCGATGCGGTCGGCCCGCTCGAAGACGGTGACGTCGTGGCCCGCGCGGGTCAGCTGCTGGGCAGCTGCGAGTCCGGCCGGACCCGATCCGACCACGGCAACCGACTTACCGGTCTTGACGGTGGGCAGCACCGGGGTGACCCAGCCTTCGTCGAAGGCATTGTTGATCAGCTCGACCTCGACCTGCTTGATGGTCACTGCGGGCTGGTTGATCCCCAATACGCATGACGCCTCGCAGGGCGCCGGGCACAGCCGACCGGTGAACTCCGGGAAGTTGTTGGTGGCGTGCAGGCGGTCGATGCCGTCGGCCCAACGATCCTTGTACACCAGGTCATTCCACTCGGGAATGAGGTTGCCCAGCGGGCAACCGTTGTGGCAGAACGGGATACCGCAGTCCATGCACCGGCTGGCCTGGGTCTTGAGCGTGGACTTGTCGAAGTCCTCGTAGACCTCTTTCCAGTCCATCAGGCGCAGCGGCACCGGACGACGCTGCGGCAGTTCGCGTTCGGTGTGCTTGATGAAACCTCGCTGATCAGCCACGTGCGGCCTCCATAACTGCCTCGTCCACGTTGCGTCCGTCCTTCTCTGCCGCCGCGATGGCCAGCAGTACGCGCTTGTAATCACGCGGCATCACCTTGACGAAGTTCTGTGCGGTGTTCGCCCAGTCGTCCAGGATCGCCCGCGCCACCGGCGAACCGGTCTCGTTGCGATGCTTGTTCACGATGCCTTCGAGGAACTCGAGGTCATCAGCTTCGAGCGGCTCGGGCTGAACCAACTCGGTGTTCAGGTTCGCGTCCAGCTCGCCCGCCGGGTCGTAGACATACGCGATGCCACCGGACATACCGGCCGCGAAGTTACGTCCGGTCGATCCGAGGACCACCACACGTCCACCGGTCATGTACTCACAACCGTGGTCGCCGACACCCTCGACCACCGCGGTGACGCCGGAGTTACGCACGCAGAAGCGTTCGCCCACCACACCGCGGAGCAGGATCTCGCCGCCGGTGGCGCCGAATCCGATCACGTTGCCGGCGATGATGTTCTCTTCGGCCACAAAGCCTTCGGGGGCATTATCTGCGGGCGCGACCACGATGCGGCCACCCGACAGACCCTTGCCGACGAAGTCGTTCGCGTCACCCTTGAGCCGCAGGGTCACACCCTTGGGCACAAACGCGCCGAAGCTGTTACCGGCCGAACCCGCGAAGTCGATGATCACGGTGCCGTCGGGCAGCCCGTTGGCACCGTAATTCTTGGTGATCTCGTGACCGAGCATCGTGCCGACCGTGCGGTTGACGTTGGCGATCTTCGACGTGAAGGCCACCCGCTCGCCCTTGTCGATCGCGGGACGGGCCTGGGCGATCAGCTGCTGATCGAGGGCCTTGTCCAGTGCGTGGTCCTGGCTGCCGGAGCAGTACAGGTCCTGGTTCATGAACGGTGAATCCGGCTGCACCAGGATTGCCGACAGGTCGAGCTTGCCCGCCTTCTCCGACTTCCAGTGGCTCAGCGCCTTGGCGGTGTCGAGCATCTGTACCTGGCCGACGGCGTCCTGCAAGGTGCGGAAGCCCAAGCGTGCCAGCAGTTCCCGGACCTCTTCGGCGATGTACATGAAGAAGTTCTCGACGAACTCGGGCTTGCCGGTGAACCGCTCACGCAGCAACGGGTTCTGCGTCGCGACACCCACGGGGCAGGTATCGAGGTGGCAGACACGCATCATCACGCAGCCCGCGACGACCAAAGGTGCTGTGGCGAAACCGAACTCCTCGCCACCGAGCAGCGCTGCGACAACCACATCGCGGCCCGTCTTGAGCTGGCCGTCGACCTGCACCACGATGCGATCGCGAAGTCCGTTGAGCAGCAACGTCTGCTGGGTCTCGGCGAGGCCGAGCTCCCAGGGTCCGCCGGCATGCTTCTCGGACGTCAGCGGGGTGGCACCGGTACCGCCGTCGTGGCCGGAGATCAGCACCACGTCGGCGTGTGCCTTCGACACACCCGCGGCAACCGTTCCGACGCCCACCTCGGACACGAGTTTCACGTGAATCCGGGCTTCCGGGTTCGCGTTCTTCAGGTCGTGGATCAGCTGAGCGAGATCCTCGATCGAATAGATGTCGTGGTGCGGAGGCGGCGAGATCAGGCCGACGCCTGGCGTCGAACCACGCACCTCGGCGACCCACGGGTACACCTTGTGCGGCGGGAGCTGTCCACCCTCGCCGGGCTTGGCGCCCTGGGCCATCTTGATCTGGATGTCGGTGCAGTTGGTCAGATAGTGCGAGTTGACGCCGAAACGTCCCGACGCGACCTGCTTGATGGCACTGCGACGCCAGTCGCCGTTCTCGTCGCGATCGAAACGATTGACGTTCTCGCCGCCCTCACCGGAGTTCGAGCGACCGCCGAGACGGTTCATCGCGATGGCGAGGGTCTCGTGTGCCTCGGCCGAGATGGAGCCGAAGCTCATCGCACCGGTCGAGAAACGCTTGACGATCTCGCTGGCCGGCTCGACCCGATCGATCGGGATCGGATCACGGTCACCGAAGTTGAAGTCGAAGAGGCCACGCAGCGACGCGATCTGCCGCGACTGATCATCGACGAGCTTCGTGTACTCCTTGAACACCGAGTACTGGCCGGTGCGGGTGGCGTGCTGCAGCTTGAACACCGTGTCCGGGTTGAACAGGTGGTACTCACCCTCGCGGCGCCACTGGTATTCGCCGCCGACCTCGAGCTCGCGGTGTGCGCGCTCCTCGGGACGGTCGGTGAAGGCCACGGCGTGGCGGGCGGCGACCTCGGCGGCGATCTCATCGAGCCCGATGCCCCCGAGGTGGGACCGCAGGCCGGTGAAGTACTCGTCGACGGTTTCCTGGTCGATGCCGATGACCTGGAACAGCTGGGCTCCGGTGTACGACGCCAACGTGGAGATGCCCATCTTCGACATCACCTTGAGGACGCCCTTGCCGGCGGCCTTGATGTAGTTCTGCTGGGCCTTCTTGTAGTCCAGACCACCCAGCACGCCGCGCAGAGCGAGGTCCTCGATCGTCTCCAGCGCCATGTACGGGTTGATCGCGGCAGCACCGAAGCCGACCAGTGCGGCCATGTGGTGGACCTCGCGGGCGTCACCGGCCTCGACCAGCAGACCGACCTGGGTACGGGTCTTCTCCCGGACCAGGTGGTGGTGCACAGCGGAGGTCAGCAGCAGCGACGGGATCGGCGCCAGGTTCTCGTCCGACTCACGGTCCGAGAGAACGACCAGGCGGGCTCCGTCGGCGATGGCCTCGGAGACCTGGTTGCGGACGTCGTCAATGGCCTTGCGCAGTCCGGCGCCACCTTCGGCGACCGGGTACAGGCCACGGATCTGAACGCTGCGGTAGTCGGCGAAACGCGCGTCCTCACCAAGACGCACCAGCTTGGCCAGGTTGTCGTTGTCGAGGATCGGCTGCGGCAGCACGATCTGCTTGCAGGATTCGGGACCGGGGTTCAGCAGGTCGGCCTCACGGCCGATCGTGACGCCGATGCTGGTGACGACCTCTTCGCGGATCGCGTCCAGCGGCGGGTTCGTGACCTGCGCGAACATCTGCTGGAAGTAGTCGAACAGCATCCGTGAACGCTTCGACAGCACGGCGATGGGCGTGTCGGTGCCCATCGATCCGATCGCCTCGGCGCCGGTTCGGGCCATCGGCTCGACGAGCACGCTGATGTCTTCGGTGGTGTATCCGAAAACCTGCTGACGCAGCTTCACCCGGTCGTGGGGCATGTGGGTGTGCGGCTCACCGGGCAGGTCGTCGAGGTGCTTCATGCCCTCGTCGAGCCACTGCTGGTACGGATGTGCAGCGGCGAGTTCGTCCTTGATCTCGGCGTCGTCGACGATCCGGCCGGCGGCGGTGTCCACGAGGAACATGCGGCCGGGCTGCAGGCGCAGCTTCTGGACGACGTCGCCGTGATCGATGTCGAGGACACCGACCTCGGAAGCCATCACGACCAGGCCGTCCTTGGTGACCCAGATGCGGCTCGGGCGCAGGCCGTTGCGGTCGAGGACCGCACCGATCAGGGTGCCGTCGGTGAAGCAGACCGATGCCGGTCCGTCCCAGGCCTCCATCAGGGTGGAGTGGTACTCGTAGAAAGCCCGGTGCTCAGGCTTCATCGACTCGTGACGCTCCCAGGCCTCCGGGATCATCATCAGGACCGCATGCGGCAGGCTGCGCCCACCGAGATGCAGGAGCTCGAGAACCTCGTCGAAGCGTGCGGTGTCGGAAGCACCCTCGGTGACCACGGGGAAGATCTTCTCCGCGGTGCCTTCGCCGAAGACACTGGTGTCGATGAGCGCCTCGCGGGCCCGCATCCAGTTCTCGTTACCCGTTGCGGTGTTGATCTCACCGTTGTGGGCAATGCGACGGAACGGGTGGGCCAGCGGCCAGCTCGGGAACGTGTTGGTGGAGAAGCGCGAGTGGACCAGACCCAGTGCGCTCTCGACGCGATCGTCCTGCAGGTCGATGTAGAAACCACGCAACTGCGGGGTCGTCAGCATGCCCTTGTAGACAAAGGTGCGACCGGAAAGGCTCGGGAAGTAGACGGTCTCGCGGCCGGGGCCGTCCTGGCCGGCGCCCTTGCTGCCGAGTTCGGTCTCAACCCGCTTGCGCACCACGTAGGCGCGTCGTTCCAGGTTGTCGCCGCTTTCTCCCGCGATGAAGATCTGGCGGAAGGTCGGCATGGCGTCGCGCGCCAGCGCGCCCAGCGAAGCCTCTTCGATGGGGACGTCGCGCCAGCCCAGGACGGTCAGGCCCTCGGACTGGACGATCTTCTCGACACCGTCGCATGCGGTCTTGGCGTCTGCTGAACCCTGCGGCAAGAAGGCGATGCCGGTGGCATAGGAACCCTCGGCAGGCAGTTCGAAATCGACGATGCCGCGGAAGAAGCGGTCGGGAACCTGAATCATGATTCCGGCACCGTCGCCGGTGTTCGGCTCGGCACCGGCAGCACCGCGGTGCTCGAGGTTCACCAGAGCCGAAATCGCCTTGTCGACGATGTCGCGGCTACGACGGCCATGCATGTCGACAACAAAGGCGACACCGCAAGAGTCGTGCTCGTTCTGCGGGTCGTAGAGCCCAATCGGGCCGGGAGCGTGCTTCATACTTTTCGCCCTTAACACCGCGCTCGCATCGAGCGCACAGGTTCAGCAGTGGTTACGTACACGGGGACACGGCCAACCAGATAAGGTAAACCTAAAGACTACTTCCACCTGCACTTACGTGCCTCGCGGACCAGTCCCCCATACTTCCAGCCAGCGCCGTTGCTGACCACAGATGATCGCTGATCATTGCACGGAGGATCTCCCCGCCAACAAACATCGAGCTATTTTCTCACGGCACCCACGCCGGATTGAAATCGCGCCCGGTAAAAAGCCACCCCGTCACGTCCCCGCGGACGATTCCTGCTGCTCCGGATGGCCCCACTATTGCCTAGATCACAAGTCCGTGCATGCCGGATCGGGGCACTCGACTAGAGATCTTCGATGTGTCGATAGCAAAAACTCGCGCCCGGGGTCAGGACCCCGGGCGCGAGTTTTTCGTTCAGCTGATGGTCGTCAGACGCCTGCGGCGGCGTCGTAGAACGTCAGGCTCGGCGCGCCGGCCAGCAACGGACCCAGGTCGACGGGCGCACCATCGCCGGCGCGCCATTTGCGGTACTTCGCGTCAGCCTCGGCACTCGCCCAGCGCTCAACAGCGAGGAACCTGGTCGGATCCGCCTTGTCGACGAGCACCTCGACCCCGTCGCATCCGTCAAAAGCCCGGGTCTCTGCCAGCACACGCTGCATCACGGTCTTCGCATCGTCGAGGGATTCTTCTTTGAACTTCAGCTCGAGAAGTGCGGTCAATGACATCTTCGGATCTCCGGTCTCGTGGGGACGATATTTCTACTCGATCGAACCTACCCACTGGGGACGGTCGCCGAGTACCGAACCGGTCGCTTCGGCTGCCACCCCAACTTCATCCTGGCCAGACACCTGCCCAACTTCATCCCCGACAGCACCCGCCGAGGGGGGCATATTTCCCTCCGACCCCGCTCCAGGGGATGAACTTGGGGACTAAACCACCCGCAGGAGCATCTCGGTGACCGCCGTGGGTTCGGAGATCATCAGGTCGTGACCGGTGTCGATGTCCCAGACGCGGCCGTCGGATTCTGCTTTGAGCTTCTCCACGTCACGGAATGGCAGAGTCTCGGAACATACGATGTGCGACTGCGGGAGTTTACGCATCTCGGACTCGTTGTGCAGCAACAGCTTCTGCTCGAAGCAAGCCCACGGGTGTGGGGTCAGCTTGGGCTTCATCCAGGCGATCTGGTCGGGGTCGGTGACACCGTAGAACCCCATCGGGTCATTGCCCGGGAACAGCACGAGTTCCACTCCGTCGACGAAACGACTCGCCGACCGGGCAGCTTCCATCATCGGCCCCGCGACATCGACCAGCGACTGACCGTCCTCCGGGTTGGCGGCATCGAGGAAGACGAGGTGCCCGATCCGGTCGGTGGCCCGATCCGCTACTCCCGTGATGATCATTCCGCCGTAGCTGTGGCCCACCAGGACCACGTCGTGGAGATCTTCGAACTCCAACACGTTGACGACGTCGGTGATCTGGACGTCGAGGTTCACGTCTTTCGACACCAGATGCGACCGCTCGCCCAGGCCGGTCAGTGTCGGCGTGTAGACGTCGTGGCCGGCCGACCGAAGTTGGCGTGCGACCGATTGGTAACACCAACCGCCGTGTCCACCGCCATGTACCAGGACAAACGTAGCCATAGGAGTTCTCCGACCCTGTTCAGTAGACCGGCACCACACCGGACTTTAAGTAATCAGTTGATAACTTAGTGACTCGAAGCCGCGATCGCAGCGTTTTCTCCGCATTAGAGTGCGTTAATGACCGCGCAGACCCCGAAGCGACGTAACGCGCCACGCACCAAGGCGCAGATTCTCGCCGCCGCCCAGCAGGCCTTTGCCGAAGAGGGCTATGCGGAGACGGGCATTCGTGAGATCGCCGCGAGGGCCGACGTGACGTCACCGATGCTGCACAGGTACTTCGGTACGAAGGCGAGTCTTTTCGAAGCCGCGCTGGCCGAGACGATCGACATCGGGGGTCTCTTCGACGCCCCCCGGGACACTTTCGGCGAACTCCTCGCGTCAGTCCTCCTGGACCCCGACTCCAACCTGCTGGGGCCGTCGATAGTGGCATTGGCAATCGGTCACACCGATGCCCGTGACATCGCGGCGCAGTCGTCGAAAGTCCATGTCCTGGAACCACTCGCCGAGTGGCTCGGTCCACCGGACGGACCGCAGCGCGCATTCGAGATCGTCATGATGGGCATGGGTTTGGTTCTCTGTTCCAGGCAGCTCCCCCTGATGCCGGACGGGGCCACCAGCGTGCAGAACGTCGGTACGTGGTTCGCACACACGGTGCAGGCGATCGTCGACAGGTCAGAGGGCTCGGCGACCTGACCGCTCGCTCGACCAGCCCGTGACGAAATCGCGAAATCGTGCGGCCGCCGGATTCATCGCGGTCTCCCGTTTCCAGATGAGCCCGACCTCGCGAGTGTTCTGAGATCCACCGAGTGTCACCAGGGAAATCCCTGGCGGAAGCTGGGAATCGTGCTCCACCGGGAGCAACGCGACCCCGAGTCCGGCGGCCACCAAACCACCCACCGTTGCCAACTCGGCGGATTCAAAGGTGATATTCGGACGGAAATCCGCTGCGGCGCACAGCTCTTCCAGAATCCGCCGCATACCGAACCCGGTCTCCATAGCGACAAAACTCTCGTCACGGACATCGTTGATCGTCACCTGATCCCGCTGCGCGAGCGGATGCGTGTCGGCGACCGCCACGCCGAGGTGCTGACGCATGATCGGCGTCCATCCGACCTCGATGCTCGTCGGTCGCGGCGACACAATCGCCAGATCCGTATCACCGGAGAGAACCAGCCCGAGCATGTCCTCGGAAGCACCCTGCGCCAAACCGAATGCAACGTGCGAAGACTGACCGCGGAACTCGCGAATCAGTGTGGGCACCAACCAGATCCCGAACGAATGCAGAAAGCCCAGCTCGATCCTGCCCTCGACAGGGTTCACCAGCTCCGCCAGCTCGTACTTGGCTGTCTCTATCTCGGCGACCGCTCGCCGCGCATGGCGCAGGTAGATCTGTCCGGCTGCGTTCAGGTTCAACCGCTTTCCCCTCCGGTCGAACAGCAAGACCCCGAGATCACGTTCGAGACGCGCCAATTGACGCGACAGCGTGGGTTGGGTCACATGCAACCTCTCGGCCGCCGTGGACACGTTCTCCACCTCCGCCAGCGTGACAAACCATTCGTGGTTCATCTGCACCTCCTTATGTCCTGAGCGTATAAGGAACCGCGAAATGAATCATTTCCCTCGTGCCGGATCGGCTGCAACCCTGGACATCGATGCAGACCCTCACTGTTAACACCGGGACAGCCCCGCGTCCGTCGGGCCGTCGAGTCGGCGGTCCAGGCTACCGGCGCACGACCCTGGCGCTGTTCGCCGCCGGCATGGGCACCTTCATAACGCTGTATTGCGTGCAGGGCCTGTTACCGATCTTCTCCGACCATTACGGGGTGTCCCCCGCCATGGCGGCACTGGCGGTGTCGGTTGCAACCGGACTGCTCGCGTTCGCGATCGTGCCCGCCAGTCTGCTGTCCGAACGCTTCGGCCGGGTCCGGTTGATGTGCGTCGCCGCGGTATCGGCATCCGTGCTGGGCCTGGTGCTGCCGTGGAGTCCGACCTTCGAGGTGCTGCTCGCCGGACGCGCCCTGCAGGGTCTGCTGTGCGCCGGAGTGCCCGCGGTCGCCATGGCGTACCTCGCCGAGGAGATCGACGGCCGGTCACTCGGGACCGCCATGGGCACCTACGTTGCCGGCACGACGATCGGCGGGCTCGTCGGACGGATGATCCCGACCCTCGCAGTCGATCTCATCGCATGGCAGTGGGCACTCGAACTGGCCTCGTTGGTTGCGCTCGGCTTCGCGATCCTGTTCGTCCGGATGATCCCACCCTCCAACAACTTCACGCCTGCGCGCATGACGGCCGGTGTGACGCTCCGCAACCTCGCCGGCCATCTACGCGACGTCCCCCTGCTGTGCCTCTTCGGTCTGGCATTTGTGCTGATGGGCGGATTCGTCACCGTCTACAACTTCCTCGGCTACCGATTGATCAACGCCCCGTTCGATCTCCCGGTCATGTTGGCCGGCCTGGTGTTCATGCTGTACCTCGCCGGCACCATCTCGTCGGCCGCCGCCGGTCGGATGTCGGATGCGTGGGGTCGAGACCGCGTACTCGTGGCCGCGCTGGCCGTGATGATCATCGGGCTCGTCCTGAGTCTTCCCGACTGGCTCCCGACCGTCCTCATCGGAATACTTCTCTTCACCGCAGGCTTTTTCGCGGCCCATTCGGTGGCCAGTGGTTGGGTCGGAGCCCGTGCAACCCACAATCGCGCCGGCGCGTCATCGCTGTACATGCTCTGCTACTACCTGGGCAGCGCGTTCGTCGGTGCGTTCGGTGGGATCGCGTTCACCGTCGCCGGGTGGGCCGGCATCGTCGGCTTCGTCGGTCTATTCCTGTGCGCCGCAACGATACTGATGGCAATCCTGTCACGCACACACCAACGGCCGAATTCGGGCGGTGAGACTCAGAGCTGATACTCGTCGAGTAGACGCCTGCTGATGATCTGTTTCTGGATCTCGCTGGTTCCCTCGCCGATGAGCAGAAATGGTGCGTCACGCATGAGCCGCTCGATCTCGTATTCTTTCGAGTATCCGTAGCCGCCGTGGATTCTGAAACTCTGTGTGGTGACCTCGTTGCACAGCTCGCTCGTCAGGTACTTGGCCATCCCGGCGGCGAAATCGTTGCGCTCCCCGGAGTCCTTCAGACGGGCGGCGTTGACCATCATCAGGTGTGCCGACTCGACTTTCGTTGCCATCTCGGCGAGTTGGAAGGCGATCGCCTGATGCTCGGCGATCGGTTTTCCGAACGTCCGGCGCTGTTGGGCGTACCGGACCGCGAGTTCGAATGCGCGGATCCCCACTCCACAGGCTCGCGCCGACACGTTGACGCGACCGACCTCGACTCCGTCCATCATGTGGAAGAAGCCCTGCCCCGGTGCTCCGCCCAGGATGTCGTCCGCGGATGCCACATACCCGTCGAAAAGCAGCTCCGTGGTGTCAATTCCTTTGTAGCCCAGCTTGTCCAGCTTGCCCGGTATCACCAGGCCCGGTTTGACCTCACCGAATCCGGCCGGCTTCTCGATCAGGAACGTGGTCAGATTGCGGTGTGGCTTATCCGCGCCTTCGTCCGTTCGGACCAATGCGGCGACCAGCGTCGAACTACCGCCGTTTGTCAGCCACATCTTCTGGCCGTCGATGGTGTACGTCTCGTCGGGATTACGCACCGCCTTGGTCCGAATCGCCGCGACATCGGAACCGAGATCCGGCTCCGACATCGAAAAGGCGCCCCGAACCTCACCGGTTGCCATGCGGGGCAACAGGTTCTGCTTCTGTGCAGGTGTTCCGTGCTGGCGCACCATGTAGGCGACGATGAAGTGGGTGTTGATGACCCCCGAAACGCTCATCCACCCACGCGCCAGTTCCTCCACGCACAGCGCATACGTCAGCAGTGACTCCCCGAGCCCGCCGTACTCTTCCGGGATCATCAGGCCGAACAGACCCATGCTCCGCATCTGGTCGACGATCGCCTGTGGGTAGGTGTCGTTGCGCTCGAGTTCGGTTGCGTTGGGGATGATCTCCTTGTCGACGAACCCTCGGACAGCTTCGACGATCTCGGTCTGGAACTCGGTGAGACCGATGGTCTGCGCCAGTCGTGTCATACGTTTCCTTTCCAGGTCCGGCTCACGAGCCGATTCGTTCGAACACCGCGGCCAGGCCCTGGGCCATCGCCGATGCACATGCTTCGACTCCATACTGCACCAGCGGACGGCTCAGCTCTTGCGCCGATCGGCCCTGAACTGGCCGGAGTCACTATGGTAAGTATTACAGTGAGTATTACGACAATGGCAACCGGACATCGCGACAGACCACGACGGAGACAAGAACATGGGCGATCGGCTCAGTGGCAAAGTAGCTTTCATCACCGGCGCGGCTCGCGGTCAGGGACGTGCGCACGCAGTTCGCATGGCCACTGAGGGCGCCGATATCATCGCCGTCGACATCGCCGCGGAACTCCCCCGCTGCGTGCCGTACAACTCCGCAAGTGAGGCAGACCTCAAGGAAACGGTCCGCCTGGTCGAAGCGACCGGGCGGCGCATCGAGGCCTCCGTCGTCGACGTCCGCGATTTCGAGGGACTCGGCAAGGCGGTCGAAAACGGTGTCGCGGCGCTGGGGCGACTCGACATCATCGTCGCCAATGCGGGCATCTCCGTGCCGGAGGCCTGGAACGAGATCACGCCCGAGTCCTTTCGCGATGTCATGGACATCAATGCCACCGGAACCTGGAACACGGTGATGGCGGGCGCCCAGAAGATCATCGACGGTGGCAACGGTGGCTCGATCATCCTGATCAGCTCTGCTGCCGGAGTCAAGATGCAGCCCTTCATGGTTCATTACACCGCCAGCAAACACGCGGTGACCGGATTGGCCCGCGCCTTCGCCGCCGAGCTCGGCAAGCACTCGATCAGGGTGAACAGCGTGCACCCCGGACCGGTCAACACCGACATGGGAACCGGAGAGATGGTGAACAACCTGATGAGGGCCGCCGAGACCAATCCGAACCTGAACAACATGCTGACGCCGTTCTTGCCCGACTATATCGCCGAGCCCAGCGACATCGCCGACGCCGTGCTGTGGTTGGCGAGCAACGAGTCTCGCATGGTCACCGCCGCCCAGATCTCGGTCGATCAGGGTTCGACCCAGTTCTGATCGCGCAAGCTACATCGCCTGCAGCCACCCGGCCGTTCTCGATCAGGCCGGGTGGTGCCTCCCTGCGATTCACGAATCGGTTGCGGGCACTTCGATGAGTTCGAGGCTGTTCAGCTCTCTGATGGCCCGGCAGCCACGTTCTAGCATCACGATGAACATGTCGTCGCCGCGCGCGGTGTCACTGGCGAATGCACAACCCAGCGACGGGATCAGCAACGCCTGCAACATCCCGATCCGGTAATCGCGCCAACAGGTTTCACGGGAATAGCCGGTGACCCCATACTTCAGGAGTTCCTCGTGATACTCGTCGACGAGTTGTCCCTCGAGCTCGGCGCGCAGTTCCGGAACCAGGCTGGTGCCGATGAAGTAGGCCAGGTCGCGGGCCGGCAGGCCGACACCCAAGGTCTGCCAATCGACTACCGTGAGCCGGTCGCTCTCGGTGTCGAAGAGCATGTTGTCGAGCCGGTAGTCCCCGTGCATCAGTGCAAATCGCTCTGGCGAATCCCGTAGCCACGGCTCGACGAGACCCATTGCAGCGGTGAGCGTCTCGCGATCCTCCTCACTCAACCGCGAACCGATCTTCTCGATCACCATGCCGGCACTCATGACCGCGACATCGCCGAGCATCTTCATCGATGCGTCGTCTTTCATCGTCATCGACAACGCATGGAAGTCGTGCCAGACAGGATCGCACCACGTCGGTCCGTGCAGCCCGGCCAGGGCGCGGGACGCCGCCGCCGCCTGGTCGGCGCCACAACCACCGATCTGATCGCCCTGCACCGCGGTGGCCTGATCGGCGAGCAACAGAGCGAAATCCCCTGTGTTGTCGTCGATGTCGGAGTGATAGCAGTCCGGCTTCGGTATCTGAACCTTGTCCGCCACCGTCTCGTAGAAGGCACACTCACTCCGGTAGCCGAGGATGACGCGGTCACGGGTGGAGTCGTCTTGCGCGGGCAGCTTCAATACGTACGTGGCCGGTAGGTCCGGCTGGGGCGTGGCGTAGACCACCCGGATCCGATAGGTGGCGCCGGTCTGACCGGTTCCGATCGGACTGACATCCACGTCCGCGACATCGACGCCGGCGCCTTTCGCGCTGAGCACCGACGACAGCCACGCGCTGGTGACGTCGGACGGATGCCGCGGAATCGACAACGCCGTACTCACCGTGCCACCGACTGCGTCAGCGGGAAACGGGTCAAATATCGGTACTTCACAGGAGATTTCATCGGGATTTCCTTCGGTGAGTGGCGTGAGGAGATACCTTCCGCATCGCTACGGTAAGGATATCGGCATGGATTTCGATTTGGTTCGGTTCGGTTCCAGCAGCCACACCGGGATTCCGGTCGCCGCCTCGTGCGGGAGCCTGGTCAGCAACTGCGTGGACTCGCGCAGGGACGCTGCCGTCTGATTCTCGGATCCGAAGAGTACGAACGCAACACCGTCGCCGGTTGCCGTGTCCCAGAGTGGTGGGGCCCAGGGGGAAACCGTGTGATCCCGGACGAGTAGCGAGCGATGATCACCCCAGCTGACGAGGAACCAGCCATCACCGTTGTCGAGAACATCGCCGAGCAGCGCCGTGACAAGAAGATCGTGGGCCCGGCCCAGATCCGAAGTGGTCACACCGACCAGTGCGATGCCCTGCGCGTGACCACTCGGCTCCGGAAAGTCCTGCGGCGCAGGCATCTTTGAGGCTTGTCCGTCGATGAACTGATCGTCCGACTCGACGACCTGCACCAGGGTGCCCACACCCGTCTCCTTGGGATGGATGAAGGCCTCCAGCCACACCGGCTGTTCACGGCTCTCACCGCCGATCTCGAATCCGAGCCGGGTGAGGTCTGCGATGGTGTCGTCGAGAGAGGGCACCTTGAATGTGAAGTGGTGCGGAGAAGGCCCACGCCGCTCGATGAATCGCTCCATGAATCCACCAGGCGTATGGGGTGCGATGAACTCCAGGCGCAGCCCTTCGCCGAAATCGAGTTGGTACGGCGCGAAGTCGCCGTTGGGTCCGCCATAGCCCCACTTGCCACCGAGTTCGGACACGAACCGTGGATACGAATCCGCCCACTGAACGACGCCGATGGCCAAGTGATCGAGTTTCGCACCGATCGAAGTTCTCACCACCGGCGTCACCATGTGGCGAGGATGCGCTGATCGTCGTCGAGGACGTGTTGACGCACGGCCTTCTTGACGGTTTTGCCGGTTGCGGTCTTCGGGATCTCGTCGGTCATGTAGAACGCTTCCGGGCACTTGAATGCGGCCAGGCGTCGTCCCGCGAACTCCCGGAGGTCCGCCGGTGTCGGTTGGGTGCCGGGACGCGCCACGATGACCGCGCAGGCGCGTTCCCCCATGATGCGTTCCGGCAGTCCGATCAATACCACATCCTGGACATCGGGGTGCTCGAAGAGAACGGCCTCGACCTCGGCGCAGTAGATGTTCTCGCCGCCGCGGATGACGACGTCCTTGAGCCGGTCCACCACGTAGATGTAACCCTCGTCGTCGATATACCCGAGGTCCCCGCTGCGGAACCAGCCGTCGACGAAGGATTCGTCCGTAGCGGCCTGATTGTTCCAGTACCCCTTGGCATTCTGCGGTGAGCGAAAGCACAGCTGGCCGATCTCCCCTGGGCCCAGCGACTCGCCTGACGGGCCTTCGACCAACAGGTCGGCAGTGATGTTGAGCCTGCCGACGCTGTCCGGGTGCCCGAAGTATTCGACCCCGATGTTGTTGACCACCGCCGACGTCGTCTCGGTGAGTCCGTAGCCGTTGTACACGCGGACCGAATCCCCGAAGACCTCTCCGGTCAGACCCACCAGATCCGGTGGCACGCTGGCCGCACCCATCGAGAAACCGGTGACCTGCGGGCGGAACTTGACGATGTCAGGGTGTTCGAGCATCTCCCGGGCGATCGTGGGGGGACCTCCCAGGCTCGTGACACTCTCCTGTTCAGCGAGTTTCATCGCCTCGTCGATGTCCCACTTACGCAACAGCGTGATCTTCGCGCCGCCCATCGCGGCGCCGGTGATCCCGTTGATGCCACCGATGTGAAAGAGCGGAGCGGCCTGGATGCCGCTCGACTGAACCGGTTGGCCCGACGGCTGATTCCCACTGATCATGACGTCGCGGATGGTCGCAAAACCCATGTTCATGACACTGCAGAGGATGCCCCGATGGGTGATGACCACCCCTTTGGGCCGGCCGGTGGTTCCGGACGTGTACGAGATGGCGACCACGTCATCGGCTGCGGCGGTTGCCAATTCGGTCCCATCGAGTCCCGGGCCGAATGCCAGGTCGTCGTAGGCCGCGTCCCCGACGTGGCTGCTTCCGGCCGTACGTACCCCGACGATGGTCAGCGCCGACTGCCCACCTTCGACGCTCGCGAGCCGTTCGATTCGCTCGGCATCGGCGAACACCACCTTGGCGCCCGACTCTTCGAGGGCGTTGTGCAACTCCTCACCCTGCCACCACGAGTTCAGCGGGACCACGATCGCCCCGAGGATCACCGCGGCCCAGAACGCGGGGACGAACTCGGGATAGTTCCGCATCGCGATGGCAACCCGATCACCCTGTGCCACACCGAAATCGGATCTCAAGCGCAGCGCCAAGCTGAGCGCCTGCGCCCGGATGTCGCCAAAGGTCAGACGGTCGTTCTCGAAAACGAGGTGAACGAGATCCTGATGCGCCTGCGACATCGCGAAGACATCCACCAGCGACCCCGGGATACTCACGAACGAACGCACTCGGACCCCGTCGATGAGAACCTCTTCGACCGCGAAGGGACCATCTGGGCCGAACATACCCGCCAGCCGTGGATCGGTGGCGTAGTCACTGGAGAAGGTCAGGCGATCAGTAGCTGGGCCGAGCGTCACGATTGGCTCCTTTAAGTATGTTGTCGCACATTGGTGATGATCGTCAGTCGCGAGGTAGTCCGAGAAGACGTTCGGCGATGATGTTGCGCATGATCTGACTGCTGCCACCCGCGATCGTGCCGGACCGCGTCAGCATGAAGAGCGATACCCGTTGTGCTGCTTGCTTGTCCGTCATATCGAGTCCCGCGGGGCCGAGGACACTGATCGCGAGTTCACTGACAGCTTGTGAGAAGTGAGCCGACACGAGCTTCCGGATGCTGGCCGACGGGCCGGGATCGAGACCCTCGATCTGCCGGAGCGCGATCTGCTGCCCCACGGCTTTGACGACCTGGCCGGTCGCCAGCAGCTCGCCGAGGCGATCGTCGAACAGCGGGCTCCCCGGGGTCTCGGAGACCAGTTCGTCAAGCCCATGTCCGAGTGTGGAATTGGCTGCGATGGCGACCCGCTCGCTGGCGAGCGTGGCCCGCGCCAGCTTCCATCCGTCATTGATCGCACCGACCACCAGGTCGTCCGGAACGAAGACGTCATCGAGGAAGACCTCGTTGAACACGGCGTCACCAGTGATCTCCCGCAGCGGCCTGACCTCGACACCGGAGCCCTTCACATCCACGATGAAGTAGGTGATCCCCCGGTGGTTCTTCGAATCCGGATCCGTGCGGGCCAGACAGATGGCCCAGTCCGCCTGCATCGCATTCGATGTCCATACCTTCTGACCATTCAGGATCCAGCCGCCATCGACGCGCTCTGCCTTCGTCCGCAGTGACGCGAGATCCGAACCGGCGCCCGGCTCGGAAAACATCTGGCACCAAGTGATCTCACCACGCAACGTCGGTGAGACGAAGTGCTCTCGCTGTTCGTCCGTACCGAATTCGATGATGGTGGGCAGCGCCCAGTTACCCACCACGATGTCGGGAACACGAATCCCGGCCCGGTCGAGCTCTTCCGCGATCAGGATCTGCTCGATCGCCGTCGCCGCCCGCCCGTACGGCTGCGGCCAGTGCGGCGCGATGAGACCCTCGTCGGCAAGTGCGATCCGGAGCTTGGATTCCTCTGCCGGGAGCCCGGCGATCAGTTGCCTGATCTCGTCGTGGAGTCGGTCTGCCTCTGCTCCGAACGACACCGCCCACTGCCGGCGCGCCCCCGCCCGGACGACCGCGGTCATGCGGGCACGCCAGTGATCGGAGCCGCCGGAGATCTCTTTGAGCGTGAGCGCCCGACGCAAGGACAGGTGCGCGTCGTGTTCCCACGTCATCCCGATACCGCCCAGCACCTGGATGCAGTCCTTGGAGTTGAGGACCGCGTTCTCCAGGGCCACCACTCCTGCGGCACCCGCCGCTACCGCGAGCTGTTGGCGTGATTCGCTGTCTCCGAGACGCAGATACGCCGTCGCGGCCCCGGCGGCATCCCACGCCGCCGCGCCGGCCATCTCGGACCGCGCCAGCATGTCCGCGCACAGGTGTTTGATCGACTGGAACGAACCGATGGCACGCCCGAACTGGACACGCACCTTGGCGTACTCCGTTGCGGTTTCCTGTGCCCAGCGCGCGATCCCCGCGGCTTCGGCGCCGGCGGTGGTGACCCACAGGTCACGTACGAGTTCCGAGTCGACGCCGGCGAGAACACCGTCGTCGGACACCAGCGCATCAGAGATCCTGACTCGCGCCGAGGGGCGGGTGACATCGACGCTGTCGATGGGTGTCACCGTGACCGCATCGCCCGTTGGAACAACGAGCCAGCGGATGCCGTCCGCGGTCCGGACCGACACCACGATCCGCGTCGCCTGCTGTGCACCGATGACGTAACCGGCGTCGCCGGAGACCAACCAGCCATCCGGTGTTCGGGTCGCTTCGGCGTCACCATCCAGGGCGACAACCACGATCTCCGATCCATCGGCCACCCCGCGGAGCACCTCCGCGTGCGGACCGGTGTCGGCCTTCTGCGTGGCCAGGACCAGCGCGCCGACGGTGCCCGGTGCCAGCGGTCCGGTGGCGATCCGAAACCCGAGTTCGGCGATCGCGATCGAGGACTCCTCGACCGTTGCTCCCACTCCGCCGGCCGATTCAGGTATCGCCAGCGCCGGAAGACCCAGCTCGATTGCCTCGGTCCACCAGGGCGGACGCGTCGTCGAACGATCACCGGGTGGTGTGTTGACCTCCGCCCGCGCCGCCGGGCGAAGCCCGCAGCGGTCGCCCCAGGATCCAATTGACGCCGCCAGGTCCTGTTGATCCCTGGTTACCGTGAGAGACAATCTGAGCTCGATTCTGTGCAGATAGGCGTGGTAGGTGACCGCTTACGGCGGGGGCGGATCCGGCAGCTCAGTATCTGATGCCGAGCAGATCCAGAGTGTTGGTTCGCATGATTTGATCTCGTTCGGCGGCGGTGAAGTCATCGAGTTCGTTGATGAAATCGGTCGGCTTCTCGAGGCCCTCACCGTGCGGCCAGTCCGATCCGAACAACACCTTGTCGGACCCGACGGTGTCGGCCAGTTTGCGGACGTCTTCCTCGTAGTACGGGGATACCCACAGGTGCCGGCGGATCGTGTCGGCCGGATCTTCGGCGAACACCCATGGTGTCTGGTTTGCCTGTTTCCGGAGGCGCTTGAGGAGCAGGGCCACCCAATCCGACCCGTTTTCGATGCTCGCCGTGCGCAGTTTCGGGAAACGGGTGAAGACGCCGTCGACGATCAGGCTGGCGTAGGTGTCGTGGATCGCCCGGTCGGCAACGACCAAAGAGGCCAGAGTGTTCTTGGTCTTGAACGGGACGAACCGATCCGGAGCACCCCAGGCCGAGGCCAGGTATCGGTTGTACCCACTGTCGCTGAGGTGGAAGGCGACCGGGATGTCCTCGGCTTCGAGTTTCGCCCAGACCTTGTCGTAGATCGGGTTGCCGAACGAGTTCGACCTCCCGTACGGGGCCGGCACCGGAGCCGGTCGCACGGAGACGATGCGGACATTCCGCTCGATCAGCCGATCGATCTCGCGGACGGCCTCGTCCGGGTCGGCGAACGAGAGCATCGGGGCGGCGAAGATGCGGTCCTTGTACGAAAAGCCCCAGTCCTCGTCCAGCCATTTGTTGAACGCGGTCACGCTGGCCATCGTCGCCGGGATGTCGTCCTTGAGCGCTTCCTCCACACCGCAGGCGAGGGTAGGCAGAAGGATGGCGGCGGACATCTCCTGCTCCGCGATCATCTCCAGCCGGATGTCGTGATCCTGATAGGCCGGGTTGAGCGGCGCGACCTTCGCCAGCGACCGCGGGTCCACCCCCTCGGGGATCTGTCCGCGAAACAATGCGTCCAGCGAGCCGGGGACGATCACCGGATCGAAGGTCGGGTTCGGCACGAACTCGAAAAGCACTCCGCCAGCGAGCAATTCGGTATGCGTCCCGCGTTTGATGACCTCGATCCCGCGCGACCGGAACTCCGGATCGAGGTACCGGGTGAAGGCATCGATCTTTTCGTAATAGTGATTGTCGCAGTCGACCGGCAGCGTGTATTCAACCTTCTCGCCCTGACGTTTTTCCGACTCGATCGTCATGTCATTCACCTCCGTTGAAGAAGGAACGCTCGGCGTTCCCGTCCAGATGGTCGTCCTGCATCTCGGCCCGAATCGGCCCTATTGATGGCTCAACCGCAAGTCTTACAGTAGTACTATACACTCGCGTCGGGGCGGCCGGAATGAAAGCGAGATCATATGAAGACACGAGCAGCAGTACTGCGTGAGGCACCCGGTCGCTGGTCGGTCGAAGAGGTCGAACTCGATGACCCCCGGGCAGGCGAAGTTCTCGTCCAGATGGTCGCCACCGGCCTGTGCCACAGCGACGACCACATGGCTGCCGGAGACATCCCCGTCTTCCACCTCCCGATGGCCGGCGGTCACGAAGGAGCCGGCGTGGTCCGCAAGGTCGGGCCGGGGGTGACCGGACTCGAGGTCGGCGACCACATCGTCACCTCGTTCATCCCGGGATGCGGCACGTGCCGGTGGTGCGCGATGGGAATGCAGAACCTGTGCGACAACGGGATCAAGCTGATGCTCGGCGACCAATTCGACGGCACTTTCCGCATGCACGGTGCCGATGGCGCGGACATCGCCACGATGGGGATGCTCGGATGTTTTGCCGAGTGGCAGGTCTACGACCAATTGTCGGTCGTCAAGATCGCCAAGGACATCCCGCTCGAGTTGGCGTGTCTCGTCGCCTGCGGAGTGCAGACCGGTTTCGGTTCGGCGACCACCGCCGGCAACGTGCAACCCGGTGACGTCGTCATCGTCGCCGGAGCCGGCGGTGTCGGCATGAACGCCTTGCAGGGTGCGCGCGAAAGTGGCGCGGCGCATGTGATCGCCGTGGATCCCGTTGAGGACAAACGTAAGTGGGCGCTCGACTTCGGAGCCACCGAATCGTACGAATCGATCGAGGCCGCCATGGACCGGGTGCGGCACCTGACCAACGGCCAGGGCGCCGACGTCGCGATCCTCACCGCCGGTCTGGTCCACAACGAGCTGCTCGGTGCGGGATATCAAGCGATCCGCAAGGCCGGCACCCTCGTCGTCACCGGTATGTCCGCGATGGACGAAGAGGGACCGATTCCCGGTCTCAACGCGTTCGGACTGGCCATGTTCCAGAAGCGGATCCAGGGCGCCCTGTACGGAATGAAGTCTCCCCGCGAGGCCACGCCGATGCTCCTGGAGATGTACCGCGTCAAGAAGCTCAAGCTGGACGAGTTGGTGACCCGAACCTACTCACTCGATCAGATCAATGAGGGGTTCGACGACATGCGCGAAGGCCGAAACATCCGCGGAATCATCCACTTTCCTGGCTGAGAGCGAAGACTTCTCCCGGCTCGGGCGCGCTATCGCACGCCCGAGCTGATCCGCTTGGCGCTCGGCCTGACATTTCGGCTCCAATACCGCGGCAGGTCCAGCGGGCCGAGAAGTCCGGCGGGTGCTGCGCACACGGCGTGGATACTGTTGACCACCGGTAGCACGGTCGCCGGTCCGGCGGACCACCCCGGATAGCCGATCTCCACCGAGAAGCTCGGATCACCTTCGATCTCGACGCGATGGGACAGCTCGTACGGTCCGTATGGTGCTTTCCACTGCGTTCCGGCGCCACGTGCGACGGCATCGACGTGCTCGACAACCGCGATCGGCTGCCCACCCGCCATCGCGCGCAGCTCGAAGCGAACCACCGACGCTGTTCCGGCTTCCACTGTCCCGAAACCGGTTTCGGTGTCGTGATCGAGCGAGTCGGTCTCGTACGAGACCTCCCAGTCCTCGATCTCGACACCCAGCGCCTCCGCGATCTGCTCCAGCGTCGGCTTCCACATCTTTTCGATGAAGCCCCCGGTCACCAGGATCGGTGAGAAGCCCGGGGGTTTGCCGAATCCGAAGTATTCGCGGCAGACGAACTCTGCGGTGTAGTCGCCCCACCAACCGAGTTCGAGTACTCGAACGCAATCCACGCGTCCAGCAGGCGCCAACGCGGCGACTGCCAGATCCGTTGTTGCCCAACCCGGATCGATACCGGTGAAGTACATGGTCGAGTTGCCGGCGGCACAGGCGGCCTCGACCGGTTCGCGCAGTTCTGCCGGTGCCGACGACGGATGAGCCAGCGCGAACGCGGACAACGACACCACGTTGGTGCCGCGCTGCAGGAACGGGATCAATTCCCGGATCGATTCTTCCTCGTGACCGATGGCGTCGCCGAAATAGGCCAGGCAGTCGGCGTCGAGCGCGAGCAACTCATCCCAGTTGTTGGTCGTGATGACTCCGGTCGGCGGTTGGCGGCACAGCGTTCCCGAGTCGACTCCAACCTTGTGCTCCGACCAGACGTAATGCCCGACGAGTTCGAGGTCGGGATCTGCGATGATGCGTTGGAGCCCGATCCGGCCCATGTTTCCGGTGCCGCAATGTATTACCTTGAGGGCCACTGGCCGGTCTCCATTCGATGGTTGCCCGCGAGAATTCACCCGCGTCGTTAGGGGGTTGGCTGTACTCAGTACGAGTAGCAGTCTTTCGATTGTCTGGTCGGGTCGCTTTCGGCTAGTCGCGAGGTGTCGCACGCGACTTGATGACCTCCATCGTCGACCAGCTCTTGACCGGAGTCGGGGCGCCTTCTTCGTGCATGGTCCCGTGCATCCACGCGATGCCGAGCGATATCCCGGCGGCCGCTGCGTTGTGGGTCGCCTCGAAGTTGAAGGTGCGTCCGCCGAAAGACAGTGTGGCGTAACGTGGTTGGCTGCGGTCACCCTGCGTTTCCCAGACGACCTTGGAGTCGACGTCGTCGTTCGTCGCAATGATCGGCGGTTCACCTTGGCGATGGAACGTTGCCGTCGCGTAGTTGCCGGTTCCCAGCATCGCGTTGCCGGTCTCCCAGGTTCCGTCGGCCGAGATCGAACCCCAGACAAACCAATAGTGTTCGAGCTCAGCGATCTTGGAGTCGTGCGCGCTTCGGCCCGGAAGGCAGTACATGCGGTCGAGGCCGCCATATCCGCCGATGATCCTCGAGCCCTCGATCGTCCCCTCCACCGTGCAGCCCGAACTCGTATATCCCACATCGTCGGGGAAGCCCGGGACGTAGATCGCCGTCACGTTCATCGGAAGCGGGGACAGGACCACGTCGATGCAGTTCTCGTCCTCTTTCCACACGTATTCGTCGGGTCCGAGTGAGATCCGCAAGCGATGCTTCGCGCGCATCTGGGCGTGCGCCGGATAGACGATCTGCTTCCCGTCACGTTCGAACCACATGATCAGCCCGGCGTACAGGTCGCTCTCACTGGGGAACCGGACGTTTCGCGGATGCTCCCACAGATCTGTCGAGCACTCGTGGAGGTTGTAATCGAAGGCGGCGCTCGCCGAGAGTTCACGGATGAGTTCATAGCGTTTGCCGTCTTCGGTATCGACCATCGCCCACAGGAACAGCGCGTCGTTGTAGACCCCGGGAAACTGGGTGTCTCCGGTCGAATGGTCTTGCACGGATGCGTCCGCCAACGAAACGTAGGGGACGATGCCGACCTTGGATATGTCGACCTTCGGCATGGCGCCTCTTTTCGATGAGTGAGTGGCCCGACCGGCCCGCGCTACGCTCACAGTCGGGCAACCCGGAGATTGGGTCGAGTTTACCGTAATGCTTCCAGTAACATCACCAATTGCGCCGGACGAAGATCCGAATCGACGTGACGGCTAACGGGCGTGGAGGTCGTCGAGAACCGCCGAGACCGTCTCCGCCGAGATGGTCTTCGGAAACATGGGCATCGCACGGTCGATCGAACCCCCGCACCTGTCCCACAGGCCGGCTGCGACCCCGTCAGGCGGTGCGACGACAGCGAACGCGTCGAGGACCTCGTCGTCGATGAGCGATCCCATCTGTGCCCACTCGCCTTCCCGGGACAGCCGGTGAAGCCTGGTGTGCAGGTCGCCCCAACCGTGCAGCTCGAGAACCTTGCCGTACGCGGGAGTTGAACCGTAGAACGCAATCTGGCGCCTGACCGCCTCCGAGGCGGCGGCTGTCTCGGCCGGGTTCTCCCCGGTCACGAGGAAGACGGGGGACGTCACCTGGAAGTCGCTGCGATCGCGACCCGAGCGCTGCAGTCCGCGAGCTATCGCCGGCGACGTGACCTCGTCGTAGTACAACCGGGTCGTGAACGCATGGCCGATGATTCCGTCCGCGCTTTCGCCGCACATCTCGGTCATCCGCTCCCCGACCGCCGCGACGAATACCTTCGGCGCCGGATGGACCGACGGTTCGGGCCGAAACATCGGGGTCATGAGCTTGTGAGTGTAGAACTCACCCTCGAACCGGAGCTCGCGTTGTTCGTGCCAGGCCTCCCAGATCGCCTCCAGCGCGGCAATGAACTCTTGCATCCGCCGGACCGGATGGCTCCACGGCATCCCGAATCGTTTCTCGATGTGCGGTTGGATCTGAGTGCCCAGGCCGAGGGTGAACCGCCCCTGCGAGTAGTCCTGCAGGTCCCAGCCAAGGTTCGCCACGGTCATCGGATTCCGCGCGAAGGCCACCGCGATACTGGTGCCCAGTTCGAGACGCGAAGTATGTTCCGCCGCAAGAACCAACGGGAAGAACGGGTCGTGGGCGACCTCGCCGGACCAGCACCCGTCGAACCCCTGGCGTTCCAGCCTGGCCGCGACCTCCGGGACTGTGGCGAGGTCGGCCGGTATACCCCCGTCGATCTTGAGACTCCCGTTCGACAGGGCGCTCACTGCGCAGCCCCTCGAATCGATCCGCCGGAAGTGAATATCAGCATGTGGCCAGTTGAATCCGTGAGCATGGATCGGACGTTACAGTAGGCACTTCGGTAGTGACAGATAAAAACTGGGCCAAAGAACCTCGGCGATGATACGGTAAGCATTACAGTAAAGGCGCGAACAGACCCGGGAGTCCCGACGATGAAGTACACCCTCGAATACCCCAGCGAGCTGCCCAGCGCACCGGACGACTTCCTCCAGCCAGAAGTCATCCGTGAAGTCTCCGCTGCGGCCGAGGCATCAGGCTTTTCGGCGCTGGCTCTCAGTGAGCACCCGGCCCCGTCGATGAAGTGGCGCCACAATGGCGGCCACAACACCCTCGATCCGATTGCCGCACTGAGCTTCATGGCGGCCGTGACCGACAGCATCGCGGTGATGACAAATCTGTACGTGTTGCCGTTCCGCAACCCGTACCTGTCGGCGAAAGCCCTCGCGAGTGTCGACATCATCTCGGGCGGCCGGTTGATCGCCGGTGTCGGTGCGGGCTACCTGCGATCGGAGTTCGCCGCGGTCGGCGTCGATTTCGACCGTCGGGCCGAACTGCTCGATGAAGCCCTCGATGCGCTGCAGTCCATCTGGACAAAACCTCAGGTTCCGGTCGCCGGCAAGGACTTCGAAGCGCAGGGTCCACTCTGGTTGCAGAGCCCGACCCAGCAGCCACACCCGCCGATCTGGATCGGTGGCAACGGCAATGCCGCGATGCGCCGCGTGGTCCAGTACGGCAGCGGCTGGATGCCGCTCATCGCCTCGGCCGGGCTGGCTTCGGCCATTCGCACCGTCGCCATCGAGGATGCCGATCAGTTCGAGGCCGCACTCGGCCGGCTGCGGAGCCGGTTGCTCGCTGTCGGGCGAGATCCCTTGTCGATCGACGTTCAGGTCGTCTGCCCGCACATCGACCTCGACGACCGCGCCTCACTGTCGGAGGCGCAGACGTTCCTCGCCGACATGGAACGTCGGGGCGCGACCTCCGCCGTCGTCCACGTCGACGGATCGAGTCCACAGGCGGCGACGAACTTCATCAAGGTATTCGGCGAAGCAGTCATCGGCGTCTGACCCAGCCACGCCACCGCACAACCATTTTCACCAAAGACATCCAGCAAACACCTGGCAACAGCTACGAGATGTGAAGGCACACCATGAAAGTTCCGTTCACTTGGAAGGTCACCGGCTGGTTCGTGATCGGCTGGTCGCAGGAGTTCGAGATCGGCGACGTCCGCCCGCTGAAGTACTTCGGCGAAGACCTCGTCGCCTATCGCGGCGAATCCGGTGACATGCACGTGACCTCCGCGCGCTGTCGCCACCTCGGCGCCCACATCGGCCACGGCGGCAAAGTCGTCGGCGATTGTGTCGAGTGCCCGTTCCATGGATGGCAATGGGGACCCGACGGTGTCAACAAGTACCGGCCCGACGAGCCCGATCGCCCGAACAAGTTGCTCAAACTGCGGGTCTTCCCGGTGCAGGAGCAATACGGCTTGGTGTTCATGTGGCACCACCCGGAAGGCAAAGCGCCGAGCTGGGAGCTGCCCGACCTATTCGAGAAGTTCCCCCAGTTCCCGACCGACCGCGACGCCTACTACCGCCCGTATCCCGAGTTCTCCCGTAAGTCCGAGCATGAACCGGTCCACCCGCAGATCGTGGCCGAGAATGGCCCGGACAGCGCGCATTTCCGCTACGTACACAACGCGACGGTGACACCGGTGAGCCTGAACTGGGAGATGGTCGACAACGAATGGCGATTCCTCACCGGCTGGCCGGACGTCCGCAGCGATGATCCCGACAAGATGGCCTTGTTCATCCACAGCCACTTCTCCGGGCTCGGTTTCGCGATCAGCGCATTCGAAGGTGCCACCAACTACCGCCTGATATTCGCGTGCACCCCGGTGGAGGACGGCTTCTCTGATCTGTTCTATTCGATCTGGTGGCCACGCAACCCCGGCGACGAGTCCGAGATCCCGCCCGAGGACATTCGCGAGAAGGTCGAGCGACAGTTCCTCGTCACCGTCTTCGAAGACCTCGACATCTGGCGCTATCAGGAATACGTCGAACGTCCACCACTGTCCCGGGTCGATGCGAAACCGTATATGGCGATGCGCGAATGGGCGACCCAGTTCTACGACGTGCCGCCGACCGACGAAAGCGTGTCCGCGCGATGAAGATCGATCTGGCCGACCTGGTCGCACCCGGCCATACCGCAATCGTCACCCAGGAATTGCAGGGTGCCGTCGTCGGACCGGACGCCGGCCTGCGGGTGCTCGCCGAGGAGGCGCGCCGCGAAGCACTGCCCAACATCGCCCGGCTACTTCCCGCCGCTCGGGCGGCGGGCGTGCATGTTGTGCACTGCCTGGTCCAGCGAAGGCCAGATGGGCTCGGTTCCAACCACAATGCCAAGTTGTTTGCCATCGGCCGCAGTGAGGTCGGCATCGAGCCCGGCACGCCCGGGTCCGCCCTACTCCCCGACTTCGGGCCCGAACCCACCGACCTGACTTTGAGTCGGTGGCATGGCCTCGGCCCGATGGGCGGTACCGACCTCGACGCCATTCTCCGCAACCTCGGCGTGACAACCATTGTCGCCGTGGGTGTCTCACTCAACGTGGCGATCCCGAATCTGGTGATGGATGCCGTCAACGCCGCCTATCGGGTGGTCCTGCCGAGAGATGCCGTCGCCGGCTTTCCCGCCGAATACGGCAATGCCATCATCGACAACACGTTGTCGTTGCTGGCCACGGTGACCACCACCGACGACCTACTGCGAACTTGGAAAGACATGCCGAGCGCGTGAGGTCCCCGAACCATAACCCCGGCCGGGCCGGTTCGTCTGCACTGGTGCGCGAGTTCACCGGCCCGGACCGGGTCATGGTCCCGGTCCGTCGAGTCCACTATGAAGTTCTCAAAGATCTTGCAGTACACAGCCGTTGCTGTGTTGCTTGGGGTACTTGGAATATGTCGTCGTAGGTTTGTGGTCTTGCAGTTCCGACGCTCGCCGCAATTACGCGGCAGCGAGGTCGGACGTCATGGTGCGGCGGGCATGGGACCGCAGACGCGTTTTGCTTGCGTCGTCGGGATTGATGAACCATGGATGTCCATCGAAACCGATGAAGACTTCCCAGCGCATGTGATGGATGTACCTGTGGTGTCGCTTGCACAGGAGAACGGTGTTGGTCAGGCTGGTGACACCGCCCTTAGCCCAGTGGTGGATATGGTGGGCATCGGTCCTGCCGGGCGGGCAGCCGCAGCCCGGGAATGCACAGCCCTGGTCCCGGGCGATGAGGGCTTTGCGGATCGCCGGAGTTACGGTCCGGTGGTCTCGGCCGACGTCGAGCGGGACCATGTTGTTGTCGACCAAGATTTTGGTGATCACCGAGTCGCAGGCCACCATCTGAGCGGTCGATGCGGAGGCCGGCCCGGTCCATTCAAACGATGCTGCCAACGCCGGCGGCTTCACACCACCCAATCCACGCAGTTGTAGTGCCTGTAGATGTTCGGGTGACACCGTCAGGTTGACGTGGGGTTTCGCGCCACCACGGGTGGGTCGATCTTCTTGTTCGAGATACGAATCCAACAGTTGCTCCAGCGCGTCGGCGGTGCGTTGGGCTGTGGTCCGACTATCGGGTGACCCATCGGGTTCGGGAACCTGTTTGGACAACGGATCCAAAGCAACTGCAAGCTTTTCTCCGAGTAGGTTGTCCAGATCGAAGGTGCCATGAGTGCGACCGTCATCGCCGGTCCCGAATGAGAAGTCGTTCAGTTCATGATTCTCGGCATCGGGTATCTCTTTATCCGGTGGCGACAGGGCTATCGCCATATGCCGTGCCCGGGCCGCTACCGCTGACGGGCTGGTGGTCAACGCTTCGGCCAGCAGACCACGCACACAGTCCGTACGGGCAGTGTCCGGAAGTTCCGGGTTGCGGTGGGCAATGTGGTTGAAGCCCTTCACAATCGAGTCCACATGCTCACCCGAGAGTGTTCCGTCCACCCCGTACGATGCGACCGACGGAATGTCCTTCAGTGCTTTGCCTACCCGCACGTAGCGGTGGGCCACCACTGGCGCCATCCCGGCTTCCTGTAGCAACTTCGCCGTAGATCCCTTCCCGGATTTCTGCGCGATCCCACGAGCGTCGAGTTCACCCACCAGCCGGAACAGTAGTTGTTCCACAACATGATTGAGTCGAATAACCGCCACCGTACGCGACGACACTTGAGCATCATCCCCGGCGACCAAAGTCGCATCCCCTGCCAGATCAGAAAGTCTGGCGAACATTCCCCCGAAGTCCATGACTCCAAGGTACCGGCAAATCCCGGTTCGCACAAGTGTTCTAGAGGACTATTTCTATTGTCCTGCAATCAGTTTCACCGTAATTGGAAAGCCAAACCACTCAGGCTACCAATGGGGTCTGACATTGATCTGTTGTGGCGTCCGGGCCTTTGATGGTCGTGACGGCCCAGCGCTCAACCACGCGCGGCATGACCCCAGACGACCCTTGCGGGCGAGACCAATTGGTACCGCGGCAGTATCAGCACGAACGCGGCGGGTGGGCGCGGCAGAACTCGCGCACCGCCTCATTCACCGGCTCGGGCCGCTCGAGGTTGCTCATGTGGCCGGCGCCCACGATGACAACGAGCTCCGTGTCCGGGATCGCCTCCTCGAACTGGCGCGCGACGCTGAGCGGTGAGCGCGCGTCCAGCTCGCCCCAGATCAGCAGGGTCGGGACAGCGATGCGAGGCAGCAGGTCGCGCTGGTCGGCCTCGACCATCACGGACAGCTGGTGCCCAAGCGTCGCGGGGCGTACGTCGGCGAGCAGCGGGACGAACTTCGCCGGCGGGCTGCCGGCGAAAAGGCCAGGAAAGGTGGGGTCGAATTCCTCAGGCGGCGCGGCGAGCATCTGGCGGGCGCCGGCGACCCGCTCTCGCACCTCGTCTGCGGACAGGGAACCTTTCCAGCCAGCGTAGGTGTCGATCATGATCAGGGTCGCGACGAGCCCGGGATGACGGCGATAGAGTTCGAGCACGACGGTGCCGCCCCAGGAGAGGCCGGCGACATGCGTGCGACCGAGCTCGACGGACTCGATCAGCGCCGCGAGGCAGTCCGCCCAGTCCGCAAGGCCGAAGCCCGCAGGCAGATCGGAGGACCGGCCGGCCCCCGGCTCGTCCCAGGCGACGACCGTGAACCTGTCGGCCAGGTCGGCAAGCTGCGGTTGCCAGACGCGGCAGTCCTCCGCCGCGCCGTGAATGAAGACCAAGGGCGACCCCTCGCCGACCCGCTCGTAAGCAATCTCGAGTTCGTTCGCCCGGATGACCTGCACAGTCGAACCCTACTCAGCCCGAGAATCAGGGAGTCGCCAGCAGCAGCCCCCTAACCAGCACTTGCCATCAAGACGAGCATCAACGCTGGCTGCCCGCCGTCAATCACTCTGGCGAGCATCGTTCTTCAGTCGGCGATGTGTTCGGCGTCGCACGGACGCAATGGAGAGATCGCCGAATCTGCGCATCAGACCACCGAAGGGTGGGGTGGCGACCGCCGTCGTGATTGTGAACCGGACGTCGGTGCCGACCACGCTTCGTTGGTGACTGAAGGTATCGAAGCCAGTTTTCCCGTGATAGGCGCCCATGCCGCTGTTGCCCACCCCGCCGAACGGGGCATCCGAGGGCATCATGTGGATCGCGAAGTCGTTCCGGGCCACCGCGCCACTGCGTGTGCTCCGCACGAACTCACGGAAGTCGTGTCCGTCCGGGCCGAACCAATAGGCGACCAGCGGCGCCGGGCCCCGGTTGACGTGGTCGATGGCCTCCGACAGGGTCGAGTACGCCATGACGACCAGCACCGGGCCAAAGATCTCTTCGTCCGCGATCTTCATGCGGGCGTCGATGTTTCGTACAACCGTCGGTGCGATCTTGCGGGTGCGTGCATCGGGGAGGGTTTCGCCGTCCGGAGTGGCCGACTCGATCCGGGCACCCAGTGCCCGCGCGTCCTCGAGCAATCCGACCACTCGGTCGTAGTTCGCCTGATTCACGTTCGAGGAGTAATCGTCATTGTCGAGGACCGTCGGAAACATCTCGCGAAAGGTCTTGTGCACGACGTCGACGAACTCGTCGACTTTGTCCTCTCGCACGAATACGTAGTCGGGACAGACGCAGACCTGGCCGCCGTTGACCATCCGCCCACGGGCGATCCGGGCAGCCGAACGAGCGATATCCGCGTCGGGGGCCACCACCACCGGGTTCTTCCCGCCGAGTTCGAGGGTGACCGGTACCAGGTTCTCCGCTGCGGCACGCTGGACGAGTTTGCCCACAGCGGGCGAACCCGTGAAGAAGATGTGGTCGAAGGGCAGAGACACGAATGCGGCGGCGACATCCGGGCCACCGGTGACGACAACCAACTCGGTGTCGTCGAAGTACTTCGGTGCCAGGCTCTTCAGGAGCTCGGCGGTGTTCGCGGTGACCTCCGACATCTTGATCATCACCCGATTGCCGGCGGCGAATGCGGTTGCCGCCGGCAGGATCACGAGATTGAGGGGGTAGTTCCAGGGGCCGACGATCCCGACAACTCCCAGCGGGGTCGGCTGGACCTCAGCGTGAAGACCGACAAGTCGTCCGGCCCGCATCAGTTTCGTCGGCCGCATCCACTGACCGACGTGCGAGCGGGTGTGTTCGATCACCGAAACCATGCCGAAGATCTCGGTCATCAGCGTTGCGGTTCGCGAGCGGGAGCCGAAGTCCGCGACCATGGCGTCAACGAAGGCATCGGTGTTGTCGAGGACGAGCGCCATCAAGCGATCGATTCGGTTGCGGCGGATCGCGATTCCGGGTGGTCCGTCCTCCAGGAACGATTGCCGAAGCCGATCGAGGACAGGTTGGAGTTCGGGAACCGGTGACCCGGCCGCGATGCCGGCTTCCGCGCGTTGCTCGGTTGTGCTCATATCAAGAGTCCATTCAGGAGAGGTTCAGCGGACCTGCCTCGACCACGGTCCGAAGTCGGCCGAGATCAGCCCTCCCAGGGCTTGACCTTCACGTATCCGCCCGCATCGATACGCAGTTGAGTACCCGTGATGTAACGCGACTGATCGCTGGCGAGGAAGACCACGGCATCCGAGACATCCTGCGGCTCAATGTATGCCACCGGCATCGCCTGCATCGCCGGGAAGCCGAGTTCGGCGTCTTCACGAGTCGGGGACTTCAGGTCCGGGCGAAACACCTTGTACATGCCTTCGTTGTGCAGCATGTCGGTGTTCACGTTCGTCGGATGCACCGCGTTGACCCGGATGCTCCGCTTCGCCAGCTGGACGGAGAGGTCGTTGACGTAATGTGCCACGATCTGCTTGGCGAAGCTGTATGCCGAGCCGCCGGGACCCTGTTTGGTCGAGCTGCCGAGCTGGGCGGCCAGCGACCCGGTCGCGATGATGGACGAGCCGTCACCGACATGCGGCAGGCTGGCCTGGATCACGTTGAACACACCGGAGAGGTCGGTGTCGATGGTGTCCGACCAGGACTGCATCGTCTGACCGTCGCCCATCGCACAGATCCCGGCGTTGGCCACGACTATGTCGAGCCGGCCCAGCTCGTCGACACCTTCGGCGATCGCCTTCCAGACCGCGGCCCGTTCGCGCACGTCCACCACCGCGGTGAAAACGCGCACGTTCTCTTTCTCGATCAGACGCGCGGTCTCCTCGAGATCCTCCAGCCGCGCAAGCGGATACGTATTGCCTTCGAGATCGGCACAGATGTCGAGAGCGATGATGCTCGCACCTTCGGCAGCCAGATTGACCGCATGTGAACGTCCCTGCCCACGTGCGGCCCCTGAAACCACCGCGACCTTGTTGTCGAGTTTGCCCATTGTGAAACCTTTCCTCCTGGTTGATTGACGGTGCCGGCGGTCTCGCCGGGTCAGGCGCGCCTGGACTTACGATGCGCAATGGTCTTGGTCTCCAGATATTGCTGGAAACCTTCGATGCCACATTGCCTTCCGACTCCGCTGTTCTTGTAGCCGCCGAAAGGCGCGTCGGCGCCGTAGAACATGCCGCCGTTGACGCCGATCGAGCCGGTACGAACCCGGTGGGCAACACTCAGCCCGCGTTCGGTCGATCCCGACATGACCGCACCGGCCAGCCCGAACGGGCTGTCGTTGGCGATGGCCACGGCTTCATCGTCGTTGTCGAACGGGACGATCACCAAGACCGGGCCGAAGATCTCGTCCTGGGCGATGGCGGCGCTGTTGTCCACGCCGACAACGACAGTGGGAGCCACGAAATGGCCACCGGACAGATGCGCGGGAAGGTTCTGCGCCGGACCTCCACCGGTCGTGATCTCCGCACCGTCCCGCCGGGCCCGGTCGATGTGTGCCAGCACCCGCTGCTTCTGGGCGGCGCTGACGACGGGGCCGACAAAGGTGTCCGGCAGAACCGGGTCACCGACGGGCAACATCTCGAACCCGGCGGTCACGGAGGCGACCGCATCGCTGAACAGCGACCGGTGGACCAACAGCCGGGTGGTGAGGGCACATGCCTGACCCGCATGCGCGGCGGATGCCAGTGCGCCGTAGACGATCCGGGCGGGATCGGCGTCCTCGAGAACGATCAGGGCCGACTTGCCTCCGAGTTCGAGGAAGGTGCGCTTCATCGTCTCGGCGCCCTCACGCATCAGCATCTTGCCGACCGCGGTGGACCCGGTGAACGACACCATATCGACGCGGGGGTCGGTGGACAGGAGGCCGGCGACCTCATTGGAGGCCGTGGGCACCACATTCACCACCCCGGCCGGGATGTCGGTGTGTTCGGCGATCAACCGACCTAGTCGTGTCGCGCTCCACGGTGTATTCGGATCAGGTTTGAGCACAACCGTATTGCCGGTCGCGAGCGCCGGACCGAGCTTGTTGAGCATGACCTCGACCGGATAATTCGACGGGCAGATCGCACCGACGACGCCGACCGGTTCCTTGACGACAGTGCGCACATTGCGATCACCGAACAACCCGCCGCCGGCGAGCACACGTTCCCAATCGAACTCTTCGATCAGCTGGGCCGGGTATCGAAGCGACTCGGCAAGCGGCCAATCCAGCTGGGCGTCCTGCGTCGTCGACACCGGGCAGCCGACCTCTGCAATCAGCTCTTCTCGCAGGTCCTCCTTCTCGGCTTCCAGCGCCGCATGGAGTTGCAGCAGACACCGCCGGCGAAGCTCACGATTGGTCGACCAGTCGGTCTCGTCGAATGCCCGGCGGGCCGCTCCGATCGCCCGGAGCATGTCTTCGGCACCCGCCGATGCGGTGGTACCGAGCACCCGGCCGGTGGCCGGACTGGAGTTGTCGAACTCCTCTCCACTTGCGGCCATCACCAACTGCCCGTCGATGAGCATGCGGCGTTCGGCGCGGCCGGCCGCCCGTTCGCCCAATTCCAGGCTGGACTCGGTCTTTTCGACGCTGACGTCGCTCACACTTGTCTCCTCGTTGTCGGAGCTTCCCGGATAGGGGTCGCCATCATCGCGTCAGAACCATCGACGCACATTGCGGACCGAAACCGTTCGCGACCACCGATACCTCGGCGTCCGGAACCTGCCGCTCACCGGCCTGCCCACGCAGCTGGAGCACCGCCTCGGCGAGAAAGCTCAGACCATGGAGCCGGCCTTCGGCGAGTTGGCCACCGGTGGTGTTCATCGGCATCGATCCACCTGGCTGAATCGTTCGTCCCTTGTCGACCCACTCGCCGAATTCACCTCTGCCACAAAGGCCCAGAGCTTCCGTCCAGGAGATCGTGATGTGGGTGAAACCGTCGTAGAGCTGAGCCACGTCGACGTCGGCGGGCGACACTGACGACTTCCGCCACATGTTCTCGGCACATTTGAGAGTGCCGCCATAGAGAAAGTCCGGTGTGAACGTCCAGTCTGCCCGCGCCCCGGTGCCCATCGAACTCGCGTCGATCGTCACCGGTTGCTGCGCCAGGTCGGCGGCGCGTTCGGCGGACGTGATCACCACCGCAACCGCACCGGTCACCGGATAGTCACAGTCGAGCAGCCGCAGCGGGTCCGCGACGAACCGTGACTCCATGTAGTCGTCCAGGGTGATCGGATCACGCAGTACCGCACGGTCATTGAGCGCGGACCAGGTGCGGGCCGCGACGGACACGTGGCCGTACGACTCCTCGGTGTCGCCGAGTTCGGCCAGCCGCCGCTGCTTGCGCATGCCCATCACCGGGATGATGCCGCCCATCACCCCGTAGGGGAGGTCGAACTGCGCCCGGCCCGAGGCAACCGGCGCGCTGTGCCCGCTCATCGTCCCCCACTCACGGGTCACCGATCGAACAACCAGCGCCACCTCGCAGGCCCCGGATCTGACCGCCATCTCCGCACCCAATGCCGCGGTGATCGCCGATGGGCAGCGCGCCGTGTAGTCGGCGTACGTCGTGAGGTTATCGATGCCGAGCATCCGGGCAATGTCCTGCGCGCCTTCGTCTCCGGCATACTCGAAGACGCCATCGACATCACTGACGGTCAGGCCCGCGTCGGCGATGGCGGCCCTGGCTGCCTCGACGACCAACGGCCGGCAGTCGATCCCCTTTTCCCGGTAGACCGGCGAATAGCCGACACCCACGACACTCGCCTTTGCCGGGTTCACTCCCCCACCCCCGACCCGACCGGGCGGAACTGCGGGATCTTCCACTCACCGCGCTTCTGAAAGGTGACCTCCAGCGGCATCCCGACCGCCAATTCGGCAGGCGCGACATCGACCAGGTTCGTCAGGACCTTCACGCCCGGTGCATCGTCGAGTTCGGTCAGCGCGATGATCAGCGGAACAGAGTCGGCGAACGCCGGATGAAAAGCCTGATGCAGGACGGTATAGGCGTAGAGCCGGCCGCGGCCGCTGACCGGAACCGGTTTGCTCGCACCCGCATCCGGCATTCCCTCGGCAACCGCCTCGGGTGGAAACTGAACGAAGTCCGTGCCTTCGAAGCCCTGGATCACCAGTTCGTCGCGCAGGGCGGCGTCCCAGTAGAACTGCGTCACCGGATCCGGAACCGGTATCGACTTTTCCAGCTCGTTCATCCTTCTCCTTTGCCTCACAACGCTTCGCGGGTCGCACCTGCGGCGGCGAACCCGGCGCGCCGATCGGCACGCTGTAGTGGTAGGACTAACTGTAGACCTTACAGTAAGAACACACAATGAAGTTGGCGCGGGAACGGTCCTATCCGCTGAACCCGCTGGTGGCCGCCCTGTCAGAGCAGCTCGACGCGCACCGGAACACCGGTCAGCCAGGCCATCCCGGAGATCGCCTCGATGTCCTCGGGTGAACTCGACGTCAGCCGATTGACATTGGCGCCGCCCGCGCGGTTGGCGACCTGCCACCCGCCGGTACCCCGGTGACCCCAACCGTGAGGGATGGCGATCACGCCCGCCATGATGTCCTCGGTTGTGCTGACCGCGATCTCGATGGTCCCGTACGGCGACGTGACACCGATCCGGTCACCGTCGAAGATGTCGAGCGCGGCTGCGTCCCTGATGTTCATCAGGGCTTGATGGCCTCGCTCTCCTCGCGTCAGCAACTCGGAGTTGTGCATCCACGAGTTCTCCGAGCGCGGCTCGCGCCGTCCGATCATCAGCAGCGGGAACCCCTCGGGCGCAGTTCGTTTCGAGAGCTTCTGGATCTCAGTCGCGATGCTCTCGTGCTGGAGGTGAACCCGGCCGCCGCGGTAGACCACGACCGTTTTCGCGATGCCGCTGGGCAGGAATTGTTCGAGCACCTTCCCGTGGGGGTAATCGGCGGTCAGTCGGCGAAATGTCAGTCCGCCGCGGCGCATGCCGAAGCGATCTCCGCCGGAGGACATGCGGATGATCCCATCGATGAGTGTTCGCGGTGTGAACTCGACACCGCACCATCCCAGTAGTTTTCGCACGCCACTCAACACGGTGAAGACCGGTGGTCGCGGAACCATCCGCTGCATCAGATCATCGATGATCTCCCACTCCTGACGGACATCGCCGACCGGGTCGACCACTGCTTCCGTCGCCTGCCGGAACGGCGTGGTCTGCTGGGTCTGGAAGGTGACCGGGAAGTCGTCGCGCTCGTACATCGTGGTCACCGGGAGAATGTAGTCACAGTGTGCGGTCGTCTCGGTGACATACAGGTCGAGCCCGACCATCAATTCCAATTCCTCTGCCGCGGACTCGAGTTCGTCACCATTCGGCACCGAGAGGACCGGATTACCGGCACTGACGAACAGCGCCCGGATCTGCCGGCGACCCGGTGTGGTGATTTCCTTGGCCATGAGGGTCGCCGGTTCGGCGCCGATCACGCGAGGGAATCCACCGACCCGGGACCGTTTGGTGCGATATGCCCGGCGCAGGTACGCGCCGGTGAGCTTCATCGACCACCGTTGCCCCGGGATACCCAGATCGCCGAACAGGGTGCCGCCGGCGCTGTCGAGGTTGCCGGTGACGATGTTCACCGCATCGATGAGATACGTGGTGAGAGTTCCACTCTGGCCGGTGCTGGTGCCGAATCGGCCATACACGGCAGCACTGGAGGCGCGCGCGAGATCACGGGCCAGCGCCCGGACAACCTCCGGTTCGACACCGGTCCGTGCCGACGTGGCCTCGGGGGTGAACGACGCGCACCGATGCTTCAGCCACTCGAGGCCGTCGGCCTGTCGGCGGATGGCGTCGCACGCCACCAGACCTTCGTCGAAGAGCACCTGGAGCACCGACAGCAGCAGGTAGGCATCACCGTCCGGCCGGATACCGAGCCACTCGAACGCCGAGGCGGTCTCGGTCTTGCGCGGGTCGATCACCACCACTCGGCCGCCGCGCTTGACGACGTCCGAAATCCGATCCTTGATTCTGGGCAACGTCAGGACGCTGCCGTGGGAAACAACGGGATTCGCGCCGATCACGACGAGGAGTTCCGTCCGCAGCACGTCCGGGATCGGCAACGCGGTCGGAACACCGTACAGCAGCTGGCTGGCCACCATGCGGTTGCTGACGTCCTGCGATGCAGCGGTGAAGAAGTGCGTGTGGCGACCGAGTCCTTTGATGAAGATGCCCGCCCACATCAGGTGCGAATAGCTGAAGGCGCCCGGGTTTCCGAAGTACCAGCCAACGGCACCCGACCCCTCCCGCCGCACGATGCCGCTCAGGCGGGCCGCGATGTCGGTCATCGCCTCCTCCCACGACACCTCCTCGAATCCGCCATCACCGGTTTTCCGCAACGGCACCGTGACGCGATCAGGGTCGTTCTGCACCTCGGTGAACGCGATGCCTTTCTGGCACGCAAAGCCGGTGGACAGGGGGTGCTCCCGGTCGGGCCGCAGCGCGGTCAGCCGACCATTCTCCACGGTCGCAATCATTCCGCAGAGCGGCTCGCAGATTCGGCAGAACGTCGGTCGGTACTCGATCGAGTCAACCATCTGAGCCCTCCTCATCTCTGGGTGAAAAGTTCGGAAAAGGCTCTGGCGCCGAAGATCTCCTTCGGCGCCAGAGCATGCTTGCGACTTCCGTCAGTTGATCAGGTCGTCGGCTGGACGAACAGGTAACCGACGTCGATGGGCTTCAGGTCGACGATCGTCCCGTCTTCCTCCGACTTACCGACGAGTCCCTCTTTGGTGCAGATGTTCGGCGTGATCGGGATCGGCTTGGTGCCACACTGGAACGTCACTCCGGCGCCCAACGGCAGCGGCAGCGGTTCCGGCATCGCACCCAGGCGGGCCGCGATGGTCTCCCGGGTCATATCACCCGTCATTCCCTCCAGCGCGCGCTGCAGTCCCAGGAAACCGACGTACGCCGACGCGCCTTCTTCGGTGCCCTTGCCGTTGTACTTCTCGAGAGCCGCCTCGAAGATCGCGACGTCCTCGTTGGTCGGGTCCAGGGTGCGTGATGCGGCGATCGGCATGTCGGCGTACCCACCCGGAATCTGCTTGCCGATTTCGTCGTCACCGATGCACTGCGTGATCAGCATCGTTTCCTGGGTGGCGTTGAGTGTCCGCATCGCCTTGAGTGCGGCCGCGCAGAAGGGCGCGTCGCCAAGGATATGGAACATGTCGGGGTCTTTCTCCAACGCAGCCTGCACCTGTGAGGTCATGTCCGGGGTGCCGGGCGGGACCGGGACGAGATCCATCTGGACTCCGGCGTTTCCGAATGCCATCGGCCCCAGTGCCTTGAGCGGCAGGACCGCTGTCGGACTGTCGATCGTCAAGACGGCCACCTTCTTGTAGCCCTTGTCCTTCGCATACGCAGCTGGCGTACCGATGATGGGAGCAAGCAGGTTGCCGAGCACATACGTGTTCGGTAGCGACATCGACTGTTGCCCACCTGCCACTGTCAGGTACGGCATTCCCGAGGCCGAGGTGATGCTCGCCATTGCGTCCGCGTTGGAGAACTCACCGGTGACCACCGCGACCGCATCGGACTGGACGAACTTGTTACCGCACTCGCGGGCCGCACTCACCTGGAGTTGGTCCTCACAAACGTCGATCAGCTCGATCGGCCGGCCGTTGATGCCGCCGAGGTAGTCGTTGATGTAGCCGACTGCTGCCTGTGCCGGCTTCAATTCGTTCACGTTGGTGACCGAGTTCTCACCCGTCCAGGCGAACGCGATCTTGATCGGTTCGCCGGTGGCGTGATTCTCTGTACCCAGAACGGACAAGTCGACCGTTGCCGAGTCGCCGGATGAGCCGCTGTCGTCGCTCGAACAGCTGGTGGCGACAAGCGCCACTGCAAGTGCGGCGCAGGGCAGCAAAGCCCACCGCTTCCTCGATGAGAGTGACATTGATCGATCTCCTGTTTGTTGGTTGGGATTTCGCGGTTCGGTAGTTCAGGGCTGACAAGGTCTAACTATGTTGAAGGACAATCAATTTGGTTCGGCAGAGGTGACGACGTCACCTCCCAGATAGGCGGCTTCGAGCCGCTCCGGCGCCAGGGTCAGCTCGGTCGCGGAGCCACGAAGGGTCACTGCACCATGCACCATTACGATGGCCTGGTCGGCGACCTCCAGTGCCAACCGGACATGCTGCTCGACAAGAACCACTGTGGCGCCGGTACTCTCGGCAATCTCACGAACCACCGGCAAGAGGTTCTCGACGATGACCGGGGCGAGCCCCATGCTCATCTCGTCGATCAGCAGCACCTTCGGCATCTGGACCAGAGCACGTGCGATGGCCAGCATCTGCTGCTCGCCTCCGGACAGGGATCCGGCCGCCACCTGCCACCGGGGCTCCAGCGCCGGGAACAACTCCTTGATCTTTGCGATGGTCGGCCCACCCTTGCGCCGCGCAATCGAGATGTGTTCTTCCACGGACAGCCCACTGAACAGCGCCCGGCTGTCGGGTACCAGAACCAGACCCGCGCGGTTGGCGCTCACCGCGCGACCGCTCGGCAACTCGTGTCCGTCGACGGACACCGATCCACCCAGTCTCGGGAGGAGGCCGGCCAGGGTCAACATCAGCGTCGACTTGCCGGCACCGTTCGGCCCGAGAATCGCGAGGACGGAACCGCTCGGAACATCGAGGTCCAACTCGTGGATGATCTTGACTTTGCCGTGGCCTGCCACGAGACCGCTGACTTGAAGGCTCATTTGACCGTCTCCCCTGCGAAGGTACTTCCGAGATATGCCTCGGTGACAGCGCGGTCGTGTCGGATCTCTTCGGGTGTACCCGCCGCGAGGGTTCGACCGAAGTTCAGGACCTGTATGTGGTCACAGATGCCGAGAACCAGACTCATGTCGTGCTCGACCAACAGAATCGTCACACCGCTCGCCCGGATGGCCCGCAGACGTTCACCGAGCCAATGGCTTTCGACAGTGTCCAGGCCGCCTGCCGGTTCGTCGACGAGCAGTACCTCGGGGCGCCCGGCCAGGGCCCTGGCGATGGACACCAGTTGACGCTGGCCCTGCGAGAGTTCGCCGGCCCGCACTTCACAGACTTCGGTGAGTCCGAGCAGTTCGAAGATGTCGTCGACATCGGTTGCCGCACCTGTCGATCCGGCGCCCGGGCGGTCCGCCGACAGACCCACCAGCACGTTCTCGCGAACACTGAGATCCTCGTACAGGTCGATCGCCTGGAACGTCCGGGCCAGCCCGCCACGAATCCGCTGGTGAGTCTTTTGGCCGTCGATCCGGTTGCCGGACAGCGTGATGCTGCCGCTCGATCGGGCGAGGCCGGTGATGGCATCGATCAGCGTCGACTTTCCCGCACCGTTGGGTCCGATGAGGCCGAGAATCGCACCACGCGGTACGTCGAAGCTCACGTCGTCGATCGCCACGACACCGCCGTAATGCACGCTCACGTGGCTCAATTCGAGTATCGGTTCCCCCAGAACAACCGGGGTGTCGACGGCACCGGGAACGTCCGCGGTGACCACGGAACCGATACGGCCGCGGTCGGCCTTGCTGCCGACGCGTGCGATGGCACGGTGCGCGGGACCGGTAAGGCCTTCGGGATTCTGAAGAACAACCAGCACCAGTCCGATCCCCACCGCCACCTGATACCAATCGCCGCCGCTGTCGCCCATCAGACGATCCATCGCATAGAAGACCAGCCCGCCGGCGCCGAGGAGTCCACTCAGCACACCTCCAGAGATGGAGGTGACACCCGCGAGGTAGACGGTCGCGAAGAGGGTCAGGCCGGCGATCGCCATGAAGGGCTGGAACGAGACATTCGTCTGCTGGTACGCATAGAGACATCCGCCCAGACCCGCGATGAAGGCTCCGATTGCGAAGGCCAGCAACTTCGTTCGAACCACGTCCACGCCCGACGCTGCCGCGGAACGCTCATTCGCGCGCACCGCCAGCATCCTGGTCCCGAGTCGACTCCGGCGCAGGAATGCCAAGCCGAGTGCGACGACCACAAGAACGAACAGACACAGCAGACCGAACTCGACCCGGGGATAGCTGTCACCGATGCCGATGCCGATGTCATGGCCGAAGATCTTGGGGGACGGGACGTCGATACCCATGGACCCGACGAGGTCGGTGTTCCGGAACCACATGGCTTCGATGGCGTAGGCCAGCGCGAGTGTCACCACCGCGACGGTGAGTCCGCGTATTCGCAGCGCCGGCAACCCGACGACAACACCGAGGACCATCGCTCCGAACGCCGCCAGCAGGGGTGCGAACGGGAACGGGATCCCCCAGTCCGAGGTGATCGGACCGACCAGGAATGCGGCGGCTCCCGCCAAGGCCAGCTGTGCCAGCGAAACCTGCCCGGCATAGCCGGTGACAACCACCTGCGACAACCCGATGACACCGAGTATCAAACTGGTGATCAACGCCGAGCGCACGTCACCCCCGAGTGCGATCAGCCCGACTGCGGCGACCGCTGTCGCGATGATGGTGGTCGACCACAATCGCTTGGGATATGGCGCATTTCCGAGTTCGGCGACGATGACCCCACCCCGCGACGGCAGCGGTTTCGCCCAGGCGACCAAGACGATCAAGATCAGGATGAGCGGGATGAACTCGACCAGTCCGGTCGACGGGAGCCAGTCGTAGACCCGCGGGAGATAGGTGGCCTCGGACTGCAGCATTCCGATCGCGATGCCGGCCACCGCTGCAGCGATGACCGAGGTGAATCGACCGATGACCGCCGCAGCCAGGGCCGGAACGATGAACAGGGTGTACGCGGTCGGGGTCAGAGGCACGATCGGCGAGATCAGAATGCCGGCCAAACCCGCCACCGCGGAGCCGATCATCCAGTTGAAGGCGGCGATCCGGTCCGGCGAGACACCGCTGACAAACGCACCCTCTTCGCTTTCGGAGGTGGCCCGGGTGAAGAGCCCGAACCGGGTGAACCGATACGCGGCGGCCACGGCGATCGCGATCAGCATGACCGTGAGTCCGAAGTAGATCCGGTCCTGTGGGATCCGGATGTCGCCGACGTTCCAGATCCCGGTGGGGAAGATGGCATCCGCGCCAACGGGATTCGTGCCGACCTGCTGGACTGCGATGGCGACGAACACGATCATCAAAGCAATGGAGGCGACGGCTCGTGCAATGGGCGGCGCACTGCGGAGCGGCCGAAAGATCAGCAGGTACATCACCAGTCCGAGGACCGCGCAGAAGACAACGGAAAAGATCGTGGACAACCAGAACCCGGGATCCGAACCCACGTCGATCGTCTTCGGAAAGCCGGGGATCAGGATGACGAGCTCGCCCTTACGCAGAAATGCGTAAACGTATGCGCCGTACAGGGCGATGGCACCGGTCGCGAAGTTGACCACGCCCGAGCTCCGGTAGATCACGACCAGCGCCACGGCGAGCGCCGCGAACACACCTCCTCCGCTGATTCCGAGGACGAGGAACTGCAAATGTTCTGTCATGGTCGGCTTCCTTCGAATCCGGGGCGGGCACCGATGATGTGTGGGCGCAAACCAACCGTTGAAGATCCGGGATTCGACCTACACGTGATGGTCTCGTGATGCAGGCCGTTCAACCGGGGACTTGTGATGCGCATTACAGTACCGTAGCAGGAACTGTAAGGACAATAGTTACGTTTTCAAGACATTCCGGAAATGCCGATTCACAAGCGAGGCGAACGAGTTCCGGATCCAGCTGATCTTCAACGTAGCCCTGATCCCGGAGCACCGTGACAAGTTGCCTCGCATTGACTTTCGGAGGCCCGTCCGGCCGGCCGGCGGGTGTGTCCCCGATCGGAGTGACCGAATTCGGCAGCCGCGGATACGGTCGGTCGGAGCTTCATTCGTGGCCGTGGAGGGTGGCATACTGGAAGCGAGACCGGACCATGCACTGCGTCGCGCACGTGAAACGCGCGGTAAATACCGCTGGTGAGCCGAGATGGATGTCACAATACGGATACCAAATGTATGGCTAGACGTTCGGTAAGGTTTACGGTGTGACCTTCGAGTCATCGTGTCACGCAGGTGACATGGTCGGGTTTTCGCATCTGGTTCAAGCCAGCGACCCGCCCACGATGAGCCGGCGGTCGCGCTACGTCGGGAACGGTTACACGGAGGTGGTTGGGCATGGCGAAACAGAACGCCCCGGAGAAGCGCCAGCGGCGTGAGCGCGGGTCCATCGATCCGGACGACATCATCGAGGGCGCATTCGAGTTGGCCGAAGAGGTCTCGATCGACAACCTGAGCATGCCGTTGCTCGGCAAACACCTCGGCGTCGGCGTCACGAGCATCTACTGGTACTTCCGCAAGAAGGACGACCTCCTCAATGCCATGACCGACCGCGCACTCAAGCGGTACGTGTTCGCCACCCCGTACATCGAGGCCAGCGACTGGCGCGAGACGCTGAGCCGGCATGCGCATTCGATGCGCGAGACGTTCCTCGGCAACCCGATCTTGTGTGACCTCATCTTGATCAGGGCAAATCTGAGTCCGAAGGTCGCTCAGCTCGGTTCACCACCGATTGAGAAGGCAGTGGCAAACCTGGTCGACGCCGGGCTCCCACTCGATGATGCCTTCGACACGTATTCGGCTGTCGCACTGCATGTCCGGGGTTCGGTGGTGCTGGCGCGGCTTCAGCAGAAGCAGAAGGCCGCCGATCCTGAATCGCGTGCCTACTACGAGCAACTGGTGATCACGCCCGAGACCACACCCAATCTCGCCGAAGGAATCAGTCGCGGGCACAGCATCGGCGCACCCGACGACAAGAACTTCGACTACGGCCTCGATTGCATCCTCGATCACGCCGGTCGTCTCATCGAAGCGAACACGAAGGTTCAGAAGAAGGCGGCTGCGCCCCGCCGCGGCAGCAAGGCCGCGGCGGTGCGCTAGCGGCGACCGGACCGGTCGACTCAGCGGTCGCTCGTGGTCCGGGCCAATTCGGGACTCTGACTGGCGATGTAGCGGGTCAGCCTGTTCTGGATGAACTTCGGCGCCAACCTGCCTACGGTCCAGCCGATTCGGGTCTTGCGCGGAACAACGAGCCACGGTTCGTCTTTGACAACCGCGGTGAGGATCTCCGTGGCGAGGCGTTCGGGTGAGTACGCCTGTTTCGACTTCTCGGCACCAAGGAAGAAGTCCCGGCCGGCAAAGTTGCCGACCGCACCCTTGTCGAGAATCGGGGTCTCCACCGCCGACGGACAGATCACGGTGACACCGACGCCGTATCTGACGGCCTCGGACCGCAGTGCGTTGGACAAACCGACCACGGCGAACTTCGTCGCGCAGTAGCTGGTGAGCAACCCCGACGCCGTCAGCCCCGCTGCGGAGGCGGTGTTGATGATGTGCCCGCTCCGGGCTTCGATCATGTGCGGATATGCCGCATGGACACCATGGACAACGCCACGAATATTGATGTCGATGATCCGGTTCCACTGTTCCAGGGTCAGCAGCTGGGTCTCGCCGCCGATGACGATTCCGGCGTTGTTGAACATCAGGTCCAGCTTGCCCGATCGTGCGACCACGTCGTCGACCAGGATTTGGACGGCGGCCGCATCGGTGACGTCGAGCGCAACCGCCTCGGCCGATCCCGGTCCGGTCAGAGCAGACACCACTGCCTTGGCTGCCGCGAGATCTATGTCGGCGCACCAGACTTGGGCCCCGACCCCGACCAGTGCGGCGGTGAGGGCGGCACCGATCCCGGATCCGCCTCCGGTCACGATCGCGGTGCGACCCTCGAAGCGTTCGACCAGTTTCGCGTTCACATCAGCCCCGCAAAGTGCTTCTGGAGATTCGGGTAGCGGAGCATGTGCGCACCGCCGTTGATGTCGAGAACCTCACCGGTGATCCATCGGGCCTGATCGGAACTGAGGTAGACGGCGGCGGCTGCGATCTCTTCGGGTGTCCCGGCGCGGCCGAGCGGCGTGTTCTCCACGTAATCCTCTGTCACGCCGGGGATTCCCTGCATGCCTTCGGTCAGCGGAGTCATCACCAAGCCCGGAGCGATGGCGTTGACCCTGACCTGGCGCGGCGCCAGTTCGAGCGCGGCAACCTGGGTGAGCATCGAGAGCCCCGCCTTGGCGGCGCAGTAGGCGGACAGGCCGGCGCCCGGTTGCCTGCCGTTGAGCGACGTCAGAGAGATGAGCGTGCCGCCGGCGGCAACCACCCGGCCGGCGTGCTTCAGGACGATGAACGCGCCGACGAGGTTGATGTCGACGACCCGTCGCCATTCCGCGACGTCGTGGTCGATGATCGGCGACCAGCTGCTCAGGCCGGCCGTGTTGACGACGGTGTGTACGGCGCCGTCCCGCTTCTTGACGCCGGTGAACAGTGCCTCGACACCTGCCTCATCGATGACATCGACGGCTTCCCCGATCCCGCCGAACTCCGCGGCGACGGCCTTCGCGCCATCGCCGTCGCGATCTGCCACGGTCACCTGATATCCCTCCGCGTGCAGGGCAAGCGCCGTCGCCTTGCCCAGACCCGACGCTCCGCCGATTACTACAGCCACGCGTTCACTCATCCCGAAATCCTCGTTTCTCCACATGCGCCCAATACAATTGACGCGTGTCAATTTGGACTTATAGTATGGCACACAGTAACGCTTCTGATTGAGCTTCAGACAAGGATCCGATACATGGCCCTACATTCCAACGCCCCGTCCACCGCGATCATCGGCGCCGGTATCGCCGGCCTGACGGCCGGCAAGATGCTAGGCGATTACGGTGTGCCGTATACGTGTTTCGAGACCTCCGACCGAATCGGTGGTAACTGGGCGTTCGGCAACCCGAACGGTCATTCGAGCGCCTACCGTTCGCTCCACATCGACACCTCGAAGTACAAGCTCTCGTTCCAGGACTTCCCGATGCCGGAGGAATACCCGGACTTCCCGCACCATTCGCAGATCAAGGCGTACCTCGACAACTACGCCGACGCGTTCGGTCTACTGGACAAGATCGAGTTCGAGAACGGTGTCGTCCGGGCCGAGCACCGCGACGACGGCGGCTGGAACCTGCACACCGGCGACGGATCGTCCCGGGAGTTCGACTTCCTGGTGGTGGCCAACGGACATCACTGGGACCCGCGCTTCCCGGACTTTCCCGGTGAGTTCAACGGGCAGACGATCCACTCCCATCACTACATCGATCCGCTCAATCCGCTCGACCTGCACGGTAAGCGAATCCTCGTCGTCGGCATCGGCAACAGCGCCGCCGACATCGCGGTCGAGGTGTCGTCTCGTTCGATCGAGAACACCGTGTACCTCTCGACCCGGTCCGGTTCATGGATCGTTCCCAAGTACATGGCCGGGCGCCCGGTCGACAAGTACGGCGGCGCCATGCCTTTCGTACCGAAGAAGTTGCAGCGCAAGCTGATCAACAATTTTGCCGAGTTCATCTCCGGGAATCCGGAACAGTGGGGCCTTCCCAAGCCACAGCACCGCTTCATGGATGCGCACGGAACCCAGTCGGTCGAGTTGCCGCTGCGGCTCGGTTCCGGTGACGTCACTCCCAAACCGAATGTCCGCCTGCTCGACGGCGACACCGTCCATTTCGATGACGGCACCTCCGCCGACTTCGACGTGATCATCTACGCCACCGGCTACAACATCACGTTCCCGTTCTTCGACCCCGACTTCATCAGTGCGGTGGACAATCGCATCGGGCTCTACAAGCGCATCCTCAAGCCGGGCCTCGACGATCTGGCCTTTGCCGGATTCGCGCAGTCCGTCCCGACCCTGTTCCCATTCGTGGAATGCCAATCGCGCCTGATCGCCGCCTACGCCGCCGGCGAATACCGCCCACCTGCCATCGACGAGATGCAGCAGATCATCACCACCGACGAGCAGATGTACATCGGCCACGTTCTCGATCGGCCGCGCCACACCCAGCAGGTGGACTTCTACGACTACGAGCGCCAGATGAGAGTCCAGGAACTCCCTGAAGGACGCAGTCGCGCACACCAACTCGGGCCGGTGTTGCAAAGCCGGGGCCGGGTGTGAGCGAATCGGTCTCGGAGCGCACCGGCACCGACCGCACGAGCACCGACCGCGGCGACCGGAGCCGGCAGCGACTCTTGGAAGCTCTCGACGACCTACTGCGCGACGGCACCCTCGAATCGATCAACATCGCGAAGATCTCCGAGCGGGCCGGCGTGACGCGGTCGGCGTTCTACTTCTACTTCGCGAGCAAGGCCGACGCGGTCGCGGCACTGTCAGAGCAGATGAACGACGAGGCGGCCGGAGCGGCTCGGGATGTGTTCGAGATGACCGGTCCGCCACGCACCCGCTTCGAGACGCTGATTCGCGGATTGGTCGCCGCCTGGTCCGACCACCGCTACCTGTACCGGGCCATGCTCGATGCTCGGTACAGCAACACGACCGTCCACGAACAGTTCGAGACCGGCCGCAAGGCGTTCATCAAGCCCCTGGCAGTGATGATCGATGCAGAACGGGCGGCCGGGACCGCACCGGACGGCCCGGACAGCACCGCGTTGGCGACTGTCCTCCTCGAACTCAACGACCGATCCATCGAATCGATCTCGCGCAGCGACGACCTCGATCTCGAGCAGCGCATCACCACGCTCGTCACCATCTGGCTACGGGCGATCTACGGAACGGAGACCGAATAGTGCCTACATCAACCACATTTCAATCGCAGGGTGTCGCACTCGACGCCTGGCATTTCCCGGCCGTCGACGACCGGCTCGCCACCCCCGCCGGGCGTCCCTGTGTCGTGATGGCACATGGCTTCGCCGGGACCAAGGACTGCGGCCTGCAATCCTTCGGCGAGAATCTCGCCGCTGCCGGGCTTGATGTCCTGGCCTTCGACTATCGCGGCTTCGGCTCGAGCGCCGGCGAACCGCGGCAGGTCATCTCACTCTCGGGACAGGTCGAGGACTATCAGGCCGCGCTTCGAACCGCCGCGCAACTGCCCGGCGTCGACCCCGATCGCCTGGTGCTCTGGGGAGTGTCTATGTCGGGGGGTCTGGTCCTCGAGGTCGCGGCCGGCCGCACCGACATCGCCGCCGTCATCGCGCTCACTCCGCTCGTGACGAGCAACCCTGACATGCCGGCACCGGCGGCGCCGCTGACCGCGCCTGACCAGGGGCTGCCGGCCAATCGCGCGGCGACGACCGCACGCCTACTGACACAAGGGATTCGAGACAAGCGGGCCGCGGCTGCCGGTCGCACGCGCGTTCTGTTGCCTGCGGTCGGACGTCCCGGCGAGGTTGCGCTCCTCAACCTTCCCGGCACCTACGACGACTACGCCTCGATCGCCGGGCCGACTTGGCGCAACGAGGTGAACGCGTCGATTGCCATCGAGGCCATGCGCCACCGCCCGAACCGATTCGCCAAGGGCTTGCGGGTACCGATCCTGTTTCAGATCGCAGACTTCGACCGTTGCGTCTCGGTCGGCGCCGCGGTGAAGGCCGCGGTCCAGGCGCGTGCGCAGATCCGGCACTACCCCTGCGACCACTTCGACGTGTACCCGGGCAAGCCGTGGCATGAGTCGATCAGTGAACATCAGGTCCGGTTCCTCACCGGTGTCCTGACCCCGGCCGCCGTCCCCGCCTGAACGACAAACCCAACAGTCCCGGTCAGACCCACGAGTTGCAGTGGGTGTGACCGGGACTGTTGGGTTTACGGGCGAACGGACGGATCAGTCCTGATCCAGCTCTTCGCGGTCGACGTGAAAGTGCTCGTCCCGCAGCCGGAATGCTTCTCTGGTTCCGTGCTCGGCGCGCGTCTTGACGAAGTTGAACTCACCCGGCGCGAACTGCAGATTGGTGCCGTATGCGTGAAAGAGGTAGCTGGCCACCTCTTCTCCCTGGTATGCCTGGCTCTGTTCCACCATCCGGAACGCCTCTTTGGCGATGACAACGCCATCTGCCGGCATCTTGGCGGTCTTCCGCGCCCAGTACCGGGCGGACGCCTGCAGCTCGGCCGGGTCACAGGTCTCGGTGAACACACCCAGATGCTCAACGTCACCGGCAGTGATGATGTCGCCGGTCAGCAACATCCGACGCGCCAGCACCGGTCCGAGGCGATGGAAGAACATGTGCAGACTGCCCAGTGCCGGGCCGAGGAAGCGGGTGGCGGGCATACCGATTCGGGTGTCCCGGGCGATGACCGAGATGTCACACATCAGCGCCATCTCGAAACCGCCACCGAGCGCGAACCCACCGATCTCACCCACCGTGACCTTGGGGAACCCCATGAACTCGTGGTAGAAACCGAACGATTTCCGGTCGACGGTGAGACGACGGCGCTGGCTCGGGCGACGATTCGCCGCTTTCGCTCCGTTGGTGGCGGCGGTGCCGCCTTCCTCGCCGTACCAGCCGTACGCGTTGTTCATGTCGGCCCCGGTGCTGAAGACGCCCTCCGCTCCGCGCAGCAGCACCACCGTCAGATCGTCGTCATCGGCGACCTGATCGAGGCAACGGGCGAGTTCATCACGCATCGCGGCGTCATAGGAGTTGCGGCGTTCGGGGTTGTTCAGTGTGATGGTGGCGATCCTGGTGTCACGATCCACATCGAAGAGGATCCGATCACCTCCAACGCTCGACAAGGTCATCTGTCAATCTCCTTTTTGATCATCGGTGCGCTGTCCGGCGTCTGCCATATGCGCTACCGGCAAGTTGTTCGGGTGCCAAGGCCACCGTGACGACCTCGGCGCGGCAGAGAACTTCCCCGCCAAGCAACAACCGAGCGGTCGAGACCACGTTGCGGTCCTCCGCCGTGCGGACGATATCGAATGTCAACTCGGTCAGAATCGGTGTCGGACGCCGGTAGGTCGTGGTCAGTGACCGGGTTTTGCCCGACAGTCGTGCGGCGCAATTCTGTTGCTGTGTCACACAATCGAAGAACACCGCGAGGAATCCCCCATGAACCAGCCCCGGTGGTCCCTCGTACGGGATCGGGAACGTCACTGTGCCGGCGGCTGTTTCGGCATCGAGGTGATCGAACCGGTACTCGGGAAAACACGGGTTGAAGGAACCGATGTCGAAGGCGTGGTCGAGATAGAGCCGCCGCGTGGGGTCCTCGGCGCCCACCCCGATCCTGGGCGCGTTGTCCGATGGTGTCACCGGCGCCAGTTCGCGCTGCCACTCGGCGCACCGGGCGATGACCTCGTCTGCCGCCGGGTGATCGTGCTCGAGCGAGAGCAGCGTGCCGATCAGATCCCGGATGGCCGTAGCCGCCACCGCCGTCTGGGCGAGCGGCTTCTCACCGAACCCCCGTCCGGCGTCACCGACCCCCGCAACCGTCGACGACGGTAGATCCTCTGGCCGCGTCACCGAATTCAGCTCTCTCGGTACGTCTTGATGATGGGCGCGAGTTCCTCGGGTGTCACACCGTGCAGGATGACCCGGTCGGCTCCGTACTCGAACTCCTTGCGGATGCGATCGACGCACTGTTGCGACGTCCCCGTGGCCGAGGGTTCGAGCCATTCGTCAGGGATCAGTGTGGCGATGTGCTCGATCTGTTCGGCAGTGGCCTTGCCATCTATCGAACCCGGGATGGACGTCACGACCGAATCCGCCCGAAAGCGCTCCAGCACAGCCGGATCCCAGCCATTGGTCGACACCATCAGATCGCCATAGCCCTGCAGGTAGGTTCCCAATCGCGCGACGGTTTTCTTCAGGCGCAGCTCTTCGGGGAGATGGTCGCCGACGGTGGCGAAGCACGACCACACCCGTACGCTGGCCGGATCGCGTCCCGCCTGTTCCGCAGCATCTTTCACCGTTTTGACGGCCCGCTGCAAGGTTTCGGGGGTGAAATAGGTGTGCAGGATGACGTCGTCGAACTCCCGGCCACCGAGCTTGAGGGTGTTGGGACCGAAGGCGACGATCGCCAATCGGATGTCCTCATTGAACTCCGTGTCCAGGAACAGGACCGGGTACTTACCAATCGGCCCGTCATGGTTGAGGATGATCTCGCCGTGCCACAGCCTGCGGGTGACCTGCGCCCAGTCCTCCATCTGCGCGGTGGTCACCGCCGGCACGCCGAACGCCGCGTACATGGCCGCGACACCCCTGCCGATACCCAATGTGAATCGACCACCGGACATCCGGTGCATGGTGGTTCCCCACGATGCGGTGATCAGCGGGTGCCGGGTGTTGTGATTTGTTGCGGCAGTGGCGATCTGCATTCGGTCGGTCACGGCCAGAGCCGCACCGACGAGCGACGAGGCCTCCTTGACATTCCATCGCTCAGAGATGAATGCGGTGCCCAGACCCAATTGTTCGCCTTGCCGGGCCTCGTCGACCAGCGTCGCGGGCCCCAGGCCACCGGCACCGGCCAGGAGGTAGTAGCCCAGCTCGTCGAGCGGGCGATCCGCGGCGGTCACCTCGCGGGTGGACCCGGTTGTCTGGCTCGGGCTCATACGAAAACCTCCAGGGCGTCGATGTTGTCAATGGTTCCGAATAACTTCGATAGTTGCACTCTTGCGGTATCACTGACCACGCCACACCGGCTTTCGACGCTCCACGAATGCCTGCGCGCCCTCCTTGGCGTCGACGCTCGCGAACACATCCTGGGACAGTTCGTGCATGCGGCGGCGTGCCGATTCATCACCGGCAACGGCGCTGTACATGTGCTCCTTGGTGAAGCGCACCGCCAGCGGCGCATTCGCCGCGATGGACTCGGCCAGTCCCACTGCCTCGTCCCGGACCCGTTCGGCGGGGACCACCCGGTTCACCAGGCCGAGAGAATGCGCTCGCACGGCATCGAGCGGCTCGCCGGTCAAGCCCATCTCCAGCGCGATCGCCAGCGGAATCCGCCGCGGCAGAAGAGAAATTCCTCCGCCCGCCGCCACGAGACCGCGTTTCACCTCGGGGATGCCGAACGTGGCGTGGTCGGCGGCGACGATGAGATCACATGCCAGCAGGAGTTCGAAGCCGACGGCGAATGCGCTGCCGTTCGCGGCACCCACGATGGGCTTCGGGTACGTCCGCTCCAGGAGAACCTCGAGCCCCGGGCCACCCACCGGACGACGTGCACCAACCGCGGCAAACGCCTTCAAATCCAGCCCGGCACAGAACATCCGCTCACCGGCGCCGGTGATCACGATTGCGGCGACCGAATCGTCGGATTCGGCATCGGCGAGCGCCCCGCCGATGCCCGCCATCATCTCGACGTCCACGACATTGTGCCGCGACGGCCGGTTCAGCGTCACGATCAGGACGGACCCGTGCTGCTCGGTCACGACCGACATGGACATCTCCCAACGTCTCGACACGTTTCGATCTCGAATAGGTGGTTCATCAGCACACGGAGGCCGGCGCTACGCCAGACTCACCGGCATCCGCTTGATGCCGTGTACGAAACTGCTGTTGAGGTACTCAGGCTCACCGAGCGTGACATCTGGTACGCGCGTGAGTAATTCGTAGAACAGGTGGCGCAGTTCCATCTTCGCGAGTTGCGCGCCCAGGCAGAAGTGCGCACCACCACCGCCGAAGCCGACATGCGGGTTCGGGGTGCGGGTGATGTCGAACTCGTGCGGACGGTCGAACACGTCCTGGTCCCGGTTCGCCGAGCAGTAGAACATGCCCAGCTTTTCACCGGCGGCGATCGGGGTGCCGGCCAGCTCGGTGTCGACCAGGGCGTGCCGGGCAAACGAGACGACGGGCGTGGACCAACGGACGAATTCGTCGATGGCGGTGTTGATTCGGCCGTCGAAGTCCTCGAGCAGCCAGGCCCGCTGATCGGGGTTCTCGACCAGTGCCTTGAACACGTGCGTCGTGGTCTGCTTGGTCGTGTCATTACCCGCCGAGCCGAGCAGCACCATGAACGATCCGATGTCGTTGTCGGACACCTTGTGTCCGTCGACCTCTGCGTTGACGATGTTCGTCATGAGGTCCTCACGCGGATCTTCTCGGCGGAGTTTGGCGAGCTCGATCCCGGCATTCTGGAGAATGCCGAGTTGGCCCATCACGTGCATCGCACGTTCCTCCAACGACGCGTACTCGTCATCACTACTGCTGAAGAGGCTTTCGGCAGCGTAGGCGACCGCCTCCTGATCCTCCGGTTCGATGCCGATCATGTCCGAGATCGTTTTCATGGGAAGTTTGGCCGAGCACGCCGACACGAAGTCGAACTCATTGCCGGTCCGCAGGTCCACGAGTAGGTCGTCGACAACCTGCCGGGCATTCTCTTTGATCTGCCCTTCGATGCGCTTGACCTGTCGCGGAGTGAATGCGGAACTGATCAGGCGCCGGTTGCGGGTGTGATCCGGCGGATCCATCGAGAGGAAATACGTTGTCATGCGCTGAATTTCGGCGGGCATGGGATCGAGCGCAACGCCGAGGCTGGAGCCGAACACGGCGTTGTTCTGACTGACCTCACGGATGTCGGCGTGCCGGGTCAGCGCCCAGTAACCGGTCTCCTCGTGCGGAAAGACGGCGGACATCGGCTGATGCCAGCTCAGTCCCTCCTCCGAACGCAATTGGGCGAAAGTCTCATCGCGCGTGCGGAAGTCACCGGTCTTCCAGAAGTTCTCGTCCGAGATATCGAGTCGGTGATAGGGATGCGGCGACGTGGGTGGGCTGTCGATCGTCATGGATTTCCTCTGGGGTGATGTGTTGGTCTGCCGCTACCGAACCGGGTTCGCCTACAGCTGGATCGGGGTACCCGAGGTGAGCGATGACAGGAACCCGCCGTCGACGTGGAGGTCTTGCCCGTTGATCCAGCCGGCATCCGGCGACCCGAGGAAAGAGATGACCGGGACGACGTCGTCCACCCGGGCATGTCTGCCCACCGCGGCCTTGGCCATGTCGAGCGCGTCCTTGCCCATCGACGCCTCGAAGTCGACCAGGATCGGGGTGTCCGTCGGACCGGGGCTCACCGTATTGACCCGGACCCCGTATTTCGTCCAGGCCGGGCCCGCAATGCGTTTGGCGAACAGGATCAGCGCCTGCTTCGACGTGCTGTACACCGGATAGGCCGGGTCCTGACCCGCCTGCCAGGTCACCACTGCCTCGGGATCGGTGGCATCGAGCAGCCCGGCGAGGTCGCCGGCCCGTTGCTCCCATCCGAGGGCGGCAACAGAGGCGACAGCGACAATCGCACCCCCGTGGTTCATCAGCGGCAGGATGCCCTCGGTCATCAACCGCATTCCCAGGTAGTTGACCAGCAAGACGTCGTTCGCCGGCGCGGTCCCCGGGACTCCTGCCACATGCGCGAGGAGATCCCAGCCCGGACCGATCTCGGTCAGCAGCGCCGTGATCGCCTCGGGCTCGCGCAGATCAACCTGCAGGTGTTTCGACGCCGGGGTTTCGTTCGGTCTGACATCCACTGCGAGAACGTAATCCCCGCGCGCATGGAAATGGGCCGCGGTGGCCGCGCCGATCCCCGATCCGGCGCCGACGACGATGACTCTCCGCTGCCCAGTACCCATGTTTGTCAGAATCCCATCGCTCGAAGCATTCACTGTAAGCACAACTGTAACCTCATCCTGTGACCCGGGCAACACCCCCTCGGCTGCACTCCTCCAGACGATTCGATGCCCGTCGGGCCCCGGGATCCCCAATCCGGCGATATCCGACTCGCGACGGAGGGGAGTTACCTATAGTATGGCTTACGGTAACCGGTATGGTGGGTGAGTCGGCCGGAAATTTTGCCGAAGTGACCAGGTGGTTGGCCGATCGCTTCGTGCCCCAAGGAGGATGCATGACCAAGGCAAAACTCGTATTCGACCCGTTCTCGCAGGAGTTCTTCAACGGCTCGTACGACGTCTACCGGCGGATGCGAGAAGAGGCGCCGGTCTACTACAGCGAGGAATACGACTTCTATGCGCTCAGCCGTCACGCGGATGTGTCGCGGGGTCTCACCGACTTCGCCACCTTCTCGTCGTCGCGCGGAGTGGACCTGGCCCAGGTGCGTACCGGTGGTATCGCGGAGCACAAGTCGATCATCGTGATGGACCCGCCCGAGCATCGCCAGATGCGCGGGCTGCTGAGCAAGGTGTTCACCCCGCGCGCGATCAGCTCCCTCGAGCCGATGGTCTCCGTGCAGATCGATCGCTTCCTCGGCCAGGTGGACCCCGACGGATTCGACCTCGTCCAGGACTTCTCGGTGTTGTTCCCGGTGGAGGTCGTCACCCGGATGCTCGGCGTCCCGGCCGAACACCGCCAGCAGGTGCGGCTGTGGATCGATGAACTGCTGCACCGCGAACCCGGCCAGGTGGAAATGTCGGAGGCCGGCATGCAGGCTGCCATCGAATCCGCGATGCTCTACTACGGCCTCGCCAAGGAGCGGCGCGACAATCCGCAGGACGACATGCTCAGCAAGCTGGTCGGTGCCGAGATCGAACGCGAAGACGGCGAGATGACCGGCCTCGACAACATCGAGATCGCCAGTTTCGCAACGCTGTTGGGCGGTGCGGGAGCGGAGACCGTGGCAAAGCTGATCGGCAATGCGGCAGTTGTCTTCGCGCAGAACCCCGATCAGTGGGAGCTGCTACTAGCCGATCGCAGCAAGATTCCGGCCGCCGTCGAAGAACTCCTTCGCTACGAGGCCCCGGCCCAGTACAACGTGCGCTACTCGCTCCAGGAGGTACACCTCCACGGCGTAACCATTCCGGTGGGTAAACCCGTGTTTCTCCTCGGCGGGTCGGCGAATCGCGACCCCGAGGCCTTCACCGATCCAGATGTGTTCGACATCGACCGCGACCGGACCGAGGCGCAGAACCTCGCGTTCGGCTACGGGATCCACAGTTGCCTCGGTGCCGCGCTCGCTCGCATGGAAAGTGCCATCGCCCTGGACAAGCTGCTCGATTTCATGCCCCGCTACAAGGTGGACTGGGACGGCTGCAAGCGGGTGACCATGCAGAACGTCGCGGGATGGAGCAACGTACCTGTCCGGGTTCTCCGATGAGAGTCCAGGTCGACTTCGGCCTGTGCGAGAGCAACGGTATCTGTGCGGGCCTCATCCCGGAGGTGTTCGACCTCGACGCGAGAGATGACCTCCACGTGCTGTCACCCGACGTGACGCCGCAGAACGAAACACGGATCCGGGAAGCCGTGCGGCAGTGCCCACGACAGGCCATCTCACTCGTCGAGTGAGCCGCAGGCCGCTCAGATCAGCTCGGGGTCCAATCTCAGTGCCTGCCGGGACAACGAAGCGATCAGGTCGGTCTGTGTGACGATCCCGACGATCAGGTCGCCGTCCAGGACAGGGACTGCATGGCAACCACTTTGGGACAACAACGGCAGTAGGGCAGCGACCGGGGTGCTCGGTGCTGCGACCGCAGGTTTCACAGCCATGATGTCGCTCGCCCTCACCACCGGTGGACGCCGATCTGCCCACGACAGCGTCGCCTTCCCGAATCGGCTGCACGGGTTCACGTCGTTGGCGCGAACAACCTCGCGCGGCTGACCGGCGGCGCTGACAGGGCCCAGACTTCGGAGCGCGGTACGAAACCTGGTCGGTCCGGGCGCGGTCACAGCTCGACCTGTACCAATTATCAACGTTCCTTCCCGGGGCAGCGCAGCCGGGAATCAAGGTCGCCGGCCTGCGGTGGCGTCCACCACGGCGATGAACGGCTGGGGGAAGAATATGCCATGACCAGGCAGTCTGCCGAAGGAGGCCTGGCTCCTCGCCCCCGCGGACGGGGTCGGATTTGCTATTCGATGGTGACGTCCGCGCCCCGACGCGGCGGGCACGCGTCGAGCCAGGTGTTTTCGGCCTCGTCGAAAACCCGGGAGCGAGCGAGGAAACGAACACCTTCCGGCGCTTCGAGACTGAACCCGGCGCCACGTCCGGGAACCACGTCCAGGATCAGCTGGGTGTGCTTCCACAGTTCGTATTGGTCGCCTTGGATCCACACCCGGACGGCCGGCAACAGTTCAGGTAGTTCGATCTCACCGAGCAGCACATCACGACTGCCGACACGAAATTCGCCTGCCGGGTAACACATTGGGGCGCTGCCGTCACAACATCCACCGGACTGGTGGATCATGAGGCCGCCGTGGAGCTCCGACAACTTGGTCAAGAGCTCCACGGCGGAGTCAGTTGCGACGACTCTGTCTGCGGGAGTCATCTGTGTTCACCTTCTTGATGAAATTACTTGTAACGCTTGAGGATAGAGCTGGATCAGAAGAAGCCCTTGGCATCCTGAGCGTAACCCACCAGCAGGTTCTTGGTCTGCTGATAGTGCTCGAGCATCATGAGGTGGTTCTCGCGCCCGATACCGGACTGCTTGTAGCCACCGAATGCCGCGTGCGCCGGGTAGTCGTGGTAGGTGTTCGTCCACACCCGGCCGGCCTGGATTTCACGTCCCGCGCGGTAGGCGGTGGCGCCGTCACGCGTCCACACACCGGCACCGAGGCCGTAGAGCGTGTCGTTGGCGATCGACATCGCGTCCGCGTAATCGGAGAACTTCGTCACCGACAACACCGGGCCGAAGATCTCTTCCTGGAAGATCCGCATCCGGTTGGTTCCGGCGAAGATCGTCGGCTGGATGTAGTAGCCACCCGCGAGATCGCCATCGAGCGAGACGGCTTCGCCGCCGGTCAGGACCTTGGCGCCCTCTTCCTTACCGATCGCGAGGTACGAGGTGATCTTCTCGAACTGATCGTTCGACGCCTGCGCACCCATCATGGTGTCTGTGTCGAGCGGGTTGCCCTGCTTGATCTTCTTGGTCCGCTCCACCGCGAGGTCGATGAAGTCGTCGTAGATCGACTCCTGGATCAGCGCGCGACTCGGGCAGGTGCACACCTCACCCTGGTTGAGGGCGAACATCGTGAACCCCTCGAGCGCACGATTGCGGAAGCCGTCGTCCTCTGCCATCACATCGGCAAAGAAGATGTTGGGGCTCTTGCCGCCCAGTTCCAGGGTCACCGGGATGATGTTCTCCGAGGCGTACTGCATGATCAGACGGCCCGTGGTGGTCTCACCGGTGAAGGCGATCTTGCGGATCCGATTGCTCGATGCCAGCGGCTTGCCGGCCTCGACGCCAAACCCGTTGACAACGTTCAGGACTCCGGCGGGGAGCAGATCTTTGATCAGCTCCATGAGGAACAGAATCGAGGCAGGTGTCTGTTCGGCCGGCTTGAGGACCACCGCGTTGCCGGCGGCCAGTGCGGGTGCGAGCTTCCAGACCGCCATCAGAATCGGGAAGTTCCACGGAATGATCTGTCCGACAACACCGAGCGGCTCATGGAAGTGGTAGGCCACGGTGTCTTCGTCGATCTGCGAGAGCGAACCCTGCTGGGCGCGCAGCGCGCCGGCGAAGTAACGGAAGTGATCGATCGCAAGCGGAATGTCGGCGGCGAGGGTCTCGCGAACAGCCTTACCGTTGTCCCAGGCCTCGGCAACGGCGATCTTCTCGAGGTTTTCTTCCATGCGGTCCGCGATGCGGAGCAGGGCCAGGGAACGCTCGGCGACCGAGGTCTTGCCCCACCCCGGAGCAGCCTTGTGGGCCGCATCGAGAGCAAGGTCGATGTCTTCAGACGTCGATCGGGCGACCTCACAGAAGGTCTTGCCGTTCACCGGTGACGGGTTCTCGAAGTACTGTCCCTTGACCGGCGGCGTCCACTGGCCACCGATCCAATTCTCGTACCGTGATTCGTAGTTCATCACGGCACCGGGTGTTCCGGGATTGGCATAAACGGTCATTTCTGAGCTCCTCTTCGCCTTATATGTCTCTCGGTGACCGACCCGCAGCGGTCGGCCCCTTGTGACCTGAAACACACACTACGAGCGGGGCCGTTGCATCAAAGTTGCAATGAGGATCTTCGGTGGTCAGAGGACGCCTGATCCGGAGATGGGCGCTAATGTCTAACTCGTGATCCGCCACTCAGTGCGCACCGAATGCTGGGGATTCGCCATCGGGTCGGCGCTCTTCGCACTGGGTTCGGCACCCGGATTTGCCGAGTGGGCCGGGACGACGGTGGCCAACAGCTCATTTTTCGTCGGTTCGTGGTTTTTCACGTTCGCGGCGTTCGTCCAGCTCCAGCTGTGCGGACCGTTCCGTGCTGCCGCCGACCCCATTGCCGGATCGGTCCGGGCCGGACGAGAAGTCCACCGCTCCGAATGGCTGTCGGCCGCGGTGCAACAGTTCGGCACCATCGCCTTCAACATCAGCACCGGGGCGGCCCTGGTGGTGCATTCGATCGTCAACACGAACCATTACAGCTGGCGTCCGGATGTCTACGGGTCGATCGCCTTCCTCGTCAGCTCTGCGCTGGCGGTGTTCGCCACCGAGATCTACCGGCGCCGCGACGAACCGGACGCACCCGGCTGGTCGGCGACCGTCTTGAACACCATCGGCTCGATTGCCTTCGGTTTCTCCGCGATCGGCGCATACGTGGATACCTCCGGAGAGGCGATCAAGCCCCTGCTCAGCCAGGGCGGCACCTTCGTCGGTGCGCTGTGCTTCCTGGTCGCGTCCCTGATCTCCCTGCCGCGAAAGACTGTCGCCGCCACGCCATGACGTCCGGCAGCCACATACCCCCCTGCGCGTTGACGCCACAGGTTAGCGTCATCGGTGATGAGTGATCTGGATCCGCGCCATAGCCTGCCGCCGTTGTCAGCCGTCCTCGAATCGATGGCGGCCTCCCTCGGTGCCGCCGACCTCGACAACCACCTGAAGATGGTGCCCGCACAGTCGGCGACACTGCTGTTGATCGACGGTCTCGGCGCCGAACTCGTTGCCTCCCACCCTGACGACGCACCCCACCTCAATGCCGCCGCCCTGGACAACTCCACGACCGTCGCCGCCGGATTTCCCGCCACCACCGCGGTCAGTCTCACCAGCCTGGCCACCGGACGCCCGTCTGGCACCCACGGCATCCTGGGGTACACATTCCGGGCCGGTGCCGGGGGGCTCATCCCGGAAGCGCCGATTCTCAATTCCCTGCGCTGGTGTGTGCACGGCAATCACGATCACAGCCTCATCAAAACGGTGGTCCCCGAGGACTTCCAGACCACCACAACAATTTTCGAGAAATGCCATGCCCAGGGTTTCGCCACGCGGCAGATCGTGCCGGGACTGCACCTCGACTCCGGATTGTCGCGGGCAGCCTTGCGTGGTGCCGCCAAAGTGGTCGCCGCCGAGCATCTAGATGATCTGCGGGCCTCGATTCTTGCCGAGATGAGCACGCCGGCAGCAACACTCGGCTACGCATACTACGGCGGGCTCGACCTCGCCGGCCACCTCACCGGTCCCGGTTCAGAGCCCTGGCGCGAGCAGCTGCGCCTGATCGATGCGATGATCGGAGAGCTCGCCGAGCAACTCCCGGCGGGTCGCGTGCTGGTCATCACCGGCGATCACGGCATGGTCGACACATCTTCCGGCCGGTTCGACATCGACCTACACGACGAACTCACCGCCGGCACCACTGCGATCGCCGGCGAAGCACGGGTCCGGCATGTCTACGCGAAAGACGGTGCGGCAGAAGATGTTCACGAGGCCTGGCAGACGATGCTCGCCGATCGCGCAACGGTTCTCCGGCGCGACGACGCCATCGACGCGGGCTGGTTCGGACAGTCGGTCCGCGGAAACATCCGCGTTCGCATCGGTGATGTGGTGGCCGCTGCCCGTGGTGATACCGCGATGATCCGCTCGGTGGCCGAGCCACTCGAGTCCACACTCGTCGGCAATCACGGTTCCTGGGACAGTGCCGAACAACTCGTTCCCGCAATCGTGATCCGCGGTCTCCGCTGAAGGCCGCCGTCGGATTGCTGGTTGCCGGGCACACGATCCCGGCGGTTGCGGTGACGCTGCTGACCGCAGCGGTCGGCGTCGCCGAAGATCTGGATGTCGGCTCGATTGCCATACTCATGGTCGCCGTGTTCAGCGGCCAGCTCGTCGTCGGCTGGACCAATGACCTGATCGACCGAGAGCGGGATCGTCAGGTGGGACGGACCGACAAGCCGCTGGCGTCCGGCGACCTGAGCCCGACGACCGCAGTGGTCGCCGTCGCGGTCGCCGGTGTTGTCTGCGTAGTGGCGTCACTGGCGTGCGGCCTGGCCGCCGCGGCGGTACATCTGGTGCTCGGCATCGGTTCTGCCCTTGCGTATAACGCCGGGCTCAAGTCGACCTACCTGTCCTGGCTTCCCTACTTTGTCGCATTTGGTTCGCTGCCGCTGGTCGTCACGCTCACGGCGGACCCGACATACCTGCCGCCGGCCTGGATGATCGCGGTCAGCGGACTGCTCGGCGTCGGCGCACACCTGCTCAACGTGATGCCCGACCTCGACGATGACGCCGCCACCGGCATCACGGGACTTCCTCACCGGCTGGGTGCGCGGCGGATTCCGGGCGTCGCGGCCGGCCTGCTCATCGGCGCCACTGCCATCGCTGTCGTCGCGAACTCGCAGGTGATGTGGCTCTGGATCGGCCTGGGCGTGGTAATTGTCATCGCACTGACAACGATGCGCCGATCCGGCCGAGCCCCCTTCTACGGCGCCATCGCCATCGCCGCCGTCGACGTCACCATGCTGCTGCTGACCTGACCTCCGAGGTCGGCGTCAGTCGCGTAACCACCGATCGGCGGTCAGCGCAGCATCAGTTTGCCACCGTCCACCGAATAGACCTGACCTGTCATGAAGCCTGAACCCGGACCGGCCAGGAACGCGACCACCGGCACCAGGTCACGGTCGATATCACCGAGCCGGCCACCGAGCGGAACCGTCTTGGCCATGCTCGCGTCGTGCGCCACCAGCTGTTCTGGAGTCATCGACGCCCGGGTGCGGTCATACATCGGCGTCCAGATTGCGGGCGCGATGGCATTGACCGTTATCCCGTAGGTGGCCCATTCGAGTGCAACCGTGCGGGTCCAGGCCACCACTGCGCCCTTGGATGCGGCATAGGCGGCCTTGCCCGGATAGCCGGTGATCCCGGCCGCCGATGCGAAGTTGATGATCCGGCCGCCGCCGGCTTCGATCAACGCGGGGAGCACGGCCTGGTTGATGAGGAAGGTGCCCGTCGCATTGACGGCCATCGCGGCGTTCCACTGCTCGATCGGCAATTCACCGGCGGGCGCGCCCGGAGCAATACCCGCTGAATGGACCAGGACATCGAGACCGCCGAGATGATCGACGGCAGCCGCCACCGAAGCGTTCACCTCGACCGGGTTGCTGACATCGCATTCGATGAACTTCACTCCCGCGTCGGCGGCGACCACACTTCCGGCCTCCGCCGCGCTGTCCAACGACACCACCGACGCACCGAGTTTCGGCAACGCACGTACCAGTCCGGCACCCATCCCACTGGCACCGCCTGTCACGATGATTCGACGCCCGGTCAGGGTTTCTACCGCAGCATTCATGTGCACTCCCACCAGTCGCCTCAGGTTCGGTCAGAATATCATTCTGACTTTTCGGAGTTCAGTTCTCTTGGTTGTCAGGCAGACTCGGGACATGAAGACCACCGAATATGCTCCGGGCCGCGCGGCGGACGTATTCGGCGACCCACGCGATCAGACCGTGTTGCTCTGGCACGGGATGCAGACCGACGCCCGCGCTGCGGTGCGGCCGCTGGCGGCACGTGTGGCAGATCAGGATTTCCATGTCGTCGCACCCGACTGGAACTCGCACGCCGCCGACGGCGGCAAAGCCGACCTGCTCGCGTCGGCGCACTTCGCTGCCGACAAGCCCGGCGGGCCGGCCGACCTCATCCTCGTCGGCTGGTCCCTCGGAGGTCTGGCAGCGGCCGGTTTGACCCTCCACGCCGACGACTTCGGCATTCGCGTTCTTCGTACGATCTGTCTCGCCGGTGCGTTCATGGCGACCGATCCGATCACCGGTCAACACCTACCCGAGCAATTACCCGACGCCGCACATCGGTCGTCCTTCACACTGATCCATGGCTTGCGTGACGATGTTGTTCCGCCCACCGCGAGTCGCGATTTCGCCTTGACGCTCGAGCGGAACGGCTGGCCGGTCGAACTGATCGAACTCGGCGCCGACCACGGATCGATCGCCGGTGCCGCCTACGACGCCGCAGCCGATCGCTACGTTGCGACCGACGATCCGGCGACGCTGGCACTCGCCTCCGAGGTCGCGACGTGGATCGCAGCTTGATCACGCGCTGCACAAACGAGGCCAGGCCCGCCCGGTGTTCCGGACGGACCTGACGGGAAAGGGCAAACCAGGTGTGAGGGGTCGCCTACTTTGCCTTCGGTGGCGCGTTGAGCAGCTGGATGAACGGTCCCACGTTGGCTGCGACCGCACCGAGCCCGCCGATGGCCGTGCCGGCGAGTGAGAAAGTCGATCCGAGCAGGATCGCGCCGCCGATGCATCCGGCCAGCGGCCCGGCACCGAACAGCAGGGCAACGGGCGCGGAAACGACGCCGGCAGCAACTGCACCCAAGAGGCATCCGCCGACCAATCCGGTTGCCGCACCGAGGAATCCACCGACCGCAGCGGTGAGCGTGATGTTGTCTTTCACGCTCGCCACCGCTGCTGCCAGGTCCACATTGTGTTTGACCGGAGCAAAGGTCAAGGCCAACGGGTTCGCGTCCACCGACAGTGTCGCCGAGGCAGGCGTCACCTTCGCGTTGACCGGCCGCTGGAAGTCGTCGATGGCCAGGGTCAGCGGTACGGACTCGACCACCGCGCCCTGCCTGTCATGCAGAACGAGTTGATTGCCTTCTTTGGAGAGCGATCCGTTGTCGGTGGTGATGATCACCGACGATCCATCGCGGACCGCTTGCCAATTGGCGCCCTCGGTCGGTGCCGGAGCCGGGTCGGCGTACGCGGCGCCCAGCGCCACACTCATCGATGCGACCACCATCACCGATACGGCGACGAGCCTGTTCCTGAACTTCATAGCGGTGTGTTCCCCTCGGGTCAGCTCCGGCGCGGGCCAGAACTCGAAACGTGCGTGTTTGAGTGCCCGCCAACATATCTGGCGACACACTGGGTGCGAGAAGAAGTAAACGCCGAATTGGGCAGCCGTCGGACAACTCGACACGAACACTCACCAACGGCCCGATGAACATCGGTTCGAAATAGGACGAAAGGCACAACCGAAGTCGAAATCCGTTGTTCACAACACTTTTGAAACGCCCGATCGGGGTCGGTTCACATACCGAAGCGGCGATCGAGCAGACGCAGACGCCCATGGACGAGGGCTTCGTCCCGATGGCCCGGGGGCAACGATTGACCCCACCGGCGCCAGGCGGACAGATCTTCGCGTCCGTGTACCGACGCGGTCCAGGCCCGCAGGAACTCCGGGTTGCCGGAGGTCAGGACAGCCGATCGGACATCCTCTTTGAGTTCCTCGAAGACCTCGGCGATACCGGGCGCCATCGACGCACTGAGCAGTCCACCGCGACCGAATTTCTCGATGGCACGGGCGATCTCGCCGATACGCAGCATGCGGCGCACCTGACCGATGTCGGAGTCGATGGGCATGGTCAACCGGTATGGCCGGGACGCAACGATATCGGCCCCGACGTCGCGGCGCAGCCGGGAGATCTCTGCACGTACCGTCACCGGATCGATGCCGTCTTCGGCGAGCATCGTCGCGACCTGCTCGGTACCCAGTCCCCCGGGATATTCACCGAGGAGCACCAGGATCTCGGCATGGCGACGCGACAGTCGCATCGACGGGCCACCACCAACCGGCCGCCAGAAGTACCGATCACCGTCGAGCACGGTCAGGCCCGGACCGGACGGTGGCGCCGCCGCCCGGGGTAACTCACCGGTGAGTGAACGGATCCGCAGTTCACCCTCCACCGCGGCGACCACCGACTTCACCATCGACAAGGCAAACGGTGTGGCCACCCGCTCGCCACCGGTCACATCGATGACGCCGATCACCGCACCCGTCACCGGGTCGTGCACCGGCGCTGCCACACAGTTCCAGTCCTGCACCCGCACCGCAAAATGTTCTGCCCCGAAGATCTGCACCCCGTGGTCCACCTCAAGAGCCAGACCCGGGGCGTTGGTGCCGGCAACCTGCTCCGCCCACAACGCCCCTTCGACAAAGTTGATGTCGCAGGCCTGGTCTCTCGCTTTGTGGTCACCCTCTACCCACAACAGCCGACCCACGTCATCGGTGAGAGCCACCACAACACCTGAGTCGGACACTTCGTCGAGCATGAGCGAACGGACCAGCGGGTACGCGGCGGCCATCGGATGGCCGTTGCGGTACTCGAGGAAGTCGTTCCACGACATGCTGCTGTCATCCGTCATCCCCGAGGGGTTGACGCCACCTTTGGCAGAACGCATCCACGAATCCCGAACCACCGACCGCACCGAGGTGGGGCCGGTGGCCGGGGACAACGTCCCGGTTTGCACAAAGAGTTCGTGGGCCCGGCGAACCTGTTTCAGCCTGGTGGCCTTATCTTCGCCTGGTTCCAGTGCGGTCCAGAAGTCGCGCGCAGGTGCCTGCAACTCACCCACCGCGTCACCTCCGTTTCGGTCGATACCGCCCCGACTCCCTCAATTGTGCACCACGTCACATCGTCGCAGGTACGACCGCCCGATTTGGTATCACCGGCTGCTCGGTCCGGGTACGACGTGGCCACCAGGCGCGGTTGCCGAGAAGCACCAGCATCGACGGCAGCAACACCAGCCGAACCACGGTGGCGTCGAGGAGGATGGCCACTGCCAGTCCGACACCCATCTGCTTCATCTCGACCAGGCTCTGCGCAGCGAACAATGCGAACACCGACACCATGACCAGCGCGGCACTGGTGACGACGCCGGCCGTCTGGGTGACCCCGGCCCGCACCGCAACCTTCGGCGGCAGGCCCTTGTCGATGCCCTCACGGATCCGGCCGAGCACGAACACGTGGTAGTCCATGGACAGCCCGACGAGCACCGCCAGCATGAACATCGGGATCCACTCGACGACGGTCCCGTTGGATGTGAAGTCGAGCAGATCCTCGGCCCAGGTGTGCTGGAACACCAGCGCCAGCACACCGAACGCCGCGCCCACCGACAACAGGTTCAGGATTGTGGAGACCAATGCGATCACCGGGCTCCGGAAGGTGACGACCAGCATCACCATCGTCAGGATCAGGATCACCGCGACCACCACCGGCAGTCCGTCCGACAGCGCCTTGGTGCTGTCGTACTGTTCGGCGATCTGACCACCGACCGCATACTCGGCACCGGAGATGCCGTCGACCTTGTCGGGAACCACACTGTCCCGCAGTTCGAGCATCGCGTCGTCGGCGCGGGCGTCGTTCTGCTCGAAGGTACTGGCAAGCCGCAGTTCCGCGGTGGTCCCGGATACCGAGGTCACCGGCTCCTGTGTGACGGTCCAGGCACCGCTCCCGGTCGCTTCCTCACCCACTTCGGTCAGTGCCGCGGACATCGCAGCCGGATCACCGCCGGAGACAACGACGTTGGCGGATGAACCTTCGGACGGGAAGTCGGCGTCCAACTGCTGTGCGACCGCAACTGCCGGGATGTCCTGCGGCAGCGTCTCCAAACCGGCGCTGCGCAAGTTCATCGTCAGCGCCGGAACAGCCAGGGCCAGCATCACCGCCAGGCCGGCGACCAGGGCGACCACCGGCCTGGTGACAACCGGCCCGATGATGCGGGAGCTGATCCCACCCTCACCGATGCGCGCGTTGAGACGCCAGAGCAGCGGTACCCGTGGACGATCGACCCACCGACCGAACTTGACCAGCAGGGCCGGCAACACCGTGAGCGAACCGACCACCGCGACGGCGACGACGATGATGGCGGCGGTCGCCAGGGAATTGAAGGTCGCGCTTCCGAGCACGTACACACCGGCGAGCGAGGCGATGACCGCCGCACCGGACACGAGAATCGAGTGCCCCGAGGTCGCCGCGGCGATACCGACCGCGTCGAGCGTCCCGTGTCCCTTGCGCCGTTCCTCCCGTTCTCGTTTCAGGTAGAACAGCGAATAGTCCACGCCCACAGCCATTCCGATCAGCAGCACCATCGACGATGCGGTCTCTTCGGAGGGCACCAGATACGAGATCGGCGCGTAGATGCCGATGGTCGCGACCACGGATGTGATGGCCAGCAACACCGGAATGCCGGCAGCGATCAGGGCGCCGAACACAAAGAGCATGATGCCCAGCGTGATCGGGATGCTGATGGCCTCGGCCGAAGCGAGATCGTCGGCAACGCGCTCACTGACCGCCTTGTCGAGGGTGACGTCGCCGGTCTGCCCGAACTGCAGGTTCTGATGCCGTGCACTGACCGACGACACCGCTGCGTTGATGTCGGCGATGGTCGGTTTCTCGTCGCCCGGCGGCGCCCGAAGGGAGATCGACACGAGCTGGGTCGTGCCGTCGGGCGACTGCACCGGACCGGTCACCTCCTGGACCTCCGTCGAACCTGCCAGGTACTCGTGTAGCTCTGCCGCCGCGAGCACCGCGTCGTTCTGATCACCCGTGATCAACACGAACTCGGTGTCGGGCGCGGCCAGGCCGGCGTCATGGATCATCTGGTCGGCGGTCCCGGACTGACCGACGCGGTAGTCGGCGTCGTCGGTTTCCTGGGTGGGGATCAGCGCACTGAGCGCCACTGCGACCACCACCAGTGCCAGCCAGAGTCCGATTGCGCGCCAAGGATTGTGCGCACTCCACCGGGCCACCGCCTGTGGCCCTCGCGTCATCTGTCTCATGTCGAGCTCCTGATGCTGTGAGGCATCTGCCTCGGGATGGAATTTCCCGGCGGGCACCGGGCAACTACCACCCTGTTCGCTGCGGCCGGCCAGGTCAGGAGCGATAAGCCCCCGGGCGGCGGCGAAATTGTCCACCATGGAGGTAGACCCAGCACTACTGCTTTCTGCCGCGGAGCCCTGCACCATGGAGTTCTTGCACCACAGCAACACCAGATGCACGGCACCAGCGCCGAGGTCGGAGAGGACACCGTGAACGCCCACGAGGAACCAACGCTTGTGGTCCGGTGGTTGCGGGCGGCGATGTTCGCCCTGATCACCACCCTGCTGGCCCCGGTCGCGTTGGTGCTGTTCATCGTGCAGATCGTCGCCATCCCGCTGGTACTGATCTCCGTGGGTGCCCTGGTCCTGTACGTCGAGGTTCCGATCGTCGGTGCCTTCTGCAACCTCCATCGCCGGATCTCGGCCGGCGTACTGGATCGTCCGTGGCGGCCTGGCGACTACAAGCCTCTCCACAACCGCCGCGGGATCTTTCACCTGCTGTCGGTGTGGAGTTCGGACTCACTGCGCTGGCGGGATCTCGGATGGCTCGCGCTGGCATCGACGGTCGGTTTCGCGATCTCGCTCGTCGGCGTGATCTTCGCCGCCACCCTGGTCCTGCTGCCGTTTGTCGAACCGCTGATGAAGGCCCGGGCCGCCATGGATCTGGGAATCTTGAACCGTAGCCGCGCCGAGGTCTTGGAGGCCCGGGTCCACGAGGTGACCGAATCCCGTGCTGCGACAGTCGATTCGGCAGCCGAAGAGCTACGCCGCGTCGAGCGGGACCTGCATGACGGGGCCCAGGCCCGGCTCGCGGCGCTGGGCATGACCATCGGCCTGGCCGAGAGTCAGCTCGACAAAGATCCCGACGCCGCCAAACAACTGATGGCGGAGGCCAGGGCTTCTGCGATCGCCGCACTGGGCGATCTGCGGTCGGTGGTCCGCGGAATCCATCCACCGGTACTCGCCGATCGTGGGGTGGGCCCCGCCGTCGAAGCCCTCGCGCTCGACATGCCAATGGCGATCACCCTGAATCTTGCTGTCCATGAACGTCTTCCGGCCGCGATGGAGAACGCGGTGTACTTCGCGGTCGCCGAGGCCCTGGCCAACATCGGCAAACACTCCCGCGCCCGGAACGCCTGGATCTCCATGGGTATCTTCGAGGGTGTGCTCAGAGTCGAGGTGGGTGACGACGGAATCGGCGGGGCCGTGGCCACGGGATCGGGATTGCACGGTGTCACCCAGCGGTTGAAGGCCCTCGACGGCTCGCTGTATGTGCACAGTCCGGTCGGTGGTCCGACGATCGTCTCCATGGAGGTGCCATGCGCGTCGTGATCGGCGAAGACCACGCCCTGTTGCGGGATGGACTGTCGCGCATCCTCGCCGCTCACCAGATGGATGTTGTTGCCGCCGTGGACAATGCCACCGAACTCGATGCCGCACTCGCCGACGAATCCGTCGACCTCGCTGTCCTCGATGTCCGGATGCCCCCGACTTTCACAGACGAGGGCTTGCGGGCCGCCATCAAGATTCGCCGTCAGCGCCCCGGTTTCCCGGTGCTGGTGCTGTCCCAATACGTCGAGCAGCTCTACGCTCGTGAGTTGCTGGAAAGCGGTGAAGGTGCGGTCGGATATCTGCTGAAGGACCGCGTTGCCAACGTAGCCGGGTTCATCGACGCGGTCCGTCAGGTCTATGGCGGCGGCACGGTCCTCGACCCCGAAGTGGTGTCCCAGCTGCTGACCGGCCAGCACTCCAACGGACCCCTCGATCGGCTGTCGACGCGCGAACGAGAAGTTTTGTCGCTGATGGCCGAGGGCCGGTCGAACGCGGCGATCGCCGACGCCATGTTCGTGACCGAAAAGGCCGTGAGCAAACACTCCAACAGCATCTTCACCAAACTCGACCTGCCGGTCTCCGCCGACGACAACCGTCGGGTACTGGCTGTCCTCGCCTACCTCGGCGTCTGAACCCCCGCCCGGCTCATCGCCCCACTCCCGAAAAATTATTCACCCGAACAGAACTCAGGGAACTTTGGCACAATGAACCCAGTGAAGACCATTCTGAACGTCATCTGGCTCGTGCTCTGCGGATTCTGGATGGCGTTGGGATACATCGCCGCCGGCATCATCTGCTGCATCCTGATCATCACCATCCCCTTCGGAATCGCGTCGTTCCGGATCGCTGCCTATGCCCTGTGGCCGTTCGGACGGACAGTTGTTCGCAAATCCACCGCCGGTATCGGATCAGCGATCGGCAACGTCATCTGGCTCATCTTCGCCGGCATCTGGCTGGCCATCGGGCACATCTTCTTCGGGATCCTTCTGTGCTGCACCATCATCGGCATCCCGCTGGGTATCGCCAGCTTCAAGATGATCCCGGTCTCCCTGCTCCCGCTCGGTGCGGAGATCGTCGACACCGACCGCGGCGCCCTGGTCCCGCCATATAAAGCAGCCGCCTGACGACCTCCGGCCCCTACAAACGCCAGGCCTCAGGCCGGGGTCAGCGCGACCACCGGGATCACCCGGGTGGTCTTCTTCTCGTAGTCCGCGAAGCCGGGCATCACCGTCGACTGCTGTGCATAGATACGATCGCGGTCAGGACCGGTGACCTCGGAGGCGGTCACCGCGACAGTGTCGCCACCGATCTCGATGGTGGTGTCCGGGTTGGCCTTCAGGTTGCGGAACCACTGCGGATCCTCCTCGTGCCCGGCGTAGCTGGCGAAGATGTAATTGACGCCCTCCCCCGCCTGATACACGAGCGGCGTTACGTAGGCCTTGCCGCTCTTGACGCCTTTGTGGTGCAGCAGCAGCAGTGGCGCGCCTTCGAAGTTGCCACCGACTTTGCCGTCGTTGGTCCGGAATTCGGCGATGATGTCGTCATTGAAACCCATGGTGCCGAGTGTAAGTGGTGATCACCCCACCTCGTCTAGTCCACGACCGATCGGGGTCACCGACGGGATCTCACCGCTTGCCACCACCGCTGTGGTGAGTTCCATCAACGACGTCGTCAGATCGTCGACGTCGCTGTCGGTCAGTCGCGCGTACGCGGGTGCAGCGAGCCGGTCCGTGGTGTTCTCTATCTCCGCCTTGAGCGCGCGGCCCGCGGGTGTGATGGCGCCGGAGCGGTCGAGGAGACCCCGCTCCGCCAGCCTCGCCGTCACCGACTCCCATTCCTCCTCGGTGTAGTGGCGGCTGGTTTCGAGAACCGACCGTGGGATCGCCGTCGCGGTGGCATGCAGGACACCGGCTTCCCGGCCGGTGATCCCCGCCGTGGTCAGAGCTGCCACATGCCCGTCACCCCGGTGTTCGCGCAACAGGGTCGCCGCATGCCAAAGGGCACCGATCCGATCGGCAGGCCAGGGCAACGCCGCGTTGGCGGCAAACAGTGCCCGCCCGCCGAGGTCCGCGTTCTGCGCCACCGGGTACAGCACCGCGACCGCCCGATCGACGGCATCGGCGGCCCCGTCGCCGAGCATGCGCGACAGCGTCGCCACCGCGGCATCCTGGCGGACCTTCAATGCCGTCTCCGGAGGCGCGAAATCCCACGCGTCCGGGATGGCCCGCGCTACGTGGGACGGCGCGAAGTTGTAGAACAGCGCCGTGACGATCTCCGGACCCACCGGTCCGAGTGGTGCGGCCCGGGCAGCGAAGTAGCCCATCCAGAATCCGCGGTACCCGGCCGCGGAGAGCGCCTCACGGGTTTCGTCGGAGAAGTAGGTGACGGCATGCACAGGTTCGAGGAGCCGCCATAGTCGTCGAGCCGTGGGCAAGTCGATGGCCATGAATCGAGCATGCCACCGGGGTCGTGACACTCACCAGGATTCGGCGGGTTCATGACCGTCATGATCAAAACTAGTCGATGTGGCGGTACCGCCACGGAAAGAGAAACCAGAAGTAGACAAACGACAGCGCCGCCACCCCACCTGCCACCGACCCTGCGATCCGCCCCACCACCAGCTCGAACACCATCATGACCACCCCGGTCATCGCCACTCCGATGAGGATCAGGCCACCGAGCGCAAAGCGTTGCGCGGACTGCACCAGTTCCGCCAACCGGTGCCTGCGAAAAAGGATGCGGTGCATCGAGGCCGGCGCCAGCAGCAGCACGGTTGCGCCGACAGATGCCGACAGCGTCACTAGGTAGACGGTCCGGAAGAAATTGTCCTGATCGTAGAAGAGGCTCTGGAACGGAATCGTGAAGAGAAAGCCGGTGAGTACCTGGATACCCGTCTGCACCACACGCAATTCCTGCAGCAGGCTCGACCAGTTGCGGTCGAGTCGCTCGGTCGGGGTCTCGTTGCGTTCCTTGTCATCCCACTCGTCGTTGTCGAGATCACTCGCCATCGATCAATCGTGGGCGCAGCTGAGTCCGGAGGCAACCATTCAAGAAGTTGCGTCCCGACAAACAACCGGTTTCCGCTGGTCGATAGGCTGAGGGAACATTTGCGTGGCGAAGGAGTAACTGATGACGGCCGAAACATCCAGCCCGATCACGGAGCCGCGTTGGTTTGCCGCCGCGCTGGCCAACAAGCCCGAACACCGCGATGTGCAGATCAACGGCTCGCGCGTGCACCTGCGCTGTTGGGGCGACGAAGGCAGGCCCGGTGTCGTTCTGGTCCACGGCGGCTCGGCCCATTCCGGTTGGTGGGACCACATCGCCCCGCTCCTCGCGTCGTCGCATCGAGTCGTCGCAATTGACCTCTCCGGCCACGGAGACAGCGAGATCCGCGAGCAGTACCCGATGGACCAGTGGACGAGCGAGGTCATCGAGGTGGCCAAGGCCGGCGGGATTTCCGGCAAGCCCTACGTGGTCGGGCACAGCATGGGCGGATGGGTGACCGCGATACTCGGCGCAACTCACAACGATGCCGCGGCAGGCCTGGTCATCATCGACTCACCCCTGTTCGACGAACCGCCGGAGGAGATCATCATCCGGCAGCTCGCGCGCGTCCCGAAGGCGCACCCGAACAAGGAGGAGATCTGCGTCCGGTTCCGGACCGAGCCACGGCAGGACACCCTGTTGCCCTACGTGGCCCGGCACGTCGCCGAAGAATCGGTGAAAGAGACCGAGGCCGGGTGGGTGTGGAAGTTCGATCCGGAGATGTTCCGCAAACGGCACGAAGCCGGCCGCATGGTGAATCTGCGCGAACTGCTCACCCAAATCGTGACCCCGTCGCTGTACATCCGGTGCGAGCTGGGCATGGTCAGTCCCGAAATGGCCCAGGAAATCGCCGGCCTGTTCGCGAACCCGGCCACCGTGGTCGACCTCCCGGATGCCGGTCATCACCCGATGTTTGATCAGCCGCTGCCGCTGGTGGCAATTCTGCGAACGGTCTTGGCGCAGTGGGACTCAGCACGGTGACACTTTCGGTGGGTCCCGTTCACTGATGACCGCGAACAGCCAACCGCCCCGGTACGGCGTCCTGCTGTTCACCCTGAGCCTGGTCACCACGATCACGTCCATCGTCAGCAGTCTCGGCGCGCCCCTGGTCCCGAAGATTTCCACCGAGTTCGACATCGAGATCACCCAGGCCCAGTGGACGCTGACTGCGACATTGCTCATGGCAGCCATCTCGACACCGGTCCTCGGCCGGCTGGGTGGCGGTTCATGGCGACGTCCGACGATTCTTGTCGGACTTCTCATCGTGACCGCCGGCTGCGTCTTGTCCGCTCTGCCACTGGGTTTCGTGGCCTTGGTGATCGGCCGGACGTTCCAGGGGGTCGGCATGGCGCTGGTACCCCTTGCGATGGCAGTTGCCCGTGAATCGTTTGCGGTGTCGCGGTTGGCCCCGGCAATCGCAATATTGTCGGTGGCCGGGGTTGCCGGAGCCGGACTCGGCTACCCGATCACCGCAACCGTCGCAGACCTGTGGGGTTTGCATACCGCCTACTGGCTCGGTGCATCTCTCAGCCTGATAACACTGATCTTGGCCCTCCGATACATTCCCTCATCGCGTGCTTCCACCCGGATGCCGGTGGATTGGATTGGCGCGCTGCTGTTGTCGAGCGGTACCGGCACCTTCTTGCTCGCTGTCAGCCATGGCGAGACCTGGGGATGGCTGTCCGCTCGCACGCTCGGTCTGGCCGTCGTCGGTGTCGCCGCGTTCACGCTGTGGATCGTGTGGTCACTGCGCTGTGACCAGCCGCTGGTCGACCTGCGGCTCGCGGTCCGGCCCGGGGTTGCGGCACCGAACCTTGTTGCAGCGGGCGGTGGTATCGCGATGTACACGCTGCTGACGCTTGTCATCGTGCTCGTCCAAAACCCTGACTGGGGGCTGGACAAATCACTCGCCGTCGCCGGACTGATGCTGACGCCCTACTCTCTGATGAGCGTTGTCGGCAGTCGGTTGTCGCTGGCTGCGGTGAACAGATTCGGCCCAGACCTGGTGCTGCCGTTGGGCTGCGCGATCTTCATGTGCTCTACCGTGGGTCTGGCCGTGGCTCACAACCACGTCGCCTGGGCAGTGCTCTGGATGACCATCGGCGGTCTGGGAAGCGGATTCAGCTTCTCTTCGCTGGCGGTGCTGATCATTCCGCACATTCCCAGCGAAGAGACCGGCAGCGCAATGGCTTTCAACTTGGTGCTCCGGTACCTGGGATTCACCGTGGGAAGCGCGGTCAGCGTTGCCCTGATGGCCGTCTACGGTGGCGGCGACCAAGGGTTCGTGTTGACCCTCATCACGGTGTCCGTGGTTTTTGCTGCCGTGGGCATCGGTGCCTGGCTCCTGAGCAAACGCGTCCCGACCACCGCATCGTGATCGGCGGACCTCACCGCTCGAGCTGACCTGCCACCCGCTGCTCGAGCTGTTGCGTGGTTGCCGCCGGCAACACGATCAGCCCGTCGAGTTCTTTGCGGGCTCTCGCATAGGCACTGCGCCGTTCCTCCGGGCTCGCGCCGGCATCCTGAGCCAGTTGGAGCAGTCGTTGCGCCCGCTGCAAACGCTGCTGCTCCTCGTCACTGAACCCCGACCGGCGACGGCGTTTCGCTTCGGTCTCGGCCACGTCGAAGGCGGTGGCGTACGCGTGCACAGCGTCGCGATATTCACGCCGCCGATCACTGTCGTCGACGAGGTCATCGACGCTGTCCGGCCGCAACAAATCGGTCTTGCGTTTCGCCCGGTGGAACTCGATGGTGAGCGGTTCACGCAGGTCGATCATCATCGGGAAGTCGAGCAAGGTCGCCGCATCGAGTTCGTAGGCGAACCAGCGCACATCGGTCTGGTTGTGCTGATCGAGACTCTTCGCGATGTCCCGTCGCACAGCTTCGGCGTCCACCCGCCGTTGACCGGACGCCTCGAGTTCCGCAAGCTTCGTCTGCTGTTTGAGGCGGTACCGCTCCTGTCTGCGCTCGGCGCGACGCTCATTGGCCGCACCGATCGCTTTGAGACCACCACCGATGGCGCCACCGAACACAAACACCAGCCAGAAGTAGTTGCCAACGAACTCGAAAAACGCATCCACCTCTACAGGATGCCGGATCTACCGATCTGCGACGTTTTCCCTGTTTTCCGACCCCGGCGGGCTACTAGGATCTAGCTGTCCACACCTGCAAGGGATCGCCCCCACCTCGGCAAAGGATGCAGCCATGGCGACACTGCGCAACAAGGTCGTTTTCATCACCGGGGCCGGAAGCGGTATCGGCGCGGCAACAGCCCGCGCGCTGGCCGCTCGTGGCGCGAAGGTGATCCTCGTCGACGTCGATGAGAACTCGCTACGTCAACTGGCTGACGAACTCGGACCGAAAACCGCCATCTCCGCGGTCGCGGACGTGACCGATCTGGCCGCAATGCAGGCCGCCGTAGACACCGGCGTGAATGCTTTCGGAGGGATCGATGCGGTCCTGGCCAACGCCGGTATCGCGAGCTACGGGTCGGTGCTGCACGTCGATCCGGTGACGTTTCGCCGCGTGATCGACATCAACGTCACCGGGGTTTTCCATACGGTCCGGGCAGCCCTGCCACACCTGATCGCACGACAGGGCTACGTGCTGGTGGTGTCATCGATGGCCGCCTACGTAGCGGGGCCGGGGATGGCCGCCTACGCCGCCAGCAAAGCCGGGGTCGAGAACTTTGCCAACGCCCTGCGGCTAGAAGTCGCACATCAGGGTGTTGCGGTGGGCAGCGCCCACATGTCGTGGATCGATACCCCGCTGGTGCGTGACTCTCAGCGAGATCTGTCCACGTTCACCGAGATGCTCGACTCTTTGCCCGGGCCGCTGAGCAAGCTGGTGCCGGTGGAAGACTGTGCCGGCGCATTTGTTCGCGGGATCGAACGGCGCAAGCGCCGTGTTTACGTGCCACGCTGGGTCGGCCTGATGCGTTGGTTCAAGCCTGCATTCTCATCCGCCGCCGTCGGTCGTCAACTCGCCGAGACGGTACCGACGACCCTTCCGCTGATGGACCGGGAGACAGCAGCACTCGGCCGATTCACCAGCGCACGGAACCTGGCGACCGGCGTCGTGCCACCCGGCGGACCTGACGCCCTCAGTTGAGGTCGGCGGGGTCCGGCCCAATCCGCTCAGCCCGGTCCAAGCTGTTCAAGAGATTCAATTGGTCTGCCGTCAAGGTGATTTCAGCTGCAGCGAGGTTCTCGGAAATCCGTGAGACGTTGGTGGATCGCGGGATGACGACATTCCCGATTGCCAGCTGCCACGCGATCAACACCTGCGCCGCACTGGCATCGAGCTCCGCGGCGATACTCGTGACAACGGGGTCGGTGAGAATCGCGCCGCCCCGGCCCAGCGGACTCCAGGCTTCGGTGACGATCCCGTGCTTCCGGTGGAACTCGCGCAGTTCCGGCTGCGCTAGGTAGGGATGCAACTCGATCTGGTTGATCGACGGCGTCGACAGCCCCTCATCGAGCAACCGCTGCAGATCCACGACGCGGAAGTTCGATACACCGATCGCTCGCACAGCGCCGTCGGCCTGCAACTTCTCGAGCGCGCGCCAGCTGTCGACGAACTTGTCGCGTTCCGGCGTCGGCCAGTGGATGAGGTAGAGATCGATCACGTCAAGCCCCAGCGCGGCTCGGCTCTTCTCGAACGCCGCCAGCGTGGTCTCAAAGCCTTGCTCGCTGTTCCACAGCTTGGTTGTCACGAAGATGTCCGAGCGGTCGAGATCCGATCCGGCGACAGCCTTGCCCACTTCGGCTTCGTTGCCGTAGATCGCCGCCGTATCGATATGCCGATATCCGGCGCGCAGCGCCTTCTCGACAGTCGACTCGGTCACTTCTGGTACCACCTGGAAAACGCCCAGTCCCAGCTGCGGGATGCTCGTGCCGGCGGCTAGCTCGATCGATTGAAGGCTCATGGTGAACCATGCTGCCAAATACCACCGCTAGTACCAGCCTTAAAACCTCTGTGCGGTAATTGATTCGATCGCGAGTCCGGCGCTCGGTCCAACAGAATCACCCTGACCACAACCATCCCCGCATCGCAATCCCGGTCCTAGTATTCCCCACACACCCCATGTCGCCGATCAGGTGAGCCGGCCTTTGTCAGGAGATACATGTCCACACCATTGGAGTTGTCCACCGATGTGCTCGTGATCGGAGGCGGTCCGGCCGCCACCTGGGCCGCGCTGCACGCCCGTGAGAGCGGTGCCGGGGTGATCCTGGTGGACAAGGGTTATTGCGGAACAAGTGGTGCGACCGCGCCGGCCGGGACCGGCGTCTGGTACGTCGCCCCGGACCCCGACTTGCGCAGCGCCGCGAAGGCCGGCCGCGAAGCGCTCGGTGGCCACCTCGCCTCTCATCACTGGATGGATCGCGTTCTGGCACAGACTTTCACGAACATGAAGCGAATCGGAACCGAGGGTCGGTACCCCTTCCCCATCGACCCGAACACCGGCGCGCCGGACCGCTCCGGACTCCAGGGACCGGAGTACATGCGTCGCATGCGGGCCTGGATCCAGCGTGCGGGAGTCCGGATTTTCGACCATTCCCCAGCCTTGGAACTGCTGGTCGAAACTGATGGTTCGGTTCGTGGCGCGGCCGGATACCAGCGCCACGAGAACCGCGACTACACCATCCTCGCCGGTGCAGTGGTTCTCGCAAGCGGCGGTTGTGCGTTCTTGTCCAGAGCTCTCGGCACCAATGTGAACACCGGCGACGGTGCACTCATGGCCGCAGAGGTGGGGGCCGAACTGTCCGGGATGGAGTTCTCGAACGCGTACGGGATTGCCGCCGCCGGATCGACCGTGACCAAGACGGCGTACTACGGCTATGCCACCTTCTTCCACGGCGACGGCCGGGTGATCGAGGGGGCCGGGTCGCTCAACGGGCGATCGGTGATCGCCGAAACCCTGTTGCAAGAAAAGGTCTTTGCGCAACTGGACCGGGCCAACGAGGACGTCCAGCAGAAGATGCGACGGGGTCAGCCCAACTTCTTCCTGCAGTTCGATCGCCAGGGGATCAATCCGTTCACCGACCGTTTCGAGGTCGACCTGCTCGCCGAGGGTACGGTCCGCGGCACCGGCGGCATCAACGTCATAGACGACTCCTGCGCCACCACGGTTCCGGGGCTGTACGCGGCCGGCGACGCGGCCACCCGGGAACGCATCTGTGGCGGCTTCACCGGTGGGGGCAGCCACAACTCGGCGTGGGCGATGTCGTCGGGAACATGGGCCGGCGCCGGTGCGGCCGCCCATGCACTCCGCCAAACCAGAAAGGTTGCCACCGCCGATGTCCTTGGCGCCGGCCGTGCCGGACTGCATCCCTCCGGGAAGCGAACCCTGCAGGCAGATGAGGTGATCAACGCGGCCCAGTCCCAACTTCTCCCGTTCGACAAGAACTACCTGCGCCACGGCGATCGGATGGTCGATGCGGCGGACCAACTGGACCGGCTCTGGATCGACCTCTCGTCCGGGCTGGCGCCCACGGACGGAATCGAGCGCATTCGTTCCCGGCAGGCCGCGGCGATCACCGCAGTCGGACGATGGATGTACCGTTCTGCGCTGTCCCGCACAGAATCTCGAGGGATGAGCAAACGCGACGACCACCCCGGACTGGATCCGCATCAGCATCACCACATCCTCACGGGTGGGCTCGATAGCGTGTGGACGTCAACGAGCCCGGCCGACTCGGCTGCATTGGCACAAGCCTCATGATCGAACTAGTACTGGCGCAGGCCTGCATCGGATGCGACAAATGCATCGACGCCTGCCCGACCGACGTGTTCGACCGTGGCCCCGATGGCATTCCGCAGATCGCGCGCCAGAGTGACTGCCAAACATGCTTCATGTGTGAGGCGTACTGCCCTACCGACGCGCTGTACGTATGGCCGGAGTCCACGCCCTTGCAAGACCGGTCTGTATTGCTCGATGCCGAAGTCGGCTCCTACCGAGCAGAACTCGGCTGGGGCAACGGGCGCACACCGGGCAGCCGTCTGGCCGTCGGACCATCGATTCCACACGGCTCTCTACCGCCACGATTGACAGTCGACGAATTGTCATCCTGACCCGTGTCAGGTCCCGGCTATGTACTCGGCTGTGAGACCTGACTCGGATCGAGTGGTGCGCCTGCGCCAAAGGCGAGGGCGTTGAAACGCTCGGCTATGAGCGAATGGATGAACGAATCCGGATGCAGATTGTCCGGAAGTGGGTGTTCCTGTGAATCCGTCTCTCCATATAGCGCGCGCCCATCGAGATACCACAGGTTCGGATCAGTTTGTTGCCGTTGCCGAACGAGGCGCTCGAGTTCGTCGCGGATGACGCCGAGAGTCAGTTTGCCTTGAGCCACTTCGTCGGGGCGTCCCGTGGCGACGAAGTGGACCAATCCTTTGGCGAGAGCATCGACGTCGAAGGACGCCGGGCCGGGAGTGTTCTCGTGGATCGGGCAATAGATCGGCGAGACCACGAGAAGTGGAGTGTCAGCGTGCTTTTCGCGGATGGAGTCGAGGAATCCATGCACGGCCGGTACGAAGGCGCGAAGACGCATCACGTCGGTGTTCACGATGTTGATGCCGAGTTTGAGACTGATCAGGTCCGCGGGGGTATCCCGCATGGTGCGCGCAGTGAACGGGTCGAGGAGTGCGCTGCCGCCGAAACCCAGGTTGATCAGTTCCACAGTGCCGGCGCGGGCCGCTACCGCCGGCCAGATGTCCGTGGGGTACACCGCATTCGAGCCCTGGCTGATCGAGCTTCCGTGATGTAGCCACACCGGATTTTCACGCGAAGTCAGGGCATCCAGTGGTGCGTCGGAGTGCAGCGAGATCAGTTCGATCACCTCGTTGTGCGGCAACCATATTTCGACCATTTTGTCATCGGCCGGGAGATCCGAGAACGTGATCGTGCAGGCCGGACCCTGTTGGTTCTCAACGGAACCCGTCGCCATGTTGACGGTATTCGAGACGCCACCGCTGGTGGTCGCGCGACTCACGAACACACCGTCGATGAGGAGTTCGATCACGCCATCAGGACGCGGCGGCAGGCCCTCGTAGACGACTCTCGATCGAAGAGCAATGAGCTCGATCACCGTCGCGCTGGTCCGAAAGGCAAGTCGCACGCCCGATGGCTGGGCCTCCGCCATCGTCAGTTGTGAATCAGCGCCTTGAGCACGAGCCCACGCCGGAAGGCGGTGAAAGAGGGTGCCGCCGCCCGCTGTCCGTTCCAATTCAATCGCGCCTCGGACAATGTCCGAGGTGATCGGAGTGGTGAAGCCTACGTTCGAGAGGGACATGACTCTGCTTTCATTGTGGTGAACGTCGATGATCTATGGAGTCGGCCAGTGCCGCAGCAGCGCGTCGAGCACGTCCAGAATCCGGGTCCAGGACTCATCGGGACCGGGGGCGCTGTGGTCGAAACTGCCCGCCAACTCCAGGGTCACGTATCCCTGGAACACACTCCCGAGCAGCCGCACCGCGTGCGTGAAATCCTCGTCCGGTACCCCGTACCCACGCAGGATCGCATGCATCATCTGGCTGTGTTGCGGGCCGGCGCTCGTGACTGCGGTTTGCGGATCGACCCGGTGGTTGGCCGCAGCAAATCGACCCGGGTGTTCTCGAGCGTACGTGCGGTAGGTACTGCCCAGCGCAATCAGCGCATCTCCACCCGCACGACCCGCCAACGCCTCCGACGCCTGCGTCGCGAGTTCATCGAGAGCAAGAAGAGCTATTCGGGTTTTCAGGTCATCAGTGCTCTGGACATGCGAATACAGGCTCGCGGATTTGACGCCGAATCGACGGGCCAGGGCGGTGAGGGTGACGTGTTCAAAACCGACTTCATCAGCCAACTCTGCGCCCGCCGAGGTGAGACGGTCGGCCGTCAGACCTACACGAGTCATCACGCTGTCCCTTCCTCATCCTCTCGAGTCCTCATCCTCTCGAACCCTAATAGGTAATAAGCTACACCATGTAGCTTTTGCACTGCGGTGGGCTCGAGGACGACTCGGCGCTCAATGTCCGACCGTCTTGGTAGCATGACGGGTTTGGCACGCCAACGTGGGTGAAAATGATTGCAGCACAACAGAAATTGTGCTCTAGAACACTTGTGCGAACGAGGATTCGCGGGTACCTTGTAGTCATGGACTTCGGGGGAATGTTCGCCAGACTTTCAGATCTGGCCGGGGATGCGGCTTTGGTTGCCGGTGATGACACTGAGGTGTCTTCGCGTACGGTGGCGGTTATTCGACTCAATCATGTTGTGAAACAACTACTTTTCCGACTGGTCGGCGAACTCGAGGTACGTGGAGTCGCCAAAAAGTCGGGGGAAGGTTCAACAGCACGGTTGTTGCAGCAGGCAGGGATGGCGCCGGCGGTAGCGCATCGATACGTGCGAGTAGGCAAAGCGCTCAAGGACATTCCATCGGTCGCGTCGTACGGGGTGGACGGAACTCTCTCGGGCGAGCACATCGACTCGATAGTGAAGGGCCTCCACCATATTGAGCGACGCAACCCAGAGCTGCCCGATTCAGATCGGACTGATTGTGTACGTGGCTTACTGGCCGAAGCGTTGACCACCAGTCCGTCGGCGGTAGCGGCTCGGGCACGGCATCTGGCGATAGCCCTGTCGCCACCGGACAAGCCGATCCCCGACGCCGAGAATCACGAGCTCAACGAGTTCTCGCTCGGGACCGGTGACGACGGACGCAGTCACGGCACATTGGACCTGGACAACCTCCTCGGCGAGAAACTGCGGGTAGCGCTTGATCCGTTGTCGAAGCCAGTACCCGAACCGGACGGTTCACCCGACAGTCGCACGAGTGCTCAAGTGCGCGCGGACGCGCTGGAGCAACTGTTGGATTCCTACCTCGATCAGGAAGACCGACCCACCCGCGGGGGCGCGAAACCCCACGTCAACCTGACGGTGTCACCCGAACATCTACAGGCAGTACAACTGCGTGGGTTGGGTGGTGTGAAGCCGCCCGAGTTGGCAGCCTCGTTTGAATGGACCGGACCCGCCTCCGCATCGACAGCCCAGATGGTGGCCTGCGACTCGGTCATCACGAAAATCCTGGTCGACAACAACATGGTCCCGCTCGACGTCGGTCGTGACCACCGGACCGTGACACCAGCAATTCGTAAAGCTCTCATCGCCCGGGACCAGGGATGTGCGTACCCAGGGTGCGGTTGCCCGCCCGGGCGGACGGACGCCCACCACATCGTGCAGTGGAGTCAAGGCGGGGTCACCAGCCTGACCAACACCGTTCTCCTGTGCCGGCGCCACCACCGGTACATCCATCACATGCGTTGGGAAGTCTTCATCGGTACCGACGGGCATCCCTGGTTCATCAACCCTGACGACGCCACCAAAACGCCTCTGCGATCCCACGCCCGCAGGACCATGACGTCCGACCTCGCCGCCGCATAACCAGGCGAAGCCGGAACCGCAAGACCACCAACCTACGACGACATATTCCAAGTACCCCAAGCAACACAGCAACAGCTGTGTACTGCACGACCTTTGACAATTTCACAGTGTGCTCGACCGGGTAGGTCCGCAATAGTCCTCGTCGCATGGCGGTCGCGACCAGCTGAAGCTACAGCCCTGACTCACAAAGCAAAAGGTCAGACCACATTTCTGCGATCTGACCTCTGCTGTTCAGCTGAACTGAACTTCTCTGTGGGCGAAAAGGGACTTGAACCCTCACGTCCCGAAGGACACTGGCACCTGAAGCCAGCGCGTCTGCCATTCCGCCACTCGCCCGTGGCTGTCCTTGTCGAATCTCTCCGAAAAGGACTACGAGACGTTAACACGACTGACCGCTCGGACAGAAATCCGCTGTTCTGTGGTCCATTTTGGTGGTTCCGGGCCACGCCTCATCCGGAGAACACCGCCTTGGAGTGTCTCTCATACCTGCAACGCGACACCTCTATAACGAGAACGTCCCCTCACAGTCCCCGGGGATTCCACCCAGATCGTGCGGCACGATAGCCCCTCAGACCCCGCGAGACGTCGTCGACGTTGCCGCAGAGATCGCCAAGGTCTCACTGCAAATGTGTCTATCGGTTCTGGACCACCATCTGAGCTGCGCGAACACCGGTACATCGGCAGGCACCGCAATGCCCCGTTCGGCGAACCGACATGGGACATCTGTGGCAGACGGTGCAGATGTTCTCCCTGGAGTGCCCATGCGAGTGTTGAGTCGCTATCATCAAAAAGCACGATTGGCACGCCGACACGCTGGCAATTCGGAGGGAGGTCGTCGTTATGGGGATTCTGCAGAGAATCGAACGCAAGCTCGAAGGTGTTGTCGATGACGGCTTCGCCCGGGTCTTCGGTGGGAAAGTCGCACCGCAGGAGGTTGAGAACGCACTTCAGCGGGAGGCCGAGGACAACCTCGAGGACCTCGGCGACGGCGGCAAACTGGCGCCCAACGCCTACACCCTGGTGGTCAGTTCGACCGACCACCAGGAGATGGCTGCGGAATACGAGCTCAATCGCAAGACCTTTTCCAAACATCTCGATAACTTCATTCGAGACAATGGGTGGCAGACGTATGGCGAAGTGGTTGTTGAGTTTGCCCACTCACCCACCCTGCACACGGGTCAGTTCCGGGCTCGGGGTGCAGTCAACCCCGATGCCCGACCGATGCCCGTACCCTCACCCGGTGACCAACCGGTAGGCCCACCCGGGCCGCCCCCGCCCGGTCCACAGGCAGGGCCGCAACCCGCAGGACCACACCGAACCCCACAAGTAGGAGCCGTTCCCATGACCAAGAACTCCGGATATGACCAGCGCGGAGGTTACGAACAGGGCTCCTATACGCCTCCTGGCTACGGCCAGCAGCCGTACCAGCCCGGTGACCAGCGCGACCCCGCCCCGCAGGCGTACAGCCAGCAGGATGATTACGATCAGCGCGGCTACGAGCAGGGTGGCTATGACCAGCAGGGTTACCCACAGGGTGGCTACGCACCCCAGCCCGGCTACCCACCGCAGCAGCCCGGATACGGCCAGGGCTACCAGCAGGGCGGCTACGACCCCGCCGCCTACGCCGGCGAGCAGCAGGGTGCCGCCGCACCGGATCAGCAGGGTTACGACCAGCGCGGCTACGACCAGGGCGGCTACGACCAGGGCGGCTACGCCGCGGACCAGGGCGCCTACGCACAACCCGGATACGACCAGGGTGGCTACGAGCGCGGCTACGACCAGCAGCCCGCCTACGGCCAGCAGGGCTACGCACAACCCGGCTACGACCAGGGCTACCAACAGGGCGGCTACGACCAGGGCTACGGCGACCAGCAGGCTTATGCCGCGGACCAGGGTGGCTACCCTCCGGCAGACCAGCAGGGTGGTTACGCCGGGCAGGGCTATGCGGCACCAGCCGGTTACGCGCCGAGCTCGATCACCCTTCTGCTCGAAGACGGCAGCAACCGCACCTTTCAATTGCGTAACGGTTCGAATGTGATCGGCCGTGGCCAGGACGCCCAGTTCCGGCTGCCGGACACCGGTGTCTCGCGTCGCCATGTGGAAATCCGCTGGGACGGATCGAGTGCATTGCTCAACGATCTGAACTCCACCAACGGCACCACGGTCAACGATGTCCAGGTCAGCAGCTGGGAACTGGCCGACGGTGACCGGATTCGCGTCGGGCATTCGGACATCACCGTTCGCTTCCAGTAGACGAACCCAACCGACGGGCGCGGGGGCTCCGGCCGCTGATCCCGGTATGACCCGACCCACATTCTTTGCACAAGTAACACATCCGAGTACCTACGGGGAGGCCACTGGGCCATAAGATGCACTGGACTTTGATGGCTGGCCCAGGAGGTGAGAAAACGTGCAAGGCATCGTGCTGCAGCTGACGCGTGTCGGTTTCCTGTTGCTCCTGTGGCTGATGATCTGGGCGGTGCTACGAGTCATCCGAAACGATGTCTATGCGGCTACGGGCCAGCGACCACCTACCCGGTTCGAACGCCGGACCCCCGGCCCGGCCCGGGTCAAGGGCGCCGCCCGGTACCTGGTGGTCACCCACGGCGCGCTGGCCAACACCCGCATCACCCTGGGTACCCAGCCCGTCCTCCTCGGACGGGCTGACGATTCGACCCTTGTACTCACCGACGAATACGCCTCCGAACGTCACGCCCGCCTGATCCGCCGCGGCGACGACTGGTACGTCGAAGACCTCGGATCCACCAACGGCACGTACCTCGATCGGTCGAAAGTCACCACCGCAGTGCGGGTCCCCATCGCAACTCCGGTACGCGTGGGCAAAACCGTGATTGAGTTGCGCCCGTGACACTGGTGTTGCGCTATATCGCGCGGAGCGACCGTGGACTGGTCCGTGCCAACAACGAAGACTCCGTCTACGCCGGTGCCCGACTTCTGGCCCTCGCCGACGGAATGGGCGGCCACGCGGCCGGTGAGGTGGCCAGCCAACTCGTCATCCAGGCGCTGCGTCCGCTCGACGACGACGAGCCCGGCGGTGACCTGCTCGCCAAACTCGACACCGCCACCCGCCGTGGCAATCAGGCGATCGCCGATCAGGTCGCCGAAGCCCCCGAACTCGACGGCATGGGGACCACGCTCACCGCGATCCTGTTCGCCGGCTCCCGCCTCGGTCTCTGTCACATCGGCGATTCACGCGGATACCTGTTGCGCGACGGCCAGCTGAACCAGATCACCCGGGACGACACGTTTGTCCAGACGCTCGTCGAAGAAGGCCGGATCACGGCCGAGGAAGCCCACACGCATCCACAGCGCTCCCTGATCATGCGGGCGCTCACCGGCACCGAGGTCGAGCCGACCCTCACCGTGCGCGAAGCCCGCGCCGGAGACCGCTATCTGCTCTGCAGCGACGGCCTGTCCGACGTGGTCAGTGAAGAGACCATCCGCGACACGATGTCGACCGTGGAGAACCACAAGGACTGCGCCGACCGGCTCATCGAACTCGCACTGCGCGGCGGCGGTCCCGACAACGTCACCGTGGTGATCGCCGATGTCGCGGATGTGGACTACGGCGACAGCCAACCGATCGTCGGTGGCGCCGCCGGCGGCGACGACGAGGAGTACGTCCCCGATCCGAGCACGTCGGCCGGACGCGCCGCCGCGCTTCGGCCACCTGCCCAGACCCCGCGCCGCCCGACGATCGGTACACCCGAGCCCGAGCCCGAGCCCCGCCGGGCCCACCCGCGCCGCAAATGGATCGTCGCCGGCATCGGCGTCGCGATCATCGCCCTGGTGATCGGCGGGCTGTTCGTCGGCCGCGCGATCGTCCGGTCCAACTACTACGTGGGCCAATCCGACGGCCAGGTCGTGGTCTACCGCGGTTTGCCGGGATCGGTCCTCGGGATGAGCCTGCACGAGCTGAGCAAGATCACCTGTACCCACAACATGGACAGTGCCGACCCCACCGTCACGCTGGCCGACTACGACAACCGGCCCGCCGACTGCGTGCCGCTGGAGGTCGCCGACCTGACCGGGACCGCACCCGCCTCCCTCGACGGACGCGACCCGGTATCGCTCGACGATGCCGAGACACAGGTCAACGACCTGATGGACAACCTGCTGCCGCTGTGCCCCGAGGAAACCTCGGCCGCCACCGAGGCGATCACGCCGCTGCCGGCGACACCGGCTCCGTCACCGGCGCCGCAGACGGGCGAACCGTCGCCTTCCACAACCGTTGCCCCGCAATCGGGCTCGGCCAGCACTATGCCGCCACTGTCGACGACGCCGGCCCCACCGCCGGGGAACTGTCGGGGCCGCTGATGTCACAGGCCGCCGACAACCCTGGTCGAGCTCCGCTCCGCTCCGCCTCCGTCACCCAGACCCCGCCACCGGGCTCCCGGGCCTACACCGGCCGCAACTTCGAGCTGGCGCTGCTCGGCCTGTCCACGGTCATCGTCTTCGCCGCCCTGATCCTCGTTCAGGTCGCCCAATCCCAAAGTCTCACTTGGGATCTCGCAAAGTACATGGCCGCCTACATGCTACTCTTCGGGTTCGCGCACCTGGTGGTCCGCCGGTTTGCGCCGTATGCGGATCCGGTGATCCTGCCGCTGGTGGCAACACTCAACGGACTGGGTCTGGTGATCATCCACCGCCTCGACCTCGGCACCGGACAGAACGGTGAGACCGCCAGCCCCATCGACCGCACCCACGACGCCGACCAGCAGGTGCTGTGGGCCGTCCTGGGCATCGTCGCGTTCGTCGCGGTCCTGATCCTGATCCGCGACCACCGCACGTTGTCGCGGTACAGCTACATCCTCGGCCTGGGCGGCCTGATCTTCCTGGCCCTCCCGGCGATCCTCCCGTCGTCGATGTCGGAGATCAACGGCTCGAAGATCTGGATCCGCACACCGCTGTTCAACATCCAGCCCGGTGAGTTCTCGAAGATCCTGATCATCATCTTCACCGCGTCGCTGCTGGTCTCGAAACGCGACCTGTTCACCACCGCCGGCAAGCACTTCCTCGGCATGGACCTGCCCCGGGCCCGCGACCTCGGTCCGCTGCTGGCCGCCTGGGTCATCTCCATCGGCGTCCTGGCCTTCGAGTCGGATCTGGGTACCTCGCTGCTGATCTTCACCACGATGCTCGTGATGCTCTACGTGGCGACCGAACGGGTCAGCTGGCTCATCATCGGCATCAGTCTGTTCGCGCTCGGAGCGATCGTCGCCTACCAGCTGTTCTCGCATCTCCAGGTCCGCGTCAGTGTCTGGCAGGACCCGTTCAGCGACTTCTACGGTCAGGGATATCAAGTCGGCCAGGGTTTGTTCGGCCTGGCGACCGGTGGTGTGTTCGGGACCGGTCTGGGTTCGGGCCGGCCGAACATCGTGCCGTTCGCAAACACCGACTTCATCGTCGCGACGATCGGTGAGGAGCTCGGGCTCGCCGGACTCGCCGCGATCCTGTTGCTCTATCTGATCCTGGTCACCCGTGGTCTGCGGACCGGGATCATGGTCCGCGACAGCTTCGGCAAACTTCTGGCCACCGGCCTGTCGTTCACGATCGTGATGCAGGTCTTCGTGGTCGTCGGCGGTGTCACCAAACTGATCCCGCTGACCGGTCTGACCACACCGTTCATGTCCTACGGCGGCTCGTCGCTGCTGGCGAACTACATCCTGGTGGCCTTGCTGCTCCGCGTGTCCAACGCCGCGCGCGAGCCCGACCCGACGAAGAAGAAGTCGACGCCGATCGCCGAAGCACCCACTCAGATGGTGAAGCGCTCATGAACATTCCCATCCGCCGCGTGGTGACAGCGGTCATGGTGATCGTCCTTGCGCTGCTCGTCAACGCCACCTACGTGCAGGTCTTCAAGGCGGACAAGCTCCGGGCCGACCCCCGCAATCAGCGGGTCCTGCTCGACGAGTATTCACGCCAGCGTGGCCAGATCACCGCCGGCAACGACGTCATCGCCCAGTCCATCCCCACCGACGACCGGCTCAAGTACCTGCGTACGTACCCGAACCCGTGGGCACCCGCGTTTGCGCCCGTCACCGGTTTCTACTCGTTCCAGTACGCCAGTTCCGGACTCGAGCAGGCCGAGGACGCGATCCTCAACGGCAACGACGACCGCTTGTTCGGACAACGATTCGCCGACATGTTCTCCGGCCGCGACCCCAGCGGCGGCAACGTCATCACCACCATCAACGCGCACGCACAGCAGGTCGCCTACGAGCAGATGATGTCCGGTTGCAACGGTGGCTGCCGGGGTGCGGTGGTCGCCATCGCACCGAGTACCGGCGCGATCCTGGCGATGGTCTCCACTCCCAGCTACGACCCCAACCTGCTGGCCAGCCACGATTCCACCGTTCGTCAGGACGCCTGGGCCGCCTGGAATCCCACCGACACCACCGGCTTCCAGCCGATGCTCAACCGCGCGCTGAACGAGACCTACCCTCCCGGTTCGACGTTCAAGGTGATCACCGCGGCGGCAGCGCTCGAGCAGGGCGTCGACCCGAACGTCCGGCTGACCGCCGACAACAGCATCGTCCTGCCCCAGACCCAGACGTCCCTGACCAACTACGGCAACCAGACCTGCCCCGACTCGAGCGGTGGCACCGTCACCCTGCACCAGGCGCTGGAGCATTCGTGCAATACGGCGTTCGTCGATCTGTCGACGTCGAAATTGCAGAATCCGATCGAGACGGTCAAGAGTCAGGCCAACGCGTTCGGCGTCGACACCAAACTGCCCGACACCCCTCTTCCCGTCTCCGAGTCGACGATGGGCCCGGTCCCGGACCTCGCCGCGCTCGGCCAGAGCTCGATCGGTCAGCGGGATGTCCGATTCACACCGATCCAGAATGCGATGATCGCGGCCACCATCGCCAACGGCGGGGTTCGCATGCAGCCCTATCTCGTGGATAAACTCCAAGGTCCAGACCTCAAGACACTGAACACCACACGACCGAATTCGCTCAATGAACCGATCTCCGCGCAGACGGCGGCCACGCTGACCGCGATGATGGTCGATTCAGAGCGCAACACCACCGGCTCCGGTGGACCGGTTTCGATTGCATCGAAGACGGGTACAGCCGAACATTCCGACACCCAGGGGGCCGACGAGACCCCGTTCGCCTGGTACATCGCGTTCGGGCCGTCGGCCAATGCTCAGGTCGCGGTTGCGGTGATCGTCGAAAACGGCGATGGAGGACTACAGGCAACGGGCGGCTCGTCGGCCGCTCCGGTCGGGCGTGCAGTCATCAACGCGCTCGTAGGTGAGAGGTGACCGCGTGACTTTGCAAGGTGGTACGACCATCGCCGGCCGTTATCGGCTGATGCGGCTGATCGCGACCGGCGGCATGGGCCAGGTGTGGGAAACCATGGACACCCGGCTGGGCCGGCGTGTCGCCGTGAAGGTGCTCAAGGCAGAGTTCTCCGACGATCCCGAGTTCCTCGAGCGTTTCCGCACCGAGGCCCGCACCACCGCCCAGCTGAACCATCCGGGCATCGCCAACGTCTTCGACTACGGCGAAGCGCAGGACCCCGGTGCCGGCTCCGTCGCCTACCTGGTGATGGAACTGGTCAACGGCGAGCCGCTGAACGCGGTGTTGTCACGGGTCGGCCGGCTGTCCCTGCACAACACACTGGACATGCTCGAGCAGACCGGACGGGCGCTCAAGGCCGCGCACGACGCCGGACTGGTTCACCGTGACGTCAAGCCCGGCAACATCCTGATCACGCCCACCGGGCAGGTGAAGATCACCGACTTCGGCATCGCCAAAGCCGTCGATGCCGCACCCGTCACCCAGACCGGCATGGTCATGGGTACCGCGCAATACATCTCGCCCGAGCAGGCGCTGGGCCAAGACGCAACCGCGGCGTCCGACGTGTACTCGCTCGGTGTTGTCGGCTACGAGGCGATCTCCGGACGACGTCCGTTCCTCGGGGACGGCGCCATCACCGTCGCGATGAAACACATCCGCGAAGAGGCCCCGCCGCTGCCCACGGAACTGCCGGACAACGTTCGTGAACTCATCGAGATCACGATGGCCAAGGAGCCCCACCAGCGCTATTCCGATGGTGGCGAGTTCGCGAATGCCGTCGCAGCGGTACGTGCCGGTCGTCGCCCACCGCTGCCCGGCACGGCAACCGTCGGTGCGGCCACCTCGATGATCCCGCCGACGACCAACGCCGTCCGGGCCACACCTCTTACTCCGACACCGGCGTCGCAGGACGGTTGGTCCGGCGGGCAGAAAGCACTTGCCGCAGTGGCGGTGCTGCTGCTCCTCGGAGCGCTGATCACGGTCGGCTACCTGCTGATGTCGTCCAGCGACAATTCCGACACCCCTTCCCCGAGCTCATCGAAGCCTCCGTCCACCACGACAACCACCACCGAGACGCCAGAGACGACCGAGGAGACCACCACCACCACGACCCGCTCGACAACAACGACCACCACCACCACAACAACGACCACGCCGCCGCCGCCGGTCGAGACCACCACGACCACCGCGCGCAACCCGATCTTCCCGTTCCCGACCATCTCGATCCCCGGGCTACCGGCACGTCAGGAACCCGCGCACGCGTCCTCTGAATCCGCGTCGACATCCGCGGCCCCCGACTCCGGGACCGGTGGTTGATGGCAGGCCCCCGGCAGGTTTCAGAGCGCTATGAACTGGGCGAGACGCTTGGTTTCGGTGGCATGTCCGAGGTACACCTCGCCCGCGATCTGCTGCTCCACCGCGACGTCGCGATCAAGGTGCTGCGCGCCGACCTCGCGCGCGACCCCACGTTCTATCTCCGCTTCCGGCGCGAGGCCCAGAACGCCGCGGCACTGAACCATCCGACCATCGTGTCGGTGTTCGACACCGGCGAGGCCGAGACACCCGAGGGGCCGTTGCCCTTCATCGTGATGGAGTTCGTCGACGGCGAGACCCTCCGCGACGTGCTGCGTGCCGAAGGTCATGTCAGTCCCCGTCAGGCGATGACCTGGGTCGCTGATGTTGCTGCGGCCCTGCACTTTTCACACCAGAACGGCATCGTCCATCGCGACATGAAGCCGGCCAACGTGATGATCGACAAGTCCGGCGCCGTCAAGGTGATGGACTTCGGTATCGCCCGCGCCATGGCGGATACCGGTAATTCGATGACCCAGACGGCCGCGGTCATCGGCACCGCCCAGTACCTGTCGCCGGAACAGGCGCGCGGCGAGAGTGTCGACGCCCGCAGCGACGTCTACTCGCTCGGTTGCGTGCTGTTCGAGTTGCTCACCGGAGAGCCTCCGTTCACCGGCGACTCGCCAGTGGCGGTGGCGTACCAGCATGTGCGGGAAGATCCGCCCACGCCGTCGTCGGTCCGTCCGGGTGTTCCTGCCGAACTCGACTCCGTGGTGCTCAAGGCCATGAGCAAGAACCCGGCGAACCGCTACCAGTCGGCGGCCGAGATGCGCTCCGATCTGATCAAGGTCCTCGCCGGCGGCAAACCCAGTGCGCCGATGGTGATGAGCGATGAGGATCGTTCCGCCATGATCGACACCGGACCACGAGCACGGGTCAGCCGGATCGGTGCCGCGACCGGTTCGCAACATCGCGGCGGGGATGACGACGACACACCGCCGAAGAGTCGTACCGCACTCAAGTACGCCGCGTTCAGCGCGCTCGCACTGTTGGCCATCGTGGCGGTCACGCTCCTGCTCGTCCGGCCGTGGGCTTCGGACGAGACGCCGCAGATCTCGATCCCGCGGGTCTCGGACATGTCGGCCGCGGATGCCCGCGCCGAACTCGAGACCTTGGGTTTCCGGGTCAGTCAGCTCGAGGAACCCAGCGCCACCGTGGCCGAGGGCAGCCCGACCCGCACCACACCCGGTGAGGGCGTGTCGGCCGACAAGGGTTCCACGGTGACGCTGTACATCTCGGCCGGCCCACAGCGCCAGCAGGTACCCGATGTCAAGGGCCTCACCCTCGACGCGGCGACCACTGAACTCAACAGCCTCGGGTTCGGCAACGTCAGATCGGTCGAGGTCACCTCCACCACCGACCTCAAGGGCAAAGTGGTCGGCACCAATCCGCCGGCCCAGAGCACCCAGCCGGTGACGACCCAGATCACCATCCAGGTCGGAACGGGTCCGCGCCGGGTCACCGTGCCCGACCTGACCGGACAGAAACTGGAACAGGCACGGACCAACCTGACTCAGCTCAAGCTCGAGATCTCTCCGATCGAGGCCGATTCCGACCTACCGGCGGGCACCGTCATCAGCACCTCACCGAACGCCGGCGAAGTGGTCGATGAGGGCAGCATCGTCCAGGTCACCGTCAGTCGCGGCAACATGTTCGTGGTGCCCGACCTGCGTGGGAAGACCCCGAGCCAGGCCGAGACCCAGCTGACGACCGCCGGGTGGGAAGGCGGAACCATCACCACGGTCCCCCGAAATGTCCCACTCGGCAGTCCTGACGACGGCAAGATCCTCGATCAGTCACCCGCTCCCGGGGAACTCGCACGCAGAGACGGCGCCATCACGATCACCGTCGGACGGGCCAGTCTCCTGCCGTAGCAACCGGCCGTTCGCCCCCTCGCCGCGCCGGATGGTGCGGCGAGGTGGTAGACCCTTCAGGAGCGAGATTTTGCCGAACACCGCCACAAATGAAGGGTCACCGAACCGATGACAAGCCTGTTCCGCGCACCTAAATCCGACAGCACCGCCGTCCAGTTGCTGCTTCGTGCCGCCATCGGTGGAACGATGATCGCCCATGGCGTGAAGCACGGCCGCAGCCTCGAGGGCACCGCCGGCTGGTTCGGATCGATCGGCTTCCGCCAGCCGAAACTGCAGGCGAAGGCATCTGCCGTGGTCGAGGTCGGAGCCGGAACCGCAATTGTCGCCGGTGCGGCAACCCCGCTCGCCGCCAGTGCCGTGGTCGCCACGATGGCCGTGGCCGCCCGCTCGGTGCATCAGGAAAACGGCTTCTTCATCACCTCGGAGGGCTGGGAGTACGTCGCCAACCTCGCCGTCGCCGCCGTGGCCCTCGCCGCGATCGGACCCGGTCGCTTCAGCGTCGACCGCGCATTGGGACTCGACAGCAAGCTCAGCCCCAACCAGGGTGCCGCCCTGGCTGTGGGTGTGGGACTGGTGGCAGCCGGCGCACAGCTCGCCACCTTCCACCGGCCGGTGGCCAAGTAACTCGGCACAAAACAAACAGGCCGGCGAACCCTCCTCGGGGTCGCCGGCCTGTGTCGTATTCGGTTCTCAGCGGGTCACAGGTGCCGTCCACAGACCCGCGATGGCATCGATCAGATCCGTACCGAAGTCGTCCCAGCTCGTGGCCTCGGCAGTGTCATCGGAGGCGAGTTGGAGCTCGCGTTCGGCACACATGTGGGTCATCAGAAGCCGGCCCATTGCGCCGCGGGCCGTCCGGATGTCAGGTGGCAGATGTGCCACCGCCTGGCCGAGGCCCTTCACCATCGGGGACAGCGAGGGCGACACCCGTTCGGTCTCCTGGTAGGCGAGCACTCGCAGGGTCGGATCGGTCGCCACCTGCGCGTTGAAGCGGGCGTACCAGCTCGGGGTACCGAGCTCGGCCATATGCAACGTCGCCGGCCGCACCAGACAGGTGATCCACTCGCGGACGTCGGTGGAACCCATGACTTCCGAAAGCACCTTCGCGCGCGACTCTTCGATCCTCAAGGAGTGCTTGTTGACGATGGCGAGGATGAGGTCATTTTTGGTACCGAAGTGGTAGCCGACGGCCGCATTGTTGCCCTGCCCCGCGGCCTCGCTGACCTGACGATTCGAAATCGCGAACACGCCCTGCTCGGCAAAGAGCCGTTCGGCAGCGCTGAGGATGAGCTCCCGCGTCGCAACCGCACGCGTCGATCGTGATCCAGCCGTCGCAGTCATCGACCCAAACCCACCTTTGTTTCAGGACAGGCCACGAGAGGTGGCGGGCCCGGTTCCTGACGCCATTCAACCGCCATTCGACCGCCCGGTCAATCAGTTGCTTTAGCAACACGCCGCCGCGTAGGCACTTGTGGGAACAATGCCACGGATCACCTCGACATTGGGTCAGTTGACTGAATCACTCCGGACATCTAACTTGAGTAAGTCAATTGATTGATTGATGTAGTCGACACTCGCGTGATGGAGTCTGCCCATGGCAACCGCCGACGATTCCGGCACCGACCGACAGATTGATGCAAACCCCACTGTCATCGTCGCGGTCCTCGCGTTCTCCGGCGTCGTCGCCGCCCTGATGCACACCGTGATCATCCCGGTGATCCCGCAGCTGCCCGGACTGCTGAACGCATCGGCGGCCGACACCGCCTGGGCGATCACCGCCACCCTGCTGGCTGCCGCCGTGTCCGTTCCGATGATGGGCCGCCTAGGGGACATGTTCGGCAAACGCCGCATGCTCCTGGTCTGCTTTGCACTGCTGGTGGCCGGCTCGTTCGTCTGCGCAGTGGCCACGGACGTCCTCACGCTGATCGTCGGCCGGTCACTGCAGGGTTTGTCGGCCGGAGTCATCCCGCTCGGCATCAGCATCATGCGAGATGTGTTGCCGTCGAAGAAGCTTCCCGGTGCCGTCGCGACGATGAGCAGCTCACTCGGTGTCGGCGGGGCACTGGGTTTGCCCATTGCCGCCCTGATCGCCGAGTACTCCAGTTGGCATGTCCTGTTCTGGACCTCGGGTGCCCTCGGCATCGTCGCCGCCGGGCTGGTGATTCTTGTTGTCCCCGAATCGACGATCCGCACCGGCGGCACATTCGACTTTGGTGGCGCCCTCTCTCTGTCCGTCACTTTGATCACGTTGCTTCTGGTGATCTCCAAGGGCGGCAGCTGGGGCTGGACGTCTTCGACGACCATGGTCCTGGCGATGGTGTTCGTGCTGGCCTTTGTCGTCTGGGTCTGGTGGGAACTTCGTGTTCCGGGGCCACTCGTCGATCTCCGGGTCAGTACCCGGCCTCAGGTCCTCTTCACCAACATGGCGTCGATTGTCATCGGTTTCGCCATGTTCGCGATGAGTCTGGTCTTCCCACAGGTTCTGCAGCTGCCCGCCGCGACCGGATACGGACTCGAGAAGTCGATGCTCGTAGCGGGTCTGGCGATGGCACCCTCCGGCATCATGATGATGATGATCTCGCCGGTGTCGGCACGGATCACCACTGCCCGGGGTCCGAAGACGACGCTGATGTGTGGAGCGGTTGTCATCGCCGTCGGCTATGGAGGCGGCGTCCTGTTCATGCATTCGCTCTGGCAACTGGTGCTGATCTCGATGATCATCGGCGTCGGCGTCGGGCTGGCCTACGGCGCCATGCCCGCCTTGATCATGGGTGCGGTGCCGACGTCGGAGACCGGGGCCGCCAACAGCTTCAACACGTTGATGCGTTCGCTCGGAACATCTTCCGCAAGCGCCATCGCCGGGGTGATCCTGGCCCAGATGACGATGTCGCTGGGTTCGGTGACCGTTCCCACCGAAAACGCATTCCGAATCGTCATGGCATCCGGTGCCGGCGCCGCACTCGTCGCCTTCGGGATCGCCTGGTTCATCCCCAAGTTCGGAGCGGCGTCAGCCGACCTCGAGGCGAATGGAACAGACCCGCACAAGAGCGACCTCGACGAGGACTCCCTGTCCTCGGCCGGCTGACACCGCTCCGCCCGAAGCGGGCATCGGGTTCCCATGAGGTGTCGGGCGTGTCAAAGAGTCGACTTCCCGGACTTCTCGGCACCCATACCCGAGAACCCCACCGAGTATCCACCGTCGGCCGGCATCAGGACACCGGTGATGTACGACGACGCATCGCTGGCGAAAAATAGTGCTGCCGAGGCGATTTCGTCCGGCATACCCCAGCGATCCATGGGGATTCCCGGTATCCGAGGTGCTTCGGGTGGCGGCTCCGGATGGTCTTTGGACATCGCGACCAAGCCGGTCCAGACCGAACCCGGGCACACCGCATTGATCCGGATGTTCTCGTCCACGTAATCGAGCGCCCCGGTCTTCGTCAGCTGATTGACTCCGGCTTTGGCCGCCCCGTAGACGCCATGGTGTTTGAAGCCGACCATCGCCGTCATCGAAGAGATGTTGACGATGGAGCCACCACCCGTTTTGCGCATCGACAGGATGCCGTACTTCATGCACAGAAATACGCCCCGCAGATTTACATCATGGACGCGGTCCCAGTCCTCGGTGGTCTGCTCATGCAATGGCATCATCTTGCCGCCGAACCCGGCATTGTTGACCAGAATGTCAACCCTGCCGAACGATTCTTCCGCGGTCGCGATCATGCGCCGGACATCATCCTCGTTGCTGATGTCCGCCTTGATTCCGACAGCACCGTCACCGATCTCCGCGGCCACGTCGATGGCCCGTCCGGTCACGCTCGCGCACACGACGTTTGCCCCCTCCGCAGCGAACAGGTGTGCGATCGACTTGCCTATCCCGGAACCTGCCCCGGTGACCACGGCAACCTTGCCCTTCAACTGCATTTCAATTCCTTCTGAGGTCGGCGGGATTGTCCGATTTGGTCATCGCGGACATCACGTGATCGGCTCTGTGCCTGCGAGAGTGGTGCGGTGCATCCGACGCGGCTCGGTTCGATTGAAAGGGCAGGCTCGGTGCAAGAGGCCGAGGTTGTCCCAGATGACCATGTCACCGACCTGCCAGTCGTGCCGCAGTACCCGGTCCGGGGAGGTGGCGCGCTTCTCCAGATCGGCCAGCAGGGCCCGGCCCTCGTCGAAATCCATTCCCACGATGTGCGATGCACTGTGACCGATGACCAACGACCGTCGCCCTGACCGGTGTTCCCATACCAACGGGTGTTCGCGTTCCGGCCACGTCGCCCAGTCCTCCAACTGCTCTGGTGTCGGGTCCGAATAGCTTCGGCGCTGGATGGCCTCGAATTTGTGCAACACCCGAAGCTTTGCGAACTTTTCCTTCTCTTCATCGGTCAAGAGGTCGTAGGCGGCATAACTACTGCTGAACTCTGTCTCACCGCCGTCGCTGGCGAGCACATGGGCGGTCAACGCCACGGCTTTCGCAGGTGTTTCGTCCATCGACCCGTCGAAGTGCCAATGATCATTGCTCGAGAAGTAGCGCACGTTCGGATTCGACGGATCGAAGCTGATCTCCATGACATCGGGGTTCGGGTAGTTGGGAAATTGCACGATGTCGCCCATCTTCCGAATGAACTCGACCTGCACCTCGTCATCGATCGGTAGACCGCGCAGGAGCAGGACACCGAATTCTTCGAGCGCTGACATGAACGCCTCGGGCAACTCTTCATCGTTGCGCAGGCGGTCGATGTCGACGTCGACCAGTTCGGCGCCCACGCCTTCGGTCAGTTTTCGGGTGGTCAGTGTTGTGGCCATCTCGCTCTCCCTTTTAGCAGTGCGGCAGCAAGGCCGCCTCGTCACGAACGGATCCGTTTTGGAATATATGCCGTCCTATCAATTCTTGCAATCCTTATGAGGATAACGAGAAAACGGTGTAGCAATAGAGAGAGATGGTGTAACCAACCACGAACTACAACGATTCAAGGAGATCCGATGACCGACGCGCTGGGCTGGAGACTGAAGCTGGGAGTCGTCACCCCCTCGGTGAACACCGTCGTACAACCCGAATACGACGACATGCGACCACGAGGCGTCACCAACCACATCGGGCGTATTCACATCCCCGACCGGATCACCAACAACGACAACGACTTCGAACTGCTGGTTCGCGATATCGACCGCGGTCTCGACGAGGCCGTCGAGCGGGTCCTGACCTGCGAGCCGGACTGCATCGTCCTCGGAGTGTCCATCGAAGCCGTATACGGCGACCCCGAAGCCGGTGAGGGAATCCAGCAACGACTGCGCGCGAAGTTCGGTGACAAACTCCGGCTTGTCCATGCGGGCGATGCGATTCCGGCCGCACTGCGTGCCAGCGGCGTCGAGGACGGCCCGATAGCGCTGCTGACCCCTTACCAGCCGGTGTCCGAGGGTCACTTGCGGACGTTCGTCGAGAGCTGCGGCTACCAATTGCAGGACGCCATCCACCTGCGATGCCCGAGCGCAGTCCAAATCGCCCACACCACAAGGGAAACCGTGCAGCAGGGTTTCACCAAGCTCGCCGAGAACCGACCGCGTGCCATTGTTCAATTCGGTGCCAACATGTGCGCCGGCCGCATCGCCGCCGAGGCCGAGCAGCAGCTTGGCCTCCCGGTCATAGCGGTCAATACCGCCACCTACTGGCATGCATTGCGCAGCAACGGGATCACCGATCAGTTCGAGGGATTCGGACAACTGCTCGCGCAGCACTGACCTCCCGACATTCGTCCTTGTTCTGCCCTGCGATGGAGCCTCATATGCCACACGATTACCCCACGTTGTTCTCGCCGATCACCCTCGGACCACGCACTGCAAAAAACCGGGTCTGGATGACGGCGCACGCCACGGAATTCTCCACCGACGGCACCTTTGCGGATGCCAGCGCCGACTACTATGCGGAACGAGCTCGCGGCGGCGTAGCCGTTATCACCATGGAGGCCATGGCAGTTCATCCGACGACCCAACCACGTCGGGGTGTCATCCTGGCGTACGACCCGGCCGTGGTCGACAGCTACCGCACCGTGGCAGAAGCCGTCCATCCACACGGGACTCTCCTGCTCGCACAACTGTGGCATCGGGGAAGGCAGACCGACGGGATCATCAGTCGCCTGCCGACCTGGGCACCGAGTGCTGTGCCCGACACGGTCTACCGCGAGATCCCACACGAGATGACGCACGGCGAGATCGATGAACTGGTAGCGCATTACGTGCGGGCGGCCGAGTATGCGATCGAGGGTGGGGTCGACGGGATCGAAGTCCATGGGCTGGCCCACGGCTATCTGCTCGGTCAATTCCTCTCGCCGGCAACCAATCACCGCACCGACGAGTACGGTGGCTCTTTCGAGAATCGGATGCGCATCGTTCGGCGGATCGTCGACGATATACGACAGCTCGTACCCGCGGACCGAATTCTGGGAATTCGGCTCAACAGCAGCGACGGTGATGCCGAAAACGGGCTGACCAATACCGACTGGGTACAAATCGCCGTTGAAGTCGAGAGCTGGGGCGCCATCGATTACATCTCGACCAGTCAGGGTACTTATCTGGACCGCATGCAAATCTACGGAACCTCCGGTGCCCGGCCCGCCGGATACGAGATCGCCGACACCACCGCAATCACCCGTGCAGTTTCGGTGCCGGTGGTCGCGGTCGGTCGAATCACCACCCCAGAGATGGCCGAAGACATCCTGGCATCGGGCAAAGCACAGTTTGTCGGCATGGCCCGCCAGCTCATCGCAGATCCGAGGTGGCCGGAGAAGGCCCAGCATGGGCATGCTGACACCATTCGACCCTGCGTCGGCTCCAATTGGTGTGTTGCCTCGTTCGCCCGAGGTCCACTGGCCTGTATTCACAATCCGAAAGTCGGCCGGGAGCGAGCGTTCCACGACGACGACACCCGGACACGACGGTCGCGCACGGTCGCGGTTGTCGGCGGCGGACCGGCTGGTCTGCGTGCGGCACTGACGGCATCCGAACTCGGGCACGAGGTCACGCTCTTCGAGCAGGAGTCCGAGCTGGGCGGACAGGTCGGTCTGATCGCGATGGCCGACTCGTACGGTGAGTGGTCGGGCGTCACCGACTGGCTCACAACACAACTCGTCGCGAGTAACGTCAAGATTGCACTCGGGCACCGAGCGACTGCGGATGATCTCATCGGGCAATTCGACGCGGTGGTGATCGCCACCGGATCGACGCCGATTCGGCACGGCTGGACCTCGCGCCACCCCGACCGGTGGGTTGCCGGCGCGCCCCTGCCCGGCTCAGACCAGTGGAATGTCTATACACCGGCGGAGATACTCACCGGACGCGCCGACATCCCTCATCGGGTCCTGATCGTCGACGACACCGGTGACCGGCAAGCATTCGTCACCGCCGAGTATCTGGTCGGCCGACGCCATCCGGTGCATATCGTCTCGCAATACCCACAGCTCGGGCACGCGTTCGCGGATGCCCACGACCTTCCGTTCGCGTTCGGTCAACTGCGCAGGGCGGGAGTGACATTCACCGCCGGTACTGAGATCACCGAGATCGACGGCGACACCGTGACCCTGAAAGATGTCTATACACAAGAACTATCGACGCTCACCGACGTCGATGCCGTCGTACTCGTTCTCGGCAATACCGCGAACGATTCACTGGCCCGCGAACTCGATGGCAGCGGCGTCGATGTTCAGCTGGTCGGAGATGCGCACGCGCCGCGGCGAATCTTCAACGCCATCTGGGAAGGCGAGCAGGCTGCCCGCAACCTGTGATCCCACCGACAAGACCCACACACAACCGAACCAACAGCAGAGATGGTGAGATGAACGGCTCAGAAGACGACCGCCCACAGGCAGATTCGGCGGCGCCAGACAACCGCCTTCAGGGCCCGCTGGCCGGCTACCGGGTCCTCGAGTTGGGTTCGCTGATCGCCGGGCCCTTCTGCGGTCAGCTGCTGGGAGACTTTGGGGCAGAAGTCATCAAGATCGAGGACCCCGAGCATGGGGATCCGATGCGCCAGTGGGGAAGTCGCTCAGAAGGCGGCATCTCGCTCACCTGGCCGATCATCGCGCGAAACAAGAGGTCCATCACGTGCAATTTGCGGGAGGCCCGGGGCCAGGAGCTGGTACGAGCTCTGGTCGCCGAAGCCGATGTGCTGGTCGAGAACTTCCGACCCGGCACGCTGGAGCGCTGGAATCTCGGCTACGACACACTCTCGCAGATCAATCCGCGGATCGTGATGGTCCGCGTCACCGGGTACGGGCAGGACGGTCCGTACTCGACCCGCGCCGGATTCGGCTCCATCGGTGAAGCGATGGGCGGAATCCGCTATACCACCGGAAACTCGGATCGGCCTCCGGCCCGCACCGGCATCTCGCTCGGTGACTCGTTGACCGGGATGTTCGCCGCATTCGGTGCGGTCATGGCACTACTGTCGCGCGAACGCAGCGGGCGCGGGCAGGTCGTCGACTCCGCGATCTACGAAGCCGTTCTGGCGATGATGGAAGCCGTGATTCCGGAATGGACCATCGCCGGCTCCAGGCGCGAACGCACCGGGTCGGTACTTCCCGGCGTCGCACCCAGCAACGTCTACCCCACCGCCGATGGTGCCGAAATCCTGATCGCGGCCAACCGGGACACGATTTTCAACCGTCTGTGCGACGTGATGGAACGCGATGAGATCGCGGCTGACGCGCGTTACCACTCACATCAAGCGCGCGGTCAGAACTCTGAGGAACTCGACAAACTCATCGGAGAATGGACTGCCGGACGGCAGTCGGCCGAACTCCTCGAAGCGCTACATGAGGCGGGGATCCCCGCCGGCCGGATCTACACGGCCGCAGACATGCTCGGCGACGCGCACTTCAAGGCGCGCGGCGCCATCGTGCGACTGCTTCATGATCAGCTCGGTGAGTTTCCGATGCAGAATGTCGTGCCCCACCTTTCGGGGACCCCGGGAGGCATCCGGTCCCTCGGTCCCGCACTCGGTGAGCACAACGACAGCGTTTACGGCGGCCTGCTCGGGCTCGGTACCGCTGAACGCGAAGCACTTCACGCGGCCGGCATCATCTGACCCGTCCTGACGCGGCAAAGGCACCACCGTCGATCACGGTGGTGCCTCTGCCGGGCTCAGTGGTCCTAGACGAGGACCTTATCCACGGGACCATCGACAAGCGGGAAATGACAAGCAGCGAAGTGTCCGGGCCGAATCTCCCGGATCTCCGGTTCTTCGAGCGCACAACGCTCCTGGGCCGACGGACAACGCGTCCGGAAACGGCAGCCGCTGGGCGGGTTCATCGGCGAAGGTAGGTCACCTTCCAGTTGCGCCTGGGAAACCACCGCAGTGGGGTCGGGTTCGGGCACCGAGTCGATCAACGCGCGGGTGTACGGATGGACGGGAGATGAGAACAGCTCCTCGGTGGCCGCCACCTCGCACACCTTTCCGAGGTACATCACAACAACGCGGTCACTGAGATTTTTGACCACCGCGAGATCGTGTGCGATGAACACCAGTGTGAGCTGATATCGCTGTTTCATCTCCTTGAGGAGGTTGATGATCTGGGCTTGAACCAAGACATCGAGTGCCGACACCGGTTCGTCACAGATGACAAGCTCCGGGTCCAACACCATTGCCCGCGCGATCGAGATGCGCTGGCATTGCCCTCCGGAGAACTCGTGTGGGCGACGGTCGGAAGCCGTCTCCGGATCGAGTCCGACACGTTCGATCATCGCGCGAGTCCGTGTGATGATCTCTGCCTTGCTCAGATCGCCCTGGATACGCAGCCCCTCGGCGACGATATCCTCGACCCGTCTCAACGGGTTTAGCGAGGATATCGGGTCCTGGAAGATCATTTGCAGCTTGCTACGTTGCCGGCGCATCTCACTGCCACGCAACCCGACGATCTCGACTCCATCCACTTGCACCGAGCCGGAGGTGGGTGGCGGGAGCTGCATGATCGACTTCGCCGCACTGGATTTGCCGCAGCCGGACTCGCCGACCAGACCCACGGTCTCACCGCGCCGGGCGTCGAAGCTGATGTCAGAGACGGCGTAGACGCGTTCGTCACCCTTTCCTCGGTACTCCACGGTGAGGTTTCGGACACCGAGTATCACATCGTCGTCAGCGCGCAGGTGCGCGGTTCCACTGCCGGCCATTCAGATCACATCCGTTGTGTAGAAGACAGTTCCGGCCGCGGTGGTTCCGGCGGCCGCGTTCGCCTGACGCGCAGCATCTCCGGCAGGCGTACCGAGCGGGAAGAAGCACGCCACCGAATGATCGGTACCGGGCGTCGATTCCAGGACCGGCGTCTGAACCAGACACTTCGGCTGCGCTGATGGACAACGCGGTGCGAACGCGCAGCCTGGCGGCGGGTCGATCACCACCGGTGGACGACCCGGAAGAGCAGGCAGATCCATCTGACCCGGATGAGACAATCTGGGGATCGCGTCGACCAGCGCCCGCGTGTACGGGTGCCGCATACGTTCGAAAAGTTCGGGGGTCGGCGCCTTTTCGACGATCCGCCCCGCGTACATCACAGCAACCGTGTCAGTGCGGCCGGCGACCACACCCAGGTCGTGGGTGATGAGCATCAGACCCATTCCGGACTTTCTCTGCAGATCGGAGAGGAGGTCGAGGATCTGCTGTTGAACGGTGACATCGAGCGCAGTTGTGGGCTCGTCGGCGATCAGCAGTTTCGGTGAGCACGATATTGCGAGGGCGATGGTCACACGCTGGCGCATACCACCCGACAGGTTGTGCGGATACTGATCGAAACGGGTCGCCGGCTCCGGGATCCCGACGAGTCCCAGCAGTCGGATTGCCTCTTCCTTCGCAGCAGCTCTGCTCAAGTGCAGGTGGTAGCGAAGGGTTTCGGTCAGCTGCGAACCAATTGTCAACACCGGGGTCAGCGACGTCATCGGATCCTGGAACACCATGGCAAGGTCCACGCCCCATAGGTGCTTATTCTTCTTCGGTGAGACCTTGGTGAGATCCATTCCATTGAAACGGATCTCACTCCCGGGCAGAACGTTCGCATTGCGGGCCAGGATTCTCATGATCGCGCGTGAGAGCACCGACTTTCCGGATCCGGACTCCCCCACGATGCCAACAGCGCGTCCGGCCTCGATGTCGAGATCCACTCCCCCGACCGCGCGGACATCGCCGCGCGGAGTGTCGAACCAGACCTGAAGATTCCGGACCTCGAGCAGGGGTGTACCGACGATCATCCTGTTGTCTGCGGCCTTCGGGGCCACTGTCTCGATACTCATAGGGCCGACTCTCTTCCGATACGACCCCGCACCCAGTCGCCAAGGACATTGAAGGAATACACCGTGAGGAAAAAGAACGCCGCGGGCACGAACATCAGATGGGGATCTGTGCTGAGGGATTCGCGACCGGCAGCGAGCATGCCACCCCAACTCGGTGTCGGTGGCGGGATACCGAGCCCGAGGAAGCTCAAGCTTCCCTCGGCGACGACCAGGGTCGCCATGACCACCAGAGCGAGGGACATCACCGGCAGCATGACGTTGGCGAGCAATTCGCGACGCAGGACACGAAATGGTCCGGCGCCGAGAGCCTTTGCAGCGGTGACGAACTCCCGATCGGCAAATGCAATTGTGTTCGCCCGTGCCACTCTGGCGAAGTTCGGGATTCCGAGCAGGGACAGACCGATCAGCAATGTCGTCAGGCTCGGACCCATCGCGGCGACAAGAGCGATCAGAAAGATGAGTGCCGGGAAAGACAGCAGAAAATTTATGACCAAGGACAGAGCACGATCGACCGGACCACGGAAGTAGCCGGCGACCAGTCCACAGGTCACACCGATCACCATGGCGATCAGTGTGCTGCCGATCGCCACGATCATCGACACGCGCGCACCATATATGCAGCGGGACAACACATCCCGTCCGAGCGAATCAGTGCCCAGCACGTGCTCCCAGGAGGAGAACGGCACCGCGCTGAACTCGTCGCCGATCTTGGCCGGATCCGGCAGCGGCAGCAAATCGGCGGTGATCGCCGCAAATATCATCAGACCCAGCCAGACCGCACCCGCGCACGCACCGACCGCACGCCGGCGGCCACGTCTTTTGGATGGACGTTGTGGTGCCTGTTCCGCGGGCACCGCCATAGGCGCCACTGCGCTCAAATTCTGCCCGATAGTTTCGGTCACGACGTGCGCACCTTTCTCACTCGGGGGTCGAGCCACGGATAGGTGACATCGACGAGGCCGTTGAGCACCAGGTACAGCAGGGCACTCAACAGCACTATGGCTTGGACGACGATGAAGTCGCGGGACTGGATCGAGGTGACGACAAGCGTGCCCAGGCCTGGGATCGCGAAGATCGACTCGACGATCACGGTGCCGCCGATGAGTCGACCGATCACAACTCCGGACACCGTGACCAACGAGAAGGACGACTGCTTCAGCGAGTGCCTGATGAGAATCCGCCGCGTGGGCAGACCCCGGGCCCGCGCCGACATGACATGGTCCTGTTGCAGGGTCGCCAGCATGTCACCTTTGAGAAGGCGTGTGAACAGCACACATTCGCCGGCAGCCAGGGTCAGCACCGGCAGAATCAGGTATTGGAAATGCTGTACCGGGTCCTCGGCAAACGCCACCCACCCCAGGACAGGGAGCACATGCATCTTCACCGCGAAGACATACACCAGCAGAATCCCCAGTACAAACGATGGGACCGCAAGTGTCGCGGACGTCAGCGCCGTCGCGATGCGATCGATGACACCCTGCGGCCGGTAAGCCGACCACACCGCCACCGGGATCGAGATCACCAACGCGACAACCATGGCGAGGGCTGCCAGTTCCAATGACACCGGGGTTCTTTCGCCCACCGCGGTCAACACCGGCATCCCGGTGGTGTACGAGCGCCCGAAGTCCCCGTGCATGATGCCGCCCACCCAAGTGAGGTAACGCTCGTACAGTGGTTGGTCGAGTCCGTACAGCACTCGAGCGTGCTGCCGCATCTCCTCACTGGCCCCCGAGGGCACCAACCCGTCCACCGGATCACCGGGGATCAGTTCCAGCAGTAGGAATACCGCAATGGTGACGAGCGCGATGAGGATCAGGAAGCTCCCTACCGGCACTATCCAACGACGTACTTGTCCACGCATGATGTGCTCCCCTACCTGGCCGAAATCGCCGCTACTGCGCGATCCAGGCGCGGTCGAGTCGCACGCCCGCACCAGCTGTCGACCCAACGACGGTCAGGTCGTGGACCTTTGGTGAGGTGAAGATATATCCGTGTTGGTAACGGAAGGTCCGCATCGGACCGTCTTTCGACACCGCGCCGTTGACCTGTGCATATGCTTTGGAGACCTCGTCTGGATCCTGAGAGACCCTGGTGGTTTCAAGTGCTTTGTCGACATCCGGGTTCGAGTACTTGGTGATGTTCTTGGAACCACCGGTGTGGAAGACGTCATACATCATGTCTATGTCCTGGGAGAGCTGAGCACCCAACGCCATCTCGAATGTTCCGGCCTGTCGCTTACCTTCCAAAGTGGCAAAATCCATCGCATCGATATTGACGGTGAGACCGTGGATTTCCTGAAGTTGCGACTGCAACAGCTGGCTGACCAGATCAAGGTCGGGGATGCCGGCGTACGTGCTGAGCGTGATCGTCAGGTCGGACTTCCCGGACTTCTTCAGGTATGCATCGAACAACTTCTGCGCCTCGGCGACGTTCGCTGCGGGATAGACACCCAGGGCATCATCTCGAAAAGGGCTGTCGCTGAACAGAAATGCATCCGCGGGGGTATCGGCCGGATACACGGCAGCCACTATTTGTTTGCTGTCGATCGCGTGCAACAGTGCCGTATGCAACTGCTCGTCTTGCATGATGGGATCGGACAGGTTGAAGTTCACTCCGGTACCGCCGACGAGTGGGAGCTCGTGAACCGTGAAACCTTCCGCTTTCGCCGCCGCCGCATCCTTTGACTGCAGTGACCAGGCGACGTTGACTTCGCCGGCACGCAGTGTATTCATACGTTGATCGTCAGCCGAGACGACCTTGAGCACGAAGCTGTCGATGTACGGACCGTCGCCCCAATAGTTGGGATTTGCAGTGAATTTCGCCTGTGCGTTGCGGGTCCAGTTGTCCAAGACGAACGGACCGGCACCGATCGGCTGGTTCCCGAAGTCCGCGCCTTTCTCGGTGATCGCGGTCGGTGAGGCAATCATTCCCAACGGGGCTGTCAGAGCCGCGGGGAGGTTGAAGTTCGGGTGTTCGGACGTCACCTCGAGTGTTTGTGGATCCACTACCCGCCACGTGAGTGGGGCGAGATAGGGAGCGGCGGCGGACAATGTTGCCGGATCCTTCAGCCGCGCCCAGTTGAACGCGACGGCTTCAGCGTCGAACGGCGTGCCGTCGGTGAAAGTCACGCCTTCACGAAGCTTCAGCGTCCAATTCTGTCCGTCTTGAGATTCGAAGGACTCTGCCATCGAAGGAACGAATTTGTCTGTCTCAGAGTCATATTGGAGCAGTGTTCCGAATACTGGCGCGCACCGGTCCGGCGCCATCGTCGCGCACCAGGCGGGGTCCATGGTTTTGCCCTCGGTGTTGATCGCCATGACGATTTCACCGCCCTGCTGGGGCGTTCCACCGGACTCTGCGCTCGTTCCGGCTGGTCCTCCGCACGCACCGACCATCAGTGACACCGCGCCGAGCGCGGCGAACGTCCGCGCCAACACGACTGCGCGTCCATTTACCTTCGCTACCTTCACTTTTTCTCCCATCGTCTGCATTTCGGTCGGCAGGTTGCGATGTGCTCGCACCAATCCAGACCCGCTCCGCAATCACACTCGCGCCCACACGGAGCGGCCGAGTGCCTATCCAGGTAGATCACTGTGGCGCGACAGATCGAGTACGTTCCCGTACACCGATTCTGGTTCGACACCAACAGCCGAGGTATCTGCGCTCCCCGGTCCACGACAATGGGTCGGCGGACGTTTGATGGATGAGCGCAATACCTCACAGACAACCCGCTCCGCGCATTCCGCGTCGAGTTGCCCAGCTCAAGCTCGGTTCCGTCTATCCGATGGCCACCGGCGCCGCATTCAACGCCGGGTGAATAGGCCGAAATCGTCCTTGGGCGCTCCTAAAGATGTTATGTAGCAGGCGTACTCAGACGGCCGGCTCCAGCCGCACCATCTAAAACGAGGCGAAACCGGAGTGCCCGAGATACCGCACCTATCGTGTGACGGAACCCGGTCAGATCTCGCTTGGTGATCGCCATCACATGCATTCTGCACATATCGGAAGCAAATTAGCAACCCTTGCAATCCTTGTGAGGATTGACATACGGTCGAAACGTCGCATCGGAATACACGACCGGTCGACAAGACACGGACACTCCGGGTCGCGTCGTCCTGATTTCGAACGCCAGTTCCCCAACTGCCATTTCTATTGCCCTGTGTGGCAACGGAATTACGCAACAGCGGACCGCACACCGCGAGTTCGCAGGATCGCAAAGAGGCACTGTCTGCCAAGCGCAAGTGAACGCAGAACTGTGCCCCCTGGGAAAGTGAGACCGACCATTAGCGAGAACATGATCGACCTGACCGGCCGAATCGTCATCGTTGCCGGCGCGGCCGGCGGCGGAATCGGCACCGCAGTCACCCGTACGGTTGCCCGCGCCGGCGCCACGGTCATCGCCGTGAGCCGATCCAAGGAGAAGCTCGATACCTACATCGAGCCCATGGTGGCCGAAGGCCTTTCGGTAGTTCCGGTGTCGTCTGACATCGGCACGGACGACGGCATCGCAGTCGTGATGGACCAGGTGGCCACCACGGAGGGCCGCCTGTACGGTCTCGTGAACGTCGCCGGTGGTGCCGCCCCGGAAACGTGGATGCCCGCCACGCGGGTCACCCGGGAGACCTGGCGCGAGCTGTTCGCCAAGAACCTCGAAACGATGTTCTTCATGAGCCAGGCGGTCGCTGCCGAGCTCCGGACCCAGGGACTGCCCGGTTCAATCGTCTCGACCTCGTCGATCAGCGGGATGAACACTGCGCCCTTTCATATCGCTTACGGCACTGCCAAGGCCGGCATCGTCGCCGCCACACGCACGATGGCGGTGGAACTCGCGCTTGATGGAATCCGGGTCAACGCCATCGCACCTGGTGTCACGGAAACCCCGGCATCCGGCACGTACGTCGACGAAGACATCGATCGCGACCGGCGCGCAATTACCGTCGGACGCCAAGCTCGGCCGGAGGAGCAGGCCGGCGCAGCGCTGTTCCTACTCTCCGATCTGTCTTCCTACGTCACCGGTCAGACCCTGCTCGTCGACGGTGGACTGAATCTCAAGTGGAACCACCTCGGCGCCGACAACACTTCCCTGTTCCTCAAGGACGAGTCGTTCCGCGCTGCCATCACTCGCTGACCGCCGGATGTCAAAGGAACTGGTCCAGAAGTCGATACATGAAGGAATTACCATGTCAGTGAAGGTGTACGAACGAATCCTCGATCTTCTCGAAGCCGAAGGCATCCGGACACTGTTCGGTATCCCGGACCCCAACTTCGTCCACATGTTCCATCTCGCCGAAGAACGTGGATGGCAAGTCGTCGCGCCACACCACGAAGAGTCGGCCGGTTTCATGGCCGAGGCCGTGTCGCGCATGACCGGCCGGCCCGCGGTGTGCATCGGGACTCTTGGCCCCGGCATCGCCAATCTGGCCGGCGCGATGATGTGCGCGAAGGTCGAGAACTCGCCGGTTGTCTTCATCGGCGGACAGCGTGCCCGGATCACCGAGCAACGTGTTCGTCGCGGCCGCATCCAGTTCGTCCAGCAAACTGCGTTGGTCGAAGCTTCCGTCAAGTACGCCGCGAGCATCGAATACGCCGACCAGACCGACGAAATTTTCCGCGAGGCCCTACGCAAAGCGGTCTCCGGTACACCAGGTCCGGTATACATCGAGTACCCATCGAACGTGATTCTCGAAGAGCTGGATGTTCCCGCACCTCTCCCGCCCGAGAGTTACCGCATCGTCGGCCAGGCGGCAAGTGCCGAGGGGGTCGCCAGGGCCGCGGAACTGATCCGTGCCGCTGACAACCCCGTTCTGCTGGTGGGCCATGGGGTACACACCGCTCGGGCGGCCGCCACGGTGCGCGCACTTGCCGACCTGATGGCTTGTCCTGTCATCCAAACCTCCGGCGGCACATCGTTTATCGAGGGCCTTGAAGACCGCACCTTTCCTTACGGGTTCTCGCCCTCCTCGGTCGAAGCCGTTGTCCGGTCAGATCTGTGCGTGGCTCTCGGCACCGAACTCGGCGAGCCTGTACATTTCGGCCTCGGGCGGCACTGGGCCGCGAATAACGCCGACCGTAAATGGGTTCTCGTCGAACAGGATCCGACCGCAATCGGAGTCAACCGACCGATCGATGTCCCGCTGGTCGGTGACCTTCGGGCGATCGTCCCGCAGCTCGTCGATGCACTCCAAGACACCCCGCGGAAACCCACAAAAGAACTGACACAGTGGATCTCCGACGAAGCCGCCCGGATCGCCGAACTCGCCGAGTCCGCTCCATCCGGCCAGAGCCCCTTACATCCGGCACGTCTGTGCGTCGAAGCAACAAGCGCATTCCCCGCTGATGGCATCATGGTCCGCGACGGTGGTGCGACCACGATCTTCGGCTGGACGTATTCACAGGCCAAGCCGCACGACGTTATGTGGAATCAGAACTTCGGGCACCTCGGTACCGGTCTTCCCTACGCGATCGGTGCGTCGGTCGCCGACGGCGGCAAGCGCCCCGTGATGCTCGTGACCGGTGATTCCGCATTCCTGTTTCACATCGCCGAACTCGAAACCGCCTCTCGCCTAGGCCTTCCGCTGGTCTGTGTCGTGGCAGTCGACTACTCCTGGGGCCTGGAGGTGGGCGTCTACAAACGCACCTTCGGCCAAGATTCGCGCGAGACCGGCAGTCACTGGAGCCAAGACACCCGTCTCGACAAAGTCGCAGAGGGCTTCGGCTGCTATGGCGAGTACGTGGAAAAGGAAGAAGAGATCGGTCCCGCCATCAAGCGTGCATATGCGAGCGGCCGGCCCGGCGTGATCCACGTGGTGATCGACCCGAAAGGCAATTCCGAAGAGATGCCCAACTATTCCGAATACGCCACCTGGGCCTCGGAAGGCTGACAGTGACTGTTTTTTACGCGATACGCACCCCAACCCGCAATCGAGAGGAAACCCCAGCCATGGCTGAGCCGCTGATGTTCGACCACACAGATACCCGTTCCCGCCGCCAGTCCACGTCGGCCCGAGGCACGAAATGAGCCCGCGGGTTGCCGTCGTCACGGGCGGCGGTTCAGGCATCGGACTCGCCATCGGGCGTCGTCTCGCCGCGGACGGTAACGCTGTCGCATTCTTTGATCGCGACGGCGCATCCGCGAAAGCTGCTGCAGAACAGATAACGGCCGACGGCGGAAGCGCAATCGGCGTCCAGGTCGACGTGACCGACCGAGCCGGAATCCACGCGGGGATCGACGAGGTGAAGACCCGACTCGGCGCACCGCAGATTCTTGTCAACAGTGCCGGGAAGACCGTCGCCGGACCCACCCTCGAGGTGACCCCGGACTTGTGGGAGCTGGTGCACGCGATCAATCTCACCGGAACCTTCGACTGCTGCCAGGCCGTCATTCCACACATGATCGAAGCCGGGTGGGGCCGGATCGTGAACATCTCTTCGTCGAGCACGCATGGTGGTGTGGCGCAAATGGCGGCTTACGTGTCGTCGAAGTCAGCCGTGAACGGACTGACCAAGGTGCTGGCGCTCGAGTTCGCAAAGTATGGGATAACCGTCAACGCGATCCCACCGGGCTTCATCGATACTCCGATGATGCGGGACCACGAGAGTCAGGGACTGATATCTGTGGAGCAGCAGATCGAGCGGACACCGGTGGGTCGGGCCGGAACTCCGGAGGACATCGCCGCGGCGTGTTCCTTCTTGGCCAGTGACGAAGCGGGCTACATCACCGGACAACTGGTCGGCGTCAACGGCGGACGCAACACCTAGGAGGGTAGGACATGTCACGAATTCCACCGCTACCCGTCGACGAATGGTCCACCGAGATCACCGACTTCTTCGCCGGCTTCCGTTCGTCGGTGGCCAGCGACAGCGACGACCGACCCAAGGGTGCCAACCTACTCGGCACTCTGGCTCGATACCCGGGTCTGGCCAAGCCGTTCATCACCTTCAATCAACACCTGCTCGCCGGTTCATCGTTGTCGATCCGGCATAGGGAGATCATGATCCTGCGGGTCGCGAATCGGAGGAACTGCGCGTATGAGTATGCGCAGCATGTTCTCCTGGCGCGTTCGGCCGGAGTCACTGATTCAGAGATCGACGACATCGCGCTCGGATCCGCAGCAACCGGGTGGTCACCGTTCGAATCCGCACTCCTCGATGCGACCGATGAGCTGCTCAACAACGGCATCATCACGGATGGCACCTGGAAAGTGCTCTCCACAGAGTTCGATGACAAGCAATTCATGGACGTCGTCTTCACTGTCGGAACCTACGCGATGGTTGCAATGGCGCTGCGCTCGTTCGGGGTCGAACTCGACGATGATCTTCTCAGTCACTTCGACGAGGGCGAGATTCGGTTGGGCGCGTAGTAGGGCGAGGCTCTTCGGGTCACGCCTTGTGTGTGACCCGAAGATGCTCACGCCACCATCGAATCCTCGGCATCAAATCTGTTCCGCGCCTTGATCACCCACTGGAGCAACATTTTTCACATGGGAGAACTACCATGACCAGCACCGTCGAAAGCGCCCACAAACCACCTGATGCGACAGGAGAGCCGGCTACGACCCCGCTCACCATCGGCGTCGACGCGTATATCTCGAAAGACTATGCCCGAGCCGAAGGCGAATTGCTGTGGTCCAAGGTGTGGCAACAGGTTGGCCGGGTAGAAGAGATCGCCAAAGTCGGCGACTATCTCACCTACGACATTCTTGATGACTCGATCATCATCACCCGCACCGGACCCGACAGCATCAGCGCGTACCACAACGTCTGCTCACACCGGGGTCGGCGACTGGTCGACACACCCCCCGGCGAACATGAAGCCCGTGGCAATTGCCGGAGCTTTGTCTGTGGATTCCACGGATGGACCTACGACCTCGAGGGCAAGAACACCTGGGCGGCCGAAAAGGCCGACTGGCCAACCGGTTTGACCGAGAACAAGACTCGACTGACGCCGGTCCAGGTCGACACCTGGGGTGGCTGGGTGTGGATCAACATGGACCCCGACTGCGAGCCGCTGCGGAGTTACCTCGAACCCGCAGCGAGCCTCCTCGATCCGTTCCAGCTCGAGAACATGCGCTATCGGTGGCGCAAATGGCTTGTCTTCGACTGTAATTGGAAGGTCGCTCTCGAAGCATTCATGGAGACCTACCACGTGCCGTACACACACCCCGAGTTTCGGGAGTTCGGCAGTTTCCTCGGGTGGTCCCGATACCAGGGCAGGCACAGCAACATCGGTTATGACGCACCCAAGGGTATGGAAGAAAATCAGGCGAAGTTGCGCGTCGCCGACGGTCCCGATGTGCGGATCGCGACCACCGAGTTGCAGAACTTCACGTGGGAGAATGCGAATACCAACACCACCCGGACGCTGGTCGACGCCGCCGCACGTCTGGTCGACGAACTGCCCGAAGGGACTCCGCCGGGAGAAGTGCTGCGGCACTGGCTCGATTCGGCCATGAAGGACGATGCCAACCGCGGCGTGATCTGGCCAACCGTGGATCCCGAGGTGATCGCCAAGAGTGGCACGGCCTGGCAGATCTTCCCCAACTTCCAGATCGGACACGCGCTGAACAACATGCTCTGCTACAGCGCCCGCCCCTACGGCGACGACCCCGACAAATGCATCTTCGAAGCCGCCGTTTACGAGCTCTTCCCGGAAGGCGAGGAGCCCGAGACCACATGGGAATACACCCCCGCAGATGACGCGGCGTGGAGAACGGTTCTGCCACAAGACTTCTACAACATGTCTGCGGTCCAGAAAGGCATGAAGGCACGCGGTTTCACCGGTCCCAAGCCGAATCCGTATCGCGAGCGCAGCATCGTGAATCTGCACCACAACCTTGCGATGTACATGGGTACCGGTGCGCCGACAGACCTCGGCTGACCGACACCTCATCCCGACTTCAAGACTTCGCCACCACTGACCCCAAAGGACTCACCATGCAGAACTGTGCACCCACCCAGACGCCCGACGTCGACAAGCGAGCTCTTCGCGAGAAGTACCTGCTCGAGCGCGACAAGCGCATCCGGCCCGACGGACAGCAGCAGTACCTGGAGGCCGACAACGACTTCGCCCAGTTCTATGAGGGTGACCCCCATATGCCGGTCGAGCCCCGCGAACCGATCACTGCCGACATCGAGGTTGTGATTCTCGGAGGTGGTTTCTGTGGACTCATTGCCGCGCAGCGACTGCAGCAGGCCGGCGTCACCGACTTTCGGATGATCGAACTGGGCGGCGACTTCGGTGGTGTTTGGTATTGGAACCGCTACCCCGGCATTCAGATCGACTCGGATTCGTACTGCTACCTTCCGCTGCTCGAAGAGACCGGCTACATGCCGAAGGAGAAGTTCTCCCACGGCGACGAGTGTTTCGAACACGCCCAGCGCATCGGAAAGCATTTCGGTCTCTACGACAACGCCATCTTCCACACCCTGATCCAGTCGCTGCAATGGGATGAGGACATCAACCGCTGGCAAATCCGCACCAACCGGGGCGACGAGATCCGTGCCCGCTTCGTGGTCATGGCCCAGGGTCCCTACAACCGGCCGAAGCTTCCGGGCATCCCGGGGATCACAGAGTTCAAGGGCCACACCTTCCACACTGCCCGTTGGGATTTCGACTACACCGGCGGAGATCTGCACGGCGGGCTCGACAAGATCTCCGACAAGAGGATCGCTGTCATCGGCACCGGATCGAGCGGGATCCAGGCGATCCCACATCTGGCCAAAGGCGCGAAGCATCTGACCGTCTTCCAGCGGACACCGTCGTACATCTTCGAGCGGGCCAATTCCACGACCGATCCCGAATGGGTCAAGAGCCTCGAACCGGGCTGGCGCGCTGCGAGGCAGCGCAACTTCCACAATGCCGCGTTCTCGTTCTACTCCCCCGGCGAACCCGATCTCATCTGCGACGGCTGGACCGAGGTGGCCCGCAACATGGCCGCAAAGATCGAGGAAAGAGGTGCCTGGGCAGAGCTGGCCGATCCGGCGAGGTTCATGGAGCTCAAGGAGGACGAGGACTATCGGGCGATGGAGCGCCTCCGCCAACGCGTCGAGGCGGTCGTCGAGGACCCGGAGACCGCGGAAACCCTGAAGGCCTACTACCGCAACATGTGTAAGCGTCCGGTCTTCAACGACGACTACCTGCCGACCTTCAACCGGGACAACGTCACGCTTGTCGACGTATCGGAAACAAAGGGCGTCGAACGCATCACCGAGAAGGGCATCATCGTCGGCGGCGTCGAGCACGAGTTCGACTGCATCGTGTTCGCCAGCGGCTTCGAGATCACCACCGCCCTCGACCGCCAGTTCGACATCAAACCCTTCGCCGGTCGCGAAGGTACATCGCTATACGACCACTGGGGCAAAGGTTTTCGTACCTTGCATGGCATCATGGCGCACGGTTTCCCCAACCACTTCGCCACCGGGTTCATCCAGGGCGGTGTCACTGCATCGACAACACTGATGTTCGAACAGCAAGCGGACCACATCGCGTACATCATCAAGGCGGCGCAGGAACGCGGGGCCACGTTCGTCGAGCCGACGTCGGAAGCGGAAGAGGGCTGGATTTCGACAATCCGGGAGAACACCGTCGACAACAGCACTTTCGTGTCCGAATGCACGCCCGGCTACTACAACAGCGAAGGCGAACCGAACGGTCGGTCGTTCCTCGGTGAGCCCTTCTGGGGTGGATTCTATGAACTGTCCGACCTGCTCCAGGCCTGGCGCGACACCGGCGAGCTGGAAGGTCTGGTGCTCGACAAGTGATGCCTGAACTCAGATTCGATGATCGCGTCGCCGTGATCACCGGGGCAGGAAGGGGTTTGGGGCGTGCCTACGCCCTGCTCCTGGCATCGAAGGGTGCAAGGGTCGTCGTCAACGATGCGGGCGTTGCCATCAACGGTGAAACCGCCGACCGGGGCCCCGCGGAAGAGGTGGTACGAGAGATCAAGGCCGCCGGCGGCGATGCGGTCGCCTGCACCGAGTCCGTCGCAACTGCCGAAGGTGGCCAGGCGATCATCGACACCGCTCTCGATCGCTACGGCCGCCTTGACATCCTCATCCACAATGCCGGCAATAGCCGCTATGGGTCGTTGAGGGAGATGACGTACGAGGACTTCGACGCGGTTCTCGACGTCCATCTCCGGGGCGCGTTCCATGTGGTTCGGCCCGCATTTCCGCTGATGTGCGAAGCCGGTTACGGCCGGGTCGTGCTGACTTCGTCCATTGGCGGCATCTACGGCAATCACCGGGTCGCCAACTACGCCGCCTCGAAGGCGGGCGTGATCGGGCTCTCCAATGTGGCGGCCCTCGAGGGCGCCGAGTACGGCGTCACATCCAACGTCATCGTTCCCGCGGCCGTGACCAGGTTGGCCGAAGGTATCGACACGTCCGCCTACCCACCCATGGGCCCGGAACTGGCGGCGCCTGCGGTGGGGTGGCTCGCGCACGAATCCTGTTCGATCACAGGGGAAATGCTCGTATCGATCGCCGGCCGGGTGGCCCGGGCATTCATCGCAGAGACCCCGGGCGTGTACCAGCCCTCATGGACGATCGACGAGATCGGCGAACAGATCGATGCAATCCGCGCGACTGACAATCCATGGATTCTTCCGCCCGTTCCCTCTGCCCACAAGGATCACATCACCAAGAGTTTCGCGATTGCCACCGAGCGCGACGCTCGCGTCGGTTGAAGTTGTCAAACCATTGGTGAGCAGCCATCCGAAAGAACAAGACCAAGATTCGTCTATCAATGACGCCCATCCGCTGAACAAGGAGCGCACATGACCACCAGTGAAACCGAACCTGAAACTGTCCAGCTCGACCTGACCGACGTCGACCATCGCGTCGGCGAACTGGTTGGTGGCGGCCAACTCTGGGATCCCTGCAGCACCTCCGACATCCGCCGATGGGTGATGGCAATGGACAATCCCAATCCCCTGCACTGGGACCAGGAGTTCGCTCGCAACAGCAAGTTCGGCGGACTCGTCGCACCACAGTCCATCGCAGTGGGTCTGGATTTCGGTCATGGTGCACAACCGGCCTGCGTCGGATACATTCCCGAAAGTCACCTGATCTTCGGCGGCGAAGAGTGGTGGTTCTACGGGACACCGGTTCGGCCAGGTGACAAGTTGTTCCAAGAGAGACGCTTTCACGGCTACAAAGTCACCGACACGAAGTTCGCCGGACCGACGATGTTCTCCCACGGCGATACCGTCCACACCAACCAGCATGGCTCGCTGGTCGCCAAGGAGCGTTCCACCGCCATCCGCTATCTGTCGGCCGAGGCCACCAAGCGCGGCATGTACGACAACCAGGTCGACTCCCTCAAGAAGTGGACCAATGACGAACTGATCGAAGTCGAAGAGCTGCGACATCAGTGGCTTATGTCCAATCGACTCGGTATCTCACCACATTTCGATGAGGTCAACATCGGTGACAAGCTCCACCGCCGGGTGATCGGCCCGCACAGCATCGCCTCGTTCACCACCGAGTATCGGGCGTTCGTCTTCAACATCTGGGGCACATCCGAATGGGTTGCGCCCGAAGGTGTCGACGATCCCTGGATCTACCAGGACCCGGGTTGGACCGATGGGTTCGGGTATGACGAAGAGGGCGCCAAGATCGATCCGCGCAAGCGTGACGGGTTGTATGTCGGTCCCTCGCGCGGCCACATCGACGCCGACAAGGCCGGTGAGGTCGGTATGGCCCGCGCCTACGGCTATGGCGCGACGATGGGTGCCTGGTGCACCGACTATCTCGCGAACTGGGCCGGCCACGACGGTATGGTCCGGCACACCAAAGCCGATTTCCGCGGGCCCGCCTTCGAGGGTGACGTCACCTACTTCGATGCCGAAGTCGTCGACAAGAAGGTCGAGTCCGAATGGGGCGTGCCGCTCGTTCAGATCAAACTCAAGCTCACCAGTCAGGACGGCACCACCCTGGTGACCTGCACCGCCGAGGTCGAACTGCCGCTATAGCGGCTGGGACCGGGTTCGCAGGTCCGTTCATCGTGGCCGCACGTCAGAGGATCGTTCAAGCCGCAACGGTCCATGTTCCAGGCAATCCTTACAAGGATTGAAATACTTGTATGGTCGGCCTCAATATCGAATAGGGTCTTGAACATGTACCAGATGCGGTCCGTATGACCGTCCTCAGAAACGGCCGGGTCCCGCAGCGCCGGATCGCAGAAACCGTCGCCGCAGAAATTCGCGACCAGATCCTGGAGAACGAGGACTACCAGCTGCCCACGCAGGAACAGCTGGTCAGAGACTTCGGTGTCAGTTATCCATCGATCCGGGAGGCCCTGCGGATCCTGGAGACCGAGGGTCTGGTCACGGTCCGCCGCGGCAACGTCGGTGGAGCCGAGGTTCACCGGCCCGACGAGATGTCGGCGGCGTATCACCTCGGGCTCTCCCTGCAGGCGGCGCGAGTCACCCTCACTGACCTATCGGTCGGCCTGCAGATGCTCGAACCGATGTGCGCCGCCGAATGCGCGAAGCGTGAAGACCGTGCGGATGTGGTCGTTCCGGCCCTGGAGAATGCTGTCCACGAGTCGGCAGAACTCCTCTCGAACGGATCGGCGTTCACCCATTCCGCGAGGAGTTTCCACGATCTCATCGTGTCCTTCACGCCCAATGCGACCATCCGGTACGTGGTGGGAAGCTATGTCGCGTTGTGGTCCGCTCAAGAGGAGGCCTGGGCCGACCACAGCGCGAGGCACGGCGAGTACCCGTCCGACGTCGAAGCGACGGAAGCCGTCTGCGCTCACCGCCGGATCGTCGAAGAGATCGCGGCCGGGCGAGCCGAGGAAGCCGAGCGCCTGGCCCGGGGACATCTGGCCGCCACCCAGGCGTACGTGCTCGATCGCTTCGGCGACCGGATCGTCAACGCTTCGGCGGCCATGTCACGGCAGGCCATCCAGACGAGCCGGCGCTCACGGATCTGAGCCCCGGTTCGCTGAGGTCGCTCAGCCGAGGGCCGCTGCGACCTGTGCTTCGAGGGTGCTGACCTGACCGTCCGGCACCGCCATCCCGCAGACCGTCAGCCAGTTGGCGAGCATCCGGTGACCACCCTGGGTGAGAACGCTCTCCGGATGGAACTGCACCCCGTGGATCGGGAGTTCTCGGTGGCGCATCGCCATCACGATCCCGGTGTCGGTGCGGGCGGTGACGATGAGCTCGTCGGGAATGGTCTCCGGCAGCACCGTGAGCGAGTGATACCTGGTGGCGGTGAACGGATTCGGCAGACCGGCCAGTACACCTTCGTTGTTGTGGTTCACCAGTGAGGTCTTGCCGTGCAGGAGTTCGGGTGCGCGGTCGACGGTGGCGCCGAAGGCAGCGCCGATGGCCTGATGGCCCAGGCAGACACCGAGCAACGGGGTACGGGCAGCGGCGGCGGCACCCACCAGCGGCATGGTCGCGCCGGCACGTTGCGGGGTGCCGGGACCGGGCGAGAGCAAGACGCCGTCGAACTGCGCGACTGCGGCCGCGGGATCATCGAGCCGCGCATCGTCGTTGCGCCAGACCTGGGCATGCACACCGAGCTGTCCGAGATATTGGACAAGGTTGTAGACGAAGCTGTCGTAGTTGTCGACAACCAGGATCTGCACAGGAGCGCCGGAGTTCACGTCGTCAGGCTACCTGGGTCGATTCGGCGAGCTCACGCCACTTTCCGGTAACCACGAAACTGTGGCACCGGCGACGGGTGGGTTAGGTTATAGGGAAACGTTAGAGACCGCGAACCGAGGAAGTCATGCCCAAGTCAAAGGTCCGCAAGAAGACCGACTACACGATCAACCCTGCCAGCCGCACACCGGTGAAGGTGAAGGCCGGTCCGTCCGGCACGCTCTTCGTCTCGGTGATGCTCGGCCTGATGCTCATCGGCCTGGCCTGGTTGATCGTTTTCTACCTTGTCGCCACGCCCGAATCTCTCGGTGCCCCGGGCAAGGCCCTCAACTGGATGTACGAGCTCGGCGCCTGGAACTTCCTGATCGGATTCGGCTTCATGGTCGCCGGCCTCCTGATGACGATGAAGTGGCGTTGACCAGCACCGATTTTGATCCACAGCTGTGGAACAACATGTGTGTAATTCATCCCCATTGTGGATAACCCCTGTGGAGTGATGGGACGCTGAGCTGCTTTTTCAGTGATTCACAGCTGTGGAACAACATGTGTGTAATTCATCCTCAATGTGGATAAGGCCTGTGGATAACTCTATGAACGCACGCCTGGAATGGGCCTCGCCGACCCCGATGGGCATCCTGATGGTGCTCGGCGGTCTATTCCTCGGCGGTGCCGGACTGCTGTCGAGCACGGATCCGGCGGGGATGTTCCTGATGCTCATCGCCGCGGTGCTGCTACTGGTGATCGGTGGACTGAGTTTGTGGGTCCGACCGAAACTGGCCGTCGAAGGTCGGCGGATCCACATCCGCACCTTTTTTCGCGGCACGTGCAGCTACTCCTTCGACGACGTCCGCCGGGCACAGCTGATCACCTATCCCCGATTCGGGCGCCGGGTACCGCATCTGGAGTTCGATCTGGACGACGAGCGCGGCCACGATGGGGAACGTCTGGTCATCTACGGACGCTGGGATCTGGGCACCAGCCCGCTTGATGTGGCTGATGCGCTGCGGACGGCCGGCCTGACGGTCGAAGAGCGCAGCTAGACCTGCCGGGCCAGGGCCTCCGGTCAGAAGGTCAGTGTCATGGCTTTGACGATGCCGATGGCCAGTGCCACCGCGATCAGCACGCCCATCGCCAGGAACCCGACGGCGGTCGCATTGCGTGGATTGCGCGCATCGGCGGGCAGCAACTGCGGGCCGTCGACGATGCCGGCGGCCGCTGCGGCGCCGAACGCGAGACCGCCGAGGTGCGCCCACAGTGAGATGCCCGGGATCGTGAACGAGAGCACGACGTTCAATCCGATGATGCCGTACACACCAGATGCCGGGATCTTGGCTTTGAGCACCACGATCAGCGTGGCGCCCATCAGACCGAAGATCGCCCCCGAGGCACCGGCGTTGATTGCCAGCGGGTCGCCGAGCAGCATCACCATGGCACTGCCGCCGAGCAGAGATGTCAGGTAGATCCCCAGGAAGCGGGCGGTGCCCAAGGTCAGCTCGACGTCGCGACCCAGGATGTACAGCGAGAACATGTTGACCCCGACATGGATCAACGAGAAGTGCAGGAATCCGGCGGTCAACAGGCGCCAGTACTCGCCGGAGGCCATGAACGGACCCCACAGGGCTCCGTCGACGAACACCTCGGACGAACGCACCTCGGTGATGCTGCGCGCCTGGGCCGCAACGATCAGGAACAGCGCGCTGTTGATCGCGATGAGTGCGTAGGTGGCCCAGGCGGTCTTGGCACCGATGGTGCGGGCCGTCGGAACCTGCCGGCCGGAAGCCCGGACGCAGTCGACGCAATGTTGGCCGACTGCGGCCGGGGTCAGACAATCGGGGCAGGCCGGACGCCCGCACCGGCTACACGCCAGTCCCGTCGGCCGATCGGGGTGCCGCACACATACCTGTGTCGGTGGCGACGGCGATGGGGAGGACGGGGGCTGGAATGTCACAAGAGGTCAGGAAATGGAGATCCGCTCGATGACAACATCCTCGAGCGGCCGATCCCGACGATCGGTGGCGACGGCGCCGATCGCATCGACAACCTTCTTCGACTCTTCGTCCTCGACGACACCGAAGATGGTGTGCTTGCGGTTCAGGTGCGGGGTCGGGCCGACGGTGATGAAGAACTGCGAACCGTTGGTGCCCGGTCCGGCGTTGGCCATCGCCAGCAGGTACGGCTGGTTGAAGGTGAGCTCCGGGTGGAACTCGTCCTCGAACTGGTAGCCGGGGCCACCCGTGCCGGTTCCGGTCGGGTCACCGCCCTGGAGCATGAAGCCGGAGATGATCCGGTGGAAGACGGCGCCGTCGTAGAACGGTCCGCTGTCTCCACCCGACGCGTTGGCCGTCGAGTAGTCCTTGGAGCCATCTGCCAGGCCGGTGAAGTTCGCAACCGTCTTGGGTGCGTGGTTACCGAACAGGGCGATCTTGATGTCACCGTTATTGGTGTGCAGGGTCGCGGTTGCGGTTTTCAATGCTGTGGTCACGCCCACCATGGTGCCACTTCGACCTTCCGGCGACGGACGCAACCGCCCAGATCCTCTGACGGATAGGCACTAGGGTGGACCCAATCGCGCTGGTTTCACCCGAGGAGGTTTCATGAGCACACTCGAATCCGATCTGAAAGCAGTACGTGACAGGGCGATCGCACTGACCTCTGGTCAGCGCCTTCGGCTGGGTACACAGCAGAGCCTGGCAGGCCTGTCGAACGTCACCCGGGGATCACTCGGACTCAGTGGTGTCGGCATCCGCAAGACCATCAACACTGCGGGCAACGCCACCCGCAGCACCGGTGCAGCCGCCTGGTCCGGTGCGAAAAAGATTGGTGGCCAGGCGTATACGAAGGAAGTCGAACTCGCCGCGGACGCCCGTCGGCTGACCGACGAATACCGTCACCGCGCCGCCGACGCCTTTCCCCTGCAGATCAGCAATCCGACCGTGGTGTCGGGTCTGCAACGCACCGGTCTTGCCGACGCCCTGCCGGAGCAGGTCGCGACGATCAAGCCGTCTCGTCGTCGTCTGAAGATCGCCCTCATCGCGGTCGGTGTCGTCGCCGCGGGTGCCGCCGTCTTCGCGATCTCGCGTCGTCGCCGCCCGGCCCCGCCGTCGGTTGCGGCCGCTCCACCCCGGCTGACCGATGTTCCGGTGGCCGAGGACGAGGCGCCGGTTACCGCGCCCGCATCACCGTCGTCCAACGGCCAGACCGGAAGCTGAAATCGGGCAGACGGGTACCGTGGCATCCGTGAGTGTTGAGAACGGGAACCCAGACCGGCGGCGCAGTGCGCCCGTGCCCGCATGGGAGCAGCGAGGACCTCAGGGTGCCCCGCCCGCCGGCTATCGGCAGACCCCGCGTCCCGGCACGGGGCCTGCCACGCAGGCTGTTCGCCCAGGACCTCCGCCCGGCTATCAGTCGGCCCCGAACCGCCCCGCTCCGCCGGTGGCAGGTTCGGGACCCGCGCCCGGTTCGCCCTATCGGCCGGTGCCGGGACCAGGGCAGACCGGCCCACAGCAGCCTCCGCGGCGGCAGCAACCGCCGAACGCCTCACCGGCCCCGCTGAGCGGCCCGGCCGCCGGTATCGGTGCCCTCGCCACCGGAGACGGCAACGCCTACTCACAGACGACCGACCCGGCAGATCGTCGCAATGACAATTACGACGACTACTCCGCCGCCTACCTCGAGGACCGCGTCGAGGACCACGAATCCGGAGCAGAAATGACCCCCGCACCCACCTCGCGGGCCAACAAGACCAATACCCTCTCGGTCGTGGCGGTGATCCTGTCGGTGATCGGCGTGACGTTCATCATCGGGATCGTGTGCGGCCATGTTGCGCGGTCACAGATCCGCCGCACGGGTGAGCAGGGCGACGCCTTTGCCATCGCGGCACTGTGGGTGGGCTACCTCTATCTGGCGGCCACCGTGCTCGTCCTGGGCGGTTATTTCTACATCGTTGGTTCCGGCAGCTAGGAAGACGCGCCTAGCGCCTCGTCTCGTACCTCGCCATAACCACCCCGCCGGAAATCGTCCGCGTCTCCACCAGGTTCAGGTTCACCCTGCTATCCAGCGCGGTGAAGAACGGCGCGCCGCCGCCCACCAGGACCGGATGGGTCACGATCGTGTACTCGTCGATCAGCCCGGCCCGCATGGCCGCCCCGGCGAGCGTTGCCCCACAAACCCTCATCGGCTCGCCGTCCTGCGCCTTGAGCCGGGTGATCTCCGCCACCGCATCGCCGGTGAACAGGCGGGCGTTCCAGTCGACCTTCTCGATCGTCGAGGAGAACACCACCTTCGGTGTGTCCCGCCAATTCCGGGCGAACTCGATCTCCGCCGGGGTGGCGTCGGGCCGCTGGTCGCCGGTCGGCCAGTGGGAACTCATGGCCTCCCACAACTTGCGCCCGTACAGGAACAGGCCGATCGCCAGCTCCTGGTCGAGCCACCACTGAAACAGCTCGTCGCTCGGCTCGCTCCACCCGAGGTCGTCGCCGGGCGCGGCGATGTAGCCATCCAATGTCAGGTTCATGCCGTAGATCAGTTTCCGCATCGCGCCAAGCCTTCCGTCAGCCGGTGTCGGAAATACAGACCGGCTCAGCGCAACAAACTGATCGGTGCGAGATCCGGCCCTCCGACCGGCGTCCGTCAGAGTTGCGGAATGACCTTGTCGGCGATGAATTCGATGTGCGCCAGATCTGCCATGTCGAGCACCTGCAGGTAGATCCTCGATGCACCGATCGCCGCGTAGGTGCCAATCTTGTCGACGATCTCATCCGGAGATCCGGCGAGTCCGCCCGCCTTGAGATCATCGACATCCCGGCCGATCTTCGATGCCCGCCGGGCGACCTCGGCGTCATCGGCACCTGCACACACCACCAGCGCCGCCGAATACACCAGATCGTCCGGTGACCGGCCGCGGTCGGTGCACGCCTGCCGGACCCGTCCGAAGGCCTCCCCGGCGGTGTCCACCGAGACGAACGGGATGTTGAACTCACCGGCGTACTGCGCGGCCAGGGCCGGCGTCCGCTTCTTGCCCTGACCGCCGAGCAGGATCGGCGGAGTCGGGCTCTGAACCGGCTTCGGCAGCCCCGGCGAATCGGTCACCGAGTACTGCTGACCGCTATACGAGAACGTCTCCCCCACCGGCGTGGTCCACAGGCCGGTGATGATTGCCAGCGACTCCTCCAGCCGATCGAACCGTTGACCCAGCGACGGGAACGGGATGGCGTACGCGTTGTGCTCGGCCTCGAACCAGCCCGCGCCGTAGCCGAACTCCACGCGTCCCCCCGACATCTCGTCGACCTGCGCGACAGTGATCGCCAGCGGGCCCGGGTAACGGAACGTCGCCGACGTGACCAGCGTGCCCAGACGGATCGTCGACGTCTCCCGGGCGATTCCGGCGAGCGTGGTCCAGGCGTCGGTCGGTCCGGGCCGGCCCTCGACATTCATCGCGAGGTAGTGGTCGGACCGGAAGAAGGCGCCGTATCCGGCCGCCTCTGCGGTCTGCGCCACGGCGAGCTGATCGCTGTACGTGGCACCCTGCTGTGGTTCGACGAAGACACGTAGTTCCATGTCTCCCACTCTTGTCGCACCACCGTGGGTTCATCAACTCCGGCCTCGATGCCGACATGTTTCCCGTGAAACAATCACACCAATGTAATTCGACTCGGATGCACGTCTTCGAGACAAAGAAATGACCACCTCCCCGGCATCGGGAAGGTGGTCATTTCTTTCTGTGGAGCCTAGGAGATTCGAACTCCTGACATCTGCCTTGCAAAGGCAGCGCTCTACCAACTGAGCTAAGGCCCCGGATCTAACTTTCGGGCAGTCCGTGCCAGATCTCGAAGTTGCGACGAGACTCGGCAAGCAAACCGGCGACCACGAGTGCCAGTGCCGCGGTGGTGATCAAAACGAACTTCATCACGATCCCTCTCGGGTTTGTCCGCGGTACGGACTCATGGTCACAGTGGGCCTAGGAGGACTTGAACCTCCGACCTCTTCGTTATCAGCGAAGCGCTCTAACCGCCTGAGCTATAGGCCCTTGAACCGATTTCAGAGATTACCCGACGTCGGCCCAAGACAACAAAACGGCTGGTCAAAGGTCCTGTTTAGTCGCGATCGGCGAGCGTGACCTCGAGTCCGCCGACGAGATCGGACGACAGGTTGTAAATGAACGAACCAACTGTCGCCAACGCTGTGAACAAAATCACGTTCACGGCCCCGATCAACGCTGCGATCCCGAAAACACCACCCGCGCTGATCTCAAAAGACGACTCGGTCGTCGTGTCGCTCGACACCAGGGTCCCGAACGAGTTGTTGACCTGATCCCAGACACCCATGCCGTCGAGGATGAGATACAACACACCGATCGCGATCATCCAGACGAAGAACGACGCCACGGACAGCACGGCCGAGACCTTGAAGGCCGCCCAGGGGTCGATCCGGCGCAGCTGTACCGAAGCGCGCAGCGGCGCACCCGCCACACCGTGCGTCGGAAGGGCTGAGATCGGCTGTATCGGCGCCGGCGTGGCTTCGGGATGGTGGATGGCATCGAGATCCGGCAGCTCTTCCTGAACCAGATCCCGGCGATCGATGTTCCTCGTCGGACCATCGATCAGCTTGGGCGCCGCGGTTCCGGTGATCACCGGACGTTTCACGGTCGAGGGGCCACCCTGCTGACCCGGCGCGCCCGAACCCGAGGACGGACGCCCCGGAGGCGGTCCCGCCGGACCCCGACCTTGCGTCGGGCCGCCGGGAGGCGGCTGGTTGACAGCTCCCGGAGGCGGCTGGCCACCGGCCGGAGGCGGCGGTTTGCCAGGCCCTCCCGCCGGACCCGGCGACGGTTGCCGGCCCGGACCGGGCCCCGCGCCGGCACGCTGCCACGGCGGCACCCCGCCGGGACCGGTGCCGGTCGGACGACCCGGTACCGGTGCCGTGGTCGGACCCGTGGTCGGAGACGGAGCCGGTGAGGCCGCCGGCTGCGCCTTCGTCACGTCGCCGGACGTCTGCACCTTGTTGGGGCCGGTCTCGGCACCCCGCGCCGGCTGATCCTGCACCGAGACGGCCGGACGGGTGCCGTTGGTGCCGGAAGCAGGCGCTTGCGCGCCCGCTCCGCCCGACGAAGCCGGCCGTTGCACTGGCCCACTGGACCCGGCGGAGTCGCCTGCGGTCTTCGGATCCTTGGGCTCGTTGGGTGTGCTCATGCGTTCCTTTGCCTTCGGCGTCGTCTCGCGGAGCACTTCGCCTGCTCCGACCATTCGGTGCTACTTCTCTCCCGGCCTAGTTCTTGCCGGCAGGCCCGGTCGGCTGCTCGATCGGTTCTTCCGGTTCGTCAGCGTTACGGGCAATAGCCAAGAGCGTAGTTCCTTCGCCCAGGTTCATCAGGCGGACGCCCTTGGTTTGGCGCCCAGCCTTCCGAACCGACTTCGCCGCCGTCCTGATCACACCGGCACCCGAGGTGATCGCGTAGAGCTCGCTGTCGTCGTCGACGATCAATGCGCCGACCAGGGCACCGCGACGTTTGTCGTACTGGATGGTCAACACACCCTTGCCGCCGCGACCCTGCACCGGGTAGTCGTCCATCGCGGTGCGCTTCGCGTAGCCACCGGAGGTCGCCACCAGCAGATATGTGCCCTCACGGACCACATTCAGCGACAACAACTGGTCTTCGTCGTTGAAGCGCATCCCCTGGACACCCGAGGTCTGCCGACCCATCGGACGCAGTGCGTCGTCGGTCGCGGAGAACCGGATCGACTGACCCTTGGTGGACACCAGAAGCAGGTCGTCGTCGGCGCTGCACAGCTGTGCACCGACCAGTTCGTCCTCGCCGCGCAGGTTGATCGCGAAGATGCCACCGGAACGGTTGGAGTCGAAATCGACCAGACGCGACTTCTTGACGAGTCCGTTGACGGTCGCCAGCACCAGGTACGGCGCGTCCTCGTAGCTCTTGATCTGGATGACCTGAGCGATGCGCTCCTCCGGCTGGAAGGCCAGGAGGTTGGCGACGTGCTGTCCGCGCGCGGTCCGGTTGGCCTCGGGCAGTTCGTACGCCTTCGCCCGGTACACCCGGCCCTTGGTGGTGAAGAACAGGATCCAGTCGTGCGTGGAACACACGAAGAAGTGCCGCACGATGTCGTCCTGCTTGAGGCCCGCACCCTGCACGCCCTTGCCGCCGCGCTTCTGGCTGCGGTACAGGTCGGTCTTGGTGCGCTTGGCGTAGCCGGTCTCGGTGATCGTGACGACCACGTCTTCGCGGGCGATCAGGTCCTCGTCGGAGACATCTCCGTCTGCCGCGATGATCCTGGTGCGGCGATCGTCGCTGAACTTGTCGACGATCTCGCGCAGTTCGTCCCGCACGATCGCGCGCTGACGTTCCGGCTTGGCCAGAATGTCCTGCAGGTCGGCGATGTACGCCTCGATCTCGTCGAGTTCGTCGATGATCTTCTGACGCTCGAGGGCGGCGAGGCGGCGCAGCTGCATCGCCAGGATCGCGTCGGCCTGGATCTCGTCGACGTCGAGCAGGTCCATCAACCCGGTGCGAGCCAGATCGACGGTCTCCGACCGGCGGATCAAGGCGATCACTTCATCAAGGGCGTCAAGGGCTTTGACGAGACCGCGCAGGATATGGGCGCGCTCTTCGGCTTTCCGCAACCGGTAGCGGGTTCGCCGGATGATGACCTCGATCTGGTGCGCCACGTAATACCGGATCATCTGGTCGAGCCGCAGGGTACGCGGCACGCCGTCGACGATCGAGAGCATGTTCACGCCGAAGCTGGTCTGCAGCTGGCTGTGCTTGTAGAGGTTGTTCAGCACGACCTTGGCCACCGCGTCACGACGCAGGGTCACCACGATGCGCATACCCACACGATCCGAGGACTCGTCGTCAATACGACTGATGCCCTTGAGTTTTCCTTCGTTCACCTGTTCGGCGATCGACAGGATCATGTTGTCCGGGTTCACCTGGTACGGCAGTTCGGTGATGACCAGGGTGGTGGTGCCCTTGTTCTCTTCGATGTCGACCACACCGCGCATCCGGACACTGCCGCGGCCGGTGGTGTAGGCATCCCGGATACCTTGTCCACCGACGATGAGACCGTAGGTCGGGAAGTCGGGTCCCTTGACGAACTCCATGCAGGCCGCCAGCGTGCTCTCTTCGTCGGCCTCGTAGTTGTCGAGGGCCCAGAAGATCGCGTCGGAGACCTCACCCAGGTTGTGCGGCGGCATGTTTGTCGCCATACCGACCGCGATACCGCTGGAACCATTGATCAGTAGGTTGGGGACACGAGCCGGCAGGACCGTCGGTTCCTGGGTCTTGCCGTCGTAGTTCGGAGTGAAATCGACTGTCTCCTCGTCGATGTCACGCAGCATCTCCATCGCCAGCGGCGTGAGGCGGGCTTCGGTGTAACGCATGGCGGCCGCGCCGTCATTTCCGCGAGATCCGAAGTTGCCCTGGCCGTCGACCAGCGGGTAACGCATCGACCACGGCTGCGCCAGACGCACGAGGGCGTCGTAGATCGCGGTGTCGCCGTGCGGGTGGTAGTTACCCATCGTCTCGGCGACCGGCTTGGCCGACTTCACATAGCTGCGGTCGGGCCGGAAGCCGGCGTCGTTCATCGCATAGAGCAACCGGCGGTGGACGGGCTTGAGGCCGTCGCGGACCTCGGGCAGGGCGCGGCCCACGATGACGCTCATCGCGTAATCGATGTAGCTGCGCTGCATCTCCTGCTGGATGTCTACCGGTTCGATGCGGTCGCCTTCGCCACTGTCGGGCGGCAAGGTGGTGTCGGTCATCGTTTCACTTTCGTTGTATCAGGTTGGGGTGAGGTTGCCGTCTGACGTCAGACGTCCAGGAAGCGAACGTCTTTCGCGTTGCGCGCGATGAAGCTGCGGCGCGCCACCACGTCCTCACCCATCAACACACTGAACAGCTCATCAGCGGCGGCGGCATCGTCGAGTGTCACTTGACGAAGAACACGGACCGAGGGGTCCATCGTGGTCTCCCACAGTTCCTTGGCGTTCATCTCACCAAGACCCTTGTAACGCTGGATACCGTCGTCCTTGTTGATCTTCTTGCCACTCTCGGCACCGGCCTTGAGCAGTCCGTCGCGCTCACGGTCGGAGTAGGCGAACTCCGGCGCGGCACCCTTCTGCCACTTGAGCTTGTACAGCGGGGGCTGCGCCAGGTACACGTGACCGTGCTCGACAAGCGGCCGCATGAAGCGGAACAGCAAGGTCATCAGCAGGGTCGAAATGTGTTGTCCGTCAACGTCGGCGTCGGCCATCAACACGATCTTGTGGTACCGCAGTTTGGCGATGTCGAACTCGTCGTGGATACCGGTACCGAACGCCGTGATGATCGACTGGACCTCGGTGTTCTTGAGAACACGGTCGATCCGGGCCTTCTCGACGTTGATGATCTTTCCGCGGATCGGCAGGATCGCCTGGTACATCGAGTCGCGACCGGACTTGGCGCTGCCGCCGGCCGAGTCGCCCTCCACGATGTAGACCTCACACTTGCTCGGATCCTTGCTACGGCAGTCGGCGAGCTTGCCGGGCAGACCGCCGATGTCGGTGGCGCTCTTGCGGCGCACCAACTCTCGGGCTTTGCGGGCCGCGAGGCGGGCCTGCGCAGAATCGAGCGCCTTCTTGATGATGATCTTGGCCTCGGCCGGATTCGCCTCGAACCAGTGCGAGAGGTGTTCGTTGCTCACCTTCTGCACGAAGCTCTTGACTTCGGTGTTACCGAGTTTTGTCTTGGTCTGACCCTCGAACTGGGGATCGGTGACCTTCACCGAGATGACGGCGGCCAAACCCTCGCGGATGTCGTCGCCCGTCAGCTTGCCGTCTTTCTCTTTCACCAGCTTCTTGTCCAGCGCATAGCGATTGACCGTGGTGGTCAGTGCGGCGCGGAAACCCTCTTCGTGGGTGCCACCCTCATGGGTGTTGATGGTGTTGGCGAACGTGTGCACCGATTCGGCGTAGCCACCGTTCCACTGCATCGCAACCTCGAGCTCGTGGCCGGTGCCCTTGGCGGTGAAGCCGACGATCGAGGTGTGGATCGGCTGCTTGGTCCGATTCAGGTGGGCCACAAAGTCTTCGAGACCGCCGGGGTAGTGATACGTCCGGGTGCGGCTCTTGCCCCTGTGGACCTCGGGCTTCGACGTCTCGCCATCGACTGCCGAATCACCCAATTCGGTGTTGTCGGCCTCGGCGGCGAGTTCGTCTTCGGACTTGGGGGCCTCGGCATGCTCGAGGGCCTCGCCGTCACCGGCCTCGATGGACTTCGGGCGCTCATCGGTCAGGGTGATGGTCAGGCCCTTGTTGAGGAAGGCCATCTCCTGCAGACGCCGCGCGATGGTTTCGAAACTGTAGGTGGTGGTCTCGAAGATCGAGTCATCGGCCCAGTACCGGACCAAAGTGCCGGTCTTTTTTGTCGGCGCACCCCTTTTGAGCTCACCCGGAACCGCGTTGGTGTAGGTCTGCTCCCACGAGTAGCCCGCGTGGTCGATTTCGAGTTCCACGGTCTTGGACAGGGCGTTGACCACAGAGATGCCCACGCCGTGCAATCCGCCGGACACCGCATAGGAATCGGAGTCGAACTTGCCGCCGGCGTGCAGCTGGGTCATGACGACCTCGACGGTCGGGATACCCGTCTTGTGCATCCCGGTCGGAATACCGCGGCCGTCGTCGACCACCTGGACGGCGCCGTCGGCGCGCAGCGTGACATCGACGCGGGTGGCATGTCCGGCCATCGCCTCGTCGACCGAGTTGTCGACAACTTCCCAGATCAGGTGGTGGAGACCACGTTCACCGGTGGAGCCGATATACATACCGGGCCGTTTCCGGACCGCCTCGAGACCCTCGAGGATGCTGATCGAGTCTGCACCGTATTCGCTGTTCCCCTTCTTCTTTGCCGGGGCTTTCTTCGCCGGTACCGGGGTCTGGGCCGGTTCCGGGGCTGCCGGTTGCTGGGGTTCGGTGCTGTCGGCCACGAGTGCGTCCGCTCCTTACATCGCCAATGAATAGCACCACGCAGCACGCACCCGGCAGTCACAATCTCTGCCTGTTCCGGGGGTCCTCCACGCGGCGGTCTGCCCCGGTTCGGGGCAACTCTCTACATACTACTGGGTAAGGCGACAAGGAATAGCCCTGCCGCACCCCTGAGAAGTCCACTGACGGATTTTTTCGACAGAAACCTAGTCGGACCGTCAACTCCAGCGTCCGGTGTTCGTTGCGGTGGGTTTCTCGTCCATTCGACGAGACCCGGCAGCCCGGCCCGGGCTAGCCGTAGGTGTCGCGGGGCCCACGGCCGCGGACGTGACGCTCGCCCTTACGCCAGGACGGACCCGACGGACCTGTGATCCGCAGGCTCGTCACCACGTTGTCGCCGGCTACCGCGGCGATCTTCGCGATGATCTGCGACTGGATCAATCGCAGTTGGGTCGCCCACGCCGTGGACTCAGCCGTGACATGTAAAACTCTGTCTTGCAATGCTTTTGGTTGGGCATGGGCGGATATTTCCTCGCCGACGATGCGATCCCAGGCCCCGAACACGGTACCTTCACTGATCTTGGCGCTCCAGCCGCGACGTCCGGCCAGGCCGCCCACCAGGCGACCGAACGGTTGCGGGTCGTACTGATCGGGCCCGGCACCGGTCCAGCCCCGGCGGACGACTTTGCGAGAACCCGCCGGCCGTGCAGCCGGTGATGCCCGCCCCTGACCCACCGATTTTCCCGCCGCCCGAGCCGCTGCCCGGGCTTCTTCGAGCGCCTTACGGGCCATGTCATAGCCGCTCGACGACGAAGTTTTGTTACCGGAATCCCCGCTCTGGGGCGTGTCGGCACCGCCGGTCGGCCGATCAGGATCGCTCTCGGTCATCCCTGCACCACCAACTCCGACGTCCGGACACCTTCGGTTTCGATGATATTGACCGCCACCGTGCGACCACCGATCTGTGCCGGGATGTCGTCGGCCACCGCAGCGGTGATCAGTACCTGCTCGGCACCGGCGGCCACCTCCGCCAATTTCTCGCGGCGCAACACGTCGAGTTCAGCGAACACATCGTCGAGCATCAGGACCGGTTCCACCCCGTCGGCACGTGCGAGTTCCACCGACCCCAGCCGCAGCGACAACGCCATCGACCACGATTCTCCGTGACTGGCAAAACCCTTCGCCGGCTCGTTGCCCAGCATCAGCTCGATGTCGTCGCGGTGCGGCCCGACGAGGCAGACCCCGCGTTCGATCTCCTTCTTGCGCAACACCGACAGATCGTTGAGCATCAACGCCTCGATGTATTCGACATCGGCCTTCTCACCCTGGGCGGGAATGACGTTCTCCGAGACCGATGAACGGTAGTGCAGCGACGCCGGCCTCGAATGCGGTGCGATGGTCGAATATGCCTGGCGGACATGGGGTTCGAGCTCGGATACGAGATCTATCCGGGCGGCGGTGACCTGCGCGCCGTAGTCGGCGAGCTGCGCATCCCAGACATCGAGGGTGCCAATCACCGAGTCGGCATCACTGCCGCCGCGACGCAGCGCCGCCGAGGCCGTCTTGAGAAGTGCGGCCCGCTGCCGCAGCACGCGATCGTAATCGGCTTTGGCCGCCGCCCAGCGGGGGCCGCGGCCGGCGGTCAGTTCGTCGACGAATCGCCGCCGCTCCCCCGGGTCGCCGCGGACCAACGACAAGTCTTCCGGCGCGAACATCACTGTCCGCAGGATCCCCAGGATGTCCCGCGGCCGCCGGCGCGGTGCACCGTTGATCGCGACCTTGTTCGCCTTGGACGCCGAGATCAGCACGTCGACGGTGAGTTCGCGACCGTCGTTTTCGACGGTCGCCGACAACCTCGCCTGCTCGGCACCCGACCTGATCAGGGGTTGATCCGTGCTGACCCGATGCGATCGCAAGCCCGACAGGTAGTACAGCGCTTCGAGCAGATTTGTCTTGCCGAACCCGTTCCGCCCCACAAAAAGCGTTGTGCCTGTTGTCAATTCGATCGACACCTGCTCCCAGGAACGGAAATCATGCAAGGTCAGGTTGCGGACATACACCTCGTCGGATCAACTCCCGATCATTCGGTCGACTTCGGGACCACCGAGTGCCCACCGAACTGCTGCCGCAGCGCGGACACGGCCTTGAGTGCCGGTGAGCCACCCTCCTGGCGTGAGGCGAAGCGGGCGAACAGTGCCGCAGAAATGACGTTTGCCGGCACCGAATGCCTGATCGCTTCTTCGACGGTCCAACGCCCTTCACCGGAATCTGTTGTGTAATCCGAGATTTCGGCGAGACCCGGATCTTCCTGAAGAGCCTTCACCAGCAACTCGAGGAGCCAGGAGCGAACCACGGTTCCGTTGGTCCACGCTCGGAGGGTGCCGGTGACATCTTCGATGAGTGGTTCGGCGTCGAGGATCTCGTAGCCCTCGCCGTAGGCGTGCATCAGTCCGTATTCGATGCCGTTGTGGACCATCTTGGCGTAGTGACCCGCTCCGACCTGGCCGGCGTGGACAAATCCGTCGGCCCGTTCGCCGGGTGGGCGCAACGCATCGAAGATTGGCATCGCACGCTCGACATCTTCTTTCGCGCCGCCGCACATCAGTCCGTAGCCGTTTTCCAGGCCCCAGACACCACCTGACACACCGCAGTCGATGTATTTGATTCCCTTGGCTGCCAACAGTTCTGCGTTGATGGCATCGTCGGTGTACTTGGAGTTGCCGCCGTCGATGACGAGATCTCCGGCAGACAAGGTGTCGGCGAGCGTGCGGACCGTCGAACGTGTCGGTTCACCCGATGGCACCATCACCCAGACGATCCTGGGCGCATCGAGTGCACCGGCGAGTTCGGTGAGCGAGGCCACATCGGTGACTTCAGGTCGCGGATCGAAGCCCACGACTTCGATGCCGGCATTCTTGATGCGGGTGCGCATGAAGCCACCCATCTTTCCCAGTCCCACCAAACCCATCTGCATGATCGCCCTATCCTCTGCCTGTCGGTGCTCGTGAAATGTCTCGGCTTGCGGACCATCTCGGTCGGATCGACGCTCGTCGTCTCACCGGACTACGCGCGCCTCCATCATTCTGATCCAGGCCGGAGAAGTACGCCCAGCTTCTCCCCGGGCGTACCCCCATCGGCGATCGGATCACCCGGGCAGGCGCACCGGCATCAGCAGGTAGGTGTATTCGCTGTTCGGCGCGGCGTAGGCACCGTTGCCGTCCGGGGTCGGCTCGGTCTCGTTGCCCGGACGCAGGACCGCGGGCCGCGCCGGCGTGGTGAATCCGAAGTCGACGGACGTCGAATGCAGCGAGGTCAACCCGTCCAGCAGGTACTGGGGGTTGAACGCGATGGTGAGGGGTTCGCCGTAGTACTTCACATCGACCTGCTCTTCGGCGCGGCCGGCATCATCGCCGCCGGCGGTCAGAAGCACCGAATCCTCACCGAACTCCAGCCGCACCTGGGCGCCGCGTTCGGCGACCAGCGCCACACGCTTGATGGCTTCGGTCAACGGTGCGATCTCGATGGATGCGACCGACGTGTGTGTCGCGGGCAGCAGCTGCCGAAACTTCGGGAACTCCGCATCGAGCAGACGCGTGGTGGTGCGACGGCCGGAACCGACGATGCCCAGGAGTCCATCCGCACCGATGCTGCCGCCGGAGCCGAAGGCCAATGCGACGGCCGAGTTCCCGTCGGCACCAGCGGTCTTTGCGGCTTCGGACAACGTCTTGGCCGGGACGAGCACCGCAGAGGTGGTGTCCTGGGCCTCAGGGGTCCAGCTGAGCTCGCGAACTGCCAACCGGAAGCGGTCGGTGGCCGCCAGGACCACGGTGGTGCCGTCGATCTCGAGCCGGATTCCGGTGAGCATCGGCAGGGTGTCGTCTCGGCCGGCTGCAATCGCAACCTGCGTGATGGCCTCGGAGAACACGTCGGCCGGGATCGATCCGGTGTTGTCCGGTACGTCCGGCAGCTGGGGGTAGTCCTCGACCGGCATCGTGGGCAGTGAGAACTTCGCGCTGCCACAGACGATGGCAACCCGGGTGCCGTCGAGCTGTACGTCTACCGGTTTGGCCGGCAGGGCCCGGGTGATGTCGGCGAGCAATTTGCCCGAGACCAGGACCTGGCCCTCGTCGGCAACCTCTGCTGCCACGTTGACCTGGGCAGATACTTCGAAATCGAATCCCGATACCGACAGACCGCTGTCGGTCACCGTCAGCAGGACGCCGCCGAGTACCGGAACCGGCGGTCGGCTGGGCAGGCTGCGCGCAACCCACGCGACCGAATCTGCAAACTCGTCACGAGTCACCCGAAACTTCATAGTCTCCAGCTTGCCCTTCTTGATTGAACTTCCCGATGCGCAACAGGTTGCCTGCGTTCGCAGAACATCCGGCGAGCGCAGGCGTCAGGGTCTCCACTCTAAAGCGGATCACATGTATTCGGTGCCGATGGGGGTGGTCAGTGAGATCGAACGATTGATCGCCGGGAGGGCATGTGGACCAACGTTGTGCACACCCCTTCTTTTAAAGAGATTTGTTGATAGAGAAATTCTTAGTAGTAGTAGGCGCTGTGAATTTGTGGACAGGTACCAAATTTGCCAGGTTGGGGCGGCTGACGGGTTGGTAGCGGATTCTTGATGATTCGGTGACGAACGTGACGGGCATGTGAACAGTCCTTGGAGTTTGCGCGAAGGTCCACTGTTTATCCACAGAAAATGGAAGTTATCCACGGAGTTGTACACAGGCTGAGGACGAGTCGTCAGTCGCGATTGGTGTGACCAACGGCTCCGCAGAGACTCGAGTACAGGTCGAGGTTGGGACAATCTGACGGGCTCAAGAGGCCCCTCGGAGAGGCCGGAGTTCCGGGACATGACGCAGCAACGGGCGGCCTGTTCGGCCGCCCGCTGGGGGTTTGTGAGGGGTGCTGCGTTCAGCGACGTGAGCGCTGTTTGATCCGTGCGGTCAGTTCCTGCACCTGGTCGTACACCCGGCGACGTTCGGTCATTTCCTTACGGATCTTCTTGTCGGCGTACATGACCGTGGTGTGGTCCCGATCGAACGTCTCACCGATCTTCGGCAACGACAGGTCCGTGAGCTCGCGGCACAGGTACATGGCGATCTGACGGGCCTGGGCGATGGACCGGGTCTTGCCGGGACCGCGAAGCTCTTCGATGCTGATGTCGAAGTACTCGGCATTGACCGCGAGGATGGTCGCTGCGGTGATCTCCAGGCTCGCGGAATCGGGCAGCAGGGCCTGCAGCACGACATCGGCGAGACTCGTGTCGAGTTCCGAGTGATTCAGGGATGCGAAGGCCGTCACGCGGATGAGTGCACCCTCGAGTTCACGGATGTTCCGTTCGATCTTCGAGGCGATCAGCTCGAGCACGTCGTCGGGCACCCGGATCTGATCCATCTGCGCTTTCTTGCGCAAGATGGCGATCCGGGTCTCGAGCTCGGGCGGCTGAACATCGGTGATCAGACCCCACTCGAAGCGGGTCCGAAGTCGGTCCTCGAGTGTTGCGAGTTGTTTCGGGGGGCGATCCGACGAGACAACGATCTGCTTGTTCGCGTTGTGCAGGGTGTTGAAGGTGTGGAAGAACTCTTCCTGGATACCTTCTTTGCCTTCCAGGAACTGGATGTCGTCGACGAGGAGTACGTCCATGTCGCGGTACCGGCGCTTGAATGCGACCCGGCGGTCATCACGAAGAGAGTTGATGAAGTCGTTGGTGAACTCTTCGGTCGAGACGTACTTCACCCGCATGCCCGGAAAGAGACGTTGAGCGTAGTGGCCGGCGGCATGGAGGAGGTGGGTCTTGCCCAGCCCCGATTCACCCCAGATGAAGAGCGGGTTGTAGGCACGTGCCGGAGCTTCGGCGATGGCCACGGCGGCGGCATGAGCGAAGCGGTTCGAGGCACCGATGACAAAGGTGTCGAACGTGTACTTGGAGTTGAGGCTCGAGTCACCGCTGGATTCGGACTTCGACGAGGAATCCGCCGAGAAATAACCGGACCACTCCGCGGCACCGGTACGACCGAGATCGCGATCGCGGGAGGCAAACGTTTCGGGAGGCAGCGGCGGCGCCGAATTGAGATACCGGCTGTCACTGTCATCGGGGCGTCCGGCACCGACCGGATCCGGTGGAATCGGACCGACGGGGCCCGGACCGACCGGGGGTAGTCCGGCCGGGGTCTGTCCGTTGTCGGAGCGCTCGGATTTTGCCGGTGTGGCCGAATAGGGATCGAAGAGTGTGTCGGCGGCGGCGATCGGATCGATCCGGACGCCGAGGTCCACCGAATATCCCAGATGCCGGCTCAGAGCAGTGACGATCGGTTCACGCAGTCCGCGTTCGATCTGTTCCTGCACACGCTGGGTGGGAACGGTCAGAAGTGCAAAACCCTCGGCCAGCGTCAGTGGACGGACGAGGGAGAGCCAGGCCTTCTGCTGCTTCGACAGTGGGAGTCGGTTTCCGGTGCTGTCGTCGTTGAGCTCGGATACGACTTTGTTCCAGATCACCGTGAACGAATCGTGATCGGAATCGGCTGGCATGGTCGTCCCTCCTGGTGGGTTCGTCACCGATTGTCCACACCGTTATCCACAGGTGTGGAGCAACTACGAAGACAACAGCGAACCCCAGATGGTGATCGCGATTCCGCCCCGGGTGGATAGCTTCGGTGAAGTTAACAGAGAATGGCTGGGCGTCACAACCGGAAACCACATGCCGCAGGTAAAGGCAAGAATCCGGGCCCCATTGGCGTGTCGATGAACGATATCGCAGGTCGCGGGCGGTTCCGCGCTTTCGAGGCGGTTTGACCCGCCCGCTCCCGGTCAGTAGTCTCGAACGGTCGCCAAACGTCGATTCCGGCTGCGGTGAGCAAACCGGTACAAAGGTTGCTCAGCATCCGATGCTTCGAGGTAGCGAACAGACCACCGATTAACAAGCTGGGCTCAACTGTGTAAGACGAGCCCATCACCATGAGGAGATTTGGCCGTGGCCAAGGGCAAGCGGACTTTCCAACCAAACAACCGTCGTCGCGCACGTGTGCATGGCTTCCGGCTGCGTATGCGTACCCGCGCCGGACGCGCGATCGTCAATGCTCGTCGCGGCAAGGGACGCTCGAGCCTGACGGCCTGAGTCGACACGGAACCGCAGCCCGCGTAGCAGGCCGCAGACTCGTGTTGGCTCCGCCGCACCGGATCACCCGGCGATCGGACTTTACCCGCACTCTGAAAAATGGGGTGCGGGTCGGTCGCCGTGATGTGGTTGCGCATGTTTACAGGCCGTCGCACCCGGATTTTGTCACCACCGGCGGACCACGAATCGGATTGATCGTGGGTAAGTCGGTGGGCAATTCCGTGACCCGTCATGCGGTGTCACGCCGGTTGCGTGCGGCCTCGCGGTCGTTGCTGGCGCAGTGCGATCCGAACACGATGGTGGTTCTGCGGGCTCTGCCCGGCAGTGCCACCTGTTCGGAACCGGAGTTGGAACAGCAGCTCGTCGGTGCAGTGAGCAAGGCGCAACGCCGTATCGAATCGACCGCGTGATGAGCGTGGTTGCGGATCTTCGTCACGCGGTGACGATGTGGCCGCGCCGCGGCGTCATCTTCTTGATTGAGCTGTACCGTGCGTGGGTCTCCCCCATGCGCCTACCGACCTGCCGTTTTGAACCGAGCTGCAGTACCTACGCAGTTGAGGCACTGACCGAATTCGGATTCGTCCGGGGTGGTCTGCTATCCATCGTGCGGCTTGCGAAATGTGGACCCTGGCACAAACCGGGTTACGACCCGATCCCGGAACGCCCTCGGCGGCCCGAAGCCGAGCCCGATGATGATGCGACATCGGGCAGCCGGCGGGATCTGGATCGATCTTCCTCGGCTGCAGAGCCGAATCGTGTTGTAACAGTGAGGAACTGACGACGTGCTTGATTTCATTTACTGGCCGGTTTCGGCGATCATGTGGGTATGGCACTGGCTGTTCGCCCTGGTCACGCCCTCGACTCCGGGTTGGGACGGTATTGCCTGGGGGCTGTCCGTTGTCTTCCTGGTCTTCACCCTGCGCGCCATTCTGTACAAGCCGTTTGTGAAGCAGATCCGCACCACGCGGAAGATGCAAGAGATCCAGCCGCAGATGCAGGCGATCCGCAAGAAGTACGGCAAAGACCGGGTCAAGATGACCGAGGAGATGCAGAAGCTCCAGAAGGAGCACGGGTTCAATCCCCTGCTCGGCTGCCTCCCGATGTTGGCGCAGATCCCCGTGTTCATCGGTCTGTTCCACGTGTTGCGCTCGTTCAACCGGATGGGCACAGGTTTAGGTCAGCTCGGCATGACGGCCGAAGAGACCCGTAACACCGCCAACTACATCTTCAGCCCCGAGCTCGTCCAGAACTTCCTCGATGCGCGTTTGTTCGGTGTCCCCCTGTCGGCAGCCATCAACCAGCCCGTAGAACAGTGGGTGGCTTTCAGCGACGACGGAACGATCGACTTCACCCGCGCGAACATCATCATGCTGGTGATCCCGCTGGTGATCATCTCGTCGATCGCGACGCATATGAACGCGCGTGCCTCGGTCGCTCGCCAGAGCGAGGCAGCACTGGAGAATCCGCAGACGCGGATCATGAACAAGCTCTCGCTCTATGTCTTCCCGCTGGGCATCCTGGTGTCCGGTGCGTTCTTCCCCGTCGCGATCCTCCTGTACTGGGTCTCGAACAACCTCTGGACCTACGGCCAGCAGCACATCGTGTTCGGACGTATCGCCCAGGAAGAAGAAGAAGCGAAGGCTGCCAAGCTGGAGAAGCGTTCACAGAACGCACCCAAGCCCGGTGCCAAGCCTGCCGTGTCCGCCAAGCCGAAGCCCGGTGCCAAGCCGGTCGCCAAGGGCAAGGATGCCGACACGACAAAAGCAGCGTCCATTGATCTGTCAAAAGGTGAATCAGACGCCGACAGTGATCCGACGACAAGGGACGACGCCGTAACGGACGATCAGACCGCGTCCAAGGATTCTCCGGCTCCGGCGAAGACACCGGACAAGACCAGACCCGCCGGCTCCCCCGCTTCGAACAATGCGAAGAAGCCTGCCGGTAGCCGCCCGAGCGGTACCCCACAAAGACGTAAGAGAAGGCGCTGACACGATGCGCGGTCAGTTCCCCGGAAGAGTGCAAAGCGAGGTAGTGCGATGAGTGCAGAGACCAAAGAAGTCGCTGTCGAGGAAGTAACCGAAGATACCGCTGCGGTAGCTGCGGAGGATACGGCTGCCGAGGACTCGGCAGCAGACGAGCCGAAGCTGTCCGATGAGGAGCGTTTGGTAGAGGAAGGCGAGATCGCCGGCGACTACCTGGAGCAGTTGCTCGATGTTCTGGACTTCGACGGAGACATCGATCTTGACGTCGATGGTGACCGTGCGATCGTCAGCATCGATGGTGGTTCGGATCTGGTGAAGCTGGTCGGTAAGAACGGCGAGGTTCTGGATGCCCTGCAGGAGCTGACCCGGCTCGCGGTCCAGCGGACCACGGGCGACCGCAGCCGGCTGATGCTGGACGTCGCGCGGTGGCGTGCCGATCGTCGTGAGCGGTTGGCGAAGCTGGGCTCCGAGGTCGCCGAGCGTGTCCTCGAAAGCGGCGAGCGCGAGACCCTCGACCCGATGTCCCCCTTCGAGCGCAAGATCGTCCACGACGCTGTTGCCGGTGTCGACGGTGTGTACTCCGAGAGCGAAGGCACCGAGCCCAACCGCCGTGTTGTTGTGCTCAAATCCTGATCTCCAGTTTTTGACGTGAATGGGCCCCGGCGTTTTCGTCGGGGCCCATTCCGTTATCGGTGCATAGTTACATCCATGTAGTTTGCTCGCCCGCGTTCTGGTGCCGGCATCAGAATGTGGTGATGTTTCACGTGAAACGGAGGATTTCGGTGTCTACAGAGTTTGAGGGTCCCGACGGTGAGAAGACGTTGGCAGCCGCGCAAGCGGTGTTCGGGGACCGGTTCGGACTGGCGGAGCGCTACTGGTCGAGTCTGGCGGGGGCCGGAGTCGAGCGCGGCCTCATCGGACCACGGGAAGTTGATCGGCTCTGGATCCGTCACGTGTTGAATTGCGCTGTGATCGGAGACCTCATGTCCGACGGCGAGAATGTCGTTGATGTCGGCAGTGGCGCCGGCCTTCCGGGCCTCGCGGTGGCGATCGCGAAGCCGACGGTGCGGATGACATTGGTCGAACCACTCCTGCGCCGTGCAACATTTCTCGAGGAGGTTGTCGCGGAGCTCGAACTCGACGTGCGTGTGGTCCGGGGCCGGGCCGAGGAGAAGGCAGTCAAGAAGATCGTCGGTGGCGCCGATGTCGTCACGTCCCGAGCGGTTGCACCGCTGGACCGGTTGGCCAAGTGGTGCGTTCCCCTACTCCGCCCCGGTGGCCGACTCGTCGCGGTCAAGGGATCGTCCGCGGAGGAGGAGATTGCACAGCATCTGGGAACTCTCGGACGAATCGGGCTGTCCAACGTTCACGTGGAGACCACCGGTGCTGGGATACTCGAGACACCCACAACAGTTGTCGTCGCCACGCGAATTGGTGGTCGTCGGTGACAGAGCGCAGAATGTTCGGTAGGCGTAGCCGAAGGAGCGAAAGCGTGTCCAATGAACCGCATGTTTCACGTGAAACAGTTTCACGTGAAACCACCGGGTATGAGGCCAGACCACAACCCCACTACGACACCCCGATCGCCGCGGCGGCGGAACGTGCCAGCCAGGTGCTGACACCGGGAGGACCGGGTTCCCTCCCCCGACCCCCGCACACACGGATCATCACTATTGCCAACCAGAAGGGTGGCGTCGGTAAGACCACGACGGCCGTCAATCTGGCGGCAGCGTTGGCGGTGCACCAACTCCGGGTTCTGGTGATTGATCTCGATCCCCAGGGAAACGCCAGTACCGCTCTCGGCGTCGATCACCGTTCCGGCATCCCGTCGGTGTACGAGCTGCTCATCGGTGAAGTGGCTTTCGCCGACACGATCGTCCAGAGCACCAGCTACGAGAATCTCTTCTGTGTCCCCGCGACGCTGGATCTTGCCGGTGCCGAGATCGAGCTGGTGTCGATGGTGGCGCGAGAGAATCGTCTCCGGAACGCACTCGATCGCGCGACGCTGGATCAGTACGACTTCGACTTCGTTCTCATCGACTGCCCGCCGTCACTCGGACTGCTGACGATCAACGCGATGGTCGCCGCCCAAGAAGTGCTGATCCCGATCCAGTGCGAGTACTACGCCCTGGAGGGTGTGAGCCAGCTGCTCTCGAATATCAGCCTGGTGCAGGCCCACTTGAACCCGGCGCTGCACGTGTCGACCGTTGTCCTCACGATGTACGACGGACGCACGAAGCTCGCGGATCAAGTCGCTGCGAGCGTCCGGGAGCACTTCGGTGACAGAGTGCTCAACGCGGTCATTCCGCGCAGCGTGAAGGTCTCCGAGGCCCCCGGGTACGGCAGCACGATCATCGAGTACGACCCGGGTTCACGTGGAGCAATGAGTTACCTGGACGCCGGACGCGAACTGGCGTTGCGATCTGCACAGGAAGTGGAGGGCCGACGGTGAGTGACGACAAGAACACTTCGAAGGCGCCGGGTGCATCCAGGCCGGCCAAGGCCGCGCCGCGCAAAGGCGGTCTCGGACGGGGGCTCGCCGCCCTGATCCCCACCGGACCCGTTGACGGACCGAGGATGGGTTCGGCTGCCACCGACGTGATGTTTGGCAACGGACGTACCCCGGCAGCCGCCCCCGGGAACATTGCTGACAGTGGTGCCGGCAACGAGCAGGGAGCCGGAAACGGAATCTCCGGCGGTTCCGACTCGACCGGTTCCGAAACCGCCAGCGCACCGGTCCCCACGCCCGCATCCATCACCGATCCGGCCGGGATCGACGACGTGGGTGCGGTCTACCAGGAGATCGAACCGGCGCGCATCCAGCCCAATCCGCAGCAGCCGAGAACCGCGTTCGACGAAGAAGCCCTCGCCGAACTCGTCCACTCGATCCGCGAGTTCGGACTCATGCAGCCGATCGTCGTGCGTCGGCTGGCCGAGCCCGAGGACGGCGTCGACTACCAACTCGTCATGGGTGAGCGCCGCTGGCGGGCCGGTCAGGAAGCCGGTCTGGAGAAGATCCCGGCGATCATCCGCGAGACTGCCGACACCGACATGCTGCGCGACGCACTGCTGGAAAACATCCATCGCGTCCAGCTGAATCCGTTGGAAGAGGCGGCCGCCTACCAACAGCTGCTCGAAGAATTCGGTGTCACCCACGATGAACTCGCCACCCGGTTGGGGCGTTCACGCCCGGTGATCACCAACATGATCCGACTCCTGCGGCTCCCGATTCCGGTCCAGCGACGGGTTGCCGCGGGTGTGCTGTCGGCCGGACATGCGCGCGCACTGCTGTCGCTCGACGCCGGCGCGGATGCGCAAGAAGTCTTGGCCGCGCGGATCGTGGCCGAAGGTATGTCGGTGCGAGCGACCGAAGAAGCCGTCACCTTGGCCAACCGGGATGACGGCAAGACCGCTCCCCCGCAGCAAAAACGGAAACCGATGCAGATGCCGGGCCTTCAAGACGTGGCCGAGCGGCTCTCGGACAAGCTCGATACGCGGGTAACCGTGGCGATGGGCAAGCGCAAGGGCAAGATAACGGTCGAATTCGGCTCGGTGGGCGACCTCGAGCGACTGGTGGAGATCATCGCGCAAAAGTAGGAATTTCACCGCGAAATCCCAGGTACGGATGGGTGCGGGTGAAACGTCACTGTGACAACACTCGGAAAAAGAGGTCGCAATATGGCCCAAAGATGTTTTCACACAACAGAATTGGCGTTCACCCTCGCTCGTCGAGGACCACGTTCCGTCATCGCCTATGCTGAGATGTGTTCTTCGCAGTATTTGGTCCAATGAGGTGTGTTCAGGAGGCGGCGGGTCCGTGTCGGTAACGATAACGCCGCTCACCATGGACGGGTTCGAGTCACTACCCGTACACGGTCGGCGCTGTGTGTTCTGGGAGATGGAACCAAACGTCATTCCCGACACCCTGGGCGGAGAACCGTTCGAGAGCGAGTTCGACAAAGAAGTCTGGGTCTCGATGATGCTGCTCGAGTGGGGCACCTGCGGACAGGTTGCGATGAATCGGAAGACCGGCAAGGTTGTCGGTGCGGCGTTCTACGGCCCCCCGCGCAGCGTCCCCCGTTCCGCGCTCTTCCCCACGTCGCCGGTCTCGGCTGACGCTGTCATCCTGTCATCGATGTGGGTGGACCCCGGTCACGACAATGCGGCGGAGGATCTGGCGCGGGCCGTCATCGTCGACCTCACCCGCCGCGGCGTCCGCGCGATCGAGGCGTTCGGGATCGTCCGATCCGAGCGCGCCGATCTGAGTGAGGAACAGGGCACCGGCGAGATCCAGGGCGACGAGACCATTTGTCCGCACTGCATGATCGACGCGGAGTTCCTCAAGGAATCAGGGTTCGACGTGGTGTCGGCACACCACCGCTTCCCTCGTCTGCGGCTCGAGCTCGACGACGACCTCGGATGGAAGGCCGGCGTCGAGAGTGCCCTCGAGAAGTTGGTCGTGATGGCTGCCATCGACGTGGCCGGTCGCGAACGTACTGCGGTGACCGTAGGACGCCACCAAACGTTCGTGCCCTGACAAGCAAGCCTGTCAGGGCACGAGGGTGAGTCTGGGACCAGCCAGGTCAGGTGTAGCGGGGAATCTGCTCCGACGCGAGTAGTGCGGCAAAGGTGTAGGTGCCGGTGGGCTGATCATCCTGTCCGAGTAGGTACAGGCGCTTGACCGCAACGAGTATGGCCTCGGCGATCGTGTCCCGGACCGCGGGATTGCTCAGCTCGGTGGCGTCGTGAAGATTGCTGATGTAGCCGATGTCCAATTGAACCGCGGGCATCCGGCTGCGCCGCAATATATCCCAGGTGCGCGCGTGCGAACGACAGTCGCGCAGTTCGGTTCTCGCGACGATCTCGCGCTGGATGAAGCCCGAGAGGGAACGTCCGATCATCGACGTCGACCCGTGCGGGGTTCCGAAGTGGAAGCAGGCCACACCGCTGGCGCTGCTGTTCGGGTAGTGAGCACACCGCAGCGCGATGAGTAGGTCGCCGCCAATGGAATTCGCGGTCTCGGCACGTTCTGTGTCGGAGGGATTTTGGTCCTCGGCGCGGGAGAGGAATGATTCCATTCCGGCCGCGATCATCCGGCCCTCGAGACGGCGTGCGAGATCCCACAGGATTTCGGCTTCGATGGCCGACTCCCGGGGATCGGCGCCGGGGTGGTCACCACCGGAACCGGGATCGATCACAATGCGCTTGCCGGACAGTTGTGGTCCGAGACGGCGGACGTGCTCCTCTTCGCGAATCGCGTGTGGAGAACCTCCGGTGACCCGGGTTCCGAGCAATTCCAGGGAACGCAGGGTTGCCGGCCCGCAGATGCCGTCGGCGCTCAGCCCGAACTCGCTCTGGTAGTTGCACAGTGCGGTGTAGGTGTCGCCGCCGAAATGGCCGTCGACGAGACCGGTGTAGTACCCGAGGTTCTGCAATCGCGACTGCAGCGTTGCGACGTCGTCGCCGTGCATCGGGGCCGACAGTTGGTAGAACAGCACACGTGCACCGAGGTGGAATGACGCCTCGTGCAGCGCACCGAACGTGGCGGGGCCGACGATGCCGTCGACGAGAAGTCCGCGTTGCTGCTGGAAGGCACGAACGGCCTGGTCGGTCTCGGCATCGAAGACGGCTTCGGGCAGCGCCCAGCCGTTGGCATCGACGGCGCGACCCAACTGGGGCACCACGTCTGCAAGCAGACCCTGATTTGTCAGGATTGCCCGTATTTCGGCGACAGCGGAACCGTGATCCCCCAACCGGAACAACGGCATCACAGTGGGCCTTCCTTCTAGCGAATACGTGGATCTCGATGAGTCGGGACTCCCCCAACTCGCTAGCAAGTGTCTCAGCTATCCCCCGACAGAGCCAATACGGCCAGGCATCAGTACGGGACCTTTGAGGTCACACTACTGATGACTGGCCGCGATTGCCCGAGGGCGATCTTACTTGCCGAGTACCCCGTCGAGCTCGCGCAGCAGGGCAGCCTTGCCCTTGGCGCCGACGATGGTCTTGGTGGGCTTGCCGTCTTCGAAGAGGATCATGGTCGGGATCGACATGATCTGAAAGTCCCTGGCCACGTTGGGGTTCTGGTCAACGTCGAGCTTGGCGACGGTGATCTTTCCGGAGTTCTCGCCGGCGATCTCTTCGAGAACCGGTGCGACCATCTTGCACGGTCCACACCAGGTGGCCCAGAAGTCGACGAGGACCGGTTTGTCCGCCCCGAGAACCTGTTCCTTGAACGTGGCATCAGTGACGGCCACGGTGTTTGCTCCCATTGTGTTCTCCTTTTCACACGTGCGTTGAGGTCCGTCCATCTGAACGGGTGATGCGGTGGTCGGTGGTTCAGGCCTGTGCCCCGACAGCGTGGGTACCGACAGCGTCGGCCCCGACTGCCTCGGGGACCTCGTGGGTGGAGGAATCGGCCTGGTCGGCGAGCCAGCGCTCGGCGTCGATCGCTGCCGCGCAGCCCGAACCGGCGGCGGTGACGGCCTGCTGGTACGTGTGGTCGACGAGATCGCCGGCCGCGAACACACCGGGCACCGAGGTGTAGGTTGTGCGGCCGTCGACGACAACATATCCGTCTGTGTCGAGGTCGACCTGACCCTTGATCAGTTCGCTGCGCGGATCGTGTCCGATGGCCACGAACATGCCGGTGGCGTCGAGCTGGGAGGTCTCACCGGTGACGGTGTCGACCAGCTCGAGGCCGGCGACCGAGGTCTCGCCGAGAACCCGGCCGATCGTGGTATTTGTGACAAAACGGATCTTGTCGTTGGCACGGGCCCGTTCCAGCATGATCTTCGACGCGCGGAACTCCTCGCGGCGGTGGACCACGGTGACACTGCGCGCGAACTTGGTGAGGAAGGTGGCTTCCTCCATGGCGGAGTCACCGCCACCGATCACGACGATGTCCTGGTCGCGGAAGAAGAAGCCGTCACACGTGGCACAGGCCGAGACGCCGCGGCCGAGCAGTTCCTGCTCACCGGGGACGTCGAGGTAGCGGGCAGCTGCACCCATGGCGAGGATGACGGCCTTGGCGCGGTAGGTCTCGCCTCCGGCCTCGACCTCTTTGATCTCACCGGTCAGACGCACGGCGTCGACGTCTTCCATGCGCAGGTCCGCACCGAAGCGAATCGCCTGCTCACGCATCTCTTCCATGAGCTCGGGGCCCTGGATGCCCTTCTGGAAGCCAGGGAAATTCTCGACCTCAGTGGTTGTCATCAGTGCACCGCCGAACTGGGTGCCCTCGAAAACAACCGGTGATAGATCTGCACGGGCCGCGTAAACGGCTGCCGTGTAGCCCGCCGGACCTGATCCGATGATGATCACGTCGTGAACGGTGTCGGTACCTGCTGAGGTCATCGATGCTCTACTTTCCTGACTGGGTGACAGCTTCAATAACGTCAGCCTAAGGGCTTCTGTTCCCGGTTCTCTGTCAACGCACGAGCCTGAGAAGGCTCACAGGTTTCTCCTGCACCATGGAGTGTATGTATCGGCCGTCCCCCTCACGTACGTCGCGCGCACAGTTGTCGCTGTCGTCGCTGTTGTGGGCGGTATCGCTGGTGGCCGCCTTCATCGCCGTCTATGCGGTGGCAGTACACACCGAGGTCGGTCAAGGAGCTGATCAGCGGGCCTTCTTGTCCCTGCGTGGAATCGGCGCGACCGCGGATCTCCCCCACGTCGTCGGGCTGGGGTCCGTCACCGACCTGAGGCTGTGGTTGGTGTCGGTCGCGGCGATCATCGGATTGGGACTGATGGCCCGTCGTCGGCTGAGTATCGTTGTGCTGCTTGTACTTCCGGTGGTCGGAATCGTGCTCACGCAATTCTTGCGCGATGAACTGCTGACCCGCCCGGACTTCGATGGACTGGGCTGGGTGACCAACACATTCCCGAGTGGGCACGCAGCGGCCGCCGCCGGTTGTGTGGCAGCGATCGTTCGGGCTGCGCCGCGCTCCGTCGCGCCGGTCGCGGTGGTTGCCGGAGTCGGGTGGCTGACCCTGGTGTCGCAGGATCTGATGGTGTGGGGATGGCACCGCCCGAGCGACCTCATCGGATCGGTGTTGCTGGCGGCCGCGCTCATGCATCTGGTGCCGCCGTCTCGCGGACGAGGCAGTGTCGAGAATTACAGTCGGTTCCTCGTCGGGGTGGTCACAGCGGCCGTGGCAGCCGCAGGCCCCCTGGTATGGGCCGTGACAACCGGCCACCTGGCCGTGGCGCCGGTGGGTCTGGCCGCTGCCGTGGCCATTGCCTCACTTGTCGCCGATCGTGGTCCGGCTGATGGTCGCCGGGTTGCCCGTGGTGCAGTCGGTGCCGACCACGAGCGCATCGAACGTCCCTATCGTTCCGGTGGACAGCAGAATCACTACGGCAGGGCGACCGGCGTTGTTGATTGAGCCCGATCCCAGGATCGTGGTCGCCGGCGGGATCTGATTGGCCTTCAGACATCGATCCTGGGCCACGGGATCGACGAATCCTCCACCCTCGGTGTTGCCGAGAACGCTCATTAGCGTGGCGGTGGGCAGATCGCTGTCGGGCAGGACATTGCCGGGCAGGGTGGCGATCGGGCTGGTCCGGGTGGCCATCGGCGTCGATTCCGTGTCGGGAGAATCGCCGGTGAATGCAAACGTGGTGGCCACAGCGATCCCCGCCACCGCGGCGGCTGCTGCCACCGACGACACGACGGCGCCGCGATGACGGGACAGCCAGGTGACCTGCTGATCGGTGGTGCTGCCGGGGGCGAGTGTTCGCAGGGTCTGATCGATTCGCTCCTGGGCAAATGGTGGCAGCGGGAGCGATGAGTCGGGTAGTTCGGCCAGTTGCGCGGTGGTGGCCTCGAGCGCCATCCAGATCGCGCCGGCATCGGGATCGGCGAGCACCAGGGGTAACAGCTGCTCCGAAAACTCGTCCGGGTACACACCGGCATGCAGGTCAGCGATCACATCCACGGAATACGGTGGTTCGGGCAACTCACCGGGTGAGTGCACTCGGTCGCCGATTCCGGACATCGTGCGGATCCCCTTCCCTCGTCATCTCGATCGCTGGGTCATCAATACCAAGTAGGACGCCCTCGTGGACCGGTCGGTTCCATCGAGACCGGAGAATCTGTGGAGATTGTTCTCAGACGATGCCCGCGGCCTCCGCGGGCTGCCGATAGGCGGCGGCGAGCGAGTCGACCGTGGCATGGGCGTTGAGCCCGCTGGGGTTGGGGACCACCCAGACCGGGACACCCGCGATGGTGCGGTCTTGAAGGCCCACCGCTGCCTTCCGTTCTCCGAATGCCGTCCGGTATGCGGTGATTCCGGCAACCGCAATCATCTTCGGCGATACAGCGCGGACGGTCTCTATCAATTCTTCGCCGCCGATCCGCAATTCTTCGGCAGTTAGTTCGTCCGCGCGGGCCGTGGCTCTGCGCACCAGGTTGGTGATGCCGATACCGCTGTCTGTCAACAACTTCCGGTCCGCATCGGTGAACCCGGCCGAGGCATCGATCACGCGGTCGACGATTCCGGCGCGCGCCAGCGCCGGATAGAAGCGATTGCCCGGGCGAGCGAAATGCGCACCCGTGGCAGCAGTCCACAACCCCGGATTGATCCCGACGAACAGCAATCGGCAACCCGGACCGACCAGGTCGGGGATGACGGCGTCGCGGTACGACTCGAGTTCTGCGCGCGTGAAGCCCATCGCATCAGTAGACCGCACGGGGCAGGGCCGTGGCCGGACTACTCCCCTATGAGTTCGCTTCTTCGGCCGGTGCCCGCAGATGGCCAAGGCTCACAGCAAGTTTCGCGCGACCACGCGCACACCGGCTCTTGATGGTCCCCACCGGTACGCCCAGGAGTGCCGCGGCCTCGGCCACCGAGTAGCCCTCGACGTCGACAGCCACGATTGCGGCACGTTGATCCGCCGGCAGGGTGTCGAGGGCTCGTCCGATCGACAGGGTGAGGTCGACGTCACCGTGCTGGTCGTGTGGATCGGCGAGCTCGGTGATGTCGAACTCGGGTAGCGGTACGGTCGGGCGCGCCTTGTTGCGCCGGATCCGGTCGAGGCAGGTGTTGACCACGATGCGGTGCATCCACGAGCTGACCTTGGAGTCGGCCCGGAACCGGTCGGCCATGCGATGTGCTTTGAGCAGCGCATCCTGCAGCGCGTCTGCCGCATCCTCGTCGGATTGCGAGGTCCGGCGCGCAACGGCCCACAAGTGACCCTGCAGTCGCGTTATCAGTATTCCGAACGCATCCCTGTCCCCCTCCACGTGAGCCGCCAGCAATTCTTCGTCAGTCCGCGCGTCATCCCCACAGACCTCCCCCCACTCGGCCATGGATGGAGACTAGTGGAGGCGGTCGCCCCGTGCTATCACAGCCGCGAAATCCGCGCACGCAAAACACCTGCGGTATGTGCCGGTGAGGTTTGCGTTCGTCGTCATGAGGAGACACTGAAAGCGGAATGTGTCCGTGAAACGTTGTGATCGGTGTGACGAAGGACGACCAGTGGTAAATGAACAGGATTCAACTGAACCTGCTTTCGAGCAGTTGGTGGGTCAGTTGGACTATCCGATGTTTGTCGTGACGACGCGTGCGTCGGATCGGCTGTCCGGATGTCTGGTCGGCTTTGCGAGCCAGGCCAGCATCAATCCGTCCCGGTTCTTTGTCGGTTTGTCCAAGAAGAACCACACGTTCGGGGTGGCCCAGGACGCGGAGTATCTCGCGGTACACGTCCTCGCTCGCGAACACGTCGACCTCGCGCGCTTTTTTGGTTCGGAGACCGGTGACGAAATCGACAAGTTCCAGCAATGCCAGTGGCACGAAGGACCGCACGGGTTGCCGATCCTCGATGATGCTGCCGCCTGGTTCGTGGGACGAATAGTCCGCAGGATCGACGCCGGCGACCATCTCGGAGTTTTGATGGAACCATTTGATGGAGCGACAACACCTGCAGCCGCTGAGGAATTGGTGAGTTTCTCTGACGTGAAAGATCTCGAGCCGGGACACGACGCATGAACGACTCAAAGGTGCAGTTGTTGCCGTCGGGCTCCGTGGATATCGCAGCGCTCGCCGCCGACTGGTACGGGGATCCGCCTGTCGGCGTCCGGGCAAACATGGTGACGAGCCTCGACGGGCAGGCGGCGTTTGACGGGCGGGTAGGTCAGATCTCGGGTGCCACCGACCAAGCGCTGCTGAAGGCCTTGAGAATCTTCGCCGACGTGGTTTTGGTCGGGGCCGGCACAGTGCGTGCCGAGAACTACGGGCCGGTGGTGCTCAAAGAGGCATACCAGCGGGTACGCGAGCAGCGTGGGGCGATGACCCCACCCCAGATCGCGGTGGTCACCACCACCGGTGGCCTGCCCGAGACCTCACGACTGAGAGGCGCCACTCCCCGGCCCATCATCATCACAACTACCCGCGCACGTGCCAGGGCCGCGGACTGCGGCGCCGACGTCATCGCGGTCGGCGACGAGACGGTCGACCTCACCGAGGCGGTCGCCGCGTTGAAAGACCGTGGGATGAAACATATTTTGTGTGAGGGTGGTCCGACGCTGCTGGACGCACTGGCCGGTGACGATCTGGTCGACGAGTTGTGTTTGACGGTGGCACCGAAGTTCGCCGGGCTCCAAGAACATGGACAACGCATGCGTCCGGCGAACCCCCTCGCCTCGCCGCGCGGTCTGACACTCGCGCATGCCCTTTCGCACGACGACTTCCTGTTCTTGCGATATGTACGTGAATCGGGCATTCGGTTGCGGCCAGGAGAGGAACTACACTGATGACATCCCGGGTATCTCTCGGCTATGCCGTCCCCGGAAGGAATGTCATCACTTCATCCCCAGCGCCGCACGATATCTACCTCGTTCCGCCCGAGCCGGCGGTGCCGGAGGCGGTCGTGCACCAGTCAGCGGTGTCGACTGCCCGGTTGCGCGAGCGGCCCGATGTCGTGGGGTTCGAGGGCCGATACGCGCTCGCGATCTCGTCGACCACCCCGCACGAGGCGATGGTCGAAGATCTGCTGTTCATCCGCGGAGTCCTCGACGCGGCCGGGATCCGGTATCTCCTGGTTCGCGGCAACGACGAACGCCCTGTCATCGCGATCGACTGGACCGACCGCGCCGCCTTGAAGACCGCGCTGTCCGAGGCGTGCGCGAGCGAACCGTTCTACTCGAAAACCGTTGATGCCAAACGGAGTAAGGCCGTCTTCGTAGGGGACGGACTCCTGTCGCAATCACCCAAGGCCAGGATCTTCCGCCTCTATCGGCCACGGGTCGAGCCGATCAGCGGTTTGCATTACGGTGCCTCGACCGCGGTTCAGATCGAACTGTGGTCCTTCACCGACGACGAGATCATCCTGCCGATCGAGAACTCGCTGACGCGCCGGAACATTCGCCCGGAGGAGGCGATTCGCGGCACGGTCGAGCGATTCGGCCTGACCTGGCCCACGATCGAGAACATGTTTGCCGGACATGCCTCCGACATCAACTTCGACATCGACATCGTCTTCTCCTGGGTCGACGGGTCCTCGGCCGAATTCCAGGCACAGCGCGCGAAGCGTATGCAGAATTATGTTGTCGGAGAAGGGGATGCGTCAGCTGCGCGATTCCGGCAGATCGATGAGTTGAAGTACGCGCTGCGGTCGGTGCACATGTACGCACCCTGGATCCGCCGGATCTTCGTGGCCACCGATTCCCCGCGACCGGCGTGGCTCGCCGACGATGATCGGGTGACCTTCGTTCCGAGCGAGGAGTTCTTCGTCGACACATCGGTGTTGCCGACACACAATTCCCAGGCGGTCGAAAGCCAGCTGCACCACATCCCGGGACTGTCCGAACACTTTCTGTACTCGAACGACGACATGTTCTTCGGCCGCCCGGTCGGACCCCAGGCATTCTTCTCGCCCGGTGGCATCAGCATGTTCATCGAGGCGACCACCCGGATCGGTCTGGGATACAGCAACACCGACCGCAGCGGCTTCGAGAACGCCGCCAGGGTCAATCGCCGGCTGCTGCAGGATCGGTTCGGGCTCATGACAACTCGGCACCTCGAGCATGCGGCGACACCGCTCCGCAAGAGCGTCATGCAGGAGATGGAAGACGAGTTCGCCGATGAGTTCGCGGGGACCGCCGCCAGCGTGTTCCGCGCCAGCGACAACATCTCGGTGACCAACTCGCTGTACCACTACTACGCGCTGATGACCGGTCGCGCGGTGGTTCAGAAGGACGCCAAGGTGAAGTACATCGACACCACCGCCGTCGCCGGACTCAAAGTGATGGAGAAGATGCTGCCGCGGCGGGATGTCGATTTCTTCTGCCTCAACGACGGAAGTACTCCCGAGGTGGATCTCGAGCTGCGCACCCAGATGGTGACCCGGTTCCTCGACCGCTACTTCCCGGTTGTCGCTCCGTGGGAGACGTCGGCAGAACAAGCTCCTCCGGCCTAGTGTCTCACCCGGTTCGACGGCGCCGGTGCGGGGATCGCGACACCGGCCTCGGCCAGGCGCCGAGCCGACTCTGTAGGTGAAACATATTCGCCGACAGTCGGATACGTGCCGATGGGGACCACCGAGTGCAGCACGGTGGAGTCGTAGACGTGGACGAGGTTGTAGGCCTGTCCCCCGTCGTGCCCGCGCATCGCTCCGGCCGGCATGTTGAGGTCCTGGTTGTAACAGGTGGCGGCTGCGACCGAGACCGGAATTCCGGCGAATGTCCCGGTGGTCGAAAAGTGCAGGTGTCCGGCGATGATGGCCCGGACATCACTGCCCTGCAACACAGCGGCGAGCCGTTTCTGGTCGCGCAACTCGACGGCAACGGCGAGGTCGAGCACACACGGCACCGGTGGATGATGCATCGCCAGAATGGTTCCGTGCTCGGCAGACGTTTCCAAAAGCTCTGTGAGCCAGACGAGTTGGGCATCGGTGAGTTCACCGTGGTGCGACCCGGGGACAGTCGAATCGAGGGTGATGATGCGCAGTCCACCGACATCGTGCACGCTGTCGACGGTCCCGGTGTCCGGTTCGGCATCGAGCAGTCCCACCCGGAATGCGGCGCGGTCGTCGTGATTGCCCATCGCCCAGATGACCACGGCGCCGAGTTGCTCGGCAACGGGCTCGACCATGCGGCGCAAGGCCGCATATGCGCTCGGGTCACCCTTGTCGGCCAGGTCCCCGGTGAAGACCAGGGCGTCGAGGGGGTCCCCGGATCCGCTGAGTTCAGCCAGGATCTGGCGTAGGCGCGCTGCGGCGTCCACACCGCCGTACAGGTCACCGCCACCATCGATCAGATGGGTGTCGCTGATGTGCACCAGAGCGTGCGTGGGCCTGGAGTACTCGGCCGCTCGAGCCATCATCGACTGACTCGCTTCCGATCGGTGCTGCGCTGCTGCGGTGTTCGGGCGGCTGCCCGGGGCTGATACCGCAGCCAACACACACTAGCCAAGCACACCGGGAATTCCGAACACCGACACTTGCGGGGACATTTGATGAACACCTGCGGACGAACACGGTGACCGCTGGTGGCAATGTGGTGTTCGCAGGGAAGGGATGGTCCGGATGGAATCGGTACGACGTCGTCGCCAGGCAGCGCGCATGATCCTGATCGACGAGAGCGGCCGTACCCTGCTGTTCCGTGGGGTCGATCCGTCGAACGCCACCGGCCCGACCTGGTGGTTCACACCCGGCGGTGGTCGCGAAGGCGAAGAGACCGATGAGGAGACCGCCCGACGCGAGGTGTTCGAGGAAACCGGCCACCTGATCGAGGTGATGTCCGGACCGGTGCTCCACCGCGAGTTCGACGTCGTGTTCGCCGGCGAACCCATCCACCAGGTGGAAGTCTATTTCGTGGCCTTCGTACCGGCCTTCGAACCGCATTCGGTGGGCTGGACCGAACTCGAGCGGCACACGATCCTCGACCACCGCTGGTGGTCGCCGGCCGACATCGAGGCGAGTACCGAACTGATCTTCCCGACGAATCTCGCCGAGGTGGTCCGCCGCCACGTCGGAGCAGATCAGCGGTAGCCCGGCCCTTCGCCGGACTCCGCCCAGACGCCGGAACTCCCCCGCCGGAACGACACCAGCAGATGGGTGTCAACGATCCCGACAGCTTCCATCAACGCGTACATGGTCGTCGGTCCGACGAAGCGAAAACCTTTTGCCCGCAATGCCTTTGACATCGCCACCGATTCCGGTGACGTGGTCGGAACCTCGGCCATCGATTGTGGCCGTGGCGTCCAGGACGGTTTGAACGACCACAGGAAATCGACCAAACCGCCTTCCGCGCGCAGGTTTTGGGTTGCCCGCGCGTTGCCGATGGTCGCTTCGATCTTGCCGCGGTGCCGGATGATCCGGGCGTCGGTGAGCATCTCGGCAATCTCGGCGTCCCCGTAGCCGGCGACCGTGTCGACATCGAAGTCGGCGAAGACCTCCCGGAACGCCGGACGTTTGCGGAGAATCGTCGCCCACGACAGTCCGGCCTGAAACCCTTCGAGCGCAAGACGTTCGAAGTGCGCGTCCTCGCCGGATACCGGCATGCCCCATTCGACGTCGTAGTAGTCGCGCATCAAGCCCGCCGCGGCGGCCCACGCGGGACGGATCAATCCGTCCTCGCAGCGGACCGCACCCACGGGAAGATCGTCGGGCATCGAGGGTTGCTAGCCCGTCATCGACACTTGGCTGACGGCGCCCTGGTAGCGCCCGCTGTCATTGCGCGGAAGGGACGTCAGCCACACCATGACGTACTTCGCCGGCCCGGCACCGCTGATCGGGATCCTGGTCGTCTCACCCTGCAGCGTGGCCGAGCCGACCAGTTTGGTGCTCTCGAACGTCGTCTGGACGGAGTCGGCGGTGCGGATCTCGAGCTGCATGCCCGGCGTCGGCGACCGGACGATCACCTCGGTGATCGTCGCGGTCCGGTCCAGCGTGAACATCAGGCCGAGGCCGGGTTTGAGATTGCCGAACTCGGGTCCGCCGCGATACTCGTCGGTCTTCCAGGGCGGGGGCGCCCCGGTGAGCACGTTGTTCAGGTTGGCCCGGCTGTCGGGTTCCTGATCGGAGTAGTCGAGCATCGTCACCGCGGTCAGGCCTACCGGTGCCGCGGGAGCTGCGGGAGCGGCCTGGCCCGGCTCACCGGAGGCACCTGCGGAGGTGGAGAAGATCGAGTCGATGTCCGGGGTCTCGTCCTGGCCACCGAAGGCGTTGGTCGCCCAGACGACCAACGCGATGACCAGGAACAGGATGAACAGTCCCACTCCTGCCAGGATCGCCATGGTGCGTACCGAGCGCGGCTTCTTGGTGTCGCCGTCATCCCCGCCGCCACCGAGCGTCCTCGGCGTCGCCCGCGGCGATGAACTCACCGGTTTGCCGTCGGTGCCGACCTGCGCGATCAGGTCGGTCTTCTGGTCGAGAACCGTTGCCTGGTCGAGTACATGCTGGATGGTGGCCGCGGTGCGGATCCCGCTGTTGCCCTCCAGGGCACGAGCGGCAACCGCAGAGATCTCGAACGGGATGTCGGGGCGATCGATCCGCGGCTCGCGGGGCAGTCCCTGGTTGTCGGGTGCTGCCGGCGGCAGGCCGCCGACCGGTTCGGTGGATTTGCGGCTGGTCGCCAGATCGGTACCGGTCCGCGCGTCCAGTGGCCAGCGGGCCAGCAGCAGTGCATAGAGAACGGCACCGAGACCACGAACGTCGGACGACTTGTCAGAGTCGGCCAGGGTGCCCGGGAACGCCACGAAGGCGTTGCCCTCCTGGCTGATCCGGATGCGCTCGGGATGATCGATGGACAGTGCGCCACCGTTCCGGTGCGCCGACTCGGCGGCGGCCGCCAGGGCGCGAACCGCGCGGGCAGCACCGACCGGCGACGGATTCGACTTCGCGACGTCGGCCAGCGACGAACTCGGGATCCATTCGGCGACAACAATTCCGCCCGACGATCCGCGGACCACGTCCAGGACCCGGGCGATGCCGGGCGAATTGATCCGGCCGAGGCGCAGCGTCCGCGACAACACGGCCTGTGGACCTTCGTCGCGGGGATCGATCCGGACCCCGGGTTCCGGTAGCGGCGCGACCTGCTCGGCGTCGACAAACGTCAGTGCCACATCGCGGTCGAGATTGATGTCGCGGGCCTGCCAGAACTGCAGCCCGCGAGCTCCGCCATGATTCTGCAGGAGCCGGTACCGGCCACCGGCGACGGCGGCTCCCGGAACCAGTCGCGGACCACGGCGAACCCGCGGACGCGGGGGGGCGGGCGGCGGGGCGGCGGCCGGTGCTTCGGGTGCGGCCGCCGAAGCCGCCGCGGCCGCAGCAAGATTCATCTTCGCGGTCTCGTCGGTACCGGGGTTCCCGGCGGGCGGGCGTGGCGGCGTGGGTGCCTCGACCGACTTGTTGTCGGCATCCTGTTTACCCAAAGCACCCACTCCTTTCCTTCGATACCGCAGGTCTTGAGGCTGACGGAAGTTGGTTCCGGCAGCGCCGCCGCTTGTGACCGCATACGCGTGCCAGCTCGATGTACCCCGGTCGAAGCGTCGGATGACTTCGACTTGACCAGAATACGGAACAGATTCCTCGCCGGAGATCCGCGGGAACTGAACCGTCATGGTGGCCGCACCCTCGGTCTCGGGTTCGGGTGCCGGTGCGATGGCCGGAATGAAGCGTCCCAGCAGTCGTCGCACCACGACCACCACGGCCAGCACGTCGGGAACACGCAGCAATGTCAGCACGATGTAGATCAGCGAGATGGTGACGATACCGACCAGCGCGAGGTAGGCGACCGACCCCACCTTGCCGTGGTCGGTGGCGAGATGATGCAGGCCGGAGATCTCGGACAGCGCCCACACCAGTGCACTGCAACCGACCGAGACCACGATGGTCCACGACACGGTCCGGCCGACGTTGGTCATCCGGGCGCCACCGAGGCGGCTGCGCAGCAGATAGTGGCCGACCACGGCACCGACCAGATAGCCCAGACCGTTCGACAGCGCGAGCCATCGGATGACGTAGTCGGGGTCGTCGAACAGGACCGGGCCGAGATACGACGCGGCGACCTTGACCGCGGTGATCCCGACAACCATGTACGTGGGCGTCCAGGCGTCCTCGCGGGCATAGAACACGCGCAACTGCACGAGGGTCATCGCGTACGGGATCATCGTGAACGCGCCCCACGTCAGGACGCTGCCCAGCTGCGAGGCGGTCTCGGCGCTGAACTTGCCGAAGTTGAAGATGGCCACACCGATGGCGGGACCGAAGAACGTCATGAACGCGATCACCGGGACCAGCGAGACCATCGTCAGACGCGTGGCGAGGGACAGGTCGTCGATCACCGCGTGGGTGTCGTCGGCCGCGGCGTTGCGGGACAGTCGCGGCATGATCGCGGTCAGGATGGTCACGCCGAGCACGCCGTACGGCAACTGCAGCAGTTGCCACTGCGTGGCGTAGACGCTGACGCCATCCGCGCTCGCCGCCGAGGCGATGCGGTAGGTGACGATGAGCCCGACCTGCAGCACGGCGACATAGAGAACGATGGCCAGCGCCATGTTGCCGAACTTGCGCAGACGGGCATCGAGACCCCACTGCAACCGCAGTTTCACTCCGCTGTGCCGGATCGCCGGCACCAGGATCAGGGTCTGTGCGACCACACCGAGGGTGGTGCCGACACCGAGGACCAGGAGCTTGGTCTGGCCCATCTCGACCGGGTTGAGCGAGATCTCACCAGGTGTGGAGTAGTACACGATCAGCGTCGCGATCTGCACGATGTTGTTCAGCACCGGCGCCCAGGCACCTGGTTTGAACAGGCCCTTCATGTTCAGGATCGCGATGAACAGCGCGGACAGACCGTAGAACAGGATGGCCGGCAACAGCATGTATGCCAGGGCCGTGGCCAGGTCTTTGTTGACCTTGCCGTCACCGAGATTCAGCGTCGTCAGCAGCGGGGCGGCGACCAAAGCGATGAACGTCGCGATCCCGAGTATCAGGACCGTCAGGGTGAAGATCCGGTTGATGAACCCGGCTCCCCCGTCCGGGTCCTCGCGTTCGGCGCGGACGAGAACCGGGATGACGATCGCGGTGAGCACCGCGCCCAGGACAACCTCGGCCACCATGTTCGGCAGCACATAGGCGGCCTGGAACGACGACGCGACCGCCGCGCCGAGCATGGCCAGCACCAGGACGGTGCGGACGAATCCGGTGATGCGTGAAACGAGGGTGGCGAGCGCGATGGAACCACTGGTCCGCATGACGCTGTCGTCGGACGGCTGGCCCGGTGTACCGGCATCTGGTTCGTCGGGTTCGAGTTCGACCGCGATCGAGGTGGGAGCGGAGGGGTTCACCTGCCTGCGTCCGGCTGCCGGATCACCGGCCGGCGGCCGCGACGGGTACATGGGACGTGCCTGCTGCTGCGGTACCGGCCGTCCCTGAGGTGCCGGTCGTACCTGAGGTGCGGGCCGGAACCCCTCGGGGGGTCCGGGCGATGGCCGGGGACCCGGTCTCGGGCCCGGCACCGGACCGGGCGGTGGCCGGCGCCGCGGCGGGGGTGGTGTCTGATCGGTCATCGCTTGGTGTCCCCGTCACGCTGATGACCGCGCTCGGTGTGAGCCCAGGGTCCGATGCCCCCGCTGTGCAGGGCGCGGCTGTCGGCCATCAAACGCTCGTGTTCGTCGGGTTCGGGCCGGTCGAAGTCAGCGGGGTCCGGTTCACCGCGGAATCGGTGCCAGAGCCGTCGGCCGGCAAGGAGTACGAGTAGTACCCCGGCACAGATGGTGATGATGAAAAGCGGTTGTCCATATGCGTTGGAATGTACTGACAGCTCGATCGGGCTGCCCAGGGGGACACCGCTGGATGTGACCAATCCGATCTGAACGGTCATCGACTTGGAGAGGTCGGCACGGGTGGGTATCTGGAGCTGCCGGGTTCCTTGCGCCGGTATCTCGATGACCCCGAGATTGCCGACCGTCATGCCGGTGGGGGCGTTGATGAAGAGGCGGACGCGCATCGCAACCGGGAGGTCGTTGCGGATGACCAGCAGCAACGGGCTCCGCTCCGAGGCCAGGGTGAAGCGGCCTCCGGGATCGAGGATGGAGACACCGTCTCTGATCCCGGCAGTGGTGACCGAGACGGCCGTGGTCCGCATCGAAGCGGATTTCGCGGCGGCCGGCTGGTCCTGTGGTGCGACCGACGCCATCGCGCGAAGCAGATCTTCCCGGAGCGGGGCCATGTAGGCCTGGGGCGTGATCGGGACGTCGGAACGCGCAACCATCGATTCCTGGAGGTCCCAGGTCTGCGTGGTGCTGGTGGTCACCGCGGCGACGGTCTGCAGGGACGGCCCGGTGATCTGGGTGGCCGGTGGCGCGATCAGTGCGGCCCCGGCCGGTGCGGACGCGGTGGCGGTGAGATCGGAGCCGATGCTCTCGAGCGGCCGCGGGACGGCCAGATTGGCTGCGAGCAGCTGGGTCACCGTGGACAACACGGCCTTCGCGTCGTCGGCGGTGGCCGACCATGTCGGCGGCGGCATGAGGACCTCGCCGCGTCCGATGCGGTTGGCGATCGGGTCGTCGTCCGGGGTCGGTACGGGATTGATGTTGCCCGGCGCCAGGGTGGACGGGAACAGCGCGGAGAACATCATCGCGCCGAGTGCCGTCTGCCGCCGGCCGGCGTCACTGCCCCGCAACCAGCCGTCGCGCTGGTCGGTGGGTGTGACCTGCGCCGACCGCGGGTCGGTCCCCATCGCGGCCAACGCACTGGCCGGCGCGGGATCGAAAGTCTGGACGGCGAGGTCGCTGCCGAGCGGGTATTCGCCGTTGGTGGAGGTCGGTGTCATGGTCGAGACCGCCGACGCGGAGATGATCGTGCCGGCAGATCCGGTGCGACGAACCACGTCGGCGGCCTTGGCATCGAGGACACCGGACGTGGCGATGGTCAGTCCACGCACACTTTGGACCTTGAGGATGGTGTCCACGATGTCGGCAGGCGCGGCCAGCGCGGCTTCGGAGAGTCCGGCGTCGTCCACGCGGGCGAGTGCGTCGATGTCCACGTGGGCAAACGGGGTCGCGACCACACACATCGTCGATGCGAGCGTCTGCAGCCGGGTCAGCCACGCATCGGCCACCGCGGATCCGGTGCCCTTGACCGCAGGTCCGGTCGGATTTCTGGGTGTGTCTGTGACCAGGTACGGACCGGTCATCGCCTGCACACTGACCAGCAGGTCGGGATCGACGGCGAGGCAGATGCTCTGGGTCAATGGTGTGCTGGCCTGTTGTTCCTGGGTCTGTTCCATCGCGGTCAGCAGGGTGTCGAGTCGCCCGCCGGGCTCCAGGGATTGCAGCAATCCGTTGTCCAACAGGCGGACCGTCTCGTCGCCACCGCCGGTCACGCCGGGTGCGAGTGAGGCGGGTGCGGCGATCGGCCACAGCAGGGTCAGGCCCATCGGCGCCGACACGTCCGGTGCGACGGATCCATCGGGTGCCACCGGCATCGCCCGGGGCAGGGCCGCCTGCAGGTCGGCCGAGCTCTGCGTGGCGGCGCGGAGGGCGTCCTCGGGCAGACCCATGACCGGGAGCAGGGTGCGGGCATCGTCGAGTCTGGCGGGAGCGCCGTATTCGGGCGTGCCGTTGACGTTGATCAGGATGGGATAGACACCGGGCTTGTCGATATCGAGGCCGGGTTTGTCGGAGTTGTCCTGCGACAAGGCGATCCGCAAGGTGAAGGGCACCGATGCCCCGGGTGCAAGCGCTTTGGCCACGTCGACGAAGTCGCCGACGATCTCGAAACTGTTCGGATCGGCGGACAGCGAGTCGCCGAGTCCGGCGCTCGTGGTGATCACGTCACCGCGCTGCAGGCGCATGGCGATGTTGCTGACCGGCCGGTCGCCGACGTTGTTCAGGTGGCCACGCGCGGTGACGGTGCCGCTGCTGGTGGTGGACACCGTCGACGGATCGATCGAATCGAGCGAGATCTGCAGGAACTGATCGGACGTCGACTCGTCGTCGCCGGGGGCCGCGGTCGCGGCCGGTGCCAGCGGCACCACAAACAGGAGTGCGACGCCCAGGACAATTAGGAGTCGCCGGAGCGCCGGGAACCGCCGCAGGCGGCCGATACCCGGAGCCCGCATCGAACCGCCCTTCACGTGGCTTCTGATGGGCCGGAGTCGCCGGTTGGGCTGTTCGCGGCCGCTCCCCCACTTCTACCTGCTGAACCCTCGCTCCCGCGACCTGAACCGCGCCGGCCGCGACGCCGGCGGCGACGGGCTTTCGGGGTGGGAGCCGGGGGTTCGTTGCGTTTCTGGTTGCGCGCGGCGGCGGCCTTCTCATAGGCGTTGGGTTCGGTGCGGGTACCCAATGCCTCCGATTCGGCCATCCGATCGGGATCTGCGGTGAGTTCGGCGATGACGTCGTCGGCCACGCGTGCCAGACGGCGCTCGTCGGAGTACGTGAGGCGCCGGGGCAGATCGGCAAGCGGCACCCAGGCCACCTCGGCGACCTCGTAGTCGGCGTCGGACAGTTCTCCCCCGGTGAACCGCATCAGATAGTGGTGCACCGTCTTGTGGATGCGTTTGCCCTCGCTGACAAACCAGTAGTCGATCTTGCCCAGGGGCGCGACGACGTTGCCTTTGATGCCGGTTTCCTCGGCGACCTCACGGATGGCGGTCTGCTCGGCGGTCTCACCGGTTTCGATATGACCCTTGGGCAGCGACCACATCATGCGGCCACGACGGTCCACCCGGCCGATCAATGCGGCACACCGCTCGTCGCCGGGACCGTCGAGCCCGGACACCATCAAGCCACCGGCGGAGGTCTCCCGGACGGTTCGCAACCGCTGCTTCGCGAGATTCGGCGGCACCTTCGCGGGCATCCTCGATTTACCCACGTCGGAGGGCTTGACCTGCGCAGTCCGGCCTTCGGTGGCAGTGGTGCCGGCGACACCACTCGATTCACTGCGGGCGGCGTCGACCGAGTTGTCGGCGGGTCGTGACGGCTTGCGCCGACGGCCGCGACGCGCGCGACGCGCGGATGCTCCGGTGGGCGATTTGTCGGGTGCCGGGGCGTCGTTCGACGCCGGCGACTCGGACACCGCAGCGGATGGCCTGGGATCGGTGGTCTGACCTGCGCCGCCCCCGCGGCGATTGCCGCGCCGACGCCGAGGACGCCGGGTGACGTCCCTACTCGGCTCTGTGGGTTCGGCTGACACCCAATAGATGCTAGTCGTCGGTAACCGGCTGTTTCCGCCAGCGTGGCCGATCAGGCACCGAACACACACCCTGTGGTGGCCCATGAAGTCCCGGACCTGCCGTGCTGGGCTAGTCTGGCCACCCGTGACAACTCCCCCGTCTGCCGCTGATTCCCCTGCCGCCGATTCCGCGGGCGCAGGCGAACGACGCATGCGCCTGTTGGCGGCGGCCGCGGTATCGCTGCGGGAGCACTCTGATGTCCTCAATCCGCTCGGCGCGAAGTTTGCCGCCGCCGGGTTCGGGCTCTACCTGGTCGGTGGCTCGGTCCGGGATGCCGTGCTCGGCCGACTGACCAACGATCTCGATTTCACCACCGATGCCCGTCCGCAGGACGTCCAGGAACTGCTGCGGGGCTGGGCCGAGGCGATCTGGGACACCGGCATCGACTTCGGCACGATCAGTGCGGTCAAGTCGGGGCAGCAGATCGAGATCACGACGTTCCGGGCCGACAGTTACGACCGGGTCGGACGGAACCCCGAGGTCCGGTTCGGGGAGTCGCTCGAAGACGATCTGATCCGCCGCGACTTCTCCATGAACGCGATGGCCGTCAAGATCGGCGCGGACGGCAGCCAGGAGTTCATCGATCCGCTCGGCGGGCTCGAGTCACTGCTCGCCGGGGTGATCGACACCCCGGCCGCCCCCGAGGACTCCTTCAACGACGATCCCCTGCGCATGCTGCGGGGTGTCCGGTTCGTCTCGCAGCTGGGCTTCTCACTGAGTCCGCGGGTTTTCGAGGCCACCGTGGCGATGGCAGAGCAGATCGACCGGATCACCGTCGAACGCGTCGCCGTCGAACTCGACAAACTCATCCTCGGTGGGCACGCCGTCGACGGCATCGACATGCTGTGTGAAACGGGGCTGGCGCAGCGGGTGATCCCGGAGATCCCGGCGATGAAACTCGCGATCGACGAGCATCATCAGCACAAGGACGTCTACACCCACTCGTTGACGGTGCTGAAGCAGGCGATGGACCTCGAGGACGGTGACCCCGACCTGGTGTTGCGCTGGGCGGCGATCCTTCACGACATCGGCAAGCCCGATACCCGCCGGCACGAAGACAATGGTGGCGTCAGCTTCCACCACCACGAGGTGGTCGGCGCGAAGATGGTCCGCAAACGGCTGCGCGCATTGAAGTATCCGAAGGCGGTGATCGAGGACATCGCGAATCTGGTGTTCCTGCATCTGCGCTTCCACGGTTACGGCGACAACCAGTGGACCGATTCCGCAGTCCGCAGGTACGTCAACGATGCCGGTGACCTACTCCCCCGTCTCCACAAACTGGTCCGCGCCGACTGCACCACCCGCAACAAACGCCGGGCCCGCCGGCTGCAGCAGAACTACGACAACCTCGAAGAGCGGATCGCGCGGATCGCGCAGGACGAGGATCTGGCCCGCGTCCGCCCCGCCATCGACGGCAACGCCATCATGGAATTGCTGGGACTCCCGCCGGGACCCCAGGTCGGTCAGGCCTGGCGCTACCTCAAGGAACTCCGGCTCGATCGAGGCCCGATGTCCCATGAGGAAGCCGAGGCGGCATTGCGCGAGTGGTGGGCCGAGCAGCAGGGCTGACAGCCACTCCCCCTCCCGTTTTCGCATGGCCCACCGGATATTGCGGATGGACGGTGCGAAAACGGGTGGACGAGCGCTGGCAGTGATGGCTCAGGTGATCGAGATCAGGTCGGAGATGTCGTCGGACGGTAGCGTGCCGTCGACCACGGCGGTGACGGTTGCGTTGTTCAAATTGATTGCGCCACCGTGGTTGTCGAGGAATGCGGTGTCGGCCGCGTCGCGACCGGTCGAGATGCGGACCAGGGTCTGCCGGGGTGCCAGGCAGGTGGCATCGACCACTCGCCACTGTCCGTCGACAACCGCTTCGGCCACCGCGTGGAAGTCCATCGGGTCACACCCGGGTGCGTAGACGGCGACCAGTCGGGCCGGCACATTGAGAGCCCGTAGGGCCGCGACCACCAGATGCGCGTAGTCGCGGCACACACCGGCACCGGCGAGCAGGGTATCGGAGGCGCCATCGGTGGGGCCACTGGCTCCGGGGGTGTAGTCGAGGTGGTTGCCGACCCAGGCCGCAACCAATTCGAGTAGCGCCGCGGGTTTGGCGGAAGGATCGAATTGCTTTGCCGCCCAGCCGAAGAACTTGTCGGCTTCGGCGTACCGGCTAGGGCGCAGATACAGCGACTGGTCGTAGTCGGTGGCCTTCTCGGGTGCGGTGTTGCCGAGGATGGTGGCCTCGTATGCCACCTGCAGATTGCCGACGCCGGCGTGCAACAGATGAATCCGGTTGCCCTCGGGTCCGCTGACCTCCTTGGCCTCCACGGGCTGCCCGTCGAGTACGAAGGACAGGGTCTCGGTCACCTCGGCGTCGGGATGCGGTGCGACGGCGATCTGGAACTCGAGATCCGTCTCCTCGGTGATCTCGACATCGAGATGGGCTGATACGTCGCGTTTTTGCAAACCTGCTCCTGAAGCACTCAGTGAAATCATGGATCGACAGGAGAATTCTCTATTCGCCCCCCGACGCTGCCGATACCAGGAACGATACCGCACCGGGCCGGACTTCGATGGTTGCCGGGAGTTCGCCGATCCGATCACCGTCGGCGTAGATCGGTGTTGGCCGGGTACTGCTGAGTTCGATGCGCCGGCCGCGGAGCTGATCCACTTCCTTTCGGTGAATGTGCTTGCCGCTGTAGATGGTTGGGAACATCCCCATCAACTTCAGACGCGACCCGTGGTGGACCAGGATGACATCGAGGTGACCGTCGTCGATCAGGGCGGACGGAGTGATCTGCATCCCACCGCCGTAGGTTGCGGTGTTCCCGACGGATGCCAGCACGAGGTCGTGCTCGAGTTTCCGGCCGTCCACGGTGATCTCATACGGGAAGGGCTTCATCCGAGCGAGCTCGATCACCGCCGCAATCGGGTATCGCAGTTGACCTTTCGGCCACGGCAGGGTGTTGGCGCGTTCAGTGACGAGGGCGTCGAGGCCGGTCGCGGCCACGGTGCCGAACGCGTGGATGCTGCCGTCGGCCAGCGTGATGGTGGCGGTGTCGCAGACCCGGCGGGCACCGGCGGCGATGATCGCGGCGGCGGCCGCCTGATCGTGGATCGGTATGCCCAGCGCCCGGGCGGTGTCGTTGCCGGTGCCGGCGGGCATCAGTCCGATGGGCAGGGCGCCCGCGCCGGACTCGTAGGCGGCCTGCAGGGCCAGACGAATTGTGCCGTCGCCGCCGACCACCACCACGGCGTCATGATCGGATGTCTGTGCGGTGCGGACGAGTTCCAGGGCTTCATCGGCACTCGAACCGAGCAGTGGGGTGACCTGCAGTCCGGCACCGGTCAGTGCCTCGACCGCCGCGTCGGACGTCTGGCCGGCCAGACCGTGACGTGCGGACGGATTGATGAGCGCGGCAACCCGGTGGATGGTCATGGAATGAGTTTGCCCGGATTGAGGATGCCGGTGGGATCGAGTGCGGATTTCACCGCGCGCAACACCTGGGCACCGACGTCCCCGATTTCGTCGGACAACCACGGCCGATGGTCGGATCCCACCGCGTGGTGATGGGTTATTGTGCCGCCGGAATCCACAATCGCTTGGCTCACAGTAGTTTTCACGCCATTCCATTCGGCGATCGGATCATCGCCGCAGCGGTAGGCAACCGTGAAATACAGCGAGGCGCCGGTGGGGTAGGTGTGGGAGATATGGCAGAGGACCAGAGCGGGCGAGCCGGATCGGCCGATGGACTCGGTGAGGGAGTTCGTGACGGTCGCCTTGAGACTGGCCAGGTTCGACCAGGTGGTGGCGGTCTCCAGGGTCTCGCAGCCGACGCCGATCGTGAGGAGCGCATCTCGCAGGTAGGGGGCGTTGAAGCGGCCGTGCTCCCAGGCCTGTGCACGGCCGTCGCCGAGCGACGTCCCGCCCGCCGCTGCCAACAGCGCGCCGGTCAACTCCTTGAGCGCCCGGGCCACCGCCTCGGTTCCCTCGAACGTGGTGATGGCCAGGCATCCACCCGACACGGTCTCGGTGTCCGCGCCGATCTTGTCCGGGCTGGTCAGGTTCACACCGGTTTCGGCCTCGTCGGACAGTCTCATCACCGTCGTCCCACCACCGGACTGTGCCACTGCGCGCAAAGCTGCTGCACCGGAGTCGAAGTCGGCGAAATGCCAGGCGTCGTACAGGGTTACCGGCGCGATCCGGTGCACCCGAAGGGATACCGAGGTGATCACGCCGAGAGTGCCTTCGGAACCGAGGAACACCTGGCGCAGATCGGGTCCGGCAGCGGTTTTCGGGGCGCCGCCCAAAGCGATGATCCCGGTGGGCGTGACCACCCGAAGTCCGGTGACCATGTCGTCGAATCGCCCGTAGCCGGCGGAGGCCTGTCCGGACGATCTGGTGGCCGCGAAGCCGCCGATGGTGGCGAACTGGAAACTCTGCGGAAAGTGTCCCAGCGAGAATCCGTGTGCGGCCAACAGCTTTTCGGCCTCTGGACCGGTGACCCCGGCACCCAGTACCGCTTCGCCGGAGATGGTGTCGATCGACAAGAGCTGATCAAACCGCCGCAGGTCGAGGCTGATCACGGCGCGCATCTCGCCGGCCTCGGGATCGACGCCGCCGACCACACCGGTGCCGCCCCCGAAGGGCACCACCGCGATCCGGGAATCGGCACACCACTGAAGGAGATCGGAGATCTCCTGTTCGGTCGCGGGTTCGACCACACAATCGGGTGCATCCTGACGGCGGTTCTTGCGGCGCAGGAGGTCGAGGGTCGACTTGCCGCCCGACCGCGTCAGGCGATCACCGTCGGCGGTCGACACGGCGGCGACGACCCCGCGCAGGGCGTCGAGGTCGGCGTCGGTGAGCCGAACGGGGGAGAGCTCGATCTCGGTGGCTGCCGGAGCCGGAATGGGGTCACCGGTGACACCGAGAACCTGGGCGAGCAGCGCCCTGATCGGTTCGGACAGCTCGGTGGCCGCCTCGGGCGAGCCCCATCCGTCCCAGCGCATGGGTGGAAGTGGCAGAGAATGCTGTGGAAATCCGACCGTCATGAGTTACAGTTTTACACAACATGTCAATCCGTAACGAAGAAATGGACCACGTTGTGAAAGCCGGCGTCGGCAACCTCGACCCGGTGGCCTCTGCGATGGGCGCCAACATCACCGATCGTGTCCTCGACGCGACACGCACGGTGTTGATCCGTGCCGCGGGTCGCAAGATCACCCTGGCCGAGGTGGCACGTGAAGCCGGGGTCAGTCGGCCGACCGTCTATCGGCGCTGGCCGGACGTCCGGACGCTGACCGCCGACCTCGTCACCCGAGAACTGATCGGCACGATTGCCGACATCCCGGAACGCGGTCCGACGCTGGATGACAAGGTTGATCGCCTCGTTGCGGTCGCCGATGCGATCCGTGGGAACAACCTCCTCGAAATGCTCTGGCGTGAACCGTCGAGCGCCCTTGCCCCATATGTTTTCGTTCGACTGGGCCGTAGCCAGCAAGCTGCCTTGACGATCTTGCGGCGGGCCATCGCCGACGGTCAATACCGCGGCGATGTGCGCCGGGGAGCGCCCGATCAGATGGCCGCGATGGTGCTGATGATCTGCCAGGCGGCGGTCCAGTCCCACGCGATCCTCGAGCCCATCCTGGCCGATCAGTGGACGGCGGAACTGCGGCACGCGGTGCACTCGTACCTGCGGGTGCAGTCATGACCGCCGAGCAGATCCCGGCCGGAGCGCTGAGCCCCACGTCGCGCCGCGCCGGTCTGATCGAATTACGTTCGCGCACTGAGCCATTGGATGTCCTGGTGATCGGCGGGGGAGTCACCGGCGCCGGAGTTGCGCTCGATGCCGCGAGCCGCGGCCTCTCGGTGGCGCTGGTGGAGGCCCGCGACCTCGCGTTCGGTACCAGTCGGTGGAGCAGCAAGCTGATCCACGGTGGTCTGCGTTATCTGGCGAGTCTCGATGTCGGCATCGCGAAGGAGTCGGCTCTCGAACGTCACCGGATCATGACGCGAATAGCACCTCATCTGGTTCATGCACTGCCACAGGTCATTCCGGTCTTCACAGACAGTCCCAGGAAGGCGACGACCGCTGCGCGGCTGGGGATGCTGGCCGGGGATATGTTGCGGCACAACGCCAAGACTCCACCGGAGGTCCTGGCCCGGTCGCGGAGGGTGTCGGCGACGGAAGCCGAGGCGCTGTGTCCCGGGATCCGTACCGACGGGCTACGGGGTGCGGTGGTGGCCCATGACGGACAGCTCATCGACGACGCCAGGTTTGTTGTCGCGCTGGCCCGGACAGCTGCCGTCCACGGCGCGATCATCAGCACGTACACGCGGGCCACGGACGTGACCGGCGAAGGGGCGACCCTGACAGATGTCCTGACCGGTGCCACATTCGGTGTCCGGGCGCATGCCGTCATCAATGCGACCGGTGTCTGGGCCGGAGAGGTCGACCGGACCGTGAAGCTGCGTCCGAGCCGGGGAACACACCTGGTGGTCGACTCCCAGTCGCTGGGCAACCCGACCGGTGCACTCACGGTTCCCTTGGGCGACAGCATCAGCCGGTATGTGTTCGCGTTGCCGCAACAGCTCGGCCGCACCTACATCGGACTGACCGACGAGGATGCGCCGGGCCCGATCCCGGACGAGCCGCAACCGTCCGACGGTGAGATCACCCTGCTGCTCGACACCATCAACAAGGCGCTGGCCCGTCCGCTGACCCGAGACGACATCCAAGGGGTGTTCGCCGGGCTGCGTCCGCTGGTGGAGGAGGTCGGTCCAGGCGTATCGGTGAGTACGGCGGATCTGTCCCGCAAACACCTTGTGGCAGTGGGGGACAGCGGTCTGATCACGGTGGTGGGAGGCAAGCTCACCACCTATCGGGAGATGGCCGAGCAGGCGGTCGACGAGGCCGTCACCCGGTCGGGTCTGCGGGCCGGGCCGTGCCACACCAGTGAATTGCCCCTGATCGGCGCCACCGGATCGCCGGACACCTCGGGATTGCCGGATTCCCTGGTCGCCCGGTTCGGCGCGGAGGCCCCGCATGTCATGGACGTTGCGCAGGTGCCGGATGCGGCCGCGCAGATCGCGCCCGGTATCGACGTCACCCGGGCCGAGATCGAGTTCGCGATGACGCACGAAGGCGCCTGCACGGTCGATGACATCCTGGCCCGTCGAACACGAATTGCTCTGGTGCACAAGGATGCCGACCTCGCCAGGGATGCCGTCACCGTGATTGCCCGGAGTGTGGATCCGGCCGGGGTCTAGTAACCCATCCGACGGAGCTCACCGGCGAGCAGGTCCAGGTGCGACCGTTGGACATCCAGGTGCGGGCTGATCCGCAGGACCGATTGCTCCGTGTTGAGCGGCGCTCGCCAGGAATCCGCGCAGGTGACCAGGATCCCGATCGACCGCAGTTTGTCGCGGGCGGCCAGGACATCCGACGGACCCCATCCCGGAGGCGGCGCCAGGGTGACGATGGCAGAGGGTTCGTCGATCGGTTCGAGAACTTCCCAGCTGCCGATACCGTGCAGGCGTTCCCGGGTGAAGCGGCCGATGGCGGCGAGTTCGCGGCTGACCCGTTCGGGGCCGAAACTCTGCAGTTCCTGGATCGCCACACCGAGTCCGAGGCGCCCGGCCACAAAGGCTTCGGAACTCTCGATCTCCACCGGGCGTACCGAATCAGAGCGCACTGCAAGGAATCCCACACCGCGTGGACCGGCCAGCCACTTGCGGCTCGTGCCGTAGACGACGTCGGCACCGGACGCGCAGTCGCGCTGACCGAACGACTGCGCGACGTCGACAACCACCGGCACTCCCGCGGCGCGGGCGAGATCCACAACCTTGTTGACCGGCTGGACCACACCGCTGTGTGAGCCGATATGGCAGATGTGGATGAAGTCGGGCTGGTCGAACTGGAGCATGTTCTCGAGTGCGTCGGTGTCGACGTGGCCGTACACATCGCCGGAGGGGATGGTGTGGACGGCGTAGCCGCGGCGTTCGAATTCGTCGAGGTTGGGCCCGAACTCGTTCTTCGCGACCCAGACCGTGGCGGAGATGGGGAGGTTCCAGTAGGTGAGCAGTGCCCGCAGTGAGGCCTTTGCCGACTCCCGGAACGCGAGTTCGTGCGCCTGGTGTCCGACCAGTGCGGCGATGTCGCGGCGACAGCGGTCGAGGGATTCCGACATCTGCTCCTGTGCGATGTAGGCGCCACGCTCGGATTCGCGCCACAGATGCGCGGTGATCGTCTCGATGACCTTGCTGGAGGAGCGTGATGCCGATGCCGAATCGAGATGGATGCTCATCGGCTCGGTCCGACCGCGATGCCACAGATCACCGAGCTCGCTGACATACATCCGTAGATCCTCCTCGACGCCGGGCAGGGTGTGCATCACACGCTACCGCCTACGGCCGGCCCGGAACCGGCGCACCGGTCCAGTCCGTCCTAGTACGTATGGACCCGGTCATCGAGTACGTCTTTGGTGTTGGTGACGGATCGCCGATCACGTGGTGCTCGCCCGCCGACGCGGTGCTCGGCGGGGGTGTGGCCGACGCGGTCCGGCTCGACTTCGACGGTGACGGCAGGGTCGACGACGTGTTGTGGGATAAGGACGGCGATGGCCGCGCAGATCTCAGTGGTCTCGATCTCGACGACGACGGTGTACCGGATACGTGGTTCTCCGACAACGGTTCTGGTGTGTGGGGGCAGTCAGAACCGGATCCACGGGCCGCTACCCCGCAGATCCCGGGCCCCGAGATCCCGGCTCCACAGATCGAAACCCCGGCGCCGGCCGACGTGCACCTCACCTGGACCTCGCTCGACGGTACGTCCCAGACGTCAACGGCCACCAAGGATGCCGAGGGGGCGCGCACGTTGATCGATTTCACCGGTGACGGAGATACGAGGGATCTCCTCTACGACCGTGACTCGGACGGCCACGGCGAGATCGTTGTGGTGCGGACTGGTGGGCGGGTCTACTTCGACACCGATGGCGATCAACGTTTTGATCAGGTACTCGTCGACCACGATCTCGACGGGACCGCAGACGAGGTGATGTCGCCAGGGGAACCGGGATTCGGTCTGTGAGAGGTCAGGACCGCGACTGAGGTCGGTGTCTCTGCAACCTCAGGCAGCCCGGTTGTCATGCCGAAGGCGACGGTCTTCGATCGCGCGTGCGGTCCGGTAGGTCCGTCCGGTGCGCCAGGCCGAGAACGAGGCCGTCAGCGCGAGCAGCAACGACCCGAACACGCAGAACGCGAGGGCCAGAAATCCCAGGCACAGACTTACCGGACTGGCCTCTGCGATGTGGGTACCGGCGATCCAGATCAACGCCGTGACAAAGACTTTCCAGATCGCCCAGAGCACACCGCAGAGTCCGCCGAACCCGACGAGATAACGCAGCGGCCCGAGCTCGGATCGGACGACCGTCCACCCGAGATAACCGGCAGGGAATCCGATCCAGAAGGCAAACACCGCCTGATACACCACCACCTGGTACATATGCCCGTAGTCGGCGAGGAAGTCCGACGACGGCGTGAGTTCGCTGTGGACCAGCGACAGATTGATGACCGCGATGGAGGCGGCGGCGGCCACCACGAGAAGCATGATCCGCTGGTTGAGATCGGGACCGCTGCGGCCGCCGTGGTCCGATTCGTCGTCACCGAAGCGGATCGCCATGAGAGTTGCGACCAGGGCGCAGCCGGCGATCACCGCCGAGGTGGCGCCCCAGATTCGTTCGGAGGTGTTCATCGCCTGGCGAACGCCGTCTTCCGGGACCAAGGTCGAGTAGTTTTCACCGGTCAGGCAATAGAAAACAATGCACACGCCGAAGGCGGCCGTCGCTGTCTGGCGGTACCAGCCCCCTCGGACTGCCAGCATCATCCCCAGGGCGACCCCCACCCAGGCGAGGGCGCCGAGCGCCTGACTCATGCGACTATGCCAACAGCCCCGAACGCGGCAGTCAATGCGCGATTGTTCCGGGGTTCGCTGCCCCGTCCCTCGGCCAGCGTGCCCACAGTCGTGGCAAAAGCCTCGGCCTGCGACTCGCGACGCGCGTTCTGATCGCAACCCTCGTGGCCGGCGAGCAGATGCCAGGCCTCATGGGCAGCAATGTGCATCCGATGCGCGTCAGAGACGTTGGCAGGCGACACGATGATCGCGGTTCCGTCGCCGGTCCGCAGTGCGGCCCCGGTGATCTCGCCCGAGTCGAAGGACTCCGAGGTGATGCACCGAACCTCGCATCCGAGTTGTTCGCCCAGCCGGGACTCGAAATCGTCCCAGGACCAGCCGCTCATCGGCGTGATGGCCGCGGCGAGGCGGAACATCTTCTGCCGGGTCATCATTGTCCGACGCTTTTCTCGGCTTCGAGAACCCGGCTCACCTCTCGTAGTAGCGAGGCGAGTTCGGCCCGCCCGGTCGATGACAGCTGATCGGCACGGAGGCCGGCTACTTGAAGCCCCGTTTCCTCGATTGCAGCCTGCACCTCTTCGCCGAGAGTGCGGGGACTGGAAGAGAAGTGCTCCTTGGAGACTCCGAAGAATGAACAGATGGCGTCGCGAACAGCGCCGTCAACCTTCATCACGCGGCCCTTGCGGATCCGCCAGACGAACTGCCGATCGATGTTGCGACCTGTTTCGGCCGTCACCCAGTCGGCAATTTCTGCGTTGGCCGTGCGCGACCCACCTGGCCAGCGAGAAGCACAGAGCCGATTGAGTTCAATGGCGAACTCAGATACCTCGTCACGATTGCGCATTCGCCAATAGTGCCAGGTGGTCACCCTTTTTGTCGCCTCGGTCACACGATTTGGCGATATTTTCGGCGACGATCGCAGCGGCGATTGTGTTCCGGTGCCACTATCCGGGTACTGAAATGCATCCTGAACTGCGTCGATACCCGTGTCCGAGCCGGATTCCCGGGTGTGTGCTCGCCCGCTGTGAATCTTGACCAGTTGTCCGTCTCAGTCGTTCAGATCTGGCGTTGACCTCCGCAGATACCCCATTCGTGGGGTAGTGAGCGGCTCAGAATTCCTTGGGCGGACCGGCTTTGATCCGTTCGAGTTGGTAGGCGATCGGATCGTCGGGTGTCGAAGTCCAGTCGGAGTCGAGCCACCACGTGATCCCCGCGTCTTCGAGTGCGCGGGCTTTTTCGCGTTCCCCGGCGGGGTCCGACAGATCGGCGGTGCCCTCGTAGACGACGTCGTACTTTCCCGTGTATCCGAGCTCTTCGCGGAGTTCCCGGATCTCGCCGGCCACGCCGACCCAGCGTTCGATCGGCTGCGGTTCCGGGCCGGCCACACCGGTGAAGTTGGGTATCAATCCGTCGCACCGCGCGGCCCGCGACATCGACTTGCGAGAACCCTCCAATCCCACACACCAGGTGGTGATCCGGGGCTGCTGGACCGGCGGGGCGGGCAACTCGAAATCGGTGGGCTGCACCTGGTAGTGCTTGCCGTCGTAGGCGTAGGGCTGGCCACCCCATAGCCCGAACATCACGTCGAGGCCCTCGTCGACGAGTTCGGCGCGCACCTTGCGGCCCTGATCGGCCTCGAACGCCAGCCAACCGGGATGCAGAGCCCCCAACCCGACGCTGAGGATCACCCGGCCACCACTGAGCCGATCGAGCGTGGAGGTCGTGGATGCCAGGTCCCACGGTTTCCGCCGGGCCAAAGGTGTGAGCATGGTGCCCAGGCGGATGCGGCTGGTACGTACGGCCGCGGCTGTCAGAGAGATCCAGGGATCGACGCCCCAGAGTGCCTCCCATCCGAACACCGCGTCCCAGCCCGCCTCTTCGGCGGCGACAGCCATGTCGGCAAAATCCGCGCTGTCGCCCTTGGCGAACACGAGTCCGTACTGCACGCTGCCTCCTGTGATGGGGGAGTAAGTGAGCGGGTCAGGCAGTTTTCGCCAGCGGCGCGGGCGGCGCGGGCGGCCCGGGCGGCGCGGGGATGGGTCGACGGTGGATCAGGGTGACGGACACGATGGCCAGTGCGTAGAGCACCGAACCGGCGGCAACGAGGATCGCGGACTTGCCATTGGTTGGGATGACGATCGCGGCGACGGTCACCGCTGCGACAAAAGCGACGTTGAACAGGGCGTCCTGGAATGAGAAGGCCTGTCCGCGACGGGCGTCGTCGACGTCCATCTGCATGGCCGCGTCGCCGCAGAGCTTGCACACCTGGCCGATCAGACCCAGGAACACCGCCGCGATGCAGATGACCAAGCCGTTGAAGCTCAGCAGCGTCAGCTGCGCGACCGTTCCGATGGCCAGGGCCGCCACCACAGCGCGCAGGCGGCCGAACCAGGCCACCGCGAAGGGGGTGATCACCGCGGCGCACAGCATGCCGACCGCGGTCAGTCCGGCAACCAGACCGAAGCCGGTCAGGCCGCCGCCGAGCGCGGATTGTTTGGTCATCACCAGCAGCAGGAGGGTGTTCATGCCGAACACGATCCGATGTGCACCCACACCGGACAGCGCCGAGGCGGCGGGAGGCGAGCTCCAGACCGCACGGGCGCCGTGGCCCAGACCCACCGCGATCGCTCGCAGGGCGGTGCCCTCGGGATGCTTGGGCGTCGGATGGCCGACGAAGTCGGGGTGATCAGGGCCGAGCTGTAGGGGTTCGAAGTGGCGTGCGATCGCCGCGGTGATCAGTGCCACCACGACTGCACCGAGCAGTGTCAGTGCGCTCCCGGTGTTGTCGGATCCGAAGATCCCGCGCAAACCGAGGGCGGTTCCGGCACCGAGGGCCAGGATCACGGAGCCGATGGTGGTGAAGAACGAGTTCATGCCGATCAGCAGTTCGCGAGGCACCACGTGCGGCAGGGATGCGGAGAGCCCGGACGCGACAAACCGGCTCGCGCCGGTCACCGCCAGCGCGGCGATCAACACCCCGTTGTCGCCGGAACCCGTGGCGACGACGATCGAGACCATCGCGACGAGGAAGGCCCGGAGCACATTGGCCCAGACAAGGACCATGCGTCGATCCCAGTGGTCGAGCAGTGCACCGGCAAACGGACCGACCAGCGAGTAGGGGAGAAGCAGGACCGCCATCCCGGCGGCGATCGCCATCGGGTCGGCGTGCCGTTCGGGGTTGAAGAGGATGGCACCGCCCAGTGCGGCCTGAAAGAGTCCGTCGGTGAACTGGCTTCCGAGCCGGACGGTGAGGAGCCGGGACAGGCCCGGTGATTCGCGAAACGACCGCGTGAAATCGCGCATCGGCAACCGATGGTGGCTGGTGCGGACATGCGGCGCTGTGGCCGCGACGGGCTGTTCGACGTTCACCATGTCCAGCCTACAAATTATTCCGGGCCCGGGTACAGGGCGAGTTCAGGATCAGGTATTCGAAGCTGTTCGCCACCGACCGCCGGAGCTCCGGCGTGGCATCATGTTCGGGTGTCATCGATTCCCGAGCCGATCTCTGCCGGCAGTTTGTTGATGGCGTCCACCGACCTCGTCGAGCCCACATTCCGTCGCTCGGTGATCTATGTCATCGAGCACAACGACGCGGGCAGCCTCGGTCTGGTCCTGAACCGGATGAGTCAGACGGCGGTGCACAACCTGTTGCCGGAATGGACCGACACCGTCGCCCGGCCCAAGGCGATCTACATCGGCGGTCCGGTGAAGCAGGACTCCGCGCTCTGTCTCGGTGTGATCAAACCCGGCGCCGACGTCGACAACATTCCGGCGTTGCGGTCGGTCGAGGGTTCGGTGGTTCTGGTCGATCTCGATGCCGACGCCGAAGAACTCGGGGAGTCGTTGGTCGGTGTCCGGATCTTCGCCGGATATGCCGGGTGGGGTATCGGGCAGCTCGGTGATGAATTGATGTCGGGAAGCTGGATCGTGGCGCCGTCGTTGCCGGCCGATGTGTTGGCGCCCGCCGAGGTCGACCTCTGGTCGCAGGTCTTGCGGCGTCAGCCCTGGCCGCTCCCGATGTTGTCGACCCATCCGATCGAACTCGAACGCAACTGAGCCCCGCCCCACTCCAGATGGACCTGCCACGCGCGTGGCATCTCGACACCGCATGGATATAGCTCTACCCAGGTACGCGATCGGTGAAACAGGTATTCAGCCGAGGCACAACAGATTTGCGGGGCCGCCGATCACTCTGATTGGCATCCGCCGATCGGGGTACTACGACCTCAGGTCAAGGAGTGGCCCTTCTCCGTACCACTGTCTAGTACGAACGCGAGAGCGCATCATGACTTCTTCGAGTGGCATCTCCATCCCAAATCACCCAGATCAGATGACAACGGCCGGTCGTCCAGCCACGTCCGGCAACGATTCGACCACCGACGTCGCCAAGCAGCAAGCCGGCGAGGTCGCCGCAGGCGCCACCGACGCCGGGAAGCATGTGGCATCGGTGGCCGGCGATCAGGCGCAGCAGGTTGCCGGTGAGGCCAAGAATCAGGCGCAAGATCTGTTGCACCAAACCCGCGACGAGTTGACCACCCAGGCGGCCGAGCAGCAAAAGCGTGTCGCAGGAGGTCTGCGAGCACTGTCCGATGAGTTCGGTTCGATGGCCAGGAACTCCGAGAACCCCGGCATGGCAACGGATCTGACCCGTCAGGCCGGACAGCATGCCCAAACGGTCGCGTCCTGGCTCGAAGACCGCGAGCCGGGCCAGATCATCGACGAGGTCACCCGCTTCGCCCGTCGCAAACCAGGCACCTTCCTCGCGCTCGCCGCCGGAGCCGGGCTACTCGCCGGTCGTCTCGGACGTGGGCTGAGCGCATCCAACAGCGCTGACAACTCAACGAACTCAGGTTCGTCGCCGCAGGTGACCCGGTTCGAAGACGCTCCCACCGGTCCCATTCCGCCGTTGGACGTCCCGGCCACCGGCTATGGCACACCACCTACGGGATACGCCCCCGGTCAGCACGTTGCCGCGCCGCCACAAAGTGCCGGCATGCCCGAGTCGCCCTACGTTGTTCCGCCTGCGTCCGCCCCGCAGCCGGGTTACGCACAGCCGGGCAACCAGCAGCCGGGCTACCAGCAGTCGGGTTACCCGCAGCCGGGCGTGAACCCATGAGCGGCCCGTTGCACGCCAACCCCACCGAAGGCACCGATCCCCCGTCGATCGGCGATCTGCTGGCCAACGTCAGCGAAGACCTATCCGTGCTCGTTCGGCAAGAGTTGGCGTTGGCGAAAGCCGAAGCGACCAGGACTGCGAGCCGGGTGGGCAAGGGATCCGGAATGCTCGCCGGCGCCGCCGTGGCCGGCTACTTCGTGCTGCTGTTCGCTTCCATCGCCCTCTGGTGGAGTCTCGGCAACGCTATCGGCAGGGGCTGGTCCGCCCTCGTCGTACTGGTGATCTGGGCCGTTATCGGTGCAATCCTGGCCGTCCTCGGACGCTCGGAGTTGCGCAAGGCCAAAGGATTGCCGCAGACCACCGCGACCGTCAAAAACATACCCGGCGCGTTGGCGCCCCACCCTCAGGAGAGATGATGACCACCAGTTCAGATCCCGACCAGATTCGCGCCGACATCGAACGAACTCGGGCCGCATTGAGTTCAAACGTGAACACCCTTGCCTACGAAGCCAATCCGGCGACGATGGCCAAGCGCAGGGTCGGCCGGGTCACCGGTTCGCTCGGCAGTGTCCGCGATCGGGTCATGGGCTCGGCCCAGGACAGCGCGCAGAGTGCCTCGGGTGCCAAGGATTCGGCGGTGTCGTCGGTGACCGGAGCGGCGCAGTCTGCCTCCGACGCCGTCCAATCCGCACCCGGTACGGTCAAGGCGCAGACCCAGGGTAATCCGTTGGCGGCCGGCCTGATCGCTTTCGGCGCAGGACTATTGGTGTCCTCACTCATTCCGGCGAGTGACCGCGAAGCCCAGGCGGCGGCCGCTCTGCAAGAGAAGGCGCAGCCACTCACCGACGAGCTCACCAACGTGGCCAAACAAACTGCGGAGCATCTACAGGGGCCGGCTCAGGAAGCAGTTGCGGCGGTGAAGGATACCGCCATCGATGCTGCCGGAACCGTCAAGGACGAAGGCGCCTCTGCGGCCCAGGACGTTCAGGGCCATGCGAAGGACGCAACCAGCAGGGTTGCCGACCAGCAACGGTAAGCACAACAGACGTTTGCACCCCGCCCGCCACATGGCGAGCGGGGTGCAAACGTCGACTCTCTACTTGATGATGGCGTCGATCGTCTTCTTCAGAGCCGACGGCTGCGCCGGGGGAATGTGGGGCCTTCGCCCTCAACTCGAGCATGTCCTCGCCGATGCGCTGAAGTTCCTTGCGTCCCAATGCCTTCCGCACCTCTGGAAACCACTCGGACTCTTCCTCTTCGATGTGGTGCTCCACGTTTTCTATGAGGACCGTGGTCTTCGCGTCGAATCGTTCGTCGGAAGGAGCCATCGCGACGAGTTCCATCACGAGCAGATCAGCCACGTGATGCTCCTCGTAGGACTCCAAGATGTCGTCCTCGACGTCCGGGACAGCCTTGCGGACTGCCGGATACATACCCTCGTTCTCGATGTAGGTGTGCACGGCCAGCGCTTCGATGATCTTGGCGACGATGTCTGCCTTCGTCTTCGTCGCGTCTGGACCGGCTTCGCGGAAGGCGTTGAACAGCTTCTTGATTGACCAGCAGGGTCGCGAACGCAGAATGCCCTGCTGAAGACCACTTCAAACCGCTCGCTGCCACGGTTTGACCCGGTGCGCTCGCGGGTAGTCCCACGTCATGACCGGCACCAAGGATGAGAAGCGCACGACGGACGCTGCGGACCCGGACGATCGACGTAAGCCGGAGTCGCCGACGGACCTGACCAAGCCGTCCTTTCTGTACGTCGGGCGCAAGGTGGCGCGGGAATTCTCCCGGGACCAATGCACCGACCTCGCCGCTGCCCTCACGTATTACGCTGTCCTGTCACTGTTTCCGGCAATGCTGGTGCTGGTCTCCCTGCTCGGCATCTTCGGACAGGGTCAGAAGACCGTGGATTCGGTGCTGCAGATGGTCGATGACCTCGGTCCGGCCTCGGCGGTCGACACGCTGAGGGGACCGGTCGAGCAATTGGTCAATTCTTCGTCTGCCGGCTTCGCTTTGGTCATCGGTCTCGTCGGTGCGGTGTGGTCGGCCTCCGGGTATGTGGGCGCATTCGGCCGGGCGATGAACCGGATGTACGAAGTCGAGGAAGGTCGGCCGATCTGGAAACTTCGGCCACTGATGCTGCTGGTGACCGTGATCGCTCTGCTCATGGCCGCCGCGGTGGCCCTGATGCTGGCGGTCAGTGGACCCATTGCGCGTTCCATCGGCGAGGCCATCGGTCTCGGTGATACCGCGCTCACCGTCTGGAACATCGCCCGTTGGCCACTGGTTCTCGTCTTCGTGGTGTTGACGGTGGCGATCCTGTACTACGCGACCCCGAACGTCCAGCAGCCGAAGTTCCGCTGGATCAGCATCGGCGCCACGGTGGCGATCGTCACCTGGATCATCGCCTCTGTCCTGTTCGCCCTGTATGTGGCCAACTTCAGCAGCTACAACAAAACCTACGGCGCCCTGGCCGGAGCGATCGTGTTCCTGCTCTGGCTGTGGATCACCAACCTCGCCCTGCTGTTCGGCGCCGAAGTGGACGCCGAACTCGAACGGGGCCGGCAGCTGCAGGCAGGTATTCCGGCGGAGAAGTCGTTGCAACTGCCGCCGCGCGACACGAAGGTGTCGGACAAGAATGCCGAAACCGATGCCAAGTATGTCGAGCGCGGCAAACGATTGCGAGAGACACACGGCAAGGACTGATCGAATATTGGCGGCGGGTGTGGCTACGGCGGGTGTGGCTAGATGAAGTCTTGGCGGCTGTAGCGGGAGGCCAGCCAGGTGCAGATCATCAGCTGGACCTGGTGGAAGATCATCAGGGGCAGCACGATCAGACCGACTTCGTGACTGTCGAAGAGGACTGCGGCCATCGGCAGGCCCGTGGTCAGTGACTTCTTGGTGCCGCAAAACTGGATGGCGATGGAGTCGGCCCGGTCGAATCCGAGGCGTTTGGATCCGGTACCGGTGAGCCAGAGCATGAACGCAACCATCGCCGTGGCCAGGACCACCAGGATCACCACCTGCCACCAGACGACCTGCCCCCAGATGCCCTGGCGGACGCCTTCGCTGAATGCGGCGTAGACGACCAGCACGATGATGGCGCGGTCGTAGAACTTGGTGAGGGCCCGGTGTGCGGCGATCCGGCTGCCGATCAGCGGCTGCAGCAACTGTCCGGCGATGAACGGCACCAACAGCTGCAAGACGATCGTGAGCACGGATGACGCCGAGAACGTGACATCTCCGGAGGTGTTCATCAGGAGCACCACGAGCATCGGCGTCAGGAACACGCCGAGCAGGTTCGAGGCCGAGGCACTGACGATGGCTCCGGCGACGTTTCCGTGTGCGATCGAGGTGAAGTTGATCGACGACTGGACCGTGGACGGCACCAGGCACAGGAACAGGACACCGGCGGCGAGCTCGTCGCCGACCAGGTGCGGAAGGATCGGCCAGAGCGCCAGTCCGAGCAAGGGGAACACCACGAAGGTGAACACCAGGATTGTCAGGTGAAGGCGCCAGTGGGTGAGGCCGGTGAGGGCATCACGCGGGTGCAGGCGGGTGCCGTAGAGGAAGAACAGCAGGCCGATCCCGATCTTGACGGTCCAGTCGAGGATGTCGCCGGCCGAGCCGCGGGCCGGGAACACGGTGGCCACGACCACTGCGCCGATGATGGCCACCATGAAGCCATCGATGTTGAAGCGCTGAAGGTAGGCCAGCGGCGAGCGCGCCACGCCTCAGTTGGCCGGAGCTGCGCCGCCGCCGGCGCTGTCGGTGGAGCACACGCTCTGCAGTGAACAGCTGGTGCAGCCACCGCTGACGCCGCAATCCGACGCGGGCTCGGGCATTGCCGCGGCGGCCCGGACACCGAGGGAACCGATGACACCGGCCAGACCGACGCCGACCGCGATCGCGGCGACGGCGATGATCAAACCGGCGAAGCCGCCGAGAAGGATCGCGAGCACGGCGCCCATCACCAGGACGACAGCTGCGCAGATCAGGCCGGGTCCGGCGACGCGGTTGGCCAGCTCGAACTTCTCGTCGCTGCGCATGGTCTCGGCGGAACGTACGCCGATCCAGCGATTGCGGGGGAGGCGCTTGAAGATGCCCAGGACCCCGGAAACTCCGAAGACCAGCGCCAGCGCCAGCGCGATGGCGGCGAGGATGATTGCTGCGACGGTCACCCCCATACAATACGAGGCCAGGGGAAATCAATGGTCACCCAGGCCTGCCTGCAGCCCGGATCGGGCAGGCTTTACGCTGGTCAGGTGACTGGCCCGACGAATTCAGCCCCCGACGAATCCCCGCAGCACCGCTACACGGCAGAGCTGGCGGGGCAGATCGAGGCGCGCTGGCAGCAGAATTGGACGCAGCGGCGCACCTTCGAGGCGCCCAACCCGGTGGGTGACCTGGCCGGCGATCTGTCGTCGTTCGACGGTCCCGACGCCAAGCTTTTCGTCCAGGACATGTTCCCGTACCCCTCGGGCGCCGGACTCCACGTCGGCCACCCGCTCGGATTCATCGCTACCGACGTCTACGCGCGATTCCACCGGATGAACGGTCGCAACGTCCTGCACACGATGGGCTTCGACTCCTTCGGTCTGCCGGCCGAGCAATACGCGGTGCAGACCGGAACCCATCCGCGTACGACCACCGAGGCCAACATCGAGCGGTACCTCGAACAGATCCGCCGCCTGGGTCTGGGTCACGATGAGCGTCGCCGGGTGGCGACCACCGACGTCGACTTTTACCACTGGACGCAGTGGATCTTCCTGCAGATCTACAACGCCTGGTTCGACGCGAGCTCGGGGAAGGCCCGTCGTATCCCCGAGTTGATCGCCGAATTCGATTCCGGAGCACGGACTCTCGCCGACGGCCGGGACTGGTCGGACCTGGACGAGGCCGCGAAAGCGGGCGTGATCGACGACTACCGGCTGGTCTACCAGAGCGATTCGCTGGTCAACTGGTGCCCCGGGCTGGGCACCGTGCTGGCCAACGAAGAGGTCACCGCCGACGGCCGTAGCGATCGCGGCAATTTCCCGGTGTTCCGGAAACACCTGCGCCAGTGGATGATGCGCATCACCGCGTACAGCGACCGCCTGCTCGACGATCTGGACCTGCTGGACTGGCCCGAGAAGGTCAAGACCATGCAGCGCAACTGGATCGGCCGCTCCCGCGGTGCCCAGGTGTCCTTCACCTCACCAGCGGGCCCCATCGAGGTCTTCACCACCCGCCCCGACACCCTGTTCGGTGCGACGTACATGGTGCTGGCCCCCGAACACGAGCTCGTTGACGAGCTGACCACCGCGGAGTGGCCGGCCGATGTCAACGGACTGTGGACCGGCGGTGCATCGACCCCGATCGAAGCCGTTGCGGCGTACCGCAAGACGATCGCGGCGAAGTCGGATCTCGAACGGCAGGAGAACAAGGAGAAGACCGGCGTCTTCACCGGCAGCTACGCGGTCAATCCGCTCAACGGCGAGCCGGTCCCGGTGTTCATCGCCGACTACGTGCTGATCGGTTACGGAACCGGCGCCATCATGGCGGTCCCGGCCCACGACGGTCGCGACTACGAGTTCGCCACCGCCTTCGAACTGCCGATCATCGAGGTCATCGGCTCGGATCAGGGTGTGGCCGAAGAGGCTTTCACCGGCGACGGACCGCTGGTCAACTCCGGCTTCCTCGACGGAATGCGGGTCGACGAGGCCAAGTCGGCCACCATCGAGCGCCTCGAGGCCGACGGCACCGGAAGCGGCACCATCCAGTACAAGCTGCGCGACTGGCTCTTTGCGCGGCAGCGGTACTGGGGCGAGCCGTTCCCCATCGTCTACGACGCCTCGGGTGCGCCGCATCCGATTCCGGATTCGATGCTGCCCGTGGAACTTCCGGACGTCATCGACTACGCGCCGGTGTCGTTCGACCCGGACGATCCGAACAGTGAACCGTCACCGCCGCTGGCGAAGGCGACCGACTGGGTGAGTGTCGAACTCGACTTGGGCGATGGCCTGAAGGACTACACCCGCGACACCAATGTGATGCCGCAGTGGGCGGGTAGCTCCTGGTATCAGCTGCGCTACATCGACCCGACCAACTCGGATGAGTTGTGCGCCAAAGAGAACGAGGCGTACTGGATGGGTCCGCGGACCGATCTGCACGGTGAGAACGATCCCGGCGGGCTCGATCTGTACGTCGGCGGTGTCGAGCATGCGGTGCTGCACCTGCTGTACTCACGCTTCTGGCACAAGGTGCTGTTCGACCTCGGACACGTGAGCTCGGCCGAGCCGTACCGCCGTCTGTACAACCAGGGAATGATCCAGGCGTATGCGTACACCGACGCGCGCGGCGTCTACGTGCCGGCCGAAGAGGTCACCGAAGAAGGCGGCAAGTTCTTCTACGACGGCCAAGAGGTCAACCGCGAATACGGAAAGATGGGCAAGTCCCTCAAGAACTCCGTTGCGCCGGACGACATCTGCCGCGACTACGGTGCGGACACCCTGCGTGTCTACGAGATGTCGATGGGACCGCTGGACACCTCACGTGCCTGGGCGACCAAGGACGTCGTCGGTGCACAGCGATTCCTGCAGCGCGCCTGGCGTCTGGTCGTCGACGAGATCACCGGGACGACCCGCGTGGTCGACGTGGAGCTGACCGACGACACCAATCGGTTGCTGCACAAGACGATCGACGGTGTGCGCGAAGACTATTCGAACCTGCGAGACAACACCGCAGTCGCCAAGCTCATCGAGCTGACCAACCACCTGACCAAGCAGTACCCCGAAGGCGCACCGCGCGACGCGGTCACGCCGCTGGTTCTGATGCTCGCTCCGGTGGCGCCGCACGCGGCCGAAGAATTGTGGGAACGACTGGGCAACACCGCATCTCTGGCACACGGGCCGTTCCCCGTGGCGCAGGAGCAGTGGCTGGTCCACGACACCATCGAGATCCCGATCCAGGTGAAGGGCAAGGTCCGGAGCCGGATGACGGTGGCGGCCGATGCCGATGAGGCGACCCTGCGCGCGACCGCCCTGGCGGACGAGAAGATCATCCCGTTGCTCGACGGTGAACCTCGCAAGGTCATCGTGGTCCCGGGCCGCATGGTGAACATCATCCCGTGACCCCCAGCGCCCCCGGGACTTCCCGGGGGGCTCGGGTTGTGCGTCGGCTGCGTCGGCTCAGAGAAGTGCGCGTTGGCGCTGCGCCAGTTGTTCGAGCGAATGCAGTACCGACGCGGCCACGATGCCACTGGTACGCGGATTCTCGGCGCTGGGGCGGTTTTCGAAGGTGAACCGGTACTGCCCGAACGATGCGCCGGCGTCGATACTGTGCGTGTTGAAGGACGCATCCGGGTCGCTGCGGATCACGACCTCGACGGCGTCGAAGTCGTTGATGGCCATCGCGATTGCGGCGGCCACATTGATCGAGCTGGGGTAGAGCTCGCAGGCTTTGCGGACTGATCCGCGGAACACCTCCCGTGGTGCCGTGGACGCGAGCAACTCCTGTTGTTCGTCGTTGCTCATCCAGTCCCGCAGCAGCGCGCGGGGTGGTTTGGTGGTGGTGAGCGTGACCTGGTCGAACCGCTCGAATCGTGCTGCGGCTTCGAGGAAGTCCAAGGCGCCGATCGCGCCGGTCGGGCGGACGATTCGTCCTGGGCCGGCTGCATTCAATTGTGCCCGCAGCTCTGGATCGGCGTACGCGCCGATCGAGCAGAGGACCAGGTCGACGCCGCTTTCGACGATGGTGCGTGCACGTTGACGCACGAATCCGGGTCCGGCGCATTCGACTATGATCTGCGATGCGCTCAAGGCTTCCTCGAAGTCAAGACGTCGCAACCCGGCGGGTGCTGAGGACAGTGGCTTCTGATCGACGACGCCGACCAGGTCGACGCTCAGAACGGCTCCGGAGAGCAATCGGTCGGCGAGCACCCTGCCTATCGCACCGTAACCGACTATTGACACCGCTATGGGCGGGGCGGTGGTTGTCGAGTTCGACGAATTGTGTTGCACAAGATCCTCGTTCATGTTCATGACCTCAACGCGTGGTCCCTTGGCGCGGACGTTGTGGTGGGCACATCGCCGGAATCGTCAGCCGCAGTACGCATCCTGCCGAGGATGACCATCAACACCAGGGCCGCGGACACCGGCACGCAGGAGAGCAGCACGATGGTGCTGGTAGAGGTTCCGAGTCCGATGAGCGCTCCGCCGACGATCGGGCCGATGACCGAGCCCAATCGGCCCATCGATGATGCCCAGCCGACACCGGTTGCGACGGTGCGATGAGGGTAGATCGATACAGCGACCGCGGCTTGTCCGATCATGCCCGCTTGCAGGCCGAGGCCGACACCGCCGAACACGATCAGCAGCAATGCTTTGTCCGGCCCGAGAAACGCGGAGATCACCAGGAACACGATCGCGGCCGTTGTGGTGCAGACGAGAACGGAGGTCAGTCGAAACTTGAGAACGCCGACGATGAGGATGCCGGCGCCGATGATGCTGCCGACACCCAAGGCGGCGGAGCCGAGCGGTGCAAGTCCGGTGCTGAATCCGTAACTGGTGAGCAGCGTCGGGAGCCACGAGGAGAAGATGTAGAACACCGAGAAGACGAGGAACGCGAATCCCCACAGAACGAGCGTGCGGGCCCGGACCTCGGGATCGAACAACCGCGCGACCGAGGCACTGTGCTTCGCATCGGCGGGCGTGACCTGACCGATTGCGCCGCGCTCGTCGGGCAGCCCGAACCACAGGAACGGGAACAGCGAGGCAGAGGCTATTGCGCCGGCGATGAACACGGACGGCCACCCGAAGTGGGACACGAGTTGGCTGCCCGCCAGTCCGGCGATGAGGGCGCCGAGCGAGATTCCCATGGTCACGAACACGGCGATCGACTGACGCAGCCGAGCCGGATTGAGGGCGGTTGCCTGCGCAACGGCCGCGGGCATGACCGCACCCAGTCCGAGGCCGGTCATGAACCGCAGGGCAGAGAGCTCGATGATCGATCCGGACCAGGCGGTCAGTAGCGAACCGACCGTGAACACGCCGACCGCGACCAGAATGACGTTGCGGCACCCGTGGCGTGCGGTGAGGCGTCCGACGGCGATGTAGCCGAGGGCGACACCGAGACTGGTGAGTGCAAGAGCGGGTGTGAAGTGCGACGGAGCCTCCCCCCAGTCGCGGGACATCGCGGGCACCGACAGCCCGAGCGCGATGGTGTCGTAGCCGTCGAGCACGACAGCGATGAAGGCCAGCGTCAGCACAGTCCAGTTCGGGCGGGTGATCGCTGCAGTTGTTTTTCCTGTTGAAGTTGGTCCGCTCATGATGGCGTCCTAAGGGTCGGTCGGCGACGAGCGCCGGGTGCTGTTGTCAATTGTCCGCTAGTGGAAGGTGGGGATGAAACCTTGTGCTTCGATCTCGACGGTGAGACCGGGTTCGACAAGTGCGCAGACCTCCAGCAATGTCGAGCAGGGGAGGTCGCCGGTGAAGACTTCGCCCCGGGCCCGCCCGACGGCAGCTTTGTCGGCGACGTCGGTGACGTAGATCCGTAGGGTGACGATGTCGTCGACGCCGGCGCCGCAGGCCTCGCAGAGAGCTGCGACGCGGCGAAACGCCTCCTTGGCCTGCTCATAGGTGTCGGATCCACCGATCGGTCCCGACGGTGTGCCCGCGTGCATGCCGGAGAGAAAGAACTGGCTTCCGATGACTCGGGCGTTGCTGAACATTCCCGCCCGAGGCGGCTCGGGCACGTCGGAGTGCGTCACGCGGGTCATGAGCTGGACACTGTGCGCCGGGCGTCGGATTCGCGGGCGAGACGTTCGCGTACCTCGGTGAAGTCGTAGGTCGGGTAGAAGTCGGTGCGAAACGTTCCCCACGCCCGTCGTTCGAGTTCGACGTTGACCGCCGGTAGCCGATGGGCGGGTAGGCGCAGGGTGACGATCTGCCCGATCCCCATGGCGACGACCCACGACACGACCTCGCAGCCTTCCGGGGGAAACCCGTGCCACCAGTCGTTGTCGTCGAGCCGGGTCTGCAGTTGCTCGAGGTTTTGGCTCTGGTCATGCCGCAGGAAGATGGTCAGCATCATCGTCTCGGTGGTGGGCGCGGTCATCGGCCGGCTTCCGCCAGAGTCTGAGCCTGGGCTTTCGCATCGGCCCGGTAGAGCCGGCGGATCCGCGAGACACCGAGATCGTGTTGGTACAGGTGCTCCTCGTGATCGGCGTCCGACGCGAGTACCTCGAGGACGGCACGGTCCTGTTCGAGAACTTCCCAGTGTTTTGCCTCGAGCATGGTTCGGTACAGGAACCGCCACGATTCACGCTGCCATCCGTCGACCCGTCGGGTACGCCAATGGAAGATCGCGGAGTTCTGCCGATCGATCGGGGTGCTCATACCGACGATGCCGAACACTCCGCCCGGACCTGCACCGGGGCCGTACGGGATTTCCAGGTCGACGTAGTCCATCGACCCGCGGACGAACTCGACCCAGTCGAAATTGACGCCGCGCTGGTCGGTCTTCTCGAAGAAGAAGCCGCGATCGGTCTCCCGGATACGGAAACGCGCGGTGACGTCGCCGCCGAACATCGAGTGGGAGTTGCGGTGCAGGAAGGCTCCGTGCATCGGGTCGAGGACGTTGTCCATGTAGAAGCGCCAGGGCCCGGCCCACTCGGCGTAATTCGGGAACGAGGACACCTCTGGATCGGCCAGTCGATCAGGCAATGCAAACGGGGTGGTGACGGAGTCCGCGGTCAGTGGGACGAACGCGAAGATGGTGTCGGCGGCTTCGACCACGTCCAGCGATACAGTCGCTCGCCGTCCCTCCAGCGCGCACCCCGGCATGCCCGGGACGGAGACCACAGTTCCGGTTCCGTCGACCTGGACCCCGTGATACATGCACGCGATGCGGTCGCCGAGGTGCTGTCCGACCGACAGCGGTGCGCTGCGGTGCGGGCAACGGTCCTCGAGCATGCGCACGTTGCCTTCCGCGTCGCGGAACAGAACCCAGTCCACGTCAAGGCGGCGCACGGGGACCATGTCGCCGGCCTGAACCATGTGGGAGGGCAGGATCGGGTACCAACGGTCCCGGATGCCGGTGGCAGCGATGTCGTCGGCGTCGAGGTGACGCCGGGTGCCGACGGCATAGGTCGGGCCGGATCGGCGGGCGGTCGCTCGCGCCGGCGTGCCGGTTGTGGCAGTGGTGGTGGTTTCGGTGGTCATGTCACTTCCCCAATCTGCGCATCTCGGCGCGAAAACCCTCGGCGGTCCAGGGGCCGCCATTCGGCCCGTGAAGGCCCAGGTTGTTGAGGCCTTCGACGACACCGTCCAAGGTGTCGACGCCACCGGCGTAGACCTCGCTGAGTGATCCGGCGAGCTTGCGCTCGTACGGTGTGATCGGTTCCGGGTGGGATTGGTGTGTTTCGAGATAGGGCTCGCGGGCTGTGCGAGTGGTCATCGGACTTCTCCTTCGACGAGGGGGGTGGGTGGGGTGAGAACGGTCCCCGAGCGGAGTGCCAACCCTTCGGCGATGGTGACGAAGGAGGAACTCCACTCGTGGAATGACTCCCGGCTGCCGGTGTGCACCGGGTTGGTCGAACCGTCGACGACGACGAAAACCGCGTTGTCGATGTCTCCGGCGAGGCGTTGCGCAACGCCCAGATCGGTATCGGATTCCGGGGCGGATGCGATGACGAGTGTCGGTACCGTCACCGAGTTCAGTAGCCGCTCGCCGGTGTCGCTGTCGACATCGAAGACCGGGTCGGCGAGCACGAGGCTCACGACGGTGGCCGGATGATCGACGGCGAGTTCGATGGCGGCGCGGGCATCGGCGCCGGATGCGAATACGTGCGTCGGGTTGGCGGCTTCGACGGCCATGCGGGCGCCGTCGTCCCACCAGCGCTTCGGTGCGAGTGCGTTCATCGGCCGGCGTCCGTCGGCACGTGTACGGGCGGAACGAATGCCCCCGGTGTGGGCGCAATGGCGGAGACGTCGACTTCGATCATGGACGGTCCCTGCCGCTCGACCGCCTCGGTCAGCGCTGCCCCGAACAGATCAGCACTCTGAATCAAGTGGTGGGGTATCCCCATCGACTTCGCGAGCAGATCGAACCGCGGGGTGTGCAGGTCGACCCCGGATCGCCGGAACCCGTTCTTCTCCTGCATGTTCCGAAGGACCCCGTACCCACCGTCGTTGAACACGACCACTATGCAGTGCGCATTCGAGCCTGCCAGTGAGGCCAGCTCGCCAAGGTGGACGGCCAAACCGCCGTCACCGACCATGACCAGCGTGGGCACATCCGAGCGGCCATGTGCCGCACCGATTCCCATCGCGAGACCCTGACCGATGCCGCCGCCCAGCGGAAAGATGTTGGTGGCGCGGTCGAGGATCGGCAGAAGTCGATTGCCCCATTGACTGGACGGGATGGTGACGTCCCGGGCGATCGGTGAGCGCTCCGGCAGGATCGCGCGCATCGCGGTGCAGATGTCTGCGTAACCGCCGATGTACTCGGTCAGATCTGCGCGCACGCTCTCGCGCACCTCGGTCACCCGCGCCGCCCAGTCGGCGGCGACGTCGACGACACCGACCTGCTCTGCCAGAGCGGCCACCGTTGCCCTGGCGTCCCCGACGATCCCGACCACGGCGGGGTAGACCCGGCCGATCGTCGAAGGTTCGATGTCGATCTGAATCATCTTGTCCGGCAACGACAGGCTGTACGTCGCAGTCTCGTTGGAGCGAAAGTGGGTGCCGATCGCGATGAGGAGGTCGGCATCGGCGATGAGGGCGCGCGCCGGTGGTGTCGTGGCGAAGTTGCCGACGACCAGTGGGTCGCTCTCGGGCACGATGCCACGTCCGGAATTGCTGGTGAGAATCCCGGCTCCGAGCCGATGTGCGAGTTCGGTCAACTCTTCGCCCGCACCTGCGGCGCCGCCGCCCAGCCAGATCAACGGGGTCTTCGCCTGTCGGACCAACTCGGCCGCCCGTGCTATCGCGTCGGTGTCGAGTTCGGGTAGTGAACGGCCGGGTGTCTCGAACGGTCGCTGGTTCTCCAGTGACGCGAGGTACTGCAGGTCGGTGGGCCATTCGATGCTTGCCGGACCGTTCGGTGCCGACCGGATCCGTGCAATTGCGTTCTCGAGTTCGAACTGAACGCTTTTCACGTCGGTGATCGTGGCGCTGTATGCCGATACCGCATCGAGCAGTTGGGGCTGTTTCGGGAATTCGTGGATGACACCGCGACTGGGCGCCGGGCGGCCGGGTGAGAGGTGCTCGCTCTCGATCTGACCGGTGATGTGCAGGACGCGACTGCCCGCGGTCAGGGCTTCGACCATCGACCCGGCCGCGTTGCCGGCTCCGGTTCCGGTGCTCGTCAGTGCGATCCCGATACCCCCGGTGGTGCGGGCGTAGGCGTCCGCGGCGTTGACGGCGGCAGCTTCGTGGCGCATTTCGACGAAGTCGAGGTCACGGTCGACGGCCTCGACGAGCGGCAGGTTGTGGATACTGATGACGCCGAACGCGGTTGTCACACCGTGTCGTTTCATGACGTCGACCAGCACGTCACCACCGGTGGGGCGGGTGCCTGCTTCTGGTTGCATGTCTTCTCCTGAGTTGGTGGCGTGGAAGTCTGTTTGGGTTCGGCGGTCAGATGTAGCGGTGGACACCGCCGCCGACGTCGAGCGCGGCACCGGTGATGTAGCTGCTGCGTGGGGACAGGAGCGTGGTGATCGGAAAGGCCAGTTCTTCGGCTGTGCCGAAGCGGCCCAATGCAATACCGCGGTCAGCGGCGATCTCGGCGCTCCACTGGGCGAAGTCGAGGGCGGAGTTGCTGTCTGCATAACGGCGCTGCCACTGTCCGGTGTCGACCAGACCGAGAAGGACCGAGTTGACCCGAATGTTGTCCACTGCCAGATCATTTGCGAGCGAACGGGACAGGTTCAGCAAGCCGGCCCTCGCTGCGGCGGTGACGGCCAGCCGTGATTCCGGCTGACGCGACAGGATTGCGTTCACGACGACGATCGATCCGGCATCCGAGGACGCCAGGACTTTGCGGGCCGAACGGACGACGTTGAGTGCGCCGAAGATCTTGAGGTCGAACTCCTCCCGGATCTCATCGTCGGTCGTCTCCTCGACGGTGCTCATCAGTGAGCGGCCGGCATTGCAGACCACACCGTCGAGCCCCCCGAGGTGGTCGACGGCCCGGCCGACGAAGTCTTCGACCGACTGCTTCGAAGTGACGTCGCACGATGCGGTCACCACGTCGGTCTGCTCGGCGAGAGGTGCTGTCACCGCACGCAACCGGTCCTGATCCCGGGCGCACAGGGCCAGTCGTGCACCCTCGGCGGCGAGCATCGTCGCCGTCGCGAGTCCGATACCCGAGCTGGCACCCGTGATCAGTATTCGTCGGTCTTTGAGATGCAGATCCATGAACTAACTCCTGAGAATGCGCTGTCAGCGGAAGATGAATCCGCCGTCGACGACGATGGTCTGTCCGGTGACGAAGGCTGCGTCGTCGGACAGGAGGAAACGGACGACGCCGGCGACGTCCTCGGGAGTTTGCTCCCGGTTCAGTGACCGGCCTTCGGCATAGGTCCGGTAACGGGCGTCAGGAACGGATTCGGTGGCCTCCACCCGAATAAGCCCGGGGGCAACAGCATTCACCCTGACTCCGTGTTCACCGGCGTCGCGAGCCATCGATCGCGTCATGCCGATGACGGCGGCTTTGGAGCTCACGTAATGTACGAGCCGTGGTGATCCGTACATCGCGACGTCGGAGGCGATGTTGACGATCGATCCCTTTGCATCCGAGATCGCCGGCCACAGGTATTTCGTCATCGCCCACGTCCCGCGGATGTTGACGGAGGTGACCCGGTCGAACTCTGCCTCGTCGAGGTCGAAGAACGTTTTGCCGCCGACACCGTCGGCGATCGCGGCGTTGTTGACGAGGCCGACGACGCGGTCACCGTCGGTGTGCAACCCGGACACGAGCGCCCGGATCGAACTGCTGTCGCCGATGTCGGTGATCACGGCGTGGGCGTCGTAACCGCTTCGCCGCAGTCCTTCGGCCGACGCGTGTGCAGTGTCGGGATCGCGTTCGGCGATGACGACCCGCTTACCGTCGCTGCACAGGCGCTGCGCGATGCTCAGACCCAGGCCGCGCCCGCCTCCGGTGACGACAACAGTGCCGCCCGTCATGACAGGCCTTCCAGGAGTTGTAAGACGTGAGCGGCCACGATCGCCGGCTGTTCCTGGATCGCGACGTGCCCGGCACCCGCGACCTCGTACAGCCGGGCCCCCGGAATCGACTCCGCGAGCAGTCGGGATTCTTCGACGCCGGTGATCACATCGGCCTCTCCGACGACAACGGCGGTGGGGCAACTGATCTGACCAAGCAGTGGTCCGAGATCGGCCGATGCCATGAACTCCGCGGCCGCCGAGAATCCGCTGTCGCGCACCGACGCCATAGACGCGCGCACCGATTCCGCGATCGCGGGGTCCGCACCGGGGGCGACCAGGCGGGCCGCTCGTTCGTCGGCGAGCGCGGCGGGTCCGCGCAGCAACATGTCGGCGGCCCGGGCCCGCATGGCGTCGGCTTTGGCCGGCGACGTCCCACTGCCGCGGGTGCTGTCGGCGAGCACGAGACCTGCCACGAGGTCGGGTCGGCGTAGCGCTGCGGCGGCGGCGATGACGCCGCCCCATGAGGTCCCCAGCAGCACCACCGGACGTCCGGGCGACACTGCCTCGGCAACCGTCAGGACATCTGCGACGAAGTCGTGGTGGTGCACGCTCGTCGGATCTGCGGACTTGCCGTACCCAGCGGCGTCGAGGCACCAGGCGTGGATGCCGAGATGGGCGAGAATGCCGGCGAGCGGCGCACACGAGTCTGCCGAGCCGCCGATTCCGTGCAGGAGCAGAACCGTAGGTGCCGTGATGTTTTCGCTGTCCGGGTGGTACCCGACGACACACAGTCGGTCGACGAACAGGGTCCGGGTCAACGTTGTCCCCGTCACCGTTGTCCCCGTCATGAGACACCCACGGTTTCGGGCATCGGGATGAAGTAGTCGGGGTGGTCGGCCACGAAGAGTGGCTGCGCGCCGAGGTCGGGGATGCCGGCCATCGCCGTTCGGACGGAGGTTGTGGGTGCACCGGCCGTGCCCCATTGATCGGACAGTTCGGGGGTGCGTCGCCAAGTGCGGCACAACCAGGAGTCCTCGTCGATCTGCGCCACCTCGGAGGTGTACTCGCAGACCAGTCCGGCCGGGTCGGTGAAATAGGAGAAGGTGTTGTCACCCGGTCCGTGGCGACCCGGCCCCCACTGCGGTGAGATGCCGTGTGCGCGCAGGCTTCCGATGCCGCGCATGAAGTGGTCGATCGACGGCATCTCATAGGCGACGTGGTTCAGCGAAGCCCACGGTGCCTGATTGAGCGCGATGACGTGATGGTCGGAGTTGCAGCGCAGGAACGTCATCTGACGTTCTGACCAGTCGGAGATCTTCATGCCGAGGACCTGCGTGTAGAACGCGGCGGTGCGTTCGATGTCGGTGGTGTTGAGCACGACGTGGGCGATCTTGCGGGGAATCGCGCGTCGTCCCGCCGGTTCCTGTGCCGGCACCGCGTAGGTGTCGGCGGACAACTCGACGATGCGACCCTCGGGGTCCACCAGTCGCATTCCGTAGCCACCGCCGGCGTGGTCGAGGGGACCGGGTTCGCGGAGAACCGGGACTCCGATGCGATGCAGAGCACGTGCGGCATCGTCCACCTCGCGGGGTGTCCCGACGGCGAAGCTGATGCGGCCCAACGCATTATGGTCACCGCGCCGCAGATCGAGCACGTGGTGGTCGGTTCCGGTGGCGCGAAGCCAGAAGCGATCGCCGTCCTCTTCTACGGTCGTCAGGCCCCATACCTCGTGGTAGAAGTCGCGGGCTGCGCTCGGATCCGGCACGGTCAGCGCCACGGATCGGAGGCTGCGCAGAGCACAGACGGGTCGATCGGTGAGCACAGGCCGGCGGTGTACCGGCAGGTGATCGGCGGTCATGGTGGGACTCCTTAGAGATCGAGAACGAGTTCGGCTGAGCGGCAACGGGATACACACGGGAACATGATCTTGTTGTCGGCATGTTCGGATTCACCGAGAAGAAAGTCACGATGGTCGACATCGCCCTTGATCACGCCGACCTCGCACGTTCCGCAGATCCCTTCGGTGCAGGAGCTGGGGACGTCGAGGCCGCCGTCGAGGAGCGCATCGAGCACCGACTGTTCCGGGGCCACCGGGAGCCGCCGGCCGCTGCGTTCGAGGACCACGTCGAAGGCCGTGTCGCCGGTCTCGGAGACCACGACCTCCGGGGCGGCGAACCGCTCGGTGCGCAGCGACGCCTGGGCCGGTACCGCGTTCGCGACAGCGTCGAGGAGGGGGGCCGGGCCACAGCAGTAGACGACTGCGCCGGGACCGAGTTCGCCGAGCATCGCAGGTAGGTCCGGGAGCCCGCCCTGTTCGTCGTCGGCGTGGATCGCCGCTTCACCCGCCGATCGACTGACCTCGTCGGCGAATGCCATCGACGAGCGGGACCGGCCGGCGTAGAGCATGCGCCAGGGGCGGGCGGTCCTTTCGAGGTGCCGCATCATTGCCACGATGGGCGTGATGCCGACACCGCCGGCGATCAGGACGTGTTCGTCGGCACCGGTGTCCAACGCGAATGCGCTGCGGGGCCCGGCCACCTCGATTTCCGTTCCGACGGAAAGCTTGTCGTGCACGTGGACACTTCCGCCCCGGGATCGTTCAGCACGCAGGACAGCGACGGTCCATCTGTTCGTGTCCTCGGGATCCGAGCACAACGAGTATTCGCGGACCAGTCCTCCAGGGAGGTGGAGAGCCACATGAGCACCCGGCTCCCACGTCGGCAGTGGTGCTCCGGTCGGGTCGACCAGGGTGACACTGGTGACGCCTTCGGCCTCGAAGCTCTTCTGCTGCACGCGGAGTCGTCTGGTGGTGTTCTCGTGCATCGCTGTTCCTTCCGTGTCTGCCGTCCGGGTGACCCAATTGGGGTCAGCGCGTGACGCCGTACATCTCCGAGCTGGGCGGGTAGGTGGGTAGCTGGGGCTTGGGTGCACCGATGACCACGCAGAAGAGCGCGTCGGTCTCGCCCACGTTGGCGAGACTGCGGGGCACACCGGCGGGGACGCGGATGAGGTCGCGGTAGCCCAGGCGCCGGACGGCGGTCTTGGTGCCGTCCTCGACGTCGTGGACGGCGACTTCGAGTTCTCCCTCCAGAACGTAGAAGACTTCTTCGACGTCGTGGTGGGTGTGTTCGGGTCCTACTGCGCCTGCGGGGAGGCGCATGTTGGAGAAGGTGAAGTGCTCGGACGGAAGGGAGCGGGAGTCGCCCTCGTGGTTGCCGGTTGCGCCGGAGCCGATGTAGCGGATCTGGGCGCGCTTGAAGCGGTCGCCGCCCTTGGCGGCCTGGAAGCCGAGAGTGTCCCAGTCCTCGTAGCGGGTTTCCTTGCTGGCGATGCACGAGTCGATCAGGTTCTCGAGGTCGGCGTGGGTCTTTTCTGGAGCGGTCATGTTGGGTCCTTTCGGAAGAGCGGGATGGTGCGCGCCGTGGTGCAGGGAGTACTGAAATACTCAGGGGCGGTGGGCGATGGCTTCGATTTCGACGGTCGCCCCGTACGGCAAGGCAGCGACCTCGACGAACGAGCGTGCCGGCCGCGGCGCATCGAAGATGCGCTCGTAGTGCTTGTTGGCCGCATCGCGGGTGGCGACGTCGGTGACGAAGTAGGTGGTCTTCACGACATCGGTCAGCGCCATGTCAATCGTGGCGAGGCGTTCGGTCAGCCGGGCGACGGCGGCGTCGAGAGCTGGTTCGACTCCTTCGACGGCGTGGCCGTCAACATCGACCGACAAAGCGCCGGAGACGAATCCGAAGCCGGCCACCGCGTATGCGGGACTGTAGGGGTGCGCCGGACTCGTGGTGGTAACGGTGTTTGCCATGGCGGGTGTCCTTTCGGGAGGGGTTGGGTGTGTCAATTCCGGTGACCCCAGGAGAGTGGGGCCTCGGAAAGATCGAGGTAGATGCTCTTCTGATTGCTGTACTGCCGCACCGCATCTCGACCCTTCTCGGTGCCGAGTCCGCTGTCGCGCAGACCGGTGAACGGGGTCGAGATGGAGAACTGCTTGTACGTGTTGACCCACACGGTGCCGGCCGAGATGGTGTTGGCGATGCGCGTCGCCCGCCGGTAGTCCTCGGTCCAGATACCGCAGGCGAGACCGTAGACACTGTCGTTGGCCTGCTCGATCAGATCGCGTTCGTCGTCGAACGGGAGAACGACCGCCACGGGACCGAAGACCTCTTCTTGACAGATCACCGCGGCGTTGGTGACACCGCTGAGAACGGTGGGAGGGTAGTAGGCGCCGAAGGCGAGGTCTCCCTCCGTGGGGACGGCGCCTCCGCACAGCAGTGTTGCACCGGCGGCGACGGCGTCATCGACCATCCGTGCCACCGAATCACGGTGCGCCGCAGCGATCATCGGTGCGACGTCCGTGCGGGCGTCCGTTCCGGCGCCAAGGCGCAGGCGTTGTGCCCGGTCGGCGAGCTCGGCGGTGAACTCGTCGAAGATGCTGCGCTGAACGAAGACTCGCGATCCTGCGATACAGCTCTGACCGCTGGAGGAGAAGATGCCGTACAGGACGCCCTGGAGGGCGCGTTCGATGTCGGCATCGGCGAAGACGATGGTGGGGGACTTGCCGCCGAGCTCGAGGGTGATCGGCATGAGTTTGTCGGCGGCCAGGTGGGCGAGGTGGCGTCCGGTGCCGGTGCCTCCGGTGAAGGTGACCTTGGCGACGTCGGGGTGCCGGACCAGGGCTTCACCCACGGTGCGGCCGGGACCGGGGAGTACGGACAAGAGGCCGGCCGGTAGCCCTGCTTCCTCGCACAGGCGGGCCAGCAGCAGTGTCACCCACGGCGCCCACACGGGCGGCTTGGAGACGACGGCATTGCCGGCAGCCAGTGCGGGAGCGATCTTTTGGGCGTCGGAGGCGATCGGCGAGTTCCAGGGTGTGATGGCACCGATGACACCCATCGGCTCGTGAGTCGACATCGTCATCCACGGCCCACGCGGTGTGGTCAGCGCGCCGTCCATGGTCTCCACGGCTGCCGCCATGTAACGAAATGTGTTGGCAGCGCTCATCGCAAGTGCCCGCGTCTCCGTCAGCGTCTTGCCGGTGTCGAGGGTCTGTAGTGCTGCGATGCGGTCCCGGTTGTGCTCGACGGCGTTGCCGATGCGGTGGAGTACCGCGGCGCGCTCATGCACGTACATCGAGGACCATCCGCTGCGGTGAGCGGTGTCGAGGCCTGCCTGCACTGCGACGTCGACATCGTCGGCGGTTGCGCCGTGGAGGGTGGCGAACACCTCTCCGGTGGAGGGGTCGACCGTGTCGAGTGCATCACCCGAGCCGCGACACCAGTTGCCGCCGACATAAATCTCGTCGATCAGATCGGTGGCGGATGCGCCTCCGGGCGCCGTTCTCAGAACCGTTGGAGCGGGTTGTGCAGCGAGTGTCATCGGGTATCCGTTCGACAGGAGACTTTTCAGTGCGCTTCGCAAATATCTTTGCGCTAAGACATTTGTAATCTCTTAGCGCTAAGACGTCAATGTCAAACTTGCCCGTCAGAGCTGCTGTTACGCGGTTTTTACGTCTACGAAACGGAAGAGACGCAGGTCACACCGGGTGTGTGCCGGGTCACGAAGAACCGAAAATATTTTGCGTCAGGCGGAGGTGACAGCTCGCGCAGCGCTCGCGGAGTCGGTTCCGGGGACTGTGCGTGCGGAACTTTCGAGGCGTCCGAGGAGGGTGGCCAAGGTCTGGATGTCGTCTTCGCTCATGTCGCCGAGCATTGCCTTCAGCTTGCGAAAATGTTCGTCCGCGACGGCATCGACGAGTGCGCTGCCCTCCGGAGTGAGTTGTACATAGACCAGCCGTGCATCTCCGGCATCGCGCGAGCGCGTCACCAAACCCGCTTCTTCGAGCCGCTTGACCCGCAAGCTGAGTCCGCCGGTGGTGACCAATGTCTGCTCGGCCAGTTCACCTGAGGTCAAGCGGTGATCGGGTACCGCACGGCGCAGGCAGGCCAGAACGTCGAAACCGGAGTCGGTGATGTTGTGCTTCTCGAATGTTTCGGCGATGCGATTCTTGTAGACCAGGAAGCTGCGATGCAGCCGTCCGAAGACCTTCAAACCCGAGACGTCGAGTTCCGGGCGCGCAACAGCCCAGTGCGACACGATGACATCGACTCCGTCCATGGTGCCAAACTACGTCACGGCCGAGTTCATTGAGGGGCAGCACCCATCCAGGCGACGTACGAAGCAGGTAGGGCGCAACACTCCTCCGCGGCTACGTAAATACGTAAGTTGTCACGGTATTGCCCAAGAATTGAGCTACTGCCATAGTTCCGTGTACCGCCCGTCACAGCGAGCGCAAGGAAAGGGACACACCGGTATGACGGATCTGAGATTGGTTCCCCCGGGATCGGATGATCCGCATGCCTTTGACGGACTGCGCGACGAGGTCCGTCGGTTCATCGCCGATCAGCGGGCCGACGGACGCATCGGCCGCGAGGTCGATTGCTGGCTCACCGGCTGGGACGAGGATTTCTCCCGTGCACTGGCCGCCCGCGGTTGGCTGGGGATGACCGTGCCCGAAGAGTATGGCGGGCACGGCCGCAGTCACCTCGAAAGGTTTGTTGTCACCGAGGAATTGCTAGCGGCGGGCGCGCCCGTTGGCGCGCACTGGATCGCCGACCGGCAGATCGTGCCGTCGCTCCTCAAGTACGGCACCGAGATTCAGAAGCGCAAATACCTGCCCGCCATCGCGCAGGGCGAGTGCTACTTCGGAATCGGTATGAGCGAGCCCGATTCCGGCTCCGACCTGGCGAGTGTCCGGACCAGGGCGACCGCGGTCGACGGTGGCTGGACGATCTCCGGAACCAAGGTGTGGACGTCCGGCGCGCACCTCGCCCACGCCTTCATCTGCCTGACCCGCACCGAGGCTGTCGACCCCGCACACCGTCATGCCGGTCTGAGTCAGTTCATCGTCGACCTGCGCTCGCCCGGTGTCGACATCCGCCCCATCATCGGGATGAACGGCAGACATCATTTCAACGAGGTGATTCTCGACGACGTCTTCGTTCCGGACGAGATGGTGTTCGGCACCATCGGCGACGGCTGGAACCAGGTCACCTCCGAGCTCAGTTTCGAACGCAGTGGCCCGGAACGATTTCTGTCGACGTTCACGCTGCTCGCCGAAGTGGCGGAGCACAACGCAGCGGGCACTCTGCCCGCCCACCCGGACCTGGGCAGATTCGTCGGGCGGATCGCGGGCCTGCACCAGATGTCGACAGCGGTTGCCGGCGCACTGGAGCGTTCCGAGCCGGCCGATACCGCCGCAGCCGTGGTCAAGGTTCTGGGCACTGCCACCGAAGGTGACATCGCCGACTTCGCAGATCTTCTCGGCGGCGATCTGATCGACGCCGACTATGCCGCGATGGTCGACGACGCGGTGTCCCAGCGCCCCGGGTTCACACTGCGCGGCGGAACCAGCGAAGTTCTGCGCGGCGTGATCGCACGGGGATTGGGGATGCGCTGATGGATGCGACCACCGGCGTCGATCGCGAATTGGTCGACATGATGGACGCGGTGTTCGCTGCCTACCGCGAGCAGAGTTCCCCGGAAACCGCTGTTGCAGAATGGGATACCGGGTTGTGGAGCCAGCTGGGGGAATTGGGCCTGGTACGGCTGACCGGCAGCGAAGACGCGGGTGGAAGTGGAGCGGGCTGGCGCGAGGCCGCCGCGCTCATCCACGCGGCCGCGTACAACGGCGTCCGGATCCCCTTGGCCGAACACGATCTGCTGGCGGGATGGCTCCTCGACACAGCCGGACTGCCGGTCGGCGATGCCCGACGCACCCTCTGCCGCCTCGATGAGTCGGGAGTTGCGGCCGGGGTGCCGTGGGCGTCTGCCGCCGACAACGTTGTCGTCGTGTGGTGCGCCGCCGATACCTACCGCGTCGTCGATGTCGCGGCCGGTGAACTGAGCATCAGTTCGGGTTCCAACATCGCGGGCGAGCCGCGCGACACGGTCAGATTCGACACGAGCGGACTCGAGGGCACTCTCGTTCCCGACGCCGTCGTCGACCAGTTGACGCTACGCAGCGCGCTGATCCGCGGGGTGCAGGTCTGTGCCGCACTCGACCGCATCCTCGAGATGTCGATCGCTCACACTGTCGAACGGGTCCAGTTCGGCCGTTCGCTGGCCAAGTTCCAGGCCGTGCAGAATCTGGTCGCCGACATCGCCGCCGAGACCTCCCTCGCCCGTGCTGCCGTCGAGGCAGCCCTGGGTGAGGTGATCCGAACCGATTGGACGGGGGGCAATCTCGAGTTCCTGGTGGCCGCGGCCCGATCCTGCGCCGGCCATGCCGCATCAGTGGTGGTCCGCAACGCACATCAGGTCCACGGTGCCATCGGCACCACCCGCGAACACCGTCTGCACGAGTTCACCCAGGCTGCGCTGGCCTGGCGTTCGGAGTACGGCTCCGTCCACCATTGGGACACCAAGCTTGCCGAAGCCGCTGCCGCCGCCGGCCGCGACAACCTCTGGGCCCTGATAACCAAATAACCCCCCGCACACCCGGTTTTGGTGGGTTCTGGTGAGCAAAAGGCCAGGTCGCGCTCACCGAAACCCACCAGGATCGGGCGTCAGGCGCGCTTCAGCCGGAGGCGGCTGTAGATGAACAGCACCAGGACGACGGCCATCGCGCCCAGGATCGCGTAGCTGACACCGAGGGTGGACATGTCGTGTTGCCAGAGTGGTTCGTCCTCGGTGGCCGAACCCGGTGTCGTCCACTGCACTTCGACGGTTGACGCTGCTGCGCCGTAGCCCCATCGGGACGGGATCAGCCAGGCGATCTGCTCGAGTCCGGACCGGCCGTGCAGTGCAAACAGGCCGCCACAGAACACGAGCTGGATCATCACCACCACGACCAGTGGTGGCATCGTCTGCTCCGGCGTGCGAACACTGGCCGAGATGGCCAGACCGATGAGCGCGCCGAGGCAGGTCAACAATGCGAGGTCGATGCCGAGTTCGACTGTGGCAGGCAGATATACGCCCTTGCCCGGGGTGCCGCGGCCGGCGTAGCAGATCAGGAGCATGACCACCGACTGTATGGTCGCGAAGAGCGCGAAGACGATGACCTTGGCTGCCAGGTAGGCGCCGGGGCGTAGTCCCACGGCCCGTTCACGTTCGAAGATCGATCGCTCGCCCACCAGGTCGCGGACTGTCAGTGCCGAACCCATGAAGGTCGCACCGATGACCAGGATCACCAGGATCTGAAGGGTTTCCGTGGTTGCGGGTGCATTCAGCCCGAATCCGGCCGAACCGGGGATCACCAGGGTCAAGGCCCCCAGGACGACCGGCAGGAGCAGCAGGAACGCCAGATAGCCGCGGTCGGCCAGGATCAGCCGGAACTGCCGTCTGGCGATGGTGCTCACCTGGCGCAGTGAACTCGCCTGCCGGGGACGCGGGCGTCCGGCGCCGGGTTGCGGCGGTGCCGGCGGTGGCCGCCGCCGCACAGTGGCGCGGTATCGATTCGACGCCTCGATCGGCTCCGCTGCGACGTAGGCGAAGATCTCGGGCCAATCGGAGGTTCCCATGGCGGATTCGACGGATCGGGGCGGACCGCAGAAGGCGGTCCTCCCACCGGGTGCCAGCAACAGCACCTGATCGCACATGGCGAGGTGGGCCACCGAGTGGGTGACGACGATGACCACACGACCGGCATCGGCCAGGCGACGCAGGGTCAGCATCACCTGCCGGTCGAGCGCGGGGTCCAGGCCGGATGTCGGCTCATCGAGGATGAGCAGCGCGGGGCCGGTCAGCAGTTCCATGGCCACGGACGCCCGTTTACGTTGTCCGCCGGACAGTTTGTCGATGCGGGTCGCGGTGTGTTCGGACAACTGCAACTCGGCGAGCACGCCGTCGATCACCAGATCCCGGTCGGCCCGCGACATGTCCGGCGGTAGCCGCAGTTGGGCGGCGTAGCGCAGAGCCTGGCGCAGGGTCAGCCGGCTGTGCAGGACGTCGTCCTGCGGGACCATACCGATACGGGTTCGCAGAGCCTCGTACTCTTCGTGGACTCCGTGCCCCTCGAACGTCACGGTGCCGACCGATGGATGGTGCGAACCCGAAACAATCTTGGACACAGTCGATTTGCCGGCACCCGATGGACCGATGATGGCAGTCAGGGTTCCGGGTGCGGCGGTGAAGTCGATGTCGTCGAGGAGTTGTTTGCCGTCGATCGTCAGACTCACCGAGCTCACGTGCACGCCACCGGAGACCACCGACTTGGCCTGGCCGCGGACCAGTCGACCCTCGGCGACCACGAAGTCGCTGTTGCCGATGGTGACGACGTCGCCGTCGGTCAGGGACTGCCGGGTGATCCGGCGACCGTTGACATACGTTCCGTTGACACTGCGCAGGTCCTCGATCACCAGACCTGTTGGGCTGCTGATCATCTGGGCATGATGGCGAGATGCCAGCACATCGCTGACCACGACGTGGTTGTCCGGGGTGCGACCGATCCGGACCGCCGAACCGCTGGCGATGTCGACCGCCTGCCGCTGTGGTGCCGGCTGATTCCCGGCGGTTCGGTACACGGCCGACATGTTCTGCCGCAGCGCCTGCATGTGTGGCCGGTCGTCGACCCCGACCGGCTTCTGCAGGGATGGGACCGATGGCGTCGCAGGTTGTGCGACGCGGATCCGCAATACCGGGCCCGCGTCGGGACCACCGAGACGGACGTCCTGGGTGCCCCGCAGGTTCACCGCCTGCACCCGCTGACCGCCGGCATACATGCCATTGGTGCTGCCGGCGTCGGCGATCGACCACCCGCCGTTCCAGCTCAGCACCGCGTGCCGACGCGAGATCAGCGGATGGTCGATCGTGATGTCGTTCTCCGGCACCCGGCCGATCTGGATTCGGGTGGTGCCCGGCACCGCCGGTGCCTGGATCCCGTCGACCCAAATCTGCAGCTCAGAGGGGTTCGATGTGGTCATTGTTCGGTGAACCTGCCGTCAGTAGGGGTGGACGCTACCGGTCAGAACCCTACTCGGGGCTGTTGATGGTGACAGGTTCTTGCCACTTCGAGGTGACGATGTTGACCTCACCACCGGAGACCTCCACGGTGATCTGCACCAGGTTGTACGGGGCTTCGGCGGTGACCCAGAGAGTGATCGGCAGCTCGGCTCCGGTCTTGTCGACCTCGGGCAGGATCGGCTTGAGTTCGGTGCTCGCGATGGTGCCCTCGATCTTGATCGCCTCGACACCGTTGACCGTCTCAGTGCCCACAACGGTCGGATTCTGGACCTTGGAGATCACATTCGCCAGGCCCTTGTCCTTGTCGAGGATGATGGCCGGGTCGTAGATCCGGTTGGCCGGACCGAGGTTGGTGTAGCTGTCGGCACCGTCGCCCTGGGTGTAGAGGTTGCCCTCGGTGACGATGAAGTCCGACTGGGTCAGGTTGTTGTTGATCCGGAACTCGCCGTCGCCCTGGGCGCCGACGGCCGGCTGATTGGTGACGTCACCGTTGATCGTCTGGATCGGAAGACTCTCGATCGAGTCATCCACCACCAGTGCGATGTGCACGGAGTTCATCATCCGGGTCGTCTGGGCACTCTGCTCGATCACCGCCGCGGGATCGGTGGCCACCACTGATGGCTGAGTCGACCTGGAGGTTTCCAGAACCGGTGGAACCGACTGGGACACAGTCGAATCCGCATCGTTCGAGCCTCCACCGCCACATGCGGTCAGCAGGACTCCGGAAAGCGACAACGCGACCGCAGCCGCGATCAGGTTGGATTTCGAGCGCGTGATTCTCGGGTTGCGACGTGGTTGTTTTGACATGCTCTGGGACGCTATAGCGCCTGGCAGCCCGGCAATAGTCGTTCAATTGACCGTAATCAGTTTCCTCGTCCGGGAACATCGGCGGCTTCCGCGTACTCCTATAGCCAAACCACACCCGCTGCCGTCACCTGATTCCGGCAGCCGACAACGGAGGAATCGGATGACCGAAACGCAGATCGACGAGGTGACCAAGGTCGACGATGTCGATCAGGGTCCGGCAGAGGATCACGACCTCGGCCGCGCACCGGGACCCGACGGCGGACCCCGGCTGGCCAATGTCTGGATCTACAAGGGCCGCGCTTACGACCTGACCGACTGGATCTCGAAGCATCCCGGCGGCGAGTTCTTCATCGGGCGGACGAAAAACCGCGACATCACCTCGATCATCGGTTCGTACCACAAGAATCCGGAGCGAGTCGAAAAGATGCTGGAGAAGTACGCACTCGATCGTGACGCCGAGGTCGAGGACATCCACCCGAAGGCCAACGCCCCCGACTTCCTCTTCAAGGAGGGCTTCGACAGCTGGCGTGACACCCCGCATTTCCGGTTTGACGACAAGAACGACCTGCTGCACCGGATCAAGCGCCGGCTGCGCGAACCGGAACTCGCGGCCCGCATCAAGCGCATGGACACGATTTTCAACATCGTGGTCATCTCGTTGGTGCTGGCGTACTTCGCGGTCCAGGGCCTGCGACTGTACAACACCAGCTGGATGCCGTTGCCGGCCTTCGTGGTCGCAATGGTTGTGCTGCGCAGCGGAATTGCCGGCTATGGGCACTACGCGATACACCGGGCACAGAAGGGCGCCAACAAGGCTCTGGTCAGTGCCTTCGACATCAACTACGTCGCGCTGTCGTTCGTCACGGCGGATGGCCATGCGCTGCTGCACCATCCGCACACGCAGAGCGAAGTGGACATCAAGAAGAATGTCTTCACCTTCATGATGGATCTGCCCAGGGCTTTCCGGATACCGATCCACACCCTCCACAAGTTCGGACACGCCACCACCGGCATGGTGATCCGGCTGCTCGAGATCTGCAAGCTCACACGGCAGGTCGGTGTCTCGGACATGTACGGATCGCTGCGGGGTGGACTGCCGCACTTCTTCGGCGCCTTCGGACTACGTGCCCTGCTGATCTCCGAACTCGCGATCTTCATCGCGATGGGGGACTTCTGGGCCTGGCTGGCACAGTTTGTGGCCGTCCTGTGGTTCAGCACGTTCCTGGTGGTGGCCAGCCATGACTTCGATGTCGACACCCACGACCTGCCCGAGGTCGAGACCGACGACTGGGCCGTGGATCAGCTGGAGAAGGCCTACGACCTCAAGGTCATCGGCAACCGGTACGCCGACTGCTTCCTGTCCGCCGGTCTCAGCTCCCATCGGGTGCACCACGTTCTTCCGTTCCAGCGCAGTGGTTTTGCCAACATCGCCACCGAAGACGTGGTGCGCGAAGAAGCCGCGGCGTTCGGTGTCGAATGGCTGCCGGCCAAGAGCTTCGTGACCGATCGACTGCCGAAACAATGCCGCGTCTACCTGGGTTCGCGTTCGCGGCCGGCCCAGGAACACGGATGGGGCTTCTTCCGAGAGCACTTCTCACCCGCAGCACTGAAGACCTGCGCCGACTACACCATCAAGGGCTTCACCGGAATCGGCACCGTCTGACCAGACCAGTTCGAAACACACCCTCCACCAACCATTTCAAGCAATTCCCGAAAGGACCACGCTCATGTCTGTCATCCCTGAACGCCCCATCACCGCATCGCATCCCACATTCGTGGGCCGGCGCCCGCACACCCGGTCGATCCTCCCACCGGCTCCGCCCACCACAGTTGCCGTCATCGAAGGTATTGCCACCGGCGCACCGGAGCAGGTCTTCTCCCAGGCCGACGCCGCCGACGAGGTGGCCGCGCTGTTCACCGATCCGGTGCAGCAAGCCCGTATCCGCCGGGTCTACGAGAAGACCCGAATCAACGAGCGCCATTTGGCGATCGACCCCACCGACCCCGAGTTCCGCGACTTCAGCGAGCGGCGTGGCACCATCCGGGACCGCATGAATCTCTACCTCGAGCATGCCGCTCCGCTCGCGGTCGACGTGGCCCGCCGGGCGTTGGGCAGTGTGCCCGGCGAAGTCGAGGTCGGTCTCCTGGTGTTTGTCACCAGCACCGGGTTCATCGCACCGGGGGTCGATGTCGCGGTCATCAAGGAACTCGGATTGCCCCGCACAACCAACCGCGTGGTCGTCAACTTCATGGGCTGCGCCGCGGCGATGAACGGCATCCGAATCGCCAGCGATTTCGCCCGCGCCAACCCGGACAAGAAGGCGTTGGTGATCGCCCTGGAGGTGTCATCGGTCAATGCCGTGTTCTCCGGAGACATCAACGAGGTCATCACCCACAGCCTTTTCGGTGACGGGTGCGGCGCTGTGGTGGTGGGTGCCAGCGAGGTGCGCCAGCCGATCCCCGCCGGCCACATCGTCATCAGGGACACATTCAGCCACCTCCTCGATGATGCCGAAGACGGAATCGTGCTGGGCGTCAACGACAACGGGATCACCTGTGAACTCGCCGAGGACCTTCCCCAGTACATCTATCGGGGGGTCGATCCGGTCATCAGCCGGGTGCTGGGTGAGCATGGGCTGGGCAAGTCCGACATCGATCTGTGGGCTATCCACCCGGGTGGTCCGAAGATCATCAACGAGTCGGCGCACTCGCTCGGCCTCGACCCGGAGCGGGCCGACGCCAGCTGGGACATCCTGGCCCGCTACGGGAACATGCTCAGCGTCTCGCTGATCTTCGTCCTCGAGCAGATGGCGCAGCGCACCGACACCGACGAGAAGGTCACCACCGGCGTTGCCTTCTCCTTCGCCCCGGGAGTCACCCTCGAGGGACTCCTCTTCGACATCGTTCGTCGCTGAGCGGCTCCGAGTCAACCAACCCAAAGGTCAATCATCATGCAGCTCATCCGATTCCTGATCTCGGTGTCGTGGAAAGGTATCGCCTTCGCGGTGATCGCCGGCCTGATCGGCGGCGCGGCCAACGCGTACCTGGTCACCCAGATCAACAGCATCATCTCTCCGCAGCCCCACCCCGACAGCACAATCACCCGGTTCGCCGTCACCGCGGCGGTGGTCCTGGTCACCGGTCTCCTCTCCCAGATTCTGTTGATCCACCTGGCGCAGAACGCGATCTACCGACTGCGTGCGAAGCTCAGCACCGGTGTGGTCTCGGCTCCACTGGAACATCTCGAACGTCTGGGCATGCACCGGTTGATGGCCACCCTCACCGAGGACGTGCGGGCTCTGTCGCAGGCCGTCTCGGCGATCCCGAGCATCTGCATCGACGCCGCGACGATCGTCGGCTGCCTGGCTTACCTGGCGATGGTGTCCGGTCCGATCTTCGCGATCACAGTGGGCTCCACTCTGGCCGCAATCCTCTGTGTCGAAACGGTTTTGCGACGGGTGCGATCGATCTACCACCACGCCCGTGAGCGGGAGGACGACCTGCTCCGGTCCTTCCAGTCGGTCACGTTCGGTATCAAGGAGCTCAAGCTGCACCGTGGTCGCCGCCGCGACTTCATGGACCGGCACCTGCTCGGTACGGCGGAGGACCTGCGCGGCAAGAATGTCTCGGCCGGCACCAAGTTCTCGATGGCGCAGGGTTTCGGGCAGCTGTGCCAGCTGGGCACGATGGCATTCATCCTCTTCGGATTGGCTGTGCTGCTGAAGATTCCGCGTGATGACATGATCGGCTACGTCCTGATCACCACGTTCTTGTCGATGCCGATGCAGAACATGATGCACCTGATCCCGGACATCCTCCGCGGAGATGTGGCGCTGGCGAAGATTCAGGACATGAACCTGTCCATGGAATCGGGACAGGACGAATCTAACCTCCCTTACATCGAGCGCCCCACCGCCTCCCACGCCCGGGTCGAGCTGCGTGGCCTCGGGTACGCGTACCGCGGTGAGCAGATGAGTGGTCCGCCGGCACCACCGTCGGCTGGTCCGCCCAAGTCAGGCGGCCGGCCGGCCGGACCTCCTCCCGGTGGTCCCGGTGAGGGTTCAGGTTTCCATCTCGGACCGATCGATCTGGTGCTCGACCCCGGGCAGGTGACCTTCGTCGTGGGCGGCAACGGAAGTGGCAAGTCGACTCTGGCCAAACTGATCACGGGTTTGTACGCACCCCATCACGGACAGGTGGTGCTCAACGGCGAACCCATCGATTACAGCAATGTCGAGTGGTATCGCCAGAACGTTTCGGCCGTCTTCACCGACTTCCACCTGTTCGAGGACTACCTCGGATTCGACGGGCCAGGGATCGACGACCAGGTGCGGGGCTACCTGCATCAGTTGCAGATCGCGCACAAGGTGACGGTTCAGGACGGGAAGTTGTCGACGACAGCACTGTCGCAGGGACAACGCAAGCGCCTGACCCTGGTGACAGCGTTGCTCGAGGATCGTCCGATCTATGTCTTCGACGAGTGGGCGGCCGATCAGGAACCGCAGTTCCGGGAGTATTTCTACCGCCGAATCCTGAGCGATCTCAAGGAAGCCGGCAAGACAGTTGTGGTGATCACGCACGACGATCGCTACTTCGATCTCGCCGACCAGCTGGTCAAGCTCGACTTCGGTCAGCTGGAGTCAGCGGAGTCCGCCGGGCGGGAACCGGTGGGTGCGCTCCAAGCAACTGTGTAGAAATTGCTGGACCTGCCGGACGCGATGAGTTTCGCGTCCGGCATCGGTCCGTTTCTGCATGAAACGTAAGTTGGGGAGGCCGGTTCCGGCGGATTCATTGGCCGGATTCGGGGCAGCGAGGTTGACCGGCTTGTTAGCGATCTAACCCGTCGGAGAGGTAAAGAGGACTCCTCGCTCAGGCCGGGTTCTCGTGTGTCACGGCCTTGTAACCGCGTGCGCCGGCGCGGTCGATCGCCGCGCGGACCAGACCGAAGATCAGGCCCTGCAGAGCCGCGGCGGCCAGCACCTCGGTGTTGCTCTTGTTCAGATCCTTCGGGTCCGGGACGTCCCGGTCATTTCCCAACCGTTTCCACACCTGCCCGAAGGCAGCGGAAGCAGCCAGTCCACCCAGCACCCCGGTTGCCAGCGACAACGGCTTGTACATGGCTTTGGATGTGACACTCATGCGCTTCCCTTTCCTCGAACGCGGATCAGACGACCAGAGAGTACCGATCCGCGGCGATGTCGAAACCTCTGCTGGATCAGGGAGCCGAGCGGGCCTGCGCGATGCCGCGGGAGACCCAGGTCTGCAGCTGACGCCTGGTCTTGACCCCCTCGGCGTCGACCCGAATCCAGCCACGGGTCTCGTTGCCACGCATCACCATCGGTGAGACGTGCTTTCGGGAAAGCAGGACCTCCTGTTCGTCGCGGGCGACCCGCACCATGAGGCCGCCCTGGCCGCTCGCCGCGACCGCCATGTGGCCGTCTACGAGGAACGCCAGCCCGCCGAACATGCGCTTCTCGGAAACGCCGGGTTCGGGCCCGACCAATTCGCGGATCCGGCCGGCGAGATGCTCGTCGTACGCCATGGTCCTATTGTCCGACAGCAGGAGGTCGCTTTGGTCCCCGATGAGCCATTTGCGGTGCCCAAGATCGTCCCCGCCAGTGGTCACCGAGGGGGCGTATTCCCCTTTGAGTTGGCTGAGGCGGACGATCTAACCGCGATCAGCCGGATGACCTGGCCGGACCTCCCGGTCAGATCGGGAGGCGGATCTGTTCGATGTGGCGTGCGCCGGTATTCAGTCGAGATCGATGCGTACGGTCAGGAGATTTGTACCGAACGTCTTGACGCCGAAGCTGTTGACAGTCGGCAGTGCCTTGAGGCGTGCGGCGGCATCGTCGTCGGGAAGCAGATGAGCGGTTCCGGTGTGCCACTTACCGCGCAGGCGGACCCGGACACTCGGATCGGCCTGAATGTTCTTGATGTACTGCGACCCGGTCCCGAACTCCGACACGAACCAGAACTCGTTGCCCACCCGCCTGCCTCCGAGGGCCGTTCGACGCGGTTGCCCGGACTTCCGGCCGGTGGTCTCCAGGAGTGTCTGGAACGGGGACAGTTTGGTTATGGGGTTGCCCACTCGCCTCTGGAGAGCGAGGGTGATGCGGTTACGGCGATCAGTCGGCACCACACGGACGATAGGCGAAGACCCCACCGACAGTCGAGATGTCGGTGGGGTCTTGGTGTCGCGTGTCAGGCCGCGGCGGTCGCGTTCTGCTCCACCGGCTCCAGCGCCTGGGCGATGATGTCGGCGACATCGGTCATCGGATGCACGGTCAGTGCTTCCAGCACCTCGGCGGGCACGTCATCGAGATCGGGCTCGTTGCGCTGCGGGATGAATACGGTCTTCATTCCCGATCGCGCCGCGGCGAGGAGCTTCTGCTTCACGCCACCGATAGGCAGGACGCGCCCGTTCAGCGTGACTTCACCGGTCATCGCGACATCCGCTCGGACCTTGCGTCCGGTCGCCATCGACACCAGGGCGGTGACCATGGTGACACCCGCGGACGGTCCGTCCTTGGGAGTGGCACCGGCCGGGACGTGCACGTGGATGCTGCGCTCCAGGGACTTCGGATCGATGCCGAATTCGACTGCGTGCGAACGCACATAGCTCAGTGCGATCTGCGCGGACTCCTTCATCACGTCTCCGAGCTGTCCGGTGAGGACCAGCCCTTCTCCGTCGGTGGAACCGGCCTCGATGTAGAGCACATCGCCGCCGAGTCCGGTGACCGCGAGCCCGGTTGCGACACCCGGCACCGCTGTGCGCTCTTCCGAGTCCGGCGTGAATCGCGGCTTGCCGAGATAGCCGACCAGATCGGGTTCGTCCACCGTGATCTTGGTGCCCTCGGACGAATCACTCAGTGCCGTGGTGACTTTGCGCATCAGCTTCGCGAGGAATCGCTCGAACTGACGGACACCGGGCTCCCGGGTGTAGTCCGCGGCGATCTTCCGCAGGGCCGAGTCGGTGACCTCCACTTCGTCGCCGGTGATCGCGGCGCGTTCCTGTTGCCGGGGCAGCAGGTAGTTGCGAGCGATGACCACCTTGTCGTCCTCGGTGTAACCGTCGATGGTGACGAGCTCCATGCGGTCCAGCAGGGCCGACGGGATCTGCTCGATCACGTTGGCGGTCGCCAGGAAGACCACGTCGGACAGGTCGAGGTCCAGGTCGAGGTAGTGGTCGCGGAACGTGTGGTTCTGCGCCGGATCCAGGACCTCGAGCAGTGCCGCACTGGGGTCGCCGCGGTAGTCGGCGCCGACCTTGTCGATCTCATCCAGCAGCACAACGGGATTCATCGATCCCGCCTCGCCGATTGCCCGCACGATGCGTCCGGGCAGTGCTCCCACGTAGGTGCGCCGGTGTCCACGGATCTCGGCCTCGTCGCGGACGCCGCCAAGGGCGACGCGAACGAACTTGCGACCCAGGGCCCGGGCCACGCTCTCGCCCAGCGATGTCTTGCCCACACCGGGAGGCCCGGCCAGCACCATCACGGCACCGGAGCCGCGGCCGCCGACGACCTGCAGGCCACGTTCGGCCCGGCGGGCACGCACGGCGAGATACTCGACGATGCGATCTTTCACGTCGTCCAGACCGTGGTGATCGGCGTCGAGGATCGCGCGGGCGCCCTTGATGTCGGTGGAGTCGGTGGTGGTGACGTTCCACGGCAGGTCGAGGACCGTGTCCAACCAGGTTCGGATCCAACCGGATTCGGGGCTCTGGTCGCTGGCGCGCTCCAACTTGCCGACCTCTCGCATCGCGGCTTCGCGCACGTTGTCGGGCAGCTCGGCGGATTCGACGCGGGCGCGGTAGTCGTCGCTACCGTCGGGCTCGTCTTCGCCGAGTTCCTTGCGGATCGCGGCGAGTTGCTGGCGCAGCAGGAATTCCTTCTGGGTCTTCTCCATGCCGTCGCGGACGTCACCGGCGATCTTGTCGTTGACCTCGACCTCCGCGAGATGGTCGCGGGTCCAGGTGATCAGGGTGCGCAGACGCTCGCCCACGTCAGGGGTCTCCAGCAATTCGCGCTTCTGCACATCGGTGAGGTACGAGGCGTACCCGGCAGTGTCGGCGAGGGCCGAGGGGTCGCTCAGTTTGTTCACCGAGTCGATGACCTGCCAGGCCTCACGGCGCTGCAGCATCGCGAGCACCAGTTGTTTGTATTCGGCGGCCAGTTCGCGGACGTCGTCGGTGACGTCGGGGTCGTCGACGGGCTCGACCTCGACCCAGAGTGCGGCGCCCGGTCCGGTGGTGCCGGACCCGATGTGGGCTCGGGATTCGCCCTTGAGTACAGCACCCGATTGGCCGCCGGCCATCCGGCCGAGCTGCACGATCGAGGCGACGACGCCATAGGCGGGATAGCGGTCGTCCAGGCGTGGAGCGACCAGGAGTTTGCCGGCGTCAGATGCCTTCGCGGCATCGACAGCAGCGCGTGCGGCGTCATCCAGCTCGACCGGGACCACCATGCCAGGCAGCAAAACGGGGTCGGTCAGGAACAGCACCGGCAAACGATTGAGTTCCGTCATGTTTCCTCCAAAGTTAAGTACTCTGGGCTCAACTTCTTTTTTAGGAGCTTTGTTCCCCTGTCGGGTCCTGTTCATCGACAGCGAAAAAACAGGTGACGGAAGTGCTGTCGGCTCTACCGACCTTCGAATCCGCGCTCGGCCAACGACTCGAGGACCGAGACCGATCCGCGAAAGGGATCGCCGTCCCGTGGCCAGTGCGTGATCACATCGGTGAATCCGAGTTCTGCTGCCTGGCCGACCATGTCGTCGAAGACCCCGATGCTCTCCAAGGAGAACTGTGGTGAGGCGTCGAGGTTCAGATAGCGGTCGAACGTTTCTGGATCGCGGTCATTTTCGATCAGGGTCTTGTCGAGTAGTCCGCAATTCGCGGCGATCCCGGTGAACCACTCGTCGAGGGTCTCGACCTTCGTGCCGGTGGTCATCCAGGCGTCGCCGTGTTTCGCGGCGAAGCGAACCGATCGTGGGCCGTTGCCGGCGAGGATGAACGTGACGTTGTCGCGGACGGCGCCACCGACCAGGCGCATGTCCCGGGCCTGGTAGTAGTCACCGTCAGCGGTGACATGGTCCTCACCCAGTAACTGTCCGAGCAGCCCGGTGAACTCCTGAAACCTGTCGACCTTCTCTTTTGCGGTCAACGGCGGCCTACCCTCGACAACGTCGTCAGGTGTTCCACCCGCCCCGAGCCCCAACAGGATCCGGTCACCGGCGATGTCTAGCAGCGTTTCGATCTCGCGGGAGAACGACACCGGATGTCGGAAGTTGGGTGTTGCGACAAACGTTCCGAGCTTGATCGGTGTCACCGCCGCGGCGGCGGTCATGGTGGGAATGCAGGAGAACCACTGGGAATCGGGAAGTCCACCCCACACCAGGTGATCGAAGAACCACCCGTGGTCGAAACCCATCGCGTCGACGCGTTCCCATTTCGGGCGAGCTTCCCGCCATGGTTGATCCGGAAGAATCGAGATCCCATAGCGCATCTGCTGAGCCTAAACGGAAACGCGTCGAACGCGTGCCTCACAAGTTCTGTGTGTTCTCCGGGGTCTGACGACGAGTGTTCTGCGGGACGTCATTCCGGGTGTTCTGGGGAATGTCGTTCCGGGTGTTCTGGCCGTTGTCGTTCCCGATGTTCTGCGGGCTTTCGTGCCGACCATGGTTCTGGTTCTGGTTCAGGTTCTCGTTCTGGTTCCGATTCTTACGCACATCGGGATCGATCTTGTCAGCCTGCGCGAACTCGGACTGCAGTTCCTCACGCGACGATGCCGCAACCCCGTGACGGTTCTGGGCCTCGGCCGATAGGCGCTTGGCCTCGGCTGCCTTGGCATCCGCATCGGCCTTCGCGCGACGGGCCCGTGCGGCGGCTTCCTCTGCGATGGCCTCTTCCCGCTGGACGTCGTTCACACGGCGAGAGGCGGCTTCCCGGATCTCCCCGGCCTGGGCGCGACGCCGGGCTTTCCGCTGACGCATCAGCGCGAACGCGAGAGCGATCAGAAGAAGTACGACCACAACTGCGATAACAATCCAGACAACGGTGTCCATGATCAGCTCCAATGATTGATGTTGCTGTAGGACTACCCGCCGGGTCGTGGCTGCAAACAAATCGGTTCGGTGCGCCCGGGGTCGCCGCTGTTCACAGGGGCGTCGGGAGCCCGGAATACAGTGCTCCCATGAGTGAAACCGACGCCTTCCCGGACGACTGCCCGACGTTGGCCCGCGATGGTCAGGTGATCGGCTTCTGCCCGTCCCCGAGTGGATCCCACCTGCTCGTGTGGTGGCGTGCCGACAGCGTGGTCATCGGCGGGTTCGAGACCTACGAGGCGGGTGTCACCGCCGCCTTGCGTGCCATTGCCGGAGACGGACTCGACCCGGACCCCGATGAGGTCAAGGTCGAGGCCACGCATCTGGAGAAGGCGTTCACCGCCACCGACTGGATGGGTCTGGGCTTCTGACCGCTGTGCGGGCGTGGGTGAATCTCATTCAGTCATGCCGACGATCGTCTTCAGCGCGGCGATATGGCCGTCGAATGCTTGTCGGCCCGCCTCGGTAAGGCTGACCCGGACAGTGCGCCTACGCCCGGTGGTGGCCCGTTCGGTGATCAGGTAACCGGCACCCTCCAGCGTCGACAACTGCTTGGACAGCGCCGAATCGGAGAGATTGAGGTGTTCCTTCAAGAATGCGAACTCGGCCCAGTCGGCAGCTGCCAGGGTGGCGACCAACGTCAGACGCGTACTCGGGTGGATGAGTTCGTCGAAACCGTCGGTTGCGCTCACGCACGTGTCCACTTGCGCACGGCTGCCAGGATCTCCGGTCCGCCGATTCCGGTCAGTACGGCGACGATCAGTGCCGACCACAGCGCGGGCATCCCGACATCCTGGGCGTCGAGGATGAGCGCGAACGCGATGGTCAGCGCCACCAGCATCAGCAGGATCCCGACCACCAGCATCGCGTTCTTTGCGCCGGTCACCTCGCGGCTCACCTGGACTCCGGAGGTGCGCCGACGGCCGCTCAGCAGCCGCGAAGCGACGACGGAATGCCCGATGCCGAAGAGGATCGTTGCCGCCATCGATATCCACCACGGACAGAATTCGACGACAACTCCCAACAGGAGCCAGCCGGCGGCCAGGCCCCACCAGTACGTGGCGGGCAAACCCACTTCGTCGCTCATCTGGCGCCGGGCGCTATCGGCGGACTCCAAGGCGCTGCGGGCTTCTTCTGGATCGATGTCGGCCATGATGTAATCTCACTTTCCTAGTTGGAAAGTAGTCTCTACTTTCCTGATAGGAAAGTCAAATCCCCGCTCGACCGTGGTCTGGCGGGGATTTGAGAAATGCTCGTCTAGCTGGTGGTTTGTGTCCGGCGTGGGAGCTTCCAGCCCGGCCGCACGTAATGGCACGTGTAGCCATTCGGGATGCGTTCGAGGTAGTCCTGGTGCTCGGGCTCTGCCTCCCAGAAATCGCCGGCGGGGGTCACCTCGGTGACCACCCTGCCCGGCCACAAACCGGATGCATCGACGTCCGCGATCGTGTCCTGGGCAACCTGCTTCTGCTCGTCGTCGGTGTAGAAGATCGCCGACCGGTAGCTGGCTCCGACGTCATTGCCCTGCCGGTTCTTGGTCGACGGGTCATGGATCTGGAAGAAGAACTCCAGTAGATCGCGGTAGGTGATCTGTTCCGGGTCGTATTCGATCTCCAGGGCTTCGGCGTGCGTGCCGTGGTTGCGGTACGTCGCATTCGGTACGTCGCCGCCGGTGTATCCGACCCGGGTAGAGACAACACCCGGGCGCTTACGGATCAGATCCTGCACGCCCCAGAAACATCCACCCGCCAGAATCGCCTTGTCGGTCATCTACTTCGCCTCCTCGGTTGAAAACAGCTTCAGGTACTCGCCATAGCCTTCCTTCTCCATGTCTGCGACCTGGATGAAGCGAAGCGAAGCGGAGTTGATGCAGTAGCGCAGACCACCTTCGGCGATGGGTCCGTCGTTGAAGACGTGGCCGAGGTGGCTGTCGCCGTGCGCCGAACGGACCTCGGTGCGGACCATCCCATGCGTGGCGTCGCGCTTCTCGACAACGTTGGCCGGTTCGATCGGAGTCGTGAAACTCGGCCAGCCACAACCGCTGTCGAACTTCTGGGTCGACGTGAACAGCGGCTCGCCGGACACGATGTCAACGTAGAGGCCGGCTTCGTGGTTGTCCCAGAACTCGTTCCGGAAGGCCGGTTCGGTGGCCGATTCCTGCGTGACGGCAAACTGCGCCGGGTTCAGCCGGGCGATGGCGTCGGGGTCTTTGCGGTACTCATTCGACACGTGGACTCTCCTTCGTAAATTGTCACCACCGGGTGCCCGTGTCGGGCATTCGGCGGGAGTCGTGGAGCTCGGTTGTATAACGACGGACGACGCCACGGTGTTCCTTCGTCCCGACAGGCGAGTGTTCCATCGACCCGGTCTCGATCAGTGCGATTGCAGCCCGAGAATCACGGCGAGCACCGAGAACACGGTGAGCAGCGCGATCAGCAGCCACACCGGCAGCGGACCGGGCATGTCGCCGCCGTCGCGCAGTGCTGTGGTGGTCTGTCGCCAGCGGACGCCGCCAACGATCGCGGTGAATGCCCCGAATGCCACCAGGCCGATGCCGAGTACGTCGCGGGGGGTCTGCGTCGAGTAGTCGGGCAGCACGTGCATCACCGCGAGCCCGGCTGCGATCAGCCCGAGTGCGGTCCGGATCCACGACAACACCGTTCGCTCGGCGGCGAGAGTGAAGCGGGCGTCGACCGCACCGGGAGTGGGCCTTGGGTCCTTCGGCGGACCATCCGGAGTCGGCACGGTTCCATCATCGCGCATCACCCACGGTGTCCAGGGGCGGATGACGCCGGCGAATCGGTCAGGACCATCCTTGAAGTCTGAGGACCGAAAACGCGAAGGGACAGCTGTGCGCTCATGGGTGATCTGGGCGACAGGTGTATTCGCTTATGTGGTGGCGATTCTCGCCCGGACGACACTGGGTGTCTCGGGGCTCGACGCCGCTGAACGATTCTCGGCGCCGCCCGGTGTGCTCTCGACTTTTGTGGTGCTGCAGCTCTCCGTCTATGCACTCTCGCAGGTACCCGCCGGGTTGCTGCTGGATCGCTTCGGGTCGCGCGCGATGCTCGTGACCGGTGGGTTGATCCTGGTCACCGGTCAGATGACGATGGCGCTGACCGAAGAACTGCCGGTCGCCATCGCGGCGCGCGTCCTGGTCGGGATCGGTGACGCGTTCACGTTCATCTCGGTGCTGAGGCTGGTACCGCGGTGGTTCACTCCGCGCCGGGTTCCGCTGGTCACCCAATTGACCGGTATCTGTGGGCAGTTCGGTCAGGTGCTGTCGGCTGTGCCGTTCCTGATGCTGCTCAATGCCCGCGGCTGGACGGCGGCGTACATGTCGGCCGCGGCCCTCGGCATGTTGTCGGTCGTGCTGACAGTGGCAGTGGTGCGCAATGCGCCGGCCGGAACAGAAACCGCCGTGCCGCGGACATCGCTGCGCCGCACGTTGGGTGGCGTCAAGACGGTCTGGTCGCGGTCCGGGACCAAATTGGGCCTCTTCACCCACATGGGCACCCAGTTCTCGCTCACGGTGTTCGCGCTGATGTGGGGCATCCCGTACCTGACCACTGCGCAGGGACTTTCCAAAGAGACCGCCGGTGGGATCCTGACGGTGTCCGTCGGCGTGATGATCGTCGCCGGGATCGGGATCGGAGTGTTCACCGGGCGCCATCCGGCGCGACGGTCTGATCTGGTGCTGGTGATCATGGGCAGCAACGCGGTGATCTGGGCGATCGTATTGCTGCTTCCCACACAGGCACCCATGTGGTTGCTGGTGCTCCTGGTGGTCGTCATCTCGGTCGGGGGTCCGGGGTCGGTGATCGGATTCGACTTCGCCCGGACCTCGAACCCGGGTTCGGTCCTGGGTACCGCGCAGGGTCTGGTCAACATGGGCGGATTCCTGGTCTCCATGGTGGTGATGCAGACGATGGGCAGCGTCATCGGCGCGATGGGCGGTTACTCCTTCGGCTCCTTCCGCGTCGCCTGGACCGTGCAGTTCGCCGTGTGGTTCATCGCCATCGTGGGCGTCCTGGTCACCCGCGGCGGGGCGCGCCGCGAAGCTCGGGTCCGACCCATCGAAGTCCCGGTACCCACGGCGGTGTCAGTGCCCGGCGAGGGCAGCGGCGGTGGCAGCAGCGAAACGGTCCATCGCCATTCCGCGGTCGGCGGCAGCGATCTGCCGCCAACCGAGTGACGGTTCGATCGCCTCGAACTCGAGTAGCTTGGGACCTGCGTCGGCGGTGCCCACCAGATCCACCCGTGCGTAGAGCAGATCCGACGGCACCATCCCGACCGCGTGCGCGGCGGCTTTCATGACGGCATCACCCAACGCCCAGAACGATTCTGGTGGCAACGCCGGTGTGAGCTTCTCGACGAGATAGAGACCGGACTCATCCAGTTCTCCCGATTCACCGGGCTGCGGGAGCATCGGGCCCTTGGTGAACGCGTGCGACCGCTCGCCCGCGAGGTATACGAGCGCGGTCTCCCCGGCGGTGATCAGCGGATCGAACGGCTGCACCAGCACCCGGTGGCCGTCGCGGTGCAACGACGTGGAATGGGCAAGCGCCCCGGCGGGTTCGATGAACCGTGCGGCACCGCGACTGCCGCCGGCCACTGCCGGCTTCACGACCACTTCGCCGTCCGGGATCGTCACCTGATCACCGGGCGCGAAGACCGCGGTCGGGACAATCGGGATCCCCGCGCGTTCGAGGTCGAGCATGTAGCCCTTGTCGTGGTTCCACTGCACCATGGCCGGCGAATTGATCAGTCTGTGAACACTTTTGGTCCAGTCGATGAACTCGGCCAATCGCTGCGGGTAATCCCAGGTCGCCCGCAGGATGACGGCATCGGCGTCATGGATTCTCGGGTCGTCCCATGGCAACCACTCGGCGTCGACACCGGCGCGCGCGAGGGCTTCGACGAGCCCGTCGTCGTCGCCGTCGCTGTTCGGAAGTTGTTGGCAGGAGGCGAGAACCACGCTGGGCCGCAGACCGCTCGACTGACGTTGTCCACCCACCGGTTCAGGCTAGTACCAGGCCAGGACACGAAAACCCGATACCGGCTCCACGATCGGTGCCGGTATCGGGCTTGGACGAGTTGTCTGCTCGCCTATCCGCTGTCGATTACGCGGTGGGAGAGACGGTACCGCCGGTCAGGACGCGGTAGGCGTAGGTGCTCGCGATGATCGTGAGTGGGATGGTCACCAGCAGCCCGAGGCCGCAAAGTATTGCGCCCACGATGTTCAGGCCGATGCAGGCCAGTGCCAGCAGGAACAGCGGTCCGACGTTCTTCGATGTCAATTCGAAGCTCGCCTTGATTGCGGTCACGGCATCCATGTCCCGATCGATCGCGAAGGTGAGTGCGTACCAGGTCAGGAACATGACGATCAGGCCCGGGATGATCAGCAGGATGAAGCCGATCACGGTGGCGATGCCCACGATGATGGCAACGATGAACACCGCGCTCAGGTTCCTGAAATTGAAGAACGCGCTGAAGGTGGGGCGCTGTCCGTCGAGTTCGGACAGGGCGCCGTTGGTGAAGGCGGCCTTGAAGAGTGTGCTGACGACAAACGACACCAGGCTGCCGAGCAGGCTCAGGACCAGCGAATCGTTGTTGAAGCTGAAGCCCGAGAACGCAAACTGGACAAACACGCTGACAACAAACCCAAGCAGGCAGATCGCGATCCAAGGTCCGGGATTTGCCTTGTATTTGTCCCAGCCGTAGTTGATCGCCGCGCCCACGGACAGTTGCGGCGGTCCGAAGCCGCCGGCCGCGGGGTAACCGCCGCCCTGCGGTGCGTACTGACCGGCCGGTGGTGGTGGCGGGTAACCACCCTGCGGGGGCTGATAGCCACCTTGCTGCGGAGGAGGCTGGTAGCCACCCTGCGGCGGCGGGTACTGACCACCTCCACCCTGCGGCGGCGGGTAGTGACCACCTCCACCCTGCGGCGGCGGGTACTGACCACCTCCACCTTGCGGCGGCGGGTACTGACCACCCTGCGGAGGCTGGTAGCCACCGGGCGGCGGATATTGCCCGCCCTGCGGTGGTTCGGGCTGTCCTGGATTCTTTCCGAGGGGAACGTTCGGTTCGTTCCCGGGCGGGGGAGGGTTCTGCGTCATTTTTCGAATCCTTCGACAATCCGTTGGGACTTCGGCAAAAGTGTTCAATTGACCCAATCCCACCGGGTATGGGGTGTCAAGGACATCGGTGCGTGGCTATTCGATCTGTGCCTCAATCGTTCCCGCGGTCACTGCGTAGACGAGGACCGGACGGAGGGGTCCCTCTCGGTCTGGTCCGCACAGCGGACAACGAAGCTCGCGAAATCCTTGTCGAGGGCAGTGCCCTCGCCGAAATACCCCGACAACAAACGCGGGTCGAGTGACCTCGAATGTGGCCGGGCGAGAAGGGCTCCGGCGAGGCGATCGTAATCGTCGAGCAGGTGACGGAACCTTTTCACGACCAGGCCGTTCACGGGAGTCGCGAATCGACAGGCACGACAAGTTTAGGCATCGGGGGGTACGGGAAACCGGCATACATGACATTCACCGCACCAGGCCTCTCGAACAAGGCCACCAAGAAGCTGATCGGCGTCATGCAGGAACGACTGAGCGCGTTCAATGACCTCCATCTGACCCTCAAACACATTCACTGGAATGTGGTCGGAGCCAACTTCATCGGTGTCCACGAAATGATCGATCCGCAAGTGGAGCTGACGCGCGGGTACGCAGACACCGTCGCCGAGAGAATCGCGACCCTGGGCGGATCTCCGAACGGAACCGCAAAGGCCATCGAACACGATCGGTCGTGGAAGGACTATTCCGTCGGCCGTGACACCGTGCAGGCACATCTCGGTGCGCTTGACCTGGTGTACGTCGGTTTCATCTCCTCCCACCGCGAGGCGATCGCCGTCGCCGGTGAGATCGATCCGGTCACCGAGGACATGTTCATCGGTCAGACCGCGGAACTCGAGAAGTTCCACTGGTTTGTCCGGGCGCACCTGGAGAACTCGTCGGGCGAGTTGTCCAATGCCGGCACCAAGACCGAGGCAGCTGCGGCGAAGAAGAGTCGCTGACCCGACGCTTGATCGATCTGTGAATACCCCGTCGACAGAACTTGTCGGCGGGGTATTGTCGCCCTTCGAACTAGAACACGTTCTACACAGTCGAGGGAGAAGCCAGATGGCGAGTGTTGAAGAACTGCAGAAAATCGTCGAGTCCTACGTGGATCTGGTCGCGAACGGGACGCCGGAACAGGTCGCCGACCTCTACGCAGACGGCGCCACCGTCGAAGATCCCATCGGCGCCGAGATCCGGAACACCCGCGAGTCGCTGATCGAGTTCTACGGCGTCATCGCGGCGATGGAAAAGGTCACCTCAGAACTGCTGTGGACCAAGATCGCCGGGAACACGGCGGTCTTCGAGTTCACACTGATCACCGAAACCGCCGGGATGTCATTCAAGATCACCCCGGTCGACATCATGGTGTTCGACGACAACGGCAAGATCAAGACGATGCGTGCCGTGTGGCGTCCCGAGGACCTGCAGCAGCTCTAGTTTCGTGCGCAGTCGGCAACTGCGGGTCGCCGGATTCGACTGGAACCTCATCGACGAGGGTTCGGGTCCGGCGATCCTGCTCTGCCACGGCTTTCCGGGGCTCGGGTACAGCTGGCGACGCCAGATCGCGCCGCTGGTGACCGCCGGGTTCCGGGTGATCGCCCCGGACATGCCGGGATACGGGGGCACCGCAGCACCGAGGGACCTCATCGATTACACGTACACCTCCGTCGGCAGGCGTTTGATCGGCTTGCTCGACGCCCTGAATGTGGAACAGGCGATTGTGGTCGGCCACGACTTCGGTGCACCCACGGCGTGGACGCTGGCGCTCGAGCACCCGTCTCGTGTTGCGGGACTGGCACTGCTGTCAATGCCGTACGCGCCGGACCGGATTCCGGTCAGGCCGTCCGAGGCATTCGCCCACATGGCGAAGAAGCACTTCTTCCACTTCGAGTACTTCCTGCAGCGGGGACCCGCTGACGCGGAACTCGATGCGAATCCGAGGGAATTCCTCGCCCGCATTCATCACGCGCTGTCGGGGTCGTACCGGTACCTCGACATCTGGCAGCACCCGAGTCATCGCGCCGGTACCCGGCTCGGATACCTCGACGTCCTGCCCGAAGCGCCACCCCTCCCGTGGTCGTGGCTGACGGCAACCGACATGGATGTCTACGAAAACGCTTATCGCAAAGCCGGTTTCACCGGCGGACTGAACTGGTACCGCGCCGCCGACCTCAACTGGGAACGGCAGGGTGACCGGCCACGGACACTCGACGTGCCCGCGATGTTCCTCTGCGGTGCCAACGACCCGGTGCTGACGATCGCGGGCGCGGGTGCGATCACCCGGATGCGCGAGATGATGCTTCGGCTCGAAACAGTCGAAACATATGATGGTGCAGGTCATTTCATCCAGATGGAACGCGCCGACGAGGTCAGCGCCGCCCTGGTGGAGTTCGCGACGACCCTCGACCGGTGATGTGTCGGCTGAGTCCGGTCAGCGCCGCCCGGTGGGTTTTAGGATGATCTCGTGCGGATGGGCGTCGACGGGTGTGTGAATGGCCGAGACCACGGCAGCGGCCACGGTCTCCGGCCGAAGATGGCGGGTGCCGTCGTAGTCACCGCCGCCTTCCAGCGCATTGAGTTCGGCCTGCATGTCGGTGTCGATCCGGCCCGGGAAGATCGAGGTGACCCGTAGTGCCGGTTCTTCCACGCGGACCGCGTCGGCCAGCGCTCGGAGCCCGAACTTGCTTGCCGCGTAGACACCCCAGCCGGGGTTGACACGTTGGCCCGCACCGGAATTGATGAACACCACATGTCCTCCGGCGTGGCGCAACGCCGGCAGCAACAGCCGGGTGAGTTCGGCTGCCGCAATCAGATTGACCTCCAGGACCCGTCGCCACTCGTCGGCGGGGGACTCTTCGAGGGTTCCCCAGCTGATCACCCCGGCGTTGTGGACCAGCACGTCGAGCGAGCTGATCGCCTCGGTGGCGGCCTCGAGTTCCTCGGGATCGGTCAACTCGACCGGCCAGGTGCTCGCGCCGTCGAGCGAGAGCGCCATGTTGTCGAGCTCGGTCGACGGACGACCGCCGAGCAGCAGGTCGTGGGTGGGGGCGAGCTGACGGGCGATGGCTGCGCCCAGTCCGCGGCTGGCGCCGGTGATCAACGCAGTTGGCATGCGTTCGACCTTAGTGCCGCGACACCGGAGTCCGGTGGGTCGGGCGACCAGGTCGGGCACGAATGGTTGCGGGGCGTCAGAATGTGGAGCGTGGGATATTCCGGCTTCACGAACACACAACTCTCCGCCCGGGCGGCGTACCTTCTGCGCGGCAACGATCTGGGGACGATGACCAGCGCGGCACCGCGCCTGTATCCGCACATGTGGAGCTGGGATGCCGCTTTTGTCACGGTGGGTCTGGCGCCGCTGAGTGTCGAGCGGGCAGTGGTCGAGATGGACACGCTTCTCTCGGCGCAGTGGGGCAACGGGATGATCCCGCACATCGTGTTCGCCAACGGTCGTGACGGTTACTTCCCCGGACCGGCCCGCTGGGAATGCGCCGAACTCGCGTTCAACGCGCCGCGGGCGCCGCATACCTCGGGCATCACGCAGCCGCCCGTGCACGCGATCGCCGTTCAGCGGATTCTCGATCATTCCCGCCGGCAAGGACGCACCACCAGGTCGATGGCGGCGGAGTTCCTGGACCGGCGCTGGGGTGACCTGGTGCGCTGGCACCGATGGCTGGCGCACGCGCGGGACCCGAAGGGCCGCGGCCGGATCACGCTCTATCACGGGTGGGAGTCCGGGATGGACAACTCGCCGCGGTGGGACGCGGCCTACAACAACGTGATCCCGGGTGCCGACCTCCCGTCGTACACGAGGGCGGATCTCTCGCACGGCGCCGATGCGTCCATGCGTCCCACCGACATCGAATACGACCGGTACCTGTGGCTCGTCGAGCAGATGAAACGCGCCAATTACGACGACGCCGTCCTGCCCGATGTGATGAGTTTCGCGATCGAGGACGTGTTCGTCAGCGCAATCTTTGCGGTCGCCTGCGACGTGCTGGCAACGATCGGTGAGGACTACTCGAAGCCGCGTGCCGACGTGCGGGACCTGCGGGCCTGGTCTGATCGCTTCCGATCCGGGGTCGCCGCCTCGGCGTCGGAGCGCAACGGGGCAGCGCGGGATTTCGACATCCGCGCGAACCGCTGGATCAACACCGAGACCATCGCGATGTTTGCACCGCTGCTCTGTGGCGGTCTGCCCCGCGACCGGGAACGCGCGCTGCTGCGTCTGTTCGAGGGCCCACGCTTCTGCGGGCACCCCGATCTGAAATACGCGGTCCCGCCGTCAACGTCCCCGATCTCCGCGGACTTCAAACCGCGTGAGTATTGGCGAGGACCGGTCTGGCCTGTGATGACCTGGCTGTTCTCGTGGGCGTTTGCCCGGCGAGGGTGGACCGAGCGGTCGGCGCAACTGCGCGAAGAAGGTCTGCGGCAGGCCCAGGACGGGTCGTTCGCCGAGTATTACGAACCGTTCACCGGCGCGCCGCTGGGCAGCATGCAGCAGTCGTGGACGGCTGCGGCGGTTCTCGACTGGCTCGACTGACCAACACCTCGAAGGCCGCACTATTGGGGTCTGGACAAGGGCCCGGGTCTTCGACTTGAGTGATCCGATGGGAACTGAGGGGACACCATCCGAAGCGACTCCATCTGACTTCACGGTGCCCGGCGGCGCCGAGGTGATCACCCTGGAATTGCCGACGGTCACTTTGCGGGCCTTTGCATGGGGCCCGGTCGATGGCCCACTTGCGCTGTGTCTGCACGGTTTCCCGGATACCGCGCACAGTTGGCGGCATCTGGGCCCACGGCTCGCGACAGAGGGATATCGGGTGGTCGCACCCTTCACCCGGGGATATGCGCCGTCGACGGTCGCATCGGACGGCGACTACCACGTGGGCGCGCTGATGTCCGACGCCGTCGACATCCATCGGGTGCTCGAGGCCGACAACCGCGCGGTGGTGATCGGCCACGACTGGGGTGCGCTCACATCCAATGGACTTGCGGCGTATGGGGATTCCCCGTTCGCGGCGGTGGTGTCGATGGCGGTGCCACCGGTCGGGGCATTCACGTCGGTGTCGGACAACACCTTGCAGCTGATGAAACTGCTCGGCCGTCAGTTGTTCATGAGTTGGTACATGGTGTTCGTACAGTTGCCGCGTGTGTCGGAGCGCAGCCTGGACCGGTTGATCCCGCTGCTCTGGCGTCGCTGGTCACCGGGCTACGACGCGCGCCACGATCTGCGTCAGATCTTCGGCGCGCTGCCGATTGGGCGGCATCGGAGCGCGGTGCTCGGTTACTACCGGGCGACGTTGCGCCCGGCCCGTGGCAGCGCCCGCAATCACCGGATGCGGGCCGCGGCGTTCGGTGCGCCGCTGACGCCGCTGCTGTATCTCCACGGCGTCAACGACGGCTGCATGCAGTCCGGGTTCGCCGAACGTGCTGCGCAGGTTTTGCCGCCGGGCAGCGAGTCCCATGTGGTGGCGGACGCCGGACACTTCTTGCACCTCGAACGGCCGGAGGTCGTCGGGGAGTTGATCGTCGGCTATCTGCGCCGGAATTCGTGATGGACTGAGGCTTCTTGACGGATCCGCGAATTCTCTTGACGAATGGATAGATAATTGGTCGCGGCGATCGAGGGCCATAGAATCCCCTGTGATGAGTACGCCAATGAACAAGCCGCGAGCGGAGCGTCGTCCCGACAAATTCGGGGATCGTCGCCGAGAGCTCGCGAAGTCGGCGCTGTTGACGCTCGCGCAGCGCGGATATGCGAACACGAGCCTGCGCGACATCGCAAACAATTCCGACTTCACGCACGGTGTTCTGCATTACTACTTCGCGGACAAGAACGAACTCATGATCTTCGTTGTCCGTGAGTACAAGGTCGAATGCGTGACCCGCTACGACACTGCCTTGGAACTTGCGACCAGCCCGGCCGACCTGTGCGCCCGTTTTGCCGCGGCGTTGAACGACACGGTCGTCGAAGACGCCGACATGCACCGGCTCTGGTACGACATGCGCGCCCAGAGCTACTTTGACGAAAGTTTTCGGCCCGCGGTCGGTGAGATCGAAAAGGGCCTCGAAGACATGATCTGGCGGGTCGCCAGCCGCTATTCCGAGTTGAGCGAGGCGCCCCCGGCGCTGACACCGCCGCAGGCGTACGCGCTGATCGACGGACTGTTCCAGCAGGCGTTGCTCCGCTGGCTCGGCGGTGACACCACCGCCGGGGACTATCTGGCCGCGCAGGTGATCGACGTGATGGAGAAGCTGTTCACCTAGCGGACCAGCTCAGGGGTTCGTGGTCTCGGTCTCCGGCTGTGGGGCGGCCGGCGGCGCAGCTTTGGCAGGCTTGATCTTCTGCTTCAGCTGGTAGGCCTTGATGACGATCGCCCCGATGATTTTCTGGATACGGGTGGGTTCCTTGGCTTGCTCTGACACGTTCGTACGCTCCGTGGATAGTCGGTAATGGATGATCGGTCTGGTTGGTGATTCACGCGCCGAATCAGCCCTGGTCAAGATGCCAGGAAATGCTCCCGCCCCGTAGATCCCTCCCCGTCGGATCCCTGGAAACGTAACCTATTCAGGCCCACGTGGATAGGTTTCGTGACCACTGTTTCCGGAAACTCGGCGACGCCTCGGGGTCTACCGTTGTGGGCTATGGGATCAGGCGGGTATGACGCGGTGGTGGTCGGTTCGGGTCCGAACGGTTTGTCAGCCGCACTCACCCTGGCCAAGGCGGGCCGTAAGGTGCTGGTGCTCGAGTCGCAACCTACGATCGGGGGCGGAACCCGGACGGCTGAACTGACTGAACCGGGCTTTCTCCATGACGTGTGTTCGGTGGTGCACCCGACCGGGATGGCATCGCCGGCATTCAATTCGATGGACCTGTCCCGGCACGGCCTGCAGTGGCTCGTACCCGAGATCGGTCTCTCGCATGTGTTCGGTGACGGCACCGCATTGCCGCTGTACACAGACCTGGCACGCAGCGCCGAGTTCCTCGGGCGCGACGCCAGGGCGTGGTCGGCAACCCTGGGGTACATGGCCGCGCATTCTGACGAGCTGATCTCCGACTTCTTCGGGCCGTTTCGGATTCCGCGGCACCCGTTGACCGCCGCCCATTTTGGTCCGCAGGCGCTGCTGAGCGCAGATCTGTTCAACCGGATCGCTTTTCGGGATCCGCGGACGCGCACAGTGTTCTCGGCGATCGCCACGCATGTGGTCCGGCCACCTGATGCGATCGCGACGGCAGCTGTGGGTCTGCTGCTCGGGATGCTGATCCACGCCAGAGGCTGGCCACTGGCTCGCGGCGGCAGTCAGTCGATCGCCGATGCGCTCGCCGCCGGACTCCGGGAACTCGGCGGACACGTCGAGACCGATCACCCGGTCTACAAATTCGAGGATCTGCCGGATGCGCCGTTGAAGCTCTTCGACATCGATCCCCGGCAGTTCGCAGCGGTCATGGGCGACCGGCTGCCGGCCCGGTATCGCCGCCGACTCGGGAAGTTTCGCTTCGGCCCCGGCACGTTCAAGGTCGACTACGCCTTGTCGGAACCCATCCCGTGGACCGACCCCCACACCGGATCCTCGGTCACATTCCACATCGCGGAGAGCGACCAGCAGATCAGGGAGAACGAGAAAGATGTGCAGGCCGGTCGGATCCCCAAGCGTCCGAACCTGATCGGTGGCACACCGTCCGTGTTGGATCCGACAAGAGCGCCGAACGGCAAGCACGTGGCCTGGGCATACTGCCATGTACCGCACGGCAGCGACGTCGACATGACGGAAGTGGTAGAGGCGGAGATCGAGCGGTGCGCACCGGGTTTTCAGGACGTCGTGATCGCTCGGCACACGATGACCGCGAAGCAGTATTCGGTATACAACCCGAATTATGTAGGTGGCGATATCAATTCGGGCATTTCGGATCTGCGGCAGCAGTTCACCAGGCCGGTGGCTGCCCGGGTGCCGTATGCAACGCCGGTACCCGGAGTCTTTTTGTGTTCGGCGTCGACGCCGCCGGGTGGGGGCGTCCATGGAATGTGCGGGAAATACGCGGCGGAAGCCGCCATGGCCCAGGAGAGTTCAGGCTGACTCTCAGGCAGACTGGGGTTCATGACCACACCCATTCAGATCGCCGTTCAGCTTCAGCCCCAGCACGCCACCTACTCCGACATCCGCGACGCGGTCCTCCGGTCCGAAGACGCCGGCGTCGACATCGCGTTCAACTGGGACCATTTTTACCCGCTGTACGGCGAACCCGACGGTGCGCACTTCGAATGCTGGACGATGCTCGGTGCCTGGGCGGAACAGACGTCGAACATCCAGATCGGCGCGCTGGTCACCTGCAACAGCTACCGCAATCCGGAGCTGCTTGCCGACATGGCCCGCACTGTCGACCACATCTCGGATGGACGGCTGATCCTCGGAATCGGATCAGGCTGGTTTGAACGTGACTACAGCGAGTACGGATACGAGTTCGGCACCGCGGGCGGTCGGCTCGATGCGCTCGGCGAGGCGCTGCCCCGGATCAAAGACCGGTTCGGGAAACTCAACCCGGCCCCCACCCGCGAGATCCCGATCCTGATCGGTGGCGGCGGTGAGAAGAAGACCCTGAAGTACGTCGCCCAGCATGCGCACTACTGGCATTCGTTTGTCGATGTCGAGACCTACCGTCACAAAGCCCAGGTCCTGGCCGATCATTGCGCAGCGGTCGGCCGCGATCCCAGTGAGATCGTCCGATCCAGCGAGCTGTCGAACAAGGGGACGCTCGACGAAACCATCTCTTTGGCGGACAGTCTGGTCGCCGAGGGCGTGACACTGTTCACCGTTGGGTTGAACGGCCCGGACTACGATCTGTCGCTGGTCACCGAGCTGTGTGCCTGGCGAGATAAGCGCAACGGCGCGTAGCGTCCACGTTTCGGCGAGAATTCACCCACTCGGATGAACTACGGGTGGGTGAATTTCGGCGATAATGGTCGCTGTACGTCCGATCCGTGTTCCATCCAGGCCTGTCGGGGGGCCCGGCAAGTCAGGCAGCGAGGTGAGATGCGATGACCTATTGGTCGACATCGCAGAACCGGTTGCTGCCCGAAGCCGAGTTCGTCGCCGCCATCGGACACGCGATCCAGGCCGTCGCGCCGCCCGGGGCCAACGGTGCGAAGATCCGATTCAGCTTCGCCGGAACCGCCACCCGCTACACGCTCACCTACTTCGGCCAGGTCCCGCCGACCCCGGTCCCGGCGCCGCCGGTTGCCTTGGAGCTGGCCCGAGATCTGCGGGTCGGGCGTTATCAGGCCGGCCACGACGCGGCGCTGATCCTCGAGATCACGCTGAGTGCGGCACCGCCGGTGGTTCGGTTCGACCACGGGGAGATGGGTCCGATCGACCCGGGACTGATCTTCGATCCCGACTCCTATCGGGACGATCTGCTCCGGTATCCGCGGGCCGCACCGCAGTGGTTGATCGACTATGTCGGTGGAATGCCATTGGCCCAGTTGCTGTCCGGGACGTATTTCCCATTTCCGAACCCGGAGGCGGTGCCGTCCCACGCGACCGACGCCGGCGCGGCGGTTGCCATCGCTCTCGACTTCATTCGCGTCCGGCGCATCGACTTCGTCGGACACAATCTGTATTCCCTGACTGCACAACGCATTCAGGCCGGATGGCGGGTTTTCACCCAGGTGCCCGCAGACCCGTCCCGGGCCGGTGGCCAGATGCGGCTGATCTTCCTCGTCGCCGACGACGGTGTTGTCGAGATACCCACACCGGCGATGACTCCCGACGCGAACGAGATGGCCTTCACCCAACGGGCCTTCCAGCGCGCTCATCTGGCGAGCCAGATACCGTCGGCCCCCACCCCGATGCACCACGGCGGCGTAGCGGTCGCCAGTCGAGGCGAACCCGAGTCCACCGCGGATATCCCAGGTGCCCGCGAGGCCCAGACGGCTCGGGACAACCTCTGGCGCAGTGTCGGGCACCTGTACGAGTCGCCACTGTCGCCGACCGACGCGGACGGGGTGCTCTGGCCGGGCGGAACACGTGCCTACCGGGCGGTGCGACGTGAGCGGACCACCCTGATCGCCACCGACGGATTGTCGGCACCGAGCCTGACCGGCGGCGGAAAGATCACCGCATACGGTCCGGTACCCGGGGGTTCGATGCTCGGTGTCGGCGCGGAGTTCTTCCTCGAGTCGATCGATCCCGGACTCCGGGCGGACGAGAGTGCCCGTGAGCATTGGCTTTTCGCGGTGTTGTCGGCGGTTGCGGAACGGACGGCCACCGACGGTTCTGATTTTGTCGGGTCGATCACCGGGGCACCCGACGCCGTCTATGTCGAACTGCCAGGTATTACCGGTCCCCGGGAGTGGCTGGTGAACAACACGGCCGGCGTTCTCCTCAGCAACAAGGGCTGGGGTGCGCCGAGCGGATTCGACACTCCGCTAGGGCGCGTCGGGCTGATCACGGTGACCATTCTTCGTGCCAGCGAATCGGTCACCACCTCGGCGTGGCCGTCGGCGGCGGGCGAGATCTTCCGTCAGCTGTCCGCCCGCCGGATCGGTCACTACTTCGACCCGGACCGGGACGCGATCTACTGAGCCCACCGACGGTAGCCCGTACCATCCGACCATCCGTCGACCGTGCCGAAAACGCCGCCCACCGTGCCCAAATCGCCGTCGGATCGGCACGCTCGACGGTCGGATCGGCACGCTCGACGGCGCCTCACCGGATCGGTCAGCTACGACAGGTCCGCGGCGGCGCGACGGACCGTCACCGGCTTGCCGCATCCCCTGGATGACGCCGATCGTCTCGTAATGAACGGTTTCGTCCTCAAGCAGTTCGGATCCCTTGATCACCGCGACTTCTCGGTTCTCGCCACTGTTCGATCCGGAGCGGGCCGCGATCTACTAGCAGTGTTCGCCGGACCGCAGCGCGGTCTGGAGGGCACTGGTCTGAGCGGCCCGAAAATCCTTGGCGACGCGCGCACGGGCGACCGCGTCGAAGCCGTGGAAAGCCCCCGGAATCACCGTGAACGTGCAGGGCACCCCGGCGGCCTCCAGTCGCTCGGCATAGGTCCGGCCTTCTTCGAAGAAGAGGTCGAGTGACCCGACGCTGATCCAGGCCGGGGCCAGTCCGGTCAGATCGGCGCGGCGGGCCGGGACCGCGTCTTCTGGCGAGGCATCACCGATATAGCTCTCCCAGCCGAAACGATTGCTCGTCGCGTCCCACAGTCGATGGTTCGCATCGGGCGTCACCGAGCGGTCGTCGAGCATCGGATAGACCAGCAACTGCAGGACCGGGGTGACTTCACCGCGGTCGTGCGCAAAGGCCGCGACAGTTGCGGCCAGTCCGCCACCGGCGCTCGCACCACCGACCACGATCCGGTCGGAATCGACCTCGGGTCGTTCGGCAAGCCATCGGAGTGCGGCGTAGCAGTCCTCCGCGGGGATGGGATAGGGGTTCTCGGGGGCCAGCCGGTACTCGACAGATGCGACGGTCGCGCCCACCGTGTCGGCGAAATGCCTGCACGTGGCATCGTCCTGCGCGGCGGTGCCGATCACCATGCCGCCGCCGTGGATCCACAGGATCGCCGGCCCCGGAACAGCGGTCGGTGTGGTCGGCCGGAACAACCGCACACTCACACCGGGAGCAACGTGGTGGACGGTGGCGGTGGAACTGCCGCGGATCCGCTTGGACAGCCTGCGGATCACCGGCACCGTCCGGGGCGTGACCACTCGCTGGGGGATGAACAGCGAGGGCAAGCGCAGGTCAGGGTGGAATACGTGGCGATTACGAATGCGTTTGATCATCACCACGGATGCTAGCCGGGTACCGCCGCCACCTGTCCCGGAATCGGCGTAACCCGGGTGACGGTGCCGGGGGGACGACCTACAGTCGTGTGCATGACCATTGACACCCCTGAGGTCACTGCCGACCTGACACTCGTCGACGTCCCGACACACTGGTACAACCTGGCAGCGGAGTTGCCCGAGCCGATCCCGCCGCATCTGCATCCCGGGACCAAGGAGCCGGTCGGCCCCGACGATCTCGCGCCCCTGTTCCCCGCGGGACTCATCGCGCAGGAGGTGTCCTCGGAGCTCTACATCGAGATCCCCGAGCCGGTCCGCGAGATCTACAAGATGTGGCGGCCGTCGCCGCTGATCCGAGCGCGTCGCTTCGAGAAGGCGCTGAACACCAAGGCGCGGATCTACGTGAAATACGAGGGTGTCAGCCCGGTCGGCAGCCACAAGACCAACTCGGCAGTGGCACAGGCGTACTACAACTCGGTAGACGGTGTCACCCGTCTGACCACCGAGACCGGCGCCGGACAGTGGGGTAGCGCGCTGGCGTTCGCAGGCGCGCTGTTCGGAATCGACGTCGAGGTGTGGCAGGTGCGCGCCTCGTACGAATCGAAGCCGTACCGCGGCCACCTCATCGAAACCTACGGCGGAACTCTGCATTCGAGCCCCTCGGAGCTGACCGAGGCCGGCCGCGCGATCCTGAAGGCGACTCCCGACACCACCGGCAGCCTCGGTATGGCGGTCAGCGAGGCGGTCGAAGCGGCGGTGAAGGATCCCGGCGCCCGATATGCGCTCGGTAGCGTCCTCAATCACGTTGTGCTGCATCAGAGTGTCATCGGACAGGAAGCCGTCGATCAGCTGGCGCTGGTGGAGTCCGGTGGCGCCGACTACGTCTTCGGCTGTGCCGGAGGCGGATCCAACCTCGCCGGTCTGGCGTTCCCGTTCATCCGCGAGCTGATCCACGGGCGGTCGAACCCGAAGATCATCGCCGCCGAGCCGTCCGCCTGCCCATCGATCACCCAGGGCGAATACCGTTATGACCACGGCGATGTCGCGGGTCTGACGCCGCTGCTCAAGATGCACACGCTGGGTATGGATTTCGTGCCCGACCCCATCCACGCCGGCGGCCTGCGCTACCACGGGATGTCGCCGGCCTTGAGCCACACCGTCGAACTCGGCTACGTCGACGGCGTTGCGATCGAACAGCAGGACGCGTTCGCTGCCGGTGTCCTCTTCGCCCGCACACAGGGCATCGTTCCGGCCCCGGAATCCACTCACGCGATCGCGGCGGCCGTCGACCGCGTCCGTGATTCGGATACCGAAGAGGTCGTCGTCATCGGCCTCAGCGGCCACGGTCAACTGGACCTGCCCGCCTACAAGGCCTACCTCGACGGAGACATGTAACCCCCGAAAGTGGTGGGTTCTGGTGAGCGTTTTCGCAGGTCAGGCTCTCCCGAACCCACCACTTTGGGGATTGCGCGGGGCTATCTGGTCGGAACGACCACTGCCCGTCCGCGGATCTCACCGGCGTGGAGTCGTTCATACGCAACGGGTGCGTCGGCCATCGAGAATTCTTCCACCGCGATCTCGATTGCGCCCCGACGGGCCAACTCGACCACCTCGATCAGTTCTGCTCGGGTACCCCAGTTGACCACGCGCACAGACACATCGAACGGGACGGTGAGGTAGCCGACGGGCACCGCACCGGTGCTGACGCCGATCATCACTATCTCGCCGGCAACCGCGACGGACGACTGCGCGAGCGCCGCCGTCGGTTCGGCCCCGACGAAGTCGAAGACCACGTCGGCTCCGCGCCCATCGGTGAGTTCCCGAATGCGGGCGGCTGCGTCGGTATCCGACGCGAAGGCATGGTCGGCACCGAGTTCCCGAGCGTGTTCGATGCTCGCCGGATTGATGTCCACGGCGATGATCGAGGCCTGCGTCAGGGCCTTGAGGAGTTGGACTCCCACATGACCCAGGCCGCCGACGCCGATCACCAGCGCGGTGGTCCCGGGTATCAACCGCGAGATCGACGGTTTGACCGCGTGGTACGGCGTCAGTCCCGCGTCCGTGAGCGACACACTCGGGATCGGGTCGAGATCTCCCAGCGGAACCAGATGCCGGACGTCGTCGACGATCAGATATTCCGCCATCGTGCCTGGACGATGGATACCCGGTGCGGAAATGCCTTTGACGCAGTTGTTTTCACTGCCCTGAGCACACGAGTGGCAGACCCCGCAGCCCCACGGTCCGTAGACGAGCACCGCGTCGCCGACCTCGACTCCGGTCGTACCGGGTCCGAGTTCGGCAACCACTCCCGCGCCCTCGTGTCCGAGGGTCAGCGGCAGCGGGGCGAACACGTACTGATCTTCGGGCGTCGACATGATGAACTCGTCGGAGTGACAGGCTCCGGACGCGGTCATCTTCAGCAAGACCTCGCCGGCTCCCGGCACCGGCCTGGCGATCTCGACCACCTCCGGGCGGGCTCCGAACTCGCGGTACTGCAAGGCCCTCATCGTCGGCATGGCGTCAGTCTGCTTCCTCGCCGATCCACTTCGCCAGCAGATGGTGGATGTGGCGGATCTTGACCTCCTGGTAGCGGGCCAGCGGCAGAGTCTTCGACTGCGCCGACTTCAGGCCCTTGTGCACCTTGGGCATGTTGTAGGCGTCCTGATCGAACACCCGCGCCGAACTACCGAGGACGGTGGCCTCGATCCACGACTGATCGGGTTCGAGCCACTGCGTCTTCGCAGGCTTGGGCCGCTCACCCTTGAACGGGGCGAGCAGATATACGTCCATGATCGAGGTCTCGTGGTTGTCACCGTTGGGCCGGAACCGGTAGACGATGCGTTGGTACGCACCCCACGGGTGAAAGTTCGGGAACACGGTGTAGTAGATGCTGTCGAGAGACTCGGCATCGGACATGTTGTCGGCCTTGACATCTCCGATGATGTCGCGCAGACCCTCGCGGGCCAGCAGGCCCGACATCTCGCGTGCGGTGACACCATCGGGCAGGGTCAGCATCGGATCCTCGTCGATGCGGGCGTCGACCATCGAGTCGAACATCTCCTGCTCGGTGGGGACGAACTTGATGTGCGGGCTGGGTACTCCGTTGGCGGTGATGCCACGGTTGAAGTTGCCCCAGCTGTCGTATTGGCTGTTCGAGTCGCCGGTACCGACCACGCGCTGCGGATGCGTGGTGATCACATGGAACGCCTCGGAGAAGGCCTCCTGTGCGATCTTCCAGTTGGCCTGGATCACCTGGGCGACGTGGGCTTGGATGTACCGGTCCTCCAAAGGCCAAGCCTCGAAATGCTTTCCGAGGTCGCCGAGGAAGCTGTCGAGTGATTCGGACGCGGGATCCATGTTGATGAAGACGAACCCGCCCCAGGTGTCGACCTTGACCTGCGGCAGGTCCATCTTGCCCTTGTCGACCTGGGGGAAGTCCCACGCGCAGGTCATCGACTTCAATGAACCGTCGAAGTTCCAGGCGAATCCGTGGAATGGGCAACGTATTTCGTTGCCCGCAGGACCATCCTCCTCGCGAAGGGTCCGGCCGCGATGCAGGCAGGAGTTGTAGAACGCGCGGATGGCCATGTCCTTGCCGCGGACGAGCAAGATCGACTTTTCGCAGATCTCGTACACCAGGGTGTCGCCCGGCTCGGGAATCTCTTCTTCACGGCAGGCCATCTGCCAGACCTTGTACCAGACCCGGTCACGCTCGAGCTCGTGATACTTGCGGCTGATGTAGCGCGAGACCGGTACGAAGTTCTGGTCTTCGTACAGTTCGTGCGATTCCTCCCGCAGGATGTCCGGGACCGGGTGGGTGTCGGTATCCAGCAGTCGCTGGTAGCCCGTGCCGTTGTCGATGAAACCGGGTTCGGTGGACTGGCCGGCCGGGCGCTCTTCGATGTTGGTCACAGTTTGCCTCCCTGTTCCAGCGCGATCGCGCGGGCATCGTCTGCCATTTTGTGGGCCTGCATCTTCTCGAGCAGCTTCGCTGCACCCATGAAGCGCCGGTTCTGGGTGATCGGAACCGGTTCTCGGGGACCGAGACCCACCCATCGGGCCAGTTCTGGGTCGACCGACTTGACCTCGCCGTGCAGGTATCGGCCCTCGGGATCGAAGGTCCCGGTTTTGCCGTCCTTGGTGGTCACCCGAACGTTGAAGTCTTCGTCGAACTCGTAGATTGCGCGGCTCATCGGATGCTGGATCTGTCGCATCACGGTCTCCTTGTCGGCTGGGTTTGTCTTACTTGGTACCGAATGCACTAACTGTAGCAGCGAAAGGTGACCGTGAGCACAATTTTCTTTAGGTTGGCTCCAAAAACTAGTGCGACGGAGCGGAGCGGAGTCCGAGTGGAGCGCCGTCAGCGCTTTCGGGCGGCCCATTCGAGTGCACCGGCCACCAGACGGCGGTACGTGGGATCGGACAGCGTAGGAGCCTTGTCGCCCGGCTGCAGGTACACCAGTCGGCTGCGTCCGTTGGTTTTCGTCCACCCGACGAGCTGGGAGCCGGGCCGGTGGTGCCAGCCCTCCCGCTCGTCACGTCGGCCGGCCATCGCCAGCGCCGTCGACCAGTGCACCTCGTCGGTCATCTCCGCGTCGGTTTGCAGCAGTGGTGTGACGTCGTCCTCGAAGACCTCACACAGGTAGGTCTCGTCGATCAGGTCGAACGTCGCGGGTAGGCCGGACACCACCGGATGCGAGGTGTCGAGGACAGATATCTGCTGCTCGACGGCATGGCGATAGCCGGAATCGGGGCAATCCACGCCCCGGATAACTCCGGGCTGATACAGATAGCGACCGCCGACGAACTCCGCCCACCCGTCCCACTCCGCCCAGGATGCGATGGCGTGGTGCAGCACCACGTAGCCGTGCCCGGTGTCCGGTGCCGCGGCGACCGCTGCGCGCAGCGTGGCCGGTGGATCCGACGGTGTGGGCAGCGTTCCGGGCATGTCGTAGTGCAGCGAGACGTCGAACGCCGCGAGGTCGTCCGGGCCCAGGTCGGCGTTCGGATGCTCGTGCCAGGTGACTTCGCCGGGCAGCGAGTCCAGAAAACCGGCAAAGGCATCGCGATCAAACGAGTGCCCGCCGGTGAAGGCCGCAATGCGCATGGCCGCTCTCCTGTCTGAGTAGTTCAACTGGTGTTGCAGTCAAGTTACTCGACAAGAGTGTCCGCGACGAGAGGGTTCAGCGACCTTCGATCATTTTCGAGCACACATCGGTGGTCGCCGATCGCAGCCGTGGCACCGAGATGTTGGAGAGTGGTCCGCCCTCGATGCGGAGCGGCTGAATGGCGATGGTGGTGGCGATCATCGTCCGCACTCGCAGCGAACGGGCTGCCTGTTGCGCGGCGGCCGACCGCTTGTTGGCCGGGGTCTCCTCGACGGGGAAGTAGTCGAACGCGCGGCGGATGTGGCGTTCCTCGTACTCCTTGGTGAGCAGCCGGGTGCCCGGGGTCGCACCACCGGCCATCTGCAGGAAGAGCATTCGCGCGGAATTGGGATGTTCGGCAGTCCAGTCCCAGACGGCGGACAATACGTCCTTGAACGAGTCGGCATCACCTGAGACATCGTCTGGGCGCGCTGTCTGGGCGGCCGCGGAGCTTGCGTCCATGGCATAGCCCAAGGCGCTCTCGAACAACTCTTCTTTGCTGGCGAAGTGGTAGTAGACGGCCGTTGGAACCATGCCGGCCTCCTCGGCGATCTCCTGGATCGAGGCCTCGGCGAAGCCCTTTTTCGAGAACACCCGGACCGCGGCCTTCACGATGAGATGTCGCCGTGAGGGCCGATGGGCCGAACCTTTGGCCGGGGTGGTCGGCTCGGCGGGCGGCGCGTCGTCGAGGTCCGGCTCAGGCGCGTCCGCGACCACCAGGGTTGGCGAAATGTCGTCGGCGGCGGGGGACGAGTCCCAGCCCAGCCGGTCGGGTTCGAGCCCGTCGGCTTCCGCGGTGACGTGTTCCGTACTGCTGCTTCGTCGTGGCACAGCGGTCCTTCCTCGGCCCTGGATCACTGGATTCACCCCAAAGTTACTCCTTCGGGCAGGTGGCGGGATCCGTGCCCGGCCGTTTGGTGTCATGATCTAGCCCATGGCAGGCAACGAAGTGACGTCTGGGCAGACCGGGGCGAAACGGAAATCGGCGACGGCACCGTCCGGCAAGGGGACGAAGCGGGCGGCGCACCGCCCGTCTCGCCGCGAGGTCGTGGTCGAGGCGGCCATGCACCTGTATTCGGTGCGGTCGATCGAGGACGTCACCGTCGCGGATATCGCCGCCGAGGCCCACATGACCTCGGCCGCGGTCTACTACCACTACCCCTCCAAGGATGAAGTCCTGCTCGGTGGACTCCGGTTGTATGCCAACGGACTCCTCGACGAGCTCCGGGGCGAGCTCGCGAACGACCCGGACGCAGCGCTCGGTGACATCATCGTGCGACTGCTCGAGTGGACAGATCGGCACCGTGCGGCATCGCTGGTGTACTTCGTGCGTTCACCGGGGTGGAGTCTGTCGATCGAGGCCCTGCGTCGTGAGGTGCGGTTGGAGATGCTCAACCTCTTCTCTGACGAGTTGCGTACCCGAAACGGGATCACCGCGCGCGCCAAACAGGCCGCCGCCGCAACGGCATTGTCGAGTCTGCTCGAGGTGTCGGCCTCGTCGTGGCTCACCGAGGACGCGGTACTGGCCAACCTCGGGCGCCGAAAGTTCTCCGACGAGGTACGCGAATTGGCGGCCGACATCGGAAGTGTGTGATCCACATCGCTGGTGATTATCAGCAGTAACCCCACGCCCAGAGTGGTCTGACCAGGTAATTGTCGAAAGTATCTTTAGACCAGCGACAGTTTGTGGTTGACTTGTCGTTGTGCTCAACCAGTCCCGCGCCCGGTCCATCGACCTCGACAACCCGTTCGCGCCGTTGACCGGGCTGTGTGAGTTGGTGTTGGTCCGTCACGGCGAACAGCAACTCAGCAAAGAACTCAGTGCCGGCGAGACCGTCGACCCGCCGTTGTCCGAACTCGGTGAACGCCAGGTGCGTGCCGTTGCGCAGCGCCTGGCCACCAAGCAGGTGGATGCGGTCTACAGCTCGCCGCTGCGCCGAGCGCTGCGCACCGGCACCGAGATCGCGGACCAGCACGGATTGGTACCGGTGGTTCGCGACGAACTGACCGAGTACGAACCGTGGCAGCGGTTTCCCGCCGACCAGTCACCGTTCGAGGTGCTGCCGCATGACGAGATCTCACAAATTTTCCGCGAACACATCCGGACTCGTCGATACGAGGCGTTTCCCTACGCCGAGGACCCGATCGAGTTCCGTGCCCGCGTGCTGGGCCAGATCGCCGCGATAGTCGACGATCACCTGGGCGAACGGGTGGTGGTGACCTGCCACGGTGGCGTGATCAACGCGGTGCTCGCCGACGCGCTCGGGAGTGGTTTCGACATGCCGGTCCGGGTTCACCACACCTCGCTGTCCGTGCTCCGCGGCGCAGACACCCGCCGGGCCGTTCAGTCTGTCAACGACTTTTCGCACGTACTTCCGTTCCAGACCCACGTCGGAGCGATGAATCTCTAGAAACCAGCTGGGTGTGAAAGCCCGGTTCATACAAAGGAGTCCCCATGGATCTCAACCTCAAAGGCAAACGAGCACTCGTCAGCGGAGCCAGCCGCGGCATCGGTCTGGCCATCGCCCGCACTCTGCTGGCCGAGGGTGCGTCGGTGGCCATCTGTGCTCGTGGTGCGGACCATCTCAATGAAATCGCCGCCGAACTATCCGAGCAGGGAACGGTCTTTCACAAAGCGTTCGACGTGGGTGACGCGGACGCAGTGACGTCGTTCGTAGGCGAGGCCGCAGAAGCGCTGGGTGGTCTCGACATCGTTGTGGTCAACGCTTCGGCGTCCACCGGCAAAGGCCCACAGTCGTGGGTGAACAGCTTCAACGTGGACCTGATGAGCTATGTGACATTCATCGAGTCGGCGAAACCCCATCTCGAAGCCAGTGAGGCGGCAGCGGTGGTCACGATCGCCACCACGTCGGCGCTCGAGGCGGGTCCCTTCACGACCGCCAACAGCTATGGTGCATTGAAAGCAGCTGTGCTGCAGCACTCCTCGGCTCAGGCGCGGGCGCTCGGCCCGAAGGGCATCCGATTCAACGCGGTGTCGCCCGGCCCGATCTACTTCGATGGCGGCGACTGGGACAAGATCAAGACCAATCGACCGGAACTGTATGAGTCCACCCTGGCCGTCGCCTCGCTGGGCAAACTCGGCGCGGCCGAGGACATCGCAAATGCGGTGACGTTCTTGGCTTCTCCGGCCGCCGGCCACATCACCGGAACCAATCTGGTCGTCGACGGCGGATTTACCAACCGCTTCGATTTCTGAGATCGACATGGCGAATGAGGTGACCGGCAGCGCCGACGTCCTGATCCTCGGTGGAGGTTCGGGTGGCTATGCGTGCGCGTTGCGGGCCGCGCAATTGGGTATGTCGGTCATATTGATCGAAGCCGACAAACTCGGCGGAACCTGCCTGCACAACGGCTGTATCCCGACCAAGGCGTTGCTCCACTCGGCCGAGGTTGCCGATTCTGTCCGCGAGGCACCGGGTTTCGGGGTCAAGGCGACCCTCGATGGTATCGACATGAGCGCGGTCAACAGCTATAAGAACGACGTCATCGCCGGTCTCTACCGCGGCTTGCAGGGGCTGGTCGCGTCGCGTGAGATCGAGCTCGTCAGCGGTCGTGGCCGTGTTGTCGGTGATCGCGTCGTCGAGGTCGAACTCGCCGATGGGGGTACTGCCACCTACCGTGGTGAAGCACTGGTGCTGGCCACCGGCTCGGAGTCGAAATCCTTGCCCGGGCTCGAGATCGGTGGGCGGGTGATGACCAGCGATCGTGCACTGGAACTCGACAGCGTTCCCGATCGCGTGGTCGTGCTCGGCGGTGGAGTGATCGGGTGTGAGTTCGCCAGTGTCTGGTCCTCGCTCGGTGCGCACGTCACGATTGTCGAGGCGGCGCCGAATCTCCTTCCCACAGAGGATGTCTGGACCTCGAAACAGGTCGAACGTGCCTTCCGTAAACGTGGATTGGTGCTCCGGACGAAGACGGCCTTCGCCGCGGTCACCCAGGGCGATCAGGCGGGCGTCGACGTCGAACTCGCCGACGGCTCACACATCGAAGCCGACCTGATGCTCGTCGCGGTGGGTCGAGGTCCACGCACTGCGGACATGGGATTCGCCGAGGCCGGCATCGACATCGATCGTGGCTTCGTGGTCACCGATGAGTGGTTGCAGACCTCGGTTCCCGGTGTGTTCGCCGTGGGCGACATCGTCGCCGGACCGCAATTGGCACACCGAGGTTTCGCCCAGGGCATCCTCGTCGCCGAACAGCTGGCGGGGGTCGACTGTATGCCCATCGCCGACAAGGGAATTCCACGCGTCACATACTCCAACCCCGAGGTCGCGTCGGTCGGTCTCACCGAGGCGGAGGCCGCCGCGGAATACGGCGAGGTGAGCACCGCGGTGTACGACCTGGGCGGTAACGGCAAGAGCCGGATCCTGCGTACCTCGGGTGGCGTGAAACTCGTGCGCCAGGGCGATGACGGGCCGGTGGTGGGTATCCACCTCGTCGGAGCGCGCGTCGGGGAACTCATCGGCGAAGCGCAACTGATCTACAACTGGGAGGCGACCGCCGCAGACGTGGCGCCGTTGATCCATGCCCATCCCACGCAGGCCGAAGCCCTGGGAGAAGCGCATCTGGCACTCGCGGGCAAGGCACTCCACGCGCACGGCTGACACGGCCGCCGTCGCAGAAAGAAGGAACAATGTCGGGACCAGCAGGCCGGCTCGACGCGGTCGTGGTGTGCGGTGGTCAGTGGCACGACTTCGATTACGCTCGGCTGCAGCTACTTTCGGCTCTCGGCGAGTACGAGAACGTCCGCACCAGGGTCTTCGAGGACTACAACTGCCTCGATGCCCTGGCAGCGGCCGATCTGTTGATCACCTACACCTGCAATCGGGTGCCGGATGAAGTGCAGCAGAAGGCTTTGGCGGACTTCGTATCCGGCGGCGGTCGGTGGCTGGCGCTGCACGGGACCAACTCCGCGATCGACCGGACACCTCCCGGTTCGGCGAGCAAGTACGTGACACCGCGAACTCTGGGAGATCTCCCCGAGGTTCTCGGCAGTCAATTCCTCGGACATCCGCCGATTGCCCCCTATCTCGTCGAAATCACTGCGCCCGAGCATCCGTTTGTCGCCGGCGTCGAACCGTTCGAGGTCACCGACGAGCTCTACATCAGTGAGTTGCATCCACCCTTCGATGTCCTGGCGCACACCCGTTTCGTCGGTGAGTCAACAGGATTCGAGGAAGGCCACACGACGGTCGACGAGCCGAGACCGGTCTTGTACCTCAAGCAGCAGGGCAGCGGAACGGTCTGCTACTTCACGCTCGGGCATTGCCGGGGGCGCTTCGACGTGCAGGATCTGGGCATCGACGACCTCGGCAGGGTTGATCTCGGCAGCTGGGCCGTCCCGGAGTTCCACACCATCCTGGGGCGCTGCCTGTCCTGGGCTGTCACCGGGGAGATCTCCCGGGGGGCCTAGAAGGCCTCACCTGAACTGAAAAGGTGGTCCACCGGTCCTTGGAGGGGTCGACCGGTGAACCACCTTCTTCTTTGCCCGCCGATCGAAACCGGCGAGCGAGCATCAGTACGAGGCGGTGCCGCCGTCGACGCTGATCAGCGCACCGGTGATACCGGCGCCGGCGTCCGAGGCGAGCAGCATCGCCATGGCGGCGACTTCCTCGACGGTGTTGGGGCGTTTGAGGGCGGACTCCTCGGCGAACAGTGCCACCATCTCCTCGAACGACATCCCCATCGCCTTCGCGGTGTCGGGGCCGTTGTCCTTGATGATGTCCGTGATCACCAGGCCTGGGCAGATGGAGTTGACGGTGATGCCCTCGGTACCCACCTCGCGGGCGATGGACTTCGTCATCCCGTTGATCGCGTGCTTGGCGGCCACATAGGCGGTGAACACCGGCTTGCCGTGCTTGCCCTCCACCGAGGAGATGTTGATGATCCGGCCGTATTTGTTCGGCAGCATGTGCTGCAAGGCGCGTCGAGTGGCCCAGAAATTCGAGTTGAGATTCCAGTTCATGACCAGAGTCCATTCCTCGTCCGTCAGGTTGACGGTGGGCTGGAGATCCTTTGCGCCACCGGCATTGTTGACCAGTACGTCGATCCGGCCGAACGTGGCCACGGTCTGCTCGATGAAGTCTTCGACATCGGCCTGCACGGTCACGTCACCGGCAAAGAACGCGGCGCGGTCACCGACACCGAATTCGGCCAGAGCTTTATCGCCCTTCTCCTTTGACCGACCGTTGAGAGACACCTTCGCGCCTTCTGCCAAAGCCGCCTCGGCGATGCCGCGACCGATTCCCTGGGTGCCGCCTGTGATGGCAACAACCTTGTCTTGCAGTTTCATCGAAGTTCTCCTCTACGATTTCAGGCTGGACCACAGACAAGTAACTTGTGATCGACTACAGTCTTGCATGTAGAGTGTCACATGTCACACACTAGTCAAGTCCGAATAAAGAAACTACCCATCGCGGCGCGATCGGTGAGAGCAGAGACGAGAAACACAAATGTCCGAACAGCGTTGGTTGGTCGACACCGATCCGAGCGACCGTCTCCCCGTCTACACACGGCTCAATGCGAGCGATGTCCTGTCGGACCCGATCACGCCTCTGGGCGCCGATCTCGGCTGGATCCAGAACATCCTTCCGGGATGGAATTTCGGTTACGCCAGCCTCGGTAGCTACTCCCTCGCGGAGAAGCCCGACGTGGCGGCGTCGTCCGGCATCTTCTACGGACACCTCTACATCAACCTGTCCATGTCGCGCCTGGTCGGCATCCGCGGCGGGATCCCGGTCGAACTCGTCGACCAGCTCTGGTACGGCGGGGACCCGAACATCCCGGCCTATGTCGGACACCCGGAAGACGAGAACGCCGATGCCAGTCGTCGGCTGGAGTCCCGTAACGCCTGGGCGCTGTCGACCGAGACCTTCCCCGAACTCGAAGAAGACCGCACCCTCGCCGACCGGTTGCGCACCGAGCGGCCCGACCTGCGCTCGCTGACCCCGGCCGCGCTCGTCGCGCGTGCCCGCTCGGTGATGCCGCTCGAGCGGGTCGCTTGGCGCGGCGAGGTCGTTGCCACCAACTGCGCCGCGGTCGGCCCGGCGGTTCTCGGCCAGCTACTCGGCGCCGAGCACCAGGACTTGATCGTCACCCTCGTGGGTGCGGCCGGCGATGTGGACTCGGCGTTGCCGTCCTACGCGTTGTGGGAGCTCGGCCGGATGGTGCGGGCCGACGAGAAGTTGATGGCCGCATTCGACGCCGGTGTGAAGGGTGTCGGAGACCGGATCGCGGGAGTCGATCCCAAGTTCGACGCCACGTTCGATCAGTTCATCCTCGACTTCGGCTACCGGGGACCCAACGAATGGGATCTCGGATCGGTGTCGTGGGAGACCCAGCCCGAGCTCGTGTACGGGCTCATCGACCGTCTCCGGCTGCAGGACGATGCGGCCTCACCTGGGGCGCGACTCTCCGACCATGCCGCGGCCACCGAGGCCGCGATGGCGCAGGCGGTTGCCATCGTGGGTGACGACGCCGAGGGCCAGGCCACGCTCGCCGCAGCGTTGGCTTCGGCCCGCCGGTTCGCGGCGTGGCGCGAGCGGGCCAAGACCAACTGCATCAAGGTGATCCACGAGGCCCGGGTCCCACTTGTCGAACTCGGCCGCCGATTGCATGCGGAAGGTCATCTCGAATCGGCCGACCACGTCTTCATGGCCGTGGATGACGAACTCGATGCGCTGGCAAGCGCCCCGGAGTCGATGAAGGTCACGCTGGCCGAGCGTCACAAGGAATGGGAAGGGTTGTTCGGACTCGAACTGCCGACCTTCCTCGACGCACGGGAACCGCTGCCGCCGCTGTCGTCGCTGGGCCGCAAGGGTCAGACCGCGGTCGAGGCCGTCAAGGTGGGCGATGTGTTGCAGGGTTCAGGTGCATCGCCGGGCATCACGCGTGGGCGGACGCGCGTGATCACCTCGATGGCAGCGCTGGACGAGTTCGAGGTCGGCGAGATTCTCGTGGCGCCGCAGACCGATCCGTCGTGGACTCCGCTGTTCATGGTCTCCGGTGGCGCGATCACCGATGTCGGTGCGATGGGTTCGCATGCCATGATCGTCAGCCGTGAGCTCGGGATCGCTTGTGCTGCCGGTGTTCAGGCGGCCACGCGGCGTATCCCGAACGGTGCGCTAGTCGAGGTCGACGGGTCCAAGGGCACGGTCACGATCCTGGAACTGCCTTGAGTAGCGGCGTGATGACCACGACGCGGGCGGTCTTCCTGTCCGAGCGTCCTGCAGACGGCGATCCCGGTCCCGAGCATTTCGAGGTCCGGGACCTGGCGATACCCGAGCGGACCAGCGGGCAGCTTCTCGTCCGCAATTTGTTCATGAGCGTTGATCCGTCGATGCGTGGACGCCTGGGCACTTCAGAAATGCACTACACCACCAATTTTCAGGTGGACGCGCCGCTCGACGGGTCCGCGCTGGGTGTGGTGGTGGAGGGCAACGGGGAGGTACCTGCCGGGTCATACGTCAGGCATCGACTCGGCTGGCGCGAACATGCGGTGGTCGACACCGCCGCGGCCACCGTGATCGACCCCCGCGGAATCGACTTGCACCACTGGCTCGGCGTGCTCGGCCAAACCGGGTTCACGGCCTACTGCGGGCTGGTACGTGCGGGTGAATTACGCAGCGGCGACGAGGTTTTTGTGTCCGCGGCCGCCGGAGCCGTGGGCAGTACGGCCGGCCAGTTCGCGAAACTTCTCGGCGCTTCGCGGGTGATCGGCAGCGCCGGTGGGGCGGAGAAGGCGTCGTTGTTGACCGGGCGCCTCGGCTTCGACGTGGGTATCGACTATCGCGCCCAGCCCATCGGGGCCGGTCTCCGCGAGGCGGCACCCGACGGAATCGATCTCTATTTCGACAATGTCGGCGGCGACCACCTGGTGGCGGCACTGACGGCGTTGCGATTGCGTGGACGCATCGCCCTGTGCGGCATGATCTCCAACGGCGGCCCCGACAGTCCGCCGATCGACCATCTGATGAACGCCATCCTGAAGCGGATCACCATCCGGGGGTTCATCGTTCGCGACCACGAGGACCTGCGCCCCGAGTTCGAGGACCGGGTCGCCGGCTGGCTTGACGCCGGTGAGCTGGTGGCCGAATCGACGATCTACGACGGCCTCGACAACGCGGTCGACGCCTTCCTGTCCATGCTCCGTGGCGGCAACGTCGGCAAGATGCTGGTCGGTCTCGGCTGAGACCGGCCCACCCCCCGCAAATTCGCTCCACCTCCCTGCGTTCGATCCAGTTGCAACAGGATCACATGCAGGGAGGTGGAGCGAATTTTGCTGCTATGGGCGCAGTGACGCGCGTCAGACGATGTCGACGGTGTCGAGCACGGTCTCGGCGTAGGCGGTGTCACCCTCGACTGTGACATGCTCGCGCCACGGTGATCGGGTGGTGCCCCAGAGGACAAAATCTGTTGCCGCTGAGGTGATCACGGTGTCGGCGATGGACAACCCGGGTTCGACGACCAGGAGGTCTGAGCCCGGCTTCAACGTCCACTCGCCACTGCCGGCGCCGGTTAGTCGCACGCCGAGCGGACGGTCGAGTACGCCACTCACAGGCTTGCACATCTGCGGCAGGCCCGACCACATCCAGTCCACGGCGATGCGGACCAGATCGTCCTCGGGATCGGGTACCTCGCGGGTCACCGGCGCTTCCGGGCCGAGGAGGTCGACATACATGTGGCACCACATATCGAAAGCGAAGGCATCCGAAAGTTGATGTGACTGATAGGTTCCCAGGTCGGTGAGCGTCATCGGCGTCGACGCCAGACCGTCCTGCTGCAGTGCGTCGAGTACACCCATCGCGCCGTCGACGCTGGCCAGGAACTCGTCTGCGACCTGGGTGGGCGTCCAGTCACGGCGCACGTCGACGAGTCGATTCTGGAGCTCCTCGGCGGTCGTGGGCGGAGGGACGGAAGGGTCTTCCTCCGGGGGATCCACCATGACCTTGAAGTTGGAACCGGTGTGAGCGACAAGGTCTTTCACCGACCAGCCGGCACAGCGGCTCGGTGCCTCCCACTCATCAGGTGTAAGGCTACGTACCACGGTCGAATACCTGTCGGCGAGAATGCGACTTGCGGTCAGTCCGGCTTTGCTCATGGAGAGATCCCTCGAATCACCGGCGCGAACTGTGTGATCTGCGCCTCAGTTAATGGCAGTCAATCACCAAACAGGTATGACTGTCAAGTAACTGATTCCGACGATTGCACCCCCCGCCGACCGTGCCGAAAAGCCCGCCGACCGTGCCCAAAACGCCGCCGACCGTGCCCAAATCGCCGCCGAACGTGCCGATATCGCCGCCGAGCGTGCCAAAGATTGATAACTCAAGCAGTTTTGGCACGTTCGATGGTTGGTTCGGCACGCTCGGCGGGTATTTGGGCGCGGTCGACGGTTGGTTTGGCACGCTCGGCGGTGATTTGGGCACGCTCGACGGTGGTGGGGGTGAGGATCACCTCAGGTGCGCGGTCTCGTTCACCGATTGGATGACACATCGCCCGGACCGCAGCACTGCGATACGACTCATCGAGGTGTAGCCGGGGTTGAAGAAGAATGGAGATGGCGCCTGCAGGATGTCGGTGAGCAGGGTGTTGATCACGCCGCCGTGTGAGGCGATCACCGTGAGTTCTCCGGGTTTACGTGCAGCAGCCTCCAGGACCGCGGCGCGCATGCGCTCGGCGGCGGCGACTTTGTCGTAGTCCGGGATGAATTCGTCGTACCGGCCCTCGGCGAATGCTCGTCCGCGGGGTGTGTCGGCGATGGCCTCCGGTGTGGCGTATGTGGTGCGGTCGCTGTCCCATTCGCGTAGCCGCTTGTCCACGACAACGTCGAGACCGTGCGGCCCGGCGGCGTACAGTGCCGTTTCGTACGCGCGGCTGTAGTGACTCGAGACAACCTGTGCCACAGGTTCATTCCGGAGCCATTCACCCAGTCGTCGAGCCTGTTCGACGCCCTCGTCCCCGAGACCTGGATCGGCGACACCGGAGGCGGCGGGGAGTCCGTGCCGCACCAGGATGATGGTGCTCGCGGCGGCGACGGTGTCGGCGGTCGACACCTGTCCTGCGTCGACCAACTCCGTCACGCGAACACCGTGCCGCGCAGGTGGGCGGTGTCGTTGATGCAGTCGACGATGGTCACACCCGAATCGAGCCGCCGCAGCCGGGCCACCGACGTGTAGGCGGGGTTGTGCCAGAACGTCTTCGGCATCTCGAGGACGTCGGCGATGGTGGCATTGATGATTCCACCATGGGCGACCGCGACGATGCGGCCGGAACCGTACTTGTCGATGATCTGCTCGAAGGCCGACCGTGCCCGCGCCCGGAACTTGGGGAGGTTGAGGGCAGGCACATAGTCCTCGAAACGACCATCGATCACAGCACGCAGCCGGGGATCGTCGGGACCCATGTCCTCCAGGGCCACGTAGTCTTCCGGGCTGATGTCGTCGTCCCATTCGCGGAGGTCCTCGAGAACGAGATCGACCCCCCGATCAAGCCCGGCGGCAATGGTTTCGGCGGTTTGCAGAGCCCTTGCCAGGGGACTCGCGACGATGGCGTCGATGTGCTCATGACGCAACCAGGTGGCGAGCCTCTCGGCGTCCGCGATGCCCTCGGGCGCCAATTCCGGATTACGCACCCCCGAGACGGGCTGGCCATGCCGAACGAACAGGACCTCGATCATGTGTGCCTTTCAGGGGACGGTTGCCGGACTTCAGCCGGCGATGGTGCGGTCGGTGCTCCAATACGGAGCCCGCAAAGCCTTCTTGTCGAGCTTGCCCATGACGTTGCGGGTCAGTTCATCGACGACGACGTACTTCTTCGGGCATTTGTACGAGGCCATCGACTTCTTCGCGAATGCGGCCAGGTCGTCGATGTCGAGTGCGGCGCCGGAAGCGGGAACCACCAGGGCGAGTAGGGCTTCGCCGAGATCGGCATCGGGCACGCCGATGACCGCGACCTCGGCGACGCCGGGATGGGTCGACAGCACTCGCTCGCTCTCGGCGGGATAGAGGTTGACGCCACCTGACACCACCATGTCGGCGATCCGGTCGGTGATGAAGACGTAGCCGTCCTCGTCGACGTATCCGACATCGCCGAGTGTGGCGACACCGGGGAGAATGTATGCGGACGCGGTCTTCTCGGGGTCCGAGTGGTAGACGACGCTGCGGTCGGGTGGTGTCCGGAACCCGAGAACACCCACATTGCCGCGTTCGAGCTCGGTGCCGTCGCTGCCGACGACGATCGCCTCGAAGGGCGGTACCGCGCGTCCGACAGACCGGGGATGCGCGAGCCATTCCGTCGAGTCGATCTTGCAGACGGTACCGATCTCGCTGCCACCGTAGGACTCGATCAGGACCGGACCGAACCAGTCGATCATCGCCCGCTTGACGTCCGGCGGGCAGGCCGAGCCGGTATGCGCCACATACTGCAGGCTCGTGACGCTGTACCTGCCACGGACCTCATCAGGAAGTGCGAGGAGCCGCTGGAAATGCGTCGGCACCATCAGAGTGGACGTGACGGCGTACTCCTCGATGAGCGCGAGGACACGCTCGGCGTCGAACCGACCGAGGACCACCACGGGCTGACCGGACAACAGATGCCGGATGGAGGTGAGTGGCCCGTTGTGCTGCAACGGACCCACCACCAGGTGCGTTCCGGTGGGATAGCCGGAGCGGGCGGCGACCCGGGCGGCGAAATCGTCGGCGCTATCCGACTGACCGGGCAACCAGCGGACCTCGGTGCCCCGCGCCCGCCCGGTGGTACCGGAGGTGTAGACCAGCGGAGGTCGTGCGGGTCGCTCGGTCGGTGGGGGTCCGGCCGGAGCGCCGGGTGCGACGATCTGCGACCACGTCGTCACGCCGGCCGTCCCGGCGGTGTTGTGGGCGATGACCGCGCGTAATCCGGTCTTCTGCGCGGCGGCTCGGGCAGCGTCCAGGCCTGCGGGCCCTGTCACAATCGCGACGGACCCTGAGTCGAGTAACTGGTCGGCCATCTCGTCGGCCTTCAGCTGGCGGGAGACGGCGACCGTCCCGACGCCGCGGGCGATGGCGGCCGTGTGGGCGAGGAGGGTTTCGATCGAGTTCTCGCCGACCACTGCCACGCGTTCATCGGGATCGGCGGCGAGTGCCAGCAGGTTCTGACCGAGAGCATCGAGAGTACTGACGACATCGTCCCAGGTCATGGTGTTGTGGTCGTCCACGAGGGCGAGGCCAGTGGGGTCGACCGTTGCACGGTCTCGAATGCGGTCGAGCATCGGCTCAGTCCTCCAAAGTGTCCACGTAGAGCCCTATCGTGCGATTTACTGGACATCAAGTCAAGTAACACGGCAAGCTCGGATCAGTTGTTTAGTAACTTTATAGTGATTCTACTTACATTGGGCTACAGTTGTGGTCCATACTGAAGAACAAATCAACAAAGTCAGCCGATCTCCGTCGCTGCCTTGCCCAGACCAGAGAAGAGGTGTTCGTGGTGACTTCGACCGCGACCAACGCAACGTCGGCGGCCCCGGCGGACTCCGTCTCGGAACCGATCGGCTCCAACGATCCGACACCGAGCAAGGAAGTACTACTCGATCTGCATCGGCGCATGGTGCAAATCCGGCAGTTCGAGACTGAGGCAGGCCGTCTGATGGAGGGCGGCAAACTTCCCGGCTTCCTGCATCTCTATGTCGGTCAGGAGGCTGTGGCAGCCGGCGCGATGAGCAACCTGCGCGATACCGATCAGATCTCCTCCACCCACCGTGGACACGGACACGCCGTCGCCAAGGGCGCCCAGTTCCGGCAGATGTTCGCCGAACTCTTCGGACGGGTCGACGGGTACTGCAAAGGCCGTGGCGGATCGATGCACATCAACGACCTGTCGATCGGCATGCTCGGTGCCAATGGCATTGTCGGCGGCGGTATCCCGATCGCGGTCGGTGCTGCGTTCGCCGCGAAATACCGCGACGAGGACACGGTGGCCATCCCGTTCTTCGGTGACGGCGCCAGCAACATCGGCGCATTTCACGAGGCTGCGAACATTGCCGGAATCCTGAACCTTCCGGTGGTTTTCGTCTGTGAGAACAACGGCTACGCCGAGTTCACCGCGCTGCGCAATCACATGAAACTCGAGAACGTCGCCGATCGTGCTCCGGCATATGGCTTCCCGAGTGAGATCTGCGACGGCATGGACGCGATCGCGGTGCGCGCGGCCGTGGGACGCGCTGTCGAGCGTGCCCGCACTGGTGGCGGACCCTCGCTGGTCGAGGCCAAGACGTATCGCTACTACGACCACCAGGGTGTGAAGGGGTTGCGCAAGACCTACCGCACCGAGGAAGAGGTCGAGGCCTGGAAAGATCGCGACGCGATCAAACTGCTCGAAGCGCGCGCGGTGTCCGAGGGCGTCGTCACGGAGTCCGAGTTCGCGGCAATCTGGGCCGAGGTCGACGCCGACATCGCCGAATCCGTGGCATTCGCCGAGAACAGCCCGTTCCCAGACCTGGCCGACTTCGCCCTCAACGTCTACAGCGACTGAACCCGAGAGAACTCAAACTATGTCTACTGCAACCGAATTGGCAGCCGAAAAGGCACCCGCAGCCCGCCAGACCACCTACGTCAAGGCCTACAACGAAGCCGTCGCACAAGTGATGCGTGAGGACGACAACGTCTTCATCATCGGTGAGGACGTTGCCGGCTACGGCGGTGTCTTCCACATGTACGACGGGATTCTCGACGAGTTCGGTCCCCGCCGGGCGGTTGATACCCCGATCGCCGAGATGGGACTCATCGGTCTCGGAGTCGGTGCCGCCGCCCGCGGGCTGCGCCCGATCGTCGACATCATGTTCATGGACTTCCTCGCGGTCGCGCTCGACCAGGTGGTCAACCAGGCCGCCAAGATGAAGTTCATGTACGGCGGCGAGGTCAAGGTCCCGATGGTCATCGCCGTCGCCTACGGCGCGGGTGTGAGCGCCGGCGCGCAGCACTCCCAGAGCCTGGAGACCTGGCTGGCGCATACCCCCGGTCTCAAGGTGGTCATGCCGTCCAACGCCTATGACGCCAAGGGTCTGATGGTGGCCGCGGTGCGCGACGACAACCCGGTCATCTTCATGCTCAACAAGGTGCTGCTCGGCGCACGCGCTGAGGTGCCCGAAGAGATCTACGAGATCCCGATCGGTGAGGCCGCGATCCCGCGTGAAGGTGACGACGTCACCATCGTCGCGTTCGGCCGCATGGTCGCCGAGGCACTCAAGGCCGCCGACATCCTCGAGCAATCCGGAGTGTCCGTCGAGGTCGTCGACCCCCGCTCGGTCCAGCCCCTCGACACCGATGCCATCGTGAAGTCGGCCTCCAAGACCAACCGCATCCTCGTCGTGCACGAAGCCGTGACGTTCGGGGGCATCGGCGCCGAGGTCGCAGCCCAGATCCAGGAAGAGGCGTTCGACTACCTCGACGCCCCGGTCCTGCGCATCGGTGCGCCGTTCACCCCGGTGCCCTTCAGCACGCCGCTGGAGAAGGCATATGTCCCCGACGCGGATCGCATCGTGGCCGGAGCGCGCCGACTGCTCGAAAGGAACTGATCGTGGCTCAGCAGATCGTGCTGCCGAAGTTGGGGCTCACGATGCAGGAAGGCGTCATCGGGGAGTGGGTGGCCAGTTCTGGCCAGCACATCGCTCTCGGCGACACCTTGCTGCGGTTGGAGACCGACAAGGTCGACGTGGACGTGGAGGCAGAAGGCGAAGGCATTCTCGCGACCGTGGCCCAGACCGGAGAGGTCCTCCCGGTGGGGGCACTCATCGGCTGGCTGCTCGCCGAAGGTGAATCGACTCCCGAGGGCACTGCCCCGGCGGCTGCAGAGGAGACGGTTGTCGAGACGGCTGCGCCGGTGGCCCAGGTCGTGGGAGGCCCCGACGACGGGTCTCGCATCAAATCGTCGCCGAATGCGCGCCGCGTCGCGGCAGCAGCGAACGTGGACCTTTCGGCCGTTCGCGGGTCGGGTCCCGGCGGCCGGATCGTCTCCGAAGATGTCGAAGAGTTCGTGGCCGCGGGTCCCGCTGCCGTCCCGGCGCCGGCAAGCACCGTGTCCGGCGAGGTCGCCGGCCAATTCGTCGGACCGATCGTCCGCCGTCGCGCGGCAGAGCTCGGTGTCGACCTCTCGCAGATCACCGGCACCGGAGTCGGTGGCCGCATCACGAAGTCGGATGTCGAGAAGGCGGCCGGCTCGTCAAGCGCACCGGCAGCAGCGAAGCCGTCCTCCACTCCGGCCCTCGTGGCCGGACCGCAACCCGGCGATGTGATCCCGCTGACGGGCATGCGCGGTGCGATCGCCCGCAACATGGTCGACAGCCTGCAGACGATGGCCCAACTGACCCACGGGTACGAAGCCGATGTGACCGCGCTGGTCGCAATACGCGAACAGCTCAAGGCCGAAGCCGCGCAGTCCGGTTCGAAGGCGCCGAGTCTCAACGACTTCATCGTGAAAGCCGCTGCGATGGCACTTCGCGAGCACCCGTTGCTCAACGCGGGCATCACCGACGACAAGATCGTCCTCTTCGAGGAGATCAATGTCGGTGTGGCCGTCGCGGTCGAGAACGGTCTGGTGGTGCCGGTCGTGCGCGGGGCGGATGAGCTGTCTGTCTCCGGGATCGGCAGTGCGACAGCAGCACTGGCCACCGCTGCCCGAACCGGAAAGCTGGCTCTGGCAGACATGGAAGGCGCGACGTTCTCGGTGAGCACGCTCGGCGCCTACGGTGTCGACTTCTTCACACCCGTCATCAATCCCGGCAACGTCGCGATTCTCGGTGTGGGGCGTGTGAAGGACGGATTCCGCTGGGAGGGTGAGACTCCGGTGAAAACCCAGGTCCTCACACTGAGTCTGACGTTCGATCATCGGGCCGTCGACGGGGCTCCGGCCGCGGAGTACCTGCGCACCCTCAGTGCTGTTCTGGCTCGACCGCTGAGTCTGCTGGCCGGGTGACGAGGAGCCGATCGTGACGAACAGTGCCGTCGTGAATGGCAAACCGGTCGACGACGAACTCTTCGCCCGGCTGGATCCTCCGGCCCTGGCCGGAAGTGGCTGCGCGGATTGCGATGTGGTGGTCTTTCCTGCGGCGGCACGGTGTCCGGGCTGTGCCGGTGAGAATGTGGCGCGCCAAGCGCTGCCGACTCGCGGCACGGTCTGGACCTGGACGACACAGTCGTTCGCCCCCAAACCGCCGTATGAGAAGCCGGCGTCGGGATTCGAGCCCTTTGTGGTCGGGTACATCGACCTGGGTTCGGTGCTCGTCGAGTCACGCATCGTGGGTGCGGTGGCGATCGGGGATCAGGTCGAGTTGCGGCTGATCCCGGTGAACGACACCGAATTCACCTTCGCATTCGAGAGGGTGGCCCCATGAGTGCGTCCGACATCTACGTGGTCGGCGCCGGAATGCATGCCTTCGGGCGGCACGACGGTGTCTCCGGTATGGACATGGGCGAACACGCTCTGCGGGCCGCGTTGGCCGATGCAAAGATCGGCTGGTCCGACGTGGACGCCGCCGTCGGTGGCAGCAACGTCTCGGGCAAACCCGATTCGCTGGTGTCGCGCCTCGGTCTGACCGGAATTCCGTTCACCACCGTCAAGAACGGTTGCGCCACCGGAGGAGTCGCGCTGTCGACGGCAACCGACATGTTGACGTCGCAGCGGGCGAATGTGGTTGCGGTGGTCGGATTCGACAAGCACCCACGGGGTGCCTTCGGCACCGATCCCGCGGCCTACGGTCTCGGCCAGTGGTATGCCCGCACCGGAATGATGGTCACCACGCAGTATTTCGCGATGAAGACCAGACGCTACTTCCATGAACACGGACTCGACGAACAGGCCTTGGCCGCGGTGTCCGAACGGGCATTCGCCAACGGCGCAGCGCATCCGATGGCCTGGCGACGCAAACCCTTGACGGCCGAACAGGTACTCGCGTCGGCACCGGTGAACGATCCGCTCACCCAGTACATGTTCTGCTCACCGGGAGAAGGCGGGGTCGGGTTGATCCTGGCCCGCGGTGACCGCGCATACGACATGTGCGACAAGCCGATCCGGCTCGCCGCGGTCGAAGTCCGGACCCGACGGTTCGGTTCGTTCGAGGTCTTCTCGCCATGGCTACACACCGACCCAATCCACAGTCCGAGCATCGATGCGGCCGCGGCCGCCTTCGCCGGTGCCGGCGTTGCGCCGGCCGATGTGCAGGTCGCCCAGTTGCAGGACACCGACTCCGGCTCGGAGATCATCCACATGGCCGAAACCGGGTTGTGTGCGCACGGCGAGCAGGGAAAGCTGCTGGCGTCCGGTGCCACCCACCATGACGGCAGCCTGCCGATCAATACCGACGGTGGCTGCCTGGCCGGCGGCGAACCCATCGGGGCCTCCGGTCTCCGGCAGGTCCATGAAGTGGTGCGGCAGCTGCAGGGCCGGGCCGAGGGCAATCAGGTCCCGGGTGGACCGGTTGTCGGCTTCACCCACGTCTACGGTGCGCCGGGGCTGTCCGCCTGCACGGTCCTGACAGCGTGATCACGAAAGGCATCCAGTGACAAGAACACTCGATCAGGTACCGGAACTCTCGGACTTCTCCGAGGAGGTACGTGCCTGGCTGTCGTCCATGTTCGCACCGCGTTCGACGCAGTCCTCACGCGACAAACCCGACCTCGCGGTCTTCCGAAATCTGTCCGATGAGGACGAGTTGCAATTGCTGAACGCGGTGCGCGACTATCGGCGACGGCGTTTTGATGCCGGCTACGGCGCGGTCACGTTGGCAGTCGAGCACGGTGGGCGGGGGCTGCCGGCGTCGTTCGCATCCGCCATCGCACAGGCCGAGCGAGACTTCGAGGTCCCGCCGTCGACCGAACTGATCAGCGTCACAACAGGTCTGGTCGGACCTGCCGTGGCCATGTTCGGCACCGAGGAACAGCGCATCGCCTATGCGAATCCGCTGCTGCGGACCGACCTGCTGGCGTGTCAGCTCTTCAGCGAACCCGGCGCCGGCTCCGATCTGGCGGCGCTGAGCTGCCGGGGTGTCCGCGAGGGCAACGAATGGGTGTTCAACGGACAGAAGGTGTGGTCGTCGGGTGCGCGGTTCGCCGATCTGGGCATGCTGCTGGCACGCACCGATCCGGATGTGCCGAAACACAAAGGGATCACAGCATTTCTGATCTCACTGGACGCACCCGGTGTGGAGATCCGGCCCATCCGCCAGATGAGTGGTGGCAGCTCGTTCAACGAGGTATTCCTCCAGAACGTGCGGGTCTCGGACAGCATGCGTCTCGGTGAGGTCGGGCAGGGGTGGAAGGTCGCGAACGCCACACTGGCTTTCGAGCGCACCGCGTCGGGTTCGGTCACCCGGAAGAAGGGCGGCTCGGTCGCCGAACTCGTCGAACTCGCGCAGTCCCTCGGCATGGCCGACGATCCGTTGGTGCGTCAGAACATCGCCGACGTCTACATCCGTTCCGAGCTACGGGCAGCGACCGCCGATCGGGTTGCCCGGGCCGCCGCAGCCGGGAAGTCACCGGGTCCGGCGGCGTCGGTTGGCAAGTTGATGGCGTCGGACGTCCTGGGCCGAATCGGCGAGATCGCGGCAGATCTGCTGGGCAACAACATCACTGCGGACATCGATCACGATCAGTTCGCGTGGACCGAGCATCTTCTGGGTAGTCCGGGTTACCGCCTCGCCGGTGGCACCGACCAGATCCAGCGCAACATCATCGGCGAGCGGGTCCTCGGTCTCCCGCCGGAACCCCGCGAGAACCGCGACCAACCATGGTCGCAGCGCGACAAGCGCTGACCCCGACTTCCGATTTTGGTGGGTTTTGGTGAGGCTGACCTGCGGGTTTGCACGCCAAAACCCACCAAAATCGGCGGTCACCAGGCGAGGGCGGCGGCCAGACGTTCGCGGTGCATCGCTGACCCGCCGAGGAGTTGGGCGTCAGCCCGGGCCCGGCGAAAGTACAGGTGGCAGTTGTGTTCCCAGGTGAACCCGATTCCACCGTGGAGTTGGACGGCTTCGGCGGTGACCGTGCGGTAGGCGTCCGAGCACCAGGCGCGGGCCACTGCACTCGCCTCGGCTAGGTCATCCGCATCGACGGCCCGGGTGATGGCAGAGCGACTCGACTCGACGAGCACCAACAGGTCGGCAAGGGTGTGTTTGACGGCCTGGAAGCTGCCGATCTCCCGTCCGAACTGGCGGCGTTCCTTGACGTAGGCGACGGTGTTGTCGAGGCTCGCCTGTGCCCCACCGAGCTGCTCTGCCGCCAGCACGATGCAGGCGACATCGAGTGCGGGAAAGACTGCGGCGGAAGCTGTTCCACCCGTCGTCAGGCGTCGGGCCGATGCCTTCGACAGGGTGACCGATGCCTGGGCGCGCGACAGATCGAGGGTTTCCAGCGGGGAGATCAGGACTCCATCGCGCGGTGCCTCGACGGCGAAGATGTCGGGCCCGGATTCGGTATCTGCGACGACGACGATCCAGGGGGCGGCCTCGGCACCGACAACCGCCGGCGCGTGACCGTCGAGCTGCCATCGATCATCTGACTCTGTTGCGGTGAACAGGGTGTCGTCCGGTGACCACCATCCCTGGCGATTCAGTCCGGCAAACGCGGCCGGCGTCCCTTCGGCAATGCTCGTGAGTACATCTTCGGCATCGTTGACCCGGATGAGTACCTGGCCGGCGAGGACGGAGGACAGGAACGGCACCGGCAGCAGCGCTGCGCCGAGTTCCTCGGCAACGACAACCAGTTCGGCCAAACCACCGATGCCGCCGACGGATTCGGGTAGTCCGATCGCACTGACGCCGATCTGTTCGGCCAGGACCGACCACGCGGGCTCGTCCCATCCGGAACCGTTCGGGTCGAGGCGGCGACACAGGTCCGGACCGCCGAGTTCGGTTGCCGCGGCGTGTACGGCCGCCCGCAGGTCGTCCAGTTCGGTACTCATCGAGTTCACTCTTCTTCGAGGGCGGCGTGGGCCGCTGCCAGTCGGGCGACGGGAACGCGGCGTGGGGAGCACGAGACATAGTCCAGGCCAACCTTGTTCAGGAAGGAGATGGACGCCGGGTCGCCGCCGTGCTCGCCGCAGACTCCGAGTTTGACGCCGGGCCGGGCCGCACGGGCGGCGCGCGCGGCCATCGAGACGAGCGCGCCCACGCCGTCGCTGTCGAGGACCGCGAATGGGCTGTCGGTGAGCAGGCCGTGCTCCAGGTAGTGCACGAGCATCGTCTTCTCGACGTCGTCGCGGGAGAACCCGTAGGTCAGCTGCGTGAGGTCGTTGGTCCCGAACGACATGAACTGTGCGTGCTCGACGAGAGATTCGGCGAGAAGTGCCGCGCGCGGGGTTTCGACCATGCTGCCCACGAGATACGGGACCTGGACCCCGGTATCGGCCGCGACGACCTCGGCCGCCTGATGGACCTGCTCGATGGCCTTTTCGAGTTCGCCGGGTAGCGAGACCAACGGGATCATGACCTCGAGTACCGGCGTCAGGCCCTCGGCGCGCACTGTTACCCACGCCCGGAACAGCGCCTCGGCCTGCGCGGGATACAGCCGCTGCTGCACCATCGCGTAACGAACTCCTCGAAGACCGAGCATCGGGTTGGATTCATGTGTGGCCGCGGCTCTTTCGGCCTGTGCCGCGTCCCGGTATTCACCGTCGGAGGGCAGGAATTCGTGAAGCGGCGCGTCGAGGAGCCGAACGGTGATCGGCCGATCCCCGACGACGCGCAACAGGTCGGTGAAGTCGCTCTGCTGAACGGCGGTCAACGCCTCGATGGCCTCGATCTCCTCGGCCTCGGACTCGGCGAGAACCAGCCGCTGGACCAGAGGCAGCTGCGGCCCGAGGAATTGATGTTCGGTGCGGCACAGACCGATTCCCTCGGCGCCGAGTCGAAATGCGGTGGCGGCGTCTTCGGCGTTGTCGGCATTGGTGCGGACCCGTAGCTGCCGGATCTCATCGGCCCAGCCCAGCAGTACCTCGAGCTCCGCGGAGGGTTCGGCGGGACGGATGGAGACGGTGCCGCAGTAGATGTCGCCGGTGCGGCCGTTGACCGACACCGTGTCACCTTCGGACAGGGTGGTGCCGTCGGCGGAGACCGTTCCGGCTCCGGCGTCGATGCGCAGCGTCGTGGCACCGCAGACCGCGGGTCGTCCGGCGCCGCGGGCGACCACGGCGGCATGCGAGGCGAGCCCGCCGTTGGAGGTCACGACCGCGGTGGCCGCCATCAGGGCCGGGACATCGGCCGGACTGGTTTCGGAAGCGACCAGGATGACGTCTTTGCCCTGGGCGGCAAGCTGTAGTGCGCGCTCACTGGACAACGCGATCTCGCCGGTTGCGGCTCCGGGCGAAGCCGGCAACCCGCGGGCCAGGAGCTGTTCACCGCCGGTGAGTTTCAGTTGGGCGTGGAGAAGATCCTGCATGAGGTCGGGTTCGAGCATGCGCACGGCCTCACTCCGGTCGATCGAGTTCGCGTTCGCGAGATCGACGGCGAGGTTGGTGACCGCCCGTGGCCCAGGATGTTCGAGGGCACCGGCGCTGAGCAGGGCAAGTTGGCGGTCGCGGACCTCGAACTCGATCTCCGCGACGCCACGCAGGTGGGGTTCGAGCGTCGCGAAGATCTGGTCGAGGATCTGGATGCCACCGGGGGTGTGCCCGAGCGACTCACCGGGACCCGGATTCGGGTCGGCCCGACGGACCCCGAGATGGAAGACGCCGTGTGGCGAGTACTTTCCGGTCTCGAGATCGCGACTGATCGCCGAGCCATACCCGGACTCGTTCCACGACCCGAGTCGCAGCGCCCGAACGTGCAGGGCGATGCCGAGATCGTCGGGCAGCGACAGTGCCTTGCGTACCCGCTGTCCGCGCGGCGAAGCCCAGCGGGCGAGCATGGCCTTGGCAGCCAACCCGAGTTGTTCGGCCGGATCGGCGGGAAATGGTGCACCGGTGGTGTTCTCGATGAGTTCGAGCAACGCGGGAACCCGCGTCCGGCTGTCGGGGTGGTCGTCGTCGAGATCGTCCAGATCGTCCACGTCGACGTCCAGCGCGCCCTCGGCGACGAAGCGGAGGTTGGCGGCCCACGAGTCGTAGATGTCGCGGTCGCGGCCGATGACCTCGACGAGCGCGTCGATGTTCCGGCTGGACAGGCCGATGACCGAGATCGCCGGAGGTAGTGCGGAGACAGGAACCGGTGCGCTGCAACGCAAGTGCATGAGCATGGGGCGACGCCCGGTGCGCACGGCGGGCCAGATCCCCCGGACCGCAAGCTTCTCGAGCAGGTCGATCGCGGTGTTGGCGGTCTCCCGATTCTGGAGCCCGGTACCGGAGCCGATCGGGACCGTCAGTCCGGGTACAACCGGGAGTCCGAGTGCGACCAGATTGTCCATCTCGACGCCGTGGACGCCGAGAACATCGGCGCCCAGACCGCGGGCGCGGCCCTGGCCGTAGGGTACGGCCACCCTGGTCGCGGTGTGAAGGGAGTTGTCGAACAGTGTCATTCGGCGCTGCCCTGGACGAGCTTCTCTTCGAGGGCCTCGTCCTCGGCGCGGCTGACACCCAGCATCATCAGGACGTGCTGATGAAGCCACATCCATACGGTGTGGTAGCCATCGGTGAGGGGTGAGGTCAGCGACGCGGTGTCACCGCCGTCGAAGCGCTCGAGGGCGACACCGAGGCGGTCGCGGTAGTCGAGCAGCGGTGCGGACTGCTTGCCCGCACGTCGCAGCATCTTCGAGACCGCGGTGTGGATGTCGTCGAGTTGATCCCGGATCCCGGCGTCGTATTGCGGGTCGGAGTGGTCGTTGGGCGAACCATCGGGACGGCACTGCCAGGCCGTGCAGAGTTCGCGCAGACGGCGGTTGACGGGCAGGAAGGCGTGCAGGAAGTCGGTGACGACCTGTTCTTCTTCGCCACCTTGGGGGAGCCGGACCAGCTCGCCCGCAGTGGCCTTGCCGGCCGGGGTGGGCATCACCATCGGACCCTTGGCGATCGCGTCACCGGAATCGATGACCATCTGCAGCTCCGGACTGATCGGCCCACGGACCATTCCCTTGACCACGAGATCGACCAGTTCACTCGAAGCGGTTGGTGCGGGCGTGTTGGTCGCGAGGTCGTTCATGGGTGCTCCTGAAAACGGTTCGGGTCCCGGTCGGGGACTGGTTGGCAGGTGACGGACGCGCGCCACCGGGCCTGACTGTGACGGTGCTCATAACCTACCCAAATAGTAGTGGATGTCAAGAAAGCCATCAGAAATATGTACAGAATTGAAACGTGCTAGTTACTTGACACAGACTCGTCTAAGTTGGCTAGGGTATGTGTGATGGCCGCCACTCGGGGCGAACAGGCAGAGAAAGCGAGTCCTCGGATGGACGATCGGCACGAGCTCTACATCGGTGGCAAATGGGTCCCGTCCTCGGGCGATGAACGGATCAGCGTCGTCGAAGCGGCGACCGGTGAACTGCTCGCGACGGTGCCGGCAGGCACGGAAGACGACGTCGACAACGCCGTGGCGGCGGCCCGGGTGGCCTTCGGTGAGTGGTCGAACTCGGCAGTCGCCGACCGCGTCGCCGTGCTGAGGCAGATCGCCGACGGGCTGGTCGGCCGCGAGACTGAACTCGCCGAGATGATGGCCCGCGAGGTCGGCACCCCGATCGCGCGTTCGCGCAGCGTCCAGGTCGGGCTGGGTGTCACGATCTTCCGCTCGATGGCCGACATTCTCGAACAGACGCCGCTGGAGGAACGTCGAGGTAACTCGCTGATCCTCAAGGTCGGGATCGGTGTCGTCGGGGCGATCACGCCCTGGAACTATCCGCTGTACCAGCTCGCGGCCAAGGTCGCGCCGGCGATCGCTGCCGGCTGCACCACCGTCGTGAAGCCGAGCAGTGTTGCGCCCCTTGCCGCATTCGTGGTTGCCGAGATCGCCGACGAGGTGGGCCTGCCCCCGGGCGTGCTCAACGTCGTCACCGGTGCCGGTGGCCGGGTCGGGGAGCGACTGGCCGGACATCCGGATGTCGACCTCGTCAGTTTGACCGGTTCGACGTCCGCCGGCGCCCGTGTCGGGCAAGTAGCTGCAGCCGACATCAAGAAAGTGACCCTCGAACTCGGCGGCAAGTCGGCCTTCATCGTTGCGCCGGACGCCGATGTCGATGCAGCGGTCACGGCGGCGGTCCGGAGTTGCTACATCAACAACGGGCAAACCTGTGCCGCCACCACCCGGTTGCTCATCCCGGTCGACCGGCTCGAGCAGGTCGAGGCAAAGCTGGTCGAACTGGTGGGATCTCAACGGGTCGGGGATCCACTGGACGAGACGGTCGACATCGGGCCGATGGCATCGCGCGAGCAACAGCAGACGGTTCTCAAGCTTCTCTCCGAGGTACCTGCCGACGCGCACTTCCTCGTCGGCGGTCCCGGAGAACCGGCCGACCTGGACGAGCGGTTGCAGACCGGATTCTTTGTGCGACCCACGGTGGTGAGCCGTATCGACAACAACGCGGCGATCGCGCGTGAAGAGGTCTTCGGTCCGGTCCTGGCCGTCATCGCCTATGAGGGCGTCGACGAGGCGGTCAGCATCGCCAACGATTCCGACTATGGGCTCTCGGGCGGGGTCTTTGCGGCCGATGACGATGCGGCGATCGCGATCGCGCGCCGGCTGCGAACAGGTCAGGTCTCGATCAACGGTGGCCGGTTCAATCCGTTGGCACCGTTCGGTGGGATGAAGAAGTCAGGGATCGGCCGCGAGCTGGGTCCGGACGGACTCGACGAGTACTTCGAGACGATCTCCCTCCAGCTTCCCTCGTGACACCCCAGAACCGACGACGAAAGTGATATGCCGATGACCAGTGACGCAGACCTGAACACCGCACATCGTGAGATCACCGGACTGATGGCGCGTTTCGCACGCGGTATCGACCTTCGCGATTGGGAGCTCTACCGGTCGGTGTTCACCGAAGAGATCGAGATCGACTACAGCAGCTATCGGCCGGGCAACGCAGGCCCGTTCAAGGCGGACGACTGGGTGCAGCGCGGCCGGATGCTCTTTCCCGGATTGACTGCGTCGCAACATTTCCTGTCGAACCTCGACATCACCGTCGACGGTGACCGCGGTACGGTCATCTCCTATGTGCGCGCCGAGCACGTCCTGCCGAACACGGCAGGTGACGCGATGTTCACCATCGGCGGGTACTACACCGATTCCGTTGTGCGGGTTGATGGTGAGTGGAAGATCTGCCGCAAGCAGCTGACAGTTCTCTGGAACTCCGGGAATCCGCAGGTCCTGACGATGGCGCGCGAACGCGCGGCAGCATTGCTCGCCGCCGCCTGAGCGCTCACATGTCACGAACCGGGTCGGTGCGATCCCAGTTCGTGGCAGCGTCGGCGACCTTGCGGTAGAGGGCCAGAATCGTCGGCCGTGGTTCGTAGATCTCCACGAGGTGTCCGAGCTGTGGCCGGGCGTCGTGGAAGGCAAAGTTGTTGCCGTTGCGGGTGGTTGCCGTCAGGAGGGCGGGCCAGCCCATCTCGGCATAGCGGCGTTGCTGATCGTCGAACGACGAAACCATGATCGCGACGTGATGGATCCGATTGCGTGCCAACGTCGTCTCGGCGAACTCCGCCGGCTGCGCGGTGTGGGTCTGCACCAGTTCCACTTGGACGCGGCCCCATTGGCCGTAGGCCGAGGAATGATCGAAACCACCGACGGTGTCACCCGGACCACGAGCATCTGTCACCGGGTTACGCCGGACGAAGAAGGGGCCCGCCCCGGTGCGGAATGAGAACTCTTTCGCGGCCAAGGCCACGTCGTCGACCATATAGGCGATCTGGACGACGCTCCCGAGCTCGTAATCAACCACTGAACCAGTCCTCACTGTTGCGGCCTCGGCCGGCACCGGAGTGCCGCATAACTTTGAACTGACTATAGATAGATAGCTCCGTTCATGGTCGCAAGATGATCGAAAAGATCAGATTCTGATCCGCACAACGCACTAACAGTGCAGGTTAAGCGGTAGAAAATGATTTTCGCCCGAACGCTGGACATATCCATGTACATAGTTCAGTATGATCTAGGTAACAAAAGTTCAGTTCAAGTAACTCACCTCACGTAGGTAGGCACTCATGACAGATGCGCTCACAATCAGCGGTCTATCCAAGACGTTCGGCGGCCAGCGGGCCCTCAGCGACGTGGATCTCTTGTTGGCGCCGGGCGAAATCCGGGGCCTGGTCGGCCAGAATGGTTGCGGCAAGTCAACGCTGATCAAAGTTCTTGCCGGATACCATGATCCGGACGAAGGCGCCGAGATCAAGGTGACCGGACACGAGCTGCACCTCGGCCTCCCGGGTAGTGGCGAGGCTGCCGGCCTCCGATTCGTCCATCAGGAGCTGGGCCTCGTCGACAGCCTGGACGTGGTCGACAACCTCGCTCTCGGGCACGGTTACAAGACCACTTCCTTCGGCACCATCGACGTTCGTGCCGAGCGGGCCCAGGCCAAAACTGCGCTCGCCGAACTGGGGTTCGACCTGAACCTCAAGAAGCTCGCTTCCGACCTCACCATGAGTGAGCGCACGATGCTCGCCGTCGCCCGGGCCGTGCAGGGACGTGCAGGTGAGGCCAACGTCCTCGTCCTCGACGAGCCCACCGCGAATCTTCCTGCAGCCGAGGCAGTTCGGCTCTTCGACCTGGTCCGCAGGATCCGTGATCGGGGTGTCGCCGTGCTCTTCGTGTCACATCATCTCCACGAGGTCTTCTCCTTGTGTGATTCGGTGACCGTGATGCGGGACGGCAAGGTCGTCACCACCCGCAAGCTCGAAGGACTCGACGAACCCGGGCTGGTCGAGCTGATGATCGGCCGACGCGTCGACGAGTTCCTCGCGGATCCCGAGGGGGAGACCACAGACTTCACCGGTGAACCGGTTCTCGAGGTCAGCGGACTGACCTGCGGAGCGGTGGACGACCTCAGCTTCACGATCCGGGCGGGTGAGGTTCTCGGCATCGCCGGGATCACCGGTTCGGGACGGGAAGAGATGGTGCCGGCCCTGTTCGGGGCCGAAACGCGCGGCGGCACGGTTGTCGTCGAAGGCAAGGAGGTCGGCAACGGGCGCCCCGACCTGGCGATGGCGGCCGGGATGGGTTGTGTTCCCGCCGAACGGTTGAGCAACGCCGCCTTTACCTCGGCATCCCTGCGCGAGAATGTCTCGGTGGCCGACCCGTGGGCCTACACCAAGGGTGGAATGCTGCGGGTCAAGCGCGAAAAGTCTGACGTCGCAACGTGGCTCGAGCGTCTCGGCGTTCGCCCTACCGGCGATACCGAACGGCATCTGGGCACGCTGAGCGGCGGCAATCAGCAGAAGGTCGTGCTGGCGCGATGGCTGCGACGCAAGCCACGGGTACTGCTCCTCGACGAGCCCACCCAGGGCGTCGACATCGGTGCGAAAGCCGATATCCACACGCTGGTCGACGAAGCCGCCCAGGCCGGCGCGGCGGTGCTGGTGGTGTCCACCGATCACGGGGAACTGGCCCGTTTGTGTGACCGCGTGATCGTTCTGTCGGTCGGCCGTGTGGTCGACGATTTCTCCCGTCCCCGGATCGACCCTGATCGGTTGACCGCCTCGACTCTGAAGAAGCCCGCTCGCGCCGAGGCGTGACCTCCTCCGAGCATCCGTGAAAGGATCACCATGACAACGCAATCGCACGAAGGTAAGGCGATATCGCCGAAGAGCCCACCCCCGGGCGGCGGCGACCCCGTTCCAGACGCACCGGGGCGTCGCAAGATCAATTTCGGACTCGATCGATTCAGTGGCCTGTACGTGTGGGTCGCGATCATCGTGCTGTTCGCGATCTGGATTCCGGATCTCTTCCTGACCGAGGGCAACTTCCGTATCATTGCGGGCGATCAGGCCATCACCGCGATGCTGGCCATCGGCCTCATCGTGCCGCTGGCGGCAGGCGTTTTCGACCTCTCGATCGCCGGGGTGATGGGCTTCTCCGTGGCGATGGTGTCCTATCAACTCTCCAAGGGGATCCCTGTTCCGATAGCGATCATCACGACGCTGCTGTGTGGCGCTCTCATCGGTGCAGTCAACGGTTTCGTGGTGGTCAAACTCAACGTCGACTCGTTCATCGCCACCTTGGGTATGTCCAGCATCCTGCTGGCCGGAACCTACTGGGTAACCGACGGGAAGCAGATCACCGAGGGATTCAGCAACGGTTTCCTCGACATGGGAAGCAAGCCGTTCCTCGGTCTGCCGCTGCCGTTCTACTACATGATCGCGGTCGCCGCTGTCATGTACCTGGTACTGGAGAAGACACCACTGGGCCGCTATCTCTACGCCACCGGCGGTAACCGTCAGGCGTCCCGTCTGGCCGGACTCCGAGTCGAGCGAATCATGTTCGGCGCCTTGGTCACATCGGCGACCATCGGAGCGCTGACAGGCGTGATCCTGGCTGCCAAGCTCGGTACCGCCGCACCCGACATCGGCCCGTCGTACCTGCTCCCCGCATTCTCGGCCGTCTTCCTCGGTTCGACCCAGATCCGCGCCGGTCGCGTCAACGTGCTCGGCACCCTCATCGCGATCTACCTCCTCGCCACCGGCGTCAAGGGGCTGCAGCTGGCGGGCGCCCCGAGTTATGTCAACGACCTCTTCAATGGTCTCGCCCTCATCATCGCCGTGGCGCTCGCCGCCAGGACGGCCCGGCGGGCCTGACTTCGCGCCGCGGCCACACCGGCCACGGCACCAGCGTCACCTTCATGGCCGAATGGCCTACCTCTGAAAGGAAATTCAGTGAAAACCAGCACCTGGACAAAGGCGATCGTCGCCATTGTGTCCGCGAGTGTCTTCGCGACAGCATGTAGTAGTGGGGACGACGGTGGAACCGGTCAGGCGGCCGACGTATCCGGTGCCCAAGCCGTTGCGGACCAATATGAGACGGCGCCCACCAACCTCGTCCTCGACACCCCGCTGAGCAAAGCCCCGGCGGAGGGCAAGTACGTCATCAGTATCGAAACCCCGCAGCCCATCTCAAGTGCGAAGAACGATGCGATCCAGCAGGCCGCCGATCTGCTCGGCTGGCGCTACCAGCGGATCCTGATGGGAACCGATGCCGAAGCCGCACCCAAGGCATTTGATCAGGCAATTGCGTTGAAGCCGGATGCCATTCACTTCTCGGGTACGCCGGTCTCGATGCTGAAGAAGCAGATCGACGCGGCCGATGCCGCCGGTATCGCGGTGATCGCCGACAGTGTCGGTGACGAACCGGTCCCGGGCCTCATCTCCACGTCTCTGGACGGAACCGCTCAGGTTCAGGAGTGGGGCAAGATGGTCGCCAGCCAGGTGGTCGCCGACAGCAAAGGTGACGCCAACGTCGCGGTCATCACCATCACCGACTACCCGATCCTCAACGTGTACACCGACGCTTTCACCGCGCAGATGAAGGCCCTGTGCCCGGATTGCAAGGTCGAACTCGTCAACCAGCAGGTCACCGATCTGGGAACCAAGACCCCGCAGAGCATCGTCAGTACGCTGCAGCGTGATCCCGACATCAACTACGTGGTGTTCTCGTTCGGCGACCTCGTACTCGGTGTGGACGCGGCCCTTCGAGCGGCCGGACTGCAGGATCAGGTGACCTTCGCCGGTCAGACGCCTACCCCGGACAACCTGAAGGCACTCAAGGACGGCGACAACAGCGTGTGGGTCGGGTTCCCGGTCCAGATCCTCGGATGGCGTGTCCTCGACATGCTGGCCCGGCATTTCAACGGCGACGACCTCGCGCCGGCCGATGCCGCCTTCCTGCCGACGCAGCTGCTGAACTCCGACAACATCGATTCGGCGGTGCTGGACGAAGACACCGGCTACTACGTCGGTGTGGCCGATTACCAGGACCAGTTCAAGGCCCTGTGGCTCAAGTAGAGAACAACAGAGTATGACGCGACACTGCCCGGGCCGAGCGTGACCGCCCGGGCAGTGTCCGTTCATCTGACCTGACACCGTAGATCGGATCTGCCAGTGAAAGCTCCTCAAGCACAACGCATCGTGTCCCTCTCCCACCTGTCGGCAATTCGGGTTCCACCACCGCAGTTCATCGAGTACGCCGCGCTCGGCGGGTTCAACGCCGTGGGCGTCCGGGTGGCGCAGACACCCACCGATCGCGGATTCCAGCTGATCGCGGGATCGGCGATGCTGCGCGACACCAAGTCGGCTTTGGCCGACAACGGGATGCGCGTCCTGGACGTCGAAGTGGTCAAGCTCCATCCGGGCAGCTCACGAGCCGACTGGCTCGCGGTGCTCGAGGCCGGTGCGGAGCTGGATGCGAGCTTCCTGTTGGTGACGGTGCTCGACGACGACTACGACAGGGCCACCGCGAATTTCGCGGAACTGTCGGGGCTCGCCGCCGACCACGGTCTCCGATGCTGTCTGGAGCCGATGATCTTCTCGTCGGTCCGTGACGTGGCCGCAGCGACGAACTTCGTTGCCGACGCACATAATTCGGATGCGGGTGTGCTCATCGATGCCCTGCACTGGTCGCGCGCGGGGTCCGATCTTGCCGAGCTCGCAGCGATCGACGACGATTTGCTGCCGTACTGCCAGATCTGCGATGCGGTCTCCGCTGAACCTGCCACCGATCACAACGCGGCGATCACCGAGGCGAGGACCGATCGGCTCGCGCCCGGCATGGGGGCATTGCCACTCACCGAACTCCTCCGCGCGATGCCCCCGGCTGTCGCGATCAGCGTCGAGGCGCCGTCGGCCCGGAGTGTCTCCGATCCAGGTGGATGGATTGCCGAACTCGGTGAGGCCACGCGTGAAGTGCTCGAGTCGGTGACCCAAATACCAAGCCAGGCATAGTGAAAACCCGAAAAGAATGAGAAACTGTAGTCATGGCCAATAAACTCCATAAACCCTTTCGGTTCGCTGCTCAGGTCTACCGGGCGAACACCGGGCAGGAATGGCGCGACGTCGCGCACAAGGTCGAGGACATGGGCTACTCGGCCCTCCATGTGTCCGATCACTACATCGGCCCGGGTGCGGCGCTCGACCCCACCGGCCATCGCCCGGTGACGATGGCGCCGATCACGAGCATGGCAGTCGCTGCCGAGGTCACCGATACCTTGACGGTGGGGTGCAGAATGTTCTGCACCAGCTATCACGAGCCGGTGGTGCTTGCGAAAGAGGCTGCAACACTTGCCATGTTCGCTCCGGGCCGCATCGAGATCGGGCTGGGTGCGGGCTGGCTCGGCGCCGAGTACGAGGCCATGGGTATCGAGTTCCCGTCCGCGGGACTGCGCGTCGACCGCCTCGAAGAGACCGTGGACCTGATCGCCCAGCACTTTTCCGGCAGGGAGATCAAGGTCGACGGTCAGATCGTGAAGGCACAGGACTTCCTCCCGCTGCCGGTTCCGGAATCCATACCGCCGATCATGATCGGCGGTGGCGCCCGGCGGGTACTCACGCTGGCGGGCAGGTCCGCCGACATCGTCAGCATCAATTTCAACAATCGATCCGGTGTGCTGGGGTCCGACAGCGTCCTGACGTCCACGGTCGACGAGACGCACAAGAAGATCGGTTGGGTACGTGCCGGGGCCGGCGATCGGTTCGACGACATCGAACTCGAGACCGGGGCCTACTTCGTTGCCATCGACGGACAGACCGACGTCACCGAAGAGGCCCTGATGGGTCGCACCGGGTTCTCCAGCGAGGAACTCCGTGCGTTCCCGCATGCGCTGGTCGGATCCGTCGACGACATCTGCGACCAGCTGGAGCAACGCCGCGAGGAGTTCGGCTTCTCCTACTTCACCATCGGTGATCGGGCGTATGAGCAGTTCGCGCCGGTCGTCGAGCGTATGACAGGAAAGTGAGACCCAGTGATGACGACAGCGACCGAGAGCAAGTACGTACACATGAGCGCGCCGGGTGTCGCGGAGACCGTGGTCGGTGAAGACCTGGTCCCCGCGCCGGACGGGGTGATCGTCGACATCGGGTACTGCGGGATCTGTGCGACCGACACCCACGGATTCGCATCGGCTGCCCTGCCGCCTGCGGTGTTCGGGCACGAGTGGATGGGAAGGATCAGCGCCATCGGTGCCGACGTCACCCATCTCGAGGTCGGGCAGCGGGTGGTCGCCGGCGTCGGGCCGGCCTGTGGCGTCTGTGCCCAGTGTCGGGCCGGGCACGCCGCGAACTGTGATCTCGCCTTCGCCGAGGCCAACGGGATCACCGAGGATGCCCCGGTGCACGGCGGATTCGCCACCAGGCTGAAAGTGTCTGCACGGCGGGCCATACCCGTCCTCGACGCCCTCTCCGACGAAGAGGCGGCACTGATGGAACCGGCGACGGTGACGTTCCATGCGGTTCGACGCGCAAACCTGCGCCTCGGATCGACGGTGGTGGTCCAGGGCGCCGGACCCATCGGATTGCTGACTGCCCAGCACGCCCGCGCCGGCGGCGCCGGCCGGGTCCTGGTCAGCGAGCCGTCGGAGGCCCGCCGTGCCGCGGCGTCCGCGCTCGGATTCACGGACGTCGTCGAACCGGGAGGCCTGTCTGCTCTGCTCATGGAGGTGTCGTCCGGCCTCGGCGCAGACGTGCTGTTCGAATGTACCGGTGTGGCAGAGCTCTTCCAGCCCTCCGCCGAATTGGTACGCCGCGGCGGGATCCTGGCCCTGCTCGGCTACCCGGGAACCAATTCATCTGTGAGCTATGGGGATTGGCAGAGCCGAGAGCTGACGGTCATCGGATCGCTGGCCTATTCACACGAAGACTTCCTGGGTGCTATGACACTCATCGCCGAAGGACGGGTGGATGTGCGGTCGCTCCACACCGGCACCATCGGCCTCGGCGAACTGGTCCCCATGTTCCACGAGTTGGATTCCGGCACCAGCAAACACGCGAAAGTCTTGGTCGACCCCCGCCGCTGACCACCACCCCACCACCCCCACCACCCCCGCCACCCCCGTCGACCGTGCCGAAATCACCGTCGACCGTGCCCAACCGCCGCCCGCCCGCCGCCGAGCGTGCCCATCCCACCGTCGACCGTGCCGAAATAACCGTCTAGCGTGCCGAAACTCCTTGCACACGAACAGGTTAGGCACACTCGGCGGTAACGAGGGCACGCTCGGCGGCGTTATCGGCACGCTCGACGGAGGGGGCGGGGTCAGACCGCGGCCGCACTTTGTGCCCGTCGACGGTGCTCAGACCGACTTCCGTCGAGCGTGCCGATACTGCCGCCGACCGTGCCGAAATCGCCGTCGACCGTGCCCAACCGGCCACCCGCCCGCCGCCGAGCGTGCCCATCCCACCGTCGACCGTGCCGAAATCGCCGTCCAGTGTGCCGAAACGGATTGGACACGAACAGGTTAGGCACACTCGGCGGTAACGAGGGCACGCTCGACGGAGGGGGCGGCGGGGGTGAGGGGGTGGTCAGACCGCGGCGCGCTGGGGGACGGGGATGGTCTGGCCGCTGCCGCAGGTCGCGCCACCGTCGACTGGGACCGTGGCGCCGGTGACAAACGATGCCAGTGGTGAGGCCAGGAAGGCGATGACCTCACCGACCTCACGTGCGGTTCCCCAACGATGCAGGGGAACCATGGTTTTGAGGGATTCGTAGCGGTCGGGGGTGTTCTCCTCGATGCGCTTGGTCATACCGGTACTGATCGGCCCGGGGCAGACGGTGTTCACCCGGATGCCGTCGTTCGCGAGATCGAGGGCGAATGAGCGGGCCAGATTCACGACACCCGCCTTCGCGGCCGCATACGGCCAACGGTTCGGCTCGCCGCCCAGCGCCGTCGCGGACGCGGTGACGACCACGGAGCCGCCGCCGTTGCGGCGAAAGGCCGGGATGACCTCGCGGACACCGAGAGCGACCGCTCGCAGGTTGACGTTGATGGACTGATCGAACACCTCCATGTCGAGGGTCTCGATCGATCCGGACGCCGGAACTCCGGCATTGAGGATCAGGGCATCGAGGCGACCGAACGACGTCTCGGCCAGTTCGATGGCAGCGCGGTTGTCGGCATCTATCGTGACGTCGCCGATGAACGGAACCGCGTTCGAATACTCGCTCAACCAGGTCAGCGACTCGGGCGAGGTGTCGAAGGCGACAACGGACCCACCGCGCTCCAGGATGATCTCGACCGCCGCGCGTCCGATACCGGAGGCGGCACCGGTCACCACTGCCACGATGCCGCGGGCTGGATTGTTCATGGTGTCGCTTCCATTTCGATGATTGCGCGGCCGACGATCTCGCCGCGGGCCAATGCCTGGTATGCCTCGTCCACCTGGTCGAGCGTGTAGCGCCGGGTGATGATGTGCTCCGGCTCGACGATTCCGGCCGACACCATGCGCAGGAGCGCCGGCATATCGCTGCGGGCCTTGGCGCCGTACGAACCGTGGATCTCGAGTTTGCGCCGAACCAGGCGCGCCAGATCGATCTGGCCGGTGCTCCCGGCCGGGGCGATACCCACGACGACCGCGCGGCCGCCGTCGTCGAGGATGTCCATCGCGGTTGCAAAGGTGTGCGGGTTGCCGAGCGCCTCAAATGCGACATCGACGCCGTGTCCGTCGGTCAACGCCTTCACCGCGGCCACCGCGTCAGTGTCCCGTGAATTGATCGTGTGGGTGGCGCCCAGGGCGGCAACGGCTTTGAGCTTGTCGTCGTTGACGTCGATCGCGATGATCTGCGAGACACCCGCCGCGACCGCAAATTGGACGATCGACGAACCCACGCCGCCGGCAGCGATCACGGCGATGCGATCGCCCAGTTCGAGGTCTGCATTGTGCACCGCTCCGAGCGCGGTGAAGGAGCTGCAGCCCAGGATCGAAACCTCGCCGAGGCCGACACCGTCGGGCACTTTGAAGGCGTCGGACGCGGGGACCACACAGTATTCGGCCAGTCCACCCATCGAGTACATCGCGAGGGGTGTGCCGTCATGGCGGGCGAGGCGCGATTCCCCGTCGTACAGGGTCCCGTTCAGTCGGTTGTGCGCAAAGAACTTCTCGCATAGGTCTTCCAGACCCCGCACACAATGTCGGCAATCGCCGCACGGCATGATGAAACTGCAGACCACCCGGTCGCCGATCGCGACGTTGTCGACACCCTCTCCGATGTGTTCGACCACACCGGACACCTCGTGCCCGAGGACGGCTGGCGCCGGGAACTTCACCTCCGACTTCAGCACGTGCAGATCGGTGTGGCAGACACCGCAGGCGGTGACCTTCAGGAGGATCTCGCCGCGCTTTGGCTCGGGCCGGGGTATGTCTTCGATGGTGAGGGTCGGGCCGGAGCCGTCCCATACTGCCGCTTTCACTTACACAACCTCTTTCGTGGATTCGGTCGCTTCGGATTCGTCACGGGCGGTCTCGAGCAAGGTCGCGAGCCGGGCCGGTGCCTGAGCCCAGTCACGCGCGGATCGCATCTCGTCCCAGAAATTGATCTCGACGATGAACTGTTCGGCACCGGCGGCGACGGCTGTCCGGATGTCGCCACGCACACCCTCGATGCCTTGCCCACCGGATCCCACCGCGTCGGTCGGCCGCTGCAGGTAGGACCGGAGGAACAATCGGACCGGATCCATACCGGCAGGGCGCATCTCGCGCATCGTGTCCAGCTGCGCCAGCAGCGCCTCGGATGTTCCGCTGCTGGGATTCCAGATGTCGAAGAGCGCCGCGGTGCGAGCCAGCCCCGTGGCCGAGCGCAGACCGGAGAGCAGTGGCGGATGCGGTTGCTGGATGGGCTTGGGCCGGATCACCGAGCGGGGGATGGTGAAGAACTCACCCGAGAACTCGACCGGATCGGGACCCCAACAGGCCTGCACTGCGGCGACGAGCTCACTCATCCGCCGGCCGCGGGTACGGGGATCGACGTCCATCTGGGCGTGTTCCTCATCGGACCAGCCCGCCCCGAGACCGGCGACGAGACGTCCGCCGGACAGCACATCGAGTGTCGAAAGACGTTGGGCCAGTTCTACAGGACGGTGATAGCCGGCGACCATAATGCTGCTGCCGATCGTCACGTCCCCGGTACAAGCCGCCACGAAGGCCATCAGCTCGGTGGCGCCGAGCACCGATCGATAAGCCGGGTGCACGCTGGTGGTGTGCCGGCCGCCGTAGACCGACTCGTTCGCTTCCGGGTAGAACAGATGTTCCTGGACCCACAGGCTCGCGAAGCCCAATTCTTCTGCCGACCTGGCGAAGTCGCAGATCGCGCCGGCGTCGACGTGTTCGCCGAGCTGGGGGAGGGTCAGACCTACCTTCAACATCTAGAGCACCGTGACCGTTCCGGTGTTGCCGTCGACCTCGATCATGGCACCGTCGGGGATGCGGGCGGTCGCGTCATGTACCGACACCGCGCAGGGGATGCCGAGTTCACGGCAGACGATGGACGAGTGGGTGATGGTCGCACCGACATTGACCACCACGCCGCCCGCGAAGACGAACAGCGGCGTCCAGGCCGGATCCGTCTGGGGCGCAACGATGATGTCGCCTTCACCAAGATCGCCGATGTCGTACGGGTCGTGCAGGATCCGGGCGCGTCCGCGACTGATACCGGGGGCGCCGGCCACACCGGACAACGAATCACCCGGGACCGCGATCTGAGCCTTGTGCTCGGTTCGCTTGGGCCACTGGGAGAGCGGGAGCGGCTCGAACAGGAAGAACGGCGGTTGGAGGTCGAACAGGGCGAGGTACTGCTCGCGGCGCTCGGCGATGGTGCCCTTGAATGACTCGGGATCGGCCGCGAACGAGTCGAGTTCGTCGTCGAGCAGCATGGTGATGTCGTGGTGATCTTCCATGATCCCGCGGTCGACCATGCGCTGACCGAGTTCGTATAGGGCCATGCGCATCTCGCCCATCACCTTGACGCAGGCAGTCTTGGTGCGCTCGCGCCACGGCATGAACTTCGTGATCGATTTGGCGGCATCGAGGAAACTCTGCCGGGTTTCGGCGTCGGGCATCTTCGCTGCGAGTTCAGCCGTGAGCGCGATTCGTTTGGCCTCGTTGCGTTCGCGGATCAATGCGGGGTCCGCCTCCGGCGGGCTCAGCCGCATCCCGTTGATGGCCAGCAAGGCCAGGACGGGCTTGGATTCCCAACTGTCCGAACGGATATCCCACTCGTTCGGCGCGCGCGAACCGTACTTGTAGAGGAAGTCGTCGAAGTCCGCTCCGAACTGCTTGGCATCGGGGGATCCGCTGGCGGCGAGGTCGTCGAGGAGCGTGGCCAGACCGTTGTCGAACATCGCGGTCAATTCTTCGGAAGCCGCGACTGATCGGCCCAGGTTCCACAGGGCGTAAGACGGTGCGGCCGAGTCGACTCCACCGAGTCCGCTGAGCAAATCGCCGAGTTTGTCGGCCTCGCCGATTGCCTCCAGCAGGGCACCCGCAACAGCAGGGCCCATCGTCGACAGGGTGGTGGTGACCGGGTGGTAGGCGTAGCAGAAGATGAGGTCGGGGACGAATGAGCGCGCATGATCGATGAGTTCCTGATCGCTCAGCGACGTCAGGTCCGGGCGCTGCTCGCGAGCGCGATCAGCTCGACGCTTGGTTTCCTCGGCCTCGGGATAGGTGTCGGTGGTCAGCGACCACGCGGTCTTCTCGGCGAGCCCGGCGGTCAACTCGGCGTTCGCGTGCCCCGGCTTCTCGACGTACTCCGGAATGTCGGGATGATCGCCGACCCACAGGGTGTTCCAGACGGGCACCGTCAAACCCGGCAGGCGGGCGCCGTTGAGTTCGGTCATCGAGAAATTGGTGTAGTGGTAGCCGCCGAAGTTGCCGATGATCTGGGGCATGACTTCGTCGATCTCCGACGGAAGATGGGTCCCGAGATGCTCGACGTATCCCTCGCGCCAGCCGATGTTGAGGCCCTTGTTCCAGACCAATGTGACGTTCAGTGGGCTCGACGGATCAGGTAGGACCTCGCCGGCATTCGCCCGGGTGTAGACGGGGTATTCCTCGCTGAAGTCCCAGTCCGTGATCCATCGATCGGGCACAGCCGACGTGGGTTCCTGCGCGTTACTCATGGAGTCCTCCTGGAAGTCGGTGCCGGACTGTATTTCAAGTCACACTATAGAAACATCGCCTGAATTGAAACATGTACAGAGATATTCCTCAGCAAGTTGAGCAACTATTCCGCGATATCGTACGATCCACTAACTTGATGACGCATCTAGTAACAGGGTCGATTCTGTGGGAGACTCAGCTCACATCCCCTCTTGTGCGCCGCGAGCAATCCTCTGCGCGGCGTATTTCTCCATCCGCCATCCGGCCGGCGCCAGTCACACATCTCAAGGGAGCCCGAAATGTTCAAGAAGGTCCTCGTCGCGAACCGTGGAGAGATCGCGGTCCGCGCGTTCCGGGCAGCCGTCGAATTGGGCGCGTCGACGGTCGCCGTCTACCCCTACGAGGACCGGAACTCGGCCCACCGGGCCAAAGGCTTCGAGGCGTATCAGATCGGTGAACCCGGCCATCCCGTCCGCGCGTACCTGTCGATCGACGAGATCATCGGCGCAGCCCAGCGTGCCGAGGCCGACGCGATCTACCCGGGATACGGATTCCTTTCCGAGAACCCGGGGCTTGCCGCGGCCTGCGCGTCGGCGGGAATTACTTTTGTCGGCCCTTCCGCCGATATCCTGAGGCTCACCGGCGACAAGTCCCACGCCGTGGCGGCAGCCCGGGAGGCCGGCCTGCCGGTCCTGGCGTCGTCCGAGCCCTCGGATGATGTGGCAGAGCTTGTTTCGGCTGCCGAGTCCATGAAGTTTCCGCTGTTTGTCAAAGCGGTGGCAGGCGGTGGTGGACGCGGGATGCGACGCGTTGCCGAGCCGTCGCTGCTGCGGGCGGCGATCGAGGCCGCGTCGCGCGAAGCCCGAACCGCGTTCGGCGACGGCACCGTGTTCCTCGAGCAGGCTGTGGTCGATCCCCGCCACATCGAGGTCCAGATCCTCGCTGACGCGACCGGTGATGTCATCCACCTGTTCGAGCGGGACTGTTCGCTGCAGCGCCGGCACCAGAAGGTGGTGGAGGTGGCTCCGGCACCGGGTCTCGATCCCGAACTGCGAGAACGTATCTGTGCCGATGCGGTGAAGTTCGCCCGGCACATCGGATACACCTGCGCGGGCACGGTCGAGTTCCTTGTCGATCCGAACGGAAACCATGTCTTCATCGAGATGAACCCTCGGATCCAGGTGGAACACACAGTAACCGAGGAGATCACCGACGTGGATCTGGTGGCATCGCAGCTGCGCATCGCGTCGGGCGAGACGCTGCGCGACCTCGGTCTGACCCAGGATTCCATCCAGATACGCGGCGCCGCAATGCAATGCAGGATCACCACGGAGGATCCGACCGACGGTTTCCGACCGGACACCGGCCGGGTGACCGCTTATCGAACGCCGGGTGGTTCGGGTGTTCGTCTCGATGGCAGTGTCGGACTGGGCTCTGAGGTCGGATCACACTTCGATTCGATGCTGGTGAAGCTGACATGTCGCGGCCGTGACTTCGCGACGGCCTGCTCCCGGTCGCGCCGGGCGATCGCCGAGTTCCGGGTGCGTGGTGTGGCGACCAACATCCCGTTCCTGCAGGCCGTCCTCGACAGCCCGGACTTCCTGGAATGGCGGGTGACCACCTCGTTCATCGAGGAGCATCCGGAACTGCTGACCCAGAACGTTTCCGCGGACCGGGGAACCCGAATCCTGAGGTACCTCGCCGATGTCACGGTAAACCGCCCGCATGGCGAGCGCCCGTCGTCGGTCTACGCGGTGGACAAGCTACCGCCGATCGATACGGCGATCGCACCGCCGCCGGGTTCTCGTGATCGGCTGGTACGCCTCGGGCCGGAGGGCTTCGCCGCCGACCTGAGGGCGGCGAGCGCGCTTGCCGTCACCGACACCACGTTCCGGGATGCGCATCAATCGCTGCTGGCGACCCGGGTGCGCACCCGTGACCTGGCCACGGTGGCACCGTACGTCGCGCGACTGACCCCGCAGTTGTTGTCGGTCGAGGCATGGGGCGGAGCCACGTACGACGTGGCGCTGCGATTCCTCCATGAGGACCCGTGGGAGCGTCTCGCGGTCCTCCGTAGCGAGATGCCGAACATCTGCTTGCAGATGTTGCTGCGCGGGCGAAACACCGTCGGCTACACGCCCTACCCCGAACAGGTGACCGAAGCGTTCGTGCGGGAGGCCACCGCCACCGGCGTCGACATCTTCCGGATCTTCGACGCACTCAACAACATCGACCAGATGAGGCCGGCGATCGACGCGGTGCGGGAGACCGGGACCGCTGTGGCCGAGGTGGCGATGTCGTACACCGGCGACCTCGCCGACCCCGGCGAGACGCTCTACACCCTCGACTACTACCTGCGGCTGGCCGAGCAGATCGTCGACGCCGGCGCGCATGTGCTGGCGATCAAGGACATGGCCGGCCTCCTGCGCCCCGCGGCGGCGACGACACTGGTCAGCGCCTTGCGTTCGCGTTTCGATCTGCCCGTCCACCTACACACTCACGACACCCCGGGTGGACAGCTGGCCACCTACTACGCTGCCTGGCAGGCGGGTGTGGACGCGGTCGACGGTGCCAGTGCCGCGATGGCCGGAACGACCAGCCAGCCGTCCCTGTCGGCCATCGTCGCGGCGACCGAACACACCGACCGCGACACCGGTTTGGACCTGGCCGGGGTCTGTGACCTCGAACCATATTGGGCCGCAGTTCGTTCGGTGTACGCACCGTTCGAGTCAGGACTGCCGGCGCCGACGGGCCGGGTGTACACCCATGAGATCCCAGGGGGCCAACTGTCGAATCTACGACAGCAGGCGGCCGCATTGGGCCTGGACCACCGATTCGAAGACATCGAGGCCGCCTACGCGGGCGCGGACCGGGTACTCGGCCGACTGATCAAGGTCACGCCGTCATCCAAGGTGGTGGGCGACCTGGCGCTGGCGCTGGTGGGTGCAGACGCCACCGCCGCCGACTTCGCCGCCGAGCCCGCGAACTTCGACATCCCGCGTTCGGTGATCGACTTCCTTCGCGGTGACCTCGGCGAACCAGCGGCCGGCTGGCCGGAGCCCCTGCGCACCCGGGCGCTCGTCGGCCGCCGTGAGCCGCGCCCGGTCACACCCCTGACCGATGGAGAACAGGCAGCACTCGCCGGATCGTCGGAGGAGCGGCGAGAGATATTGAATCGCTTGCTCTTCCCCGCTCCCACTGCCGAGTTCGAGTCACACCGTGACAGCTACGGCGACACGTCACAGCTCTCGACAAATCAATACTTCTACGGACTGCGCCAAGGTGAGGAACATCGGGTCCAGCTGGAGCAAGGCGTCCAACTCCTGATCGGGCTCGAGGCCATCTCCGAACCGGACGAGAAGGGCATGCGCAATGTCCTGTGCATCCTCAATGGGCAGCTGCGTCCGGTACAGGTGCGAGATCGCGGCATCGAGACCGCCGTCCGATCGGCGGAGAAGGCAGACCCGTCCGATCCGGGACATCTGCCGGCACCGTTCACCGGCGTGGTCACCCTCTCGGTGAAAGAGGGAGACACTGTGGCGCAAGGTGATTCGGTCGGAACGATCGAGGCCATGAAGATGGAGGCCACGATCACGGCCACACGGACCGGCGTCGTCACCCGGGTTCCGATCGGTGTCGCCGCGCAGGTCGACGGCGGCGATCTGCTCCTGGTGACGGGCGAGCCCTCGTAACAAAGCAACTGAACAAAGGAGAATCACATGACAGGTCGATTCGAAGGCAAAGTCGCCTTCATCACCGGAGCTGCACGGGGACAGGGCCGGTCGCACGCAGTGCGGCTCGCCGAAGAGGGGGCCGACATCATCGCGATCGACATCTGTCGGCCGATCGACAGTGTCACGCCGTTCTATTCGCTGGCGGAACCGTCCGACCTGGCAGAGACGGTCCGCCTGGTCGAAGGCCTGGATCGACGAATCGTGGCGCGAGAGGCGGATGTCCGCGATCACGGTGCGCTGAAAGCGGCTCTCGCCGAAGGAATTGCAGAACTCGGCAGGGTCGACATCGTGCTCGCCAATGCCGGAATCTTCATCAGCCACGACGCTGCCGACATGCCCGAGGATGCCTGGCGCGATGTCATCGACATCAACCTGACGGGTGTGTTCTTCACCGCGCAGGTGGCAATTCCGCACCTCATCGAGCAGGGGGATGGGGGCGTGATCCTGCTGACGAGCTCGACCGCCGGTATACAGGGCTATGCGAACGCACCGCACTACACGGCGAGCAAACACGGTGTGGTCGGACTGATGAAAAGCCTTGCCCAGGAACTGGGTCCGCATGGTATTCGCGTGAACACCATCCACCCGACGGGAGTGAACACCCCGATGATCCAGAACAAACGCACCTGGGGTCTGTTCTCGCCGGATGATCCCAACCCCAGTCAAGAGAAGGCGGCGGAGGCGATGAAGGTGTCGAATCTGCTCCCGATTCCCTGGATCGAACCCCGAGAGGTCAGCGATCTCGTCGCCTGGCTGGCATCGAACGAGGCCCGGCACGTCACCGCGTCGCAGTACTCGATCGATGCCGGTGCAGTGAACCGTCCCTGATCAGATGCTGTCGCCCGGCCCCCCGGGCGACAGCATCCTCCGTGGGTGTGGTCAGGCGCCCGCCACGAGGGCGCGGCCCACGGTCTCGGCGTGTACGCGGGTGTCTCCGAACAGCAACTCACTGGTCTTTGCCCGCCGGAAGTAGTGGTGCAGGGGGTGTTCCCAGGTGAATCCGATGCCCCCGTGCACCTGGATGGACTCCTCGGCGGCATAGGTGGCGGCGCGTGATGCCAGTACCCGCGCCGTAGCAGCCGCGACGATGAACTCACTGTCCGAACGGGTGTCGGCGCCGGCTGCATCGAGCACGGCTGCCTCGGCCAATTCGATCGCGACCAGCATGTCGGTCAGTCGGTGCTTGATCGCCTGAAACGACCCGATCGCACGTCCGAATTGCTGTCGTTCGATCGCGTAGGCCACCGACATCTCCAGGCAGGCCCGGGCCGCGCCCACCTGTTCAGCGGCCAGCGCTGTGATCGACATTGCCTGGGCACGTGTCAGCCGATCCGACAGGTCGCCGCGGCCGGCGCGCTGTGCCCGCACTCCGTCGAACTCGATCCGTGCCAACTCCCTTGTCAGATCGAGGGACTCGCGGACGGTGCGCGTGATCCCGGTTGCCTCGGCATCGACCACCACGAGCTCCGGACCATCGGCTCCACCGGCGATCACCACGAGCAGATCGGCACTCGCGCCGGCGATGACCGCCTCCTGCGCGCCGTCGAGTACCAGGACGTCGTGACCATCGTCGACCGCGGTCACGTCCGACGATTCGAACGGATAGCCGGTCACCAGGGCCGCGACCGAGGTACCGTCGGCGATCGAAGGAAGATGTTGCGCACAAGCAGTTTCGGAGCCGGCGTGCAGAAGGGTGAGTCCGGCGAGGACGACAGATGGGAAGTAGGGCGAGCTGCCCAATGATCGACCCAGCTCCGACATGACCACGGCGGTGTCCTTGAGGGTGAACCCGGCCCCGCCGTAACTCTCGGGAAAGGGGATCTCGGTCAGTCCCATCTCACGAAGCGAGTCCCAGACATTGTCTCCCGGGGCTGTTTTCGCCAGCGACCCCCGCAGGCTGTCTTCGAGATCACGCTGTTCGACCGTCAATTCGAGTGCCATGGTTGCTCCTAACGTGGCTCGCGCGGCAGACCCAGGCCGCGCTCACCGATGATGTTGCGTTGGATTTCGTCCGAACCACCGGCGATGCGGTAGCCGGGGGCGCCGAGAAGATGTTCGGTCCAGGCGAACGTGTCCGGTTCGCCGGTGTCGGCGACCATCTTGGGCCCGAGAAATGCGGCCGCCGCGTCGCCGATCCGCTTGAGGTTCTGTGTCCAGATCAGCTTGCCGATCGAACCCTCAACTCCGGGAACACCTCCGGCGAGCTCACGCTCGGCGTACCGCGCGACCATCAGGGCCGAAGCCCGTTCGTAGATGGCCACGTCGGCGAGCTGTTGCCGGACGAGGGGATCGTCGGTGATGCCGAGACTCTTCGCCAAGCGCACCAGGTCGGTGCCGTTGCCGCCGGCGCTTACGATGCCCGCGCTGGAACTGCGCTCGAAACCCAGTGTTGTCAGGGCCACCTTCCAGCCGTCGCCCTCCGCGCCGATACGCAGCGAATCCGGTAGTTCGACGTCGGTCAGGAAGACCTCGTTGAACGTCGATCCCCCCGACATCTGACGGATCGGCCGTACCTCGACACCGGGTGCGTCCATGGGGACCATGAACGCGGTCATTCCACGGTGCTTGGGTGCTGCCGGATCTGTCCGGGCGATGAGCAGGCCCCATTCCGAGAACTGCGCGCCTGAACTCCAGACTTTCTGCCCGGTGACGCGCCAACCGTCCTCGCGCTTGACGGCTTTGGTCGACAGGCCGGCGAGGTCAGATCCGGCGCCCGGTTCCGAGAACAGCTGGCAGCACAGTTCATCGGCGCGCAGGAAGGGAGCGACGAATCGTTCTTGTTGCTCGGCGGTACCCAGTACGTGGAGTGTCGGGGCGACCAATTCGACTGTCACCAAGACGCTTTCGTGGCGATCAGGTGCGTGGTATTGACGTTCCAGGGACGCATAGACGCGTTCATGACTGGCGGTCAGACCGGGCCCACCCCACTCCGGACCCCAGGTGATCGCACCGAAACCGGCGTCCACACGGCGGCCCTGCCACGCCCGGGCCGCATCGATGAGTACCCGTTCCTCGTCGTGGGTCCGGTTGTGGAAGATCGCGTAGTTCGGCTCCGGTGCAGTGGACGAGTCGTCGGTGCGACGTTCGAGGTTCTCCTCGAGCCAGGCCGCGGACTTGTCCGCGAATGCTTCGACGCTGATCATCTCGGTCTGTGCCTCGTGATCGAAACTGGCTGTTGCCACGACTATTTCGCTCCTTTCGCCATCTCGGCGATGCGTGCCTCGACGGCGATCTTGGAATCGGGATGTTCGGACAGACGGACGGTGAATCCTTGTTCGAGCTCGTAGCCGCGTTTGACGTCCAGGGCTTCACAGGCGTTCAGTGATTGTTTGGCAAGGGTGATCGCATACCGGCTCTTGGCGACGACCGAGCGGGCCCGTGACATCGCGATCTCGAGATGATCGTCGTGCCGGGCGACCTCGATCGGTGCACCCCAGGTCCGAAGTGTTTCGGCATCAACGGCTTCGGCGGTGAAGAACATTCGCCGCATCGCCTGTTGCGGGAGCATCCGGGCAGTGAAACGGCCACCACCGAGGACCCCGACACCCATTTCGGGCAGTCCGAACGTGGCGCGTTCGGAGGCGACCACAAGATCCGCCAGCGCCACCAGCCCGAATCCGCTGCCGAGGGCGGGGCCGTTGACGGCGGCGATGACGGGCAGGGAACAGTCCAGCACGGAGAACAGGGACCGGCGGACCTCGCGCATCTCGATCTCACCGCTGATCGCGTCCATGACACGGAAGTTGCCGAGATCGTTGCCGGCACAGAAGATCCGGCCGCGACCGGTGAGGACGACGGCACGGATGTCCTGATTGTCCGAGAGGGCATCGAAGACCGTCGCGATCTCGCCGTACATCTGCGTATCGATCGCGTTGACTTTGCCCCGGGCCAATTCGACCAGCGCGATACCCGGCTCCGGTTCGGTGACCACCAGGTGCTCTACCCCGGCTGGCTGAACAGTCATCTTCGGCCTCTATTTCTCGTGTGTCGCGGCGAATCTCATCGCCTGCATCTGGGGTGGTACGGCACCGCGGTCACGGGTCCAGTCACGCAGCGCGAACTTCTGGATCTTGCCGCTGGCCGTCTTGGGCAGCGAGTCGACGATGAAGACACTCTCGGGGATCTTCTGGACGGCGATCTCGCGTTCGACGAGGAACGTGTAGACCTCGGACAGTGTCAGGTCCCGTTGATCGCGGGTGACGACGAAGGCACAACCGCGTTCACCGTTCTTGGGATCGGGTCCGGCGACCACTGCGACCTCTACGACGGCCGGATGTTCACTGAGTTGGTTCTCCACGTCGTGGGCACTGATCTTCTCGCCGGAGCGGTTGATGATGTCTTTGATCCTGCCGACGATGTGGATTCCGCCGCTGCTGTCGAATCTGCCGAGGTCGCCGGTGCGGAAGTATCCGTCCGGGGTGAAGGCTTCGTCGTTCAGGGTGGCATCGAGGTAGCCGAGGAAGGTATCGGGTCCGCGCCAGAGGATTTCACCCACCACACCGGCCGGGGCCACACCGCCCTGTCCGTCCGAGACCACCACGTCGGTGGGTGCCATCGGTCGACCGTCGGTCTTGGTTCGCAGGAAGAATGAATCCCACCGGGTCGCCGCCGTGACGGAGGGACCCTCGGTGGCCCCGTACATGCGGGTGACCACACCGAGCTGTTCAGTCGCGGCTGCGGTGAGGGTGTCGGGGATGTCGGCGCCGCCACAGACGATGTATCGGATCGACGGGGTTCGCCGCCCCGACGATTCGGCTGCATCGAGCAGGCCGCGCAGGAACGGCGTCGAGAAGATCATGAAACTGGCGCGTTCCTCGGTGATCCGGTGCAGGGCGGTGGCCGGATCCCAGATGTCCTGCAGGACAACAGGTGCGCCGAGGAGGAAAGGCAGTATCAGCGCGCAGTTGATGCCGGTGACATGGGTGACCGGGGACGGATTGAAGATCACATCGCGTTCGTTCAGCCCGAACCACTCGATCATCGAACGGTTTTCGTAGACGAGAGTGTTGTGGCTGTGGAGGACGCCCTTGGGTTCGGCGGTGGTCCCGGACGTATAGAGCAGGAGGCAGATGCTGTCTGGATCCGGCTCGGTCAGCGAGACCACCGCCGAGATCATGGGTGCGGTGACCGATGACATCAGGGTGTCCCACGCCGTCACCGGCGCGGAAGTGGAATCGTCGCCGATTGTCACGACCAGTTCGAGGTCGGGCAGTTCGGCGGCGAGGTCGGCATACATCGCGCAGTAATCCACCCCGCGCACCGTGCCAGGGATGAATGCGATCTTCGCCCGCGACTGGCCGAGGATGAAGCGGAGCTCGCGGCCGCGGTAGATGGGAACGATCGGGTTCGCCGTCGCGCCGATCTTCATCACGGCCTGGAAGACGATCACGGCTTCGGTGCAGTTGGGGAGTTGAAAGGAAACAACATCGTCGGCCGTCACCCCACGGGCCCGCAGGGCCGCTGCCAGACGGGTGGCCTCCCGGTTCACATCGGCGAATGTGAGTCGACGCTCGCCGTCGATCACCGCAATGGCGTCGGGATACCGCGCTGCGGTGCGCGTAAGGAAATGGCCCACCGGGAGGTCCTGCCAGTATCCGGAAGAGCGGAACGACTGTGCGACTTCGGCATTCGGTGGCCGCGACGGCAACATCCGAGACCTCCTGTCCGGCTCGCCAACTTTCCTGATAGTGACTACAGTATCTAAAAACGCTAACTATGTACAGATTTGCCGTACATCACACTCAGAGCTGGGTAAGGTCGCGATAACACGCACCACCCGCGTGACCAACCAGTTGGGGGCCGAATGACCGTCGATGAGAACTCCGGGCCGCGTGCCCGCGTGCCGAAGGTGTCGGCCCGGGTCGCGAATCTGATCGCTGACGAGATCCTCGGTGGAGGCATCGTCGAGGGTCAGCGCCTGCCCACCGAGAAGGAGATGGTCGCCGACCACGGCGTCGCCCGGACCACCGTTCGCGAGGCGCTGCGCCTGCTCGAGAGCCGCGACCTGGTGACGATCAAGTCGGGTATCGGCGGTGGCCCGGTGGCGAAACGGCCGGAGCTGGAGTCGCTCGGCAACACGATGAAGCTGTTCCTGCAGATCGACGGAGCCAACATCAGCGATGTCATCGACGTGCGGCTGATGCTCGAACCCATCGTGGCCCGTGAGGCCGCGGCGAACGTCACCGACAAGCAGATCGAGGTGATGCAGACGGCCCTCGACCGCATGCGCGAAGATCCCGGTGACTATCCGAACTTCCAGGACAACAATGCCGTCTTTCAGCGCAGTGTGTACGAGGCGGCGGGTAACCCCGTCCTGAAGATCGTGATGGAGACGCTCTGGCTATTGGTGCGCGATGCCGAGCCGAACGAGCATCCGATGGCCACCCGGCTCGCCGCGATCGAGATGCAGCAGGATGTTCTCGACGCGATGCGGGAGCGGAACTCCGAGGCAACTGCTGCGGCCATGAACGCATTCAACGAGGAGTCCGCGAAGTACTACCGGCGTCGGCTGGCGGACATCATCTCGCGCCCCGTGCACTGGCAGATGTGAGACCTGCTCCGGCCCTGAAAACTGTCCTATGGCGGATCGCCGAGGGCTATTTCCCCTCGGAGCCCTAGTAGGGACCGGTTTTCAGGGCAACGGACCAGGGAAGACAAAATGCCGCACACCTCGAAAGGTGTGCGGCACTCTGTTTTGTCAAAACCGGTCGTGGACCGGTGTGCAGACCTGAATCAGGCGTCTGCACCGATGATGAAGGCCTCGAGCTGATCGCGCGCGACGTCGTCGGCGAGCTGCTCCGGCGGGCTCTTCATCAGGTAAGCCGATGCCGGGAGGATGGGTCCGCCGATACCGCGGTCCTTGGCGATCTTGGCGGCGCGCACGGCGTCGATGATGATGCCGGCCGAGTTGGGGGAGTCCCAGACCTCGAGCTTGTACTCGAGGCTCAGCGGCACGTCACCGAAGGCACGGCCTTCGAGGCGGACGTAGGCCCACTTGCGGTCATCGAGCCACGCGACGTGGTCCGAAGGTCCGATGTGGACGTTCTTGTCCGAGATCTTGTTGGCCAGGGCACCGGTCAGGTTGGACGTCACGGCCTGGGTCTTCGAGACCTTCTTGGACTCCAGGCGCTCACGCTCGAGCATGTTCTTGAAGTCCATGTTGCCGCCGACGTTCAGCTGGTACGTGCGATCGAGCGTGACGCCGCGATCTTCGAACAGCTTCGCCATCACGCGGTGGGTGATGGTGGCACCGACCTGGCTCTTGATGTCGTCGCCGACGATCGGAACACCGGCATCGGTGAACTTCTTGGCCCAGACCGGGTCGCTGGCGATGAACACCGGGAGGGCGTTCACGAATGCGACGTTGGCATCGATGCAGCACTGTGCGTAGAACTTGTCGGCCTCTTCGGATCCGACGGGCAGGTACGAGACGAGGACGTCGACCTTGTTGTCCTTGAGGACCTGGACCACGTCGACGCCGGTGCCGTCAGCCTCGGTGATGGTCTCGCGGTAGTACTTGCCGAGTCCGTCGAGGGTGTGGCCACGCTGGACGTTGACACCGGTCGGCGGCACGTCAGCGATCTTGATCGTGTTGTTCTCGCTGGAGAAGATGGCGTCGGAGAGATCGAATCCGACCTTCTTGGCGTCCACGTCGAACGCGGCGACGAACTGCACGTCGCGGACGTGGTACTGGCCGAACTTCACGTGCATGAGGCCGGGAACGTTGGCGTTCTCATCGGCATCTTGGTAGTACTGCACGCCCTGGACCAGGGATGAGGCGCAGTTTCCCACGCCAACAATCGCCACGCGAACTGAATTGTTGTCACCCATGGTCGGGTTCCCCTTCTTTGTGTGGTGTTACTGAGGTTGTTTCGGGTTCTGCAATGACCGTTTCTGAAGGCAACGGCCCCGGGTTTCTCGACACCTCTGTCGAACCCTCGACCCGCTCTGAACCTTCAGCGGCAATGAGCTCGTTGAGCCAGCGGACTTCACGCTCGCTGGACTCGAGACTCAACTGATGGAGCTGCTTGGTGTAGCGATCGACTGTGCGGTTCGAACGACCGACAGCCTCTCGGAGACCCTCGCGGCGTTCTTCCACTTGCCGGCGCCGACCCTCGAGGATGCGCATGCGCGCCTCTGCGGGAGTCCGGCTGAAGAATGCGAGGTGCACTCCGAAGCCATCGTCGGTGTAGTTTTGCGGGCCGGTGTCTGCGAGCAGTTCGGCGAACCGCTCCCGTCCCTTCGGGGTCAATGCGTAGACGCGGCGAGCGCGTCGCTTCAAGGTCCCCGGTGCACCCGAATCCTCAGCGATCAAACCGTCCGCCTGCATACGGCGCAGCGACGGGTACAGCGATCCATACGAAAACGCGCGGAACGCACCGAGCAGACCGGTGAGCCGCTTACGCAGCTCGTAGCCGTGCATCGGTGACTCGAGGAGCAAGCCGAGTACTGCGAGTTCGAGCATCGGGATTACACCTCCATCCGACGTGTTGCAGAAACCTGTGAGTCTGATGCTACACACATATGTATCGCGCCGATATAACCGGTACGTCACAATGGGTTGACCTGCACCGATTGGCACGGTCGGCGGTCGTAAGGGCACGGTCGACGGGGTTTTCGGCCCGGTCGGCGGACGGGCGGGGAGGTTGTTCACAGCCGCCGCGTCGGATGACCCTGAACGATTGCCGGTCCGGGCCACGTACTCTTGACGAGTGCGATCGCAGCGACAGGTGGTGGACTACGCGCTACAGCGGAAGTCCCGGCTGGCCGAGGTCTACGCCGGGCGTACCGGTGTGGCCGAGGTCTGCGACGCCAGCCCCTATCTGCTGCGTGCGGCCAAGTTTCATGGACTGACCAGTTCAGAGCGATGCCCGATATGCCGAAAAGAGCAGGTGACGATTGTCTCCTGGGTATTCGGGGAAAAACTTGGCCAAATTTCAGGTTCGGCCCGTACAAATGAAGAGATTCAGCACCTGGCGATGAGCCGGGAGGAATTCTCGGTACACGTGGTGGAAGTGTGCCGCACGTGCAGCTGGAACCATCTGGTCCAGTCGTATGTGTCGGGATTGCCACCACGGCCGCCGGTGCGGCGGAGCCGTCGGGTTGCCGGCGGACGGACATCGAACAATGCGACTACCGGTCGTTCCGCGAATGTGGACGCCGATGGAGGCCCAGCAGGCATGGGCACAGAAGGTATGGAGAAGTATCTGTGAGTAACGGCCCTGACGGACCGAACCGGTCCGGTTGGACCACCGACAATGGTGACGCGCGGCAATCCGCGCCTGCCGGTCGGAGTCCGGTGGAGAAGAAGCGGACCTGGCAGAAGGTGGTCGCGTGGATTCTCGGGCTCGGTGGGGCCCTGCTGCCCGGCTTCGTTGTGGTGATGGCGGCGGTCTTCCTGTTCACCTACGCAGATGTGGCCGTGCCCGCTCCCGGCGACATCAAGCAGAGTCAGGTCGCCACCGTGGTCGACTCCAACGGTGGTGAGATCGCCAGGATCGTCCCGGCGGAAGGCAATCGCACCGACGTCCCGATCGAGGAGATCCCGCCAGTGCTCCAGGAGGCCGTCATGGCCGCCGAGGATCGCGAGTTCGAACAGAACGCGGGCTTCTCCATCAGCGGTTACGGTCGCGCCGTGATGGGCAAGATCACCGGCAACGAAAGCGCCGGCGGTGGTTCGACGATCACCCAGCAGTACGTGAAGAACGTGCTCACCGGCGATGAGGCGAGTTACCAGCGCAAGTTCCGTGAACTGGCGATCTCCACCAAGATGGCCAACGAGTGGTCCAAGCCGGAGATCATGGCGGCCTACCTCAACACCATCTACTTCGGGCGAGGTGCCTACGGTGTTGCCGCGGCGTCAAAGGCCTACTTCAACAAGGACATCAAGGACATCACGTTGCCTGAGGCGGCGGTGCTGGCGAGTTCCATCCGGTCACCCTCGTACTACGATCCGGCCACCAATCTGGAAGCTGCCCAAGGTCGTTGGCAGTATGTGCTCGACGGCATGGTCAGCACCGGCGCGATCACGAAGGACGAGGCGGCTGCGCAGCAGTACCCGAACGTCGTCGATCCGCAGGCCGCAGCCGGCGATCCGGCCAGCGACGGACCCAACGGACTCATCAAACGCCAGGTACTCGCCGAACTGGGTGGCCTCGACATCTCCGAGGACGAGATCCGTACCGGCGGACTGAAGATCACCACCACGATCGATCCGAAGGTGCAGAACGCAAATGTCCAGGCAGCCAACGGTTCGCTGGACGGCGAGCCGAAGGATCTGCGGACTGCGGTGGTCTCGGTCGATCCGCAAACTGGCGCTGTGAAGGGCTACTTCGGTGGCAATGACGGCAACGGCTACGACTACGCGCAGGCCGATCTGCAGACCGGCTCGTCGTTCAAGGTCTTCGCGATGGTGGCCGCCCTCGAGCAGGGCATCCCGTTGTCGAAGACGTACAACTCCGCGCCTTTCGAGAATGCGGGCATCACCATCACCAACTCGGACGGTGAGTCGTGCGGTACCTGCAACCTGGCCACCGCGATGAAGATGTCGCTCAATACGGTGTTCTACCGACTGATGATGGACCTCAACGGAGGACCCAACGCGGTCGCCGACGCCGCCCACCAGGCCGGTATCCCGGAGACGCGTCCCGATGGCACCAAAACCTTGCAGAATGATGACGGTGGCGTCGAAGGCGGTGTGGTGCTGGGGCAATATACCTCGCGTGTCATCGATATGGCGTCGGCGTACGCAACCCTGGCAGCGTCGGGGACGTATCACACGCCACACTTCGTCCAGAAGGTTGAGAACTCGAAGGGTGACGTGCTCTTCGAACGTACCGACAACCAGGGCGAACGCCGGCTCCCGGCCGAGGTCGCCGACAACACCACCGCTGCACTCGAACCCATCGCCGCGTACTCCAGGGGCAACGCGCTCGACGGGGGTGAGCGGCCGTCGGCCGCCAAGACGGGCACCACTCAGCTCGGCGACACCGGGATGAACAAGGACGCCTGGATGGTGGGCTACACACCGCAGCTGTCCACGGCGGTCTGGGTCGGCACCGACAACGGCACGGAGTTGGTGAACTACGCAGGCTCGACGATCTACGGTTCGGGATTGCCTGCGCAGATCTGGCGGACGGCCATGAACAGTGCGCTCGACGGACAGCCGATCGTGGACTTCCCGAAGCCGGCCGCGGTCGGAGGTGTGTCGGGTGTTCCGTACGAGACCCCGACCGCAACGTCGACCACCGCGACCCGCACCACGCCTCCGACCACGACAACCGAGGCGCCGACCAGCCAACCGGGCGTGACCTTGGCACCGGGTATCGTGATCCCGTTGCCGGGTGGGCAGGGCGAAACGACCGAGTCCGCACCTGACACCGAGACCGAACCGGCAGTGCCATCCGACGAGTTCGGGCCACCCATCGGGAATCCGTAGGCGGGTTGTGGCTACCGACGGGGATCTGGGGGGCTCTGCGGTACCGGCCGAACATCACGTGCCGGAGCAGGACACAAATCCTGACCACAACCACCCCACCGATGCGCTGAATCTGTTCGATTCACCGGAGGTGTACGCGGCGGATCGCCGTGAGGTGACCACCCGCGACCTACCCAGTCGCACCGACCCCGTGGTCGCGCCGGGCAGCTTCGTGATCGGCGGCCCGATCGGGCTGCACGCCGTTGTCGGCCGCGGCCGCACCTGGACACCGGTTCGGGTTCTGATGCTGATCGCCCTGGTGTTCCTGGCACTCGGTTGGTATACGAAGGCCGGTTGTCTGCAGCAAGCCCCCAACGCCGAGACCGGCGTGATGGGGCTGGACTGGGACAACCACCGGCAATACACCGCAATGTGTTACGCCGACACCATTCCCCTGTACGGCGCCGAACGGCTCGACGAGGGTGCGTTCCCCTACAAGAAATCCTGGTACGAGGACGACGGTGCAGGGGGGCAACAGCAACGATTCATGGAGTACCCCGTCCTGACGGGCGTGTTCATGTATGCCGCCGCCCAGAGCGCCCAGGGCTGGGAGTGGGCGCACGAGAACTGGGGCGTGCCGGGGGCATTGGACGTCGTCCTGTTCTTCAACCTGGTGGCATTGGGTCTGGCCCTGTGCTGGCTGGTGACGATCTGGGCGACGGCGCTCACCGCACAGCGGCGGGTGTGGGCCGCGGCTCTGGCCGCGGCGTCACCGCTGGTGGTCGTGCACATCTTCACGAACTTCGATGCCATCGCCATCGCGGCACTCTCGGTGGCCATGTTGGCTTGGTCGCGCCGAAACCCTTGGCTCACCGGAATTTTCCTGGGTATCGGTATGTCGGCGAAGCTGTATCCGGCGTTGCTACTGATCCCACTGCTGGTGTTGTGTCTGCGCGCCGGTAAGGTCCGCGACTTCGGCGTGACCGCGGCATTGACGGCCGCGACGTGGCTGGTGATCAACTTGCCGATCATGATCACGCACTACCGCGGCTGGACCGAATTCTTCCGGTACAACTCAGATCGCGGCACCGACCCCGACACACTGTTCAACGTCATCTCCGAGATCACCGGCTATCAGTGGGGCAATGAGCCCGGTCAGGCACCGGCGCTGCTCAACGCCATCAGCATGGGTTTGTTCGTTCTCGTCGCTCTGGCCGTGGTGTTCATCGGATTTCATGCGCCGATGCGTCCACGCCTGGCGCAGTTGATGTTTCTGACCGTGGCCGGCTTCCTGCTGGTGAACAAGGTATGGAGCCCGCAGTATTCGCTGTGGCTGGTGCCGCTGGCGGTGCTGGCACTGCCGCACACACGAATCCTGTTGGGCTGGATGCTGATCGACGCGCTCGTCTGGGTGCCGCGGATGATGTGGTACCTGTTCAAGGAAACCGGTGACGGCCTGCCCGAGCAGTGGTTCCTGTCGATGGTGGTCATCCGCGACCTGGCCGTGATCGGTCTGTGCGTGATGGTGATCTGGCAGATCTACCACCCGGTGGAAGACCTTGTCCGCCGCGGCCGGGGATGGCGCGCCATCGTGGTCGACGATCCCGGTGGTGGCGTTCTCGACAATGCGCCGGACCGGATGCCGTGGCCGTGTAAGGCCACCAAAACCCCTGTCCGGGAAACGGATCCACCCACCGAGGCGTTCGAGGCGGTCGTGAGGGTCTGACGCGCTGTCAGGGGTGGCTCACCCCAGCGTGCGCTGTTCCAGGACGGCCTTGGCGGCCGGCCAGTCGACGTCAGTCATCGCATATTGCGCTGTGGTGCGCCAGACCGACGGCCGAGGGCCGTTGTGCGGTGTCTGTTCCGGCGGCCCGGGAAGTGGCCGGTGTTTGCGGAGTAGCCCCTCGAAGGTGGCTCCCAGCTTGGCGATCCCGGCGCGGGACTGGGCATTTCGCTCGTCGGTGTGCCATACGACGCGGACCGCACCGAGTTGTTCGAAGGCCCGCTGCAGCAGCAAGAGCTTGGCTTCGGGGTTGACCGTGGTGCCCTGGACCGCGGTCGAATACCAGGTGTGGCCGATCGCCAGGGTCCAGTTCGCGGGAGTGATGTCGTAAAAGCTGGTTGATCCCACGATGTGTCCGCTGTCGTTGTCGACAACTGCAAACGCCACCCGATCAGGGGTGTCGAGGGCGGTTTGTATGTAGCGGGTGGCGCCGTCGGCGTCGGTCGGGACGGTTGTCCATCGGAAGGCCTCCGGCCGGTCGACCGCACCACACAATTCGGACGCGTCGGACAATGCCAACGGGCGCAGGGTGACTCGGGCTCCGGCCAGGACAGGTGCGGTGAACCAGTTCATGCCGGAACGGTAGCGCCTGCGGCCATCTCCGGAGAAGTGGTTTTCGGCGGCACCCGTAGCGGGGCGCCGACGAAGTGGTAGATCAGGATCAGCAGGCACAGTGCGTGCGACCAGACACCCAGCTGGACACCGCCCATCACCCACCAGGTCATGTCGTCACCGCGGGTGAGGATTCCGAACATCCGGAAGATGGTGAGGTCGAGGGCGATATCGCCGATCAGATAGAGCGCGATGATCCGCCAGTCGACGGCGAGCAGCACGAAAAACGGCAGGATCCACAGGGTGTACTGGGGTGAGTGCACCTTGTGGAAGAGCATGAAGGCGGCCAGCATGGCGGCGCTCGTGCCGATCCACGGAAAGACGTTGCCCTGCTGCCAATGCCGGACACCGAACCATACGGCCGCGGCCATCCCGACGATGATCAGCAGCGGCGAGGCAACGCCGACAATCGAGTTGTAGACACTGCCCGCATCCTGTGGCCCGTCGCCGACGAGATGTCGCAGGCCCCAGTACCAGATGGTGTTGGTGTCGACGTCGGCCTTGCGTTTGCCCTGGAACGTCAACGACGCCTTCCAGCCGTCGAAGCCGGCGATCATGAACGGCAACTGAACGGCGATCACCGTGGCGGCCGCCACTCCGACAACACCGCCGGCGCCCTTCCAGTCCAGTTCGGATTTCGAGATCTGGGTTGGACGAAGCGCCCGGGTCAGCACCAGGATCGCCAGCGGTACGACGAACAGGCCCGGATAGATCTTCAGACAGAATCCGAGCGCCAGGACAAACGACGTCCAAAATGCACTGGTGCGCAACGACAGCCAGGGCAGTCCGGTACGGGGATTGATCCGGGCACCGAACACCATGATCGCGACGGCGACCACGGTCGTGGCGACAACCGGGAGTTCCCAGTTGTGGAAGGCATAGAGAATCAGTGCCGGGGCAGCCGCCCACAGCAATACCCACCAGCGCGCCAGCAGCGTGAGCAGGATGACGATCAGAATGCCGAATGGTGCGAGGAGCAGAGCGGACTGGAAGAGGAAGTCGGAATCGGTGTGTGCGCCGCTGGCACCGAAGTACATCAGCAGCCCCGACAGCACCGGGTATTCGACGACACCGCCGTAGAGCACACCGTTGTCGGTGATGCCACCGTGGATGTAGGGGAAGACGTGATTGTTGATGTCCCGTCCGATCCACAGGAACTGCAGGTCGGAGTAGCACGGCATGATGATCTCGCCGGTTCCGACCGGCCAGTGCGCGCTCCGGCCGGACTGGTCGAACGGCGGTCCGCCACAGGTGGCCTTGCCGAGATAGCCGAGCCACATGAACAGCGAGCTGATCACCAGCGCGATGAGCAGGATCAAAACCAGTTCGCCACGACCAGAACTCAGACGCGTGCGCCAGGACGGTTTGTCGGGAGTCGTCAGTTCCCACGTTGAAGGGACCGGCGGCGAAGGCATGGGCTACAGGGTAGAGATCCGGTCATCGTCAGAGCGGACCACCCGTCCCGATCACGAACTCTGATTGCGGTTCCACTCCACCCAACCGACGCCTTCGCGGCCATCGGCGCTGATCACGCGACCCCACGAGCGTGCGAAGAAAGCCAGGCGTCCGTCTTCCGATTCCAGCCGCAAGGGCCCGTGACCCAGCGGCTCGAAGTCGAGGATCGCCCGCCCGGGTTCGATGGTCAGCTGGGTGGAGACGGGCAAACCGTCCGACGTGAACTCCGAGGTGGCGACATGCTCCGACAGCTCGATCAACGGCAGACCCGGCAGTTGCGCGTAGCCGACGCTGATCTGTGGGAGGTCCGGGATCCGCAGATCGAGTCCGTGGAGATGGGTGCCGTCGGGGAAGTGGATCGCACTCCACACCCAGTCCATGCCCCACCAGTCCCGGACACCCCAGGAATGGTCACGCTGGCCGGGTACCTCGTCGAACGTGATGGTCTCGTCGTCGATGCTGATGGTCCCGCTGACAAGGCACGGAATCTCGTACCGCGGCGTCAGCCGGTATTGGTACGCCGTGCCCGCGCTGGCGAAGTGCAAGTCCATCCGGACATCGACGACTCGTCCGGGCTCGCCACGCAGGATCGCCGACGGATCGTCGAAGGCCTCACCCCGGCCGCGCAGGGTGACGGTCGCGGTCGTGAGCGGCTCATCGAACCGATGGGTGGCCTGCAGGGATCCGGTGGTGATGGTCAGGTCGTCCGGTGTCGGCAGGTCGAAGTCGAGGACCGCCACGGTCGGCCGTCCGGGTCCGCAGATCATCGCGGTGTACCAGGAACTGCGCTGGTTGGGGGTGATCCCGAGTCGGACATACGCGCCGACGCCGGCATCGACATCCGCCAGATCGAAGTACCAGCTCTCGTTCCACAGATCTTCGGAGCCGGGTGCGTGGGCGAACTCGTCGGACGGTTCGGGTGCAAGCGACTCGACGGTGGCCGGCGCGGGCAGGATTGCGGCGGAGGCGAGGTCGATGGCCAGCTCGCAATGTCGCGCGAACATCGTCATGAACATCTCGTCACCACGCTCGGTCTGCTCCACCAGCACCGACGGGACGATGGTCATCAGGATTCCGAGGAAGGTGTGCCGCCGCACGCCTTCGCGAACCTCGTCGACGGTGGCCGGCCCACGTCCGCCGAGTTCGTCGAAGTATGTCCGCAGCAGCTCGTCGAAGTGCGCCCGACGCAGCTCGGTGGGCAGCGAGGCGCCGAGAAAGTAGGCCAGGTCGTTGGTCGCCGGGCCCCACGTGACGGTCTGCCAATCGACGACCGTCACCGGGCGGGCGGCACCGGGTTGTCCGAAGAGCAGGTTGTCGAGCCGGAAGTCTCCGTGGACCAGGCTCTGATGTGGCTGCTCGAGTTCCTCGGCGAGGTACCGGTCCCAGCTGTCGACCATCCTCTGTGCCAATTCGATATGACGTGGGTCGAGCCGATCGCGGTACCGCTCGACAAACGCGGGGAAGAGCGAGGCGAGCAGTACCTGGTTGATGGGAGGTTCGCGGTTGAGCCAGTCGGTGGCGGCGAGGTGATCGCTGCCGACGACGGCGGACTGGATACGTGCCAGGGCCCGGATCGCGAGGACGGCCTGGTCGAGGGTGGCACCGGCGATGTCGTTGCCGACCTCCGCGGGTCCGGCGTCCTCGAGCACCAGGGCGAACGTTCCGGATTCGGGTTCGTGGCTCGCGTGGTGGCACCGGGCGAGTGCGCCGTCTCCGATGGTGGGGGCGATGTCGGAGTAGAAACGCACCTCTCGTTCGTACAGCCCGAGCGAGACACCGGTCGACCGGCTGGTCTCGTCGGACGCCGCGATCTTCAGCACCACGGTGTCCGGCCCGGTGCCGTCGCCGTATCTGAGTGTGACGCGGTGGCTTTCGCTCATCTGCCCGGTCCCGATCGCGGCGGTCTGGAACGACGCGACCGTGCCGGCGCCGATCGCTCCGGTCAGCCAGCCGGTCGTCAGATCGTCGGTGACCGCGATCACAGTCGGGGTGCTCATCAGCAGAAGCTAACCGGTGGTGCAGTTTTCGATGGCCCGTTTGGGGGATTTCGCTGGTCAGGGTCGCGTGGGGTAGTCTGGGCCGGTTGCCGACGCAGGCGACCCTCCTGCCACGGAACGTCCGTGGCCTACCTAGTCCATAGGAGGTGATGAGGTCTTATGCGTCATTACGAATTGATGGTCATTCTTGACCCCAACCTGGATGAGCGAACAGTTGCTCCATCGTTGGATACTTTCCTCAATGTGATTCGCCAAGATGGCGGAAATGTTGCAGGTGTGGATGTCTGGGGCAAGCGTCGTCTTGCTTACGAAATCCTCAAGCACACCGAGGGCATCTACGCAGTTGTCGATCTGAACGCGGAACCGGCGACGGTCTCCGAGCTCGATCGCCAGCTCAAGCTGAACGAGTCGGTGCTCCGCACCAAGGTGATGCGCGTGGACGAGCGTGCCAAGGTGCGACGGGCGAAGATCGCTGCCAAGTTCGCTGCCAAGGCTGCGGCCAAGCCGCCGAAGGTAGCCAAGTAGCTATCTGGTTGTTCACGGAGAACCGAACGTTCTCCATGAACGTCCTAGTGCGTGTCGGTACCGGGCTCTAGGCTTCCTTTCCAAGGGGGCTCGCTCGGTGCACATCGACCCCAAACCACTGCGCAACCGCAACTGAACTCGGGAGATACACATGGCAGGCGATACCGTCATCACCGTCGTTGGAAACCTGACAGCCGATCCGGAACTCCGGTTCACACCGTCCGGTGCGGCTGTCGCGAACTTCACCGTGGCTTCGACGCCGCGGACGTTCGATCGGCAGTCCAATGATTGGAAAGACGGCGAAGCACTGTTCATGCGGTGCAACATCTGGCGCGATGCCGCGGAGAATGTTGCCGAATCTCTCACCAAGGGCTCGCGGGTGATCGTGTCCGGCCGGCTCAAGCAGCGGTCGTACGAAACCCGTGAGGGCGAGAAGCGCACAGTGGTGGAACTAGAGGTCGACGAGATCGGTCCCTCACTGCGCTACGCCACCGCGAAGGTCAATCGGGCCTCGCGCGGAGGCGGCGGCGCAGGTGGCGGTGGCAACTTCGCATCCAGCGGCGGCGGTGGAAACCGTGGCGGCGGAGGCGGCGGTCAGGCTGCAGCTGCATCGAACGACGATCCGTGGGGCAGTGCTCCCGCGAGTGGATCGTTTGGTGGCGGGGACGACGAACCACCGTTCTGACGAACATTTCCAGACGCCATCGGGATCAACCCCGAGACGTCTGAACCTTTTGGAGTAAGTACACATGGCTGGAAAAGCTAAAGGCGGACGGAAGGTCCGTGGCGCAGAAAAGGTTGTCAAGGCCAAGGCCTGCACCTTCTGCAAAGAGAAGAACCTCCTGATCGACTACAAGGACACCGCGCTGCTGCGTCGTTTCCTGTCGGATCGTGGCAAGATCCGCTCGCGTCGGGTCACCGGTAACTGCGTCCAGCATCAGCGTGACGTGGCCATCGCGGTGAAGAACTCGCGCGAGGTTGCCTTGCTGCCCTTCACCTCCACCTCTCGATAAGCGGAAAGGACCAAGAACATGAAACTGATCCTCACCGCAGAGGTTGAGAACCTGGGCGTCCCCGGCGACACCGTCGAGGTCAAGGACGGCTACGGCCGTAACTTCCTGCTCCCGCGTGGACTGGCGATCACTGCCACCCGCGGCGCAGAGAAGCAGGTCGAAGGCATCCGTCGTTCACGTGCGGCTCGCGAAGTTCGCGGTGTCGAGCACGCCAACGAGATCAAGCAGGCCATCGAAGGGCTCGCCGAGGTCAAGCTGGGTGTCAAGACCCACGATTCCGGCAAGCTGTTCGGTTCTGTGACCGTCAACGATGTTGTCGGCGCGATCAAGACCGCCGGTGGACCGGCGCTCGACAAGCGGAGCATCAACCTGCCCAAGGGGCACATCAAGGCCACCGGTAAGTACCCGGTCGTGGTCAGCCTTCACAACGACATCGTTGCGAAGTTCGACCTGACCGTGGCAGCTGCCGAGTAGTCACCGCTTTACGAGAAAGACCCCCGGCCCATTGGTCGGGGGTCTTTTGTAGTTGGGGCCGCCCTCGCCCGCCGCCCACCCGTTTTTGCGTTATCCAGCCACAATTGTGGTTGGTCCGTGCGAAAACGAGTGGGCGAGAGGCAAGACGGGTGAGCCGTCAGGGATCAGACCGTGCAGAGGGGCCGGATCTCGCCGAAGCCGCCGGTTGTCGGTGAGGTGAGGATCAGGCAGGCGTTGTAGCCGTCGTCCTCGGCGACCTTGCGGATTTCCTTCCACCGACTGGCGCTGACCCCCGGATCGCGGGACAGCACAAACCCCGACGAGCGCGACGGGTCGCCGACAAAGGCCCATGAGTAGTCATCGGCGATATGGGAGACAACGTAATTGGTCGGGCCGCTCTTGGATTCCTGTGACGGGACACCGGGGAAACTGACGTGCAGCTGCGCGCCGGTGACGGTGTCGTTGACTCGAGCATTACCGACGATCCGGTTGTCGCCGCCGGTCCAGGTGGTACACGTGTTCTCGACCCGGATGTTCGACTCGTCGATCAGTTGGTAGTTGGCCTGCGTATCGCGGGCGCAGATGAGATTGAACGGCTGTGGAACTGCGGCAATCTGATTCCAGTCACCGAGGTAGCGCTGTGTGTCGAGTTTCGCCACGGGTTTCAACGGCGGAGGGGTGGAGCTGATGTCGGCGGATGCCGGTGCGGCACAAGCGAGTGCAAACACCACCGCCAGACCTCCGGTGACCAGCTGACTGATTCGTCGAGATGAGAACGCCATATCGTCGTCTCCTAATTCGAGAGCGGTTCCAACTGTGAGTGTGGACGCGCTTGTGTATCCACGTTGCCGGGCCACCAGATGCGTGGCCCGATCAGACTGAAGATCGCCGGGATCACCACGGTACGTACCAGGAAGGTGTCGAGCAATATGCCGATTCCGACGATGATGCCGAGCTGGGTGAGGGTGATCAGCGGGAGGATGCCCAGGACACAGAAGACGGCAGCCAAAACGATTCCGGCACTGGTGATCACAGCTCCGGTCGAGGCCACGGCGCGGACGATCGCGTTGCGGGTCCCGTGGCCGGGGGTCTCCTCGCGCGCCCGGATCACCAGGAACATGGTGTAGTCGATGCCCAATGCCACCAGGAACAGGAAGGCGTAGAGCGGCACGTTGTCGTCGAGGGCCGGAAAGCCGAAGATGTGTTCGCTGATGAGGCTGCCCACGCCGATCGCGGCGAGAGTGCTCAGGACCGTGGTGGCCACCAAGACCACCGGTGCAACCAGAGCTCGAAGAAACACGATCAGAATGATGAACACGACGGCGAGGATCAGCGGGATGATCACGAATCGGTCTGTCGTGGCGGCATTTTGGGTGTCCAGCGCCTCGGCGTCGGACCCGCCGACCAGTGCTTCGGAGTCCGGCACATCGGCGGTCGCGCTGCGCAGGCCTTCGATGATGTCGAAGGCCTGCTGGGAGCCCGGAGCGGCGTCGATCACAACTGACCATTGGGTCCATCCGGTGTCGGACTGTCCGTTCTCGGTACCCGACACCACACCGTCGGTGTTGTCGATGGCCACCTGAACCTGTTCTGCTGTCGCAGTTTTCGCGACAACAGTGGTCGGATCGGCCTGGCCGGGTGGAAAGTGTTCGGCGAGCACGTCGTAACCGTCCACCGAGTCGGAGCTCACGCGGAACTGTTCGGTCTGGGACAGCCCGATGTCGGCGCCGGCCAGGCCGAGCGCGCAGGCGATGAGAACGGTGAGGGAAATGCCCAACACGCGAATCGGATGTCGTGAGACACCACCGGCGATCCGGAACCACACACCACCCTCGGTGGGAACCGGGTCACCGACCTTGGGTACAAACGGCCAGAACACGCGAGTTCCGAAGAGTGCCAGCAGAGGTGGCAGGACCACGAGGGCGAACAGCACCGCAACCACCAGACCGGCGGCGGCCAGCACGCCGAGGCTGCGGGTGCTCGGCAGGACGGCGAACAGCAGTGTCAGCAATGCCAGGACGACGGTGGCGTTGGATGCCAGGATCGCCGGGCCGGCGTGACGCACCGCATGCCGGAGTGCGATCCGATGGTCGGGTTCGGCGCGGAGTTCTTCCCGGTACCGAGAGATCAGCAACAATGCGTAGTTGGTTCCGGCGCCGAAGACCAGAACACTGGTGATACCGGCGGTGGATCCGTCGAACGACAAGTCGGTGAGGTCGGCCAGCCAGATACCGATCGAGTTGGCCACGCGGTCGGCAAACGCGATGACGAGCAGCGGGATCAGCCACAGGGTCGGTGACCGGTACGTCACGATGAGCAGGATCGCGACCACCAGCGCGGTCACGGCGAGCAACGTGGTGTTGGCGCCTGAGAACGCATTGGCGGTGTCGGCGCCGAATGCGGGGCCTCCGGTGACGTAGGTCTTGAGGTCGGCAGGCAGTCCGTCGTCGGCGGCACTGCGGAGTTCGTCGATGAGGTCGGTGAGTTCGAAGCCACTGAGGTCGGTGTTGACGGGGACGATCGAGATCGCGGCTTTGCCGTCGGGGGACATGATGACCGGCGGGCCGGCCGGTGTACCCGCGGGAACGGATCGATCAACGGCAAGCATTTGTTCCCGGGCGGCTGCCACGGACTGCTGATCAGCCGGGGTCAGGGGTGCACCGTCGACGCGTTCGACCACCAACACCGCAGGGGCGACGTCGGCGTCGGGGAACTCTTCGAGAATGTCCTTGACCTGCGCCGAATCAGCAGATGCGGGTAGAGACTGGGGCGCTTTGCCCTCGGAGTCGTTGTTGCCGATCAAGCCCATCGCGCTGCCGGCGAGGATCAAGATGACCAATGCAACCAACCACGACCGACGCCCGGTAACAACCGCGGCAAACCGGTCCCACGGGGTGCGAGAATCGATGGGGTTAGTGGTCACCATTGCAAAACCGTCTCACATGTTCAAATATTGAGCAACTAAACTATTGGTGTCGCCTCGTTGGCGGCCGAAGGAGGAACTCCAGTGCCCGACGAACCGCACGCAGAGGATCCGCGCGGGGCGCTGGAGGCACAGATGTCCGCCGACCTGCGACAACTCAATGCCGAATCGGATCAGATCACGCGAGTGTTCGCGCAGCGGAACAACCTCACCGCGAACGATTTTCGTGCGCTCTTGTACGTGATGGTCGCCGACTCGCAGGGTGAACCGTTGACCGCGGGTGCGCTGGGCCACCGGATGCAGGTGACCGGCGGTGCGGTGACGCATCTGGTGGAGCGACTGATCGCGAGCAATCACATCAGGCGGGCTCCGCACGCCGGCGACCGCCGAAAAGTGATGTTGCACTACGACGATCACGGGATGGCCGTTGCGGGGGCATTCTTTGCACCGCTGGGTGCGCATATGCGCGACGCGATCGCGGACCTACCCGACGCCGACCTCGAAGCCGCGCATCGCGTTTTCGAGGCGATGTGCGGTGCGATGCAGACCTATTCGGCAGCACTCGGTGGCGACAAGTGAATCGACGCGAGGTGGGCGGGCGTGCAAAGGTTTTCGAGAACCAGTTGTCAACGCTGGTCGGCAGGTAAGAACTTCGGGTCGGAGTTCGCGTCGTGGTACTGGTCGCCGGCAGGATAGACGAACTTGAACCAGAACGCGGTGAGGGTGAACGCACGCGGACCGGCAACACAGGTCACCCCGTCGTGGCTGACCGCACATGTTGATTCGTCGACGGTGATGGATTGTCCGATGTCGAGGAGCGGGGCGCTGAACCATCCCTTTGGTGTGGTCCGGTAACTGGTGTTGGACGGGATCCAGTAGGGCCCGTTTTGCCCGCCTGAGATTGCCGCGCCGGCCTTCCCCGGGGGCGCGGTCTGCGGATGTCCGCTGCAGCCGTTGTAGCCGCGGCCGGGGCCCAGTGCGCAGGTGCGGCCGCTCGGGGTGACGAAGAAGGTGCGTCCGTTGTCGGCGTAATCGGGGGAGCGGTAGGGTGCCGGATCGACCGCCGAGTAACCGGACAGGTCCGGCACTTGGTGATAGTCGGGGGCGGGTGCCGCCGAGGCCACCGAGCCCGTTGTCAGCAATGCCGCCATCGCGGCCACCGCAGCGATCATTCCAAATATTCTTCGCATGAACGCCTCCCCGCAATCGATGCTGTGAACACATCATTGCATCACTTTGCATGCGATCGTGTGGCAGGTTCGGGGTCCTTACGAAAACGATCCCGGCGATCAGGTTTGCCACCAAAACTAACTTCCGGGGTGTTTGAAGTTCCGAAAGCTCGGCGATCCCTGCAATTCATCGTGAGTCAAACCGAACACGCCCGAAATCAGACATCTCGGGACACGCCGCAAGAACGCTATCCACAGTAACTAAATTTTCTAAACACCATGTGACCTGCGGCGTTGTTGGTTGCGACTTGCGTTATCCACAAGTTGCACACAGGGCGCTAACAAGATGTGTCGGACGGTCCACAGCTGGTCAACAGGATGGTGCACAGGCCCGTTTGGCCGGATCGTCACCAACCCTTAGTGTCTGCCGGAGCGTGTCGAATCAAGTCGACTCCGGCATGGCTGCTCCGTCCTGTCGGACAGGCCTGCGAGACTTGAACCGAACAAACTAGCGAAGGGTGGCGTCTTGGCCGTCGTTGATGACCGCGGACATGCCGAACCTAGGGATCAGGCACCCCCGAGCGAGGATTTTGGTCGTCAACCTCCGCAGGACATGGCTGCAGAGCAATCCGTCCTGGGCGGAATGATGCTCTCGAAAGACGCCATCGCCGACGTTCTCGAGAAGCTGCGCCCGGGCGACTTCTACAAGCCCGCGCACCAGGCCGTGTACGACGCCATCCTCGACCTGTACGGCAAAGGCGAGCCGGCCGACGCTGTCACCGTGGCCGGCCAGCTCGACCGGATGGGTGAACTGCGTCGAGTGGGCGGTGCGCCGTACCTGCACACGCTGATCTCCACGGTTCCGACCGCAGCCAACGCGGGTTACTACGCCGAAATCGTCGCCGAGAAGTCGATCCTGCGGCGGCTCGTCGAGGCCGGTACCCGCATCGTGCAGTTCGGTTACGCCGGTGCAGACGGTCAGGATGTGGCCGAAGTGGTCGACCGTGCGCAGGCCGAGATCTATGAGGTCACCGAGCGCCGGACCACCGAAGATTATGTGCCACTGGAAGAGTTGCTGCAGCCGACGATGGACGAGATCGACTCCATCGCCTCAACGGGTGGGCTCTCCCGGGGTGTGCCGACGGGCTTTCACGATCTCGACGAACTCACCAACGGACTTCATCCCGGCCAGATGATCATCGTCGCGGCACGCCCCGGTGTCGGTAAGTCGACACTTGCGATGGACTTTCTGCGGTCCTGCTCGATCAAGCACGGCATGGCCAGTGCCATGTTCTCGCTGGAAATGAGCAAAACCGAGATCGTCATGCGGTTGCTCTCCGCCGAGGCGAAGATCAAACTCGGTGACATGCGCGCCGGCCGGATGAGCGACGACGACTGGACGCGACTGGCGCGGCGGATGGGTGAAATCTCCGAGGCGCCACTGTTCATCGACGACTCACCCAACCTCACGATGATGGAAATCCGTGCCAAGGCAAGGCGGATGAAGCAGAAGCACGATCTCAAGCTTGTCGTGATCGACTACATGCAGCTGATGTCATCGGGCAAGAAGGTGGAGTCCCGTCAGCAAGAGGTCTCTGAATTCTCGCGCAGCATCAAGCTTTTGGCGAAAGAGATCGAAGTTCCGGTGGTCGCGATCAGTCAGCTGAACCGTGGTCCCGAGCAACGTACCGACAAACGCCCCCAGGTGTCCGACCTTCGTGAATCGGGATCACTGGAGCAGGACGCCGACATGGTCATCCTGCTGCACCGCCCCGATGCCTTCGAACGCGACGATCCACGCGCCGGTGAGGCGGATATCATTGTGGGCAAACACCGTAACGGTCCGACCGCCACCATCACGGTCGCCCATCAGCTGCACCTCAGCAAATTCGTCGACATGGCGCGCGGCTAACAACGGAACAAAATTCGCGCCGCTTGCGGACGTACGCGCCTGTTGCATGCTACGGCGCACATGTCGGCAAGCGGCGCGAATTTCGTTGGGGATTTACATTATTTGGCATCGACCAAGGGCCGACATCTCTGCAACGCCACCGTCTCAGGTGGAGATGTCTTCTAAAACTGTGCTGCGTGTCTCGGGGAGAAAGATCAGCGCAATCAAGGAACCGGTCACGAACAAGACTGCGCTCGAGGCGAATACGACGCTTGGCCCGTATGCGGTGATCACGAGTGGCACTACAACGGGACCGAAGATCGAGCCGAGTCGTCCCGCTGCCGTCGAACTTCCCATCCCGATGGCGCGAGCGCGGGTGGGAAACAGTTCTGGTGTGAAGGCGAAGATCGAGGAGAACATCCCGAAGAAGAAGAACTGCAGGAACGAGCCCGCGATGATGAGTTCGGTCACCCCGGAGGCGTTGCCGTACGCGAACGCCGCCACGGCAGCTGCCAGAGCGAATCCGACCAAGCAGAACTTCCGGCCGATGACCTCGATCAGATAAGCGGCACTGATGAATCCGGGGATGCCCCACAACGCCATCGCGATGATGAATCCGACGGACTTGACGATGTCGAAACCCGCATCTGTGAGCAGCTTTCCGAGCCATGTGGTCAGGCCGTAGTAGCCGCCGAGGAGACAGAACCACATCGCCCAGCTGGCGAGGGTTCTGGTCCGATACTGACGCGAGAACAGTGTTCGCAGTCCGTCGTGCTCGTCCGTGACCACCTCGGCGCCGAGGCTGAGCTCCGGGGCTGGAAGTGGTTGCCCGTAAGCGCGTTCGGTGTTGCGCTCGAGTCGTTCAAGCGTGGCGATGGCGTCGTTGTGCCGTTCGCGCGACACCTGCCAGCGAGGTGACTCCGGTAGGTTCCGGCGTGCAACCAGGGCGACCACGGCAAGGCAAGCTTGGATGATGAAGAAGCCGCGCCATCCAATGGAGTTGGCCAGCAACAGGTATGACGCGCAGCCGGCCAGAATGAAGCCGATCGGCCAGGCACCTTCCATGAGTGCCACATACCGTCCACGTTTGGCCGAGGGCACAAACTCGGACAGCAACGCTGCTGCGACCGGGAACTCCGCACCCATGCCGATGCCGAGGAGGAACCGGAACGAGGCCATGCTGGAGAAATCCCAGGAGAAGGCCAACAGAAGGCTCGCGACACCCCAGACGATGATGCTGTATTTGAAGACCTGCAAGCGCCCGAAGCGGTCCGCGAGCGTTCCGGCTCCGATGGCCCCGATGAACATCCCGGCAAAGGTGGCGCTGCCGAGGAGGCCGGCCTCGGTCGCTGTCAATCCCAGGTCCGCGCTGATCGGAGCGAGGAGAAAGGTCAACGCTCCCAGGTCGATTGAATCGAATAGCCATGCGGTGGCGATCACGAGGAACAGGCCGCGCTGATATCGGGTCCACGGTAGACGTTCGAGTCGTGCTGCCACCTCCCCGGACGTGATGGAGGGAGTTGATGTGCTGTGCGAGGTGGCGGAAACCAAGGCCGGCGCCTTCCATTAGAGGGATCGTCACCAGTTGAGTAGGTGACTCTAAGAGAGTCCGACACGGCTCGTCACCTGTCAAGGGGGTGATGTTTCGGGAGCGTAAAACTTGCCTGCCAGATAGGCACCCTCGAACCCTGTTGCCGCCGAGCTTATTTCGGCTCAGGAATCCTTGTCCGCGCGCTTGCGCGCCCGATAGGCCGCAGCTTTGACACGATTTCCGCATTCGTCCATGCCGCACCAAGTGCGCCGGGCGCCGCGCGAACGGTCCAGGTAGATGCGGGTGCAACTGGGGCGACCGCACTCCTTGATGGGAGCGTCGGCATCCGACAGCACGAGGACAGCCGATCGCGCAATCTCCGCGAGAGCACTGTCGATATCACCGGCCCGCACGACACCGGTACTGGTCAGCTCGACCCCCACTGCAGGTCCAGCTGCCAACCCGTTGACTGTCTCGAGGTCTGCGACCGGAAACGTCGCATCCGCCATCCTGGCCACGGCGAGGTCGTAGATCGCCTCACGGAGTTCTAGGGCACGATGAAACGAACGGTCGTCGACCTGTAGACGCTTCGGTAGCTGACCTGACTCGCCACACCAAGCTGCCAGGTCAGAGGGGTTATGAAGCAGCTCCTCGTGCTCGCTGCGACGCCACTTGCGCGTGCCCGCAAGGTCGAGCGCCAAGTTTCCACTGACAAAGACATATCCCACGTCACCATCTTGACTGGTGACCATCGATAGGGCAAACTCCGTCACCAGTTAAGGTAGTGACGACGAGGAGAATGATGCTGAGCCGCGAAGAGTTCATGTTCTACACCGACCGGGCCCTGTCCGGGATGGTGACGGTGGTCGGTGAGTTGGGTGACGAGCGGGCCAACCGGAGCGCCTACCCAGGCGCGAACACCCCATATACCTTGCTCCATCACTGCTTGGCTGTAATGGAAACGTGGGCAGGAGGATTCGTCCGAGGTAGGACGGTCGACCGCGACCGTGACTCAGAGTTTCACGCGACGGGCAGCGTCGACGAACTGATCGAACGAACCCGGGTCGCGAAGGCACAGTTGCACCGCGACGTTGCCGCGGCAGAACCGGAGGCCGCACTCCTGAGCGAACCACCGCGGGAGTATCTCGGGCCACCGGGGAATCTGACCCAGGGTGCTGCGCTGCAGCACGTCTTCGAGGAGCTCGCGCAACACCACGGTCAGATGGAGACACTACGTGACGTCTTGATCACCGCCGCGCAACCAGATCCGGCGACGAGCCGATGACCGAAACCCGTACACCCTTCCCTGATCCCGCCCGTCTACGAGACGGTCACGGCGCGAAATGGACCGCCGTCGACGACGATGTCATTCCCGCATGGGTCGCCGACATGGACTTGGGGGTCCCCGAGCAGGTCAAGAACAAGATCGAATGCACTCTGCGCCGCGGCGATCTCGGATACCCCTTCTGGCGCGCAGTTGATCCGGTGGTACAGGCGTTTTCCGACCGGATGCGCGACCAGTACGGCTGGGAGCCCGAAACCGGAGACACCCGAGTATTCAGCGACCTGATCCAGATCCTTCAGGTCGTGATCGAATACGCAACCCAGCCGGGAGATGCGGTCGCACTGCATGTTCCCACCTACCCACCGTTCCTCGCGGCCATCGAACGAGCCGGACGACGGATCATTCCGCTGCCACTCGACCGCGACGACAACGGATGGTCCATCGACATCGAGCGGCACCGCCAGATCTTCCGGGACGAACGACCGGGTCTGTTCATTCTCGTCAATCCCCACAACCCAACCGGAAAGATCTTCCGCCGCGACGAGCTCACAGCGCTCGCCGATCTTGCAGTGAGCCACAATGTTCCGGTTCTCAGCGACGAGATTCACGCCGACCTCACGTTTGATGGTCGCCGGCACATTCCGTTTGCTTCGCTGGATTCCGGGGTGGCAGACCTCGTCATCACGGCAACGTCGGCCACCAAAGCTTTCAATCTCGCCGGAATCCGCTGCGCGGTAGCGCATATCGGACACAGTGCGGTGGCTGATGCGCTCGACCGGGCACCGTTGGACTTCTTTGGTACCCCCAGCATCATGAGCAGGCTCGCCACAGTCGCAGCATGGCGTGAGAGCGCGGCCTGGCAAAGGCGAACCATGGAGGTCTTGGAACGCAATCGCCGGCGCATCACGGACTGGGCACAAACACACCCGGAGATCGGGTACGTAGAGCCCGAAGCAACGTATCTGAGTTGGCTCGACTTCTCCGAGACGACCATCGGACGCGACCCGGCCGGGATCATCCTCGAGAAGGGCAGAGTGCAGCTGAGCCCGGGTGAAGACTTTACGCAACTCACTGACCTCGACACCAGTTCCTACGCCAGGCTCAATTTCGCCACCACACCAGACAACCTCGACACGGTGCTCAGCCGGATCGACAAGGTCCTAGATTGTTGATGGCGCTTGGGAAAGCGCTTCCCGTCCTTGCGTCGAATCGTCGATTTCGGCGATAGTCCTCCCCGACAGGCACCGTGGGGCAGGATCTTAGCCGTGCAGGTGGGAATGACGATGCCGGTGATGGAACCGGACCTTGATAGCGCAGTTCTCAGATCCTGGGCGGAACACATTGATGACGGACCATTTTCGTCACTCTGCTGGGGCGAGCGAATAGCTTTCGACAATCCGGACAGCCTCACGCTCCTCGGTGCCATGGCCGCGTGGACGCAGCGAGTGCGTTTGGTGACGACCGTGATCGTCCCGCAGTTGCACGATCCGGTGATGCTGGCAAAGGCACTCGCGACCGGCGACATGCTCTGCGATGGCCGACTGACGGTCGGTATCGGTGTCGGTGGGCGGCACGAGGACTATCGATCGGTGGGTGCCGATACCAAGACCCAAACCATGCGCGGGATGGCCGAGCGGGTGGCGGTGATGAAACGCGTCTGGGCCGGTGAGCGCGTCAGTGACTCCGTACTTCCGGTCGGGCCAATGCCGGTCCAGGAAGGTGGGCCTGAGCTACTGGTCGGCACCATCGGTCCCAAAACCGTTCGTAGCGCAGCACATTGGGCCGATGGATTGGCCGGTACCACCCTCGATCTCGACGTCGGCAAGCAGCGAGAGCTGTTCGACATCGCCACAACATCATGGGCCGAGGCCGGCAAGAAGCCACCGCATCTGGCGACCTCGTTCTGGTTCGCACTCGGCGATCCGGAGCCGGCCCGCGCGCAGATCCACGAACACCTTCGCCGCTACATGAACTGGATCCCATCCGAGTTCGTCGACGCCATAGCTCCCACCACCGGCTTTTCGGGCAGCGAAGACGAGTTGGCCGAGGTGCTTCAGAAGTTTGCGGCCGCCGGCACCGACGAGGTTCACCTGATCCCGACCAGCTCCGACATCAGCCAGCTCACGCGCGCGGCCGACGTCGTGCGGAGTCTACGTTCGAGCATGTAGTTGTTGCGATCCATCTCGGGTAGAAGCACCTAGGTTGCGTCAATGATACAAAGTGCGTATCTTCGTTTCAGTGCTGGCGCGCCTCTGGCGGTTATCACAAGGTCTCAGCGTTGGTCCGACTTCTCTGTGGGGGTGTCGTTGGGCTGATCGTTCGTGGTGGCCGAGTTGGAGAGCGTCGCGGAATTGGGGGATCGGGCGGTGCGCTGTAGGTGACGAGGGTGGGGAGATCCAGCACCGCTGCAGCCGTTTTGGTGACTGTGGCCCAATGCTTGTGGCCGCTCAGTGGTGCACGGTTTTGCGTGGCGGATCTGGGGGAACCGAGAAGCTGAGTGGTTCACCGGCGAGGTTCCAGGTCCATGAAATTTCTGGTGTGACATGCAGATACGGGCGACGAGCGCTATCTTGCTGTGGCCATCTTGAACGTTGTGGTGCCGCCGGATCTTGTCGGGCGCGAAGCCGCCGATGTTGATGTGTGTTCCGTCGTATTCGAATCCGACTGGTACGACGTCGGGTTGACCGTCGGAGTCGACGGTTGCGATGCGTGCCAGCGGTTGCGAGCGTAGGTAGGCGACTTCTTCGTCTGTGAAGGTCATGGCGGTGTCCTGGTTTGCTCCGGTAGGAATTCTCAGTGCGTGAGCACCCGGGCAGGTGCCTGAATCGTTGTGTAGTCGAGACGTGACCGTCGATCGAACCCTAGCCCCATCAGTCACAATAGCCACAGGGGTCACACAGGAATGTTCGTCGAAGGAGCCAAATGCACGCCTTTCGTTCTGCAACGATCGGGGCAACAGTGCTCGCTTTGGCCGCGACCGGACTGGTCGTTGTCTCCGCACCGGCCGCCGCTGCGCCCTGCGACAACGGCAGCGGGTCGAGCCTGCTCGGTAGTTCCGGTAGTTCCGGTAGCTCTGGTAGCAGCGGTGAGGGCAGTTCCGGTAGTTCCGGCAGTTCTGGTAGCAGCGGCTTCGGTAGCAGCGGTCCGGGGAGCTCCAGCGGTGGCAACCGAGAGGGAAAGCAGGGTCCGCTGCCGATAATCATCGGCGGGAATACCAAAACCGTTTCCTGGGTCACCGGGCCGGCCAGTCAGAACAACACCCTCGCCCGCTTCAGTATCTCGGGTACCGATCTGGGGATCAGCTGGGACAACGGCTCTGGCCAAACCCTGATGGCCTTCGGTGACACATTTGGCGACTGCAACGTAAGTGATCAGGAATGGCGGAACAACGTACTCCTGCGGTCCGATGACAACGACCTTTCCGACGGAATCACCGTGCCCACAGCTATCCCCGGTGACAGTGGCTCGGGATCGATCGTGACCGCCGCAAAGCCCTTCTATTCGCAGCAAATGATCGATGCTCTCGATGTCCCCTACGTCGAGGTCACCGATATCCCCACCACTGCGATCTCGATCGGCGGCGTTCAGTACATCAACTACATGTCGGTCCGGTCGTGGGGCGACCCCGGCCAGTGGGTCACCAACTTCTCCGCGATCGCGGTGTCGCACGACAACGGCCAGACCTGGACGACCGACGTCAGCACGCTGCGCGTCAACGTCGACGCCACGGTGCCCGGGGTCGAGCAAGTGAATCCCGACAACGCGAAGTTCCAGATGAATGCTTATGTGGCGGGCAACGACGGATACATCTACCAGTTCGGGACTCCCAACGGCCGTTTCGGCGATGCCTGGCTGGCCCGCTTCAAACCGGCCGACATCCTCGACCTGACCAAGTACGAGTACTACACCAACAACGCTTCCAATAGGTGGTCCACTGAGTTCGGAGATCTGAAAGCTGTTGTCCCAGCGCCGGTCAGCGAGATGTCGGTGGCATGGAATGAATACCTGCAGCGGTACATCATCCTCTACGGCAACGAACTCCAGGGGCGCATCGTGATCCGGACCGCCGAACATCCCGAGGGGCCATGGAGTAACGCCAAGACGTTGTTCAGTTCACTGCAACTCAATGGGATGTACGCCCCGTTTGTGCACCCGAAATCGAACGGTCGCTACCTCTACTTCACCGCGTCGCGATGGGACGACTACAACGTGATGCTGCTGCGAACCGACCTCGATCTGATCTGATACTGACCGGGGGCAGCGGCGCTGCACATGGTGCTCGCCTGACTCAGAATGGCATTGCCACACAGGAGGATCCGAGATCGTGGCCGACCGCAACTTCGATCGCTTCGGACTGCGACTTCGCTTGGTCCGCCTGAAGTACGTTTATCAGGTGGGGTCCGGGGCCTAGTGGTGTCCACAGGATCTCGATGGTCCTGTCGGCCGGCACCGGCGAGAGCCGACTGAAGGTTGCCGGGGCACTATCCTCGAAGTGCACCGGGCCACCACCTGGGACCGCAGCGATCGTGACCTTGTAAGTGCAGCCGGATCCGTGCTGAGCCGATGTGCCGAGACCCGGACCGGGCGCGACCGTAATCGCCTGGACGTGACCCGGGTCATTCGGGGCGGCCAGGATCAGCCCGAAGACCGCTGCGCCAAGCGCGGCGACGCTGGCGTAGGCGTTGCGTCGACGATGTGGATCCAGATCGGCATGGCGCAGCGTGATCGCATTTCCCGATGTGGTTTGGCTCGGTGCTGTAGCGACGGAGGCGTTGTCGATCGACATTTTGATACCCCTTTCACTTTGTGTTCTGTACCGATGATTCGCAGTACGTCCAGAGTCGCGGTGGGTTTTCGGGCCGCATAGAGTATTCGACTACTCACCTTTGATTCCCCGCATTCGGGTGTCCGGCAACGGATCGTGCAAATTGGTTGCACGGGAAGGGATCTGCTCCTGCGTAGTGCCCGAAAGGGCAACGTTTGTAAGTCGCCTATCGGAATGGCCATCAGGTGTTGTTCAATTGCATGGAAGGTCGTGACAAAACTGCATGCTGTTCGCGAGCCAACGATCGGATGGAGCGGAACGATGGCTGATCCAACAGGGGGGCAGTACAAAACGCTTCGACTGGCGCTGGCGATGCGAGGCGGTGTCAGCCTGGCAGTCTGGATCGGGGGTGCGGTCGCAGAGCTTGATCTGTTCCGGCGTGCCTGCAACAGCCCGTTGGGAATCGATGGTTACCCTGTCTGCGCGGCGGAGAGCGACGAGCAATACGAACGGGCCAAGATTTATGCGGACCTGTTGCGCAAGACGCAATTCGAGAACGTCGAGATCGACATCCTCGCGGGTGCGAGCGCCGGCGGTCTCAACGCAGTCCTATTGGGGCTGGCCCAAAGTCGAGGCGTTGTCATGGACACAGTGGTTCACGACACCTGGATCGAGAAGGGCGGAATCTGGGAACTCCTACGAGGGCGCGGTCGTGGGGGCGTGCAGTCGATTCTTCGTGGAGACGAGCGCCTGCTCACTGTGATCAGTGAGGCGCTTTTCACGATTGGCCGGCTCGACCCCGACGCGCCGAGGTACCGCAAAGATGTGAAGCTCAATCCTGAACCAGCTGTTGCGCAATATGTTTCGGTTGAACTGGCTGCGACCTTGCTCGAGGACCGACATCAGCCGGACCGGGGTAACGCCGCCGGGTTCTCGTTCACCCGACGTCCGGGTGGATTGAATTCTCGATTCTCGACGATTCCGGCATTCGGGGATACCGAGGTGGACGTCGCCCTGGACCGAATGGCACTGGCCGCCCGCTCGACGTCGTCCTTTCCCGGCGCATTCGAACCGGCAACGGTCTACTCGTATGCCGGAGACGGGACAAGTGCGGGAACCAACATGGCGCGTTGCTTCCCGTACGCGCGTCCTGCAGGTGAGGGCAACAACACCGATGAATACGCTTTTGATGTTGTCGACGGAGGAATTTTCGACAATATTCCGATCGATCGGGCGATCCGTGCCATCCAGCGCGCGCCCGCATCACAGCCCACCGAGCGACGGCTGATCTACCTGGATCCAGAACCGCCGTCGGTTCGGCAAGCAGATCTCGCACCGACGGCGACCCGAGCGGACCGCCGGTCCGCCGCATCGTGGATCCCTGTCATCCGCAAGTCGATGGCGCTCAAGCAACGTTCCGAGCGAGCGGGCGACGAATTGACATTGATTCGCGCCCACAATGATTCGGTCCTCGAACTGCGGAGCCGACTGGAAGCCTTCGCGGCCCTACTGAGCTCCGTGCCCGAAGCGAACCCGCTCGTCGGGTCGGCCCGATATCTGCAATGTCGCATCGGAGTCGATGCCGGACGGTTTGCGCGTGTGTTGTCGGACCCGGGTTCGGAGCTGTGCCGTCCACCGAGGGTGTCCGCTGACTATGGTGTCCTTGATTCTGGAGACCTGCTGGAAGTGAAGTCGAAGGTTGCAGAGGTCTATGAAGGCAAGGCCACCGGACCCTATTTGGAACGTGACGTCTACGCGATGCTCGACGCGGCCCGCGTTCTGCTGGCCTGGGTACACGCGCTGGAAGCGTTGGCGGCTGCGAGTTCTGGTGTGCCGGCGGCCGATGTGTTGGGTCCATGCCTGAAGAAGCGTAAAAGCGCTCTGTATCGCTGTATCGCAGTGACGAATGAGGCGCGGCTGCGAACAGTCGACGAAGTGCTCGCTATTGCGCCCGAGTCTTATGCGACTGGGATCGAGCACCGCTGGGTGTCCCATCGAAATCCGGCAGGGTATTGCCTGGATGCGAAACTCAAGAGCAGCTGGAGCGCGCAGGACACGCTCACCGTGCCCTCGAGCCTGCTGGAAAAGGTCTGTTCGGGCGCTTCCGCCGACTTCTTTGTGGCGCTCGATGCGTGGTACGAGACCCATTCGGCGACCGAGGAGCCGCGCATTCCGCAGGTTGAACTCCGGACTGCGATGTGGGATCTGCTGGAGGGCACACGGGAGTCGATCCAACGCGATACCGCTGCTGCAACGATCGCAATCCTTGGGAACACATCGGTCAGCAGCGAGGCCAAGCAGGCTTGGACCGAGTCGGTGTTCCCTCACCTATACGCGGGCGGACCGCTCGACGTGGGCATCGTTGAAATCGGAAAGATTTTCGCAGTGACCGGTATTCCGTCGACGGCATCGATCATTGCTTACGACGAGATCACGAGCAACGAGACCCCGATGATCGAGGTTCCCGAACTCTACGAGGCCGCGTGCGCGACACATCTCGGCAAGTGGCTGAGGACGCTGCCGGAGAAATCGGTGATGGAAGGCATCATCGCCGACAAGGCAGGTCTGATGAACGCCGACACAAAACTTGCCGGCAACGCGCTGTCGCGGTTCGGGGGTTTCTTCAAATGGACCTGGCGCGAAAATGATTGGCAGTGGGGCCGTCTCGATGCTGCGTCCGGCATCGTCAAGGTTCTGGACAACACCCGAAAGGACCTGCGGGCCGGCGAGACGCCGGAATCGGGGAGTGACCCGCGTTCCGAACCGATCTCAGATCTGCAGTCGTCGATTCTGAAGGACTCGCTGATCGCTGCGCCACCACCCGGACCAGGACGCTCGATCGTGACGACAGTGGGCGCCGATACGCTCGCGGCGATCAGCCCGCGCTACCGATTTGCACTGGCCTCCAGGGTGTTACCGCTTGCGATACGCGCATGTCTCCCCGGAAAGGAATCGCGGTGGTCGGTCGGCGGAGTCGCTACCCGGATCGGATTGATCATCGCCAGACTCGTCGGCATCGCACTCGTGCTCGTGGCTGACCCGCTTCGCCTGGTGTGGGCGATGGTGACCATCCTGGCCGCCGCCACGCTCATGGGAGCAGGTACCACGTCACGTGGTGTTCAGACGGGCTTCTACGGAATCATCATTCTCGCCGGGGCGTTCATGTGCGGAGGGTCCGTGGTCGCGTATCGGAGGTGGACACGTCTGCGAAAGACGTTGGAGGACATCCCTGACTCGGAAGACGGCAATGTCACCACCTTCAAAAGGCTGGCGAGATGTGCCGACCAACGGCCGCTGGCGCTGCTGTCGTCCGGGATCGGATTCGTCCTCTCCGCTGTCGCGACCTACCTGTTGATCGGGTCGTATGTGCCCTCGGTACCTGACTTCGGTATTCAGACGAGCCTGGAAACTTTCACGGTCGTCATGGTTGCGATCGTGGCCGGGCAGTACTGGCTGAAGCAGCGGGTATACCGACTGCGTCCGCCGACGGCGTCTCCGCCGTCTCGTGGGTTGAGCAACTGCTTTGGCTTCGGATACCGCCGTCTCGCGGGCTACCTGGCGGTCGCGGCTGCATTCGGTGTAGCGGTCGCAGCCAATTATCTGACCGGCAAGGAGCATCTACCGGACAGCTGGCGATTCGAGTCCGTCGACAACAACCTGTTCGTCGCGGCAGCTGCAGGTGCCGTTCTCGCCGGTCTGTCGGTGTGGGGATGGGTCGCACGCTGGTGGGCGACCTTGGTGATCGCCGTCTGTGGCCTACTCGCAGCCGGCGCACAACATGTGTTGGACAACAGGTTCGAATGGTCCAAGGACTGGGCGATCTGGGACCTCTTGCCCGCGGGAATCTGGATTGTCTTCCTGGCACTGACTGTCGGATGCCTTCCAGCTCGTGATCGCGGCTTCGGGGAATCACCACCACCGGCGGCCAAGTCAAAGATCGACGTCCCGCCACGAGCGGGGCGGGTAGCTTCCTCTGCGAACGCGATCGACAGCATCGCCCCGGAGCCCCAATTACATTCTGCCGCTATGTAATTAACCCCTGAACTAGGTGGACGACCGAGTGTTGATCACGGGGCCCAGTGCCCCTTCGAACACCAGGTGGTCACTGGTCGCGATCGTGAATCCACGGCGTGCGGCCTGCGCGACGATCATTCGGTCAAATGGATCCTTGTGGTCCCAATTGAGGCGACCGGCGGTGACTGCATCCGCTGAATCGATTGGAAGATCGGTGGCACTCATGGCGTCCAGGGTGTCGTTCCACACCGACAGCAGTGCGTCGCCATCAAAGCGGCCGATCCGGGTCTTGATCGCGATCTCCCACGCCGACGCCGCCGACACGAAGAGCTCGTTGGATCGGTCAGACAAGACCTCGCGGGCCTGCGAAGGCAGTCTGTCCGGCGCTGTGACCAGCCACAAGAGCGCGTTGGTGTCGAGCAGAATCGACGTCACAACCTGGAGTCCCAGGCCGAGAGTTCGGACTCGGGCAGCGGTTCGTCAAACGACTCCGGAATGACCAGATGTGGGAGCTGCCCGAACGTTCGTGGCGTGCTCTGAACGGGGGAGAGCACAGCTACTGGCCGGCCGTGATTCGTGATCGTCACCGAGATGCCAGATTTTTCGACCTCAGCCAGCACAGCATTGAGGCGCGTCTTGGCCTCGGTACTGGTGATCGTCTTCATGTCATCCAAAATACACCAATACGACTAGTGCGAATAGTCTTATTTTCGACCCTCGTGCCGCTTCACCGATCGATCCTCTCGCGTCCTCCGGTGATGTCCGCTTTGTCAGCGGCGACTCGCCCGGCGGTCCAACCCCGACTGTTCGTGATGGATTGGGCCACTGGTGTTGTGGACGGGAACTGTTCGTCGAACACCGTTCCCACTGCTTCGGCACGTTCGGCGATGATCGGAACGAGTTCTTTCCCGTACTGGCTCGCGGCGGCTTCGGCCGCGCGTTCGCGTGCTGCTGCGAGGCGTTCTCCGATTCCGGCGGCGTATGCGAGCAAGAACGAGCGCCGGAAACTCGCCGAGCGACTATCGCGATCTCGGCCTGCCTCCGTCAACGCGTGCAGGCTTTGTACCAGCAACGAGGTGAACAGCAGGTCGCACAAGTCGAGATCAACCGGCATGCCGACGATGCTGACAATCCCGTACTGCTGGTGCCAGAGCACACGCACGCTGTTCGTTTGAGAAACCGATTGCAGCAGAGCGACTTTGGCTTCGGGATAGGGATTGTCGATGAGTATCCGACGGGTCGCGACTTGATCTGCAAGAGAAGCCTGCGTCCGGGCGTCGAGGACTGCACTGTCGATGGCATAGCGCGTCATCAGATCCTGCGCTTTGGCGGATAAGGCTTCCGCTTCGGCGGCAAACGACGTGGCCTCGGCTTTGGCCAGCAGACCGCGAATCGTCCGCAATGCCTTGGATTCAGGCTGGTGAGCGGTTCTTGTGCTCGGAGTGGTCGCCGACCCCCATCCGGAGGGGACGGGTATCAGAGGCTTCATCGGCGCCAAGTAGCTGATGTAACCCAGCAGCGCCAGCGGCCCGAACCATACTTCGTCAATACTCGATCTCTCGCCTTCGCGCCACGCAACCAGCGCTCCACTGGTGGAGTCTTGCTTGGCGGCAGAGATGCCGAGATCATGCAGCTGATCGATCCATGCCGGGGGCGCCTTCTCGCGCGCCGACGTTCGGCTCGCGTGGGCGCCGATCATGGCGATCGCCAGTCGCGCGACACCGAGGCCCAATTCTCTGCGTACGGCGTGGACCAACTCGGCAGGTTGCCACCCGATCTTGAAAGCTCGATCCATTGAATGGTCGACGAACAACGCCGCATCGGAAACGTGCTGGGCCGTGCGCCCGTTCGCGTCGAGACGTGCAAGCCGGTTCAAGACATCCCGCAGTGCGATCGGATCCTTCGACGGTCCGAAGGCGAACTCGATACCGGCTCGGATCAGGTCGTAGGCGCTGTGTTCGGTATCTCGCTCGGTCGTGTTCTCGCCAGGTGTCCGTCGCGAGGTACGTGCCCGACGTTCCTGCTCTTTCCGTTTCCGTGTCGCACGGTGCTGCTGACTTTTGCGGCTCATGTGATGAGTCCCCCCGCTCGCTGGTAATCGCGGCCCGTTCCGCGTGAATACCGGGAAACGATATGCAGGGGGTCCGACATCGGTGGGACGTCCATCTACCAACTGCGGCCGGGCGTCAGGCGACGTCCTGGACCAGAGCAAGGGCAAAACCGTCCCAGCCCTTGATTCCCACTGTTTGCAGGGCGGTGGCATCGAATCGCGAGTCGGTGCCCAGGAGTTCGAGCACTGCACGACTGGCCTTCACCATTTCGTCATCGTCGGTGGGGTCGGCGATCCCGCCGTTGCGGACGACGTTGTCCACCACGATCACGGTGCCCGGCCGGGACACTCGCAGCGCGGCCAGGACGTAGTTGCTGTTGTTCGGCTTGTCGGCGTCGATGAACACGAGGTCGAACGGAGCATCTGCGGGCAGAGTCGGCAGAGTGTCCAATGCGGCACCGACCTTGATCTCGACGCGGTCGCCCACAGTCGCGCGGTCGAGGTTGGCACGGGCCACTTCTGCGTGGTGCGGTTCGAACTCGAGGGTGATGACCTTGCCACCCTCACCGACGGCACGCGCCAGCCAGATGGTGCTGTACCCGCCGAGCGTTCCGATCTCGAGAACACGCCGGGCGCCGATCGCTCGTGCGAGCAGGTGCAGGAACTTGCCCTGGACGGGCGCGACATCTATCGGCGGCAACTCCGCCGCTGCGTTGGCTGCGATGGCGGCGTCCAGTGCGGGGTCGCCTCCGATCAAGAGGTCACTCACGTATTTGTCGGCTGCGGCCCAGTTTTCGGTCATGGACTCATTGTGCCGACCCCTGGGTGGTCTGTCTGGTGGAACTGTTGCGTCGGTTGCTGAACTAGGCTGCTAACAAGCCCAGGGAGGTCCGCAATGTCTGACTCGGGGAATGAGGTCGCCGGTGTTGCACGCCGGGGACGTCCACCGCGGATCAACCGCGAGGGCATCGTCAAAGCTGCCCGGACTTTGCCGCTGGACACTCTGACGATGCAGGCCGTGGCGGATGTTCTGGGCGTCGACAGGAAAGCCCTCAGCTATCACGTCAGCGATCTCAGAGGCTTGCGGGAGTTGGTTGCGTTCGATGTGTTCGAATCCGAAGTGGGTCGGGTCGAATTACCCACGGGGGGAGACTGGCGTGAGGTCATCCGCCTGTATACCCGCGCCACCCGCGACGCCGTGGTCACAGTGGGCGCGCTAGCGATGCACATTCGCCTGCCCGGCGCCGGCGGGGTGCGAACACTCGAGCCGATCGAGCGGGTACTGAAAGCCCTGGTCGATGCCGGGTTCGGCGTCGAAGAATCCGGCCGGATCCTCCTATTGCTGACGGAGGTGGCCTACTCGACCGGCCGGGACACCTTCCACGCGGACGACACCGGTGTCCATCCCGACGTTCCCGACGTGGCCCGCACGTTGATGGGCGCGCCGGAGGATGACTTCCCCGTGCTGCGCGACCTGGTCGATGCACAGCAGAGTGCCGGCCCGGACGACGGTCAACTCGAGTTCGACCTGGCTGTGATCATCGCGGGTCTCGAGCGCCGATTGGAACCCGATCCACCTCGCGCTTGATCCCGCCTCCTTTTCACGCGGATCCCGGTCAACTCGCTATTCTGATAACATCCGTAGTCAGATAAGGAGGGTGCATGGGTACGAGTGAACGGCATATGTCTCGTGACGAGATGGACGCCATCGACAGCAGCTTCTTTGCGAAGTCACTGTTGTCGATGGGGCAGACGATGAGCACGGCCAATGTGATCATGCAATTGGCCAATCCGGCAGTCGGTTACGGCGTTGCGCGCAGCAAGGTCGAGAACGGGCGGCTCGACCGGCATCCGATCAAGCGGGCGCGCACCACTGGGTCGTATCTGGCAGTGGCGGTATTCGGCAATGCCAACGACCGCAAGCGCTTTCGGCAAGCGGTCAACCGTCAGCACGTGCAGGTCCGATCGGATGAGACCAGTCCTGTCGAATACGACGCCATGAACGTCGACCTCCAACTGTGGGTCGCGGCCTGTCTGTATTACGGCTGGGAGGACATCTACGAGCGCGTCCATGGACCCCTGACAGGTGCAGATCGGGACACGTTCTACCAACAGGGCAAAGTGTGTGGCACAACGCTGCAGATGCCGGCGCAGATGTGGCCACCAAACCGCGAGGCATTCGGGGAGTACTGGGACCGTCAGGTGGCCGAGATCTCCATCTCCGACGAGGTTCGTGAGTTCCTCATCGGTATCGCGAACTTCGACTACGCGCATCCGGCGATCAAAAAGCGTTATGGCCCGGTCAAATACCGGCGCACCATCGGATATCTACCGCCGCCCTTTCGCGAAGCAATGCGAGTTCCGTGGACGGCCGCCGATCAGAAGTGGTTCGACGGGTACGTCGATGGCCTCGTTGCCGCCGAACGACGCAAGCCATTGTGGTTGTCGCAGTTGATATTTCGCGTGCTGCTCTGGGATGTTCGACTGCGTTGTCGCCTAGGCCGCCCCCTGGTGTAGGTCATCTCGTAGTGCGCGGTCTTGTCTGCGGGTACGTTGGGCGGTGGGACCATTCGACGCCGAAGGAGTGCCCGCAATGCGTTCGATTGTCAAAACTTCTGGGGCGGTCGCCATTACGGCCGTGGTCGGTTCGATTGCGGCGCAGGACGCAAGAAACTCGTTCTGGTACCGCCGATTGTCGAAGCCGCCCTTTCAACCGCCCGCAAGGTTGTTCCCGATCGTGTGGACGGCGCTGTACGCCGATGTCGCGATCAGCTCCGCGGCCACGATCGATGCCCTGAACGACGACATACGACACATCGACGCGGCGGCCTTCGAGAAGGCGCTGGCCGTGAATCTGATCTTGAACGGTGCTTGGACCTGGGTGTTCTTCAAAGCACACCGCACCGGAGCGGCGACAGTGCTGGCAGCGGCGCTCACCGCCAGCAGTGCCGATCTGGTCCGACGTGCCGTGCCGGCATCGGCAACCGCGTCCGCCGCGTTGCTGCCTTACGCCGGATGGTGTGGCTTTGCGACGATGCTCTCCGGCGCGATCTGGCGGCGCAATCGCTGACTACCGGGTCAGGGCGCTATGAAACCCCCGAGACCGGGAAGGGAAGGTTGTCCGGCGTTGGGATATGCCCAGGAACCGATGATGGAAACAGTGATCACAATCGGACCCGAGCCGGTGTAGACGGACGTGTATGTGGGGGTCGGGTCGAGGAAGTAGGGGCACGGTTTCACCGTGGCGGTGCCCCCGATACCCGTGCCCACATTCACATAGTTGACCCGGACGAGCGATCCGGCCGCGCTGGATGAACAGGTTTCCCGGCTGGCAGGTGCAGAGAAGGCGGTGTGGCCGGGTGACGGCGACCATGCGTTCACCGACAGCAGTAGTGGTCCCGGGACCACCAATCCGCTGATCTGGACGCCGATTGCGGGGATCTGGTAGACGGACACCGGGGCGGAGGTGAGGGTGGGTCCACCGGGTGCGGCCGATGCTGCCGGAGCGCCGGCAATCGTCAATGCTGCGGCGGCGAGTGCTGACCCCAGCACTACGGATAGTCGTTTGGCGAAGCGCATGGTTTGACCTCTCGATTGTCGGCTTTGTCTGACTTATCGAAAGGACGGTACTGGCGTGTTACGGCGGCGACAATCCGACAACTCACCTCGGGAAATAGACAACCTGATTGGCAAACAATGAATCCGGGGCGGAAATGAAGTTCGCCGCCGCGACCACGCCGATCCACGTGTCCAGATTCGCACTGCCGTATTCGGCCTCGCACAAGGATCGAAGGGTGTCGCCGGCCGTTCGGGCAAATCGATTCAGTCCGGGTCTTATCAGGACCTGCCCGAGGGCGAGTGTTGCGTTGTGCGGCAGATTGTTCGCGTGTGCGAGCATGAGCCGAAGGTGGTCGTCGCCGTACCAGCGGAAGGCGAGTTCGTGCAGGTTGTCGCCGGTAACCACCGTGTGGTGACCAGGATTCAACAGGTCGGGAATGTGTAGCCAAGATCCTTCGTGAATCGGACGCTGAGCGACCCCGTTGATGATCTCCCAGATCAATTGTTTGCCGGGGTCTGCGGTTCCGTAATACTGCTGAGTGATCGCCTGCCGGGTGGCAGGAGAATCGGGTGTCGAGAAATGGTGGCGAAATGTCACGTAGGGCAATTCGAGGGGCTGCCCGATATTGATGACATTGGGATCGGCCAGGTGATTCTGTCGTGCGATCACAGGATAGAGGTTGCCGTCGCCGTACTCATGCTGCGCGATGGAAAAGAGGGTGTCACCGGACTGAACGTTGTAGGTCTTCATCGTTACCTCGCTCGTAGGCGTGTTGTCAGTCCAGGTGGGCGTGGGAACCGCACTCGGGCTGGGCATCGCGGTGAACACGCGTTACGGACTATCTGAATTCTGGCAGTCTGCCGAAGCCGGGTCCAGTAGAGGACTCCTCTCGCAAATGAGAATGGCATTCTGATAGCCTGCAGCTAATCACGCATCACAACGTCGAAGGGCCTTGCGAACAATGTCGGACAATCAGCTTGAGTCGTTGGCTTCCAATGCCTTCGAGAACCGCACCGTGCTCATGTCAGGCGGTAGCCGCGGTATCGGGCTGGCCATCCTGCTCGCGCTCGCCAAGCGTGGTGCCAACATCGTGCTCCTTGCCAAGACCGACGTGCCCCATCCCAAGTTGCCGGGCACCATCCACACCGCGGTCGAGGAGATCAAGGCCGCCGGTGGAAAGGTCGTCGGTGTGGTCGGTGACGTACGTGTCGACGAGGACGTCCAGCGTGCGGTCGCCACCGCCGTCGAGACCTTCGGCGGCATCGACATCCTCATCCACAACGCCAGCGTCATCAACGAGGCCGGCACCGCTGACCTGCCACTGAAGCGCTACGACCTCATGCAGGGTGTGAACGTCCGTGGAATGTTCTCCCTCACCCAGGCCGCTCTGCCGCATCTGGCCAAGTCGCCCAACGCGCAGATCCTTTCCATCGCACCGCCGCTCAACATGTCGCCGTATTGGCTGGGCAAGTTCCCCGCGTACACGCTCTCGAAGTACGGCATGACCGTCCTGGCCCTCGGATTCGCCGCGGAGTTCGCCGAGCAGAACATCGCCAGCAACTGCCTGTGGCCCGAGACGACCATCGCGACGGCCGCGGTGAAGAATCTGCAGCCGGATCCCGAGGCAGCGATGCATGCCCGCGAGCCAGAGGTGATGGCAGATGCCGCCACCCTGATCCTGGCGCGGCCGTCGTCGGCCACCGGTGAGGTTCTGATCGATGCCGAGGTTCTCACCGGAGCCGGTGTCACCGACCTCTCCACATACGGTGGCAGCGAACCCCTCGACCTGGACTTCTACATCGACGCCTGAGTCAGGACGCCTCGGCCACCTCAGCCGACAACGATCCGGGCGATCTCGACGGCCTGGTCCTGCATCGTCGCCCGGAGTTCCGCCGGACCCGCGATCTGGATGCCGATCAGAGCCTCGTCGACACACACAGTGAGTTCGCCTTCGGCATCGGGCGAGTTCTCGAAATCTCCGGACTGCCACCATGCCTGGTTGCCGACACCCTCGACGGGTGTGACCGGGTGGACGTTGTCGGACGGCTCGATGCAATGAACGGTGTTGTCGTTGAACTGTTCGGCAAACGACAGGTTCAGATCGACTTCGATCGAGTTGTTTTCGGTGGTTGCCAGGTCGGTTGTCTCAAAGCTGCATCCGACGGTCTTGTAGTTGACGTTGTCGAAGGTGTTCACGGATCCGGTCGCCGGTTCGGGTCTACCGAAGGCGACGTCGAAGATCTCTGTCAGGTCGTCAGAGGACAGTCCCGCGCAGTCGGCACGAAGGTTGGTGCCGCCCGCGGGTTTCGAAGTTGCCTCCCCAGATTTCGGAGCCGGTGACGTCGAGTCCGTCACAGACGATGCGGCCGGACTCGGGGTCGACGAGTCGTCGGAGTCGTCGGAACAACCCGCCAATAGGCCGACCGCGAGCCCAGCCGCAAACACTGCCGCCACCGTCCGTCGCATGCCGACACTCCTCACATCTGGTTTGCACCCATCGGTTCTTCTGGTGCGACACTAGGTCAGGTCGGACGGTGACTGCGCCTGAATCGCGCTAAATCGGGCGGACCAACGACGGGAGTAGCTTTGCCCTATGTCGCTGCTCGATAGCCTGGTCTCGACCGGAAAGCTGCCGCTGACATTGGCGTTTGTGGGATTTCTCCTGACCTTCATCGTCACCCGGGTGATCACGCGGATGATCCGCGCGGGCCGGGGGCCGTTCCGCGACAACGTGTCCGGTGGTGTCCACATCCACCACGCCATCCCCGGAATCGTGCTGACCATCGCCGGCGCATTCACTTCTGTGGGCGTCGACGGGCAGTCGCCGGGCGCGGAGATCAGCGCGGTGATGATCGGGATCGGTGCCTCGCTCGTGCTCGACGAGTTCGCGTTGATCCTGCACCTGCAAGACGTCTATTGGTCTGAGCAGGGCCAGCTTTCGGTCCAGGTGGTGATGATGACCGGGGCCGTGCTCGGACTGTGTCTGCTCGGACTCAATCCGCTCACCGGAGAAAGTGGCTTCAGACCGGGTCATCTGGTGCTGCTGGTGTTCGGCGCGATCCACATCGTTGTTCTGTTGCTATGTGTCGCGAAGGGCAAGTACTCCACGGCAGCGGTTGGCGCCTTCATCCCACCGCTTGCCTGGATTGCCGCGCTGCGTATCGGGCGCCCACAATCACGCTGGGCGCGTAAGCACTACGGACCCGACAAGATCGAACGTGCCCGGCAGCGCGCCGAGAAGTTCGACCGCCGTTTCGGGCAGTGGGGGTTGGGCATCGAAGACTTGGTCGCCGGTAAACCCACCGATGGCACCTCCCCAGGACCCACCGCCGCCACCGATGGGAGTCAGTGACAGCGGGATCAGGTGATCAGGCCGGTTCAGACCTTCTCGAAGATTGCGGCGAGGCCCTGACCACCGCCGATGCACATGGTCTCGAGGCCATACCGGGCGTCGCGGCGTTGCATCTCGCGGGCCAGGGTCGCCAGCATCCGGCCACCGGTCGCACCGACGGGGTGGCCGAGCGAGATGCCCGAACCGTGGACGTTGGTGCGCTGGTGATCGTCTGCGGTGAATTTCCATTCGCGCATCACGGCGAGGGCCTGTGCGGCGAACGCCTCGTTGAGTTCGATGAGATCGATGTCGGAGAGCGTGAGTCCGGCCCTGGTGAGCGCTTTATCGGTGGCCGGGACCGGCCCGATGCCCATCACCTTGGGCTCGACGCCGGCAACACCCCACGACACCAGCTTGACGAGCGGGGTCAGCCCGAGTTCGGCCGCCTTCTCGAGGGTGGTCACGATGCACAGCGACGCGGCATCGTTCTGACCACTGGCATTGCCGGCGGTCACGGTGGCGTCGGGATCCTGCTTGCCCATGATCGGGCGCAGCTTGGACAGTGATTCGACGGTGGTGTCGGCGCGGGGGTGTTCGTCGGTGTCGATGACCTGGTCACCGGAGCGGTTCGGCACGGAGACCGGCACGATCTCCTCGGCCAGGATCCCGGCCTGCTGAGCGGCCACGGCCCGGGTGTGCGAAGCGACGGCGAGTTCATCCTGCTCGAGCCGGCTGATGCCGTACTCGCGCCGCAGGTTCTCGGCGGTCTCGATCATGCCGCCAGGCACCGGATAGAAGCGGCCGCCGGCGGTCGATCGGGCGCGGACCAGGCTGTCGTGCATCTGGACGCCGGAGCGGGCGCCGCCCCAGCGCATGTCGACGGAGTAGAACGAGGCATTGCTCATCGACTCGGTGCCGCCTGCCACCACGAGCTCGCTGTCGCCGTTGCCGACCTGGAATGCGGCCTGGATGACTGCTTGCAGGCCGGATCCGCAACGGCGATCGATGTGCATGCCGGGGACCGTCACCGGCAGGCCCGCATCGAGTGCCACTACGCGGCCGATCGCCGGTGCCTCGCTGTTGCCGTTGCAGTGCCCGAGGATGAGGTCGTTGATCTCGTCCGGTGCGATGCCGGTCCGCTCCAGCAGCCCCTTCATGGCGGCCACGCCGAGATCGACCGCGGTGAGTGACTGGAACATCCCGCCATACCGGCCGATCGGAGTCCGAACCGGCTCGCAGATCACCACGTCGCGCATCAGTGCCTCATTTCTGTCGCTCGCCCACCCGTGAACTGAAACGCCAACAGTATGGGACCCCAATATAGACGATCCGGTCTCGACAATGCAGGGTAGACCCATGACCTTCTGCACCGCATCGGCCACTCGATGAGCACAGAGCACGAACCGCAGGCCCTCCCCTTGGCCGGGCTGCGAATCATAGAGGTATCCAGTTTCGTCGCGGCACCCCTCGCCGGCATGACGTTGGGATCGCTTGGCGCGGAGGTGATCCGTGTCGACCCGATCGGTGGTGCCGCCGATTATCATCGCTGGCCGATCACCGAGGGCGGTGAATCGATCTACTGGGCGAATCTCAACCAGGGAAAACGGTCCCTGGCCGCCAACTTTCGTGATCCCGAGGCCACTGCCCTGATCCGCGACCTCATCCTCGAGGCCGGGATCGTGGTCACCAACGCCGCCGGGCGGGACTGGCTCGACTACGACAAGCTGGCGCAATCCCGGCCCGACCTGATTCACGTCCAGGTGCTCGGCCGGGCGGATGGGCGCGGTGCGCTCGATTACACGGTCAATGCCGCGATGGGCTTTCCGCTCGTCACCGGCCCGACCGCACTCGGAACACCGGTCAACCACGTGTTGCCGGCATGGGATGTGGCCTGCGGTCTGTACGCGGCGCTATCGGTGACCGCCGCGGTGCACAGACGGGCGACCACGGGGGAAGGCGCGCGGATCGTGTTGCCCCTCGAAGATGTCGCGCTGGCGACGATCGGCCACCTCGGGTACCTGGCCGAGGTGCAACTCGGCGGCCCGGAGCGCCCTCGGGTCGGCAATTTCGTATACGGCACCTACGGCAGTGATTTCCGTACCGCCGACGGCGAGACGATCATGGTTGTTGCGGTCACCCCGCGACATTTCCGCGACCTGGCCGAGGTCACCGGCACCGCCGATGCCATCGCCGCGCTGGAAACTGCACTGGGCGTGGACTTTCGGGACGACGGCGACCGTTTCCGCCACCGTGACGTCCTGAGCGGCTTGTTCTCGATCTGGTTCCGTGACCGGACGATTGATCAGGTGGAGAAGGAGTTGAGCGCGACAGCCGTTGTCTACGAGCGCTATCGGACCTTCGCTCAGATCGCGGTTGACCCACGCGTCACCGACAACCCGATGTTCCAGCAGGTCGACCAGCCGCGAATCGGCTCGTATCTTGCGCCGACCACGCCGATGTCGATCGATGGCCGCTATCCGGTGGCGCGGCCCGCTCCCGCCAACGGGGATGACACGGCTTCCGTGCTGTCCGATTGCCTAGGCCTGAGCGAGAGCACAATTGCCGAGCTCGAGGTCCGTGGGGCCATCCGGGTGTCGACTCCTGACACCGCGAAGAAACCATAGCCCACGCGCCGTCGCATCAGCGATCACGTAGTCCTGGCGAAGGGTTTCAGCGGACTGCCGGCCGGAGCTGCCTCCGGCCGGCGACCCTCCGATATGACTTCTCCAGCAACGAAGTCCGGACCTGTTCGGGATCCATGAGTTCGTTCTCGGCGAGGGGACTGTCCTCCCCGTCGATGATGTCTCGATCGAACTCGACGAGGGTTTTGCCCTTGTCGTTCAGGGTGTCGATGGCGGCGGTGAGCGAGGAGTGTTCGTCGATCGCTGCTTGGAGGTCATCGATCCCGACGTCGAGATGTTCACTCAGCAGACGATTCCGGACACCACGGATCGCGGTGCGATGGTCATCGGTCACAGGAAGGTCGGCGGCGATCTCGACGGCGAGGTCGCACTCGCTGTCGAAGCCCATCGACCGGTTGTTGAGATTGGACGATCCGACCCGCAGCAGCCGGTCGTCCATGACCAGGACCTTGGCGTGTACGTAAATCGGTTCACCACTGGCAGTTACCGGGTGGTAGGCCCGGAAACGGTTGTGGGTGTCGGCCTTCCATAAGAATTGGAGCAGGCTGTGGCGGGCTCCGTCCATCGCCTGCATCTCCAGCCATCCGTCGGCGTGACGGGGCAAGACGAGCACGATTTCGGGTCCGTCGGGTTCGCCGAGTCGTTTCGCCAGTGCGTCGGCGATCGTGCGGGCCGCCAGGTACTGGCTCTCGATGTACAGGTAGCGCTGTGCAGCGGCTATCGCTGCGAGATAGAGGGATTCGATCTCTCGTACCTCTTCGCGGCCGGGTATCTCGGGCAGGGTGCGGGCGACCGCCACATCCACCGCCTGCATCGTCGGTTCCAATCCCGGCGGCCAGTAGTGCTCGGAGATGTCGGTGACCGGGGCGAGTTCCTGTCCGGTCGCGGCGTGCCACCGGGCGCGGGCAATCTGTCCGACCGCACGCGCAGCGGCTCCGTCGACCGCAGTGGTGGCGTCATGCCAGGGACCGTAGGAATTGCCGTTGGGCTTGGTGCGGTAGGTGTTTCGGTCAGCATGGTCGGAGGTGTCCCACCGGTCGACGGTCATGTCGATGCCGCCGCAGAAGGCGATCTGATCATCGATGACAATGATCTTCTGATGATGTGCGGCACCAACGGGATGCGCCAGATCGATCTCGAAGTGCAGTTCCTTGGCGTTGAACCAATTCTGGATGAACACCGGTGCCATGCCGCGGGCGATCGCGGCAAACGCGCCCAGACTCCATTTGAGCAGGTTGATCTCGAGTCCCGGACGGTTCTCGGGCAGCCACTTCAAGAAGGTCCCGAGGTCGTTGGGACCGTCCAGGGTCTCGCCTTCCGGTTCGAACTTGATCCTGGTGTCGAAATCCCAGCCGATCAGGATGATCCGACTCCGCGCTTGCAGCATTGCGGCCTTGGCATGCCGGAAGTAGTCGGCCGCGTCGACGATGACCGCGAGTCGATCGGCCTGCGCGATCTTCCAGCACGTTTCATCGGGTACCAATACCGGACCAAGACCACTCATGAAGCTCTCGCCTTCGGTTCGATGGATTGGGCCTCGACAAACTAACACGACGAAGAACGGCCCTGGCGACACCGGTGTAACCAGGCAAAAGGCGCATGTGAAGCGCCGGAGTTAGCGGGTTTGAACTGTCCGCAAATGGGGACTCCATCGCCAGCACCCGGCGGCGGTCGGGGTCGCCAGTCCTCGCGTTTCTGGAAGGTCTGTTCATGATCATTTCCCGAAGGACAACTCGCACCGAGGTACAGATCGCCGCGTTGGTCGTAGCCGTGGCCTTCGTTGTTGTCGGTTGCCTCGGGTTCGTCCCCGGGATCACGACCAACTACGAGACCCTCTATTTCGCAGGGCATTACTCAAGCGCGGAGCTGGTGGGCGTCTTCCAGGTGTCATGCCTGAACAACGTCGTCCACTTGATCTTGGGTGTCGTCGGCATCGTACTTTCCAGAACCGCGACCGGAGCGCGACTGTATTTGCTTGCCGGCGGCTCGATCTGTCTCGTGTTGTGGGTGCACGGGCTGGTTGTCGACAACCAGTCCGGTGCCAACTTCATCCCTGTCAATTCAGCCGACGACTGGATGCATTTCGCTGCAGGCGTCTGCATGATCGCGATCGCTGTGATTTTCGGCCGTGGCGCCGCTGCAGGACGGTCCGCGCGTATCCCGCCAGTACAGAACCGCGGCGGCCTACTCCGGTTGCATCGAGGTTCTAAGGGTGTGTCATCCGAGAGCGATGCGCAGGGGCATCGTGGCACTGACGACCTGGAGTGGCGCTGAAGGGTACTCATCGACCCGAGTTGTCGCGTTTTTTCAAGACGCGGCCGATGATCGGGAGAACACTCGATGGCATGACCACCACAACTGTCGATCTGCTCAAACCAGTCCTGGCCGACCTCGCGGTCGTGGTCGCCGATACCGACGGCCACGAGACCGCCCCCACCCCGTGCACCGAACTCGATGTTGCTGCGCTGCGCAACCACGTTGCCGGCTGGCTCAGCACGTTCGCTGCCGGATTCGCTGATCCCGGAGGCCGGGCAAGCGCGAGCGGAGCCCAGGTTCCGCAAGTGGCGGAACAAGCCGCAGAGGTGATCCGTGCGGCGGCAGACCAACTCGATTCGGCCGTGCGTTCTGGTGCGGACCAGCGTCCGCTGTATCTCGGCGAGAATCCGATGCCGGGTGACATGGCGATGTCGATGATCCTGTGGGAGTACATCGTCCACGGATGGGATCTCGCGGTGGCAACGGGGCAGGAGTGGAATCCCGCGCCCGAGGCAGCGGCAGCGTCGGCGACCTTCGCTCCGACCATGCTGACCCCCGACTACCAAGGTCCGGGTAAGCCTTTCGCCCCGCGGGTTCCGACGACCGAGAATGCTTCGGACCTCGAGCGGCTGCTGGGACTCTCCGGCCGAGACCCTTCGTGGCGACGCCGGTGATGAGTGCGTCGCCGGCCATGAGTCCGGTGAATGTGACGGCGGTAGAGTCGGCTGGGTGAGTACCCCATTGACAGCACCTGTTGTTGCCGCCGGACTCGTCGGCGGATATGCCACCGCCCGATACAGCGGGCGGCGTGAACTCGGCGGCGTCGTGCTCGCTGCGGCGGGCGGCTGGTGCGCCACCCAGTGGTACCGGACCAAAGGACCGCTGGTGGCCGGATCGCTGCTGGGTGGGTACCTCGTCGCATTTGGTGCGTCGCATCCGCTGGCCAAGAAGATCGGCGCGTGGCCGTCGGTCATCGCCGTGACCGCGGCCGCCGCGGGGGCGACCTACGCCGCCGCCGATCGCTGAGCGGTAGCACTACGACGTGATGAGCCGCTGATGTCGGGCATCGCGATCACACTTGTTGTCGTCGCTGTGCTGGTGGTGGTGATTGCGGTTGTGGCACTGCGGGTTCGGACGCGTCCGACCCTGACAACACCGGCCGAGCGGGTGGTCCACGCGACGCTGCACACCGCGTCACTCGCTGCCCGTCCGCTGCGGCGTGGTCTCGACGCCGGCTCGGCAGCTGAGGCGGCCCCGCATCTGCGGAGCCTGACCTCGGCCGACGCGCTGGGGATAGCCGACGCCGACGGCGAGATCCTGGCATGGACCGGATCGTATGGACGGCTTGCCACCAGGTTCGCGGACGCGGCGGTCCGGGCGTCGGAGGAGGGTCGCCGGATCCTCATCAAAGCCGCTGATCTCGATGAACCGGGTATCCGGGCGCTGATCGTGCAGCCGATGCTGGTGGACGGCGCCGGGTCGGTGGGTGTGATCGGTGTGGTCACCAGGACCAGGCCGGGCCCGGGCATGTTGTCTGCGATCACCGAGGTGGCCAATTACGCGGGCAGCCAGATCGAGCTGGCCGAACTCGACGCATCCCGGGCCCGACTGGACCGTGCCGAGGTCCGTGCGCTGCGGGCCCAGATCAGTCCGCACTTCATCTACAACGCCCTGGGAACCGTGGCGTCGTTTGTGCGGACCGACCCCGATCAGGCCCGTGAGCTCATCCTCGAGTTCGCCGACTTCACCCGCTACTCCTTCCGGGCGGCCGGCGAATACACGCTGCTGGCAGATGAACTGCGCAACATCGACCGATACCTGACCCTGGAACGGGCCCGCTTCGGCGGCTCACTGGCGGTCAAACTGCAGGTCGCACCCGAGGTCCTCAACGTGGTCCTGCCGTTCCTGGCGTTGCAGCCGCTGGTGGAAAATGCGGTGCGCCACGGTATTTCGAGCAAGCCCGAGGGTGGGACGGTCACCATCATCGCGGCCGACGAGGGTACGGACTGTGTGATCAGTGTCGAGGACGACGGCGTCGGGATGGATCCGGAACTCCTGCGATCCGGTGATCTCGACGCGATCGTCACCGGTGCCGGCGGACCTAGCGCCACCGAGAGCGCTCATGTCGGTCTGGCCAACGTCGATGATCGGTTACGGGCCGCATTCGGCAACGACTACGGACTGGTGGTCGAAACCGCGCCCGGCGCCGGAACCAAGGTCAGCATGCGCGTACCCAAGTTCCGGCCGGGTGTCTCGGTGTGAGAGTCGAATTCGAATCAGGTTGCTGCAGTGGCTGATTCGTCCACCGTGCTCAGTTCGGCCACCATCTTCCTGATGACCGCTTTCTGGATCTTGCCGCTGGGCGTCCGGGGGAATTCGTCGAGTTGATGAAGTTCTTCGGGCCACTTCTGTTTTGCCAGACCGGAGGTGGCGAAGTGCGCCCGTAATTCGTCGAGCGTGGGCATCGCTGCCCCCGGATGGAGTCGCAACACCGCGGCTGTGCGTTCACCGAGACGGGCATCGGGTGCTGAGACAGCGGCTGCTTCGGCAACACCCGGTAGACCGAGTAGCTCCTCTTCGACTTCCTGTGCGCTGATGTTCTCGCCACCACGGATTATGACGTCGTTCTTGCGATCAGTGATCGTCAGGCTGCCGGTGTCGTCGAGGATTCCGATATCGCCGGTGTGGTACCAGCCGTCGGAGTCAAAAGCCTTGGCCGTCAACGTGTCATCGGTATATCCGAGGCAGAGGTCGGGGCCGCGGGAAAGGATTTCTCCATCGGGAGCGATCTTCAGTTCCACACCTTCGAGTGCGCTGCCGTCGGTCTGTGTGCGTTTGATGACCGAATCGCTCGGCTTCGATCCGGTGATGGAGGGATGTTCGGTGCTGCCGTACGAGCGGTAGGCGATGACGCCGAGGTCGGTGAGTTTCCGCGTGAATGTCAACGGCACCGAGGCGCCACCCAGTCCGGCATAGGGCATGAACTCCAGATGCGCAGGGGTGAAGTCGGGATGATCGAGCACGCTGGTCACGAAATATGGTGCGCCACCACCAACTTTCAGCCCTCGTTCGGTCATCAGACGGAGCACCACGGCCGGATCCCAGACGTCGATCAAATGGATCGGGTAACCCTCGAGGATCGGGATCAGGAACGCGCTCACCATGCCGATGAAGTGACCGGTGGGTGCACCGGTGATCTGCGGTTGCCCGTCGTGCGGCCAGCGCATGGCGAGCTGCCGGGTCTCGCAGACCAGGGTCTGGTGGCTGTGGATGACACCTTTGGCCTTGCTGGTGGTCCCGGAGGTGAAGGCGATCAGCGCGCGGGCGGCCGGGTCGGCCTTGATGATGCCGGTCATCGGTTCGTCGGCGAGTAGCTCGTCGAAGTTCTGGCCCACGACTCCGACGATCGGGACGTCGCGGTAGAGGTCGGGGTCGAACGACAATTTCCCGAATCCCGTGGCGGTGATCACCACCTTGGGCTTGGTGGTGGCGATGATGTGCGACATCTCTTTGGGGCCGTAGAAATGGACGACGGGCACGATGACCGCGCCGAGGAGCGAGGTCGCCCAGAACGTCGCGGCTGCTTCCATCCAGTTTGGCAACTGGGAGACGACCACGTCCCCCTCGCCGACACCGCGGTCGGCGAGGCCGGCCGCGAGCCGGCGCGCGACCTGCTCGACGTCGGCGAAGGTTCCCGTATACGGGTGCGTCGCGGAATGGACTTCGAACGCGAGGTCGCCGCGGTCGGCCAGACCGCGACCGATCAGTTCGCCGACGGTTTCATCGGTCCACCATCCGTTGTCCTTGTACCGTTGTGCCAGCTCGCTGGGGATTTGTCTCATCGAATGCTGCTCCCGACCCGATTGTTGCTCGTCTTGTGACCCATATCTTGACAGAGCCGAATTATGTCCTAGATCATACCTATCAATCAATCAAGTGATTGAAGTGATGGTCGCTGTCTGCGGTATCTGATGGCCGCAACCTTCCTTCCGTCATCCGCTGTGCGTCGTGGTGAGGAGTTGTCAGGGTGGAAATTCAAGAGGTCATCGACAGGCTGGAGATCGAGCAGCATCTGACCAACTACGCCAAAGCGGTCGACTCCGAGGACTGGGATCTGTGGCGTTCGCTCTACACCGAAGACGCGCGCATCGACTACTCCGCCGTGGGTGGTCCGACGGGCAATCGGGTGGAGATCTCGGCATGGCTGGAGGCGTCGATGAAACTGCTGCCGATGAAGCAGCATTTCATCACCAACATCGACTACGCGATCACCGGTGATACCGCCGAGGTCCGCGCGATGTTCTACAACCCGATGATCCTGCCCGGGAATACCGAGAAGAGTGACTGCGGCGGCTGGTACCGCCACAAGCTGGTACGGACGTCAGAAGGATGGCGCACCAACGATTTCCAGGAAGAAGACGTCTGGTTCAGCGCAGCGATGAAGAAGGGCGCGGACGCAGATCGTGCCGCGCGCGAGGAGAAGTCAGATCATCATGGGTGAACTCGACAACAAGGTCGCGCTCGTCACGGGTGCGGCACGAGGTCAGGGCCGAAGTCACTGCGTCGCTTTGGCCGAAGCCGGAGCCGACATCATCGCGATCGACATCTGCGCCGACATCGACTCGATTCCATATCCGTTGGCATCCAAGGAAGATCTCGCCGAGACCGCACGCCTGGTCGCCGAAAAGGGGCGCCGGATCTCGACGTTCGCCGCTGACGTCCGGCAACTGGCCGACCTCGAGGCGGCTGTCACCGACGGAATCGGGCAGTTGGGCGAGATCGACATCGTTGTCGCGAATGCCGGTGTGGTCGCGCTCGGCGTCACCGATCCGAGGAACGAGCAGGTCTACCGCGACATCGTCGAGACCAATCTGTTCGGGGCCTGGAACACGATCGCGGCCACCGTGCCGTCGATCATCCGCAAAGGTGTCGGCGGATCGATCGTCCTGACGAGCTCGGTGCAGGGTTTGATCGGACGCGGTGGCGACGGCAGTGCGGCCGTCTTCGCATACGCCGCGTCGAAACACGGCCTGGTCGGGCTGATGAAGTCGGCAGCAAACGCGTACGCGGAAAACAACATCCGGGTGAACACCGTGCATCCCACCGGGGTCGCCACGCCGATGATCTTGAATGAGAACATGGCAAAAATGCACGCCGAAGGCAGGCTCTCGACCGCGATGGCGGGCAACCTGCTCCCGGTTCCCTGGGTCGAGCCCGAAGACGTCTCGAACGCGGTCATGTGGCTGGTGAGCGACAAAGCAAAATTCATCACCGGCGTCGCGTTGCCGGTGGACGCCGGTTGTGTCGCCATGTAGTCCGTGCCACGGACAGTCCGTGGCACGATAGACCCTGTTGTGACACAGACCACCAAGGACTCCGCCCCGACGAGACGGCCGGCACTGACAGTGCTGGCCGTCGATGACGAATGGCCGGCGCTCGACGAACTCGCCTATCTGTTGCGTGCCGAGGACGCGGTGGCGGAGGTCCTGACCGCGGGGGATGCAACCAGCGCGCTGCGATTGATCAAGGATCGTCCGGACTCCATCGACGCGGTGTTCCTCGACATCAACATGCCGGGTCTCGACGGACTCGAACTCGCCGGGGTGCTCGCGGCCTTCGCCAATCCACCGGCCGTGGTCTTCGTGACCGCCCATGACGATCGGGCCGTCGCCGCGTTCGATCTCGGGGCGGTCGACTATCTTCTCAAACCGCTACGCGCGCAACGTCTTGCCGAGGCGGTCCGTCGGGTCGTCGAGCAGCGGGAGACGCCCGAGGTGGAGGTCACTGCGGAAGTCGGCGGCGTCACGGGTACCGATGAGGTGATCCCGGTCGAGATGAGCGGGGCGACCACCCTGGTCAATCGCTCGGATGTGTCCTGGGTGGAAGCCGAAGGCGACTACACCAGGCTGCACACCCCGACCGGTTCGCATCTGGTCCGTATCCCGATTTCGGCACTCGAAAGCCGTTGGGCACAAGCCGGATTCCTGCGGGTTCACCGTTCGTACCTGGTGTCGTTGGCGCTGGTCACCGGTATCCGCACGGTCGGGTCCGGCATGGTTGTCCAGCTCCGGCCCGAGCCGAACGCGGCGGTGGTGGAGTTACCGGTCAGCCGGCGGCACACCAGAGAACTCAAGGACCGACTCGTCCGCAGTCCCAAGCAGGAACGGACCACCCGGTGACAACACCCGGAGATCAGGCACCCCGCCCTCGGGAGCGGGTGGTGCTCGCGTCGCGCCGCGGGGCGCGGACGGTCCGAACCCGGGTGGAGGTCCAGGAACACACAGACGTCGGTGACGCACTCATCCGCGGGTTGATGCGCGCCCAACTCGGGTTGGCATTGCGGCTGGCCGCGCTGACCTTGCTGGTGTTGTGTTCGATACCGGTGGTGATGAAGATCTTTCCGGGACTCACCGAGGTGACGATCTTCGGGATCCTGTTGCCCTGGTGGATCCTTGGGTTTGCGGTGTATCCGCTGCTGCTGGCCGTGTGCTGGGTCTACAACCGTCGCGCCGATCGAAACGAACAAGAGTTCGGCGACTTGGTCGACGACTGAAACCGCGCAGATGCAGACGATTTACGGACAGTCGGTGCCGGTCCCGACACTCATCGCATTGGTTGCCGCAGCAGTGGCGACCGTCGCCATCGGCGCCTATGGAGTTCGCCTGGCCCGCACCACGTCCGACTTCCTGGTCGCCTCACGTAGCGTCGGGCCCAGGTGGAACGCGGCGGCGATCTCCGGTGAATATCTCTCGGCCGCATCATTTCTCGGAGTCGCGGGACTGATCGCCAAATACGGCGCTGACGCGCTGTGGTATCCGATCGGCTTCACCGCCGGATACGTCGGCCTGCTGCTGTTCGTGGCGGCGCCGCTGCGCCGGTCAGGTGCTTACACCGTCCCCGACTTCGCCGAATTCAGGCTGCAGTCCAAGCGATTACGCAAGCTGGCGACGGGCGTCGTGGTCCTGATCTGCATCCTCTATCTGGTGCCGCAGTTCCAGGGAGCCGGACTGACACTCAACATCCTGCTGGGTGTCCCGACCTGGGTGGGCGCGGTCGTTGTCGCCGTGATCGTCATCGCCAACGTTGTCGGTGGCGGGATGCGGTCGATCACCTTTGTCCAAGCATTTCAGTACTGGCTCAAACTGACCGCGATCGCGGTGCCGGCAATAGTGCTGGCCATTCACTTCTATGGTGCGGGCGACGATGATCGGGGTTCCGATGCGCCGCCGACGGTCTCGACGTCGACAACTGTCGACATCACCACGGACGTCGTTGTCACCGTGGCACAGCCGCTGCAGGTGAGCGCGGTAGGGGAGGTCGATGGAACCGCGGTGTCCGGACCTTTGGTGTTGGGGCCTGGTGAGCACACATTGAGCGAGGGAACCGAGCTGGAACTCTCCGCCGGCTCTGCCGTACCCGTTGTTTCCGGGGCACCGGCAACCCACGGCGAGTGGGACACCCCGGGATGGGGCTTCGGCGGTGAGCACCCGATGTTCCAGGTGTTCTCGCTGATCATCGGGATCTTCCTCGGCACCATGGGGCTGCCGCACGTGCTCGTCCGCTTCTACACGAATCCCGATGGCAGAGCGGCTCGCGCGACCTCGCTGGCGGTGGTCGGACTGCTCAGCCTCTTCTATCTGTTCCCCACTCTGCTCGGCGCGTTCGCCCGATTGTGGGTACCGCAGCTCCTCATCACCGGGGCATCCGACGCCGCGGTGCTGTTGCTCCCGGGCTCGGTGTTGTCGGGCATAGGTGGCCAATTGCTTGCCGCACTGGTGGCGGCCGGTGCCTTCGCAGCCTTCCTCGCGACCTCGTCGGGACTGCTTGTCAGTGTCGCCGGTGTCATCAGTACCGATGTGTTGCATGGTCGGGTCCGCGACTTCCGGCTCGCCTCCGTCGTGGCCGGCCTCGTGCCGCTGCTGCTGGCCGTGGGGGTCACGTCCATCGACCTCTCCCGAACGGTGGGACTGGTGTTCGCCGTCGCCGCGTCCACGCTGTGCCCACTGCTGGTCCTGGGCATCTGGTGGCGCGGGCTGACTGCGGTCGGTGCGGCCGCGGGGCTGATCGTCGGTGGTGTGGTCGCCGGCGGAGCCGCATTCGCCACCTCGGTCGTGGGCTTCGACGATGACGTTCTGAACGGGTGGCCCGCTGTTCTGGTCGGTTATCCGGCGGCAGTGAGTGTGCCGCTGGCATTTGCCACGATGGTGCTGGTCAGCAAGTTCACCGCCGACCAGGTCCCGGCGGATGTCGGACGACTGCTCACCCGGCTGCACGCCCCGGAAAGGCTGGGGGTCGGGCGCGATCGCGAGATCAATTTGGGGACCGTCGAGGGTCGCCGCCAGGACCGCGACTCACCCGATTTCGGGAACGCCAGCTGACCGCTTGTCGCTCTGAATCGACCGTTCGTCGCACAGTTCGACAGCTCGCCGTGTGACTGCGACCACACCATGTCGATGTGACCTGGACCTCACTAACGTTTCGTGACAGTTACCCTCACCCGTCATGTCAGGAGTCCACAGTGACCACATCAGACCTGAGCCCGGAGCTGTCGCAGCCGCGACCGGCTCCGGACGCACAGGCGTTCATCGATATGCAGGCAAGTCCGGAGTTCCAGGACCTGCGACGTCGACTACGGACGTTTGTGTTTCCGCTGACCGCGTTCTTCCTGTCCTGGTACGCGCTGTACGTTCTCCTCGCCACGTATGCCACGGACTTCATGGCCACCAAGGTCCTGGGCAATATCAACCTCGGCCTCATCCTCGGGCTCGCGCAATTCGTCTCGACATTCGTGATCACCGCGGTCTATGTGCGATTCGCGAACCGTGAGCTCGATCCGCGCGCCGCAGCGATCCGCGAAGAGCTGGAAGGACCGGCCAAATGAAAACCCTCGCTGCAGACGCCGCCTCGGTAGGCAACCCCACCCTCAACATCGCCATCTTCGTGGCGTTTGTGGTCATCACGATGGGTATCGTGATCAAGGCCAGCAAGACCACGAAGAAGGCTTCCGACTTCTACACCGGCGGCGGTCAGTTCTCCGGACCGCAGAACGGCTTTGCGATCGCCGGCGACTACCTCTCGGCCGCATCGTTCCTCGGAATTGCCGGTGCCATCGCTGTTTACGGCTACGACGGCTTCCTGTACTCGGTCGGCTTCCTTGTTGCCTGGCTCGTCGCTCTGCTCCTGGTCGCCGAGCTCCTCCGCAACACCGGCCGGTTCACGATGGCCGACGTCCTCAGCTTCCGCTTGAAGGAGCGACCGGTGCGGATGGCAGCGGCGCTGTCGACGCTGACCGTCTCGCTGTTCTACCTGCTGGCCCAAATGGCTGGTGCCGGCGGACTTGTCGCACTTCTGCTCAATATCGATGGCAAGACCGGCCAGTCCATCGTGGTGGCCGTGGTCGGCTTGCTGATGATCGCCTACGTCCTCATCGGCGGCATGAAGGGCACCACATACGTGCAGATGGTCAAGGCGGTTCTGCTCATCGCCGGCGCCGCCATCATGTTCTTCCTTGTGCTGTTCGCGGTGAAGGGCAACTTCTCGACCCTGCTCGCCCAAGCTCAGGACTCGGTCAACCAGTCGACGAACGACGCGGTGGCCGGACGCGACATCCTCGCTCCTGGTGCCAAGTACGGCATCAGCAACATGTCTCAGCTCGACTTCATCTCGCTCGGTATCGCGCTGGTTCTCGGCACCGCCGGTCTGCCGCACGTGCTGATGCGCTTCTACACGGTGCCCACCTCGAAAGAGGCGCGCCGCTCGGTGACCTGGGCGATCGGACTCATCGGTGCCTTCTACCTGTTCACCCTGGGACTCGGCTACGGTGCGGCGAAAATGGTTGGGCCGGACAAGATCCTGGCCGCACCCGGCAAGGAGAACTCCGCGGCGCCACTGCTGGCCTTCGAGCTCGGCGGAACGATCTTCCTGGCAATCATCTCGGCGGTTGCCTTCGCAACCATTCTTGCTGTGGTGGCCGGACTGGCGATCACCGCATCGGCATCGTTCGCTCACGACATCTACGCCAGTGTCATCAAGCGCGGCAACGCCTCTGAAGAGCAGCAGGTTCGGGTCTCGCGGATCACGGTGGTGGTCATCGGACTCGTGGCGATTGTGCTGGGCATCTTGGCCATGGGCCAGAACATCGCCTTCCTGGTGGCCCTGGCCTTCGCGGTCGCCGCGTCGGCAAACCTTCCGACGCTGCTGTTCTCGCTGTTCTGGAAGAAGTTCAACACCACTGGCGCCCTGTTCAGCATCTATGGTGGTCTGCTCATCTGCATCGGCCTGATCGTGGTCTCTCCTGCGGTCTCCGGTAAGCCGACCTCGATGTTCCCGGACGCCGACTTCGCCCTCTTCCCGCTGTCGAACCCCGGAATCGTCTCGATCCCTGCCGCCTTCCTGCTGGCCGTGATCGGTACCCACATCGGACGCCGCAAGCTGGAGAATCCCGCGAAGCAGTCCGAGATGGAGGTCCGCTCGCTGACCGGTGTCGGCGTCGAGAAGGCTGTCTCTCACTGATCTGACCAACGGCCAAGCCGTGAAGTCGGGGGCGGCCCCACCTCTCAATCGAGGTGGGGCCGGACTTCGTTCACCCCGTCGACCGTGCCCATCCGACCGTCGACCGTGCCCATCCGACCGTCGACCGTGCCCATCCGACCGTCGACCGTGCCCATCCGACCGTCGACCGTGCCAAAGATGCTGAAACGCTGGCAGTTTCGGCACGCTCGACGGTAACGAGGGCACGCTCGGCGGTTCGTTCGGCACGCTCGACGGTAACGAGGGCACGCTCGGCGGTTCGTTCGGCACGCTCGACGGGGTGGTGGCGGGGTCAGGCGAGGTGGGTGGCGACGGTTTCTGCGATGGCGAAACATGAAGTCAGTCCGGGGGATTCGATGCCGAAAAGATTGACGAGTCCGGGAATGCCGTGGTCGGCGGGACCCTGGATCAGGAAGTCGGCAGCTGGTTCGCCCGGACCGGAGAGTTTGGGGCGGATGCCGCAGTAGGCGGGAGTCAGGGTGTTGTCGGGCAACCCGGGCCAATACCGGCGGATCTCGGAGTAGAAGGCGTCGGCCCGACTCGGATCCACCTGGTAATCAACACTATCCACCCATTCGACGTCCGGGCCGAAGCGTGCCTGGCCACCGAGGTCGAGGGTGAGATGCACGCCCAGTCCTCCGTCGACGGGGATCGGGTAGATGAGCCGGGAGAACGGCACTTTGACGCCGGCCGGAGTGTAGTAGTTGCCCTTGGCATAGTGCCGAGGCGGAAGGCTGGTCGCCGGAAATCCGTCGAGTTGCGCGGCCACATCCCAGCTGCTCAACCCGGCACAGTTGATCACTGTGTCGCAGGCGATCTCGGTGTCGTCGATGACCAGGACGATCGAGGTTTGCGGTCCCGTCCTGCCGGTCACGGCCCCACCTGTCACCGAACTCCGCAGCGCCGTGGTCGCGCCGGCTTCTTCGGCGTCGCGGCGCAGTGCGGACATCAGACCGTGGCTGTCGATGATGCCGGTGGACGGTGACAGCAGTGCCTGCTCGGCATGCAGATCCGGTTCGAGTTCGGCGAGTTCGTCAGAGTCGATCAGCCGAAGATCCGTGACGCCGTTGACCTCTGCGGCAGCAGCGATACCCGACAGACGGTCCACCTGGTCGGTGTCGGTCGCCACGATCAGCTTGCCGATCCGTTGGTGGTCGACGCCGTGGTCGACGCAGTATGCGTAGAGCTTGTCGCGGCCGGACGTGCAAAGCCGCGCCTTGGCACTACCGGCGGGATAGTAGATACCGGCGTGGATGACTTCGGAATTGCGTGAACTGGTTTCGGACCCGATCAGCTCTGCGCGCTCGACGATCAGAACGTCACGTCCGCTGCGCGCCAGCTGCCGGGCAGTGGCCAGGCCGATGACTCCGGCGCCGATCACCACACAATCGACCTGCTCCACCCGGTCACCTCCCGAATTTCCTCCACATGCAAAAACGCCCCATGCACTGTGGCATGGAGCGTATCTGCGTAAGGCTCAGCGAGTAACGGTTGTGGACTCCTCGACCCCGGCGATGGTGTCGGGCAGCTGGACCGAAGGCGGGGTTGCCTTGAACCGCGGGATGAAGGCGGCCAGTGAGAATGCGAGGATCGATGCGCCGGCGGCAACCAGCATCGTCACCTTGAACGCATCTGCGGTCGGGACGTCGAACCCGCCGGACGACATCGTCATCTGGGCCAGGATCACGCCCACGATGGCGCTGGCAAGGGACGTTCCGAGTGAGCGCATCAGGGTGTTGAAGCTGTTGGCCGCGCTCGTCTGCGACATCGGGACTGCGCCCATGATCAGTGCCGGCATGGCGCCGTAGGCCAGGCCGGTACCGGCGCCGATGATGATTCCGACGAGGGTGATCTGCCAGACGGTGCTGAGTGCGAACGCGCCGACCAGGTAACCCACGGCGACAACAACCGCGCCGGTCATCAGCGTTGTCTTCGGGCCCCGGGAGTTGGTGATCCGGGCAGACACCGGAGCGGCCAGCATCATCACCACACCAAAGGGAGCCATGACCAGGCCGGTGGCGAGCATCGACTTGCCCATCCCGTATCCGGTGGTCTCGGGCAGCTGGAGGACCTGCGTCAGCACGAGCGTCATGGCGAACATCGCAAAGCCGAGTGCAGCCGAGGCCAGGTTTGTGAAGAGGACCTGGCGGCCGGTGGTGACCCGAAGATCGACCAGCGGGAGTTTGGTGCGGAGTTCCCACCAACCCCAGACCGCGAATGCGATCGCGGCAATGGCCACCAGCGTCAGGGTGGTGCTACTGGTCCAGCCCCAGTCGGCGCCCTTGGTGATGGTGAGGAGCAACGCGATCAGTGCGGCCGACAGCGATGTGGCGCCGACGTAGTCGAAGGTTCCACCGCTCCGGATGGGCGATTCGGGAACGAACGTGAGGATCAGGACAGCGGCGACCGCCGCGAGCGCCGCGGAGATCCAAAAGAGGAAGTGCCAGTTCGCGTACTCCGCGATCAGGGCCGAGATGGGAAGACCGAGCGCGCCACCGATACCCAGTGAGGCGCTCATCATCGCCACCGAACTCGCCAGCTTCTCTTTGGGGAGAGCGTCGCGCATCAAGCTGATCCCCAACGGAATCACCGCGCCCGCCAGGCCCTGCAGTACCCGTCCGACGAGAAGCGGTCCAAGACTGCTGCTCAACGCCACGACCGTGGATCCGATGATCAGGAACATCATGCTAAGGAGCAGGATGCGGCGCTTGCCGAACATATCTCCGAGGCGGCCCATGACGGGCACGGCGACGGTGCCGGTCAGCAGGGTGGCTGTGACGGCCCAGGCGGTGTCGGACGAAGAGGCGTCGAGCAGCCTGGGCAATTCCGGGATGATCGGGATCAACACGGTCTGCATCAGCGCGGCGACCACGCCGGAAAACGCCAGGATGGCCACGATCGGGCCGGGTGACCGAGTCCTGGTGGTTCCGTCGGCTTCGAGAATGGGCATAGGTGTGCGCCTCCGGGGGATTCAGGATCGGGTCGTCGGTCGCCAGAAATCTAAATCAGCCGACTTACCCAAATTAAAGCAAATGACTCAGGTGGTCAAATTGTCTCGGCGTGATTCGCCACACACCGGCGAGGATAGACTTTCGCAGTAATCGAGACGGCGATCGATAGTTTCGTACCCAGGCCTTTGTTCTGTGGCAATTGGAGATCGAAAGAGAATATGACTGCATCTGAGCGACCACATGTACTCATTGTCGGCGGCGGATTCGGTGGCCTCAATGCGGCGCGGAAACTGCGGAATGCAGACGTCGATGTCACCCTGCTGTCCCGGGGAACCAGTCATGTCTTCCAGCCGCTGCTCTACCAGTGCGCGACAGGCCTGCTGTCCGAGGGCTCGATAGCCAGTCCGCTGCGACATCTGTTGCGCCGGCAGAAGAACGCGCACGTGGCGCTGGGGGAGGCGACGGCAATCGACGTGGAGACCCGGACACTCACCGCCTGCCGGTCCGACGGTTCGACGTTCGATCTGCCGTTCGACCACCTCGTGGTCGCCGCGGGTATGCAGCAGGCCTATCACGGACATGACGAATACATCGACTGGGCGCCGGGCATGAAAACGCTCGACGACGCCTTGACCATTCGCCGCACATTGATCACCGCGTTCGAGATGGCCGAGTCATTGCCGACGGCCGAGGAAAGGCGCCCCTGGCTCACGTTTGTCGTTGCCGGAGGGGGTCCCACCGGGGTGGAAATCGCCGGTCAGATCCGCGAATTGGCGCTACACGCTCTGACGAACGAGTTCCGGTCCATCGATCCGCGGGAGGCCAGGGTGCTGTTGCTGCACGGTGGTGACCGGGTACTGCCGTCTTTCGGCGAGAAGTTGTCGAGAAATGCCCAGCGCACGCTGGACAAGGTCGGTGTCGAGACGCATCTGGGAGTTCACGTCACCGACGTCGGCCCGGACCACGTCGAGACGACCACGAAGGCCGAGCCGAAAACGACGACCCGGTACGGCGCCCACACCATCGTCTGGACGTGTGGCGTGGAGGCGGTGCCGTTCGCCAAGGAACTCGCCGCTGCGCTGGGCGCCTCGCAGGACCGGTCCGGACGCATTGCGGTCGAACCGGATCTGACGGTTCCCGGACATCCGAACATCTGGGTGATCGGTGACATGATGGCCCGCGACAACCTGCCCGGGGTGGCCGAGGTTGCGATGCAGGGTGGATGGTACGTCGGCAAGCTGATCGCCGCCGAGGTCGAATCGGATGGCAACGCCACGCGGGCGCCGTTCAAGTACCGCGATCTGGGTAGTGCGGCCTACGTCGCGCGGGGCCACGCGCTGATTCAGGCCGGACCGCTGCACCTTTCGGGTCGGTTGGGCTGGATCTTCTGGGGTGTCATCCACATCGCATTCCTGGCGGGGGGTCGCAATCGCGTTGGTACGGTGCTGAATTGGGCGGCAACGCTGTTCCTGGGTTCGCGGCGTGAGCGGGCCATCACATTCGGCGACTCCCGAATCGCGCGCAACACGTACTTCACCAACGCCAGGAAGAATGCGAGCTAGCCGAGGTCGGGACGGTCTGGTTCAGACCGCCACCACACCCATGGTGGCCAGCATCAGCATGAACAGAAACCAGCCGGCGCCTTGCCAGATCGGCCAGGTGCCGCCCCGGGTGTAGACGCGGTAGGCCTCGACAAAAGCGCCGATACCGCCGCACATCAGGATCGCCGTGACACCCATGGCCCACAGGATGCTGGACGGGTTGATCAGGAGGTAGGCGATCAACCAGAGGCCGGCCAGGACAACCACCCAGACGACATACTTGGCGGCGGTGTGGAATGCACGGGGGTCGTTCCAGCGCTTCTCGACGTCGTTGGTCACGATGCCACCTCGGATCTGATCGAAGTCATCGGTGCCGGCTACTTCCCAAGCTACTCTTCGGGACTCGACAGGCGGATGTGCCGACAGCGCGATAGTTTGCACAGGCAACCACCCCCACGAGAGCCGGAGTACCCCACGTGCCAGAGAAGATGGTCGTCGACAAGAACGCCGCCGGTCGCGACGTGCGGCAGTACCACATCGGGGTGGCGCCCGGTGAGGTCGGAACGGTGGCGTTGCTGCCAGGCGATCCGTTCCGCGTGCCCTTTGTCGCCGAGTTCCTGACCGACGTCAAGGACATCGCCCACAATCGCGAACACAGAACGATGACGGGGTTCTACAAGGGCAAGCTGATCACCGCGACATCGACCGGAATGGGTTGTCCGTCAACGGCCATCGCGGTGGAGGAGCTGGCCAGGGTTGGCGTGACCTCACTCATCCGCGTGGGCAGTTCGGCCGGACTGCAGCCCGGCATCGCGCCCGGAGATCTCCTGGTGAGTGAGGGCTCACTGCGCAACGATGGCACCACCGCCGCCTATGTGCACCCGGGATTCCCTGCGGTACCGGATATTTCGATTGCCGCCGAATTGCGGCGGGTGGCCGAGGCGATGGCCGCCGAGCGTGGCGGATTCAGTGTGTATTCGGGTATCAATGCGACCGACGATGCCTTCTATGCGGAAGGGCCGGAGTGGATCTCACAGTTGTCCGGTATGGGGATACTCAACGTCGAGATGGAGAGTTCCGCGCTGTACGTCGTCGCGAAGCTACGGGGTCTGAAAGCCGGTATGGTGTGTGCCTGTTCCAGCAATCTCGTCGATGGTGTCAGTGTCTACGGAGATCAGAAGGCAGCACTCAAGGACGGCTGGATGCGCAGTATCGAGGTCGCCCTCGATACTGCTGTTGCACTTGATCTTTGACGCAGTCAACCAGAGTAGGGGCTAAATCTCCGGCCGGGTCGGGTGCTTTGCCAAGAGGTCGCGGGCGGCCTGTTTGTCGCCTTCCATGGCGACCACCAGCTCGTCGATGGAGTTGAAGTTCTCCATTCGTCGCACCAGTGTGGTCAGTTCCGCGATCGCGTGCGCGCCGTACAGATCTTCGTCGAAGTCCATGAGGTAGGCCTCGACGGTGCGGGTGCGGCCGTCGAAGGTGGGATTGTTCCCCACCGAGATCAGGGCGGGCAGCCAGGTACCGGCGCTCAGTCGACCACGCGGCGGATCACCCTCGGCCAAACCGAACCAGCCGAAGTAGACGCCGTCGTCGGGAATCCGGCTCTCGTCCACGGCGTGGATGTTTGCGGTCGGGAAGCCCATCGGCGCACCGCGTCCTTCGCCGCGCACGATCTCGCCTGCGGCGTAGCCGAGCAGTCCGTCGGAGTTGCTGGTCACTGCACAATCCCTTCGTGGGTTCACAAATGGCGGGTCGGATGCCGCACGGCGCGGCGACCACATGCTGCCTTCGAGCGTAGCCGGGTCGGTGGGTGCACCCGGATCTGCCGGCTTCGGTTGGCCGGCCCCCGGGAGAAGCCCAAAACCCTCACCGATTCAAACCCGTGGCAAGGGTGCTGTGGTGACGTAACCTGACCGACGGTCGCAGGATGAGGTTCTCGGCCGGTGAACACCCGTCACGATGAATTAATGGAGCGCAGCCCCTTGTCTGAAGCTGGAACGTTGAAGGTCTCGGTTGTCATCGGAAACCCCAAGCCGCATTCGAGGACCCGGACGGTCGCCGAGGCCTTGGTACCGGCATTGCTGGAGGCGGGATCGTACGACGTCGAGGTCATCGAACTGGCCGACCTCGCGGCTGAGCTCTTCGAATGGGGTTCGGAAAAGGTCACGGCAGCAAAGACTTCGGTCGCTTCCAGCGACCTGGTCATCTTCGCGACACCCACCTACAAGGCGTCGTACACCGGCCTGCTCAAGGCGTTCCTCGATCAGTACGGGACAGATGGTCTCAAGGGCGTGGTGGCGATCCCGGTGTTCACCGGCGGAGATCTGACACATTCGCTGGCACCGCAGACCACCCTGGCGCCGCTGCTCCTCGAGCTGGGAGCCGCGATTCCGGGCCGCGGCCTGTACTTCGTCATCGACAACCTGCCTGAACTCGACAGCTTCATCGCACAGGCGGCTGCCGACTACGCCGCCGTCTTCGCCTCGCTGTCGACGGTCACCGGTTCGGTCCGGTCGGTCCCGGTTTCGACCCCGTAGCAGGGTGCCGAGGGCAATCTGCCCCACTCGAGAGTGAACCAGGGGGATGATCCTGGGGATCTCCGGTTGCGCTGCCCAGTTGGCTCGCAGGTGGGACGATCGACTATGTGACCGGACTCGAAGCGGCCCGCGGGGTCAAAGACGTCAAGAAGCTGCCGCCACACGTCGTGGTGTTGTTCGGTGCCACCGGTGATCTGGCGCGCCGAAAACTGTTGCCCGGCTTGTTCCATCTCTTCATGTCGAAGCTGGCGCCGCCGATGCGGATCGTCGGTACGTCGCTCGATGACCTCGACACCGAGGAGTTCCGCGCGGTTGCGGTCAAGGCCTGCAGCGAGTTCTCGAGCCGGGTCTTCACCCCCGAGGCGGCGGCGGAGTTTGCCGAAACCGTGAGTTACGTGCCGCAAGGGGCCGGCGCAGAAGCACTGGCCGCGCAGGTGCGACAAGAACTGGCCGTGCTGGGCACCGAAGCCCATATGCTCCATTACCTCAGCGTCCCGCCGATGGCAGCGATGGCCGTGCTCGAGATGCTGCACGAAGCGGATCTGGTGAAGAAGTCCCGCGTGATCATGGAGAAGCCGTTCGGCACCGACCACGACAGCGCGGTCGCTCTGAATGCCTCCATCCACCGGTGGTTCAAGGAAGAGCAGATATTCCGTATCGATCATTTTCTCGGCAAGGAAGCGGCCCAGAACATTCTCGCGTTCCGGTTCGCCAACGGGTTGTTCGAGCCGATCTGGAACCGGAACTTCATCAACTACATCCAGATCGATGTACCCGAGAAGCTGGCGCTCGAAGGCCGATCGCATTTCTACGAATCCACCGGCGCGTTCCGGGACATGGTGGTGACCCACCTTTTTCAGATCCTCGCCTTCGTTGCGATGGAACCGCCGACCGCGTTGGCGCCCGGCCCGATTGGTGAAGAGAAGAACAAGGTCTTCCGGTCGATGCGGCCGCTCGACCCCCGCAACGTGGTGCGTGGACAATACCTGGGATATCGCGACGAACCCGGTGTGGCGCCCGAATCGCAAACCGAGACCTTTGTGGCGCTCAAGGCCGAGATCGACAACTGGCGCTGGGCGGGAGTCCCGTTCTATCTCCGGACCGGTAAGGGACTGGCCGACGGACAGCGCATCATCTCGATCGCATTCCATGAGCCGCCGAAGAGCATGTTCCCCGAAGGATCCGGTGTGGGACAACAGGGTCCGGATCATCTGACCTTCGACCTCGCCGACGAGTTCAAGGTGTCGCTCTCGTTCTACGGCAAACGACCGGGGCCGGGCATGAAGCTGGACAAACTGAGTCTGCAGTTCGCCATGCAGGAGACCGATCAGGCCGGGTTGGTGTTGGAGGCCTACGAGCGGCTGATCCTCGACGCGATGAAGAACGACCACACGCTGTTCACCACGGCCGAGGGCATCGAACGGCTGTGGGATGTCTCGGCGCCGCTGTTGGACGATCCGCCGCCGGTACGCAGTTACACCCAGGGATCATGGGGACCCAACGCGATCCATCAACTCATCGCACCGCATGCTTGGCGGCTGCCATTCGAACGGATCTGGCGAAACAAGAAGTCGGAGAGCTGAGGACAGTATCGGGAATCAACCGCGACGCCCGGTCTATCGGTCTGAGCGCAGGGTGTCCCCGACGATCCGTGCCAGCTCCGACGGCGCATCGCTTTGCACCGAGTGTCCGGCCCCGTCGACGGTGAAGACGACGAGTCCGGGCCGATACCGGTGCAAGGTGTCGATGTCCTCGTCGGCGACGAACTGGGAGAGGCCACCGCGGATCAGGGTGAACGGAGTGTCGCTGTCGGACAGGTCTTTCCACAGCGGCTCAGGTTCGATGGATTTGCGGAACCGGTCGTAACGCCATCGCCAGCGACCGTCGTCGGTCTGGCGGGTGTTGTGGATGACACCCCGCCTGATCGACGACTTGGGACGGTTCGGCGCCGCAGCGGCGGTGAGTTCGATCAGTTCGTCGAGGTCGTCGAAGGTGTCCGGACCACTGACCAGGGCGACGGTGCCGCGGTCCTTCTTGCTGAGGTTCTCGACCCGTTTGGGTGATTCCGGGCTGACGTCGACGAGGATTGCGCGCTTGATCAGCCCCGGATACCGGGCGGCGGCGGAGATGGTGGTGAGGCCGCCGAGTGACATCCCGACCACCAGTTCGGCGTCCGGGGCGAGGTCACGAATCACCGGTGCAACCGCTTCGGCGTTGAGGTGGGGCCGGTAGTCGCCGTCTTCACGCCACTGCGAATGACCATGACCCGGAAGGTCGATGGCGAGCGCGGGCACCCCGAGCGACAGGAGAACGCTGTCCCACGTGTGGGCGTTCTGGCCGCCGCCATGGAGGAACACCACCCGTGGCGACTCGGTGGTCCACCGCAGGGCACTGACCGTCCGGCCGTCGACGACAGTGTCGATCCGGGTCACCGACGGGAGCGGATCGGGTTCCAGGCCAAGTTCTTCGGCGTTCTCGGGCAGCAAGTCGAACTCAGTGGGCATCGTTGTCCTCTTCTGGTCTGATCTGCACAGAAGACTACGGACCGGACCGCGACAACAGAGCCCTTTCGCGCGGTCCGAATTGAACGGTGCGTCAGTCGGTGCGGTTGCGAAGTTGCTCGACCCAGTCTGCGGGGACCCGGTCGGCCGGGCCGGGTGTCGACTGGTCGTCGGGACGCGAGTGCGGGGGCGCCAGGTCGGGTCCGTTGTAGTAATCGTTGGCGGAGTAGTCCCAGAACCAGTTTTCGCCCGGTTCGTAGGACTGGATGATCGGATGCCCGGACTGCGCGGCGTGTGCGGATGCATGACGTGACAGCGAGTCGTCGCAGCATCCGATGTGTCCGCACGCCGCGCATCGGCGCAGGTGAAACCACCAGCCACCGGTATTGTCGCAGTCGAGGCAACCCGGACCGCTCGGCGGCACCGCAGGGTCGATGGGTGGGGTCGTCATGTTCCCATCCAAGACCAGCTTCACCGAGAGTGCACGCCGTGCGCCGAGATCAGCTGCCAGATAACAGCTTTGATCAAGCGTTGACTGGTTGGTCCCCGCGACGGGTGAGCATCTCGAGTTCGATCCGGGTGCGGGTGGACGTCGGCCGGCGAACGGCATCACGAGGCGCGTACGGCGAGGTGTGGTTCTGGTACGCCGCAATCAAGCCGACCACCAGGGCCGGTCCTAAGATCACTAAAAGTTCCATGGCAGTAACTATCCGTTCAAAAACTTTCTGCCAACAGTGGCAGATTTGACAGCCTTGGCAAAATTTCTGCCAAGGGCCGCTCAGTGGGAGACTGTGCAGGTCAGGACAGTGTTGCCGGGATCGGGGCGCCGCGGCAACTGATTTATTGCGGTCGCGCCGCGAGCATCAGCTCGAGTGCGCCGAGGTAGGCCGCGGCGGAGACGAGCGGACGCGCCTCGTCGATTCCGAGTCCGTTCTCCGCGTAGTCCGTGCGGAGTGCGGCGACCGTGGCGGCCGAGATTCTGGTCGGATGGTGGGTGGCGTGTCCGTCGACGGAATCGACCGCGACCCGGGCCGCGTGGATGTCTATCACCGTGCACAGATTCGGCCCGGTGGTGGCCGGAGCCGGCGTGGGTGTCAGATCGGCGATCAGCTCGGCGACGATGCGTAGCCGACTCGATCGCCCGATTGCTCTCACCACAGGCGTGCGGCGATCCACGGCGACTCCTGCTTCTGAAAGATATTGGCGTGCTGCATCATCAGATGCGCGGTGCGCGCGCAGGCTTTCGATGCGCAGCTCGGCGAGATCGGCTTCGGTGTCGGTTGTCGAGCCGGTGGTCAGCCTCGTTGTGGCGGCTCTCAGGTAGCGCGCATGGACCGCGATGGCGTAGTTGATCGCGGCGTGGGTCGTTGCCGCGACACCGTGTGGCCACATCACGATTGCCACAACCACTGCGACGGCGCATCCGATCGCGACGTCCTCTACTCGGATCAGCCCGATCTTCCAACCGGCGGGACCCAGCACGTTGAAGAGGGTCACCACCAGAACGGTGAATGCCGCTTGGCCTGCGGCAAAAGAGATCACTGCGGGGATGTAGGCGGCCCCGAATGTAGCTATTGGCAGCACGATCCACAGCGCGGTGTCGTCGGTGCCCAGGACAGCGATGATGAGTGCACCCACAACAAATCCGGCGACGGTACCGAGCACCGCGCGCATCACGTTCGATCCCGTTGTCAGAGCGCTGGTGCGAAGGACCGACATGGCTCCCAGCACCACCCAGAAGCCGTGTTGCACGGGCACAACTTGTATCAGGGCGACCGCGGCAGCCAGGCCGACGCCGGTGCGCAACGCATTGCGTGTGATCACCGAGTTTCGAATCACCGTCGAAGACACCGACATCCGTGTCGCCGCGTACTCCGGCAGTACCAGATCTGCAACGCCGGTGGGAGCCAACTGACGACCGAGGATCTTCTGTAACACGGGACGCGCATCGGCGGCCGACGCCCATGCCACGGTTCGGCCGACGAGCGCGATGGTGATACAGATCGTCCGGTATTCAAGAATTCTCATGCCGTCGGTCTCGGCGTCGATATCACTCGGATCGGTGAGGATGGCATCGAGGTTTGTGCCGAAACGGGGGTGCATCAACAACGTCAGATCGGCAACAGCGTCAACCAATGCACGGCGATCCGCCGACTGTTGCTCGGTGTTGTCGGCCGCGAGTACATCGGCCGCGAGTTGGAGTACGAGGACGGAGGGCGCGCGTAGGTCACCGGGAATTTGCACACCGGGCCGGCTCACCTGAGATGTCAGCCAGTCGAGGTCGTCGACGACCCGGATGATTGCCCGACTGCCGGCGCTGAGTCCGGAGGGGCGGGTATCGGAGCCGAGGTAGGTCTCGCGCAGCCGATCCATCAGTGCAGCGATGTCGCCTGTGGACGGCGTGGTCGCTCCGTCGCCGTCTGATTCCACGCACGCTGCCAGCCCACCGAATACGGCGCGAGCCCGGTCGCGGAGTTCGCTGTGGTGTCGCGGTGGCAGCAGGAACAGCGCAGCCGGGACGCTGAAGACCAGGGCAATGGTCCAGCCGACCAACCGGTCCGGCAACGGGCCCGCGGGGGAGGAAACAGGCAGGACGAAGAGGAGGAGTGCGGCTCGCTGGGCGGCGGAGAAGCTGGAACTGAGAATCGCGGCGTACGTCACCACCACACCCACCACCAGCATCGACAGTGCCGCGAGCCAGCCGGGTTCGGCCAGCAGCGTGGCGGCGGCGATGAAGGCGTAGCCCACCATCGCCATGCCGAGGTAGCTGACTGCTCGCCGGCGTCGACCACCCGGGAAATCAGCGAAGACGAGGAGAGCGACCGACCCGAAGATCGCGAACAGCGGAGTCTGGAAACCGCCGATTCCGATGGCGACGGCCGCAGCCGCCGGAATCACGATCGCCGGTCGGATCGCACGCCGCATTGCGTCGAATCCGGGATCTCGTCTGCCCACTGCGTCGACGAACGTCGTCAGGAACCGGCGGACGGGCATGTCCATTTCAGAATCCTAGCCGGATGCGGTACCTCCGCGCGAAACCCGATTGCGGCGGATGTTGCGTGAACGCCTCCGCGACGAGGCCCGATCAGTACCGTTGGCAGTGCGGATGATTGAAGCCTTCCGTCATCTCCCGACAATCTGAAATCGAGGACCGGAATGAGTGAGAACGTCTATCGAGTCACTGAGATCGTGGGAACGTCGCTGACCAGTTCCGACGACGCCATCAAGAAAGCCGTCGCGCGTGCCAACCAATCGCTGCGCCACATCGATTGGTTCGAGGTGGTCGATACCCGCGGGCATGTCGAGAACGGTGAGATCGCTCATTTTCAGGTGACTCTGAAAATCGGGTTCAAAATCGAGGACTGACCTCGTCCGAGTACTGAGAACTCGGCGTCATTGGGCGGCGCCGAGTTGTCCGGAAAGACGTTCGAGCCGCTCCAGACTCGCCCCGGTGAGTCCGATGACGGTTGCTTCCTTTCCGCGGTCGCGGTATTTCCGCGTGATCGCGTCCAGGGAGGCGACCGTCGATGCGTCCCAGATGTCCGCCCCGGTGAGGTCGATGACCACGGTGTCGGGATCACCGGCGTAGTCGAACCGGTAGACCAGGTCGTTGCTGGACGCAAAGAACAATTGACCTGTGACGCGATAGCGCCGGATCTCCACGTTGTCTGCGGTGGTCTCCGTGGTCACCTCGACTTCGGTCAGGTGGGCAACCCGGCGTGCGAAGAGCACCATCGCGGTCAGAACACCAAGGACCACACCGATCGCGAGGTTCCGAGTCGCGACGGTGGCGGCCACGGTCACCAGCATCACCAGTGTTTCCGGGAACGGCATCAATCGCAGCGTGCGCGGGTGGATGCTGTGCCAGTCGAACGTGCCGACCGACACCATGATCATCACGGCGACCAGCGCCGCCATCGGGATGACACCGACGATGTCGCCGAGGACCACCACGAGGATCAGTAGGAAGACACCGGCGAGGAACGTCGACAGCCGGGTGCGGGCGCCTGACTGTTTCACGCTGATCATCGTCTGGCCGATCATCGCGCAACCGCCCATGCCGCCGAAGAATCCGGTGACGATGTTTGCCACACCCTGACCCCAGCTCTCCCGGGTCTTGTCGGAGTGGGTGTCGGTGATGTCGTCGACGAGTTTGGCGGTCATCAAGGACTCCATCAAACCGACCAAGGCCATGGCCAGTGCGTAGGGCGCGATGACCGACAAAGTGTGCCATGTCCACGGCACGTCGGGCAGCAGTAGTGATGGCAGTGAATCAGGCAGGGCGCCTTCATCTTCGACTGTGGGCACGTTCCAGCCGACCGACGTCACAAGGACGGTCAACACCACGATCGCGACCAACGGCGACGGGACAACCGAGGACAGGCGTGGCAGGAAGATGATGATGGCGAGGCCGGCGGCAACAAGTGGATAGACCAGCCAGGGGATGTCGTCGCCGAACAGTTGTGGCAATTGGGCACTGAAGATCAGGATGGCGAGCGCATTGACGAAGCCCGTCATGACGCTGCGCGGGATGAACCGCATCAGCTTGGCGATACCGGCCACGCTCAGAACGATCTGCAGCAGACCCGCGAGGATGACCGTGGCCAAGAGGTAGTCGAGGCCGTATTCGTCGACCAGCGGTGCCACCACCAGAGCCACCGCGCCGGTGGCCGCCGAGATCATCGCCGGGCGTCCGCCGACCACCGCGATGGTCACGGCCATCGTGAATGACGCAAAGAGACCAACCCGCGGATCGACGCCGGCGATGATCGAGAACGAAATCGCCTCCGGAATCAGCGCGAGCGCGACCACGAGGCCGGCAAGAATCTCTTTGCGCAGCTGGACCGGGGTCCGGAGCAGTGAGCGGACCGTGGTCGGCGGTGTCTGCGAATGGACAGTTTGCTCTGCGCTGGGCACGATTCACTTTCTGGTCCTACGGCGGGGAGTGCGGGGCAATTGATCGGACTTTGCGGGTTTATTACCCGAGGTCACAGCCGTCGGACTGTAGGAACCTACCCACCGGACCCACGGGCTGCCAACTCGGATGACCCAGCATCCGATGGAACTCACAACGCCAGATGAGTGATGCGGCCTGCGGTGATTGTCGCGGCGACACCGAGGTTGCGCAGTGTTCGCGCAGCCTCTGCGGTGGTGTCGGTCCGCTGCAGCGGATCTTCGTCGAGCAGGACCACATCACCCCGATTCCCGACCCGGATGGTCGGCTGCCCGTCGGTACTGGCTGCCAGGGCCTCTGCAGGTGTGAGGGATTCGGCCGGATTCCACGGGTCGTCCCCGTCGCGGCCACGGTGGACCGCCGCGGCCATCGCCAGCCGGGGATCGAGCACCGACACCGGGGCGTCAGACCCCAGGACGAGCTGAACGCCACCGTCGAGCATCGACCGCAGGGCAAAGCAGCGGTCGGTGCGGTCCGGCCAACACTTGATGGTCACCTCGCGGTCGTCGAGGAGATGGGCCGGTTGAACACTCGCCCGGATGCCCAACGCATTCATCCTGGTGATGTCTTCGAAGCGGATCAGCTGGGCGTGCTCGATGCTGCCGCGGGCATGGGTGGCCTCGAAGGCGCTCAGGGCCTGATCCACCGCGGCATCGCCGATGGCGTGCAGGGCGATGTGCAGGCCGGCAGCTGCTCCTCGGGAAACCAGGTCGGTCAACTCTGCGCGATCGTAGATCTGTTGCCCCCGTGGATATTCCAGATCGTGCGCGTCCGCGTACGGCTGGCAGCAATGAGCGGTGCGGGTGTTGAGGGAGCCGTCGGAGAAGATCTTCAGCGGACCCATGGTCAGCAGGTCGGTGCTCTCCGTCAACTGTCTTCCGGTCCATAGTCCGGCGGCGACGACCTCGTCGAGGGCGGTCGCATAGGTGACCGGCCGCACCCGGAGCCGATCGATCCCGGCGTCGAAACGTTGTGGCCATTCACGATGTCCGGGCGCCATCTCGAAGTCGACGATGCCCACCACGCCCATCGCCGCGGCCTCCTCGACCGCGACGCGTACCAGCGAGTCGGTGTCCTGCGAGGCGGCCGACAATTGCGTGATCGCCGGTTGCAGGTCGAACCATTCCGCTTCACGCACCTGCGTGTCGCGGGGTGGAATGCCCAGCAGCGCAAGTGCTTTGCTGTTGAGCCAGCCGGTGTGGACGTCGCCGCTGGAGAGTATGACCGGGTGATGTCCACTCACCGCATCGAGTTCGGCGACGGTGGGCTGGGTGGGCCAAGTCGCGGTCCGGAAGCCGAAACCGAGGAGGGCTCCGCCTTGCCAGGGTCGGGGTAGTGCCTGGACGTGGTCCGAAATGATCCGGGTCACGTCGGCCGTGCAGGTGGCTGCCGAGACATCGATCCGCGCTCTCGTCTGAGCCCACAACGACATGTGCACGTGCTGATCCCACAGGCCCGGAATCGCCCATCGACCGTCGGCGTCGACAACCAGGTCGTCGGGACCGGGCTGCAACCGGGGTGCAACCTCCGTGACGACACCATCGGCGATCCTGATGTCCACGGGTGCATCGGACGCTACCGGCGTGCGCACCGGCACCAATCGTGCGCGCCGGATGAAGGTCGAAGAGGCCACGGTCCTCACTTTCCAGTAGGCGGGTCCGCGGCGCAATGCGGGCGGACCCTATGCCCCATTCTGGGGTATCCAATACTTGGACGTCCTATAAAGTTGGGGCATGATCGCCAACCCCCGTTTCAGTACCGTCGATGGAGTTCTGCGCCGGAGCGCAGCGCGGTTCCCCGAACGGACCGCGCTGCGATTCGCCGATCGCGCCTGGACGTACGCCGAGCTGGACCAAGCGGTGACCAGGGCTGCGGGCTACCTGCGTTCACTCGGACTGAACAGCGGCGATCGGGTGGCGGCCTACGGCACCAACTCAGACGCCTACGCGATCGGCTTCCTGGCGTGCGCCCGCGGCGGATTGATTCATGTGCCGGTGAACTACGCGCTCAAGGAAGGCGAGTTGTCGTACCTCATCGGCCAATCGGGTAGCCGCGCGGTCCTGGTGGACCCGAACTTACGCGCGAATCTTGCGCCCGTTGCCGACGCACTCGACATCGGACAGGTCATCAGCCTGCGTGACGAGGACGGATCACTGGTTGACCTGGCCGGTTCCGGGGACGTCTCCGAGATCGATTGGGAGGTCGCCGACACCGATCTCGTGCAGCTTCTCTACACATCCGGGACAACATCAAAGCCCAAGGGCGCCATGATGACCCACACCGCGATGGTGCACGAGTACGTGTCTTCGGTGATCGCACTCGATCTCGATCAGAGCGACAACCCGCTCATCGCCATGCCGCTGTATCACTCGGCCGGAATGCACGTGTTCATGCTTCCGTATTTGTCGGTCGGCGCGACCATCAGTCTGATCGAGACGCCGGACATCCCGGAGATATTGCGCCGCATCGAATCCGAGAAGATCGGATCGCTGTTCCTCGCGCCGACCGTCTGGGTACCGCTGGCCGGTCATCCCGATCTCGACGCCCGCGACCTGTCGTCGCTGCGCAAGGCCCAGTACGGGGCGTCGATCATGCCGGTCACCGTGCTGAACCGTTTGCGTGAGCGTTACCCGGACATCAAGTTCTACAACTGTTTTGGACAGTCCGAGATCGGGCCTCTGGCCGCGGTTCTGGGTCCCGAGGACCATGCCGACCGGCCCGCCTCCTGCGGCAAGGCGGTGTTCTTCGTCGAGACTCGCGTGGTCGACACCGAGGGCAACGACGTTCCCGACGGCACGGCCGGTGAGGTTCTCTACCGTTCACCCCAACTGTGCCAAGGGTATTGGGAAAACCCCGATGCCACCGAAGAGGCATTCAGTGGTGGCTGGTTCCACTCCGGTGATCTGGTCACCCGGGACGAGCACGGCTTCCTCACGGTGGTCGACCGCATCAAAGACGTCATCAACACCGGTGGGATCCTGGTGGCGTCGCGCGAGGTCGAGGACGCGATCTACACCCATCCCGGCGTCGCCGAGGTCGCCGTGATCGGTACCCCCGACGAGAAGTGGATCGAGGCGATCACCGCGGTGGTGGTGCTGCGTCCCGACGCCGGCGACGTTGCATCGGAGACCTTGATCGCCCATGTGAAGGAACAGATCGCGCCGTTCAAGGTACCGAAACGCGTTGTGTTCGTTGATGAATTGCCGCGCAACCAGAGCGGCAAACTCCTCAAACGCGAGTTGCGGGCGGATCTGTAGCCGACGCTGATTCGTCGGATCCTGTACTTCTGCGCCAGGCCCTCGACCCGTCATGCTGCTGCAAACTTGCCCATCCGGGGGCGAATGTCCCGCATAGGGTGGATACTTTTACCTGGCCACCAGTGGGGACACCAAACTGGCCATTCGCAGTGCTCGGGAGCGAGAACGGAGCGATATGACCCACTCCAGTCAGAGCGTCCTGATCAACGGGTTTGGGGTGCTCTTCGTGATTTTGAACTCGTTCGGTTTGGGTCTGAGGCTTCAGATCGGCAAGCTGTTGGCGCAGGCCATAAGCCATTGGAAGATCGCCGCGTTGGCATTGGTGATCAATTTCGTCATCATCCCACTGCTGTTCATCGGCTATTTGCTCACGATAGCCTCGTCCATTCCCGGAGAGATCAAGGTCGGGTTCTGTGTCGCGGCTCTGTGTGCAGGTATGCCTTTCGCTCCGCTCCTCGCCCGGTTGGCCAAGGCGGATGTGAGCATAGCCACCACGCTGATAGTGGTTTTGACTGTCGCGACGGTCATCGCCCTCCCGATCGGACTGCCCCTCGCCATCGATGCGGTTGACGCGCCACTCAAAGCTTCTGTCTGGGATATTGCGTGGCCGGTGCTGCTCTTTTTGCTCATTCCGCTGGCTCTCGGGTGCGCCTTCAGGGTCTGGTGGCCCGACCTGACGCCACCGCTGGCACAGTGGACTGTCCGAGTTGCAATTCTGTGCCTGCTCTTCAATCTCAACTTCACGCTGGTCGCATATTGGAGTCTGTTCGTCGACACCTGGGGCACCGAGAGCTACATCGCGGCCCTTGCCGGCCCATTCATCGGCCTCGGGTGCGGATACATTCTCGTTTCCACTCTTCGAGTCAAAGACGTGGGAGTCAGGCATGCGGCCGAGGCGACCACGGCAGTACGCAATATCGCTCCGATGCTCCTGATGATGATTTTTCCCTTTAGAGCCGATCCGCTGGTCACGGTGTCGATCACGATCCTCAACACCGTCGGCATTGTGGTCGTTCTATCGTTCGTTCTGATGTGGAGGCGCGGTGCTTCATCATCGGACAGTGGCGCGACAACCAGCGAGCCGGAAAGCGAAGGCCTACCCCGACACCTTCGAAATGACGGGTGAACCACCTGTCATGTATCTCCGATTGCAATACTCCGTACGCTGGCCAGATGGCACGCACAGTCGCAACCAACACCGAAGTTGATCTCGCCGCACTCCTGGACTTCGTTCGTCCGCGGCACAAAATGCTGCTCAGCGCGGTCCGCGCTGACGGGACGCCGCAGCTGTCTCCGGTCAGCGGCGGTGTCGATGAGCAGGGCCGCATCGTGATCGCGACGTACCCGGGACGAGCGAAGACCATCAACATCAAACGGAATCCCGCGGTGAGTGTCTGTGTGCTGTCGGATGAGTGGAATGCCGCGTGGGTGCAGGTGGACGGTACGGCCGAAGTGCTGGACATGCCCGAGGCCGAGGACGCGCTGGTCGACTACTTCCGGAGTATCGCCGGTGAGCATTCCGACTGGGATGAGTACCGCGCCGCGATGAAGTTGCAGAACAAGTCCCTCATCCGCATCACTCCCACTCGCTGGGGTCCGCTCGCCACCGGTGGATTCCCCGCCGACATCGCAGCCCGACTGGACGCTCAGGACAACTGAGTGACCAGCGCATCCAGAGGTGCGCCCGGTATGTGAATCCAGCCCTCGCGCTGGGCGATGGCGGCGTGCTCTGCGTCGGGCAACACGGTCAGGTTCAGTGCGGCAGCCCGCGCGATGAGCGCGGTGATCACCGCGTCGAACGCGTCGTCGCTGGTGGTGCAGACCGTTCGGGCCGAGCCGAAGTCGAGCCAGGGAGCCTGTATTTCCAGTTCGCCGACGAGTTCGGCGAGTGTTACCTGCTGTGGCCGGCCCTTGTACCTCTTGTGGCGAAATCCCCAGATCTTCAGTGCGGCAGCGGGATACGCCTCGACAGCGGTTCCATTGACCCGGCCGGTGTCGAAGTCGGGTCCGTCGAGGTGTGCGAGCAATCGGATCGCTCGAAGTGCCACGTAGGCGATGCGATCCGCCGAGACGCTCAGCGGGATCAATCCGGTGGTCGCACGGACCCATTCATCGGTACGACGTGCGACAAAGCGGGTCACCCCGGTATCTGTGAACAGTGTTTGCTCTAGGGGGACATCGCCGATGTGATGTGCGGACACCACGTCGACAAACGCATCCGGCCAGCCGAACGGGGCATCGATACCCACTTTGTCGGCGCCGGGTGCGGCGGCGAGGATGTCCGCGTCGGTGACAACCGTCTGCACGTCGCAGACCACCGCGCCGGTGGCAGACCACTCGAGCGTCGCCATCGCCGTCCGATTCGGTTGTGACGCAAGGTCGATCCCCAGTGTCCGCATCGCCGGTCAGTCGGTGGGCGTGGCGTCGAAGACCTCTTGCACCACGGCCATGGCAGACAACGCGGCCGGCGCCCCGCAGTATCCGCTGCAATGGATCACGGCCTCGGTGATCTCGGTGCGGGACAAACCGTTCTTCAGTGCTCCGCGGACATGGCCGGCAAGCTCGCCGTGTGCTCGCAGCGCGGTCAGCAGGCCGATGTTCAGCAGGCTCCGGTCCCGGCGTTCGAGACCCGGCCGCGACCAGATTCCGCCCCAGACCAGGTCGGTGATCGCTGTCTGGATCGCCTCGGATTCGGTGCCCTGGGTCCGGCCGAGGGCGCGGTCGACGAACTCGTCACCCATCACGTCCCGGCGGATCTGCATTCCGGGTTCGAACCGGGAGCCTTCGTTGGCATCGGGGGTGGTCATGGTGCTCCTTGCGAGATCGAACGAGATATGGCGCCGCCAATCCTGCCATGCGGGCCTGTCACGGCCGGATTCCCACGTACACGCCTTCCGGCCGAAACCGTAGCTGCGGTTCGTTGTACTCCTCGATGGCATGTGCCACCCAGCCGGCAATCCGGGACAAGGCGAAGATGGTCTCGGCTGCATCCGGGGCCATGTCGTAGCGCAAAGCCAGCGCGGCAAGCGCCATGTCGGAGTTCATGAACCCGGCGCCCGCCTGGTCCAGTAGTGGTCGAAGGCCGGCGATCGTCGGCATGACCTTGCGATTGCCGCCGGATGCATCGGCGAGCGCGGTGAGCAGGGTGTCGCTGCGCGGATCGTGATCGGTGTAGACCACGTGGCCGCAACCCGGAATGGATCCGGAAGCCTCCAGCTCCATCGAGATGGCTGCAGTCGGGTTGGTCGTGGCCTCGCGAAGGAAGCGGTAGGCGAGGGTGGAGGCACCGCCGTGGAGCGAACCGTCGAGCGCTCCGAGCCCCGAGGTGACCACCGAATAGATGCTGCCACGAGAACTGGCGGCAACCCGAGCGGCCACCGTGCCGGAGGTGAGGTCGTGGTCGGCCAGCAACACCAATGCCATGTTCAGCAACCGAATCCGTTGTCGAGTCGGGGTTATGGTGGATAGCCGAGGCCAGAGCCGCGCTGCCAGTGAGGTGTCGAGCGCGGGCTTGTCGGACAGCAACGGAAGGGCTTCGACACTGTTGGCGAGGATGCCCGCGGCGCGTGCGCAGATCGCGTCCGGTGAGCGCTGGTGGCGTGAGGCATCGCGTGAACCCAGGACGTCGATGACCATCTTGATGGTGTCCACACCCCGCCCGGTCGGTGGCTGCAAGGCGGAGATCTGCCGGAAGACTCTGGCGGGCAGTAACTTTACGTCCCAGGTCGTGCTGTGGTCCCACAACAGTTCGGCGACGGTCTCGAATCGGGTGTCGCCGGCCAGGACGGTGGCGTCGTGGCCGCGGTAGTACAGGTGGTCGTTCTCGAGAAGTGTTATCTGCGTACGTATTCGCTCGACGACGCCGGCGGGTGGACGTGATGACGACCGACGTGCAACCGCGTCCACCTCATCGACGGCGAACAGGCTCCCACTGACGCCGTCGATGCGTGCGCTGGTGAGGGTTCCGCGACTGGCGTAGGCGTAGACCGTCTGTGTTTTGACACCCAGAACCCTGGCTACCTGCGCGGTGGTCAGGTAGTCGCGACCGTCATGACGCAGTGGGGTGGGCCATCGTCGCCTATGGCCACCGCGGCGGATCTCGGTTGTCATCTCAGGCACCTCCATGTTGATTCGATCAACATTGACACCGATCAATGTTGCGCCGAATGTAGCTGTACCAGAAGAACACAATAGAAGATCGGAGACATCGATGTCTGTCATTGTTGCGCCACCAGGATTGAGTAACGTCGTTGTGACCGATACCCGGGTCGGTGACGTCCGGGGTGACGAGGGTTTCTACCAGTACCGGCAGTATTCGGCGATCGAACTCGCTCGTACGATGTCGTTCGAGGAGGTCTGGTACCTCTTTGTCCACGGTAAACTTCCTGATTCGTCGGAACTCGCAGACTTCGTGACGCTCACCCGATCGCTGCGAAAGATTCCGGACGAACTGGGATCACTGCTGCGAACCGTGGCACTGGCCGGTACCGAGCGACAAATGCTGGCAGGCCTACGGACCGTGCTGTCGGCGTTCGCGGCAACACATCAGATTGCGCCGATGTGGGACAGCGGCCCGGAACAACGCATCGCGGATTCGCTGGTGGTGGCGGCGGTGACGCCCACGATTCTGTCGGCGTTGTACCGAATACGAGCTGGTGAGGACCCGGTGGATCCGCGTGACGATCTCTCGGTGGCAGAGAATTGGTTGTACAGCCTGACGGGGGTCGAGCCGACGCCGGAGTCGGCCCGGGCGGTGGAGCAGTACATGATCGCCACCATCGACCACGGCTTCAATGCGTCGACCTTCACCGGACGGGTGATCGCATCCACCGGAGCTGATGTCGTCTCGGCGGTGTGTGGTGCCATCGGTGCCTTCTCCGGGCCACTGCACGGTGGGGCTCCGGACCGCGCCCTCGATGCGCTGGACGAAATCCGCGAGATGGGCAACGCAACAGACTGGGCCCGAGCGCAACTCGCGCAACGCAGTCGCATCATGGGTTTCGGGCATGCTGTCTATCGGACCTCGGATCCCCGGTCAGAAATGTTGCGCGACATCGCATTGTCTCTCGGTGGACCACTCGTCGACTTCGCGGTACAGGTGGAGAAGGAGGTGGTTGCGGTCTTGGCGGAGGCCTACCCCGACCGGAACCTCTACGCCAATGTGGAGTTCTATGCCGGCGTGGTCATGGACCGCTGCGGTGTCCCACGGCAGATGTTCACCCCGACATTCGCCGTCAGCAGGGTCGTCGGCTGGTGTGCGAATATCCTTGAACAGGCCGAAGATCGGAAGATCATCAGGCCGATAGCCCGCTACGTCGGCCCGCCCGTCGCCTGATCCGTCGAGCGTGCCCAACGGGCCGCCGAGCGTGCGTATATCACCGTCGAGCGTGCCCAACGGGCCGTCGAGCGTGCCCAACGCGCCGCCGAGCGTGCCTATATCACCGTCGAGCGTGCCGAAAATGCCGATATCGCAACACCGTTGGCCGGCGATGCGATAGTCGGGTGTTGTTATTCGGTGATCACCCGGTGGTGAGGGGCATGATCGAGCGAACGGTGCTGTTGCGCAACCAGAGTCCCGCCCATACGGCTACGCCGACTGCGATTGGGAACCATGCCCCGGCGGCAAACTCGTCTTCTGAAATGATCAGTGTGGTGACGGCGCCGCCCAGATATCCGGTCAGTAGGACCGCTCCCAGGATAGCGGTCCGTGGAATCAGATACAGCGCAAGGCATCCGAGCATGACAAGGCCGGTTGTGATGATATCTCCGTCGGTCAGGCCGAGGTCGTACGACGCGTCTTTGACACTCTCGGGCAAAGCGAGGTGTGAGATGGCGTCGAAGAGCAAAAGGACCGTGACGAGCCCGGTGACGACCCAACCGGCGATTTCCGCACGGCGGCTGATGGATCGAACGTCTGACGATGTGGAAACTTGATGTGTGGTGTTGCTGCTCATGATGTCCTCCGCGATTTGGTGGTGTTGTGAAGAGAGACCACGAGCGGCGAAAAAACTCATCGGAGAACGTGAAAGCCCTGTTCAGCGGTGCAGTTACGGCACGGTCGACGGCCCGTTGGGCACGGTCGGCGGCGCGTTGGGCACGCTCGACGGTGATTGGGGCACGGTCGGCGGTTCGATCGGCACGATCGACGGTGGGGCTAGGAGGCGCCGGTGAAGGGTGCGGCGAACCAGCAGCCGACGGGCTTTTGGTGTGCGGGGTCGAGGGCGTTGAGGACAAAGGTCGCTGCGCGGCGTGACCCGGCCAGTCCGGCGTGTTCGCTGAAGTCCTGTGAACATCCGTCCTGGACAACGATGTTGGTGGAGTTGGCGGCAATCAATTTGCCGCTGGTGTACGGCACGATCAGTTCGTCGAACCGGGTCATGATGTTGGTGTAGGTGATGTCGGGGTCGAGGATGCCATCGGACTGGAGCATGCGAATCATGTCCGAACCCTTGGACATCTGTAGGCAGGCGCCACAGAGTGAACCGACGACCTGTTCCTGAAGTTCGTTGAGTCCCATCGCTTTTGAATACGCGGCCAACTCGCTTGCGGCGGCGACGTTGGTGCCGTTCCACAGCGGTGCCAGTGAAATGTACTTGTCGACCTTGCCGGCTCCGCCGAGGTACTTGATCCAATACGTCGGCATCAGGGTGCCCTGCGAATGGCTGACGATGTCGATCTTCTCGGCGCCGGTGGACGTCAAGACACGGTCGACAAAGGTGGCCAGCTCGCCGGCACTGTTCTCGATGCGGCCCAGTCCTCCGATCGCGCTGAGCGGCCACGGCACGCCCGGCAGGGTGCCATAGTTGAGCGCGTAAACGCAGTAGCCGTTGTTGACGAGCAACGGCACATACGTGCCCCAGTTTGTCTGCGCGCCGCCGCCGGTGCCGTGGACCAGGACGACGGGCCGTGGATGTTCGGGTGAGGGTTTGCAGTTCCAGTCGTTGCTACCGGGCAGCGATCCACCGGGGTTCGAGAGTTCGCCCGGAATGCCGGCGAAGAAGTTGTACGACACCGGCAGCGGATCGGCGGCGGCAGGTCCCACGCCCAGCGTCGTGACCAGGCCGAACATCAGGGCAACGATCAGTGCCCCGATCACGCGTACCTGTTGCATCCCCGACCTGCCGTTCATTCGACTGACAGCTGATGGATGAAAAGTAGCCGTAAGTCAGCTTGTGGGCGCGCGTATGCAACATCTGACAACGCATTGTTACCAGATCGATTTCGTTCAGCGTTGGTCGTACTCTGCTTGCGCTTGTCGGACTGCCGGCATGTTCGTCTCGACGAGCTCGATCAGGCCTTGTAGCTGGTCGGCAACCTTGCGTCCGAGCGGCGTTAGGTTGTACTCGACCTTGGGCGGGATCGCCTCGAGGACGGTGCGGATGATCATCCCGTCGCGCTCGAGGTTTTGGAGTGTCTGCGACAGCATCTTTTCGCTGACGCCATCGACCCGTCGGCGTAGCGCGTTGAATCGGTAGTTGCTCTCGCCGAGCGCGATCAGCACCAGGCTGCCCCAGCGTCCGGTGACGGTCTGCAGGGTCCCGCGCGAGCTGCAGTCGCGCGCGAACACGTCCGCCTCGAGAGAGTGGTTGCTGATTTCAGTCACGCCTTCACGATAACCCAGGATTGACCTCGATGCTTACCGTTCCTATTGCACTAACCAATAGTTAGTGCATACTGTCTGGGAAGGGTGATCCGCCAACGAGATGGAGCAGAACATGACAACAGCGGTGACCGGAGCAACGGGACAATTGGGTGCCCACGTGATCGCCGAACTCCTGTGGCGTGGTGTGGCACCGACCGAGATCGTCGCAGTGGTGCGCGACCCCGACAAGGCCGCCGACCTCGCGGCACAGGGGGTGCAGGTGCGGGTCGCCGACTACTCCGATCCCGCCGCCCTTCGGGCCGCACTCGCCGGCGTGGACAAGCTGTTGCTGATTTCCGGAAACGACCTCGGCCGGCGGATCGACCAGCACACGAATGTGATCGAGGCAGCCGAACTCGCCGACGTGAAGCTGATCGCCTACACGAGCGTTCTCAAGGCCGATACCAGCGGACTCTCGGTTGCTCCCGAGCACCTCGCCACCGAACTGCGGTTGACCGCATCGTCGATCCCGGCGGTGTTTCTGCGCAACGGTTGGTACTGGGAGAACTATTTTGCAGCGATTCCGCAGGCCATCGAGTCCGGCAAACTCTTCGGTGCAGCAGGAGAAGGCCGGATCGCGGCCGCGACGCGCGCCGACTTCGCGGCGGCTGCGGCCGTTGTCCTGACCACCGAAGATCACGGTGGGAAGGTCTACGAACTCGGCGGCAGTGACCGCATCACCTACGCGGAGTTCGCCCAGGTGATCAGCTCCGCGTCGGGAGAGCCCGTCGAATACCAGGATCTTCCCGAGGCCGAGTACGCCGCAGTGCTGTCCGCCGCCGGCTTGCCCGAGGTGTTCTCAACGATGCTCTCCACCTCGGATGCGGGCATCGCCCGAGGTGAACTCGACACCGATTCCGGTGACCTGCAGAAGCTGATCGGACGACCGTCTACGCCCGTCGCGGACGCGATCAAGCCCGCGCTTGGATAGTGTCGATGAGTTCGTTCGGCGTCCGCAGTCTGTACTGCAAACGCTTCCCATAGACGAAGGTGGACGATCATGTCGCAGCTGGCCAGGGTACAGAGTTTCGGTGTGTCGCAAGACGGCGTCGGAGCAGGTGAGAACCAGACGTTGGATCAGCCATTCGGAGAGGGTGTCGATCCGGCTGACCTGCACGCGTGGCGCTTTGCCACCGCCAGTTGGCCAGGAAACGCGCTCGAGGGTAGCCGCGGCCTCGACGACTACCTGATGCACGACTATGACTACAACATCGGCGCCGAGATCATGGGCCGCAACAAGTTCGGGCCGATTCGAGGGGCGTGGCAGGACGAGGAATGGCAGGGCTGGTGGGGTGACAACCCGCCCTTCCACACACCGGTATTCGTGCTCACCCATCATGAACGCCCGTCGTTCACACTCGGCGACACCACTTTTCACTTCATCGATGCCTCGCCGGCCGAGGCCCTGGCCGAGGCCAAAGCAGCTGCCGACGGCAAAGATGTCCGCATCGGGGGCGGTGTCGCCACCGTCCGTCAGTTCCTCGACGCCGATCTCATCGACGCGATGCACATCGCGGTCTCACCGATCACGATCGGGAAAGGCCTGCGTCTGTGGGACACCCCGCAGGACCTCGAAGACCGGTTCGTCATCGAATCGGTCCCCAGTGCAAGCGGAGTGACCCACCACTTCTTCTGGCGGCGATAGCCGATCAGCGGGTGATGCGCGCGTACAACTCGGCGAGTTCGTCGACGGCCTGAGCCACATCCATCGCTGCGGCCCCCGATCGCCGCAATGCCGCCGACAGTTCGGTGGTGTCGAGTTCGGACAGGACGTCCAGCTGGGGTGGATGGGGAAGGGCGGGCATCTGGCGGCCGTCGCCGTAGAAGTCGACCTCGGACATCTGTGGTGCCGGTGCGGTGGCCTCGCTCTCCGCGTCGGCGTCGGCGTCGCGCAGATGTGCGAGCAGCAGTGACAGATCGGCGCCCATGATGGTGAGCAGCGTCGAAGGTTCTTTGTCGATGGCGGCTGCGAGTTCGTAGCTGACGGCGAGCAGGTGAATGCAGCGGTCGGAGTCGTCCGGGCAATTGCAGTCGACGCGGATGTCGGAGGACTCGGCCGGGATCACCAGCGATCCGAGGGTTTCGGGTTGGCGCCCGCGGGTGACAGCCACCAGGTCATCGGTCTTGCCTTGGCGGCGCAGCAGCGATAAGACCGTGGCGGGATCAGCGGGCCCGGTGGTGATCGTCACCTCGAACGGATCGAGCTGGCTGCCCTGAACCAGGGCTTTCACCTGCCCGGACCGCACGACCAGGTCGATGACGACACGGTCGCGAAAGTAGCTGCGGGCCTTGGTGATCTTCCGTGCCTCGGCGGTTGATTCCACGGCCAGCAGGAAAGCCTTGGACCACGGCGTCAGTCCATACCCACGCTGGGGTGGCTTGGGTTTTCGGCTCATTCGCCCACCGCCTCGTCGCTCAGGCGCATCAGATCGTAGAGTTCGTCGTCGGCGGTGTTCGCGAGCCAGCTCTCTCCGGTGGAGACGGTGAGTTCGGACAGCTCACGTTTGTCGGCGATGAGTTGGTCGATTCGTTCTTCCAGTGTGCCGACACAGACAAACTTGCGGACCTCCACCCGCCGCTGCTGGCCGATCCGGTAGACGCGGTCGGTGGCCTGGTTCTCGACCGCGGGATTCCACCAACGATCCAGATGCACAACATGATTGGCGGACGTCAGGTTCAGTCCGGTGCCGCCGGCCTTCAACGACGCCAGCATGATCGCCGGGCCGTCGGGGTCGGAGAATTCCGCCACCATGGTGTCGCGCGCATGGCGACTGAGGCCGCCGTGCAGGAACGAGAACTGCTGACCGATCCGATCGGAGAGCCAGGGCTGCAACATCGTCCCGAAGGCGGTGAATTGGGTGAACACCAGGGCTCGCTCACCGTCGGCGACGATGTTCTCGAGGATATCGGCGAGCAGTTCGATCTTCCCGGAACGATGTTCGTTGCGCCGCATGATCGGCGAACCGTCGCCGAGGTAGTGCGCAGGGTGGTTGCAGATCTGCTTCAGCCGCGTCAATGCGGCGAAAACCGTTCTGCGACGCTCACTTCCGGCCTCTTTGGTCTCGCCCTTGCCCAGTGCCTCCATCAGATCGTCGATGACCGCGCGATACAGTCCGGCCTGCTCGATGGTGAGGTTGGCGCGGACGGTCAGCTCCGCCTTCTCCGGAAGGTCGGAGATCACGGTCGGATCTGTTTTGACCCGTCGCAGAATGAACGGGGAGGTGACCGCGTTCAAGCGCTGGACTGCCCGTGGATCACGTTCGCGTTCAATGGCTTCGGCATAGCGGGACTTGAAGGTCGATGCCGTGCCCAATAGTCCGGGGTTGACCAGGTCGATCACCGATCGTAGATCCTCCAGCCGGTTCTCGACGGGTGTGCCGGTCAGGGCGATGCGATGGCGGGCCTGCATCGATCGAACGGCTTTGGATTGTGCGGTGGCAACGTTCTTGATGTGCTGCGCCTCATCGACGACCAGGCGGTCCCAGGTGTTGGTGCTCAACAACTTTCGGTCTCGAGATGCGATGGCAAACGTGGTGATGACGATGTCGGAGGTTGACGCCGCAGTCGTGAACGGTGTCCCGGACAGCCGGCCCGGCCCGTGATGGATCAACACCGACAGGTGCGGGGCGAACCGGACGATCTCACGTTCCCAGTTGCCGACCACCGACATCGGGCAGATCAGCAGTGTGGTCCGGCCTGGGCTTGCCTGACTGTCGGTGGTCTCCAACTCACCACAAATCAGCGCCAAGACCTGAATCGTCTTGCCCAGCCCCATGTCGTCGGCAAGTACAGCGCCGATGCGCAATGAGCTCAGATGTCGCAGCCACTCCATGCCGCGGTGCTGGTAGGGGCGCAGTTCGGCGCGGAGGGATTCGGGTGCGGCGAGGCTGGGGGGTGCCATTCGTCCGCGACGTTTGATCTCATCGAGCCACGACAAGCCCTCGACCCGGCTGACCGGGACCGGAAGTTTGTCGTCGCCGTCGGTCACCAGGGCGAACAACTCGCCCATGTCCGCAGGCTGACCCGATTCGGCCAAAGCCTTCTGGGCCTGGATGAATGCCGCCGTCCGGGACAGTGCTGCGTTGTCGGCCCGCACCCACTTGCCGCGAACCTTGACGAGGTCGCCCTTCTGGCGAGCCAGCGCGTCCAATTCGGCGGCGTTGAGTACGTCTTCACCGAGCGCCAATTGCCATTGGAAGTTGCGGATTTCGTCGAATCCGACCACCACCGATCGCTGCGGCGTGCCACCCTCCTGCCTGCCCCGCAATGTCAGCGTCGGCCGGACGTGTGCGATCGAGCGAGGCAGCAACACCTCGTACCCGGCCTCGGACAGGGCCGCGACCCCGGTGTCGAGAAGTTCGAGAACCACATCGGTCGAGAGGAGGAAGTCGAGCGAATAGTCATCGTGGCGAGCAGATTTCAGAGTGGGGAAGGCCCGGACCGCGCCGGCGACCTCGGTGGTGACCTGATCGATCTCATGGGCGTCGAGTCGTCGTAGCTCTACGGGGTCGTCCGGGCGATCGACGGTGCGGCGGCACACCTGCAGCCGCCACCGCGTCGGGTCGCCTTCGTTGTCCTCATCACCCTCGTCCGGTTCATTGAGGCGCAGGACCAGAGCTGATTCGCCGAGCCGGAGTCCGTCGGCCCACTGCGACCAGGCCGACGCCGCAGCAGTTGCCTTGTCGGCGGACATGGGCGGCGCGTCGGCATCGGGCAGCAATGTTCGGACGAATGACGACCGAACGGCGTCGGGTTTGATGTCGCGGCAACTGGTTCGGCACAGGTGGTCGGTCACCTCGCCGCAAAAGTCCATGATCGCGTCGGTGTCACCGTTGTCGAGAACAACCGGAGGAGCCGCCGCGATCGCCGTCGACAACCAGGTGCGCCAGGTTGTGGTGGCCAGGGGCGCCCATCGGACAGCCCACTCGCCGGCGACCCGGCTGACCGCCGGGGTGATCGCGCCTGATCGGACAAATCGCTCGGTCGAATCCAACAGGTAACGGTAATAACGTAATTCGCCACCGACGACGTCGTCGGGCTTGATGGCCTCGAGCAGTTCACACGCGGCCGCCGGACCGAGCGTCACCGAGGCGATGTCGCGGCGGTCATCGGCACCGGGTCCGGACACCGTGATGGTGCGCCGCAGCGACCGACCTCCGACAACGGTGTCGAGTGCCGGCGGCAACCCCTCGGGGACGTGCTCGGTGCAGGGCTGCCCATCGGCATCGGTGAACCACAGCGACAGCCCGACCCCACCGCGCCACAACGCATGGGCCGCCGGTGTCTGAGTCACCCGACCATGGTGGCACGCTGGTGTGACAGTCCCGGTATCGAGCGAGCAACACCCATATCCGGCCGGAATGCTCGCATGGATCTGCCAAGCACAGGAATCTTCCAGACAATCCGCGTAGTTGTAGAGGGCATGACGGAACTATCAAGCAAGGCGACAACTCTGCTCGAACTCCATCAACCCGGAAACCCGGTGATTCTGCCGACGGTATGGGACGCCTGGTCGGCCAACCTGGCGATATCCGCGGGATTCGCCGCGCTGACAGTGGGTAGCCACCCGGTGTCGGATTCGATCGGCAAACCCGACAACGAGGGCATCACCTTCACCGAACTGATCACCCGCATCAAACAGATCACCGACGCAGTCGACGTGCCGATCTCCGTCGACATCGAAGCCGGATACGGCGAAGATCCCAAACGCCTGATCGATGGACTTATCTCTGCCGGCGCGGTGGGCCTCAACATCGAGGACACCGTCCACAGCGAGGGCGGCCGGCTGCGGGAGGCGCAGGAACATGCCGATTTTGTGGCGGCGCTGCGCGCGGCATCCGATGCGACCGACGTCCACGTGGTGATCAACGCCCGGACCGACCTTTTCCTCAAACAGGTCGGCGACGAGTCCGACCGCGTCGACCGAGCCATCTCCCGTTTGAAACTGGCCGCCGATGCCGGCGCCGACGTGCTCTATCCGGTCGGATTCCACGACGACGCGGTGCATAAGCGGCTGACCGACGAGCTGCCGTTGCCGGTCAACGCCATCGGCCATCCGGTGAACAACAACAAGGCCGCTCTGGCTGCGCTCGGGATCGCCCGCGTCAGCTTTGGCCCGATCTTTCAGATGGTTCTCGCTGAGCGGGCCGCCGAAGTCCTCGCACCCTGGAAGTAGCGCACCCGCGATCGCGACTCTTCGGCACGATCGACGGTGATACGGGCACGCTCGGCGGCGATTTGAGCACGATCGACGGTGATACGGGCACGGTCGGCGGCGTTATTGGCACGCTCGGCGGCGTTATGGGCACGCTCGGCGGCGGTGGCAAGGAGTGGGTGTGGAGCTGACGCTGGTCTGTGTGCTGGCAGTCGTCGCGATCGTCGGTGTTGCGGTCTTTTCCGGACGACTGGGGGTCGCGGCACCGTTGGTGCTGGTGATCGTCGGGGCCGGGATGAGTTTTGTCCCCGGGGTGCCTGACTTCGAGATCCCTCCGGAATTCATTCTCGCGGGCGTGTTGCCGCCGCTGTTGTATTCGGCGGCGGTCAACATGCCGGCCCAGGATTTTCGACGGAACTTCAAACCGATCACCGCGCTGGCCGTGATCCTGGTCGTGGTCACGACGCTGGGGACGGGCTGGTTCTTCCACGCACTGATCCCGGATCTCGGGTGGCCCGCGGCGTTTGCGCTCGGTGCGGTGATAAGTCCGACCGATGCCGTCGCGGCGACATCGGTGGGTAAACAGCTCGGGTTGCCGTCCCGGGTCGTGGCGGTCCTCGAAGGTGAGGGTCTCGTCAATGACGCGTCGGCGCTGGTGTTGCTGCGGTCAGCCGTCGCGGCCCTCGGCGGAGCGGTGTCGCTCTGGGGAGTGACCGGCGACTTCGTGTTCGCCGTTGCGGTAGCGTCGGCGATCGGACTGGCGGTCGGCTACGCCAACGTGTGGATCCGGGGCCTGCTGAACGACCCGATCCTGACCACCGCCATCTCACTGATCGTGCCGTTCATCGCCTACCTGCCCGCCGAAGAGGCCGGCGCTTCCGGGGTGTTGGCTGTGGTCGTCGCGGGTCTGGTGACCGGGCATCAGGCCTCTACACATCTCGGGGCCCAGGACCGGCTCGCGGAGACGGTCAACTGGCGCACGCTGGCGTTCCTGCTCGAGGGCGGGGTTTTCTTGCTGATGGGTCTCGAGCTCAAGAAGTCGATCGAAGACGTGCAGGAGAGTTCCTTCAGCACCTGGCACGCAGTCGGGCTCGGACTGGCAGCCTCGGTGATCGTGATCCTGCTGCGCATCGCGTTTGTGGCACCGATGGTCGGGTTGCTGCGACGCGACACCAAACGCGCCCACGCGTCGATATCGCGCCTGGACGAAATGCAGGCGAGGCTCGACGCGCGCGAGCCCGACAACCTGCTCACCGAACGGCGGCTGCGACACATGCAGACGCGGATGACACGGGTGTCGGCGGACGTCGCCTTCAAGCTCAACGAGACCCTCGGATGGCGGGGTGGTGTGGTGCTCGGCTGGGCGGGGATGCGCGGCGCCATCACCGTCGCGGCGGCGCAGACGCTGCCGTCGGAGACCCCGCACCGTCCACAGCTGGTCCTGATCGCCTTCGTGGTGGCCGGGACAACGCTTTTGCTGCAGGGTTTCACGTTGCCCGCGGTGATCCGAACGGCGAAGGTCGCGCCGGATGATCCGGAACGGCTGCGAGGTGAGTACGAGCAACTCGTCGGCGAGTTGTCACAGGCAGCGGGCGACGCGCTGCGTGATCCGGCGGTGATCGGGACCGGCGACGGCACGGTGTCGGACACCGTCGTCGAGATGGTTCGCAATGACAGCATCGTCGGCCGGGCGCGCGTCCAGCGTGATGCCGAGATCGAACAACACGGGCGTGAACAGTACTTCCGGCTCCGCCTGCGGGTCCTGTCCGCGGAACGCGATGCATTGCTCCGAGTCCGGAAGTTGGGGTTGTACAGCTCGCAGTCACTGACCCACGCGCAGCACCTGCTCGATCTCGAAGAGGCACGACTCGAACAGTTGAGCAACGACACGTCCGGGTAGGTCAGGTCACCCGATCGCGACGCGCTTGATCCGATCGTCGCCGGGCCCGGGGCTGCCACGGCCGTCGGTGTTGTTGGTGAGGAACCACAGCGAACCGTCGGGTGCCACGGTCACATCGCGGAGTCGGCCGAACTCGTTGACGTACAACTCGTCGGCCGTGGACGGCGCTGCGACCGGGATCGCGCGCAGTCGCTCACCCTTCAGATTGGCGACGTAGATGGTGTCCCCGGCGATCGTCATGCCGCTCGGGCTGGCATCGTCGGGTCGCCATTGCTGAACCGGGTCGATGTAGGCGCTGTCACCGACCGCCTCACCGATTCCCTCGACCAGCGGCCAGCCGTAATTGCCGCCGGGCCGGATGATGTTGAGTTCGTCCCACGCGTCCTGCCCGAACTCGACCGAATACATCGTGCCGTCGTTCGACCACGCCAGCCCCTGTACGTTGCGGTGCCCGAGTGACCACACCGGACTCCCCGCGGTCGGATTGTCGGCCGGCACCGTGCCCTCGGGGGTCAGACGCAGGATCTTGCCCGACAGACTCGACGGATCCTGGGCGTTGGGCCGGTTCTGGGCGTCACCGGTGGTGACGTAGAGCATGCCGTCCGGACCGAACGCGATGCGTCCGCCGTTGTGGGTGCGCCCACCCGGGATCCCGACCAGCACGTCCTCGGGTTCACCGAGCCCCAGGCTCCCCGCCGACCCGGTCAGCGGGTACTTCACCACCCGGTTGTCGCCGCCGCTGCTGGTGAAGTAGACGAACAGGTCACGTTCGCGGACGGCCAACCCGAGCAAGCCGCCCTCACCGGCGGGCGCGACGTCGCGGGCCGTCCCGACCACTCGGGTGCCGTCACCGACGACCTCGAGGATGTCGCCGGTGTCGCGTTCGCTGATGAGCGCGGCACCCTGGGCGAACACGATCGACCAGGGTGCATCGAGGTCGGTCACCACGTCTGTCGGCGGACCGGCGATCACCGAGGGTTCGGTCTCCGACGTCGTCGGGGTGGATGTTCGTGAGGTCTGGGACGGATTCGCGTCCTCACCACCGCAGGCCGCGATCAATGTCGCGCCGGCGAGGGACATGAGTACTCGGACCGCGACACGCATGGTCAGTAGCTGGCGTTCGGGTCGACTCGGGCCAGCATGTCGGCGCCACCCGCGGCGAACCGGCGCAGGTTCTCGGCAACCCAGGGAGCCAGGGTGCGGGTCAGGCCGGACGACGGGTTGGCCACGTGCGGGGTGATGATCACGTTGGGCAGGTCCCACAACGGGTGGTCGACGGCCGGTGGCTCCGGATCGGTGACATCAAGGGCGGCCCCGGCGATGACGCCGGTGGTCAGCGCGGTGTGCAATGCGGTCTCGTCCACCAGCGGGCCCCGCGCGACATTGACGATCCACGCATGCGACGGCAACTTCGCCAGGGTCGTCTCATTGATCATGTGCCGGGTCTCGTCGGTGGACGGTGCGGCCAGGACGACGTGATCGCATCGCGACCACACCTCGTCGAGACGGCTGGACGGATAGGTGTCGCGCGCCCCCTCGACGGGGCGGCCGGAGTGGTTGACGGCCAGGACGTCTGCGCCACAGGCACGCAGACGCGGAATCAACGAGCGGGCGATCCCGCCGGCACCGATGATCGCGACGGTGGAACCGTGCAGCGAACGGACCGCGGTGTCGATCGCATGCTTGTCCCAATGCCGCGTCACGGCAACGTTGATCTGGCGGAGCCCGGCGAGCAGCAGTGCCAGAGCGTGCTCGGCGACGTTCTCGGCATAGAAACCCGACGCGTTCGTCCAGATGCGCTTGTCGTCGAGAAGTCCTGCATTCAGGAATGATTCGATGCCGGCCAACCGCAACTGAACCCATTCGATGTGGTCGGGCAGGGGCGAAGGGAAGCCGGCGGTGTCACCGGTCCACACCAGTGCGCGGGCATCCGCGAGGTCGACGATCTCGCCACCGGCCGAGGTGATGGCCCCGGCCAGATGCGGATCGTGGTCGGGGATCAGGGCGACGCGGACGGGTGCGGTACTCATCATCCCTCTTTCAGCTTGCGGGCGGCGCTGGTGGCGAGTTGATCGGCGATCTCGTTGTAGTGGTCGCCGGCATGGCCTTTGACCCACTTCCACTCGACCTCGTGCCTGGCACATTGCTCGATCAGTTCACGCCACAACTCGCTGTTCTTCACCGGCTTCTTGTCTTTGGTCAGCCAGCCGTTGGACTGCCAGCCCGCCGCCCACTTCATGATCCCGTTGCGGACATAGGTGCTGTCGGTATACAGAATCACCGTCGAGGGCTTCTTCACGGCTTCGAGCCCCTTGATGGCTGCGGTCAGTTCCATCTTGTTGTTGGTGGTGTCGGGCTCGGCACCGGAGATCTGTTTCTCGTGCTCCTTGTAGCGAAGGACCGCACCCCAACCGCCCGGCCCGGGGTTGCCGAGGCAGGCGCCGTCGGTGGAGATCTCGACGGGAGTCGTCATGTTGTGATCGTCTCTGGCATGGCAGAAAGGCTACCGTCGGCGTAGGACGACAAAGCGCAGGAGGTTTGCCCGTGGCATTGTTCGACGTTCGTGATCTCGAGGTACCCATCGTGGGGGCTCCGATGGCTGGCGGTCCGAGTACGCCGCAGCTGGCGGCGGCGGTCACCGAGGCCGGTGGACTCGGCTTCCTGGCCGGAGCTCTGCTGACGGCCGACAAGCTCGCCGAGGACATCGCCGTGGCGCGGTCGCTGACCTCGGGTCCCCTCGCGGTGAATCTCTTTGTGCCGCAGCCGGATGTGGGGAAGCCATCCGAAATCGCCGCTTACGCGGAGGAACTCGGGGAGCTGGCCCGGCATTTCGGGGTGCAGCTCGGTGAGCCGCGATACACCGACGACGACTATGCGCAGAAGGTCGAGGTCCTGCTCGACCTGCGACCCGAGGTCGTCTCCTTCACGTTCGGATGTGCCGATGCCGGGGACATCAAGCGATTCGCCGAAGCCGGGGTGGCGACCCTCGGGACGGTGACGACGAAGGCCGAAGCTGAAGCTGCGGTCGCTCGCGGTGTCGACGCACTGGTGGCGCAGGGCCCCCACGCGGGCGGTCATCGGGGCACCTTTGATCCGTTGGCGCGACCGTCCACGGATTCGCTGGAAACACTGGTGGTGACGGCCGGGACGGTCAGCGACGTGGTGGTCGCGGCCGGTGGCATCAGTACACCCGGAGCAGTGGCCGCGATGCTTGATCTCGGTGCCGTCGCCGTGCAGGTGGGCACGGCACTGCTGCTCAGCGATGAAGCCGGCACCAATTCGGTGTCGCGGGCCGCGCTCACCGATCCGCAGTTCACCGAGACCGCCGTGACCCGCGCATTCTCCGGGCGGTACGCGCGCGGTCTGCGCAACAGGTTCATGCAGAACCATGATCCGACCGCACCGCTGGCCTATCCGCAGATCCACTATTTGACCGGACCGCTCCGGAAGGCGGCGGTCGCTGCCGGTGATCCGCACGCGACCAACCATTGGGCCGGTACCGGTTTCAAGGAGATTCGCTCGTGCCCGGCGGCGCAGATCGTGGCGGAACTTACTGGTCGATGATTATTGCCCGTCGATGGAACCCGCGGTTCCACCCAGCGCATGGCCGCGATTGATCTCGTGGCCGTGCTCACCGGCTTCGTAGACCGCCGCCTGTTTGCGGAGTTCGTCGGTCTCGCCGATCGGTTCCGCGTCTTCGAAGGGGAACTTCATCTAGACCTCGCTTCGATTGGAGTCCTTCTTCCACGCTAGTCGCGGACCCGCCTGAGCGCAGGGAGGTCAGGGGATCGTCCTGTGTGGTGAACAATTCATCACCTCCGCGGTTGTCGTGCCCGGACCCCTTTACTGCGTCAGTTGGGGCGCAGCAGTGGCGGATGCAGCATGGTGGCGTCACCGACGGTGAACAGCGCGGCCGGGCGACCGCCGTCGCGGCCGGTCATGGTCCCGGTCGGGCGAACGAAATCCGGGGCGCCGGTGACCTTGCGATGGAAATTGCGGGGATCGAGCGGTCGGCCCCAGACGGTCTCGTAGACCCGGCGCAGTTCGGCGACGGTGAACTCGGGCTCGCAGAACGTCGCGGCCAGCGGGGTGTATTCCAGCTTCGATCGGGCGCGTTCGACACCGTCGGCCAGGATCTCGTCGTGGTCGAACGCCAATGAGGGGTAGCCGGCGAGAACCCTCTCGACCGGGTGCAGGGCCGCAGTGGCGGCGTCGGATCCGGCCACCGGAACCGGTGTGTGCGGCGTCAGTGCCAGATAGGCAGTACTGATGACCCGGCCGCGCGGGTCGCGGTCCGGGCGTCCGTAAGTGGCCAGTTGTTCGAGGTGAACGCCGCGTCGTCCCACTCCCGTTTCTTCGACCAGTTCCCGGTAGGCGGCGTCGGGCAGGTCTTCGTTGTCGTGGACGAATCCGCCGGGCAATGCCCATTCGCCGATGTTCGGCTCGATGCCGCGACGGACCAGCAATGCGCACAGGCGGCCATCTTGGATGGTCAGGACCACGAGGTCGACCGAGGCCGCGGCGTTGAGCCAGAAATCGGAAGGCATGGCCCCAGTGTAATCGTCATCTTGACGATTAGTGTCGATACCGGTTATCGTCAACATGACGACAAGGTGTGGTCGAGAACGAAACGAGGGAGGGCCGGGTCATGGCCGACATCAAGCGAGCGATGTTCCTGCGTCACATGCGGTGCGCGCCGAACATGTACATCGGGCACACAGCGAAGGCGAAGCTGGTTCACTCGGGTCTGGCCCAATCGTTCTGGTTCCGGCCGCTGACCGCGTCGGTGAGCGAGGTGCCGGTCGATGACCAGCAGCTCCCGTTGCTGTTCCATGCCCGGACGCTCGATTTCCAGGACCTCACCGTGCAAGCCACCGTCACCTACCGGATCATCGACCCGCACATCGCGGCCGGTCGCATCGACTTCGGAATCGATCCCGACGAGGGCATCTGGAGGGCGCGACCGCTGGATCAACTGGCCGGATTGCTGACTGAATCAGCTCAGCAGCACGCGTTGGATCTGCTGTCGGGTACGCCGCTCCGGCAGGCGCTGGCCGATGGGGTGACACCGGTTCGTGAACGCATCGCGGCCGGGTTGACCGGGGACCGCCGGCTGGCGGAGACCGGTCTGGAGGTGGTCGATGTCCGGGTGGTCGCCCTGCGGTCGGAAGCCGAGATGGAGCGGGCACTGCAGACACCGCTGCGTGAGCAGGTGCAGCAGGAAGCGGACCGGGCCACGTACGAACGACGCGCGGTGGCGGTCGAACGGGAGCGGGCGATCGCGGAGAACGAACTGCAGAGCCAGATCGAACTGGCTCGCCGCGAGGAGCAACTGGTGGATCAGCAGGGCCGGAACGGTCGCAAGCGGTCGACGGAAGACGTTGCGGCGGAGAAGATTCGCACCGACGCCGACGCCCAACGCCAACAGCTGCTGGCGCAGACGCAGGCTGAAGCCACCCGGGTGGTCGGTCTGGCACAGGCGGAGGTGGATGCCGCTGCGCTGACGCCGTATCGCGATCTGGACCAAGCGATTGTGTTGGGTCTGGCACTCAAGGAACTGGCCGCGAACATGCCGGAGATCGGGACGCTGAACCTGACCCCGGACGTCCTGACGCAGGTTCTCGGCCGGTTTGCCGCCGACCGTGGCTGACACCGAAAGGAATTGACGATGGCACTGGCACCACGGGCGGTGGTCGTATATCGCCGCACCGAACTCGACGAACTGCTGGCAACACACGGCACCCGTGGTCAGGCCGCGTTCTTCCTGCGATCCCGCGGGCGCGACATCGATGACGTGCAATCTCGTCACGATGCCGTCCAGCGGGCTCGCACTCGCGTCGACGCGGCGATCCCGGTGGACTGGCGCCGCGGGCTGGTCGAACGAACTGACCTGAGCCGCTTCGTGTTCGGTGATGAAGATGTCATCGTGGTCGTCGGCCAGGACGGATTGGTGGCCAACGTCGCGAAGTACCTGGAGGGTCAGCCGGTGCTGGGGATCAATGCCGAACCCGACCGCAATCCCGGAGTGCTGGTTAATCACCGGGCCGACGAGGTTGAGAAGGTCCTGGGACATCCCCACGCCCTTCACCGGGTCACGCACTGCACGATGGTCGAAGCCGAACTCGACGACGGCCAGATGTTGCGGGCGCTCAACGAGATCTACATCGGACATCCCTCCCACCAATCAGCGCGCTACCGGATCGAATTCGGTGCCGGAGCCGAGCGGCAGTCGTCGTCCGGTGTGCTGGTGGGAACCGGGACGGGCGGCACCGGGTGGTGCCGGTCGGTATGGCTCGAACGCGGGAGCCGGCTGGCCTTACCGGCGCGGCCTGATCCCGATCTATGTTGGTTTGTCCGCGAGGCCTGGCCGTCTCCGGCCACCGGCACAGGTCTCACCGAAGGACTGCTCATCGATGGTGAGGAACTCGGGATCGTCGCCGAATCTGATCTGGTGGTGTTCGGGGACGGGATCGAATCCGATGCGCTGACGATGTCGTGGGGACAACGCGTCAGGGTGCGGCGAGCCCCGGTGGCATTGCGACTGGTGGACTGATCACCACAGGTGTCGGGGTGATTCCGTTGAATCCGCTGGCGGTGACGGTCGTATACGCGCCCATCATCGGACTCACGACCACATCGCCCACTCCCAGGGTGGGCATCGAATAGTCCCGGGCGATCACGTCGACACTGTCGCACGTAGGTCCGGCCAGGGTCACGGGATCGAACGTTGTGGCGACGCCGGTGATCTCACGAAGGGCCAAGATCGGCGGATGCACATTCTCCGTCAGCACATTCGAGTAGCTGCCGTAGAGTCCGTCGTCGAGATAGTGCCACGTGGCGCCGCGGCGAACCGCGGTGCCGACAACCGACGTGAGAAGGGTTGCGCAACTGGCAGATATGAATCGTCCAGGTTCGGCCAGCACGGTAAATGAACCCTGATGCGCCGCGAGGAATGGACGCACGACGTCACCGATCTCGGCGATGGTGGGCATCGGTTCGCGGTAGGTCACCGGGAATCCGCCCCCGATGTCGAGTATGCCGACCTCGGTGCCGACTGCGGCCTCGACCTGCTCGACCAGAGCCAAGGCTGTTGTCATTGCTCGCCGGAACGGTTCTACAGATGTTCCCTGACTGCCGACATGGAAGCTGAAGCCGGCGAAGTGCACGCCGGTGGTGAGAATGTCTTTGACCAGCTGTTCGGCTTCTGTGATCGCGACGCCAAACTTGACCGAAAGATCTGATTTTGCAGTCTGATTGGGTATCGCGACGCGGGCGAGAATGGCTATGTCGGACCGTCGGCCGATGAACTTCCGGACTTCGGTAGGGTTGTCGACCACAAAGGTTCGGACCCCCGAGCGGTACGCGTGATCGATGTCGTCAGGCTTCTTGATGGGATGGGTATAGATGCAGCGATCCATCGAAATACCCATTGCCCTAACCAGATCGACCTCGCCGCGACTGGCCACGTCGAACCGTCCGGACAGCGCGGCGACAGTCGCCAGGACGGCCGGATGGGGCATCGATTTCACGGCGTAATGGATCTCGACGTCCGGCAGTTGGGTGCGCAGTAGCCTGTACTGAGCGGCGACCTGTCGAGGGTCGAGGATGAGCAGGGGTGTTCCGTACTCTGCCAACAAGCCGGGCCAATCCTGTTCTCGGGAAAGTGATCTGAGTTCGTCACGTAACTGTTGCCGGATGGTGTGATCCATCGGAAAGCACCTCTTTGGGTTGTCTGTGGGCCAGCAGACCGCTGAACCGTTCGTAGCTGACGATCGTGAACAGATAGAAGATGCAGTCGGACAGGATCTTTGCCACGATCCATCCGAGTACTGTGCCACCCAGTAAGATCGGACCGAAGTAGAAGGTCAGCGGGCGCACCACGAGGCTGTCGATGGCCTCGGCCGGACCGAACTCGATGAACAGGCTCCGCAGTGCCAGCGCAGTCGCGATGAGTGAGCGGGCGAGGCCGGTCCGCGAGAGGTCGGCCCGGTAGAAGCAGCCCACCGCGCTGCCGTAAGCGGCAGCGTAGTACCCGACCGTCGCCCCGACGGTTCCCGCCACCGCGGCGGCCGCGAGCGATCCGGTGATCCAGTATGCGAATACGGCCCCGCCGATTTCACCGACGGTTCCGGATAATTCGCAGGGAAGGTACCGACGGATCCATTCGACGGCCTTGGCCCGGGCCGAACGCGTGGAGTCCATGGGTAAACGATGTCGTCGGGCCGATTCACGCACACGCGTAGCGTGCTACCCGATTCAGACGAACCGGCGTCTCATGAAGTCGGGTAGCGCGGACTCGCGGCCAACTACGCATCTCCATCCACTGTTGTCCGGGCGGTATTCATCTGGTGTTCACATAGCGGGTGGTAATTCGCGGGAATAGCATCCTTGATGAGCGAACCGGCGCGTGTCCGGTGATAATTGGACACATGGCCAAAGCGCACGACAACCTCGATGACCAGCCCGCGGACATCCTGGGCTTCGCACGCCGCTGGTACCCCTTCGGCGGTGGATCAGCCGAGGACATCCTTCTGGAGTTCGGTATCACCGAGCACGAGTACTTCCGTCGGCTCGGGGCGGTGCTGGACACCCAGTCATTCGATCCCCGTGACCGGGACATCGACGCGATCCGCGTGGTCGTCGCAGCGCGGCAGAGTCCCAACGCTCAATAGCGTTCGAAGCTGCTGCAGGTGCGGGGAACATGGTTCAGAGCGCTCGCGCGATGATCGTCTTCATGATCTCGTTGGTGCCGCCGTAGATCCGCTGCACCCGGGCGTCCTCGTACATCCGCCCGATGAGGTATTCGCGCATGTAGCCGTAGCCGCCGTGCAGTTGCACGCACCGGTCGACAACCTCACAGTGCCGATCTGTGATCCAGTACTTGGCCATGGCCGCGGTGGTCGGATCGAGTTCGCCGCGCAGATGCTGTTCGACGCAGTGATCGAAGAAGACCTGGCTGGTGAGCGCGATCGTCTGACATTCGGCGAGTTCGAAGGCGGTGTTCTGGAACTCGAAGATGCTGTGCCCGAAGGCCTGTCGCTCTTTGGTGTAGCGGACGGTCTCTTCGAGGGCCCGTTTCATCGCACCCGCCGACTGGGCGGCGATGATGAGTCGTTCCTGGCCGAGCTGGGTCATGAGCTGCGCGAAGCCCTGACCTTCCTTGTCGCCCAGGAGGTTTGCCACCGGAACCCGCACATCGGTGAAGGAGAGCTCTGACGTGTCGGCGCCGTGCTGGCCGACCTTGTCCAGCACTCGTCCGACAGCGAATCCGTCGCAGTCCCGGGTGTCGACGAGGACCAGCGACACGCCCTTGGCGCCGGCTTTGGGGTCGGTCTTGACGGCCAGGACGATCACGTCGGCCGTGGAACCGTTGGTGATGAACGTCTTCGATCCGTTGATCACGTAGCTGTCGCCGTCGCGGATGGCCGAGGTGGTGATCGCCTTGAGGTCCGATCCGGTGCCGGGTTCGGTCATCCCGAGTGCGCCGAGCAGCTCGCCCCGTGCCATCTCCGGAAGCCATGCGCGTTTCTGTTCTTCGTTGCCGTACTCGTTGATGTAGTGGGCGACGATCCCACTGTGGATGCTCAACCCCATCGCGAAGTCCCCGGCGTAACCCTGGGCTTCGAGGACAGCGAAATCATGCGCGAAAGTGCCGCCACCGCCGCCATATTCCTCCGGGATCGAGCAGAGCAGCAGGCCGAGCTCCCCGGCCTTGCGCCACACGTCACGGTCGACGTGCCGCTGGCTGTCCCAACGTTCCGCATGGGCCATGACCTCGCGTTCGAAAAATGCGCGGGCGAGATCGGAGACGGCCTGGACTTCGTCGTCATACCAGGACGGTGTGTGGTTGATCATCGATGTACCTTCTGCGGGCTCAAGGCAATTGGCGAGGTCAGCGAACGACCAGGACCGGGCACTCGGCGTGGTGGATGAGGCTCTGGCTGACAGATCCGAGGACAGCGCCGGTCAGCTTGCCGTGGCCCCGGCTCCCGGCGACCACGAGCTGCGCTTCCCGCGACATCTCCTTGAGTCCCTTGGCCGGCCCGCTGTCGGTGTAGACCTTGTGGACGTGCGCGCCGGGGAACTCTTTGCGTAGCGGTTCGAGGAGTTCGTCCATCTTCGCTTCCTGATTCGACTTCAACAGGTGCATCAGGTTCCAGTCGACCGGGCCCTCGCCGTAGCCGAGTCCGATCGCGGGACCGGTTTCCCACATATGGGCCACCGTCACCGGTGCGCCCAGCGCGGTGGCGACATAGAACGCCGCGCGCATGGCCCGGATGGAGTTCTCCGACTCATCGATGCCGACAACCACCGGCAACGGTTTGCCGGTGCGGGTTGCCGCGGATTCGCGCCAGACCAGCACCGGGCACTTTGCATTGTTGACGATCCGGATGACGTGGCCGCCGAGGATGAGATCACTGGCGGCGCTGTGCCAATGCGAGCCGACGACGATCAGGCGCGCGGTTTCGGAACTCTCGGCAAAAACCGTGGGCACCGAATCGTTGACGATCCGGCGGTCGATTTTCATGGCGGGATGGTGGTCGCGGATGGCACTCTCGGCGGCATCGAGCTTCTTGTTGCCGTCGGCGGCGAGTTCTTCGGCCAGCGACTCGGGGCTGAACACCATCGCGTTGGCGAAGTACCACTCGAGTCGGGGGATGGCGTGGAGCAACTGCAGCGGGGATCCACTGCGGGCGGCGAAGTCCGCGGCCCATAGAGCAGCGCCGAGGGCGCCCTCCGAACCGTCGATCCCGACAACTACCGGCGCGCTGCTTGCCTCGGCTTTCATCTCACGTCCTCGTCTCTCGCATCACTGCCGAACCCGTCCCGTCCGGGTGTCCGGTTTGATTCGAACTCTAGCCGGGGGTGCGGGGTATCAACGAGATCCGCTCCATCTACCTGCGTCCGCGCCGGTTGCACAACCGGCGCGAATGCGAGTACATGGAGCGGATTCTTCGAAAACGGACCGTCAGATCACTCGACGCTAACGCCCCGATTGTTCAGCCACACCTCGGGGTCGATCTTGGAGCCGTCTGTGTCCCAGACCTCGTAGTGCAGGTGCGGGCCGGTGGATTCGCCTTCGTTACCGACCGTTCCGATCTGCTCGCCGGCCCGGACTTGCTGACCGGCGCTCACGTAGCTCTCGTCGACGTGGCCGAAGACGCCGATGGTGCCGTCGTCTTGCTGGACTCGAATCCACTGTCCGAAACCGCTCGCGGGTCCGGACTCGAGGACGGTCCCATCGGTCACCGCGTAAACCGGGGTGCCGATGTCGTTGGCAATGTCGAGGCCGTAGTGGGTGGTGCCCCACCGGGCGCCGTAGCCGGAGGTCACGGTGCCAGTGGTCGGAGCTGAAGTTTTGGTTGGTGCGATCGGGTTCGCCGGAAGAAGATCACGCGCGAGCTCGTCGAGCGGCGCAGGCAGTGCCAGATCCGAGGGCAGGGTCGGCAGTGCGGGTAGGGCGAGTGGAGGCAGCGACGGGATGCCGGGGGCACTGATCGGCGCGGGCGGCGTATCGGCGGAGGCCTGGGTCGCAGCTCCACCGACCGTCAGGCTGATGACGCCGGCCGCAGCCACGAACGCGCCTGTTGTCGCGACCGTTGGAATGACGCCACTGGTGGCGACACGGTGCTGGCCGCCGCGGCCGGTGCGCGGTGCGGGGTTGATCAGCACTCTGGTCGCGGGCAGGATCGCGGGGTCATTCAGACGGTGTTGAGCCACTAATTTGTCCATTTCAGTAAGGCAACGTTTTGGTATCAGCGAGGACACGGAAAGGTTACTACATAGCTTTGGTAAACAGGCGGCGGGCTGCTCACCTGTCGTTGTGGCCCCATGAATATCGGCGCTGACCTGCCCAGACCCGCCGACAACAGTGCCCCGACGGTGAGGCCGGGGCACTGTTGTGATTTCGAGGAGTGGGATCTCGGGAGGGTGTACCTACTCCGCCATCACATCCGACTCATCGTGGACAACCGCCTCCTTGGCTCCGGGAAGGAATGAGTACGCAAGGCAGACGATTCCGAAGAACAGATAGCCCAGCGCGACCTCCGGTGCGGCAGCCCACTCGATCTCGGGGGCGTGGATGAGGCCGATGAAGGACAGTACGGAGCCGACCGCCGCGGCGATCGCGGCGTACACGAACTTTTTGTCGAGGATGAAGTTGACCATGGTGCCGAGCACCAGACCCACCAGAACCGCACCCTCGCCGAAGACCTTGAGACCTTCGTAGACCACACCGGACTCGTTCAAGGCACTCATGCCGACCTCGTCGGCAGTGGTACCGGCTGCAGCCAGGGCGTTGTCGATGAGTCCGGTGGCCCACTGCGCGAGGTTGGGCAGGATCGCAGCGACCACCGCGATGGCGTGGATCCGGGGGACGGCCTGGAAGGCCTGCGCGCCGATCAGCAATCCGATGTACAGCAGAATCGGAACGATCGCCGGAACCGGTAGCAGCGCTTCGAGAACCCCGAACAATCCGAGGAAACAGAGCACACCGATCGCCAGCCCGCTGGCCAGTGAGTAGCTGGCCCGACCACCGGCATCCTTCCAGCCCGGATGACCGATGTAGACCGCCGGCGGGAAGGGCGAACCGAATCCGGCACCGATACAAGCGCCGGCACCGTCGGCGAGCAGGACGCTGCGCAGGTTGTAGTTGTCGCCGGCTGCGGACGCGCTCTCCACGTTGCTCATCGCTTCGGTGAAGTTGTAGATACCCAAGGGGATTGCCGTTCCGAGGAGCGGCGCGAGATCGGCCAGGCCGTCGAACAGCATGTCGAATCGCTGATCCGGAACACCCAGCGCGATGTTCTCGACAGCGTCACCGACAGCCGGTGCATCCATGAATCCGCCGGCCCAGCCGATGGCGGTACCGACGAGCAGCGCCGCCAGGCCGACCGGAACATTGCCGGGCAGACGGACATTGGTGAAGAAGCCGATCAAGATGATCGCCAGCACCGGCAGGCCGATCCACGCGGCCTCCCACATCTGGGCCGCGGGCCGCATCGAGATGAAGGTGATGGAGATACCGGCCAGGGTTCCGAGCATCGCCGCACGCGGAGTGATCTTGCGAATGTACGGGCCCACAAAGGCGCCGATCATCACGATCACACCGATCATGAATGCCCATGCCAGACCGGCCTGCCAGGCTTTGATGGGATCGTCGGTGCTCAGGTACACCGGCAGCATCACCACGAACACGACGATGAACATGTGCGGAACGCTGGGACCGTACGGCAACGCGGTGACGTCGGTGCGGTTCTCCTTGCGGCCCAGACGTCGTGCCAACCAGGTGTAGTAGAGGTTGCCCAGGATCAGGGCCACCCCGAGGGCGGGCAACACGGTTCCGAAGACGTCGCCTTTGTTGACGCCGACGACGAAGATCAAGAGTCCGGTGAGGGTCAGGACGTTGACGAGAATGTTGAACCCGAGACCGAAGAAGGCGTTGGTGTCGCCTCGTGTCCACCAGGGGATCGTCACGGGTTCGTCGGGTGCGGCAGCGGCCGGGGGCTTTTCGTTGACTTCAGTGCTCATGGGACTGGGTTTTCCTTCAGCGTTGGGAGACGGGTGCGGGTTCCGGACTGACAGGTAGAGCGGCAATGGCGGGGATGACCGCCGCGGAATCGGCTACCCAGCCGAAGATTCCACCTTGTGCGCAGATCATTTCCAGTCCCACCCGCTGGAAATCGGGGAAATATGAACCAACACAATCGGATACGACCAGGCACTCATATCCGCGATCATTCGCCTCTCGCGTCGTGGTGTGCACGCACACCTCTGTGGTGACACCGGTGACCAGCAGTTGGGTGATGCCCGCATCGGTGAGGATCTGCTGGAGGTCGGTGGCGTAGAAGGCGCCCTTGCCGGGTTTGTCGATGACCACTTCACCCTCGATCGGGGCGAGTTCGTCGATGATGTCGTGGCCGTATTCGCCACGGATCAAGATGCGCCCGAACTTGCCCGGATCACCGATCCGCCTGGATGGGGCACCTCGGTTGAGTTTTGCAGGGGGACAATCGGATAGATCCGGTTCATGTCCTTCGCGGGTGTGGATCACCAGCATGCCTGCCGACCTCGCTGCGGCGATGAGGTCGGCCAATGGCGGGACCACTTTGAGGAGCATGTCCACGTCATTGCCCAGGCTCTCGCCGAAGCCGCCGGGCAGGATGAAGTCGCGCTGCATGTCGATGACGATCAGCGCGGTCTTCTCCGGTATCAGGGTGAACGGGCCGGGGACGGCTGCATCGACGGTGGATGTGGTCATGAATTCTCCCTGATGGGTGTGGATGTGGTTGTTGTGGAGAGGGTTTGCTGCACATCCGTGGGCAGCGCGCCGGTGTCGCGGGGTTCATCGAGGAATCGTGCGGCGAGGGCGAGGACGGTGTCGTCTGACAGTGCCGGGCCCAGGATCATCGCGCTCAGCGGCCGTCCGTCGGCGGTGTTGCCCACGGGTACCGCCACTCCGGTGAGGTCGAGCAGGTTACCGAAGTGTGTGTAGTGCCCGAGGATGGTGTTGCAGTCGATGGGGCGGGCAATGACCTCGTCGACGGTGAACGTGGTCCCGATGGTCGGCACGATCATCACGTCCATGTGCTCCCAGAGGCGCGCCACCTCGGCCTTGAGTTGCTGGAGCTTCTGCTGTGCGGCGAAAGCATCTACTGCGGTGTACTTTTCACCGCTGCGCAAGATGTCGCGAACCACCGGGTGGATTGAGTCAGGGTTGGTGGCGAGGAAGTCCGCGAACTCGACCAACCGCTCGGCGACCCAGGGCCCGGCGTACAACAGGGCACCCGCGGCCAGGAACGGTGCCAGTGGTGCGGCAACAACGTTCTCGCTCAGCGTGATCCGATCACGGAATGCCAGGTGGGCGTCCTGCATCGCGCTGTCACCGAAGAACTCGAGTTCGTCGGTGGCGGGAAGACCGACGCGGATCGCGGCACCGTCGTACCGCTGACCCCGGTCGCGGGACCACGGATCGTTGTTGTCGCGGCCGATCACCACGTTGAGCACCCGGTCGGTGTCGTCGATCGATCCGGCCATGACGGTGATGCAGTCCAACGATTTACAGGCCGGGACGAGTCCGACGGTGCTGATCAGGCCGCGTGACGGTTTGAAGCCGACGACGCCGTTGAGTGCCGCGGGCACCCGCCCGGAACCGGCGGTGTCGGTGGCCACGGCAAACGGCACCTGACCCAGCGCGACGGCGAGGGCAGATCCGGAACTCGAACCGCCGGAGATCATGTTCCCGCCGTAGACGCTGCGCGGCACCGTAAACGGAGTGCGGGTGCCGTTGAGGCCGGTGGCGAACTGATCGAGATTGGTCTTGCCGACGTACAGGGCTCCGGCGTCGAGCAGTCGCTGCACGGCGGGTGCGGTGGCATCGGCGACGTACGCGTAGTCGGGGCACGAGAGCGTGGTCGGGACCCCGGCGACGTCGATGCTGTCCTTCACCCCGAAGGGCACACCGTAGAGCGGAAGCGTGCGGGCGCCCGGGCGCTGTTCGATTTCTTCGGCAGCAGCGAGGAGTTGAGCGCGCGGGACGGTCGACAACCAGGTGCCGTCATCACCCCGGGCCGCGATCGCGTCGGCGACGCGGGCGGCGGTCTTGGTGGGCGAGCCGGTGCCACTTGCATGCGATTGCAGGATCTCCGCCACAGAGGGGCCGATGGAGGGTCCTGCTGCCGTCGAATCGAAAGTCATAATGTCGATTGTCGACAGAATGGTGCCAACCGCGGAACGGCTGTGTATCGATTGTGTTAGGAGGTGCTCTCTAGGTCCAGGAAATCGAGCTGACCATGGTTTTTGGCAGCTGCGACCGCTATTTTCGGATCGTTTGTTTCCAGGGCCTCGAGAACGTATTCGTGCCGACGGATTCCGTCGGCGGGCTCATGCACCCGTGCTTCGTTGCGAAGATTGATGGCCATCGGGAGCTGGAGCTTGAGCAGGATCGGCTCCATGGCGATATCGAGTTGCCGGTTGCCGGCCAGCCCGACGACGGATGCATGGAAGCGGCGGTGAGCGTCGTCCTTCTCCAGGTCGTCGTCTCGCCTCGCGGCCACCCGCATGTCGTCGAGTGCCGCCCGGACCGGATCGAGATCCGTTGTCAGATCAGCGAGTGGGAGTGCCGATTCGATGGCATGCCGCTCGAGGATGTGACGCAGTTCGAACAGTTGCAGGATGTCCTGCGGTGACCACTCGGTGACCCGGGATCCGCGACGCGGCAGATGCTCGACCAGCCCTTGCTGACCGAGTAGTCGCAGCGCCTCGCGCAGTGGTGCCCGGCTGATCCCGAGGCTGGCGCAGAGCTGTTCCTCGACGATCTTGTCACCGGGTTTCAGTGCCCCGGAGAGAATCGATTCCCGGATGCGACGGCCCGCGACATCGACCAGGCTGACCGGGAGCCCGTGTTCATCAATTGACCTACTTGGCACAGCCACTGGTGGGCCTCGTCCTTCCGCCGCTGGGCGACTATCGCGATTTTGTCGACAATCGTAGACGCCGCGAGTACGACCGCGCATTGTTAGCGGATGCAACAAACGGTGGGGAATTGCGAATTATGGGTGCCGCGAAGGGCTTTGGACTGCAAATTACTGACCGTCGGTGGTGCCTTCGGTTCCTCCGACGGCGTGGTCGCGTTCCCGGTCGGCTCCGTGCTGTGCCGCCTCGTACGCGTCCTTTTCCTTGGCTGTCTCCTCGGTCTCACCGATGGGCTTCTCGTTCTCGTGGGGAAAGGTCATGTCCGGAGCATGCCCGAATCGGATGTGCCACAAACGTGCCGAAATACTTACCTCTGACGTCATCGCCGGAAGGCACCTGCCACGGGCAGCATTGTTTTCGCCAACGCAGAACACCTCAGATGAAGGAGCGAAACGATGACCGACACAATTTCGAACGCGCATGAACAAGCGGCGTCCGCGCTGATCGATCAATATCTGGCCGCGTGGAACGAGACCGATGCCGCCGTTCGGCGAGAGTTGATCGACACCGCCTGGGCGAAGGACGGCGTGTATACCGATCCGCTGGCGTCGGTCAGCGGTGTGGACGCGATCGATCAGGTGATCGCCGGCGCCCAGGAGCAATTCGGCGGACTGCAGTTCGTCCGCGGAGACGTACTCGACACCCACCACAACATCGCCCGGTTCACGTGGGAACTGGTGCCGGAGCCGGGTGCCGAGCCGTTGGTGGTCGGGTTCGACGTGGCCGCCGTCGACAGCGACAACAAGATCACCAGCGTCTACGGATTCATCGACAAGATGCCCGGCTAGGTGATGGTGACGCCACCGTCGACGACGATGGTCTGGCCGGTGACATACCCGCCTGCCGGTGAGGCCAGCCAGATCGCGGTGGCGGCCAGCTCTTCGGGATCGCCCGTGCGGCCCAGGATCAGCCGGGGTGCCATGGATTCGAGGTAGCCGTCGTGGTAGCTGTCGGTCATCTCGGATTCGAAGAATCCGGGTGCAATGGCATTGACACGGATGCCTTTTCGGCTGCCCCACTGCTGGGCGAGATCGCGGGTGAGTCCGGAGACGGCAGCCTTGCTCGCCGAGTACGCGGCCTGCGGGAGACCGGCGGTGGTGATACCGAGGATGCTCGAGATGTTGAGGATCGAGCTTCCCGGTGTCATCACCCGTCCGCACGCCTGCGCGGCCCAGTACGAACCGTTCAGGTTGATGTCGATGACCGACTGGAATTGTTCGGGTGTCTCCCGGGTGGCCGGGAATGCGGTACCCACCCCGGCATTGTTGATCAACACGTCGACCTGCCCGAACTCGGCCATCGCGGCATCGACGAGGGCGTTGACCTGGGTGTGATCGGAGATGTCGGTGGCCACGGTCAAGGCAGTTCCGCCCACCGACTCGACCAGCTTCGCGGTCTGCTCGAGTTTGTCGGCGCGGCGCGCCGCGAGCACCACCCGGGCGCCGGCCTCGGCGAACCCCTTGGCAAACGCAACACCCAACCCTGATGATGCGCCGGTGACGATCACAACCTTGTCGTCGATCCGGAAACGGTCGAGCACGCTCATGATTCGCTCCTGTGGTGTCGGTGGTCCGCGCCCGATCATAGGTGCCCGCAGTGGGCGCAAGGTTGATAATGCTCCACAGACAATCACTCGAGGGATGTGAACGATGGCCGACGAGCAGCGCTACCTGTTCGGGGATCTGTTGCGGCAGTGGCGAATCAATCGGAAGGTTCCACAACTGGAACTGGCATCGGTCGCCGAGGTCTCGGCGCGGCACCTCAGCTTTCTGGAGACCGGCCGCTCGGCACCGAGCCGGCCGATGGTGCTGCGGCTCGCCGAGCATCTCGACGTACCGCTGCGGGAGCGGAACCAGATGCTGCTGGCCGCGGGTTTTGCCCCGAGCTACGGGGAGTCGCCGCTGGACAGTGACCGAATGACCATGGTGCGCAGCGCTTTGCGACAGGTCCTGACTGCCACGGAGCCGTATCCCGCGCTGGCCGTCGACCGGCACTGGAATCTGGTCGACGCCAACGCGGCCGTGGCACTGCTCACCCAGGACGCGCCCGACGACCTCCTCGAAGCGCCGTTCAACGTCCTGAAATTCAGCCTCGATCCGCGGGGACTCGGCGACCGGATCGTCAACATCGGCCAGTGGCGGCGCCATCTGTTCGATCGCCTGGACCGTCAGATCAAGGTGACCGGCGACCCCGTTCTGATCCAGTTGCTGGCCGAGTTGCAGGCGTATCCGTACACCGAGGACACCGGCGATGACCCGGCCCTGGCCGGTGACGTCGCGGTCTACCTGCGGTTGCGCGCCGACGACTCCGAACTGCTGTTCCTCAGCACGGTGACCACATTCGGGACCCCGCTCGACGTCACCGTCGACGAGTTGAGTGTCGAGAGTTTCTACCCGGCCGACGACAAGACGGCACAGTATCTCCGTCAGCTCTGAGTCACCATGGAATGCATCGGCCGGCGGGGTGGTTGACCGACACAGACCAGAGAGGCACATCACATGGCCAAGACCCGATTGATACCCGACGACACCCATCCGATCACCGTGGAGCCCACAGCCGGCCAGGTCCGGATTCGGTCCGGTGACACCATCGTTGCCGACACCGCCAAGTCGCTGACACTGCAGGAGGCCTCGTATCCGCCGGTGGCGTACATTCCGCTGACAGCCGTCGATCCGTCGCTGCTCCGGCACAGTGACACAGAGACGTACTGCCCGTACAAGGGCGACGCGACCTACTACGACCTCGTGACCCCGGACGGTGTCATCGAGGACGCCGCCTGGACCTACACCGAGCCCTACGACGATGTCTCCGAGATCGCGGGTCACCTCGCGTTCTATCCGGACAAGGTGGTCATCACGGTCTCCTGACCAACCCGGCCACAAAACAATCGGCCGCGATTCGGAAGTTTCCGAATCGCGGCCGATGTGCTTGCTGATCTGGGTATCAGACCCCGAGTGACGGAGCCAGTGTGCCGTACCAGGACTCTTTGAGGCGGTCCTGCCAGTAGCTCCACCAGTGCACACCCTCAGGCGTGATGTGGGTCTGCGGATTGACGCCGGCTGCCTGCAGGCTCGTGATGTAGAGCTGGCTGCTGATGGACGCAGCTGTCTCCAGCGGCACCATCTGGGAGAACTTCACCGGATCAAACGCGGAACTGGCCGGATTGAAGGCCGGGTTGGTGCTCGGCGAACCCGTGCCCGAAGAGACATAGACGCGCTTGCCGCGCAGATTACCCGCGTGCAGCGAGGGGTCGTTCTCGATCCACGCACCGCCGGGCCAGATGCCCCACATGTTGACGGGATTGCCGCCCATTTCGATCACCGAAGCTGCGATGCCCTGGGCAAAGCCGGGCGAGCTGACCGTCGGGTAACCACTGTACGAAGCCACGCCCTGGTAGAAGTCCGGGTGCTTGCTGGCCAGGTTGAGCGCGGAGGTGCCGCTCATCGACAGGCCGGCGACCGCGTTGCGATGGTTGTCGCTGCCGAAGTTGTCCTTCATGTATGCGGGCAGTTCCCGAGTCAGGAACGTCTCCCACTTCTGACGGCCCAGAGTCGGGTCATCCTGCTGCCAGTCGGTGTAGAAGCTGCCGCCGCCCCCGAACGGAATGGCGACGTTGACGTTCTTGCCGGCGAAGAAGCGCTCGACGTCGGTCTCCATCAGCCAGCCGCTGTTGTTGTTGGGCGCGCGCAGGCCGTCGAGCAGATACAGCGTGGCGTTGTTGTTGCCGCCGGGCGAGAGGACCTTGACGGGGATGCTCTTCCCCATCGAGGCGGAGTAGACCTGGACGGTCTGCGAAGCAGCCGAGGCAGTGCCCGGAGCCGCAGCAACAGAGACAGCTACTCCGGCAACAAGGGCAAGGGAGCCGGCGACAATCTTTCGCCAGGCAGACTTTGCTCGCATCAGTTTCCTTTTGTACGTCGTGACGTGGGTAGTCCACATGAAACAGGACTGGTCCTGACCGATAGAACAGCCAGGGTAGATAACAGCAAGATAACAGGAGGGCGCAGCGTTCGCACATCACGCAATTCGGACTTCGGGCGACAAACCTCGCCACCAGTGCCTTCGATCGGCTCGGGCTGATCTCAAAGGTGAAGATCGAATTGCGCCAGGGCCATTCGTCGGCCATTGACCTGTAGTGCCAGTTCGTGGGCACCTGGGTGGTAGCGACGCGTGGTGATCGGCGCAAACGAATGCGACTTCGAGATCGCGATCTGCTCATGTGGAGCGAGTGATCTGGCAGCCAACTTGAACACCTTGTGAACAATCGTGCCGTTGGCCTTTCGGAAGCCGATGCTGTAGTCGATCACCACATTCACGGGCTCGTCGCCGCTGTTGCGGACGACGGCGGTCAACGTCAGCTTGTCGCCGATGCGCACCCGGGGATCGATATCCACATCGGTCACGGTGATGGCTGCGGGAGCGGCAAAGCCGAGCAGGGAGAGTGCATCGGGGTCGCCGCGTTTGATCAGGGTCCGGAGCCCGTGCCGGACGAGACGTGGGGTGTTGGCATCGGGTGCGGCCAGCCAGCGAGCGGCGGTGTCGACGACGATGGCGGCGTGCTGCCGGCTCAGATCGTTGAGGTGATTGGCGACCGATCGGCGGACGTAGTCACTCGGATCGCGGTAGAGCGCGTCGATGATGGGTGCGGTCGCCTCGGGCCGTTGCATCAGCGCCGGCACCCGGCGGGCCCAGGGCAGGTATTGCCGGGTGCCCTCGCTGGCCAGGCGTCGAACGTGTTCGTCTTTGGACGTGGTCCACCGCAGTGCGGTGGCCAGCGTGCGGTCGACGTCGGCGATCAGCATGGTCCGCAGCGCGAACTCGGCGGTCAGGCGTGGTGTCAGCTTCCTCAGAAGTACCAGGCCGGTGTCGAATGCCTTGGCGGTGCCGGCCTCGGTGGAGCGGACGGCAACCGCTTCGGTGATCGGCCAGATCATCCAGCCGGTGCACTCGGGTTGTGCGATGAGCGTGTTGACCGCGGCCACGAACTCGTCGAAGGCATCCGGGAGGTCGGCGATCAGGGCATCGCGCACCAGATCGGACCGGGCCTTGAGTGCCATCCCGTCGAATACTGCCGAGGTCGTCTTGGTCTCGGTGGCGCGATGCCCACCAAGGGTGAGGCATCGCGCCAGCCCGGCCACTGCATCGGGCCCGAGTAGTTCATCGGCAAACGGCATGCCGCCACCCTATGGTGTGGCAGCGACCGCCTCGTCGGTGGTCGAAGCGTCGGCTTCGTCATGCTGAACCGTTGTGGCCAAGGGCTTCTCGACCACGAAGCAGAGCAGGATCGCGCCGATCACGAGCAGCGGACTGATGTAGAGGTACACCGGCATGAGTGCTTCGTTGTACGCGTTGACGATCGGATCCTGTATCGCGGCCGGGAGACCGTGAACCACTTCGGGTGTCAGCGATTTGGTGCCATCACCCGCCCCGGTGATGTTGGCGGGAAGCTCGCCGGTGAGGATATCCGTGAGGCGGGCGACGAAGATGCTACCCACCAGCGCGGCGCCGAGTGAGGCGCCGATCTGGCGGAAGTAGTTGTTGGCTGCCGTTGCCGTTCCGACAAGGCTGTACGGGAACGTGTTCTGCACGATCAGGATCAGGATCTGGATGCTCATACCCAATCCACCGCCGAGGAGTCCGAGGCAGACGCAGATCAACCAGGTCGGGGTCGACAGTGCGACCTGTGCCAGCAGAACGAGACTGAGGCTGATGAGCAGTGAGCCGACGATCGGCAATATCTTGTAGCGGCCTGTGCGCGTGACGGTTCGGCCCGTGATGATGGAGCACACGAGCATGGTGGTCATCATCGGAACCATCAGGAGTCCGGCGTGGGTGGAGCTGACGCCCAGTGCCATCTGCAGATAGGTCGGCATGTACGAGATGACGCCGAACAATCCGATACCGGCGAACAGGCCGGCGATCGTGGTGAGGTTGAAGCTCCGTTTCCGGAAGAGGTCCAGCGGCATGATCGGTTCGGCCGCACGGCTCTCGACTCCGATAACGATCAACCACGCGGCGATGGTGGCGATCACGAGTCCGATGATGGCCGGTGACGTCCATGCGTACTTGGATCCACCCCAGCTGGCGATGAGTACCACGCCGCTGGTGGCGACGGCCAGTGTGGCCATTCCGAGGAGGTCGATCTTGCGTTTGACCTGGGTGACCCTCGGCGGATGCAGAAATGCGATCGCGGCAATGATCGCCAGCGCCCCCAGCGGGAGATTGATCCACAATGTCCAGCGCCAGCCGGGGCCTTCGGTGAGCCATCCGCCCAGGAGCGGGCCGGCGACCGACGAGACGGCAAAGACCCCGCCCATGATGCCGGCGTAACGGCCGCGGTCGCGGGCCGGGACGACATCGGCGATGGTGGCCTGGGAGAGGATCATCAGTCCGCCGGCGCCGAGGCCCTGCATGGTCCGGGCGATGATGAGTACCAACATGTTCGGGGCAAGCGCGCCGATCATCGAAGCGACGGTGAAGATGGAGATGGCGACGATCAGCAACGGCTTTCGGCCGAATTGGTCGCCGAGTTTGCCATAGATGGGCATGACGATCGTGGACGCCAGGATGTACGACGTGATGACCCAGGACATCAGGTCGGTGCCATGCAATTCACCGACGATGGTCGGCAGGGCCGCGCTCATCACGGTGGTGTTCAGCGAAGCCAGCAGCATGGCCACCATCAGCCCGCCGAACATCAACAGCACCGTGCGATGGGAGGCCTCGGGTTGTTCGGTCTTCGGCGCGTGCGCTGCCGGGATATCGACTGCCATCTATGCCTCCTCGAGAATAGTGGTGAATGATTTCGCTGCCTGGTGTACGAGTTCGTCGAGCGGGATGTGCCCCTCGGGTTCCGTCAGCAACCAATCGACCGCGATGCGAACCACGGACTGGCCCGCGGTGACCAGGATCTGTGCGGTTGCCTGGATGTCAACAGAGTGCCGGCGCCGCTGCCAGCGACTTGATTCGGCGAGGCGGGCCTCGACGAGCGCGCGGGCGAGGTCACGGATCTGGTCGCTGTGGAGTAGTCGGATCCGCGCGAGGTCGGGGTAGCGATGCATCAGTGCGACGCGAACCTTGCGCCCGCCGGCACCGCCGGCTGTCTTCTCGAAGACGTCGAAGAGAAGCAGTGCCACCTTCTCGATCAGATTGTCATCGTCGCCGATCACAAATGCGGCGGCGGTGGCGTCATCGATGTAGGGGGTACGAAGGCCGAGGATCGCGTCTTCCTTGGAAGGAAAGTAGTTGAAGAAGGTACGTGCCGAGATACCGGCCGCGTCGGCGATCTCTTCGATCGTTACCTTCGACAGGTCGGTCTGCTCCATCGCGGCGGCCGCCGCGGCCTCGTGGATGGATGCCCACGTGGCAGCACGCTTCCTGTCACGCAGCGACTGCTTGTGTGGTGTAACCATCCGACGACACTAGCAAATATTGCACGACTGCAAAATTACAGGCCTGCAAGAAACTGCCCCGGACCCCGGAAGTGGTGGGTTTTGGTGGGCTTGACCTGGGCTTTTGTCCGCCAAAACCCACCAAGATCGGGAGCGGGTCAGCCGATCTGCTTTTTCAGGGCGTCGAGGACCGCGGTGTCTTCGATGGTGGACGGCACGATGTAGTCCTCGTGGTCGGCGATCTGTCGCATCGTCTTGCGCAGGATCTTGCCCGACCGGGTTTTCGGCAGACCGTTGACGACGGTGACGTCGCGGAAGGTGGCGACCGCGCCGATCTGGTCGCGCACCAGCTTCACGAGCTCCGACCGCAGGGTGTCGTGATCGATATCGGCGCCTTCTTTGAGGACCACGTACCCGCTCGGGCGCTGGCCCTTGAGTTCGTCGTGGATTCCGATCACCGCACATTCGGCCACCGCGGGATGGGAGGCGACCACGGCCTCGATGCTGCCGGTGGAAAGGCGGTGTCCGGCGACGTTGATCACGTCGTCGGAGCGCCCCAGCACAAAGACATACCCATCGGCGTCGATGTAGCCGGAATCGCCGGTCAGGTAGTGGCCGGGAAAGGCCTTCAGATACGAATTGTGGTAGCGCTCTTCGTCATTCCACAGACCGGTCAGGGTGCCGGGTGGGAGTGGCAGGGCGATGACGATATTGCCCTCGGCGCCGGCTTCCACCTCTTTGCCTGCGGCGTCGACGATCTCGACCCGGAAGCCCGGAACCGGCACGGTCGCGGAGCCGCCTTTGATCGGCATCGGTTCGAGGCCGCGGAGATTGGCCGCGATGGCCCAGCCGGTCTCGGTCTGCCACCAGTGGTCGACGACCGGCACGCCGAGGACCTTGGTGGACCACTCGTACGTGTCGGGGTCGAGCCGTTCGCCGGCGGCGAAGAGTGTCTGCAACGTCGAAGTGTCATGGTCGGCAAGCAGTTTGGCGTCGGGATCCTGCTTGCGGATCGCGCGGATCGCGGTGGGTGCGGTGAACAGGGCCTTGACCTTGTGGTCGGCGATCACCCGCCAGAACGCCCCGGCATCAGGGGTGCCAACGGGTTTGCCCTCGTACATCACCGTGGTCGCACCGATCAGCAACGGCGCGTACACGATGTACGAATGTCCGACCACCCATCCGACATCGGATGCGGTCCACCACACGTCACCGGGCTTGATGTCGTAGATGTTGGCCATCGACCACGTCAGCGCGACCGCGTGCCCGCCGTTGTCGCGGACGACGCCCTTTGGCTTCCCGGTGGTTCCGGAGGTGTAGAGGATGTAGAGCGGATCGGTGGCCGCCACGGAAACGGGTTCTGCCGGAGTCGCTTTCGCGACCAGTTCATCCCAGTCGTACCAGCCGTCGTGGTCCGCCGCGCTGCCTTCGACCTGCTCGCGGTTCTTCACGATGATCGTCGCCGGCGGCTGTGCGGACAGATCGAGTGCCTTGGCGACCATCGGCAGGTAGTTGATCGCGCGGCCGGGTTCGAGACCGCCCGACGCGGTGATGAGGGCGACGGGCCGGGCGTCGTCGATGCGGGTCGCGAGTTCGGGTCCGGCGAAACCACCGAAGACCACCGAGTGCACGGCACCGATGCGGGCGCAGGCCAGCATCGCGATGGCTGCCTCCGGGATCATGGGCATGTAGACGATGACCCGGTCACCGGCGCTCACACCACGTTCGGTGAGCACACCGGCGAAGGTGGCGACCTCGTCGCGCAGTTGTGAGTAGGTGTAGGTGCGGGTGACGCCGACCATCGCGGAGTCCCAGATCAATGCGGTGCGGTCACCGTTGCCGGCCAGGACATGCCGGTCGAGAGCGTTGAAGCTGGTGTTGAGCATGGCGTCGGGGAACCAGCGGTAGGCGTCGCCGGACAGGTTCTCGAGAGCGGAGGTGGGGGCCTGGTACCAGTCGACTGCTTCGGCTGCCCTCAGCCAGAACTCTTCCGGGTTGTCGGCACTTTGTGCAAATGTCTCCGCGTACGACACCATTGCCACTCACCTCTCACGCGTCAGGGCGCAGCGAGAGCCGAGGAGCGTCGTCGCTGAGCCCGGTTGATCACCTTGATCAACACACCCTGGCGTGGCGCGAACAAATAGATGACCGCAAACGCCAGGCCCTGGGCCAATACCACCATTGCGCCGGGTGCCACGTCCAGGTAGTACGCATAGTAGATGCCCAACACGGCAGAGACGCAGGCAAGAATCGGGGCGATGATCAGCATCCGGTTGAAGCGGTCGGTCAGCAGGTAAGCCGACGCCCCCGGGATGATCAGCATCGCGACCACGAGCACCACGCCGACAATCTGCAGTCCCACAACACAAGTCAGCGCAAGCAGTCCGAGCAGCAGTGCGCCCAGGCGTCGTGGTGAGAGCCCGATGGCGTGTGCGTGAGTGGGATCGAAGGCGAAGAGGGTCAGGTCGCGGCGCTTGAGGGTCAGGATGAAAATTGTCGCAGCGGCCAGGCCGATGATCTGCCACAGATCGGCCTTGGATACCCCGAGGACGTTGCCGAACAGGATGTGGTTCAGGTCGGTCTGACTCGGTGTGATGGAGATCAGAACCAAACCCAGCGCGAACAGCGTGGTGAACACGATGCCGATGGCCGCGTCCTCTTTGACCCGGCTGGTGTCACGCACCACCCCGATCAGCAGCACGGCGCCCAGTCCGAAGATCAATGCGCCCACCGCAAACGGGACGCCGACGATGTAGGCCAGGACCACCCCGGGCAGCACGGCATGCGACACCGCATCACCCATCAGGGACCAGCCGATCAGCACGATCCAGCAGCTGATCATCGCGCAGACGGCGGCCGCGACCGTCGTGGCCAGCAGCATGTTGACCATGAAGTCCTCGGCGAGAGGATCGAGCCACCAGTCGATGATCATCAGGGCGCGACCTTTCCGTCGACGATGTCCATCCCGAATGCCCGGGCCAGGACCCGCGGACGCAGGACCACGTCGGGTGAGTCGTGCACGAGGACCGTTTTCATGAGCAGGATCGCCTCGTCGCAGAACGTCCCGAGTGATCCGAGATCGTGGGTCGACACCAGGATCGTTTTTCCCTCGGCCGCCAGCCTGACCAGCAGCCTGATGATCGTCGCTTCGGACTTCTTGTCGACGCCGGCGAACGGTTCGTCGAGGAGCAGGATGTCGGAATTCTGGGCAATGCCCCGGGCCACAAAGGCACGTTTGCGCTGACCACCCGAAAGCCGCCCGATCTGTCGATCGGCGAGATCGGTCAACTCGACCATGTCGAGCGCGTGGGCAACGGCCTGCTTGTCCGCCTTGCTCGCCCGGCGGATGAAGTTCTGGTGGCCATAGCGGCCCATCATGGCGACGTCGCGGACGGAGACCGGGAACGACCAGTCGACGTCCTCGGACTGCGGGACATAGGAGACAAGGCCTTTGCGCCGGGCCTGCGCCGGCGTCCCGCCAGAGATCGATACGCGTCCCGAATCGGGTTTGACCAGGCCCATGATGGTTTTGAACAGGGTGGACTTGCCGGACCCGTTCATGCCGATCAGGCCGCAGATGCGTCCCGGTGCGATGGTGATGCTCACGTCTTCGAGGGCGTGGACCTCGCCGTAGTAGACGCTCACCCCCGAGATCGACAGCGCCGGTGGCGGTGATGTCTCTTCGGGGACCATGAACTCCTCGGTGGCCGGGGGCAGGGCGGTCATTGGTTTCCACCTTCGGTGAGAGCGCCGACGATTGTTCCGGCGTCGTGCCGGAGCAGGTCGAGGTACGTGGGCACCGGCCCATCGGATTCGGAGAGCGAGTCGACATAGAGAATCCCGCCGAAGCGGGCATCGGTGGCCCGTTCGACCTGCCGCATCACGGCGTCGCTGACGGTCGACTCGCAGAAGACCGCATCGATGTTGTTGTCGCGGACGAACTCGATGGTCGACTGCAGTTGCTTGGACGTGCCCTGCTGTTCGGCGTTGACCGGCCAGATGAACTTCTCCTGCAGACCGGTGTCCCGGGTCAGGTAAGAGAATGCGCCCTCGCAGGTGACCAGGGCGCGGCTCGCTGCCGGAACGCTGGCGAGGCGCGCGACCATCTCGTCGTGGATCTGTTGAAGCTGCGCCTTGTAGTGGTCGGCGTTGGCCCGGTACTCCGTGGCGTTGTCGGGATCGAGATCGGCGAGCGCATCGGCGATGTTGTCGGCGTAGATCTGCACATTCAGCGGTGACATCCACGCGTGGGGATTCGGCTTTCCGGCCCCGGCGTCGGCGGTGATCGGGATGTCGGCCACGCCTTCGCTCGCGACCACATGGGGTGCGTCGAGTCGTTCGACGAACCGCTCGAACCAGGCTTCGAGATGCAGTCCGTTGTCGATGATGAGGTCGGCCTTCGCGGCGCGTCGCATGTCACCGGGGGTCGGTTCGTAGCCGTGGATCTCGGTGCCGGGTTTGGTGACCGATTCGACGCGGATGTTGTCGCCGGCGATGTTGGCGACGATGTCCTGGAGCACCGTGAACGTGGTCAGCACAGTCAGTCGGTCATCATGCCGGTCGACCTTGCCCACGCAGGCGCTCACCGTGACCATGCAGGTAGCCACCAGCAACAGGCTGGTCGCACGGGCGAACCCTGCGTGAATTCGCATGCGCTCATCGTAGAGTTCGGGCTTCCGAACTTTCAAGTTTTAAGCATCGAATCCGGCAAGGTTCGTCCCTTTGGTCAGGTAGGGGTCGAACTACGGGTGGAAATTCGTTGGCCAGCCCAACCAGTTGTACGGTGGATGCCATGGTGAAACGCCTTGATGAGCGGGTGACATGGCTGGTGGGCCGGGCGCAGTCGCGTAGTCACGCGCTGCTCCGTGATTCCTTTGACCGGGCGGGTTCGAGGCCCTATCACTACCGATTGCTGGCGGCTCTCGAGGAAAGCGGTCCGGCCAGTCAGGCTGATCTCGGTCGGATGACAGGGCTCGACCGCAGTGATGTGTCCGGTGCGATCGATGTGCTGTTCGAGGCGGGCTTTGTTCATCGCGAACCAGACCCTTCCGACCGGCGCCGCAACATCGTCGCTGTCACGAAAGCCGGGCGGACAGAACTGCGTCGGCTCGATGCCGTCCTCGATGCGGTCCAGGAAGAGTTCCTCGCGCCGCTCACGGAATCGGAACGGCAGGTCTTTCTGGGCCTGGTCGCGCGGTTGGCAGACGGGTCACCCTAGGAACTCGGTGGCGAGGTGGGATGTCCGGTTTTCCGATGTCATGACTGTCTCGAGGCTTCGGATGCCGAGGATTGATCCTGGGCTGCCAGGGTGACCAGGTCGCGGGCGGGGCCGCGGAGGGCGGTTCCGCGGGGCCAGATCGCTCGCAGGTCCCGCGGCATCGAGACCTTCTCGACCTCGATCCGCGTCAGACGTCCGTCGACGAGTTCTTGTGCAACCGACAAACTCGACAACACTGCCGGTGCATCCGACCCCAGCACCGCTGCTTTGACGGCGGCAACGGAGTTCAGTTCCAGTAGGGGATCGGTGACCTCCCCGAGTGCCGACTCGAAGGTCACGCGGGTGCCCGATCCCGGTTCGCGTTGTACCAGTGGGGTTTTGCGGAGTTCGGCGGTGGAGATGGGTTTGCCGCGCCGAGCCCACGGATGATCGGGGCGGGTGACCACCACCAGCTCGTCGCGCGTGACGGTCAGTGAGTCCAGTCGACTGTCGGTGTCGGGACCCTCGATGAACCCCACATCGACGGACCCGGACAGCACCTGTTTGGTCACATCGGCGGAGTTCATGGGCTGTACCCGGATTCGGGTGTTGGGGTGAGTTCGGCGCAAGGTGAGCGCCCATCGTGGGATGAGATATTCGGCGACCGTCATGGATGCGGCGACGGCCAATGACGCGCGCTTGCTTCCGAGCAGTGAATCGACACCTGCCGAGAATCGTTCGGCCGCATCCAGGAGTCCCGCTGCCCATTCCAGAACGGCAACCCCCTCGGCTGTCAGCTCGGTTCCACTGGGGGAGCGCCGAAACAGGACGATGCCGAGTTCGCGTTCGACCGAATGGACGCGGGAGCTGATCGCCTGCTGGCTCAGGTTCTGTTCTCGTGCCGCGGCGCTCATGCTGCCCCCGCGGGCCACCGAGACAACAACATCGAGCGCGGACAGATCGGGTACTCGAGCCGGCAACACCATCGTTCGAGGGTACAAGCTCAGGTTGTATCGAGACAAGGACAAGCCATCTACCGCGCAGACCACTCTCGCCGCAATCTTGATCCATGACACCGAACTGGTATTCCGCAATCATGGGCACGGGCATCGTGGCGACCTCCGGGGTTGCGCTGCATTCCAGCCTTCCGGGAGTCAACGCCCTGACCACGGCGTTCTGGCTGCTGGCGGCGATCGGCCTGGTGGTCGCGACGATCCTGTTCCTCCAGGGTGGTCCGACCCGGCACGCCGCCGACCCGGCCATGGCCCACTTCTATGGGGCGCCGGCCATGGCGCTGCTGACCGTGGGTGCCGGCACCATCCAACTCGCACCGCAGTTCATCGACGCAGGTGCCGCGGTCTGGATCGGTGGCGGGCTGTGGCTGGCCGGCACCGCCGCCGGTGTTTTCACCGCTGTCTGGATCCCGTTCCGGATGATCACCGGGGCCCAGAGCGCGCAGTCCGGAGCAATGCCCAGCTGGTTGATGCCGGTGGTGCCGCCGATGGTGTCGGCGGCCACCGGTTCGCTTCTGATCCAGCATGTTTCGGAAGGTCAGCTCCGGCTGGGTCTGCTCACCCTCTGCTACGGCATGTTCGGGCTGAGCCTGCTCGTCGGGATGCTGACCATCGGCATGGTGTACTCGCGGCTCATCCACCGTGGGCTGCCGTCGGCGCAGGTTGCGCCGACCGTGTGGATCATGCTCGGCATGCTCGGCCAGTCGATCACCGCCGCAGTGCTTCTGGGTAATCGGGCGTCGCTGGTGTTCGTCGGTGAGCAGGAATCGATCGCAGCGGGTCTGCAGCTTCTCGGCATCGGGTACGGCCTGGTGATGGGCGGGTTCGCGGCCTTCGTCTTCGCCCTCGCGGTGTCCATCACCGTGCACAACGTGCGACGGGGAATGAGCTTCACACCGGCTTGGTGGAGCTTCACCTTCCCCGTCGGGACCTGCGTCACCGGTGCGGCCGCCCTCGGATTTGCCACCGATTCGGTTCTGCTCCATGTCATTTCGGTCGGCCTGTATGCACTACTGCTGGGGGCCTGGTGCACCGTTGCCTACCGGAGTGTCCGGTTGGTGCTCGGTGAACGTGTCACCGAGACCACTCTGGGCTCGATCTCGACGGCACGGAATGCGGTTCAGCGGACCTCGAGCGTCGAGGTGAGTGCCGCCGGATCGTCCGTCCGGTGATGACACCCGCGAGACTCCTTGCGTGCCAATGCCGATGCGACCACCAGTCGTGCGGTCAGAGTGAGCGCGGCATCCTCGTGATCGGTGAGACCGCTCGGCCGGCGCGCGGGCGCTGATTCGAGCCGGTCGGCGAGAGCACTCAGGCCGGCCTGATCACGACTCAGTGCGGCATGTGTGGACATCTGGTCCTGGAGTTCGGGCCGTGGGGCGATCGGGACCTCGATGACCGGTGTGGATCGCAGTGCCATGAGCTTGATGCCCGAGCGCTCCACCGCGGCCTCGGCCACGCGCGTGCCCATCACCAAACCTTCGAGCAAACTGTTGGACGCCAAGCGGTTTGCGCCGTGGAGTCCGGTGCGAGCGACTTCTCCGGCTGCGTACAGGCCGGGCACCGTGGTGGCACCGGCGGTGTCGGTGAGGACGCCGCCGCACAGGTAGTGGGCGCCGGGTACCACCGGAATCAGATCGACGGCGGGGTCGAGGCCGATCTCCCCGACACCTGCGGTGACGGTCGGGAACCGGCGCGCGACGTCGGAGATGTGCCGGGCATCGAGATAGACGTGTTCGGCGCCGGTCCGGGCCATCGCTGCGCTCACCGCATTCGCCACCACATCGCGCGGAGCGAGGTCGCCGAGTGGATGAACACCTGCGGTCACCGAATTGCCGTCGATATCAACGAGTACGGCTCCTTCGCCGCGCAATGCCTCGCTGATCAGTGTGCGACGTCCCCGGACACCGGGCCGGTACAGCATCGTCGGATGGAACTGGATGAACTCCATGTCGGCGACCGCAGCACCCACTGCGTGGGCGAGCGCGATGCCGTCGCCGGTGGCGCCGAGGGGATTGGTGGTGGCGCGGTACATGTGGCCGGCACCGCCGGTGGCGAGCACCACCGTGGGCGCGTACACCTCGGTGCGGGCTCCATCACCGGAACCGACGGCCAGGCCGAGCGCTGTCCCATCGCCGCTGCGCAGGATCTGTTGGGCGTATGTGCTGTCGAGCACCGAGATGTTCTGGTGCGACAGTGCCTTTTGCGCCAGTGCGCGTTGCACTTGGGCGCCGGTGGCGTCACCACCGGCGTGGATGATGCGACGAACGCTGTGTCCGCCTTCGCGGGTCCGCAGAAAGTGGCCGTCGGAGCCGGTGTCGAACTTCGCGCCCCACCGGACGAGTGCGGAGACCGCCTCGAAGCCGTCGCTCACGATGGATTCGGTCGCGACCGGATCGGTGAGTCCGGCCCCGGCGACCACGGTGTCGCGCGTGTGGAGCGCGACCGAGTCGTCGGTGTTGTGTGGCTCGACCACGGCGATGCCACCCTGGGCGAAGTAGGTGGCGGTGCTGGGCTCACGGTCGCCCGGATGCCATCCGCGGCCCTTGTTGATGACCAGAACCTTCAGGCCGGCTTCGGCCGCGGTCACCGCCGCCGTGAGACCCGCGACACCGGCACCGACCACCACCAGATCGGTACGCAGCGCAGCGTCGGAAGCCATGGCAGGAGATTCTATCGGGCGGTCCCCAGAAGGTAGATCAGGGTTTGACCAGCGATATCCGCAGCTCGTCGAGGGGCACCGCGTTGCCGTCGGGTGTGGTCAATCCGGCTTTCACCGGTTCGCCGGTGACATCGGAGATCAGATCGAGTGGGTGGCCCTCGGGTTGGAGGTACTTGTCGCCCCACTGCATCAACCCGAAGACGACGGGCATGAGATCGGTGCCCATCTCCGTGAGGTGATACTCGTGCCGGGTCCGTTGCCCGGGCTCCTGGTAGGGGACCTTTTCCAGCAGGCCGGCGTCGACCAGACCCTTGAGCCGTGCCGACGCCACGGCGTCGCTGACCCCGACGCGGCGGGCGAAGCCGTCGAACCGGGTGGTGCCGTACATCGACTCCCGCAGGATCAACATCGCTGTCTTGGTCCCGACCACATCGAGGGCACGCGTGATCGAACACCGATTGCCCGGGATCCAACGATCGAGATCTGCCAGTTTGTCATCAAGAACCGCTACCATGACCGCCAATATACGCCCACCTGACTAGGGCGGACCAGAGTCAGTGGAGAACCAGGCAGAACGGATGGCCGACGGGATCGAGGTATACCCGGAAACCCTCGAATTCCTGACCCTCGACCTTGGTGGCGCCCGCTTCGAGAACCCGTGGTTCAGCGGTCTCGAAATCGGAGACGTTGATGTCGAGATGGGCCTGCTGGCTTCCGTTCGGGTCGGGAAATGTGGGCGGCACATAGCTGGTCGACCGCTGAAAAGTCAGCTTCGCGGTGCCCAGCCCGCAGTCCAGTTCGATCCATTCCGAATCGCTGGTGTCGAGGTCTCCGCCGAGCACTCGCTGGTAAAACTGGGCCAGGGCGAGTGGATCCGGGCCGTCGAGCGCAATTGCATTCACGAAACCGATCATCAGTACTCCCAACTCGTGTGTCGAACTCGCCACTGTCGGCTCTTGCGGCCAAGATGTACGTGTGGCGGGAGAATTCGATGTGTGTTGGTCAACGGTAATAGCTGCTGCCGACACGCATGCCGCCTTCGGTGAGGCGCCGGACAACGGGTGGGTCCAGCGGTGCCGCCTGGGTTCGGGACATTCCGGGATCCACGCCAGCGATGCCGGGGTGGGCCCGGCCGGTGGCTTCCGCATGTGGTTGCAGTGGTCGGAGAACGATGACGCGCACCGACTGACCGAACTCGAACCCTGCCCGGTTGCCGACGGTAGGGACCTGGCCTGCGTCTACTTCGCGGGCCATGGTGGACCGCATCGATTTGCCCCGACATCCCCGAATCCGCGGTTCGGTTCGCACTATCGGCCCGATACGACGGTGAGTCGCAACGGTTCGGCCCGGGCCGGGTCGATCGCCACCGCGGAGAGTTTGACGGTGGCGGCGCAAGACCCGACGACGAGCGCAGAAGAGCGCAGCCCCCAACATCGACCGGCGCGGCACTCCGGCGAGCCGGCAGGCGATGTTGCACAGCGGGTCGCCGGGCACGCCGGCCGGGTGCGTCCGGTGGAAGAAGTGCTGCTCGATCTCGTCGACCTGCTGTCCGAGCTGGCGACAGCCATCAAGGCGCAACGCGAGCCCTGACCCCCACCGAATCCGGTGTCTTCCCGGCTCCTGTTTGTGGCCGGAAATACGGTAGGGGGGTATGGTAGCTCTTGTTGAAGACGACAAGGAGCAACCATGACCGACGCGCATCAGCACGGTTACATCCACCGCAAAGACGACTACCTCAAGCGGCTGAAGCGGATCGAAGGTCAGGCGCGCGGACTCCAGCGGATGGTCGAAGAGGAGAAGTACTGCATCGACATCCTGACTCAGGTGTCCGCGATGACCAAGGCGTTGCAGGCGGTGAGCCTCGGTCTGCTCGAGGAGCACATGTCGCACTGCGTCATCGATGCCGCTCGTGAAAGCAACGAGCAGGGTCAGGCGAAAGTCCGAGAGGCCACCGAGGCAATCGCTCGGCTGGTCCGTTCATAGGGGGAGCGCGAGAGATGAGCGTTGAAACATATCGGGTGGTCGGAATGACCTGCGACCATTGCGTCGCATCGGTCACCGAAGAGGTCGGTGAGATCCCGGGCGTTGACCGGGTGGACGTCGAACTCAGCTCTGGACAGATGAATGTCCATGTGGCGCAACCTGTTGCACGCGACGTGGTGGAAGCTGCGGTCGTCGAGGCCGGATACCGGTTGGGCTGAGGCTTATGACCACCGCATCGCTGTCCCAGGTCGATCTCGAGATCGGCGGCATGACGTGTGCCTCGTGCGCGAATCGCATCGAGCGCAAGCTCAACAAGATCGATGGCGTGGAGGCGACGGTCAACTACGCCACCGAAAAGGCGAGCGTCAGTTACTCGGAGCCGGTGGACACCACCGACCTCATCGCCACCGTCGAGGCCGCGGGCTATCACGCCTGGGTGCCGGAGCCGTCGGGTGGCGATACCACCGACGACGGCAATTCAGACCCTGAGCTGCACACGCTTCTGCACAAAACGCTGGTCAGCGCAGCACTGTCGATTCCGGTGATCGCCATGGCGATGATCCCGCAGCTGCAGTTCGACAACTGGATGTGGCTGTCGCTGACGCTGGCCGCGCCGGTCGTCATCTGGGGTGGCTGGCAATTCCACCGGGCTGCCGCGATCAACGCGCGCCACGGCGCTGCCACGATGGACACCTTGGTCTCCGTCGGAACGTTGGCGGCCCTGGGATGGTCGGTCTACGCGCTGTTCTTCGGTGCGGCCGGTGATCCCGAAATCCAGGCCATGAACATGGATATGGCGTCCACTGATGGCACGGCCAACATCTACCTCGAAGCCGCGGCCGGCGTCACCACCTTCATCCTTGCGGGTCGCTACTTCGAGATGCGTTCGAAGCGGCGGGCCGGTAGTGCGCTGCGGAGTCTGCTCGAACTCGGCGCCAAGAGTGTCACCGTGCTCGCCGGCGGACGCGAAAAGCTGATCCCGATCGAACAACTCGGCGTCGGTGATCTGTTCGTGGTCCGGCCGGGTGAACGCATCGCCACCGACGGTGAGGTCGAAAGTGGCTCGTCCGCAATCGATGCCTCGATGCTCACCGGTGAATCGGTACCGGTGGAGGTCGAACCCGGCGACTCGGTGGTGGGCGCCACCGTCAACGCGGGTGGCCGGATCGTGGTGCGGGCCAAGCGAATCGGAAGTGATACGCAGCTAGCTCAGATGGCGCGGCTGGTGGAGCAGGCGCAGACCGGGAAGGCGCAGGTCCAGCGTCTGGCCGATCGGATCTCGGGTGTGTTCGTCCCGATCGTGATCGCCCTCGCGCTCGGCACCCTCGCGGTCTGGCTCGGCTTGGGCTACGACACCACCGATGCGTTCACCGCCGCTGTTGCGGTCCTCATCATCGCCTGCCCGTGTGCCCTGGGTCTGGCCACCCCGACAGCGTTGATGGTCGGCACCGGCCGGGGCGCGTCGATGGGCATCCTGATCAAGGGACCGCAGATCCTCGAATCGACCAGGCGGGTCGACACGATCGTGCTCGACAAGACCGGCACTGTCACCACCGGGCAGATGACGCTGACCGACGTGGTCGTGGCCGATGGCGAAGACGCCGATCGGGTGACGCTCCGGGCGGGGTCGGTGGAGGATGCCTCCGAGCATCCGATCGCGAAGGCGGTGGCCGTGGGCGCCCGGGAACGGATCGGCGAACTGGCCGCGGTGACGAAGTTCGCGAACACCGCCGGCCTCGGTGTCGTCGGCGATGTCGACGGGGTGACGGTAGCGGTCGGACGGCCACGGTGGCTGATCGAGCGAGGCCTGCGCCTGCCCGACGAGCTGGCAGCGGCCATCGATTCGGCCGCACAGTCCGGGTATACCGCGATCGCGGCCGGATGGGACGGCGGTATCCGCGGTGTCCTGGTGATCTCCGATGTGCTGAAACCGACGTCGGCGCAGGCGGTTGCCGAACTCGTCGAACTCGGTCTGACCCCGGTCCTGCTGACCGGCGATCACGAGGCAGTGGCGAATACCGTTGCCGCACAAGTGGGCATCGGCACCGTCATCGCCGGGGTGTTGCCGGAGGCGAAGGTGGATGCGATCAAGCATCTGCAGGCGCAGGGCAAGGTCGTCGCGATGGTCGGCGACGGTGTCAATGATGCTGCGGCGCTTGCCCAATCCGACCTCGGGTTGGCGATGGGCACCGGTACCGATGCGGCGATCGAGGCCGGCGACATCACTTTGGTGCGCGGTGACCTGAGAGCTGCCGCGGATGCGATCCGGTTGTCCCGGGCGACCCTGCGCACGATCAAGGGCAACCTGTTCTGGGCCTTCGGCTACAACGTCGCAGCGATTCCGCTCGCGGCCGTGGGCCTGCTCAGCCCGATGATCGCGGGCGCGGCGATGGCACTGTCGTCGGTGTTCGTGGTGGGCAACAGTTTGCGGTTGCGCCGATTCCGGTAGTGGGCGACCACCGGGGTGAAGTAAGGATTCTTTCCAGCCAGTTTGAGGTGGGTGAATACTGGGAACTGTCCGTACTGTCGCCTGTCACCGCTGGATTGGAGTGCGCAATGAACCGGATCAGAAAGACGCTCACCTCGATGGTGGCCGCCGCCGCCGCGGCCGGTGCGCTGGTGATCGGCGCACCTGCCGCGCAGGCTGCGCCCTGCGGACCAGACATGAACCTGGCCGGCACTGTCAGCGCGTTGAAATATGGCTGTACACAGGGGCAATTCGACAGCCTGTTCCGGAACGCGCCGGCCGGGCCGATTCCGTGGAATGTGGTGATGAACGGCGGCGTCCGTCCCGTCGGTGATGCCAATCCGGGTGCCACAGATGCCGTCGCGGGGTTGTGGCAGGGCAAACACTTCTACAACGGATGGTTGAACAACCGGGTTCTCGGTGGAGAAAACGTCTCGGCGAGCGTCTTCTACGCGTTGTCCGCCCGCGATGGGAAACCCGTTGTGCGCGTTGACTATGCGCGGTCCGGCATACCGTTTGCCCATGACGAACTCCGTCAGCTGCCCAATGGGGTCTACGTGGGGTACGGATACCTCGACAACAATGCCTATGTGGACTTCTGGGTGTATCCGGCCTGATCCGGCCCACAGACACGCAAAGGCCCGGCCGACATGCGTCGACCGGGCCTTTGCGTGGGTAGCTACCGGATCTACGTGGGAACCGGGGGATTGGGGATCTGGTCGAGGTCGGGTTCATCCGCGCCCTTGCCGAACACCAGCGGATACAGGATCCCGGCGAGGATCGCGCCCACGATCGGTGCCAGCCAGAACAGCCACAACTGACCGGGTGCGCCGTTGCCGTTGAAGAACGCGACGGCCGTTGATCGGGCCGGGTTCACCGAGGTGTTGGTGATCGGGATGCTGATCAGGTGGATCAGGGTCAGGGTGAGGCCGATGGCGATGCCGGCGATACCCGCCGGCGCCCGCTTGTCGGTGGCGCCCAGGATGACGGTGACAAAGATTGCGGTCAGCACCACCTCGGCGATCAGGGCGGACCACAATGCGTACCCGGCCGGAGAATGGTTGCCGAATCCGTTGGCGGCCATGTTTCCTTTGGCTTCGAAACCATCCCGGCCGTTGGCTATCGCCAAAATGATGGCGCCCGCGATGAGGCCGCCGATCACCTGGACGACGATGTATCCGGGCACGTCCTTCCATGCGAAGCGTTTGGCCAGGGCGGCGCCCACGGTCACCGCGGGATTGAAGTGGCCACCTGAGATGTGGCCGAGGGCGTAGATGCCCGTCAGGACGGTGAGTCCGAATGCTAACGAGACGCCCAGGAAACCGACGCCCTGCTGGAACATCGTTCCGGTGTCGCTGTCCTGTGCGATGGACTTGGCTGCGAAGACCGCGGTGCCACAACCGCCAAGCACCAGCCAGAAGGTGCCCAGCCCCTCGGCAGCGAGTTTCTGAAATGTGTTCGGAGTGGCCATAAGGTCGTACCTCCAGGTGTGATCGGTGAGTTCAGGTGCGCTCTGCACGTCGGCAACAGTCGTCGCGTCGACGATGAGCGACAGGTGAAATGACCGTTACTATCGGAAAGTATTACCACCGCGACATGAATTTTGGTTTGCTGAATACAAATTGATATGTCACGGATTGAGAAAGGTTGCACAACATGGTGGAAGTCGGAAGAAACGGGCAATGAGCAATCTTGTCGACGGCCCGGAGATCGAGTGCCCATCCACGCCGTCCGCCGATCCCCATGTTCAGATCCTCACCGCGCGTGACGTCCCACTCGGTGGTCCCCGCGCGATGCTGGTTCGCCGGACACTCCCGCAACGAGCGCGGTCTCTCATCGGAGCATGGTGTTTTGCCGACCATTACGGTCCCGCCGACGTGCGGGATACCGGTGGCATGAACGTGCCGCCTCATCCGCACACCGGCCTTCAGACCGTGAGCTGGCTGTTCTCCGGCGAGATCGAGCACCGCGACAGCTTCGGCGTCCATGCGATGGTGCGGCCGGGTGAGGTCAATCTGATGACCGCCGGATACGGAATCTGCCACTCGGAGGTGTCGACGCCGGAGACCACCGAACTCCACGGCGTCCAGCTGTGGGTGGCACTGCCCGCGGACGCTCGAGATACCGAGCGGGGGTTCGATCACCATGTGCCAGAACCGGTATACGTCGACGTCGGGCGAATCAATGTCTTCATCGGAACACTGATGGGGAGTACGTCACCGGTCAAGACCTTCAGTCCATTGCTCGGCGCGCAGATCGATCTCGACATGGGTGCCACGCTGACCATTCCGGTCGATCCCACCTTCGAGCACGGCATCCTGGTTGACCAGGGCACGGTCAGCGTCGACGGTGCCGAGGTCGCCCGCGCCGAGATGGCCTATGCCGGTACCGGGCACAGCCAATTGACCCTGCAGAGTTCCGACGATCAGCCGTCCCGCGTGATCCTCCTCGGTGGCACACCGTTTGGCGAGGACCTGGTGATGTGGTGGAACTTCGTCGGCCGCAGTCATGAGGAGATCGTGACCTACCGGGAGCAATGGGAGCAGCAATCCGATCGGTTCGGGGAGGTCGCCGGATATCAGGGTCCGGTGACCCGGCTACCCGCCCCGGCGTTGCCCAATGCCAAGATCAAACCGCGCACCCAGCAATGACCGGAATATCCCAGACGAGAGCGTAGTTCAGCTGACATGACCAATAGCAATGGGACCATCACCGACAAAACCGGAGCACCCGTCACGATCGCCGACGATCCCGACAACCACCGGTACACCGTCACCGTCGACGGTGTCCGTGCCGGTCACGCGGCCTACGCCGATCGGACCGACGATCATGGTGTCGCGCAACGGGTTTTCTACCATACCGAGGTCGATGAAGCCTTTGGCGGACGTGGGCTGGCCACCATTCTGGTCAAAGAGGCGCTCGATGACGCTCGCGCGCAAGGGAGAAAGATCGTCGGCGTGTGCCCGCTGGTGGCAGCATTCTTGAAGAAGCATCCGGAGTACTCGGAGGCCACGAGCCCGGTGACCAAGCAGATCTTGGACTGGCTCAAACGTTGACGGTGCCCGGGTCAGGACATCCCGGCCAGGCGTAGCAGCGCCGTCGTAGTGGCTGCAGCCACCACCACTGCCACAAAAGGAACCCGCCGCCAGGCCAGCACGCCACCGACGGCCACGCCGATAATCCTTGCCGGACTCGAGATCTCGTGATCTGAGATGAACGTGGCGGTGGCGACGAGGGCGGTCAGCAGCACCACGGTGCCGATTCCGGTGAGTTGCTCGAATCGCTCGGGTATGGTCCATCGTCCGGCAAGCATGGGCCCGGCAAAGCGAAAAGCGAACGTGCCCAACGCCAGGGTGGCGATTCCGATGAGCAGGGCCGGAGTGCTGACGGTCATCGGGTCGCCACCTTTTCACGTCGCCGGATCGGAACCGCGAGGGCAACTGCGGACAGCGCCAAGAGAATTGGGATTCCGGCGGGTGTGAACGGCGACGTGGCCACCGCGATCACGGCGCCCACGCATGCCGCCTTTCGGGTGGCGCGGTCCCGGAGACTGGGCAGGACCAATGCCAGCAGCACTGCCGGGAAGGCGGCGTCGAGACCGAACGCGTTGGTGTCGCTGATCATGGAACCACCGATGGCGCCCACGATGCCGCCGATGTTCCAGGAGACGAACAGACCTGCCCCGCAGGCCCAATACACCGCGCGCCGCCGTGCCGGATCCCGCTGCGCGATGGTGAACGCAACGGATTCGTCGATCATCAGATGGGATCCCACCAGGCGTGCGGCAACGGATTTGCCGAGTACGTCTCCGAGGGAGAAGCCGAACAGGATGTGGCGGGCATTGGTCAGCAGGCCGGCGGCGACGCCGGCGAAGATGCTTCCGCCCGCCGCGATGATCGCCACGAACGCGAACTGCGAAGCGCCCGCGAAAACGACAACTGACATGAGCAGCGGCACCCAGATTTCGAAACCGCTGCCGACAGTGATCGCACCGAATGACAACCCCACCAGCGCGATCGCCGCACAGACGAGTGCAACGTCGCGGGCCAGTCCGCCATCGAGTGTTCGCCATATCGAACGCATGGACGTTATGATGAACCTATTGGACGGTGTTCGTCAACCCGAACGATTGGTAGTGTAAATCGAACGACGACGCGCCGGCGACGGGCTCGCCATGGAATGCCACTGCTCGAGAGGATGCCGATGACGGGAGCACCGCTGCAGGCCATTGCGGCTGCGCTACAGCGGGAACGCAAGCGGACCGGGCTCTCGCTCGCCGAGGTCGCACGTCGGGCGGGGGTGGCGAAGTCGACGTTGTCGCAGCTCGAAGCCGGCAACGGCAATCCCAGCGTGGAGACCCTGTGGGCTCTGAGCACCGCACTCGATGTGCCGTTCGCGCTGCTGGTACAGCCGCCGGCGCCGAAAGTTCAGGTGATCCGGGCCGGGGAAGGTCCAGGTGTGTTCTCGGAACGTTCGGACTATGTGGCAACGCTGCTGTCGGCATGTCCCACCTATGCCAGGCGCGATCTGTATCTGATCACCGCCGAGCCGGGCGAGCCCCGGGACTCCGACCCGCACATGGCGGGTGTCGTCGAGCATGTGGTGCTGGTGTCCGGGCGGGCGATGGTCGGCTTGATCGACGAACCGGTCGAACTCGGGCCGGGCGACTACATCAACTATCCCGGGGATGTCCGGCACACATTCTCTGCATTGGAGCCGAACACCGTCGCCGCGCTCATTTCCGAACACGTCTGAAGCGTGACGCCGTCCGCACGATTGACCTAAAGTAGAACGAGTTCTAGTTTGGGTCGACAGGGTTGAGCGGAACGAGTGAGGAATGCGCTGATGAAGGCTGAATTGCCCGAGGTGGTGGCCGCATCGACGGTCGACGAGTGGACTGACGAAGTCGATGTACTCGTCGTCGGATGCGGGATCTCCGGCGGTAGCGCTGCGGTCGAGGCATCGACAGCGGGCGCCCGGGTGCTGGTTCTCGAGCGTGCCGCCGTCGCGGGCGGAACGTCGTCGATGGCCGGTGGGCACTTCTACCTCGGTGGCGGCACCGCGGTGCAGAAGGCGACCGGGCACGAGGATTCGGCCGAAGAGATGGAGAAGTACCTCCTGGCGGTTTCTCGGGAACCCGAACCGGACAAGATCCACGCCTACTGCCAGGGCAGTGTCGAGCACTTCGACTGGCTCGAGGCGCTCGGCTTCGAGTTCGAGCGCACCTACTACCCGGAAAAGGCCGTGATCCAGCCCGGTACGCAGGGGCTGATGTTCACCGGAAACGAGAAGGTCTGGCCGTTCTGCGAACAGGCGGTCCCGGCGCCGCGCGGCCACAAGGTCCCCGTCAATGGCGACACCGGCGGCGCGGGCATGGTCGTCGATCTGCTGGTGAAGCGCCTTGCCGAACTCGGCACCGAGATCCGCTACGAGACCGGCGCCCGCAATCTCGTCGTCGACGACAACGGTCAGGTTGTCGGGGTGCGGTGGAAGAGATTGCAGGACACCGGCTTCATCAAAGCCAAGGCAGTGATCATCGCGGCCGGCGGATTCGTGATGAACGAGTCGATGGTCGCAGAGTTCGTCCCGGCGATGGCCGAAAAGCCCTACACACTGGGCAGTACCTATGACGACGGGTTGGGCATCCGCCTCGGAGCGTCCGTCGGGGGCGACCTCAAACACATGGATCAGCCATTTGTGACCGCACCGATCTACCCGCCGTCGATCCTGATCACCGGACTCGCGGTGAACAAGGAGGGTCACCGGTTTGTCAGCGAGGACTCCTACCACTCCCGGACGTCGGCCTTTGTGCTCGAGCAACCGGACGCCATTGCCTACCTCATCGTCGACGAATCGCACATGGAGCGGCCGGACTTCCCACTGGTGCCGTTCATCGACGGCTGGGAGACGATCGAGGAGATGGAGTCCGCGCTCGGCATCCCGGAAGGAAACCTGCAGGCGTCGGTCGCGAGGTACAACGAGTACGCCGCGCGGGGCAAGGATCCTGACTTCGGCAAGCGGGCGAATTGGCTGGCTCCGCAGGACAAGGGACCGTGGGCGGCGTTCGACATGTCGCTGGGTAAGGCGATCTACGCCGGATTCACCATCGGTGGCCTGGCGACCTCGCTGGACGGTGAGGTACTCACGGAGTCGGGTGTGGCGATTCCCGGCCTCTACGCCGCCGGTGCCGGGGCGGCGAACCTCGCTCAGGACGGCAAGGGCTACGCCAGCGGAACGCAGCTGGGCGAGGGCTCGTTCTTCGGTCGCCGGGCGGGCCGGCACGCCGCCGCCCGCTAGACCGATCAGCCGGCAGTGGTGAGCTGCTTCCGCAATGCCCGGGAGAACACGTGCCGGAAGGTCAGGAACCGCACGCAGGTGGCGATCAGGTTCACGATCATCAGGATGACCAGCTCGAGCCGGCTCGACGGATGCTCCGAGATCTGATGCAGCACGAACAGTGAGAGTGCGGTCAGCGCCCACCCGAAGGCGAAGACGGCGATGCCCTGGATGTGGTGGAAGAGGATCTGCCGGGAGCCCCGCAGCCCGAAGGTGAAGGCCCGATTCGCGGCGGTGTTGAGGATCGCCGAGACCAGCATGGCGATGAAATTGGCGGCCTGAGCGCCGAGAGGTCCGTGCAGTGTGAGGTACAGCAGGGCGTAGGTGGTGGTGCACACGATCCCCACCGCGGAAAAGCGCAGGACCTGCATCGGCAGGGGCCTGCGCACGAACTCGACGAGAGTTCCCCGCTGGGGAGGATCGGTTTCCGCCGCAGCGGTCTCGATCTGATCTCCAGGGATCGGGCCTACCGTCACAACGAACACGATATGGGAGGACATCGGAATTCGTGCTATCGGCAGGCTATGTTGTCGGGCAAACTACGGAAATTTGCTGTATTGGAGTCCAAGGCTCGGGCCGGAACGGCCGGTCGGGGGTGTGCCGCCCCGGCCCGAGTTCTTGATCTACCCCTCAGGTCATTGATGCCTGGTCGCAGGTCATGCGGCCGGCGGCATCAGCACCGTATCGATGAGGTAGACGGTCGCGTTGGCGGTCTTCACACCGCCACAGATCACGGAGGCGTTCTGGACCTTGAGAGTGTCGACCGGGCCGGTCACGGTGACCGTTCCACCTTCGACGGTCTTATGGTCGCCGATGACCTCATCAGGCGAGAGCTGTCCTGGCACCACGTGGTAGGTCAGGATCTTGGTCAGCGTCGCGCTGTCGGTTTTGAGCGATTCGATGGTTGCCGGGTCGATCTTGGCAAAGGCGTCATCGGTGGGCGCGAAGACGGTGAACTCGCCACCGTTGAGGGTGTCCACCAGGTTGACGTCCGGATTCAGTCCACCGGAGACCGCCGCGGTCAGGGTGGTGAGTTCCGGATTGTTACCGGCGGCGGTGGCAACCGGATCGGCGGCCATACCGTCAACCGAGCCCGCACCGGTCGGGTTCGCTTCGGCGTAGGCCGCGCAACCCGGTCCGACCAGGGTGGCCGGTTCCGTCGAAGTGCTTGATCCCGTTGCCATTTCGGACGAGGTCATCGGTGCCGAGGTGGCGGCGGTGTCCGAGGAGGAGTCGGAGTCGTCCGAACAACCTGCCACCAACCCGATTGCCAGGCCAACGCTCGCCACGGTCACTGCCAGTCGCTGAATTCGTTTGAGTGCCATCTTCGCTGTCCTTATCCCTAACGTCGGTCAAAAATGTTTGGCGCCGGTGATGTGCTGTGGCGCCGATCATTTGTCGGTCACGGCAGGTTCGGAGCTGCTGCGGGGGTGGATGGGTGCGGATGAAGAAAAGTTGTCGGCCGGCCTGGGAGCCATCCGAAGCGGCGGTGACTCCGAATCCCCTTCAACACAGGCATGTTGAGAACTCTTGAGAGGCTGAGGAATTGCATACAGCTGCAGTGGCACGTCACGGGCTCGCCGGTTTGGTGGCGGCAGGTGCCGGGCTTGCTGTCGGGGAATTGACGGCAGCATTCATCTCGCCGTATGCGTCTCCCTTCTATGCGGTCGGATCGTTCCTGGTTGATCACGCTCCGGCGTCGATACGTGAGTTCGCCATCGATACCTTCGGCACCAATGACAAGCTGGTGTTGTTGTGGGGCATAGCAATTGCCGTTGCACTTCTGTCGGTGGTGGCCGGCATCGTCGAACGACGGACTGTCCCTGCCGGTTCGGTGTTGATTGCCATGTTCGGCATCTTCGGTATGTTCGCGGCACTGCAACGGCCCACGTCGGATCGGTGGTATGCGCTGCCCTCGTTGATCGCGATGGTGGTCGGCGTTCTGGTGCTGCGGTATCTCCGCGGATTTCTGTTCGCCGGTTCACGCAGCGACGAGACCGACCCGGTCGAACCGGAGCGGGAAGGATTGTCGCGGAGGCAGTTTGCGATCTCCGCGGCTGTGATTGCGATTGCCTCGGCCGCCGGGGCGTACCTCGGCCGGCAGATCTCGACGATGGGTGACGTCATCGCCGATCGCAAGCGGGTACGGCTGCCGCGTCCGGCCAGTGCCGCCGCGCAGATCCCGGCCGGCACCGATGTCGAGGTCGAGGGCGTGACCCCGTTTGTCACCGCCAACAACGACTTCTATCGCATCGACACCGCATTGCAGGTTCCGGCGTTGACCACCGGTGACTGGCAACTGCGCGTCCACGGGATGGTTGACAACGAGTTCACCCTCACATGGGACGACCTGATGGACATGCAGGCAACGGAACGGATCGTGACGCTGACATGTGTCTCCAATGAGGTCGGTGGCGCCCTGGCCGGTACGGCCCGGTGGGTGGGCTATCCGATGAAGGCGATTCTGGAGCGCGCGGGGGTGAAGGACGGTGCAGACATGCTGTTCTCCACCAGCGTGGACGGTTGGACGTCGGGTACACCCATCGACGCGGTGATGGACGGTCGCGACGCGATGCTGGTGATCGGCATGAACGGTGAGCCGTTGCCGCTCGAACACGGCTACCCGGTCCGTCAGGTGGTTCCCGGGCTCTACGGTTTCGTCTCGGCGTGCAAGTGGGTTGTCGATTGGGAGATCACCCGGTTCGACATGGCAGAGGCGTACTGGACCAAACGCAACTGGGGTGAGAAGGCGCCGATCAAGACCGCATCCCGGATCGATCGCCCGGCCGGACTGTCCCGGCTCCCGGTGGGCGATGTGGTGATCGCCGGTACGGCCTGGGCGCAGCATCGCGGGGTTGCGAAGGTCGAGGTTCGTGTCGACGACGGTCCGTGGAACACCGCAACGCTCGCGACCGAGTACTCCGACGACACCTGGCGGCAGTGGTACTGGACGTGGCCGGCCACCGCCGGACAACACACCGTCTACTGCCGCGCGACGGACAAAACCGGACAGGTTCAACCCGAGCAGCGGGTTGCGCCGATACCTGATGGCGCGACCGGTTGGCACAACCGAGTGCTGCGGATCGAGTAGGTGTTTTGATGACTATCGCTAGGGTCGTGGATGTGACCGACCGAATTCCCGAAGCGCGGGTAGACCTCGCGGATCTGCTGATCCGGACGGCCGGCCACGATCGAGGGGCTTTTGCCGACCTCTACGACGCGACGAGTGCCCGGGTGTTCGGGTTGATCTGTCGAGTTCTACGCGATCGTGGTTATGCCGAAGAAACCCTGCAAGAAGTCTATTTGCAGGTGTGGCAGAAGGCCGAAGGCTTTGATCCGGCCACCGGATCCGCATTGAGCTGGATGATGACCATCGCGCACCGGCGTGCGGTCGATCGGGTTCGCAGTGAGGAAGCGGCCAGCCGACGATCCACCGACTACTCGGTGTCGAATCTGGAATTGCCCAGCGACGTCGTGGCCGATTCGGTGGTCTCTCGTGAGGAACGTGCCGGCGTCGTGTTCTGCCTGGACAGCCTGACTTCGACGCAACGGCAGAGTATCGAGCTGTCCTACTATGGGGGCCTCACTTATCGCCAGGTCGCAGAGCGGCTCGATGCAGCTCTCCCCACGGTCAAATCTCGTATCCGCGATGGACTCCGTCGCCTGAAGCAATGTCTGGAGGCGAATCCCCGTGGCTGAGAACAGCTGGCTCGACGAGCACATCGAGTTGTACGCCCTGGGGGCGCTGGAGGCCGACGAGGTCGAGCGCGTCGAGCGGGAGATTGCCGCCGCACCCGTCGCCGAGCGGCAGCGGTACCGAGGGGAGATCACGCGAACGCGCGAAGCGCTGGCTTCGCTGTCGGCGGGGTACGCCACGCCACCGCCACCGCGGATCCGGCAGCTTGTGCTGGCGGACTTGCCGCCACGCGAGACGGTGCCATCGAATGTAATTGACATCACATCGCGTCGACGTCGGGTGACCATCGCCGTCGGGGCCGTCGCGGCCGCGCTCGCGCTGATCGTCGGCGGCGTGCTCGTTGGTCGGGTCACCGCCCCCGACGCCACTGGTCCGGTTGCGCAGGACGTGGACAAGCAGATCAGTCAGGTGCTCGCGGCACCGGACATGAAACTGCAACAGGCCGACATCGGCGAGGACACCAGCGTCACCGTCGTGGCATCGCGCGAAGAGGACAAGGCCGTGGTGTTGGCCGACGGACTGCCCGCGGTCCCAGCAGGTCAGACTTATCAGATGTGGCTGATGGGGGACGATCATGATCCCGTGTCGGTCGGACTGATGCAGGGTTCACCGGGTCGTCAGGCGGTCGCGGTCGACAACGTGTCCGGATCGGACACCTTCGGTGTCACAGTCGAGCCCGCGGGTGGATCGCCGCAGCCGACCGGTGATCCAGTCGTCGTGGTCAGTTTCTGACAACAGCGAAACGCAGATAATTAGCTGTTCAAAGCTTTTTTGAATTGCGGGTTCTGCCATTTGAACTGTGTTCAGTTACACAGCGCCTGGGCCTTTTACTCATGCTATGTTCCAACCCAGTGATGTGGCGCACGCGTGTCGTGGGCCACATCGGCCATTTACGGGCAGGCGTCGGACAGCTGTCTCCGATGAACCGCCCAACCCCATGACGAGGGAGCTTTTATGAGTGTGGGTGTGGTGCGCGAGACGGCGGCGGGGGAACGCCGGGTTGCGCTGGTTCCGAAGGTTGCCGCGACGTTGGTGAACAAGGGTGTGCCGGTGATCGTGGAGTCCGGCGCGGGTCTGGGTGCGTTGATTCCGGATGATCTGTATGTCGCCGCCGGTGCGTCGATCGGCGATCCGTGGTCGGCGGATGTGGTGGTCAAGGTTGATCCTCCCTCCGATGCCGAGATCGGCAAGCTGTCGCCGGGTTCGTCCCTGATCGGCTTCCTGAATCCGCGCAACGCGGAAAACCAGATCGGCGCACTCAAGGCCGCCGGGGTGCAGGCATTCGCGGTGGAGGCGATCCCCCGGATCTCGCGGGCGCAGTCGATGGATGCACTGAGTTCGCAGGCCAACGTTGCGGGCTACAAGGCCGTGGTGTTGGCGGCCGAGCGTTCGACCCGCTTTTTCCCGATGCTGACCACGGCTGCCGGAACCGTGAAACCGGCCACGGTGCTGGTCCTGGGTGTGGGTGTGGCCGGGCTGCAGGCGCTGGCCACGGCCAAGCGCCTCGGTGCGCGGACCACCGGCTACGACGTGCGTCCCGAAGTTGCCGAGCAGGTCAAGTCCGTGGGCGGGCAGTGGCTCGACCTCGGGATCGACGCTGCCGGTGAGGGCGGGTATGCCCGCGAGCTGACCGAAGACGAACGCGCACAACAACAACAAGCCCTGGAGAACGCGATCAAGGGCTTCGACGTGGTGATCACCACAGCCCTGGTGCCCGGTCGTCCGGCACCACGGCTGGTGACCGCCGCTGCGGTGGAGGGCATGAAACCCGGCAGCGTCGTCATCGACCTGGCCGGTGAGACCGGCGGCAACTGCGAGCTGACCGAGCCGGGACAAGAAGTGATCAAGCACGACGTGATGATCTGCTCGCCACTGAACCTGCCTGCCGGTATGCCCGAGCACGCCTCGGAGCTGTATTCGAAGAACGTGCTCGCGCTGATCGAGTTGATGCTCGATGAGAGCGGCAAGATCGTCCCCGATTTCGACGACGAAATCCTCGCCGCGGCCTGCGTCACACGCGAGGCGACTGATGTGAAGGCTGGTGCCTGACATGTACGAAAATTTGCTCGCGAATATCGCGATTCTGGTGTTGGCCGGGTTTGTTGGCTTTGCGGTCATCTCCAAGGTCCCCAACACCCTGCACACGCCACTGATGTCCGGTACCAACGCCATTCACGGCATCGTCGTGTTGGGTGCCCTGCTCGTGTTGGGCCGTTTGCCCGATGATGCTCCGTGGGGCGTGCGGATCATCGCGTTTGTGGCGTTGATCTTCGGAACCCTGAACGTGGTGGGTGGCTTCCTGGTCACCGACCGCATGTTGGGCATGTTCAAGAGCAAGAAGGCTCCTGTGAGCGAAAAGGCTTCGGCGACTGAAGGAGCCGACAAGTGAACAACCTTGTCTCCATTCTTTATATCGTCGCGTTCTCGATGTTCATCCTCGGTCTGTCGGGGCTGACCGGTCCCAAGACCGCGGTGCGGGGTAACTGGATCGCCGCGACCGGTATGGGTATCGCCGTCATTGCGACCCTGATCGAGATCCGCGACACCTATGCCATCAACTGGATTTTGATCATCGTCGGGTTGGCGGTCGGTGTGATCCTGGGCGTTCCACCGGCCAAGCGCACCAAGATGACGGCGATGCCGCAGCTGGTGGCATTGTTCAACGGTGTCGGTGGTGGCACCGTCGCGTTGATCGCCTGGGCCGAGTTCATCGAGACCGCAGGCTTTTCCGAGTTCCAGCACGGCGAATCACCGACCATCCATATCGTGATCGGCTCGTTGTTCGCCGCGATCGTCGGTTCGGTGTCGTTCTGGGGTTCGCTGATCGCGTTCCTCAAGCTGCAAGAGCTGATGAACAAGAACGTCGAGAAGACGTTCGTCCGCAACGCCAAACTGTTCCAGGTCGCCAACATTGTGCTGCTGCTGATTGCGTTGGCGGCGTGTGTGTTCATCGGTATCAACGCCACCCCGGGTGAAGGTTCGAGCCAGTGGTGGATTGTGCTGGTGTTGATCGCGGCGGGGATCATGGGCTTGTTTGTGGTGCTGCCGATCGGTGGCGCCGACATGCCGGTGGTCATCTCCTTGCTGAACGCGATGACCGGTTTGTCTGCTGCGGCAGCGGGTTTGGCATTGAACAACACGGCGATGATCGTGGCCGGCATGATCGTCGGTGCGTCGGGTTCGATTTTGACCAACCTGATGGCCACGGCGATGAACCGCTCGATTCCGGCGATCGTGTTCGGATCGTTCGGTGGCGGCGGGGCGGCCGGGGTGGCCGGTCCGGCCGGCGAGCAGGGGACTGTGAAGGCCACCAGCGCGGCTGATGCTGCCATCCAGATGGCCTATGCGTCGCAGGTGATCGTGGTCCCCGGGTACGGTCTGGCCGTTGCTCAGGCCCAGCACGCGGTCAAGGACCTCGCGAGCATTCTCGAGGAGAAGGGCGTCGAGGTGAAGTACGCGATTCACCCGGTGGCCGGTCGGATGCCCGGACACATGAATGTTCTTCTGGCCGAGGCTGATGTCGAGTACGACGCGATGAAGGAGATGGATGACATCAACGGCGAGTTCGCCCGGACCGATGTCACCCTGGTCATCGGCGCCAACGACGTCACCAACCCCGCTGCGCGTAACGACCCCTCTAGTCCGATTCACGGGATGCCGATTCTGAACGTCGATCAGTCCCGGTCGGTGATCGTCCTCAAACGCGGTATGGCCTCCGGGTACGCCGGCATCGACAACCCGCTGTTCACCCTGCCGGGTACCTCGATGCTGTTCGGAGACGCCAAGAAGTCCGTCGGCCTGGTCATCGAAGAACTCAAAGCCCTGTAGTAACCGGGCCCGGTAGTAGTCCCACGCTCCACCAATATTTGCACCGCCCACCTGAAACTTCAGGTGGGCGGTGCAAATTCAGGTGGAGAGGGGTCAGAACCAGCCGGGCTCGGCGTCGAGAGTAGTGCGGTCGAGCGATGTGAGTAGATCGAACTGTGGCCCGGTCTTCGGTAGTTCGTATCGGCAGAAGTACTGGGCAGCAGCGCGTTTGCCGTCGTAGAAGTCGCCCTGGCGATCACCGACGGCCAAGAGTTGTTCCAGCCACATCCAGGCGATCACCACGTGTCCGGCGGCCTCGAGGTAGATCGTGGCATTGGCGAGACTGACCTCGGGATCGCCGGCCGACCACACCTGGGTCGTCACGCTGACGAGGCGGTCGAGCGCCGCCTTCAAGGCGTCGGCCAGTTCGGCTTGCCGCTCTCCGGCGCGTTCGATGGTGGCGGTGACGGTCTGGGCCAGCAGCACCAAACCGGCGCCGCCACCCATGACCACCTTGCGGCCGAGCAGGTCGAGACCGTGGATACCGTGTGCGCCTTCGTGTATGGGGTTGAGCCGGTTGTCCCGGTAGAGCTGTTCGACGTCGAACTCCTTGGTGTACCCATAGCCACCGTGGACCTGGATCGCCAGGCTGTTGGCTTCCAGACACCACTGCGACGGCCAACTCTTGGCGATCGGTGTCAGCACATCGAGGAGAAGCTCTGTGCGGGCGGCGGATTCGGGATCGGAGTCGGTGTGTTGCTCGTCGACCAGCTTCGAACAGTAGAGCCCGAGCGCCAATGCGCCTTCGACATAAGCCTTTTGGGCGAGAAGCATTCGCTTCACGTCGGCGTGGTCGATGATCGCGACGGGCGAGCTGCCCGGATCCTTGGATGCCACCGGGCGGCCCTGGGTGCGGACCTTGGCGTATTCGACGGACTGCAGGTATCCGGCGTAACCGAGTGCGGTGGCGAGGAATCCGACGCCGATGCGGGCCTCGTTCATCATGTGGAACATGTACGACAGTCCGCGGTGCGGTTCGCCAACGAGGTAGCCCACCGCACCGGTCTGGTCGGACGGGGTATGGGTGCCGTCGCCGAAGTTGAGTAGTGCGTTTGTGGTGCCGCGGTTACCCATCTTGTGGTTGAGGCTCACCAGGGCGATGTCGTTGCGGGTGCCGTCGGCGAGGTACTTGGGCACCACGAACAGGGAGATGCCCTTGACGCCGGGACCGCCGCCGGGAGCTTTGGCGAGCACCAGGTGCACGATGTTCTCGGACAGTTCGTGGTCACCGCCGGAGATCCACATCTTGGTACCGGTGATGCGGAAGCTGCCGTCGTCGGCGGGCAGCGCCTTGGTGGTGATGTCGGCCAGGGAGGAACCGGCCTGCGGTTCGGACAGGCACATCGTGCCGAAGAAGCGGCCCTCGAGCATCGGGCGGACCCAGGTGTCGATCTGTTCGGGCGTCCCGTATTCGACCAGCAGACCGGCGTTGGCCATGGTCAGGAACGTGTAGGAGGACGTCGCGGCGTTGGCCGCCTGAAACCAGGCTCCGGCGGCGCGGGAGATGGTTGTCGGCAACTGCATGCCACCGAGTGCCTCGTCGAAGGGCGCAGCGATGATCCCGGCCTTGCCGATCTCGTCGAGCGCTGCACCGACCTCGTCGATGATGACGACTTTGCCGTCAGGCCCGATCTGCGGTTCGTTCTGATCGGACTTCTTGTTGTGCGGGGCATAGCGTTTGACGGCGATGTCCGCGCACAGATCGAGGATGCCGTCGAAGGTCTCCCGGGAGTGCTCGGCGAACCGTTCCCGCGTCGTCAGTTCCGCGACATCGAGCCACTCGTACAGCAGGAAATCGAGGTCACGGCGGGAGAGCGGGGAAACAGTCATTGGGGTTCCTTCCGGAGTTGCCCGATGCATGTTACCGAACGGTCAGCCGCGCGCCATCTCGTCGATGCACACGGTGATGGCGAGGATGAACGCCTGATCTTCGCCTGCGGCGATGTCCACGCCGTACGTGTCGCGGACACGGAACCATTTCTTGGAGATCGTGGCGACGGTGTCGCCGTCGCGCTCGATCTCGTATTCGTGGCTGACGAAATTGCCTTTTGCTTTCAGGTCCGGCCCGGAGTCGGGGTTGATCGTGTACCGGTCCCGGATACCGATCAGGGCCTTGTGCACGGTGGCTCCGGAGTTACCCCGTTCGATGTGCATCTTGTCCCGGACGCTGAGTTTGCGCTCCTGGATCTTCGCCAACTCGGAGCCCTTGCTGTCTTCGAGGATGAACGTCTGCCGAAAGCGGACGGCCTTCCCATTGACCTTGAAGACTTTCTGGCCGGCGGCATTCTCGATCCAGTAGTCGTCGCCGATGGAAAGCAATTTCTCTCGCATCTGATAGCGGATCGCCGGCGGTCCGTCGTCGTGTGAACGGTTGAAGAGGCCCATGACAGTCAATGGTCCCCGCCTGCCGGGTCTGTGGCATCACCCCCCGTGGATGATGCCGCCCCGAAATGCGGGTGTTACCGAGCTGAGACCGCTTCAATGCGGTGCCGTGGCTTCGACCGCCTACTGTGGCCAGAGTGACGAGTGGTGCACGTGTGACACGTGTCAATAGAGCGCTGGTGGCTGCGGCCGCCGCCATCGGTATGTCGACCGGAGCGGTCGCGCTGATCCCTACCGTGATGAACGCATCGACCACGGTGTCGCCGGTGATGTCGGGGACAGATGTGGCGAACCTATACAACGCTGCGCAATTGCAGTTTCGCCGCGGCGAGGTACCGCTCGGGCTCAACGCCCTGCGCAAGCTACTCGCGGCTGATCCCAGCGACACCGATGCGCTTGCACTGCAGGCGATCTGGTCGAATTACAGCGGCGATTCGCGACTGTCCCAGGCGGCGCTCACGGCCCTGGGGACCTACGACGGATCCCTTCAGGCGCGTGTTCGGGAGGCGCTCTCCGGCATCGACCGCGGAGTGGTCATCGGTCCGAATCCGGTGCCGGGACTGCATGCAAAGGGCACCGGGATCGTGGTTCTCGGCGCTGGTCTGAACGCTGACGGAACACCCACCGATGAGACGGCCAGCCGGCTGTTCGCGGTGTGGACCCAGGCGATAGTGGCCTTTGAGTCGCCGGTCATCATCTCCGGCGGTGCCGCCGTGGGCGCGCACCGCGACGCCGACGTCATGCGCACCTGGCTGGTCGACCACGGCATCGCGGCCACCCGTATCCACGTCGACTCCGCCGCTGCAACGGTGGCGCAGAGTGCCGTCGGAAGCGCTGGGATCTTCGCGAAGCTCGGGCTCGCCGACGTGGTGGTGGTGACCTCTCCGGATCAGGTCCGGCGGGCCGCGGCCGATCTTTTTGTCGCCGGGGTGCCGGTGGTGTCGGCAACCACGTCGACGCGTGAACTGATCGGCAATCTCGCGGTGCCGGCCAAGGTGGATCAGCGCGCCATCTACGTCGACGTGACCGACATCCTCGGGCTGCCGTCGGACCGGTTCCAACCGCCCGCGCTCACCGCTGCGTGATCCGGATTACCTAGGCGCTCCGGAAGTGGCTGATCACACGGCCGTCGGCATATGTGTGGAAGGCCAGGCCGGCGGGTTGTGTCTCGTTGATCACGCCGGTGCCCTCGAAGGGCAGATTGAGTGTTGAGGCAACCCCGGGAGCCAGGCACAGCGGGCGGCCGGCGAAGGTCGTGACGGCGCCGGTGTGGGCGTGTCCGCACATGAACATGGTGATGTTCGGATGTTTGCCGACGAGCGCTGCCAGCCGCTCTTCACCGGTCTGCCGGATCGTGTCCATCATCGGCATCTGCAAGACGACCGGTGGATGGTGGAACGCGACGAGAACCGGTACCGCGGGCCCGGCGGCCGTGATCTGTTCGTCCATCCAGGCGATCGTCTCGTCGCTCAGGAATCCGTTGTTCTGGCCGGGGATGGAGCTGTCACAGATCAGGAACAGTGCGTCGGCGACGGTCCGGGCGTAGTTGAGCGGACCGATGCCGCCCCGCTCGTCGGGGAAGTTCTGTCCGGCGAGGAATGTCTGTCCGAACTCGCCGCGGACGTCGTGGTTGCCGGGGCAGATCATCAGTGGCAGTGGGCTCTTTAGGGTGGCGCCGGCTTCCTCGTATTCGGACGGCCTGCCGTTGTCGGTGATGTCACCGGTGACCACCAGGGCGTCGATGCCGCTTGACCGGGAATTGACGTACTCGAGCGCAGCATTGATGCGGTCCCGCCGCGCGGCGGTTCCGTTGAAATGAAGATCGCTGATGTGCGCGACGACGAGCACGTGGACTCCTTATGGTGTGGCTGGGGTTCTCGCGGGACGCAGGCGGCCATCCGAACCCGTAAACACCGTAACTCCCCCTCAGTTTCCGGGCACATTCAGCCGTGCAGGCCATGCCCTGATCACAGGTCTCCGGGCAGTTTGTCGCGCCGGATCCCGCGCCATGAGGGGTGACGTAGGTGACCCGTGCTGGTCCAGTCCATGAACCTCACATCCGCAACGAGTTTGGGCAGAACCCACACCGCGTCCAGTTCGACGGGTCGGTCGAGGTGACCGAGGAACGGTGAAGTCTTGCGGCGCAAGGGCTCCAGTTCGGCGAGCAGGGACTCGAGTTGGGCGTCACTGAATCCGGTCCCGACCCGGCCGACGTAGCGCAATCCGGTCTCCTCGGGCAGCCCCATCAGCAGCGAGCCGATCCGGTTGCTTCGACCACCTTTGCCGGGTCGCCAGCCGCCGATGACGACTTCGATGTCGCTCCAGTTCTTTTGCTTGAGCCAGGTCTTGGAGCGACGACCCTGCTGATAGGTCGAGTCGCGGCGCTTGGCGACAACACCTTCCCAGCCGCGATCACGGCTGACGGCAACGGCATCCGAACCCGGCCCGGGCAGAAGCGGTGGCAGCTGGACGGGAGCATCGGAGGAGAACGCCTTCGCGATCTCCTCCAGTAGTCCGCGCCGGTCCTCCCATTTGAGTTTGAGGAGAGAGGACCCGTTGAGATAGAGGATGTCGAACAGCAGCAGCTTCACGTCGAGGTCGCCTGCGTTGCTGCGACCGGCAAGCTGCGTGAAGTTGGTGCGTCCCTGCTCGTCGAACACCACCACTTCGCCGTCGAGCACGACGTCGAGAAGTCCCAGATCGTCGGTGACCCTGTGGATCTGAGGGAAGTCCTTGGTCATGTCGATGCCGGATCGCGAGGTCAGCTGTAGCTTTCCGTCGATGTAGCGCAACAGGATTCGGTAGCCGTCCCATTTGCCCTCGAAGGCCCATTTGTCGTCGGTGAGGTGCTCGATGGTCTCGTCGGTGGCGAGCATCGGTCGTGGATCGCGCAGACTGTCGGGCAGGATCGGCCGCGGTTCGTCGGACATCAAGTGCGCCAACCAGTTCTTGTCGCCGGTCTTGATCAGTGCGTAGCGGCCCTGGATGCGGTCGCCGTGCAGACGGACGATGATTTCTTTGTCCCGCCACTTCTCGGTTTCATACGTGCCCCGATCCCAGATCTCGACGTGGCCACCGCCGTACTCTCCCGACGGAATGTCACCCGAAAAGTCCGCGTAGTCGATCGGGTGATCCTCGGTCTGGACCGCCAGCCGATTCTTATCACCTTCCAGCGGAAGGTTTTTGGGCACTGCCCAGGACACCAGGACACCGTCACGCTCTAGCCGGAAGTCGTAGTGCAGCCGGCGTGCGTGATGTTCTTGGATCACGAACATCGGGTCGCCGCTCCGGGAGTCCTCCGGCCGGCTGTCCCCGAAGGGTTCCGGAGTCTTTCGTTCATCACGTTTGCGCCGGTAGGCGCCGAGGTCGACCACCGGTGTGGTGGGGGTGGACTTCGGGGAGGTGTCAGGCTCGGTTTCGAGGTCGGCCAGCAGGTCGCCGTACTGGTCGATCCGGTCAGCCATCTCGTCGAACATGATGTGCTGGATATCGTTGTCTTCCAACTCTTCCCAGAGTCGGGGTGCGGCGACACAGGGCCGTTCGCGACCACGCATCGAGTACGGCGCCAGCGTGGTCTTGGAAGCACTGTTCTGGCTCCAGTCCACGAATACCCGGCCGGTTCGCACGGCCTTGGTCATCTGCGCGGTGACCAGGTCGGGACTCTCGGACTGCAGACTGGTCGCGATCTGCTTGGCGACCCGCCGTGCCGAATCCGGGGATATCGGGTCCTGCAGCCTGAAATAGACGTGAATGCCCTTGGATCCGCTGGTCACCGGGAAGGAGGGCAACCCGATGGCGTCGAGCATTTCTTTGATGCGCAGTGCGACCTGCGCGCAATCGAACAGGGTGACGTCGGGGCCCGGGTCCAGATCGAGGACAACACGATCGGTCAGTCGATCCACTTTGTACCTCGCATCGGTACCACCGGTGGAATGGTCGAGTGTCCATTGCGGGACGTGCAGTTCGAGTGCGGCCTGTTGGGCCAGCCAGATCAGGTCGGCCCGGGCCGACAACACCGGATACACCACGTCGCGATCGCTGTGGCCCAGCCGCACCCGGCCGAGCCACTCCGGTGCATGGCCGGGCAGATTCTTTTCGAAAAACGGTGTCGACTCAACGCCGTCGGGCCACCGCTTTCGGGTCACCGGCCGGTCCCGCAGGTGCGGCAACATCACGTCGGCAATCGTGTTGTAGTACTCGATGACCTGGGCTTTGATCGTGCCGGTGGCGGGGTAGATCACCTTGTCGAGATGGGTCACCGCAATGCTGTGCCCGTCGACCTCGAGTGTGTTGCGGCTGGGCATGCCCCGACTTTTCATCCTCCAGGGGGCTGCGTCAAATGGTTCCGACCTGCACAATGGCGTTATGCGTTCGATTTGGAAGGGCGATCTCAGCTTCGGGCTGGTCAATGTGCCGGTCAAGGTGTACTCGGCCACGGAAAGTCACGATCGTAAGTCCCACCAGGTCGATTCCAAGGACGGCACCCGTATCCGCTACCGCAAGGTTCGTGAGGGTACGGACGACGAGGTCGAGTTCTCACAGATAGCCAACGCGTACGAGAGCGATGGCGGTCAGACGGTGGTGCTGACCAAAGATGACCTGTCCGAACTCCCGGTGCAGCGCAGTCCCGAGATCGCGATCACCGATTTTGTGCCGGTCGATCAGGTCGACCCCATCTTCTTCGACAAGCCGTACTACCTGGAACCGGCGAGCAGATCCCCGAAGGCCTACGCGCTCATGCGGGAAGCCCTCAAAGATACCGACCGGTTGGCCATCGCGACGTTCACGCTGCGCAATCGCACCCGGCTGGCCGCGCTCCGGGTGGTCGGCAACGTCTTGACCCTGCAGACATTGCTGTGGCCCGACGAGGTGCGAGAAGCGGCGTTCCCCGCGCTCGACGAATCACCCGACATCAAGCCGCAGGAACTCAAAATGGCCGCGTCCCTCATCGAGTCGATGTCGGGCGATTTCGATCCGGGTCAGTACGAGGACACGTATCAACATGAGCTCAGCAAGCTGATCGAGGCAAAGGCAGACGGGACCGAGGCGTTCACCGAACCCGAGAAGTCGGATGAGGACAGCGACGAGGATACGGAAGTGGCCGATCTGCTCGCGGCACTGAGGGCTTCGGTGAAAGACCGTGGCGGCTCACCCGCAAGCGACGACGACACGTCCGACCAGAAGGCCCCGGCGAAAAAGGCCGCTGCCAAGAAGGCTCCGGCGAAGAAAGCCGCGGCCAAGAAGGCTCCGGCGAAAAAGGCGCCCGCCAAACGTAAGGCCGGCTGACTCCGACGCCCCGCCCCCGGCGGTCGGGTTGTCTGGCAATCTGGACAGATCGAACAATACGAACCACGCCCCGAACGTGGCGGCACCGTGAACGCGCGTCGCAGCGCCCGCATCGGTCGCCGCGTCACCGCGGTGGAAATCGCGGAGGCCGCCGCCCTTGCCGACGTCGCCGCGGCGATCTGTGTGCTGAGCCGGGTCGTGCCCGTCGGTGGTGCCGCCGTCCTTGTCGGGTCGGTACCGTTCGCCATCCTTGCCGGCCGCCGACGGTTGCGTGTCAGCCTGCTCGGCGCGATGACGGGATGGATTGTTGCGTTCCTCTTCGGTGGGGTGACGGCGGCGAACCTGGTCGGCTCGGCGGCGATCTTCGGCATCCTGTCCGGGACCGCCCTGCGCCGTGGATGGAAGTCACCGCAGGTGGCCTTGAATACGCTCCTGTTCATCGCAATTCCGTCGGCGGCGATCGCGACGGCGATGATTGCCCTCCTGAGCGACTACCGCGAGTTCATGATCACGCAGATCCGCAATGGTTGGCAGGGCCTCGAGCGGGTCTTGAACAACGCCGGACTCGAAGGGCTCACAGCCGTCATCGATCCGGTGGTCACCTGGTGCATCGACTATTGGTGGATCGCGATTCCGGCGATCGGCATCGTCGGGGTCACCTTCTCGGGCCTGGCCGTGTACGTCGTTCACCGGCGTCCGCTCCCACCCATGATCGCCCGGCTCGGTACGCCGCACGTCGAGGAGAAGATCGGTGAGACCGGGCCCGTGCGGCCGCTGCCGATGCGGCTTGACGGCGTCGGGGTGCAGTATCCGGGCGCACCGGTGCCGGCAATCTGGGATGTCTCGATGACGCTCGACGCCGGTGAAGTGGTCGCGGTGACCGGTCCCAACGGCGTCGGCAAGTCGACGTTGGGGAAGGTGGTGGCCGGGCGGGCTCCTACCTCTGGATCCGTGAGCCGCCCGGGGGCGGTCGGCCTCGGAAAGCCCGGTGGCACAGCGGTCATCAGTCAACGCCCGGAGACGCAGGTGCTCGGTATGGTCGTCGCCGACGACCTGGCATGGGGCAATCACGATCTGACCGAGGCGCAGATGAACGAACTGCTCGATCGGGTCGGTCTGAGCGGTCTGCTCCACCGCGAGACGAGCACTTTGTCGGGCGGTCAGTTGCAGCGCCTTGCGATCGCCGCCGCCCTGTCGCGTGATCCGGCTGTCCTCATCAGTGACGAGTCGACGGCGATGATCGACCAAGAAGGCCGGACATCGGTCATCGAGGTCTTCCGCGAACTGGCCGACAGCGGGGACACCGCCGTTCTGCAGATCACCCACGACGTCGACGAGGCCGCCCTGGCCGACCGTGAGATCGTGCTGGATTCGTCTCACCGTGAGGTGTCCACAGAGTTGCTCAATCCGAGTCGCCGGATCGGGCACATCAACGGCGCACACATTGCGCTCTACGACGTGGGCTACGCCCATGATGCGGGGACGCCCTGGCACAACCAGATCTTCAGCGGTCTGAACCTGCGGATCGAGGCAGGTTCAGCGGTATTGATCACCGGTCCCAACGGCGCCGGAAAATCAACATTGGCAAGGGTTCTCACCGGGCTCGAGAAGCCGACAGCAGGGCAGGTGATGCTCGACGGCGAACCGGTTCGCAACGGCCGCAAGCATGCGCTGCTCGGATTCCAGTACTCCAGACTGCAACTGGTGCGTTCGCGGGTGCGGTCGGACATCAAAGATGCCGCCGACGTCGACGACCTGGCCGTGAACGTCGCACTGATCGAACTGGGTCTCAATCCCGCGGTACTCGGTGACGAACTCGTCGATCAACTGTCGGTGGGCCAGCAGCGCCGCGTCGCGCTGGCCGGGCTTCTCGCCTGCAAGCCCAGGCTGCTGGTGCTCGACGAGCCGCTGGCCGGACTCGACACCCCGGCGCGCGCCGCGATGGTCCGGGCACTCAACAGGGTGAAAGCCTCGGGCACCACGTTGGTGGTCATCTCCCACGACATCGGTGAGCTCGCCGACCTGGTCGATCGCACCGTCGTCGTCGACGAGGGCACGGTCGATGGTCAGCCGACTGCGCCGGCACCCGACCCCTCGACTGTGAAGTCGACCGCCAACCTTGCGAATGTCGTTCGCGCGCTGCCACATTCTTCTCCGGCGCGGAGGTGGTGGGTCGGCACCAAGCTGCTGCTGCTCGCGGCGGTCGCGGTGATGTTCATGCTCGAACCGACCTGGATCAGTATCGGGGTCGGGGCCGGTATCGCCCTGGGCTGGACCCTCCTCGGCAAGGTTCCGCGAGCTGCGCTGCCGCGGCTTCCGAAGTGGCTGATCCTCATCACCCTGTTCGGCGGATTGATCACGGCGCTGGGCGGCGAAGACCCCTACGTCACGATTGCCGGGGTGGAACTCGGACTCGGCGGCGCGCTCTACTGGGGAATCCTCATCTGCATGACCGTGCTGTCGCTCTATTGCGCACTGCTCTTCTGCTGGACGACACCGATGGTCGAAATACCTTCGTTTGCGCAACGATTGGTCGGCTGGGCGGAGCGCTTGCGGATACCGGCTCAATCCGCCGCGGTCTCGGTGGCACTTGCGCTCCGGCTCTGTCCCTTCATGATCAGCGACTTCCGCGTTCTGTTGCAGACGATGTCGCAACGCAAACCGGAGCACAAACAGTCGGCGGCGGAGCAGATCAACGGTTGGATCAACTGTTTGACCGTCGTTTGTTCGCTGGCGGTGCAGAACGGCAGGGAACTGGCCGCGGCCGTCGAAGCCCGTGGCGGAATCGGATCCGTGGCCCGATCTGACCGGAGTCCAAGACTTATCGACCTTCTGGTGCTTATCGTGGTGTTCGGGTCGGTCGGATCGGTCATCGCTTTGGGTTGAACCCCCCGGGTGGCAGGGAAGAACGGACTGATCCGAAGTCGACGAGGACTGGGAGAGATTTCCGTATGACCGCACAGTCAAACTCAGGTGTCCCCGATGAGGATGCCTTGTTCACCGACGTCCTGATCATCGGAGCCGGCTTGTCCGGTATCGGCGCCGCCTACCGCATCAAAGAGCGAAACCCCGGCCTGAGCTACGCGATCCTGGAACGACGCAGCCGGATCGGTGGCACGTGGGATCTGTTCCGATACCCGGGTATCCGTTCGGACAGCGACATCTTCACCCTCAGCTATCCCTTTGAGCCCTGGAAACGGCCCGAGGCGATCGCGGACGGCGAGCACATCCGCGAGTACCTCACCGACACCGCCCGCCGCCATCAGATCGATCGTCACATCACCTTCGACACCCTGGTCCGGTCAGCCGATTGGGATTCGCTGACCGATACCTGGAATGTTCAGGCCGAGCAGGGCGGCGCAACGGTGACCTACAGTTGCCGGTTCCTCTTCTTCGGTACCGGCTACTACAACTACGACGAGGGCTACCGGCCCGAGTTTCCCGGTGAGACCGAGTTCAAGGGACGGATCGTTCACCCGCAGTTCTGGCCCGAAGACTTCGACTACCGCGACAAGAAGGTCGTGGTGATCGGTAGCGGTGCCACGGCGATCACGCTTGTTCCGGCGATGGCCGAAAGCGCGGCCCTGGTGACGATGCTGCAGCGGTCGCCAACATACATCGGCAGCATGTCCACTCGGACAAAGACTGTCGATGCTATCCGAAAAGTGTTTCCCCGCAAGGTTTCTCATACAATTATGCGCTGGCGAAACTCTGCCATCATCGTGCTTTCGTATGCGTTCTCCCGCAAACTGCCGGAGACCATGAAGAAGCTCCTGCGCCTTGTTGCAGTCCGCAACCTTCCCGACGGATACGACGTCGACACTCACTTCAAACCCACCTATCAGCCGTGGGACCAGCGGATGTGCGCGGTACCTGACGGGGACATCTTCAAGGCGATCTCCGCGGGCCGTGCAGCGGTGGTCACGGACCGCATCAAAACATTCGACTCTTCAGGTATTCAGCTGGAGTCCGGGGAGAGGCTCGATGCCGATATCGTGGTAACCGCGACCGGGCTTCAACTCCAATCGCTCGGCGGCACCACCGTCAGTGTCGACGGCGCCGAGGTGAAAACCACCGATCGGTTTGTTTACAAGGGCCACCTGCTCGAGGACGTGCCGAACTTGGCCTGGTGCGTTGGTTACACCAACGCCTCGTGGACGATGCGTTCGGACATGACGGCGCAGGCGGTGGCAAAACTGTTGGCGTACATGGGCGAAAAGGGTTATACGCACTCCTATCCGCATCTCGGCGATCGATCGATGTCGGTGAAGCCCAGTTGGGACATCAAGGCGGGGTACGTGCAGCGCAACCCTGACGCGTTGCCGAAGTCGGGAACTCATCGGCCCTGGAACGTTCGCCAGAACTACGTCCTGGACGCGATCGACCATCGTTTCGACCGGATCGAGGAGGCCATGGTCTTCGGTCGGGTGGACGATACCGTGACGATCGAGGTCTGAGCGGTTTCGATGCATTCGTTGTAGCCCAACGCTCTCGAAAGCTGCCGCCTCACCGCGGCTAGGCTCCACCTATGGTGAAGTTCAATGTGCTCTTGGGGCTGGTGGCCGCCGCCGGCGTGCTCGTGGTCGCGGCCGCGGTCAACCGGCACACCGTGTGGTGGTATGCGGTGGTGATCGTCGTGATCGCCTTGTTGGTTGCGATCTACGACGTCCTTCAGAAACAGCATTCGATACTTCGGAACTATCCGGTGATCGGGCACATGCGGTTTCTGCTCGAATCGATCCGGCCCGAGTTGCAGCAGTACTTCATCGAGCGGAACTACGACGGTCGACCGTACGACCGCAACGTGCGGTCGTTGATCTACCAGCGGTCCAAGGGATTACACGCCGAGGCGGCATTCGGTACCGAACGTGAGATCACCGAACCCGGCTACGACTACCTGCTGCATTCGATGGCGCCGGTGCCGATTTCCAAGACCATCCCGACCGTGCGACTCGGTGGCCCCCAGTGCACCCAGCCGTATGACGCGGCCCTGTTCAACATCTCGTCGATGAGTTTTGGCGCATTGTCGGCAAATGCGGTGCGAGCGATGAACAAAGGCGCGGCACTCGGTGGATTTCTCCACGAGACGGGTGAGGGCGGATTGACCACTCACCACCTCGAATACGGTGCTCCGCTGGTCTGGGAGATCGGCTCGGGCTACTTCGGGTGCCGTACCCGTGACGGGAAGTTCGATCCGCAGCGCTTTGCCGAGAAGTCGGCGCACCCCAACGTCAAGGCGATCCTGCTCAAACTGAGTCAGGGCGCGAAACCCGGGCTCGGTGGCGTGTTGCCTGGTCGCAAGGTCTCCGCGGCGATCGCGGAGGCCAGGGGTGTCGAACAGGGTGTCACGGTGATCAGTCCACCGGCGCACGGCGAATTCTCGAGCCCGATCGAACTGATGCAGTTCATCGGCGAGCTCCGCCGGCTGTCCGGCGGAAAGCCGGTGGGCTTCAAGCTCTGTGTGGGCACCCGCACTGATGTGCTGGCGCTGTGTAAAGCGATGTTGCGCACCGAGATCCTGCCTGACTTCATCACGATCGACGGCGCCGAGGGTGGCACCGGTGCGGCACCGCCGGAGTTCGCGGATCATGTTGGGACACCGCTGAAACTCGGTCTGATGACGATGCACAACGCCCTCGTCGGCAGTGGACTGCGAAGCAGGATCAAGATCGGTGCCGCCGGCAAGATCGCCGGTGGCTCCGACATCGTGAAGGCGCTGGCGCTCGGCGCCGATTTCACCAACGCTGCGCGGGCGATGATGATGGCGGTCGGTTGTATCCAGGCGCAGGAGTGCCACACCAACAACTGTCCGGTGGGAGTTGCCACGCAGGACGCCCGCCGGGCCAGGGCACTCGACGTCGAGGACAAGGGTGACCGGGTCTTCAATTATCAACGCGGAACAGTGGAATCGGCGATGCAGGTGCTCGCCGCGATGGGATTGACCAGCTTCGACGACCTCGGTCCTGCAGTGGTGATGCGCCGGGTGGGTCACTCGTCGGCGGAGTCGTTCGAGGACCTGTTCGAATGGCTTGACGAAGGCGAACTGGTCCGGGGAACCACGCGTCCGGAATGGGAACGCGACTGGCAGCGGGCCGATCCGGAATCCTTTGCGGTACCGAAGATAAGGACCGCGTAGGTCGTCGGATGTGCCGACGTGCCGGGTTGAAAACTGACTGCCAGGGATGTGTCGTACCCCTCGTTTAGACTCAAATGTATGTTCGAGGGGGAGATCGAAGATGCTGGTGGGGCCGATGAAATCGGTCCCGCCTACCTGCTGCGCACCAATGAGCTGTTGCGTAACACCAAGCTGGCGATGGCGCAGCAGAGTCGGATGGAGTGGGAGCGCTATACCGCTGCTGCAATGGTGCATCAGCAATTGGTCGAACCGACGGTCGGGACCCAGGCGGAGATGCGGGCACTCGATCCGTTCGCGCAGTGCGCCGCAAGACTCGCGGTGGCACAAGGGATCACCCAGCATGCCGCTGAACTGCAGGTCAACCGGGCTCTGGCGCTACGAGATCGGTTGCCATCGGTCAATGCGGTGTTGCGGGCAGGAAAAGTTGCGGCCCAGCATATTCCGGACATTGTGTCGCGTACCGAGTTGATCGACGGTTCACCGCATCGGGCGGACATTGATCAGGCGATCGCCGACGCGTTGGGTCGGCGGGGGTCGTGGTCGAAGAACCGGATGCGGGACATGGTCGATGCGATCATCTTTCGCCGCGATCCTGACCTGGTGCGGCAGGCCCGCGAGGATGCGAAGAACCGGCGTGGGGTGTGGGGCTCGCACGCTGATCACGGCATGGCCGTCCTGGAGGCACAGTCGACCGCTGAAGAGATGACGATGATCATGGCGCGGCTGGAAAAGCTGGCCACGTCGACGTGCAAGGCTGATCCGCGGCGCAGAGCTGATCGGATGGCCGATGCGTTGTTTGCGACGGTGATGGGCCGTGCGTTCGGTTGCCAGTGCCCCGACGACCCGAAACATCCCTGCACCGCCGAAATCGCCACTGTCCCGGCTGATCAGGTGATCTCCGGCGTCGACGTGAAAATCGTGCTGCACGTGATCACCGACCAGGCCACGCTTGAGGGGACGGCCGATAATCCGGGGTTCCTGGATGGTCATGGGGTCATCTCCGCCGCCCACATCCGCGACATCGCCGACCGTCCCGAAACAGTGGTGCGGCCGATGGGCAACAAGACTGTTCAACCAGAACCAGAATCAAAACAACCCGAGCCCGAGCCCGAGCCGACTGAACCCGAACCCGCACAACCGAACCCTGAGGAACCGGGGTCGAAGCCTGACAAGCCAACCGTGTACATGCGGTCGCCGGAGAACCCACCGGTCGGCGACTTTCCGGAGGGCGACAGCGACACCGTTACAGCACCGTTCGTGGTTCCACTGCCGGCCACCCAACTCGGTGACGAGTATCGGCCGTCGGTGGTCCTTGACAGCTACATCCGGATCCGGGATTGCTATTGCATGTGGCCGGGCTGTGACAAGAAGGCGTGGGGTGCTGATCTCGATCACACCCGCGAATACAACCACCACGATCCGGATGCGGGTGGGTGCACGCATCCGTCAGAGATGAAGACACTCTGCAGGTTTCATCATCTGCTGAAGACCTACAGTGACTGGCTCGACGACCAGTACCCGGATCCGCGGACTGGACGCCCGCGGCTGATTTTCACCACTCCGGAAGGCCGTAGCTATGACGGGCCCGCCTGGACGGGTGATGATCTGTTCCCGACACTTCGGCTGATTGTCTTCGACAATCAACGCGGCTCGCCCGGCCGGCCACCGCCCACAGCACCGGACTCCCGGCAGCAATCACGTACCGCTGCCAAACATGCACGCCGCCAACAAGAACGACTAGGGAACCGCAGCCTCCGCGAAGAACAGGAAAGGAATGATCCGCCGCCGTTTTAAGTCGCGATTTCGTCGATCAGGCCCCAGTCCAAAGCCGTTGTGGCGTGGATGGTTTTGCCGCTCAATACCAGGTAGGCGGTTCGCCACCGACCGATGCGTCGGGGGATGCTCACTGTCCCTCCTGCTCCGGGTATCAATCCGAGTGTCAGTTCGGGCAGGCCGAAAACTGTGTCGGGATGTGCGGTGACGTGCCCGCAGACGGCTGCCATCTCGAGTCCGCTACCCATGGTGGTGCCGTGTGTGAACGCCACGAGGTTCTCCCCGAGCCGATCGCGCACGGCATTGAGAAGTAGCGCCGGACTGAAGCGGGTGCGCGCCAGATGGGATTCTGCCGGATCGTCGAAGGTGCCGAATTCTCTGAGATCGCCTCCGCTGCAGAATGATTTGCCGTTGCCCCGGAACTCAACACGCGTGACAGATGGATCGCTGAGGACAACGGTGAGGCCGTCGATCAGTCCGGCCCGCAGGGTGTTGCTGAATGCGTTGTGCCGCTTGGGTTGATTGAGCGTGACAACAACGGTGTCACCGTCACGTTCGAGGACAACGGGTTCCGGCGGATCGGCCAGACTGCGGGGTCCCTGCCCCTCCAGCCAGGTCTTGAACTCACGGCCGGCCTGCAGCGTCGAGTACCCGAGAGACTCGATCATCACCCCGGCGAAGGTGTCGGTGTTCGAGTCACCGGCTCGGAGCACGTCGTCGCAGACCGAAGCTGAGACCGGCCGGTCGGCGACGCGCTGCCTCAGCTCGTCGACGGCGGTGGGTATCGAATCGACGGTGATGAATCGGCGATCGGGGGCCGGGCCCGCAGTGAGAGCAAAGGTGGACCGGCCGACAAGACGTTCGGCGTCATCGGAGAGCGGGTCGCCGGTCGAGTCGATTGCGATTAGGCATCCGGGTACCGAGAAATCCACAGCCAGGCCTTGCGGGTCGGCGAGGTCGACGACGGTCAGGGCCTGTTCGACCGGATCCCCGGGTAGCGACGACACACCAACTCCTTTGCCTCGGACACCTGACATGGTGTCGGACTCACCGTACTGGGGTAACCGCCGCTCATTGTGACGTACCTCATCTGCACCGTTTACCGGATGAGTTCCCGGGTACGCCTCCTATGAACGCTGCATATCGACCCACAATCAATGCAGAGGAGACTGAATATGAGCACTTCCACCAGCACTCTGCGCAATCAGTTGCGCATCTTGTTGACCTTGACCAACACCGAGATCCAGGTTGCCCAGACCCGCACCGGGCAGGCGCGAACCGAGGCAGTACGTCGCGAACTCTCCGAAAATGCCGCCCATGGCCGAATCCGCGCCGTGGCGATCGAGAAGTCGATTCGCGACCTCGGCGGCCTGCCTGATCTCTTCCGCCCGATCTTCGGACGCTTTACGGCGACCGCCAAGGCACTGGCCGAACAGGTCCAGCCTTTCGACGAGGCCTTGCTCGGGGATCTGGCGCTCGAGCACCAGCTACTCGACCGCGCCATCTACCTGAAGGCGTTGGCGACCTCCGAGGGTGAAACCGACATCGTCGAGCTCGCCGATCGGTTGATCGTGGCCCACGAGGCAACGGTCGAGTGGATCACCACAGTCCTGGCCGAGGAGGCCATCGGCGGACCGGTGGCCCTGCGACGTAGTCCGTTCCAGGCCGCGAGCGGCACTGCCCTCCGCGTTGCCGGCATTCCGGTGACATTGACCGCGCGTGGCGCCGAGCGGGTGGTCGACGTTCTCCGCAGCGCCCCCACCCGGTTCGGCGGATTCGTCGACAAGACACAGGAAACCGGCGGCGCGGCGGTCAAGCGAGCGACCGATGCGGGTCACGGTGCCGTCGACCGGCTGACCTCGACCAGCGATGCAGCCGTCAAGCAGGTGACCGGGGTCGGCGAGGCGGTCGTCGGGCGTGCCTCCGATATCGGGAAGACCGCCCGCAAGACCGCCAAGGCCACCCGGGATGCGGCGCTCGACGCCGCTGAGGACACCGCCCGGGCACAGGGTGCAACCGGCGCAGCAGATGCGGTGCATGCGGTTCGTGATGCCGTCGGGGTGATCGATCCCGCGGACCTGCCGATCGCCGACTACGACGCGCTGAACGTCAGCGAGGTGGTCGCAGAGATCAAGGAACTCACCGAGCCCGCTGACATCCGGACAGTTGTCGCCTACGAAGAAGCGCACAAGGACCGCCAGGGTGTCGTATCCGCGGCCCAGACCCGACTCGCTGCGATCGCACAGGAGATCATCGGTGTGAACTGACCTGACCGGTCGCCCATACCGAACTTGCTCGCCGCCACCGTAATCCGGTGGCGGCGAGTTTTCGCGTGTCGGTGGAGGAAAATCGCTGGTGAAAGCGGTGGTCCATCGGGCACAGTTGGCTGATGACCGCATCATCCGGCTTGCCTCGTGCCCTGAGGCCCTTCGCGCATCAGCAGTATCGCCTGCTGTGTACGGGCCTGGTGCTCGCGATGTTCGCCGACGGTATCTGGACGGTAGGTGTTGTCTGGCAGGTCATCGCGATGGGTGGCGGACCGGGGCAGTTGTCCCTCGTCACCGCGGTCGCCGCCCTCGGCATGGTGGCCTCGACGCTGCTCGGTGGAGTGTTGGCCGACCGGATGTCGCAGCGAACGATTCTCATCGCACTGGAGGCGGTCAAACTCATCGCGGTCGGTGGGGTCGGAGTGCTGGCGATGACCGGATCCATCCAGCTGTGGAATCTGGTGCTGGTGTCGATGATCGGTGGTGTCACCACCGGTATCTACTACCCGACGTATTCGGCGATAGTTCCCTCGCTGGTCCCGCGGGACGAACTGATGGCCGCCAACGGTATCGAAGGTGTCTTGCGGCCCACCATCTTCCAGGCCGCCGGGCCGGCTCTCGCCGGTGGACTGATCGCCATCTCATCGCCCGGACTCGCGATTGTCGGTTCCGCGGTGGCCTCGGCGCTCTCCGCCGGTTTCTATGTGCTGATGGTGCCGACCCCGGTACGCCACGAACGTCGTGCCGGTACGAAATTGGTGCGCGGCGCCGTCACCGATATCGCGGAGGGGTTCGCCCACATGTGGCGCACACCCTGGCTGCTCGCGACGCTGTTGTATGCGCTGATCCTGGTGTTGATGGTGATGGGGCCGATCGAGGTGCTGGTGCCGTTTGCCATCAAGGACCGGCTCGGTGGCGACGCGGGTGATCACGCGATCGTGTTGGCGGCCTTCGGGTTCGGAGCAGGATTGGGTGCGATCGTGCTTGCCTCGATGCCGATGCCCCGGCGCTACCTGTCGGTGATGTTCGCGATCTGGGGTCTGTGTTCGGTGCCGTTGGTGGCCATTGGGCTCGCCACCGAGCTCTGGGTGTTCGTTGTCGCCGCGTTTGTTCTCGGGATGGCCTTCGACGGTCCGATGGTCTTGTGGGGCACGCTGTTACAGCGTCGGGTGCCGCCGCATATGCTCGGCCGGATCTCGAGCCTCGACTTCTTTGTGTCGATTGCGTTGATGCCGGTGTCGATGGTGATCGCGGCTCCGGTCAGCGAGTTGATCGGGCTCACGGCCACGTTTGTCATCGCCGGGCTGGTTCCCGTCCCGCTGGCCGCGATCGCTTTCTTTGCGTTCCGGCTTCGTGATGACGAGATCGCGAATCCGTTGCGTGATGCCCCGAGTGTGGAGGAGCTCGTGTCGGTGGGTTCAGACAAGGAAGTCCCGGGCACTGTCCTTGATGAGATCGGTGAGGTCGTTGATGATCGGTGACCCCAATTTCCAGTATTGCCAGAACAATTTGATGTCGACGTGCTGGTTGCCGAGTTTCTTGACGGTGCCGGCGGCGAGTGCGGGTTCGATCTGGGTGGCGGGTACCGCGCCCCAGCCGGCGCCCAACTCGACGGCGCGGTGGTATTCGACTGACGCCGGTACGTAGGTCACCGGTGGATCGACGTGTTGTCGGGTGAGCCTGTTCAACAGATCGAGTTGGATGGTGTCCTTGCGGTCGAAGGAGACCATCGGAGCCCGTGCGAGGTCGGCGGCCCGTAGTCCGTTCGGCAGCCAGGTGCTGATGAATTCCGTGCTGGCGACGGGCAGGTAGCGCATCGAGCCCAGCGGCAGCACGGTGCAGCCGCGAACGGGCCGGGGATCAGACGTGATCGCGCCGACCGCTTGCCCGGCTCGCAGGAACCCGGTGGAGTGGCTCTCGTCGTCCCGCAGCACCTCGACGGCCACCGGATGGCGCCGCTGGATCTCGGCAACCACCGGCAGCAGCCAGATGGAGATCGAGTCCGCGTTGGCGGCGATGGGCAGATGTATTCGCGGTACGTCGCGCCAGTCCCGCCGGTCAGCTGCGGGGTCGCCCTGTTCGGGTTTGCCGGCCAGATCGGCCGCCGCCTCCAGCCGGAGCAGATCCCACTGGGCGGCGAGGCGCAGCAAGATCTCGCCGTCCGGTGTCGCCCGGACAGGCTTGGTGCGTTGCACCAGGACCACACCGACGGCTTTCTCGAGCGCCTTCATTCGTTGGCTCACGGCAGAGGGAGTCAGGTGCAATGCTGCCGCGGCTCCGTCGAAGGTTCCCTCTCGAACCACTGCGGCCAGTGTCTGTAGTCCCTCGCTGCTGATGTCCATCATGAATCAATCTAATGGTTCCTGAAAAACATTTGCTGGATTGACGCGGATCGGCGTCTTAGCGTGTCCTCGTGAACGTTTTTGTACCCGCCATTGCGGGACTGTTGACCGGCGCCGGCCTGATCATCGCCATCGGCGCGCAGAATGTCTTTGTGCTCCGCCAAGGCATCAGACGCGAGCACGTGATGCCGGTGGTGGCGATCTGCACCGTGTCGGACGTGGTGTTGATCCTGGCCGGCGTGGCCGGACTCGGCGCCGTGGTCGCGGCGTATCCACAGGTGGTGGATGTCGCCACGGTGGCCGGCGGTATCTACCTGCTGATTCTTGCGGCGATGGCTGCGCGCCGGGTGATGTACCCCGACGCGATGAAGGTCTCCGGCGGGTCGACCGAGGTGGGGCGCTGGGCAGCGGTGGGTACGGCCATCGCGCTGACCTGGCTCAACCCTCACGTCTATCTGGACACGGTCATCACGTTGGGCGCCGTTGCGAACAGCCACGGTCCGCAGAGCAAGTGGGTGTTCGCTGCCGGTGCCTGCGCGGCGTCGTTGCTCTGGTTCGCGGCATTGGGCTTCGGGTCGTCTCGCCTGGCACCGCTGTTCGCCCGGCCCCGGGCCTGGCAATTGCTCGATGTGGTGGTCGCGGTCGTGATGGGATTGCTGGGTGCCGGGCTGATACTCAGTGCAGCATTCTGACCTGGCACATTTCACAGGCGACAACTTTCTGATTACTGTCGTTGTCAAACTTGTTCGGTAGTGAGGTGGATATGAACAACGACAAAGCTGTTGCCACGTTCTTTGAACTCAAGGAGAGTCAGGCGGTCAGTGAACCGGCGGAGCTCGACGAGTTGTGGGCAGGATTAGAGCCGATCGGCCGGGACTTCATGTTGGGTGCCTGGTCGGGTGGTGAACTGCCCAGCGGTCATGCCATGGACGGCCAGCTCTCGCTGGTCAACTGGCACGGCAAGACCTTCGACAGCTACCACGACGTGAAACCCCTCGTCTGCCGCGACGACGACGGCAACCTGTACTCGAACAAAGAACTCGGCAAGGGTGAAGCCAGCCTGTGGGCAGTGGAGTTCCGCGGAGAGACCACGGCGTCGATGGTCTACGACGGTCAGCCCGTGATCGACCACTTCAAGAAGGTCGACGACACCCACGTCATGGGCATCATGAACGGTAAGTCCAGCCTCGTGCGCGATCGGCACTTCTACTTCTATCTCGTCCGCGAGTGACAGGAAAACAAAGGACGGGCGCGCGGGCAGCGGTCCTCTCAGAGATCGGTGGGGTGCCGCACCCAGAGGACATCGAGATCAGGGAACCGGTCGGTGCCGAGGTGCTGGTCCGGATCGACGCACGCTCCCGGTGGGTACCCGGGTTGTGTTGACGTTCAACAGCTGTGGGAACTGTCCCAGCTGCGTGGCCGGAGCCCCGGCCTATTGTGTGCGGTCGACCACACTGAACATGCGTGGCGGTGGTGATGCCCTGAGTCATCCGGGCGGGGTGATCATCGGCGACTTCTTCGGCCAATCCAGTTTCTCCACGTACGCACTTGCCCACCAGCGCAATACGATTCCGGTCGGTGACGGGATCGACGCCGCGTATGCGGCACCGTTGGGGTGCAGTGTGCAAACCGGGGTCGGCGGAGTTCTCAACGCGCTGGCGCCCGCCCCGGGGCAGGCGCTGGTGGTCTTCGGCGCAGGTGCCGTGGGTCTGTCCGCGGTGATGGGTGCCCGGATCGCCGGCTGCGGTGTCATCGTGGCAGTGGATCCGAAGGCGGAGAGGCGTTCTCTGGCAGCCGATCTCGGTGCAACCCACGTTCTGGATCCGGTGGGGGCGAACGTGGTGGCCGAACTCGTCGAGATCACCGGTGGCGGTGCCGACCACGCGCTGGACACCACGGCACTGCCCTCGGTGCTGACGGATGCGCTCGCCGCGCTACGGCCGCGTGGCCAGCTCGCGATCGTCGGACTCGGTGCCCCCACCGCAGACCTGCCGGTCGGGCTGATCATGGGCAGGGGTCTGCGGGTGCGAGGTGTCGTCGAAGGTGACAGTGTTCCGCATCGGTTCATCCCGGAACTGATCGGATATCACACCCGAGGAGAACTTCCGCTCGAAAAGCTGGTCACCACATACGACTTCGATGACTTCGGAACCGCATGGGATGCGGCGCGTGACGGTTCGGCCATCAAACCCGTACTGACCATGCCCGCCTGACCCGGAGGTGTGCCCTTTTGGCGGTCCTCACCTGGGGTTTTGTTCGCCAGAAGGGCACACTATCGGGTGGTGGCGGTCATTCGGCGACGCGGACCAGGGCCTTGCCGAAGTTCCGGCCCTCCAGTAGTCCGCGGAACGCGTCGGGTGTGTTTTCCAGTCCGTCGGTGATGTCTTCCCGGTATTTGAGGGAACCGTCGGCCACCCAACCGGATGCCTCTTCGAGAAATCGCGGTGTCTGCTCCGCGGCGAACTCCGTCTGGATGAAGCCCCGCACGGTCAGGCTCCTGGTCAGGATGTTGCCCATCAACTGTCCCGACCGGTCCGGTCCTTCGGGGAGTGACGTCAGGTTGTAGTTGGCGACAAGTCCGCAGACCGGGATCCGGCCGTATGTGTTCATCCGCTTGAACACCTCGTCGAAGACTGTGCCGCCGACGTTTTCGAAGTAAACGTCGATCCCGTCCGGTGTGGCCGCGGCCAATTGCTCGGCGAAGTTGTCGGCCCGATGGTCGATGGCGGCGTCGAACCCGAGTTCATCGACGAGATACGCGACCTTCTCGGGACCCCCGGCGATGCCAACGGCGCGGGCGCCCTTGATCTTGGCGATCTGGCCGACAGCCGAGCCCACCGGGCCCGCGGCCGCTGCCACCACCACGGTTTCACCGGGTTTCGGATCACCGATGGTCAGCAGCCCCGAATACGCGGTGAACCCGGGCATACCGAGCACACCCAACGCGGTTGACGGTGGATTCACCGTCGCGTCGAGGAGGCGCAACTGCTTGGCCGGTTCCACCGAATGTGTCTGCCAGCCACCGTAACCCAGCACCACGTCGCCCGGTGAGAATCGGTCGACGGTGGATTCGATCACGCGGGACACCGTGGCTCCGACCATGGTGTCGCCGACCTCGACCGGTGGGGCATAGGACTTCGCGGCACTCATCCGGCCGCGCATGTACGGATCCAGCGACAGGTACAGGGTCTGTAACGACACCTCACCGTCCTGCGGTTCACGCAGCGGGACCTCCTCGAATCGGAAGTCGGAGTCCTTCGGTTCGCCGTGCGGACGTGCTGCCAGGACGATACGGGTGCCGCTTGTCATGTGTCTCCTCATCGAGTTCCGTTCCATCAGCGATTGTTCACCACCCATTGTCCATATACCTCGGTATCACTACGGTGGACCGATGAGCAGCGACGCGTCAGACGTGGCGGGCGGGGCGGATTCGATGGGCCGGGCCCGTCAGAACACCATCTATTCCGATGGCGTGTTCGGTCGAAAACCGCGGGTGCCGACCAATTTTCACGCGCTCGAGCGGGCGGCCAAGAGGAAGATGTCGCCGAAGGCGTGGGCGTATGTGGCAGGTGGCGCCGGTGACGGCGGCACGATGTCGGCCAATCGCCGGGCCTTTGACCGGTGGGCGATCGTGCCGCGGATGCTGCGGGATGTATCGAAGCGGACATTGGCGACAGAACTGTTCGGGCAGCAGCTGGCGGCGCCGGTCCTGTTCTCACCGGTCGGTGCCGGCGCGTTGGCATTTCCGCAGGCCGACGTCCACATCGGGCGTGCCGCGGCCGAGCTCGGTGTCCCCTATATCTTCTCCAGTCAGGGCAGCGTGCCGATGGAGGAGACCGCGACCGCGATGGATACGGTCGCGCCCGGTGCGTCGCGGTGGTACCAGCTGTATTGGTCGACCGACGAGGATCTGGTCGACAGTTTCCTGCAGCGGGCCGAAAGGTCCGGGGCCGCAGCAATAGTCGTCACCCTCGACACCACGATGCTGGGCTGGCGCCCGCAGGATCTGAATCTGGGATCGTTGCCGTTTGCGCAGGGGCTCGGGATCGACCAGTACACATCGGATCCACGGTTTGTCGACATCGTCCGGGCGCGGATTGCGGCGGCACTCCCGCAGGAGCGTCCGCAGATCACGGTCGGTGCCATCAAATCGCTGGTGTCGATGGCGCGCAATACCCCGGGTAGTGCTGTGCGCAACCTACTTTCACCGGTTCCGCGGGAATCGGTGCAGACGTTTCTGGAGATCTATTCGCGCCCCTCGCTCAACTGGTCCGACATCGCCGGGCTGCGTGAGCGCACGTCGCTGCCGATCGTCCTCAAAGGCATCCTGCACCCCGACGATGCCTTGCAGGCGGTTGATCTGGGTGTCGACGGGATCCTGGTGTCCAACCATGGTGGGCGACAGGTCGACGGAGCGATCGGATCGGTGGATGCGCTGGTGGATGTTGTGGCTGCCGTGCAGGGACGCGCAAAAGTGTTGCTCGACTCGGGAATTCGCGGTGGTGCCGACGCCTTCAAGGCCCTCGCGCTGGGTGCCGATGCGGTCTGTGTGGGCCGTCCGCACATGTACGGGCTGGCACTGGCCGGAGCCGAGGGCGCCCGGGACGTCGTGGCCAACATCATCGCCGAGCTGGATCTGACCCTGGGATTGTCGGGACACACGAGTACCGCCGAGCTGACACCGGCATCGTTGAAGCGAGTTTCCTGACATCAGCACCTGACTATTGGGAACAAAAGTCAGAGGGCTACGGTTCTCCACATGGAGGCGGTCAACCCGATCGCGATGGGAGAAGTCACATGGTGGATCTGAAGGACGCGGCAGTACTGGTCACCGGCGCCAATGGCGGCCTGGGAACCGAATTCGTCAATCAGGCTCTCGCGCTCGGTGCGCGCAGGGTCTACGCGGCGGCCCGGAATCCGCGGGAGTGGAGCAGTGATCGGATCGTGCCGCTTCGCCTCGACGTCACCGACGCGGAGTCGATCGCCGCGGCGGCGCAGGAGGCGTCCGACGTCGATGTCGTGATCAACAATGCCGGGACGCTGCTTCCCGGAAAGCTTCTCGACCAGTCGATCGACGAAATCCGGGGCCTGATGGACACCAACGTCTACGGGCCGCTCCTGGTGACCAAGGCATTCGCTCCGGTACTCGCCTCACGGGGTGGCGGCGCGGTGCTCAACGTGCACTCGGTGTTGAGCTGGTTGGCGATCGGTGGGTCGTACAGCGTGTCGAAGGCGGCGCTGTGGATGACAACCAATGTGCTCCGGCTGGAACTGGCGTCGCAGGGCACCCAGGTGGTGGGATTGCACCTCGGCTACACCGACACGCCGATGGTCGCCGGTGTCGACGCCGAGAAGAATGATCCTGCCGACGTGGTCCGCGACGCGTATGCCGGCCTCGCGGCCGGCGCGACCGAAGTGCTGGCCGACGACGTCAGTGCCGCGGTCAAAGCCGGTCTCGCCGGACCCATCGAGGCGCTCTATCCGCAGGTTGTCGGATAGAGCGCTCGGGCACCGGTCAGGTCAGTGGTTTTCCGGCCTTGATGCGCCGCCGGACATCCCAGAGGTAGGTGTTGAACGGGAAGGCGCGCAACGGTTGCGGGAGTCGGGTGGCAACGGCTCGGGCGATCCGGTTGTGGACGTCGAACACCCGCTGGTCCCGATCGGACCACTCGAGGCCCATCTTGTCGCGGAACTCCGACGGCAGGAAGCCGGTGGTGACAAACAGGCCGTAACCGCCGATCACGAAGGACAGCGGCCGCGGCAAGAACTCGAACTTGGAGATGGACAGAAGCAGGTCGCGGATCGTGTCGTCGATCTCGAGTCCGGCGACCGTGGTGTCCCAGTACACCTGGAAGTCGGCGCGGGTCGCGGGCCACATGTCCCGCGGCATCTGCAGCGTGGTGCCCATGAGCGCGCCCTGCTGATAGGCCTCTTCGGTGATGGCTTCGGGATCGCCGTAGAGGTACTGCATGTCTTCCCAGCCCTTGTACAGGCAGGCAGCGACCCACAACTGAAGCGTCGGGTCGAATGCGTTGTATTTGACCGGACTGGCATCGGTGGACTTGACCTGGGAGTGCGAGTGACCGACCGCCTTGCGGTAGGCCTTGCGGTCGGCGGGGGTGCCGTTGACCGCAACCGCGAGATACGCCAGCGTGGTGCGGGCCCGCTTGACCGGGCGCTTGAACAGGTTGCCGGAGTCGACCTTGCTCTCGGCGACGCCGTATCCGACCGCGGGTAGCGAAAGTTGCATGATCACGTTCGCCGCACCGGCGAGAGCCGAGATACCGGGCATCTCCAGCAGGTCTCCGGAAGCGCTGTCGGCCTGGTCCCGGGTCCAGACGGGCGCCAGTGGCTCCACAGCGCGAGCGCTGGTGCCGTCGATGATTCCAGACGTCATTGTCTGCCTTCCAGTGTCAAATTGTGACTACGTGCGTTGTCGAATAGATTGAACCGATCCGGCGCCCGAATGTCAATCCCGCCGAACACAAGGTGAGAAGATGGAGTAATGGCTGACCCCTTGCGCCCCTATGCAGGCGAAAACGGAGCAGACCGGGTCAAACGTCGCCGGGCTGCGCTGATCGAAGCGGCACTGGAGATCCTCGGTGCGCCGGACGGGGGACCGATCAGTGTGCGCGGGGTGTGTCGCCAGGCCGGATTGACGGCCCGATACTTCTACGAGAGTTTCGAAGATGTCGATGCGCTGGTCGCGGCCACGTATGACGAGGTGGTTTTCGACATCGCGGCAGCGGCTCAGGAGGCCGTGGTGGCCGGCGGCCCATTGCCCCGGGATCAGATCACGTCGGTTGTCCAGGTCATCGTCGACCGGATCGATGCCGACCGCAGACGCGGGAGGGTGCTCTTCTCGCAGACCCTGCTGAGCGGCAAGCTGGCCAGCAAACGGATGGACACCATCCTGATGTTCGCGGCCCTCACCATGCAGAACTCGGGTGCGGAGGACGAAGGTCCCGAGGTTCAGGGTGCAGCCCACTTCTACGTAGGTGGCTTCGGGCAGGTCCTGTCGGCCTGGATCGACGGCCGGATTGACTGCAGCACCGATGAACTCGTGGATCTGTGCGTCAAGATGATGTACGGCGCGGTGACGGAGTTGCTTCCGCTACGGGCTGATCAGACCCACTGACGCGACCACGGGTGTTCCAGCGGTCGAAACCGATCCACGTCAGCAGGCCGAGGATCGAGGCGCCGATCCCGATCAGGCACAACGTGCCCCAGCCGCCACCCGCATAGGCGAAACCCGAGCACACCGATCCGGCGACCGCGCCGGTGAAGTACGTGACCATGTATGCGGTCGTGACTCGGCTACGGGCCTCGGGCGCCAGCGAGTAGATGGCGTTTTGATTCGACAGTTGTGACGACTGCGCGCCGAGGTCGAAGACCACGAGCCCGATGATGAACGCGGGCAGCGGGGTTCCGGGCCAGGCGAGCAGTAGCCAGCCGGCGATGGTGACCAGCCACGCCGATGTTGTTGCCAGACGCAGATGTCCACGGTCGGCGAGTCTTCCGATCAGCGGCGCGCCCAACGCGCCCGCGATCCCGGCCAGGCCGAATGCGCCGATCACCGCCTCGGAGTAGTCGAAGTGCTCACCGCGGCTGCCGGACAACAGGAAGGCCGCCGAGGTCCACATCGCACTGAATCCGAACATCGTCAGGAAACCCAGAGCCATCCGCTGGCGCAGCATCGTTTCGGTGCGGATGATCCGGACCACCGACAGCAAGAGTCTTCCGTACGGCTGATGCGGCCGGGAGGTGTCGGGCGGTGCGAGAAAGTACACGATCACGGCGAGGACCGCCATCAGACCGGAACAGACGAACATCACCGACCGCCAGCCACCGAACTCGGCGATGAGGCCGCTGACCACGCGGGCGAGCAGGATGCCCATCAGCAGGCCACTCATCACGACACCCACGACGCGGCCACGATCGGAGGGCAGTGCCAGTGACGATGACCAGGGGATGACGAGTTGCGCGGTGGCCGCGCTGATCCCGACCAGGATCGATGCCGCGAACAGCGCGATGAATCCCGGGGCCAGTCCACTGAGCAGCAATGCGCCGGCCGATGCGATCATCATGCTGGGCGCCAACAGTTTTCGATTCCACAGGTCGCCGAGGGGGACCAGGAGCAACAACCCGAGGACGTAGCCGAGCTGTCCGGCCGTCACCACCAGGGCCGCGGTGGCGGTGCTGACGGCGAAGTCCGACTGGATGTCGTCGAGAACCGGTTGCAAGAGATACAGGGACGAGACCGACACTCCGCACGTGAGGGCGAACAAAAGCGTCAGTGACGAACTGATCCCGGCCGAAGCCGTCCGCGGCGATGTGGGCTCGGCCTGCATGGAGTCAGCTTGCCGGATGAGGGGTTCTGATTGCGAATCGGGTATCCGCGACCCGAACCGGTGAGTACGTGGACCGGTGGGGGCGACAAGCTAAGTTGAGATCCATGAACTCCGGGGTCGAGCCGACGTCGCACGTCAGTGATGACGGTGTGTGGGGCGAAGGTACGTGGCGCCAGTACGCGGATGAAGAAGATCTCCCGATTCCCCTCGCGGCTGCGCTGGCTGCATTTGCCGAACACGGTTACCACGGGACGTCGGTGCGGGACATCGCCGCAAGGGCCGGGTTGAGTGTGCCGGGGCTATACCACCACTACCCGTCCAAGCAGTCTCTGCTGAAGGGCCTGCTCGAGCGGACGATGAGTGACCTCCTGGAGCGTTCGGAGGCGGCGCTGGCCGAGGCCGGGCCGGCGCCACTGGAACAGTTCGACGCCGTGGTCGAGTCATTGCTTCGCTTTCACATGTACCGGCGGGCGCGGGCGTTCGTCGGGTCGACGGAGATCCGTAGCCTCGAGCCGGACTTCCGTCTCGAATACATCGCACTGCGGGACCGCCAGCAGCTGATGGTGGACAACATCGTCGAGGCCGGAGTCGCCGCGGGTGTCTTCGACTGCCCGAATCCGAAAGACGCGGCGCGAGCGGTCGCCACCATGTGTGTGGGTGTCTCGACGTGGTATCGACCACAGGGGGAGCTCGGCCCCGATGAGTTGGTGTCCCGATATCTGCTGATCGCGCGGCAGATGGTGGGTGTTCAGCCCGGAGCCGGCTGAGTCCGGTCCTTGACCGCTGCGGTATCGGCGTGGCACGGTGTTCCCCACAACCGAACGATCGCTCGGTCGGTCCGGATTCCCGGGGCGTCGGGCGTCGCGCACGAGGAGGTGCCCATGGCGATTCAACTTTCCTACGATCCCCAGGTCCAGGACGTCATCAAGAAGACGAATGAGTTTGTCCGCGACTACGTACTGCCGATCGAGGACGAGTTCGCCGGCGACATCGCCGCTGCCGGTGGCGACGAGCGTCGTCTCCAGATGCGCGACCAAGCCCGCGCGGCCGGGATCTTCGCGCCGCACGCCCCGGTCGAGTACGGCGGCCTCGGGTTCAACATGTCCGACCGCTCTCCCGTCTTCGAGGCGGCCGGATACTCGGTTTTCGGGCCGATCGCACTGCATATCGGCGCTCCGGACGAGGGCAACGTGCACATGCTCGCCCACATCGCCAGTGACGCGCAGAAGGAGAAGTACCTCGCGCCACTCGCCGCCGGTGACCAGCGTTCGGCATTTGCGATGACCGAACCCGCGCCCGGCGCCGGCGCCGATCCGTCCGCCCTGCGGACCGCGGCCACCAAGGTCGACGGTGGCTGGAAGATCAATGGCGACAAGTGGTTCATCACCGGAGCCGACGGCGCCGGATTCTTCATCATCATGGCCCGCACGGCAGGTGTCCCCGGCGACCGCGGTGGAGCGACGATGTTCCTCGCCCCGGCCGGCACCCCGGGCATCACCGTCGGACGGCATATCAACACGATCGACAGGGCGATGATCGGTGGGCACTGTGAGGTTGCCTTCCGTGACGTGTTCGTCCCCGACGAAGACGTCCTCGGCGAGGTCGACGAGGGCTACCGGTACGCACAGGTGCGGCTCGGACCGGCCCGCATGACACACGTGATGCGCTGGATGGGTAGCGCCAATCGCGCCCATGACGTCGCGCTGAACTATGTCGCGCAGCGTGAGGCATTCGGTGGAAAGCTCGGTGACCTCGGCATGATTCAGCAGATGGTCGCGGAAAATGAGATCGATCTCGCTGCTGCCCGCGCACTGCTGGTCAAGGCTTGCTGGGCGCTTGATCAGGGTTCGAATGCCGGTGACGAGACCTCGATCGCCAAAACGTTTGGTGCCGAAGCATTCTCACGAGTCGTGGACCGCTCGATCCAGATGTGCGGTGGAATGGGTGTCTCGGATGAATTGCCGCTGGCCCGTCTGCAGCGTGAACTTCGCCCGTTCCAGATCTACGACGGTCCGTCCGAAGTGCATCGCTGGGCGATCGCCAAGCGCGCGGTCGGCAGGACCAAGAAGGCCATCGCCGCCGGGAAGGTGTCATGACCTCGTTGCCCGGGATGGATGTTGCCAAACTCCGCACATTCCTGATCGACAACGGTGTCACCGTCACCGGCGAGCTGGTTGTCGAATTGATCAGCGGCGGACGGTCGAATCTGACCTTCAGCGCCCATGACGACAACTCCCACTGGGTGGTTCGCCGCCCGCCGACTGGTGGCCTGACCCCGTCGGCCCACGACATGAATCGCGAATGGACCGTCACCAATGGGCTACAGGACACCGCGGTTCCGGTGGCCGGCACCGTTGCCTTCGACAAAGAAGGCGTCGTCTTCGGCGTGCCCTTCACCGTGGTCGAGTTCGTCGACGGACTTGTGGTGCGCAGTGCCGACGACCTCGAGGCACTGCGCGACGATGATGTGGAACGCAATGTCGACGGCCTGGTTCAGGCACTTGCCGACCTGCATGCGGTGGACTACCAGGCCGTGGGCCTGGGTGACTTCGGTCGTCCTGACGGTTTTGTCGCCCGCCAGGTCAAGACGTGGGCCCGTCAGTGGGAGCACGTCAAGACCCGGGAACTCGACGACGTGGCCAAACTCCATGCGGCACTGAATGAAGCGATTCCGGCGCAGACATCCAACTCGATCGTCCACGGCGACTTCCGGGTCGACAACACGATCCTCGACGCGAGCGATCCGGGCAAGGTCAAGGCCGTGGTCGACTGGGAGATGTCGACACTCGGTGATCCGCTCACCGACGTGGCGCTGATGTGCACCTACCGCACCCCGATTTTCGATGCGGTACTCGGCATGGAAGCCGCGTGGACCAGTGACCGTTATCCGTCGCCGGATGAACTCGCCGAGCGGTATGCCAAGGTGTCCGGACGTGAATTGTCGGACTGGAACTTCTATCTGGCGCTGGCGAACTTCAAACTCGGTGTGATCGGTGAGGGCATCACACACCGGGCACGCAGTGGCTCGTCGTCCGGTTCCGGCGCCGAAAGTGCCGCCACCGCAACGGCAGAGTTCATGGCGGCCGGCCTGCGGGCGATCAACAACAAGAGCTGAGGGGAATTTCTAGGTGGGAAATCAGGACGAGGGTCGTAAAGTCGCGTTGGTGACCGGTGCCTCACGGGGCATCGGCGCCGAGATCGCGACCAGGTTCGCGGCCGACGGCTGGGATCTGACGATCAGCGCGCGCAGCCTGGAGCCGTTGCGGGAGTTGGCAACTGGCTTGTCGGGCAAGTTCGGTGGGCGCGTCGAGGTGGTGACCGCCGACGCCGCCGACGAAGAGCAGCTGACGCATCTGGCCGCCATGCATGCCACCGAGTACGGCCGCCTCGATGCGCTGGTGCTCAATGCGGGTATGGGGCAGAAGGGTCCGATCAGTGAGCTGCCCGCCCGGCGGCTCGACAAGCTGTATCAGGTGAACGTGCGGTCGGCGTATGTGTTGTTGCAGGCGCTGATCCCGACGCTGCGCAGTACCGCCGAATTGGCCGGTGCCGCAAAGGTCATCGCCATCGCCTCGATCACCGGTGTTCATCCTGAACCCGAACTCGCGGCATACGGCGCCACCAAGGCAGCGTTGATCTCGTTGTGCGAGACCTTCAATCTGGAGGAGTCGGGGGCCGGTGTTTCGGCCACCACCATCTCTCCGGGATACGTCAACACCGACATGTCGTCGTGGACCGCGATCCCGCAAGAAGAGATGATCACCGCGGCCGATGTGGCGGTGATGGCATTGGCCGTGACCCAGCTGTCCCGGTACGCGGTGCTGCCCGGTGTGGTCCTGACCCGCCCGGGGACCAATCTAGGGCGTGCCTGACCCTGGGTCGGGGGAGTGCTTCCCGTCGGCATCGGCCCGCCGGATGATCTCGGTTGCCGTGGCGTCCAACATCTTTCGGTGTCCAGGCCACATCGCGTACCAGTAGCCGCGACCGGCAACACCTCGTGGATAGAACGCTGTGCGCAGGTCGAGACGGGATCCGCTGCCGGTGCTTGACACCTTGATCTCGAGCCACTTGGTACCAGGAATCGATTGGCGTGACCGCAGGCGCAGCACCTTCTCGGGCTCGCAGACGTCGACCTGCCATTCCGGTCGCTCACCGATCATCTCGACCGCTTTCCACAGCGTCGCCGGATCTGCGGTCGAGTTGCCGGAATGGTGTGTGGCGTAGACCTGTTCACCTGCCCACCCGGGGTCGGTGGGGATCGGATCGGACGGTGGATGGTCGGGCGAGGCGTTCGCCCAAGCGCTTTCGACCTCTCCGCGGTCGATGCGTGCCAGGGCCAACTCGACGGACCTGCGATACGGCGTCAATCCCTCGGTGGGCGGCGGTATCACGCTGATGATGTCGTTCTCGGAGACCACCGCGTTGTGTTCCAGCGATTCGACCAGCGGACGGGCCAGTCCGCCGGGTATCGGCGTCACGGTACCCACCCATCGGCTTGCGAGTGTTGGTGTGAGAAGCGGCAATACGAGCATCCGTCGCTTCGGGAGCCCGGCCACCTCGGCGTAGACCTGCATCATGTCGCCGTACTCGAGGACGTCGGGGCCACCGATATCCCAGGTCCGGGACTTCGGTACCGCCGCGGTGGCGGCCTCGATCAGGAAGTGGAGCACGTCGTTCACTGCGATCGGCTGAATCTTGTTGTGTACCCACCGGGGAGTGGTCATGACCGGCAGACGTTCGGTCAGGTGGCGGATCATCTCGAACGAAGCGGAGCCGGAACCGATCACCACACCGGCCTGCAGCACGATCGTCTCGATGCCGGAGGCCATCAGGATCTCACCGACCTCAGTACGTGAACTCAGGTGTGCCGAGAGCTCCACGTCGGATGGATGCAATCCGCTGAGGTACACGATCCGGCTGACCCCGGCGTTGTTGGCCGCGGCGACCACGTTCTGCGCCGAACGACGTTCTTCGTCGCCGAAATCCTTCGTTCCACCCATCGAATGAACCAGGTGGTAGACCACGTCGACGCCGTCGAACGCCTCGGCCAGGGATGCCGGATCGGACAGGTCTCCCTTGATCACCCTGGCGTCGTCGGCCCATGGGGCGTCCTGCAGCTTGTCGGGTGTTCGCACCAGTACGCGGACATCGTGCCCACGTTTGATCAGCCGGGGAGCGAGGCGCCCGCCGATGTATCCGGTGGCGCCGGTGACGAGGATCTTGCGGGTTTGCGTCCGTTGCGGCTGCACAGACGCAATATGCCCAGAACAGCCGTTCGCAAACGTTGATCGGCCGTTGTCGGGCAGTGATCAGCGCATGGTGACCATCGGCCGTTCGCCATCGGCGTCGTCGATGTCGGCGTGGGCATGATCGTTCACGGACATGACGTTGATTCCGGACCGCCCGACGAGGAGTTTGGTGATCGACCCGTTCACCATCGTCCGGGAGACGCCCGGCCAGTTGTCGGTGCTGATGCCCCACAGGTCGGCGATCACCGCGCCGATGGTGCCGGCGGACGACGCCGCGATGGCAACCTGCCCGGGGCCGGCGTGTTCGGCGATCTGCGCAAGTGCATCCCGGACTCCGGCGCGATATTCGGTGTACGAACTGTCACCGCCGTTCGCCCAGTCGATCAACGCTCCGTCGAGGTTGCGCTGGAACCCGCGCTGCGCCGAGGTGGCCTCGGGCGTGATGCCGGTGGGCGGCACATGGGTCTGGGCGAGGCGTTCGAGGTTGTACTCGTTCCAGCCGGGATTCACGACCGGTTCGGGTGCCCCGCCGCTCGGGAACTGCGCCACGATCTCCTCGATCGTCTCGAGTTGGCGTGCAAGGTTTCCCGACACCGTGAAGTTGACCTTGCCGGCCCGGGCGGCCAGCGTCTTGCCGACATTGCGGGCTTGCCTCCGCCCGAGTTCGGTCAAACTGCCGTAGCCGTTCTCGTCGACGCCGGCCTGCCCATGTCGAACCAGATAGATGACACCCATGGCACTCATCTTGCCGGTACCGATCGCGGATCGACGTGCTGACCCCATCGAAGTCTCGGTAAAGCATCTGCAGCGCTCGATCATCGACCTCAAAAACGAAGCGGACATGTGCACCGGAGGTGGTCGTCGTCACTAGGATGGTTCTGGATCAAGACACGAGGATTGGACAAAGCCCTGATCAACGAAGTGATGGACTCCCAAAAGCGGGTGGTGCGGCGTGGCCGCACCAGCCTCGAAGACGTGCATCAGATGCTGCGTGACGGCTCGTGTTCTGTCTTGTCGCTCGACATATTCGACACCATTTTGTGGCGGCGGGTTCCGCGGCCCACCGACCTCTTCGCCCTGTTGGGCGAGCGACTCGTGCGTGAGGGCGCCATCCCGCCGTGGGTGGATGCCGCGACATTTCGCCGGATGCGGATCGTCGCCGAATCGGATTCGCGCGAGCGGCGGGGCGCGCTGGGCCCCGAGGTGTCGATATACGACATCTGGCGTGAGATGCCCACCGCGATCATGCTGCGCGGCAATATCGACTTCTACGTCGAGGCGGAGATCGACGAGGAGTACCGGACCCTGGTGCCGGACCTCGACATCGCCGCCCTGATCAACACCGCTCACGCACATTCGATCCCGATTGTCGTGGTGTCCGACACCTACTTCCTCCAGGAACATCTCGACCGCTTCCTCGATCAGCCCGGCCTCGAACCGCTCAAGTCTGCGAAGTTCTTCCGCTCTCATGAACACGGCGTCGACAAGGCCGACGGTCTGTGGAAGATCGTCGTGAAAGCGCTGGGTGTACTCCCCGGCCAGATCGTGCACATCGGTGACAACAAGCGTCCGGATGTGACGGTGCCCGGCAAGCTGGGTGTCCGGACGGTGCATTTCACCCGGATCGGTGAGAGGTACGAGCCGATCCTCCGTCGCGAGCGCAGCCCGCTCGAACCGTTCGGTGCCTGTGCGCCGCGACTGGACCTGACTCAGGGCGACTTCGGTATCACCAGCCTGCGCGCCAAGTTGATCGAGGATGCGCAGCTCGATGCAGTCGCACCCGATGTGGCGTGCGCGTGGCGCTATGGCGCATCCGTGCTCGGACCGGTACTCACCGGCTTTGCCGAATGGGCGGCGCGCCGGGCGCACGAAGAGGGCACCTCGGTGCTGTGGTGCCCGATGCGGGAAGGGGAGATGCTTTCGACCCTGATCAACAACGCCGCCCGCCAACACGGCTTCGATGTCACCGCCAAGCCGGTCTGGCTGTCGCGGCATCTGACATCGGTCGCGGCGCTGGGGGTTGTCGATCAGGACAGCATCCACACCTTCATGCGCCGCCGGCACGGGATGACCATCGGCGGCCTGCTCGGCATACTGCAACTGCGGCCCGGCGACGTACCGGCGCTGTCGGCCCGGCTGGGCACGGTGCTCGACAACGGCATCATCGCCGACGACGTCGCGACCGCCCTGACCGAGTCGCCGGCCCTGCGGAACCGGATCGCGACCACCGCGACGGCCACCCGCGAACGGCTCCTGGCGCATCTGCGGCTGGTCGGCGCACTCGACTCGGGCGAACTCACATTGGTGGATCTCGGCTGGGGCGCCACGATCCAGAGCCAGTTGGCCACGGCTCTGGAGCTGTCCGGAATCCCGATCAAACCGGCCGGTCTGTATCTCGCGACCGACAAACGCAGCACCAAGGTGGCGCTGCGTGGTCTGCGTCTCGAGGGCTATCTCGGCTCCGCCGGTGAACCCGAAGACATCGTCGGTCCATTGGTCCGCAGCCCGGAGGTTCTGGAACAAGGCGTCAGCAGCCTCTGCGGGTCGTTGCTCGATTTCACTCCCGAGGGCGAACCGATCCTCGGCCCGATTGCCGGTTCGGCATCGCAGTTGCACGCACGTGCCGCTCTCCACGAGGCAGTTCATGCGTTCCAGAACGAATGGCTGCGCTACGCCTCGGAGTTGCCGGAGTGGCCCGCGTTCAACGGTGGCGAGGTGGTGCAGCTGGGCAACATCCTGGCGACGTCCATCATTTCTCCCACCCCCGACGAGGCTGCTGTCTTCGGTGCATGGGAACACGAGGACAACTTCGGCTCGGATCTCGTGACCCACGTTGTCCCGGTCGATCTCCTGCCGGCGGTCCCGTATATGTCGCCGGGAGACCTCGGTGACCTCCTGATGCGGGATTCATTCTGGCCGCAGGTGCTGGCAGCAACGGACCCGAAACTGGCCGCCGCCGCAGAAGCCGTGAACTCGGGGGCTGTGCCGGCCGAGGTCTTCGAGCCCGATGCGCCCGGTAGCGAGACAGTGCTGCGCTTTCGGACCGGCGATGGCAAGTGGCACGACGGACCCAAGGTCCCGCTGCGCATCAACCGGAACGGATTGTCGTTCGCGCGCTTGAACTTCGAGGCATTCGACGCGACGGACATCTCACTGGCCATTCCCGGTCGCCCCGCGCTGGTGCGGGTGGACTGGATCGAGGCGACCGTCACCGCCGGTGGGCATCGCCTGCCGGAGCCGCTGCGTTGGGATCAGCCGGGGGACTTCTCCGGCCTGGTCTACGCGGAATCGACCTGGCTGGGCGGCAATCTGGTCGAGTTCCACCAACCGCATTCGGCGTTGTGGTTGCCACTCGCCGCGCGAGCGGGCGCGCCCGTGAGCACTGCTGCGATCACGATCGCGTTTGCTGTTCTCCCACAGTCATTGTCGGGACTGCAGCATCGGCCGCCACCGGGACGCCGACTCACCCGGTTGACCTCGCGCGCCAAAGAAGAATACCGCGCCGGTGGCCCCTTGGCCCTGGCCGCCGGAGTCGCCAGGATCGTGACGCGCGCCGGAGGTCCTCCACCTCTGCCGCAGGAAGAGGACGACAATGACGACACCTGAGTTCGGGGATCGAGACGATCCACACGCCCAAGCGCGGAATGCGCGGAACGCCCCGCTGCTGCTGCATTCGCTGACGCTGTTCTCCGAGGTGATCGGCCGTATCTTTGCCGCAGCTCGTCCGGCGACGGTGGTGGAGGTCGGGGTCGAATCCGGTGGAGCGAGTTCGATCTATCTCGATCACGGTGCAGATGACGTGTACTGCATCGAATCGAGTCCGACCGAGGAGATGCGCAATACTCTGGCGGCCAACGCCAATCTCCATCTGGTCGAAGGATTTTCACCCGAAATCCTCGACAGTATTCCGAACGGCGATGTCTATATTCTCGACGGGGACCACAACTATGTGACGGTCCGTCGTGAGCTCGATTGGATTCTGGCGAAAGTACCGGATGCGATTGTCATCCTGCACGATGTCTTGTGGCCCTGGGGCCGCCGCGATCTGTACTACAACGCCGCCGCGATCGATACCGATTGTGTCCACGAGCACGGCGACGACGGGCCAACCGTGTGGCATGACGAAGTCACTCCCGCCGGGTTCGTGGGACTCGGTCAGTTCACTGTCGCTACCGAGGCCGGGGGTGAGGGCAACGGCGTACTGACCGCCGTCGAAGACGCTCTTGCCGCACAGCCGCAGGGGTCGCACGAATTCGCCTTGGTACCAGCGATTTTTGGACTCGGGATCATCTACCCGACCGGAGATCCGGACCGCGTTGACCGCCTGCGGAGCGCGCTCGAGCCTTATAGTGACTCGCCGTTGCTGGCAGCCATGGAGAACAATCGGATCGCCTTGTACACGCGGGTCCTCGCGATGCAGTACGAGATGGCCGCGGCGGCCGTCAACCGCGACGAGCTGGTCCATCAGCTCGATCGGCAGCGGGACGAGCATCATCGCGAGATTGCCGAACTCCAGCGTCGGCACCACAACGAGATGGCGGCGCTACGGGCGAATCCGCCCATCTCGATCCGCAACGTGACGCGGCGTGCGGCGCGTAAGGCCGTTCGTGGGGTACGTGGTGTCAGCCGGGGCCGGTCGGCACGGTAGCCGTCACCGCTCCGGGGTCTCGAACAGGCGCCGCCAGTTCTCTATGCTGGTCAGGCGTGGCAGTGCATCGCGGTACGCCTGCGCGGTCTTCGTGCCGTCGGCGCGAAAACGCCTCATCAGCAGGAGGGTTCGCTTGGTCAGCTGTCGAGCGAGCCTGACATCGCGGGTGCGGACCCGGTAGCCGCTGCCGGAGGCATCGGTGACAACCACCTGATCGAACAGCGACACGTGCCACCAGTGTTCATTCTGTGGCGGTATCGTCACACAACCTCGCTGGACTCGACCTGTCAGCTGGGTTGCCGCGCGTTTGGACAGCACGAGATCGAACTTGTCTTTCGCGGGTGGAATACCGGCCGGGTGCAGGGGCAGAGCGTCGTAGGAGCCACCGGGTATCGCCGACTCGGGCGAGATGGTGGTCTCGGGGAATCGCTTTCGTTCGGTCCGGATATCGACGAGGGCTTGGCGTCCACCGTCTTCGAGAATCTCTGGGCCGACGAGGAAATCCTCGATGCTCCGGATCATGGTGAGGGCCAGGCCGTATCGCATCGACACCAGGTACTGTGCGATCTCGCGGAACAGCCGGACGCTCAGCTGTGCGGTGTCGAAGTCGCTGTGCAGCGCGGCGGTGATCAGTGAATTCCGGATACTGAAGTAGAGGGTCCAGTCGTCGTGGTCTTTGACCGCGAAGTCCATGTGCCACACCGCAGCACCCGGGAGTGTGACGGTGCGGTATCCGCCCGCCAAGTTGGCTCGAATGCCGTACTCGATGTCGTCCCACTGGAAAAACATCGGAATCGGCAGGTCCATGGTCTTGATGATCTCGGCGGGGATCAGGCACGTCCACCAGCCGTTGTAGCCGGCGTCGGCTATCCGGTCTTGACGTTCGGTCAGCATGTCGGCATCGTGCAGAGCGTGCTCCGACCACTGTCCGGCCCTGAGCTTTTCGAGGTTCGCTTCCTCCGCACCGACATGAAGCCGGGTCGGATGCAACAGGTAGAGCATCTGTGCGCCGACAATCATGGGCTCGGTGGTCAGGTTGGCAAAGGCGTTGAGGCGCAAGACGGATTCCGGCTCGCACCGGATATCGTCGTCCATCAGGATGATGTTGACGTTGTCGTGGCGTTCCGTGATTTCACACATCCCGCGCGTGAATCCACCGGCGCCACCGAGATTCGGTTGTTGTACGTAGGTGAACCGGTCCGAGAGGCCGGCGCTCACCCCGGGGAAGTCGGGTTGGTCATCCACGCGGTCGGTGCCTTGATCAACGACACAGACAGCCAGCAGTTCGTGTGCGACCACTGAATCTGAGACGAGAGTTGCCAGGGTGGTGACACAGTCGGCCGGTCGGTTGAAGGTGCAGATCGCCACCGCGGGCTGCCGTAGCGGCTGCTGCGCGATGGTCGACCACCGCACGTCGTCGATCGTCAACGATCCGTCGCCGGCCATGAATGTCAGCCAGACATTGCCGCCGTCGGTGAAAGGCGTCAGATCGACCGTCAGGGCCAGGGCATCGGCGCCTTCGAGGTCGATGTCGTGTAGATCGTGGACCATGCCGGTGTGGTCCGAGCCGCGTACGGTCACCCGGGAACGTGCGGTGGCCTCGAATCGAAATGCGAGATCCACCTGCGTCAGGGTGGTCCACCGGCGGAAATAGCCGGCGGGGAGTCGCCCGAAATAGGTATCGGTGTCGACCGTGGCTCCGGGACTCAGGTGCAAGCCATGCCGTTCGCGAGCCGCTTCACCCTGTGCCACAGTTGCATACAGCTCGGCGTCGGTTGCGGCCATTGGACCTCTGAAAACCCCACGCTGCAGGACCAGCGTGGTCCCAACCCCGTCACTCATGCCGACATCCTGCTACAAAACGACGAAAATTGGGATTCGGTCGTGCGGATTCTTCCGAGGACCATGAGCCCGGCGGCCGGGTGAACCTTCCGCACCGTTGCGAGTTCACTCGGCTGCCGAGTTCATAGCGGCCCTCGTGGTTTCACTATGAAGTTCTCAAAGATCAGGCAGTACACAGCGGTTGCTGTGTTGCTTGGGGTACTTGGAATATGTCGTCGTAGGTTGGTGGTCTTGCGGTTCCGGCCTCGCCTGGTTATGCGGCGGCGAGGTCGGACGTCATGGTCCTGCGGGCGTGGGATCGCAGAGGCGTTCTGGTGGCGTCGTCAGGGTTGATGAACCAGGGATGCCCGTCGGTACCGATGAAGACTTCCCAACGCATGTGATGGATGTACCGGTGGTGGCGCCGGCACAGGAGAACGGTGTTGGTCAGGCTGGTGACCCCGCCTTGACTCCACTGCACGATGTGGTGGGCGTCCGTCCTCCCTGCTGGGCAACCGCACCCTGGGTACGCACATCCCTGGTCCCGGGCGATCAACGCTTTGCGGATCGCCGGTGTCACGGTCCGGTGGTCCCGTCCGACATCGAGCGGGACCATGTTGTTGTCGACCAAGATTCTCGTGATCACCGAGTCGCAGGCCACCATCTGGGCTGTCGATGCGGAGGCGGGTCCGGTCCATTCAAACGAGGCTGCCAACGCCGGCGGCTTCACACCACCCAACCCACGCAGTTGTACTGCCTGTAGATGTTCGGGTGACACCGTCAGGTTGACGTGCGGTTTCGCGCCGCCGCGGGTCGGCCGGTCTTCCTGATCAAGGTAGGAATCGAGCAGTTGCTCCAGCGCATCCGCGCGCACTTGAGCACTCGTGCGACTGTCGGGTGAACCGTCCGGTTCGGGCACCGGCTTCGACAACGGATCGAGCGCCACCCGAAGCTTCTCACCCAGCAGGTTGTCCGGGTCCAACGTGCCGTGACTGCGCCCGTCGTCACCGGTCCCGAACGAGAACTCATTGAGCTCGTGATTCTCGGCGTCGGGGATCGGCTTGTCCGGCGGCGACAACACAATCGCCATGTGCCTTGCCCGGGCTGATACCGAGGAAGGTGTGGCGGTCAACGCTTCCGCCAACAGGCCTCGCACGCAGTCCGTACGTTCAGTGTCCGGCGGATCCGGGTTGCGGCGGGCAATATGGTTGAGGCCCTTCACAATCGAATCTAGATGTTCACCTGACCGTGTGCCGTCGATGCCATACGACGCCACCGTCGGAATATCGTCCAACGCGGTACCGACCCGAACATAGCGATGCGCGACCGCCGGCGCCATCCCGGCTTCCTGTAGCAACTTCGCCGTAGATCCCTTTCCGGATTTCTGCGCGATCCCACGAGTGTCAATTTCACCCACCAGTCGGAAAAGTAGTTGTTCCACTACATGATTGAGTCGAATAACCGCTACCGTACGCGATGACACCTCAGTGTCATCACCGGCAACCAAAGCCGCATCCCCTGCCAGATCTGAAAGTCTGGCGAACATTCCCCCGAAGTCCATGACTTCAGCATACCCGCAAATCTCGGTTAGCACAAGTGTTCGAGGTCACCAATTCTATTGCACTGCAACATCTTTACTCGTACGAACGCACGCAAACCTCCTATCATAGCGACGAGGTCGGACACGTTCGATACGCTGGATTTCATGGCTACAGCGCGTGACTTCCGTTTCGGAGTGAATCTTCTTGGACGCGGTGGGGTCGACCATTTCCTTGCACAGGTTCGCGAAGCTGAAGGTTGTGGTGTCGACGTCGTCCTTTTGCCCGATCACCTGGAGCTCGGGGCGCCGTTCCCGATGCTTGTTGCCGCGGCGAGCGCTGCTCCGACCGTGCGGGTTGGGACCTTCGTCCTCAATGCCGGCTTCTATCGGCCGGCTCTGTTGGCGCGCGATATCGCCAGTATTGATCAACTCAGTGGGGGACGGTTCGAGATCGGGCTCGGTGCCGGTTATGTGAAGACCGAGTTCGATGCTGCCGGAATCCCTTTCGGAACACACGGGCAGCGGGTGCAGCACCTGCGTGAGACCGTGCTCGCGCTGAGAGAGCTCCTCGGCCGCGCCGACCATGAGCCTCGGTCGGTGCAGACGCCACCGCCGATCATGATCGCCGGTATCGGTGACAAGGTATTGACCCTGGCGGCGCAGCACGCAGACATCGTTGCCCTCGCCGCAGTCGCCGACGAGACCGCCCTGGCCGAGCGCGTCGACTTCGTGCGGTCCAAGGCCGGCAACCGATTCGGTGAACTCGAGATCAACCTGATCATCTTCGATCTCGCCATTGATCGCGAACCCGACCTCGACACTTTGAGGAGCCATCGGCGCGGCGCCACCGATGCCGAACTCCTGGCACTGCCAAACGGACTGCGTGGCAGTCAGAAAGACGTCGTGGCCAGGATCAGGGAACTGCGAGACAGGTTCGGAATCACCTACATCACGCCGATCGATCCATCCACTGCCGATCTGCAGGCCTATGGCCGGATAATCTCAGAGTTGCGCGGTTCGTAGCCCGTATCCTTGTCGCTGTGAGTATCTCCGATCGTGACATGAAACATCTGCGGCGCTGTGTCGACTTGGCGTCCGAAGCCCTCGATGACGGTGACGAACCGTTTGGATCGATTCTGGTCGACGGCACCGGCAAGGTGATCTTCGAGGACCGCAACCGGGTCAAAGGAGGCGACCACACCCGCCATCCCGAATTGACCATCGCCCTGTGGGCAGTGGCGAACATGTCTCCGGTGGCACGCGCCGAGGCGACCGTCTATACCTCCGGAGAACATTGCCCGATGTGCGCAGCCGCGCACGCCTGGGTTGGATTGGGCCGCATCGTCTATGCGGTTTCCGGCGCACAGCTGACCGAGTGGCTGACGGAGTGGGAGGTACCGCCGTCGCCGGTCGCGTCACTGCCGATCAACGCGGTCGCACCGGACGTCCTCGTAGAGGGACCAGTCCGAATCTTCGAGGATGAGATGAAAAGCCTCCACGCAACGTGCTTCAAGCCAAGGGGGGTGGCCGAGTAACGCCTCGGCACTGCGAGTCTGACCGGAACCATCTCGAGCGTGCACGCCGGTCGGATGACGAGATCACGGTATTCAACTCCGCTGGAATCGGGTTGCAGGACTTGGTTACTGCGAGAATCCTCGTGGACGGCGCGCTACGCAACGGCACAGGTACGGTGCTCGACCTGAGTGCCTGAAACGCATGTGGCGCGTGGTTCAGCGCTCCAGCCAGTGTGTCGCGGTCAGCGGTTCGGCAGCTGCCACGGAGTCGTGGCTGCAGCCGAAGCCGACGGTCCAACGTCCATCGGCGAGTTGCACCGGGCCCAGGGCCATCGGCGCGGGCAGTTCGGCAAGGAACTCGCCGAGCGCGGCCGGTGACAGGGTCCAGAGTTCGCCGCGGATCGACTGTCCGTGGTCGGTGTCGCGTATGAGTCCGGGCTTGGCGGGTCGGGTGTCGAGGGCGACCAGTCGATAGGTGGGTGCGGTTGCGGCCTCACCCGACCATCGTGCCCCGCGTCCGGTCAGCTGTCCGGCCAGCGGCTGTCCACGCAGATGCGCCCCCACGACAAACACTTCGGCGACCTCGGCGCCCGCACGTTCCGGCCACGACGGCCCGGTGGCAGGCAAGCTGCTGCCGATGCGCCCGGCGATGTCGAGGACAACCGCGTCGTCGTATGCCCGACCGATCACGGTGATACCGAACTGAGCTGTGCTGCCATCTGATTCGACAACTTCGCTGACCGGGACGGCCACCGCGCACAGATCGAAGAGGTTGCAGAAGTTGGTGTATGTGCCCATCGTTGCGTTGACACCGACCGGGTCGGCCGCGACCTGCTCGAGGGTCGGATGCATCGGCGCGGTCGGCACGATCAGTGCGGCGGCGTCACCGAGCGCGGACAGTGCCCGAATGCGGAGCTCTTCGACTTTCCGGCGATCGGCCAGCAGATCGGTTGCGCGGAAGCGGTCGGCGGCACCGATGATTCCGGCGACGGTCGGATCGAGGCCATCGGAATCCTTTGCTGCCGAGATGAACTCGCCGACAGCGTCGTAGCGCTCGGCGACCAGTGCACCGTCGTACAGTAGTTTGGCTGCGGCGAGGAAGTCGTCGATGTTGATGCGTCTGACCTCGATGCCGACCGACTGTGCCTGTGCGACGGCGGCTTCGAAGGCGGCTTGCCAGGCCGGGTCGAGTGCGGTGAGGGTGTCCGGAGCGGCCACCACGGGACTCTCGGACGCGGCGAAATGAGTGCCGGCGGGCCATATTCCGGTATCGGACATGACGCCCATCGCCCGGTTGGCGAGATCGAGGTCGGCGGCAAGGATCGTGACGCAGTCATAGCTGGCGCAGGCCGGGACAACACCGGAGTTGCTGACCACACCCAATGTCGGTTTGATACCCACGATGCCCTGCAGGCCGGCGGGCACGCGCCCTGATCCGGCGGTGTCGGTACCGATGGCGATGTCGGCAAACCCGAGTGCCACCGCGACTGCGGATCCGGAGCTGGACCCACCCGAGATGCGGTCGTCGCGGCGTGAATCACGCACCGCACCATAGGGACTGCGGGTTCCGACGAGTCCGGTGGCGAACTGGTCGAGGTTGGTCTTGCCGATGACCACCGCGCCGGCGGCACGGAGCGCGGCGACCGCGGCGGCATCGATCTCGGGCCGGTATTCGAACCCCGGGCAGGCAGCGGTGGTCGGAAGTCCGGCCACGTCCACGTTGTCCTTCACGGCCAGGACAACACCGGCCAGGGGTCCGCCCGCGGCAAGTGACGCAGCGTGTTCCCGGGTCACGTCGGCTTCGTCACGCAGCGTGATGAAGACCTCCGGACGGTCGGCCGCGGCGATCGCGGCAAAGATCTCGGCGATGCGGCTCATGCCACCCTTCCTGTTTTGATGGCGAACTCGCCACTGTCGGACCAGCGCCGGCGTTCTTCTGTGCGGGCGATCTCCATCATCGACCGTTGTGCGTTGATGTCGGCGGCGTTCTCGTCGAGAAACATCTGGTGCTCTGCGAGCGAGAAGGTGCCGTGCTCGATCTGTACCCGGCCGCGTCCGGCGGCGGTATCGGCCCGCAGGTCCAGCAGTTCGTCTGCACTCACCGGGTACCACCTGATCTTGTCGAAGAAGCGGAGCAGCCACGGATGCTCGGGATCGAATCCGGCCGCCTCCAGTGGATGCCGATGATTCCACACTTGCGTGGTGCGACCGACGAACTGGTAACCGCCGGGACCTTCCATGCCGTAGATGCACATGTAGGCTCCGCCGATACCGACCGCGTTCTCCGGAGTCCAGGTGCGGGCGGGGTTGTACTTGGTGGTCACCAATCGGTGGCGTGGATCAAGTGGCACCGCGACCGGTGCACCGAGATAGACGTCGCCCAGACCCAGTACGAGGTATTCCGCGTCGAAGACGATGCGATGTACGTCGTCGACCGAACCGAGGCCGTTCATGCGCCGGATGAACTCGATGTTCCATGGGCACCACGGCGCGTCCGAGCGGACGCCGAGCATGTATCGCTGGATGGCCTCCCGCGTTGCTGGGTCGTCCCAGGACAGGGGCAGGTGGACGGTGCGGCTCGGGACCACAAGCTCTGATGCGGCCGGCAGCTGGGCCTCGCACTCGATCAGCCAGTCCAGGAGAACCGACTGCCGCAGCTTGGTCGGATCGACCTTGACCTGCAACGACCGGATGCCCGGGGTGAGGTCGATGAGTCCGGCGGGCCGGTCTGCGGCGATGCGCTCGGCGAGCGCGTGGACACGGGCCCGGAGCGCCAGGTCGAGGGTCATGTCGCCGTATTCGACGAGGATGTTGTCGTCGCCGCTGCGCCGATAGGTGACAACGGTGCTGCCGTCCGCGGTCATGGTCGACCCGAGGACGCCGCCGTCGTGGTCACCGCCGCTGGACAGCACGACGCTGATGTCAGAGCGGCGTGCCGACCCGAGGTCGGCCGGGCTGGCGGCCTCGGCCGAGCGAACCGGGACGAAGCGCACGGTGTTGCCCGGCTTGAGCTGGCCTATCTTCCAGCGGTCGGCGGTGGTGACGGTGACGGGGCAGACGAACCCGCCGAGGCTGGGGCCGTCGGGACCGAGCAGGATCGGCGTGTCACCGGTGAAGTCCAGGGCGCCGACGGAGTACGCGTTGTCGTGGATATTCGACGGATGCAGGCCGGCTTCGCCACCGTCGGTCCGGGCCCAGCGGGGCTGAGGCCCGACCAGCCGCACACCGGTCCGGTCGGAGTTGAAGTGGACTTCATAGGGCGTGTTGTAGAGATCGTCGATGTCTTCGGCTGTGAAGAACTCGGGCGCGCTGTGCGGTCCGACGGTCACCGCGAGCTGCCAGTTGTCGGTCAGCGCCGGCTTCTCGTCGTTCAGGATGCGCCGCGGTGCGCTGGCCAGAGCAGCGCCGGCACAACTGAGCGTGTCCCCTTCGATCAGCGGACGACCATCCTTGCCGCCGAACTTGCCGAGTGTGAACGTGGAACGGCTGCCGAGATACTCTTCGGCATCGACACCTCCGGCCACAGCCAGGTACACCCGCATCCCGACCGGCCCGGCGGCGCCGATGTCGAGAACATCTCCGGCCTTCACGGTGATCGGGGTCCACTGTGGCGCCGGCATCGAATTGACCGTGACAACGACCGGCGCGCCCGTGATCGCCACGACGGTGTCCTCGGAGAAGGTCAGTCGCGGACCCATCATCGTGCACTCGAGTCCGGCTGTGCCCTCCGGGTTTCCGACTGCCACGTTGGCCAGCCGGAACGACAGATCGTCCATCGGTCCCGATGGTGGGACGCCGACCTGCCAGTGCCGGATCCGTCCGGGCCAATCCTGGATGGTGGTCTGCGGGCCCGCCCGCAGTACCGAGATCGTCGTCATCTCTTCAGGCGCCTTTCGGATCTGCTGACGGGCGGGTCACGATGACCCGGACGGCCGTGGGGTCGAATCCGTTGCAGGGGTTGTTGATCTGCGGGCAATTGGAGATCAGGACCAGCGTGTCGATCTCGGCGCGCAGGGCCAATCGCAGTCCCGGTGCGGACAATCCGTCGACGATGCCGAGCGACCCGTCGGCATCGACCGGCACGTTCATGAAGAAGTTGACGTTGCCGACGAGATCGGCCTTGCCCAAACCGTGTGGCGCGCCTCCGATGAGGAAGTTCTCGACGCAGGCGTGCTGATGTTTGGTGTGGTGCCCGTAGCGCAGCGTGTTCGATTCCTGCGAGCACGCACCACCGACCGTGTCGTGATTGCCGACCTCGTCGGCCACGATGGTCATCATCGGTGCCGAGTCGTGATCCCGGATGACGGTGCCGGTAGTCAGAAAGATGTTGCCCTGCGCAGAGATCGTGGCCTGTGCGGAGTAGCGGACCGCATGGTCGTCGGCGCCGAAGAACAGCGTGTCGACGGCTTGATTGCCGTGCAGGTCGACGATGGTCAGGACGTCGCCGGCCGCCACGACACCAGACCAGGGTGCGCGTTCGCCGATCACGTGGTCACCGATCACCTCACCGGGAACCAGGGCCAGGTCTGCGGCGGTTGCGGTGGTCGGGGTGGATGTTGCGGTGGTGGACATCAGACGGTCCTTTCGAAATGTGCGGCGTTCCAGGCATCTTCGGAGTTGAGGACTGCGCGCTGGTATTCGGGGTCGGTGTCGTCGAGCCCGGCAACGGCGGCGTCGAGGTCGGCGAGTGCCTTCCAGGCCAGAACTTCGACCGGCCCGACATCAAACGTCGGGGAGGGATCGAGTGGATGTGCGGTGTTGACGATCGCGACAGTGCAGGGCAGGTGGAGCAGAAGATCCACGGACTTATCCTGGCCCGCCGATCCCTTCGAGATCAGTGAACCGTCGTCGCCGACCACGATGCTGTGGAAGAAGGAGAGCGACGGCACGACATCGGTGGGGGTGAGCCCCTGCTTGGCCGCCGCCAACGTGAACAGCTCGCGTCCGGCGGGCGAGTGTGAATAGACCTCGCCCGCACCGTATTTCTCGGTGTTGGCCGCCAGTGTGGTCGTGCCACACAGAGCATCGTGATGGCCCGAGGTGTCCTCGACGATGGTCGCCAGGGCCCGGCCCTGATCGCTGAGCAGGGGATGTCCGGCGCCGAGATAGGCCTGCCACGGAACCTTCACGGTGTCGGCGACATTGAGGCGCTCCCACGGTGCTTCAGACCGCCAGAGCAGTAGGTGTGCGCATCCGCTGCCGGTCACGTCGCGGAGCCGCAGGCGGGTTCCCCGGGCGAGTACTTTTACGCTGTAGCGGCCGCCGGGGATGGTCTCGGCCCATGTCATGTCTTGCGGTGCAGTCTGATCGGGAACAGTGGGCCAGGCCGAGGCGGGGACGACCGGCATGGAGTCGGTGATCGCCTGGGCTTGGGCGCGGGCGTGTTCACGGGCGCCTGCGGTGGTCCCGGTGGTTGTTCCGGTTGTTGTCATGATGAATGTCCTTGTGCTGGTGCGGGGATTGATCAGCGGGCTACTTGGAATCTGCGGCCGACGGGGCCGGGACCGGCATCGGATGTGTCTTGCCGTGCGGGAAGCAGGCGATGCCGATGATCGCCGCGCCGACGATGCAGATCGGGCCGGCCCACTTGAGGATCGGCATTTCGCCTGTGGGATCGAAGATCTCGGCGCGTGGCCAGGACAGGTTGACGACCATCAGCAGTCCGTAGACCACGGCGAAGATGTTGACCGGGATACCGAAGCGCCCCAGGCTGAACAGCTTCTTGCCCTCGGAGTCGACCGGGACATTCTCGCCGGGCCATCCCTTGATCCGGCGCCAGAGCATCGGGCCGGTGACCGACAGGTAGGCGAGGTAGATCAGGATGATGCAGACGCTGGCCAGGGTTGCGAAGATCGCGGAGTTGCCGACGTTGACCACCAGCACGCCGATGCACAGGACGCCGATCAGGATCGAAGGTGCGATCGGGGTTCCGGTCTTCGGGTTGACGTGGGCCAGGATCTTGGAGGCGGGCAGCCGGTCGTCACGCGCCATCGAGAACATCAGTCGAGAGCACGCGGTCTGGATTGCCAGGGTGCAGATGAAGATCGCGATCACCACGTCGCACAACAGGACCTTGCCCCAGAACGACCCGAGGACCGAGTCGAGGACGTAGGGGAGACCACCGACGGCGAGCTCTTCGCCCAGGGTCGGTGCGGCCATCAGTGCGCCGAGCAACATCAGGCCGCCACCGATCGCGGAGACCGTCAGGGCCAGTCGGATGGTGCGCGGGGCAACGCGGCGCGGGTTCTTGGTCTCTTCCGCGAGTTCGCCGGCGGAACCGAATCCGACCATCACGTAGGCGGCCATCAAACCGGAGACGATGAAAGCCCAGATGTATCCGGGCTGCTCACCGGGAATTCCGGTGTCGAAGACGACGCCGGGTCCACGTTCGGCGTGGGTGAACAGTGCCAGGATCACCGCGATCACGCCGACGATCTCGCAGGTGACGCCGATGTTGTTGATCCGGCTCATCCAGTTGACGCCGATGCAGTTGATGAAGGTGGTGATGACGAGCAGGATCGAGCCGAGCAGGACCGCGTTGGCCGCGCCGCTGGTGCTGGTCAGTGCGGCGTCGGTGCCGATGATCTGGAAGCCGTCCCAGATCGACGGCATGACCACCTGCAATGCGATGGCGGCAGCGGATGCGGTGACGATCTGCGCCAGCATCATGAACCAGCCGCCGAACCATCCGATGACCTCGCCGCCCATGCGCCGCGACCACTGGTAGATGGCACCGGAGATCGGGTAGCGTGCCGCGATCTCGGCAAAGCAGAGCGCAACGCCGAACTGGCCGATGTAGACGATGGGCCAGGTCCAGAAGAAGGCCGGCCCGCCGAACGAGAAGCCCAGGCCGAAGAGCTGGAAGATCGTGGTCAGGATCGAGACAAACGAGAATCCGGCCGCAAAGGATGCGAACGTACCCAGCGACCGGTGCAACTGCTGGGTGTAACCGAACGCGGAGAGGTCGTCGGAGTCGCCGATCTGCGAGGTACCGCCGGTGGCCGGAGCCGAGGGTGGTTGCGCTGTTGCAGTCATGGAGAATCTTCCTGGTCGTGGACTCTGCGGCCCGGTGAACCTGTCGAGTGATAGATAATCGCCTGGCAGTTTCTATCGAGTGACAGGTTTGTTAACGGGGTGCTACGACGTGAAACAATTATGTTTCCGGAATTGCACTGCGTTGCAGGTGGGGGGCCTACGTATCGGTGGGGTCCATCAGGATGTGCCCGGGCGGCAGTAAGGTTGGGTGCGTGAGTCAGGTTGCGGCAGGGCCCGGACGCCCACGGTTGGTGGAACAGCGCCGCCGTGGGGCGACGGCGCGCGACGAGATACTCGACGCCGCCGCCGAGTTGTTCACGACGCGTGGATATTCGGGTACGTCAACCCGGATGATCGCAGAGGCGGTGGGTATCCGTCAGGCCTCGCTCTATCACCACTTCAAGACCAAAGACGACATCCTCGAGTCGCTGTTGCAGGACACCGTCCTCGCGCCGCTCGAGCACGCAGTGGACCTGATCGATGCCGAAGGCTCGGCACTGGATCGGTTGCTGACGCTGGCTCGCTTCGACGCCGGACAACTGGCCGGGTCTCGCTGGAACCTCGGTGCGCTCTACCTGCTGCCGGAGCTGCGGACCGATCGTTTTGCCGAGTTCCGAAGTGCCCGTAGCGACTTGGCTCGCATCTACGCACGGCTCGCCGGCGAAGTCCTCGGTGACGAGTCCGACGCGCGACGCCATCTGCCGTTCCGTCTGGTCGAGTCGGTGATCAGCATGCGGTCGGATGAGATGGTCGGGGTGCTGGGGTCGGATTCACTCGAGGAGCTGGTCACCGCGCTCGTCGACAGCATCGAACTCATTCTCGCCTGAATTCACAAAAGCCCACCTTCTTCAAGAAGGTGGGCTTTTTTTGTGAGTCAGGCTCGCCATTCGGCCGTGCGGTCCGGTGATGCCTGCGCCAGCGCTTCGACGGTTGCGTCGATGCCGAAGTCTTTGCCGTACACAGGGGTTCCGGGTTGCTGCCGCCAGGAGTCGGCGAGGGAGCCGGCATCGACCGGGTCGAACCCGAGTTCATCGACGAGGGCGGAGACAGCTTTCTTCCCCACTTCGTCGTCGCCTGCGATGGGCAAGGCTATCCGCCCTGCGGTGCCCGCCGGAACGCCCTTCTCCAACAGGTGTTTCCAGTAGATGCCGTTGAAGACCTTGTACACGGGCGCGTCCAACAACTCTGAGACCCAAACACTTTCGGGTGTTCCGTTTTCGATGGCTGCGATCTTGCCATCGCGCTGCTGCGGGTAGTAGTTGTTCGTCTCGATGACCGGCGCACCGGGTTTGCGGGCCGACACGATCCCGTCGGCGAGGTCAGGCGTGTTCTTTTGCGGAATGCTCACGATCACCAGATCGGCGTCGGTGGCGGCGTCTTTTGCCCAGACCGCCTCTGCACCGGTTTCCGCGGTCAGCTCGGCAAGAGTCTGAGGATCTCGCGAATTGGAGACTCGAACCTCGTGGCCCAACTGTGTCAGGCGACGCGTGAGCGTCCCGCCGATGAAACCCGCGCCGATTATTCCGATTTTCACTCATGACCCCTTTGATTGCTCAACCGATGGATTCCTTTGTGCAACCTGCGCGGACCGGCGTCCATTCCTCCGTACTGCGATTAAGTTCTGCAGTGGGCACGGTCTGCCCCAGTGCACAGACAAATACAGCCGAAACGGAGTCACCTATGTCCCGCATGTTGTTCCTGAACACCACCGCCTCTGACATCCCGGCCACGCGAACGTTTTTCACGGGCTTGGGATTCGAATTCAACGAGACGTTCAGCGACGAGAACACGGCCTGCCTGGTCATCAACGAACTGACCGTCGCGATGTTGATGACACCGGCCCGGTTTCAGGACTTCATCACCGGTGGGATCACCGACACGAGCAAGGACCGTGAAGTCCTGATCGCGGTGTCGGCCGAGTCGCGTGAGGCTGTCGACGCCATGGCCGACAAGGCCCTCGTAACCGGAGGTTCTGCCTGGATGGACCCGCAGGACCATGGCTTCATGTACGGCCGGAGCTTCCGCGACCTGGACGGTCACGTATGGGAGGTCACCTGGATGGATCAGTCGGCGATCAACGGCTGAGCAACAGCTGTCCGGGTTGTCGGCGATGCGGTTGCCGGCAACCCGAATCGGGCAAAATCGTCTTCCATCGTTTCCGAGAAGAACACCACGACATGCGCGACACCGGATTGTGTGATGTCGAGGACCTGCAGCTGAAAAGGGCGGTGTACACCGTCCTCGGGATCGAGCATGTACAACCCGAATGCCGGCTGACCGTTGGCGGTCGCCGGGAGTAGCACCATGTCGTCGGCCTTTTCGGCCGGGCAGTTGTGCTCGATGAGACTGCCGATGACGGCCGGTCCCTGATACCAACCGGTGAACGGTGGCATCTCCCAGATGGCCTTGTCGGTGAAGAGTGCCACGATGGCATCGATGTTGTAGGTCTCGAAGGCCTCGACCCACTTCTGAAGCAGTTCCCGCTGTGCTGCGTCGTCGGGTTCGGTGACGGAGTCACGTTCCGGTGAGGCCTCTTTGAGCTGGGCCCGGGCCCGCTGCAGCAGGCTGTTGACGGTCGCGGTGGTCAGGTCGAGCGTCTCGGCGACCTCTGCCGCCCGCCACTGCAACACGTCACGCAGGATCAGGACTGCCCGCTGGCGCTCGGGCAGGTATTGGAGCGCGGCGATGAACGCGAGCCGGATCGATTCGCGGGCGCCGACAATGTTCGCCGGATCCGCGGTCTCGGACAACGTCTCCTCGTTGTCGGGAAACGGCTCGAGCCAGGGCACCTCGTTATCCTGTAGCAGCGGGGCCTGGGGGTCGTACGAGTCGCCACCGAGACCTGAGGGCAACGGCCGGCGTTGTTTGGAACCCAGTGCGGTCAAGCAGGTGTTGGTGGCTATCTTGTAGAGCCACGTGCGAACCGAGGCGCGGCCGTCGAAGTTGGAGTATCCGCGCCAGGCCCGGATGTAGGTCTCCTGGAGCAGGTCCTCGGCGTCGTGGTGAGAGCCCATCATTCGATAGCAGTGCGCGAGCAATTCGCGGCGGAACGGCTCGGCGATTTCCAAGAAGTCCGCGTCTACTGTTGCCTCGACAGTCATGTCACACAGATTACGGGAGTGGTCCGACACCGACCAGCCCAAAAGGGCAATTCGGGCGCTTCGTGGTGTACATGTTGAGAAGTGATTCGAGTCGGGACTTCCGGGTGGGTCTATCCCCCCTGGCGAGGTGCGTTCTATCCACCTGGCCTGGCGCAGCGTCGCGAGCTGGAGTATCTGTCCCGCACCCTCAACTCGGTCGAGATCAACGGTTCCTTCTACGCGCTGCAACGTCCGACGAGCTATCAGAAGTGGGCGCAGCAGGTTCCCGACGACTTCGTGTTCTCCGTCAAGGGGCCCCGGTTCATCACGCATATGAAGCGCCTGGTCGGCGTCGACGAACCGCTTGCGACGTTCCTGGCCTCGGGGGTCTTGGCGCTCGGGCCCAAGCTGGGGCCGATGCTCTGGCAGCTGCCCCCGAATCTGCCCTTCGATCCCGAAGCCGTTGCGGCGTTTGCCGACCTGCTGCCGCGGACCACCGCCCAGGCCGCAGCCATGTCCGAGGGCCACAGCGACCATGTCGCCGGGCGGGCCTGGACCACCACGGATGCCGATCGACCGCTCCGGCACGCGATGGAGGTGCGTCATCCGAGTTTTGACAACCCGGAGGTACCGGAGCTGTTGCGGGAGAAGGGGATCGCCCTGGTTCTCGCTGATTCGGCGGGTAAGTTCCCGGTCATCGATGAGGTGACCGCCGATTTCGTATATGCCCGGCTCCACGGCGATCACGAGCTCTACACCAGTGGATACACCGATGACGCCCTCGACCGGTGGGCATCGCGCTTCTCCGAGCGCGCCCGCGGTGCCGACGTGTATGTCTACTTCGACAACGACGCCAAAGTGCGTGCGCCACACGACGCACGGTCTCTACTGGACCGGCTGGAGTAGTGCTCTCGGGTAGCGTTGTCCGCCAGCGCACGAATCTTCGAAACGGCGTCACGTAGGACTGGGGTGCTGTGATGATCGAGCGTCTGGACAAGCTGCAGAGGCGGCACCCGATCCTGGGGTTCTGGATCGGGGTAATCTACAAATTCGTCGATGATCAAGGTGGATATCTCTCGGTCCTGATCACGTACTACGCGTTTTTGTCGATGTTCCCCATTTTGCTGCTGTTGGTCACCACCGTCGGGATCGTCCTGGATGGCGATCCCGAACTACAGAAGACCGTGATCGATTCGGCGCTGAGCCAGTTCCCGGTCATCGGCGACCAGCTCGGGACACCGCAGGAATTGAGCGGCGGTACCCCTGCCATCGTCATCGGTGTGCTGGGTGCGCTCTATGGCGCTTCCGGCATCGGTCAGGCCACCCAGAACGCGATGAACACGGCCTGGCAGGTACCGCGGAACAGCCGGCCCAATCCGATCCTGTCGCGTCTGCGCAGTCTGGTGCTGCTCATCCTCATCGCCCTGGCGCTGATCGCGACGACGGTGCTGTCGACCGTCGGCGGTCTGGCGGGCCCACTGAACCTGTCGCAGGGCACCGGGGTGGCGATCACTGTGGTGATGGTGAACTCGGCGATCTTCGCCGTTGCATTCCGGCTGAGTACGACTTCCGAGAGGGTGGGTTATCGCGATGTGTTGCCCGGCGCGGTTGTCATGGGCGTGGTGTGGCAGCTGTTGCAGACATTCGGAACGGTCTACGTGAACGTCGTGGTCAAGAACGCCAGCACCACCAACAGTGTTTTCGCGGTGGTCCTGGGTCTGCTCGCGTACTTCTACCTGGCGGCGACCGCCATCGTCATATCCGGCGAGATAAACGTGGTGCGTAAACACCGGCTGTATCCGCGCGCCTTGCTGACCCCCTTCACAGACAAGGTCGACCTCACCCGTGGAGATCGAAAGACCTACACCAGGCAGGCGAAAGCTCAGCGGCTCAAGGGGTTCGAGCAGGTCACTGTGACATTCGACAAACCCGAGGACTCAGACTCCTGATCTGACCTCAGATGACGCCGTGCAACGGCGGTGGCGCATCGTGGAGCAGAGCCCGCCCGATGTGCTGATACTTCCAGCGCACCGGATCGTGCAGGGTGTGGGTGCGGGCATTGCGCCAGAAGTGATCGAGTCCGAGATCAGCGGCGGCGCTGCGTGTTCCCGACACCTCGAACAGCGCCGACGACACCTCGTTGGCGGCCCGGTCGGCAACGATCTTGGCCGTCGCGACCGCGATCGAGGCTTCCGCCGCACGCTCCGTCGTGTCGGCCGGTGTCGACGAGAACGTGGCGTCGACGGCGTTTCCGGCAGCGACCAGTGTTGCCTCGGCGGTCCGGACCTCGACGGCGAGTTCACCGAAACGCTGGATCAGCAGTGGATCATCGATGGCCCGATCGACAGCGGCCTCGAACCACGGACGGCTCTTCGTGCGGGCGAATCCGGTTGCGGCGCGCAGGGCGCCGGCTGCGATGCCGACGTCGATGGCAACGTGCAGCAACTGGGCGAAGGCGCCGTAGCCCGCCGGTGCGTTGATCGCCTTGGCCCGCGCCACCAGTTGCTTCGGATGTACGGTGACCGCCTCGAACGAGATTGTCCCGCTGCCGGTGGTGCGCTGCCCGAGGCCGTTCCAGTCGTCGACGATGCGGACGCCGGCGATGTCAGCCGGTATGAACGCCACATATTCGCCTGGCTCCAAACCTGATTCACCGGACGGATCCTCAAGTCGGGCGAGTACCGCCAGAGTATGGGCGTACAGGGAACCCGTACAGTAGAACTTCGAACCGTCGAGCCGCAGATTCCCCGATTCGGGCTTGATGGTTGTGGAGATGGCGGCAATGGTCTTGCCACCGCGCTCGGACTGCGCGTTGGCGATACGACCGCCGCCGAGAACATCCGAGAACAGATCCCGTTGCTGTGTCGGAGTCCCGGCCAGCCGCAACAGATTCAGGTACACAAAGTGGCTGTGGGGGATCTGCGCGATGTTCGGATCGGCCGCGGCCAGGATCCGGAAGACCTCGGCAACGACGCTCGGGGCCAGGTCGGCGCCGCCGTACTGAGCCGGCACGGTGATCGCCAGCAGACCGCTGGCGGAGAGCTCGTCGAGCTCGCGGTACGGGAGTTTGCGGTCGCGATCGCGTGCTACCGCCCCGGTGGCGAAGTGTGCCGCCAGGGTGCGTGCGGTCGAAAGTGCTTGTTCCGCAGAGTCGATCCGGGTCGCGATTGCGGTGCTGCTCACGACGCGCTGACACCTGCGGCTTTGTCGGCCGCCTCGATCTCACGAACCAGCGGGAGCACCTTGGCTCCGAAGTACTCGATCTCTTCCTGGAAGTGCAGGAAGCCGCCGAGAACCAGGTCGACTCCGAGTCGCTTGTAGGCGACGATCCGTTCGGCGACCTGCTCAGGGGTGCCGATGAGCTTGGTCTTGAAGCCGTCGTTGTACTGGACGAGGTCCTCGAATGAGGAGTTGGCCCACATGCCCTTCTTGTCGGAGGTCGACGCACCCGCCTGCTGTACCGCGTCGCGGAAGCCTTCCACCGCAGGACGATTGGCCTTCGAGATGATCTCGCGGAGGGTGTCGTGTGCCTCGGCCTCGGTGTCGCGGGCGATGATGAATCCGTTGAGTCCGAACTTGACCTCACGGCTGTGCGCTCGTGCGACGGCCCGCAGGTCCTCCACCTGCTCGGTGACGCCGTCGAAGTCCTTGCCGTTGGAGAAGTACCAGTCGGCGTAGCGGCCACCGTTGTTGCGGGCCGCGGTGGAGTTACCACCCTGGAACAGTTCAGGATTCGGGCGCTCCGGGGTATTGAGCGGCTTCGGCTTGAGGGTGAAGTCGCGGATCCGGTAGAAGTCGCCGGCGTATTCGACGTTGTCCTCGGTCCAGATCTTCCGGATCACCTCGAGGAACTCGGCGCTGCGACGGTAACGCTCGTCGTGCTCGAGCCACGGTTCACCGAGGGCTTTGAACTCGCCGGAAAACCAGCCGGACACCACATTGATCGCAAAGCGTCCGTTGGACAGGTGGTCGGCGGTGGCACCGAACTTCGCGAGTACCGCGGGATGCCAGAGTCCGGGGTGGATGGCCGCGATGACCTTCAGCTTCTCCGTGGCTCCCAGGAGTGCGAGGCTGAAAGCTGTTGACTCGTGCTGGAACTCGGCGCCGTAGGAGGCCATGTACCGCACCTGGGACAGGGCGTACTCGAAGCCGTTGTTCTCCGCCGTCCGGGCCAGCTTCTTGTTGTATTCGAAGTCCCAGCCGGTGCGCTGTTCGATGTCGCTGGTGACCAGGCCGCCACTGACGTTGGGCACCCAGTAGGCGAATTTGATCTGATCGGCAATCTTTTCGGTGGTCATGGATTCTCCAGAAGTTGTTGAGGCCGGGTTGTCAGGAGGCGCTGGCGGGCTCGTACGAGGTCAGGAATGCTCCACGAACCGGTTCGGGTGCGTGATCGTCGGCGTCGAGCAATCCGCGCTTGATCAGCCGGGGACGAACGCCCTCACCGAAGTGGTAGGCCTCCTCGACATGCGGGTAACCCGAGAGGATGAAGTGGTCGAGGCCCAGGGCGGCGTATTCCGCGATCCGGTCGGCGACCTCCTCGTGGGATCCGACGAGTGCGGTTCCGGCACCACCGCGGACCAGGCCCACGCCGGACCACAGGTTGGGGTAGATCTCCAATGACCGGGCACCGGTTTCGGCGTTGAAAGCGGCTCCGCCACCGTGGAGTTCGAGCATCCGCTTCTGTCCCTCGGACTCGGACTGCGCGAGGTTCTGCTGAGCGCCGGCTACCACCGCTGGATCGAGCGCGCCGAGCAGTCGGTCGGCTTCTGCCCACGCCTGCTCGGAGGTGTCGCGGGAGATGACATGCAGCCGGATCCCGTATGTCAGTTCGCGCCCTTCGGCAGCGGCCAGCCCGCGGATCCAGTCGAGCTTGGCGGCGACGGCGTCGGGCTTCTCGCCCCAGGTCAGATAGGTGTCGGCGAACTTCGAGGCAACGGCGCCGGCCGCCGCCGAGGACCCGCCGAAGAAGACCGGGGGCAACGGATCGGGCCGACGGGCGAGCTGGGCACCCTGCACCCGCAGGTGCCTGCCGGTGAAGTCGACCGGCCCTTCCTGGGTCCACAGACGCCGGACGATGTCGAGGTACTCGCCGCACCGTTCGTAGCGGGCGTCTTTCGAGAGGAAGTCGCCGAATGCGCGCTGCTCAGAGGATTCGCCACCGGTCACGACATTGAGGAGGAGTCGTCCCTGGGACTGCCACTGGTAGGTGGCTGCCATCTGTGCCGCCAGCGTCGGGCTGGTCAGACCCGGGCGCATCGCCACCAGGAACTTGAGGGTGTCGGTGGTCTCCAGGAGCATCGCCGTCGACAACCAGGCGTCCTCGCACCACATGCCGGTAGGTGTGAGGACGGCTTCGAAGCCATTGACCTCGGCAGCGCCGGCCAGTTGCTTCAGATAACGCAGCGTCGCCGGACGATCGCCTGACATGTCCGAACCGTGACCACCTGCCATCAGATTCCGGGAGTCGCCGTACGTCGGCAGGAACCAGTGGAAATGCAGGGACACGTCACGTGCCTTTCTGTTGGAAACGAGGATCGAAGCCCAGTGTGGGCCGCGGCCTCGATCCCTTTCCACAATTTCGTTCGCTGTGATTCCAAGTCGACGAGCGGGAGGGCGCCGGGTCTATTGTCGCCGGTGAACCGGTCTTCGACGGGTGTTGGCTTCGCTGCCGCATCCGGTTCACATCACGTGCGGCCGCCAGGCGGATTGTTGGCAGCCGGGTCGCGTCGCTGATATGTTTTTGCCTATGTCGAGCACCGGTCACCACATCCCGGAGGTCACCTATGTGATCACCGCGCTGGGATGTCGTCTGCCACTCGCTCGCGTCCTCTGTTGTCGAATGTCCTGATCTGATCTCGCCGCGCTCGCGGCATTTTCCGCATCAACAAAACTTCGCACCGAAACCATGGGGTTTTTGGCGCGATCATTCGACGAGGACTTCCGATGACTGCAACACTTGATCACCGCATCACTTCTGGCTCCACCGACACCCGCTCTACCCCCGTCCGCCCGTCCGAGCGCAGCGGTTCGCGACCCCTCGTCGGCTCTCGCGTCACCGCGCCCGGTCGCCCTGCCCGTCCGCAGGGTGTTCCCGGCCCGAAGAAGGCAGCCAAGATTCACATCGCGAACCCGCAGCTACATCTGTCGACCAAGCCGGCAGCAGTTGTGTTGCGGGCTGCGCGTCTGCACGGACCGGTGTTCCGCGATGCGGCGTCAAGCGCTTCGGGGCTCAGCATCTCGACAGTGAACCGGCAGGTCAGCGCACTTCTCAAGGCCGGTCTGTTGCGCGAACGAGCCGATCTGGCTCCGGCCGGTGCAATCGGCCGCCCTCGTCTGCCGTTCGAACTGAACTCCGCAGACTTCCTGACCGTGGGCATCCATATCGGCCTCAAGGTCACGTCGATCACCACCCACGACCTCTTCCACCGTGTTGTCGGTGCCATTCAGATCCCGACACCGGTTGCCGATACGCCGGAGCAGACCCTGACGTCGATCGGTCTGAGTGCCAAGCGATTCCTGTCGCGCTGGCCGAACAAGAAGATGCTGTGGACAGGCGTCGCGCTGGCCGGTCGGGTCGACAAGGCCGGACGCAACACCCATCCGCGATTGGCGTGGGATTCCGCACCGGTCGGCGAGGTGCTCGCGTCGGTCATCGGACTCCCGATCTCGGTGGCCTCCCACGTCGAAGCCATGGCCGCCGCCGAACTGCTGCTCAACCCCCAGGCCGAACTGCTGGTCGACCCGGCAAAAGAGGGTGGCAGCTTCGTCTACTTCTACGCCCGTGAATCGGTGGGTATCGCATTCACCGTCGGCGGCAGCGTTTACACCCCGGCCGGTGGACCCCCGGAGATCGGACACTTCCCGGTCGGCAAGACCGAACTGCTCGATCCGACCGGAACCGGACAGCTCGAGTCGACGGTCAGTGACACCGGCATCGTGGATGCCGCGATTGCGGCCGGCCTTGCGATCGACAACGTCGACGAGGTGCACCAACTGGCGGCCGAGGGCAATGATGTCGCCCGGGCAATCCTGGCCGAACGTGCGGTGATCCTGGGTCGTGCGGTCGGTCTGATCGGCGACATCTTCAATCCCGATCACATCGTTCTCGGTGGCCAGGCATTCACCGATGCGCCGTCGACCCTTCCGATGGTCGCCCAGGCGGTCCGCGAAACCTCTGTCGCCCCGCGACGCGACGTTCGCGTGTCCCGTTCCGGCGCAACGGTTCAGCAACAGGCCGCCGGTGCGGTCTCACTCGATGCGATCTACAGCGATCCCATCGAGGCCCTCGCCCGTACTGCCTAGACCCTCCGCCGAGCGGGCCCAAACCGCCGCCGAGCGGGCCCAAACCGCCGCCGAGCGTGCCCAAACCGCCGTCGAGCGTGCCCAAAAAACCGCCGAGCGTGCCGAAACTACCGGTGCGCCAACATCTTTGGCACGGTCAACGGTAATTGGGGCACGCTCGACGGTAGTTTTGGCACGCTCGACGGATTGGCACGGTCGGCGAGAGATGAGTTCGACGGGTCGTCGGGACGGTCAGTCGGTGGTGCGGTTGTGGTAGGCGCGCAGGGCGAATGGGGCGAAGATCAGCGTCAGCGCGATCGACCACAACACCGTCGAGAGCTCCGGGTTCTGCAGAGGCCATGGCGCATCTGCCGGCGCGGCCGGGCCGTTACCCCAGAGCACACGCATCGACTGAACCAGCGACGAAATCGGGTTCCATTCTGCGACCGTCTGCAACCAGCCGGGCATCGGTGCCGTGGGCACAAAGGCGTTCGACAGGAATGTGAGCGGGAACAGCAGGGTGAACATGACGCCATTGACGGCTTCCGGTGATTTCATGATCGAACCGATGAGGATGCCGAACCAGACCATCGCGAACCCGAACATCAGGACCAGGGCAAACGCGAGAACCGCCTTCGCAAATCCTTCGTGGATGCGCCACCCGATCAGCAAACCGGTGAGCGCCATGACCACGATGCCGATCGATGAGTGGATCAATCCGGCCACCGATCTGCCGACGAGCACCGACGACTTTGCCATCGGCAGCGACCGGAATCGGTCGATGATGCCCTTCTCCAGGTCGTTTGTCAGGCCCAGCGCAACGATGAACGCGGAGAACGCGATCGTCTGGCCCATGATCCCGGGCAGCAACCACTCTTTGTAGTCGAAACCTGACCCGGGGTTGATGGACGCACCGAACACATACGCGAACAGCAGCACGAACATGATCGGCTGTATGGTCACGTCCGACAACATCTCGGGCTGCCGTTTGGTGTGAATCAGATTGCGCCGCACCATCACCAGTGATTCCCGGAGCAGATCCGGTTTGCCGGCGGTGAAGGTGGACGGCGTTGGTTTGGCTCTGGTACCAGAGGCAGTTGTGGTCATGAGTTGTTCTCCTCGTCGTCGGCGTCTTCTGCGCGGTGTCCGGTGAGCGAGAGGAAGACGTCGTCCAGGCTGGGGCGGGTGAGTCCGATGTCGTCGACCTCGATCTCACTGCGTTCGAAGATTCCGGCAATCTTGGTCAGGTCGTGAATCCCGTTGGCGCTCGCGGAGAGCTGGCGTGCCGATTCGTCGACAAAGACCTCGCCACTGTTCTCTCGCAGCAGCCTCGTCGCCTCGGGGAGGTCGTCGGACAACGACACCGTGATGACCAGACTTGCCTTGCCGGACTGTTCCTTGAGTTGCAGCGGCGTGCCGGCGGCGATGATCTTGCCCTTGTCGATGACGACGATGTCGTCGGCGAGTTGGTCGGCTTCTTCGAGGTATTGCGTGGTGAGCAGCAGGGTGGTGCCGTTGTTGACCAGCGATCGCAGCACATCCCAGAGTTCCTGCCGGCTCCTCGGGTCGAGGCCGGTGGTCGGTTCGTCGAGGAACAGGACGGGTGGGGATGCCAGGAGGCTGACCGCCAGATCAAGCCGGCGACGCATACCGCCCGAGTATGTCTTGACCACACGATCAGCGGCGTCCGTCAGCGAGAACTGCTCGAGAAGCGCATCGCCGGATGAGCGCACCTGCTTGCGGGGGAGTCCGTACAGATTCCCGATCATCCACAGGTTCTCCCGGCCGGTCAGCAGTTCGTCGACCGTGGCGGCCTGCCCGGTCAGGCCCATATTGCTGCGTACCAGGTCGGGGTGTTCTGTTACGTCGTAGCCCGCGATCTTCGCGGTGCCCGAGGTGGGTTTGCTCAGCGTGGTCATCATGCGGACCACAGTGGTTTTGCCGGCCCCGTTGGGACCGAGCAGGCCCAGAACCGAGCCCGGCGGAACCTGGAAGCTCACTCCGTCGACGGCCCGGACACCATCGAACTCTTTGACCAGGTCGATGGCCTCGACGGCGTAATCGGTGGCGATGGCGGTGGAAGTCATGGGTGCAACGGTAGCGACGTGGTCTGACGCGGTGCCAGTGATTTTTTTGCCGATCCCGATGGATTTGCTGCCAAGTACGGACACTTGGATTCCCCTTCAGTCGCTTTGGGTGCAGAGCGTTGCCCCCGATCCTGCGACTTCAAGTGCGCTTGAAGTCAAGGATCGGGTGGCTCCGCCCATTCGAAATGTCGTCGTGGAGGCCGGAATTCCGGCGGGTGCAGTCAGTTCGGGGTGATCACGATTCGGCAACTTGATGGAGTTTGATCATCGCGCCCCAGGGATCGCTGATGGTGGCGAGGCGTCCATATGGGGTGTCTTCGGGAGCCTGGACCACTGTGCCACCGAGTTCGGTGGCCTTGGCGGCGGTGGCGTCCGCACTTTCGACTCCGATGTAGATGGCCCAATGTGATGGCACCTCCGGTGGCAGGTAGCCCGACGCGTCCATGATCCCGGCGTGCCCTTCGCCGGGCCCCTGGCCCTGTTGGGCCAATTGGCTGTAGCGGAACTCGTCGGTATCACTGACCGTCACCACCGGACTGTCCAGAACCTGGCCGTAGAAGTCCACCGCCGCGGCGTGGTCGGTGGTCTGCAATTCGAAGTAGCAGGGTGCGCTGACTTCGTTATAGAGCTGAAAGCCCTTGTGGGATTGGGGTTCCCAGAAGCCGAATACCGCTCCGTGGGGATTGAGGCCCGGCGAGGTGTCGGGGTTGCTGCCACGGTCGGTGACGATGGCCATCTTTCCCAGCTCGGGGATCTCCATCGATTCGACGAGAATGCTCCCGCCGGCTTCGGAAACCTTTTTGACGGAGGCGTCGATGTCGGAAGTCTGGAAGTACATCCCCCAGTAGTCCGGTGTATCCGGAGCCATCTTCGGACCGATGCCGGCGATGCGCTTGTCCTGATAGCTGAACGTTGCGTACCCGCCGAACTCCTCGTTGGGTTCGGTGCAGTCCCAGTTGAACAGGTCTCCATAGAACTTCGCGGCGGCAACGGGCTCTGAGCTGGACAGGTCGAACCAGACGGGAACGCTGTCGGGGTGTGAGTCGATGGTGGGCATGGTGATGGTCTCCTCCGGGCGGCGATTAAAGCTTCACAGGCATAGACCAGGGTGCGCGTGAAAACTCATCGAGGCCAGAGCGAGTCTCACACCTTGAGCTGATAGAGCTTGATCGTTGCTCCCCAGGGGTCACCGAGTGTGGCGATGCGTCCATGCGGAGTGTCTTCAGGAGCCTGGACCACGGTGCCGCCGAGTTCGGTGGCCTTGGCAGCTGTGGCGTCCGCACTTTCGACTCCGATGTAGACGGACCAGTGCGAGGGCACCTCGGGCGGCAGGTCCTTCGACGCATCCACGATGCCGGCATGACGTTCGCCGGCCTCCAGGTCTTGTTGGGCCAGTTGGCTGTAGCGGAAGTCGTCGGTGTCGGCGACGGTGATCACCGGATTGCCGAGGACATCACGATAGAACTCGAGAGCGGCGGGGTAGTCGGTGGTCTGAAGTTCGAAGTAGCAGGGGGCGCTGGGTTCCATGAAGATCCCGAAGCCCCGGTGCTCGCGCGGTTGCCAGAGCCCGAACACCGCGCCGGCACGGTCTGTCGCGAAGGCCATGAATCCCTGTAGGGGGATGTCCATCGGTCCGGCGAGTACCGAACCGCCTGCTGCGGCTACCTGCGTCACGGACTTCTCGATGTCCGACGTCTGGAAGTACGTGCACCAGATATCGGGAATTTCCTCACCCGGGGGTTTGGGGCCCAGTCCCGCGACCATTTTGCCCTCGTACGTGAAGTACGAGTAGCCGCCGAACTCCACCGGCAGTTCGTACTGGCCCCAGCCGAACAGGTCTCCGTAGAACTTCGCGGCGGCAGCCGGGTCGGAGCTGGACAGGTCGAACCAGACGGGAGCGCCGTCGGGTTGTGAGTCGATGGCAGGCATTGCGTTGGTCTCCTCCTGGCAGGCGGCGCGAGGGCCTCACGGACATGGACCAGCGTGCTCCGGAACGATTGTGTTGGCCAGATCCGTCCGCACTTGCGGTGATATCGGCTTGACAGATCCGCATCAGCGGACGAATCTCAACGGGTGACCGACCTGCGAATCCGCCAAGCCGCAGAACTCCTGGGCATCAGCGACGACACCGTTCGGCGGCTGATCGCCTCGGCTGAGCTGTCTGCCCATACCGATGCGAGTGGCCGCCAGGTCGTCGACGGTGCCGAACTGGCCAGGCTCGCAAGCCAGCGGGCGCCGGTGGTCTCATCATCCGACGCACCCGTCGCACGCTCGGCCCGCAACCGCTTTGTCGGTCTGGTGACCGAGGTGAAGTCGGATCCGGTGATGAGCCAGGTGACGATGCAGTGTGGCCCTTTCGAGGTCACCTCACTGATGAGTACCGACGCGGTGCGCGAACTCGATCTCAAACCCGGTTCGGTGGCAACGGCCGTCGTCAAAGCCACGAACGTCATCGTCGAAACGAGGCCTTTCGAATGAAGTCCAGGATCATCGCTGTCCTCGCTCTGCTGCTGTCGGCGACGCTGCTTCTGGTGGGGTGCTCGTCGAACGACGATGACACCGGTGGTACCAGCGCGTCCGGCACCGAGAAGGTCACGCTCACCGTCTTCGCCGCGGCGTCGCTCAAGAACAGCTTCACCGCTTTGGCGGAGGAGTTCTCCCAGGACAACCCGGACATCGAGGTGAAGTTCAGCTTCGACGGATCTTCGGCCCTTGTCACACAGATCCAGCAGGGTGCGCCTGCGGACGTGATCGCCACCGCGGATGAGAAGAACATGGCCAAACTCGGTGACGCGGTGAGTGATCCGCAGATCTTCGCGACCAATGTGCTCACCATCGTGACCCAGCCCGGTAACCCCAAGAACATTCAGAGTCTGGCCGATCTGACCAAGCCGGATGTGAGTACGGTGATCTGCGCCGTCGATGTTCCGTGTGGCAACGCCACTGCGCAGGTCGAAGAGAACACCGGAATCGACTTCAAACCCGTCAGTGAGGAGACGGCGGTGACCGGTGTTCTCACCAAGGTTCAGACCAAGCAGGCCGACGCCGGACTGGTGTACGTCACGGACGCAGCCGGTGCCGGCGACACCGTGACCGCTATCTCCGATCCCGCGTTCGCCGCAGTGGTGAACACGTACCCGATCGGGGTAGTGGCTGCGAGCGAGAACAAAGAAGCCGCGCAGAAGTTCGTCGACATGGTGCTCGGTCCGCAGGGTGCGGCGTTGCTGCGGTCGATGGGCTTTGGTCCCGCCAGTTGAGAACCAGTGGGCTCAAAGCTGTTCCGGCCTGGCTGTACATCCCGGCCGCGTTCGGCGTGGCCCTGGTCCTGCTGCCGCTCATCGCGCTGGCGGTCAACACACCATGGAGTGATTTCTGGGAGAACATCACCTCCGACGTATCCCGGGATGCACTGAAGCTGAGTTTGAAGACTGCAGGTGTCAGCACTGTGCTGTGCATAGTGCTGGGTGTGCCGATGGCGATAGTCTTCGCACGCCGAACGGGCGTGGTTGTCCGGTTGTTGCGCGCGGTCGTGTTGTTGCCGCTGGTGCTGCCGCCGGTGGTCGGTGGTATCGGATTGATCTATGCCTTCGGCAAGTTCGGTCTGGTCGGTGAACATCTGAGTGCGATCGGAATCGACATCGCGTTCTCCACCACCGCCGTGATCCTGGCGCAAACCTTTGTGGCACTTCCCTTTCTGGTGATCAGTCTCGAAGGCGCACTGCGCAGCGTCGGCGGTCGGTACGAACAGGTCGCTGCCACGTTGGGTGCCTCACCGACACATACCCTGTGGAAAGTGACCATGCCGCTGGTGTTTCCGGCGCTGCTCTCCGGAATGGTCCTGGCATTTGCGCGTGCGCTCGGTGAGTTCGGGGCCACGATCACGTTTGCCGGCAACCTGCAGGGCGTCACCCAGACCGCGCCGTTGGCGATCTATGTGGAATCGATCAGCGAACCGGAACAAGCATTGCCGCTCTCGATGGTGCTGGTGCTTGTTGCCCTGCTGGTGGTCATCGCAGTGCACCTGCGAGATTCCCGACAGGTGATGGCGGTATGACCGGAGATCTGGTCGCCGAACTCCGCAGTGAGGTGCCCTTCCTGGACCTGCAACTGACGGTTCCGGCCGGGGCCACGGTGGCGATCCTGGGCCCCAACGGTGCCGGCAAGAGCACGTTGATGAACCTGCTGGCCGGTCTGCTGAAGCCCACCGACGGCTCGCTCGCTGTCGGAGAACGCCAACTCATCGGACCGAAAGTGTTTGTCCCGCCGCACAAACGCGGTGTCGCGATGCTGTCGCAACAGGGCATGCTCTTCCCTCACCTGACCGTCCGGCAGAACGTCGCGTTCGCCCCGGCGGCAGCCCACTTGCCCCGCGCCGAAGTGAAGGCGCGAACAGAGCGGTGGCTGGTAGCGGTCGATGCCATCGACCTGGCGGATCGCAAGCCCGCGCAGCTGTCAGGTGGCCAGGCGCAGCGCGTGTCCCTGGCCCGGGCACTGGCAGCCGATCCGGCGCTCCTGCTCCTCGACGAACCATTCAGTGCACTCGATGTCGATGTGGCCCAACGTATCCGGGTGTTGTTGCGAGGTATTCTCGCCGATCGGGCCCGCACGACATTGTTGGTCACCCACGACATCGCCGACGCGGTGACGCTGGCCGACTCGGCGATCATCTTGAGCGACGGCAAGATCGTCGACCGGGGTCCGGTGCGTGAGCTGCTCACCAGCCCCGCAAATCAGTTTGCTGCACAGCTGGCCGGCCTCAATCTTGTTGCCGGGCAGTGGGATGGCGACGCACTCGATGCCGGCTCCTTCGGAATCACCGGTTTGACCGACACCCGGCCGGCGGTCGGTGATCCCGTCATGGCCGCGTTTTCACCAGCCGCGGTGGCGATCTACCGGACACCGCCGGTGGGCAGCCCCCGCAATGTGGTGAAAGCGGTTGTCGCGCGAATAGTTCCTCAGGGTGATCTGGCCCGCGTGGACACTGGGGTGGGACCACAGACGGTTGCCGCGGCAATAACGTGGGCCGCCGTCGCCGATCTCGGACTGGTGGCTGACGACGAGGTCTATCTGGTGATCAAGGCCAGTGAGGTCACGCTGTACCGCCCTCGCCAGGTGTGGTAACCAAGGGCGGTTGTGGACAGCCTCCGCCGCATCCGCGTATGTGGGCCCGTGTGTCGGCCGCAGGTACGCAGAGATTTTGCGCCCGGTCCGCAGTGGTTGACCATTGCTGGAAACCCCAACAATCTGGAGGAAGCAATGCGGCTCTCAACACGCAACCAGCTCACCGGCGTCATCACCGAGGTCACCCTGGGCTCGGTCATGGCCACAGTCAAGGTCCGCCTCGACGGCGGCGATCAGGTGGTCACCTCATCGATCACTAAAGATGCCGCGGTCGACCTCGGTCTGGAAGCCGGACAGCCCGCGACCGTGCTGATCAAGTCGACCGAAGTCACCATCGGCGTGGAATAGACCGGCAATGAGCAACCCCTGAAAACTGTCCCGACAGGTCAGACCGAGGGAAATCTGCCCTCGATCACCACTACCGGGGACGATCGCGGCGCCGGGTCTACTTGCGGACGACCCGCAATGCGGCGTCGGTGACCAGTGCGGTGATCTCGTCGAGCGTGATCTTTCCGCCCGGTCGGTACCATCGCCAGACACTGATGACCAGGGCGAGCACCAGACGAGCCAGCAGATGTGGGTCGGAATCGACGAAGTCGCCGGATTTGATGCCGCGTGTGATCATGTCGGCCCAGTCCTGCTCGATCTCGCCGACGAGCCGGCGTGACTGCAGGCGTTCGTCCTCTTCTTTGACGGAGTGGCGCTCGGTGGCCAGCAAATCCATGTGGTTCTGCAGGATTCGCCGCGCAGATGCATCGGTGGGCGTGGCGTTCAATGACGCTGCGACGGCTGCGCGGAGCGCTTCGGCAGGATCTGGAATACCCGCCGTCGCGGTGGTGAATCGGTCGGCGGTATCGGCGAGCTCGAGGCGCATGATCGTCAACAGGCAGTGCGCTTTGGACTCGAAGTAGTGGTAGAGCGCGGTTTGGCCGATGCCGACCTCATCGGCGATCGATGCCCATTTGGTGTTTTCGTAGCCGACTTTGCCGAACTGGTCGACCGCGACCGACAGGATGAGCGTTCGCTTGGAGCGTGGGCCTTCGCGACGCACCTCGGTATCAGCGGTCATAGTGCCCCCTGCAGTAAGACATGTACACGTGTCCGCTGACTCTAGCTGTCCTGAGATGAATTAGGGTCAATGTCGGCCCACTCGGCGAACTCGACAAGAGAACGTTTTGAAAACTAAATTCACTGTATGAGTTCCGAAATCGAGGATTACTACATCGCCGTCAACAGCGGCCGCTTAGAAGATGCCGTCGAGATGATGGCCGAAGATGTTCAGGCGGTTCTGGTGCTTCCCACTGGGGTCAAGCACGCCGAGGGCCGTGTGGTGATGCTCGGAAACCTGCGGGCACGTCCGCCGGTCGACCGTGAGCATCATATTTTGCGGTTCGCAACAGACGGCGATATGCAGTTCGCGTATGGCCTGGTCACCGAAAACGACACCGCCGCGGGGGACTTTGTCGGGGTGGTGCAGCTCGACGCTCAGGGCAAGATCGCCCGCTACCAGGTGACCTATGACATGGGGTTGACGTTGCTCCCCGCCGAAGGGGCATGAAGCACAAACCGGGTTCAGCCGGCGTCGGCGGACTTCTTGTTCAACTCCAGGGTGCGGGCCCGGAGTCGTTTGTAGCCACGAACACTCAGCGGTCCGATCGATTTGAAGAAGAATCGATCGTCCTGGGCGGCAGAGGCCAGAGTGCTGTCGACGAGGATGGTGCCGGGGCGGGCCGAACCTGTCAGTCGGGATGCGATGTTGACGGGCTCACCGAACACATCGCCCAGACGGGTGAGTACGGTTCCCAGAGCCATCCCCACGCGTAGCGGCGGCAGATCGTGGTCATCGGAAAGTTGTTGCAGCGCAATGCCGATCTCAGCACCCTTGATCGGGTCCTCGACCTCGAACATGACCGCATCGCCCAGAGTTTTCACCACCCGACCACCTCGCGAGGAGATCACCTCATAGGCGTTGGTCTCGAAGCGCTCCAGTAGTTTGTCGAGTTCATTCATGTCGATCTGGCGCGACAGGCTCGTGTAGCCGACGATATCGACGAATCCGATTGTGAGGGTTCGGTTCACGCCGTCGGTGGTGGCCAGGGCATTCTGCAACGCGGAGGCCAGGTGTCGTCGCCAGATGAGTGTCTGAACCCGTGAGATCGCCTTGACCATGGCGGCCAAGTCGATACTGTCCCTGTCGTGCTCGGCGGTGGACCGGATGCGTTCGGCCATGTTGTGCGCCTCCCAGTCGGTCAGACGTGAGATCGTCTGGCCGAGGGTTCGTGCCATGGCCACCTCGAGCTCGGGTGATCGATCCGCATCGACGTCATGGACGAGTTGCAAGGCCTGCACATCATCGGCGGTGAACAGTTTGTCGTCGGCGGAGTCCATGGTGAAGCCGAAGGCCGACCACATCCGGCGCGCATGTTGTTCCGAGATGTTCAGCGCGGCGGACATGTCTTCCAGAGTGAAAAGCCGTTCACCGCCGAGGAGTTGCGTCTCGATCGAGTCGGCGGTGATCCCGGCGGCAGCGGCGATCTTCGGTGATTCGGTCATGACGCGGATCGGACCGCGATCGCGGGTACCTGGGGAAGACCGAGGACGCCCTTCATGAGGTAGGCCAGCAGCGCCGGCATCTCGGGGCGGTCCCGGTTCCGGCGCAATCGCATGGCGTCGTTGGCGATGGTCAGTGCTGCGTGCACGGTCACTGCGGCCTCCGGGTTGGGAAGGTCGGTCTCGATCTGCTCGACCAGGTTCACCCAGCGTGCCACGTACCGGCGCTGATAGGTGATGAGATCGCCATTGTCGACGTGCTCGAGCACGCTGCGACTGTTGAAGGAGACGGACAGATCCGGGGTTGCGGTGAGGACCTGAACGTAGGAGTCGATCAGGAGGCCGAGCAGTGTGGTCGGATCCTGCGCGACCGAATAGGCGGCGATCGCGCTCGCCTCGAGTCGATTGGCGCTGCGCTGGCTGATTCCGATCAGAATCGCCTGTTTGCTCGGAAAGTGGTTGTAGACACTGGGTCCGGAGATTCCGACGGCCTCACCGATCTCGTCGACACCGACCGTCGCGAATCCGCGCCGGGCGAACAATTCAGCGGCGGCGTCGAGGATCTCGTCTCGCCGTCCGGACGGCTCGGCAAGCGCGCGGGGCAACGGGTCGATGGGTGCGGCCAGTCCCGGGCTCAGCTCCACGACGCGGCCGACCAGGACAACCAAGCGGGCCACCGCGCGGGACGTCGAGATGCGTGTCCGGTGTACCGAAACGCTGCCGTTCACACTCAGGATGGTCCAGGCGAGCTGGTCGATGTCGCGGGATGACAGGCCGGTTCGGTGTGCGAAGACCGCGCCGGACCACCGGTGCAGCACCTTGCGGGTACGCCTCGCGACCTCGTCGTTCTGCTCCGGCGACAGGTGAGCCGACGACCATCGCCACAGCGCGGCCGCGTTCGGGTTGGTGACACCGAGGGCGCACAGCTTCTCGATCGCCTTGTCGATCGGGACCTCGCCGTCGGCGGCGGGGGAGAGCGCGGTGTCGGTGCAGGTCTCGATCTCCTCGACTCCGGCCATCACCGCGGCGAACAGGATGGCCTGTTTGTCGGCGAAGTGTCGATAGATCGACGGCCCGGTCACCCCGGCGGCCTTGGCGATGTCGGTGACCGAGACATGGTCGTACCCGCGGTCGAGGAACAGCTCGGCCGCGCGGTCGACCAGTTGGCGTTTGCGGTCGGCAGGACGGCGCGTGCGACTTGCGGTCCGGCCGGATCCGACATCGGGATGTGGAGACATTGTGAATCAACCCTAGCGCATGGATTGACCCTTGAATGCGCGTTTGTACACGGGGTATGGTCAAATAAGTTACAGCGCGTTAGCCTGGTCATTGTTATCGGCGGGCGCGAATGACAGCGCAGTTCATCTGAAAGGAAACCCAGCGTGACTGATGCATACATCTACGAGGCCATTCGTACGCCTCGTGGCAAGCAACGGAAGGGCTCGCTGAACAGCGTCAAGCCCGTCGACCTCGTGGTCGGCCTGATCAACGAACTCAAGGTTCGTTTCCCCGACATGGATACCGCCGACATCAACGACGTGATCCTGGGCATCGTGTCGCCGCTCGGCGAGCAGGGCGGCGTGCTTCCGCGGACCGCAGCGCTTCTGGCCGGTCTGCCGGAGTCGGTCCCCGGCACCCAGGTCAACCGCTTCTGCGCATCCGGCCTGGAAGCCACCAACCTGGCGGCACAGAAGGTCGCCTCGGGCTGGGATGACCTGGTCATTGCCGGCGGTGTCGAATCCATGTCCCGCGTGCCGATGGGCAGTGACGGCGGCGCGATCTTCACCGACCCCACCACCATGTTCGATCTCTACATCGCTCCGCAGGGCATCGGTGCCGACCTGATCGCCACCCTCGAGGGCTTCTCGCGTGAGGACGTCGACGCCTACGCCGCCGAGTCGCAGCGTCGCGCCGAGGCGGCCTGGTCGGCCGGATACTTCGCCAAGTCCGTCGTCCCGGTCAAGGACATCAACGGTGTCACCGTGCTCGATCACGACGAGCACCGTCGTCCCGGCAGCACCGTCGAGAGCCTTGGCCAGCTGAAGGCTGCGTTTGTGGGCCTGGCCGCCATGGGTGGCTTCGACGACGTCGCGCGCCAGAAGTACGTCACCGTCGAAAAGATCAATCACGTTCACACCGGCGGTAACTCGTCTGGCATCGTCGATGGCGCCGCAGTGGTGCTGGTCGGTAGCGAAGCAGCAGGCAAGAAGGCCGGACTGACCCCGCGCGCCCGCATCGTCGCCACCGCTCAGATCGGCAGTGAGCCCACGATCATGCTCACCGGCCCCACCCCGGCCACCGAACTCGCCCTCAAGCGCGCCGGACTGACAGTCGACGACATCGACGTCTTCGAGCTCAACGAAGCGTTCGCGTCGGTTGTCATGAAGTGGATGAAGGACCTGAAGATCCCGCACGAGAAGGTCAACGTCAACGGCGGCGCAATCGCCATGGGTCACCCCCTTGGTGCCACCGGCGCAATGATCCTGGGCACCTGCCTCGACGAGCTCGAGCGCACCGGTGGCCGCTACGGCCTGGTCACGCTGTGCATCGGCGGCGGCATGGGCATCGCGACCATCATCGAGCGTGTCTGAGACATCGGTCGGCTCTGCCACCTACTCGACAGGCATCTTCCCACTTTGACGAAAGAACTTGAAAAGATATGACTGACAACATGATCGGCTGGGAGCAGGACAGCGACGGCGTCGTTGTACTCACCATGGACGACCCGAACCAGGGCGCCAACACCATGAACGACCTCTACACCACGTCGATGGCTGCGACCGTCGACCGGCTCGAGGCCGAAAAAGACGGCATCACCGGTGTCATCCTGACCTCGGCGAAGAAGACCTTCTTCGCCGGTGGCGACCTCAAGGACATGACCTCGGACCGCAGCGGCGTCGACAAGGTCGAGCTGGCAACCCAGATCAGCAACCACACCAACGGAATCAAGGCTGTACTGCGTCGCCTCGAGACCCTGGGCAAGCCGGTTGTCTCGGCCATCAACGGTGCCGCACTCGGTGGCGGCCTCGAAATCGCGTTGCACACCCACTACCGCATCGCAGCCGATGTCAAGGGCCTCCAGATCGGTCTGCCCGAAGCAACTCTGGGCCTGCTGCCCGGCGGCGGTGGCGTCACCCGTACCGTGCGTCTGCTCGGTATCCAGAGTGCTCTGATGAATGTCCTGTTGCAGGGCAACCGTTTCAACGCTGCCAAGGCCAAGGACACCGGTCTGGTCGACGAGGTCGTCTCCTCCGTGGACGAGCTCGTGCCGGCCGCCAAGGCTTGGATCGCCGCCAATCCTGAAGCCGCACAGCCGTGGGACAAGAAGGGCTACCGGATCCCCGGTGGCGCACCGACGAGCCCGGCCATGGCGCAGCTGCTGCCGGCCATCCCGTCGCTGCTCCGTCAGCAGATCAAGGGCGCTCCGATGCCCGCACCGCGGGCCATCATGGCCGCCGCCGTCGAAGGCGCATACGTCGACGTCGACACCGCTGACATCATCGAGACCCGTTACTTCGTCTCGCTGGTCACCGGCCAGGTCGCGCAGAACATGATCAAGGCGTTCTTCTTCGATCTCAACTACATCAACGGTGGCGGATCGCGCCCCGAGGGCTTCGAGAAGTTCACCGCCAAGAAGGTCGGTGTCATCGGCGCCGGAATGATGGGTGCCGCCATCGCCTACGTCTCGGCGAAGGCCGGTATCGAGGTTGTCCTCAAGGACATCAACATCGAGGCCGCAGAAAAGGGCAAGGCCTATTCGATCAAGCTCGAGGAGAAGGCACTCTCGCGTGGCAAGACCACCAAGGAGAAGTCCGACGCATTGCTCGCCCGGATCACCCCGACCACCGATGCGGCCGACTTCAAGGGTGTCGACCTGGTGATCGAGGCCGCTTTCGAGTCGGTCGAGGTCAAGAAGCAGGTGTTCGGTGAGATCGAGGACATCGTCGAACCCGACGCGGTGCTCGGCTCGAACACCTCGACTCTGCCGATCACCATCCTGGCCGAGGGCGTGAAGCGGTCCGAGGACTTCATCGGAATCCACTTCTTCTCGCCGGTCGACAAGATGCCGCTGGTGGAGATCATCAAGGGCGCCAAGACCTCTGACGCTGTCCTGGCCAAGGTCATCGACTACACACTGCAGATCCGCAAGACCCCGATCGTCGTCAACGACAGCCGTGGATTCTTCACCTCGCGGGTCATCGGCACCTTCGTGAACGAGGCCATCGCGGCCGTCGGTGAAGGTGTGGATCCGGTGTTCATCGAGCAGGCGGGTTCGCAGGCCGGATACCCGGCCCCGCCGCTGCAGTTGATGGACGAGCTGACCCTGACGCTCCCGCAGAAGATCCGCAAGGAGACCGAGAAGGCGCTCGCCAACGAGGGCAAGCCGCTCCCCGAGCACGGCTCCTCGGCCGTGGTCGACAAGATGGTCGACGAGCTCGGTCGTCCGGGCCGTTCCGGCGGCAAGGGCTTCTACGAGTACGACGAAAACGGCAAGCGCGTCCGCATCTGGCCGGGCCTGCGTGAATCGTTCAACTCGGGCTCGAAGACGATCCCGTTCGAGGACATGAAAGAGCGCATGCTCTTCGCCGAGGCCATCGAGACGGTCAAGTGCTTCGACGAAGGTGTCCTGACGAGCGTGCCCGATGCCAACATCGGCTCGATCTTCGGAATCGGCTTCCCCGCGTGGACCGGCGGTGTCATCCAGTACATCAACGGGTACGAGGGTGGACTGCAGGGCTTCGTCGATCGCGCCCGCGATCTGGCGAGCAAGTACGGCAGCCACTTCGAGCCGCCGCAGTCGCTGGTCGACAAAGCGGCCAAGGGCGAAAAATACTGAACAGCTAGCTGATTCGGTTCGCTGAACACAGACCGCGGCCCGGTTCTCCGAAAGGGGAACCGGGCCGCGGTTTTGGTTTTCAGGTCGACTGTTGTCTCACGGGCGTCAGCTCAGGACGTTTTGCACTCAACCCGTCACCTGTCGACACCCCGCGGAAGCGCCGGATCATCCACGGGACGAGGAACGCGCGTGCCCACTGTGCCTCACGGATCGACTTCTGTGCCAAGGACATCGGGACCAAGGGGTCGAGAGCGCGACCCCAGTTGGGGTCGCTGCCGGGGAGGTCGAGTGCATGCGCTGCGCCGGCCGCGAACCGCTCATGGCCGAACGGCGATGCGTGCAGTCGATCGATCGACCACGAACGCGTGTCGACCAATACCGGCGCGGCGTGCAGATCGACCAGGACGAAGTCGTAGGTGGTCGCGAACTCGCGCATCATGGCGTTCAGTGCCAGCAGGCGTGGTTCGAGGCGTTTGGCGATCGGCACGGTCTTGGCCATGTTCGGAAAGGTCGAGATGATGACTGTCGCCGAGGTTGCGGCGAGCCGTGAATAGATGTGGTCGAGATCCTGATGAACGTCGTCGAGCATCGAGTTCGACAGCACATCGTTCATCCCGAGAGGCGCGGCGATCAGATCCGGTGACAACGCGATCGCGGGTTCGAGCTGCGTATCGCGGATCTGCCGGGTCCGCCGTCCCCGGACCGCGAGATTTGCGTACTGGAGCCGGGGATTGATCATCGACAGTTGTTCGGCAAGGCGGTCGGCCCATCCTCGGTGGCCGCTGACGTCATCGCCGTCACCGATACCTTCGGTCTGACTGTCGCCGATGGCAACAAAACGTGAGAAATACACGCAGAGATTGTAGTGCCCCCGGCGCCGCCTACAGTCGCGGCGCGAGGACCTCGCCGGTGTGTCCGTACTCGAGGCGGGTGACGGCGTCGGGTGTGCTGTGCAGGACTGTGACCAGGGTGTCTCGCTGTGGTGGGAGTACCCGGATGGTCAGGGTCCCGGTATCGGCTCGGTCGAGGGCGTCGGTGACGGCGCGGTAGATCTTCGCGCAGACCGCGGGGGGTGTGTCGTCGAGGCCGTGATCGTCGAGGAGCACAACATCGACCCCACGGGTGCGGGCCAACCGGGCGGCGGCTGCGATCTCGGGCGTATCGAGCGCAGGTGCGCGGAGCGAGTCGCGCAGGCGCGCCTCGATGAGCTTGGCTCGCAGCCGGACATCCTCGGTGAGCGGCTGGGGCATCGCCATCTGTTCGAGGAGTGGCCGGGCGAGTTCGTCGAGTTCTGCGAGCCGCGCATCGCGTTCTTCGAGGATCGCGACACCGGCGGCCTCGGCCGCCACTCGTAGCGTCCCCTGCCTTCGGAGCTCGAAAATACTGGTGGCCGCCGGTCGAATCGTCCAGGCGAAGAACGTGGCCATCAACAGTGGCGCGAGGTTGATGACCGAGATCGAGAGCCCGTACAACGCGCCTTCACCGGCCGTCGAGGTCCAGACCATGCAACTCGCCAGCGTTGTGAGCATCCCGATCCACGCCCACAGTGTGCGCCCGCGGACACACATGTAGGCGTAGATGGCAGTTGATGCACCCAGTGCCCACAGCGGCAGGTGCCCTTCGAGGGGCAGAGGTGTCTTGACCAGGTTCAGGTTGATGGCAATCGGTCCGACGACGGTGAGACCCAGGGTTGCGGACAACGGCATGGGATCGCCGGGAATCAGGATCAGTGCCACCGCTCCGATGCTGACCACTAACCACGCCGCGAACTGGTACCAGAATCCACCTGGGGGCGGATCGGTCCAGCTGACAACGGCAAACGTCACGACATAGGCGAACACGAGGATCTGCGCGGCCACGGTGTGAAGCCCCAACAGCGAACCGGCATCCTGGATTTCGTTGGGGTCATCGAGTGCGTTCGACGAGCCGATCATCGGGCGTCCCAACCCAGATACACGCGAGTCCCGGCACCCGGACGGCTGTCGACGTGGGCCGTCCCGCCGGGAAGGTTGCGCAACCGTCCCAGGATACTGACGGCGACACCGAGACGATGCGGGGCAACCGAATCGGGATCGAATCCTCGTCCGTCGTCGGCCACCACAACTCCCAAACCGGTCTCGGTGACATTGACATCCACGGTTCGCGTGGTGTTCGGTCCGGCATGGAGTCTGCTGTTGCGCAAGGCCTCTGACAGTGCGGACCCCATGGTGCGGACCACCTCTGCGGGCAGGTCCGCAACCTCCTGCTCCGGTCCCTCGGTGACGCGGAACAGTGCCTTGTCGTCGGCTTCGACAGACGTTGCACGAAGGTGTGTAATCGCCTGAGTACCCGAGAAGTGCTGATCCGGAACAGCTTCGGTGCGGATGTTGTCGAGTTCGGCGAGTGCGGTTGTTGCCATTGCACCGACGATGTCCTGCGGTTGGCCGCGGGATGCGATCAGGAACGTCGACATCACGCTGTCGTGGATGAGGGCGTCGAATCGCTCGCGTTCGACCGTGCGAGCGTGCCCGGCCGCGGCCACCGCGGCTGCGGCATGTGTTGTCTCGGTGGTGGAATCGAGTAGCCGCCCGGTTCGCATCGCCATCAGACCGCCGCCCACGAACAGGGTGCAGAACATGATCGCGAACATGATCTCCGGGGCGAGCATCGCCACCTCGGTCTCGCCTCGGGCCACATAGTTGATCACCTGGACCACCACGCAGCCAATAACCAGGTGGCCGAAGACCAATATGGTCGGCCACGCGATCACCGCGGCGATACTGGCCACCCCGGGGAAGAATGCCAGCCAGACCCCGTCGTCGGCGCCGATATGCGGTCCGTTCCACGCCAACGGCCAGCTCGCGGCCACCACCAGGAACATCACTGCCGCGATCCCGCTGCAGACACGCATCGGCTTCGGGTCCGATCGAAACGACAATGCCCCGGGGAGCAGTCCGGTTCCGAAGACCAGAGCGACGGCGACCGGTGTCCACCACCAACTCATCAGGGGGGCCAGCATAAAGATGGACGGAAGCAGGATGGCCAGGTATACGAGATAGCCGACGCTGATGAAGCGGGCGAACATTCGAGCGAGGCGTGTCGTGTTCTCCCCGCCTCCGAGGTCGTTCGGGCAGAGCAGCGTTTGCAAACTCATAGCTCCGGTGCCTCGGGCATGGGAAGAAGCCCGTCCTCCACGGCACGCTTGTACAGCTCGATCTTGGTTCCGGCCGGGCGGCCGGCGTCGGCGTATTTGGCACGGATACGCGCCAGATAGTCGTTCACCGTATGCGGCGTCAGACCGGTCAACCGGGCGACGCGATCGGCCTTCTCGCCGGAGGCGTACAGGCTCAGGACGTCGCGCTGACGAGGACTCAGACCGACATCGGGGAGCCCCGGGTCGCCGTCGATCGCAGCCGCCCACTCGGTGGTCACCACCTGGCGTCCGTCGGCGGCGGCGGCGATCGCCGCGACGACCACCTCGGTGCGCTCGGTCTTCCGAACCACGCCCAGCACACCGGCTTTCGCGGCAAGACGAACGAGGTAGGGGTTCTCGGCGCCGGTGAAGACGAGTGCCTGTAGGCCGGCGGCGCGGAGTTCGTCGACATTGGAGGTCGGCGATGATCCGTCCGACAGACGAAGGTCCAGTAGGACCAGATCCAATTCGGTGCGTAGGGCGAGAAGTTCGGCCACGGTCGGGGTGGCCGCCGCCACCACCAATCCGGGATGATCGGCCAGCATGGCCTTCAGGCCCAACACAACCGACGAGTGGTCCTCCACCACGCCTATCCGCTTCACACCCACGCAACTCCGCTGTTCTTTGTCTGACGCACCTTGTTGTCAAAATATAGACGCCAAGTCAGACATCAGGTTCATTCCGGGGGCGGTATGTGACCGTCTGGCTCACTCGCGTAGGCCCTTGGACCTACGACGGTTAGTGTGCAAAGCGAATTAATAAAAACGGTCGGTAGACGCGCTTTGACCTCGGCATTCTATGCATTCGACTGACGATTCCGGGCCGGAATGCACCATTGAAAAGTGCCCCGAACTGCACCTTGACACGGCTGTAAGGCAAGGGCTAGTTTTCGAGTGGCCCAGATCACACCCGGATTGGGCACGACGGATGGCAAGACGCTATTCGGTTGCAACCCCGTGTAACTCGGAGGGCCTGGCCGGGATCAAGTGTGTGCCCGAACATCGTCTCAGCGCTGCTGACCGATGTTGTCCGCGCATATCCATCGCGACCACAAGCCGCCGGGAAAGGCAAGTAAATGCGTAAGAGAACCGGCCGGATGGCGGCTGCATTTATCGCAGCGGTGTGTGTCTTTTCCGTCGTCTCCTGTAGCGACGACAGCGACTCCGGCAGTGACAGCAGTGCAGCTCCTTCGGAGAGCGGTACCAAGGCGACCGGTGCGCCGATCAAGGTCGGCTTCCTGAATCCTTCGCAAGGGCCGATCACCCAGCCGGGCGTGGAGACCGGACAGAAGGCGGCTGTCAACTACATCAACAACACCATCGGCGGCGTCGCCGGACGTCCACTCGAGGTCGTCAACTGCGCTGTCGACGTCACGGCCCCGGAATCGACCATCGGTTGTGCCAACCAGCTCGTCCAGGCCGGCGTGGTCGCGGTCATCGACGGGTACGACGCCGCTTCCAGTGCGGCCCTGCCCATTCTGAAATCGGCCAACATCCCACTGGTCGGGCAGATTCCGTTCGACTCGGTCACCGGCGCCTCACCGGACAACAGGGTGTACTTCGGGCCGCCGCAAGCTTCGTTCCTCATCGGTGTCATGCAGTCGCTGAAGCAGCAGGGTAAGACGTCGCTGACCCTCGCGAATGTTGATGTCGCCTCTGCGCACCAGACGTTCGATCGCATCCTCAAGCCGCTCGGAGCACAGCTCGGGCTCGACGTGAACAGCGTCTACTACTCGGCGACCAACCCGAACTACACCGCATTGGCGTCCACCATCAACTCGACCAACCCCGATGTCGGTGGCCTGATGACCTCGCAGACCGACGCCAACTGCACCAAGCTCGCCCAGTCGCTGCAAAGCGTCGGCTTCAAGAACACCATGTTCATGGCAGCGTGCACCGAGTTCATCGACACGATGGGTGCGCAAGCAGTCGGATCGCAGACCTACTCGCCGATCTGGTTGGCGCCGTCCAAGGATGCGGCCCCGCCCGCGATGCAGGAAAACCTCGATATCACAGCCAAATACGTCGACGATGAGGGTGGCAACGGAGGCTTTTACGCCTATGGCACCTTCGCCACCTTCGTCGACTTCGCCAGAACACTGGGTGCAGCGGCTCCGGCCGAGGTCACCGGACCGACCGTGCTGGCCGCGCTGAAGGCCGTCAACGGCTACCAGAGCTGGCTGGGACCGGTGCTCGGGTGCGGTAAGGCGACAAGCCCCAACTGCACCACGGAGATGTTCGTCTTCGAGGTGACCGCGGACAAGAAGACTGCGCCGATCGGTGGCGGTCTGATCCAGCCGGCCCCACAGGTGCTGGCCATGATTCCGGGTGCCAGCTAGTAGCGGAGAGACACGCACTACAGATTCGGGGGTGTGCTGCGCGACAGCAGTCGTGCGGTACACCCCCGAATTGACCCCGCGCACATAGTGTCAGGGGCATCCGAGTCCATAAGGGGAGTGAGGTGACCACGGTCTCATGAGTCAATTTATTCAGTTCGTTTTCCTCGGTCTGTCTGTCGGAGCGATCTATTCGGTGTTCGCATCGTCTCTCGTCGGTATCTACGCCGCGACCGGGGTCATCAACTTCGCGCAGGGATCCATAGCCCTGTGGGCGGTGTATGTCGTTGCCGCACTGCGCACCGATGGCACCTTTGTGCTGCCGATCGGCAAGATCTCGCTGGGCAGCGAGGATGATCCGACGGCGATGATCCCGGCGATCATCATCGGTGTTGCCACCGCGGCCATCTGGGGCCTGTTGGCCCATCTTCTGATCTTCCGGCCACTCCGGCGCGCCCCCGCGCTGGCACAAGTGGTCGCATCTGTCGGTCTGATGCTCTTCATCCAGGCGCTGGTGACCCTACGATTCGAAACCGATTCGCTGACGGCGCTGCCGGTATTGCCGGAGAAGACATTTGAACTCGCCGGTGCGGTCATCAACGTCAGTGACCTGCTGCTGGCGGCCACCGCGATCGTCATCTCGGCGCTGTTCTGGGCCTACTTCCGGCTGACCACACTCGGTGTCGCCACGAGGGCCGGCTCGGAGGATGAACTCGCCGCGCGGCTGGCGGGGTTCTCCCCGGACCGGCTTGCCGCGATCGTCTGGGTGATGACCGGTGCGGCATCGGGTTTGATCGTCGTCCTCGGGGCGTACACCATCGGCCTGGACTCGGCGAGCTACACGTTCTACATCATCCCGGCGCTGGCGGTGGCTCTGGTCGGCCGGCTCACGTCCTTCGGGATCGCCTGTGCCGCAGGCCTTGTACTGGGATCGTTCCAGGCCGTAATCCTGTGGGCGAGCACGCTCGACTGGTGGCCGAGCTGGGCGCAGACCGGTGTGGGTGACGCTGTTCCTTTCGTCATCGTGGTGGTCGCACTGTTCCTTCTCGGTGGGAAGATCCCGTCTCGCGGCTCGCTGGGTGAGGCAAAGATGCCGGCGGTGACGATTCCCCGAATTCGGCCGATCCCGGTTATCGCGGTGATCGCCGCAGTGGTGATCGCCGTCCTGTTGACCTCCGGCAGTTGGCGTTTCGGGATCGTGACCTCAATGATCCTGTCGCTCATCGCATTGTCTCTCGTTTTGCTCACCGGCTATCTGGGACAGATCTCGCTGGCGAGTATGGCGTTTGCCGGTACCGCCGGCTTCGCGTTGTCGAAGGTGACCACCAACTGGGGTGTGCCGTTCCCGTTCAGCATCTTGATCTCGGCGCTGTTCGCCACCGCGGTCGGTGTGGTCGTGGGTATCCCGGCTCTGAGGATCCGGGGTGCACAGCTCGCGGTGGTGACTTTGGCTGCAGCCCTGGCCATTCAGAGCTTCCTGTTCAACAATCCGTCCATCACACCGTTCGAGGGCAACCTGATCAAGGATCCGAAGCTGCTCGGCTGGGACCTGTCGGTACGGCAGGGAACGGAACTGACCACGTTCGCATTCTCGATGATGGTGCTGGTGGTCGTCGGCGTCCTGACGCTGATCGTGATGCGGTTCATGGCCGGATCCACCGGCCGGGCGTTTCTGGCGGTCCGGTCCAACGAACGCGCGGCGGCCTCGGTCGGGATCAACGTCGCGGCAACCAAATTGCTGGGCTTCGCATTATCGGCATTCCTGGCCGGCGTTGGTGGTTGCCTCATCGGGTACAGCCGTGGACAACTGTCGGCGGCGTCATTCACCGTGGTGGTCGGGCTGGTCTTGCTGGCGATGACCTACGTCGGCGGCATCACGTCGGTGTGGGGCGCATTCATCGCCGGCATCATCGGACCGCTCGGCGTGGGATACGTATTCCTCACCCAGACACTCGATCTCGGGCAGTACTACCAACTGATCGCGGCCGGTGGCCTGCTGCTGATGGCCGTCCTCAACCCTGTCGGGCTCGTCGGTGCCGTCCAGGAGTCCGTGGCACACATCAAGGCCAGGTTCGGCACATCGCCGGCGACGGAATCTTCGCCGCCACCACCACCGCCGAACAACAACTCCGAACCGAAAGCGAGTTCTCATGTCGGATGAATCCACCACCTCGCTACTTCAGGCACGTGATCTCTCGGTGCGATACGGCGGTGTGGTCGCCAACGACAACATCACCCTGTCGGTCGAGGCCGGCGAGATCGTCGGACTGATCGGGCCCAACGGCGCCGGGAAGACGACGTTTGTCGACGCCGTCACCGGGTTCACCAGGGCGACCGGCGAAGTCCTGTTGTCCGGGTCCAACATCGAGAAGCAGAGTTCACATCGCCGGCGCAGCGCCGGAATGGCGCGTACGTGGCAGGCCGGCGAATTGTTCGTCGACCTGACCGTGGCCGAAAACCTCGCTGTCGCAGTACAACGTCCGGGTTTGAAGGCTTTGGTCGCCGATGTGTTCACCGGGTCGAAACCGCCCGCGAAGACCATCGGGGAGGCGCTGGCGATCGTTGGGCTCACCGATGTCGCAGATCGGCGGCCGGGCGAACTGACGCTGGGCCAGCAGAAGATGGTGGGCGTCGCCCGCGCGCTCGTCGGGGGTACCCGCCTGGTATTGCTCGACGAACCGGCGGCCGGACTCGACACCCACGAGAGCAAGGCATTTGGTGACGAACTGCGGCGGATCTCGGGCAGCGGGATCGGCGTGCTTCTGATCGATCACGACATGTCATTGGTTCTCGAGGTGTGCGATCGCCTATACGTCCTCGATTTCGGCAAGGTCATCGCGTCCGGCAAACCCGAAGACATCCGTAACGATCCCGCCGTCATCTCGGCATATCTCGGCAGCGCCGAGGTCGAGGAAGCCGACGTCGAACTCGACATCGCCCCCGGCGTGGGACTGCAGAAAGGGAACCTCGGATGAGCACAGTTGTTGCGACAGCGCCGGTCCTGGTCATCGAGGGGCTTACCGTCGGGTACGGCGGGGTGCCCGCCGTCCGCGATCTCGACGCCAAAGTCCACGCCGGGGAGATCCTGGCACTGCTCGGTCCCAACGGGGCCGGGAAGACGACCACGATGTTGGCGGCGGTGGGTGCTATTCCGGTGATGTCGGGGAGTATCACGGCCCTCGGTGAACCGCTGGACAAGCGAGTCGAGCGCAATGCCCGGCGCGGCATCACTCTGGTCCCGGACAACCGTGGTGTGTTCCACAAGCTGTCGGTCTCGGACAACCTGCGACTGGCACACCGCAAGGGCGGCGCAGATGTGGACGTCGTCTTCGAGTATTTCCCGAAGCTCAGGGGCCTGCGGGGCCGCAAGTGCGGCAATCTCTCTGGTGGTGAACAGCAGATGCTGGCACTGGCCAAAGCCCTGCTGCCGCGTCCCAAGGTGCTGCTCATCGACGAACTCAGTCTGGGGCTGTCACCGATCGCGGTAAAGGACCTGTTGCCGCGCCTGCGCAACATCGCCGATGAGCAGCAGATGGCGATCGTATTGGTGGAGCAGCACATCGACCTTGCTCTAGCGATTGCCGACTCGGCGATCGTGCTGCACCATGGCCGGGTGGCATTGTCCGGTCCTGCCTCCGAACTCAGTGCCCAGCGCGAGAAAGTCGAAGCTGCGTATTTCGGTCGCGTCGACGGCCCGAACGACGAGGTGGCGGCCGCTGCCGAGTAACACCGAACTGCGAATGCGCGCTGGAGGATCCGATTGTGTCGAAGACACCGCGTTCGGCCGCGGCCGTACCCAAAACCCGTCGTAGTACCCGGAACCGGCCGACAGACGTAGAACTGCTCGACGCCGCATTGGCGGTGATCGCCGATGTCGGCGCGGGGCGGGCGACCATGGACATGATCGCCGCCCGCGCCGGTACCTCCCGGGTGACCCTGTACGCCCACTTCGGTTCCCGGGATGCACTCGTCGACGCGGTTCTCGACCGGGAGATGAAGACACTGACCCGGTGGAAGCTCAAGGCCTACGACGAGGGCGACGAGATGACCTACGGCGACCACACCCGGTACTCGGTTGAGGTGTTGTTCGAGTACGCCCGCCGCAATCCGGATGGATTCCGGGTGTTGCTGACCAACCGGGACCAGCATCGGGAGTCCGCACGGCAGTTCTCGGCGGCTCTGGAACCCAAACTCGCGCAACGCCTCCGCGACGCCTTCGCCGCTCGTGGGCAGACCGTCGGCGTGGGCGCCGACGTCCTGGCGTCGATGCTGATCGGGATGACCCTCGATGTCGCGCACCGTGCAGTGATCGTCGCCGGCGCCAGTATCGACACCGCCAGCGAACTCGCGGTGTCGTCGGCGATGTCGGTGTTGCGGTCCGTCGACGTCGAACAATTGCAAGCAGTCGATCGTTCGCTGACAGCGACTGCTGCGGAAATCCACCCAAGCGGCACATGAAACTGGAACACGTTCTAGTCTGATTCGGTGGACGTGACGTATGAGAACAGCAAGCGAGAACTGCAGACCGACAACGGGGTGCTGCGCTATCACGAGGCGGGCTCCGGACCGCCCCTGATCCTGCTCCACGGCTCGGGTCCGGGCGTGACCGGTTGGCGTAACTATCGGGGCAACATCGGTGTCTTTGCCGAAAGCCACCATTGCTACGTCCTGGAGTTCCCGGGATTCGGGGTCAGTGATCCGGTCAAGGGGCATCCGGTTCTGACCGCCGGTTCGTCGGTGATCCGCTTCATGGATGGCCTCGGTATCGAGTCTGCGCCGATCATCGGCAACTCGATGGGCGGCGTGGTGGGCGTCAACCTGGCGATCAAGAAGCCCGACCGGGTGAGCAAGCTGGTCACCATCGGCGGTGTCGGGCCCAACGTCTTCAGTCCGAGCCCGAGTGAAGGGCTGCGGTTGCTCCAGGAGTTCACCGATGCCCCGGACCGTGAAAAGCTGATCCGTTGGCTGACCGGGATGGTCTACAACCGCGACCTGATCACCGACGAATTGATCGAAGAGCGCTGGGAGGCGGCGATCAACCCGGACGCGCAGGAAACCGCTCAGATGATGTACGGCTCGGCCGCATTCGAGATGCAGCAGCAGTTCATGGCGGCCTCCGACACCCCGCCGTACTGGTCGATGATGCACAAGGTGAGCTGTCCGACTTTGCTGACCTGGGGTCGCGACGACCGCGTCAGCCCGCCGGACATGGCCATGGTCCCGATGCGACTGATACCCGACGCCGAACTACATGTGTTCCCCAAATGTGGGCACTGGGTGATGATCGAGGCCAAAAAGGCCTTCGAGGGCGCGGTCCTCGACTTCTTGTCCCGCTGAGGTGAGCGGCCGATATCGTCGGTGACCACGGCAGTTTTGCTGTGGATTTCGAAGGTCAGTAGGCGACTGACGATCGACATCGTCGCCATCGGGGAACTCGGTGGTGATTGGTTGTGCTCTGACGTATGTTGGGCATTCTGGTGCCGGTCATCGTTCCCGGCGCAAGTTGGGGATATCCGGGCGTCCGAGTGACACCAAGGGGACATTGCATGCAGTTCGGCCTGATCGCCAGCCGCCAACGAAGGCAACTGTCGATTGTCGCTGCGGGATGTGCGCTGGTGGCGGCTTCCACGACGGTGTCCGCACACGCCGAGCCGTCCGCGCAGCCGCCGCTGGGGCGCGCCAACTTCTCCACTCCCACTCTCGATCCCGACGATGGGGAGACCGTGGGTATTGCTGCGCCGGTCATCATCTCGTTCACCGCGGCCATCGACGACAAGGCGACTGCGGAGAAGGCGATCCGGGTATCGACCGAGCCCGAAGTGGAGGGTCACTACCGCTGGGTGGGCAACAAAGAACTGCGGTGGAAGCCAACCGGCTTCTGGCCGGCCGGGACCAAGGTCGACGTGCGGGCCGGAAGTGCCGCTTCGGCATTCACCATCGGCGACGAGTGGGTGGCAACTGCCGACGACAACACCCACACGCTCACGGTGACCGTCGACCGCGCGAGTGTGCGCACCATCCCGATATCCATGGGCGCCAACGAGAATCCCACACCCAACGGCACCTACACGGTGGGTGAGCGCTTCGCCGACATGTACATGGACTCGTCGGTGTACGGCGTGCCCGTCGACTCTCCCGGTGGCTACCGCACGTACGTCGAGTACGCGGCCCGGCTGTCGAACAGCGGCATCTTCCTCCACGCGGCGCCGTGGTCGGTCGGGCAGCAGGGCAACACCGATGTCTCGCGTGGGTGCATCAATGTCAGCACCGACGACGGCCGGTGGTTCTTCGAGAATGCGCCCAAGGGCGCGCCGGTCATCGTCTCGAACACCGTCGGTGGAACCATCGATCCCACCGACGGGCTCACGGACTTCACTGCTCCCTAAACCCGATGATGTGGCCTTTTGGCGAACAAACCCGCAGGTCAACGCCGCCAAAAGGGCACATCATCGGGGTGGGGGAGCGCGTTACCAGATCCGGACGCGTTCGGCCTCGGTGAGGAACAGGGCGTCCTCGTTCTCGACACCGAAGGCCTCATAGAAGGCATCGATGTTGCTGATCACGCCGTTGCAGCGGAACTCCGGCGGTGAATGCGGATCGATGGACAGCCGGCGGATCGCCTCCGCGTCACGGGTTTTGGTGCGCCACACCTGCGCCCAGCCGTAGAACACGCGCTGCAGGCCGGTGAGTCCGTCGATCTCCGGAGCAGCCTTTCCATCGAGCGCAATCTGATAGGCAACGAGTGAAATGGAGAGTCCGCCGAGATCGCCGATGTTCTCGCCGATGGTGAAATCGCCGTTGACCTTGTACTTCTCGTCGAGACCCTTGGGCGTGAACCGACCGTACTGTGCGATGAGCTTGCCTGTGCGCGTGCCGAATTCGTCACGGTCGGCGTCGGTCCACCAGTCGATCAGATTGCCGTCGCCGTCGTACTTGGCGCCCTGATCGTCGAAGCCGTGGCCGATTTCGTGGCCGATGACCGCACCGATGCCGCCGTAATTGGCAGCGTCGTCGGCTTCCGGGTCGAAGAACGGTGGCTGCAGGATCGCGGCCGGGAAGACGATCTCGTTCATGCCCGGGTTGTAGTAGGCGTTGACGGTCTGGGGAGTCATGAACCACTCGTCGCGGTCCACCGGTGCGCCGATCTTGGCGAACTCCCGATCTTCCTCGTAAGCGCTTGCGCGGGCGATGTTTCCGAACAGATCGCCACGTTCGATCGTCAGCGACGAGTAGTCCCGCCACGTGGCCGGGTAGCCGATCTTGGGGGTGAACTTCTCGAGTTTGACGAGCGCCTTCTCGCGGGTTTCGGGGCTCATCCACTCCAGATCGGTGATGTTGCGGCGATAGGCTTTCACCAGATTGTCGATGAGCTCATCCATCCGGGCTTTCGCCTGCGGTGGGAAGTGTTTGGCGACATACAGTTTGCCGACCGCGAACCCGAGACTCTGTTCGACCAGGCCGACACCACGCTTCCAGCGGTCACGGATGACCTCGGAGCCGGTGAGGGTCTTACCGTAGAACTCGAAGTTCTCGGCCACGAACTCGTCGGACAGGTATGACGCGGCCGAATGCAACAGCCGCCATTGCGCCCAGAGCTTCCAGTCACTCAGATCGCGCTCGGCGAACAGTGCGGCGGCTCCGGAGATGAACGACGGTTGCCCGACAACCACTTCGCCGAACGTTTTCCCGGCCGTCGTGCTCAGTCCCGCGGTCCAGGCATCGAGGTCGACGCCGGTTGCCTCGGATTTCAATTCGGCCAATGTCCGCAGGTTGTAGGTGAGATCGGCGTCGCGGCGGCGGACCACATCCCAGTGCTGGGCGGCGATCGCCGTCTCGAGGTCGACCACGGTGTCGGCCGCGCTCTGAGCATCGTCGAAACCGGCCAGCCCGAACATCTTTGCCACATGCTCGCGATACGCGGCCAGCGACTCGGCGTGATTCTCTTCGCGGTAATACGACTCGTCGGGCAGTCCGAGTCCGGACTGGGTGATGTGGATGAGGTAGCGGTCGGACTGCTTGGCATCGGTGTCGACGTAGTAGCCGAAGAGTCCGCCGATGCCGCGGCGCTGCTGCGCGCCGATCAGGCGGGCGAGTTCGGTGCGGTCGCCGGCGTTCGCCAGCGCCGCGAGATCAGCGCGAATCGGTTCGATGCCCAGTGAGTTGATCAGCTCTTCGTCCATGAAGCTGGCGTACAGATCGCCGATCTTCCGGGCGTCTGTTCCGGGTTCCGGCGAGGACTCGGCGCATTCGGTGATCAGGTCGCGGACGTTCTCCTCGGCGCGATCACGGAGTACATGGAAGGCCCCGTCCACGGCACGGTCCTCGGGGATCACGTGGTCGCGCAGCCACACGCCGTTCACGTGTTCGAACAGGTCGTCTTGAGGACGTACGGAATCATCGACCCAGCGCAGGTCGATTCCCGACCTGGGATCCGGCGATTCGGTGGCGTCAACGGTCTCGGTTGATGAAGTCACCAGACCATCCTGGCATCTCCGGACCGGTTCGTCAGCCGCCGCTGAGCGAGGACCCCTTGGCCTGGTGTGCGGTGAGCAGCAAATGATCGAACGAACGCCGGGTTTCGTCGCCGATCGGAACCGAGCCCTCGGCTGCCTCGACGATGTTCTGGGCCAACTCGCGGAGCTTGGTGTTCGTCTGCTGCGAGCGCCAGGTCAGTACCTCGAAGGCCCGGTCGGCCGAGATCCCGTAGGTGAGCATCAGCATGCCCTTGGCCTGCTCGATCACCGCCCTGGACGCCGCGAAGTTCTTGACCGCGGCGTCCATCGTTTCTTTCAACTCTGACTGGTGGACATCCGTGAGGTCCACATAGAAACCCTCGGTGCCGATCAGCTTTCCGGATGGGTCTGTCATCCGGTCGCCGATCACGAGGACGTGGCGGACCTTTCCGGCGCGATCGATGATGCGATGGCGGCTGCTGAACGCCTTGCCTTCGAGCAGTTCGTTGACCACATGCTCGACGCGCTGGCGATCCTCCGGGTGCTTGTGCGAAAGCAGCAACTCCGTGGTCGGCGTGACCTCACCGGGCCCGTAACCATGGATCGCGGCGACCTCGTCGGACCAGAACCACTGCCGTTGATCGATGAGGAAGCGGAAGCTGCCCGCAGCCTGCGTCACACCGCCGAGTACCTGTCCAGCCTGCTCGGCGCCGGTGCTGTCACTCTCCATGATCTGCTCCTCATGCCCGATATTGGTGCCCCCGTTTCTGGAGCCGAGAACATGTAACACGAAGGCGCGATGGCAGGCGACGACGGGCCGTCGCCGACACAATGTGAACTTACCGGTAAAGGGTTTGAACCCGGGCGAATTCCGAAGCCGGATGCGAGACTTCGGTCATCCGCCCAGAGTGCGGTGCATCTCCCAGACGAGCACCTCGGTGGCGGTGATGGCGGTGAGCCGTTCGCCGCCGCCTCCGGTGATCCGGACCGCGTCTCCGGCACCGAGGTCGTCGGCGATTGATTCGAGTCGGGCCGATCCGGACGCGACGAACACATGACCCCAGGGGAGGTCGGGCAACGTCACCGATTGGCCGGCATCGAGCCTGGCGACATGGAACGCGACGGAACTGTTCGCGATCCGGATCGCCGAGTCGTAGTCGGGCATACCCGAGGCCACCGTGACGAGCGAACCGGGCCGTAGCTCATCGGAGACGTCGAGCTGCTCGTAGCCGGGTTCCGTGTCGGGGTCGTCGGGAAGAACCCACATCTGGATGTAGTGCACCGGGTCGGCGCCGGTCACGATCGGGTGACTTTTGCGGACGGGCCCACCGCGCCAGGTGTCGTTGCGTTCAGAATGGGTGACACCGGAGCCCGCACTCATCCGCTGCGCCAGACCCGGGTAGATGACACCGGAATGGTGCATCGAATCCTGATGCACCAACGACCCCGACATCACCCAGGTGACGATCTCCATATTGCGATGGGGATGGGTGTCGAAACCCTGCTGGGGCGCCACGGTTTCGTCGTTGTGCACCATGAGGACTCCGTGATGCGTGTTGTCCGGGTCGTAGTGGTCGCCGAAGGAGAAACCGTGCCGGGAATCGAGCCACTCGAGACCGGTGACAGGTCGGTCGTTCGACCGAAAAAGATGATGGCGGGAGCTCACCTCTCCAATCCTCCGCCCTCGTGCAGCGATGGTGCAAAAATGAGTGACAGCGTTGACGCAGTCCGGAATGCACGCTAATTAAGGGTAGTTACGGGATCGTGACGACCTCGTAAGCAAGTTGGAAACCACTTTGGTGACGCTCACCCTGTTACAGGAGTGAAAATTGTGACTATGCATCGTTCTCCTGGCCGACTTGCGGTCGCTTTCGCTTTAGCGCTTGCGTGCGCCCTTGCCGTCGCCTCCTGCGGCACCTTCGGCAAGTCGACGGCCACCGGTGCCGAAGCGATGCTGGGTGATTTCGAGAAGGCGATCGAAGATCAGGATCCGAGTGCAACCGCATTGCTGACATCGTCGCCCGAACTGGCCATGATCGCGTATGAGGCAACGTTCAACGGGATGGCGGCGGACAAGGTCGACGTCGATGTGCAGCGCGCCGAAGAATATTCCGACGGCACCGCAACGTTCGAGTTGAAAACCACGTGGTCGCTCGGCGGCAAGCATGAGTTCCAGACCATCACGCAGGGTTCGGCCCGCAAGCTCACGATGGGCTGGCGGGTGCAATGGGAGCCGGGTCTGCTCGCGAAAGACCTGCCGACCGGTGGCAGCCTGCGCATGGTCCGCACCGACGCCAATCCGGCGCCGGCGGTGCTCGACCGTGCGGGCAAGAAGATGCTGACGCTGCAGACGATCAACAACATCGTCCTCGACCCGGCCGCGACCGGAAACATCGCCGGGTCCGTCGCGGCACTGTCGACGATCATCGAGCCGCTGGCTCAGCTGATCACGCCGGACGTCATCAGCCGTCAGCTGGCCGACGCCGGCAACAAGCCGGTGACGGTTGTATCGGTCCGCGATTCCGACATGATCGCGCTGGCCGGTGACCCCGCGTCGGTACCGGGGGTGACGATCAGCAAGGAACCCAAACTCGTCCTCCTCGACCGGCGACTCTCCTCACCCGTGTTCGACGGGGTGCAGGACTACTGGCAGGCGATCCGGGACGCCACTTCGGGGTGGGCCGTCCAGACCGTCGTGCCCGGGCAGCCGCCCGTGCAGCTCGCCGGTGAGCAGGGACCACCCGGACCCGACGTGACCACGAGCATCGACCCGAACACCCAGCTCGATGCCCTCGACGCGGTGGTCGAGGTGGCTCAGCCGGCGTCGATTCTGGTGGTGGACGCGGGCACCGGCGAGATCCGGGCAGCGATGCGCAACGACGCGGCCGAAGCCTCGGACATCACGATCGACAAGGGGTACACCCCCGGCGCGACCCTCGGTTCGGTGGGGGACGTGATCAACCGGCTGGCCGGTACAGATGACGCAAGGGCGGGGCAGTTGCTCGCCCAGCTGGGTCTGGGTGTCGACTTCAAGGTGGCCGGTGTCCGGCCCGCCGGCAGCGGAGGTCAGCAGCCGACGGCCAAGCCGGTGACCTTCCGGCCCGAGGATCTGCGGGTGTCGGCGCTGAACATGGCAACACTCGGTGTGGCCATCGCCCGTGGCAATTCGGTGGCTCCGTCCGTCATCGCCGGTGTTCCCGGACAGGTCCAGGGTGGTGACCTAGGTGCGGTCGACCCCGCGGTCCTGGCCGCCATCGACAAGGCGATGCGGGACACCGCCGCCGACGGCGATGCCAGCGATCTGGTGAACGCCGGCGGATTGCGCGCGCTGGTGGGTACCAACGGGCCGCAGGGTCCCGGCTGGTTCGTCGGGATCCAGGGTAACCGCGTGTTCGTGGTCTACTGCGAGGGCGAGCGGTCGGGCAGTGCCGCGCTGGCGGTGGCCCAGCGCTTCCTGAGTCCGCGGCCGCATCAGCAGTAGCCAGGCTCGGGGTCGACTACTGCTCCAGATATCGCGGATTGGCGACCAGCAGGCGTTCGGTGACGGCCGCCCGGACCACTGCGATGATCCGTGGATCTTGAGGGTTGGCTCTCCCGGCCCGGAGCTCCAGTGCCAGATCGGTCTCGGAGTCGAAGCCCAGCTCTGCCAGAGCGGCGTGCTGCCGGTCCAGGGCTGCGTCGCCGGCGGCCAATTCACGCTCGACGATGTCGAGCACGTTGGCCGCGACACGGGCTTCGAACCTGGTCGAACCGGTCGCCGCGTCGGACATCACGGTGGTGCGCAACCATTCCGCCACGGCGTTGACCAATTCGGCAGCTGTGGGACGTCCGTGGAGGCCTGGTTCCGTGACTTTCGCCGGTGGCTCCGCGATTGCGGTGGCCGGGCGGCCGAGCGCCAGCAGGATGTCGTGCTCCTGTTCGCACACCCGCCGGCCGATGGCAGCGAGTTCGACCGAACGATGCGCGCCGGACAGGTGCCGCGACGCCATCTGCGCGCACACGATGCTCCACCACACGGTGCGATACAGCTGCCACCAGCGCACCGCCTCGATGTCCGGTCGCGTTCCGGCGACTTCGGCGTAGCCGTCGAGTAGTTCGTCGACGGTGCCGAATCCACCGACCTCCGGTGCGGTCCCGAATCGCCAGCACTTGACGAGCAACCAGCCGAGATCCTCACGCGGATCGCCGATGTGGGTGAGCTCCCAGTCCAGGACCGCACCGAGCCCGGTGTCGGAGATCAGCAGGTTCCCGTTGCGGAAGTCGCCGTGTACGACAGTCTCGGGCACCGGCTCGGGTTGGTACATCGACAGCGCGGCCAATGCGATCTCGGTGACCGCCGAGGGTGTGTCGAGGTGGAGATAGGACTGCCGCAGTTCGTCGAGTCCGCTGCGCGACCCGGTCTGCAGCGCGGGTACCGCCGACAGCGGAATCGAGTGGATCCGGGCGAGGTTGCGGCCGAGTTCGGCAGCCATGCCCTTGCGAGCCTGCGCGTAGCGGTCGTCGCGCAACAGTTTTCGCGGGATCGATTCGCCGTCGATGTGGTCGCAGACCAGATAGGGGGCGCCGAGCGCGTCGGTGTCGTCGGAGAAGTCGATCACCCGGGGCACCGGGACACCGGCCTCGGCCGCGGCCGAGATCGCCTCGGATTCGCGGGTCATACCGAGTGGTCCGTGTACCGAGTCGGGCTGGCGGCGCAGGATCAGCCGCTGCACCTCGGTTCCGCGATGGCAACGAAATGACCAGGTTTCGCTGTTGGCACCGGCGGTGAGCCGGCGAAGATCCTCGACCCGGACGTCGTCGCCGAAGACCACACCCAATCGCGCGGCGAGGAGGTCGCCGATGTCGCTGTCCGGCATCAGTTCTGGTCCTTCTTCCGGATGCGCCGCGGTCCGGCGTATCCGAACAGATAGCCGGCGATCTTGCGGATCTGTACCTCGTCGGACCCCTCGGTGATCCGGTACCGGCGGTGATGGCGGTAGATGTGCTCGAAGGGCATGTGCCGGGTGTAACCCATACCGCCGTGCACCTGGATGGCCTGGTCGGCGGCGTCGCAGACCAGCCTGTTGGCGCGGTAGTTGCACATCGAGACCCGATCGCTGATCTCCAGGTGCGGGATCCGGTCCATCTCCCAGGCGGTCTTACGGACCAGTCCGCGGACCATCTCCGCCTCGGTGTGCAGCTCGACGAGGGGGAACTGAATTGCCTGGCGGCTCGACAGTGGCGCCCCGAAAGTTATTCTTTCCCGGGCATATTCGACGCTGCGGTCGATGCAGAACTGAGCTGCGCCGACCCCCGAGGCCGCCTGTCGAATGCGGTTCTCGTGCACAAAAGTCTGCGCCACCGCCAGACCTTCGCCCTCCATCCCGAAGATCGCCGAATCCGGAACCTCGATGTCGGTGATGGTGACCTCGGCGTGGTCGGTGGGCATGTTGAAGGTCCACCATTGGAAATCGACGGAGAATCCCGGGGCGTCGGTGGGTACGAAGAACGCGGTGATCCCTCTGGCGTCACCGTCTTTGCCCGACGTGCGCGCGAACACCACATCGTGTGTGGCGTTGTGCATGCCCGAATTGAATCGTTTGCCGCCGTTGATGATCCACGAATCGCCCACTTTGCGGGCAGTGGTTTCCATCCAGGTGGCGTCACTGCCGTGATCGGGTTCGGTCAGCCCGAACCCGATCCGGGCCTCGCCGCGGATCATCGGCTCGAGGAATTCGTCCTGCTGTTCTGTGGTGCCATAGGCGAGCAACATGTGGGCAAAGGGGAAGTTTCCGACGATCGACGACTCGTTCTGCAAGTCGTTGTGCAGCCCGAGTCCCTTGTGCGCCAGGTGTTCCCGGATGATCGCCATATCGAAATTGGTGCCCCCGCGTCCACCGATGTCGGTGGGCAGCGCGTAGCGTAACCAGCCGGCGTCGTCGGCGAGCCGGCGCATCTGACCGAGCAGCTCTTCCCAGTCCCGGCGCGGCACGCCACCGCCCTCGAAATCGGTGCGCGCCCATTCGCGGCGGTGATCGAAGAAACGGATGTTGTCATCGGCCTCCTGCAGTGGCCGGATCTGCGTGTCGATGAACTCATCGATCTCACGCAGGGTGGTGGTGATCGCCTCGGGTACGGCGTAGTCCACGGCTGGATCCTTCCCATAATGGTCTCGGGTGATCAACTGTTCAGAGCGACCGTAGCGGGTATCGGGTAATGTCCGCAGCCGAATTCACCGAGGCTGCGAGAATTACCCGCTGTACTGCAGTAATGATCGACTGTTCACGGTATCTTTGATTGATGTGCCTGCCGGATCGATGGTCCTTCGTCAGTGATCGATCGTTCACTGTGACCCCGTGTGAGAGGTAGTCGATGGCCAACGCCGATGAGGGTGCCCGGGCATTCACCACTGCCGCGATCCGCGAGGGAGACGACCCGACGGCCCGGGCCATCCTCAGCGCGGCGGTCCAGATGATCGCGGCCCGCGGCTACCACGGCACGTCGATCCGGGACATCGCGACGTTCGCCGGTATCAGTCCGGGTTCGATCTACAACCACTTCGGATCCAAACACGAACTGCTGGTGACGATTCTGGTCCGTGGTGGCTCTGCGCTGGTCGAGGCCACCGAACGGGCTCTGCTGGACGCGCCCGCGGAACCGGCCGCCCGCCTCGATGCGATCGTCAGCACCCACGTCGGCGTCCACGCGCAGAACCCGATGGAGAGCTATATCGGAAACTCCGAACTGCGCAGCCTCGACGCGGTCGCGCTCGAACGGGTGATTGCCAATCGTGATGCGCAGCAACGCATTTTCGACAGGGTCATCGACGACGGTGTCCGGCGTGGTGCGTTCACCACGCAGAACCCGGTGGAGGCGTCACGATTCGTGGTCACCGCTTGTACCGCCGTTGCGATGTGGTTCCGGCGCGATGGTCCGGCCAGCGAAGCGGACGTGATCGCGCGCTACCAGGCCGTCGCGCGGGATGCGGTCGGTCACCGGCCGCTGTGATACTTCTGCGCGACGTACTGATCGAATGTCTCGTGCCCGAACGGTGTTCCGGGTACGAGGTTATTGCCGGCGGCGAATGCCTTGAACAGTTTTCCCGGGAGCCGTAGCGGCAGGGCGGGCCGTCGAGATCCCTTGGCCTTCTTCCAGACGGCGAGCAGATCGGCCGTGGTCCGTTGCTCCGGACCACCGATATCGTCGACCCGGCCCGACGGTTCACCGGCGGCGAGTGTCACCAGCCGGGCCGCGACGTCTTGTGTTGCGATCGGCTGAAACCGGATCGACGGGGCGATGACCAACGGCAGGAAACGCTGGGCGCTGAACAAGGTGTCGACAAACGGATGAAATTGCGTTGATCGTTGCAGGGTCAACGGCACCCCCGACGCTGTTGCCAGGGATTCGATTGCGAGACGCTGTTTGTAGAAGCCCATCGGGATCTTGTCGATGCCCACGATCGAAAGCAGGACGACATGGCGGACGTGGGCGCTCGCCGCCGCCGCGAACAGGTTCTTCGCGACTTGAATGTCTTTGGCGCCGTTTGTGGTTGCGAGATGGATGACGGTGTCGACGCCGGCCATCGCGGCGCCGATACCGGTACCGCTCATCAGGTCACCGGTGACCAGACCCGGCCCGCGACGCCGGCTCAGTGCGCGCACATCGTGGCCGTCGGCTCGTAGCGCTGCGGTGGTGGGAGTGCCGATCTGGCCGGTGGCTCCGGTGATCAGATAGGTCGTCATGCTCGATCCTTTCGTCAGCGCCGTTGCCGGTGGTGACCGGTCAGGCAGTCACGGCTCGCCGGCGGAGCGCCGTGACGCGCGCCGCCCGCCATCCGAGCAGGAACAAACCCAGAACAATCGTCGCGACGATGATGAAGCTGAAGGCCACACCCTGATGGAACTGGTGACGCAACACCATGCCGACGGCGACGGCTCCGACCCAGATCAGCACACCGTCCGGGACCACCCGTTCGGGCCGGAAGGGGTAGGGGCTGCCGTGGTCGGCGCGCATGTGCGCGTACAGGTAGGCCAGCGACCAGCCGATTGCACCGCCGAGTACAAACGGCCAGGCGGTGCTGAAGACTCCCTGCACGGTCAGGCCCTCGTCGTGATTCATCCGGCCGATGAACGCGAAGACGACCACCGCGCAAAGATCTGCCAGAGCGGTGAAGAGTCGGCGCATACCCGACACGTTAGCGGGCTGTGGCCGCGTTCAGCGAACCGTGTCGGGCGGAGTATCACCCTTGTCCGACGACTCGCCTTCCGGCGACTTGTTCTGGTCGAGTTCGGCGTCGATTTCTTCCTCGATTTCTTTCTCGACCTCGTCGGGGCTTTCCAAAGACTTGTACGTGGTGCGGAACTTGACAAAGATCACCACCCAGCCGACCAGAGCCACCCCCAGGTAGCTGATCATCCGGTACACCAGGACGGCGGTCACGGCCGCGCCGGCGCCCATGCCCGCTGACGTGAGTGCGGGTACCAGAACCCCGTCCACAACACCGAGACCGCCGGGGAGCAACGGGATGGCGGAGCCCACGGCCTTGGACGCCGCATACGCCACCATCAGCCCGGAGATGCTCGGTTGACCGCCCACCGCGTAACAGGCAAACGCCAGGCAGGCGACGTCGGCAACCCAGTTGAACATCGACCAGCCGAAGGCGATCGATGTTTCCTTGGGTTTGAGTTGAACGGCTTGGAGTTGTCGCAGGATTTCCTGCCAGCGGTCGACGCCGTGGTCGGAGGCCTTGTCGCGCATGTGGTTGAACCAGCGCAGCACTGTGACGCCGAGACCCTCGATCGAATGCGGGTAGCGGGCGATATACCCGGCAACGAGCGCGAAGGCCAAGAAGCCACTGATCGAGAAGATTATCGAGAACGGGCTGGTCTGGGCGCCGGCGAGCAGTGCGCCACCGAGACCGAGGACGGCGAGGCCGACAGCCATCATCAGTCCGGACATCACCACCTGCCAGGACGCGACCACCGGGGTGGCGCCCCACCGGCGGGTCTCGCGGTAGGTGAAGGCCGGTGCCAGCACCTGGCCGCCGGGCATCGTCTGGCTCAGCGAGTTCGCAGCCAGGATCACCGACAGCGACTGCCACTGCCCGATCTTGAGCCCGGCCGATCGCAGCAATGCGCGCTGCACCTGGGCGAAGCTGTCCATCGACAGAAACGCCGCCAGGATGCACAGCGCAACCCATTCCCACTCGATCTCGTCGAGGTGGAACCACGTTTGCTTGAGCTTCGGCCAGACCAGGTAGGCCTCGACGCTCAGGATCACCAAAACGAGTGCGAGTACCAGCCATCGCACCCACCAGAACTGGCGGCGGGTACCGTTCGTCGCCGTCATGGTCTGCAGCCTATCGGTCCGCAGTGTCCGACTTGATGACCAGGAGGCATCAAAGAGCCTGCGTGGCTCGATGCCATCCGACCGACTCTAGCGCGTAGTGGGCCGCTCGCGTCTAATGTTGCGCTGGTGAGCGAGCCGAAACCCCCGAGTGGCGGTGTGATCGACGGCCGGACGGCCGATCGACTGAGCGTGCATCCGGTTGTCCGGGCCGCGGCCGAGTGGTCCTGGCGACTGTTGGTGATCGTCGCCGGGCTGTACGCGGTGTCGCTGGTTGTCTCCGAGTACGAAGCGGTTGTCGTGCCGGTCGGGCTCGCGGTGCTGGGTACCGCATTCCTGATCCCGGTGGTCGATTGGCTGAACCGTCGCGGCGTGCCTCGCGCGCTCGCGGTGTTCGGGACGTTGTTGGTCGCGATCGGAATGATCGTCGGGATCATGGCATTTGTCGTGCAGCAGTTCATCGATGGACTTCCGGAACTGACCGACCAGATCGAGAAGACCATCAACGAGACCCGCGATTGGCTCGTCGATGGGCCGTTGAACATCGCCGCAGACCAGGTCGACCATCTCGGCGATGACGCGATCAACGTCTTGAAAAACAACCAGGACAATGTGACCTCCGGTGCGCTGTCGACGGCCACGACGGTCAGCGAAATCGTCACCGGTGGGCTCCTGATGCTGTTCTTGATGATCTTCTTCCTTTATGGCGGGGGTCAGATCTGGCGCTTCCTGACCCTGGCGATTCCTATGAACGCCCGCGAAAAGGTCTGGGAGGCAGGACACAACGGATTCGGGACCCTGGTCGGATATGTGCGGGCAACAGTTGTCGTGGCAGCCGTGGATGCAATCGGCATCGGTGTTGGTCTGGCGATCCTGCAGGTTCCCTTGGCATTACCACTGGCCTCCCTGGTTTTCATCGGTGCATTCATCCCGATAGTCGGTGCCCTGGCCACCGGTGGCCTGGCCGTGGTGGTTGCGCTGGTGACCCAGGGTTGGGTTGTCGCACTTATTGCGCTTGCCGTGGTGGTGGCGGTGATGCAGCTCGAAAGCCATGTCCTCCAGCCGTTCTTGCTTGGTCGTTCGGTGCGGTTGCATCCCGTTGCTGTTGTGATCGCCATCGCCGCGGGGATTGTCACCGCCGGCATCGTCGGTGGTCTGCTGGCGGTCCCGATCATTGCGTTCCTGAACACCGCGGTGCGGACATTGGTCGCCAAATCTCACCTGACCGAATCTGATCCGGAACTCGCGGAATACGCCGCGGTCGCCCTGCACGAACACGAGCGGATGTACGAGGCCAGTCCGGATCGGCCGAAGTGGGACGAAGACGACGCCCCCGACAAGAGGGATCAGTCGCCGGATAGTAAGCAGGACAACAACGGCGATTCCGGCTGAGAACACTTCCGTGACCCGATCCTTGAGCGTTCCTGGACGATCCGCGGACACCGACGATGACCCGGTGGGTCCGCTGTGGCGGGCCGCGCAGGTCTTTCGTCTGCTGAGTTACCTCTACGCCCTGGGTTTTCAGCTCGCAGTCCACGACGACTACGAACGGGTCGGATGGAGCTGGTTCTTCTTCGCGCTGCTGACGCTGTGGACGGGTGTCAGCACCATCTTGTACCTGAAAGGCCCCGGGCGCCGCCGGCTCTGGGTCGGCATGGATCTGGCGATCGCCTGCGGCCTGATCCTCGTGACCCCGTGGTTGGCCTCGCCGCAGTGGGCCGCGGACAACCAGTCGTTCCCGACGACGTTGTGGGCAACCAATTCGGTTGTCTCCGCGGCGATACTGAGTGGTCCGGTGGTGGGCGCCGGGTTCGCTCTCGCGGTTCGCGCGGCCAGCGCGGTGGCCAAGGGTGGCTATGACCTGAACGTCGGCCGGGACGCCACCGTCGTCGTATTGTTGGCGGTGGGCATCGGGGTGGGATTGGCCGCCCAGGCCGCTCGTCGCAACCATGACCGGATCACCCGCGCGCTGCGGCTTGCCGCGGCGGCATCGGAACGGGATCGTCTCAGCAGACAGGTGCACGACGGGGTTCTGCAGGTGCTTGCACTGATCAGCAGGCGCGGCGCCGAGATCGGTGGCGAGACGGCACAACTGGCCCGGATGGCCGGTGAACAGGAGCGTTCACTTCGCCGGCTGATCGCCGACATCGAACCGCCGTTGACCGATCAGAAGGCCGCCGACGTGGATCTGCGCATGTTGCTGCGGCCCCATGCCGACGATCTGGTGACGATCAGCGAACCGGGAGAACCGGTGCTGCTGGACCACTTTCGGGCGATGGAACTGGAAGCCGCAGTGGTCAACGCGCTCGACAATGTCCGCCTGCATGCCGGGACCGGGGCGCGGACCTATGTGCTCGTCGAAGACCTCGGTGATCAGGTTCTGGTGAGCGTTCGAGACGACGGATCCGGGATCGAGGACGGTCGGCTCCGTGAGGCGAGGGCTCAGGGCCGCATGGGTGTGTCGAGGTCGATCGTGGAGCGGATCGAGGCCCTCGGCGGTACGGCAAAGCTCGACACCGGGCCCGGCGAGGGAACCGAATGGGAGCTCACGGTGTCGAAGCATGCGGGCAACAGGAACGGGGAGGTACGCGGCTGATGGCCGATGCGGGAGATCCGGCGGTGTTGCGGGTGATGGTGGTCGACGACCACCCGATGTGGCGGGACGGCGTGGCTCGCGATCTGGCCGACGCGGGTTTCGACGTCGTGGCCGTTGCCGACAGCGTGGCCGCCGCGACCGCCCGTGGGCGTGCGGTGCAGCCGGATGTGGTGCTCATGGACATGCAGCTGCCTGACGGCAACGGGGCCCAGGCGACGGTCGGGATCCTCGAGGTCTCGCCCCGCACGCGGGTCCTGGTGCTCTCGGCCTCTGACGAGCGTGACGACGTGCTCGAGGCGGTCAAGGCGGGCGCCGGCGGATATCTGGTCAAGAGTGCGTCCAAGGAGGAACTGCTGGCGGCGGTCCGGGCGACGGCAGCGGGGCAAGCGGTGTTCACCCCGGGGCTGGCCGGTCTGGTGCTGGGCGAGTACCGGCGCATTGCCCGCGACCCGGGCCGCGCCGGTGATGCACCGGCGCTCACCGACCGGGAGACCGAGGTGTTGCGGTACGTTGCAAAAGGATTGAGCGCCAAGCAGATTGCGTCGAAGCTCACCCTGAGTCATCGCACCGTGGAGAACCACGTCCAGGCGACGCTGCGGAAGCTGCAGCTCGGTAACCGCGTCGAGCTGACCCGCTATGCCATCGAACACGGGCTCGACACCGAACCGGAATGAGCACGCCGACGGCCGCATGGCAGGTGTACTTTGCGGCAAGTCCCCAGGCCGACTGAGTAGTGCTACTCATCCGTGCGGGCCCTGCTCCCGCGACCATCGAAACATGACCCAACCGAACCAAGCCGTCATCAGCCGGCTTTCCTCCGAGTTCAACTCTTTGTCGAATCAGTTTGCTCGTGTGTCGGGCGATCTGAACGAACTGCACACCGTGCTCACGCAGCTCCGGGCACAGCCGCAACCCCAACCTCAACCACAGCCGGCCCCCCGGCCACAGCCCGAAGCGCCGCAACCGCGGGCTCCACAACCTCAGGCCTGGCAGCCGCATCCGATGGGGCCACCGGTGCACCGGCCTGCGGCGCCGCAGATGTCAACGGTGCCGACCGGGCCCTACCCATCCGCGTACGGTGCCTCCGCGCCTCGCCGGCCCGGACCACCGCCACCCTCCAAGCCGTCGTTGTGGCAGCGGATGACCGCCGAATCCGGTGGCGGTTTGATCGGCAAGGTCCTGGCGGTCGCCGGTGTCACGGTGACCCTGATCGGCGTCGTGATGATGCTGGTACTGGCCGCGCAGGCCGGCATCTTGCGCCCTGAGATCCGGGTCGTGGCCGGAGGCGTGCTGGCGATCGCGTTGGTCATGATCGCTGCGTGGATGGCGGAGCGGCCGGGTGGCCGGGTGGGGGCGATCGCACTGTCTGCCACCGGTATTGCCGCGGCATACTTCGATGTTGTTGCGATCACCCGCATCTACGATTGGCTACCCGACTACAGCGGCCTCGTCCTGGCCGGACTGATCACCTTCAGCGGCCTGTTGCTGGCCCGTCGTTGGGATTCAGAACATTTGGCGCTGCTGGTCCTGGTCCCGGTTTTCATACTCGCTCCCGTGCTCACCGCCGGACCGTCGCTGCTGCTGGTCGGATTCATGCTCGCCATGGCGATCGGTTCCTTCCCGATCCAGCTCGGAAAAGACTGGATCTGGCTGCACGCCGTGCGGGTCACCGCCGCCACGTCGGTCCAGCTCGCCTGGATCGCGGCAAGTGTGGTGGGCGACGACGAGCACCTGGTGGTGGGGGTCGTCGCGATGTCCGTCGCCGCGGCATTCGGGATCACCACCTCGGCGGTGCTGGCGCGGGGCACCAGACTGCCGTCCCTGACCGCACTGCTCGGTTGTGCCACAGCACTGCCGGTTCTGTTGTCGCCCATGGTGTTCGATTGGTGGACATCCGCCGGACTCATCTGGGGCGTGGCCGTACTGCTGCTGGTGGTGGCCCTTCTCGACCGTGAACAGTACAAAGCCGTCCGGTACGTCTACGCAACAAGCTCTGCCGTCGCAGCGGTTGTCGGGGTTGCCGTGGCCTTCGAAGGTCCGGTGATCGCCCCGGTCCTACTCGCGATGTCGATCGTGATCGCGGTGGCTGCCCGGCACGACCTGATCGGCCGCGTGGTCGCCACGTCCATCGGTGTCCTGGGTGGTGCCGGCTACCTGGCGATCTCGCCGCCGGAACAGCTGCTCGCATCTACAGAACTCACTGTGTCGCACTCGGTTTCGGTGATCGTCGCCAGCGTCCTGGTCGTCGTTGCGGTCTGGACTCTCGTGTGGTCGTGGTACCAGGCCACCGAACGTCATTCGGCGCAGAATGTTCAGGGGTTCGGAATCCTCGGTGCGCTGGCCTCCCTCTACGCCGTGACCGCGCTGACCGTGACCGCCGGCGTGGCCCTCGGCGGCCCGGACGGCGGATTCCTCGGCGGACACGTGGCCGCGACCATCTGCTGGATGATCGTCGCCGCCGGCCTGCTGGTCATCTCCATCTCGATTGCCAAGGGTCGCAGAATGTTCGGCGGGATCGGCCGGAACAGCGTTGTCACGGCCGGTTTGCTGCTGACCGCGGCCGCCGTGGCGAAGCTGTTCCTCTTCGACCTGGCGACGCTGAACGGTATCTTCCGGGTCACGGTGTTCATCGTCGTCGGCCTGATCCTGTTGGCACTCGGGTCCGGTTACGCCCGCGCACTCGGCCAGGGTGGGGCGACCCTGTCCGAACTGCGCCAGTAGCGGCGCAGCCCACCCGTCGACCGTGCCTCAGAAATCGCCGCCGACCGTGCCGATATCGTCGTTGACCGGGCCGCAAATGTCGAGCACATCGGCTTGTCGGTGGGGACTGATAGAACTGTTTTATGACGTCGGGGGTGGCAGATCTGATCGACCGTATCAAGGGCATGGCTCTTGATGCGGAGGAGATTGTTGCTGTCCGTGAGGTGTTGTCGCGCAGGCTTGTTGATGTGCCGTTGGCGACGTTGTCGGACAAAGAAACGGTGGACCTCGCCCAGGCCGTGGAGACCCAGACCCGTCGCGATGAGGCGGTGAAGGTGCGGATCACGGTCGAGTTGCGGGAACGGTCGGTCGCTGCGAAGCAGGGGCTAAAGCACAACAAGTTCCTGCGTCACCAGTTGCGTATCTCGGCCGCTGAGGCCAGTGCCCGGTCGAAAAGGTCTGAACGCGTGGGGCAGTGGCACACCCCGTCCGGCGAGGTGGTGCCGCCGGTGTACCCGAATACGTGGGAAGCGGTGCGGGACGGGGCGATCGGGATCGCTCACTACAACGTCATTCACGAGGTGTTGCGGGCGTTGCCTGGCACGATTCGTAGCGATCTGGCTCTGTGGTCTGAGGGTGAGCGGCTGATGGCGCAGGCGGCGCGGACGATGGATCCCGATGAGTTGAAGCGGGTGGGTTTACATCTTCACAACTACCTCAATCCTGATGGTGAGTTCGATGATGTCGACCGGGCTCAGAAACGTGATTTGAAGGTGTCGAAGCAGGGGGCCGACCATATGTCCGGGATTACCGGTCATCTGGATCCGGCAACCAAAGCGTTGTGGGACGTGGTGGCCGCGAAGTGGGCGGCGCAAGGGATGAACAACCCGAATGATCCAGATTCGCCGTCTGGTCCGGCCGACAAAGCCGATAAGGAAACACTTGAAGCCGCCGCGAAACGTGATACCAGGACGCCGGGGCAGCGTAATCATGATGCGTTCAAACGGTTGATGGAGATGGTGGTCGGGCAAGGCATGCTCGGTCAGCACCGCGGTCTGCCGGCCAAGGTAATCGTGACCATGACCCTCGAACAGCTCGAGGCCGAAACGGGCCTGGCGACCACCGCTTCCGGTGGTGTGATGACCATCAAGGATGCATTGCGGTTGGCGGGGGTGAGTCGTAAGTATCTGGCGTTGCTGGATGACAAGCATCGGCCGCTGTTCTGGGGTCGTGAGAAGCGGCTGGCGACGGCGGATCAACGTCTGGCGCTGATAGCTGCGGAGCGGGGTTGTTCACGTCCGGGGTGTGACGCGCCGGCCACCGAGTGCGCGGTGCACCACATGGATGAGTACTCCAAAGGTGGTCGCACGGACATCACCGTCCTGACCCTGGTCTGCGGCCCCGACCATGCTCAGGTCAACGATGGTGATACGGGGTGGATCACCGAAATCATCAACGAAGGGACTGGTCCGCCGGGCTGGCAGGGCCGGGTCGGGTGGCGGCAACGCGGCTCCCTGAGCCCACCCGAACCGAACAACACGCATTTTCCGGAGAAGTATTTCACCAATCCGGAGATGTGGAATCCGGAGAGCGATGCTGATGCCGATTGGTTCAAGGAGCGCGCCCGGGCAGTGTTCGAGCAGAAGGCTGCCGAATCGTCGGCCTACAAGATCGACTTCGGTTGGCGACGCGCAACATACATCGCTGCCTGACTGGTCGTTGCAGGCGCTGGGTGTTGGCCCTTGGCGTCGAATCGATAGAAGAGCTCGATCAGCGCATGGTCATGATGAACGAATGCGGGTTGTCACGGCTGTCGCCGTCGTCAACGCTCGAGTGTATGGGTGGCGGTGGCCGGGTGCCGCTCGGATTCCTGTCCGATTGGTTCACCTTCGCCCATACCCCGCCTGAGCAGTACCGCGGTCCGAAGGTGACGCTGGTGCATCCCGGCTCCGACCGATGGACCCCGCCCGAGATCAGCGAGAGATTCTGCGAACGCATTGCCGGGCCGACCCAGCTGGTCCGGCTGGAGAACTGCGGGCACTACCCAGTGGAGGAACCCGGTCTGGCGAAGCTCGAGGCGGCGGCGCGGTCTGTCATCGATGCCGTGGTGGCGTAGTAGCAGGCAGGCCCACATGCGTCGATACAACCTGGCTATCGAACGCACCGATATTTGACTTGGACAGGAATGAATGGCCGTCCTACGGTCGTCATATGACCCGGGTCACGCTTTGACGAAGCCCCAGGCGTGATCCGGGTTGTCCACGTCCCTCGCAGCGACGAGCGCGAATGAACCACAAGGCAAGGAATCGACATGACAGCAACGGTTGACCGGATCGACGCGCTGACCGGCCAGATGATCATCGCGGGACGCTTTGTCGCGGGCACCGGCGACATCGTGCGAGGTCTGGATCCATCGACCGACACCGCACTCGAGCCCGGCTATGCCCATGGTTCCGACGACGACGTCGAGGCCGCCTGCGCCGCGGCGGCAGCGGCGTTCGACGCCTATCGGTCCACCTCATCCGAGGTCCGAGCTGCCTTTCTCGAATTGATCGCCGAGAACCTCGAAGGACTCGGTGAAACCCTGATCAACCGGGCGAGTGCCGAATCGGGTCTGCCACTGGGCCGGATCACCGGAGAGGTGGGTCGCACAGCGGGCCAGTTGCGCCTGTTCGCGGGAGTACTCCGCGACGGCGGCTGGAACGGTGCGCGTATCGATCCGGCGCAGCCCGACCGCGCTCCACTGCCCCGCGCCGACATCCGGCAGCGCAAGGTTCCCCTCGGACCCGTTGCGGTGTTCGGCGCCAGCAACTTTCCGCTCGCGTTCTCGGTGGCCGGCGGCGACACCGCCTCGGCGCTCGCGGCGGGCTGCCCCGTGGTGGTCAAAGCACACGATGCCCATCCCGGTACCTCCGAACTGGTCGGACGTGCGATCACCGACGCGATCAGTCGCTCCGGGATGCCGGCCGGCACCTTTTCCCTCCTGTTCGGATCCGGTCGTGGACTGGGAACCCGACTCGTCACCGACCCCCGGATCAAGGCCGTGGGATTCACCGGATCACGTTCGGGCGGAACGGCTCTCGTCGCCGCAGCTGCGTCGCGGCCCGAGCCGATCCCGGTCTATGCCGAGATGAGTTCCATCAACCCCGTCTTCCTCCTCGAAGGTGCACTGTCCACCCGTGGCGCGGAACTGGGCAAGGCATTCATCGGATCGCTGACCCTGGGATCGGGCCAGTTCTGCACCAATCCGGGCCTGGTCATCGCCGTTGACGGCCCTGGCCTCGACGCTTTCGTCGAGGCGGCCGGAGCGGCAGTCGCCGCCAGCAGTCCCACCCCGATGCTCACCCCGAACATCGCGAACTCGTACGCCGATGGTGTCCAGGCGTTGTCGACCGCCTCGAAGGTAGAGGCTCGCGCCGCGGCCACCGATGCACCCAACGCCTGTGCTGCCGCGGTGTTCAGCAGCGATGCCGAGTCGTTCCTCGCGTCGGAAGTGTTGCAGCAAGAGGTCTTCGGCTCTGCGAGTCTGATCGTGCGGTGCGCGGATGCACGGCAGGTCCGCGACGTCGCGGCCGCACTCGAGGGCCAACTGACCGCCACCGTGCACGCCGACGACTCCGACCTCGACGAGGCCGGCCGACTACTCAAGGTCCTCGAACTCAAGGTCGGCCGAATCCTGTTCGACGGCTGGCCCACCGGGGTCGAGGTCGGTCACGCGATGGTCCACGGCGGACCGTACCCGTCGACCTCAGACTCCCGGAGCACGTCGGTGGGGTCTCTGGCCATCGAACGGTTCTTGCGTCCGGTGGCATATCAGGACGTGCCGCCCGCACTACTGCCCTCGGCCATCGCCGACGGCAACCCCGATCACCTCTGGCGCCGCATCGACGGCCAACTCACCCAAGACTGACACCCGTACCCACACAAGGAGACAAAGCCATGCTCGACGGAGTCCTGTTCTTTCCCGTCACCCCGTTCACCGAGTCCGGTGAGGTGGACCACACGCTGCTCGCCGAGCACCTCGAAAAAGGTATCGCGGCCGGTCCCGGTGGCGTGTTCATCGCCTGTGGCACAGGAGAATTCCACGCTCTCGGCCTAGAAGAGTTCGGCCGGATCGTGGCTACCGCGGTCGACGTGGTGGACGGCCGGGTCCCCGTCTTCGCGGGCGCCGGTGGCTCCCTCGTCCAGGCGAAGGAGTTCGCGGTCAGCGCCAAGACCGCCGGCGCCGACGGCATCCTGCTCTTGCCGCCGTACCTCGTGACTATGCCGCCGGCCGGGCTCGTCGAATACACCCGCGCGGTGGCGGCGGCCACGGATCTTCCGCTCATCGTCTACAACCGCGGCTCCGCGGTCTACAACGAGGCCAGTGCGGTGGCAGTGGCGCAACTGCCCACCGTCATCGGATTCAAGGACGGGACAGGCGATCTCGACAACGTCGCCCGCATCGTCATCGCGGTCAAGGACGCACTCGCGCCATCGGGCAAGGAGTTCCTGTTCTTCAACGGGCTGCCGACCGCCGAGATCACACAGCAGGCCTACCGCGCCATCGGTGTCACGCTGTACTCGTCGGCGACGTTCGCGTTCGCGCCCGAGATCGCACTGGCGTTCTACAACGCCCTCGAGTCCGGGAACGACGAACTCGCGGAAGCATTGTTGCGCAACTTCTTCCATCCACTGGTCCGCCTGCGCAACCTGGTCCCCGGATACGCGGTCTCCCTGGTCAAGTTCGGTGTCACCATGGAGGGGATCAACGCCGGACCGGTGCGCGCACCGCTCGTTGCCCTGACCCCTGAGCACGAGCAGGAGCTGATCGCCATCACCGCCGCCGGTCGCGCAGTGCTCGAGAACGCACTGACCCGGGCGTCCGCGGTCTGATGTCGGAGAAGCCGATCCTGATTAGCGGCGCGCGGATCACACCGGTCGCCTTCGTCGATCCGCCGTTGCTCAACACCGTCGGGGTACACCAGCCGTACGCGCTCCGCGCGATCATTCAGCTCGACACCGATGCCGGATTGGTCGGTCTCGGCGAGACCTACGCCGACACCGCCCACCTGGCGCGGCTGGAAGCGGCGGCGGAGGCGATCGTCGGGATCGACGTGTTCGCGCTGGGCACTCTGCGTGAGGCCATCGACACCGTGCTCGGCACGCTGTCGATCACCGGTGGGGACGGTGTCGCGGGCATGATCACAACTGCCAGCACCACCGACCGGGTGCTGTCGCCGTTCGAGGTCGCCTGCCTCGATGTGCAGGGCAAAGCGCTCGGCCGGCCGGTGTCCGACCTCCTCGGTGGCGCGGTTCGCACCGAGGTGCCGTTCAGCGCCTACCTCTTCTACAAGTGGGCGGGCCATCCCGGCGCCGAACCCGACGCGTGGGGTGAGGCACTTGATCCCGACGGCCTGGTCCGCCAGGCCCGGCGAATGATCGGCGAATACGGGTTCAAGGCGATCAAGCTCAAGGGCGGCGTGTTCCCGCCCGAGCAGGAGATAGCCGCCATCAAGGCGCTGCGCGCGGCCTTCCCCGATCTGCCGCTGCGGCTCGACCCGAACGCCGCGTGGACCGTCGACACCTCGGTGACGGTGGCCTCGGAACTCGCGGGAATTGTCGAGTACCTCGAGGATCCGACACCCGGACTCGAGGGTATGGCCGAGGTCGCGGCCGAGGCGAAGATGCCGCTGGCCACCAACATGTGCGTGGTCGCGTTCGATCAGCTCAAACCCGCGGTCCGGCAGAACTCGGTCGCGGTGGTCCTCTCCGACCATCACTACTGGGGCGGACTGCAGCGATCCCGATTGCTGGCCGGGATCTGCGAGACGTTCGGACTGGGGTTGTCGATGCACTCCAATTCGCATCTGGGGATCTCACTGGCCGCCATGGTCCACCTGGCCGCCGCGACACCGAACCTCACCTACGCGTGCGACACCCACTGGCCGTGGAAGAGCGAGGACGTGATCGCACCGGGCGCGCTGTCCATCGTCGACGGAGCCGTGCCGGTACCGACCGCACCCGGACTCGGGGTCGAGATCGACGACGATGCGCTGGCCGCTCTGCATCAGCAGTATCTCGACTGCGGGATCCGCGACCGGGACGACACCGGCTACATGAAGTCCGTCGATCCGACGTTCGAAAACACCTCCCCGCGCTGGTGAATCCGGCCCGGGTCCTTCCTATCAGCTAGTACATTGATCCATCAGGGTGCAATTGCGCCAGCTTCTCGATACCGGGAGTGGATCAATGTTCTCGCTGGCGCGCCTCACGTGCTTCATCGCTGTCGCCGAAGAGCTGCATTTCGGGCGGGCTGCCGAGCGTCTGCACATGACGCAACCCCCGCTGAGTCGGCAGATTCAGCAACTCGAAAGCGAACTCGGCGTCCAGCTCGTCGACCGGACCAGCCGCTCGGTGACACTGACTGCTGCCGGCACCGCCTTCTTGCCTGACGCCCGCCGTATCGTCCGGCTGTCGGAGAGCGCGGTACTGACCGTGCGCCGGGTGCCTGCCGGCGATCTCGGAACCGTCATCATCGGATTCACCGGCGCCTCGGCCCACGCAGTTCTGCCACGCCTGCTGGCATCCGCCCGGGAGATCCTTCCCGACGTGAAGCTCGTTCTGCGCGAGATGGTTTCGTCGGCGCAGATCGAGTCACTGTCAGGTGGAGAGCTGGACCTCGGACTCGTGCGCCCGATCATGACCCGCCCGGGCATCAGCAGTCGGCCCATCCATCACGAACGGTTGATCGCGGCCCTGCCCGTCGACCACGAACTGGTCGACGCCGAGCATCTCACCATCGAGGATTTCGACGACCGTCCCGTGGTGATGTATTCGCCGGTCGACGCCCGGTACTTCCACGAACTGCTGATCAGTACCTTCACGATCGTCGGCGCGACACCGAGATACGTCCAGTACGTGACACAGGTGCACACGATGCTGGTGCTGGTGCGATCCGGTCTGGGGATGGCACTGGTGCCGGAATCGGCCGCCACCATGCACCCGGAGGGTGTGGTCTTCAAAGAGGTGACGTCGGTACGCGACCGGCCGGTTCAGATGAATGCCGCCTGGCGGCCGGACAATCAGAATCCGGCACTGGCCCGGCTCATGGAAGACGTTCTACCCCAACGGGAGTGGATCTAGAACGTTCTAAAGGGCTGGTTGGACCGGAGGCTTGACGGCCGTGACGGGGCACTGGGCGTCGAGCAGCACACGCTGCATTGCGCTGCCGGTCAACAGCTTTCCGACAGGCGATCGGCGCCGGAGTCCGATCACGATCAGCTCGACGTCGTCGCGGTACGACGCGTCGATGAGGTTGTCGGAGTGGGAAAGTCCGGGTTCGTTGGGGTCGACCTTCACCACGACGTCGCCGGCGTCGGCCGCGTGGCGAGCCGCGGCCAGATCGAGTTCGAACTCCGGCGACGAGGCGCTCTCGTTCTCGGCGACGACCAGCAGATCGGTGCGGCGCATCCGAGCCTCGGCGAAGCCGAAGGAGAGAGCTCCGCGGCCCTCATTGGTCGGTACGTAGCTGAGCACAACGCTCATGACTTCACCGCTTTCGGTTGCACCACAGCTGTGGTGAGTGTTCCGGTGGCAAGGAATTCGTCGAGATTCTGCAAGGTGAGTGCCTCCATCGCGGCGCGGGTTGCGGTGGTGCCGCTGCCGACGTGCGGGAGCAGGACGACGTTGTCCAGCTCGAACAATTCGGTGGGGACATTCGGTTCGTCCGCGAAGACGTCGAGCCCGGCGCCGGCGAGACCGCCGGACCGGAGCAACTCGGTCAGCGCTGCCTCGTCGACGACGCTGCCGCGTGCCACATTGATCAGGAATCCTTGTGGCCCAAGTGCTTCCAAGACATTGCGGTCGACGAGCTGCTGTGTCCCCTTGCCTCCCGACGCCGCGATCACCAGGATGTCGACGGACGATGCGAGTTCGGTTGCCGACGCCGCGTATCGATACTGCGAACCGGGGATCTCGCGGCGATTGTGGTACGCGATGTCGCAGCCGAAGCCGGTCAGGCGATCGGCGATGGCCGTGCCGATCCGTCCGAGTCCGATGATGCCGACCCGGGATCCGCTGACCTTGCGGGTCAGCGGGACGTTGCCCTCACGTGGCCAGCGCCGCGCCCGGACATACCGGTCGGCCGCGGAGAATCCACGCAGCGTGTCGATGAGGAGTCCCAGGGCGGTGTCTGCGACACAGTCGGTGAGGACATCGGGGGTGTTGCTGACCCCGACACCCTTCTCGGTGGCGGCGTCGACGTCGGTGGTGTCGTAGCCGACCCCGAAGTGGACGATGGCGCCGAGATTGGGCAGGTCGGCCATCAACGCGGCGTCGACGCCGGTGCGGCCCGAGGTGACCACCGCGGTGACGCTGTCGCCGTGCGCGGCGAGGAATGCGGGACGGGATTCGTCGACCGGGAGCAGCAGGGCGTCGTAGTCGGTGGACAGAGTCTGCGCGAGCGACGGCTTGAGGGGGCCGACCTGCAATACCTTGCCGTTTCCGGCAACGCGGGTAGTGGGCTGTGCCCCAACAGATTTGGGCTCTGCTGTGGTGGCTTGTGCGTTGACCATCGCATCTCCTGACGGCACGTGAGAACCGGCGTGGTCCTCTTATGGGCTCAACACACGGTAAGCCCGCCCAGGAATACCTGTCCAACTCGTAAATAACATGGACTGATACCGAAACGGCATGGTTGTCAGGCGGCTGATCTCCAGTGGTTCTGGGCGCCGAAGGAAACTGGCAGGTCAGGCGGTATATTTGGAGTGATTCACGTCACCGGTCCGGCCATGGAGTGATGCCAATTACAGGTGAAAAGTGCCCTCTACAGGCGTTTTGGCCTGTTGACGCGCTTTCGAGGCCCTCCTACGTTGTGGCTACCGTCACAAACGGTCAGCGTCTGACGATCGACGCGATTCATCTTCACAACGGAGGAACCATGCACGCCGCAGCCCCGCCGCAGCCGGCATCCCGACGCCAGAGGAAGCATGCGGCGTTTGCCCTGACCGCCCTCAGCGTTGTCACGGTCGCCCTGGCCACCGGCTGTTCCGTCGCGAACACGACGCAGACCGACGCCGCCAGTCCCGACACCTTGCGCATCGTGCTCCCGCAGGAGCCGCCCACACTTGAACCCTGCGACGCTTCGCTGACAGCCACCGGCCCGATTGTCCGGTCCAACATCACCGAGCCGCTCGTCGAGCGCGATCCCATCAGTGGCGATTTGGGGCCCAAGCTGGCCGATTCCTGGGAGCAGACGTCGCCGACCACATGGACGTTCCGGTTGCACCCGGGCGTGAAGTTCAGCGACGGCACCACGTTCGACGCCGACGACGCGGCTTTCTCGATCGACCGCACGGTCAACTCGTCGATCGGCTGCGACGTCGACGGCTATGTATTCGGTGACGACGATCTCGGCGTCGAGGCCGTCGATCCGGCGACCGTCACCGTGACGACCGTGACACCTGACCCGATTCTCCCGCTGCGTATCTCCTTCGTGGAGATGGTCCCCGACACCACAGACGCGACGGACAAAGTCCGCATCCCGATCGGTACTGGTCCGTACCTGGTCGACTACTGGGATGCCGGGCAGAAGCTCGCACTGGCCGTCAATCCCGAATATTCAGGGCCCACACCCGATTACACGCGGGCGGTTTACCAGTGGCGCACCGAAGGCAGCGTGCGCGCGGCGATGGTGACCAATGACGAGGCGGAGATCGCCACCTACCTCGGCCCCGAGGATGGTGCCGGCGATCTCGGAGTCGCCTACCCGAACAACGAGACCACCGCCCTGCGACTGCAGGCGACCGAACCGCCGCTGGACGACTACCGCGTCCGCGAAGCCATTGATCTGTCGATCAACCGGGCCGGAATCGTCAAGGCCTTGTTCCGCGGGCTCGGGGAGCCGGCCGCACAACTCGTCGGCAACAGCATCGTCGGCTACAACGATCAGCTCACCCCGACTCCCTACGATCTCGAACGCGCCAAAGAGCTTGTCGCCGAGGCCAAGGCAGACGGCGTTCCGGTGGACAAGGAGATCAAGCTGATCGGCCGGACCGGGCAGTTCCCGAAGATCAACGAAACGATCGAGGTCATCCAGAACTCGCTCGACCAGGTCGGCCTCAACGTCAAGATCGAGATGATGGACACCTCCGGCCAGATGCAGTATCAAATCCGGCCATTCCCTGATGCCGGACCGGTGATGCTGATGGTGCAGCACGGCAACCAGGCCGGCGACGCCCAGTTCACCGCAGAGCAGTACCTGCTCAGCGACGGATACCAGAGTACGTACGGCACACCGGAATACGACGCCGAGATCGCCGCCGCGCAGGAGCAGATCGGTGACGCCCGGCAGGCCGCGTTCGCCGGTGTCCTGGCCGACGAGCCCCGGCTCATCCGGCAATACGCCTACATCGCACACATGAACGCGGTGCTGGCGAAGGCCACGTCGGTTGCCTACCAACCGAACTCGGGAACCGGCGATGAAATGCGCCTGGCCGAGATGAAACACGCCGAATCGTCCGGCAATGACTGACCACCGCGTTCGCGCTCACCCGAAGGACCCCGCCATGATCCATCCGCCCCACCCGAGAAAGCGGTGAGAGATGTTCGCATTCCTGAGGCGCCGCATGTACACCAGCCTCATCCCACTGCTGGTGGTGCTCTTCGGAGTCTTCCTGCTCGCCCGACTCACCGGTGACCCGACCAACCTCTACCTGCCCGTCTCGGCGACACCCGACCAGCGTGCCGAGTTCGCCGCCGAGAACGGACTCGACAAGCCGGTCTGGGGCCAGATGGGCGACTACCTCTCCGGGGTGGCCCACCTCGATTTCGGTGAATCACTGCGGACCGGCGAGTCCGCCGCCTCGATGGCGCTCCGGGCCTTCCCGGCGACCTTGCAGCTGGCGTTCTTCACCATGCTGCTGGCCATCGTCGGTTCTGTGATCCTCGGTTGCTGGGCAGCGCTGCGGCCCAACTCCCTCGCCGACCGCTTCTCGTCCCTCGTGTCGATGACCGCCGCCAGCGTCCCCGACTTCTGGTTCGCCATCACCGGCATCTGGATCTTCGCCGTGGTGTTCGGCTGGTTGCCCACATCGGGTACCGGCAGCAGCCTGTCCTGGATCCTGCCGATCGCCACGCTGCTGATCCGCCCACTGGGGGTCTTGACCCAGGTGGTCCGCGGCGCGATGGTGCAGGCCCTCTCGGCACCGTACGTACGACTCGCACGCAGCAAGGGCGCCGGTGATTTCCGGGTCGTCACGCATCACGCCCTGCGCAACGCCGCCGCCCCCGCACTGACCGTCGCCGGCGACCTGGCCGTCGCGCTGGTCAACGGTGCGGTGGTTGTCGAGGTGATCTTCGGATGGCCGGGTATCGGCAAGCTGATGATCGATTCGATCCTGCAACGTGACTTCGCGGTCCTGCAGGCCGCGGTCCTGCTCACGGCCGTCAGCATCTTCATCCTCAACGTCGTCATCGACGTCGGATACGCGCTGCTCGATGCGCGGGTCCGCGAAAAGGTCAAGGTCTAGGAGAACACCATGTCGATTGCCACCGGACCATACAGCTCCACCGAAGTCACAGACCCGACCGGTTCGCAGGTCGCGCCCACCGACCTCACGGGCGATTCCGTCGCCAAAGGCAAGGCGCCTTCGGCCAAGATGCCGCTCTGGCGACTGCTCCTGCGAGATCCGATGGCCACGGTCGCCGCCGCGATTCTGGTCTTCGTCCTACTCGTCGCCGCGTTCGGGCCCTGGCTGGTCGGAGACGCCGCCTACGACCAGAACCTGGACGAGTCGAACCTGCCCCCGTTCAACCTCGATACCGGATTCATGAACATTCTCGGGACCGACCCGCTGGGTCGCAGCATGCTGGCCAGGCTGATCGTCGCCTGTCGCACCACCATGCTGGTGGCCGTGCCCGCCGTCCTGATCTCGTGCGTGATCGGTTCGGTCATCGGGATGTGGGCCGGGTATCACCGCGGCTGGCGGGAGACCACCGCCATGCGGATCGCCGATGTGATGATGAGCTTCCCGTCACTGCTGCTCGCCGTGGTCGTGCTGTATGTCTTCTCGCCGAGTGCCGCCAACATCGTGCTCGTCCTCGCGTTCACCCGCATCCCGATCTACCTGCGTACCGCCCGCGCCGAATCGGCCGAGCTGCAGAGCCGGATCTTCGTCGATGCGGCCAGGACATTCGGCGCCAGCAGCGGATCGATCATCCGCCGGCACGTTCTGCCGATCCTGCTACCGACGCTGCTGACCGTCGCCACCCTCGACTTCTGCTTCGTGATGCTCGCCGAATCGTCGCTGAGCTTCCTGGGTATCGGCATCCAGCCGCCCGAGATCAGCTGGGGCCTGATGGTCTCCCAAGGCCGCACCTACCTGCAGACCGCCTGGTGGTTGTCGTTCTTCCCCGGCCTGGCCATCGTGGTGACCACCGTCGCGGCCACCGTCCTGGCGGCCTGGGCCCGGATCGCCACCGACCCCGGACAGCGCTGGCGCCTGACCGTGCCGCGCAAACGCCGCCGGATGTTCTCCCCACGAAAGGCAGTCGCATGAGTGCTCCAGCCCTCGCCGATTCCGATTCCGACACCACAGGTGATCGTGTCGCCCTCGATGTCAGCGACCTCACCGTCGACCTGCGCACCCCCACCGGTGTCGTGCGCGCCGTGGATCACGTCTCGTTTGAGGCACGCCGCGGCGAAACCCTGGCGCTGCTCGGCGAATCCGGTTGCGGCAAGTCGATGACCGCACAGGCGATCGTCGGTCTGCTCGATCCGATCGCCGACATCACCGACGGTTCGGTTGTCCTCGGTGACACGGACCTGATCACCGCCAGCAAGCGCAAGCGCCGTCAGGTCGCGGGCACCGAGCTCGCCATCGTGTTCCAGGATGCGCTCACCGCACTCAATCCCGTATACACCGTGGGAACCCAGCTCGCCGAACCGTTCCGTCTCCACCGCAAGATGTCGGCGAAAGATGCCAGACGCGAGGCGATTCGGTTGATGGAGCGTGTCGGCATCCCTGAACCCGAGTCGCGTATCGATTCGTACCCACACCAGTTCTCGGGTGGTATGCGCCAGCGTCTGCTGATCGCGATGGCGGTCGCGCTGAGCCCGAAGGTACTGCTCGCCGACGAACCGACCACCGCCCTCGACGTCACCGTCCAGGCCCAGATCATGTCGTTGCTGAATGATCTGCGGACCGAGTTCGACATGGCCGTCATCCTCATCACCCACGATCTGGCCCTGGTCGCCGAGGAGGCCGACCGGGTGGCAATCATGTACGCGGGCAACGTCGTCGAGACCGGTCGGGTCGCGGAAGTCTTCGCAAACCCCAAACATCCCTATACCAAAGGCCTGCTCGATTCGGTGCCGGTGAACGTCAAACGCGGCGAAGATCTCAAGTCCATCGGCGGCACCCCGCCCGATCTGCATTCGGTTCCGTCCGGCTGCGTCTACCAAGCCCGATGCCCACTGGCCCAGGCCATCTGCGTCAGCACCCGGCCCGCACTGCTCTCGGTCGCCACCGACCGCGCGGCCGCATGCCACTTCACCGAGGAGGTCGGCAATGCCTGATTTCACCAAGTCTGAATCCATCGGGTCTGAAACCGCGAACCCCGGCGTCCTGGAGGTCCGGAACCTCACGAAGTCGTTCAAGGTACCCGCCGGCAAGGACGGGAACACGCAACTGCGAGCGCTCGACGGGATCAATCTCGACCTCGCGCGCGGTGAGACGCTGGGACTGGTCGGTGAATCCGGTTGCGGCAAGTCCACTCTCGCCCGAACGCTGATGATGCTCGAGCGCCCCGACGAGGGCACGATCACCTGGGACGGCATCGACCCGTACACCCTCAAGGGCAAAGACATGCTCGCACTGCGCCGCCGGGTGCAGATGGTGTTCCAGGATCCCTACGCCTCGCTCAACGCGCGGATGACGGCCGGCGAGATCATCTCCGAGCCGTGGCGTACCCACAAGGGGCTGTACCAGTCCAAGCGCGATCGCATCGCCCGCGTCCGCGAACTGTTGCAGCTGGTGGGGCTGCGTCCGAGCGACGAACACCGGTCCCCGCAGGAGTTCTCCGGCGGTCAGCGCCAGCGGCTCGGCATCGCCCGGGCACTGGCCCTGCGGCCGTCGGTGCTGATCTGCGACGAGCCGGTGTCGGCGCTGGATCTCTCGGTCCAGGCGCAGGTGCTCAACCTGCTCAACGAGTTGCAGCAGGAGCTGGGCATCTCGTACATCTTCATCTCACATGACCTGTCGGTCGTCCGGCATGTCGCCGACCGGGTCGCCGTGATGTATCTGGGCCGGATGGTCGAAACAGGCCCGACGGAAACAGTTTTCGATTCCCCTCTGCATCCGTACACCGAGGCGCTGATGTCCGCGGCCCCGACACTCGATCCGAGCTCGCGCCGGACCCGCATCATCCTCGAGGGAGAAGTGCCGTCGCCGCTGAACCCGCCGTCGGGCTGCCGGTTCCGGACCCGGTGCGTGCACGCGACCGACGAGTGCGCCCAGTCGCTGCCTCCGGTCGCGACCGGCGTCGCGTTCGGCGAATCGACCCACATCGCGGAATGCTTCCATCCGCGGACCGCGGTCTCCCTCGGTATGCCCGCACACGTCTGACGAATGTCCCGACGTCTGAAAGTCGCTGCCGGGTGAGCGCCGGCGCATTTGTCCTGGTCGCCGTCGCGGTCTTCGCCGCGGCCTGCATGCAGGCATCGATCGGATTCGGCATGGGCATGCTCGCGGCCCCGGTCGTCGCGCTGGTCGACCCGACCCTGATCCCGGGAACGCTCATCATGTCGGCGGTGGTGGTCACACTGCTCGTCGTGGTGCGCGAACGGCAGAGTCTGGACCTGGGCGGTACCGGATGGGCACTCGCCGGACGGGTGCCCGGAACCCTTGCGGGCGCGGCACTTCTGTTGCTGCTCCCCGAACGGGGTCTCTCGCTGCTCCTTGCCGCGGTGGTGCTGGCAGGTGTCGTCATGGCCACGATGGGATGGTCACCACCACCGTTGCGCCGCAACCTGGCGACCGCGGGCGCGGCGTCCGGTCTGCTCGGCACGGCGACCTCGATCGGTGGACCACCGATGGCGCTGGTTCTGCAGGGCTCGACCGGTGCCCGCCTGCGCGGGAACATGAGTGCGTTCTTCCTGGTGGGTTCGCTGATGTCGATCGCGGTTCTCGCGGCGGCCGGTGTCATCGAGCGGGACAACACCGAGATGTTCGTGGTCCTGATCCCCGTGACGGTGCTCGGCTACGTGGCCTCCCGCTTCGTCAATCGCCTCCTCGATCCGGCGCGGTTGCGGTTGCTCTCGATCGGGATCTCGTCGGTCGGTGCGGTCCTGCTGATCGGCCAGCAGATCCTCTGATACCCAATACGCATCGTTCTATCCATTAAGAGTGTTGGACGCGCATCAATTACCACGCCTATCCTCGATTGTGAGCGTGGTCACGCAAGCGAAAGGCTCGATCAATGACGTCAGACAACAGCCGCGGCGCCCCGGTGGTCACCGATATGCGGGTGATCCCGATCGCCGGCCGGGACAGCATGCTGCTGAACCTGTCGGGGGCCCATGCACCCTTCTTCACCCGAAATCTGTTGGTGCTCAAGGACTCCGACGGGAACACCGGCGTCGGCGAAGTGCCCGGAGGAGAACCCATCCGGCAGACGCTGTCCGACGCCCGGGAGCTTGTCGTCGGACGCGGTATCGGCGACCACAACGCCGTTCTGGACGCGATCCGCAGTGCTTTCGCCGACCGGGATGCCGGCGGTCGCGGGAACCAGACCTTCGATCTGCGCGTGACCATCCACGCGGTGACGGCCGTCGAATCCGCGTTCCTGGACCTTCTCGGCCAGCACCTAGATGTTCCGGTGGCGGCCCTGCTCGGAGACGGACAGCAGCGCGACCGGGTGCAGGCGCTCGGCTACCTGTTCTTCATCGGCGATCGCAACAAGACGGCACTGGATTACATCGACGGCTCCGGCGAAACCGATGACTGGCTGCGGTTGCGACATCAGGAGGCGCTGACCCCGGACTCGATCGTTGCGCTCGCCGCGGCCGCACAGGCCCGCTATGGGTTCGCCGACTTCAAACTCAAGGGTGGCGTACTGGCACCCCGGGACGAGGCGGCCGCGGTGACCGCCCTCGCCGAGCAGTTCCCCGATGCCCGGATCACCCTCGATCCCAACGGTGGATGGTTGCTGTCCGAGGCGATCGAGACCTGCCGCGGACTGCGCGACGTCCTGGCCTACGCGGAAGATCCGGTCGGGCCGGAGGGCGGTTTCTCCGGCCGCGAGGTGATGAGCGAGTTCAAGCGGGCAACCGGACTGCCGACCGCCACCAACATGATCGCCACCGACTGGCGCGAACTGGGCCACACCATCCGATCCGGTGCGGTCGACATCCCACTCGCCGATCCACACTTCTGGACGATGGCCGGGTCGGTCCGGGTCGCCCAGCTCTGCGATGCCTGGGGGCTGACGTGGGGCTCGCACTCCAACAACCACTTCGACGTCTCGCTGGCGATGTTCACCCACGTCGCGGCCGCCGCACCCGGCGACATCACCGCGATCGACACCCACTGGATCTGGCAGGACGGGCAGCGGATCACGAAGGAGCCCTACGACATCGTCAACGGCTACCTCACGCTTCCGTCCGCCCCCGGCCTCGGTGTGGAACTCGACATGGACGAAGTGGAGGCCGCTCACGAGCTGTACCTCCGCGAGGGGCTCGGATCACGTGACGACTCGGTGGGCATGCAATATCTGGTGCCCAACTGGACCTTTGACAGCAAACGCCCCGCCCTGGTGCGGGCGTGAGCGACGAGGTACCCAAGATGCGCATCGTCGTCGGTGACCGAAACCTGTTGCCGCACCGCGATCTGTTCGAAAGCCTGCTTCCGCCGGAGACCGAGGTCCGCTGGCATGAGCGGTTCGACGAAGCCGCGATCATCGACGACCTTCCTACCGCCGACGTCTACGTCGGCGGTAGGTTCACCGCGGCGATGGCATTGGCGGCGGATCGACTTCAGTTGGTGCACGTGGCGGGCGCCGGCACCGACAACGTGGCGTTCGCATCGCTCGATCCACGCACCAAGGTGGCCAACACCTTTCACCACGAGGACTCGATCGCGGAGTACGTCCTGTCCGCCGCGATCATGATGCGGCGCGGATTCCTCACCCAGGATCGGGCACTGCGCCACGGTGTGTGGGCGTCGTCGGTATACGACGATTCACTTCCCCAACCGCTCTCGATGAGCGCTGCGCATATCGGCTTCGTCGGCTTCGGGCACATCGGGTCGAAGAGCTGGAACCTGCTGCGGATGTTGGGGTGCACCGGATCCGCGGTGACCGGTCGCGGCACCGTCGACGCCGATGCGGCAGGTCTATCCTGGGCCGGCGACAGCGACGACCTGAGCCGACTGATGACCGAGTCCGACGTCGTCGTGTTGTCGGCGCCACTGACCGGCCACACCCGCGGCATGATCGGTCCGGCCGAACTCGCCGCTCTCGGTCCCGATGGTGTCCTGATCAATGTCGGGCGCGGACCGCTCGTCCAGCAGCAGGCACTCTATGATGCCCTGAGTCACAACCATATTCGCGCGGCCGCCATTGACGTCTGGTATGCATACCCGGGCCCCGACGGCCGTGGCAACCCCGGCGATCTCCAATTCGCCGACCTACCCAATCTCCTGATGACACCACACTCATCCGGGGTCACCCGGGACACCTTCGTCGGCCGCGTCCGCGACATCGCCGACAACATCCGCCGGCTCGAGCGCGGCCAGACCCTGGCCCGCACCGTCCGCTGATCGGCAAACAAACCAACCCGCGCCCGTTCCGCATCCGTCGACCGTGCCGAACCGACCGCCGAGCGGGCCCTCGTTGCCGTTGAGTGTGCCAAAGTTGCAGAGCCGAAAGCATTTTCGGCCCGGTCGGTGAACTTTAAGGCACGCTCGACGGATGGGGGTCGGGTCGGGTCAGTCAGTTGTCGGTGTCGGTGGGGTCGGCGGTGCCGGTGTCATTGCCGCGGCGGAGCAGATCGCGGACGCTGATCTGTCCATCGGCACGACCGCGGGCCCGTCGACGGCCACTCGATGAAGTGTCCTGAGACTCAGCATCTTCCGGCGACGTCTGCGGTGTGGGCTGTTGGGGCGGTGGGGTCGGCTGCCGCGGCGGCCCGGCCGGCCCCGACGGTGCCCGCTGTTCCGGGTTCAACGACGCGATCAGCGGTTGTCCACCCTCTGGTCCAAGCTCGGGCCGACGCCGCAGCGGACTGCTCTGGTCACGACCCGAAGGATCCTGACGTCCGACCGGGACCGCACGTGGTCCGGCGGTCCGGGGTTCAGTGCTCCGGGGTTCAGTGCTCCTGGGTTCTGGGGGCCGGCTGTTCGGTCCGCTCGAGCCCTGACCGGACTGGATCGGCTGGGGACGCGGCGGACGACCCGGCTGACGAGTGGGTTCGGATGCGCCGGTCCCGTTGGCGACGGGGGTGTCGTTGCCGCCCAGGCGAATTCCGCCTGCGCCCAGACTCCACCCACCGGTATCAGGCCGGTTCGTACGGGCATTCTCTCGACTCGGTGTCCGGGGTGCCATCGGATCGGATTCCGGTGCCGGACGACTCGGTGAACGCCGGATCGGTTCGCTGACCGGGGGAACCGGCGGACGCTCGGGCCGGCGTACCGGGCCCGACTCGGCCGGTGGTGCCGGCATCCGGCCCGTGGGGGCGGGAGCCGGCGTCGAGCCGTTGCGGACCGGCGCCGCGGGTGCCGAACCGGGAGCCTTCTGGAGTCGGGGATTCGACAGCTGACCGGGATCCGCGGCTCTGCCACCACGTCCCGCATTCGGCGGTGGTGTGGGGGCCGCTGGCCGCGGGCCCTGCGGTGGGCGATTGATGGGTCCGGACGGCCGTGCCGCGGCACCAGCAGCGGCACCCACCGCGACCGGTCGACGGGCGCCGGCCGGCTGAGTGCGGAAGGCGGAGGTCGGAGCTTCGGCGACAACGGTTCCCGCGCTGCGGTCGCCGCGTGTGGCCTGAGCCGAACGTCCGGCACCGAATTCCTCGTCGAGGACGGTCTCTCCGAGCCCGATCTTCTCCTGGATCTTCTTCATCCACTGCGGGGCCCACCAGCAGTCGTCGCCCAGCAGCTTCATGATGGCCGGGACGAGCAGCATACGAATGATGGTGGCGTCCAGGATCAGAGCCGCGATCATGCCGAACGCGATGTACTTCATCATCACGATCTCGGACAGACCGAAGGCTCCGGTGACCACCACCAGGATCGCGGCGGCCGCGGTGATGATGCGCCCGGTGTGTGCAGTACCGCGTCTGATCGCCTCGGTGGTACTCGCGCCCTTCTGTCTCTCCTCGACCATGCGGGAGAGCAGGAACACCTCGTAGTCGGTGGACAGGCCGTAGATGATGGCGATGATCAGCACCAGAACAGCCGACATCAGTGGCCCCGGCGTGAAGTTGGCGACAGTCGAGCCGTGCCCGTCGATGAAGATCCACGTCAGGATGCCGAGCGTGGCGCCGAGGCCGAGCGCCGAGACCAATGCGGCCTTGATCGGCAAGACCACGGAACCGAACGCCAGGAACATCAGCAGGCTCGTCACCAGGATCAGCAACAAGATCATCAGTGGCAGGTCCGTGAGCAACGCGTTGATCGAATCCTGGGTCAGCGCCGGGGTGCCGGCGACGTAGACCTGCAGGCCCTGGGTGTCGATCGCACGGAGTTCATCGACGGCCTCACCGGCGGTGTCCATGTCGATCAGACCGGCCGACATCTCGACGAGGTTGCCCTCGGCAAGCGCGGAATCGAGGGTGAACTCCTTGGTGAAGCCCGGGATCTGGTTGGCCTGATCCGCGATCTGCTGGAGTTTGGCCGCGTCGTCGCTGCTCTCGGGGTCGTAGACGATGACGAGCTTGATCTCTTCGGTGCGTTCGGTGGGGAAGTACTCATCGAAGTGCTGCTGCGCGACGCGGTTGTCGTTGTTCGGCGGCAGATACTTCTCGGTGATGCCACCGAACTGGATGTTGGCGAACGGGATGATCAGGGCCAGGAGCAGCAGGACCACCGGGATGGCGATCTGGAGCGGATGCCGCATGACCCAGCTCGCGAGCCGGCCCCAGAAACCGTCCTCGACCTCTTTCTTGGTCTTCGTCCGGCGCAGGAATGAGAAACCCCACATGTCGATGCGAGGACCGAGGATCGACAGGATCGCGGGCAGCACCGTGATCGACAACAGGGCCGCGAGGGTGACCGATGCGATCGCGCCGTAGGCGACCGACTTCAGGAAGCCCTGCGGGAACAACAGCAGACAGGCCAGCGCCGCCACGATGATCGTTGCCGAGAAGACCACGGTCTGGCCGGAGGTCATCACCGTCCGGCGGATCGCATTGGGGGTGTCATAGCCCTCCGCGAGTTCTTCCCGGAAGCGGCTGACGATGAACAACCCGTAGTCGATGGCGATGCCGAGCCCGATCAGCGTCACCACCGATTGGGCAAAGATGTTGAGTTCGGTGACCTGCGCCAGAACTTTCATGACACCCAGCGACCCGGCGATCGTCAGACCGCCGATCAGCACGGGCAGACAGGCGGCGACCACACCGCCGAAGATGAAGAACAGCATGATCGCGACCAGCGGCAGCGCGATGATCTCGGCCCGGTGGATGTCCTCGTCCATACCGGCGGCCATCGCGCCGGCGACCGGTTGCAGACCGGCAAGTTCGAACGTTGTGCCAGGTAAGTCGTATCGGACCGCAAGATCGTCGAAGAACGGTTCGACGGTCTTGTAGTTCTTCAGGATCGTGGTGTCGTCGTCACCACTGATGCCGATACTGATGAAGGCGTGGTCGCGGGACGCGTCGAACAACCGCGCCTGGATCTGGGTCAGCGCACCCTTGTCGAACTCGTTGACACCCACCCGGAACGGATCGACGATGCCGGGATCGGTCCGGTCGACGATGCCCGGGTACTGCGCCGTGAGATCTTCGACGATCTGCTCGACCTTCGCCCCGAAGGCGGGGTCGTCGACCTTGGTTCCGGCCGGCGGCGTCACCAGCAGGATCACGTCCGACTTGTGGTCGCGGCCGAGGATCTCGTCGCGCAGCTGCGAGCCCGCGACGGACTCCGAACCGGGATCAAACCAGCCGGACTGGCTCAGATGCTTGTTGAGGTCGAGGCCGTAGAGACCGAAACCCGCCATCAACGCGACCATCACAGCGATGACCGCAAAACGCATCCGGTACACGAAGTTGCCTATGGCACCAAACACCGCAGCGTCCTTTCTGTACTCAGGCAGTCATTGTTGTCGCGCAGATTCTCATCGGCGCATGGATGGTCACATCGTGGACCGGGCTTGCACACCACTACAGATATTGCTTTCAGTTCTGGCGGCCGGACAGCAATGCTGTGAGCGGCCGGAACGGTGCCAGCCAGGCACCTTCCTCGGGAAGTGAATCCAGGTTGATCCGCGGCAAGGGCTCGCGGAACACCCCGGGTATGTCTTCTAGGTCTACAAACTCCAAACTCTCCGACGTCAGTGCCCACGCGGCGTGCTCCCGGAAACCGAGCACCTGGACCGGCACACCGCTTGCAGCGACATCCAGCAGCACCTCGCGGAAGGCCTGTCCGTCCGCCGATGCGACGATCAGACCGGCCAACCCCACAGTGTGCCTGCGCAGCTCGATGTGGTCGAGCATGTCCGAGTCCACGTCGCTGTCTTCATCGACCTTGGGCTTGGCAAAAACAGCAAAGCCAACATTACGCAACGCCTCGACCCACGGTCGCACCACTTCGGCGGTACCAGGGGCGATGTTGGTGAAGACGGTGGCCTCGGGGATCGGTGCGAGCCCGGCCTTGGGCCGGTTGTCGCCGTCGGCGGCAACGCGGGGCACCGCCGCGGAGATGTCGGCGGTCCGGCCCAGCAGCCACCGGCCCAGCGCATCGAAACGGGGGCGGTGAGCTGCGGTGGGACGCCCACCGAGGATCGAACCGAGCCCCATGTCGAGGTTCGGCGCATCCCAGATCAGTAGGACCCGCTGCTCCTGGCTGGCTCCCGAGATGGTGTGGGCGACCGTGTTGTCGGCTCCGCGGGCGGCGTCATCGCCGTACGACGCGGGGCTCATCGGGGCACCCGTGTGAGAACGAACTCAGTGATCGATCGGCCGTCGACTGCGGCCCGTCCCTCGAATTTGGTGACGGGACGCTCTGTGGAAAACGGCACCGGCTCGTCGGTGGGGACCAGCAAAGTCTGGCCGGCGAGGACCGCGGCGATGGACTCGGCGTAGTCGGCGTGGTCGGTGGCGATGTGCAGCGCGCCGCCGTCCCGCAGGACGTCGGCGATCAAAGCGATGGTTTCCGGTTGGAGGAGTCGCCGCTTGTGATGCCGGGCCTTGGGCCAGGGGTCGGGGAAGAACACCCGGACCCCGGTCAGAGACGCCGGCGCGAGCATGTTCTTCAGGACGATGATGGCGTCGCCCCGGATGATCCGGATGTTCTCCAGGTCGTCGCGGCCGATGGCGCCGACGAGCTGGGCGATGCCCGGTCGGTAGACATCGACCGCGATGACGTCGTGTTCGGGTTCGAGGGCCGCCATCGCCGCGGTCGAGGTACCGGTGCCGCAGCCGATCTCCAGGATCAGCGGGGCGCTACGGCCGAACCAGGCGACGGGATCGAGCCGGTCGGTTTCACTGACGTCGCGACCCACAGTTGGCCACAGGCGCTCCCAGTTGGCCTGCTGGGCCGGGGTCAGGCTGCCGCGCCGGGTCCGGAAGCTGGTCACGCGGGGGTAGAGCCGGGCGCGTTCGCGTCTCTGGGCGTCATCATCTGAGACCGATTCGGACATGGCGGGGGCGTCGGATTCGGTGTCGACGCCCTTATCGGTGTCCGGATTCGGGTTCGAGCGTGGGCTGGTCACCCGGCCATAGTCCCGCATCCGGCACGGATGTGACAGCAGGGGTTGACCAATCACCTGCCGATTGTTATCCGCAAGTGACCGGAACCAAGGCGACGCGGGCTGCGTCTGACCTGTTGGCGGTGGGTTTTGGTCGGGGAGGGTGAATTGGATCAGATTGATTTGCGAGTGGGGGATCCGGCTTATGCCGATCTGACGGTTCGGCTGGAGTCGCTGTGCGCGCGGCTGCCGGGGGCGCGTGATCTGAACCGCGCAGTGGGCGACCTGCACGGTCCGCTGCGGGTGGCGGTGACCGGACGGTTCGGCACCGGCCGCGACACCGTGGCGGCGGCGTTGCGTCGGCGCTTCGATGTGTCCCCGATCGGCCCGGGCGACGATGCCGAGGATGCCGATGCCTGGCTCCATGTCCTGGCGGGCTGGCCCCGGGCGGACGATGTGGCGGCGCTGGCGGGCCTCGATCCCCGGCGCAGCCTGGTGTTGCTGGGCAAGTCGGACAGTCTCGGGTCGTGGCCGGCGGCGCGCGCCCGGGCGGACGAATGCGCTCTGGAACTCGGTAGGCAGGTCATCCCGGTGATGGCGATGCTGGCGATCGCCGATCTCGGTGACGAAGAGATGGACATGCTCGCGGCGATGGCCGCGGCCGGTGAAGCCGTCCCGCCGATGCAGGCCACGTTCATCGATGCCGGTGGTCCGGGGCAGCGCCTGCAACGGATCGCGCTGCTGCGGCGTCTCGACGCCTACGGAATCGCCGCTGCGATCGCGGTGCTCGGCAACGCTCCCTGCTCGGCCGACGAACTCGCCGAGCTGCTCATGCAGCGCAGCGGGCTCGATGCGCTGGCCGACCCGCTGCGCGTTTTTGCCGCCGCCGCGGCGGTGACACGGTTGCGCCTGGTGGCAGCTGAGCTGGAAATCATTGCTGCACAAGGTGTTCTGCGGGACGAGATCGAAGACCTGTTGTCGGGGTCGATGCTGTCCGGCGCGGCAGAGGAGCCATTTGTATGGATGTGATGCAGATGCGATCGGTCATCGCCGAGGTCGCTGGACTGACCGGAACCGGCCTGGCGGGCATCGACGCGACCGACCTGGTGGTCGGAGGGACAGGAAAGGTCGGGGTCACGTCGGTGACCCGAGTGCTCGGCGACCACGGCATCCGGGCGCGGGAGTGGTCGGAGTCGGGACGACGGGCTGCGGTGGCGTTGTTGATCCTCGATCCTTCATCCGGGGTGTCGGACGTCGAGGTCGACGTGGTGCGCCGGCTGCGCGACTGCGCGCCGCTGGTGGCCGTGGTCTGCAACAAGATCGATGCGTACTGGGACTGGCCGACGCTGCTGAAGGTCAACAGGGGCATCGTCGATCCCGACGGGCGCATGCCGATCTTTGCCGTGTCGGCGGCCGCGGCGCTGGCGGGACATCAGCCGGAATCCGGCTTCGGCGAGCTGATCGAATGGCTGGACGAACAGGTGGACGGTCCGGCCCGGCCGGAACGACTGGAATCGCTCGAAGCCGAACGTCACCTCGACGCCCTGATCTCGGAGCTCGCCACCGAGCGCGGGGATCCGGCCGCGGACCTGCTGACGGAGCGCGCGGATGCGGTCGCGTCCCGTGATCGTGGCCGGTCCGACCGGCTGGCAGCGGTGCGCGGCGGGGCAAATCAGATCCGGGCCACCGCGGTCACCGAACTGGACGGGGCAGCCCGGGACCTGTCGAGGGAATCCGCTGCCCGGGCATCTGCGCTGAGCCGGCGGGGCACCAAAGAGTTCGAACAGTGGCTCGCCGGGCGGCTCACTGCACTGCGGGATCGGGCGCAGCAGCGCTTCGACGACGCCCGAAGCGCACTCGAGAGTCGGGCATTGCTCGGACTCGAAGAGGTGGGTCCGCCGCCCGCCCACCCGCCGTTGCCCATCCAGATGCCGCCGGTGCCACCGCGGCGCCGGGGCGCGGAAGAGGCTTTGGTGGTGGCCTTCGGTGCGTCGGCCGGGCTCGGGCTGGGACGGCTGTTGGTCATGCCGCTGTCGGCCGTGGACACCCTGCAATGGGTCGCGATGCCGCTGACGCTGCTGCTCGGTGCGGCCATCGCGGTCGGATTGGTACGGCTACGACGACTGTCGGCGCTCCGGACATCCATGGCCGCCTGGGCAAGTGAAGCGGTCGTCACCATGCGCGGCCGGATCGAACAGGACATCGCGCGGCAGGTGCAGGCAACCGAATCCGTCCTCGGCGGACGACTGGCCCGGTTCTATGAGCATCGCGCGCAGACGGTCTCCGACCGGGTCGCCGAACTCGATGCGCAGATCCGGGCCCGTCGGCGCGTGGCCCCCGAGTGGCGTGAGCGCGACCTGCGACGACTCGCTGCAGCCGTGGAGGCGAGGGATCGACTCGACGAGGTTCTGATCGCCATCGGTCACTGAAGTCCCCCGGGTGCGGAACCAGCGGCCGGATCGGTGCGTCCAAGACCTCAGACCTGCGACCACGACGACGGGGGCGGATGCGATGGACGGCGACTTTGGAACCGAGTTCGGTGACGATGCGGCTGATCAGGGGCTGCAGTTTCACCCGGCTGCTGCGATCACGCCTGATCAGGGGATGGGCAGCGAGGCGTACGACAACCTGTGGATCGTCGAGAACGACCGGGTCTGGGACCTCGGACCGGCCGATCTGGATACCGATGCCGACGGTCTTGCCGACTCCCTGACCCGCACCGGGCCGGCGGGGATGACGGTGTACACCGATACCGACCAGGACGGTCAGGTCGATCTGATCACCGAGGTGAACCGCGACGGTGGATACCGGACATCCCGGCTGGATCCGGGCAGTGGCCAGTGGACTGCCACCGACAGCGGCCGGCTCGAATAGGGAGTCCGCGACCGGCGAACATCGGGAGGTGATCCGTCCGGTCGACGGTCAAATGTCACCGGCAGCGGTAGGCTCGAATAGCCGATTTCGCGATAATTGTCACAGCACCGGTTTGGACTTTGAGTAAGTGTTTGCTCACCTCGCATGATGAGATGTGCCGTAACGCACGTACCCGATGCACCAGATCGGATGCGGTCGAAGTAACCTGACAGAGCACCCCACGGAGGGGCTGACCGGCGTAGACGCACACATTGGCGTCACCGGCACCGGTCGGTCACCAGCAGGAGAGATAACAATGACTTCAGCGACAATTCCTGGTTTGGATCCCGACAGCGCGCCCACGTCGCATTCAGAGCTTTTGGCCTGGGTTCGGGAGATCGCCGAACTGACCCGGCCGGACCAGGTCGTCTGGTCTGACGGTTCCGATGCCGAGTGGGATCGCCTCACGGCAGAGCTCGTTGCCGCGGGCACCCTGACCAAGTTGAACGAAGAGCGCAAGCCCAACTCGTTCCTGGCCAACTCGGACCCCGCCGACGTCGCGCGGGTCGAGTCACGGACTTACATCTGTTCGAAGAACGAGGTCGACGCCGGCCCGACGAACAACTGGGTCGATCCGACCGAGATGCGCGCCAAGATGACCGAGCTGTACCGCGGCAGCATGCGCGGTCGCACCATGTACGTCATCCCGTTCTGCATGGGCCCGCTCGGTTCGGACGACCCGAAGCTCGGTGTCGAGATCACCGACTCCGCCTACGTGGTGCTCTCGATGCGGGTCATGACCCGGGTCGGCCCCGACGTGATTGCCGCCCTCGGTGAGGACCGGTTCTTCGTCAAGGCTCTGCATTCGCTGGGCGCACCGCTCGAGGACGGCCAGAAAGATGTGCCGTGGCCGTGCAACACCGAGAAGTACATCACCCATTACCCCGAGGATCGCGAGATCTGGTCGTACGGATCGGGTTACGGCGGCAACGCCCTGCTGGGCAAGAAGTGCTACTCGCTGCGTATCGCCTCGGCGATGGCACACGATGAGGGCTGGCTCGCCGAGCACATGCTGATCCTCAAGCTGATCAGCCCGGAAGACAAGGCCTACTACATCGCGGCCGCGTTCCCGAGCGCCTGTGGCAAGACCAACCTCGCGATGATCCAGCCGACGATCCCGGGCTGGCGTGCGGAGACGCTGGGCGATGACATCGCCTGGATGCGTTTCGGCAAGGACGGTCAGCTGTATGCCGTGAACCCCGAGTTCGGTTTCTTCGGTGTCGCACCCGGCACCAACTACAGCTCCAACCCGAACGCCATGAAGACGATCGAGGCCGGCAACACGCTCTACACGAACGTGGCGCTGACCGACGACGGCGACATCTGGTGGGAAGGCCTCGAGGGCGACCACAAGCACCTCATCGACTGGCGGGGCAACGACTGGACGCCGGATTCCGACACCCCGGCGGCCCACCCGAACTCGCGGTACTGCACGCCGATGGCGCAGTGCCCGATCATGGCTCCCGAGTGGGACGACCCGCAGGGTGTGCCGATCTCGGCGATCCTGTTCGGTGGACGTCGCAAGACCACGGTTCCGCTGGTCACCGAGGCCCGCAACTGGCAGCACGGTGTGTTCATGGGTGCCACTGTCGGCTCCGAGCAGACCGCCGCCGCCGAAGGCACCGTCGGAACCATCCGCCGCGATCCGATGGCCATGCTGCCGTTCCTCGGATACAACGTCGGCGACTACCTGAATCACTGGATCAACCTCGGCAAGAACGCCGACGAGTCCAAGCTGCCGAAGGTCTTCTACGTCAACTGGTTCCGTCGTGGCGACGACAAGCGCTTCCTGTGGCCAGGATTCGGTGAGAACAGCCGCGTGCTGAAGTGGATCGTCGAACGCATCGAGGGCAAGGCCGGCGGTGTCGAGACACCGATCGGCATCGTGGCGACTCCCGAGTCGCTCGATCTCGAAGGACTCGATGTCTCCGCAGCCGACGTCGCGGAGGCCCTGGCGGTCAACCAGGACGAATGGCTCGGCGAGATCCCGTCGATCGAGGAGTGGTTCAAGTTCGTCGGTGAGAAGCTGCCCACCGGTCTGCAGGACGAGTTCGACGCACTCAAACAGCGATTGGGCGCCCAGTAGTCGGGGGATTCCTCAGACCAGACACTGTTGCTTTCCCACAAGCACCCACAGGCACTGCCTGTGGGTGCTTGTGGGTTTTAAGCGGGTCGCGAATCCAGTTGCGTCTTATCGCCGGTTCGTCCTTACTTGAAGGGACGCATCTTCGTGGAGGATGTGGGGGGAAAGATCAGGGTGGTCCCCGATGATTCGGAGGCGCCCGGGCAGTCACTATTTGTACGAAAGTACCGGCGACGCCAGAGTTTGTGCATCACTGACCAGACATCTAGAGAGGCCAGAACATGACTGCCCCACCCACTGCAGTAGCAGCCCGTGCGACCGATTTGAGGAAGGTGTACGGCACCGGCGACACCCAGGTGGTTGCACTCGCGGGCGTCTCCGCGGATTTTGTGCGTGGCGAGTTCACCGCGATCATGGGCCCGTCGGGTTCGGGTAAGTCGACACTCATGCATTGCCTGGCCGGCCTGGACACCGCCAGCAGCGGTTCCGTGAGCATTGGTGACACCGCACTGTCAGGCCTCTCGGACAAGCAGATGACGTTGCTGCGGCGCGATCGGATCGGGTTCGTGTTCCAGTCGTTCAACCTGGTGCCCACGCTCACCGCCCGGGAGAACATCACCCTCCCGCTCGACATCGCCGGTCGCAAGCCCGACAAAGAGTGGTTCGACACCGTGATCGGACGCCTCGGCATCGGCGATCGCCTCGACCACCGTCCCAGCGAGCTGTCCGGTGGTCAGCAGCAGCGGGTGGCCTGCGCTCGTGCGCTGGTCGGCAGGCCGGAGATCATCTTCGGTGACGAGCCGACCGGTAACCTCGATTCCCGGTCGTCGGGTGAGGTTCTCAGTATTCTGCGGGCCGCGGTCAGCGAGTTCGGGCAGACCGTGGTCATCGTGACCCACGATCCGCGGGCTGCCAGCTATGCCGATCGAGTGGTCTTCCTGGCTGACGGACAGATCGTCCAGGAACTGCGCAACCCCGACGCCGACGAGATCTTCGAGTACATGAAGAACCTCGACGAGACCCCGGCGACCGGAGGCTTCTCGCGAGCTCCCAAGGAGCTGTGATGGCCTCGAACACCATGCGTAAGGTGTCGTTGAGAAATCTTGCGGCACACAAGCTCCGGCTTGTTCTGACGGTTCTGTCGGTGGTACTCGGAACCGCTTTCGTGGCCGGGTCGATGATTTTCACGTCGACGATCTCGACCGCCTTCGACGGCATCTTCGACAAGGTTGCACTCGGCGTCGACACACAGGTCTCGCCGAAGGACTCCAACTCCTCGGGCGTTCCGGATTCGGTCCTGACGCAGTTGCAGAACAACAAGACCGAACTCGGCATCGCCAAGATCCTCCCGACTTACTCGGGCCCGACAACCATCGCCAAGGAAAACGGCAAGGCGTTGCAGACCGGGGGTGCACCCAGTATCGGAAGCGCCTTCCAGCCACCGGACGAGCGGTTGTCGGACACCGAGAGCAACCTCATCGAGGGCCGGGCCCCCGAGGCCGCGAATGAGGTCGCGCTGAACGAGTCGTCCGCAGACGAGGCCGGCCTCGGAGTCGGGTCGATTACCAAGGTTGCGACCACCCGCGGTAGCGGCGCCCCGATGGAGGTCACGGTCGTCGGTATCCTCGATGTCCCGGGCGCCACCAGTGGATTCACAAACGTGCAGTTCCTCGAATCGACTGCGCAGAAACTGTTCACCGACGGTGCGCACTCGCAGTCGATCGATCTGCAGGCGGTCCCCGGTGTGAGCTCGGAAGAGCTCAAGTCGCGGGTTGCCGGTCTCATCGGCGACGACTACAAGCTGCGTACCGGCGATGAGGTCCGTCAGGACGAAAAAGACAGTGTCAACCAGTTCCTCGACGTCTTCAACTACATCCTGTTGGCGTTCGCGGCCATCGGCCTGATCGTCGGAACGTTCATCATCTACAACACCTTCTCGATGATCGTGGCGCAGCGCGTCCGGGAGTTGGCTCTGCTGAGGGCAATTGGTGCCAGTCGTAAACAGGTCACCCGTTCGGTGCTGCTCGAGGCGTTTGTTGTCGGCCTGTTCGGCGCGCTGGTCGGATTGGCCGCCGGCATCGGAATCGCGGCGGTACTGCGGGCCCTGACCGCGTCCACTGGTCTCCCGAGTACGTCGCTGCAGGTCGGGGCGTCATCGATCATCGCCTGCCTGCTGGTGGGTATCGGTGTGACGATGGTGAGCGCCTATGCACCGGCTCGGCGGGCTTCGAAGGTATCGCCGGTGGAGGCGATGCGCGAAAGCGCCACCGACGGCCAGGCATCGCTGAAGGTGCGCACCATCATCGGAAGCGTGCTGGGTGCCATCGCAATTGTGCTGTTGGCGATCGGTACCTCAGGCGAGGGTGGCCGTGCGGCCGGCATTGTCGGGCTCGGCGCCCTGGTGATGATCTTCGCGGTGGTCTTCGCCTCTCCGGCCTTGTCGAGGCCGGTGGTCGGGGTGCTGGGTGCGGCGCTCGCGCGACCATTCGGAAAGATCGGGCAGCTGGCCCGGACCAACGCGGTCCGGAACCCGAGACGAACTGCGGCGACAGCTTTCGCGCTGACGCTGGGGCTGATGCTGGTTGCCGTCATCGGCACACTCGGATCGACATTCAAGGGCACCATCGACGATGCGATCGACACCGGTCTGACCGCCAACCTGATCATCTCCGGGCAACAAGGAAGTGGCTTCTCGCCCTTGGTGGGTCAATCGGTTGATGATGTCGACGGCGTTGAATCGGTGGTGTCGTTCGGTGGTGTCCTGGCAGAGGTCGACGGTTCAGGAGTGCAGGGCTATTCGCCCGCCGGTGACATGTACTCGGTCACGCCGTACGAGATGGTCGAGGGTTCACGCACGATCGATCCGGACGGAATAATCGTCAGCGAGCGGACTTCTGCGGAAAAGGGTTGGAAGATGGGTGAAGTCGTGGAGTTCACCAGCTACGACGGCACTGTTGTCCCGGTAACCGTCACCGGTGTCTTCAAGAACAATCCGCTGATCGACCCGTGGGCCATGGGCAGCTCTGCGTATCAGAAATTGATCCCCGAAGCGCTGCGCCAGGATGTGTTTGCCGCCGTCAAGACCGTGCCCGGCGCAGATGTGCAAGCTGTCAGTGATCGGATCGAGGATGTCACCAGCGACTACCTCACCGTGAAGGTACAGACCCCATCGGAGTTCAAGGGCCAGCAGTCATCTCAGATCGACCAGATGCTGAGCGTGCTGTACGCCATGCTCGGACTCGCGCTGGTGATCGCCGTCCTCGGCATCGTGAACACCCTCGCGCTGTCGGTGATCGAACGCAAGCGTGAGATCGGTATGTTGCGCGCGATCGGTATGGCCCGCGCTCAGGTTCGCCGCACGATCTACATCGAATCGCTGCTCATCGCGATCTTCGGTGCGGTCCTCGGTGTCGTCCTCGGCGTCGCGTTCGGCTGGGCGCTGGTCCGGACCCTCCGGTACTGGGGCCTCGGCGATCCGGTACTGCCGACAGGTCTGATCATCATCACCTTGATCGGGGCGGCGCTGGTCGGCGTGGCGGCTGCACTGTGGCCGGCATCGCGAGCGGCCAAGACGAAACCGTTGGAGGCAATCGCCGAATAGCCAACCCGACAGCGGATCACCAACTGATTCGCTGTGCCCGAGCCCCTGTGCCGTATTCCGGTGCAGGGGCTCGGTGCGTTGGGAGTGAATCCGGTCAGTTCTTGCGCAGCATCAGAACGAGGTTGCTGCCCAACAGCTCTCGCAGAAGCGGGACCCGCATCAGCCACCACATCCGGCCGGGCAGATATCGGGGGAATGCCGCCAGCAGGGTGGCCTGATCGGCCGGGACGGACTTGGCCCAGCGCAGCCCGTCCGCCGCGGTCACCTTGAACAACGATGTGCCGTAGAGGTTCTTGGGAGGATGTCCGTGTTTGTGGGTGTACCAGCGGGCTGCCCGGGCGCCGCCGAAGTAGTGGGTCAATCCCATTTCGTGGCCGCCGAAGGGGCCGTACCAGAGGGTGTAGCTCAGCAGCACCAGTCCGCCGGGTTTGGTGACCCGCAGCATCTCCTGCGCCATCGCCCACGGATCCCGCACGTGTTCGGCCACGTTCGACGAATAGCAGATGTCGACGCTGCCCGAGAAGATCGGCAACGCCATGCCCGAGCCCCGGACACTGGCCCGTTGCGGGAGTCCGGCCGCATGCATCTCGGTGGCGTCCGGTTCGACGGATACGTAGTCGGCGCCGCGGGATCGGAAGACCTCGGCGAAATAGCCGGGACCGCCACCCACATCGAGGACGGTCAGACCCTCGAGTCCGGCGTCGTAGACGTCCTGGTGGAGGGCCTCGATGAGCTCGACGGAGTCGTCGGCCAGGGCGCCGTAAAACCGGTCCGGGTCAGGCTGTTCGTAGCGGAAATGATTCAGCAGACGTGCTGACCGCGGCAACGTTGCCCGCCGTTGCGCTCGGGAAATGGCAGCGTTCACCGGCCAAAGGATACGGGTGGTGACATCCGGGCCCTGGCCGCTACCCTGTCTTGCAGTGAAACCCATCGACGACACAGTGGCCCCCAGCGGCGAATCCGGGCAAACAGCACCTCTGCGTGAGGTGCTGTTGCTGTGCTGGCGCGACAGTGACCATCCGCAGGGTGGTGGCAGCGAGCGCTATCTGGAACGCGTTGGCGCCGAACTGGCCCGCAGCGGTGTGGAGGTGACGTTCCGGACCGCGGGTTATCCGGGGGCCCCGGCCACCGAGTCCCGAGCCGGGATGCGGGTGTCGCGGGGCGGTGGGCGCCTGAGTGTGTACCCACGCGCGATGGCGGCGATCCTCGCCGCCCGGGTTGGCCGTGGGCCGCTGGCCGGGATCGACCCCGACGTCGTGATCGACACCCAGAACGGGATCCCGTTCTTCGCGCGGTGGGTGAGCCGGGCCCCGGTCGTGATGCTGGTACATCACTGCCACAAGCGGCAGTGGCCGGTTGCCGGTGTGCTGATGGGCAAGGTCGGCTGGTTCATCGAATCGTGGCTGTCGCCGCGGGTGCATCGTGATGCGCAGTATCTGACGGTGTCGTTGCCGTCGGCGGAAGACCTGGTGTCGCTGGGGGTGGACGCCGAGCGGGTGGCCGTCGTGCGCGCCGGTACCGATCCGTCGCCGGTCGCACTGCCGGATGAACAGGTCGACCCCGATGCACGCCGGCTGTGTGTGCTGTCGCGGCTGGTGCCGCACAAGCAGATCGAACATGCCCTCGAGGTGATGGCGCGGATCTCCACGAGTCATCCAGATGTGATGCTGGATGTGATCGGCGACGGCTGGTGGTCGGAAGAACTGCGGGCCAAGGCATCTGAGCTCAGGATCGATGACCGGGTGGTCTTCCACGGCCACGTCGGCGAGGAACGCAAGCACCAGCTCCTGGCCGGTGCCTCGGTCCACCTGATGCCGTCGCGCACCGAGGGCTGGGGACTGGCGGTGATCGAGGCCGCAGGCTACGGCGTCCCGACCGTTGGCTACCGGTCCTCACGCGGGCTGACCGACTCGGTGGTCGACGGTGTGACCGGCGTGCTGGTCGACAACATCGACGAACTCGCCGCGGTGACAGCGCAATTGCTCGACGAACAGTCCTGGCGCCACGAGCTCGGCGACAAGGCGCGGGAGCGTGCCGGTGGATACTCCTGGGCGGCAGCAGCGGCCGGCGTGAATCAGGTGCTCGCCGCGGCGGTGGCCGGGCAGCCGATCTCCGGGCTCGTCAAAGATTGAGTGCGGCTCCGGGTTTGCACTGAAAGCTCGGGATGTCATCGAGTGACAGGGTCGCCTCGTAGGTCCGCTTGTATCCGGTGGCGCAGATCTTCCAGCCCTCAGCGGTCCGGCGGTACCGGTCGCTGTAGAACGCGGCACCGAACAACATGAACTTGAATTCGGTGACGATCACCCGATCTTGCAGGTACCACTCGCCGGTTGCCTCATCGCCGTCAACCGTGATCACCGGATGATCGGCGCGATGTTCGGTGATCACGGCCGGTCCCACCGTCGAACGCATGAAGTCGACCAATGTGGTGCGGTCGGCGAAGGAGAGGCTTTCGCCGTATTCACCGGTGACGTCGGTGGTGAGTGTGTCTTCGAAGTCCTCCCAGGCCTTGGTGTCCAGCGCCCGCAGGTAGCGATACTTGACCGCCTTGATGGCTTCGATGTCGTCCACTATCTGACCTTCTTCCGGTGCGTCGATCGGTGCGCCCATTTCAGCACAATCGCCACAAACCCATTGGCGATCAGCACAATCCACAACAGGTGGGCGCTCCAGACCGCCACCCGGTCGATGGTGGAGGCGGAGACTGTCCGCGCGCCCTCGATCCAGTACACGCGAAGGTCTTCGCCGTCGAAGACCTCGGTGGCCGCGTCCAGTGTCGGCCGGGCCGGGGAGTCGGCTGCCAGACGGCCTTCGACGAGTACCCATCCGACACCGAGGTCCGCCAGTTCAGCCGGTGAGGCCCCCGACAGCAACGCGGATTCGGCTGCAGTGGCACGTGACTCGGTGCGGTCGACCGCCCGGCCGCCGACCACGAGTTCGCCGGTCTGCAAGACGTCGGCGCGCAGCAGCCGGGGAGCGGGATCAAGCGAGACGTGGCCGGTGAAATCGTAGAGCCGGTTCATGCCGGTCGGGAGCAGTAGTACGTCGCCCTCGCCGGCCGGGATGTGCCCGGCGACCTGTTGCCAGTCGGCTGGATAAGTGCTCACGGTGACCTTGTTGCCGACACCCCACGCGAGGTCGGGCAGCGGCGCGACGATGAGTACCGCGACCACCACGGCCGCGAAACCCCCTGGGACCCATCGCCGGGACGCCTGCACAGCCGCCGCTGCCGCGAGTGCGTAGAGCGGCACGGCCAGGGCAACCCACTTCTGGGTGTCGCGGAGCAGTCCCGCGCCGGGCACGGTGTCCACCGCCCACTCGAGGACCGCGATGCCAGGATCGGTGGAGGCCAGGGTGATCAACACAATCGACGCCGTGGCAAGTCCCGCGGCCCCGGCCACCGGCGGATTGCGCCGACGTCGGTAGAGCGTGGGCACGCCCGCAGCGACGACCACCAGCAGCGCCGCGGTGGCCACCGCGGCCCAGACAGAGGTGCGGCTGGCGGGGACGGCGTCCGCATTCCAGATACCGCCGAGCCCCAGCAGCGAACCGAATGTACCCAGACCGGGTTCGGCGCGGGCGGCGAAGATCGCCACGGAATCCGGATCGGATGTGGCGGAGCCGGAGCCCAGCAGCGACGCCATGATCCAGGGCAGGGCCGACGCCACCCAGATCGCCAGTGCGACACCACCGATCTTCGCCGCGATCCGGTGCGGGCAGCTGACGGCCACCGGGACCAGAAGCGCGGCCACCAGGGTGAACAGGGCAAGCATCGACCCGGTGGGTGTCAGTCCGGCAATGGCGAGCCAGGCGGCGAGCATCGAATAGGGGATGTATCCGGGGTGGCGCCGGACCCGATTGGCGCACAAGAAGATCCAGGCGATCGCGGCGTATCCGAACAGCAGACTCCAATGGCCCTGCAGAAGGCGCTCTGCGACATACGGATTCCAGATCGCGACCGTGGTGCCGATCAGCATGCCGGCCGATCCCGAGCCAGGGAGTGCAACGCGTACCAGCCGGCCGTAGCCGACTCCGGCGAGGATCAGCGCCAGCGTCGTCAGCACCTTCACGACGATCCCGCCGTCGACCACCTGTGAGGTCAGCGCGATGAGCCAGTCCTGGGGTACCGCCCGGGGAGCGCCGACGCCGAGCCCGATGGCCGAATCGGTGAGGTGAGAACGCGGGGTGCTCACCATGTCGGCGATCAACAGGTAGCCGGACCGGAAGAAGGGCGCGGTGATCACCAGCGAGAGGGTGGCACTGGTCAGCCACAGCGTGATCCAGTGCCGGCGGGTCATGAACGGACCCTAACCCGATCACGAAGGAGGCAGGACCCGGGCCAGTCGGGTCACCGCCTCGATGATCATCGGCGCCGGGGTCTCGCCGAAGGTGAGGCGCAAGTGGGAGTGGTCGAATCCGGCGGGGAACCAGGGGGATCCCTCGCCCACCAGGACGCCCTCGGCATAGGCCGCTGCGGCGACGTCGCGATCGTCGACGCCGGCGGGTAGCCGGACCCACAGATGCAGACCGCCGTGGGGCACCGCGGGAATCTCCACGTGCGGGAGCAATCGGGTCATGGCGGCGAGCAGTGCATCGCGTCGCTCGCCGAGCGCCCGGCGAACCACCTGGTTGTGGCGGGGCCATGAGGGGGAGGTCAAGAACTCGACGGCGGCTTCCTGGATCGGGCCCGACACGTAGAAGTCGTCGAGGGTCTTCGCGGCCCGCAGTCGGGCCAGCGCCGGACCCCGGGCGCACAGGGCGGCGACGCGCAGTCCCGGTCCGACCGGTTTGGACAGCGAACGGACGTGCACCACATGGCCGCTGGGGTCCTGGCTGATCAGCGGTGGCGGTGGCTCGTGGTCGATGCCGAGGTAGCGGGCGTAGTCGTCCTCGAGGATGAACATCGAATGCTGCTGTGCCAGGGCGAGGACCTCGTCGCGGCGGGCACGGGACAGGGTGACACCACTCGGATTGGCAAATGCGGGTTGCAGCACCACGAGACGGCTGCCGGTGCGTTCGATGGCATCGGCGAGCAGATCGGTACGGATACCGTCCGCATCGGTGGGTACCGGGATCACGTCGGCGCCGTGACTGCGGGCTATCGCGATTGTGCCGGTGTACGTGGGACTTTCGACGATCACCGGCTCGCCGGGGCGCACCAGTGCCCGGATCGCCACGGACAACGCACTCTGTCCACCGGCGGTCACGATCACCTCGGACGCGTGCACGCCGTCGATCTCGGAGGCAAACCAGCGGCGCAGGTCTTCGCCGCCCTCGATCGGATAACGGCCCCAACTCGGTACCCGTTTGATCGCCCGGGTCATCGCGGCGTCGAGCGCGGCCCGCGGCAGGAGTTCGTTGTCGAGGTAGCCGCCCTTGAGGCGGATGACATCGGATCCGGGGATACGCCACAGGTCGAGTGTTCGGTTGAGTTCCGGTGGGATCCGGCTGCCGAGTACCGATTCCTGCCACGAGGTGTCGGCCGGTGCCCGCGGCGGCGGTGCGGTGGCCACAAACGACCCCGCACCGGGGCGGACGTCGACCAGACCTTCGACGGCCAGTTCTCGCAGGACCCGCTGCACAGAGTTGGGTGAGACCCGATGTTTCTGCTGCAGCGACCGCACCGACGGGAGCTGTGTTCCCGGCTTGCTGTCGACGATCAGCGCACGCAGACTTTCGCGAAGCACTGATACTCCGCTATCGTTGAACATGAGAACCAAGGATAACAGTTCGCCTGAGATGCGGATAGCGGATAACGCCGACCGGTCTCGCGTTCTCCCGGCGGGATTCCTACTCGGTGGGCTGGGTGTTCTGGCCTTCAGTTTTTCCCTGCCGGCCAACAAACTGGCGGTCGCCGGTATCGATGCCTTCACCGTGACCGCCTTGCGCGCCGCCCTGGCCGGGCTGCTGGCATTGGCCTATCTGCTCGTCGTGCGCGCGTCGGTGCCCGGCCGCGGTGACCTGGCAGCACTGGTGTGTTCGGGGCTGGGCGTGGTCGTCGGGTTCCCGCTCTTCTCCTCGCTCGCCCTGGAGCGCATCGATTCGGCCACCGCAGCGGTGATCCTCGGTCTGCTGCCCGCGCTCACGGCAACATTCGCCGCACTCCTGGCCGGCGAACGATTGCCCTGGCTGTTCTGGGCGGCCACCGGTGCCGGTGCCGTGGTGCTGATCGCCTACCTTCTGTGGGCCAGCCCGTCGGGTCTGTCCGGCTTCGCGCTGGGCTGGGGTCACCTCTGGATGTTCCTGGCCACCGTCAGCGCCGGGTTCGGCTATGCGGTCGGCGGAACGGTGGCCAAGCGGATCGGCGGTGCGCAGAGCATCTCTTGGTCATTGGTCCTGCTGATGCCGTTGTCGATACCGGTCGCGGTCGTGGCGCTGATCGGGGGGACGGTCACGCTGACCACATCCGTGGTCGCCGGGATGGTGTACATCACGGTGATCTCGCAGTTCCTCGGCTTCTTCGCCTGGTACGGCGGTCTGGCCCGCGGTGGCATCGCCCGCATCGGGCAGCTCCAGCAGATCCAGCCCCTCCTGACCATCGTGTGGTCGGCGCTGATCCTCGGTGAGCGGCCCGACGCCTGGATCTATCTCGTCGGGATTGTTCTGGGCCTGCTCGTCTGGATCGCGCAGCGGGCCCGGCTGCGGACCACGGACGTTTCCCCGAATACCGGTGACACCAGCCCTTCGCCTCGAGTCGAGGTCGCCCTGAGACACTGAACGCCATGGGGAATCGGATGGCGGGTGTGGGAGGTGTTGCGGTCGGGACGATGGTCGCCAACATCTGCGGCTACCTCATCCATGTCCCCGCCGCCCGCTGGCTGACCGAGAGCGAGTACGGCGAGTTCGCCGTCCTGCTCCAGTCCATGCTGATCCTCGGGGTGCCCGCGCTTGCGCTGCAGGTGGTGATCGCCCGGGAGGTGGTGCGGGGTCGGGCCACCGCCGATCTGATCTCGATCACCCTGCGGACGACCGCCGCGGTGCTGGTCGCCGCTGCGATCGGGGTACCGGTGATGATGGCTTTGGCCGATACCGGTCCGGCCGCCACCATCGCGGCGTTCGCGACCGCGCCCCTGTTGGTCCTGATTGCCGCCGGGCAGGGGATTCTGCAAGGGCGGCAACACTTTTCGATCCTGTCGTGGGTGCTGGCCGGGGTGGGCATCTTACGGACAGTGCCCGGCATCGTGATCCTGGCGGCCGGTGGTGGTGCCGCGGGCGCGCTGACCGCGACCGCCTGTGGGGCTGCGCTCGCCGCGGTGGGGGTCTGGGCAGCGGTGACGCGGACCGGTGCGGCACCGGCAGCGCACGGGGAGTCGGCGCAGGCGGTGGCACTGAGCACGGTGTTGCGGGCATCGCAGGTGCAACTGGTCCTCATCGCGCTCTCGTCGGTCGATCTGCTGCTGGCCCGGCCATTGCTCGGTATTGACGACGCCGGTGTCTACGCCTTCGGGACCATTGCGACCAAGGCCGCATTCTGGTTGCCGCAGGCGATCGGGGTGGTGCTGTTCCCGCAGTTCGCCGATGCCACCCAGTCCCGCGACGCGTTGAAGACCGCGGTCGTGTGGCTCGCCGGGGTCGGTGCGGTGGTGGTGTCCGGCGCGGCCATCTGCGCGCCGCTGATCCCGGTTCTCGTCGGTGACGAATACAGGCCGGTGGTGCCGATTCTCTGGGTGTTCGCGCTCACCGGCAGCGCCCTGTCGATTCTGCAGGTCGGCCTTCTCGCCGCGATCGCGGCAGATCGCACCCTCGTCGCCGCCTTGAGTTGGGTGGTGCTGGTGGTCGAGATCGTGGTGATGGTGCTGTGGGCCCACAGCATCACGACGCTGGCGGTGACCGCGGCGGGTTGCGCAGTGGCCGGGACCGCGCTCACGTTTGTCGCGCTCGGAACGCACCGAAGGATCGGCGTCAGTCGTACTGTTGATGCATGAGCATTCGACTCGGTTATCAAATCCCCAATTTCTCCTACCCCGGTGGCGTCGCCGAACTGTTCCCGACGGTCATCGCACAGGCCCAGGAAGCCGAAAGTGCCGGATTCGACACGGTTTTGGTGATGGACCATTTTTACCAATTGCCCGGTATCGGCGCTCCTGACGAACCGATGCTGGAGGCGTACACCACCCTGGGTGCGCTGGCGACGGCAACGTCGGACATCAACCTCTCGACCCTGGTCACCGGCAACACCTACCGGAATCCGGCGATGCTGGCCAAGACCATCACCACCCTCGACGTCATCAGCGGTGGCCGCGCGATCCTCGGACTCGGCGCCGGCTGGTTCGAGCTCGAACACCAGGAGATGGGGTACGAGTTCGGCACCTTCACCGACCGCTTCGAGCGCCTCGAAGAAGCGCTGCAGATCATCGAGCCGATGTTGCGCGGCACCAAGCCCGAACTCGACGGCAAGTGGTACCAGGCGCATGGCACCCGGAATCAGCCGCAGCTCCGTACCGACATCCCGATCATGCTCGGTGGTGGTGGCGAGAAGAAGACATTCGGGATGGCGGCCCGCTACGCCCAGCACCTCAACATCATCGCGCCGGCCACCGAACTACCGCGCAAACTCGAGGCCCTTGCGAAGCGCTGCGAAGAGGTCGAGCGGGATCGCAGCACGCTCAAGACGAGCTTCCTGGCGACCGTCGTCCTCGACGAGGACGGCGACAAGGCCCGGGCAAACCTGGTCGACATGATGAAGGCCCGCGGCCTCGACGCCGAGGAGGTCGGTGCCGAGAAGTGGGCGGAGGCGACCGACCGATTCTTCGTCGGTTCGCCCGATGAGGTCGCGGTACAGATCAAGACCCGGGTGCTCGACGTCGGCATCGACGGCATCACCATCAACATGATCTCCAACGGCCATGTGCCGGGACTGATCACCCTCGCGGCAAATGCGTTGTCGCCGTTGGTGAACTGATACATCCCGCAAACCGCACGTTCCGGTCGAATCCACCTGGTTCAAGGTGGCTCTGACCGGAACGTGTGGTGTGTGTGTGTCAGGAGCGTCTGGGCGGTGACCAGTCGGTGAAACCGTCGCCGTCGTCCTTGATGACCGGGATCTGCCTCGTCTGATCCGGATCGTACGGCTGCTCGTACTGATGCTCGTCGTGAGTGGGCTCCGGGTATCGGGGCTCTTCATGACGGGGCGCAGCGTACTGGTGGTCATCGTGACGGGGCTCTGCGTACCGGGGCGGGTAAGCCTGCTCATCAGGATCGGAGGGTCCGTCCGCCGCGACGGCCGGCTTCGACCTGCCGCCGGAACCGAGCAGGAGCCAGATACCAACCGCGAGAAGGAAGACACCGATGATGCCGATGACAATCGGGATCCAGCGGCCCCACAGTGTGATCGGATCGCTCAGGCTCTTCGCGTCCGAAGCCAATGCTTCCTGGGTTGCCTGGTCGTACGAGAACACCACATCGAGGGCGGTGAGGCGGTAGTCGAGCATCTCCTTCGGCGAATCGTCGCTGACGTTCAGCTTGTATGACTGCCGAATATGTTGCTGCTCATTGAGAATGGTGCCGCTGGCCGGGTCGACGTAAAGGTCGCGGGTGCTGGACTGCATCAGTGAGGCAGGCAACTTGTCATTGTTGCGGTAGCCGGGGAATCCGCCGTACCAGCCCGAGGTCTGATCGAGGGACGTGTTCGGCATTTGCTGGTCGTTGGCGTCGACCAGGGTGCTGAGATCGACCTCGGGAACCTCCTGGGTGAAGTGGAGGGTCTTGACCCCGTGGATCTCGGTCGAGTCATCGACGTAGGTCAGCGGATTGGTGGTTCGTGTCGTCAGGTCGAAGTACTGGTACTTGTCACTCTTCTCGACATCGAACGGGAAGCGGTACTGCAGGCCGGTGCGATCGGGAAGGCTGACGCTGTTGTCGCTGGCGTCGACCTTGACCTCGGATTGACCGCCACCGGAGATCTGCGGCTGCGCGGTCTCCCGATTGGTGGTGACCAGGTCTCGCGTCGCGGTGAGCAGCGAGGTCATGCAGGCGCCCTTGCCACCCACCGCCGACGGGGTGATCGTCTCGCCGCCGCTGGTGTAGGAGTCGATCCGGATCGAGTTGCCGGCCTGGAACGTAGCAATGTCGGCGTCGGCGGGGTCGACCACGATCACGCGCTGCTGCTGCGTCAGGCGGGCATCGGAGACCTCGGCCCGAGGCTGGTTGACCGAACAACTGTTGAAGATCTTCGCCGGCTGGTCGTTATTTCCGGACACCCCCTGTTGGGGCTGGCTCACCGCGACACTGGTGAGGTCGAGGTCCATCGGGGTCTTCTTCAGCGTGTCCGTGAAGTAGAGCGGCAGGGCAATGGCTGAGACGAGCAACAATGTCCCGAAGAAGATCGCGACCGGACCGACGAGGTCCTTTGCTGACATCCGTGGCGCAGGAGCCATCCGGCAGTTCTCCTTGAGGTCTGAGCGGCAACGCTTAGGGCAAACGCGAGACTAACAGTCCTACCCATTGCCTTTCGCGTCTCGACGCCGCTTTCGCCAGGTGCGCCGGGTACGTTTGGGCTCATCATGAGCTCTACGCCACCGGTCGCCGGTTTCAATCGGGCACTCGAAGGCATGCGTGCCTGTGCCGCCGTCGGTGTCATGGTCACGCACGTCGCGTTCCAGACCGGATCGGTGGACGGTAGTTGGCTGGGAGCGGTGTGGGGCCGCTTCGACATGGCGGTGGCACTGTTTTTTGCGCTGTCGGGCTATCTGCTCTGGCGACCACACTCCGAGGCGGCCCGGGACCCGCACCGCAAGGTGCCCGGAACCTGGCGGTACCTGCGACATCGCGTGGTCCGGATCTGGCCGGCCTATGTGGTGGTCGTGGTGGTGGTCCTGAGTCTGCTGCCCGATGCGCGGCCCGCCAGTTTGACCGTCTGGATCGCCAACCTCACGCTCACCCAGATCTACGTGCCGTTGACCCTGACCGCCGGCCTCACCCAGATGTGGAGCCTGTCGGTGGAGGTCAGCTTCTATCTGGCGCTGCCGCTGATCGCCTGGCTGATGCTGCGCCTGCGCGGACCGGCGGCGCGGTGGCGGATCCCGGTGCTGGTGACCACGGGCGTGATCAGCCTGGGCTGGGCCTGGGTCGCCGATGCGTTGCCACTGGAGGCGGGCGTGGAGGCCAAGAACTGGCTGCCCGGACATCTGCCCTGGTTTCTGTGCGGGCTCGTCCTCGCGGAATTGGGGACTGCCGAGGCGGGTGCGGCCGGTATGCGAGGGCGAATCGCGCGCCTCGGACGTCGCCGCCTGTTGCTGGCAGCCATCGCAGTGGTCGCGTTTGCGATCTCCTGCACCGAACTCGCCGGACCGACCGGTCTGGCGCCGCTCGAGCCCTGGCAGTTCGCCGTCAAGATGGTGCTGGGCGTGATCATCGGTTTTGCGCTGATCGCCCCGTTGACCCTGAATCCCGGCCGAAGCCATCGATTCCTGGATTCGGCACCGATGCAGGCACTCGGCCGGTGGTCGTACTCCATCTTCCTCTGGCATCTGGTGGTGCTCGCCTGGGTCTTTCCCCTGGCCGGGATCGTTCCGTTCTCGGGGTCGATGTTGGTCGTGCTCGCGCTGACCCTGCTGTTGACCATCGGGGTGTCGGCGGCCAGCTACGCCTGGATCGAGGAACCGACCCGACACTGGCTGCGCAACAGCGAGGCTCGCGCGACCCTATCCGTGGCGCCTAGAGACAGGGCGCCGAGAGACCAGTCGAACCAGCCACCGCGGCACGTCGATCGTGAGCCACGCGACGAGTACGACCGCCAGCAGAGCCGGTAGCTGTACCCACCAGTCCCAGCCGGTGTAGCCCAGCGACGACCGCCACGGGCCGGACGCGAGCCCGAAGGTCGCCAGCAACATCATGATCGCGACCAGCGCGGCACCGAACTGGTGATGCCGGGTGCGGCGTGCCAGCAGTGAAACGGCGGTCACCGCGCCGGCCACCACGGCCGAGATGATCAGTCCGACCGGTCCGGTGAGCAGGTAGACGGCGCCGGCGAGCAACACCGGTGCCACGACGCCGGCCCGAATCGGCTGCGCCACGGCCCAGGTCGGCGCGGGCGTGCGACGAGTCGGTAACAGCGTGGCGATGAAAAGGAGCGCGACCAGCGCCAGACCGATTCCGATGGACCATCGGTACGGCTGATCGAGTGGATATGTCAGGTGTATCGCACCGGAGTACCCGGCCGGGATGATCCAGCCCTGCTGCCAGCCGTTCACGGTCAGCGGTGTCAGCTCGGTGTCGCCGGCGTGGGCCTCCCAGCCGGTGTTGACGCTCTCGGGCACGATCAGGACCCGGTCTGCGGCCGCGGCGGTCACCTCGACGCGGCGGTCGGTCGCGTCCCACCGGGTGACGTCGGTGGGCTGCGGGACGGCCCGCGGGATCTGCGCATTGGTTGCGGTCAGGGTCACCGCCGCCACCGAGAAGGCATCCCCGGGGTTGACGGCCAGTTCCTGTTCTCCGGCCGGGAGTGCAAGCGGTGCCGAGCCGCAGGGTGTCGCCGCGATGGGCGCACCGGACCGCAGTGCACCCGCGGTGGTCTTCAGCGAGAAGCGCTCCGTGCCACCGGAAATGGTGAGTCCGGGCCCACTCGAGCAATCGACCTCGATCGGCCGGTCCGGGTCGGCCGGGGGGATGTCGGAGCCGAGGACCTCGACCTCTGCGACGCCGGTCGGCGCGAGGTCGGCGAACCCGAGGCTGTTGGCGTCCAGGATCTCGGCCTTCTCCAGAACCGTGATCGCGATCGACGAGGTCTGAAGTGGATTGAGCCGGATGACGCCGTCGTCGCCGACCTCGCGCACCTGCCGTCCGTTGCCGAGGTCGACGCCGACCAGCAGCGGATCGGCGGGGAACTGTCGTGGTGGCACGGTGATCTTCAGCCCGCTGACGGTCTGCGGTGTCGGCAGGTGCAAGGAAAGGGTGGGGCGGGCTTCGCCGGGCTTCGGGATGCGGGCGATCCAGCTGGTCCCCGGATCTCCGTCAACAGCGGCCATCGGCGCACCGCGTGGATCGACGATGGCCGAGTCGCCCGTCGCGGTGATCTCGGTGGGGTCGGAGAGCAAGCGGGTCAACGCTTCTGACGGTCGGGCCGTCACCGTCACCGCCGGGTTGACCGACACCGCGGACGGCACCGACAACACCCGGCCGAATGTCCCGGGTTCTTCGGTGGGCAGGCTCAGGGCATCGGAGCAGAGCGTCACGTCTCCGTCGGCTACACAGGCCGCGCGGCCGGGTAGTTCCGGACCCAGGCTCCACTGCGAGACCTGTTGACCGGCAACAAGTTCCGGTAGCACCACCCGATGGCGGACCGGGATGACCCGGTCGGCTGCGGCATCACGCAGCTCGACTTCGGAGATCACGAATTGATTTCCGGCGGTGTGGTTTTCGGTTTCGATGGCGCGGATCTGTATCCACCGGGTCGGCCCGCTCGGTGGGACAACCCTGGTTGCGGTCCCGGGGGAGACCCCGGACGCGACGGTGCTGCCGGCCTCGGTGGTGATCAGCAACGTCGAGACGCCGGGGCCGAGGGCGGTGCCCAGGGTGATGTCGAGGGCGAGTCGCGATCGGGGCGCTGTGAAGTCGAGTTGCAGCCATTGTCCGACCGCGGAGTCGAGGCCGCGGCTGACCCAGCTCGTGTTCGGGTTTCCGTCAAACGCGGCGGCGGGTGCGCTGCCGGGGGAAGTCTGCCCCAATTGTGTTGCATCGGAAGCTGATCCGGAGGTGCTGACCGATACCTGATCGGGCTGTTCATCGAGCAGCCATTGGCCCTGCACCAGCGGCTGGCCGTCGACCGGATAGTCGGCCACGGCGTTCTGTGTCAGGCGCGGATCGTCGGGGGTGCGGATGCCGGAGCTGTGGTCGTCGACGCGCCCGAAATCGACCTCACGGTTGGTGGGGCTGTCCGTCACCACCATCGGGGCCTCGGGCAGGCCGGCATCCTGCGCATCGGACTGCAGGACGACCGGACCCAGCGGCGGCTCACCGGCGATGGCCGCGTTGTTCTGCAGCTGGGCAAGGGATTCGGGTCCACCGAAGACGCGTGGCATCTCTTCGAGCGGAACGGTTGCCGGCCGGGTCCCGTCGAAGCCGACCGTGGAGTCGACCTCGTAGATCGAGATCGCGGGCAGTTTCGGCCGCAGCCCACTGTCGGACACGATGTCGTCGTCGATACTGGGCGGCCCCACCTCCGGCCCGAAGCCGGCGACCAGGGTCATACCTGGAGATCCGGCAATTGCGTTGCGCGCCAACACCGGACGAGTCGATCTGGAGGTGGAGGGATCGAGGTCGGCCCGAACCACCACATAGGAGATCCCCTGCTGCGCCAGGGTGGCGGCCAGACCGGCCATCGGTCTGCCCTCGGAGATCGACCGTTGGACCGAATCCATCGCCCGGATCGCACCCGGCGGGGTCAGGGGGATGGCGTCGCGGACGGCCCAGGGCTCGTCGGCGAGTACCTGTAGTGGCTCATCGCGGGTCAGCCCCCAGGTCTGGTTGGCAAAGGGTGACCCCGGAACCACCAGTGCGCGACGGTTTTCGTCCGCGCCGTTGTCCTCGAGCCACTTCGCGGTGTCGCTCCAATACGAAGGGATGGCGCTATAGCTGCCCGGTGCTGCCATTGACCTGGTCCAGACCATCGAGCCGGCAGCGAGTAGTGCCACCAGCACCACCACAGCAGCGGCGACCGGCTTCGATCGCTCGGGGTGCGCGAATGCCCCTCGCGTGCCACGCCATCCGGCGATGTCCGGGGTCGGGACGCGGGCCAACAGGTGCGCGATACCGAGCGTGAGCGGGATCCGGATCAGCGGTTCCCATTTGTGGACGTTGCGCAGTGGCGCACCGGCGCCGTCGAGGAAGACCCGAACCGATTCGCCGATGGGGGATCCCAGCTGTCCGGGGTAGCCGAGGCAGATGAGGAGCAGGCCGATGATCAGGATGATGGTCAGGCGCCCGCGTGCGGGCATCGCCCGCATCGCGAGTCCGGTCAGGCCGGCGGCGGCCAGGATGCCCGTGGCCACGACCGCGGCGGGCTGGGTGACGAGCCCGGCGCCGGCCACCCGTTCCGGGGAGACGAAAGGCGTCCACGAGCTCGTGCCGCGCAGGACCTCGGTCAGTGACACCCATTCCGTTGTCACGCGCGAGGATTCGATGAAGTCAAGGAACGGGGGGCTGACCTGAGACAGGATGAGCAGCGGGACGATCCACCAGAGGCAGGCCATCACGGCACCGAGCAGCCACCACACCCCGAACCGCCACCAGCGGGCGGCATGCCCCCGCAGCGGTGTGTGCATCAGCCACCAGATGATGGCCACCGATGCCGCGGCCACGGTTGCCACCGCGTTGACCGCACCCATCAGGGCGAGCGCGCAGGCGGATTCAAATGCCAGGCGGCGTGGGGTTTTGGTCGCAGCCACGTGACCCAGGGCCATCACCACCGGGGCCAGGACCCACGGCGCCAACATCACCGGCAGTGTCTCGGACGAGATCGAGCCGATGGTTGTCAGGACCCGGGGGCTGGCGACGAAGACCAGCGCGGCGAAGATCCGGGACCACCGCGAGCCGACCCCGAGGGCATCGGCGAGCCGCACGAACCCCACGAACCCGACCCACAGCAGCAGTGCCCACCAGAGTCGCTGGGTGATCCACGCCGGCAGCGACAACAGATCGCCGAGCGCGAAGAATGCGCCGTGGGGAAAGAAGTATCCGTAGGCCTGGTTCTGCACCTGCCCGAGCGGTGCGACGGACGACCACAGATGTGCCGCCCGGCCGAGGAATCCGATCGGATCCCCGGTCAGGTCGAGCTTGGTGTCAGCCGATATCAGGCCGGGAGACTGGAGGAACGACGCGAACAGCGCCACGAGAGCTGCATACAGCAGACCTCTTTTGGTCAGTTTGTGACCCCGGCGTTGTCGCGGGTGCCGTAATCGACAGTCCCCTGGACGAAACCGTCGTCTGCATTGAAGCTGTTCACATTCGTGGCCGGCGAGTCTTCGGACGCGAGCACGCCACCGAGGAAGACGGCAGCAATGGCAAATACAACGCCCAGGACTCCGGCGACTGCGCCCGCAATCAGGCGGTTGTTGGTCATGGGTGCGAAGTTACCATCCGGGCCTTCGACTTACGCATGGCGCGTGCATCTTCATTCTTACGTGCGCATCCGGCCGGGACCACGAGCACCGGACGGTGGCAGTGCTTGAGGACATGCTCGGACACACTGCTGTGCAGAAGTGCCCGCAGTCCGGACGAGCCGCTGGTGGCGGTGACCAGGATGTCGACTTCCAAGGTGTCGGCAGCATCGACGAGTGCTGCCCAGACGGTCGAGTCGACCTCCGCGAGTCGGCCTTCGGCAGCGAGCCCGGCGGCGATCGCGCGCTGGACCCCCTGGGTGTTGCGGTCGCGGGCCTCGTCGTGAAGGGCGTCGTCGATGCCCTCATCGACCACTGAGTGCAGGACGGGCTGCATCCCGCCCGACAGGGCCGAGAGTCGCGCGCTCTGGTGGACCCCGGTCTCCCAGGCGGTCACCACAAACGCTTTGTGGGACTTCAGGAATCTCCCGGCGTAGTCGATCGCCCGGTCGGCGTTCTCGCTGCCGTCGTAGGCGATCATGATGGTGTCTTGTCGGGTGTCCCCCGGCTTACCGATCGTGTGCTGACCGGACATGGTTGCCTCCTGTGCAGGTCCTCGCTGTCGAGGATACCCGTCGAATGTAATGGACATCACATCCAGACGCCGTGCAAGACTCGTTTCATGTTTGCCAAACACCGGTCTCGCCGTGCCCTGGCCGCCTTGACGATCACGATCGCGTCGGTGGTGGCCGCCTGCAGCGGGTCTGGCGACGAGCCCGAGGTGCTCTTGAGCGCGCCGGATTCCGGGGCGTCGTCGCCCGCGTCGACGGCGACGTCCGCGGAGCCGTCGGGGACACCGATGGTGACCCCGACGTCCTGTGGGGCCACCGAGCTCGAGGCGATGTCGTTGCGGCGCAAGCTTGCCCAGCTCTTGGTGGTCGGGGTGACCGGTACGGCCGATGCGCTCGATGTGGTCCAAACCGAGCAGATCGGCGGGATCTTCGTCGGCAGCTGGACCGACCTGTCGATCCTCTCCGACGGTGGTGTGAAGTCGGTGCAGTCCGCGGCGAAGACTCCCGTGATGGTCACCGTGGACCAGGAGGGTGGCCGGGTGTCGCGGTTGTCGCCGCTCGGTATCGACAGCCCCTCGGCCCGGGAGCTGGCGGAGTCGCAGAGCCCCGAGGAGGTGCGCGCGCTCGCGAAGTCGCAGGGACTGCAGATGAAGGAACTCGGTGTCACGGTCGACTTCGCACCGGTGGCCGATGTCAGCGACGAGCCGGCCGACGACGTCATCGGCGACCGCTCGTTCAGCGACGATCCGGAGACGGTGGCCATCTACGCCGAGGCGTACGCCCAGGGATTGACCGATGCGGGCATCATGCCGGTGTTCAAGCACTTCCCCGGCCACGGCCACGGCTCGGGCGATTCCCACACCGGCAATGTCGCGACGCCGCCGCTGTCGGAGTTGCAGACCAACGACCTGGTGCCCTACCGCACATTGGTCGGGCCCGGCGTCGGTGTCATGGTCGGTCACCTCATCGTCCCGGGGCTGACCGAGCCGGACACCCCGGCCAGCATCAGCCCGGCAGCGATGTCGTTGCTGCGCGGCGGCACCGGCTACGGCGCCCCGCCGTTCGACGGTCCGATCTTCACCGATGACCTGTCGGGGATGGCGGCGATCTCGGCGCGGTACGGCATCGAGAAGGCGGCCACGATGGCGTTGTCCGCCGGTGCCGATATCGCGCTGTGGCTCTCGACGAACGACGTTCCCGCGGTCCTGGATACGCTGACTGCTGCGGTACAGAATGGTGAGCTGCCGGCCGACCAGGTCGATGCCTCGGTGGTTCGGGTGCTGCGCGCCAAGAATGTCCTCGACTGCTGAAGCGGGTTCGGACGGTGGGTCCGCCAGAACTTACCGGCTGGTAATATGACCGCGATCTGAAGTTTACCGAGGGAAGTTGGTGTCGTGGCCGGAGGAACGAAGCGTCTGCCGCGCGCCGTCCGCGAGCAGCAGATGCTCGATGCCGCGGTACATGTGTTCGCCGCGAACGGTTTTCGCGAGACCTCGATGGACGCGATCGCCGCCGAGGCGAGTATCAGCAAACCGATGCTCTACCTCTACTACGGCTCGAAGGACGAACTCTTCGGCGCCTGCATCAACCGTGAGGGTGGCCGGTTCATCGAGGCCATGAGCGCCGGATTCGACCCCAACCTCAAGCAGCGCGATCAGGCCCGAACGGTCATCTACGACTTCCTCTACTACGTCCACAACAACCGGGAGTCGTGGCGGGTGCTCTATCGCCTCGCCACCGGACAGGCCAAGTTCGTCGGCCTGGTCGACGCCAGCCGGGCCCGGCTGATCGAGATGGTCGCCGACCTGCTGCGTCGCGGCACAACCGTTCCGCATCCCAGCGACACCGATTTCGAGCTGATGGCAGTCGCGCTCGTCGGTGCGGGTGAAGCCGTGGCCGACCGGATTGCCGAAGGCGACATCGACCTCGACTCCGCCGCCGACCTCATGGTCTCCATGGGCTGGCGCGGCCTCGCCGGAGACCGCCCCTAACCCGAGAATGTGCCCTTTTGGCGGTACCCACCTGGGCTTTTGTTCGTCAAAAGGCCACATCATCGGGGTTTGGGGGCGGTTAGCGCAGGGTCGCCGTCAGGTGCGGGTAGCCCTTTTTGGGGTTCAGGACGGAGATGTCGAAGCCGTCGGCTACGCGCTTGGTGTAGACGTTCACCTTCGCCGGCAGGATCAGCGGCTTTCCGAATTTCACGTTGTAGGTCACCTTGTCCCCGACTTGGCTCTCGGCGTTCGCCACCACCCGCGCGGCCGTCCACATGCCGTGCGCGATGGCCCGCGGGAATCCGAAGGCCTTGGCGCTCAGGTTGCCGGTGTGGATCGGATTCCGGTCTCCGCTGGCCGCGGCGTATTTGCGGATCAACCCCAGGTTGGCCACCAGGGTGGCGTCCGGTGGCGGCGGCCGGTGGTCGAGCGGGGCCGGTGGACGAGGCTCATCCGACAGGCTGGTGCGCTGCTGGCTCAGGAACGTCGCGGTCTGACGGGTGACCAGTTCGTTGCCCACCGAGAACTCCGAGATGACGTCGACGAGCATGCCTTTGCGATGCTCACGCAGATTCTCGGCGTGGGTCTCGATGGTCAGGGGCTCACGGACGCTGATCGGGCGGAACCGCTCGATGTTGTTCTCCATGTGCACCGAACCGATCGCGGACAACGGGAAATCCTTGGCCACAAGCAGTTTCATCACCAGCGGGAACTGCAACACGAACGGGAAGGTCAGTGGCAGGGTGTCGCCGTACTGTTGTCCGGTGCTGGCGCAGTAGTCGCGCAACTGGTCGAGGTCGACCTTGACGTCCGGCAGGCGCAACGTCGTGTCGGGCAGAACCGCATCGGCCGGTACCCGGCCCGACTTGCCGACAACCGGCAACATCGCGGTCACTGCCCGTCGATAGATGTCGGCGGTGCCCGGAAAGTCGTTGAGGGTCACTGTGTTCGGCATATCAGGCCCCCAGCATGCTCTGACCGCACACCCGCACGACGTTGCCGGTGACAGCGCTCGACGCCGGGCTCGCGAAGTAGGCAACGGTCTCGGCGACGTCGACGGTCTGACCACCCTGCTGCAGCGAGCTGATCCGGCGGCCCACCTCGCGGGTGGCCAGCGGGATCGCGGCGGTCATGGCGGTCTCGATGAAACCGGGGGCGACGGCGTTGATGGTGACCTTCTTCTCGGCGAGGATCGGCGCGTACGCGTTCACCAGGCCGATGACCCCGGCCTTGGAGGTGCCGTAGTTGGTCTGGCCGCGGTTGCCCGCGATACCGGCGATCGACGAGACGTCGATGACCGAGCCGCCCTCACGCAAGGCGCCGGCCTCGAGCAGGTCATCGACAAGCTTCTGCGGCGCAATGAGATTCACACCGATGACAGAACCCCAGCGGGCGTCGTCCATGTTGGCCAGCAATTTGTCGCGGGTGATACCGGCGTTGTTGACGATGATGTCTAGGCCGCCATGGCGGGCCAGCACGTGCTCGGCGATCTTCTTGCCGGCATCGTCGGCGGTGACATCGAGCGGCAGCGAGGTACCGCCGACCTTGTTGGCGGTCGCCGAGAGTGCATCACCGGCGGCCGGGATGTCGGCGGCGATGACGTGGGCTCCGTCGCGGGCGAGGACCTCGGCGATGGTGGCGCCGATACCGCGGGCAGCGCCGGTCACCAGTGCGACCTTGCCCTGCAGGGGCTTGTCCCAACTGGCCGGGGCGACGGCGTCCTTCTCATCGACCCGGATGACCTGGGCGTCGACGAATGCGGACTTGGCCGAGAGCAGGAACCGCAGTGTCGACTCGAGGCCGGACAGTCCGGTCTTGGCGTCGGGGGACACGTAGACGAGCTGTGCGGTGGCACCTTTGCGCAGTTCCTTGCCGAGCGAGCGGGTGAAACCTTCCAGTGCCCGCTGGGCGATCTGCTCACCGGGTGTCTTGGCCAGTTCGGGTGTGGTGCCGATGACCACGAACCGGGCACAAGGGGCGGTCGCGCGGATGGTCGGACCGAAGAACTCGAAGAGCAGCGACAGCTCGGACGACTGGGTGATCCCGGTGGCGTCGAGGACCACGGCCCCGAGCTTGTCGGCGCCACGACCGGAGGTGTTGTTGAGGATGAGCTCGTAACCGCTGTCCGGGTCGCCGAGGATCTCACGCAGCGGTTCGATCAGCCGGCCGTTGCCGCCGAGCAGCACCGGGCCGGTGAGGGCGGGTTCGCCGGCGCGGTATCGACGCAGGTGAGGCGGCTGTGGCAGACCGACCTTGCCGGCGAGGAAGGATCCCGGGCCGGAGTTCACAAACGTCGAATACAGGTCGGTGGTTCCATTGGAAGGCACGTGCACTCCTTGGTTGTAGACGGCAGACGTGTTGCGTGCGCCACCCGATCGGGCATTCCCCCAGGGGCGGAGTCGACAACTAACTTACTCGGGAGTAAGAATACGCCATAAGAGTCATCCACAATTTGGGAGATCTGAAGTGGTAACAAACAGCGGGGCATCAAACAGCGCGGAAACGAACACCGGGGAGCGGAAGACCCGCAGCGTGCGACCGGTGGCAATCATCGGCGGCAATCGGATCCCGTTTGCCCGTCAGGACGGCGCCTACGCCAAGGCGAGCAATCAGGACATGTTCACGGCGACCCTCAACGGCCTCGTCAGCCGTTTCAATCTCCAGGGGCAACGCCTGGGAATGGTCGCCGGTGGTGCCGTGCTCAAGCACTCCCGCGACTTCAACCTGATCCGCGAGTCGGTTCTGGGATCGCCGCTGTCGCCGTATACGCCGGCATTCGACCTGCAGCAGGCCTGCGGCACCGGATTGCAGGCGATCTCCGCGGTGGCCGACGGTATCGCCACCGGCAAGTTCGACGCGGGAATCGGTGGCGGCGTCGACACCACGTCGGACGCACCGATCGGTGTCTCCGAGGGCATGCGCCAGGCGATGCTGGCCGTGAACCGGGCCCGCAGCACGGCTGATCGCCTGAAAGCGATCGCCAAACTCCCCACCTCGCTGGGTATCGAGATCCCGCGTAACGGAGAACCCCGGACCGGTATGTCGATGGGTGACCACGCGGCCATCACGGCCAAGGAATTCGGCATCAAGCGCGAAGACCAGGACGAGCTCGCGGCCGCGAGTCACCAGAAGATGGCCGCTGCCTACGACCGCGGGTTCTTCGACGACCTGATCACGCCGTTCCAGGGCCTGACCCGCGATCAGAATCTTCGACCGGGCAGCACCGTGGAGAAGCTGGCGACACTCAAGCCGGTGTTCGGGGTCTCGCTGGGCGACGCCACGATGACAGCCGGCAACTCCACACCGCTGACCGACGGCGCGTCGGCAGTGCTGCTGAGCACCGACGAATGGGCTGCGCAGCACAAGTTGCCGGTCCTGGCGCATCTCGTGGACGTCGAGACGGCTGCGGTCGACTACATCAACGGCCCCGACGGTCTGCTGATGGCCCCGACCTACGCGATCCCGCGCCTGCTCGAGCGCAACGGACTCACGTTGCAGGACTTCGACTTCTACGAATTCCATGAGGCATTTGCGTCGGTGGTCCTCGCGACGCTGGCCGCCTTCGAATCCGACGAGTACTGCAAGGAACGGCTCGGACTCGCCGGCGCACTCGGCAGCATCGACCGCTCGAAGCTGAACGTCAACGGCTCGTCGCTGGCCGCCGGCCACCCCTTTGCCGCCACCGGTGGACGGATCGTGGCCCAGGCCGCCAAGCAGATCAGCGAGAACGGTGGCGGTCGCGCCCTCATCTCGATCTGCGCCGCGGGTGGACAGGGTGTCACGGCCATCATCGAGGCCTGATGATCAACGCCGGACCGGCGTAAAGACGGCCTGTCAAAAATATTCGGCGACGGTGTAACGCAGCACATGGGCACCGCGATTAACCAGATGACTCCGGTTGAGCTACACGACCCCCGACCCTGTAGCTCAACCGGAGTTGCCCGTTCTCAGGTCCGGTTCTCGGCTCCGGGCCAGGTCAGGACACCGGACCCAGCAAGTCTGTGATGTCGTGTTCGCCCTGCGCGCAGAGGCATTGCGGTTGCCTCGCGGCCTCGCCGATCGCCGTGGTGAGGACTTCGCGCATCCGGCTCAGTCCCTGCTCGAACACGGCGAACACCTCCGATGCGGTCACCCCTTCACCGGCCACCAGACCGGCGTCGGTGTCGGTGACCAGCGCGACCGCGGCGTAACACATCTGCAGTTCCCGCGCGAGGACCGCTTCGGGTTGTCCGGTCATGTTGATCAGGGTGAATCCCTGGCTCGCGTACATCTGGCTCTCGGCCCGGGTCGAGAAGCGGGGACCTTCGACCACCACCATCGTGCCGTCGACCACGGCGTCCGGCGCCGCAATCGCGGCGGCGCGGCGCAGGGTCGGGCAATAGGGGTCGGAAAAGGCGACGTGGACGGCCGGACCGTCGAAGTAGGTCTGTGCCCGACCGGCCGTCCGGTCCACCAGCTGGTCGGGGATGACCATGGTTCCGGGTTCCAGGTCGGTGGTCAGGCCACCGACCGCACAGGGTGCGAAGACCTGACGGACCCCGAGTGACCGCAACGCCCAGGCGTTGGCGCGGTAGGGAACGGTATGCGGGGCGTATTCGTGGGAGGTGCCGTGGCGGGGCAGGAACGCCACGGTGACCCCGTCGACATCACCGATCGTGATCGCGGCACTCGGATCGCCGTACGAGGTGCGGACTTTCACCTGCCGGCTGCCGGAGTCGAAGAATGAATAGAAGCCGGATCCGCCGATGATCCCGATGCGTGGCTGCGTGTCTGCGCTCATGAATCCAGCCTGCCTCAGTGGCCCGAACCTGTCGCATCCGCGCTCGCTTTACTAGCCTTTGCCGTATGGGGTTTTCGCGCGCGAAGGTGGTCGAGACCGCGGTCCTGAATCCTCGATTGATCAGGATTCGGCTGGATGTTCCGGACCTGGCCGACATCGCCCTGCCGAACCAACCCGACGAGGTCGTCGCGATCTACTTTCCGGTCGATGGTCGGGATTCGCCCCCTGACATGGAGTGCCGCGACGGGGTCTGGGGCTATTACGACGTCGATCCGATGCCCGAGGGTCGCAACTACACGGTCCGCGCGATCGAGCCCGGGACCACGGTGATGACCGTCGACTTTGTGGTCCACGACCACGGAGTCGCCACGACCTGGGCGCAGCGGACCCGGGTCGGTGACGAAGTGGCGATGGCGCACGGACGCGGCTGGTATCGCCCCGGGCCCGGCACCGGCTGGCAACTGCTGGTGGCCGACCTGGCCGGGCTGCCGGCGCTGGCGCGCATCATCGACGAGCTGCCGGACGGAGTTCGGGCCACGGCCATCGTGGAGGTCGTCGAGGAGAGCGACCTCGACTATCTGCCTGCGTGTGACGGCGTCGAGCTGATCTCCCTGGTCGGTAGTGGCAACGGTTACGGCGACAGCCGCCTCGACGTCGCCGTCGAGGAGTTCGACCATCCCGAGGGCCTTGGTTACTGCTGGTTCGCCGCGGAGGCCAAGGCATCGCGGGCGGTCCGCAAACACCTGCGCCGTCGGTACGGCTGGAAGGCCGACCAGTGCGACATCCTCGGATATTGGCGGTTCGACGGTGAGAAGTGGGCGCGCAAGTTCGAGGCCGAGGGTGCCGAGGCGCTGGAGGTCTATACGCAGGCGCTCGCCGAGGGCAAGACCCCGAAGGTGGCGGGCGAGGAATACGACGACGCGCTCGAACGGGTGGGTTTGTAGCCCGACTAGGGTGTGATCCTGAGTCACCCAGGATGTGATGTGACTCCAGATCACGAGATGACCGAGGTTTTTGGTGGATTCCGACACGTATGACTCCGGCACCCGGCTGCCGGTGTTCTTCATTCCACCTGTTGAACCGGTCCGTGGGAAGGATATCCGGGTCGATCCCGGGACGACTCCGCGGCAATTGGCCTGGCGCACGATCTTCGGGGCCGGCAAGTACACGGTGCCGGCCGCGATCCTGATGATCGGCCACTTCGTCGGCGAGGCGCTGGTCCCGGTGATCATGGGTATCGCGATCGATCGTGCGGTGGCCACCGGTGATGTCGGATCGCTGGTGATCTGGGTGATCGCGCTCGCCGCGGATTTCTTGTTGCTGTCCTATACCTTCCGTTTCGGTGAGCGGCTTGCCGTCTACGGGCAGACGATGGTCGAGCATCACTTCCGGATGCGGGTCACCGATCGCATCCTGAATCCGAAGGGTATGGCCGGTCCGGCCCGGTTGCCCGGGGTGTCTCTCAACATCGCCACTTCCGACGTGAACCGGCTGTCGATGGCCGTTTTCCTCTCGGTGTTCCCGCCCGGCGAGATGGCCGCGGTGTTCGTGGCCGGTGGAGTCCTGTTGTTCATCTCATGGCCGCTGGGTCTGGCGATTCTCGTGGGCGCACCGCTGCTGCTCTGGATTCTCGACCTCACCGGTGGGCCACTGCGGTCGCGGACCGAACACGAGCAGGAGGTCGCCGGTCAGGCCGCCGGCACCGCGACCGATCTGGTGGCGGGCCTGCGCATCGTGAAAGGCCTTGGCGCAGAGGCCGAGGCAGACCGCAGATATCGGGCGGCGAGCTCTCGCGCGCGGGACGCGGCCATCCGGGCCGGTCGATCGCAGGGTGCGTACACGGGTGTGATGCAGATGGTTTCGGCCCTGTTCGTGGTCGGTGTGGGGGTCGCGGCCGGTTTGATCGCCCTCGAAGGGGCGATGAGCCTGGGTGAACTCATCACGGTTGTCGGTCTCACCCAATTCATGATGGGGCCGCTGAACAACCTGGGCACCAACTTCGGTGCGGTGTGGAACAGTGCGGTGCCGTGCGCCAAGCGGGTGCTGTCGGTGCTGCAGGCCGAATCGGCGACAAGTACGGGCACGGTGCGTGATGCCGCCGGAGCACTGTCTTTCCACCAGGTCAGCGCGGGCCAGTTGGACGGACTCGATCTGACGCTGCCCACCGACGGACTGGTCGCCGTGGTCTGTCCCCCCGAGGTCACCGAGACCGTCACCGCAATCTTGTCGCGAAAGAGGCTTCCCGAATCCGGGCAGGTCATGGTGGGGGACATCGACCTGTTCGATCTGCATGAGGACGTGAGCAACGAGTTGGTCCGAACCGTGCCCCATGCCCCGGATCTGTTCGAGGGCACAGTGCTGGAGAACATCGCGGCCGGGGCCGGCAATGGGCCCGACCGTGATTCGCGCATCACCAGGGCGACGTTCGCGGCGGCCTGTGACGATGTCGCGGACGTATTGCCGCTCGGTTTGGACACCCCCGTCGGCGAGGCCGGACGGATGTTGTCCGGTGGTCAACGTCAACGGGTCAGTCTGGCCCGGGCGCTGGCCGCGGATTCGGCGATCCTGATACTCAACGATCCGACCACGGCGGTGGATTCGGTCACCGAGGCCACCGTGGCCGATAGAGTCGCGCGGGCGCGGACCGGACGGACGACAGTCGTGTTCACCAATTCGCCTGCATTGCTGGAGGTGTCCGATCAGGTTGTGATCATCGAATCCGGGCGGCTCCGATACCAGGGTCCGCGGGCGGGTGCGGAACCGATGCTTGCCGGTGCGGTGGGAGGTCAGCTGTGAGCACCCCCGTGTCGAGCAACAAACTCGCGATCACCGGCTTCTCGGTGACGATGCGGTATCTGCGGGCACAGTTCCGCCGCCACACCGGTCAATTGATACTGCTTGCGGTGATCATGACGGTGGCGGCCGTATTCGGTCTGGTCACCCCGCGGTCGCTGGGCGTCATCATCGACATCGTCAACGGCGACAGCGGTACCGGCGACGCGGTCGAGATCTGGCGGCTCGCCGGGATCATGGCGGGCTCGGCGATCATTGCGGCGATCTTCACCGCCCTCGGAATCGTGCTCTCCGCCAAAGTCTTCGAGTCGATCCTCGCCGATCTACGCGAGGACATGCTCGCGGCGTCGCTGACCCTGACGCAATCGCGGGTCGAAGCCGCGGGCAGCGGCGACCTGGTGTCGAGGGCCACCGCGGATGTCAGCACGGTGAGTGAGGCGATCAGCCAAGCCGTACCCCGGGTGCTGACCGCGGTGTTCACCATCAGCGTGACATTCATCGGACTGGCCGCCCTCGACTGGCGGTTCCTGATCGTCATCGTGCTCGTCATCCCGGTGTACGTCAACGGGATTCGCATCTATCTGAGGCACGCACCCGAACTCTATGCGGCACAGCGCGAGGCGACCGCGGACCGGGCCCACCACGTGCTCGGTGCGATCCACGGGATCGAGTCGGTTCATGCATTCCGGTTGTCTGGCCAGCTGAATCAGCGGATCGATCGGCACTCCTGGGATGTGGTCCGCTGGTCGATACATGCCAGTGTGCTGTTCAGCCGCTTGTGCGTCCGCATGAACGCGGGTGAATTCGTCGGGATGACAACCATTTTGATCGTCGGTTTCGTCCTGGTCGACTCAGACTCCCTGACGATCGGTGCGGTCACCGCGGCGATGTTGTTCTTCCTGTTGCTCTTCGACCCGATCGGCATGCTGCTGTTCGTCGTCGACGACCTGCAGTCGGGTGCGGCCGCGCTCGGCCGGATCGTCGGTGTGATCGAAGAATCGAAGTCGGTCGACGAACCCATCGCATCGAATCCCCGCGACAGCTCGGCGCCGTTGCTCGAGTTCGACGGTATCCGTCACTCGTACTCTGCCGAACACGAGGTGCTGCATGACATCTCGCTGACGCTGGCCGAGGGCGAACACGTTGCGGTGGTGGGGTCCTCGGGTGCGGGGAAAACCACGTTGGCGACGATTGTTGCGGGCGTCCACCAGCCGATCGGCGGGCGCGTCCTGCTCGAGGGTGTGGACATCGCTTCGGTGCAGCCGTCGGAACTGTCGCGGTCGATCGCACTTGTCACCCAGGAAGTCCACGTGTTCGCGGGCACACTCGCGGCCGACCTGCGGATGGCAGCACCCGATGCCTCCGACGACGCATTGTCAGCGGCCCTCGAACTCGTCGGCGCCGGCGGGTGGGCGCGCAATCTGCCGGACGGCCTGCAGACCGAGGTGGGTTCGGAAGGGCATCAGCTGACGCCGATGCAGTCGCAGCAACTCGCGCTGGCTCGCCTGGTACTGCTCGACCCCAAGGTCGCGGTGCTCGACGAGGCCACCGCCGACGCCGGCAGTGTCGGCGCCGGTGTCCTCGAAGATTCGGCCCGGGCCGCGCTCGAAGGCCGTACCGCACTGATCGTGGCGCATCGTCTGAGCCAGGCGGCCCGTGCCGACCGGATCGTGTTCATGGAACGTGGCCGGATTGCCGAGGTCGGCACGCACGAAGACCTGGTGGCCCGCGGTGGCCGGTACTGCGCGCTCTGGAACGCCTGGTCGCGGGGGCGTGGCGAGTAAGAACCCCCGTCCTGACACCCGCCTTTGAGTACCAGCCTTAGGTTCGGCTAACCTTACGGTCGATTGGCTGATGCGCTCGCGCCTCGGACCGATCGCAACCGGCTGAGGTGGGAGAGGTGTGTTCGTGGGTATCGACGACAGTGCGACGTTCGATGTCGTGGGTGTGGGGTTCGGCCCCTCGAACCTCGCGCTGGCGATCGCGATCGAGGATCACAATCGGGATTCGGCTGCGCCCGAGCGGATCACGTCCTGCTTCATCGAAAAGCAGAGCCGATTCGGCTGGCATCGCGGAATGCTGTTGCCCGGCACCACGATGCAGATCTCGTTCCTCAAAGATCTCGTCACGCAGCGTGACGCGTCGAGCCGGTACTCGTTCCTCAATTACCTCTCCGAGCGCGGCCGGCTGCATCACTTCATCAACCAGCAGACCTTCTTCCCCACCCGGATCGAATTCCACGACTACCTCGAATGGGCGGCCGCACACGTCGACGCCCCGGTTCTGTACGGGGCGCAGGTGAGCGGTGTGCGTCAGATCGGTGATGTGTTCGAGGTATCCGTGAGCGGTCGCGCACCGGTCCTCGCCCGGAATGTGGTGCTCGCCGGTGGTCTGCGCGCCAAGCTCCCGGAGGGTGTCACCCCCAGCGCGCGGGTGTTTCACAATCATCAACTCCTCGCCCAACTCAGGGTCTTGCCGACACCGGCCCACCACCGGTTCGTCGTGGTCGGGGCGGGCCAGAGCGCTGCCGAAGTCGCCGCATACCTGCATGATTCGTATCCCGAATCCGAAATCCACGCGGTCTTCGGGAAGTATGGCTACACCCCCGCCGACGACAGTCCCTACGCCAACCGCATCTTCGATCCGGAAGCCGTCGCCGAATTCCATGGTGCACCGGTCGAACTCCGGGAGCAGTTGATGGGCTATCACCGCGCCACCAACTACTCCGCCGTCGACCTCCCGTTGATCGAGGAGCTGTATCGGCGCGAGTACGCCGAACGGGTGTCCGGTCATCGGCGGCTGTTCGTGCACGGGGCGTCGGAGATCGCCGACATGGTCGATTACGGGGATGGCGTCACCGTTCGGATCGGGCATCGGATGGCGCAGAAGAACACCGAGATCGATTGTGATGCAATCATTTACGCAACCGGATTCCGGTCGGTCGGACTGACTGAACTGCTCGGCCCACTCGCCGGAGAGTGCGAGGTCGACGCGCAGGGCCGACCGCAGATCGATCGTGACTACCGGATTGTGACCAGTGGCCGGGTGGCGGGTGGGATCTATCTTCAGGGAGACACCGAGCACACACACGGTCTGACGTCGACTCTCTTGTCGAATCTGGCCGTGCGATCAGGGGAATTGACTCGTTCACTCGCCGCCGGGCCACGTGTTGGTGACATGGACATGGAAGGAGCACCCACTCTTGTCGGGGAATCCGTTTGATGACGACGACGGCACGTTCTATGTGCTGGTGAACGACGAGGAACAACACTCGTTGTGGCCGACTTTTGCTGCGGTGCCGCAGGGTTGGGCGATCGTTCACGGCAGTGATGGTTCGGCGTCGCGGCAGTCATGTCTCGATCACGTCGAACAGCACTGGACAGACATGCGCCCGAAGAGTCTTCGGGAAGCGATGGCCACGTCACCCGCACCGGCATCGGGACAGGAGATCTGATGTTGCGCACAATGGTGAACGGAAAGATCCACCGCGCCATCGTCACCCAGGCCGATCTGCACTACGTCGGATCCGTCACGATCGACCAGACTCTGTTGAAGGCGGCGGATCTATTCGAGGGTGAGAAGGTCCACATCGTCGACATCACCAACGGATCGCGGTTGGAAACCTACGTCATCGCCGGACCTGCCGACAGCGGGGTCATCTGCATCAACGGGGCAGCGGCGCACCTGGTCGACCCGGGCGATCTGGTGATCATCATGTCCTACGTACAGCTCGACGAGGCCGAAGTCCTGGTGCACGAGACCAAGGTCGTTCACGTCGATGAGCAGAACTCGATCGTTGCGCTCGGAAATGATGTTGCGCAGCCGGTTCCGGGAGCAATTGATCAGCTGTCGTCGCGCTGACGTGTAGCTGTGGGACGAATACCTATGGAAGGTGATTGATGCGGGTCGTGATGTTGGGATATCAGACGTGGGGGCACAGGACCCTCGAGGCGCTGATCGGATCTGACCACGAGGTGGCGCTGGTGGTGACCCATCCGGCGAGCGAACAGCGGTACGAGTCGATCTGGGCCGACTCGGTCGAAGACCTGGCCCGGTCGAACGGGATCGATGTGGAACTCGCGCAGCGTCCGACGCCGGAGCTGATCGAGCGGGTCAAGCTTGCCGAACCCGACATCATCGTGGCCAACAACTGGCGAACCTGGTTGCCGCGCGAGTTGTTCGACCTCCCACCCCACGGCACTCTGAACCTTCATGATTCGCTGCTGCCGCGATTCACCGGATTCTCTCCGGTGATCTGGTCGATGATCAGCGGTGCCACCGAGACCGGGCTCACGGCACACCGGATGGACGACGACCTCGACACCGGAGACGTGTTGGTGCAGAAGGCTGTACCGATCGGGCCGACCGACACCGCCACCGAACTCGTCGGTGCCACGATCGATCTGATCCCCGACGTTCTGCTGGATGCGCTGGCGCAGATCGAATCCGGCACGGCCACCTGGACTCCGCAGAATCTGGAGGAGCGAACCTTCTTCCACAAGCGGTCCGAGCGTGACAGCCTCATCGACTGGACCTGGCCTGCAGAGGATCTCGACCGCTTCGTCCGGGCGCTGTCCGACCCGTACCCGAACGCATACACATTTGTCCGCGGACAGCGCCTCCGGATCACCAAGGCGCGGGTCTCGCGGGGCATCTACGGTGGAACGCCCGGCCGGATATTCATCAAGGAAGGCGACGGCATGGTGATCGTGGCCGGCCCGAACGCCCATCGGGGTCAGAATCACGGACTGGTCCTCGAACGTGTCCGGACCGACGACGATGTCGAACACAACGCCTTGGACTTCTTTCCGCACGGTGGCGGTTATCTGATGGACGAGGCGTAGCCGCTCTTCCTCAGCCCAACGCGGTCGACACGAGTTCGGCGAGTTCGAGTTCCTTCCGATGGCGCAGTGTCGCCACCACGGTGTCGGCATCTGCACCACCGGGTAAGAAGAGTGACGCGGCCAGCTCCGCGCGGAGCGATTGGGTGTTTCGGCGCCGCTTGGAATCTCGGCCGAGCAGCGCAAAGATCTGATCGACGGGGTCTGAGGTCTGGCCGGGCTCTTGACGTTTGATGTCGAAGCCTTCCGGGGAGAACTCGAGAAAGATCGGATCATGTTGTGCCAGGCCGAGGTCTGCCACAAACCGCTTGATCGTCCCGACCCTGGCCTGCACGGACACCCACATGAACGACTGCGGGCCCAGACGCGACGGTAGTTGGACGGGATTGCCCGGACCGACCCCGATCAGTCCGGCAAGGGCCGAGGGAATGTTGAACGCAGACCCCTTCAGGTGTGCCGAACCGACTGTGGTCGCCCAGCGGATCGTGTCCCCGTCACGGTACAGAAAGCGGGTCTTCGCAGGGGATTTGCGAGGTACGTACCTCTCGCTGCGGCGGGTGACCACGTCGTCGTGCATCACGAACTCGCCGGCGCCGGCATACGCCCGGATGCTCGATTCGGTGACGTCGTACTTCTCGCTGATCTGTGCCACCAGATCCGCGATGGCCATCCGGCCACCGGCGGCGTCGAGGAGGTGAGCGACCTGGCGGTGCACCGGGAGATATTGTTCCGTTCCCCAGCGGCGTAGGCCGTAAGTGGTGCGATCGGTTTTGACGATGCGATCGTCGGTCACCAGGGTGTTGCGCACACTGGATTGCGACCGTGGCTCGCCGGCCAGATCGGCGACGATCTCGTCGAAAGTCCTTGGTGCTCCGGCGATGGAGAGAATCGCGCAGATCAGGTCGCCGGTAGAGGCCGGCCCGTTGATCACGTGGTCGCCCCACACCGTGAATCCGCCCTGTCTCAACCAGCGGGCCGCCTCCGGCTCGGGCAGATGCAATCCCGATGCGACCGCTCGCAGGGGGACCAGTGCCTCGTCGCCGGTGTTGTCGTCGAGGATGTCGCCGACAAGATCTTCGATCTGGGCGGGACTGCGGCTGATGATCCACTCGTCGGCGTTGCTCAGCTGGTCGGACCCGGCGACCAGCAGCTGCCCGACCGAAACCCTCAGCGCGGGAATCTCTGTCGCGAACAGCGGGAGGGTGTGCGCCACCCGCCCGGCGTCGGCGACCGGGTCGGCCAGCGCGACGGTCTCGGCGAGCAGCCGACGCAGATCGACTGAGCTGCTGACGATTTCGGCCAGTTGTCGCCGCAGGTGCCGGTCGAGCTGGTTCACCCGTTCGCGGGACAGGCCCAACTGCTTGGCGAGTTCGGCCTGCGTCTGCGGCCGGGAGGCGAAGATCCGGTCGTGGAGGATCACCCGTTCGCGTTCGTCGATGGACTCGACGAATTCGATGAGTCCGGGGCCGGACAGGATCCGTTCGCCGCTTCGGCTCCCATCGTCCTGCTGTGTTCTGGTGGCTTCGGCGACAAGGGCTGCGATGAGATCGAGCACCAGCGGACGATCGACCTGTGGCAGCGAAAGCAGGCGGTTCACGGACTGCGCGAGAATCTCGTCGGACGTGGCCAGGTTGTTGTCCTGCAACACTTTTTCGCTGTGCCGGTCGATGTCGAATGCGGTCAGCGGGGTCGCTGCGGGCAGCGTCGGGAAATCGTCCGCGAGAGTCCGGTCGGCGCGATCCTCGACATAACGCGCTGCGATGCGCTCGCAGACCGGGTCGAAGTTCGCCGGGTTCAGATTCGCGGACGGATTCGCGTCCAGCCAGGCGTTCGGGATGAGTTCGTCAGGCGCCAGGATCGACGGGCCGGCCCGGTATTCGTCGAGCCACGGCAGAAGCATGGTCCACGCGGTCTTCGACAGGCGTTTCACCGGGGGTGTCACCGCCAGAACTCTAGCCTATCCGCCGGTCAGGACCGGTGATCGGAGTTCGCGGACTCCACTCCCAATGCAGTGAGGATCGTGCGGAGTTTTGTTGTCGTCTCGGCGAGTTCGAGCTCGGGATCCGATCCGGCCACTATGCCGCCGCCGCCCCAGGTCCGCACGGTGCGGTGGTCTGCGGCGAGTTCCGCGCAACGGATGCTGACCATCCACTCACCGTCCCCGGCGCCGTCGCACCAGCCCACGGTTCCGGCGTAGAAGCCCCGATCGGCCTCGTTGGCGAGGATGTACTCCCTGGAGTCGGTGGTGGGGGTGCCGCAGACGGCGGGCGTGGGGTGAAGTGCGACCGCCAGATCGAGTGCGGTGGTGGACGGGTCGCGGACCGTCCCCTCGATGAGGGTGCCCAGATGCCACAGATCCGGGGTCTGGGTGAGGGTGGGTGCCGATGGCACATCGAGCCGGCTGCACAGCGGGACCAGGGCCGCGGCGATCGCGTCGACCACGAATTTGTGTTCGTGCTGATCCTTGGCCGAATCGATGAGCATCCGGCCACTGCGCTCGTCGGCTGCATCATCGTGCAATCGTGGAGCCGATCCGGCCATGGGGTGGCACCTGACTGTCGAACCCTGCTTGTGCACAAGCACTTCCGGGCTCGACCCGATCAGGTGGTGCCCGCGATACGACGCGCCGGCGGGGGAGAGGTCGGCCAGCATTCCATTGCTGTTGCGGTCGGCGCAGACCAGCCGTGCGAGTAGATCAGCGGGGTCGATGGGGTCGCTCGCCCGCAGATGCACGGTGCGGGCCAGGACGACCTTGGCGAGTTCGGTGTGCGGGTCGGACAACACGCTGATCGCGTCGGCGATCCTGCGGACGTGTTCGTCGGGCTCCGGCTCGGTGCGGGTGATCTCCACCCTGGGCAGTGCGGGTGACGTCGGTTCCAGGCGATGACGCTTCCGGAGGAACTGTGTAGGCGCGGTCAACGCGGCGGGCCGTCGAAGGTCGAAGGGGAGCGCGCCGACGATGTGGGTGTGTGTGCCGTCGACCAGGGCCCCTCGGGCCGCGTCGACGTTGTCGAACCGGGCGGATGTCCCGAATGCCAGCAGGTGGTGAGTCGGTCGGGACAGCACAAAGGTGGGTGCGCTGCCGCGGTCATCGAGGCCGGAGGGCTCGGCGTCGTGTCGAGTCTCGGTCGATGATGTGGGCATGTCCACCGCCTTCCCGATTGGCCAGCGAATGTAGCCTAACCTAACACTGGCGGGACGGGCGTTCTCGACCGGTGGTCGCACGCCGGGTCCGGCTGAACTCGCCGGCGACGGTCGATTCCAGGCTAGCAATCGGTGGGGCTGATGGTTGTCGAGCGGCAGTGACTAAGGTAAGGATTACCAACAAGGATCCCCGGGGCGGAATCAGGGGACATACGACCGTCAACGTTGGCGTCGCCGACGGTGAGAGCAACAGCAAGGTGAACATGCGGGTCAACACATGCGGGAAAACGCGGTGAGCGTCGGTGCTCGCGCCCGTCCACGGTTGAGCCTCGCCAAGAAGAGTGAACCTGCAGGACGTGCCCCGTCTCAGGGGCTGGCACAGACCAACGCATGGCGCCTGCTCGGATGGCTCGCCGGTGTCGCGATCCTTGTCCTGGCCTGCCTGCTCAGTCTCGCGATCGGCGCCAAGGACATTCCTTTCGGAACCGTATGGGACGCCCTGTGGTCCTACAACAACTCGAACGATCACATCGTCATCCGCGATCTGCGGATCCCCCGCACCGTCCTCGGCCTGATCGTGGGGATGGCACTCGGCATCTGCGGTGCCCTCATCCAGGCGATGACCCGGAACCCGTTGGCCGATCCCGGCATTCTCGGTGTCAATGCGGGCGCCGCCTTCGCGGTGGCGCTGGCCGTCGGAGTCCTCGGCTTCAGCACCATCTGGGCGTACATCTGGTTCGCGTTCGCCGGAGCGATCGTGGTGTCGGTGGTCGTGTACGCGCTGGGGTCGGTGGGCCGCGGCGGTGCCACACCCATCCGGCTGACGTTGTCCGGTGTGGCGGTCGGGGCGATGCTCACCGGTGTCACCTCCGGACTGATCCTGCTCGATCCCATCGCATTCGATCAGATGCGCAACTGGAGCGCGGGCACGATCGCCGGCCGGGGCCTGGACGTGTCGGGTGCCATCGCACCGTTTGTCGTCGTCGGACTGCTGCTCGCTTTCGCAATCGCGCGTCCGCTCAACGCGGTGGCGATGGGCGACGACCTGGCGCGGTCACTGGGTGCCAACGTCACCCGGACGCGGGTGATCGGTGTCGTCGCCGTCACGCTGCTGTGTGGTGCGGCGACCGCCGCGGCCGGACCGATCGCCTTCGTCGGCCTGATGGTGCCGCACGTGGCCCGCTGGATCGTGGGGCCCGACCAGCGCTGGATCATGGCGTACACCCTGGTGGGGGCGCCCATCCTGCTGCTGGTGTCCGATGTGATCGGCCGCGTGGTCGTCCGGCCCGGAGAAATGCCGGTCGGTGTCGTGACGGCCTTCGTGGGTGCACCGGTCCTCATTTTCCTGGTGCGGCGCAGCAAGGTGAGTGCACTGTGACCCTCGAGCTGGAGAAGACGCAGAAGCCGGTGTCGCGCGTCGACTTCGGGCGGCGGATGACGATTCTGCGTGTCCGCGGCGGCACGCCATCGGGCCGGATCGACGTCCGCGCAGTTGTGGTGATCACGGTGCTGGTGGCCTTGGCCCTGGCAGTCTCGGTGATCGCACTCGGGACCGGCGACTACTCCGTCGCCCCGAGCCGGGTGGTGAACGCCGTCCTCGGTGACGGCACCCGACTCGAGGAACTGGTGGTGATGCAGTGGCGGATGCCGCGGGTGCTGTTGGCGCTGGTCCTCGGGGCGGCGCTGGGCGTCAGCGGCGCGATCTTCCAGTCCATCACCCGCAATCCGCTCGGCAGCCCCGACATCATCGGCTTCAACACCGGCGCGTACACCGGCGCATTGGTCGTCCTGTTGGTCATCGGCGGCGACACCGGCTACTACGGCACCGCCACCGGTGCACTCGTCGGTGGCATCGTGACCGCCTTGCTGGTGTACCTGCTGGCGTTCAAACGTGGCGTGCAGGGGTTCCGGTTGATCATCGTCGGTATCGCGATCAGTGCGGTGCTCGCCTCCGTGAACACCTGGTTGATCCTCGAATCGGATCTCGAAGAAGCGATGTCCGCAGCGGTCTGGGGCGCCGGATCGCTCAACGGACTGGGGTGGGCGCAGGCCACGCCGGTGCTCATCGTCGTGGCGGTCCTGGTGCCGTTCCTGGTCGTCGCCGCACGACAGATGCCGATGCTCGATCTGGGGGATGACGCGGCCAGAGCGCTCGGCATCAGAGTCGAACGGTCGCGACTCGGTCTGATCATCGTGGGCGTGGCGCTCACCGCGGTGGCCACCGCCGCCGCGGGCCCGATCGCGTTCGTGTCCCTGGCAGCGCCCCAGCTGGCCCGCAGACTCACCCGCACCGCAGGCGTGGCCCTGCTGCCCTCAGCGGCGATGGGAGCGCTGCTGCTGATCGCCAGTGATCTGATCGCGCAGCGCGCATTCGCACCGACGCAATTGCCGGTCGGTGTGGTCACCGTATCCATTGGTGGGGTGTACCTGATCTGGTTGCTCGCGCGGGAAGCGCGCCGTCAATGAGTTCCGAGAACACTCTGGGAGTTGATTTGAAGAACGTCGATGTCGCCGAGAAGGCCGACGGCCGGCAGATACCGGCCACCTCTTCTCGGCTACAGGCACGCGATATCACCATCGGTTACGACAAACGCATCATCAGCGAGTCGTTGAGTGTCGAAATCCCCGACGGGGCCTTCACTGTCATCGTCGGGCCCAACGCCTGCGGTAAGTCGACGCTGCTGCGGGCGCTGTCGCGGCTGCTCACCCCGAACTCCGGATCGGTGCTGCTCGACGGCAAGGCGATCACCTCGTACCCCGCCAAAGAGGTGGCCCGCAGGCTCGGGCTGCTCCCGCAGTCGTCGATCGCGCCGGACGGCATCAGGGTGGCCGATCTGGTGGCCCGTGGCCGCTATCCGCATCAGAAGCTCATCCGGCAGTGGTCCAAAGCCGACGAAACCGCGGTGGTCGCGGCGATGGAGTCCACCGGTGTCACCGAGTTGTCGGGACGATTGGTGGACGAGCTCTCCGGCGGTCAGCGGCAACGTGTCTGGGTGGCGATGGTCCTCGCGCAGGAGACCCCGCTGATGCTGCTGGACGAGCCGACGACGTTTCTCGACATCGCATATCAGATCGACCTGCTCGAACTGTGCGCCGATCTGAACAGGACCAAGGGCCGCACTCTGGTCGCGGTCCTGCACGACCTCAACCACGCCTGCCGCTATGCCGACCACATCATCGCCATGAAAGACGGCCAGATCGTCGCGCAGGGCCCGCCCGCCGACATCATCACCGCAGACCTCGTCGAGGACGTGTTCGGAATGCCGTGCCGGATCATCGACGATCCCGAATCCCTCACCCCGCTCGTGATCCCGCTGGTACGGCGACGGTAGCCGAACCCGCCGTGCCGCAGGCACTTTCGACTTCTACGATGAGGCCAGACCAACGCGAATCTCGAATCACCGTCCCAAGTTGGGCGTAGCGTGACCTGGTACCGGCAACCGTCGGAAACACCGTCACCAAAAAGCAGAAACGTTTACGCCTATGCCCGAAGGGTTGAGCCCGCTCGAGGCCCACAAGGAACTGCAGGAACACGGACACCGGGCCGTCCCGGTCGGCGGCAGAAGGGGTCAGGTCGTGCAGGTGGCCGAAGCGCTGCTGCTGGCTCTGGTCACGATCACCGTCGCGTGGTCGGGATTCGCCGCGGCAAAGTGGGGCACCGAGTCCCGGCTGGACTTGGCAGCTGCATCGTCGACCCGTACCGAGGCGAACCGGGCGCTGTACACCGAGCAGAACCTGCGCAACTTCGACGCATCCACGTTCAATGCCTGGTTCACCGCATTCACGCTGGACAATCCGGAGAAGATGGCCATCGCGGAGAAACGTTTTCGCCCCGAGTTCAAAGTGGCTTTCGACGCCTGGCGAGCAACCGACCCAGACACCAACCCCACTGCGCCCCCCGGACCGGCCTCGATGCCCCAATACCACATCGCGGAGGCAGATCAGGCGGCTGAGTTGGACAAGGCCGCCGACGAGCACACAGCCGCGGGCGAGGACGCGGGCAGCGTGAGCGATCAATACATACGGATCACCGTCGCCCTTGCCGGAGTGCTCTTCCTCGTCGGCATCGGCAGCACGTTCTCGATACTCAACGTGCGGTACGCGCTTCTTGGCGTCGGGGGCGTACTGCTGATCGCCTCGATCGTTCTCATCCTTCGCCAGCCCGGCCCGCCGACATAACTGCTCTACCGCGACTTGCGACATGCCACTTGAACCGAACAAGCGCTCGGTCCTAGGGTGCGAGGATGGAAATCAATGGAGCAAGCGCAATTGTGACGGGTGGGGCGTCGGGTATCGGTGCTGCAGTGGCGCGGCAACTCGCCGCACTGGGGGCCAAGGTTGTGGTGGCCGATCTGCAGGCCGACAAGGGTGAAGCCCTGGCCAAAGAGATCGGTGGAACCTTTGTCAGCGTCGATGTCACCAAGACCGAGCAGATCGAAGCCGCGGTCAACAAGGCACTCGAGCTCGGACCGCTGCGGGCACTGGTCAACTCGGCCGGAATCGGTTCGGCGCAGCGCACGATCGGCCGCGACGGCGAGTTCTCGTCCGCACACGACCTCGACGTCTTCCGCAGGGTCATCAACATCAATCTGATCGGCAGCTTCGACGCCACCCGCCTCGCCGCCACCGCGATGAGCCGCGCAGAGCCCACCGAAACCGGCGAGAAGGGCGCGATCGTGTCGCTCGCCAGCGTTGCCGCGTTCGACGGGCAGATCGGCCAGGCCGCTTACTCGGCATCCAAGGGCGGCATCGTCAGCCTCACCCTGACCGTCGCCCGCGACCTCGCGGCCGCGGGTATCCGCAACAACACCGTCGCCCCCGGATTGATCGAGACCCCGATCTACGGAACGGGCCCTGAGTCCGAGGCGTTCAAATCCAAACTCGGCGAGAGCGTTCTGTACCCGCGCCGGCTGGGTACCCCCGACGAACTCGCGTCGATGGTCATCGAACTGATCACCAACTCGTACATGAACGGTGAGGTCGTCCGCGTCGACGGCGGCGTCCGGCTCCCACCGAAGTAGTCCCTTCTCGCACAACCCCCCACCCGTTCTCGGTCGGCGGGTGGGGGGGTTGTGTCAGCCCAACACACCGAACTGGTTGGCCAACTCGGTGATTTGTTCGGCCCGCTTGAGCCGGGGGAGATCACTGCCGTCTCGGACCACGCGTCCCCGGGCCTCGAAATCGGTGAGGAACCCGGTCGCCCACGCGGCGTCGGCCGGGCTCGGACTGATCACGGTGTTGATGACACCGGTGTGGCGGGGATGCAGGCACAGTTTGCCGGTGAGACCGAATGCGACAGTGGTGGCGGTCTTTTCGCGAAGTACCGACTCGTCGTCGGTGACCGCGGGTCCGTCGATCGGGCCGGTCAGGCCGGCGACCCGGCTCGCGACCACCAGGCGCGACCGTGGATACGCCATCACCAGATCGTCGGCTGTGGTGGCGGTGTCGCGGCGATAGTCACCGCTACCGAAGGCCAGGCGGAGAACACCGCGACAGCGTGCGATGTCGACCGCGTTCTCGATTCCCATCGCAGATTCGATGAGTGGGATGACCGGGGTGTGGCCACCGAGTCGCTCGAACGTTTCGTCCACCTGGTCGGGATACTCGGTCTTGGCGAGGACGACTCCAGCGAGACCTGGTGTGCCGCACAACTGGTCGACGTCGTCGGACCAGAACGGGGTGGTCCGGTCATTGATCCGCACCCATGCGCCGACCCCGCGGAGCCAGTTGGCGACGCTCTCCCGCGCGGCGTCCTTGTGGCGTGGATCGACGGCATCTTCGATGTCGAGGATGATCTGGTCGGCATCCGACCGGGCGGCAGCGGCGTAGGCCGACGGGACCGAGGCATTGACCAGCAGCCATGAGCGGGCGATGGCGGCGTCGATGCGGGATCCGGTCGGGGTCTGCAGATCGTTTGGCATGCCGCCAGTGTGGCGCCGGCGGTGGGACAAGTCACCGTTGAGTGCAATACGTTCAGCCGTGCGCCTGATCCCGGAAACGAAAAAGTGGGCCGTCCCGAACCGGGCCGACCCACTTTCGCGTCAGTTCGCTAGAACGATGCTTCGTCCAGCTCCATGATGTCGTTGTCGACCTTCTCGACGATGCCGCGGACGGCGGTGAGCTCGGGCAGCATGTTCTTCGCGAAGAACGTCGCCACGGCCACCTTGCCGTTGTAGAACGCGGTGTCGGCGTCGCTGGTGCCGGCGTCGAGTGCGCTGAGCGCAACATCTGCCTGGCGCAACAGCAGCCAGCCGATCAGCAGGTCACCGACGCTCAACAGGAAGCGGACGCTACCGAGGCCGATCTTGTACAGGTCGGTCGGCTGCTCCTGGGCGCTCATCAGGAAGCCGGTGAGGGTGGCGGCCATGACCTGGACGTCCTCGAGGGCCGTCGCGAGGAGCGCCTTCTCGGCCTTGAGGCGACCGTCGCCCGACTCCGAGGAGATGAAGCTGCTGATCTGGCCGGCAACGTGGGCCAGGGCCTGGCCCTTGTCGCGGATGATCTTGCGGAAGAAGAAGTCCTGCGCCTGGATGGCGGTGGTTCCCTCGTACAGCGAGTCGATCTTGGCATCGCGGATGTACTGCTCGAGCGGGTAGTCCTGGAGGAAGCCGGAGCCACCGAGGGTCTGCAGCGACTCGGTGAGGTTGGCGTAGGCGCGCTCGGAGCCGACACCCTTCACGATCGGCAGCAGCAGGTCGTTGACGCGGAACGCCATGTCCTTGTCGGCGCCGGAGACGGCCTGGGCGGCCGCCCCGTCCTGGTGCGAGGCGGTGAACAGGTAGACCGCGCGCAGACCTTCGGCGTACGCCTTCTGGGTCATCAGCGAACGGCGTACATCCGGGTGGCGGGTGATCGGGACTCGCGGGGCGGCCTTGTCGGTCATCTCTGTCATGTCGGCGCCCTGCACGCGCTGCTTGGCGTATTCGAGTGCGTTGAGGTATCCGGTCGACAGGGTGGCAATGGCCTTGGTGCCCACCATCATTCGAGCGTGCTCGATGACGTCGAACATCTGCGCGATGCCGTCGTGGACCTCGCCGACGAGCCAGCCCTGGGCCGGGACACCGTGCTGGCCGAAGGTCAGCTCACAGGTGGAGGAGACCTTGAGGCCCATCTTGTGTTCGACGTTGGTGACGAAGACACCGTTGCGCTCGCCGAGTTCGCCGGTCTCGTGGTCGAAGTGGAACTTCGGGACGAAGAACAGCGACAGGCCCTTGGTGCCGGGACCCGCGCCCTCGGGGCGGGCCAGGACCAGGTGGATGATGTTCTCGGTCATGTCCTGATCGGCCGAGGTGATGAAGCGCTTGACGCCGTCGATGTGCCAGGTGCCGTCTTCCTGCTTGACGGCCTTGGTGCGGGCGGCGCCGACGTCGGAACCGGCGTCGGGCTCGGTCAGGACCATGGTGGCGCCCCAGCCGCGGTCAGCGCTGATGACGGCCCACTTCTTCTGCTCGTCCGTGCCGTTGGTGTAGAAGATGTTGGAGAATCCGGCGCCGGCGGCGTACATGAACGCGGCCGGGTTGGCGCCGAGGAGCAGTTCGCCGATCGCCCAGTACAGCGAGCGGGGAACCGGCAGGCCGCCGAGTTCTTCCTCGACGCCGAGCTTGTCCCAGCCGGCGTCGGTCAGGGCCTTGTACGACTTCTTGAACGACTCGGGGATCGTGACGCTGTGGGTCTCCGGATCGAAGACCGGTGGGTTGCGATCGGCGTCCGCGAAGGACTCCGCAAGCGGGCCCTGGGCGAGGACGTTGACCTCACGCAGCATGTCGATGGCGGTCTCTTTGTCAAGGTCGCCGAAGTCTCCGCTGCCCAGAACTTCTTCGAGCTTGAACATCTCGAAGAGGTTGAACTGGAGGTCGCGGAGATTGCTCTTGTAATGCCCCATTGCAGAATCCTTTGCAATCGTTCGAACGCGCTGACTTGTGGCGAGCACCCCATTGGTGGGCTACACAGCAAGTTACTCGCCAGTAACAACACGAATATACATCCGCTTACCACGTCGCACAAATGCTCCGGAACTCAACGAATGTGACGTGTGACACAGCACCGAGTGACCCACTAGGTGGCTCACACGAGACCGCCCGCACCCTCGATGTGAGGATGCGGGCGGTTCGGCGAGAGAGCGGCTATCCCGCTTCGTGAGTGCGGCTCAGGCGAGCGCCTCACGCAGGTAGGTCAGATCGTCGGCGAGGCCCTCTTCAGGTGTCTCGAGGATCACCGGCGCACCCGCCGCCTTCACGACCGCGACGAGGACGGCGGGGTCGATGTGGCCGTCGGTGAGGTTGGCGTGGCGGTCGCGACCGGAGTCGAACTCGTCGCGTGAGTTGTTCAGGTGGATCAGGTCGATGCGCCCGGTGATCGCCTTCACCCGTTCGACGATGTCGACGAGATCTTCGCCGCCCGCCCACGCGTGGCAGGTGTCGAGGCAGAAACCGGCGTTGTCGAACTCGCCGACCGCGTCCCACAGCCGTTCGATGTTCTCCAGGCTGCGGGCCATCGCGTGGTCGCCACCTGCGGTGTTCTCGATCAGGATCGGGACGGGGAAGCCGCCCTTGTCGTTCGCCCGCTCGAAGAGCTTGCGCCAGTTCTCATAACCGTCCTGCGCATCCTCGTCGTCGCGGAGGTGGCCGCCGTGCACCACGAGCCCGAAGGCGCCGAGGTCGGCTGCCGCAGCGGCCTGATTGACCACGGCCTGGCGTGACGGCATCCGCAGCCGGTTGTTGAGGCTGGCCACATTGATCCGGTACGAGCTGTGCACCACCACATCGATCGGGGAGTTGCGGATCTGCTCGGCAAGGGGATGGGGTTTCGGCTTTTCCCAACCCTGTGGATCTGTCACAAACATCTGGAGCAATTCGGCGCCGAGCTCCTCGGCGCGGCCGATGGGATCGCTGTCTTGTCGTACGTGGGCACCTGTGCGCATAACCACAGCTTAGAAGGCTCTGGCGGCAGGGAAGGTTTCTGATCGGTGATCTCCAGGTATTCGGCAGGGATGTGGAGCAAAGTGGATAGCTGACGGTCCTGTCGGAGACGGCCGATTTCACAAAGTCGGACGAATTGCTTGGGGGGTAAAAGTGGAACGTTTGAGCGGCCTCGACGCCTCATTTCTGTATCTCGAATCCCGATCACAGTTGATGCACATCATCGGTCTGATCGAACTCGACCCGAATACCGTGGAGGGTGGATATTCGTTCGAGAAGATGCGCGACGAACTCCAGCGGAGAATCGCCGGGCTTCCGACGTTCCGTCGAAAGCTCCGCGATTCGATCCTGAACATCGATCATCCGGTTTGGGTGGAGGACCGGAATTTCGATATCGAAAGTCACGTTCACCGGGTGGCGGTGCCCTCCCCGGGCGGCCGGACCGAACTCGCCGATTTCTGTGCTCATATCGCGGGGGTGCCGCTGGATCGCAGCAAGCCGCTGTGGGAGATGTGGGTGATCGAGGGGCTGGCCGACGGGAAGATCGCGGTGTTGCTGCGCATGCATCACGCCGGCGTCGATGGTGTGACGGCCTCGGATCTGTTGGCCAAGCTGTGCACCTTCAGTCCGGAGACGCCCGAACTCGATGAGGAATCGCTGTCGCATTCAGCCGGGGATGCCTCGTTGGCGGGGCTTGCGGTCGATGGCGCGCTCCAGGTTGCGCGGCGGCCGCTGAGCTTCGCGCGGCTGCTTCCCAAGACGGCGCAGGTCCCGTTCGACTGGATCGCCCGGGCGCTTCGTAACGAGGCGATGCCGCTACCGTTCCGTGCGCCGCGGACACCATTCAATGGATCGATCACCGGCCATCGGAGCATGGCGTACACGCAGGTGTCGCTTGCGGACATCAAACGCATCAAGAATCAGTTCGGCGTCAAGATCAACGACGTCGTACTCAGCGTCTGCGCCGGGGCATTGCGGGGTTACCTCGATGAACTGGGCGAACTTCCCGATAAGCCACTGGTCGCGATGGTTCCGGTGTCGGTACACGGAGACAACGACGACGACCTCGTGACGCAGGGCACCAACAAGGTGACCGGAATGTTCACCAAACTGGCCACCGACATCGAAGACCCGGTGCAGCGAATCACCACCGTGGGTGAGCAGGTGCGCAAATCCAAGGAGCACCACGGGTCGATGGACTCGAACCTGTTCCGGGGCTGGGCGCAATTCGTGCCACCGGCGACCATGGGGGTGGCGATGCGGCTGTACGCGTCACAGGATCTGGCCGAAAAGCATCCGGTGCTCTACAACTTGGTGATCTCGAACGTCGCCGGCCCCGACTTCCCGCTGTACTACCTCGGCGCCAAGATCGAGGCGATGTATCCGCTGGGTCCGGTGTTCCATGGTGCCGGCATGAACATCACCGTGTTCTCCCAGGACGGTCAGCTGAACATCGGTGTCATCGCCTGCAAGGAACATGTCCCCGATCCGTGGCCGTTGATGCAGGCCTTTGAAGACGAGGTGAAGACACTGCTCGAAGCCTGCGACTAAAGCTCGGTCGAGACCGGGGTCCGCGCGGCGACGTCTTTGGCGGCCTCGAGGAAAACCGGGATGAACAGTTCGGCCTCGAGCACGCAGCAGGCGTGGCCACCGTCGACCTCGAAGGTCTTGATACCTGGGATGTTGTCTGCGAGCAGATGCTGGCGCGCTGGTGGGATCACCCGGTCTCTGGTCGAGATCAGGACGGCGCTGGGTACATCGATCTCGGACAGCCATGGCCTGGAATCGAATCGGGCCATGCCGTCGCCGAGTCTCCCCAGGCGGGAGACCGGGGTCGCCAGGAATTGCCGGACCGCCCACAGCGAGTCCGGGACAGTTCGATCGTCGAGTTTGGCGGCATTCGGCTGGACGTCGGGCGGATGGATCAGCTTCATGACCTTGCCGATGTTGGACATGCTGGTCTGACGTTTGGGGTCGTTGCTTCCGAAGTACGGGCCGGTGGAGCACAGGATCAGTCCGCTGACGCGACTGCGATGCCGGCGCCAGGTCAGCTGGGCCACACCGCCACCCATCGAGAACCCGGCTGCGGTGAAGGTGTCGATGCCCAGGGCGTCGGCGAGTGCGACGACGTCATCGGCGCAGTCGTCGAGGTCGAACGGGCGGTTGCGGAGGCCGCGTCCGTGCCATCGCTGGTCCAATGTGATGACCCGGAACTCCTTGTTGAGGGCCGGGATCAGCGGATACCAGCACAGCAGTCCGTTGGTCAGGACCGAATGCAGCAGGAAGATCGCCGGTTTGTCTTTCGGACCGGAATCGGTGACATACGTCGAACCCCGTCCCGGCAGATACACCATGTGGCCGTCGGGGAGGTCGCGGACGGGATAGGGCTCGATGACCCGATCGACTCGACGCAGAACCGCATCTCGAGCCCTGATGAGAACGCCTTCCATCTGCTCGACGTTACGGGGAATTCGCGCTGCCGACCCTCGTGACCGCGGCGTAAGATCAAAGAACAGTGATGTAAATCACACTTGATTGGGAGTCATCATGCATTCAGGAACGTCGATACATCTCCGCAGGCTCGCGGTGTGGCCGGCCGGATGGCTTGCCTACTTCGCAGGTCTGGCCGGGGCCATGTCGGCGGCGCTGACACTCATCGCGATGGCGAGCGAGCACTATGTGGAAGGTGTTGTCGCTCTGACCTGTGCGGTGGTCCTCATTGCGCTGTCGGTCGTGTCGCTCCGGGCGATACCCCGCATCTCCGACGAGCACATGAAGACAGTGCAGCACCGTCGAGATCATGCGGTCTATCGGGCGCGGTATCCGCTGTAGACCAGATCGGTCGAGCAGGTCAGGACCGCTCCACGAGGTAGAGGTGCTCGGTGACGTGCACACTCCTGCCCTTCAGATTACGGCTGCCGCGAAACGTGTTGTAGCGCTGCGTGAATTCGGTGACAGTGCCGGTGGGTTCGAGCATGTCGCGCATCTGTTCCGGGGTGATGAAACCCTCGTCGTTGAATGAGATCAACAGAAACTTCGCGTCGAGTTCTTCGATGAGCGACCGCAACAGCGGTGCGGCACTGGACCGAACGTTGTAGCCGGACCGGTTCCAGTCGTTGGGGATCCCCGACACCGGACTCATTGCCGTGGGTACGCGATTGTCCGCGATCAGGTTGAGCATGAAGTAGTTCGAGCCGTAGGGATGCTGGTTGTAGGGCGGGTCGAGGTAGGCGACATCAACGGAACCGACGAGTGCCGGCAGCGCTCCGGCGTCGGTCTGCAGCACCCGGCGATCGCAGTGGTGACTACTCAGGACCGGTGGACGCGCGGTGATGGTCCCGGTGATTCGGCTCAGGGCATCGGCGCCACTGCCGCCGAATCGGCCGATACCGGTTTCGCGATCCTTGTAGAAGCCCTTGAACACTCCCGAGGTGTTGGCGTGGACGGACGCCGCCGACAGCAGCGGCCCGAGCAGCAGCGTGCGCATCGGATCGTCGAGTCCATGGATGAGGTGGATGTAGGAGTCGAGGCGTCGCGCGTTCTCGCTGGTGTAGAAGACCCGTTCGCCCGGGGCGATCTGGTTGTCGTCGGCCGGTGCGTAATGTTCGGCGATGAAACCGTCTGTCCGGTAACCGGATTCGACGATCTGATTGACCTCGTCGACCGTCTTATCGAGCAGCGCCCGGTCGATCTCGTCGGCGTTGGTCAGGTAGCAGTCGCTGATCACCCGCGCGTAGCTCTCGAGGTCGTTGGCGATCACCAGCTCCGACCGCGACTTCGCGAGCCGTGAGACGACACCGCTTCCGGAGAACGCGTCGAGTGTGACGAGCCGCCGCCCGACCCGTTGTTGTACCCGGGCCAGCGCGTCGTCGATGAGACCCAGTAGTTGGCGTTTGTTGCCGATGTAGGTGATCAGCTGCGATGTGCGGTAGTCGGCGTCGTCATCGCGCACCCCGGCCGTCTCCACAACTGCAGAGCGTATCGAGCCCGGTTCCCTCTCGATCAGTCGTCCAGGCAGAGTTCGGTTTCGATGGTGATGGGAACGCCGGTCGCGATGAGCAGCCGGCAGGGTGCCTCGGAATCGCGGTAGAGGCTCAACCACTGGTGGCCACGGCTACCGTCAGCGTAGACGGCTTCCAGGGTTCGATTGAGGCGCGCTTCGGCTTCGTTGTTGATGATGTACCGCCGGTCGCCATATCGCAGATACTTGTTGGGCACGTTGCCTCCGGAGTCGAGTCGGTTGCGTGTGGTCAAGTGTGACTGATGCCACTTCACGTGATGGCCGGATTGATCTGAGCCGCTCCGTCTGTTTCCAGGCGGGAACGTTTTGGCGAATTCTGGGCCAACGGTAGGTGTCCAGTGATTACGTGGCTTCATGAGCACGCAGGAGACCGACCGGTCCGATGCGGCGATCGCCGGGGGACCAGTCGTCGATCGACCGTGGCGCACGCGCCTGAGCAACATGAAGCTGTGGCGTGCGGTGGCGATCGCGGTCTGGCTGGCGGTGGTTGTCTGGCACCTCGCCTACCTCGGGCTGGCGTTCGACCGCACCCGCCTGTTGCTGCTGCTGTGTACGGGGCTGGCGGCGGCCAGCATCGGGCGGCGCCGGGTGATCACCGTGGTGATCGATTGGCTGCCGTTCGCGCTGATCCTGTTGCTCTACGACTTCACCCGCAATATCGCCCAGTGGCTCGACATGCCCACCCAATGGACCCTGGCAGTCGATTTCGACCACTGGATGTTCGGGGTCAACCCGACGGTCTTTCTGCAGAGCCACCTCAAACAGGCACAGCCGCCGTGGTGGGAGGTGATCACGAGTGTTGTCTACATGTCGTATTTCATCGTCCCGTACGCAGCCGCCGCGGTGCTGTGGCTTCGTGACCGCAACGCCTGGAGGCGGTATGCGGCGGGCTTTCTGCTGACGACATTCCTGGCGCTGGTCGGCTACACCCTGGTGCCCGCCGCGCCGCCGTGGGCCGCGTCCCAATGCTCGGCCGTCGAGGTGGCCGATCACCCGAGGCATCCGGACTGTATGAACCGGGCCCCTTACGAGGGCGGCGGCATGTTGGGCGACGTCGTCCCCGAACACGAAGGCGCACAACCGCACGTGGAGCGGATCTCGGCCCGGGGCTGGGATGTCCTCGACATCCATGCGGCGTCGGGACTGGTTCGGCTCGGTCAGGCCAAGGCCAACCTGGTGGCGGCCATACCGTCGCTACACGCGGGGTTGACGATGTTCCTCGCACTGTTCATGTGGCCGCGGGTGGGTGCGCTGGGGCGAACCCTGTTCCTGGGGTACGCGGGTGCGATGGCGTTCACCCTCGTCTACACGGCGGAACATTTTGTTCTCGACATCCTGCTCGGCTGGATGTTGGCGGCGTTTGCGATCGTGGTGGTCAACCGGTGCGACAAGTATCTTCGGACCCGCAGAACGGCCGGCTACGAATGATCCCGACCTCTGGTGGTTTCCGCGCTGGTAGGTGCGGAGTCCGGAGCGTCGGTGCCGTCGAGGGCGATCGTCTTCGGCCGTCGTAGGCTCCAGCCGCCCTTCGCCGGTTCCGCTTCGCCGAAGTGATCTGCGTCCACGGTGCTGTACAGCGCGACCAGCACGGCGCCGATCACCGCGCCGATGAATCCGATGAGCGCGAGCCACTCCAATCCGGGTTTGGCACTGTCGTTCAGGAACGTCACGCCGATGATCCCGGGGCCGGCGGTCTCGCCGACCACCAGGACCGCGGTGATCCCGTTGACCTGACCGAGTTGCAAGGCAACGGTGTGGACGTAGAAACCGGCCGCGCCGCCGATCGCGATGGTCCAGGCCGCGGGGTCGGTGAGTAGGGTGCCGAAGTCGAACGGATCGACGCCGCGCAGGATGCGGACCGAGATCGCCACCACCCCGAACAGGAGTCCGGCTGCGGCCCCTCCGACGATCGCCCCGCGCTTGCCGAGGCGGTAGACCGCCAGCAGTGCCAGCGTCGCGAGAATGCAGGTGGCACCGAACAGCCCCCAATGGAAGCTGGATTCTTCACCGCCGCCGCTCTGATGTGCCGACGCCAGCCCCAGGGCGCAGAGTGAGAAGACGACCGCGCACATGGCAACCCAGTCGCGGCCGTGGAGTTTGATGCCGAGCGCCGCGGTGCCGAGCAGGGCGGTGACGATCAGGTTGGCCGACACGATGGTCTGGGACAGGAACAGCGGGAGGAAGCGGGCGGCCACGGCGCCGGCGCCGAAACCGATCACCACCAGCGACGTTCCGAAGATGAACTCGGGTGTCTTGAAGGTGTCGACGGTGGAGGTGACCGACGGACCGCCCTCGCTGGTGAGTTGATCCTGCTTGTCCGCGTCGCGGGCTTCGACCGCCGCCCGGCGGGCACCGAGTGCCCTCAGAATGGTCGATACGCCGTACGCGATGGCGGCAGCACTTGCGAACAGGACACCGATCAGAAACACTCGGACACCTCCCCTCAAATGGATGGTGGCACACACCCAGAGGATGGCAGCGCGCACCCAGCACTGTTACACAGTGACTTTTAAGCTACCATGCTGCGGGTGCAGCCATTTTCTGGTTTTCCTGCGAGGTGCGATGTCCGGGCGTAGCGGCAAGAATGTCCTCATTACATTTGGCCGATCGTTTCTCACGCTCGATCTGGCGAGGCTGATGAACGCCGGCGGACACAATGTTTACATCGCCGATTCGGTCCCGTTCCCGATCACCCGATTCTCCAATTCTGTGCAAAAAGTATTCCGCGTCCCGCGGCCGAAGTTCGAGCCACAAGCTTATGCCACGGAAATAGCACGACTGGTCCGCGCCGAATCCATTGACATCGTCATACCCGTGCACGAGGAGACCGACATCCTGGCGATGGCGCGCGATCTGTTCCCGCCGGAGTGTCGCCTGCTCCTCTCCGACTTCGAGACTGAGCACCGCCTGCACAACAAGTTTGAGTATCAGGTACTGCTGGACACTCTCGGTCTTCCGACCTTGAAGTACGCGCAGGTGCGGTCCGCGGCTGAGTTCGCGGCCCTCGATTTCGACAGGCCTTTTGCCCTGAAACAGGTCTATTCGCGCGGTTCTCAACAGGTGTACAAGGTGGATCCGGGGCAGATGCCGGAGGGGCTGCAATTCGATCCGGATAATCCGTGGCTGGCTCAGGAATGGCTCAAAGGTGACAAATACTGCACATATTCGGTGTGCCACGAAGGCCGAATACATGCCCATGCAATTTATCCGGTTCGCTATGCGATCAATGGGCAATCATGTCTCACATTTGAACCGGTCGAGCATTCCGGGATCACCGATTGGGTCACCAAAAGGGTGAAGGAAACAAACTTCACCGGACAAATCGGATTCGACTTCATAGAAGATTCCGAGCGTGGGCTGTTCACCATCGAGTGCAACCCGCGGGCCACGAGCGGGATCCTCATGTTCGAGCCGCACAATCGCGTCGACCTAGCGTTTTTCGGTGAGAACGACGACGTCATCACTCCGGACGCCGGCGCCCGGAAGATGATCGGACCGGGCATGCTGCTCTACGGCTGGCGCAAATCTTCGCTCGAAGGAAACACGCTGCGTGGTTTTGTGCGGGATTTTCGGCAGACCGACGAGATCATCACCAGGCGAGACGACATCGGGCCCCTTCTCGGGATTCCGTTTGCCCTGGGAAACATCGTGCAGAACTCGATGCGGTACCGGGTGGGTCTGGCGGAGGGTTTCATGCACGACCACGAGTGGGATGGCCAGTCGATCTGATCAATGCTGCCGGGCGCAGAACTCGGTGATGCGCCGGACACTGTCGCCGGGGCCGGTGAACAGCCCGCCGTGGCCGGCCCCGTCGATCTGGGCAAATTGTGATCCGGGGATGAGCTGCGACGTCGCCTTGTTCTGTGCCGGCGGGAAGAACAGATCGTGCTCGAAAGCCAGTACCAGGGTGGGGATGTCGATTCTGGCCAGCTGTTCCGCCGTGGGCTCCCCGGCTTTGATCCATTCGTATGAGGCCGTGAGTTGTCCGGTGAAACCCTCCGGGCTCGCCCACCCGCCGTCGGAGCCGGTGAGGGCGTCTCGCCATCCGGCAACCGTGTCCGGGTCCTGCAGGAGTGTGGTGTGCAAGGTGGTCATGAGTTGCTCGAAAACCAGTACCGCACGCGGTATCTCACCGATCCGCTCGATGAGCGCCAGCTCCATCTCGCCGACCAGTTCGCCGATCGGGCTAGGCTGTAGACCGGCGAAAAGTACTGCTGCACAGACCAATTCGGGTCGGGTGCGCAGCATCATCTGAGTTGTGTAGCAGCCCATGGAGAATCCGACAACGGTCGCCGACTCGACGTTGAAGTGGTCGAGGAGACCGGCGGCGTCGTCGGCGAGGTCGGCGATGGAATACGGCGCCGGCGGCGCGGCCGAAGGTGCCAGACCGCGTGCGTGATAGGTGATCACACTGAATCCGGCACCCACCAGCGAGTCGACGAGACCGCAGACGTCCCACACCATCGACGGCATCCCCAGGCCGCCGTTGAGCAACACGGTGGGACCCTCACCGACGCGTTGCGCACCCAGGACAACACCGGTTTCGAGAGTCACCGTATCCATCGAGCGCGCCTTTCGGTCCTACAGCAGACCCTTGCGCGACGAGAAGTCGATCTGGGCCGCAGGATTGCTGACAGCGGTGACCATACCGGTTCCGTACGGACCTTTTCGGTCATACAGCGTTGCGGTACCGACGGAGATCCCGTCCGCCGTGATGTGGGTGTCGGCCTCGATCCCGAGCTCGTGCCCTTCGGGTATCCGTGACAACGCCATGGTGAGGTCGCAGTTGATGTAGCCGATGCCTTCGGTTCCCAGATTGGTGACGAGGCTGGTCGACTCCGCGGACTGGACGGCATGGACGAACGGCGAACACGGTTCTCCGGGAAGCACACCCATGCCGGTGCTCCAGGCGCGTTTCCGTGCGACGTTCTGGTGGCCACCGATGCTCTGGGTCCACTCGTTGCCGTCGGTCTTCATGTACGGGTAGCGGGGTTTGTTGTCGAAGGCGTTTTCCGGCGGTGTGAAGGTCGACTCGGGGCGCCACTCGTTTCCGGGAGGCGGTGCCGATCGGCGCAGGAACACGATGGATGCGCGGGCGACCATCGTGTCGCCCTGCATCACCTCGGCGTCGGCGACGACGATCCGGTGGCCGGACCTGACCTTCCGGGTGTTGACCACCGTCGGCTCGTTTTTGGCCATCTTGAACAGATCGATCGTCAGACGCGACGGGACGAACTCGGGATCGGAATAATCGCGCTCGAGTGCGTGGGCCGCGGCGGCGCAGACAGCGGGACCGTTCAGTGCGTTCGGGCCCCACGCGCTGCGAGCCCATGAAGTGGGGATCAGCGTGATGCCGTCGGCGTCGAGGGTGAAGTAACTGAGGTCAGACACCGTTCGATAGTGGCAGACCTGCGGAGACGCCGACGTCGTGGGTGCCCGGGCGCGAGGCCGGCAGGTGCTTGCGCGACTGGCGCGTGATCAACGCCAGGGTGAGCGCCGCGGCGATGGAACCGAAACCGAACATCCAGGGATACGTGGCCGCCGGGATGTATTCATGCAGGTAGGCAAGCGTCGCGGGGATCGCGAAGCCCAGGTAGGTGAGCGCGTAGTAGACCGCGGTGAGTCCGGCGAGGTCGCGTGGGCCGGCGATCCGCTGCACCTCGGAGAGTCCGGCCACCAAGGCGATGCCGTAGCCGGCCCCCAGGATCACCGCCGCGAGCAGGACGGCCCAGATGGTCAGCAGTGCCGCGGCGAGGGCGGCCGCGCCCATCCCGGCGATCATCAGCAGCAGCGCCACCTGGCTGGCCCGGGCCGAATCCGGTCGGTCGATCCGACGGCCCGCCGATTGGATGGTGAAGCCACAGGTCAACGTGACCGCTGAGATGAGCGCGGCAAACGCCATCGGTGCAGCGTCGACTTCGGGGGCGATCAGGGTGGGGAGGATTGCCTGGCAGCCGATGGCGGCACCGAACACCCACGGCGCCAGCGGTACCACCACCAGCAGGAAACGACGATCGCGCAGCGACGGGATCTGCAGATCGTGGCGCAACCGGGTCTTCGTGGCCGAGGGCGCTCGCGTTTCCGGCACCGACCACATCCACGCCGCGGCGATCAGGCAGATCACCGTGTTCACCACGTACGACGACGCATGTGGCCACGGCCCCCACTGTGACAACGTCCCGGCGACGGCCGCGCCGATGCCGAAGCCGGCGGTCAGACTCATCGCGGCCCGGCGGGCGCCGTTGCCCGACTCGGCCGGACGCAGTGGCGGACTGGAGAGTTCCTTGATCCAGCTGGTGCCGACCGCCATCGCCAACCCGATGGCGATGCCACTGAGGATGCGGCCCACCGAGAGCAGGGGAACCGAGTCGGAGGCGCAGGCCAGCACCATCGAACCGGCCGCGGCGATGAACGCTGCCGGCCGCATCAGTGGCCGGCGGCCGAACCGGTCGGAGAGCGGGCCGCCGATCAGCAGCGCGGGCACCATACCCACGACATAGGCGAAGAGCAGGACGTCGACCGTCGGTCCGGCCATCTCGTACTCGTGTTTGTAGAAGACGAGTAGCGGCGTGAATTCGTTTCCACCCCAGGCGATTGCGAACATCGCAGCGGCGACCCCGCGCCAGTCCCTCATGACGGTGCCCCGTCGAAGGGCAGGGGGGTGCGGAGGTTGTGGACCGCATTGAGGTGCGCGGCCAGCGACGTCGCGAATCCGGGTGCGTCACCGGCATCGATCAGATCGGCGAGTTCGGTGTGATGGGCGATGATCCGCTGCATTTGCGCGCGGTCACGCTGCACCGAGGTACTCGTCATACGGAGTTGGCGATCGCGGAGCGTGTCGTAGAAGCCTTCCAGTAACGGGTTCCCGGCCGCCGCGACGAACATGCGGTGGAATGCGGCGTCGGCGATGGTGAACTCGTCGACCTCGCCGGCCTCGGCGTGGATGCGCTGCTGATCGAGCGCCGCGCGCAGATCGGCCACCAGGGCGGTGCGTTCGCCGGTGACCAGGATCCGCACGGCAGCGGTCTCGACCACAAAGCGGGCGGTGATCACATGCTCGGCCTCATCGACCGGGACCGGCACGATCAGGGCTCCGCGTTTCGGATAGAGCTTCATCCAGCCTTCGGCCTCGAGACGCAGGAACGCTTCACGCACCGGAGTGCGGGAGGTTCCCAGAGTCGTGGCGATCTCACCCTCACTGATCAGCTCACCCCCGGCCAGTGTTCCGGCCAGGATGTGACCCTTCACCTGGCTGTATGCGCGCTCGGAAGCTGAGATTTGCTTAGACACAACTTGTATCTAAGCACGATCCAACACCTAACCCCAATCCGCCGACCGTGCCAAAGCAACCGCCGACCGTGCCAAAGCAACCGCCGACCGTGCTGATAACGCATGCCCGACGGCAACGAGGGCACGCTCGACGGCAACGAGGGCACGTTCGACGGTGATGAGGGCACGTTCGACGGTGATGAGGGCACGTTCGGCGGTGATGAGGGCACGTTCGGCGGTGATGAGGGCACGTTCGACGGGGCGGGGGTGGAGCGGGTCGTGGCCTGCGCTCAGTGAGTAGCGGGTTTGGGGGTCTCGGCTTGGTAGCGGACCGCGGCGTCGCGGAAGGAGAGTGCCTTGCGGTGTTGACCGTCGGCTGTCAATAGATCAGCCGTGCGTTCGCACAGTTCGGCGGCCTCTTCGGGACGTCCGAGGGCGTCCAGGGTTCGTGCCATGTGTTCGGTGACATCAAGGGTGTCGGGCTCGATGGGACCGTGGGTGAATGTGTATTTCGCGAGCAGATCCCGGCATTGCGGTTCACATTCGGCCCATAGGCCCAGCCGTACCTGGCACCGGATGACGTCGTGCAGATTCGATAGGCACTTCAGAGAGTAGGGACCCTCGCGGCGGCATCGGATCTCTCTCAGAACTGAGAACTCCGCAAGTGCATGTTCGTATTCGCCGGCTTCGAAGAGCTCGGTGGCTTCGCGCTGCATTTCATCGAGCACAGCTTCCACTCTGTCGCATCCGATGCCTGGCTGTGGCGATTTCGCCGATATCCGCCGGACGTCGAATCGGTGTCAGCAGAGGTCGTCGCTCCCGCCGTCGGCGAGACTGTTCTCTGTGATCCACCCCTGTTTGTCGTAGGCCCCGTACTGCGCATGTGTCCACTTTGTGCCGTCGGCATTGACCACGTAGCAGTCATAACCCAGCTCGGTACCGTCGGGAAGCGAATGGACCACGCTGCAGTTGCCTCCCGGCCCGCTCCGCAGGTTTGCGCGTGGCGCGTCGACGGTCCCTGAACTGTCGTCCTTGTCAGCAAAGGGATGCGAGCAGGAGACCGGGATGGGGGCGGCTTGAGTCGGTGCGGAGATTCCTCCGAAGAGCCCTGCCGTCACCACGGGGATTGCAGCCGCGGCGGCGGCGAATGAGCGTTTCATGGTGACATTTGTCCTTTCTGTGAGTAGAAATATGTCCATTTCCACGGTAGGCAGAGGTGGCACCGGCGCCGGTCACGTTTTTGTCGCGAATCCGGACTGACCAGCGCGGGACGATGCGCGAACGGGCGGCCCGGACCACTAATGTCACCGGAGTGAGACGACCTCCACGCCCTGACGATCCGCATCAACATCACCACCACCAACTGGGCCCGGTGGATCTTCATCCGAGCGTCGCGAAGGTGGTCATCGGACTGCTGGTTGCTTCCGCGGTTGCGGTTGTTCTGGGGCTGGTGCTTCTCTGGCCCGGCGACCGGGACCACGACATCCCGGTGAACTTCCAGTCGGTCGGTGGTGGTTCCATCCAGCTCGAAAGCGGGCAGGTGGTCGCGCAGGCCACCGCAGCCTGTCTCAACAAGCAAGCCGGGCAGGTGTTCGCCGGTGATCCGGCGGTGGAGTCGGTGAAAGATGGTCCGTGCATCCAGAACACCGTGCGACTGACCTCGGGTCCCAACGAGGGTGCCAACACCTTGATCGAGGTCGCCACGCATCGGGTGGAGGCCGGGATCGAGCAGGATTCGGGCAGTGACGAGCTGACGCCGGAACAGCTTGCCCAGCCGCTGCCGGGACAACCGGATCTGAAGGTCGGCGACAACATCAAGTTGTCGCGCTCGGCGGGTGTCGACGGTGCCGACACGTATTCGTTCTTCGACTACGGCCGTTCGACGTCGATCATCATCTGGGCGTTGGTGTTCGTCTTCGCCATCGTTCTGGTGGCGGCCTGGCGCGGTCTGCGGTCGGTGATCGGGCTGGTCTTCGCTTTTGCCATGCTCTTCGGTTTCACATTGCCCGCGATGTTGGACGGACAGTCTCCGGTCGCGGTCGCGATTGTGTCGTCGGCGGCGATCTTGTTCGTGGTCATCTACCTCGCCCACGGAGTGAGTCTGCGGACCAGTGCGGCGCTGCTGGGAACGCTGGCGTCACTGATGCTGGCAGGCTTCCTGTCGTGGCTGGCGATCGAGACAATGCACATCACCGGCTTCTCCCAGGAGCAGACGACCAATCTGCAGCTCTACAACAACACGATCTCGCTGAACGGAATCCTGTTGGCGGGATTCATCATCGGCGTGCTCGGTGTGCTCAACGACGTGACCATCACCCAGGCTTCGGCGGTGTTCGAGCTCTCCGCGGCCGATGGTGGCAATCGGCGGCAGACCTTCACCGCCGCGATGCGGGTGGGCCGCGACCACATCGCCAGCACCGTCTACACATTGGTGTTCGCGTACGCGGGCAGCACACTTCCGTTGCTGTTGCTCTTCTCGGTGTCCGGTCAGACCTTCGGAACCTTGATGACGACCGAACTGGTCGCGATCGAACTGGCCCGCAGCTTTGTCGGCGGTATCGCGATTGCGCTCTCGGTGCCGCTGACCACCGCGGTTGCGGTGATGTTGTCCACCAAGCCGGGGATGGAGGGCAAGGCCGATGACACCGACGACGTCGTGGTGGTCGACGACCCCCACCAGGCGCGCGGACGACACTGGCTGCCCGAGTAGTTCACTTGCCGCAGTGATCAGCCGGGGTCGGCGACGGTGTTGGTCACCGAACCGATCCCGTCGATCGACAGCGTCACCTCGTCGCCCGGACGGATCCAGCGGTCGAGTTCGAGGCCGCACCCTGACGGCAGGGTGCCGGACGTGATCAGTTCGCCGGGGTGCAGGTTCTCCGACTGGCTGGCGTAGGCGACGACTTCGCCGGGGTGGTAACGCAATCCGTGTGTACCGGTTGACGACCACAGTTCGCCGTTGATGTGCACCGACGCGGTGAGCTGATCGATCTTGGGTAGGACTTCGTCGGCGGTCACCACCACCGAACCAATGGAACTGCCAAAGGTTTTGGTCTTCACCACTGGCCCGAACACGCCGCGACGTTGCTCGTCCCACTGCACATCGCGAGCGCTGAAATCGTTGAACACCACAAATCCTCCGATGGCCGCGGCCGCTTTTTCCGGGGTGGCGTCGCGAACGGGGTGGGCGATGATCATCCCGAATTCGAGTTCGAAGTCGAGTTCGTTGGTGTAGCTGGGCCAGGGCATCGGTTCGCCGTCGCCGATTACCGTCAGATGATTGCCGGTGTAGTAGACGGGGTGATCGTAAAACGCGGAGCCTGGCCGCAGGAGCGGAAACACCTTGTGCGTCAGGCGTCCGTAGGTACGGAGGAAGGGCCGGCTGGCGGGGAGATTGCGTTGGACGAGACCGTGTGCGGCGTTGGTCCAGTGCTGTTCCCATCCGAGAGCGCAGCGCAGGGAGCTGGGGTAGTAGGGGATGGCCGGCGGCGGATCGGTGGCAATCCCGATTCCCTCGCCTGCGGCCCGATCGACCGCATCGATGATCTTTGCCCTGGACTGTTCGCCGGTGGCGAGCAGTGCCAACAGATTTGACTGGAGGTGGCTGAACTCTTCGAGTCCGGCCCGGCCGTTGAGGGCGGCGCGCAGACTGATCCAGCGGCCTGACGGCTCGTGCAGGATCGCCAACGAGGCGGGCCCGGGAAGGCGGCGAATCTTCATGAAGTCATGTCGCGTTGGAGTTTTCCGGCGTCGGCAAATGCCTTGGCGCGGCGGACGATGGTCGGTGGTGCCGGCGGGGCGCCCTCGAACAATCGGTACAGGGTGCTGAGATTCAGCACGATTCGTTCGGGTGAACCCCACTGGGCGAACGGCGCGAATTCCGGTGACCGAACCAACGCGCGTGCGGCGGGCAGCGGCGCCACGCCGGCGGAGTGCTGGTCGCCTGCCGCCTGCGCCAACCACACCCAGTAGTCGCGCAACAACTCGATCTCGGCACGGCCGCAGATCGGGCCGTGTCCGGGAACGTAGGTCGCGGCGTCGAGTTGCAGGAGATGGTCGATTGCCGCCATCCAATTCTCCAGCGGCCCATGCCAGATCACCGGCGTGGCACCGATGAACAAGAGATCTCCGGTGAAGACCACTCCGGCGTCGCGAATGTGAACGATGAGATCCCCGGGTGTGTGCGCGGGCCCGAAGTTGCGCAGCTGGGCACCGCGGCCGCCGACCTCGATGTCTTCGGTGTCCGAGAAGGTGTGGTCGGGCAGGCGGGGCAATCGTTTCGGCAGGTCCGCGCCGCCCGTCACCTGATGCATGTAGCCGCCGAGATGCCCGGCCGGACCCGGAATCGGCCGGGTCAGCCTGCCGAGCTTGGCAAGCGCGCCGACCACTCCCGGTGGGGTGTCTTCCTTCATCGCGGTCAGAGCGGCCGCCGACGTCGTGATGCGCGCGGCCCGGGGAAGCGTGTTGTTGCCCCACCAGTGGTCACCGTCGGAATGGGTGTTCACCGCTTCGGTGATCGGGGCGTCGCTGACCGACGACCACGCTTCCATATTCGCCTGGGCCCGGACCCGATCCCAGACCGTGTCGATCACCATCGACGCGTCGTCGCCCACCACCAAGCCCGTGTTGGTCTGTCCCCAACCGCCGGGCAAGTGCATGAAAGCGTATGTTCTGGCGTCGATTTGGGTGAGTTGATCGTGCCGAACGGGCATGGGCGATCCTTGGTTGAGTCCTTTCGGCCAACTATACCGAGCGACTGCTCGCTTATGTCGGCTCTGGTGAGACTCCGGAATCGCTGCGGCAATGACCGAAGAAACCGTCGCGCAAAGTTGCCTTGAATTGGCGCGCTACCTGTTGTTTCACAGGGTAAGTTTCACCCATGACGAACTATGTTGTCCCTCAGCCGTTTCCCGATGAGCTGCGCAATGCTGTGCGCGCCGGGCTCATCACCACTGCGGTCCTCGGGATCGTCCTCGGTGTCGTGGCCCTCATCTGGCCCGAACCAACACTGGTCGTGGTGGCCGTGCTCTTCGGAATCACCCTGATCTTCGCCGGTATCTACCGCCTGATCATGGCTTTGTCGGCGAAGCTGCTGCCCACCGGGCTGCGGATCTTCCTCGGAATCATGGGCGCGATCATCTTGTTCGCGGGCATCCTGTGCCTGTTCAACCCGGCTGAATCACTGGTGCTGCTGGCCATCGTCATCGGTGTCTCGTGGATCATCCAGGGCATCCTGGAGATCGTCGCGGGAGTCACCGGTGCCCACTACGCGCCCAAATGGTTCCTCATCGTGGCTGGAGTGATCTCACTCATCGCCGGCATCGTTGTGCTGTTCCTGCCGGCCGTCGCGATCAAAACGTTCCTGGTGGTCGGCGCGATCCTGCTCATCATCGTCAGCGTCATCACGCTGCTGACACTGCCGCGCGCCGCGGCCACGCCTGCTGCTCAGTAGGCATGCCTGCTCAGTAACGGTCGGCCCACCCGCGGACCTTGGACACGTAGTCCATCGAGTTGTTGTAACGCAGGACGGCCTTGGTCACCTGGGAGGAATCCCGGAGGTTGAGGTTGCCGTCGCAGAGGTACCGGCCGGTGGTGAGGGCTGCATCGAAGAGGTTTTGCGGGTCGGTGACGCCGTCTGAGTTGCCGTCTTCGGCATAGCGCTTCCAGGTTTCTGGAAGGAACTGCATCGGCCCCACCGCACGGTCGAAGTGAGGATCTCCGTCGAGTTCGCCACCATCGGTGTCGTGGATGACGTTGTTGCCGGCCAGGCTGCCGTCGAGCACCGGACCGAGGATGGGTATCTCGAGGACACCGTCCGGATCGGCCTTGCCGTTGTTGGCGTGGGTCGATTCGACCCGGCCGATACCGGCGATCAGCTGCCACGAGATGCCGCAACCCGGTAGTTCCTGGGCAAGCTTCGACCCCGCGGCGTGGTAGGCCTCGTAATTGATGAGCGGGATCTGGCCGGTTGTCACGCTCTCCGGGACCACTTCAGGCGCAGGCTCACGCGCGGCAACCGGAGCAGGTTCGGTGGTGATGGGCAGGGCGACCGGAGTCTGGGAAGGGATGGTCGGAGCGGCGGTCGGCGCATTGTCGGGCGTGCTCTCTGCGACCTGCTTGGGTGATTCGGTCGTCAATTGCTGCCCTGCATGCGCAGCGGCCACGGCGCTGGCCAGTCCGACTGGGACGAGCGCGGCCAATGCGTACGGTGATCGCAACCTTTTCTTCGGTGCCGAGTGCTTACCCAAGTCAGACGAACCTCCTTTGATGGGCCTTCGCCCGTCGAGTCCGCGCCGACGCTACCCGAGGATGTTCGACTATTCGTTATCTTTCCGTGATCAACCGTGGGTCGTCGATGGATGCGTCCACGCCCTCCGCAGGTCAGACTTTCGCACTGTGAATACTGTGATCTCGGTCATACTCGGCGATCCGCGCGGGTGTCGGATCCGCCGGAAAACGGCAAAAGGGCTGTCCACCGAAGGTATTGTGCGAGCATTGTTTTCGGATGTTCAATCGCGAATCCGGCAGAGCCAATGACGGTGGCGGCAGTTCCCAGGGCGACGCTGAGGGCAATCTGAGGCGATGCCCCATTCGCTGCGTGCAACGTCGCTTGTCGTTGGTGGCTGGCGACCCTAGATTGTTGGCATGACAAGAGCTCTCCAAGACGTGGCCGCAACCGCTCAGATCCGGGCCAGGATCGCCGAACGGGTGGTCGGGCGCGAGCGCGAGGTCGACCTGCTCCTGGCGGCGGTCTCGGCCGGACGCGATCTGATGCTGGAAGGCCCTCCCGGCACCTCGAAGTCGACGTTGCTGGGGACCATCACCGCGGAGTGGGACATCCCGCTGGTGTTCGTCGAGGGCAACGCGGATCTGACCCCGAGTCGACTTGTGGGACATCACAATCCAGCGCGCGTACTGCGGGAGGACTACTCGGCGGACAACTTTGTCGAAGGCCCGCTCATCGAGGCGATGCGCACGGGCGGGTTCTTGTACATCGAGGAGTTCAACCGCGCCCCGGAGGACACCCTCAACACCCTGCTCACGGCCATGGCAGAAAGAGTCATCACGATTCCACGAGTGGGCAGCGTGACCGCGTTGCCCACGTTCCGGGTGGTCGCGTCGCTGAACCCGTACGACAACATCGGCACCACGCGGTTGTCGACGTCTGTGCACGACCGGATGTGCCGGCTGGTGGTGACATACCAGGACGCCGAGGCCGAGCGTGAAATCGTGAAACGCCGAACCGGAATCAATTCGGCGCGCGTGATCGCCGATGCCGTTGCGGTCACCCGGGTCACCCGCGAGCGCGACGACATCCGGCAGGGAAGCAGCGTCCGTGGTGCGATCGACGTTGCGTTGCTGGCATCGGAATTGGCGCAGATGCGCGGCGTCACGCTGCCCGAGGTCGATTCGATCGATCCGCCCCGGGGACTGCCGGAGGACTACACGAATGTGATGCTCGATGCCATGCTGGTCGCGTTGTCGGGGCGAATTCACCTCGACGACACCGCTTTTGAGACACCGGAAGCAGTGTTGCGGGAAATCTGGCAGGACCACTTCATCCTGATTCCGGCGGCTGCCGAACCGGGTTGAAGAGCCGTCGCGGCCGATAGTCCGCTCTCGCGGCGGTCGAAGAGTGATCACGGTCGGGACCGGGCACACATGCGACCACTACGTCGCAAGCCGAAGGTTCTGGACGAGGAGCCGTCGCTGCTGAAGCCGTCGGCCGGTGGCGGCGGATTCACGTTGATCCCCAAGGGAACCGAACGCGGCAAGCCGATGCAGTTGCCCGGATCGTCGGCGCCCGGTGCCACCGACGACGAGGGTGATCTGGTGGATTCGTCCACCGCTCCTGTTGTCGACGAGATCGGCCGGCGACGGGCGAAACAGATCGCTCGCCGATTGGCGCTGGCGCAGCCGATGAGACAGCGCCGTGCGCGGCGGGCCAGTTCCGGCACGCTGACGACGATGCGCTGGCGCGGTGGTACCGATGAGATCGATCTGGATGCGACGCTGGTGGCGATCGCGGGTAACCCGTTGCCCACCGACGACGACATCCTGGTCCGCGAACGGGTCCGTAATCGGCGCTCGATCGTTCTGGTCGTCGACATCTCGGGTTCGACCAAAGGCGAACAGGTGCGTACCGCAGCCGCCACGGTCGGTGCGATGGTGGGTGAACTCGCCCGCGATGACGTTGCGGTGGTGGCATTTTGGTCCGATGCCGCGATCCTGGTGCGGTTGGGGGAGCGGGTCAGCGCCGAGACGGTACTCGATCAATTGCTGACGTTGCCGACTCAGGGGTTGACCAACGTTGCTTTCGCTCTCGAGGTGGCGGCGCGGGAATTGGCCGGGGTACCACCGGCGGATGCGCGGGTGCTGCTGCTGAGCGACTGCGTGCACAATGCCGGCCCTGACCCGCGTGGAGTCGCGGCGCGTCTGCCACGACTGGATGTCCTGCTTGACACCTCAGGTGAGGACGATGTCGACCTGGGCCGGGATCTGGCAACAATCGGACGGGGACGATGCCGGCTGATCCGCGACCATCACGATGTCGCACCGGCGTTGACGTCGATCTTCGGCTGACCGGACGCTAGAACCCTCCGAAGTCCCCGCCGCCGCCGAAATCTCCGCCACCGAAATCCCCACCGCCACCGAAGTCCCCGCCGCCGTAATCTCCGCCGCCTTGATCGCCACCGAAGTCACCACCCTGGTCCGCGTCGATGCCGTCCTGGTAGCCGTCGCCGTACCCGCTCTCGAAGGCGTTGCTGTCGTAGCCGACGCCGGCCATGCCGGTGAACATGGCGTTGAACAGGAGGACCGACCCGATACCCCAGGCGCCGGCGACCAGCGCCGGCTTCCACCACGGTTCGGAATACCAGCCGGCGGGCACGGGCCGGTCGGCGACGCGACCGCCGGGGTAGTAATTGGGTGTTTTGTCGGAGGGGTTCGGCGAAGCCGAGACCTGCCGGCCCTCGAACTCGATGTCGCGGTCTTCGGTGACAGCGCCCGACGACTTCTGGCCGTCGAGGACTGCGATCTCGGGTCCGGGGTCCATATCCATCGCCAGACGTGCGGCGCGGACGTAGTAAAGACCTTCCAGCGCTGTTTGTTTCGCGAGCAGTGCTTGTCTGGGCGTGGTGGCCTGCTCGATTTGTGAACCGGCTGCGTTGAACCGTTCGGAGGCATCGGACATGGCCGATTTGGCGGGTCCGTTGGAACCGATGAGGCTGTAGACCTGACCGCCGAGTCTCTCGATGGCTTGGCGGGCATCGGCTTTCGCATCGGCGAGAGAGGTCTCTTCGCGGCGGCGGCGCGTGGAACCCTGGTTTTTCGTCAGCGCGATCATCCCGGCGACAACAGCGATGACGGCGATGACCAGAACTAGCTCCATGATCGTCCCTTCGATTCAGAAATCGGACATCATCCACCCTACCGGGCGGTCGGCGGCGACCGGGACGACAGTCGCCTCAGATACGGCTGAGGTCGGTACGAAGGAGCATCACGTTGTAGTCCTTCCACACCGATGCGGTGTAGTACAGGTACTTTCCGGACGACCAGGGGTGGATGAAGGGGGCGTAGACACCGCCGAGGTTACTACCGGGAGCGAGGAGTTTGGGTCCGCTCCAAGGACCTTCGGGGTTCTCGGCCGTCCGGATCAAGATTCCGCTCCCAGGATCGCTGGAGTAATTCAGCATCACGTATCGCTTGAGGTACTCGTTCCATGCGACCGAGAGTTCGCCGGTCGGTTGAGGTGCAACAGCTGCGAGGTTTGAGGCGTCGGTTGACCAGCGTGCGGCCGCATCGTTGGTGAAGTACTCGTACTTGTTCAGATCGAGGATGTCCTGCGGCAGAAACCGGGCCAGATAAGTGGCGCCGGACCGGCCGTTGGGTGTTCCGTACTGATAGATGTAGCCGTCGTTGCCTTTCAGGTAGGAGCTCATCTGGAATTTGTCGTTGCCTTGACGGGCCTCTCGGACACCGGGAATGGTGAGGTCGACGTTCGCACGGATGGTGTTGCCATCGGTGGACCAGGTCTGACCGTTGTCGTGCGAGACGGAGATTGCCGAGAAGTTGGTGAACCACTGACCCGGGGCGCCCCAGGAGCGAATTGACATGTAGTTGATGTACTGGGTGTTGCCGATCGAGATCGCGGCAGTGGGGATGGTGGTGGTCTCGATGTAGCTGAAGCCGATCGCGGGTATCAGTTCACGACCGAAGTTGGTTCGGTCAGGGGTGACAACCGACCCGGACCGGGCGTCGCCGGGGACGGCGTTGGACAGGGTGATCCCGTTGGACAGATCGGTGTCATCAGAGCGGAGCAGCACATTGTGTCTCCATTCCTGGCCGCCGATCGAGCAGTTTCCGAAGGTATCGCCGAAGGCCATCAGAATCTGTCCGGATCCGTTGTCCCAACTGAGCGCGAGGTCGGTGCCGGAGATGCCGAAACGGTTGAATGTGCTGTTGTTACTGCGAGGACCGGTAACCCATTCGACGGCGTTGGTATTGGCGCTCGCGATCACCGGGAGTGGGCCTTGTCGCCCCTCTGGCGGCTGATTGCCGTAGCTCCCGTAGCCGCTACTGCCGGTGCTGCCGAAGGCGGTGAAGCCGCTGCTGCCGAGGCCGCTGCTGCCGCTGCTGCCGGTATCGGGGATTCCGCAGGGTTGCGCGGTGGCGGGTGAGGCCAGCACAACAAGTCCGGCTGCGGTGAGTGCAAGTACAGTTGTTCCGATCGTGACCGAGCGGAAGACATTCATGTGAACTCCTCGGCACGAATGCCATCGGCGACTACACAGCAATGACTGAGAACGCTAGGAGGATTGTTGCGCGCGGTCAAGGACGTCGACGAATTGATCCGCCGGATCGAGCGGCGGCGGCGGCGCGACGGCCGCCGCGTGCTCATCGGCATCGTGGGGGAGCCCGGGAGTGGCAAGAGTACGGTGTCCGCGGCCGTTGCCGATCGTATCGGTGATGCAGCAGTGGTGGTGCCGATGGATGGCTTTCACCTGGCCAATCGCGAATTGTCGAGGCTGGGCCGGGCGGACCGGAAAGGTGCGATCGACACATTCGACGGCGACGGCTATGTGCACCTCCTCAGACGCCTACGCAATCAACAGGAAGCCGTGGTGTACGCGCCCGACTATGTCCGCGGGATGGAGGAATCGGTCGCCGGCTCGATCCCCGTGGCTGCGGAGATCTCCGTGGTCATCACAGAAGGCAACTATCTGCTTGATGCGGACAAGCCGTGGTGCGAGGTTCGGTCGATACTCGACGAGGTGTGGTTCGTCGAGGCGCCGACCGAAGTTCGGGTCGAGCGGATTGTCCGCCGGCACATCAGATTCGGCATGGATGAGGGAGCGGCGACGGCGTGGGCGATGGGTCCGGATCAGGTCAACGCCGACCGCGTGCGGGCGATGCGGGCCGATGCCGACCTGATCATTGACGTGATGGGCTTTGCCGAAACGTCGGGCTAGCTGCCGGCGATCGTGAAACCGACTCGTCGGAAATACTCTTCGAAACCTTCGACGTGATCGCCGAGGTGGTGGATGAGTTTCGCGGTGTCGTGTTCGTGTTGGGTGGTCGCGAGGCCCCGGATCTCAAGGGCCCAGGGCAGCACGGCTTTACCGCCGTCGGCGACAACGTAGTTGAACCGGTCGACGAGTGCTCCGCACCAGAAGAAGTCGGCGAAACAGAGCCTGACTGTTTTGTCGGAGAAGATCTTTGACCACTCGAAGCGGCGGGCGTGGCTCGCGTCACCTGCGTGCTCGAACTCCAGGCCCATGCCCCACGCGATGGTGATGTTGATGTTGGGCTTGTACGAAGCGTTGGCGTAGTGACTGTTGATCTCGATGCGGTAGCCGTCCGGGGTGAGCGAACCGTCGAACCAGTCGTGGTAGCTCGGCCCCTGGTGCTTGATCACTCGCCAGTCATCGGGTCCAGAGTTCTGGATGATCTGACGGAAATCCTCGAGATTCAATTCGCTTCCCTTCGTCTCGTCGAAGGATAGCCCGCCGACGTTTGTCTGAATGCAGATCCCCTTGCCCTACCCTCCCCGATGACAATCAGCACGTGGTTATGCGTTGTGCGCTTTGCACATTCACCTGTGCGGTGTGCTGGGCGTGCGATGTGTGTGAGGGAGTCGAACCCTCGGCGCCGCCCTCGGCACCACCAGGAGCGGCGGATCCGCCGCCGCGCGGTGTGTGCTCGCCTTGCAATCGGGTACCTGCTGCATTCAGCACAGATCGAACAGTTCTACGCGATCAGATCCGTGGTCCAGTTGGCCTGCTGGATCTGCAGATCGACCTCGCGAAGTTCCCGGGCCACGTTGTCGGCGCGCTCGCGCAGAGGGCGGACCGTCAGTGCCGACACGTACATCAGTTCTGAACGGAGCTGCCGGTAGGACTGCTGATTCTTGCCCGCCGCCGCGTTCGCGGAATTGGTGACCAGCGCATGACGCAGGCGCAGGACATCACGTCGGGCCAGTGCATCGGTGATGGTGCCGTTGCCGAGGGGCGTCGCCGAGTTGGTGGCATTGATCCTTCGGATCAGCAGTTCCAGCTCGTCGAGCGCGCCTTCGGCTTCGGTCAGCAGCTCGGCGGCATTCTCCGAGGGTGGCTCGCCCTCCTGGTATCGCGCGTTGTCCGCGATGCGGGCACGTAGTTGCTCGATACGCCGGCTTGTATCTGTGCGTCGGGCCAGTGCTTCTGCCAACTTCATCGGGGTCCTCCTCTCCGGAAAATCGTTGTGCGCCCAGGCAATGCAACGCGACCATTCACTTGAGCGCAACTGATTTGTTTGTCAATGCACCCGGCGGCCGCGGTAGCGCATGATGTCGAGTGCGTAGTCGACATACTCGGCCGCGATGGCGTCTGCCGAGAGTCGTCCTTCGGGTTGCCACCACGTGGGTAGGGCCGTGCACATCGTCACGACGGCTCGGGAGGCATCGTCCGGATGTGTGACCTCGAATTCTCCCAAACGGATTGCGGCATAGACATGTTCGTCGACCAGGGACTGCTGCCGATTTCGCCGGGAACTGATGGCGGCGCGGTTGCGTGGGTCGAGTGCGCGGACCTCGCTCGCCCCGATGAAGCCCAATTGCCGTCGGTGGGCGTGGAATAGTGCGAGGTTTTCCACCGCAAGGCAAAATCGCTCCACCGCGGTGTCGCCCTCGGATTCGGCGGCGGCGGATCTCCACTCCAGGTCGGTCATGGTCTCGTCGAGGATCCGCATCAAGATGTCCTGCTTGCCGGTGAACTGACGGTAGATGCTCGACGTCGGGAGTCCGGACCGCGCGGCGATCGACCGCATGCTGGTGCCGTGGTATCCGACCGTCAGGAACTCGATCAGTGCGGCGTCGAGCGTGGGGGAGGTTTTCAGTGGTGCGTAGTCGCGCCACGAACCGTGTTCGGCCGGCTTGCCCTTCGGCCGGTTGGATCGGGGCGTTTTCGGGCGTCTTCTCGGGGCGTCTGATGAATGGAGGATCAATGCCGCGTCCATGCCCAGGGCGTCTGCGATGGCTTCGAGACGTTCGACCGACAGGCCTGCCTTGTCATTCTCGATATGGCTCAATGTCGCCGCGCTGACGCCGATGCGCCTGGCCACCTCACGCAAACTCAGCCCGCTCGCCTCGCGGACGGCGCGGACACGACGGCCCGGCTCGCGCCACGCCGAGGCGCCCGGTCCACCGACTTCGCTCACCTGCGATGACTCTGACATGTGTTCAGATTATCTGAACACCGTTGTTGTTCGCATCTCTTCTGAATCGAGTTGATTGGCATCCAACTGGGGATATGCCGTCCTTGACAGCTGGCTGGTGTGACCTGCACCATAGCCATCGCGAACGATTGTTCGGTGAATGAGGAGGAATCATGACCGAGAACCAAGCACCCGAGATGCGCGAACTCCTTGGAGACGACGCACCTTCGAACTGGGGTAAGTGGGGACCCGACGACGAACTGGGCGCCCTGAACTACCTCGACAATGCCGAGACGTTGCGCGGAGTCGCGGAGATCAAGTCCGGTGAATCGTTCACCCTGCAGATCCACATGGGCCGTTCAGAATCGCCGGGCGATCCGCTGTGGCCGGGGCGTGAGGGCATCAAACGTCAGAACGTACTCGACGAGTCCTCGTGGGACGGCGACGGCGCACCTGCGTTCCCCGGCGGCCTGCACTATGCCGATGACACCGCGTTGGTCTTCCTCCAGGGCTCCACGCAGTACGACGCGCTCGGACATGTCTGGTACGACGGAAAGCTGTGGAACGGCTACGACGCGCGCAGCACCGTCGGTGGCATGGACAAGGCGTCCGTCCTACCCATCGCCGAGAAGGGCGTCTCCGGACGCGGCGTCCTCATCGACATCGCGCGGTTCCGCGGGAAGCCGTACCTGGACAAGGGCGAGACGTTCAACCACAACGACCTCGAAGCCGCAGCCAAGGCGCAGGGCGTCACCATCGAACCGCACGACATCCTCGTCATCCGTACCGGCTGGATGAAGTACTGGTACGAGCTGAACAACCCGGAGAAGTTCTACGAAGGATTCACCGAGCCCGGTCTGACCTACTCGCGGGAACTCGTCGAATGGTTCCAGCAGCGGGAAGTTCCCAACCTGGTCACCGATACGATCGCCAACGAGGTCACCTACGATCCCGAAAGTGGTGTGGCACTGCCACTTCACTGCGCGCTCATGCGCAACCTCGGCATCGCGCTCACCGAGATCGCCTGGCTCGAACCGCTCGCCGATGCCTGTGCCGCAGACAACCGCTGGACGTTCCTCTACACAGCGGCACCGCTGAAGGTTGTGGGCGGCACCGGTGCCCCGGTCAACCCGATCGTGATCCGGTAGGTCGGCCGATGAGTGTGTATGACAACAAGGTCTGGCTCAGCCAATACCCGGCCGGGTCAGAGGGAAACCACGAACCGGCCTTCGACAGCGCACTTGCGATGTTTGCGGCAACCGTCGCGCGCACCCCGGATCAGGACATCATTCGCTACTTCGACGGGCGGATCACCGCCCGGCGTCTCGACGAGCTGAGCGACGCCTTCGCGGCCGCACTCGCCGACGGCGGATTCGTCGCCGGTGATCGTGCGGTGGTGTACCTGCAGAACATCCCGCAGTTCGTGATCGCGCAATTGGGTATCTGGAAGGCCGGCGGAATCGCCGTGTCGGCCAACCCGATGTACAAGGCGCGTGAGCTTGCCGAGATCCTCAACGACTCGGGAGCCACTGTGCTGGTGGCCCTTGAGTCGCTCCACCGTGATGTCGCGGCCGATGTGGTATCGGAAACCGCTGTGCGCCAGGTGATCACGACATCGGAGCTGGAGTACCAGAGCGCCGGAGGCGGCGTTCTGGAGGGTTCGGCACGGATCGAATGCCCCGGCGCTGCGGACATGGCCGAGTTGTTGGCGAAGTTCGACGGCAAGCGACCGCCGGCGCACACGATCGCCGCCGATGATGTCGCGCTGCTGACCTACACCTCGGGTACCACCGGACCGCCCAAGGGGGCGATGACCACCCATCGGAACCTGGTGTTCAACGCACAGACGTACCGGGACTGGATCGGCATCGACGAGAACGATGTGATCCTGGGTGTGGCGCCGCTGTTCCACATCACGGGCATCGTGGGTCACATCGCGCTCTCCCTGCTGACCGGCGCTCCGATGTTGTTGATGTTCCGCCTCGATCCGGTCGATACGGTCGATCTCATCGAGTCTGAGCAGGCCACGTTCACCGTCGGTTCGATCACGGTGTTCATCGCATTGATGAATGCGCCCAACGCTTCTCGCGAAGCGCTGTCGTCGCTCACCAAGATCTACTCCGGTGGTGCGCCGATTCCGCCGAGTACCATCGCGGCCTTCAAAGAGGCATTCGGTCACTACATCCACAACATCTACGGATTGACCGAGACCACGTCACCGTCGCACGGGGTCCCGTTTGGCAAGGTCGCTCCGGTCGACGAACTCACGGGAGCCACGTCGGTGGGTGTTCCGGTGTACGACACCGTGGTTCGTATCGTCGACGAAAACGGCGCCGACCTGCCCCCCGGCGAGGTCGGTGAACTGGTGACGTCCGGGCCGCAGGTTGTTTCGGGCTACTGGAACAAGCCCGAGGCCACCGCCTCGACCTTCCCGGGCGGGGCATTGCACACCGGTGATGTCGGGTACATGGATGCGCAGGGGTGGTTCTTCATCATCGATCGCAAAAAGGACCAGATCAATGCCAGCGGATTCAAGGTATGGCCCCGGGAGGTCGAGGATGTGCTCTATGAGCATCCGGAGGTCCGCGAGGCAGCTGTTGTGGGAGTACCGGATTCGTACCGTGGAGAGACGGTGAAGGCTTTCGTCAGCCTGCGTGCCGGCGCATCGGTCACCACCGAGGAACTGATCAGCTTCACCAAGGAGCGGCTCGCCGCATACAAGGTGCCACGTGAGATCGTTGTCCTCGACGAGGTACCCAAGACGGCCACCGGAAAGATCCTTCGACGACAGCTTCGCGAAACCCACTCGTAGACAGGGTATCCCGGATCGGATCCGTGTCTATTGCACGATCCCGTCGAGGGCGGTGATGATCGCGGGCACGTTCTTGCTCTCGGTCCGGCGGATCAGCCTGATCCATGTCGCGGCCGGCTCGGTGGGCCGTGCGATCAGCTGCCCGAGGCGGGAGGTGCCGTTGTCGATGTGCCGGATCAGGAGCGGTCGAGTTTCCTGATTTTGCAGAGAGATGAGGGTTGCCGCCGACCATGCGCTGTCGCGGGCCTTTTCGACACTGAAGTCGAGGATCGGATCGAGCCCGTCGCCGATCGGCCCCAGAATGTCCAGCAGCGGCGAGAAATCCTCGATGGTCTCGCGGACCTTCGGGATCAGGTCCGCGAGAATGTCGTTGAGGCGATCGAAGTCGGCATGGAAGTCCGCGAGATCTGCGCCGTGGAACAGGGTTCCGGTCACGACGGCCAGATCGAGATTGATGTGGGCATTGATGCCGAGTAGCAGGTTCTGCAAGACGATCAGTGGGGTGTTGTCGATCGCGTCGAAAGTCACCCGCCAGGACCGTGTCGGTGCCGGCTTCGATTCGTACGCGGTGAAGTAGCGGTTGGCGAACGCGGCGTCGAAGGCGCTCATCCGGGGGCCGTCGTCGAAGAGGCCCACGGCGATACCCTCTTGGACTTCGAGGGTGACCTGGCGGTACAACGCCGCAAAGTAGCCGCGGCGATCGTGGACCAGGGTTGTGTCCGCGACGATTCCGCCGAGGATGTCGAGCACGTCTTCGATGTCGTTCGCATGCAAGGCCATGAGATCGCTCCCGGGACGACGGTCAGGTATGACCATCATCGGCGCCGATGTGCCGACCCGCATGAGTAGTCGACTACCTGATCTATCGGCTGCGAAATCCGGGGTCGTCCAAGCCGCGGACGATGTCGCACGGCCACGGCGTAGGCGAGGAATGGCGTCCCAGGCAATCGGCGCCGTACACGCCACCCTCGGGCTGGTGCGCCTTCAATTTCCGCTTCGCGGCCTTCTCGGCCCGCACCGCATCGGCCGTTCGGCCTGCGCGCACGGTAGTGCGCTGCCACCACGCAAGGATCGAGCTGTTCTGCTGCGCTACGAGGTCATCTGCCATGGTCATGAGCCTAACCCGCGCCGGGTTGTGGAGAACTCAGCCCGGCACCACCGTGACCGGGAACCCACCGTACCGAGCCATGCCGGTAACCAGGTCGATCTGGTCTTTGTCGGTGAGGCGGTTGACGTTTGCGGCCAACGGATGCCCGTGCGGTATCGAGACCGCGCCGCGGCGGATCGAATCATCGACCTTCGCGACGCCCGTGAGCTCACCGGTCGCGGTGCGGACGGTCACCTGCTGCCCGTGCACAACTCCGGCGGCCGCGGCGTCGGCGGGATTCATCAGCACCTCGGCCGGCTCGCCCAAGTAGCCCAGCTGCGAGTTCAGCTTGCCGTGCTGCCGGCGCGGAACCAATACCAGATCGGCCGGCTCCTCCAGCGCGGCAAGTTGATTCACCAGCAGGGCAGGAGCGAGCCGCCAACCACCGAGCCGTTCGACATGCGCGTCGACCCAGGCCGCCGGTACCTCGTTCGGGACCTCGACCCAGCCCTTTTCGGCAACTTTTTCGATCGGCATACGGGCGCCCATCATGATTCCGGTGAGCATCGCATCGTCGGTCACCTGGTCGTTGCTCGTGTCGGCCAAGTCGTATCCGAGCCGCCGACCGAGCTCGGCGAGCACCCACCAACCCGACTTCCGGTCACCCACGGGCTCGACGACGGCCTCCGTGTGTTGCGAGGTGACGCGCGGTAACATGATGTCCCACAACGTCACATCGGCACGCTCGAGCTGATCTTTCGTCGGCAGGACGTGGGTCGAGAGGGCTGTTGTCTCGTTTCCGATGATCTCAATCGTGGCGAACACCTCCAGCTTCTCGAGCGCTGGGATCAGTGCCCCGGCATCGGGAAAGGCCGTCACGAGGTTGCCGCCGAGGTTGAGAACCGCGCGGATGTTGCCGGTATTGATCTCGTCGGGCAATACCGCGCAGGGCCATTCGTCGAGGAACGAATGCGTCTCGGGCCGGCTGCGCGGACCGGGCCCGAACGATCCCTCCGCCGGCGACACGGGGAGCTCGAACGATTCCAGCTGATACCCGAAGCCCGGGTGAAACCAGTAGCCGCCCTTGCGATTGAGCGAACCCTTCACCGCCATCAACGCCCACGAGAGCCATTGCGTCACATTGGCGCTCGACGACATCGTGACACCGGTTCCGGTATCGACGGCAATCGGCCCGGCTCGCCGGACGGCCTCGCAGAGCGAGATGAGGTCGGCTTCGGCGATGTCGGCCAACCTCGCGGTGTGCTCGATCGTGAAGTCCGCCACCGCATCTGCGAGGATCTCGACATCCGCGGTGTGGTTGTCGATGAAGTCGCGGTCGGCGCCGTCGACGAGCATCTCTCGCACCAGGCAGGCGAGCACGGCATGGTCGGTGCCGGGCCGAGGCGCCAGATGTCCGGTCGCGAGCCGAGCGGTCTCGGTCCGACGGGGATCGAGGACCCAGATCTCGGCTCGTTGCGCCAATTCCTTCAGCGTGCCTTTTGGGTTGGGCATGGCAATTGTGTGGCCATGGGACACAACCGGATTGGAGCCGATCAGGATCACGAAGTCGGTGTTGACGTAGTCGGGCCGGCCGGACAAGGCGGTCGAGCCTCCCACCAGGTCGGAGATCAGAACCTTGGCCGTACCGTCGATGGTCAGCGGACTGAACTTGGCGGAGGTTCCGATCGCCGCGTGAAGCCCCTGCGCGATTCGATAGCCCGCGGCGTCCATCCCGAGTCCGGAACCGAAGAATATGCCGACCGAATCCGGGCCGTGCTCGTCGATGATGGCGCGCACCTTGGTGGCCAGATCGTCCAGGCACTCGTCCCAGGTGGTGGGTTGCAGCTTGCCGTCGACCCGCATCTCCGGGCGTTCGATCCGGTCCGGGTGGTGGTGCATCTTCGGCAGTGCGCGACCCTTCGTGCAGGAGTAACCCTGCGACCGCGGATGGTCACGATCGCCGCGCACGTGGGTGACCTCGTCGCCGACGACATCGACAAGAATCCCGCACACCGAGACGCAGACGCGGCAGAAACTCCGGACCGTCCTCGTGTCCTCCACCTCATGAACAGTCATCGCAACCCTCTCGGCACCCCGCATGCCGGAACCATACTCTGATTGACCGAAATGGCGTTTGGGAATGGAAGAATGCTGTTCTTGCTGTACGACGGAGTGTTCAGAGGTCGATGACGACGCGTCCGCCACTGGCGCGAGAGACGCAGATCAGCATCTCGTTCTGCTGTTCCTGCGGGCTGAGCCGACTGTCTCGGTGATCCGGCGTGCCACTCAAAACCCTGGTTCGGCAGGTACCGCAGAATCCCTGACGACATGAATACGCCACGTCGGGGACTTCGGCGCGGACCGTCTCGAGCATCGAGCGATCCGCTGGGACCGTGAGTACCCGCCCCGACCGCGCCAACTCGACCTCGAACTCGACGCCGTCCACGACGGGTGGCGCGCTGAACCGTTCGAAGTGCAGCTCCGTCGCCGATGCCTGGCCGAAACCACCGAGGACAGCATCGATCATCGGGCCGGGTCCGCAGCAGTAGACGGCTCCACCGGCAGGTGCGTGCTGCAACAACTCTGCTGCATCGGGGTTGCCGTGGTCGTCGTCGGTCCGGATCAGCACCCGGTCGCGCTCCCAACCCTCGATCTCGTCGAGGAATGGCAGCGAGCTTCGCGATCGGCCCGAGTAGACCAGGAACCAGTCGATGCCGAGTTCGCGAGCTTCGCGGACCATCGCGATGATCGGGGTGATACCGATGCCCCCGGCGATGAACAGCGCGCGCTCATCGGCGACGAACGGGAAACCGTTGCGAGGAGCTCGTGTCGTGACCTGCGCGCCCACCGGCAGCTCGTGCATTTCCCACGACCCGCCGGCCGCGGGCATCCGGCGGACCGCGATCTGATAACTCGATCGATCCTGACGGTCACCGCACAGCGAGTAATGCTTGCGCCGGCCGGAAGGCAGATGCAAATCCAGATGTGAACCCGCATCCCACGTCGGCAATTGTTCACCGTCGGCAGCTCTGAACGTCAATTGCACGACGTCGTCGCACAACATCTTCCGCTCCGAAACCACCAACGTGATCAACGGGTTTCGTTTGCCTGCGGCGTATTCTTCCCGATATTCGAACCCACTGAGGCTGGCGAAGATCTTGTCCAGGCCGTCGGTGATCAATGCCAGCGTCTGGTCCTGCACGTCACGGTCGAAGAGGTCTCGGGGGATCTCCCGGCCTTCCCGAAACGATGTGACCAACTGCGAGACCCGCCGGGGGCTGAGCTTCATTTGTTCGCGGCCCGCGCGGCCGGCGACGCCGCGAGGTACCGCACGGCCTGGGCAGTCGAGCCTTCCTGACTGGGGTGATACGAACGCCGGAAGTACCGGGCACTGGCGCGGAGCATCGATCGGCCGTTGGGAAACAGGCCCTGTTTGGTCACCGCGCGCCAATCGGACCACCGCACCCGACGACTGTCCGGAGTACTCAGAGTCGGGTCGTTCTGCATGAGAAACCGCACGCCCCTGGCCCAGCACCAGACCATGGTGGGAGCGATCAGCAGGTAGGCCCGGACCCGGCGGCTGTACCGGGCGTCGAAGTACTCCAACACCTCAAATGCGACGGAGCGATGTTCGACTTCCTCGGCGCCATGCCATCGAAGCAGGTCCAGCATCGTGGGGTCGACGTCGGCGTCGTCCATCCGAGTTTCATTGAGCGCCCAGTTGCCGAGGAATGCGGTGAGGTGCTCGACGCCGGCGATCAACGCGAGTCGTTCGACCAAACCGTGACGCGGATTCGCATCTTCCGACGGTCGTTTCGTGAGTGCGACGCCGAACAGGTAGTTCATCTGGTCGGTGAACGGCGTGGGATCGAGTCCCTGGTCCTTCAGGTACTGCAGAACGGTGGTGTGGGCGCTCGCGTGCATCGCCTCTTGACCGATGAATCCGATGACGTCCTCACGAAGGTCCTCGTCATCGATATACGGCAACGCTTCTTTGAATGTCTCGACGAACCACTCTTCACCTGCGGGAAGCGCCAGGTGCATCACATTCATCAGGTGCGTGGCCAGGGGACTTCCGTCCATATAATGCAAGTGCATATCGGCCCAGTCGAACGAGACGTTGCGGGGCTGGATCATCAACCGGATGTCGGATTCGGATCTCACGGGGTGACTGACCTCCTCTGGGGCTCGGCCGAACACCCCTCGGGTACTGCCGTCGCAAGCTTTCGTTCGCCGACCGTAACACGCTCTGGGTAGTTACCAAATCGCATTCCCGGCGAATTTCAATTCGGAGATAGTTGGTTTGATAACATAATTCATTCGTTTCGACGTCGTGCTTGCATTCGACGGCACCGACGTTTTTTCGGAAGTTAACGACGACTCTGTTTTCTGAACCAAATCCATGACCGGCAACCGGCTTTTCGCTGACCCGGACTCGGCGAATACCGTTACGTTATCGCGGGCATCCCACTCGCAGGACTCACCGAATCAGTTCATGACACCGACGGTGTGTTCGCTTTGGCCGCAGCCGATCCCGCGTCGCCGGCCACTCTCGAGAAGTACGGCAAACTGGCCGACTTCGACAACACCCACATCTATTCGTCCTTGGTATCAGCGGTCGCCGCGTTCGCGGCCACCGATCAGTCCCGATCCTCATTCTGAGCCTCTTCGACGATGATCTTCTCCACCTCACCGCGACCGAGCAGGGTGGCGGTGAGCGGGAGGATCAGTACCGTGATTGCACCGGCTGCGACGAGGATGGACGCGTTGGTCGGGGTCATCGGACCGGCATCGACCGCAACCGTGGTGACCGCGACGATGAGTGGCAGCCCGGTGGCCGAATACAGACCGATCTGGGCACGTTCACGCCGGTCGAAGGCCCGACGGCCGTCGTCGGACTTTTCGAATCGGGTGGCGATGAACACCGGCAGCCCACGTACGAGCAAGAGCATCACGATCGCGAGCACAAGTACTTCGGGCCGCTTCACGACGCCATCTACGTCGATATTCATCCCGGAGGTCACGAAGAATACCGGGACCAGTAGACCGAAGGCCAGCCCGCTCAGTTTCGTCTCGAGTCCTTCGTGACCCGTTGGCAGCGTTCGGCGCAAGATGAATCCGGCGGCGAAGGCCGCGATGATGATGTCGAGGTCGAATGCGGCAGCAAGGGCGATCAACCCGACGAGGAGCAACACCGTCAACCGGACCTGCGTTTGCGACGTGGTGTCGGCGCCTTTTGCGATCACTGCCGACAATCGGGATTGTGAACCGCCGAACCGCCGGGGTACCAAAGCGACACCGACCGCTGCGACCGCGAACAAGCCAAGCACCAACACCGAACCTGCCGCTCCGTGTACACCGAGAAGAACCGCCATCGCGATCACCGGGCAGAGCTCACCCATCGCTCCGTGGTTGAGAATGGTTCGGCCCATACGTGTCTCGACCAATCCACGTTCGGTGAGAATCGGTAAAAGTGTGCCGAGCGCGGTCGACGTCAGCGCGATCGCCGTCGCGACTTCTGCTCGGATCTCAATCACCTGGGCGATTGAATATGTGACCGCGAATGCCAGTGCCAGACAGCACAACCAGGTCAGAAGTGCTCGACGTCCTCCGCTACCGACCAGTTCACGTTGATCCAATTCGTATCCGGCGAGGAGGAACAGTAGACCGAGCCCGAGTTCCTGGAGCATGTCGATCTCAGGTGAGATCGCGGCGATGTCGATCCCGAACGGTCCGATGATGATTCCGGCCGCAAGGAGCAGTACCACTTCGGGGATCAATCGCCCGGGCACCGCTGCCGCCAGCAGCGGCGCGATGGCTGCCGCGAGCACGATCCAGAACAGTGACTCGGCGACCTCGGCTGTCATTGCCCGACACCCGTTGAAAGACCTGTTAATTCGCCTGAGCCCCGGCGTATGATCATCAGTTTGTCTTTCTTCTTGGCTGGATTTCGTAGACGATACGACACCGGACACCATCAAGTGCAACAGTCATCGGGAGGAGGTAATCGATGACTCGACGAAGGCAACGCCTCGAAGCATGGTGGGAGTACTTGCTCGGTGCAATGTGGGTGCTGCCCATCACCGCGATGGTGCTGTCGATCGCGCTCGGTGCCGCTCTTTCCCTGGTGGACATCCCCGAGTCTTCGTCGTACGACTGGCTGGTCTTTCAGGGCAGCCCCGACGACGCACGCAGCCTCTTGATCGGAATCGCCGGCACCACCATCACGGTGATCGCCCTGATGCTCGGGCTCACCGTTGTTGCCCTACAACTGTCGTCGACGCAGTACTCGCCGCGCATCGTCAGGAACTTCCTTCGTGACCGGCCAAATCAGATCGTGCTCAGCGTGTTCGTCGCGACCTTCGCGTACTCGGCTGCCGGCTTGTACACCGTCGGTGTCTCCGCCGGCCGTGACACTGAATCGTTTCCACGTGCGGCGGTCTCGGGGGCCATCGGCCTGCTGTTTCTCAGCCTCGGCGCTCTGGTGTACGAGGTCCACCACATCTCTCATTCGATGCAGATCGACGAGATCATGCGCCGAATCGGTCGCAACACCACAGAGGTGATCCATAACCGGCTCACTCACGGAGACGATGACGCCGAGGTTGTGCCCATCCCGCCGGCTGACGCCATAGCGATCGCGGCCGTGCATTCCGGGTATGTGCAGACCTTGCATCCCGATGCCGCGATCGACTACGCGGCCGGCCATTCCATACACATCCGGTATGCCATGCCGGTCGGCGCACACATCGTCCGCGGATCACCCCTGGCGTGGGTGTGGTCCGACACCGGAGCAGAGGTCGATGCCGGCCGGTGCGCGGTACTGATCGCGGACTGCGTTCGGGTCGGCTTCGAACGGACCCTCGAACAAGACGTCCCGTTCGGTATACGTCAACTCGTCGACGTCGCAGCCAAGGCTCTGTCGCCCGCTGTCAACGACCCGTACACCGGCGTGCAGGTGATCGACCAGCTCGCAACCATTCTCGCCATTCTCGCGACCCGCCGCCTGGGCCCCACGGTCCACCGGCCGACACCCTCCGCCACTGTCACCACACCAGCCCGCGACTTCGAGGGTTACCTCGATTTGGCCTGCGGACAGATCCGCCGCTACGGCGCAACGGAACCGGCAATCGCGCTCGCACTGATCGAGATGCTCAGTTCGGTGGCGAGCTGTCTCGGACCGGAATCGGCGAGTCGCCGCGCTGCGCTGGTCACACAGCTGGATCTGATTCTCGACGACGCCCACCGGAACATCGCTCAACCCGCAGATCTGGAACCGGTAGTTCGTCACGCAGAGAAGCTGAAGAAGCTCCTGGAGCGATGACCGACCCACCCACTGACCGGGAAACAGGCTGCTCATCGGGGGTGGTCCATGCAAACATGTCAACGGATTGGGCACACGGGGACGGAAACCCGGCTTCAACAAGAGGATACGGAAATGACGACCGACGGCATATTCGACGACACCAACTATTGGCTCCTCAGGTTCGCCGACATCCTTGAAGTGATCGACGCACAACAGCTGACCGCCGAGGACCTCGCGCCACTCACGTTGCACCTTGAATACCTTCACGAACGCAACGGCAGCCCCGATTACGGCGTCCGTCCGATCGACTCCACCCGGCCGCTGCTCACGGTCGTCGCGGAACCGTGCCCGCAACATGGAACGGGACCTGCGGTGTTGGGGGCTACATGAACGCGCCAGGGAAACTGTCGCGTAATGCTTTTAGCTGACGGTGTAGATCGCTAAGCTCGTGCCGCTTCGCGGTCGTTCCAGTCGCGCGCTTGCCGCCACGACCGATCTCTAACACGATTTTATCGATCCAATGCTTGAGCTCTGTTGCGAAGTAGCGCGCCTGTTCTGCTTCAGCGCCCTGCCGGTCTGGGGATGTCATAATTCGCATAGCGTACGACTTCCGGAACTGAAACGGAAAACGACGTTACCCTGAAAGCCACGCAACCGCAGGGTTAACAGAAAATGAACGATCACAGGACGTGCCGTCTTCGGTCCTAAACTGGAGACCATGACCACTTATGCCGACAAGCGCCAGCAAGATGAGCGGCAAAACATCGATCTCATTGCCGAAAAACTGATCAAACAACACCCCGGCCTTCCTGCCGACGCCGTCGCACAGATCGTCGAGGAGGCTTATCGCCGTTTCGACGATCAACCTATCCGTGATTTCGTGCCACTTCTGGTCGAACGGCGGGCCCACGAAATGCTCGGCGACCGAGCCACCGCGTCACCGGAATCACTCAACGACCCGAGCTAACCAGCCTCAGGGCGAGAACGTGGTGCGGCAGCGCTGCGAGGTTGGACTCCCAGCACCGAATCCCAGGTGCAAGCGCTGAACCTGGGTTGCTCACCACGGTCAGGTCAAAGTGCTCACTTGTAGATACTCTCACGACAAGCGGCGCCACCACGGGGGTAGTACGGCGGCCATCGCGCAGGGCTGGAAGGTTGTGAACCGCTCTACCTGCGGTGATCGTGGAGCCGATGACGGGAATCGAACCCGCGTGTTCAGCTTGGGAAGCTGACGTTCTGCCATTGAACTACATCGGCGTGCGACCTCAGGCCGCGAGAGCGATATTAACAGGCACTGCCAGGAATGCGCGTGGCGCGCCCGGCTAGGAACAATCCGGTAGCGACCGAGTTCGCTATGCGCTGACGTTTGGCCGTCGATCCGGATTGTCAGACCCCTGATCTAGTCTCGAATGTATGTTTGATATGGGGGATGAATCCGCTGGTGGGGACGCAGAAATCAGTCCTGAGGAGCTGCGTGCGAATGAACTGCTGCGCGACTCCGAGCTAGCGCGTGCGCAGCAGGGTCAGCTGGAATGGCAGCGCTATACCGCGGCGGCGGAGTTGCATGCCTTGTTGGTGGAACCATCCGCGGGGACCGAGGCGGAGATGCGGGCAATTGATCCGTTCGCGCAGTGTGCGGCGAGACTGTCTGCCTCACAGGAGATCACGCAGCACACCGCTGAGTTGCAGATCAATCGGGCCTTGGCGTTGCGGGATCGTCTGCCCGAGGTGAATGCGTTGCTGAAGGCGGGGCGGGTGGCCGCTGAGTACATTCCGGACGTCGTGTCTCGTACCGAGTTGATCGACGGGTCGCCGCATCGGGCAGAGATTGATCAGGTAATCGCTGCAACGTTGGGTCGGCGGGGGTCGTGGTCGAAGAACCGGATGCGGGACATGGTCGATGCGATCATCTTCCGCCGCGATCCTGACCTGGTGCGGCAGGCCCGCGAGGATGCGAAGAACCGGCGTGGGGTGTGGGGCTCGCACGCTGATCACGGCATGGCCGTCCTGGAGGCACAGTCCACCGCTGAAGAGATGACGATGATCATGGCGCGGCTGGAAAAGCTCGCCACGTCGACGTGCAAGGCTGATCCGCGCCGCAAAGCTGAGCGGATGGCCGATGCCTTGTTTGCGACGGTGATGGGCCGTGAGTTCGGTTGCCAGTGCCCGGACGACCCGAAACATCCCTGCACGGCCGAGATCGTCACGGTCCCAGCCGATCAGGTGATCTCCGGTGTCGATGTGAAGATCGTTCTGCACGTGATTTCTGATCAAGCCACGCTCGACGGGACGGCCGATAATCCGGGGTTCCTCGATGGACATGGGGTCATTTCCGCCGCTCATATCCGTGACATCGCCGACCGCACGGAAACAGTTCAGCGACCGATGGGCAACGAGACTGAATTTGCACAACCTGTGGTGCCGGAACCTGTTCAGCCCGAACCTGAACCGGCAGAGTCCGAACCCACACAGCCGGAACCTGAGCAGCCACAGCCGGAAACGAAACCTGGCAAGCCCACCGTGTACATGCGGTCGCCGGAAAACCCAACTCTCGGTGAGTTTTCGGATACGGGCGACACGGTGGACGCGCCGTTCGCGCGGGTGGTGCCGCTGCCAGCGACCCAACCTGGTGACGAGTACCGGCCGTCAGTGGTCCTTGACAGTTACATCCGGATCCGGGATTGCTATTGCATGTGGCCCGGCTGTGACAAGAAGGCGTGGGGCGCTGACCTCGACCACACCCGCGAATACAACCACCACGATCCCGATGCCGGCGGTTGCACGCATCCGTCAGAGATGAAGACGCTCTGCAGGTTTCATCACCTATTGAAGACCTATTCCGACTGGCTCGACGACCAGTACCCTGATCCGCGGACTGGACGCCCGCGGCTGATTTTCACCACTCCGGAAGGCCGTAGCTACGACGGACCCGCCTGGACGGGTGATGATCTGTTCCCGACACTTCGGCTGATCGTCTTCGACAATCAACGAGGCTCGCCCGGCCAGCCACCGCCCACAGCACCGGACTCCCGGCAGCAATCACGCACCGCTGCCAAACACGCACGCCGCCAACAAGAACGACTACGAAACCGCAGACTCCGCGAAGAACAGGAAAGGAAGGATCCGCCGCCGTTCTGATGAACTGGACAGTGCGTCAGACGATGCCGGTAAAGTCGAGCTTCGCGATTCGCTCAGGATCGGAGACGATGTTCATCGCCACCACGCGATTGTTGGCAACTGTGAATGATGCGATCGCGGAGACGTCGTCGCCGCTGAACGACAACACACCGTAGCCGCCATTCACGCGCACGAGCTGACTGCGTGCGTTCGCGGCCCGGTAGATGATCGCTCCGCGGCCGACCTGATCGGCGCCCACCAACTCCATCGGGGCCTTGTCGGGCGCGTGGTCATTGCGCAGCACGATGTTGGGGTCGAGCACGGTCATCAGTGCCTCGAGGTCGCCGCCACGTGCCGCGGAGAGAAACGCCTCGACCACACGGCGTTGCTCGGACACCCGCGGGGACTGAGGTGTCGCTCCCTGCACCCGGGTCCGCGCCCGGCTGGCCAGCTTTCGCGCTGCTGCGGGGGTCTTGTCCACGATCGGTGCGACCTCGTCGAACGGCATCGCGAACAAGTCGTGCAGAACGAACGCCAATCGTTCGCTCGGAGTCAACGTCTCCAACACCACCAGCAAGGCAACACTGACCGAATCGGCCAGCAACGCTTGGTCTTCCGGGTCGTCTGCGGAATTCATCGGAGCCACAATCGGGTCCGGTACGTGGACGATGTCCAAGGATTCTTCGTGGCGCGCCCGCCGCGACCGCAACATGTTCAAACACACCCGCGAAGTGATCGTGGTGAACCAGCCGCCGATGTTTGCGATGTCATCGGTGTCGGCGGCCGCGACCTTCAGCCACGTCTCCTGCACTGCATCCTCGGCCTCCGGCAGCGACCCCAACATCCGATAGGCGACCGCGCGCAGATGTCCGCGATTGGCCTCGAACTCGGTGAGCAAAAAGTCGTTCCCGTCCATCGGTCACATTTCCTTTCTCCGGGGTGTCAGAGCTATGAACCGCCCGACACCGCCGATGTGACAACACACCGCCGGCCAATCCTGAGGAGCACACCATGTCCGCACGTATGACCAACCCCGCCACCATCCTGCCGCAGTCCCTCAAAGGTGTGGGAAGCCTCCTCGGCGCGCTCGAGGACAGTGGACTTCCGCTCGTCCTGCGCGAACTGATCAGCCTCCGGGTCAGCCAGATCAACGGTTGCGCGGCCTGCGTCTACGGCCACGTCGACACCTTGCGCAAAGAAGGAGAGTCCGAGGACCGCATCAACACGGTGGTGGTCTGGCGCGAATCGCCATTCTTCACCGACAGCGAACGAGCGGCCTTGAACCTGGCGGAAGCAGCGACGCGGCTCGCTGATTCGCGGGCCACCGCAGTTCCGGACGAGATCTGGGACAACGCTGCCGACCACTTCGACGAGAAGGCGCTGGCGGGTGTAGTCCTGCAGATCGCCTTGATCAACTTCTTCAACCGGATCAACGTGACCATCCAAGAACCCGCAGGCACAACGTGGAGCTGAGCAGCAGGCAGCTAACCTCGTCGTGTGCTGCTCTCAGACCGCGACATCCGTGCCCAGATAGCTGACGGCCGGTTGGCCATCGAACCGTACGATCCGGAGCTGGTCCAGCCCTCCAGCATCGACGTCCGGCTCGATGGTCTTTTCCGGGTCTTCAACAACACCCGCTATACCCATATCGACCCTGCTCAGCGTCAAGATGAGCTGACGACGCTGGTCGAGCGGACCCAGGGGGAGCCGTTTGTTCTGCACCCCGGCGAGTTCGTCCTCGGGTCGACGCTGGAAGTCTGCACCCTCCCCGACGACCTCGCGGGGCGTCTGGAGGGCAAGTCGTCGTTGGGTCGGCTGGGCCTGCTGACGCACTCGACCGCGGGTTTCATCGACCCTGGCTTCACCGGCCACATCACGCTGGAGCTGTCGAACGTTGCAAACCTACCGATCACGCTGTGGCCGGGGATGAAGATCGGGCAGCTGTGCGTGATCAAGCTGTCGAGCCCGGCAGAAGCGCCGTACGGCAGCGCCGCCGCCGGATCGAAGTACCAGGGGCAACGCGGACCCACCCCGTCGAAGGCGTACCTGAACTTCCCGCAGAACCAGACCGACTGAATACGGTGGCCGACGCGCCACCTGATCGTTGCCCGATGGCCAACCGCGTTCGGTACCCACAGGGGTATGAAGGTCACGGTTTTCGGATGCGGCTACCTCGGAGCCACCCACGCTGCATGTCTGGCCGAACTCGGGCACGAGGTTCTCGGGGTCGACGTCGATGAGGCGAAGGTCGCCGGACTGCAGAACGGCGAGCTCCCTTTCTACGAACCCGGTCTGCCGGATGTGCTTCGGCGCAACCTCGCTGCCGGACGCTTGCAGTTCACCACCGACTACGACCGGGCCGCGGCTTTCGCCGAGGTGCACTTCCTGGGCGTCGGCACCCCGCAGAAAAAGGGTGAATACGCAGCGGATCTCCGCCACGTCTACGCGGTGATCGACGAGTTGGCGCCCCGGTTGTCCGGTGACCACCTGATCATCGGCAAATCAACCGTGCCCGTCGGGACCTCAGAAGAGCTCAAGCGGCGGGCGCGGAGTGCGTCCGGTGACGGCGCCGAGATCACCATCGCGTGGAATCCGGAGTTCCTCCGCGAAGGACACGCCGTCGACGACACCCTGCGTCCCGACCGGATAGTGCTGGGGATCGACTCAAGTGATTCTGCTGGTAGCGCGGAAGCGCAGGTGCGCGATCTCTACAGTGCGATTCTTGCGACCGGGACCCCGTTTCTCGTCACCGATCTGGCCACCGCCGAATTGGTCAAGGTCTCGGCGAATGCCTTTCTGGCAACCAAGATCTCATTCATCAATGCCATCAGTGAAGTATGCGAGGCCAGCGGCGCCGATGTGTCGATGCTGGCCGATGCCATCGGGTTCGACGATCGAATCGGACGCCGATTCCTCAATGCGGGTCTGGGTTTCGGCGGTGGATGCCTGCCCAAGGACATCCGTGCATTCATGGCCCGCGCCGGCGAACTCGGCGCCGATCAGGCCCTGACGTTCCTGCGTGAAGTCGACTCGATCAACATGCGTCGCCGCACGGCGATGGTCGAGCTGACCACAGAGGTGTGCGGTAACACCTTGCTGGGCAAGAATATTGCCGTGCTGGGGGCGGCGTTCAAACCGGAGAGTGACGATGTGCGTGACTCGCCTGCGCTCAACGTGGCCGGACAACTACAGCTCAAGGGAGCCGCGGTCAGTGTTTTCGACCCGAAGGCAATCGACAACTCCCGCAAGGTATTTCCAACGCTCACCTACGCAGATTCGGTACACGAGGCCTGCCGGCAGGCCGATGCGGTGCTGGTCCTGACCGAGTGGACCGAGTTCGTACACATGGACCCGGCGGCGCTGCGACCCCTCGTCCGCAACATGAATGTGATCGACGGGCGGCGATGCCTGGATGCGGGCGCGTGGCGGCGGGCCGGATGGTCCTATTCGAGCCTCGGCGGTCCCGTCCGTGATCTGCCCACGCACCGCCGTCCGGAACTGGCGGGGCAGCGGCCGTAGCCGGCGTCCGGTCGGAGCAAAAACGGTGCCGACCGGGACAGCCCGGGTTGCATTGGGCAGAATGGCGACCACACCGTACATAGAGGTGACGGGATTGCGGCGGGAGGCAGTGTTGGATCACGATCCGCAGCGAGCACTGGCTCCAAGCCGCATGATCTGGCTCCACGAAGCGTTGTTCGCCGATATCCGGAACTTGCTGACAACCGAACTCGGTGGCATCGGAGCGGCATTTGCGCTGGTAGACCTCGACGACGGTGGCCTACGCGGCGCGGCTGTCGATGCGGAGACCGGGCAATGTCTCATCGAACTCAACGACAACACCTTGCACTCCGCATCATTCGATCGGGCGATGGCCGACCACCTGGTGCGCAGCGGCCGGGCCAGGATGCCGGCAACCCCGGAATGGGCCCGTGAACTGATCGGGATGATGTCGCAGGCCAGGACTCTGCTCGGAACATCCGAGGCGACCTTCGTGATGGGAAAGCAGGACGTCGGTCTGCTCCGCGTCACCAGAGAAGATGTGGAAGAGGCGCTGAACCCGTCCGCGGTCCGGGCGATCAGTGTGGCCAGGTCGGTGTCTCTGGCTTCGCCCAGTCCCGTCTTCGCAGTCGTCGTGATGTCCCACCACGTCGAATGGCCGGGCCTCATCGACGAGATTTCACGGGCGTTCAACGGCCAGTTGCCGGTTCTGCCGATCCGGGCCTCGCCGGCACCAGCGCGTCAGGGACGGCATTCGCGTTCAGCTGACCAGGCCGAACGTGGCGTTATGTCTTTTCCGGTGCCTATGCCGTTGCCGGTGCAGCCGACGCGGAGGGCTGCGGTCGCAGATCCACTCCCGGACCCGCTACCGGAACCATTTCCCGCGCCGATCGTCGACCCGGTCCCGGTGGTGTCCGATGCCCGGGCCGCAGACCGTCGACGGAAGCAGAACCGTTTGGTGATGACCGCAGCCGCCGTCATCGCTGCGGTGATCGTCGCGGGTGGGATCATTGCGGCAGTCAGTCCATGGCGCGAGGACACCTCCGGCCCGGAGTCGCAGCGCTATCTGACGGCACCGACGTCGGGGAGTGCGTCAAACCCAACGACCACGCCGGCCCTCATTCCGACGACCACCACGATCCCGCCGATCAACACGAAGGCGGCCCTCGCTCCGATCGTCATTTACACGACCCCGACACCGACACCGACACCGACGCCTGCACCACCGCCGACGTCGCGACGGACCACGCCGCTACCGCCCCGTCAGAACACGATCCCGAACCCGATACCGGGGCAGCCCCCGATCGTTTTGCCCTGAGTGCCGGCTAGGGTGCGACACCGCGGCTGATCAGGTCGAGGGTCTGCTCGTAGACGTGGGGCCAGTGCGAGTTGGTGCCGGCCGGGCCACCGCCGTCGAACTCGCGCGCATCGATCTCGAGGCTGACTGCGCCGTGGACACAGGCCCAGATCTGCAACGTCAGGATCATCGGGTCGCCGTCCCTGATGGTTCCGGCCGCCTGTCCGTGCCGGATGATCTCGGTCAGGGCGTAGAGGGCGGTTTCGCCGAGGTCGCCCTCGGGCTTGCACTGACCGGAGAACATCAGCCGGTACAGCGTGGGTGATCGGAGGGCGAAGTCGCGGTAGGCCACACCTGCACCCCGGAGTCGGGCCGCGGTGTCGGAATCGACCACACCGCCGATCATCGCGCGCAGTTGAGTAAACCCTTCGGTGACCACCGCGGTCATCAAGCCGGATTTGCCCTCGAAGTGGTTGTAGACACCCATCGGCGCCACACCGGCCTCGGTCGCGACCGCCCGAACTGTCAGACCTTTTTCGCCGTGCTCATCGAGGACCCGCAAAGCGGCGGCCAATAACAGTCCGCGCACGTCACCGGCTGGAGTTCGCGTTGCCGTTCCCGGCGATCTTGCTGCCACGACCTCGATCCTTTCATAAACGCCCTCGATAACACTTGACACCATTGTGGCACAGCGTTCTACTTAAGTAGAGCAACGTACTACAACAATAGATCAACCTTCCACACGAGGAGCCTTCGATGAGTGACCGAACCCTGGTTGCGCCGGCGACATCGCCGGCAACCGACAAGCGCTGGTGGGCACTGGCCGCCCTCTGCGGCGCGGTGCTGCTGGTGATGATCGACAACACCATCGTCAACGTGGCACTGCCGACCATCAGCCGTGACCTCTCCGCCGACAATTCCGGTCTGCAGTGGGTTGTCGATGCCTACACGCTGACCTTCGCGGGACTGCTTCTGACCGCCGGACACTTCGCGGATCGCTTCGGCCGCCGCAGGATGTTGGTGATCGGTGTCCTCGGGTTTGCCGCGGTCTCGGTCGTCGCTGCCGAATCGCAAACACTGGGGCAACTCATCGCAACCCGGGCCGGGCTCGGATTGTTTGCCGCCATGGTGTTCCCGGCGACGCTGTCACTGCTGATCGGATTGTTCCCCGACCTCAAGGAACGTGCGATCGCCGTCGGCATCTGGGCTGGTACATCGGGTATCGCCGTGGCGATCGGTCCGGTCCTCGGTGGCTGGCTGCTCGAGCACTACTCGTGGTCCTCGGTGTTCTGGGTCAATCTACCGATCGCCGCTGCCGTCCTGGTGGGTGTTGCGCTGGTGGTGCCCAGTGGTGGCAAGGCGCAGCCGGGTCCGTTTGATGCCATCGGTGCGATCACGTCCATCGCAGGTGTCGCGTTGCTGGTCTACACCCTCATCGAAGGGCCGAACCATGGCTGGGATTCCGCCGTCTCGATCGCCGGATTCGTCGGAGCCGCAGTCATTCTCACGCTCTTTGTACTGCGTGAGCTGCGATCGGTGCACCCGATCCTCAATGTCCGGCTCTTCGCGAACCGGCATTTCTCGGTGGCATCGGGTCTTATCGCGGTGGCGTTCTTCAGCCTCTTCGGGTTCATCTTCCTGATCACCCAGTACTTCCAGGCCGTCAAAGGTTACGGCCCGCTCTCCGCCGGCCTGCACACGCTGCCATTCGCAGTCGTGATGGCCGTATTCTCGCCACTGGCAATGATTTTCGCCCGGAAGATCGGTCCCGGCCGGGTGGCAGCGCTGGGCTCGGCCACCATGGCGGGCGGATTCGCATTGGTCCTGGTGGCGGGCCGGGATGCGTCGTACTGGGGCCTGATCATCTGGTCGATGAGCCTGATGGCGATGGGACTGGCGCTTGTTCAGGGTCCCGCGACCAACATCATCACCAACTCGTTGTCTGCGGATCAGACCGGTGCCGGTTCAGCGGTCAACGACGTGACCCGCGAAATCGGTGGAACCCTGGGTGTGGCAGTTCTCGGTTCCATCCTCACCTCGGTCTACACCGCCGAGATCGGAACCCAACTCGACAATGTCGGACTGCCGCCCGAAGCCGTTGACACCGCGAAGAACTCGGTGATGGCCGGGGTGGAGATGGCGTCGGGTATCGGCGGGGCATCAGGCCAGCAGATACTCGTGACCATCCAGGATGCGTTTGTCGACGGCCTCCACGTTTCGGTCATCGCGGCGATCGCGGCGGCCGGACTGGCAGCGCCGATCGCCTGGTTCACCCTGCGTGGCGACAAACTCGGCAATGCCGTGGTCGCCGAAGTTGTCGCCGACGATGTGTACTCGACGAGCGCGAACGTCAGGCCGAGTACTCGTAGCCTTCTTTGAGTGCCTTGCGGAGTGAGCGCGCCGACTCGATCCGAGTGGTCGGCCGAAGGTAGGGCGAATCGCCCTGGGCGTTGATGTAATACGTATTCGACCCGGCGCAGCGCGGACTTGCAAAGACCGTGCTGCGCACCTTTTTGCGCATCTTCTCCACGAACTCGGTGGTCTGCTCGTCGGTGGCGCTGACCCGAGGCGAACCGGACTTTACGGCCTTGGCGACCACTTGCACGGCGTGGGTGACACACAGCTCGATCGTGTCGAACCACGAGAAGCCGATGACACCGTACGGACCCGGTGCCAGGAACAGGTTGGGGAAACCCGGAACGGTGATTCCCTCGTAGGAGTACATCCGTTCGGAATCCCATGTCTTCGACAGATCCTGGCCGTCGATGCCGCTGATCTCGTACGGCAGGTCGAAGATCTTGAATCCGGTTGCCAGGATCAAGGTGTCGATCTCGAGATTGCTGCCATCGGCGAATTCGATTCCGGTACTGGTGATCTGCGAGATCGATTCGGTTTCCAGATCGACATTGTCGCGGTTGAACGTCGGGAAGTAGTCATTGGAGAACGACGGGCGTTTGCAGGCGTAGCCATAGTGTGGTGTGAGCTGCTCGCGGATCCGCTTGTCCTTGATCTGGCTGTGCAGATGTCGCCGGCACAGCTTTTCCATCCCGCGGGTGATGGCCGGCAGTTGTTTGTTGTGGACCACCCCGATCGTCTCGGCGATCTCGAAGGTCGAGTCGATGAGAAAACGGGGCAGCAGTTGAAGTTTGGGGATCGCGCGGTAGATGTTGCGCAGGAAGCCGGGGATGGGCGCATTCGGCTTGGGCAGGACCCAGATCGCCGTGCGTTGCAGCACGGTCAGGTGCTGGACCTGCGGTGCGATGGTCGGGATGATCTGGATGCCGGTGGCGCCGGTGCCGATGACGGCGACCTTCTTCCCAGTCAGGTCGTAGTCGTGATCCCACGATGCCGATCGCAGCACCTTGCCCGAGAAGCTCTCCAGGCCGGGCAGGTCCGGGGTGGCCGGTGTCGACAGTGCGCCATGGCATGAGATCAGGAATCGTGCGGTGACCCTGTCTCCGGCCGCGGTGGTGATGGTCCACAGATCGGTGGAGTCGTCGAAGTCGGCTGCGGTGACTTGAGTTCCGAACCGGATGTGCCCCCGGATGCCATATCGCTCGGCGATGTCTCGGGCGTACTGCAGCAACTCCGCGCCGGGGGCGAACACCTGGGACCACTCGGGATTCAGGGCGAACTTGTACGAATATGTCACCGAGGGGATGTCGACCTCGACGCCGGGATACCGGTTCGCGAGCCAGGTGCCACCGACATCGTCGTTGCGGTCGAAGATGACGTAGTCGTCGATACCGCGTTCCTGCAGCTTGATTCCGGCAGCAAGTCCGCCGAACCCGGCACCGACTATCGCAACGGTGTGGTCAGGCTGCTGGATGTTGGCTGTTGCCATCGGGTTTCTCCTGGGCTCAGAGGGTGGGAAGTCTATAGATCGAGGCGAAGGTGATTTCCTTCGGCGCGGGACACACAGGTGAGCATCACGCCGGCATCACGTTCGGGTCCGGTGAGGATGTTGTCGCGGTGATCCACGGCGCCTTCCAGAACTCGGACCTTGCAGGTTCCGCAAAATCCCTGTTGGCAGGAGTAGGGGACCGACGGCAGCTCCCGCCGAATCGCTGCCAGTGCGGACTCTGTTGCACCGACCGCGATCCTCCGGTCACTCGAGCCGATGGTGACGGTGAACGGTCGGCCGTTCTCCACCGGTGGTGGGCTGAAGCGCTCGAAGTGGAGTTCGACGTCGCCGCGTCCGAGTAGTTCGGTGCGGATTGTGTGAAGCATCGGTGGCGGACCGCAGCAGTACACCGCGGTTCCGGCATCCATCGGACCGAGAAGATCTGCGGCGCTGGGTAGTCCGTATCTGTCATCGGTGCGGATGGCCACTTTGTCGCCGTAGCCGGTGAGTTCGTCGAGGAATGGCAGTGTGGCAGCTGTGCGGCCGGTGTAGAGCATCGACCAGTCCAGTCCGAGACGCTGGGCGGCGCCCAGCATGGGCAGGATCGGTGTGATGCCGATGCCACCGGCAATGAATCGCAGCTTCTTCGCCGGCGATCCGTGGCCGGGCGCGGCCAGCGGAAATGCGTTGCGCGGACCTTTGATCCGGACAGAGCTGCCGATGGTGAGGGTGTCGTGCACCTCGATCGATCCGCCGCCTCCGTCAGGGATCCGCCGGACCGCGATGCGATAGCGGTTACGGTCGGCCGGGTCGCCGCACAGGGAATACTCCCGCATCCGGCCGGACGGGAGCAGCAGATCGAGATGCGCCCCGGCGTACCAGGGTGTCAACTCACCGCCATCGGGTGCGGCCATCGTCAGTGCAACGACGTTGTTGTCGTGCGCGACCACCTCACGTCCGACAACCTTCAGCGTGGTGACCTGGTCGGCCGGACCGGGGATGTCCAGATGGGTGAACCTGCCCCACAACGGAAACCAGACCTTGCCGATGACACTGGCAACCCGCATCGCGGGATCGCGCTGGTATCGCCCCCGCAAGTGTGGAGGCGCGGAGGTCATGGTGGTGGTGTGCTCGAGGTGACGCTGATTCACTTGTTCGCGGCCCTTGCTGCCGGAGATGACGCGAGATATGCGACAGCCTGGGCGGTGGATCCGACCTGTGTCGGCCGGAACGAGGGTTTGAAATAGGTGAAGGTGGCCAGGATGATGGATCGAACCGTGGGCAGCAGTCCCTTGTGCGCTCCCCGGAAGTATCCGAGCATCAGTCTCGTGTAACCGATTTTGCCGCCGGGATCGTTCAGGGCAAGGAATTTGGTGCCCCGGTTGATCACGAACAACAGCGCCGGCAGAACCACCAGCATCGCGCGTCCGCGCTTGAGATAGCTGTCACCGAAGTAGGTGGCCACATCGTGGGCCACCTCGCGGTGTTCGACCTCCTCTGCGCCATGCCACCGAAACAGGTCGGCCATCACCGCGTCGGCGTTGTACTCGGTCCAGGTGTTGTTGAGAGCGAAGTCACCCAGGATGGCGGTGTAATGCTCGATGGCCGCGATGAACCAAAGTCGCTCGACCAGATGTTTATGCCGCACATCGGCATCCGGGTGCTGCGACGGTCCGAGGACCTTGCGGAACACCCATTCCATCTGTTTCTGAAAGGGCGCGGGGTCGAGACCGCGTGTTTCCAGGAACTCCCACAGCACCCGGTCGTGGGTTTCGGCGTGCATCGCCTCTTGGCCGATGAATCCGCGCATGGCCGAGGCGAGTTCTTCGTCTTGCACCAATGGCAGCGCTTCGTTGTAGGTCTGCACAAACCACCGCTCACCTTCGGGGAGCAACAGGTTCAGCATGCTGGCCACGTTGGATGGAACCGGATGATCCGGAATCCAGTGCAGCGGTGTGTCTTTCCAGTCGAACTCGACGTTGCGGGCGTGGAGTTCGACTGGTCCTGGATCGAAGTTGTACATCATGCCCTCCCGGAACGGGTTCGCCCGGGCAATCTTTCGAGCCACTTCGGGGTGAAACCGCTGCGCCGGTGCAGGTCGGTCATCATGGCCTGCAGCTGCTCCCCGATCTGATCGGGGCAAACCGCCGACACCCCGATGTGGTGTTCGGCGAGTTCGGTGCGAAGCGTTTCGCTGAACATCAGGATGCCGGCTTTTCCGGCGGCGTACCCGGCCGATGAGATGTTCACGATGTGCCCACCGACACCACGATCGACCATCCGCTGGCCGAAGAGTCGACTTCCGGTGATCACCGCGAGCACGTTGTTGTCGAGTACCTGACCGGCGACACTGACGTCGGCGTTGTTCACCACCAGGTCGGCAACACCGAACCGCCGTGTCACGTCGTCGGCGAATGCGGCGAACGCACTGCTGTCGGTGACATCGAGTTCGTAGGCGTGGGCCGTGTTTCCGGTGGACATGATGGTCGCCGCGGTCCGCCTGGCCGAGGTCAGGTCGATGTCGGTGACGATGACCTCGGCACCGTTGTCGGCCAGCAGAGATGCTGTGCGACGTCCGATTCCGCTGCCGGCTCCCGTGACCACGGCGAGTTTTCCGGACAGCAGACGATGGCGACCGTCCTGGCGGGCGCGGTCGATGATGGGAGACGAGGCGGTTCCCCGGATCGTTTCGATGAATTGGGTTGCCATGTTGGCCAGATAGTCGGGGTTCGTATAGGGCAGCCAATGGCCGGTCGGGGTGTCGTTGCGCCAGAGACGATCGACGTACCGATGGCTGTTGACGTAAATTGCCTTGCGCAACGCGACATCTCGGGTGTTGACGATCTCGAAGACAGGAACTCTTGTGCTCCGCGGGTTGGGCTTGCGCATCCGTTCGCGAATGTTGGCGCGGTAGTAGCGCAGGCCGGATATCGTGTCGGCGCGAAATGTCGGCGCAAGATCGAGATTGTCGGGGTCGGTGCCTTCGAGCTTGTTGAGCCACCTCTGCCAGCGCGCCGGGCGTATCGCGGTGCTCAACAGGATCTTTGGGATCACCGGCAGTTGGAAGACCACGGTGTAGGCAGACGATAATCCCTGAGAAAGTGCTTGTGCCAACGACTTCGGTGTCGGTCGCCGTAGCCGCTCTCGGGTCCACACACTCAGATGGTCCATATTCGGGCCTGACACCGACATGAAGGATGCGATCCGCCGCTCGGCGCCCGGTACGCTGACGGCCTCCCAGGTCTGAACCGAACCCCAGTCGTGGGCGACCACGTGAACCGGCAGGTCCGGACTGAACGTGTCGATGACCGCGTACAGGTCAGCGGCGAGTTCGGGCAGGCGATAGGCAGCGTCCCCGTCCGGGCGGTCGCTCTCCCCATAACCGCGAGTGTCATAGGCGACCACGTGGTAACGCCGGGCCAGTTCGGCCGCCATCTGAGTCCACAGGTGGTGCGTGTCCGGCCACCCGTGCACCAGCACCACGGTCGGTCGATCCTGCGCTCGGTGCCCGAGTTCGAACACGGCCAGCTCTATGCCCCCACGAGTGACCGTTCGTCGTTGCCAGTCGATCTTCTGATCAATAGCGGTCATCAACTCCCCTTTGAGCTCGCTGTGATGCATTAGACGTTACCAGCAGTCACATATAAATCACCAGGGGTCCGACCAGCACAAATGAGCGAGTCTGCAGCCTTCACAACTGCAGACTCGCTCAACTGGCAGGGGGTTGGAGCAGCTACTGCTTGTAGCTGGCCAGGAAGTTGCCCAGGCGATCGATGGCGTCGGTGAGGTCGCGGGCCCAGGGCAGGGTGACGACGCGGAAGTGGTCGGAGTTGGGCCAGTTGAAGCCCGTTCCCTGGACAACCAGGATCTTCTCGCGCAGGAGCAGATCGGTGACGAATTTCTCGTCGTCGTGGATCTCGTGCACCTCGGGGTCGATCTTGGGGAACGCATACAGCGCGCCCATCGGCTTCACGCAGCTGACGCCGGGAATCTCGTTGAGTTTCTCCCAGGTGACATTGCGCTGTTCCAGCAGCCGTCCGCCGGGGAGGACGAGGGCATCGATGCTCTGATAGCCACCCAGTGCTACCTGAATTGCGTGCTGGCCCGGCACATTTGAGCACAAACGTGTCGACGCCAGCATCTTCATGCCGTCAACGAAACCCTTGGCATGATCTTGGGGGCCGGTGATCGCGACCCAGCCGGCCCGGTAACCACACACCCGGTACGCCTTGGACAGGCCGTTGAAGGTCAGGCACAGCAGATCGGGCGCAAGCGAGGCGATGTTGATGTGCTTGGCCTCGTCGTACAGGATCTTGTCGTAGATCTCATCGGCGAGGATCAGCAGCGAATGCTTGCGCGCCAACTCGACGATCTGGGTGAGGACCTCGCGCGAATAGACAGCGCCGGTGGGGTTGTTCGGGTTGATCACCAGGAGCGCCTTGGTGCGCGGGGTGATCTTGGCCGCGATGTCTTCGATGTCGGGGTTCCAGTCGTTGGACTCGTCGCACGCGTAGTGGACGGCCTTGCCCCCGGACAGCGCCGTCATGGCGGTCCACAGCGGATAGTCCGGCGATGGGATCAGCACCTCGTCGCCGTCATCGAGGAGAGCCTGCATGGTCATCGTGATCAGCTCGGAGACACCGTTGCCCAGGATCACGTCGTCGACGTCGAAGTACGGGAAGTCGGGCAGCAGCTCATAACGCGTCACGACGGCACGGCGGGCGGACAGAACGCCCAGCGACTCGCTGTAGCCCTGCGAATAGGGGAGAGCGTGGATCATGTCGCGCATGATCACGTCCGGGGCCTCGAAGCCGAACTGGGCGGGATTGCCGATGTTCAGTTTGAGGATCCGGTGGCCCTCGGCCTCGAGGCGGGCGGCATGGGCCGTCACGGGTCCGCGGATCTCGTAGGCGACGTTGCGTAGCTTCGCCGATTGCTCGAGGGGTTTCAGGTCGCGATAAACATGCGAAACGTGTGGTCTGCTCACGCCCCTTATGGTGCCAGTAGGGGGCAAGCGAGTTTCAGCGTGCGTTGCTATCACTCGCAAATGCCGACATTTCGGACCTGCGATCGCCGCTGAATACTCGTTGCCCCCAGACCGTCAGCTCTTGCCCGGACGCTTCTTGCCGGCCGCGATTCCGAAGCCCTTGGCCTTGGTCGGGCCGGACTCGGCCAGCGCGCGGCCATCGGAGTTGTTCGAACCCGTCGCTGCCGGTGCCGATTCCGGCTCGACAGCCGCGGGTGCTTCTGCCTCGACTGCCGGGGCCTCCGGCTCTTCGGCTGCCGGTGGGGCTGTCTCTACCGCTTCCTCAGCCGGCTCGGCTGCTGCGGCCGGCTTCGGAGCTCCCGGACGTTTTGCGCCCGGACGCTTCGCGGCCCCACCCATTGCCAGACCCTTCACCGGAACCGCAGGCTCTTTCGGAGCTTCGGTCACGGTGTCGGTGACGGCCTCGGTGACAACTTCTTCAGGAGCCGACTCAACGGGCTGCTCCGGCTCAGCTGCCGGTGCTGCCGCAGCCGGCTTTGCTGCGCCTGGCTTCTTGGCTGCGCCGCCGGGCCGGGGTGCTCCCGGACGCTTGGCGCCGCCACCGATGGCCAGACCCTTCACCGGTGCGGCTGCCGGCTTGGTCTCCTCCGGTGCTGCCTCGGCTGCGGGTGCTGCCGGTGCTGCTTCAGTGGTGGGTGCTGCCGCCGCGGGCTTGGCCGCGCCGGGCTTCTTGGCTGCGCCGCCGGGCCGGGGTGCTCCCGGACGCTTGGCGCCGCCGCCGATCGCCAGACCCTTGGCCGCGGGTGCCGCGGTCTCGGCTGCCGGTGCCTCGGTTGCTGCTGCTTCGGCCGGTGCGGCCGGTGCGGCCGGTGCGGCCGGTGCGGCCGGTGCGGCCGGCTTCGCTCCACCTGGTTTGGGCGCTCCGCCGCCGGGCTTCTTGGCCCCGCCGCCGATGCCGAGTCCACCCGGCTTCGGGGCTCCGCCGCCGGGTTTCTTGGCCCCGCCGCCGATGCCCAGTCCGCCGCCGATCTTGGGCTTGTCGACCGTGACCGTCGACGCGGTGGCAGCAGCAGCGGTAGCTACTGCGGCCTTGGCCGGTTCCGGTGCCTTCGTCTCTTCCGGCTCGATCGTGGGAGCCGACAGGCCGAGCGATGCAGCTCCGAGGAACCGTCCGCCACGCTTGATCTCGGGGGCGCCACGTTTGACGGACTCCAGGATCAGCTGCGCAACGTCGACAACCTCGACCTGGCCCTCCTTCTCGGTGCCCGCGATCTGAGCGGTCACACCGTCGGTCAGCATCACGCGACAGAACGGGCAGCCGGTCGCAACCTTTTTGGGGTTGGTCGCCAGTGCTTCGTCGACCCGGTCGACGTTGATGCGCTTGCCGATGGTCTCTTCCATCCACATGCGGGCACCGCCGGCGCCACAGCACATCGACCGCTCGCCGTGGCGAGGCATTTCCTTCAGGTTGGCGCCCGACGCGGCCATCAGCTCACGGGGAGCGTCGTAGACCTTGTTGTGGCGTCCCAGGTAGCAGGGGTCGTGGTAGGTGATGTCCTCGTTGACCTCGGCAACCGGGATCAGGCGCTTGTCGCGGACCAGCCGGTTCAGCAGCTGGGTGTGGTGCACAACCTCGTACGTGCCACCGACCTGCGGGTACTCGTTGCCCAGCGCGTTGAAGCAGTGCGCACAGGTGACGACGATCTTCTTCTTCTGATTCGGGGCGGTGGCAAAGACCTCGCCGAGCATCTCGATGTTCTGCTGCGCCAGCATCTGGAACAGGAACTCGTTGCCCGCGCGGCGAGCGGAGTCACCGGTACAGGTCTCGCCCTCGCCGAGGACCAGGAAGTCGACGGCGGCGATGTCGAGCAGCTCGGCAACGGCCTTGGTGGTCTTCTTGGCGCGGTCCTCATAGGCGCCGGCACAACCGACCCAGAAGAGGTATTCGAATCCTTCGAAGCTCTCGACGTCCTTGCCGAACACCGGGATCTCGATGTCCATCTCGTCGATCCACTTGGTGCGGTCCTTAGAGTTCTGGCCCCAGGGGTTGCCCTTGTTCTCGAGGTTCTTGAACAGGCCGGCCAACTCGGTCGGGAAGTCCGACTCGATCAGAACCTGGTAGCGGCGCATGTCGATGATGTGGTCGACGTGTTCGATGTCGACGGGGCACTGCTCCACGCAGGCGCCACAGGTGGTGCAGCTCCACAGCGTTTCGGTGTCGATGACGGCGCCGGTCGCGCCTTCGCTCTCACCGACGAGCTTGCGCTCGGCTTCGAGGCGGGCGGCTTCGGGGATCGCGTCGAGCTTGTCCTGTTTGACGTTGCCGTCGCCGTCGACGAGACCGACCTCGTCGCCGCCCATGTCCTTCTTGCCACCGGCGAGCAGGTACGGAGCCTTGGCATAGCCATGGTCACGCAGCGACATGATGAGCAGCTTGGGCGACAACGGCTTTCCGGTGTTCCAGGCGGGGCACTGGCTCTGGCAGCGACCACACTCGGTACACGTGGTGAAATCGAGCCAGCCCTTCCAGGAGAAGTCCTCGATCTTGCCGGCGCCGAACGCGTCGACGTCGGGGTCTGCGGTCTCCATGTCGAGGACCTTGCCGCCGGAGATCATCGGCTTGGCAGCACCGAGTGCGACGCCGCCGTCGTCCTCACGCTTGAAGTAGATGTTGAAGAACGCCGCGAACCGGTGCCACGCGACACCCCAGGTGATGTTCAGGCCGACAACGGCCAGCCAGATCATGCCGCTCATCAGCTTGATGAACGCGAAGATCGACACCATGACGACGCTGGCGGGGAGGAGCTTGGCGACCTGCATCGTGAAGAAATCGGATGCGGGATCCGAGTGGCCGTAGGTGGCGATCTTGCCGGCCTTGACGAAGATCATGCCCAGGCCCTCGAGCAGCACCACGATCTCGACGAAGTACGCGGCACGGAACCGCGAGCCACCGAATCGGGACAGCCGTTCGGGCACTCGCGGATGGTTGAGCTGACGGATGATGATCAGCGTCATGATGCCGATCACGGTGCCCAGGCCGAGGATCTCATCAAGCAGGTGCCAGATGAACGTGTCGCCGAAGAGGGGCCAGTGGAACTCGGGGTTGAACGTCTGGCCGTAGGCCTCGAACCACAACAGCGAACCCAGCAGGAAGCCGATCATCACCAGCCAGTGGGCCCAGCCCACCGTCCGGAATTTGTTCATCCGGGTGTGGGCGATGAACTCGACGACCATCGTCTTGAAGCGCGGGATGAAGGGACGCCACCGGTCGGGCGCCGGTTGTCCCTTCATGATCGTTCGGAAGATGCGGCCCACTCCACGTAGGAATAAGGCCCAGCACACCAGGCTGAGAAGGAGCCCGATGGTTCCTAGGGTGATCGTCGTGGCATTCACGGCGTCGTGGCCTTTCTCTTACCGAACTTCCTGACTCCGGTTGCGAATTCTTCAAACCTGGAGGTGGATCGTTCAACGGGATGGCAGTACACAGCGCAGAGCGCACGCAGTGTTCTCCACTAGGTACGTTAAGGCTTGTCTTTGCAGCACTATTGCGCAGGTTGACCTAAGTTACTAATCGGTAAGGTCCATTGTGATGTCCGCCATAAATCGCGTCAGATTTGTCGCATTGATCGGCGCGGCCATGATCGGTGTCCAATTTGTCGTCGCGGTGGCTGCGACATGGGTATACGTGCTGGCGTTCGGTCGCGAATCCTCCGTCGAAAACGCACCATCTGCGCCGGTGGCGTTGGTGCTCGGGTCGAAGGTTGATGAGCGTGGGCCCGGCTCCTACGTGCAGGGCCGCCTGGACACCGCACTCGAGCTGTACCGAACGGGCCGGGTCGAGCGAATCCTGAACTCCGGCAACGGTCGCCCGGAGGCCGGCGATAAACCGGCCGTGATGCGCGATTACCTCGAAGAACATGGCGTCCCGGCCGCCGCGATCGTCGACGACCCCGAAGGCTACGACACGTCGACGAGTTGTCGTCGTGCCCGCGAGGTCTTCGGCTTCGACGACGTCCTCGTCGTGACGCAGGGCTTCCACCTTGGGCGCGCGATTGCGCTGTGTCGCGACATCGGTGTCGACGCGCACGGGGTGTACGCCGACTGTGACTGCCCGATGTGGTCGGTGGCGCGCAATCACATTCGTGAGACATATCTGGCGCGGCCCAGGGCATTTCTGACCAGTCTCACCAACTAGGTCTACGGGTAGATCGCAGCGGTGGCAGCTGTGGACGTCCGGTCAGGTACGAGGAGCCGGGCAGGCGTCGCAGGATCTCGACCAGCAGCAATGAACCCGCGATGGTGCCGATGTACATCAGGATCGTGGCCCACGGCGATTCCAGGGTTTTGATCCACGGCTGACCGTCCTTCTGCGGATGCAGGATGAAGAAGATGAGGATCGCGTGGCAGAGGAACACGCTGAACGACCTGTTCGACGCGTATTTGACCACCCGATCGAATCGTGGGGTCTGTTCCCGATATGTGTCGGCCCAGTGCCTGCCGACGGCGTACAGGCAGATGATGGCCACGATCAGGAACGGCAGCAGCGTCGGCTGGAACGCCGCGCCGGCGTAGATGGGGATCTGGTGCAGGCCCCATACCCGCCGCCAGAAGGTCCCGAGTGCAAACGCGGCGGTGAGCACCAGCGCCGCGAACAGCCACCAGCCCTTGCCGCGCAACCAGCGGCGGGTCTCCTCGCGATGAACCGCAGCAACCGAGCCGAGGACGATGAAGAACTGGTACGGGATGAAGGTGGCGTAGTAGTGCCACCAGACATTCGACCAACTCTGTGGTGGCTGCCAGTAGGTGATGATCGAGATGACCGCGACCTGGACCGCAAAGCTGCCCGCGAGCAGCGCTACGTGGTGGTTTCTCGTGGCCCGGACCAGCCACAGGACCAGCGGAAACAGTAGGTACACCTGCAGCATCACGAACAGGAAGTACATGTGGAAGCCCGACAGGCCCCACTTGAGAAGGTCCCAGAACTCGTCCAGGCTCCCGGTGACGTCGCCGAGGCGGCCGCGGTCCCACATGTCCTCGATCACCCAGTAGATGAACGACCAGATCAGATACGGGATGATGACCAGCTTGATCCGGCGGCGCCAGAAGTGGACCGTCCGGAAATCGCCCCGGTCGAAGTTCTGATACATCAGCACGTACCCGGTCAGGGCAAAGAACATGTTTCGGGTGAAGTGCAACAGCAGGGCCGTCGAGTTCACCGGCATGCTGTGGAACTCGTCGGTGGTTGCGGTAAGACAGTGCACGAAGATGACCAGCGAAAACGTGGTCGCCCGGATCAGATCCACGTGGTGGAGATATGTGCGTTTTGTCGACGAACCGGCCGTTGTGGTTTCGGTCGTGGAGCGCAAAAGGGTTGGGTTGGTGGGGGAAAGCATCGCGTCCAGCATGCCGTACCCGACAGGGAAGTTGCACGATGGGAGGTCCGGGTCACATTCAGCCGCGATCTACCGTGCAGGGATGCAAGACAGGTGGGGTTGATGATTCCGGACTGGGATGTCCTGGTGTTGTTGCTGGCCGCTGCGGGGGTGGCCGGCTGGATCGACGCTGTCATCGGCGGTGGCGGGCTGATTCTCATCCCGGCCATGCTGATCGCCTTCCCGGGTGCGGTGCCGGCGACGGTGCTGGGCACCAACAAGGTGGCGGCCATCGCGGGGACAAGTGTGGCCGCGGTCAACTATTCGAGGGCCGTGAAGGTACCTCGGAAGCTGGCGCTGATGTCGGTGCCGATTGCGTTCACGTTTTCGGCCGCCGGGGCGTTGTCGGCGACAGCGGTGTCGGCCGATGTCATCCGGCCACTGGTGATCGTGTTGATGCTGGCGGTGGGAATCTTTGTCGCGGTGCGGCCCTCCTTCGGCAGCAACAGTGGTGTGAGTCCACCGCTGACCGGTCGCCAGATGGTCGGTGGATGTATCGCGTTTGCCGTGATCGGTTACTACGACGGCATTTTCGGGCCCGGCACTGGCATGTTCCTCATCATCGCGCTCACGGCGTTGTTGTCGCGCAACTTCATCGAGAGTGCGGCGCTGGCGAAGATCGCCAACACGGCCACCAACCTCGGCGCGCTGATGGTCTTCGCCATCGGGGGAAACATCTGGTGGGCACTGGGTTTGATGCTCGCAGTCACCAATATAGGTGGATCGATCCTGGGGTCTCGGACTGTGCTTAACCGCGGGACAGGCGTCATTCGAATCGCACTTCTGACCGTGGTCGTACTGATGTCGATCAAACTCGCCTGGGATCAGTGGGCCTGATACGCGCCCGATCGGGCTTGCGACTAGCTTGTGAGCTATGACCGCGGTGGAAGTTATTGAGCCAGTGCCACTTGTCGATGGCATCGTTTTCGGTGAAGGGCCTCGTTGGCACAACGATCGGCTCTGGTTCACCGATGGACTGGCAGGTCGGGTGTACTCGGTTGGTGAATCGGGTGACCTTGCCGTGGAGGCCGAGATCGAGCACGCCTCGGGGCTTGGCTGGTTGCCCGACGGGACTCTCGTCGTGTCCACCCTCTTCGAGCCAAAGATCCACCACGTCGACGCCCAAGGGCAGGTGTCAGCGACGTTCGAGCTCAACGACCTCGCCCGGATGACCAACGACCTGTTCGTCGCCCGTGACGGCCGTGGCTACGTCGACCTCTACCAGGCGTCCGCGACGGGAATGGAAGGTGCGATCGGCCTCGTCGACCCCGCCGGAGGTGTGCGGATCGTGGCGAAAGGCCTCGCCGTCCCGAACGGCATCGCACTATTGCCCGACGGGACGACCCTCGTCGTCAACGAGACGAAGGGGTCGCGAATTCTCACGTTTCCGGTCGAAGCCGACGGAAGCCTCAGCGCCCCAAGCGTGTTCGCTGACCTAGGCGAACATCGGCATCCCGATGGCCTCTGCGTCGACGTCGAAGGCGGGGTGTGGGTCGGCTGCTACGACTCCGGTGAGTTCCTCCGGGTCGTCGCGGGCGGGACCGTCACCCATCGCGTTGCGATCGACCGCGGATGGGCTGTCGCACCGGCCCTCGGTGGACCCGACGGGCGCACGCTGTACATGGTGGTCAACGAGACCACCGAAGAGGGCCTCGTGAAAGGCGAGTCCACGGGGAGGATCATGCAGGCGCGAGTCGCCGTGCCGGGCGTGGGATCGCCCTGATCGGTCACCACCAGCCGGACAACACCTTCTGCATGTCGGTCCCCAGCGCAGGGATCAGGCTTCGCACAAACGTGGTGCTCAAATGGTGAAAGTCGTGCCACACCAGAATGTTTCCGACGGCCGCCGGAGACCCGGCCGAACCAGATGTGAAAGACGGCCACCAGCGTGATCGCGATGCCGCGGAGGCCATCGAGGTCGATGCGGTACTCGTTGCTGACGTTGTGGGGGATCATGGCGGGTGAGTGCGAAAGGGGACCGGCGATGGTGCAACTCAAGTCAAAGGGGCAACTCAAGTCACCCGGCGAGATCGAGATGATGCGTGAGGCCGGACGAGTGGTCGCGCGGGCGTTGTCCGCAGTGGAAGCGGAAGCTGCTGTCGGATCGACGCTCAAACAGCTCGACGACGTCGCGGCAGCCGTCATCAAGGGAGCCGGAGCGAAGCCGGCTTTTCTGGACTACCACCCGAAATGGGCGCCGACCCCGTTTGCCGGAGTCATCTGCGCCAGTGTCAACAACGGGATCGTGCACGGCGTCCCGGATGGTCGGGAGCTTCGGGATGGCGACCTGGTGAGCATCGACTGTGGGGCATTCCTCGACGGTTGGTGTGGCGATGCCGCAGTCAGTTTCATCGTGGGTCAAGAAGATTCGGCTGATGTCGATCTGATTGCCGCCACCGAGGCCGCACTGCTGCGAGGTATCGAGGCCGCGCAGCCCGGTGGGAGGATGGGCGACATCGGGCATGCCATCGCCGGACCCGCGCGCGCTGCCGGATACGGGCTGCTCGAAAACCACGGCGGACACGGCATCGGCCGGGCGATGCACGAAGCCCCACACGTCCCGAATGAGGGACGGGTGGGGCGCGGTATGAAACTCCGTGGCGGACTGGTGATTGCGATCGAACCGATGTTGATCCACGGTGGCGACGACCGGTATATCCATGCCGCCGACGGGTGGGAACTGCAAAGCGCATCCGGAGCCCGGGCCGCCCACTGCGAACACACGATCGCGATCACAGCGGACGGACCGCAGATTCTCACCCGGCTCTGACCGAGTCTCCAGGTCAGCCGACGGGGGTCTTGACGATCAGGACCGGGCTCGGCGCGTGGTGCAGCACGGTCTGGCTCACCGAACCGAGCAGCAGACCGGTGAAACCGCCTCGTCCGCGACTGCCCAGAACGAGCAGCTGGGCACCCTCGCCGGCCGCGGTCAGCAACTGGTGGGCGGGCCCGTCTGCGGCAACAATCGTCGATACCTTGACATCGGGGTAGTCGGTGGCGTGGGCCGTAACTCGGTCTGCGACGAGCTTGTGCGCCTCGTCCCGGGACAGTTGGACCAGGTCGTCGGTGATACCCAATCCGCCGAATGTGTTGGTGGCCAGGTCGGTCCAGGTGTGGACGACGGTGAGGCCGGTTCCTCGTAGCGATGCCTGCTCGAACGCCGCCGTGAGTGCGTGGTCGCTGATCTCCGAGCCGTCGATGCCGACCACCACGGGGCCGGTGCCCGGGGTATGGGCGATGACGGCAACGGGACTGGCGGCGTGTGCGGCCACGCCGGTGCTGACGGATCCGGCGATCAGGCCTTTGACCGCACCACGACCCCGGCTCCCGACGACAACCAGTGCAGCGTCGGCAGATTCGTCGTTGAGCACGGATGTGGGAGTTCCCGCGACGACCCGACTCGATACCTGTACCGCCGGCGCGGTCTCGCGGGCCAGTTGCACGGACGCGGCAACCGTATCCACGACTGCCTTCTGGAGCATTGTGATCAGGTCGCCGGTGTACGCCATCGCCGATCCCGCGTATCCACCGATCTGGGGTTCGTAGACGCCGACCACAACCAGCTCGCGTCCCATGAGCCGGGCGGTGTTCGCGGCCCACACAACGGCCTGGTCCGAACTTTCAGAACCGTCGACTCCGACGATCACTGCTGACTTCGACATGCGCGTTTTCTCCTAGTGATGGTGCCTACTTCGACGAGATGAGTTCAGGCTCGACGTCGTCTGCAGACAATGATCCCTTGGCGGCGATCGGTGCCCGGAACTTGGGCAGGAACACGGTGATGATCAATGCTGTGATTGCCGAGCAGGCCGCCAATGCCATGACGACACGGAATGCGTTCTCGGAAGGCACGGTTGCGGAGCCGAGTGTCATCGTCATGTTGGCAAGGATGACACCGGCGATTGCGCTGGCAAACGAAGTGCCGAGCGACCGCATCAGCGTGTTGAAGCTGTTCGCGGCACCGGTTTCGGTGGGCGGAACCGCCGACATGATGAGCGCCGGCATCGCGCCGTAGGCCAATCCCGTTCCGGCGCCGATGATGAGCGCGATCATGACCATCTGCCAGATCGAGTGCATTGCAAAGACACCGACTCCATATCCGATCGCCACCACCACGGCACCGAGCATCAATGTGGTCTTGGGTCCCTGTGCGTTGGTGAGCCTCGATCCGAACGGCGAGATCAGCATCATGATGATGCCGGAGGGTGCCATCACCAAACCGGACAGGAGCATCGATCCGCCGAGTCCGTAACCGGTGGCCTCGGGGAGCTGTATCACCTGGGGGAAGACCATCGTCTGGGCAAACATCGCAAAACCGAAGACAATTGACGCGGCATTGGTGAGGAGCACCTGGCGGCGGGCGGACACCCGCAGGTCGACGAGCGGTTTGTCGGTGCGGAGTTCCCACCAGCCCCACACGAGGAGTGCGACCAGCGAAACGACCAGCAGGCCGATCGTCTTTGTGTCGGTCCAGCCCCAGTTCGATCCCTTCGAGATCGGCAGCAGCAGGGCGATCAGAGCGATCGCGAGTGAGATCGCGCCGACGAAGTCGAACTTGCCACCGGTCCGTATCGGGGACTCGGGGACCACGCGGACCACCAGGACAGCTGCGACGACGCCGAGAACAGCGGATGCCCAGAAGAGCATGTGCCAGTCGGAGTATTCGGCGATGACCGCGGCGATCGGAAGGCCGAGCGCGCCGCCCACACCCAGTGAAGCGCCCATCACGGCAACGGCACCGGAGAGCTTCTGGGGAGGCAGGATGTCGCGCATGACGCTGATGCCCAGCGGGATGAGGCCCGCTGCCAGGCCTTGCAGTCCTCGGCCGATGATCATCGGGACGATGCTCGACGAGAGCGCACAGACGACCGAACCGGCCACGAGCAGCGCGATGCTGATCAGCATCATGCGTCGCTTGCCGAACATATCTCCGAGGCGGCCCATCGTCGGCACGGCCACCGCCGCGGCCAGCAGCGTGGCGGTCACGGCCCACGCTGTGTCAGATGGCGACGCGTTCAGGTACTCGGGCAGTTGCGGAATGATCGGGATGACCAGGGTCTGCATGAGGGAGGCCACGATGCCGGCGAAAGCCAGCACCGCGACGATCGGCCCGGTCGGTGGGCTCTGGGTCGTTGGTGGCGAAGTGGTGGGACTGGTCATCATGGCTCCCCGTCGGATATCAAGAAAAAGTTCAGATCTAAGTCAGTCGATTTATACTTAGGTTAAGACAACTACTTGCTGTCCGCAAACCCTGATCAGCCATTCGTGACGCACCTCTCCCGGATTCTGCCCGGTGACAAACGGCACTCCTGCCAGACTTGAGTCCACTCGAATCAACTTTTTCGCGAAATCGGGAACACAATCGGGATGCGGCCGGTTGTACAACTCGAGAGACCTGAGCGGCCTCCACTCAACCTGACTTGACTGGAGGATCAAGACTCGGTAGAAGTTGAGTCGATCGCGCTGAGGTTTCAGACCCAGAACCACAAACGTGAACATCCGTGCGCCGCACTGCTGCGGATGCACTGCTTATAGGAGGCAAGAAATGGCTCGTGCTGTAGGAATCGACCTGGGCACCACCAACTCGGTGGTGTCGGTCCTCGAAGGTGGAGAAGCCACCGTCGTCGCGAATGCCGAAGGCTCGCGCACCACACCGTCGGTTGTCGCATTCGCCCGTAACGGCGAGGTCCTGGTCGGACAGCCGGCCAAGAACCAGGCAGTGACCAACGTCGACCGCACCATTCGTTCCGTCAAGCGCCACATGGGCGAAGACTGGAACACCGCTATCGACGACAAGAAGTACACCCCGCAGGAGATCAGCGCCCGCACGCTGATGAAGCTCAAGCGTGACGCAGAGGCCTACCTCGGTGAAGACGTTGTCGACGCCGTGATCACCGTGCCCGCGTACTTCAACGACGCCCAGCGTCAGGCGACCAAGGAAGCCGGCCAGATCGCCGGCCTCAACGTCCTGCGTATCGTCAACGAGCCCACCGCGGCCGCTCTGGCATACGGCCTGGACAAGGGCGAAAAAGAGCAGACCATCCTCGTGTTCGACCTCGGTGGCGGCACGTTCGACGTGTCCCTCCTGGAGATCGGCGACGGCGTTGTCGAGGTCCGTGCGACCTCCGGCGACAACCACCTCGGTGGCGACGACTGGGATCAGCGTGTTGTCGACTGGCTCGTCGACAAGTTCAAGGCGAGCAGCGGCATCGATCTGACCAAGGACAAGATGGCCCTGCAGCGTCTGCGTGAGGCTGCCGAGAAGGCGAAGATCGAACTGTCCTCGGGACAGAGCACGTCGATCAACCTGCCCTACATCACGGTCGACGCGGACAAGAACCCGCTGTTCCTCGACGAGCAGCTCTCGCGCAGTGAGTTCCAGAAGATCACCGGCGACCTGCTCGAGCGCACCCGTGCGCCGTTCCAGGCCGTGATCAAGGATGCCGGCGTTTCGGTCGGCGACATCGATCACGTTGTGCTCGTCGGTGGTTCGACCCGTATGCCGGCCGTGACCGAACTGGTCAAGGAGCTCACCGGTGGACGCGAGCCCAACAAGGGCGTGAACCCCGATGAGGTCGTGGCCGTCGGTGCCGCACTGCAGGCCGGTGTGCTGCGCGGTGAGGTCAAGGACGTGCTGCTGCTCGACGTGACCCCGCTGAGCCTCGGTATCGAGACCAAGGGTGGCGTCATGCACAAGCTCATCGAGCGCAACACCACCATCCCGACCAAGCGGTCCGAGACCTACACGACGGCCGAAGACAGCCAGCCGTCGGTGCAGATCCAGGTCTATCAGGGTGAGCGCGAGATCGCCTCGCACAACAAGCTGCTCGGATCGTTCGAGCTGGCCGGTATCGCTCCCGCCCCGCAGGGTGTCCCGCAGATCGAGGTGACCTTCGACATCGACGCCAACGGCATCGTGCACGTCACCGCGAAGGACAAGGGCACCGGCAAAGAGAACAAGATCCGGATCCAGGACGGCTCGGGCCTGAGCAAGGACGAGATCGACCGGATGATCAAGGACGCCGAAGCTCACGCGGACGAGGATCGTGCGCGTCGTGAAGAGGCGGAGACCCGCAACCAGGCCGAGTCGCTGGTGAACCAGACCGAGAAGTTCCTCAAGGACTCCGACGACAAGGTTCCCGCCGATCTCAAGACCAAGGTCGAGGGCTCGATCGAAGGTGTTCGCGAATCGCTCAAGGGCAGTGACCTCGGCGCCGTGAAGTCGGCTGTCGAGAAGCTGACCACCGACTCGCAGGAGCTGGGCCAGGCCATCTACGCGGCAGCTGCCGAAGAGGGCGGCGCAGCAGCACCCGGTGGTGCCGACGACGTCGTCGACGCAGAGGTTGTCGACGAGGGTGTCGACGGAGACAACAAGTGACCGGTCCCGAAGCCGAACCGGTGACCGTGACCGACAAGCGGCGTATCGATCCCGAAACGGGTGAGGTGCGCCCCGAGGCGAACACGGACGCTCCGGAGTCAGAAGGGGAGCAACCGGATTCGGTGGACAGTGTGGACGTTGTCGACAGTGTGGACGCCGCGCTCGACGAGGTCGCTGCCGATGCGGCAGGTTCGGACAAAGAAGCCGAACTGCTCGCCGATCTGCAGCGGGTTCACGCGGAGTACGCCAACTACCGTAAGCGTGCGGAACGGGAGAAGGTCTCGGCTCAGCAGTACGGCAAGGGTGACTTGATCAAGTCACTGCTGCCGGTGCTGGACGACCTCGACCGGGCCCGGGCTCACGGTGACCTCGAGGCCGGACCGTTGCGTGCGGTGGCCGACAAGATCACCGAAACGCTCGGTACCGCCGGCCTCGCGGCCTTCGGCGCCGAGGGTGACGAGTTCGATCCGGCGTTGCACGAGGCCGTGCAAAACGAGGGTGACGGCTCTCGCCCGGTCATCGGGACCGTGTATCGGCAGGGCTTCCGCCTCGCGGATCGCGTGCTGCGCACCGCGATGGTGGTTGTTGTCGACGGGCCTGAGCCCGCGGACCCGACACCGTCGCAGGACTAGGAGCTGACCGGCCCAGGCACCCGAGGTGCCTGGGCCGGCACCTTCGGCACACAATGAAATACAGAGCAAAGAATTACAGAGCGAACAAAGACGAAGATCTACAGAAGGAGGTGACGCCTGGTGGCCCCACAACGTGAGTGGCTGGAACAGGACTTCTACAAAGCGCTGGGCGTCGCGCCCGGTGCGTCCGCCGACGAGATCAAGAAGGCCTATCGGAAGCTGGCCCGGGAACTACATCCCGACGCCAACCCGAACGACGCGGCAGCCGAGGAGCGGTTCAAGCTTGTCTCCGAGGCGCACAGCGTCCTTTCTGATCCGGCAAAACGCAAAGAGTACGACGACACCCGGCGCATGTTCGCCGGTGCCCGCGGCGGTGCCCGAGGCGGCGGGGGCGGTTTCCCCGGTGGCTTCGGTGGCCCGTCCGGCGGCCAGGAATTCAACATCAACGACCTGTTCGGCGACGGACCCGGTGGCGGATCCGAGGCGAACCTCGGTGACCTGTTCGGTGGGCTGTTCAACCGAGGTGGCGGTGGATCGCGGGGCACCCAGCCCCGGAGCCGACGCGGCAACGACCTGGAGACCGAGACCACGCTCAGCTTCAAAGAAGCTGCACTCGGCACCTCGACCACCATCACGGTCACGAGCTCTGCGCCCTGCACCAACTGCCATGGCAGTGGCGCCAAGCCGGGTACCAGCCCTCGGGTGTGCCCGACCTGCAACGGTGCCGGTGTGGTCAGTCGCAACCAGGGCGCCTTCGGATTCAGCGAACCCTGCACGGATTGCCGTGGCACCGGCTCGCGGATCGACGATCCCTGCCCCGTCTGCGAGGGCAACGGCGCAACGATCCGGACCCGTCCGATCACCGTGCGGATCCCGCCCGGTGTTTCGAACGGCGGCAAGATCCGACTCGCCGGACAAGGCGAGGCGGGTCTGCGTGGTGCCCCGTCGGGCGACCTCTACGTCATCGTCAATGTGTCACCCGACCGGACGTTCACCCGCAGCGGCGACGACATCAAGGTGACGTTGCCGGTCAGCTTCTCGGAGCTCGTACTGGGCACCACGGTGTCGGTGCCGACCCTCGAGGGCAGCGTGGGCTTGAAGGTCCCGCCGAACACCGTCGACGGACGGACTCTCCGGGTGCGGGGACGCGGTGTGGCGAAGCGGGCCGGCGGTGCCGGTGACCTGCTGGTGACCGTCAAAGTTGCCGTCCCGCCGACATTGGACGACGCCGCGGTCGAGGCACTGACCAAGTACGCCGCCGCAGAGAAGGCCAGCGGGTTCGACCCGCGTGCAAACTGGGGCAAGTCATGAGCGCGCCGCCGCCGGATGATCGCGAACGGGACGTCACCGAGTCCGCCCGGATGTTCGTGATCTCGGTGGCGGCCGAGCTCGCCGGGATGCACGCCCAGACGCTGCGGACCTACGACCGGCTCGGACTGGTCACCCCGCAGCGTGCGGCCGGGGGCGGTCGGCGCTATTCCAGTCGCGATGTGGAGCTCCTGCGCATGGTGCAACGTCTCTCGCAGGACGACGGCGTGAACCTCGCCGGGATCAAACGCGTCATCGACCTGACAAACCAGGTCGATGCTCTGCAGAGCCGGGTCCGCGAACTCGAGGCCGAGCTCGCGCAACACCGCGCGGCACGGGGCAGCGAACTCGTCCCGATCCCCCGCACCAACGCTCTCGTGGTCTGGAAACCGCGACGAGAACGAGGTAATCGGTAACTCCCGAATCGGGTCCAACTCCGCTACGCTACGTCCCCGAACAGGGTCGAGCTCCGCTACGCTACGTCTCCGTTGGGTAACACAAACAGATGACAGGGCGATTAATCAGCATGAACCAGGTACTCGGTATATCGGTCACCGACCTGGAGATCGCATCGGTTGTCGCCGACTCTGATACCGGCGAAGTGCTGGCCCGCAACTTTGTGGAGCTGCCGAGTTCGTCCCCGGACCACGTGTTCGACGCGATCTATCAGCTGGTCCAGTCCGCGCCGATCGTGCCGTCGGCGATCACCATCGCGTGTGCCGACAGCGCCACCACCCTTGCCATCGGCGGCATCATCAATTCCGGTCAGCTTCCCGCCGAGCCCGGGGTGGCCCCGACGACACCGGACTGGTTTGCCCGGACGACCGTGGTCGGAAGCCCGGTGGCCTACGCGGAGATCGCCGCCGTGCTGTTCGGTGCGCGCGGTGTGGTGCTCGTCGCCGACCTCGACAGGTCCGGCGCGCTGTTCCCCGGCCAGTCCGTGGCCCTGGTCGACACCGACACCCGGGTGGTCGTCGGTGCCAGTGAGATCTCCGGCGTCGGTGTCCGTCCACCGGTCACCGAACCCGACGGAGCGCAACTCCTCGCCGATGCGGTCGGCGTGATCGGCAACCCGACCGGTGCGTTGCAGGGCATCGCGGTCCTCGGACCGGGTGCAGCGATTCCGGGTGTCGCACCGTCTCTCGAATATGCGTTGCAGCTACCGGTCCAGGTCACCGAGGACGGGCAGTACGCCGCCGCCTATGGTGCCGCGCGGGTTGCCGCCTCGACGACCGTGGTCAGAGGGAACAACAGCCGGTGGGTGCTGTTGTCGGCAGCGGCCGCAGCCGCGCTGCTCGTCGCGATCGGTGTGGTTGCCGCAGTGGTGATGACCGGCGACTCGAGCATCCCCAAGAGCGCCGTCGACGACCACTCGACCACGCAGTCCACGACGTCGACCACCACCACGACCACGACGTCGAAGAAGTCGACGCCGCGGCCGACGATCTCCTCACCGACACTGCCTCCCGAGACCACGCAGGCTCCGGTGACGACGGAGGAGCCGCCCGTGGTCACCGTGGTCCCGCCACCGACCACGATCACGCAGACACCTCCGCCTCCGCCACCACCGTCGTCCACTACAACCAGCGAAACGCCCCCGTCCTCCACCGGGTCGACGACGACCACAACCACGCCCTCGGTCGAGCCCAGCCCGCCCGACGACGCGGCCAACCCGCCAGCACCGGGGGCGGGCGCACCACCGGAGTCGGGCGCGGAGTAGCTCAGTACGGGTCGGTCTGTATCCGGCTGGCCGGGATGCCGGCGATCAGGAATCGTCGGCGGGTGTTCAGCAGCATGTCCGGGGAGCCGGCCATCAGGACCTGGTGGGTGGTCCAGTCCGTGCCGGATTCGAGGACGGCATCTGACAGCTGCCCCTGAACGCGTTCAAAGGTGATCAGGTCGGAATGCTCGCCGGCCGTACTCCACCACGGGTCGTCGGTGTCCTCGACAACGGTGGTGATCGTGAGCCAGGGGTTCATGGCCGCGATCTGCCCCAGCCGGGCGAGGTCGTATAGGTCGGCGGGGTAGCGCGCACCACAGAACAGATGCACCGCCGGCGGGGCGACGAGTCTCGTCAGGTCGATGATGATCGCGCGCAGCGGTGCGAGCCCGGTTCCGCCGGCGACCATGAGTACGTCGTTGCCGGTGGGGTCGACGTGCAGGGTGCCGTGGCTCTGTGCCAGATTCCACACGTCACCGACCTGGGTTTCGGTGACGATCGAGTTGCTGACCGTTCCGCCGGGCACTGCCCGGACATGGAACTCGAGTTCGCCCTCCGGGTTCGGGGGGATCGACGGCGACAGGTGCCGCCAGATGCGCGGCCACTGCGGGATCTGCACTTCGAGGTACTGTCCGGCGGCAAATCGCAACGGCTCGCCGGTTCGGAGTCGAACGACAGCGAGATCTCTTGACAGCCGATATTTTTCGGCAACGGTCGCCGGCCAGGTCGCGGGACCTTTCGCCGAATGTGCGGCGCCCCTCATCACACCGGTGGTCAGCATCACCGCCTGAGAGACGACGTCTGCGGTCTCTTCGTCCCACGCCTCGCCCATGACCGAGGCGATCTCACGCATCAGCGCGACGGAGAACTCGTTGTAATTCTGCTCGGTGACACCGTACTTCCGGTGATCGCGGCCCAGTTGACCGAGAAATTCCAACAGCAGTGCATGGTTGTCGCGGTCGGGGACCGCTTCGAAGACATAGTCGATGACCCGGAACAGGGTTTCCCGCTGGTGTCCCATATTTGCGGGAAAGAGTTCTCGGAGCGCCGGATTTGTTGCGAATAACCGGATGTAGAAATTAGCGGTGAATCGGTCGGGATCCCGGGCCAGCACATCGCGCACCTGCACCAGCACGTGCCGCGTATGAGTACCCACGCTATAGCCCGGCCTCTCCGTTGATCTACCGATAATGCCAGGTGAGAGGCATGTTCCGATGGTTGCGCAAAATGTGCACCCATCGAGCGAAACTTGTCGACCTCGTCACCCTGCGACAGTTTATTGTGTTTTCCGGCCACTTACGATCAGGCGAGCGCAGTCGGCTGGGTACAGTCAACTCATGGCAGAGGGGCGCGCCAGTAATTATGCGCGCGAGGGTTCGCTCGCCGGGCCGGGTGAATGGTCCGGGGCACGCGCGCGCGAATCCGCCGCCGCTGATTCAGGCCTGCTGGCACGAGTCATTCCGGGGATCATCGACACGCACATCCACCAGTGGGATCCGATGCATTCTCCGTGGAAGGCCTCACGGCGAGGCCGCCTCTACCGAGCGGCCCCGGTGCTCGGTAAAGCCATCTTCCGGTATGCGGTGGCGCAGCGCGATCGAGAGCTCATCCTCGATCCGCGAATAGTGGCTCGGTCGTACCTGCCGAGGAACTATTACTCCGACGCAGCCGGTGCAGTGGCGGTCAGCGGTGTGCCGGTCGAATCCGTGGTGTACGTCGAGACCGACTGGAGTTCCGATGATCCGCTCGGCTCTGCCGATGAAACCCGTTGGGTGACAAACCTTCCGTTCGGAAAGAATGACGCACCCGACCTGGCTGCGATCGTGGCCCGAGGTGACCCGCGCAATCCGAAGTTCGGCCAGCTGATCGACATGCACCTCGACGTCAGCGACAAGGTTCGCGGTATTCGTTGTGCCTCTGCGTGGCATCCAGATCCCCAGGTGCGTAGCTGGGCCGACCGCGCGGGCGTGCTGGCGGACCCGGAATTCCTGTCCGGGTTCTCCGCGATCGCGGAGCGAGACCTGGTTTTTGAGGCATGGGTGTATTCGCACCAGCTTCGCGAGGTGCGGGCGTTGGCGCGTGAATATCCGGACACCACGATCGTCCTCGACCATCTGGGAACCCCGGTCGGATTGTTCGGTCCGATGGGGCAGACGACCGGCAGTACTGCAGCGCAGCGCCATGAACTCATGCGGGCGTGGCGTGAGGACATCTCTGCATTGGCGCAGTGCCGCAATGTGGTCGCCAAGCTATCGGGCGTTGCGTTTCCGTTGCTGGGCTACGGCCATCAGCGTTCCGGGAACATCGGAACGCAACAGACTCTGACCAACATGACCGGGCCGCTGATCGAGCATGCGGTGAAGGCCTTCGGGCCTGATCGATTGATGTTCGGCTCCAACTTCCCGGCCGACAAGCCGAACGCGACGCTGCCGATGATCGTCGGAAGTCAGTTGGAGATCCTGGAGCCCTATGGCGGCAGTCTGCTCCGAAAGGTGTTCCGCGACAACGCCCGACGTGTCTATCGCCTGGAATGATCTAGTGTGCGGGCGGCAGGTTCTCCAGGCGGACCTGTTGTAGCCGTTCGTGGACCAGAGGAACGGCGGAAGCACCTTCTCCACTCGCCGCTGCTACGCGCTTCATCGATCCGCTCCGGACGTCACCGACGGCAAAGATCCCCGGCACCGTCGTCTCGAGGAATGCCGGCGGTAACCCGTCGCGCCACTTGTCCTTCGGGATGGATCGCCCGGTCAGCAGGAAGCCGTGTTCGTCTCGCTTGACCTGGTGGGGAATCCAATCGCAGGTGGGCGCCGCACCCAGGAGCAGGAACAGACCCGACGCGGCGATCCGCTGCGACGATCCCGTCCGGTTGTTGCACAGTTCCAGCCATTCCAGATGACCTTCGCCGCCTCCGTCGACCACTTCGGTGTGCCCGGCCACCGTGATGCAGGGGCTCGCGTCGATCTCTCGGATCAGGTAATCCGACATGGTTTCCGTGAGCGATTCGCGGCGGATCGCGATGGTGACCGATCGGGCGAACCGCGACAGGTGCATCGCCGCCTGTCCGGCTGAGTTGCCGCCACCGACCACCACGACGTCGCGGCCCGCCATCTCGCGGGCGGCGCTGGTGGCGGCACCGTAGTAGACACCCGACCCGACGAGGTCTTCGCATCCCCGGATGCCGAAGCGACGGTAGGCGACACCGGTGGCGATGACGATCGTGCGGGCACAGATACGGGCTTCACCGACGTGGACGTGGTGGTGGTCGAATTGCGAGTCGATGTCGATGTGCGTGACACCGCGACCGCAGTAGAACTGCGCGCCGAAACGGCTGGCCTGGATCCGGGCACGTTGCGCCAGGCGCATCCCCGAGATCCCGCGCGGGAATCCGAGATAGTTGCGGATCATCGAGCTGGTTCCGGCCTGCCCGCCCACGGCTCCCTCCTCGATGACAGTGGTGGACAGACCTTCCGAGGCGCCGTATACCGCAGCGGCCAGACCGGCGGGGCCCGAGCCGATCACCAACAGGTCGGCGACGGTGCCTTCGGGGATGTCGTCGGGGGTTCCGTAGATGCGGGCGGCGACCTCGCTGACGGTCGGCCGCGATAGTGGCGGTTTGCCCGGGTGGTAGAGGAGCGGCAGGTCGGAGTCGCCGGTCACCGATTCGAGGATGTCCCGGCCCTCCCGGGATTCCGGGTGATGAATCTGTACGGGCATGCCCATCCGGTCGAGGAAGTCGCGGATCTCGGCGAGTTCGGGTGATGGTCCGTCGGCGACGATCTGCATGAACGCCACCTCGGGTGTGGCGACCGACCAGCCCCAGTCCGACAGGTATTCGACGATGGCCGTGTGGAACTCCTCGTCGCGCTGACCGCGGGGGATGCCGAGATAGGTGTCGAAGCGACCTTCGGCGATGCCGGTTCGCAGTTCGTCGTACGAGGTTCCGAACCGAAGCGCCGGGACGAGGGCGATCCGGCGTGCGGTGGGGACGACAAACCGCAACTTCTGGAGCAGGTCTGAGCCCTCCCACCGGCCGAGCTCCTCGAGTTCGACAAGGATCAGGGCGATTGGAACACTGTGTTCCACAAGCGCTTTGACGATATCGAGACAGGCCTCGCCGGTGTCGGCGTATTTGACGGTGTAATCGCGGCCATAGCGACTGCGGATCTCGTCGATGACGGTGTTCCGCGAGGTTTCGGTGGTGGCCAGCACTATCGCCGGCGTCAGACGGTCATTGGGATCAAGAGCGGCGGGATCGAGCGAGCCTGAGGTCACCTCGTCAAATCTAGCGCGGTGTTGGGGTCAGTGTGGGTGTAAGTGTTTTCGGTGCCGGGCCGGCGCTGGAAACTCGAACCAGCCGACTTCGGTTGTTTGCCTTCGTCGAGAGGTCGTTACCTGATGTCCCGCAAGATCCGGTTCAACGCGTTCGACATGAACTGCGTCGCCCATCAATCGCCCGGCCTGTGGCGTCATCCGCAGGACCGGTCCTGGGACTACAACACCCTCGACTACTGGGTCGACCTGGCGAAAGTCCTGGAGACGGGCGGTTTTGACGGACTGTTCATCGCTGATGTCCTCGGTACCTACGACGTGTTCGCGGGGACCGACGAGGCCGCGATCCGTCAGGGTGCCCAGATCCCGGTCGCCGATCCGCTGCTCCTGGTCTCGGCGATGGCCCACGCCACCGAGCATCTCGGCTTCGGCATCACCGCGGGCACCGGATTCGAGCATCCGTACCCGTTTGCGCGCCGGCTCTCGACCCTCGATCACCTGACCCGCGGCCGGATCGGCTGGAACGTGGTCACCGGCTATCTGCCCTCGGCGGCCCGGAACATGGGCGAGGTCGACCAGCTCGAGCACGATGCCCGCTACGACCATGCCGACGAGTACCTCGAAGTGCTCTACAAGTTGTGGGAAGGCTCCTGGGAGCGGGACGCGGTCCGTCGCGACAAGGACCACGGAGTGTTCGCCGATCCCGCCAAGGTTCACCACATCGGCCATCGCGGTGAGCATTTCAGTGTGCCGGGCATCCATCTCTCGGAACCGTCACCGCAGGGATCGCCCGTGATCTACCAGGCCGGGGCCTCGCCACGCGGCGTGAGGTTCGCCGCCGAGAACGCCGAGGCGGTTTTTGTCGGCGCACCCACCAAAGAGCTTCTGCGCAACCTGGTTACGAACATCCGGCAAGAGCTCGTCGCCGCCGGCCGCGACGCCTACGATGCTCGCATCTACACGCTGCTCACCATCATCACCGACGAGACCGAGGAAGCCGCACAGGCCAAGGCGGAGGAATACCAGCGCTACGCCAGTGCCGAGGGCGCCCTGGTGTTCATGTCGGGCTGGATGGGAATCGACCTGTCGGAGTACGACCTCGACGAACCGATCGGCAACGTGCACAGCAACGCAATCCAGTCTGCGGTGGCCGCTTTCAGTCAGGCGTCCGGTGATCGCAAAGAGTGGACTGTCCGCGACATCGCGGCCTGGGGCGGAATCGGTGGCATGGGTCCCGTGCTGGTCGGGTCGGGTGAAAGCATCGCCGACCAGTTGCTCGAATGGGCCGAGTTCACCGATGTCGACGGATTCAACCTCGCCTACGCCGTGACACCGGGTACGTTCACCGACGTCGTCGACCATGTGGTCCCGGCGCTGGAAGCCCGGGGTGCCTACGACCGTGACTATGTGCCGGGTACGTTGCGGCACAAGCTGTTCGGCAAGGGTGATCTGTTGCCCGACTACCACCGCGGCGCCACCTACCGGGTCGGCGGCGTCAACTCCACCATCGATGACTCGGTACGCGGCGGGGTCGGTGCGCATTCCTGATTCCCGCACCTGACTCGGGTGGTAGTTGATATCAACAGACCATGGCTCACGATCTGTTCGACATCAGCGGAAAGACTGCTCTGATCACCGGGGGCACCAGCGGGATCGGAGCGATGATTGCCCACGGACTCCAGGCGCGGGGGGTCAAGGTGGTGATCGCCGGACGCAAGGCCGACTCACTCGAGAAGGCGTCGGCGGACGGGCTCACCGCGATCGGGGCAGACCTGTCGACGCCGGACGGTTGCACCAAGCTGGCGCAGGACGTGCTCGAAAAAGTCGACTCGCTGGACATCCTGGTGAACAACGCCGGAGCCACCTGGGGTGCCCCGGTCGATGACTTCCCCGCCTCTGCCTTCGACAAGGTGCTCGACCTCAATGTGCGGGCGCCGTTCCTCCTGACGCAGGCGTTGCTACCGGCGCTGGGTGAATCGGCCACGCCGGACGACCCTTCGCGGATCATCATGATCGGCAGCATCGATGGGCTTCGGGTACCGGAGACCCCGTCGTATTCGTACACGGCCAGCAAGGCCGCGGTGCATCAGCTCACCCGTCACCTGGCCGGTCACCTCGCCTCCCGGAACATCACCGTGAATGCCATCGCACCAGGGCCTTTCGAGTCGCGGATGATGCGGGCGATGCTGGCGCAGCGGCGCGACGACATCGAGGCGGGTACACCGCTCGGTCGTATCGGTCGGCCCGACGACATGGTCGGTGCCGTTGTCTATCTGACCAGTCGGGCCGGCGGCTATCTGACCGGTGCGGTGATCCCCGTCGACGGTGGTATTTCGACCACGAGATGACCGATTTGTGCATCTAGGTCACAAATTCTCGTGCAAAACCGCGAACTGGGCGCGAAACCGGTAGCGGGATTGTAGGGATTCTGTGACCCGGCATGCGATGATTAATGTGGTCGCCGATAGGCGGCGATTCGCCGAGCAAGGAGCGGTCAGGACATGTGGGATTCATTCTGGGACTTCATCTGGTACACGCTGGTGATCTTCGCTTTCATCGCGTATTTGATGATCCTGTTCTACGTATTGATAGATCTGTTTCGTGACCACAAGACGTCGGGCTGGTTCAAGGCGGTATGGATCTTCTTCCTGGTCCTGTTGCCATACATAACCCTCTTCGTCTATCTCATCGCACGCGGTCGTGGAATGTCTGAGCGGGCACTCGAAGCCCAGGTCCAGGCAAAGCAGCAGACCGACGCCTACATCAAGGAAACCGCCGGAAGTGCGGCGCCTGCAGATCAGATCGCGTCCGCAAAGGCGTTGCTGGACGCGGGCACCATCAATCAGGGCGAGTTCGAGCAGTTGAAGGCAAAAGCGCTGGCGCACTGACCAGCAAGCAATTCACTCCAGGCACCGAACGCCCATCGCGTTCGGTGCCTGGAGTGTTTTGCACCAGATCCCGGTCTCCGGAAGGTGCTGTCCACCAACCATCTCCCGGTCTGGTCTTGTAGCATTTGGACCGATGACCTGATGGCCCGCTCTGCGTTGTGGGATTTCGTGACCAGTGTGATGGGAGCCGGCTGCATGGCGGAGCGTCTGAAGCCCACACCGCTGACGGCGTCGCCCACGGTGTCGGTTGTCATTCCCTGTTACAAATATGGAAAGTACCTGCCGGGCGCGGTGAAGTCCGCGCTGGACCAACCCGGTATCGACGTCGATGTCCTGATAGTCGACGACGCGTCACCCGACGACAGTGCGGCTGTCGCAGAATCTTTGGCGGCCGCCGACCCGCGGGTGAGTGTCTTGGTCCACGAAACGAACCGCGGCCACATTGCCACGTACAACGACGGACTCCGGCTGGCACGAGGGACGTATGTTGTGCTGCTCTCCGCCGACGACCTGTTGCCCGATGGTGCGCTGACCCGTGCGGTCGCGCTACTGGAGGCGCGGCCGGATGTGGCGTTTGTGTACGGGTTTCCGCAGTACTTCGAGGACACGCCACCACCGGTGACCAGCACTGTCCGCAGTTGGACCGTGTGGTCGGGACACGAGTGGATCAAACGGATCTGTCAGCGCGGAACAGGACTCGTGGTGAGTCCTGAGGTAGTGATGCGCCGTACCGTGATGGACGAACTCGGGGGGTTCGATCCCGCACACCCGCACGCGGCGGATTTCAAGATCTGGATGCACGCGGCGCTGCGCGGATCGGTGGGCCGGGTCAACGGCAGTGACCAGGCGTTCTACCGGGTCCATGGCGAGAACATGCACCTGACCGACTTCAAAGGCGAAATCACCGATCTCCGCGAGCGCCGTCGTGCATTCCAGACCTTCTTCGAGGAAGAGGGATCAGCGGTCCCCGAGATCGCTGACATGGAAGTCGTGAGCAGGAAAGCGCAGGCCGCCGAGGCAGTCCGTCGCGCGAATCATGAAATAGACTGTGGAGCAGATGATTCCAACAGTCTCCACGGGGAATACAGCGCGATTGCCACGGAATTGTGGCCGCCGGTGACGCGCTCGTATGCGTGGCACGCCTATCAGCGGCGTTTGGCCGGCCGCTCGAACCGTTTCGAGCGCGGGTTGTCCAAGTTGTCGTTTGATTTGCGCTACCGGCTCGAGTGGCGGCGGTGGCGCAGGTTTGGAACCTGACGGACCGGAGCACACTGCACATCGTGCACCCGGATGCTAAGCATGAAGGTAGGTGGTGACACCGCTCCAGTCTCGGGGCCCGCACATTGGTGAACCGCAGATCCAACGAACGGCCGACACATGCGAATACTTGTACTGGGAGCCACCGGCTACATCGGGGCCCGACTGGTCACAAAACTGCTGGCCGACGGCCACGACGTGGTCGCTGCGTCGCGGAATCCCAACAGACTGAGGCAGTTCGGTTGGTTCGCCGACGTTTCGACCGTGGAACTCGATGCGATGGACATCGATTCGGTGCGCGCCGGCCTGAGCGCGGCCGGACCGCTCGACGTTGTGTACTACCTGGTCCATGCCATCGGCCAGAAGAATTTCCGCAGGGACGATGAGGTCGCGGCACAGAATGTCGCTCGCGCGGCGCGTGATCACCAGGTAGGGCGCATCGTCTACCTCGGTGGATTCGTTCCGCACGACGGTGAACTCTCGGAGCATCTCGAGAGCCGCTCGGAGGTGGGCCGGGCACTGGACACCGACGGCGGCCCTGAACTGGTTTGGCTGCGTGCCGCGGTGGTGATCGGTGCGGGTTCGACGTCGTTCGAGATGGTGCGGTACATGTCCGACCGGCTCGCGGTGATTCCGCTGCCGTCGTGGATCGACAATCCGATGGATCCCATCTCGGTGCGCGACGCGATCCACTATCTCGCAGCGGCCGCGTTTGAAACCGTGCCACCGGGGTATTACGACATCGCGGGCACGGAGACCTCGTCCTACAGCTCCTTGCTGTTTGCATATCTCCGCGCGAGCCGGTCGCCGCGGATCGGTGTGGTGTTGCCCGGCATCGACGTTCGGCTGGCCGGCTTTCTCAGCGGGCTGGTGGTGCCGATACCCAGCGGTCTCGCCTCTGATCTGGTGCGGTCGCTGGACCATCCGATGACGGCCTCCGAGAATACGATCCGCGACCACGTCCCTGATCCGCCTGGAGGCCTCTTGACGATTCGGGAAGCGGTGCGGCGCTCGGTCGACAGCCCGATGCCGAAGCCGGTGGACGAATTGGCCGACATCCACCATCTCGCCGATACCGATCCTTCCTGGGCCGGGGGAGATCTCATGCGTGTTAAACGTGGCGTCCGGAACCGTGTGGTGAAGCCGGTGCGTTCCGTGGTGGGCGCGGCTGTTGCCACCACCGGTCTGTACAAGTTGTGGGGCATATTTTGATCACACTGCCTGAGAGACTCGAATTCCTGCTGGGCACAGTCCAAGACGATTCCGAACCTCCGGAGTCGCGGCCGGCGATGATACGGCGGCGCGTGGTCGTCGTTGTCGTGCTGATCGCGGGCAGCGTGATGCTCGGTATGTCGCTGTCCATCGAGCCCGGGGATTCCTCGTTCTACCCCATGACGTTTGCGCTCGCCGCGGTGTGGGCGGCCGGGGCGTTGTTGTCGGGGCCGTTGCCGCTCGGCTCGTTCCCGCCTCCTCGAGGTGGTCCGGTACGTGCCGTGTGGATCGGCGTGGTGGTCGGTGCGCTCCTCGGGGTGATCTTCGTGGTCGGTGGCCTTGTCGCCAGGGAGATCCCGCCCGTACGCGACTTCATCGCCGAAGTTCTCGACCACGCGGACACCGGCGGTCTGTTCCTGGTGCTGTCCACCGCGATCGTCAACGGCGTCGCGGAGGAGATGTTCTTCCGCGGCGCGGTCTACAGCGCACTTCGAGGTCATGCGCCGGTGATCTTCTCGACGATCATCTATGTGATCGCCACACTGGCCAGCGGCAATCCGATGTTGGGGTTCGCCGCGATCCTGCTGGGTCTGGTCTGTGCACTCGAACGTCGTGCAACGGCCGGTGTGTTGGCGCCCGCGTTCACCCACGTCGCGTGGACTATTGTCATGGTTCTGGTTCTACCGCAACTCTTTTGACCGGATGTCCCGTCTTCGGGGCGACAAGACTGATGGAGGGGTTTGTATGGCAGGTGTGGATGTTTCGGTACGGTCCAATCTACGGCCCGACGCGGCCTGGGAGATGGCGTCGGACCTGAACCGATTCGGCGAGTGGATGACGATCTTCGCGGGCTGGAAGAGCCCGCTCCCAGCTCAGGTCGAGTTGGGTACCGAGGTCTCATCGCTGATCAAGGTCAAAGGTTTCCGCAACACGATCCACTGGACTGTGACGCGGTACGAGAAGCCTCAGCTCCTCGAGCTCTCGGGCCGCGGACGGGGCGGTGTACACATCGACATCGAACTGAAGGTGACTCCCGACGGAGACGGTTCGGTATTCGACCTCACCGCAACCCTGAGCGGCGGCGTGCTGAACGGGCCCGTAGGCAATCTTGTTGCGAGGGTCATCGATTCGGATGTTCGCAGGTCCGTGGACAATCTGGTCGCCCTGGGGAGGTGATGCCCGCAATGACTGGTACTCATCCTCAGTCCAGGGTTTGTAGAATTGTGGACACGGGTATCTACTGCTGACGAGCCTGAGAATGGCGGTGGCAGACGCCGAATGGGTCCACCCGACGTTAGGAACACGAAGTGAGTACCACGTATCAAGCGGTTGAGATCCTCGCCGAGCGGTCGACCACTACGACATCGGTTGGCGTGATCGGTTACATCATCATCGGCGGTCTCGCCGGATGGCTGGCAAGCAAGTTCATGGGCACGGACAAGCAGATGGGCATCCTGCTCAACATCGTTGTCGGTGTGATCGGGGCGTTTCTGGGTGGGTTCATTCTGAGCTTCGCCTTCGACACCGCAAGTGGTGGATGGTGGTTCACCTTCTTTACGGCCTTGCTCGGCTCGGTCATCCTCCTGTGGATTGTGAAGAAGGTGAGGAGGAGCAAATGACCCGGATCGGGCGGTCTGATCTCGATGTACTCCCGCTGAACCTGGGCGGCAACACTTTTGGCTGGACCAGCGATCGGGACACGTCGTTTGCCGTCCTCGACGCGTTCATCTCGGCCGGCGGCAACTTCATCGACACCTCCGACAGCTACATGGCATCGATCCCGGGCAATTCGGGAGGTGAGTCGGAAACCATTCTCGGGCAATGGCTGACCGCCCGTGGTGGGCGCGATGACGTCGTCCTGGCCACAAAGGTGAGCCGGCATCCGGACTTTCTGGGACTCGCACCCGACAACATCGCCAAGGCCGCCGAGGCGTCCCTGCAACGACTGCACACCGATCACATCGACCTCTACTACGCGCACTACGACGATCCGGACGTACCGCTGGAAGACACCCTGGGTGCGTTCGACTCATTGGTTCGCACGGGCAAGGTGCGATACCTCGGGATCTCGAACTATTCACCCGAACGCATCTCCGAGTGGTTGGCGATTTGTGAAGCCAATGGATTTGCCAAACCGGTTGCCCTGCAACCGCACTACAGTCTGGTGGCCCGGGAACCCTTCGAATCGACCCTGCGTCCGCAAGCCGAGAACTTCGATCTCGGTGTGATGCCGTACTGGGCACTCGCCAGTGGCTTCCTCACCGGCAAGTACCGAACGCAGGCCGACGTCGACGGTGCCGCGCGCAAGCGGATCGTCGACGGCTACTTTTCCCCCGAAGGTCTGGCCGTTGTCGACGAACTGGCGGTCATCGCGGCAGCGCACGACGTGGAGATCGCCACGGTCGCTCTGGCCTGGACGCGGCAACAATCGACGGTTGTCGCACCCATCGCCAGCGCCCGCATACCCGGGCAATTGGATGCTCTGATGGCCTCGATCGACCTGGAACTGTCAGATGCCGAACTACGTCGACTCGACACGGTGTCGGCGGCGGTGGTCACGAACTGACCCGCGATCGCCGAGCGTGCCCTCGTTACCGCCGAGCGTGCCCTCGTTACCGTCGACCGTGCCAAAGGTGCAGGGGCCGAGGCGTTTTCGGCCCGCTCGACGGTCGGTTCGGCCCGCTCGACGGTCGGTTCGGCCCGCTCGACGGGGCAGGGGCGGGAGTGGGCTACCTGCGGGCTCGTCGGCTGGACTGGATCGTCTGGCGCGACATCGCTGCCGAAGCGTTGACTACGCGGTCGCCGTAGCGTTCGAGCACGAGTGCCTGCGTCGCGGCCAGGTGGGCGCGGGCCAGACGTTCGGCTTCTTCGGCCCGGCCGGCGGCGATTTCCTCGACGAGCCGGTGATGGGCGTGGACCGCACCTTCGGCCTCGAGCTGCGACGGGTACTCACCATGCCGCGTGCGGGCTTCTGCCCAGGCCTCTTCCTGTGCCGACCACAGTGCGACGTAGCTGCCCACGGCGTAACGGATGGTCGCGTTGGGTGTGAACGACACGACCAGGTCGTGGAAGTCGCGGGCGGAATGGGTGAAATCGACGCCGTTGGCGATGTGGTCGACGGAGTCGTCGATGGTCTTCTGCAGGGCCGGGACCACAACTTCGAGGCGGTCTTCGCGTTTGGCGCACTCGGCGGCACACATGGGCTCGAGCATCTGCAGTCCGGCTGCGAGGTCCCTGAGGGTGACGCGGCCGGCCTGCAGGGAGAGGCCCAGATGGTAGGCGGCCGACGTCTCGTCGGGGCGGTGGACGTCCGCGCCGCCGATGTTGCCGCGACGGACCGTGACCAGGCCTTCGGTCTCCAGGATGCGCAGGGCTTCGCGGATCGAGGGGTAGCTGACGCCGAAATCCTTGACCAGTTGTTCCTGGGTGGGGAGACGGTAGTGGTCGTCGCCCAGGATGTTGTCCCGCAGCTCGTCGGCCACGGTTTCGGCGATCCGGCGCTGAGGCACCCGTCGATTCGGGACTGTTGTCACGCTCGCCACCTTATATTCACTCGGCCATCTTAATCTGACGAGACTTACCATTCAAGTATTCCAATCCTTGTGAGGATTGAGTTACCGTGCATGTATGGACTTCACGTTGGGTGAGCCGGCGAATGTGCTCCGCGAGGACCTTCGCCGGCTGATCAAGGACAATGTCCCGGCAGAGTTCCGGGGCGCGTTCACCGATGATCCGGGCGACCTCGAAACCGCCCAGGCATTCTGTCGGTTCCTCGCAGAGCGCGATCTGCTCTGTCTGGCCTGGCCCGAAGAGTTCGGCGGACGTGGTGCCTCGGTTTGGGAACAGACAGTGGTCCGCGAGGAGATGTGGGCACATCACGAGCCGCGGGGCGCCCAGTACATGGGCGTGAACTGGGTCGGGCCGACGATCATGCGGCACGGGACAGAAGCGCAGCAGCAGTTGCACCTCCCGCCGATAACGCGCGGCGAGGTGATCTGGTGCCAGGGCTTCAGTGAGCCCGGATCGGGCTCTGACCTGGCGTCTCTGCGCACCGCAGCGCGGCGTGAGGGTGACGGCTGGAGCATTTCCGGGCAGAAGATCTGGACCTCGTACGCGACGATGGCCCAGTGGTGTTTCCTTCTCGCCCGCACCTCATCGGGGGAGCGCAAGCAACACGGGCTCACGGTCTTCCTGGTTCCGATGTCCGATCCGGCCATCGAGGTGAGGCCCATCCGCGCGATGCTTGGTCCCCATCACCTCAACGAGGTCTTTTTCAACGACCTCAAGGTGACGCAGGCGCATGTTCTCGGAACCGTCGACGAGGGATGGAAGGTCGTCCAAGAAGTACTCGCATTCGAGCGCGTGGGAATCGCCCGCTACGCCCGGTGCGAGAAGCTTCTGCAAGAGGCGCCGGAGGTCCTGGGCGACGAGTGGGAGAATCTGCCCGCCGAACTCCTCGCACGGTGGGCCCGGATGCTGGTGCACTGCCGTCGGGCAAGGTTGCTCGCGTATCGGGTCGTGTCGATGCAGAGCCAGGGGCAGGTACAGCCGGCCGACGCCGCCCTCTACCGGATCGCGGTGACAACACTCGACCAGGCCAGCGCCAGCGTCCTGGCGGAGATCGCCACCTACGCCCCGATGACGGGTGAGGCGGCAGAAGGATTCCGGCTCGACGTCCAGGCGCACTGGGGCTACTCGCAGGCGGCAACGGTCTCATCGGGGAGCATCGAAATGCAGAAAATTCTACTGGCTCGCAACCTGCTGGCGGCGTCATGAACATCGAACTGAGCCCAGAGGCCATCGAATACGGAACGACGGCACTGCGGGCATTCGAATCGGCCGGCGGTGACCGGCTCCTCGAAGTGGCGGAAGTCGATCCGGCCGGACGTGATCGTGCGCTGGAACCGGTGTTCGCCGGCCTCGGCGCCTGGGACCTCAATCCCCGTGGCGACGATGATGAACTCGAGGCAGCGGCTGCGTTGTGCCGCAGCGCCGGTTACTGGGGCATCCCGTACCCGGTTGCAGAACGTCTCTCCAAGCCCGTCGACCTCGACGTCGACGGATTGGTGGTCGTCGCCGACCACGGCCCCGCAGCTGCCATCGCCGACCTCGATTTGCGATGGTCTGCGGTTGCATTGAGCGGCCTTCGCAGCTCGGTCACCGTGCTGCCGGCGATTTCGTCCCCGCGTACATCGGCGTTTGTCGCGCCCCTCGAGCTCGCATCGATCGACAACGACGGCGCCAAGGATCTCGCCCTCGGGCTGGTTCTGCCGTGCTGGACGTTGCTGGGAATGCTCGACCGTGCCCTCGAACTCACCCGCGCGCACGTACTCATGCGCGAACAGTTCGGCCGCCCGCTGGCGCGGCTACAGGGTGTCCAGTTCCAGCTCACCGACGCCGAGGTCGAGCGCAGTGGCATGGAGATCCTCGCCAAGTACGCGTTGTGGAGCATCGAGGCAGGCCTGGACGAGGCCGTGGACGACGCATTGGCGTTGCGGTTGGCAGCCGTGGAGGCGGCCGATGTCGTGTTCCGGGTTGCCCACCAGCTCCATGGGGCCACCGGTTTCTGCGACGAGACCACACTCTCGTGGCTCTCGCGCTACAGCCTGCCGTTGCGACGACTCCCGCTGGGACTTTCGGCGACCGGCGCGGCCCTGAGCTCGCGCGTGAGTCGAAAGGGCCTGACCGGACTCTTCGGCAACACATCTGTCGCGATGCCCGAACCGGCGGCGATCGTTCAATGACAACCAGTGGGGAACCAGTGAAATACGATCTTCCCGACGAACTGACGGTGACCAGTGACGGACCCATCCGCACGGTGACCATCAATCGGCCCGACGACCTCGGTGCGGTCAACAAGAACCTGCACTGGGCTCTGGCCAACGTCTGGCGGCAGATCGCTGCCGACCGCGACGCCGCAGTGGTGATCCTCACCGGGTCGGGTCGGGCATTCAGTGCCGGCGGAGATCTGAACTGGATCACCTCATTCCTCGACGACCCGGCCGGCCGCGACGAGAGCATTCGCGAAGGCGCCGAGATCATCGACGAGATGCTGCGGTTCCCGCTGCCGATCATCGCTGCCGTGAACGGCCCGGCGGTCGGTCTCGGCTGCAGTATCGCGGTGCTCTGCGACATGGTGCTGATCTCGGAGAAGGCCTATCTGGCCGATCCTCACGTGGCAGTCGGTTTGGCCGCCGGTGATGGCGGAGCGGCGTTCTGGCCGTTGCTGACGCCGATCCTGAGGTCGCGGGAGTACCTGTACACCGGTGACCGGATCCCGGCAGCAACTGCTGTCGAGTTGGGTCTGGCAACACGTGTCTGTACCCCCGATGACCTGGGCGACCAGGCGCAGCAACTGGCGCAGCGTCTCGCCGCGCAACCCCGCGAGGCGTTGCAGAGCACCAAACGCATCGTCAACATGCATCTGAGTCAGGCCCTCGCCGGCCCATTGCAGGCCGGATTCGCCGCTGAGGTTGTCACGATGCAGTCCGAGGAACACCGCAAACGCCTTCTGGCGCTGGTGGAACGGGCTCGCTCCTGATGTCAGAAGAGCTCAGTGACTTCCGTGCGACGGTCCGGGATTGGTGTGTGAACAACATTCCGGCGGACTGGCGATCGGCGCAGACCGGGGTGTCGGACGAGGAGTTCGTCCGCTTCCAGAAGAACTGGTTCGCCGAACTCCGCCAAGCCGGATATGCCGTTCCGCACTGGCCGGCCGCGTGGGGTGGCGGCATGACGGTCGAGCAACAAGTGGTGCTCTACCAAGAACTCGCCGCCCACGACGCACCGCGACTGGTGTTGCCATTCGTCTCGATTCACCACGCGGCATCCACGCTGCTGGCCGCCGGGACGCAGAAGCAACGCGAACGCCACCTCCCGGCGATCCTCGACGGTGAGATCTGGTGTCAGGGATTCTCCGAACCCGGCGCGGGTTCGGACATGGCTGCTCTCAAGACATCTGCGCGCAAGAACGGTGACACGTACATCGTCAACGGCCAGAAACTCTGGGCCAGTGGCGCTCTGCACGCCGACTGGTGCCTGCTGTTGGCGCGAACGGATCCGGATGCGCCCAAACGGCGCGGGATCTCGTACTTCCTGCTCGACATGCAGACCCCAGGTATCGACGTCCGGCCCATCCGGCAGGCGACCGGCGAGTCGCACTTCTGCGAGATCTTCCTCAACGACGTGGTGATCCCGGCCGAGAATCTCGTCGGTCCGGAGAACGCCGGCTGGCAGGTGGCCCAGGAGACACTCGGCGCCGAACGCGGGATGACGATGCTGGAACTGTCGGAACGCCTGGCGCACGGTGGTTTTCGGTGGCTGGTCGAAGAATGCTCGAAACCCCGCCGGAATGGCTCTGTGCCGCTCGAAAATTCGCGGGTGGCAGATCGGCTCGCGGAGTTGGAGATTCAGATCGACGGCCTGCGGCTGCTCTGCTCCGACTTTGCGACCAACGACGACTCCGGGCCGGCGGATGCCTCGATCGTGAAGCTGTTCTACAGCGAATTGCTGCAACAACTGACCGACTTCGGTGCCGAGGTCGCCGGGCTGTCCGCTCAGACCGACCTGCGTAAACCACTGTCGAGTGGATGGGAATCCGGTTCCTGGGTCCTGGATTTCATCGGATCGTGGGAATGGACCATCCCGGGTGGCACCAGCGAGATACAACGCAACATCATCGGCGAGCGGGGCCTCGGTCTGCCGCGAGAACCGGCGGGAGCCTGATGTCGACTGACAACCTCTCCGAACTGCACGATCTCTCCGAGTTGCATGGGGAACTTCGTGCGGTCGCACGTGACCTGCTTGCCAAAGTAGACGTCGGTACCCCGGTCGATTGGCAGCAGGTCGCCGGATCCGGATGGCTCGGACTGGAAGCAGCAGAGGAATTCGACGGCGCCGCCGCGACTTTCGCCGAGACGGCCGTCGTCCTGCGAGAAGCCGGGCGAGCCCTGACAACCGGCCCTTACCCGGCCGTGGCAACACTGAGCCTGGGACTGCTGGAATCGCTGGCGTCGTCTCCGGCCCGCGATGAACTGTTGCGGGACACCGTATCCGGTGGTTCCGTCCCGATTGTCGTGGTCGAAGGCGAGAGCAACCTCGACGAGATCGATCAGACGTCGTTCCGCATCACCCGCGACGAGGCGGGATGGCACCTGCGCGGTGACGCCGACCTGGTCCTGGGTGCCCCCGGCGCCGACCGCCTCCTCATTCCCGCGCTTGATGCAGAGGATGTCGGCGGTGGGATTGTCATCGTGGCCGTCGATTCGACCACCAGTGGACTGACGGTTGTTGATCAGCCGGTTGTCGACCTCACCCGCAGCTTCGGTCGCGTGATCGCCGACGACGTGGTGGTGCCGGTGGAATCGGTGTGGCGGTTCGCGTCGGACGGCGCGGATGCGCTGCGGCACCTTCACGATCGCGCGGCACTCGGAGTAGCTTGCGACAGTCTCGGGCTCAGTGAGGCCGTGATGGGGTTGACGGTCGAATATGTCGGTGTACGAGAACAATTCGGCCGCAAGATCGGATCATTTCAGGCCGTGAAGCACGCCTGCGCCGACATGCTCGTCCAGGTGACGGTCGCGCAGAAGCTCGTTGATGCTGCTGTCAGTGCGCTGGCCGCCGACCAACCCGATGCCGCGGTGGCGGTTTCGATGGCCAAGTCGTTCACATCAGCGATGGCTGTGGATGTGGCGGGTAAAGCAATGCAACTCCATGGCGGTATGGGCTACACGTGGGAGAGCAATATCCACGTCTACCTCAAGCGCGCCATTTTGAATCGGTCACTATTCGGTTCACCCGCGCAGCATCGCGCAGGACTGGCCGCCCGATACCGATAGTCTGCTGGTCTGGCGGCCTCGACCCGAAGGTCTCGGCCGCCAGAACACCACATCCCAGAACATCTCGCTACTGGGTTGCGGGAGCGAGCCTCTTCGTGGCGAGTTCACGGATCTCGCTGGTCTTGATTTTCGCGCTGCCGGTCAGAGTGACCTCGTCGTCGGTGAAGAACAAAACATGGCGCGGCACTTTGTAACTCGCCAGCTCGGCCTTGACGAACGTGCGGACCTCTTCGGGGTCGAGCTGTGCGTTGTCATGCGGAACGATGCACGCGACAACCACTTCGCCGAGTGTCTCGTGCGGCACGCCGACGGTACGCGTGACCTTGACGCCGGGATGTCCGACCAGTACCTCATCGACCTCGAGGGGTGACACGTTGGCGCCACCGGTCTTGATGATGTCTGTGAGGCGGCCTTCCCAGAACAAACGGCCTTCGGCGTCGAGATAACCGCCGTCCCCGGTGACGAAGAAGCCTTCGTCGTCGACGGTCTCGCTCAGCGGTGTGCCGAGATATCCGAGCATCAACGTCGGTCCCTTGACGCAGATCTCACCGCGTTCGCCCAGCGGGACGGTGTCACCGGTCAACGTGTCCACGATCTTCACCGTCATGCCGGACAGCGGTTTGCCACTGCTGCCGCCGGCCTGTTCCTCGGTGGTGTTGGCCGGGAGAATCGTTGAGATCGTGAAGGTTTCGGTGTTTCCGTAGGCGTACCCGGGCTCGATCCATTCCGCGGTGACGGACGGATGGCGGGCCACGGGGGTGCGATAGTCGACAAAGCGGAGACTGCTCAGATCCGCTGTGGCCCAGTTGGGCGCCGATTCGAATTGTGCCCATTGATGCGGCCAGGCGAACGGGAAGTTCACCTTTTCGGATTCGATGAGCTCCAGCGCTTCGGTGGCGTCGAAGGTCGTCTGCAGTACGAGCGATCCACCGCTGGCCAGCGTATTGCCCAGTGCCATGGCGAAATTTCCGGACCAGAAGAATCCGTTGGCGCTCCAGCACCGGATGTTGTCGTCCGGGCCGAAGTTGTAGATCTGGCAGAAGCGCCACAGCTGAATGGAAACTCCACGATGAGCGCTGAAGATGCCCTTGGGCTTGCTGGTCGTTCCCGAGGAGAAGAACAGCACCGCGGTGTCGCTGGGCTTCACCGCGGCGGCTGTCGCCTCCACCAGCTCTCGTGGCTCGGATTGCCCACGTTCGAGGAACACATCCCAGGACTCGATCGCCCCGACGCCCTCGCCACCGACGCCCGGACCCCCTACCGCTGCGAGGTGTCGCAGGAACGGATACTTTGCCGACTGCAGCGTGCCGGGTGCGGCGGTACCGATCTCGGGATCGAGGTCGGTCAGGACTGCGGTCAAGTCCTTGTTCAATACCTTGTGGTCGTACAGCAGCACCGAGACCTCGGAGACGTCGAGGAGGTAGTCCAACTCCGACGGGGTCGAGAAGGTGCTGAGTGTGACCGCAACACCTCCGGCAAGTGACGTGCCGAAGACTGCTGCGATCCACTCGGGCCGGTTCGTCATGAGCACGCCGACTCGGCCGTCTTTACCGAGTCCGGTCGCGCGCAACGCCCGGGCCACCTCGACAGCGCGTTCCCACAATTCTGTGTAACTCCAGCGGATGACCCCCTCCGGCGTATGCAGGACGAGTGCCTCGCGGTCGCTGAACCGCGTGGTCACCTCACGCAGGAACCCCGGCATCGTGAGGGTGCCGAGCCCGGGTTCGTCGTCCAGTGGCGGGCCCGACACGACCGACAGCGGTGTCGGAGGGGAGTCAACCTTGGGAGTGCTCATGAAACGGACCTTTCGCGGTCTCTGGGACTGATGGCGCTCGGGATCTGCCGGGTGGCTAGAGTGGCAACTCGACTTCGGCCGTGCAGGTGACCAGCGTGACGCCGTTCTGGTCGGTGAGCTTCAGCTTGATCTGGACGAGCGGCACGCCCCACTCGGACTCGGCCTGCTTGTCGACGACCTCGGCGTCGAAGTAGGTGACGTCACCCTCGAAGGCGGGACCACGGAAGTCGGCCTTGGTGTGCCGGACCATGCCGTCGATGCCGGCCCAGTTGGCCAGGAAGTCGGTGCACCAGGCACCCATCGTGGCGCCGTAGCCGTACGCGCGGGCCATGCCGACCTCGCCCGCCTTCTCGTTGTCGATGTGACCGCGCGAAGGGCCGACGTACAGACCGTCACGCTTGCGCGGATCGATCTTGGCGCCCTCTTCGTCGAAGCCGAACCCTTCCATCCAGCCCGGATCCTGGTACACCCACGGATCGTCGACACCTTCGGGCGCGACCCATTCGAATGTTCCCCAGATGTTGAACAGGAAGGCGCGGTACTCGGTGGTGAAGCTCGCGATGCTGTGCGGTCCGATAACGCGACGATGGAGTTTGTCGCCGACCTTGACCTCCTCGAAACGCGGCGAGATGCCCTCTCGATTGGACATCAGCCAGTCATCGCGCAGCTTGTCGACCTCGTCCAGTTCTTCTTTGGTCCACTTCTTGAGCGAGCCGATCTGGCTGTCGTACATGCCGCGCTTGGTGGCTTCCTCGGAGAGGTAGCGAATGGCGGTCGACCGTTCCCGGGCGACGAGCGCACCATGCTGATTCTTGTGGGTGGTGTCGCCACGGGAGAACATGGTCGGGCCGGCGAACTTTGTCTCGGTGATCTTGTAATCGTGAAAGCGACGTTCCTGGAACAGTTTGTCGCCGGGGCGCACAGGCGTTCCGTAGAACCACCATTCTTCACCGCCGAAGATCAGGTGACTGTTCGGGATGTGTCCCACACATGCCGGCGCGGCTCCGTGCCCGTAGTCCAGGCCCACCGCGATCGACTGCGGTGCGATGAGTCCGCCGTATCGGCTTTTCTTTGCGAACGTTTCGTCCCAGTGCAGGGGATTCGGGTTGTCCATCGCCATGGCCCACCGACGGATGTCGGAGGTGCTGCAGGGATCCCAGAGTTGCCCGCCGCCAATGGGCTTGCCCACGCGGTGGTCGACGTCGGAGAGGTCGATCTGGACTGATTCTGTTTCGTTGCTGGTCATGCGTGTGCTCCTAATTCAGCGATTGACGTCGACGACGATGCGGCCACGGACGGTGCCGTCCATCAGCTGATCGGCTGCATTGATCGACTCTGCAAGTGAGATCTCGGTGGCGATCGATTCCAGGGCGCTCGGATCCAGGTCGCGGGACAGGCGTGCCCAGGCGGTGATCCGCCGATCCTTGGGTGCCATCACGCTGTCGATGCCCAGGAGCGACACGCCACGCAGGATGAACGGCGCGACCGAGGCGGGGAAGTCCATGCCCTGTGCGAGACCGCAGGCAGTGACGGTGCCGCCGTAGCGGGTCTGGGCGCAGGCGTTGGCCAGGGTGAAGCTACCGACGGAATCGACAACTCCCGCCCAGCGCTCTTTCTGCATCGGCTTGCCCTTTTCGGACAGTTCGGCGCGGTCGACGACCGTGGTTGCACCGAGCTTCTGGAGGTACTCGACCTCGGACGACTTGCCGGTGGATGCGGCCACGGTGAATCCGGCCTTGGTCAGGAGTGCGATCGCAACGCTGCCGACACCGCCGGTGGCTCCGGTCACGAGGATCTCGCCCTGCTCCGGGCGGACGCCGGCGTTGACCAGGGCCTCGACGCAGAGGCTGGCGGTGTAGCCGGCGGTACCGATCGCCATGGCCTGCTTCGCGGTGAACTCGGCGGGCAGCGGGACCAGCCAGTCGCCGTTGAGGCTCGCGCGCTGGGCGAAGCCGCCCCAGTGGGTTTCACCGACGCCCCAGCCGTTGAGGACTACCCGATCGCCTTCGGACCAGTCGCCGTGCGAGCTGGCCGTGACGGTGCCTGCGAGGTCGATGCCGGGCACCATCGGGAACTTGCGGACCACCGGGGACTTGCCGGTGATGGCAAGGGCGTCTTTGAAGTTGAGTGAGGAGTAGTCCACGTCGATCTGGACGTTTCCGTCCGGAAGTGCGGATTCCTCGACGTTCTGCACGGCAACCGATTGCCCTGCTTCGCCCTTTTCGATGACAACTGCCGAAAACATGAGTGAAGAAGTCCTTTCTGCACCCCAAAACGGGGCAATAATGTGGCCGACATTACGTTAATCCTCACAAGGATTGCAATGCTTGCAGTGGTACTGCTGACCGCGGATGCGTCAGCGAGCCGTCCAGCCGCCGTCGACCTTGATGGTCTGACCGGTGACGTAACTTCCGGCGTCGGAGGCGAGCCAGAGCACAGCGCCGACTATGTCTTGCGCGGAACCTTCCTTCGGTAGAGGTGTGTTTCGGCGCAGGTACGCCGACGAGCGCTCATTGGTGTAGAGCGGCGTGGTGATCTCGCTCCGGAAGAATCCCGGAGCCACCGTGTTCACCCGGATCGAGTGCCTCGCCCATTGCACCGCGAGCTCGACCGTCAGGCCGGAGAGGCCGGCCTTGCTCGCCGCGTAGGACGCCTGCGGGATCCCGGGGATCCCGACCTGTCCACTGATCGACGAGATGTTCACGATCGAACCACCGCCGGCCGCGACCATGTGGGGAAAGGCGCTTTGGGCCAGCAGAAAAGGGGCCATCAGGTTCAAACCGAGGGTCTGCCGGATGGCCTCGAGTGGCTCGACCTCGGCCTTCTCCTCGGTGAACATGCTTCCGGCGGCGTTGATGATGATGTCCGGTGGACCGAGTTCGTCGACGACTGTGGGCACGATGGTGCCGACCTGCTCGAGGTCCGAGAGATCGCACGCAACGGCCAGGCCGTCGATGCGCTCGGCGACTTCGCTCAGCTTTTCCTTGCGGCGGGCCACCACCGCAACCCGTGCGCCGGCGTCGGCCAGGGTCTGCGCGACCGCGACCCCGAGTCCCGACGATGCGCCGGTCACGATGGCCACCTTGCCTTTGAGGTCGAACATCTCCGTCACGCGGTCGTTCCCTTCGATGTGGCCTGCCCGCCGGCAATACGTTGTTCTTCGACGAACTCGGCGAGGCCGGCGCGCTGCACCTTACCCATGGCATTCACCGGCAATGCGGTGACCTGCGCCCACGTCTCGGGGACCTTGTACGACGACACCTCGCGGCGGCAATGGGCGGCGAGGGCGTCGAAATCAAGTGTGGGCTGCTTGCTCTCCACCACGGCCGCGACCCGCTGGCCCAGGCGGTCATCCGGTATCGGGTACACCGCCACGCGCTCGACGTCCGGGTGGGTGCCGATGGCGCGTTCCACCTCGAGTGGATAGATGTTGGCCCCGCCCCTGATGATCACCAGCTTCTTGCGGTCGACGACGGTCAGCCAGCCGTTGTCGTCGACGGTCCCGATGTCGCCGGTGGCCAATGGGCCCGGGGGCGATACGTCGAGTCCGTTCGGGCCCCAGTGGCCGAGCATCGACCGCCAGACACCCGCCCACTCGCCGTCGGTCGCAGCGGCCAGCTTCAGCTCGCCGACTTCGCCGGCCGGCAGCCGATTGTTGTCGTCGTCGAAGGCGGCGACGTCGAAGTGCGGGAGAACCTGGCCGCTGGCGCGGTGCTGCCACCGGCCGTCCGCCGGATCGATCGAGACCACGGTCGGCGCCTCGGTCAGTCCGTAGGTGACGCGGGGGATCAGTCCGTGGGCGTCGGCGAACTCCTGGCGCAGGGCGTCGGAGGTGTCGCCGCCGCCGCTCCACACCTCCCGGAGTGAGCTCAGGTCGGCGTCGGGGCGGCGTGCGAGGTCGTAGAGCTGGGCCGGTGCGCCGTTCCATACGGTCACGCGCCGGCTGCTGATCCACTCGATGACGCCTTCGACGTCGCGGCGGTTCATCACCACCGCGCATCCGCCTGCCTGTGCGGTGAGCAGCGTCGACAGCACCATGAGGTTGAGGATCGTCAGCGGAAAACTGTCGCCCTTGCGCAGGTCAGGGCCCCATCCGCGGGAGCTGACAAGTGCTGCGCCCGGCAACAGTAGGTTCCGGTGACTGTGGACCACTGCTTTGGGGCGACCTGAGGTCCCGCTGGTGAACGCGATCCCGGCCGGTGCATCGATGTCCGGCTCCACCGGTGGCGCGTCCAGATCGCTGTGGATCAATTCGGACCAGTGCTGCGGATCGACACACTCCGGGCCTGAGACCTTGCCGTTCGTGCCGGTCAGGAACGCGGCCGGCTCACAAAGGTCGACGATGTCTTGTTGTTCTCCGGCTGCCAGGGCTTCGCCGACGCCGGTCCAGATCGCACCGATCCGTTGCGCGCCGTGGAAGGCTGCAACGATGTCGAGGTCGTTGGGAAGGCAGGCGGCGACACGGTCGCCCGGGCGCACGCCCAACGACCACAACGCACCAGCGGCCCGCCGGGCTTGGTCGTCGAGTTCGGTGTACGTCCAGATGCCGGAGGCGGCTTCGATCGCGGGCGCATCTGGGCGGACCGCGAGAGAGGGTTCCAGGACCTGCCCGATCGGCTTTGAAATCTCCACCTGCTAGTCATACCACTATCCTTGTAAACATTGACCTGATAGCTTGGGTTAGTTGTCGATGAGGTTGGGTTGGGGATGAAACACACAGGTCCGTTGGCCGGAGTACGCGTAGTTGATCTGACGGCAATGGTCATGGGGCCTTACTGCACGCAGGTGATGGCCGACATGGGCGCAGACGTCATCAAGGTCGAGATCCCTTCTGGGGACAACACCCGATACATCTCGGTGGGGCCCGAACCCGGCATGGGTGGGGTGTTCGTGAACGTGAACCGCGGCAAACGCAGCGTGGTTCTCGATCTGCGGACCGACGACGACAAGCAGGTTCTGCGTGACCTGATCACGACCGCCGACGTCTTCATCCACTCGATGCGCGCGACGGCGATCGCCAAGCTCGGCTTCGACTACGACGCGGTCGCCGCGATCAACCCGTCGATCGTCTACACGAACTGCTACGGATACGGCCGGGGCGGTCCGGACGCGAATCTCACCGCCTACGACGACACCATCCAGGCCGAATGCGGTCTGCCGTTCGCACAGGAACTGCTGACCGGCGAACCCAGCTATGTCGGCACCATCATCGCCGACAAGGTCGCGGGCATGACGGCCCTTTACGCCACCACGATGGCGCTGTTCCACCGGGAACGCACCGGTGAAGGCCAAGAGGTCGAGGTGGCGATGTTCGAGACGATGGCCGCCTTCATGCTGGTCGAACACGCCGGCGGTGCGATGTTCACGCCGCCGCTCGGGCCGGCCGCCTACCACCGGGCGGTGTCACCGAATCGAAAGCCGTATCGCACCAAGGACGGACACATCTCGGCGCTGGTCTACAACGACAAACAGTGGAACGCATTTGTCGGTGCTGTTGCCCCTGAATGGGCAGGGGAGCACTTCGCCACCCTCGAGCAGCGGGCCGCTCGCATCAACGAGGTGTACTCGCTTCTGGGACAGACATTTGCCGAACGCACCACCCAGGAGTGGCTCGACCTGCTGCGCTCCCTGGACGTTCCGGCCGCGCCGGTCCGTTCCCTCGACGAGCTGTTCGACAATCCACATCTGGAAGCGGTCGACTTCTTCGAAGAAGTCGAGTCACCGTATGGCACAGTACGTTTCCCGGGACCACCCACGTGGTTCTCCCGAACCCCCGGCCGGATCGACAGTGCGGCCCCCCGGCTCGGTGAGAACACCGAAGAGGTCAAGGCACAGTTGCGTTCGGCCGAGGGGACGTGGTCGTGATGACGGACGCCGTAGCGATCGACCTGCAACGTTACCTGCTCCCTGGCGATCGGATCGTCATCGGTCAGGCATGTGGTGAACCCACAACACTCATCGAAGCCCTGATCGAGCAGGGCCATGAGGTCGGGGGACTGTCGGCGTTCATCTCGACCAGTTTCTCCGGACTCTTCACGCCGGAAACGTCGAAGAGTTTCCGGCTGTCGAGTATGGGGGCGATGGGCTCGCTGCGGGTGATGAGCAAAGCCCATGAGCTGGACGTGGTTCCGTGCCATGTCGGCCAGATCGCCCCGATGATCACGAGCGGCGACTTTGCGTGTGACGTCGCCCTGATCCAGGTCAGTCCCGCCGACGCCGACGGCAACCACAGTCTCGGACTCATCGCGGACTACGTACAGGCTGCGGTGGCCAAGGCCCGCGTTGTCATCGCCGAGGTGAACGATCAGGTGCCGTTCAGCTACGGCGAAACGATCCCGGCCTCCGCCATCGACTACGCCGTGCACGTCTCGCGGCCTCCGGTGGAGGTGAGGCCCGGGCCGATCACCGACACCGACATGGCGATGGCGCAGCACGCTGCCGCGTTCATCGGCGACGGTGCCGTCATCCAGATGGGCATCGGCGCGGTGCCCGAGGTGATGTTGCGGCTGCTGCGCGATCGCAAGGACCTAGGTGTGCATTCCGGCATGGTCGGTGACGGCCTGGTCGACCTCATCGAGTCCGGCGCGGTCACCAACGCCCGCAAGCGAATTGACAAGGGCGTGAGCATCGCGGGTGCCCTGATCGGTACCCGGCGACTGTATGACTTCGCCCATCAGAATCCGGAACTGCGCATGTGCAACACGGCGTATACCCACGAGGCGGCGGTGATGGCCCAGCTCGATGATCTGGTGACCATCAATTCAGCTCTGGAAGTGGATCTGACCGGTCAGGTCAACGCCGAGCAGAGTGGCGCCGCCTACCTCGGTGGCACCGGCGGCCAGCTCGATTTCGTTCGTGGAGGAGCCCGGTCGCTGGGCGGTCACGCGATCATCGCGCTTCCGGCAACCGCGAAAAAGGGAACGATCAGTCGGATCACCGCGACGCTGTCGGGTCCGGTCACCACACCGCGTAGCGATGTCGATGTGATCGTCACCGAGTTCGGTGCGGCTGCGCTGCGCGGCCAGAGCCTGGCCGAGCGCACCAAACGCCTTATCGCGATTGCACATCCGGACTTTCAGGAAGACCTATCCCGCGAGGCACACGTCATCCAGCAGAGGGGCTACTAGTGAGCGACGCCGTCCTGTTCGATGCCCGTGATGACGGCATCGCGATCATCACCATCAATCGTCCCGACACCCGCAACTGCCTGTCGCTCGATGTCCGGGAAGGTCTGCGCGAGGCGTGGGAACGTTTCGAGAACGACTCCGCACTGCGCGTGGCGATCCTGACCGGATCCGGCGAGACTTTCTGCGCCGGAGGCGATCTCAAAGAGATGGTCTCGACGGGTATGGCGGTCCCACCGCGCGATATGTTCGCTCTGCCCTACGACACCATCGAGCTGTCGAAGCCGACCATCGCCGCGGTGAACGGATTTGCGTTCGCAGGCGGCTGGATGATCGCGCAGGCCTGCGACCTGTGCGTGGCAAGTACCACTGCGAAGTTCGCCGTCACCGAGGTCAAAGTCGGCCGGAGCTCGCCCTGGGCGTCACCACTGATCCACATGATCCCGCAGCGGATCATGATGGAGATCCTGCTCACCGGAAAACCGATCACTGCGCAGCGGGCCTACGAAATCGGACTGGTCAATCGGGTCGCCGAACCAGAAGCATTGCTGGACACCGCAATCAAGCTTGCGACCGACATTCTGGCCGGAGCGCCGCTGTCGGTGAAGGCGGCCCGGGACACGGTGATGATCGCAACCGAGATGGGTCGGTCCGACGCGTTGGCCGCAGCGAGGGCCGCCGCGGAAGATTGCTACAACAGCGCCGATGCACAGGAAGGGCCGACCGCGTTTTCACAGAAACGGGCCCCGGTCTGGACCGGCAACTGACCCGTCGACCGTGCCCAACCGACCGTCGACCGTGCCTTAATCACCGTCGACCGTGCCCAACCGACCGTCGCGCGTGCCGAAACTGCCAGCGCGCAAGAATTATTGGCACGCTCGGCGGTGATTAAGGCACGCTCGGCGGTGTGGGTCTCGGGGACAGTGCCGTCATCGAGTAGCACTGGTTGTTCGGGTCGCTCTGCCAGCCGTCGACCGTGCCGAACCGGCCGTCGAGCGTGCCAAACGAGCCGTTGAGCGTGCCGAAACTCCCAGGGCGTGAGCATCATTGGCACGCTCAGCGGTGATTAAGGCACGCTCGGCGGTGGTTTGGGCACGCTCGACGGGGTGGGGGCGAGCTAGCGGGCAGCCGGGAGGAACGGGCGTAGTCCGTCCTCCGGTTCGATCCCGAAGGACCGCAACGACATTGCCAGCATCGAGTAGCAGCCGACGGTGAAGACCACGTCCATCAGCTTCTGCTCGTCGAACTCCGCGGCGAGCACCTTCCAGGTGCGGTCGCGGACCACACCTTCGGACAGAAGCTCGTCGACGGACGCCAACAGCGCACTCTCGAGCGGGGACCACTGGGGTGCATCTGAGCCGATGGCCACCCGGCGGATCTCATCGGACGTGATACCCGCACGGTCGGCGAGGATCACGTGCTGCGCCCACTCGTAGTCGGACCGGCGGAGGTGGGCCACCCGCAGGACCAAGAGTTCGCGCTGGCGGATGGTCAGAGCCGACCCCGACAACAGGTGCTTGTTGAACGTCAGGAACGCCATTGCGAGGGAGGGATACCGGGCCAGCGTCCCGAGCAGGTTGTCGCCGGCCTGTCGGCCCTCCTCCGGTCCGGCACTGGCCACCGAGGACCGGAATCCGTCGACGAAATCCTGCATCTCGGTGGACCAGTCGGCTCGCTTGGCCGGATCGATCCGTGCCACTACGTGTTCCGTCCGCCGTTGACGCCGATGATCTGTCCGGTGATGTAACCGGCTTCCTCGCTGATGAGGAATGCGCATGTGGCAGCGACATCTTCGGGTTGACCGATCCGGCCGACGGGGGTCTTGGCGACCTGCGCGTCGACATCGACCATTCCGGAATCGACTGTCTGGCGAAGCATCGGAGTGTCGATGAAGCCCGGTGGCACGGTGTTGACGGTGATTCCGCGCCTGCCGAACTCGAGGGCCAGCACCTTGGTCAGGCCCACGACACCCGATTTGGACGTCACGTAGCTTGCCAGCCCGGGCGAGCCGCTGTGGACGCTGGACGACGAGATGTTGACGATCCGTCCCCAGCCCTCCTCCAGCATCTCCGGGATCACTGCCTGGCAGAGGTGGAACGTACTGGTCAGGTTGAGTGCCAGCGCGCGATTCCAGGTGTCCGGCGTGATGTCGAGGAACGGTCCGGCCAGGGTGCCACCGGCGCTGTTGACCAGCACCGTCGGACGTCCCAGAGTGGACTTGACCTCGGCGACTGCCGCATCGACGCGGGCGCGGTCGGTGACATCGACCGCGAGTCCGATCGCCTTGCCGCCGGCCTTCTCGATCTCGATGGCCGCAGCCTGCGCCGCAGGACCGTTGATGTCGAAGATCGCCACCAGATTGCCGTCTACGGCAAAGCGTTTGGCGATGGCGAAGCCGATCCCCGAGGCACCTCCGGTGACAATCGCTGTGCGACCACTCATTTGATCTTCTCCTGACCGGCAACGGTGGAACGGTGCATCGTGCGTGGCTTGTTGCGGTCGAAGTCGCGAACGCGATGAACCAGCCCGGTGTTGTCCCACAGCACAGTGTCACCATTCGTCCAGCTGTGCTGGCAGACCTGCTCCGGTGCGGTGGTGCGTGCCTGGAGGTCGGCCAGCAACGCGCGGCCCTCTTCGATATCCATGCCGGCGATGTGAGAAGCCGTTGCGCCCAACACCAGTGAGCGGCGTCCGGAATCGTGTTCCCACACCAGCGGATGCTCGCGGACGGAACGAGAGGCCCACTCGGTCAACTGTTCCGGCGTCGGATTCGGGTAGGTGAGGCGCTGGATGGCCTCGAAGGTGTGAACCACCCGCAGGTCAGCAAACCGTTCCTTCTCCTCGTCGGACAACGCATCGTAGGCCGCGTAGGTGCTGGCGAACTCGGTTTCCCCGCCTTCGGCCGATGTCACCCGTGCGGTCAGCATCGACGTTTTCGGCGCGATCTCGTCGAGTAGGCCGTCGATATGCCAAAAGCAGTTGCTGGCAAAGTATTCCGCGTTCGGGTTGCTGGGATCGAAGCTGATCTCCATCACCTCGGCGGTCTCCGGGGGCAGATGGGAGAAGTTGATCAGCTTGCCCAGTTTCCGGCAGAACTCGACCAGCGTCTCGTCGTCGGCGTTGAGTTCTGGGAACAGCAGCACCGAATGGGTTTCCAGCGCCTCGGCAACCTGGTCGGCCAGGTCGGGGTCGGTGGCCAGGCGGGTGGGGTCGACGTCCAATACCTTCGCCCCGACGTTGGTCGTAAGCCGTTCAACGGCAAGTGTGCTCATGTGTACTTCTCCTAGCTGCTGGTGGGAACGTTGGCCGACCGGACGTTGGTCAGCGGTCGCTGGTACGACGGGTCATCCGTGCTGCGCGACGGTGTGCCGTTGAGGAAGATGTCCGGGACATCTTTGAACGGGATGTCCATGGTGGGCACCAAGCCCGACCACTCGATCGCGTTGGTGCGCAGAGCGATCTTCCACTGGCCGTCGCGGCGCTCGAGACGGTCGATGTACCGGCCACCGGCAATCCAGTTGCTGTCGTCGCGATTTCGGCCGACGAACAGGTAGTACGTCTCGGTGTGGGCGGTGTCGCCATCGATGTCGCACGTGTGGTTCAGCAAGTTGTGATGGGTCGCGTTCTGCCCCTGCTCGTGCATCGGGACAGCCCAGTCGTACAGGTCGGCCGGCCCGCCGACGAAGTCCCCGGCCGCGACGGTGGCATCTTCCCAGAACGCCGAGAGGAACAGCTCGCGGTCGAACCGGTCCATGCCCCGGGAGAATCGGGTCAGGGTGTCGAGAATCTCTTGGCGGTCCAAGAGAGCTTCCAACTGTGCTTGCCTGTTCGGTGTGGTCGACGTGCTCACGATGTCCTCCGTGCGGTGGGTAGATGTATTGCGGTGATTGATGTCAGACCGGCGACCAGATCGGCGATCCGCGGGTGGCGCGGAGCGACGGAATCGATCGGCCGTCAATATCTTTGATGCCGTACTCTTCGCCGAGTTCGGCAGTGATGAAGGTCCCGCCGGTACGCTTGAGGAGATCTGGATCAGTGGCGAGAGCCGCGATCACCCTCCCCGGGTACTCGGGGGAACAACCGTTTTCCGGCAGGGTTGCCGCCTGACCGCTCAGGCCGTCGACAGCAGCCAGATTCCGCGTCGCACGTTCGGTGAAGGTCAAGCCCTGCCACAGCGAGATCGACGTGACCCCAAACGGTTTCAGTTCGACGGCCATGTCCCGCGCCATCCGGTCGGCGGCGGACTTGGCCGTACCGAACAGGACGCCGTAGGTGTACGACACCCCGGTGTATCCGGAGATGGCCACTATCAGGCCGGACTCCTGTGGCGCCATGAGCTTCGCGGCGTGCCAGGCGGCCACAAAGTTCGAACGGACGCCCACGTCGATCATCTCCCAGTTGGACAAGGGCTTGTCCCAGAAGGGATCCGGATCGGTGAGGTCGTCGGGAAGCGCAAAGGCGTTGTTGACCAGGACATCGAGCCGGCCCTGTTCATTGCGGACCCGGGCGAACAATTCGGCAACCTGGTCATCGTTCGAATGATCCACCGCGACGGCAATACCCTTGCCGCCCCGGCGATCACACTCCGACGCGGTCTCGCCGATGGTCCCGGGAAGCGGGTCGACGCCGGGGGTCACGGTACGTCCGGTGACGTAGACCGTGGCCCCCTGCTCGGCCAGCGCCAGCGCGATACCTTTTCCGATACCGCGGCTGGCGCCGGTCACGACAGCAACCTTGCCCTGTAGAGAACTCATCCGCCTGTGCCGGAGAAGAAGGCTTCACTGTGATCGCCGACCGACTTGCCGGTGAAGTGATCGCCTGAGAACGGCGCACCCATCAAGCCCTGCGACCAGTCCGTCGACACACCGTCGTCCCGGAGCCAGTCATAGAGCATCGTGCGATGGGCGATACGCCATTCGGCGCCACGTTTCTCGAATCGATCGAGATAGCGGCCACCGATCACGGAGTCGCGTTCTTCGGTACCCATGTTCACCCGGTGGTACGCCGTCACATGAGTTTCTGCCACTGCGAGAACACCGTCCAGCTCCGTCAGAGTCTGTCCGAGGGTGTGCTGGGTGACCGTGATGGCCGGCGACCCCGGCACCACCCACGCCAGGTACTCGTCGAACGTGCCGGCGAAGATACCGAAGTCGGTGGTGGCGTCGGGCCAGAAGGCTGCAGTCACCAGCTCGGCATCACGCCGATCCTCGCCCCGGGCCAGCCGGGCGATGCAGGTACGGATCAGGTGATGGTCGAGCAAAACCGCAAGATCGTTGTCGCTCATCGTCACTCGCTGTCACTCGCTGTCACTCGCCGGCGTGTAGCCGAGGATGCCCTTGATCTCGAGGTAGTCGCTGAAGCCGAACTCGCCCCATTCACGTCCGTTACCGCTCTTCTTGTAGCCACCGAAAGGAGCGCAGAAGTCGAAGGCGGAATTGATCGCGACGGACCCGGCGCGGATCCGGCGGGCCACGGCGCGTGCGGCGTCGAGGTCGGTGCCGGCAACGAACGCGGCCAGGCCGTATTCGGTGTCGTTGGCGATCTCGACGGCGTGGTCGACGCTGTCGTAACCCAGGATCACCAACACCGGACCGAAGATCTCCTCGCGGGCAATCCTCATGTCGTTCTTCACATCTGCGAAGACGGTCGGCTGGACGTAGAAGCCCTTGGTCAACCCCTCGGGAAGGCCGAGGCCGCCGGCGACCAGGGTGGCGCCGTCGTCGATGCCCTGCTGGATCAGCTCCTGGATCTTGTCGTACTGCGACTTCGCCACCACCGGGCCGATTGCAAAATCACCATTCGGATCACCGATGGTGACCGTGGCGGCTGCGGCCTTGGCGATGCCGATGGCCTCTTCCATCCGCTCGGCCGGAACCAGCATGCGCGAAGGTGCGCTACAGGTCTGTCCGGAGTTCAGCATCATGGTGACGACACCGGCGCTGACATTGTCGGCGAACGCATCATCATCGAGGATGACGTTGGGGCCCTTGCCACCGAGTTCCTGCGTGACCCGCTTGACGCCTGCCGCAGCGTTCTTCGCGATGTCGACACCGGCCCGGGTGGATCCGGTGAACGAGATCATGTCGACGTCGGGATGGCTCGACAGCGGCACGCCCACATTCGGTCCGTCACCCTGTACGAGGTTGAAGACTCCGGCCGGAACACCGGCGGCCTCGAGGATCTCGGCGAAGATCTGGGCGTTGAACGGTGACCGCTCAGAAGGCTTGAGCACCATGGTGCAACCGGTGGCCAGTGCGGGGAACACCTTGACCGCGATCTGGTTCAGTGGCCAGTTCCACGGCGTGATCAGACCACAGACGCCGATCGGTTCCTTGGCGACCAGCGAGCCACCCTGTTCCTCCTCGAAGGTGAATCCCTTGAGGACCTCGATCGCGGTTCCGAGATGGCCTGCGCCCAGGCCCACCTGGAAGCCACCCGCGAGTTCCTTGGGTGCGCCCATCTCTTCGGTGAGGGCGGCACCGAGATCGGCCATCCGCTTCTCGTATTCGACGGCGATGTTCTCGAGCAGCGCGATCCGCTCGGCAACCGGGGTGACCGACCAGGTGTCAAATGCCTTGCGAGCGGCGGCAACCGCCCGATCGACGTCAGCGGCCGAGCCGGCGGCCACGGTGCCCGCGACCTCTTCGGTGGCGGGGTTGATGACGTCGAAGGTTCCGGGCTGAGCCGGATCGACCCATTCGCCGTCGATGTAGAACTTCAGGTACTCACGCATGATTGCCCCAATTCCCTTGTTGTGCCACATGGTTGTCCATTGCTGCCTGACTCACTGCTGTCCCTCTGCGTACCAGGTGCGGAACTCGTCATAACTAGGCATCTCTTCGGAGTTGGCGACCGGGTCGATGGCAACGTGGATGACAGCGGTCTTTCCGCTTTCGTACGCGCGCTTGATGGCGGGAGCGATCTCGGAGTCCTTTTCGACGTACTCGCCGTAGCAGCCGAAGCCCTCGGCGATCTTGTCGAAGCGGGTGTCGGTGCCCCAATGGACGCCGGTCTCACGCGACCCGTGCCCGAAGGTGCGCTTGTAGACACCGACTTCCAGGCCCCAGGCGTAGTCGGTGGCGACAACACAGACCAGCGGCAGATTCAGCCGGGCAGCCGTTTCGAGTTCGGCGATGTGGAACTGGAACGACGAGTCGCCGGTGATGAGCATCATCGGGCGCTTGCCGCCTGCGGCGACACCTGCGCCGACGGCGTAGGGCAGACCGGTTCCCAGGTGTCCGAAGTTCTGGTTCCACATCACGTCGTGGGGCTTGGCCTGTGAATAGGTCCAGCCGAAGATCGTGGTGGCACCGCCGTCGCGGACCATGATGCCGTCGGCCGGGAAGTCCTTGGTGGCCTCGACGATCAGGCGGGCCGGGTGCACCGGGGACCGGCCCGAGGGCGCGGTTTCGGCGAGTTCCGCCAGTTGAGCGGCGTCATCGGCGATCCACTGTGCCACTTCAGGAGTGGCGGTCCGCGGTGAATCCTTCAGGGCGTCAACGAGTTGCGGAACAACGGCACGGAGGTCGCCGACCAGGGGAACGTCGATCGAGCGGTTCACGCCGATCGACGTGGGGTCCTGTTCGATGAGGATCCACTTGCGGTTCTCCTCATTGGCCACCCAGTGCCGACCGCGACCGAAGTGGACCGGCTCACCGAGTTCGGTGCCGATCGCAATGCAGAGGTCGGACTTGACGACTGCGTCGACCGCGGACTTGGAGAAGCCGTAGGGGAACGTGCGGTCTTCGAGACCTTCGATGAACGAGGTGCCACCGGAGGTCTGGATGACGGGGCAGGCCATCAGATCGGCGAGTTCCTTGACCGATGCACCGGCGCGGGACGTATGAACACCGTGTCCCACAAGCAGAATGGGTTGCTTCGCTGCACCGACGAGACGTGCTGCCTCGTCGATCCAGTTCTGACCGGCGGTCTGGCCGACGAGACGGTACGCCGACGGGGGCAGAACCGGCTTGTCGTCGATGTCTTCGAGGATCACATGCTGCGGGTACTCGATGTACACCGGACCGGGCGTACCCGACAGTGCTTTGCGGAGGCCTTCGCGAATGATTTCGTCGGTCTGCTCGGCGTACTCGATGCTGGCGCTGTATTTGACCGAGTTCTCGACCAGAGCAGTCTGCTTCACGAACTGGATACGTCCGCGACGGACGCGCTGTTCGGTGATGCGGGCCCGCTGGCCGCCGAGGAAGATGACGGGGGAGTTCTCGACCTTGGCACACATGATGGCGCCGGCGAGGTTGGCCAGGCCCGGGCCGAGCGTGCCGATGCAGACCGCGGCCTTGCCGGTCATCCGGGAGACGGCCTCGGCCATGAAGCCTGCTGATTCCTCATGGTGCGGGGCAACAACATTCCAGCCGCGTTCCTCGGCGAGCTGGAACAGGTGAACGAAGTTGGGATCAGGGATACCGAAAAGCGTATTGATGCCCTCGGCCTCGAAGAGGTCGAGAATTCGTTCGTAAACCTTAACTGACACGTGTGCTGCCCTCCATGGCAATCGTGAAGCTCTTTGTGATGTGTTCGACGTGACCGGCTGGGACGACCGGCAAAATCCAGGGGTTGTCGGTGTCGCGGATGGTGTCGATCTGATCGGCGACCTCTTCGATCGTCCACGACGGCTGGTATACACCTGGTGTTTCGGCGATGAATGCCCGCGCGACACGACCTGCGATCGCGACGAGCATTTCGCCTGAGATGGAACAGGATTCGTGCGCCAGCCAACCCACGGCCGGTGCGGTCAACTCCGGACCCATCGGCGGATATGCCGACGTGTCCAACCCCTCGGCGAGTCGGGTCAGCGCCGCGGGCACGATGACGTTCGAAATCACGCCGTGCTCGTTGCCCTCGATTGCCGCGACATTCGAGAGTCCGATGATACCGGCCTTCGCCGAACCGTAGTTGGCGACATTCGAGTTGCCGTAGATCCCGCCGATGGACGAGGTCAGGACGATACGTCCGTAGCCCGCCTCCAACATCAGTGGAAATGCCGGGCGCACAACATGAAATGCGCCCCGAAGGTGCACGTCGAGGACGGCATCGAAGTCTTCGTAGGACATCTCCGCAAGCGGTGCGTAGCGGTTGTTGCCGGCGTTGTGGATCAGGATGTCGATCTTGCCGTAGGTGTTGATGGCGGTGTCGATGATCGCCTGGCCACCCTCGGCGGTGGCCACCGTGTCGATGTTGGCGATCGCCTCGCCGCCGGCGGCCAGGATCTCTGCCACAACGTCTTCGGCCGGGCCGGCGGTGGTGCCTTCTCCGCTGATGCTGCTACCGGGGTCGTTCACCACCACCTTCGCGCCCTTGGATGCCAGCAGAAGGGCGTATTCGCGGCCCAGTCCACGACCGGCGCCGGTGATCACGGCAACACGGTTGTCAAACCTGAGTTCGGTACTCATTTGTCCAGGACCAGCCCTTCCAGGTTTCCGGTGCCGCGCCATGCCTCGAACAGTTCGGTGAGCTCGTAGAAGCCGCCCCAGAAGGGATCACCGAGGAAGGAACGCCCGTTGGGCTCACCCTCGCTGTTGTAGTAGCCGGGCGTGCACTCGGTGGTGAACGTGCTGTTGTCGATCGAGAACTGGCGAACGGTCTGCACCCAGCCCTCTTCGGCTTCCGGCGTCGGCTCCACATACGTGGCGCCGCGCTCCTCCGCCTGCTTGATGATGTACGCGATGTGGTCGGCCTGCTGCTCGTACATCAGCGTCGTGGCAGCGGTGACGCCGCCCTGGATGAACCCGGTGGCGAAATGGTTGGGGAATCCGTTGGCCATGATGCCGTGCAGGGTGCGGAAACCCTTGCCCCAGTGGTCATACAACGACGTGCCGTCCTTGCCGGCGAACGGTGTGATGTCGTACTGCCGGTCGAGGGCTGTGGTGATCTCGAAGCCGCTGGCGAAGACGATGCAGTCGAACTCGTGCTCGACGCCACCGATGATGATGCCCTTCTCGGTGATGCGCTCGACGCCCCTTGTCTCGGACACGTCGACCAGGGTGACGTTGTCGCGGTTGAAGGTCGGCAGGTAGTCATCGTTGAAGACCGGACGCTTGCACATGTTGCGGTAATACGGCTTGAGGATCTCCGCGGTCTCCGGATCTTCGACGATCGATTCGACACGCTGCCGCAGGCGCTCCATGGACCGGTAGTCTTCGATCTCCTTGAGTTCCAGGAACTTCACCGGATCGGCCAGGGCGGCCCAGCCCTCGTAGTTCGGGGTGGCGTTCAGTTTTGCGGCCAGGTTGCGGGCGACCTCGGTCCAGCCGTCGCAGATGAGGTCCGGCTCGCCGGGGCTGTAGAACGAGAACGCCGCGTTGTGGAAGTTGCGCTGACGCGCTGCCCGCCAACCGGGTTCGAGGCTCTGCACCCATTCCGGATCGGTGGGGTAGTTGGCCCGCTCGAAGATGTACGACGGAGTCCGCTGGAAGACCGTCAGATGCTTCGCGCCCTTGGCCAGATGCGGAATCGCCTGGATACCACTGGATCCGGTGCCGATGACGGCGATCTTCTTGTCCGCGATCTTGTCGAGCCCGCCGTGCAGGTTGCCGCCGGTGTACTCGTAATCCCAGCGGGCGGTGTGGAATGTGTGGCCCTTGAAGTCCTTGATGCCGGGGATACCCGGAAGCTTCGGGCGGTTGTACGGACCCTGGCACATGACCACGAAGCGGGCGCGGATCTCATCGCCCCGGTTGGTCTTGATCTGCCAGCGGTTGATCTCGTCATCCCACTGCAGCGACTGGATCAGCGTGTGGAAGATCGCGTGGTCGTAGAGGTTGAAATGCTTACCGATGCGCTGGGCGTGCTCGTAGCACTCGTCGCCCTTGGAGAACTTCTCCTTCGGCATGTAGCCGGTCTCTTCGAGTAGCGGGAGGTAGCAGTAGGCGTCCGAGTCGATCTGGATTCCGGGGTAACGGTTCCAGTACCAGACACCACCGAAGTCGCCGCCGAGTTCGATGATCTTGAAGTCGGTGACACCCTGCTCCTGGAGCCGGTGTGCGGTGATGAGGCCGGACAGGCCGCCACCGAGAATCACGACCTCGATCTCGTCGGTGATCGGCTCACGTGGCACCACCGGCATGTGCGGATCGCCCTCGTAGAAGTCCGAGAATTCGCCCTCGGCCTCCAGGTACTGCTGCTGTCCTTCCGGACGCAGGCGCTTGTCGCGCTCGGCGAGGTACTTTTCCCGCAGTGCCGCTTGGTCGACGTCGGGGGTCTGCGTAGGGGCGCAGTTCTGCTGCATTCTGATTCCTTGATCGGTATTGACTGGTGGTCGTGGTGTGAGGCCGTCAGGCCAGATCGGTGGGCGCGCCGGTTCCCATGTATTTCGCGAGGTTGTGGTGCAGGTTGACGATGCTGCGTTCGCGGTACGGATTGGGCTTCGGGCCGGAGAATCCGCGTGACTTGATGCCCTTTTGCATGGCGGCCATGTTGTCGAAATCCTGTGGCAGCACGGTGCGCCAACCCGGATCGTCGACCGGTGAGTACTCCCACTTCGTCTCCGGCTCTTCACCTTCGGGGAAGAGTTCGTAGACGGCGGCCTCGAAGATGCACTTGTCAGGGTCATCGCCGTAGGGACGCGCGCTGTAGCACAGCATGTTGTTGAGCGCGTGGCCGATCTGGAAGTTCGGGAAGATCTGCCAGGCGGTACCACTCTTGGCAACTGCCTCGGGCGGGACGGTCGGCCAGATCACGCCGCGCTCGGCGTCGTCTTTACGTGCCGACGCCAGCCAATGTGCCAGGACTTCACCTGGCGGCGTGCCTTCCGGCAGTTCGTCGATCAACCGTTGTGCGGCATCGACGAGGGTCCGGGTGGTGTTGGTGTTGGCGTTCTCCCACGTGAAGTTCTGCAACTCGATGGTCGAGATCCGGGCATCCGGGCCTTCACCGACGCGGAGCTTGGCCTGGTTCTCGTCCATACCCTTGGGTGCGTCGTAGCCGATGTTGCTGTGCTTGCCCTGTGCGCGTGACCATCCCAGGAATGTGCCGTACGCACGGAACTCGGGATGGGTGTACGGGACGTGGTAGGTCTCCATGAACGCCTCGAGGGCGATCTTCCAGTTGCAGTCGAAGACAAGCCATTTGCGCCACCGGTACCGCATGTTGTGCAGCTCGAAGGGCTCGAGCAGGGACGCGGCCGGCTCCAGATAGTCCCGCAGCGGCTCGCTGTCGGGGTCCATGTTGATCCAGACCCAGCCACCCCAGGTGTCGACCTTGACCGGGGTGAGCCTGGTCCGCTCTTCGGTCAACCCGGTTGGCCAGTCCTCTTTTTCGGCGGCCCAGACGTTCTTGCCTTCGAGGTCGTAGGTCCACCCGTGAAAGCCGCAGACGAACGTCCGGCAGTGCCCACGCGCTTCCCGATCACCCGGAGGGGTGTCGACGAGTCGGCGGCCCCGGTGGGAGCAGACGTTGTGGTAGGCGGTGATCTTGTCGGTCCCGGTGCGGGTGATGATGATCGAGTCGTCACCGATGTCGTAGGTGAGGTAGTCGCCCACATTGGGAATCTCTTCCACACGGCCGACCTGTTGCCACACCTTGGACCACAGTTTGTCGCTCTCGGCCCGCGCATACTCCTTGGACGTGTAGGCCTCCACGCCGATGGTCAGTGGCGTGGTCGGTGGTTCATCGTCGGTGGTCGTAACCGCTGTCCGGATGTTGTCGACTGTGTCGGTCATGACATTCTCCTTCAAAAGTATTGTCCCGGTTGGTGTTTGCTCAGTGGGTCATGGCTGCGCGGAAACCCTCGTCCTTGAGGAACAAGGAGGTGTGGTCGGCGCCCAGGTGTGTCCACTTGAGATTCAGGCCCCCATCGACGAGGAGGGTCTGTCCGGTGATGTAGCTCGAGAGATCGGACAAGAGGAACAGAATGGCGCCGGCCTGTTCCTCCGGGCGGCCGCGGCGGCCCATCGCGATTGCACGCTGGTCCCGTTCCGGGTCCTTGTCGACGTACATCTCCGAAGCCGGTGTGGCCGTGACCCCGGGGGCGATCGTGTTGACCCGGATGTTGTCGGTGGCCAGTTCGACGGCCATTGTCCTGGTCGCCGCCACCAGAGCGGCTTTGGCCGTGCCGTATCCGATATGGAAAGGCGCGGTGTTCATTCCACTGATCGAGGAGATGGACACGATCGAACCCGGCAGACCCTGTGCCTTGAGTTCGGCGGCAACCGCCTGGCTCATGAAGAACATGGTCTCCAGGTTCTGGGTGAACAGATCCCGCCAGTCGGAGCGGGTCACGCGGGTGGCCGGCATCCAGGTGGCCGGAGCGGCGCCGCCCGCGACGTTGACCAGGCCGTAGAGCGTCCCCTCGGCATTGCGAGCGGCCTCCATGGCGGTGGCGATACCCTCGTCGGTCGACGCATCGGCGGCGACCGGGATAACCCGGAGCCCCTCGCCCACAAGCGGATCGATGTGGGTTTTGAGGTTGTCCTTCGAGCGGCTCACCGCGATGACCGTCGCTCCGGCGCGGGCGATCAGGGCCGTCACGGACGTGCCGATGCCGCCACCGGCGGCGCCCGACACGATGATGATCCGGCCGGTCAGATCGACGAACCCGTTGGGATCGGTAGGGGTGTTGGTCATGGCCGCGATCACGCCTCCTTGCGCAGTGCGAGGACGCTGCCCTCGGCGTCGCCGGAGATGTAGATGGTTCCGTCGTGGCCGGCTGCGATACCGGTGAACGGACCCTGCGGTCCGGAGAACGGCACCAGCCCGAGCAACGGCTTCGGAGTGACGCCGGGGGGAGCACCGACCGGCAGATCGGTCGCGATGGTCTGGCGGCTCTTGGTTTCCAGATCAAACGCGATGAGTGTCTTGGCCCCGACATCGACGATGTACAGCGTCTGGCCCTGGACCAGCAGGCCGTGCGGACGCTCGAGTCCGTCGACGACGGTGTCGGTGCCCGAACCGGTCACCGCAACAACCTGTCCGGCACCGGATTCGGAAACCAGGAGGGTTCCGGAGTCGGTGAAGGCAACGCCGGTCGGACGGTCGAGACCGCTCGCCAGCACTTCCGAGCTGCCGGATCCGACGGAGTGCACCTCGCCGGCACCCAGGTCGGCGACCGCGACGGCGCCGGTACCCGAAACTGCCACGCCGTAGACCTGATCGAGCCCGGTGACCAGGACTTCGCTTTCGGCCGTGGCCGCGTCGTACCGCGACACGTCGCCATTGCCCGCAACGATGAACTGGTCCTTGCCGATCGCCGTCATACCGCGGATGTAGCCGGGGTATCCGGGGCTGAAAAGCATTCCCAGGGTCCGCAGTTCACCGTTGGCCTCGAGCGCGAGCAAGAAGGTTCCATCGGCGATGTACAGGGTGCCGTCCGGGCCCACGGTCAGGTCGAGCGGCCAGGTCAGGCCGTCGGGGAGTGCGGTGCGGGTCTCGCCGCCGCCGAGGATCTCGGTGATCTGGCCGGTGAAGCCGGATACGAAGAGCCGCTCACCGACGAAGGTGAGGTTATCGAGGCCGGGGCCGATCTGGGCGGCCACTGTCTTGTCGCCGGTGCGGGGGTCGATCCGCAGCACCTGACCGGAGCCGACCTGCGTGGAGATGATGAATCCTGCGGAATCGAACTTGACCGCAGTCGGTCCACCGAGGTCGGCGGCGACGCGTTCGGGTTCTCCACCATTGGGGTCGATCCGGTAGATCTCGTTGGTGGCCACCAGTGGGTAGTAGAGCTTCCCGTCGGGGCCGACCTCCATGGCGTTGGGCATCGGGAGGTTGTCGGCGAGCACCTTCGGCGCACCGCCGGCGGGGTTGATCTCCATCAGACGTCCGCCGATGCGGCACTCGTTGACGAACAATCTGCCCTGGTGGATGGTGATGCCGTTGGCCCCCGGCAGGTCGTCGCGCAGCAGTCGGGTTTTCCCATCGGGACTCCGGACACTGACGCGGCCGTCGTAGTACTCGGTGATGTACATGTCGCCGCTCGCATCGAACGCCATGTCGTCAGGCGCGACGATGTCGCTGCCCTGGGCGCTGATGGTCTCGACGTCGCCGGTCTCGATGTCGAGTGCACTGATCGTGCTGCCGGCGACCTGCGCGATGTAGACGCGCCCGTCGGGCCCGGAACGGATGCCGTTGGCACCGAACAATCGGCTCGGCTCGGTGACTCGGCTCAGATTCCACCCTTCGGCTAGACCGAATGAGTTTGGGCTGGTGTAGCGGGCCGCCTGTACCAAGGTGGGCCTCCTGTCGTGAGGTGTTGAACGCAGGGAAAGGTCGTGACGCAGACCACAGTCTGAAGGCAGTCTAAGCGCGCAAGCGTCAGGTTTACAAGTATTGCTATCCTTATGAGGATAGAGGTAAGTTAGGTCACTCAGGGCAGCCCTGGGCACCAAAAGCGAACACCCACTGCCCGTGGCAGTGGGTGTTCAATGCTGCGGGGTTACCGAGCGGTCAGTAGTCGTCGTCCCCGTAGACGACGACGCCGCGAAGGTTTTTTCCGTCCGCCATATCCCGGTAACCCTGGTTGATGTCTTCCAGCTTGTAGGTGGTGGTGACGAGCTCTTCGAGTTTCAGGGCGCCCGATCGATAGAGGTTGAGCAGCTTGGGGATCTGGGTGCGGGGTCCGATGCCGCCGAAGATAGCGCCCTGCACCCGCTTTTGTAACAAAGTCAGCTCGAAGAGGTTGAGGTCGGTGGCGACCTGGTCGTACGGTCCCATCGCGGTGACGATCACCTGGCCGCCCTTGCCGGTGAGTGACAGGGCCTGCTGGATGTACTCACCCTTGATCTCACCCATGGTGAGGATGACCGTGTTCGCCATCGTCCCCCAGGTCAGCTCTGCGAGTTCTGGCAGCGCCTCTTCCATCGACGGGAAGGTGTGGGTGGCGCCGAAGTCGAGTGCGGTCTTCCGCTTTCCCTCGACGGGATCGATCGCCACGACATGGCGGGCCCCGGCGTAGGCAGCGCCCTGGACCGAGTTGATGCCGACGCCGCCGACTCCGGCGATCACGACGGTGTCGCCGGGGCGGGTGTTGCCGATCTCGGTGGCCGAACCCCAACCGGTGGAGACGCCGCAACCCAGCAGGGCGGCGACTTTCAGCGGGATGTCTTTCTCGATTTTCACCACGGATGCCTGATGCACGGTGACATACGGCGAGAAGGTGCCCAGCAGGCACATCTGCACCACGGGTGCGCCGTCTTTGGTCACGCGGAAAGAGTTGTCGGAGATGGCTTGGCCGGTGAGGAGGCCGGCACCTTTGTCGCAGAGGTTCTGCAGGCCGCGAGCGCACGACGGGCAGGTGCCGCAGGCCGGGATGAATGCGAGGACCACGTGGTCACCCTCTTCGAGGTCGGTCACGCCGGGGCCGACCTTGGTGACCACACCGGCGCCCTCGTGCCCGCCGACCACCGGAAACATCGCGACGGGACTGGAACCGTTGGCAACGTGGGCATCTGAGTGGCACAGGCCTGACGCCGCCAGCCGCACCTGGACTTCACCGAACACGGGATCGCCCAGCTCTACCTCGTCGATCTTCCAGTCGGTGTTGATCTCGGTCAGGATTGCGGCCTTTGTCTTCATCGGGATCCTTTGCTCGCGTATGACGTGATTTGAGTCACTCTAATGAGCAGAGGTGAACGTCGTGCGGGTTTCGGGTTCGATGTGCGAACGTTGTGTAGCAGAACCGTTCGCGCACGTCGGGGCTGCGTCGGTGGGTGAACTAAGGGAGAGGCCGATGCGCGTACTTCCGATAGCTGTTCTCGGGTATGGGCCGGTCGCGCGGGCCTTCATCAACCAGATCGGTGCCCACCGCGAGGAGTATCGGGCGCGCCACGACGTCGACCTGAGTGTTGTCGCGGTGCGTACGCACCGATCGCAGGTGGTGGGCAGCGGCGAGGTCCCGCCGCGGTCGGACTGGGCCGAACTCACCGACCTCGCAGACCTCCTGGGGACGGTCGAGGCCAAGGTTGTGGTGCAGGCGGTGCCGTCGACCGATGTTGTTGCGACGCAGGCGGTGGAGGACGCGCTGATGGCGATCCGGTGCGGCGCGCACCTGGTCACCGCCACCACATCGACACTCCTCCACGGATGGCGAGAACTGGAGCAGCTGGCCATCGATTTCGGCTGCGCGGTGAGGATTTCCGGGGCCGTGGGAGCGATGCTGCCGGCCGCCGACCTGGCACGGTCCCTCGGGCAGGGGATCTCGGTGACGTCGGTGAGTGGGTGTCTGAACGCCACCGCGACCTACGTTCTCGACCAGATGAGCGAGGGGGTGACCCTCGACCTGGCGACCACCACCGCCCGGCAGACGGGCGTCTCGGACAACGATCCCACCGCGGATCTGTCCGGTCACGATGTGGCGACCCAGCTGCGCATTCTGACCGGACTGCTGTGGGCCCGCGATCCCGCGGAGACAGAGGTGATCCTCGAGCCGATCACCCCGGAGATCGAGCGGTCCGTGTTCCGTGCGGGCCGGCGCGGGCAGCGGCTGCGGCAGGTGGCTGTGGCCGACCACGACATCCCGGATCTCGTCACCGTGTCGCTGCGGGTGGTTCCCGCCGAATCGAAGTTGGGCCTGCTGCGGTGGCCCGACAAAGCCGCGATCTTCGATTGCGGTGACTTCGGTTCGATCACCGTGTCGGGCGGGGACAGCAGTCCTGCGGGAGTGGCGCAGTCCATGATCAAAGACACACTCTCCCTCGTCCACGACGCCACACCCGGCCTGCGATAGGCACTTTCCTCCTTACGGATGAGTGAATTGCAATTTTGCATCGCGAACCATCTGACCTCGGGAATGTCCGTATTGTGTCAATGTGTCGAAGTCCAGGTCGCTGTGGAGCTTGTTGGGCTGCTGTGTGCTTGCCGGTGTTCTGGTCGCAGGACTGCTGTTCCCGATAGCCGGTGGCCTGGGATTCACCGCCGGACGTGCGGCCGGGACTCTGGAGAACGTCGAATCTGACCTGGTCGGCGGGCAGGTGCCCGAGGTCACCACCATGACCGACGTCAACGGTAAACCGATCGCGTATCTCTACGATCAGCGTCGATTCCAGGTCGGCTACAACGACATCTCCCCCGAGATGGTCCGCGCCATCATCTCCGTCGAGGATCGCCGATTCCTCGACCACGACGGTGTCGACTGGCGCGGAACCATCCGCGCATTCCTCACCAACCAGGCATCGGGTCAGGTGCAGCAGGGCGCATCTACCCTCGATCAGCAGTACATCAAGAACTACCAACTGCTGGTGCTGGCCCGCACCGATGCCGAACGCCGCGCCGCGACGGAGACAACAGCGGCCCGCAAACTGCGTGAGATCCGGATGGCACTGTCGCTCGAATCGAGCCTGACCGATCAGGCCATGCGGGAGAAAAATCTCGACGGGGACGCGGCAAAGCAAGAGGCCAAAAAGGCGATTGTCACCCGCTATCTCAACCTCGTCCCGTTCGGAAACGGTGCCTACGGCATCCAGGCTGCCGCGGACACCTACTTCGGGAAATCTGCGACAGACCTCACCGTCCCCGAGGCCGCGATGCTCGCCGGCATGGTTCAGTCGAGCTCGGCGCTCGACCCGTACACCAACCCCGAAGGGGTCCTGGAACGGCGAAACATCGTGCTCGACACGATGATCGCGAACTTCCCGGCCCGTGCCGACGAATACCGGGCGGCCAAAGACCTTCCGCTCGGGGTGTTGCCGTCGCCCCGCACGCTCGACCAGGGCTGCATCGCGGCCGGTGATGCCGGGTTCTTCTGCGACTACGCCCTGCAGTTTCTTGCCGAGCACGGGTTCAGCCGGGATGAGATCGCACGTGGTGGGTACCTCATCCGCACCACACTCGACCCGGACGTCCAGGCGGCAACACATGACGCTGTCCGGACCTACGCATCGCCGGACCTCGAGGGCGTCGCCAACGTGATGGACGTGATCAGGCCCGGTACAGAGTCGCACGATGTAGTGGCGATGGCATCGAGCCGCGACTACGGCCTTGATCCGAGGGCGGGTCAGACCGTGCAGCCGCAGCCGTATTCGATGGTCGGCAACGGTGCCGGATCCGTGTTCAAGATCTTCACCGTCGCGGCCGCCATGGAACGAGGTCTGGGAACGGGCTCGTCGTTGCAGGTCCCGAAGACCTTCCAGGCGAAGGGGATGGGTAGCAGTGACGGCGTCAACGGCTGCCCTGCCGACACCTACTGCGTCGCCAACGCCGGCAACTATCCGGCCAGACTGACGGTGACCCAGGCCTTGGCGCAGTCGCCGAACACCGCGTTCGTGAAACTGCTCCAGGATGTCGGTGTTGCGCCCACCGTCGACATGGCCGTCCGGCTGGGTATGCGCTCGTACGCGAACCCGGGCACGTCGGGTTTCGGCGAGCAGAGTCTTGCCGACTACGTGAAGGAGAACAACCTCGGTTCGTTCACCCTCGGCCCGACCGCCATCAACACGCTGGAACTGTCGAATGTGGCTGCCACCCTGGCCTCGGGAGGCGTCTGGTGTCCGCCCAATCCGATTGCCTCGATCACCCAGCCGAAGCGTGACGCCAGCGGCAACCACGTACTCGACGCCCAGGGGCGTCCGGCGGTGCAAGAGGTGCCGTTCGAGCGTCCGGGCTGTGAGCGGGTGGTCGAAGAAGGGCTGGCCGACACCCTGGCCAACGCGTTGAGTGAGGACCACCGAGGAGCCGGTACCGCAGCGAACGCCGCCGGGTCGGTGGGCTGGAATCTCCCGATGTCCGGCAAGACCGGTACCACCGAGGCCAACCGGTCATCGGCCTTCGTGGGATTCACCAACAACCTGGCCGGTGCCGCTTACGTCTACAACGATTCACCGGTGATCACAGAGCTGTGTTCGAGCCCGCTGCGGCAGTGCGGTTCCGGAAACCTGTTCGGCGGCAACGAGCCGGCCCGGACCTGGTTCTCGGCGATGAAGCCCGTTGCCGACAAATTCGGTCCGACGACGTTGCCGAGGAGCGATCCCCGGTATGTGGCCGGAGTCGGCGGAAAACAGGTTCCGTCGGTGGTCGGGATGTCCTCTGACCTGGCGACGTCCATGCTCGAGAGCGCGGGCTTCAAGGTGACGATCGAGTACGTCTCCGGTGGGCAGCGATCCGGCACGGTTGTCTCGGCCACTCCCAGCGAGTCGGCGATACCGGGCAGCGTGATCACCCTGTCGGTCAGCAACGGCACGGTGGCCACGACGAATCGTCCTCCGGCGCTGACCAATACAACGATTCAGGTGCCCGGGGTCGGGCCGATCGAGATCCCGGTGCCGCGGTGATCTCCAGTTCGATCTCGGCGAGATTCAGTCCTCGTCGTACTTGTCGGCGGCCTTGTTGCGCTCCTTGGCCAAGTCCAGAGCATGACGTGCGGCATCTTCGGTGGGGTAGGGCCCCATCCGATCGAAGCCGCGCGGCATCGACTCTTTGACCTCACCGGTCGAGATGTTGTAGTACCAATCGCCCATGAGTCGACTGTAGCCACTGGCGTCAACGGATGGGCACAGATCTCTTCGGTGGCTAGGACTTGCCGCGGACGAACACCGCAGTCGGTAGTGCGACCGCTGCGAACACGATCGCGGCGACCACCGCGCAGATGTGGAACGCGGATTCGAAGGCCTCGGCGGGCGACTGTGTCAGCAGTCCTTCGGCCAGCTGCGCGGTCAGGATCGACCCGAGCACGCTGGTGCCCAGGACACTGCCGAGCTGGCGGAACATGTTGACTGTGCCGCTGGCCATTCCGGCCTGGGCGGGAGCCACGCTGTTCATCGCGGCGGCGGTGGCCGGGGCGATGAGCGATCCGAATCCGATGCCGAGGACGACCATCGCAACCGTCAGAGCGGTCCAGCCCTCATCGGGGTGTACCCGCAGCAGCAGCAATGCGCCGGCAGAGGTGACCAGCAGGCCTCCGGTCAGCATCACCTTGAAACCCAAGCGCGGCAACAGTCGTGGTGCGATCCCGCTGACCACCATGTACGTGACCATCAGTGCCAGCAGATGGAGGCCGGTGGTCCAGGCGCTGAGCAGACCGACTCGTTCGAGCAACAGAACCGAGATGAGGGACAGGCCGGTGAAGCCGAAGAGTGCGGTGGCGCTGACCACCATGACGGTGGAAAACGATGGTGACCGAAAGAGTTCCAAGTCGAGCATCGGCGCGTCGACGGCCCGCTCGTAAGCGATGAACATGGCCATGGCGCAGGCGAATACGATGATCGCGATGACGGCTCGCGTCGAGGAGAATCCATTGTGAGATCCGTCGATGACCCAGAACGTCAGTGAGCCGATCGCGAGTGTGGCGGTCACGAGTCCCGGGAGATCGAGGTGGGCGCTGGCAATCCTGCTCTGTGGAACCACGAGCGGTGCGATGAGCGTGACTCCGAGCGCGGCGATCGAGTTCACCAAAAAGACTGTGTTCCAAGAGAACTCACCGAGAATTGCGCCCGCCGACAGGGGTCCGATGGCGAGTCCGAGACCGGAACACGCGGCCCAGATGCTGATTGCCTCGGTACGTTCTTTGGGATTGGTGAAACTGTTGCTGATGATGGCGAGGCTGTTGGGAAGTACCAGTGCTGCGCCCACTCCGGTGATGGCCTGAGCGACCAGCAGCCAGCCGCTGGTGTGCGCGAGGTACGACGAGAGGCTGCCGATGGACATGACGGCCGACCCGATCAGGAATGCTGTCCGGCGGCCGATGACGTCGCCGAGGGTGCCCGCGGACAGTACGAGGCTGGCGACCACAAGCGCGAAGATGCTGGGAATCCAGACCATCGTCGCGCTGTCCGCGTGCAGGTCTTCCTGAATGGCAGGGACGGAGGAGATCGTGGCGGTGATGTTGAGGAAGGTCAGCATCGCGCCGACGCAGACTGCGGCCAGCGAATACCAGCGGGAGTTGCCTGTGTGGACGGGTGGCTTGACCGGCTGACTGATGACCATCACCGAAGCGTAGAGGCTGACTATGGAAAACACAAGCTAGCTGGTTCGGGCAGGCGCTGCTGAACTCGGCTTCGCCGCCCGTTCGCACCTAGGATGGGCGCCATGGTGATGGCAGATCGTCCCGAGGTGAAGACTGCGTCGACACCGGTCACCGCACTCGCCGTATTGGGCCTGGCGGAGAGCATGTTGAACGGGCTGGCGCGGGTGCCGTTCCATCAGCCGTGGAAGGGTCCCGGAGGGTTGCTGGACAACGTCGGCCAGTCCGTCACCCGGCAGGCCGTCCGTTCGTTCATGGGTTATTCGATGGGATTGCCCATCGAGGAGTTCCGGTCGATGGAGAAGATCCTCGACGACATCTGCTGTCTGGTGATGCCGCCGTTCATCGAGGTCGTCGACCGGGTGGAGATCACCGAGGACTCGATCGGCGGCATCGAAGGCATCTGGTGCCGGGCGAAGGCGAGTTCCGACGCCTACGTCGAGGAAGCCGACGACAAGCAGACGATCGGCGCCACGATGCTCTACCTGCACGGCGGCGGGTACATCGGTACGTCACCGATCATGTACTCGGCGTTCGCAGCTTCGTTGGTGCGGATGACCGGCTATGAGGTCTTCATCGCCGACTACCGGATGGCCCCGGAGTTCCCGTTCCCGGCCGGGGTGCTCGATGCCGCGGACGTCTACAAGGGACTCCTCGAACGGGGTGTCGATCCGGAGCACCTGGTGGTCGCCGGAGATTCCGGTGGCGGCGGGCTTGCGACATCGCTCATCACGTACTTGCATCGGCACGATCTGCCGGCGCCGGCCGCGGTCGCGTTGTTCTCACCCGAGATCGACCTCGACCTCAACCACCCGTCGATCACCGAGAACGCGCAGTTCGACATCCTGCCCTGGAATGTGCCGGTCGCGCCGTACCTGCAAGGAATCCAGCCGAACGACGATCGGGTCTCCGCGGTGTACGCGACTGCCGATCCGGAGTGGTTCCCGCCCACGTTTGTGTGCTGGGGCGCCGACGAGATGTTCCGCGACGGGATCCGGAAATTCGTCGGCAACCTCGAAGCCGCCGGGGTGCGCGTGCAGGCGATGGAAGAACGCGGGATGTTCCACGTGTTCCCGATCCTCATGCCGTGGGCCGAATCCTCCAAGCGGGTGTTCCGGGCACTTCACGACCTCGCCACGCGCCATGTCGCACCGGATCCGGACGCCGAACCTACGCACTGAACGGTTCAGGGCCAATCAGCCCCTGAGATCGTCCCCGCCAGAGGTCGCCGAGGGCAATACGCCCTTTGAGGGTGCTCACGGGACTGAAGTCAGGGGCGTTCAGTCCTTGACAACGCCGTCGACATAGACCCATCGCCCGTCGAGCCGCTCGAACCGGCTGTGCTCCTGCAGGGTTCCGGCGCCGCTGCCCTTGACCCGGTAGAAGGCCGTGAAGGTGACTTCGCCATCGGAGTCGAAAAGCGAGCCCTTGCTTGCGGATTCGATGTCGAGGCGATACCAGCGCATCGACTCGTCGAGATCCAGTGACTCGGGCCGGGTCCGGGGATGCCAGCTGCGCAAGAGGTAATCGCTGTCACCGACCGCGAAGGCGGTGAATCGTGAGCGCATCAGCGCCTCGGCTGTCGGGGCCGGACAAGTTCCGGACAATGCGGGTCCACAGCACTCATCCCAGGTGAGTCCGCTCGTGCAGGGGCATCGGCGGGTGCCGTCAGCTGAAGGGGCCACCAGATCAGACTAGCGACGCGTCGACCCGTTGAACGACAACGGCCAACGCAGTTTTCGCTCGCGGAGACAATCCGGATCGTCATCGACCGGTCAGGAGACCGGTTCGGCAACGGTCAGTTCATCGGAGCGCTCGAGCCCGACGAGCAGTCGCGCGCCCGCAACATCATCGCCCACAACAGGATCCGAACCCGTGGTCGGTGACAGCGCGGCACCCGCCCCGAGCCCGGTCGACGTCGATCAACCCGGTACCACCACGGCGCCGCCGCCCACCATCGCGCCGCCGCCGACGACGCCTCCGGCCGATGACGGGCCACATGACCTCCTCGGCAACATCGCAATCTGGACGACCACGAACGGCGATCCGTTGAACGGCGCGGCGTTCGATGTTTCATCCTGCGGTGACGCTGAGGACATCGGGCCGGTGGACATGTCGGAGCAGGCGTATATCGACGTCCCGGTCAGTGTCGATTGCTGGGTGGTGACCCTGACGCGGACCCCGGCCGGTTACGGCCTCGACGGACCGGCGGAACGAACGGTCACGTTGGATGCGGAAATGAACCAGGTTGATGTGGGCTTCCGGTTCTGGCCGTTGTGACCGCCGACCTGGTGACCTGCCGCCGCAGCGCCTTCAGGTTCTGCAACATCTGTGGGCGCATGTCGGTGTGCTGGGGGAAGACCCGCGAATAGAGCCACACGAGCGGACGCGCGGGTAACACAGTGATTCGGTAGGAGTGCGTGACCAGCGTTCCCTGCTCGTCCGGTGTGAACGTGTACGACCAGATCGTGGAGTCGTGTCTCGTGCGGTCGATGCGTTCGGGAATCGTGCGGAACGCGAACTCGGCGCCGGGCTCCGCCGCTACGACCTCGCAGACTCGCGACCAGCGAAAGTGACGGGACCAGTTGTGGCCGCGGAACCGGGCGCCGAGTGTTCCCGGCGGTGGTCCGGGAAGCCATGTGCAGCTTCGGCATTCGGGGCTGCGCTCGCCGGTGTGGGTGACATCGGCGACGATGTCGTACAGGACCTGGGGCGGGGCCTCGATGTGCAGGCTCACGGATCCCCCTGTGCGAAATGTTGTTTCGGTAGTAGCCTGCTCGGGATTCAGATTCGGTGTGACATCGACATCGGGTCCCCACCGCAGCGCGCAGGCCCGCCGATACGGACGGGCAAAGGCATGCAGCACAAAGAAGCGCATCGCGGCCGGTACCAGGTGGACAACCAGGTCGTACCGCTCCTGATCCACGCTGTCGATGAGCCAGTGCCCCTCGATTCCCAGTTCCCGCTTGGATTTCGGGGCGATGTTGGTCGTCCGGTCCCACTCGGCGAACTCGGCTTGGGTGAGCGTGCGCGAGACGATCGGCATCGCCTCGTCTTCCTCGCGGCGCAGGTGGGGGAGCAGCTCCGACTCGAGTGCCTCGACTGACGAGGCCAGCTCTTGCAATGCTGAGCCGTCCAGTCGAAAGTCCTCGGCGGCCGCGGCCACCCGGTCTATGGCCGGAGAGACACGGGCATGATCGGCGGCCATCTGATCGAGTAGTGGGCCGGCCTCCGGGCTGCGTGGCAGTACCAGCGCCCACAGAGTGTCTTCCGCGCGGTGATGCATGTGCAGGAACTCGGTCATCCACACGACGTGGTCGGCGATCGCCACCCGCTGATTCGGTGAATGCGGTTCTTGTAGAGCCGTTTTCGTACGATTCAGGTCGCGGCGCAGGGCGTCGTGCACGATGTTGTTGATGCGGGTGTCGGCCGGCGCGGCCGAATCGGTATTCATGGCTGAGAGGCCTTCCGGCGGTGCCCGGCTCGTCACGTCGGGCGGGTGAGCAGTTCTTCGATGCGGTCGGTGAGCCAACTCTCGTATTGGTCGCGGCCCCAACCGGAGTCGCGGACGAGCAGGTCGTAGACCGCGATGCTTGTGAGCATCCAGATTTCGTCGGGTTCGGTGTCGCGGAGGTCGCGGCCCGCGACCAGTGCGCCGCCGGCGGCAATCTCCTGCCGACGACTTTGCTCAAGTGTGGCAAGGAGTTCGGCGAGTTCGTCATCGACTGCCGCACCCTGGCGCAGGGCGGCATCGAGTGCGCGGGCGCGTTGGTTGATCACGCCGATCAACTGTGCCGCAACTCGTGCTCGTTCCCGCAGAGTGGGCGCGAGTCCGAGTGCGGCGTATTCGGGGCGGTCGGCCAGCGCAACCGGTTCGTCGTCGCCGGCGATCGCCACATCCACGGCGACCTTCAATACCGCAACCTTGGATCCGATGGTGGCATAGACGGTTTCGACGGACACTCCAGCCGCTCGTGCGATGAGCGGCATGCTGGTACCGACCCAACCGTGCGCGGCAAACAATTCATGGGCGGCCTGCACGATGGCCACTCTGGTCTGAGCTGCCTGCATTCGGCGCCGTGGGGATTTGTATGTACGCGTGGATGACGTACCCGCTGCCTCTGTGTCATTTTCGACCGTCGACATGGCTCGATCCTACAAGCTCCATATATTCAATACAAGGGTCCTGTAGTAGAAATCAGCTTTGGTGCTGAGCCGGGCAGAGGCTAGCGGTGGTGAGGTGGTGCGGCGTCGAGCCACGTGCCCACAGCGGGTGCGTACAACAGTGCGCTACCGATCACCGCACAACCGGCCATCGCGAGTGGCAGGAAGGAGATCACCTCACCGACAGCCTCAGTTACGGGCTCGGCCACGAGACAGAATTGGACCCCGACAACCACCGCGAGCGCGGCGTCGACGGCCAGCATCGTCCGTCCCGAATGGAGCCGGTCGCGGACCCGGATGACACCGACGACCGCGACCGCCAAGATCAACAGTGCGACGACGGCGTTGCCGATCATGATGGCGTCCACTGTCGCGGCGACGTCACTGCGGTCGGTCGCCGGGTGGTCGGCGGCGAATGAGTCAGTCACTCCATCGCGCACGTCCACGTAGTCCAAGGCTGTCAACAGGGCAGTTGTCAGCAACGCCGCCAACGCGATCAGCCAGACGATCGCGGCGGCGTCGACGATGCGCGGGCGCGGCGGTTGTCGGCCCGGCTCGGTCATAAGGCGATGGTACGTCTGGCAGGACGTGTGCAGGCGCGTCTATTCGACGCGGAGTGTCAGCGCCAGCCGAGTTCGGGTGCGACGTGTTTCAGGATCGATTCGATGACGTGGGTGTTGTATTCGACGCCAAGCTGATTCGGCACGGTGAGCAGCAGGGTGTCGGCCGCGGCGATCGCCTCGTCCTCGCGGAGTTGCTCGATCAGTCGATCCGGTTCGTCGGCGTAGCTGCGACCGAATCTGGCGACACCACCATCGATGACACCTACTTGATCCGTGTTGTCGCCACCGCGACCGAAGTAGGCGCGGTCCCGGTCGTCGACGAGTGCAAAGATGCTGCGGCTCACAGAAACTCGTGGCTCTCGCTCGTGACCGGCCACTTTCCAGGCATCACGGAATCGCTCGATCTGCTCGGCTTGCAGCTGGTGGAAGGGGACGCCGGTGTCCTCGGTCAGTAACGTCGAACTCATCAGGTTCATGCCCTGCTGCGCGGTCCACTCCGCAGTTGCGCGGCTGCCGGCACCCCACCAGATCCGGTCGCGCAGACCCGGTGACTGCGGTTCGATGCCGAGCGCGCCGGGCGGGTTGGGGAACATCGGCGCCGGGTTGGGCTGGGCGAACTTCGCACCATCGATGACCTTGAGAAAGACGTCGGTGTGATGGCGCGCCATGTCGGCGTCGTTCGAGTCATCGCCGGGCACATAGCCGAAGTAGTGGTAGCCGTTGATGACCTGTTCGGGGGATCCGCGGCTGATCCCCAGCTGGAGCCGGCCTTCCGAGATGAGGTCGGCGGCGCCGGCGTCTTCGGCCATGTACATCGGGTTCTCGTAGCGCATGTCGATCACGCCGGTGCCGATCTCGATGCGACTTGTCTTTGCGCCCACCGCTGCGAGCAGTGGAAACGGCGAGCCGAGCTGTCGGGCGAAGTGGTGGACGCGGAAGTACGCGCCGTCCGCCCCGAGGTCCTCGGCCGCAACAGCGAGATCGATGGACTGCAGGAGCGTGTCGGCGGCCGACCGCGTCTGCGAGCCCGGCGAGTCGGACCAATGCCCGAAGGAGAGGAATCCGATGTTCTTCATACCAAGCTAAATGAAACCGCGGTCCGTTTAATTCCGCCACACCCTGTTGCCTCAGGCGATCCCCCGTACGCCGTCGAGGTCCGGCAGCGGCTGCGCTTGTGCGTGACCGTCAAGACCGAAAGTTATTCGGATCCACGCGGTGGCGCACTAGACGTATCTTTTTGCTGGATCGACGTCGGCAGAGCGGGGCAGCGTTCGAGACGCGATCGTCGGGGTCAGCCGAAGGCGCCGTGGAATCGCGGTCAGTCGTTCGGAGGTCCGGAGTCGATATCCGGGATTGGCGGTCAAGTCGTACCGGCGGATTAGTGTTGCCAGTATCAAAACTGCTTCGTGGATGGCGAATTGGCGGCCGATGCACGACCTCAGCCCGGTCCCGAACGGTTTGTAGAGGTGTCCGGGCCGCGCGCGCACCAGATCGGGAAGGAATCGATCCGGGTCGAACTCATCGGGATCGGGGCCCCACAACGGATCTCGATGTAGGCCGCCGACCAGCACAAGAAACCAGTCGTCGGCCTGTACCGGATGACCGGTGCTCAATGTGGTGTCATGGCGGGCCTTGCGGAAATAGCCCGGAACCGTGGGATGCAGCCGCAGGGTCTCGTCGAAGACTCGCCGGACATATCGCAGTTTGGTGACCTGCTCGAAGGATGGACTCGACGTATCTCCCCAGACCCGGTCGATCTCCTCACGCGCCGCATCGACCACATCTGGCCGCATCGACAAGTGGTGCAAGGCGAAAGACAAAGCACCTGAGGTTGTTTCGTGACCCGCAACCAGAAACGTGATCAACTGGTAGCGGATGTTGGCCTCATCGAGGATCGGTGTGCCGTCCGCTCCGGGCCTGAGCATCAGTGCCAGCAGGTCATCGGTGTTGCCCTGTGACCGGCGTCGTTCTTCCACGATCTCGTCAACGATCAGCTTCATCTGATCGCCGTGACGGCGGACCTGCCAGGCGCCTGCCGCCGCCATCCACTTCGGGAGCCACGACCGACGCAGGAACGCCTCGACCAGACTGCCTTTCAGCACGCCGATCATGTGCCGGACAAATGGGTGTTGCCCGGTCCCCTCGAAGCTGCCGAAGCTGTATCCGGCGGCCGATCGCCCGATCGTCTCCAACGCCACCCGGGTCATGTCTGCGGGAACGTCGACGGCGCCACCGAGCCTGCGGTCCCATTTGTCGGTGAGCTCGGCGGCCACTTCCAGCATCACCGGGTGATAGTTCCGCATCGCCTGCTGACTGAACGCGGGCACCAGTAGTTGGTGTGCTGCTTGCCAGTTGGTGCTCTCGTTCTCGGCCGTGAACAACCCGTCGCCCGCGGCGGGGACCAGTCCTTCGAGTTCTGGGCCAAGGTGCTTGGCGAATCGCTTCTCGTCGTTCAATTCGGCCACGACATCTGCCCCGACGGCAATGACGTAACGGGCGCCAAGCGTGGTGGTCTCGAACAGCGGCCCGATCCGCGGAGCGACATCGACCAGTGCCTGCATGGGTGCCCGCAGGTTCATCGTGACCGGGTCGCCGAGAAGCGGCAGCCGCCGCGGTGGATGTGGCAATGTCATATGTCCCCCTTAGTAGACGTGCGTCTACTAAGAAATCGTGCGCTACTATTCAACACGTGTCAAGTAAGGCGGCCGACGTTCCCCGGCGAAGATTGTCGCCCGAGGCCCGTCAGGCAGAGATCATCCGGGCCGGTGCTCGACTGTTCGGCGAGAATGCCTATGACTCGGTGCGCATGGATGACGTCGCCGAGGCGGCGGGTGTCTCCAGGGCGTTGATGTATCGGTATTTTCCCGACAAACGATCGGTGTTCGTGGCCGTCCTCAATTCGCTGTCCGACAAGATGCTGGAGCGGACCGAGGCCACAATAGATCCTGCTGCGTCCGCGTTCGGGCAGGTCCGGGTCGGTGTGCTCGGGTATCTGGAGCAGTACGAGAATCACCCTCATGCTGCCGACACGATCCTGTTGGGGATCGGTGATACAGACCCGCAGCTGATCAGCCGCGACCATCGTGACCGCGAGTACCTGAGCAATCTCGTGGTCGGCCGACTTCGCGACATGCTGGACGTCGAACTGCCAGAAGACGCGCAGCAGCTCATGCCCGTAATCGTCGGCGCCTGGCTGGCGTTCACGCAGGAGTTCATGCGCCAGTGGGCGCTCCATCGCAGCATCGGCCGCGATGAAGTTGCAGATCGCTGCGCTCATGCGCTCCTGGATGCACTCGTCCGGCTTCCAGGGCTTCCGGATGAGGTGGTCGAGTTCCTGAACGCCGGTCGTATCTGATCTTGGTCAGCCGGCGTCGGGCCTTCCAGTCCTGAATTCCAGACTTTTACCCCGGTCCAGACTTTGGACGACCGCAGCAGCAGCAGGAGGGGGGAACGGGCGGTGCCAAAACTGGAGAATTCAGACTTGAGCGGAACAGACTCAACTCTCGATGCGTTACACCTTCTGAACGGGCGCAATTGCGACCCGTAACTGCTTGTATAGACCTAGAAGGAAGGTGACTCGTGGACAGCTTCAACCCCACCACCAAGACGCAGGCCGCGTTGTCGGCCGCGATCCAGGATGCAGCGGCAGCCGGTAATCCGGATGTCCGGCCTGCCCATGTGCTCGTCGCATTGCTGGATCAGTCCGACGGAATCGCTGCGCCGCTGCTCAAGGCGGTTGGCGTTGACCCTGCTCAGATCCGTGGCGCCGCGCAACAGATCGTCGCCGGGTTGCCCAAGGCCTCCGGCGCCAGCTCGACCCCGCAGTTGAGCCGGGAGAGCATCGCAGCGATTTCAGCGGCCCAGCAGCTCGCCGGTGAACTCGACGACGAGTACGTCTCGACCGAGCATCTGGTTGTCGGTCTCGCCAAGGGCGACTCTGACGTAGCCAAGCTGCTCGCCGGTGCCGGCGCGACAGCCCAGGCCCTGCAGGACGCATTTGTTGCGGTCCGCGGCAGCGCTCGCGTGACCACCGCGGACCCCGAAAGCACGTATCAGGCGTTGGAGAAGTACTCCACCGACCTGACCGCCGCTGCCCGTGAGGGCAAGCTCGATCCGGTCATCGGCCGCGACACCGAGATCCGTCGCGTCGTGCAGGTGCTGAGTCGTCGGACCAAGAACAACCCGGTCCTCATCGGCGAACCCGGCGTCGGCAAGACGGCGATCGTCGAGGGTCTGGCCCAGCGCATCATCGCCGGCGACGTTCCCGAGAGCCTGCGTGGCAAGACGGTCGTCTCCCTCGACATGGGTTCGATGGTCGCCGGTGCCAAGTACCGCGGTGAGTTCGAGGAGCGCCTGAAGGCAGTCCTGGAAGAGATCAAAGGCTCTGCAGGACAGGTCATCACGTTCATCGACGAGCTGCACACCATCGTGGGTGCCGGTGCTACCGGCGACTCCGCGATGGACGCCGGCAACATGATCAAGCCGATGCTCGCCCGCGGTGAACTGCGGATGGTGGGTGCCACCACCCTCAGTGAATACCGTCAGTACATCGAGAAGGACGCGGCCCTCGAGCGTCGTTTCCAGCAGGTGTATGTCGGGGAGCCGTCGGTAGAAGACGCCATCGGCATCCTGCGCGGACTGAAAGAGCGCTACGAGGTGCACCACGGCGTGCGCATCACCGACTCCGCGTTGGTGGCTGCCGCGACCCTGAGTGATCGGTACATCACCGCGCGCTTCCTGCCGGACAAGGCCATCGACCTGGTCGACGAGGCCGCATCCCGGCTGCGAATGGAAATCGATTCGCGCCCAGTCGAAATCGATGAGGTCGAGCGGGTCGTCCGCCGGCTCGAGGTCGAAGAGGTCGCTCTCGAAAAGGAGACCGACGCAGCATCGAAGGTACGGCTGGACAAGCTCCGCCAGGAGCTGGCCGACCAGCGCGAGAAGCTCAACGAGCTCTCGGCCCGCTGGCAGGGAGAGAAGAACGCCATCGACTCGGTGCGCGACCTCAAGGAACGCCTCGAAACCCTTCGCGGCGAATCCGAGCGGGCCGAACGTGACGGCGACCTGGGCCGGGCAGCCGAACTCCGGTACGGCACGATCCCGACTTTGGAAAAGGAGCTCGACGCCGCCGTGGCGAAGTCGGGTGCTGACTCTACCGGCGACGTGATGTTGCAGGAGGAGGTCGGACCGGACGATGTGGCACAGGTGGTTTCGGCCTGGACCGGTATCCCCGCCGGGCGCATGCTCGAAGGTGAAACCACCAAACTGCTGCGGATGGAGCAGGAACTCGGATCCCGGGTGATCGGCCAGAAGCTTGCTGTCGAAGCGGTGTCCGACGCAGTGCGCAGGGCCCGGGCCGGAGTTGCCGACCCGAATCGGCCGCTGGGTTCGTTCCTGTTCCTCGGCCCGACCGGCGTCGGTAAAACCGAGCTGGCGAAGGCTCTTGCCGAGTTCCTGTTCGACGACGAACATGCCATGGTCCGCATCGACATGAGCGAGTACGGCGAAAAGCACAGCGTGGCAAGGCTGGTGGGTGCACCTCCGGGCTACGTCGGCTACGAGGCCGGCGGCCAGTTGACCGAGGCGGTGCGGCGTCGCCCCTACACGGTGGTGCTGTTCGACGAGGTTGAGAAGGCACATCCGGACGTGTTCGACATCCTGCTGCAGGTCCTCGACGAGGGTCGTCTGACCGATGGTCAGGGACGTACGGTCGACTTCCGCAACACGATCCTGATCCTGACGTCCAACCTGGGTTCGGGTGGAACCAAGGATCAGGTGATGGCAGCGGTGCGGTCGGCGTTCAAGCCCGAGTTCATCAACCGCCTCGACGATGTCGTGGTGTTCGATGCACTCACCCCGGACCAACTGGTCTCGATCGTCGACATCCAGTTGGGTCAGCTCGGCAAGCGCCTGGCGCAACGCCGGCTCGACCTGGAGGTCTCCGAGAACGCCAAGAAGTGGCTTGCCACACGCGGATTCGACCCGCTCTACGGTGCTCGTCCGCTGCGCCGGCTGGTTCAGCAGTCCATCGGCGACCAGCTCGCGAGGGCATTGCTGGCCGGTGACATCACCGACGGCGACGTCGTCCCGGTGAACACGAGCGCCGACGGCGAGACCCTGGTGGTCGGCTGATCGATCGGGCCTGACCACAGGCCTGCGGCACAAACTCCCTGCACCACATCTGGTGCAGGGAGTTTGTCTGTCTGGGCGCCGGCTCCGCCGATTAGGATCGAACATATGTTTGACAGCGACAGATCTGTGGGATAGAGTCGGAGACAGCGCATTCCCCTGATGACGAATCATTCTGAAGTCTTCTTTCGTATTCGTCCGTATCTGCCCAGGGGTCCTCAATTGTCAGAGCTAACCGGTTTCGATGTAACACCCGAAGGTGTGCTGTCGAGGTTGGATGCTGCCGTGGAGGATTTGGCCGCGGTGAATCTGACGGCGTTGTCTGATGAGGATTGTGTCCGGTTGGTGGAGGGAATCGAGATCGTTGCCCGACGGTTGCAGGCGGCGGGGTTACCGGTGCTTCGCGAAGTTACTGTGCGACGGGCATTTTCGCGGGTCGGTTTTGGCTCCCCGGTCGCGATGCTCAAGAACCTGCTGCGGCTTCGGCCCGGGGTGGCTCGTAAGCGACTGGAAGCCATGGACGCTCTGACGTCATCGATGACACCCAGCGGCGAGGTCATCGAACAGCGGTTTCCAGAGACGGCGGCGGCGTTGCGTGACGGTGTGATCGATCTGGATCATGCGGCGATCGTCATGGATGTGATGGCCAAGATCCCCTCGAAAGTCGATGCGGAACAGCGGGAGAACGCAGAGGCCGCGTTGGCGCAGCTGTGCCAGCGGTACACCCCGCCAGAGGTGGAGCGGATCGGTGACCGCATCGTGGAGTATCTCGATCCCGATGGCACGTTGACCGACGACTCGGACCGTGCACGCCATCGGGGCCTGAGTCTGGGTAAGCAGTCCACGAATTTGATGTCGAAGATCACGGGGCATCTCGACCCGGTGACGCGCGCATTGCTCGACGTGATGCTGTCGGTCTGGGCGGCGAAAGGGATGAACAATCCTGGAGACCCGCTGTCCCCGTCCGGTGCGATCGATGATCCGGCCCTGGACAAAGACATCCTGCAGGCCGCTGCGGACAACGACATTCGTAGTCAGGCGCAACGCAATCATGATGCGCTGAAGGCTGCGCTGTTGTATTTGATCGAATCGGGGCAATTGGGGAAATCGCACCGTGGTTTGCCGGTGCAGGTGATCATCTCGATGACCAAAGACCAGCTGGACGATGCGGTGCAGTCATCATCTGACGGTGAAGATGTGGTCGTTGACAACGTCGACAACAACGATGCCGAGGCCGAGGCACCAGTCGATGCGAAGCCGGAGGTGATGCCCAAATCAGAGCCGCACCTGTATGGCTCAGGAGTGGCGTATACGGCAACCGGAACGATCCTGCCGATCGGGGATGCGGTGAAACTCGCTGTGCGCAGCGACAAATCGTTGGCGATCTTCGAGAATCACTCGAACGAAGTCCTGTACTTCGGGCGGGCCCGTCGGTTGGCGAGCGAGTCACAGCGGTTGGCGATGTTTGCTGCTCATCGCGGCTGTTCGACGCCGGGATGTTCAAATCCGGCGATGTGGGCTGAAGCGCATCACGTGCTGGCCTGGTTGCTCGGCGGGTTCACTGACATTGTGAATGAGGCACCGGCATGTCCGCAGCACCACAAACTGATCGGGCCGGGGATCAATCAATGGCAGACGGTAATGCTGACCGAAGGGCCGGATGCGGGTCGGTGTGCGTGGATTCCACCGGTGTTCATCGATCCGGAACGTAAACCGATGGTCAATCGTGCCCATCATCCTGATGAGGCGCTCGCCGAGGCGCGAGAGTTGATGCGGTCCCGCCGTCAGGAGCAACTCGAACAACGAAAACGCGAGTGCGGGGCCTCGCCATCAGATCTGCCGAAAGAGCCTCCGCCGAAAGATTCAGGGAGAGATCCCGAACCCGGCCGGCCGGAATGAGGCCGGCCGGTGCTCAAAAGCCAAGCGCTGCAGTCGGAAGGCGCCGATCAGCGAACGAAATCGACCTGGACTTCGGTGACCCAGTCGGATTCGTCGTCGGCCATTTCCAGGTAGGTTTCTCGTCCCTGACCGGTGAGGGTGAATCCCTGATCGGTGACCCATCGGTTGAGGGTCTGGTAGGACGAGTCGATCGAATCCATGGCGCCGTGGTGGATCAGTGACGCGACCTCGCCTCCCGGGATCTCGAAGGTCTCCAGGCCGTCGACGGATTCGGACAACACCGGGAAGGTCGCGTGCACCCACACTGCATCCTCTGACTCTTCCGGAGCAGGGGAGTAGTACGCGACACTCGGCCCCACCGGTGTCACCCGCGCAGCGCCGAGCGCCTCGATGACGCGCGGATAGAGCGGACGGATGACGGGGCCTATGTCCTCGTTGGTGGTGCTGGCGGCCAGCGCGCGTAGACCCACATTCTTCGTTGGTGCAACGGTTTTGGTGGTGATGGATGGTGTGGACATGCCGTCCTCGCTTTCGATTAGTCGGAGCCGTGCTTCCACTCGGGCCAGCCGGTATTGGTCAAAGCGGATCTGGGACTCGATCTCTGCACGTCGCAGCCGCAACATCGCGCGCAGGTCCGAGCCGGTCAGTTCGTTGTCGACGATCCGGCGCACCTCGTCGAGGCGCAGACCCAGATCTTTCAGCGCAACAATGCGGTTGAGACGTTCGAGCTGACTCATCGCGTAGAACCGGTAGCCGCTGTGCGGGTCGGTTCGTGACGGTGTGAGCAGCCCGATCGAGTCGTAGTGCCGCAACATCCGGACCGATACCCGGCCCAGCTTGGCGAAATCTCCGATGGTGATCATGGCAGTCTCCACATTGCAGCCTGACACAGTGTGAGGGTCAAGGGCTGAACCTACTGTGGGCCGATAGACCCCTGCAGGCCAAGAAACCCCTGCACCGGGATCGGTGCAGGGGTTCCTGTTCAATGCAGGTGCCACAACACCTGCATGCGGTTGGAAAGCCTGTCAGGCGGCGGCCACGGCCGCGTTCTGTGGCTCGTCGCCCAGCGAGTGGCGGTTCAGCCGGATCATGAACGTCGAGACCAAGAATGCGAGGACCATGAATCCCGCGCCCCAGTAGAAGGCCACGTCGTAGCTGTGGATGGTGGCGTCGATGAACGAGTCCGGATTGACCGGCACCGGCTCCCCGGTGGTCGGGTTCAGCGTCATCTCGGACCCACCCTGGCCGGAGAGTGCCTGCGCCACAATGGTGCTCAGCAGCGCAATGCCGACCGATCCGCCGACCTGCTGGGAGGTATTGAGCAGTGCGCTGGCGACACCCGCGTCGGATTCCTTGATTCGATGGAGCGCCACGGACTGCGACGAGACGAACACAAATCCCATACCCAGCGCGATCAGGATTTCGCTGGGCAGGATGTGGGACACCCACGTCGCATCCGAATCCAGCTGCGCCAGATAGAGAAAGCCAAGGGTTCCCAGGCCGGTGCCGAGCATCAGCATGGGCCGGGGGCCGAATCGCGGCAGCAGCGAACTGGTGATGCCGGCAGAGATGATGACGGTGATCGGGAATGGCAGGAAGAGGATTCCCGCTTTCAACGGACTGTAGCCGAGGGTGTTCTGGAAGTAGTAGCTCAGGAACAGGAACATCGAGAACATGGCGGTCGGGGTGATGAATGCGATCAGATACGCTCCCCCTCGATTGATGTCACCGGGTATGCGTAGTGGCAACAGTGGATTCGGGGTGCGAACCTCGATCACCACAAACGCGGCCAGCAATATCGCGCCGACGGCGAACAAGATGACGGTGCTCGACGCACCCCATCCTGACTCGGCAGCCTTGGTGAATCCGTAGACCACGCTGATCAGGCCGAGGGTCACGGTGATGGCGCCGGGTAGATCGTATCCGCCCGTTCGCTTGGAGGGTCGGTCGCGGACGATCAGCAGCACGCCACCGATTGCGGCGATGATGGCGATCGGGGTGTTGATCAGCAGTGTCCAGCGCCATGAGAAGTACTCGGTCAGTGCGCCGCCGGCGATGAGACCGATCGCTGCTCCACCACCGGAAACCGCTGCGTAGACCGCGAAAGCACGTGCGCGCTCTCGTTGTTCGATGAAGGTGACGGTGATCAGGGAGAGCGCGGCGGGTGCGAGCATTGCCGCGAACACGCCTTGGAGTGCACGTCCGGCGAAGAAGGACATCTCATCCCAGGCGAATCCGGCCATTGCCGACGATGCGGCGAATCCGGCGAGTCCGATCAGGAACATTCGGCGACGGCCCAGGTAGTCGGCCATTCGTCCGCCGAGGAGGAGCAGGCCGCCGAACATCAGGGTGTACGCCGTCAGTGCCCACTGCCGGTTTGCGTCCGATATATCCAGATCGGCTTGGGCGTACGGCACTGCGATGGTGATGATGCTGGCGTCGAGTACCACCATCAACTGTGCGAGAGCGATGATCACCAGTGCGTACCAGCGGCGTGAGTTGCCTGCCGGCGGGGATGTGGTGACCTTCTCGGTGGTTGCGTGGTCAGGCAAATCTTGGGAGATGGCTGTGTCAGAAGAAGCCACGAGATCCTCAAATCTGGAGGTTGGGTGAGTCGGTGTAGTTGAGGCGCGTGATTAATAATGGCAGGTTCAGACAGAAGTCGTCAAGAGACAATATTCGGACATCGCCAATTGGCGGCGTCAGGCGCAAAATTCTCGATCTGGGGTTACCATGTGGACGTGACCCTCGCAGAAGCCGGAACAGGCCAGGTCAAGGCCGGTCTTCGGGAACGAAAGAAGCTGCAGACGCGTGATCGGCTGATCGCTGCGGCGCTTGATCTATGTGACCGGCAGGGCTTCGAATCCACGACCGTCGACCAGATTGCCGACATCGCGGACATCTCGCCCCGGACGTTCAACCGCTACTTCGCGACCAAAGAGGACGTTGTTCTCGCGCCGATCGAGGACATGATCACCTCGATGGCCGCGTCGCTGGACGACCAGCCTCGGACCGGCAACGAGATCGAGGCGTTGGTAAACGCACAGGAGCAGATTCTCGATGGCCGCTGTCCGATCGGCGCAGTCGACCTCGCCCGGTTCGAGACGATGAACCGGATCATTCAGAACGCGCCCTCGGTGAATGCGCGGAGTATCGAACTCGGTGAGAAGAAGTTCCGCAGCATCACCGCGAAGGTCGCTGAGCGGTTGGAAGTCGACACCGACGATCCAAAGGTGCGCGTCATCGTGTCGGTGTTCATGTCGCTGATGCACCTCTCGATGGATACGTGGCGATGTGGCTCAACGGGTCAGATCGCCGACTCCGCCGTCGCCGCGGAGACCCTCAAGGCCACCTACAAGATTTTCCGCGAGGTCATCGAGAACCACTGACCTCCAGGGTCAACGGGCTTCGCCTGGTGAGAAGAATGTGGTGATTGCGACCGTGTTGGTGTCGCGACGTGCATCAGAAGACAGTTCCGGAATGAGGGAGTCGCGCGGTACCGAACAGGTTGTCGGCCCGCTCGACAGCGCCGTTCGTGTGTGGGATCGCAGTGCCGGCCAAAGTGAGGTGCTGCCAGGTGGTTCCGCCCAGGTAGATTGCGGCGAGGCCCGCGACGTCGACGGTGAGGTCGGGCGAGGTATCGACGCGACGCACGGCATCGGGGCCCACCTCGAACGTCGCATTGTTCGCGGGGAGCAACGCATCGGTCACCGAGATCGCCACCGGCGCTGCGGATCGATAGGTCCGTGCGCCCAGTGCCGCTTGCACATCGACTATGCGGAGCCAGGTTTCGTCGCCGACCGTGTGCACCCGGGCTCCGCGGGGGTCACTCAACAGCGTGGGCAGTGGGTCGTCGAGCGGCCGGGACGCAAACGTGATGACGTCGACGAGGTCGAGCGACAGCAGGTGCCGAACCAGCGCCAGGTACGCGTTGTCCGTATTTGCCACGAAGTCGCCGACCACAACTTCCCGGCGATCGCTGGTGAACCAGTGCGCGGGGTCGGCGGGTTGATAACGTGCGTAGCCGGTTTCGACACCGTCCTCGTCGAAGACGACGAGATAGCTTGGTGTGGTTTGCTTCTCACGTTGCACATCGCGCAGGTTCCACCAGCCGTCCGGTCGATCCACCGCACCGACCCAGCGGGCTTCGGAATAGATCTTCCGGGTCAGCGAACCGCCTCCGGCTGAATCGTCGATCAGGCGGACCGGGCCGGGATCGGCGACGGTCGGTAGCAAAGCCGCTCGTGCACTGAGGATTTCGATGGACGCTGCACTGCTCGCCACGGCGTAGCCGAAGCGGCCGTAGATGGTCGCCTCAGATGCGCGCAGGGAGGCGACGACCTCGCCGCGGCGGGCGAGGTCCTCGAGCTGTGCGGTGATCAGGGCGCGCACGAGGCCGCGGCGTCTGTGCGTGGGCAACACTCCGACGTGGGTCACCGCGGCATGGGGAACCCGGTTGCCGCCGGGTACGGCGAGCCAGCTGGTGTACGAGTCGGCCCCGGCGACCACTGCGCCGGACTCCACCGCGCCGAGGAAGCGTCCCGGTTCGAGGACGTGCTCCGGATCGAGCTGGTTGATGCCTGCCAGGCCGATCATGGCCCGCCCGAACACCCGAAGGGCCTGCCCGGATTCCATGGGGTGCTCGAGCACTCGGATCTCTGCGCTCATGGATGACTCCTTGCGTTGGGCTGTCACGCCAGTGACGTTGGCGCCAGTGACCGGATGTGTCGGTCCTGACCCTATTGTCCTGACGATCGCTCGGTGCGATCATCGGCTGATGGACAGTCATTTCCTGCAACCGGTGCCCGAGGTGGATGCGCCGGGCACCGATGTCGGGATCGGTATGGTCTGTCCGTTCGACATGGCGTTGGATCGTGAACTCTGGCGGTGGATGCCGTGGTCGGTGTCGCTTTACTTCACCCGCACTCCGATGCCCAGGGCGTGCACCGTTGATGTCGAGATGGTCAGTGCCCTGGGTGAACACGGCCAGATCGCCGATGCCGTGCGCAGTGTGCTGGGCGTCCGGCCCGCAGCCGTCGGATACGCCTGCGCCTCCGGCAGTTTTGTTCACGGTCTCGCCGGTGCCACCGCGTTGTCGGACTGTATGCGAGGCGCCGGCGCCCCGGCCGCGATCACCACGTCGGAAGCGCTACTGCGGGCGCTGGACGCGATGAACCTGCGCCGGATCGCGGTTGCCACCCCGTATGTGGCATCGCTGACCGACTTGCTCTGCGACTTCCTGGCCGAGGCCGGCCGGGCCGTGGTCTCGCAGGCCGGATTGGGTTACGACCACGACATCTGGACCATTCCGTACAGCGCCACCGCCGATCTGATCCGGGCCGCGGACTCGCCCGATGCCGACGCGATTTTCGTGTCGTGCACCAATCTGCCTACCTACGACATTCTTTCGGTTCTCGAGAAGGAACTCGGGAAGCCTGTTCTATCGGCAAACCAGGTGACCGCCTGGGCCACCTTGCAGGACGCCGGAGTGGCGGACTACACGGCCGAACCCTGCGCTGCGCAGTCGCTGTTCGGCCGCGTCGCCTGACTCGCGCCTACTTGGATCGCAAGAACGCGGCAGCGGCAAGTACCGCGCAGATCGTCATCGTGAGTGCCATCGGTACCGATGTGCTCTCGCCGCCGATCCCGACGAGGGGTGACACGACGGCCGCGAGGGTGAACTGTGACGCCCCGATCAAGGCCGAGCCGGTGCCGGCGACCTCGTGAGCCTGGTCGATTGCCAGGGCGACCGAATTGCCCATGGTGAAACCCATTCCGAGCACCGTGACGAACAGGAAAGGCAAGAACAGCCACGTCGAGTCCGGCGTGCTCACGGCCCAGGACGAGTAGGACGACACTCGAGCTGCTGATCAGGATCAGGCCGAATCTCAGAAGACTGCGGACTTGCACCCGGCCGATCAGACGCGCATTTATCGCGCTGGCCAGGACCAGTCCGACAGAGTTGACCGCGAACACGATCGAGAACTGGGAGGCGGAGAAGCCGAAGATCTCCTGCACCACGAAGGGTGATGCCGAAATGTACGAGAACATCACACCGAAAGAGAGAGCCAGGGTGGCCGTGTAGGCCACAAATCTGCGGTTGCGCAGGACTTTTCCGAAATTGGCGGCGAGCCTCGTGAGACTGATGCCGTGTCGTCTTTCTTTCGGCAGTGTCTCTGGAATCACGGTCAGAACACCGAGGAGCATGACGGCGCCGATGCCGGCCAGCACCCAGAAGATGCCTCGCCATCCGATCGGGCTCAGGAGGACGCCACCCAGGATGGGCGCGACGACAGGTGCGGTGGCGCCCACGAGCATCATCAAGCTGAACAGTCGCGCTGCGTTGTCGCCGCGGGCACGATCGGAGATGACCGCCCGGGACAACACGATTCCCATCCCGCCGGCGAATCCCTGCAAGAGTCGGGCAGCAATCAATACGGCGATCGAGGGAGCGAGCGCGCACAGAACGCTCGCGACGACGAAGGCGATCGTCCCGCCGATCAGTAGTCGCCGCCTGCCCCAACCGTCGGAGAGGGCGCCGGTCAACAGCTGGCCGACTCCCATACCGAACATGAACGTGGTCAAGGTCAGCTGGGTGGCCACGTTGGTGGTGCCGAGGGAATCGGCGACGGTGGGCAGGCCCGGCAGGTACAAATCGGTCGCGAGCGGGGCGGTTGCGGACAACAGGACCAGCGCCAGGAACATCGGAATGGCGATACCGCCGCCGAACGCTCCGCCGTTCGTGCGGGTCGTAGCGTCTGGTTCTCGAGCGTTCGGCTGTCCCTCTATCGGTCTGACCACTGGGAAATCCTATCGGCGTGCGTCATGTCGCCTGTTGAATGCGTAGCATCAAGGCCACGAGTCCACGATGAGAGGGTTTTCGATGACCGCGCCGTTTGGACAAGCAGGTACCGCAAAGTACGTGCGGCTGACGACTTTTCGCAAGGACGGCACCCCGGTGGCAACGCCGATCTGGGCAGCCCTCGATGGTGAGGCGTTGCTGATGTGGACAGTCTCCGATTCGTGGAAGGTCAAACGGCTGCGCCGGAACACGGCCGTGATCGTGCAGGCCTGCGACATGCGAGGTAAGCAGACGTTCGGCCCACCGGTCAAAGGAACCGCAACCGTGTTGGACTCCGAGGGGACCGATCACGCACGCGAGGTGATCATCAAGAAGTACGGGATCATGGGCTGGCTGACCGTGAAAGGCAGCTTGCTGCGGCGCGGCAAGAACGGGACGATCGGCCTGAAAGTCGTGGCCGACGCCTGAGCTCACCTACTGCCGAAACAATGTTCCGAGGCGATCGTTGGTGACCTGCTTGCCGGCCAGGCGCAGCCCGTACCAGGCGGTCACCTGGTTGGCCGTCAGTACAGGTTTACCCAGGGCCTGCTCCAGTTCTTCGATCCAGGCGACGGTGTGCAGCGCGGTGTCGGGGATCAGGATGGCCTCGGCGTCGTCGGAGTCGTTGCTGTGCGCCAATTCCAGCACCTCGTCATGACCGAGTTCGCCGGCCAATGCGGCGGTGGGGATGTCGTGTGAGACCAGCTCGCTCACGGTGACACCCGCTGTGGCAAGGAACTTCGAGAAGTGCCGCGAGACGTCGTCGGGATAGGTGGCAGCGACCGCAACTTGATGGAGTCGCAGCGCCCGGCAGGCGGCGGCAAATGCGATGGACGTTGAACCCGTTGGCAGACTCAGGTTTTCGCTGATCTCGCCGGCCTGTTGGTGAGCGCCATCCCAGCCGAAGACAAAGCTGCCCGATGTACATGCCCACATGACTGAATCGGGCCGGTACTGCGCGACCTGTCGGGCGCCCTCGAGGAGGCGTTCGCTACGGCCGAGGTCGAGTAGGGCGTCCACCTCGTGGGCGTCGACACCAACGCTGGTGATCACCACGGGGAGCGCGATGTCGTCGCCAAGGATGCGCTGCAGCAGCGCGTAGTCGTCCTCGGCGGCGTGGCCGGGGTACAGCATGGCAACGGTGGTGACCATTGATGCGCAGTTCCTCTCGCCGGTTGTACCTGGGCAAATCGGGGTATGCCATTGCGTGGGCCTTGCCTGCCCGGTACCTTACGGTAAATTGTCAACAATCTACCAAGATGAACGGACTGTAGCTGACGGAGGTGAACCGACATCGTGGACATGCGACTGAACTCGACACTTCGCGGGCTCGGCGCCACTGACCTGCAGGTTCGCTATTCCTCCGGTGACGTGTCGCCGATCGACGTGACCGCGGAAACACTCGACGCGATCGAAGGTCTCAACCCGTCGATCAACGCGTTCACGCAGGTCTGGGCTGATTCGGCCGAACGAGACGCTGAGCTTTCCGCACAGCGCCACCGACGCCGAACGCCGCTGGGGCCGCTCGACGGGGTGCCGGTCACGATCAAGGATCTGCTCCTGACCGCGGGGAGACCCACGTTGCGTGGATCGGAATTGATCAACCCGGATCAACCCTGGCCCGAGGATTCGCCCGCTGTCGCCCGGTTGCGGGAGGCCGGCGCGGTCATCCTGGGCAAGGTCACCACGCCCGAGTTCGGATGGAAGGGCGTCACGGACAGCCCCGCGTATGGCATCACCCGCAATCCCTGGAACCTCGAACGCACATCCGGGGGATCGAGCGGCGGCAGCGCGGCCGCCGTCGCAGCCGGACTGAGCGTGTTGTCGGTCGGAACCGACGGGGGCGGCTCCATCCGGATCCCGGCAGCGTTCTGCGGCATCGTCGGTTTCAAACCCACGTATGGCCGGGTGCCGATCTATCCGGCGAGCCCGTTCGGAACCCTCGCGCATGTGGGCCCGCTGGGCCGCAGTGTTGCAGATGTCGCGGCGATGCTCGACGTGATCAGCGGCTTCGATGTCCGGGACTGGTCGGCGCTCGCCGCGACCGAACCCATCGACCTCAGCAGTGAATCCCTCGACGGCCTGCGCATCGCGTTCAGTCCGAACCTGGGCTTCGGGACCAACAATCCCGACGTCGAACGAGGAGTCCGCAGCACCCTCGACGTGTTCTCGGGTCTCGGTGCCACCGTCGAGGAGATCGACTTGTCGCTCGAGGATCCGGTCTGGGCGTACCACGTCCTGTGGTTCAGTGGCGCCGCCGTGGTGGTCGCCGCATATGGCGACGGGGCCGAGGCGAAGGTGGATCCCTCTCTGGTGCAAGCGTTGTCGCGACACTCGAACTACTCGTCGGGCGACTACATCGATGCCACCACCGTACGGATGGATCTCGGTCGCAAGATGGGACTGCTGCATCAGGACTACGACGTCCTGATCACCCCGGCCATGCCCGATGTCGCCTTCGCGGCGGGGTTGGATGTGCCGCCCGGTAGTCCAGATCCGGATTGGACGAGTTGGACGCCGTACACCTACCCGTTCAACCTGACCCAACAGCCCGCGATCACCGTGCCCTGCGGCTTCGTCGACGGCCTGCCCATCGGTGTGCAGATCGTCGGACAGCGGCATGGTGATCAGCGAGTCCTGCAGGTTGCCAATGCATTTGAAAAGAGCTGGGGAGGTGGGTCCGAACGTGAGTAGATACCTGCGGATCACCCTGGAAAGCCGCGGCGTCAGCGCTGTCGCGCGGTTGCTCGACGACGAGGCACCCCGCACCGCCGACGCGGTCTGGAAAGCTCTGCCGCAGGGTGGTCAGGTGTACCACGGGAAGTTCGCGCGCAACGAGATCTACACACTGGTGCCGGCATTTGCCGCAACCGAACCGGGGCCCGAGAACACCACTGTCACACCCATACCGGGCGACCTCTGCTACTTCACCTTCGACGGCACGCTGGAAAATACGGCCTACGGATATGAATCCGACAGCGCGGCCCGCGAGAACAAATTGCTGATCGATCTCGCGGTGTTCTACGGCCGCAACAACCTGCTGGTCAACGGCGACGTCGGATGGGTGCCGGGCAATGTCTTCGCGACGATCGAGGAGGGCCTCGGGGAGCTCGCCGCCGCCTGCAATGATGTCTGGATGGGCGGCGCTCGCGGTGAAACACTGACTTATCAGAGGGTGGAATGATGCTGGAGCCCACAAAACCTGCGGTGTCGTCCGGAAAACGCTTATCGCGATCCAGGGTCCTCGAGCCGCTGATCCAGGAATCGACTCCGGCGATCATCGCTCGGCAGTTGCGTAACGCCATCGCCGGCGGGGACTTTCCGCCGGGCTGCCAGCTCACCGAATCCGGACTCGCAGCCGAACTCGGTGTCAGTCGCGGCCCACTTCGCGAAGCCATGCAGCGGCTCACCCAAGAAGGCCTGCTCGTCAGTCACCGCAACCGTGGACTCTTCGTGATCACCATGGACGATGACGACATCCGTGACATGTACGTCGCCCGGACAGCGGTCGAACGAGCCGCCCTCGAGCAGGTGATCCTGCGAACCCCGGATGAAGCGGCCGCAGTCCTCTCCGATTGTGTGGCCGACATGGAACGATTTGCGGACGATCCGAACGGACCACAGATTGCCGACGCGGACATGGCCTTTCACCACACACTCGTCGAGCTGTCCGGCAGCCCGCGACTGTCTCGACTCCACGAAACGATCCTGGTCGAAACCAGGATGTGCCTCGGTGCGATGCGCGGAACCTATGTGTCGTCAGAGGAACGGATCGACGAACACCGGCGGATCGTCGATGCGATCGAAGCCCGCGACATGAGACGTGCCGATGAGGTCATGATCAGCCACATGCGTGACGGGCTGAGCCGGATCATCGCCGAACCCGGTGTGGCGTCGCATTTTCCGGGCACGGACATCGATCCGAGTCCGGACGTGCCCGTCAATCCGCTACCCGGGTCACCGACCTGATCGATCCAGCGACTGGCGCTGGCGATACCACCTGAGGAGGCCATCACCGACGAAACCGACGTCATACCTGCTTTCAAGTAACTGGAAGTGGATGTTTGTGGGCCTCGAAGACACAGAGATCGATTGAATGTCTTCAGTTTTGAGGAGGTATCGATGAGCCCGGATATCAAGAAATCATCTTCCCAAGTGCCGCCCGGTTTTCCGGATCCGGATTCGCCTGAAGGTAAGAAGCTCCTACGCAAGGCAATCGGGGCATCGGCCATCGGCAATGCGACCGAGTGGTACGACTACGGCGTCTACGCCGCGACCACCACCTATCTGACCCAGACGTTCTTCCCCGGGGACCTCGGCACGATCGGCACGATGCTCGGTTTTGCCATCTCGTTTGTACTGCGTCCTCTGGGTGGCATGGTCTGGGGTCCGATCGGTGATCGAATCGGTCGAAAAGCTGTGCTGGCCATGACCATTCTGCTCATCTCGGGAGCCACGGCCATGATCGGTCTGCTGCCGTCGCACGCCGCGGTGGGTGTATGGGCTCCGATCATGCTGATTTCACTGCGCGTGGTCCAGGGATTCTCGACGGGTGGTGAATATGGCGGTGCCGCAACCTTTATGGCCGAGTATGCGCCGGATAAGAAGCGTGGTAAGTACGGCAGCTTCCTGGAGTTCGGCACGCTCGCCGGCTTCGTCATGGGAACCGCGTTTGTGCTGGTTCTGGAGCTGTTCCTCACCGACGATCAGATGCAGTCCTGGGGCTGGCGCATCCCGTTCCTGTGTGCCATGCCGCTGGGCCTGATCGGTCTGTATTTGCGAAATCAGTTGAACGACACCCCGGTGTTCACCGAGATGGAACAGAAGAAAGAGATCGAGGGTTCGGCCTGGCAGGCATTCAAGGACCTGCTGACGAACTATTGGCATCCGATCCTGGTGATGTTCGGTCTGGTGATCGCGCTCAACGTGGCCAACTACACCTTGCTCGCGTACCAGCCGACCTACCTGAAGACCACGATCGGTTTGTCCGAGACGGCCGGCACGATGGTCATCCTGATCGGTGAGCTGGCCATGATGGTCTGCATTCCGTTCTTCGGGGCCTGGTCGGACAAGATCGGGCGAAAGCCCATGTGGTGGGGTTCCCTGATCGGGTTGTTCGTGTTCGCGTTGCCGATGTACTGGCTGATGGGTCAGGGATTCGCCTGGGCCATCATCGGTTTCCTGGTGCTGGGGCTGCTGTACATCCCACAGCTGTCCACGATCTCGGCCACGTTCCCGGCGATGTTCCCGACCCAGGTTCGCTATGCCGGATTCGCGATCTCGTACAACGTGGCGACCGCGGCCTTCGGTGGTACCGCGCCGCTGATCAACGATGCGGTGACGGCCAACAAGGGCTGGGAACTCTTCCCTGCCGCCTACATGATGTTGGCCTGCGTCGTCGGAATGATCGCGTTGCCGTTCCTGAAGGAGACGGCCGGCTGTTCGATCCGCGGAACCGGTGTTCCCGGTGAGGAAGCCGAAGTCGCGCGAAAGCGGGCCGTCGAAACCGTCTGAGCCACAGCAACAAAGGCACACTCGGCGGCATTTTCGGCACGCTCGACGGTGTTTTCGGCACGCTCGGCGGTGGGATCCGTTGACCGTGCCGAAAATGCCGTTGAGCGTGCCGAAGATGTCCGGGGACGACGGGGGGATCCGTTGAGCGTGCCGAAAATGCCGTTGATCGTGCCGAAGATGCTTGGTCAGAGCATGCGAAATGCCAGGAGTGCATAGGCTTTTGCGGCCGTTACCAGTTCGGCGATCGACACCGACTCGTCGGGACGGTGGGCCTGATCGCCCAGGCCACCGGGCCCCAAGACGATGGCGGGGATGCCGAGGTCGCGGTTGATGAATCCGCCGTCGCAGGCGGCCGTCCATCCGGTGATGGTGGTGCTGCCACCGGCATCGACCACAGCAGCGGATGCGTGGGACACCAGAGCAGAGGCGGGGTCTGTCTCGAAGCCCGGCATGGCCATGGTGACCTCGACGTCCACACTGATGCCGTCGCGGTCGATGCCGGCTTCGTCGATCGCCTTGCGTAGCCAGGTGGCGACCTGGTGTGCGTCTTCGGTTGGCATCAGCCGACGATCGAAGCTGACGGTGGCGGTCGGTGCGACCACCGAAATACCCTGTCCGCCAGTGATGAGCCCGGTGTTCCAGCTGCCCGCACCCAGGAGCGGATCTGGGTTCTGGGATAGATACCGCTGGTTGGCCCGGACCAGATCGATGATCGCCGCGGCGGCGTCGATGGCGTTGCGGCCGTCGCTCGGACGGCCCGAGTGCGCTGCGCGGCCGGTGATCCGGACCTCGATATACGACGCCCCGCGGCAGGCGATGACGGTTTCGAGGTCGGTCGGTTCGGCGACCACACACCCGGCGAAGGTGTGCCGTGGATCGCGGGTGACGAAATCGCGGATCCCGATCCCCAGATCTTCTTCGTCGACCGTGCAGGCCAATTGAACCGGACCACCCAGCTGATATCCCGACCGGGTCAGCGCCGCCATGGCGATCAGTGCCGCTGCCAGACCACCTTTCATGTCAGCGGAGCCCCGCCCGTAGATGCGTCCGTCATCGACCTGCGATCGAAACGGTGGACGTGTCCACCCGTCGCCCGCCGGGACCACATCGGAATGGCCGAGGATCATCAATCCGGGTCCGTCGCCGGTCCCGGCGGTGGTGGCCGTCAGGTTCGGCCGGCCGGGCGCGACATCCCAGGTCTCGACGGCAAAGCCGAAGGCGCGAGCATACTTTTCGAGAACCTCGACCGTCAACGCTTCGGTGCCGCCAGGGTTTTCGCCACCGGCGTCGATCAGAGCCCGGGTCAGCGTGACAAGTTCCGCCTCGTCGATCAGTGCCAGTACGTCGGCCTCGGTCACGCGGCGGCCACCGCCAGGTCCAGTGCGCTCTTCAGGCGGCGGACGCCCTCGTCGATCCGTTCGGGTGTGCTCGAGGCGAAGCACAGCCGCAGTGCGTTGCGGAAATGACCACCGGGGGAGAGTGCGGGGCCGGGGATGAAGGCCACCCCCTGTGCCAGTGCGATCTCGAAGAGTTCGCGGGTGTCGAGTTCGGCGTACTTGCCGTCCAACGTAACCCACAGGAAGAAGCCGCCATCGGGGTGGGTGGTCGAGAAGTTCTCGCCGAGATGCCTTTTCAACGATGTGAGCATGGCATCGCGCCGGATGCGGTAGAGGCTACGCAGGGAGACGAGGTGATCATCGAGGCCGCCACGTGAGATGTACTCGGCGACGATGTGCTGGTTCGGGACATTGGTGCAGGTGTCCATCGCCTGCTTGCCGTTGATCAGCAGCTGCCGCAACGCCGGATCGGCGTCGACCCAACCCACCCGCCACCCGGGCGCCAGGATCTTCGAGAACGTCCGGACCGAGAAGATCAGCGGGTCGTCAGGGCTCAGGGTCCGGAAGGAGGGGATCTCCTCGCCGGAAAAGCGGAGCAGAGCATAGGGATCGTCGTCGATGATCACCGCACCCCACTTGTGGGCCAGTTCTAGCAAGGCCTTCCGGCGTTCCAGGGACAAGGTGACGCCAGAAGGATTCTGGAAGTTGGGGATCGTGTAGATCGCCTTGGGTGTGCGATGGGTTCGGGCGACGAGGTCGGGGAGCAGATCGACCAGCATGCCCTCATCGTCGACCGGAACTTCGAGAAGCCGTGCACCGTAAGACAACGCGGTGGCGCTACCGTTGGTGTAGGTGGGGGATTCGGTGATCACCAGATCACCCGGATCGACGAACAGCTTGGACGCCAGATCTAGACCCTGCATGCCACCGGTGGTGATGACCAGCCGATCCTCACTGGCCGGATCCGGGGTACCGGCAAGGTATTTCACCAGCAGATCCAGCAGTCGCGGTTCACCTTCGGAGGCCCCGTAGGTGAACGACGACTGATCGAGGATGCTGCCGGCGATCTCGCGGAACTCGTCGGCCGGAACCGCTTCGTCGGCGGGAGAACCCATGGCGAACCGGACGATGTCGTGCTTCTGCGCAGCGAGCAGTGACGTCGACGAATCGATCATCGATCCGACCAGGTCCTTGGCCCGGCCGGCGAGGGGGAACGTCGGTCCGCCCGCGAGCGGGAGTTCAGTTCGTCCGTGGGAGAGTTCGGTTGCGGTCATGCGTTTTCCTCTCACTTGTTCGATCGGTTCCGTTCTCCGGTCAGCTCGCCTTCCGGATGAGCTCTCGGGGGAAGCTGGTGAATGTTTCGACACCGGTGGCGCTGACGCGTACCGATTCGGACAGTTCGAATCCGTAACCGTCCATCCACATGCCGCACACGATGTGGAAGGTCATGTTCTCCTCGAGGATCGATTCGTCCTCGGTGCGGATGCTGATGGTCCGCTCGCCCCAGTCCGGCGGATAGCCGATGCCGATGGAATAGCCGAGCCGCGAATGCTTTTCGAGGCCGTACTTCGCGAGCGTCCAGTTCCACGTCGAGGCGAGCTCCCGGGTGGCCACCCCCGGCGCGATGGCCTCGAGGACGTTGTTCAGACCCTCGGCGGTGGCACCTGCGACGTAGTCGACATCCTTGTTGACCGGGCCGAGTGCCACGGTGCGGGCCAAGGGGCAGTGATAGCGGTTGTGGGCGCCGGTCAGTTCGACGACCACCGCCTCCCCACTGACGAATGTGCCCTGGTTCCAGGTCAGGTGCGGGGTGTCGGCAGCTTCGCCGGTGGGCATCATCGGGACGATCGCCGGATAATCGCCACCGAACTGGTCGGTACCGGTGATCTGCGCCTGCGAGATGGCTGCTGCCGCATCACATTGGCGCACACCGATGTCGATGGTGTCGATGGCCGCCCGCATCGCCTCCGAACAGACCATCCCCGCCTGCCGCATCAATTGGACCTCCGCGACGGACTTGACCGACCGCACCCAGTTGACGAGTTCGAAGCAGTCGACGAGCTTCCACTCGGGTATCGCATTGACCAGGGCCCGATATGCCTTGGGGGAGAAGAAGTGCGAATCCATCTCCAGACCCACCGACCCACCCCGCGACGCCGGCGCGATGAGGTGACGCTGGCGCAGTGCAAAGGCCACCCAGTCGAAAGGGTGGACATGCGGCCGGTGCACGTAGCTCTCCGGGTATCCGACGATCTGCTCGGGCGGCAACCAGGTGGTGCGGTGCGCACCGTGGGCGTCCATCTCTCGTGCGAAGAACACCATGTCGCCGTCCATCGGCACGAACAGCATCTGCGGTGTGTAGAACGACCAGGCGTTGTAGCCGATGAGGTAAAAGATGTTCGCCGGGTCGGTCACGATGATCGCCGACAACCCCTGACGGTCCATCAGGGTACGGACTCCGGCGAGCCGAGTCTGATACTCGGTGTCACTGAACAACTGGGATCCGAGATACATCCACTCACACCTCCTTCGACATTGCTCGTCGTGATACTGCTTGCGGCACTGCGATGCTCAGGTTCGTGGAATCGCCAGGTACTTGATCTCGAGGAACTCATCGATACCGACCCGGCCGCCCTCACGGCCGAGTCCCGACTGCTTGACACCGCCGAACGGTGCCGCCGGATTGGACACCAGGCCGGTGTTGAGACCGACCATGCCGACCTCCAGAGCCGCCGACATCCGCAGACCGCGGTCGATGTCCTGGGTGAACAGATATCCGACCAGACCCCAGGAGGTGTCGTTGGCGAGGTCGAGCACCTCGTCTTCGGTGTCGTAGGGGATCACCGGTGCGACCGGGCCGAAGATCTCGGTGCCCATCAGGTCGGACTTGGCGTCGACATCCGAAAGTACCGTCGGCAGATAGAAGTACCCGGCGGTGTCCCTGGCATCGGCGTTGCAATCGGCGGTGCCCGGCCCTTGGCCACAGACGACCGTGGCGCCGCGATCGACGGCATCGGCGACGAGATCCCGGACCTTCTCGACTGCTTTGCGTTCCACCAGCGGTCCGACATCGGTCCCGTCTTCGGTGCCGTCGCCGACCCGCAGCGAACCCATCCGCTCGGCCAGCCGGTTCGCGAACTCGCCGGCAATGCTGCGGTGCACGAACAGTCGGTTGGCCGCGGTGCAGGCCTCGCCCATGTTGCGCATCTTCGCGACCATCGCGCCGTCGACGGCCTTGTCGAGATCAGCGTCTTCGCAGACGATGAACGGTGCGTTGCCGCCGAGTTCCATCGAGGTGCGCATGACACTGCGAGATGCCTGGGCCAGCAAGAGCTTTCCGACCTGAGTCGACCCGGTGAAGCTGATCTTGCGGGCCAGTCCGCTGTCCATCCACGTCTCGACGACCGAACCCGGCTCATCGGTGGTCACTATGTTGAGTACGCCCGCGGGCAGGCCCGCGATGGTGAGGATCTCGGTCAGGGCCAGGGCGGTCAGCGGTGTCAGCTCGGCGGGTTTGAACACCATCGTGCACCCCGCGGCGATCGCCGGACCGATCTTGCGGGTACCCATCGCCAGCGGAAAGTTCCACGGCGTGATCAGGATGCAGGGACCCACCGGCTCTTTCGTGACGATGATCCGGTTCTTGCCATCACCGGTGGTGGTGTGGTCGCCGTTGATCCGTACGGCCTCTTCGGAGAACCAGCGGAAGAACTCGGCGGCATAGGCGACTTCACTCTTGGCCTCGGCCAGCGGCTTGCCCATCTCGGTGGTCATGATCAGGGCGAGGTCGTCCTGGCGGTCGAGGATGAGTTCATATGCGCGGCGCAGTATCTCGCTGCGTTCGCGGGGCGATGTGGCGGCCCAGGCCTTCTGATGACGGGCCGCGCTGTTGATTGCTGCCGTGGCATCGGTAGCGCCACCCTTGGCGACCTTCGCGATGACCTGGCCGGTGGCCGGGTTCTCCACATCGAAGGTGGCACCGGACGCTGCCGGCGCCCACTGGCCGTCGATGTACAGACCGGTGGGAATCGATCCGATCAGACCGGCCGCCATGGCCTTTCGGTCCGTGCTCAAGACCGGAGATGCTGTCATTGCTCTACCTCCTTCAATCGTGCTCTGTCTTCAATCGTGCTCTGTCTTCAATCGTGCTCTGTCACTGACTCGATGGCTGCGGCCGATGCGGGGTCGAGCAATTCGGCCAGATGTACCGAGCGCACATCGGGCACGGTCGCATCGGTGGCGGCCAGATGCTGGACCGCCATCGCGCAACTGAATCCGTCGGTCAGCACGGGCGTGTGGTCGGCGTGGGACCGCAGGGCCGGGGCCAGGGCCTGCTCGGAAACACCCATGCTGACGTCGTAGTGACCTTTCTCGAAACCGAAATTGCCTGCGACGCCGCAACAACCGTCGGCCTGGTGGACGGTGGTTGCGCCGAGCCTGCGCAGCACCGCCGCTTGTGTGTTCGGCCCGAAGGTCGCGTATTCATGGCAATGGGTCTGGACGGTCACCTCGGCGGGGAGCGGAACCGGGGGCCGCCATCCACTGTCGAGGAGATGGCCGACCTCGGTGGCAAAGCTGCGGACGCGGGCGGCGACCCGCTTGGCGGCGTCGGTGTGGACGAGCTCGGGTAGGTCTTTACGCAGGGCGGCAGCGCAACTCGGCTCCGGAACGACAATAGGTCGGTCGGTGCCGTCGTCGAGCGCGGTTGCGGTGCGTTCCAGCACCTTCTTCGCCCGACCGAGTTGACCGGTGGAAATCCAGGTCAGTCCGCAGCAGTTGTCCGACTCGCAGCTGATCGTCCGGCCGGCACTGCCCAGCACGCCCGCAGTCGCAGCCGCGACCTGCGGGCGGAATGCCTTGGTGAACGAATCGACAAATAGGACGGTGTCGGCGGACGGGTCGGTCCGGAGCCCGGACATCGACGCCCGCACCTGTTTCCGGGTGGAAAACGCCGGCATCGTGCGCCGGGGGTCGAGACCGCCGGCCTTGGCGGCAACCCGGGCCAGCGGTCCGGACAGCGATTTGTTGATCAGCGGTGCCAGGGGCGCAGCGGCCTTGAGCCAGGCCGGCATCCATCCCAGTGAGTAGTGCGACAGCGGCCGCAGGCGCCCCTGGTAGTAGTTGGAGAAGAACTCGGACTTGTACGTGGCCATGTCGACGCCGACCGGGCAGTCGGTGGAACAGGCCTTGCACGACAGGCACAGATCGAGGGCTTCGCGGGAATCGGTGTCGCGCCAGCCCGCCTTGATGTCCGGTGCGGTACGGACCATTTCCTGCAGAACCCTGGCCCGGCCGCGCGTGGAATCCTTTTCGTCTCCGGTCGCCCGGTAGCTCGGACACATCACGCCGCCCGACGCGGACCGGCACCTCCCGACACCGATACATCCTTGTACCGCATGCACAAAGGGGTCGAGGCCGGGCTTGCCGCCATCGGCGAGTCCGGGTGTCCCGAGGTCGAAGGTGGTCTTCCAGAGCCGGGCCGGTACATCGGCGAGGGCGAGGTTGTCGTCGATCCGATCGGGGTCGACGATGCTGCCCGGATTGAGGATGCCGGCCGGATCCCAGATCTTTTTGAAGTCGCCGAACGCCCCGATGATTTCGGGGGAATACATGATCGGCAGGAACTCCGAACGCGACCGGCCGTCACCGTGCTCGCCCGATAGTGAGCCACCATGCGCGACAACAAGTTTTGCGGCATCGGTGCAGAAGCGCCGCATGGTTGCCCGGCCTTCGTCGCTGCGGAGATCAAAGGTGATGCGTACGTGCATGCAGCCCGCACCGAAGTGGCCGTACATCACACCGGTCAATCCGTGCTGGTCGAGAAGTTGCTCGAAGCCCTCGAGGTATTCGGCCAGATTCTCCGGTGCAACGGCGGAATCCTCCCAGCCGGGCCAGGATTCGTACGACCCGCCGTGTCCGCCTTCCTCAGGCGCGACATCGTCCGGGTCGACGAGCCGCGACGACAGACCGGCGCCGTCCTCACGAATCCGCCAGAGTGAGACCCGTTGTTCCGGATCAGGAACGGTGCGTCCGTCGACCAGTCGTCCGTTGGCGCGGAGTTTGTCGAGCAGTTCGAGTGCGGCTTTCTCCGGAGTGCCTACACTTTCTTCGTCGAGATCGACGTAGAGCCAGGCATTTCCGGCCGGTAGTCCGGCGATCGAGTCGTCGCCGCGGCGGGCCCGCATGGTCGCGACGATCCTTTCGTCGATCCCTTCGATCGCAGACGGGGCGAACTCGAGGAGGGTCGGGACATCGCGAGCGGCATCGACCACATTCCGGTAGCCCAGACAGAGCAGCAGCGGGCGCGTGGCCGACGGGACCAACCGGACGGTCGCCGATACCACGATCGCGCAGGTTCCCTCGGTGCCGACGAGGGCGCGGGCGACATCGAAACCGTTCTCCGGCAGGAGTTTACCGAGGTGGTAGCCGGAGACCTGGCGTGGTATGCGCTCCATCTCGGTGCGGATGGCACCCAGATGCGCCGCCGTCAGTTCGCTCAGTCCGGTGGAGACATCGGCGGCTCGCCGGGCCGCGACGGCGTCGTTCGGATCGGTGGCGATCAGGCCGGTCCGGGTTGCCGTCAAGAGCAGCCCTTCAGCCGTGACCAGGTTCAGGGATTCGACGTGATCGGTGGTCCGGCCATGGCGGACAGAGTGATTGCCGCAGGCATCGTTGGCGATGGCGCCGCCGAGCGTGGCCCGTGACTGGCTCGATGGGTCGGGTGCGAAGGTGAGCGAGCCGTCGGTGGCGCCGCGAACCCTGCCCTGCAAGGCGGTCAGGACGATCCCGGCCTGGGCAACGGCGGTGCGCGCTTCAGCATCGACCGTCAGGACCTGGTTCATGTACCGGGAGAAATCGAGGATCACGCCGGCGCCGATGGCGTTGCCGCCCATGCCCGTTCCGCCACCACGGGCGGTCAGGGTGAGGTGATTGCGGTGACAGTAGGCGGCTACCGCTGCGACCTCGTCATCACTGCGCGGGAAGACCACCACAAGTGGGGGCAGGCGGTAGTTCGACGCGTCGTACGCGTATTCCGTACGACGGCGTGATGAGGCATCGGCGCTCAGGCCGAGGGCGGTGAGTTCATCGCAGATGTCGTTGGGCGATGGGGCCAGGTCCATGACCCTACTATCCAAGGGCCGCGGTGAGCGCGTATTCGAACCGGTTCAATCCGGTGGCGATCTCTTCTTCGGTGACCACGAGTGCGGGGATCAGACGCACGACATTGCCCATCGGGCCGCAGGTCAGGGTGAGCAGGCGCTCTGGGATGCACGCCTGCTGGACCGCCGCGGCCGCAGCGGCATCCGGCGCACCGGCGTCGTCGACGAACTCGATGCCCGCCATCAGGCCGAGTCCGCGGACGTTGCCGATCTGGCGGAACTTCGGGGCGACCTCGGTCAGCCCCTGCAGCATCTGATTGCCGCGGATCCGGGCGTTGTCGACCAGGTTCTCTTCGGCGATCACCTCGAGGGTCGCGACACCGGCCGCGGCGGCGACCGCGTTGCCGCCGTACGTGCCGCCCTGCGATCCGGGCCAGGCTTTGGCCATCATCGACTCCGGGGCGGCGATCGCCGAGATCGGGAAACCCGAAGCGAGTCCCTTGGCGGTGATCAGGATGTCGGGGGTCAGACCGTCGGTGTGCTGGTGGCCCCAGAATTTCCCGGTCCGTCCGACGCCGGCCTGCACCTCGTCGAGGATGAGGGTGATGCCGTGCTTGTCGGCGCGCTCGCGCAAACCGGCGAGAAATGCCGGTGCGGTGGGCAGGTATCCGCCGTCGCCGAGGACCGGCTCGATCAGGAACGCGGCGGTGTCGTTGGGGGCGACCCGGGAGGCGAACAGGTAGTCGAGTTCACGCAGTGCGAATTCGACGGCGGTCTGCTCGTCCCAGCCGTAGCGGTAGGCGTACGGGAACGGAGCCATGTGAACTCCGTCCATCAGGGGCGAGAAACCGGCGGAGAACCGGGTCCCGGCGGTGGTCAGCGTGGCTGCGGCCACGGTGCGTCCGTGGAAACCGCCCTGGAAGACGACGATGTTGGGGCGACCGGTGGCCATGCGGGCCAGACGCACGGCGGCTTCGACGGCCTCGGACCCCGAGTTTGCGTAGAACACCGAATCCAGGCCGGTGGGGAGGTGCTCGCCGAGTTTCTCGGTGAGCTCGAGAAGTGGCTTGTGCATCACGGTCGTGTACTGCGCGTGGATGATCTTGCCGCATTGTTCCTGCGCTGCCGCAACCACTTTGGGGTGGCAGTGACCGGTGCTGGTGACTCCGATGCCGGTGGTGAAGTCGAGGTAGTCGACGCCGTCGGTGCCGTGAATCCACGATCCCTGGGCGTGGTCGACGACGACCGGCGTCGCTTGCTTCAGCGCGGGGCTCAGCTTGGTGGGGCTCATGGGTACACCGTGACGCTGGATTGAAGGATTGTCAACAATTAGACAGTTGGGTCGTGGTTGTCGCGTCGCTGCCCTACCGTGGCTACATGGGAACTGGGCAGAACACCACCGATCCAGAGTCAAGCTCCGCCTCCGGGCAGCCGGTGGTCGCGATCCTCACACGCGACGAACTGGACGAACCCGCGAACCTGGCGCAGATCCGCGAGGTCGCCGAGGTGCGTCTGTGCACCACCGCCGGCCTGGGAGCTGCGCTCTCGGACGGGCAGGGGGCCGATGTCCTGATGTTGTGGGACTACTTTTCGGCCGCACTGCGGGACAACTGGGCGCAGGCGAAGGCCTTGCGGTGGGTACATGTGTGCGCCGCCGGCGTCGACGCGATACTGTTCGACGAACTCCGGTCGTCCGAGATCACCGTCACCAACGCCCACGGGGTGTTCGACGGGCCGATCGCCGAATTCGTCCTGGGGTCGATCATCGCGCAGGACAAGCAGTTCCACCGGTCAAAGCGTCTGCAACACGAGAAGCGCTGGGAACGGCGCGACACCATCCGGACCGCCGGCCGCAGCGCACTGGTGATCGGTACCGGTGGGATCGGCCGGGAGGTGGCCCGGTTGCTCCGCGCCGCCGGCCTGCAGGTGACCGGTGCCGGCCGAACCGAACGAACCGGTGATCCGGACTTCGGGACCGTCCTGGCCACCGATGACCTGGCCGGATATGTGAGCCGGTTCGACGACGTGATCACGATTGCGCCCCTGACCGAGAAGACGACCGGACTCATCAGCGCCGAGGTCCTGGCTGCGATGAAACCGACGTCGCACCTGATCAACGTCGGCCGGGGGCAACTCATCGACGAACTCGCGCTCATCGCGGCCATGCGGGCCGGCAGCATCGCGGCGGCGTCGCTGGACGTGTTCGACACCGAGCCGCTACCCGAGGTGAACCCCCTGTGGGAGATGGAGAACGTGCACGTCTCGGCCCACATGAGCGGGGACGTCGTCGGCTGGCGCGATGAGCTGGCCGACCTGTTCCTGGAGAATCTGCGCAAGTACTCAGTGGGTGAGGCGCCGGCGAATCAGGTCGACAAGGCCCTGGGTTATGTCCGGGTGGGCTGAGATGTTTTGCCCAACCTGTGCCTATTCACAGATGTATCTCAGGCTGGGCTTCTATCTTCGGACACGTGCCTGAAATCCGACCACGTTCGACAATCGTCGTGACGTTGTTGTGTATCGCCGGGCTGGCCATCGCCGGCGTGGCGTTGGCCTATTGCGTCCATTTGGGCGCGCAGCGCGACGACACCGGGCAATCCGCAGCCGAGTTCACCTTTGTTCCACCGAATCAGGCGGGACTGGCAGGCGACGGCATCACGCCGGCATCCGACGAGGTGCCCGAGCAGCTGAACACCGTGCGGTCGAAGATCATGCTGTGCACGATCGACAAGATCGACGCTGATGTCCTGTCCGTTCACACCCCGGACGGGCGCAAACACCAACTGACCCTGAGCCCGGACACCCATGTCGAATCCGCCAAGGGGAGCGAGCTCACGGACCTCGCGAAGGGTGACCTGGTGGTGGTCAGAGTGGTCGAGAGCGACACCACCTCCACCGTCGACCTCATCGTCGACGGCCGCGTATCGGCGTCGATCCCCGACAACTGACGGCTCAGGCGCAACGCCGCCGGTCGGACACCCACGTCGATGGGTGATCCGTTCGCAGGTCAATCGCAGACCCCACGGTAAGCTGAGCCGTGATGACTGCCGTCTACTTCTTGATCGCCGCCGTGGCGCTGGCCGGTGCCGTAACCCTGCTGTGGCTCGATCGTAAGCGCACCACCGGTGTCCGTCAGGAACGGGCGATCTGGGGCGACCAGCACGGGTTCACATACCGCGCAACCGATCCCGACCTCAAGACCGAGTTTGTCCGGGCCGGAATGGATGTCCCCGACCACATCGAGGTCCAGGATGTCGCGTACGGCACCTACTACGGCGAAGAGACGCTTGTCTTCGACCTCGCCGAGACGGCCACCATCGTTGCGATCCGCCGGACCACGGCGTCCAACGTGATCATCGATGTCCGGCACGAAAAGACCCTCGCCCCCGCCGAACCCGATGTCGAGTTGCTCGGCGCGATGGGTAGCCGGGTGATGTTCTCGAGCCACCTCGACGTGGCCCGTCGGGTCTGCGATCGGCGCATGGTGGCACTGGCCACCAACGCACCCGACTACATCCAGATCCTGTGGAACGAAGGTGCCTGGTCGCTGGGATCGATGCCGATCACCAACGATCCCGAGCGTCTCGACATCGCCCTGGAAACCGTGCGCCGCTTCACCGATCTACTGCGAGTCCTCCCGCCGGCCGTCGATCCGCAGGGCGCGCCCGACCCGCGCGATCCGTCCAGCCCGACCGGGCGCTCCCGCCGTGGACTCGCCGAGCCCCGCACCGAGAGCATCCGTCGCGAAGACCTTCCGCAGCGGGCACCGGTCCGGCCGGCCGGCCCAGAAGGTGGATCTCACGCCCGCGACTCCGGCCCGGTCCGCCGGTCGCCGGTACCTCCGGTCGGCAGCGACCACGCCGGGCGCAGCGCGGTCCCACCGGTCCGCTCGTCGGGCCAGATTCCTCGCCAGCCGGGTCCTCCCGGAACCGCACCACCCCGCCGACCTGGAGGACCCGTTGACTGACCCTGCCGCCCCCGAGATCGTTCCCGCCGGCGGGCGCCTGCGGTTGGCCGAATTGGTGAAAGAGCTTGCGGTGGTGCACGGCAAGGTCACCTTGTCATCGGGCGCCGAAGCCGACTACTACGTCGATCTGCGCCGCGCCACGCTGCACCACGAGGCCTCCGCGCTCATCGGGGCACTCCTGCGGGAGCTGACCGCAGACTGGGATTATGTTGCGGCCGGCGGACTCACCCTGGGCGCAGACCCGGTGGCAACCGCGATCATGCATGCCTCGGGTCGTCCCATCAACTCATTCGTGGTCCGCAAAGCGGCCAAAGCGCATGGCATGCAACGGCAGATCGAAGGCCCGGACATCGTCGGGCAGCGGGTGCTCGTTGTCGAGGACACGACTACAACCGGTAACTCACCGCTGACCGCCGTGCGCGCACTGCGTGATGCGGGTGCGATCGTGGTGGGCGTGGCGACAGTGGTCGACCGCAACACCGGCGCCGACGCGATCATCGCGGCCGAGGGCGTGGAGTACCGGTCGCTGCTGGGTCTGAGCGACATCGGCCTGGCCTGAGTGACCGAGGAAGCCGGCCCGACAGAGTGGGGCGAACCGGCGGTCGGAGTCGGTCCCTGGACCGACGAACACGGCACCGAACCACCCACCGATCCGCGGTACGACCCGGAGTTGCTCGCTGCCGGTGATCGACGCAATGTGGTTGACGCGTACCGCTATTGGACCCGTGAGGCGATTATCGCCGATCTCGACACCCGTCGGCATCCGTTTCATGTGGCCATCGAGAACTTCGGTCACGACGGCAACATCGGCACCGTCGTCCGTACTGCCAACGCGTTCATGGCGCAGTCCGTCCACATCGTCGGTCGTCGCCGCTGGAATCGACGCGGTGCGATGGTGACCGACCGCTATCAGCATGTGCTGCACCATGAGTCGGTGCACGATCTGATGGTCTGGGCTCGGGAGAACCAGTTGTCGGTGGTGGCCGTCGACAACACTCCGGGCTCCGTACCGATCGAAACCGCTGACCTGCCTCGCGAATGTGTACTGCTGTTCGGTCAAGAAGGCCCCGGTGTCAGTGCCGACGCCCAGGAGCAGGCCGACCTGACCGTGTCGATCGCACAGTTCGGGTCGACACGCTCCATCAACGCCGGTGTCGCGGCGGGTATCGCGATGCACGCGTGGATCAGCCGGCATGCCGATCTGGGTCAGGCCTGGTGATCGCGTGATGCATACACTTACCCCCCGCGGATGCCTTGATCCTGTTTGAATGACTTCGGATCGTCGCGCCCCGAGGTATGGCAAACGTCGATCCCGGTTGTGGGTGTGCGCCGCACCTGCAGTTCGGCAAGGGGACTTTTTTCAAATCAGGGGCGCACCTGAGAAAGACGGAGATGAACGAGTTTCCCGAGCAGTCGTCCAACCGACCGCCGTCCGACGGCAAACCGTCCGGCGACGATCCGGCCGACGTCAAGCCTCCCGTGGAGTCTTCGGCCGACGCCGAGGCGGCTGACCGAGAGCACGCCGAAAAGCATTCGGACGACACGCCCGTCGAGGGCAAGGTTGATGGCGAGGAACCGAAGAAAGAAAGGTTCCATCGAATCCGGGGGTGGCTCAGCAGGTTCGAGCCCGTCGGACTGGTCTTCGGACTGTTCTTCTACGCCTTTTCGATGTCACCGTCGCTACTACCGCGTCAGTGGAATCTGCAGGCGGTCGCGACCGGCATCAGTGTTGCGACCGGCTACGGCATCGGAGTCCTGTTTGTCTGGTTCTTCCGCAAGTGCGGGTTGACCCGCGAGTGGTCGCATACTCAGAAGCGCATCGGGTGGTACTTGATTGCGCTGGCCGCGTTGATCGTGTTGCCCCTGTTCCTTTTCCTCGGCTCGTGGTGGCAGGACATCACCCGCAAGCTGGTCGGGGTCGAACCGGGCAGCAACTGGGACTACCTCGGAGTGTTCGTCGTTGGTTTGGTGGTATTTCTTCTGTGCCTCTACCTCGGCCGTGGTCTTCGCGCGCTGGGGCGGCTTCTTTACCGGTTGATCAGCCGATTCCTTCCGCCCCCGGTGTCGATCGGGATCAGCGCTCTGGTGGTCGTGGTGTTGCTCGCGCTCACGGTCGATGGGCTGGTGACCACGGGGGTCGCCAAGGTCGCCAACGGTTCGGCCAAGATAGACGACGAAGGAACAGCGGAAGGCGTGGTGCAGCCGACCGAGACGGAGCGTTCGGGTTCCGCGGCGTCGTTGGAGAGCTGGGACTCGCTGGGCCGCGAGGGGCGAACTTTCGTTGACGGCGGACCGCGTCGGCAGCAGATCGCCGAAGTCACCGGGAAGCCCGCGCAGGAGCCGATCCGGGTGTACGCCGGCCGCGCATCGGTTGATGACAGCGGATTCGAAGAGGGCCAGGCGACGGTCAATGCGCTCGCCGAAAGCGTCGTGGCGGAGCTCGATCGAACCGGTGCATTCAGCCGCGACTACCTGGCTGTGGTCACCACCACCGGTCGGGGATGGGTCAACCAGGATGTCGCGTCATCGCTGGAATACCTCGCGGGCGGCAACTCGGCGATCGCCGCCATGCAGTATTCCTTCCTGCCCAGCCCGCTGGCGTTCATCGCGGACCGCGAGACACCGCGTTTGGCAGGCCGCGCATTGTTCGAAGCGGTGTACAAGCGCTGGAGTAGCTTTCCGGAGAATGACCGGCCCAAACTCCTGGTATTCGGAGAATCGCTGGGTTCCTACGGTGCGCAGGATGCGTTCTCCGGCGCCCAGGACATGATCGCCCGAACCGATGGGGCGTTGTTCGTCGGAACGCCCAACTTCACCGAGCAGTGGCGGCAGATCACCGATTCACGTGATCCCGGCAGCCCCGAGATCCTGCCCGTCATCTACGACGGAGAGAACGTCCGGTTCGCCTCATCGCCCGAAGACCTCAAGGCCGAAGGGTTGGGGGAGTGGGAGGAGCCGCGGATCGTCTACTGGCAGCACCCGAGTGACCCCATCGTGTGGTGGTCGCCGGATCTGCTGCTGCACAAACCCGATTGGCTCGACGAACCACGCGGCAAAGATGTCGATAAGGGCATGACGTGGATCCCGTTCGTCACGTTCTGGCAGGTCACCCTCGACCAGGTATTTTCGACGAATGTCCCGAACGGGCACGGACATTCATATGGTCCCGAAGCGGTGTACATGTGGAATCAGATACTCGATCTGAACGACCAGGCGCTGTCGGACCGGATCTACGTGGCCCTCGAAGAGGGCGGAGAGGGCTGAGTCCCGCAGCCGTTGCCGCTGCAGGCTCTCCGATCGGAAGGCCTGCAGCGGGGGCGGGGGCTAGCTGGCTGTGTCGGAGGCCTTGGGCGTCGGTTCGGTCTCGGGTGCCGATTCGGTTTCGGCGGGTGCTTCCGCGCCACGCTTGCGGCGACGGTAGGCCTCCCACACCATCGGCAGGATCGACAACAGGACGATGGCGATGAAGATCGGTTCGATCAGCTTCTGGACGATCTCGAATCCGCCGAGCCAGTAGCCGAGCAGGGTGATGCCGCAGCCCCACACGATCGCTCCGACCACGTTGTAGATGAAGAACACGCGGAACTTCATCGCGGCAGCACCGGCGACGATCGGTGCCAGGGTCCGGACGATCGGAACGAACCGGGCCAGGAAGATCGTGATCGGGCCGTGCTTCTCGAAGAACTCGTGGGCCTCGTCGATGTAGCGCTTCTTGAGGAACCGGGCGTCGGGCTTGAACATCGCGGTGCCCGCGTAGCGGCCGATCCAGTAACCGATCTGTCCGCCGATGATCGCGAAGAGTGGGATGAGGATCATCAGCTGCCACAGGGTGGCGAAGTCGTCGACGCCTTCCTTGCCGCCGGCGGCAACCACCATGCCCGCCGTGAACAGCAGGGAATCACCGGGAAGTACCGGGAACAGGATGCCCGACTCGATCAGGATGACCGCCAGAAGGCCTGCCAAAGCCCAGCCCCCGAACCATCCCAACAGGGTGACTGGGTCCAGGAATCCGGGCATCAAAGCAACATTTGTCGTGGTCTGGGCCAACGCAGTCTCGATCACAGGACCCAAGGGTACCGGGTGTCCGATTCCCGATCCGGGAACCGGCCTCCGGCAGTGTGATGAGGTCCTTGCAATACTTGTATCCGAGACGACCCTGACACTTGCAGCTGGAGGACCTATGCCCATCGCCACCCCCGAACAATATGCACAGATGCTCAATGCGGCGAAGGAAGGCGGTTTCGCGTTCCCGGCGATCAACTGCACCTCGTCGAACAGCATCAACGCCGCGATCAAGGGATTCGCCGACGCCGGCAGTGACGGAATCATCCAGTTCTCGACCGGTGGTGCCGAGTTCGGTTCGGGCCTGGGCATCAAGGACATGGTCACCGGCGCCGTCGCGCTCGCCGAGTTCGCGCACGTTGTCGCCGAGAAATACAACGTTGTGGTCGCCCTGCACACCGACCACTGCCCCAAGGACAAGCTCGACACCTACGTCCGCCCGCTGATCGAGATCTCGCAGGCACGCGTCGACGCCGGTAAGAACCCGCTGTTCCAGTCGCACATGTGGGACGGCAGCGCCGTGCCGCTCGAGGAGAACCTCGAAATCGCCAAGGAGCTGCTCGCCAAGGCCGCCGCCGCCAAGATCGTCCTCGAGATCGAGATCGGCGTTGTCGGTGGTGAAGAGGACGGTGTCGAGAACGAGATCAACGACAAGCTGTTCACCACGGCCGAAGACTTCGAAGCCACCATCGAGGCACTCGGTGCCGGTGACACGGGCAACCGCTACCTGCTGGCCGCGACGTTCGGCAACGTCCACGGCGTCTACAAGCCCGGCAACGTGAAGCTGCGCCCCGAGGTTCTCAAGATCGGCCAGGAAGTCGCCGTCAAGAAGCTGGGTCTGTCCGATGACGCCAAGCCGTTCGACTTCGTCTTCCACGGTGGATCGGGCTCGCTCAAGAGCGAGATCGAAGAGTCGCTGGGCTACGGCGTCATCAAGATGAACGTCGACACCGACACCCAGTACGCCTTCACCCGCCCGATCGCCGGCCACATGCTGGAGAACTACGACGGCGTCCTGAAGATCGACGGCGAGGTCGGCAACAAGAAGTTCTACGACCCGCGCAACTACCTCAAGAAGGCCGAAGCGTCGATGAGCGAGCGCGTCGTCGAGGCCTGCAACGACCTCAAGTCGACCGGCAAGTCGATCCTGGGCTGATAACGCCCCACATCAGTCCGACACTCAGAGCATCAGTCCGACGAGGACTGCGAGCGCCAGCAAGGCCAACGCAGCGGCTGCACAGACGACCGAGGTATCAACCCGGTTGTGCGGCCGCTGTGTTGTTGTGGTCATCCGAACCGCACCGGGCTCGACGTCCGCGGGCCGGTAAGCAGGCTGCGGGTTGTGCCGGACCGCCGGATACGGCTGGTTGGGATACCCCGGGTGATTTGGCTGGGCGTGATTGGACGCCGAGTAATTGGGCTGGGCGTGATTGTGCTGGGCGGGGTACGGCGTCGCTGAGTAGGCGGCAGGTGGCGCATAGGTGCCGGGCCGCGGTGACGCCGTCGGTGGCCGGTGGAACTGGGCCGTCTGAGCCGGGTTCGGTGCCGGCGGCGTTTGGAGCCGACGCTCCGGCACCGGCGGCGTTTGGAGCCGACGCTCCGGTGCCGGTGGGGCGGCGTGCCTGGCAGCGGGCACCGGCGCAGTGGTGGCGCGTGAAATGTCGACGTCAGTTCGTTCCGGGTGCCCCGGCTGTGGAGGAGTCGACGGCATGGCCGTGGTCGGAGTGTTCACCAAGCTGTGTTCGGCGGGCGTCTGCACCGATGGCCGATCTTGCGATGAGGGCACCTGAGAAAGCCTAGCGTCGAAGGGTGGCAGGTATACGGGCGTTCGCCGGACCTCAGGCCTTGCAGACTTTCCATTCACCGTCGATCTTGCTGAGCGTCAACGCGACATCGAGTTTGTCGTTGGGCGTGCCGGTCTTGTATGCGATGACTTCGACCACTGCGCCGTTGCCGTCGTCGATGATCTTGGACGCCTTGACCCCGTCAACACCCACGAGCTCGTTGTTGGCTTTCTGGACCTGATGATCTGCGGCGAACTCCTGGTCGGACATCGCGGTGAATCGCTGCTGGGCCTCACCACAGGTGATCGCGCGCAGGACCACGATGTTGCCGTCCTGCAACGCGGTCACGTATTCGAGTGCGCGGTCGGCTGCGACATCTGCAGGTGGAACCTCAGCTTCTTCTTCGTCGCCACCGGCCACCAGGACCACCACCACGACAACTGCCGCGATGATCGCGATCAGTGCGGCAAGTGAAATCCACAGGCCTTTCCGGGACTTCTTCGGTGCGCTTTCCGGCGGTCGAGTTTGCGGGTTACCGCCGCCGGCTGGAATGTATTGCGGCGCAGCAGCTTCGGCCTTCCAATTTCCGGCGCGAGCGGCAGTCGGAGCCTGCGATGCCGCCGCCGCCACCGGCGCGGCCTTGCTGATGTCGATCTTCTCGGTGGCCGCTTCCGATCCGGTGTCGATCCGCTCGGTGGCCTTGTCGTCGGCCGGGGATCCGGCGGGCGTGAGGACCGCAGGTGCCGGGTTGGGGGTCACCGCAGCGAAGCGGGTGGTTACTTCGTCGTCGAAGTCCGCGGTGGGCGCCGGGGTTGTGACCGGCTCCTCGTCGACCGGTTCGGCGTCGTCGGTGTTGTCCGCGGTATCGGCGCTTTCGGCCTCAGGTGCTTCGGCCTCGGGCACTTCGCCCTCGTCGACTTCGGGAGCTTCGACTTCGGCAGCTTCACCTTCTGGGGCTTCAACTTCGGCAGCTTCAGTTTCGGGAGCTTCGGCGGCGTCTTCTACCTCGACGTCTTCCGCCTCGACGTCTTCCGCCTCGACGTCTTCCGCCTCGACGTCAGCCGCGTCGGCATCAGCCTGATCGTCGGTGGTGTCGGCATTGGTGGCCACCGGTTCGATCTCCTGGGAATCCTGAGCCTCGGCAGCGGGCGTCTCGGTGTCGGGTTCCTGCGTGTCGGGAGCCGCGTCCCCAGCCTCGGTGTCTTCAGCCTCGGCATTCTCAACCGCGACCTCCGGGGCTTGTTCCGTGGTGATCGGTTTGGTCACCCCGGCGTCTGCGGTGGTGTCGTCCGAAGGCACGTCAGTCGACTCGTCTGCCGGCGCGGCCGGTCGCTCATCCGAGCGCTCCGGGCGTCGCTCGAGGCGGTTGGGTGGCTCGGTCGGAGCCGGAGCTGCCGGTCCGTACTTTTCCTCGCGACGCTTACGGAACGACGAGAACGTCCGGTTCACGAAAGAATTACCTTCATCGTCAGGATGTGACATCCACCCAGCCCTGTCCCTAGACCGACAACTGATTTCAGCGCGCAGGGCCGGTCGACAACTCGATCACGAATTCCCCCGCGCAGCGCTGCGATCACCCTATCGAACCGGCGGGCAGGTGGACGGGTCGACCGGTTCGGAGGCAGAGCTGCGACAATGAACCGATGACGTCGTTCGGAGATCTTCTCGGCCCCCAACCCACCCTGTTGACCGGAGATGACGAGGCAGAATCGGACCTGCTGAACGGGGCCGATCCGGCTGCCGTCGCCGCAGCGCATCCCACCGCCTCGATCGCCTGGGCCTATCTGGCCGAGGCATCCATCAACGAGGGCGCAACCATCACCGCGTACGCCTACGCGCGCACCGGCTATCACCGCGGACTCGACCAGCTCCGTCGCCACGGGTGGAAGGGATTCGGCCCGGTGCCGTGGCGCCACGAGCCGAACCAGGGATTCCTGCGGTGCGTCGGAGTCCTGGCGCGGGCGGCGCAGTCGATCGGTGAGGAAGACGAGTACCTCCGTTGTCTCGACCTGCTCAACGAAAGTGACCCCGCAGCCGCCGGCGAGCTCGGGCTCGCCTGAACATGACGCCAAGCGGGGGCGTCGACTGATCGGCCGGATCCGGATCGACCGGAGTCGGGTCCCCCCACGTCTGCGTGCTCCGCTGCATCGCTTGCGGGTGTCCATCGTGCCGGTGCTGCAGTGTGCGCTGGGCGCCGGTCTGGCGTGGTTGATCGCCACCGAGGTCTTCGGGCACACGCAACCGTTTTTTGCGCCGATCGCCGCGGTGATCTCCCTGGGTCTGTCGGCGGGCCGGCGATGGCGCCGGGCGCTCGAGGTGGCCGCCGGTGTCACCGTGGGTGTGGCCGTCGGTGACCTCATCATCTCGGTGATCGGATCCGGAACCTGGCAGATCATGGTCGTGGTCGTCTTTGCGATGTCAGCGGCAGTCCTCCTCGACAAGGGCCCGCTGGTTCCGATTCAGGCGGCGAGTTCGGCGGTGCTGGTGGCAACTCTGCTGCCTCCCGGCGGTATCGCCGGCTTCAACCGGATGATCGACGCATTCACCGGTGGTGTGGTGGCGATCGTTGTCATCGCGCTCATGCCGACGCATCCAGTGCTGCGCGCGCGACGCGACGCTGCGGATGTGCTCGCCACGATCGCCGATGTCCTGTCGGACGTGGCGGGCGGACTGCGTCAGATGGACCACGATCGGGTGCGTTCGGCACTGGAACATGCGCGCGGGACCCAGTCCGGCATCGACGAGATGCGGTCGGATCTATCCGGCGGCAAGGAGATCAGCACGATATCCCCGCTGCACTGGGCAAATCACTCACGGTTCGACCGGTTGGCGGCGGTGGCGGACCCGCTCGACAACGCCGTTCGCAATGTCCGGGTGCTCGCCCGTCGGGCGGCCGGGGCCGTCGAGAACGGGGAACCGATCCAGCCCGAGATCATCGAATTGGTCGCCGACCTCGGGCACGCCTCATATGTACTCAACGACATGATGCTCGCCGATCCGGGACAGTCGCCGGATCAGGCCGACGGCGCACGCGTACTGCGCAGCATCGCCCGCCGGTCGGGTAAGAGTCTGGTCGCCAACAGTGGACTCACCGAGACCGTGATCCTGGCGCAGGTCCGGTCGACACTGGTTGACCTGTTGATGGTCTGTGGCCTGACCAGGGTTTCGGCGATGGCCACCTTGCGATGATCCGTACTCTTGCAACACATGCGTAAGCGTGCATATATTGGGATCCGGCTGATCTAGCCGTATTCGTCGATTGAGGGGGACGCCGGTGGGCCATTCGCACAGCCATTCCGGCCATGGCCACGCACCAGGCGTGACGGGGGAACATCGCAGAATCTGGCCCATGGTCGTCGGGGCCGTCATCATCTCGGTCTTCTTCGTCCTCGAGATCACCGTCGGCGTGATGGTGAACTCGCTGGCACTGATCGCCGACTCGGGGCACATGGCCACCGACGTCGTGGCGATGCTGATGGGGCTCGGAGCGCTGCTGCTGGCCCGCCACAGCACTGCCGACGACGTGAAGACGTTCGGCTGGCATCGCGCCGAGGTGTTCACCGCCGTCGCCAACGCGATCCTGCTGATGGGTGTCGCGGTCTACGTCATCTACGAGGCAATCGATCGCATCGGCACCGACCCCGACGTCCCGGGGCTGACGCTGGTGATCGTCGCCCTGATCGGACTGGCCGCCAACGTCGTCGTGATGATGCTGCTGCGCAGCGACTCCAAGGGGAGCATCGCGGTGCGTGGGGCGTACACGGAAGTCCTCGCAGACGCGGTGGGTTCGGTCGGCGTCCTGATCGCCGGAATTGTCACCATGACCACCAACTGGCCATACGCCGATCTGGTGGTCGCGGTTCTGATCGCCCTGTGGGTCGCGCCCAGGGCCATCCGGTTGGCCCTCGATGCCATGCGGATCCTTGCGCAGCAGGCCCCGCAACACGTTGACGTGGACAAGATCCGGGGAGAACTCGTCGACATCGACGGTGTCACCGACGTCCACGACCTGCACGTCTGGACCCTCACGACCGGCATGGATGTGGCGACAGTGCACGTGACCGCCACCACCGACAACGCGACCGTCCTGCTCGCGGCCCGGGAGATACTCGAAGCCCACGGACTCGATCACGCCACCATCCAGGTCGATCCCGCCGGGATGCAGGAGAACTGCCACAAGAAGATCACCTGGTAACCCCTACTCCCAAGACCGATGATGTGGTGTTATGGCGGTGCCCACCTGGGGTTTTGCTCGCCATAAGGCCACATCATCGGGTGTGTGGGGGGCGGGGGCTAGCGCCAGAAGACGAAGAGGTGCCAGCCCCAGGAGGCCAGAGCCCGGTCGGCTCCGCCCAATTCGAAGATTCCGTAGACGATGTCGAAGAAGATCCGGTTCAGGGCGGGTATGAACAGCAGGACAAAGATCAGTAGAAAGCCGTACTGCGCAATCGGTTCGATCGATCGCCGGGTCTGCGCCGAGAGGTACGGCTCGATGATCCCGTAGCCGTCGAGGCCGGGGATCGGGAGCAGATTCAGCAGTGCCGCGGTGATCTGGAGGATCGCCAGCATCGACAGCGCCGACCAGAAGTTGAGCTCCGGCAGCAGCGAAGACAGATCCTGATTGCCGATCACCACCAGCAGCACCCCGCCCAGCACGATATTCGTCAGTGGTCCTGCAGCCGAGACAAGGCTGCGTTGGGCTTTCGTGAATCCCGACTGATTGATGTACACCGCGCCACCGGGAAATCCGATGCCGCCCAAGATGATGAACAACAGTGGCAGGACAAGTGACAGTCCCGGGTGGGCGTACTTGAGGGGATTGAGTGTCAGGTAGCCACGCAGTTCGGCTCCGTGGTCACCGAACCTGAATGCGGTTACGGCATGGGCGAACTCGTGCAGGCACAACGAGATGACCCAACCGCCCATCACCATGAGCAGCGTGCCGAAGATCGCCATCGGCGTCCGTTCACCGCCGGCGTTCCACAGGATCACACCGCCGATGGCCGTGGCCGCGACCACGGCGAGAAACACCGGTCCGGGCCGGACTGCGCGGGCGACGGCCCCGATGGTTCCCGGGGTCACGGCCGCACCAGATGCCAGTTTTGCTGATGGCGATAGAACGTCGACCGCTTGGTCGGACGGGGCGAGGTGATGCCGTCGCGCTCGACGATCAGTTGCCGCGCACCGGTCTGGGCGGCCCGGCCGACATGCCAGCGCGAGCGGAAGCGTTTGTCCAGACGTGCGCGTACGCCCGGCATCTCGGCGATCGGTTCGACGACCACGGCCTTCGCCTTGCCGCGGAGCAGCAGAGTGCTGTCCACGTAGCTCTCGCCGTCCAGGTCGCCGTCAGTGCCACGCTGGCGGGCCGTACCGAGCAACACGATTGCCATGTCGTCGCGGATCAGCGGTACCTCGACTGCTGATCCGTCTGTCGCCAGTGCGGCGGCGGCGGATCCGGTCGGCAGCCCGTAGACGCCGGAGGCCGGTGTCGGGAACGGCAGGACGAGGGCGACCTCGACATCGAGCCGCTCGAGCAGCATCAACCGGCTGATCACCGCGGCGCAGAACGCGTCCGGCAATTCGGGTCCCGCGACTACGATCAGGCGGGTGACTTCGGGATCGGACAGTGCCGAGTTCAGGGCGGCGATGATCGGGCCGCGCTCGCGAACCGTGCGCATGATCTCCAGGCCCGCCGGGATCAGCTCGCCGGACGCAGATGTTTCTGCGATCACCCGTACTTCTGCAGGTCGCACTCGGTCCTCGCTCACACTCGGTGGACCAACCCTGTCCCACGTCCGTTGTCCCACGCAGGCTCTCACATGCGTTCCTCTGCGCGATCCTACTGATCGGAGGCAGGCGGTGAATTTAGTGAGCCATCGACGTGCCGGGAGTACCGGTCCCAGATATCCGGCAACGACCAAGTAGGGTTGACCCACGGTTCGGTGTCACATCTGACGTGCGCCGGCCGGAAGGAGCGCGTAAATGCCTGCGATCGTGCTGATCGGCGCCCAGTGGGGCGATGAAGGTAAAGGCAAGGCCACCGACCTCTTGGGTGGTCGTCTGCAGTGGGTGGTGCGATACCAGGGCGGTAACAACGCCGGACACACCGTCGTCCTACCCAACGGTGAAACCTTCGCCCTGCACCTGATCCCGTCCGGGATCCTGACCCCCGGAGTGAAGAACGTCATCGGCAACGGTGTCGTCGTCGACCCCGGTGTGCTGCTGTCGGAACTCAGTGGACTCGAAGACCGGGACGTCGACACCAGCGGTCTGCTGATCTCGGCCGACGCCCACCTTCTGATGCCGTATCACGTGGCCATCGACAAGGTGACCGAACGGTTCCTGGGCAACAAGAAGATCGGTACCACCGGGCGTGGCATCGGGCCCTGCTACCAGGACAAAATCGCCCGGGTCGGTGTGCGTGTCGCCGACGTGCTCGACGAGAGCATCCTGACCCAGAAGGTCGAGGCCGCACTCGAGATCAAGAACCAGATCCTCACCAAGATCTACAACCGTCGTGCGCTCGATCCGGCGAAGGTGGTCGAAGAGGTGCTGGGCCAGGCCGAAGGCTTCAAGCACCGCATCTCCGACACCCGGCTGCTGCTGAACCAGGCGCTCGAGTCCGGCGAGACCGTGCTGCTGGAAGGCTCGCAGGGCACCCTGCTCGACGTCGACCACGGCACGTACCCGTACGTGACGTCGTCGAACCCGACATCTGGTGGCGCATCGGTCGGTTCGGGTATCGGCCCCACCCGCATCACCACGGTGCTCGGAATCCTCAAGGCGTACACCACGCGCGTGGGATCGGGACCGTTCCCCACCGAACTGTTCGACGAGTCGGGCGCATACCTGGCCAAGACCGGCGGCGAGGTCGGTGTGACCACCGGACGCGCACGTCGTTGTGGCTGGTTCGACGCGGTGATCGCGCGGTATGCCACCCGTGTCAACGGCATCACCGACTTCTTCCTGACCAAACTCGACGTCCTCTCCAGCCTCGACACCATTCCGATCTGTGTCGCCTATGAGGTCGACGGACAGCGGGTGGACGAGATGCCGATGAGCCAGACCGGTTTTCACCACGCCAAGCCGATCTACGAGGAGATGCCCGGCTGGTGGGAAGACATCTCGAACTGCAAGAAGTTCGAGGAGCTGCCGAAGACCGCCCAGGATTACGTCCTGCGTCTCGAGGAACTGTCCGGTGCCCACATCTCGTGCATCGGTGTCGGTCCCGGCCGCGAACAGACCATCGTTCGTCGCGAGATTCTCTGATTCCAGGCCCGGATATCGGGCCCCGATCGTCCAGACCGCCGGTCAGCAACCGCTGCTGACCGGCGGTTTTGTGCCTCATGACCTTCCATGAACGCGGTAGTCGTCCGACTTACTAAAATGCGCAAAACGCGTCTTACGCACTCAAGCGTGACTGTGATGCCGAACCGGCCAAGACTCTCGATGTAACGGAGATCACTCCAGGTTCACCGTCCGCAACCGAGAGCAGTGTCGTCATGTTAGTAGTCTTGGGCCTCCTGATGGTGGCCACGTTCATGGTCCTGATCATCACCAAACGGGCAACCCCGGTGGTGGCGTTGATCCTGGTGCCGGTGGCATTCGGGTTGTTCGCCGGTGCCGGCCTCGGGATCAGCGACATGATCACCGACGGTATCGAGGACCTCGCGCCGACCGCCGCGATGCTGTTCTTCGCGATCATCTACTTCGGGATCATGATCGACGTCGGATTGTTCGATCCCGTGGTGCGCGCCGTGGTGCGCGCGGTGCGCGGCGATCCGGCCCGACTTGTCGTCGGCACCGCACTGCTCGCGATGGTGGTCTCGCTGGATGGCGACGGGTCGACGACCTTCATCATCGTGACGTCTGCGCTGCTGCCGCTCTACCTCAAGCTCGGTGTGAGTCCCGTGGTCCTGACGGTGACAGCGGGCCTGGCCAACGGCACCCTCAACATCCTGCCGTGGGGTGGCCCGACCGCTCGCGCGGCTGCGGCCCTGGGGATTTCGCCGTCGGAGGTGTTCGTCCCGATGATCCCGTCGCTCGTTGTGGGCCTGGTGATCGTGCTGTTGTTCTCGTACCACCTCGGAGTTCTGGAGCGGCGCCGGATCGGGACCATCACCATTCGGGAATCGGTCCTCGTCGGCAGTGGTGGCCCGGGGTCGGTCCGAGTCGGTGGCGGTGCCGGCAACGGTGGCAGTGGAGGCACCGGTGGTACCGGCGGCGGCGGCGACGACGCCGACAAGTCAAGTGATGGAACAGGATTCGGCGGCGCACTCGATCCGAACCGGACTACCTTGCGGCCGCGACTCTTCTGGGTCAATGCCGCTCTGACGGTGGGGCTGCTCGCAGTGCTGGGCATGGATGTCATCGCGATTCCGGTGCTGTTCATGGTGGCTGCCGCGATCGCGCTCGTCATCAACTTCCCCCACGTCAAGGCCCAACAGGAGGCCATCACACGACATTCGTCCAGCATTGTCTCGGTGGTCGCGATGGTTCTCGCCGCGGCCGTACTGACCGGGGTGTTCGCCGGCACCGGGATGGTCGAGGCGATCGCGCAGTGGCTCACCTCGGCACTCCCGGATTCGATGGGGCCTCATCTCGCGGTGATCACCGGACTGTTGTCGATGCCGTTGACCTTCCTGATGAGCAACGACGCGTTCTACTTCGGTGTCCTGCCGGTTCTCTCGGAGACCGCTTCGTCCTACGGCATCGATTCGGCGGAGATGGCGCGGGCCTCGATCACCGGGCAGACGGTGCACATGCAGAGTCCGCTGGTGCCGGCAATCCTGCTGCTCGTGTCCCTGGCCGGGGTGTCGCTGGCAGACCACCACAAAAAGGTGCTCTGGCGCGCAGTGGCGGTGTCGGTGGCGATGTTGGTGATCGGTGTCGCCGTGGGATCGATTCCATTCTGACGCCGCGACACTAGGCTGGCGGGATGCGGCTACGCAGCCAGGTACTCCTCCTGCAGATGGTGGTCCTCGCCGTCAGCCTGGGCCTGGGATTCGGATTGGTGATCTCCGGCAGCACGAGCCGGCTTCGGGATGAATACGCCCAACGGGCCCTCGCGATCGCCCGATCGGTCGCCACGGACGATCAGGTTCAGGCCGAGGTCGAAAGTCAGGGAGGCGCGCTGGTCCCGTCCGAGCTGGAATCCGGAGCCCTGCAACAACAGGCGGCCCAGGTCGCCGAACGCACCGGTGCACTGTTTGTTGTCATAGCCAACGACAAAGGCTTGCGTTTGGCCCATCCCGATCCGGCTGAACTGGCCAAACCGCTCAGCACCGACCCCTCGTCGGCGCTGAGCGGTGATGAGGACCTCGCCACCGACCGTGGCACCCTGGGCGAGTCGGTTCGCGCGAAGGTGCCGGTGTATTCGCTCGACAGTGATCGGGTGGTCGGCCTCGTCAGCGTCGGGATCTCGACCGAGCAGGTTCGCAAGGATGTCAGACGCGATCTGCTGGCGCTGGCGGGTATTGCCACCGGCGCCCTGTTCGTCGGCGCGATCGGTTCGATGTTGCTGGCCCGGCGCTGGCGTCGCCTGACGTTGGGTCTGGAACCCGATCAGCTGGCCGAACTGGTTCGGGAGCAGGGCGCGGTGCTGCATTCGATCTCCGAAGGTGTGGTTGCGATCGACGGCGACGGGGTGGTCCGGGTGATCAATGACAGGGCCCGTGAACTGCTCGCCATCGCCGCTGACGTAGGCAGTCGGGTAGATGAAATCGGCTTGACCGCAAGGGTTTTGGAAGTCGCTCGCACACCGGTCGCCGACCCGCGGTCGGCCACCGTCGGCGACCGCATCGTGTTGGTGAGCTCGCATCCGGTCCGCCGGGAGAACCGGGACCTCGGAATGGTGCTGTCGGTGGTCGACCGCACCGACGTCGAATCGCTGACCCGCCAGGTCGACTCGATCAAGGCGATGAGCGACGCACTCCGGGCTTCGCGGCACGAGTCGGCCAATCAGATGCATCTGATCGCGGGGCTGCTGCGCCAAGGCGACAGCGCGAACGCACTGGACTACCTCGACGAGGTGATGGGCACCGGGCCGTACGGCACCGAGGTCCCCGGAATCGAGAACATCGACGAACCCCACCTGCGTGCTTTCGTTGATGCCAAGGCCGCCGTCGCGCGCGAACGTGGAGTGCTGCTGACCTTGAGCGAGCAGACCTACCTCGACGGCATCCTGGCCGAACCGGTGGTGGTCACGACCATCGTCGGCAATCTCATCGACAACGCGATCGAAGCTGTTGCCGGGACCCCGGACGCGGAGGTGTGCGTGGAGTTGATCAGCGAGGACGAGACGCTCCTGGTGACCGTCGCCGATTCCGGCGGTGGGATTGCGTTCGACGATCCGCAGCAGGTGTTCATCGAAGGGGTGACCACCCACGACGACAGCACAGTTCCCGGGGGCCGGGGTATGGGCCTGGCGCTGTCCCGGTTGCTCGCCTGGCAATCGGGTGGAGACCTCGCGCTGGTCGACCGGGGCGGCGGTGTCGGGGCCGACAACCGTCTCGGCGGTGCCGTCTTCCTCGCCCGGCTCCCGCACATGCTCGAAGGACCGACACCGTGAGTTCCCCGCCGCTCGAGGTGCTGATCGTCGACGACGACTTCCGGGTCGCGGCCCTGCACGCCGGTGTTGTCGATGCGGTCGGTGGATTCGTCGTGGTGGCGCAGGTCGGGGGTATCGCGCAGGCTCTGACCGCGATCTCGGACCATCCGAACATCTCCCTGGCCCTGATCGATGTTCATCTCCCGGACGGATCAGGCCTCGATCTGCTGGCCCGGATCGGTTGCGATGCCTTTGTTCTCAGCGCGGAAACCGACGGCGGCGCGGTTCGCCGGGCGCTGCGGACGGGTGCGCTCACCTATCTGATCAAGCCCTTCGAGAACACCGAACTGGCGCGCCGGCTGTCCGCGTATCTCCAGTACCGTCGGATTCTCGCCGAGCCGACCCTCGAGCAGCAGGCCGTCGACGCTGCGCTGGGAGCGCTGCGGTTCGGTCGGGCGTCCCGGGAGATCATCGAAACCGGCTCTCGGACAGAGGAACTGATCCTGCGCACCTTCGCAGACCGGGACACGTCGATGTTCGCCGACGAGGTGTCGGCCGCGGTGGGTATCTCACCACCCACTGCCCGACGACACCTCGCAAACCTTGTCGCTTCCGGGAAACTGGCAATGCGCCTGCGATATGGGGCCACCGGGCGGCCGAAGCAGGAGTACCGCCGGTCCCCCGGACCAGGAGCGGGCCGGAGTTGATGGTGGGGGAGTCGCGCGCCGCTCGCGCAGGTAGATTGCGGGTGTCGACGAATCGGTAGGGGGTGGCGGGTGAAATTTCCCGGGCAGGAGTCGGATTTCGGTTCGGCGTTGCTGGGCTCGGCAACCGACACCCCCCGACGTCGACGCATCCGGATCCAATTGCTGATCACCGTGTCGGTTCTGACCGCCAACGCGATCGGTGCCGGCATCGCGATCCTGTTGGTCGTGGTCGGGATACCCGAACCGAGTGTGCTCGGGCCAGAGCTGTGGTGGGTCAACTACATCGCCGTCCCGGTCTATGTGGCCGTCGCGTTCGGTTTCGGCTGGGCATTCGGTACGTCTCGGGTACTCGGGCATCTGCAGTGGGCGCTCCGTGATGAGCAGCCCACTCCGGAGCAGGCGCGGTGGGCCCTGCGGGCGCCGTGGGTGCTGACCCGGATGCAGATGCTGCTGTGGTTCATCGCCGGAGTGTTCTTCACCCTCTGCTATGGGATCCTGGACCCCGGACTCATCCCGAAAATCGCCCTTGTGGTCGGACTTTCCGGAGCGGTGGTCTGCGCCATCTCGTACCTGCTGGTCGAGTTCGCACTACGTCCGGTCGCCGCGCAGGCCTTGGAAGCGGGCTATCCGGGCACCAAGCGGCGCAGCCGATTACGGACCCGGGCGACGCTGAGTTGGGTTCTCGGGTCGGGTATCCCGATTGTCGGGACGATGCTCGTCGCCTTCTTCTCGGTGTTGCGCGATACCACCACCAAAACCGATGTGTTCGTGGCCGTCATGGTGCTCGGCGTCATCGGCCTGTTCACCGGACTCCTGCTCAACTACCTCAGCATCAGTGCGATCAAGGCGCCCGTCGGATCGGTCCGTCGGGCGATGACCAAGGTCAGCGGCGGCGACAACGACGTCCGGGTGGTGGTCTACGACGGAACCGAATTGGGCGACCTGCAAAGGGGTTTCAACCTCATGGTCACCGGACTCGGGGAACGCGAACGGATGCGAGACCTGTTCGGCAGGCATGTCGGTCGGGACGTGGCCGAAGCCGCGTTGGCCCAGAATCCCGAACTCGGTGGCACCGAGCGGTTTGTGGCCATCGTGTTCATCGACGTCATCGGTTCTACCGCGATCGCGGCATCGCGACCACCGAATGAGGTTGTGACGTTGCTGAACAAGTTCTTTGGGGTGGTCGTCTCGGCGGTCGAATCGCATTCCGGTCTGGTCAACAAGTTTCAGGGTGATGCGGTGCTCGCCGCCTTCGGTGCCCCACTCGAATTGGACGACCCGGCGACCGCGGCCCTGTCCACGGCCCGGGAGATCTCGGTACGCCTGGCCGGCGAAATCCCCGAACTAGCAGCCGGGATCGGCGTGGCGTACGGATCGGTGGTCGCCGGAAATGTCGGCGCCATACAACGATTCGAATACACGGTGATCGGCGACGCGGTCAACGAGGCGGCACGCCTCAGCGAGTACGCCAAGCAGGATCCGAGTCGGCCGGTGGCCTCCGGGCGGGCGATCGCTTCGGCCACCGACGCCGAGGCCGCGCAATGGGTTCGTTTCGAATCGGCTCTGCTGCGCGGTCGTTCGGAAGAAACCGAGATCTATGCAGCGGTGGCCGACACCGATCACCTCCCATCCCGGGAGACCGGCGACGAGGTGAACCAGGGGAGCGCGCGATGAAACCCATCCGTAGGTCGGTGATGCACCGGCTCATCAAACCTGCGGACGTGATGGAGCCGGATCTGTGCCCGGAACTGACCCAGGCACCCGCCGATCCGGCGCAGGATCCGGTGTCCGAGGCCGCACGTGACGAAGGTGTCGCCGGCTGCGAGGACTGCGCCGGCGAGGGGGTGCACCACCCGGCGGCGCTGCGTAGGTGCCTGACCTGCGGGCACGTCGCCTGCTGCGACTCGAGCCCACTCCGCCACGCGACCAGGCATTTCGAGGCGTCAGGGCATCCTGTGATGCGTTCGGCGGAGCCCGGTGAGAGCTGGCGCTGGTGCTATCTACATGCGCGGATGGGATGAATCGACCTCGGGCAACGATCCAGATAGGTCCGGACCAGGGTTTCGTGTGCGATCGGCGCACTTGCAGGGGTTAGCCTTGAACGCGTGACTAGCAGCAATCCGGAATCCGGCGTCGTGATCAATTCCGTGCCGCAGCGCATCGGCACGCCGCTGACGCCCGGCGCCACCAAGGTGATGCTCCTGGGCGCAGGCGAGTTGGGCAAGGAAGTTGTCATCGCGTTCCAGCGCCTCGGTGTCGAAGTGATTGCGGTCGATCGTTACCCCGATGCGCCCGGTCACCAGGTCGCGCATCGCTCCCATGTCATCGACATGACCGACCCGGTCGCCCTGCGTGCGGTGATCGAGGCAGAGCGCCCCGACTTCGTCGTCCCCGAGATCGAGGCGATCGCGACGGAGGTCCTCGTCGAGATCCACGAAGAGGGTTTCACCGAGGTCATCCCGACAGCGCGGGCGACCGCACTGACGATGAACCGGGAAGGCATTCGCCGACTCGCCGACGAGCGACTCGGCCTGCCCACCTCGCCATACGTGTTTGCCGACTCTGCCGACGAGATCCGGGCCGCCACCGCCCGCGTCGGATTCCCCTGTGTGGTGAAGCCGGTGATGTCGTCGTCGGGCAAGGGCCAGAGTGTGGTTCGCGGCCCCGACGAGATCGATCGGGCCTGGGACCACGCCGTCGCCGGCGGCCGGGTGAAGGGCGGCCGGGTCATCGTCGAGGGTTTTGTCGACTTCGACTACGAGATCACCCTGCTCACCGTCCGTTCCATCGATCCGGCCACGGGCAAGCTGGGCACCTACTTCTGCGCCCCGATCGGGCACCGGCAGCTTCAGGGCGACTACGTCGAATCGTGGCAGCCGCATCCGATGAGCGAGGCCGCGCTCGGCGGCGCCACGTCCGTCGCCGCCCGGATCGCGGCGGCATTGGGCGACGGCCACCTCGGTGGCCGCGGCATCTTCGGTGTCGAGATGTTCGTCAAGGACGACGACGTCTACTTCTCCGAGGTCAGCCCGCGTCCGCACGACACCGGCCTGGTAACCATTGGTACACAGCGGCTTTCGGAGTTCGAGATGCATGCCCGGGCTATCCTGGGACTGCCGGTCGATGTCACGCTGGCCTCGCCCGGAGCGTCCGCGGTGATCTACGGCGGTCTCGATGAACCTGCCATCGCCTTCGAGAATGTTGCTGCCGCACTTGCCGTTCCCGAAACCGATATCCGATTGTTCGGCAAGCCCGAGAGTTTCTCGCGGCGCCGGATGGGCGTGGTGATCGCCACCGCCGACGATGTCGCGACCGCCCGGCAGCGGGCCACGGCGGCTGCGCGCATGGTGCGCACGGTCAGTACCGCGCCCGCGGTTCCGGCACCGAAACCTCCGGTACAGCTGCCGCCGGCATCCGAGGCCTCGGCCCCGAATGATCCGGCCGAGACGCGTATGAACCCGCGTCCATCGGCTGCGGCCCGGCCGCAGTCACCGCCGCCCCAAGCGCAGCCGGCTCCGCCCCAAGCGCCCGCGGTTCCACCACAGCGCGCGCAGGTCGGCCTGAGCAAGCCGTCATCCGCAGCCGACAACAACCGGTAGCGGGTAATCGCAGGTGCCGTTTGCTGGTGAGCTCGTCGTTGCCGCGATCATCTTCATCGGGCTCTGCGGTGTGGTGCTGCCGGTACTCCCCGGACTGACCCTGATCCTCGGTGCCATCGCGGTGTGGGCGTTTGTGGTCGGTGGCTGGGCCTGGCTGGTGTTCGCGATCGCCGCGGGCTTCCTCGGTGCGGCCGCGATCGTCAAGTATCTGGTCGCCAACAAGTCGATGAAGGATTCCGGTGTGCCGGGCGCGACGGTGATCGCTGGTGGTCTCCTGGGCATCGTCGGCTTTTTCGTCGTCCCGGTCGTCGGACTCATCATCGGGTTCGTCCTGGGCGCATTCCTGGCCGAATGGTGGCGACTCAAGGACGTCCGCGGCGGCTGGAACGGCGCGGTTGCGGCCACAAAAGCCGCCGGTTTGGCGATGATCATCGAGCTCGCCGGCGCTCTGCTCGCTGCGTCGCTGTGGCTCGGTGCCGCGTTCGTGTTCTAGGCCCACGTGCCCCGATAACGAAACGATAACGAGAGTCGTATAACGTAGCTTTCAGAAAGTTCTTGGCTAACGCTCAGGCGGTTGCCAGCGATGAACACCGAAAGCCACCTGTACGTGGTCCACCCAAAGGAGTGAAGATGAAGCAGAAGTTGATCCGCGCTGCCGTCGCCGCAGCAGCGGCCGTTGGTATCGCCGCCGGCAGTGCCGTCGCCGTCGCACCGGTGCAGGCTGCCCCAGTCGGACCGGTCGATCTCGATCTGACCGGTGGCGTGTACTGCTCGTTCGGCAAGCCGGGCGACCCATGGGTCAACTCCTGGTACATGGTCCGCTGGATGGAGGTCAAGGCCTACGGCGCTGACTTCCCCAATGTGACCCTGCACGAGTTCAACGGCGCTGAGCAGTTCGCCCCCGTTCTCAAGAAGGACAAGACCCTTCGCATCGAGACCAAGTGGTTCGGTTGCTTCCCGAGCTCGATCTCGGGCTACGCCATCTCCAGCAACATCGATCCGCTGCAGAACAACATCGGCTTCTGGGCCAACGTGGAGCGTCGCGACAACCCGCTGACCATTCCGTCCGCACCGGCTGCATAGTCCGTCAGCACAAAAATCCGCTCCACCTACCAGGTGGAGCGGATTTTTTGGTTCTGTCCCCACCCCTAGAACGAAATCCGCTCCACGTACTCGCGTGTGCTCCTGTCGCAACAGGAGCGTTCGCGGGTAGGTGGAGCGGATTCTTGGTGGGTGGGCCTCAGCCCTTTTCTACCTTGTGGGGTTCGGAGGCGGCGAGCATCTCGTCGCGTTCGACGACCTTGACGCGCTCGCGGCCTTCGGCGGCACCGAGTGCGCGCTCGTGTTCGTCGAGGCGGTACCAGCCGTCCCAGGTGGTGTAGGCGATGTTCTTGGCGTCGAGGTACTTGATGATGGCGTCCTCGCCCGCCTGGGCGGGTTCGAGGAGTTTGCCGGCGTGCATGTCATCGAGCAGGCAGTCGACGGTCTCGTTGGCATCGCCCTTGGTGTGACCGATGAGCCCGACGGGGCCGCGCTTGATCCAGCCGGTGGTGTACATACCGGTCATGTGTGAGCCCTGGTCGAAGATGCGACCGGACTCGTTGGGGATGACACCGGCCTGATCGTCGAACGGGACCTGCGGCACGTTGTCGGACAGGTAACCCACGGCCCGGTAGACCGCGCCGAGGTCCCAGTCGGTGAAGTTGCCGGTGCCCTTGACGTTGCCGGTGCCGTCGAGTTCGGTCCGCTCGGTGCGCAGACCGACGACCTTGCCGTCTTCGCCGAGGATCTCGGTGGGGGATTCGAAGAAGTGCAGGTACAGCTTGTGCGGGCGGCCCTTGGGGTCGCGGATTGCGTACTGCTCGATGATCGTGGCGACCTGGTCGGTGATCTTCGAGGACCGGCGCGCGACGGTGGACCCCTCGTCGTAGTCGATGTCTTCGGGGTTGACGATCACGTCGATCGTCGGGGAGTGATCGAGTTCCTTGAGTTCGAGCGGGGTGAACTTGGCCTGGGCAGGTCCGCGGCGTCCGAAGACGTGGACTTCGACGGCTTTGTTGGCTTTGAGGCCGTCGTAGACGTTGGCGGGAATCTCGGTCGGCAGCAGTTCGTCGCCGGTCTTGGCGAGTACGCGTGCGACGTCGAGGGCGACGTTGCCGACGCCGATGACGGCGACCTTCTCCGCTTCCAGCGGCCAGGTGCGGGGGAAGTCGGGATGTCCGTCGTACCAGGCGACGAACTGTGCGGCGCCGTAGGAGCCGTCGAGTTCGATGCCGGGCAGGTTCATCGCCCGGTCGTCGGTGGCGCCGGTGGAGAAGATCACGGCGTCGTACATCGACTGCAGATCCTCGAGAGCGATGTCGCTGCCGTAGTTGACGTTGCCGATCAACCGGATCTGGGGCTTGTCGAGGACCTTGTGCAGAGCGGTGATGATGCCCTTGATCCGCGGATGATCGGGGGCCACGCCGTACCGGATCAGGCCGAATGGGGCAGGCATCCGCTCGAACAGGTCGATCGAGACACCACGGTCTTTGGCTTTGTCCGACTTCATCAAGGCGTCGGCGGCATAGATGCCGGCGGGGCCGGCACCGATGATGGCCACGCGAAGCGGGCGGTTCTGATCGCTCATGAGTCGCAGTTGCTTTCTCGTGCGGATAGTTCAGGCGGGCGTCACTGACGCGACCTGGTGTGGCTACTTTCACCCCACGGTAGGCGCTGGACCTGGCCGGAACCAAAAATGGCAGTTTGGTGGGCAGTCAAGTAAGGATTGCCTGCCCAAATATCTAGCCCACCGTCTCACGCTGGTGGCAGGTCGGGCAAATACGGGCGATAAGCTCGCGGCCATGGTAGGTAGTGACTCCGGAGCCGGGCGCGAGCGGTCGGCTGGGGGCAAGAAGGCAGAACCAGAAGTTTTCGACGATGAGCGACGCACCCTCTGGCCGTTTCTCGTGGCGGCCGCGATCATGGTCCTTGTCCTGGTCGCGATCGTTCTCATGCAGGTACTGCGGCCGGCGGAGGACCGTATGACGGACCAGGCGCGGGTGACCCACGCCGTCAACGACTATTACACGGCGCAGAACGCGATCAACTACGCGAGCTACCGCGCCGTTTTCTGTTCCGCCAAACTCGATTCCGCCGACTTCCCGACCCAGGAGGAGTTCACCTCCGAGAACCGCGACGCGCGTGATGCCGACGGCAAGATCGAGGTGAGCAACATCTCGGAGACCGTCGTCAACGGCGATCGGGCCACTGCCAACGTTCACTGGTACCGGGAACACAAGAGCGAAACCAAGATCACCCCTATCGTTCTGGTCAACGAGAACGGCAATTGGAAGGTGTGCGCATGAGCTACGCAGGCGACCTGACCCCGCAAGAGGCCTGGAAGATCCTGACCGAGGATCCGACGTCGGTGCTGGTGGACTGTCGGACCCAGGCCGAGTGGAGCTACGTGGGCGTGCCGGACCTGTCCGGAGTCTCCAAGAAGACGGTCTTCATCGAGTGGGTCAGCTTCCCTGACGGTGCCCGCAATTCTGACTTCGTCGGGCAGCTGCGCGAAGCCGGGATCTCCGACGATCAGCAGGTGGTTTTCCTGTGTCGCTCGGGCCAGCGCTCGATCGGTGCCGCCGAGGCCGCGACCGCAGACGGGGTCGCCAAGGCATACAACGTTCTCGACGGATTCGAGGGTGCCATCGACCCCGCCGGACATCGCGGTGCGGTCGGATGGAAGGCAACCGGCCTGCCATGGCGCCAATCGTGACCACAATCACATTCACAGTCAGGACCAACACCGCGCTATGGAGGATCAGTTGAACGCCAACCTGCCCGAGGGGCTTTCGCCCGACACCCTCGCCGTGCGTGGGGGACTCATGCGGTCCGGCTTCGAGGAGACCTCGGAAGCCATGTACCTGACCTCGGGGTACGTGTACTCGTCCGCGGCCGCCGCGGAGCGCGCGTTCACCGGCGAAGATGAACGATTCGTCTACTCCCGGTACGGCAACCCGACCGTCGCCATGTTCCAGGAGCGACTCCGTCAGCTCGAGGGCGCGGAGGCATGCTTTGCCACGGCCAGCGGTATGGCAGCGGTATTCGTGGCACTCGGGGCCCTGCTCAAGGCCGGTGACCGGCTCGTCGCCGCACGCAGCCTGTTCGGTTCGTGCTTTGTGGTGTGCAACGAGATCCTTCCGCGCTGGGGCGTCGAGACCGTCTTCGTCGACGGCGAAGACCTCGAGCAGTGGGAACAGGCACTGTCGAAGCCGACCGACGCAGTGTTCTTCGAGACACCGTCCAACCCGATGCAGACCCTGGTCGACGTGGAGCGCGTCTGCGAACTCGCACACGCGGCCGGTGCGAAAGTGGTGCTGGACAACGTCTTTGCCACCCCGCTGCTCCAGAGTGGACTCGAACTCGGTGCCGATGTGATCGTGTACTCGGGCACCAAGCACATCGATGGCCAGGGCCGTGTGATGGGCGGAGCCGTACTCGGTACCAAGGAATACATCGACGGACCGGTGCAGACGCTGATGCGGCACACCGGGCCGGCATTGAGTCCGTTCAACGCCTGGACGCTGCTCAAGGGCCTCGAGACGATGCGGCTGCGGGTGGACCATTCGACCGCCTCGGCTCTGCGCATCGCCGAGTTCCTGGAAGCCGATTCCCGGGTTGCCTCGGTGAGGTATTCGTTCCTGGAATCACATCCACAGCACGAACTTGCGAAGAAGCAGATGTCGGGCGCCGGCACCGTGGTGACGTTCGAACTCGCCGACAACGGTCCGGTATCCGGCAAGGCCCGCGCATTCGAATTGCTCGACGGACTGAAGATCGTCGACATCTCGAACAATCTCGGGGACTCGAAGTCGTTGATCACCCACCCGGCCACGACGACCCATCGCGCGATGGGGCCCGAAGGCCGGGCGGCGATCGGTTTGTCCGATTCGCTGGTGCGCCTTTCGGTGGGACTAGAAGGTGTCGACGATCTGTTGAAGGATTTGGATCAGGCCCTCTAACCGGGCATAGAAATGCCCGCCGAACGCCGGCCGGGCAGGAGAGATTGGAGCGCACATGCTTCACTCTCTCGCTGATTGGGTCATCTCGATCGTGCAGTCGACACCGCCCTGGGCGGTGTATCTCGTCGTGTTCGGGGTCGTCTACGGGGAGGCCGCGCTGCTCCTCGGGCTGGTGTTGCCCGGTGAGACCGTCATGCTGGCCGGTTCGGTGGCAGCGGCCATCGGCGACACCAACATCGGCTGGCTGATCGTCGGTGCCTGCGTTGCGGCGGTCATGGGGGACTCGACGGGCTACTGGTTCGGGCGCCGATCCGGTAGCCGCATCACCGGGTCCCGATTCGGTGGCTGGGTCGGGGAGGAACGCTGGGCACGCGCCGAGGCACTCATCCGCGACGGTGGGGTCGCCACGGTCGTCGGAGCGCGCTGGATCGGATACGTCCGCACGGTCACCCCGTTCGTGGCCGGGATGAGCCAGATGCCCACCCGCCAATATCTCTTCGCAAACGTCGTCGGCGGCGTTTTCTGGGTGATCGTCGTGTGTGTGACCGGTTATGCACTCGGTGAGACGGTCGGTGCGAATCTGCTGTTCTATCTGGCGCTCGCCGCCGGTGTCTCGCTGGCCGGCTACTTCGGCTTTCGGTGGTGGAGGAACCGGAACAGATCACAAAACACCGCTGCCAGCACGGATTAACATTCATGTCGCGTTTAAAACGCTTGATAGTTGACATGGAAATCAGCGGCCCGGCAATGTGGTTGTAGGTGATGAGTGTCAGCGACAAGCCCCGGCTTGCTGACCGGCAACCCTCCTTTCGCGGCGGGGTGCTCCGGGTGACAACCTGGCCGCGGTCTGTTCGGACGGCGGCAAGCGCGGACTCCCCGGAGTCCTGTTCCGAAGGGATGGCGGGTGACAAACACCTCCACCAGTGATTTCAGGGAAGAAATCGCGCGATTTGTGAAGGCCCGCCCGACTGACCGGGTTCTTTTCGCGCCCGATTACGCCGAGGCCGTCGCACTGGTCGCCGCCGCGGCGCCCGGCGAAATCCTGACTCTCGATCTGACTGCCGACCTCGCCACCACCGAAGCCCCTTCTCGCCGCGTGGTGCCCGCGCAGATCGATCTGACGACCACCCTGGCCGCCGTGGACAGCGAACTCGCACGCCGGCCTGCGGCCCTCGTGATCGTGCCTGCGGTGGCGTCGGCCACCGGTGAGGTGTTGCCGCTGCCCACGTTGGCCGCGATCGCACATCGTCGCGGTGCGCGCCTCCTTGTCGACGGCAGTGACATCGTCTCCCGGCGCGCAGTCAATCTCACCAGCCACGGCATCGACTACCTGGTGTTGTCCGGACCGTCCGTGGCCGGACCGGCCGTTGTCGTCGGTCGTTCCGACTGGCTCGCGGAAAGTGACGACGCCGCGCCCGAGATCAACATCGTCCTGCCACCCCGGCAGCTGGTCTCCGACCTCGGCTACGAATGGGTCGGGCTCCATGAGCAGGCCTGCTCCGACTGGCTCGATGCCGAGATCGACCGGCTTCCCGGAATCCGCCGGTTGCACCTGTGGACAGATGCCCGCGACCGAGTGGGCATCGCCTCGGTGGCCGTGTCGGGCCATCGCCGGCCCGTCGTCCTCCGGTGGGATGCCGGAACCGGCATCGACGAGCTCGCCAGGCAACTGAACTCACTCGCAGAGAACGTTTTTGAGCAGGAGAAGTCATGACCGAAAACCGACGCGCCCAGGCTCCCCGAACGCGTCCGGAGCTGCTGGTTGCCATTGACGGCGACGACCATCCGCTCGCCTGGAGTGGGCCCCGTCCGACCGAGGCACCGAGTTCGGTGGTCCGCCGGATCCGCCAGCCGGAACTGAGGGGTGGCATCAAGGAACGCGCTGCGCTCCGTGCCGGCTGGCAGGAACTGGGCGACGATCCCGCCGACCTGGTGGTGGCGTTGGAGATCGATGTGGTGATCGCCGAAGATGCGGCCACCGCTCGCGCCGAGCTCCTGCGTCTGGGGGAGTCGCGGTTCGGTGACACCGTTCGCTATGTGGGCACTGCCAACGGCCTGCTCACGCTGATCCTCGACATCTACGCCGCAGAGGTCGCCGACGCGGTCATCTTGCGTCCCCTGGACCAGGGGCAGGGCGCAGGCTCGGCCCAGCTCATCGCCGACAAGGTGCTGCCCGGACTGCTCGAACGGGCTGCCGCAGCCTGATTCCCCCCGCCACGCCGCATCCGGGGCGTGGCGGGGGTGGGGCGCATCAGCTCTCGCCGTTCTCCCAGCGATCGATGATCTCGGCCCGGGCGCTCTCGGTCAATGAACCGTAGAGCCGTAGCCGGGCCATGCCTCCGTCCGGGAAGATGTCGAGGCGCGCCTCGGTCATCGGCCGATCGGTCTCGACCAGGAACCGGTGGCGGGTGTCGGGCTGCAGTGGCGAGCGCCCCAAGACCTCGAACCATTCACCGTCGTCGCCGTCGCGGCCACGAATCATCGCCGACCCCGGCGCATTGCCGAGGAAGTAGCTGGTGTCGAGTTCGGCCAGGCCGATCGTCGACTCGCCGGCCAATTTCACCTGGACCCAGTCATTTCCGTCATCGCGGCGGCGGGAGGTCTCCCAGCCTTCGCCCATCGTGCGGGCCCGCCCGGGCATCAGCAGATTGTTCGGCGAGCCGTAGAACATGTTGGAGCAAGCGGTGATCATGCCGCCGTTCTCGAGCGCGGCGAGGTCGAAGTGGCCGTACGACAAGAACTTCGGATCAGGGACGCCACGACCGTGCACCCGGAACCGGGCCACGCCACCATCGGGATGGATCGACAGTCGGACGTGGGTGAAACGTTCCTTGGAATCCACCCGGAACGGGTTGCGGGTATCACCGTTCACCGCGACGCGGTCGACGATCGTCTGCCATTTGGTGTCCTCGAGAAGCTCGTCCGTGGTCGGAATGCCTTCGACTGCAGCGGCTTCCACCGAGATGTACGGCGGATAGTTACCGACGAACCAGGAGGTGTCGACCACCACGCCGTAGATGACACCGGGAACCCCGAGGCGGATGATCGCCTGGTCGACACCGGCTTCCCGTCGACGCCGGGTTTCCCAGCCGTCGTAGATCTGGCCCTTGTGTCCGAACGTCGCCGGTTGATACTCGGCGTCGGGCGTCTTGATGAGGTTCTGGGACTCTGCGAAGAGGTCGTCGTTGGTCCAGAGGACCGCTCCGCCGAGAGCGCGTAGAGCAAGGTCGGGCATCGAAGTGAAATGGGGGCGCGAGTTCGGCGGCGATGGAGTCACGACTTCCTAGGCTAGTGGTCCGGCAGGATGGGTGCGACTCGGCTGAACCGATCTTCCCGGCACCGATGTTGCATAAGCACTGTGGCGCGGGCCATACTTTCACGTGACAACTAGTTGCACACAGAAACTCGTTGAATTTGAGAAGGATTATGTCGCGAGACGATCAGATTGTGGACTTCATGGAGGTCCTTGCGAGGCAGTTGCGGATCCGTGAGCGGTTGGCGACCACCCGGTGGCGTACCGCCGACAAAGTCGTCGAAACGGCAGCGTATCACTGCTTGTTCCGCCTGAATGAGGCTCCGGCGCGCTCCGGCGAACTCGCCGAGGCGTTGTTCAGCGACCCCTCGACGATCAGCCGGCATGTCGCGCAACTGGTCAAGCTCGGATATGTCCGGCGCGAAGCCGACCCGAATGACGGCCGGGCGACGATCCTCGTGGTGACCGAATCCGGTGCGAACCGGGTGGCCGAACTCAAGATCCGCCGCTCGGAGGAGTTGCAGAAGATGCTGTCGGACTGGGACGACGGCGACTTGGACACGTTGACCAGGCTGCTCGGGCGATACGTCGATGCCGCCGAGCGCAGCCTGATCGAGTACAACGCCATGCCCGCCGGCAGCGGCAAGGGCTGAGCTCTCTGAACGGCTGAGTCCCTGTAACGAAAAGGCCCGGCCTCGCAGATGCGGGCCGGGCTTTCCTACGAGGCTGATCAGCCCCGATTCCGTCTGTGTCAGTGCGGCTGTGCAGCGAGGCGGTCGATGGCCTCCTGTGCGACCTTCTCGGCGTCGGCCTTGCCGGTCCAGCCCCCGGCCTGGACCTCTTTGCCGGGCTCGAGGTCCTTGTAGTGCTCGAAGAAGTGAGCAATCGCACCGAGTTCGAAGTCGGAGACGTCGCCGATGTCCTGGATGTGATCCCAGCGGACGTCGCCGGCAGGCACCGCGAGCAGCTTGTCGTCGCCACCGGCCTCATCGGTCATGCGGAACATGCCGATGATGCGGGCGCGGACGATCACGCCGGGGTACACCGACTCGGGGAGCAGGACCATGGCGTCCAAGGGGTCGCCGTCCTCGCCGAGGGTGTTGTCGATGTAGCCGTAGTCGGCGGGGTAACCCATCGATGTGTACAGGTACCGGTCGAGATAGATCTTGCCCGTCTCGTGGTCCACTTCGTACTTGTTGCGTTGTCCCTTGGGGATCTCAATCGTGACGTCGAAGTCCACGTTGTACTCCTCGTATGTTCTTGCCCACTGAATGTGTGCTGGCTAGCCGGTCAGCAAATCGACTCAACGATACTGTGGAGACCTGGGCCCGCCGCGAGCGGCAAGAACTTCGACCGGAGGTATTTGGTGCCAGGCAGTTCGCGAAGACGTAAAGGGCTTTTGTGGACGCTACTTCCCGTTGTTGTGCTGATCATCGTGGCAGCGATCGTGCTGGTCATCGCATTTCGTGTCGACGAGCGGGCCGACAGTGTCCCCGCGGGTGCCTCGGCGCAGCCGTCTCCGGTGTCGCTGGTCCCGCGGGTCAACCCGGTGGCCGCCGATGCGCCGATGCCGACGACGGCCGGGATCAGCGTGGATCTGGCCGAGGCGCTGGCGAACCCGGGGCTGGGAGACCTGTCGGGCGAGGTCTCCGATGCGATCACCGGGCAGACGCTGTGGTCGCAGACCCCGAACCAGCAGATGGTGCCGGCGTCGACGATCAAGATCCTCACCGCTTCGGCCGCATTGCTTGCGCTGCCGCATGATCAGCGAATCACCACCACCGTGGTCGCCGGTAGCGGCGGGCAGGTGATCCTGGTGGGCGCCGGCGACCCGACGCTGTCCGTGCAGCCGGAAGGCGAGGAGACGTTCTTCACCGACGCTCCGCGGATCGCCGCGCTGGCCGATCAGATCAAGAAAGCGGGAATCAATGTCACCTCGGTGGCAGTCGACACCAGCGCCTTCACCGGCCCGACGATGGCGGCGAGCTGGGACCCGGTCGACATCGCCGGAGGCAACATCACGCCGATCGAAGCACTCATCGCCGATTCCGGGCGCGTGGAGCCATTGGAGATCGACTCGCCACGCACCGCGACACCGGCGTTGGCTGCCGGATCGGCCCTGGCCGCTGCACTCGGCGTCGACAACCCGGTGAGCTCGGGAACCGCACCGGCCGGCGCCCCCGTGATCGCCTCCGTGACATCGACGCCGCTGCTGACCAGACTCGGAGACATGATGCGCGCCAGCGACAACGTGCTCGCCGAGACCGTGTCCATCGAGATCGCCAAGGCCATCGGCGGCCGGCCCTCACTGGCCGGAGGCATCGATGCGGTCCGAAAGACCCTGAGCGACAACGGGTTCAACCTGAATGGCGCGGTGTTCGAGGATGTCAGCGGTCTGTCCGAGGGCAATCGGGTCTCGGCCGGATTGCTCGACAAGGTGCTCGTGGCAGGAGCTGGGACGGCGCAGCCGAAACTGCGGCCACTCCTGGACATGCTGCCCGTCGCGGGTGCCACCGGAACCCTCTCGGAGCGTTTTGTTCTCGAGAACTCCAGCGGCGCCGGATGGATTCGTGCCAAGACCGGAACACTGACGGTCGCCAGCGCGTTGGCCGGTGTTGTGCAGACGAGAGAAGGTCGCGTGCTGAGTTTTGCCTTGATGTCCAACGGAACAGGTCCGACGGAGGCCAGGCCCGCGCTTGACGCCGTTGCTGTGGCCCTGCGGGAATGCGGTTGTCGATGAGCATCGACTGGAGCCTGGCCGCGACGGTGGGTAAGAAGATCGCCCGGCCGGGTCCGTTGACCACCGCATACACCGCAGAGGCCGCCCGCAATGAGCTCGCGGCGTCGGCGACGGCGTCGGAGGCGCCCGTTCGGGAGATCACCGGTCTGGCCGATGGACTTCCGGTGCCCGCGGCCCGGGTCCTCGACCGCGGTGAATGGATCGAAGCCGCGGCGCTGTCGTTGTCGGCGATGCTCGATTCCGACGAACCCGACGACGACCACGGGCTGATGGGCCGGATCGCGGGTGTGCAGGCCGGTGGACTGCTGGCACTGCTGTCGGGAGCGATCCTGGGTCAGTACGACCCGTTCACCCCGGACCCGATCAGTGGCAACGACGGCGTGCTGATGCTCGTGACCCCCAACATCATCGCGGTCGAACGAGGGTTGCGGGTGGTACCGGCGGACTTCCGGCTCTGGGTCTGCCTGCACGAGGTGACCCACCGGGTGCAGTTCTCGGCGAACCCGTGGCTACGTGACTACATGCAGTCGAATGTCGAGGAGCTCACGTCGGAGGACGCCGAGTCCACAGGTGAGATGGTCGGTCGGATCACCGCCGCGCTGCGCAGCGACCTGCCGCGGGAGAAGGGCATCGTGGGCGCGATGCAGCTCCTTCAGTCCCCCGAGCAATACGAGGCATTCACCCGGATGATGATGCTCGGCACGCTGCTCGAAGGGCACGCCGACCATGTGATGGATGCGGTGGGACCGGCGAAAGTGCCGACCGTCGACCGTATTCGCGCGGCATTCGACAAGCGGCGGGCCAAGCCCACCAACCCCGTTCAGCGACTGCTGCGCACGCTGATGGGCATGGACGCGAAGATCGCCCAGTACACCAGGGGCAAGGCGTTTGTCGACGAGGTGGTCGGGACGGTTGGCATGACGCGCTTCAATGCGATCTGGACCGGGCCGGAGACGATGCCGCTGCCCGCCGAGATCGAGACCCCGCGGGCGTGGATCGACCGCGTGTTGTGACCTCGAGCGCCATCTCCGAGATCACCAGGGCCGTAAAGGCTTTCGCCGGAGAGCATCTGGATGATCCGCAGGTGTGCGTGGGGCTGTCCGGCGGTCCTGATTCGACGGCGCTGACCGCGGCAGCGGTGCGGGCGGGGCTCGACGTGCGGGCACTGATCGTCGACCACCGTTTGCAACCAGGTTCGGCCGAGGTCGCCGGCAAGGCAGCGGCGGTGGCCGAGGCACTCGGTGCGCGGCCGGTGGTTGTCGGGGTCGACGTGACCGGTGGCGGTGGTCCCGAAGCCGCGGCCCGGCGAGCCCGCTATGCCGCGTTCGAGAGCCACCGCGCTGATCGGCCCGTCCTCCTCGGGCACACACTCGACGACCAGGCCGAAACCGTCCTTCTGGGGTTCGCGCGCGGCTCGGGCGCGAGGTCGGTGGCCGGGATGAGGCCGTGGGCGCCGCCGTTCGGGCGACCGCTTCTGGACGTTCGACGTTCCGCGACGGTGGCGGCGTGCGCCGAACTGGACGTGACCCCGTACGAGGACCCGCACAACCGGGATCCGCGGTTCACCCGCGTCCGCTTGCGACGTGAGGTGATGCCGTTGCTCGACGAGGTGCTCTCCGGGGGCGTCGCCGAGGCATTGGCACGGACCGCGCGGCACCTGCAACTCGACTTGGACGTGGTGGAACGGATGGTCGACGACCATGCCGCGCTGGTCGATACCGAGCAGGTTGACTGCGACGACCTCGCGGTGCTCCCCGGTGCCATCCGGCTCCGGCTGCTGCGTCGCTGGCTACTCGCCAAGGGCGCCACCGAACCGACCGAACCCGTTGTTCAGGCGGTGGATGCGCTGGTCATGCGGTGGCGGGGTCAGGGGGCCGTGGCCATTGGCGGCAGGCCGCAGTTCCGGACCCAGGTGACGCGACGCGGCGCCCGACTTGTGGTCGAGCGCCGCAACCGTTGAGCTACGTCAGATCACGGGAACGGTGAATTGATCGTGTTGAAGTACTCGACCGCAGCGCCGATCAGGGTGGGTCCGCCTACTGCGATGGTGCCGAGAACACCGCCGATCCCGGCGCCGGTGACCGCGCCTGGGAGGCAGGCGGTGGCGATATCGATCAGACAACCGATTACGGCGCCGACAATCGTGCCGACCAGGCCGCCGATCGCCACGGACACCGACACGTAGGTCCCGAGCTTCTGCAGAGCCTGAAGGTCGCGTTCATCCCTTGTGGTCGCTGCGGCGACCGGCGTGGCAGCGGCCGGAGTGACGACCGGTGTGAGTGTGGCCGTGCGTCCGTTCGCGTTCGCCGCGATCGGGTATTGCCGGCCTTCGAGGTTGAAGAAGAGGGGAACGGTGGCGGCCACGTGGCCGGCAGCGTCGACGATCTCGAGCTGATCGTTGTTGGTTCGCAACGAACCGATGTCGGTGGTCACTACGACCTGGTTACCGCCCACGATTTCGGCGTGGTAATTGATATCGGTGGGCGAGGGCGCGGCATTTGCCGGAATTGCCGTGATGAATCCGGCGGTGGTCACGACGGCTGCGATTAGTGCGATTAATCCATTTCTGCGTTTCATGAGGTGCATCCTCGGTTGGGCGGGTGGCCAGAAGTCACCCTGAAAGGTGAATGATTCGTCCACGTGCCCAATTTCGATTGAATCGAAAGGTGTACGACTCTCGCCGATCGCTCCCGTTACAGTGATTTCGAATCCGCCCGTGGATCTGATGTGCTTCGGTGTCGCGCCCAATCAGTAAATCAAATTGTGATCCCGAAAAACTTGTGATCCTGAAGTTCATTCGTTTGGTGGACATGGGCTGACTTGGCGATTTTGTCGCCCCGTGCAGTGGCTGCCGGTGCGATTGAGGCATGATGTTCTGTGTGACGACGCAGCGCGATCCATACGGCAATGACATCGAAGCGGTAGTGGTCACGGAGGAGCAGATCCAGAAGCGGATCATCGAACTGGCCGAGAGTGTGGCCTCGCGATACCGCGACGCTCCCGACGACCTCGTTCTCATCGGGGTTCTCAAAGGTGCGGTCATGTTCATGACCGACTTCGCCCGGGCGCTCCCGATCCCTTCGCAGCTCGAGTTCATGGCGGTGAGTTCGTACGGTTCGTCGACGTCGTCGTCGGGTGTGGTGCGCATCCTCAAAGACCTGGACCGCGACATCAACGATCGCGACGTGGTGATCGTCGAGGACATCATCGATTCGGGTCTGACCCTGTCCTGGCTGATCAAGAATCTCCGGACCCGTCATCCGCGGTCGTTGGAGGTCTGCACATTGCTGCGCAAACCCGACGCCGTCCGGGTTGATGTGCCGGTGGCCGATGTCGGTTTCGACATCCCCAACGAGTTCGTGGTCGGCTACGGACTCGACTACGCCGAGCGGTACCGCGACCTGCCGTACGTCGGCCGACTGCATCCGTCCGTCTACACAGACTAAAAGGGTGATCGATGACTGCAGTCCAGACCGCCGCCGGAGTGCGCGCGGGACGGCTTGACCCGGTCGAGGTCACCCGCGCGGCGCTGGCCCGGATCTCACAGCGGGACCAAGATCTGGGTGCATTTGTTGCGGTCCGCGCTGATCGCGCGATTGCCGAAGCCGAGGTTTTGACCGCCCACCCCCGACTCGGGGAATTGGCGCTGGCCGGTGTTCCGGTGGCGATCAAGGACAATATTCCGATCGCCGGCGAAATCATGACGCTCGGATCGCAGGCCACCAGTCGTGCGCCGCAATTGGGCAACCACACCGTTGTTCGGCGTCTGCGGGCGGCCGGGGCAATTATTGTCGGGACCACAGCAGTTCCGGAATTGAGTATGTGGGCAACCACCGACAATCCAAAAACCGTCACGCGTAATCCGTGGAATACCAAGCGGACCCCTGGCGGTTCGTCGGGCGGAGCGGCGGCTGCGGTCGCGAGCGGGCAGATCGATATCGCCCACGGCAACGACGGGCTGGGTTCGATCCGGATCCCGGCGGCCGACTGCGGACTGTTCGGTTTCAAACCGGGCCGCGGCGTGGTGCCCTCGGAGATGGGTGGCAACGGCTGGTTCGGTATGAGCGAGAACGGTCCACTCGCCACCACGGTCGCAGACGCGGCGTTGTTGCTGTCGGTCATGGCCGACGCGCCTGATCTGGCGCAAGCGGGTCTCTCGTCAGATCCGGGACCGCTGGGAATCGTTGTGGCAGAGAACTTTCCGCTGGCTGTTGGCAAGACCGACAAGCATTGGGCGCAGGCGCAGGGGAGTTGCAGTTCGCTGCTGGCCGGGCTCGGGCACCGCGTGCCCCACGCGAACCTGCCGTACCCCACCAATCCCGCACCGCTGCTGATGCGATGGATGGCCGGTGCGGCCGCCGATGCCGATGACCTCGCAGCGGCCGGTGGAGATCTCGACAAGCTACAGCGCCGCAGCAAGGTTCATACCTCACTCGGCCGGACCGTCACCCGGTTCGATCTGGTCGACGACAAGCAGGTCCAGAAGATCGAGCGCAAGGTGCTCGCGTACCTCGACCGCAACAAGGCCGATCTGATCCTGACCCCCGCACTCGCGGCGTCGCCCCCGTCGGCGAAACGGTGGAGTGCGCGGGGCTGGGCCGCGAACATGTGGGTCAACGTCAACTACGCACCGTTCTGTGGCCTGTTCAACGTGCTCGGCTGGCCGGCGATGTCGGTCCCGTTCGGTGTTCACCCGGTGACCCGGACCCCGTTGGCGGTGCAGTTCGCCGGTCGTCCCGGATCCGAGGCTGTCCTGCTGACCCTGGCCGCCCAGATCGAGGCAGCTCGCCCCTGGCAGCGAGTGGCACCCGGCTACTGAGGGTCCGATGGAATCGGCCTGCGGTTCCGCTCGTAGGGAACGCCTGATCATGGTGAATCGTTGACGGGTAGCCTGAGGACTCAGATATCCCGACTGGAAGGACGCGCCGAAATCACAGCGAAAGCCGCAGATGTGGCTCTCGGTCTCGGCTGACACACCCCAATGAACCGCAAGACTGTCTTTCGCAACCTGGCGATCGTGGCCGTAATCGTGCTCGCGATCTGGGGTTGGACCCTGCTACGGGACAACAATCGTGACTACAAGGCCGTCGACACCTCGGTGGCGATGACGCAGCTCAACACCAAGAACGCGTCCGAGGTGCAGATCGACGACCGCGAGCAGACGCTGCGGATGACGTTGAAGGACCCGGTCGACGGCGAAAAGAAGATCACGTCGAAGTATCCGGCGCAGAGCACGGACGAGATCTTCGACCGGGTCGACGCCTCGGGTGCGACGTATCAGACGAACGTCAACAAAGACTCGTTCCTGATGCAGATGCTGATCTTCATCCTTCCGCTGGTCCTGCTGTTCGGTCTGTTCTTCTTCGTGATGAGCCGGATGCAGGGTGGTGGCAAGGGCGGTGTCATGGGCTTCGGCAAGTCCAAGGCCAAGCAGCTCAACAAGGACATGCCGTCCACCACGTTCGCGGATGTCGCCGGCGCCGACGAGGCCGTCGAAGAGCTTTTCGAGATCAAAGACTTCCTGCAGAACCCGGCGCGCTACCAGGCACTCGGCGCCAAGATCCCCAGGGGTGTGTTGCTCTACGGCCCGCCCGGAACCGGTAAGACGCTGCTCGCACGTGCAGTCGCCGGTGAGGCCGGCGTGCCGTTCTTCACGATCTCCGGTTCGGACTTCGTCGAGATGTTCGTCGGTGTCGGTGCCTCTCGTGTGCGCGACATGTTCGAGCAGGCCAAGAACAACAGTCCGTGCATCATCTTCGTCGACGAGATCGACGCGGTCGGACGCCAGCGTGGCGCCGGCCTCGGTGGTGGCCACGACGAGCGTGAGCAGACCCTCAACCAGTTGCTGGTCGAGATGGACGGATTCGGTGAGCGTTCGGGTGTCATCCTGATCGCCGCCACCAACCGCCCGGACATCCTCGACCCGGCGCTGCTGCGTCCGGGCCGCTTCGACCGCCAGATCCCGGTCGGCAACCCCGACATGGCCGGTCGCAAGGCGATCCTCAACGTGCACGCCCAGGGCAAGCCGATCGACGCCGACGCCGACCTCGACGGTCTGGCCAAGCGCACGCCCGGCATGTCCGGCGCCGACCTGGCGAACGTCATCAACGAGGCCGCGCTGCTCGCGGCCCGCGAGAACCGCACCACCATCACCGCAGAACTCCTCGAGGAGTCGGTGGACCGGGTCATCGGTGGACCGCGCCGCAAGAGCCGGATCATCAGCGAACACGAGAAGAAGATCGTCGCCTACCACGAGGGTGGCCACACACTTGCCGCGTGGGCGATGCCCGACCTCGACCCGATCTACAAGGTGACGATCCTGGCCCGCGGTCGCACCGGCGGACACGCGCTGGCTGTCCCGGAGCAGGACAAAGACCTGATGACCAGGTCGGAGATGATCGCTCGTCTGGTGATGGCGATGGGTGGGCGTGCTGCCGAGGAACTCGTGTTCCACGAGCCGACCACCGGAGCGTCGTCAGATATCGATCAGGCGACCAAGATCGCCCGCGCGATGGTGACCGAGTACGGCATGAGCGCTCGTCTGGGTGCTGTTCGTTATGGACAGGAGCAGGGCGATCCGTTCCTGGGCCGGTCGATGGGCGCGCATTCGGACTACTCACCCGAGGTCGCGAGCGAGATCGACGACGAGGTTCGCCGCCTGATCGAGGCCGCGCACACCGAGGCCTGGGCGATTCTCACCGAACACCGCGACACCCTCGATGAGCTCGCGACGCAGCTCCTCGAACGCGAGACGCTGACCCGCAAGGACCTCGAGAAGATCTTCGACAAGGTTGCCAAGCGTCCTCGCATCACCACGTTCAACGACTTCGGTGCGCGCACCCCGAGCGACAAGCCCCCGGTCAAGACCCCCGGCGAGCTGGCCAAAGAGCGTGGCGAGCCGTGGCCGCCCGAGGTTCCGCAGTCGCCGGACCTGACCAAGGCCGGCGCCCATGCGCAGTCGGCATCGGGCCAGCACTCCCAGCATCAGGGTGCGATTCCGGGAGGCACCCGCCCCGACTACGGTGCTCCGGCGGGCTGGTCGGCACCGGGATGGCCCCCGAGCGGCGGTGTCCCGAACGGCGGTCAGCCGAACGGGCAACCCGGCGGTGGGTACCCCAATGGTGGCTACGGTCAGGCGCCAGGGAATCCTTATGGACAACCGCAGAACCCCTACGGACAGCCGCCGGCCAACGGACATCGCAATGGTGACGGATACGGCGGCGGACACCACGGTGGCGGCCAGGGCGATGAAGGCCAGAACGGTCAACCGCCCTCAACCGGACAGAATGGACAATGACGTACCGCGAAGACCGCACCGCGATTGCCCCATTTGATGCTGAGCGCGCCGAGCGTGCTGTTCGAGAGCTCCTGCTCGCCGTCGGCGAAGACCCGGATCGTGACGGGCTGAAGGAGACGCCGGCCCGCGTGGCCCGCGCATACCAGGAGATGTTCGGTGGCCTGCACACCGATCCCGACGAGGTCCTCGCGACCACGTTCGACGTCGGTCACGACGAACTGGTGCTGGTCAAGGACATCCCGATGTACTCGACCTGCGAGCACCACCTGGTCTCGTTCCACGGTGTCGCGCACGTCGGCTACATCCCGGGCGCCAGCGGACAGGTCACCGGCCTGTCGAAGCTTGCCCGCGTCGTCGACCTCTACGCCCGCCGGCCGCAGGTCCAGGAACGACTCACCACGCAGATCGCCGACGCGATCGTCCGCAAGCTCGATCCCCGCGGCGTCATCGTCGTGATCGAGGCCGAGCACCTGTGCATGGCGATGCGCGGCATCCGCAAGCCGGGTGCCACCACCACCACGTCGGCGGTTCGCGGGCAGTTCAAGACCAGTGCGATCTCGCGCGGAGAAGCCCTGGATTTCATTTCCCGAAAGAGCTAGTGCGGCGTGGTGCTGCCGACATGTTGGGTTCGGGAGTCGTGAACACGGTCATCATGGGCGTGGTGAATGTGACCGCTGATTCGTTCTCCGACGGCGGTCGCTATCTCGACGTCGACGCGGCCATCGAGCACGGTGTTGCTCTGGTGGCCGACGGTGCGGACATCATCGACGTGGGTGGTGAATCCACACGGCCGGGAGCTCAGCGGATCGATTCGGATCTGGAGATCGCGCGCGTCCGGCCGGTCATCGAAGGGCTGTCGTCGCGGGGCATCGTGACGTCGGTCGACACGATGCGGGCCAAGGTCGCCGAAGCCGCGCTGGCGGCCGGGGTGGGCATCATCAACGACGTCTCCGGTGGCCGTGCGGACCCCGACATGGCGAAGGTGGTCGCGGAGTCGGGGTCGCCCTGGATCCTGATGCACTGGCGGCCGACAGGCTCCGACTACGCGCATTCGGGTGAGGCCGCCGGTTACGGCGATGTGGTCTCGGAGGTCAGGACCGAACTCCTCGAACAGGTCGACGCCGCCGTCAAGGCAGGTGTTGATCCGGGCGCGCTGATCCTCGATCCCGGTCTCGGTTTCGCGAAGACGGGCGAGCACAACTGGGCGTTGCTGCAGCGGCTGCCCGAGTTGGTGGCGCTCGGATTCCCGGTGCTCATCGGAGCCTCCCGGAAGCGCTTCCTCGGAACCCTGCTGGCCGACGCCGACGGGACGGTGCGGCCGCCGGACGGACGGGAAGTCGCCACGGCCGCGCTCAGTGCGCTGGCCGCGGCGTACGGCGCGTGGGGCGTCCGGGTGCACGACGTGGCATCGAGCCGCGATGCGGTAGCTGTCGCGAAGGCGTGGCATGCCGGCGGATTTCCGGATGTGAAGAACGAAGTCGAGATGAAAGGGCGCAATGGCTGACCGAATCGAGTTGCGCGGGTTGAAGGTTCGGGGAAATCATGGCGTGTTCGATCATGAGCGCGCCGATGGCCAGGACTTCATCGTCGACGTGATCCTGTGGGTCGACTCGCGGATCGCCGCGGCCACCGACGATCTCGCCGACACCGTCGACTACGGCGCGTTGGCGCAAACCGCCCACGACATCATCGCGGGAACCCCGCGCAATCTCATCGAGACGGTGGCCGCCGAGATCGCCGACACTGTGATGCTGGAAACCGAACAGGTGGCGGCGTGTGAAGTGACGCTGCACAAGCCGTCTGCGCCGATCCCGCTGACGTTCGACGATGTTGCGGTGGTGGCCAGGCGATCCCGTAAGGGGATGCAGTGAATGGGGGAGCACGGTGAGTCGTGCGGTGCTCTCGATCGGCTCCAACATCGGTGACCGCATGGCCCATCTGCAATCGGTCTGTGACGGCCTGCCGGATGTGGTGGTGGCCATCTCTGCCGTCTACTCGACTGCGCCCTGGGGTGGCGTGCAGCAGCAGGACTTCCTCAATGCCGTTGTCGTGGTGGATGATCCGAACCGGGAGGCCGCCGATTGGCTGGCCGTCGGACAGGACCTCGAGCAACAGGCGCAGCGGGTTCGGGAACAGCATTGGGGCCCAAGAACTCTGGATGTCGACGTGATCTCGGTGCGCAGCGCGGGCCGCGATGTCGTGTCCGACGATCCGGTCCTGACGCTGCCGCATCCGAGGGCGTCGCAGCGCGCGTTTGTGCTGATCCCCTGGCTGGACGTCGATCCGGCGGCAACACTGTGGCATGACGGTGAGCAGGTCCGGGTGGCCGATCTGATCGCCGCACTGCCCGACGACGAGCGCTCCGGGGTGCATCGCACCGACGGGCAGCTCGTGGTCGCGCGGCGCAGCACCGGGACGGATATCGGGTGATGAACCGGCGAACTCCGCAGCACAAGCCCGACGACGGCCGAATGGGGCCGACCCGCATCCGTGATCTGTCCGCGATCGCGGGTGTGGTCGCGGTGGTGGTGTTCCTGTTGGTCCGGGTCAGCTACGGGTCGATGCCACCGCTGCCGCTTCTCGCCGGCGTGGTCCTGTATGTCCTTGCCGCACTTGAGGTTGTGATCGCATTTGTGGTCCGGTCGAGGGTCGACGATCGCGAGATCGGTGCGCACCGTGGACAATTGCATCCGATCACTGCCGCGCGGGTCCTGGCACTGGCGAAGGCGTCGGCGATCCTGGGCGCGCTCGCAACGGGGGTGTGGGCCGGGACGCTCGTCTATCTCCTGACGCGTCAAGGCGAGCTGGCGGCCGCCCGCGACGATCTGCCGAGCGCGATTGTCGGACTGGTCGGTGCCATCCTGCTCGCGGTCGCGGCGTTGTGGCTCGAATACTGCTGTCGTACGCCGGATGATCCGTCCGAGGATCTCACCGCGTGATCGGTGGTGAAGGTCACCTGGGCCCTTATAACAGGACTTGCCGGGTCAGATGGCGAAATCGATCGTCGCTGCCCGGTATGTTTGCCCAATGACCACCTCCACTGGCCGCTCGGCTGACGCCAGAAGGACACGCCGTGGTCCGGGCCAATGGCTGCTCGGTGTTCTGTTGCTGCTCGCCCTCGGTTCGAGCGTGTTCATGATCTTCACCTCGGAGATGAGTATCGCCGGTTCGCTGGCGGTCATCACCGCGCTGTGGGCCGCGGTCATCGGCGCCATCCTGGTCACCAAATACCGTCGCGCAGCTGATTCCGCCGACGCCAAGGCCCGCGATCTGCGGCTGGTCTACGAGTTGCAGCTCGAGCGCGAGATCACCGCCCGCCGCCAGTACGAACTCGGCGTGGAGAGCCAGGTTCGCCGCGAGGTCAGCGCCGAATCGGGATCCGAGCTCGCGGCTCTGAAAACCGAGCTGCAGGCGCTTCGCGAGAGCCTGGAACAGATTCTCGGAGAACTGCCGGAAGACCGGATCGCACTGTTTCGGGAGAAACTGCCCGAGCTCGAGAACCGTTCGACCTGGCTCAATCGGCCCGACGCCGCGTACGCCTCCGGTTTTGCGGAGTATCCCGCCGGCCTCGTCGACGACGGAGCCGTCGCCGAACAAGATTTCGCTTCCACCGCGCCGCCGACCGGCGACGCTTCGCCAGAGCCCGAGGGCATGACCGAGGTCATCCCCGTGATCGCCGCCGAAGAGCCTCTGGCTGCCGATCCGGAGCCGGCCACACCCGAGCCGGCCGAAGCCCAGGAGCTCGTCGCCGAGTTGGTCGACGAGCCGGGCGAGGAGTCTGCCCCGACCGCGGGTGCTGCGACCCAGGCTGCGGGAAGGCACATCGGTGGTGGCCGTCGCCGCGCCGACGAGCCCACCGCGGATGCTCCGGCACCCGAGGGATTCGTGGATGACACCCCGACCGACGAGTGGGAGGTCATCGCACCGCCCGAGGGCGGCATCCCCGATGCCCTGCTGGCCGAGGGTGAGGGTTCGCCCGATCACCCCGGCGCACATGCGTCCGGTCGTTCGGTGTCGGAGCTACTCCAGGGATTTCCGTCTTCGGCCCCGAGCTCAGGTCGTCGTCGCCGGCGCAGCTGAGCCGGTCGCAGCGATTCGGACTCCGTAAATCGCCTCATTTCAGTGAGGCCGGTCACAGCGGTTGGCGGTTTTGTCGCCGCGCGATCTATCCTCGCTGCGAGACGTCTGGTACCCGGATCCGACTCATTCGACTGTGATCTTGCATCGGTCGGAGGGTTGGTGGGACTGGAACGAATGATGGAGGACATCGGTGACCTCGACCGGGATTACCAACTGGCCCGCGCCTGCCCGCCTGACGGTGGGCATCGTGTCGGCGGGCCGTGTGGGCACCACCATCGGTGAGGCGCTCGAACGTGCAGAGCACGTGGTCGGAGCGGTCGCAGCTTCGTCATCCCAGTCCCGGCGCCGGGCCGCCGAACGGTTGCCGGAATCAGAGATCCTCACCCCGCACGAGGTTGCCGCGCGGTGTGAACTGCTGATCTTGGCCGTACCCGACGACAAACTTCCGCTGGTCATCGCAGAGCTGTCCGCGGCGGGCTCGGTTCGGCCGGGCACGATCGTCGCGCACACCGCCGGCGCGCAGGGCGTCCGCATTCTCGACCCCCTCACCGACGCCGGCGCACTTCCGCTGGCGCTTCACCCGGCGATGACGTTCATCGGTACCCGAGAAGACACCGACCGGCTGAACAACTGCTGCTTCGGGGTCACTGCCGCCGATGAGATCGGTCTGGCGATCGGACAATCCCTGGTGCTGGAAATGGGTGGGGAACCCGTCCACATCCGTGAAGACCACCGGACGCTCTATCACGCGGCTCTGGCGCACGGTGCCAACCATCTCGTCGCCCTGGTGTGCGACGCCGCGGCTGCGCTCGCCACCGTGCTCGAGGGACAAGACGTCCGGCCGCAGCGGCTTTTGGGCCCGCTGTTGACCGCCGCCCTCGACAACACCCTCCAGTCGGGTCCGGCGGCGCTGACGGGGCCGGTCAAGCGCGGCGACGCCGCTGCTGTTGCCCGCCATCTCGCAGCCCTGACCGAAGCTGATCCGGGGATCGCCGACGGATACCTCGCAATGGCCCGGCGTGCTGCCGCCTACACCAATCCGCCTCAAGAACTGATCGAGCTCCTCGGAGGTGACCGCTGATGTCGAATGTCGACATTGCATCTGAAAAGCCCTACACGGCAGGGAAATTGACCGTCCACCGCGATCCGTCGATGCTGAACAAGATCAGCCGGGCGTTGCGGTCGACCGGCAAACGGGTGGTGCTGGTGCCGACGATGGGTGCTCTGCACGCCGGTCACCTGGAACTGATCCGGGCCGCCAAGCGCAAAGGTGACGCCGTCGTCATCACGTCGATTTTCGTGAACCCACTGCAGTTCTCGGCCGACGAGGACCTCGACGCCTACCCGCGGACATTCGATGCGGACTGCGATCTGCTGCGCGCTGCCGGGGTCGAGCTGGTCTTCGCGCCGCGGGTCTCCGACATGTACCCGAACGGGCCCCGGACCACGGTGCACCCGGGCCCGCTCGGCGCCGAGCTTGAAGGGACATCGCGGCCGACCCACTTCGCCGGGATGCTGACCGTCGTCCTCAAGCTGCTCAACATCGCGGCACCGATGGAGGCGTACTTCGGTGAAAAGGACTACCAGCAGCTGACATTGATCCGGCAGATGGTGCGCGACCTCGACCTCGACATCCGCATCGTCGGGGTGCCGACCGTGCGCGAGTCCGATGGGCTGGCGATGTCCTCGCGAAACCGGTACCTGGATCCGGCACAGCGTGAGCTGGCCACCACGCTGTCTGCGGCCCTGGTCGCCGGCGCCTACGCGGCGGCGGACGGCGCGCAGATCATTCTCGACACCGCCCGGCAGGTGCTGGCGCTGCACCCGGAGATCGAGGTCGACTACCTCGAAGTGCGTGGTCCGGGTCTGGAACCGGCGCCGGACAAGGGCGACGGCAGGCTTTTGATCGCGGCCCGGATCGGCAGCACCAGGCTGATCGACAACGTGGGTGTCGCGATCGGTACGGGATTCGTCGAAAGAGGAGAGAACACACCATGATTCGTACGATGATGACGTCGAAGATCCACCGCGCCACCGTGACGCAGGCCGATCTGCACTACGTCGGTTCGGTGACCGTCGACCAGGATCTTCTCGACGCCGCGGGTTTGCTCGAAGGCGAGAAGGTGTCGATCGTCGACATCACCAACGGGGCACGTCTGGAGACGTACACGATTGCCGGGGAACGAGGTTCGGGTGTCCTCGGGATCAACGGTGCCGCAGCACATCTCGTGCATCCCGGAGATCTGGTCATCCTGATCGCCTACGGTGGCCTCGATGAGCGCGAGCTGCTCGAGTACAGCCCGCGGGTGGTGTTCGTGGACGGCGACAACAAGATCCTCGAGCTCGGTGACGACCCGGCACATGCTCCGGAAGGCAGCGGGCTCCTGGATCCGCGCGAATTGACCTCCAGCCCTGAATTCACTTCCAGCCCCGAATTCTCTTCCAGCATGGCCTGACCATGCTGCTCGCCCTGGACGTCGGCAACACCAACATCCACCTGGGTGTCTATTCGGGGCGTGGTGACCACGCCCGCCTGATCCGGGATTGGCGGATGCGGACCGAGCCGCGGATGACCGCGGACGAACTCGCACTGACCATCCGCGGTCTCCTCGGCCCGGACATCGATCAGGTCACCTCGGTGGTGGGGCTGTCCACGGTGCCGTCGTTGCTGCGGGAGATGCGGGTGATGGTCGGGAAGTATTACGGCATCGGACCGCATGTTCTGCTCGAACCCGGTGTGCGGACCGGTGTCCCACTGTTGGTGGACAACCCGAAGGAAGTCGGCACCGACCGGGTGGCCAACGCGCTCGCGGCGTACACGGCGTACCGGCGCGCCTGCATCATCGTCGATTTCGGGACCACCACGTTGGTTGACGTGGTCTCGGCGAAGGGCGAGTTCCTCGGTGGCGCCATCGCTCCCGGTATCGATCTGGCCGTGGAGGCCCTGGCCACCGCGACGGTGACGTTGCGCAAGGTGGAGTTGTTGCCGCCGCGCAGCGTGGTCGGCAAGAACACGATCGAGGCGCTGCAGTCGGGCATCCTCTACGGATTCGCCGGCCAGGTCGACGGGCTGGTGACGCGGGTGCGGCGGGAGATTCGGGGATTCGGTCCGCAGGACGATGTCGCGGTGGTCGCCACGGGCTATCTTGCTCCGCTGGTGTTCGACGAATGTGAGACGTTGCATCACCATCAGCCGACACTGACGCTGGACGGTTTGCGGCTGGTCTTCGAGCGGCAGCGGGACAGTCGGAGCAAGTCGCGGACAGATCACTGAGCCGCCGGCGACCGGTTCGGTGATCATCGCCACTGGTGCAAGCCGGATTGATGTGGCAGAATCGCGACCGTGATGAACCGGAGCTGTCAGGAGTGTTGTCGGGGCTAAACGCCTCTCGATGACCCCTACGCCCGATTCCGGCGCTCTGTCGCCGATCATTCTCGAAAGCCACCATCATGTCTGTGCTCACAGCACCCATCTCGTTTTCGACCGCTGCTCCCGTGTCCGCTCCGGCGGCGGCGCCCCTGTCCATCTCGGCCGATCAGTACGGTCCGGCTCTGCAAGCCGGTGCCATCGCCGTCGACATCCGCAGCCAGCGCGTCCGTGATGACGAAGGAATCCTCTTAGGAGCGTTGGCGATTCCGGCCAGGAACGTACTCGACCGGTTGACTCCGGGATCCGATCAGTCCCTGTCGAGCGCCTCGGTTGCCCAGCGCTGGGTCCTGGTCGGGGCCGACGGTCATGACGCCGAGATGCTGACCTGGCATCTGCAGGCCCGGGGCATCACCGGCACACGTTTTGTCGCGGGCGGTCAGCGGGCACTGTCTCGCAACGCCACGCCAGGGTTGCTCGGCGAGCACACCCGGCGCGAGGTGAGCGCGTACATCGCGCACTGATCCGAGGCACTCGCGCGACCCGTGGTTTGTGACTATCTGATGCCGCTTGGCCTTGGCGAATGGATCGCGCGGCGCTCCGGCCGATAGGGTTCTTGGCGTGAACGAAGTCCGTGGCCAGGGCCGCACCAAAACAGATGCCGACACCGTCGAAGATCAGACGCCGGAACAGTTGCGTATCCGTCGCGAAAAACGTGATCGAATGCTTTCCGCAGGGATCGAGCCCTACCCGGTTTCGGTGGCGCGAACCCATTCACTGGCAGAGGTCCGGGCAAAATATCCCGACCTCGAGACCGACACCGCGACGGGCGACCAGGTCGGTGTCGCCGGCCGCGTCATTTTCGTCCGCAACACCGGCAAGCTGTGTTTTGCCACGTTGCAGGAGGGTGACGGCACCCAGTTGCAGGCCATGATCAGCCTGAACGGTGTGGGTGAGGAGTCCCTCGCGGCGTGGAAGACCGACGTCGATCTCGGCGACTTCGTCTTTGTTCACGGTGAAGTCATCAGCTCCCGCCGCGGCGAGCTCAGTGTTCTCGCGGACACGTGGCAGATGGCGTCGAAGGCACTGCGCCCGCTCCCGGTGGCACACAAGGACATGAGCGAAGAGGCCCGGGTGCGGCAGCGTTACCTCGATCTCATCATCCGGCCGGAGGCCCGGGCGATGGCCCGGACTCGTGTTGCGGTCATGCGTGAGTTGCGTGGCGCGCTCGAACGTCGCGGATTCCTCGAGGTCGAGACGCCGATGCTGCAGACGCTGCATGGTGGCGCGGCGGCCCGACCCTTCGTGACGCACTCCAATGCCTTGGACATGGACCTCTTCCTGCGCATCGCGCCGGAGCTGTTCCTCAAGCGCGCGGTGGTCGGCGGGATCGAGAAGGTCTTCGAGATCAACCGGAACTTCCGTAACGAGGGCGCGGATTCCACTCACTCGCCGGAGTTCGCGATGCTCGAGACCTACGAGGCCTACGGCACGTACGACGACTCGGCCACAATGATCCGGGAGATCATCCAAGAGGTTGCGCTCGGTGCGATGGGCACCCTGCAGCTGGAGATGGCAGACGGAACGATCAACGACCTGAGCGGCGAGTGGACCTCGGTCGAGATGTATCCGTCGCTGTCGAAGGCACTCGGGGAGGACATCACACCCGACACCACCGTGGAGTACCTGTTGTCGGTCGCCGCCCGCGTCGGCCTCGAGATCCCGGAGGGCAAAGGCTACGGCCACGGGAAGCTCGTCGAAGAGCTGTGGGAGCACCAAGTCGGTGAGACGCTGTCCGGGCCGGTATTCGTCCGGGACTTCCCGGTGGAGACCTCACCACTCGTCCGCGAGCACCGGACCGTGCGGGGTGTCAGCGAGAAATGGGACCTCTATGTTCGCGGTTTCGAATTGGCGACCGGCTATTCGGAACTGGTCGACCCGATCATTCAGCGGGAGCGGTTCGTGGATCAGGCCAGGCTTGCGCGCGCCGGCGATGACGAGGCAATGGTCCTCGACGAAGAGTTTCTCGCCGCCATGGAGCAGGGGATGCCTCCGACCACGGGCACCGGAATGGGGATTGACCGACTTCTCATGGCACTTACCGGTCTAGGGATTAGGGAAACGATCCTCTTTCCACTCGTGAAACCGCAGCATTGAAAACCTTCTAAACACATAAGCGAGTTATTAGCGCGAACTAGATATTCGCGCTATGCTGGCGGCCAATAGGCGGCCACCACGAATATGGCTCGTTACGAGTTGTGTTCTGAGAACCGTCTTGGTCGGGGAGCCATCAAGAATGGAGCATTATGGCAAAGAAGGTTACAGTCACGCTGGTCGACGATGTTGACGATAGTAAAACTGCGGATGAGACTGTCGAGTTCGGTGTCGACGGTGTCACCTATGAAATCGATCTGTCCACCAAGAATGCAGACAAACTGCGTGACGATGTTGCACGGTGGGCAGAACATGCCCGTCGGGTGGGAGGCCGTAAGCGTGCCAAGGGCCTCAGCGTCGCAGGTAAGCCCACAGTGGACCGTGAGCAGACCGCAGCGATTCGTGACTGGGCGCGCCGTAACGGACACCCGGTGTCGGCTCGCGGCCGTATAGCGGCTGGTGTGGTGGATGCCTACAACGAGGCGCACTGACGCTTCGAGTTATTTTCGAGAACTGTCTGAAAAGGCGGGCTGCCCGGGTAACCGGACCGCCCGCCTTTTTGTTGGCCCGCTTCCCCGGGAGCATTGCTTGAACGATTTCTCAGTAAACACTTAACAAAAATGATCGTGGCGATCACTTTTGCACTTTAGGCAGTACTTCTGAGCGTCTGGCAACAATTGATTCGAGCCCGTCGCCTTATTCGATTTGAAGCATCTGGTTGAAATGCTGAAACCCTCGCAAATGCGATGGATTGTCAGTCGAGTTCGCGCTTGAGGATCTTCCCGGCGGCATTGCGCGGGAAATCTTTGATGAACTCCACAGAACGTGGGATCTTAAAGTTTGCCAGGTTCGCGCGGGCGTGTGACAGAACTGAGGATTCGTCCATATCAGCCCCCGGCGCGATTGTCAGATAGGCGCGGCCGACTTCTCCGAGGCGTTCATCGGCAACCCCGACCACCGCAACTTCGGTCACCCCGGGGATTCGGGACAACACTTGTTCGACTTCGGCGGGATAGACATTGAATCCGCCGCAGATGTACATATCCTTCAAACGATCGGTGATGGTCAGGTTGCCGGCTGCATCGATGGTCCCGATATCGCCGGTGTGGAGCCATCCGTCGGCGTCGATGGCTTCCGCGGTGGCGGCCGGGTCGTCGAGATATCCGGACATGACCATCTTTCCCCTGGCCAGAACCTCGCCGTCGTCGGACAGCCGGATCTCCATGCCCCGAAATGGCCGTCCACACGTGTTGGCGACGGTGGTGTCGTCGTCGTCCGGCGTGCATGTGGTGACGAATCCACTCGCCTCCGTCAGCCCGTAGGCGGTGATGACCGTATCGATGCCCAGGTCGTGCTGCATGCGTTCGACAAGGACGACGGGGACGATCGCGGCGCCGGTCACGGCCAGGCGAAGCGAGGACAGATCGAACTCGGCGCGGCGAGGTGCGTCCAGCAGTGTCTGGAAGATGGTGGGGGCGCCGGGGAAGACAGTTGCGCGGCGCTGCGAGACGAGCCGCATGGCGTTGTCGGGGGAGTAGACCGCCAACGGCACCATGGTGGTCCCGGTGAGCGTGCAGGCGAGGATGCCGGCCTTGTATCCGAACGTGTGGAAGTAGGGATTGACCATCACGTACGTGTCGTCCGGACCCAGTCCGCCGTTGCCGGCCCAGGCTGCGGCGCCGGCGATGGACTGCTGATGCTCGGCGAGCGCGCCTTTCGACTTCCCGGTGGTGCCGGAGGTGAACAAGACATCGGAGATGTCAGTGGGGGCGACCGATGCGGCGCGCCGATCTGCCTCGCTGTGGTCGAGGTCCGCGGCGGAGTCGAGGGCATCGTCCCAGTCGATGCCGCCGCCGGTGCGCGTGTCATCGGGGTCCAGCCGGATCCGGAGGGTGGCAAGGAGGTCGGTGTCGGCGGTGAGGTCACCGCCGGCCTGTGCGGTGAGTTCGGCCAGGCGATCGGCACCCAGGAACGTTCCGGCGATCACCAATGCGGTGGCCCGGGTTCGCTGGATGATCTCGAGGGCTTCGGCCGCGGTGTACCGGGTGTTGAGTGGGACCAGCGTGGCGCCCGCGAAGTGCACCCCGAGTGCCGCGATCGGCCAGTGGTAGCTGTTGGGTGCCCAGATCGCCACGCGGTCACCGGCATCGACACCCTGCTCGATCAGGGCCGTGGCAGCGGTGCGGACCGCGGCGAGTAGTCCGGACCAGGTGAGGGTGACGGTCTCGCCCCATTGATCGTCGATGATGGCGGGCTGATCGGGCCAGAGTCGGGCGGCGCGGATCAATGCCTGGGGTGTGGTTGTCACTTCGTCGAACTCGGAGCCTGCTGACTGTTCCGGTGTCACCGACACAATTCCTCCTGGTGCTCTGACCTGCTTAAAAAGGCTAATACCTGTGCCGGGGCAACAGGCCTCATCGACAAAAACCTAGCACTTGCTTGGGTGACGTACCCAAGCAAGTGCTTGGTCGGCTAGTCTGGTTCGCATGACGTCGATCAACCTCGCTGACCGAGGCGTGGACCTGGGACGATGGGACGGATCGGCGGCCGAGTTCTCGGGCGCCGTACGGTCCTGGCTCGACGAGCACCTGACGGGTGAGTTCGAGCATCTGAAGTCGCGGGGTGGCCCCGGCAGCGAACATGAGTTCTTCGGCCCCCGGCTGGCGTGGGATCGGCTGCTGGCGAAGGCTGGCTGGACCTGCCTGGGCTGGCCCACCGAGTTCGGTGGCCGAGGGGCCACCATCGAGCAGCGGATTGCATTCCATCAGGAGTACGCACGCTCCGGAGCGCCGGCGCGGGTGAGTCACGTCGGCGAGGAACTCCTCGGTCCCACGCTCATCGCCTTCGGGACCCAGGAGCAGAAGGAACGGTTCCTGCCGCCGATCACGACAGTCGACGAACTCTGGGCGCAGGGCTATTCCGAGCCCGGTGCGGGTTCGGACCTGGCCAACATCTCGACCACAGCCCGGCTCGAGGGCGACAAGTGGATCATCAACGGCCAGAAGATCTGGACGTCCCTGGCCCACGTCGCGCAGTGGGCGTTCGTCGTGTGCCGCAGCGAACCCGGTTCGACACGTCACAGCGGACTGAGCTTTCTGCTGGTCCCACTCGATCAACCAGGTGTGACAGTGCGCCCCATCCAGCAGCTCACCGGAACGTCGGAGTTCAATGAGGTCTTCTTCGACAACGCCACCACCGACGCCTCCCTGGTCGTCGGGCAGCCGGGCGACGGCTGGAAGGTTGCGATGGGACTGCTGCAGTTCGAGCGCGGCGTGTCCACGCTGGGTCAGCAGGTCGGATTCTCGCGCGAGCTGAGCGAGATCGTGGAGATGGCGAAGTCGAACGGTGCGGCCGGTGACCCGGTGATCCGTGAGCGGATTGCCCGCGCCTGGCTCGAACTCCGGGTGATGCGGGCCCACGTGCAACGCACACTCGCAACAGTCGACACCGGTGGGTCCGGCGGTGAGGCCTCGGTGGCAAAACTGTTGTGGGCCAACTGGCATCGGAATCTCGGTGAACTCGCTGTCGCGGTCCAGGGCGCGCCATCTCTGATCGCTCCGGACGCCACCAGCGAGGGCGCGCCGAACAACATCTTCGATCCCGGAAATGTCGAACTCGACAGGTGGCAGCGTCTGTACCTGTTCACCCGGGCCGACACGATCTACGGCGGGTCGAATGAAGTGCAGCGCAACATCATTGCCGAGCGTGTGCTCGGACTACCTCGAGAGGCTCGATCGTGACAGTTGAACATCGCCCCAGTCCGCTGGCCGCCGTTCCGGAGGAGATTCCCGGCCACGGACTCCTGGCCGGACGGAAAGTTGTTGTCACAGCGGCAGCCGGGACCGGAATCGGATTCGCCACCGCCCGGCGCGCGTTGCTCGAAGGTGCCGACGTGGTGGTCAGCGACTGGCATGAACGCCGACTGGGGGAGACCGCGGACAAGTTGCGTGCCGAGTTCGGCGACCAGACCGTCGCGCAGGTCGTGTGCAATGTGCAGGAGACGTCCGCGGTGAATGCGCTGATCGACTCTGCCGCAAGCGAACTGGGCCGGATCGACATCCTCGTCAACAATGCCGGACTCGGTGGTGAGACACCCGTGGTCGACATGGACGACGACGAATGGGACCGGGTCATCGACATCACCCTCAACGGGACTTTCCGGGCTACCCGCGCGGCATTGCGGTACTTCCGGGATGTGCCGCACGGTGGGGTCATCGTCAACAACGCCTCGGTGCTGGGCTGGCGGGCGCAGCACAGCCAATCCCATTACGCGGCAGCCAAAGCCGGTGTCATGGCGTTGACCCGCTGCGCCGCGATCGAAGCCGCCGAATACGGGGTCCGGATCAATGCGGTGGCCCCGTCCATCGCGAGGCATCCGTTCCTGGCCAAGGTCACCAGCGAAGAGTTGCTGACGGACCTGGCATCTCGCGAGGCGTACGGCCGGGCCGCGGAGGTCTGGGAGATCGCCGCCACCATCGCCATGCTCGCCAGCGACTACACCACCTACCTGACCGGCGAGGTCGTCTCGATCTCCAGCCAACACGCCTGACACCCTTCATATTTCAAGGAGCACAACATGTCTTCACCCCAGGCCTATATCGTCGACGCCCTGCGGACCCCGGTGGGCAAGCGCAACGGATCGCTGGCCAAGGTGCACCCGGCTGACATGGGCGCCCATGTCATCAAGGCCGTCATCGAGCGCAACGGCATCGACCCGAACGTGGTCGACGACGTGATCTTCGGCTGCGTCGACACCGTGGGCCCGCAGGCCGGCAACATCGCCCGGACGGCGTGGCTCGCCGCCGGGTTGCCTCTCGGCGTCCCGGGCACCACGATCGACCGTCAGTGCGGATCATCGCAGCAGGCAATCCATTTCGCGGCACAAGCCGTGATGAGCGGTACGCAGGATGTGATTGTCGCCGGTGGGGTTCAGAACATGAGTGCCATCCCGATCTCGGCGGCGATGATCGCCGGCGCCGAGTACGGATTCACCAGCCCCTTCGCCGGGTCGGTGGGATGGGACGAGAGGTTCGGAGACGCCGAGATCTCCCAGTTCGTCGGTGCCGACATGATGGCCAAGAAGTGGGACATCAGCCGCGAAGACATGGAGCAGTGGGCCCTGCAGTCGCATCAGCGGGCACTGGGGGCAATCACCGAAGGCCGGTTCGCCGCCGAGACCGTGCCCCTGGGTGACTGCCTGGTCGACGAATGCCCGCGCGAGACGTCGCTGGAAAAGATGGCCGGTCTCAAGGTGCTGGCGGAAGGGTCGTCGCTGACCGCGGCGGTCGCCTCCCAGATCTGCGACGGCGCATCCGCGTCGCTGGTCGTCTCGGAATCAGCACTCAAGGAATACGGCCTGACCCCTCGCGCCCGGATCCACCACATCTCGGTGCGCGGCGACGACCCGGTGATGATGTTGTCGGCGCCCATCCCCGCCACCAAATACGCCCTCGCCAAGGCCGGCCTGAGCATCGACGACATCGACGTCGTCGAGATCAACGAGGCCTTCGCCCCGGTCGTCCTGGCCTGGCTCAAGGAGACCGGCGCCGACCCGGCCAAGGTCAATCCCAACGGCGGCGGCATCGCGCTCGGACATCCACTCGGCGCCACCGGCGCAAAACTCTTCGCGACACTGCTGCATGAACTCGAACGCACCGGCGGCCGCTACGGCCTCCAGACGATGTGCGAGGGCGGCGGCACCGCCAACGTCACGATCATCGAACGGCTCTAACCCGCCACCATCCACTCGAATTTGCGCCGCCCACCTGCAATTGCCGGGGGGCGGCGCAAATTCTGGTGGCTTCGGCGTGTGTTGGAGGATGGCAGTGGCGCGCCCGGTGTGAGTTGGCGCATACTGGTTTGCGACAGACTTGGATTTTCGTTCCAAAGTCCCGCAAATGGCCAACGGCTCGTGGAGGTTCGCGCAATGACAAACCCGGCAGATGTGGCAAAGAAGCAGGTCCGAGAGGAGAAATCGGCGGACACTCTGACTTTGCAGGCGTTGCTAGAACTGCAGCGCGCGGCGTTCTTGCGCGACGGAATCCCTGATGCCCAGACCCGCATCGATCGGATCGTCCGCCTGCAAGCGCTGCTCCTCGACAACGCAGAGGAACTCGCAGAGGCGCTCGCCGCGGACTTCGGATCACGTCCGCGCGAGCTGTCGATCGCCGCCGACATCGCCGGTTGCATGGTCGACCTGGCGCACCAGAAAAAGCACGTCACCAAGTGGATGGAGACCTCGACGCCGGGCAAGGTGCTGGCCCGTGCGGGTTTCCGCCAGGAGGTCCGCCACGACCCCAAGGGTGTCGTCGGCATCATGGGTCCGTGGAACTTCCCGCTGAACCTGACGATCGTTCCGGCCGGATCGGCGTTCGCCGCCGGTAACCGGGTGCTGATCCGTCCGTCGTCGGTCACCGCGAAAACCACTGCGGTCCTGGCAAAGCATGCTCCCCGCTACTTCGATCTCGAAGAGCTCGCCGTGCTGACCAGTGCCCATGGTGGCGGCTCGGATTTCGCGAAGCTCAAGGTCGACCACATGTTCTTCACCGGCTCTCCCGAGGTGGGTGCCTCGGTGGCCACCGAGGCCGCGAAGAACCTGGTCCCGGTCACCCTCGAACTCGGTGGCAAGAACCCGGTTGTCGTCGACGTCGATGCCGACATCGCGAAGGCGGCCACCCGGATTGCCGACGCCCGCCTCGTCAACGGCGGTCAGGTGTGCCTGTGCCCCGACTACGTGTGGGTGCCCGAGGCCAAGCTCGGTGAGTTCACCGACCGGGTGTTGGCCCGCTGGCGCACCAACCTGCCGTCGATCAAAGACAACCCGCAGTACACCTCGACCATCAACGAGAAGAACTTCCTGCGGATCGTCGATCTCATCGACGATGCCGAATCACTGGGCGCCACCAAGCATCAGGTGATCCCTGCCGGAGAGAAGCTGCCCGACGCCGACGTCCGCAAGATTCCGCCGACGCTGCTCACCGGGGTCAAGGCCGGGATGAAGATCGAAGAGGACGAGGTCTTCGGTCCGGTGCTGACCGTCTACCCGTACCGCGAACTCGACGAGGCGATCACGCACATCACCAGCCACCCGCATCCTTTGACGATGTACTGGCACGGCGACCGCAACGAGCGCTTCTACAAGCTCGCAGATTCGACTCAGTCGGGTTCGATAAACGGCAACGACTTCGCCATCAACATGTTCGGTCCGGACCTGCCCTTCGGTGGCGTCGGCAAGAGCGGGATGGGCGGCTACCACGGCAAATACGGATTTGACACGTTCTCGCACACCCGCGCGGTGGCGTTCTCGACCCTGAAGGTCTCGGTGTCGGAGATGATGTCGGCACCGTTCACGGCGAAAGACACCAAGAACACCAACATGCAGCTGAAGCTGTGGAAGTTCTTCAACAATCGCGCTCGTAAGAAGCTCGGCCACAAGTAGGGCTCACTCTCGGCGCCACCCGCCGCCTCCGATGCCGGCAGTCGGAGGCGGCGGGTGCGTGTGAGCTCGGGCGGCAAGCGGGCTTAGCAACCAAGCGCTTGCTAGGCTGAGCGGGTGGCAGCGAGACGAAGTGAGATGACCTCGGGTGAGCGTACCCGGGTGACGCGGCGCGATGAGTTGCTGGCGGTGGCGAGTGGGTTGTTCGCCGAGCGCGGGGTCCGCACCACGACGGTTCGTGACATCGCCGATTCGGCCGGCATCCTGTCGGGGAGTCTGTATCACCATTTCGACTCCAAGGAGTCGATGGTCGACGAGATCCTGAGGTCGTTCCTGGATTCGCTCTTCGATACGTACCACCAGGTGGTCGAGGCGGGGCTGCCCGCACGAGAGACGCTGACCGGCTTGGTGATTGCGTCGTTCGAGAGTATCGACCGCGACCATTCGGCCGTGGCCATCTATCAGGACGAGGCGAAGCGGCTCGCGAGCCAGGATCGGTTCTCGTACATCCAGGATCGCAACGTCGAGTTCCGCACCCTGTGGAGCGATGTGCTGACCAAGGGCATGGCCGACGGAAGTTTCCGCCCCGACCTCGACACCGAACTTGTGTACCGCTTCATGCGCGATACGGTCTGGGTCGCGGTGCGCTGGTACCGGCCCGGTGGCGATCGGACGGCCCGCCAGGTCGCCGAGCAGTACTTGAGCGTGGTGCTCGACGGGATCGTGCCACGCTGATCGAGTGACGGTGTTGGCGTGGCGTGGCGTGGGAAGCTGTCGGAATGCTGCAGATACGGGTCATCGCTCCGGGTGAATTCTCCGACCGCATCTCAGAACTCCTCTGTGAGGACCCCGCGGTCAGCAACGTGACCGTCTATCGTGGCGCGTCGATGAAACCCGAAGGCGATGTGATCGAGGCCGATATCGCGCGCGAGGGCGCGAACGAGGTCATCGATGCACTCCGTGTACTGGATATCCATCGCTTCGGCACCATCCACCTGGCCCAGGTACCCACCTGGATATCTGAGAAGGGGCTGGAAGCAGAGCGGGCCACGCCCGGGGCGAGCGCCGATGCTGTCGTCTGGGCCGAGGTGACCCAAAAGGCATACGACGATTCCGAATTCAACTGGATCTTCGCCAGTTTCATGGTTCTGGCGACGCTGTTGGCTGCGATCGCCATCGTCCTTGATTCGAGCATCCTGCTCATCGGTGCGATGGTCCTCGGGCCCGAGTTCGGGGCTGTCGCGGCGCTCGGAGTCGCGCTGGTACGGCGGCGGATGACGCTGCTCGGGCGTGCACTGGCGACACTCGTCGGTGGATTTACGCTCAGCATCGTGGCCACGACCATCGCGGCCCTGATCGCGCGCGGGCTCGGCTGGGTGACGGAGACCGACGTGACCGAGGCCCGGCCGGATACTGCATTCATCTACACCCCGGACAAGTGGTCATTCATCGTCGCGGTGGTCGCCGGGGTCGCCGGGGTACTGTCGCTGACGTCGTCCCGACTCGGTGGTCTGTCAGGCGTCTTCATCTCGGTGACCACCATTCCGGCAGCCGGAAACGTCGCGCTGGGCCTGGCCTTCGGAGTCCGCGAGGAGATCGTCGGGAGTACTCTCCAGCTGGTGGTCAACCTGTCCGGGATGGCAGTCGCAGGCTGGATGACGCTGGCCGTGCAACAGGTGGTCTGGACGAGGGTGTCGGCGTATCGCGCCCGCTTGCTGGCCGGACGGGAGCCCGGCCACCGGTGGCAACGCGAACCGTGAGCGGCTAGAACTTGCCGAGCTGGTCGAGGCGGTCGCGGGCCTGGGTCATGATCTGCTGGATGAGTTCGTCGCAGCTGGGCAGGTCGTTGATCATGCCGACCACCTGACCTGACGCCAGGACCCCGGCTTCGGTATTGCCCTCGACGAGCCCGGCGCGCAACAACATCGGGGTGTTGCCGGCCATGATCACCTGTTGCCACGTCCGTTCGCCCGACTTGCGCATCGTGCGGCCGTCCTTGAGCATCGTCGACCACTTCATCCCGGTCATCCGCTTGAACCTGTTGGCGTTCTTGGCCGCTGCCGCCAGAGCGGTTGCGCCGTTGCCGGATTCGAGCTTGTCGACCAACTCGGTGCGCAGGACCCGGTGGGGCATGCCGTCGACCTTCGTCGAGACGACGGTGTCGCCGAGGCCCCGCTCGAGATACTGAGCCTTGACCGCGTCCGGCACGGCACTGTCGGAGGTCAGCAGGAAGCGGGTTCCCATCGCGACTCCCTCGGCGCCGTAGGACAGCGCCGCGACGAGTCCGCGACCGTCGAAGAATCCACCGGCCGCGACCACCGGGATCCCGTCGGGGCCCAGCGCATCGAGCACGCTCGGCAGCAACAGGGTTGTTGCGACCGGGCCGGTGTGCCCGCCGCCCTCACCACCCTGGACGATCACCGCATCGGCACCCCACGAGGCGACCTTCACGGCGTGCTTGGCGGCACCGATCGACGGGATGACCACGATCCCATGGTCTTTCAGCTTCGCGATCAGGTCGGGTTTGGGCGCCAACGCAAACGACGCGACCTTGACCTTTTCACGGATGAGCAGGTCGATCCGCTCGGGTGCATCGGTCGCATCGGCCCGCAGGTTGACGCCGAACGGCTTGGTGGTCAGGGATTTTGTCTTGGCGATGGCTGCTTCGAGTTCGGGGTAGGTCATCGTTGCCGATGCGAGGATCCCGAGTCCACCTGCGTTGGACGTCGCCGACGTCAGCGATGGTCCCGACACCCAGCCCATGCCGGTCTGGACGATCGGGTAGTCGACGCCGACCAGTTCGGTGAACCGGGTGGCAATAGGCGCAGCAGTCATCGTGCTGTCCTGATGGTCGATACCGGCTTGACTTCCTTCTCCCGCAGGCCCTTCGGGTCGATGACCTCGCGGATCAGACGCAACTCTTCGGCGTTCGGTGCGCGGGTGACCCCGGCATCGGCCAAGCCTGCGACCTCGAAGCCCGTGTTCTCCGCGACCTCTGCGGCGTCGACGCCGGGGTGCAGCGAGACCGCACGCATGGTGTGGTCGGGCCCTTCGAAATCGAAGACGCCGAGGTTGGTGACCACCCGGGGAATGTTCAGGTATTTGAAGGCCGGGTTGTCGGCGTCGATCTTGTCGTAACCGACTCCGGAGACCACGTCGACGTCGCCGAAGACCCGGGCCGAGTGTTTGGCGACCCAGTAACTGGTCGGGTGATTGATCGTATTGCCCGGAGCCCCACGGGAGCCGAACATCTGTCGCGTCGGATGTTGGAGCGGACCGAATGCGGAGAGGTTCTGATTGCCGTACCGGTCGATCTGGTTGGCGCCCATCACAACATGGCGCCGCCCGGAGGCGACGACGTCGAAGACCTTGCGGAACGGCATCCATCCCTCGATGGGGCCGGACTTCCCGACGGCCGGGGTGTCGGCGAAGATCAGTGCCTCGCCATCGGTGATCAGCAGATCGGGCTCGGTTGTCAGTCGTGCCAGCCGGGCACCGATCAACGGGGTCGTCGCCATCGGGGACGCCATGGTTTCTCCTGCGCCGGAGAAGATTTCGGCGCAGGCGATCACGCAGTACTCGGCGCGGGTCACATCTGCCGAGGTGTCGGGGGTGCTCCCTGCGTGTCCTGTTGTCACTGTGCGTCCTCTCGTTCGGCGTTCCACTTGTCGACCTCGGTCTGATAGACGTCTTCGGGCACGGTCAGGAACCGATCGGAAAACGCTTGCCAGGCTTCGGGGGTTTTGGCCGACTCGGCGTAGAACTGCTGGAAGGCTTCGTCGCGGCCGTACTCGCCGGCAAACGTGAAATGCGCGCCGTTCGGCGTGTGGACCACGCGGTCGACGTTCAGCCGGTTGAGCAGAAGACGTTGTACCGGAACCTTTTCCACCAGCTCCTCGGTGGTGACCAGGCGGTCGGTTTCGAGGTAGCGTCGCGTGGCCGCGGCGCAGTAGAGGTCGTCGAAGTAGGGGTCGATGCCGGTGTATGCGGCGTTGCCATGACGGTCGGCGAGGTCGAGGTGGACGAATGCCGCATCGAGTTGCAGTGCGGGCATGGCGATCAGCGTCTGATGGCGCCCGTCGTCGTCGGGGTAGGGCGAGGTGACGGTGCGCAGTTCTCCGTCCCAGAAGTTGGGGACGTCGGAGCCGAGGCCGGCCCGGATCGGCAGGAACGGCAGGCGGGCGGCGGCGGCCTCGAGACCACACTTGACCATGCCTTCGTCCATCTCGCGCACGGTGATCGCGCCGGTGGTCCGGGCCTTGGCAAACCAGGGATCGTAGAACGGCGGTGAGTCCAGTGAGACGAACCCGTAGTAGGCCTTGCTGACTTTGCCTGCCGCGCAGAGCAATCCGAGGTCGGGACCGCCGTAGGTGACGATCGTGAGGTCGGTGACGGAGGAGCGCGCGAGTGCTCGCACCAGGGCCATCGGTTTACGGCGCGAACCCCAGCCGCCGATGCCGATGGTCATGCCGCTGCTGATCTCGCCGATGATGTCGTCGAGGCTGCTGGTCTTGTCGGTTGCCATCTGGGCTCAAGCCCCCTTGGTTGTTGCGGATTTCGGCTTGCCGGTTTCGACGAAGGCGTCGCGGTGTTCGTCGGCGACACCGGCAAGATTCAGTTCGAAGGTGTAACCCTGTTCGAGCCGGTAGCTGGTCTTCACATCCACCGGATCGATGCCGTTGATGGCCTCCTTGGCCGCCCGGATCACGCGGGTGTCCTTCGCGGAGATCTTGCGGGCGATCTCCAGCGCGGCCTCGTCGAGTTGATCGCGCGGCACCACCCGCTGAACCGATCCGAAGTGCAGGAGTTGTTGCGCGGTGACGTTCTGCGCGGTGAAGTACAGGGTGCGCATCGTGTGCTGAGGCACGAGCCGGGCCAGATGGGTGGCGGCGCCGAGGGCTCCGCGGTCGACTTCGGGCAGCCCGAAGACCGCATCGTCGGAGGCGACGATCACATCCGCGTTGCCGACGAGGCCGATGCCGCCGCCCACACAGAATCCGTTCACGGCGACGATCACCGGGACCGCGCAGTCGTACACCGCGGCAAAGGCGGCCGCGCAGCCGCGGTTGGCGGCGATCAGGGCGTCGTAGCCCTCGGTGGCCTGCATTTCCTTGATGTCGACGCCGGCATTGAACCCCCGGCCCTCGGCTCGCAGGATCACCACGTGGGTGTCGAGACGTTGTCCGGCGGCGATTATTGCGTCCCCGAGTTCAAACCATGCCGCCGAAGGCAGGGCGTTGACCGGCGGAAAGTCGACGGTAACCGTGACAATCCCGGGTTCGACCGTAGATGTGGTGATCGGCATCAATGCTCCTCGCGTACTGTCCTGGTGTAGACCAACCAAGCAATTGCTTGGTACCTTAACACTCATAGTGCGGACTCGGAACGGAGCGTGGATGGACCTCGGCTTGCAAGGCCAGGTGGTACTGGTGACCGGTGGCGTACGTGGGGTCGGTGCCGGAATCAGTGCCGTACTCGCCGACCTGGGTGCCACCGTGGTGGCCTGCGCGCGGCGGCCGGCGGAAGCGGCCGATCCGCGCATCGACTTCGTGGTGTGCGATATCCGTGATGCCGACGCGGTCGCCGAGATGGTGACCGGCATCGTCGAACGTCACGGCAGCCTGGGCGGGCTGGTCAACAACGCGGGAGGCGCGCCGTTTGCCCTCGCCGCCGACGTGTCGCCGCGGTACCACTCGAAGATCGTCGAACTGAACATGCTCGCGCCGCTGATCGTTGCGCAGGCTGCGCAAAAGGTGATGCGGGATCAGACCGGCGGAGGATCGATCGTGAACGTGTCGAGCATGAGCGGTCATCGTCCGTCGCCGGGTACCGCGGCCTACGGTGCGGCGAAGGCCGGCCTCGACTCATTGACGGGATCGCTGGCCGCCGAATGGGCGCCGATCGTCCGGATCAATTCGGTGGTCGCCGGTGCGGTACGTACCGAGTTGGCCGAACTGCACTACGGAGACGCGGCCGGGGTGGATGCCGTGGGCAAGACCATCCCGATGGGTCGCCTGGCATCACCCGAAGATGTGGGCAACGCCGTCGCATTCCTGTTGTCCCCGTTGGCGTCCTACGTCACCGGTTCGACCCTGACCGTGCACGGTGGCGGCGAGAGGCTGGCGTTCCTGGACGCCGCCACCGCCGCGAACTCCGTCACCCCCATCACCACCTGAACATCACTACCTGAACTGACTGAGGAGCCAACTGATGAGTGGAATTGTTGCCGGACGCGTTGTCATCGTGACCGGTGCGGGCCGGGGGATCGGCCGCGAGCACGCCTTGGCCTTTGCCCGAGAGGGCGCAAAGGTGGTGGTCAACGACATCGGTGCCGGCCTCGACGGAACGGCCACCGGAGAGTCTCCGGCCGAACAGGTGGTCGCCGAGATCGTCGCTGCGGGTGGGCAAGCCGTCGTCAATGGCGACGATGTGGCCGATTGGGCCGGCGCCCAGAATGTCGTGAACACCGCGATCGGGGAGTTCGGTGGACTCGACGTGCTGGTCAACAACGCCGGGTTCCTGCGCGACAAGATGCTCGTGATGATGAGTGAAGAAGACTGGGACAACGTCATCCGGGTCCACCTCAAGGGGCACTTCGCGATGCTGCGTCATGCCGCGGCGTACTGGCGGGCCGAGTCGAAGGCCGGCCGGGCGCGGGCGGCTCGTGTCATCAACACCTCGTCGGGTGCCGGGCTGTACGGCTCTGTCGGACAGGGCAACTACTCCGCGGCCAAGGCCGCGATCGCCGAACTGACCATCCAGGCGGCAGCCGAGATGGCCGGCTACGGGGTCACGGTGAATGCCATTGCGCCGTCTGCCCGGACGCGGATGACGACTGGTTCCGGTGACGCCATGGCCGCGCAGATGGCGGTACCCGAAGACGGCTCGTTCGACACGATGGACCCGGCCAATGTGTCACCACTGGTGGTCTGGCTGGGGTCCGAGGAGTCGGCTCAGGTCAGTGGACGGGTCTTCGAGGTCGAGGGCGGCACCATCTCGGTCAGCGATGGCTGGCAGCGAAGTATCAAGCGTGACAAGGGGTCTCGCTGGGATCCGGCAGAGTTGGGCCCGGTGGTGAAGGACATCCTGGAGCAGGCACCGACACCGATGCCGGTCTACGGGGCACGATGACGGCACCCACCGATGATCAGCTGATCGCAGCGGCGAAGTCGTACGTCGATGCGCTGGTCAGTCATGATCCGTCGGGGGTGCCGTTCCATCCCGACTGCGTCCGTATCGAGATGGGCCTCAAAACCGGTCGCAACGGAAACCACTTGCGGCGCGGTCTGGCTCGTGGACCGCAATTCCGTTTGATCCACACCATCGGTGACTTCACCGCAACAGTCACCGACGGTGTCGTCCACAGCACGTTCTATGTGCACGTGCATCCGAAGCCGTTGCGGCTGAGCGCTTTGGTGACCGAGAGTATCGAGTTCGACGAGACTGGCCGGATCCTCAAGATCGTCGCGAGGTTTGGAATTCCGCGGCGGCACCAGACACGCGGTACATAAGCGTGGTGCTCGGAAGATGCGGAGGCCTAGACGCGAGCACTGGTCATTTACCTGTTCCTGTCGGTTTGGTCGATTGGGTATCCCATGAGGAAATTGTTGTATCGATGAAAGAATCCCAGTCGCTTGCTCGACTCTGCAAAATAGGAACAACCTGGTCATCGGTTTGAAGCATGAAGCGATTGCAGAGTATGGCGTCCACAACCATCTCTCCGACCTCGTCCGCTGATTTGACCTTGAACTGGGCACCCGGTCCTCGGGTGCCGGTGTCGGGGCCAAAAGACTTGATCGTTGAAGCAATGTTTGTCGCAACCGGTCCCGGACATAAGACCGTGACACCAATGCCCTTGGGTTTCAAATAGAAAGCGAGTCCTTCGGAGAGTTGGATGATCGCGGCCTTCGAAGCGGAATAGGGGAGGCGGTCGAATGAGTAACCGAACAGGCCGGCGAATGACGCCGTGTTCACCATATGGCCGGTTCCCTGTTCAAGGAGAAGAGGCAGGAACACGGAGTTGCTGCGGACCACGGACATCAAGTTTATATTGATTACGCGTTCCCATTCCGCCACCGGAATGTATTCCGGGAGCCCTTTGGTGAGCACACCGGCATTATTCATGATGACGTCCACGCTTCCGAACTCCGCAAGCGTCGCATCCCGAAGTACTTCGAATGCAGCGTCGTCGCCCACGTCGATCTGTACGGATATTGCTCCCGCGCCAGTTGCGCGAATGCTTGTGGCGACCGCTTCTGCTCCGCGATGGTCACAGTCGGCGACAACGACGTTTGCGCCTTTTCTCGCCGCTGACATTGCAGTGCTGCGGCCGATGCCGCTGGCTGCGCCCGTGATGACCACGGTCCGCTTCGTAAGGGATTCCATCTCGTTACCTTCTTTCTGGTTCAGATTCGGGATGTGATTTCAGTGGACGCCCAGCGTCAGCCGGCGCGCCAGGCGTCTGGTGTTGTTTGACCAGAGATTCGGTTTGGGTGACGGAGGTGCGGCTCTGTCGGCGATGACCTGCTGAACTCGTCATACTCAGGGGCCGGTGTAAATCGCCCGCGGGGCCAACTTTCGGCAACGAGTGGCCATTCCTTTTGGGCGTCGCAGTTGTGGTTCTTCGGCCAGTTCGATCAGCGGTAGATGGTGGGCTTCGACTACTCCGCGCAGGTCGTCGGCGGAGGTTCGCGCCTGGAGGAGCGCTCGCCGACGGTCCAGGTCGTCGAGACGGTTGACCAGGATGGCCTCGACCAGGCCTTCTTTTGAGCCGAAGTGGTACTGAACGGCCGACTTGTTGGCCATCCCTGCAGCGGTCCCGATCTGGCGTAGTGGAACCCCATCGATGCCGTGGACTGCGAAAAGGCGCTCAGCGGTGAGGACCAGTTGCTGTTTGGCGGACCGACCGATTGGGGGTATTGACATCTAACAATGAAACCATGCAGGACAAAGTGAAGTCGAAGGACTTAACATTCAGGCAATCGACCTGAAAGTGAGTACCCCAAATGGAGGACCTTGCTCTGTCCGACGGCGCGTCTGTTCGAGCACGCCCTTGCGCCCATCGATGAGAATCAGGGCGACTTCGGTCGAGGCTCCGGTGACTCAGTTCGTCTCTGGTGTGTGGATTGTCAGTCGCTCTCGAGCTTTTCACGCGGAATCGAACGCTCGAGCATCCCGTAGGTCTGCTCGTTGTCCCACGTGTAGCGAACTGAAGCCTGTTGTAGCACCGGGAAGTCCGGCATCTCTGCCTTGAGCGCCTTCATCGAGTTGGTCTTGTCGCTGTGGTGCACATCGTGCGTCGAGATCGCGGTCTCGCCGGCGATCTCGTAGACACCGTCGGCGGTCTCCAGAGTGAGCGAAACGTCTTCACCCCTGGTTCGCAGTCGAGACAGCCACGGAGCCTTTGTGATTCGTGCCGGGATCAGCTTTCCGTCGCCCAAGAAGATGAATCCTTCGTTGAAGGTCGGCTGCCCGTCGGCTCGGGGTGGATACGCGATGTATCCAAAGGCTCGCCCGCTGGGGAACACCGCCGACTGCCAGCAATGGCCCCAGAAACCTGCGAGCTGGCGGACGCCCTGTCGTCGGATGCGGAGTCCATTGCCCGAAAAGGTATGTGTCTCTTCGTTATCGATGGTCAGTTCGCCACTGGCGCGGAACAGCTGTTCGTAGCGATCGCCTCCCATGAGGCCACCTTCGACCGAGTCTTTCAGTTTGTCGGCGGCTTCAGCCTGCAGCGAGCCCTGAATCCACGGTGGCGCAGCCATTCTCCCCACGACCCGGAAACTCACATTGACTAGGGGGCCGTCGATCTTGCCCTCCAGCAGACCGGCGGATGTGGTTTGTACCGCCTTCCCCTCGTAGGTCATCGTCCACTTGTTGAACGGATCGACGCACTGGAACCCCAGGCCACCCGCACCGAGCACCCGCGGGCGACCCTCGGAGTCCTCGACCGGCCAAGAGGGCCCACCGTCGCGGAGCCGGTAGACGCGTCCGTCGGCGAGCGCCACGTTGACCTGGAGATCGTGGTTGTCCCAGTTGTTGGACACCGCCTCGACCCCGATTCGGGGCAATGCCACTTCACCGCGGTCGTCCAGCACCCAGAAGCTAACCGAATCGCGCATTTCCGGGTTTTCGGGCTTGACGGCGAAGACGTTCTCGCGGGCGGGATCGATGCGGCCGGTGAGATCAACAGTCATTGATTTCTCTTTCTACGTTGGGGGATTCAGTGCTTCGTCCAGAGGCGTGCTGCCTCGACATACTCTGCGAACCGGGGTCGAAGCTGGTCGAGGTCGATGGCGAATTCCGCCGGATCCGCGCGCGAACTCGGTTCGCGTACGGCGGCTGCTTCGGTCCACCAGTTGCGCATCTGACTGTTGAACTGTTCGCTGACGGGTTCGCCCAACCATCGATAGAGTCCTTCGACCTCACCGATGGGATTGTTCTGCATAGCGGCGAAATCGATGTCATAGAACCGGTCCTCGGCACCTGCTGCGCGAAACGCGAGTGTCCGATCCATGCCCAGCGACCACTGCTCGACGTTCAGCCTCCCGATGTAGTGCAAGTCGACCTTGTCCGTGAATGACGAAATGATGTCGCGGTACAGGTCGGCCACCGAGAGAATCACGTCTGTGGGATCACGGTGGGTCATGACAAACCGTGCATCCGGAAAAACCTTGGTGATTTCGTCGAGGAACAGGACGTGTGATGGACACTTGAGACGCCAAGGGCGCTGCGGTTCACCCCATTGGAGGAGTTTCATCACCCGCTTTTGGTACTCGAACGTGGTGGTCAGATCGGCCGTGTTCGCAAACCAGTCCGAATACGTGGGTATTTGGGCGAAGGACTGGAAGAGGCTCGATTTGAAGTCCAGCGACATCAGCTCGAGACATTCCATCGGTCCATGGATGTCGGCCGGAACATGGTGGCGCGATCCGACTTTGAAGTCCATCCCCTTGGGTATGCGGGGGTCGTCTCCGGTGATGGTCGACGGCGGCGGACACGGTGTGGCGGATTCCCATCGGCGCAGGTACCGCACAGACGGGTCCTGGGCCAGCAGGATCGAAAGCGCGGTCGATCCGGTGCGCGGCAATCCGATCCCGATCAGTGGGTCCTTGATCATTTCATCGTCGATTTCGGGATGGCGGCGGTACCAGTCCTCGACCTGCAGGCGCTGGGCCAGGTGCCCGATGATCCGGTCGTAGATGACCTTCTCGCCGAGATCATTGAGCTGTGCCTCGTCGCGGAGCGAGGTGACCAGGACATCGAGACCGTCGCGGAACGAATCGTCTCCGAAATCGGTGAGCCCGGTACGCGTCACCGCGACATCCAGTAGTTGATCGGTTTCAGTCATCGTTGACCTCTGCTGTCTGTCGGCCCCGGATGGGTGGTGATGAGTGATGAAGATCATCTGCATTCGCGGATCCGTATGGGTGTGCCTTAGAGGAAGGCTATGACGGCCATCACACCGCGCGCCAATATCAATCTCGCCATTCAGTCATGCCGATTTGGCATGGCTGGTACATCTGGACACGTTATGGACACTCACCGGCTCAAATATTTCCTGCAGGTCGCGGAGGAGGGCTCGGTGACGCGGGCCGCGAATGTGGCGGGGATCGCCCAACCTGCGCTAAGTCGTCAGATACGGCTGCTCGAGGAGGACCTCGGCGTCACTCTGTTCCGTCGAACGTCGCGCGGCGTGGTGCTGACCGAGGAGGGCGAACGGCTGCGCTCAGCGACCGCTGTGCCTCTGCGGCAACTCGAGCGGGCCATCACATACGCGGGTTCTCCGTTGGCGCGTATCGAGCGGGGCCTGTTCCTGGGGTTGCCGGCAACGGCGGCCGAGGTGTTGTCGGTGCCGCTTCTGGGGAGTTTGAGTTCTGCCTTTCCCCGCGTCACTTTCCATGTGGCAGTTGCCAATACAGACCAGCTGTTAGGTGATTTGCTCAAAGGCTCTGTCGACCTCGCGATCATGAACCCCGTGACAGATGACCGGATCTTCTACAGCGACCTGCTGGCAGAGGAGCTTTTTGTGGTGGGTGGCCTGTCCTCGACCCTGGATCCCGCCCGGCCCGTGCTGTTCAGCGAACTCGCTGACCACCCTCTGGTCTTGCCGAGTTCGCAAACCGGGATCGGGAACACGCTGTCGAACACGGCCCTGCGACACGAGATGAGGCTTCGGGCCAAATTTGTGACGGACTCGCTCGATGTGACGAAAGAACTCATCGTCGCCGGCCACGGATACGGAATCCTGCCCCTCTCGGCGTGCCGGGGCGAAGTCGAGGCCGGGCGTCTGATCTATGCCCCGCTCGTCGCTCCGGTGCTGACCCAACAGCTCGGTATGGCGGCAACCGCGCATCTGGAACTCCCCCGGGGTCTCGCCATCAAGATCGGGGAGATCATCTCGGACGAAGTGGCTCGGCTGATCAGCTCGGGCAGTTGGCCGTCGGCGCGCGCGGTTCCGGTTCGGCAGTGGCGTGAGGAGGCGGACGGAAGCCTCCGTCCGCATCCTCCTCAATGATCGAATCGGGGCCACGATCGAGGTGTGCCACGGCCATTCAACGCCGGTATGGCGGGACCGGGTTCGGTGGCGGCCTGCTCCACAAATACGAAGACGCCCCACAAGAAGTCTTGTGGAGCATCTTCATAGACGAAGTGTCTATCGGTTATGAACTGGGGGCGCGGACGACCATCGGGACACCGGGGAAGTACGCGGCGAGTTCGGAGCGGCTGCGCCGCAACGCCGCGGTTCCGTAGCCGTGCTTGCGGTGCTCGGGCGCGATCCAGATCCGGACGTCGACCTCTCCGCCCGACAATTCGCCGAAGACTATGCCGACCTTTGAGCCGCCTTCGAGGGCAACGAGCCACACGGCTTCCTCGTTGTCCATCCGGCTGTTGGCCCAAGAGATTTCTTTGCTGATGTCGTCGGCGGGGGTTCCGCTGCCGTCGCCGGCCGCACCCACATCGGCGGTTCGGGCGGCGAACAAGTCTGCGTCGCTCTCGTTGAACGGCCGCAGGGTGAGCGTCTCGGCGGTCGCGGCCGGCCGATCGGTCTGGGTGAACGTCAGCTTGCTGTTGAGGTCTTCGAGTTCGGCGGCATTGGCTCGTCGTGCCGTCACCGTCAGTCGATCGAACGCCATTCCGAGGACGGCTTCCGCGCCGATCGCAGGCACCGAGAGAAGTTCGGCGATGGCTGCGACGGCAGCCGGGCGGTCTTCGGCTTCGACGATCGCATCGAGGACGGCGTGGCGTTGTTCGAACGCGGCTTCGAGAGCGGCGGTGATGTCGCGGCGAATGGCGGCGCGGTCTGGATCAGTCATGGGTCGATCCTATTCGTGATCGTGCGGCAGGGCATGTGGAGCACCTACGTGAGCGCCGGACCCGGGGCGGGCTGGACGTGCCGGGCACCATTGGGTACCCGCCAGGACTGGGCATATCGCTGACCTGAACCCGGATCCTCCCGGCTCGTGATGAAGAACCAATCCATCTGGGTGGCAGCAGGGGTCACGGTGAGAACCGCGTAGCCGTGGGCGTCGGTGTCCACCCAGCGCAGATGGTGGTTGATCGTGGTCAGGGCGCCGGCAGCGGCCGCGCCGGCGGTGTATTCGGGTACCCCGACGATGTCATCGACGTTGTTGGAGGTGACGGACGTCACCACCAGTTCGGTCCCCACGGTGCCGGCGCCGGGATAGTTCGCGGCGTCGACCGGGAGGTCGCAGGCGAAAGACATGTGGATGTCACCGGTGATGAATACCGCGTTTTCGACGTTGTTGTCGTGTAGCGCTTGGTAGAGCCGTTTGCGGTCGGCGGTGTAGCCGTCCCAGGCATCGGAGTTCAGCGGGATCCCGGCGTTCGGAACACCGAGCAGTTCGGTGAGTGCCGCGGTGGTCCCGGGCTCGAGCGGCGGGATCAGGATGGGACTGATCATCACCGGGTTGCCGATGATCTGCCACGTGGTCGGCGACGAGACGATGCCGTTGGTCAACCAGGACATCTGCGCCGCGCCGGCGATGGTCGCGGACGGGTCATCGGTTTTCGCGGACGTCATCGACTGCTGTTTGCTGCGGTATGTCCGCAGATCCAGCATGGACAACTCCAGCAGATTGCCGAAGCGCAGACGCCGATAGATGTGGCGCCCGGAGGCATCGGACTCGGGCCTCACCGGCATCCACTCGAAGTAGGCCTGTTCGGAGTTCGCCTTGCGCACAAACCAATCACCTTCGGCGGCGGTGTGATTCTCGGCGCCCGACGCGTAGGAGTCGTTGGCCGACTCGTGATCGTCCCAGGTGCAGATCCACGGCACATTCAGGTGTGCACTCTGCAGGTCGGAATCAGATTTGTACTGGCCGTGACGGATTCGGTAGTCGGCGAGTGAGACGATGTCGTGGGCCGGCTGATGCGCTCGCACCGTTCCGTCGTGGCCGCCGTATTCACCGACGCCGTATTCGTAGATGTAGTCGCCGAGGTGGACGATCGCGTCGAGGTCGGGTTGTGCGGCCAGATGGCGGTAGGCGCTGAAGTACCCGGCTTCCCAGTTGGCACAGGAGACGACACCAAATCGCACCCGCGCCACGTCCGCGGCGGTTGCAGGAGCGGTTTTTGTCTGACCGGTCGGGGAAACGGCGCCGGCCGCCGAACCGCTGACCACACGGAAACGGTAGTGATACAGGGTATTTGGAGCCAGCCCGCCGGCGTCGACCTTGACGGTCAGATCGGATGCGGGACTCGTAGCGGCCGTTCCCGAGGAGACCACCGCAGCAAATCCGGGATCGGTTGCCACTTCCCAGGCCACGGAGGTGGCGCTGCCGCGCCCCGAGCCCGGTGTCGCGTCGTCCGTGGGCGTGATGCGGGTCCACAGGATGACGCGATCCGGCAACGGATCACCCGACGCGACGCCGTGCCGGAACACGGCACCGGGTGCCTGACCACCGGCGGTGGCGCGTCCGGCATAGACCGTCCCGAGGACGCCGACGGTCCCGGCGGCGGCTCCGCCGAGAAACGTGCGACGTGACGGCTGAGCCCAGCCGGTGTTCGGGGCTGGGGGCTGGGAATCTGAGGTTCTTGTCATGGCCGACAAATCCTGGCATACCTGACCGCCCCGGCGATACCGTCTGATGACCTTCGCAAAGAATTCTCGTCGACGCGCCGATGAACTCTTGGCGGTTTGGACCCCCTGCGGGCCGGGGTGATCAGCTCATTTCGGTTGGCAGATGATCACCGGGATCTTGCGGTCGGTCCAGCCCCGGTAGGTGTCGAAATCGGCGTAGAGCTCGACCAGCTGCGGCCACAGCCGCTGCCGCTCGAGGTCGGTCGCCTCACGGGCCCGCATCACCGTTGTCGTGGCACCCTCCTGGATGGTGACGTCAGGATTGGCGGTCAGGTTCAGATACCAGGCCGGATTCGATGCCAAGCCGCCCTGCGAGGCGACCACCACGACGTCGGCGCCGTCGCGCAGGTAGATCAGTGGGACGGTGCGGGCTTTCCCGGATTTACGGCCGATCGTTGTCAGCAGGACGATCGGTACCGGCTTCTTGAAGCCGGCGGCGACCCGCCACTTCGACGCGAACCGGCCCCCGCTCATCTTGTAGACCCGGGTATTGAGACGGGACCCGAGCTTGATCGCGGTGCTGACGGCCTTGGAATTGAGGGCCTTGGGTGTTTCTTGCGGGAGCACGAGACCTCAGATCAGTTCGATGATGGTTCCGGTGGAGAGCGCTCCGCCTGCGCACATCGTAATCAGGGCGGTCGACGAACCGGAACGTTCCAGTTCGTGCAGTGCGGTGGTGATCAGGCGTGCGCCGGTGGATCCCACCGGATGTCCGAGCGCGATGGCGCCGCCGTTGACATTGACCTTGTCCATGTCGGGGTTGTGCACCGAAGCCCACGACAGCAGCACCGACGCGAATGCCTCGTTCACCTCGAAACGATCGATGTCGGAGATCGACATGCCGGCTTTCGCCAGGACCCGCTCGGTCGCCTGCACCGGTCCGTCGAGGTGGTAGTACGGCTCGGCGCCGACGAGCGCCTGAGCGACGAAACGCGCACGAGGCCGCAGGCCCAGTGCCTTGGCTTTGTCCTCGTCCATGATCAGGACGGCGGCGGCGCCGTCGGAGACCTGCGACGAGGTGCCCGCGGTGTGGATGCCTCCCTCCAGGACCGGCTTGAGTTTGGCCAGAGATTCCAGGGTCGTCTCACGCAAACCCTGATCGCGGGCGACATCGAGGACGGTGCCGGTCAGCTCGCCTTCCTTGGTCCGCTCGGGAGCCTTCAGCGAGAAGATCTCCCGGTCGTAGCGGCCCTCGTCCCACGCCCGTTTGGCGAGCCGCTGGCTGCGCACGCCGAGTGCGTCGACGTCGGCGCGGGTGATCCCGCGACGGGTCGCGATCCGTTCGGCGGCCAGGAATTGGTCGGGCATGTCGATGTCCCACGAAGCGGGACGGCGGGTTCCGGCCCCTTCGAGCATCACGTTGGCGCCGAGCGGCACCGTTGTCATCGACTCGACACCGCAGGCGATCCCGACGTCGATGGTTCCCGTCGCGATCAGGCCGGCGATCAGGTGATTGGCCTGCTGGGCCGAACCGCACTGACAATCAACCGTCGTGGCCCCGGTCTGCCAGGGAAGCCCGGCGTGAAGCCACGCGGTGCGGGTCACGTTGTTCGACTGCGCACCCACCTGCATCACGCAGCCGCCGATGACCTGCTCGACCTCGTTCGGGTCGATGCCCGCACGTTCCACCAGTGCTTTCTGGGTGGCTCCGAGCAGTTCAGCCGGATGCAGCCCGGAGAGCCATCCTGCTCGTTTGCCGATCGGGGAGCGGGTCGCCTCGACGATCACCGGTGTTCCCATGTCATTTCCTCTCGTGCGGCGAAAAGCGCGTTGTCCATACGAAACTAGAACAAGTTGCCAACTGGACACAAGTCCTATTACAGCAGGTAGTGGCCTCGCTGACCATTGTGCTCTACGATCGACTAGAACACGTTCATGTAGAGGATGAGGGGAATGCAATGACGCAGGCCGAGAAGGTGTGCCCATTCGTAGAGGGGTTCGACTTCACCAGTCCTGACCTGTTGGAGCAGGGCATCCCGGTCCGGGAGTTCGCGGAATTACGTAAGACCGCGCCCGTCTGGTGGAACGCCCAGGAGGAGGGCAAGGGCGGTGGCTTCCATGACGGCGGCTACTGGGTTGTCAGCAAGCACGAGCACATTCGGGCGGTCTCGAAGAACAACGACGATTGGTCCACCAATGAAAACGGTGTGATCATGCGGTTCGACGACGAGATGACGGCCGAACAACTCGACATCACCAAGGCGCTGCTGATCAATCACGATCCGCCGGAGCACACCCGCCTGCGCAAGCTCGTGGCAAAGCTGTTCACGCCCAAGGCCGTCCACGCGCTCGAGGAGTCCCTCGAAGAGGCGGCACAGAAGATCGCCCGCGATGCGGCCGCCAAGGGGGAAGGCGACTTCGTCGAGGATGTGGCGGTCAATCTGCCACTGATGGCCATCGCCGACCTGCTCGGCGTTCCCGCGGAAGACCGCGAGCGGTTGTTCCACTGGTCGAACACGATGATGAACACCGACGATCCCGAGTTCAACGAGCCCGTCGAGGGCGCGGAGTTGAGTCCGGCGCAGATCGCCTCGGCCGAACTGCTCGGATACGCCTACACAATGGCGGAACAACGCAAGCAGAATCCGAAAGAAGACATCGTCTCGGCACTGGTCCTGGCCGACATCGACGGGCAGTCGCTTGAGGAGATCGAGTTCGGCTACTTCGTGCTGCTGCTGGCGGTGGCCGGCAACGAAACCACCCGAAATGCCATCAGCCACGGCATGAATGCCTTCATCGACAACCCGGAACAGTGGGAGCTGTACAAGCGGGAACGCCCGTCGACGACCGCTGACGAGATCGTCCGCTGGGCGACCCCGGTCAACTGTTTCCAGCGCACCGCCCGTCACGATCTGGTTCTCGGCGGTGTCGAGATCAAGAAGGGCCAGCGCGTCGGGATGTTCTACGGTTCGGCGAACTACGACGAAGAGGTTTTCGACAAGCCCTTCGAGTTCAACATTCTGCGAGATCCCAACCCGCACGTGGGATTCGGTGGTCACGGTGCCCACTACTGCGTCGGAGCGAATCTGGCCCGCATGGAGATCAATCTGATCTTCAACGCGATCGCCGACCACATGCCGGACATCACCAAGATCGCCGAGCCCCGCCGCTTGCGGTCGGGCTGGATCAACGGCGTCAAGGAGATGTCGGTCAACTACGGAACCGGTTGCCCCGTCGCGCACTAATCACAACCAGCAGTGTGGCCCCATCCTTTGAAAGGGTGGGGCCACACTGCTGTCACCGTCGAGCGTGCCGATATCACCGCCCAGCGTGCCAAACCAGCCAGCCGCCTTCGTCGAGCGTGCCCATATCACCGCCCAGCGTGCCGAAACCACCGCCGATCACCACCGCCGAACGTGCCAATATCACCGCCGAGCGTGCCGAAACGACCATTGACCGTGCCGAAAGCTATACTGTGAGAGCAACTTCGGCACGGTCAACGGCGATATGGGCACGCTCGACGGCGGCGGTTTCGGCACGCTGGGCGGCGGTTTCGGCACGCTCGACGGAGGGTGGGTCAGGCTTTGCGCATCGAGTTGATCGTCTTCTCGACTTCCCAGAACGCCCGTAGCGCAGCAAGTTTGCCGTCAGGATTGGCGCGGTAGGTGAAGACACCCCGGGCCTCGGATACGTGGCCCGAGATGTGGGAGACGATTTTTCCGATGTACGCGACCTCGTTGCCGCAGATGACCTCTTCGTCGAAGATGAACTCGATCTGTTCGGTGGCAGCGATCGACATGTCCCAGAACTGGCCGATGCGATCGTGGCCGGTGAAGCCGATGCCTTCTTCGTCGAACATCGAGGGGCCGACCGGGTCTTGAACGATCCCGTCTTCGGCGAATAGGTTCACCCACGCCGCCTTGTTTCGGGAGCCCACGTATTCGCGGGACAGCCGGCCCGCGACCACTGCGGGATTGTTGGCGCGGTCGATATTCATGTAGGCCGGTTCTGCCTTGGTCATGATGTCTCCGTCATGTGAGTCAGCATCGTCTCCGTGGTTGTCACGATGGTTGTATCAGTGCGTGGGCTTGTCGGAGCCGACAAGCCACATCGAAAAGTACTGCGAACCTCCACCGTATGCGTGACCGAGCGCCTTGCGCGCGCCGGGCACCTGGTGATCGCCGGCTTTGCCCTGGACCTGGATGGCGGCCTCGGCGAATCGGATCATGCCGGAGGCGCCGATCGGATTCGACGACAACACTCCGCCGGACGGATTGACCGGCAGTTTCCCGCCGATGGCGGTGCCCCCGGACTCGGTCAGCTTCCAGCCCTCGCCTTCGGGTGTGAAGCCCAGGTTCTCGAGCCACATCGGTTCGAACCACGAGAAGGGCACGTAGATCTCGGCGACATCGATCTCTTCGAGCGGATTGGAGATCCCACCGGCCTTCCACAGCGCCGCGGCGGCATCCCGCCCGGCCTGAGGGCTGACGGTGTCGCGGTGGGAGTAGGACAGCGGTTCGGTGCGCATCGCCGAGGCGTGGATCCATGCCACCGGAATGCCCTGGGCCACTGCGTTGTCAGCGGTCTCCTCGTCGCCGATGACCACCGCGCAGGCGCCGTCCGACGACGGGCAGGTCTCGTCGTAGCGGATGGGATCCCACAACATCTGCGAGCTCATCACCTTTTCGACGGTGAGGTCGGGCTGGTGGAGATGCGCGAGGGGATTGCGGGCGCCGTTCTGACGATCCTTGGCGGCGACGATGGCGCCGATGTGGTCGGGGGCGCCGGAACGGCGGATGTACGAGCGGATGTGCGGGGCGAAGAAGCCACCGGCGCCGGCGCCGACCGGCATCGTGAAGGGAACCGGAATCGACAACGCCCACATGGCATTCGACTCCGACTGCTTCTCCCATGCGATCGCCAGCACGCGGCGGTGCACGCCGGAGGTGACCAGCGAGGCCCCGACGTTTGCGGTCGAACCACCTACGGATCCGGCCGTGTGGACCCGGATCAGCCGCTTGCCCTCGGCGCCGATCGATTGCGCGAGCGCGAGTTCGGGCATCATCGTGCCCTCGAACAGGTCGGGTGCCTTGCCGATCACGATGGCGTCGATGTCGTCCATCGACACCTGGGCATCTGCCAGCGCTTTGTCGATGGCTTCCCGGCAGAGGCCGGCCATCGACACGTCATGGCGTTTGGCAACGTATTTGGTCTGCCCGGTGCCGAGCACCGCAGCACGATAGCGCCCCATCAGTTTTCGCCTTTCAATGAACGAGGATCGCCTCCGGCGAGGCTGACGATCATGTTCTGCTGTAACAGCGGACCGCTGGTGGCATGTGCCAGTGCGGTGTCGGCATTTCCGCCCAGAATGGTGGTGGCGGCGAAGCCGATGCGTTCGAGTCCGGCCGAGAACAGCGGATTGGCCGCCAGCGCTCCGCCGGAGGGATTGATGATCACCGAATCATCCAGTCCGAGTTCGGACTTCAGGATCAGTTCCTGATGGCTGTACGGCGCGTGGAGCTCGGCGACGTCGACCTTGCGATTGTTGCCGAGCACGGTGTCACCGGCCAGCCTCGTCGACGGGGACTTCGTCAGATCGCGGGCGCCGAAGTTGGGGGTGTCGATGCGATGGTCCCAACCGGTGATCCACGCCGGCCGAGCGACCAGCTGCCGGGCCCGGTGTTCGCTGGCCAGGATGATCGCGGCGGCACCGTCGGTGTAGCGGCAGACATCATGGGCGCGAAGGGGATCGGCGACGTAGTCGGACTTGAGCAGTTCATCGACCGAGGCGCCCGTATGCCGGGCGGCGACCGCTGCCATGTCGGCTTCGGTCCACGCGCCGGAGTCGAGGCCGGCCCGGGCCTGCAGCGCGGCCAGCGACCGGGCGTCGGGCCACAGCGGGGCGACGGTGTGCGGATCGGTCTGCAGGGCCAGCACCTGATCGGTGTTGGAGGCCGACGGCTTTCCGAACCCGTAGGCGAGTGCAACGTCCACCTCGCCGGTGGCGATCTTCACCCAGGCCTCGTAGAGCGCCCAGGCGGCATCCATCTCGACATGCGATTCGTTGATCGGAGGCACCGCCCCGATGGAGTCGATCGCCGAGATGAACGAAAAGGCGCGCCCGGCAAGGTAATCCGAGGACCCCGAGCACCAGAAGTCGATGTCGGTGCGGCTGATCCCGAGGTCGGCGTAGAGCTTCTGGAAGCAGGGCACCAACATCTCGACGCCGTTGGTGGTGCCAAAGGTCTCGTCAACATGGGGGCTGTGCGCAAAGCCGATGACAGCGATCGGCGGCAACTGCTGATAGGTGCTGGTCACAGGTGATCCTTGTAGGAGTCGTAGTCGGCGTCGGGCTCACCCGACGGACGGAAATGGCTGATGTTGCGTAATGTGTGGTCCCACTCCTCGCGGGGGCGCCAGACGGCCTCGACCCGCATTCCCATGTGCACGTCGGCCGCCTCTGTTTCGAGGATGAGGTGCAGGAACGGGATGTCGGAGCCGTCGAGCAGGACATAGGCCGCCACATACGGCGGTTTGATCTGCTGCCCGAGGAACGGGACGTTGACGATGCAGAACGTGGTCACCACGCCCTTGTCGGAGAGTTCGACCTTCTCTCCGGTCGGATGGCCATTGGTTGGGTCGGCACCGCGGGGCGGGAAATACACCGGCGCACCCGCACCGGTGCGTCCGCCGTAGAGCTTGCCCTCCTTGAGGCCCTGGAGATACCAGGTCTCCTCGATGGACGCGGTGTGGTCGATGGTCAACTCGATCGGCGTGGTGATCATCACGCCGTGTTTGTCCGACGGCTCGGCGCTGTTGGGAGACGCCGGTTCCGGCGTATCACCGAGTGCGAAGTGGTCGATGTCGTCGATCCGGCCGGTGCGCTCGGACTTCCACACCGCGTGCACGCGGGCTCCGGTGCTCAGATCGCCCGGCCCGTCCGCCGCGACGGCGTGCAGCAGCGCGGTGTCAGCGCCGTCCAGCTTGATCAGGGCCCACGCGAACGGCGTCGACAGTGGTTGTCCCTCGATGGGCTGTGCCATCCAGGTCCACGACGTGACGGTGCCGACGGATGACACCTCCACGAAGTCGTCGATCTGACTGCGGGTGACGGGGTCGAACTCGACCGGGGGGACGTAGACGGTTCCGTCGGCACTTCGGCCCCCGATGACTTTGCCGTCCAGAAGCCCCAGTGCAAAACGTCCCAGGACCGGCCCGAGCGAGCGGGTGTAATCGAAGGCGTTGTGCAATGGTGCGGACAGAACTGGGTCGTCGGGGTTCTCGATCGGTGCGACTACGGCGGCAAATCCTGCGGATATCTGGCTCACGCTCACAGAATCGAGTAGAACAGGTTCTAGATTGTCGCGCAAGGACTAGCTCGAACGGGAGGTCGTCAGGCATGAAGCTCGGTCTGCAATTGGGGTACTGGGGCGCTTCACCGATCCCCGATGCGCCGGCTTTGATCGCCGCCGCCGAAGCCGCGGGGTACGAGGCCGTGTTCACCGCCGAATCGTGGGGGTCCGACGCCTACACGCCACTGGCGTGGTGGGGGTCGCAGACGTCGACGATCAAGCTCGGGACCGGTATCGCGCAGCTGTCGGCGCGGCCCCCGACATCGGCGGCGATGGCGGCACTGACCCTCGACCATCTGTCCGGCGGCCGGCACATTCTCGGGCTGGGGGTATCGGGCCCTCAGGTCGTCGAGGGCTGGTACGGCCAGCCGTTTGCCAAGCCGCTCGCGCGGACCCGCGAATACGTTCAGGTGATCCGGGATGTGCTGGCCCGCGAAGAGCGGGTGGCGAACGCCGGCCAGCACTATCCGTTGCCCTATCCGCAGGACGCCGCCGGGTCGACCGGGCTCGGCAAATCGCTCAAGCCGATCACCCATCCGCTCCGCGCTGACCTGCCCATCTGGCTCGGTGCGGAGGGCCCGAAGAACGTCGCGCTGACCGCCGAGATCGCCGACGGATGGCTGGCGATCTACTACACGCCGCGGCTCGCGGATATGTACGAATCGTGGCTCGCCGAAGGCTTCGCCCGGCCGGGGGCGCGGCGTACTCGCGACACCTTCGAGGTGGCTGCGACGGTTCAGGTCGAGATCACCGACAACGTCGCCTCGGTCGTCGACGCCTACCGTCCGTCGACGGCCCTCTATGTCGGCGGGATGGGTGCGAAGGGCCAGAACTTCCACGCGGAGGTCTACACCCGGATGGGGTACGGCGACGTGGTTCGCGAGATCGGTGAGAAGTTCCTGTCGGGGCGCAAAGAGGAAGCCGTTGCGGCGGTACCCGACGAGATGGTCCTGGAGACCATGATCGTGGGCGACGAGGACGAGGTGCGACGCCAGATCAAACGGTGGGAGCAGGCCGGGGTCACCATGCTGATGGTGACCAACCGGAACCCCGATCAGATCACCCGGCTCGGTGCCCTGGTCTAGGGCGAACGTGTTCTAAATCTGGGCCTGCGCCTGACGCACCCTGAAACCTGTTCGGTAGGCGGCCGCAGAGGGCTATTTGCCCTCGGCAGCCGCCTATTGAACAGATTTCAGGGGTGTCGTCGCGGTCCGCGGCCGCCCGGATACCTCTCGACTTCACAAAACTGATGTGTCAGTCTATTAAATAGGGGATGTGACGGAGGGGTGGGCATGAATCGGCCCGACTATGAAGTGATCATCATCGGCGCAGGTCCAGGTGGTATCTGCGCCGGAGCTCAGCTGGTCAAGCGCGGAATCGAGGACTTTCAGATCCTCGATCGAGGTGACGGTTTCGGGGGAAGCTGGCGCGACAATCACTATCCGGGGCTGGGTGTGGATGTTCCGGGGTTTTGCTACCAGTACTCGTTCCGGAAGAACCCCGACTGGAGTCGGATGTTCCCCCGAGGTGCCGAGGTGCTGGCCTACCACCGGGATGTCGCAGCCGAATTTCAACTCGGTTCGCGGACCCGGTTCGGGGTGCGTGTCGTCCGCGAGGTCTGGGATGAGACGAACAACTGGTGGGAGATCCACACCGACGGTCATGGGGTGATCACCGGTCGGTTTGTCATCTCCGCCATCGGCGCGTACATCCAGGCAAAGGCCGATCCCGGTATCGACGGTCTCGGTGATTTCCGGGGCGAGATCCTGCGGCCCGACAACTGGAATCATGACTACGACCTGTCCGGCAAGCGGGTGGCGGTGATCGGCACCGGCGCGAGTTCGGTGCAGATCTCGCCGTCGATAGCGCCGGTGGTACAGCACCTTTGGGTGTTTCAGCGCACGCCCGTCTGGTGTCTGCCGAAACCGGATATGCCGATGAAGCCGTGGATGCAGCGGGGTTTGCGGATGCCCGGTGTCGGGGCCTCACTTGCGTTCTTCTCAAACGTCGTCATCGAGACCTTGCTGCGCATCGTCTACCAGACACCGAGGGCGCTGTTCCGGCCTGGTGCAAGGGTTTTCGATGTGCTCGGACGGGCGCTATACCGGACATATCTCCGAGCGATCGTGAGGGACAAACAGACGCGGTCGCGGTTGGCGCCGGCGTATGGGGTGTTCGGGAAACGTCCGACCCTCTCGAACGACTACGTCGCGAACTTCAATCGGGACAACGTTGAATTGGTCACCAGTGCCATCACCGGGGTGACACCGCACGGGATCCGAACCGCGGACGGAGTCGAGCGGGATGTCGATGCGATTGTCCTGGCGACCGGATACGAACTCTTTTCCGACCCCGAGAGCTACCGCCGGGGTGCGGTTGTCGGCCGCGACCACTTCGACCTCGCCGACTTCTACAACACGCAGCGCCTGCAGGCATACCAGTCCGTGGCGGTGCCGAAACTGCCGAACCGGTGGATGCTCGTCGGTCCGTATTCGTGGATCGGCACCGGATGGCATGAGTTGGTGGAGATTTCGTCAGGTCATGCGGTCAATGTGATCGATCATGCACGCCGGTCAGGGTACGTCGTCGCCGAGGTGTCGCAACTGGCCCACGAGAGATATCACAGAAAAGTGCGCGAGCAGGGGGCGAATATCGCGTACTACTTCGGCACGTTGAACAAGAATTTGCGCACCTACTACGTGAACTCCCAGGGCGACATGCCGTATATCCGGCCGACCAGCCTGTTCGAGGCCCGCCGGGAGAGTCGCAACGTCTGCCTGGGCGACTACGAATTCCGGAGTGCGCCAATCGGATTGCCGGGCGAATCGAGAATCCCTGACTCGGACAGAGTTCGCTCGGGCAAAGGCTTCGATAGTGTTGGACCCAACGAAAGGTGAAGAATGTCAAACGCTCTGGAACAAGATGTCGTTGCCGCCGCGCCACGCACTGAGGCCGCGCCACGTGAGGGGGTCCTGCTGACAGTGGCAGGGCTCGGGCTTGCAGCGACCGGGATTGCGCACTTCGTCAGCCCCAAGCTGTTCGAGCCGATCACCAAGCCGGCGTTTCCGGAGAACACCACCCGCTGGACCTATACGAATGGTGCATCCGAGACCCTGATCGGCCTGGCAATCGCGAACAAGCGGACCCGCAGATTCGGCTACATCGGTCTGGTGGGGTACCTGGGTTTCCTCGCCAGCCGTGTCATTTGAGGGTGATCATCCGGCAATGACCTCCGACGTTCCCGTACACCGAGGTCGTGGACGCCCCAAGGTTGTGGGGCTTGCCGATCAACGCCGTACCCAGATCGTCGAGGCCGCCTTCGATGTGCTCACGGAAAAGGGTTACGACGGAACGAGTATCGCGGAGATCGCGCAACGGGCAGGGATGGGTCAGGGCACCGTCTACCGCTATGTGAACAGCAAGCGGGAACTGCTCGATTTGGTCTTCGACTGGGCGGTCGAGCGGATATTCGCCACGATCGATCCCTACGAATTGCTGGCCGCCGACCCCGCGACGCCGCCGGAGATGGCGGCGCACGTCCGGGTCATCGGCGACCGGCTCAATCGCCTGGTCGACGATGACCCGGCGATGCTCAAGCTGATCGGTGTCCAGTCCAGTGCAATTGACAAACAGCTCAAGGCGCGGGTGGTCGGGATCGAGTCCCTGATCAATTCGCTCATGGTCAAGGCGCTGGAACGGGCGGTGGAGAAGGAATGGTGCGCGCTGGGCGAGCCACAACGGCAGATCGTTGCCCGCCTGCTCATGATGCTGGTGCTGCCCGGACTCGTCATGGCGCTGCGCGGAGAGAACGATCCGGAGAAACGCGCGCGCTTCGTCGGCGGGGCAATGGACCTGGCGTTCCATGGAACGATGAAGCGTCCTGCCGGGAAACGATAGGGAGTGATGGGCCAGCCAACAACTCGCTCGGACACCCGGCGGACCCGGATCCGCCGTGGCCAGCTGCTGGATGCCGCTCTGCAGACGTTCATCGAAAATGGTTACAGCGCTGTGGGAGTCGCCGAGATCGTGGCCCGGATCGGATGCAGCCACGGCACGTTCTACAACTACTTCGACAACAAGCGGGATGCGCTCGTTGCAGTTCTCGAACGCGAACTCGCCGAGCTCACCGCCCTCGCCGAGTTGCATCGCCCGGGCCCAAGCGACGCGACTGAGTTCGCCGGCGCGATGGAGTCACTGGTCCGCAGGCTCGTCGACCACGTCAACGAGCGCCCCGATGTGCTGGCGTTCGTGGTGATGGAAGCCCCCGGTGTCGACGACGCATCGCTCGGGTTGCTGACCGAGGGCTACGTTCGATTCGGTCAGTTGTGTGGACAGTATTTCCGGCAAGGAATCGCGGACGGCTACCTCCGCGAGGACCTCGACATCGAGTTCGCCGGAGAGGCGATGGTGTCGTGCCTCCTCGGCGCCGTCCTGCCACGGATGCTCGACAACACCGCCGAGCTCGATGTGGAGGCGACCGTCGAGACCGTGGCCGGATTTCTGTGTTACGGCACGCCCATGGCCTGAAGGTCGCTGTCCTATTTGCCGGTGAACTCGGGGGTCTGCTTCTCCGCAAAGGCTTTTGGACCGATCTTGGCGTCGTCGCTGACGAAGACCTTGATGCCTTGGTCGGCGTCGATCTTGAATGCGTCCTGCTCGTGCATGCCCTCGGTGTCCCGGATGGTCTTGAGGATCGCCTGGACCGCGATCGGACCATTCGCCGAGATCTGATCGGCGAGCTCGAGCGCCTTGTCCAGGGCTGTCCCGTCGGCGACCACGTGCCCGATGAGGCCGTAATCGAGCGCTTCGGCTGCGGTGATGTGGCGTCCGGTGAGCAGGATGTCGGCGGCGACGGTGTACGGGATCTGGCGAACCAGCCGGACGGCCGATCCGCCCAGTGGGTACAGCCCCCACTTGGCCTCGGACACACCGAATTTCGCACTCTGACCGGCAACCCGGATGTCGGTGCCCTGCAAGATCTCGGTACCGCCGGCGATGGCAGGTCCCTCCACGGCGGCGATCAGGGGCTTGGTCAGGCGGCGGCCCTTGAGGAGGGCGTCGAGCATCGTCGGGTCGAAGCCGCCCTTCTTGAAGGAGTCGCCGGGAGCCTTTTTGTTCATGCTCTTCAGGTCGGCGCCCGCGCAGAAGTAGCCGCCGGCGCCGGTGAGGATCGCCACGCGGATGTCGGGATCCGAATCGACCTGATCCCAGGCCTGGTTCATGATCGCGAGCATGTCGCTCGAGAGGGCGTTGCGTGCCTCGGGACGATTCATCGTCACGATCAACGTGTGCCCGCGCTTCTCGACAAGACAGTGGGGGGCAGCGTCCGACATGATGTGCTCCTGATTTCTCGCATGGCAGGGCGCCCGCGGGCGCCTGTGACCTGTATCTCTGGGGGCCTTGCCATCAAACGGTAACACGTTCTAGTTTTGTGGGTATGGCTTACAACATTGCCGATCTCATCGAGCACGCCGTCGACTTGATGGGCGACCGGGTGGCGCTGGAAACAGACGGGCGCAGCGAGACCTACACCGAACTCGACCAACGGGCCAACGGCCTGGCGCACACACTGCGGAAGCTGGGGGTCGCGCCAGGTGACTCGGTCGGTCTGTACAGCAGAAACGGTATTGAGGCCGTCGAATCGATGGTGGCGATCTTCAAGGCCCGTGCCGTGATGGTCAACGTCAACTTCCGCTACGTCGAGAGCGAACTCGAACACATCTTCACCGATTCGGACATGGTCGCACTGATCGTCGAGCGGCAGTACGTCGACAAGGTCGCGAACGTGTTACCGAAAGCACCCAAGCTGCAGTCGGTGATCGTCATCGAGGACGGCTCGGATCTGGACTCCTCCGGTATCAACGGGGTGCCCTACGAAGAGGCGGTCGCCGACGGCGGCACGCAGCGCGACTTCGGACCGCGCTCCGATGACGACGTCTACATGCTCTACACCGGCGGCACCACCGGGAATCCGAAAGGTGTGGTGTGGCGGCAGGAGGACGTGTTCCGGGTCCTCGGTGGCGGCATCGACTTCAACACCGGGGAACCCCTGTCCGATGAGTGGCAGCTCGCCAAGAGCGGGGCCGAGGGCGGTCAGCTGGTTCGGTTCCCGATTCCCCCGTTCATCCACGGCGGCTCGCAGTGGGCGGTGTTCCAGGCACTGTTCGCCGGGGGCAAGGCCATCGTCTATCCCGAGTTCGGGGCTCATCAGACCTGGGAGATCGTCGAGCGGCACCAGGTGAACGTCATCTTCATCACCGGAGATGCCATGGGGCGCCCGATGATCGACGCGTTGCAGGAGAAGGACTACGACCTCGGTTCGGTGTACTCGGTGGCGTCCTCCGCCGCGTTGTTCTCGGCCAGCGTGAAAGACCAGTTCGTCGAGAAGTTCCCGAACGCGGTCATCATCGACGCCATCGGTTCGTCGGAGACGGGCTTCTCGGGAATGGGCGTGATCTCCAAGGGCGCCGCGCATACCGGCGGCGGCCCGCGGGTCAACAAGGATCGATCCACAGTTGTTCTGCGCGAGGATGGTTCGATCATCGAACCCGGTTCCGGTGAGGTGGGCATCCTGGCCCGGACCGGCAACATCCCACTGCGGTACTACAACGATCCGGTCAAGACCGACAAAACCTTCAGGGAGTTCAACGGAATTCGTTACTCGATCCCCGGTGACCAGGCGCGGGTCGAGGACGACGGCACCGTGACCATGCTCGGCCGCGGGTCGGTGTGCATCAACTCCGGTGGCGAGAAGATCCACCCCGAAGAGGTCGAGTCCGCGCTCAAAGGACACCCGGACGTCTTCGACACCGTGGTGGTCGGAGTCCCCGACGAGCGGTACGGCCAGCGGGTTGCCGCTGTGATAGCCACCCGCGACGGAGCCCGGCCGCTACTCGCCGACATCAACGAGGTCGCCCGCCGCGACATCGCCGGCTACAAGTGCCCGCGGTCGGTGTGGTTTGTCGACGAGATCAAGCGCTCGCCGGCGGGCAAACCGAATTACCGATGGGGCGCAGAGATCGCGGCTTCCCGGCCCGCCGATGAAAACCTGACAACCAGCTCACGAAAGGCCTGACGCCAGTGCGTACTTCACTGTCCGACGAGTTCGGAATCCAATACCCGATATTCGGGTTCACCCCCTCCGAGCATGTGGCCGCGGCGATCAGCCGGGCCGGTGGTCTCGGTGTCCTGGGCTGCGTCCGGTTCAACGAGGCGGAGGAACTCGACGCCACCCTCGACTGGATGCGCGAGAACACCGACGGCAAACCGTTCGGCGTGGATGTGGTGATGCCCGCGAAGATCCCGACCGAGGGCTCGCAGATCGACCTCGACGCGATGATCCCGCCGGAACACCGTGCATTCGTCGAGCGCACCCTCGACGATCTCGGTGTACCGCCGCTGCCCGACGGCGATCGGGTCAACGCCGGTGTTCTGGGATGGCTGCATTCGGTGGCCCGATCCCACGTCGATGTGTCGATGACCCACGCCGACAAGTACGGTCAGATCAAACTCATCGCCAACGCGCTCGGTTCGCCGCCGGATGACGTGATCGCCAACGTCCACTCGCACGGAGTGAAGGTCGCGGCCTTGGCCGGCGCCAAAGAACATGCGCTGCGCCATGTTGCCGCCGGTGTCGACCTGGTGATCGCGCAGGGTTACGAGGCCGGCGGTCACACCGGTGAGGTCACGTCGATGATCCTGTGGCCGGAAATTGTTGATGCGGTGGGGGATTCCGCGCATGTGCTGGCGGCCGGAGGGGTCGGCAGCGGTCGTCAGATCGCTGCCGCACTGGCCATGGGCACCAGCGGGGTCTGGATGGGTACCTACTGGCTCACCGCCGCCGAATACCAGCTCGGTGTCCGGGGTGCCGGTCCGTCGGTGATACAGCAGGCGATCCTGAACGCCACCTCGCGGGACACCGTACGGCGACGGATCTATTCGGGTAAGCCGGCCCGGCTGCTCAAGACCAAGTGGACCGATGCGTGGGACGCCCCCGGCGCTCCCGAGGCGTTGCCGATGCCGTTGCAGAACATCCTGGTAGCCGAGGCCCACGCCCGGATCTCGGCTGCCGACGATCCGGGGGTCGTGGCGATGCCGGCCGGGCAGATCGTCGGGCGGATGAACGCCATCACTCCCACCGCGGACCTGATCGACGACCTGGTCAGTGAGTACGACGTGGCCGTGGAGCGGATGCAGAAGGCCCGATAGGGACCCGTCAACCCTTTTTGCCGACGGCTGTGATCAGATATGGTCACAGCCGTCGGGGGATTTCGGGGCGTAGGAGGTACGGGGTATGACCGATCGTGAAGATGTGGTGCTCAGGGCGCGGATCGAGACCGACGCGGGTGCCACCGCAGTGGTCACACTCCACCGTCCGGAAGCACGGAATGCCTTGACCAGAGGGGTCATCACGCAGCTGCGCGCCGCACTGGCGGACGCGGATGCCGACGATTCGGTGGGCGCGGTGGTGCTGACCGGTTCGGACCCGGCTTTCTCGGCCGGTGTCGACCTGAAGGCGCTCGGTTCCGAAGGCGGCTGGGACGATATCAGCGTCGCGGGTCCGCCCACCGGCTACCCCTGGGTCCCGCTGAGAAAACCGGTCATCGGTGCGATCAACGGGGCCACGGTCACCGGCGGTCTGGAACTCGCACTGGCCTGCGACTTCCTCATCGCCTCGGATCGGGCCCGCTTCGCCGACACCCATGCGCGCGTGGGGATGGTCCCGGCCTGGGGTCTGACCGGACGCCTGCCGGCCGCGGTCGGTTGGGGCTTTGCCCGGCGGATGAGTATGAGCGGCAACTTCGTTGACGCCCAGACCGCGCTGCGGGTCGGTTTGGTGACCGAGGTCGTCGCCCACGAAGAACTCCTGCCGACCGCGCTGGCTCTGGCCGCCGACATCGGCGGCAACAACACGAAGGCCGTCTCCGCATTGCTCACCTCCTATCGTGAGGCCCAACAGCAGGGGCTCGGACCGGAACTCGACGTCGAGGCAACGCATTCCGCCGCCTGGATGGCGCAGTTCGATCCGGCCTCGGTGGCGCAGGCGCGTGAATCGGTCATCGATCGTGGCCGCAAGCAGATGAAGTGAGGGATCAAATGGGGACGGCTGGAAACTTCAGAGCAGTGGTTCGGAGCCGTAGGGGTACCGCGATCTCGTTGCAGGACAAGGTCATTGTGATCACCGGTGGTGCACGCGGTATCGGGCTGGCAACGGCGGCCAAGCTGCACGGCAAGGGCGCGAAGGTGGTGCTCGGTGACATCGATGAAGAGGTTGTTGCCAAGGCTGCGGCCAATCTGGGGTGCGAAGGCTATCCGCTCGACGTCACCAGCGACGAATCCTTTGCTGCCTTCCTCGATCGCGTCGATGCCGAGTTCGGCAAGTTCGACGTGCTGATCAACAACGCGGGGATCATGCCGACCGGCCCGTTCCTCGACTTCTCCGATGCGGTCATCGCCCGCAACTTCGAGATCGATCTGCTCGCGGTGGTGCGGGGCACTCGACTTGCCGCCCGGCGCATGGTGGCCCGGGGTTCCGGCCAGATCCTGAACGTCTCGTCGGTCGCCGGACTCGTTCCCCTTCCCGGACTGAGCATCTACAGTGCCGCCAAGGCCGGCGTGATCGCGTTTTCAGAGGCGCTGGACGGTGAACTGAAGCCCAGCGGTGTGCGCGTGCTCGCGGTGATGCCGAACTTCACCAAGACCGGACTCATCGATGGGCTCCAGACCACCAAGATGATGCCGCCCATCGAGCCCGATGACGTTGCGCGCGAGATCGTCCGGAGCATCGAACTGAACCGTGACCGCGTGGTGATCCCGCGCCAGAGCATGTCCGTCCTCGGCTGGATGGTGACACCGCGGTTCATGAAGAACCTGTACGGCAAATACTTCGCCTTCGACACCATGTTCATGGAGTTCGACGAAGCCGAACGCGCCAAATATCTGGCCCGGGTCAACCGAAGCTGACCCCCAAACCCGATGATGTGCCCTTCTTGCGAACAAAAGCCCAGGTGAGCAACGCAATAAGGGCACATCATCGGGTTCGGGCAGTCAGGGGACGCTGGGGGCGGGGACATACTCCAGGGTGCGGTCGGGGCGGACCCAGGTCGGGCTGGTGGTATCAGCGGCAAGGGTGCGTTTGAGGATCTTGAACGTGTCGGTTCGGGGCAGGTCGGCGACCACCCGGATGGAAGTGGGCCACTGCTTGGGACCCAGATCCGGTTGTGCGGCCAGGAAACTCGTCAGCTGTTCGGCGCTCAGGTCGCGGGCGACGAGAGCCGCGGCCAATTCGTCGCCGACGTCGGCGCGGACGCCGTAGACCGCTGCCATCGTGATCGACGGGTGCCGAAGCAGCACTCGCTCGATGGGTCCGGTGCCCATGTTCTCGCCGTCGACCCGAACCCAATCACCCAGGCGCCCGGCGAAATACACGTATCCCCGGTCGTCGACGTAGCCGAGATCGCCGCTGTGGTAGATGCCGCCCCGCATCCGTTCGGCGTCGGCCTGCGGATTGCGGTAGTAGCCGGTGAACAGGCCACCGCCGGAACTGTTGACTATTTCCCCGACGGCCTCGTCGGCGTTGACGAGCCGCCCGGACCCGTCGAAGCGGGCGACGGCGCAGACCTCGCCGGTCTCGGGATTGCGTACCTGATTCGGTGGGACCAGCGGACCGAGTGCCTCCGGCGGCGTATCCGGGGTCCGGGCAATGGCGACACCACCCTCGGTGGAACCGAAGCCGTCGACCACCCGGACATCGAATCGGGTTGTGGTGGCGGCGATGTCGGCCGCGGATGCCTCATTTCCGTACAGGATCCGCAGTGGATTGTCGGTGTCGTCGGGACGGGCCGGGGTGGCCAGCACATACGACAACGGCTTGCCGACATAATTTGCGTACGTGGCGCGGTATCGGCGGATGTCATCGATGAAGGCGCCCGCCGAGAACTTCCTGCGCAGGGCCACCGAGGAACCGCCCGCGATCGCCACCATCCATCCGGCGATGATCGCGTTGGAGTGGAACATCGGCATCGACAGGTACACAACGTCTTCGGGCCCCAGGTCGAACCGCTTCGACAGCATCGTCCCGCTCGCCGCGAGCTTCCGGTGACTGCACTGGACTGCCTTCGGGTCGCCACTGGTACCGGAGGTGAAGATCAGCATCAGCAACCCTTCGGGATTCCCGCACCCGAACTCGGGGTCCACATCGATGTACGGGGCGAGCAGCTGCTCCCAGCCCGGGTCGTCGACATTGAAGATCTCGATGTCAGCGCCGTCGATGTCGTCGAGGAGATGCGTCGTGGAGTTCTCGACGATCACGACCTGGCAATCGGCGGTGGCGATATCGGCGGCCAGAGCCGCACCGCGGCGCGTCGGGTTCAGACCGACCACGACGAGCTCTCCCAGAACGGCTGCCCCCAGCAGATAGCTGAACTCGGGGATGTTCTCGAGCAGCAGCGCCACATGCCGCGGACGGTCCGGATCGATCAGCCCGCGCAGCGCCGCCGCCCGCGTGGCCGACAACCTCAGATGGTCACGCCAGCAGACGAACTCGTCTTCGAAGTAGAGACCGGAGTCGGTCGTCTCGCGGAGCGGTGCCAGCAAGGCGCCGACCGTCCCCGGTGCCGGGAGGCCATGATTCGGTGTACTCATCACCTCAGGCGGGTTCGGCGGCAAGGGCCGCACCGATCCGCCGCAACTGCACCGGTGCCGACCCCAGGTTGAACTCGTTCTGCTTGGCCCGCAGGAAGTATCGATGAATCGGATGATCGACATCGATGCCCACGCCGCCGTGGATGTGGACGGCGGTGTGCGCTACCCGGTGGCCGGCGTCGGCCGCCCAGAACTTCGCGGTGGCCAGCTCTTTGCCCGCGTCGAGGCCTTCGGACAACAGCCAGGCCGCCTGCAACGTGGTGAGTTTGAGACCCCGGACGTCGATGTATGCGTCGGCGAGGCGCTGCGCGACGGCCTGGAACGAACCGATCTTGCGGTCGAATTGTTCACGCTCACGGCCGTATTCGGCGGTCAGTTCCAGTGCTCGTTCGAGGATGCCGGTCTGTTCGGCACACAGGGCGAGGGTCATCCGGTCGCGCAGGAACTCGGTCACCGGTGCCCCGACCTCACCGAGCCGGTCGTCGGCGGTGACGCGGACGCCGTCGAGTTCGACGAAAGCTCCGGGTCCCTGACCCGTCGACAGGGTCGGGGTGATGGTCAGACCGTCGCGATCGGTCGGCACGATGAACACCGCCACACCCTGCGGACCCGCGACGTTCACGATGATGGCGTGGGCGTATTCGGCATACGGCACATTCAGTTTCGCGCCGGCCAGTGTCCACGTGTCGTTGTCGACGGTGGCGCTTGCAACCGGGGACAGCGGGTCGTCGGCGATGTCCTCGTCGAGACCGACGGTGATGATCGAGGTGCCGTCGGACAACCCCTGGAGCCACCGTTGCTTGATCGTGTCGGTGCCGAAGCGGGCGATGGCCGGGACCGCAGCGAAGGCGACCGGACCGAAGGGGACCAGTGCCAGAGCCCGGCCCAATTCCTCTGCGACAGCGGTGTTGTCGAGGACGGTCAGGCCGTCCTCGAGTTCGAGGGCAAGGAGTCCCGAGGTGGCCAGCTGGGCCCACAGGTCAGGGTCGAAGTCGCCCTGGTGGGCACCGGGCGCGCTGCCGCGGTGTTCCAGTGTCTCGAGTCGTTCTCTGGTGACGAGCTTGGTCGCGATGTCGCGGGTGAGACCGGCCAGGTCTGCGCTCTGCTCGCTGCGATGGAAATCCATGGTGTTGTTCCTTGTCCTCGAGTCAGCGGCGGGCGGGGGGTTGGCCCAGGGCGAGCATCGCAATGATGTCCCGCTGGACTTCGTTGGTACCGCCGCCGAAGGTCAGGATCAGCGATGATCGGTGAAAGCGTTCGAGACGACCCCGCAGGTGGACGCCCGGGCTGCCCGGCCGCAGGGTGGCCGCCGGTCCCAGGACCTCCATCAGGAGCCGGTAGGCCTCGGTGGCGAACTCGGTGCCGAACACCTTGGTTGCCGATGCATCGGCAGGCGACGGTGACCCACCGCCGGTCGCTTCAGAGGCGATGTTCCAGTTGATCAACTTCAGGAACTCGACCTTGGCGTGGACCCTGGCCAGATTCATCTGGACCCATTCGGCATCGATGACCCGCCCACCGCGGGCATCCTTGGTGTTCTGGGCCCACTCGATCGTTTCGCGCAATGCGGTCTGGATCGGAGCGGCGCTACACAGCGAGACGCGTTCGTTGTTGAGTTGGTTGGTGACCAGTGGCCAGCCGCCGTTCAATTCACCCACCAACGAATCGGCCGGCACCCGTACGTCCTGGTAGTAGGTGGCGCTGGTGTCGACGCTCGACATCGTGTGCACCGGCGTATATGAGAAGCCCTCGACGTCGGTGGGCACGATCAGCATCGAGATGCCCTTGTGTTTCTTCGCCTCCTGATCGGTGCGGCAGGCAAGCCAGATGTAGTCGGCGTACTGGATCAGACTGGTCCACATCTTCTGGCCGTTGATGACGAAGTCGTCGCCGTCGCGGACCGCGGAGGTCCGCAGCGACGCCAGGTCGGTGCCGGCACCCGGTTCGGAATAGCCGATCGCGAAGTGGACGTCACCGGATGCGATGGCGGGCAAGTACTTTGCCTTCTGCGCCGCGGTGCCGAAATGCATGATCGTCGGCGCCACCGAGTTGATCGTGAGGAACGGGACAGGTGCTCCGGCGATGGCTGCCTCGTCGGTGAAGATCAGCTGATCCATCATCGACCGCTCCTGGCCGCCGTACTCTTTCGGCCAGCCGAGTGCGAGCCAGCCGTCGCGGCCCATCTGACTCACGACCTCGCGATAGACGTTGCCTTCGCCGACCTCTCCACTGGTGGAAGACAGTGCCAATCGGCGTTCCGGCGTGATCAAATGGGAGAAGTACGCCCGGAGTTCGCGCCGTAGCTCTTGCTGCTGGTCCGTGTAAGCGATGCGCATCGGTGCTCCAGGGTTTCGGGTGGCATGACGGGGTTGTGTCCGGGGTTTCGGTCGCAGCCCTTCTATAACACGTTCTAACGTGTTGGTTGGTGTCCGTCAATACTGGGGCCGCCTCAGGCGGCAAGGGAAGGAAGCTCGTGGCGATGAAGATCAAGGCTGATTTCGACCTGTGTGAGTCCAACGGTGTCTGCGTGGGCATGGCACCGGATGTCTTCGATCTCGATGACGACGACTACCTGGTCATATTGAAAGAGGACGTTCCTGAAGAGCGGCGCGAGGAGATGCGTCAGGTGGTCAGCAGTTGCCCCAAGTCGGCATTGTCCGTCGAGGAGTGACGTGCGATATCCGGTGTGCCGAGTGCGGCGCACCGGATATCGGACCCTGAGTTCGCAGACCCCGTAGTTGCCCCAAATCGAGAACACGTTCTACATTGGACTCGACGCACCCGGCGTGGGCCCCAGGCCTCGCCGGTTTGGTGACATCGAGTGGAGGATCTGTGAGCGCGATTTCGAAGGTCGAGCAAGATCCGGGGGCCGGGGCCGACCTGGCAGGCCGGGTGGCAGTGGTTAGCGGTGCCGGAGCGGGACTCGGCCGGGCCGAGGCGATCGGCCTGGGCGCCCTCGGCGCCACGGTGATCGTCAACGACCTCGCCGGTGCGCTCGACCGTAGCGATGTGCTCGCCGAGATCGAGGCTGCCGGCGGTGTTGGTGTGCCCGTGGCCGGCGACATCTCCGACGCGGCCACAACCACCGAGATCATGCGAGTCGCGACCGAACAACACGGCGGACTGCATGTGGTGATGAACAATGCGGGCCTGGTCCGCGACAAGATGCTTTTCAACATGTCCGACGACGATTGGGACCTGGTGATCCGGGTTCATCTGCGCGGACATTTCCTGATGTGCCGCAACGCGGCGGCGTACTGGCGGTCGCAGTCGAAGGCCGCCGGCGGGCCGGTGTTCGGCCGGTTGATCAACACGTCCAGCGAGGCGGGGCTGTCCGGTCCGGTGGGTCAGGCGAACTATGGAGCGGCCAAGGCGGGGATCACCTCGTTGACGTTGACCGCGGCGCGCGGCCTGGCAGCCTATGGCGTGCGTTCGAACGCGATCTGCCCGCGCGCCCGGACGGCGATGACCGAGGGCACTTTCGGGGATGCCCCCGAGGGTGCGGTTGATCCGCTGTCCACCGATCACGTCGTCACCCTGGTGCAGTTCCTGGCGGGTCCGGAGTCCGATGGCGTCAACGGACAGGTGTTCGTGGTCTACGGACCCAAGGTGACCTTGATGGCGCCGCCGACGGTGGAGCAGGACTTCGTTGCCGGCGGTGATGCCTGGGATCGTGGCGACCTCACCAAGAGCCTGGCCGAATACTTCGTCGGCCGCGATCCCGCCGACACGTTTTCTGCTGGTAAAGCACTGTTCGGATAACGATTTCGGCATCGGTGTGTCCATCGATTCCGCCCATTTTGTGAACTGGACGTGTGATAAGTTCGCGGTCAAACTGGCAGGCCTCCGTGGGGAGCGAAGTGGCATGGCCAGAAGTGGAACGTGTTCCAATATGGAATCTGTAGGGGGGCGTCTCAAGTGGAAAGTTCCTGTTGGCAACTAGTGGGAATCGCCAAATTCAGAACTAGAACACGTTATGATCAGACAGCTCAGTCGGGTCCGGGGAAAGTCTTTTGCTGAAGGAGAGTTGGTGAACCGCAGACTGGCAGGCCCGTTCGAGAGCGTCGGAGATTTTGTCGCCATGAGCGTCAGCGCCGCACGCGAGCTCTTCCGGGCGCCGTTTCAGTGGCGAGAGACCATCGAACAGTCGTGGGCGATCGCGCGGGTGTCGATGGTCCCGACCGTCCTCGTCGCCATTCCGTTCACGGTCCTCGTCAGCTTCACGCTCAACATCCTGCTGCGCGAGCTCGGTGCCCAGGACCTCTCGGGTGCCGGCGCCGCGTTGGGCACGATCACACAGATCGGCCCGATCGTCACGGTGCTGATCGTTGCCGGTGCCGGCGCGACCGCCATCTGTGCCGACCTCGGTGCCCGCACCATCCGTGAAGAGATCGACGCCCTGCAGGTCCTCGGCATCGATCCCATCCACCGCCTGGTGGTACCCCGGGTCATCGCCTCGACGCTTGTCGCGATCCTCCTCAACAGCCTGGTGTGCACCATCGGTATCGGTGGTGGCTTCGTGTTCTCGGTGTACCTGCAGGACGTGAACCCGGGCGCGTTCATCTCGAACCTGACTCTGCTGACCGGCTTTCCGGAACTGATGATCTCGATGGTGAAGGCCGCACTGTTCGGCCTCGCCGCGGGCCTGGTCGGCTGCTACCGCGGTCTACACGTGGCCGGTGGCGCCAAGGGCGTGGGCGATGCCGTCAACGAGACCGTGGTCTATTCGTTCATGGCGCTGTTCGTCGTGAATGTCGTGGTCACCGCGGTCGGCCTCAAAGCGACTGCAGGGTAAGCGCTGATGATCCTTCCGCACACGGTCCGGCTGCGCGCAACGCGCACCGCGTTGAGGCGCGCCAATTCAGGCTGGGACCGCATCGGTGACCAGGCGTTCTTCTACTGGGACAGCCTCATCAACATCCCGCGCGCGATGCGGGCGTACAAGAAGGAAACGCTGCGGCTGATCGCCGAGATCAGTATGGGTTCGGGAGCGCTTGCCTTGATCGGCGGCACCGTGGTCGTCGTCGGTTTCCTCACCCTTTTCACCGGCGGCACCATCGCCGTTCAGGGCTACAGCTCGCTGTCGAACATCGGTGTCGAGTCACTCACCGGATTCTTCGCGGCATTCATCAACGTTCGAATCGCGGTGCCGGTCATCGCCGGAATCGGCTTGGCGGCAACCATTGGTGCCGGTGCGACGGCACAGCTCGGCGCAATGCGCGTCAGTGAAGAGATCGACGCGCTCGAGGCGATGGCGATCAAGTCGATTCCGTATCTCGTCAGCACCCGGATCGTGGCGGGTCTGATCGCGATCATCCCGCTGTACTCACTCGCGTCGGTGGCCTCGTTCCTTGCCAGTCGTTTCGCGACGACGTTTATCTACGGTCAGTCGCCAGGTGTGTACGACCACTACTTCTCGACGTTCCTCATTCCCACCGACATCCTGTGGTCGTTTGTGCAGGCGATCTGTATGGCGGTGGCGGTGATGATGATTCACACCTACTACGGGTTCAACGCGTCGGGCGGTCCGGTGGGTGTCGGTATCGCCGTCGGAAACGCGGTGCGGGCCTCACTGGTGGTGGTCGTCGTGATCACGCTGCTGCTCTCACTGGCCATTTACGGCGTCGACGGAAAGTTCAACCTCTCGGGGTAGGTCATGTCACAGAGAACCGAACGTCCCGCTTGGGCGAAGAAGATCGCGGCCACCGTGATGGTGTTGTCGCTGGTACTGGTGTGTGCGCTGGCATCCCTGCAGTTCCTCGGCTCCTTCGGTACCACCGTGCCGGTGACACTGACCGCAGACCGGGCCGGACTGGTGATGAGTCCGGACGCCAAGGTCCGGTTGCGTGGTGTCGTGGTCGGTCGCGTCGGGGAGATCAACAAGTCGTCGGACGGTGTGAAGCTGGTCCTGAACATGAATCCGGACCAGCTCGAGTACATCCCGGCCAACGTTCACGCAGATATCAAATCCAACACGGTTTTCGGTGCCAAATCGGTCAACCTCGAGATCCCCGAGGATCCCAGCGACCAGACGCTTCACAGCGGGTCGGCCATCGCGGCCGATCACGTTGTGGTCGAACTGAACACGCTCTATCAGCGTCTGGTCGACGTGCTGGCGGCGGTCCAGCCCGAGAAGCTCAACGCGACGATCGGTGCGATTCATACCGCCTTGGTCGGCCGGGGTGATCAGATCGGCCAGGGTTTTGCCGATCTGTCGGTCCTGCTGGGCAAGGTCAATCCGCATCTCGACGAACTCAGCCGGGACATCGAGGCGGCAGCGGTGGTCACCAATGTCTACGCGGACGTGATGCCCGATCTGCTGAAGATCGTCGACAACTTCACGGCCACCGGTAATACGTTGGTGGACAAGTCGTCCGATCTCGATGCGCTGCTGGTGAACGTGACCGGGATGGCCGACACCATCAACGGTGTCATCGCACCGTCGAAGGCAGACATCATCTCGACCCTGGCGAATCTGAACCCGACCGCAGCACTGCTCGGCTATCAGGCCCCGGGTCTGGCCTGCTTCATCACGGCCACCGCCAGTGCCGGACAGAAGGCGCTTCCGGTGTTCGGTATCGATGACGCCCGTGTGCATCTCAACGCGGGGTTGCTCCCGGGTAAAGAGCCATATCGCTATCCCGAGGATCTACCGAAGGTGAACGTGGACGGCCCCCCCACCTGTGAATACGGGCTCAGCGATCCGAGTTCGCGTGAGCACGCCGGGTTTTATGTCGGTGACAACGCGGCATTTCCGTATCAACCGAGGACCACGCCGAAACTGGATCCGTCCAAACTGTTCGATGTGATGTTCGGGCCGGCGCCGCGTGGATAGGGAACACCGGTGGATCAGTCGATGGGTAACAAGCCGGCCGCCGGAAACAGGTAGAGAAGGGGAGGTGTGAGATGGCAGTGTCGAGAGAGCGCGCGTTTCGCGCCACCGTCTTCAAACTCGGGTCATTCGCCGTGGTGATGCTGCTGATCTTCGTCGGCCTGGTGGTCGTGTTCAGCCAGTACCGAAGTGGTTCGAGCTACGGATACAAAGCGACGTTCACCAGTGCCTCGCAATTGAAGTCCGGCAGCAAGGTTCGGATCGCCGGCGTCGAGGTCGGCAAAGTCGGTTCCGTGGGCCTGAATCCCGACAACGAGGCAGTCGTCGAGTTCGATGTCAGTGAGAAATACCGGCTGCCATCCTCTGTGAAGGCGCTGATCCGGTACGAGAACCTCACCGGCGACCGGTTTCTCGAACTCCAAGAGGGCACCGGCGACCCGACGGAGATGATGAAGGACAACGGGTCGATTCCGATCACGCAGACCGAACCGGCGCTGGATCTGGACAACCTCCTCGGTGGCTTCAAGCCGCTGTTCCGGACACTCGATCCGAAACAGATCAACGAACTCACCGCATCCCTGATCAAGGTCTTCCAGGGGCAGGGTCCGGCGTTGAACGAATTGCTCCAGAACACAGCGACTTTCACGGATTCGCTGGCTGACCGCGATCAGCTGATCGGGCAGGTCATCGACAACCTCAACACCACATTGGGCACCCTCGAGGCCGACGACAAGGGGCTGGACACGTCGCTCGATCAGTTGCAGAAGCTGATCTCAGGACTCGATTCGCAGCGAGGCGTGATCGGTGACGCCATCACCAACACCTCCGAACTGACCAACGACCTCAACGACGTCCTGTCCGAGAACCAGTCCGATCTGCAGTCGCTCATCACTGCCACCGGGCAGGTGTCACAAGAGGTACTCAAGAGTGAGTCCTACGTACGAGGTCTGCTCGGCCGTCTGCCGTCGGACTTCAAAGCGCTGTCCAACCTCGGCAGTTACGGTGCCTGGCTGCAGATCTGGCTCTGCCAGGTCAACCTGATATTCACCGGCCCCGACGGGCAGGAGATCATCTGGCGGTCGGTCGATGCCACCGGACCGAACACCAACCCCGGAGGGAGGTGTAATCCGCTGTGATGGCTGCACTTTTCAAGGGTGAGCACACCGCGAGCGACGAGGCCGACGAGGCCAGGCGGCGCAAGCGCGGCGAACCCGACCGGGCCCGAGTGGGTTTCATCGGCGTGGTGATCGCTGCACTGGTGGTGATCGTGGCCCTGCAGATGGACAAGCTCCCGTTCCTGTCCAACGGCAGTGTCTACACCGCGCTCTTCGACGATGCCGGTGGTCTGGCCACCGGCGACATCGTGGTTGTCGCAGGTGTGAATGTAGGTACCGTTCAGGGAATCTCGCTGGCGGACACCGACAACGGCACCAAGGCGAAGGTCACCTTCAACATGGCAGACACGGTCCGAGTCGGAGACGCCAGCACGGCCATCATCAAGACGGAGACCGTGCTGGGCCGCCGCAACCTGACACTGGTTCCCGGGGGCACCGGAAAGCTGAAGCCAGGGGACACGGTGGCGCAGACCGTGGCGCCCTACTCGTTGACCGACGCTCTCGAAGGCGCCACCGACACGATTGAGCAAACCGACACCGATCAGCTCAACGCCGCTCTCAACACCTTGTCGGACACCTTCTCCCACACGCCGGAATCGGTACGATCGGCCGTCGACGGGGTGGCCCGGTTGTCCAAGGCGATTGCCGATCGCGACGAGTCGTTATCGCAATTGCTCGACCGCGCGGGCAGCGTCACCGATGTGGTGGCCAAGCGCAGCGGACAGATCAACACCTTGCTCGTCGACGCGAACTCCCTGCTCGGAGAGGTTCAGGCCCGCCGAGTCGCATTGGGGCAGTTGATCACCGGTACCGAGGCCGTCACCGCGCAGATCAGTCTTTTCATCAACAACAACAATGCGCAGCTCACACCGGTTCTCAATCAGCTGAACGGTGTGCTCGCAATCCTGAACGACAACCAGCAGAACCTTGCCGTGACCCTGGACGAACTCGGTCCCTATGCGAACGTGTTGGGTGAAGCGGTCTCCAGCGGGCCGTACTTCTCGTCGCTGGTCGGTCTCACCACGTTCGGTGACTACACCGCGATTTTCATGCGGATCTTCCAGCAAAAGTATCCCGAAGCCTTCGAGGCGTTCACCAAGTACGCGTTCAAGATCCCACCGACGATCATCGTGCGCCCCGACATGGAGCACTCACCCGACTCGAACGTGCCGGCGCCGGCTCCGTCGTATCCGACCGGACCGACCGGGTGATGGCGATGGGAAAACTGGGCAAGAGGTTCTGGCAGGCCATCGCGATCATCGTCGTGGCCGTGGTTGCGATCGGGGCCGTCTACTACGGTTATCAGAAGGTCAACTACAAGACCTACACCGCGTACTTCCCGAGCGTGAACGCACTTTACGAGGGTGATGCGGTAAAGATCCTAGGGGTCGACGTCGGCTCGGTGGGGTCGATCACCCCGCGGGACAACGATGTTCGCGTCGAACTGAAGATCGATCGGAAGCAGAAGCTCCCAGGCGATGTCCAGGCGATCGTGGTTGCGCAGTCCCTTGTCTCGGGACGGTTCGTCCAGTTGACCCCGGTGTATGAGGGGGGCCCGACCCTCGGCGGTGGTGGGGACATACCCATGGAACGCACAGCTGTTCCGGTGGAATGGGATGAAATCAAGGCAGAGCTGAGTCGGCTGTCCGAGGCAGTCGGGCCGAAGGGCGCCGACCCCGGATCGGTGGCGCGAGCGGTCGATGTCGCCGACCAGAACCTCGACGGCAACGGCACGGCGATCCGGCAGGCCATCCAGCAACTGTCGGATGTCTCGGGCACCCTCGCCCACGGCAGCGACGATCTCTTCCGGTCGATCCGCAACCTTCAGACACTGACTGAGGCGCTGTCGAACAGCCACGAGCAACTGGTGCAGTTCAACGGCCGCATCGCGTCGGTGACTCAGGTCCTGGCCGACAACACCGACAGTCTGGGTGGTGCGCTGACAAACCTCGACACCGCGCTGACCGACGTCCAGACCTTCATCAACACCAACGGGGCAACGCTCAGCGACTCGGTCGGGCAGCTTGCCAGTGCCACCAATGTGCTTGCCCAGAAAGACGAAGAGATCCGGGGTCTGCTGCATTCCGGTCCGACCCAGTTGTCGAATTTCTACAACATCTACAACCCGCTGCAGGGTTCGTTGTCGGGCATCTTCGGGCTCGGTATGGGCGGCAACCTCGTCAGCCTGCTCTGCGGCACCATGGCCGGCGCCGCCCGTCCGAAACAGGAAGACTTGGTCGAACATTGCGTTGATGTCCTGGCCCCGATCTTCGGGACGATCGGCATGAACTACCCGCCGTTCCTGAGCAACCCGGTATCGGGCATCAACGCCACCCCGGACCAGATCAGCTACCAGAACCCGAGTGTGAAAGCCCGGGCGCAGCAGGGTATTCGCGATCAGGACGCCGCGACCCGGGCCAAATATGCCAACCCTGGTCTGGCGCAGCTGCTGGTGCCGTTCGGAGGCGAGGGCTGATGAGTACCACGTCGAGGCGAAAGGCTTTTTCTCGCAACATCATCGGCGCTGCCGCGATCAGCACCGCGCTGTTGTCGTCCGGTTGTGGATTCGATGGACTCAACTCGTTGCCGATTCCCGGCGCCGACGGGACCGGTCCCGGATCGTACGAATTGACAACCACGATTCCCAACGCCGCCAACCTGGTTCAGAACGCTCCCGTGATGATCGACGACGCCACCGTGGGCAGCGTCGGCGCCATCTCGGTGAAGGACTGGAAAGCGCAGTTGACGCTGCGGCTCAACAAGGGCACACAGGTTCCGGTCGGCTCGCATGTGATGATCGGGATGACCAGTGTGCTGGGGTCGTTGCACCTGGAGATCGTGCAGCCGGAGAACGCCGATGCGGGAACCCTGCAGCCGGGCGATGAGATCCCGGCCGCCAGCTGCCCGGAGCAGACGAACATCGTGGAGCCGCAGAACCAGGAGCCGATCCCCGACATCAACTCCGCACAACAGGTTTCCGAGTGCACGTACCCGACCACCGAGCAGGTACTGAGTTCGCTGTCGGTGGTGCTCAACGGCGGTGGACTGGCTCAGGTCGGCGACATCGTCAAAGAGCTCAACAATTCGATGGCCGGTCGCGAAGACGTGCTGCAAAAGTTGATTCCGCGCCTCAACACGTTGGTCGCCGAGCTGAACGGGCAGCGGGACAACATCATTCTCGCCATGGAAGGTCTGGACCGGTTGACCGCGAGCATCAACGCGCAGACGCCGGTGGTGGAGAAGGCGCTGGCCGACGCCCCGAAGATCCTGACATTGCTGGTGGATCAACGAGTTCAGTTCACCGATGCCTTGGCGTCGCTGAGCACCCTCAGCCGCACCACCGATGACATTCTGCAAGCGAATTCGGAAGACATCAGGGTGATTGTCAGCAATTTGGTCCCGGTGCTCGACCAACTGCAATCCACCGGGCCGGCCCTGACCCAATCGCTGGGCATCCTGCTGACTTTCCCGTTCGCCGAGGAGGTCATCCCGCAGGTCGTCCGCGGCGACTACCTCAACGGTGAGATCAACCTCGACCTCACGTTCGGACGTTTGCAGCGTGGTGCGCTGGCCAGTCTCGGTGGGCAGAGTCAGCTCTACGGCCCTGAAGGGCTTCTCGGGGCTCCGGCCGGCGCGGCGGGCCAGGGTGCTGATCCGTTCACCGGTCCCCTGCAGTCCGATGTACCGATCGACACCAATCAGCCCTCACCGATGCCGAACGCGGAGGGAGGCTCATGAGCATCACACCGTTTGTCCGCATGCAGTTGATCATCTTTTCCATCATCACGGTCATCGCGATTGTCGCCGTGGCGGTCTTCTATATCCGGGTTCCCAGCATGGTCGGGATCGGGGAGTACACGGTCAAGGTGGATCTGCCCAGCACCGGCGGTCTCTATCAGAACGGCAATGTCAGCTTCCGCGGTGTGGATGTCGGCAAGGTCGAGTCGGTGGCGCTGACCGAAACGGGTGTCCTGGCAACCCTGTCGATCAACAGCGACACCAAGATCCCGAACAATTCGACTGCCGCGGTCCGCAGTGTCTCCGCCGTCGGTGAGCAGTACGTCGAGTTCACACCCGACCCCGGGACGCCATCAACCGGCAATCTGGAAGACGGTTCGGTGGTCGAGAACGGGACGGTGCCCGTCGAGATCGGGACACTGCTAAATCAGGCCGATGCGCTGCTCGCGCAGATCCAGGACACGAAGTTGCGCCGCGTGATGGATGAGGCATTCAACGCGTTCAACGGCACCGGTGAAGACCTGCAACGACTTTTCGATTCGGTGACACTGCTCGTGGGTGATGCCAACAAGAACTCCGAGGCCATCGTCAAACTCATCGACCAGGCGGCCCCACTGCTCGAGACGCAGACGGCGACGGTTGACGACATCCGGGCCTGGACGGCAAATCTGGCCCAGGTCACCGATCAGCTCCGGGCGAACGATCCGCAGATCCAGGGGATCCTGGACAAGGGGCCAGGGGTCGCGCAGCAGAGCCAAGAGCTGTTCGCCTCGATGAATCAGTCACTGCCGCTGCTATTTTCGAATCTGAACACCGTTTCCCGGACGTTGGCGATCTACCATCCGAACCTGCAACAGATCGTGGTGATCTACCCACGGTTGATCGCGTCGTTGATCACCTCACTCAACAGCGAGGACTACCGCAAAGGTGCCAACGTCGACTTTGCGCTGGGGTTCCAGGATCCGGGCACCTGCACCGTCGGCTTCATGCCCTTCACACCGGATCGTGGTGCGGATGTACAGACCCCTCGCGATCTTCCACCCGGTTTGTTGTGCCGCGTGCCGCAGGACTCCAACGTCGCGGTCCGTGGAACCCGCAACTTCCCGTGCGTGGAGATACCGGGCCGCCGGGCTTCGACCCCGGCCGAATGCCGAACCGGCTACGTGCCGATAGGCGAGAACGTGCCCTTCCCGAACGGGCTTCCGGGAGTTGATCTGCCACAAGGCTTTTTGACGTCCGGCACACCCGGCGCGGACGACGGAAGCCCCGCCGTCTACGCCACCAGCTACGACCCTGTCAGCGGTGACTACATCGGTCCGGACGGCAAGACCTACAACGCCGGAACCGCGGTGTCATCCGGGACATCTGGTACAGGTGGTAGCGGGGAAAAGAGGAAAGACAAGAGTCAATGGCAGAGCCTGATCACGGGGACCGTTCAGTGACGGCCCAGACACCTACCGACCAGAAACCGACACCGCAGAAACCGCAACGTCGTCGGGCCAGCCGCCCGGCGGGCCCACCGCAAGAAGGCGCAACCCCTGTGTCCGAGTCGTCGGGGAGCATCAGCGCACCGAGTGGCAAGGCCCGCAAAGCCACCGGCACACCGGTGAAGTCGGCTCCGCTGGGCCGCAAGCCGAAGCCGAAGGCGATCGCTGTCGCGCCGGTGGATCCACCGGTGACGCTCGACAAGCCCGAACCGGAGGTCGGCGCATCCGATGCCGGCGATACCGGCGAGATCGACTCCGACACCGCGGTGGAGTCGTTCGGTACGGCGTCGGTGTCGCGCGGGGTGTCTTATCGCGATCGGCGCGGTGGTGGGCGCACGACGGATCTGCGCAGGAAGAGGAAACGTCGGGGCAGCGCGGGGGACAAGGATCCGGCAGATACGAGTCGGTCGCCCCGCACGCGGGGCAACCTGCGTGGACTGGGCGTCGTCCTGGCGGCGGTCGTCTCCATCGGCCTGATCTCGGGCATGGTCGTCGCCTCCGTCTTGTTCATCAAGGGGACCAACGAGATCGACGAGACCAACGACCTCCGTGCCGAGTATTCGGCGTTCGCGAGTCAGATGATCACCAACCTGACAACTCTGAACGCAGAGAACATCGACGGCGCCATCAAGACCTTCCAGGACAGCACCAGCGGCAAGGCCATGGAGCAGACCAGTCAGTCGATGGCGCAGACGGTCAACATGATCAAGTCCGAGAACGTCTCCACCAAGGGCACCGTCATCTCGGAGGCCGTCACCGAAAGTGATCCCAATGCCGGAACGGTGATCCTGGTGTCGAGCTGGGAGATGAACCAGCCCAACGTCGCCGAGCAGCAAACCGTGTTGCAGACCTTCCGTTGGAAGCTCGAGATCACCCGGATCAACGGGCAACTCAAGCTGACCAACTTCGAGTGGGTGACGTAGACATGTCGAGAAAATTCTGGTGGTGGACGGTCTCTGTGCTGACCGTTGTGATTCTTGTTGCCGGCGTGGTCATCACGACAATTACCGGTCTGCACTACCGCGACACCAAGCTGACCGAAGATGCCCGGGGTGAGTCGCTCGAAGCCGGAACACATGCGGCGACAATGATGTTCGGATATGCGCCGGACAACGTCGCGCAGCAGGTGGAGCAGACGAAAACACTGCTCACCGGCGCGGCGCAAAAGGAATACGACGAGATCATCACCAACGCGAATCTTGTTGTCGCGGTAAAAGACCAGCAGGTCAAATCAGAGGTGACCATCCAGGAGGCCGGGGTTGTCAACTCCACCCAGGACACAGCCCTGCTTCTGATCTTCATGAACCAGTCCGTCACCAAGGGTGGCAAGGATCTGGTATCGATCGAGGCCAGTCGGCTGGAGTATTCGATGGAGAAGTCCGGGGACAAGTGGCTGGTCTCGAACATCGATATCCTGACCGATGATTCGGTGAAGGCCAGACTTGCCACCGAGGCCGACAAGGTCGGGGCATCCACGGTCCCGGTCCCGGCACCAGAAGGTTCGGCAACGCCTGGTCCAGCGGCTCCCGCGCCATCCACCCCGGCACCGGCGCCCACCCCCTGATCCCAGCCCCACCCAGCAGGCGAGCCGGAAATACGAAGACGAGCCACAAATATGTGGCTCGTCTTCGTATAGGTGGCTCGTGTGGAGGGTCAGGCGGTGGGGTCGTAACCCATCGGCAGGATGACCGACTTGTGTTCGATGTAGGACTCGAGGCCCTCGGGTCCGTTCTCGCGGCCGATACCGGAGTTCTTGTAACCACCGAACGGTGAACCGGGATCGATTGCGTACCAGTTGACCCCGTAGGTTCCGGTGCGGATCTGGGCGGCGATCTCGAGACCACGTTCGACATCGGCCGTCCACACGGTGCCGGCGAGACCGTAGTCGGAGTCGTTGGCGATGGCGATCGCCTCGTCCTCGGTCTCGTAGTCGATCACCGAGATGACCGGGCCGAAGATCTCTTCGCGGGCGATGACCATGTCATTGGTGACACCGGTGAAGATTGTGGGACTGAGGAAGTATCCCGATTCCAGCCCCTCCGGCCGAGTGCTCTCGAGGACGGCGGTGGCACCGGCGTCCTTGCCCTTCTGGATGTAGTCCTCGACCTTGGTGCGCTGCTTTTCGGTGATCAGTGGTCCGAGTTGCGCTTCCGGGTCGTCGGGCAGGCCCGGCTTCAGCAGTTTGGCAGCCTCGACCATCGCGGCGACGATCTCGTCGCGCTTGGAACTCGGGACCAGCACCCGGGTCTGGGCGACGCACGCCTGGCCGGTGTTCATCAGGCCGGTGAAGGTGAGCATGCCGGCGATCTCGGCGGGGTTGGCGTCCGCGAGCACGATGGCAGCAGACTTGCCGCCGAGTTCGAGCGAGCAGCGCTTGAGTTGTTCACCGCAGGCGGCAGCGATCGCCCGGCCGGCCGCGGTTGATCCGGTGAAGGTGATCTTGTCGACGTCGGGGTGGGCCACAAGGGCTTTGCCGGTCTCGGGTCCGCCTGGGACAACCGACAACACACCTTCGGGCAGTCCGGCCTCGGTGAACAGTTCGGCGATGTAGTTGGCCGACAGCGGGGTCTCGGGCGCGGGCTTGAGGACCACCGAACATCCGGCGGCCAGCGCCGGGCCGAGCTTGTTGCAGATCAGGAACAGTGGCACGTTCCACGCCGTGATCGCACCGACGACACCGACCGGTTCGCGGGTGATCTGCGACTTGCCGAACAATCCGTCGCGATACTCGAGCCAGCTGTAATTGATTGCTGCTTTGGCGTATTCGCGAAGGACACCGGTGGCGGGGAGTTGTTGGAGAGTGGCCACCGCGAGTGGCGGAGCGCCCATCTCCGATGCGACGAGGTTTGCGATCTCGGTGCCGCGTTCGTCGATCAGATCCGCGACCTTGGCGATGACGGCAGCCCGGTCTTCGGGCGAGGTATTGCGCCAGACGCCCGAATCGAATGCGGCCCGCGCGGCTTTCACCGCGGTGTCGACGTCGGTGGCATCGGCCAGCGGTGTGCTGCCCACGCGCTGCCCGGTGGCCGGCGAGAAGACCTCGAGAATGTCGGCGGAATGGGAAGGGGTCCAGCGCCCGCCGATCAGCAGGTCGCTGTGGTCGCGCGAGGTGGGTGGTGCCGCGTGGGCGGTGTCCGTCATTGGTCCTCCAGTTGGTGGTTGCCTCTGGGTACCAATGGTAGAACACGTTCCAGTTTTGCGGCAGGAAATTCTGGCCTGCACGCGGGCGCGAAGCCGCGAACTGCGGAGATCAGCCAGATGCGGCGATCTCCGCAGTTGGTGTCACACGTTCTCTCAGGTGGAGGGGCGGGCGTCGATGACAACCTCGAACTCGAGGAGGCTCGCGCCCGAGGAGACGGGCTTGGCGTGTTCGCCGGCGTGGGCCGCACGAGCGGGTCCGGCCGACCAGGCGGCGAAGTCCTCTTCGGTCTCCCACTGGGTGACCACGAAGTAGCGGTCGTCGCCCTTGACCGGGCGCAGGAGCTGGAACCCGAGGAACCCCTTCGATCCGTCGACGGTGTGGGCGCGCTGGGCGAACCGCTTCTCCAGTTCGGGGCCGGCGCCCTCGGGGACAGAAATCGCGTTGATCTTCACAATTGCCATGTCGCTCACCCTACTGCCGTCGATCGTGCGGGTGAACCCCGTCGACGGCCTCTCGGATATCCCGGCACGCGGGCCTATCGCGGCTAAGGTTCTACCTCGTGAGCGCGGACATCGGATTCATCGACTACGGCGGAAGGCCGGACGGCGCGCCGATAGTCCTGTTGCACGGACTGATGGGCCGGGGCCGGACCTGGCGACGGCAGATCCCTTGGTTGCGTGGGTATGGCCGGGTATTCACCTACGACGCTGCCTGCCATCGGGGTGCCGACGACGCCGCCGGGGCCGGTCCCGACGAACTGTGTACCGAACGCTTTGTCGCGGATCTCGCCGAGGCCCTCACCTGGATCGACATGGGGCCGGCAGTGCTGATCGGCCATTCGATGGGTGCCCTGCATGCGTGGTGCACGGCGGCAGAGTATCCGGAGTTGGTCTCTGCGTTGGTGATCGAGGACATGGCTCCCGACTTCCGCGGGCGGACGACGGCCGGCTGGGAACCGTGGTTCTCGTCGTGGCCCGAGCGATTCGATTCACTCGAGCACGCGCAGTCGATGTTCGGTGAGGTCGCGGGGAGGTACTTCTATGAGGCGTTCGACGACGGTGTCCTGCACGGCCGGCTGGAGGTCTGGGCTGAGATCGCCGAAGAGTGGGGGCGGCGGGACTTCTGGCAGCAGTGGCAGGCGGTCAAGGTCCCGACGCTGCTGATCGAGGCGCAGAACAGTGTGACGCCCCCCGGGCAGATGGCGAAGATGGCTGCCGCGGTGAACAATTCGATCCTCTTGCAGGTGGCGGGCTCCGATCACCTGGTGCATGATTCCGCCCCCGACGAATACCGGGGCGCGGTGGAGGCATTTCTCTGTGGCCTGCAGGAGACCGTCATGGTGCAGCGCCCGCGGGTTCAGTCCCCTTCGCCCGCCAGGGCGTAACGACCGTCGGACGTGACCTCGGCGAGTCCGTCGACCAGGAGCGAATCGAGCGCGCGGTCGCGCTGCGCGGTGTCGGTGGTCCACACGATGTCGAGTGATGCTCGCGGAACCGGACTGTTGCCGGCGCGCAGAACGTCGAGCAGCAGCCCGCGAACCTGGCGGTCGGTGCCGGCGAACTTCTGCACCTTGCGCGCCGGGCCGGTGTGGGCCGGCCGCCCGGTCGCCACCCACAGGCAGTCGGTCAGTGGGCAGCTCTGGCATCTCGGGTTCTTGGCGACACACACCAACGCCCCCAGCTCCATCAGCGCCGCCGAGAACCTCGGCGCGCGATCATCGTCGGGCAGCAGTGCCTGCGCGTCACCGAGATCTGCCCGCGCCGGGTTGCCCGGTTCGGCGCGGCCGTGCACCGCCCGGGCGATGACACGCCGCACGTTGGTGTCGACGACCGGTACCGATTGCCCATAGGCGAAGCAGGCGATCGCCCGCGCCGTGTAATCACCGATTCCCGGCAGCGTCAGCAGCACGTCGACGTCGGCGGGAACCACATCCCCGTGTTCGGCCGCCAGGACCGCCGAACAAGCATGCAGGCGCATCGCGCGCCGCGGGTAGCCGAGCTTGCCCCACGCCCGGACGACCTCGCCCACCGGTGTCGTGGCCATCGCTGACGGCACCGGCCACCGCGCCACCCACTGCTCCCAGATCGGGGCCACCCGTGCGACCGGAGTCTGCTGAAGCATGATCTCGCTGATCAGGATGTGCCAGGCGCTGACGCCGGGCGCTCGCCAGGGGAGCTCGCGCTCGGCTCGATCGAACCAGGAGAGGAGCTTGCCCGGCGGGACCGAACCGGAGGAGGGCAGAATGTCATGCATGTCCCTAACTACTCCGGCTCAAGCATGGGCGAACCTCCGCGAAGGCAACGAACGTTTTGTGGCGGGCAAGTCGAATCATCCCAGTCAGGGTATCGAGGACCGTGCGCGTTTGGCGGAAGGGCAGCACCCGCAAGCTGTGCTGTTCGGTTGCGCTGACTCGCGAGTCGCGGCAGAGATCATCTTCGACCAGGGTCTCGGTTCGATGTTCGTCGTCCGCACCGCAGGGCACGTCATCGACTCCGCGGTCCTCGGTTCGATCGAATATGCCGTCGAGGTGCTCGACGTGCCCTTGATCGCGATCCTCGGACACGACAGTTGTGGCGCGGTCAAGGCCACGCTGGAAGCCCTCGATGACCTGCAGATCCCGGGCGGATTCATTCGTGACGTGGTGGAACGCGTGACCCCGAGCATCTTGGCCGGTCGCAGTGAAGGTCTCACCCGGGTCGATGAGTTCGAGGCGCGTCACGTCAAAGAGACCGGTCGTCTCCTGGTCCAGCGGAGCCGGATCATTTCCGAGAAGATCGACAGCGGTCGGCTCGGGATCGTGGGGCTGACGTACGAGCTCGCCGAAGGTGCGGTCAGTTTGCGCGGAACGCTCGGCGAGGTCGAAGACGATCCGCGCATGCCCAGCCTGGCATCCTGACCTGGGGGTGAGACCTCGCGCACAGCATCGTCTCGCGACACGCCGCCCGAGGTCAGACAGCCGACGGCACGCTCCGATTAGCGTCGGGGTGTGTTGGATCCTCAGGGCCCCTTGCCGCCGGAAATTTACTGGCGCCGTCGCGCACTCGCGGCCGGCGTGCTGGTGGTTGTTCTGGCGGTCATCGTGGGTCTGGTCTTCTGGGTCACCGGTGGTGACGACAGCAACAAGAACACCTCCAACGGCAGCGACCTCTCGAGTTCATCGAGCTACGTCCTTCCGTCGGCCTACAGCGATTCGTCGGCCTCGGCATCGGCGAGTCCCGGTGGGAGCGGCGGCACGTCCGGTGGTGGCGGGGATGTCGCACTCGGTCAGGTCGACGCCTCGGGTGCGCCCGTTGCACCAGGTGCGGTGCCCGCGGGCCAGACCCCGGCGCCGGTTCCGGCGAGTGGACTGTGCCCCGACCAGAACATCTCGGTTGTCCTCTACACCGACAAGCCCGCCTACAAAGAGGGCGAGCAGCCGATCTTCACGATCGCGGTGACCAACGCCGGACTGTCCGAGTGCACGCGGGACGTCGGCAAGGCCATGCAGAGCGTGACCGTCCTGAATCTCGCCGGTGATCGCCGGATCTGGGCTTCGGGTGACTGCGCTCCGGTAGCCGGCGTCAACAACCAGCTCCTCAAGCCGGGCCAGCAGGTCCAGGACACCATCCAGTGGTCGGGCACCACCAGCACCCCGGGTTGTCAGACCCCGCGAGAGCCAGTGGTTCCGGGTGCTTACCAGGCCATCGCCAAGATCGGCGAGAAGCCAAGCGCGCCGATCACATTCAACATCGATCGCGCGAACGCGCAGTAGCCGCCGGGAGTCAGTCGAAGCGTTCGATGCTGGATTCGGCCAGCCGGGACAGGCCCTCGCGGATGTGGCGGGCCCAGATGCTGCCGATGCCCTCGACGGCCTGCAGGTCGGCGGCGGTTGCGGCGAGGAGCGCCTGCAGGGTGCCGTAGCTGCGGACGAGTCGATCGATGTGGGCGAACTGCAGGCGGGGGATCCGGGCCAGCAGCCGGTATCCGCGGGGGCTCATCGCGGTGTCCTGTGCGTCAACGGTATTCGGGTAGCCGAATGCACGGGCCAGTGCCGTCAGGTCGAGAAGGTCTGCGTCGGTGAGCTTTTCGATGGCGGCCAGGGCCTGCTCGACCTCCTGGGTGCTCGCGGGCTCGGGACTTGCGAAGTAGTCGCGGACCACCAGTTCGCGCGCAGAGTCGTTGTCGCCCACGAGTTCTTCGAGCTGCAGGCTGAGCTGGCGGCCGTTCACACCGAGTTCGACTACGTAGTACTCGATCTCCTCGGAGACGCGTCGGACCATTTCCAGGCGCTGGGCCACCGTCATCGCATCGCGCAGCGTGACGTAATCCTCGATCTCCGAACGGGACAGCTGTGTGCTGACCTCGTCCAGTCGGGTCTTGTACCGCTCGAGTGTTGCCACCGCCAGGTTCGCGCGCGAGAGGATGGCGTCCGAACCCTCGACCACATAGCGGATTCCGTCGACGTATGCGGACACGATCGACATCGACGCACTCACCGAGATCACCGGGTATCCGGTCTGGATGGCGGTGCGCTCGGCGCTACGGTGCCGGGTACCAGATTCCTCGGTCGGGATCGACGGATCGGGAACCAGCTGCACATTGGCCCGGACGATCCGCGCGCCGTCGGTCGAAAGAACAACCGCACCGTCCATCTTCGACAGCTCACGCAGCCGGGTCGGCGCAAATGCCACGTCCAGATCGAAGCCACCCGCACAGATGCTCTCGACCTCGGGATCGTGCCCGATGACGATGAGAGCGCCGGTCCGGCCACGCAGGATGCGTTCCAGGCCATCTCGAAGGGGTGTGCCGGGTGCGAGCCGGGCGATCGTGGTGCGGAGCAGATCGGAGGCCGGAACCTCTGGCATGAGGCGCCTTTCTGTAGTAACGCAAGTGGTGACTAGATTAGCTGTCTGTGAAAACCTCCTTTGTTTTGCCCGACGAGCTCGTCCCGGCAGTCCGGTCGCCCAAGGCTCCACCACCCGGGGAAAGCGTGCGCGCGCACAATCCGATGTGCTTTGGATGCGGGGAGCAGTCCGAGGGTGGACTCCACGTGGTCGCTATCGCGGGCGAGGGCACGAACGCCACGGTCCGCATGCAGGTCGACAAACGTTTCGAGGGTGGTCCGGGCACGATCCACGGCGGCATTCTCTCGACCGCATTCGACGAGGCGATGGGTCTGACCCACTACATCGTGGGCCAGGTCGCAGTGACCGCGCATCTCGAGATCGACTTCGCCAAACCGATCCCACTCGGTTCGGAACTGCGGATCGAGGCCGAGACAGTCGGGACGGTCCGGCGCAAGCTGTACTCCCGTGCTGTCGCGTATCTCGGCGACAGCACGGAAGCGGTTGCCGCGGCGCATGCGATCTTTGTCATCATCAAACCGCTCGAGCACTACAGGGACAGCTATGCCGTCAGCGGTGCCGCAGAGTTCTACTCCGAAGCCATCGCACGCAAGGAGCGCAGCGGCGGCGTCTAGCGCCGCGAGTCAGAATGAGAAGGGGCCCGCGGGGCCTTTGAGTGCGGCGCGCATCGCCGTCTGAAGGTCGGCGACCTGGGTGATCTTGATGCCCGATGGCAGATCCAGCGATCCGGCCGGAACGATTGCGTGCTTGAACCCCAACCGCTTTGCCTCGGCGACCCGACGGCCGACCCCGGCCACCCGGCGGACCTCTCCGGCGAGTCCGATCTCGCCGATGGCCACCATCGACCCCGGCAGCGATCGCTGGGCGAGGATGGAACTGAGCGCCAGTGCCACCGAGAGGTCGGCGGCGGGTTCGCTGATCTTCATGCCGCCGACGGTGGCGACGTAGACGTCCTGATCGTGGGTGGGCAGGTTCGCCCGGGCTGCGCAGACGGCCAGAATCATTGCCACCCTTGCCGAATCGAGCCCGACCACTGCACGACGGGGGTTTGCCAAACTCGATTTCGAGACCAGCGCCTGGACTTCGCCGAGGAGTGGACGTTTACCGTCCAGCGCCACGGTGATGGCGGTGCCGGCAACCCCGATGTCGCGGTGGTGCAAGAAGAGTTCGGAGGGGTCGGTGACCTCGTGGATGCCGTCTTCGCGCTGTTCGAAGCAACCGACCTCGTCGGCAGACCCGAAGCGGTTCTTGATCCCGCGGACCATGCGCAGGGGTGAATGCTTGTCGCCTTCGAACGACAGGACCACGTCCACCAGGTGTTCCAGCGAGCGTGGGCCGGCAACGGTGCCGTCCTTGGTGACGTGGCCGACGAGGATGACAGCGATTCCGGCATTCTTGGCCAGGGAGGTCAATGCTGTTGTCACCGCGCGGATCTGGGTGACGCCGCCGTTCACGCCATCGACGTTCTGGGCGATCATCGTCTGTACCGAGTCGACCACCATCAGCGATGGCATGACTGCTTCGGCGTGGCCGAGGACCGCGCCCAGGTCGGATTCGGCAGCGAGGTAGATCTCGTCGTGGACGGCTCCGGTGCGTTCGGCACGGAGCCGGACCTGACCGGCCGACTCTTCGCCCGTGACGTAGAGGGCCCGACGGCCTTGCAGCGCCCATTGTTTGACGGCCTCGAGCAACAGGGTGGACTTGCCGACACCTGGTTCGCCGGCGAGGAGCATGACCGAGCCGGGGACTATGCCCTTGCCCAGTACCCGGTCGAATTCGCCGATGCCGGTGGGGAAGGCGGCGGCGTTGGTTGCATCGATCTGCGTCATCGGACGCGCCGGCCGGCTGGGAATCGTTGCGACGGTGGCGGATTTGCCCCCGCCGATTCCGGATCCGCCCACGGTTGCCAGGGCGGCTTCGGTCACCGAGCCCCATTCACCGCATTCAGGGCAGCGGCCAACCCATTTCGCGACTTGATATGCGCAGGCACTGCACCGGTACGTCGACTTCTGTTTGGCCACTGGGTGACTCTAGCCAGCGGGTCTGACAGCGAAGTGCCGGCAGCGCCGCGAGGGATGGGGTTCCGGCGTCGGCCAGAACCCCCACCGGCGACTAGTGCTGCTCTTCGGCGTGGTCCGCGTCGACGCCGCGGGGCTTGTCCTGACGGGGCAGGACTGTGCCGGCGTCGATCGGGACATCGACGGTGGTCTCGCCGGCGTTCTCGAACGAGAAGACCATCGGGACGGTCAGGCCGGGTGTGAGCTTGTTCGGTGCATTCGTCACGGTCACGGTGATTCGATCTTCGACCGGATTCGGGGTGTGCTCGACGTCGACTTTCAGCAACCCGGAAGGCTCACCCGCATGTAGCGCCCGGGCGGGGCCGATCGTGGTGTCACCGTCGATCGTCACGGTGCCCTTGCCGTCGGCGAAGGCGATGCTCTTGAGCTTGTCGCCCGTGTCGGGCGACGTGTTGGCGATCACGAACCCCATTTCGAGCGGCCCGCCGTTGACGAACTCTTCGGTGCTGCCGTCCTTCGGGAACATGATCTGCACGTTGCGCAGAGCCAGGGCTCCGGCGTCGATCTCGGTTCCGTTGATGGCCGGTGCCTGGTTGGCGGTCTGGCTGATCTGGCCGGCGCCGCACGCGGTGGTGCCGATCAGCAGGCCTGAGGCGATGGCTGCGGCGGCGAGGGTCGATGCGACTCGACTTCGCCGGACGGTCCGCGCCGACGAAAAGGCCTTCGGCCGGGCCGGCCCGAAGCCCGTGGGCTGGGCCGATTCTTTCTGCACTGACACCGGTTTTCCTCCGAGGTAGGTCCTGATGCGACGACGCGCGCGCCGTGTCGTCGGGCGGCGCAGGTACTCGACCAGCGCACACCGGACACACAATGCGTGCACTACGCAGCGTAGTGGGCGACCCTCGGGAATTCCCGATGGGGTCGCGAAAACAATCTGTTTCGCATCCACCGGCCAGCTGGCATGATGATTCTCATGAGTGAGAATCTGATTTCCGCCGCACCTCCTGTTCAGGTGGGCGGTCGGCCGGGAATGGTCCTGCCGGGTCCCGTGTCGTTTGCATCGGACTTCGGGCTGACGTCATTTCAGCCGACGCCGCAGCGTTCGGTGATGACGGCGATGCTGACCGACAAACTCCGGGACTCCGGTGGGGCGGCCGCGACAGGGGTTCTCATGACGGTGGTCGACATCGTGGCCTCGGATCCGGCGCTGGTCGCCGCGGCGCCCGACTGGACCGCAACCCAGGATCTGTCGCTGTATGCCGCCGATCCGATCACCCGCGGGCCGATTGTCGCCGACGCCAAGCTCATCCGGGCAGGCAAAAAGGTGGTGGTCATCTCCGTTGATGTCTATGACGGAAATGGTGCGACCGACCTCCGGGCGCTGGCCGATGCCATCGACTCCGGAGCCCACGGCCTGACCCGGGCCGGTCGGGCCCTGGTGGTGTTCGCCCGCATCCCGCGGACCGCGGCCGTCGACGCCGATCTGTATTCGCCGGCGAAGACGGTGGGGACGATCCAGGAGCGTAAGCCGACTCCTGTCGACGGGACGGTGTACTCCCGACTCGCCATGCGCGTGATCGATCCGGACGCCGGCGTGCTCGAACTCGACCTTTCCCCGTTTGTCGTCAACCAGATAGGCACCATCCTGGGCGGTGCGCAGGCGGTGCTCGCCGAGTCGGCCGCCTGCGCCATGCGCCCGGGAATGGTGGCCTGTGACATGCAGATCCACTACCTCTCGCAGGTCCGGGTCGGTCCGGCGCGGGCGAGCGGAGTGGTCGTCCGGGATGCCGGTGACCACAGTGTTGTGGATGTCCAGTTGGTCGATGCCGGTACCGGCGACACCGTGCTCGCCCTGACGACCGTGACCCTGCTGCGCGAGGTGACCGCCTAGCCGGTGGTCGCGGCGGTCCGGGCCGCATGCCATCTGGTGGACAGTTGTCTGAACTGGTGCCCACAATCTGCCCGTGGCGGGGGGCCTCGAGTGCTCGGGCCTTCGGACTTCGGGCGCTGTGCCAGCACACATTTCAGTTGCCGTCAAGGTTTCGGATCCGGTCGCTATGCCGCTGACCTGCGCCGTTGGCTGATGAGGCGGAATGCCCCGTGCTAGACTGGAGAAATCGAAAGGGGCATGGAACATTGAATTTCAAAGTTGGTGACACCGTTGTCTACCCCCATCACGGTGCCGCACTGGTCGAAGACATTGTGACCCGGACCATCAAGGGCGAGGCAGTAGAGTACCTCGTTCTCAAGGTGGCTGATGGTGACATGACAGTTCAGATTCCATCGACAAAGCTCGAATATGTAGGAGTCCGCGACGTAGTCGGGGAAGAGGGTTTGGGCAAGGTTTTCGACGTCCTCCGGGCGCCGCACACCGAAGAGCCCACCAACTGGGCTCGCCGCTTCAAGGCAAACCAGGAGAAGTTGATCTCCGGGGACATCATCAAGGTCGCCGAAATCGTTCGCGACCTCTGGCGTCGTGAGCAGGATCGCGGTCTGTCCGCAGGCGAGAAGCGGATGCTGACCCGCGCCCGCCGTGTCCTGGTCGACGAGCTCTCGCTGGCGCAGAACACCAACGACGAGAAGGCTTCGATCATTCTCGACGAGGTTCTCGCCGCAGCTTCCTGAGCACGCCGGCTCGATTCTGGTGTCTACGGTCGCATTGATCCCGGCTGCAGGTCGTGGAGAGCGACTCGGCATGGGTTTACCAAAAGCGTTTGTCGACCTCGCAGGTCAGAGCATGTTGCACCACTGTGTGCAGGGTGTTCTGTCCAGCGGGGTCGTCGACCGTGTCGTCATCTCGGTACCTGTAGATCTGGTTGACCAGGTCCGGTCCGAGTTCCCCGAGTCCACTGTGGTGGCCGGTGGTTCCAATCGTTCGGATTCGGTGAAGGCCGCCTTGCTGGCGGCGCCGTCCGACTCCGAGGTGGTGCTGGTGCACGACGCCGCCCGCTGCCTCACCCCTGCAACGTTGTTCGCAGATGTTGTCGACGCTGTCCGATCGGGCGCGTCCGCGGTTGTTCCCGCACTTCCGGTGGTGGACACCATCAAATCCGTCGACCCCACCGGCATCGTCACCGGAACCGTCGATCGCGCGCCGCTACGTGCGGTGCAGACCCCGCAAGGATTCGACTACTCCGTGCTCAAAGCCGCCTATGCTGCCGCCGCCACCGATTTCACGGACGACGCCGGTCTCATCGAATCCCAGGGGATCGATGTGCAGACGATTCCAGGCGACCCGATGGCCTTCAAGATCACCACAGCGTGGGATCTCAACTTGGCCACGTGGCTGCTCACGGATCGGGCTCACGCATGAGGGTGGGTATCGGCACCGACGTTCATCCCATCGAGATCGGCCGGCCGTGCTGGATGGCCGGACTGCTCTTTGCCGACGCCGACGGCTGCGCCGGGCACTCGGACGGCGATGTGGCCGTTCACGCGCTCTGTGACGCGCTCCTGTCGGCAGCGGGCCTCGGTGATCTCGGGTCGGTGTTCGGTACCGGGCAACCACAATGGGAGGGCGTCAGCGGTGCCCGGATGCTCGCGCACGTGCGCGAACTGTACGAAGCACAAGGATTTGTCATCGGCAACGCCGCAGTTCAGGTGATCGGCAACCGGCCCAAGATCGGCCCTCGCCGTACCGAAGCGCAGGTGGTCCTCAGTGCCCTTCTCGGAGGGCCGGTCTCGGTCTCCGCCACCACCACCGACGGTCTCGGATTGACCGGACGGGGCGAGGGCATTGCTGCCGTGGCCACTGCACTGTTACTTGACCAGTAAGATTGCCGATCGTGACCCTGCGCCTTTACGACACCGCCGCCCGAGAGCTGCGTGATTTCACGCCGATCCGACCCGGACATGCCTCGGTGTACCTGTGTGGCGCCACCGTCCAGGGAATTCCGCACATCGGGCACGTCCGCAGCGGTATCGCCTTCGACATTCTCCGTCGCTGGCTGACGCACAAGGGCCTCGATGTGGCGTTTGTGCGGAATGTGACCGACATCGAAGACAAGATCTTGCGCAAGGCGGCCGATGCCGGCCGCCCCTGGTGGGAATGGGCAGCCACCCACGAACGTGCGTTCACCAAGGCATACGACCAGCTCGGGGTGCTGCCGCCGTCGGCCGAGCCGCGCGCCACCGGGTTCATCACTCAGATGGTGGAGTACATGGAGCGTCTGGTCGAACGTGGCCACGCCTATGCCGCCGACGGCAACGTGTACTTCGACGTCCAGAGCCTGCCCGACTACGGATCGTTGTCGGGACATCGCCTCGACGACGTCCATCAGGGTGAGAGCGCCGGGACCGGCAAACGCGACCCCCGCGACTTCACCCTGTGGAAGAGCGCCAAACCCGGTGAACCGTCCTGGCCGACCCCGTGGGGCCGCGGTCGTCCCGGCTGGCATCTGGAATGCTCGGCCATGGTCACCTCGCTCCTCGGTCCCGAGTTCGATATCCATTGCGGCGGAATGGATTTGATCTTCCCCCACCACGAAAACGAGCAGGCGCAGAGCCACGGCGCCGGCGACCCGTTCGCCCGGTACTGGATGCACAACGGCTGGGTCACCATGGGCGGCGAGAAGATGTCGAAGTCGCTCGGCAATGTCGTCGCGATCCCGGCGATGCTGCAGCGGGTCCGGGCCGTGGAGCTCCGTTACTACCTGGGCAGCGCCCATTACCGATCGATGCTCGAGTACACCGAAGGTGCTCTCAAGGATGCCGCCGAAGGCTATCGACGGTTGGAATCCTTTGTGCAGCGGACGGTTTCGCGTGCCGGAGCCGTTCCGGTCGGCGAGATCACAGCTGAGTTCGCCGCCGCCCTCGACGACGACCTGGGCGTCCCGGCCGCACTCGCCGAGATCCATGGTGCGGTGCGGATCGGCAACACGGCGCTGGAGTCGGGCGATCACCAGGCGGCAGTCGCCGCGGCCGCCACGGTCCGCGCGATGATGGGTGTGCTCGGCGTCGATCCGCTGGCCGAGAACTGGGCGGATTCCGCTTCCGATTCCGACACCACCGCCGCGCTCGACGTACTGGTTCGGGCCGAGTTGCAGCGCCGGACCACCGCACGGGCCGAGAAGGACTGGGCCACCGCAGACGAGGTTCGTGATCGGTTGGCACGCGCCGGGATTGAAGTCACAGATACTCCGGACGGCCCGCAGTGGTCGATGTCCGAACCAAAAGAAACCGTAGAGACGGACCGATGAACGCGATGCCGGGTGTCCCGGCGATCGAAGATTACAGCGCATTTCGCGTAAGGTGGGTGGCCTGATGGCCGGCAATTCAAAACGTAAGGGTGCAGTTCGCAAGGGCAGCACCAAGAAGGGCCAGACCGTGGGTTCGGGCGGACAACGCCGTCGCGGACTCGAGGCCCGGGGTGCGACCCCGAAAGCAACGGAACGTACGTACCACGCGGCGCACAAGCGTGCCAAGGCCGCGGCCAAGAGTTCAGGTGGACCCTCCGGCGGACGTCCGCAGCGCGGTAAACCGACCACCGATGGTCCGGAATACGTACTCGGCCGCAATCCCGTCGTCGAATGCTTGCGCGCCAAGGTGCCGGCCACCGCGCTCTATGTGGTTCTCGGAGGTGAGGCCGATGAGCGGGTGACCGAGTCCGTGCAGCTCGCCGCCAACGCCGGTATCTCGATCCTCGAGGTGCAGCGTCCCGAACTCGACCGGATGAGCGCCAACGGCATGCACCAGGGCGTGGCCCTGCAGGTGCCGCCGTACCGCTACGCCCATCCCAGCGACCTGATGCAGCTGGCGATCGACAGTGGTCGTCCGCCGCTGCTGGTGGCCCTCGACAACATCACCGATCCCCGCAACCTGGGTGCCGTGATCCGCTCGGTGGCCGCGTTCGGTGGTCACGGTGTGGTGATCCCAGCCCGGCGCAGCGCTTCGGTCACCGCGGTCGCATGGCGGACCAGTGCCGGTGCGGCAGCGCGTCTGCCCGTCGCCCAGGCCACGAATCTGACTCGGACACTTAAGGATTGGGCCGAGTCCGGCGTCCAGCTGGTTGGTCTCGACGCCGATGGTGACGTGACCCTCGACAACTACGACGGCTCCGGACCCACGGTCATCGTGGTCGGATCCGAGGGCAAGGGCCTGTCGCGTCTGGTCCGTGAATCGTGTGACTCGATCCTGTCGATCCCGATGGCCGGTGACGTCGAAAGCCTCAACGCCTCGGTCGCCGCCGGTGTCGTGCTCGCCGAGTTCGCTCGCCAGCGCCGTTCCTGACCCACCCCCCAACCCCGATAGTGTGGCCTTTTGGCGAACAAAACCCCAGGTGGGGTCCGCCAAAACGGCACATCATCGGGTGAGTTAGGCGGGGTCGCCCTCGAGGAAATTGATGATCACCGGATTCACCACCGCGGGTGTCTCGATCGGGATGAGATGGGTTCCGGGCAGCACCGCCAAGCGTCCGTTCGGCAGATGATCGACGATCGCCAGGCTGTGCTCGACGAGCACTTCGTCGTGATCGCCCTGCATCACCAGAGTCGGCGCGGTCACGGCTGTCAGATCGGTGAGATCCATTTCGGGCTCGCTCGCGACCATGGCGTTGGTCTTCTCGAATACCACCGGGAAGTGGTCGTCTCCGTCCGGTGAGGCCGAGGCGTAGTCGGCCCGGAGGAACTGCACGATGTCGGAGTCGATGTCGCCGATGTCGTCGAGGATTCCGCCCGGCGCCCGGCCCGACGAATTCAGATACTGGCCCAGGACGACCATGCGGTCGACCAGGTCCGGTCGCTTGAGGGCGACGAGGAAGGCGATGACCGCACCATCGCTCCATCCGACGATGTGGGCCCGGCCGCCGACGACCTCGTCGAGATAGACGATGGTCTCGTCGGCCATTGTTTCGTAGTGGAACTCCTCGGTCACGTCTGCGCTGTGCCCGTGTCCGTGGCGCTCCGGGACATAGACCCGGAAACCGGCGTCGACAAACGGCTGGAACTGACCGCCCCAGTCCGCGGCGCTCGAGAACGCGCCGTGAAGCAGGACCACCGGGGTGCCCGCGCCGGCCACCTGATGCCAGATCTTTGTGCCGGGCACGGGATGGCTGATCGCGACGTATCCACTGAAGTCGGTGGTCATGGCCTCGAGGATTCCAGATCGTGGCCTGCCGGGCGCGGTGAATCGTCCGATGGCGGGCAAGCGTCCGCTAACTTTCGCTAGGGTCGGGTGCATGGGCATAGCAAGCACACGAGTGACACTGTCCGACGGTGTTGTCGCCGGCGTTCGCGACGGCGACATCATCCGCTGGCGGGGCATCCCTTTTGCCGCACCGCCGGTGGGCGACCTCAGGTTGCGCGCCCCGCAGCCCGCCATTCCATGGACCGGGGTGCTGGAGGCGAACAGTTTCGGGAACGCATCGCCGCAGCACCCCAGGTACGCGATCGCCGAACGTGGCAAGAAGCAGCCGGTCAGTGAGGATTCGCTGATCCTGAACGTGGTGGCGCCGGCGAAGGCGTCGACCGAGCCCCGCCCGGTGATGGTGTTCATCCACGGCGGCGCCTACATCCTCGGCTCGACGGCCACACCGCTCTACTACGGTCACGATCTCGTCCGGCGCGGGGATGTGATCTTCGTGTCGATGAACTACCGCCTCGGCCCCCTGGGGTACGGCGATTTCACCGCATTGTCCACACCCGAGCGGCCGTTCGAATCCAACCTCGGACTGCGTGACCAGGTTGCGGCATTGCAGTGGGTGCAGGACAACATCGCCGAGTTCGGCGGAGACCCCGGCAACGTCACCCTCTTCGGCGAGAGTGCCGGCGGAAATGCCGTGACGACGCTGATGGCCACGCCCGCGGCCGCGGGTCTGTTCCACCGTGCGATCGCCGAGAGCTCGGCGCCGATCCTCACGCTGCACCAGCATTTTGCCCGGAAGTGGGCGGGCAAGCTCACCGAACTCCTATGTGCCGACATGGGTGTGGACGATCCGGCCGAAGCGCTGGTCAACGCCTCGCTCGCCGAGATCGGCCGGGCCGGACACCGGCTGGCCCGCTGGGTCACCGAGGACACCCCTGGACTCCTGCCCTTTGGTCCGGTCGTCGACGGCGACTATCTGCCGGAGTCGCCGCTGGACGCGTTCGCGGACGGGACGGCACATCGGGTTCCGATGATCATCGGCACAAACCGCAACGAGGGAACACTGTTCAAACGATTGCCTCAGGGCATGTTGTCGACGGAGGAGTCGATCACCGCGATGTTCGCCGCCACCGATCCCGATGCGCAGGACCGCATTGTCGGCGCATATGGCGGGTTCCCGAAGCCGAGGTCGATGGTGAAGTTCGGCGGGGACTACATCTTCTGGGTCGGCACGATCGCCGCAACCGAAGGCCATTCGCAGCACGCACCCACCTACGCCTACCGGTACGACTACGCCCCCCGACTGCTGAAGTGGCTGGGGCTGGGCGCCACGCACGCGACGGAATTGTTCGCCGTCTTCGGAATCTACCGGGGTAAAGCCGGCCGATTGCTCGCCCGGGGGAGCGATCGGCGCAAAGCGCTGGAGGTCACGTCCGAGGTCCAGGATCAGTGGCTGGCGTTCGCCAAAACCGGCGAGCCGCTGGAATCCTGGCCGCGATACACTCCGAAGGTCCGCGCCACCAGGATCTTCGACAAACACTCCTATGTGGAAATCGACCCCTATCGCGCCCGTCGCGAGGCGTGGGCGGGATTCGGCGATTATGTGGCCGCGATTTCGGGACTCGAACCGGCCACGGAGACATTGGAGAAAATATGACGCGCGTATTCACATCGGCCGCTGAAGCCCTGGCGGCGGTGGGTTCTGAACTCGGTAAGAGCGACTGGCTGGAGGTCACGCAGGAGCGGGTCAATCTGTTCGCCGATGCCACCGGTGACCACCAATGGATCCACGTCGATGTCGAGCGTGCCAAGTCGAGCCCCTTCGGTGGGACGATCGCACACGGCTTCCTGTCGTTGTCGCTCCTCCCGATGCTCGGCGCCCAGATCTACGGCTTCGAGAACGTGAAGATGGCGCTGAACTACGGCAGCAACAAGGTTCGTTTCCCGTCGCCGGTGCTGGTCGGATCGAAGGTCCAGCTGACCACCACACTCGCCGAGGCGACCGAGTTGCCCGACGGCGCCGTTCAGCTTGTCTTCGGCCACAGTCTGGCGATCGAGGGCGGCACCAAGCCGGCCCTGGTCTCGGAGATGGTTGTCCGGGTTCTTTTTTGACGCTCACCCGTCGCGTCAGTTCACTGTGCCGCGGATCAGCAGCGATGCTGCTGGCCGCGGCACTGCTGGTCGGGTGCGGTGATTCCTCCGGTGATTCCTCCAACGACGGCGGCGTTGCCGTCACGACGTCGCCGACGACAACTCAGGTGACGTCTACCTCGTCGAGCACATCGGGGCTATCGCCGGCGTCGAGGTCCGCGGCACCGGTCTATCTGCCGCCGTTCATCAGCCGGACGGCGTGGGCGCAGACGGATCAGGGACCGAGCTTGCAGGTGTTTCCCACCGAATCGGGCCGGTACACACCCGGTGGCAGTGAATTGGATGCGGCCTGGTCCGAAGTTGTTGCCATGGACCCGACCGCAGATACCCCTGGTATGCGCGACCAATTCGCCTGCCATTGGCGGTTTGCCCGGCTCGTGGCGCCCGAGAAGACCAGCTGGAACCTCGAACCCTGGCGACCGGTGGTTACCGAGGCCCAGATGATCGCCGCACAGTGCAACCCCGGCGCGCCGGAAGAACAGATTCCCTAGTGCGCCACGAGATGCGATGTCAGACCGGGGTGGTGATCCGAACGACCTGGCCGGCCCGCAGCACACCTTCGGGATCATGTCGCTCGGCGAGCGCGCTGAGCCAGGCCAGGGTGTCTTCGTCGTAGCAACTGGAAATCCGTTCGGGCGTGATGCCCGGATTGAAGTTCGGTAGTTCGCCGATCGCCCACGGTGCCATCGCGCCCATGATGGAGGCGGCATGGGGTGCCACGTGTTCGGCGACAGGCGGTGCCAGTACGCCGACGGTGAACAGGTGGTAGCCCGCATCCCGGTGGCAGAACGCGCTTCGATGGGTGGCCGGGCGGGCCATCGCGCCACCGAATCGGCGGACTTCGACAACCACCTGCGGTGACTGCGAACCGGGACCCGCGAGCGCGAGCAGGGTGTCCAGAACGGTGTCGTTGAACTCGCTGAGCAGGGTGGCGCTTTCGAAACTCGGCATCGGATCAACCGGGTCCGCATGGATCGCACCCATTGCGGCATAAGGCATTACCGCGATCGCATCGATTATCGGGGTGGCAACGGCGCGCAGCGGGGCGATGAGCGCCTCGGCGGTTTCGGGGTCGGCGAGGGATGCGTAACGGACCGCCACCGTCAGCTTGCCGGCCAGCGGCGGTGGTACCTCCGGAAGCGGGGGCAGGTGGAGCAGTGCGATCGAGGTGTTGGCGTGCTCGGGCAGATCGAGGCTCCAGTCGCGCCAGGCGAGGAAGACCGCGGCCGCGTCAGCTCCGTCGAAGTAGAGCGCACCGCCGTAGAACTCGGAGATGGGCAGGAGATCGATCTCCACCGATGTGACGATGCCGAGGGTGGCTTTGCCACCGCGCAATCCCCAGAACAGTTCGGCATGGCTCGCGGGTGTGACGTGAAGGATGTCGCCCTGGCCGGTGACCAGTTCGAAGGAACGCACGTGATCGGAGGACAGACCGAGGGTGCGGACGAATGGTCCGATGCCGCAGCCGGTGAGGAATCCGACGACTCCGGCGTCGGGTGCGGAACCGCCCAGCCCGGCCAGTCCGTGCGGCGCGGCGGCCTCGATGACCCGTTGCCACTTCACCCCGGCGCCGACCTTCGCGGTACGGGCCTGCGGGTCGATCTCGAGTCCGTCCAGCGCGCTGGTGTGCACGAGGACGGTGCCCTGGTCGAGCGGCAGGGCGCCATGGCCGGTGGCGTTGACGCCGACGGTGAGTCCGTGGCGTGCCGCGATGCGCAGGGTGGCCGCGACATCGGCTGCGGACTCCACGAACACCACGGCATAGGGGTCGGTCGGGACCGCAACATTCCATGGGATCGCCCGTTCGAAGCCAGGCTCTCCCGGTCGGACAACCACGCCGGCGACGGCTGCCCGGAGGTCCGTGAGCGGATCGGTACCTGTACTGGGGGTGATGACGGTCATCGTGTTGGTTCCTTCGATAGAAGTCCTTCATTGATGGCGTCATCATGCACCCGAGCACTTGGGAGGTTCTTGGTGGCGATGTTCAAGAATGTTTCAAGGAGCTCCGGGCGGCGTCGGATCCGGGGAGAACCGGCTGATCAGCGCGCGGTGCGCAAGCCGCGCACCTCGCTGAGCACGCCGGCCATCCCGAGTTTCTCGGCCTGACGTTCGAGGTCGTCGAGCTCGGTGGCCAACAGGTCGCCGGCAGGGCGTAGTCGCACACCGAGAACTCGGCACCGCAGGAGCGTGGGAAGTCCACCGGTTCGTTCGGCGATGCCCGCTGCCACCGCGACCGATTCCCTTGCCGCGGTGAGATTGCCGGTGAGCAGGTACAGCCGGCTCAGCGCCAGTGCCACCGGGCCGACGTTGCCGAGTTGTCCGATCAGTCCGATGTGGTCGCTGAAGGGTTCGAGTTCGGTGATGAATTCTTCTGCGTACGCGGTCAATTCGAAGTCTGCGACCACATGGGCGAGGGCCACGGCGTGACCGAGCGTGTGCCACACATGCGCACCGCAGGTGGCCTGCCGTTGCGCCACCAGTGCCGCTGCGAGCGCGCGGTCCACCGGTGCGCCGGGTATACCCGCCGTACCGGCGGCGATCACCCCGAGCATGTTGGTGTCCTCGGTGCTGGCCGCCACACCGGTGATCGTCTCCAGGGCCCGGTCTGCACCGATTTCGGCGATACTCCCGAGCTCGCGGCTCAGTGACATCAGCGACATGTCGGCTTGCCCGGTCACATACAACTCGGTCTGTTCGTGAACGCGTTTGGCGATCGCCTGATGTTGTTGTGCCCGTTCGAAATCACCGATCCACACCGCGACAACGACTTCCATCCAACGCAGTTGGGCGCGCAGGATCGGCAAGTTCAGTTCTTCGCTGCCCGCGATGGCCAGCTGCAGATGACTGCGGGCAGCGGAGACGTCGCCCAGGGTGAAGGTGGCCATCGTCCCGATCGAGTGGGCGATGACCGCATCGAAGCGGGCCTGGCGATGATTGAGCGCGAGAAGGCTGTTGATCAGCGCGACCGATTCACGCGCATGCGTGGCGACTCCGGAGAATGTGATCAGCCGGGCCATCATCACCTCGGCGATGATATCGGGGTCGTGGGAGAACTCTGCGAATCCTTCTGCGCGCCGGATCAATTCCGGGGCGATCGTCGGGTCGGGGTCGTAGCTGTGCCCGACGCTCAATGCGCCCAGAACCTGTGCACGCTCGCCGGGATCATCGGCGACGGTTTCCTCGGTCCGGGCCAGCAGTGCCAGCAGTGACGCGGGATCCTCCGCCGGTGACACCCATGGCCATCCACCTCCCGACCGCAGCAGCGAACCGGCAAGTTTGCCGATGGTGGAAGACTTTTCGGCCTGGACAGCGGTCGTGAGCGCGGCCTCCACCGTCTGCATGACGGTCTGTCCCTTGCCGGCCCGAGACAGCGACTCGAGCAACAGCACGGTCAGTTCATCGCGTCGTTCGTCGACCTGTTCGGCCATTGGGAGCAAGGCATAGGCGATCATCGCCTGCTGCCACCAGTGTGCGGCGACCTCTGAATGCCACTGTGCGGCAGAAGCTTCCGCCGCTGCCATACAAGCGTCGACCGCCAGCTCCGGATCGACGAGGGGAAGTGCGGCCATCAGATGTTGTGCTCGTCTGCCGAGGGCGTCGGATCCCTCTGCATCGGCAAGGATCTCGGCGACCTTCGCATGCGCACGCTTGCGCCGCAGTGCCGGTATCTGGACCAGGACCTCTTCCCGGAGCAGGCCATGGGCAAACGCGTAGCTGTCACTGCCAGGTGTGGCGGTGACGATGCGCTCATCGGCGGCGGCATCGAGCTGGTCGGCGAGTGTGTCGATGTCGAGTCCGGTGGCCCGTGACAGCAGCACGATGTCGATGGTGTCGCCGATGACCGCTGCCATCCGGAGGACCTGCAACACAGCGGGATCCAGTCCGGCAAGGCGCAATCCGAGTACCGACCGGACGGCCACCGGGAGTTCGCCGGTACTGCGTTCACCGGCAGGGAGCCGGGCGTATTCGGAGACGAACAGCGGATTGCCGCCGGTCCGCTTGGCCAGCCCGGCGACCTCGTCGGCGGTCAGCTCTTCGGTGGCGATCTCATTGGCGAGTGCGCCGACTTCGGCTTCGTCGAGTACCGGAACGACGATCTGCCGGTTGCCGGTACCGCGCGCGACCGCGCTGAGCAGTCGGGCTATCGCCGGATTGTGTTCGCCCTCGCGCAGTGTGATCACAAATGCGATCGGGTGCCGGTGCACTGCGGTTGCCAGCGAGGCGAGAGCGCCGACCGACATCGAATCCGCCCACTGGGCGTCGTCGACGATCACCGCGAGTGGTCTTGTTTCACTTGACTGTTCGATGATCCGCTGCACCCGATCGTAAACAGTGAACCGGGCGGTGTCCGCATCGACGGCTCCGGTGGTGAGGAAGACCTCGCCGGGGTCGGAGCCGAGGGATTCGACCAGCTGCCGCGCCGGCCACCACGACGGCGCACCTTCTTCCGGGTTCCGCGCCCAGACGGCCCGCCCACCGGCCGAATGCATGAGGTGGGCCACCTCGTCGGCGAGCCTGGTCTTGCCGATTCCGGGAGGGCCGATGAAGATCAGCCAGCGCGTATCGCCGGCCAGGACGTCCTGCAGCACCGCGGCGATGTGGTCGAGTTCGCGAACCCGTCCGATCAGCCCGCGGTGTGTGGGGATCTCGGCGTCGGTGGAAACCTGAGCGGGTGGGTTGTCGGGCACACGGAGTTCGCCGGCACCGGACCAGATCGGTTTGCGTGGCCAGGCGATCAGTTCGGGGTCATGGCGTAGGACGGCGCCTTGCAGATCGCGGAGTTCGGTGCTCGGCTCGAGGCCGAGATCGGTGTCGAGCCGGTGGGCATGGTCGCCGAAGACGTCGAGCGCCTCGGCGGACCGGCCGGCGCGGTGCAGCGCCAGCATGTGCAGCCAGCAGCTGTGGTCGCGGTACGGTTGCCGGTTTCGCAGCGCGACAACGTCGGCCAGGGCCTCCGGCAGCCGGTTCAGCGCAAGCAATGCGGTGATCCGGTTCTCCATACTGCCGCTGCGGATCTCCTCGAGTCCGGCCGCCTCGGTGCGCACCCAGTCCTCATCACCCTGACCGTCGAGCAGCGGCCCGCGCCACAAGGCCAGTGCGCGATCCGCGGAATCGAGCGCAGGCGCCCATTCTTCGTTGTCGGCATGCTGCTGGGCCTCGCCCGCGTGGGCGAGAAACTCGCTGACATCCACATCGCAGTCGGCGACGTCGAGGATGTAGCCGGTGGACTGTCGCCGGATCGGAGATGTTCCCGCGTCATTGCGGAGTGCGCGGCGCAGATTGGAGATGTATGCCTGCAGGCTAGACGTGGCACTCGGTGGTGCCTCGTCGCCCCACAATGCGTCGCACAGCCGGTCCGTGGACACCACTTTGCCGCGGTGGATCAGCAGTATTGCCAGAATGATCCGCTGTTTGGGGGAGCCCAGGTCAATCCTGGATTCACTGCCGTCGTTCCGGAGTACTTCGAGCGGCCCGAGTATCTGATAGCGCATACCCGTCCTTCGCCGCTCGCCGAACACACACTGATTCCGCTCGGTGTGGACCCCGCCGGGTCGTGAGCGGCTGAACCAGAGCTTAGGTGACTGGTGCGTTCGAGGGGTACGTCCGATCAGTCTAATTTTTGCCGATTGCCCTAATTCTTGACGAGTGTCTGTTCGGCGTCCGTGACCCATGTCCGCCGTCCGGCATTGCGGGAACGCCGGGTGCCGATCACTCGGCACACCATGTAGATCGCAAATGATATGGACGTGACGAACACCGACGGCGGCAGACCCGGTGCCAAGGACAGGATGATCCCGGCTATTGCGGCTATCTCCGCGAACAGGATCGACAGCGCGAGCACGGTGGTCGGATTCGACGACACCCGCATCGCTGCGGCGGCGGGTGTGATGATCAGCGACATCACCAGCAACGCGCCGATGATCTGGACGCTCTGTGCCACTGCGGCACCGAGTAGGACGGCGAAGACGACAGACAGCAGCTGCATCGGCACACCGCGCGCCTCGGCCACCCGCGGATCGGTACTGGCGAAGAGCAGCGGACGGTAGATGACCGCCATCACGACAACCACCACGACGGTCGTGACGATCACGGCCCCGACACCCTGCGCTCCGGCGTTCACGACCTGGCCGGTGAGCAGGTTGAAGCCGGCGCCGGTGCGTCCGTACAGGGCGATGAACAGCACACCCAATCCGAGGCCGAAGGCCATGACCACACCGATTACCGAATCACGTTCGCGCACGCGGTTTCCCAGCAGACCGAAGATCACCGAGGCGATGACCGCGCCGATCAGACCGCCGAGATTCACGCTGATCCCCAGCAACAGCGCGGCGGCCGCACCGGTGAATGTCAGTTCGGCGGTGCCGTGCACGGCAAATGCCATCTGCCGGCTGACCACCATCGGTCCGAGGATCCCACCGAGAATGCCGAGCAGTGCGGTGGCGAGCAGCGCCTGCTGCACAAAGCCGTAGGAGAGGAGATCGGCGGTCTCGGCGAAGTCGAAGAAGTCGGACCAGCTGCGGTTCACTCGGTTACCTCGATTGACGGTGTGAACGAATGGTCACCGTGGCAGGCCGATTCGTCGGCTCCGACGACCACGAGCCGGTCCTGGACCCGCAGCACATCGACACGGGTCTGGTACAGCTCACTCAGCGTCTCCGATGTCATGACGTCCGCGGGTGTGCCGATCCGGAAGCGGCCGTCGACGAGGTACACGACCCGGTCGACGTACGGCAGGATCGGATTGATCTCGTGGGTGACGAACAAGACGGCTGTGCCGTGATCGCGGCGGCGACGGTCGATGAGCGCCGCGACGCGACTCTGGTTGGCCGGATCCAGGCTCAGCAACGGCTCGTCGCAGAGCAATACCGCGGGGTTGCCGGACAGTGCCTGCGCGACCCGAAGACGTTGCTGTTCACCACCACTGAGCAGACCCAATGGTGCGTCGGCGAAGTCGCGGGCATCGACCTGCGCGATGGCATCGTCGACAAGTGCGTTGCGACGCTTGCGATTCCGGAATCCCAGGCCCCAGGCCTGGCCGTCGACACCGAGACCGACGAGGTCACGGCCACGTAGTGGCACGCCCTCGTCGTGGGTCTCCTGCTGCGGGATGTATCCGACGTTGCTGTCACCACTGCGCAGTCCGCGGCCCTCGACGGTGACGGTGCCGGAGTCCAAAGTGTATTTACCCAGAAGGGTTTTCAGCAGCGACGTCTTGCCCGAGCCGTTGGGACCGAGGACGGCGATGAACTCGCCGCGCGCGACGGTGAGGTCGAAGTGATCCCACAGGACCCTGCGGCCGAACGACAATCGGGCGCCCACGATTGTGATCGCGGCTCCCCGGCCTGCGGTTTGGTGCACGGTTTTCAGACCGTCGGCAGCTTGGTGGTCAGCTGTTTTCGACGGTGGCGCTGGTGCCGGTTCGGGCTGGGTCATGTGGTGGATTGCCTCATCAACGAGTGCTGTTTGCGCTGGCCGCCAGGGCAGACGTCAGCGCCTCAACATTAGCCCGCTGCCAGTCGATATAGTTCGTGACGCCGGACGGGAAGGTCTCGGTGAGGTCGACAACCGGGACACCGGCCTTGTCGGCGATCGCGAGTAGGGCTTTTGTGCCGTCGTCCACGGCCTGGGTGTTGTAGATCAACGCCCGCACCCCACGACCTGAGATCAGTTCATGTGTCGCGGCGACGTCGCGCGCCGACGGAGACTGTCCGGCCTCGACCGCATCCTGCAGTCCGGCGGGTGTGACGTCGTCGAGCCCGGCCTCGGCCAGGAGGTAACCCGCCAGCGGTTCGGTCTGGGCAACTGTTGCGCCCGGGTTTGCCGCCTTGATTGCGGCCAGCTCCGCGTGCAGTTCGTTGATCTGGTCGTTGAACGCCCCGGCGTTGTCGCGGAAGTACTGTTCGTTGGCGGGGTCCTTCTCGGACAATGCATTCGCGATTCTGTTCGCAACCTCGCCGACGGCGGTCAGGTTGTAGAAGACGTGCTCGTTGACCGCGCCGGGGGCGTGGCTGTGGTCGCCTTCGTCATGGCCGCTGTCGTGATCGTTGCCGTCGTGTTCATCGCTGTGTTCGTCACCTTCCATGATGTCGAATGCGTTGATCACGATCGCGTCCGAGTTCTTCGGAGCGGATTCCATGTACGCGTCGTAGTGACCGCCGTTGAGGACGACAACACCGGCGTCGGCGACTTTCGCGGTGTCCTTGGCGTTGGCCTCGAACTCGTGCGGATCGCCGTCCGCCGAGGTGTAGAGGGCGCTCACGTCGGCGTGTTCACCGCCGACGGCCTCGGCCACCGAAGCCCAGACATTGGTTGATGCGACCACGGCGACCTTGCCGTCCGAGGTCATCCCGCTGTCATCGGAGGAACACCCGGCGGCCACGCCGATGGCCAAGGTCAGCGCTGTGGTGACCCCAAGAAGCCGGGACCAGGTTGCCATTACAGGACCTTTCGCATCAAAGGATGGTGTGTCCGCGCGGGGCTGAATCGCGAGGAACCATCTAACAGATGCTAATGATAACCGTTACCGACAACTTGTGAAAATCAATATCGCCGCAGGATCGCAGGCGTGACGAATCGGGTCACGATCTCTCGTTCTTCGGCTGCATCGGAGCCGGGTGTCATCAGCAGCGATATGACCATTCGGACGATGAACCGGGCTTCGAGGGTGAGCTCGGCCTCAGGGGCGGTGGTCTCGCCGGTGATCAATGCGATGGCGGCTTTGTTGACCGATTCCGACGTTGTACCCATGGCACCCGCCAATCCGGCTGCTTCCGGACTGAACCAGCTGCGCATCACCGGATCGGAGCGGACGCCGGCCACCGCCGTCAGGATCGACTCGGTGATGCGTTCGCCGGGATCAGTGATTTCCGCGGTGGCAGCACTGACCGCGGTCGACAGCCGGCGCGCCTGCCGTTCCACGTAGGCCAGGTGCAGTTCGGAGCGCGACGCGAAATATCGATAGAGAGTGGCCCGAGAACATCCGGCCGCCGTCGCTATCTGATTCATGTTCACCGCGGTGACCCCGTGGGTGACGAACAGGTCGCCGGCGACATCGAGGATGCGGGAGGCCGCGGACTCGGGCCGATTGGTGCCGAGCCAATCCGGGGCTTGCGTGGTCCCGGAGTGTCCGGCGGTTGCCGGAGACCGGCGGCTCATGGGCCGACAGTCAGGTGCATGGTGGTCGGCCGGCGCACATAGTTGCCCGGCGCGTAGGTGATCGATTCCGGATCGACGGTGAACTCGGGGCAGCGGGCCAACAGTTCGGTGAGTACGACCCGCGTTTGCATCCGCGCCGCCGCGGCGCCGAGACAGTAGTGGGCGCCACGACTGAACGTCAGGATCTGCCGCGGGCGGCGGTTGATGTCCAGGCGGTCGGCATCGTCACCGAATGCTCGCGGGTCCCGGTTCGCCGAGCCGTAGCTGAGCAAGACCTTGCGTCCCGCCGGAATGGTGTGATCGCCGAACGTGGCCTCGACCGTGGTGGTCCGGGCGAGACCCTGCACCGGTGAGGTGAGCCGCAGGAACTCGTCGACCGCGTCGTCGACGAGTTCCGGATCCTCGACCAGCGCCGCCCGTTGCTCCGGATACTCACCCAGCAATTCGGTCGCACCGCCGAGTACCCCGGTGGTGGTGTCGTTGCCACCGGCAACCATGGTGAAGGTGAAGGCGAGGAGCGACAGCATCCCCTCAGTGCTGTCGTCCTCGCCTACGCCTGCCTTCACCAGGTGGGAGATCGTGTCGTCTCCCGGGTGTGTGCGCCGGTACTCGATGAGCGTGCCGAAGTAGGCCATCATCTCGAGTACTGCGGCGGTGGCGGTGTCGCCGGCCTTGCTCAGGTCGGACGTGTCCGCGCCGACTATCGCCTCGGTCCATCCGTCGAATGCCATCCGATCCGATTCGGGGACACCGAGGTAGTGAGCAACAACCATGGATGGCAGTGGCTTATAGAGCTCGGTCACGATGTCGCCGGCACCGGCCTCGACCAACGCGGCGATCCTCGCACGGACGAATTCTCGAACGGCGGGTTCGACCTCGGTCACCTGCTTGGGTGTGAATCCGCGCGACACCAGCTTTCGAAAATGGGTGTGCACCGGCGGATCCTGCATCACCATCGGCGGGTTGTCGGCCAGCCCGATGCTTTCCAGCTCGCCATATGTGGTGGTGAGTCCCTGCGACGACGTGAACGTCCGCCAGTCATCGGCGGCGCGCGATACGTCGGCGTGCCTGGTCAGAACCCAGAAATCGTGGTCGGGATTGTCCGATCGAACACGGTGAACCGGGTCGTGATCACGCAGATCGGCGTACATCTGCCACGGATCGCGCCAAGTGTCGCCGGATCGCAGCTCATACGCTGCTCCATGCGACACTTTCGTTGACATGTCTCAATCGTGAGACATAAGTCGACTTGTGTCAACCATCAATTGACAGGTTGCCTATTTGGCGGCCCCAGCTGCGGTCGACGCAGTTCGCGTGGTCAGCGCAATTCGCACCGTCGGGGTGGCTGACAAGAATCACGCTGCCGGCGAGCAGTGGAACCATTCGTTCGATGGTCCAGGGGCGGGTCGTCGTCCGAGTATTCATCGCCTGTGACCTTTCGATCGGGTTGTTCGGTGTGGCACGAATGTGCGGGCTGAGTCCGGGGCAAGCCGGTGACGCCGGGCGGATGGGGGTCGCATCGAGAATCAGCGGTATATCGCGGATGAGCCCTATTTTCGTGACTGGCAACGTCGCCGTGAATGCGAAGAAGACGGCAACCATGACCGCCGGCCAGCGAAGCTGATCGACGGCGTTCGCCAATCTCTGTTCTGCAGCCGATAGAGGTGACCAGCCAACAGTCGATTGTCCCGCGCTCAATTCGCGCCGGTTGCAAGATGGTCGCGTCCGGATGCGGCATGCATCTACGACGCGGACTTTGGCCCAGGCGAGACTCAGAGAAGAGCTGAACTCGCTTGACTGGCATCGGTATTGGTGTAGGAGGACTCGGAGCCGGGCCGAGGCCTCGGCCGCTCGGTCGCGTTGCGGCCCGCGGACTGTGTCGGGTGTGGTCTGATCGCACGGTGGCGTCCCATGCTCTTGTCGTGGCGGTGGCGGTGGCGGTGGCGGTGGCGGTGGCGGTGGCGGCGGTGGCGGCCCTTTGTCGGACCGCTTCGCTATGGTGAGGGGTTTAGGTTCGTCTGTGGATTCAAACATGTTGAGGGGCAGTGGAATTACTCTTACCGAACACTTGTGCGAATGGAAATTGGCGAGTACATTGGGGTCATGGACTTCGGGGGAATGTTCGCCAGACTTTCTGATCTGGCTGGGGATGCGGCTTTGGTTGCCGGCGATGACACTGAGGTGTCTTCGCGTACGGTGGCGGTTATTCGACTCAATCATGTTGTGGAACAACTACTTTTCCGACTGGTCGGCGAACTCGAGGTACGTGGAGTCGCCAAAAAGTCGGGGGAAGGTTCAACAGCACGGTTGTTGCAGCAGGCCGGGATGGCGCCGGCGGTAGCGCATCGATACGTGCGAGTAGGCAAGGCGATCAAGGACATTCCATCGGTCGCGTCGTACGGGGTGGACGGAACTCTCTCGGGCGAGCACATCGACTCGATAGTGAAGGGCCTCAGCCATATTGAGCGACGCAACCCAGAGCTGCCCGATTCAGATCGGACTGATTGTGTGCGTGGCCTGCTGGCCGAAGCGTTGACCACCAGTCCGTCGGCGGTAGCGGCTCGGGCACGGCATCTGGCGATCGTGTTGTCGCCACCGGATAAGGAGATCCCCGACGCCGAGAATCACGAGCTCAATGAGTTCTCGTTCGGGACCGGTGACGACGGGCGCAGTCACGGCACATTGGACCTGGACAACCTCCTCGGCGAGAAACTGCGGGTAGCGCTCGATCCGTTGTCGAAGCCGGTGCCTGAACCTGATGGGTCTCCGGATCGGCGTTCCAATGCGCAGGTTCGCGCCGACGCGCTCGAGCAACTATTGGATTCCTATCTCGATCAGGAAGACCGACCCACGCGTGGTGGCGCGAAACCGCATGTGGTCATGACGCTTTCACCTGAGGGCCTGCAGGACTTCCAGCTCCGCGGCCTGAGCGGCGTCACGCCGCCGGCGCTGGCTGCCTCGTTTGAATGGACCGGCCCGGCCTCCGCATCGACAGCGCAGATGGTGGCCTGCGATTCGGTGATCACCAAGATCCTGGTCGACAACAACATGGTCCCGCTCGACGTCGGACGGGACCACCGGACGGTGACACCGGCGATCCGCAAAGCGTTGATCGCCCGGGATCGGGGATGTGCGTACCCAGGGTGCGGTTGCCCAGCAGGGAGGACGGATGCGCATCATATTCGCCCGTGGAGTGAAGGCGGGGTGACCAGCCTGACCAACACTGTTCTCCTGTGCCGGCGCCACCACCGGTACATCCATCACATGCGTTGGGAAGTCTTCATCGGTACCGACGGGCATCCCTGGTTCATCAACCCTGACGACGCCACCAAAACGCCTCTGCGATCCCACGCCCGCAGGACCATGACGTCCGACCTCGCCGCCGCATAACCAGGCGAAGCCGGAACCGCAAGACCAGAACCCTACGACGACATATTCCGAGAACCCCAAGCAACACAGCAACCGCTGTGTACTGCACGACCTTTGAGAACTTCATAGTGTGAGTCGGCCGGTACCTGGACTTCATGGTGATGCTCGTGCGGGCTACGTGGTCTCCGTCAAGGCGGTGTCGAGGATGTCCATTCCGCGGTCGAGGTCGGCGTCGCTGATGGTCAGTGGCGGAGCGAGCCGGAAGATGCCACCCATGCCGGGAAGCTGCACGATGTTCATGTGCAAGCCGTGTGACAGGCAGGCGTCGGTGACGGCCTGACCGAGTTGGTCGGCAGGTGCTTTGGTGGCACGGTCGGTGACCAGTTCGATGCCGCAGAACAGGCCTCGGCCGCGGACGTCGCCGATGACCTCGTGTCGTGACTGCAGGTCGAGGAGGTGGTCGCGCAGGCGCTTACCGGCGGCGCAGGCCCGTGAGACCAGATCATCGCGGAGCACGATGTTCAGGACGGTGCCAGCGACGGCGGCAGCCAGTGGATCTGACACGTGGGTGGTGAAGAAGAGGAATCCGCGTTCGTGGCAACGGGATTCGATCTCCTCGGACGTGACCACAGCTGCCACGGGCAGTCCGGCGCCGAGTGTCTTCGACAGGGTCAGGATGTCGGGCACCGCGCCGTCTCGCTCGAAGGCGTACATCGTGCCGGTGCGACCGAGCCCGGTCTGTGCCTCGTCGGCAATGAGGAGCATGTCCCGTTCGAGGCACTTGGCCTTCAGCGCGGTGAGATAGCCGACGGGTAGATCGATGAGTCCGCCGGAGGAGACGATCGGCTCGACGATGCAGGCGGCGAGGCTACCGGTGGACTGCTGATCGATGAGGTCGAAGCCGTAGTCGAGTTCGGTCCGCCAGTCGTGCTCGCCCGATTCCGTGCGGAAGATGGAGCGGTAGGCATTGGGGGTCGGCAGGGTGAAGTTACCGGGTATCGGCGGGCCGTAGCCTTTGCGGCCCGCAGAGTAAGTGGCCGCGGCCGCGCCGGAGGTCATTCCGTGCCAGGACCGGTCGAACGAGACGATCTCGTACTTGCCGGTGTAGAGCTTGGCGATCTTCAGCGCCGCCTCGTTCGACTCTGCGCCGGTGGACAGGAGCATCACCTTGTCCAGGCCTCTGGGCAGAGTGTCGGACAGCGCCCGGGCGAACTCGACCACCGGACGGCTGAGCATCCCGCTGAACAGGTGATCGAGGCCGGTCATCGACGCGGCAACAGTGGCTGCGACCTCCGGGTGGCAATGTCCCAGAACGGAACTCATCTGCCCGGAGGTGAAGTCGAGGATGGCGTTGCCATCGCTGTCGTAGACGTAGCTGCCACTGGCCCGCTCGATGATCCGGGGTGTGAACGCTCCGCCGTAGCGGATCAGATGCTTGTCGACGGTGGGCCAGAACGCGGCGTCGTGCACTTGATCGCCTCCCAGAGATCGTGGAACTGGTTGGTTCCACGATCTCATCAAGGTCTCAGTCCTGTTGGGTTACCGACGTGTGGGGCATCAGGGCGCCGGGTGGTATCTGACCGAACTTGCCGGCGTTGAAGTCGTCCATCGCCTCGATCAGCTGCGCCTTGGTGTTCATCACGAACGGTCCGTACTGGAACACCGGTTCCCGGATCGGCCGTCCGCCGAGGAGCAACACCTCGAATGCGGGCCGGTTCGAATCCTGATGTGCCGCTGCGGAGAGCGAGATCCGATCGCCGGGTCCGAGGACGGCCAGCTGGCCTTGCTGAATCGGGTTGTCGACCGGGCCGACGGTGCCGCGCCCGGACAACACGTACACCAGCGCGTTGAAGTCGCGGTTCCATGGCAGATCGAGCTCGGCACCTGGTTGAAGGGTGGCGTGCGCCAGGGTGATCGGGGTGCGTGTCGACCCGGGGCCGGCATGTCCGTCGATGTCACCCGCGATGATGCGCACCAGCGCACCGCCGTCCGAGGAACTGAGCAGTGTGGCCTCGGTGCCCTCGATCGACTGGTAGGCCGGGTCGGTCATCTTCTCGGCTGCAGGCAGGTTCACCCAGAGCTGGATGCCGTGGAACAAGCCGCCGCTCTCGACCAGCTCGGCCGGTGGGGTCTCGATGTGCAGGATGCCCGATCCGGCGGTCATCCACTGGGTGGCGCCGTCGGAGATCAGGCCGCCTCCGCCATGCGAATCCTGGTGCTGAAAGCGTCCATCGATCATGTAGGTGACGGTCTCGAACCCGCGGTGAGGGTGCCAGTTGGTGCCGCGCGGCTCACCGGGCTGGTACTCGACCTCGCCCATCTGGTCCATGTGGACAAACGGATCGAGGTCGGCCTTGGTTGCGCCGGCAAACGCCCGGACAACGGGGAAGCCCTCGCCCTCATAACCGCGGGGTCCGGTGGTCACCGACCGAACCGGGCGTTCGGTGTCGGTGGCGGTGGGTCCGGCGATGCGGGGCAGGGTCAAGGTATCTGCGGTCACGGCTGTCATGACTGGCTCCTTCGAAGCTGGTGGGCGATACAATTTACATAACCGGACCGCGGTCCGAATAATTCCCGAAGGTGAGGGTGCCGCTCGAGTCGATTGTCCCACCGGGTTGTTGACTTCGAATCCGTGATGGCCGAACTCGCCGGACGGGAGCCGGCCGGACCGGGGAGCGAGTCGGCGGGCGGAACCCGGTAGGCCCGCACGATTAGTGTGGACCCATGGGTACTTCCACGGGCCACGTCCTTGCAGGCGACGGCACCCAGATCAGTTACCGCACGACTGAGTCTCCCGGTGACAATTCCCCGGTTGTCGTGCTGATCCACGGTTGGGCGCAATCGTCGCGATCGTGGGGCGATGTGCTGGTCGACGAACTGTCCAAAGACTTCCGCGTCATCGCGATCGACCTGCGTGGTCACGGAGATTCCTCGGTGCCAGCCGAAGGTCACCTGACCGCCGACGACTTCGGTGGCGACATCGCCGCGGTGCTGTCGGCAGAAGTCGCCGGAGAACAGCCGGTCTTCCTGCTCGGCTGGTCGTACGGCGGACTGGTGATCGGTGATTACCTGAAGTACCGCGCACAAGGCGCCTCGCCGGCTGCGGGGAATCTGGCCGGGCTGATCCTGGTCGATGCGATCACCTCGATGGGACGTGGTGAGGCCGGTGGCCGGGTCGGGCCGGCGATGCGCGCGGCACTGCCCGCCGCCTATTCCGAGGATCCTGCCGTCGCCACCGCGGCACTGCAGTCGTTTGCCGACGCGTTGGTCCCGGCGCAACAGGGGCCACTCGCGCAGCAATTCCTCGGAACGTCACTGACCGTCCCGCCCGCGGTCCGGGCGGGACTGTTCGGACGCACCGCCTCCTACGACGACCTGTTCGCCGGGTTCGGTGGTGCGGTGATGGTGATTCACGGAACCTCGGACACGGTGGTCGACATCTCCTGCGCGCAGCACGTCCAGACGCTGGTCCCGAACACCGTCACCCGATACTGGGATGGCGCCGGCCACGCACCCTTTGTCGAAGACCCGCCCCGGTTCGCCGCCCAGGTGCGCGAGTTCGTGAGCGCCACCGCAGGAGCGTTGCGGTGAACGCGGCCAACGACTTACCCGTCCCGCACCGGGTGGCACTGATCTCGGTGCACACCTCGCCGCTGGCCCAGCCGGGGGTCGGCGACGCCGGTGGGATGAACGTCTACGTCTGGCAGACGGCCAAACGCCTCGCGCAACGCGGTGTCGAGGTCGAGATATTCACGCGTGCAACATCATCGACCGATGAGCCGATGCTAACGGCCGCACCCGGCGTGACCGTCCGCAACGTGGTGGCCGGGCCGTTCGAAGGGCTCGACAAGCGGGATCTGCCCACTCAGCTGTGTGCATTCACAGCCGGGGTGCTGCGTGCCGAGGCCGGCCGCCCCGCCGGGTACTACGACCTGGTGCATTCGCACTACTGGTTGTCCGGGCAGGTGGGCTGGCTGGCCCGCGACCGGTGGGCGGTGCCGCTGGTGCACACCGCACACACCCTGGCCGCGGTGAAGAACGCCGCGCTCGCCGAGGGGGACACACCCGAGCCCCCGATGCGCCAAATCGGTGAGCAGCAGGTGGTCGACGAAGCCGACCGCCTGATCGTCAACACCGAAACCGAAGCGCAGCAACTCGTTTCGATCCATCACGCGGACCGCTCACGCATCGATGTGGTGACGCCGGGCGCGGATCTGGACTGCTATACCCCGGGATCGCGGACCGAGGCGAGGTTGTCGCTCGGCATCGATCCCGACGAGGTGGTCGTGACCTTCGTCGGTCGCATCCAGCCTCTCAAGGCGCCTGACATTCTGGTGCGGGCGGCGGCGCCGCTGATCCGTCGCGGACTGACCGGGGGCCGCAAGCTCCGTGTCCTGATCGCCGGGGGTCCGTCGGGTTCGGGCCTCGAGCGCCCGACATCGCTCATCGAATTGGCCCGCGAGCTGGGTGTGGAATCATCGGTGACCTTCATTCCGCCGCAATCGCCCGAGCGACTCGCCGGGGTGTACCGCGCATCGGATCTGGTTGCGGTGCCGAGCTATTCGGAGAGCTTCGGTCTCGTCGCGATCGAGGCGCAGGCGGTCGGTGTGCCGGTGATCGCCGCCGACGTCGGTGGTCTGGGGGTGGCCGTGGACAACGGTGTCACCGGAGTTCTGGTGTCCGGTCACGACGTCGATCACTGGAGCGCCGAACTCGGGCGTCTGCTCGATGATCCGGACCTGTTGGCCACGATGGGCGCGGCCGCGCGGATCCATGCCCGCAACTTCTCCTGGGACCACACCGCGGACCAGTTGCTCGACAGTTACAGCCGGGCCATCGGGACCTTCCACGGGCATTACCCGTTGGCACCGCACCCAGATGCGGACGTGGCAGGAACCGACACCCGGCCACTGTCCCGGATCGCCAGACGTTTTACCGGACGACGAAATGGAGTACGTGCGTGACCACCGAAGCTGTTTCCCACCTGGGCGTTGTGGTTGACGAGTTCCTGATCAGTCGCGAGTTCGCTTATGGCCGTAAGGATTCCGGCGGTAGCGACGTCGAGCATTTTGTGGTCGAACTGCCGGGGGAGAAGAAGCTCAAGACCGGGGTGCTGCTGACGGCCGGGACACACGGGCTCCGGTTGGAGGCGTTCGTCTGCCGCCAGCCCGACGAAAACCACGAGGGCGTCTACCGGTGGATCCTCAAACGCAATCGCCGTTTGTACGGGATGGCGTACACCTTGGACAATTCCGGCGACATCTATCTCGTCGGCAGGCATTCGGCCGAATCGATCAACGCGGACGAACTGGACCGGTTACTCGGTCAGGCGCTCGAAGCCGCGGACGGCGACTTCAATGTGCTGTTGGAGATCGGATTCGCCACCTCGATCCGGCGCGAGTGGGCCTGGCGGGTGTCGCGGGGTGAATCGCTGAACAACCTGAAGGTTTTCGAACATCTCATCCGCGAGGAAGACCTGTCCGGCGATGGCGCGGCCGCTGACAGCCAGGGTGGCGAACTGGCAAACATCGCAGAACCGACCGATCGCGAACTATTTGGATCCATCGAGGGCTGAGTCGAATCATTGGTAGGTTGTTCACCGCCAGGTAACACACTGTGGAGGTCGCACGCATGAGTTTCAAAAGCCCTTACCCGCCTGTCGAGATCTCAGATTCGTCGGTCTACGACACGCTGTTCGGGTCGATCAGCGAAGAGGACCTCGATCGGGTCGCCGCAATCGATGCCGGTGCCACCGAAGGCACCACCTACCGCGAATTGATCGCCCGCATCGACGGTTTCGCCGGTGCCCTGGCCGCCCGCGGAATCGGTGTCGGCGACGTGGTGGGGCTGCTTTCGGCCAACACGTCGGCGTTTGCCTTTGTGTTCCACGGCATCCTGCGCGCCGGTGCGACCGCGACCACCATCAACGCGCTGTTCACCGCGAAGGATATCGCCAAGCAGCTCACCGACTCCGGCGCGAAAATGCTTGTCACCATCACGCAACTCGAAGAGCAGGCAAAGATTGCCGCCGCCGAGGTCGGTATCCCCGAGAGCGCGGTGATCATCCTCAACGGGCCCGGTGAGAAGGCCGGCCCCAACCCCAACGCGATCGACCTGCTGGCCGCCGGTCTTCCGGCCCCCGATGTCAGCTTTGATCCGGCGACCCATCTCGCGGTACTGCCGTACAGTTCCGGCACCACGGGCAACCCGAAGGGTGTGATGCTCACGCATCGCAACCTCGCGGCGAACATCGCGCAGATCAGGCCGTTGCTCGAGATGAAGGCCAGCGATGCGATTCTCGCGGTGCTCCCGTTCTTCCATATCTACGGAATGACGGTGCTGCTCAACGCAGCTCTGCTCAACCGGGCAAAGCTTGTCGTGATGCCGCGCTTTGAACTCGAGCAGTTCCTGTCGTCGATTCAGAACTACAAGTGCAGCTACATCTTCATCGCGCCACCGGTGGCGGTGGCACTGGCCAAGCATCCGATGGTCGACGAATACGACCTCTCTTCGGTCAACACCATCATGTCGGGTGCGGCACCCCTAGACGAGCAGCTCGGAAACGCTGTCGCGAAACGTCTTGGCACGCAGGTGATCCAGGGGTACGGCATGAGTGAGCTCAGCCCGGTCAGCCATGTCATCCCGGTCGACAACCGTGGAGGTCCGCAGGCGCCGCTCAACTCTTGTGGCTGGCCGATCCCCAACACGGTCAACAAGATCGTCGACCCGGTGACGGGCGAGGACATCGAGATCCCCGCCGAGGGTATGAGCGAAGCGGGCGAACTGTGGGTGTCCGGTCCCAACGTGATGGTCGGATATCTGAACAACGACGCCGCGACCGCGGAGACCATCGACGCCGACGGGTTCTTGCACACCGGTGACATGGCGACAGTCGACTCCCATGGATTCGTATACATTGTCGACCGGCTCAAGGAACTGATCAAGTACAAGGGCTACCAGGTGCCGCCCGCCGAACTCGAGGCGCTGCTGCTGACACACGCCGACGTCGACGACGTCGCGGTCGTCGGTGTCATCGAAGAAGAGACCGGCGAGGAGATCCCAAAGGCGTTTGTCGTCAAACGCGAGGGCAGCGAACTCACCGGTGAACAGGTCATCGAGTTCGTGGCGTCGCAGGTGTCCCCGCACAAGAAGGTCCGTGCGGTCGAATTCATCGAAGCGATCCCGAAGAGTGCCGCCGGCAAGATCCTGCGCAAGGATCTGCGTAAGTAGTCCTCTCGCCTCGCACCCGCACCACCAACCGTCACGACGGAGACGGTGACGGTTGGTGGTGCGGGTGTGATCAGGCGGTGACGCTCGCCTTGTCCAGGCGCCGGTGGAGGGCATCGAGGTACTCGGTGGTGCCCTGGAAGGGCCCGCTCACGCCGATCGCGACCTCGAGAAAGCGACTGTATTCGTCGTTGCAGTGTGTTTCCCAACGGATGACGTCGCCGTCCTCATTGGTGTTGACGAAGCTGTACGAGTAGAAACCCATCCCCGTGCCGTCGACGGTGTGGCCCTGCCATCGGGTCATCATCACGAAACCATCACCTGCTGACCAGTATTTGAAACTCTCTGGCTTCCAGTCGGGAAAGGTCAGCGAATACACCTTCGCTTCCAGCGTCGCGGAATTAGCTGTGTCGGTGGGGAAATCGCTCATCAGGAACTCTTGATCGCCGGTGAAGTACGGCGACATATACACGGCGTCGGCCGCGAACTTCCACGCCTCATGCCCTTCGTCATCGGTGTATTGTTCGCCGTCCTTCACCCCTTGACGCAGGTATGCGTTCCGGTAGCTTTCGGCCATCTGGCGGTGATGGGCAATACGTTCTTCGAGATTCATGCGAGTGCTCTCCTTTGTGGACTTGGTCTCTCATCTACAAGGTGCTGAACGCGCTGGTGTTTGATCACCTTTCTGTTCAGTTGCGTTCTTTTCATTCTCTTTCTGTTCAATTGGTCCGTCAGGTCCGGCGTCCACCGTTGACGCCGATGACTTGCCCTGTGATGTAGGAGGATTCGTCCTGGCACAGGAAGACCGTCGCGTTGGCGATGTCCTCGGGACGGCCGGCTCGTTTGACCGGGGTGATCTTGGCGAAGTGTTCAAGGGAAGCGGTGAAACGACCCTCGGCGATCGCCCTTTCCAGCAATGGGGTCACCACCATTCCCGGCGGAACAGTGTTGACGGTGATCCCGTACCGGCCGAGCTCGAGAGCCAAACTCTTTGTGAGGCCGATCAATCCGGACTTCGAGCTAACGTAGGCCGCCATCTGGGACTGCCCGCCCTGCGCACTCGACGACGATATGTTGACGATCCGGCCCCACTGTGCGGCCTTCATGTCCGGCAATGCTTCCTGCGTGCAGATGAACGGCCCACGGAGGTTGATCGCCATGACGCGATCCCAGAACTCGTCCGAGATCTCATCGAATTTTCCGAACTGCTCGATTCCGGCGTTGTTGATCAGGATCAGCACCGGGCCGAAGTCGAATCGCACGTGCGCCATTGCACTTCGGACCTGTGCACGATCGGAGACGTCGACCACGTACCCGTTGACCGCTGCGCCATCCGCCCGCAATCGTTTCACCTCGAGTTCGAGCTGTTCGGCATGGATGTCGAAGATGGCGACCTGAGTGCCACGTGCGATCAGTCCTTCGGCGATGGCCAGGCCGAGTCCTGACGCGCCACCGGTGACAACCGCGGTTGTTTTCTCAAAGGGCATGACGGTGTCCTCTCACAGGAGTGGATTGGTTGGTACTGGCCGCTATTCCGCGGGATCCGCGGTGCGGATGGCCTGTTCGGGGCAGTGACGGATGGATTGGTCGACAAATCCGGCGAGGTCGTCGGGAACGGTGGCCACCAGCACTTCGGCAAATCCGTCGTCGGTGAACCCGAATACCGCCGGGCAGGTTGCGACGCAGGCCCCGTGTCCGGCGCAGCGATCGGGGTCGACGAACAGATTCACCCATCGCTCCCCGACAAACTGAATCCGATGTGCAGCTTCGTCAGCCCCCGTAAGACGAAGGTCGGCAGGTATTGGTATCGCCGGTTGTCGACCGGACCGTGCTTCTGCTCGTCGATCCAGATGTCAGTGGTTCGATCCAGGAGCAGTTGCAGGCTGATCAGGGCTTCGGCTCGCGCCAGGGGCGCGCCGGGGCAGCTGTGCACACCTCGGCCGAATGCCACGTGACTCCTGGCGTTCGGCCTATCGATGTCAAAAACATCGGGTTCGGCAAACTTTCGCGGATCCCGATTGAGCGCGGCATTGATCAGCATCACCGTCGTCCCGGCCGGCAGATCCACATCACCGACTGTGACCGGGACCTTGGAGAGCCGGAAGTCGCCACGCACGGGACTCTCGAAACGAAGGGTCTCCTCGATGAATGCCGGGAGCAGGCTTCGATCGGCGCGAAGTCTCGCCTGGAGTTCGGGGTCCTCTGCGATGTGTTTCACCGCAAAACTCAGGAGCCGAACCGTTGTTTCCTGACCGGCCGCAAACAGATTCGCGGCCACCGCAACTGCGTCCGACACCGCCGGAATACTCCCATCCGGAAAGGTTGCCGAAGCGACACCCGTCAGGACGTCACCACGCGGGGTGCGCCGGCGATCCTCGATGTACTCGGCGAACTTCGCATAGAGATATCCCAGGGGTGAATGGTCCATCGCCGCACCACTGCTACTGCCGATATCGGTGCCGCTCAACAGCGCGGTGCGGAACTCCTCATGTGACGACTCCGGCACGCCGAGGAGGTCGGCGATGACCAGCATGGCAAAGGGTGTCGCGAACTCGCCGTTGAACTCGCACCGATCGCCGGTCAGTATCGCGTCGAGCTGCTGATCGGCCAGACGCCACATGAATGTCTCATTGTCTTTCAGGCGCTTGGGCGTGATCATCCGCAACAACAGTGCTCTGTGAGCGGTGTGCATCGGTGGATCCATCGTCGGCAGTTGATCATTCATGATCAGTTCACTGCGATGCTGCTCGATCAGCTCGGAGATGTCGTCGCCCTCGAGAGGGACAGGGAACCCGGGGAATGGACCTCCCACCGAAATACACGATGAGAACTTCGCTGGATCGTTGTAGATCGCAAGGGCCTCATCGTATCCCGTGATCATCACGACGTCATGGTGGCTTTCGCGCCGGACCGGGCATTCACCGCGCAGCGTGGCGAGGTACTCGTAGGGGTCGGCGAGCACGTCGTTGTCGACGAAGAAGTCGACCTCGTCGACGTTCACCTTCTCTGGTGCACTCATCCTGAGATCGTCACTCCCTCATAGCTACCGAACATGTCCCCCTCCGGCATGGCCATCTGCAGGTACACGTCGACATGGCGTACCTTGCCGGCTTCGGTGAATTCGTACACCGATACCGAATTGACCACGCTGTTGAAGTCTCCGACGGTGCTGCGCTCCTCGAGTTCGAGAAATACCGTATTGCCACTCTCGGTGACCCTTTTGAACGAGCAGTCCCACGTTGCCGAACTCGCCCATGCGGTGAGGAATCCGACGTACTCCGACCAGTTCATGACCTCTTTGAAATTGCCGATGCGCTCGAATTCTTCAACAGCGATCAGTTCTGCCAGGGGAGCCCAACTTGCGGCCGAAAACCCGGGCGCCTTGGCAGGCCCTTCCACAATGCTCTTTGTGACGAGGCCGTATTGCAGAGCTTTTCGCGAAAGTCCGGTGTAGTTGTCGAGAACTTCGTCGAGCGGCTTGAGTGACATTTGTCGATTCTCCATCTGATCGTTTCGGTGTGAGTTCACAGTCCGGCGATGTGCTTGTTGAGGACATGGTGGAAATGCGAGACGACGATTTCCTCTTTCACCAGCGACATATACTTGAGCCCGGTGTTGCGGAGCCCGCGCTGCTGGCGCGGCATCTGCTCGTAATCCTGTTGCAGCGCAAGGAAATATTTGTAGCTGCCCGGCTCATCGACCTCGACCAGGTCGGCCTTGTACACATCCCGCAGTTCCTCTGGAAGCCACATGAAGCTCGCCACATGCCAGATGCACCGGTTGGGGTCGCCATCAGGGTCGGGCACCGCCATCACGATGTGCGCCTCGCCGGCGCGGATGGTCATGAAGAGGTTGGGGAACAACACCCAGCCGTGGTTGTCGCTCATCTGCGCATCCGTCAGTCCGCTGACATCGAGCCCCATCCCGGTGAGGGTGTCGCGGGTCGCCTGCTGCAAGATCGTTCGTCCGGTCACACCGTCGGGGAACGCGACTCGTCCGTCGTCGGTCTGGTACTCGCTCACCAGCTCGTCAAAACGTGGCATGACCGCAGCAGTGCCCGGGAACGTCTCAGGGAGCGCCTTGATGCCCAGGATCTCGTCCTCGGGGGAGAGCGAGTTCGCAACATCGAAGGGCGCGCAGGCCACACTGTGGTTGTCGAAGAACTGAAACTTGCTGGTGGTCGGATCCAGCGCGATCACATTGAGCAACTCTGGATGGATCCCCGAGATGTGGTATCCCTCTTCGAAGGCATCCATCACAACTTTCCAGTTGCATGGGATGTTCTCCCGGACATTCATGACCGTGGTCATTTCCTCGAGTCGATAGGGCGCCAACAGTCGGTTGACATCCTCGCCGAGATAGACGGACAGCGGTTGCGCATCTGGGTCTGGATTGAGAAATATGAAGCCGCCGAAAGTGTCCACTGGCACCGGGATCAGCGAGAGATCATCCTTGTCGAGATCGCCCTGCGCCTTTTCACGTAGCATTCCGAGCAATTTCCCCTCGAGATCGTACGACCACAAGTGGTATTGGCAGAGAAATCCGCGTTTGGCAGTACCGCTGCCCTGGCACAGCACATTTCCGCGATGCCGGCAGGCGTTCACGAATCCGCGAATCGTGCCGTCCTTGCCCCGGACGATGATGTAGGTCTGGTCAAGGATCTTGTACTCCTTCCAGTCGCCGGGACCGGGGACTTCGCTCTCGCGACCGGCGAACTGCCAGACTTTGTTCCAAATATGTTCTCGCTCAAGCTGTTGGAACTCGTGAGACGTGTATTCGGAGTTCGGGATCTGCGTCGGAAACCCTTGTTGTTGATACTCGTCGAGTCCTCGGGCTTCCTCGACCCACTCTCCGGTACGTGCTGTTTCCATCGGGTTCACACTCTCTTTGTAGGCGGCAGGATCGGATCGATACGGCCCATGGATCCCCCTCGGGGCCGACCATGCGGGCCGTTGGTTACCGGGAGCGGGGGCAGTGGTCGAGGCCAAACAAGGGGTGACCTGTTCCCAGGATCGACGTGGCTGTGATCCATGCCACTAGTGTACAACAATGTACATGAAGTGCAAGGATGTACTTTATATGTTGTTTCTGCAGGTCAGCGCGATAAACATAGAAAAACACCACCGACGGGAAGCCCGTTGGTGGCGCTGGCGGATCTCATGATCGAGCGGTCGATCAGCCCTCGCGTGGCACGATGCTCGACACGATCAGCTGGAGGAAGGGGCTGTAGAGGTCTTCGTCGTCGAGGTGGCAGTTGAGGGTGACCGCATCATTGGTGGCGATGATGACGTGTGCCAATGTGTCGGCCGGGATCGTCAGGGTGGCGCCGATGCGGGCCACATCGTTGGTGATGTACTCGCCGAGCCGGCGAATGGCCTCGGCCCGTTGGGCTCTGACCCGCTCGCGCGCCTCCGGGTTGCGCAGTAGGAACAACGTGAACTCGTATCCCAGTGCGGCGCGATCAGGCCCGGCTTCCCGCATGCTCAGTTCGCGCCAACGATCCGCGAGAACATCGAGTTCTAGGTCATCGAGGCTTCGTAGGGAGGCGACGAGATCGGTGAATCCGCCGAGGAAACGTTCCCGGCTACGTTCGATGACGGCCAGGAACAACTCGGATTTGGTGCCGAAGTGGGAGTAGATGGCACTGCGGGTGTAGCCCGCGGCCTCGGCGATCTCTTCTAGGGGCGTTGCTCCAAAGCCGTTGCGGGCAAACGATTCCTCCGCTGCGTCCAAGAGGAGTCCGCGAGTGTGCTCCAGTCTTCGCTCACGTGTCCACCGTTCGGCCATCCGCCCATCTTTGCACATGGCAGCCATCGTTCGATTGCGCACGTTGGCGTCGATTTCGGGTACACCCTTGATCTTTATGTACAAACTTGTACAGTAAGCGAGATCACACAGCGCGCCGCGAATTGCGTATGTCACATCGTTGGATTGGTGGACCGCGTGCCTTCGGGTGCTCATGCGACGACCAAACGGAGTCGCTTTGTGAGACTGCGCTATTCGCATGAGAACTGGCCAAGAATAGCGATATCCCCGTCCCGTGATGTCGGGCGGAGGCCACGAAAAGAGGGGCAGGAACTTGAAACCACAACGTTTGCTCATCGCTCTGACGGCGATCGTGCTGGTTGTTGCCGGCTGTAGTGACCGCGGAGGAGGTGGCGACGAAGGTGGCGGCGGCTCGACATCGGCGGAATCAGCCTCGAGTTCTTTTGGCGACCTGACCGACGTCTGTCAGGCGGGTGATGCGAAAGGATCTCCTACGCAAGGGGTTACGGATGGCGAGGTCCGGGTCGGTGTGTTCTCTGATGTGGGGTTCAACAAGAACTCGGAGTTCATCGATGCGGCGAAGGTCTTCACCTCATGGTGCAACGAACTCGGCGGCATCAACGGGCGCAAGATTGTCGCGAACACCCGCGATGCGAAGCTGATGGAAACGCGTCAACAGATGATCGCCGCGTGCCGTGAGGATTTCGCGCTGGTCGGTGGTGGTAGTGGTTTGGACGGGCTGGGTGTCAAGGAACGCCTCGGTTGCACGTTGCCCAACTTTGTGGCGCAGACGGTGCAGCCGGCATCGACGGGCTCCGACTTGCAGATAGCTGCTTCGCCGGCCTCGACTGCCGGCTATGACCCGTTCTTCGGCTTCCGGAGTTGGCTGATGAATGAGGCCTATCCGGATTCTCGGAATGCGGTGGGAATCATCAATGGAGATTCACCGCTGACCAAGTCCATCGGTAAGCAGGCCGTCGAGGCCACAGAGGCGGCCGGCGGGATGTTCGTTTACAACGATGTGTACCCGGCGATGGGCATCTCGGATTGGACTCCGTATGCACAGGCCCTGAAGAACGAGGGGGTCAAGGGCCTGATCTTCTACGGCCAGTTCCAGCAGCTGGCCAAACTCGAGAGTGTGCTGAGCGGTATGGATTACAAGCTCGACTGGATCGATTCGAACAACAATGCGTACGGACAACAGTTCATCGAGTTGTTGGGTACCTCCGCCGACTCCCAGAACAACTACGTCGACCTCGGCGGGGTGAGCCCCATCAGCAGCACGGAACCGGCGATGAAGGATCTGACTGCGCTGTACGCCAAGTACGCTCCCGATGCCGACATCACACTGCCGGCGATCCGCGCGATATCGTCGTGGTTGTTGTTCGCCAAGTCAGCTGCGAGTTGTGGTGATGACCTGACGCGGACGTGCCTCTACAACGCAGGCAAAGCTGAAACTGCTTGGACCGGAGGTGGATTGACGGCACCGCAGAATCTTGCCGCGCCCGCTCCACCATCACCGTGCTTCAACGTGCAGAAAGCGACCTCAAACGGCTGGGAGGACGCCGACTTCCGACCCGACAACGGTCAATACCGTTGCGACAGCCCGCCGTACAAGTACACCGGTGACTATGGTGCCCCGATGACCCTCGCCGACGTCGGAAAGAGCATGAACGATGTGAAGTAGTCCGGCGGTTCGATTCGACTCGCCATCGAGGCCGGGAGCGGGCGTGACTAGACCTTTGCGGCGATCGTGTTGGACTCGATCACGCCGCTGCCGGCGCTCTGACGGACGAACTTGTACGGGATGCTCAGCGCGATCAGCGCTGCCAGCAGCGCCGCGCCGCTGCCGATGATGAACACCAGCTGGAAGGCCGATTCGGTCGGGACGTGGTGGCCGCCACCGAGATCGATCACCGAACTCGCGAGAATCGTGGCGAGAAGCGCGGATGCAATCGCGGTACCGATCGATCGCATCAACGAGTTGAGGCTGTTGGCCGCCGCCATCTGATGCAGCGGTGCGGCCGACATGATCAGGGCCGGCATGGCCGAGTAGCCGATACCGACACCGATACTGACGACGATGTTGCACACGAAGATCTGCCACGGCTCCGACATCATGAAGACCGACATCACATAGCCCAGGGTGATGACCATGCCACCGATCAGCAGCGTGATCTTGGGGCCGATCTTGATGTTCATGCGCGCCGAGACCGGCGAGAAGAACATCATCATCAGTCCACCGGGTGCGAGGATCAGGCCGGTCGCCAGGATGGTCTGCCCCATCCCGTAATCCACGACTCCGGGGATGTTCGGGATCTGCAGTAGCTGAGGCGCCGCCAGTCCGATGGCCATCAGGGAGAAACCGAACAGGACCGACGCGGCGTTGGTCAGCACGATGACGGGTTGCCGCGAGGTGCGCAGGTCGACGAGCGGTGTCTTGATACGGAGCTCGATCCAGCCCCAGGCGGCGAGGGTGACCAGTCCAAAGGTCGCGAGGCCCACGGTCAGGGCACTGGCCCAGCCCCAGGTCGACCCCTTGGACAACGCGAGCAACAGGCTCACGAGCGCCGTGGTGAGTCCGATCGCCCCGACAAAGTCGAAGGTGCCGGGCGAACGCGCGTCGGACTCGCTGACCAGGGTGAAGACGAGAGCGAAGGTGAACACGGCGAGTCCGGCGGCAACCCAGAAGATCACGTGCCAGTCGAAGGTCTGGGTGATCCAGGCGGCGACCGGCAGACCGATCGCGCCGCCCACGCCGAGGGTCGCCGACATGGTGGCGATGGCGCCGGGGATCCGCGCCGGATCCAGCTTGTCGCGCAGCAGGCTGATGCCACAGGGGATGACTCCCATGGCCAGGCCCTGGATGCCGCGCCCGATGATCATCGGGACGACCATGCTGGTCATCGCGCAGATGATCGAACCGATGATCATCGCGCCGATGCAGGCGAGGATGATCCGGCGCTTGCCGAACATGTCGGCGAGCCGGCCGGCGATGGGCATTGCCACAGCTGCCGTCAACAGGGTGGCGGTGATCACCCAGGAGGCATTGTCGGATGTGGTGTCGAGATACGCCGGCAGTCGACCCACGATGGGGATCACCAGGGTCTGCATGAACGATGCAAGCAGGCCGCCGAAGCACAAGACCGCGATCAGTACCCGCGGTTTGACCGGCTTGGCTTCTAAAGTTTTCATTACTTGCATCATGCATGCATGTGGGGGCTACAAACAAGTCGGGCGGCGGACCGAATTATCCTGCCAGACGACGAGGGGACCTCAGACGAGCAGGCGGTCCCGCAACGCCTCGATTTGGGCTTCGCCGACCTGGCATGCCGTCAGGTAGTCGGCGATCGAGCCGAAGCCGTCGGTCATCGCTCGGTAGGAGACGTCCAGGTACTCCTCGCGGACACCGAGAAGGTCGGTCGAGATCTCGAATGGTTTCCCGTCCGTGGCGGCTGCGCCGTAGACCTTCATCAAATGCGTCCGAAGTGCTTCGACATCGTTGTTGCTGGCCAGGTAATCGGCAACGATCTCGTCGCGGCGCACGCCGAGTGCATCGAGGACGACGGCGGTGACCCAGCCGGTGCGGTCCTTACCGGCCGCACAGTGGGTGAGCAGGCGCCGGTCGGGGTCAGCCAGAACGTCGATGGCAGATCTGACGGCGCTCATCGCACCCGGCAGCGCCGGCATCCGCGCGTAGACGTCGAGCATGTAATGGCCGCGGTGGGCCTCGTATTCCTCGGCCGTCATCTCGTGCGGTGCCTTGCCACCACCCTGGCTCAGCCCGAAGGGAAATGCGTGAACCCGGACGCCGTCCGGAACCCGATCGGATCCGCTGCGCTCGACCTCGGTCGGATCACGAAGGTCGAATACGTCGGTCACACCCAGTTCGGAGAGTGTTTGGGCACCGGCGTCCTCGAGGCCGCTGAGTTCAGAGCTTCGGAACAGGAAACCTGCACCGACGTAACGCCCTTCGTAGGTTTTGAGGTCGGATACATCGCGGAAGTTCCAGGCGCCGGGGAGCATGGCGTCAGTGTAAATGGTCACTGCCGCAAGGTGATGACTGTGTGACCACCGGAGCTGTGGAAAACTATTGCCTCATGAGCAACGGAACCCTGATCCTGATGCGCCACGGCGAGAGCACCTGGAACGCCTCCAACCAGTTCACCGGTTGGGTCGATGTGGCCTTGACCGAGAAGGGCGAGGCCGAGGCCGTCCGCGGCGGAGAGCTGCTCGTCGAGCACGATCTACTGCCCGACGTGCTGTATACCTCGCTGCTGCGGCGCGCGATCTCCACGGCTCAGATCGCACTCGATGCGGCCGACCGCCACTGGATCCCGGTGGTCCGGGACTGGCGCCTCAACGAGCGGCACTACGGCGCGCTGCAGGGTCTCAACAAGGCCGAGACCAAAGAGAAGTTCGGCAACGACCAGTTCATGCTGTGGCGCCGGAGCTACGACACCCCACCGCCGGCCATCGAAAAGGACAGCGAGTACAGCCAGGACGCGGATGTCCGGTACGCAGACCTCCCGGAGGTCCCGCTGACCGAATGCCTCAAAGATGTTGTGGTGCGGCTGATCCCGTACTTCGAAGAGACCATTGCCGCCGACCTGCGAGCCGGGAAGACGGTGCTCGTGGCCGCACATGGCAACTCGCTGCGGGCCCTGGTCAAGTACCTCGACGGCATCTCGGACGAGGACATCGCCGGACTCAACATCCCCACCGGCAACCCGCTGCGGTATGACCTCGACGAGAACCTCAAGCCGCTCAATCCGGGTGGAACCTACCTCGATCCCGAAGCCGCCGCTGCCGGTGCGGCAGCGGTTGCGGCGCAGGGCAACAAATAGCCGAATCCGGGAGGCGATGACCGCATTGAATTTCATGCGGTTGTCGCAACTCGGACGGATCCGACGATGTGCGGTCTACTCTGGTTCCATGGTGGGCAAAAACACATCAAAGATGGGGGCAGAAATGCGTACGCCCAAAATCAGAGTGTCGCATTCGGTGCCTCAGGAGCGTTACGAAATCTACGTCGACGAGCTATACGTCGGCTATCTCGACTACGTCAACGAAACCGAACAGGTTGTGTTGACCCATACCGTGGTGCACGACCAATACAGCGGCCACGGATACGCTGCGCACCTGGTCAAGTACGTTCTGGACGACATAGCAAAGACCGGAAAAGACGTGGTTCCGCTCTGCTCCTATGTCGGCTATTACATCGAACAGCACCCCGAATACGCGGCGATGGCCACAGAAGTCACGCGTTGACTGTTCCGACCTGACCGAGCTCCGCGGGTGAGGGGCTCGCCACGGCGAAGTTCCGGTGAACAGCGCCCGAACACTCGCGTACCGGCTTGTTATCCGGGGTAGATGCCGCGCATCCTGCAGGGGTGGAGTACTGCGCTGCCCGTAAGATTTCCCTGTGACCGTAATCGTTGTCGCAGGGGTGGCTTTGCTCGCGCTTCTCATCGGCGGGCTGGCCGGATGGTTCCTCCGCGCTCACCGATCAGGTGTGCGTGTCCTGCCGTCGGCGACGGTCGTGCATTCGCAGACACCACCGGAATCGTTGGTGCTGCTGTCGAACACCGACCGTCTCCCCATGACCCGCGCGACCCTGCTCGACCTCATCGTCGAGGGCGGTGAAACCGGACTGGCAGTGGTCGACGTGGTGCGCGACGTCGTGTTCTACAACGAGCGCGCGGTCTATCTCGGAATGGTCCGCGATCATCTGCTCGACGACGACGTCTGGGAACATGCTCAGTCCACCTTGGAGACCGGCGGCGTCGAACGATTCAGGTTCGTCCCGACGCAGAGTGCCGGTGCCTTCGTGTCCACCGGAATCAGCCCCGGACGTAAAGTCCTTGCCGTGTCCTGCCGCACTGGTCTGGTCACCGACGGCATCGAACGCTACGCAGTGGTCTACGGCCAGGACGACACCGAAAACGCCCGCGTCGAGGAAACCCGGCGCGACTTCGTGGCGAACGTGTCCCACGAACTCAAGACTCCGGTCGCCGCGATCGGATTGCTCGCCGAAGCACTGATGGAATCGTCGGACGATCCCTACTCCGTCGAGCATTTCGGAGAGCGCGTCCGCATCGAGTCCCAGCGGATGGGCGCCATGGTCTCCGAACTGATCGCACTGTCACGTCTGCAGGGTGCCGAACGCCTGCCGGATTTCGAGGACGTCGAGGTCGATCCGCTGATCGATGAGGTCATCGACCGGGCGCACATAAACGCCGAGGCCGCCGGGATCAACTTGACTGCCGATGACAATTCCGGGCTCCATGTCCTCGGCGACCACACGTTGCTGCTGACCGCATTGAACAACTTGGTCGCCAATGCCATTGCGTATTCACCCAGCGGTACCGCGGTGTCGGTGAGCCGTCGGACGACGGACGTCGGTGATCAGAAGATGGTGGCGATCGCGGTGACCGATCGTGGCATCGGAATCGCGCCGGAGCACCAGAAGCGGGTCTTCGAACGATTCTTCCGCGTCGACAAGGCCCGGTCCCGCACAACCGGTGGTACCGGCCTCGGACTCGCGATCGTCAAACACGTCGCCTCCAACCACGGTGGTGCCATCAATCTGTGGAGTGCGCCGGGTACCGGCTCCACCTTCACTCTCACCATTCCGCTGGCCGGCGAAACGCCGCCGGCGGGCCGCCATGCCGTTTCCACAGCCACCAAAGCCGAACCGACCGCCGTCGCGGTCTTCGAAGAGAGAGAACTGAGCCGTTGACACATGTGCTGATCGTCGAGGATGAGATGTCCTTGGCGGACCCGCTTGCATTCTTGCTCCGAAAGGAAGGGTTCGACACCACGATCGTCACCGACGGGGCCAGCGCGCTACCGGAGTTCGAGCGCGTCGGGCCCGACATCGTGCTGCTCGACGTGATGCTCCCGGGCCTCTCGGGTATCGAGGTGTGCAAGTCGATTCGCGCGCGTTCGTCTGTGCCGGTGATCATGGTGACCGCCCGCGACGGTGAGATCGACAAGGTCGTCGGTCTCGAACTCGGCGCCGACGACTACGTCACCAAGCCGTATTCGGCGCGTGAACTGATCGCCCGGATCCGTGCGGTGCTCCGGCGCGGTGCGGTCGAGGGCGACACTGACATATACGACAGCGGATTGATCGAGGCCGGACCGGTCTCGATGGATGTCGAGCGCCACACGGTGACCGCGAGCGGTGATCCGATCACGTTGCCGCTCAAGGAGTTCGATCTCCTGGAGTATCTGCTGCGCAACTCCGGGCGGGTCCTGACCCGGGGCCAGTTGATCGACCGGGTCTGGGGCGCCGATTACGTCGGCGACACCAAGACCCTCGACGTCCACGTCAAGCGGTTGCGGTCGAAGATCGAATCAGACCCGGGCAATCCGAAGCATCTCGTCACGGTCCGCGGCCTGGGCTACAAGTTCGAGCCCTGATCGCACCCGGCGCGGCTCCGAAGTCCGGAGCCGCGCACAGCAGATCGTTCAGGCGTGCTCTTCGGGATGCTGCGCGTACTTGATATCGCCTTCGGTGCGTTTGGTGGCGGCAGCAGTGGCCGGATGCACCGCGATGAGTCCGAGCGCGCCACGTCGCTTACAGATCTTGGCCAGTTCGTCGTACGCGGGCTCACCGATCAGTGCGATCAGCTCGGGTCGATATGACTCCCACACCTGCTTTGCGCCGATGTGCGCATCAGGTGATCCCGAGCAGTACCACTTGAGGTCGGCGCCACCCGAACCCCAGCCGCGCCGATCGAACTCGGTGATCGTGGTCTTCAGGATCTGTTCACCATCCGGACGCTCGACCCACTGCTGTTCCCGCCGCACCGGTAGCTGCCAGCACACCTCCGGCTTCACCTCGAGCGGCTCGATGCCCTTGCGCAGTGCCATCGAGTGCAGCGCGCAACCCTGACCGCCCGCAAAGTCGGGGCGGTTGAGGAAGATGCAGGCACCCTTGTACTTGCGCGTCTTGAGGGCGGGCTCACCGTCGAGGTCGTCTTCCTCGAGATAACCGCGCTTGCCCAAAGGGTTTCTGCCCGAACCTTTTTCATAGAACTGCCAGTCATCCGGCGTGAGCATTGCCATGCCCTTGGCCAGGATCTCGCGGTCCTCGTCGTCGGAGAGATAGGCGCCGTGGCTGCAGCACCCGTCGTCCTCGCGGCCCTCGATGATGCCCTGGCAGGCGGGGGTGCCGAAGACGCAGGTCCAGTGCGACAACAGCCACGTCAGGTCTGCGTTGATGAGGTGCTCCGGGTTCGATGGGTCGACGAACTCGTACCACTCACGGGGAAAGTCGAGAGGAACTTCAGGTTTCGGCGCGATTTTGGAGGCTGCGTGCACAAACGCCAACGGTAGACGCATTAGGTTGTAGAGCGTGCGTTTAGGAGTGCTAGATGTCGGCAGCAACACAGTCCACCTATTGGTGGTCGATGCTCATCGTGGCGGTCACCCGACCCCGATGAGTTCGACCAAGTCGACCTTGCGACTTGCCGAGCAGATCGATGGCGACGGCAAGTTGACGCCGTACGGCGCCGACACGCTGGTCGAGGCAGTCGACGAGTTCACCAAGATCGCCTACACCTCGGGCTGCAAACAGGTCATGGCGTTTGCCACCTCAGCGGTGCGGGACGCGACCAATTCCGACGAGGTGCTCGATCGGGTGGAGTCCGAGACAGGTGTTCGTGTCACGGTGCTCTCCGGTGTCGACGAGGCCCGTCTGACGTCGCTGGCGGTCCGTCGCTGGTACGGCTGGGGTGCGGGCCGGATCCTCGCCCTCGACATCGGTGGTGGCTCCCTGGAGCTCTCCAATGGCGTGGATGAGGAACCTGATGCGGCGTTGTCGCTGCCGCTGGGCGCGGGCCGGCTCACCCGGGAGTGGTTGTCGGAGGAACCGCCCGGTCGCCGGCGGGTTGCTGTGCTGCGGGATTGGCTCGACGCGGAACTGGTGGTCCCATCCAAACAGCTCCTCTCACCGGGACGACCGGACATGGCCGTGGGCACCTCGAAGACCTTCCGTTCGCTGGCGCGACTCACCGGAGCGGCGCCTTCCAGCGCAGGACCCCGTGTCAAGAGGACACTGACCAGTAACGGTTTACGACAGTTGATCGCGTTCATCTCACGGATGACCGCATCGGACAGGGCCGAGCTGGAGGGAGTGAGTGTGGACCGGGCTGGACAGTTGGTGGCCGGCGCACTCGTGGCCGAGTCCACCATGCGCGCTCTTGGCGTCGATACCTTGGAGATATGCCCTTGGGCCCTGCGTGAAGGTGTGATCCTGCGCAGACTGGATCTTGAGTCCAGTGATGCCGAATTGCCGGCAGGTCAACGCTAAGGATGGTGAAGTAACTCATGGCCAGAGGAATGGATCCCGAATCGCGTCCCATCTCGGTTGCCGAGTTGTTGGCTCGTGCGAAGGAGCAGGGTGCCGACGATGTGGCCGGGGCGGTCGGCAGTTCACCTGCGGCGACCGGACGTCGCCGTCGCGGTGGCAAGGACGGGGTCTCGGTTGCGGAGCTGACCGGTGAGATGCCGCGGGTGACCGCCCAGCCGAAGGCTGACGAGACATCCCAGCCGAAGGCTGACGAGACATCCGAGCCGAAGGCTGACGAAGCACCCGAGCCGAAGGCTGACGAAGCACTTGAGCCGAAGGCTGACGAAGCGCAGCAGTCGAACGACAAGCCCGCCGAGGCCGAGGTGAAGGCGGCCCCGACGACACCGCCCTCGCCGACACCGCCACCGACCCGGGACTTCAGCAGCGCGGCGGTGTCGAAGCGGGCGACAGCGGAAGCCGAGCCCACAGTCAAGCCGACACCCGGTGCGCCCGATCGGCCGGCTCCCCTAAGTGCAAAGCCGGCGGCGGCCGAACCTCCATCCGATTCCGCCGATGCTCCGGCCGACCCGGACGAGGAGACGACCGGGGTCATCCCGTCGATGCAGGCCTACTCGCAGGTGGACTCCGCCGGTGACGACGATCATCGGGTCCTCAGTGCCGCCGAGCGGGAACGAGATTTCGAGCGCTACCGAAACTTCGAAGATGTCGAGACCGAGGGCGATGCCGCCACGGGCACCAAAAAGAAGAAGAAGCGCGGTCTGTTCGGATTCGGTCGCAGAACAGTAGAAGCGTCGACGCCGGATGCCGGTGGTGATCCCGGCGACAACTCGGATCACACTGCGACACAGTTCATCCCGAAGGTTGCCGACGATGCTCGGGCGCCCGAAACCTCGGGACCACCGGAACCGGAACCCGCATCCGAGCCGAAAACCGCACCGGAGCCCGCGCCGGTGCCGGCCCCGCGGGAGCAGGCCGGCGCTGTGGCCGCGGCGACCGACCGGTACCTCCGGTTCGATCTGGACGACGACGCCGACACCGACACCGCAAAGTCGGTTGAGGTCGCGGACGAGTCCCCGACGTCACAGCTCGGAAGGGTTCGCGACACCGACGCGCCGGATGCGCCGGTGGTCGACCTCGACAAGAACACCGGCGATGCTCCGATCTCGCTCTCCAAGCCGGTCGCCGACTCCTCGGATTCAGTGCGCGACACGGGCACCGAGGGGGAGCAGTCCCCGACGGTGCAATGGCTGTTGCTCATCGGTCAGGTGCTCGCCGGGCTGGCCGTCGGCGTGGCCCTGTTCTGGGGTTTCACCGAGTTGTGGCGCTGGAATGTCCTGTTTGCGCTGGTTCTCTCGGTGGCGGTGATCTTCGGTCTGGTGACGCTGGTCCACGTCGTACGTCGCAGCAATGACCTGATCAGCACGTTGTTGGCGCTGGGCGTGGGATTGCTGGTGACGATCGGTCCGCTGGTCCTACTTCTGATTGCCGGGGACTGACCCGAGGTGTCGGCGGGTCCGGAACTTCCACCGGGTGAGATTGCGGTCGGGCTCTCGACGGCCTCGGTATATCCACAGAACACAGAGGCGGCGTTCCAGTACGCCCTCGAATTGGGGTACGACGGCATCGAATTGATGGTGTGGGCGGACACCGTCAGCCAGGACATCACCCGTGTCGCGCGTCTGTCGGAGCGCTACCACCTGCCGGTCCTGTCCGTGCATGCGCCGTGTTTGCTTATCTCGCAACGGGTTTGGGGTCGAGACCCGGCGGCGAAGCTGGCTCGCTCGGTGGCCGCCGCCGAGGATCTCGGTGCCAAGACCGTGGTGGTGCATCCCCCGTTTCGGTGGCAGCGAAAGTACGCGAACGGATTTCGGGATCTGGTGGAAATCCTCGAGGACGACTCCGACGTCGACATCGCGGTGGAGAACATGTTCCCGATTCGTACCGATCGGTTCTTCGGCAAGTACGACGAGGCGGCGGGCCGGATGTTGCGTCGCGGTGGGGGCCCGGGCACAGCGGTGTCGGCCTTTGCGACCTCGATCGATCCGACCGACGACGGTTTCGCGCACTACACCCTTGACCTGTCCCATACGTCGACCGCGGGAGTCGACGCGTTGGGCATGCTGGATCGGATGGGGTCGGGACTGCGCCACCTTCATCTCGCGGATGGATCGGGCGCCGCAGTTGACGAACACTTGGTCCCCGGTGAAGGTTCTCAACCCTGTGTGGAAGTCTGTAGGCGACTGGCCGACACCGATTTCTCCGGTTCGGTCATTTTGGAAGTCAGCAGCAGTGCGGTGAACACCAAACCTGAGCGCCGCGAAATCCTTTCCCGCTCACTGGATTTCGCAAGAGAAAACCTAGAGCGAGCGTAACCACAGGAGTATTTGTACGTTGTCTGTGCCCAGCCTTGACGTTGTCAACACCCTGCAGCAGGTCGGAACCGGGGAATCGGACCGGATCGAGTACACCGCCCAGATCGACCCCGTCTTCACCATCGGTCCCAAGGTTCATGGCGGCACCCTGCAGATGCTCACCGCCAATGCGGCGCTGGCCGGGTTCATCGCGACCGCACCAGCTGACAAGCCTGCCGCCGCGGGGCTCGCGCCGATCGCCGTCGCCACGAACTTCCTGGGCGCACCGGACCCCGCTGAGATCACCCTGCAGGTCTGGGTACGCAAGCGTGGGCGCCGGGTCTCGCTCGTGGACGTCGAGGTCCATCAGAACGGGCGCAATCTGGTCCATTCGACGATCACCATCGGCACCCCCGACATCGAGAGCCACTATTCGGCGCCCTCGTCGCTGACCGAGTTGCCGGCCGAACCCAGCGGCGGCGTGGTCTACATCGAGGACAGCCCGATGGGCGACATCATGCACCTCGGCGCCATCCTCGACATCGCCATCGAGGAGAAATCCATAGCGTTCGCCCGCGGTCAGAAGGGTGACCCGGTCTTCCGGATGTGGGTGCGCCCGAAGACCACGACACCCGACGGCCTCTTCGCGATACTCGCCGGTGACATCAGCGCGCCGGTTGTGATGAATCTGGGACTGTTCGGCTGGGCGCCGACCATGCAGTTGACCACCTACCTGCGCCGCAATCCGGCTCCGGGCTGGTTGCGGATCGAATCCTCGAGCACCGAGGTCGGCCACGGCTGGTTCGAAGAAGACCATGTCGTCGTCGACTCGACCGGCAATGTTGTTGTGCAGTCCCGTCAGCTGGCGCTGATCCCCGACGCCGACTGACGCATCCCTCCATCGATCTCAGCGTGAGAAAGTGACTTCCATGACCCAGCGAATCGCAATCGTCGGCGGCGGCAACATCGGGGAATCCCTGTTGGCCGGTCTGATCCGGACCGGCAAGCCGATCAAGGACCTCGTCGTGGCCGAGAAGTTCGCCGCCCGGGCCAAAGAACTCTCCGACGACTACGGGGTCCGCGTCACAGACATCGCTGACGCCGTGGAAAGTGCCGCGATCGTGATCCTGGCCATCAAGCCGGGTGACGTCGACGACGTGCTGTCGGTGATCGCCGAGGTCGAGGACCAGGGCGATCAGGAGCGCCTGACCGTCACCCTCGTCAGCGGGCTGCCGACCGCGAAGTACGAGAACGCGCTGCCCGCCGGCACGCCGGTTGTCAGGGTCATGCCGAACACCCCGATGCTCGTCGGCGAGGCGATGTGCGGTGTGTCCGGCGGACGTTATGCCACCGACGAGCATGTCGCGACCGTGGTGTCGCTGCTCGAGACCGTCGGCAAGGTGGTGGTCGTTCCGGAAAAGCAGATGGACGCCATCACCGCGCTGTCCGGGTCCGGTCCTGCCTACTTGTTCCTCATGGCAGAGGCGATGGCCGATGCCGGTGTCAGCCTGGGGCTGACCCGGACGATGGCCACCGAACTCGCCGCCCAGACGATCCGCGGTGCCGGTGTGCTGCTCACCGATTCCGGGGTTTCGCCGGTGGATCTGCGGGCCGCGGTCACCTCGCCGGCCGGCACGACGGCAGCCGCAATGCGCGAGTTCGAGCGGTACGGATTCCGGCATGCGGTCTCCGAGGCCGTCCTCGCCAGCTCGGCCAAGAGCGAAGAAATAGGCAAAGCAGTGCTCTCGGCGATCGAATCCGACTGATCCGGAGCCCGCACAGACCCGACACGCGGGCGGCGGCCGCAACCGAAGCGAATGCTTTGGGCGGCCACCGCCCGTTTTTTGTTGGGAGAATGGCCATTTTCGGGCCATCGATTGGAAACAATTGCCCACTCACGTCGCATTAACCCCACCCGCCACGCTAAGCTGCGTGAAGCACGTGCGTGTCTGGAGTCCGCAGGAGGGGAAGCCTGCGGCCGCGACGCGTGCACCGGAGGTATGAAATTTTCATGGCATCTGCAAACAAGCCAGGTGACAACGCCGGTGGTGGAACCCAGTTCCTCACCGTCGCCGAGGTCGCAACATTGATGCGGGTCTCCAAGATGACGGTGTACCGCTTGGTGCACAACGGTGAGTTGCCTGCAGTTCGTGTGGGTCGCTCATTCCGCGTGCACGCAAAAGCGGTTCACGACTATCTCGAGACGTCGTACTTCGACGCCGGTTAGGCCCCGGTCGCAGTAATCGCCAGGTGCGGGTCGCGGAGAACATCTGCGGTCCGTAGAGTGCTGACCTGCCAACATGCGCACCAACCACTGGTTCGCGGATCGAAGGATCCGGGTGGATTTCGTCACCGGTCGCTCTGGCGGTAAGGTTTGCAGGCGACCCGTTCGCCGGTGTTCTGGCGCACGAAAGTAAGTGAGCCAGCCTGTGTGGACGGCCAAAACCTGTAGGACCATCAGGTCAGATCGTGAGGAAGTTCCCAGATGGGTTCAGTAATCAAGAAGCGCCGCAAGCGTATGTCGAAGAAGAAGCACCGCAAGTTGCTGCGTCGCACGCGAGTGCAGCGCAGGAAACTTGGTAAGTGAGTTTTCTCGCTCTTTACAAAACCCGCCGCATTGTCGGCGGGTTTTGTCATTTCTGAGGTCGTGACCGTGACAATCTGAACTTTTGGTTCAGATTGTCGAGATGTTAAGGCTTTGTACCCTGTCCGGTCCGGAAGCAACTTCCGTACGCTGGGCGCATGGTGGAGCGTGAAGGCGGGGTGGAGTCGGCACCGAAGGTGGTGCTGGTGACCGGGGCATCGACGTTTCTGGGTGGTTATCTCATCACCCGACTGGCCCAGAACCCGGCCATCGACCGAGTTATCGCGGTCGATTCCCTCGTTCCATCCAAGGACATGCAGCGGCGATTCGGCCGGGCCGAGTTCATTCGCACCGATATCCGACGGTCGAGCATCGCCAAGATCATCGATCAGGCCGGGGTCGACACGATCGTGCACGCCGCGACCTCTGTGATGGACACCGTCGGGCATTCGGCCGCGATCAAGGAGTTCAACGTCATCGGCTCGATGCAGCTGTGCGCGGCCGCGCAGCGCAGCCCCACGGTCAAGAGGTTCATCGTCCGGTCGTCCGGGATCGTCTACGGGGCCAGTTCCGCGGACCCGGCGCATTTCTCGGAAGAGACATCCGCGCGCGTGGAGCCCACCAAGGGGTACGACCGCGACCTCATCGACGTCGAAGCGTACGTCCGCGGGCTGGGCCGCCGCCGCCCCGACATGACCGTCACCATTCTGCGGTTGTCGGCGGTGCTCGGTCCGAAGATCTCGACCCGGATGAGCAAGTACTTCTCGTCGGCGGTGATCCCGGTGGTGATCGGGCATGAGCCGCGGTTGCAGTTCCTGCACGAGGAGGACGCGTTGTCCGCTCTCGAGCACGCCACGCTCGCCGCTCGTCCCGGGATCTTCAACGTCGCCGCGGATGGGGTGCTGACCCTCACCCAGGCGGTGCGTCGGGCCGGCCGGATCGGACTCCCGGTACCGGCGGCGATGCTCGGTACCGTCGCGGGTGTGTACCGGGGGATGCGGGTGTCGTCGATGCAATTCGATCAGGCCGACTATGTGACCTTCGGCCGGGTTCTCGACACGACGCGGATGCGGACCGAACTGGGGTTCGTCCCGGCATACACAAGCATCGAGACGTTCGATGATTTTCTGTCGCGCAAACCGCTGGAACCGGTGATCTCGCCGGACGCCTGGTACCGCTTGGAACGGTGGGTTCGGAAGGCCGCACTCCAGTTGACATGAGTTCGCTCCGGATTTGGTATCACCGAACTTTCCCGTCGACTGGCGCATAACAGGTCGGGGCGGGGACAATCAAAGATGTTGTGTATTGAATGCGACATCCAGGGGTGGAAATCCTTAGCTTGAGGGAGGTGTGTGCTGTTGTCGGGTCGGGACCGAACGTCTGATGCGCGGACGGCAAAGGTGATCCAGCTGTATTCGAGTTCACCGGGGCCGAATGGCCGCGAGCGCCGCCGACATCCATCGCAGGCGACTGCGAGCGGGATCAAACCCAAACCGGCGCAACAGAATTCGAAGACCAACGGCCATTCCGTCAACGGGCATCCCAATACTGACGACTTCCATCAGGCGCCGGTTACACCGATCAGCGCCGATGTCGGTGCGAAGCTGGCGGCGGGGGAGTTCGACGACCAGGAGCAGTCGTCGTCGCTGCTGAGCTTCGACGGCGTGCGCGGCGCGGTGGCCGACACGATCACCGGTGCGGCCGGATATGTCCGGCAGCGCGTCACCGGCGACTACGAGGTGGACGACTTCGGGTTCGATCCGCACTTCACCGAATCGGTCTGGCTGCCTGCCTTGCGCGTGCTCTTCGACAAGTGGTTCCGCGTCGACGTCAGTGGCATCGAAAACCTTCCGCTGGACGGTGGAGGGCTGCTGGTCGCGAACCATGCCGGAACCATCCCGATCGACGCGCTGATGACCTCGGTCGCCGTGCACGATCATCACCCGGCCAAGCGGCACCTGAAGGTGCTGGCCGCCGACCTGGTCTTCGACACCCCGTTCATCAGCGAGATCGCCCGGCGTACCGGGTCGACCCTGGCCTGCACCGCCGACGCCCAGCGTTTGCTGCGCGGCGGCGAACTGACCGCGGTATGGCCCGAGGGATTCAAGGGCATCGGCAAGCTCTACAAAGACCGCTACAAGCTGCAGCGGTTCGGGCGCGGCGGGTTCGTCACCACCGCACTGCGGGCAGGTGTCCCGATCATCCCGGTGTCGATCGTCGGCTCCGAGGAGATCTACCCGATGCTGAGCGACCTCAAGCCGCTGGCCCGGCTCCTGGGTCTGCCGTATCTCCCGGTCACCCCGACGTTCCCGCTGCTCGGCCCGTTGGGGCTGGTACCGCTGCCGTCGAAGTGGAAGATCCATTTCGGGACACCGATCGAGACCGGTCACTACGACGAGCAGGCCGCCGACGATCCGATGGTCGTCTTCGACCTCACCGATCACGTCCGTGAAGAGATCCAGCAGACCCTCTTCAAGATGCTCAGCCGCCGCGGCAGCATCTACTTCGGCTGAACGCCCCTAACCCAATAATGTGCCCTTTTGGCGCATCCCACCTGGGGTTTTGTTCGCCAAAAGGCCACATCATCGGGGGCCGGGGCGCGGGCGTCAGCGGCGCATGTGTTTGACCGCGGCCACGGCGCCACCACCGGCGGCGCCGAGGACCACTGCGGTCGGCAAACCGATTTTCGCGGCCTTGCGGGCGGTGCGGTAGTCCCGGATCTCCCAGCCGCGGACCCGGGCGACGTCCCGTAGGTCGGCGTCGGGGTTGATGGCCACGGCGGTGCCACAGAGCGACAGCATCGGCACATCGTTGTGTGAATCCGAATACGCGGTACATCGCTTGAGGTTGAGGCCCTCGCGGATCGCCAGGGTCCGCACCGCATGGGCCTTGCCGAGTCCGTGCAGGATGTCGCCGACGAGCCGTCCGGTGAAGACACCGTCGACACTTTCGGCCACGGTCCCCAGCGCCCCGGTCAGCCCCAGGCGGTCGGCAATCGTCTGTGCCAGCTGTACCGGGGTGGCGGTGACGAGCCAGACCTGTTGTCCGGCGTCGAGGTGCATCTGGGCCAGCGAGGCGGTACCCGGCCAGATCTTGTCGACGATGTACTCGTCGAAGATCTCCTCGCCGAGCCGGACGAGCTCGTCGGTGGGCCGGCCGGCGATGAACGACAGTGCCTTCTCCCGGCCCTGGGCGACATCTTCGGAACTCTCCCGGCCGGTGATGCGGAACTTCGCCTGGGCCCAGACGAACTCCATGACGTCGCGGTAGCTGAAGTAGTCGCGGGCGGCGAGGCCGCGGGCGAAGTGGATCATCGAGGCACCCTGCACCAGGGTGTTGTCGACGTCGAAGAACGCGGCGGCGGTCAGGTCCGGCGGTACGTCGGTGGGTACACCCGGTTCGTCGACCTCGACGGTGGCGACGATTCCCTCGTCCGGGACGCGCAGTGATCGTTCCCGGAGGTTCGAGTAGGCGGCGTGCGCGCTCGCCTCGCCTGCCAGTGACTGGCGCAGCTCGGCGGCGGACTGCCGGAAGCGTCCGACCCGGCTGGTCAGCGGTGACAGCGGCCCCGACGGGGTGGCCGGCTTCCCGGGGAAGTCGTCGTCACGGTTGTTCTCGTCGTGGGGGGCGGTCGCTGAATCCTCGTCGCCGGTGTACCCGTCGTCTGGAATTTGAGTCACTCCTTCGCCTCCCTGATCGGTCCGCTTCAAGCGTAGTCGGTGCGCGGTGCAACACTGGTTGTGTGACGATCACGCTGCTCTCCCGGGCGGGTTGTGCCGCCTGCGCGCGTGCTTTGGCCGATCTGCAACCGCTCCTCGACGAGTTCGGTGCCGAGTTCGAAGAAATCGACGTCGACGCGGCCTCGGCCACCGATCCCTCACTTCGTGCCGAATACGGCGATCGCCTGCCGGTGATCCTGCTCGACGGTCGTGAGCACAGCTATTGGGATGTCGATATCCCCAGGTTGGAAGTAGATTTACGGTCTCTTGCTGGACAGTAGTCCAGACTTGTGGACAGAATTCCGGGAGCCAAGTTTGTGAATCGATTCACAAGCGGTACCGTGGACCGTCGAGTGGTTACGTTCGCGTAACCGAAGGTGTTCGGGGGCCGGCCATCGGTCCGTGATGCCCCGAACAACGCAGCCCAGATCAGAAAGACGGTCGGCATGGCAAAAAGTCCCACGTTGGGGCAGCCCGACATTCCGGGTGCCTCGGTGGCCCGGCTGGCCACCTATCTGCACGTCCTGCGCTCGATCAGCGAAAGCGGCGACCTCGTCGTCTCGTCGAACCAGCTCGCGGCCGCGGCCGGCGTGAACCCCGCAATCCTTCGCAAAGACCTCTCCCACGTGGGATCGAGCGGCGTGCGCGGTGTGGGTTACGACGTGAGCCGCCTGATCGCGCGGATCGCACTGACCCTTGGCGTCGAGCACAACCACAACGTGGTGCTCGCCGGCGCCGGACATCTCGGCCGGGCGCTGGTCAGCCGCGCCGGGTTCGACCGCCGCGGTATCAAGATCGTCGCGCTCGTTGACGCCGATCCCGAACTGGTCGGGACCAAGGTCGCGGGCAACGAGAGTGAGATGGTGGTCGGCGACCTCGGAGAGATCGCCCAGATCTGTGTGGAACACGGCGTCAAGATCGCGGTGCTCGCCACCGCGGATGCCGACGCCCAGGTCACCTGTGACGCGTTTGTGGCTGCCGGGGTGCAGCAGATCCTGAACTTCACCGCCGTCACCCCGCAGGTTCCCGAGCACGTGTTCGTGCGTCCGGTTGATCTGGCCCTCGAACTACAGGTGATGGCGTTCAATGCGGCGCGTCAGCAAAATGCCGAAAGTGAAGTGGCGCAACCAAATGAGTTGCAGCGCGGCCGGGCTCAGGGGCCCCGGACGCGATCGAACAAGAGGTCGGTGGGCGTGTGAGTATCTTCCTGTTCGGCGTATCGCATCGCAGTGCACCGGTATCGATCCTGGAGCAACTGACGGTCACCGAGTACGACCGGCCCAAGCTCATCGACGAACTCCTCGAGAGTTCGCAGATCAGCGAGGCCATGATCGTCTCGACCTGCAACCGGGTCGAGATCTACGCCGTTGTCGACGCCTTCCACCCGGCTCTCGAAGCCGTCGGTGAGGTGATGGGCCGGCATTCGGGCATGTCGGTGAACGAGATGACCCGCTACGCCTACGTCCGCTACTCCGAGGCCGTGGTCGAGCACCTGTTCTCGGTGGCGGCCGGGCTCGACTCGATGGTGGTCGGCGAACAGCAGATCCTCGGTCAGATCCGCTCGTCGTATGCCAGCGCCGACGCCAACCGTTCGGCGGGGCGCGTCTTGCACGAGTTCGCCCAGCAGGCGCTACGGGTGGGCAAGCGGGTCCACAGCGAGACCGGACTCGACCGGGCCGGTGCCTCGGTGGTGTCGGTGTCGCTGGATCGAGCGCGTGCTGTCCTCGGCCGCGACATCGAGTCGGCAGTAGTGCTCGGTGCCGGTGCGATGGGCGCTCTGGCCGCCGCACACCTGGCCCGCGCGGGTGTTTCCGACCTCGCGCTGGTCAACCGGACGCACGAAAAGGCCCAGCATCTGGCCGGCAACGTCATCAAGAATCACGGAGTCGATGCGCGTGCGGTTCCGATGGACGATCTGACCGACGCACTCGCCGATGCCGATGTCCTGGTCACCTGTACCGGCACGATCGGCGCGGTGGTGGGGGTCGGGCAGGTGCACTCGGCACTGGCCAAGCGGACCGCTCGGAGCCCGCTGGTCATCTGTGATCTTGGTCTCCCCCGAAACGTCGATCCGGCGGCCGGGCGTCTGCCGAATGTGCACATCATCGACATCGAGGGTCTGCGCGGCGACGACGCGACCAAGGCTGCCGACGCCGACGAAACGGCTGCCCGCGAGATCGTGCTGGCGGAGCTGGCCGACTACATGACGAATCAGCGTCAGGCCGAGGTCACGCCCACGGTGACGGCGCTGCGCCAGCGTGCGGCCGAGGTCGTCGAAGCGGAGATCCTGCGGCTGGAAAGCCGGTTGCCGGGCCTGGACGATCCGCAGCGCGACGAGGTCGCGAAGACGGTCCGCCGCGTTGTCGACAAACTTCTGCACGCGCCCACAGTGCGCGTCAAGCAACTTGCGAGCACTCCGCAGGGTGATCAGTACGCCGAGGCGCTGCGTGAGCTGTTCGAGCTCAAACCTGGTGCAGCAGAATCGGTTTCCATCCCCGAAGTTGGTCTTGGTGAGACCGACGCACCCCGAAAGGGTCACTGAGAAATTGAGTTCTGACACGCGCCGAGATCCGATCCGGATCGGCACCCGTGGTTCCCTGCTGGCCACCACCCAGGCGGGGACAGTTCGCGATGCGCTGATCGCCGCCGGGCATCCGGCCGAGCTGGTCATCATCAAGACCGCCGGAGATCTGTCGGCCGCGCCGGTGCAGGAGATCGGGGTCGGGGTGTTCACCACCGCGATCCGCCAGTCGTTGTCGGCCCGCGAAGTGGACGTCGCGATCCACTCCTACAAAGACCTCCCGACCGCGCCCGAACCGGGCTTGGTCATCGCCGCGATCCCGCCCCGTGAAGATCCCCGCGATGCGCTGGTCGCAGCGGGTGGCAAGGTGCTCGGAGAGCTTCTTCCCGGTGCCACCGTCGGTACCTCGGCGCCGCGGCGGGCCGCGCAGCTTAGGGCATTGGGTCTCGGTTTGGAAATCCGCCCCCTTCGAGGCAATCTAGATTCTCGGTTGGGCAAAGTCGCCAGCGGTGAACTCGACGCGGTGGTAGTAGCCCGGGCCGGACTCGTACGAATTGGACGGACCGATGAGGTCACCGAAGCGTTGGATCCGGTTCAGATGCTGCCGGCGCCTGCACAGGGCGCCTTGGCCGTGGAGTGTCGCGAAGACGATGCCCAACTGGTGAGCATTCTCGCCGAGTTGGACGATCCGTCCACCCGTGCGGCGATTGACGCCGAACGTGCGGTGCTTGCGGCCCTGGAGGCCGGATGCACGGCACCGATCGGTGCGATGGCCGAGGTGGTCGAGTCGATCGACGAAAGCGGGCGCATTTTCACCGAGCTGTCGCTCCGCGCGACGGTGGTGGCCGAGGACGGATCCGATTCCGTCCGGGCCTCGGTGGTGGGCCCGGTCTCGCGAGCGACCGAACTCGGCCGAGAACTTGCCGCAGAACTGCTGGAACTGGGAGCGAAAACGCTCCTCTAGGACCGGCGGGCCGAGCTACAGCCCCGAGCGGGGCAGGAGAGCTGAACATGAGCCGAACCAAAAAGGTCATCACGCCCGGACGAATCCTCTTCGTCGGGGCAGGACCCGGAGACCCCGGGTTGCTGACCGTCCGCGCACGCGCCGCGATCGAGAACGCCGTCACGGTGTTCATCGATCCTGACGTGCCGTCCGCGGTCGTCGAGCAGATCGGTGCCGGATCCGGTGCATCGACTTCGTCGAAGACGGGATCGTCGCGTTCAGGTGCCGCCAAACCGAGCAAGCAAGACATTAGCGCCGGGGTCGAGGGTGCGGATCAGCAGGGTGGGCAACAGCCTGACGCCGATGCTGCCGACGACGACAACACCCAGGTCAACAACGTTCGGCCGGCTCTGGGTGACCCCAACGAGGTCGCCAAGACGTTGGTCGCCACCGCGCGGGAGGGTCACGATGTGGTCCGCCTGGTCGCCGGTGATCCGCTGACCACCGACTCGGTCCTGGCCGAGGTCAACGCCGTGGCCCGCACGCAGGTCACGTTCGAGGTCATCCCGGGATTGCCCGCCACGGCCGCTGTGCCGAGCTATGCGGGTATGCCCCTGGGATCGGGCCACGCCGTGGCCGATGTCCGCGGAGTGGTCGACTGGGCGGCTCTGGCCGCTGCTCCCGGTCCGCTGGTGCTGCACGCGACGTCGGGTCACCTCGCCGAGACCGCCAGCGCCCTGACCGAGAACGGACTGGCCCCGCAGACGCCGGCCGCGATCACCGTCAACGGCACCACCTGCCAGCAGCGCACCATCGAGGCCACACTGGCCACCCTGAACGAGAGCGGCAGCGCCCTGACCGGGTCGCTGATCGTCACCGTCGGCAAGGTTGTCTCCCAGCGCGCCAAGCTGAACTGGTGGGAGTCGCGGTCGCTGTACGGCTGGACCGTGCTGGTTCCGCGTACCAAGGATCAGGCCGGCGACATGTCGGAACGGCTAGTGACACACGGTGCCATCCCGATCGAGGTCCCGACGATCGCGGTCGAGCCGCCCCGGAGCCCCGCTCAGATGGAACGTGCGGTCAAGGGTCTGGTCGACGGCCGCTACCAGTGGGTGGTGTTCACCTCCACCAACGCGGTGCGTGCAGTATGGGACAAGTTCGCCGAATTCGGTTTGGACGCAAGAGCTTTCAGCGGCGTGAAGATCGCCTGTGTGGGTGAGGCAACCGCCGACAAGGTTCGTGGTTTCGGCATCAACCCCGAACTGCTGCCCTCCGGCGAGCAGTCGTCGCTGGGGTTGCTCGAAGACTTCCCGCCGTACGACGACGTCTTCGATCCGGTGAACCGCATCCTGTTGCCGCGTGCCGACATCGCCACCGAGACCCTGTCCGAGGGCCTGCGTGGCCGCGGCTGGGAGATCGACGACGTGACCGCGTACCGCACCGTTCGGGCAGCGCCGCCCCCCGCCGAGACCCGCGAGATGATCAAGACCGGCGGTTTCGACGCGGTCTGCTTCACCTCGAGTTCCACCGTCCGCAACCTGGTCGGTATCGCCGGCAAGCCGCATGCGCGCACCATCGTCGCCTGCATCGGCCCGAAGACCGCGGAAACCGCAGCCGAGTTCGGTCTGCGCGTGGACGTGCGTCCGGAGAACGCCTCGGTGCCGGAGCTCGTGGACGCGCTCGCCGAGCATGCTTCGCGCCTGCGGGCCGAGGGCGCACTGCCCCCGCCGCGTAAGAAGGCTCGTCGCTCGCGCTCGTAGGCTTGGGCTCATGAACGCACCTTTCGATCGACCCCGTCGGTTGCGTAACACTCCGGCCATTCGCCGGCTTGTTGCCGAGACATCGCTCGAGGCACGCCATCTGGTGCTGCCGATGTTCGTGGCCGACGGGCTCGACGATCCGCGTCCGATCAGTTCGATGCCCGGCGTTGTCCAGCACACCGTCGATTCGCTGCGGGCGGCGGCCGAAGCGGCTGTCACCGCCGGTGTGGGCGGCCTGATGCTGTTCGGTGTTCCGAAGCCGGAGGACAAGGACGCCGTCGGAACCGTCGGCACCGACCCCGACGGCATCCTCAACGTCGCACTGCGGCAGTTGCGCGACGACCTCGGCGATTCGACCGTGTTGATGGCCGACACCTGTCTCGACGAGTTCACCGACCACGGTCACTGCGGTGTCGTGCGCCCTGACGGCGCGGTCGACAACGACGCCACCCTGGCGCGCTACAACGAGATGGCCGTCGTCCAGGCGCGTTCGGGAGCGCACATGGTCGGTCCCAGCGGAATGATGGACGGTCAGGTCGCAGCGATTCGCCGCGCGCTCGACGACGCCGGTTTCCTCGACACCGGGATCCTGGCGTACACCGCGAAATACTCGTCCGCGTTCTACGGTCCGTTCCGCGAGGCGGTCGGGTCGTCGCTGCAGGGCGACCGTAAGTCCTACCAGCAGAATCCGGCCAACCTGCGTGAGGCCACCCGCGAACTGCACCTGGATCTGTCCGAGGGGGCCGACATCGTGATGGTGAAACCGGCGATGCTGTACCTCGACGTTCTCCGCCGGATCGCCGACGAGTCCGACGTCCCCGTGGCCGCGTACCAGATCTCCGGCGAATATTCGATGATCACCGCTGCTGCCGAGCGGGGATGGATCGACCGGGATGCCGCCATCGCGGAATCCCTGCTCGCCATCCGCCGGGCTGGAGCTGACATCGTGCTCACGTATTGGGCACACGAAGTTGCAACTGCGCTACATTGACTTTCGCAAGCAATTGATGAGCGTTCATCGGGGTGGGGCCTGATGGCGTGACCGGGGTTCTGGGGGAACATCTGTGTCGGACCAACCGAATCGTCTTGAAGTGGCTTTTGCCAGATCCATAGAACGCAGGCGTCGGGCCGCCGGTCCCTTCGGCAGCCGAGATGACCTGTACCACTTCGTGAATCGTCTTCGCGGTGACGGCATACCGGTGGAGGCGTCCGCTGCCGTCCTCGACTTCAATCCGATGGATTTTCGTCGGTGGCTGGCCGACGACACCGTGTTGCGGTGTCCGTCGGACCGTGCCCGACACGCTCCGGCGCCGGCGGCCTCCGTGGGCCGGGCCCGGCGTCCGGCATCGAATCGGAACGGTCAGCAACCTGCGCCGAGCGATCAGATGCGGCGGGCTTTTGACGGTCCGGTCCGGAATCGGGCAGCCGAACTGATGCCCGAACCACCCGGTGACGACGAGGGCTGGTTCCCGCTGGTGCGGCTGCTGGCCGGCGAGGGGGTCCCGGTCGACGTCAGTACCGCGATCCTGGGCGTCGATGTCGATGCCTACCGGTCCTGGACGACGGACGGCCGACGCCAGATCTCCAGCTCCGTCGGCGACTCGGGAAGGCCGGCGTGAGGCGCGCCAACTAGGCTGGGTGGCATGTCCGTGCCCCCTACGCCCTATGGCCAGAACCCGTATAGCGGGCCCCCGGCCGGCCAGAGTCCTGGCGCCGGGCCGGAGCTCTCGTCCACCAAACCGGCGCTGCCGAATGCCACGGCGATCGCCACCGAGCTGTGGATCCTGGTGATCGTCGCCCAGTGCGTTGTCTTCGGGTCGCAGTACACGCAGTTCTTCGACACTGCGGACGAGGTCGCCAAAGACAATCCGGATGCTCAACTGCCCGACGGAGTGGTCTGGGCGGTCATCGTCGTGACCGGCATCGGGTTGGCGGTGGCTTTCGCGGCGCTCACCTGGCTCACCCGGATCGGGTTCAACTGGGCGCGCCTGGTCCTGGGATTCTTCAGCTTCTACCTCGTAGTGCAAATGGTGTCTGCGTTCTTCACCGACGGGTCCGACACCTGGGTGATGGTCCCGCACGTGATCGGCGGTGTTGCAGCACTCGGTGCCGGCGTGCTGCTGATGCACCGCGATTCGGACAAATACTGCAAAGACACGGCGCGGTGGCGCAAACAGAAGAAGCTGCAACCGCCGTCGTACTTCACCACCCCGTATCCACCCCAGCAGCCCTATTACGGGCAGTACGGCCCACCGCAGTACGGCCAGTACCCGCCGGCGGGATATCAACCGCCTTCCGGCCCGGATGGCTACAGTCCAGAACACAACAGACCTGAACCAGGAGACCGAACGTGAGCAGCAAGCCTGTCGAGCCGGCCGCACGACCGGCGCTGGTCACCCGCGCCTACTGGCTGTGGACAATCAGTGGCGCATTGATGGCCGTCTACGGGGTGGCCTTCGTCATCGTGAGCCTGATCGAGGGTGTCGGCGGAACGGTGGCCCTCGGTGTCTTCTACGTGGCCATCGGCGGCGCGCTCATCGCCGCGGCACGCAGGGTGGTCTCCGGCGATTCGCGATGGCGTTCGGCACTGGCGGTGTTCACCCTGATGCTCGTGTTCCTGGGGATACTGGGGTCGTTCCTGACCAAGGGCGCAGCGCTGCCACTTTTGTTCAGTCTCATCGCGCTCATCGGGTCGATGATGGCGTACCGCCCCACATCGGATCCCTGGTTCGAAGACAAATGAGCGACGACCACGAGTTGGATCCGGCGGAGGGCGAGACGCTCTTCTACGAGTCCGGCGGTGCCTGGTGGGTTGTCGCCATCGGTCCGGTGCTGTGTCTGACCGTGTTCGTCATGGAAATCTTCGGCGGCGGCAAGCTGCACTGGCCTGCGCTGCTGGTCTTCGGGCTCCTCATCGGCGGATTCTCCCTGGTGCAGGTCTATGCCGCACGTGCGCACGTCAGTGTCCGGCTCACCGAGGGAACACTGCGCCAGGGCGCCCAGACCATCCGCCTCGACGAGATCGAAGAGATCTTCCCGGAGAACCACGGCTCCGAGCACGCGAAGTGGGAGAGTGCCCCGGCCCTCGGTGAATTGTCCGCGGTACCCCGGCGCCGCAGCGGTGTGGGCGTCAAACTTGTCGGCGGCCGTCTGGCACAGGCCTGGGCCCGGGACGTGCACCACTTCCGGTCGGAATTGCAGCAGGCCCATCAGGCCGTCCAGATGGGCCTGGGCCCCAAACGCCGCGACACCGACACCCCCGACTAACCCCCGCCGACCGTGCCCAACGAACCGCCGACCGCCGACCGTGCCCAACGAACCGCCGACCGGGCCGAACCGTCCGCCGACCGGGCCGAACCGTCCGTCGACCGTGCCGAACGGGCCGTCGACTGGGCCGTAAATGCCGTGGTCAGGCGCTCTGGTCGTCGATCATGGTGGTCCGGAGCAGTTCCTCGGGCACCGCGAATCCATCGACCAAGGTGCGGGCATGTGGACGCAGCGCGGCACACAGCTCGTTGACACCACGCCGGATTGACTTGGCGCGTTCGACGGAAACGTGACGGTGCATCAGGAACCAGTCGAGGTCGGCCTCGAGGGTCGAGTAGACGAACAGGTCGCAGACCTTGCCGAGCAGTTCGGTGCCGGCCTTGCTGTCGCAGCGATCGATCGCCTCGATGAACGCCTCCAGCACCACCCGTTCGGTGTGGGCGGACCCGACCTTGATCAGGTGGTCCTGCGCGTTGTTGAACACTTCGAACGGGTCGTTGTCCTCGTCGGTGGCGCGGCGTAACCGGTTGGCGCAGGTGCGCAGCAGGTGATCTTCGCGGTTACGCAGGAGCCGGATCTGGGTCCCGCGGTTGGTGAGGTCGGATTGCTCGGGATCTTCGTCGCTGCCGTCCATCAATGACTGCACGACCTGTCGGGCGGCGGACTTCTCGAGGAAGACGTCGCGGGCCATCCCGGCGATGAACCGGGCCCAGCCCACCGCGTTGAGGCCGCGCACGTCTTCGGCGTAGGCCGAGAGCAATTCCTTGGCGACCAACTGGGTCAGGATGGTGTTGTCACCTTCGAAGGTGGTGAACACGTCGATGTCGCCGCGCAGGATCGACAACTGGTTCTCGTCGAGGTATCCCGCGCCGCCGCAGGCCTCGCGGCAGACATTGATGGTGTTCGATGCATGCCAGGTGGTCATCGCCTTCAAACCGGCTGCCGCGGTTTCCAGTTCGCGTTGCCGGTTCTCGTCGGCCGCCTCGGCCGACTGCACTTCGTGGAGTTCTTCGATGATCTCGTTCTGGGCGAACGCCAGTGCGTAGGACTTCGCGATCAGTGGGAGCAGCTTGCGCTGATGCCCCAGGTAGTCCATGACGAGGATCTCGTCGGTGGAGTCGGGTGACTCGAACTGCCTGCGCGCCAGACCGTATCGGGTGGCGATGGTCAGTGCCTTGCGGCCGGCCGCGCCGGCGGTGGCCGCGACACTGACCCGCCCGCGGATGAGGGTGCCGAGCATCGTGAAGAAGCGGCGGTTCTGATTCTCGATCGGTGAGGTGTAGGTGCCGTCCTCCGCGACATCGCCGTAGCGGTTGAGGAGGTTCTCGCGCGGCACCCGGACATGGTCGAAGGTGATGCGACCATTGTCGACTCCGGCGAGCCCGCCTTTGTAGCCGCAATCGCTCGTGGTGACGCCGGGCATGTCTGTCCCGTTGGCATCGCGGATCGGAACGACCAGACAGTGCACCCCGCGGCCGGTCGGATCTTCGCCGGGACCACCCGTGATCAGCTGGGCGAACACCGCCGCGACCCTGGCATGTTCGGCAGCACCGCCGATGTAGTCCTTGCGCGCCAGATGGGTCTCCGAGTGGATGACGAACTCGTCGGTGGCCGCGTCGTAGGTGGCGGTGGTCTGCAGGGCCTGGACGTTGGAGCCGTGGCCGGTCTCGGTCATGGCAAAACAACCGAGGACGTCGAGGTTGATCAGACCCTCGACGTACTTCTCGTGGTGCCGCTGCGTTCCCAGATTCTCGATGGCGCCGCCGAACAGACCCCATTGCACACCGGCCTTCACCATCAGCGACAGGTCGGCGTAGCCGAGTAGTTCGATGGCGGTGATCGACGCACCGACGTCACCGCCGCCGCCGTGCTGTTCCAGGAATCCGGCGCGGGCGAAGCCGAACTCGGTCAGCTCTCGCATGATCTCGAGCGTCCGGGCCCGGGCCTGAGCCGGTGTGCGAGACGGATCGGGGAGCAGATCGGCGTTGTTCAGATGCTCCCGGACATGCTCCCTCGTACCCCGCCATCGACCGTCGAGAGCGATCCGGAGATTTTCGACGAGCAACGCGTCGTCTTCGTCGGGAGTCTCCGTTCCCGGGAGATCGGCGGGGACATCGTCAGAACTGGCTTCGATGGCAGTCATGATTTCGAGGCTACCCAGGCAGCCCCATCACCCAAACCGAATTTGGTGGGTTCCGGTGAGGAAACCGGCAGAGCGGCCTCACCGGAAACCACCATCATGGAGTGGGTGCAACCGTGATGGCGTCCAGGCGCTCGAGAATGAAATCGCCCGAGATCACCGGCGATCGCCCGGATTCCGTGCCGATCGGTTGTTCGAGGGGTGTCACCACGGCATCGTGATTGGCCTCATAGAAGAAGATCAGCGAGACAAGATCCTCATCGGGGGCATCGACCTGTGGCGGCAGGACGCGGTGGCGTCCGGCGGGCCAGCGACCCCCGGTCCAATACTCCAGGAGATCTCCGATGTTGATCGTCAGGGCGGTCGGATCGTAGGGAGCGTCGGCCCATCCGCCCTGGCTGCTGTAGACCTGCAGGCCGCCGGCACCCGGCTCACGGTCGAGTACGGTCACCGTGCCGAAGTCGGTGTGTGGTCCGATGCGGTACTGACCATCCTCGATGGGACCGGTTTCGGTGATCGCGGGATAGTGGTTGATGTTCGAGGTCCACGTCGCGCGATCGGTCAGGCCGAGAAAAGGATTGGCCTCACCGGTCAGGCCCAGTGACGCGGCCATCAGATCCAGCAGGTCATCCGAGAGGGCTTTCATCTGACGGCAGTACTCGACGAACAACTCATGCAGGCGCGGGACTTCGGCGGGCCAAACGTCTGGCGGGAACCATAGGGCGTCGACGTCCCGGTCACCTACCGGAGTCTGCGCGCCACAGTTGTAGGTCTCCTTCAGGTCAGGCGGCGTCTCGGTGCCTTCGGCGTATCCGTTGGCCTCCATGCCCGGACCGATCCACCCGCGGCCACCGACGGCCACGGCATACTTTTCCTTCACTTCGGTTGGCAGCGCGAAGAATTCGCGTGCGACCGCCCGCAGCGACGCGGGGAGTTCCGGGTCGATGCCGTGCCCGGTGACCAAGAGGAATCCGGCCTGCTGCAGGCTCTTGTCCACAGCCGCACAGAGTGCGCTCGCGGCCTCGCCGCCGGTCCGCCACTGCGAGATGTCCACCGTCAGAATGGGACCACTCACGACTCCACCACCCCGATGTCCTCATTCCACAGCAGCGGATTGCGGTCGATGAACTCGGTCATCATGGACACACATCGTGGATCGTCGAGAACGGTCACCGAGACGCCGTTCTCGATGAGCCAGTCCTCGCCGCCGTGGAAGGTGGTGTTCTCACCGATGATGACGGCACCGATGTTGAACTGACGGATCAGGCCGCAGCAGTACCAGCAGGGTGACAGGGTGGTGACCATGATCGTCGACCGGTAGTCGGTCTGCCGTCCGGCGTTGCGAAACGCGTCGGTCTCGCCGTGGACGCAGGGATCGTCGTTCTGGACCCGCCGGTTGTGGCCGCGTCCGAGCAGCGTTCCGTCGGCCGCGAACAACGCCGCGCCGATCGGAATCCCGCCCTCGGCCAGGCCGGCCCTGGCCTCGGCGTATGCGATCTCGAGCAAGGTGGTCGGGGAAACATCGATGGATGCCGTCATGCCAGTAACGGTGCCTGGGAAGCGGTGCCGCAGCAACTGACATAGTGTCGCAGCAGCATTGCTGAGCGACGTGCATTTCGTCTGGTCGCTGACAGTTGATTCCGGAAGGGGACACGATGGTGCTGACGTTGCGCGACGTCCTCGAACAACACCTCGTGTCGGCCGATCCGCAGGTTCTGAGCGGTTATGACGGGCTCGACAACGAGGTCCGCTGGGTGCATTCGAGTGAGATCTTCGAGATCGGCCCACTGTTGTCCGGTGGTGAGCTGTTGTTGACCACCGGCCTCGGACTGGCCGGGGTCGATGCCGGGACGCGGCGGCATTACATCCGCGAACTCGCGCAGCGCAACGTCGCCGGGGTGGCCATCGAGATGGGCCGGACCTTTGACGAGATGCCTGACGAGATGGTGCGAGAGGCCTCGGCGGTGCACTTTCCGCTCATCGCGCTGCGCACGGTGGTCCCGTTCATCGACCTGTGCCGCTCGGCCAACACCGATCTGGTGTCGGGCGAAGTGGAACTGCTGCGTCGACGAAGTGATCTGAGCGCGGCACTGCACGCGGAGATGGCCGCCGGCAATGGTGCACCTTCGATACTGAAACGCCTTGCCGCCGCGGTTGATTGCCCGCTGGTACTCCTCGGGAGCGGCAACGCATTGATGGCCGCCGAGGGTGTCGACGACGACCATTCGGCGTGGCAGGCAGTGGACGCGCAGGTGGCCGCGGTACCGGTGGGGATGCGGGGTGAGCTCGTCGCGACGCTGGTGGCCGGGCCGGGGTCTCCGCTGGACCCCGCGGCGCTGGTCGGCATGCTCGAGGTCGGGGCCGGACCGCTGGGGGTGACGCTCTCGTTGTCGCGGGAGCTCAGTGGTCTCCCGCATCGGGCCGCGTCGTCGTTGGTCTCGGATCTCCTCGACGCCCGCATCGATCGCCGGTCGGATCTGGTGATGAGGTTGGGGGCCGCCGGGTTTCGGCCGTCGAAGACGGCGCTGCTCGTGCCGGTCGCGGTGGACGTACCGATACCGCGGATGGCGTCACAGCTCAGTGCATCTGCGGCCAAACGTATTTCGGCACAATCGATGCATGCCCAGGTTCACGCGACCTCGTACGCACTCATCGCTCCGTCGAGGCCCGATGTTGATGCTGTCACCGAGATCGTGGCCGCCTATGCCAGCGGATCCGGGGAAGCGACTGTGGTGGTGGGGGATCCGTGTCGCCTCGATGCGCACGAGCTCTCTGCGGGGCTGGTTCGGGTCCGTCACGCATTGTCGTTGGCAGTGGCCGATCGGCGATCTGGTAATCATGCGGATGCGGTGACCTCGGTACGGGCACTGGCTGCCGATCTGGCGGTGGAGACCCTGCCGGACGCGGTGCGGTCGGAGTTGGCCGCCGCCGCGATCGGCCCGGTGATCGCCTGGGACAACGAGCACGGCTCCGAGTTGACGCACACGCTGGAAGTTCACCTTCGAAATGGTTGCAGTGCAACCCGTTCAGCGGCGGCTTTGAATCTGGGGCGGCAGAGTCTGTATCAGCGCCTCGACCGTATCCGCGGGCTGATCGGATTCGACTTCACCGCGCCACAGACCTATCCGGGATTGCTGATGGCCCTGTGCGCACATCGCGCACAGGGCCGTCGTAGCGCTGGTTGATCAGACGCTCTGGTAGTCCTTGCTGATCTTCTTGCTGCACAACAGGATATAGCCGACGAAAGCGATCACGAAGCCCACGAAGAAAGCGATGTCACCCAACTGGGGCACAGATTCGGCAACGTAGCCGACCCATCGTTCCTGGTTGCCGAACAGCAGCACCGACGTGACCAGCGCGACCAGGAAGGTCACGAGCCCGCCCCAGTTGGAATAGCCGGTGTTGTAGAGGAATCCGGCGATCGGTCGGTCGCGGCGCAACAGCTGGTCGGCGAACATGATGCCCAACCACGGACCGATCCAGTAGGCCACGATCAGCAGGAACGTCTCGTAGTTCGTGGCTGCATCAGCCAGCGCCCACCACGCCACCAGGAATCCGACCACACCGAACACTGCGGTGACCAGAGCCCGCTGGAGGCCGACCGAGAACTTGAATCCCATGGTCACAAAGGCCATGGCGCCCGAATAGAGGTTGATCGCGTTGGCGGCCACGGCACCGACAGCGATCGCCAGCAACGTCAGGTCGGCCACGACCGAGGGCATCGACGAGGTGAACGCGTCGGTGTAGTTGAGATCGGCGTCGAACCCGATGGTGACCGATGCCGCACCGATGGCCATCAGGGCGGTGGTGGAGATGAACAACCCACCGGAGGCGAACAGTCCGGTCTGGAACTTCGAGACGTTCGCGGGGAGATAGCGCGTGAAGTCGGCGGCGTACGGCGTCCAGCCCGCGGTGTATCCGAAGGCCGCACCAACCGTCAGCAAGAACCCGCCGACGGAACCCCCGCCCTCGTCCAGCGAGGCCATCCCGAGATCAGCCTTGCTGAAGATGAAGATGCCGCCGACCACGAAGATGACCGCGAGGACCGGTGCCACGGCCCGCTCGAAACTCTGGACCAGGTTGTGGCCGAAGAACGCGAAGCCTGTCTGGAGGAGAACGATGATGAGCAGCGCGATCACCGACGGCACACCGATCAGGGTGTTCAGCGCCAGAGCACCGCTGACACTGTTGGTGGCAAACCAGCCGACACCGCACATCACCGCCATGAACGTGGCCGGCACGATGTTGCCGCGGTACCCGAAACCCAGCCGGCCGAGCACCATTTGCGGAACACCGTGCAGCGGACCCCGCGCCGACAACACGAAGTGGGCCGCGGCGCCGAGCAGGTTTCCCAGGGCCATCGCGGCGATGGCCTGCCAGAAGCTCAGACCGAAGTAGAGCACCGCCAGGATCCCCAGGAAGATGGTCGCGAATTCGAGGTTGGGGGCGGTCCAGGTCCAGAACAGGCCTCGGGGTTTTCCGTGGCGGGCATCGAGTGGGATGAACTCGTTGCCGCCCGGTTCCACTGCGAGAACCTTGTCGCCGTAGGTGCCCGATGCAGTCTCCGGTTCCGGAGTAGTGCGGGGAGTCGTGGATGTCATTGCGTAACAGTCTCCTGTGCCGTTGCCATGCTGCAACTGACATTCCGTCCGCTGACTTGGGGACGTCAACGTTCGATCTGTCGGAAGGTGGTGGGTCTTGGTGAGCAAACTCCCAGGTCGGCCTCACCCGAACCCACCACTATCGGGAGGCGGGTTGATTCTGGGTGATGCAGTGGATTCCGCCGCCGCGTTCGAAGAGCGGGCGGGCATCGATGGTGACCACGGTCCGGCCGGGGTAGACCTCGGCGAGGATGGCGGCTGCCTGCTGATCGTGGGGATCTCCGAAGCTGCAGGCGATGATGCCGCCGTTGACGACCAGGTGGTTGATGTAGCTGTAGTCGACGGGTCCCTCGTCGTCGGTCAGCACGGTGGGCGCCGGCACGCCGATGATCTCCCAGTCGGGTTCGGCGGCGGCGATGGTGGCTTTGATCTGCTTGCTGACGTCGAAGTCGGGGTGGTCCGGGTTCCGCTGATCGTGCACCAGCACCACGCCCGGCGACGGCATCGCGGCCACGATGTCGACGTGACCGCGGGTGCCGAACTTCTCGTTGTCGCGAGTCAGGCCGTAGGGCAACCAGATCGACCGGTCGGCCCCGATGGTCCGGGCGAGCTCGGCCTCGACATCCGCTTTGGTCCAGGTGCTGTTGCGGCCGTCGCCGAGTTGCACGGATTCGGTCACCAGGACCGACCCGGCCCCGTCGACCTGGATGCCGCCACCCTCATTGATCATCGGCGAATCGATGAGTTCGGCGCCCGACAACTCCGCGATGAGCTTTCCGATGTGCTGGTCTTTGTCCCAGCGGGCCCACTGCGCCGCACCCCAGCCGTTGAACACCCAGTCGACCGCTCCGAGATTGCCGTCGCCGTCCAGGACGAACGTCGGCCCGATGTCGCGGGCCCAGGCGTCGTTCAGTGGCGCCTCGACGATCGCGATCCTGGACGAGAGGTACTCCCGGGCGGGACCGATCTCACCGGGATCGACGATCATCGTGACCGGTTCGAACTCCGCGATGGCATGGGCAACGGCGGCCCAGGTGCTGCGGGCCTCGTCCCGTTCCGCCGCAGTGTCGCCCAGCGAGTAACCGTCGACAGGGAACGCCATCCAGACCTTTTCCTGCGCAGCGCTTTCCGCGGGCATCCGCCAGCTGCTCATAGGTGCTCCTCGCCCCCGATGATGTGCCGTTGTGGCGACCATTTGCGCAGGTGGGCACCGCCAGAAGGGCACACCATCGGGTCTAGGTCAGCGCTATGTACTTGGTGGTCAGGTACTCGTATATACCTTCGGAACCGCCCTCGCGTCCGATCCCGGACTGTTTGACGCCACCGAACGGCGCGGCGACATCGGAGATGACACCCCGATTGATACCGACCATGCCGGACTCGATCTTGTCGGCCACCCGCAGCGCGCGGTCGAGGTCCGTGGTGTAAAGGTAAGCAGCCAAACCGAATTCGGTGGCATTGGCGGCGTCGATGGCCTCGGCCTCGGTGGTGAAGGTGCTGATCACGGCGACGGGTCCGAAGATCTCGTTCTTGGCGATTTCGGCATCGGCGGCAACCCGGTCGAGCACGGTGGCCGGGTAGTAGCAGCCGGCATCGTCAGATGGATCGGCGCCCAGCCTAACCCTGGCACCGCCCGCGACCGCATCGGCGACCGCAGTGGCGATCGACTGCTGCTGTTTGCTGTTGACCATCGGACCAAGTGTCGTCTTCGGGTCGTAGCCCGGGCCGAGCACCATGGCCTTCATCTTCTCCGTCAATGCGACGGTGAAGTCCTCGGCGATATCCTCGTGTACGAGAAAGCGATTGGCGGCGGTGCAGGCCTCGCCGCCGTTGCGGGTCTTGGCGGCAAACGCGCCTTCGACCGCAAGGTCGATGTTGGCGTCGGCGAAGACCAGGAACGGAGCGTTGCCGCCGAGTTCCATGGAGGTCCGCTGGACGTTTTCGGCGGCATCACCGAGCAGGGTGCGCCCGACCGGGGTCGAACCGGTGAAGCTGATCTTGCGGACCCGTGGGTCGGCAATCAGTGGTTCGGTGACGTCCGTGGCCTTGCTGGTCGGCAACACCGCGAGGACCCCGTCGGGCAACCCGGCCTCGCTGAGCAGCTTCGCGAGGTACAGCATCGTGAGCGGTGTTTCTTTCGCGGGCTTGACCAGCATCGTGCACCCGGCCGCGAGCGCCGGGCCGATCTTGCGGGTTCCCATGGCCAGCGGGAAGTTCCACGGTGTGATCGCCAGGGCGACACCGACGGGGGCGTGCTTGACGAGGATGTTGCCGGTGCCGGCCGGGGACTGGGTGAACCGTCCGGCGATCCGGACCGCCTCTTCGGCGAACCAGCGTAGGAACTCACCGCCGTAATTGATCTCGGCCTTCGAGTCGGGCAGGGCCTTACCCATTTCCAGCGTCATGATCATCGCCATGTCATCGGCGTTCTCGCGGATCAACTCGAAGGTCGATCGCAGGATCTCAGAGCGGACCCGCGGCGCGGTCTGGGCCCACTCGTCGGCAACCGAGAGTGCGCTCTCCAACGCGGTTTTCGCGTCCTGTGGCGTCGCGTCTGCGATCTGCAGCAGCGAGGTGCCGGTGGCCGGGTCGTCGACGGAGAAGGTGTCGTTGTTCGACGAGTTGACGGACTTGCCGTTGATCCACAGCCCATTCGGAACTGTGCCCAACAGGTCGCGGTACTCGGCGATGGGATCAGGGGTGGTCATTGCAAGGTCCTCCTGCGGATTCGGTTGAGCAGTGCGAGTTCGGGCTGGGTTCGACGTCCAGCGACGGATTGCGGTCGAAGAAGCCAAAAGGTTTGAGCCAGAACGACACCGTATCGGCCGGCATGATCGGCCAGTCCTCCGGCCGGGTGATGTGGTGGACACCGAAGGTGTACCAGAGCACAACGTCGGTGTTGTCGATGCTGCGGTTGGCCTTGGTCCATTCGCCGAGCCCGGTGTCCGTGGCCGACTGGTTCACGAACTCGCCTGCCGGCCAGCGCTCGTCGGGATGGTTGGGCGTCACCCACACGGTATGCCCGATCACCTGCGCGCGCTGGAAGATCGGGGACGCCGGATCGAACATCGCCGGGATGGCGCCGCCGGGAACGAGTTTGTACGACGGATGGGTTCCCAACCCGTTGGTCGTGTTGGTGTTCACCACCTTCCAGGCGCGCTGCGTCGCCCAGTTCATGTCCTGCTTGCCTTCTTCTTCCGTGCGCAGTGGCGTGTTGCGCTGGACCAGCGAGAGGCCGTAGGCGTTGCCCGGGCCCATCGGCTCGACCTCGGTTTCGCTGGCGTAGACCGTGTTTTCGGTCCCGTCCACGTCGAGGTCGAGTCGGGCGGTGAGGAAGTGCTGGTGGTACGGCGCGTATGTCCGCTCGTCGACGAGGGTGCCGTTGGGGTGGGCTGCGCCGGCCGCGATCGGTGTGGTCACCATGATTCCGGTGGCGCGGACCTCGCATTCGATGTTGCCGTCCTGGTAAAACCGCCAATAGATCAGGTATTCGTAGTTCGCCACGGTGACATGGAACGAGACCGTGAGCCGGCGCATCCGCCGGACCTCGGCGCCCGCGTCATGGTCGACGTGCTTCCAGAGCACGGCATTGTCTTCTTCATGGATGCAGATGGCGTTCTTGATGGTGTAGGGCTCGCCCTTGCTGTTGTGCAGGACGGCGTCGAGGTACCGGATCTCGCCGAGGCAGTCGCAACCGAGTTCGAGTGACGTGGTCATGAAACCCAGACCCCACTCGCCGATGTCGAATGCTGTTCTGCGGTAGTGGTCTTCGGATGGGTCCCGGTAGGGGACCATCATCTCTGCGAAGGAGAGCCGATGCGCCACCGACCGCAACCGACCACCGTCGTCGTAGCCGACGGTGTGCAGTGTCATGCCTTCGCGGTGGTTGAATCCGACCCGCAGCGACCAGTTCTGCCACCTGATCAGGTTGCCCTCGAGGGTGAACGACGGGCCTTCGGGCTGGGTGATCTCGAGTGGCTTGAGCGGTTCGCGTGTTGACTTGGCGCGCAAGCGTTCCGGGATGCGGGCCGGAACGTATTCACCCATCACCTCCGGTGGCTCGACGCCGCCGGTGTCCTCGATCTCGAGGAGTTCCATCGTGTTCAGATCGATGACGCAATGAAGTCCGCTGACCGGATGCGCATAGGGGTTGGCGCCGGCTTCGCTCTTGACCCAGGTGTCGGACCACCCGATCCGGCGGTCCCGGTACTTTTCCGGAGCCACCGCATCGCCGTACGTCCAGGTGTCCATGAACACCAGGTCGAGGTCGGTGATACCGCGACTCGCCAGTGCCGCAATCACATCGGGGTGTTTGCGCAGAACCTCATCACATTCCTCGAACTCGTCGACGGTGAAGTTGGGCTGGACACCCGGGATGTGGGTGAACGACTCGACGGTGTCGTCGGTCAGGGAGACAACCGCCTTGTAGGTGGCGTTGCGACTGCTGTCCAGGCACGTGACGATGGCCTTCCGCGCGGGCGCGGCAACACCGGCGAGCGCAGCCTTGCTGGGTTCGAGCAATTCGATCGACGCGAACCGCCAGCCCTCGCCGACCCCCTGATCACGTTGCAACAGAGCAACAGTGGCCCGGAACTCGTCTTCGCGCAACGGATCAAGGGGATGGCACGGCGAGTAACTGGTCACAAGCCTCCCCTGACGGCTGTGAGCTCGTTCAGGGCGTCCTCGAGGACATCGAGACCGTCGTGCAGGAGTTCGTCGTTGATGACCAGGGGTGGGAGGAGCCGGATCACATTGCCGTAGGTGCCGCAGGAGATCAGCACCACGCCCTTGGCCAGGCACGCGGCCACCAGGGCTTTGGTGAGCTCGGGGTTGGGTTCCTTACTGTCACGGTGGACGAGTTCGATGGCCAGCATCGCACCGCGCCCGCGTACTTCGCCGATTTCCTCGGTCACCGCGGCCATCGCATGCAATCGTCCACCGGCCTTGACTTCGATGTCGCGGGCCCGTCCGGGCAGATCGAGTTCTTCCATCACCTTGAATGTCGCCAGTGCCGCCGCGCAGGCCACCGGGTTGCCACCGAACGTTCCACCCAGTCCGCCGGCGTGGACGGCATCGAGCAGGTCGGCGCGACCGGTCAACGCGGACAAGGGCATACCGCCGGCGATGCCTTTGGCCATCGTGACCAGGTCGGGGATGAGGTCTTCGTGTTCGCTGGCGAACCACGCGCCGGTGCGGGCGAAACCGCTCTGGACTTCGTCAGCGATGAACACGATCTCGTTGGACCGGGCCCACTTCGCGATCGCGGGCAGGAAACCCGGTGCCGGAACGATGAATCCGCCTTCGCCCATCACTGGCTCGATGATGATGGCGGCGATCTGGTCCGCCCCGATCTGCTTGTCCATCTGGGAGATCGCCAGAGCAGCCGCGGCGGGTCCGCTGAGTCCGTCGCGGTAAGGATATGACGTCGGCACCCGGTAGAGCTCCGGTGCGAACGGTCCGAAACCGTACTTGTACGGCATGGTTTTGGCGGTCAACCCCATCGTCAGGTTGGTGCGGCCATGGTAGGCGTGGTCGAACGCCACCACCGCGTCACGGCCCGTTGCCAGGCGGGCCACCTTGATCGCGTTCTCGACGGCCTCGGCGCCCGAATTGAAGAGCACGGTGCGCTTCTGGTGGTCCCCGGGGGTCAGGTGGTTGAGGCGTTCTGCCACTTCGACATACGCCTCATACGGGGTGATCATGAAACAGGTGTGTATGAAATGCCGGGCCTGCTCGGCAACGGCATCGCCGACCGCGGCATTGCTGGCCCCGACGGTGGTCACGGCGATACCGGAACCGAAGTCGATGAACGAGTTTCCGTCGATGTCGACGATCACCCCGCCATCGGCGTCCGCGGCATACACCGGCAACGTCGAACCGACTCCACCTGCCACGGCCATGGCCCGGCGTCCCTGCAGTTCAATCGATTTCGGACCGGGGATGGCGGTGACGATGTCCCGCTTTTGGGGCAATCGGTACTGTGGCGAACTGTCTTGTGGATTCACGTTTGTCATCCTCATTCCACCGAACTCATGACGTGCTTGATCCGGGTGTAGTCCTCGACGCCGTAGCCCGAGAGGTCCTTGCCGTAGCCGGAATTCTTGAAACCACCGTGCGGCATCTCCGCGACCAGTGGGATGTGGCAGTTGACCCAGACGCAACCGAAGTCGAGGCCCGCACTCATCCGTCCCACCGTCCCGTTGTCGGTGGTCCAGACGCTGGAGGCCAGACCGTAGCTGACGTCGTTGGACAGTTCGAGTGCCTGCGCTTCGGTGTCGAAGGCCTGCACGGTCACCACCGGCCCGAAGGTCTCTTCCTGGACGAGTGAGTCGCTCTGGTGCACACCGGTGATGACGGTGGGTTCGACGTAGAAGCCTTTGTCGCCCTTCCGCTTTCCGCCCGTGACCACGGTGGCATGTGGTGGCACCGCGTCGAGGATCGATGTCACCTTGGTGAAGTGATTGATGTTGTTGAGCGGGGGAACGGTTGTGCCCTTGGCCTTTTCGATCAGGGCGTCGACGAACTTGTCGTGGATCGACGAGTGCACCAGGATCCGGGTGACGGCGGTGCAGTCCTGGCCCGCATTGAAGAACGACGCGTCGCCGATACCGTCGACGGCCTTGTCCAGGTCCGCATCGGCGAAGACCACGGCCGGGGCCTTGCCGCCCAATTCGAGGTGCGCGCGTTTGAGGTTCTGTGCCGCCGAGACCGCCACCGCGATGCCCGCCCGCACCGATCCGGTGATCGAGACCATGCTCGGCGTCTTGTGCCCGACGATCCCGGCTCCGGTGGCCCCGTTGCCGAGAACCACGTTCAGGACTCCGTCGGGCAGGATGCCCTTCGAGATCCGGGCCAGCTCCAGAGTCGATTCGGGTGTGGTGTCCGACGGTTTGATGACCACGGTGTTGCCGGCCGCGATCGCCGGACCGACCTTCCACAGCGCCATCATCAGCGGGTAGTTCCATGGCGTGACCTGTGCGACGACACCCACCGGTTCGCGCCGGACGTAGGAGGTATAGCCGTCCATGTATTCGCCGGCGGACTTGCCTTCGAGTAGGCGTGCGGCACCGGCGAAGAAGCGGATCTGGTCGGCGCCGACAGTGACCTCCTCGTCGGCGATCTGATCGTCGGACTGTCCGGTGTTGCGGGCTTGCGCGGCGACGAGTGCGTCGGAGTTGGCCTCGATGGCGTCCGCGAGGTCGAGGAGTGCCTTCTGCCGGACCTTGGGAGTCGTCTTGCCCCAGGTTTCGAACGCCCCGGCGGCGGCCGCCATCGCTGCATCGATGTCGGATTGGGTCGAGATCGGTGAGACTCCGACCACTGACTCATCGGTGGGGTTGACGAGGTTGATGGTTTCGGTCGAATCCGAGGCGACAAACTCGCCGTTGATGTAGTTCTTCAGGGGCTCGTATGCCATTTCACCAGGTCACTCTCGGTTGCGGGTGGATGGAAACTCCTACGCTCTCCAGTCTTCGCTGCCGGGTTGGCAGTGTGATCCTGACAAGTTGTCCAACCTGGTAGCCATTGATGGACAATCTGTACAATCGGGCCACGGTTGTCACAGGTCGAGGGCAAAGCCGCGGGACAGAAATCAGGGGTGCGCGGAGTGAGCACAACAGTCCGATGGCTGCTGGCCCAGCGTGAACTCGATCTGACGCTCGTCGGGGGTCACGCCGAGATCGACCGCGACATCGACTGCGCCCTGACGTCCGAGCTGCCGGCGCCGCAGGAGTGGCTGGCCGGCGGGGAACTGCTCCTCACGACGGGTCTTCGACTGCCGGCGACGCGGGCCGACCGTTTCGACTATCTGCGCGGCCTGCGTGAGATCGGCGTTGCCGGCGTCGGCTTCGGGGTGGGGTTCGGGTTCGATGCCGTGCCTGGCGATCTGATCGATGCGGCCGACGAGCACGGGATCGCGTTGCTCCGGGTTCCGCTGCCGGTGCCGTTCTCGGCGATCGCGCGGGCGGTTCTCGATCGGATCGCGGAGCAGCGATTCGACCAGTTCGTCCGAGCGTCCCACACGCAGCCGCGGATCACGAGGGCCATCATCTCCGGCGGTATGCCCGCCGTGGTCCGGGAGCTGGCCGACGCGATCGACGCCACCGTAGTGTTGCTCGATCATGAACTGGCACTGGTGAGTTCCCGGCCCGCCGCCCTCGATCCCCAACGTCTCGCATTGGTGCAGGGCGAGATCGCGCGTGATCCGAATGCCGCCAGCGGTGTCACGATGACCGGCGAACAGACGATCACGATCCAGCGAATCAGTGTCGGCGGCAGCGTGTTCGGTCACCTGGCGGTCCTGAGCGAGAAATCGCTCGGCGACCTCGAACGGGTGCTGCTCGGGCACGCGACCTCTCTGTTGAGCCTTGAGCATGCCAAACCGCTTCAGGTGCAGCGTGATCAACATTCTCTGCACGCCGACGCCCTGATGATGGCGATGGCGGGGCCACCGCCGGCCGCGGCCCGCAACATCGTGCTGCGCGCGGCTGACCGGGACGGGCGGGTGCGCGTTGCGACTGCCACATTCGACAGTGTCGCGGCGGCGAAGCAGGCGTCGATGGCGGTTGCCGTCGAACTGCAGTCGCGGTGGCGGCCGGTGTTCGTGCACCACGTGGGTCAGGAGATCGTGGTCCTGGTGCGTGGTGAGGATCAGCGGCGTTTCGCCGAATCCGTCCTCGGTGTTGTCGGGGTCAGGGGTTGTCGCGGCGGCCTCGGTTCGATTGTGGCAGTGGATGAAATAGCCGAATCGACCCGGCACGCCAGGTTGGCTGCAGACGTCGCGGCAGAGGGTGAAGTGGTGGACTTGCTGGCCCAGCGGTCGCTGCTGGCGCTCGACCCGGTGCGAAAAGCGCTGAGCGGGGCCCGCGTATCGCGTCTGGGGCCGCTGGCCGACCACGATCGAGACCAGGGGAGCGACCTCGTTGCGACCCTGCAGGCCTACTTACAGGCCAATGGCCAATGGGAACCGGCGGCACTGGCGATCGGCGTCCACCGGCACACACTTCGCAACCGGATCGACCGCATCGAACGCCTGCTTCGTGTCGATCTCACCGATGCCCGGACCAGGGCCGAACTCCTGTTGATCCTGCTCTCCGGCCCCCGCTGACCGGGCCGAAACCGACCGCGGTCAGGCCCCGGTGTAAGGCGGTACGGCCAGGCACGGCACCGCGCGTGGATGTTCCGGATCGAGCGCATTGAGGACCATCGCGGCCGAACGCTGGTTGGCGACGATCGACAGATGATCGGATCGATCGACCGGACAGGTGTCCTGAACAACGATGTTCGTGACGTCTATGCCGGCCGGTCCCGCCAGGATCCCGCTGGTGTACGGGCTGATCACCTGGTCGTTGCGGGTGACGATGTTGGTGTAGGTGATGCCCTCGACATACGGTCCACCGCCGGCATTGATCGCCTCTTTGAAACTCTGGTCAGCGGGCGCGTCGACACAGCCGGGGCAGGTGGTATCCGGGACCACGTCCGGTGACAGGCCCAAGCCCTCGACAAACGCCGACGTGACATTTGATTCGTCCGAGCCGTCGTCCTGGCCCTGCCAGTACGGCGCCAGCGACACGTACTTGTCGATCTGGGGAGCACCGCCGTAATACTTGGCCCAGTACGTCGGGATCTGCGTGCCCTGCGAATGACCCACGATGTCGACCTTTTCCGCGCCGGTTTCCGCCAGCACATTGTCGACGAACAGCTTGAGCTGCCAGGCACTGACATCCATCGGGCCGAGCCCGCCGATCCGGGACACCGGCCACACCGACGAGAGCTCACCGTAGGTCAGCGCAAAGACGCAGTAACCCTCGTTCTTCAGTGTCGGGACCATCGAGACCCAGTTGGTCTGTTGACTACCGCCGGTTCCGTGGACCAGGACCACCGGATTCGGATGGCTCCTGGAGGGTCTGCAGGTGTAGTCGTTCGATCCGGGCAGCGATCCACCGTGATCGGAGAGTTCGGCCGAGATACCCGCGAAGAAGTTGTAGGTCACGGGCAGCGGCGCCGAACGTGGCGCGGCGCCCGCCACACCGAGCGCCACCCCAAGCGCCAGGACGGTCGCCACCAACATCGAACGCCACGTCCACCGCATGCTTTCATCCTCCCGCTCGCGACCGGAGGAAGCCAGCAAAACCCCAGGTCGTGGTTACCAAAACCGACCATTTTCGGTTCACGGGTCGGTGTTTGCCACACTGGAGGTCGTGTCGCATGCCACCGATCAGTCAGCGCAGCTCTTCAAGCGCGCATCCCTTGTCATTCCGGGTGGCGTGAATTCGCCGGTTCGGGCCTTCAACTCCGTCGGCGGAACGCCCCGGTTCATCTCCAGTGCCTCCGGTTATCGGATGACCGATGCCGACGGCAACAGCTACGTCGACCTGGTCTCCAGCTGGGGTCCGATGATCCTGGGCCACGCCCATCCGGCTGTCGTCGAGGCGGTCCAGACGGCGGCGACGACCGGTTTGTCGTTCGGTGCTCCCACCGAGGCCGAGATCGAGCTGGCCGAGGAGATCATCAAGCGGGTCGCCCCGGTCGAGCAGGTTCGGTTGGTCAACTCGGGTACCGAGGCGACGATGTCGGCGGTGCGTCTGGCTCGTGGATTCACCGGCCGCACCAAGATCATCAAGTTCTCGGGCTGCTACCACGGTCACGTCGACGCACTGCTCGCCGACGCCGGCTCAGGTGTGGCGACGCTGGGACTGCCGACCTCACCCGGCGTCACCGGCGCCCAGGCCCAGGACACCATCGTCCTGCCGTACAACGACCTCGCTGCGGTCCGGGAGACCTTTGCCACGTACCCGGGGCAGATCGCCGCGATCATCACCGAGGCCGCCGCCGGCAACATGGGTGCCGTTGCCCCGGTCGAGGGATTCAATCAGGGCCTCAAAGACGTCACCAGTGCCGACGGTGCACTCCTCATCATCGACGAGGTCATGACCGGCTTCCGCGTGAGCAAGGCCGGCTGGTTCGGTCTCGAGGGTGTCGCCGGCGACCTCTACACCTTCGGCAAGGTCATGAGCGGCGGACTTCCGGCCGCGGCATTCGGTGGTCGCGCCGATGTCATGGCATACCTGGCTCCGGCCGGTCCCGTCTACCAGGCCGGCACCCTGTCCGGGAATCCGGTGGCGGTCGCTGCCGGACTGGCGACTCTGCGCCACGCCGACGACGCCGTCTACACAGCCCTCGACGCCAACTCCAAGCAGTTGGGATCCCTGATCGGGGAAGCCCTGACCGCCGAGGGTGTCGGCCATCGTGTGCAGTACGCGGGCAACCTGGTCAGCGTGTTCTTCACCGCAGAGACCGAAACGCCCATCACCGACTACGCAGCGGTGAAAAAGACCGAGACCTGGCGTTTTGCGCCGTTTTTCCACGCTTTGCTCGATGCCGGCGTCTACCCGCCGCCGAGTGCCTTCGAAGCCTGGTTTGTGTCCGCGGCCTTGGACGGGGATGCTTTCGGTGTTATAGCCGGAGCACTCCCGGCTGCTGCGACCGCCGCTGCGCGGGCCCAAAAGGAGAACTGATGCGCACAATCGTGCACATGATGCGGCACGGGGAAGTCCACAACCCCGACGGCATCCTCTATGGCCGACTGCCTGGCTTTCACCTGTCCGAGCTCGGTGTGACCCAGGCGCAGACGGTTGCGCACACTCTGGCCGACCACGACATCACCCACGTCTTCGCCTCCCCGCTGCAGCGCGCGCAGGAGACCGGGACCCCGATCGCAGCCGCGCACGGCCTGAAGATCACCACCGACGAAGGCCTCATCGAGGCCGACAACACCTTCGAAGGTCTGAAGGTCTCGGTGGGCGACGGTGCTCTGCGGCGCCCCCGGCACTGGGTCAAACTGCGCGACCCGTTCACCCCGAGTTGGGGCGAGCCGTACATCCAGCTCGCGCACCGCATGCTCGCGGTCGCGAACAAGGCCCGCGAAGAGGCCAAGGGTCACGAGGCGGTGTGTGTCAGCCATCAGCTTCCGGTGTACACGCTGCGGAGATTCCTTGAAGGGCAACGTCTTTGGCACGATCCGCGCAAGCGGCAGTGCTCCCTGGCGTCGCTGACCAGCCTGTTGTACGACGGGGATGCATTGGTGGACATCGTCTATTCGGAACCTGCCGGTGCCTCTGACCCGCTTGCCACGGGAGCCTGAGGTAGCGACGTAGTGAATGAGCTCGGCCCTGAACGTGGAATGACCCGCGCGTTGGCACCTCTTGGTTGGCGGATGTTGTCGCTGCTGTTCCTCGGGATCGCGACACTGTTGGTGATCGCCGGTTGTGGAACCGGCGACGATGCGGTGGCGCAAGGTGAGAACTTCGAATTCGTTTCTCCCGGTGGTAAAACCGAAATCTTCTATGATCCGCCGTCCGAGCGTGGCAAGGTCTCCGACCTGACCGGACCCGATCTGCTGTCCGACGGCAAGACCATCAACCTCACCGACTTCGAAGGCGAAGTTGTGGTCATCAATGTCTGGGGCTCGTGGTGTGGTCCGTGCCGCGGCGAGGCGGCCGCGCTCGAAGAGGTCTACGCCAACACCAAGGATTCGGGTGTTGCATTCCTGGGCATCGACTTTCGGGACCGCAAGGATTCGGCCCGGGACTTCGTCACCGACCGCGCGGTGACCTATCCGTCGATCTACGACTACGACGGCCGCACCCTGTCGAAGCTGACCACCCCGACCTCGGTGGTCCCGACAACTCTCGTCCTCGATCGTCAGCATCGTGCCGCTGCGGTGTTCCTCAAGGCCGTCACCGCCGACGAGCTGCAGCCGGTCGTCGAGCGAATTGCCGCTGAAACACCTGAAACACCTGATATCCCATGACTTTTGTAGCCCAGAGTTCAAGCCACGTCGCCGGAGTCGGTGACAGCTTCGCGGACACCGTTTCCACCGGTCCGCTGTTGCTGGCGCTCGGGGCGTGCATGCTCGCGGGGCTGGTCTCGTTCGCCTCGCCCTGCGTGGTGCCGTTGGTTCCGGGCTACCTGTCCTACCTCGCCGGACTGGTGGGTGCCGAGGCGCCTGCGATGTCTGACGTGGAGTCGAAGAAGGCCGGGCGCCTCCGGGTCACCGGGGCCGCTTTGCTGTTTGTGCTCGGATTCACAGTGGTGTTCGTGCTCGCCACCGCGTCGGTGTTCGGGATCACGAGTGCCTTCGTGGTCAATCGAGAAATGCTGCAACGCGTGGGCGGCGTCATCACCATCATCATGGGCCTGGTGTTCATCGGCCTGATCCCGATGCTGCAGCGCGACGCGCGGTTCCATCCGCGACTCGTATCGAACCTGGTCGGGGCCCCATTGCTCGGTGCGGTCTTTGCATTGGGCTGGACGCCGTGCCTCGGACCGACGCTGGCTGCGGTCATCACCACCGCCAGCGGGACGGAAGGCTCGACCGCGGCCCGCGGTGTGACACTCATCATCTTCTACTGCCTCGGTCTGGGGCTGCCGTTCATCCTCCTGGCCTTCGGATCCGCCTGGGCTTTGCGCGCGGTGGGCTGGATGCGCAGAAATGCTCGGGCCATCCAGATTTTCGGAGGTGTACTACTGGTTGTCGTGGGTGGGGCGCTGGTGACCGGTTTGTGGGATCAATTCATCGTTTGGGTTCGGGACATGTTCGTCTCGGACACGGTGCTGCCGATATGACCGCCACCGAGACAAGAACTCCGCCACCCATCCCGAAGGCCGGCCCGCTCAAGCGCTACCTGCTGTGGCCCGTCCGGAACACCTGGCGTTCGCTGACCTCGATGCGGACCGCGCTGGCGCTGCTGTTCCTGCTGGCCCTGGCCGCAGTGCCGGGAGCGCTGTTGCCGCAGCGGGCGCTGAACGAGTTCAAGACCGAGCAGTACATCGCCGACCACGGCTTCGTCGGCCGGTTCTTCGACAAGATCCAGATGTACGAAGTTTTCTCGAGCATCTGGTTCACCGCCATCTACGTGCTGCTGTTCATCTCGCTGGTCGGATGTCTGACACCCCGCATGATCGAACATGCGAAGGCGTTGCGGGCCCGCCCGGTCGCCGCACCGCGCAACCTCGGCCGACTGCCCCGGCACGAGAGCCACGAGGTCGACGGCACTCCCGACGAGATCGCGTCGAAGATCAACTCCGGCCTGCGGGGATGGCGCAAGACCACCCGCACCGTCGAGCGCACGGAAGCCGACGGCTCGGTGGCGACCGTCGTGGAGGTCTCTGCCGAGAAGGGCTACCTCCGCGAGGGCGGCAACCTCCTCTTCCACTTCGCATTGCTGGCCCTGCTGGTCGCGATCGCGGCGGGCAAGATGTTCGGCTACGAAGGCACCCGAATCCTGGTCGCCGACGGCGAGGAAGGCTTCTGCAACACCTCGACCGCGGTATACGACTCCTTCCGTGCGGGCAACATGGTCGATGGCACGAACCTCAGCGAGTTCTGCCTGCAGGTGGAGTCGTTCGACGCGAAATTCCTGCCGACCGGACAACCCGAGATGTACAGCGCCGACGTGAAATATCAGGTCGGCAGCGAGATCGACGGCGAGCAGTGGAAATCGAGTGAAGTGAAGGTCAACCATCCGCTGCGGATCGTTGGCGACCGAATCTATCTGCTGGGCAATGGTTTTGCTCCCACGTTCACCGTCAAGTTCCCGGATGGCGAAACCCGTACCCAGACGGTCCCGTTCCGGCCGGATGAGCTGCAGACGATGATGTCGAGCGGGGTGGCCCGTTTTGACACGCCTGCTGGGATGTATCCCAACGAGGACGAGCGTCGGAAGAACCAGATCGCCATCGAAGGACTGTTCGCTCCGACGGCCACGTTCCATGGCGGCCTGATGACCTCGAGTTTCCCGCTCCCGCAAGCCCCGGCAGTGGCGATCGACATCTACAAAGGCGACACCGGTCTCGACACCGGTCGACCGCAGAACGCGTTCGCGCTCGACGTGAACCTGGTCAACCAGGGACGTCTGCTCAAGCAGGACCGCGTCAACCTGAACCAGGGCGAATCGACCACACTCGAGGACGGAACGACCGTCTCGTTCGACGGATACCAGCGTTGGGTGTCGTTGCAGGTCTCGCACGATCCCGCCCAGAAGTGGGTGCTGGTCTCTGCGATCGCGATGCTCAGTGGACTTCTGGTGTCGCTGCTGATCAAGCGTCGCCGGGTCTGGGCCCGGATCACACCCATGACCGGATCGCCGGGTGATGGCACCGTTACGGCGGATGTGCGACGCTCTGTAGTAGAAATGGCAGGTCTGGCACGCACAGATCAGGCTGGTTGGGGCGAAGGCTTCGGCGACATGGTCGCCGATTTGTTGGGCCTCGCCCCTGGTGCGGACAAGAAAAAGCCTGGTGGCAAAGAGCAAGGTGGACGCAAAAAATGGACGTTGGGAAAAAGGTGACTGATGGACGTCGATGAGACACTCTCCCGGTTTTCCGACCTGACCTTCGGCACGGCACTGACCGTCTACGTCCTGGCGATGATCATGTTCCTCATGTCGTTGGCCACCAAGAGCAAGACCGTCGAGAAGTCCGGCCAACTCGTCGCCGCGGGCGGCGCGCCGGTGGCCGGCGCCGATGACGTGCGCACGCCCGGCAAGGTCCAGACCGCGGAGAAAGCGCCGCTGGGGGACCGGTTGGCAAAGATGGCCTACGGTGTGGTCATCCTGGCGACGACGCTGCATATCACCTCGATTGTGTTGCGCGGCTTTGCAACTGGCCGCGCACCGTGGGGCAACATGTACGAGTTCGTCTCCATCGCCTGCGCCGCCGGCATGGTCGCGGCGTTGGTGGTGTTGCGCAAGCGTGAGTACCGTCCGCTGCTCGGATTTGTTCTGCTGCCGATTGTCATCCTGCTGTTCATCGCCGGCACCTACCTCTACACCAACGCCGCACCGGTGGTCCCGGCGCTGAAGTCGTACTGGCTGGCCATTCACGTCTCGATCGTCGCCCTGGGTTCCGGCGTCTTCCTGGTCTCCGGTGTTGCGAGCATTCTCTACCTGCTGAAACTGAAGTTCCCTGAGCCCGGTGACCGATTCTGGGGCCGCATCCTGCAGCGCGTGCCGCCGGCCCAGACGCTGGACCGGATCGCCTACACGACCGTTGTATTCGCGTTCCCGCTGTTCGGTCTCGGTGTCATCTGCGGTGCCATCTGGGCTGAATCGGCGTGGGGCCGGTTCTGGGGATGGGACCCCAAAGAGACCGTGTCGTTCATCGCCTGGGTGATCTACGCGGCATACCTGCACGCGCGGGCCACTGCCGGTTGGCGCAACACGGCAGCGGCGTGGATCAACATCGCCGGATTCACCGCGATGCTGTTCAACCTCTTCATCATCAACATCGTGGTATCCGGCCTGCACTCGTACGCCGGACTCTGACCACAACGTCAAAGGCGCCCTGACCGAGTGGTTCAGGGCGCCTTTGCTGTTGAAAAGTGTCAGATTGCGCGATCGTTTTGCTGCTTTTTGACGACCTTCAGGAGTTCGATTACGACATCGAGGGTGTCGGTGGAGATGGCCTCATGCCGGAATGCCGCCAGGTGTGCGCCGGTCTCGGCTGCCATCTGCACATATTCACGCTGTTGCTCGACGCGTTTGAGATCTTCGTCCGGGTCGGTGAGGAAGTACGTCACGCTGATTTCGAAAGCCCGGGAAATTGCTTCGACGGTTCGAAATGACGGAGTTTTGGCTTTGCCGGTCCGGAGCTGGGAGATATAGGCATCGCTCAGTGTGTAGCCGAGTTGGTTCGCCTTCAGGGCAATTTTCTTGCCCGTGTACGGGATTCCGTTCTCGTCGCGCACTGTGCTGAATAGTTCGTTGAGATGATCGGCAAATGTTTTACCGTCGTGTACAGCAGCCACTATCTAACTCCCAGACCTGTAATTTGACCGCAGCAGTGTGGAGCGGTCGAACTAGAGCGTGACTCTACCGTTAAAGTTCGCAAAGTGGGGTGCCGGGATCGGGCACCTTCCGGCAATTCAGTTTAGTTGATGTCGGACTTAGGTTGGGAAATATTGCTGCAGAATCGACACACTATTTCTTGACAATTGCCCAAGAATAATTGGGCAACTGTGCAGGTCAGTCCGTAGAAGTGGGGCGGTCGTCGCCGTCCGAGTTGAATTTGGGATTCTTGTCGCGGGCTTTCCGATCCAGGTCCTTCAGGAATTCGAGATCGTCATCCGGGCCCACCGGTCCGCGCTTGATCTGGCGCCGTGGGGCAGCCGGTCCGCGGGGGGTCTGTTCGTCCTCGGCATCGGGCCCGAATGCGCGCCACGCGAGATATGTCAGTGCCAACAAGCCGATGATGGCGAGTAGGTAGATCATTTCGGCACCTCCAGAATCAAAGCCGTTGAATCCAGGCTACTGGAGGCATCAACCCGTGGTGCCGCCCGCGCGGATCGCGTGACTACAGCAGGTGCGCGAGGTCGGCTGGGGTTCGTCTGAGACGGACTTCCGATCAGCTACCGGTGGCGGGTGTGCGGCGATTGAGGAGCTCGACAACGTCCTCTTCCCGGAATCGGCGATGCCCACCGGGGGTGCGAATGGCACCGAGCAGTCCTGAACTGGCCCACCGCGCGACGGTCTTGGGATTGACGTTGAACATGGCCGCGACCTGCCCGGGGGTCAGCGTGTGCTGACTTGCTGCCTGGGGCGAGAGGATCGGTGCGGGATTGCTCAAGCCAGGGCTGGGGGTGTGTTGTCCGAGGGGGCCTGCAAACGTCATCGCTGCTCCTATCGAGTGGGGCGTCAACCGCGTGTCCTACATCCGTCCGGACGATTGGCGCGAGGTTTTGCGCGGGATCTCCCCAGAAGGGAAGAGCCCACGACTCATGGTTACACCGAAATGCCCAAGTATTCGAATAGTTAGGTGTTGGTAAAGGGATGGCAAAGGCGGACTTTTCCGGCCTGGTCGGTGCGCAGTAAGGTCTAGTACGTGAGCACGAACGAGCCGGCCGCAAATAAACGGTCATCTGGGAAAAAAGACCCCGCACCAACCGTCGAGCCAACGCCAGGAGCGGGGCGTCGACTTGCCATCGACCTGGTGCTCTACACCGGTGCCCGGATCGCGCTGGTGATCGCGCTGGCCGCCGGGATCTACCTGGTCGGCCGGGCCGTTGGGATCGACGTGCCGGTCCTGGTTGCCGCCGTCTTTGCGGTGATCATCGCGCTTCCGGCGGGCATGCTGCTGTTCAAGGGGTTGCGCCAACGCGTGAACGTCGGGATCGCAACGGTCGACGCCGGTCGCAAGGCGCAGCGCGAGAACCTCTCGTCGCGGCTTCGTGGTGAAGACGGATCCGACAAGTAGTCATGGCCGGTGGTGGGCGTGGGGAGTCCGATACGGTCCGGACCCGGGAAGTCGACCGGCGGGCGGATCGCAGTTGGGTGGACAACGCGATCCGGCTCATCGATGCCGATGCCACGCGTAGTGCCGACACACACCTGCTGAGATTTCCGCTCCCGGCCTGGTCCCGGTGGGACACGGGCTCGGGCAGTACCGGGATCTCGCTGTATCTGAAAGACGAGAGCACCCACATCACGGGTTCGCTCAAGCACCGTCTGGCGCGGTCGCTGTTCCTCTATGCGCTGTGCAACGGCTGGATCACCGAGGGGACCACCGTCATCGAGGCGTCGTCGGGGTCGACGGCGGTGTCCGAGGCCTACTTCGCTCAGCTGATCGGTGTTCCGTTCATCGCGGTGATGCCGGCGACGACATCGCCGGCCAAGGTCGGTCTCATCGAGCGGCAGGGCGGGCGCTGCCACTTCGTCGAGCGATCCTATGAGGTGTACGACGCCGCGCAGCAATTGGCCGATCAGACCAACGGACACTTCATCGACCAGTTCACGATGGCCGAACGGGCCACGGACTGGCGCGGCAACAACAACATTGCCGAATCGATCTTCAGCCAGCTGTCGCAGGAAGAGTTCTCGGTGCCGACCTGGGTGGTGGTGGGTGCAGGGACCGGCGGGACCTCGGCGACGATCGGCAGGTTCATCCGGTACCGCCGGCACCACACGTGGCTCTGCGTCGTCGATCCGGAGAACTCCGCCTTCTTCCCGGCCTATCGCGACGGTGACCCGGCCGAGCCGTCGGGGCCGGTACCGGGTTCGCGCATCGAGGGCATCGGACGCCCGCGGGTCGAGCCGTCGTTCATCTCGCAGGTGATCGATCGGATGGTGTCTGTTCCAGACGACGCGAGTATCGCCACCGCACGCCGCGCCAGTGACGTCCTGGGCCGGCGGGTCGGTGGATCGACCGGGACCAACCTGTGGGGCGCGCTGCGGCTGGTTGCCGAAATGCGTAGGGAAGGCACACCCGGCAGTGTGGTGACTCTTCTGTGCGATGGCGGGGATCGGTACTCGGGGACCTATTTCGACGACGACTGGGTGACAGGTGCCGGTCTCGACCTGACCCGCGCCGAAGAGACATTGGAGAAATTCTTTGCGACGGGGGAATGGATTGAGTGAGCCGAGTTCGGGTTTGAGTGACATTCGGGAGGCGAGCGGACAACCGATCGTCGAGGCGATCGATCTGGTGCGGGAGTACCAGATGGGGCAGGAGAAGGTCCGCGCGCTCGACGGTCTCAACCTGACATTGGAAGCGCGCCAATTCGTATCCATCGTCGGGCCGTCCGGTGCCGGTAAGAGCACCCTGCTGCATGTCCTTGGGGCACTGGATGTTCCGGACTCCGGATCGATCATCGTCGACGGTCTCGACCTCGCGAAACTCTCCGAGGAACAGCAATCCGAGTTCCGGCGCACACGGGTTGGCTTCATCTTCCAGTTCTTCAATCTCATCCCGACGATGTCGGCGTGGGAGAACGTGGCATTGCCGCGACTGCTCGACGGGAAGTCGTTGCGGTCGGCCAAGTCGGAGGCCATTGCCCTGCTCGACCGGGTGGGACTCGGTGATCGATCGAAGCATCGCCCCTCCGAGTTGTCGGGCGGACAGATGCAGCGGGTGGCGATCGCGCGGTCGCTGATCATGAGCCCGCGGATCGTCCTCGCCGACGAGCCGACCGGCAACCTGGATTCGCACACGGGCGAATCGATCCTGGAACTGCTCACCGAGGTTGCCCACGAAGGTGATGGCCGGCTGGTCGTCATGGTCACCCACGACAACAAGGCCGCTGCGCACGCCGATCGGACGATCACCGTGCGGGACGGAAAGATTCAGGAGTGAAGCCGTCGGCAATGTTCGGGCCGGTGCTCGCCGGTCTGACGCGGATCAGGCTTGTCAATCTTCGGGAACTGCTCAGCCATCGGCTGCGGGTGACCACGTCACTGATGGTGGTTGTTGTCGCCTCGGCGCTGCTGGTCGCGGTTCTCGGCACGTACGGGTCGCTGACGTCGTCGGTCCAGAAACTCAGTGACACCATCTCGGGGACCGCTGACCTCGAGGTCGCCGGCATCGTCGACTCCGGGGTGGACGACGAGTTGATGGGTGAGATCCGTCGCGAGGCTCCGGCCGCGAGAAGTGTTGTGCCCCTGATCAACAGCCCGGTCTACATCGAGGGTGAGCGCATCACGGTCCTCGGCAGCGACAACAACATCACCGCGCTGAGCGGTGGACTTCGGGACGCCGTCGAAGAGGCGGCGACCGCCGGCGGCACCGATGTCAACGAACTGATGTCGGGGATCAGTGTCGGCAAGGCCACCGGATTGCAGAAGGGCCAACAGGTTTCGATCAACGGCGTCGACACCACGGTCTCTATGGTGATCGATGCCCCGGAGGCAGACGCCATCAACGGCGGGAAGTTCATTTTCGCCTACCTCGGATTGGCTCAGCAACTCACCGATCACGACGGCCGGGTCGATTCGATCCTGGTGACCAAGGAACCGGGAACGTCGACCGATGAGTTGCGCGAGCAGGTGGACTCGGTGGTCGACGGCCGGGCAGCGGTGGTGAGCCCGGACTTCCGTGCGAAACAGGTGCAAACGGCAAGCGCGACAACACGTAACTCGACCTTGCTGGTGTCGCTGATCTCGTTGGTGATCGCCGGATTCCTGGTGTTCAACACGATGAACATGGCCGTCGCATCGCGGCGGTCGTCGATCGCGATGATCCGGGCCCTGGGTGGCAAACGTGGACCGCTGGTCGCCGACCTCATCGGGGAAGCGGCGCTGTTCGGTCTGGTGGGTGGCCTGATCGGGGTGCCCGTCGGAATCCTGGCGGGTCGCTGGGCGATCGGGCAGTTGCCCGAGGTACTCGGATCCTTCGGCGCCACAATCGAGTTCGGATTGCCCGGGTATGCCGCTCCGGCCGCGGTGATCGCCTGTGTCCTCGCCTGTACCGGGGCCAGCGCGCTGGCCGCCCGGTCGGTGTTCACGGTGTCGCCGATCGAGGCGATGTCCGGCGGCGTTGCCGCCGAGCAGCGCGCCGGACGCGGGGTGGCGGCCAAGGTGTCCGGGGTGTTGGGTGTGGTCCTCATCGTCGTCGGCTGGATCATGGCCAACCGCATCCAGAGTGCTGCGGTCGCGACCGCCGGCATCGTGTTCTGCATCGGCATGCTGCTGGTGTGTTACGCCATCACAAGGCCTTTGGTGGCGGCCGTCAGCGCGCTCGCGGCCCGGTTCGGCGGACCGGGCACGCTGAGCGCGGTCAACACCGAACGGGCTCCGCGGCGGGCGTGGGCGACGTTGATGACGGTGGCGGTGGCGATCACGGTCGGACTGTGTACGTCCGGTGTGATGAACAACCTGGTGTCGTCGATCACCGATTCGCTGGATGGCCTGGGCGACACGGATTTCTACGTGTCGTCGCGGGACGGTTCGACGGTTCCGGATGGGCCGATTCTGGATCCGGCGGTGTCGGCGGCGATTGCCGATGTGCCCGGGGTCGAGAGTGTGGTCGGTGGCCAGTGGGCGTCGGTCAACGTCGGTGAGTCGCTGGTGATGCTGCAGGGTCTCGCTCCCGGCATGAGTGCGCCGTTTGTCTCCAAGGGATCTCCCGAGGTGATCGACGAGGTCCTCGCCGGCCGCGGCATCATCATGTCGCGGACGATGGCAGGCAATCTGGACGTCGAGGCCGGTGATTCGGTGGAGTTCGCGTCGCCAACCGGATTTCACTCGCTGCCCGTCCTGCAACTCGTCGACTACGTGAGCGTCAACTCGGGCACCGCGGCGATCTCCCATGCACTGCTGGCGGACTGGTTCAATCGGCCCGGCGACACCTACCTACAGGTCACGACCGACCCGGGTGTCGACCAGGAGCAGATCCGGCCCTTGCTCGTCGCCGCCGCCGACGAAGCCACGACGATGCCGACCCACGTCTACACGGGCCAGGAAGGCCTCGATGCCACCAAGGCCTCCGTCGAGCAGTCGGGTGCGTTTGCGGTCGCCATCCAGTGGATCGTCGCGGTGGTCGCGGCGGTCGCGTTGCTGAACACCCTGCTGCTCTCGGTGATCGAGCGTAAACGCGAACTCGGGGTGTTGCGGGCGATGGGTGCCTCCCGCAAATTCGTTCAGCGGATGGTTCTCGCGGAGGCCGCAGCCGTTGCGGCGATCGGGTCGCTGCTCGGTGTGGTGATGGGTACCGCCCTACACCTCGTCGGCAACAAGATCCTGACGCAGTCGACAGCCGTGGAGGTGGTGTATTCGCCGCAGGCTCTCATCGGTGTCTATGTGGTCATCGCGTTCGCCCTGTGTTTCGCCGGAGCCTTCTTCCCCGCCGCCCGCGCCGGCCGGATGAACATCAGCGAGTCCCTCCTCACCGAGTAACCCCCTAGCCCCCTAGACCCGATGATGTGCTGTTTTGGCGGAGCCCACCTGGGCTTTTGTTCGCCAGAACGGCACATCATCGGGTTCTGGGCTGTGGATAACCTGGGGTTGTGGCGCGGCTTCGGTCGGTGTGGATGTGTTCGGTGTCGGTATGGGGGAATTGCCAACAGGCCCGATGCGGGCCGAAGAACTGCTTGCTGTGATGTCGCGCTATCAACTGCGCGAGAACTACCGGATTCTGTTTCGTGGTGTCTGGGTTCGAGCTGACCAGGTCGTCGACTTCACGATGTTGAGCTTTGCCGCCGGTCTGGCGTATCCGGGAGGCGACAAGGATCTGCCGGGCATCCTGTGCGGGTGGTCGGCGGCCGACCTGTGGGGCAACGCTTATCGTCCCGAAGGCGCGCTGCCCGAGGTCATCGTGCCGATCAATGGTCGCCAGTTCCGTGGCATCAAGGTGCGTCGCCTACAGATCGACGAGAACGAATACACCGGGATCAACGGATCGTTGGTGACCACCCTGGCTCGAACGGCAATTGACTTGGGGCGGTTCAACTCTCGCGACGATGCTGTTTCCGCCCTGGACTCGTTGGCCCGCCGCCATCCAGGCCTGTTGGAGGACGTCAGACGCGCGTTGAAGTGGTGGGAACGACACTGGGGAATCGGCAAGGCGATCACTGCGTTCAAGCTGGTCGATCCGCTGTCGGAGTCGCCGTGGGAGACCCGGGTGCGACTCATTCTCGTCGACGAAGGCTTCCACGGGTTCGTTCTGCAACACGAGGTCATGGGCGGTCGATACCGACTCGATGCCGCCTGGCCACATCTGTTGGTCGCTGTCGAGTACGACGGCGAACATCATCGCAGCAGCGAACAGCACGCCCGAGATCTCGAACGGTGGAACCGGCTGCGGGCTGCCGGCTGGGTGGTCATCACGGTCACCGCTCAGAACATCAGAAGCGGCCGCGACGAGTTCGTCGAGCAGCTCCGTCGCGAGCTCACCCTCCGCGGCTGGACGCCTAAACCCGATGCCGCCTAAACCCGATGATGTGCCCTTCTGGCGGTGCTGACCTGGCCTTTTGCTCGCCAAATGGGCACATCATCGGGGTGCCTCGGATTCTGTTGTCAATAAATGTTGACACGCGCAGCGTGTCAGGGTAACTTGACAATCGTGCAAGACAACAAAGAAGACATCACCGCAGCAGTTGCAGATCGTGATCCGGCCAAAGGGCTGGCAGCGGTCAGGGCACTGCGAACGTTGGCCGATCGGCTCGAAGACGTACAGGTCGCCAATGCCCGGCAACAAGGCTGGAGCTGGCAGGCAATCGCCGACGTACTGCAGGTGAGCCGTCAAGCCGTGCACCAAAAGCATTCACGCGGCGAATAGCCGCCGCGTTCCACATCAGGAAGCGAGACAACATGTTTCACCAGTTCACTCGCGAAAACAGGATGACCCTGGTTTTCGCTTATCAGGAGGCAGCCGACCTCGGTCACACCACACTCGGCAACGACCACCTCATCCTCGGCATGCTCTGCAACGCCCGGAGTTCGGTGTTCAACATCCTCGGTGAGCAGGGTTTGACCCTGACTCAGGCCCGCGAAGTGGTACGTGAGTACCACGAGGCCAACAAGACCGACGCGGACAAAGATCGCGTCGATGAAGACCGGGACGCCCTCGCGGCCATCGGAATCGATCTCGACAAGGTTCGCGCGGCGGTCAAATCCGCATTCGGCGACGACATCACCGACAACTGGGGCAAACGCCGCGGCGGTCGGGACGGACGCGGACGCGGCGGACCACACGGACGCCGCGGACCACACGAACATGGCGGTCCACACGAACATGGCGGACCACGCGGACGCGGCGGACCATTCGGACGCGGGGGACCGAACGGACTCTGGTCAGGTCCCTGGGAAGGTCCCGAAGGTGAGGGCCCGCCTCCTTGGGAGCGCGAAGGCGATGACCGCGGACCGTGGGAAGGTGGCCGAGGCCGCCGGGGACCGCGGGGTGGCATGCGCCGGCCCCGGTTCTCCCTGGACGCCAAGTCGGCGATCACCCAGGCGGCAATCATCGCCCGGGCCGCAGACCGCGACCTGATCGCAGAGGACGTCCTCCTGGGAATCCTGACCACCGGCGATGCCGCCTCCAAGGCGCTCATCGAATCGGCCACCACCCCCGACGCGCTCCGCGACGCCGTCCAGCAGGCAGCCACCAGCTAACCCGAAAATGTGCCCTTATGGCGAACAAAAGCCCAGGTGGGCTCCGCCATAAGGGCACATCATCGGGGTGCGGGGTCAGGGCTAGGCGAGCTGCAGGCCGATGGCGGTGCCGATTGACCAGAGAAGCATCGCGAGGCCGGTGAGGGCGAGTGCGGGTATCAACGCTGGTCCGCCGGCACCGGCACGAACCGGTGCGTTGGCCTTGTACGCCAACGGGGCCGAGATCAAGCCGAGCAATGCCCACGGGGTGGCCGCGACAAGCGCGAGGCTGACCAGTGACGGAATCACCACGAGCGCAGTGTGAAGCACTCGAGTTCGCTTGTCGCCCAACCGAACCGCAAGTGTCACCTTCCCCGACTCGGTGTCGGTGGGGATGTCGCGGAGGTTGTTGGCCACCAGAACTCCACTGGAGTAACAACCCACGGCGACCGCGGCGAGCAAGCCGACCCAATCGACCTTCTCGGCCTGGACGAACTGCGTGCCGAGAACAGCCACCAGGCCGAAGAACACAAACACAGAAATCTCACCGAAACCGCTGTACCCGTAAGGGTTTCGGCCACCGGTGTAATACCAGGCCGCGACGATGCAGGCCAGGCCCACCAGGATCAGCCACCAGGCGCTTGTCAACGCAAGCACCAACCCGGCGATCCCGGCCACGGCCAGGGCTGTCATCGCCGCGGTCTTCACCGATTTCGGGGTGGCCACCTTGGAGCCGACGAGCCGCATCGGGCCGACCCGTACATCGTCGGTCCCGCGGATGCCGTCGGAGTAGTCGTTGGCGAAGTTCACGCCGATGATCAACGCCAGCGCCACCACCAGGGCCAGCGCGGCTTTCCACCACACGATGTCACCGACCCAGCCGGCCGCACCGGTGCCGGCGATGACCGGCGCGATCGCGTTGGGATACGTGCGGGGCCGGGAACCTTCGAACCACTGCGCTGCGGAAGCCATGAGAGTCATCCTTGCGCACCGGCTCTCGCCCGTGCCCAGGCCCCTGCACTTGGTCTGGCTCCGCTCCGTGTCGCATGAGAGATAGGCTGTTGCGAGTAATACTGACCTGCAGTTTTGCATCGAATCTGCCCACGAGTTGCGAGGAAAATGTGCCGCCTGCCGCAGGAGATCCGATCGTCGGACTACTCGGACCGGTTTCGATAGCCGACGAAAACGGACGAATGCGACCGGTACCCGGAATCCGGGCTCGGCGTCTGCTGGCGGTCCTTGCGCTGACTCCGGGCAGTCAGCGGTCGCAGTCTGCCCTCATCGACGGTGTCTGGGGCGACGACCTTCCGCGATCGCCTCAGTCGGCCCTGCACACCCAGATATCCCGACTTCGTCCACTGCTGCCCGAGGGCGCCATCGAGGCCGGCCCGGCCGGTTATCGGCTGACGCTACCGGCGGTCGCCGTCGACGTATTCACTGCTCAGTCGTTGCTCGCCGATGGTTCGGCGCAGTCGCTCGAGGCGGCCGCCCGACTCTGGCGCGGGGCACCCGGTGACGATCTCGGCGACGACGACCTCGCCCGTGATGTTCGGCAGGCCGCCGACCGTGTGCAGGTCGAACTCGACGAACGCCGGTCGCAGAAGGCACTGGACGACGGAGATTTCGAGACCGCACGGGCCTTGGCCCAGCGGAGAGCCGATGCCGACCCGCTGGACGAGTCGGCGCACGCCACCCTGATGCGGGCGTTGGCGGCGCTGGGGCGAAGTGCCGAGGCGCTGGCGGTGTTCGCGCGTCTGCGCCGGACATTGTCCACCGAACTCGGCGCCGACCCGGGGCCGGAGGTTGTGGCCCTTCACGAACAGTTGTTGCAGCCGACGCCGGTCGAGCGGCCACGTGAGGTCGGCCGCGTGATGTCGGTCGGGTTGTCCGCCGAGCCGAATGAACTCCTGGGTCGCGAAGCCGACATCAGCCGCATCTGTTCGCTGCTCCGCACATCGAGAGTGGTGACGATCCAGGGACCCGGAGGTGCCGGTAAGACGCGCGTCGCCAACCTGATCGGGCATCTGATCGCCGACGACGGTGTGCGGGTGTTCTTCGTCGAGCTCGCTTCTGTGCGGGGTGAGGACGACGTCGTCGCGGCCGTGGCGGGAACGCTCGGTGTCGGCGAATCCGATGTCGGGCTCGGAGGTCGTCCGCGCCTGGCCTTTTCGGATCTGCAGACCCGCCTCGCCGACGCGCTGACGTCGGAGACGTTGGTCATCTTCGACAACTGTGAACATGTGGTCGACGCCTGTGCCCGGGTGGCGTCCGAACTCATCGGAATGTCCGAGAATGTTCGGATCCTGACCACCAGTCGATCACCGCTGCGTGTCAACGCCGAGGTGATCCATCAGCTTCCACCGCTGTCCATCGACGAGTATGGTTCGGCCGCAACGGATTTGTTCACCGCGCGGGCCCGGGCGATCCGGCCGGACGTGGCCATCGACAACACTGAAGTCGCTGATCTGTGCCGAGCGCTCGACGGGTTGCCGCTGGCCATAGAGTTGGCTGCGGCGCGGGTCCGGACGATGGGCGTTGCCGAGATCTCGCAGCGCTTGTCGCAACGATTTGCGTTGCTGCGCACGGGGGATCGTTCGTCACCGGTCCGCCACCGGACTCTGCACGCTGTCATCGAATGGAGCTGGGAACTCCTCGACGAACCCGCCCGGATCGCGTTGCGCAGATTGTGCCGCTTCCCCGGCGGGTTCTCGCGTGCCGCGGCCCGCGACGTCGTGGGAGTCACCGACCTCGAACTCGACGACGACCTCGACGCCCTCGTGGACCAGTCGCTCCTCCAGGTTTTTGAACACGGCGGTGTCCGGTACCGCATGCTCGAGACCGTTCGAGAGTTCGGTGAAGAGCAGCTGATCGCATCGGGTGAAGGGCCGCAGGTGAATTCGTCCATCGCGCGGTGGGCACGAACGTTTGCCGGCGATGCCCGCGAACCCTTCGAGAACGGTGAGCAGCCGGCGGTGCTGGCGGCGGTATCGGCGGAGGTGGACAATCTGGTCTGGGTGTTGCGCCGCTGCATGGAACCCGATGTGGCTGCGCGCCCGGCGGATTGGGAACAGACGATCGTCGCTTGTTTCCCGGTGATCGCGGGGTTCTGGGCAGTCCGTGGGTTGCACGGCGAGGTGATGGCCTGGGCCCCGAGAGTTGTCGCGGTCCTGCCGTATCTGGATCAGGCGGCCGCGGACGCGCTGACCGACACCGAGCGTGAATACCGACAGGCCGTGTACCTGATCGCCGGTGGTCACCTGTTGATGGCCCGCAGCCATCGTCTCGTGGCGATCGCCCGATGGCAGTTGCGCCGGCTCTTCCGCGCCGATCTCGCCGATCAATGCCAGTTCGACTTCATCTCGTCGATCATGTTGGCGCATCACAAGTTCGGTGCACTGCGCCGGATGGTGATCGGTGGCAGATGTACTGATTCCCGGGTGCGGATGATCGCGGCGTTGCTCACCGCAAACACTCGGGAAAACATGGCTGACCGGCGCGGTGCGGTGCAGGCGGCGGACATCGCTCTGGGTATTGCGGAGTCCCACAATGACTCGTGGATCGCTGCCAGTGTGCTGATGCAGATCGGTAGCTTTCATGGCCAGACGGCTCAGTACGAGATGGCGATCGAGAGCTATCGTCGCGCGATGGGTCTCCTCGAGATGATCGGATCGGAGCAGGATGTCCGGCAGACCCGTGGCTACATCGTCGCCGCGCTCGTCGGCATGGGGCGTATCGAGGAGGCGCGCAAGGAGTTTGCCGTCTTTGCCGAGGGGTGGGTGCCGGCCGATCCCGACCCCCGCGCCCATCCCGAGATCGCCGCGGCGATCCTGGTCGGCGCCGCCGAGTTGGAATGGCAGGAAGACAACGCCGACGAGGCCGCCGACCTCTTCGAGAGGTCGGTGCGGTTGTTGCTGTCTGAGCATCCTTCGCCGGCGCAGGATCCCTTTGTTGGCATGGTGATCAGCACCGGGGTCTGTGGGATGGCATTGGCGGGACGCACCGTGGGATCAGGGCGTTATCTGTCGAACCTAGGATCGATCGCGGCATCCATGTTCAGTCGCGGCGGGCTCGCGGACCTCCCGCAATTGGGTGCGATGGCCATGGCTTTCGGAGTTGCGCTCAGTGGCCGAGATCCCGGATCAATGTCGGGAGCCCGGCTGTTGCTGCTGGCCGAGCGGGTCGGATCCCGGCTCGACTACACCACCCTGGTGGTCGTGCGCGAGCGGAGTCAGGAGATTGCCGCTGTGCCGGACGCGCAGTGGCAGGAGCTGAGCGCCGGGATCGACAAGATGTCCCGCCGGCAAGCCGTACAGGACATCTTGTCGATCATGGAAAACAGCGTGGCCGCAGCCTGATTCAGGCGTTGCGCATGTAGGACTTCACGGTGATCGGGGCCATGATCGCAATGATGAGCGCGGCGCCGACCAGTGACCACAGGACGTGAATGCCCACATGTCCGTTGTTTGTCAGTTCGCGAACCGCCGTCACCAGGTGCGAGATGGGGTTGAACTTGACGAACGTCTGCATCCAGCCGGGCATCGTCGCCGGCTCGACAAACGCATTCGACATGAACGTCAGCGGAAACAGGATGAGCATCGAAACACCCTGTACTGCCGAAGCTTTCTTCATGACGGTTCCCATGAAAGCGAAGATCCAGGAGACCGCGAAGCTGCAGACGATGACCAGCAAGGTCGCCCCGATGACACCGAGGGCGTCAGGTCGCCAGCCCATCGCGATGCCGACGACAAAGGTGATGGTCGTGGCGATCAGATACCGGATCACGTCGGCGAGCAATGCCCCGGCCAGCGGACTGATCCGGGCGATGGGCAGCGACCGGAACCGGTCGAAGACACCTTTGTCCATGTCTTCACGAAGCTGTGTCCCGGTGACGATGCTGGTGACGATGACCGTCTGAACCAGGATGCCGGGGATGATGATCGGAAGGTAGTCCTGAATGCTGCCGGCCAGCGCGCCGCCGAAGATGTAGGTGAACATCAGCGTGAAGATGATCGGTTGCAGCACAACGTCGAACAGCTGTTCCGGGTTGTGGCGGATCTTGAGGAGCCCGCGGTAGCCCATCGTGAACGACTGCTTGATCGCAGTGGTCACGCTGACGCTCGTCGCCGGATGCATGGTGCTGATCGGGGCGGTGGTGATCGGTTTGTCGATGACTGTGGTCATGCTGCATGCTCCTGGGCGCTGGGATCTTGGGCGTTGGCGTCGGCGGGTTTGCCGGTGATGGTGAGGAAAACCTCGTCGAGACTTGGCTTTTGAACGTTCATCGCCTCGATGGCTATGCCGTGTTCACGCAGGGCGATGAGAACGTCGGGGAGAAGGTCGGGGCGCAGCATCGGTGCGGTGATGCGGCCTGCTTCCGGGCTCAGCGTGGCCGGCTCGGACAGCACACGTTCGACGATCGCGGCGGCGGCCGGAGCCAGGGAGCGGTCGGCGGGCGTGAGCTGCAGGGTGGATGATCCGACGGAGTTCTTGAGTTCGTCGGCGGTGCCGTCGGCGATGACCCGGCCGTGGTCGATGACCGCGATGCGGTCGGCCAATTGGTCGGCCTCATCGAGGTACTGGGTGGTCAGCAGCACGGTGCTGCCGCCGGCGACCAGTTGCCGGATGGTGTCCCACATCTGCGAACGCGTCCGCGGATCGAGTCCGGTGGTCGGTTCATCGAGGAAGAGCAGCGGGGGAGTGGCGATCAGGCTGGCCGCGAGATCGAGCCGGCGGCGCATACCGCCGGAGAACTCCTTGAGAGGGCGTTTGGACGCCTCGGTCAGACCGAACTCTTCGAGCAGTTCGGTGGATCGGATCCGGGATTCGCGGCGGGACTTACCGAGCAGCCGGGAGAAGACGATCAGGTTCTCGGTTGCCGACAGATCCTCGTCGACCGATGCGTACTGGCCGGTGACCCCGACCATCGATCGCACGGCGACCGAATCGGTGGCGACGTCGTAGCCGAAGACCTTCGCCTGGCCGGCGTCGGGCTTGAGGAGCGTGGCGAGCATTCGGACGGTTGTTGTCTTTCCGGCCCCGTTGGGGCCGAGCACGCCGTAGACCGATCCTGTGGGAACAACCAGGTCGACGCCATCGACGGCCTTGGTGGAACCGAAGTGTTTTACCAGTCCGTGGGCCTCGATGGCCGGGGCACCGGTATGCAGTGGTGTGTTCATGGAGCACACAATGCGCCGGCCCGCTGTCGTCGGGCTTACAGCTGCTGTCGTGAGCTGCGAGGCCCCGCCCACCCGAATTTGCATCGTCCACCGGCAGTTGTCTCTGGGCGGTGCGAAAACGGGTGGGTGGGGCGGCGTCTACGCAGGTTATCCACACTTTCCGCGAGTATCCACAGATGACCCGCGGCACGACCGGTTCTGTCCGACCCTGTTTTCACGGTGGATCCATGACACCTCAGGAACCACGCCATCTGCTCCGACGCGCCGAACTCGTGCCGGCCGGTGCGCTCAACGATCAGGCCGTCCGTACCGGGCTTCGGTCCGGCGCGCTGATCCGCCGTTGTGCCGGCGTCTACGTGCCACCCGATCCAGACCTGTCGGCGACTGCGGAGTACCTCGAACGCGTGTATGCCCGGGCCGGCAAGTCGAAGGTGCGGGTCATCAGCCATCGATCGGCCGCGGCTGTCCACGACTTGCCGTTGCTCAGGCCGGACGACACCAAAGTGCACTTCATCGTCCGCTGGGGTGGACGCGTGGCCGCGGGGATTCACCTCCACGAGGCGGAGGTCGATCGCGGCGACGTGGTGATGGTGAACGGGCATCGGGTGACATCCGTGGTGCGAACGGTCGTCGATGTCGCTCGCGAGGGCGACTTTATCGACGCGTTGGCGATACTCGACTCCGGTCTACGCGCCGGTGTGCAGCGCGCAGATGTCGAGGCGATGGCTCAGCGGTTCCACGGATTCGTCGGGGGATCGACGCTGCGTGACGCGGCTCAGGCGGCCGACGGGCAGGCCGCGAATCCGGGAGAATCACTCAGCCGCGGGCTGATGCTCGGCTTTCCGGAGGTGCCTGCGCCACGACTGCAACACCCTTTTGTCGACGACGACGGCCTCATCGGGTTCACCGATTTCGACTGGGACGGCCGCGTGGTGGGTGAGTTCGACGGGCGGTACAAATACCGGAAGCATCTACGGCCGGGCGAGTCGGTCGAAGATGCCGTCATCCGCGAAAAGTATCGGGAAGACCGCCTGCGCGCGTTGGGTATTCACGTCATGCGTTGGACGTGGAGTGACCTGATGAATCCACAGCGCTTTCGGGCACTGCTCGACCGAGGCCTGCAGTTGGGCGGGGTGCTGTGACCCCAGACGGTCCCCCGCCACCCGAATTTGCATCGTCCACCGGAAATTGTTGGTGGACGATGCAAAAACGGGTGGAGCAGGCCGCAGGCCGCAGCGTCGAGCTGTCAGCGCTGGTACAACGGGGGAATCGGCAGCCACCCGTCCTCCAATGCCCGCTTGTAGAGGTCGGTCTTGGTGGGGGCGGGCCGGCCGGCGTCGGCATACTTGCGCCGGATGCGGGTGAGATATGCGTTCACGGTTTCGATCGAGAGTCCGGTGATCGACGCGACTCGCCCCGCGGGCTCGCCGGAGGCGTAGAGCACGAGAACCTCGCGTTGGCGGGGGCTCAGTTCGACGGCCGCGAGGTTCAGGTCTGCGTCTATCGCGGCCGCCCAATCCATGGTTGCCACGGTTCGCCCTTCAGCGGCAAGTCGGATGGCTTCCACCACCTCTGAGTTGCGGGCAGATTTGCGCAAGACCCCGGCCACTCCGGCAGCGATCGCCGACCGGACCAGGTCGGGATGGTCCCCGGTGGTGAAGGCCAGGACACTGATGTTGTGCGCGTGCAGTTTCTGGGCATTGTGGGCAGGGCAGGATTTGTCGTCGAGGCGCAGGTTGAGCAAGGCAACATCGAGATCGCTGGTTTCGGCGAGCAAGTCGTCAACTGTGGCCGCGCCCGCGGCAAAAACCATCCCATCTGATTCTTCGATGACTGTCTGCAGGCCTGTGAGCAGCGACTCGAAATGCTCGACGACACCCACTCTGTACGCAGGTTCAAAACTGCTGGTATTCAACGAAACCCCCCGGTCTCTCATGCCCGCACATCAATCTCGTATGCGGTACCTACTTCCGTTCCCCGCCGTCGGCGAAGACTGCTGCTGTACAGCTTGCGCTGCTGCTCAGCCGACTTTCTGAGTTGATGTGGAGTCGTTTACCCAGTACAGGATCCTCCGAAACATCAGCTGATCTTGCAGCGGTGGTTGAGGAGTTTGTAAAACAACTTGCTCGGGCGGTGTCGATTGGCCAGATGCTTGCGCACCAACGCGAGCTGTTCGTCGGTCACCGCGATGGGAATCAGGCCGCATCCGCCGTCGAATGGGGCAAGAGCTTCACCGATGACGGTCGAATCCTCGCTTGCGCCTACGGCTCTCATGGCATGGCCGAACGTGGTGGTGGACGGCACGAGCCGATCTCCGGGTGCGATCGGTCCACTGCTGTCATCGACCTTGCAGTACACCTTCGACGGCGCGACTGCTCTGGGGGTGAGGTTGATGGAAGTCATGTCAACGACCTTTCAGTGCGACTAGTGCCTGTAGACAGCATGCTGGGGATGGCATAGCGGGGTCTCGGGTAGTCGACTACCCGATATTCGACCCACCCCTACGCGTATTTCCCGGGTGCGGATCAGATGAGTGTCGCGCGCAACGCGGCACGATCGACCTTGCCGGGACCCCGTCGGGGGAGGTCGTCGACGAAGTGCACGTCGCGCGGTACGGCAGTCCGGTCAAGGTGTTGGGCGGCAAAGGTTTTCACTGATTCGACGCTCACCTGTGCTCCGCGTGCGGCGACCACGACGGCGACCACCTTCTCACCCAGGCGATCATCGGGCAATCCGAGTACGGCGCAGTCGCTGATCGTCGGGTCTGACAGCAGTACGGCCTCGACCACTTGCGGCACGATCGTCAAACCGCCGGTGGTGATGGCCTCGTCGGCGCGGCCGATGATGGTGAGCAGGCCATGGGTGTCGACCGTGCCGAGATCGTCGGTCCGGAACCATCCGGTGTCGGTGAACGCGGGATGGTCGGGCAGCCCGCGGTAGCCAGCCGCGACCATCGGACCACCGAGGATGACCCGTCCGGGCGCCTCACCCTCGATGCGGATCTTGATCCCGCGCAGGGGATTTCCGTCGTAGACGCACCCGCCGCAGGTCTCGCTCATCCCGTAGGTGCCGACGATGGGGATCCCGGCCTCGATCGCCCGACGACGCAGAGCCTGCGGGGTTGCCGCACCCCCGACGAGCACCGCGTCGACCGCACTCAGGGCGGCGGTCGCGGCCGGGTGTCCCAGGACTTTGACCAGTTGGGTCGGCACGAGCGAGGTGTACCGGCGCCTCGACGTCATCTGATCGATGGCGCTGACCAATACGGCGGGGTCGAAGCCGGTGGATACGTCCAGCGTGATCGGGACGAATCCGGCTCGGATGCTGCGCAGAAGCACCTGCAGGCCGGCGATGTGATGAGCGGGAAGGGCGAGCAGCCAGCCACCGGGCCCACCGAGGTATTCATGGGTGGCATCGATGGACGCGGTCAGCGAATCCACCGAATGCATTGCGCCCTTGGGTGTTCCGGTGGTACCGGAGGTGGCGACGACCAGTGCGATGTCGGGGTCGATGGGCTCCCCGGCGCCCAGCGCAGTGCACAGTCGGGCGGTCTCGGTGGGATCGGCGGCCGGGACCGGGAGGTAGCTCGCAGATCCTGCCAACAGATCGGTGAGCGCGCCGACATCGGCAGTCGCCGACAACGGCAGGGGTTGCAGAACCCGCCGGTCAGTCACCGGTTTCGGAATTGTCGTCGGGGTCGGTCAGGGGAGCGGGATCGAATGGCCAGCCCATGGATTCGAGGTGCTTACGGATCCGTTCCACGTCGGCTTCGAGGGGAAGCTCGTCGGTGATCTTGGTGATCAGGACCCCGGCGTCGATCGAAGTGATCGGTTCGGGCCGGTTGTCGGTCATCTGGCCACTCTTGATCAGCTCATGAGAGACAGAGGTGACTTCTTCTTCTGACAGTTGGCGGCGAAGGAGCGCGAACAGAGGCTGGTAATCGCTCGACGGGACCCCATTGGGATATCCCTCGCGGAGCCAGCTGACAACCTTGGTGAGGAACTGCGGTCGATCCATGTCGGCTCCTTTCGTCGCTCGAGGCGCTCCGTCGGTGGCCGCTTCCTGACCGCCGGGTTCACCCGATTTTGTTGATTCTGTCCACGTAGATCTGTCCCGATCAGCCCTCTACGAACGGAAACAGATCGACGCCGAAGTAGTACTCGATGGTTCCGCGCGTAATCCACAGGATACTGATCAGGATCACCGCGCTGATGATCGCGAAAAGCACGTAGGCGAGGCCCTTCATCAGCGGACTCGGTGGTGCCACCGTCCCGTCGGCCTGCGCGTCGCCCGATCCGGTTGCGTGGAGGCGGATCCCGATCGCAAAAATCGCCGGCAACCCGGCGCCGAGGATGAGTCCGACAACAAGAACTCTGAGGATCGCTTCGAACGTGCTCATCGATCAGACGCTTTCTTTTGGCCCAGCCCGGTGTCGGTGTCGATCGCCGTCTGAATCGGGGTGACGGGGATGTCGGACTTCTTCTCGACCGCAACGACCGAGGCGTCCTCGTGGTGGTGGTGATCGTGCTCGTGGTGGTACGCAGCCGCCACGTCCGCCGGGATGACACTGTCGGTGGTTTCGTCCCAATCGGCGTTGACGTTGTGGCTGTCGACCTTCTGTAGTTGTGCGCGCCAGTACATGTAACCGCAGGCGGCGATGAGGATTACGAAAATGACCACCGCGCCGGCGGCGCCACCTGTCAGATTGGCGACCGCGAACGACGCCGCACCCATCAATGCGGCAGAGGGCAGGGTGAAGACCCAGGCCGTGGCCATGCGGCCGGCGACCGCCCAGCGCACTGTGGCGCCTTTCTTGCCGATGCCGGAGCCGAGGATCGATCCGGTCGCGACCTGCGTGGTCGACAGCGCCATTCCGGCTGCACTCGACGTCAGGATGATGGCCGCCGACGAAGCCTCTGCGGCCATACCCTGCGGGGATTCGATCTCGACGAGCCCCTTGCCGAGGGTGCGGATGATCCGCCAGCCACCCAGGTAGGTGCCCAGTGCGATGGCCGAGGCGCAACTGAGAACGATCCAGAACGGCAGACCGTGTTCCACGCTCGAGGCTTCGAGGTGTCCACTGGCGATCATCGCCATGGCGATCACACCCATGGTCTTCTGCGCGTCGCCGGTGCCGTGGGCGAGTGCGACGAGGGAGGCGCTCGCGACCTGGCCGACCCGGAAGCCCTGTGCCTTCTTGCTTTCGGCGATCGACTTGGTGAGTTTGTAGATGAGGTACGTGCCGCTGGCGGCCACGATGCACGCGATGACCGGGGCCAGCAGACCCGGGATGATGATCTTCTTGGTGAGACCTTCCCAGTTGACCCCGGACGTGCCGAGTGCGGCGATACCGGCGCCGATCAGGCCGCCGAACAGTGCATGCGATGAGCTGGAGGGAAGTCCGAAGAGCCAGGTGAAGACGTTCCACAGGATGCCGCCGACCAGGCCGGAGAAGATGATAAGGAGTGCCTTCTGGACGTCGAGGCCGCCGACCAGGCTGCCGGAGTCGTCACCGCTGGTCTGCTGAATGTTCAGCACGCCCTTGGTGATCGTGGCAGCGACCTCCACCGAGAGGAAGGCTCCGACCAGGTTCAGGAGGGCCGCGATCGTGACCGCGGTCTTCGGCTTGAGTGCGCCTGTCGCGATGGACGTTGCCATCGCATTCCCGGTGTCATGAAAGCCGTTGGTGAAGTCGAATCCAAGTGCAGTGATGACGAGGAGCACGAGGATCAACATTTCTGCACTCATGGTCAATATTCTGCGTGTGGTATGGCGAAATCACCTAAACGTTCACCGGTTTGACATCCGAGCTGACCAGCGGTTTCCTTCGCGCGGCGAAAGTGTTCATCCACTGTTCACTTTGAGAAGGTTTAGGAGTAGTCGGGTCGATGCCGAATCGGGGTGCTGTGGCACACTGCGACCACCTTGTCTCGTAGGCTGTTCGGTCCTTGGGAGGACATATGAAGATCGGCATGGGTATCAACTACTCGGGAGATTTTGCCGAGACGATCAACAACCTGGTCGACTTCGAAAAGGTTGGGCTTGACCGGATCACGGTCCCTGAGGCCTACAGCTTCGACGCTGTCAGTCAGCTGGGTTTCATCGCGGCGAAGACCACGACATTGGAACTCGCCACCGGCATCCTGCCGATGTTCTCGCGGACGCCCACCAACCTCGCGATGACCGCCGCCGGCCTCGATTACATTTCCAATGGCCGCTTTGTCATGGGCATCGGCGCATCCGGCCCGCAGGTCATCGAGGGCTTCCACGGGGTGAAGTACGACGCTCCGGTTGGTCGAGCCCGCGAAACCGCCGAGATCTGCCGGATGGTCTGGCGTCGTGAGCGGACCGAATACAACGGCAAGTACTACAAGCTGCCGTTCTCCAAGGAAGACGGCGGCACCGGTCTGGGCAAGCCGCTCAAGATCATCAACCACCCGGTGCGCGACCGGATCCCGATGCTGCTCGCCGCAATCGGCCCCAAGAACGTCGAGCTCGCAGCTGAGCTGTTCGAGGAATGGCAGCCCATCTTCCTGCATCCCGAGCATTTGACTTCGGTCTTCGGTGAATCGCTCGCAAAGGGCAACGCCAAGCGTGATCCCGCTCTCGGCCAGCTGGGGATTTCCGCCACCGTCACCGCGCTGATCACCGACGACAAGGACGAGCAGAAGAGGGCGCTCGAACTGGTGAAGCATCACTCCGCGCTGTACATCGGCGGCATGGGTGCACGTGGCAAGAACTTCTACAACGACCTCGCAGTTCGCTACGGCTACGCCGACGCCGCCAAGACGGTCCAGGACCTCTACCTCGATGGAAAGAAAGCCGAAGCGGCAGCGGCGATTCCGGACGACCTCGCATCGGGCATGTCCCTGATCGGTTCGGCGGGCTACGTCAAAGAGCGTCTCGCCGCATTCGACGAAGTCGGCCTCAGCATGCTGCTCATCAGCTCACCGGCTCCGACCCACGAAGCGCGCGTCGACCAGATCCGTCAACTCAAAGAACTCGTCAGCTGATCTGATTTTGGCTCGCAGTTCTCACGCTCGTGCAGTCTGCAGACCGAGCGAGCGTGAGAACACCGTGCGGCTCCGATTGAATTTCGGTACCGGGTCGTGACGACCGGATCATTTTCTACGAGGGTGATTACCCGATAGTGTCGCCTGGTGACCCGAATGAGTACAGGTAAGCCCCTGCGGTTTGTGCGTATTGCGCTGGCGGCGACCGTTTCCTCCGTGCTGGCCGCGACGACCCTCCTGGTGTCGTCGCCCGCCACAGCCGATGCGCTTCCGCAGATCGGTATCGAATCTCCCGGCGGATCCAAGCTGGTGGCAGTGACCGAAACGGGATCTCAGAAACTCGATCTGCTCGTGTACTCGGCGTCGATGAACAAAAACATCCCGCTTTCGGTGCTCCTGCCGAAGGACCGGTCGGCCCCGCGGCCCACGCTTTATCTACTCAACGGCGCAGGTGGTGGCGAGGACGCGGCAAACTGGGAGGCCAGGACCGACGTCGATGGTTTCTTCGCCACCAAGAACGTGAATGTGGTGACACCGAACTCGGGTGCGTTCAGCTACTACACCGATTGGCAGAAAGACGACCCGGAGTTGGGCCGCAACAAGTGGTCGACCTTCCTCGGCAACGAACTGCCCCCGATCATCAACCAGGCACTCGGCACCTCGGGGCTCAACTCGATCGCCGGCATCTCGTCGTCGGCGACGTCTGTGTTGAACCTGGCGATCGAGCATCCGGGACTCTACAAGTCGGTTGGTTCCTACAGCGGCTGCGCATCAACGTCCAGCAAGCTCGGCCAGTTCTACATCCAGATCACGGTCGGTGCACGCGGCCGCGGTGACGTGGAAAACATGTGGGGACCGGTGAACGGCCCGGGCTGGGCGGCCAACGACCCGATCATCAACGCCGAGAAGTTGCGTGGCCTCACGCTCTACATCTCGAACGCCACGGGCCTGCCCGGCCAGTACGAGACGCTGGATCGCGCCGACGGTGACGTGGCCCAGTTGGCCGATCAGGTCATCCTGGGCGGTGGCATCGAAGCCGCGACAGGTATCTGCACCGCATTGCTGTACGACCGACTGAACACGCTGAAAATACCGGCGACCTACGACTTCCCGCCTGCGGGCACACACTCGTGGGGCTACTGGGAAGATCAGTTGCACAAATCGTGGCCCACTCTGGCCGCCCCCATCGGAGCATGACCCGATAGGCGCCGACCACATAGATCAGCCCCCGCCAGTTGGTGGGGGCTGATCTATTTGGACCTGTTGTTCACGTGGACTCAGTAGTAGAACGGGTAGTCGTCCCAGTCGGGTGCGCGTTTTTCCAGGAATGCATCGCGGCCTTCGACGGCTTCGTCGGTCATGTAGGCCAGGCGGGTGGCTTCGCCGGCGAAGACTTGTTGTCCCATGAGGCCGTCGTCGGTGAGGTTGAATGCGAACTTCAGCATGCGCTGGGCGGTGGGGGACTTGCCGTTGATGGTCTTGCCCCATTCGATGGCGGTCGCCTCGAGGTCGGCGTGGTCGACCACTTCGTTGACGGCGCCCATTCGCTGCATGGATTCGGCGTCGTACGCCCGCCCGAGGAAGAAGATCTCGCGGGCGTTCTTTTGTCCGACCTGTTTGGCCAGGTACGCGCTGCCGTATCCGGCGTCGAATGACCCCACGTCGGCATCGGTCTGCTTGAACCGGGCGTGCTGGCGTGAGGCCAGCGTGAGGTCGCAGATCACGTGCAAGGAGTGTCCGCCGCCGGCGGCCCAGCCGTTGACCACGGCGATCACTACTTTGGGCATCGTCCGGATCAGCCGCTGGACCTCGAGGATGTGCAGGCGGCCACCTTCGGTTTTGACTCGTGCGGTGTCGACGGTGTCCGAAGTGTCGCCGCCCGCGTACTGGTAGCCCGACCGGCCGCGGATGCGTTGATCGCCACCGCTGCAGAAGGCCCAGCCGCCGTCTTTCTCGCTCGGTCCGTTGCCGGTCAGCAGCACCACGCCCACGTCAGGGCTGCGGCGCGCGTGGTCGAAAACGCGATACAACTCGTCGACGGTGTGGGGCCGGAAGGCGTTGCGCACCTCAGGGCGGTCGAATGCGATCCGCACGATGCCGTGTGCGCGACCCTCGCCCGCGTGGCGGTGATAGGTGATGTCGGTGAGGTTGTCGAAACCTTCGACCGATTTCCACTGCGTTGGATCAAAGGGCTGATCTGGTGAGGCGCTCATGGATTCTGAGCGTAGTAGGGCAAATCCCGGACGCTGGTCCGGAGGTCGGGTCGCGCCAGGTCGACGCCGGTGGATACTGTCGTGACCATGACTGAGGGAACCCCGTTCGAAGCGACCGCCGCGACCTTCGGTGCCGACGAACATCTCGACGAGCGTCACGAGGGTGGATTTCGTCCCACTTTCGACTTGGATCTGACGCGCGGTGGCCCGCGATATGGGGAGTTCATCGAGCAGGTGCGGACGTTCATGGACCGCGTCAAGGCGGCCTGCCCACCGGAAGATCTTGTCGACGAGCTGATCGATGAGCTGAAGGTGATGAACGACCGGCTCGACGCAGTGGCCATCGACGAATGGCGTGCTCCCTCGGGTGGGCGAATCGACCTGCCGGCGCGCGGCAACATCACGCTTCCGCCGTATGAGGTCGACGAGGCGACGGCCGAGATGGTGAAGGCGCGGATCACGTTCCGGCGTTATCACCTGGGCGGCAACAAGGCGGCCCACGGCGGACAGATCGCAGTGGCGTTCGACGATTTGCTGGGGATGTCCGGTGCGCTCGGATCCGGTGGGATCACCCGCACCGCCTATCTGACGGTCACCTATCGCGCCATCACCCCGCTCGACAAAGAACTCATCTTCAGGTCATGGGTCGACCGCATCGAAGGCCGCAAGGTGTTCCTGAAGGGCAGCCTGCACGACGGAGACACACTGTGCGCAGAGGCCGACGGGTTGTTCATCAAACTGAAGCCCGGCCAGCCGTAGCGGTCGAATCCGAACGCGGCGAAGGTAGGTCAGGCCCTTCGGCGCAACGTATAGATGGCGATTCCCAGTCCGGCAACACCGAGTAGATCTGACTCGGTCAGGCCGTTTGTCGAAGTGAAGGAGTAAATTATCGCTCCTTCGATCGGGCCGTTCAACAGCACCCACAGCACTGACACGCCGATGAGAACAAACGCCGCGTGACGACTGGGCCTGGCCAGCGCCCACGCTCCGCAGACGAACAACAGATTCAGCAGCACGAGGCCGTGAAAGAAACTGGTTGCTACGGGCATCTGTGCAGTATTCCAAGGGCACCTGAGCGAATGCTGATTCGGCGCGGTGATTCGCGACACCTGACCCGGTCTCTGGACTGGCGTTACTAGGATATGCAAGTATTGTGAGCGGCCGTCGCAGTCGATCATTGGAGAGTCATGTCAGACGAGAGCACCGTCCTGGTCCGGACGGAAGGCCGCATCGGCCGGATCACGTTGAACCGCCCCAAGGCCATCAATGCCATCACCCATGAAATGGTGCTCGAAATAGATGCTGCGCTGCGTAAATGGGCTGACGACGATGCCGTTGAAGCAGTGCTACTCGACGGAACCGGTGAGCGCGGTCTGTGTGCGGGCGGGGATATCATCGCCATCCATCGCGACGCAACGCTGTCGGCCACTCTCGACGACGCGATCGCCTCTCCTACGGGCAAGTTCTGGTATGACGAGTACATCCTGAACGCCTACATCTCGCACTACCCGAAGCCCTATATCGCGCTGATGGACGGCATCGTGATGGGCGGTGGAGTCGGTGTCTCGGCACACGGCAACACCCGGATCGTCACCGACCGCACCAAGATGGCCATGCCCGAGGTCGGAATCGGCTTCGCTCCCGATGTGGGCGGCACCTACCTGCTGGCCGAGGCGCCGGGAGAAATCGGCACGTATCTGGCGCTGACCGCGGCGCAGATCAACGGCGCCGACGCCGTCGCGATCGGATTCGCCGATCACTACCTGCCCGCCGAGAAGATCGACGACTTCACCTCGGCGCTCATCACCCGGCCGGTCGCCGAGGTGATCGCCGAATTCTGCATCGAACCGCCGGCGTCTGGGTTGCTGGCCAAGCAGCGCTGGATCGACGATGCCTTTGCCGCCGACACGGCAGTCGAAATCGTTGAGCGGTTGCGCGGCCACGACGAGTCCGATGCCCACGACACTGCCAACGTGGTGGCCTCCAAGTCGCCCACCTCGGTGGAGGTGACTGTGCGGTCACTGCGTGAAATCACCTCGGAGACAACGTTGGAGACGGTGCTGGAAACCGAGTACCGGGTGTCGATCCACTTCCTCGTCCACCACGATCTCGCCGAAGGCATTCGCGCGCAGGTCATCGACAAGGACCGGTCACCCAAGTGGTCGCCGCCGAGTCTCACCGCCGTGGTGAAGGCCGACGTCGATGCGTTCTTCGCGCCGGTACCCAAAGCACTCGTACTGACGAACGGAGTCCAGGCATGAGCAACTACGAAACGATTCTCACGGAACAGCGTGGCCGGGTGGGTATCATCACCCTCAACCGTCCGAAGGCGTTGAACGCCTTGAATTCTCAGCTGATGACCGAGGTCGTGACGGCAGCGCAGGCGTACGATGCCGATCAGTCCGTCGGTGCCATCCTGATCACCGGTTCCGAACGTGCATTCGCGGCGGGCGCCGACATAAAGGAAATGGCCGACAAGTCCTACGTGGACATGCTGGCGGTCGACTTCTTCAGCGCATGGGATGGTCTGGTCAATGTTCGGACGCCGGTGGTCGCGGCTGTCGCCGGGTTCGCGCTCGGTGGTGGATGCGAGCTGGCGATGATGTGCGACATCATCATTGCCGCGGAGAACGCCGTGTTCGGGCAGCCGGAGATCAACCTGGGGGTGATCCCGGGAATCGGTGGCTCGCAACGTCTCACGCGTGCGATCGGTAAGGCCAAGGCCATGGACATGGTGCTGACCGGTCGCCGGATGAAGGTCGACGAGGCCGAACGTGCCGGACTGGTCTCTCGCGTGGTTCCCACCGAGTCGTACCTCGACGACGCACTCGAGGTCGCCACCACGATCGCCGAACTGTCACTGCCGATCACGATCCTGGCAAAGCAGGCGGTGAACCGGTCGCAGGAGATCGGCCTCACCGAGGGAGTTCTGTTCGAGCGCAGGGTCTTCCACTCCACCTTTGCGACCGAGGATCAGTCCGAGGGCATGGCCGCGTTCGTCGAAAAGCGCGAGGCAAAGTTCAACCACCGCTGAACGCTCATCCGGCCCGGGCGGTCTATGTCCGGACCTCGACCCGGGCCGGGATAGGGCCTTTGGGAACCAGCGTGAACGGAAGAGCTACCGGGAAATTGCTGTCGAGTGACTCGATGCGGCGCCGGCCGATGATGGTTGCCAGGGCCAAAGTGGCTTCGAGCATTGCGAAGTGAGATCCGATGCAGCCCCGCGCCCCACCGCCGAATGGCAAATACTGCCAACGGTCGAGTTCTGCGAAGTTCTCCGGGCTGAACCTGTCGGGGTCGAACTCCAGCGGGTTGTCCCACAACGTCGGGTCGCGGTGCATCGCGTAGATACCCACGACCGCCGCGGTGCCCGCCGCAACCCGATAGCCGTCCACGTCGATGTCGGTGACTGTTTGCCGGGACAACATCGCCGCCGGCGGGCACAGCCGTAGCGCTTCATGCAGAACCTGCACGGTATAGCTCAGGTTCGGAACGTCGGACGGAGTCAACGTTCGCCCGCCGAACGCGGCGACCTCGCCTGCGACCCGATCCTGGAGGTCAGTGTGGTGTCCGAGTGCCCAGAGTGAATACGTCAGTGTTGTCGACGTGGTGTCGTGCCCGGCGAACATGAAGATGATCATCTCGTTGCGGATCTGTATGTCGGAGAGCGGTTTACCTGTGGCCGGATCCCTGGCGTCGATCAGTGCGCGAACCAGCGGTGCGTCGCGTTCGGGGTCATCGCGGCACTCACGCAGAATGGTTCCGGCCAGAGTGTGCAATCTCGCCGCCGCCGCCCGTGCCTTCTGGCGTGCCGGGGTCGGCAACCATACCGGGGCCTTGAAGGGGAGTGTGGATCGTCTGGTCACATACCCCATCGCAATGGTCAGGGATTCGGCAAGTTCCGCGATGTGGTCGTCGAGATCGAGTCCGAACACAGAACGCCCGAGTGCTCGCAACGTCAGTGAATGACACATCGCGTCGAGGTCGGTGGTCTCGCCGGCCCCGTAGGCGTCGACGGCTGTCACAGCGGCCGCTGCCATGTCGTCGGCGAACTTGCCTACGCGATTCTTGGTGAACACTGCCTGGGTGGCCCGCCGGTGGGGGAGCCATTCGTCATGCTCGAGATTGAACAGGTTGCCGCCGATCAGCGCTCGCTGTTCGCTGTAGAAGGGGAGTTTCTTTTCGACAAACGTATGAGGCCGGTCGAGGATGTCGTGCATGCCTTGGGGCGAGGTGGCCACGACGATCTCGGGCAGAAGCCAGGACGGAGCGAGTCTGTACCGGGTGACCGGTCCACCCGCATTGCGCAGTGTCTCACTACCGACGTGAAGTCGTCGGGTGGCTTTGTACCGCCGACGGTAAGGCAGTGGGCTGCGCGGTGGGAGTGGGAGTGTGGCCACGTCTTCCGGGATGACTGATTCGACCATGATGCAACGACCTGCCAGGGATTGTGTTCCTCGGATATGCCTGAGTCCGAGTATTGACCCGCAGGTCAGGGCTGTCGAGAGTAGTTCGCTACCTCAATCGGCAGCCTCACGACGGCAGACGTGGCCGTCATCGAGAATTAGTGGCCTGTCCCGTCACCCGCCACCCCAACATCATCCGGCTTGAATGGCGGTTGGTGGGATAACGACTACCCGTTTATGGGAGCCGATCGACCGCGAGACTCCGGCTCCGGTGGTGCCGATGCAGGTGATGGGTCGATTCAGAACTCGTCGAGTGTGACGTAGCCGTCTTGGAGGGCACGGGCAAGCAGCGCGGCTTTGGTGTGCGCGGGACGGCCGCTGGCGGCGTATTTGCCACGGATGCGATTGACGTGGGTGTTGACCGTAGCCGCTGTGATGAACAGCTCATTGGCAGCGCTGGATTTGGAGTCGTGCTTCACCCAACTCCGCAGTACTTCGATCTCTCGTGCAGTGAGTCGTGGCATGGCGAGCGCTCTGATGCTGAGAGGCGCAAGTGACAGCGTCATTGTGGAATCTCCTGGTCTTGGGTTCCCGGCCCAGGTTCATCCTCTTACGTCGCGCAGAGTTCGGGTAGCCACCTCTTTTGGTTACACCAAAAATGCCTCACCGTTACCTCTGCTAGCTAGCGAGGTCGGAGGCCGGATCGCCGTGCACGTCAAGATCAATTCTCATAGTGCCAGACTTGTCGTCGCTTCGGTAGATCGAAATTAAACTTGATCGTCCCGGCGGTAGAACACGGATTCGCAGACGCCCACCGTCCGAGGTGTGGAGAGCCTCGTTCACGTGCTGTGTGACGCGGCGGTGGACCTCAGGTGACGTATCGATCAGCCCGCCGTCGTCGATCATCACCACGTCGACCCCTCGGCGCCGAGCCGCGCGAGCATTGCCCGCGACCGCAGCGTTGGCGAGTGCAGCAGCCTGTATCTGATCGCGAAGCTGACCTTCGAGCAATGCGCAGGCCTTCATGTCTGCAGTCGACAGCTGCTGCCCCTCGGCGATCCGGATGAGCATGGGCCGAACCATCGATTCGAGATCGGCGAGCCGGGAGATTCGTTCCTCGCGGGCGGCCCGGGCAGCGGCAGCTCGCACAGCTGCATCTGCCTCGGCGCGATTGAAGTCCTCGATGGCGAGAATCGACCGACGCAGGACCAGAGCAAATGCGGTTCCGATGAATAGCCGGGCCGGAAGGAACAACAACAGCAAGAGGTCAGGAAGCCCTCCGGCGAACACCGCTTCCCAGGCGATGATCAACACGTAGCAGGACATCAAACTCAACCAGGCGAACACGATTCGTCCGCGTAGGCACAGGACGATGCCCGAGATGACGACCGCGCTCAAAAGCCAAGGTGGCCGATTGCTTTCGACGACTCCTGGTTCGGCGATCAGCATCGTGAGCACGGCGACCGGGAGCGCAACGCATGCGATTGCGGTAGACCGAGGCGAGAGCGGGTCTCCGCGCCCGAAGGTGATCGGGGCAGCGGCGATGAACAGCAATCCCAGCGTCACGATGATAGGCCAGACAGATGTACCGGGGGGCAGGCTCCAAAGGGCTACAAATCCGGTGATCGCAGCAAAACTGACAAACGCCAGTCCGGTGATTATTCGGGGCGTCATGGCTGCCGCCGCCAGGTGAGAATCACGCGCGTACCGTCGCCGGGCGCAGAGGTGATCATCGCGGAGCATCCTGGGATCTGTTCCATCCGGCCACGAACCGACAGCGCGATTCCCAACCTGTCCGGGGGGACGTGATCTTGGTCGAAACCGACTCCGTCGTCGCGGATCTCGGCGGTGAGGGAGTCAGTTTCCATCGTGAACAGAACCGAACGGGTGGCGTCGGATCCGGCGTGCCGAACACTGTTGTGCAGTGCCTCGGACATGGCCGAGACGATTGCGTGTACGGCGTCCAGCGGATAGGTTGTCGACGGTTCGATAGTCGCCGTGTTGTGCACCTGCACACCTGGGGCCACGATTGCAGCGGCAGACTCGGCTTCCGAGATCAGCTCCTCCGGTGACACCGCGCGCTGGAGTTCGTCGTCGGCCTGGAGTGCGTCGAGTTGCGCGAGTGTTGCGAGTGCTTGGGTCTGCATTTCGGCGCTCGTGCCCTCGTGGGACGCGGCCCACATGATCGACATGATGCGGTCATGGGTGATTGCATCCAATTTCGAGCGTTCACGCCTGCGGCTCTGTTCGGCAGCGGCGGCTTCCGCCCGGCGACTTGCGCGTTCCTGGGCCCTATCCCGAAGGCGGCCGGTCTCGATGGCGAAGATTGCGATGACAAACGGCACCGCCGCCACGAACAGGCCCCAGGCGAGATCGGTGACGAACTCCGATGGGCTGGTTCGTTCTGACACGGAGGCGCCGATCAGGCGGGTTGCCGTCACAGATGCCAGGAGATAAGCGATCGCGGCCGGAATCGGCATGGCAACCACGGCCGCGACACTCACCACACCGGCGATTGCGGTCAACCATGCTCCAGAGCCATCATCGGTCGGTAGTCCCGTCCAGACGAAAGCGAATGACGTGATGACTGCGGCGTAGGAGATCGACACACCCCAGGCCGTACGGACCGTCCACTGGCTGTCGGTGGCGAATGTCGACACGAGCAGCGCCAGCCCGGGCACCACGATCGCTGCCAAAGCGGCAATGGTCCACCACATCGGAACAACATCCGCCAGGGCGTCGATCGAGGATATGAGTAGCAGGGGGTACAGGCACAGGGCGATCGACCCGAACCGGCTGACCTGTCGGGCTGTGAGATCGGCGGCCGAGGTCGATGGAGATCTCAGTGACGAAAACGCCGCGGCATTGGTAGCCACCCGTCCTCCAGAGCCCGTTTGTATAGGTCGGTCTTTGTTTGTGCCGGCCGACCTGCCTCCGAATACTTCTGTTTGATCCGACTCACATAGGAATTGACCGTTTCAGCCGACAATCCGGTGATCGAAGCCACCCGTGATGCCGGTTCTCCCGCGGCGTACAACTCGAGAATCTGACGCTGCCGAGGACTGAGGTTGACGGCGGCGAGATTGGGATCGGAATCGATGGCGGTCGCCCACTCCATCGTGGGTACCACCTGGCCGTCGATCGCTGACCGGATCGAGCAGATGAGCTCCTCTACGTCGATCGATTTCCGCAGAATGCCGAGAACCCCGGATGTGAGCGCCTCGCGGATCAGGTAGGGCTCCGATGCCGAGGTGAACACGAGAATATTCTTGGTGAGGGTGTGCAGCAACTCGATATTGCCGCGGGGTGTTGAGTCGTCCGACAGTCGCAGGTCGAGGAGAGCAAGGTCGATGGTTTGGCCCTGATCAACCAGCTTGGGCACTGTCGGAGCGTCGGCCACCACCGACAGCCCGTCGGCCTGATTGATGATCGTGACCAGACCTCGGCGTGTGGTCGCGAAGTCTTCGACAACTCCAATTCGAGCAACGGCCCAAGACTCATCCATGGTCGGTACGGGGCGAGATGGCGGAAGCCTCCATTGGTGAGACCTACTGAGTCATTGTGGTAGTTAAAGAACATGTTGTACTTTTACCGATTTCAGACAGACTCAGGCCCATTTCTTGAGCAAGGTCAAAGGTTATCTTAGCTGATCACCGACCCAGGCCGCAGGGTTCGCGCGCGAGAATCAGGCCGACACCGGATCGTGTCGTGCCGGGACATCGCTGGTCCGGGGACGGTTCAGGGAGTGCTCACCGGGATCGCGGATCGTTGTGGAGAGGTGACCATTGGCGAGCCACACCCAGTCGGCGCGGACGTCAACATGGCGCCCTTGCTCTCCTGCTAAGTGCGCGTGATCGGCATGGGGCAGTCAGCATGCAGGAGCATCAGTAGGCACCGCGCCCTCTGATGACGGCACGTAATGTGCGCCAGAGGATTACGAGGTCTTGCATGATCGACCAGTTCTCGACGTACAGGAGATCGAGTCGTACCGATTCGTCCCATGACAATTCGGATCGTCCGGAGACCTGCCACAATCCGGTCATTCCCGGGCGGACGAGCAATCTCCGGACCACGGGGCCTTGATATTGCGCGACCTCTTCGCGAAGTGGTGGTCGTGGCCCGACCAGGCTCATGTCGCCGGTCAGGACATTGACCAATTGGGGGAGCTCATCGAGGCTGCATCGGCGAAGAAAGGCGCCGACGCGAGTTACGCGCGGATCATCACGCATCTTGAACAGGACTCCGTTTCCGTCGGACCTGTCGATCAAGGTGGCCTTTTGTCGGTCGGCCCCGTCGACCATGCTTCGGAATTTCCACATGAGAAATGGACTGTTGTTCAAGCCGATACGTTCGGCACGATAGAAGATCGGGCCGGCCGAGGTGCACTTGATCGCAATTGCACAGATCCCGAGTACCGGTGTCAGAAGTATCAGCAGCGTGAAGGCACTGAGTCGGTCGATGCCGGCCTTGAGGAACCGGTTGGCGCCGGCATAGCGGGGTTTGTCGATATGTACCATCGGGAGCCCGGCAACTGGGCGCAGCATCATCCGCGGGCCAGCGATATCGGTGACGCCAGGAGCCACGACCATGTCGACATCCATCGACTCGAGTTCCCAGGACAGTTCTCGCATGACCGAATATCCCAGTGCGGAAGCGGATGTCACGGCAACCGTAGTGGCACCGGTCTGTTTGACGGTATCAATGAGCGCATCGATATCTGCGGTGGGTGGGTTGCAGTGCCCCCAGTGCGCAGTTGCTGAACCTGGGCGGTGTGGCGCGTGTGAAACCGAGCGGCTGGTGTTTACTAGGCCGACCACTTTGTAACCCAGAAAGCGGTTGTCTTCAATGCGATCGATCAGGGGTATCGAAGACTCCGAATCTCCAACTATCAGTATTCGCTGGAGATTTGTACCGTTCGCTCGCTGCCTGGTCAGTCTTTTGCGCCAGGCCCACCGGCTGGCGAGTAGTCCAACGGTTCCGAATGGTAATGCGACGGCGACAAATCCGCGCGCAATATCCAGTTTGAACACGAGATCGAAGATGGCGAGAAACCCAAATGCCATAAAGCATGCGGATGCCACCCTGCTGTATTCCGTTGCGCCGGATCCAACGATCCTCTTATCTGCGCTTTGTGTCGCATGTAATGCGAGAATCCAAACGATGGACAATGCAATTGTCTCGATGAGTAGGTGATTTCGTTGATAAATGTGCAGCTGACCGTTTGCGGTGAACCTGATGGCAACGGCCCCGACGACTGCTCCGAGTACGACTGTCCAGTCAGTCACATGGACTCGGCGTACGTAGGATGCCGACCAGTGCTCGAAGTTTCCGTCTACCAGCTCAAGAGATGCGCGTGCGGCGGGTATTGGCGCGGCGTGTGCTTCGTCCAACATGACCTTCGGACCCCCTTGGGCTGTGCTCTTCTCGGGTGGTCCATCGTCGCGGCCACTTCGAATCCAGTATCGGCGAAGTTACCGCTGATCTTTCGGTTGACAACATAGCCCAATCTGGCTACCTGATGTTTTTGAGGAAAGTCGGCCTTCAACTGTTTCGATATATGAAGGGGATTGACGCATGTAAATGCAATTGTAGCTCATGGTTAGCTGAGCTTATGATGATCATTAAGTGCAGATATGCACTTCGGTAGCTATTTTGATTGGGAGGCTCATTGCGGCCTCTTTGTGTCTTGCGTGTGAGCAGTGAAACCCATGTTCAGCCGTTCTGACTACGAACGGTAACCAGCCTAATGGCATGGCTGATCGTCTGAACAGATTCAGTTTCGATTCTGATTCGTGGTTCCAGCGGTCCAGGCCGCATAATCGACCGGAGACCCGAAATGTTGATCGGGTTGCGGCGCCTACGCTCCTTTGGTCAACCCCACAGGTCCGGGCTGGGCAGGAGTGGTCGCCCTGCGAGTGCAACGCTGAGCAGGAGTGGTCGCCCTGCGAGTGCAACAAGGAGCAATTGATGAACGAGCAACTCGGCGGGGCTGTGGTTGGTGCCGGAATCGGGGCCGAAGCTGGTACGGAACTTCCGGGCATCGCCGGACTGGTATCTTGTCGCGGTGCGCGCTCTGGACGAACAGCGTTCTCGCGCGGCGTCGGTCCGAGTTCCCAAGTCGTTGTGGAGTCGTCATACAGGATTGTCTATTGGAGTGCGACAGCGGTTTCGTTGCGATCGCCACACAGGCGCAGACGCACGCTTCGAAAGCAACGGGGGCTGTCTCCCTGTTGCGCGCGATTGAACCCCAGCCGTCTGTCGAACACGGACAAGAGCGCGCAATGAACGGGGTGGCGAGGCGCCTTGCCGACACCGGCGCCGCGCGGCGCGACCTCGGCTTCAGGATAGGGATGGGCGTCGAGGCCGGATTGCGCGAGCTCGGGCGTTGGTGGGAACCGCAACGTGAAGCGATCGCTGCCGGACGGGCGGTGATGTCATGACCGCCGTGACCCGGCTGAACGTGATGCAGCCCAATCTCGGTGAAGAAGAGATTGCCGCCGTGGCCGATGTCATCGAATCGGGCTGGATTGCACAGGGACCCAGGGTCGCGGAGTTCGAAGCCCGTTTTGCCGCGCTGGTGGACACGCATAACGCGGTCGCCGTATCCAATTGCACTGCGGCCCTGCATCTGGCGATGGTGGTGGCGCGCGTTCAGCCAGGCGACGATGTGGTGGTTCCGTCGTTCTCATTTGTGGCAACAGCCAACGCGCCCACGTATGTCGGCGCCCGACCGGTGTTTGCCGATGTGGACGCGGTCACCGGCAATGTCACTGCGGAGACAATCGAGAACGTACTGACGCCGAAGACCACGGCGGTCATCGCCGTGGATCAAGGTGGCATACCTGCCGACATCGCAGGTATCAGAGCAGTGTGTGAACCGCGGGGCATCACTCTCGTGGAGGATGCGGCCTGTGGTGCGGGTTCGCGACTTGGCAACCGTCCGATGGGTGTATCGGCTGATATCGCGGTGTGGTCGTTTCACTCGCGTAAGTTGCTGACCACCGGTGAAGGCGGAATGCTGACGACCAACCGTCAGGACTGGGCCGACCGGGCGCGCAAGCTGCGCGAGCACGGGATGAGTGTCAGTGCCGCGCAACGCCATCAGAGCGTGCTCGCCCCGGCCGAGCAATACCTCGAGGTCGGATTCAACTATCGGATGACGGACTTGCAGGCCGCCGTGGGCATCGTGCAGTTGGGCCGCCTCGCCGAGATGGTCACCCGGCGTCGTGTCTTGGCCGGGATGTATCAGGATTCGCTCGCCGATGTCCCGGGTGTGCGGTGCGTGGCCGACCCGGCCGGCGGACGTTCGAACTTCCAGTCGTTCTGGATCGAAGTCAGTGCCGGGCATCGTAACTCGCGTGAGGAGCTGCTCGGCGACCTCGCTTCGGCCGGGATCTCCGCACGGCGGGGAATCATGGCTGCGCACCGGCATCCGGCGCACGCGGGACGCGATCACGCTGATCTGACCGTGACAGAACGACTTACCGATTCGACGCTCATCCTGCCGCTGTTCCACCAGATGACCTCCGATGACCTGTTCCGGGTCGTAGACGTGATCAGGAGCTCTTGATGCGGCCGGCGATTCTGATCGGTGCCGGTGGGCCGGCCAAAGAGGTCGTAGCGCTGCTCTATGGGCCGGCCGACCACAAGCCGAGCCGGTGCATTCAGAGGTACGTCGCAGAGCGTCTGGCACTGATCGTCGGTGGTACCAGATACGAGGCCGGGTCCGCCGCGAGGTCGCTCTGCGCACATTCGTCGTGTGTGATCTGAATGCGAATCCTCTTCTATCCCAGAGTCCTCCACGCCGGAGACAGGCAGCGAAGCGCTGTCGAACTGGCGGGGGCGATGGTGGCATCCGGGCACGAGGTGACGATGATCGCCGCTCCCGGCATCCTTGGAGCGCGTGTCAACGAACTCGGAATCGAACTCGTACTGATGCCCGATAGGTCGGCGGATGGCACTCTGCTTCCTGTACGGCGCCTGATGCAGGCGATTCGGGAGCAATCCATCGATGTAGTGCATGCTTTCGGGTGGGAGGCGATAGACGAAGCGTTTCTAGCCGCCAACTTATCTCGCCGGAAGGTTGCTGTGACGGGCACGATCCATGCCAGAGGTATGTCGCCGATACTCCCGCACTCGGTGCCGTTGCTGATGGGTTCGAGGAGCGCTGCAGGTGAGATGCGCACGGCGGGATTCTCCCGGGTCGGCGTTCTGGAACCCTGGGTAGAAACAGCGAACAATGGTTCAGGAAACATCGTGGCCGGCAGCGAATTCTTGCAGCGCTGGCATATCGACGGCACCGGATTGCTTGTCGCGCTTGCGATCCCACTCGACGACGAACCGTCACTTGTCAACTTGGTGACAGCCATCGAGTCGGTTGGGGAAATCGCGGCCCAAGGCACATCCGTGCAACTGCTGGTTGTCGGCGATGGACCACTGCTCGGAATTGCGACGGATTGCGCCGCCGATTTCAATGCGCGGTCGGGCCGTGAAGTGGTTGTTTTTGCCGGTGAGATGATCGATCGTCGGGCCGCATTTGCGGCTGCGGATGTGGTTGTGGCATCGGGTGGTTCCGTGGCACAGGGCATGGCTTTGGGCAAACCCGTTGTGGTTGCCGGTGAACGTGGCTTCTTCAGACCGGTGAGTCACGCCACCATCGACGAGTTCTCGTGGAGCGGGTGGTACGGCGTCGGGAGCGGAACCCGCCTGGGAAAGGTGGATCTGCTCGCGGCGCTGGAGCCGTTGCTCGAGAGTTCACGCCTTCGCGACTACCGCGGAGCCTTCGCGCGCGATGTGGTGTTGCGCTTCGGATTGGACGTTGCCATCGAGCGGCAACTTCAGGAGTACCATGATGCCTTCAATACGAGAGTCGGCTGGCTCACGAGACTCGTCGACATGTTCCGTGTGGGCCCGGCACTGATTGTTCGTCGCAGGCCGGGCATGCGGTTCGTTACCCGTCATGCATCTTCTGCGGCTCGAATCCCCGCGGCACAGACGTGCGACAAGCCTGCCGACCCCATTCGGAAGGCGAGGTGTGGACACCTATGAAAGCGGTCGACGTGACAGTGATCAGTGAGAAGCGAGTTCAGATTGACCCGCAGGCGCTGTGTAAACGCAGCGGTGTCGTTGGGGGTACACACGTCTGGGCTTTTGCCAACATTCTGAGTGGTCCTCGTGTCATGACCTCGATCGGTGGTTTCGCAGGTGGTGAGGTGCTCGCGGATGTGGCAGTGCGTTGTTCGTTGAGCGCGGATCATCGGACCGCGAGGAGCTGATATGTCGATCGCAGAGTTTTCTAGGATAATCGTTGCCAGGTGGCTCATAGTGGCGTCAACAGTCTTGTTGAGCGTCCTTGTTGCGCTGATGATTTGCGCTACCATGCCGAAGACTTACTCGGCAACGTCTACGTCATTGCTGACAGCTTCAGAGCAGAATCCGGACCTTGCCGGCGATATACGACAGTCCGGTCAGTACACGGTTGAGCGGATACAATCCTACCTCAGTCTGGTAAAGAGTCCTCGTGTGCTCGAACCGGTCATAGATGAACTGAAGCTTGACGAAGGGTTGCGAGAGCTGGCAAGTGCGGTGACGGCAACCACCCAACCGGATACGGCACTGCTGCATGTGACGGCGCTAGACGAGGACCCAAAACGTGCAGCTGAGATCTCGAATGCGATTTCGCGCAGTTTGGGTACGACTATCAGTGAGCTTGAAACCTCCCCGGAATCACGTTCCCCGACAGTCCGAGTCGCACTGACGACACCGGCACTCCCTTCAGATGACCCAGTTTCGCCGCGGACCGAGGTGTTCGTGCTCGTCGCATTGGCCTTCGGAATAGGTTTGGGCTTCGCTGCGGCAATCGTGCGTGACCAGTTCGACGACCGCATCAAATCGGCCGATAAACTTGCGGAGCTCACGGGGGCTCGGCCCTTGGGGGTCGTGACAGCCAAAAACCCTCGCGTGACGCGATCGTGGCGGCGAGCAGCTCAATCGTCGAGCGACGAAGTGTATCCATGGATATGGTCGAACTTGCAGTTCTCGCACTCGCAAGGTGAACGTCCACTGTCTTCGCTCGCACTTGCACCCGTCTCATCAACCGACGGCAATGCGCGATTGGCATACAATCTCGCGGCGGCTTGTTCGATGAGAGGTTCGACAGTATGTCTTGTTGATGCTGACCTACGCAGCGGTGAATTGTCGACGCTGGCCGGTATTGGACCGGACAAAGGCCTCGATCAGGTCCTGGATGGTGTTGTCTCCGTGGACGATGCGCTTGTGTCACTCGGTGGCCGTATGTCGGCTTTGCCGGCCGGGAGGTCAGTTCCGGACGCCAGTGGAAAATTGGGCTCGGCTAGTATGAAGAGGCTAATTGAAACCTTGGCTGCGAGGTTTGACGTAGTGATATACGCAGTGCCGGCGCTCGCTTCTGCACCGGATGCAATTGTCGTTGGCCGACAGACTTCTGGATTACTGCTTCACGTTCGCAAGGGAATCACGACCAGTCGACAGATCAAGTTGGTCACCGAGAGTTTCAGGGTCGCGCAGGTGAATTGTCTGGGGAGTGTGCTCACAGATTGTTCAGCTTCTGACATCCGATCGTCCTCGCAGGTTATACCACCAAACGGCACAGATTCGCCGGCATCAGCGGATCTCGCTGGCGTTCATCAGGTCAACGCGCATTCCACGTCAGGCCATCCAGCGCATGGTTTGAATTGAAACCTCGGGGCTTCCTATAGGTTCCGTTTTAAGGCGATCGAGGCGTCGTGACGATGCACCAAGGACCACAGTGAAGAAGATAAGAAATCCAGAGCTTGCATCGAGCATCCCACTCTCAAGAAGACTGCGTGCGACCACGAAAACCAATAACGCCATCCATAGATTCGATTCAGGCCTCGGTGCACCTAGTGCGGCCAGGATCCCGAGCACAACGAGCAACGTCAATAGCGCGAGTCCGAGCCAGCCAGCTTGAATGTAAGCGGAAACCCAGGTGCTGTCGAGCTTTTGTGTCGACCAGTATTGACCTGGCACTGGGATCATTTTCTGGGCGAGTCCTGCGCCGAATAATTTTCCAAGAAGCCCATTATCTGAGTCGAACGCTGCAGACCAAGCTATGGTTCGAGAACTAAGGCTCTGAATATTCTCTGTTCCGCCGCGTTCGGCGAAGTTGGTCAGAGCGCTGGTTGAAACTGCAATCAGCACCAATGTGGGAATACCCAAAAGAATAGTCATGATTATCGGAATAGGAATTCTCCGCGACCTGAGAAGCGTCATGACAACGACCACAGCAACGGCCATGACTCCGGTTCGTGAACCAGTTGCGTAAATTGTGGCGGCCAATATGGGAAGTGATACCAATTCTGGCCAGCCAGCACCGATCGAGATCGAACGCCATACAAGAACAATAAACGGAACGCTGCACAGAATCGCGATTTCGTTTGGGGCTACGGGGGGAATTCCACCAGACAGTCGCCCTGAGGCAAGCGTCGAAATCCCGGTTATCGCGGCGACGCTTCCGATTAGCAGCATGCTCAGGGTTATGGCCGATACCACATGTTCGGTCCGGTGGCTCCAGAGCAAAATGGCAACAACTGTTCCAGCAATGAGCAATCTGAATCCAAGCACCGCCGAGGCAAAGTTCGATCCCAAGACAGTGGCGCCGATCAGCGACACGAATATATAGGCTATGAGAATTGCGAGTGGCAACACCGGTATCGGGAGACGGGCGGGCCGCCGAGTGGTGATGGCAACAGCGGCGGAAAGTGCGAGGACGACCGCTTTGGCAACCACTACGATGTCCGCCCCACCTGAGTAGTAGACGTTTTGACGCCATGGAACCACAGAAATCACAAGCAGCAGACAAGCAATCTGGAGACGGGGGGATGTTTTGAGAAATGGCGAGGGCGCGAAGTCGGGGATGAACTCGGCAGGCGAGCGCATTGGTTGCTGACGTCCCCGGGGATGAGTGGCGGTGGGCATGTCTGACCTACTTTTCCGTCGGGAGTCCGCGGACGGTGCTGTCCAACGATCGGAGCTCAATCCACCATTTGCGCAGTGCGAGGACCATCGATCCGGCATTCGCGAGGAAAAGAAAACCGTAAATCCAAGGGAACAAAACAGTGCCGAAGGTAACAAATGCCAGACACAGCACGCCGTAGTCTGTCGGCAGCAGCACGTATTTACGCAGTGGCGATTCGGCGCCCGTAGCGGATCCGATCGAACCTGCCGGCCGTAGCGTCGGCATCAAAATAAGTCCGAAGTAAGTGACTGTCGCCACGACTTCGAAGCCGAGTGGAATCAATAGAATGAAGTCACCCGTCACCGGTGGTTCGCGAAACCAAGCGATTAGAACTGCGAGGTGGAGTGTGGCCGTTTTGAAACAGTCGACAGTATGATCCAACCATTCGCCGCTTTTGGAACCCGAACCTCTCAGGCGGGCCAGTTGTCCGTCGACAGAATCCATGACATAGCCGGCGGCGAGGAGCAGCGCGACGATGATTCCCGACCACCAGACGGGAGCCATCACGGCGATCAACACTATTCCTGTACCCGACAAAAATGCGCTCACTACCGTGGCCTGATTGGGTGTCATCTGAACAGTTGCTCCAGCGGCAGCGACATAGCGCGCAAGTGGCCGATTTACCAGACGTGAATAGGCGGCGGTGCCTCGTGCCGGCTTCTGAGCGGCGAGCAGCAAATCGAGATTGGTGCGATAGCCCCGAGTTTGGTCGGTGTCGTTCAGGTGCATTCTTTGACACCCTCCTCGTTGTTATCGATCAAGTGATCGTCAAGATCATTTCTGCTGTAGAGAATCAAAGTTGGCGCAAATTATTTTGCCTCAATGGCATATGGACGACCGGTAGTGCGGTGTCGCTCTGGCAATTATTGCCCATTTGCGTTCATTTTGCGATCCGCTTGCCGAGACGCACATTTTGAGCGAAAATCTACTAGTGCATCCAAGACAGCCCCGTTGCAGGGATCGCTTCGCCGGCCCGGTAATCGGGTATGCGCCAGGAGCGTACGACCTCTTTCACATCGGCCATTTGAATATCCTTAAACATGCTAAGGATAATTGCGACTACCTGATCGCTGGAGTCGTCTCAGATGAGATGTGCCTGATGGCGAAAGGCGTGTTGCCCTTCGTGCCCGTATCTGAGCGCATCGAGATAGTCAGACACATAACTTATGTCGACAGTGTCTACGAGGAGACCGTGCCGGACAAGATTAACGCCTGGCAACACCTTGGATTCCACTGCATCTTCAAAGGTGATGATTGGCGCGGAACGGAGAAGGGCCGCAGGCTCGAACGTGAGTTCGGTCAAGTCGGCGTCGAAGTTGTCTACTTTCCCTATACCGCAAGCACTTCGAGTACCAAATTGAGGCTTGCGTTAGAGATCGCCAACGAGTCGGAGTTGAGGAGGGGTTCGAGTGATGCTGGATAGCACGGCTCAGCGTGACAAGGTTTCGCCGGATTCGGGTGGGTCAACTGCATCGACTGTGCTGATCGCGCATCATTCGGCTGAGCTGTACGGTTCCGATCGAATGGTGCTCGAGTCGGTTCGCGCACTCGTGCAGCACCATCGGGTTGTGGTCGCGTTACCTGAGACCGGTGAACTGGTTGGTTTGCTTCGCGCTGAGGGTGCCGAGGTTCTCACTATCTCGGTACCCGTGCTCAGACACGCGATCTTGACTCCTCGTGGCCTCGCGGGTTTCGTTCTTTCGCTCCCCTCGGCCGTTCGCCGGATGGTGCGAACGCTGAAACAGTGCCGGGTAGACGCGCTCTACGTCAACACGAAGGTTATCCCGATCTGGATTATCGCCGGCCTCATTGCTCGTGTGCCGACGTTGTGTCACGTCCACGAGGCAGAAGATGGCCTGGGCAGGGCGGCGAGAGCGATTTTGGCGCTGCCGCTTCGGTTGACGCGGACAGTTGTCGTCAACAGTCGCGCCAGCGGTCGATCCATCGGTCGGCAGTCATCTCGGCTTATTTACAACGGGGTAGCCGGGCCACCGATCGGTGCTGGGGAACTGCCTCGCGCCACTCTCGCATCACCGGTGCGACTGACGCTGGTCGGCAGATGGTCACCCGGAAAAGGAACGGATGTGGCGGTCAAAGCAGTACGGCTCCTGAACGAGCGTGGCACCGCATCCTCCTTGAGACTCGTTGGCGGCGTGTATCCGGGTAAAGAGTGGTTTGAGGACAAACTACGTTCCGAAGCAGACTCATCGGTCGAGTTCGTTGAGTTCAGGAACGATGTGTGGGGGTTGTACGCCGACTCCGACATCGTTCTTGTGCCATCTCGAGCTGAGTCGTTTGGCAATGTTGCTGTCGAGGGCATGCTGGCAGGCCGACCTGTGATCGCTGCAGCAACACAGGGTTTGGTGGAAATCGTAAAGGACGGTGAAACGGGATTATTGGTCGCGGCGGACAATCCTGAGGTGTTGGCGGATGCGATTGAGAGATTGGTCGCCGACTGGCCTGGTGCGTGTGCGATCGCACAGGCAGGAAGGCAAGCAGCAGTCGAACGCTTCGGTTTGGTGCGCTATCAGCGCGAAATCCAAACCGTAGTAGGGGATTTGATACCTGACGGAGCTAGAGCGGCGAGGTGACCGAACCGGCGGAAAATAGGACTGCCCCGCAGGTGCCCGCTGCAATGCGCCATACCCGGCGCTTTGCAGCGATCGGTTCTGCGAGCGGGGCCGTCGGAGGTCAGTTAGTTCTCGCCGGCGGCAGTCTTGCCCTGCAGCTCGTTGCAGCTCGCACGATGGGTGCCGAGGGCTTCGGAAGTTATGTCCTCGTATATGGGCTCGTGGTGTTGATCATTTCGGTCTACACGAGTTGGGTTGGCGATGCGTTGACTGTCTTTGACCGATTCGATCCGCCTGTGCGTGGCGCAATTTTGGTGTCGGTCCTCGTCGGCGTTGCCGGTGGGGTGCTCACCTCGACCCTGGTAGTCGGCTGGTTCTTGTCTTTTGAGCAAAGCCTTGCCGTCATCGGTTTGACGGCCATGTGGATCTTGAACGAGACAGGGCGACGGATCTTTACAGCACGAATGGAGTTCTGGCGGTTGGCCTTCAATGACGCGCTGGGTCTACTCATCACCGCGGCCGGACTCGTACTGATGTACTTCTTGGACGGCCGGGTGACGTTGCTGACGATGATTCTCGCTCTGTGTGGCGGGAACTTGGCCGCCGTGATTGCCGCGAGATGTCGACTACCATCCGGCGAGTACAAACTGGTACGTCTACGAGGTTCAGCTTTCCGCACTGTGATGGGCTTTTCGCTGTGGCGCGCACTGCAGGCTGGCGTCCGTCCGCTGGCACTTCAGATTGCTCGGTCGCTAGTAGTACTGACCGCGTCGAGGACGGCATTGGCCGGATTGGAGGTGGCCAGGCTGCTGGTCGCTCCTGCGCTCACAGTGGCGGGCGGTTTCGGCTCATACTTTTTGTCACGATTCGGGATGGCAGGACGTAATGGTCTGCCAGGAACAAGCCGGACCGCCGCGCGCGCATCTCTCATCATGGGTGCGTCGATGGTTGTACTTGCCCTCGTGCCGTTGGCTTTCGCCTCTCGCATCGAGAGCCTAATCGGCTCCGGCGACATCGAGGTCGACCCTCTTGCAGTCTTCGGATGGGCAGTGTATTCGGTAGTCTTCGCCAGTACGTTGCCTTTGTCCGGTCTGGCGACAGCGCGGCGCGACTCCCGTTTTGTGTTCCTGGTGCGTGCCTTGGAGATGGCCTTGGGACTGGTCGTGTTTGCGGTGCTTCTGATAGTTGACACCGATCTGGTATGGACCGCCCCGCTCTGTCTTAGCCTGGGCGGCCTCGTCTCTGCGGTCATAGTGTGGCGTCGGCTACGACGCACAGACCCTCCCGAGGGTCGCCGCGTAGATGCGACAGTGGCATCCGTGGTGTAGGGCTATTCGTCGGCGAGCATGGTGCGTCAGAAGTTGCTTCGGCGATCTTGTCGTAGTACATGCGGCGGGTGCTGCCTGGCATTCAGCTTGCGAATCTCGTCGATGCCCAGGGGATTCGACATGGTCTTGGGCAAGCGCCGGCCGTCGGCGGCATGGATGAGTTCGTCGTCGATCCGCAGGGTGACCCGGAGCCTGCGGTGGCAAATCCCGAGATCCACTTTACCGAGCCGCTATGCCGGTGCTACCGGTCGACTCACGGCTCTGAAATCCGCATTGACGCTTAGCGATTGGGATGAATCCGCGCATAGCACAGCCAATGGTAGTCCGCACGCTCCGCATAGAGTTGCGGGGCACGTTCGGACGAGGACTGCTCGAGCAGCGGTGGTGGTGTCGGCTCCGGGGATCCGGTGTCGAACGGCGGCGGGAACTCGACGTAGGTAAGCAGACGTTCCTCTAGGAACGCCGCATCGATGCGATTGGGGGGCACCCTGTCCCTTGTGTACTGAGGAATTACAGTGAGCTCCTTCGCGCCGTACTGCTGGGCCATCACACCCAGTTTCCGAATTAGTCGGGACGACAAGCGGCGGTAGCGACGACTCGGATCTGCATTTGAGATATTGCCGAAGCCTGTGTCACCGGCGAACACCTTCTTCAGGGTGTAACAGTCTCCGTACGAGGGCGGGTCGTTGTCGTCGAAGATGAGGTGCTCAAAGCCGAACCAATGTGCGTGAATCAACCGGTTGTACTCGTTCTGATGATCGTCGAAGAAGAGAAGAGCCTCGGAACCGGCGATGCCGGACCAGTCGATTTCGGTGAAGTCGACGCTGTGATATCGGACTCGCGAAGATATACTCACGTCGATCTATGCGTAAGTCGATCGCATGAATCTCGGCGTCAGGACAAGCCTGTTCAAGCAACCATGTGCTCTGCCCACGCCAGACTCCACTTTCGGTGATTACACGCGGCTTGAGGTGCCTGGCGATGAAGCACATCCCGAACATATGGGGAGCGGCCATGCCACCCGGGTTGTGCGAGTGGGCGAAGGAAATAGAGCCGCTCGAACTCGTCGATACTGTCGACTAAACTCCGAGTCCAGGGAAGCTCTCCGATCTGATGGACCGTCACGGTGTTGGCTATATTTGTCGTGGTCCCAGTGGATGAGTGTGCCAGCCAAATTCCAGCGTCAGATAGAACCAGAATGGTGCTCTGAACTGGGCAAATTTCATCTTGCGAAAATAGCAATCTTCCGAGTTGGAGGAGCACCAAATGAGCGCGTCTGCATCGTCGTATCCGTCATTGTCCGTCGATGCCACCGGAAGGGGCATCATGTCGCATACAGGTGCGGTAGCCCTGCTGCGATCCGCACAGGTGGGTGGGTTGGACAGCACTGTCGTAAATGTTGTCACTGTGGCGGAAACCGTTGGCACAGTGCGATCCTGGCAGCAATTCTCGATCTTGCTGTTTCGTAGACGCTGAGCGGGGGACTTCGAAGGCCGGATCACCCCGACCGGCAACTGGAAGATGCCATGGTCGGATCCGTCGTTAATCTGACAGTCCCTCGACTAAGCATCGACATCGAAACCGCGGGAGAGGCCCGCACGGCGCAGACGCGCCGCACAGGATCAACAAGGCTGGCCAGATTCATGTCCGCCGACACGGGAGATCTGGTCGAAGAACCCGACCGAACAACCGACAACGCGATCAAGTGCAGCGCCGACGTCGTAGTAGGAGTCCCTAAACCGGCCACATTCCTGCGACTGGTGACCGCGTGGTCAGCGAACACCACCCGCCAAACGTCGCTGACCTGGCACCGTATCGATGGCTAAAAGAACACCAAATCGCCTAACATCTAACATGACTCGCCAATGGCAAGGCTAGACGCTCAACCCGATCTGACGTCCACCACACCATGGTGCACTATCGCGCCAGCTCCATGACGTGAGTTGCCTAAGGTCTGCCCCGGATTGCACCCCAGCACTTTCGTCACTGACCGGGCCAGTGCTTGTCGACGAGCAGTCGCGTATTGACAATGTTGGAAGCACTCGAGGCACCGAACACAATCGAACAAATATTTGGCCTTTCAGCTATCCACTGAATCGCCTCCTCAGGTTCTATGGCACCTGAGGCATATATCGACATTGCGATTGCTCGAAACTGCTTGGTCTGCAGAGCCTCCTCATAAGCAGCAAGCCCGCCCGACATCCGAAATCCCAACTTATTGATGTTAGAGCAGACTATCGGATTTTCGAGTCCCACGGCCTCAAGCACGTCTAACAAAGCCGGCATGTTCATTGTAATGAAGCCGGGCTCTGCGCCGAATTTGTTCTTGACGTGTTCAGCAAAAATCAAGAATGCTTCGTTGAAACCCAGTCCGAGTAACATGTCGACTACTACGTTCTGCAGGAATACGACCGGTGTCGTGAACCCTTCAAACATCTTCATCTCAGCGTCGATCAAAAGCGTTGTTAACCCCTCTATGTCTTTCGAGGCAAGGGACCGGCCTCCCCTTAATGTAGCGTCGAACAGTCCATCTCCCGGAGTAAACCGTCTGATGGCATTGACAAGCCCGTCTTCGGTGATCGCGTTAGCATATTTATGGGCATAGGGCATACAAGGATAGAAAACTTGTTCCCTATACTTAGCCGGATCTTCCTTCATTCGGGCCAGAATATCCCCAACACGGTCATGCGTAGTGCACATAAAGGTCTGGAATCCATTGTCGTATGCTATGTCGAGAACATCCATCACGTTATCGAGGTTCTGAAACTTGAGCGCCTGTGCCCGTGCTTTCTCTTCCGACATGTGATTGATTCCAAAGAATTGGTTATCGCCGAACAAAACGCGGTCCATAGCTTACCCCTTTGCTTTTGCTGCCGAAAGCAAGCGAACGACCAGGCCACGTACACGTGCTCTTGCTATAGATCCTGCTGGAACCCGCGTCCCGATGGTGTTCGACCGGGACGTTCGATCATCTCGCAAGGCGCTTTCCGGAGTAATCGGCCGTGGAATTACCGCACTTGTCGCATCGTCAATTATAGCTCGGAGCGTCCTGTCCGTGACCGCAGCACTCCGAAAATCATTGAGCCCTTCTACGAGTTGAGAATTAACCCGTTCGACGAATTCATCCAGTTGTGCACTGTATTCCTCGCCCCTGAGGTAGAAGTTCACGGGCGATGTTAGGCTAGTCGTGTAACGTGCGTTCCACCCTAAATTGTACCCAGGTGGGGCGCCGTCCAGGTTGCGGAGATATACCCGACACTCCTGACGGTCAGCGTATATTTTACCGCCTTTACCCCATATGGTTATCATTGTCGTCATTTTTCGTTGAGACTCGTCCGACCAATTCACAGACAAATGTCCAGTCGGCCCACTCCGCCACGAGAAGGTGCTGTAAACCTCGTCGTCGGTCTCTTTCGAGAATATTCGGCGCAACAGCGACCCTGATGTTGTTTCCGGCTCTCCGAAGTACCAATTGAGTAGATCAATTGGATGCGCCGCGTAATCGTAGAGACATCCGCCACCGTCTGCTTGCCGTGTGCGCCAAGTGCCGCCCTTCGGTTTAAGAACCACCGGACCGTATGACTCGGCGAGAACATGGCTAACCTCGCCTATCGCGCGAGTTTCCAACAACCGTTTGACTTCAGCGAAAGCTCCGATGAAGCGGTTGTGGTATCCAACCTGTGTAACGAGACCACGCTCCTCCGCCAGATGCGCCAGCTCGGCAGACTCGTTCGGGTCGAGGCAGAAGGGCTTTTCGCAGAATACGTTAATATTTGCAGATAAAGCGGTGCGCACCATGGCGGCGTGCATATTGGACGGTGTCGAGATTATCACAGCATCAAGGGATTCGGCTGCAAGCATGGATTCCATTTTGTTATACGTGCGAACACCCGTGTACTTGCTGAGCACTGACAAAAGATATGCAGAGGTATCACAGACAGCAACCACCTCAACTTTCGGATTCGCGCCGGCAATTGATAGGTGTGAAATTCCCATTTTCCCGAGTCCTATAATTCCAATCCGCACCATGTTAATCTCTCATCTCTATTCTGACCACGACTAAACGTATTTGTTCAACACTTCCTCGTACTGCTTTCCTATGATCTCCCAGGTAAACTCCGCGGAATGTCGCTTACGCGCCGCTTGGCTCATATCGTCGCGGAGATCATCATTCTTGAGAAGGCGGCTGATTCTTTCATCGACAGAATCCGGACCATCGAAATACAGTGCTGCGGATCCAGCTACCCAACGATTGTACACGTTGTCATGGGCAATCACCGGGTTTCCCGCCGCCATTGCCTCGACCAATGAAGGGTTGGTTCCGCCAACAGTATGGCCATGGGCGTAGCCAATTGAGTGATACCGCAGTGCCTGGACGACATCCGGTTCGTATATCGGTCCTAGGAAAATCACTTCATCTGATGCGGCGGTCATCACCTCGCGGTGATAGCTATCTGATTCTGGCAGATAGCGCCCGAGAATGACTAGCTTATAGCCTCGTTCTCGTATTGAGAACCCCCGGACGATTTCAAGGATCGAGTTTTCCGGAATCGGGCGTGCGATTAGCGTCAGAAAACGTCCCGGCTGGAGCCCATGATCAGTGCAGAATGACTCGTTTGCCGAGTAGACGGCGTCGGCCCCGTATGTAATTGTGACGAGCTTCTCGCGTGATGCCTTGCCTAAAAGATAGGCCTCAATTTCAGGGTGGTCCGCTATCAGGCAGTCACCGATAACGCAGGCTATCCGTTCGTTGAGGTACAGTATCAATTGTCGAAATTTTCCCCAGCGCGAACGTGACCACTCGATTCCGTCCATATTGATAATGTTCGGAATCCCTTTAATTCGCTGTAAGAGATTGAATATTGCCGTGTTGTATCCAAAGGTCAAGCAGACATCTTGGAAACGGCAGGCGTGTCGAATTGAGACTAGATCGAACCTAGAAGTTCCTAACCAGCCTTCGGACTCAATTGGTATGTTTACCCGTTCGATTCCATTCCATTCGTCTTCATATATGCGACCGGTTCCCGGTACTTGGCAGTACACAATGACGCGCCACCCATTTTCTACAAGGAAGCGGGCGATATTCTCTGCAGCTGTCTCGAAGCCTCCGTAGTTGGCGGGTATGCCGTGAGTTCCTAGTATTCGTACTGTCCGACGCAAGATCGTACTCCCTCAGTGCCAAGTCCAAGTGCGCCGCCGAACGGGATTGGCGTGGGTCCTATTGCGTCGTCCCCAACTGACTGAACCATCGCTCTCCTCATGTGGCGCCGGTTTCGGACACGCTGCGAAATACCTAGATGAATTTTCAACCAACAGTAATGCCTGCTTCGGCTCGCAAACGAGTTGTGAACGGATAACGTCGGACCAAGGAGCAGGCCAGTGAAAATCCATAGGTTCTGGCGGAGCATGGTCTTGGCTGCCGGGGATCGGGGTCTCTTTGACACGAAGCGAGCCCTCTGTGTCTGTTGATAGGTTGTTGCACAATCGATTTCGATGTATGCGTTTGGTTCTACCGAATGAATCTCGTCCGGCACCCGGCTATTTAGTTAGCAGTAGTAAAGGTGTCGCTAAAGGTCGTATCTGCACGTGAGGGTCATTAATTGGATGCGGACTGTGCAGTAGAATTTCAAGTGTTTGGACTACCACCAAAGGTTGACGCTTCGAGGAAAGAGCGGCTGTCGGAAGGGACCGATCAGGTCGGAAATTATGGTACGCGCCTTGTCGGGGAGAAGTGACATTGTTACGGTCGGGAGTGGCACCCGACGCGGTCTCGCCGCCGACCGTGATGCAATCCTCGTCGCCGTCCTGGCGAAGCCACACCGCTAGCTCTCGCGCAGCGCGTGCTTAATGTGTGAGGAGCCGACACATACCCGGACTTCGGGGAAGACCTCAACACGCTGCCCGGAGCGAACAAACCCTACGAAGGCACCCGGACGAGAAGCCTCAGCGCGCACTTTCCGTGTGCAGCTCAAATCTGGATGAACATGTGGGAGCAGCTAGGCGCGCAACAGCTCGACAGGGCGATCGCAATCGATCCGATTGCTCTGAGTTCAATCCTCGAAGGTACCGGGCCAGTCAGACTGCCAGACGGTGTGGTGATCACCGCTGAAAACGTCGTACCGATCACCCTGTCGGCCTCTTAACGAACGTTTCGGCAATGCCGAGAATGCCGCGCGCAAAGCATCTGCAGTCGATTGTGCGCTGCGGTCGACAGCATCAACTCCTCGAATGGTGATGCGGCCACGATCCTGGAGGGTCTCGGGAGGGGTGCACGAACGCCGGATTCAGGATCTACGATGACCGGCCTGATGAGGAGGCTGCTCGAGTCGACGAATCCCAGGACGGTCAGTCGATGTTCTTCTCCGGCGGCGTTGAGGTCGGGCACCCGGCGAGTTTCAGCCAGATCGTCATCCCTTCGGGCAAGACGGTGACCGTCGAATACACGCTCGCCGAACCAACCAGCGCCAACGGCGAGTCGGTGACCGGTGCAGCAGCTCGTCGACGATCCGGATCAACATCGACGTACCAGTTTGCGACTGAAGCTCGAATCCGTTTCAGCAGGCGGAATTGTGGTGCACGACGTGGTGCGGACGTTCGGGCCCTCGACGGAGTAAGTCTCACTGTTCCCGAGGGGACCTGCATGGACTTCCTCGGTCCGAACGGTGCCGGCAAGACGACCATGGTCGGATCATCAGTACCCTGCTGGCAACGCAGTCGGGGTCGGTGTCATCGACCGGATCGACTGTGTCCGTGATCCACATGGTGCACGTAGCCGGATGTGCGTGCGGCATTCGGTGTTGTACTCACTGTCCTCGTGCCTCGTCATATTCTTTGGTGTCTATCCCGCTCGCCAGGGCGAAGTTGAACCGTTCGAAGTCTTGACAACTCTGCGGCGATCCGAAATTTCTGCTGAGAATATGCACCCTATGGGTGATTTCGCGACGTCGATTTGGCACCATGGCGAACATGTTCGCCCTACTGACAACTCTTGCCATCGCGGCCTGGATCGCGGTGTCGGTGGTTGTTGCGATCCTGATCGGCAAATCGATAAAACTGCGCGACGCCAAAGAAGGCCTCCAGGTAACGCCGAGTGGTCATCCAGGCGAAAGAAGATACCGGCGCAGAGCGTCCAGAATTGTCGGCTGAGCGCACGAATTCTTGCTGGATTCTGCACGCGTAGTGCAATTGTTGCGCGAACCCCCGGTAGATGTGTGATCGTTAAGATCATAAGTATTGGGTGGGGGTTGTCGAGGAACGTGAGACGCAGTTGATTGAAACACGGGGCGGAGAGCCGCAAGACTGGCCGGCTTGGGATGCGCAGTCATTGACAACAGTGCTGGATTCGCTCGCCGGTGGACTCGTCGTCGTCTCGGCTGAGGGCAAGATCGAGCAGGCCAATGAGGCTGCGAACCGGATTCTCGAGCTGTCCGACAGGCGCGGTTCGACGCTCGAGTTCAACGCGTCGTGCTCCCTGACGTTCCGTAGTGATTCCGGCACACGACTACCGGCCCGTGATTTCCCCAACCGCCGTGCCATCGATACCAGGGGACCGGTGTCGGGAATCGTTGTCGGAGTCGACCGTATCGACGGTTCGCGGACGTGGCTCGAGTGCAACGCCGTCCTCCTCCATCCCGAAGATCCGGAGTCACAGGTGGTCGTGTCGTTCAACGACGTCACCGAGATTCAGACCATGCGCGAGCGCCTGTCGATCGACGGCGAACGCGACGCGCTCACCGGGCTTCCGAACCTGAAGTACGTGATCCGGTATATCAACGAACTGTTGGGGACCGTCCGCTCGCTGGATCGTCACAAGGTCGATGTGGTGATGGTCATCAACTTCGACAAACTCCGGCAACTCAACGCCTCGCTGGGACACCTGGGCGGCGACATGGCCCTTGCGATGACGACCGAGCGGCTACGCCAGGAATTGCCCGAACCGCATCTGATCGGGCGCGTGGTCGGCGCAGAGTTCATCGCTGTCCTGCGGGATGTCGATGAGGAAGCCGTCGAAGACGTGTCGGACTTCGTGCACGTCCTGCTGACAGAGCCTTCGGAGATCGACGGCACACAGGTTCGGCTGCGGGCAAGTGTCGGGATGGCACGCATTTGGCCGGGCGATCAACGCAGCGCCGAAGACATCATCAGTGCGGCAGAAAGCGCGATGTATTACGCCAGGACCAAAGGCGGCGGTCATACGGTCGACTTCGATGCCAAGGGTTGAACGAGCATGGGCCCCGGGCCGTTCCGGGCAGCGACGTGGTGAATGCGTCAGGGTTCGACGATCGGAGCAATAATGGTGTCCCACAAAGACCGTTGCCCTGCAATGATATTGACGAGACCTGGCGGATGTGATTGATCGGGCGGTCAGTACTCGTTCTCGGGCGCGGGTTTTCCGAACAGATATCCCTGCGCGTGGGTGAAGCCGAGGTCGCGGAGGTTGCGTACCTCGTCTTCGCTCTCAACACCTTCGGCGACTGTGAGGATGCCGAGATCCGCCGACAACGTGCACACCGCGCCGACCACAGTTCGTAACGGTCCGTCGATACCCACCTGGGAGACGAGGGATCGGTCGACCTTCACCACGCGCACCGGCTGTTCCACCATGTATCGCAACGCCGCAAATCCGGTCCCGAGATCATCTACACAGACCGTGCAGCCGAGGGCGTCGAGTTCCAAAATGGTTTGTGCCGCAGGGGAACCGACCTCGATCAAGTCGCGTTCGGTCACCTCGACCCACAACGTGTCGGCGGGCACGCCGGCCGCCGCGATCGCATCGGCGACATGCTGCGCCAGCCCACGGTCGATCAGCTGACGTGCAGAGAAGTTGACCGACATGAACAGCGATGTGTCACCGGACTTCCGCTGCCAGCGCGCCAATTGCTCCAGTGCGTTGCGAACACCCCAACGACCGATCGGGACGATCAGCGACGTAGTCTCCGCGGCGTCGAGGAATTCGGCGGGCAGACGGAGTTCATCGCCGACCCGCCAACGCAGGAGCGATTCGAATCCGACGCGCTTCAGCGATGTCAGGTCGACGATCGGCTGATAGTAGAGCGAGAAGTCGCTGCCGATGGCCTTGGCCAACTCGGTGGTCGCCGCCACTTCGTGCTGGAGCAGCTCCACAGACTCTGCCGACGCACGGACCGATGTCGACGAGGTCTGTATTGCCTCGTGGACGGCAGCACCGGCGGCCCGGACCAGTTCCGGTGCATCACGTGCGGTGGACACTTCTGAGGCAATCGCGATACCGAGGCAGGTCGGGACGAAGACCGGTCGACCATCAACCTCCACCTGGCGTGACATGCGCGCGGAGAGCCTGCGCTCGACCGTCTGCGCATTGACCTCGGTGGCGTCGAAGAACACCAGGACCAGGTGGTCGTAGGGGACCTCCCAGACTGCCGGAAGTTCCCCGAATGTCTCGCTCAGGGCGGCGGCCACGGCCGGCCGGAGTTTGCCGATGAAGCTCCACCCCAACGCAGCCGCGAGCAGACCGGTCGGATCCATACAGACGAGCACAACGCCGAGGGACGGGTAATCGACATGTGCTGCGAGGGCACGAATGGCATCACGGTTTGCCACAGGCGGCACCAGTGGCGGGATTGACGCAGACATCTGCAACTCCCGATGGTCATTCAGCGCAGACTGCATCCCCGGCGTATGCATTCCGACGGCCCCGTTCAATCGTTGAGTCTACATCGCTCGGATGGTTTACAGGCCGTAGGTGGGCCGGATGTCGGCCGGCTGCTTAGACTTACGACGTTCATTCCCAACACTTTGGGGTCGGGCGTTGAGCGAAAATCGCGCCCTGAACAGTCCATCACGTGAACGTATGGTCGGAGGTTGCAGGTGTCCGACAATGTCCTAGCTACTTGGGATTCAAGAAGGATTGTCGCCGTGAGCGTTGAGTTTTCTGAACGCTTCGACTCGCGATCAACCGCGGTGCTGATCAGTACCGCGGGGGCATTCGGATTGCCTCTGTTCGCCTTCGTACAACCGGATTTCATCGCCGTCGGGGGGATGAAATACCTCGTACTGATCTGGCTGTTCACAGCATTCTCGTTCGGGGCCACCTTTTACCTGGGCCGATTGACCAACGCACAGTTCGCAGTACTCGGATTCGGCGGCATGCTCGGTGTCGCATGGTCGGCGTATCTGGTGACCGATCCGGCTGCAGCGCGCGCAATCGTTGCCCTACTCGCTGCGATCCCGGTGATCGCCGCGATGGGGTCGTCGCGACGGGTGACGGTCACGTTCACGCTGTTCGCGATGGCCCTCGCGGTGTCACTGTCAACCATCAACGCCACGTCGAACGTCGCGGTGATCGTGGCCGGAGGTGCTGCGGTCATCACGGTTTTTGTACCGGTGTTCATGGTTGCCGCACTCCGGAAGTCATTGGGCGCAGTGCTGCTGAAGGTCGCCAAGCTCGGTGACACAGACCCGCTGACCGGAGTCCTCAACCGTAGAGGGCTGTTACGCCGGAACGGCGAGCTTCTCGAGCGGATCGCCAGAACCCGCCAATCGATCGGGTTCATGATGATCGACTTCGACAACTTCAAGTTCGTGAACGACAGCTATGGCCATGCCGCGGGAGATGCTGTGCTCGTCGCGGCGATAGACGTTGTCGAGGAGACAGTTGCGCAACGTTCGATCATCAGCCGGTTCGGTGGCGAAGAGTTCGTGGTCATGACCGAGTCGGAAAGCCCCGGCGACATCGTCGACCTCGCCGAACAGATCCGCCGCCGGATCCAAACCGAATGCGGGGTGACGGTCAGTATCGGCGCAGTCCATGCCCCCCTGATCCGATCAGCGACCGGCCAACCCAACATCGACGACGTCGTCGACTTTCTCACTCGGCAGGCCGACCGCTGCATGTACGCAGCCAAAGACACCGGTCGCAACAAGGTGATCTCCCGCACCTGCGCGCCGATCGTCTGGGTTCCCGGGCCTGCTGCCGAGCCCCGGGTCGAGTTCGTCGCGGGCGAGCGCCGCATCGGGATTCTCGAGCTTGTTCGCCGGCGGTCGGCACCTCACACTCACCGTCAGGCCGCAATGTCACTCGTTGACCACCAGGTGGTCTGAGCGGCACCGGCCGCGAGAATTCGGGTGTCCTGCACCATGTGTGCGAGTACCTTCGGATCGGCGTCGATGGCGATGCGGTGGCGATCCCACCACATCAGGCTGGTCTGGTATCGAGCATCCGGGTACGGCGAGGCGGGGATGTGTTCGGCAACTCGGCCGCCGGAGGACTCCCAGCGGCGAAGGACGTGGTCGGCGGCGGTGGCCATGATGTAGCGCGCGCCGGTCAGGGTCATCGTGGGAAGCGCGACGCGGGCAAGCATCCCGGCAACCGCGGCAGCAGCGGGGCCGTCGGCGGCCCAGGCCGTCTTCATCTCCACCACGCCGTCATCGAGACGCGAATCGATTGCGTCGATCACCATCCCCAGCCCCGGCTGACCTGCCCATTCGAGTAGCGCATGTGAGTCATGGGCATTGAAGTACGGGCCCTTCGCGCGAACGCCGCCGATCACCGAGCCGGTGTGGTCAAGGGCCGCGTAGAACAGTGTGGTGCACTCGCCGCGGACGACGTCGTCGTACTCAAGGGCCATCTCGACGCCATGCTTGGCGTAGCTCCTGCGAGCACCGTTGAGGTAGTCGACCCAGACATCGGGAACCGAGCGCGGAGTACCCACGGTCAGCGTAATACCGCTCCGTTCGTCAATGACCTGTGCGGTGAAGTCACGCGAAGCGGTGGCGATCGGGGCGATGTTGCGGTCGTGGGCGAATGCGATGGTCAATGGGGCTCTCCTGGCCTGCGCACAAATATGCGCTTGTTCCGATCTCGCCTATTTCAAAGGCCTGTACGGATTTTATATATATATAGTTGCAGCCATCAAATAACGTCGGGACTTTTACGCCACGCCGTATTGTGGCCCGTTGGGGCTTGTAATACCACTGTGTGTCAAATTTCTCTCTGTTCGAAAGCGTTCTTTCTGTTTGAATCTGGTCTGCTCTGGACGATTCCTGGTCGAATGTCCAATTCGGGTGGGGCGAATGAGGCTGGTGCGATGAGCCGTGTGACGCGAGCGGGCCGTTATCCGGTCGGGATAGGGAGCTACGAAACCCGGACTCGTGGCGAAGTAGATTAGGATCGTGTATTGAACGATCAGGCTGATGAATCCATGGCCGTCGTCGAGATTTCGATGACCAGAACCGGGGAGGGGTGCAGCAGGCTCTGGGATCACGGTCGCCGTCACAGCTGTCCGGCGGATTGTCCGCGGTGAACCCCGAACCCTCGACGACTTCGGTTACACGCCTCGACGAGACGTCGAACCACGCCCGGATCCCTGACTTGCTACACTCGAATTCCATACCCACACGAGCGGTATCGCTATCCTGGGCAGCTCTGAATTCGCGTGAACCCACTGCGCCATCGGTTTCGTTGTTGCTGCCGGCGATTTCCGGGAATCGAACTACTTCACCACCCTTCATGGCTTGGCTCGCAACCTCACAGCGGCCGACGGGCAACAGGATGCCCCGCCGAATCAATGGCCGGCCTGATGCGTCGTTTGCTCGCCGTCATCGACGAAGTCGGTCACCCGTTGCTGCAGGTGCCTCCCGAAACAACTTGTGTACTTCGTCGTCCGCGCGATTTGAACTCGATTGTGAAATCATAATTTCCGCTGATCGGGTGCTGTGATCAGCGGCCTGACCTCATTCGAATATCAGCACGCGGAAACTCTTCTCGATCCGCCACAGCTGAGGGCAGGCGCCGATCACGAATTGCGGTGTTGGAGAACCGATATTGGTGGAATACGCCTTCTGCCCGTGTCAGTGTGCGGAAGCTGGTTTTCGAAACGGCTGGTGACCACAGCGCAGCCATCCGCGCGCCTGGTGGTCGGCAACGGCCCGGCACCATCAGCAGCGGTGCCGGCCAGATTCAAGTGCAACTGATCGGCCGCGAGCCGCCCCTGCTACTTTCAACGCCTGCTCACGATAGGGCGCACCGATGTGCTCAAATCTGGCCGAGACTCGCGGCGGTTCGAATACGCGATCTGCACCGCAGTGGCTCCCGACCTGCATACGGATGCAAGGGATCATGAATATCAGATCGGGATACTGTGACATACCTCACCCATTTTCCGGCCAACTGTGGATAGTGCGACGTGACCTCCTCGAGCAGGTCGGGGAGCATGAGCAGGACATGGTCTGGACCCATGGCGATCATTTCTGGGGGAGACGATCGGAATTTCTGTCCCCGGCATCCGGCGGCCGTGCTTGGCGGGGGAGGCATCTGCAATCACGTCGACCAACTCGTGGTCGAGTCCGGCGCGGTAAAAGACAGCTCCAGCCCACCACGCGGCTCCATAGGCGCAGACCCGCTTTCCCGAAGTCCTCTCCGTGATCAGCCACCGACGCAGTCGAACTACGTGGTCGTCTGCCGCAGCTTGTAGTTTGTTGATCATCAGTGTGTCGACGATCCCGAACTCTCGTTCACGATCGAGTATTTCGGTCACAGCACGAGCGGAGGGTTGAGCACGTCCATGCACGGCTGCGACGAGGTGTGGGTCCCGCCGTAGAGGTCAAAACTCCATGCGTCGACGATGCTCATCCCGACCTGAGCCAGCAGCTTCTGCCGTCATTGAGTAGTACGCGAAGTGGCTGTGCCGCAAGGCATTCCACTGACCCAATGTCGCGATGGTTAGTGAATGAAACTGGAGAAGTAAGGAGACCCCGAGCGGACGTGATTTTCGGCGCGCTGCTTGACCGCCTCGAGTTGGTCGGGTTCGTGCATCATCGAGAAGGAATCGACGACAACTTCGTATGAGCCTCTCGCAGTTGTGGCGTCGAGTCCCCGATCGGTGAGCAGTGGTAGCCAGGATCTGCCGTGTGGGCTGGAGAACTCATACGCGGATTCTCGGGCGCGGAGCCATCCGGCCGATGCAACCCCAGCACGCTCGAACATGGGGAATTACGTGACGGAAACCCCTGGGGATTACGTGACCGTCGACATCCAGGTGTCCCATCCTCGTGGCAAAAGTCAGCTCACGGTGGTCCCTTCACGCTGGCAGATGACAGACGTATTGGTCGACATCCAGCCGGACTCACCGACTTTCGGCCACTAACAGAGTTTCGAATTGAATGACCAAGACTTTCGGCACCTGTACGTCCCGCCGGGCTTTCTGCATGGATTTCAGTCCTTGACGCCGGTTGCTGACGTCTGCCACCGGATCGATCGGGTGCACGACCCGTAGAAGACCTCAGTGTCAGATTTGCTGATCCTGATCTGGCGATTCGCTGGCCGTTGCCACCAACTCATGTTTCGGATCGAGATGAGCGCGCCATGAGCAGGCAAGCGCTGTTGGGGCTGAAACGGATCTGTGCTGAGGCGGCGGCTCAGGTGGTCTGACCGCTCGTCAAGACCCTCCCGGCGAGGCGATCTGCGCTCTATGGGCTAGTGAACCATGCAGGTGCGCGATCAGGATCCGGTGCCGCGAACGACTGCTTTGATCGTCAGGATGATGATCTTCACATCAAGCCAGATAGACCAGTTCTCGATATAGAAATTGTCGTAGATTACGCGATCACCGATGCTGGTGTCGCCGCGAAGACCGTGGATGGCTGCCCAGCCCGTCAGTCCCACATTCACCCGGTGGCGATCGGCGTAAGAGGGAACGCTATCTAGAAACTGTTCCACGAAGTGGGGTCGTTCCGGTCGTGGACCGACCAGGGACATATCGCCGCGCACGACATTCCACAGCTGAGGGAGCTCGTCGATCGAGGTTTTGCGGATCACCTTCCCGACGAAGTTGGCCCGGGTTTCCGTGTCCGGGCTCCAGTCCTCGTCCGAGCTTGACTGCTCAACCGGTCGCATCGACCGAAATTTGAACAGCGTGAACTCTTTGCCGTTTCGCCCTACGCGCACCTGACTGAAGATGATCGGCGACTTCCGGTCGGAGAAATAGATGGCCAGTGCCGTGGCAACTAGCAGGGGGGACAATAACAACATGGCTGTTGACGACACCGTGAAATCGAAGATGCGCTTGAAATGCCAGAACCAGGTTCGGTAGGTGTCGCGCCGGACCCTGATCAACGGAATCGTGTGGATTCGGTCCATGTCGGCGGTCAGATGAACAAACTCGAAGAGACGGGGAACGATGAAAATCTCGCAGTCGAGCCGGCCACATTCGCGCAGCGCCGACACAAGAGTTGAATCAGGGGTATTCCGGAAGGCCACGATCACCGTCTGGATGTTTTCCGCTACGACGATCTCGCGAAGCGGTCTGCCGGAGAACACCGGCACCAGGAGTCGATCGGTGCCGTACAGCGGGTCGCCGTCAACGACGGCTATGGGCTCGAGCCCCAATTCGGGGTATTCGGCAATACTCTCCAGCAACTCGGCAGCCACCACCCCGCCGCCGACGACCACCGTTCTGCTGCGGGCGCTGACTGAGGTGCGCCGCCGGCGTCTGCGCAGAGCGTAATAGACGACTCGGATGGCAAAGAGAATGACGAAGACCACTGTCGACAGCGACAAAACTCGCAATACGTCGGCACCGATTTCAAAAAGGACGGCTACGGAGAATGTCGCGACGAAACAAACCGTCGCGAGACGTGGCAGATCGTTGAGTGCAGAGAGAGTTATCTGGGCGCGATAGTTTCCAGATATTTCCACCAACCCGACGACAATTATCGGGCCGAAAATGGTGACAACCGTCGACTCGGATATGACGCTGAGACCGAACATGACCGCTGCGAGCTCGAGGATCAACAGCAAGGTGTCGGTACGTCTGCGGGTTACGAAGTACTTCCGGCCCGAGGTCCGACTTCTCAGGCCTCGATTCATCGGCCCATCCAGTCGCCCGGAAGTCTTGGGCTGCATGTTTGCATTCTCTGAGGTATGTTTGCATTCTCTGAGTTGGCGAGAGATTTTCGGAACAAGTTTATTGGTCGAGGGGTTTGTTCTAGCGAAAGCAAGCGTATCTGCAAATCTGACCTCGCGCACGATCTTAAGGTCGTGATGCTTCGTGAGACGGTTAACACCGGTCAAACGTTGCTTCGTACTCTACCGCCGCCGCCGCCCTATGGCAGGAAAGAACGCAGAATCGCAGGTTTGCGAGCGTATTCGGGCACGAGCCAGGCGGTCCATTCGCCGACCGGGAACAGTGCGGCGTCGTTTCTGTCAAGGCGCAGGCCGTTCCGGATCGATCGGTGAACTCGACAAGGCCGATGCATCGAGGACGACCCTCTGGACAGGCTCCATGCGCTCTCCTACCGAATCAGCCTTGCGAACCGAGCATTGATCATTGTCGGAAGCTGAGATTAGCACCGGATCGGCAAACCTCACGGTTCAGGAGGCTGTTGGCGTGATCAGCACCGCGACGACGGCCATGGAGTGACAATCAGTATGGGATAGCGAGACCTGAACGGGACCCCAATCCTGGGATCTGGCCAGAGCAGCGATCGAGCCGTGCAGGACAATGTGTGGGCGACCAGTCGCATCGTTGATCACCTCGATCTCATGCGGGGGTGTGGCGATGTCCGGAATCGCCAGTGCCTTGACCACAGCCTCCTTCGCCGCAAAACGGGCGGCGAGGCGCTCCCGCCGGACAGTGCCGGTGACGGTGCAAAATTGGATTTCGCGGTTGGTGAACACCCGGTGGAGGAATCGATCACCGAAGCTGTCCATCGAATCGTCGATGTCTGCCAGGCTCACCACGTCGCAACCGATCCGGACCGCGTCCGGTTGGTTCATCGGAGCTGGGCTTCGACGATGTCACGCATGGATTTCCGGAAGTTTGCTCGCGAAAATTGCTGTGCGTGATCCGAGATGGCGTTGTGGTCATACTCCTTGGCATCAAACGCCGACATTGCCGCGGCAAGAGCGTCGATCAGCGCATCGTCGGAACCGTTTGGAATGAGCTCGCCACTCAACCCGGGTATTACTGTGTCCAGTGCACCTCCTTCGTCAACCGCGAGAACGGGTGTGCCACAACCCATTGCTTCGACCGGTACGATTCCGAAGTCTTCGACACCGGGCATGAGAAGGGCTTGTGCGCGTCGCTGCAGGGAAAGCATCTCTGCATCTGTGACCCGACCGAGAAAGACGGTCGTCGGACCGGCCAATTTTCGGCAGTCGTCGGCCAGACGGCCAGAACCGGCCACGATCAGCCGGACCCCGGCCTGTTCGGCTGCGGCGATGGCGATCTCGGGCCGCTTGTAGGGTACCAACCTGCCCGCGAGTAGAAAGAAATCGTCTCGGACGGCATTCGGGTCGATTGAGTAGCGCTCGGTATCGACGGGAGGATGAACTACTGTCGACTCCCGATTCCACCACCGCCGGATGCGATCGGCGACCTCTGTGCTGTTTGCGACGACTGTGGTGATCTTGGGCGCCGCAGTGGATTCGGCGCGGCGCGCGATCCGGGCGAGGAGCGACAAGGCGGACTTCCCGGCGATCCCGGAGGCTTCGCCGGCCCGCATTGCCGGGTCCCAGGCCCAACGAGCCGGTGAATGGACGTAGGCGATGGTCGGCGTCGATCCGGCGTTGCGGACGGCGGACAAAGCCATCGCGTGGTGGCTGATGATGATTGCATCGACATCGCCGTAGTCAATGCGCCGTAATGCGGTTGGCACCAGGGGGAGCAGCGGCGCATACGATCTGCGACCGGTGGCACGGTAGAGGTGATCGAGAGGTCCGGTGATCACGCGGTCCCGCAGGATGTTGTTGACCGCGGCGGGGTCGGCGAAAGGGACAAACAGTTTCGACTTGGGCCACTCGTGTGCCAGTTGTTCGACGACGTGCTCGGAGCCGGCGATCTCGGTCAGCCGTTCGTGCACGAGCGCAATCCTGGGTGTGTTCATCCGGCGACCGCGACCTTCGCGACCGTCGTCGAGTCCACTGAGCTCACGCGACCCGAAGGTGCTGTGGCGCTGGTGCCTTTGAGTGAGACTCGATAGGGCAGGCCCGGTGCGAGGTGGAAATAGTTGTCTGCCGGGCGCCAACCCGGAATGTCGATCTCGACCCATCGCAGGGCGGCGTCGGCGATGACTTCGAGGTACCAAGAACCTTTCTCATCCGCGCTCGCACTCGCGCGTAGTTCAGTGCGGGCGGGAGCGGACACAGGCTTGATGACGAGCGCATCGCGTGCGATGGGTGATCCTTGTTCGGTGGTCATCGTGACTTGCACGGCATCCGCGCCGGCGGGACCGAATCGGTACGCATGTGCCAGGTCGCGGAACACGCCGGTGATCTCGGAATCATGCATCGTTGTCGATGACCTCTCGGGAATGACCATTTCTGTGTGACCGTCGACGACGACGCGGCCGGCAGAGTCGGTGGCTGTGAGTTCGAGTCGCGCAGAGAGCGACGTCGAATTGTCATTGAAAATGTCTACGCGGACCCCGTCGAGTCCCTCGTTCGAGAGAATAATCGTGACGGGCGACCAGATCCGGTGTATGGCTGACAGCGTGGCCTTGGCGTTACCATCGACATCGATGAGACCCCAGCCCGGCCCCGCCACCAGGTCCTTGGCGGAAAGCACCAGCGCGCCGCGACATTCAGAGTCACGTCGCCGCCAAAAGGCGAAGCAATGGTTCATTGCCGCGATGACCGCCATTCGTCCCAGCTGCAGATAGCGGTCGGGGTCCGTGCGGCGCACCTGCATCGGGTCCACTGCGAAGATTTCGCGGACATAATGGTCGCGGACATCTTCGAAGTCCCACGATGCCCCTTTGTCGCGGGGAACGCCGGATTTCCAGCGCGGATCGTGACCGGCGGCTGCCGACGATCCGAAATGCTGTTCCACCGCGGCCGGGATGGATGGAATCGAAAAGGCCAGTGACTCGGCGGCGAACCGGACATGCGCGTTTGCAACGGAACTCAGTGGCTGAAGATACCCTCCGACGCCGAACCAGTGGGCCACACCGGAACTGGGCCGAATCGCCAGGCCCGGACTATGCGGTGGCGCGGAGGGGCTTGACGGTACGTATGGGATCCGAGCGGCTGCGGCGATCGTGCGCAGCCGATGCTCGATGAGGTCAATGTTGCGCGAAAGCGTCGGTAAGCCGAGCATTTCGGGTTGCTGCAGAGTCTCGTTACCGCCGCTGACCACAGCGAGGGATGGATTGCCACCGATGGCGCGCAATACCTCTTGTAACTCGGCGGCAACCACGTCGTTCAGCTCGGTCGGGGGGTCGAAAGTTGCCAACATCGTGTCCTGCCACACAAGAATTCCCAGTTCTGCGCAGGTACTCCAGAATTCCGGCTTTTCGTAGACGGTGCCACCGGGTATCCGGACCATATTGGCTCCGGCATCCGCGAGCAGCCGGAGGTGATGCCGAATCGCATCCGTGGAGGCGTCGACATCCGCGGAATCGGCAGGCATCCACACTGCGCCTCGGCAGAAGACGGGAACACCGTTCACCATCAGGCCGAAACCGATCGGTGCGGTCGCAGGGTCGATGTCGATGCTGCGAAAACCGATACGGCGACGGTGGATTCGAGTCTCGGCTACGTGCAGGTCCAATTCGTACAGTGTCTGGCTGCCGTAACCGCGGGGCCACCACAGTTCCGGTGCAACGACGTCGATGGTTGCGGTAAAACTGCCGTCTGGCGCGGTCCGGGTTCGGGCCGTGGTGATGATTGTGTCGTCGCGGCTGATGCCGCAGCTGATCTCGCGGCCGGCCGCGGGAGTGCCGCCGGCATCGGTGCACCGGCCAGAAATCCTGACCCGGGAGTCGGCAACGTCGCATTGCACGTCGACGTCGTCCAGGCAGAGACCGGCGATCACCTCTGTCGTCCTCCAGAGCCCGACGGGGGCCGGTGACCCCCCGTAGACCGGGGCGCGGCCGAGCAAAGTGGTGCGGGCCCACCGAAGTTTCTGTTCGGCAACGAGATTGGATCGCCACCGGCCCCTCCCGCGGCGCTTCGTCAACCACTGCGAAAGCGACCGGAAACAAATCGCGATCTCATGTGGCCCCGGAGTGAGGGATACGTCAACCGGAAGGAACATCGACTCGACCTCGGCGACCGCCGATCCGTCGACGTACACGGTGGCCGGGAACGTCAGGCCGGCGAACCGGAGGCGGGTCGCGGACGTGTTGTCATGGCGTCCAGTCAACCACCAGTCCGCGTCGTCAACGCTGTCGCCAACCGCGAGCAGTAAGTCCGACCAACAGGGGTGCCGAGTCACCAAACCCCGCCACTCGACGGCGAGCGCGGGAACGTCAGGTGCGAGGGACAGAGCAGTCACGTCGGCGAACTCGTCGGGAACGGTGGCTATCAGGCGACAGTCGGTTAGCACTCTCTACTCCACCGCGGCAGCGACGATGTCCATCGCCTGTGCCCACGACGCCGACATCTTCTGGAGCGATTCCTCGACATCGACCTTGCGGCCGCGGGCCGCGCGCGCCAACTTGAACTGGACCGACTTGGCGGTTTCGGCGACTTCGAGGAACGGCACTCGGGCCGCGTCGGCACCGGGAGCGGGGCCCGCACCGAGGTACGCCGACAGGTCGGCAGCGAGCTCGGCAGAGGCGCCGCATTGACGCAAAGTGGCAAATGCCCATTGATGAAATGTCTCGAGACCGTACTCGGGCAGCCATACGACGGCCTCGTCGATCGACCGCGCGAGCCGTTCCATCGGGTCGCCGGCTGCCCGCCTCGACAGGTGTTCGCGCACGGAAGTGAGAACGGCGTCCGGTTGCGCTCGGTCCGCGAACGACCGGACCTGTTCGACGTAAGGCGGCAAGGTCTCGCCATCGATCAGGTCCAGGCCGAAGACACCGGTGAAGTCGTCTCCGCTCAGTTCGAAGAGTCCGGCGTTGTGGAAGTACACGAGTGACCGATTATCACGGTCGACAGCGGCGGGGACGATCGTGGTCTTGACATGGGCGCTGTGGTAGTCGGTGCCGATAGTGTCTGGCAGCCACCAACTATCGACTTCCACAGTATGGAAAAGAGAGCGGCGAGGACCGCTTTCGACAGTGTCGAGAACCGGTCGCCACAGGGTGTCCTCTGTGACCTCGAGGCCGTAGAGGATTCGAAGATCGGTCTGTTCCATCTTCAAGAAGGTCCACTGTTCGCCATCGTGATCAGCGGACAGCGCGGACACAAATGAGGGCACGGGATCATGCCCGAGGGCGTGAAGGACCTCTATCCACAAATCGGCGTAACAATTGGTTTCCCGCCAGATTCGATTGTCCGAATGCGCGAAATGCGGTTGATACGTGCCAGGGTGCAACGCCGAGAGTGAAATCGAGTCACCACTTCGCGCGGTGGTCACACTGAATCGCCGGTGAGGCGGCTGACCACGGCCTCGATGTTCTCCACGGAGGCAAAAGTGGCCTTCTTGAGGTCTTCGTCTGGGAACTCGATGTCGAACTCGTCCTCGAGCGCGAGCATCACGTTCACACTCGCGTGCGAGGTGAGGCCCAATTCGTACAGGTCGGCATTCGAGCTCAAGGAGCTGAGGTCGATCGACATCTTGCCGTGGGAGGCGACAATTTCACGGATTCGGGTTTGCACGACTACTTTCCTCATGTCTCAAGGCAGGTCAACGGGGGACCACGGTCCGACCACGATACGGTCTGTAACCGGGACTACGTATCGTGAAATCTTTGCGGCGTCACAAGATTAGGTTAGTGTAGTGTGCCGCTGGGTTCGCGGTTTCCGCACGCTCCCAAACCCGGACTGAGGACAACTCGTTGACGACTACAGCGCCAACCATTTCCGAGAGTGCTCGTCCTGACGCCACTGCCGCGGTGGCGGCGGCGTCGGCGGCCGCGGATGACGTGGATCGCAACTCCCGGTTTCCGGTCGAGGCGGTCGATGCGATGCGATCGCACGGGTTGCTGTCCTGTTCGCTTCCGGTCGAACTCGGTGGTCAATCCGCCTCGATCACCGAACTGACCGCGATTGCCCGTCAGTTGGGAGCCGCCTGCAGTTCAGCCGGGATGGTCTTTGCCATGCACCACACGCAGGCCTTGAGTCTGCGTTGGCATGCGGCTGCCGGACCAATCGCCGAGCTGACCCGGAGAATTGCCGCCGAGGAGGCGCTGCTGGCGTCGGCGACCACGGAGATCAGTACCGGTGGCGATGTGCGGACGTCGAGTTGTGCGGTCGTGCGGCACGGTGACGTGGTCGTGCTGGAGAAGAACGCTCCGGTGATCTCCTACGGCGAATACGCCGACTACATCTGCGCAACTGCCCGCCGCGATCCGGACAGTCGACCAACCGATCAGGTTTTGGTCGTCTGCCCGCGCGGAGACACTGAGCTCGAGAAGACCGGGACCTGGGATGTACTCGGGTTTCGCGGCACCTGCAGCCCGGGTTTCATCATCCGCAGCCGCACCGACGCGGCCAATGTCGTGCCCGCCGAGTACGCCTCGATCTCGTCGCACACGATGCTCCCCGCATCGCACACGTTGTGGGCATCGGTCTGGCTGGGAATCGCGGACGCCGCAGTGGCAAAGGCGCGCAGTCAGGTCCGATCGGCAGCAAGGAAGGCGGGAACCTCGACGCCACCGCAGGCCGCGAAACTCGCCGATCTGATGGTGATCCACCAGAGATTCGTTGCGTCGGTGGCACAGCAGATCGATCGTTACGAAACCTTCCTGGCGACCGGCGAGCCCGACCCCACCGTCGGATTCACGTTCGCGATGAACAACCTCAAACTCGATGCCTCGCTGGCCGTGGTAGATGTGGTGGCCGGAGCATTGGCGCTGTGCGGTATCAGTGGGTACCGCGAAGACCATGCCGCATCGATGGGACGGTTGCTCCGCGACTCGTATGGCCCACAACTCATGGTGTCCAACGATCGAATTCGGGCGAACAATGCATCTCTGGTGCTTGCGCAGAGGGGTAATTGACATGACGTTTATTTCGGGCTCCGTAACCGATGACAGGGCAAGCGATCTCGACCGGGAACGGGCCAGGTTTCGTGACGAACTGATTGCAGCCCAGCTGTTGATCCCCACCGGAATCGATGGCCTGTACGGCCGTAGCTCGGATTTTGAACAGATCATCGACGGCATAGACCGACTGGTCGTCAAAGCCGGTGTCGCAGCCTATGGTGCAAGTCCGCGAAAGTTACGGTTTCCGCCGGTATTTCCCCGTGACGCATTCGAGAAGACCGACTACATCGCGTCCTTCCCCAATCTGACCGGTGCGATTTCGACGTTCACCGGGGACAACAAGGACCATCGATCGCTGCTGGCAGATCGCGAGGCCGGCCGGGACTGGGATCACCATCTCGAATCCGCCGGAACGATGTTGGTGTCCGCAGCCTGCCACCCGAGTTATTCGACACTGCCAAAGACACTTTCGGAAGAAGGTGTGTTGCTCGACGTCTACGGATTCTGCTTTCGCCACGAGCCGGCAGTGGACCCCGCTCGAATGCAGGCATTCCGGATGCACGAGTTCGTCCGTGTGGGGACGCCGGCGGAAGCTCGAGCCCACCGAGACGAGTGGGTGGGGCGTGGGCTCGACGTGCTGGCCGAATTGGGACTCACGGCAAGACAAGAGGCGGCGAACGACCCGTTTTTCGGGCGCGCCGGTCGTATTCTCGCTGCGGGACAGCGCGAGGAGAACCTCAAGACGGAATTGGTTGTCCGGCTTTACGGTGACCTCGATGACGGGACCGCTGTGGTGTCGTGTAACTGCCACCAAGACCACTTTGGCGAGGCATTCGGGATCACCACAGCCGGCGGAGAAGTTGCGCACAGCGCGTGTGTCGGCTTCGGGATGGAGCGCATCGCGTTGGCGATGCTTCGCACGTTCGGTCTCGACATCACGGGGTGGCCTGCGCCGGTTCGCGCGCATCTCACGTGAGTGAGCGTCGGATGTCCATGGATATTCAGATGGCCGGTTCTGAGTGGTTCGGCACCTCACGCGGCGGGCTCAACCGTTATTTCACCGATCTCGCGCAGGCACTCATCGCAACCGAGGGTGTTGACGTCTCTGCTTTTGCGTTCGGCCGGCCTCCCGCCGGTGCCCACAGCTGGGGCGCGCCGACCGGCTCGACATTGTCGCGCGTGCGGGCATCCATGTCGCCCAGCCCGAGACCTGGCACCATCGTCGATCGACATTTCGCGCTATATGGACCGCCAGTCTTGGGCCGGCGCAGGGGAACCCGTCTGGTCACTCATTTTCACGGACCGTGGGCGGCGGAGAGCGCGGTCGGCGGAGAGAACGCAGCGGCGGTTCGAGCCAAGTATCTTTGGGAACGTCGGAGGTACGCCGGTAGCGATCTGGTTGTGGTGTTGACGGAGTACGTGCGCAACCTCCTCGTCAATGACTACAGGGTCGATCCGGCCATCATCGAGGTGATCCCGCCGGGTGTCGACCTCGAACGCTTCTCACTGGCCACCGACGAACCATCCGCGGACCGCCCGATCGTGTTGTGCGTACGGCGACTGGAGCGCCGGATGGGCATCGACGTATTGATCGACGCCTGGGGTGCGGTACGTGCCGAGATCCCCGACGCCGAATTGCTGATCGTCGGCACCGGCACCGAAGGTGCGGCACTGCGCGAACAGGCCGCCGGCACCGGTTGCGGAGAGTCTGTCTCGTTCGCGGGTAACGCATCCGACATCGAATTGGCCGATGCGTACCGGCAGGCGACCGTCACGGTCGTTCCCACCCGGGCCCTCGAAGGCTTCGGACTCATAGCACTCGAATCATTGGCCGCAGGCCGTGCACCGATCGTCACCGATACCGGCGGACTACCGGATTCGGTGCGGGGATTTGACGACAGCTTGATCGTTCCCAGCGAAGATACTGTCGCCATCGCCGACCGGCTCGTCCGGGCGATCAAGGGTGAGCGTCCGTCTGCCGCTGAATGCCGCAGCCGTGCGGCCGAATTCACTTGGGATCGATGTGTCGATCGGCACCTGAAGGCCTACTCCAGGTTTGATTCGTGATCGGACGTCGATCGGTGGCCGTCCGCGAACCCGCGATCACCTTTCTCTCGCACACCGCGGCCGCTTCTGGTGCCGAACTGGCCACCGTCCGCCTGGCAACCGCTTTGCGGAGCATGGGCGTGACCTCAACGGTACTGTTCACTCAGGATGGCCCGATGGTCGCCGAACTCAGCAGACGAGGGGTGCCGGTGCGCGTGGTGTCCGGCCAGTTCGACAGCACGAAAGTGACGATTGGTGGCGCACGTATCGCGATTTTGTCCGGGGCGTGGCAAATGGTCCGGCTCGGCTGGGACATCGGTGAGGTGATCCGGACGAGTGGTTCCACTGTTGTCGTCGCCGAATCGACCAAAGCGTTGCTGATGGGTGCGGTCGCTGCCCGCCGGGCGCGGGTCCCGGTCATCTGGCACGTGCACGATCGGGTTTCATCTGAGTTTTTCGGGACTGCGATGGCCTCCATCCTGCGGTTTCTGGGCTGGTCGGTGAGCTCGGGGTACATCGCAAACAGCAATTCGACGTTGCAGTCCCTGATGACCTATCGAAAGCGGTCGGTCGTGGCGTATCCGGGAGTGGAAGCTGTCGACGTGGCGGTCCACGTACAACGTCCACCAGACCAGGTCCGAATCGTCATGGTCGGGCGCCTGGAAAGGTGGAAGGGCCAAGACCTGCTCTTGCGGGCGCTCGCCCGATCGGCGTTCAAACCACAGGCGACCTTTGTCGGCGGCGCGCACTTCGGCGAGGACTTCGGAGGTGAACTGGCCGAATTGGTCACGGAACTGGGACTGACCGACTCGGTGACCTTCACCGGCCACGTATCCGATCCATCGACCTATCTTGCCGACGCAGACATCGCGGTGCACTGTTCGCGAACGACCGAACCGTTCGGACAGGTGATTGTGGAGGCGATGGCGGCGGGCTGCGCGGTGATCGCCGCGAATGCCGGCGGACCGCTGGAAATCGTCACCGACGCCGTGGACGGGCTCCTCGTCGACCCCACCGACATCGAAGCCCTGACGCAGGCGCTCGACAACCTGATAGGTGACCCCGTGCTTCGATGGGAACTTGCGGAGCGGGCGCGATCGACGGTTGCCAGATTCACCGTCGAGGAAACCGCAGCCACTGTCGACGGGTTTCTTCGTGCACCGTCCTCGAATCTCGTCAGAGGGCGCCCGAATGGCTGATCCGAGCGATCCGACCGGACTGAAAATGAAACCGGGCGGTAACTCACGAACACTCGCCAAGCTTGCACTGGTTCGTGACATCGCTTATGTGACTTTCGGTAAGTACGGGCAATATCTGATCACTCTGGTGACGCTTCCGCTCATCGCCAGAACGCTCGGGACAGACGGTGTGGGCCTGCTCGCGGTGGGGATGTCGGCATATTTTCTCGGCTCACTCCTCATCGACATGGGCATTACGACGTTCCTTGCCGCTGAGCTTCGCGATGAAGACGTTCGCTCGTTACGCGGCAACTATCTGGCGATCCGGCTCGGCATTCTCTCCGTGATCGTTTGCATCGCATCAGTCGTGCTGGTGTTCGACACCCACCCGCACATACGGATGGTTGTGGTCGGTCTGGTTTGTGGGGGAGTTTCCGCGATGGGAGAAGGCTGGATTCTCCTGGGGCAGGCCCGTTTCGGTCGTCTCATGATCATCGAGATGTGCGGGAGGGTGCTCTATCTTGTGTTGATCGTCGCCATCCTGCCCAATGTACGAACGCCGTACGTTGCGATGTTCTGTCTCGCCGGGTCGAGTCTCGTTTCCGTGGTGTGGACCTGGACCTCCACCATTCGTGAGTACGGGATGCCTCGGCGCCCGAAAGCGATAGGTCCCATGGTGCGCATGGGTATCCCGGTACTCACCTCCCGGATGCTTGAGAACACCTACGAACAGGGCGTGGCCACACTGTTCTCGCTTTCCCTTTCGGCGCGGTCGCTCGGGATCTTCTCGGCCAGTGATCGCCCGGTGCAGGCCGCCTCGTCAATGCTTGATGCGATCGGATTCGGCCTGTTGCCCCGCTTTGCAGCCCGGCGGCAGGCCGCCGATTTCTGGCACACAATCCGGCGGGGCATCCTCGGGGTGTTCCTACTCTCAGTGGTCTTCGCGGTCGCTCTCGCGCTCGTCGCCCCGTTCGCGATCCCACTCGTCTTTGGCGACAATTTTCGGGCTGCGGTCCCGGTGATGCAATTGCAGGCCTTCATCCTGCCCGGCACTGCCGTCGCATCGTTTGTCACCACCGCCGTCTTACCGGTTTGCAGGGACGCGCGCGGCGTGCTCTACGGCTCGCTCATCGGCACCGCTTGTATTCTGATCTTCCTGGGAGTCGCATTGCACAACCATTCGGTGTGGACGGTGGTCACCGGGATGTTGGTCGCCGAAACGGTTGTCGCTTGCTTCTATCTGCTCCGGGTCCGACACCTGATTCGACTGCATCCGTTGGTGCGTCCCGAAAACAGTGGGACTGAGAAGTCGTTGCAGCACGGAACAGCGAAATCTGGTGGTGCATAGTGAAAATTCTCTTTGTCGGCGACGACTGGGTCGGCAGCAACGCCCGCTCATTGGCCGACGGATTCCGACAGGCCGGGCACGTGGTCGACGTGGTCGACTCGAGTCGGGTGACGTTGCCGACGCGGCTGAGCCCACCGTGGCTGTACGCGAAGGTGAGTGGCCGCCGCGCGTCCTGGACCACTGCAGCGGTCCAGGACGAGATCGAGACAGCAGCCGCTGTTATCAAACCGGATATTCTATTCTGCTACAAGACCATTCACCTCGACCAGGGTCGGTTGCTGAACGTACCTGCAGGTTTGCACGTCCACTACAGCGCCGACGACGTCTCCAATCCGTACAACACGACACCGGAGTACCTGGCGTCCGAATCGCGATGGGATTCGATCGTCACTACCAAGCGACACAACGTCCCGGAGATCATCGAGCGTGGTGGTAAGCATGTGACCTTTGTGCTCAGCGCTTACGATCCGGCCTGGCACCTGCCGTGTGCTGCACGCACGACCAGGCGCTTCCAAGTCGGATTCATCGGGTCGCGCCGACCCGACCGCGTCGACCTTTTGCATCGGCTCGCCAAACAGTTCCGCGGCAACATGTACCTGGCCGGACCGGGCTGGCAGCGCGACCCTCTCGTGCTCAAATCGTCGGCAACAGTGGCCGGGCCCCAATACGGTCAGGATTTTTCGGTCGCCATCGCGCCGGTGACGGCGAACCTGATATTACTCAATTCCGACAACAGAGACACCCACACGTGCCGGACCTTCGAGGTCCCCGCGGCCGGCGGTTTGTTCGTGGGAGAACGAACTCCCGAACACCTCGAACTTCTCGACGATGGCACCGAGGCGTTGCTCTTCTCGGACGAGGCGGAACTGGAGTCACAGCTTCATCGGTGCACCCGGTCTCCCGCCGAAGTCACCGCGATCGCCGAGGCCGGCTACCGCCGGATCGCCGGGGGCGGCCACCGCTATGTCGATCGCGCACGAGAGATTCTCGCCGATGTTTGCTGAACCGTTCTCACCGCAGTCGCAAATTTTGCTGGTGGTGTTCGCACTGCTGGCGCTGATCGTGGTCGCGTGTTTTGCGCCGGTCCTCGTCCGGGTTCTGCTCCTGGCGCAGGCGGTCTACTGGGCGTTGTCATTTGTTCTGCGGCCGCTGGTGCAGTTGTCGGTGAATCCCACCCCGCAGTACGCCGACAGTATCGCGGATCCGCGGCTGTCCGAACTGGGATATCCGTACGCAATTGCACATGCACTGCATCCGGTCGCGGTGGGCATCTGGATCTACGTGGTCGTCGTCGCCGTTTACGTAGCCTGCCATCGGAGAATGAAGGCGGGAATCGCTGTATCGGAAGCTGAACGTACAGGCTGGCAGTCGAATTCGAACCTGGTACCCACCCTTGCAGTGGCCTACGTCGTCGGTTTGCTGGCCCGACTCACGTCGATCGCCACCGGCTCGGCCGGTAGCGCGGGTGATGTCTCGAGTTCGAACCCGTACCTCGATGTTCTGGCGGGAGTGGGAAGCCTTGGTGCACTTGGCCTGATCATCTATTACCGATCGTCGCGCCGTGGGGCCACGGTGGCGATACTCCTGCCTCTTCTGATCGGCGAACTCGTCTGGGGCATCATGATCGAGTCGAAGACACCGATGCTCGGCGCCGCCCTTGCGATCGCCATCCGCTTCGCGATCGAGGGGTTCACCCGCCGCCGACTCATCACGGTCGGGGCAGGCGCCGTCGGCGTCGGTCTGGCATTCGGTTGGCTACAGTCGTTCAAAGTCACTGCAGCGGACGAGATGGCCTCATCACTCGTCGCATCGGCGTATCCGGCGCCGGTCCAACCGCTGCTCAGCATCATTCGGCGTTTTGATCTTTTCGAGGCGTCGACGGACGTGTATTACATGAACGGCCGCAGCTGGATCAGCCCCGACTTCGCGGTTACGAACATGTTCAAGAATTTGCTCCCCTCTCAGCTCGGGATCGAGAAGTTTCAGTCCGGTACCCGGTGGGCCCAAGAGGTTCGGGGCTCGTCTGTGGACATGCGGAACGTGAGTGTTTCGTTGGCGGAGGGTCATATCAACGAAGGATTGCTTTTAGGTGGCTATTTGGGCGTACTTATAGAGAGTGCGTTCGTCTTGGCGGTCTTGGTCGCCGTGACGAAGATGCTGCAGTCGCGTTTCATATTCTTGATAGCGCTCGGCATCAGCCTGGTTGCCGTACCGACGGTATTCGAACGTGGCGCACTCGGCATCACCGAGACGCTTGGCAAAGGATTACAGGGTGCCGTCGTCGTCTGGGTTCTGTCGATCGTTGTCATCGAATGCCGTAACCGGATCAGAGTGCGTCGGGAGCCGGCCGAGGTCAGCTTGTCTCACGTGCAGGCGACGGCACCAAACAGAGAGAGGGCCGAGCAATGGGCGTGACCCAATATTTCGCGATCGCCCGGAGGCGCTGGCGGATCGTCGTCGTGTGCGCGCTGCTAGGGATCATCGCGGGCGCGGGGTACTCCTTACTTCAGGAGACCACCTACACCTCCAGTAGCCAGATGTATGTGTCGATCCAGACCACTCCGGGATCAAATGACGCCTTCCAATCGGTTCAGGCCGCCCAACAGCGTCTGGTGTCGTACGCATCGCTCGCGAACGGGGAGGCCGTGACCCAGGCAGTCATCGATCAACTGGACCTCGATGCCACGCCGGCCGAGATCGGGGCGCGGATCACTGTCGGGTATCCGCCGGGAACGGTCTTGTTGAACATCACCACGACCGGGGCGTCGGCTGATGAGGCGCACGCACTGAATGCGGCTGTCGACGAACAGTTGCAAGCTTTGATTCGTCGCCTCGAATCCCCGCCGGGAGGCGGAAATCCGGCCGCAAGCTTGTCGGTCGTCGATCCGCCATCTGAAGGCACTGCAGTAAGTTCGAGCACATTCCTCTATGCCGCTGCCGGCCTCGTTGCCGGGTTGGCGCTGGGAACCCTGATCGCCTTTGTTCGTGATCGGTCCGTTCGGACCGTATTCACTGCGGATGCTGCGTCCCGCGCCCTGCGCATACCGGTGATCGGTCCGGTGAATGCCGGCCATCCGGCTGACGCACAGATGCGGATGGTGCGAACCGATGTGCTTGCGGCCAATGCAGTCAGTGGGGTCAAGACAGTCTTCGTGACGGGGGTCGGCGCCGATTCCGCCCCGGTTGGCAATGCCTTGGTGTCCACCCTGATCAAGGCCGGACGACGAACCATTCTGGTGGACGCCCGGTTCGGCCGAGTGGCGGCCACTGGCGAGGGCCCCGGTCTGGGCGAGGTTCTGATCGGTGCGGTCAACACCATCGACTGCCTGAGCGGGTCTGACACCAGCGATCTACGGACCATGGGCTCGGGCCTGGTCGACGAGTCATCGGTCAACCTGATCGCCTCTCCGCGGTTCGGAAAGGTGCTCGATACCTTGGAGGAGATCGCGGATTTCGTTGTCGTACAGATGGGGGAGCTCGATGGGTCTCCGGAGATCACTTCGGCCGCACAGCATCCGGTTGTCGCTGTTCTGGTAGTCCAACTCGGTGGTCTCGATGCGTCCGAGATGGATTCAGTGGCGTCGGGTTTGATCGAAGTGGCAACAGCCGGTATCGGCGTCGGGGTCAGCGATAACGTGACGGCCGGAGAGGTGGCGAAATCGGGATCAGGAGGTTCGTTGTGGACCCGGATCACGAGGAGGCGACGCAGTACTGCGGGCGTTCATCGGTCGTCTGTCCCGAACTCTGACACCGGCCATCCGATCGGTTTGGCCACACCGGCGCCGGACGACGTTGAAAACCAGACGGATCAGGGTAACGGCGCGGCCTCATCCACTGAAAGCGTCGAACCCAGAGAACTGAACCGATGACCCAGGGAAATCGTGTGAAGACGATAGAGCTGCCAACATTCTTCGGGCCAGAAGAAAGCCCCCTTTTCGGTGCCGTCCACCTCCCTGCCGACAGGCGTGTGCGCGGAGCGGCGATCTTGTGCGGTTCGCTGGGCAAGGAACAAGGGGACACACTCCGGGGTCTGCGTTTACTGGCGGACGCACTCGCGGCGCTTCGGATCATGGCAATTCGCTTCGACTATCTTGGCGTCGGTGACTCATCTGATGCACAGGTCCGGGTCGATTCGGTGTCCAGATGGAAGGAGAGCGTGCGGCATGCGGTGGCCTTTGCGCATGAGTGCGGCGCAGAAGAGATCACGGCAGTTGGCTTGCGTGCCGGTTCTCTTATCCTCGAAAGTGTTGTGGACCAAATAGACTCGATCCGCAATGTCGTGTACTGGGATCCCGTTGGCCGTGGCCGTGCATTCATCCGTGAGCAGCAGAGTCTCTACAAGCTCACTGTTGGTAGCGAAGACATCGGCGCAGATTCAGACATTGTCCCGCTGATCGGTACGAGCCTCTCGGCAGGGGCGGCAAAGGAATTCACTGATCTCGACATCCGCGGCGACGCGGACGGCGTCAAGGACTGGCTGGTTGTCAGGCGGCCGGAATCGACAGATCGCCGGGTGTCTGCGATGGTGGAGCGAACCTCCGCCTCTGTGATCACGGTCGAGGCGATGGAGGCGTTCTCGCAGCCGTCGAGCTTCCTTGTTTCGATCCCGAGGCAGGCTGTGACCGGCATCGCCACGTGGATTGATCAGAAGACGACCCGATCGACGTTCGGCGCCGAGCCCGAGATCCGAAATGTGGCGGAGTTTGACTGTGCCAACGGCATCCGGATCAGAGAGCAAATCGAAAGGTTGGGCAAGCAGGGCGTTTTCGCCATCCGGGCGTCGCCTGCGGGATCTGTGTCCGAACCGGCCCGAACCGTTGTACTCTTCTCGACCGCCAATGACACCCATATCGGCCCCAATCGCGAATGGGTGGAACTCTCTCGGGAGGTTGCTGCACACGGTGGTCAGGCGATTCGATGGGATCGCACCGGCGTCGGGGAATCGGGTGATCCTGGTGCGAAGTCACCCGGAATCTATACCAGTGAAGCGATCGCGGAAGCAGTCGAAATCGGTCGGTTGGCATGTGCGGAGCCGAGTGGGATGTTGGTTGCCGGAGTCTGTTCGGGATCCTGGTACGCGGCGTACGTGGCACGCGAGATCGGCACGGGCGCTGTGGTCCTCATCAATGCGATCGCATGGTCATGGAGGCGCAAAAGCGCAATGACCGGCGAGATCGATCCGTCCGATCTCGGTGTGCCACGAAGCGATCCGGAGTGGCAGAAAACACCGCGGGCGCGGGTCAAGTCGTTTCTGCAGCAGAATCTGCCTTACCGGATGTGGCGTTTGCTGGGGATGCGCGGGATCACACAGGTTCCGGAAGTGTTGCTCGGTCCAGTGGTTCGGGCCGACGTCGACACCACCGTTGTTTTGTCTCCGCATGATTTCGACTGGTTTGTCAGCCAGAGGGGACCAGAGGGACTCAAACGGCTCCAGCGGTCAGGATATACACCACGTATCGTGGAGACCAACGTCGGTGACCACACCGCATACCATTCGGGGGTTCGTGCGGCCGTCCGCGTTCCGATCTTGGAGTGGGCCGACGGAAGCGGACGAAATGATTAGAAACATCAGACGTGGAGGGGCCGAGCAGGTCGCCGCCTCCGGTGGGCCTCCCGCGGAGGCCGAGGCCTCGGGCGGATCAGTCAATCGTCGCCGTTTGTTGGCCGGCTCCGTGGCTGCGGCCGCTGCGATCCCGTTGCTCGCTGCGTGTTCATCCGATGACGATGCGCCGGCCTCCGTACCGGAATCTCCTGACCTCGCGGAATCGCCGAACGCCCGTAATGTCAAGGCATTCGGTGCGATCGGAGACGGCATGGCTGATGACACGGCCGCTTTTGCTGCTGCATGCGAGGGCGCCGACGATCGTCTGGTGTTGTACGTGCCCTCCGGCACCTATCTCGTCAACGAGCTGCCCGAACTGCCGAGCTTCGCGACTGTCATCGGCGACGGTGGTGATCTGTCGGTGATCGTGTACGAGGGATCAGGAACTCTGATTGAGATCGATGGCAAACAACGAATTGCATTCAAGCGCATCGGCATTTTTGTCACCGGCGAATCTTCCACCGCATTGTCGATTTCGCAATCATTTCGCTGTTCGTTCGATTCGGTGGTGATCCGCGGCAATCATAGCGGCGATAACTACCCGCAGTACGATAAGCAGCGTGGTGTTGTTCTGTCGGGCAACAGCGGTGGCACCGCTTTCATCAACAGTGATATCAACAACTTCGGAATTGGCCTGACGTCCAAGTGCATTCAGAATTATGTGACTTCGTCGAAGTTCACCAGCAACCGGATCGGGGTGCTTGGGACGGGCTCAGACCACAATGCCGGCCTATCGCTGACCAATGTCGAGTTCGTCAGCGACAACAACCCCAACACCACCGACATCCATCTCATTGTCGACGGTGCAGCCAACGACTGGTGGCTCACAAACGTCTGGTTTGAAGGAAGTTCGACGGCGATCTCCATTGGCGGATCGACCGGCGGCCCTTCGCAGTTCGGACTCATCAACGCCAAACTCGCCGCCCGCGAAATCTGCTTGGATCTGCGGGCTTGCCGACAGCCGTATCTTGCGAATGTCGCCCTCGATCCTGATGCCGGCTCCAATCCCGAAGAGATCCGGATCGATTCGACCAACTGTCCTGAAGGAACCGCGATCAACTTGATATCCGGCTCGGCCTTCGATGTGCCGGTGTCGTTGTTTCCGCAGAACTGGAAGGTGATCGGTCGCGGTGTGGAGTCCGGAAGTACTTTTGTGTCACCGGTGGTGATGAGGAAGTCGAACGAGAATTCCGACATTCTGCAGTTCCAGGGTGACGGGTTCCGAGTAACCGCTGGGGTAACTGCCAGTGGCGCATGGATTTCCGAGGATGCCGGAGCCGGGGTGGTTCTGAGAGGTCCGGACGGACGGTACTTCCGTTTGGTTGTGAACGGGTCGGGCCAGCTCACAACTGAGGACCTCGGAATGACCAGGCCGCGCTGATCCGGACCGATGGTGCCACGTCTCCCCTCGGTTTCTGTGCGCTCTCGGCTCGCGGTATTGGCCACCTTGATCGGGATCATTTGCGTCGCATCGGCGATGGTCATCAGCACGGTGTACGTCAACCCTGGGATCGAACGTTCCCTGACGCCGGCCGACGCAGTTGTGGTGCTCGGTGGAACCCCCTATGAGCGATTCGAATACGGAATACAATTGGCGGAGGATGGTTTGGCACCAGAAGTCGTGATCTCGAACTCGGTGGGCGTCAATGATTCCCGAATGCGAAGGATCTGCTCGACCCGGACCACTGTGCGAGTCACGTGTTTCCTGCCGGATCCGTGGACCACCAGGGGGGAGGCCAGGGAAATCAGGGCTCTGTCCGAAGAGCGGGGGTGGCACAGAATCATCGTGGTCACCACGACGGCACACATTTCGCGCGCACGTTATATTCTCGGCCGATGCTTCGGAGGCTCGATCACGATGACGGATTACCCCGAGAAACCGTCAATTGTCGACGTCGTGGCCGGCTGGTTCTATCAAACGGCGGGTTGGATTCGTGCTCTCACCCAGCGTGGGTGCTGAGGTGGCCACTACCGCCGCCGGACCGCGTGGCGACAGCGGTGACGAGCATGGCTCTGTCTACCCCCTCATGCTGTCTCAGCTCGGGATGCGCAATGGCCAGCTCTCCGAACCTGGAAACCCGGCGTATTCGATCGCGATGGTCGTGTGGTTCGCCGGCACCTCCGACGCAGATAGAGTGCGGGCGGCGGCAGCCGAGGTGTGCCGGGAGGCGTCCGCGGTCAATGTGGTTCTCGGGATCGACTCCGACGGCGAATGGACGCAGACCGTTGATCTGAACATTGCCGACGAGATTGAAATGCTGGATTTTTCAACCCACACCGCACCTGAGACCGCCTTCGCAGCCTGGCTCGATGCGGCGGTGATGGTGCCGTTCGTGATGGTGGGGTCACCCTTGTTGCGCCACACCGTGGCGATTGTGGACGACCGCGTTGCATATGTGGCGATCGCCCATCACATGGTGATCGACGGTTACGGCGCGGCATTGCTTCAACGCCGATTGGTTGCTGTTTACATGGCACACCAGCGCGGGGAACCTGTGCCGGCAGCTCCTTTCGGGTCACTCCGGGAATTGGTGTCGTCGGTACGCATACCGGATGTGGATGACGTGCGCCGGTGGACCGATTACCTTGCGGAAGGACCGGCCTGTGTGTCGTTTTCGGACGAGACAGCTTCGTCCGCTCCGGTTCCCATCAACAGGCAATTCGTTGTGACCGGGGTGCGTCGTCACGGCCAGATTTGGACCCGCCTGATGATCGCGGCCATCGCGGCCTACGTTGCTCGCTTCACCGGAATGGGTGAAGCCGTTGTCGGGGTGCCAGTTTCGAATCGGAGAAATCACGTCGAACGACGTACCCCCGCGATGCTGATGACGGTCTTGCCGCTGCGGGTGGAAGTATCGAGGTCCGCGAGTCCGAAAGAGCTCGCACATCGGGTTGGCCGGGAATTGATGGCTTTGTCCCGGAAGCCACCGCAGCGTTCGGAGGTGCTCCGAGAGGCCGTACCGGCTGTGTGGCATTCGGGTCGATTGCACGGACCCATCGTCAATATCCTCCCGTTTGAGATCGAGGTGCCCGATCGCAGCGCCCCCTGCCGGATCGAGATACTCAATCATGGGCCGGTGGAAGATGTCTCGGTGTTGGTGGCCCCTACGGGGGTCGGCGACGTGCGGGTGGAGTTGTCCATGAACCCACGCGTGTACGACGGGATTCTCGCCGATCAACACATCGCCAGGCTCAAATCATGGTTGCAGTCGATCTCCGATGACCCCGGCCAGGCGTTCTCGGAAGTTCCTTTCATGACATCCGACGAAGTACGGATTCATCAGCAGATCTCTGACGACGCCGGACGCGAAGGGCCGGTGACCTGGGACAGCCCGACATCGCCCAAGGCACTCGCAGCAATTGCCGGGATCGACGAGGACATCGTCGGTGCCGAGGTCATCGACGATTTCGATCAACCGGTGCCGTTCGGACGTCGCGGCCGAGTGCAACTCCTCGGCCGCGTCTCACCGATCGCAACGGAGCTCGTGGCCTCCGTTGACTCCTCGGGGATCATGTTCTGTGGGAACCGCGGTGATCTACGCGTCGTCAACGGGCGAACGGTCGAGTTGGGCCGGCTGTCCATGGAAATCGTGCAGCAGGCCGGGGTGATGTCCGCGCGGGTTGACCCGACGCGGACTGCTGCACGCCTGCTGGTGCAGGTGGACAACAGTGTCGATGTCGAGGAGGTCCGGCGTCGGCTCGGCAGTCGGGTACCGCACGGGGTCCGACTCCGCTTCGAGCAAGGCTGAGACGGACTGTCGCTCAGACAGTTCGATCCCATCCTCGATCGTACGAATCCGGTGTGGCTCGCCGGCGACTGGTCCAAACCTTCGCTCGAACGCCGACGACGACGGCGAGAACCGCTGAACCCGCACGCACGCATCTCTGGATGTTCTGATCCACGGTTCGCTGGGAGACGGCCGAGCAACTCCGCGGTCGGCAGTCCGACCAGTTCCGGTGATCTGGGTTCCAGCGGTGGTGGGCGGTGGGTTTTGGTGGCAGTCGATCAAGTTGTGAACGTACCAATCTGAGCCTTCGATGGGCCCAACGTCTGTCGGGTGGCTAGACTTCTTCGAGGAATGTCTCAACTTTTTTGAGGCCTGCAGTGTTGCTGACCTCGGCAAGCTGCAGATCAGCGTGTTCGTGCCCTACTGCGCTCAATTCTGCTCGCTAGGGATGCGAGTCCCATGAGACTTGGTATTCTTATTGTGAGTTTCAAGTTCTTCGAGAGATTTGATTCGCGGTCCACAGCGGTGCTGATCAGCACCGCTGGTGCGTTTCCGCTCCCGATCTTCGCTTTCATAGCGCCGACCTTCATCATCCCGGGTGGTATCAAGTACCTCGTCATCGTCTGGCTGTTCACGGCGTTCTCGTTCGGAGTCACGCTTTACGTCGGCCGGCTGACCAACCGGCAATTCGCAATTCTCGGGTTCGGCGGAATGCTGGGAATCGCGTGGTCGGCATACCTCGTCACCGACCCCGCGGCGTCCCGCGCGATCGTTGCGTTGCTGGCGGCAATACCCGCGATCGCGGCGATGGGTTCGTCGCGTCGGATCGTCGTGCTGTTCACGATCGTCGCGATGGCACTCGCCGTCACTTTGTCGACTGTCAACGCGACCTCCACCGTCGCGACCATCGTTGCCGCCGGCGCTGCTGTCACCACCGTATTCGTTCCGGTTTTCATGGTGGCCGCGCTGCGTACGTCGTTGGGGTCGGTGTTGGCGAAAGTGGTGAAACTCGGTGACACCGATCCGTTGACGGGCCTCCTCAATCGGCGCGGTCTACTCAACCAGAGTTCTGAACTACTCGAACACATACTGCGAGCGCGGTCAGCAATCGGGTTCATGATGATCGATGTCGACAACTTCAAGGCCGTGAACGACAGTTACGGGCATGCGGCCGGTGACTCGGTATTGGTGGCCACGGGCGGCGTCATCGGCGAAACCGTTCACCGAAAGTCCATCATCAGCCGCTTCGGCGGAGAGGAATTCGTGGTGATGTGCGTTGCGAAAAGCCCGGCACAGCTGGTCGACATCGCTGAGACGATACGCATTCGAGTCGCGACGGAATGTGAAGTCACAATCAGTATCGGCGCCGTATACGCGCCGCTGCACCAGTCGACTTCCGGTCGGTCGAACATCGATGAATTGATCGATGGTCTGACCCGTGAGGCAGACCGATGCATGTATGCCGCCAAAGACGCCGGACGTGACCGGGTGGTCGCACAGAATTGCTCGCCCGTCACCTGGATTCCGGGTCCTCCCAGCGAACCACAGGTGGAGATCGTCGCCGCAGAACGGCGCGTTGGCGTATTGGAACTCATCCGCCGACGAAGCGATTTCCCGGCCGATCAGACGACGGCTCCACTCAACGACGGTCAACTGTGAGGGTGAATCCCGGCCGACAGCATCGGGGCGTTCTTCACCATGTGTGCGTGTATCTTCCGGTTGGCGTCGAAAGCGATGCGGTTGCGATCCCGCTACATCAGGCTGGTCTGGTATCGAGCATCCGGGTACGGCGAGGGGGATGTGTTCGGCGACTCGGCCGCCGGAGGACTCCCAGCGGCGAAGGACGTGGTCAGCGCGCGTGACTCATGGGATGTGTGATGCGAGTCGGCCGTATACATTCGGGATCGGAGTGACATTCCCAAAAAAAACTTGTTCCCGAAAATGATTCAGGATGGTGTAGTGAACGATCAGGCTGATGAATCTCTGGCTGTTGTCGAGGTTTTCGATGACCAGAATCCGGAGGGGCACAGCAGGCTCGAAAATCTGCGTGCCACGCCAGGAATTGACTTCCTGGATTCCGTGGAACATCAATTGTCGGCAGTGGGTGAATTGATTCCGCCACTGGGCCAGGAAATTGTCGACGAACCGGCGCGCTGGATCTACTATCCCTGGCGAAAGAAGGCAATTCGTCTGCTCGGTCCGGTCGGGTACCGGCGGCTGCGCCTCGATCGGAATCGCAACAAGCTGACGGTCGATGAGCAGGATCGGGCCGGCGTTTTGCGGGTCGGTGTCGTGGGGCTGAGCGTCGGGCACGCGGTCGCACATACCTTGGCACTCGAAGGTTTGTGTGGCCACTTGCGGCTCACCGATTTCGACGACATCGAGCTGTCGAACTTGAATCGGGTGCCTGGCTCGGTGTTTGACATCGGCCTCAACAAAGCGGTGGTCGCTGCCCGGAGAATCGCGGAGATCGACCCCTATCTCGAAGTCCGGGTGTATCAAGATGGGGTTCAGGAATCGACCGTCGACGATTTCCTGTCCGGCCTCGACATTGTCATCGAAGAATGCGATTCATTCGACGCGAAGGTGCTGGTCCGGGATAGGGCCCGCGCACTGGGTATTCCGGTCATCATGGAAACCAGCGACGGCGGAGTTCTCGACGTCGAACGATTTGATCTGGAGCCGGATCGATCGTTGTTCCACGGTCTCCTCGGCGATTTCGACGCGGCCTCGCTGTCGGGGTTGTCGGCGGCCGAGAAAGTGCCCTTCGCGCTACAGATTCTCGACGGCGACCGATTGACGGCCCGAATGGCGGCGTCGGTCTTCGAAATGGGCCGGACGTTGTCTGCCTGGCCGCAACTCGGCGGAGATGTCGCACTCGGAGGCGCGACGGTCGCGGCAGCCGTCCGGCGGATCGTCCGCGGTGAACCCCTGCCATCCGGCCGTATTCGCGTCGACCTCGATTCCATACTCGACGAACTGGCCGAACCGGTCCCCGCGGCCGAACCCGCCCGGCGGGTCGCGGTCGATGTCCGGGCCGAGTTCGCGGCGCTCGATGCGCGAGATGCGGTGGTGTACGCCGGATCTCGGGCACCTTCGCTGGGTAACGCGCAGCCCTGGCGTTTTGATGCGGACGACACCGGGGTGACGGCCGTGCCGGACGTGTCGCTGCTGTCGACGATGGATGTCGGGGGACGGGCGTCGGCGGTGGCACTGGGTGCGGTGCTGCACAACATGAAGATCGCGGCCTCGGCTGCCGGCGTGCTCGGAAAGACGGCCATCACGGGGACCGGCCTCGGGGTTGAGGTCCGGCTCGACTACGGGTCGGGCGGGGATCCCGAGCGCGCGGTGCAGTTGGGGGCGATGCTCGAGCGTCGGACCAATAGGGGGTTCGGTGATCGCAGCGAACTCGGTGACGACGTGGTGTCCGCGCTGTCGAAAGGTGTGTCCGACGGGGTACAGACCCGGCTGATCACCGATCCGGAGACCCTCGCGGCGTTCGGGGTCATCGCCGGCGCGGCCGAACGCCTGCGGTACCTGGATCCCGACCTACAGGCGGAGATGATGGCGGAGATCGTCGCCGCGTCGGATGCCGCTTCCGACACCGGGATCGAGGTCGGTGACCTGGCACTCATGCCGCAGCAGGCTCCGCTGCTCGCGCTGCTTCGTCGTCCGGATGTGATGGCCCACCTCGACGCCTGGGGAGCCGGGTCCGCGCTGGGGGCCGATGCACAGGGGCGGGTAATGACGTCGTCGGGCCTTGCGATCGTCATCATCGACAATCGAAGTGCCGACGCGTACGTGCGCGGCGGCATTGCGATGCAAGACTTCTGGATTCGTGCACAGGATCTCGGTCTGGCGGTCCATCCGGTCACACCGGCGTTCCTGTATGCCGAAGGCATCGACGAGTGCTATGCGGTGTCGGCAAGCAAAGGCGACGAATTAATCGGTTTGGCAAAACAGCTCGACGATTTGATTGGTCTGGGAGACGGCGCAGCTGTCGCGGCGGTGTTGCGATTGTCTCGTACACCATTCATTCCGTCGGTGAGTCGTCGGCGCGCAGTGGTCTAGCCGGGAAGTGGAAATGGCCTGGATCGTTCGTCCGGTTGGCAGCTGTTTTGATGGGTTGCTTTCCCTGGCCGAGTTGCTCGATGTTTGGGTAATGGGGAGTCGGCGAGCGACTGATCGTCGCGTCAAGTGCCAGCGTAACGCGGGGTGCGACAGTCCCTACCTTTGCTCACCACAGTGGCGCGGCGGAGGCGTTTGGATTAGGCGATCGACGAGATGTAGCCGGCGGTGAGTTCACCCCGATAATGCCGATAATGCCCCGTGTGAGCTACCTGCGTGGGGTGTTGACACTGATCGGGTTTGCCTTCGCGGTCGAGATCGGCAACTGTGGATCGGCTTGCTGGCAACAGCATTGGATCATTTGTGGGATCGGACTGCTGCGGCGGGATGTGCCAAGACCTCATCTCGGCTGTCACCGCGGCAATCAGTGGTGGCGCGCCTTGCGCCAGTCCGCACCGGGCCACCACCACGGGCGAACGGGTCTCATGGGGACCTCCTAAGTGACACGCTTGCACAGCTTCTGCCCGGGGTGGTGAACACTAGGACCATCCCGGCCAGACCATTGTGTACAGATGAGGTTTCGGCCGTGGCCCGCAGCCAGGTCGCTTCGATCGACTCCGGGAACTGGTGAGTGCATCACCGCGCACGATCAGAACATCCTGGACGCTGCGGTTGGCCATATTCGCGCACACGCCTACAGAAGTTAGCTCCGATCTTGGCCTGGACCCAGATGTCCAGCACATGCTTGATGCCGGACATGTCGACGCCAATTGCGTTCGTCCACAACGCCAGCTCTTCAATTGAACCGTAGCGGTCCCGAGGCACCTCGATCAGCGCATGGAAACCCGTATCGGGGTAACCACCGTTTTGGTGCATGTTCCGTTGCGCGAGTTCACACTTCCGGGCCCGGAAGCCTGCTTCGAAGGAAGCCTTGGTCAACTCTTTGAGAGTTCCTGCAGGTGCGGGCGTTAATCGAGACCCCACCACTCCAAGGGTTTGCCCGGCGAAACAGGGAAATGAAGGTCAGGATCATTTCTGACTCTGCCGATCAATTCATGACCGCCAATCTTGGTACGCAACGTGGACGGTTGGTATGAAGGTACTACATGAGTGGTGATTCGACTCACAATACTCCTGCTGTGCAACGCGACCAAGGTTGCTTATGTGCGACTATTCGTTGGCGCCCACATGTAGGGTGAAACGCTCGTCAGGAACGGCTTATGTAAGTCTGACTCGACAGGAACTCGGTTTCTAAATTTCCGCCCGAATGGAATATTCAATTAGGAGCTAGCGTGGTATTCCTGAACTTCCTTATAGTGATTGTTGCAATTGGGTTGACATTGATATCGACGTCTACCTTGTGGTGGATGATGCATGCCTGGCGAAGCCCCCAGTTATTTGAGTCGATCGGGCGGCCCGTGTATGGTCGGCCGAGTATGTCCTTCAGCATCATCGTTCCTTGCCGGGAGGAAAGCGAAGACGTCATGTCGGAAACTGTGAGATTGCTCCTCGCGCAGCGCCATCCGAACTTCGAGGTAGTTATCAGTGTCGGTGATGACGATTTGGCTACTGTGGCGAATGCTCATCGCATTGCCGAGATCGACTCGAAGGTAAAGGTTTCGATCAACTACGATCCGATCAAGAATAAGCCACGCCAGCTCAACAGTTCACTGCGCGACTGCACTAAGGAAGTTGTCGGCATCATGGATGCCGAAAGTCTTTCTGCCCCAGAGTTACTGGCGCGTATCGATAGCACCTTCCAGGCTGAGGACGCAGACATTGTCCAAGGCGCAGTGCATCTGATCAACCTTCGAAGCAGATGGTTCAGCCTCCGAAACTGCCTTGAGTATCGGGTCTGGTTCAGGTCCCGCCTCCACGGGCATGCTGACCAAGGGTTTCTTCCTTTGGGTGGCAATACGGTATTCATTCGGCGGTCACTGCTCCAGGCTGTCGGCGGATGGGATGGCGATTGCCTTGCTGAAGATTGTGAAATCGGTGTACGGCTATCAGCTCTCGGCAAACGGACGGTGTGTGTGTATGACACTGCTTTGGTCACCCGTGAGGAGACTCCGGACTCGACGCGGGCGTTCATCAAGCAGCGCACCAGGTGGTCACTTGGATTCATGCAGGTGCTCGCAAAGGGCAAATGGAAGGACCTCCCTACTCGTGGCGATCGACTGCGGGCGCGGTGGTTGTTGATGCAGCAGTACACATGTGCGCTCGCCGGCATTGTTCTGCCACTGGCGATCGCTGGCGCGGTGCTGTCCGATTCGCCGGTGCCGGTGGTACTGCTCGCCTTCCTGCCGCTGATCCCGACGCTCTTAACCGTTGCTTTCGAGGCCGAGATACTCCGAGAGTTCGGGCATGACTTGAACTTTCGAATTCGTTCGGGTGACTACGCCTGGTTGGTTGTTTCGACGCCCTTCTATCAACTGTTGTTGGCGATCGCTGCGCTGCGTGCCCTGTGGAAGTATCGGACGGGCGACTTCGGCTGGGAGAAGACTGATCATGTCGGCGCGCACTTGATACCGCAGATGCAAATGACCACCGCTGCGGATGGCATCGCATGACAACTGTCGACGATGGTCCCCGGGTCGCATCCGCATTGCAAGGCTCAATCGCGAATGCCACTCTGGTGGTGAAGGATTCACCCTCTGATCGAGGGGGTTGGTTTCGCGGGTCGCGGCTCGCAGTCGTAATAGGCTTGGTGGCCATCATGTTGGCGCATGCGATCAATTCGGCGAACTGGCCATTGTACGGCGACGATGAGGGCACGTACGTCTCCCAGAGTTGGGCTGTCCTTCACGGAGAGCTTGCGCACTACACGTACTGGTACGACCATCCGCCGCTCGGTTGGATACAGCTGTCTGCCCTGCTCGCAATACCGGACTTTCTCGGATTTGAGCCGACCATGGGTATGGCGCGCATTCTGATGGTCGTGTTCTCTGCGACCACCGCGCTGATGACCTACCGGTTGGGGCGCAACGTTGGCCTCCGACAACCAGCAGCACTCGTGGCCATGCTGCTTTGGGGTCTGTCGCCTCTCGTTGTATTCGAGAGTCGTCAAGTATTTCTGGACACCATCCAGTTGCCATGGGTCATAGGTGCATTCGTTTTGGCGACATCGGGTCGTCAACGTCTACTTCAGCATGTCGCAGCCGGAGCATGCTTAGGCATTGCAGTGCTGACCAAAGAAACCGCTCTGGTACTTGTGCCGGCATTGTTGCTGGCAATCTGGATATATGCCTACCGGCCGACGAGGGTTTTTTCGCTCGTCGGTGCTTTCGTGATGCTCGCGCTTGTGGTCCTGGTCTTTCCATTGACCGCGCTGCTGAATGGTGAGCTCATCCCGGGTGGGGGACATGTCTCGTTGATCGAGGCCATCCAATTCCAGCTGTTTTCCCGCGAAGGTTCCGGCGTGATGTGGGATCCGACCAGTCTGGCCCGGGCGACCGTTGGCGATTGGCTGCGCTTCGACCCACTGCTTCCCATCGCGGGCGTTGTGGCCGGTCTCTGTTGTTTGATTCCGCGCCGGCTACGTCCGATCGGACTGGCCATTTTGACCTTGACCCTGATCGCGCTGCGGCCAGATGGTTATCTCCCCGTGATGTTCATTTCAGTCGTACTGCCATTCGCAGCAATAAGTGTGGCGGCGTTGGGTGAACGAACGTTGAGTGCGGTCTGCGCTATGCGGTTCAGGGGGATGAAGGTGGGCCGCGTTCTGGCTGCGGGTCTGGTCAGCTTGGTCGCGCTGGTGGTGGTCCCGGGGTGGGTGGATGGACACATTCATTCGATGACCGCAACCGAAAACGATCCCTACAACTCCGCGATTGACTATGTCGGCCAGCGGCTGCCGCGAGAGACGCGCATCCTTGCCGATGATTCGTATTGGCCAAATCTGGTTGAGATGGGTTGGGATGCGGACGGGTGGAACGGTCCGATCTGGTACTACAAGCTTGATCTCGACCCTGTAGCCAGGGATCGCAACCTGACCGGCGGGTGGCAGGACATCGACTATCTCATCGTGAATGAAGATCTGCGTAGAGGTGTTCGAGCGTTGGACAAGCCCCAGCTTCGCGCTGCATTTCAGCACAGTGTTGTTGTTTCGCAGTGGGGAACCGGTGCCGACAATGTCGAACTGCGCCGGATTGAGCCTGACCTCGAGCAGGTTGAGCTGGCAGGAATCCCATGATGCCGGCACAGCTCGCGATAGTGATACCGACCTTCAACGAGTCCGAGAACGTGATTCCTCTTGTCGAGCAGCTCATCTCGACGCTCCGTGGGGTGGGCAGACTTGCATCAACCGAGGTCCTGTTCGTTGACGATTCGACCGACGAAACGCCCCAGGTGATCTCGCGGGTCGCGGATGGCTCCGAACTGACGATTCGTCTGATCCACCGCGCGCCAGGTGAGCGCGTGGGCGGATTGGGTGGCGCGGTCGTGGCCGGGATCCAGAATACCTGCGCCGCAACGGTCGTGGTCATGGATGGCGATCTGCAGCATCCCCCTGGCACGATACCCAGGTTGTTGAATGCGCTCGACGGCTACGACGTTGCAGTGGCGTCACGATACTGCGGCGAGGGTGGGGACGCGGCGGGGCTGAGCTCGAAAACACGGAAGGCAGTGTCTTCGAGCTCGACGGTGCTTGCGCGAACGCTTTTTCCGAGGCGACTTCGTGATTGCACCGACCCAATGACCGGATACTTCGCGGTGCGCCGTGGTGCGCTGGACGTCACGAAGCTGCGGCCAATCGGGTTCAAGATTCTGCTCGAAATATTGGTCCGTCATCGACTGCGAGTGATCGAGATTCCATTCGAGTTTGCCGACCGGCATGCGGGTGAATCGAAAGCATCAATACGTCAAGGCCTGCGATTTGTCTGGCAACTTGCTAACCTCCGGTTCGGAAGCGCGTTGAGCTTCATGCTCGTGGGCGCATCGGGGCTTGCGGTCAACGTCGCAGTCATGGCGACAGCGATAAGCGCTGGGCTGAACTACGTTGCGTCAAGCATTGTCGCTACTGAGCTGTCCATCGTGTGGAACTTCGTCCTGTGTGAGAAGTTTGTCTTCCGAGATAGACGGGTTTCGACCGCGTGGAGACGCGGCGCGCAGTGCTTCCTGTACAACAACCTCGAGTTCGCATTGCGGTTGCCATTCTTGATGGTCGCGGTCTCGGTGCTAGGAATCGGGGAGGTTCTGGCGCAGTTCGTGACAGTGGTAATTGCATTCTTCGCACGGTATGCCTTCACAAGTCGAGTCGTCTACCGCACGGATGGTGCACCGATCGAGATCGGCGCCAAAGCGACGGCCGTGATGCGGTCGGTTCACGATTCCGCAGTCCTGCCCGCCGATGCGACCATCACGCTCGATAGACGTGAGTGATGACTACTGCTTGTAGCTGGCTAGCAGTTGCCTAGGCGGTTGATGGCGTCGGAGAGATCGCTGGCCTGCGGCAACGTGACGACCAGGAAGTGCTCGGCTGGGCCAGTTGACCTGGCGCAGCTAATTTCCGCGGTTTGGCAACGAGCGGCGCGGTGACCTGGGATGAGGGTTCGGTGGTGGACACCACGCCCTTTGGACCTAGCTTGGATCCGTGGACTGACATTGGGGTTTGGTGGGGTGCGTTATAGACGGCGCCGCTCACCGATTGCGACCTGTGATGGGGAGGGGTGGGATCAGGTGAGCTGTTCGGCTTCCAGTTTGAAGCCGACGGCGCTCAGACGTTTGATCAGGACGTCCCCAATCGCCGCGGCCGGGGTCAAAATCCCTGAGAGCGGCGGTAATTCGTCGCGGTTCAGTGCCAGCGACAACGCACACTCCGACAACATCACCGCAGTGGCCTTGTATCCCGGGTCGCCCTTCGCGGAGATGCGCGACCGGTAACGCTTGCCGGTGGTGGTGGTTGTGTAGGTCTCGGTGGTGAAATGGCCTGCTTCCCGGACCTTTTCGCTTGGTCCCTCGCCGGGCTTGGGCAACAGTCGATCGAGAACATTCCGGACCGGGCCGATGGACATCGCGCCGAGGAAGAGTCCGGTGCCGGCGGCGACGGCCGCGGATATCACCGTCGAGACGATCGGGGTGCTGCCCACGTACATCGCTTCGCCGTAGCGGAAGTTGTCGCCATAGGCATTGTTGAGCAACGCATTCGACCGACGCACGATGCGGGTGTTGAAACTGGCCATGAAGAAGGGGGCCAGGGTGCCCTTGAGGCTCGGATCCACCTTCGACGCGTCCACCATTGCCATGTCGCTCGGTTCGGCGCTGCGCTTGATGCCGGCGTATTCGCCGGGACCTGTCGACAGCGCGTGCGGGTCGAGGAGAGTGCGCCGCGTCTCGGCCTTCGACGCCTCCTTGGCGATCACCCGCATCGAATCGATCGTTCCACCGCTGACGCCGCCGCGGAAGCTGCGGACGATCATCGTGGTGTCGCCGAGAGTGCCCTCGCCGTCGGCGCTGATCTTTTTGTGCAGCAGGTAGGCGCCGAGATCGGAAGGGACAGCATCGAATCCGCATGAATGCACGATGCGCGCACCATTCGCGGTCGCCTGGTCGCCGAACTTGTCGATCGACAACCGGACGAAGGGGACCTCGCCGGTGAGGTCGACGTAGTCGGTGCCGGAATTGACGGTCGACGCCAGAACCGCCTCGCCGTATTTCAGGTAGGGGCCGACGGTGGTGCAGACAACTCGCGTGCGGGCTGTCATCGCGTCGAGTGATGCGGGTGAATCGGCGTCGGCGACGATCAAGGGCCAGGTGTTGGCAGGTTCGGGGAGGTCGAACCGCATCTGCGAGAGCTTGTGCTCGCTGCGGCCGGCCAATGCGATCTTGGTTCCGGCGGGCGCATGCTTGGCCAGGTATTCGGCCGTCAGCGCACCGACGAAACTGGTCGCTCCGAAGACAACAATGTCGAACTCGCGATCACTCATGACCCGACCCTACTGAACGCGCTTGTTGCCGACTTGGGTTCGCTCAGCTTGCCGGGGTGAGGGTCCGTGATCGCGCCTGGTGGCGGCGCTGCAACCACCAGTGATAGCCCCGGGCGGCGAATGGTGCGATGAACAACATCAGCAACACCCGCAGCATCTGCGCCGCGACGACGAAGGCGATGTTGCCGCCGGTGGCCGACGCGGTCGCCAGAACCGCGTAGATCCCGCCGGGTGTGGTGGCCAGGTAGCTGTCGAACATCGACTCTCCGGTCCACATACTCAGCAGCGCGCCCATGCCGGCGCACGCGGCTGCGATGGCAACGATGAGGGCCGTGGCGAGGGGCAGTAGTTTGCCGATGGCGATCATCGATGATCGGGTGAAACCGAGTCCGGCCTGCCAGCCGATGGCCGCATATGCCAACTGCACCAAGATGATCGGGACCGCGGCGGACGTGGTGATGTCGAGGAGCTGGCCGGCCACGGAGAAGATCAGGGGTCCGAGGAGTCCGGCCGCGGGCAGGTGGGCCAGGTGTCCGAGGCTGTAGCCGGCAATCATGCAGACCGCCAGCATGAGCAGGCCCCACCACTGATTTCCGGTGTTGCCGGCGAACTCCCCGCCGCCGTCGGACACCGATTTGTCGAAGACGAAGATCGCGACCAGCGGCATGGACATCGTGATGATCGCGACCCGCAGATACTGGATGACGGCAACAACCCGTTCGTCGCCGCCGAGTTCGCGAGTCAGCGCCACCAATCCGGAAGCGCCCCCGGCGACCAGGGCCAAAGAGCCGGTCAGGGGATCCACCTGTCGATGGAGCCCGAGGAGGGCGCCGCCGATCACTGAAAGTGCCAGTGTGCCAAAGGAAACCGCCACCACGGCCGGCCAGTGCGATCCGAGGCCGGAGAGGGTGTCGGGGGAGATCAGCGTTCCGATGTAGACGCCGAGCACACCCTGTGCGGCCAGTCCGAAGGCGCGGGGCATGGGCGGCTTGTCGCCGCGGGGCAGCGGCGCCCGGCCGGCGAGCGCCAACGCTGCTGCCACCACCAACCCGGCAAACAATGCCGCAGAGGGAATGCCCACCGCGGAGAGAGCAAGTGTTGCCGCGGTGGTGAGTCCGACCAATCCGATCCAACGCATCACTTTGGCAATCCTACTCTTGTGAATTAAATCTGCCGAGCTGGTGATATCCGGCTAGAACACAAGTACAGTCTTGGTATGACCGGGGATGAAACCCAGCCGATCGATGTTGAGCAGGCCACCCGACTTCGGGAGGCGATGGTCGCGGTGTCACGACGCGCCCGCCGACAGCGGCCCGCACATGGCCTGACGATGACACAGGTGGCCCTCCTCGGCGACCTGGAACGCCACGGTGCGAGTTCCGTCGTCGACCTGGCCGAACGGGCACAGGTCAAGGTGCAATCGTTGACGTTGAGTTTGAATCGGCTCGAAGAACTGGAACTGATCACCCGACGTCCGGACCCGACGGATCGTCGTCGGGTCATGGTCGAATTGACCACCATCGCCGGGCCCCTTCTCGAAGAGGATCGGCGGCAGCGCGACGAATGGCTCGCCGCGGCGATGGCCGGATTGACCGAGACCGAACGCGGACTGTTGATGCTGTGCATCCCGGTTCTGAGCCACTTGGCCGATCACCCGGACCGAAACGACACGGTGCGCCGCTAGGCGTGGTCATTCTCGTCCCCGACAGGGGTCACCGAGGGGAATGCACCCTCGGTAGGGGTTCACGGGACCGATTGTGGCGGCATTGAGCCGTGGCACGATCTGGTGCGTCTCATACGCGTGGAGACAGGAGTATTCAGCACGTCCGAGCTGCGGCAGTTGGGGTGTGATCGGTCCGGTCTGCGTCGGCGGTTGAGTCGGGGCTCGCTGATCATGCTGTGTCCAGGCTGGTACGCGACGCCGGTGGCGGATGTGGTTGTTGCGGAGGCCGTCAGACGCGGCGGCGCATTGAGTTGTGTGTCGGCGCTGCGGTTTCACAAGATCTGGGTTCCGCCTGGTCCTGGGCAGGTACACGTGCGTGTCAGCAGGCACGGCAAAAAGGCGGGGAGTCGGTCCTGTCAGGGCTACGGCCGGCCGGTTCCGGTCACGACAGCGGTCGATCCGATCCCGGTGGCCTTGGGGTGTGCGGCGCGCTGCCTTGGCGACGAAGACTGGATTGTGGTGTGTGATTCGGTGCTGAACACCACCGAAGTGGATGTGCCGACCCTGCAGGCGCAGATGGGGGTGCTGCCGGTGAGGCTTCGAGAGTTGATGGCCAAGTGCGATCAGTCGTCGCAGTCGGGTACCGAATCGATCACGCGATTACGTTTGCGCGCAGCGGGATTCGCTGTCGAGGTCCAGCCGGGGATCTCTCACGTCGGGCGGGTGGACCTGCGCGTGGGCAGGTTGTTGATCGAGTGCGACAGCAAAGCCCACCACACATCTCTGGCGGACTATCAGAATGATCGTCGCCGCGACCGCAAGGCGTTGGTGGACAGGTGGCTGACCATGCGGATCACCTACGACGACGTCCTCTACGGCTGGGATGAGGTACTTGCCGACATCCGGTCGATCACCCGGACCGATCGCCATCGAATCCGCCGTCACAAACGGTCCCCTGAGTAGCAGCGAAGGGAAATCTGCCCTCGACGACCGCTGAGGGGGGTGAAGTTGGAGTGAGGTCGAATGTTGGATACGTCATGAGGCCGGTTTTTTGCCGCGCCGCTAGCCTGAAGGAATGAACCCTTCGACCCTGCAGGCGCGTGTGATCGTCGACGAGATGATTCGCGGGGGCGTCCGGGAAGCCGTGTTGTGTCCCGGCTCACGAAATGCCCCCTTTGCGTTCGCGCTGCATGCCGCCGATGCGGCCGGGCGTCTGCGACTGCACGTGCGGGTCGATGAACGGACCGCCGGATATCTGGCGCTGGGGTTGGCCGCGGCGTCCAGGCAGCCCGTCCCGATCGTGATGACCAGCGGTACCGCGGTCGCCAACATGAGTCCGGCTGTATTCGAGGCGAACTACGCCCGGATTCCGCTGGTCGTGATCAGTGCCAACCGGCCGTATGAACTGCTGGGGTCGGGTGCCAATCAGACCATCGAACAGTTCGGGATCTTCGGAACCCAGGTGCGTGCGGCGATCAGTCTCGGGCTGGCCGAGCAGGATCTCGATACCAACAGTCAGTGGCGGTCCGCGACCGGGCGCGTGCTCGCTGCGGCGCGCGGAGCCCGAACCGGCAATGCCGGACCGGTCCAGTTCGACATTCCACTACGTGAGCCGCTGGTCCCGGACCCGGGGACCGCACCCAGCGACGATCTCGGCGTCTTCTCCGGCCGGCCGGGCGGTGCGCCCTGGACCGTGACAGCTGTCGGGAAGCTGGACGTCCCTGTCGACATCGACATCACCGAACCGACCGTGGTCGTCTCCGGCCACGGCGCCGGGCATCGGCCCGAATTGGCCGCATTGCCGACGGTGGCAGAGCCGACCGCCCCGGCCCCTGAGAACCCGCTGCATCCGCTGGCGTTGTCGGCGCTGCGTCCCACCCAAGCCATCATCTGTGGTCGTCCGACGCTTCACCGCGAGGTGTCGTCGCTGCTCGCGGACCCGAACGTCCAGGTGTATGCACTGACCACCGGTCCACGCTGGCCCGACGTCTCCGGCAATGTGCTGGCCACCGGGTCGCGCGCTGAGGTTGTCGGGGAAGCGGACGAGGTCTGGCTCAAGACCTGTGCGGAAGCGCACCAACGTGCCGTCAACGCCGTCGACCTGGAACTCGATGCCACCGAGGTGGTCACCGGTCTGCACGTCGCGAAGGTCGTCAGCGCGGCGATGGCACCCGGCGAACAACTGGTGGTCGGGGCGTCCAACCCCATTCGTGACGTTGCATTGGCAGGTCGGGTCGGACCTGATGTGCGCGTCTTGTCGAATCGCGGTGTCGCCGGTATCGACGGAAACGTCTCGACTGCCATCGGCGCGGCACTGGCGACCGGTGTCCGCACTGTTGCGCTGATGGGCGACCTGACATTTGTGCACGACGCCACCGGCCTGCTGATCGGTCCCGCCGAACCACGTCCGGATCGGCTGACGATCGTTGTCGCCAACGACGACGGCGGTGGCATCTTCGGCCTTCTCGAACAGGGCGACCCACGCTTTTCCGGGCCCGACTACCTCGGCGCCTACGAACGGGTCTTCGGCACACCACACCAGACCGACCTCGCCGCGGTCTGCGCCGGTTTCAAAACCCCACACCGCCTGGTGACTCTTGCTGAGCTTCCCGCCGCGCTGAACGAATCCCGCGAAGGCATCGAAGTGATCGAAGTCCGGACCGACCGCTCGACACTCCGATCCCTCCACACATCCATCAAAACCCGCCTCTGACCACCACCGTCGACCGTGCCCATCGGACCGCCGACCGTGCGCATCGCGCCGTTGACCGGGCCGAACGAACCGCCGAGCGGGCCCATCGCGCCGTTGACCGTGCCCATCGCGCCGTTGACCGGGCCGAACGAACCGCCGAGCGGGCCCATCGCGCCGTTGACCGTGCTCATCGGGCCGTTGACCGTGCCGAAGTTGTCGTCAGCTCGTCCTGTTGCGTGCAACGAGGGCCCGCTCGGTGGTAACGAGGGCCCGCTCGGTGGTAACGAGGGCCCGCTCGGCGGTGATATGGGCACGCTGGGCGGTGATGTGGGCACGCTCGGCGGTTCGTTCGGCCCGCTCGGCGGGGTGGGGGTGGCTTGAGAAATTGGGGTGTCGTTGCCGGGTGACTATTGTGGCGGAATGTCTCCGACCGTGCTGCGCCGTGTTCAGATCGGGCTGCTCACGGTCGGGATCATCATCACCACGATGATGGCGATCATGGTTGCCGGACCCTACCGGAACGACGCGTTGATCAACTCCGACAAGGCGACCACGGTGGCCGAGGTGGTCAATGCCGGCCCGACCAAGGCGTCGGTCAGTTTCTCCACACCCGACGGCATGTTCCACAACCCACGCCTCGGTGTCTTCTATCCCGGTGGACTGACAGAGGGTCAGCGCATCAGCGTCGACTACTCGAAGTCGGACCCTGAACTCGTCCGCGTCACCGGTCGTCACGCGAGTTTGGCGATTCTGCCGGCATTGTCGGTAATCGTGTATTCGTGGCTGGTCATCGGCGGGATCATGGTGCTACTCGCCGAGATCAACCGGAGGCAGCGCAATGGACGTTCATCTGCGGTTTCTGCCCCCGTCACGGCGTCGAACACAGCCTGACAACTTCACGTCCGACACTGGCTGTGTGCGAGTGGCAATTGTTGCGGAGAGCTTCCTCCCGAACATGAACGGCGTGGTGAACTCGGTCCTGCGGGTGACCGAGAACTTCGAGCGCCACGGACATGAGGTCCTGATCATCGCGCCCGACATCCCGTGGTCGGTGAAGCGGTCGGGGCGGCAGGCATCGGGACCGGCAGAGGTGTCGGGGGCGACGGTGAAATACCTACCGTCGGTGATGGTTCCCAAGGTCAGCTCGCTGCCGATCGGAGTACCGGCGCTGTCGATGTATCGAGAGCTGGCCGACTTCCAGCCCGACATCGTCCACCTCGCATCGCCGTTTGTGGTCGGTGCGGCGGGAGCCGCCTGCGCTCGACGGCTCGATGTCCCGACGGTCGCTGTCTTCCAGACCGACGTCGCCGGGTTCGCCGCCAGCTACGGGATGAAACTCGGCACCCGGGCCGCCTGGGCCTGGACCCGGAAACTCCACACTGCCTGCGACCGCACCCTGGCCCCGTCGTCGGTCTCGGTGAAAGCCCTTCGGGATCGGGGTGTTCCACGTGTTCATCACTGGGGCCGCGGCGTCGACGACATCCGCTTTCACCCCTCCCGCCGCGACAACACCTTGCGCGCCCGCTGGAGCCCGGAGGGCAAACTCATCGTCGGATTCGTCGGCCGGCTAGCACCGGAAAAGCATGTGGAACGGCTGGCGGTGCTGTCCGGCCGCGACGACGTGCAGCTGGTGATCGTCGGCGACGGACCGCAGCGCCGAGCGCTCGAACAACTGATGCCCGATGCGGTATTCGCCGGTGAACTCGGCGGCCTCGAGCTCGCGCGGGCCTATGCGAGCTTGGACGTGTTCGTCCACGCCGGCGAGCACGAAACGTTTTGCCAGGCAGTCCAGGAAGCCCTCGCCAGCGGTGTCCCCGCCATCGCACCGGACGCCGGCGGGCCCCGCGATCTCATCAGCCACTGCCGAACCGGGTATCTACTCGGTCTGGACGGCTTCTCAGCGCGACTCTCCGATGCGATCACCACCCTCGGCGACGCGTCGGTGCGCGCCGAGATGGGCGCCGCCGCGCATCGGAGTGTGCAAGGCCGGACGTGGTCGGCGATCACCGACCAGCTCCTCGCGCACTACAACGCAGTACTCGGACTAGATCGAGCCACGCGGCGACGAGCGGCCTGAGACGCAGCCGGTACGGTTGCGGTCATGTCACGTGCATCGCTGGCCAAAAATCCCAAAGACGTCGCGGCCATGTTCGACGGTGTCGCGGGACGCTACGACCTCACCAACACGGTGCTCTCCTTCGGCCAGGATCGCGGCTGGCGGGTGGCCACCCGTAAGGCGCTGGCGCTGGGCTCCGGCGATGTTGTGCTCGACCTCGCGGCCGGCACCGCGGTGTCGACCGTCGAGCTCGCGAAGTCAGGCGCCGAGTGCATTGCCGCGGACTTCTCCCTCGGCATGCTCAAGGCAGGGGCGAAGCGTCCGGTACCGAAGGTCGCTGCCGATGCATTGCACCTGCCGTTCGGCGACAACACCTTCGACGCCGCGACCATCTCCTTCGGACTCCGCAACGTCAACGACGTCGACGTTGCTTTTGCCGAACTTTTCCGGGTTCTGAAACCCGGTGGGCGCGTGGTGATTTGCGAGTTCTCCACCCCGGTTTTCGAGCCGATGCGGGTGGTTTACATGGAGTACCTGATGAAGGCGTTGCCCGCCGTGGCGACCAAGGTGTCGAGCAACCCCGAGGCCTACGTCTACCTCGCCGAGTCGATTCGCGAATGGCCGAACCAGCCCGAACTCGCCCAGCAGATGCGCGACGCCGGCTTCGAACAGGTCCGCTGGCGCAACCTCACCTTCGGCATCACCGCCCTCCATCGGGGCGTCAAGCCTGCCTAATCCCGATGATGTGCTGTTCTGGCGGGGCCCACCTGGGGTTTTGTTCGCCAAAAGCCCACATCTTCGGGGTTGGCTAACCTGCAACCAATGACCACCGACTGGGCGCACCTGATCACCCCGGCGTCGCTGATGAGCGACTTCGACCCCGGGTCGCTCAGTCGTGGGTCGTCGTATGCCAAGCAGCGGCGGGTCAACGCGGTGAATTGGGATGACCCGAAACACCGGTTGACCGGACGCTGCGTGGGCTCTGGGATCTCCACGTACGACGTGGACGTTGTTTTCAGCAGTCTGGGTATCGACTGGAAAATTGCGGATGCGTCCTGCACATGTCCGGTCGGCTACTTCTGCAAACATGCTGTGGCGCTGTTGCTCACGTTCGCCCAAGAGGCCGGCTTGCCGGGTTCACCCGCCGGGCAGGTTCCGCAGTGGGACCGCCGGTTGCGGCCGCTGCTTTCGGAAAACAGGCCCAAACCGTCCGAGCCGCTGGCGTTGCAGGTCTTCTACAGCGAGGGCGTCACCCGAGGTCGCCGGCCCAAACCGTCGCAGCTCGCATTGCGGCCACTGCGACCTGGGACGCGGACGCCATGGATCAGGTCGGGTATCGACTGGCCGACGATCGTCGGGCTCGCACCCGAACGTTTCGAGACGGACCAGGTCTCGGTGCTCCAGGCGATGGCGCGCGATGCCATGCGGACGATCAGATTCGGGCTCCCGTACGGGTTGATCCTCACGACGGCACCGCCCACCATCTGGAGGCACCTGGAAGCTGCGGTTGCTGCCGGAATCCCGATACTCGGTGACGGCGCGGCCGGAATCGACACCGTGCAGATCGGCAAGCGCGCCGGGCTCACCCTGGACATCGTCGGTGGCGAGATCGGCGATGACGCGCGGGTCGAGGTCGAGATCGATGTCGATGGCGTGGCACTGCCGTCGGGCGGAGCCGAGATACTAGGAAGTGCTGCACCGCACGGTATTTCGTATATCGATGACGATGGTTTGCTCACGCTGGCTCCGTTCGACCCCGACAACGGTGCCATTGCGCAACTGCTCGACGGTCCACCGATTGTCATACCCGCCGCCGATGCCGCCGCGTTTGCCGAAGAGATGTTGCCGCGATTGCGCGAATCGGTGCCGGTGCGCGTGGACGAGACGGTGTTCACGCCGCCCGTCATCACGGGGCCGGTTGCCGTTCTCACCGTCCGGATCATTCACGACGTCGCCCACACCCATTGGGCCATGCGCTATTTGGTCAACGACAAGGTCAAGGACTTCGACGATCTCGCGGGGACCGGGCTGCTGTGGCGCGACATGAGCGCCGAACACCTTCTGTGGGAAGGACTTCGCGGCGTGATGGGGTCTGTCGCCTCCATCTCGCAGGATGCCACGATCGGAACGTTGCGGCGCGACCTGCAGTTGACGCCGGTGGAGACTGCGCGCCTGTTTGCCGAAATCCTGCCCGACCTGGCAGGCCGCGACGACCTGGTGCTCGACATCGCCGAGGTCAGTGCGAACTACCGGCCGGTCACTGCGCCTGCGCAACTCCGGTTCAGCGCCGCGGGCTCGGGGGACTCGGACTGGCTCGACCTCGCCATCACGATGGATGTCGACGGCGAACAGGTTCCGGTGGCCGAGGTGCTGGCCGAATTATCCACTGGTGCAACGCATATGTTGTTGCCGTCGGGAGTCTACTTTCCGCTGGACACCCCTGAGCTGAAAAAGCTCAGAGAACTGATGACCGAAGCCGAAACCTTGGGGGAGTTGGACTTCGGACGGGTTCCATCGGTGCCGGCGAACGTGACGTTGTGGGAAGAGCTTCTGCAACTCGGTGTGGTCGACGAGCAACTCGGGCAGTGGCAGGAGCGCGTCGAGAAGCTCAGTGCGGCACGACCTCCAGAGCACATCGAACCGCCGTCGACGCTGCATGCCACCCTGCGCGACTACCAACGAGACGGCCTGAATTGGCTGTCGTTCCTGTGGGACAACGGACTAGGCGGGGTCCTCGCCGACGACATGGGGCTCGGCAAGACCCTGCAGACCCTGGCGCTGTTCGCGCGGGCCCGCGAAAACGGGGAGACCGGAACGTTTCTGGTGGTCGCGCCCACCAGTGTGGTCGGCAACTGGGCGTCGGAGTGCCACCGCTTCACAGATATGAAGGCCGTGACCGTCGCCGCCACGCAGGCACGAAGTCGCACGTCGCTCGCCGAACAGATCGCCGACGCCGATGTGGTGATCACCACGTACGCCCTCCTGCGGATCGACTTCGACACCTACGACGATCTGCCTTGGGCAGCACTGCTTCTCGACGAGGCGCAGTTCGTGAAGAACCACAACTCCAAGGCGCATCAGTGTGCTCGACGCCTGAAGGTACCGTTCAAACTCGCCATCACCGGAACGCCGATGGAGAACAACCTGATGGAGCTGTGGTCCTTGCTGTCGATCACCGTGCCAGGTCTGTTCCCCAGTCCGAGGTCGTTCACCGAATTCTTCCGCAAACCCATCGAAAAGGGCGAGAATCCCGAACGATTGCCGGTGCTGCGCAAACGGATCAAGCCGGTGATGTTGCGCCGAACCAAAGACCAGGTAGCGCGGGATCTGCCGGCCAAGCAAGAGCAGGTCATGCAGGTCGAGTTGTCGCCCAGGCACCGCAAGATCTACGACACCCGGCTGGTTCGGGAACGCGAGGTGGTACTCGGGCTGCTCGGCGACTGGGAGAAGAACCGCTTCCAGATCTTCCGCTCGCTGACGATGCTCCGGCAACTGAGTCTGCATGCCGGACTTGTCGACCCAGCCGACAGCGACGTCGCCTCGGCCAAGGTCGAGTTCATCCGCGAACAACTTCCGGAACTGATCGCCGAAGGACACAGCGCCCTCGTCTTCAGTCAGTTCACCGGCTTCCTCCGGATCCTGCGAAAGTCATTGGAAGCGGACGGTATCCAGTACAGCTACCTCGACGGGTCGCTATCGGCAAAGGACCGGACAGTTGCCATCGAGAAGTTCACGTCGGGTGAGACCCAGGTCTTCCTGATCAGTCTCAAAGCCGGCGGATTCGGACTCAACCTCACCGAGGCCGACTACTGCTTCGTCTGCGACCCGTGGTGGAATCCGGCCGCCGAGGCCCAGGCCATCGACCGCACGCACCGCATCGGCCAGACCCGCCCGGTGACCGTCTACCGACTGGTGTCCGCCGACACCATCGAAGCGAAGGTCGTTGACCTTCAGGAACGCAAACGTGCATTGTTCAATGCGGTGATCGACGACGGCGAGATGTTCTCGACCGCCGTCGAGGCCGACGACATCCGCAAGATGCTCGAGTAGCCGAACCTCCCCACCCCAGGCTCCCGATGATGTGCTGTTTTGGCGGTGCCCACCTGGGGTTTTGTTCGCCAGAAGGGCACATCATCGGGTCTAGGGGTCCGGGTAGTCGGGGTCAGGTGAAGGGCGGGCGGGTGTCGAGTTTGTTGCTGGTGAGGCCGGCGAGGTGCCAGGCGCGGGCGATCAGGTCGGAATCGTCTTCCGTGATCAGATTGCCCATCACCCGGACCACCATCGACATCAGTGCGGCCGATCGGATACCTGGACGTCCGAGAATCGGGACCACCCGGGGGACCGTCAGCACAGCGGCGAGACGGCGGGCGGCCGAAAACGCCAATGCGTATCGCGACCGGAGAAGGTCCGGCCACAGCGTCGAAAAGTCTTTCTCACCAAGCACTTCCACGGCCAGCCGGGCGGTTTCCAGGGCGTAGTCGATGCCCTCGCCGTTGAGGGGGTTCACGCAAGCTGCGGCATCGCCGATCAACATCCAGTTCGCGCCGGCCACCCCGGATACGGCCCCGCCCATCGGCAGGAGTGCCGACGCGATGCGCAGGGGTTTGCCGCGCAGTTGCCAGTCGTCGCGCTGGGAGTTGGTGTAGTGCTCGATGATCGGCCGCAGCGCCATGTTGGCCGGGCGCTTCTCGGTCGCGAGGGCGCCGACCCCGATGTTCACCAGCCCGGACGCTCTGCCGAGCGGGAAGACCCAGCCGTACCCGGGCAGCAATTCGCCTGCGCCGTCGCGTAATTCGAGGTGTGATCCCATCCAGGTGTCGTCGCAGCGGTCCGACTCCACGTAGGCCCGCGCCGCGACGCCGTAGGCGGTGGTCCGATGCCAGCTACGGCCCAGGGACGTGCCGAGCGCCGAGCGGACACCGTCAGCGACGATGACCTTGCCGACCTCGATCTGCGCCGGACCGTCGGGCGTATTGACCTGTACCGCAGTCACTTTGCCGCCGATGATGGTGGCGCCGACGGCCTTGACCCCGGACACCATCTGGGCTCCCGCGTCGAGGGCGTGGCGCCGGATGCGGTCGTCGAGCTCGGTTCGGGTGACCGCGCTGCCGTACGCGGGGAAATGCCCGGACTTCTGTGGCCATCGCACCCGCTGGCGTCCGCCCCACCCCTGGAGGTCGAGGCCCTCGATCCGGGGGCCGCTGAAGGCGTCGCCGAGTCCGAGTCGGTCGAGTTCGGTAATAGCGCGTGGGGTCAGCCCGTCACCGCAGGTTTTGTCGCGCGGAAACACCGCCGAATCGAGCAATGTGACCTCGCGGCCGGCAGACGCTGCGGCAGCGGCTGCCGCGGAACCTCCAGGACCTGCGCCGACGACCAGAACCTCGGTGCGCGCGGGAACGCGAATGGGTGCACTCACCCGGCAAGTATCCCGCACCATTAGGCTCTTGCTATGACGGGAGCAGGTCAGGCGTGAAGACAACGTTCGCAGGTCTTGAAATGGGATCCGAGGCTTTCGCCCAGGACGTGGCGCAGTCGCTGGTGAGTGTCGAGGAGCTGTTGCTCAAGGAACTCTCCTCCGGGGAGGATTTCCTGACCGAGGCCGCCACACATCTTGCGAAGGCCGGGGGCAAGCGGTTCCGCCCCATCTTCGCGATCTTGTCGGCGCACTTCGGTCCACAGCCGCACGCCGATGAGGTGATCACGTCGGCGACCGTTGTCGAGATGATCCACCTCGCGACGCTGTACCACGACGACGTGATGGATGAAGCCGAGCTGCGCCGCGGTGCGCTCAGCGCCAACAGCCGGTGGAGCAACAGCGTGGCCATCCTGGCCGGCGACTTCCTATTCGCCCGCGCCTCGCGGTTGGTCTCGACGCTGGGGCCGCACGCAGTCCTCATCATCGCCGACACCTTCGCGGAACTGGTGACCGGCCAGATGCGCGAAACCGTCGGCGCCCGCGGCAAGGTCGATCCGGTGGAGCACTACCTGCGGGTCGTGTGGGAGAAGACCGGTTCGCTGATCGCGGCCAGTGGCCGTTTCGGCGCCATGGCGTCGGGCGCGGACACCGAGCAGATCGAACGGCTCTCGCGTCTCGGCGACGCCGTCGGTGTGGCCTTCCAGGTCTCCGACGACATCATCGACATCAGCTCGGCAGCCGGCGACTCGGGCAAGAACCCGGGTACCGACCTGCGTGAAGGGGTGCACACCCTGCCCGTGCTCTACGCGCTGGCCGATCCGGCAGAGACCCGCCTGCGCGAGTTGGTGGTCGCGGCCGACGGCACTCCTCGCGCCCTCACCTCGGACGACGAGGTCGCCGAGGCCCTCGAACTGCTCAACAAGTCCGACGGTCTGGTGAAGGCGAAGGCCACCCTGCAGGGCTACGCCGATGCCGCCGACAAGGAATTGGCCCTCCTCCCGGAAGGTCCCGCCCACGACGCGATGAGCTCGCTGGTGCGATACACGATCGCCCGCGTCGGCTAAGCCTTCCTGACCCGATGATGTGCCCTTCTGGCGGTGCTCACCTGGGGTTTTGTGCGCCAAAAGGCCACATCATCGGGGTGCGGCGGGCGCGCTTCGGGAACTGCCACGTGTGGTTCATTCGTTGACAGCTCTAGTGCGACGGAACAGGAGGGACCAATGGGCAGCCACGCCAACGGACTGAAGACGGTTCTGCTGCTGGGCCTGATGTCGGCGATCATCGTGGGTATCGGTGCGCTGTTCCAGAGTCCGGCGATTCTGCTGCTGTCGATCCTGTTGGCCATCGGCTTCAACGGGTACGTCTACTTCAACAGCGCCCGCATGGCGCTCAAGTCCATGCACGCGCAGCCGGTCACCGAGGTTCAGGCCCCGGTGCTCTATCGCATCGTGCGCGAACTGGCCACCAACGCCCGTCAGCCGATGCCGGCGCTGTACATCAGCCCCACCGAGGCGCCCAACGCGTTTGCGACCGGCCGTAACCCCAAGAACGCGGCCGTCTGCTGCACATCCGGGATCCTCCAGATCCTCGACGAGCGGGAACTCAGAGCCGTTCTCGGTCATGAACTCTCGCACGTGTACAACCGCGACATCCTGATCTCCTCCATCGCCGGCGCGATGGCAGCGGCGATCAGCGGTATCGCCAACTTTGCCTTCTTCTTCGGTGGCAACCGCGACGGCGGCGCGAATCCCGTTGTGCTGTTATTGATCACGATCCTCGGTCCGATCGCGGCGACGGTGGTCAAACTGGCGGTGTCCCGGTCACGCGAGTACCAGGCTGATGCGTCCGGTGCCGAATTGACCGGTGATCCTTTGGCTTTGGCGTCGGCGCTGCGCAAGATCTCCGGTGGCGTCCAGAAGGCCCCGCTGCCCCCGAGCCCCGAGATCACCGCGCAGTCCCACCTGATGATCGCCAACCCATTTCGGACCGGCGAGAAAATGAGCAGGTTGTTCGCCACGCACCCGCCCATGGAGGACCGGATCAAGCGGCTCGAGGACATGTCCCGGGGACGCGGCTGACCCGTTCTGGTCACCCGCGGGGGATACGCTCACCATCGAAGTCTGAACTGCAGCGACTTTCGGAGGTGTTCATGGACAGTGTCATCGAGATCCGCGGATTGGTGAAACGATTCGGGCGGTTCACCGCGCTCGACCACCTCGACCTCGACGTCGCACCGGGCGAAGTGCACGGATTCCTCGGGCCGAACGGGGCCGGAAAATCCACCACGCTCCGAGTGCTGCTGGGGCTGCTGCGGGCGGACGAGGGAGCCATCTCGATGCTCGGTGCGGATCCGTGGCGAGATGCCGCCGCGCTGCACACGCGGATCGCTTACGTTCCGGGCGATGTGAACCTGTGGCCGAACATGACCGGCGGTGAGGTGATCGATCTGTTCGGCCGTCTGCGTGGGGGAGTGGACCAGCGCAAGCGCGATGAGCTCATCGAACTGTTCGCGCTGGACCCGACCAAGCGGGCGCGGGCTTACTCGAAGGGGAATCGGCAGAAGGTCGCACTGGTCGCCGCACTGGCATCGGATGTGGAACTGCTGATCCTCGACGAACCCACCTCCGGCCTCGACCCGATCATGGAATCCAGATTCCAGGGGTTGGTCAATGATTTCCGGAACGCCGGTGGCAGTGTGTTGCTCTCGAGTCACATCCTCGCAGAGGTGGAACACCTTTGTGATCGGGTCACCATCATTCGTGACGGCAGGACGGTCGACACCGGCACCCTGTCAGAACTCCGGCACCTCACCAGGACGGCTGTGAGTGCCGAACTGGTCACTGCGCCGACCGATTTCGGAAACCGCGCGACGGTCGAAGACCTGGTGGTGGACGGTACCCGGATCAAGTTTCAGGTCGACGCCGATCAGCTGGGACCGGCACTCGCGGTACTCGGTCAGTTCGGCATCCGCACCCTGACGAGTTCGCCGCCCACACTCGAAGAACTGTTCCTGCGGCACTACGAAGATCCCGCCAGAGTGTCGTCATGAGCTCTGCCGCAACACTTTCGACTCCGTCGGTCACGGCCCGCACCGGAACTCTGCTGCGCTTCCATCTCCGCCGCAACCGCACGATGGTGATGTGGTGGACCATCGGAATCGTTGCGCTCTACTATTCGACGGCCGCCGGCATCGAATCGCTGTATCCGACACAGGCCGACCTGGACTCGGCCGCCGCGACGATGGGCGCCAACAACGCGTTCATCGCGATGGCCGGACCGGCGCGGGCTCTCAACACCGTTGGCGGGCAGACGGCTTGGCAGGCATCGGCATTCGGTGCGGTCACCATGGGCTTGATGGCGATGTTCCTGGTCGGGCGTACCACCCGCGAGGACGAGGAACGCGGCCGAAGCGAGTTGGTGCTCGCGGCTCCGGTCGGGCGTCTGGCGACCGCCACGGCAGCCGCGATCCTGACCGCCGGCGCCACAGTGCTCGCCGGCGCATTGATCACCGCGAGTCTGGTGATCTTCGGGCTACCGGTTGCCGGGTCGGTGTCGCTGGGATTGGCGGCCGCCCTCGCGGGCATGGTGTTCGGCTCGGCCACTGCCGTGATGGCGCAGGTCTTTCCGACCACCCGAGGCGTGTACGCCGCCTCGGGTGGGCTCATCGGTGCCGCTTACGTCCTGCGCGCCATCGGCGACGTCGGCAACGGTGTGTTGTCGTGGCTCTCGCCGATCGGATGGGGCCAGGCGATGCGCCCCTATGCCGACGAGATCTGGTGGCCGGCGCTGCTGTCGGTGGCGGCGGTGGTCGTCTCGGCGGTGCTGGTGGTGCTGATGTTCGACCGGCGAGACGAAGGTGCCGGCCTGTGGACCCCGGGGCCAGGCCCGTCGAATGCCGGCAAAACACTGTCCGGGCCCGTCGGTTTCGCCTGGCGCCTGCAGCGGGGCTCGATCATCGGGTGGTCCTTCGGAATGCTGTTGGCCGGCTTCGCATACGGGACCATCGGCGACGATGTGGAGCCGGTCATCGGCGATTCCGGTTATGCCAATGACCTTTTCGCGCAAGCCGGGCCGTCGCTGACCGACTCGTTCTATGCGTCGTCGGTGTTGATGCTGGCATTGATCGCCTCCGGGTTCGCGGTGTCGTCCGCGATGCGACCACATCGGGAAGAGAGCGAAGGCCGCACCGAGACGCTGCTCGCGACGAGACTCACCCGACTGCGATGGGCCGGCGCTCACGGACTGATGACCGTGATCGGTTCACTGCTGGCACTCGTGGCGACCGGAATCGGGCTCGAACTGGGCTACGGGACGTTCACCGGGGATTGGTCCGGGACGGGGGCACTCGTCGGTGCCCCGATCACCTACCTGCCGGCGGTGCTCTGCCTCGCCGGTGTGGTCGCCGTGGTCTACGGCTGGGCGAATCGCTACACCCCGATCACCTGGATCGGCCTGGTGTTCGCCGTCACGATCTATGTCCTGGGACCTATCCTGCATTTCCCGGAATGGGTGGCCAACATCTCACCGTTCTCGCACGTGCCGCAGGTGCCGGCAGTCGACGTCGACCTGGTGCCGTTGTTGTGGCTCACGGCGGCGGTGGTGTTACTCACCGCTGCCGGAGCCGTCGGGCTGAAGCGCCGCGACTTGGATTGACGTCGGCGAGTGTCGCCAAATTCGTCCCCCTGGCTGGTGCCGGAGGGCAATATGCCCTCGGCAGGCACTCAGGGGGACGAACTCGGTGGTGAGTCAGCGGTAGTTGACGAACTGCAGGGCGATCTCGAAGTCCTTGCCCTTGAGAAGGTTGATGACTTCCTGGAGATCGTCGCGCTTTTTGCTGGAGACGCGGAGCTCTTCGCCCTGGATCTGTGCCTTGACGCCCTTGGGGCCCTCGTCGCGGATGGCCTTGGTGATCTTCTTGGCCTTCTCCGAGTCGATGCCCTGGACGAGGGACCCGGTGATCTTGTAGGTCTTGCCCGAGCCCACCACGTCACCGGCGTCGAACGCCTTGAGTGAGATGTCGCGGCGGATGAGCTTTTCTTTGAACACCTCGAGCCCGGCCTGGGCCCGCTCCTCGGCGTCGGAGGTGATCACGATGTTCTCTTCGCCGGACCACTCGATGGTGGTGTTGGTGCCGCGGAAGTCGTAGCGCTGAGACAGCTCTTTGGCGGCCTGGTTCAGCGCGTTGTCGACTTCTTGGCGGTCGAGTTTGCTGACCACGTCGAAACTGGAATCTGCCATAACCGACAAGGGTAGTCCGGTGCCTGTCCGAAACGTTGCATCCTGGCCCAAAGCGGCGAATTCAGCGCCCCTGAGCAGCGCATTTGTGAATATGGGGGGTACTGCAGGTAATGTTTCCCGCGTTGCTTTCCGACGGTCCAAAAGACACCGGAAAGTGGCATGGCAGGTTGCCCGAGCGGCCAAAGGGAGCGGATTGTAAATCCGCCGCGCAAGCTACATAGGTTCGAATCCTATACCTGCCACTGCGCCACAAGACGGTCTCGAACTGGAAGTTTCAGTAAGAGGCCGTTTGGTGCGAAAAGGAGAGATGAACAGCGGATTTGGCACCAACCGGGCGCGCTGTGTAATCTCGATGAGGCCCTAACGCAAGGGTGCCGCAAGGCGCCGGAGCGAAGAGCCACGCCCCCTTAGCTCAGTCGGTAGAGCGTTTCCATGGTAAGGAAAAGGTCGACGGTTCGATTCCGTCAGGGGGCTCGCTGGACTCAGGATCGAGCGGTGGGACTGCGTACGCCGCCCCGCCGTCGTCGATTCCGGGCCATGGCGGTGTAGCTCAGTTGGTTAGAGCGAACGACTCATAATCGTTAGGTCGCCGGTTCGAGTCCGGCCATCGCTACCAGTGTCGCCTCCGGCAACGCGCTACCAGTATCGCTCCGGCGATGACCACCGAGTGTCTCCTTCCCGGAGGCACACCAGACGATCCACCTGAAAGGCAATCCCGTGGCCTCCTCAACAGACGTGCGCCCCAAGATCACCTTGGCCTGCGAGGTTTGCAAACACCGCAACTACATCACCAAGAAGAATCGGCGTAACGACCCCGATCGTCTTGAGATCAAGAAGTTCTGCCCGAACTGCGGAACTCACCAGAACCACAAGGAATCGCGCTAGCCACCATCTGGTGGTCAGTCGCTGACTGCCTATTCGACCGGGGACGCGCAAGTGTTCCCGGTCTTTGGTGTTGAAGCAGAACGATCGGGCGGCGCCCACACGGCTCGACGGTCAGTCGCCGGCGCCCGAAAATTGATAGTCGAAAGTTGAGGTCGGTCGAGTGACGAATGTGAGCGAAACACAGGTCGGGCAGCGCGCCGAAGCGCTCCGGGACGTTCCGAAGCAAACTCCCGAACAGATCGCGGCGCACACCCAGACGATGGTCGGCTTCAAGTACACCGTCGACGACTACTACGAGGTCGGACGCGAGAAGGTGCGCGAGCATGCCCGCGCCGTGCAGGACACCAACCCCGTGCACTGGAACGAGGAGAAGGCCCGTGAAATGGGTCATGACACCCTCGTCGCCGCCCCCACGTTCGTCTCGGTCCTCGGAATCATCGCTCAGCGCCGTCTGTTCGAAGACGTCGTCACCGGCTACGACCTCTGGCAGATCATGCAGAGCGATCAGCGGCTCGTCTTCCATCAGCCGATCAAAGTCGGCGACCAGCTCGTGTGCGACGTCTCCCTGGAGTCCTTCCGGCAGATGTCCGGCACCGACCTGATGGTCACCAAGAACGTCATCTGGAATCAGCGGGGCGAACCGGTGATGACCACCTTCACCAGCCTGGCCGCACGCGCCGCGGTGGAAGCGGATCCGGCGCTGGTCGACAAACTCGAGCACGTGATGATGCAGGAACCCGTGGACATCAACCCGGGTAAGACGGTCGAGGGACCGTTCGCCCGGTACGACGAGCCGGACCCCACCACGTCCCCCCAGGCCTACGGTGCCATCAACTTCGATGAACTGACCGTCGGCCAGGAACTCCCGCCGCGGACCTTCAAGCTGACCCGCGGCAACCTGATCAACTATGCGGGCGTTGCAGGCGACCCCAACCCCATCCACTACAGTGATGAGGTCATCAAGGTCGCCGGCCTGGACGATGTGGTCGCCCACGGCATGCAATCGATGGGTCTCGGGGCAAGTTTCCTCGGAGAGTTCATCGGTGATCCAGCCGCGATCTGCGAGTACAACGTGCGCTTCACCAGCCCCGTGTACGTGCCCGCAGACGACTTCGCGGCCGTCGATTTCACCGGCAAGGTGAAGTCGCTCGATCCGGAAACCCGGCGCGGGCAGATCTCGATGGTGGCAAAACAAGGTGAGCGCAAGATCTTCGGACGCGCGCTCGCCACCGTGCAGTTCAACTGAATCTCTCGTACCGACCCGGGTAATTCACGGACAAAGCCCAGCTCACAGAGCTGGTTGGAGTTCGACCCACCTGGTGACGTACACTTCTAAAGTCTGAGATTTACTCAAACTTGCGCGCTGCCCTAAGGGTGGCGCGTTGGTTTTGTGTAGTCCAGACGCCGGGTCGACGAGGACTCGAGGGCCATCACGTGGTCAGCGAAGCCGAGACGACCCAAAGGGGCGTAGCTCAACTGGCAGAGCAGCGGTCTCCAAAACCGCAGGTTGCAGGTTCAAGTCCTGTCGCCCCTGCCCTTGGCGGTGTGTTTCACACCGGAAGGGCAACCGATGTCAGTTGTTGTGTGGCAGGGCCCAGGCCCACACAGAGCAACGGACTTCAGCCACGAGAGGATCAAGTTGAGCAAGCGCGACCGTGCCGAACGCGCCAAGAACGCGGGCGAGTCGACCGATGAGGTCGAGCTCGACGCTTCTGTGGACTCCGCAACGGATTCGGTGGACGAAGCCGCCAGCGGTGACACCGCTACGCAGGCACGTCCTACGGGCAAGCGTTCGCCGCGTGGCAAACGAACCAACCTCACCAAGGACGACGACGCCGATTCCGCGACTTCGGCCGTCTCAACCAAAGAGGCGGGCAAAGCCGAGAAGAAGGATGGCGCGCGCAAGCGGGCCAAGTCGGATGACAGCCGGAATCCGTTCAAGCGGCTCTATGTGTTCCTGACACAAGTTGTCGCTGAACTCAAGAAGGTCATCTGGCCGACGCGGAAGCAGTTGATCCAGTACACGATCATCGTGCTGATCTTCGTGGTCATCATGGTCACGTTGATCTCGGTACTGGACCTTGCCTTTGCAAAGGGAGTTTTGTGGTTGTTCGGGTAACCAACCCGAACGGCCGCTTCGATGAAAGGGAGCGTGGGCTGCAGTGAGCACCCCCGAGAACGACGCTGATTTCAGCGAGACCGAAACCGACACCATCGATCAGGCGGTCGGTGATTCGGGCGCTGTCGACAGTGGCATCTCCGACTCCGAACCGACCGACGAGGCCCCCGACACCGAGGCGACCGACAGCGACGACGTCGCCGCCGAAGAGACCCTCGACGAGGCTGCCGACGCCGCTGAGGTTGTCGAGCCCGAGGAAGAAGAAGACCCGGTCGAGGCGCTGCGGAAGTCTCTCAAGAAGGCTGCCGGCGACTGGTACGTGATCCACTCTTACGCCGGGTACGAGAACAAGGTGAAAGCCAACCTCGAGACCCGCGTGCAGAACCTCGATGTCGGCGACTACATCTTCCAGGTCGAGGTTCCGACCGAAGAGGTCACCGAGATCAAGAACGGCCAGCCCAAGAAGGTCAACCGCAAGGTGCTGCCCGGCTACATCCTCGTTCGCATGGAACTCAACGACGAGTCGTGGGGCGCAGTGCGCAACACGCCCGGTGTCACCGGCTTCGTGGGACTGACCTCGCGTCCGTCCCCGTTGTCGATGGACGACGTGCTCAAGTTCCTGATGCCGCGCACCGAACCCAAGAAGGCTGCCAAAGCCGGCTCCGAAGGTGGAGCAGACCTGGCCGCGACCAATGCCCCGGTCATCGAGGTCGACTTCACCGTCGGCGAATCGGTCACCGTCATGGATGGACCGTTTGCAACGCTGCCGGCGTCGATCAGCGAGGTCAACGCGGAGCAGCGCAAGGTGAAGGTGCTGGTTTCGATCTTCGGTCGTGAGACCCCGGTCGAGCTCGCCTTCAACCAGGTCGAAAAGATTTAGCGGACGGTTCGCCGTCCCGACAACTTTCACGTCTCCAGCGGGCGTGAAACCGGGCTGAATCAAGATCACAGCCCAAGCGACATCAATCAGAAACAGGGAAAAGGATGCCCCCGAAGAAGAAAAAGAAGATCACCGGGATCATCAAGCTCCAGATCCAGGCAGGCGCCGCCAACCCGGCACCTCCCGTGGGTCCGGCACTTGGTCAGCACGGTGTGAACATCATGGAGTTCTGCAAGGCGTACAACGCCGCGACAGAAAGCCAGCGCGGCAATGTCGTGCCCGTGGAGATCTTCGTCTACGAAGATCGTTCCTTCGACTTCAAGTTGAAGACCCCGCCGGCCGCCAAGCTGCTGCTCAAGGCCGCCGGTCTGCAGAAGGGCTCGGGAGAGCCGCACAAGACCAAGGTCGGCAAGGTCACCATGGACCAGGTCCGTGAGATCGCAAGGACCAAGCAGGAAGATCTCAACGCCAACGACGTTGAGCAGGCTGCCAAGATCATCGCCGGAACTGCCCGCTCCATGGGCATCACGGTCGAGGCCTGAGCTTCCAACCAAGCAATCGTGGGAGGGCCGGCTCGGTCCGCACCACCAAACCGCATGTGCTGCGGAGAAAGACAGAGCAACTATGAGCAAGAACAGCAAGGCATACAAGGCCGCAGCTGAAAAGGTCGACAAGTCCAAGCTCTACAGTCCGCTGGAGGCTGCAAAGCTGGCCAAGGAGACCGCTTCGGCCAAGACCGACTCAACCGTTGAGGTTGCAGTCCGTCTCGGTGTTGATCCTCGTAAGGCCGACCAGATGGTGCGCGGCACCGTCAACCTTCCGCACGGCACCGGTAAGACCGCCCGTGTGATCGTTTTCGCCGCCGGCGACAAGGCCAATGAGGCCCTCGCCGCCGGAGCTGACGAGGTCGGCGCAGAGGACCTGATCGAGAAGATCCAGGGAGGCTGGCTCGAATTCGACGCCGCCATCGCCACCCCGGATCAGATGGCCAAGGTCGGCCGCATCGCCCGCGTCCTCGGACCGCGTGGCCTGATGCCGAACCCGAAGACGGGCACCGTCACCACTGACGTGACCAAGGCCGTCAACGAGATCAAGGGCGGAAAGATCAACTTCCGCGTCGACAAGGCTGCGAACCTGCACTTCGTCATCGGCAAGGCTTCCTTCGACGAGAAGAAGCTGGCCGAGAACTACGGTGCTGCGCTGGACGAGATCCTGCGCGCGAAGCCGTCTGCGGCCAAGGGCCGGTACCTGAAGAAGGTCACCGTTTCGACCACCTCCGGACCGGGCATCCAGGTGGATCCTTCGGTCAACCGCAACTACGTCGAAGAAGAAGCCTGAGCGCTTCTGATCTGACATGAGGCCGGGACTCCCTTCGGGGGTCCCGGCCTTTGTCATATCCGCCGAGCGGGCCTTAATCACCGCCCAGCGGGCCTTAATCACCGCCGAGCGGGCCTCAATCACCGTCGAGCGGGCCGAAATGCCCGCCGACCGTGCCGAACTGACGGTCGAGCGGGCCGAAGTCGTCAGACCTGAGCGGCTTTCATCGCGTCGGCGGTGAGTTCCAGTGAGCGCAAACGACCTTCGATGGTCACCGACTGATGGCAGACCATCAGTTCATCGGCCTGTGCGATCTCGGCGAAATTCTCCAGATAACGCCGCGCATCGTCCCCGGTTCCGATCCCGGTGTACTTCATCATCGATGCGAGCTGATGGCCCTCGCGGGTGGTCAGGAACGCATCGATCTCTTCATCGCTGTAGTGGGGGGTCGCAGGCCCGCGGGAGATCAAGCTCCGCACCCGGATTCGTCGCAGCGCCTCGAAGTCTTCGGTGGCGACCGCCGGATCATCTGCGGCAACGATGTTCACACCGGCGATGACGTACGGCTCGGACAGTTGTTCCGACGGCTTGAAGTCGCGGCGGTAGAGGGTGACCGCCTGCTGAAGGGCGTCGGGGGAGAAGTGTGAGGCAAACGCGTAGGGCAGACCGAGATGCGCGGCGAGTTGGGCTCCGAACAGCGACGAACCGAGGATGTACAGCGGCACGTGGGTGCCGGCGCCGGGGACCGCGCTGATCCCGGGAATCCGGGACTCGTCGCCCAGGAAACCCTGCAGTTCCAGGACATCCTGGGGAAAACGGTCGGCGGAGCTGTTGTCGCGGCGCAGGGCTCGCATCGTCGCCTGATCGCTACCGGGAGCCCGGCCCAATCCGAGGTCGATCCGCCCCGGATGCAGGGTTTCCAGCGTGCCGAACTGCTCGGCGATGGTCAGGGGCGCGTGGTTCGGGAGCATGATGCCACCGGCACCGAGACGGATGGATTCGGTATGGGCGGCGATGTGCGCGATCAGCACACTTGTCGCCGATGACGCGATTGTCGCCATGTTGTGGTGCTCGGCGTACCAAACGCGTTTGTAACCATGCCGTTCCGCGGCGCGGGCGAGTTTCACACTGCCTGCAAAACTTTCGCGAGCACTCTGCCCCGGGGCGATTGGGGCCAAGTCGAGAATGGACAGGGTCGGGGGCATGCGGATACCTCACTGCTGATTTCGGAAATATTTCGTTCATATAGCTCAACGCGAGGTACCCCGTGTAGCTTCCCCGGTGGTCAGGACAGGTAGCCCAGGCTCATGGCGGTGGTGACGGCTGCGGTCCGGTCGGACACGTCGAGTTTGTTGAAGACCCGGATCAGATGTGTTTTCACGGTGGCCTCGCTGATGTGCAGTGCCACGCCGATGTCGGCGTTGGTCAGCCCGCGGGCCACACAGTCGAGCACTCCCACCTCACGCTCGGTGAGCGCCGGCCGCGACGCGGCACGACTGCGCTGCACGAGCCGCGAGGCGACGGTGGGCGCGAGCACCGTCTCGCCTCGCGACGCGGACCGGATGGCGTCGGCGAGGATCTCGCGGGAGGTGTCCTTGAGGAGGTAGCCCTCGGCGCCCGCCTCGATGGCGCGCAGGATGTCGGCGTCGGAGTCGTACGTGGTCAGGACCACGATATTGATCTCCGGCGCGCGGGCCTTGATCGCGACCGTGGCCGCGACGCCGTCGGTGCCCGGCATGCGCAGATCCATCAGGACGACGTCGGGTCGCAGGTGATCCGCGAGTTCGACAGCCTCGGCGCCGGATCCGGTGTCGCCGACCACCTCGAGGTCGGGTTCGGCTTCGAGCATGCCGCGCAGGCCTTCCCGGACAACCGGGTGGTCGTCGACGGTGAGGACCCCGATCACAGCGGCGTCTCGTTCACAGTGGCACCGTGAGGCAGAGCGTGGTCCCCGCGCCGACGACACTCTCAACGGCCACCGAACCGCCGACCTGTGCCACCCGCTCGCGCATCCCGCGCAGCCCGAAACCAGGGTGGACCCGATCGGGATCAAAGCCGATCCCGTTGTCCGCCAAACGAAGTGAGACGGCATCCGGTTCGGCCACGACGGCGACGTCCACCGTGGTGGCGGCCGCGTGGCGGCGGGCATTGCTGAGGCCTTCCTGCGCGGCGCGCAGCAGGGCAACCTCGACTGCGGTGGTCAACGGCGGCAGTTCGGTCGAGGTGACGGTGACCGTCATCCCGGTGGCCGCGGCCACCCGCTCACCGTGGCGTTCGATGGCCTCGGTCAGCGAGTCCCCGGCATCGAGAGACGGGGTCAATTCGGCCACCATCACCCGGGCTTCCGCCAGGTTCTCGCGGGCAGTGGATTCGATCAGCCCGATGCGGCGGCGCGGCGGACCCGGTGGAACATCCGGTTCGACGGCCTGCGCCAACGCGACGATGCAGGTGAATCCCTGGGCGATGGTGTCGTGGATCTCGCGGGCGAGGCGAGCCCGTTCGAGCGCGGTTGCGCTCGCGCGGGATAGTCGTTCCACCTCGACCCGGCTCGCTTCGAGTTCGTGCAGCAGAGTCGCCTGGGCCAAGTTGTTGTCGGTCACCCACGTGATCGACACACCGATCACCGGTCCGACGACCAGTGAGATCAGGGAGATCACCAGGGCAAGTGTGAATTGTTCGGTGTCGACGTCGCCCACGACCACCGACAGTGCGACCGGCGTCAGACTCACCAGAGCACTTCCGACGACGGCGCCCGGGATCGGCAAGGACCGGAAGAACATCGGAAAAAGGGCGGGCAGCAGAGCGATCGATGCAGGTGCCAACCACAGTGCCACGGCGAACGCGATGACGACCACGGCCGCGAAGGTGACCGAACCCGCACTGTACTTGTGCACTCCCTCCCACCGGCCGCCAACGATCATGGCGCCAAGCGTGAGCGTGATGATGACGACGCCGGCGGCGAATCCGCTTCCGGGATAACGATCGTCGAGTACGAAGAGGAGGACGAGCACGGTCACCGCCACCGACGCGACATACGCGTCCCACACGCGAGTCGACACCGCAGCACCGGGTGCGGTGTCGCCGGAGGCGGACTCGAGCCCAGTCATGCGTCGACTTTAGTCTCCGTCGGAATCCAATTGCCATGAAAACCGCTCGGTATCCGGGTCGGCAGGTGTACCCGGGCGATCTGCTCGAGGGTGGCGGCGTCGAGGATGACCAGATCGCTCCGGTCGGTCATCCCGTCATAGACAAAGCCCATCACCACCCCGTCGTCTTCGCCGGAGTCGGGTGCCGAAGCCACGAAGACGAACTCGCCGGGCACCGTTCGGGGACCGAAGTCGGCGGTCAGCGTCGTCTGCCGAACGAAATCGTGCTTGAACAGCACCTGCAACTGATAGCCGTTGTCCACCATGTTTGTTTCGAATCCGACGGTGTAACCGAACCGGTGTTTGCGGCCGGCGATTCGTTCATCGAACCGCGGAAACTCCTGGCCGCGATCGTCCAACCGCTCAGTTCGTACCGACCCGGCCTCGAGGTCGATGATCCAACGCTCCAGTGTGGGTGGGGCATTGAATGGCATCGAGTTGCCATCGTAGGTGGTGGGATGCGCCGGAGCCTCCAAGACGATGGTGTTGCCCACCTCGTAGGCGTTGAGCGTGTGATAAATAAAGCAGGGGTCGATCGGGAACCAGCGCAGATCGTGGGCGCCGCCGCCGCGCGGCATCGCGCCGAAGCGGGCTTGGTACTTCGGATCCCAGCGATACGGCCAGGCGACGTGGGGCCGGACCCGCTTCGATCCGAATTCGAGCAGACCGGCCAGCGGCGCGGGCATCGCGTGAGTGCGGGCGAACCTGTTGACGAGCGGGCCGGCGATGCGAAATGGCCGAGACGGGTGTAGCACCGAAAGATCCAGCACCACTGGAAGATCGAAGATGACGACGTTGTTCTCCGTCAGTGCGAAGTCGTGCATCATCGTGTTGGGCACATCGATGTCGACCACTCGCCTGATCCGACCGTCCAGACCGGTCACCGAGTACCGAACCGATGGTCCGGAGACGGGAGAGTAAGCGATGGCGTGCATCTCGCCGGTCACCGGATCGGTCTTCGGATGCCCGGTATACCCGCCGCGCAGGGTTCCGCAGAAATCGAACGGCCCGACTGTGTCGAGTTCGTCGGTGAGTTCGTAGGGGGTGGTGCCGCCCTCGGCCAAGGCGAGGGTGCGCCCGGCATGCCGCAGCACATAGGTGTTCGCAGCAAAGTCCACACCCCCGCTGCGGCGGCTGGTGTCGCGCTGTTCACCGAGCCGCCGGGACACATCGGCCGACCGGACCCAGCGGTTGCGGTACCAGTGCGCACGCCCGTCGGAGATCCGTAGCCCATGCACCATGCCGTCGCCGAGGAACAACTCGTACTGGTCCGGGTCCACCGCGCCCATCGGATTCGGGCCGATCCGGACATACCTTCCGTCGAGATGGCAGGGAATGGTGCCCGTCACTGGGAGGTCGTACTCGGTGAGCTCGCGGTTGACGGGTGCGTAATTCCCGGTGAGGAAGGGGTGATCGGAACCGGTGTGCGACGTCTGCAGGGCCATAGGACGATCATTCGCGGCGCGCCTGCTCGCCGACACCCCCGACCAGTTGACGGCCGGCGTCAACCGATCGGTTGACGTCAGCGAGGGCGGGCGCGTTCGACGACCTCGCCGGGCAGGGCCCACTCGGTACGTCCGAGCCGGGCCAGCGGGGCCAGCTTGGCGAAATCGGGATGTCCGTCCGCGGCCGCGACACTGGTGGCGACACTGACCGCCACGACGCGTCCCATCACCACCTGCGAGTTCCCCACCTCGATGATCTGGTGCAGAACGCATTCGATGGACACCGGGCTGTCCCTCACCCGTAGGCAGTCGACCACCGCAGCCGGCTCGGACGCCACACCCACCGCCTCGAACTCGTTGACATCCTCGTCGAATCCGGCGGACGTGGCGTTGACCAGGTCGATCATCGACTCGGTCGCGATGTTGATGACGAACTGGCCGGTGGCCCTGGCGTTGTCGGAACTGTTCTTGAAGCCGCCCACCGTGGTGAACTGCACGATCGGCGGATTCGTCGAACTGACCGAGAAGAAGCTGAACGGCGCCAGATTGTCGACGCCGTCGGCGCTGCGTGAGGAAACCCACGCGATCGGCCGAGGCACCACTGATGCGGTGAGCAGTTTGTAGAACCCTCCCGCGGTGGTGTTGCTTTCGTCGAAGAGTGTCCGCTGCGCGGCGTTCGGGTCCAGGTCTCGATTCACCCTTCCAGCATGGCATCCGGGCTCACGCGGTACACGGACTGGACCAGGCCCTTGCTGAGTGTCTTGGTTCGCTGGTGCTCGAGGAAGATGTCGTCGTTGATGAGCCCGAACAGGGGCAACCCCGAACCGAGGATGACGGGAACCATCGTGATGGTGAGCTCGGTGATGAGTCCCCGATTCAAGAAACTGGTGATCAGCTGCCCGCCATCGACATACAGATGCTGTGCGCCCTCGCTCTGTGCCACATCGAGGAGGTCGTCGATGCTGCGGTGCACGGTGACGCGGTCGTCGGCGTCGGGGTCGAGTTGTGAACTCACCACGAGGACCCGCATCCCCGTGTAGGGCCACGGCTCGAGTGTCAGACCGACTTCATAGGTGTTGCGCCCCATGGCAATTGCATCAATGGTTGCGACGAAGTCGTCGTAGCCGGTTTCACTCAAGTCGTCATCGCGTCTGGTCAGCCAGTCGATGCCGCCGTCCTCGCGGGCGATGTAGCCGTCGACGCTGGTGGCGATGAATACTGCGCCGGTGATGGTGGTCGAAGTCATGGTGCTTCCCTTCTAGGTCCAAGAGGCGATGAGGTTGTCGAACTCGGTGTCGAGGATCGACAGGAGTGCTCCGTCCGGGTCGACCGTCCAGCCCAGGAAGCTGCCCTCGAGGAGGGAGAACAGCGTTCGTGCGGCGGTGGCGGGAGTGGGAGCGTTGGGGAGTTCGCCGGCGTCGATAGCGCGGCTGATCAGGCGTTCGAGCTGCGAGCGTTTGCGATGCCAGCCCAGCGCGAGCAGCCGCGTCAGCTCGGGATCGCCGAGATCGGCAGCCAGCGACGACACATGATTGGCGGCATCGTCGGGACGCGAATGGTCGGTATATGACCGCACCGACAGGCGGCGCAGCGTCGCCAGTGGTGTTTCGCCGGGCAATGACCCGGGATCGGGGTCGATGGAATCGATCCAGCGCTGCGACGAGGCAATGAGCAACCCGCGCTTGGATCCGAAGCGCTTGACCAACGTTGCCGCCGACACCCCGGCCTGTTGACCAGCGAGTTCGAGGGTGAAGCCCGCCGAGCCGGTTTGGGCGAGCACCGCTGCGGCAGCGTCGAGAAGTGCGGTGTCGGTGGTTAGGCGGGGTCGGGCCATGGAGTTAGTAAATCACAATTTCCTAACGGCGAAGAGTGGTCGCTGCGTTCGTGAGCCACAATGTGCCATGCGTTCGATTCTGGTACCGGCCATTCCTCGGTTGGCGGGCTCGCTGGCAATCGGGGTGATCGGCGGTCTGCTTTTCGGTGTCTTGTCCGACCATGGGGGTCGCGGTGTACTCGTGGGTATCGCGATCACCGGCACCGCCTTTGTCGTAGCCGGCTAGGTGGCGCTCTGGCCGATGGACGCTGCGGCAACGAAATCCACCGTGCAGAGTGAGGACTTCCGGCCGAGCGTCGACGAACTCCTCGTGGTGAGCGCCGCGCTCGCGGCGCTCGCTGGGATCGTCGCGCTGCTCATCGACGGTGGCAGAGGGGCCGGCTGGTTTCCGGCGACAATGGCGCTCGCCGGGGTGTTCGGGGCATGGGCATGCCCGCACTTGATGTATGCCGTGCGCTACGCACACCTCTTCTACCGCGGCAAACCCGGCGGTATCGACTTCAACTCCGAGGAGTTGCCCGCCTACCGTGACTTCTTCTACTTCAGCTACAACCTCGGCATGACCTACCAGGTCTCCGACACCTCTGTCTCCGACTCCCGTATTCGTGCTGTTGCGCTGCGGCATTGCCTTCTCGCCTATGTTTTCGGTGCAGTCATCCTTGCGACCACCATCAGTCTTGTCGCCGGAATCTTCACCGGCTGAACGCTGCCGGATGTGCAGGTGGTCATCGAGGTTGTCCACACGAAGGGCGGCGGTCCACAGAATGCGGCCACGTGAAATGGCGAGGTCGCTGCCAACGCCTAGGGTTGGTCGGGTGCAGGACAACAAACTTCTGACCAAGATCGCGGGTCTGCTGCGCCAAGCCGAGGGCACAGACAACGAACACGAGGCGCAGGCATTCATGCAGGCGGCCCAGCGGCTGGCGACCGCGGCGTCCATCGACCTGGCCGTCGCTCGCGCGCATGGCAACGGCAACCAGCGCGTGGCCCCGGAACAACGCAACATTGCAATCGGGGAGGCGGGCAAACGCGGCCTGCGCACCTACGTGCAGCTGTTCGTCGCGATTGCCCGCGCCAACGACATCACCTGCGACGTCGCGAGCAACTCGACATTTGTCTACGCGTACGGATTCCCCGGCGACATCGACTCCTGCGAGGCGTTGTACAGCTCGCTGGTGGTGCAGATGGTCGCTGCCAGCGACGGATACCTGAAGTCGGGGGACTACAAGGGCGAAACGTTCGCCCGCGTTGTCACGCAGCGAAGAGGCCGGTTCTCGCGTCGGGTTGTCGAGGAGAAGCCGTTGTCGCCGATCACGGCCCGCCTGAACTTCCAGTCGGCCTTTGCCGAGCGGATTGGTAAGCGGCTGGTTCAGGCGCGCGACGAGGCGCGGGAGCAGGCTGTCGCCGCGGACGGCGGCAATCCCGACACCGGGACCGCATTGGTGCTGCGTAACAAGGAGATCGAGGTCCGGGACTTCCATCGGGAGGTCTCGACCGCTCGGGGAACGTGGCGCTCGCACAGTGCGTCGGCCGGATATTCGGAGGGCGCACGCCGGGCGGGCGATCGGGCCGGACGGCGAGCCCGTCTCGGTGAAGACATCGCACTCGGTGGCCCTCGCGGGGCACTCGAGGCATGAGCGCGTCCCGTTGACCGAGCGTGACAGCCAGCGGTCGGCGCTGTACGCGGCAGAACGTCTGGTCCACAATGTTTTTGAACGGTCCGCAAGCGGTGCAAACGTCCTCGCCATCGCCGGGACCACGGTCACCCTGCCGCCGGAGGCGAGGTTCGGTTCGGTGGACTCGGTCCGCGATTACGTCGACCGGGTCCTCGGTATGGAGAGCGTGGCCGACCGTTTCGCGCGCGCCCGCACACCCGTCACCGTGAGAACCCGTCGCGGGCAGACCCAGGCGCACTACGAATACGACCCCGGTGGTGGTCCGGGTGTGATCGCCGTTCCGGTTGCGACGCATGGACGTTGGGCCATGCGCGAACTGGTGGTGCTGCACGAGCTGGCCCACCACCTGAGTCCCGGTTCGGCGCTCGACAAACACGGACCGCGCTTCGCCGGCACCCTGATCGACCTGGTCGGTCTCGTACTCGGCCCCGAGGCGGCACTGGTTTACCGGGTCACCTTCGGCGACAGCGGGATTCGGGTCGGCTGATGGGCACGGTCGACGGCGATAAGGGCCCGGTCGGCGGTCGCTTTGGCACGCTCGGCGGTGTTTTGGGCACGGTCGGCGGTGGTTTGGGCACGCTCGACGGCGGGGTTACCAGTCGTGGGTGCCGACCGCCTGGAAGGTCAGGTAGCTCTGATGGAACGGGTCGAGAACGATTTTCTGCGTGCGGAATCCGGCTTTGATCAAGTCGGGGAGGACCGCCAGGAAGCGGGGCAGGCTCGCGGCGTACACGTCGACGCGCAGTCGATGTCCGGGCTCGAGGATGGCGTCGGTGGGGACCAGGTCGATGTCGAGGTCGACCGGCACGCCCGGTGTCACCTTGAGTTTGCGCTTGTGGCTCAGTGGGTGGTGGGCCATGAGCAGCGACCCGTCCTCGGCGTATTCGCACAACCCCGGATCGAGAGAGCGATTGGACGAGGTCAGTGCTCCGTTCGACAGGACCGTCGAGGTTCCGTCGGGCGCAACATCATTGAGAGTCACCGCCCACAGCGCGTCGGTTCCTTTACACGTGGTGCGCAGATGCAGGTTGATCGATCCGGAGATCTGGACCGGCTCGGACACCGGGGTCGTGGTGAACGACAACGCCCCACGTTCCTGGAACCGGGCGTCTGTGGTGAACCGTTTGCCCAGGATCCGCGTCGCGCCGGCGGTCACCTGAGTCATGTCCCGTGACACCAGACCCCGGGCGTCCGGGCGGACCGCCAACGCCTGCGAATCGGTGTTGACCGAGCTCCCCAGGCTGCCATCGTGAACGCTGTGCTTCGAGGTGTCGGAGGTTGCCGCTGACAGGTAGAGGCGCTGTACGCGGGATTCGTTGCGCGGGAACGACTGTCCCGACGTCCAGGAACCGCCCTGCTGCTGCAGGGTCACCGGACCGTACTCGTCGACCCCGTTGTCGATGCCCTTGAGCCAGCGGTCGAACCAGGCCCGCTCGAGGACGTCGACCCGCGGCGGTGAGACCCGTCTACCGAATCCGAGTCCGGCGTCGATGTGATAGCCGTCGGCCATGACCAGCTGCTTCTGGCCGGGCGGCAGGTCCAATTGGTTGTAGATGCGAGTTGCGCTGCGTCCGAACAGATCGTGCCAACCACCGAATACAAAGGTGGGCGCGGTGATCTGATCGATGTTCGGGTCGCGCTCGTCGAAGTAGGGATCGTCGTACATCCGGGGATCGGTGCCGGTGAGGAATCCGGTTGCCAGCGAGCCGATCTCGGTCGCGGGGGACGCCAGGCGGTCCTTGAGCCATTTCAGCGCGTTGGTGCCCATCAGGTCACCGAATGCGGTGGACGGGTTGGGAAGCCATTTGAGCAGGTTCACCCCGGCCAGCCAGATCGGGATGAACGCCGACGGCGCACCACCGGTGATGTAGATGTCGCGGACGATGTCTTCGCAACCTTCGACCGCAAAAACGGCCTTGAGGTGCGGCGACCCGTTGCCCGCGGCCTGCAGCGAGTTGATCGCCGAGTAGGACCATCCGGTCATTCCGACATTGCCGTCGCACCACTCCTGGGCAACGGCCCAGTCGATGACCTCGATCGAGTCGCGCTGTTCGCGCTCTCCGAGGATCTGCCACCGGCCGTGGGAAGCTCCGGTGCCACGAACATCGACGACCAGCTGAACGTATCCGCTCTGGACAAGCTTGCGGTTGATGCCGAAAACATCGAGGATGCCGCCGGACAGCGGTGGCAACGGCAGGTGATGGGTGACCTGATCGATGAGGTCGAGCACAGCGCGGTTGTAGGGATTGATCGAGACGACTGTGGGCAGTGCAGTGGTGACGACAACACCGGAGGCGTCGACCGGCCGGACGAGGGTGGCCCGCAACCGGACTCCGTCGCTCATCTCGAGATCAACGTCCCGGGTGATCGACACCGAAGTGAATTCGGTCTCGCCGTCGACCAGTTCGCGCCACCAGCGTCCATTCGCGCCGCCGGTCGGATCTCCGAGGGGGAGTGTGGGAGCGGTCCGGCTGACCCCACGCCTCACCGCGGAATCGTACGAGCTCAACTGATAGACCATGGCGCTCCCTCTCCACTGCCGGGAGGGATGCCGTAGCCGACAAGTACCCAGGGTGGTGACCCAGGGATTGCAGGTCGCGGCAACACTCCATCGTGTTGCTGGCCAGTGCTACCCGGTATTCGTGACCGGTCTCACACTGGATTGGTTGCACCAATGTAGCCGAGCGGGCGTTCGGTCTCCACAGTGAGGTTGATCCGGCTTCACAAATTGACCTGTATGTGGCCGATTTGTGACCGGGGGACCCAACATGTACTGTTTTCACTTGGTGTTCGTGGGTCATATGCCTGCGAACGTCAGTTCAACCAGAGACCGTTGGTTACCGGTGCGCGCTTGTCGCGAATCGGCCGAAGGCCCGACTTTACGTCGGCGGCCCACGCAGGGAGAACGAGGTATCGCCGTGAGGTGGCATTTTGCCGCTTCGCTCGTGTGCGCCCCGTGCCCTGTGCCGGGGCGTTTGTCGTTGGTGGGGCCCCCGGCCATTCGAGGAAATCGCGCTCCTACGTGCCAACCGACACGTCATGAGAGGAGGCGAAGTATGGCAAACACCGAAAAGGTCACCGCAGTTGCGGAGATCACCGAGCAGTTCAAGGGAGCCACCGCAGCAGTTGTCACGGAATACCGTGGCCTGTCGGTCAAGCAGATCTCTGAACTGCGTCGTTCACTCGGCGACGGCGCCGTCTACTCCGTCGCCAAGAACACCCTGGTCAAGCGCGCCGCAGCTGATGCGGGCGTGACCGGTCTGGACGAGCTGTTCACTGGCCCCACCGCTATTGCCTTCATCGAAGGTGAGCCGGTTGTGGCGGCCAAGGCGATCAAGAACTTCGCCAAGGACAACAAGGCTCTCGTCATCAAGGGCGGGTTCATGGACGGCCGCGCGCTGTCTGTGGCCGAGGTCGAATCGATCGCCGATCTTGAAACACGTGAGGTACTCCTTGCAAAGCTCGCCGGTGCCATGAAGGGCAACCTGGCAAAAGCCGCGGGTCTGTTCATTCAGCCCGCTTCGCAGATCGCGCGTCTTGCGGCCGCACTCCAAGAAAAGCAAGCCGCGGGCGCACCCGCAGAAGCGGCCGAATAAACCCCCAAAACCTCCCGGTCGCCGTCTTCGCGTGGACCGGGAAAGACAGAAAGGATTGCCACCATGGCAAAGCTCTCCGCTGACGAGCTCATCGATCAGTTCAAGGAACTCACCCTGCTGGAACTCAGCGACTTCGTGAAGAAGTTCGAAGAGGTCTTCGAGGTCACCGCTGCTGCTCCCGTCGCTGTCGCCGCTGCCGGTGCACCGGCCGCTGCTGAAGCTGCTGTCGAGCAGGACGAGTTCGACGTCGTCCTCGAGTCGGCCGGCGACAAGAAGATCCAGGTCATCAAGGTCGTCCGCGAGGTCGTTTCCGGACTGGGTCTGAAGGAAGCCAAGGATCTCGTCGAGTCTGCCCCCAAGGCACTGCTCGAAAAGGTCGACAAGGATGCCGCCGAGGCAGCCAAGGCCAAGCTCGAAGAGGCCGGCGCCAAGGTCTCCATCAAGTGATTCTGATCTGATCCCGGTCCGGTTCGCCAGATCCGGATCAGAGCGCACAACGACCCCCGGCTTCGGCTGGGGGTCGTTTTGTTTTCGCCTCAAAATATTTTGGTGAGAACTTACTGGAAGGGAAGTTACTCACCGGTAACAGAATTTTTCCTCTACCAGCGACAACTGCGACCGACCCCTCCAACTGACTTCCCGCCTGGATGTATTCACGTCTGCGAAACCTGGACAGCGCGTTTATTCATAGCGGTCCGTGGGTTACAGTGAGCCGAACCACACGGTTCCGCGGCGGGGGCGGACTTCATTTGGAGGGACATTTCAGTGGGTGTTGAAGTCAGTGTCGAGGGACTTACCAAGTCCTTCGGGTCGCAGAATATTTGGCGTGATGTCTCGCTGACCTTGCCGCAGGGTGAGGTGAGTGTTCTGCTCGGTCCCTCGGGTACGGGTAAGTCGGTGTTCCTCAAGTCGCTGATCGGGCTGCTGCATCCGGAGCAGGGATCGGTGATCATCGACGGCACCGACATCACCAAATGCTCCTCGCGTGAGCTCTACGAGATCCGCAAGTTGTTCGGCGTCCTGTTCCAGGACGGTGCCCTGTTCGGGTCGATGAGCCTGTACGACAACATCGCCTTCCCACTTCGTGAACACACGAAGAAGAAGGAAGACGAGATCCGTCAGATCGTGATGGACAAGATCGAGCTGGTCGGTCTGACCGGTGCCGAGAACAAGCTTCCGGGTGAGATCTCCGGTGGTATGCGTAAGCGTGCCGGCCTGGCCCGCGCCCTGGTTCTGGATCCGCAGATCATCCTGTGTGACGAGCCGGACTCGGGTCTTGATCCGGTGCGTACCGCGTATCTGTCGCAGCTGCTGATCGACATCAACGCCCAGATCGACGCCACGATCCTGATCGTGACCCACAACATCCAGGTCGCCCGGACCGTCCCGGACAACATCGGCATGCTCTTCCGCAAAGAACTGGTCATGTTCGGCCCGCGCGAGGTCCTGCTGACCTCGGATGAGCCGGTGGTCGATCAGTTCCTCAACGGTCGTCGTATCGGACCGATCGGTATGTCCGAGGAGAAGGACGACGCGCAGCAAAAGCTCGAGCAGGAGCTCGTCGACGCCGGCCATCACGACGGCGGTACCGCCGAAGATGTGCGGGGCATTGTGCCGCAGTTGCAGGCCACCCCGGGTATGCCCGAACGTAAGGCGGTCGCTCGTCGTCAGGCCCGCGTTCGGGAGATCCTGCACACCTTGCCGCCGGCGGCCCAGCAGGCCATCGAAGAGTCGTTCCAGCAGGAAGATGAAGCGCAGGAGAACCAGCGTCGGGCCGCTCACCGGATGGCCTCGTCCGGTGCCCCGGGTTTCGAGGACAACGAGTCGTACGACGACCACGGCCAGACCCAGTCGTACGATCAGGGCAGACACGACCAGACGCAGTCGTACGATCAGGGCAGACACGACCAGACCCAACCCCAGTACGCAGATTCGGACGCTCAAACCGAACAGTTCCCCGCATACCGGCCCGGAGACAAGGCTCTCTAGATGACCAGTGCCACCACGCGTGGTGTCGATCGGGTTGCAAAGGCCGGTACGGGCGCGCTAGCCCAAACCGGCAACATTGTTCAGCTGTTCGTCGATGTCGCACGCCAGACTTTCGTGCGCCCTTTTCAGTGGCGTGAGTTCATCCAGCAGGCCTGGTTCATCGCCAGTGTGACCATCCTGCCGACTGCGCTTGTCGCCATCCCGTTCGGCGCGATCGTGTCGCTGCAGACCGGATCGTTGATCCGGCAGCTCGGTGCCGAATCGTTCACCGGTGCCGCCAGCGTGCTGGTGGTGATCCAGCAGGGCGCACCGCTGGTGACGTCGCTGCTGGTGGCAGGTGCCGCTGGTTCGGCGGTGACCGCAGATCTCGGTTCCCGGACCATCCGCGAAGAGATCGACGCGATGAAGGTGCTGGGTATCAATCCGATTCAGCGACTGGTGGTTCCCCGAGTGCTGGCCATGATCCTGGTGGCCACGCTGCTGTGTGGTCTGGTTTCGGTGGTCGGTATCGCCGGAGGATATTTCTTCAACGTGATCGTGCAAGACGGAACGCCGGGTGCCTATCTGGCGTCGTTCAGCGCACTTGCGCAGTTGCCGGACATATACGTGGCCGAGGTCAAGGCCGCCGTATTCGGTGTGATCGCCGGCGTGGTGGCGGCGTACAAGGGACTGAATCCCAAGGGCGGTCCCAAGGGTGTGGGTGATGCAGTCAATCAGGGTGTTGTCATCACCTTCTTGTTGTTGTTCTTCGCGAACTTGATCATCACTGCGGTTTACCTGCAGATCGTTCCGGCCAAGGGTTCATAGGAGAACAGGTGACGATCGCCAAAGGCCGAGGAGATCTCGGCTACCGCGCAGGCAAGATCGCGCGTGTCCCGCTGCGCGTCCTCGATGGCGCGGGCGACCAGATGTCGTTCTACGGACGCGCCATCGGCTGGTCGCCGCGCACCATCCGCCGCTACCCGAAAGAGGTGCTGCGGCTGCTCGCCGAGGTTGCCTTCGGTTCGGGCGGACTCGCCGTCATCGGCGGCACCATCGGCGTGATGGTGCTGATGTCCGGCTTCACCGGCGTGGTCGTCGGGCTGCAGGGCGCCAACGCGCTCGACCAGCTCGGCTCACAGGCCCTCACCGGATTCCTCGCGGCATATGCCAACACTCGTGAGGTCGCGCCGCTGGTCGCCGGTCTCGCGTTGTCGGCGACGGTCGGCTGTGGCTTCACCGCGCAGCTCGGTGCCATGCGGATCTCGGAGGAGATCGACGCCCTCGAGACGATGGCGGTGCCGTCGATCCCGTTCCTCGTGACCACCCGCGTCATCGCCGGATTTGTCGCGGTCATCCCGCTGTACGTTCTTGGGCTGCTGTCCGCCTACTTCGCGTCGAGACTGATAGCCACGCAATTCACCGGTCAGTCGTCCGGTTCCTACGACCACTACTTCAACCTGTTCCTGCCCCCGGAAGACGTGCTCTGGTCGTTCGGCAAGGTGCTGATCTTTGCCTTCGTGATCATCCTCGTGCACTGCTACTACGGGTACTACGCCACCGGCGGTCCCGCCGGCGTCGGCGTGGCGGTCGGGCACGCCGTGCGTGCGGCATTGGTGATCATCGCGATCCTCGACTTCTTCCTCGGCCTGGCGATCTGGGGCACCACGACCTCCGTACGAGTGGGGGGCTAACCCGATGCAGGGACTACGGCGCCGGGCCCTCGGTCTGGTGTTTTTCATCGTTGTCGCGCTGTTCTTCACGCTGACGATCATGCAGTACAACAAGTCGTTCACCAGCACGGTGGATGTGAAGCTCACGACCACTTCAGCGGGCAACGCGCTGCCCTCCAACGCCGATGTGAAGGCCCGCGGCCTCATCGTCGGTGAGGTCACCGGGGTGGAACCGAACATCGAAGACGGCTCGGTCACCGTCACCCTGTCACTACAGCCGGACAAGGCCGAGTTGCTGCCCACCGACACCACGGCGCGCATCCTCCCGAAGACCCTTTTCGGCGAGCGGTATGTGGCGTTGCAGATCCCCGAAGGCCAGGAGGCCTCCTCGGTGGATCATCTGTCCGGCGGATCGACCATCGACGAAGACACGTCGGGTAACGCCGTCGAACTCCAGGAGCTGTTCGACAAACTGCTCCCGGTCCTCGAAGCGATCCCGCCCGCCGACCTCAACGTGACACTGTCGGCGTTGTCGAAGGCGTTGACCGGTAACGGCGACAAGTTGGGGACGAGCCTCTCCGAGCTCAACACCATCTTCAAAGAGGTCAACCAGAACATGCCCGAACTGCAGGGCACTCTGCGTGGGCTGGCGAGTTTCTCCCAGACCTACACCGAGGCGCTGCCCGACCTTGTGGATTCGTTGGACAACCTGCGCACGACAACCAACACGCTGTACGAGAAGCAAGATGACCTGAAGACCACGATCGCCGCGGTCACCCAGGTCGCCATCGACGGCACCAACTTCCTGGTGACCAACCGGCAGGACCTGGTCGATCTGGCCATCGAGTCCGAACCGCTGCTCACGGCCCTGGCCAAGCAGTCACCGGCGTTTCCTTGCACATTCAAGAACTTCGCCGGACTCGTGCCGGAGGCCAACGTCATCACCGGCGCGGGCACCGAGAATCCCGGTGTCCGGGTGAGCCTGCGGTTCGTCAACCCGCGTGGCCGGTACCTGCCGAACCAGGACGAACCGCGATTGCTCGATGAGCGTGGACCGACCTGCTACCCCCTGGCGACCAACGGCCGGCCGTTCCCGCAGTACCCGGGTGGTTCGGTGAACGACGGTTCCTACCAGCCACCGTCCCGTAATGCCGGACCGCGCAATGTTCCCGAGTTGCCGGCCGCGCAGTACTCGACCATGCCCGCGGGAACCGCCACCGAGCAGACGCCGGTCAACTACAACGACCCGCGGAACAAGCTCCAGATGCAGGCCATCGTGGCTGCGTCGGCCGGTAAGGATCCCTCCGAGGTCCCGGGCTGGATCACGCTGCTCGCGGCGCCCACCGTGCAGGGAGCGCAGGTGAGCATCAAATGAAGGGCTTGATTGCGCCACTGATCAAACTGATTGTGTTCGCGGTGGTCACCGTGTTCGCGACGTCGGTGCTGGCTTTTGCCGTGGCAAACGGCGGAGGCGGGGGCGGTACCGACTTCAACGCGATTTTCGAGGACGCGACCCAGGTTGCCCCCGGCGACGATGTCCGGATCGCCGGCGTCAAGGTCGGCCAGGTCAGCGGCGTCGAGATCCACGATCGCTCCCAGGCCAAGGTCAGCTTCTCGGTCGACCGCGACCGGCTACCCGCCGGCGTACGAGTGGTGATAAAGCTCCGTAACCTCACCGGGCAGCGATACCTGTCGCTCGAGCAGGGGCCGGGCGATGCGACGCAGACCATCGGCAGCGGATCCACCATCGGACTGCCCAACACCGTCGAGGCGATCAACCTCACAGAGCTCTTCAACGGATTCAAGCCGCTGTTCCAGGAGCTGACGGCCGAGGACGTGAACAAGCTGTCGGCGTCGATCATCCAGGTCTTCCAGGGCGAGAGCGGCACGATCTCCGAACTCGTCCGCGACACCGCGAGCCTGACCAACACGATCGCCGACAAAGACGCCGTGATCGGCAGCCTGATCGACAACCTCAACGCAGTGCTGGGCAACCTCAACGCACACGACGACCAGTTCTCGGCCCTGCTGACCAACACCGAAAAGTTCGTCACCGGCCTTGCCGCACAAAAGGACTCGATCGGGTCCGCCATCACGTCGCTGTCGAACCTGACCGCGGTGACGGCCTCGATCCTGCAACCCACACGGTCATCGATCCAGGGTTCGATCGCGGCACTGAACGATCTGGGAACGACGGTCGTGGAGCAGCAGGACTCGATCAAGCAGACGCTGACCAACCTGCCCATCAAGCTCCAGAAGATCGGCCGGGCCGCCACATTCGGTTCGTGGTTCCAGTTCTATCTCTGTGGATTGGACGTGACGACCGGAAACGGATCGAGTGTGCTGCTGACGCAGCCGCTGGTTCCGATCCCGGACATCAATCACGTGCTCTACACCAGCGCTGCGACGCGCTGCTGGGCAAACGAGGATCCACCGTGAGCATGACAATCCGCCGGCAGGCACAACGTAGGGAGGTGATGCAATGAGTGATCGACCAGGTGAGGGCAGGAGCCCGGTGACCGTGGGATTCCTCGGCATCCTGATCCTCCTGATGGTGGCGACGTCCGCGTTCTTCCTCAGTTCGTTGCCGCTCCTCGGGGCGGGTGTGACCTATGCCGCGAACTTCTCCGAGGCAGCCGGGCTCAAACCCGGCGCCGAAGTGCGCGTGGCCGGCGTCAAGGTCGGCGATGTCCGAACGGTCGACCTCGACGGTGACAAGGTCCGGGTCGAGATGCGGGTGACCAACGCCTGGATCGGAAACCAGACCAAGGCGTCCATCCAGATCAAAACCGTTCTGGGACAGAAATATGTCGCGCTCGATCCGCAGGGCACCAAGATCGCCGATCCCGACGAAGTGATCCCGCTCAGTCGCACCACGTCGCCATACGACGTGATCGAGGCGTTCTCCGATGCCGCCGACCAGATCGACGACATGGACACCACCCAGCTGGCGACGAGTATGCGCACCCTTTCGGACGCGTTCTCTGGAACACCCGCCGACCTGCGGTCGTCGCTCGATGGTCTGACCCGGCTCTCGGAGACCATCGCCAGCCGCGATCAGAAAGTGCAGGAGTTGCTGGCGGCCACCAAGGACACGTCCAAGCTCCTCGCCGACCGCAACGACGAGTTCGAGCGCCTGATCTCCGGGGCGGGGGAGTTGCTGACCGAACTCAACAACCGCCAGCAGTCGATCTCGACGCTGTTGTCGAGCACGATCACGCTGTCGGACGCGTTGTCGGGGATCGTCAAAGACAACCAGGAACAGATCGGTCCGACGCTCAACACCCTCAACCAGGTGATCGCGATCCTGCAGGACCAGAACGAGAACCTGCGGCAGTCGCTGACCTATATGGCCCCGTTCTACCGGCTCTACGCCAACGTGCTCGGTAACGGCCGCTGGTTCGAATCCGTCGTGACCAACATCTTGCCGCCGGCATTGCCGCAGCAGAACACCACGCGGCCGCCGGTCATGAACAACACCACACTCAACAGCGGCGGAACGGAGGCCGGCGGATGATGACCACGGCACGCGACCTCCAGGGCACCCGGGGACCCGGGCGCTGGTTCACTCCCAAACACATCGTGTTCATCGTCGTGGGGCTGATCTTGGCGCTACTGATCGCCGGCTCTTTGTGGTGGGTTTTCAAGCGCGTCACCAGCACCACGGTGACCGCATACTTCCGGAGCAGCGTCGGCATCTATGACGGCAGCGATGTCCGGGTGCTCGGGGTCGGAGTCGGTCAGGTGACCGAGGTGACCCCTCAGGGTGATCAAGTCCGGGTGAAGATGCGCGTCGACGGCAGCGTCGATCTGCCCGCCGACGTCGGTGCCGCGCAGATCACTCCGTCGGTGGTGGCCGACCGCTACGTGCAGCTGACCCCGGTCTATATCGACGGCCCCAAGGCGCCGAAGAGTTTCACCCTGCCCGTCGAGAAGACGATGGTCCCGGTGGAGGTCGACGAGCTCTACGCCAGCGTCCAGAAGCTGTCGACCGCCCTCGGACCGCAAGGCGCCAACAAGGACGGAGCCGTCTCCGAACTGGTGACGACCGGTGCCGAGAACCTCGCCGGCAACGGTGAGGCGCTGGGGGAGACGATCAGCGGATTGTCGAAGGCGGCCAACACCTTGAGCGAGTCGCGCGGCAACCTCGTCGACACGATCAAGAATCTCAACAGCTTTGTCGGAATGCTGGCCAAGAACGATGAGCAGGTGCGCCGCTTCAATACGCAGATGGCGTCGTTCAACACTTTCCTGGCCGGCGAACGTGAACAGCTCGGGACCGCGCTGGACAAGTTGTCGGTGGCACTCGGTGATGTCGCGGGATTTGTGCAGGACAACCGCGAGGCCCTCGACAACGCGGTCGAAGGCCTGATCCCGACCACTCAGATGCTGGTGGACACGAAACAGTACTCGAAGGAAATCCTCGAAGTGCTCCCGGTGACCCTGTCGAACCTGGTCAACGCCTACAACGCGGAATCGGGGACACTCGACCTGCATCTGACGCTGCCCGACTTGCAGAATCTGCTCGGCGCGCAGTGTGGATTCCTGGATCTGGGCAAGCTCAAGCCCGGTGATCCGGCGTTCGAGCAGTTCAGCTCGACCGTCCAGCCGATCGTCGATGCGTGCAAGCACGCGGCCGATGAGATCAACTCACACATCCCGCCGAATCTGGTCCTGCCGTTCGGCATCATGAGCAACGAGAACCTCCAGAACGCCGGACCCGTTCCGGGCACCGTGCCCGGTACGCCCGCGCCGGGATTGGGGGGCAACTGATGAGCCGGTGGAGCAAGGCAGGCGCTGCCGCGCTGATCGGAGCCGCGGTGATCGCGGTCGGTGGTTGCGGTAGTCAGGGACTCCAGTCGGTCCCGCTCCCCGGCGGTGCGCCGCTGGGGGACAACCCGCGGACGTACAAACTCCAGTTCCTCGACGTCCTCGATCTGGTGCCGCAGTCGACGGTCAAGTTCAACGGCATCGAGGTCGGGCGGGTCCAGGAGATCAAGGTCGCGCCCGATCAGTGGACGGCGGAGGTCACCATCGAGGTGCAGGACCGCGTCGACCTCTCCGACGAGGCGCGCGCCGAGATCCAGCAGACCAACCTGCTCGGTGAGAAGTACGTCGCGCTGGAAGATCCGCAGGAGAACGCTGACCTGCCCCGGCAGAATCCGGATGAGGTCATCGGCTGTCCGAGCGCCGGGGGCGGCGAATGCCGCACCCGGACCGCAACCGACATCGAACAGGTTCTGGGTGCGTTGTCGCTGCTGCTGAACGGTGGCGGTGTGGCCCAGATCAAGCCGATCGTCGATGAGCTGAACAAAGCGCTGGAAGGTCGTCAGACCGAGGTCAAGGGACTGCTCAACGAGACCGCGCGTCTGATCGACGGTCTCGATGATCAGAAGGACGACATCGTCACCGCGCTCGACGGACTCGACGCGCTGTCGACCCGGGCCCGCGCCCAGACCGACCAGATCAATCGGGTGCTCGACGAGCTGCCGAAGGGTATCCAGGTTCTCGAGGAGCAACGGCCGCAGTTCGTGACGATGCTTCAGCAACTCGACCGCCTCGGTGAGGCCGGCGTTGCAGTTCTCGGAACCGCACATGACGCGATCATCACCGATCTCAAGGCCCTGCGCCCGGTGCTGCAGTCGCTGGCGCAGGCCGCTCCGGACATCATCACCGCGGCGCCGCTGCTGTTCACCTATCCGTTCCCGGACAGCCTGTTGCCCGCGGTCATCGGTGATTCGACCAACCTGTTCGGCGACCTCGACCTGCGGCTGCTCAATCAGCTCGAAGCGCTTGGCGTCGGGCAGGGTGAACCGGTGTACAGCCCGCCGAAGACCGGGCCCACACCGATCATCGATCCGCAGAATCCGTACTACAACGGCAACGGACCGCGCCTGGGATGGCCGACGATCACGTTGCTGCCGCTGCCCAACGCGCAGCCGGGGCCGAACACCCCGCCGTCGGGTGGGCAGTATGCGCTGATGCCGGACGAACGTGGTCAGCAGAGCTTCATCAAGAGTCCGTTGAATCTGCTGACCAATGCCAACGCAGCTGCAGCAACCAGACCTGATTCGGGAGGTGGGTCATGACCTCCAAGGTTGTGAAGTGGCAGCTGATCGTATTCGTTGTCGTCGGCGTGGTGGCGCTGGTCTATGTCGGTGCAACCTATGCGAAGCTGGATCGGTTTGTCGGTGTCGGTTCGTACACGGTCAAGGCCCAGTTCGCCGATTCCGGCGGCATCTTCACCAACGGTGAGGTGACGTACCGCGGTGTGCCGGTCGGACGAGTCGGACCGTTGACGCTGCAACCGGACGGTGTCCAGGTCGAACTCGACCTCGATTCCGGTGGTCCGGACATCCCGGATTCGGCCATCGCGGTGGTCGCGAACCGCTCTGCGATCGGCGAGCAGTACATCGATCTGCGGCCGCCGAACAACTCGGGGCCGTATCTGAAGGATGGGTCGGTCATCACCGACACGAAGATCCCGCCACCGCTGCAGGATGTGCTGAAGTCGGCGGTCGATTTCACCGACTCGATCCCGGTGGACGATCTGCGGACCGTGGTGACCGAGCTCGGCAAGGCGTTCAACGGCAATGCCGACAACCTCGAGTCGCTGGTCGATTCGCTGGCGAATCTGTCCAAGGCAGGTCTCGACAATCTGCCGCAGACGATTTCACTGATCCAGAACAGCAACACCGTGCTCAGTACCCAGGCCGAGCAGTCGGACGAGATCCTGGCGTGGTCACACAATCTGGAACTGGTGACCGAGACGCTGCAGGCCTCTGATCCGGCCATCCGGCGATTGCTGACCACCGGTACCGCCAGTGCCACCCAGATCTCGAAATTGCTGCAGGACAGCGGCGGCGACATCACCACGGTGGTCCACAACCTCGCCGAGACGGTCAACACGATCGCACCGACGTTCTATGGCATCAGCCCGGCGCTGGCGTTGCTCTCCGCGCTGTCGAGCGGCAGCTATAGCCCGGCACCCGGTGACGGCACCATCCACTTCGGCATCGTGCTCGAGATCAACAATCCACCCGCGTGCACGGTGGGCTACGAGAGCACCGAGGCGATCATCGCCGCGGAGAAGGCCAAGAACCCCGACTTCGACGTCAACTACGACGATTTCCCATTCAACACCGAGGCCAGTTGTCAAGTGGCACAGGGTAATCCGACCGGTGTGCGAAGCGCGGAACGAGCTCAGTTCGCTGATCCGAACACACCTCAGCCGTGGGACGACAACCCGAAGAAGATGCCGGACACCCTGAACCTGAACCCCATCGCACGACAGATGGCGTTCCTGCTCGGAGTGCGCCCGCAATGATCACGAAGACGAAGCCCAAGGCGAAGCTCGCCTTGGAGCTGGAGATGAAGCCGAAGGTGGAGCTCGACTTGGTAATGACAAAAGTGTGTACCTTGGGCGGGCGATGACTACGACTTCTCAGCCCGGCGGTAAGCGACATCTAGGTTCGCAGCAGCTGTGGCTACGAGTTTGTGCTGCCCTCGCGGTGGTCGCTCTCGTGGCTGCGGTGGTGTTCGCCGGCATCTACGGTTACCGATGGATCGACGCCGCATTCTTCGGTGTCCAGGACACGCAGGAGGTCCGGGACGAGGCCCAGGACGGCGCCGAGCAGGTGATCCTCAACGTCACCAACATCGACCCGAAGAACCTGACGGCATTTCGTGAGCAGGTGGACTCGTCGCTGACCGGCAACGCCCGCACGCAGATCACCGCGGAAGACTTCGAGACGCTCACCAAGCAGGTCGATGCAAATGGTGACAAGACGGCGACGCTGACGTCCGTGGTCAAGCGCAGTGGTGTGGTCGAGTTCAACGAAGACGACAAGACCGCCAAAGTGCTCGTGTACGTCGATGTCACCAGTACGGTCCCCGGAGCCCAGCCGACAACGTCGAACATGGGTTTCTCGGTGGATGTGGTCCACGAGGACGGCGGCTGGAAGGCCACGGACATCCAGTCGATCGACGCGATCGGATTGCAGGATCCGGCCGGCACGACCACCGCCCCGACCACAGGGGGTAACTGATGACAGGCCCACGTAAACCGGCCCGTCCCAGCGCGCCGCGCGGCAAGATCCGGGTTGCCGGCAGCAGTCCGACCAGCGGCAAGGTGACCGGTGAACCAGCCGAGGAGACCACTGCGAAGCCGGTGTCCGACGCGAAGCCCGTCTCCACCGCCAAATCGATTTCCTTGAAGAAGTCGGTGTCTGCGGACAAATCCGCGCCGGCGGAAAAGTCCGCACCGACTGAGAAGTCCCCGCAACCCGGTGCGGCGCCCGCGGATTCCGGGTCCGGATTCCTGACCTGGCGCAAGGTTCTGATTGTTGCGGCCATTGCACTGGTGGTCGGGGTGTTTGCGGTCGTCGCCGCATTCAAGCCCGGGGTGACGGCCGCCGAATCGAACCTCGCGTTCACCGAGGCCTCGGCGACGAGTGCGCTCAAGGCGCAGGCCGGCGACCGGATCTGTGCAGTGCTGTCGGTCGATCCCACCAAGTTCGACGACTGGGCGAACAAGGCCAAGACCGGTCTCACGGGTGAGGCATTGACCCAGTTCAACGAGTATCAGAAGACCACCAGGGACCTGGCCGCACAGAGCGGGCAGGGTGCCGAGTGCAAGGTCGACATGGTTGCCGTGAGCTACCTGGACGACTCGAATGCAACCGTCATCGCAACCTTGATCATCAGCGGCACCCAGCAGGGTGTCGCGGTCCTGACCGGACCCGGCCAGGCGCGTACCGAACTCGGATTGCAGAAGGTGGACGGTCAGTGGCTGATCAGCCGCATCTCTGATTTCTGACCCCAGAACTGCGCGCAGACAGCCAACAAGGCCGCGATCTCGAAAGCGAGATCGCGGCCTTGTTGTCGGAGCTTTAGGCCAGCTTGACGTCGACTCCTCCTGAGAAAATCGAGTCGTGCAGTTCAACCTTTGACGGTGTGGCGTCAGCAGGCATGTCGAAGACCAGCTGAATGTTCACGCTGTTACCGGGATTGATTTTGTCCCAAACCGGGATGTCCGAACTTGTCGCGGCGATCATCGCTGTCGTGTCGGCCTCGAACTCGCGTCCCTGGACGTCAAACAATTTTTGATCCAGGGGACTGAATGACTCAGGCTTGTCGGAGATGTTCTTCACCGTGATATTCACCAGAACGAACTGTCCGGAAGCCTGCTGATTGAGGTAGGGATTGTCGCCGACGTCGGCAACGCCGGCTTCAACACCGGCGACGACGAACTCGAATTTGCCATCGCGTACCGGAGTGTTCAGTCCCGCGGTCGTGTCCGCTGCGGGAGCGGAATCGTTCTGGGGTTCGTTGGCCTGCTGATTGGAGCCGGCATCGGCCGGCTGAGTCGTGGTCGCCGCAGCAGTGGAGTCCTCGTCTTTCTTGTCGCCGCCTCCGGCAGCAATGGCGATGACGATGACGGCAACAATTCCGCCAACGATGAACGGCCACTTCTTGCGCTTCTTTTGCGGGGGAGGCGGAGGCGCCCAGTTGGGTGCACCGCCCTGATATGGCTGTTGAGGCTGCTGCCCGGGAACACCCTGCGAGTTGTTGCCTCCGACAGGAGCCTGGGGTGGGAATGTCATTTTTGTCCTTGTGTCGATCAACTATTACCCACCGATCCAGCACGGTCTGATCAGTACTCGCGGTGGCGGGTGCGTTGGCGAGGCCTGTGCCGGAACGGAATTCCGAATGCTAGCGACCGCGTAGCCGTTCATCTGAACGGACTACACGTATTGGTTCACCGGGCGCGCGCGCCCGATCTGGCAGGGCGAAGGCGTGAGATTGCCGTTTCGAGATCGGCCGCGTTCCAAGCCGGGTTGAAGCGAATCGGTCGTCGTGATGGATCGACCGGATGGAGGTCGGGAGGTATCGTGGACGCCGCGATGGTGGCCACTCGGGAGACTCGAATGCGACCGCCATCACATCGCTGGTGGTCAGCGGCACCCAGCCGCGTGCGGCGGGTCCTGACCGGACCCGGCCAGGCGCCGACCGAACTCGGACTGCAAAAAGTGGACGGTCAGTGGCTGATCAGCCGCATCTCTGATTTTTAACCGCAAAAAACGCGCGTTCCTCTTGACGCGAGGCCTTCTTGGTTGCAGTCTGTTCGCAGTAACCAAATGAGGTTGTTTACGTGCGCCCATTTTCTGGTACAGTTGGACGTTGCGCTGGCTGCGTCCTGTCCACCTCACGATTTCACCTTCCGACCACAGAGCTTGTGGCGTCCTGGGTGATCGCCGTTGATCAGGCCGAACAGCAGCGAACACCACTAGGGCACAACGAGTAATTCGTGTTGGAAGGACATATCTTGGCAGTCTCCCGCCAGTCCACCTCAACCATTCCAGGTGCGCCTCGGCGCGCCTCTTTCGCAAAGATCAGCGAGCCACTGGAAGTACCCGGACTGCTTGATGTGCAGCTCGAGTCCTTTGAGTGGCTGGTTGGTGCCGCGGAATGGCGTGAGCGCGCTGCTTCACGCGGCGTTGGAAACCCCACCGGCGGCTTGGAGGACATCCTCGCCGAACTGTCCCCGATCGAGGACTTCTCCGGTTCCATGTCGCTGTCTTTCTCCGACCCGCGTTTCGACGAGGTCAAGGCCTCCGTCGCGGAGTGCAAAGACAAAGACATGACCTACGCGGCTCCGCTGTTCGTCACCGCCGAGTTCATCAACAACAACACCGGCGAAATCAAGTCCCAGACCGTGTTCATGGGCGATTTCCCGATCATGACCGACAAGGGCAGCTTCGTCATCAACGGCACCGAGCGTGTCGTGGTGAGCCAACTGGTCCGTAGCCCCGGCGTCTACTTCGATGCGAGCATCGACAAGGCCACCGAGAAGACCCTGCACAGCGTCAAGGTCATCCCGGGCCGTGGTGCCTGGCTCGAGTTCGACATCGACAAGCGCGACACCGTCGGCGTCCGTATCGACCGCAAGCGCCGCCAGTCGGTCACCGTGCTGCTCAAGGCGCTCGGCTGGACCAAGGAGCAGATCGAGGAGCGCTTCGGCTTCTCCGAGATCATGATGTCGACGCTCGAGAAAGACAGCACCGCCAACACCGACGAAGCCCTCCTCGAGGTCTACCGCAAGCTGCGCCCGGGCGAGCCCCCCACCAAGGAGTCCGCGCAGACCCTGCTGGAGAACCTGTTCTTCAAGGAGAAGCGCTACGACCTGGCCAAGGTCGGCCGCTACAAGGTCAACAAGAAGCTCGGCCTGGTCGAGAACCCGATGGCCGGCGCCCCGGTGCTGACCGAAGAAGACATCGTCGCCACTGTCGAGTACCTGGTGCGTCTGCACGAGGCCGACCCCAACATCACCAGCACGATGACCGTGCCCGGTGGTGTCGAGGTTCCGGTCGAGGTCGACGACATCGACCACTTCGGTAACCGTCGCCTGCGTACCGTCGGCGAGCTCATCCAGAACCAGATCCGCGTGGGCCTTTCCCGCATGGAGCGTGTGGTCCGCGAGCGTATGACGACTCAGGACGTCGAGGCGATCACGCCGCAGACCCTGATCAACATCCGTCCCGTGGTCGCTGCCATCAAGGAGTTCTTCGGAACGTCGCAGCTGTCGCAGTTCATGGACCAGAACAACCCGCTGTCGGGTCTGACCCACAAGCGCCGCCTGTCGGCGTTGGGCCCCGGTGGTCTGTCGCGTGAGCGTGCCGGCCTCGAAGTCCGTGACGTCCACCCGTCGCACTACGGCCGTATGTGCCCGATCGAGACCCCGGAAGGCCCGAACATCGGCCTGATCGGTTCGCTGTCGGTGTACGCACGGGTCAATCCGTTCGGCTTCATCGAGACCCCGTACCGCAAGGTCACCGACGGTGTCGTCACCGACGAGATCCAGTACATGACCGCCGATGAAGAGGATCGCTTCCTCATCGGACAGGCCAACACCAACTTCGATGCCAGCGGTGTCATCACGGATGAGCGCGTTCTCGTCCGGAAGAAGGGTGCCGAGGTCGAGTTCGTGACGTCGTCGCAGGTCGAGTACCTCGACGTCAGCCCGCGGCAGATGGTGTCCGTGGCCACGGCCATGATCCCGTTCCTCGAGCACGACGATGCCAACCGCGCCCTGATGGGTGCCAACATGCAGCGTCAGGCGGTGCCGCTGGTTCGCAGCGAGTCGCCGCTGGTCGGTACCGGTATGGAGCTTCGTGCCGCCATCGACGCCGGTGACGTGATCATCAACGGCAAGGCCGGTGTGGTCGAAGAGGTTTCGGCTGACTACATCACCGTGATGGCCGACGACGGCACTCGCGACACCTTCCAGATGCGCAAGTTCGCCCGCTCGAACCAGGGCACCTGTGCCAACCAGCGTCCGATCGTGGACGAGGGTCAGCGCGTCGAGGTCGGACAGGTTCTCGCGGACGGTCCTTGCACCGAGAACGGTGAGATGGCCCTCGGAAAGAACCTCCTCGTGGCGATCATGCCGTGGGAAGGCCACAACTACGAGGACGCGATCATCCTGAGCCAGCGTCTCGTCGAAGAGGACGTGCTCACCTCGATTCACATCGAAGAGCACGAACTCGACGCCCGCGACACCAAGCTCGGTGCCGAGGAGATCACCCGGGACATCCCGAACGTCTCCGATGAGGTGCTCGCCGATCTCGACGAGCGCGGCATCATCCGCATCGGTGCCGAGGTTCGCGACGGCGACATCCTGGTCGGAAAGGTCACGCCGAAGGGCGAGACCGAGCTGACCCCGGAAGAGCGCCTGCTGCGCGCCATCTTCGGTGAGAAGGCTCGCGAAGTTCGCGACACCTCGCTCAAGGTTCCGCACGGTGAGACCGGCAAGGTCATCGGAATCCGCGTCTTCTCGCGTGATGACGACGACGATCTGCCTCCCGGTGTCAACGAGCTGGTCCGGGTGTACGTCGCCCAGAAGCGCAAGATCCAGGACGGCGACAAGCTCGCCGGCCGCCACGGCAACAAGGGCGTCATCGGCAAGATCCTGCCCGCCGAGGACATGCCCTTCCTGCCCGACGGCACCCCGGTCGACATCATCCTGAACACCCACGGTGTTCCGCGTCGTATGAACATCGGTCAGATTCTGGAGACCCACCTCGGGTGGATCGCCAAGACCGGCTGGAACATCAACGTGGCCGAGGGTGTGCCCGAATGGGCGTCGCGTCTTCCCGAGGACATGCTCTCGGTGGAGGCCAACACCAACACCGCCACCCCGGTGTTCGACGGCGCTCGCGAAGAGGAACTGACGGGCCTGCTGGCCTCGACGCTTCCGAACCGCGACGGCGAGGTGATGGTCAACGCAGACGGCAAGGCGACCCTGTTCGACGGTCGTAGTGGCGAGCCGTTCCCGTACCCGGTCTCGGTCGGTTACATGTACATCATCAAGCTGCACCACTTGGTCGACGACAAGATCCACGCGCGTTCGACCGGGCCGTACTCGATGATCACCCAGCAGCCGCTCGGTGGTAAGGCGCAGTTCGGTGGTCAGCGTTTCGGCGAGATGGAGTGCTGGGCCATGCAGGCCTACGGTGCGGCGTACACGCTGCAGGAGCTTCTGACCATCAAGTCGGACGACGTTGTCGGCCGCGTGAAGGTCTACGAAGCGATCGTCAAGGGCGAGAACATCCCGGAACCGGGTATCCCCGAGTCGTTCAAGGTGCTGCTGAAGGAACTTCAGTCGCTGTGCCTGAACGTCGAGGTACTCAGCTCCGATGGTGCCGCCATCGAGATGCGTGACGGCGACGACGAGGACTTGGAGCGGGCTGCGGCCAACCTGGGTATCAACCTCTCGCGCAATGAAGCTGCCACCGTCGACGACCTGGCCAACTGACCCACTTGCTACTCCTGACTGAGCTACTGAAAGGTAAATAGTGCTCGACGTCAACTTTTTCGATGAACTGAAGATTGGCCTGGCCACCGCCGACGACATCCACAACTGGTCGTTCGGTGAGGTCAAAAAGCCGGAGACGATCAACTACCGCACGCTCAAGCCAGAGAAGGACGGCTTGTTCTGCGAGAAGATCTTTGGTCCCACCCGGGACTGGGAGTGCTACTGCGGCAAGTACAAGCGCGTCCGCTTCAAGGGCATCATCTGCGAGCGCTGCGGCGTCGAGGTCACTCGCGCCAAGGTGCGTCGTGAGCGGATGGGTCACATCGAGCTGGCCGCACCGGTCACCCACATCTGGTACTTCAAGGGTGTGCCGAGCCGGTTGGGCTACCTGCTCGACCTGGCGCCGAAGGATCTCGAGAAGATCATCTACTTCGCCGCCTACGTCATCACCGCTGTCGACGACGAAATGCGTCACAACGAGAAGTCCACTCTCGAGGCCGAGATGGAGGTCGAGAAGAAGGGTGTCGCCGATACCCGTGACTCCGACCTCGAAGAGCGCGCCAAGAAGCTCGAAGAGGACCTGGCAGAGCTGGAGCGCGAAGGCGCCAAGGCCGATGCCCGCCGCAAGGTGAAGGATGCCGGCGAGCGCGAGATGCGCCGTATCCGCGACACCGCGCAGCGTGCCCTCGACGATCTCGACGAGATCTGGGACAAGTTCGTCAAGCTTGCTCCCAAGCAGATGATCATCGACGAGAAGCTCTACCGCGAGATCCAGGACCGCTACGGCGAGTACTTCACCGGAGCCATGGGTGCCGAGGCCATCAAGCGTCTGCTCGAGGACTTCGACATCGCTGCCGAGGCCGAGATCCTGCGCGACACGATTCGTAACGGCAAGGGGCAGAAGAAGCTCCGTGCACTGAAGCGTCTCAAGGTCGTCGCTGCGTTCCACCGGTCGGGCAACTCGCCGCTGGGCATGGTTCTCGACGCCGTGCCGGTGATCCCGCCGGAGCTGCGTCCGATGGTCCAGCTCGACGGTGGCCGCTTTGCGACCTCCGACCTGAACGACCTGTACCGCCGCGTGATCAACCGCAACAACCGCCTCAAGCGACTGATCGATCTGGGTGCGCCCGAGATCATCGTCAACAACGAGAAGCGGATGCTGCAGGAGTCCGTCGACGCACTGTTCGACAACGGCCGTCGTGGCCGTCCGGTCACCGGACCGGGTAACCGCCCGCTGAAGTCCCTGAGCGATCTGCTCAAGGGCAAGCAGGGTCGTTTCCGTCAGAACCTGCTCGGCAAGCGCGTCGACTACTCGGGCCGTTCGGTCATCGTCGTCGGCCCGCAGCTCAAGCTGCATCAGTGTGGTCTGCCCAAGCTGATGGCTCTCGAGCTGTTCAAGCCGTTCGTGATGAAGCGACTCGTCGACCTGAACCAGGCGCAGAACATCAAGTCCGCCAAGCGGATGGTCGAGCGTCAGCGTCCGGCCGTGTGGGACGTCCTCGAAGAGGTCATCGCCGAGCATCCCGTGCTGCTCAACCGTGCGCCCACGCTGCACCGTCTGGGTATCCAGGCATTCGAGCCGCAGCTCGTGGAGGGCAAGGCCATCCAGCTCCACCCGCTCGTGTGTGAGGCCTTCAACGCCGACTTCGACGGTGACCAGATGGCAGTCCACCTGCCGCTGTCCGCCGAGGCGCAGGCCGAGGCCCGCATCCTGATGCTGTCGTCGAACAACATCCTGTCGCCGGCTTCGGGTCGACCGCTGGCCATGCCCCGTCTGGACATGGTGACCGGTCTGTTCCACCTCACCACGCTCAAGGAGCAGGCGGTCGGTGCCTACACGGCCTCGACCGACGACGACATCGAGCGCGGCGTGTACTCCACGCCGTCCGAAGCCCAGATGGCAGTCGACCGTGGCGTGCTCAGTGTTCAGGCTCCGATCAAGGTCCGGCTGACGCACCAGCGTCCGACCCGGGCGATCGAGCGGGAGCAGTTCCCCGAGGGCTGGAAGTTCGGTACCCCGTGGACCATCGAGACCACTCTTGGTCGCGTGCTGTTCAACGAGCTGCTGCCGAACGACTACCCGTTCGTCAACGAGCAAATGCCGAAGAAGCGTCAGGCCACGATCATCAACGACATGGCCGAGCGCTACCCGATGATCGTCGTCGCGCAGACCGTCGACAAGCTCAAGGACGCCGGTTTCTACTGGGCCACCCGCTCGGGTGTCACCATCGCCATGTCCGACGTGCTCGTGTCGCCGGACAAGGCAGCCATCCTCGACAAGTACGAGGATCGGGCAGACGGGCTGGAGCGCAAGTTCCAGCGTGGTGCCCTGACCGCTGCCGAGCGTCGTGACGCTCTGGTGGAGATCTGGAAGCAGGCAACCGAAGAGGTTGGCGCCGATATGGAGCGTCACTACCCCGACGACAACCCGATTCCGATGATCGTGCAGTCCGGTGCCGCGGGCAACATGACCCAGATCCGCTCGCTTGCGGGCATGAAGGGTCTGGTGACCAACCCGAAGGGTGAGTTCATCCCGCGTCCGATCAAGTCCTCGTTCCGCGAGGGTCTGACCGTCGCCGAGTACTTCATCAACACGCATGGTGCCCGTAAGGGTCTGGCCGACACCGCGCTTCGTACCGCTGACTCGGGTTACCTGACCCGTCGTCTGGTGGACGTGTCGCAGGACGTCATCGTGCGTGAGACCGACTGTGGCACCGAGCGTGGCATCAACACGATCATCGCCGAGAAGCAGGCGGACGGCTCGCTCATCCGCGACGCTCACGTCGAAACGTCAACGTTCGCAAGGACATTGGCCACCGACGCGGTCGACGCGAATGGCAAGGTCATCATCGAGCGCGGATTCGATCTCGGTGATCCCGCGATCGAGGCACTGCTCGCGGCCGGCATCTCGCAGGTCAAGGTCCGTTCGGTCCTGACCTGTGCCACCGGCACCGGCGTCTGCGCCACCTGCTACGGACGGTCGATGGCCACCGGCAAGCTCGTCGACATCGGCGAGGCCGTCGGTATCGTCGCGGCCCAGTCGATCGGTGAGCCCGGTACCCAGCTGACCATGCGTACGTTCCACCAGGGTGGTGTCGGTGACGACATCACGGGCGGTCTGCCGCGTGTTCAGGAGCTGTTCGAGGCCCGTGTCCCCAAGGGCAAGGCCCCGATCGCCGAGGTCTCCGGACGCATCCGTCTCGAGGATGATGATCGCTTCTACAAGATGACGATCATCCCGGACGACGGCTCGGAAGAGGTTGTCTACGACAAGATCTCCAAGCGTCAGCGTCTGCGCGTGTTCAAGCATGAGGACGGCAGCGAGCGTCTGCTCGCCGACGGCGATCATGTCGAGGTCGGCCAGCAGCTCATGGAAGGTGCTGCCGATCCGCACGAGGTGCTGCGTGTCATGGGTCCCCGTCAGGTGCAGGTCCACCTGGTCAACGAGGTCCAGGAGGTCTACCGGAGCCAGGGTGTGTCGATCCACGACAAGCACATCGAGACGATCGTTCGTCAGATGCTGCGTCGCGTGACGATCATCGATTCCGGTGCCACCGAGTTCCTGCCCGGTTCGCTCACCGAGCGCGCCGACTTCGAGGCGGCCAACCGTCGCGTCGTCGCCGAGGGCGGCGAGCCCGCGGCCGGACGTCCGGTGCTCATGGGTATCACCAAGGCATCGCTCGCAACCGAGTCGTGGTTGTCGGCGGCGTCGTTCCAGGAGACCACTCGCGTGCTCACCGATGCGGCCATCAACAGCCGTAGCGACAAGCTCGTCGGCCTCAAGGAGAACGTGATCATCGGTAAGCTCATCCCGGCCGGAACCGGTATCAACCGGTACCGGAACATCCAGGTGCAGCCGACCGAAGAAGCACGTGCAGCCGCGTACGCGGTGCCGTCTTACGACGACACCTACTACAGCCCGGACGGCACCTTCGGTGCCCCGTCGGGTGCGGCTGTCCCGCTGGACGACTACGGCTTCAGCAGCGACTACCGCTAGGTAAACGCAACAAAAGCGGGCATCCCTTTCGGGGGGTGCCCGCTTTTGCGTTCCCCGCCAATCAAATTCGCTCCACTTGCCGACGTGCGCTCCACTTCCAGCGCACTGCAAGTGGAGCGAATCAAAACAGGTGGAGCGGATTGGGTTATCCACAGTTCCTGGTTCCATCCAAAATTTGGCGCTGGCTCGTACTCGACGACCGCTTGTCCCGCGATGCTTGACCCATGGGGGACAACACTTCTGAAGACAACGGCCTGTTTCGACGACGAGACGCAGTGTCGATCGGCCAGCCCGACGCAGCGCTGCGACAGCGGGTGAAGAGTGGAGAGCTCAAGCGCCTGTACCGCGGCGTATACACCTATAGTTGCGATCTCAAGGACCTCGACGAGTACGAGCGGCAACGCGAGACCTACCGTCGGACGGTCCTCGCGGCCGCAGATTCCGGTGATGGCTCCAAAGCCATAAGCCACTACTCGGCGGCAGTCCTGCACGGACTTCCGGTCTTGTATGGCGATTTCACGCGCGTGCATTTCACCGCGAACCGCACCTCGGGTGGTCGCCGGAGGGGCCGCGCCAGCGTGCTGCATTCGACGCCGTGGCGATCAGGCGAGACAGTTGTGATCGATGGTCTGTTGGTGACGTCGCTGGCGCGAACTGCTGTCGATGTGGCCAGGAGCGGCAGCTTTGTGCAAGCCGTGTGCGCATTGGACGGAGCGTTGCGGATGGGTGTGGCTCACGATGAGTTGGCAAGGGTGCTGATGTCGAGTCGTGGTCGGACGGGGATTGCGATGGCCGGCCGAGCTTTTGCGATTGCGGATGGGGCCGCCGAGAGCGTCGGCGAATCCTACTCGAGGGCGCTGATGTATTCGTACGGGGATATCCCAATTCCCCGGTTGCAACAGGTTTTCCGCGACGCAGAAGGCGACTTCGTCGCCCGCACGGATTTTGACTGGGGCGGCGTCGTTGTCGGTGAGTTCGACGGATATGCCAAGTACATCCGTTATCTTCGCCCGGGCGAAACCAAGGAGCAGGCTCTTGAACGCGAGAAATTGCGGGAGCAACGCATTGCCCGCCTCGGCATCATAGTGATTCGATGGTGCTGGAAAGATCTCACGACGCCAGCCCGCCTGCACCGAATCTTGCGTGAGGCGCTCGGCAACGCCGGACAGTTGGCTAGCTAGGCCGAATCCGCTCCACCTATTTCGATTCGCTCCATTTCCAGTGTGCAGGAAGTGGAGCGAATCGAAACACGTGGAGCGAATTTCTCGTTTGGGGGTCAAGGGAGCGGCTTCACGTTGCGGTGACCGGAGCCACCGTCAGACGCTCCACGCCATGCGGAAGCGGTCGGTGAGTGCCTCGGGTGGGAGGTCGCCGAAGTTGTCGTTCTCGTAGCGGCGGACGGCGAGAATGGCATCGACGGCCTGGTCGCCGAGGGCGGCCCGCAACCGCGTCGAACCGTCGAGCGCGGCGAGCGCCGATCCCTGGTCGGATGGCAGGAGCGCGGTGCCCGCGGCGGCGCGTTCTTCCGCGGTGAGGGTGGCCGGGTCGACCGTTGTTTCCGGGGGCAACGCGGATTCTCGATCGAGTCCGTCCAGCGCGAGCGCGAGGATGGCCGCCGAGGCGAAATAGGGGTTCGCCGACGGGTCGATGACTTTGACTTCGACGTTGGCGCCGTGCGGTTTTCCTGGTCCGGCGGGGAGAAACCGGATGGCCGCCTCACGGTTTTCGGTGCCCCAACAGGTGTATGCGCCTGCCCAATGGCCGGGCTTCATGCGCAGCCCCGAGACCACAGAGCCGCAGAGGATCGCTTGCGCTTCCGGTAGCCCGTCCACCAGACCGGCCACGATATGCCGGCCCCGTCGCGTCATCCCCGACGGTCCGTCACCACCCTCGAACAATGAACCGGAATCGTCGGACAGCGAGAAGTGCTGGTGTGCACCCGAACCCACCGTGCCCGCGAAAGGGACCGGGGAGAAGCTGACCCGCAGACCGTACTTGCGTGCGGTCCGACCGAGCACCAGTTTGGTCAGCACCAGCTGATCGGCCGCCGCCACCGGCGACTGTGGGGCGAGCGACAACTCGAACTGATTGGGTCCGTACTCGGGATGGAATTGTTCGATGCCGATTCCGGCGAGACCGGCGGAGGTGGTCACATCGCGAATGAATGTCTCGTGTTCGAGAACCCCGGCCAGGCCGTACTGCGCCCACAACGCGGATGGTAACTGGGCGCCGTCCGGTCCGACCAGGAAGAACTCGATCTCGTGCCCGATTCGGGCGGTCAATCCGGTGTCCGCCAGTCGGTCTTCGATCCGGCGCAGCGTGCCGCGACTGCAGCTGAGAACGGGCCGGGTCTGCTGGTCGTAGAACGAGCCGGGCACCCAGGCGACCCCGTCGCCAAGGGTCCGCAGCGCATCGTGATCGGCCAGGATCCGGTGATCGCCGACCACCCCGATGTCGTCGTTGAAGGCGATACCGACCTGGTCGATGGCGAACCCGTGCCAGCTCAGGCCGGCCCCGAGCCCGGCCTCGGAAAACGCCGTCAACCGCGACGCCGGAATCGTCTTGGCGAGGATGAGGCCGGCCGGGTTGACGACGGTGCCTATGACGAAGTCATATGCGAAAGCTGCCATGCAACCAGTTTGCGCCGGACAACACTCGCGCGGTGTGGAACAGGGTCAGTCGGGTCAGGCATAGCGTGCGGGCACATACTGCACCGCCCAGGTGTTTCCGTCAGGATCGGCGAATCGGACGAAGTGACCCCATGGTTGGATGTCCACATCACCTGGGTCGATGCCCACCGATTCCAGGTGATCGTGGGCCTTATTGATGTCGGAGACGCAGATCTGCAGGCCCTTCACCGAGCCGGGTTCGGCGTCGGTGACGCCGTTGCCGAAGGCGATGGAACAAGCCGAACCGGGCGGGGTCATCTGGACGAATCGAACCTCGTCGGAGACGACCTGATCGAAGTCGACGTTGAAGCCGACCTTCTTGTAGAAATCCCTCGCCCGGTCGACGTCGGTGACGGGCAAGATGACCAATTCGAGTGTCCAGTCCATGATTCTTCCTCGTGATCGGTTGTTGTGGTGTCTTTCACCACTGTCGCAACTATTGCGGACACAGACGGTCCTCAATGTTCACCGCCGGGTGAATCGGGTACGCCACAGACATGGACAGTTGCGAGGTATTGATCATCGGCAGCGGGCCTGGAGCGATCTCGGCGGCGGAAAGCTACCGCGACAACGGCGGCGGTGGACGGGTCCTGATCGTCACGACCGACACGGATGCGCCGTACTTCCGGCCGCCGCTGAGCAAGGACTTTCTCCGGGGCGAGAGCGAGTTCGACGACATCACCCAGCATCCACCGGACTGGTACAGCGAACGCAACATCGAGATCCATACCGGCACAACAGTTGTGGGCCTTGATTCCGGCGCCCGGACTGCCGGACTCTCGACGAGCGAGACCATCGACTTCCAGACCGCGATCATCGCGACGGGTGCTCGCCCGACGCCGCTACCGGTCCCCGGTGGCGAGCACGCACTGTTGCTCCGGTCGTTCGCCGAGGCGGCGACTCTGCGCACCGCGGCGAGCCAGGCCAGTTCGGCCGTGGTCATCGGAGCCGGATTCATCGGCTGCGAGGCGGCGGCGTCGCTGGCCGCTCGTGGTGTTGCCACGACTGTGGTTGCTCCCGAGCAGGTTCCGCAGGCTCCTCGACTCGGCCCTGACGCCGGTGCGCGCATTCTCACGATGCTCGACGACGCCGGTGTCCGGTATGTCGGTGGTCCCGCTGTCACACGGATGGAACCGGACGCCGTGACCCTCGATGACGGTGTCCGGATCGACTCCGACCTGATTCTCGCGGCGACCGGCATCACTCCCTGCACCGACATCGCAGAGGCCGCGGGGTTGGATCTGGAGGATGGCCGCATCGTCGTCGACGAGCACATGCGCACGAGTTCCGACGCGATACTTGCAGTCGGCGATGTGGCCATCGCCCACAACTCGACGGCCGGGCGCCGGATCGCGACCGAGCACTGGCAGGACGCCGTGGACCAGGGGGAGATCGCCGGCGCGACCGCTGCCGGGGTCTCACGATCGTGGGATGCGGTGCCGGGTTTCTTTACGACCATCGGCGATCACACGCTCAAGTACGCCGCCTGGGGTGACGGCTTCGACACCGCGCACCTCGTCGAACGGGACGGCGGCTTTGTGGTCTGGTACCAGAGTGCCGGGGTGACCGTCGGCGGCCTGACATACAACAGCGACGACGATTACGAGCTGGCCGAAAAGCTCGTCGCCGACCACAAACCGGCACCGGCCTGACGACCGGACCTCAGGATTATTTGCACTATGCCAACAAGCTTCGGCAACTTTCCGCCGGCTTGGTGATTCGACTGACGTGACCCGCCGGGCTGGGTTGTAATCCGACAATGAGCTACGACACAGTGATCCGTCGCGGGCGATGGTTTGACGGCACCGGCGCCCCTTCGCACGTCCGCGACATCGGGATCCGCGATGGCCGCATCGTGGAGATCTCTGCAGAGCCCCTCGACACCGAAGGCTGCACCGACGTCGTCGATGCGTCGGATCTGTGGGTCCTGCCCGGGATGGTCGACATCCACACGCACTACGACATCGAGGTGCTCGGCGGTCCGGGCCTGAGCGAATCGCTGCGCCACGGCGTCACCACGGTGCTGCTGGGATCCTGCTCGCTCTCGACGATCCACGTGGACGCCGATGTCGCCGGTGACCTGTTCGGACGCGTCGAGGCGATCCCGCGGCAGCATGTCATCAGCGGCGTCGAACAACACAAGACGTGGGGGAACGCCGGCGAGTACGTCGAAGCGCTCGAGTCGCTGGCACTGGGCCCTAACATTGCGGCCTTCATCGGCCATTCCGACATCCGTGCCGCGACGATGGGCCTCGACCGCGCCACCCGAGATGACGTCACGCCCACGGCGGTGGAGCAACTCCGGATGGAACGCCTGCTCACCGAGGCGCTGGATGCGGGCTTCCTGGGGTTGTCGTCGCAGCAACTCCTCTTCGACAAGCTCGACGGTGACGTCTGCCGGTCGCGGACGCTCCCGTCGACGTATGCGAAGCGCCGGGAGTTGCGCCGGCTCAACGCGATTCTGCGGAAGCGGTCGCGAGTGCTGCAGTCCGGTCCGGACATCTCACGCCCGCTCAATGTGCTGTCGCAGGTGCTCACGTCGCTGGGTTTGGGACGGCCGAAACTGAAGACGAGCCTGCTCTCCGCGGCCGACATCAAGGCTCGTCCGGAGGTGATCCACGCGATGGGTCCCATTGCGCGGGCAGTCAATCGGCTCGGCGCCGACTTCCGGTGGCAGCACCTGCCGGTTCCGTTCGAGGTGTATGCCGACGGCATGGAACTCGCCGTGTTCGAGGAGTTCGGGTCCGGCGCCGCGGCGCTGCACCTGCAGGGCGAGATCGATCGCAACGAGCTGATGCGCGACGAGAATTATCGCCGCGCGTTCCGTAAGGACTACGACAAGAAGTACGGACCACGGGTCTGGCATCGGGACTTCTTCGATGCCGAGATCGTCGAGTGCCCGGACAGCGCCGTGGTCGGGAAGACCTTCGGTCAGGTCGGTCTCGACCGCGGCGGCCTCCATCCGGTCGACGCGTACCTCGATCTGCTTCTCGAGCACGGGACCAAGGTGCGTTGGCGCACAACCATTTCCAACCATCGGCCCGAACTTCTCAAGAAGCTCGCGAAGGACGCCGGGATCCAGATCGGATTCTCCGATGCCGGCGCGCACCTGCGCAGCATGGCGTTCTACAACTTCGGACTGCGCCTACTGCGGCACGTGCATTCGGCTGCCGAGGCCGGCGAGCCGTTCATGACTGTCGAACACGCGGTGCATCGCCTGACCGGCGAACTCGCCGACTGGTACGGCATCGACGCCGGGCATCTACGCGTCGGTGATCGGGCCGACCTGTTCCTGCTCGATCCGGAGTATCTCGACGCCTCGCTCGAGGACTACCGAGAGGCCGAGGTCGAGCAGTTCGGCGGTCTGTCGCGGATGGTCAACCGCAACGACAACACCGTCCGCACCGTCATGGTCAACGGCGAGACCGTGTTCACCGGCGGACGCCCGGCAAATGAGCTCGGGCACAAACGAATCGGCCGATTCCTGCCGGCACGAACAACTGAAACGAGGTATGAGAGTGTCAGATGACAACAAGTCCATAGTCCTGGGTCTCTGGGCGGCGTTGAGCAAGCGGGATTGGGAGGGGATCAAGGGATTTGTGTCGGACGACTGCATCTACGTCGACATGCCGCTCGGGCCCGCCGCAGCAGCGCGCGGGCCCGAGGACATCGTCAAACGGCTCAAAGTGGGTATTGAGCCACTGGCCGACTACATCAACTACGACGGGCTCCTGATCTCCAACGGAACCGATGTGATGTACGAGCACAGCGAAACCTGGACCTGGACCACCGGTGAGAGCGCGACACTCGCCTTCGTGACCGTCCACAAGGTCATCGACGGGAAGATCACGCTCTGGAAGGACTACTGGGACTTCGGTGGCCTGGCATCCACAGCCCCGCCGGACTGGATGGAAACGCTGGCCGCTTCCGACATGTCCTGGATGTACGACGCCACCGGACAGATCTGACGGCGAAACGTCAGTAGAACACCGGCCCCGGAATGCCTCCACCGACCGCGATGGCATCTCCGGTGATCCCGATGCTGCGCGGGGAGGCCAGGAACGCCACCACGTCCGCGACATCTCCGGCGTTGACGATCCGCCGGATGGAGTTGGTGGCCAGGGCCTCTTCGAGTTCGGCGACGGGGGTACCGGATTCGGCCGACTGCGCGGCCAGTCGCTCGTCCAGTTTTGCCGTCCGGGTGAGTCCGGGATGGACAACCGTGACGTTGACGCCCAGCGGCCCCAGTTCGTCGGCGAGGTTCTTGGTCAGCGCGGACACACTCACATTCCGAATGGTCTGGGCGATCGAATTCGCGTGCCGCGCACCGAGTCCGCTGATGTTGATGATGCGGCCCCATCCCTGCTCGATGAGATGCGGCGCAACCGCTCGTGCGGTGCGCAGGTAGCCGAGGACCTTGATCTCGACCTCGCGGCGAACGACGTCGTCGGTGGTACTCGCGAAATCGGTCGGACTCCCGGCACTCCACGGCGTCGCCGCCGAGTTCACCAGGATGTCGATCCCACCGAGTTCGGTGACCGTGCGGGCCACCAGCTCCTGGACCGAGGCCTCGTCGCCGGTGTCGACGGAGATACCGACCACCTTGCGTCCTGACTTCGCGGCGATGTCGTCGGCCGCCAGCTTCAGCGCCTCGAGATCACGTGCGGCGATGACAACATCGGCACCTTCGGCCGCCAGTTGGTGGGCGATGGCAAGGCCGATGCCTTTGCTGCCACCGGTCACGAGTGCGCGCTTGTCGGTCAATCCGAGATCCATTTATCCATCCTTCGTAGTTGCAGAACGCTTCCCGGTGTATTCCGGTACGTACTTCTTCAAAACAACCGCCCCGACGGCGGACAATCCGGCAGCCGCGAACACCGCCACCGACAGCGGAAAGAACGCGGCGCAGACGGCAATTGACAGTGGGCCGGCGAGGAAGCCGGCGTCATGGGTCAATCGCCAGGACGCCAAGAATTCGGCTCGTCCGGTTTCCGGGGCGACGTCGGCCCCGATCGTCATGATCACCCCGTTGCCGAAGCCGTTGCCGATCCCCATCAGCACGGCAACGGCGGTGAACGTGAAAGCCGTTGTGGTGAAAGGGATCAGCAGATACGACAGTCCCAGCACGGAGATGGACGGGACCGCGACGACGGTCCGGCCGAACCGGTCCATGAGATGTCCGGCCGGGTACGCGAACAACACGTCGGCAGCTGCACCGATGCCGAAGAGGAGACTGGCGATCGCGGGGGAGAGCCCGATGTGGATGGCCCAGAGCGGCAGGATCGCGTCTCGCGCACTTCGCGCGACTCCGAGAAGTAGCGATCCGGTTCCGAGCGTGGACAGCAACCGCCGATGGCGCGCGAACACCGCTGGGAGGCTCATCGGCTGTGGCACCGCACCGGCGCCGGGAGGGTCCGGGAGGCGGGCCATCATCAGTCCGGCAGCGATGATCGCGACGAGCTGCACCACAAACCCGCCACGGATACCCATCAGCCAGATCGCGGCAGCCCCGATCAGAGGCCCGATGAAGAATCCGAGCCGCATGGCGCCGCCGAACAGCGACATCGCCCGGGCACGCCACTCAAACGGGACCGCCAGGGACAGATAGTTCTGACGGGCCAGACCCCACACCGCGTTGGCCAGGCCCACCGCCAGGATTCCGAGGCACAGCATCCAGACCCCGACGGCGAACAGGCAGGCCAGGGCGCCGGTCGCGGCAACCGTACTGGCCCCGATGATCGACCGGCGCTCGCCGAGCCGGGCGACGATCTGCCCGGAGCACGTGTCACCGATGACCTGACCGAGCCCGACGATCGCCACCATCAACCCGGCGACCGCAGCCGACGCGCCGAGTTCGAGGGCGGCCAGCACGATGACCGGTGCTGCCGCCCCCTGCCCGATCCCGTATGCGGCTGCCGGCAAATAGACGGTGCCGGCCAGCGACCGCAGTGGTCGTTCGACGGAGCCCGGTTTCGGGTCGTCGAGCGACGTCATACGGAGGCCGTCTCCTTATGAACAGCACCGCTGTCTGTCGGCAGTTCGATCCCGTAGTGCCCACGCAGCGTCGACGAGGTGTAGTCCTCACGGAACCGGCCGCGGGCCTGCAGGATCGGCACCACGTGATCGACGAAGTCCTCGAGACCACCGGGCAGGTACGGCGGCATCACGTTGAAGCCGTCGGCTGCGCCGGCGTCGACCCAGGCGATGAGGTCGTCGGCGATCTGCTCGGGTGTGCCGGCGATGCTGCGGTGACCGCGACCACCGCCGAGCTGTCCGATGAGTTCACGAATGGTCAGGTTGCCGTCGGCGGCGAGCTGACGCACCAGGGTCGACCGGCTCTTCATACCCTCGATCTCCGACTCCGGCGGCAGCTCGGGGAGCTGTGCGTCGAGCGAGAGGCCGGTGAGGTCGACATTGAAGATGTTCGAGATCTGGCGGAGTGCGTAGTCGGGGGAGATGAGATCGGTGAACTCCCGCTCGAGAGCGAGGGCTTCCTTCTCCGTGCTTGCGATGAACGGCACGATGCCCGGAAGGATCTGCAGATCTTCCTGACCCCGGCCGTAGCGTGCCAACCGACCCTTGAGGTCGCGGTAGAAGTCCTGGCCCTCGGCGATGGTGCGCTGTGCGGTGAAGACCACCTCGGCGTACCGCGCCGCGAGTTCCTTGCCGTCTTCCGACGATCCGGCCTGGACCAGTACCGGCCGGCCCTGCGGCGAACGCGGCGTGGTCAGCGGACCGCGCACCGAAAAGTGCTCGCCCACATGGTCGATGGTGTGGACCAGATCTGGATTCGCGAACTCGGCCCGCTCAACGTCGAGCACCACGGCGCCCTCATCCCAGCTGTCCCACAGCCGATTGACCACGTCGACGAATTCCTGCGCTCGACGGTATCGACCCGCGTGATCGGGGATCGAGTCGAAACCGAAGTTCAGCGCCTCCTGCTCTTGTCCCGACGTGACGATGTTCCAGCCGGCCCGGCCACCGCTGATGTGCTCGAGCGACGCGAATGCCCGGGCCAGCGTGTAGGGATGGTTGTAACCCGTTGATGCAGTGGCAATCAGACCGACTTTGCTGGTACCGCCGGCGATTGCTGACAACAGGGTGATCGGTTCGAAGATCGCCTGGGTGTTGCGCCGGATGTTGGGGCCCACGGCGAGCCCATCTGCGAAGAACACCGAGTCGAGGCGACCGCGCTCGGCGATCTGGCCGAGCCGGACGAAGTGGGCGACATCGAGTACGTCATGTTCCGCGGTGCGCGGATGGCGCCACGCGGCCTCGTGGTGCCCGACGCCCATCAGGAAGGCGTTCAGATGCAGGTGACGAGACATTTGGTCAGTTCCTTTGTTAGTGAGGGTGATTCAGTTGTTGGCGGGTGTGCGCCAGCGGGAGAACCGGCGCTCGATCAGCACCAGGACGAAGTTGAAGGCCAAACCGACCAGTGCGATGGTGAGGATGCCGGCGTACATCTCCGGGATCTGGAAGTTCAACTGGCTGGCCATGATCAGGTAGCCCAGTCCCGAGCGGGCACCGACCATCTCGGCGGCGATGAGTACCAGAATCGAGGCGGCAGCGGAGAGCCGGATGCCGGTGAAGATCGTGGGCAACGCGGCGGGCAGGATCACCTTCTGAAACAGCCGGTAGGACGGAAGCCCTAGGGAACGAGCTGACTTGATCAACAGCGGGTCGACGGTGCGGACCCCGGAGATCGTATTGAGCAGGATCGGGAAGATGCAGGCGTAGATGACCAGCGCCACCTTCGACGTCTCGCCGATGCCGAGCACAAGGACAAAAACCGGCAGCAGCGCGAGAGCCGCAGTGTTCCGGAACAATTCGAGTGCCGGACTGAGGTATTGAGCCACCGGCCGATACCAGCCGATCACAATACCCAGCGGCACCGCGACGATCACGGCGATCACAAACCCCTTGAGCGCCCGACTCAGGCTGGCGGAGATGTGCTCCCACAGCTGGCCGCTCTGGGCGAGATCAACCAGAGCTTGCACCACCACAGAGAACTCGGGCAGGAACGTCCGGTCGACGAGGCCGATGCGGGGCGCGATCTCCCAGAAGGCGATCAGAATCGCGAGTACGATCGTGGATCGGAACACCGCGTGGCCCGAATGTGCGGCCTTGCGCAAGATTCGACGACTCGACGATGGCGTCGGTGCCGCCTGCGGCGAGGCCGCTGGCTCGGCCGGGGCCGTGGTTGTTGTCGCCTTGTTCAGCGTGATACTAGACATGGTTTCCCGCTCCGATCAGTGGGAGGGTCGAGCTCCGCTGCGCTTCGTCTTCGTTCGTAGAACTCTGTAGTTCCGAACGCAACGACAACCAGATCCGGTGCCGGTAGTCGCGGAATGGTTCGGATGACCGGATGTCTTCCACGGAATCCCGGTCGATGCTGATTGGCAGCACTTCTTTGATGCGGCCCGGACGTTCCGTGAGCACGGCGACCCGCTGGCCGAGGTAAATCGCCTCGTCGATGCCGTGGGTGATGAACAGGATCGTCTTGCCGGTCGCCCGCCAGATGCGAAGAAGCTCGTCCTGCAACGACTCTCGCGTCTGGGCGTCGAGCGCGGCGAAGGGTTCGTCCATCAGCAGCACTTCGGGGTCGTAGGCGAGACTCCTGGCGATGGCCACGCGCTGCTTCATGCCGCCGGAGAGTTCGTGCGGGTAGTGATCGCCGAACCCGCCGAGCCCCACCAACCCGAGGTATTCGTCGGCAATGGCATGACGCTGACGCCGGGAGATCCCCTTGGCTTCCAGTCCGAACTCGATGTTGGCACGTGCGGTCCGCCACGGCAGCAGCGCGTACTGCTGAAACACCACGCCGCGGTCCAGGCCGGGACCGGTGATCGGTTTGCCGTCGAGGAGGATCTCGCCGGCGGTCGGCGTGGTCAGCCCGCCCACCAGGTCGAGCAGCGTGGACTTACCGCTGCCGCTGGGGCCGACGAGCACCAGGAACTCACCTTCGGCTGCGGCGATACTGATGTCGTCGATGGCAACGAACTCGGGTTTTCCGGGGGAGGAGAACGACTTACGAACGCCCCGCAGTTCCAGTTTCGGAGTGGTCATTGTGCTGCCACCACCGGTTCGCCATTGGGCCCCGACTCCGGCTGGTAGGTGCCGTTGGAATAGGGGTTGTCGGCATTGGTGTACAGGTCAGCGGGTGTCAGTTTGCCTGCGTCCAGTTCTTTGTTGCGGACGAGCCAATCGATCCAGATCTGGAATTCTTTTTCCTGGATGACCCCGCCGGCGGTGGGGATCGACGAGCTCTGCCAGTACTCGGCCAGTGCCGGATCCTCACCACGTCCTCGCTTGGTCAGGATGTCCTTGAACCGCGCGACGACCTCTTCGCGTGGCGTCACCTGGGTCCAGCGAATCGCACGGGCCGTGCCCTGGACGAAGTCTTTGACGGCCTCGGGGTTCTTCTTGATGAAGTCGTCGCGCAGGACGAGGCTTCCGTAGCTGAAGTCACCGAATACCGCATCGGTGAACAGTTCACGCAGACCACCTGTTTTAAGTGCCTTGTCGCGGAAGATGTTGCTGAAGGCGCCGACGTCGATCTGTCCTTCGCGTAGCGCGGTCTCGGTGTTGATGGGTGGTACGACGAGCAGCTGCACCGAGGCGATCTCATCGTCCGAAAGGCCTTCACGTGCAAGCCATTCCCGGATGATGAACTCGGCATGCGCCCCCAGGGTGTTGACGCCCACCTTCTTGCCGATGAGGTCACGTGCACTGTGGATCGGGGAGGAGTCGAGTACATAGAATCCGTTGTACGTCTTCTCATCGGCGCCGTAGTAGTCGACAACCGCGGTGATGGGGGATCCGGCCGACTTCAGCTTGACGATGGCGCCGTTGAAGGCCCCACCGAAGTCGGTATCGCCGGTGGCGGTTGCCTGAATCGACTGCGGGCCACTGGTCGATTCGCCGACTGACTTGAGCGTGACCGTCTTGAAGTAGCCGAGATCGGCGGCCAGCTCCGGGAACTGCACGGTGGCAGGCACCCCGAGGTAGCTCAGTTCGGTCTTGCCTTCGGCAGTGACAGTGGCCTCGTCGGACGACGAACCACAGGCAGCAACGCTCACTCCGACTGTCAATGCAAGTGCGGCTGCGATGAGAACGCGCCACTTGTGAATGTGACTCACTGCTTTCCTTTCGATTGGTCCCGATTTGAGGCGCTCAAAAACAAGCTGACCACGGACACGGATAGATTGTGTGGACCGATTCTTTCCCTGGCCCCACTGGCCTCCACAACGTATTTCACATTGTGGAAGGAAAGCCACCATTAAATCGTGGCGCGTATAAGTTGATCGATGTTGGTGCGCACCTGGCCTTCTGCCACCACACCGCGCAGCAACTCTGCGGTCTGCCGCATCGCCGGGTGGATCTGGTTGATCAGTTGTGGGTTGAGCCGGACACTGCGGGCCTGGACGCCGATCGATGCCCGGACCTGACCGTCACTGTCGAACACCGGGACCGCGATTGCCGTGACGCCGTCGGCGGTGGAAACGGAGTAGCCGCGTCGACGTGCTGCCTGGACGTCGGGAAGCGCCGAGATACGCCGGTCCCGGCGCTGGCCGAAGGCGACGATCGCCTGACCCATCGCGCTGTCCTCGAGCTTGGCCCGGCGGGTCGGCAGTTGGTGGCCACAGAACATCGACGGCGGGCGCGCGGAGTAGAGCGTGACTGCCTCGCTGTGTTCGATCACCCCGAGACTCGCGGTGATCCGGATGCCGGACGACAATCCGTGCAGGTGAGGGGCAGCGGCTTCGATATTGATCTGACGCGCGGCCGTTTGCGCCAACGCGGTGATCCCGTCTCCGATCCGGTATGAACTCGCACCTTCTCGCGCCAGCAGCCGGCCGCGGACGAGCGCCTGGGCGATGCGATGTGTCGTGCTCACCGGCAACGCGGCCCGCCCCGCGAGTTCGCTGATCGAGAGCGAGTGGTCTTCGCCTTCCATTGCGTACAGCACCGCGATCGCCCGCTCGACTGATTGCGAGCCGGTTCGCCCGGTTTGCTCCGTCCCGGTCATCAGCGTCGAGCTCCGCTGCGCTTCGTCTCGGTCATCTGGGTCGAGCTCCGCTGCGCTTCGTCTCGGTCATAGAGTCCCCTTGGAGTTGCGTGCAGTCCTTGGTTGTCATGGTGGTGCCTGGGCAGGTCGCCGCATACATTTGTGCGCGCCGTGAACCTATCTAGCCCCTTATCTCACAATGTGGAAGCCGTCCTTGCCAGCAACCGAGCCTTCGGGGATCAATGTAATTCCATCGTAGAAAGCGGACAGCCCGCCTATTCGGATAAAGAAATGGAACAGCAATGACGGCAGTTATAAACACCAGGGAATCGGTTTCCACCACATTGTCTGTGGAGCCTATTGCCGGCTATATCGGTGCAGAGGTCTCGGGAGTGAACCTGGCTGACGCATTCGACGAGCGGACCCAGCAGGCCCTCCGAGATGCGTTGTACGAGTACAAGGTCTTGTTCTTCCGGGATCAGAAGATCGACCACGCCCAGCAGATTCGGTTCACCAGCTACTTCGGTCCGGTCACCGACGCGCATCCACTCGGCTACACCGACAAGTCGCCGGCCGATTATCCCGAAGTGCTGGAAGTAGATTCGCGTACCTATGCCAGCCGGAGCGGCTCGCGCAAGTACAGCTACGCCAACTTCTGGCATCAGGACGTGACCGCGCTGGTCAATCCGCCGGCGGTGACGGTGCTGCGAGGAGAGCTGGTTCCGGAGGTCGGCGGTGACACCACCTGGGCCGATCTCGGTGCGGCGTACGACAATCTGCCGTCGTCCCTGCAGCGTTTCCTCGAAGGGCTGTATGCCGAGAATCGCTTCGGCGGTCGCGAAAAGCGTTGGGAGAGTGGATCGGAGTCGGAGGCGGTGACGTCGGAGACCCCGATCATCAGCGAGCATCCGGTGATCCGGGTGCATCCGGTGACCGGCCAGCGATTGATTTACGTCAATCCGGGTTTCACCAGTCGGATCCTCGGCGTCAGCCCCTCACAGAGCGACCGGATCCTGGACCTGCTGTTCGCGGAGATCACCAACCCGGCCATCACCGTTCGCGTCCGCTGGACCCCCGACAGCATCGGAGTCTGGGACAACCGGGCGACCATCCACCAGGCGCCCACCGACCTCGACCATCTCGACGTGGTCCGAGTCTTGCATCGCACCACCGTGGAAGGCGATGTGCCACAAGGGGTCAACGGACTGCAGTCCAGGTCCATCTCGGGTGAACCCTTCTTCGCGCGCAAGAGCGCCTGACCAACAACCAGACAAGGAAACAGCTTTGACGACCATCGAGAACACCACCCGCACCGACCTTCAATTCTTCCCCGTCGCCGGATATATCGGAGCCGAGGTCGACGGAATCGACCTGCGAGACCCGCTGACAGAAGATCAGTCCAAGGCTCTGATCAAGGGGCTGCACCACTACAAGGTCCTGTTCTTCCGCGACCAGCAGATCGATCACGCACAGCAGATCGCTTTTTCCCGCAACTTCGGCCGGGTCACGGCATCCCACCCGTACGACGACGAGGCCCCGACCGAGTTCCCCGAGATCCTGAAGGTCGACAACCGCGACTACGAGCGCAAGTTCGGTATCAAGACAGCCAGCTACACCAACGAATGGCACACGGATGTAACCGCTTTGGTGAATCCGCCGGCCGTGACGATTCTTCGTGCCGACGTCGCGCCGGTGCGCGGCGGTGACACCAGCTGGACCAACCTGGCTGCTGCCTACGAGGGGCTGCCGGAGTCGTTGAAGGAACTCGTCGACGGGTTGCGGGCCGAGCACAGTTTTGGTGGACGTCACCCGATCTTCAAGTCCGACAGCACCTATGGGGCGAAAGTGAACAAGGCTCCGCTGATCAGTGAACACCCTGTGGTGCGGGTCCACCCGGTGACCGGTGAACGGATTCTGTTCGTCCAGCCCGGTTTCACGAACCGGATCGTCGGATACAGCCGGCGCCAGAGTGACGCGATCCTCGACCTGCTCTTCGACGAAGTGTCCAAGGCCTCGTACACGGTTCGCTTCCGCTGGCTGCCGGGCAGCATCGCGGTGTGGGACAACCGCGCCACCGCCCATCTCGCGCCGGGCGACATCAATCACCTCGACGTGGCACGGACGCTGTATCGCACGACCATCGAGGGCGACATCCCCGTCGGAGTCGATGGCCGGCCATCGGTGTCGATCTCCGGCGAACAGTTCATCGGTTCGTAGACCACCGCATTTACAAAGCAGAAGGAATTATCAGATGACCAATCGACCGCACGTCGCCACCAGCGCCGTTGTTGCCGTCTTAGCCGCTCTCACGATGTTGTTGGCGTCCTGTTCGTCGGGCGCCGATGCGGAGGTTGGTCAGGACGGCAAGGTCTCGGTGCGGTATCAGGGGTCGGCGTCGCAGGTCCAGTGGCAGGAACTCGCCGAATCGCTCGGGTATTTCAAGAAGGTCAAACTCGAGTGGGTCGGTGACACCACCAGTGGCCCGCAGGACATCCAGGCAGTCGCGACCGGTGCGGTCGACACCGGTGGCGCGTTCAACGGGTCGGTGGCCAAACTCCAGCAGGCGGGATCGAAGGTGACCGGGGTCATCTCGGTCAACGGGTCCGACGATCAGACTTTCCAGGGCTATTACTCCCTGGAAGGGAGCGGTATCGAAACCGCACAGGACCTGGTGGGCAAAACAGTCGGCATCAACACCCTGGGTGCTTACCACGAGTACGCCATCAAACAGTGGCTCCATGATCAGGGGCTCTCGGACGATGACATCAAGAAGGTAGTGCTCACCGTAGTACCGCCGATCAACACCGAAGTGGCGCTGCGTCAAGGTCAGCTCCAGGTAGGCAATCTCGGAACGATCTTCAAAGACGTTGCCCTGGAGAAGGGTGGCCTGCATGAGATCTTCCGGGACACCGATCTGATCGGCAACCTGTCGATCGCCACTCAGGTCTTCCGGGACGACTACATCAAAGAGAATCCGGAGGTGGTCAAGGACTATGTGCAGGGTGTCTCGCGTGCCATCCGATGGGCGCAGGTGCATCCCCGCGAGGAAGTGGTCAACAAGTTCGTCGAGATCATCGACGCCCGCGGTCGCAACGAGAACACCAATTTCGTGAAGAAGTGGAAGAGCCCGGGTATCCCGGTGCCGGGCGGCGTGATCAAACCCGAAGAGTTCACCGTGTGGGTGGATGAGGCGGTTCGGCTCGGCGAACTGCCGGCCGGGATCAAGGTTGAGGACCTCTACACCAACGAGTTCAATCCGTACGCGAACGGAACGTATCCGCCGGACTCGAACGAGGACGGTGTGTAGATCCACATTTCGCGGGTTGGTCAGGCGTCTGGAATTCTCCAGGCGCCTGACCTCGTTCGTGCAGGGCACTACTGTCGGCAGGGATGACGTCGACTCCGATCCGGCGCTTTCGGGCGATCATGCACATCGACCTGGATCAGTTCCAGGTCTCGGTGGAGCGCCGCCGGAATCCGGACCTGATCGGCGTTCCGGTGATCGTCGGGGGCACCGGAGACCCGATGGAACCGCGCAAGGTTGTCACCTGTGCGTCGTATGAAGCCAGAGATCAGGGCGTTCGGGCGGGGATGCCGTTGCGGTCTGCGTTCCGAAAGATGCCCGACGCGATCTATTTGCCGCTCGACCATCAGTCCTACGACGTGGCTTCCGATGAGGTGATGTCGACGTTGCGAAGCTTCGGGTATCCGGTCGAGGTGATCGGCTGGGACGAGGCCTTCCTCGGAGTACCGGCCGGCGATGCCGACTTGGACATCCGCGAACTGGCCGGGTCGATCCGTGGACGCATCCTCGACGACAACAGGCTGTCGTCGGCCGTAGGCATCAGCGACAACAAGCAGCGCGCCAAGATGGCCACCGGATTCGCCAAACGTGAATCAGACCATGTCTTTTCGCTGGACAACCAGAACTGGATGCTGATCATGGGGGAGCGCGGTGTCGGCGACCTGTGGAGCGTCGGACCGAAGACAACGGCCAAGCTCGAGAAGCTGGGCATCATGACGGTGGCGCAGCTCGCCACCGAGGACCGCGAGCACCTGGTCTCGGAGTTCGGGCCGCATCTGGGCAACTGGCTGAACCTCCTCTCGCGCGGTGGTGGCGACATCAATGTCAGCACCGAGCCGTTCATCGCCCGCTCGCACAGCAAGGTCGAGACGTTTCCCACCGACCTCACCGAGCTCGCCGAGATCGACGACGCCGTCAGCCGGCTCACGCGCGAACTCCTGGAACAGGTGATCTCCGAGCAGCGCATACCTTTTCGGGTGGCGGTGACCGTGCGGACCAAGACTTTCTACACCCGGACCAAGTCGCACAAACTGCCGGCACCGACCACCGACCTCGCCGCGCTGGAAGCCGCGATGCTCGAGGTGCTGCACAAGTTCGAGTTCGATCGTCCGATCCGGCTGCTCGGGGTACGTTTCGACCTGGTGATGCCGGATGACAACTGACCGCTCGGTGGAAGGATGGAATCATGCGGTGGACATGTCGATCTGTGTTGATGGCGGCTGTGCTGGCGCTTGGGGTGGCGGGGGCACCCATGGCGCACGCGGCGCCGCTGCCGGTGACCTACAACTTCCTCGCGGGTATCCCGGCCGAGCTCGCCAATCCCGGTGGATCGCTGCCCGGATCGAACGACTACACCTGTAAACCCTCCGCCGAGCACCCGAATCCGGTGGTCCTGGTCCACGGAACCGCGGGCAGTCAACAGACCAACTGGATCTCGATGGTTCCGACGCTGAAAAACGAAGGTTACTGCGTTTATGCGCTGACCTATGGTGAGCTCTCATCGGTGTGGCCGGCTTCCCGTATCGGTGGCCTCGGCCCGAAAGAGGTCAGTGCCTGGCAGCTCAAGCTGTTCGTCGACAACGTGCTGGCGACCACCGGCGCGGAAAAGGTTGACGTCGTGGGTCATTCGCAGGGCACCCAGATCCCGACGTACTGGGCCAAGTATTACGGCGGGGCTCCCGAGATCGACAAGTACGTGTCGCTGGCACCGTACTGGCAGGGTTCCGACGACGACTCGAACTATTCGGATGTCTCGGCCGCGTTTGTCGAGGGCCTGGGCCTGCCGCCGGCCGCGGTCCCGGATGCCACGTGCACCGGCTGTGCCGATGCGCCCGCTGACGCTGATTTCGAAGCGGCGATCAATGCCGGTGGCGGACCGTATGTCGAGGGCATCACCTACACCAACATCGTCACCCGGGACGACCAGGTGGTGACTCCGTACACCAGGGGGATCCTGGCCGGTCCGGCCGGCATCGAGGTCACGAACATCGTTGTCCAGGAGACCTGTCCGGTCGATCGATCCGATCATTTGTCGATCGTTGCCAACCAGCGTTCGGCCGCGATGGTCCTGAATGCGCTCGATCCGGAACATCCGCGCGCTGTGCCGTGCCTGGCCGTGCCGCCCTATACGGGGGCGTGATTCAACACTATGAACATGACTCCAGCGCCTGCCTCCATTCCCATCTCCGAGTTACGCGGACAGAGCTCGAGCGGGATCGCTATACCGGCGCGGCAGCAAGTGTGAGGAACGAGTCCAGGAGGATGCCGCAGTTCGTGCGCGACTCTTCGGCGCGGGCGGAGATCTCGGCGGTGATCCGTCGAAGGTCGATGCCACGTTCGACGACCAATTGTCCTTCGCGGGTGGCGGCCCAACTGGCCTGCCAGGTTGCCCAGACCGCCGGCGAGATCTCTGGGTGGAACTGGACGGCGAGATTTCTGCCGAACGTAAATGCCTGCAGCGCAGCCCCGTTGCGGGCGATCTCCCGCGCGCCGGGTGGCAGGGTGAATCGGTCGAAATGCATCTGCATCCACGGTCCGCGGGAGACGAGACCCGGGGCGACGGTGTCGATGGTGACGTATCCGTGTTCGGGCACCTCAGCGCGTTTGACGTTCCCGCCGAGAATCCGGCTCAACAACTGTCCGCCGAAACAGACCCCGAAAATCGGCACATTTGCGGCCAGAGCTGAACGAAGGTAGGCGATTTCGTCGGCGAGCCAGGGAACGGAGTCGTCGTACGCCGATTCCGAAGAACCCATGACGATCACGAAGTCGAATGTGGCCACCGCAGGGAACTCATCCGACGGATGGACGATCTCGATCTCGTATCCCCGGTGGGCAACGTGATCTCGGAGGGTGCCGGTGTCCGCGATCCCGCGATCGGTGTCGTCGTCGTGGACGAGGAACAACGCTCGAGCCCGGGCAGCGCCTGATTGGTCAGTGGCGCTCGATGCTGGAGGCTTCACCGTGGCTGTTCTCCTGGTCGTTTGTTGTGTCGGTGTCCATTATGGGGGGAACTTGCGATGGTGTGCCGGTCGTAAACCGGCGCGAAGTGGATTTAACCCACTCTGACCGTTGAAACCGTGTCATTTCGTCGGATGGGACGATGGTGTGATGGTCGATACACATGAAGTGATCAATCAGGTTCCACCGCTGGTCGGATACAACCCGGCCACCAGTCCGGCGCTGTCGGAGGCCCTTGTTCGCGAGGGCGGAGGATGGGGTGCGGACGAGGTCGCGGCGCTCGGTGCGATCGCCGCAACGGCGCAGGCGCAACGTTGGGGTGAGTTGGCGGATCGCAATGAACCGGTGCTGAGGACCCATGATCGATACGGACACCGCATCGATGAGGTTGAATACGACCCCGCCTACCACCAGCTGATGGAGGTGGCGGTCGGGCACGGACTGCATGGTGCGCCGTGGGCTGATGCCCGGGCCGGTTCCCACGTCGTGCGGGCCGCCAAACTCGGGGTCTGGAACGTCGAGGCCGGTCACGTCTGCCCGATTTCGATGACCTACGCCGTGGTTCCCGCGCTGCGTCACAATCCTGAGCTGGCCGCGATCTATGAGCCGTTGCTGAGTTCGCGTGTCTACGACCCGACGTTTTCGTCGGTGCCGTCGGGCAAGGCCGGTCTGATCGCCGGGATGTCGATGACGGAAAAGCAGGGTGGCTCGGATGTCCGGGCCAATCAGACCACAGCTGCGCTGAATGCGGACGGCAGCTACACCCTGACCGGGCACAAGTGGTTCACGTCCGCGCCGATGTCAGATCTGTTCCTGGTACTCGCGCAGGCGCCCGGTGGGTTGTCGTGTTTCTTCCTGCCGCGAGTATTGCCCGACGGCACCCGTAACCGGATGCGTCTGCAACGCTTGAAGACCAAACTGGGCAACCACGCCAACGCGTCGTCGGAGGTCGAGTACGACGGCGCCACCGCGTGGCTCGTCGGGGACGAGGGTCGCGGCGTGCGCACCATCATCGAGATGGTCAACCTGACCCGGCTTGACTGCGCACTGGCCAGCGCCGGGAACATGCGGCACGGACTGACCCAGGCGATGCATCACGCGCAGTATCGAAAGGTATTCGGCGAGTATCTGATCGACCAGCCACTCATGCGCAGTGTGCTCGCCGATCTCGCGATCGAGTCCGAGGCCGCGACGATGGTGTCGATGCGGATGGCCGGTGCCACCGACGCTGCCGAACGCGGCGACGACACCGAGACATTGCTGCGGCGGATCGGCCTGCCCGCCACCAAGTACTGGCTGTGTAAGCGCGCGACCGCGCATGTAGCGGAGTCGATGGAATGCCTCGGCGGCAACGGTTATGTCGAGGATTCGGGAATGCCGCGGCTCTACCGGGAGGCACCGTTGTACGGGATTTGGGAGGGTAGCGGCAACGTCAGTGCGCTTGACACCCTGCGCGCCATGGCGACCGCACCGAAGTCGGTGGACGCCCTGTTCGACGAACTCGACCGTGCCACCGGGCTCGACGACCGCTACGACCGACACCTGACCGGGCTGAAGAATCAACTGTCCACCGTGGGAGAAGCCGGTGCCCGTCGAATCGCCGAATCGATTTGTATTGCGCTGCAAGGATCATTGATGTTGCGGCACGGTCACCCGGCCGTCGCGGAAGCATTCGCCGCCACGCGTCTGGGTGGAGACTGGGCCGGAGCCTACGGAACCCTGCCCGCCGGACTCGACCTCGCGCCGATCCTGGAGCGAGCCCTGGTCAAGTAGCCGCCGAGCCGTCGAGCGTGCCCATCGAGCCGCCGAGCGTGCCCATAAAACCGCCGAGCGTGCCCATGGGACCGTCGAGCGTGCTCATCGAGCCGTCGAGCGTGCCCATAAAACCGCCGACCGTGCCCATCGAGCCGTTGAGCGTGCTCATCGAGCAGTTGAGCGTGCCCATAAAACCGCCGAGCGTGCCCATGGAACCGTTGAGCGTGCCGTCATTCCCTCGGTATCGACATCTGGATCATCCGGTTGCCGGGATCGGGCGTCAGTCCGATCTCGGCCCACGATGACCCGATCTGCAGGACCGCATATGCCGAAGTCGGGAACCGCGGGATTTGTGCATCAGGATCCAGTGTGAGTGCGGTCGCGGGCATACCGGGTTCGTGCCCGACAACCAGGATCGTCGCCGCGTCGGAGGGGGCGTGGAGACGGATGGCCTCGAGGACGTCGTCGGGGTCGCCGCCGTAGATGTCGTCGACGTAGGTCGTCGGCGCGTCGATGCCCGTGCGTTGCAACGTTTGTCGGGTGCGGGTAGCGGTGGAGCACAGTACTGCGTCCACGGTGAATCCGGCATCACTCATCCATCGACCCGCCAGAGCGGCTTCGCGGCGGCCGCGTTCGGCCAGCGGTCGTTGATGGTCGACGACACCGTCGGGGTATCCGGACTTGCCGTGCCGCATCAAGATCAGTGTTCGACTCACGGGTTCGACGGTAACCCGCCGGTCGACGAAATCGGTGAAGGTCAGGCCGTGCGGCGATGCCGGCCGGTGCTCGATGACCTACCGGCGTCGGCCAGCGCGGTCCGAAGTAGGCGCACCGTTGCGTTCCAGGCTGAAGCCTCTTGTTCGAGATGTTGGGCACACTCGGAGTCGCCGCGGAGCCATTCGAGTTCGGCGTTCTCGCGCAGTTCGACAACCTCATCGAAACCGAACTCGATCAGCTCGGCCAGCGCGGTGGTTTCGGAGCAAGCCCATTCGATCTGTTCACGGCTCAGCGTCATCAGCCGTTCCAGGTCATCACGAAGCATCGCGCGCGTCGATGCGGTCAGGCCACTCACCTGATCAAGGATGCCCTACATCGTGGACAACAACCAACCGCCGCGCCGACGGGTTCGCGGTCGCCGGAATTGTCGGCACTCTCAACGGCGATTGCGGCACGCTCGGCGGTCCGTTCGGCACGGTCAACGGGGCACGCTGGGCGGTTCGATGGGCACGCTCGGCGGTCCGTTCGGCACGGTCAACGGGGCACGCTCGGCGGTGCGTTGGGCCCGGTCAACGGGGCTGCTCGGCGAGAGCGGCGATGGTCAGCAACATCTTCCGGCTCATCACGAAGGAAATCGGTTCGAGGAATGTCGGTGAGAACGCCAGTCGGTTGCCGAAAGTACTGCCGTATGAATAGCGTCCGCGTTCGATCAGCCGGCTGTGGCCGTCGCCGGCATCGACGATGTGAAAGGCCCACAGCGAAGCTTCGGGTGAATCATCCGAACCTCCGAACAGGACCAACGACTTGTTCGGCTCGGCCACTTCCACGCGAAGACCCGGAGCCTTGACGTGAAGCTTCACCTCGTCACCCACAGCCAGCGATCCAAACTCCGGCAGGATCGCCGATGTGTTCTGGATCTGGCAGCCGACGAGATTCTCCAGGCCCTGGTAGCTGTAGAAGCCGCCGCGGCCCTGTCCGATCTGCACCAACCAGGGCCATACCTTCTCGGGAGGTGCGGCGACGTCGACTGCGTGGGTGTAGCCCCACCTCGGTTGCGGTACAAGGTCATCGCCAGGAAACGAGGCCGCGATCTCGTCGGCGGTCGCACCCCACGTGATCCGATGGCCACGCCGCGGGCGAGCGATGAGCGCCAGGACGATGCGGACCGCTCCATCGAGCGAAGTCACGACCAGTGCCACTCGCGGATCTCGGGCAGATCTTCGAAGTGTTCGCGGACGTAGTCGTGGTGCCGTCGCAATTGGTTCTCGCAGAACTCCGCGAGGTCTCCGGCCTTCTCGGGTACCCGCCGAGTGCGGCGCAGCGCCTCGAGTACCAGGTGGTAGCGGCTCATTTTGTTGAGCACCACCATGTCAAAAGGTGTTGTGGTGGTGCCCTGTTCGCTGAATCCGCGGACATGGAACCGGTCGGGATTGGTGCGACCGTGGAGCTGTTGATGGATTGCCCGCGGGTAGCCGTGGAACGCGAAGACCACATCGGTATCGGCGGTGAACAGGTCGATGAAGGTCTGTTCGGACAGGCCGTGTGGATGGTCGTTCTGTGGCAAAAGCACCATCAGGTCAACAACATTCACCATCCGGACCCGCAGCCACGGCACCCATTCGCGCAGCAGGTGGGCCGCGGCGAGGATCTCTTCTGTGGGTACGTCACCGGCGGCGGCCAGCACGATGTCGGGTTCTTCCTCGGCGCCGACGGCGGTGGGATGCTCTGTGCCGGCCCATTCCCAGATCGATGCGCCGGCGGCGCAGTGCTCGTTGGCCTGCTCGAGTGTCAGGAACTGCGGATGAGACTGTTTGTCGACGACCAGGACGTTCACGTGGTCGCGGCTGCGGAAGCAGTGATCGGCGACCGAGAGCAGCGTGTTCGAATCCGGTGGCAGCCAGACCCGGACCACCTCGGGTGACAGCGGGATGACGGCGTCGATCAGGCCGGGGCCCTGGTGGCTGAACCCGTTGTGGTCGTTGCGCCAGCACGTACTGGTCAAGAGCACATTCAACGACGCAACCGGTTCCCGCCACGGCAGATCGACCGCGTGCTGCAGCCACTTGGCATGCTGCACCAGCATCGACACGCTCACCATCGCGAACGCCTCATAGGTGGCGAACAGACCGTGACGTCCGGACAGCAGATATCCCTCCAGCCACCCCTGGCACAGGTGTTCGCTGAGGACCTCCATGACCCGTCCTTCGGGGGAGATCCCGTCGTCGAACTCGGTGCGCGGAAGCTGCCAGCAGCGGTCGGTCACCTCGAAGACGGCCTGCAGCCGGTTCGACGCCGTCTCGTCCGGAGAGAACAGCCGGAAGTTGCCGCCGTGGTCGGCGTCGGAGTTGTCGCGGTAGATGTCCCGCATCAGTTCGCCTAGCACCTTGGTCGTCTCATAGGACGTGGCACCGGGCGCATCGATCTGCAGTGCATACGATTCGAGCGGCGGGATCCGTAGCGGCACGAGGTTGCGGCCACCGTTGGCGTACGGTGTCGCGCCCATCCTCAGATCACCTGCGGGTGCGAGCTCGGCGAGTTCGCCCACGAGGGTTCCGTCGGCGTCGAACAGGTCCTCAGGACGGTACTTACGCAGCCAATCCTCAAGGAGTGCAAGGTGTTCGGGGTTTTCCCGCACACCCGACAGGGGGACCTGATGACTCCAATGCGTTCCCTCGATGAGTTTGCCGTCGACCGTGTGCGGGCCGGTCCATCCCTTGGGAGTGCGCAGGACGATGGCCGGCCACTTGTTGCCGCCGGGCCGGCCGGTGCGAGCGTCGGACTGGATATTCGCGATCTCATCGTGGGCATCGGCGATCGCCCGGGCGAGGTCTGCGAACACCTCGCGGGGATCGCTCCCTTCGACAAATACCGGCGCCCAGCCCTGTCCGGACAGATACGCCTCGATATCGCGATCGCTGGTCCGGCCCAGCACCGTCGGGCTGGCGATCTTCGCGCCGTTGAGATGGAGGATCGGAAGCACCGCACCGTCGCGTGCCGGATTCAGGAAGGCGGGAATCTTCCACGACCCGGACAACGGGCCGGTCTCGGCCTCACCGTCGCCGACCACACAGGCCACTACCAGTTCGGGATTGTCGAACGCTGCGCCCGCGGCATGGATCAACGCGTAACCGAGTTCGCCGCCTTCATGGATCGACCCGGGGGTCTGCACGCTGACGTGGCTGGGGATGCCGCCGGGGGTGGAGAACTGGCGGCACAGCGCGCGCACGCCGGCGGCGTCGGAGGAGATCTGTGGGTAGATCTCGCTGTAGGTGCCCTCGAGATAGGTTGACGCCACCAGCGCGGGGCCGCCGTGTCCGGGACCGGTGATGTAGAGCCACTTCGACCCGGTCTCGCGGATCCGGCGATTGATCAGGGTATAGATCATCGACAGTCCGGGACTGGTGCCCCAGTGGCCCAGGAGTCGCGGCTTGATGTGTTCGTTCTTGAGCCGTTCGTGCAATAACACGTTGTCCTGCAAATAAATTTGCGCGACGGTCAGGTAATTGGCGGCGTCCCACCAGCGCAGGTCTAGGTCGAGCTCGGCGTCGGTGTAATCGGCCAATGACATTGGTGGTCACCTCTCGGATCTGAACGGGGCTACTCGAGTATGAGTCGCGGGGGCGACGACTGCAGGAACACGAGTACCCAGATGTCAGGTGTTCATCCGGAGGTCGTTGCCGATTGGCTCGCGGAGCGCCGTTGCTCCGCGCTTTCTGCCACCACAGGCAAGTAGTGTCAGAACCGTGCAGTTGTTCCTCCCGGCGCTGTTGGCGACGTTGTCAGCTTTGCTCGTTGCCAGCGGAACCCTCGTGCGTCAACGTGCGTCGACGCCGTCGGGTGGCATCACCAAGCTTTGGTGGGTCGGGGTTGTGATCGCAGCAGGGGGTTTCGCGCTGCAGGCTGCCGCGCTGGGACTCGGTTCGCTGCTCCTGGTGCAGCCGCTCATCGTGTTGTCGGTGCTGTTCGCATTGCCGATGGAGGCCTACCTCGATCATCGGCATCTCAATTTCCACGAGTGGAAATGGGGCATCATCCTGACGATCTGTATCGCCGCTTTTGTGGTGATCGCGCAGCCGGAACCAGGATTGAACCACGTCTCGCCGGGGGTGCTCGCCACCACGATCGTCGTGGTGGTCGCGGTGCTGGCCGCGCTCGTCGTGTCAGCGCATTTTGTGTCGGCGCATCACAAGGCGCTCCTGTTGGGGTCGGCCTCCGGCCTGCTCACCGGTGTGCAGGCGTTCCTGCTCAAAGGCGTGATGACCCAGCTCGAAGATGGTTTCGTCAATGTCCTGGTCCATCCGGAGATCTACCTGATCATCCTGGTCGCAGCCGGGTCGGTGGTCACCCAGCAGCTCGCGTTCGCGGCGCACGACCTTCAGACGTCGTTCCCGGCGATGACCGTGTGGGAGCCCGCCGTCGCCATGGCACTCGGTGTGCTGCTCCTGGGCGAGCGCATCGACGTGAACTGGATCGAAGGCGTGGTCGCGGGCGTCGCTCTGGTGACGATGTTGCGCGCGGTATTCGTGCTGGCGCGTCACGCTGCCGAACGCGAAACCGAGTTCGAAGTCGAGCTGATCAAGAAGCCCGCGCCCGCGCCCGGCGGTAGCGCGATGGGACCCACGAACCACTGACGTTCGCCGGTCGGTCTGGAACCTGTTGCGGTGCAGTGGCAAGGTGGGGGGATGGCAGACACCGAGTACGACGTCGTGGTGATCGGTGGTGGTCCCGCGGGGGAGGTTGCGGCGCAATATGCCATCGCCGGATCGTCGCGGACCGCAGTGATCATCGAGCACGAGCTCCTCGGCGGCGAATGCTCCTACTGGGCCTGTATGCCCAGCAAGGCGATGCTGCGACCGGTCGCCGTCCACGCTGCCGCCCGCCAACTCGACGGCATCAAGGTCGGCAAGAGGTTGCTCCCGGAAGAACTGCTGCGTCGTCGTGACGCCTGGGTGAACGACTACGAGGACGAGGGTCAGGTGAAATGGGCCCACGGGATCAACATCGACGTCGTCCGCGGCCACGGGATCCTGACCGGGAAACGGACGGTCGACGTCGACAACGGTGGGCGCGTCAAAACCATCAAAGCCCGGCAGGCGGTCATCGTCGCCACCGGGAGTGAGCCCGTCATCCCGAAAATCTATGCGCCCGCGCAGCCCTGGACATCCCGCGACGCCACCGGTGTCCGTGAGATCCCCGGATCACTGATCGTGGTCGGTGGCGGTGTGGTGGCCTGTGAGGCCGCAACGTGGATGGCCGCACTCGGCACCAAGGTCACGCTGTTGGCCCGCGGAACACTGCTGGCGAAGTCCGAACCGTTTGCCGGCGAACGGGTTGCACAAGGCCTGATCGACAGCGGCATCGACGTCCGGCTGAATGTGAAGGTGTCCGAGGTGGTCCGTCCGGTCGCGGCGGACACCGGCGTCGGTCGCATTCACGGCGACGCGGTGACGGTGACGGTGGACGGCGAGTCGATCACCGCCGACGAGATCCTGGTGGCCACCGGCAGACGCCCCACCCGGGAGGGAATCGGACTTGCGTCCGTCAACGAAGACGCATCGTGGCTGTACTGGGTCGGCGACGCCAGTGGTGGTCCGGCGCTGACACATTGGGGCAAGTATCAGGCCCGAAATGTCGGTCACACGATCGCGGCCCGCGCCGAGGACCGCAACCCACCACCGGTGCCCGCCGATGTCCCTGTCCCGCAGGTCGTGTTCACCGATCCGCAGGTGGCGAGCGTGGGGCTGACCGAACGCGAGGCCATCGCCAAGGGGATCGACGTGAAGCTCGCCGAAGTTGACATGACCTCGGTGGCCGGGTTCGGCTTGCTGCGGGACGACGCCGCCGGCCGGGCGCGCCTGGTGATCGACCGGGCTGCCGACGTCATCGTCGGTGCCACGTTTGTCGGACCAGAGGTCGACGAACTCCTCCACGCCGCAACCATTGCGATTGTCGGGCGAGTACCGATCGCATCTCTGTGGCATGCGGTGCCGTCGTATCCGTCGGTGAGTGAGGTCTGGCTCAAATTGCTCGAGTCCCTCGATTGACCCCAACCGAATTCGCGCCGCTTCCCGGCGTTCGCGCCTGTCGCACGCCGGCGCGGACGCAGGCAGGTGGCGCGAATTCGGTCAATGGGACGATTTACGCGCGAACCGAGAACCAGCCCTCGGCCTTCTCGATCGACGTGTCCAAGGGCTGCGGTGTCACGGTGGTGCTGGTGTCGTAACTGAACGGGCCGTCCTCGAGCAGTGCCACGTCAGTGCAGGTGAAGGTGCCGGTGATCGTTTCCTCGTCGAAACTCGTCAGGGTGACGTCGCAACCGGAGTGAAAGCTGTCGGCGAAGTAGCCGCCGTCCACCTGCAAGGCCGTGAAAGCGTCTTCGACCTGATGGGGGACCTCGCTGGGCACATTGCCTGCGGTCTCGCCGTCAATGGTGATCAAGATACCGGCTGAGACGTCGCCGAACCGGATTTCGATCCCTTTGTCGGTCGAGCTGAATTCGCCTGCGCTCGAATCTTCTTCGACGGTCACACACTGTGTGGACCCGTCGGACAGTGTCACCGAGTAGGCGGCGGTTCCGGTGGTGTAGTCGACCGACGATGTCGGTACCGCCAGTTGGCCGGTCGACGGCTCTTCGCCGCAGTCGGATCCGCCGCTTGATGTTTCCTCGGTGGTCGACGACTCCTCGGTGGTTGTCGACTGCGCGACGGGGGAGCCATCTTTGGAATCGTCCGAACAGCCGGTGAGAAGACTCAGGGCGATGACGCCCACTCCGAATGCGGCGACGACCAAGCGTGAGGTTGGATTGGCGGACACGGGATTCTCCTTCGACGACGTGCGGGATCGTCGAAAAATTAGCGCGCCGAATGCAGCCGTGGCCAGCAAATGAATTCGTTCGAATGTCACCGGATCTCGTCGGTACCGAACGCGTGCGACTATCGGGACGTGTGGGTCAGTTCAGTTCGGCCCAGCTCTGCCAGTGCGTCGGCTGCGTCGAGGCTCCTGGGCTCGCGACCCAACCTGGCGTGCTCAAAGGTGGTGCGCTGGATCAGTTCGTTGACCGGTGCGAGGGTTCCGTGCAGTCGGGCCAGTAAGACGATCTCACCGTTGAACCAGTCCGTTTCCACCGAGGTGTGGCCGCGGGTGACGCTCTGCCAGGTGGATCCGATGAGGTCTTCGCGAAAGAACCCGTCGCGCCCCAGATCGCCGCGGTTCTCCTCGTCCTGCTCGGCGGTGGTCACAGCGATGCCCGCGAAGTCCAGGACCGACTCCGCTTCCTCCCGCGCGAGCCGGGTCAAGAGATCGGACTCAGGTCCGGGCCGAAACGACGCGCTCACTCCGTTGGCGAGATTACCGATGAGCTTGCGGTACTTCCACGCCATGATGTCGGCGCGTGCGGTCGAACGGAACCCGGCGTCTCGAAGCGTGGCCGAAATGTTCTCGGCCCTCTCGTCCGTGCCCGCGGGAAAGCGACCGAGGTCGAGAACGCCTGCGGTCGGGTACGTCTGTTGCACAACCACTCCCGGCTCCAGGTGCGCCGCCGCGAGGACAACTGCCACTCCATACACGTCGCGGAACCGTCGTAGCACCGCCGATTCGTTGGCCACACCGTTCTGAGCGACGACGATGGACACCGTGTTCGGAGCATGCGCAGCGAGATCGTCGAGGGCCGCCTGCGTCTGGTGGCTCTTCACCGTGAGAAATACAACCGATTCATCGGTCCACTTCACTTCGCCTGCGTCAGCGGCGGTGTCCAGCGGAACTGCCTCGCTTCCCGCCGATGAGACGACGGTCAGGCCCCTCTTCCGGATTGCCGACAGGTGGGCTCCTCGTGCGACGGCGGTGACGTCGGCTCCCGATGTGTGCAGCCGGGCCGCGATCACGCCGCCGACGGCACCTGTCCCATAGATCACGTAGCTCATCTCACAGATTCTCCGTTCACCAACCGGTCGCGAACAATGCAGTCGCACTACGTGAACCGTGAAGTAGAAGCTCCCGAATGGCCGCCGAATCAACAATTTCTGAAGTATTCGGGTAGTCGGTGGTCATTGGTTGAGCCCCGCATGGGCAGCAGGGTTGAGGTGAAGCACCCGCCGCGACATGACAGGAGCAGGACCCATGACAGCAGTTCCCGACACAGCCCTCGGGTTGGACGTCGTACCCCTCGCCGGCTACATCGGCGCACAGATCACCGGTGTCGACCTCCGGGACGACCTCGACGACTCCGTGGTGGCCGAGATCCAGCAGACGCTGAACCGGTACAAGGTGGTGTTCTTCCGTGACCAGGAGATCGGTCACGCGGAGCAGGTGGCCTTCGCGCGCCGGTTCGGTTCTGTGACACCGGCACATCCGCACGAGGAGAGCCCGCCCGAGGGGTTCCCGGAGATCTTGCCCATCGACAGCCGGCGTTATGACAAGAGCCTGGGACGTAAACGCACGTCCTACGACCACAGCTGGCACACCGATGTCACGGCACTCGTGAATCCGCCGGCCGCGTCCATCCTGCGTGCCGACATTCTGCCGCCCTACGGCGGTGACACCGCCTGGACCAATCTTGTTGCGGCCTACGAGAACCTGCCGAAGGAACTACGCGATTTCGTCGACACACTGGACATCCGGCATCAGTTCCAGACCCGTGCGGCCGAGGGCAGTCAGCGGGACCGCAAGGTCAAAGAGGCCAATCTCGTCTCGTACCATCCCGCCGTCCGAGTCCATCCGCTCACCGGCGAACGCGCGCTGTTCGTCTCTCCGGGTTTCACCCGGGGCGCGCAAGAGATCCGGGGGTTCAGCCCGGACCAGAGCGAGCGGTTGCTGAAGCTGCTGTGGGCCGAGGCCACCAAGACCGAGTACACGGTCCGATTTCAGTGGAAGCCCGGCAGCGTCGCCTTCTGGGACAACCGCGCAACCGCACACCTGGCCATCGCCGATGCCGGGCACCTGGGCCACGATCGGGTCCTCTATCGCGTCACACTGGAAGGCGACGTCCCGAAGGGCGTCGACGGCCGGGAATCCGAATTGGTCACGGGCAGCCCCTTTCTCGGTTCGTGAGCAAGGCGCGGCCGGTGGTTTCCTCTCATCAACCGACACAAGGAGATTCGTATGACTGATATCAAGAAGCGACAGCTGGGAGCGAACGGCCCCTGGGTCTCGCCGATCGGCGTCGGGTTCATGAGCTTTCGTTCCGGAGCCGGCCCCGACGACGAGCGAGCCGCGAATGCCGTCGTCGACGCCGCGCTCGACTCCGGTATCTCGTTCTTCGACACCGCCGACGTCTACGGCCCCGAGCACAGTGAGATCTTGCTCGGCCGCGCTCTCAAGGGCCGGCGCGAACAGGTGACCATCGCAACCAAGTTCGGCAATCCCCTGGACCGGGAGACCAACCCCGATCACCGGATCGACGGCCGCCCGGAGTACGTGCGCGGTGCCATCGATGATTCCCTGCGTCGCCTCGGCGTCGACCACGTAGACCTCTACTACCTGCACCGGGTCGATCCGACGGTACCTATCGAGGACACAATCGGAGCACTCAAGGAGTTGGTGGACGCCGGCAAGGTGCTGCACATCGGCCTGTCCGAAGCGGGCCCACAGACCATCCGCAGGGCGCACGCCGTGCACCCGATCGCGGCGATCCAGAGCGAATGGTCCCTGTTCAGCCGCGACATCGAGGATGCGACGGTGCCGGTGGCCCGTGAACTCGGCATCGCGTTGGTGCCGTATTCGCCACTGGGGCGCGCGTGGCTCACCGGCGCCGTACGCACCCACGACGACGTGAAAACGTATCTCACCGCGCATCCCAGGTTCGCCGAGGAAAACTTCGGCACCAACCTCGCGCTTGCCGATGAGGTGGCCGCTGTGGCTGCCGAACTCGATGTGCGGTCCTCACAGGTGGCACTGGCATGGGTGCTGGATCGTGGCGACGACGTCGTTCCCATCCCGGGAACCCGTCATCCCGAGTTCGTTCGTGAGAATGCCGGAGCGCTTGCTGTCGAGTTGTCGGCAGATCAGGTGGCCCGGCTCGACAAATTGGCCGACCGGGTCGCCGGTCACCGCTCGCTCCAACCACAGAACATCGGCACCGAGGCGCCGCCACTCCGGGACTGAAAGGGCGAACCTCTCGACGTCGATGGCTCGACCAGCGATGGAGAGAGGTTGTTTCGCCCCTTTACATTTCGCCTGGTTTCAATCGGTTGTGTAGGCAGCTTTCCCGGGTAATTTCGACGTCGTGCAGGCAATTCTCGCCGGCACGACGACGATATCTCGACGGAAGGTGTTCATTTGCTTGACCTCCGGCGGATGATGCTGCTGTGCGACCTCGCTGACTTGGGTTCGGTGTCGGCTGTCGCCGCACGTCGCAACATAACGAGTTCTGCTGTATCCCAGCAACTCCGAGTGCTCGAGGACGAAGCAGATGCGGTTCTGTTCCGGCGGGACGGACGAACGCTCGGACTCACGCGCGCGGGAGACGTTCTCGTGGAGCACGTTCGCGTGGTGCTCGCGGCAGTCGACGAGGCCACCAGCGCCGTCGCGGCGACCCGGGCCGGTATCTCGGGTCAACTCACGATTGCGTCGTTCAACATGGGTATCTCGATGTTCGCGGCGCCGGTGGTCTCGCGGTTGGGCAAACAGTTGCCGGACCTGCATATCGAAGTCCAGCAGGGTGATGGCCCCTCCGCGCTTCGGATGCTGCGCCGAGGCGAACTCGACATCGCCATCACCTGCCGCTACGAGTTTGCGGCTCCGATGTCGTTGAGTGCACTGACCGAGGACAAGTTGCTCGACGAACCGCTGGTGTTGCTCGCGCCGTTGAGCCGGCATGCACGTATCCGAAACGGTGGGCTCGCGGCGCTTGCCGATGTTCCCTGGGTCACCGGACCAGCCGGCTCCGGGTTGGGCATGGTGTTGCAACGGGCCGCTGACGCCGCCGGATTCATCCCGAAGGTCAAGCATCGGGTGATCGGTGCTCAGAACATCTGCATGCTTGCCGCCACGGAGGTGGCCTCGGCGATCGCTCCGCGGATGGCCATACCCACCGAGCTCGAAGGCTTCATCGTGGAAGGCATCGATTTCGGTTCCCGGGCGATCCATGCGGTGGTTCGTGAAGGGCGGCAACGCGATCCCAACATCAGGCGGGTGCTGCATGAATTGCACGCCATCGTCTCTGACAGTTGGCCGCAACCACTTCGCATCGCAGTTTGACCTCGCAATTTTGGGTTGGGTGCCGTCTACAACATCGTCCCGGGGTTGAGGATGCCCAGCGGATCGAGGGTGTCCTTGATCCGCCGGGTCAGTTCGATGACATCGTCGCCGAGTTGGGCCGGCAGCCAACCCTTCTTGAGCCGGCCGACGCCGTGTTCGCCGGTGATGGTGCCGCCCAGGGCAATTGCCAGATCCATCACCTCTCCGAATGCCGCGTTGGCGCGGGCCGTCTCGTCGGGGTCACTCGGATCGTGCACGATCAGCGGGTGGGTGTTGCCGTCGCCGGCGTGTGCGATCACCGAGATGAGCACGCGGCGGGTCGCGGCGATCGCCGCGATGCCGTCGATCAGATCGGGCAGCTTGTGCAGTGGGACGCCCACGTCTTCGAGAAGGAGATGCCCGATCTTCTCGATCGCTGGAATCGCGAACCGTCGTGCCGCGGTGAAGGCCTCGCCCTCGTCGGGGTCGGTGGTGGAGAAGACCTCGGTGGCCCCGCACTCGGTGAATGCCTGCTCCATGATGGCGACCTCGGTGGCGGCGGCAGCGCCGGGTGCATCCGACTGGGCGACGAGCAGCGCCCCCGCCGACCGGTCGAGTCCCATCTTCAGGTGGTCCTCGACCGCGTTGATCGCAACGGAGTCCATGAACTCGAGCATCGCCGGGCGAATGGTCGAGGTGATGGCCAGGACCGCTTTCGACGCGGCATGAACCGACGTGAACGACGCCACCACGGTCGATGCCGGAGGTTGTGGAGGCAGCAATCGCAGGGTGACCTCGGTGATGATTCCCAGGGTGCCTTCGCTGCCCACGAACAGTTTGGTCAGCGACAGCCCGGCGGTGTCCTTGAGGCGGGGCCCGCCGAGGCGGACCGCACGTCCGTCGGCCAGGACCACTTCGAGTCCGAGGACGTAGTCGCTGGTGACGCCGTACTTCACGCAGCACAGGCCGCCGGCGTTGGTGGCGGCGTTGCCGCCGATCGAGCAGATCTCGAAGGACGACGGGTCCGGCGGATACCAGAGGCCGTGTTCCTTGACCGCCGCTTTCACCTCGGCGTTCAGCAGGCCGGGTTGGCAGGTCGCCGTGCGGGTCACCGGGTCGACGGTGATGTCGCGCATCTTCTCCGTGGTCAGGACGATGCCGCCGGACTGTGCCGTGGCGCCGCCGGACAGCCCGGTCCCGGCGCCGCGGGGGATCACCGGGATCCGGTGCTCCGCGCACCAGCGGACCGTTGCCTGCACGTCCGCGGTGCTTGTCGCCCGGACAACGGCGATCGCGGTTCCGGCATCCGGATCGGCCGCCCGATCCTGCCGATAACCTGCGACGATGTCGGGGTCGGTGACCACCACGCCGTCAGGGAGTGCGGCCACCAGATCGGCTACTACGGTTGCTGTCGACATGGTCGCAGCGTAACCCGGCCCCAAGGCTGATTCAGGCGCCGATCACCTTGGTGAGGCCCTCGGCCCACTCTTTGGCCTGCACTTTTGCGGCAACCTTCGACGACATGTCGTGGCGTCCGTGCTCGCCGACCTGGCTCGCGCCGAGTTCGGTCAGCTTCTCGGCGATGATCTCGCCGCCGCGGTTGAAGGTGTCGTCGTAGACGCTGTCGCCGAGACCGAAGACGGCAAAACGCAGGCCGGAGAGGTCGGGCTTCTCATCGTCCAGTCCCTCGGCAAACGGCTCGGCACCGGTCGGGAGTTCGCCTTCGCCGTAGGTGGAGCACACCGCGACGACGAAGTCGTCGGCGTGGAGATCCTCGACCGCGAAGTCGGCCATGTCGTACATCGACACATCGTGTTGCTGGGCCAGGACGTCGGAGATCGCATCGGACACGAGTTCCGCGGTGCCGGTCTCACTGCCGTACAGGATCACAACAGACATTTACATCTCTTTCTACGTGGACAACTGGCGACCAAGGGACCCTAATAGCCGGTTGGCTCGACCGTGGGCAGTCTTACCAGAGGAGTGACTTTAGCGAATACGGGTCGGTAAGCCCAGTTCGCGATCGGCGCTCGGTAACCTGGGTGGATGAACCGCGATGATGGCGAACAGGCCGAAAATGCCCTTGATCCGAAGGGCCACAAGACGGGACTGTGGCGGGAAGCCGACTCGCGGCGGGGAGATTTTGTCGGCAGCTACCACAACGGTCGCCGAGAGGGATTGTGGCGCCACTACTTTCGTGACGGGACGGTCCGTTCGGAGGAGAACTACCGCTTCGGGATCCTTCACGGCGAGAGCGTCTGGTATCGCGAAACCGGAGGTCTGCTGCAGAAGGGGACCTTCGTCGACGGCGAGAAAACCGGACTCTGGGAACGATGGAGCCCGGAGGGAAACCTCATCGATCGTGGACATCGAACCGACGGCAAGAAGACGGGGGAATGGCAGTACTTCGCCGCGGACGGATCAGTGGAGAAAACCACAGTTCATCGGCCACATGAGGCTTGAGTTCGGCGGCAAGAAAATCGCCTGACATCGCAACCTGCGATGGCTACGCTCGCGAAAGACCCAAGTGAAGGGAGACGGCATGACTGCCGATTCAGAAACCAAACGTAAGTTCCGCGAGGCCCTCGAGCGCAAGAAGAACAAGGGAAAGCTGGCCGAGGATCACAAGGATGCCGGGTCGAAGGCCGGTGGCCAGCACGGTGCGGAGGGTGGTCCGCACCAGTTCCGGCGCAAGACCGGGTAGCCCTTGTAAGACCGGATAGTCCGTCGCACAGTCATCTACGAACCCTCGCATTACTAGGAGGTCCTAGTATATAGTGATGGAGACAACACGTTCGTAGATGACTGTGAGGACCCCATGACCAGGCAAATCGACCACTTCGTGGACGGCGCACATGTCGCCGGAACCAGCGGCCGCACCGCAGATGTGATGGATCCCAGCACCGGAAAGGTGCAGGCGACCGTTCCGCTGGCCAGTACGGCCGAGGTCGACGCCGTCGTCGCCGGCTCCGTCAAAGCCCAGAAGATCTGGGCCGCGTGGAACCCGCAGCGCCGCGCTCGCGTGATGATGCGTTTCGTCGCACTCGTCAATGAGCACATGGACGAACTCGCCGAGCTGCTCTCCAAGGAGCACGGCAAGACCGTCCCCGACGCCAAGGGCGACATCCAGCGCGGTGTCGAGGTCATCGAGTTCGCGATCGGCATCCCGCATCTGCTCAAGGGTGAGTTCACCGAAGGCGCCGGCACCGGCATCGACGTGCATTCGGTCCGCCAGCCGCTCGGCGTGGTCGCGGGCATCACCCCGTTCAACTTCCCGGCGATGATCCCGCTGTGGAAGGCCGGCCCCGCGCTGGCCACCGGCAACGCCTTCATCCTCAAGCCGTCTGAGCGCGATCCGTCAGTGCCCGTCCGCCTGGCAGAACTGTTCCTCGAGGCCGGACTGCCCCCGGGCGTGTTCCAGGTCGTCCATGGAGACAAAGAAGCCGTTGACGCACTGCTGAACAACGATGACGTCCAGGCCTACGGCTTCGTCGGCAGCTCCGACATCGCGCAGTACATCTACTCCTCCGCGGCCGCGAACGGTAAGCGCGCGCAGTGCTTCGGTGGCGCCAAGAACCACATGATCATTCTCCCGGACGCCGACCTCGACCAGGTTGCCGACGCCCTGATCGGTGCCGGATACGGCAGTGCCGGCGAGCGTTGCATGGCGATCTCGGTGGCTGTCCCCGTGGGCGAGGTGACCGCAAATCGCCTGCGCGAGAAGCTGGTCGACAAGGTCAACGCCCTGCGCGTGGGCCACAGCCTCGACATCAAGGCCGACTACGGCCCACTGGTCAGCAAGGCAGCGCTCGAGCGCGTCAAGGACTACATCCAGCAGGGTGTCGACGCCGGCGCCGAGCTCGTCATCGATGGCCGTGAGCGCACGACCGATGACCTGACCTACGACGGTCAGAGCCTCGAAGAGGGCTACTTCATCGGACCCACCCTCTTCGATCACGTGAAGAAGGATCATACGATCTACACCGACGAGATCTTCGGACCCGTCGTCTGCATCGTCCGCGCCCACGATTATGAAGAGGCACTGGCACTTCCGTCCGAGCACGAGTACGGCAACGGTGTCGCGATCTTCACGCAGGACGGCGACGCCGCCCGCGACTTCACCGCCCGCGTCCAGTGCGGCATGGTCGGCGTCAATGTGCCGATCCCGGTGCCGGTGGCCTACCACACCTTCGGCGGCTGGAAGCGCTCCGGATTCGGCGACCTCAATCAGCACGGTCCCGCGGCGATCCAGTTCTACACCAAGGTCAAGACCATCACCACCCGCTGGCCTTCGGGCATCAAGGATGGCGCCGAGTTCGTCATCCCGACCATGGACTGAGGGTTTTCGATGCCAGATGAGACCTTTTCGCCGTTCGATCTGAGCGCGGATGACAAGGTCATCGTCGATACCGCGGCGGCCTTCGCGCGAAAGCGCTTGGAGCCCAACGCCCTCGACTGGGATGAGCGCAAGCATTTCCCGGCCGAGGAGTTGCGCGAAGCCGCCGGGCTCGGAATGGCCGGGATCTACACGAGCGAGGATGTGGGAGGAAGCGGACTCCGTCGGATCGACGGTGTCCGGATCTTCGAGGAGCTGGCCAAGGCCGACCCCACCACCGCCGCGTTCCTGTCGATCCACAACATGTGTACCTGGATGGTCGATTCCTACGGCACCGAGGATCAGCGCCAGACATGGGCATCGAAGATGGCGTCGATGGAGGCCATCGCCAGCTATTGCCTGACCGAGCCGGCTGCGGGAAGTGACGCTGCGGCGTTGCGTACCAAGGCTGTTCGGGACGGTGACCACTACATCCTCGACGGGGTGAAGCAGTTCATCTCCGGTGGTGGTGTCTCCGATGTGTATGTCGTCATGGCGCGCACCGGTGCCGAAGGACCGCGGGGGATCTCGACGTTCATCGTGCCGTCGGACACCCCCGGGCTGTCTTTCGGCGTCAACGAGCAGAAGATGGGCTGGAACGCTCAGCCCACCGCGCAGGTCATCATGGAAGGTGCCCGGGTCCCGGCTGCCAATCTTCTCGGTGGAGAAGAGGGCAAGGGATTCGGCATCGCGATGAACGGCCTCAACGGCGGCCGGATCAACATCGCGGCCTGCTCGCTCGGTGGGGCGCAGGCGGCGTACAACAAGGCGATCACGTACCTCTCGGATCGAGAAGCCTTCGGCGGCAAACTGATCAACGAGCCGACCATCCGGTTCACGCTTGCCGACATGGCCACCTCCCTCGAGACGTCACGGCTCATCCTCTGGAAGGCCGCTGCCGCACTCGACGCGAACCATCCCGACAAGGTCGAGCTGTGTGCGATGGCCAAGCGCTACGTCACCGACACCTGTTTCGACGTCGCAGATCAGGCGTTGCAGCTACACGGTGGGTACGGGTATCTGAAGGAATACGGTCTGGAGAAAATCGTCCGCGATCTCCGGGTGAACCGAATACTGGAGGGCACCAACGAGATCATGCGGGTTGTGATCGGCCGGGCAGAGGCCGACAAGTCGACAAAGGGGCAGTACCTATGAGCACCATCGCGTTCCTCGGACTCGGCCACATGGGTGGACCCATGGCCAAGAACCTGGTCAAGGCCGGACACATCGTGCACGGATTCGATCCGTCGCCCGAGGCGAGTGCGGCCGCAACGGCCAACGGCGTCGAGGTTTTCGCCGGCGGGATCGAAGCGGTGGCCGACGCCGACGTCGTGATCACGATGTTGCCGCACGGTAAGGCCGTCGTCGACTGCTACTCGCAGATCCTGCCCGGTACCAAGACCGGTGCGCTGCTCATCGATTCGTCGACGATCTCGGTCGAAGACGCTCGAAAGGTGCATCAGCAGGCGGCCGACCACGGCTTCGCACAGCTCGACGCCCCAGTCTCCGGCGGTGTCAAAGGTGCGGACGCCGGCACCCTGGCCTTCATGGTCGGTGGCAGTGACGAGGCCTTCGTCGCCGCACAGGGCGTCCTGGATCCGATGGCCGGCAAGGTGATCCACTGCGGTGGTTCCGGTGCCGGACAGGCCGCCAAGGTCTGCAACAACATGGTGCTCGCCGTGCAGCAGATCGCGATCGGTGAGGCATTTGTGCTCGCCGAGAAGCTGGGCCTCGAAGCTCAGGCCCTCTTCGACGTGATCACCGGTGCGACCGGCAACTGCTGGTCGGTGCACACCAATTGCCCGGTCCCCGGACCGGTTCCGACGTCACCGGCGAACAACGACTTCAAGCCGGGGTTCGCCACCGCGCTGATGAACAAGGACCTCGGGCTGGCCATGGCCGCGGTCGAGTCCACCGGTGCGATCGCCCCGCTGGGCGAACACGCCGCGACGCTCTACGCCGATTACGCGCAGGAGCACGGCGACAAGGATTTCAGCGCCATCATCGAAACGCTGCGCTGATATAACCAGCAGCACAACGTCGCTCACTGAACTCACTTCTCGCAGGCCCGCGAGCGTGAGAACAGTGAGCGACGTTGGTTCGTCTACATACCGGCCCGCGCACCGACTTGCGAGACAGACCGTGCGGCGGCCACATTCGCGGTTCGCGCCGCCGCCATCACCGTGTCACCGGCAGCCAGCTGGGCAGCGAAGACGCCGTTGAACGTGTCACCGGCGCCGGTGGTGTCGCGGACGACGGTCGGATGCGCGTCGAGGTGTTCGAAGCCGCTGCCCGGTATGCCGACCAGGACACCGCCGGAGCCCAGGGTGACGACCACCGGGGCGCCGGTCGCCTGCATGAGAACGTCGGCGGCCTGCCCGACCGTCTCCACGTCGTTGCCCAACATCGTCGCCAACGCATGACATTCGCCGGCATTGGGCGTGAAAATCGGACGGTATCGAATGACGTCCGCCAGTTCGGGTATCGGGGGAGCGGGGTTCACGATGCACCGGACTCCCGACGCCTGCGCAGCGCGGACAGCAGCGACCACCGCTCCGCCCGGTATCTCGGTGCTGACCAGAACACAGTCGCTCGTCGGGCTGCGTTTCGCGATGGCGTCTTCGACGAGGGCGGCATCGACCTCCGCGTTTGCCCCCGACCCGACCGCGATCTGGTTCTCACCGGCCTCATCGACGACGATCAACGCGACTCCGGTGGGTGAATCCCCCGATACCGACACCGATCGGACGTCCACGCCGTCGGCTCGTAGTTCGGCGAGTGCCGATTCTCCGTTGTCGTCGGACCCGACTGCGCCGATCAGTTCCACCGCGGCACCGGCGCGGGCGGCGGCCACCGCGGCGTTGGCGCCTTTGCCGCCCCCGTAGCGGTCCATCCGCGGCCCGACCACGGTCTCTCCGGGGCCGGGCAGACGCGGTGTGACGATCACCAGGTCGACGTTGACCGCACCGACAACCTGAACGCGGCCGCCCCGGGCAGGAGTGTTCATGCGTGTCCGTTCTGTGGTTCGCAGCTTTGGTGCCAGCACTTACTTAACACCGGGACCTGTCACTGGTAGAGAGGTAGGTAACCCATCCAGGTGCGAGGAGAAACCGATGACACCCGCAAATACCCACAAGTTCTACATCGATGGTGAATGGGTCGAGCCTTTGTCGGCCAAAACCGTCGACGTCATCAACCCGGCAACCGAACAGACAATCGCCACCATCGCTCTCGGAGATGAAAAGGACGTCGAACGCGCCGTCACCGCCGCCCGAAATGCCTTCGACGGCTTCGCGTCCACCACCCGCGAAGAACGAATTGCGTTGCTGGAGCGAATTATCGAGGTGTACAAGACGCGACTGGGTGATCTCGCCGATGCCGTCAGCTCAGAGATGGGTGCGCCCGCAGGTCTGGCCGCAAAGGCCCAGGCGCCATCGGGCCTCGGGCATTTCATGTCCACCCTCAAGGTGCTGCAGAGTTACGAGTTCGAGGAAAAGATCGGCTCGACGACAGTGGTCCACGAGCCGGTGGGCGTCTGCGCCTTCATCACGCCGTGGAACTGGCCGCTGAACCAGATCGGGGCCAAGGTCGCCCCGGCGCTGGCCGCCGGTTGCACGATCGTTCTCAAGCCCTCGGAGGTCGCTCCGCTCAACGCGCTGGTCTTCGCCGAGATCATGGACGAAGCCGGGGTGCCCGCCGGTGTCTTCAACCTCGTCAACGGTGATGGCCCGACCGTCGGCGTGGCACTGTCGTCGCATCCCGAGGTCGACATGGTTTCCTTCACCGGGTCGACCCGGGCCGGGGTCGAGATCGCCAAGAACGCCGCGCCGACCGTCAAGCGGGTGACCCAGGAACTCGGTGGCAAGTCGGCCAACATCATCGTCGACGACGACGCATTCGCGGACGCGGTCGCGCGGGATGTCGCCGCGATGGTGGTCAACTCGGGGCAGTCCTGCAATGCGGGGTCGCGCATCCTGGTTCCGGCAGGGCGGATGGATGAGGCTGCCGAGATCGCCGAGAAGGCGTTGGCAGACATCGTGGTCGGGTCGCCGGATGATGCGAAAACCGCTGTGGGCCCGGTTGTTTCCGAGGCCCAGTTCACCAAGATCCAGCGACTGATCCAATCCGGGATCGACGAGGGAGCAACTGTCGCCGCCGGTGGTGTCGGACGTCCGGACGGCATCGACGCGGGATATTTTGTCAGACCCACCGTGTTCGCCGATGTCACCAACGACATGACGATCGCCCGCGAGGAGATCTTCGGCCCGGTGATGACCCTGATCGGCTACCAGGACGATGACGACGCGGTCCGCATCGCCAACGACACCAACTACGGATTGTCGGGTTACGTGTCAGCGTCCGATCCCGAGCGGGCTCGGAAAATCGCCCGGCGACTGCGAACGGGCAACGTTCACCTCAACGGGGCACCGCTAGATCGGAACGCACCATTCGGTGGCTACAAGCAGTCGGGCAACGGGCGTGAGTTCGGCAAGTTCGGTCTCGCGGAGTTCCTGGAGGCAAAAGCGATCTTCGGGGACAACACGGACTAACCGCAACACCGAGCAGCAAACACGCTCCGGCGGCGTCTGGTCTTTAGATGTCACCGGAGTGTTTGCGTACCGCGTTGATCGATTTGACCAGTGAGTTCGCCTGGGACTCGGTCATACCGACGTCGCCGAAGACGTCGCTGTTGAGCGCGAGGGTGGCTTCTTCCACCGTCGCACGCCCGGAATCGGTGATCTCGACGAGCGTGGTGCGACGGTCCGTCGGATGCGGAACGCGGCGCACCATGCCGGCCTCCTCGAGGCGGCGGATCGCATGGGTCACCGACGTCACGTGCACCTGAAGTCGGTCGCTGGCCTTGGTGATCGGCAGTGCGCCTCGCCGGCTGAATGCCAGCAATCGCAGGAGCTCGAATCTGGAGAAGCTCAGCCCCCACGGCTTGAGCACGGACTCGACGCGAGCGAGCAGGATCTGGTGAACGCGCATCACCGATGTCACGGCCTGCATACCGACGGCCACGTCACCCCAGCCGGCCGCCTCCCAGTTTCGGCGAGCCTCGGCGATGGGGTCGTCGTCTGGGAAGTCGCTGGGCATCCCCCTATTCAACAGCAGCGATCCCACGACGCCCGGGAAGGTCTCGGCCTCGATGTCGCCACTGGTTTATGTGACAGTGAGCATTGACACATTGTGAGGTGGCGCATAGCGTCGGGATCAGCAGGCAAAAGTCACCAGGAGGCCAGATGACGGCACCATCCCGATCCCATTCCACGGCACAGAACGTTGATGCCGGCGGTCGTCAAGCGATCGCCGAGAGACTGCTGAGCGGTTCGGTCAAGCGGTCGTATTCGCCGGTTGTCGACCTCGACTGGGACGCACCACTCGATCCGGACAAGTACTTCCTGCCGCCGCGGGTCTGCAGCCTGTACGGCACCGACCTGTGGAACAACCTCACCGAAGAGCAGCGGATCGAGATGTCCCGCCAGGAACTCGCCAACATTCTCTCGGTCGGTATCTGGTTCGAGAACCTGCTCAACCGGGCACTGCTGCAACGACTTCTGAATCAGGACCCGGCGTCGTCGGTCACCCACTACGCGCTCACCGAGATGGGCGATGAATGTCGCCACATGGTGATGTTCGGCCGCGCCATCGAACGCAGTGGTGCCCGGGCGTACGGCAATGCCGGATGGCAGCGACTGATCATGCTGCTGCTCCCGTTCGGCCTGCGTGGCTCCAGATTGTGGGTTGCCGCGCTGGTGGGCGAGGAGATCTTCGATGCCCTGCAGCGCGAGATGCTCGACGATCCGCAGCTGCAGCCGCTGATTTCGCGGTTGATGCGGATCCACGTCACCGAGGAGTCGCGGCACATCGGTTTCGCCAGGGACGGCATCGCCCGGCGCCGCACCACCCGCGGGCGCTGGGAGACGTTCCTGGCCGCGAACCTGCACGGTGTTGCCGCGTTGCGGCTCAAGTACCTCTTCACCAACCCGGCGATGTATGCCCGGGCCGGCTTGGACAAGCAGGAGGCCACGAAGGCCGCGCGCACCAATCCCAACTTCCATCGCATGCAGGTGCTGGGATTTGCGAGTCTGGCGCAGTTCCTCGAGGAGAACGGGTTGATGACCCGCTTCTCTCGGCGGGCCTGGCGGCAGGCCGGATTCCTCGAATGAGCGTGCTACGGGTGGGTCTGGTCGGATCGGGGCCGGCAATCGCGGCAATGCGTGCGCGACTGCGGCGATCGCCTGACGAGATCGATATCGCGGACGTGGCGACGGTCGGGGAGTTCGACGTCGCCTGCGATGAGTGGGACAACCGTGAGCGCAGCCACCTGCTCATCACCTCTGATCCAGCGCCGGACGCCAGCTACCTCGGGGTCGCCTGCAGTCGGCAGGCCAACCTCTTTCACGTCGGCTCCACGGACTCGTCGATCGTCGACTACGTCGGCGCGGTCATCGACGAGATGGCGCGCTCGGGTGCCACTCGGGTCCAGGTGCGGGTTCCCATCGAACGATCCTGGCTGCGGTACGTCCGCGCGGGCGGCGGTGAACTGAAACTCATCCGCAAGCTCAAGCGCTTTGACGCTTCCGACTACGACTACACCTCCGCGGACATCCGGGACGAGGGCATCTACGACGGTGCGGTTGTCATCCGTCACGAGGAGGACGAGATCACCGCGCGGATCCGGGTTCAGGGGTACCTGGATCCCCTGGACGGTCGGTTCCACTGGGCCGGAATCGCGTTCGGCGATCAGGTTCGTGCGCTCAAGGACGCCAAGGCGAGCAGCGTGGAGGTTCTGGCCGACGGCGGTGAGCCGGCGCAGGCCCGCCTCACCGAGATCACTCCGTGGGGAACCGTCCGGATCACCGGCACCGGAACGCCCCCGTATCCGCTCGAGGATGCGGAGCTACTCGTCCGTCGCTGACCGGCAGTGCGGACTGTTCTCGTTTGCCCGATTCTCCGTAGACTCGGCAAGGTACGACCGCATCGGGTCGTGCGGGTCGAGGAGGAAGACCATGGCCAAGGAAATCAACAGGGCCCGAACACAGGCGGTCAAAGAGACATTCGCCGCCCATCCCGGCATGGTGTTGTTCGTGCTGGCGCCGGCGGCGATCGTCTTCGGTCTCCTGTGGATCATCACGAACTTCTGGATTGCTCTGATCGTGGGGGTCGTCGCGGGCGGTGCCGCCCTCTGGAAGCTACTCAGCAACTGATGCCCCACTGATGTCCGGCGCACAACCCAGCACCAGGGTCGACAGCTGGATCTGGTCGGTCCGGCTGACCAAGACCCGGTCGGCTGCGGCCACCGCCTGCCGCGGTGGCCACGTCAAGGTCAACGGCACCCCGGCCAAACCGGCCCAGCATGTGGCGATCGGCGACGAGGTGCGACTCCGGGCCGCCGGTCGAGACCGGATCGTGGAGGTCACCCGGGTTGTCTCCAAGAGGGTCGGTCCACCCGCCGCCGCAGAATGCTTCATCGATCGCAGCCCACCTCCTCCTCCCAAAGAACTGCTGGCCGCGCTCCCGCAGCGTGATCGCGGTAGCGGGCGTCCCACGAAACGTGAACGGCGCGAGACGGACCGACTGCTCGGCCGGCCGGATGTCGGCTGATCAGACGGCCGCGCGCAGCCTTTCTCTACACTGCAACCTGTGATGATCTCGGGGCGCAGAAATCGGATCGGGGCGGTGATGGCGGCGGCTATCGCGGCGATTCTCGTGGTGGGGGGTTGCTCCGACGACAGCTCCGCCGACACCGGCCAGACCACCAAGGCGAACGAACCGGCCGGCCAGGCCGGCGAGGGTCCGTTCTTCGGTGAATGTGGTGGTGTCACCACCGAAGAGGTCTCCGCCGTGTCCAAGATCGGTGGACTGACCAACACGATCAACAACCCGTCGGTCTGCGAATGGGTCACGTCGCAGGATCAACTCGGGCCGCAGTTGTCGTTCAACTGGTACCGTGGCAGCCCCATCGGCCGCGAACGCGCCACCATTCAGCTGTCCCGCGACGTGGTCGAGGACATCACCATCGACGGCCACAGCGGTTTCATCGGATCGAGCGAGGGCATCTGCGAGATCGGCATCGCGTTCGGCGCCGACTTCTTCGAATGGTCGGTCACCTATGGCCTGCAGTCGCCGGATCAGGCGTATCCGAGCCGGGTGGAGATCTGCGAGGTCGCCAAGACACTTGCCACGCAATCGATCGAGAGCGCCACATGAGCGGCCGCAACATGACTCGAAACGTCGCCGGACCACTCCTGGCACTGCTGGCCACCGTTGCCCTGCTCGCGGGCTGTACCCGCGCGGTCGACGGTGATGCCACCGCGATCGGCGGTGGCAGTGGCAGCGCCGACGGGAACGTCAACACCGACGACTACAAGCGCCTGATGTACGAGTGCGAGATGGTCCCCCCGGAATCCATCGCCAAGGCGGCGGGCGGCACGCTCGCGGAGCCGGGGTTCTACGGAGCGATCTGCCGCTGGACCGTCAACGGTCCGGTCGTCACCGAGATCACCTTCAACTGGTTCGAGTTCGGGGACATCGAGGTCGAGAAGTCGACGGCCAAGAAACTCGGCTACACCACCGAGAACGTCAAGGTCGCCAGTGTCACGGCATTTACGGCGGTGAACCCGGCCCGTCCGGCGGCGTGCGGTATCACCGCCCGGGCGCCCGGTGGCGGGATCTACACCTGGTTTGTCGAACCGCGCAGCACGACAGCGATCGGTGATCCCTGCGCGGCTCCCACCAAGCTGATGGAGCTCCTGCTCGGCGGGGGCCAATGAGCGTGCAGGTGATCAGAGCGGACGTTTGGTGACGGTGACGGTTGCTGACACCTGATCACCCTCGCGCAACCACATCTGTAGCTGATCGCTCTCTCTGCGGCGCTGGATCGTCACCGTCGCGCCGGGTTCGATCGCGCGCAGATATTCGATGACGACTCGATGTGGGCCTTTTACGAGGTCCTCATGGTCGACGAGTTCGTCTTCGACTGCTGCAAAGTAGGCAGCATTGTTCAGATGCTTGAAGGGGTCGAAGTCGGTGGCCCGGAGTGCATGGATGCGGTCGTCATCGGAACGCTCCGGCGGGGTGGCGGTGTTCATCGACTTCCAGCGCAGCCGGTGCTCATCAGTCGACCGGCTCAGCAGCTCGAACGCATCGTCGGTCAGCCGGGACGGCATGCCCTGGTCGTTGACATTGATCCAGAACGCCTCGGTCTCGATGAGACCGTCTTCGCGCGGTTCCGGATTGAATCGGTTGGTCTCGTGAGTCGAGGTGACCCGGACACGCATGTTGGTCCAGCGGGTCGACAAGGCGCCGCACCAGCGGTGGAGCGTGACGTCCGCCGGCCAGGAGATAGGGCGGATCACGTCGATCACCGTGCGTCGGACGATCCAGAACGGGTCGGTCACGCGAAACTCGGTTGCCTCGAGGTTGTCGTTGGCGATGTCCTGGAGGTATCGGGTCAGTCCGTCGAACCGCAGTCGCATCTGCTGGTCGACGTCGCCGGTGCGCACCCGATAGTTCGATTCGAAGCAGCTGGCGCCTGCCTTGATGTCGGGCAGCTCGATGGGGTTGAGTGCGGCGTCGATCGGCGAGTCCGGCATATCAGTCCTCTCATTCGTCCCGGCGGTAAATTGGGTTTGTCAGCACAGGTGGACACCAGGATGCAGCCTATGGACTTCTCGTTATAGGGCGGGTGGCATTACCTTTGTGGGACCGGCGTAACAGAAGTCGTTGAACATGACCTCTGACACGTCTGCTCGGCCGCGTCATTTCGCTAAGTGCCTTGTCGCGGCCTTGTAGTTGGCCCCTGGGCAAATTCAGGGTAAAAATTGGAACAGGTTCCTTTTTTTGGAACACGAGAGTAGTCGAGGTAAGGGCCGTATGGCACACGTGATCACGCAGCCTTGTTGCAACGATGCCAGTTGCATCAGTGTCTGTCCGGTGAACTGCATTCACCCGACACCGGATGAGCCGGATTTCACCAGCGCCGAGATGTTGTTCATCGATCCGGATACATGCATCGACTGCGGTGCCTGCATCGATGAGTGCCCGGTGGAAGCGATCTTCCCGGACGACGCGCTCGACGAAGGCCAAGAGCGTTACCTCCAGATCAACGCGGACTACTACACCGACCACGACGTGTCGGGTGGTCTGGTCGCCCCGCGCAAGAAGCCGCCGCTGCCCGCCGGCAAAGAGCTGCACGTCGCGATCGTCGGGGCCGGACCGGCTGCGTTCTATGCGGCCGAGGAGCTCGTCCGGCACAGCGCGATCCGCGTCGACATGTTCGACCGTCTGCCGACCCCGTACGGGCTCGTCCGCGCCGGTGTCGCTCCGGACCATCCGTCGACCAAGGGTGTCGAGAAGACGTTCGCCTCGACCGCTGCCAAGCGGACGTTCGAGTACTTCCTCAACGTCGAGGTCGGCAAGCATCTCGACCACAGCGATCTGACCGACCACTACGGCGCCGTCATCTACGCGCATGGTGCCTCGACCGACAAGCATCTGGGCATCGATGGCGAGGATCTGCCCGGAAGCATTGCCGCGACGGATTTCGTGGCCTGGTACAACGGGCACCCCGACTACGCCGATCGCGACTTCGACCTGTCGGCCGAGCGCGCCGTCGTGGTCGGCAACGGCAACGTCGCCCTGGATGTGGCCCGCATCCTGCTGGACAGTCCGGAGAAGCTCGCCAAGACCGACATCGCCGATCACGCGCTGGAGAAGCTGCGGGGCAGCAATATTTCCGAGGTGGTTCTGCTCGGACGCCGCGGCGTAGCTCAGGGTGCGTACACCAATGCCGAGTTCCTGGCGATGGGTGACTTGCCCGGTGTCGACGTGATCATCGATCCCGACGAGCTCGTGCTCGATGCGGCCAGCCAGGCCGCTCGTGACGCCGGGACACTCGACTCGACGATCGCCACCAAGGTGCGGATCGCCGAAGAGTTCGCCCAGCGCGAGCCGACCGAGGGCAACAAGCGGGTCGTGTTCCGTTTTCTGGTCTCGCCGCTGGCGCTGAAGGGCTCGGATCAGGGTGTCGAGACCGTCCGTTGTGCTCGCAACGAGTTCGTGAACGACCCGGATGAGTCGGCCGACAACCCCGGCGACACCCCGCGGCCGGCCTCGAGCCGGGCTGCGATCAGGCCGTCCGGTGAAGAATTCGACCTGCCTGCGGGAATCGTGATGCGGGCCATCGGTTACACCGGTCTGCCGCTGGAGGGTGTGCCGTTCGACGGTGGCCGGGGTGTGGTGCCCAACGCCGGTGGCCGCGTGCTCGAAGAGCCCGGCGGTGCGCCGCTCGAAGGTGTGTACGTCACCGGATGGATCAAGCGTGGCGCCACCGGCGGCATCGGCATGAACCGGCTGTGTGGCCAGGAGACCGCACTCGCCGTCATCGCCGACTTCACCGAGGAGAGGCTTTCCGATCCGGTGAAGTCGCGCGAGGAGATCCCCGCGCTCATCGCCGAACGCGGTGCCGGCCGGATCGACGGTGCCGGCTGGAAGAAGATCGATCTCGCCGAACGGACAGCAGGCAAACCGGCCGGGCGTCGGCGGATCAAGATCGTCAGCATCGAAGCCATGGAGGCTGCCGCGAACGCCTAGGCGATCGCATGGGCCGACCGGTGATCCGGTCGGCCCCGGCATTGGTTCTGCCGATCAGCACGGCACGTTCTCGACGGATACGGTTATGGCCACCAGGCCACGGCACGAAAGGTCACAATGCGCGTAGCACTGCTGTCTTACCGAAGTAAGCCTCATTGTGGTGGACAGGGCGTGTACGTGCGTCATCTGTCCCGTGAGCTGGCCCTGCTCGGACATCAGGTTGAGGTGTTCTCCGGCCAGCCGTATCCCGACCTGGACGACAAGGCAGTGGCCGCCGGCGTGACGCTCACGAAGGTGCCCAGCCTCGATCTCTACAACGACGAGAATCCGTTCCGGACGCCGTGGCCGTGGGAGATCAAGAGCTGGATCGATGTCCTCGAAGTACTGACGATGTGGACCGCGGGTTTCCCGGAGCCGTTGACGTTCAGCCTGCGCGCCGCCCGATTGCTCAAGCACCGGACCGATGACTTCGACGTGGTCCACGACAACCAGTGCCTGGGTTACGGATTGCTGCAGATCGAACGCGATGGATTGCCGGTGCTCGCGACCATCCACCACCCGATCACCCGCGATCGGGAGCTTGCGGTGAAGGCGGCGAAGGGGTGGCGCAAGATCACCGCCCGCCGCTGGCACGGCTTCCTTGCCATGCAGGGCCGGGTCGCGCGCCGGATACCCCGGCTCCTCACGGTGTCGCGGAGCAGCGAGGTCGACATCCGCAAGGCCTTCGGTATCCCCGAGGGCCGGCTCACGACCATCCCGCTCGGCGTCGACACCGAGCAGTTCCGTCCGTCGACCGAGCGGGTGCCCGGGCGCATCGTCTGCATCGCCAGTGCCGATGCGCCTCTCAAGGGTGTGTCGTACCTGCTCGAAGCTGTGGCCAAGCTGCGTGCCGAACGGCCCGTGGAGCTGAAGCTGGTGTCGAAGCTGGTGCCCGGCGGACCTTCTGACACCCGGATCGACGAGCTCTCGATCCGCGATTCCGTCGAGGTCGTCTCGGGTCTGGACGACGACGAACTGGCTGCTCTGCTGGCGTCGGCCGAGGTTGCCTGTGTCCCTTCGCTCTATGAGGGATTCTCGTTGCCTGCGGTCGAGGCGATGAGTTGTGGGACGCCGTTGGTGGCCACCCGGGCCGGTGCCATACCCGAGGTCGTCGGGGAGGCGCAGGAGGCTGCGATTCTGGTGCCGCCGATGGATTCGGGTGCGCTGGCAACGGCTTTGGGTTCTCTGCTCGAGGACTCCGAGCTCCGAGACCGGCTCGGCGCCGGTGGTCGCGCGCGCGTCGAGGAACGGTACAGCTGGACGGCCGTCGCCGCGAAGACGGCACAGAACTACCAGCAGGCGATTGACGATTTCGCCAAGTCAGACTCGTTCGGGCAGTCAGACTCGTTCGGGCAGTCAGCCACGTTAGGCCAAGGGGGGAATTGAGTGTTAACCGTTGATTTTGATCGACTCGACGTTGGTGTGGGCTGCAAGGCCATCGACATCGGAGCGGGTGCGGGCCGGCACTCGTACGAGATGTTCCGGCGGGGCGCCGATGTGATCGCATTCGATCAGTCCGAGAGTGACATGGCCGCCGTGGCCGAGATGTTCGACGCGATGATCGCCGAAGGCGAGGTGCCGGCCTCGGCCAAGGCACGAGCCGAAGTCGGTGACGCGCTGCGCCTTCCGTATTCGGACGGTGCCTTCGATGTGGTCCTCATGTCGGAGATCCTCGAACACATTCCGGACGACACCGACGCCATCGCCGAAATGGTGCGGATCTTGAAGCCCGGTGGTCTGGCCGCGGTGACCGTGCCCCGGTACTGGCCCGAAAAGGTCTGCTGGGCCTTCTCCGATGAGTATCACGCCAACGAGGGTGGACACATCCGGATCTACAAGGCGTCTGAACTCGCCGGCAAATTGCGTGACGCCGGCCTCGAGGTGACCGGAACCGGGCATGCGCACGCACTGCACGCGCCGTACTGGTGGCTCAAATGTGCTGTGGGCGTGGAGAAGAACGACAACCCGCTGGTGAAGGCGTACCACAAGCTGCTGGTGTGGGACATGATGAGTGCGCCGAAACTGACGCGGGTGGGTGAACAGGTGCTCAACCCGGTGATCGGCAAGAGCGTGATCCTGTACTTACAGAAGCCGGCTTGATCCATGGCCGACCTGCCGAACCTGACGGACCTGCCGAACACTGTTGACCTGCCGAACCTTCCCGGGATCCTGACGAGGCAGGAGTGGCTGGACACCGGGCGGGCGATCGCCGCGATGCAGGAACCGACCGGTGCGCTGCCGTGGTTCCCGGGTGGGCAGACCGATCCGTGGGATCACATCGAGTCGGCGATGGCGTTGTCTGCCACCGGACTGATCGCCGAGGCGGAGGCGGCCTACGACTGGTCGCGGCGGATGCAGCGCGAGGACGGGTCGTGGCCGATCCGGCTGGTGGTCGGCGAGGTCACCGACGCCAACACCGACAGCAACTTCTGTGCCTACATCGCGGTCGGCGTCTGGCATCACTATCTGATCACCGGCGACGTCCGCTTCCTGGAGAAGATGTGGCCGATGGTGTCGTCGGCGATCGATCTGGTTGCCCAGTTCCAGGCGCCGGGCGGAGAGTTCTATTGGGGCGCAACATATCCCTTGCCGGCACAGACGGGTGCCCACGAGGGGATGTATCACACGGCGCTGATCACCGGGAACGCCAGCATTCATCAGGCACTGGGGTGCGCGATCCTGATCGGCAACGAGTTGGGTCGCCCGGTCGACGACTGGGAGTCGGCGTTGCTGGCCCTGGGCCACGCGCTGCGCAGCCATCCCGAGCTGTTCGAACCCAAGCCGGAGTACTCGATGGACTGGTACTACCCGGTGCTCGGTGGTGCGGTCCGTGGCCGCGCGGGTCAGGAGCTGATCGCGGCGCGATGGCACGATTTCGTGGTCACCGATCTGGGTATCCGGTGTGTCGATCACCGGCCGTGGGTGACCGGCGCCGAGACCTGCGAGCTGGTGCTGGCCCTGGATGCGTTGGGCGACACCGCCGATGCCACCTTGCTGCTGGGCGACATGCAGCATCTGCGTGACCCCGACGGTTCGTACTGGACCGGTCTGGTGTTCGCCGACGGCAAACGCTGGCCGGTGGAGAAGAGTTGCTGGACCTCGGCGGCGGTGGTGCTTGCCGCCGACGCGCTGAGCCGCACGACGGCCGGCAACGGGATCTTCCGGGATGCACACCAGGTCGAGGCTCTTATCGAGGCGGCCGGTCAGACCGGATGCGGCTGCGCCACGGCGTGAGATGACGCAAACAACTCCGGCTCTGCACCTTCATCGGAAGGTGCAGAGCCGGAGTTTGTTTATGGGCTCGCTAGTTGAATTGGCAACCGGATAGGGGCTTTCCGGCGAAGCGGTCGAGCAGGTAGTCGACGCCGCCGCCGGGCAGGACGCCGTCGGTGATCAACGGCAGTGCGTGATTGACCGCGGTGCCCGACAGGATGGGCGGAATCCCGTTGCTACGGAATTCGACCGTCGCGCCCTGGTCACACCAGCTCTGCGCGAGCCGGCGAGCCTGGGGGTACGGGATGACGTCATCGTTGACCGCATTGGTCACCAGCACGGGTGAGGTCGGCTTGAGCTTGCCGATCCGCTGATCCTCGAGGATGGCGAGCGCCACGGGGATCTCTTTGAGGTTGTCGAGGATGGACCGCCCGTCCTTCGTCAAAGACGCTGTCGACAGGAACGGGTGCGAGAGGATGCTGTCACCGATGCACTCGGTGGTGATCTGCTTCAGGACGCTGCGGCCCTGCGGGGTGACCCGGCTGTCGGTGATCGCTGCGAGCTCCGGATAGCGTTCGACGAACCCGTTCAATGCGTAGCCGATCGCTCCGCCGATCAGATTGCCGTCGATCGCCGGCAGGACGTCGAGAAGGTCGGCCGGTGGTGCGCCGGCGAACGTCCCTTTGACATTCAGTTCTGGCGCATAGGTGGGCTGGAGTTCTGCTGCTGCAGCTGCCGCGCCGCCGCCCTGGGAGTAGCCCCAGAAGGCGATGGGGGCATCCGGATCGTCGCCGAGCGCGAGCGCCGCCCGGGCACCGTCGAGCATTGCGTGAGCCTCTTCGGCCCGGTTCACATACGTGTGGAGGCCCGGGGTGCCGAGACCGATGTAGTCGGTCATGAAGACCCGCGCGCCTTCGGCGAGCCAGCGATCGGTGGCGATCACTTCGTAGTTGATCGACGCGGACAGCGGATCGTTCGTCACCCGCAGCGCGGTGGGGAAGTTGCGGGACGGCGCGCATTGATCGCCCTGGCCCACCGTTCCCGGGCCGATGACGATCGTGGGCCGGGGACCACCACCGGTCCACGGCACTCCGGGCTCGACGAGGCTGCCGGTGACGGCGGTCGGTGTGCCGTCCTGCAGCGCGGACGTGTACATGACTCGTTGGCCTTCGCCCGGCCACGAGCCGTTCAGCCCCGGTATCGACGCGTACAGCGGCATCGACTGGGTCTTCAGCACGGTCCCGGCATCAGCGCTCACGTCGGTGGGCGGCGTGTAGAAGCCGCCGAAGGTGTCGGGTTCGGCGTCTGCCAGTGCAGTCGCCCCCGCGACCTGCACCAATCCCACAATTGCAATAGTTGATATCCACGCTGATATCCGCATTTTTCGCCCCCATGGCGTTCTCCCCCGACAGCATTACCCGCCGGTAACTTATGTGAACCGGCACGCTATCAGATGGGGGTGTGGCGGGGAACACGGAATGGCGCGAACGGCGCGAAATGAATGCCGTGGGTTCGGGGATCTGCCGCGGCCGGGGTAGAACGTGTTATATTTCTTAGACTTGTCGGACTGGTGTCCAGGCACTCGTCCACATTGTTTCGGTCGGTCAGATTCTTCGCGAAAGGCTACAACCATGGACTTCGGGATCGTCCAGTTCACCAGCGATCGGGGGCTGGCTCCGTCGGTCCTCGCGCCGCTCATCGAGGAGGCCGGGTTCGACGCGTACTTCGTCCCCGAGCACAGTCACATCCCGACCCGGCGCGACGCCGCTCATCCGCAGACGGGCGACTCGTCGCTGCCCGACGACCGCTATATGCGCACACTCGACCCCTGGGTGTCGCTCAGTGGTGCGGCCGCGGTGACGTCGCGGGTCCGGCTCGGTACCGCGGTGGCGTTGCCGGTGCAGTCCGATCCGTTGACGCTCGCCAAGAGCATCGCCACCCTGGACCATCTCTCCGGTGGCCGGGTGACCCTGGGCGTCGGATTCGGTTGGAACCTGGACGAACTCGGCGATCACCATGTTCCGCCGAAGAGGCGTCGAACGATGCTGCGCGAATACATCGAGGCGATGCGGGCACTGTGGTCGCAGGAGGAAGCCGAGTACATCGGCGAGTTCGTGAACTTCGGCCCGTCCTGGGCCTGGCCCAAGACTGTTCAGCAGCCCGGTCCACCGGTGCTGGTCGGGGCGTCGGGCAACGAGAAGAACTTCAAATGGATCGCCCGCAGTGCCGACGGCTGGATCACCACGCCGGGGGAGCAGGACATCGAGGGTTCGGTCCGGTTGCTGCAGCAGATCTGGGCTGACGCCGGACGCGAGGGTGCGCCGCAGATCGTGGTACTCGACTTCAAACCGGTTCAGGAGAAGCTTGACCAGTGGCGCGAACTCGGCGTCACCACCGTCCTGTACGGAGTGCCCGACGACAACGCCGAGAAGGCCGGCGCCTATCTGACGAAGCTGGCGGGCAAGCTGGGCCTGACCCCGGTCACCGTCTAGCCCAAGCCCAAGCCGTCGAGCGTGCCCAAATCGCCGTCGAGCGTGCCCAAATCGCCGTCGAGCGTGCCCAAATCGCCGTCGAGCGTGCCCAAATCGCCGTCGAGCGTGCCAAAGTTGGGGTACCCCGGGGTGTTCCAGCCGACCGAAGGATGTTGCCAATGAATGTTCCGGCCGGGTCCATCGTCACCTCGTCGGACGAGCTCACCGCATCCTGGCTCTCGACCGCTCTCGGGACGACAGTCGACACGGCGACGGCCACGCCGGTCGGTACCGGTCAGATCGGGACCTGCTATCGGCTCGAGCTGACCGGATCTGCTGTGCCCGAGCGGATTCTGGCCAAATTGCCGGCGGCCGATCCGGCGACCCGGGAGATGTTGGCGGGGGTGTACCGGTCCGAGGCGCGCTACTACAACACAATCGCGGCGACTGTCGCGATCAAGAGCCCACGGTGCTATTACGCGGCGATCTCCGACAATGGCGCGGATTTCACCCTGCTGCTCGAGGACATGAGCCCATCCGAGCAGGGTGATCAGCTTGCCGGGTGCACGGTGGATCAGGCGCGTGATTCCGTGATCAACCTCGCCGGCCTCCACGGGCCGCGGTGGTGTGACCCCACACTGCTCGACATCGACGGACTGTCGGTCAACGGGCCCGACGACGCGGAGTTGCTGGCGCAGATGTACGGGCCCGCGACCGAGATCTTCATCGACGCACTCGGGCCGTTGATCCGCTCTGAGGATCGGGCGACGCTACGCGATTGTGTTGAAGCGGCGGAGCATTGGGCGATGGGCAGATCGGAGCGATATGCGCTGGTCCATGGCGACTATCGGCTCGACAACCTGCTGTTCCCGCCGGGCGGTGCGCAGGGTGTCACCGCGATCGATTGGCAAACCCTGAGTCTGGCGCTGCCTGCGCGAGACCTCGCATATTTCATCGGAACCAGTCTGTCGCCTGATGTACGAAGTGATCATGAAGCCGGTCTGGTCGGCGACTACCACCGCGCGCTGACGGGCCACGGCGTCGACAACTACGGCGTCGACGACTGCTGGGACGACTACCGGTATTCGATGATCCAGGGCCCGCTGATCTCGGTCTTCGGGTGCGCCTATGGCACTCGTACCGATCGCGGCGATGAGATGTTCGCCGCGATGGTCGCCCGGTCATGTACTGCTATCCGGGATCTGGACACGCTGTCGCTGGTTGCCGGGTAAGTCTGAACCCGAAAACTATTGTGCGGGAGCGACTTGCAGCGCTGGAATCACATAGCGCCGGCAATACCGTGCGACCGCTGCCTGGTCGTCGGGGTCAAGGTTCTGGCTGTGGACGGTGGTCAGATTGATCAGCACTCGCGCGATCCACTCAGATGCTTCGTCGATGTCGGTGTCAGGATGAATCTGGCCGCGGTCGCGGGCCGTGACCACGTAGGTGCGCCAGAATGCGGTGAGGTCGGGGAGTAGCCCGATGACGCCGACGCCGGCGCACGCGGCGAACTCCTCGGGTTCGTTCATCCGCAGGGTCATCATGAGTGCTCCGGGGGCGTCGTACGCGTTGTGGCCATGGGCTACACCGGCAGCCAATTGGGCGTCGAACTCGGCGATGGTCGACAGTGTTCGGTGCGCGTCGGCCCAGAACGCGTCGCCCATGCGGACGATGGTGGCTCCGAGCAGGGTCGACTTGTCCGGATAGTGGCGATACAGCCACGCCCGGGACACTCCTGCTGTCTCGGCGATCTCCAGCACCGTCGTTGCCCGAATGCCCTTGGCCGCGAGGCATACCTCGGCGGCATCGAGTAGCCGTTCCTTGACGCTTCTGGTGTCCACGGAATCTGTCACGGGGCAAACATAGCAAAACCGATAGACAGTTTCCCGGATCTGTGTACTGTCGGGTGAACAGATTCGCGAATGTGTCAACTCGATCTCAAGAGGAGCTCGCATGCAGGGTCCGACAACGGCTGTCATCGGCGCCGGTATCAGTGGTTTGACGGCCGGAAAGATGTTGAACGACTACGGCATTCCCTACACCTGCTTCGAGGTCTCGGATCGAGTCGGCGGCAACTGGGCCTTCAAGAACCCGAACGGGTACAGCAGCGCCTACCGCTCGCTGCACATCGACACCTCCAAGCATCGACTCGCGTTCAAAGACTTCCCGATGCCGGCGGACTTCCCGGACTTTCCGCATCATGCCCAGATCAAGTCGTATCTCGATGCCTATGCCGACGCATTCGACCTCAAGGAGAACATCGAATTCCAGAACGGGGTGACCCATGCCCGCAGGCTCGACGGCGGCGGCTGGGAACTCCAGACCCAGGCCGGGGAGACCCGCAGGTTCGATCTGCTCGTCGTCGGCAACGGACATCACTGGGATGCGCGCCGCGCGAACTTTCCGGGAACGTTCAGCGGAGAGTCGATCCACGCCCACCACTACATCGACCCGCAGGATCCGCTGCCCCTGACCGGCAAGCGGATACTCGTTGTCGGACTGGGGAACAGCGCGGCCGACATCTCGGTGGAGCTGTCATCGAAGACACTGCGCAACGAGGTGACACTGTCCACACGCTCGGGTGCCTGGATCGTCCCGAAGTACATTGCCGGCAAGCCCGGGGACCAGTACTACAAGACCACGCCGTACCTGCCTTTGTCCTGGCAGCGCAAGATGATTCAGATAGCGCATCCGCTGATGTCCGGCCGGCCCGAGAACTACGGGTTGCCCACCCCCAATCACAAACTGTTCGAGGCGCATCCGACCCAGTCGGTGGAGCTTCCGCTACGGCTGGGTTCGGGCGATGTGATTCCGAAGCCCAATGTTCGTGAACTCGACGGCACCACAGTGTATTTCGAGGATGGGACGAGCGGAGAGTTCGACGTGATCGTGTATGCCACCGGCTACAACATCACCTTCCCGTTCTTCGACGAAGATTTCATCAGCGCCCCGGACAACCACATCCCGCTGTACAAGCGGATGTTCAAACCGGGTATCGACGATCTGGTGTTCATCGGATTTGCGCAGTCGACCCCGACCCTCTTCCCGTTTGTCGAATGCCAGTCCCGCCTACTCGGCGCCTACGCTGCCGGGCGATACCGATTGCCGAGCCCCGAGGTGATGGAGGAGGTGATCGCGAGCGACCAGCAGAAATACACCGGGCACATGCTCGATCGTCCGCGGCACACCCAGCAGGTGGACTACTTCATCTACGAGCACGACATGCGGACCAAGGAACTGCCGGAGGGCTCGATTCGGGCAGCCCACCTCGGCGCACCCCGTTGGGCGGTGGCAGCATGACCGCGCAGACTGTCACACCCGGCAGCGAGAGCTCGGATTCCGGGCAGTATCTGACCCGGACGTTCTACAGCGGCGGGATCGACTGCGACGCCTGGCACTTCCGGGCCGAGACCGACGACCTCAAGGGGGCGGCGGGCCGGCCGATAGTGGTCATGGCCCACGGACTCGGTGGGACAAAGGATTCCGGTCTCGAACCGTTCGCGGCGGCGTTGGCCGCGGGTGGTCTCGACGTGTTCGCCTTCGACTACCGAGGCTTCGGGTCATCGGGTGGGGAAGTCAGGCAAACGGTGTCGATCTCCGATCAGCTCGAGGACTACCGCGCCGCGATCTCGGCAGTGAAAACGCTCGAGGGTGTGGACCCGAACCGGATCGTCTTGTGGGGCGTCTCGTTGTCCGGCGGGCATGTCCTGTCGGTCGGTGCGAGGCGGGACGACGTGGTCGCGATCATTTCGATGACACCGCTGGTCAGCGGTCCGGCGGCCGGACGGCTGGCATTTGCGAACCTGCCGGCCACCGCGATCGCACGATCCACCGCGCTGGGATTGCGAAGCCGGGTCCGTCGGAGCACCGGTCGGACACCGAAGATGATGCCGATCGTCGCCGAACCGGGTGAGATCGGTGCCATGACGCTCTCGGGCTATCGCCACGACTACCTCGCGATCGCCGGGCCGACGTGGCAGAACACCATCGACGCCGCGATCGGCCCGGAGATCGGTGGCTACCGGCCCGACCACGATGCCGGCGACATCCGGTGTCCGGTCCTGATGCAGATCGCCGATTTCGATCGGAGTGCACCGACATATCCGGCGGCGAAGGCCGCAGTGAAGGCGCGGGCGGAAGTTCGGCACTATCCGTGTGATCACTTCGGCGTCTACTCCGGTCAGCCATGGTTCGACGCCGCGGCGCGCCACCAGATCAAGTTTCTGACCCGCCATCTCGGCGGGCCGTCGCCGAGCGCATGACGGTACGCCGGTCGCCGCAGACCGAACGGCTCGTGGACATCGTCGAGATGCTCTCTGAACCGCCGGGCCGCCGCTGTAGTCTCACCGACATCGCGGCGGCGCTCGGGCTCGACAAGGCGACGGTGTATCCGATGTTGACCGAGTTGACGCGGGTCGGGTGGGTGGTCAAACATCCGAATACCAAGACGTATCGGCTGGGTCCGGCGCTGGTCCGCATCGGTGAGGCGGCCGGCCGCAGTATCGCCGAACTCGGCCCGACGTCACGCGCGATCTCCGAACTCGCCGACGCAACCGGTCAATTGTGTTGTGTGGTGGTCCCTTCCGGAGATGACCTGCTGATCGCGGGTGTTCGCGATACCGGGCAGTCGCGGTCGGGCGGCCTGCATCTGCGAACGGGTGATCGGATCACGTTCCGGCCACCGCTGGGCTCGGTGCTGGTTGCGTGGTCCGATGACGTGGCCATCGCCACGTGGCTCGACCGGAATCCGGTGGCCGCTGCGGATGATCATCGCCTTCCGGAACGTCTTGCCGCGGTGCGGTCCCGGCATTTCGCGGTGGAGCAGTACCCGGCGAACGTGGGCGGTTTTCACGATCTGGCTTCGGCGGCGACGGGTGCGGGGGTGCGTGGTTCGCGACGTTCCACCGCGTTTGTCGAAGGACAGCAACAGACCCTCGATGCCGACGTTCTCGTAGGTGCCATCGATGAACGCGCCTGGTATCACCCGTTGTCGGTGAACGCGCCGATCTTCGACGTCGACGGGGAAGCCGTCGGGGCGCTCTGCGTGCTCGGATGTTCGGCGCCGATGTCCGGTACCGAACTGAACAGGCGCGGTGAACTCGTCAGCTCGGTGGCCGGTCGGGTGACCGATCACCTGGGCGGTAGTTCTCCCTGGAATTGACCTTCACAATGCTAGCGCTGCAACATGTTTGAGTAGATTCGGATAGCGCTGAGTGTGGGCGCCGCCGTTGATGTCGAAGGCCGACCCGGTGATCCAGGATGCTTCGTCGGACAACAGGTATGCCACCATCGACGCGATTTCCTCGGGTTTGCCGCTTCGCCCGAGCGGGGTGTTCTCGATGTAGTCCTCGGTCATGCCGGGGACCATGGAGAGTCCGGCCACCAGCGGTGTGTCGACGAGGCCTGGTGAGATGGCGTTGACCCGGATGCCGCGCTCGCCGAGTTCGAGGGCGGCAACCTGGGTCAACATCAGGGCGGCGGCTTTCGCGGCGCAGTACGCACCGAGACCCACTCCGGGTTGCCGGCCGTTGAGTGAGGCGATCGTGACGATCGAACCGCCGTCGACGATATGTCGCGCAGCGTATTTGAACGTGAGAAATGTTCCGGTCTGGCAGACCGAGATGGTCGTGTTCCAGTCGGCCAGACTAAGGTCGGCCAGCGTGCCCGGAATGGTCAGGCCGGCGCAGTTGACCACCGATGTCAGTGGTCCGTAGTCCTCGGTCACGGACTCGAACAACGCGCTCACCGAGTCTTCGTCCGCGACATCAAGTGTGGCGGCCACCGCATCACCGCCGAGTTCGGCGGCGCGCTCGCGTGCGGCGTCGGCGTTGATGTCGGCGATCACCACTCGAATACCTTTGGCGCTCAGCGCCTGTGCGCTGGCCCATCCGATTCCGGAGGCGCCACCGGTGATGATGGCGAGTGCGGGTGAGACCATGTGAACTCCTGGCTGATGTGGCGGGACGCTAGCGGGGCGTGATGATGACCTTTTGCTGATCGCTCGGATGGGACAGTCCGTCGACAACCTCCTGGAGGTCGTCCAGTGTGGCGTATCCGCTGACAAATCCGCCGAGCTCCAGGCTGCCGTCAGTCAATGCTGCAGCCGCGGCACGGAATTCGTCGACGGTGTAGTAGCTGACAAAGCTCATCGTGACGTCTTTGATGATGCCGCCCAACGGCATGAACGTGTCCGGTTCCATGCAGACCCCGGCGATGACGATCCGACCGCGCGGACCGACCGCGTCCAGGCAGGCGGCGATCATTCCGGTTTTACCAACACATTCGACCACCAGGTCGAAGCCCGTTCCGATGTTCTCCGTGGTGGGGTCGTAGGCGTGGGTCGCACCGAGATCCAGTGCAGCCTGCCGCCGTAGGTGAACCGGGTCGCAGATTGTGATGTCGGTGATGCCCTGTGCGCGTGCCCAGATCACCACGGACAGTCCCACCGGACCCGCCCCGACAACCAGCAAGCGGTCGCCGACTCTTGCATCACCTCGGTTCATGGCGTGCAGGCCGACAGCCAGCGGTTCGACCAGTGCGCCGGACCGCAGGTCGAGGGACGGGTCGAGTGCAACGGTGCCGGACGCAGCCACCGTGACGTATTCGGCAAATCCGCCGGCGCGAATCCCGAGGCCCAACGCCTGTGGGGCCGGGCATCGGGCCGGGTCGCCGGCGAGGCAGTGCCGGCATGTACCGCAACCGATCACCGGCATGGACGCGACGGCGGTGCCATCGGGCCACTGCTCGGCAACGGCCTCACCGGCCGCGACGACCTCACCGGCGAACTCGTGCCCCATGATGGTTCCGTCGGGCAACAGCGGGTAGGTCTTGAGATCGGAGCCGCATACCCCGCACCCGTGAACCCGGATGAGGAGTTCGTCGTGCGCGGGTTTCGGCTCGGCGACGTCTCGGACAACAAACTTTCCACCTTCGATGACGGCTGCGCGCATGCGGTCGATTAGTTCACGAACGGCGAGCGCTGTCAATGAATTGAATCGATGTCAGACGTTGGCGCCCAATAACTTTCGGCATCTGTTCGCATAGTGCAAACCCTTGTGGAGTCGGCCCGGATCGATGAGACTTCGGGTATGCCCCACGATGACGCAATCGTTTCGACTGTGCCCGTCCGCGACCTCGAGTTCACGGTCGTCTCACGGACTGCCCGGTCGGGTTCTGGCGACGTGGCGGTGCTGCTGCACGGGTTCCCGGAGACTTCCGCCTCGTGGAGCGCGGTGGCGGCGCTACTCGCGGACGCCGGGATCTCGTCGGTGGCTCCCGATCAGCGTGGCTACTCGGCGGGAGCGCGGCCCGGGTCGATCAGTGACTATCGGCTTCCCGAACTGGTGGCCGACGTCGTCGGACTGTGCGACGCGCTCGACCTGCCGAAGGTGCATCTGGTTGGACACGACTGGGGCGCGATCGTCGCCTGGGCGGTCGCGGCCGCACATCCGGAACGGCTGCATTCGTTGACCGCGGTGTCGGTGCCGCATCCGGCGGCCTTTGCCTGGGCTCGCGAGAACGATCCGGACCAGCGGGAACGGTCGGGCTACTTGACCTACTTCGCCACACCTGCGGAACCCGAGAAGGCGTTTCTCGCCGACAACGCGCTGGCCCTGCGGTTGGGATTTGGCGACGCGGTTCCGCCCGAGGCGGTCGAGCAGCACCTGGACGTGCTGTCGGCGCCGGGTGCACTGACCGCGGCGCTGAATTGGTACCGGGCAATGCCGCTCGACACCCATGACATCGCCGATGTCGCGGTTCCGACCACCTTCATCTGGAGCACAGATGACATCGCGATCACCGGCGCCGGACCGGCGCGATGCGCGCAGCATGTGTCCGGGCCGTATCGGTACATCGAAGTGGCCGACGGTACCCACTGGATACCCGAAGAGTTCCCGCAGGTTGTCGCCGACGCGATCATCGAGCAGGTCGGCGCGGCAAGTTCCGGCATTTCTTCATGAACTAGAACGTGTTCTCATATGCTCGGTGACGTGTACAGCCAAGGAGGAAATTGAACGTGACGGCGGCCCTCGAATCGATATCGCTCTATCGCGAACTGGAATCTGAGCTGACCGGGCCGGACGGCCCGTTTGCCCTGGCAACCGCCGAGGTTCGCGGCGAGTCCATGCTTGTGTACCGCAACGCTCCGGCGGGGCTCGACGCAGTGTTCGGCGAATTGGTCGAGACGTATGCCGACAACACGCTCTTGATCGAGGGCGGCGTTGAATACACGTATCGTCAGGTTGCTGACCAGGCAGCACATCTTGCCGGTGCGCTGATATCCGAGTATGGCGTGGGATCTGGCAGTCGTGTTGGCGTCCTGATGAAAAACCAGCTGGCGTATGTGGTTTCGATCATGGCCATTGCTCGATGCGGTGCGGCGGCGGTGTTGTTCAACAGCCGGGAGTCGGTTGCAGAGATCGGTCATGCGCTGGCCGACGCAGGCTGTTCGGTGGTGATTGCCGATGACAAACGAGCTCGGCTGGCGCGGTCGGCGGAATCCGATGTGCCGCTGGTGGTTGTCGGTGAGGAACCGCCCAGTGGGGATACCCGGCTCTACAGCGAGCTGGTGTCAGGTTCGTTCGACCGCCCGGCGCCCGTACCGGTCGACCCGGAGTCGCTGTGCTTGATCCTGTTCACGTCGGGCACCTCGGGCCGGAGCAAAGGCGTTCTGCTGACGCAGCGCAACGTCTGCACGATGGTCATGAACCTGCGAATGATCAAAGAGATCAACATCCACACAAATGCCCGCAAGTACGGGATGGAGCCCGACGCGCTGCGCGACCTGATGCCGAGTCTCTCAGCGCTGCTGATCTTTCCGCTGTTCCACACCTCAGGATTGGTCTCACTGCTGACGTCGTTGACCTCAGGTGGCTTTGTCGTGATCCAGGACCGGTGGAACGCAGAGGCTGCGATCGAGTTGATCGAGAGACACAAGCTCGCGATGCTGGCGGGTCCGCCGATGGTGATCACCGACCTCCTGGAGACCAACCCGCGGCCAGAGGCCGTCGCAAGTCTGGTCAACGTCGCGCCCGCCGGGCAGGCAACACCGCCTGACCTGGTGAACCGGATCAATCAGGTACTCCCGGCGGCCGGACGAAGTGTGGGCTGGGGGATGACCGAGGCGGCCGGCAGCGTGTGCACCGCGGGCGGTGATCTTCTTGCCGCATACCCGGACTCGTCTGGACCGCTCAGCCCGGTGATGTCGGTGCGGGTGGTCGACACCGCCGGCACCGTGCTCCCGGCAGGCGAGGTCGGGGAGCTGGAAGTCCGTGGACCACTTGTCATGGCAGGGTATCTCGACCGTCCCGCCGAGACAGCTGCGGCCTTCGACGGATCCTGGTATCGCAGCGGCGATCTGGGCTACCTCGACAACAACGGCCTGGTATTCGTGGTCGACCGGAAGAAAGACATGGTGATCTCGGCCGGGGAGAACATCTATTGCGCCGAAGTCGAACACGCGCTGATGGCCTCCGACAAGTTCGTCGAGGTCGCGGTATTCGGCGTCCCGGACAACCGACGTGGTGAGGTGGTGGTCGCGGCTGTTGCGCCACGGGAAGGCGAGAGCCTCACCGAAACGCAGGTTCAAGACATCGTGCGGGGTGCCCTGGCCGAGTACAAGGTGCCGGCAGCTGTCGTGTTCGACCTCGCACCCTTTCCTCGTAGCGCCACCGGGAAGATTCTCAAACGAAAAGTGCGCGAGCAGTATTCGGGCTGATGTCCGGAAGCGGGTTACAGTTGGATGTGGACCTTCTGCTCATCTCTGACACCCACATCCCCAAGCGGGCCCGGGACCTGCCGGCAACGTTATGGGCGGCGGTCGAGCGCTCCGACGTTGTCATCCACGCCGGCGACTGGGTCGACCTGGCTTCATATGAAGCGCTCGAGGCGCGTTCGGCCCGGTTGATCGCGTGCTGGGGCAACAACGACGGTGACGATCTGCGCGCTCGGCTGCCCGAGCGCGCAGATGTTGTGCTCGGTGGCCTGCGTTTCAGCGTCACCCACGAGACCGGGGCCGCGACGGGTCGGGAGAAGCGCATGTCTGCGGCCTACCCGGACACCGATGTCCTGGTGTTCGGGCACAGCCACATCCCCTGGGACACCACATCCGAGACCGGGCTGCGATTGCTGAATCCGGGATCGCCGACCGACCGCCGGCGGCAACCGCACTGCACGTATATGACCGCCACCATCGGCGACGATTCCGTGTTGCATGTCCAGCTGCACCGATTGCCCGGACCCGCCTAGAACCGGACCAGCCTAGAACAACGGCTGACCTGGATTTCCGGAGTCGCGCCGCAGCACCCGCAGTGTGCCCTGAACGCCAACCTCCGTGAATTGTCCTGTCTTCAGCGCCTTTTCGTAGATCTCGAACGGAGGACGTCCACCGTCCGCCGGATCGGGGAACACGTCGTGGATCAGCAGCGCGCCGCCGAGACGGACCCAAGGTGCCCATCCGGCCAGGTCGTTCTGTGCGGCTTCGCTGCTGTGCCCACCGTCGATGAACACGAAGTCCGCCGGCCGGCCCCAGATGCGGGCCGCTGCCGTCGATGTCGCAAGCAGGCCGATCACGGTGTCCTCCAGACCGGCGTCCCACATCGTCCGCCGGAATCGGGCGGAGGTGTCGAGCGTGCCGGTGTGCGGGTCGACCAGGGAGGTGTCGTGGTACTCCCAGCCGGGCTGGTGTTCTTCGGAGCCGCGATGATGGTCGATGGTGGTGATCGTCGCGCCCAGGGGTTGTGCGGCGGCGCCGAGAAAGACGGTGGATTTGCCGCAGTAGGTGCCGATCTCGACGCCGATACCCACCGCGTCCGGGGCTGACAGATACTGCGCTGCAACCCGATACAGGGCAATTGCCTCGTCGATCGGCATGAAACCGGGGGCATCTTTGGCGACCTGGAGTTGGAGCTCAGTGGGCTGGTCGTCGTGCGTCTTGGGTACAGATGTCATATCGGTGATCCTATCGGCGTCCCCGCGTAGGGTTGGGCGTTATGAAAGCTCAGATACTGAACGACGAGACCGGTCCGAGCGGGTTGGCCCTGACCGAGGTCCCTGACCTGGTACCCACGGATAATCAGCTTCTCATCGACGTGAAATCGTGCGGAATTTGCTTTCCCGATCTGCTGATGAGTCAGGGCAAATATCAATTGCGGGTCCCGACTCCGTTCACCCCGGGCACCGAGGTTGCCGGCGTGGTGGCACAGGCACCGAGCGGTTCCGCATACTCCGTCGGTGATCGCGTGCAGGTCATGTCGGTTGTGGGCGGGTTTGCCGAGCAAGTGCTGGCCACCGATGAACAGTTGCTTCCGATTCCGCCGGAATTGAGCTTCGACGAAGGCGCGGCGATGGGCATCAATCTGCAGACCGCGATCTTTGCGCTGAAGATCCGGGCGAATCTGCAGCCGGGTGAGACTGTCGGTGTGCTCGGCAGTGCCGGTGGCGTCGGTGTTGCCACCATCCAGGTGGCGAAGGCGATGGGTGCGAAGGTCATCGCGATCGTGCACCGCACGGGTGCCGAGGAATTGCTGAAGAGTGTGGGGGCCGACGAGGTCGTCCAGCTCGAAGAAGGCTGGGGCACAAGGATCAAGGAACTCACCGGAACCGGCGTGGATGTCCTGATCGACCCGGTCGGCGGCGAGGTATTCGACGAGGCGCTGCGGCAGGTGGCCCCCGACGGCCGGTTTGTCGTGATCGGATTTGCTGCCGGCGGGATTCCGACCGTCAAGCTGAACCGGGTGCTGTTCCGCAACATCTCCGTGGTCGGTGCAGCGTGGGGCGAATACGTGCGCGCTCATCCCGGCCTGCCGGCCAAGCTTCACCAAGATCTCACCGAGATGGTCGCTGCCGGAATGCGCCCACCGGTGAACCGTACCTACGCATTGGCCGATCTGCCGCAGGCCCTCGACGATTTGGCGAACGGCAAGATCCTGGGCAAGGCGGTAGTCAAGATCGCCGAATGATCAGAAAGAACGATGAGGAGTTGAGCCCATGTGCCGCAACATAACCGAGCTCCGGGGGCTGGAGCCGCCCGCAACGGCGGTCGAGATCGAAGCGGCGTCGCGACAGTACGTGCGCAAGGTGAGCGGCGTTCAGAAGCCGTCGGCGGCGAGTGTCGAAGCATTCGAACTCGCCGTCGAACGGGTCACCGCCGCGACCACGGAGTTGCTGCAAGCTCTGCCACCCCGGCGTCAGCCACCCAAGACGGTCCCGCCGCTGCGTAGGCCTGAGGTGCAAGCGCGGATTGCGGCGCAGGCGGCGCGCCAGAGTTAGTCAGCCGGCGAGTTCGATTCCGAACAGCCGTGCGGCGTTGTGGTGCAATACGCCTCGAACCCAGTCGTCGCCCAGTCCGAGGGCCGCGACGGCCTCCAGTGCACTCGTGTAGGTGTACGGGATGTTCGGAAAGTCGCTGCCCCACAGGATGCGATCGCCGAGCTCGATCAGCTTATGCCTCGAATCGACCGGGAAGGGCGAGCTCTCCTCGGCAAATGCGGTGAACGCCATGGTCGTGTCGAGGTGGACGTTGCCGTATGTCTCGGCGAGCTCGAGGAAGTCGTCGTACTCGGGCATACCCATGTGGGCGATGATCAGAGGCAGCTGCGGAAAGCGTTGCAGCAGTGCGGCGATAGGCTCAGGGCCGGTGTGAGTTCCCGGTGCCGGTCCGGACCCGCAGTGGATTACCACCGGTACGCCGGCGTCCGAGATGGTGCCCCAGACATCGTCGAGTAGTGGGTCGATGGGACTGTAATCGCCCACCTGGATATGCGACTTGAACACTGCCGCACCGGATTCGATGGCCTCGGCAACATACTTCGGCGCCGACTCCTCCGGATAGAACGTGGCCGTGTGCAGGCAATCGGGGGTGCGCGCGGAGAAATCGGCGGACCAACTGTTGAGCCAGGCGCCCATGTCCGGCTTGTGGGGATAGATCATCGACGTGAATGCCCGGACCCCGAAGTCCCGCAGGGTCCCGATCCGCTGGTCTTCATCGGCCCGGTAGGTGATCGGCCACTCGCGGCCGATCAGCGGTCCCGCCGAATCGAAGTACGCCCACACCTTGTCCATCACCGGCTTCGGCATGAAATGGGTGTGGACGTCGATGAGGCCTGGCAGGTCCAGCCCCTGCCAGACCGAACGAACCGCTTTCGCCTCATCTACCGACCGAGCTTCTGATCCGCACACAATCGTTCACGTTACCGGTGGCCCGCAAGTGCCGGATCGAGGGCAGACGGCGGTGCCGTTGAACGCACCGGTGTGGTGCCGCCGCCGCAGCCCGATCTCCGAATGGAGCGGACTTCGTCCGACGGCAGCACCACACCGTCCTCACACTATGGAGTTGTCAAGGTTCGATCGCGGTCCCGACGTCACATCGGGTGCGGCCGGTAGAGAGTTGGATTCGGGGTGACTCGACGGCAGCGGGGTCAGGTAGCGAGGTGAGTCAGGCGGCGAGGGTGAGTGTTCGTCGGTTGTAGGCCGGTAGCGGTCTTCGCTGCGGGTCGATGTCAGCCGGCGGGATCAGCCACGGATGCCCATCGGAGCCCATGATCACCTCCCAGTCGGTGTGGTGGACCGCCCGATGGCAGGTGCGGCACAGTAAGCACCCGTTCTCCAGGGTCGTGGCGCCACCATCGGCAAAGTGTGTGATGTGGTGACAATCGGACCAGGTCACCGATCCGCCGCACTTCACACAGCAGGTATCGCGGATGATGATCGCTTTGCGGACCAGACCGGTGAACAGGCGTTTGGGGGGACTCAGATCAATCGGGACCTCTTGGCCGTCGAGGGTGACCTTGGTGATCGACGAATCACACGCCAACGCCAAGGCGGTCGCTTCGGTGATCGGGCCCATCCACCGCAGAGATGCCGCCTCGGGACGATCGGCCGGGACGGTGACCATCACCTCGGTCCGCGGCGCCGACACCAAGTCCTGCCCACCACCACCGCAGTCCAGCAATTGGTGCAGCGCATCAGCGCGGCGCTGCGTAGGTGTGCGTGGATCGTCGCTGCCGTCGGGTTCGGGACGGGCTTTGGACCAGAAATCCAACGCGGAGAACAACTTTTCCCCGATCACCGCATCCACATCGAACTTGCCGACACATCGTCCTTCAGGGTTGACGACATAGTCCAGACTGTTCAACGATCGGTCTTCGGCCGGCGGCGGACCGCCGGTGTCGTTGGCAATTTGATTGCCCAGGCCTCGCGCCACTGCTCCGATCTCGGATGGTGGCGCACCGGAGATGGCGTGGCTCAACAGTTTTCGCTCGAACTCCACCCGCTGCTCGCTGGTGACCGCCTCGTCGGACCGGTCGACGATATGTGCGATGCCTTTGATCACCGCATCGACATGTTCGGAGGACAGGAACCCGTCCCGCGAGTACCCGGCAGTGCGATCCAATCCTGCCAAACCGGACCCGACACGGATCCACCGATACGCCGCCCCTGGCGCAGCGCCATTGGCCTGCAACAGCTTTGCCGTTGTCGATCCGGCCTTGCGTGCCATACCTGATTGATCGATCGCCGCTGCACACACCGCGAGCTGATGCTCGCCGGCATTGCGCAGCGTGATCAAGTCTTTTGTCATGGCGAGCAGGTCGCCGGGATCATCAGGGATGACCAGATCAATCAGGGAGTCGATCATGTCGAGAAGCCGCATCACAGAACACCTTCCAGGCAGAAAGCAACAGGAAGTTGACCAGATTCACATGGGAAGGTGTTTGGCTCGACTCGTCATATCTTTGCGGTCAACTGACTTCATACTACAGACTCGAACGCATGTTCGCAAGGACAATTCCGGGGTTTTCGCGGTGATTGTCGAGTCGCGAGATCTCCGGGTCGCAGTCGAGGGCGATCGATACTCCTGTGTACCTGAGGGTGCGTATCATCGTTGTTCCCAGATGAGGTCGTCGCGGATCTGTTGGGCGAGTTGTTCTTTGATGTTCTGTGGCATGTCGATGTGCCAGCCGTGGCGGCGGTGCCAGTCGTCGAGTGCATCGTGGAGGCGGGCGTTGAGTTCGGTGTGGTCGATGGGTGCTGGTGTGTCGACGGGGCGTGCGTGGGGGAATTGTCGGTAGATGTCTTCGGCGGTGGTGCCTTCGGGTGAGCGCAGGGCGGCCATGATGTGTGGTGGGAAGCTGGGTTCTCTGGTGGTCATGGGTTGTTGGCTACTCGCTGCTGGCAGGCCAGCCGGGGCTGGCGGTGTGGATGGCTTGGGAGATCGGGGCATGTGGGGTGTCGCATCGGTCGGTGCGGTCGATGCTGTTGCCGGTTTGGGTGATGCTGTCGAGGATCGTCCAGTCGCCGTAGACGTTGCGGGTTGGGGTTGGCTGATTGCCGTGCTGATCTGCCGGGGGGGGGCGGCGCCCGTGCGTTTGTAGGTGTAGATCATCGCGTCCTTGACGTAGGTCTGCAGGCCGTCTCGGGTGCAGACGATGACTGCACCGACCGTGTCGGAGGGTGGCGTCCAGTCGGAGAGCCCGGCGGGGTCGGGGTCGATGAAGGGTGCAACCCAGGCGAAGATGGTGAAGGGGGGATTGTTTCGGGGGCCGTTTCCGGGTCTGTCGCCCCAGTTGTATCGGCTGTCCCCGGTGGCGTCGGCCCAGCCGGGGAAGTATGCGGAAGCACCCAGTTCTGAACGCAAAATGTAAGACTCAAAGATGGCCCGGACGAAGGTGCCGTCGGGGGTGGTGAGGTCGAGGGCGTCGGTGTCGAACCAGACCACTGCGTAGTCATCGACGGTCCGTTGCGGCGAGCTGGTTGTGCTGGCTACTTCGGGCGAATCGGCGAGTCCGCAGCCGGTGATGGTCAATGTGAGAGCGATCGACACTGCTGCGCACCTGAGGGTGTGAATCATCGTTGTTCCCAGGCGAGGTCGTCGCGGATCTGTTGGGCGAGTTGTTCTTTGATGTTCTGTGGCATGTCGATGTGCCAGCCGTGGCGGCGGTGCCAGTCGTCGAGTGCATCGTGGAGGCGGGCGTTGAGTTCGGTGTGGTCGATGGGTGCTGGTGTGTCGGCGG
>QJJF01000001.1:0-93004 GCA_003202005.1 Williamsia faeni | reverse complement strand
CATGTCGATGTGCCAGCCGTGGCGGCGGTGCCAGTCGTCGAGTGCATCGTGGAGGCGGGCGTTGAGTTCGGTGTGGTCGATGGGTGCTGGTGTGTCGGCGGGGCGTGCGTGGGGGAATTGTCGGTAGATGTCTTCGGCGGTGGTGCCTTCGGGTGAGCGCAGGGCGGCCATGATGTGTGGTGGGAAGGTGGGTTCTCTTGTAGTCATCAGATCTGGCTACTCGCTGCTGGCGGGCCAGCCGGGGCTGGGGGTGTGGATGTCCTGTGAGATCGGGGCAGGTGGGGTGTCGCATCGTTCGGTGCGATCTATGTGGATGCCGGCAGAGGACGTGACGCTGTCGAGGATTGTCCAGTCGCCGTACACGTTGCGGTTCGGGGTTGGTTGGTTACCGTGTTGATCTGCCGGGGGTGCGGTACCGGTGCGTTGGTAGGTGTAGATCATGGCGTAGTCATTGCCCACGCTGTTTCGTGAGCAGACGATGACTGCGCCGACCGTGTCGGAGGGTGGTGTCCAGTCGGAGATTCCGGCGGGGTCGGGGTCGATGAAGGGTGCAACCCAGGCGAAGATGGTGAAGGGGGGATTGTTGCGGGGGCCGTATCCGGGTCTGTCGCCCCAGTTGTACCAACTGTCCCCGGTGGCTTCGTCCCAGCCTGGGAAGTATGCGGACGCACCCAATTCTGATCGCAGGATGTACGACTCGAAGATGGCTCGGACGAAGGTGCCGTCGGGGGTGTCGAGGTCGAGGTGTGGGGTGTCGAACCACACGACCGGGTAGTCCACAACAGTGCGTAACGTACTTGGCGCGACCGGCGTGTTGTTGGTTCTTTCGGCGGGCCTGGCGCAGCTCGAGATCACGCACGCGAGTACCAGCATTATCGTCGCACCGCGTAGTAGAAACGCTGCCTGTCGCCGGCTCCGGGGGCTGCCCACCGGCCTAGCGTGGTTGCTTGGCAGGGGCATTAGGATCTTCCGGTTTTGCTCCGTCGATGCCAGCCATCGGCCAATCCGGTTCTTCAGTACCCTTATCAAAACCGTCTTCCCAATCGCTGCCCATTTTGCCAACCCAATCCTTGAAAAGGTTAGAATTCTCGTTCGCCGCATTCCAGTCTAGTTTTCCGTCGCGAAACAACTCATCCGGCATTGATTCTCCGAACTCGGGGTGAGCTAAATTATATCCTTGGAGTTCGTTGAAGTCGCGGATCTTCGGGTCGTTGAGCTGTGCTACCCAGTTGGGGTCATTTCCCTGTGTGGACGCGTCCTCGAGGACGGGCGCTTCGCCAAAGATCGCGTCGGCGAGCGGTTGTTGCATCGCTATTCCGGCTTCGCTGCCCACCGGCAGCAGGCCGGTCAGATCTTTGACAGTGGAGAATAGTGTCATTTTGCTGTCGTAGCTCGCCGTCCGTTGTGCTAGGTCCGTCTCGGAGAGATGGTTTACTGCTTGGCTATTTCCATCTGTCATTGCCTGGCTGAGAATGCCGGCCAATTCCGAGAAGTGGGCTTGGTCGGTTATTCCATATTGCAAGGCCATCAGATTCTGCCACTTATATGCTTCGGAGTTCATCGTCGCGGCGGCCTCGCCGTCGGTATTCAGAGAGCGGAAGATGTTCTCCAATTCTCCGGGCTTGAGACGGTCCGCGCCGTATGTCGGTGCGCCCTCGCTCGTGGCGTCGATCCCGGTGAAGTCGCCGAGATACGGGCTCAGCGCGTTCGCGTAGATGCGGGCGAGTTCCGGGTTCGTGATGCCGACGTCGTCATTGGTGTCCATGTCTCCCGGGGACCCGAGATAGTGAGCCAGCGAGCTGGCATTCTCTCGGGAGATTTCCGCATAGAACGGATTGGACGATTCCACATCCTGGCCGATGGTGTCGAAAACGGTGTGCAGGCCACTGAAGTCGGTCCACGCAAAATCAGAGATGTTGTTGAGGTGAATTCCCGCGTTATATCTTCCGCCGTTGTCGCACGTGACGTCCATGTTTTCGCCGGTGATGAAGTCGTGCGCGGCTATCCTGTCGGAACCCCCGACATTCATGGCGGTGTTCAACAGTTTGTCGATGGTGGCGAGGCTGCCGGGAGTACCGCCATCCAAGCTGCTTGCACCCGATATCTCGGATGATTGTTTGAGCAATCCCCGGTTCACGTCCGAGCCGAACCGGGAGTTCTGGTCACCTGCCGCAACGAAGTCGACGAAACTCGTAAATTCTTGAATGTTTGTGTATAGATGTCCGTTTTCATCCACCGGATTGCGAGTCAGAACCCTACGCATATTCGCCGGCAGTGCAGCCATGCCGCCGCGGTCTCCGCTGGAGCTGCCCAGATTGGGGGTCCCCAGTAGCTGGGTCGCGTTCGCAAGGTTGCTCTGAATATCGTTGTGGTGCGTGCCTGCTCCGAGTTCGACTATCTCCGCCATGGTCAGCCCGTCGAGATCACCGACGATTTCCTTGAGGAAGTCGAACTCGCCCTGAGTCATCGTGGCGGGCTTCCCATTCTTGAGTGCTTCCAGCTCGTCTGCGTCGAGATTTGTACCGGCTTCCAACACACGCCGCTCGAAGTCGCTCAGCTCCTTGCCGTCCCGGAGCTTCTCTCCGATTTGATCCGCGATTCCGCCACCGAGTGCAGACTCCAGAGGCGTCAGAGTAGAAATCGAAGTACTCGCTGCACCTATGGCAGCGGCGCAAGTGGTGTCGGCTTCGTCGAACTCAACGGCCAGCCGCTGTAGCTGCGTCGTCGCCGTTGCGGCATTGTTCGCCCGCACACTCTTCATATTGGCGAGAAGTTCCAGCGCCGCATTGTCGTCCTTGAACATGGACTCGGCAAGGGCGTAGTTGTAGCGGTCAGTGACTGTCCAGTCTTCTGCCACGTCGTAACCTGTTGCCTCCCAACCGTCGGCTCCCGTTTTGAGGCTCTCAGAGATGTGGCTCATTGACGTGTGGCCATCGGTGATTGCTTTCGAGAGCTCCTCGAAAGCGTCGTCGACCCTGGTGAACTGGACCTGCTCGCGATTGGCGCGCGATACGGCAGCATTCCGAAATGCGCCGGACCAGTCCATTCCGGTGATGGTGCTCTGGATATTGAGCCCGTCGGCCTCGACCTGGTCGCCGATGGTGGTGGCGCCGCCGGCTGCGGTGGGCATATTGCCGAAATCGAAGCCGGACACTTGGCTCTTGGTTGGTCGCACGGGTCACCCCTGCGGGCGCGTGTTGAAGTCGCCCAAGGCTTCTAGGCGCCGGGTGCTCACTTCCTCCGTTGTCTCAAAAGTTTCAGCTGACTCGGTCAGGATCGAGTTCCATTCGCTGATTCGTGCACGCACCACCTCGACTGCCGTCTCGGCCGCATCGGCGGCTGTGGTCAATGCCGTTGCGGTATCCGTCGCCGACATACCCGTTCCGGCGAACCGCAGGGAACTCGTTGCTGTGCCGGGCGAGACACCACCGAATGGGGTCGTGCCTGTTGTTCCTCCGCCGATCTGTCGCGCAGCTTCTCTCAGATCTTCCGGGTCTACCTGTGTTGTCATGAAATTTCCCCCTACGTGCCAGCCAGCACATTCCCCCCAATGAGAATAGCGCCACGATACAGGGGCGTGCCGACAGGCACCTACCGCTACCGAAAGACGGAGGGTTCAGCCTCCGAATTGACCAACGGGGTGGGTGCGCAATGCCGGAATCACATGCTCTCCGATGAGTTGTACACTCTCCCAAGATGGTTGCTCGGGCATCCCGCCGCAGAGTGGGTGACTGGTGACCAGTCGGAATTCCTTGGTGCGGCAGCGTTCGATCAGTTCGTTCGGGGTGCAGACGACGTATCCGGTGCCACTTCGGAGTTCTTCTACCGTGGTGGAACTGTCGCGCACATGCGAAGCGTGATCGCCGTGCCAGGCGTCGTAGGCGCGGGCGTCGGCGAGGAGGAACTGACCGTAGGAGTGCCAGAACTTGTCGGGGTCCTCCGCGCAGAAGACGGTGGACGGACCCGGTGGTGGTGTCATGACAAATCCTGGTTGCCGACCATGTCGGCGGCATTCGTCCTCGTAGACTTCGCGGAGCCCGGGATCTGCCACCTGGGGTTGAAAGCCCAGATCGAGTCGGGCAGCGCGCCGGGCCGCGGCTCGAGAACCACCGCCGTAGAACAAGAACGGATGTGGCTGCGACAGGGGAGTCGGTGTGACGCGGACCCTTCTGCCGTTGTACTCGAACTCCTCACCTGTCCAGGCCTGGCGAAGCACACGGATGGCGCGCTCGATGTCGTCGCCGCGAGTCACCCACGATCTGCCGAGCTGGTCGTATTCCTCACGCAGGTATCCGAGCCCGAGTGTGTACGACGCCCGCCCGCCGCTCAGATGGTCGAGGAGCGCGATGTCCTCGGCCAGCCTCAGCGGATCGTGGAGGTTCACCACGATCGCCGAGATGGTGAGCGGAATCCGGCTGGTGCAGCCGGCAAACGCGGACGCGACGATCAGAGGATTCGGCAGATAGCCGTCAGGAGAGCCGTGATGCTCAGAGAGCATCACGGCATCCTGATCGTGGGTGTCGAGATAGCTGACCTGCTCCACGGCGCGCTTGAACAACTCGGCGCGCCCGGTGGGTGTGGCCCCGGGCGCACGAAAGTCGTAGCGCGTCGCGAAGAAGGTCACGTCGTCTTTTTCTGCTTCGCGAGTTTGGCCTCGTGCTTCTGGATGACCGATCCGAACATCATGTTCATCCTCGAACCCTGCGGCCAGCCCACGTAATAGCAAAGGAACAAAGCGATTTCGAGAAGTTCATCACCGGTGAGTTCGCCGTTCGCCAGAGCGGCACCGGCCTGGATCTCGGCCACGTCGATCTGACCGGTTGCGGCCAGGACACCGAAGATCAGCAGGCGACGATCGCGGAAGTTCAGACCCTCACGGTTCCAGACGTCGGCGAAGAGATGTTCGGTGAGATAGGCGTAGAAGTCACCGGGCCCGTCCTGCATCTCGAAGCCGTACACCTTGGCCATCGTGTCCATGCCCTTTTGGCGCAGCTCCGATGTCGGTGGCAGGTCACCGTTCGCTGATGTTTGGTCAGTAGTCATTTGTGTTCCTTTCGACGGGTCGAGCTTCGCTCCGCTGCGTCTCCGCCATTGGTCGAGCTCCGCTTCGCTGCGTCTCCGCCAACGCCCAGGCCGTCGGCAAAACGGTCGAGAGCTATTTCGCCCAATGGAAGGTCTACGCCCAGTTCGCCACCGAGCGCCAGGGCGAGACCGAGATCTTTTTCACCGAGGTCGCGGACGTGGCTCAGGATGTCGTACCAGAAGTCGTCCGGCGGGATCGGAGCTGTGGTGTCCCGCAGGATGATCGAGCCGGCGCCGCCGGTGATCGCATCGGTGTGGCGGACCACTTTGCCGAGTTTGACGATGTCGATGCCGGCAGCTTCTGCCAGCCGTGAAGCCTCGGTGGCGGCCGTGAACGAGATGAAGTGCAACAGGTTACGTGCCAGCTTCATCTTGGTTCCGGCGCCGATCGGGCCGGCGTGGATGAGCATGTCGGACATCAGCGAATAGGCCGGCTTCAACTTCAGGTACGCCTCGCGCTCACCGCCGACCATGATCGCCAGACGGCCTTCCTTGGCGCCGCCGGCTCCGCCGGATACGGGTGCATCGACCAGGGAAACACCCTGCGCGGCACATACTTTCTCCAGATCGATCGCGGTCTGTGGACCGATCGTCGAATGGATCGCGATGACCGTTCCCGGTGCGGCGGTCTCGAGGATGCCGTGTGCCCCTGCGACGACGGTGTTGACCTGCTCGTCATTGAGGACGGTCACGCCGATGACGGTGGCAGTCTTGGCGACCTCGGCCGGCGAGTCGGCGCGGGTCGAACCCTCGATGGTGGCCTCGGGTCGCGTATCGCAGACCACCAGGCCGCCCGGCCATTTCACCAGGCGCTCGGCCATCGGTGCACCCATGTTGCCCAGCCCGATGAAACCGACCGGGGCGCTCTGTTCCGACGCGGCGTCGGATGCCTGTTGTTCGCTCATGATCGGATGATCTGTCCGCCGTCGACGTTGAAGATCTGTCCGGTGATCCAGCCGGCCTCGTCGGAGAGCAGGAACAGACACATGCCGACCAGATCGTCGGGAGTTCCCATGCGCGACAACGGAAGCTTGCCGACCATCTCCTTGACGATGCTGCTCGGGGTGGTCGACCGGGTGGCCTCGGTGTCGATCGGTCCGGGCGCGATCGCGTTGACGCGGATCCCGGAACCGCCGAGCTCGGTGGCGAGCTGCTGGGTCAAGCCGTTGACCCCGACCTTCGCCAGACCGTAAAAACCGCTGTACAACCATGCGGCGGTGGAGGACTGGTTCACGATGGCGCTGCCGGGCTTCATGTGTCCATACACCGCACGGGTCACGTTCAGAGCTCCGTCGAGGTTCACGCTCATGAACTTCTTGTAGTAGTCCCATGGGACGGTGATCAGGAAGTCCAGCTGCATACCGCCGTAGATCGCGGCATTGTTCACCAGATAGTCGATCTGGCCGTACGTTTCCAGCGTCGCGGCCGCCAGGGCCTGCGCCGATTCGGGCTCGGCGACGTCGGTGTTGACGTACAGCCCGCCGATGTCCGCGGCCACCTGCTTGCCGGCCTCGTCGTTGAGGTCGGCGATCACGACGTTTGCGCCCTCGGCGGCGAGCCGGCGGGCGTAGACCTCGCCGATACCGCCCGCAGCCCCGGTGACGATCGCTGTCTTTCCTTCAAATCTGTTGTTGCTCATCGGTCGAACTCCTTATGCCGGTGTTGCTACCGCTTTGATTTCCAAATATTCTTCGAATCCGGCCACACCCATCTCGCGGCCGATGCCGGACTGTTTGTAGCCGCCGAACGGGACGTCGGCCGAGTACCAGATGCCGCCGTTGATGCCCATGGTTCCGGTGCGGACACCGTCGACGACCTTCTTGATCCGATCCGGGTCGGTGCCCCAGACTGCGCCGGACAGTCCATAGGGGGAGTCGTTGGCGATGGCGATCGCGTCGTCGTCGCCGTCGTGCGGGATGATCACCAGGACCGGCCCGAAGATTTCCTCCTGGGCGACGCGGGCCGAGTTCTCCAGCCCCGAGATCAACGTCGGCTCGATGAAGTATCCCTTGTCCCGGCCGGCCGGCCGGCCGCCGCCGATCTCGATGGTGCCGCCCTCATCGCGCGCCAGCTGTAGATATCCCTCGATCCGCTCACGCTGCACGGCGGAGATCACCGGGCCGCAGATGGTTCCGGGGTCGGTCGGATCACCCGCCGGAAGTCCGGCCAGTCCGGCCTTGACCAGTTCGATTGCCTCGCTGTATTTTTCGCGGGGAACCAGCATCCGGGTTGTCAGTGCGCAGCCTTGGCCGGCGTGGGTCACCACGGAGAAGGCGGCCATCGAGCAGGCGGCGCCGAGGTCGGCATCGTCGAGGACGATGTACGCCGACTTGCCACCGAGTTCGAGGAAGACGCGTTTGAGCGTCTCGGCCGCGGCGACCATCACCTTCTTGCCGGTGGCGGTCGATCCGGTGAAGGAGACGACGTCGACGCGCGGGTCGGATGACAGCAACGCCCCGACGGCGTGATCACTCGACGTGACGATGTTGATGACTCCGGGCGGGAAGTCGGTCTCCTCGGCAATCACCTTGCCCACCAGCGCCGCACACCACGGTGTGTCGGGTGCGGGTTTGAGGACCACGGTGCAGCCGGCGGCGAGGGCCGGACCGATCTTGGCGAAATTGATCTGGTGCGGGAAGTTCCACGGGGTGATCGCACCGACCACACCGGCCGCCTCGCGCTGCACGGTGCGGTTGGTCTTGATCCCCATCGGTTTGGCGCGGCCGAGGTCGGTTTCCCACTCGTAGCTCTCGGCCAGGTCGGCGAAGTAGCCCAGATCGTTGATGGGTCCTTCGAGCTGTGGACCAGACGTCAGGAACGCCGGGGCGCCTACCTCGGCGATGGTGATCTCGCGGAGTTCTTCGATGTGGCCGCCGAGTGCGTCCCGGAGTTGCCGCAGGCATTTCGCCCGAAAGGCGTGGTCGCGGGACCACGTGGTGGTGTCGAACGCGGTCCGGGCGGCGCCGATGGCGGCCTCCATGTCCGCGGTCGTGCCGTCGGCGGCATGGCCGATGACCTCTTCTGTTGCCGGATTGATGATCGCGAACGTGCCCCCCGTTCCCGGCACCAACTTTCCATCGATCAGCAGTTCGGAGCTGGTTTCTGGTCTGAGCGCCATCGCTGGTCGCCTCCTTCTGGACACGTGTCTGGACGTTGGTTTGAACGTAGTGTAACGTCAGTGTCCATGTCCAGTCCTGTTTCTTTCGAATCCACTCGTCGCCGGCTCACCACAGCGCAGGCGGAGACCGTCGGCAAGCTGACCGCCGCGGCGGTCGAGGTGCTCCGTGAGGACGGATATGACGCGCTCACCGTGAGGTCGGTCGCCAAGCGTGCCGGAGTGGCGCCGGCCACCGCGTATACATACTTCAGCTCCAAGGGACACGTTGTCGCCGAGCTGTTCTGGCGTCGGCTGGCCGAAAGCATCGTCGAGCCCAATCCGTCCTCACCGCGGGCAGATCGGGTGGCAGTGGTGCTGCGAGGGGTGTCGCTGGCCGTCGAGGACGACAGCCACCTCGCGCGCGCGGTCACCGCTTCATTGCTGGGCTCCGACCCTGATGTCGAGCATCTCCGGGTGCGTATCGGATTGCTGATCCGCCAACGGATCTCGGATGCACTTGTCGGGGACAGCGGTGAGCCTGTCGACGAAGGGGAGCTCGAAGCCCTGGAAATGCTCTACTCCGGCGCTCTGGTTCGCGCCGGTATGGGTTACGAATCGTATTCCGCCATCGCCGATCGGCTGGTTGCCGCGGCCAAACTACTGCTGGAGAAACGATGACAGCGCAGACGCAGCTTTCTTTTGACCCGTACGACTACAACTTCCACGAGGATCCGTATCCCACCTATGCGCGGCTGCGGGCCGAGGCACCGGTTTATCACAACGCGGACATGGACTTCTGGGCGTTCGCCAAGCACGAGGACGTCCGCACCGGGTTCCGCGATGCGGCGCGCCTGTCGAACAGCTGGGGTGTCTCGCTCGACCCGGCCGCCTACGGACCCGATGCACACAAGTCGATGTCCTTTCTGGCACTGGACGATCCGAAGCACATGCGCATCCGCAAGCTGGTGTCGAAGGGGTTCACGCCCAAGCGTGTTGCCGAACTGGCCGACCGGGTCGGTGAACTCACACAGCAACATTGGAGTCGCTGCCTGGAGATGGGTGAGTTCGACTACGTCACCGAGTTCGCCGGACTTCTGCCGATGGACGTGGTCTCCGAACTGCTCGACGTTCCGGTCAGCGACCGGGCCCACCTGCGTACCCAGTCCGATCTCCTGATCCATCGCGACGAAGGGGTTTTCGACGTACCCGAGGCGGCGGTCTACGCGTATCTCGAATTGCATCGTTACTACTCGGAGCTGCTCGTGGCGCGCCGTAAGAATCCGGGAACCGACCTGGTGTCCGCGCTGCTCGATGCGGAGATTCTCGACGACGACACCGGTGAGAAGACCCGCCTCACCGAGGACGAGATCATCGGCTTCATGATCCTGATGATCGTTGCCGGCAACGAAACCACCACCAAATTGCTGTCCAACGCGGTGTACTGGGGCTGGCGTTTCCCGGACCAGCTGGCGATACCGATGACTGATCACGAATCTGTGCCGCAGTGGACGGAAGAGACTCTGCGATACGACAATTCAACGCAGATCGTGCTGCGGCGGGTGATCGAGGACGTCGAATACGGCGGCTACACAATTCCGGCCGGTCAGCGGGTTCTGCTGCTCCTCGGATCGGCCAATCGCGATGCAGATGTCTTCGACGAGCCCGACCGCTACCTGATCGGGCGGGACAGTTCGCAGACCCTCACCAGTTTCGGGCTCGGGACCCACTTCTGCCTCGGTGCGCATCTGGCGCGACTGGAGGCGAATGTGGCTCTCTCCCAAATCGTCCAGTCGATCAATCAGGTCGACATCGACATCGACAACGCAGTCCGCGTGCACTCGGTGAACGTCCGCGGATTTGCCTCGCTCCCCATGAAGGTGAAGGTGCGCTGATGCCCCGTTTCCCAGCTCATCCCGACCGTCGTCCGGTCATCGTCGCCGGCGCATCGTCCGGTATCGGTGCCGCGACGGCGGTGATGCTCGGTGCCGCCGGGTATCCAGTTGCACTGGGTGCCAGGCGAGTCGAGAAGTCGCAGGAGTTCGTCGATCAGATCAATGCGGCCGGGGGCGAAGCGGTGGCATTGCCGCTGGATGTCACCGACGTCGATTCGATCGACGAGTTCGTCACCAAGGCGGAGGCGCAACTGGGCCCGATCGAGATCGCTGTGTCCGGGGCCGGCGATTTGGAGCCGGGGCGCGCCCACGAACTCAGCAATGAGGATTTCGCGTCGCAGGTCAACATCCACCTCCTGGGAGCCCAGCGCCTGTTTCGCCGTGTCGTCCCGGAGATGATCAAACGCCAACGCGGCGACTTCGTATTCGTCAGCTCAGACGTCGTCATGTGGCCGCGACCGCAGATGGCGGCGTACGTCGCAGCCAAACGCGGTGTCGAAGGTCTGTCAGACGTCGCGCGAATGGAGCTGGAAGGCACCGGTGTTCGGTCCAGCCTGGTCCGTCCGGGGCAGGTCATGACCGGCATGGGCATGAACTTCACGGCGGAGGTCGCCGAATCGGTTCTCAACGACTGGGTTCCGTGGGGGCTGGCCCGTCACAGCAACTTCTTGAAACCAGAGCATCTCGCAACAGCCATCACGACCATCGTGTCCATGCCCCGCGGCGCGCACATGCGACTGGTCGAGGTCGAGGCCGAGGCGCCGATCGCACGCAATGGAGGAGACACCAAATGACCCTGACCAAGCCGAAGCGCGTATCCGGTGGAGAAGGCGAACATGGCCACCTCGACGAACTCGCCAGCGACCCGATCGGGTTGTTCTGGCGGGTTCGCGAGGAATGTGGTGACGTCGGGGTGTTCCAGCTCGCCGATCGAGAGGTCGCGCTGGTCTCCGGTGCCGCCGCCAACGAGGCGTTCTTCCGGGCGTCGGAAGAAGACCTCGATCAGGCCGCCGCCTACCCGTTCATGACACCGATCTTCGGTGAAGGTGTCGTGTTCGACGCCAGTCCGGAACGTCGTTCGGAGATGCTGCACAACCAGGCGCTCAAGGGCGCGCACATGAAGCAGCATGCCATCACGATCCCCGAAGAGACCGAGCGCATCATTGCTCGCTGGGGTGACGAGGGTGAGATCGACCTGCTGGAGTTCTTCGCCGAACTGACCATCTACACCTCGTCGGCGTGCCTGGTGGGCAAGAAGTTTCGGGAACAGCTCGACGGCCGGTTCGCGCATCTGTACCACGATCTGGAGAAGGGCACCGATCCGATCGCGTACGTCGACGCCTATGCCGACATCGAGAGCTTCCGCAAGCGTGATGCCGCCCGCATCGGTCTGGTGGAACTGGTGCAGGAGATCATGGACACCCGGATCGCCGGTGATCCGCCGACCGACGACGACCGCGATCTGCTCGACGTTCTGATCTCGATCAAGGACGAGGAGGGCAACCTCCGGTTCACCGCGGACACGATCACCGGCATGTTCATCTCCATGATGTTCGCCGGTCACCACACCACCTCGGGTACCGCGGCGTGGACATTGATCGAACTCCTCCGGCATCCGGACTACATGGCTCAGGTCACCGCCGAACTCGACGAGATCTATTCGGGTGGAGCCGAATACAGTTTCGGAGCGATGCGGCAGATCCCCAAGCTCGAGTCGGCCCTCAAGGAAGCGCTCCGGCTGCATCCACCCCTCATCGTGCTGATGCGGGTGGTCCAGAACGACTTCGTGGTCGAGGATTTCCAACTCGAGCCCGGACAATCGATCGCGGTCTCGCCGGCCATCTCGAACCGGCTTCCCGAGGATTTCCCGAACCCCGACAGCTTTGACCCGGACCGCTATCTCGAGCCGCGTCAAGAAGATCTGGTCAACCGGTGGACCTGGATCCCCTTCGGAGCGGGCCGACATCGTTGTGTTGGTGCGCAATTCGCCATCATGCAGCTCAAGGCGATCTTCTCGGTGCTGCTGCAGAACTACGAGTTCGAGATGGCCCAGCCGTCGGAGTCGTACAAGAACGACCACTCGAAAATGGTTGTCCAGTTGGCACAACCCTGCAAAGTCAAGTACCGCAAGCGCACCAGCTAGTGCCCAGAAATGTGGTGGAGGTGGATCCCGTGAGAATCGAAGTGGATTTGGACCTGTGTCAGGGGCATGGGATGTGTGAGATGGAAGCACCCGACATCTTCGAGTCCGGGCGCGATTCGGTGAAAATCCTTGACCCGCAACCAGGCAGCAGTCATTCGGCAGACGTGGAGCGTGCTGTGCGTTACTGTCCGACTCAGGCCCTCAGAATTGTTGAAGAATGAAAGTTGGGTATTTCCATGTCATTTGAACGCGCTGAACTCGACGAGATGGTGGAGCGCTGGCTGCAGGCCAACGTTGATTGTGAGAAGACCGGCGACTGGCGGCCACTCGCGGAGTTCTACACCGAAGACGCCACGTATGGGTGGAACTACGGTGCGAAGCACGATTTCATGGCCATCGGCCGCGATCAGATCCGGGACTATGCCATCGGATACGAGATGGACGGCCTCGACGGCTGGACCTACCCGTACCAGTCCTGGGTCATCGACGAGAAGACCGGGGACATGATGGGTCTGTGGAAGCAGATCTTCGAGGCCACCCGCGAAGACGGCACCCATTACGGCCTCGAAGGTATCCAGGGCAGCTGGTTCAAGTACGGCGGCAATTTCCAGTGGGCATGGCAACGAGATTTCTTCGACTACGGCAACGTCACCGCGTTGTTCATGGAGATGATGACGGACGGAGTGATGAGTGCCGGAATGCAGGGCCGCATCGATCGGGTCCTGAATGCCAAAGAGCTACTGCCGGGCTGGTATCCACTGGGTAAGACGCCCGTCGAGATGTGGTGAACACCGCCATGTCGTACGCAGACCTCGATCGCGCAACTCTGGCAAGGCTTCTGCCGGAGCTGCTGTTGTCGGGACAATTGATCGACCGTTCCGGAATGGCTCACTGTATCGGTGCCTTCGGGCGAGAGACGATGGCGCAGATCGCAGTCGAAGAGTGGATGGCGGCGAGCCCCGTCTACACGAAGCGGATGCGTGCTGCCCTGAAGATCACCGGTGACGGTGTGGCCGACATGTTCAAATGTCTGCAACTCGATATCGGGGCCCCACCGCAGTTCATGGATTTCCGATACACGATCCAGGACAAGTACCACGGCGAGTTCGTGTTGAATCATTGTGGCGCCCTGATGGATGTCGAACCGATGGGGGATGACTACGTCACCTCCATGTGCCACGACATCGAGGATCCGACGTTCGACGCGACCGCGATCGCCACCAACCGGCGAGCGCGTATCCGTCCGATCCACCGCCCACCGCGCCGACCCTCGGACCAGCACCCGCACTGTGCATGGACCGTGACCATCGAACCCGACCGCGAGGAACTGCCTTTACCCGAGCAGTCGATCGTCATGTCGGCAACCAAGGCCGCCAACGTCGAGCTGTCTCCCATCGTGCCCGGTGGCGAAGGCCACGACGACTATGTCGGACCAGTATGGGAAGACCTGCGGTTCGCCGACTGGTCGCACTCGGCTCTGATCCGGATGGCGGAAGAGGTTGCGCTGCAGCATCAGTTGCTGGCGCTGGGGTTTGTGATGTCGGTGCGGGGGAAGTCGGAGAACGAGGCGCAGGCCACCGAAATCTTCCGCAAGCAGCTGACGGGCATTTCGGGCCTGACCGCCGATCGGCTACGGCATTGTCTCGGGGTCGACCAGGACGCGGAGTCACTGGCGGCGGTCCTGCGAGTGCATCCGATCCTCGGACCCGATCAGTATGTCGGCGCGCAGGTTTCGGTTCACGGTTCGGGGGAGAACGCATCGGTTGAGCTGCGACTTCCGGGGAACTCCGATGCGAACGCGGACAAGGGCTGGATCGCGTACATCGATCCCGAGCACCTCGAGCCGGTCCTGGCGATGGCCTCCGCGGTGCATCCCACCTGGTCTGCGGTCTCCGGGCATCGCGACGGAGACGACCTGGTGATAGAGATCGCCCGTGGTGAGGCGATCAAGGAGTCGGGGGAAGTCGCCATCGCGCGTTTCAGCGGCGGGGCGACCTTCGAGTTCGCCGACCGCGGTATCCCGTTGTCGATCACACCGGTCTCTGCGGGGTGAGCCCGAGGCTGCTGGCAGGCAAGCGGGCCGTGGTCGCCGGTTCCAGCCGGGGCATCGGTCTTGCGGTCGCGAGCCGACTGGCTGCGGAAGGTGCGTCGGTGGTGGTCAACGGCCGCGACGAGCCGACCGCGAAGGCCGCCGCCGCGCAGATCGTCGGTGACGGGGGCAACGCGGTACCGGTGGCCGGCAATGTGGCCGACGCGGATGTGGCCGCGCACATGGTGTCCATGGCGCTGCGCGAGTTCGGGGGTCTCGACGTCGTCATCAACTGCGCCGGCGTGGCAGAACCCGACGGATCCTCGATCCTGACCATGACCACCCGGGACTTCGTTGCCCAGCTCGACGCACACCTGGTGAGCACGTTCGAACTGGTGCGGGCAGCGGCGCCGGTACTCGTCGAACAGGGTTCCGGCGCGGTGGTGACCACCGGCTCGGCGGCATCTGCGGGCAACTTCGGAGGCACCGGGTATCCGTCCGGCAAAGGCGGGGTCAACAGCTTGTCGCTGGCATTGGCAGCCGACCTGCGACCGCACGGTGTCCGGGTCAACGTCGTCTGCCCGGGCGGCAAGACGAGGTTGTCGACCGGTGCCGGATATGAGGCACATATCAGGGACCTGTTCGAGCGCGGTCTGCTGGACGAGTTCACCCGCGACGCCGCGCTGGATCCGGCGCCGGCGAAATACGTCGCCCCGCTATACGCCTATCTCGCCAGCGATCTGGCCGCCGGGATCACAGGCCAGATCTACAGTGCTGCAGGCGGATTCATCGGAAAGTACCCGGCCTTCGAGCCGGGGTTCGTGGCATATCGGGGCCATGAGGAAGACCCGCCCTACACGCTCGAGGAACTGCGAGGCATCCTCGCCGATTAAATATCGGTGCCCATCGCGTGATAGGCATGATTTCATGACCAAAGATCCCATGGCAACGCTCGGCATCGAGTATGTCACCGATGAACACGGGCGCCGGACGACCAGTCAGCTTCTGGGCAGTGCACTGGTGGACCATCGAGGCGAGATCGGGATGGCGTCGTACGCCACGCTGGCCGAGATCGTCGGGGGCTCGGCTTTCTACAATGCTCAGCCCGCGGGGTCCGCGACGGTGCAGTCGCGACTGTCGTTGTCGGTGGCGAGCCCGGTGAAGTTGGGAATCAAAGCATCGGGTGCGGGCCGATTGGTCGGAAGTACCGGCGGGCACGGTGTGACGTCTGCCGAGCTGATCGATGACTCGGGTGCTGTCATTTGTGTGGCCACCGGGCGTGGTGTCGTGGTGAGCCGGGCCACGGGTGAGACGCCGCCGCTCGAGACCGGCCGTCCCGCCAGTTCTGTCGCGCCTGTCGAACAACCGCCGTTGCCGGAGCCACTGGATCCGGAACTGACCGGAAGACAGATCTTGTCCGGACTGGTCGACGGCTCGATCCCGGCCGGCCCGATCCAGGTGCTGCTGGGTCTGCGCGTGGCTGCCGTCGGCGAGGACACCATCGAGCTGACCGCGACACCCACTCCCGGCATGGCCAACAAGATGGGCACCATGCACGGCGGCATCGTGACGGCGATCCTCGCGGAGGCGGCATCCCTGGGTACAGAGCTGTCGGCCAGAGCGGGGCATCGATATCACGTGGCCGACATCTCCGTGAGTTTCCTGCGGTCACCCGCCATCGATCAGGGTGACCTGACCGTCACGGTGAAGCAGATCAAATCCGGCCGACGTATCAGCTCCGTCTTCGCCACCATGGTTCAACCGGACGGCACAGTGGTCGCCCAGGCGACCGCCGACGCCACCGCCTAGCCACCGCGCCACCGATCCGCCGAGCGTGCCGATCCAGCCGCCGAGCGTGCCAATCCAGCCGCCGTTCCGCCTCGCCACCGATCCGTCGAGCGTGCCGATCCCACCGCCGAGCGTGCCTCAAACACCGTCGAGCGTGCTGAAGTTGCAGGCGGGCAACCATTTTCGGCACGCTCAGCGGCAACGAGGGCACGCTCGGCGGTAACTTGGGCACGCTCGGCGGCGGGGGCGGGGCGTAGGGGTAGCGCTAGAAACAAGCACGAGTGCTTGCTTATGTGGTCGGGTCGTGTCAGGCTGACCGCGTGAGCATCGTTGCCGAGCTTGTGGCCGACCTGTCTGCCGAGACCGACGTCGTCGACCGGATGGTGTCCGGTTTGGACGAGAATGGCTGGAACACACCAACTCCCGCTGATGGCTGGGCAATCCGGGAGCAGGTAGCGCATCTGTCCTGGACCGACGCGCAGGCGTTTGCCGCGGCCACGGATCCGGCGGAGTTCGAAAGCACTCTGAAGGTCGCCTGGCAGAATCCGACCGGTTTTGTCGACGTGGCTGCCCGGGAAGAGGCGCAGAAACCGGTATCGCAGGTGCTCGATGAATGGCGGCAACGACGCCGTGCGCTCGCCGACGCGCTCGTTGCGGTCCCGGCGGGACAGAAACTGCCATGGTTCGGGCCGCCGATGTCTGCGGCGTCGATGGCGACGGCCCGGCTGATGGAGGTCTGGGCCCACGGCCTGGACATCGCCGATGCGCTCGGTGTCGTCAACCAGCCGACCTCGAGACTCAAATCCATTGCGCACCTGGGGGTTCGCACCCGCGACTTCGCCTATCAGGTCAACGACCAGACGCCCCCGGCCGAGGACTTCCGCGTGGAGCTGCAGGCTCCCGACGGTTCGACGTGGACGTGGGGTCCCGAGGATGCAACACAGCGAATCACCGGCCCGGCCCTCGACTTCTGTCAGCTGATCACCCAGCGCCGCCGCCCGGGCGACCTCGACATCGTGGCCACCGGCGACGACGCCCGCCATTGGGTCACCATCGCGCAGTGCTTTGCCGGACCTCCCGGGGGTGGACGATGAGCGACGTCATTCGCATCGGCAATGCCTCCGGCTTCTACGGCGACCGGTTCGCCGCCATGCAGGAAATGCTCACCGGGGGCGACCTCGACTGCCTGACCGGCGACTACCTGGCCGAGCTGACAATGCTGATCCTGGGCCGCGATCGGCTGAAGGATCCCAAAACCGGATATGCGAAGACCTTCCTGCGACAACTCGAGGCGAACCTCGGTACGGCGATGGATGCCGGCGTCACGATTGTCAGCAATGCCGGTGGGGTGAACCCCGCGGGACTTGCCGCTGCGATAGGTGAACTGGCCGAGAACCTCGGACTGGCGCCGAAGATCGCCTATGTCGACGGCGACGACCTCGGCGGCCGGGCCGAAGACCTGGGACTGGGAACTCCGTTGACGGCCAACGCCTATCTCGGCGGTTTCGGGATCGCGGCGGCCCTGCGAGCGGGCGCCGACATCGTGGTCACCGGCCGTGTCACCGATGCCTCGCTGACAGTCGGTCCGGCTGCCGCGCACTTCGGTTGGGGCCCTGACGATCTGGACCAGCTGGCCGGAGCCGTTGCGGCCGGGCACATCATCGAATGCGGAACGCAGGCCACCGGCGGCAACTACTCGTTCTTCACCGAGATCAGCGACATGGGGCACCCGGGCTTTCCGATCGCCGAGATCTCGGCCGGCGGCGACTCCGTCATCACCAAACACACCGGGACCGGCGGTGCGGTCACCGTGGGCACCGTCACCGCGCAGCTGCTCTACGAGATCGGCGGCCCCCGCTACCTCGGACCCGACGTGACGACCCGGATGGACTCGATCACCCTCACCGACCTCGGCGATGACCGGGTACAGATCAGCGGTGTGAAAGGTGAAACTCCGCCCGACACCCTCAAGGTGTCGCTCAATCACCTCGCCGGATTCCGCAACGAGGTGACGATGGTCTTGACCGGACTCGACATCGACGCCAAAGCCGAGCTCGCGCGTCGCCAATTCGAAGCCGAGCTGACCACCCGTCCCGCAGATCTGACCTGGACACTGACGAGGCTCGACCAGGACGACGCGCCCACCGAGCAACAGGCCAGTGCGCTGTTGCAGTGTGTTGCAAAAGATCTCGATCAGAAGGTGGTGGGCCGCCAGTTCTCTTCGGCCGCCGTCGAGTTGGCGTTGGCCAGCTACCCGGGCTTCACCATGACCTCCCCGCCCGGTGGGGGCTCGCCCTATGCGGTGTTCGAGGCCGGATATGTTCCGGCGCATCTCGTCACGCACACCGTGCACCTCGCCGACGGCACGACGGAGGTCATCGAGTCGCGGGTGGCGACTGATCTGGTAGCACCCGAAACGGTGGCCGAGCCGCACACTCCGGTACCGGCCACCCAGTGGGGGCCGACACGTGTTGCGCCGCTGGGCGAGATCGCCGGAGCCCGCAGTGGTGACAAGGGCGGCAACGCCAATGTCGGTGTGTGGGTGCGGAATCGAGAACACTTCGAGTGGCTGGCCGCGACCCTGACCACCGAACTGTTCAAACAATTGATCCCGGAGGCGGAGAACCTCGAGGTCCACCGCCACGAACTACCGAATCTTCTCGCCGTGAATTTCGTGATCGACGGGATACTCGGCCGCGGTGTGGCCGACAACGTCCGCTTTGATCCGCAAGCAAAGGGACTCGGGGAGTGGCTGCGTTCGCGCCACGTCGCGATCCCGATCCGATTTGGAGGATAGATGAAAGTCCTTGAGTCCAAGGTCTGGAATACCCCGCAGCGTCAGCAATTGCGGGACTCCGTCCGGACATTCGCCGAGCGGCACATCCTGCCGTTTCAGGATGATTGGGAGCGCAGCGGTGAGTTGCCGCTCGATCTGCACAAGCAGGCAGCCGAGGCGGGACTGCTCGGACTGGGCTTTCCGGAGTCCGTCGGCGGAAGCGGCGGCGACCTGATCGACGCCACCATCTGCGGTGAGGTGCTGCACGGCAATGGCGTGTCGGGCGGCGTGTTCTCGTCGCTGTTCACCTGTGGAATCGCGCTACCGCACCTGATCGCGGCGAATGATCCTGAGCAGATCGAGAAGTGGGTGACACCGACCCTGGCGGGTGAGACGATCGGCAGCCTTGCGATCACCGAACCGGGCGGCGGCAGCGACGTCGGGCACCTGACCACATCGGCTGTTCGCGACGGCGACGAGTACATCGTGAACGGCTCCAAGACGTACATCACCTCCGGTGTCCGTGCCGACTTCGTGGTGACCGCCGTCCGAACCGGCGGACCGGGAGCCGGTGGTGTGTCACTGCTGGTGGTCGAGAAGGGCACTCCGGGGTTCACCGTCACCCGCAAACTCGACAAGATGGGCTGGCGCGCATCGGATACCGCCGAGCTGTCCTACGTCGACGCGCGCGTTCCGGTCCGTAACCTGGTGGGCGCCGAGAACTCCGGGTTCTTCCAGATCGCCGGTGCGTTTGTCACGGAGCGGGTGGGACTTGCCGTCCAGGCCTACGGAAGTGCCCAGCGCTGCCTCGACCTGACCCTCGACTGGGTGCGGAGTCGCGAGACGTTCGGTAAACCGCTCATCGCGCGTCAGTCGGTACAGGAGACGGTCACCGAGATGGCGCGCAAAATCGATGTCGCCCGGACCTATACGCACGCGGTGGTCGATGCCGCGATGGCAGGCGAAACCGACCTCATCGCGGAGGTCTGCTTTGCCAAGAACACCTCGGTCGAAGCTGGTGAATGGGTGGCGGACAAGGCTGTTCAGCTCTTCGGCGGCGCCGGCTACATGACCGGCACCGAGGTCGAGCGTCAATACCGTGATATGCGGATCCTCGGGATCGGCGGTGGTACCACCGAGATACTCAACGGTCTCGCGGGCAAGCGGCTGGGGTACCACTCGTGAGTACCACCGGTCCCGGCTCGGCCGCGGAGACGATGCTCACCAAAATCGGTGAGCTCGAGGAGTTGTTCGCCGCAGCGCTGGGCGGTGGCGGGGAGAAGAAAGTCGCCCGCCACCGCGAGCGCGGCAAATTGCTGGCGCGGGAACGGATCGAGCTGCTCATCGACGAGGACAGCGCGTTCCTCGAGCTCGCTCCGATCGCGGCATATGGATCCGAGTTCCCGGTAGGTGCTTCCATCGTCACCGGTATCGGCGTGGTGGAAGGGGTCGAATGTGTGCTCATCGCCAACGACCCCACCGTTCGCGGCGGCACCTCCAACCCCTGGACCCTGCGTAAGGGGCTGCGGGCCAATCAGATCGCGCTGGAAAACCGGCTGCCACTGATCAACCTGGTGGAGTCCGGGGGAGCAGACCTGCCGACGCAGAAAGAGGTCTTCATCCCCGGCGGGGCCATGTTCCGCGACATCACCCGGTTGTCGGCGGCCGGCATCCCCACCATCGCACTGGTTTTCGGAAACTCCACGGCCGGCGGCGCCTATCTGCCGGGGATGTCGGATCACACGGTGATGATCGAGGGGCAATCCAAGGTGTTCCTCGGTGGTCCGCCGCTGGTGAAGATGGCCACCGGCGAGGTCAGCGACGATGAATCACTGGGTGGCGCACAGATGCATGCCCGGCAGTCCGGTCTGGCCGACTACTACGCCGCCGACGAGCAGGATGCGATTCGACTCGGCCGACGGATCGTCGCCCGGCTCAACTGGCACAAGCAGGGGCCGGGTCCGGTGGCACCGTCCCTCGACCCCAAATACCACGCTGAGGATCTACTCGGGATCGTTCCCGGTGACCTCCGGATCCCGTTCGACCCGCGCGATGTGATCACCCGGATCGTCGACGAGAGCCTCTTCGATGAGTTCAAGCCTGAGTACGGTTCGTCGCTCTGCACCGGGTGGGCGCGTATCCACGGCTATCCGATCGGGATCCTGGCGAACGCGCAAGGCGTGCTGTTCAGCGCCGAGTCGCAGAAGGCAACCCAGTTCATCCAGCTGGCCAACCGATCCAACACCCCGCTGTTGTTCCTGCACAACACAACCGGATACATGGTGGGGCAGGAGTACGAGCGTGGCGGCATCATCAAACACGGCTCGATGATGATCAATGCGGTGTCGAACTCGACTGTCCCGCACATCTCGATGCTGATCGGTGCGAGCTACGGAGCCGGGCACTACGGGATGTGTGGAAGGGCCTTCAACCCCCGCTTTCTGTTCAGTTGGCCCAGTGCCAAATCCGCGGTGATGGGTGCAGCCCAGCTCGCCGGAGTGATCTCGATGGTCGCGCGCAGTGCCACCGAAGCTCGCGGCGGCACCGTGGATGAAGAGGCGGACGCCGGGATGCGGGCCATGATCGAGGCCCAGATCGAGAAGGAATCGATGCCGGCGTTCCTGTCCGGAATGCTGTACGACGACGGCATCATCGATCCGCGGGACAGCAGAACTGTTCTCGGACTGTGCCTCTCGGCGATCGACAACGGACCCGTGCAGGGTACGAGCAACTTCGGCGTTTTCCGGATGTGATGGGTGATGACTGACAAGAACGTGACCTCTGTGCTCGTCGCCAACCGGGGCGAGATCGCCCGGCGGGTGTTCGCGACTTGCCGCCGGCTCGGGATCGGCACCGTCGCGGTGTATTCCGACCCGGACAGCCGCGCACCCCACGTCGGGGAGGCCGACGTCGCGGTGCGACTGCCGGGCAACACCTCCGCCGAGACCTACCTCGATGCCGCCAAGGTGATCGCCGCAGCTCTGGCCGCCGGTGCCGATGCGGTCCACCCCGGCTACGGATTCCTCTCGGAGAACGCCGAATTCGCGCAGGCGGTACTCGATGCCGACCTGACCTGGATCGGGCCTGATCCCGCCGCGATCGTGGCGATGGGATCGAAAGTCAATGCCAAGGCGATGATGAGCCAGGCGGGCGTCCCCACCCTGGACAACCTCGATCCGGCCACGGTGACCGCCGACCAGCTGCCGGTCCTGATCAAGGCTTCGGCCGGTGGCGGCGGACGCGGCATGCGCATCGTCCGCGACCTCGGGCAACTCGCCGAACAGGTCGAAGGTGCCCGCCGGGAAGCGTTGTCGGCGTTCGGCGACGACACCGTGTTCTGCGAACCGTTCATCGAACGGGGCCACCACATCGAGGTGCAGGTACTCGGCGACAACGCCGGCACCATGTGGGCCGTCGGTGAACGCGAGTGCTCGATCCAGCGCCGGCATCAGAAGGTCATCGAGGAGGCGCCGTCACCACTGGTGGAGCGTGTCGGAACCGGACTGCGCGACAAGCTGTTCGACGCCGCCCGCGCCGCCGCATCGGCCATCGGGTATACCGGGGCCGGCACCGTGGAGTTCCTTGCCGACGATGACGGCCGGTTCTACTTCCTGGAGATGAACACCCGCCTGCAGGTGGAACATCCGGTGACCGAAGAGACCACCAAACTCGATCTCGTCGCCTGGCAACTGCAGATCGCCCGCGGTGAACTGTTGCCGCCACGTCCTCCGCAATTGCAGGGACATTCGATCGAGGTCCGGCTGTACGCAGAGGATCCCGCTGCCGACTGGCAACCGCAGTCCGGACAGTTCCATCGGTTCGCAGTTGCTGCCGACGTCCGGTTCGGACGGCTCACCGAACCCGGTGTGCGCGTCGATTCCGGCATCATCGACGGCGGCGAGGTGTCGACCTTCTACGATCCGATGCTGGCCAAGGTCATCAGCTGGGCGCCCGACCGCAACTCCGCGATCAACATCCTGGCCCGGGCGCTGGCGTCGGCACAGTTGCACGGACCCCGCACCAACCGCGACATGCTGGTGAACATGTTGCGGCACCCTGATTTTCGGAGTGGCAACACAACCACCAAGTTCATCGACGAGGTGGGACTCGATGTGCTCGCGGCTCCGCTGGCCGACGACAGTCAGGTGCGCCTCGCCGCGGTTGCGGTGGCATTGGCGGACGCCGAGATCAACCGCCGGCGCTCGGGTCGACCGCTGCCCTCGGGCTGGCGCAACCTTGCCTCGAGCCCGCAGTCCAAGAGCTACCTCTACGGTGAGCGCGAGATCTCGGTCGACTACCGCCACACTCGCGACGGTGTCGTCCTGCCCGACGATCCAGATGTGACGGTGACCCGAATCGACAGTGATGCAGTGGTTCTCACCGTTTCCGGGGTGGACCGGAAGTTTACGGTCGGCCGCAATGGTGAGAGTGTGTGGGCCGACTTCGCCGGTGGATCGGTGGCGCTGGCCCGCAAGGCCAGGTTCGTGGATCCGGCCGAGGTGAACGCGCCGGGCTCGTTGCTGGCGCCGATGCCGGGCTCGGTCATCCGGGTGGCGGTGACACTCGGTCAACAGGTCGCCCGCGGCGAGCCGTTGATGTGGCTCGAGGCGATGAAGATGGAACACACGATTGCCGCCACCGCGGACGGGATCGTGGAAGAACTCCCGGTGGCACCGGGACAACAGGTGTCGGTGGGAGAAATCCTTGCCGTGATAGCCGAAAGCAACTGAGGGAGAAGGCATCGTGAGTTTTGTGGAGACAGCCGAGCAGAAGGCGTTGCGCAGTTCGGTGGCCGCACTCGGTGGTCGATTCGGGCATGAGTACTTCTTGGATTGTGCCCGCAGCGGCCGCAAGACGGACGAACTGTGGGCCGAGGCGGGCAAACTCGGCTTCATCGGTGTGAACCTGCCAGAGGAGTACGGCGGTGGCGGCGCGGGTATGTACGAGCTGGCGATTGTGATGGAGGAACTCGCGGCCATCGGCAGCGGTCTGCTGATGATGGTTGTGTCCCCGGCCATCTGCGGCAACGTGATCGCACGGTTCGGTACCGACGAGCAGAAGCAGACCTGGCTGCCGGGGCTGGCCGACGGATCGATCACGATGGCATTCGGCATCACCGAGCCCGATGCCGGGTCCAACTCTCACAACATCACCACCACGGCCAGGCGTGATGGCGGCGACTGGTTGCTGTCGGGGCGCAAGATCTACGTCTCGGGTGTTGATCAGGCGCAGGCAGTGCTCATCGTGGCGCGCACCGAAGACGCGAAGACCGGACGGCTCAAGCCGGCGTTGTTCATCGTTCCCACCGATGCGCCGAACTTCGAGTTCAATCAGATCGAGATGGATCTGGTCAATCCCGAGAAGCAGTTTCTGTTGTTCCTCGACGATGTCCGGCTGCCCGCCGATGCCCTGGTCGGATCCGAGGATGCGGCGCTGAGTCAACTGTTCGCCGGACTCAATCCGGAACGAATCATGGCGGCGGCCAGTGCGGTCGGGATGGGCCGGTATGCACTGGGCCGTGCGGTCGAGTACGTCAATGAACGGACCGTCTGGAAGACACCGATCGGCGCGCACCAGGCCATCGCGCACCCGCTGGCCGTCGGCAAGATCGAGATGGAACTGGCCAAGCTGATGATGCAGAAGGCGGCGACGTTGTACGACGCCGGTGATGATTGGGGCGCGGCCGAGCCGGCCAACATGGCGAAGTACGCAGCCGCGGAGGCCTGCGTGAAAATCGTCGATCAGGCAGTACATTCCTTGGGCGGCAACGGATTGTCGACCGAATACGGTCTGGCGCCGCTGCTGAATCTGTGTCGGATCGCACGGGTAGCGCCGGTGAGCCGGGAGATGATCCTGAACTTCTTGGCGCAGAACAGCCTCGGCCTTCCCAAGTCGTACTGACGCCGATGAGCCCGATGAGCGAAGTTGTTCGATACCGCGTCGATGCCGCGATTGCCACCATCACGCTGGATTCGCCGGCCAACCGCAACGCGATCTCTGCGGCACTGACCGAGCAGCTCGCCGGCCGGTTGAGCGACGCCGCCGGCGATCCGGAGGTCCGGGCAGTCGTGCTGACACACACCGGCGGAACCTTCTGCGCCGGAGCAGATCTCAGTGAGGCGGGGACGGCGCGTCCCGAGGTGATGATTGACCTGATGCGGTTGATTCTCGAGTTGCCCAAGCCGGTGATCGGCCGGATCGACGGTCATGTCCGCGCTGGGGGATTCGGGTTCGTCGGGTCCTGCGATCTGGTGGTCGCGGGGCCGGCGAGCACATTTGCGCTGACCGAGGTCCGGATCGGCGTGGCGCCGTCGATGATCTCCCTCGCCGTTCTCCCGCGACTGACGTCGCGGGCGGCCGGACGATACTTTCTCACCGGCGAGAAGTTCGATGCGACGACGGCCGAGGAGATCGGCCTGATCACCGTTGCCGCCACCGACTCGGCAACCGTTGATGAGGTGGTGGCGCAGTGGTGCGGCGACCTGTGCAAGGGGTCACCGCAGGGTTTGGCGGCCGGCAAGAAGCTGACCACCGCGGCCATCCTGGCCGGGTTCGATGCCGATGCACAGCGGTTGGCATCGGAGTCGGCGGCGCTGTTCGCCTCGGATGAGGCCAGGGCAGGCATGATGGCGTTTCTGAACAGGCAGTCGCCGCCGTGGGTGGTCGAGCGATGACCCGGGGCACCACGCGGTCACCGCAGCAGGATCGCAGCCGAGCGACCCGTCAGCGACTTCTCGATGCCACCATCGATGTTCTGGCGACCGATGGATGGGCAGCCTGCAGTGTGGGTGTTGTCGCGACCCGCGCGGGGGTCTCTCGTGGCGCGGCCCAACACCATTTCCCCACGCGCGAAGACCTGATCACAGCGGCGCTCGAGCACGCCTTCGAACTGCTCACGGGGCGCGCCGCCGAGGAGGCCAACCATCTGCCCCAGGGTGAAAGGCGAATCGAGGTCGCGGTGTCGACCGCCGTCGAGTTCTACACGGGTGTGGAGTTCAAGGCGGCACTGCAGGTGTGGTGCGCGGCGGCCTCCGATCAGGCGCTCAAGGAGCTGATACTTCCGCTCGAGGGAAGATTTGGCGTTGCGGCACATCGGATGACGGTGCAGATGCTGGGCGTCAACGACAGCGATCCGCGCATTCACCGGCTGGTGCAGGCCACCCTCGACTTCGCTCGCGGACTGGGTCTGGCCGACACATTGTCCGACGACTCCGCACGACGCAAACAGGTGGTGGCTACCTGGGCCCAGGTGTTGCGCGAATCGTTGTCCTGATCGGCGCGGGAACAATATGCAACCAAGGGGTTGCATGATGGGAAGGTGATGTGCAATCATCTGGTTGCAGGAAAAAAATCATCGACCCGAGGAAGCCATGACTGTAGAACTTGATCGCATCGAAAAGCAGATCGACATCAACGCGCCGGCCGGGCGCGTCTGGACACTGATCTCCGAACCGGGCTGGTTCATCAACAATGAGGAGATCACCGAACACCGCATCGAGAAGTCGGGGGATGTCAGCATCATCCACGATCCGAAACATGGTGCATTTGCATTCCGAACCGTGACGCTCGACCCGCCGAAGTACGCGGCATTTCGCTGGATGGCAGACGTGGATGACGCCGCGAGCGCATCGACCCTCGTCGAGTTCTGGATCGATGAGACATCCGCCGATTCAGTGACTCTCAGGGTTCTCGAGAGCGGCTTCGCGTCCTTGCCGGGTGATGCCGCCGCGCGACGCAAGAGGCTCGACGAGAACACCGAGGGCTGGACCATCGAGCTCGGTGTCGCAAAACGATACGTCGAAAATGTGCACGCTGATGCCCGTGGCTGAACCGGCTCTGCCTGTTGTTTTCGCGGCGCTGGCCGATGACACCCGCTGGAATCTGTTGGTGCGGCTGGGAAAGTCGTCCGCATCGGCCTCGGCGCTGGCCGCCGAGTTCCCGGTGTCCCGTCAGGCGATCGCCAAACACCTTGCGGTACTGGAGGAAACCGGTCTCGTGTCGTCGGACAAGGTGGGCCGCGAAGTGCGGTTCACCGCAGTCGGTGCCCGGCTGAGTACGGTTGCCCGCGAGTTGGACGGCATCGCCTCCGGGTGGGATCGCCGACTGGCCGCAATCAAGGAACAGGCCGAAAACCCTTGACCGTGCCGACAACACCGTCGACCGTGCCCACAACACCGCCGACCGTGCCGAACGGACCGTTGACCGTGCTCTAGTTGCACATCGCGGCTCGTGCCACAGTGTCTTTGGCACGCTCGCTGGTGATGTGGGCACGCTCGATGGTCCGTTTGGCATCGCTCGACGGATTTTGGGTGGGTGGTCTGGTAGGAACGGTTCATGACGCAAACCCCGAACGCAGAAGCCGTGGTGACGTGCGACGTGAAAGATGGGGTCGCGCAGGTGCGGCTCAATCGTCCGGACAAGATGAACGCTCTCAACGGGGCGATGTTCGAGCAGCTCACAGCGGTGGGCGAAGAACTCATCACAAGGACCGACGTCTCCGCGGTGGTCCTCGCCGGTGAAGGCCGTGCCTTTTGCGCGGGTCTGGACATGGCGGAGTTCGAGCGGATGGCGTCGGGGGCCGAGGCGGTGGTGATCGAGCGCCCCCGGCTCGGCGCTGCAGCCGCGCTGGGGCAGCAGGCCGTGCACGTCTGGTCACTGGTGCCCGTGCCGGTGATCGCAGCCGTGCACGGTGTGGCGTTCGGTGGGGGATTGCAGTTGGCTCTCGGCGCCGACATCCGGATTGTCGGGCCGGAGACCAAACTGTCGGTGATGGAGATTGTCTGGGGGCTGATTCCCGACATGACCGGAACCCAGATCCTTCCCGAACTCGTCGGCCGCGACGTGGCCAAGGAACTGGTCTTCACCGGTCGTCAGATCTCCGGAACCGAGGCGCTCACACTGGGTTTGGCCACCCGGACCAATGCGAACCCGGTCGTCGCGGCAACGGCGCTGGCCACCGAGATCGCCGGGAACTCCCGAAATGCGCTGGTGCATGCCAAGGCGCTTCTGGAACTGGCCGGCCGAACCGATCTGGCCGCGGGATTCGACGCGGAGCAGGTCGCGATCCGGGAACTGATCGGTTCCCCGGAGCAGATCGCGGTGGTGCGCGCCCGCCAGGAAAGCCTGGCCCGCAACAAGAAGTGAGCCCGGCCTGCAACCCCCACCGAGCTCCGAGGGGTGAGAGCCGATGGGGGTTGCCGAAGGCCGCAGAGGGCCGGGTTATGCGGCGTGGTGGATCACACCGCGAATGTTCTTGCCGTCACGCAGATCCTGGTAACCCTCGTTTACCTCCTCGAGGGTGTAGGTCTTGGTGATCAGCTCGTCGAGCTTGAGTACTCCGGCGTCGTACATCCGGAGCAGTTTGACGATGTCGTACTGCGGGTTCATCGAGCCGAACAGGCTGCCCTTGATGGTCTTCTGGTTGAGGGTCAGGTCGGTACCCGACACCTGAACGGTCAGTTTCGCCGGATTGGCGAGACCGGTGATGACCACCGTGCCACCCTTTCCGATGACCGCGGTGGCGGCCGAAACGACTTCCTGATCCACCGTGCCGACCAGGATCAGCGCAGCATCGGCGCCCTGGCCCCAGGTCAGCTCGCTCACCTTCTCGGCGGCACTGGCCGCATCGGCAAACGCATGTGTCGCACCGAACTTCAACGCGGTGTCGCGCTTGAGAGCGACCGGATCAACCACCACGACGTACTTGCAGCCGGCGCCGACAGCACCCTGAACGGCGTTGATCCCGAGTCCGCCGATGCCGTAGATGACGGCGGTGTCTCCATTCCGCAGATTGCCGGCGTTCACCGCGGTACCCCAGCCCGAGGGGACACCACATCCGACGAGTACCGCGGTTTCCAGGGGTAGCCAGTCATCGACCTTGACCACCGAGTGCTGCGAGATGGTGGCGCGCTCGGCAAACGTGCCGAGCATGCACATGGCGCCGAAATCCTGTCCGTCACCATGGAATCGGAACGATCCGTCGGGCATCGAACCCTCCAGGATCGTGGCGCCCATGTCGCAGAGATTCTGGCGGCCGGTCGAACAGTAACGGCAGGTGCCACAGTTCGGGATGAAGCTGCAGACGACGTGATCGCCGGGCTTGACCTTGGTCACTCCGGGCCCGACTTCTTCGATGATGCCCGAACCCTCGTGTCCGCCGACGATGGGGAAGCGCGGTGGCAGATCCCCGTCGGTCAGGTGCAGATCGGAATGACACAGACCGGCGGCGGTGTATTTGATCAGGACTTCACCCGCGCCCGGGCCGTCGAGGTCGAGCTCCATGATCTCGAACGGCTTGCCGACCTCGAGCAGTACTGCTGCCTTGGTTTTCATTGTTCCTACCCTCTCGTGAAATTGACTATCTGAGAATGAAAAGCTTTGTCAAAGAGCGATATTGACGGCTTTGGTCTCGGTGTAGAGATCGATCGCGGAGCTTCCGAGCTCGCGTCCCCACCCGGATTGCTTGTAGCCCCCGAAGGGCATGGCGGTGTCGAAGCCGTTGTACTGGTTGACCCACACCGACCCGGCCTTGACGGCCCGCGCGGTCTTGTGGGCCTTGGACAGGTCCTTGGTCCAGATACCGGCGGCGAGACCGTAGATCGAGTCGTTGGCCGCGGCGACCACGTCGTCGCCGTCGAACGGCATCGCGGCGACCACGGGCCCGAAGATCTCCTCGGAGACGATCGAGAAGCTCGGGTCGACATCGACGAATACGGTCGGCTCGACGAAGTAACCCTCGTTGCCCCAACGCTTTCCACCTGTCAAGGCGCGGGCGCCGTCGGCGAGACCCTGCGCCAGATACCCGCTCACCTTGTCGAATTGTTCCTGTGAGATCAGCGGTCCGAGTTCGGTGGTGGGATCGAGGCCCGGACCGATCTTCGCTTTCGATGCAGCTTCGGCGACGGCTGCGGTGAAGTCGTCGAAGATGGGCCGTTCCACGAACAGTCGGGTTCCGGCGACACAGCACTGGCCGTGATTGAACATCCAGGCCGCCACTGATCCGGCCACGGCCTGATCGAAGTCGGCGTCGGCGAACACGATGTTGGGGCTCTTGCCGCCCAGTTCGAGCGAGACCTTCTTCAGGTTGCCCTGCGCGGCCGCGACAATCTTCTTGCCGACCTCGGTCGACCCGGTGAACGCGATCTTGTCGACGTCCGGATGCGCCGACAATGCCGCGCCGGCGTCTCCGAATCCGGTGACGATGTTGACCACACCCGGCGGGAATCCGGCCTCTTCGAAGACCTCGCCGAGCAGCAGCGCGGTCAGTGGCGTCTGTTCGGCAGGTTTGAGGACAACGGTGTTGCCGGCGGCCAGCGCCGGGGCCAGTTTGAACGTGGCCATCAACAGCGGGAAATTCCACGGCACGATCAGGCCGCAGACGCCCAGGGGATCGCGAAGTGTGTAGGCATGGAACTCGCCGCCCGGGACGAAGGGCATCGAGACGTTGACCGTCGACCCGGTGATCTTTGTGCACAGGCCCGCGTTGTACCGGAAGATGTCAGCCGACCACTGCGTGTCGACGGCGGCGGCGATCCCGGCCGATTTGCCGTTGTCGAGCGCTTCGAGCTGACCGAACTCGTCGGCCCGCTCGGAGAGGATGTCGCCGACCCGCCAGATCAGACGTTCGCGTTCGTTCGGCTTCATCCGCGCCCACGGACCCTCGTCGAAGGCCTGCCGGGCGGCCCGGACCGCGCGGTCCACGTCGGTCGCCTCACCCTGGGCGACATCAGTGATCGGTGCGGCGGTCGCCGGATCGTAGGTGGTGAACGTCTTGCCCGAAGCGGCGTCGGTCCATTCACCGCCGATCAGCATCTGGCGATCACGCGAGACGAATTCCCTCACCCTGGGCAGCAAACGGGGGTCGGCTGTTCGGGTTTCGGTACTGGCGGTCATACACCCTCCTCGTTGAACATGCGCAGTCACAAAATGTGACTGCCGTCATAGTCCCAACAATTTGTGGTGCCTAACTGTCCGGAATTTGAACACCGCCACGGACACCCGGAAGTGGTGGGTTTTGGTGAGGCTGACCTGGGGAAATGGTCGCCAAAAGCCACCAATTCCGGGGGTGGGGATCAGATGTCGAGGGCGCGCAGGCGGGTGTAGAGCGTGCTGCGGCTGATGCCCAGCATCTTGGCGGCATGGACCTTGTTGCCGCCCGCGGCGTTCATCGCCTCGACGATCGCCTGCCGCTCGGCGCGGTCGCGCCCGGACAACCGGTGGGCGCGCGTGGTCGTCTGATACTGCTCGGGCAGGTCGGCCATCGAGATCAGCTGATCGGCGCGCCGGGCGGCATTGTCGGCGGCCGTTTGAAGGACCATCGTCAGTTCACTCAGATTGCCCGGCCAGTCACAGGCGAGCAATGCCTCACCGGCCGCGGCACCGAGTGTGGCCCGCGGTGCCACCCGGGTCAGAACGTCCCCGGCCAAGGCCGGTAGCTCGATGGTCCGGTGGCGCAGGGGAGCGATGTCGATTCGATTCGGGCACAACGAGATCAAGGCCGCCACCGGACCCGGCAGTTCGGGTAGCGGGGGAGCCGTCAGGACGATGGGGACAGCGCCTTTGAGGACCGCTGACCGCAGTGCGGACAGACTCACCGGATCGAGGAGGTGGACGTTCTCGATCAACAGAGCCGTCTCGTCAGACTCGACGAGGATGCCGGCCAGAGCAGCGCGTCCCGAGCCGGTCAGCAAGGCCCCGGCATCAACGGTTCGTACCGGCCGACCGCCGATGAGTGCGGTCGCCGCGGTGGTACGCCCGGTGCCCGGTTCGCCCGTGATCGTCGTGTTCTGCCACGTGGTGTGAGCGGCGGAGGGCACCTGGGCGCCGGCGGGCGTGATTCGGGGTTTGCGCGGTATCGACACGCGGGGCACATCGATCGGGCGCACCCGGAACAGGGCACCACCGCAGCTACCCGGTACCTGGTGGCCGATGGCATCAACGATGTTGCCCGACACCAGGGTGAGCCGGGTATGACGTTCGTGCTCACCGAGATCGGCCGCGAGCGCACGCAGCGTGCCGAAGTCGGCGGAGGTGAGGATGTCCGACGCCAGGGCATTCGTCAGCAGCAGGTCGTCGCCGACCGCCACCACCGCCACATCACGCCTCGGCGCCACTCGCTGAAAGGCCTCGACCACCGCGATCTGCCGGGCCCGGGAATTGTCGAGCAGTCGCTGTTCGATGTCACCGGCGATCCGGTCCACAAAGGGAGCGAAGAGCGGATTGACCGTCTGCTCGAGGTTGCTCATGCAGATGATGCCCTCGAGCCGGCGCGACACCGGATGACGGATCGGCCGCCCGTAACAGCTGACCGCCCGGAACTGTTCGAGGAAGTGGTCCGGGGCGTTGATGACGATGCCGCCGCGTATTTCCAGCGGGGTACCCAGCGCGGTCGTTCCCATCGCGTCTTCGGTGAACTCGGCGCCCGACACCGCGCCCACCGATTCCAGTACGCGTTCCACCCGGACACCACCGAACGTCCGAGAGACCAGTCGGCCGTTGGCGTCGACAAGCAATATGGCGGTGTCGGATTCGGACAATTGGTGCGCAACCTGGTCGAGAACGGGATCGGCGGCCCGAAGGAGGGGGTGGTCGCGAGCCGAGATCTGGACCGGCCGCACATCCGGGGAATCCTCCGGCCGTAGGCCGCTGCGAACCGACCGTTGCCATGATTGCGCGATCACTGGGCGGTCGATCGGGGATTCGGATCTGGTGTTCACTGCCATCCGACGCTACCCCCGCTCGGTGGTGTGTTCCATCAACAATCATCATCTCGGCCGCGCCGCGTGTGATCTGAATCGCGAAATCCCGCTCCGCCAGGCGGGTTCGGGCGACAATGAGCGGATGGCCCATCCGACCGGGTCTGGACCACTCGGACGTTCGGGGATGAAGCCTTGGGAAATGTAGTGACGGACAATCTGGCACGGTTGCCAGGAATCGCGACGGCGCGGGCGTACCGCAAGGAATGGCTGCGCCCGGACATCACCGCCGGGCTGGTTTTGACCGCGCTCCTCATCCCCGCCGGGATGGGCTATGCCGAGGCCGCAGGGCTGCCTGCGTACGCCGGTCTCTACGCCACCATCATCCCGTTGCTGGCGTACGCGGTGGTGGGTCCGTCGAGAATCCTTGTCCTGGGTCCTGATTCGTCGCTGGCACCGCTGATTGCGGCGGCCGTCCTACCGCTGGCGGTGACCGACGATCCCGAAGATGCACTCGCCCTGGCCGGTGTTCTCGGTACCCTCGTCGGCCTGATCCTTCTCGTCGGCGGATTCCTTCGGCTCGGTTTTGTCACCGACCTCCTGTCAAAGCCCATTCGGCTCGGTTACCTCAACGCGATCGCCCTGATCGTCGTCGTCGGCCAGCTACCCAAGTTGCTCGGCTTCTCGATCGACGCGGACAACCTGATCGGCGAGGTCTGGGAGACCTTGAAGGCCATCGCGGACGGCGACATCGATCCCGTCGCCGCTGCAGTCGGGTTCGGCTCGTTGGCCATCATCATCGCGTTCCGTGTCTGGATCCCGAAGGTCCCCGGTGTGCTCGTCGCGGTGGTCGCGGCGATCATCGTCTCGGCCGCACTCGGGCTGACCGATGAGATCGGGATGGTCGGTGCATTGCCCGAAGGAATGCCCTTGCCCTCGTTCGGCGGCGTCGACTGGGGTGACGTGGCCGAACTCATCGGGCCCGCGGCCGGCATCGCGTTGATCGCGTTTGCCGACACCGGTGTTCTCTCCCGCACCTTCGCAGCCCGCAACGGCCAGGACGTGAACGGCAGTACCGAGATGAAAGCGATCGGCATCGCCAACATCGCCGGCGGAATGTTCAGCGGATTCCCCATCTCCGCGAGCGGATCCCGGACCCCGGTGGCAGAACAGAGCGGTGCCAAGACCCAGCTGGCCGGAGTCGTCGGTGCGCTCGCGGTGCTGGTGTTCATCCTCGTCGCACCCGGTGTCACCAAATACCTGCCCGACGCAACGCTGGGTGCTGTGGTGATCGTGGCCGCGACAGCGCTGGTGGACGTCAGCGGGATGATTCGGATGTGGAAGATGAGCCGGATCGAATTCGGCCTCGCCGCTGCCGCATTCCTCGGGGTCGCCCTGGTGGGAGTGCTGCAGGGCGTCCTCGTCGCCATCGGGCTGTCCTTCGTCGCGGTGGTTGCCCAGGCCTGGAAGCCGTACCGCACCGAACTCGTCGAGACGTCCGACCGCCCCGGATTCCACGACCTCGAACGCCACCCGGACGGACGACGTATCCCGGGGTTGGTGCTGATCCGGTTCGACGCTCCACTGTTCTTCGCCAACGGCGACATTTTCGACAACTACGTGCGATCGGTGGTCGCGGCCGCCGAGACCCCCGTCGAATGGGTGGTGGTCGCTTCCGAACCACTCACCGGGCTCGACACCACCGCGGTCGACGAACTCGTCGACCTCGACACCTATCTCGACGGCAAAGGGATCCGATTGGTGTTCGCCGAGATGAAGGGTCCCATCAAGGACACTCTCATCCGGTTCGGATTGAGCGAGCGATTCGATGCCGGGCACTTCTATCCGACCGTCGAGGCGGCCGTCGCCGCATTCCGCAGTCGAGACCGGGACTGAACGGACCGGGCGGGGATCAGCCCAGAACTGTTTCGGATTTCGGTGCCGGCGGATCCGGCTGCCGGATCATCCGCAGTGAGTTGAGCAGGCCGAGCAACCCGGCCAGGATCGGGATCAACAGGGCAACTTGCAGGGCGATGGGCCGGGCGTCGGTGTTGATCCGGATGATCTCGGCTTTGATCTCGGGCGGCTGATCGACGAGGAGCGCATCGAGCGCGGTGTTGCTCATCACCTCGGCGTCGTCCTCGAGAACCTGCGCCACCTGCTCCTGCTCGGCCGCGGGCAGGACCGTGCTCGAATCCGACATCGACGTGAATGTGAATGACAGCGTAGCCAGCATGATCGCGCCGGCGAACGCGAGCCCGAACGACAATCCGAACGACCCGGCCGCCGAGTTCGTACCGGCGGCCTCGCTCACCCGTTCATCCGAGATGGGGCTGAGTGTGTAGTTGTTGAGCTGTGACACGAGCAATCCCATGCCCGAGCCGGCGACGATCAGCGGGAGAACCAGTGCCCAGCCGAAGTCGGCGCGTGGTACGAGCGGCACGAGTGCCCCGATTCCGACGGTGAGCAGAGAAAATCCCCAGCAGACGATGACGCTCGGACGTTTGTTCCCCAGCTTCTTCCCGGCGAGCAATGCCACCGCGAACATGCTCAGCGACAGGGGCGCGAGCGACAAGCCGGCCTGCATCGCGTTGTACTCGAGCACCATCTGCAGGTAGATGGGGAGCACGATCATGACGCCACCGAGTGCGATCTGCTGGAGCATCTGCTGGGTGATACCGAGCCGAAAGATCTTGGACTTGAACAGGTCTGGATCCAACAGCGGCGTCTTGCCACTCTTCTTGCGCCGCACGAGCCAGTACGACAGGCTGCCCAGGCCAACCGCTCCGGTCGCCAGGAGTGCACCGACTGCCTCGCCGCCTTCCTGCCAAACCAGGATTCCCAGTACAACGCCGCCCATGCCGAGCACCGAGAGTGCCGCGCCGACCGTGTCGATGCCCTTGGGGCCGGTGTACGGCACGTCCTTGACGAGCTTGATGCCCGAGAGCACCACCGCGATGATGACCACTTCGAGAACAAATCCGAGGCGCCACGACAGGTAGGTGGTGATGAAGCCGCCGAGCAGCGGACCCACCGCGGCGGCGATGGCTGCGGCCGCGCCGACCAGGGCATAGACCTTCTTCTGCGCGGCCCCTTCGAAGTTGCCATGGATCAGTGACTGCATGGCGGGCAGGAGCAACGATGCGCCGATGCCTCCGAGAATCGCCCAGAAGATGATGATGGCCGTCAGGCTCTGTGCGACCGCCATCGCCGACGCACCCACGGCGTATCCGAGCAGCCCGAGCACGTACGCGCGTTTGCGTCCGATCAGGTCACCGATCTTGCTGCCGATCAGGATGAACGCTGCCGACACCAGTGCTTCGAGGGCGATGGCGGACTGGACGCCGCTGACGGTCGTGTCCAGGTCTTTGACGACGTAGGAGATCGACACGTTCATCAACGAGGTGTCCACGACCAGCACGAACATGGCCATGGCCAGCAGCAGGGGGAGTAGGCGTTTCCCCCCGGTCGTTTGCTCGGAACTCGGTACTTCGGTCATCGGCTTCCCAACCCTCACGGCGGCGCTGCAATGGTTTGTGCAGCATCAATTGGCGGGCAACACGGTCCCGCCAGGATGACCGTAGGCCCATTGTCGAAGTCAACCAGGCAATCGACTCACCGGTGTGATCGGGATCATCCGACAGCCGAACATCGGGAATAGATCTCGCCGAATAGAGGTTGATGACTCTCGAATCCGCCCTCGGCAGGTGATCGTCGAAGTGGCAAAAAGACCGTCACCCACCTGCAGGATTGCTCTGATCTGCGATCGTACGGGGCGATTTTGACCTGGGGTGCCCTGGTCGGTAGAGTTGACCGCTGGTGCTCGGCCTCCGCTAATTCAGATTAGGTCGGGTTCCATCTGCGTGCCTTCACCTGCCGCGCTGGGCAATTTCGACACGCCCGATAGCGGGGTAGGGGAGGGCTCATCTGACCAGGGCTTTTAGGCCTGGTGGGGCGTACTGCGGAGGTTCCGGTGTTTTCGTCGGAAGCTTGCCCGGAGCAGAAACCGCAGCAACAGCAAGAAGAACGCCAACCAAAGGAAGATCTCTCAGTGCCAACTATCAACCAGCTGGTCCGTAAGGGCCGCCATGACAAGCCTGCCAAGCAGAAGACGGCAGCGCTGAAGGGCAGCCCGCAGCGACGCGGCGTGTGCACTCGCGTCTACACCACGACCCCGAAGAAGCCGAACTCCGCGCTCCGGAAGGTCGCCCGTGTCCGCCTCACCAGTTCGGTTGAGGTGACCGCATACATCCCCGGTGAAGGCCACAACCTGCAGGAGCACTCGATGGTGCTCGTTCGCGGTGGTCGTGTGAAGGACCTCCCGGGTGTGCGTTACAAGGTCATTCGTGGCTCGCTTGACACCCAGGGCGTCAAGGCCCGCAAGCAAGGCCGCAGCAAGTACGGCGCGAAGAAGGAGAAGGGCTGATGCCACGTAAAGGACCCGCACCCAAGCGCCCACTGATCAACGACCCCGTCTACGGCAGCCCGCTGGTCACCCAGCTGGTCAACAAGATCCTGCTGGACGGCAAGAAGTCGACCGCCGAGCGCATCGTGTACCAGGCTCTCGAGCAGGCCCGCGAGAAGACCGGCACCGATCCGGTCGTCACCCTCAAGCGCGCGCTGGACAACGTCCGCCCCGCACTCGAGGTCAAGAGCCGTCGCGTCGGTGGCGCCACCTACCAGGTGCCGATCGAGGTCAAGCCCGGCCGTGCGAACACCCTCGCGCTGCGTTGGCTGGTCACGTTCAGCCGTCAGCGTCGCGAGAAGACCATGGTCGAGCGTCTGGCCAATGAGCTCCTCGACGCGAGCAACGGTTTGGGCGCTGCAGTCAAGCGTCGCGAGGACACCCACAAGATGGCCGAGGCCAACCGGGCGTTCGCGCACTACCGCTGGTGACATTCAGCAACAGCTGCAACAACTTTCAATTCAGAGTGAGGAATTAAGTGGCACAGGAAGTGCTCAGCGACCTCAACAAGGTTCGCAATATCGGCATCATGGCTCACATCGATGCCGGCAAGACCACAACCACCGAGCGAATCCTCTTCTACACCGGCGTCAACTACAAGATCGGCGAGACCCACGACGGGGCCTCGACGACCGACTGGATGGAGCAGGAGAAGGAGCGGGGTATCACCATCACCTCCGCTGCGGTGACCTGTTTCTGGAACAAGAACCAGATCAACATCATCGACACCCCCGGGCACGTCGACTTCACCGTCGAGGTGGAGCGAAGCCTGCGTGTGCTCGATGGCGCTGTTGCTGTTTTCGACGGCAAAGAGGGTGTGGAGCCGCAGTCCGAGCAGGTCTGGCGGCAGGCCGAGAAGTACGAAGTTCCGCGTATCTGCTTTGTCAACAAGATGGACAAACTGGGCGCCGACTTCTACTTCACCGTGCGCACCATCGAGGAGCGCCTCGGTGCCAAGCCGCTGGTTCTCCAGCTGCCGATCGGTGCAGAGGATGACTTCGACGGTGTTGTCGACCTCATCGAGATGAAGGCCATCACCTGGCGTGGCGTTGTCGCCACCGGCGCGGAGCCGACCATCGAGGAGATCCCCGCGGATCTGCTCGAGAAGGCGAAGGAATACCGCGAGAAGCTGATGGAGACCATCGTCGAGACCGATGAGGTACTTCTCGAGAAGTACTTCGGCGGCGAAGAGGTCACGATCCCCGAGATCAAGGCCGCGATCCGCAAGCTCACGGTCACCCGTCAGCTGTACCCGGTGCTGTGTGGTTCCGCGTTCAAGAACAAGGGCGTTCAGCCCATGCTCGACGCGGTCATCGACTACCTGCCGAACCCGCTCGACGTTCCCTCTGTCGAGGGTCACGCGCTCGGTAACGAAGAAGAGATCCTGTCGCGCCGGCCGGCGGCCGACGAGCCGTTCGCGGCTCTGGCGTTCAAGATCGCTTCGCACCCGTTCTTCGGCAAGCTGACGTTCGTGCGGGTCTACTCGGGCTACATCACGGCCGGCACCGGCGTGCTCAATGCCACCAAGGGCAAAAAAGAGCGCATCGGCAAGCTGTTCCAGATGCACGCCAACAAGGAAATGCCGGTTGAGGATGCCACGGCGGGCCACATCTACGCGATGATCGGCCTCAAGGACACCACCACCGGTGACACCCTGTGTGACCCGAGCGCGCCGATCGTCCTGGAATCGATGAGCTTCCCGGATCCGGTCATCAACGTCTCGATCGAGCCGAAGACCAAGTCGGACCAGGAAAAACTGGGTGTTGCCATCCAGAAACTGGCCGAAGAGGATCCGACGTTCTCGGTCAAGCTGGACGACGAGACCGGCCAGACCGTCATCGGCGGTATGGGCGAGCTGCACCTCGACATCCTTGTTGATCGCATGAAGCGCGAGTTCAAGGTCGAGGCCAACGTCGGCAAGCCTCAGGTTGCCTACCGCGAGACCATCCGCAAGACGGTCGAGAAGCACGACTACACCCACAAGAAGCAAACGGGTGGTAGTGGTCAGTTCGCCAAGGTCATCGTCAAGCTCGAGCCGCTGGTTGATGCCGAAGACGGCGCAACCTACGAGTTCGTGAATGCCGTGACCGGTGGTCGCGTTCCGCGTGAGTACATCCCCTCTGTGGATGCCGGCGCGCAGGATGCGATGCAGTACGGTGTTCTGGCCGGTTATCCGCTGGTCAACTTGAAGTTCTCTCTGCTCGACGGCGCGTACCACGACGTCGACTCGTCGGAGATGGCCTTCAAGATCGCCGGATCGGCTGCCATGAAAGAGGCAGCCAGGATGGCGGGTCCGGTAATCCTCGAACCGCTGATGGCCGTAGAGGTCACCACACCCGAGGACTACATGGGCGACGTGATCGGCGACCTCAACTCACGCCGTGGTCAAATCCAGGCCATGGAAGAGCGCAGTGGCGCCCGTGTCGTGAAGGCACTGGTTCCTCTGTCGGAGATGTTCGGCTACATCGGCGACCTTCGGTCGCGGACCCAGGGCCGGGCAAACTACTCCATGGTGTTCGACTCGTACGCCGAAGTTCCGGCGAACGTGGCGAAGGAGATCATCGCCAAAGCAACGGGCGAATAATTCACCCGTCGTCTCGGCGATAGCGCCACCGGCGCACAGCAATTAAGAAAACCGCTTGTGCGGGGAAGGGCTTCGAAAAGCCCTTCCCCAATCAAGAAGTAAACACACAGTGACCGGGATTGACCCGGTTGCTCGAGAAGTCCAGGAGGACAATCAAGTGGCGAAGGCGAAGTTCGAGCGGACCAAGCCGCACGTGAACATCGGCACGATCGGTCACGTCGACCACGGCAAGACGACGCTGACGGCGGCGATCACCAAGGTGTTGCACGACAAGTACCCGACCCTCAACGAGAGCTTCGCGTTCGATCAGATCGACAAGGCTCCCGAAGAGAAGGCTCGTGGTATCACGATCAACATCTCGCACGTCGAGTACCAGACCGAGAAGCGCCACTACGCGCACGTTGATGCCCCTGGTCACGCTGACTACATCAAGAACATGATCACCGGTGCTGCTCAGATGGACGGCGCGATCCTCGTGGTTGCCGCTACTGACGGCCCGATGCCGCAGACTCGCGAGCACGTGCTGCTCGCTCGTCAGGTGGGTGTTCCTTACATCCTCGTCGCGCTGAACAAGGCCGACATGGTTGACGATGATGAGATCATCGAGCTCGTCGAGATGGAGGTGCGTGAGCTCCTCGCTGCACAGGAATTCGATGAGGATGCTCCTGTCATCAAGGTCTCGGCACTCAAGGCGCTCGAGGGCGATCCCGAGTGGGTCAAGACGGTTGAAGAGCTCATGGACGCTGTCGACGAGAGCATCCCGGAGCCGGTTCGCGAAACCGAGAAGCCGTTCCTGATGCCCGTGGAGGACGTGTTCACGATCACCGGTCGTGGCACCGTTGTCACCGGTCGTGTGGAGCGTGGCGAGGTCAAGGTGAACGAGGAAGTCGACATCGTCGGCATCCGCGAGAAGACCACCAAGACCACCGTCACCGGTATCGAGATGTTCCACAAGCTGCTCGACTCGGCACAGGCCGGCGACAACGCCGGACTGCTGCTGCGTGGCCTCAAGCGTGAGGACGTCGAGCGTGGACAGGTCATCATCAAGCCGGGTACCACCACCCCGCACACCGAGTTCGAGGGTCAGGCTTACATCCTGTCGAAGGACGAGGGTGGACGCCACACCCCGTTCTTCAACAACTACCGCCCGCAGTTCTACTTCCGTACAACTGACGTGACGGGCGTTGTGACCCTGCCCGAGGGCACCGAGATGGTCATGCCCGGTGACAACACCGAGATGGTCGTCAAGCTGATCCAGCCGGTCGCCATGGACGAGGGCCTGCGCTTCGCGATCCGTGAAGGTGGCCGCACCGTTGGTGCCGGTCGCGTCACCAAGATCAACAAGTAAGCAGTAGTACCCAGCAACACCGAAAGCGCCCGATCCCCTTGGGGGTCGGGCGTTTTTGTGCGTTCTGAGTTGGACCGTGCTCAACCGCCGTCGAGCGTGCCCATCCGACCGTCGAGCGTGCCCATCCGACCGCCGACCGTGCCCATCGGACCGTCGAGCGTGCCCATCCGACCGTCGACCGTGCTCAACCAGCTGTCGAGTGTGCCGTAATCCCGGAGCCGCTCTCGGCAGAACCGCTTGGGGCAGAACTGCCTTGGGCAGCAATTGCTTTCGCGCATGGAACCGCTCCGGCACGCTGGCTCCATGAACAGCACTCCACAGAACATGAACAGCACGATCGACGACGAGTTGGTGGTCAGGCTCTTCCACCAGCGTGTTGTTGTCCTCGGCGATCAACTGGATCAGGCGCTGGGCAACCGCCTCTGCAGCCAACTACTTTTGTTGTCTGCCGAGGACTCGCACAAAGACATCAGCTTCTGGATCAATTCGCCGGGCGGTTCGGTGCCGGCGATGCTCGCCATCATGGACGTCATTCGGGCCATCCCGAACGACGTGAGCACTCTGGCGCTGGGAATTGCCGCCAGCGCGGGCCAGTTCCTGCTGTCGGCCGGCACACCGGGCAAGCGATATGCGCTGACGCATTCGCGAATCCTGATGCATCAGGGGTCATCCGGTATCGGTGGCACGGCTGTCGATGTCGAACTGCAGGCCGACGATCTACGGCACACGCGCGACACGGTCCTCTCGATCATCGCAGCCAACACCGGGATGCCGCTCGAGCGGATCGTGAACGACTCCCTGCGCGATCGGTGGTACACCGCCCAGCAGGCCGTCGACTATGGATTCATCGACCGAGTTGTCGACGGGGTAGAAGACATCTATCCGGCATTCGCGCGTCCGGTTGCGTTGGGCGGTAAGCGATGAGCAGCTACACAGTGCCCTATGTAATCGAGAAGACCGCCGGCGGCGGCGAGCGCTCGCTCGACGTCTACAGCCGATTGCTCACAGAACGGATCGTGTATCTCGGAACGGAAATCGATGACGGCGTGGCCAATGTCCTGATCGCGCAGATGCTGCATCTCGCATCCGAGAGTGCCGGCCAACCCATCAACCTCTACATCAACTCGCCAGGCGGGTCCCCGTCGGCGATGCTGGCCGTCTACGACACCATGCGTTTCATCAGCTGCGATGTTGCGACCACCTGCGTAGGTCAGGCGGTCGGTGCGGCGGCCGTTCTGTTGGCGGGGGGAACTCCCGGACAGCGGGGGATTCTCCCTCATGGACGAGTTGTGTTGCATCAGCCCGCCATCGAGGGGCAGGGAACGATTCCAGACCTGATCATCCACGCCGATGAAGTACTGAGAGTGCGGGGTGAATTGGAGGAGTTGTTGTCGCGGCACACCGGGAAAGATGCCAAGACCTTGCGACACGACACCGACCGAGATCTCATCTTGCGCGCCGACCAAGCCGTCGCCTACGGCCTGGTGGACCAGATCCTGGAGTCTCGCCTGTAGTGCGGTTCCAAGTACCCCGGGAACACGGCAAAAGCTGTGTACTGCACGATCTTTGAGAACTGAATAGTGTGAGGGCCCGCGCAGTGGCGACGTGGGGGGTCGCTCAGGAGACCATGCGGAGGCTCACGTGACCGCTCTGGCGGTGCGTCGTTGCGGCCGTGCGCTGGATTCCGTCGACTGCCGTCACGGCATGCCGTGGGCGGGCCATGGCTTCGAGCGCATCCGCGACACCGCGGGTGACCTGGAGGAGGGAGAGTCCGAGGGCCCTACTGACAGCGGCGAGAATCTCGGATGACGGTTCTTTGCGACCTCGTTCGATCTCGGACAGGTATTGCGGTGACACCCCGGCCTGCGCAGCGATATCGGTGAGGATGCGCTGTTGGTCGGTCCGTACCCGGCGGAAGAATGCGCCGAGCGCCTCGCGCCAGAGCAGTTCGGCCGACACTGGGTCGTCGGCGTCGGCAACGCGCGTGAGATGTGGGCCCATCGGTCCGACGATAGTCAGCACCCCGCGGTGCGGTGGCCGGATCTGCTGTCGGCAGAATTCATTGATTTTCGCGAGCGGGCACTCGCTATGTTATATTGGGTGGCATATTTAGTGATGGAGGTCACAGATGAGTGTTCATCTCGACAATACTCACGACGCCCAGGATCTCGGCGGCCGGCCCTACGACGTGGTGGTTCGGGGCGGAACCTGGTTCGACGGAACGGGGGCGCCGGGCCTGACACGTGATCTCGGGATCCGCGACGGACGTGTGGTGGAGGTTTCGGCCCGGCCGCTACAGGTCGGACCGCAGACGCGAGTGATCGAGGCCCACGGCCAATGGGTGATGCCCGGATTCATCGACGTCCACACCCACTATGACGCCGAGGTACTGGTCGCCCCGGGTCTGGGCGAGTCGGTGCGCCACGGGGTCACCACGGCGTTCATCGGTAACTGCTCGCTGTCGACCGTCTACACCACTCCGATCGATGCCGCGGATCTGTTCAGCCGGGTCGAGGCCCTACCTCGGGATCACGTCATCGCCGCACTCGAGGGCGGCAAGACATGGACCGATCCGGCGTCCTACATCGACGCGATCGAACAATTGCCGCTGGGCCCCAACATCGCGGCGTTCCTCGGCCACTCCGACATCCGCACCGATGCGATGGGCCTGGGGCGGTCCACGGATCGCGCACATCGGCCGAGTCGGACCGAGATGGCAAAGATGCTCCGTGCGGTCGAAGATGCTCTGGATGTGGGCTTCCTCGGGGTGTCGGCGATGAGCAATCCCTGGGACAAACTCGACGGTGATCGGTACCGGTCGCGGTCGCTGCCGTCGGTCTACGCGCGATGGAGTGAGCGGCGCAAGATAAACAAAGTGCTGCGGCGGCGCGATCGGGTGCTACAGACCATCCCGAACCTCAACACCAAATACGACATCCTCTTCTTCCTCGCCTCGAGTACCGGTTTGGGACGAAAGCCGCTCAAGACCTCGGTGTTGGCTGCCGCCGATGCGAAGGCCGATCGGTGGGTGCGGCGGATCATCGGCCCGATCGCCACCGTCGCGAACAACTGGGGCCGCGGCGCGCTGCGGTGGCAGCATCTGCCGATCCCGTTCCAGGTGTACAGCGACGGTATCGACCTGGTGGTGTTCGAGGAGTTCGCGTCGGGCCGCGCGGCCCTGCATCTTCGAGAAGAGATGGGGCGCAACGATCTTCTGAAAGACCCCGAGTATCGGCGGTGGTTCCGCGAGGACTTCGAAAAGAAGTTCAGTTCGCGGATCTGGCACCGCGACTTCGACGACGCGGAGATCACCGAATGCCCCGACGAATCGGTGGTCGGCAAGACCGTGGAACAGGTGGCCCGCGAACGCGGCATCCAGAGCACCGATCTGTTCCTCGACCTGGTCGTCGAGTACGGCACGGCGTTCCGGTGGCGCACCGTCATCACCAACGACCGCCCCGACATCGCCGACTGGTTGATCAATCAGAACGGCGTGACCATCGGTTTCTCCGATGCCGGCGCGCACCTGCGCAACATGGCGTTCTACAACTACGGCATCAGGTTGCTCCAGCGGGTGAAGGAGGCCCAGGGTGGGGCGCGGACCCCGTTCCTCACAGTGGAGGCCGCCGTTCACAAGCTCACCGGTGAGCTCGGTGAGTTCTACAATCTCGACGCCGGATTCTTGCGGGTGGGTGATCGAGCCGACCTGGTGGTCGTCGACCCGGACGGATTGAACGACCAGACCAAGGAATATGCTGAGGCCTCGATGTCCGAGTTCGGGGACATCAAACGCATGGTGAACCGAAATGATGAGGCGGTGAGCGCGGTAGTGGTGTCTGGTGAATATCTGTATGGCCGCGGTCAGTTTGCACCCGGATTCGGCACCACCACGCGGAGTGGACAGTTCTTGCGGGCCGGTGTCACAGGTGACAAGAAGCCCAGTGTGGCAAAGGTCCTGTCGTGAGCTCGACCTCTGATACCGAACACGAGACAGTCCAACCACCACGGCGAACTCAGGAACAACGGCGCAACGCCACGAAGGCGCGGCTCGTGCAGGCCTGTGTCGAGTCATTGTGTGAGCTCGGCTATCAGCGCAGCACCATCAGTGAGATCTGTACGCGCAGTGGTGTGTCGCAGGGCGGTCTGTTCCGGCACTTTCCGACCCGCCTCGACCTGGTGATCGCAGCCGCCGACGATGTGCGGCACAAGCAGTTCGAGGCATTTTCGCAGTCGCTGGGGTTACTCGGAACCGGGACGCTCGAGGACTGTCTGTTGCTCGTGCGGGCGGCTTGCCGGGCCCCGATGAACGGTGCCTGGTACGAGCTGCTCGTCGCGGCGCGCACAGACCCCGCATTGCGGGAACAGCTCGCGCCCCTGTTGTCCGAGTACCACGACCAGATCGCGGCATTCGCGCGCACGTTGCCCGCTGTTCAGTACCTACCCGAGGGGCAGATCGAGCTCGTCGCGTTGACGGTGGTTCATCTGTTCGACGGCGAATCCGTTGCGGCCGCGGTGAATCCGCAGCCGGCCCGCGATGACGCCAGACTCGAGTTGATGCTCCGATGGCTGTCGGGTGAATGAGGTCTGATGACCTCCCTTCCGTCCTTTGCGGAATTGGCCGATACGGCCATTGTTGTTTCACTGCCGATGAACGTGGAATTCCGGGGCATCACCACCAGGGAAGTGCTGTTGTTCCGGGGTCCGGCCGGCTGGGGCGAGTTCGGGGCCTTTCCGGAGTATGACGACGTCGAGTCGTCGGCGTGGCTGGCGGCCGGCATCGAGGCCGCGTACCTCGGACCGCCGGAGTTGATCCGTGACACCGTTCCGGTCAATGCCACGGTGCCGGCGATTCCGGCAGGCGATGTTAAGGCACTGCTCGAGCGTTTCCCCGGAGCGACCACCGCCAAGGTCAAAGTCGCACAGGAAGGCCAGACTCTCGACGACGACGTCGCCAGGGTGGCCGCCGTTCGCGAACACATCCCCACGGTCAGGGTGGATGCCAATGCGAAATGGTCTGTTCCGCAGGCGATCACGGCTCTACGTGCCCTGGGGGAGCTGGAGTATGCCGAGCAGCCCTGCGCCACGTTGGAAGAACTTGCCGAAGTGCGGTCGGCGGTTCGCACCCCGATCGCCGCCGACGAGAGCATCCGACGGGCCGAGGATCCACTGCGCGTGATCGAGGCCAAAGCCGCCGATGTCGCGATCTTGAAGGTGGCGCCGCTGGGCGGAATGCGCCGGGTCTTGGATCTGGCCGCCCGGATTCCCATCCCGGTGGTGATCTCGAGCGCGCTCGATTCGGCGGTGGGCATGTCCGCCGGTGTCGCTGCGGCGGCGGCGTTGCCGGTGGCGCCACCGGCGTGCGGGCTGGGAACCGGCGGGCTGTTCGTCACCGATGTCGCCGAGCCGTTTGTGCCCGACGGGGGACTGCTCAGACCCCGCCGGATCGAGGTCGACGTCGCCTCCGCCCCGTTGGCCTCGGATGAGCGTCGGCGCTGGTGGATGGAGCGACTGCGCAGGTGTCACGCGGTGCTGGCGGCAAGCTGATCGGACCTGGGTCTGGATCGCCGCCCACTATGAAGATACAATTTCTTCGAAACGTTCCATTAGCGGAGGTTGTAACCAATGACGGTCATCCTGGCGCCAGCGCCGCCCGACAGCGATCTGAAGCCCGTAGAGGGTTCAACCACCAACGGAGTGATCCAGATTCTCCGGATGCGCCGCGATCCGTTCGCGTTCGCCGCCGCACAACAGGCAGAGTTCGGCAACGTCTCGTTCATCAACGCCTTCGGCCAGCGGATAGTCACGTGCCGTGGTCCCGTGGCCGCCGATCAGATCCTGATGAACAAGCAGAAGGCTTTTGCCAACGGACCCGCATGGAACTTCTTCATCGGTCCGTTCTTCAACCGCGGTGTGATGTTGCTCGATTTCGATGAGCACCGGCATCACCGGCTGATCCTGCAGCAGGCCTTCACGCCACCGGTCCTCAAGGGCTACATGCAGGCGATGCAGCCGATAATCGCCGAGCGCATCAAGCAGTTCCCGGTCGGCGACGTGAAGCTGTTCAGCGAGTTCAAGGCGCTCACACTCGACGTGGCACTCGAGGTCTTCATGGGCCTCGAACTCCCACAGGCCGAGGCCAACCGGATCAACAAGGCGTTCATCGAAACGGTGCGCGCCAGCACATCGATCGTTCGCAAGCCGGTCCCCGGTGGTCGCTGGAGGAAGGGACTGAGGTCACGCAAGATCCTCGAAGAGTTCATGATGAGCCATATCCCGGCCAAGCGCGCGGCGCAGACACCCGACCTGTTCTCGGTGCTGTGTCACGCGGAAAGCGAAGAGGGACACCGGTTCACCGACGAGGACGTCGTCAATCACATGATCTTTGTGCTGATGGCCGCGCACGATACCTCCACCATGACCATGACACAGATGGCTTACCACATGGCCAAGTCGCCGGAGTGGCAACGACGGGCCCGCGAGCAGTCTCTCGAACTCGGACCGGATCTGGCCTATGACGATCTGTCCAAACTGACCGACATCGACCTGATCATGAAGGAGTCGCTGCGGATGTGTGCCCCGGTTCCGGGACAGCCGCGGATGGCGGTGAAGGACACCGAGGTGATGGGGCACTTCATTCCCAAGGGCGCGATCGTCTCGGTGCCGGGCCTGACGAATCACTACGACACCGAGTACTGGAAGGAACCGTTCACATTCGATCCCGAGCGGTTCACTCCGGAACGGGCAGAGGACAAGTCGCATCGCATGGCGTGGCATCCCTTTGGTGGCGGCGTCCACAAGTGCATCGGCCTGTACTTCGGTCAGCTGGAGATCAAGACGATCATGCATCACCTGCTGCGCGGATTCGAATGGTCCGTTCCAGACGATTACGTGATGCCGATGGACTACAGCGCGCTGCCGGTTCCCAAGGACAAACTGCCTGTCAAGGTGCGGCGGGTGTGATGGCGCAGCACGTGCCGGGCACGGCGGAGCGCGTGGGTGGAACCCGAAAGGTCCGCAACACCGAGTCGCCGCAGGAGCAGGAGGACGCGATCCTGACAGCGGCCCGTAAAGAGTTCGAAGAGAACGGGATTCGCAAGACCGGTGTCGACGATGTCGCCCAGCGGGCCGGGGTCAGCCGCAGTACCCTGTATCGACGTTTCCCCAACAAGGAAGCGCTCCTGATGGGCGTCGCCGAGCGCGTATACCTCGACGGGATGCGCATGCTCGAAGCGGCAACCGTCGGATACGGTCCGCAGGACAGCGTGGTCGAGGCGTTTGTCGCCGGAGCGCAGATGGTCAACGACGATCCGCTGATCCGGCGGATGATGCTCGACGAACGTGATGCCCTGCAAGGGATCACGAAGTCGGTGACCGGTCTGTTCATCGAGATCGTCACCGGCCGGATCATGCAGACGCTGCGTGGTGCCGGTGCGCAGATGCCGGACGATGATCTGCATGCGGTCACCGAAATCCTGGTGCGCCTGGTTATCTCGTTTCTCGACACGCCGCCTCTCGATGAAGGGCGGCAGTCCCCGGAGTCGGTGCGCGAGTTCGCGCAGCGCTACCTCGCACCCATGGTCAGGTGAATCGCCGGATGTCGAAATTGCACAAGATACGGACCGAGATATCTGCGGCCCGCGAGTTGCGGCGTGCCGGAGCATTGCCCAGCCCGAAACTGTTGCCGCAGATAGCCAAACTGCGTCGCGCTGGGGGCGAGGCCGCGGGTCCGTCGGTCTACGGGTTGATGTACGGCGACCGGGTGGCGATCATCGATCCCCACGGGTCTCTCACGTACACCGACCTGGCGCGCACGTGCAACGGGGTGGTCAATGATCTGCGCACGGTGTTGCCGACCGACAAGCATCCGACCGTGGGTGTCATGTGCCGCAACAGCCGGTACGCCGTGATCGGTCTGCTCTCGGCCACCGGCCTCGGCGCCCGCGTGGTGCTGCTCAACACCGACCTCGGTGCCAAGCAGATGGCGGAGGTTGTCGGGCGCGAACACGTGGACGTGATCCTGCACGATGCCGAGTTCGCTCCGGTTCTGGAACTGATCGATCCGAGTGTTCGGCGTTACGTCGCGTGGACCGACGAACCCGTCGACACCGCTGATACCAAGACAATTGACGAGCTGGTCGCGAGTGCGTCGACGGAATTGCCGGCAGCGCCGGCGTACACGTCGTCGTTGGTCATCTTGACCAGCGGCAGCACCGGCGCCCCCAAGGGTGCGCCGCGCGATGGTGCACCGGCGATGTCGTTGCCCGCGGGTTTTGTTTCGAAGATCGCGGTCCGGGGCACTGACCGCGTATTGATGTCCGCCCCGGCCTTCCACGGCTGGGGTCTGCTGGCGACGATGGTCTGTCTGCTGACCGGGGCCACCGTGGTCATGGACCGCCGCTTCCAGGCAAAGAGTTCGCTCGAGCTGCTGATCGAACATCGTTGTACCGCAGCGATGATGGTCCCGACCATGTTGCGGCGGCTGATGGATCTCGATACCGACGAATTGTCCGGGGTCGACCGTTCCACGCTGCGCCTGATCGCGTCGGGTGGAGCCAAACTCGATGAGTCCCTGGTGCGGTCGGTTCAGGAGCAGTTCGGGCATGTGCTGCACAATCTCTACGGCGCCACCGAGGCGTCGTACATCACGATCGCGACACCGGAAGACCTTGCGGTGGCCCCGACCACCGCCGGGCGACCGCCGCTGGGTGTCGAGGTCGCCATCGTTTCGGGGGGCGTCCGGGTGCCCGCGGGGCAGACGGGTCAGATCTACGTCCGGTCGGGCAGCCAGATCAGCAAGTACACCAACGGCACATCCAAGGAAACGCTCGACGGGATGCTCAACACCGGCGACACCGGCCGACTCGATGCTGCGGGCCGCTTGTTCGTCGAGGGGCGCAGCGACGGGATGATCATCTCGGGCGGCGAGAACGTCTTCCCGGAAGAAGTCGAACTCGCGCTCGGCCGTCATCCCGACATCTCCGACGTCGCGGTGGTGGCTGTTGCCGACGACGACTTCGGTCAACGCCTGCGTGCCTTTGTCGTCCCGCGTGACGGCGTGAGCCTCGACGAGGCGGATGTGAAAACGTATGTCAGCACCGAACTCTCGCGGTCGAGAGTTCCTCGGGATGTGCTGATCGTGCCGGAGCTGCCGCGCGGTGCGCAGGGCAAGGTCACCAAGTTGACGCTCGATGCTCTCGTCGCGCGCAGCGAGTCACTACGATGAACCGGTGCTCAACGTTCGCGCGCTGCTGACCGCTGCTCCCGCATCGCAGCGTGCCCTGATCAAAGCCGATGCAGCGGCGCAGTCCGAGTTGCGTGACGCCCGCACCGCGTTGGCGGAGCTGGAGATCGAACTCGGCGACCGGGAACGGAAGAGACGCCCGAAGTGGTTGCTGATTCTTTCTGCGTTGGTGGTGATCGCAGCGGTGGCAGCGGGCGTCGGTGTATTCCGCTACGCCGAGTCCGACAGCGGTTACAGCGACGACGACTACATGCGGGCAGCGGCGGCTCGCGTTCAGGTGCTGCTCACCCCCGATGGCGGTGACCCGAGATCGGCGCAGATCCTGGCCGGCGCGACCGGAGAGTTCGAAGACGAGTTCGCCCAATCGGTCGATGCGTATACGCAATTCGTCACGCAGATCGGTGCTGTGGGGACCGGCACGGTCGACGGGGTGGGGATGTCATCGAGATCGGGTGACCGGGCCACATTGATCGTGACGGCCGCGATCACCGTGCGCAGCGACCTCACGGACGCCGGTTCGGCCGAGCCGGTGCCACGCCGGTTCCGCGTCCAGGTGGACATGGTGCCGGACGGCGGTTCCCTGAAGATCTCGGCACTGGAGTTCTTCGGATGAGCCTTCGTAAGCCGATCATTGCGGCTGTCGTCGCGGTGCTGGTGGTTGTTGTCTGTTCGGTGGCGTTGGGCGCCGCCTGGCAGCTGCATGCCCGGGATCAGCAACTGTCCGACAACCGGGCCGAGGTCGCCCGGCAGGCGGGTCCGCTTGTGGCCCAACTGTTTTCTTCCACTGCCGACCGGGACGACCGGGTTCAGGCCCGGGCGGCGGTGACCGACGAGTTTGCACAGCAGTATGCCGCCGTCCTGGACACCGAGCCTCCCGCCGGAGTCTCCATCGTGTGGAATCCGGTGCACACCGGCATCTCCGCGGTTGCAGAAGACAACGCCGACGCCGTGGTGTCCGCGCTGGTCACCGAGACGGTGCCGGGCGCCGAGGCGACCACGGTCACCAAGGTGGTCGATGTCCACCTCGAACGAACCGGCGGTCAGTGGAAGATCGCCCGTGCGGACGAGGTGTTGTGAGCGAACAACCGATGTCCGCGGCCTCGCACCGGGTCGACAAGGCGCGGCAGCGCGTGGCCCTTGCCGGTACCGCGGCCAAGCAGGCCAGGGCCACGGCAGCGCCGGCGATCGAGGCGCGCACCGAACGTCGACGGGGCCGACTGTGGCTGACCGTCGTCGCCGGTGCGATCGTGGCACTGGTTCTGGTGGTCATCACGATTGTCCTGCTCATCGCGCATCACGGCGCGGAAGCCGACCGCGACCGCGATGAGGCCGTGCTCGACGACACCCGCTCGGCGGTGGCGACGATGCTGACGATCGATCCGTCGCATCCCGAGGAGTTCGTCGATCAGGCAATCGCGGTCACCTCCGGCGAGCAACGCCAGAGGCTGGAGGACTCGCGTGAGCAGCTGGTCGAGGTGATCGGTGAACTTCGGGTCCCGAGTACCGGACAGGTGCTGTCCGCCGGGATCGTCGGTGAGGTCGACGGTGGAAGCGCCCAGGTGCTGGTCGTGGCAGAGGGCACCAATCCGACCGTGCTGGGTGCAGATCCTTCGCAGAGTCGCGTGGCCTTGCTCGTGACCATGAAGGATTCCGGTGACCACTGGACCATCGATCGGACCGAGTTGCAATGAAACCTGTCTCCGCCCTACGCGCCATGCCGGTGCGCCGACGGGTCGTCGGCGCACTGCTGGTCGTCGCACTGATGGTGCTCTCGGCGATTGCGGTCGTCGGGTTCATCGGACCTCCCGTGTCCGGGCGTGCCGACGAAGGCGAACGTCAAGAAGTGCAGCTGGCCACCGCCGACGCGGTGACCGCGTTGATGACATTCCGGCCGGATACGCTCACCGCCGCGCAGGAGACCGTCGGTGCTCGGCTCACCGGCCGGTTGCTGTTGGAGTTCCGGAGTCAGGGCCCCGGCGTGGTGCTGCCGACCGCGGTCGAGTCCGGGGCGCAGATGACGGCGCAGGTTCTCGCCACGGGGGTAGCCGACATGGACGACAACAGCGCCCGGGTGCTGGTGTTCGTCAATCAGGACATCACGTTGCCCGCGGCACAGCCGCAACAACAGGTGGTGGCTGTCACAAGGTGGGCAGACATGCGTAAGGTCGACGGCAATTGGCTGCTTGCCGGGCTGCAACCTGTTGGGCCGGGCTAAAGCGGGCGGATCAAACTCCAAGTAGGGATGCGAGGTGTGGCGATGAGTGCCGCGATTGTGATTGTCGGAGCCGGACTCGGTGGTGCACGGGTGGTCGACGACCTCCGCAGCGAAGGCTATGAGGGCGACCTCATCCTGATCGGTAAAGAGGACTACGCGCCGTACGACCGGCCCCCGCTGTCCAAGTCGGTACTGGTCGGGGAGCAGGACCGGGTCGACCTCAAGCCCGACGACTTCTATGTCGAGAACAAGATCGACCTGCGGACCGGAACGCTGGTCACCGCGATCGACACCGCTGCCCACACCATCACGGTGCAGCCCGCAGTCGGCGGCGAATCGGAAACGATCGCCTACAGCTCGCTGGTCCTGTCGACCGGCCTGGCTCCGCGGAGTCTGCCGTTCGCCGAAGGGCTGGCCGGCGTCCACGTGCTGCGCACCGTCGACGATTCCCACTCACTGCGTTCGGAGATCGACGGCGCCACCCGCGCGGTGGTTGTCGGCGCCGGATTCATCGGTTGTGAGGTTGCCGCGAGCCTGACGACGCGTGGTCTGGAGGTCACCGTGGTTGAGCCGGCTCCGGCTCCGATGGCCGTGGCGTTGGGGGAGAAGGTCGGCAACATGGTCGGCCGCATCCTCACCGACCGCGGCATCGAGGTCCGCACCGGAATCGGCGTGACCGGCCTGCCCAGCGAAAACGGCAAGGTCACCGGCGTCGAGCTGTCCGACGGGACCGTGCTGCCGGCCGACATCGTGGTGCTCGGCATCGGATCGACACCGGTCATCGACTACCTCGACGGCTCCGGCATCGAACTCGCCGACCGCACCGTCGGCGGCGGTATCGCCTGCGACAGCGAAGGCCGGACCAGCGCGCCCGATGTCTACGCACTCGGTGATGTCGCGAACTGGAAAGATGCGGCCGGTGTGCCGTCGCGGGTCGAGCACTGGAACAACGTGGTCGAGCAGGCGAGCAAGGTTGCCAACGCAATCCTCGGTGTTGTGGTCGAGAATCCGCGGCCTGCTGTCGCGTATTTCTGGAGCGATCAGTTCGAGGTGAAGATTCAGGCCCTGGGCCATCCGTCCGGCGAGGACGATGTGCACGTGGTCCTCGAAGAAGACGGCAAGTTCGTGGTCTACTACAGCCGCGACGGCATCTTCACCGCGGTGGTCGGTGCGGGCAAGCCGGCCGCGGTGATGAAGATGCGCGCCAAACTGCTTGTCCAGACCCAGATCTCGGACCTCCTGGGCTGATGTCGCGGGCCGCCCCGGCCGACCGCAGGCACAGCGCCGCCGCGGTGAAGGCGGCCATCGACGCGCTCGGTGACCCCGACCGCGCACTGCACTCGGCCGGGTTCTTCAAGACCGCCCCCGGGCAATACGGCGAGGGCGACCGCTTCGTCGGCGTGACCGTACCGGCTCAACGCCGGGTCGCCAGGCAGTTTCGCGGTCTGGATCGAGATGGCGTCCGCACATTGCTGGACAGCGATGTCCACGAACATCGTCTGACCGGATTGTTCTTGTTGCGCAGTGGATTCGAGAAGGCTGCGACCGCCGAGGACCGTCAGGCCTGGGTGGATTTCTACCTGCAGGCGGTGTTCGACGGGCGGGTCAACAACTGGGATCTGGTGGACTCCTCGGCCGAGTACATCCTGGGGGCGTCGATGGTGGGACACGACTTCGACGGCCTGCTCGACCTCGTCGCGGAGAAAGACCTGTGGCGCCGGCGCGTGGCCATCATCGCGACGGCCGCATTCATCAAAAACGGCGACGCCGCACCGATTCTGGAACTGGCGCCGCGGATCCTCGACGACCACCGCGACCTCATCCAGAAAGCGGTCGGCTGGATGCTGCGTGAGATGGGCAAGAGGGTGGACCGGGCGTTGCTTCTCGATTTTCTCGAGGACCATGCCGCCCAGATGGGCCGTACCGCACTGAGTTACGCGACAGAGCACCTCGAGCCCGGGCAGCGAGCCCACTATCGCGGACTCCGGTGACCGGTGTCAGAACTCGATCTTGAGGACCGGTGACGTCGGCCGTGCCTGACACCCGAGGATGTAGCCGTCGGCGACGTCCTCTTCGTCGAGGGCTCCGATGTGCTCCATGTCGACAGTTCCCTCGGTGAGGGTGCAGGCACATGATCCGCACTCGCCCTCGCGGCACGAGTAGGGCACGTCGAGACCCGCACTGAGCATGATGTCGACCAGCGTCTGGCTTTTGGGCCAGGACAATTGGTGAACTTCGCCGTCGAGTTCGACCTCGACGGATGCCGCGTCGGCGAGCTGCTCCTCGGTGAGTTCCGCGGGCGCGACGTCCTCGAAGGGGTCGCCGGCCAGCGATGTGAAGACCTCGGCATGCACTTGATGGTGCGACATCTCCACGGCGGCAAGGGCTTTGTGTACGGCATCCATGAACGGGCCGGGACCGCACATATAGGCGTGATAGGCCTTGAACGGCCGGAGCAGCGTGGCGAGTTTCTCGGCGGACGGCAGCCCCTGCACCGATTCGAGCCAGTGGACGATGGTGAGCCGCTGCGGGTACCGGTGCTGCAGATCCTTCAGTTCGGACCCGAAGATCACATCGTTCTCGCCGCGATTGGCGTAGACGAGGACCAATCGGCCGCTGCCCTTGGCGAGTACGGATTTGAGGATCGACATCACCGGGGTTATACCGCTGCCGGCGCCGAGCAGCAGGATCGGTGCATCGAGGTCGGTCGGTGTGAAAACACCGGACGGGGGGAGGGCCTCGATCTGGTCACCGGCAGCGACGTGGTCGCAGATCCAGTTCGATCCGTAGCCATCGGCCGTCCGCTTGACAGTGACCTTGGGCTTCTCATCGCCGAACGGAGACGATGACAGGGAATAGCAACGGGCCACTGATCCGGTCATCTCGCTCGGGATCCGAAGCGTCAGGAACTGCCCTGGTCGGTAGTCGAACCGGTCGGCGGCATCGTCGGGGACGTCGAAGACCAGAGACTTCGCGTCACTGGTCTCGTCGACCACCTCGGCCACGGTCAGCACAACACTGCGGGTGCTGTGTGGGGTGACTGTCACCGGCGTACCTCCTCGAACCACAAACTCTGGATGCCACAAAACAGGAACACGTTCTAGTTCAGATTAGCAGCAGCTGAGATCGATGCCAGCGCACTGTTCAATCCATCACTCAACACCCGGGTACCGCGTGTGAGCAATTCGTCGAGATCGGAATCAGGGTCGGCCAGCCATTGCTCGTAGGCAGCGAGCGCGGTGGCCAGGAGCGTCCACGCGACGGTCTGCGGTACATGATCGCCAGGCCGCGTACCGGTGCGCGAGGCCACGAACTCGGCGACGACCTCTCGCCAGCCGGTGTACATCAGCATCGAATGTGCTTGCAGCGCAGGGACACCCAAGAGCAGGCGCATCCGTTTACGGTGGTGATCGCGGTAATCGGCCGGTACCTGATTGAAGGCCAGCAGGGCTTTGCGCAGCGCTTCGGACACGGGCATGTCGGCGGGGACCTCGGCCAGTAGGCGGCGCATGTCGTGGAGGTGCTCGTCGAAGTCACCCCAGGCGATGGCGTTCTTCGACGGGTAGTACCGGAAGAGGGTGCGCCTGGCGATGCCTGCTGCCGCGGCGACGTCATCCACGCTGGTCTCGTCGAACCCGGCTTCGGTGAACAGGTCGATCGCCGCATCGGTGATCTTCGACTTGGTGGTCGTCGGACGGCGGCCGATGGGGGCGGTCACGGCAACCGTGATGTGTTGATCAACGCATCATCTCCGTTCGCCTGACCAGCATCTTGCATGGGAGATCCATGGTAGTTCGTCATCGGTCGATGAAGTCGATCACCGCAGACGTGAAGGCGTCGTTGCTGTCGCCCGCGGCGGTGTGCCCGGCGCTCGAGAGCTCGGTCACCTCGAGGTCGGGGATGAGCTCGCGGAACGCGTCCACCGATTCCTTGCTCACGACGTCGGAGAGCCGGCCGCGGATCAACTGGATCGGGATGGTCAGTCCCACCGCCTGCTTCTCGAACATGTCGCTGGGTAGCACGACGGAGCCGTCGGCCGGGTTCAGGAATGCCGGATCCCAATGCCAGTACCAGCGGCCGTCCTCCCGGCGGCGAAGGTTCCGTTTGAGACCTTCGGTTGCCCCGGTGGTCGGGCGGTGCGGCAGGTACTCGGAAATCGCTGCGGCGGCTTGTTCGAGATCGTCGAAGCCGCCACCACCGGACGCCATGAAATCCCGGATCCGAGAAGTTCCACGTTCTTCCGGCCGGGGTACCACGTCGACGAGGATGAGACGGTCGACGGTGTTCGGTGGCGCCATGGCGGCCACTCCGATGCCTGTCAGCCCCCCGAGGCTGGCGCCTACGATCGTGACCGGCAGTTGTCGTCCGGTCACATCGGGTAACTGTGCGAGCACGCCGAGTCCATCGGCCTGCAGGGCTGTGGCGCTGTAGTCCCCGTCGGGTGCCCAGTCGCTCTCACCGTGCCCACGGGTGTCGAGAGAGATCACCTCGTGGCCGTGAGCCGCGAGCAGCGCTCCGGTGTTCTTCCAGGAGAATCGCGTCTGGCCGCCGCCGTGCATGAGGAGCACGATCCGTGGCGACGGTGTGCCCACCGCACCGTCGGCTGCCCGGTCCGTTGATGCGGGGGACCAGTGGTCGGCGACCAGTCTGATGCCGCCCGACCCGGTGAACTCGACCTGCTTGGGCGCAGGGGGTGTCGTCGTCTGCACGGATGGAACTCCTCTCGGGGGTCGCTTCGACTGTGTCACCCCCGGTCCTCCACAGCTCGCCAGGGTGGCTGATATCGGATCCGCGGTGCCGCGAACACTTCGGCGTTGCCGCAGTCGTGGCGTCCTCAATTCCTTGGAAACGGCCGTGACCAGCATCTTCGGCACCTATCATGGCAGCGGATGCCGCATCGCACATCCGAACATACCGGCAAGTGGCAAGGGACGGAACGCAATGCGCAGGATCGTCTTTGAGACCGAACACGAGCAATTGCGGGCGACCGCAAAGCAATTCATCGAGCGTGAGATCGCACCCCATGCGGCACAATGGGAATCCGATCGATTGGTTGATCGATCGGTTTATGTCGCCGCGGGCAAATACGGACTCATCGGGTTCAATCTGCCGGAGGAGTACGGCGGCGGTGGGATCGACGATTTCCGGTTCAACGCGGTGATCGTCGAAGAGCTGGCGAAGTTCGGTTCGGCGTCGCCGGCGCTGAGCCTGCAGAACGACATCGTCGGTCCGTATATGGCCAATCTGACGACGACCAAGCAGAAGGAGCGCTGGCTGCCGGGGTTCGCGTCGGGTGAGCTGATCGGTGCCATCGCGATGAGCGAACCCGGGGCCGGCAGTGACCTCGCCGGCATCAAGACCTCGGCGGTACTGGACGGCGACCATTGGGTTCTCAACGGTGCCAAGACGTTCATCTCGGCCGGCATCAATTCGGATCTGGTCATCGTGGTCGCGCGGACCAACCCGGAAGCCGGCCACAAGGGATTCACGCTGCTGGTCGTCGAGCGGGGTATGTCCGGATTCGAACGCGGTCGCAAGCTCGACAAGATGGGCCAGCATGCCCAGGACACCGCCGAACTGAGTTTCACCGATGTGCGGGTGCCGGTGGCCAACGTATTGGGGGAGGTGGACAAGGGTTTCTATCATCTGATGCACAACCTGCCGTCGGAACGGCTGTCCATTGCGATCGCGGCCGTCGCCGGGGCCCGCAAGACGTTCACCGAGACCCTGCAATACGCCAAGGACCGCAAGGCTTTTGGGCAGTCCATCGGGTCGTTTCAGCACAACCGGTTCCAGCTCGCGGAGATGGCAACCGAGCTCGACATCGCCGAGCAGTACGTGGACCGCTGCCTGCGGGCAGTGGTCGACGGTGAGCTGACGGCCGTCGATGCGGCAAAGGCGAAGTGGTGGACGACCGAGCTTGCGAAACGGGTGATCGATGCGTGCGTGCAGTTGCACGGTGGGTACGGGTACATGAACGAGTATCCGGTCGCCAAGGCCTACGTCGATGCCCGGATCCAGACGATCTTCGGTGGCACCACCGAGATCATGAAGGATCTCATCGGCCGGGATCTCGGCGTCTAGTGTGCCGCTGGTACCTGGCCGTTTGGCCAGATTCGACAGAATTCACAAAAAAATGTGACCGATCGCTGGCATTAATGCACTGAGTGCCATTATGGTGAGGCTCACACCAATCAACAGGAGGTAGTACAGATGGCAGCCCAGAATCCTTCCGTGTCGGCCGACAGCACCAGCACCGAGACCGATCTCGTCTCGGAATCGTTGGTCGAAGAGGTGTCGATCGACGGCATGTGCGGCGTCTACTGACATGTCCGCTCCCACAACTGGTCGAGCGCCGGCTTCGCCTGTGACGTTTGACGTAGACCAAGCGTGGGTTCTGAACTCTTCGGTCGCTCTGCGACCCGAACCGTTCGGCGCGCTGCTGTACCACTTCGGCACTCGTAAGCTGTCGTTTCTGAAGAATCTGACAGTGGTCGAAGTGGTGCAGTCGCTCGGTGACCACGACAACGCGGGTGATGCACTGGCCGCTGCCGGTATCACCGACAATGACCGCTCGTTGTACGTCAATGCGCTAGCGGCACTGGCGACTTCGGGAATGATCGTCCCCAGAACCTGAGTTCGGTGTGATGTTCGGCGCCGCAGCCCTCGGCGCCGGCGAGACACCCGGCGTCAGCCCACGCCCTGTATCCCCGTGAGGAACCCCCATGACTTCCACTTTGGAGCGCCCCGCAGCGCCTCGTCAGCCGGTCGGCCGTCTGGTCGATCAATTCGAGAAAGGCCTCGACGCCCCGATCTGCCTGACGTGGGAATTGACCTACGCCTGCAACCTGTCGTGTGTGCATTGCCTGTCCTCGTCGGGCAAGCGTGATCCGCGCGAACTCGACACCGAGCAGTGCAAGGCGATCATCGACGAGCTGCAGCGGATGCAGGTCTTCTATGTGAACATCGGTGGCGGTGAGCCGACGGTCCGCCCGGATTTCTGGGAACTCGTCGACTACGCGACGGATCACCAAGTGGGCGTGAAGTTTTCGACCAACGGCCTGAAGATCGACAAGAAGGTGGCCGAGCGACTCGCTGCCAGCGACTACGTCGATGTGCAGATCTCGCTCGACGGTGCGACCGCCGAGGTCAACGACGCAGTGCGTGGGCCGGGTTCCTACGCGATGGCCATCAAGGCGCTCGAGAACCTGCATGAGGCCGGCTTCGCGGATGCCAAGATCAGCGTGGTCGTCACCCGTCAGAACGTGACCCAGCTCGACGAGTTCAAAGCGCTGGCCGACAAGTACGGTGCCACACTGCGCATCACCCGCCTGCGCCCGTCGGGCCGCGGCGCGGACGTGTGGGATGACCTGCACCCGTTGCCGGAACAGCAGCGCGATCTCTACAACTGGTTGGTCGATCACGGTGACCGTGTCCTGACCGGTGACTCGTTCTTCCACCTGTCGGCGTTCGCCGAACCGGGACAGGGTGCACTGCCGGGGCTGAACCTCTGCGGGGCGGGCCGTGTTGTCTGCCTGATCGATCCGGTCGGTGATGTCTACGCCTGCCCATTCGCGATCCACGAGAACTTCCTGGCCGGAAACATCCTGTCGGACGGTGGATTCAAGACGATCTGGCAGCAGTCCGACCTGTTCCTCGAACTCCGTGAACCGCAGAACGCCGGAGCCTGCACCAAGTGCCAGCACTTCGACGCCTGCCGCGGTGGCTGCATGGCAGCCAAGTTCTTCACCGGACTGCCGCTGGCCGGCCCCGACCCCGAATGTGTGCAGGGTTTCGGCGAATCCCTGCTCGCCGACGACCGCACGGTGCCCTCGGCCAACAAGGACCATTCCCGCGGCGTGCCGCTGACCTTGATGACCAGGCCGCCATCGCGTGACTGCGATGAGAATCCATTGGCCGGGTTCGCACCCAGCACCTGACAAGGCCGCCGGCGACCCCATCCGGCAGCCAGGTAGGCGAGCCGGAGTGATTCACACTCCGGCTGGCCTACTCGACAACCCCAAGAGAAGAACCCCCGGCAGTGCAGCCGGGTGAGAAAAGGATGAAGTAATGAACCCCTGGTTCGAGACGGTCCTCGAAGCCCAGCGTCGGGCGAAGAAGCGGCTCCCCAAGTCCGTCTACTCCTCGCTGATCTCGGGCAGTGAAAAGGGCATCACACTCGCAGACAACGTCGATGCGTTCTCCGAACTGGGCTTCGCGCCATATGTGGTCGGTGCGCAAGCCGACCGCGACCTCTCGACATCGATCATGGGGCAAGACATTTCGTTGCCCGTCATCATCTCGCCGACCGGCGTGCAGGCGGTGGACCCCGAAGGTGAGGTCGCCGTTGCGCGTGCGGCCGCCGCGCGTGGCACCGCGATGGGACTGTCGAGTTTCGCCAGCAAGCCCATCGAAGAGGTCGCCGCGGTCAACGACAAGGTCTTCTTCCAGGCGTACTGGCTCAACTCCCGCGAAGAGATCCTCAAGCGTGCAGACCGGGCCCGCGAAGCCGGTGCCAAGGGTCTGATCGTGACCACCGACTGGTCGTTCTCGATGGGACGTGACTGGGGCAGCCCGGAGATCCCGGAGAAGGTCGACTTCAAGGCACTGCTGAAGCTGGCGCCGGAAATCGCTCTCCGGCCCAAGTACGCCTGGGACTGGTTCAACAAGGGCAAGATCAACATACCCGACCTGACCGCACCCAACGTCGCCGACAAGGGTGAGCCGGGTCCGACGTTCTTCGGCGCGTACGGGCAGTGGATGCAGACCCCGCCTCCGCGCTGGGAAGATCTGGAATGGCTCCGCAAGGAGTGGGGTGGCCCCTTCATGGTCAAGGGCATCACCCGGGTCGACGACGCCAAGCGGGCGGTCGACATCGGTGCCACCGCGATCTCGGTGTCGAACCACGGTGGCAACAACCTCGACGGAACCCCGGCCACGATCCGTCTGCTCGGCCCGATCGCCGACGCCGTCGGTGACGACATCGAGGTGCTCCTCGACGGTGGCATCCGCCGCGGCAGCGACGTTGTCAAGGCACTCGCACTCGGCGCCGACGCCGTCATGATCGGCCGCGCTTACCTGTGGGGCCTCGCCGCCAACGGTCAGACCGGTGTCGAGAATGTCCTCGACATCATGCGCGGCGGTATCGACTCGGCGCTGATGGGCTTGGGACGCAAGAGCATTCACGAGCTCAGCCGCGAAGACATCATCATCCCCGAGGGCTTCGAACAGAGCTTCGGTACACCGAAGGTCTAGCCACGCCAACACGACCACCCGTTCCGGTCACAGCCACCTGTTGCACAACATGTGGGCCCGACCGGAACGGGTGGTTTTGTATTCGGAGACTCTGGGCAAACGAGACTAGAACACGTTACAGTTCGTCTATGGGAGATTTTGACGGCAAGGTCGTCTACATCACGGGTATCGCCCGCGGGCAGGGCCGCAGTCACGCGATTCGTTTCGCAGAGGAGGGTGCTGCCGTCATCGGACTCGATGTCTGCCGATCGGTCACCGCCACCGGATATCCGGCAGCCACCGCGGAGGATCTCGAGGAGACGGTCCGCCTGGTGAAAGCGGCCGGTGGGAGCATCCTGGCCCGGCAGGCCGACACGCGCGATCTTGTTGCCCAGCAACAGCTCGTCGCCGATGGGGTGGCCCAGTTCGGACGCCTCGACCACGTGATCGCGAACGCCGGTGTCCTCACCTGGGGCGGCGTAGCCGACCTCAGCGAAAGTCAATTCACCGACGTCATCGACATCAACGTGAACGGCTCCTGGAAGACGCTCAAGGCAACCATCCCGGCCATGATCGAGGCCGGCAACGGCGGCTCGATCGTGATCATCTCCTCGGTGGCCGGGATCAAGGCGATGCCGATGCAGGCCTCCTATTCGGCGTCCAAGCATGCGCTGGTGGGGCTGGCGCACACCACGGCAAAAGAACTGGGACAACACCGGATTCGCGTCAACACCGTGCACCCCTACGGTGTCGACACCCCGATGTGCATCGAGGACACCGACGCGCTGGCGGTCTTCGAGATGCCGCAATACCGGGCACATTTCGAGCCGATCCTCTCCGGGATGGCCAAGTCCGGCGACATCACCGATGCGGTGATGTACCTGTGCTCGAAGAAGGCCAGGTTCATTACCGCGTCATCGATCGAGGTGGACATGGGTGCGACCAAGGTCTAGAAAACACAAACGAGCCGGTTGTACAAAGACGAGCCACATATACGCGGCTCGTCTTCGTACAACCGGCTCGTTTGTGTGGTCGGTCAGTCGAGCCAGAGGGTCGCCGGGTCGGTCGCGGTGCGGGCCGGCGCGGCCGGGGTGTCCGGGACTGTCCGCGAAAAGCGCGGGGCCACAGCAGGTTGCGTGACACCGTCGAGTTCGATGAGTGTCTGGCGGGCAACGAGGTGCTTGTTCTCGGTGGCCTCGTTCCAGTCGAGCACGGGGGACGCGCAGGCGTCGGTGCCGTCGAAGATCGCGGTCCACTCGTCGCGGGTCTTGGACTTGAACACCTCCGCGAACTTGACCTTCATCGCGGGCCACTGCGAACTGTCGAGCTGGTGGGGCAACGTCGCGTCGTCGGCCAGACCCATGCCGTCGATGAGGAGCGCATAGAACTGCGGTTCGATGGCCCCGACAGCGAAGTATTTGCCGTCGGACGTCTCGTAGACGTCATAGAAGGGTGCGGCGGTGTCGAGCAGGTTTGCCGCGCGCTTGTCCTGCCAGAAGCCCGTGCCGCGCCAAGCCCACATCATCTGGCCGAGCACCGAGACGCCGTCAACCATTGCGGCATCGATGGTCTGGCCCTTGCCGGACTTCTCGCGTTCGAGCAGTGCCGCCAGGATGCCCTGCACCAGGAACATCGATCCGCCACCGAAATCACCGAAGAGGTTGAGCGGAGGGGTGGGAACCTCGTTCTCCCGGCCCACAGCGTGCAGCAGGCCGGTCAGCGAGATGTAGTTGATGTCGTGGCCTGCAACGAGCGACAAGGGCCCGTCCTGCCCCCAACCGGTCATCCGGCCGTAGACGATGCGCGGGTTGACCTTCGCGACGTCCTCGGGCCCGAAACCCAGGCGCTCGGTGACACCGGGCCGAAAGCCCTCGATGACCACATCGGCCTTGGCGATCAGGTTCATGATCGCCTCTTTGTCGACGGGATCCTTGAGGTTCGCCTCGACGATGGTCCGGTTGCGCAGGAGCTGGTCGGCGACCTCACCTTCGGCGGGAAGCTTTCCGGCACGTTCGATGCGCACGATGTCGGCTCCGAGGTCGCCGAGCATCATCGCGGCGTGCGGTCCCGGCCCGATCCCCGCGAACTCGATCACCCGTGTCCCGCTCAGCGGCCCGTTCTTAGTCATTCGCTGCCCCTCATCGTTGAATGCTCTTGTCCCGCGTGTCGCGGGCGCGTTTCGTAACCAGGTACGGTCGGTGTCCCAGTAAACCAGGTACCGAGCGATTGCTCGGGCGGTAAACCCTTCAAGCGTTGCCCGATACGGACTAACATGATCGGAATGACACCGGCGGGCGAGCTCGGATTCCGGAGCTGGACCGAGCTGGACGAGCGATCAGCAACGGTTATCGTCCCCTTGGGATCCATCGAACAACACGGACCACACCTGCCACTCGACACCGACGTCCGGATAGCGGTGGCCGTCGCGCAGGTCGCGGTTGGATCCGGCGGCGGCGGGGGTTCGGACGCCGAAGGTCGCAACTTCCTGCTCGCCCCTGCGCTCAACTACGGCGCCGCGGGTGAACACGAGGGCTTCCCCGGCACGATTTCGATCGGTCAGGAGGTTCTGCATTCGGTGCTGGTCGAGTACGGTCGAAGTGCTTGCCGGTGGGCTCCCCGGGTGTTGTTCGTCAACGGCCACGGCGGCAACGGCCGGACCCTGGTGTCCGCGGTAACGCAGCTACGTTCGGAAGGACGGGACGTCGCTTGGTTTCCCTGTGCCACGGCGGGTGGCGATGCACACGCGGGTTACACCGAAACATCGCTCCTGCTTCACATTTCACCACATGCCGTACGTGCGGACGAGATGGTTCCCGGCAATGTGACTCCGGTCGCGGAGCTGATGGCACCGATGCGGGCGGGTGGGGTGGTTGCAGTGAGTGACAATGGGGTACTCGGCGACCCGATGGCGGCCTCGGCGGCCGATGGAGGGCGTATGTTGAACGAGATGGCCGCGAAACTTTCCGAAGCTCTCGAGCTGTGGCAGGCCGATGCGAACGGAATGCTGCGGTGATCTCGGAGCAAGACAACCGTCCCGACGAGCGAGTGATCGCTGCGCCGGTGGACCCGGCTGCTCAGTTCCCGCCCGTGGGATTCCAGGTGCAGATCGACTCCCATTGCACGGTGTCGTCCGACCGCCGCCATATCGTCGGTGGCTCGCCGTTGCGGTTGCTGAACCTGTCCGAGGTCGCCGGCAATCTCCTCGACGCCGACGGCCGCCTGACCGTCCGCGATCAGCTCACCTCGCGGCTTGCCCGCAAACTTCTCGATGCCGGAGTGGGGCATCCGCGGCCGATGTTCGGTCCCACGGATTCCGATGTGACCGTGGTGATTCCCGTGCGCGACAACCAGTCCGGCATCGATCGGCTGCTGTCCGTGCTCGACGGCCACAAGGTGGTCGTGGTCGACGACGGCTCGGCGATCCCGATCACGGCGGCCGGTGCGACGGTGCTGCGCAATGAGAGGAGCTGCGGTCCGGCTGCGGCGCGCAATCGTGGCGCTGCCGAGTCCACCACCGAGTTGGTGGCGTTTCTAGACTCGGATGTGGTTCCCGAACACGACTGGCTGACCAAGCTCCTCGGCCACTTCTCCGACCCCAAGGTGGCGCTGGTGGCGCCGCGGATCGTCGCACTCGACCCCGGCGGTGGCGCGATGTCGCGGTACGAGGCGTTGTGCTCGTCGCTCGACATGGGCTGGCGTGAGGGCCCGATTGCGCCCCGGTCGCGTATCCCATATGTACCGAGTGCAGCGATGGTTGTGCGGCGCAACTGTTTCGACGGATTCGACGAGTCGATGGAAGTCGCCGAGGATGTCGACCTATGCTGGCGCCTGCACCAGCATGGCTGGACGCTGCGCTACGACCCTGTCGCCACCGTTGCCCACGACCACCGGCAGCGGCTTTCGACGAGCCTGGATCGCAAGCGGTATTACGGCACCGGGGCAGCACTGCTGTCCGGCCGCCACCCCGGGATGGCCGCGCCGCTGGCATTGACCATGCCGATGGCGGCAGCGATGGCGGCGTTGGTCACCGGCACCGGTTGGGGCGTGCTGGTTGCACTGGCAGTCTTCGGTGTGGTCGGCGGGCGCCTGCATCGCCGGGTGGCGTCGATGCCCGATGCGGCCCGGATGGCTGCCAAGCTCACCGCACAGTCGGTGGGGTTCGGACTCCTGCAGTCGGCGTCGGCGATGTGCCGGCACTATTGGCCGCTGTCATTCCTACTTGCCTTGGTGTCCAAGCGATTCCGGACGTTGCTTCTTGCGGTCGCGGTGGGTGAGGCCGCCTACGAATGGGTGCGCCTCGAACTGGTGAACCCCGAACCGGGGGCCCGGGTCGGCTGGTGGCGGTTCATGGTTCTCAAGCGCCTCGACGACCTCGCCTACGGAACCGGGCTCTGGCAGGGTGCGTTGACCGGGCGCAGCATGGAAGCGTTGTATCCACAGATCGGCAATACGGCCGTCGTTCCGCCACGTCCGCAGGCCGCGCCCAGCGCTGCCGGGTGAGTGCGGTTTCCGCGGCGCGATCTCGGATTGATGCCGGGTGGCGCGGACGTGATCGTTGTCGGTGCCGGAAGCAGCGGATGCGTGGTGGCCGAACGTCTCTCGCGTGATCCTGCTCGCCGGGTGCTGTGGCTGGAAGCGGGTGGGGACAAGGCCGCAGCGACCGAGTTGAGGCTTGATCGACTTCCTGTCGAAGCGGGGTCGCAGCGTGCGGTCCACTATCCGAGCCGCCAGGGTTTCGACCTGCCCCGTGGCCGGGGCCTCGGTGGATCGTCGGCCGTCAACGGCGGGTACTTCATGCGCTGGCACAAGTCAGATTTTGCCGGTTGGCCGTGGCCGCAGCAGGAGATTGCGGCTGCCTACGACCGGCTCGACGGCGGTGAGGCGGGTGGCGGCAGTATGCACGTGGCGGCGTTTGCCGACGACGAACTCCACGAGTATGCGCGGGCATTCGAAAATCATTGGCACGACCAGGGTTTCGGTGATTCAACGGGGCCCTGGCCGGATGTCGGTGTGGTACGCGTTCGATCGAACCGTGATGGCTGGCTGCGCCGGAGCGCCGCGGAGTCGATAGCGCAGCGCATCGAAGGCCGGAAGAATCTGCAGTTGCTGACCGATAGCGAAGTGATCGGACTGCGCCGTTCGGGAGACCGGATCACCGCTGTGGTGGTCGGAGAGCAGGTCATCGCCGCCGATGAGGTGATCCTGTGCGCCGGCACGCTGGGTACCGCGCAGCTCCTGGCCCGCTCGGGCATCGTCGGTGCACAGAGTATCGGGGTCTGGGAGCATCGAGAGGTGCTTGTCCGGTTCACGCCGGCAACACCACCTGCACCTGCCGCCCGGGCACTGTTGCAGTCGGTGCTGCACACCGACGATGGAATCGAAATACGCTGCTATAACGGCGATTTCGCGGATTTCATCTCCGGTGTCCCGGCGACGGGACCGGCCATGGGGGTGGCCCTGATGCATACCGGGGAACCGGGGTCGATCGCCTGGGATCTGACCAGCGGTCTGGTTGTCGATCTGGGGGAGGTGAGCCGATCCGATCGCGAGAAACTCGCGGTGTGGGCAGAGCGCGTCCGGGAGATGCTCGACGGTCCGCGCTTTGCCGCGCTGGTGGAGCGCAGTGGCGGCGGAGCGGTGATCGACTCGGTGGTCCGCACCTCTCAACATGCGTGGGGAACCCTCCCGATGGGGGTCGACACGGACTGGCTCGGTCGCGTCACCGCGGTGTCGGGTCTGCGGGTTCTCGATGCCTCGATTCTGCCGACCGCGGGGTCGAGCGGACCGCATGCAACGGTGATGATGGTGGCCTCATACATCGCCGATCAGATCGCGTGAGCCTGACAAACGTCGACATCGCCCGGCGAATCGTCGGTACCGTGAAACGATGACCTCACTTTCTGATCCCGCGATCCGGACGTTTCTCGAAGAGGGAACGAAGACCGGTCACCTCGGATACACCGCATCTGATGGCAGGCCGCTGGTGGTGCCGATCTGGTTTGTGATCGACGGAGATCGATTGGCATTCAACACCGCGGCGGACACCGCCAAGGGTAAGGCGGTCGTCCGGGACGGTCGCGTTGTGCTGTGCGTCGACTTGCCCGAGCCGCCCTACGGCTTCGTCCAGGTGCAGGGGATCGCCCGCGTCAGCGACGATCTGCCCGAGGTGCACCGGATCGCCACCGCCTGTGGAGGCCGTTACATGGGTGCCGATCGGGCCCGTGAATTCGGCGACCGCAACGGTGTGCCGGGCGAAGTGGTGATCTGGATCGAACCGACGAAAGTCATTGCGTCCCTGAATATGACGGAGTGAGACCCCGCTGACCGCGTCTCAGCCGTTCGGCGACGACGCGGCGCGTCGGTAACCGCGAATGGCGGGATAGGCGAACACGGCGACGAGCAGGATGCTCCAGGCGATTGTCTTGATGAGGTTCTCTGCGATCGGACCACCGACCGCCAGCGAACGCATGACTTCGATTGCGCAGGACATCGGTTGGTTCTCAACGATGGGCTGCAGCCAGGCGGGATAGGCGATAGTCGGTATGAATCCGGAGTTGAAGAACATCAGCAGGCTGCACACCAGTGTCATCAGTGGAACCAACGGGATGTTCGAACTCGTCAGTGCAAGCGCAAGAACAAGTGTCGAGAATGAGATCCCGAACAGCAAAGCGACACCGTAGATCCCGACACCTGCAAAAAATCCCTGATCGAACCGGAATCCGATCGCGAACCCCGCGATGGTGAGTACAACGGCTGCGAGCAGGATCCTTGCCATCTCGGCGATGAGGCGCGCGCTGAGATCGGCGCCGCGATGGATCGGCATCACATAGAGTCTCGTCAGTAATCCGGCACTTCGTTCCTGCATGAGCTGAACACCTGCGGCCAGCGAACCGAACATGGCGGCGACGAGGATCACGAGGGGAACGGTGCCGTATGCGCTGTTTTGTCCGGTGAAGGTGGAAACGGCATCCCCCAGAACGACTTTGAACATGATCATGCTGAGGGCTGGGAACATCAGGCTCTGGAACAGGGTCGGGCGATCCCGCAACCACACCAGCATCTGCCGTCCGGACAGAATTTTGGTCTGGCGGGCATACGCCGCCGTCCCTTGTTCAGCGGTATGGATATCGAGTGGGAACGTGGTCGCGACCGCAAGTGCGGTACGGGTTGGGGGCCGGTGGTGAGGGGGCCCGCCGGGGGTCTCACCGCGGCGTGTATCGCTGTCGGGATCACCGGAGTCGCTTTCGTCGGCAGGGGCTCGGTGCCGGCCCGGCTGACTGATTGATCGAGGGTTGGAGATCGTCTTGAGTGCAGTGCTCGAGGCGTCCAACTCGTCGATGTTGTCGTACTGGTGATGCGGGCCGTGCTCTGCCGCGAGCCGGGCGGGATCGACGTCCTCGATGGCTTGCCACGGATCGACGACAGCACGTACCGCACCGGTCCCCGGAAAGTGCACTTCGGGATGGGCGGTGGAGCCGTCGTCATTCCTGCCGGCGAACTGATGCCGGTCGTGTGCTCCGTCGCGACGCCACCAGTGATTCAGGTCGGCGGAATCGGCCGCCCGGTGGCGTGGCCTGGACACCTGGGTGGCCGGCTGATCCGTCGTCCTCGTCGCGTCATCCATGGTGGCTCCGCACGGCGGCAAACGCTGCGCCGGCGTATGCGCACACCAGGATGCCGGCTGCCCATAGCGTTGCGGGCAATGCGATTGCCCACGTGGGATTGCCCTCGTCGAACGAGCGCAACACGTTGGCGAACTGCGAGACCGGTTGGTTGCGGGCGAAGGGCTGGATCCATTCGGGAAACAGGTTCTCGGCGAGGAATCCGGTGGACAGCATGCCGAGGATCAACTGCGGTAGCGCGAGCGCCTGGCTGGTGGCCTTCGGGTCTTTCATCAGAACTCCGATGACGTCGGCGCCGAAGGCCAGGAGAATGCCGATCACCAACGCGGTTGCGAAGAATCCGATCGTATTCGCCACACCTTCCGTTGGGCGCCAGCCGATCACGAGTCCCGACAGGCCCGCCCACACCAGCGACACCACCAACAGCACCGTGTTGGCCGCGAGCCTCGACAGGATCGGGACGGCTGTCGGTAAGGGCAGACTGCGAAGGCGGGCCGAGACGCCGCTGTCAAAATCCATCGCCGATCGCATGGCGGCCGAGGTCGCGACAAATCCGACCGACTGCAGGCAGATGACCGGCATCAGGTACTGCGCGTAATCCACGCCGATGTAATCGCTCATGATGGTTCGCAGCGGCACATAGAAGCACGCGGTGAGCAAGACCGGTGCGGTCATGCACAGGAAGAACTCGTAATGCCGGTTCATCGTCAGCAGCGCACGCGAAGTCAGTGCCATGAACTGATCGAACGGCCGGGTTCGCGGCGCGGTGCCAGAGACGATCATCGGTGACGTGAGCGCAAGGTTCACCGGGTCACTCGCCTTCTGTCGGTGCCGCGGTGAGCTTGAGGAAGACGTCGTCCAGCGATGGCCGCCGCAGGCCGACATCGGTCAATTCGATTCCCGCAGAGTCTGTTCGACGCACGATTTCGATGAGTGTGCTCGATCCGTCCGCTGGGACGGTCACCGAATTCCTGGTCTGATCGACCCGGATCTGCTCGTGGGGGACAACCGTGGCCAGCAGTTCGACGATACGTGAGATGTCGCCGGCGAAGCTCGGAACTATTTCGCAGTATGTACCCGCCACCTGGGTCTTGAGTTCGTCCGCGGTGCCCTCGGCGATGACGCTGCCCCGGTCGATGACCACGATCTGGTCGCTGAGCAGATCCGCTTCTTCGAGGTACTGGGTGGTCAACAGCGTCGTGATGCCCTGATTGCTCAGAGCCGTGACCATGTCCCATACGTCCTGCCGGCTCCGCGGATCGAGTCCCGTGGTCGGCTCGTCGAGGAAAACCACCTCCGGTCGGACGACCAGGCCGCAGGCGATGTCGATCCGGCGCCGCATACCGCCGGAGAACTTCGCGACCCGGCGATTGCCCGCATCGGTGAGCGCGAATGCTTCGAGGAGTTCATCGGCGCGCTGTTTGGCCGCGACCTTCGTCAGACCCATGAGCCGGCTGAACAGGATCAGGTTCTCCCGGCCGGTCAGGGATTCGTCCAGGGCTGCGAACTGGCCGGTCAACATGATCGATTTGCGGACGGCTGCAGGATCTTTGACGATATCGAAGCCGGCGATTCGGGCGCTTCCACCGTCGGGCGCCAGCAACGTGGACAGCATGTTCACCACGGTCGTCTTACCGGCACCGTTGGGCCCTAGAAGACCCAGCACGGACCCGGTGGGAACCGTGAAGCTGACGCCGTCCACCGCGGTGAAATCACCGAACCGTTTGACCAATCGTTCCACCACGACCGCGGCCCCGGTGGGGTCGACCGCCTGAATCGGTGGAGGCGGAGGTTTGTCCTGCGGCCATGCCGGTCCATCGCCGAGCGGCGGTGCGTCCGCATTGCCGGCGCTGTGGCGCTCCCGCGTGGATCGCATGATCGGGTCCCCTGTTGTCGCTTGATGAATCCGGTGGAATCGGGCCTGTGATGTTCACGAACTTATCCGACAGATACTCATGTCGATACCCGTGTAACGCATTGGCTACCCGGTCACGATATAGGCACAGAAGCTGAAATCGGTCGAGTTGAATGTCAATTCGTTCGAATGACATCGCAGGCGAACGCTAGGTCGTTCGGAGATCTTGTGGCAACGTCTGGAATACGATGTCCTAATGCGCCTTCGGGGCAGTGGGAGGAGAACAGCGTGCATGTTCAACTTGCTTCCGGAAATACGAGCCAGACGCCCGGTCTTCGGTTGGTCCCGTCCAACCCTGACTTGCTTCGTCTTGCCGAACTCGTCGATATCGCAGGTCAACGTTGGCCGACGACGACGGCGGTCGGTTCAGGTGACGCGATCCTGTTGTTCAGTGAGCTCCGGTCCCGGGCGATGGCGGCTCGCAAGCTCCTCGGAAACCTGAAGGCATGTTCGCCGGCCGCACTCGAGGACTCGGCAATCGCGATGGCTTTGATGACGAGTGTTCCGGGTCTGGCGGATTCCGGGCCGGACGGCTTCGCGGCGGCACTGTCGGCTGTTCGTCGAAACGCTGCGAAGGCCTTGACCGATCACAAGCTGCCTGGAGGAAATGCCGAAACTCTGGAATTGTCACCCAGTGACGGTGGTCCGCGCAGGCGGCACCGCCGGACATCCCTTCGAGTTAGGACAGCAGACGTATGAGCAATCCCTTCGATGACGAAGACGGTCGGTTCCTGGTGCTCGTCAACGATGAGAACCAGCACTCCCTGTGGCCGACGTTCGCCGATGTACCCGCCGGCTGGCGCAAGGTTTTCGGGGAGGCGTCGCGGGCAGAGTGCCTCGACTACGTGAACGAGAACTGGACCGACCTGCGGCCACAGAGCCTGATCGATGCGATGGAGTCGGATTCCTCGTCCAGCTGACAGTGTATGAAGGCGGCGCGTGTAGCCTGGCTACACGCGCCGTTTGCTGTATAGGTTGCCGATCGGGTGATTGCACGCGACTATGTCACGAAGCCTATGGCGAACCGGTAACGATTGGACACGGTCCCATGGTCTGTACGGTGCCGCCTGTGAAGATTGGTATAGAAGTGGCAGTTGTGGCCAATTCGGGGATCGAAGGGTCGATGTGAGTATGACTTTGACGCCTCCTGGTTCGAACGCGCAACCAGCGAAGACGACGACAACCAGCGACAACGGCGGCGCTGACTCGGCGAAAGTGCGGCCGGTCGAGCTCGTGGCTGCTCTCGCACGTGTCTCCTCGACCACTCCGGAACGGATTGTCACCCGTTACCGCCAGCGTGCCCTGTGCTACCGCGAATTGTCCGATGTCGTCAATCAGCTGATCACTGTGACCCGAAGTCAGCAGATGGACGACGGGGCCGCCGTGGTGGCCGCCATCTTCGCCCGCTTACCGGAACTGGCGACCGAATCCGATCACGAGATCGTTGCATCCGTCGTATCCGGAGCCTTGGGCCGTGTCTGGGCCGATTTCGCCGACGTCACCGGGATGTCCGATTCGAGCGCTATAGGCGAAAAGCGAGATTCCGATCCGATGGACGAGGGCGATATCGGCGCTCCATTCGCCGTCTGATCTGGCAATTTCTCTTTTGTCAGCAAACCTACCTAGTACTCATTAAGTTGCATAACTAAACCTATGGTTTTGTCAGCAAAACTTAAGCCGAGGCATGCCACTCTCGATTGTGCGATTCCCCGCCTCACCACCGGCATGTAACGTCCGCATCGGAGCGCTCGATATGGTCATATGTACGTCTTGCTCCAATCGCGGGTTATGTCGTTCATTCGCTTGAAAATTCAGCCTAAAGCGGTGTTGTCGAGTGCGTGATCCGGAAAGATTGAAGCAGGAATAGCGTTTCGGTTTTGTCCAGCTGACTGGTCACTCGGCGGTACGTTAGCTGAGCACCGGTCGTGTCGCGATCAGGAGTAGATCTTGAATGCCGCAGGAGGGAGCAGGCTCACGCAGACCGAAGCCAACGCCATTGATGACGCAGGTAAGGTCGGGCGGTTCCCGCTCTCTGCTGCACAGCGCGGAATGTGGTTCGCCCAGGAACTGGCCGGTGACGTCCCGATTGCGATCGCGCAGTACGTAGAGCTCCGCGGTGCCCTCGATGTGGGATTGCTCAATGACTGCATGGTGGGTGCGGGCAAGGAGTTCGGGTCGGGCTTTTTGCGCCTGACGGAGGAAGACGGGGACCTGTACCAGTTGGTCGACCGCGAGATCGATGACGCGCTGACGTACGTCGATCTACGCGATGAGGATGATCCGGTCGCTGCGGCCATGTCGTTCATGACCGGGGAATACAGTGCACCGATCGACATCCTGACCGATCGCCTGGTGGTCGCCTACGTTTTGCAACTCGATACCGAACACTTCTACTGGTACAACAGGATTCATCACGTCGCGCTCGACGGCTTCGGCGCGATGGCAATCACGCGCCGGGTGGCCGAGCTCTATTCGGCCGCGGTCGCCGGCGACGATCCGCCGCCGTCGAAAGCAAGTGATCTCTACGGCGTGTATCTCGAGGATGCGAAGTATCGGGATTCGGAGCGCTTTGTCAACGATCGGGCGTACTGGGCCGAGAAGACGCGTGAGATGCCGGATCCACCGTCGCTGTCCGAGTCCGCCGCACCGATCTCTTCGCCCGCCCTTGTTGCAGGTGGCGCGATTTCGTCCTCGCTGATCAAAAAGCTCGAGGAACGTGCGGTCGACCTGGAGAGCGCCGTCGCACCGCTGGTCGTCGCGGCTTTCGCCACTTTTCTGGCTCGGATGACCGAACTCGACGACATCGTGATGAGTCTGCCGGTGTCGGCCCGCACCACCGCTGCGCTGCGTCGCTCGGGCGGCATGGTCTCGAACGTGGTGCCATTGCGATTGCAGTTGCCGTCCCACGCCACCATCCGCGACGCCGTATCGCAGGCCCAGCTGGAACTGACCGGAGCCCTGCGGCGCCAGCGGTATCGGTACGAGGACATTCGCCGCGATGCCGGCGAGACCAGGACCCGGCTCGGTCTGTTCGGCCCGTCGGTCAACATCATGCTCTTCCACAACGAGCTGAACCTCGGGCCGATGTCCGGCCACTTCAACGTGCTGGCCACCGGTCCGGTGGAAGATCTGGCCCTGAACATCTATCACGGTGCCGATACCACCGAGATGCACATCGACTTCGAGGCCAACCCGCAGCGATACGAAGCAGACGGCTTGCGGATTCACCGTGATCGTTTCGTCCACTTCCTAGAGCTTTTCATCGAGCGCCCATCGCATTCGTCTGTCGGTGAGATCGATCTGGTCAGCGAGTCGGAACGGGCTCGCTTTGTGCCCGCTCGCGGTGTCGTGGGCGAGAAACCGCAGCGGCTCATCGATCTGATCGCCGAGGCGGTGACGACGGCCGGGGACCAACCGGCGTTGAGCACCGTTGACGGCGAGGTGAGTTACCGAGACCTCGACGCGATGTCCAATCGGCTTGCGCGATTCCTGATCGAGCGAGGCATCGGTCCGGAGATGCCGGTCGCAGTGGCGCTGCCGCGATCGGTTGACTACGTGAAGTCGGTCTGGGCAGTCGCAAAGGCGGGCGGTGCGTTCCTTCCCGTCGACCCCGCCTATCCGGCCGATCGGATCAGCCACATCCTGACCGACTCCCATGCTCGCTGGGGACTGACCGTTCGCGAACTGCACTCACAGCTACCCGACTCCGTGGACTGGATCGTCCTCGACGACGACATCGTGGCGTCGGTGGTCGCCGATCACCCCGCCCACCAGGTATCGGACGCCGATCGCACCGGCATCGTTCGACCCGACAGCATCGCGTACACGATCTACACCTCGGGATCGACCGGGCTTCCCAAGGGCGTTGTGGTGAGCAACGTGGGTTTGGCCAACATCGCGGCCGATATGCGCGATCTCTATCAGGTCCGGGCCGGATCACGGTCCCTGGCGGTGGCATCACCGAGTTTTGACGCGTCGGTCTTCGAGCAACTGTTGGCCCTGTCGTCGGCCGGCACGCTCGCGCTGGCGCCCGTCGGTGTTTTCGGCGGCGAGGAGTTGTCGAACTTCATTCGCGCGCAATCGATCACGCACATGGTGATCACTCCGGCAGCGCTCGGATCACTCGAGCCCGATGGGCTCGACAGTCTGGAATGTGTGATCAGCGCCGGTGAGGCACTGCCGCCGCAAGTTGCCGCCCGCTGGTTCGAGCGCACCCGGTTGTTCAATGCCTACGGTCCGACCGAGACAACGATCATCGCGTCGGTGACACCGCCGATCACCAGTGCGTTCAAACCGACCATCGGTGCTCCGGTGCGTGGTCTGAGTCTGGTTGTCCTCGACGACCGCTTGCGGGCGGTGCCGGTCGCGGTGGTCGGCGAACTCTATATCGTCGGCGATGGTCTGACCCGTGGATACATGAACAAATTCGGGCTCACCTCGACCCGCTTTGTCGCCAGCCCGTACAGCAAGCCCGGTTTGCGGATGTACCGCACCGGCGATCTCGTGCGCTGGACGTCATCCGGAGAGTTGCAGTACGTCGGGCGCGCCGACAACCAGGTCAAACTCCGAGGCTTCCGTATCGAACTCGGTGAGATCGACGCCGTGCTCGCCGGCCATCCGGCCGTGCGTTCGGTGGTGACGGTTGTGCATACCTACCATCCGGCCCCGCCCGAACGTGATCGCCGTGGTAGCGACGACGGGCCGTTCGCCGGTGTGGTGCGCCTTCTGCAGCAGATCGACGGCATCACGCTCGATACCGCCGATGAGCCGCCTCCGGTGCGCGAGGTACTCGTCTCGTATGTCGTGATGGAACCCGGACAGACTTTTGATCGTCGCGCGCTGCAGCATTTCGCGACGCAACAACTACCCCCGCACATGACACCGACCTCGATCGTTGTCCTCGAGTCGCTGCCGGTCACCGTGAACGGCAAGATCGACCGGAAGGCGTTACCTGACCCGGTCATGGAAAAGATCGAATTCAGGGCTCCGGCAACGGTTGTCGAACAGATCGTGGCAACGGTGTTCGGTGAGCTCATGGGTATCGACAATGTCGGCCTCGACGATGACTTCTTTGCGCTCGGCGGTAACTCGCTGATCGCCACCAGGGCGGTCGCGCGCCTCGGTGCAGAGCTGAAGGCAGATGTATCGGTGCGCCACATGTTCGAAGCGCCGACCGTCGAAGCCCTCGCCGCGCGGCTGGCCGCCCAGGCGGACAGCGGTGGGCGTCTCCCACTCGTCCGGCGTGACGGCGCCGGCGATGTGCCGCTGTCATTCGCGCAACAGCGGATGTGGTTCCTGAACCAATTCGAACCCGACTCGGCGGCCTACAACATTCCGTTCGCCGTGCGCTTGCGCGGCCGACTGCAGACAGATGCGCTCAGGGCAGCCGTCGGTGACCTGATCGAGCGACATGAAGCGTTGCGGACGTCGTTCCCGAACAACGGGTCCGCACCGGTCCAGCATGTGCACGCACCCGGTGAGGTCGTGCACGAACTCGTCGAGGTCCGGGTGGAGGACGACGCCGAGTTCGAGGCGGGTCTGTTGGAGCTCGCCGGGTCGACGTTCGATGTGTCCGCGGAGGTCCCGCTACGCGTACGGCTGTTCAGTCTCGACGCCGAGCACCACGTGCTGGCCATGGTCGTCCACCACATCTGTGCGGACGGCGCCTCGATGGCACCGCTGGCTCGCGATGTGATCGAGGCCTACAGCGCACGATGCTCGGGTGTCCCACCTGCGTGGACCCCACTGCCGGTCCAATATTCCGATTACACGGTGTGGCAGCAAAAGGTTCTCGGGACACCAGAGGACCCCGATGCGTTGATCACCCGGGAACTCGACTTCTGGGTGGACGCACTGTCCGACGCACCCGGAACCCTCGACCTGCCGACGGATCGACCGCGACCGGTCCGATCGAGCCACCACGGCGCCAACCACGACTTCGTGATCAGCGCCGACCTGCACCGCGCAGTGCTCGATCTGGCAGGCAGCCAGAACGCCACGTTGTTCATGGTGATGCACGCCGCGCTGGCCGCCACCCTGGCGAAGTTGGCCGGCAGCGACGACATCACCATCGGTACACCGATCGCCGGTCGAGGTGAGGCCGCGCTCGACGCGATGGTCGGAATGTTCGTGAACACCCTCGCACTGCGGACGAAGGTAGATCAGACCTCGTCGTTCAGCTCACTCGTCGAACGGGTACGTGACGTCGATCTTGCCGCGTTCAGCAATGCGAACATCCCGTTCGAGCGCATCGTCACGGCGCTCAACCCGGAACGCTCGGAGTCCTACCACCCGGTGTTTCAGGTGATGCTGGCGTTCCAGAACGTGGATGCCGCCGAAATGGAGATGAGTGGACTGGCGCTGACGCCGGTCGAACTCGATCTGGAGCTCGCGAAGTTCGATCTCCAGCTGACGCTCACCGAATCCGCAACACTGATCGGTTCGCCCACAGATATCGACGCCAGGCTGACCTTCGCCACCGATCTGTTCGACCGCGATTCGGTGGCGGCGATCGCGAGCAGGTTCGTGCGAATGCTCGAGGCCGTCGTCGCCGATCCCTCGGCTGCGATCGCCGATGTCGACGTCCTGGGGTCAGAGGATTCGCAGTTCATTCCCGGTGACGACCGCCCCGGCCTGGCCGATGAACGCCGAAACCTGGTCGAACTCCTCGACGCACAGATCGAGTGCACGCCTGATGCGGTCGCTGTGGTCGCAGACGGCAGCACGCTGAGCTACCGGGAGTTCGGCGCGCGGTCACATCGATTGGCGAGGTGGCTGATCGACAACGGCGTCGGACCCGAGCAGGTTGTCGTCGTGGCCTTGCCGCGCTCGATCGATCATCTGGTCGCCGTTCATGCGGTGTTGAAGGCCGGTGGCGTATACGCGCCGGTCGATCCCGATCAACCCGCGATCCGCAACGACCGGGCGATCTCGACGTCGGCCGCGATGATGGTCCTGGCAAGTTCGCGGGAGCCGTTCGAGACGTCCATCGATGTCCGGGTGATCGAGGTCGAAACGCTTGATCTGGCGGGTTACTCGCCGGCTCCGGTGCGCGATTCCGAGCGCACGTCGCCGTTGCGGCCGGCCAATGCCGCGTACATGATCTTCACCTCGGGATCGACCGGTCTGCCCAAGGGTGTCGTGGTCAGTCATAGCGCGATCGTGAACCTGATGACCTGGACGAGTGATCGCTACGGGATAGATCACAGGGACGTGGTCCTGGTCAAAACACCTGCGACGTTCGATGTTTCGCTGCTGGAGCTCTTCTATCCGCTGCAGACCGGCGCGAGGGTTGTCATTGCCGAACCGGGGGGTCATCGCGATCCGGCGTACTTGCGACGGCTGATCGCCGAGCACGGCGTCACGGTGACCCAGTTCGTACCGTCGATGCTCACGGTCTTCCTGAACGAGCTCGACGAATACCCGACCGACGTGCCGGAGTTGTCGTCACTTCGCATGCTGTTCGCCGGTGGCGAGGCTCTGCCCGCGGCCACGGCGCGACGATGTGCCGAACTACTGCCACACACCGCCCTTCACAATCTCTATGGTCCGACGGAGTCGGCGGTTCAGGCATTGTTCCACGACAACGTGACCGACCACTCCATCGATGTTCCGATCGGGCGGCCGGTCGGCAACACCGGTGCCCGGATCCTCGACACCCGATTGCATCCGGCTCCGCGAGGGGTCACCGGTGAGCTGTATCTGACGGGTGTCCAACTGGCACGCGGATATGCGGGCCGGGCCGACCTCACCGCCGACCGATTCGTGGCCGATCCGTATGCAGAGCACGTCGGCGCCCAGATGTACCGGACCGGAGACCTGGTCCGCCAGCGGGGCGACGGTGAAATCATCTACGAGGGCCGAACCGACTTCCAGGTCAAACTCCGCGGGTTGCGCATCGAACTCGGTGAAGTCGAGTCGGCGTTGCTCGAACAGTCGGTCGTGCGAAACGCCGCGGTGCTGATGCGCGACGACAATCTCGTCGGGTACCTGGTACCCACCCCCGGTGCTCACGTGGATCGGACAGAGCTGCGTCGCGCAATGGCCAAACTTGTGCCGGCATACATGATCCCGGCTCACTATGTGGTGCTCGACCAGCTTCCGCTCACCGCCAACGGAAAGCTCGATCGGGGCGCTCTACCCGACCCGGTCATCGAGGTTCAGGCCTACCGGCCGCCACGCAGCGGGTTGGAAAAGGTCGTGGCCTCGGCATATTCTCAGATTCTTCATCGTTCACCGGTCGGCCTCGACGATGATTTCTTCGCCCTCGGCGGGAATTCATTGGTGGCCACCCAGACGGCCTCGCGCATCGGAGCGGTCCTGGGTGTGGAGATACCGGTCCGAACGTTCTTCGACGCGCCCACCGTCGGGGAGTTCGCGAGCCGGATCGCGGACGCGCGTCGACAACTGCGGCCCGCGCTGATCGCGCGCCCGCGTCCCGAGGTGATCCCGCTCGCGCTGGCGCAGCAACGGATGTGGTTGAGCAATCGCATAGAGCCTGATTCGGCCAAATACAACATGCCGCTGGCGTTGCGGCTGCGTGGTCCACTCGACCTCGCGGCTTTGCGTGCGGCTGTTGCCGACGTGATCGAGCGGCACGAAGTCCTGCGCACCATCTACCCGGACGTCGAAGGGGTACCCCGCCAGCAGGTGATGGCGGGGCACGAGCACGGTGTATCGGTCGGCATGGAGAACATCGAGGAGGACCGGGTTTGGGACTCTGTGGTCGAGTTCGTCACCCGGCCATTTGATGTCACGTCGTCGGTTCCCCTGCGGCTCAATCTTTTCCGATTGCCTGACGGGGATCATGTCCTCGCTGTTGTCGTGCATCACATCGCGGCCGACGGGTTCTCGCTCCGGCAACTCGGCGGCGACATGATGGCCGCCTATGCGGCCCGGACCGACGGCGCCTCGCCGCAGTGGGATCCGCTGCCGGTCCAGTATGCCGATTACGCACTGTGGCAACGAGATTACGCCGGGTCGATCACCGATGAGGGTTCGGTGGCAAGCGCTCAGCTCGCATTCTGGAAACGCGAACTCGAAGGCATTCCGGCTGAACTCGACCTTCCGCGTGATCGTGAGCGCCCCGCAACACCGAGCCGGGTGGGTGCCTCGGTGCACTTCTCGCTCGATGCGGACGCTGCCGACCGTCTTGCCGACACTGCCCAGCGCTTGGGCGTGACACGATTCATGATCATCCATTCCGCCCTGTCGGTGGTTCTGTCGCGGTTGTCGGGATGCGCGGATGTGGTGATCGGTACCGCGCATGCCGGCCGCGGCGCTGCCGAGCTCGACTCCCTGGTCGGGATGTTGGTGAACACGGTGGCCTTGCGGTTGCAGCTCAAGGAATCCGAACCGTTCACCGATCTGCTCAAGCACGCCAGGGAGGTCAGTCTGCAGGCGTTCAGCATGACCGATGTCCCCTTCGAGAGCGTGGTCGATGCGGTGTCGCCGCATCGTGACGCTTCGATGCATCCGATCTTCCAGACGATGCTGTCGTTTCAGAACTTCGATTCGGTTCAGTTGGCACTTTCGGGTTTGACGATCACCGAGATGGAGAATCCGTTCGATCCGGCAGATTTCGATTTGATGCTGACCGTCGACGACTCTCGTGCCGACGGCGAGGATCTGGCGATGAAACTCACCTATTCGGTCGATCTCTTCGACCACGACACGGTGGACACCTTCAGCGCACACTTCACCTCGATTCTCACTGCAGCCGTGCAGGATCCGGATGTCCGGGTGGGTGATCTGCCGCTCGCTGTGATCGATACGCCCGTGGCCGAACCGAACGGTGTCGCCAGCGGATCCCGGGGAGGCACGGTGCTGTCCCTGTTCGAGGCTTCGGTGGAAGCAGATCCGGGTGCGCCCGCGATGGTGGGCGGGGCGGGCGAGACCACGTTTGCCGAACTCGATGCCCGAGCGAACCGGCTGGCGCGAATGCTGGCCGAGTACGGGTATGGGCCCGGGCAACTCGTCCATGTCGAAACCGGATGTCTGCGCGAGGCGCTTCCGCTGTGGTGGGCCGTCCTGAAGTCGGGAGCCGGTTTGGTGCTTCCGGCAACCGATGCCGAACTACCCGCGAAAACCGATCTCGTGTTCGGCGTCGATCCGTCGTCGGAGGCGGGCAATGCGCATGCCGACGTGAAGCACCTCTTCGAATTGCCGGGACAGTTGAGCCGATTCAACCCGCGACCGTTCACCTATGCCGACCGCGTTCGGCCTCTGGTTCCCTCGAGCCCGGCACTGTTGGTGCCGGAGTCCGGTACTTGGGCCGAACTGTCGCATGAACGACTCGGACAGCGGGTTGCGGCCGAAACAGACCGCCTGGGAATGAACTACGAGTCCAGACTGCTGGCCACCGCAGAGGTCTCGCCTGCGGTCACCGTGTTCGAGGCTCTCCTCGCCGGAGCTGCCGGGGCCACGGTCGTCGTGCCGACGTCCGACGAAGAGACCGACCTGATGGGATTGCTCGCCGATGAATGGGTGACCCACGTGTTCATCCGGCCCGGCCAGTTGCCTGCTGTCACGGGCGAATCGCTGGAAGATCTGCAAGTCGTGATCAGCGAGGGAAATCCGGCCGCATTCCCGGCGGACGCCGAGGCGACTGTCGAACTCATGACCGTCGACTCGGTGCAGCTGAGGACGTCGGAATGGGGTTGAGCCCGATCGTCGACATGTTCGACCGACCGCCGGCGCCGCCGTTTCGAGTTCAGTGGGCTCTGATCGCGGCAGGAATCAGCATCTGAACGCCGACGCAGCGCATGCGTCGGCGCGTACGTGTGAATCTGGCACTCGAATGAGGAGCAGGGGATGACCGAGGAAGCTCATGGAGGCAATGCTCGAGGGGGGCGGGGCAACCGAAAGGTCGGTCGACCGCCGGCCCGGACACGGCGACCACGGCCCGCGAAAAGGGTTCCGACACTAGCGCAAATCCTATCCACCGCAGTCGAATTCAATCCGGACTCGATTGCGGTCGTGGCGGTCGACGGCACCCTGACCTATCGTGAGCTCGACGAGCGCTCGTCTCGACTCGCCCGGATTTTGATCGCTCGTGGCATGGGTACCGAATCCGGTGTCGCGCTTGCCAACACCCGCTCGGCGTCCATGATCGTGTCGATCTGGGCGGTGGCGAAGACCGGAGCTTTTTATATTCCGGTCGATCCCGGATATCCGGCAGAACGTATCGAGTTCATGCTCGACGATTCCGGTGCGACGTGCGGGATCACCACGACCGAGTTTCGTTCCGTACTGCCTGATTCGGTTGATTGGATCGTGCTCGGCGACGGTTCCGATGAGGAAGCGATCGCCGGTGAGGCGGCAGACCCGGTCGGGTATGCAGACCGGCTGCGTCCGATAGCGCCGAACAATGTGGCTTATATGATCTTCACATCGGGATCGACCGGGCGGCCGAAAGGTGTTGAGGTCACGCATTCCGGCTTGTCCGGTCTCGCCGAGACGATCCGGGACCGGTGTGAGATCGACCGATCGTCGCGAATGCTGGCTGTGGCGACCCCTAGTTTTGATGTCTCGCTGTTCGAGATGCTGGGAGCATTCAGCTCCGGGATACCGCTGGTCATCGCGCCGCCGGACGCATTCGGTGGTGAGCCGCTGACGGAGTGGCTGCGAACCACCGGAGTGACACACGCGTTCATCACGCCGTCGGTGCTGCAGACCCTGGTGCTGGACGGACTGACTGACCTGCGCACGGTGGTGGGAGGCGGCGAAGCGGTCAGTCCGGAATTGGTGACCCAGGTCGCCAGGGACGGCCGCCGCATGATGAACGGATTCGGGCCCACAGAGACAACGGTTGTGACCAGCCTGGTGGAACTCCTTCCGGGGGAACCGGTCTCGATCGGTGGCCTGCTGCCCGCGGTCACCGCGCACATCCTCGACACGATGCTGCGGCCGGTTCCGGCCGGTGTGGCCGGCGAGCTGTACATCGCGGGGGTAGGGCTGGCACGTGGGTATCACAACCGGCCTTCGCTCACGTCGGAACGATTTGTGGCCAGCCCGTTCGGCGAACCGGGAAGCCGGTTGTATCGCACCGGCGATGTGGTTCGCGGGCGCGCGAACGGGGTGATCGAATACCTTGGCCGAAGCGACTTCCAGGTCAAGGTCCGTGGTTTCCGCATCGAACTCGGCGAGATCGACTCGGCGCTGGCGGCCCATCCCGGGGTCGGTTTCTCGGTCACCATCGGCCATCAGCTGGCAGACGGCTCCATGACGCTGGTGTCCTATGTGATGCCGCGTCCGGGTGCCGATATCGACCCCGACGAGTTGACAGCGTTCGTCGGGAAGTCGTTGGCGGCCTACATGGTTCCGGCGGAGATCGTTCGGATCGACGAGGTGCCGCTCACCCCGGTCGGGAAGCTCGACCGTGCCGCACTACCGGCTCCGACCATCGGGACCTCACGCAAGGAATACCGCGAACCGCAGTCCGAGACCGAGCTGGTGGTCGCGTCTGCGCTGGCAGATCTGCTGGGGATCGAACGGGTCGGCCTCGACGACAACTTCTTCGAACTCGGTGGCAACTCCCTGATCGCGACGCAGGCGGTTGCCCGTCTCAACGCCGCAGTCGGATCGACCAGTGGGGTCCGGGAGATCTTCGAATCGAGAACCGTCGCCGAACTCGCTGCCCGCGTGGAGGCAAACCGTGGCGGAAACATCAGACCGGTGCTCGAACGCCGACCGCGGCCTGACGTCTTGCCGCTGTCATTCGCGCAGCAGCGGATGTGGCTGACAAATCAGTTCGACACAACATCTATCGCTTACAACCAGCCGATTGCCTTGCGAATCAGCGGGAGTCTCGACATCGGTGCGCTGGAGCAGGCGTTCGGCGACCTCATCGGGCGTCACGAGCCGTTACGCACGGTGTACCCCGACACCGACGACGGTCCGGTGCAGGATATCCGGCCCGCTTCCGAGGTGATATTGCCCCTGGTGAGCGAGCAGGTCGAGGAGTCGGAGCTCTGGACGACCGTCACCGGTTTCATCTCCCGGGGTTACGATGTGTCCTCGCAGACACCGTTGCGCGCCCGCCTGTTCCAGCTCGCGGAGGACAGTTGGGTTCTGGTGGTGGTGTCTCACCACATCGCCAGTGACGGTGGATCGCTGACACCACTGGTTCGTGATCTGATGCTGGCGTACTCGGCCCGGATGCAGGGTGTCGATCCGGAGTTCGCCGAACTGCCCGTGGAGTACGCCGATTACGCCTTGTGGCATCGGGAGATGCTCGGAGAGGAATCGGACCCCGAGAGTCTGATCGCGCGACAGATCAGTTTCTGGAAGGCTGCACTGGCGGGATCTCCCGAGGTTCTGGAGTTGCCCGCGGACCGCCCGCGACCCGACAAGCCTTCCGGCCGCGGTGACCTGGTCGAATTCGAGATCAGCCCAGACGTCGCGCAGCAGTTGAATGCCTATGCCCAGCATGCGAATTCGACGCTCTTCATGACAGTGCATGCGGCACTGGCGGTGCTCTTGTCGCGGTTGGCGGCCACGGACGACGTGTCCATCGGCACCCAGATAGCGGGTCGCGGTGAACAGTCCCTTGATGACCTGGTCGGGATGTTCGGCAACACCCTGGTGCTGCGTTCGGTCGTGTCGCCGGACCAGCCGTTCGATGCATTCCTGTCCGATGTGCGCTCAACTGATCTGCAAGCACTCGGCGAAGCGGATGTCCCGCTCGACCGCTTGATCGAGATCCTGCGTCCGGCCCGATCTTTGGCCTACACGCCGCTCTTCCAAGTGCTGCTGATGTTGCAGAACTTCGAGCGCACCGAAATCCGGTTGCCCGGGGTGACGATCGAGGTGATCGACGACGTGGAGGCGGCGATCGCCAAACTCGACCTGACCATCACCCTGGTCGAGGAGTTCAACGCAGACGGTTCGGCGGGCCGGATCCGCGGCTCGCTGCTCTATGCCACGGACCTGTTCGACCGTGGAACGATGGAGGCGTTCGCCGGTCGGTTTGTCGAGATGCTGGCGGCAGTCGCCGCCGATCCCTCGCGGCCGGTGGGCGATTTGCCGCTGTTGTTGCCCGAAGAGACGGGGCAGCGCGAACTGATCGGCTCGGACTCTCGTCCGATGCCGGATGAGACCTTGGTGGACGGGTTCCGGCGGGCGGTGGCCGCCAACGGTTCCCGGACCGCCGTTGTCTTCGAGGATGAGCAGATCAGTTACCGCGACTTCGGTGAGCGGGTGTTCCGGCTGGCCCACCACCTCGTGGGCATCGGAGTAGGCCCGGAGGTCACTGTCGCGGTGGCGGCTCGCCGTTCGATCGACATGCTGGTCGCCATCTATGCGGTCCTCGAGGCCGGTGGCGCGTATGTGCCGATCGACCCGGATCATCCGGACGAACGCAACGAGTACGTGCTGGCCAGCGCGCGGCCTGCGGTCGTCCTGACCACCACACGCGATCGTGCCGACCTGCCCGTCTTCGAATCGATCGTTGTCATCGATGAGCTCGACCTGACCGGGCACCCGGCCGGACCGATCGCCGACACCGACCGGCCCACGCCGCTGCGGGCGCGGAACACCGCCTACCTGATCTACACCTCGGGCTCGACCGGAAATCCGAAAGGTGTTGCAGTCGAGCATCGTTCGGTACTCAACCAGTTGCTCTGGATGCGGGAGAGGTACGACCTCGACCACGACGATGTGATGCTGCACAAGACGCCGGTGACATTTGACGCCTCGGTGTGGGAACTGTTCCTGCCGCTGCAACTGGGTGCGACTCTGGTGATCGCGCGGCCCGAAGGTCATCTTGATGTCGGATATCTTCTGGACCTGACAGTTCGGTACCAGTTCGCGATCCTCGAGTTCGTTCCGTCGATGCTCGAACTGTTCATCACCGAGGCAACGGCGGACTTGCCGCCCTCGTTGCGGTATCTGTCGATCGGTGGCGAAGAACTGTCTGCCGATCTCGTGCGGCGGGCGGCCGACCACAGTTCGGCAGTCCTGGACAACACCTATGGCCCGACCGAGGCGACAGTCACATCGACGGTGTATCGAACCTCGGCCGCCGACACTGTCGTGCCCATCGGTAGTCCGATCCGCAATACCGGTGCACGGGTGCTCGATTCGCGGCTGCACGAGGTGCCGGTCGGCGTGCCCGGAGAACTGTATCTGACCGGGGTGCAGCTGGCCCGCGGGTACCACGGCCGTGCGGATCTCACCGCGGAACGATTCGTCGCCGATCCGCTGACACCGGGCACGCGGATGTACCGCACCGGGGACCTCGTGGTGGTCAGGCCAGACGGCGGGCTCAGGTTCCTCGGGCGCACCGACTTTCAGATCAAACTGCGCGGATTGCGGATCGAGCTCGGCGAAATCGAGTCGGCGCTCAGCGAGCACGAAGACGTCGCGCGAGCGGTCGCGATCCTGTACTCGCATCCCTCGACCGGCGATGCGGTCGTCGGATATGTCGTCCCGGCACCGGGCACGACGCCGGAGCCACACCAACTTCTCGAGTTCGTCAGTCGCAGACTGCCGGCGTACATGGTGCCTGCGCAGATCCTGCCCCTCGACCGGATCCCGTTGTCGCCCAGCGGAAAACTGGACCGACGAGCGCTTCCGGCGCCGGCCTTCGACGCCGGAGACCGAGAGTATCGGGCACCGGGCACGATCAGCGAGAAGCTCATCGCGGACGTCTTCGCGGCACTGCTGGATGTCGACCGCGTCAGTGTGGACGATTCATTCTTCGAACTGGGCGGGCACTCACTTCTCGCCATGCGCGCGGTGGCGCGGATCAACGACGCCCTGTCGGCGTCGATCGGCATCCGTGAACTGTTCGAGTCTCCCACCGTTGCGCGCCTGGCGGCCACAATCGACACCCGATCGGTGACGGCTCGCCGCCGGCCGCCGTTGGAACCGTGTGTTCGCCCCGCGCGGATCCCGTTGTCTCCTGCCCAGCAGCGGATGTGGTTCGTCAACCAGTTCGACACCGGCTCGGCGGCCTACAACATCCCTCTGGTGATCCGCCTCACCGGAACCATTGATGCAGACGTGCTGCGGTTGGCGGTGGCGGACGTACTGGCCCGGCACGAGACGCTGCGGACGACTTACCCCCACGCCGATGGCACGCCCTACCAACTCATCGGTGAGGCACAGTCGGTCGCGGACCGGTTCACAATCGAAGACCTCGACGAGACGATGGTGGCAACGCGGGTCAGCGCACTGGTCACCGCGGGATTCGATGTGACAACCGAGGTTCCGGTGCGTGGAGCACTGTTGCGGATGTCACCGAACGAGTCGGTACTGGTCTTTGTGGTCCACCACATCAGCGCCGACGGCTACTCGATGTCGCCGCTGGCTGCCGATGTGATGGCCGCCTACGCTGCGCGGACCTCCGGTGCGGACAACCAGTGGCCGCCGTTGTATGTGCAGTACGCCGACTTCTCGATCTGGCAGCGCCAGATGCTGGGTTCCGAGTCGGACGTGACATCTGTTGCGGCCGAACAGGAAAACTATTGGCGCGCACAGCTGGCCGGACTACCCGAGCGAATCGATCTGCCTCTCGACCATGTCCGCCCACCGATCTGGTCCGGGGCCGGTGGCGCGGCGGCGTTGACGATTGACGGCGAACTCCACGATGGCCTCGATGAGCTCGCGCGCAGTCAAGGTGCGACCCTGTTCATGGTGGTGCACAGCGCATTGGCCGTACTGCTCGCCAGATTGAGTGGATCCGAGGACATCGCCATCGGTGCTCCGATCGCCGGGCGTGGTTCCGAAGCCCTCGACGGACTCGTCGGCATGTTTGTGAATACGCTGGTGTTGCGGACGAATGTCGATGCCGCCGGTCGCTTCTCCGATCTCGTGGCGCAGGCGAAGGCCGTCGATCTGGACGCCTTCGCACATGCCGACATCCCGTTCGAGCGTTTGGTGGAAGTTCTGGCGCCGGCGCGGTCCACCGCACATCACGCGCTGTTCCAGGTTGGTCTGGCCTTTCAGAATCTGGAACGCACCCGATTCGAACTCGGGGATCTGGTGGTCGAACGCTACGAATCAGGTGTGCACCCGGCGAAATTCGACCTGTCGTTGGAGATCGTCGCGCTCGGTGAAGGATCCGGACGCCTCGGGGATCTCTCGGTCGAAATCACCTACGCAACCGATCTGTTCGAATCGGCCACGGTGCAGCGCTTCGGCGAACGTCTGGTCGGGGTCCTCGCCGCGGTTGTCGGACAACCGGACATCGCTGTTGGTGACATCGACATACTCGGAAATGTCGAGCGTCGCGCCATCCTCGGTGATTCGCAGGGGTCTGTCGCGGGTGTCCCGGATGCGTCGACATTGCCCGAAATCCTGGATGCGGCAGTCCGGGCGAATCCGGACGGTGTCGCCGTGGTCGCCCGTGAGAAGGCGCTGACCTATCGCGAACTCGATGCGCGCTCAACGCAGTTGGCACGAGTCCTCATCGAGCGCGGTGTAGGGGCGGAGTCGATCGTCGCGTTGGCACTGCCGAGGTCGTCAGCGCTTGTCGAGGCGATCTGGGCCGTCGCGAAGACGGGGGCGGCATGGGTGCCGGTGGACCCGAAATACCCGGCCGACCGTATCGAGTTCATGCTCAGCGATGCCGGCGCCCGCGTGGGCCTGCGGGGTGCTGCAGACGGACACCTTCCCTCCGGGCGCGTGGAATGGCTGTCGATCGATGACCCTGAATTCGCGGACGAGGTCGGTCGGCAGGTGTCGGTCGCGATCACCGACGCCGACCGCGTGCGGCCGGTGTCGGTGGACAATACCGCGTACATGATCTACACCTCCGGTTCGACCGGCCGTCCCAAAGGTGTTGCGGTGACCCACTCGGGTCTGACCGCCCTCGTTGCCGAGCAACGGGAGCGGTACCGGATCGACGGGTCGGCGCGAGTGCTGGCGGTGGCCTCGCCGAGCTTTGACGCATCGGTGTTCGAACTGTTGATGGCGGTGGGTTCGGCTGCAACGCTGGTGGTTTCACCACCAGAGGTGTTCGGCGGTGACGATCTCGGTCTGCTGCTCGCGCGCGAGCGGGTGTCTCACGCCGTGATCACCCCGTCGGTTCTCGAGTCGGTCGATCCGGCGCTGCTGCCGGAGCTGCGGGTGGTGGTGACCGCAGGTGAGGCCTGCCCGCCGGACCTCGTGCGGCGCTTTGTCTCCGGCGGTCGGCGGATGTTCAACGGCTTCGGTCCGACCGAGTCCACCATCATGTCGAACTGTGCGCAATTGGTGCCCGATGCCGCCGTGACCATCGGTGGTCCGATTCGCGGTGCCACCACCCGAGTACTCGATCAACGCCTGGCGCCGGTGCCCCGAGGCGTGGTGGGCGAGTTGTATCTCAGTGGCGTCGGGTTGGCGCGGGGATACCATCAGCGCCCGGACCTGACAGCGGATCGTTTTGTGGCGGACCCGCTTTCGGCGGTCCCGGGCACCCGTATGTACCGAACCGGAGACCTTGTCCGGATGGGTGCGGACGGATCGCTGGAATATCTCGGCCGCACGGACTTCCAGGTGAAGGTCCGTGGATTCCGCATCGAGCTCGGCGAAATCGACTCGGCACTGACCCGGCACCCCGACGTGACCTTCGCTGTGACACTGGGCCACCAACTGCCGGATGGGACGAATGCTCTGGTCGCTTATGTGGTGCCGTTGACCGGTACCGGTGTGACCGCGGCAGAGCTTTCCGCATTCCTGCGCGGCACGCTCGCCGAATACATGGTGCCGGCCGAGATCATGGTGATCGATTCGGTTCCGCTGACGCCCGTCGGAAAACTCGACCGTGCCGCGCTGCCGCAGCCGGGTCTGGGTACCAGCACGGTGGACTACCGCGAACCTCGCACGGAGGCCGAACGAATCATCACCGATGTACTGGCCGGCGTGCTGGGTGTCGAGCGGGTCGGGCTCGACGATGACTTCTTCGCCCTCGGAGGCGACAGCATCGTCTCGATCCAACTCGTATCCCGGGCGCGCGCCGCAGGGCTCGTACTCGAACCGCGTGACGTCTTCGAACATCGAACCGCTGCCGCTCTCGCCGCGGTGGCCCGGCCGGCCGGCACCGGTGTCGAGCCACTGCGTGAAATCGAAGGCGGCGGGACAGGTACCCGGCCGCTCACACCGATCGAGCACTTCATGATCCGGCGGGGCGGTGCGTACCGCCGTTTCTCGCAGGTGGTGGTGCTGGAGATACCGGCGTCAGCCCAGGACGCCGCCGTCGCAGCGACCGTTCAGGCGGTCATCGATCGCCACGACATGTTGCGCGCCAGGCTGATCGATGATGGGGACGGCCATCTCGTCGAGACGGCCCCACCGGGCAGTGTGAACGCCTCAGAGCTGATCACACGGGTGGACTACGACCCCGCGATCGCTCACGGTGAGCTCGAGCGGATCGCGCGCGGGGCCCTCGATGCCGCGCTCGATCGACTGTCACCGGCCGATGGCCGCATGCTGCAGTGTGTCCGGCTCGCACCAATCGATTCGACCGAACCCGGGCGCATGATCGTGGCAGCCCATCACCTGGCCGTCGACGGAGTGTCCTGGCGGATCATCATTCCCGATCTCGTCACCGCTGCGATGGCGATCGATTCCGGCGCCGACGTCATCCTGCCGCCGACAGGTACCTCGATGCGGACGTGGGCGACCCTCTTCGCCGACAAGGCCGTTCGGGGTGACTACGCAGATGAACTCGACTACTGGCAGCGTGTGATCGCCACACCTGATCCACTGCTCGGGGCCCGCGCACTCGACCCGCAGATCGACGTCGCGGCGCGGACCGAGAAGATCTCGGTGACCGTGCCCGGCGATGTCAGCGATGTGGTGCTGACAACGACGCCGGTGAGGTTCCGCGGCAACGTGAACGACGGCCTGCTCGCAGCCCTCGCGCTGGCCGTGGCCCGACGCCGGCGTGAGACGGGCACCGCGTCGCAGTCGCTGTTGTTGCGGCTCGAGGGCCACGGCCGCGAATCCGATCATCTGCCCGGCGCAGACCTGTCCCGCACGGTCGGCTGGTTCACCACCAGTCATCCAGTCGCACTGGATCTTTCATCGATCGATATAGATGACGCGTTTGCGGCCACCTCTGAGGCCGGACGCGCGGTCAAACTGGTCAAGGAGCAGCTGAAGGGCGTTCCCGGGCAGGGTTTGGGATACGGCGTCCTGCGGTACCTCGATGTGACCGCCGGTGAGCTGCTGGCCGGGCCGGCCGGACAGATCAGTTTCAACTATCTCGGGCGGGTATCGACCCCGGAACTCCCGGCCGGAGTCGCGGGCATCGGCTGGACCCCGGCAACTGACATCACCACACTCGGGGACGTTCGGATGGACGCGGACATGCCCGCCAACGCGGTGCTGGACATCAACGCCATCACCGTCGGAGACGAGCTGACAGCGACCTTCGCATTCCCGAGCGACATCCTCACGCGAGGCGAGGTCTCGCTGATCGCCGACTATTGGGTCGAGGCGCTGCAATCGATCGCCGACCATTCGGTCACCGATACGGCCGGGGGGCTCACCCCGTCCGATGCGGCGCTGGTCCGGTTGTCGCAGAACGACATCGATCGGCTCGAATCGCAGACTCCGGCGATCACGGATCTGTGGCCGCTGTCCCCACTGCAGGCGGGACTGTTCGTCCACTCGACGATGCAGGGCGACGCACCGGACGTGTATGTGGTCCAGATGGTGCTCGAACTGGGCGGTGATGTAGATGTTCCGCGGCTGCGTGACGCCGCTCGGGCGCTGCTCTCGCGGTACGACTCGTTGCGGGCCACATTCGCCACCACCGTCGATGGCGTTGCAGTGCAGGTGATCTCCGACATCGGCGACGTCGCCTGGATTGATCACGATCTCGATGCCTCCACGGCCGAGTCGGAGGTCGCGCGACGACTCGCCGCCGAACGGGCACGTCCCTTCGATCTGGGCACGGCACCGCTGGTCCGTTTCATGATGCTTCGCACGGGAGACCGGCACGTGCTCTCGATCATGGCGCACCACATCGTCATCGACGGGTGGTCGATGCCCCTGCTGATCAAGGATCTGCTGACGCTGTATGCCGTCCGCGGTGATGCGGCGGCGCTGCCCAATACCGAGTCCTACCGCGGGTACCTCGCCTGGCTGGCACGTCAGGATCGGCAGGCGGCAATCGGCGCCTGGACCGATGCTTTCAGCGGTAGCGAGGATCCCACGCTGCTGTCGGGTATAGCGGATCCGACTGCCTTGTCCTCGGATGCCGAGACCATGGACGTCACGATCGAGGAGGCCACCACCGCCCGGTTGGCGGAACTGTCATCTCGTTTGGGTATCACCCTGAACACCGTCATCCAAACGGCCTGGGGACTGTTGCTGGCTCGATCGTTGAACCGTGATGATGTCGTTTTCGGCACCACGGTTTCTGGTCGGCCGGCCGACCTTCCGGGCGTGGAGACGATGATCGGGTTGTTCATCAACACACTCCCGGTCCGGATCGTGATCGATGAATCCGAGACCATCTCAGAACTCCTGACGCGCGTGCAGACCGAGCAGAGGGCCCTGCTCGATCACCACCACCTCGGCCTTGCCGAGATCATCACGGTCGTCGGCCCCGGTGCCGCATTCGATTCACTCTCCGTGCTGGAGACATATCCGGTCGACGAAGAGGGCCTGAGGTCGGCCGCCTCCATCGATGGGATGGCGGTGACCGGCGCGAATGTGCTTGATGCCACGCACTATCCGATCTCGATCATCACCTTCGCCGACTCCACGATCAGAACAAAGCTGCGCTACCTCACCGATGCGTTCTCTGCGGACGAAGCGGCCAGGATCGGCCGTCGGTTTGTGCGGGTTCTGGAGGCGGTGGCTGCTGATTCGTTGGTGTTGGTTCGTGATGTTGATGTTTTGGATGGTGTTGAGCGGGAGTTGGTGGGGTCGCGGTGGGCGTTT